>NZ_CM142717.1:365000-6229547 GCF_054898115.1 Pseudomonas sp. MDT1-16
GCGGAAGATGTAACGGGGCTCAAACCATACACCGAAGCTACGGGTATCACTTAGGTGATGCGGTAGAGGAGCGTTCTGTAAGCCTGTGAAGGTGAGTTGAGAAGCTTGCTGGAGGTATCAGAAGTGCGAATGCTGACATGAGTAACGACAATGGGTGTGAAAAACACCCACGCCGAAAGACCAAGGTTTCCTGCGCAACGTTAATCGACGCAGGGTTAGTCGGTCCCTAAGGCGAGGCTGAAAAGCGTAGTCGATGGAAAACAGGTTAATATTCCTGTACTTCTGGTTATTGCGATGGAGGGACGGAGAAGGCTAGGCCAGCTTGGCGTTGGTTGTCCAAGTTTAAGGTGGTAGGCTGGAATCTTAGGTAAATCCGGGATTCTAAGGCCGAGAGCTGATGACGAGTTACCCTTTGGGTGACGAAGTGGTTGATGCCATGCTTCCAAGAAAAGCTTCTAAGCTTCAGGTAACCAGGAACCGTACCCCAAACCGACACAGGTGGTTGGGTAGAGAATACCAAGGCGCTTGAGAGAACTCGGGTGAAGGAACTAGGCAAAATGGCACCGTAACTTCGGGAGAAGGTGCGCCGGTGAGGGTGAAGCATTTACTGCGTAAGCCCATGCCGGTCGAAGATACCAGGCCGCTGCGACTGTTTATTAAAAACACAGCACTCTGCAAACACGAAAGTGGACGTATAGGGTGTGACGCCTGCCCGGTGCCGGAAGGTTAATTGATGGGGTTAGCTAACGCGAAGCTCTTGATCGAAGCCCCGGTAAACGGCGGCCGTAACTATAACGGTCCTAAGGTAGCGAAATTCCTTGTCGGGTAAGTTCCGACCTGCACGAATGGCGTAACGATGGCGGCGCTGTCTCCACCCGAGACTCAGTGAAATTGAAATCGCTGTGAAGATGCAGTGTATCCGCGGCTAGACGGAAAGACCCCGTGAACCTTTACTATAGCTTTGCACTGGACTTTGAATTTGCTTGTGTAGGATAGGTGGGAGGCTTTGAAGCGTGGACGCCAGTTCGCGTGGAGCCAACCTTGAAATACCACCCTGGCAACTTTGAGGTTCTAACTCAGGTCCGTTATCCGGATCGAGGACAGTGTATGGTGGGTAGTTTGACTGGGGCGGTCTCCTCCTAAAGAGTAACGGAGGAGTACGAAGGTGCGCTCAGACCGGTCGGAAATCGGTCGTAGAGTATAAAGGCAAAAGCGCGCTTGACTGCGAGACAGACACGTCGAGCAGGTACGAAAGTAGGTCTTAGTGATCCGGTGGTTCTGTATGGAAGGGCCATCGCTCAACGGATAAAAGGTACTCCGGGGATAACAGGCTGATACCGCCCAAGAGTTCATATCGACGGCGGTGTTTGGCACCTCGATGTCGGCTCATCACATCCTGGGGCTGAAGCCGGTCCCAAGGGTATGGCTGTTCGCCATTTAAAGTGGTACGCGAGCTGGGTTTAGAACGTCGTGAGACAGTTCGGTCCCTATCTGCCGTGGACGTTTGAGATTTGAGAGGGGCTGCTCCTAGTACGAGAGGACCGGAGTGGACGAACCTCTGGTGTTCCGGTTGTCACGCCAGTGGCATTGCCGGGTAGCTATGTTCGGAATAGATAACCGCTGAAAGCATCTAAGCGGGAAACTAGCCTCAAGATGAGATCTCACTGGGACCTTGAGTCCCCTGAAGGGCCGTCGAAGACTACGACGTTGATAGGTTGGGTGTGTAAGCGCTGTGAGGCGTTGAGCTAACCAATACTAATTGCCCGTGAGGCTTGACCATATAACACCCAAGCAATTTGCAGGCTTTGAGCTGAAAAGCGAAAGAGCACCAGATTGCGGTGTGTGAAGACGAAATGAACCGAAAGTTCGAGATACTCACAAAACACCAAACTATCACTTACCCATTCGCTGGAGCGTGAACCTGAAAAGGCCCACGACCTGGCTCCCGAATTTCTTGACGACCATAGAGCATTGGAACCACCTGATCCCATCCCGAACTCAGCAGTGAAACGATGCATCGCCGATGGTAGTGTGGGGTTTCCCCATGTGAGAGTAGGTCATCGTCAAGATTAAATTCCGAAACCCCTATCTGCGTATGCAGGTAGGGGTTTTGTTTTAGTAGAAGTCACCAATTTTGCTGGCACGTTACCGCGGTAACGGGCTGGTCACAGAATTTCTTGACGACCATAGAGCATTGGAACCACCTGATCCCATCCCGAACTCAGCAGTGAAACGATGCATCGCCGATGGTAGTGTGGGGTTTCCCCATGTGAGAGTAGGTCATCGTCAAGATTGAATTCCGAAACCCCTGTCTGCTAACACAGACAGGGGTTTTGTCGTTATGGGCCCCTAAACGCTCAGTGACACCATATCCAAACCAATGGAATGTTCCCGACGAGATGACAAAGCCAGTCCCTGGAATCGGGTGCTGGCTTCATTTTTTGAGGAGTACTTAGAACTGGTAGCTTACCGTGGCGGCGACATTGCGTTCCTCGCCCAGGTAGCAGAAGTTCAGGTTGGCACAGGGGGCCACGTAGGACTCATTCGTCAGGTTGTTCGCATTCAAGCTGGACTTGCCCCTACCAAACCGGACACCAACTCCCTGTTAAATTGATGCTGCCGCCAAGCGCCTGAACTCCCTCGGCGAGCGATAGTTCAAGGTGCTGATCATCGGCTTCGAGTACTCGATGTCGATGAAGGTGTAGCTGCCGAGTACTTTAAGGTTGTCGGTCAGCCGCATGTGTGCTTCCAGTTCCAGGCCTTGGGAGCGGACAGCACCAACGGCGCGGTAGAAGTTTCCCTGCGGTAGTTTGGTAGCCAGGTTTTCCTGGTTTCCAGCAGCACAGTACTGGTCTTGGTGGAGATCTGGCCATGCATCGCGTTGGAGCCATCCATGCTGCCCAGTGCGTTACCGAGAGCAAAGCCTTTGATGTCGGTAGTGGGCAATGCCAGCGCTTCGGTTTCGGCGACCGGGCGCAGTACATAGCTGTTGCCATCCTGGCTCACGGCCTCCAAACCCGAACCGCTGAGCAAACGACGCAGTGCCTGATCTGCCGAATACTCGCCCTGTACGCCCGGTGACTGAAGGCCCCGGTTTGCTAAGGCGTCATAGACAAGGTAATGCCCGCCTGACGCGCAAACTGGTTGAGTACATCGCTCAATGGACCCGCGGCAATGTCGTAGCGGTGGCTGCTGACCTCGCTGACCTCGCTGCCCTCTGCCGCTACGCCCAGTGTCGCCAACACGCCGAGAACTCAGTGCAGTAGAAAGCAGCGCAGCGCAGGACGTCTGAATCGGCAGCGAAATGAAGAGGGTGCTTACTGGTGACTAAGCCGGACTTGCCCGCGCAACCCGCCAAAAATAATCCAGGCCTGTCGCTCCAGTGTCACCCACCAGCGAGTGCGATAACGCAGTTGCACCGGCAGGGTTTGCGGCAGGATGGCCAGCAACGTGTCGGTGTTCTCCAAGCGGAAAACACCGGACAGCCGCAAGTCCACAATGTCCGTTGAGCACGTCAGATATCCGTGGCGATAGCGTCCGACTTCATTAAGAAAATCCCCCAACCGCATGTTGCGGGTAACGATCAACCCGTCAACCCAGGCACCAACATCCCTGTTCAGAGGTGTCGCTAACCTCGCCTGGTGGCGATCGACCAGATAGCTCTGCCCTGCCTGCACCTGAGTCGGCATGCCATCGGCGGCAAGCGGCGAATGGATGACGACCCTGCCAGCGGTAACACTAAGTCGCGTGCAATCGCTCTCCTGACGCAGGATAAAACGTGCCCCAACGTCTTCATAAACACCGTGGCGACTTTGCACCCGAAGCGGTCGATCAAACGAAGATCCTTCGTCGATCCCGCCGCACGTCACGATGATCTCGCCGCGAGTCAGTTTGATCAGCCGCTGCTGCGCGTTGTAATCCAGATCCACTGCACTGGCGGTGTTGAGTTCCAGTCGTGTGCCGTCGGGCAATTGGAAACCGCGCCGTTCGCCGGTGGCGGTGGCGAAATCGGCGGTCCACTGTTGCCAGCCCGCATCTTTGCTCAGCCACGCCGCCGACCCTATCAGCAATGCACCCGACAGCAGCTTCAAGGCTTGGCGTCGTCCCAGTCCCTGGGCGCTGTTTTCCAACGTATTGAAGGCCACTTGAGCACCGGGCACAGCCCGCAGGTTACTGCTCAACTCGGCTTGCAGCGACTGCACTCGTTGCCAGGCAAGTTCGTGCTCATGATGTTCGGCCCGCCAGACATCGCATTGCTGACGTAGCCTGGAATTGGTCGAGTTGTTACGCAGACGCAGCAGCCAATGGATGGCTTGTTTGACCACCTGCTGGTGCGGTTCACCGTGCCGACTCAGCGACGAGTTATCCAAAAAGGCTGATCAGACGCTCTGGCACGCCGTTCGGCGGGTATCTGACAGGAATGTCGACCATTTCGTACAAACGCCTAAGTTTTCTCCGGTTTGTGCCGACAGCCTGATGAGACATGCGTGCACCAAAGTAGAGCGGCCCCAGAGCCCTGCCTGCGCTGTTACATGGAATGTTGCAACCCGGAACGCATCCCCACTTTTTGCATAAGAAGTCCCATGAAATGAATCTCAAATTCAGCCATAAAATCCTTCTGGCCGCCTCCGGCGTCGTGGTGCTGGCTTTTGCGTTGTTCACTTTGTACAACGACTATCTGCAGCGAAACACCATCCGTCAAAACCTTGAATCGAGCGTCCAGCAGGCCGGCGATCTGACCGCCAGCAGCGTGCAGAACTGGTTGAGCGGCCGCGTGCTGGTGCTGGAAAACCTCGCGCAGAACGTCGCTCATCAAGGCACCAATGCCGACCTCCCAGGGCTGGTCAATCAACCGGCCCTGACCTCGAACTTCCAGTTCACCTACGTGGGTCAGGCCAACGGCGTGTTTACTCAGCGCCCGGACGCGAAGATGCCTGACGGTTACGACCCGCGTCAGCGTCCCTGGTACAAACAGGCCGTGGCTGCCGACAAGACTATGCTGACTCCGCCTTACATGGCCGCCGTCGGTGGCCTTGTGGTGACCATCGCCCTGCCGGTGAAAAAGAACGGCGAGTTGCTCGGTGTGGTCGGTGGTGACCTGAGCCTGGAAACACTGGTGAAGATCATCAACTCGGTGGATTTCGGTGGCATCGGCCACGCATTCCTGGTCAGCGCCGACGGTCAGGTGATCGTCAGCCCGGACAAAGACCAGGTGATGAAAAACCTGAAGGACATCTACCCGAACGCCGGCGTGCGCATCGAGAAGGGCAATCAGGAAGTCACCCTGAACAAGCAGGACCGTATCCTTTCGTTCACGCCGGTCAGTGGTTTGCCCAATGCCGAGTGGTACATCGGTCTGTCGATCGACAAGGACAAGGCCTACGCACCACTCAGCCAGTTCCGTACTTCTGCGCTGATCGCGATGTTCATCGCCGTGACGGCCATTGCCGTGCTGCTGAGCCTGCTGATCAACGTGCTGATGCGTCCGCTGACCACCATGGGTCGTGCGATGCAGGACATCGCTCAAGGCGAAGGCGACTTGACCCGTCGCTTGGCCGTGGAAAGCAAAGACGAGTTCGGTGAGCTGGGCGGTTCGTTCAACCAGTTCGTGGAGCGAATTCACGCGTCGATTTCCGAAGTGTCGTCGGCCACCCGCCAGGTTCACGACCTGTCGCAACGGGTGATGGCTTCGTCCAACGCTTCGATCGTCGGCTCCGACGAACAAAGCGCCCGCACCAACAGCGTGGCCGCGGCGATCAACCAGTTGGGCGCCGCCACCCAGGAAATCGCCCGCAACGCCGCCGATGCTTCCCAGCACGCCAGCGGCGCGAGCGAGCAGGCCGATGATGGTCGTCAGGTGGTGGAGAAAACCATTCTGGCGATGACCGAGTTGTCGCAGAAAATCAGCCTGTCCTGCACGCAAATCGAAACCCTGAATGCCAGCACCGACAACATCGGGCACATTCTGGATGTGATCAAAGGCATCTCCCAGCAGACCAACTTGCTTGCGCTCAACGCGGCCATCGAAGCGGCCCGTGCCGGTGAAGCCGGTCGTGGTTTTGCGGTGGTGGCGGACGAGGTGCGTAACCTCGCTCACCGTACCCAGGAATCGGCGGAAGAGATCCACAAGATGATCACCTCGCTGCAGATCGGTTCTCGCGAAGCGGTGACGACCATGAACGCCAGTCAGGTCTCCAGCGAACAGAGCGTTGAAGTGGCGAACCAGGCAGGCTTGCGATTGGTCAGCGTGACCCAGCGCATCGGCGAAATCGACGGCATGAACCAGTCGGTGGCCGCCGCGACCGAAGAGCAGACGGCGGTCGTGGAAACCCTCAACGTCGACGTTAACCAGATCAACCTGCTGAACCAGCAGAGCGTGGCCAACCTCAATGAAACGTTGAAGGATTGCGATGCGTTGTCCCTGCAGGCAAACCGGTTGAAGCAGTTGGTTGATAGCTTCAAGATCTGATCAAACGATGTAAAAAAGAGCCCGCTGTGGAGTGATCCGCAGCGGGCTTTCTTATGCCTTACGCAAACCGCTTCAGCACATTGTTCATCGCATCATCGGCAAAACCCTGGACGAAATCCTTGAACCCCGGCAACGCCTCGGCACCGCCCTGTGCGGGTTCGGCGATGATGGTCCAAGTCGCCCGCGACTTACCCGCATCCAGCGGTTGGACACTCATCGCCGCCCACAAATTGGCCACGCCCAACGTGTTGTAAATCGTGGTCCACGTCATGTTCAATGCCTGGTCATCCCGCGAGTTAAGTTGCTCGACCACCAAGTTGCCGTCCTTGAAGAATTTCTTGCGCAGGGACGACACGCCTTCGCCGGTCATTTCGATGTGCGACAGCGCCGGAATGAATTGATCGAAGCCGGCAAAGTTACCGACCACTGCCCAGACTTTCTCGGCATCGGCCGGCACTTCCACCGAGGACACCACGTGGCAGCCTTGAGGATTTTTGATCAGGGTATCGGGTTGTAGAGTGCTCATGGTCTTGCTCCATTCTTGGGGTTGGGTTGAATCAGATGAAGTTGATTTCTTTGAGGTAGTCGCAGCCGCGCCGCAGCAGCGCCGGGGATTTTTCCGGGTAATGCGCGCCCATCTGCCGCACGCCCGCCTGGGCGTTGGCGTGGCCGATCATTGAGATGTCGCCGATGTCTTCCTCGAAGCCATTGAGGTAGAAACCAAGCACGCCGAACAAAGCGTTGTCGCTGTCGACCCGACCCAGTTGCTGCTGCCAGTCAGCGATGCTGACCATGGAAAACTCCCGACCGGCCTCACGAAATGACGCGACGTAGCTGTCCCAGCTCAGAGGCTCGGGGTTGTGCAGGTTGAACACCGCTTTTTCGGGTGAATAACGGCTGGCATGGAAGGCGATGAACCGGGCGAGAAAGTCCACCGGCATCAGGTCGAAATTCAGCGCGAACTCCGGCACCTGGCCGAGCTGGATCGAGCCTTTGAGCATCAGCATCAAGCGATTCTTGTGAGGCTGGCAGACACCCGTGAGGCTGTTGAAACTGATGTTGCCGGGGCGATAAAGATTGACCCGTACGCCACGCTCGCGAGCCCGTTCGAGGATCCGCTCACCCACCCATTTGGACAGGTTGTAGCCGTTCTTGATGTAGATCGGTGGCGTCTGCGCGGCAGGCAATTCCAGCACCCGGCCATCGGCGGCAATCGTGCTGGAGGCCGAGAGCGTCGAGACGAAGTTGAAGATCTTTTTGCTGCGTCCTTCGCACAACCGAAGGCACTCGAAGATCGGCTCGACGTTGTCCCGCGCCAGCGACTCGTAATCGAGTACGTGATTGACGTTGGCGGCGTTGTGCACCAACGCACCGAACTGCCGATCCAGTCGCTCGTAAACATCCGCTTCGAGCCCCAATGACGGACGCGTAATGTCCGCCGCATAAACCCGCACCCGACTCAGGTCCAGATGCTCCAGGCGGTTTTCTCGCAGCGCATGGGCAAAACGCTCGGCCGCCGATTGCCCACCGCCATCGCGCACCAGGCAGGCGACTTCGCTGGCGCCCCAGGCGAGTAATGCTTCGACAATGTGCACGCCGACAAAGCTGTTGGCGCCGGTAACGATCACCTTGTGCACATCGCCCATGCGGTTGACTGGCAACGGCTGGATATCCAGTTCGCGGAAGGCATCGGCCAAGGCCTTTTCGCTCAGCACTTCTTCGGTGCCGGAGCCACGCACCAAGGTCGCCAGCTTGGCTATGGTCGGCAATTCGATGAAGCGGTTGATCGAGATGCTGCGACCGAACGCTTCCCGCAAACGCAAAAGCATGCGCGAGAGCAGGATCGAGTGGCCGCCCAGGTTGAAGAAGCTTTCGTCGGTGGAAATATCGCTGGCCGGCAGCTCCAGCAGCTCGGCCCAGATCTCCAACAACAGCGCCTCATCGGCACTGGCGGGCAAGCGCCGCAGCGTGTTTTCGGAGACATTCACGGGCATCGCCAGCAGCGCCTTGCGGTCGACCTTGCCGTTGCTGGCAAACGGCATGCTCGGCAGTTCGGTCCACGCTGTGGGCTGCATGTAATCCGGCAGAAACTGCATCGAGTGAGCTTTCAGCGCTTCGCGAGCGGTGCCGGGTTGATCCTCCTGAGGCTGGGCGAGGAAGGCCAGAATCCGTCGATGGCTGTCGATGACCACCGCCACCTGGCGGTACAGCTGACTGTCGCGCAGGCAGCGTTCGATCTCTTCCGGCTCGACGCGAAAGCCGCGAATCTTCACCTGGTTGTCGCGCCGTCCGCACAGCTCAATGCCGTCGCGAGTCCACTTCGCCATGTCGCCGGTGCGGTAGGCGCGCAGGCTCCGGTCATTCGGCAGGCTCAGGTTCAGATAACGTTCGGCGGTCTGCTGCGGATTGTTCAGGTAACCCAGGCACACACCCGGGCCGACGATGTACAACTCACCGACGGTTTGCTCGGCGACCGGTTGAAAATCCTCATCGAGAATCAGTACCTGACTGTTGGCGATTGGCGCGCCGAGAGTGCGGTTGCTGTCGCCGGTGCGCAGTTGCCGCGCGGTGATCAACACCGTCGCTTCGGTCGGGCCATAGAGGTTGTAGAGGTTGCCCTGACGGGTGAGCTGCTCGATGACGTAGGGTTCGCAGACATCGCCGCCGGTCATCACGTGATCGAGGCATTGCAATTGATCCAGCGGCAGAATGCTCAACAACGCCGGCGGCAAAAAGGCGTGACTCAGATGCTGATGGCGGATCAGCTCGACCAGTTGCAACGGATCGCGGCGCTGATCGTCGTCGGGCACGATCAGCTCGGCGCCCTGGAGCAGGGTCGGGAAGATATCGATCAGCGATGAGTCGAAACTCAACGACGAAAACTGCAGCACCCGACTCTGCTTGGTCAGCTGCACGTAGTCGGCGTACCACGCGGTGAAATGGGCGAGGTTGGTCTGGCTGAGCAACACGCCTTTGGGATGGCCGGTGGTGCCCGAGGTGTAGAGCGCCATGCACGGCGCATCTAGATCGGGTCGTTGGCGCATCAAAGGTTGATCGAGATCCAGGTCATCGATGTCGATGCTACTGATGTCGAGTCCCGGTATTTGCGCAGCGAGCGGATGTTCACCGTCATGCAGCAACAACACGGCCCCGGCGTTTTCCAGAATGTACTGCTGGCGTTGCAGGGGATGGCTTGGCTCCAGCGGCAAATACACCGCGCCGCTGCCGAGAATCGCCAGAATTCCCGCATACAACGCGCTGCATTTTGGCAGGCAGATCCCGACCACCAATGGCCCCTGATGCCGAGCGAGCAACGGCAGCAATCGCTGCTGGATCGCACGGCTGTGGGCGTGCAAATGCTGATAGCTGAGGGACGTGCCGGCAATGTTCAGCGCGGGTCGTTCGGCACACTGGATGAAGCGCTGCTCAAGGCGCTCAATCATCGGGATCTGGCTGAGTTCCAGCAGCGCGGGTGCAGCCGTGATATTGAGCCGATGGAAAAACGCGAGGCTCTCCAAATAAAGCAGGTTTTCCACGTGCTCAAAGTGAGCGGGAACCGCAGAGTCGGTCTGCCGAAAATAGTCGGTATCGCGAGAGTAACGGCTGACCAGCAGCGCCACGTGATTGACCAGTTCCTCCACTGCCCTCAGGCGCAATGCCTGGCCGTTGCCCGAAGGTTCGTCGGTGATCGGCACGCGAGTGAACAGCGTCGAACCGTAGGTGCACAGCAAGTCCAGCGGCGGCAGGCCAGAAACCCCAGGCTCACCGATACCCAGTTGCAGCGTCAGTCGCGGCGCATCGCCGACGTCTTGAACAGGCAGGCTGGCGTCGTCGATCAGCAAATCAGCGTTACCCAACGGCTGCTTGTCGACGGTAGTCAGGCGCACCAGAGAATGACCGTGTTGTTCAAGTTCCAGCGCCAGGTCGGTCAGGGCTTGGCTGTGTCCAATGAGCAGAATGTCGAGACGTCTCATGATGTGCTCCTCGTTAAACCAGGTAATCGCTGAGGGCGTCTTGCACGCACGGCGAATCGAGCAGCGAACTGCTGCGGAAAAACCGCACGATGTTGGCGACCAATGGGTGATGGCGATTGATCGGGAAGGCCAGTCCCGACACTTCGCTCTTGAGTGCGTGGCGCGCGGCATCGCTGATCTTCAAGGACTCGATCAGCCGGAAGTCGAACGACTTCTGAATGTCGTTGGTCAGGTAATGGCCAATGAATATCGGCAGGATGTGCGCGATGCATCGACGGTCGTCTTCGCTCGCGGTGTGCCAGTAGATGCGCACCAGCCGCGCCCAGAACCCGGAGTGGCGACCTTCGTCGAGCAAGTGGTCGGCCATCAGGCCCTTGATCGACTGCTTGACCGTGTCGTCCTTGGCGAACGCCGCGACATCGCCGGTCACGGTGTTCTCGGCGATGGCCACGCAGATTAATTCCACGGCGCTGCGCAGGTGTTCCGGGGCAAGCGCCACGGCCGCTGGAATGGCTCGGCTCAGTTCGATTTCATCCGGCAGGTCGATGGGCGTGATGCCGGTCATGGCGACGGTCTGTTGCATGAAATCCATCGCCACCAGCGCGTGGTAGTCCTCGTCCACCACCACGGTCATGGCGTCGTAGCGGCAGGCGAACGGGAAGGCCACGGCGAAGCGATTCTTGGCGATGCTGCGGGCAGTCTTGTCGACGATTTCGGTTTCGAAAATCACCACGTCGTTGATGAATTTGTAGAGCGTCTGCACCAGTGCAAAGTCGCGCTGCTCCGGGCATTCGCGCAGGAAGGTTTCGCTCAGCACTAACGGTTGGCGGCTCAACGGGTAGATCAGCTTGTCGTCGTTCTCCAGTACGCGCCGGGGGCGGGTACGGATGGTCGCGCGGCTTTCCCAGGCATCGGCGAAGGATTGGTAGTCGGCGGCATTCATGCGATCACCTCAGCAACAGGTTCGCTCATGCTCAGACGCAGGCCGTCCCACAAGGCGATGCGGCTTTCCACAGCGGCGATGGCGCTGGCATAGACGTCTTCTTCGCGTTGCGGATCGCCATCGACCAGCCGGGCGAGAAGTTTTTCCGCCGCCGGGCCATGGTCTTCGGAGTCGACTTCGATGTGGCGCTCAAGGTAGTAACGAAAGGTCGGCGCTTGATCCAGACCAATGCCCCAATCATCGAGAATTCGTTGGAACATCTGCGGAATCACACTTTCCCGGCCATGCAGGAATACCGCCGCAACGCTATGACCAGGCGCATGCAGCGCGATGTGCAAGGTATGACGCACGAACTGTGCGGCGGCCGGGTCAACGTCCACACTTTGCAGCGCCACGTCATAGCTCACCCCTTCCTTTTGCAGTGTCACGAAGCGCTCGACCGCGACTGTGCTCGCACCGACTTCGCGCATCGCATCCAGGTACAACTCGAAATGGCTGTAGTGACCTTGAGTCGGACGATCATCGGACTCTTCGCCCAGCACGATCTCGTTGATCAAGCGCGCTGCCTGCGGATCTCGCGGTGGCAGCCAGGGCAGCTGAACGCAGGTCAGTTCCTGCTGCAGGCGTTTGGTCAGTGACATGAAATCCCATACTGCAAACACATGGGTTTCCATGAAGCGTTGCAAAACCGCAAGTGAGTTGATTTCGGAAAAGATTGGATGAGCGCTAAGTTCTGCTTTCTTCTGGTTGAGACGGTCTTTAGTCGGTTTCATGGGCGGGCCTATAAGTGAGCTGGAAATACCGTGGGAGCGTTTGATAAATAAGCGATAGTTGGTTGTGAGTTTCTGTTGGCGAGCGGAGGCCTCAAGAGAGTTGATATAGTGAGTTGCAATAAGTCGTTAAGTGACGGCCTGGCCCCAGTGTTCAGGGCGGCGGAGAAAAACTAATACAGTAATAAAGTGTCGGGCAAGTTATTTTTTCACTATTTGAAAGTTTAACTTTCTTGCGCGCGACAAGTTCCAATAAGACTTTTAGTTTGAGTTTTATTTGGGTGTGGTTACTCCTTCCGGCTTATATAAGTCAGAATTCAAATGAAGAGTGAATGCCTCACTCGAAGCAACTTTCTAACTGAATCGTTGAAGTAAATTGAGGGGGCGGAAGTTGACTGGGATCAACGCCGGTTCTTCCTTTCCCGTGGCAAGACTCCTTCCGTAGGTTCTTGGTGCGGGGCCTGCTCCGCTCGCGCGATGCGTCGCCCGTTCATTATTCGTTGACCGGCCAAGAGTGAGCGTAATTCACAGCAGCCGCTATCACCGACGCGTCATCTACGCGGGGTAAATATTGATCTTCAGAGGGGGCAATCGAGGGCAGGGCTTTGGAGAGGGGCGCAGCGCAGTCGCGACAAGCGAAAACGAGCAGTTCGATCTGCTCGCTCAGGCTTGCCGTCGTTTTTTACCGGGAGGTTTTTTTGTTCAGTGCTTCAGGGCTGTTGAGGTAGCGTGTGATGACCTCGACGCCCCGGTTGAGGTGATGCTCGAGCAGCTTCACCGAGCGTTCGACGTCTCGGTCTTCTACGGCCTGCAAAAGCGCCCGGTGATCTTCCTGGGACAGTTTGCCCAGGCCCATGGCTTCCAGGTTGAAGCGCAGGAAGCGCTCCTCTTCGTTCAATCCGTCTTCCACCAGCCTCAACAGCCGCCCGTTCGGCGCCTTGCTGTACAGCGACATGTGGAAGAGCCGGTTGAACCGGCCGATCTCGGTGTAATTGTGTTCCGTTTCCAGGTCGTCGATATGACGGGCAGCCTGTTCGAAGTCTTCCTTCTCAAGCAACGGAATCGACAGGCGCAGCGCTTCGGATTCCAGCAGGATCCGCAGTGCATAGGTTTCCACGGCATCGCCCTGAACCAGCGGTGCAACCACAGCACCTTTATGGGCGATTACGTTAAGCAGCGCCTGGGCTTCGAGCTGGCGCAACGCTTCGCGCACCGGCATGCGGCTGACACCGAAAAGATCGGCCAAATCTTGCTGACGCAGTGCTGTGCCGCAGGGAATGCGACCGTCGAGAATGGCCGAACGCAGGGTTTCTTCGATCACCGAGCGTGCCAGATGAGCCGGAATCGGCCCGTTGACCTTGATGCTGTTAAGAGGATTGGGCTTCTGTGTCACAACTACGCACCCTGTTTGACTGAAAAAATTTGGATCCAAGAAGACACTAGTGACTGCCTGACAGGTTGTCAAACGCACACAAGGTCACAGCCTGACGTGGCCACGGTGTTTTTAATGACACCTGCCATACAAAGTCTAGCGCGCCACCGGTGATCTCACCGTGCCATTGTCTTTTACCGGGCTAACCTGCACCATCAAACGCTTTCCCACCTGCCTGACCTGGATGCCTCGCATTGGCGGTATGTTTCGCGATCCCTCGGACTTTGCGCTGGCTGTGCTGCGCGTTGCTGCTGGCCGGCGTTATGCTGGGCGGGCTGCATGCCGATTGGGATTTTTCGCTGATCAGCCGTCGCGCGCAGGCATTGTACGGGCCATTGGGCGAAGGGCAGCAACGCATTGATGCCTGGCAGTACTTATTGGCTACGCAAAAGCAGGTCAACGAGCTCGAACAGCTTAAAGTGGTCAACCAATTCTTCAACAAGCAGATGCGCTATGAGGAAGACATCGACCTGTGGCACGAGGTCGATTATTGGGAAACGCCCATCGAGGCCCTGTGGAAGGGCGCCGGCGATTGCGAAGATTACGCGATCGCCAAGTATTTCAGCCTGCGCCATCTCGGCGTTTCCAGTGACAAGCTGCGCATTACGTACGTCAAGGCTTTGCGCCTGAATCGGGCGCACATGGTGTTGACCTACTACTCAAGCGCCGAGGCCATGCCGCTGGTACTCGACAGCTTGATCGACGCGATCAAACCGGCCAGCCAACGAACCGATTTGCTGCCGGTCTACTCTTTTAATGCGGAAGGGTTGTGGTTGCCGGGCGCCAAGGGCAACAAGAAAGTCGGTGATACCAAGCGCCTGTCTCGTTGGCAGGATGTGCTGAAAAAAATGCAGGCCGAAGGTTTCCCGGTCGAGACGACTAACTAGGAGCACGCGCTCAGATGTCTTTGTTCAAACAGCTGTTGATCGCTATCTGTCTGTTCCTGGTGATTGCCTTCACCGGCAGCTTCATGGTCAGCCTGGAAAGCTCGCGCACCCAGTACGTCAACCAGTTGCGCTCCCACGCCCAGGACGCCGCGACCGCATTGGCACTGTCCCTGACGCCGAACATCGACGACCCGGCAATGGTCGAGTTGCTGGTCAGTTCAATCTTCGACAGCGGTTATTACGCGAGCATCCGTGTGGTCGATCTCAAGACCGATCAGACCATCGTCGAGCGCAGCGGTATCCCTGCGATGAACAATGTGCCGGACTGGTTCGTCAAACTGATCGGCCTGGAACCGGCCGGTGGCGACGCGATTGTCAGTCGTGGCTGGGAGCAGGCGGCGCGGGTCGAGGTGGTCAGCCATCCGATGTTCGCGTTGGCCAAACTCTGGCAGAGCGCGCTGGGCAGTCTTGGCTGGTTGCTGATCTGCGGTGCGGTGAGTGCGGTGCTGGGCGCGCTGTTGTTGCGCCGGCAACTGAAGCCGCTGGATTACATGGTCAAGCAATCCCACGCCATTGCTCGCCGCGAGTTCCTCAGCCTGCCGGAACTGCCGCGCACACCCGAACTGCGCCGCGTGGTGCAGGCCATGAATCAGATGGTCGAGAAGCTCAAGGCGTTGTTTCAGGAGCAGGCCGTGCGTAGTGAAAAACTGCGGGTCGAATCCTATCAAGACAACCTGACCGGCCTGGCCAACCGTCGCTATTTCGAAATGCAGTTGAACGCCCGGGTGAGCAATCCGGAGCAGGCGAGTTCCGGTTATCTGCTGTTGTTGCGGGTCAAGGACCTGGCCGGGTTGAACCAGCGGTTGGGCGGTCAACGCACCGACCAGCTGTTGATTGCGGTAGGTGAGCAGCTGTCCCGCGAGTGTGCCAAGTACCCGGAAACCCTGAACCTCGTGACGCGGATTCGCGGCGGTGAGTTCGCCGTGCTGGCGCCGGGGCTGGTGCGCGAAGAAGCGCTGCAACTGGCGCAGAACCTCGACAGTGCGCTGGCGAGTCTGCACGCGACGGGCGCCACCGATGTCGCCTCGGTGGCCTCGATCGGGCTGGCGCCGTTTGTTTATGGTGACTTGCCGCAAGCCGTGCTTGGGCTGGGCGATCAGGCGTTGGCTCAGGCGGAAAGCCAGGGTGAACCGAGCTGGGCGTGCCTCGATCACAGCGCCTCGGCCAGCGTCGGTGATGACCATCATGCCTGGCACAACTTGCTGGATCAGGCGTTGGATCAGAAGCGTTTCGAACTGTATTTCCAACCGGTCGTGGCCGCCCAGGACACGCAGTTGGTGCTGCATTACAAGGTGCTGTCGCGTCTGATCGACGACGAGGGCAAGACCATCCCCGCCGGGCGCTTCCTGCCGTGGCTCGAGCGCTTTGGCTGGACCGCGCGGTTGGACCGGCTGATGTTGGAGCTGGTGCTTGAGCAGATGGCCAACCATGAAGAGTCGCTGGCACTGAACCTGTCTTCAGCGACGTTGGCCGACCCGCAGGCGTTGAGTAAAGCCTTTGAAATCCTGCGTCAGCATTCGAATCTGGGGGAGCGATTGACCCTGGAAATCGGCGAGGAGCAGCTGCCGGATCAAGCCATGCTGGAAGAACTGACGCGACGTCTGCACGAACTCGGGTTCTCCCTGAGCCTGCAACGCTTTGGCGGGCGTTTCAGCATGATCGGCAACTTGGCGCGGCTTGGGTTGGCGTATTTGAAGATTGATGGCAGTTACATTCGGGCGATTGATCAGGAAGGTGACAAGCGATTGTTTATTGAGGCGATTCAGCGGGCGGCGCATAGCATTGATCTGCCGTTGATTGCCGAGCGGGTCGAGACAGAAGGGGAGTTGATGGTGATTCGTGAGATGGGGTTGTATGGGGTTCAGGGGCAGTTGTTTGGTGAGCCGAAGCCTTGGCGCTAACCCACTGATCATTCCCACGCTTTGCGTGGGAATGCAGCCCGTAACGCTCTGCGTCACAACAGTGTCAGGCGCAACATCAGCGGTGAGGCCGGAACGCGGAGCGTCCCTTGAGGCATTCCTTTGCGGCGCGTGGGAACGATCAGCGTCAGAAAGTCTGATTGCCTAGATCAACCCCGTCTCGTCATCGTCGATCAAATGGCTCAACCCACCCAACGCTTCACGGGCATGTGACCGGTCCATCAGCTTGGCCTGGGCGGCGGCCGGCAGGTCGGTGACGCGGATCACGCCTTTACTGGTTAACACTTGAATCAAGTCGTCGAGTACCCGGATCATTTCCAGGTCGCTCTGCTTGAGCTGTTTGAGGCTGGTTTCCACTACCTCGTTGGCGTACCAGTCCTGGATTTCATGGTGGTCGGCCGGCAGCGTTTCCGTGGCCTCGGCGTAGGCCGCAGCTTCCACGCGCACTAACTGACCTTGCGCATCGCGTTGCACGTAGAACATTGAGCATCCCTCGGAAATGGACCAGCGTCATGCTGTCAGCAGCATAGGCCAACTGGACGCGAGTATGCGGTGCGGCGACGAAATCGTCACCGGGTTGATGGGCGCAAAACTGACGGCCGCCCCATAAAGGCGGCCGTTTTTCGTTGGATCAGCTGTTGTTGTGATCGATCTTGATGGTTGGGTCACTGCCGGCAATCAACGAGTGAATGTTGGCGGTGGACCAGTTGTTGCCTTCCAGTTTGATCGTCACATCCGGTGCCGCGGCTGCGGCGTCGGCGCCGTTGAACTTGCCGGCGGAGCTGACTTGCAGGGACGAAACGCCGTCCACGGTGGTGATCTTCAGGAAGTTGTCGATGGTGCTGCCGGTTTCGCCCTGCAGCAGATCGCGCAAGTCGATACGATCACCTTCACTGGCCTTGAAGTCCTTGATCACGTCGCTGCCGGTGTCGCCAGCCTTCCAGACGAAGGTGTCGGCGCCCGAACCACCAATCAGAATATCGTTGCCCTGGCCGCCCATCAGCGAGTCGTTACCCGAACCACCGAGCAGGATGTCATTGCCCTTGCCGGCGTCGAGGAGGTCGTTGCCACCCTGGCCGAAGAGAATGTCATTGCCGGCACCGCCCAGCAGCGAGTCATTACCGTCATGCGCCCCCGACATATCGAACGCGGTGTAGTGCTCGGTGATGAACTGGTGCACGTTGCTGGTGGTGACTTTGCTGACATCTACGCCGGTTTGCTGGGCGACGAACGCTTGCAGGGCCTGATAACCCTCGCCGGCGACGCCGTTGAAGCTCACCAGGTCGCCGAACAGGATGTCGTTGCCGTCGCCACCATTGACCGTGTCGGCGCCAGGCATCGTCGCTTCGGTGTGCCCGATGATCGAGTTGGCCAGGTCTTTCGGGTCGATGTTGGTTTGCGGTGTTTTATCCGAGTCGTACGGCTTCAGATCGGCAAGGGTGACGTCTTTATTTATGCCGATGGCTTCTACCGTCGAGACCTTGCTCAGCAGCGCGAAGCTGTCGGTGGAGTTGTCGATGGCGCTGGAGCCGGTGCTGCTGCCGTTGCCACCGCGGGACGAGAACTCATACGTACCATCGCCTTGGGCGTGCAGTGTGCCGAAATCTTTATTTGACCAGCCGTCGCCGGACTTGGTCCAGACTGTGACGTTGCCCGAAGCGGTGATATCGATCTGGTGGTTGCTGTCCGGGTACAGGCTGATCGCTTTGCCCAACTGGTAGTTGCTGGTGGTGATTACGCTGTCGAGTTTGGCGCCGTTATACAGATTCGGGTTGGTCGATTCATCACTCTGGTAGTAAGTCGGTTTGCCGTCGGTGATGAAGTACGTGAGGTTCGTCGCGCCCTTGTTGGCAACGGCATCGGCGCTCTGGAACCAGTTGGCCGTGGTTTTGAACACGTCCTCGTAGTTGGTACCGCCGCCGGAAGCCATCGAATCCAGTACCGCTTTGAGCAGGATCAGGGCATTCGGATCGTTCAGGTTGACCGACACCGACTTGTTGACCTGGTTATCAAAGTCCGCCAGGAAGATGTTCACCGTTCCCGAATTGCCGCCCATGCTCTGTTTGAGGGTGTTGAACACCGAGGTCAGCGAGTCCTTGGCTGAGCTGACCGACGACGGGCTCATACTGCCCGAGCTGTCGACCATGAACGCAATGTTGTAGTTGGTGCCCGGCACCACGGTCAGCCCGCCGATGTCGGCGACCATGATGTCGTTGCCGTCAGTGCCGCTGATGGTGTCGTCAGCCGCCGTGGCGGTGACGGCGTTGTAGACCGCCGGGTAAACCGTGACCGGGATCGTCGCGGTGCTTTGCGCCGAACCACCAAGCGATTCGGTGGAGGTCGAGGTTACGGTCAGGTTGAACTGGCCGTTGTAGTACGGCGGCGGAGTGACGGTGAGGGAGCCGAGGTTCCAGCCCGTGACGTTGGCTTCGCCGGATGTCGCGCTGGCGGTGAAAGTGTGGCCGGCGCCATCAGTGAGCACCGAACCTGCCGGAATACCGCTGATCTTCACGCTCAGGCTTTCGGAGCCGTCGATATCCGTCAGGGCCGTCTTGATGGCAGACAGGTGAACGCTGGTGCCTTCCGCGGCTTCATTGAGTTTGTAGCCTTCGTAGTAGCCTTCGCCGCTGGTGCCGTGCAAATCGGACACCGTCACGCCGGAAGCGGCAAGGTCCGCCACGCCGGTGTACAGCGGCACGCCGGCGCTGCTCAGGTCGACCGCGGCACTGCCGTTGACCGACAGGTTGACGTCATAGCTACCCGGGCCGTTCTGGTTGTGGTGGTAGATGTCCAGGGTGTAGTAACCGCTGGTGGTCGGGATAAACGAACCGTTCAGCTTGCCGCCCGCGCCCCACGTGATGGCCGCGACGTTCTTGCCGCCGATGGTCACCAACAGGCTGTCATCGCCGGTGCCGCTGAAGGTGTAAGTCTTGCCAGCTTCGAGGTAGATCAGGCCGGAGGTTTTCGACGCCGTGCCAGCCGCGACGCTGCCGTCGGACTGCACGTTGGTCACCGTACCACTGGAGTTCGGTTTACCCGCGCCGTCGATGACGCTTTTCAGCGTGCCCGAAGACGCGCCGCTGCCATCGGTGCCGAGGCCTGACAGGCCGGTCCAGACTTCTTTGATCAGCCCGGTGGATTTGACGCTGTTGTCCGCAACGTTGAGGGAAGGCGCGTCGGCCACTGGCGTGATGTCGATTTTGATCGTGCCGGTGTTGCCCAGCAGCGAGCCGTCGGTTGGCTGGAATTGGATCTGTGCGTAGTCCGCCAGTTTGTTACCCAGGCCGGCGTTGTAGCCGTTGCTGCCGGACTCGTTGGTATCCGGCAGGAAGCGCAACTTGCCAGCGTCGATGTCAGCCTTGGTGAACGTCTGGTTGTTCGCTACATCGGTCCAGGTCTTGCCGTCAGTGGCCAGGAACTGCAATTTGCCTTCGCCCGGCAGTTGAGTGATTTTCACGCCCAGGTTGGCGGCGGCGCTGTCGACATCGCTGACGCCGAAGGTCGACCAGCCGAGAATCAGCGGGGTGTCTTCGGTTCCGGTGACGTTAACCGGTGCGGCAGTCGGTGCATCGTTCACGCCGACTACGTTGACGGTGGTGGTCGCGGTGTTGGAGTAGTTGCTGCCATCCGTCACGGACACGGTGATGATCCGCGGCACGCTGCTCGGGTTTTCACTACTGTTGGTGAAGCTGATGTTCTTGATCTGCTGCATGTAGTCGGCAAGTGTCGCGCTACCGGACAGGGTCAGCGTGACCGTGCCATTCGTGCTGTTGGCATTGATGGTGATGCCGTTGACGCTGTTGCCCAGGTTCAGCGCATCGCCCTCCTGACGGTTGGTCAGCACGATCGTCGCGCCGGTCAGCAGCGTGCTGTCCGGGTCGGTGATTGTCAGGTCGGTGTCGCCGATCGATACGCCTTGGCCGGTGGTGCCTTCGGTGAACGTCACGTTGTAGTTGGCACCGGTGGCGCCGCTGGAGTTGTTGGCATCCAGGTCGAGCACCGGCGGCGCATCGTTGTCGATGATCGAGGTGCTGACGCTGCCGTTGGAACCGCTGATTGCCAGGTTTTCGAAGTTGCCTCCGGTGGCCGAATCGATCTTGACCACGAAGTTTTCAGTGCGTTCGGTGATCCTGTCGTCCAGGGTCGCGACGTTGAAGTTCGCGCTGCTCGCGCCGGCCGGAATCTTCACGGTGTACACGCCGGCGAAGTCCGAACCGTCGGCGGCGGTGCCGCTGTAGACGATTTTCAGGGTGACTTCGGTCTGCGCCGGGTTAGTCAGGTTGACGGTGTAGCTGGCGGTCTGACCTTCGGTCACCGAGGTGCTGCCGGTGATGCTGACTTCGGTCTTGTCGACGGTGTCGGTGACGTTGGTCACGACTGCCGTTTTGTTAGGGACCAGGTTCTCGAAGTTGCCGCCGGTCGCGGTGCTGATGCTCGCCTGAACAGAGCCAGCGTCTTTGTAAGCATCGTCCTTCGGCGCATCGACGGTCGCGGTGCCGGTGGTTTTGCCGGCGTCGATGGTGATCACGGCGCCGTTGCTCAACGTCACGGTCACGGGTGTGCCGGCGGCGTTGGTCAGGGTGGCGGTGTAGATGATCGAACCACCTTCGGCGACCGAGTTGGTGGCGCTCAGAGTCAGGTTGGTCGTGTCAGCGGTGTCAGTCACAGTGGTGCTGACCGGGGTTTTGTCAGCGACCAGGTTTTCGTAGTTACCGCCGCTGACGTTGGTGATCGAGTTGGTCAGCGGAGTGTGGCCGGTCAACGCGTCGTTGGGTGCGAGGGTGGTCACGGTGCCAGTGGTTTTGCCGACTTCGATGGTGATGTTTTGACCATTGGCCAACGTCACGGTGACCGGCGCGCCAGTCACAGGCTGGCCGACCGTCGCGGTGTAGGTGACGGTGCCACCTTCAGCTGCAGTAACGGTGGCGGTCAGTTTGACTGTCGAGGTGTCGATGGTATCGGTGACATTGGTGACCGCAGGCGTGCTGCTGGTGACCAGGTTCTCGAAGGTACCGCCGGTGGCTTTAGTGATTGTCGCCTGCACGGTGCCGGCGTCTTTGTAGACGTCATCGGCCGGAGCCGGGACGGTCACGGTGCCGGTGGTTTTGCCGGCGTCGATAGTGATTGCCGAGCCGTTGCTCAGGGTCACGGTCATTGGCGAGCCAGCGGCGTTGGTCAGGTTCGCGGTGTAAACGATCGAACCACCTTCAGCAACCGACTCAGTCGCGCTGAGGCTGATAGTCGTGGTGTCGGCAGAATCCGTCACCGCGGTATTCGCAGGCTTGCCGTCGACTTCCAGTTTTTCGAAGTTGCCGCCCTTGGCGTCGTTGATTTTGACGCTCAGCGAACCGCCACCGGCGAGAGCGTCGTTTGGCGCAACAAAGTTCACGCTGGCGCTGCTCGAACCGACCGGAATGGTGATGGTCTGGCCGTTGGACAAGGTCACCACAACCGGCGAGCCGGTGACTTCAGCAGACACGGACGCGGTGTAAACCACGATGCCGCCTTCGGCCACAGTGCCGTTGGCGGTCAGGCTGACTGTCGACGTATTGATCGTGTCAGTCACTTCGGTGACCGCAGCCGCCGGGCTGGTGACCAGGTTCTCGAAGTTGCCACCGCTGGCGTTCTTGATGGTCGCTTCAATTTTGCCGGCGTCTTTGTAGACGTCATCGGCAGGTGCCTTGACGGTGACGGAGCCGCTGGTAGCGTTGGCGGCGATGGTGATCACGGCGCCGTTGCTCAACGTCACGGTCACGGGTGTGCCGGCGGCGTTGGTCAGGTTCGCGGTGTAAACGATCGAACCACCTTCAGCAACCGACTCAGTCGCGCTGAGGCTGATAGTCGTGGTGTCGGCAGAATCCGTCACCGAGGTATTCGCAGGCTTGCCGTCGACTTCCAGCTTCTCGTAATTGCCACCCTTGGCGTCGTTGATTTTGACGCTCAGCGAACCGCCACCGGCGAGAGCGTCGTTTGGCGCAACAAAGTTCACGCTGGCGCTGCTCGAACCGATCGGAATGGTGATGGTCTGGCCGTTGGACAAGGTCACCACAACCGGCGAGCCGGTGACTTCAGCAGACACGGACGCGGTGTAAACCACGATGCCGCCTTCGGCCACAGTGCCGTTGGCGGTCAGGCTGACTGTCGACGTATTGATCGTGTCAGTCACTTCGGTGACCGCAGCCGCCGGGCTGGTGACCAGGTTCTCGAAGTTGCCACCGCTGGCGTTCTTGATGGTCGCTTCAATTTTGCCGGCGTCTTTGTAGACGTCATCGGCAGGTGCCTTGACGGTGACGGAGCCGCTGGTAGCGTTGGCGGCGATGGTGATCACGGCGCCGTTGCTCAACGTCACGGTCACGGGTGTGCCGGCGGCGTTGGTCAGGTTCGCGGTGTAAACGATCGAACCACCTTCAGCAACCGACTCAGTCGCGCTGAGGCTGATAGTCGTGGTGTCGGCAGAATCCGTCACCGAGGTATTCGCAGGCTTGCCGTCGACTTCCAGCTTCTCGTAATTGCCACCCTTGGCGTCGTTGATTTTGACGCTCAGCGAACCGCCACCGGCGAGAGCGTCGTTTGGCGCAACAAAGTTCACGCTGGCGCTGCTCGAACCGATCGGAATGGTGATGGTCTGGCCGTTGGACAAGGTCACAACGACCGGCGAGCCGGTGACTTCAGCAGACACGGACGCGGTGTAAACCACGGTGCCGCCTTCGGCCACAGTGCCGTCAGCGGTCAGGCTGACCGTCGAAGTATTGATCGTGTCAGTCACTTCGGTGACCGCAGCCGCCGGGCTGGTGACCAGGTTTTCGAAGTTGCCGCCGCTGGCGTTCTTGATGGTCGCTTCAACTTTGCCGGCGTCTTTGTAGACGTCATCGGCAGGTGCCTTGACGGTGACGGAGCCGCTGGTAGCGTTGGCGGCGATGGTGATCACTGCGCCGTTCGAAAGAGTCACGGTAACTGGTGTGCCGGCCGGATTGGTCAGGTTCGCGGTGTAAACAATCGAACCACCTTCAGCGACCGACTCAGTCGCGCTGAGGCTGATAGTCGTGGTGTCGGCAGAATCCGTCACCGAGGTATTCGCAGGCTTGCCGTCGACTTCCAGTTTTTCGAAGTTGCCGCCCTTGGCGTCGTTGATTTTGACGCTCAGCGAACCGCCACCGGCGAGGGCGTCGTTTGGCGCAACAAAGTTCACGCTGGCGCTGCTCGAACCGACCGGAATGGTGATGGTCTGGCCGTTGGACAAGGTCACAACGACCGGCGAGCCGGTGACTTCAGCAGACACGGACGCGGTGTAAACCACGGTGCCGCCTTCGGCCACAGTGCCGTTGGCGGTCAGGCTGACTGTCGACGTATTGATCGTGTCAGTCACTTCGGTGACCGCAGCCGCCGGGCTGGTGACCAGGTTCTCGAAGTTGCCACCGCTGGCGTTCTTGATGGTCGCTTCAACTTTGCCGGCGTCTTTGTAGACGTCATCGGCAGGTGCCTTGACGGTAACGGAGCCGCTGGTAGCGTTGGCGGCGATGGTGATCACTGCGCCGTTCGACAGATTCACGGTAACCGGAGTGCCGGCAGCGTGAGTCAGCGTCGCGGAGTAGACAATCGAACCGCCTTCCGCTACCGAATCCGTAGCGCTCAGGCTCAGGGTGGTGGTGTCTTTAACGTCGGTCACCGAAGTGACTGCCGGGGTTTGATTCGCCACCAGGTTTTCGTAGTTGCCACCGGTGGTGCCGTCGATTTTCACGCTCAGCGAACCGCCGCCAGCCAGTGCGTCGTTCGGTGCGGTGAATTTCACGCTGGCGCTGCTCGATCCGACCGGAATGGTGATGGTCTGGCCGTTGGACAAGGTCACCACAACCGGCGAACCGGTCACTGGCGCGGTGACAGACGCGGTGTACACCACGGTGCCGCCTTCAGCCACAGTGCTGTTGGCCGTCAGACTGACTGTCGACGTATTGAGGGTGTCGGTCACGTCGGTAACCGCTGGGGTCTTGTCGGCCACCAGGTTTTCGAAGTTGCCGCCGGTGGTCTTGGTGATGCTGGCTTCAACTTTTCCGGCGTCTTTGTAGACGTCATCCTTGGGTGCGGCGAAGTTCACCGAACCGGTGGTGGCGCCCTTGGCAATGTGGATCACCGCACCGTTGTTCAACGTCACGGTCATGGCGGTGCCAGCGGCATTGGTCAGGGTCGCGGTGTAGACGATCGAACCACCCTCGGCGACCGAACCGGTGGCGCTCAGGCTCAGGCCAGTGGTGTCGGCAGAATCGGTGACCGTGGTGACCGCCGGCGAATGATTGACGACGACTTTTTCGAAGTTGCCGCCGCTCTGGCTGGCGATCGTAGCCTGAACTTTGCCGCCGTCGATGTACGGGCTGTTCGCCGGAGCGGCGAAGTTGACCGAACCGGTGGTGGCGCCAGCGGCGATGTTGATCGCTGCGCCATTGCTCAACTTCACGGTCATGGCCGTGTCTGTCGGGTTGTTCAGGGTGGCGGTGTAGGTGATCTGGCCACCTTCGCTGACGGTGTGGCTGGCCGACAGGGACAGGGACGTCGTGTCGACCGTGTCTTTGACGGTGGTGCTTACTGACGCCTTGCTGATGTCGAGTTTTTCGAAGTTGCCACCGCTGGCATCAGTCATTTTTACGGTGAGTTTGCCGGCATCTTTGTAGACGTCATCGCTTGGCGCCGCGATGGTGACCGAACCGCTGGTTTTGCCGGCGTCGATGGTGATGGTCTCGCCGTTGCTCAGCTTGACGGTCACCGGCGTTTGCGCGGCGTTGGTGAGGGTCGCGGTGTAGGTGATGTGCGAGCCTTCAAGTACAGTTTTTTCAGCGCTGAGCGTCAGGTGCGTCGTGTTGATTGTGTCGGCGACGTTGGTCACGGCCGGGGTCGGGCTGGTGACCAGGTTTTCAAAGTTGCCGCCCGCGGCGTCCTTGATGGTGACTTCCAGTTTGCCGGCGTCCTTGTAGACGTCGTCTTTCGGTGCGTCGACTTTCACGGTGCCGGTGGTTTTACCGGCATCGATGGTGATGGTCGCGCCGTTGCTCAACGTCACGGTCACTGGGGTGCCGGCCGCATGGGTCAGGGTGGCGGTGTAGGTGATCTGGCCACCTTCTTTGACGTTGCCAGTGGCGCTCAGCGACAGGGTGGTGGTGTCGACGGTGTCGGTCACGCTGGTGCTGATCGAGGTTTTATCCGCGACCAGGTTTTCGTAGTTGCCGCCGCTGACTTTCGTGATCGAATTGGTCAACGGCGCATGGCCGCTGAGCACATCGTTAGAGACCACGGCATTGACCGTGCCGCTGCTTTTGCCAATGCCAATGGTGATGGTCTGACCGTTGGACAAGGTCACAACAACCGGCGAGCCGGTGACCGGTGCGCCGACAGAGGCGGTGTAAACCACGGTGCCGCCTTCGGCCACGCTGCTGGTGGCGGTCAGGGTGACCGCCGAAGTGTCGAGGGTGTCGGTGACGGTGGTGACGGCCGCAGCCGGGTCTTTGACCAGGTTTTCAAAGTTGCCGCCCGTGGCGTCCTTGATGGTGGCTTGGACTTTTCCGGCGTCTTTGTAGACGTCATCGGCGGGGGCGGCGACGGTCACGGAACCGCTGTTGGCGCCGGCGGCGATGGTGATCACCGCGCCGTTGCTCAGGGTGACGGTCACTGGCGTGCCAGCAGCGTTTGTCAGGTTCGCGGTGTAAACAATCGAACCGCCTTCGGCGACCGACTCAGTCGCGCTGACGCTAACAGTCGTGGTGTCGGCAGAATCCGTCACCGAGGTATTCGCAGGCTTGCCGTCGACTTCCAGCTTCTCGTAATTGCCACCCTTGGCGTCGTTGATTTTGACGCTCAAAGAGCCGCCGCCGGCGAGGGCATCGTTTGGCGCAACAAAGTTCACGCTGGCGCTGCTCGAACCCACCGCAATGGTGATGGTTTGACCGTTGGACAAGGTCACGACAACCGGCGAACCGGTCACTGGCGCGGTGACGGACGCGGTGTAAACCACGGTGCCGCCTTCGGCCACAGTGCTATTGGCCGTCAGGCTGACTGTCGACGTATTGATCGTGTCAGTCACTTCGGTGACCGCAGCCGCCGGGTTGGTGACCAGGTTCTCAAAGTTGCCGCCCGTGGCGTCCTTGATGGTCGCTTCAACTTTGCCGGCGTCATTGTAGACGTCGTCTTTCGGCGCATCGACGGTGACGGAGCCGCTGGTCGCGTTGGCGGCGATGGTAATCACCGCGCCGTTCGAAAGAGTCACGGTGACCGGAGTGCCGGCAGCGTGGGTCAGGTTCGCGGTGTAAACGATCGAACCACCTTCAGCGACCGACTCAGTCGCGCTGAGGCTAACAGTCGTGGTGTCGGCAGAATCCGTCACCGAGGTATTCGCAGGCTTGCCGTCGACTTCCAGCTTCTCGTAATTGCCACCCTTGGCGTCGTTGATTTTGACGCTCAGAGAGCCGCCGCCGGCGAGGGCATCGTTTGGCGCAACAAAGTTCACGCTGGCGCTGCTCGAACCCACCGCAATGGTGATGGTTTGACCGTTGGACAAGGTCACGACAACCGGCGAACCGGTCACTGGCGCGGTGACGGACGCGGTGTAAACCACGGTGCCGCCTTCGGCCACAGTGCTATTGGCCGTCAGGCTGACTGTCGACGTATTGATCGTGTCAGTCACTTCGGTGACCGCAGCCGCCGGGTTGGTGACCAGGTTCTCAAAGTTGCCGCCCGTGGCGTCCTTGATGGTCGCTTCAACTTTGCCGGCGTCCTTGTAGACGTCATCGGCCGGTGCCGGGACGCTCACGCTGCCAGTGGTCGCGTCGGCAGCAATGGTGATGACCGCGCCGTTCGAAAGGGTCACGGTGACTGGCGTGCCGGCCGGATTGGTCAGGGTCGCGGTGTATACAATCTGACCGCCCTCGGCCACTTCGGTGGACGCCGACAGGCTCAGGCCGGTCTCATCCTTGGAGTCGGTAATGGTGGTCAGCGCCGGCTCGGTGCTCGGGGTCAACTGCTCGAAATTACCGCCGGTGGTTCCGGTGATGGTGGTGCTGACGGTGCTGCCATTGTTGTAAACGTCATTGGCTGCGGTGTCGACGGTCACGCTGCCAGTGGTCGCGTCGGCAGCAATGGTGATGACTGCGCCGTTCGAAAGGGTCACGGTGACTGGCGTGCCCGCCGGGTTGGTCAGTGTCGCGGTATAGGTGATCTGGCCGCCTTCGACGACGGTACCCGTGGCAGTCAGGCTCAAGCCAGTGTTGTCGGCCGAGTCGGTAATGGTGGTGACCGCTGGCGCGGTGCTCGGCACCAGGTTCTCGAAATTGCCGCCGGTGGCGCCGGTGATCGTGGTGCTAACGGTGCTGCCGTTCTGATAAACGTCATTGGCCGGGGTGTCGACGTTCACGGTGCCGGTGGTTTTGCCGGCTTCGATGGTGATGGTCGAGCCGTTGGACAGGGTGACAGTGACCGGTGTTTGAGACGGGTTGGTCAGGGTGGCGGTGTAAGTGATCTGGCCGCCTTCGGTGACCGTCGAACCCGCCGTCAGCGTGACGGTGGTGGTGTCCGGCGAATCGGTAATGGTGGTCACGGCCGGGGCCGGGTTTGGCACCAGGTTTTCAAAGTTGCCGCCGGTGGCACCGGTAATGGTGGTGGTGACCGTGCTGCCGTTGTTATAGGCATCGTTGACCGGTGTCGGCACGTTCACGCTGCCGGTTGTGTTACCGGCGTCGATGGTGATGATCGAGCCGTTGGACAACGTAATGGTGACCGGCGTCTGGGCCGGGTTGGTCAAGGTCGCGGTGTAGGTGATCTGGCCGCTTTCGGTAACGTTGGCGCCGGCGGTCAAGGTGACCGTGGAGGTATCAACGGTGTCAGTGACCTGGGTCACGGCCGGGGTCGTCGGCGGGGTGACGATGATGCCGCTGCCACCCGTGGTGCCGGTGACGGTCACGTCGATCTGGGTCGGATCGTTATAGACGGTGTCGTTTGGCGCGAGCGGGACGTTGACGGTACCGGTCAACTGACCGGCCTGGATCACGATCACCGAGCCGTTGGATAACGTGATGATCAGGTCCGTCAGCGGAGCCTGGCTCAGCGTCGCGGTGTAAACCAGCACACCACCGGCCTCGGTGATGGTCGGCGTGGCGCTCAAGGCCAGGGTCGACTCGCGCTGCACGTTGGCGCTGGTATCGGCAGTCTGGCCGCCGATGGTGTTCTGTGCAGCCAAAGCGGCAGTGCCGATGCCCGCAGTCGGGAAACCAATGGTCGGGTCGACCCGGCCAGCGGTTGCGTCCAGCATCACAACGCTGTGGCCGCCACCTGCCGCGCCGCCCGTGCCGGCAGCCGTCGGGCCGGCCGCGGTGGCTTCAAGATCGGTGGTCGGGTCGGCGCCGGCAACGATGGCTTGCTGCAGCTCTTCAACCGATGGCGCGGCTTGTGCAGTGGCTTGTGCAAGGTCAGTGCTGGAATCCGAATCGCTGCCGCTCCATTGAGTGTCGCGGCCCAGGTCCAGGGTCCGGCCGTCAGCCAGTTCGAGCGTAATGGCGCCAGCCGCACCGGTGTCTACCTGATCGCCGACAAACAACCGATCGCCTTCAACGAGTACGCGGCGCACGCCCTCTGGGGACACAGCGAAAACCTGACCGACAATGCTTTTGACGATGGCCACAACACTGCTCATTGAAGACTCTCCGGGTGTCACATTCAGTAGACGTCCATGGACCTGAGAGCGGTTGATCGCGTTCAGTCTGGATGTACTTTCAAGATATTAGAGGCACAACTTTGACGCGGTTATTCGTCAATAAATTGGCTGTATTTTTTCGCTATAAACTTTATGCCAAACTATTGACCTTGCGCCTGTCATCCTAAACACTCGCCTCTGTAATGTCACATTGATATTTCGGCGCCGACCGCTCTCGCAGAGTGTGATTCAGTTCCAACATTCAACTTTCCGACATACGGTCATTCCAGTTGTCATCATCCGATGCAGCGGCACCATCTGCAGTGATTCAAGACAAGCAATTCCGGGAAACTTCAATAATGCGCTTGCACCTGCTCAAGGCTTTACCCTTCGCCGTAGCCGCCAGTTTTGTTCAGGCGCAGACCCTTCCGGAGGCCATGCAACAGGCACTGGATGTCCATCCGGAAATCCAGGCAGGCGTTAACAGTCGATTGGCCGCGGATTATCAGTTAAAGGCAGCAAAAGGTGGATACCTGCCACGGGTCGATCTGCTGGGCGGTTATGGTCGCGAAGGCACTGACAGCGTCACCACGCGTGCTGCCGGCAACAACAATCACTGGGAAACCCTGAACCGCAGCGAGTCGAGTGTGCGGTTGTCGCAAATGGTTTTTGACGGTTTTGCGACGTCGAGTGAAGTGGGGCGTCAACAAGCCACCGTTAACTCCCGCGCTTATTCTTTGTTGGGCACGTCCGAACGCACTGCGCTCACCGTCGCGCAGGTGTATCTCGATGTACTGACCCGCCGTGAGTTCGTGCGCCTGGCGACCGACAACCTGAAGAGCCACGAACGGATTTTCGACCAGATCAAACTGCGCACCCAGCGCGGCGTGGGCAGCGGCGCCGACCTCGATCAGGCCGAAGCGCGTATGGCTCAGGCCCGCAACAACCTGATCACCGAGCAGACCAACCTGGCCGACGCCGAGACCAACTTCCTCAGCGCCGTCGGCCAGATGCCCGATCAGCTGGAGCGTCCTGCCGATTTCATGGCGCTGTTGCCGGCCAACCTCAATGAAGCCCGGGCGCAGATGCTGGAAAACAGCCCGATCCTGCGTTCCGCCGAGTCTGACATTGCCGCTGCCGAGAAACAGTACGCAGCCGCCAAGTCGAGCTTCTACCCGCGCTTCGATGCCGAATTGGGTCGCAGTGCCGACAACGATCTCGACGGCCAGAACGGTCACAGCAATGAATGGCAGGCCATGTTGCGCATGCGCTTCAATCTGTATGCCGGCGGCAGTAACAAGGCTGATCTGGAATCCAAGTCCTACCTGTCCAACCAGGCACTGGATATTCGCAACAACGCCTTGCGCGTGTTGAACGAAGAGCTGGGTCTGGCCTGGAATGCCTTGAACAATGCCAATGCTCAAGTGCCGATCGCCCAGCAATATGTCGATCACAGCACCCGCGTGCGCACCGCCTATCAGAAGCAGTTCGGTCTCGGCGAGCGCACGTTGCTCGACCTGCTCGACAGTGAAAACGAGCTGTTCTCGGCTTCTCGTCGCCTGGCGGAGATCAAAAACATTCAGTTATTTACTCAGTACCGAATCAAGGCGACCATGGGCGAGTTGCTCAAGAGCCAGGGAGTGGTCGCACCGTTGGCATCCGTTGTGCAAAACGACGTGAAGCCGAAGGTTCAACTGCCCGGTATGAATTGAGCAGAACCTTCATTGTTCAATTGTTAGCCAAGAGTGCCGAGCGTGGAATCAGAAGTCAGTCGAGTTCAACTCAGTCATGATCCACGCGCGCTGCACGACGATCCGTTACTGGACGGCTTGCTGGCTCTCTGCACCCTGCATCAGAAACCGGCCAGCGCCGCGATGTTGACCACCGGCCTGCCGTTGCCCAAGCAGCGTCTGAGTGTTGAACTGCTACCCCGCGCGGCCGCTCGCGCCGGTCTGCAAGGGCGGGTGCTGGTACGCAAACTGGAGCAGATCCCGGCGATTGCCATGCCGGCACTGTTGCTGCTCAAGGATGGCCGCAGTGCCGTCCTGCTCGGTTGGCTAGGTGACGACCAGGCGCGGCTGCTGCTCAGCGAAAGCGATGGCGGCGAAAGCGTTGTCAGCCGCGAGCTGCTGGCCGATGACTACATCGGCAAAGTGTTCTTCGCTCAACCCCAGCACAAATTCGACGTCAATCACGGCACGCTGATCCCGCGTGCGCGCTCGTGGTTCCGCGACACCCTCAAGCGTTCGCGCTGGCTGTACGCCGACGCCATCGCCGCCAGCTTCCTGATCAACATCATTGCCATGGCCGCGCCGCTGTTCGTGATGAACGTTTACGACCGCGTCGTGCCGAACCAGGCCGAATCGACCCTGTGGGTGTTGGCCATCGGTATCACCGGGGCTTACCTGTTCGACCTGATCCTCAAGAGCCTGCGCAGCCTCTGTCTGGACTTGGCGGGGAAGAAAACCGACCTGATCATCTCGGCCACGTTGTTCGAGCGCATCGTCGGTATGGCCATGAAGTACCGCCCGGCACGGGTCGGCAGCTTTGCCCAGAACATCCATGAGTTTCAGAGCCTGCGGGACTTCCTCGCCTCACTGACCCTCACCAGCCTGATCGACCTGCCTTTTACGCTGCTGATCTTCATGGTCATCGCGATTCTCGGCGGGCATCTGGTGTGGATTCCGGTGCTGGCGTTCCCGATTGCCTTGCTGATTGGCTATGCGCTGCAGAAACCGCTGGTGGCGACCATGGAACGGACCATGGCCCTGGGCGCCGAGCGTCAGTCGAGCCTGATCGAAACCCTCGCCGGCCTTGATGCAGTGAAGGTCAACAATGCCGAAAGCGAACGCCAGTATCAGTGGGAGCAGACCATCGGCACCCTCAGCCGCCTCGAGTTGCGGGTGAAAATGCTCTCCGGTCTGGCGATGAACATCACCTTGCTGATCCAGCAACTGGCCGGGGTGATCATGATCGTCTTCGGCGTGTACCAGATCATCGACGGTCACCTGAGCATGGGCGGTTTGATCGCCTGCTACATGCTCAGCGGCCGCGCCCTCAGCCCGCTGGCCTCGCTGTCTGGCCTGCTGACCCGCTACCAGCAAGCGCGGGTGACCATGACCTCGGTCGATCAGATGATGGAGCTGCCGCAAGAGCGCAACTTCGAGGAGCGTCCACTGAGCCGCAAGGTCCTGCAAGGCGCCATTGAGTGCCGGCAGATGAACTTCACTTACCCGAACCAACAGAACGCAGCGCTGAAGAACATCAACCTGATCATCAAGCCTGGCGAGAAGATCGGCATTATCGGTCGCAGCGGCTCGGGTAAAAGCTCCCTGGCCAAATTGCTCGTAGGCCTCTACCAGCCGGACGACGGCGCGCTGTTGGTGGATGGCGTCGACATCCGCCAGATCGACGTCAGCGAATTGCGCCACAACATCGGTTACGTGGCTCAGGACATCCAGCTGCTCGCCGGGACCCTGCGCGACAACCTGGTGTCGGGTGCGCGCTATGTAGAAGACGAAATGGTGCTGCAAGCTGCCGAGTTGGCCGGCGTCCACGAATTTGTCCGTCTGCACCCGCAAGGTTATGAGCTGCAAGTCGGCGAGCGTGGGCAGAACCTGTCTGGCGGTCAGCGCCAGAACGTTGCCCTGGCCCGTGCGTTGCTGCTCAACCCGCCGATCCTGCTGCTCGACGAACCGACCAGCGCCATGGACAACACGGGTGAAGAACGCCTCAAGCAACGCCTCGCGGCGGTGATTGAAAACAAGACCGTGGTGCTGGTGACGCACCGGGCTTCGCTGTTGTCGCTGGTGGATCGGCTGATCGTCATCGACCGCGGGCAGATTCTCGCCGACGGCCCGAAAGCCGCTGTAATGGAAGCGTTGAAGAAGGGGCAGATCAGTGTTGCTTAAGTCGGGTTTCAAGAATTCGATCGGCCGTTATTTCAAAGGCTCCGAGTCGCTGCATGGCCAGCCACTTCCCGAGGTCAATAAAGCGCTGATCGAAGACGCCCCACGCGTGGTGCGGCTGACCATCTGGGCAATCATCGGCTTCTTCGTGTTCCTGATGCTCTGGGCCAACTTCGCCGTGATCGACGAAGTCACCAAGGGCGACGGCAAGGCGATTCCGTCGTCGAAGATCCAGAAAATCCAGAACCTTGAGGGCGGTATCGTCTCCGAGTTGTTCGTGACCGAAGGGCAGATCGTCGAGGCCGGCGCGCCGCTGATTCGCCTGGACGACACGCGATTCGCCTCCAACGTCGGCGAAACCGAAGCCGATCGGCTGTCGATGCTACTGCGAGTAGAGCGCTTGAGCGCGGAAGTCGATGACCGTCCGCTGAATTTCCCCGCTGACGTGCTGAAGGCCGTACCTGGTCAGGCGGCCAGCGAGGAGTCGCTGTACATCAGTCGCCGTCAGCAACTGCACGATGAGATTGGTGGTTTGGCGGAGCAGTTGATCCAGCGTCAGCAAGAGCTGCGCGAGTTCACCTCCAAGCAGTCGCAGTACCGTAACGGCCTCGCGTTGCAGCGTCAGGAAATCGACATGTCCGAGCCGTTGGTGGCCCAGGGCGCGGTATCGCCGGTTGAAGTGCTGCGACTCAAGCGCGCCGAGGTTGAAACCCGCGGGCAACTGGACGCGACCACCCTGGCCATTCCTCGCGCCCAATCGGCGATCAAGGAAGTGCAGCGCAAGATCGACGAGACTCGCGGCAAGTTCCGCAGCGAAGCACTGACTCAACTCAATGAAGCACGCACTGATCTGAACAAGGCCCAGGCCACTGGCAAGGCGCTGGAAGACCGGGTCAGCCGGACGCTGGTGACATCGCCGGTGCGCGGTATCGTCAACAAATTGCTGGTGAACACCATTGGTGGCGTGATCCAGCCGGGCAGCGACCTGGTGGAAATCGTGCCGCTGGACGACACCTTGCTGGTAGAGGCGAAAGTTCGCCCGCAAGACATCGCGTTCCTGCATCCGGGGCAAGAAGCGACGGTGAAGTTCACGGCGTATGACTACACCATTTATGGTGGGCTCAAAGCCAGGCTTGAGCAGATTGGTGCCGACACCCTCACCGACGAAGACAAGAAAACCACCTACTACATCATCAAACTGCGTACCGATCGCAGCCACTTGGGGACGGATGAAAAGCCGTTGCTGATCATCCCGGGGATGGTGGCTTCGGTGGACATCATCACCGGCAAAAAGACCGTGCTGAGCTATTTGCTGAAACCGATTATTCGGGCGCGGGCTGAAGCGCTGCACGAGCGGTAGTTCTCGAGCGCAGCTGACGGCCTCTTCGCGGGCAAGCCTCGCTCCTTGTATGTTGACCCTGACTCCAGCGAGAGAGGTTACGCTCAAGGATTCATTCAACAGCAAGTGCGTTTCTGGGGGAGGCCGATCGCTCCTGAAGGCAGGATTTGCTCCTGACCTTGTCTGTAGAGAGGCCCCCCCGCCTCATTGCCCACCACGAAGAGTATCGAGAAGCCGACAAGTCGGACTTCGCATTACAAGGTTGCAGTGGCATGAAGTTCGAGGTCGGGGGAACCGGAAGCAATCTTACCTAAAGTCAGGGAAGTGAAAAGCATGAATACTCATGTCGGCATAGACATTGGTGCCAAAACGTCTGCCATGGGATGGCGGCAGAACGGCAAAACAGTCGGCCAGTGGGACATTCAGCACACGCCCAAGGGTCGTAAGGCCGCGGTGAATAAGATGATGGGCCTCAAACCGCTGAGCGTGGTCATGGAGGCCACCGGTATTTACTACCTGGATCTTGCGTTGGAGTTGCATGCCGCGGGCTTACCGGTCTCGGTGATCAACCCAAAAAGCTTCCACAACTTTGCCAAGTTGATGTTGCAAAACAGCAAGACTGACCAGATCGATGCGCAGTTGCTGGCTGAATATGGCGAGCGCATGGCACCCAGGCTTTGGGTCCCGCCTACGGCGGATCAAATGATGCTGCGTGCGATTGGCCGTCATATCAATCGACTGATTGGCCATCGGACCAGAGCCAAGAATGAGCTGCATGCGCTACAAGCGACAGATACGAGTATTGAGTTGCTAATCGCAGATGAGAAAGACGCGATTGCTGCATTGGATATACGCGTTGACCGTTTGAAAAAGGCTGCGCGCGACGCCATCGCCAAGTGCCCGAACCTGACCTTGCAGTTTCGCTGCATGATGGCGGCACCCGGCGTGGGAGAGGCTTCAGCGATTGCTGCACTGGCTGAGTTGACGACGCTACCTGTAACGCTCAAATCGGCACAGGTGAGCCGTTATGCGGGGCTGGACGTGAGATTGACCCAGTCAGGAACAAGTGTGAACCGCCCTGGCCGAATGTCGAAATGTGGCAACGCCTACTTACGCGCAGCGATGTTCATGCCGGCAATGACGGCAATCCGTTGCGATGAGAACGTGAAAGCCTTCTACGAAGCTCTGGTGGCCCGGGGCAAGAAGAAAATGCAGGCCATTGGAGCGGTGATGCGCAAGTACCTGACGGGTTTATGGGCTTGCATGCGCTCCGGCGAAGAATTTGATACGGCCAAGCTTTTTAGCGAAAAACATCTCGCGAAAGCTTGACCGTGAACAGAGTATCTACAGGATTTGTATCGTTCACATATTTGGCATACGACACAAACCTCTGTAGGAGCGAGGCTTGCCCGCGAAAGCGTCCTCAAGAACGGCGCATTCCAAAAGCCATATCGTTATTCGCTAACGGTATTTAAATTTCAGTTCTTATATCTATAAAGTCATCCTCCTGCGTACCTGCCGACCAATCGGCGCGCCGCACGACACGAACCAACACGGGACCTCCGTGAGTTTCTTGATCGACGCGCGCGCCCTTGAGCGTGCCGTGCGTGGGAGTGATTTATGTCTGCAGCAACGGCTTCCCCAAGCGCCGCGAACATCGCCGCAAACCTTCGACATCCGCCCGTTCAGTGGCGCCGTCGGTGCCGAAATCATCGGCCTCGACCTGTCCCGCCCGATCAATGATCCGGACTTCGCCCGCATCCACCGCGCGCACCTGGATCATCACGTCGTGGTGTTCCGCGACCAACGCATTACCCCCGAGCAGCACATCGCCTTCAGCCGCCGTTTCGGCGTGTTGCAGATCCATGTGCTCAAGCAATTCCTGCTGGCCGGGCATCCGGAAATTCTCATCGTTTCCAACATCATCGAAAACGGCCAATCCATCGGCCTCGGTGACGCCGGCAAGTTCTGGCATTCCGACCTTTCCTATAAAGAGCTGCCAAGCCTGGGCTCGATGCTGCACGCCCAAGAGCTGCCGTCCGAAGGCGGCGACACGCTCTTCGCCGATATGCACAAAGCCTGGGACAACCTGCCCGAAGCGCTGCGCAAAGCCGTCGAAGGCCGATCGGCGGCGCACGCTTACACCGCGCGCTACAGCGAGAGCAAATTCGAAGGCAACTGGCGCCCGACGCTGACACCGGAACAGCTGGCGCAGGTCGCTGAAGTGGTCCACCCGATTGCTCAACGTCGTGCGCGATCAGAACTTGATCGAGAAGTACGGCAAGCAGGAAGGCATCGACATCAAGGTCGACTGGACCCAGCTCTCCAGCGGTGCCGCTGTCAACGATGCGCTGCTCTCCGGTTCCATCGACTTTGCCGGTGCCGGCGTCGGTCCGCTGCTGACCATCTGGGACCGCACCCACGGCAAGCAGAACGTCAAAGCCGTGGCTTCCCTCGGCAACTTCCCTTACTACCTGGTGAGCAACAATCCCAAGGTCAAAACCATCGCCGATTTCACCGAGAAGGACCGCATCGCGGTGCCGGCGGTCGGCGTGTCGGTGCAGTCGCGCATCCTGCAATACGCGGCCGCCAAGCAGTGGGGCGACAAGGAATTCAATCGCCTCGACAAGTACACCGTCGCCGTTCCGCACCCCGACGCCACGGCGGCTTTGATTGCCGGCGGCACCGAGTTGACCGGACACTTTTCCAACCCGCCGTACCAGGATCAAGAGCTGGCCAACCCTAACGTCCACGTTGTGCTGAATTCCAATGACGTACTCGGCCCGAACTCGCCGACGGTGCTGTTCGCCACCGAGAAATTCCGCGACGAAACCCCGAAAACCTATAAAGCGTCTGTCCAAGCACTGACGGAAGCCGCCGAGTTTGCTCAGAACGATAAGGGCGCGGCGGCTGACCGCCAAACCGCTGCAAGGGAGCTGACCGAGATGAACGCCCCTTTGCAAGGCCACACGGTCAGCAAACCGATCGCGGCAGCCCAAGCGCTGCTGTCGGTCGACAACGTCAGCCTCGAATACCGCACGCCTCAGCGGGTGGTTCGGGCTGCCGTGTGAGGGCGAGATTCATCTTCAGGGGCAAACCGTTAATGCCCCGGGGCCGGACCGGATCGTGGTGTTCCAGGAATTCGACCAGTTGCCGCCGTGGAAAACCGTCAAACAGAACGTGATGTTTCCGCTGCTGGCGTCCAGGACGCTCAAGCGCAAAGAGGCCGAGGAGCGAGCGCTGCACCATCTGGACAAGGTCGGTCTGGCGGCGGTTGCCGATGCTTATCCGCATACTCTGTCTGGAGGAATGAAGGCGCGTATAGCGATCGCCCGGGCGTTGGCGATGCAGCCGAAAATCCTCTTGATGGACGAACCCTTCGCCGCCCTCGATGCGCTGACCCGCCGCAAGATGCAGGAAGAATTGCTGCTAAGCGTGCCGCTGGAACGTGAGCTGCCACTGGGTCAGCGCCTCTGGCAACAGGGCTGGGTGCGCAAAAGCCTGATCCTGATTTTGCTCGCGGTGCTCTGGGAAGTGGTTGCCCGTGTTCAGAACAACGACCTGTTGCTGCCAAGTTTTCTGCAAACCGGCAGCGCGCTGTATGACGGTCTGCTCAGTGGCGAGTTGCTGGGCAAGGTGTGGATTTCGCTGGTGGTGTTGCTCAAGGGTTACCTGATCGGCATCGTGCTGGCATTGGCCCTGACCACCCTGGCGGTGTCGACGCAGTTCGGTCGCGATCTGCTGAGTACGTTGACCTCGATGTTCAACCCGCTGCCGGCGATTGCGCTGTTGCCGCTGGCGCTGTTGTGGTTCGGCCTGGGGCAGAACAGCCTGATTTTCGTGTTGGTGCATTCGGTGCTTTGGGCATTGGCGTTGAACACCTATGCCGGGTTTCTCGGTGTTTCGGAAACCCTGCGCATGGCCGGGCGCAATTACGGTTTGAAAGGCATGCGTTTCGTGCTGTTCATCCTGATTCCGGCAGCACTGCCATCGATTCTCGCCGGACTCAAAATTGGCTGGGCCTTTGCCTGGCGCACGCTGATCGCCGCCGAACTGGTGTTCGGCGCCACCAGCGGCAAGGGTGGCTTGGGCTGGTACATCTTCCAGAACCGTAATGAGCTGTACACCGACAAAGTGTTTGCCGGGTTGGCGGTCGTGATCCTGATCGGCTTGCTGGTGGAAAATCTGGTGTTCGACACCTTGGAGCGGGTGACGGTGAAGCGTTGGGGGATGCAACGCTAAGTGCTGCGGCGTCTGGTCAGACCCCATCGTCGTATCGCCGCCCGGAGCAAGCTCGTTCCGGGCGGCGATACGACAATGGCGGCGGTCAATTCACCACAAATCTCCCCGGCTAAACCTTGACCCGAGCCTGCATGATCTCTGACTCCTCCCAATGATCCAGCGCTCGCTCTACGAGCAACTGCACGCCATCGGCCATGCGGCTGAGCGCCAGGGCTACCGAGCGCCGTGTCCCGTCCACATCGTCCGCCAGATTGGCAGCGATGGCGCTGATGGACAGCAGGTCTTCGGAGGCGTTGGCCAGAAGGGTTTCGGTGTTGACATCGGGGGCGACGGTGAAGAGGTTGCCTTTGCGGTGCTTGGGCGGTTTTTCGATGGTCGGGGGGAAGTAGTGGGCGAAGGCGCGGTCGGCGGCTTCTTTGAGTTTTTCGGCTTCGAGAGAATCTTCGGAATCGGTTCCAGAGTTCTCTGGAGGATTCGGCGTTGGTTTGAACATGGTCTGACCTCATTTTTTAAAAAAGGCGCTGACCCGGTTCGCTTGCACGCGAAGTTAGGGTGGCAGCTATGTGCGGGGTGCAAGACCGAGTAAACCGCCAGACCAAAAAACCTCGGCAGACCCGAAGGTCTCCCGCACATAGCCGCCATAAAGCGAATACAGCGAGCACAAAGTGCCCGACGAATGCCTACGCGAAATTGGTCAACGTTTTACCCGGACTTGCACGTCCGTGTCACCGTTTATTCAGTGACAAAGCCAGACTAGACCTGGGTTCGAACCGGAACAAGTTCACCAACACCACTACAACTTGAAGGAAATCTCCGACGGGATTACCGGACGTTGGTGTCTGTGGTGAAGGTCACTCTTTGGACGACAAATCCGCCATCCCCTTGAGCAACTCGATCGGCAGCGGAAAGACGATCGTCGACGTCTTGTCCCCGGCAATCGAACTCAACGTCTGCATATACCGCAACTGCATGGCCCCAGGCTGGCGCCCGAGCATTTCAGCGGCCTGCATGAGTTTTTCCGAGGCCTGCAATTCACCTTCGGCGTGGATCACCTTGGCCCGACGTTCCCGCTCGGCTTCGGCCTGTCTGGCGATGGCGCGGACCATTGATTCGTTGAGGTCCACATGCTTGATCTCGACGTTGGCGACCTTGATGCCCCAGGCATCGGTCTGGGCATCGAGCACTTGCTGAATGTCGGTGTTCAACCGCTCACGCTCGGCGAGCAGTTCATCGAGCTCATGTTTACCGAGCACCGCCCGCAAGGTGGTTTGGGCCAATTGGCTGGTGGCCATGAGAAAGTCTTCGACCTGGATGATGGCCTTCTGCGGATCGAGGACGCGGAAATACAGCACCGCGTTGACCTTGACCGAGACGTTGTCGCGGGTGATCACGTCTTGTGGCGGCACGTCGAGGACCACGGTGCGCAAGTCGACGCGAACCATTTGCTGCACCACCGGAATCAGCAGGATCAGGCCAGGGCCTTTGACCTGCCAGAAGCGCCCGAGCTGGAAGACTACCCCGCGCTCGTATTCGCGCAGGATGCGGAAGGTCGACCCCGCCAGTGCAATCACCAGTAACAGCAGCGCGGCAAAACCCAGTTGCAGGCCCATGGTTATTCTCCACCCGGCGCCGCGTCAGCCGCGGCCACTTCCAGCAATAATCCCTTGCGTGCCACCACCCGAACCCTTTGCCCGGGTTGCAGCGGCGTGGCGCTGAGTACTTGCCACTTTTCTCCTTGCAGGTGCACCCAACCGTTGTAGGCGTTGCCGGCCAGCGACATCACCGGGGCCACGCTACCCACCAGTCCTGCATCGCCACTGACGTTTTCGCGCGGTCGGGTTTTCAGAGCGTGGATCAGCAGGAAGATCAGCAACAGCGCACTGATCAGTCCCATGCCGATTATCAACGGAACAGGGACCTCGGTGTTGGTCAGAATCACCGCACCGATCACGAACATCACAATGCCGCCCAGACCGATCACGCCGTAATTGGGCAAGGCCGCCTCGGCGATCAGAAACGCGATGCCGAACGTGATCAGCCAGATCCCGATGGGGTTGGGCACCAGCAGGACGACGGTGTCCGCTGCGAATACCGATCCGCTCAAAGCCAACAGCAGCGCAACTGCACAATACCGAGTGTTCACGTGACCCTCCGGGAGAGTCATTGATGGTTCTTTATACAGTCTAGTCGAGCTCTAGGTTGTACGAATTTTGATCAGTTGTTGACGTTGTTCCGGCGGGCAGATTTCCCGCGAGATTGCGCCAGCGGGCCTAGACTTTTAGTGGAGAGAAAAAGTTTAACCATCGTCCGCGAACAGTGGTTGCGGACACCGAGGTGCATCATGCGTATGGCAAGAACTGTGCAGGACAGTCTGAACAAGGCTCAATGCGAATTTGACGTCGTCACCCATCCGCACTCGGCCAGCAGCCTTGAAACGGCGCGGGTCGCGGGCATTCCTGCCGAACGGGTGGCCAAATCGGTGATCCTCGACGACCACCACGGCCATTATCTAATGGCCGTGCTGCCGGCGAGCCGTCACCTGGACCTGAGTAAAGTACGCGGCAGCGGCGAATGGCAGATCACCCGGGAAAGCACCCTGGCGCATCTGTTCACCGACTGCGAACGCGGCGCGGTGCCGGCGTTGGGCGAATCCTATGGCATGGACATGGTCATCGACCCACTGCTGACCCGGCAAAAAGACATCTACCTGGAGGCTGGTAACCACAACAACCTGGTGCACATGAGCATGCCGGAATTCCTGAAAATGGTGCCGCATGCTGAGGTGTGTGAATTGAGTCAATGAGTTTTGTAGCGTCAGTTACACCGCTATCGCGGGCAAGCCACGCTCCCACAGGGTTCTCGCAGTTCCTGTGGGAGCGTGGCTTGCCCGCGATTGACTGCAAAGCAGTCACCAATCACTTGCCATAAAAAAGGAGCCCGACATGGAATCCCCAACCCACAGCCTCCCATCCCTATTCAAACAACTCGGCCTGCCCGATGATGCCCAAAGCATCGACCAATTCATCGCTACCCATTCACCGCTCAAACCTGAATTGCATTTGGCTGATGCGTTTTTCTGGACTAAGAGTCAGGCGGCATTTTTGCGGGACGAGATTCTGGATGACGCGGATTGGGCGGAGGTGGTGGATCAGTTGGATGTGCTGTTGAGGAAGGGGCGTGGGGTGTAAAAAAATCTGAGAGAAAATGGCGAAATGTAAAAAAACTGGTGAGTGGTAAAAAAATCTGGGGGGAAATCCAATTTTAGGGTTTTTTCCAGGTTGCTCATAAAGCATGAATAGACCAGAATCATGACCTGAATTGAGGTCTTAATTATGCAAAATGTTCTGGCCGACATGGCTGTCAGTGTGTCTGAGTTGAAGAAAAATCCATCAGCGGTTTTGAGTGGCTCCCATGGTGGGGCCGTCGCAGTGCTGAATCACAATCGAGTTATGGGCTACATGGTCCCGGCCGATGTTTTCGAGTCCATGATGGAACGCCTCGATGATCTTGAATTGGCAGAAATTGTTCGCTCTCGCAAGCATGAAACACCGGTCCCGGTAAATCTGGATGACCTATAAGCTCGAATTCCTGCCGTCCGCACGCAAGGAGTGGGACAAACTGGGTCATACATTGCGAGAGCAATTCAAAAAGAAACTGGCAGAGCGACTCGAGCTCCCTCGAGTGCCATCAGATTCACTGCATGGAATGCCTGATTGCTACAAAATCAAGTTGCGCTCATCGGGGTACAGGTTGGTGTACGAAGTTATTGATGAACGTGTAGTCGTTTCGGTGGTGGCAGTGGGTAGGCGTGAACGCAGCGCTGTTTACGACCGAGCCAAGAAACGTTAATAGCTTTCCGATCTTTCTATTCCGCCGCCTGCGCCCGCCTGGCGGCAAATTCTGTTTCGATCTCTTCATTGCTGAAGTATTGGCCTTGACGCTGTGATAGCCGTGCCGCGTCCACTTTCCTTTGCAGGAAACCGCGGTATTGTTTTGAGTCTGCAGAATCCAAGGTATTTTCAGATTCTGATGCAGGAGGTTTAGTCACTGGTTAAGTCTCGGTCCGGTCGCAAAGCGTTACGCAGTTTCGAATGCTACGGCGATTCCTGCCGAAGCTAGTCATGGGTCATGCCCACCAATTTGTTTCAAAACTTGACCAACTTTCCCCTCCAATGCCATATTGATAGTTAGCAAACTAACAGTGTGTGTTTCCCCTCGTGCCGAAGAACCTCGACGCTCTCCAGATGACCATCAGCAGCTCCATGGTGGTGGCCGCCAGGCATTGGCGGAAGATCTGCCAGACCACGCTGGTCAACTATGGAATCTCCGAAGCCTGCGCCGTCCCGTTGTTGATGATCGGGCGCTTGGGCGAGGGTGTGCGGCAGGTGACGGTGGCGCAGGCGGCCGGGATGGAGAGCCCGTCCCTGGTGCGCCTGCTGGATCAACTCTGTCATGCCGGCTACGTCTGCCGCACCGAAGACGCCCATGACCGGCGCGCCAAATGCCTGAGCCTGACCGAGACGGGCCGGGAGTTGGTGCAAGCCGTCGAAATCGAGCTGGTGCGCCTGCGCCATGAAGTGCTCGAAGGGATTGATCAGAGTGATCTGGAAGCGGCGTTGCGGGTACTGAGAGCGTTTGAATCGGCCAATCATCTGCCGGTGATCACCCCTTGAACGGATTTTTTACCGGCATGCCCCCGGCGCGGGACTGGTTCTACGGTGTACGGACGTTCGCGGCATCGATGATTGCGCTGTACATCGCCATGCTCATGCAAATGCCCCGTCCTTATTGGGCGATGGCTACGGTCTACATCGTTTCCAGTCCGTTTGTCGGCCCTACCAGTTCCAAGGCGTTGTACCGCGCGGTCGGCACCTTTCTCGGCGCCGCTGCGGCGGTTTTTTTCGTGCCGCTGTTTGTCCAGAGTCCCTATGTGCTGGTGGTGGTCATTGCGCTGTGGACCGGGATTCTGCTTTTTCTGTCGCTGCACCTGCGCACCGCCAACAGTTACGCCCTGATGCTCGCCGGTTACACCTTACCGCTGATCGCCCTGCCCGTAGTGGATAACCCGTTGGCGGTGTGGGACGTGGCCGAAGCGCGGACTGAAGAAATCTTCCTCGGCATCGCCGTGGCGGCGGTGGTCGGCGCCATGTTCTGGCCCCGCCGGCTGGCGCCGGTGTTCAACGATTCAGTGAACAAATGGTTCGCCGATGCCTCGACCTACAGCCTGCGTTTCCTCAGCCGCAACGTGCAGCCGGACGAAGTCAGCGCGTTGCGCTCCTCGATGGTTGCGACCTTCAACACGCTGGAATTGATGATCGGTCAGTTGCCCCACGAAGGCGCGCGCCCGCAAACGGTGCGCAACACTAAGGAACTGCGCGGTCGCATGATTCACCTGCTGCCAGTGATCGACGCCCTGGACGACGCGCTTTATGCCCTTGAGCGGCGCACGCCCGAGCTTGTGGATAAGTTCGCGCCGTTGCTGGCCGCGACCACCGAATGGCTCGGCCACAAAGACGCCGACCTGGACCGCTGGCAAACGCTGAAAGACCAGCTCGAGGCCCTGCAACCCAGTGCCGAGGCGCTGAATGATCGCAAGCAATTGCTGTTTTCCAACGCCCTGTATCGCCTCGGCGAGTGGATTGATGTGTGGCAGGACTGTCGCAGCCTGCAATACGCCATCCAGTGCGAAAGCCAGGACAGCTGGCGCGCGGTCTATCGGCACTGGCGGCTCGGTCGGCTGTCGCCGTTTCTCGACCGTGGGCTGATGCTCTATTCGGCGGCGTCCACGGTCACCGCCATCATCGTCGCTTCGGTGCTGTGGATTCTGCTCGGCTGGACCGACGGTGGCGCCGCAGTGATTCTGGCGGCGGTGGCGTGCAGCTTTTTCGCGTCGATGGACGACCCGGCACCGCAGATCTTCCGATTCTTTTTCTGGACGGCGATGTCGGTGTTGTTCGCCAGCCTCTATCTGTTTTTGGTCCTGCCCAACCTGCATGACTTCCCGATGCTGGTGCTGGCGTTTGCCGTGCCGTTCATTTGCATCGGCACCCTGACGGTGAAACCGCAGTTTTATCTGGGCATGCTGCTCACCCTCGTCAACACCTCGTCCTTCATCAGCATTCAGGGCGCCTACGACGCCGATTTCCTCAGCTTCGCCAACTCCAACCTGGCCGGTCCCGTGGGCTTGTTGTTCGCCTTCGTCTGGACCCTGATCGCCCGGCCGTTCGGCGCCGAACTGGCGACCAAGCGTCTGACCCGTTTCAGCTGGCGCGACATTGTCAGCCTGACCGAACCGGCCACGTTGTCTGAGCACCGGCACTTGGGCGTGCAGATGCTCGATCGCCTGATGCAGCATCTACCGCGCCTGGCCATGACTGGCCAGGACACCGGCATCGCCCTGCGGGAAGTGCGCGTGGCGCTGAATCTGCTGGATTTGCTCGCCTATACACCGCGAGTCCTCGGCGTACCGCAAGCGCTGCTGCACCAAGTGGTGGCCGAGGTCGGCGAGTATTTCAAAGCCTGCCTCAAGGCTGGCGAACGTTTGCCGGCACCGAGTCCGTTGCTGATGACCCTGGACCGCACCCGTCGCGCCCTCAACACGGAGTGCGATGAGGGCGCCCGTGTGCATTTGCTGCACGCCTTGAGCGGCCTGCGCTTGTCGCTGCTGCCAGGGGTGGAGTTTGTCGGCAACGGCGAGCTCGAAGAACCGCTTCCCCATGGCATCGATGGAGCGCCTTTATGATCGGTGATCTGGATATCAGCGGGGTGTTTCTGCCCACGCTGCTGGTGCTGATGGGCATTACGTACGTGTTGTTCCTGCTGGTGCACGGGTTGCTGACGCGTCTGCACTTTTACCGTCTGGTCTGGCACCGGGCATTGTTTAACGTGGCTCTCTACGCCGTGCTGCTCGGCGCCGTGGACTCACTCAGTCGATACCTGATGACATGAAAAAACCTTTTTTGACCCTCGGTCGCGTGGTCCTGACCCTGCTGATCGTGACCTTTGCCGTTGTCGTGGTTTGGCGCATGGTGATGTATTACATGTTCGCGCCCTGGACCCGGGACGGCCACATTCGTGCCGACATCGTGCAGATCGCACCGGACGTGTCCGGGTTGATCCAGCGCGTCGACGTGCGTGACAACCAACGGGTGAAACGTGGCCAGGTGCTGTTCAGCATTGATCAGGACCGTTTCAACCTAGCCCTGCGACAGGCCAAGGCAGCGGCCGCCGACCGTCAGGAAACCCTGGCTCAGGCGCAACGCGAAGCCAAGCGTAACCGTGGCCTCGGCAATCTGGTGCCGGGCGAGCAACTGGAAGAAAGCCAGTCCCGGGTGGCCCGTGCCGAAGTGGCGTTGATGGAAGCTCAGGTGGCCGTGGACAGCGCTCAGCTCAACCTCGACCGCTCGACCATCCGCAGCCCGGTGGATGGCTACGTCAACGACCGGGCACCGCGAACTCAGGAATTTGTCACGGCCGGGCGGCCGGTGTTGTCGGTGGTGGACAGCCATTCGTTCCATATCGACGGTTATTTCGAGGAAACCAAACTGGACGGCATTCATGTCGGCCAGAGCGTCGATATTCGGGTCATCGGCGACCGAGCTCGCCTGCGCGGGCATGTGGAAAGCATCGTCGCCGGCATTGAAGACCGCGACCGCAGCAGCGGCAGTAACCTGCTGCCCAACGTCAACCCGGCGTTCAGTTGGGTGCGGCTGGCACAGCGGATTCCGGTGCGGATCGCTTTCGATGACGTGCCGACGGATTTCCGCATGATCGCCGGGCGTACCGCCACGGTGTCGATCATTGACGATCAAACCCAGGAGCCGGTGAAATGAGCAGGGCCTCGGGTTTGGCTATCGCCGGATTAGGCCTGTTGTTGTCAGCCTGCCAAGTGGTCGGGCCGGACTATCAATTGCCGGACGAGGCCGCCGTACACCGTGAAGACTTGCAGGGCGACTTGGCGGTGAACGGCAAAAATGTCGTCTCGGCACCGGTGCCCAGCGATTGGTGGCGCTTGTATCAGGACCCGCGCCTCGATCAATTGGTCCAGCAGGCCATGGCCTCCAACACTGATTTGCGCGTGGCGGCGGCGAACCTTTCCCGGGCCCGCGCGCAGGTCGATGAGGCTCAAGCTGCCGGTGGCTGGAGCGGCGGCGTGAAGATCGGCGCCCAGCGTTTGCAGGAGTCCGGTGAAGCGTTCTTGCTACCGGAGAAAGTGCCAGTGGCCAACGTCGGCGACATTGGCATTACCACCTCGTATCAGTTCGACCTGTTTGGCACGTTGCAACGCGGCATCGAGGCGGCCAAGGCCAATGCCGACGCGACTCAAGCCGCGGCGGATACCGCGCGGATTACCCTGGTGGCCGATGTGGTTCGGGCGTATACCCAAGTCTGCGCGGCCAACGAAGAGCAGGTAATTGCCCAGCATTCCCTCGACTTGCAAGCCCAGGGCACCACGCTGATCCAGCGCTTGCGCGACGCCGGGCGTGGCGATGAAACCCAGGTCACCCGCTCACAAACCCAATTCAAATCCTTGCGCGCCGACATGCCGCGTTATGAGGCGGCGCGTCAGGCCGGTTTGTTCCGGTTGTCGATGCTGCTGGCCAAGCCGCTGGATCAACTGCCGGCCGGCACCGACAGCTGCGCCGAACTGCCAAAAATTGCGCAATTGTTGCCGGTGGGTGACGGCGCGACGTTGCTCAAGCGTCGCCCCGATGTGCGGCAGGCCGAGCGACGACTGGCTGCCGCGACCGCCGGCATCGGCATCGCCACCGGCGAGTTGTACCCGGACATCAGCATCGGCGCGACCGTTGGTACCGTCGGTATCCTGGAAAGCCTCGGCAAGCCAGCAACCAATCGCTGGGGCTTCGGGCCGTTGCTGACCTGGACCGTGCCGTCCAACGGCTCCCGCGCACGAATTCGCGAGGCCGAAGCCGCCACCCAAGGCGCGCTGGCACATTTCGATGGCGTGGTGCTCAACGCCATCCGCGAAACCCAGACGGGGCTGGCCCAGTACTCCGCATTGTTGCAACGTCGCGATGCCCTGGCCGATGCCGACCAATCGGCGCAACTGGCGGCAGACCAGACCCACCGCTTCTTCCAGGCCGGTCGCGCATCGTTCCTGGCGGACCTGCAAGCGACCCGCACCTACACCGATGTGCGGGCGCAACTGGCCTCGGCCAACACGCAAGTTGCCATGAGCCAGATCGATTTGTTCCTGGCATTGGGCGGCGGGTGGGAAAGCGGACGAACGCAAGCGTCACAGCCCGGCAAACCCTGAGGCCGTTGCTATGCTTTGACTTGATGAGGTCGCGCGTCGAGCTCATCAATCAAGGCTCGCGTTGGTCATGGGGATTCCAATAATGAAAAACCCTTATGCTCCCGGCTTCTGGTGCGCTATAGCGGCATTGGTGTTGCTGTCGGCCACCTATTTCTACGGCATCATGCTGGCCCACCAGATCGACAAGGCGCTGGTGTTCCTCGACAGTGCTTCAGCACTGATTGCCGTGATGGCAATCGTGGTGGTGGCCTGGGCGTCGCTCCAGGGCCTGCGCATCAAAAAAAGACAGCTCGAACAAGGCAAGACTCTGGTGTTGATCTGGGACACCAAGGTCGCGCTGCGCCGTGTCGAAACGGTGTTCGATCGGTATTTCTGGGGCAGTTACTGGCAACCGGGGCGTACGTTCCAGGAAGTCATGGGCGAACTCACCGGCACGCCGCTGGAAAAAAGCCTCGAAACCCTGAAAAAACAATGCCAGGCGCTGGACAAGCAAGTGTCCGAGGACGGCAGGCACTGGCTCAACAACGCCCGTGAACTCTGCGATGTCGCCAACGCCATGGCCCGCGAACGTTATCAACTGGACTTCTGCGACCCGCGCTCGGAATCCCCAAGCGGCACGGCGGTGATCAATCGCGACTTCGAGGTGCTGGTCTATACATGGACCGCACGGCTCAAGAGCTTTGATCATCAGCTGGATGAGATCGAGGTTCAGTATTCCTGAATTGATGTTGCCTGTACTGACGCCTTCGCGGGCAAGTCGGGTCGCCGCATCGCTCGCTCCTACAAGGGCACCACAGTCCCTGTAGGAGCGAGGCTTGCCCGCGAAGGCGATTGCATGACCGCCGAAACTCTCAACCCCTGCGCGCGGTCCATAGACACTCTTTAACCTTTAATCATTGGGTTGCCCGGCGCACCTGATGCTAATCTGCATCCCACTTTTTGCGCAGTCGTGACCGCAACCCGTCATGGGTTCAGGGAAGACGACCACACCTTCAACAACGGACATTGATCGGGTCATTCATGAATAAATCTGCAGGCGTGCTTCTAGGAATTGTGGTCGCCATCGGTGCAATCAGCGCCGGCGGTGCCTGGTACACCGGGACCAAACTCGAAGGTGTGCTGAATACCTCGATCGCCGACGCCAACAAAGAGCTGCAAGCCGCGCTGGTCGGTTCCAACGGCAAAGCGTCGCTGGAACTGGTGTCGCTGGAGCGCCATGTGTTCAGCAGCACCGCGCACTACCGCCTCAAGGGCCAAGGCGAGATGTTCGGTGAAGCACCGGTCGAGCTGCTGTTCGTCGATCGCATTGAACACGGTCCGCTGCCGTTCTCGCGCCTGGTGTCGCTGAAGTGGTTGCCGGTCCTGGCCACCAGTCACTACGAACTGGAAAGAGCCCCGACCACCGAAAAGTGGTTCGCCGCTGCCAAGGACAAATCCCCTCTGACGGGCGTGGTCAACATCGGCTACGACAACTCCACCAACGGCACCCTCCAATTGCTGCCGCTGGACGTGGCGCTTGACGACAAATCCAACCTGAAATTTTCCGGGCTGAACCTCGAAGTCGCCGCCAGCGCTCAAGCGCAGAAGGTCAAGGCCAATGGCTACATGGACAGCCTGACGCTAAGCACGGTCGCCGAAGATCAGACGCCGGTGAAGGTCGAACTGAACGGCCTGACCCTGGCCAGCAACCTGAAAAAAAGTACTTACGGTTACTACACCGGCGAGAACACCGTCGAGCTGACCGACAGCAAGACCACCTTCGGCGCCAAGCAGTCGGTATTGGGTTTCAAGAAATTTGAAATGAAGAACCAGACCGAGGAATCGGGCACCAGCGCTTCGGGGCGCGCCGATTACAAGGTGGGTGAGGTGACCTTGAACGGCAAGGCTGTCGGGTCTGCGCAAATGGCCATGAGCCTGAAGAACCTCGACATCCCGGCAACAGTGTCGCTGATGCAGATTTACCAGACCAAACTGCAACCGTACGAGAAGGCCGCCGCTGAGGCCGCTGCTGCGGGCGAACCGGCTCCAGAGTTGGTCTTGACCCCGGCCGAAGAGGCGCAAGTCAAAACCGGACTGGAGAAACTGCTGGCTGCCGGCCCGCAGGTCGCCCTGGAGAATCTGTCGTTCAACACCCCCAATGGCGAAAGCCGCGCCAACCTGGTGCTCGACCTGACCAAACCACAATCCATGGACCTGCCGCCAGACCAGCTGACCCAACAACTGATCGCGCTGCTGGACGTTAACGTGCGAGTGTCCAAGCCAATGCTCGTTGACCTGCTGAGCGTGCAATCGCAAATCGACGGTCAGACCGACGCCAAGCTCATCGCCGATCAGGCCACCGCCACCGCCGACATGTTCAGCAGCATGGCGGTCGGCACGCAGTTGGCAAAACTGGAAGGCAACAACATCGTCACCAAACTGCACTACGCCAATAATCAGGTGGAATTCAACGGCCAGAAAATGACCGTCGAAGAGTTTGTCGGGTTCGTCATGGGCAAATTCGGCGGAAGTGTCACCGTCCAGTAAAACCAGGACTTACCCGCCGACGCCCGGCCTCTGCGCAACGCAGATGCCGGGCGTTTTGCTGTCTGGCGTTTGAAACGGGACAAGGAGCGATGCCCAATTTTCTGAAGAACGGAAAGCTCTGGCTGTATTCGAAGACCCTTCCTACATAAATCCCTTTTCCCCGTTGTTAACGTGCCCGCCAGTTTCGCGTGCACAGACCATGGACGGTTTAGACGTCGCGCTTCATTTCCTCTTTGCTTAAGGATAAGCGTATGTTCGGATCGGCCAATACGGCGCATTTTGCGCTGCACATCCCCGCTGTTCGTAACGATTTCAAAGTGCTCGTCTTTGACGGTGTAGAGGCCATCAGTGCTTTGTATGCGATCCAGGTTGAACTGGTCAGCGAACACCCGGATTTCGATCTCGAAAGTCTGCTCAGCCAACCCGCATTTCTCCAGTTCGGTCTTAACGGCGAAGGCCTTCACGGTCGGATCGAAGACGTGTTCGTGGGTGAGGCCGGCAAGCGCCTGACTCGTTATCACCTGACCCTCGTACCGACGCTGCATTATTTGCAGTTCAGCCACAATCAGCGGATTTTCCAGCACCTGACGGTGCCGCAAATCATTGCTCAGGTGCTCAAAGGTCACGGCGTTCAGGCCGATGCGTTTACCTTCCATGTCAGCACCAGCCCCGAGCGCGAGTACTGCACGCAATATGGGGAAAGCGATTTCGAACTCGTCCAGCGCCTGTGCGCCGAGGACGGCATCGCGTGGCATCACCAGCACTCGGCAGACGGTCATTTGTTGGTGTTCACCGACGACCAGACCTGGTTCCCCAAACTGGGCGAAACCCCTTATCTACAAGACTCCGGCATGGTGGCCGAGCACCCGGTCGTCAGCCAGTTTTCCATGCGTTTCAGCACCCGGACCAGCACGGTCACGCGCCGGGACTATGACCTGAAACGACCGAATCTGCTGCTGGAAAGTCGCTTTACTGCCGAGTTCAGCCCAGAGCTGGAAGACTATCGTTACCCCGCATTAATCGAGAACGAAAAACGCGGTAAACAGCTCGCTCGTCAGGCCTTGGAGCGGCACCGTGCCGATTACCAGTTGACCGAGGGCAAAAGTGACCAGCCGACGCTGCGCTGCGGTCACTACTTCGACCTGACCGAACACCCGCGCAAAACCTGCAACGATTTGTGGTTGTTGCTCAGCGTGACGCACGCTGGAAAACAACCGCAGTCACTGGAAGAGGCCATCACCAGCGACGTCAAACCCGAAGACGGCTTTACCCAAGGCTATCGCAACAGCTTTCGCGCCATTCCATGGGACGTGCTCTACCGTCCGCCGATGCGTTCACGCAAAACCGTGCTGGTCAGCCAGACCGCCCGTGTTACCGGGCCGGTCGGCGAAGAGGTTTATTGCGATGAATATGGCCGTGTCCGTGTCGAGCTGCCTTGGGATCGGGCCGAACTCAACAGTGAAAAAAGCAGTTGCTGGCTGCGGGTGTCATCCAGCTGGGCGGGTGAAAGCTTTGGGGCGGTGACCATCCCGCGCATCGGCATGGAAGTGGTGGTGACTTATCTGGAAGGCGACCCCGACCAACCGTTGATCACCGGGTGTGTGGCCAACACCGTCACGTCCGTGCCGTACGCCTTGCCCGAGCACAAAACTAAAACCGTACTGCGCAGCCACAGCTCCCCGCACACCGGTGGTTACAACGAACTGTCGATTGAAGACCGCGCCGGGCAGGAGCAAATCTATCTACGGGCGCAGCGCGATATCGAGCAACTGATCCTCAACGACAGCGACACCAAGATCGGCAACGACCGCCGTGAACAGATCACTCGCGACAGCCACAGCCTGATCAGCAACGACCGTTTCGAACAGGTGGGCAACCACAGCGCCAGCCTGATCAAGGGCGACGAGTTGCACACCACCCAAGGCGTGCGCAACACGGTGGTCGGCACCGACGACCTGCTCACCATCAGCGGCAACAGCAGCACCACGGCCGGCGGCACGTTGGTGATTCAGGCCGGTTCACAGGCCCACGTCACCGCTGCCAACGTGGTGATTGATGCGGGGATGAGCCTGACGCTTAAGGCTGGCGGTCACCACATCGTGATCAACTCGGGCGGGATTTTCAGCAGCGTGGCCATTGTCGAGGGTGGGGCTCCGGTAGCCGGTGTGCCTGTTCAATCCGCGGTTTCATTGGTTCCAGTGGCTGCGCAGGCCCTGATTGCGCCATCCCTGGCCGCGCAAAAACTGGCGTTGACTCAGGCCGCACAACAGGCCTCAGCGATCTGTGCCGTGTGTCAAAAACTGGCGGAGATATCGGAATGAGTCAGGCTTATCTGCTGCTGGATCGCGCCCAGATTGAACGTCTGCCCGAGCGTCTGTTTGAGCTGGGGAGCACAACGTTTCAATCGCTCTATCAGACAACTGCCTATAGCCCATTGGAGGAAGTCGGGCCGGTACTGCTGCCTGTTTCCCCTAATAGTCCGCTAGCCCAGACCTTTTTTCGGGACTGGAGCGCGACGTGTGGCATCTGGTTGGAGTCAGAGGCGCAAGAAGCTGTTGTGCTTGAGCATTTACGGAGCCTGATTCACGTCCGTGTCGCGGGGGATGTCACGGTCTTGTTCCGTTACCACGACCCGCGTATCTCGGCATTGTGGCTAGCGCAGTTGGCCGCCTGCGAGCGTGATCGCCTGATGGGTCCTATACGACTGATCCGGCTCCCGGAATTGGATATCCATCAAGAAAACCCGGATCAACCCGCTGCCCAGTATGCGCAAGAGCCTTGGTTGTTCTTGCCTGCGGAACAACTGGATCACTTGGGCACGGCCCAACGGCAGCGTTTCGCTCAACAATTGATCGAACATTGCCAGCAGTACTTTCCTGAATGCCTGCAAGGACTGGACGCCTTTGCACTGCAACAGTGGGCATCTCACTGTCAGCACAGTGCCGAACGTCACGGTTACAGCGCCATCGATGAAGTCCTGCTCTGGGCTCGCTTCCACGCTGCGCTGGGCACTGACTTTCCCGATGCACCTGATCACGCCGCTTACCGAAGGATGTTGGCCGAGCCCGGTGTATCGCCCGAGCAACGGCTGGATAACCTGAATGCCGAACTGACGCGTCAGCAGCTCACCGGCAAGGAGTCCTGCCCATGAGCGCAGAAAAACTGGCGATGGTCGACCGAGCCGCTCAGGCCGAACGCGCCGCCAAGGCTCAGCCTCACGTCGATATCAACAGTACGCTTACGCCGTGCCCGGCCAGCCAGGCCGAGATTTTCGTCGTGCCCGTGCGTTATGCCTTGGCTGAAGAAAAGGCCGCCAATCCTTGCTGCGTCCCAGGCGTGACCACTCAAAGCCGTCCCATGGCGGCGCGTCGCTTGCGGGCCGGATTTGTTTATCTGTGGCAGGACAAAGGCCCCCTTAAACGGTATGCCGTCTCGCCGAATGGTCTGCTCAAAGAGCAAACGCTCGACGCCGATGCGACCCTGGTACTTGACGCCACCCTGACGGGGCTGGCCCTGGAAAAAATCCACGACGCGTGGATGCTCTACAGCGAGTTCCCATTGAACCCCGAGCACTGCCAATCGCTGAGCGACAGCAGCGCCAAGCGGCGTGAACACATGCGTCATGTGGCGTTGCGCACCGTGGCCAATGAACTGCAAGCCGAGCATTGCCCACCGTTGGAAAAAGCCGTTGAGGTCATGGCTGAACTCATCCCCGGCACCTTCGCCCAGTTCATGAAGGCTGACCCACAATGGGGCGCTGAGGATACCGGCGCGCTGGGCGAAACCGTGATGAAAGACCCGACGCCGGCCAACATCAAGGCCTACACCGACGCCATGCACCGCGTGCGTGAGCGCGACAAAGCCATCGCCCAATATCCCGGCGCCCGCAACCAGCTGCCAGGCGAGTGGAGCGCCGAACCATGGGATGGCCAGGGCACTCAGGATTGGTTGGACAGCGCCAAGTCACAGGCCAAGGAATTATTTCCCGTGTTCGCATGCCTGGATGACGACCTGGGCGTGCTGCGTGACATCAATCACGAGCAGGAATGGGTTGAGGCTGGTCACGAAAAATGGTTGGGCGAGAATAATGTTCGGCTGAGCATCGGCGGGTTTGTGCGCAGCCTGATCAGCGAAGACGGGGCCGAACTGGCCGGGTCCATCAGCTACCGCTACAAGGCTCGCGAAATCACCCTCACGCCCGAACAGGGCCAAGTCATGCTCGACACCCAGCATCGGCTGGATGAAGAACTCAAGGCTGAAACCCGGGTTCGTCAATACGGTGGCCAGCCCACTCAGGCCGAAGCCAGCGGCCGGGATGCGCGTATCGCAGCCATCGTCGCACCAGTGCGAGCCTTTATTCCGGCGGACTTGTACACCGAAGTAGAATTCATCGTCCGCGAATACCGCGCCGAAAAACACGCCAACCTCAACAACCATTTCTTCAGCGCCAAGGTCGGCGAATACATCGACCTCGAGGCGATGAATACCTGGTTCGCGCAGACCGCAGCGGCGCACTACCAACAGATCGAACAGCGTCACACCGCGTTGTTTGCCGACCGGGGCGTGTACCTCAACCGCTCGCTCAGCGGCACCTGGTTTGTCGATTACGACGACCTGACGACGCGGCACTGGCTGACCGAACTGGCCACCGGCTGCCTGACCGCCCAATGCCTGCGCGCCCAGGGCGCCGAGCAATATGCGGACTACGTGCGAGCCGCCGACGGCGGTGCCCTGAACCAACTGTTCAACGCCTGGACGCCCTCAATCGATGCGGCCATTAACAACACCTCTCGCCTGGGCGAGTTGATGGCGGCACTGGCCTCCGACAACATTAGCGCCACCTATCAGGTATTGGCGCCGTTGAGCGCAGCGGTTCTGGAAGACATCGCGGCCATGGCGCGGGACGTCAGCAACCAATGGAGTGTATTGGTCAACCGTCTGGCGGCTTCGCTGTTGTTGCTCAAGGGGGACGGCGCCTTCAGCCGCTCCTGGATGGGCGTCTTCATCGCCGCGCGGCTGGGCAGCGACACGCGTTTGCAGTTCGTGACCGAGGCCGGCCGGCAGGTGTGGAAGTTGTTGGGGCAACAGGGTGAAGCGCTGGGCGACTGGGCGAAGGCGACCGGGAAGGCCATCGGTGCAGGGCGTGTGGAGCGGATTGTTAAATCCAGTCTGGTGATCAACAGCGGTGGGGTGGTGCCGTTGGCGGCGTTGTTGTTGAACGTGCTGAATGCGCATAACCATTTGAGCAAGGCCGGGGTGGTGGAGGGGATGGACAGTCGGCGGGTGAATGACACGGTGTCGGCGACGTTGTATGCGGCGGCGGCTTTGGTGGCAGTGGTTGATAATCAGGTGCGGAAGGGGTTGGGGAAGGATCGGTTCTTTATTCGCTCATCTGCCGCGCCAACACTTACGCTGTTTGGTGGGGTGATTGGTGGATTGTCATTTGCCGCCGCAGTGAACGAATACAGATCTCTGCAAACTCAGCTAGAGCGAGCCCATACTCATGTCGATCCGTGGCTGGAGATGCGTCAGAACGTGGTCGCTGGGCAGGTCGGTGCTTTTGGTGCTCAGGCACTGTTGGGGATGGCCCAAACCGGCAGAGCCTTGGCGGGATTAGTCGAGGTCGAAGTCGCCATCTTGCGTTACACGCTGTACATGGGACCGTTGAACTGGATCATTGCCGTGTTGGGCGTGCTGTACCTGACTGCCTGGTTCTTTGAGCGGACGCCGCTGCAAAACTTCCTGAACTTCTGCTGCTGGTCAAAAGCGCGGGCGATCGACTTGGAGCCTATCGCCCCCAAAGTCCAACAGGACGAGCTCGACCGGCTATACCTCATTCTTTATACGCCTCGGGTCAGCATGCAAAGCAGCTCGGAGTCGACCACTGATCATGGCCCTTCCGGCCTTGCTTTCGTCAGTTCCATCAATGCCCTGACCATCGACTTGCCAGGTGCCGAGCCCGGCAGTGTCTACCTGGAACTGAGCATGGTCGGTGACCCGGAGGACACTCAGGGCTACCGCCATCTGATCAAAAACAGCCCGACCAGTAACTTCAAGCCACCTCGTCCTTGGCGAGATATGACACCTCATTGGCTGTCCAGCAGCGTTTGTCAGTGGATACCGTTCAAGGAAGGTCAGGGCTTACGGTTGAGCGGCCCCTTCAAAGAGCTGATAAATGTATTGAGGACAAAACCCAGCACTGTTTCCCTGCGTTTGCGATATCGAACGCCATTGACCGCGATACTCGGCGCCCGCACTTTTATCGGCGGTGAGCGAGGGCTCGCCTTTACCCTGAATGACTCAACTGGTGTGATAGAACTGCGGGCCGACCCGACACCCCAACTGGATCGTGTGCCCAATTACCCGCTCGGCGAGGACCACCCCGGCGCTATTTACCTGCAACCCAAGGACAAACGATGAGCACCCCACCGGCAGGCACCACGAAAAAACGGACTTTTTCGCGCAATGACTACCTGGCGCCATTACCCATCCCTACGGGTAGAAAACCCTCAGATGTGCTCAACACCATCTGGCGCAAGAACGAGGTGTTTCTCGATATTGGTAGCTACAGCATCGGTTCGGCGGTGATGGTTCTGTGGCCGATGGTATTGCTGTTTGCGCTTTTGAACTACATCACTCCCGATCCTCTTATATGGGGCGGAGGGCTAATCATCGTGGGCATCCCTATTTTGCTTGTGGTCTATGGCCTATTCCGCGAAGTGCCCTTACCCGTGCGCTTCAATCGCCAGCGCCGAGAAGTCTGCGTACCCCGCGACGATGGCGAGTACTGGATCGTGCCATGGGAGACCGTCACGGCAGCGGCCACACAGCACTCGTCGGTCAGTCAGGCCGGTAAAGCCACGATGGGCTTATTAATCATCGGTTTCGAAAACCCGGACCCGCAGGCCAAAGAAGACGACAAGCATTTCTCCCTAGGCTTCAACTGTGGGGGCGGCACCACGGCGATGGCGCTGTGGGAGTGCATGCGCAGCTACATGGAGATTGGTCCGGAGGCTGTTGAGGATCAGACGGCACGTTTCGACAGGTCTAAAGGGATATGGGCGACCTATCTGGACGATCTTGTAAAAGCTGCAAAATTGAGAGGTTGGCCTTTAACCATCTTGTGGGAAGGTTTCTGCGGGATCTTCATTTTCAATACGTTGCTAATCGACGTCCTTGAGCGGTGGAAACTGAATCCGCCGCCAGACCTGCCCTATCCCGACATAATCGAATGGTCAAAGCCACTACCTCCCGAACAGTGGGCCAAACGCTCCCCGGAACTGGAAGAAGCCATAGCCAAACGCGAGGCTGAACTAGTCGCTCACGCCTAGCGAGAGTTAGCTTGAAGGCGAGTATTCGAGGCTGCGGGAATCTGATCAAAACAGCCCACTCAGCCGCGACATGCCACTCCGTCCTTGGCGCAATTTCGTGAAAGGGGTGATGGACGGCCAAAGTATCCCGGACCTTAAACGACGCTCAGGGCTGGGCATGGGCGGCAGCACGCGCTGGCGTGAGCAGTTTTTGTTGTTGATTGAAAAGTTGGGGCACCGTGAACTGTTGCAGTGGATCACCTGGATGCGCAGTCGTCGCAATAACGAAGCGGTCAGTTTTGTGCGTCAGGGTGGGCACCTGGACAAGGCAACGCGCTCTATTTATCCGCAAGGAACGCGAAAGGGTAGGTTTGTTGCCCGCATATGCCGGTAATACATCGTCAGCATTCCAGCCTTGTTGTGAATCATTGCGTCTAGCCAACATCCCGAATCAGTCGCCACGCTTCGTCCACCGGCAGCGGCTGCTTCATCCGTTCGGCGAGCATCGCTACCGCACGTTCTTCATCGCAAGCCACCGCGGCGACCACCACTCCGTCCTTGCCGAACAGCCCGATAAAGGGTGGATGGTCGGGATCGCCTTTGAACTCGAGCTCGTCCCAGGTTTCGGCGTGTCCAAGGTAGTCGTAGTTTTTACCGAAGTGCCAGGTCCAGAAATACGGCACGCCGAGGTAATGCTCGTCGCCGCCAAGCATGTTCATCGCCGCGATCCGCGCCTGTTGCTGTGCCAGGCGCCAGTGTTCGATCCGTTGAGGCTGGCCGTTGAGCGGAAAGGTCGCGATATCGCCGGCAGCCCAAAGCCCATCGGTCACGCGCATCCCGCCGTCGACTTTCAGCGACTGGTCCTTTTCCATGGGCAGGCCGGTGAATGCGCCGGTTGCCGGGCTGACGCCAATGCCGACCAGCACCAAATCCGCCGGTAAACGTTGGCCGTTGTCCAGGCGCACCGCTTCGACCCTGGCGGTTCCTTCGATGTGCGTTGCTTCGCCAGCCGTATGAAACACCACGCCGTTGGCCTCGTGAAGAGCACGAATTGCCTTGCCGACCGCGTCGCCAAACTGTTTGACGAAAGGCACGGCGTGACGCGCCAGAACGGTAACGTCCAAGCCGTATTGACGCAGGGAGGATGCGGATTCCATGGCGATAAAACTGTCGCCGATGATCACCGCTCGTTGGCCTGGTTTTGCCGACTCCAGAATTCGCTGCGCCTGATCCTTCGAACGCAGCACGAACACTTGCGGCAGGTCGGCGCCAGGCAGCGTAAGAGGATTGGGTGTGCCTCCGGTGGCGAGCAGCGCGGCGTCGTAGCTCAGCGATTGACCGTCGAGCAACTGCAACGTTTTGTTCGCGGCGTCCAGGCTCGCCACTTCACCGTTTATTCGCTCAATGCGCTGTTCGCGGTAAAAGTGTTCATCACGCAGCGGCGGGATTTCTTCCGGCGGCATCTCCCCGGCAATCACGAATTTGCTCAATACCGTACGGTCGTAACCGGCGTCGGTTTCACGGTCGATCAACAGCACCCGGCCACCGAAGCCTCTCTCCCGCAACGCCGCCGCACCCGCCGTGCCTGCGGCGCCGGCGCCTATGATCACAAACGTCCGCTCATCGTCGGCGGGCGGGGTGTGAGCGTCGGACATCGGCTGATCGTCGACCCAGACCTCATCTTCGCGCACCTCTAGGGGATAACGCTTGAGGCTGTCCAAGGCCGGCGGTTCGCACAGCGCGCCGTCCTCGATCCGAAACGTCCCCTTGTGCCACGGGCAGATCAGGCGCCCATGACACAGCGCACCTTCGGCCAGCGGCGCACCGGCATGAGGGCATTCGCCCTGATAGGCGCGCAATTGATCGCCGGCCCGCAGCAGGAGGATTGTGGTGTCCGCGATCCGCACTTCCAGGCCGCGGTCTTCGGGAACGTCGGCGAAACAGGCAACGCGGTGCAGTGCCATCATCACTCTCCAGGCAAGCGTTTCATTTAAGAGTTTGGCGCTTATCCAGAGGTTCAGCCAATTCCCACTGCCACCGAACGAACGGTCCGGCTATAGTTTGCACGCCGACGACGGCCCCACCCGCACAAGGTGCTCCGGTATGACCCGATTGACCTCTCTGACCCCTTGGCTGGCGGCCGTTGCCGTCGCCCTTTGCGTGCAATTTCCGGCGCAGGCCCAGGAGCGTTTCACCTTGAACATCCCAGGTGTCACCGACGATCGATTGTTCACCTCGGCGGCTGCCAGCGATGCGCCCAATTGCGGTGGGCACAATCAGTCACCGGCCTTGAACTGGAACGCCGGGCCGGCGGGTACGTTGAGCTATGCCATCGTCATGCACGATCCTGACGGCCAAAAAGGCCAAGGCGTCGATCACTGGGTGCATTACGGCATCAAAGCCGCGACTCATCAGATTGCCGCCGGCGTCGGCGCAAAATCCGCCCTTGAAGGCGTCGGTGGCACCAACAGCAAAGGCACCACAGGTTATGTCGGTCCTTGTCCGCCGGTCGGCGACAGTGCGCACCACTACATCATCCAGCTTTACGCCCTGGACCTGGCCCCGGAAGCTTTAGCTGCCGGCCTGACGCGCGCGCAACTGCTGGAAAAAATCAAAGGCCATGTGTTGAAAAACAGCAGTGTGGTGCGGCGTTATCACCGCTGACGTTTTTTTCAGCAGGTTTAACCCGAATTTACCGGGCTGTCCGTCTCAGAGGATGAATGGATCAATTTCCTCCTGAGGTCAGCCCCCATGTCCCTCCCTCTGCATTTCCTCCGCCCGGCCGCCCAGGGTTTCGCTGCCGGGTTGCTGCTGGCCATTGCCGGTTGCGGCGTTTCATCCAAGCCTGATTCCGCTTCTGTGTCGCCACCGGCTCAAACTGTGCTGAATACCGAGGCGTTGGTGCGCAGCGAGGCCGTCATGGCGGACACCTCGATGGCCAAGCGCAGCGTGCGTCCGGCGCCGACGGCGAGTCATGCGCCGATGCCCGCGGGCGAGGCATCTGCGCAGGGCTATCGGGATGAGCAGCGGGAGCAGTATCAGGCGCTGGCGGATAATCCGATCCACCGCGTGGCCCAAGCACCGGTCTCAACCTTCAGCGCCGACGTCGATACCGGCGCCTACGCCAACGTCCGCCGCTTGCTCAATCAGGGACGCCTGCCACCGGAAGGTGCGGTCCGCCTGGAGGAGATGGTCAATTACTTCCCCTACGATTACGCATTGCCCACCGATGGCTCGCCGTTCGGCGTGACCACAGAGCTGGCGCCGTCGCCGTGGAACCCGCATACCCGATTGCTGCGCATCGGCATCAAGGCCTCGGACCGCGCGGTAGCGGAGTTGGCCCCGGCGAACCTGGTGTTTCTGGTGGACGTCTCCGGCTCGATGGACCGAAGCGAGGGTTTGCCGCTGGTCAAAAGCACCCTCAAATTGCTGGTTGATCAATTGCGCCAGCAGGACAGGGTTTCGTTGGTCGTCTATGCCGGCGAATCGCGTGTAGTGCTGGAGCCAACCTCCGGACGCGACAAAGCGAAGATTCGTACAGCCATCGATCAATTGGCCGCCGGCGGCTCCACCGCTGGGGCGTCAGGCATCGAACTGGCCTATCAGATGGCGCAGCAGGCGTTTATCCCCAAGGGCATCAACCGCATCCTCCTGGCCACCGACGGTGACTTCAACGTCGGCATCAGCGACTTCGACAGCCTCAAGCAAATGGCTGTGGATAAGCGCAAGACCGGAGTTTCCCTGACCACATTGGGTTTTGGTGTGGATAACTACAATGAACACCTGATGGAACAGTTGGCCGACGCCGGCGACGGCAACTATGCCTACATCGACAACCTGCGTGAGGCGCGCAAGGTGCTGGTGGATCAGCTCGGTTCGACCCTCGCTGTCGTGGCGAAAAACGTGAAGCTGCAAGTGGAGTTCAACCCGGCACAGGTCAGTGAATATCGGCTGTTGGGGTATGAAAATCGTGCGTTGAAGCGTGAGGATTTCAGTAACGACAAAATCGATGCCGGTGAAATCGGCGCAGGGCATACGGTGACTGCGTTGTACGAAATTGTGCCGAAGGGTGAGAAGGGCTGGTTGGAGCCCTTGCGCTATGGCAACCCCGGGGCAGTTGTTTCCGGGAAATCTGGGGAAATGGCCATACTGCGCGTGCGATATCAGTTGCCCGAAGGTGGGAACAGTCGCTTGATCGAGCGGCCGATCACTGACAGTGCTGCGCCAGCCAGTGAAGACCTGCGATTTGCAGCGGCCGTGGCAGCCTTTTCCCAGCAGCTCAAGGACGGACGTTATACCGGCGATTTCAGCCTGAAGGACACCGAGGCTTTGGCGCGTGGTGCGCGGGGCGAGGATCGATTTGGTCTGCGCGCCGAGTTCGTGCAATTGGTGGAGTTGGCGCAAAGTCTGCGAACCACGACCGCATCGAACAGTGAGCTGCTTAAAGGAGGCTACAACTGAAATGTCTGCTCCTGAATCGAGCGACGAATCGCTGCTGGCCCGTTATCGCGCAGGCGACGGGCCGGCGTTCGAGATTTTGTACGCCCGTCACCGCCAAGGGCTCTACCGATTCCTGCTCGGCCTGAGCGGCAAGTCCGAACTGGCCGAAGAGGTTTACCAGGAAACCTGGTTGAGCCTGATCCGCAGTACCAGTCAGCCACAAGGTCGGGCGAATTTTCGTACCTGGCTTTACCAGATTGCCCGCAATCGACTGATCGATCACTGGCGCAAACACGGCATCCACAACCCCTTGCACGACAGCTATGACGAACAGATCCACGCGCTGAGCGATGACGCTGCTGATCCCGAACAACTGCTGAGCCTGAGCCGCGACAGCCAACGCCTCGAAGCGGCCCTGCAAAACCTGCCCGCTGACCAGCGCGAAGTGTTCCTGCTGCGCGCCCATGGTGATCTCGACCTGCCGCAGATCGCCACCCTCACCGAAACACCGCTGGAAACCGTCAAAAGCCGCTTGCGCTACGCCCAGCAAAAACTGCGTCGGCTGCTGGCCGAGGAGGTACTGACATGACTGACGCCCGTCCTACACCAGAAGACCACGTGTTGCAGCATTTTCGCGAGCATGCGAGTGGCGAACCACCGTCCCATCTCGACGCTTTCATCCTGGCCACAGCGCAACGCGAAATTCCGGCACAGAAACCAGGTCTGTGGAGACGCTGGGTTCAGGCTTGTCAGAAACCCCGTTGGCAGGTCGCATTTGCCAGCCTCGTCGGCGTGGCCCTGATGCTTGCACTGGTGCAACGCACACCGGACCAAGTGCCGAGTTATGACTTCGCTCCTGCACCCAAAGCGTCCGCACCGGTCGCCAAAAAAGAAGCTGCAGAAGCACCCCCTTCGGTTGCTCGCTCGCTGGCTGCGCCTTCCGGCGCGATGTCCGCCCCCGCGCAGAGCGAATCGATCAATGCCGAAATGGCCGATGAAGCCAAGGTCAGCAAGCGTGCAGCAGCTCCAGCGAAAACCCTGGATGAGCAATTGCGTGAAGTGATGCGCCTGCAAAAGGCCGGTCAGACGCAAGCCGCCGATGCGCTGTTGAAGACATTGCACAAGCGTTTCCCTGACGAAAACCTCACGGCCCGACTCAAGGCGTTGCAGAAAAAATGAAGGACACAGCGGTCGCCAATTTGGCATCGACGCCTGAAAGCGCGCACTATCGGCCCATAGCCGATGCGTTGGAGGAAGCCATGGCGAAAAAAATCGACCGCATCGCCCAAATGCTCAACTGCCCGGTGAAGGGTCAGGAATTACGACGGGCTGTTACTGAGAGTCGTAAGGAGTTTCTGCTGGCGAAGCAGGCAGAAGCGCTTGAGGAAGACGTTCTTGATGAAGAGGTTGAGGACGAAGAGGATGATGAATACGACGAGTTTGATTGGACGACTGAATAAACAACCGCATCGGCGGTTTTTTTCAGGCTCAGTTGTTCGGTTAAACCGAACAACTGCACCCAGCGCCCGTCCTGAGGCTTTAACGTCACCCACAAAAAAGCCCCAGACCCTGCGGTCTGAGGCTTTCTCGTTTCTACGTATGGTGCACCAGGCGGGATTCGAACCCACGACCACTGCCTTCGGAGGGCAGTACTCTATCCAGCTGAGCTACTGGTGCAATGCGGGCGCCATGATACTCATATGCACTGCGGGCGTCCATGCTGCTGAATCGCCTGCGGTTTTCCGAAGCGTACCCTGTGTTTGCTACGTTGATCAGAAAAATTAAGCTAATGCGGCGTTTTCGTTCTTTTTTTCGAACAGGCTATTGTCCTTTACCCCCTTTGATCCTAGGATTCGTTTGAGATTTCAAACGCTCTTGTCTGGGTGCTGAACCGCACGAGTTTCAATCAGTGCGCTATTTATGTGCTTCAGCCCGGTGAATGATTTCCCTGACGGCAGCCTATAAGGCGCCTTTCAACAATCATAATTCGCTCCGCGCGTGCGCGGTGCTGTTAAGGAAAGCCGACATGCAGCTTAAAGACCCCCAGTTGTTCCGCCAGCAAGCCTTTATCGATGGCGCTTGGGTTGATGCGGACAATGGTCAGACGATCAAGGTCAACAACCCGGCAACGGGCGAAATTCTCGGCACCGTGCCGAAAATGGGCGCTGCCGAAACCCGCCGTGCGATTGAAGCCGCTGACAAAGCGCTGCCGGCCTGGCGTGCACTGACCGCCAAGGACCGTGCGAACAAGCTGCGTCGCTGGTTCGAACTGATCATCGAGAACCAGGATGACCTTGCTCGCCTGATGACCCTGGAACAGGGAAAGCCGTTGGCCGAAGCCAAGGGCGAAATCGTTTACGCCGCTTCCTTTATCGAGTGGTTCGCCGAAGAAGCCAAACGCGTCTACGGTGATGTGATTCCGGGCCACCAGCCAGACAAGCGTCTGATCGTGATCAAGCAGCCAATCGGCGTGACCGCTGCAATCACCCCGTGGAACTTCCCGGCCGCGATGATCACCCGTAAAGCCGGCCCGGCTCTGGCCGCCGGTTGCACCATGGTGCTCAAGCCTGCTTCGCAAACCCCGTTTTCCGCATTCGCGTTGGCTGAACTGGCCCAGCGTGCCGGCATTCCGAACGGCGTGTTCAGTGTTGTGTCCGGCAGCGCCGGCGACATTGGCAGCGAGCTGACCAGCAACCCAATCGTGCGCAAGCTGTCCTTCACTGGCTCGACCGAGATCGGTCGTCAGCTGATGGCCGAATGCGCCAAGGACATCAAGAAAGTCTCCTTGGAACTGGGCGGCAACGCGCCGTTCATTGTGTTCGACGACGCGGACCTGGATAAGGCCGTCGAAGGCGCGATCATTTCCAAGTACCGTAACAACGGCCAGACCTGCGTTTGCGCCAACCGTCTGTACATTCAGGATTCGGTCTACGACGCGTTCGCCGAGAAGCTGAAAGTGGCTGTGGCCAAACTCAAGATCGGCAACGGTCTGGAAGAAGGCACCACCACTGGCCCGCTGATCGACGAAAAAGCCGTGGCCAAGGTTCAAGAGCACATTGCTGATGCGATCAGCAAAGGCGCAACCGTTCTGGCGGGTGGCAAGGTCATGGAAGGCAACTTCTTCGAACCGACCATTCTGACCAACGTGCCGAAGAACGCTGCCGTGGCCAAAGAAGAAACCTTCGGTCCATTGGCTCCGCTGTTCCGCTTCAAAGACGAAGCCGAAGTGATCGCGATGTCCAACGACACCGAGTTCGGTCTGGCTTCGTACTTCTATGCTCGCGACCTGGGTCGTGTGTTCCGTGTGGCTGAAGCCCTGGAATACGGCATGGTCGGCGTCAACACCGGGTTGATCTCCAACGAAGTCGCGCCGTTCGGCGGCATCAAGGCGTCGGGCCTGGGCCGTGAAGGCTCCAAGTACGGCATCGAAGATTACCTGGAAATCAAATACCTCTGCCTGGGCATCTAAGTCCGGCAAGGCATTGCTTCAAGCGGAAAGGGCACGAGAGCGCTGACCCTTTCTGCGCTTCAAACGGAATTTTCTCTGTGGCCGGGAACGCTGTGGCAGTCGATCATCGCATGCTGCCGTAGTTGTCTCCCCGCCGCATTTTCCTTGAACCACGCCGCCCGATGAGCGGTGAATGAGGACTTTATGAGCAAGACTAACGCATCCCTGATGAAACGCCGCGAAGCCGCTGTACCACGCGGTGTTGGCCAGATTCACCCGATCTTCGCCGAGTCCGCGAAGAACGCCACCGTGACCGATGTTGAAGGTCGCGAGTTCATCGACTTCGCCGGCGGTATCGCCGTGCTGAACACCGGTCACCTGCACCCGAAAATTATCGCCGCCGTGACTGCGCAGCTGAACAAGCTGACTCACACCTGCTTCCAGGTGCTGGCTTACGAGCCGTATGTAGAGCTGTGCGAAAAAATCAACGCCAAGGTGCCAGGTGATTTCGCCAAGAAAACCCTGCTGGTGACCACCGGTTCCGAAGCCGTCGAAAACGCCGTGAAAATCGCCCGTGCCGCCACTGGCCGTGCTGGCGTGATCGCCTTCACCGGCGCTTACCATGGTCGCACCATGATGACCCTGGGTCTGACCGGTAAAGTCGTGCCTTACTCGGCCGGCATGGGCCTGATGCCAGGCGGCATCTTCCGTGCGCTGTACCCGAACGAACTGCACGGTGTGAGCATCGACGATTCGATCGCCAGCATCGAACGCATCTTCAAGAACGACGCCGAGCCGCGTGACATCGCTGCAATCATCATCGAACCGGTTCAGGGCGAAGGCGGTTTCTACGTCGCGCCGAAAGAGTTCATGAAGCGTCTGCGCGCTCTGTGCGACCAGCACGGCATCCTGTTGATCGCTGACGAAGTGCAGACTGGCGCTGGCCGTACCGGCACCTTCTTCGCCATGGAACAGATGGGCGTTGCTGCCGACCTGACCACCTTCGCCAAATCCATCGCTGGCGGCTTCCCGTTGGCCGGTGTGTGCGGCAAGGCCGAATACATGGACGCCATTGCTCCAGGCGGCCTGGGCGGCACCTACGCCGGTAGCCCGATCGCTTGCGCCGCGGCGCTGGCCGTGATGGAAGTGTTCGAAGAAGAGCGCCTGTTGGACCGCTGCAAGGCTGTTGGCGAGCGTCTGGTCACTGGCCTGAAAGCCATCCAGGCCAAATACCCGGTCATCGGCGAAGTCCGTGCCCTGGGCGCGATGATCGCGGTCGAGCTGTTCGTCGACGGCGACAGCCACAAGCCGAATGCTCCTGCTGTGGCCGCGGTGGTGGCCAAGGCTCGCGACAAGGGTCTGATCCTGCTGTCCTGTGGCACTTACGGCAACGTTCTGCGTGTCCTGGTGCCGCTGACTTCGCCGGACGAGCAGCTGGACAAGGGCTTGGCGATCATCGAAGAGTGCTTCTCGGAGCTTTGATTTAAGTTGCACTGATCGATGTGTGAACTGATCGACAAAAAAACCCGCTTCGGCGGGTTTTTTTGTGTCCCCGGAATACATCGATGGCAAATGCGCTGTATCGAATGGCCGGCATTGACTAAGGTGCAAGCACTACCTTTGGAGTGTGTAAATGATTGCTGTGGTGTTACCCGCTGCCCCGCGTGTGCTGATTGCCGAGGCCGACCCTTGGTCCCGCGACCTGCTCAAGCAGGTTTTGTTGAATGTGCGCTGCGACGCACGGCTGGATCTGTGTGCTGATGGTCAGGAAGCGCTGCACCTGTTGGCGGAGAACCCTTACGACCTGGTGATCGTCGACTGGGAGTTGCCCGGCGTCGATGGTTTGAATGTCTTGCGCAGTATCCGTCAGCGTAAACGCAACCCACCGCTGCCGTTCATTTTGATGAGCAGTCGCAACGACAGCGCCAGCGTGCGGGAAGTCTTGCCCCTTACGCCTGCGGCGTATCTGACCAAACCCCTGAACATGGAAAATCTGACTCACCGTCTGCAGGATTTGCTGCTGAACGCCGGTGAAGAGGTGTCTTGCGAAGCGCCTTCGCTGGCGCCAGGCATGACCTTGTCGGTTTACCTGGAACGTCGACGTGAGCTGGCCGACGGTGCGCCACTGATGACCGACGTACAGTTGGCGGTCAAACGCAGTCTCAATCCCAACGGCCTCGATCTGACATTGCTGCATGACGAGATTCGTACTGATCCGCAGATCACCGCCGTGCTGATCGCCGCCGCCAACAGCGCGGCCCAGCACCATGGCACCGCCGTACAAACCCTGTCCCAGGCATTGCACCGCCTCGGCACCGGGCAAAGCATGAACCTGATTCTGGGACTGGCCCTCAAGCGCAGTGCCCGCCTCAGCGATCCGTTTCTGGCCGACTATGCCGAGCGCTATTGGGAGTTATCGCTGCGCACCGCCGAATATGGCCGGACCTTGGCGCGCTTGCTCGATCTGGATCAGGAGCGCTGTTATTGCGCCGGTATGCTGCATCGCCTCGGCGACCTTGCGCTGTTGCGGTGTTTGCAGGAATGGAAGCAGGCCGGTGGTGAGCTGGATGAATGGGAGGAGGTCGGCGAAGCGCTGGCCGAATTCGGTGCGGCCTATGGTTCGGCGCTGCGTGCCCGCTGGCGCCTGCCGCTGGAGCTGCGAGAGCTGATTGCGGCGGTCTACCAGTTCGGTGGTGGGGTTTACTCCCGCGAGGCGCTGGTGATGAACATGGCCGCCCAATTGGCGCGTCTGACCGAGCATGAAGGCATTGAGGAGCTGGCGAAGAGCCGGACGGCGCGGTTGCTCAAGATCGGATTGCCGGAATTGATGCGTTTGCGCAAAAAGTGAATAGATTGTTCCCATGCAGAGTGGGAACGATCCAAATAACTCAACCGGAGATGATGCGGTTCTTGCCCTGGCGTTTGGCTTCGTACATCGCCGCATCCGCGCGGGCAAACAGGCTGTCGACGCTTTCGTCCGCAATGGTGAGGCTGGTCAGGCCCTGGCTGACGGTGATGCCGAACGTCTGTTCGTCATGGGTGAAGCTTAATCGCTGAATCTCCCGTTGCAGGCGCTCGGCCACCTGCAAGGCCATGTTCGGCGCGCAGCCGGGAAACACCGCTGCGAATTCCTCACCGCCAATTCGCCCGAACACATCACCGCGACGCAACGCCGCGCGACCGCTCTCGGCGATCCGCTGCAGCACGTTGTCGCCCTCCAGGTGGCCGTAGGTATCATTGATCACTTTGAAATCATCGATGTCCAGCAGCAGGAACGCCAGCGGCGTGCCTTGGAGCCGTGCCTGTTCGAATTCACGGTGGGCACATTCGAAGAAGTGTCGGCGGTTGCTGCTCTGGGTCAGCACGTCGGTGGTGGCCAAGCGTTGTAGCTCGGTTTCCATCTGCTTCTTGTCCGTAATGTCTTCGGCAATGCCGACGATGATCACGGGTTGCCCCGGCTCGGCCTGGCGGTTGATGAAGCACTTGTCACTGAGCCAGCGGACCTGGCCGTCGGCGGCAATGATTCGGTACTCGCGGTCTTCAACGGCGCCTTGGACCAGCACTTCGGCCAGGCTGCGTTCGGCATAGTCCAGGTCGTCGGGGTAAATGCTGTCGCGCCATTGGTTGTAGTCGGACAGCAACAGGCCTGCGGAGCGGCCGAAAATCCGTTCATACGCGGGGCTGACATAGAGCACCTGACGGGATTCCCAGTCGAAGGCCCAAAGCACCGCGTTGACGCTCACCAGCAGAGCGCTGAACAGCTGCTCGCGTTCGCTCAGGCGCGCCACTTCGCCCTGTGCATGCATCAGCGCCAGCAAGGTTTGCGCGGCCTCGGGCCACTGCGGTAGGGATGAGTCCTGTAGGTTTTTATTGACCATCGACACAAAGTCTCAAAGGGCGTGTGCCGTTCGAGGTTCGAAAGCGGCCCGCCTGGATGGCGAAGTGTCTTTGAGATAGGGGATTTGGAGCTAAGTTCCGAAGGGTGCGCCCACGAACGGGGCGCACCGATCAACGGCGTCAGACAGCGGCGGGGCGCAGGGAGTAGGTTTTCAGCTGATCGGCGAAGTCGCGCAGGGATTGAATCCCGCTGGCTTCGGCTTCGTGTACCCAATCCTTGATGGCGGCCAGCATATCGTGACCATTTGAGCTGGTCTTGACCCAGATCTGCTGCAAGGCCAGGCGTTTCTCGTAAATTACCTTCAGCGCCTGACTGTGCTCGAGCATGGTCTGGATGCGAAGGTGGTGTTTGTCATCCAGCAGGCTGGTTTCTCGCGAGAGCAGGCGCTTGGCACGGTGGAACTGGTGACGGACCGAGTGATCGACCTTGTCCAGCTCTTGTTTGACCAGCGGTGCGATCACCAATTTGCGGTACTGGGCCATGATCTGGAAGCGGTTGTTGAGGATCGCCATGGCGGTGTCCATGTCCAGGTTGCCTTTGCCTTCGACCCGGTGAGCGATTGGCGCAACCCGCTGAACCTTGGCCAGATGCAGGAAGCTGAAGACCTGGATCCAGGCCCAGCCGAGATCGAATTCCCACTTCTTCACCGACAGTTTTGCCGAATTAGGGTAGGTGTGATGGTTGTTATGCAGTTCTTCGCCGCCGATCAGGATGCCCCAGGGCACCAGATTGGTCGCCGCATCGCGGCATTCGAAGTTGCGGTAGCCGATAGCATGGCCAAGCCCATTGACCACGCCGGCGGCCCACACCGGGATCCACATCATCTGGATGGCCCAGATGGTGATGCCAATGGTGCCGAACAGCAGCAGGTCGATGACGCCCATGATCGCCACGCCCAGCAGCGGAAAGCGGCTGTACAGGTTACGTTCGATCCAGTCGTCGGGGCAGTTCTTGCCGTAGATGCGCAGGGTCTCGGGGTTTTCCGCTTCGGCACGGTACAGCTCGGCGCCTTTGCGCAGAACGGTGGAGAGACCCTTGATGACCGGGCTGTGCGGGTCATCGACGGTTTCGCATTTGGCGTGGTGCTTGCGGTGGATAGCGGTCCACTCACGGGTGTTCTGCGCCGTGGTCAGCCACAGCCAGAAGCGGAAGAAATGTTTCAGGCCAGCATTGAGCTCCAGGGAGCGATGGGCTGAATAACGATGCAGATAGACCGTGACGCCAATAATCGTCACGTGGGTCATCAGCAGGGTGACTGCCACCAGTGACCAGGGCGACAAGCCGAGAAAACCTTCGTACCACATAGGCTATTGGGCCCTCGATAAAGAAAAAAACAGCCGTTGCATTATCACTAAGCTCACAGATAAAACCAGTCGCCCTTTCAGATAAGAGTGGCTGGATGTTTCTTTAAACTATAATTCCATCCTTTTTGAAGGGACATGGACAGCCGAATGTCTGCTACCTATCGCGATGCTTTGCGCGCAGCACTGCTTTACCTTCTGGTTTCCGTAGCTTGGCTGCAGTTCAGTGGCCATTTATTGAACAGTTTCTTCGATAGCTCTGCAGCGCTAATGCGCTGGCAACTGATCAACGGTTATGCCTGGGTGGTGTTCAGCGCCGGGTTGATTTTCCTAGCTCGGGCGCGATTGTTCCGTTGCCTGGGGATCGGCGCCAAGTTGCGTGAACGCGCCGAAGACCGCGAGCGTTTGCGTCAGGCGGCCGCGGTGTTCGATTGCACCCGTGAAGGGGTGCTGGTCACTGATTGCAAAGGCTTGATCGTTCATGTGAACCGGGCCTTCATGGAAATCACCGGCTATCAGCGTGAGGAAGTGCTGGGTCAGCGGCCCAGTTTGTTCAAGTCCGGTCATCACCCGCCGGCTTTCTACCAAGCGATGTTCGCGACACTCAACAGCATGGGCGAGTGGAGTGGGGAAATCTGGAACCGCCGCAAAAGCGGCGAGATTTACCCGCAGTGGCAAACTATCCGCATCATTCACGACGACCGGCAGCGGGTTAGCCATTACGTCGCGGTGTTTTCCGACATCAGCGCGATCAAGAATTCCGAGCATGAACTGACGCATTTGGCTCATTACGATCCGCTGACCGATCTGCCTAACCGCCTGTTGTTTACCGATCGCGCCGAGCAGGCACTGGCTGCAGCGCAGATTCACAAGCGCGGCTGCGCGTTACTGTTGATCGATCTGGATCACTTTAAAATGATCAACGACAGTCTCGGGCATAGCATTGGGGACCAGTTGCTCAAGGGCGTGGCCGAGCGTTTAAAAGCGATGGTCGTTCCGGGAATCACGCTGGCGCGCCTTGGCGGTGACGAGTTCGCCGTGCTCGCTGAAAACTGTCTGCAAATGGTGCACGCTGCGGCGCTGGCTCAGCGGATCATCGATGGCCTCAAAGAGCCGTTCCAGATCGACGGGCATCAGTTGTTCGTCAATATCAGCGTCGGCATCAGCCTATTCCCCGACGACGCCTTGAGCTCCGAGCAGCTGTTGCGCAATTCCGACTCGGCGCTGTTCAAGGCCAAGAGTGCTGGCCGTAACGGCTACGCCCTCTATACCGAAGAATTGACCGCCCATGCCCAGCAGCGGGTCGAGACTGCATTCGAATTGCGCCGTGCGCTGGAGCAGCAGGAGTTGCGGGTTTACTACCAGCCAGTTCACGACCTCAAGACCAGTCGCCTGATCGGCGTCGAGGCATTGGTGCGCTGGGAGCATCCACAGCGAGGGTTGGTGTCGCCGGCAGAATTCATTCCCATTGCCGAGCGCACTGGTCTGATCGCCGAAATTGATGCCTGGGTTATGCGCCAGGCTTGTGAGCAGATGTGCCAGTGGCAGCAGGCCGGGGAGGTGTTGTCGTTTGTCGCGGTGAATGTTTCTTCTCGATTGTTTGCCCGCCGTGAGCTGTTTCAGCAGGTGGCGAAGGTGCTGCACGAAACCGGGCTGGATCCTGCCTGTCTGGAGCTGGAAGTCACCGAGAGCGCTGTGATGGATGACCCGGAAATCGCGCTGGAGCAAATGCACAGGTTGCGTGAATTAGGTGTACGGCTGGCCATCGATGACTTCGGCACGGGGTATTCGTCGCTGCTGCGCCTCAAGCGATTGCCGGTACAGAAACTCAAGATCGATCAGGGTTTCGTTGCCGGGTTGCCGTGGGATGAGGATGACGCGGCGATTGTGCGGGTGATCATTGCGCTGGCCCAGAGCATGGGGATGCAGGTTCATGCCGAGGGGATCGAGCAGGTCGAGCAGGCGAGTTTCCTGCTCGAACACACCTGCAATCTGGGGCAGGGGTACTGGTTTGGACGGCCAGTGCCGGCCGGGCAGCTGGAGTGGGATCGTGTTCCACAGATTCTCCAGCACTGATCGTTCCCACGGTGGAAATGTTCAGTATTCTGGTTATATAAACATTCTTAAATAGTCTTTTTAAGAATATCCGCGCTTATCTACTATTGCTCTCACGCCGTAAGCAGTCCCGCCACTGCCAGGCAATCTCTAGTCGAAGGAGCAGCACCATGAGCGCATCCCTATGTAGCGTTGACGGCCAGGACGAATCAACCATTTTGCGTGAGATCCAGAGCGCCTTGCGCGACCTGCGTTTTGGTGCGGTGGAAATCACCGTGCATAACGCCCAGGTGGTCCAGATCGAGCGCAAAGAGAAATTCCGTCTGCAGAGCCCGAGCAACAAACCGAGCTAAAAAACCGGCAACCCGATTCCAGAACACCATAAGAAAATCAGAATTTCAGGAGCTTTCACCATGTCGTCGATTCGTCATTTGGCTTTGGCCGCCCTGGCCAGTGCCCTTTTTGCGGGTTCCGCGGTTGCCAAGGATTACGAACTGCTCAACGTGTCGTACGACCCGACTCGCGAGTTGTATCAGGACTACAACGCCGAATTCGTCAAGTTCTGGCAGAAGGATCATGCGGGCGACAGCGTGAAAATCCAGCAGTCCCATGGTGGATCGGGCAAGCAGGGCCGTGCAGTAATCGACGGCCTGCGCGCCGATGTGGTGACCCTGGCCCTGGCCGGTGACATCGATGAAATCGCCAAACTCGGCAAGACCCTGCCGGCTGACTGGCAGAAGCGTCTACCGGAAGCGAGCACGCCTTACACCTCGACCATCGTATTCCTGGTGCGCAAGGGCAACCCTAAAGGCATCAAGGATTGGGGTGACCTGGTCAAAAACGATGTGTCGGTGATCACGCCGAATCCGAAAACCTCTGGCGGTGCGCGCTGGAACTTCCTCGCGGCCTGGGCCTATGGTCTGAAAGCCAACGGCGGTAACGAAGCCAAGGCCAAGGAATACGTGCAAACCCTGTTCAAGCACGTTCCTGTGCTGGACACCGGCGCTCGCGGTTCGACCATCACCTTCGTCAACAACGGTCAGGGCGATGTGTTGCTGGCTTGGGAAAACGAAGCGTTCCTGGCCCTGAAAGAAGACGGCGGCGCTGACAAGTTCGAAATTGTGGTGCCTTCGCTGTCGATCCTCGCCGAACCTCCGGTAGCCGTGGTGGACAAGAACGCCGAGAAAAAGGGCAACACCGAAATCGCCGAAGCGTACCTGAAACACCTGTACAGCCCGGCCGGTCAGGACATCGCGGCGAAAAACTTCTATCGTCCTCGTGACAAGGACGTGGCCGCCAAGTACGCCAAGCAGTTCCCGACCCTGGACCTGGTGACCATCGACAAGGACTTTGGCGGCTGGAAAACGGCTCAACCGAAATTCTTCAACGACGGTGGCGTGTTCGACCAGATTTATCAGGCGCAATAACCTGAAATAAGCCATAAAACGAGCCTCGAATTGCCATTCGAGGCTTTGCGCGTTCTCAACCAAGGACTTTTATGTCGCGTCGTATCTCCCCCGTCATACCCGGCTTCGGGCTGACGCTGGGCTACACCTTGGTGTACCTCAGCCTGATTGTGCTCATTCCACTGGCGGCGATGTTCGTCCATGCCGCCCAACTCACCTGGGATCAGTTCTGGGCGATCATTTCGGCGCCTCGCGTGCTGGCGGCATTGAAGCTGAGCTTCGGCACCGCGCTGTGCGCCGCGATCATCAACGGCATCATCGGCACGCTGCTGGCCTGGGTGCTGGTGCGCTACACCTTCCCGGGGCGCAAGATCATCGATGCAATGATCGATCTGCCGTTCGCGCTGCCCACTGCCGTGGCCGGTATCGCACTCACCGCGCTGTACGCCCCTAACGGTTTGGTCGGTCAGTTCGCGGCGGACCTGGGTTTCAAGATTGCGTATACCCCCCTCGGCATCACGCTCGCACTGACGTTCGTTACACTTCCATTCGTGGTACGTACCGTACAGCCAGTATTGGCCGATATCCCTCGTGAGGTGGAAGAAGCGGCGGCGTGCCTCGGTGCAAAACCGTTGCAGGTTTTCCGCCATATTCTGGTGCCAGCGCTGCTGCCGGCCTGGTTGACCGGTTTCGCGTTGGCCTTTGCCCGCGGGGTCGGCGAGTACGGTTCGGTGATTTTTATCGCCGGCAACATGCCGATGAAAACCGAGATTCTGCCGCTGCTGATCATGGTCAAACTCGACCAGTACGATTACACCGGCGCAACGTCCATTGGTGTACTGATGCTGGTGGTTTCTTTCGTCCTGTTGCTGCTGATCAACTTGCTGCAGCGACGCATCGAAACCCCATAAGGAGGCGCGAAAATGTCCCAATCGTCTATTAGCGCCGCTTCCTCGGCCAACGCTGCCCGCCGTGGCAGTGCCACTTCGCGGCGAATCCTGATCAGCCTTGGCTGGCTGATTTTTGCGCTGTTTCTGTTGCTTCCACTGTTTATCGTGGTGTCCCAGGGCCTGAAGCTTGGCCTCGGTGCGTTCTTCACCGCGATCTTCGAACCCGACGCGTTGTCGGCCCTGAAACTCACGGTGATCGCCGTGCTGATTTCAGTGCCGCTGAACCTGGTGTTCGGTGTCAGCGCCGCGTGGTGCGTGAGCAAGTACTCGTTCCGCGGCAAGAGCATGCTGGTGACGCTGATCGACCTGCCGTTTTCGGTGTCGCCGGTGATCGCCGGTCTGGTCTACGTGCTGATGTTCGGCGCCCAGGGTCTGTTTGGCCCGTGGCTGCAGGACCACGACATCCAGATCGTCTTCGCCTTGCCGGGCATCGTGCTGGCGACGATTTTCGTCACGGTGCCGTTCGTGGCGCGCGAGCTGATTCCGCTGATGCAGGAACAAGGCACCCAGGAAGAAGAGGCCGCGCGTCTGCTTGGGGCCAATGGCTGGCAGATGTTCTGGCACGTCACCGTTCCCAATATCAAATGGGGCCTGATCTACGGCGTGGTGCTGTGTACTGCGCGGGCGATGGGTGAATTCGGTGCGGTGTCGGTGGTTTCCGGGCATATTCGCGGGGTGACCAACACCCTGCCGCTGCACGTCGAGATCCTCTACAACGAATACAACCACGTGGCCGCGTTCGCCGTGGCGAGCCTGTTGCTGATCCTGGCGCTCTTCATCCTGCTGCTCAAGCAGTGGAGCGAATCTCGAATTAACCGCCTGCGCGCCAGCGCCGCGGAGGAATAAGTCATGTCGATCGAAGTGCGTAACGTCAGCAAGAATTTTCACGCGTTCAAGGCGCTGGACAACATCAGCCTGGACATTCAAAGCGGCGAACTCGTGGCGCTGCTTGGCCCGTCCGGTTGCGGCAAGACCACGCTGTTGCGAATTATCGCCGGTCTCGAAACGCCGGATCAGGGCAGCATCGTGTTCCACGGTGAAGACGTCTCCGGCCACGACGTGCGTGATCGCAACGTCGGTTTCGTGTTCCAGCACTACGCGCTGTTCCGCCACATGACGGTGTTCGACAACGTCGCGTTCGGCCTGCGCATGAAGCCGAAAAACCAGCGCCCGAGCGAAAGCCAGATCGCGGTGAAGGTCCACGAACTGCTGAACATGGTGCAACTCGATTGGCTGTCGGATCGCTACCCGGAACAACTCTCCGGCGGTCAGCGTCAACGTATCGCGTTGGCCCGCGCGCTGGCGGTGGAACCGAAAGTCCTGCTGCTCGATGAACCCTTCGGTGCCCTCGACGCCAAGGTCCGTAAAGAACTGCGTCGCTGGCTCGCGCGCCTGCACGAAGACATCAACCTGACCTCGGTGTTTGTGACCCACGACCAGGAAGAAGCGATGGAAGTCGCCGACCGCATTGTGGTGATGAACAAGGGTGTGATCGAGCAGATTGGCTCACCGGGCGACGTCTACGAAAACCCGGCCAGCGATTTTGTTTATCACTTCCTGGGCGATTCGAACCGGCTGCATCTGGGCGAAGACAATCACGTGCTGTTCCGTCCGCACGAAGTGTCGCTGTCACGTCATGAGCTGGAGGATCACCACGCGGCCGAGGTGCGGGATATTCGTCCATTGGGCGCGACGACGCGAGTGACGTTGAAGGTCGAAGGCCAGAGCGAATTGATCGAAGCTGAAGTGGTGAAGGATCACGACAGCCTGATCGGGCTGGCGAAGGGCGAGACGCTGTTCTTCAAACCGAAGGTCTGGCAGAAAGTCGCCAACATCTAAAGCAAAAGCTTCGCGAGCAGGCTCGCTCCCACAGTGGACCGGTGTTGAACACAAAATATGTGGCTAACCGGAAACCCTGTGGGAGCGAGCCTGCTCGCGAAAGCGATCTACGCCGCTGCGTTTTTCTGACGCAGACGCACCACCCCCACCCGCGTCTCGATCTGCTCTTTCAAGTCATGCCGCAACCCCAGCAAAAATGCCAACTCAACCACCACAAATAACGGCCCGACAATCAACCCCGTCACGTCATCGACAAACGCCGGCTTGCGGCCTTCGTAGTGATGACCGACAAACTGAATCGCCCAACCCACCACAAACATCCCGATGCCACTGGCAAGCCAGACCAGCGTGCTTTGCTGCGCGAGCACATGACCCAGCCAAACGCAAAGGCCCAGCAACACCGTCATCAGCACGCCCAACCGTCGCTCCAATCGCAGATAAAACCACGCCGAAGCCAGCGCCAAAAGCACCGCCGGTGACACCCAAACCCCGGCCAGCGGCCATTCGGGCCGTGACAGCAGCACCGCAACCGCGACGACGATCAGCGGAATACCGATAAAGTGGGTGGCAATATTGCGCGGGTCACGGTGGTAGGCGGCGTATTGACTGAGATGGTCGACGAGGCTTTTCATTGTTGTTCCTCCTGTTGGGTGATGGATCATGCCCCGGGCCCACATCTCGCTCTGTCAGCCAGGCGACAATCTCTAGGAGTTTTCATGGATAAGCAGGTCTGGCGTCCACGCCTGATGAGCGGCCAGTGGTTCAGCCATTTACCTGCTCCCTTGCAGGATAGTTTGCTGGCCGCCGCCAGGGTGCGGCGGTTGTCGCCGGGCCAGCGGCTGTTCAAGCGCGGCGATCCTGCGTGCGGCCTGTACGCGGTGCTCGAAGGTTCGGTGCGCATCGGCGCGGTGAGCGAACAGGGCAAGGAGGCGTTGCTGAGCCTGGTAGAGTCGCCCCACTGGTTCGGCGAAATCTGCCTGTTCGATGGTCAGCCGCGTACTCATGATGCATTCGGTCTGGGCCATTGCACCCTGTTGCACATCCCGCAAACCGCACTGCTGGCGTTGCTTGATGAACAGCCGGTGTACTGGCGGCAACTGGCATTGCTGATGAGCCAGAAACTGCGCCTGACTTTCATCAATCTTGAACAGCTGAGCCTCATGCCAGCCGCCGCTCGACTGGCTCATCGCCTGCTGATGATCGCCGAAGGTTATGGCGAGATCGATCCGCCACGACGGGTGCTGCAACTGCCTCAGGAGCAATTGGCGTCGATGTTGTCTCTGTCGCGCCAGACCACCAATCAAATTCTCAAGGACTTGCAGGGGCAGGGGGTTGTGAATCTTAAGTACGGCGAGATCGAGATTCTGGATGCGGAGCGGTTGCGGATGCTGGCAATTATTTAAAACCCGGCGTTAGTGGTGGGCTTTGGACGCGAAGGCGCCTAGCCTGTGATGACGACAATTGAGGTGTGCCATGCGTGTGCTGTTAGTGGAAGACGAACCCGAGATCGCCAAACTTCTGGCCAAGGGCCTGAGCGAGGCAAGTTATTCGGTGGATGTGGCGCTCAATGGTATGGACGGCCGGCGCTTTATTGAGTCCGGCGAATATGAGCTGATCATCCTCGACGTCATGCTGCCAGGGCTCAACGGCTGGCAGTTGCAGCAACAGATCCGCAAGCTCGGTGACACGCCGGTGCTGTTCCTGACCACCAAGGACGGCATCGAGGATCGCCTGCGTGATCTGGAGTTGCATGAGGAGGATTACCTGCTCAAGCCGTTTGCTGTGAGTGAACTGGTGAAGCGGGTGCGCAAGTTGTTGCGGCGGGATCGGGGGCGCTGAGGCGTTTCTGGAGTGCCTAGTCTGGCCTCATCGCGAGCAAGCTCGCTCCGACATGGGTTCTGTGGTGTTCACCGATTTTCGTATCCGTTGGAGAACAAATAATGTGGGAGCGAGCTTGCTCGCGATGAGGCCGGACGAGGCAACACAGCTTCCGGATCTGTCACCGCAACCCATCCCGAAACTGCCCGGGTGTCATCCCCGTCCAGCGCTTGAACGCGCGGCTGAAGCTGCTCGTATCCGCAAATCCCAGCAGGTAGCTGATCTCGCTCAACGAGCATTGCGGATCGCGTAAATGCAGCAGCGCCAGATTCTCGCGGCTTTCATTGAGCAATGTATCGAATCGGCAACCCTCGTCTGCCAGATGCCGTTGCAGGCTGCGCAAACTCAGGTGCAGGGCCTGGGCGATGTGTTCGGCGCTGGGCTCGCCTTCCGGCAATTGTTCCTCAATGGCGTCGCGAACCTTACGCTCCCAGGTCAGCGGTTTGAGTTGGGCAAGGGTGCGTTTGAGCACGGCTTCGTTGTGCTCGGCCAGTTCCGGGTTGGCGTCGTCCAGGTGGCTGTCGAAGTCCACGACGGCGAATTCCAGTCGGTCTTCATCGGCGGCGAAGTACACCGGTGAGCGGAAGACTTTGTGCCATTGATGCGGATCCGCCGGTTCCGGGCGGCGCAGGTACACCGCCAGCGGGGCGTAATCTCGGCCCAGGCGATTGCGGCAAGTGCGTACGTAAATCGCCGTGAAGGCATCGATGGCTTCGAAGGCGGGGGGCGGATTGCCTGGCGGGATTTTCAGGCGGAAGTGGTAGCGGTCCTCGGCGCGGGTCAGTTCCAGTTCCAGGGCGTCGCTGACCACTTGGTGATAACGCACGATGCGCTCGAACACTTCTCGCAGACTGCCGCTGGCCACCAACGCATAACCCAGCGCGTGAAACGTGGTGGGGCTGACGAAGCGCGATACCCGCAAACCAATCGCCGGGTCGCCGCTGACGTGCACCGCGATTTCCCACAAACGCGTGGTGCCCGACAACGGGTAACGGGCGTTCGGGTCATCCATCAGTTGCGGATCGAGCCCCGCCTGTTGGCACAGGGCGGTGCTGTCGAGGCCCAACGCATCGAGTTGCTTGCGCAGGGCGCGGGTCCAGCTGGCGAGGGAGGTCGGTTCAGTCATGCTGATTGGCGCTTCCGGTCAACAGATTGGCGTTCACGGCTACCGCTTTGCGAGGGTTCACAAGGCAGGATGCGAACATCAATAACCAGAGGATGGAAGCATGCACGGTACTTCTGCAAGTCCCCAGCGACTGAATGCAGCACAACGATCAGCGCATATTCGTGAAGTGGTGCTGGCCAAGGGCGTTGAACTGCGTCAGCGCTACCCGACTCTCAACCATCAGGACGTTATGGGCGCGGGCATTCTGGCCTTCGCTCTGGTCGGCATGATTGGCTCGGCGACGCTCTACATGACTGGGCACATGGCGTGGTGGGCATGTCTGTTGCTCAATGCGTTTTTCGCCTCGTTGACTCACGAGCTGGAACACGACCTGATTCATAGCATGTACTTTCGCAAACAGCGCGTGCCGCACAACCTGATGATGGGCTTGGTGTGGCTGGCGCGGCCGAGCACGATCAATCCATGGATTCGCCGGCATCTGCACCTCAATCACCACAAAGTCTCCGGCACCGAGTCCGACATGGAAGAGCGCGCCATCACCAACGGCGAGCCGTGGGGTTTCGCGCGGCTGTTGATGGTCGGCGACAACGTGATGTCGGCGTTCATTCGTATGCTACGGGCCAAGACCTGGGCTCACAAGATCAGCATCATCAAGCGCGCCCTGAAGGTCTACGCGCCACTGGCGCTGGTGCATTGGGGGGCGTGGTACCTGTTTCTCGGCTTTCACGCGGCTAACGGCATCGCTCATCTGCTGGGCACGCCCATCGAATGGTCGGCGACCACGTTGTCGGTGATGCACGTCATCGATATCGCGGCGGTCGTGATCATCGGGCCGAATGTGTTGCGTACCTTTTGCCTGCATTTCGTCAGCTCGAACATGCACTACTACGGTGATGTGGAACCGGGCAACGTGATCCAGCAGACCCAAGTGCTGAACCCGTGGTGGATGTGGCCGTTGCAGGCGTTCTGCTTCAACTTCGGCAGCAGCCACGGCATCCATCATTTTGTGGTGAAGGAACCGTTTTACATCCGTCAGATGACCGTGCCGGTGGCGCATAAGGTCATGCGCGAGATGGGTGTGCGGTTCAATGATTTCGGGACGTTTGGGCGGGCGAACCGATTTGTGCGCAAGGAAGCGACAGCACCGCAGGAGGTGCGTGCCGCCCAGGTTTAGTGGATGTACCCGGAAACTCAAACGCTGGTCATCAATTTGACCCAAAGGGACGCTACGTTATGACGCAAGGAGTGATTGATATATGCGATTTTGGCCTAATAAAGTAATTAAATATTCCTTTATTAGATAACCGTTTCAACCAATCATCGCACCCAGTGATGTTGATCAGCGCTAGCAGATTTTGAGTTTCCGGGGCCGTCTCCTTGGCAGGGTGCGGTCCCTTTTTTTGCCTGTACCAAACTGCTGCATATTCTTTATAGATCTTAATAAATACCTTCTTATTCCTTAACGAATATAACTCTCCTCCCTATACTGGCTCAGGAACAGACACGCAGCAGGAGAGTTTCCCCATGCGCAACGAATCAATTCGCTACCTGATTGTGCCGGGCTGGCAAGGGTCGCCAGAAGATCATTGGCAAAGCCATTGGCAGGACAGCCTGCCGAACAGCGCGCGGGTGGAGCAGGCCGACTGGCTGACGCCGCGCCGTGAAGACTGGGTGGCGGCGCTGGCCGAGGCGATTGCCGCCGACAGCACGCCGGTGATCCTGATCGCCCATAGCCTGGGTTGCATTACGGTCGCGCATTGGGCTGCCAGTGCGCCCGTGCAGTTTTTGCGTCAGGTCCGCGGCGCCTTGCTGGTCGCCCCTGCGGACGTCGAGCGTGCGGCCTGCGCACCGGCTCTGCGCAACTTCGCACCGATTCCGACCCACCTGCTGCCGTTCCCGAGTCAGGTTGTCAGCTCCGACAACGACAGCGCCGTGAGCACACCGCGGGCGTTGGAACTGGCACGTAACTGGGGCGCCGAGGCGGGGATTTTGTCGGGTGCCGGGCACATCAATGTGAAGTCCGGTCACCAACGCTGGGAGCAGGGTTTTGCTTATCTCTATCGCCTGCAAAACCGAATGGAGCACCACGCCCTGCGACGTGCTTAAACCTTTTCTTTCTTTTTAAAATCGCCCCCGTCTCCCAGCGGTTTTGGGCGGGAGTCTGCCATGAGTTTTGAAGCCTTCGGTCAGCCGCTGCTGACGTTCCCCGACGCAGAAAAAAGTCCTCTGAGCATTCGCGCCAAGGCGCTGGTGTTTGTCGATCCGCGTTCGCGTCAGTTGCGCCAGGCGCTGGAGCTATTGGCGCCGCGCTCGATCTCGGTGTTGATCCGTGGCGAAACCGGCAGCGGCAAGGAGTTGCTCGCGCGGCACATCCATCGTGCGAGTGATCGCGGCGGGTTGTTCGTGTCGGTCAACTGTGGCGCGATTAGTCCGACTTACGCCGATGCGGAATTGTTCGGTTATGCCGCTGGCAGTTATAGCGGATCGGCCAGCAGTCGCGCTGGCTGGTTCGGTTCTGCCAACGGCGGGACGCTTTATCTGGATGAAATCGGCGACCTGCCGCTGCCGATCCAGATCAAATTGCTCGCGGCGCTGGAAAACCACGAAGTCACTCGTGTAGGCGCTCATCAACCCAGCCCGGTGGATGTGCGCCTGGTGGCGGCTACCAGCATCGACCTGGCCCAAGCGGTGGCCGCCGGAAAATTCCATGAGCGTCTCTACCACTACCTCAGCGAAGGCCAGCTCGAACTGCCGGCCTTGCGTGAACGGGTGGGCGATATTTTGTCGCTGTCCGAATATTTCCTCGGCATCTATAGCCAGCGCCTGGACCTGCCGGTGCCGCTGATCAGCGAAGCCGCGCAGCATTTGTTAGAGCAACACAGTTGGCCGGGCAACACCCGGGAGCTGGAGAACGTCATTCACTTTGCGTTGTTGGTCAGTACCGGCGATGAGATTTTGCCGGAGCATTTGAATCTGCCTGAAGCGCCCACCTCGCTGGCGCAGATCGAGCGGCAAGTGGCTCAAACGATCAAAAACGGCAGCGCTGCAGAGCGATCTGCACTCAAGCATTTGCTCGAAAGCCTGACACAGACGCTATAGCGATCTGTATGAACAAAATGGAATATGAACGTGAATAAAAGATATTGTTCGGGAATAAAAAATCCCGGTATTGTCCGCCTCACGCCAGCGGTAGCACTTCACTGGCACTCGTACTCAATAAGCCGTCGTCGATGACGACCGTGATTTTCGATAAGGACACTGCATGAAAAAGGTTCTGTTGTTCACCGCATTGGCGGCTGCCCTGACCGCGGGCCTGGCCCAGGCTGGCGAGAAACTGGTGGTTGCGGCGACCCCGGTTCCACACGCCGAGATTCTTGAATTGATCAAGCCAACCCTCGCCAAAGAAGGCGTGGACCTGGAAATCAAAGTCTTCACCGACTACGTTCAGCCGAACGTACAGGTCGACCAGAAGCGTCTGGACGCCAACTACTTCCAGACCCTGCCGTACCTGAAAAGCTTCAACGAAGGCAAAGGCACTCACTTGGTGACCGTGATCGGCGTGCACGTCGAACCGTTCGGCGGCTACTCGAAAAAAGTCAAAACCCTGGCTGAGCTGAAAGACGGCGCAACCATCGCGATCCCTAACGAAGGCAGCAACAGCGGCCGTGCCCTGATCCTGCTGCAGAAGGCTGGCCTGATCGAGTTGAAAGACCCGAAAAACGCTCTGGCCACCCCGAAAGACATCGCCAAGAACCCGCACAACTTCAAGTTCAAGGAACTGGAATCGGCCATGCTGCCGCGTGTTCTGGACCAGGTTGACCTGGACATGATCAACACTAACTACGCACTGGAAGCAGGTCTGAACCCGGCTAAAGACGCGCTGGTGATCGAAGGTGCAGATTCGCCTTACGTGAACTTCCTGGTGGCTCGTCCGGACAACAAGGACAGCGTTGCCATCCAGAAACTGGCCAAGGCGTTGACCAGTCCTGAAGTGAAAGCATTCATAGAGAAGAAGTACAGCGGCGCGGTATTGCCGGCGTTCTGATTCGCGAGGTAAACCCCTCCAAGGTTGCAAACGCCGACGGCTTGTAGAGCGTCGGCGTTTTTCTTATTGGGTGTTGGTAATTAATTGGAATGTGAGTTCGGCTTTAGAGCCACCCCTCGCCCCCGCCCCAGAGGAGAGAGGTTCAACGCCCTGCGCAACGCGACCAACAACTTCACGATGTCCTGCGGATCCAACCGCTGTGGCACTTTTACGTCAGCCATTTTCTCTTCCTTGTGAGGGTTTGGCCGGGGAGTGGGCACCAGGGCTAAAATACTGGCCATACGACATGATTGTCCCGCTTCGGATTCCGCCCTTCGGGTTGCAAGTGTCATAACACGGATTGCACTAAGCGAGCCCGTTGGTACTAAGCGTGAGTCTTTTCAGTTATCGAAATTGTGGCAATCAAATTAATGGCCATCTAGGCAGCACGTGTAACCTACGAACGTCAGTAAAGACAAAGTCTTCAAGCTGTTCACCTCAGAATCTTAGCCCGCGCGCTCACCAGTGGCTCTGAAGCCCAAAGCATCAAAAATACCGACCCATCGGCCGGGTCGTGTGAGCTACACTTGAACATTGCGCAAAGAGGCAGATGTGATGAGCGAACTGACGTTTCGGCAAAAGCAGGATTATTACGACAAGGTCCGCCGATCAAACTACTTGGCGAGCTTGCATCTTGAAGGCTTTGACACCACGCGTGCCGATGCTGAAAAGCCGCTCCCCACGCGGGAATCGGTACTCAGAAAATATCGTCAGAATCCACGTTAATGGTGGATAAATACGGGGTCGGCCAAGACCCCTATTGCTACCCCGATAGCGACGTTCTGCGTAACCTGCTCAACATCCATGATGAAGAGCAGCTACAAAAAGCAGAGCGAGAACTCTCAGAAATCGCCGTCAGCAAATTTCGTCTCCTCCCCCCTCCGTATGACCTCAGCCTTTTACAGCATATTCATAAGTCCTTGTTTCGTGACATCTACGAATGGGCCGGACTGCCGAGAACGGTTAATATCCGGAAAGGCGACACGCTTTTTTGTACGGCAGAACGAATCATCCCGGAAGCCGAAAAAATCTTTCGTGTTATGGAGCGTGCCGCTTGGTTCGCAGACACCAGTAAAAGTGAGTTAGTCGCTAAGGTTGCTGAGACCTACGGTGATCTAAACGTTATCCATCCTTTTCGCGAAGGAAACGGTCGAACTCAACGTATTTTGTTTGAACAGATCATCATCAACGCAGGATTTGCAGTCGATTGGTGGCTTGTAAAAGATGCCGCGTGGATCCCGGCTAACATCGACGCCGTAACGTGCGACTACCGAGGCTTGGAAGCTATTTTCGAGCGTTGTATCGGTGATCCGCTGGACGCGTCGTTATCACAGAACTGAGAGTTCTGACCTCAAAAGGCGCCTACACGGACAAATCGGATATACCCGCAATGAACCTCGCCCCCAACTTCCCCGACGACCACGCCATGCACCTGCTCATGCAGCTGCTGCACGAAGAACTCGGCCTGCCCGAACGCAAAACCATCAGCCTCACCACTTCAATCAACTTCGATCTAGGCTGCGACGGTGCGGATGCGCGAAACCTGATAGAAGCGCTGGAAGAACAGTTCGCCATCGACTTCATCGATTACGATGCCTATCGCTACTTCCAGTCCGAAAACTGTGACGTATTCCTCAAGCACCGGGCCAAGGGGCGTGGTGACAAGGTCCCGCTGACTATCGGAATGATTTACCAAGCGATCAAGTTGCAACGGTGGGATACACAGAAATTGGAAGGGATCCAGCTGTACGCGTAAGTGCCATTATTTTGGCCGTTTGACGTCTTTTCAGCTGGAATAATGGCAGTTGTGTCTTTGATGACCCGAATTGCGCGGATAAAAAAGCCGCCCAAAAGGGCGGCTTTCTCACGCCATCAAACCAACGCTTACAACTTCGGCCCAGCCGCCTTGATCGCGTCGCTCACTTCAAACTTTTTAAAGTTCTCAACAAACAACCCAGCCAATGCTTTAGCCGCTTCATCGTAAGCAGCCTTGTCAGCCCAAGTGTTACGTGGGTTCAACAGGCCAGTCTCAACACCTGGCACAGCCAACGGCACGTCGAGGTTGATGGTGTCGAGGTGCTCGGTTTCAGCACCGATCAACGCGCCGCTCTGGATCGCTGCGATCACGCCACGAGTGGTCGGGATGTTGAAACGTTTGCCGACGCCGTAGCCGCCGCCGGTCCAGCCGGTGTTGACCAGGTAGACCTTGGAGCCGAAGCCGCGGATGCGCTTGATCAGCAGTTCTGCGTATTCGCCAGCCGGACGCGGGAAGAACGGTGCGCCGAAGCAGGTGGAGAAGGTCGATTTGATGCCGCTGCCGGAACCCATTTCGGTCGAGCCCACCAGTGCGGTGTAGCCGGACAGGAAGTGGTAGGCCGCTTGTTCTTCGCTGAGGATCGACACGGGCGGCAGTACGCCGGTCAGGTCGCAGGTCAGGAAGATGACCGCGTTCGGCTCGCCACCGAGGTTCTTCTCGGAACGCTTGGCAACGTGCTCCAGCGGGTAGGCGGCGCGGCTGTTCTGGGTCAGGCTGACATCAGCGTAATCGGCGTGCTTGGCGTCATCGACAACAACGTTTTCCAGGACTGCGCCGTGTTTGATGGCTTTCCAGATGACCGGCTCGTTCTTCTCGGACAGGTCGATGCACTTGGCGTAGCAGCCGCCTTCGATGTTGAAGACAACGCCTTCACCCCAGCCATGCTCGTCGTCACCGATCAGGTAACGGCTTTCATCGGCGGACAGGGTGGTCTTGCCGGTGCCGGACAGGCCGAAGAACAGGGTTACATCGCCCTCTTCGCCGATGTTGGCAGCACAGTGCATTGGCAGCACGTCGGCAGCCGGCAGCAGGAAGTTCTGCACCGAGAACATGGCTTTCTTCATTTCACCGGCGTAACGCATGCCAGCGATCAGCACTTTCTTCTGAGCGAAGTTGAGGATTACGCAACCGTCGGAGTGGGTGCCGTCACGCTCTGGCACGCACTCGAAGTTGGCAACGTTGAGCACTTGCCACTCATCACGACCAGCCGGGTTGTACTTTTCCGGGTTGATGAACAGACAACGGCCGAACAGGTTCTGCCAGGCAGTCTGGGTGGTCATCTTCACAGCCAGGTAGTGGTCTTCAGCCGCACCTACATGCACGTGGGAAACGAAATGCTCTTGCGCGTTGTTAAACGCCTCGACGCGAGCCCACAGGGCGTCGAACTTGTCGGCCGGGAACTTGCGGTTGATCGGGCCCCAGGCAATGGATGCCTGGGTGGAAGGCTCTTCTACGATGAAACGATCGACGGGCGAACGACCGGTGCGGTGACCAGTGCGAACAACCAGCGCGCCGGTATCGGCAAGCTCGCCTTCACCGCGACTCAGGGCTTCTTTGACCAGATCATCAACACTCAGATCGGTGTACACGGCGTTATTGGCTTGCGTCATGAGATTCCCCGTCGGCCAGTGGCCGAGTGTGCTCCAAACGTTTTGTAGTAGAAAGTCGTGCACTACTACCGCGACAAAAAGTGGGCCGGATTATGCCAGAAACGCCCAAAAATAGTAGGGCCCTCCCGTCGTAACGGCGTTATTCCGGCGTTAAGCAGTGAATTTACCTGCGCTGAACCGTTTTAGTGCCGGGTATCTGACGGCGTATCGACACCCGCACCCGCGAACAATTGAGTCATATCCGCGGCATCAAACAGGTAGCGCTGGTTGCAGAACTGGCAATCGATTTCGATGTTGCCGCCGTGTTCGATCACCAGCGACTGGGCATCTTCCAGACCCAAGCTGACCAGCGCATTGGCAGAACGTTCGCGCGAGCAGCTGCAACGGAAGCGCAGTTTCTGCACATCGAACAGACGAACCTGCTCTTCGTGGTAGAGGCGATGGAGCACGGTTTCGTTGTCCAGGCTCAGCAATTCATCGGCGGTCAGGGTGCTGCCCAGCGCGGTGATGTGCTGCCAGCTGGCGGCGCGTTCTTCTTCGTCTCTCAGACGGTCGGCAGGCAATTGCTGCAGCAACAGGCCCCGGGCGCGGCGACCATCGGCGTACAGCCAGAAACGCGTACCGACTTGCTGGGACATCACGAAGTAGTTAGTGAAGCACTCCGACAGAGTTTCGCCATCGAGGTCGACGATGCCTTGGTAACGCTGGCCCTGGGTCGGGTCGACGGTCAGCGCCAATACGCCATTGGGCATCAGGTCGGCGAGGGTCGCGTCGGGAGCGATCTGGTCGGCTTCGTATCGGGCCAGACCACGGATTTCTCGCTCGCTGGAGCACTCGATCATCAGCAGCGGGATCGGGCCTTCGGAACGGGCCTGGAGAATCAGCAAGCCATCGAACTTCAAGGTGCCGACCAACAAAGACGCCGCCGCCATCAGCTCGCCGAGCAATTGTGCAACCGGCTCCGGATAGGGGTGTTTAGCGAGGACTTCGGCGTAGCTACGCTCCAACGCAACCAGCTCGCCGCGGGTGTCGCTGTCATCGAAGATGAAGCGTTGGGTGTAGTCGGTATCCGGTAAATCGGTCATAGGTCTGGGTATCTGAAGTAATAACAAGATGATTTTTAAAAGTGAAAATTGCGCCTCTGCAAAACCCTTTGGGTGCGCGATGTTCAGCCATGGGAGGCATTTTATGAACAATCCGGGATTGTTCCAAGCCTTGCTCGCGAAGGCTGGTTCACAGAAACAATAGCCCTACTCGTCGTTGCTGCTTCCACGAAACTTGAACAAATCCCGTCGCTGCTTCTTGCTCGGTTTGCCATCGGTGCTCACGCCCAGCGAACCGGCTTTACGCATGGCCGCAGCCGCCTCGCGCTTGGCGATGCTGGCTTCGGTTTCAGAATAGAGCGCCTGAGCCTCTGGCGCGCCTCGGCGTACGATCGATAACGCCTTAACCACCACCGTGCGCTCCTCGAACCCTGCGCGAATCTGAAACTCGTCGCCGATCCTCGGCTCCTTGCCCGGTTTGCACCGCTCCCCCCGGCAATGCACCTTGCCGCTTTCTATCGCCGCTTTGGCCAAGGCACGTGTTTTATAAAAACGCGCGGCCCACAACCATTTATCGAGACGGACCTTGTCGTCCTCTTCCTGTTTTTGTGCCACTTGAATTCCTCTTTTAGCCCATAGTCGGAACTGTACTACCGTTTCTGTCGGGCGCAAGAACTCGGCCCTCCAGATAGAATGTCGACTTGGCCGGCTCACCGGCATGGAGTGATCGAGTGACTATATTTCCGTCTTCATTGACCTCGCCCAACGGCGGTTGCCAGGGTTGCCAGCAAAGTGAGCCCCTGGGCTTCGATTTTACCTTTGCCTACCAACCCATCGTCGATTTGCGAGATCAGTCGATTTTCGCCCATGAGGCACTCGTGCGCGGTGTAAAGGGTGAGGGTGCACTGTCGGTTCTCGATCAGATCACTGAGGACAACCGCTACCGCTTCGACCAGCTCTGCCGGACCCGAGCCATTGAAGGCGCGGCGAATCTAGGGATGCAGACGCATCTGTCGATCAACTTCATGCCCAACGCCGTGTACCGCCCGGAACTGTGTATTCGCAGCACGCTGGAAGCAGCGAACAAACACAACTTCCCCATCGACCGGCTAATTTTCGAAACCCTGGAAAGCCAGCACGTAGATAACTATCGCCATTTGACCAATATTCTGCGTGAATACCGCGAATTCGGCTTCAAGACCGCCATCGACGATTTCGGCGCGGGCTACTCGGGGCTCAATCTACTTGCTGATTTCCAACCGGACCTGATCAAACTCGACATGGCACTGATCCGCGATGTCGACCGCGATCGTGTTCGTCAGGCTATCGTTCGAGGGGTTGTCACAATCTGTGCGGAGCTGAACGTTACAGTCATTGCCGAAGGGATCGAAAGCGCCGGAGAACGGGATTTCCTGGCGGACTGTGGAATTTTTCTGATGCAGGGTTACTGGTTCGCCAAGCCCGCATTCAAAGCGTTGGCCCAGGTAACGCCTGGGACCTGGACGCGTTAATCGCCGGTTTTTTCTATTGAAGACATTTGACCATTTGACCGTTGTCGGTCTGCGCGAGTGGGTGGCGCTCCCGGATTTGGGAGTCGCGGGCCTGCGCGCAAAAATCGACACCGGTGCCAGCACCTCCAGCCTGCATGCCACCGATATCGAGCCATTCGAGCGCGACGGGGAACAGTGGGTGCGCTTTACTGCGCACTTGGGCACGGTGGTGCAACTGCGTCACCGGCGCTGCGAAGCACCCCTGGTGACAATGAAAACTATCAAAAGCTCTAACGGTCACGCGCAGATGCGTTACGTGGTCAGCACCACCCTGGCCCTTGGTGATCGGGTCTGGCGGGTCGAGTTCACCCTCGCCTGCCGCAAGTCCATGCGTTATCGCCTGCTACTCGGTTCCAAAGCCTTGATCGACGGCCAGTTAGTCGTCAATCCGGGCATTAAATACGTACAAGACAAGCCGGTGTTCCCGGTATCTACCTTTTCCACAGGTGTTGCATGAAGATCGCTGTGCTGTCGCGGAACCCGCGTCTGTATTCCACTCGTCGTCTGGTCGAAGCCGGTACCGAGCGTGGCCATGAAATGGTGGTGATCGACACCTTGCGCGCCTACATGAACATTGCCAGCCACAAGCCGCAGATCCACTACCGCGGCAAGCCGTTGGAAGGTTTCGATGCGGTGATACCGCGGATTGGCGCGTCGGTGACGTTTTATGGCTGCGCGGTGTTGCGCCAGTTCGAAATGATGGGCGTTTTTCCACTCAACGAATCGGTGGCCATCGCTCGCTCGCGAGACAAACTGCGGTCCCTGCAGTTGCTGTCGCGCCGGGGAATTGGTTTGCCGGTCACTGGTTTTGCGCACTCCCCGGACGACATTCCCGACTTGATCGAGATGGTCAATGGCGCGCCGCTGGTGATCAAGGTGCTGGAAGGCACTCAGGGCATCGGCGTGGTGATGTGTGAAACGGCGACGGCGGCGGAGTCGGTGATCGAGGCGTTCATGGGCCTGAAGCAGAACATCATGGTTCAGGAATACATCAAGGAAGCCGGCGGGGCGGACATTCGCTGCTTCGTGGTCGGCGATAAAGTGATCGCGGCGATGAAGCGCCAGGCCAAGCCTGGGGAGTTTCGCTCCAACCTTCATCGTGGTGGCACCGCCAGCCTGATCAAGATCACGCCGGAAGAACGCATGACAGCATTGCGTGCGGCGAAGGTGATGGGTTTGGCAGTGGCGGGCGTGGACATCCTGCGTTCCAATCATGGCCCGCTGGTGATGGAAGTGAATTCATCGCCGGGGTTGGAAGGGATTGAAACCACCACTAGCAAAAACGTGGCGGGAATCATCATTGAGCATCTTGAGAAGAATGGTGGGCCAAATATGACGCGGACCAAAGGTAAGGGCTGAAGCTGACTCGGTGATCGTTCCCACGCTCTGCGTGGGAATGCAGCCCGGGACGCTCCGCGTCCCCTCCAGAGCCGAACGCGGAGCGTCCGAAGAGGCATTCCCACGCAGAGCGTGGGAACGATCAAGTTAGACTGCGTCTCTAGGCAGCATCAACCCCAGCGGCAACCGCACCCGCGCTTCCAACCCACCACCAGAACGGTTACGCAGCTCAACATTCCCACCATGCATCGAAGCAATCCGCTTCACGATCGCCAAGCCCAACCCTGTCCCCTTGCCCCCGCGGGCACGATCACCACGAGTAAACGGGTTGAAAATCGCCTCCAGCTCCGACGGATCGATCCCCGCCCCACGGTCCATCACACTCAGCACCACATACGGCGCGCTGGTATCCCCGGACACATAAGCCGCCACCTCAACCCCGCTGCCTGCGTGATGCAAGGCGTTGCCAATCAGGTTGTTCAACAATCGCTTCATCGACACCCGACGCAACGGAAACGGCTGAATCGGCTCCAGGCGCAGGCGCACTTTCTCTTCGTTCTGGTTGTACGGCGCCGCGACTTCGCGCACCAGATCGCTGAGATCCACCTCTTCCACTGACTCGTCGCGACCATCGCGGATAAACGCCAGGAACTGGTCGAGAATCGCGTCCATGTCTTCGATGTCGCGGACCATGTCGTCTGTCAGGTCGCTATGGTCGCCCATCAACTCCAAAGACAGCCGCAAACGGGTCAAGGGTGTGCGCAAGTCATGGGAGACCCCGGCGAGCATCAACTCACGCTCGCGACCGGCCTGCTCGACGTCTTCGGCCATCTGGTTGAAGGCGCGATAGACCTCGGTCATTTCACTCGGCGTGTCGCTGATCGGCAGGCGCACACTGCGGCCCTGGCCGAGTTGCCGCGCGGCATACACCAGACGTTTCAACGGTTGATTGAGCTGGCTGACGAAGATCCATGCCGACGCAGTGGACAGCAAGCCGATGGCGAGGAACCAGCCGAGTACGTTCCAGATTTTCTGGCCACGCAGCGGATGCGGATACAGGGGCACTTTCAGCCAGCCATCACCCAGGCTTGGCGCCCGCACCCACAGGGCCGGCGGCGAATGCATGCGTAATCGGACTTCGGTGTCGGCCCCCAGCTCCGCCTGCATCTGCCGCTGGTAGATCTCGCTGTAAGGCCAGTGTTGCTCACCTTCCGGCACGCCAGCGCCCACTACCCGGATCAGGGTCGCGGCATCGGCAATCTTTGTGCGGTTTTCTTCATCGGCCGACCAATAGGCGCGTAGCGTCAGGGCGACACCGTGGCTGTATTGGCGGTCCACCAGCACGTCTTCGTTCATCAACAGATAAACCAGGGTCAGCGCCTTGGAGAACAGGACGACGATCAGCACCAGCCACAGGGTGCGGGAGAAGAAACTCTGGGGGAACCAAACGGGGGTTTTCATGGATAACCGCTACACACTTGCAGGAGCGAGCGATGCTCGCATATTGCGGATCGCGAGTCTGCGGACAACATGATCCGCAAGACCCGCTCCTACAAATCGCCGATCACTTGGTGGCGGCGCCATCCGGAACGAACACGTAACCCACGCCCCAGACTGTCTGGATGTAACGCGGCTTGGATGGATCGGGCTCGATCATCCGGCGCAGACGCGAGATTTGTACGTCGATGGAGCGCTCCAGGGCGTCCCACTCGCGGCCACGGGCCAGGTTCATCAGTTTGTCGCGCGTCAGAGGCTGGCGGGCGTTCATCACCAACGCCTTGAGCACCGCAAACTCACCCGTAGTGAGCATGTGCACTTCGTCGCCGCGCTTGAGTTCGCGGGTGGCCAGGGACAGCTCGTAGTCACCGAAGGTCACGCTTTCGTCTTCGCTGCCCGGAGCACCCGGCACCGGAGCGGACTGACGACGCAGGACCGCTTTGACGCGCGCCATCAGCTCATCCGGGTTGAACGGCTTGGCGAGGTAATCGTCAGCGCCCAGTTCGAGGCCCTTGATGCGGCTCAGCTCATCGCCCTTGGCGGTCAGCATGATGATTGGAATCTGGTTGTTCGCGGTGCGCAGGCGGCGGCAGGCGGTCAAGCCGTCTTCGCCGGGCAGCATCAGGTCGAGGACGACCAGGTTGAACACTTCACGCGCCAGGAGGCGATCCATTTGTTCAGTGTTCGGAACGGCGCGGGCGCGGTAGCCCTTGCTGACGAAAAAGCGTTCCAACAGGCTGCTGAGCCCTGGATCGTCGTCAACAATAAGAATTTTTTCGCCTTCAGCAATGTTTGCAGTGCTGCTCATTAGATGCTCCTTTGATCTCGGCGCGCATTATGGCGTAGCTGCCGTTATACGCACCGTGTGCATTGTTAGCAGATTTTTCCTTCACCGCCAGAAATCCGGCCTTTCTGCCTATAACCTGCGATGCCCCCGAATGACAGAACGCTGGTTATAATGCGCGGCCTTTTGTGTCAGGCAATGTCTGATCATTGCTGCGAGTGGCCGATATTTATTTTCACGGCCGCAGCAGTCATTGTTCGATTTCACGGGTCAACGGAATGCCTGTTGATCCAGGTAGCGGCGCAGGCCAGGCCGCTCAACCAGACTCGCCGAGCCCTTATCTCTGCGCCTGCGAGCCTGCTTTCACAATTTGTCAGGTGGTTTTATGGACAGCATCAACAGCCGCATCGCCGAGGAACTCGGCGTACGCCCACAACAGGTCGAAGCGGCCGTCGCGCTACTTGATGAAGGCTCCACGGTGCCCTTCATCGCCCGTTACCGGAAAGAAGTGACCGGCAGCCTCGATGACATCCAGTTGCGTCATCTGGAAGAGCGTCTGCGCTACCTGCGAGAACTCGACGAACGGCGTATCAGCATCCTTGCCAGCATCCAGGAACAAGGCAAGCTGACCCCGCAACTTGAACGCGACATCAAACTCGCCGACACCAAAACCCGGCTCGAAGACTTGTACCTGCCGTACAAGCAGAAGCGCCGCACCAAGGGCCAGATCGCCCTGGAAGCCGGCCTCGGCGAGCTGGCCGACGGCCTGTTCAACGACCCGACCCTGACGCCAGAGGTCGAAGCCGCGCGCTTCGTCAACGCCGAAAAAGGCGTCGCCGATGTGAAGGCTGCCCTCGAAGGCGCCAAGTACATCCTCATGGAGCGTTTCGCCGAAGACGCCGGCTTGCTCGAAAAACTGCGCAGCTACCTCAAGCAGGAAGCCACTCTGAGTGCCCGCGTCATCGCTGGCAAAGAAGAGGAAGGCGCCAAGTTCCGCGACTATTTCGAACACGATGAACCACTGAAAAGCATGCCGTCGCACCGCGCGCTCGCCATTTTCCGTGGCCGCAACGAAGGCATTCTGAGTTCTGCGCTGAAAATCGGCGACGAACTGCCGGGCACCATGCACCCGTGCGAAGGCATGATCGGTCAGCAATTCGGCATCCAGAACCAGAATCGCGCCGCCGACAAATGGCTGGGCGAAGTGGTGCGCTGGACCTGGAAGGTCAAGCTCTATACCCACCTGGAAACCGACCTGCTGGGCGAACTGCGCGATGGCGCGGAAACCGAAGCAATCAACGTGTTCGCGCACAACCTGCACGACTTGCTGCTGTCGGCCCCGGCCGGCCCGCGCGCCACGCTGGGCCTCGACCCGGGCCTGCGCACCGGTTGCAAGGTCGCCGTGGTCGATTCCACTGGCAAGCTGCTGGATCACGCCACGGTTTACCCGCACGTACCGCACAACAAGTGGGACCAGACCCTCGCGATTCTTGCCGCGCTGTGCGCCAAGCATGCGGTGGACCTGATTGCCATCGGCAACGGCACCGCCAGCCGCGAAACCGACAAGCTGGCTGCTGAGCTGATCAAAAAATACCCAGCGATGAAGATGACCAAGGTCATGGTCTCCGAGGCCGGCGCATCGGTTTACTCGGCGTCGGAACTGGCTTCCAAGGAGTTCCCGGACCTCGACGTGTCGATCCGTGGCGCGGTGTCGATTGCCCGTCGCTTGCAGGATCCGCTGGCCGAGCTGGTGAAGATCGATCCGAAATCCATCGGCGTCGGCCAGTACCAGCACGACGTGTCGCAGCTGAAACTGGCGCGCGGCCTGGACGCCGTGGTCGAGGACTGCGTGAACGCCGTGGGTGTGGACGTCAACACTGCCTCCGTGGCACTGCTGGCGCGTATCTCCGGCCTCAACGCGACCCTGGCGCAAAACATCGTCAGCCACCGCGACGAGCACGGCGCATTCAAAACCCGTGCGGCGTTGAAGAAAGTCGCTCGCCTGGGTGAAAAAACCTTCGAACAGGCTGCCGGTTTCCTGCGCGTGATGAACGGCGACAACCCACTGGATTCGTCCGCGGTTCACCCGGAAGCCTATCCGCTGGTCCAGCGCATCGCCGCTGAGACCGACCGCGATATTCGCTCGCTGATTGGCGATGCCAGCTTTCTCAAGCGCCTCGATCCGAAGAAGTACACCGACGAGACGTTCGGTCTGCCAACGGTCACCGACATCCTGCAAGAGCTGGAAAAACCTGGCCGCGATCCACGTCCTGAGTTCAAGACGGCCGAGTTCCAGGAAGGCGTCGAAGACCTCAAGGACCTGCAACTGGGCATGATCCTCGAAGGCGTGGTCACCAACGTGACCAACTTTGGCGCATTCGTCGACATCGGCGTGCATCAAGACGGTTTGGTGCACATCTCTGCGCTTTCGGAGAAGTTCATCAAGGACCCGCGTGAAGCGGTGAAGGCTGGTGACGTGGTGAAAGTGAAAGTCATGGAAATCGACATTCCGCGCAAACGCGTGGGCCTGTCGATGCGCATGAGCGACACCCCGGGCGAGAAAATCGACGGTGCCCGTGGCGCACGTCCCGGCTCGTCTTCGCGCCAATCCCAGAACACTGCACCGCGTAAGGAAACCACGGCGGCGGCCCCGGCCAACAACGCCATGGCTTCGCTGTTCGCCAACGCCAAGCAGTTGAAGAAACACTGATGGACATGCCTGCCGGGCTGACCGAAAGCGCTTTTTTCAAGTTGCTGGGGTGTCGTTTGCACCGTCTGGAGGCCGGGGTGGCGCAAGTCGCCCTCGGGCTTGCGCCAGAGCTGCGCAATCGCGGCGGTAAGCTGCACGGCGGGGCCTTGTTCAGCCTGGTGGACATTGCCATGGGGCTGGCCTGTTCCAGCACCCACGGCTTTGACCAGCAGAGTGCGACCATCGAGTCCAAGATCAACTACATTCGCGCCGTTTCTGACGGTGAAGTGATGTGCACGGCGCGGGTCATTCACCCGGGTCGCCGCACGTTGGTGGTCGAGGCTGACGTGATGCAGGGCGACAAACTGGTCGCAAAAGCACAAGGCACGTTCGCTGTCCTGTAGCTAGCGGTCATCAATTTGAGTTAATTTCGGCGCTACGAAACCTGTGGGCAGTTCTGACTGACCGGCATAATGCCTGTACGGCTCAAAAACCAGGCGAAAACGCCAGTTTCAACTTCACCCTTGTAGACCGTCTTGCCCACCCCCATATTGGGGCGACTGACGCGTGAAGGAATCCAACTTGAGCGAACTTCTCAACCGCCGCCTGGCTCTGCTCGGCGAGCGCGCTAACCTCTCTCTGCTCGAACAGTGCCTTCACGGCATCGAACGTGAATGCCTGCGCGTGACCGGCGAAGGTCGCCTGGCGCAAACGCCGCACCCGGAAGAATTGGGTTCCGCGCTGACCAACGAACAAATCACCACCGACTATTCGGAATCGCTGCTGGAGTTCATCACCCCGGCCCTGCCCGACCCGGCAGACACCCTGGCGAGCCTGGACAGCATTCACCGTTTTGCCTACAGCAAGCTCGGCAACGAGTACCTGTGGAGTCCATCGATGCCGTGCCCGTTGCCGGCCGAGGAAGACATCCCGATCGCCTATTACGGCACCTCCAACATCGGTCAGCTCAAGTACGTCTACCGCAAGGGCCTGGCCCTGCGGTACGGCAAGACCATGCAGTGCATCGCCGGGATTCACTACAACTTTTCCCTGCCGGAAAAGCTTTGGCCGCTGCTCAAAGCCGCGGAAGACTTTGTCGGCACCGACCGTGACTATCAGTCGTCGGCCTACATCGCGCTGATCCGCAACTTCCGCCGCTACAGCTGGCTGCTGATGTACCTGTTCGGCGCATCACCTGCGCTGGACGCCGGTTTCCTGCGCGGTCGTTCGCACCAGTTGGAACAACTGGACCCGGACACCTTGTACTTGCCGTACGCCACCAGCCTGCGCATGAGTGACCTGGGTTACCAGAGCAACGCCCAGGCCGGTTTGACCCCGTGCTACAACGATCTGGCCAGTTACACTGACAGCCTGCGCAAAGCGGTCGCCACGCCTTATGCGCCGTACGTTGAAATCGGCACGCATCAGGACGGTGAGTGGGTTCAGCTCAACACCAACATCCTGCAAATAGAGAACGAGTACTACTCCAACATCCGCCCCAAACGCGTGACTTACACCGGCGAACGGCCGATCCAGGCGCTGGTGGCCCGCGGCATTCAGTACGTCGAAGTGCGTTGCCTGGACATCAACCCGTTCCTGCCGATGGGCATCGACCTGCCAGAGTCGCGCTTCCTCGACGCGTTCCTGCTGTATTGCGCGCTGAACGACAGCCCGCTGCTGACCAATACCTCTTGCGGCAACGCGACCTCGAACTTCCTCAGCGTGGTCAAGGAAGGTCGCCGCCCGGGCCTGCAACTGCAACGCGACGGTCATCCGGTGGACCTGAAAGAGTGGGCCAGCGAGTTGCTGGAGAAGCTTGCACCACTGGCTGCGATGCTGGATCAGAGCCATGGCGGCGATGCGCATAGCAAGGCGTTGGATGCGCAGCTGGCCAAGGTCAAGGATCCTTCCCTGACGCCATCCGCCCAGGTGCTGGCGGCGATGGCTGAGCACAAGGAGAGCTTCAGTCAGTTCTCCCTGCGTCAGAGCCGCGCGCATGCGGAGTTTTTCCGTAGTGAGCCGTTGAATGGTGATGATCAGGCGAAATTTGAAGCGCGAGCGCGTTCGTCGCTGGCTGAGCAGGTTGAGCTGGAGCAGAACGAGGTGGGCGATTTCGATGTGTTTGTCGGGTCGTATCAGGCGAGCATTTTGGCGATTAGCAACTAACCTCTGAAGGTCCTTCGGACCTTTTCGCGGGCAAGCCTCGCTCCTACAAGGTTATGGATCGCATCGCAAATTGTGTGGTCACAGCAATTCTGTAGGAGCGAGGCTTGCCCGCGAAGGTCGCACTACGGTATCCCTTAGAATTTTCCGTTCATAAGCTCATTCGAAAAAGTTATTTATTTTCTGTTTCTTAGATCATTTAGTCTCCTTTCACGCCGACTCTCGGTCGTCTGACAAGGAGCTTCTCAATGAAACTGACTTTCCCCCTTCGCCTGCTGGCGGCCGCGTCTCTGGCTGCGGTGAGTTTCTTTGCCCAGGCGGCTGACGTCACCGTCGCCTACCAGACCACCGTTGACCCGGCGAAAGTCGCCCAGGCCGACGGCGCGTACGAAAAAGCCACCAACGCCAAAATCCACTGGCGCAAATTCGATAACGGTGCCGACATCATCGCCGCCATAGCTTCCGGCGACGTGCAGATCGGCTACCTCGGTTCCAGCCCTCTGACGGCTGCAATCACCCGCAAAGTCCCGGTAGAAACCTTTCTCATCGCCACCCAGATCGGCGCCGCTGAAGCCTTGGTCGCTCGCGACGGTTCCGGGATCAAAACTCCGCAGGACCTGGTCGGCAAGAAAATCGCCGTGCCGTTCGTTTCCACCGGCCACTACAGCCTGCTAGCCGCGCTAAAGCACTGGAACATCGATCCGTCGAAAGTCACCGTCCTCAACCTCGCTCCGCCCGCAATCGTCGCCGCCTGGAAACGCGGTGACATCGACGCCACTTACGTCTGGGACCCAGCGCTCGGTGTGGCCAAGGAAAACGGCAAAGTGCTGATCACCTCCGGCGAACTGGCCAAATTCGGTGCGCCGACCTTCGATGCGTGGATCGTGCGCAAAGACTTCGCCGAGAAGCACCCGGAAATCGTCACCGCGTTCGCTAAAGTCACCCTCGACGCCTACGCCGATTACCGCAAAGACCCGAAAACCTGGCTCGCCAATCAATCCAACGTCGACAAACTGGTGAAGCTGTCCGGCGCCAAGGCCAGCGACATTCCATTGCTGTTGCAAGGCAACGTCTTCCCGCTGGCGGCTGATCAGGTGATCACCCTCGGCGCGCCGACCACCAAGGCCATTACCGACACCGCCGCGTTTCTCAAGGAACAGGGCAAGGTCGAGGCCGTGCTGCCGGATTACGCCCCCTACGTCAGCGCCAAGTACATCACCAACTGATCGGGAGTTAACTGCGATGGCTTTGCTACAGCTGGAGCGCATCAGCGCACAGTACCCCGGTGCCGCCGAACCGGTACTGACGGATATTTCCCTGAGTCTTGGACCCCAGCAATTGCTGGTCGCTCTCGGCCCTTCCGGCAGTGGCAAGACCTCGCTGTTGAACCTGATTGCCGGTTTCGTCGAACCTAGCGCCGGGCGGATCACCCTCGATGGCGTGTCGGTCAAAGGCCCGAGCGCCGAACGTGGCGTGGTGTTCCAGGACGACGCGCTGCTGCCCTGGCAGGACGTGTTGGCCAATGTCGGTTTCGGTCTGGAACTGGCCGGCATTTCCCGGGACAAACGCGAAATCCGCGCGCGGGAAATGCTCGCCCTGGTGGACCTTTCCGGTTTCGAAAGTCGCCGAATCTGGCAACTCTCGGGCGGCCAGAAACAACGTGTCGGTCTGGCCCGCGCCCTGGCAGCCGACCCTCGGGTTTTGCTGATGGACGAACCCTTCGGCGCCCTCGATGCTTTCACCCGTGAACAAATGCAGGAGCTGCTGCTGCAAGTCTGGCAGCGCACCGCCAAGCCGGTGTTTCTGATTACCCACGACATTGAAGAAGCGGTGTTCCTCGCCACTGACCTGATTCTGTTGGCGCCAAACCCTGGGCAAATCGTCGAGCGCCTGAGCCTGGACTTCGGTCAGCGTTACGCCGCTGGTGAGTCGGCACGCTCGATCAAGGCCGACCCGCGATTTATCGAAACCCGCGAACACGTGCTCGCCAAAGTGTTCTCTCAACGCAGCACCGCCCAGCGGCAGGAGCGCGCATGAGCAGTTTTGAAATTCCGGCCGCGACGGTAAACACCAACGGCCAATCGGTGGTCATTCCAGTACGTCGCAGCCTCAGCACTCGGTGGATCAGCCTGCTGACGCTGGTCGCGCTCGTGGTCATTTGGTGGGCCGTCACCGCCACGGGAATGATCGAACCGCTGTTCCTGCCTCCCCCGTCTGCCGTGCTGCAAAAAGGCTGGCTGCTGGTGACCGCCGGCTACATGGATTCGACCTTGTGGCAGCACTTGGGCGCGAGTCTCAGCCGAATCGGTTTGGGCCTGGGTTTCGCGGTGCTGACTGCCGTGCCGGTCGGCATCGCCATCGGCTACAACCGTATCGCTTGCGGCATTCTCGATCCGCTGATCGAGTTTTACCGGCCTATCCCGCCCTTGGCTTATCTGCCGCTGATCGTGATTTGGTGCGGCATCGGTGAGCTGTCGAAAGTCTTGCTGATCTACCTCGCGATCTTCGCCCCGATTGCCATTGCCACCGCCACCGGTGTGCGTACCGTTGACCCGGTGAAATTGCGCGCTGCGCAGTCTTTGGGCGCAACCCGGGCGCAGTTGATTCGCCATGTGATTCTGCCCAGCGCCTTGCCGGACATCTTGACCGGTGTGCGCATTGGCCTGGGTGTGGGTTGGTCGACGCTGGTCGCCGCCGAATTGATCGCCGCCACCAGCGGGCTGGGCTTCATGGTGCAGTCGGCCGCGCAGTTCCTGGTCACCGATGTGGTGGTGCTGGGGATTCTGGTGATCGCGCTGATCGCCTTCGCCATGGAAATGGGCTTGCGCGCCCTGCAACGCAAACTGGTGCCGTGGCATGGCCAGGCTCACTAAAGACTTGTCATTGACCATGTCGACAGCTCGGCACCCCGGATTGAAGAGAACCACCATGAGCCACCTGACAATCGTCCCCCTCAGCTCGGCCCTCGGCGCGCAAATCAGCGGAGTCGACATCAGCCAGCCGCTGAACCTGGAACAGCGCGACGCCATCGAGCAGGCGTTGCTCAAGCATCAGGTGCTGTTCTTCCGCGACCAGCCAATCGAGCCACAGCAACAAGCGCGATTCGCCGCCCATTTCGGCGACCTGCATATTCACCCGATCTACCCGAATGTGCCGGAACAGCCCGAAGTGCTGATCCTCGACACCGCCGTCACCGACGTACGCGACAACGCCATCTGGCACACCGACGTGACCTTCCTGCCGACTCCGGCCATGGGCGCGGTACTCAGCGCCAAGCTGCTGCCGGAGTTCGGTGGCGACACACTGTGGGCCAGCGGCATCGCGGCGTATGAAGCGTTGTCCGCGCCGATGAAAACCTTGCTCGAGGGGCTGACGGCTACCCACGACTTTACCCGCTCGTTTCCGCTGGAGCGTTATGGCAACACGCCTGAAGCGTTGGCCCAGTGGGAAGAAGCGCGCCGCAAGAATCCGCCGCTGTCACACCCGGTGATCCGCACGCACCCCGTGAGCGGGCGCCGCTCATTGTTCGTCAATGAAGGCTTCACGTCGAAGATCAATGAGCTGTCGGAGACCGAAAGCGAAGTGATTCTGAAGTTGTTGTTTGCCCACGCGACACGGCCGGAGTTTACGATCCGCTGGCGTTGGCAGAAGGACGACGTGGCGTTCTGGGATAACCGCGTGACACAGCATTACGCCGTGGATGATTACCGGCCGGCGCGGCGGGTGATGCAGCGGGCGACGGTGCTGGGGGATGTGCCGTTTTAAGCACCACAGAGGGATTTGCTTAGCTTCAACTGGATAAAAAAACAGCTAGTCGCTTCCATAACGAATAAAAATGGCGTAAAAATCCGCTTACCGAATAGTGAGTGGTGACAGCATGATCACAAAAGAAGAAATCCAAGGCTTCATTCGCGCGCAAGTCGATAGAGAGTTTTTTGATGAACTAGGGATTCTTATTCCTCAAACCTTTCAAAAGGCATTGAAGGAGACAGAAGAACTCCTGATTCATACCCCTCCTGGAGATCTGCGTGGCCATTTACGGCATTCGCTCGTTCAAGACGCCTTAGCGGGAATGAAACGCTGGAATCCAATCATCAAAACAACCGACCCAAAAGGACACAATTACGTCCTATTGGAGCTGGGAAATTTGCGCATCACATCTGTCGTCCTGCCCTGGCAAAAAGAAATTCGCACGGCGAAACACCGAAGCGAACTGAAAACGCTGAACGAATCTTTAGCATCCACACAGATGGACTGGATTGATGGGTTGACGCAGACAGTCACCGATCAATTGATTCATGCGCTAGTCGTAGTCCATGCACCACCATCACGCTCAGAGGATCAATCAGAGCCGCGGGCGATCATGATGGCCGTGCCTTATTTCAACGGCAAAGGCTTCCATATGAATTGCACGTTCGAAGACCTTCTTCAGAGCTACTCTGATAATGAAGCTGTTGATCAGAAACCGATTGAATTGGTGAAATTGCGGGATAAGATGCGCCGCGCTGAAGAAATTGAAGACAACACTGATGACGAGCAAAATTCCAAGAGGTGAACCATGAGAACTGGAGTCGCGGGCTTTCAGTCTGAGCGCCTCAAGCAGTTACGGCTCACGTTTGGTATCACCCAAACAGCTTTGGCCGAAATGGTGGGGCGTGCCTCGGGAAACATCTCTAAATGGGAGAACGGGCTTCAGGTACCTGAGGCCGATGCCTTCCAACGGTTATGCGAGGTTTTTGGCGTCAGTGAAAACTGGCTGTTAGAGGAGCAAATCGTAACGAGTGAAACCACTCCATTCTTCTTCCGCTCTCAGGTGAGTGCTACCACCAACGCGAGAGAAATAGCGGAAGTCCGTCTGGAGTGGCTTCAAGACATCTCCTACAAACTTCAGGAAAGTCTTGAGTTCGTCACTGTTAACGTTCCTCACCTGGAAGAAAGAAATTGCCAGCTGATTTCTGATCAAGAGATCGAGAGAATGGCGAGTGAATGCCGTCAAGCGTGGGGACTAGGGGTTGCTCCGATACCCAATGTGGTTCAGGTGTTGGAAAACGCTGGCATCATCTGTGCTCGAACCACGCTTGGGCACCTCAAAATGGATGGCGTATCAAACTGGTACGAGTTGGATCAGCGCCCTTATGTACTTCTCGTTGCAGATAAGGCTAACGGAATAAGAAACCGATTCGATGCGGCCCATGAACTGGGACATATAGTTCTCCATCGACATATTTCCAACGAACAATACGAATCGAATTACACGCTGCTTGAATCACAGGCTCACCGATTTGCCAGCGCATTTTTGATGCCAGCGGAAAGTTTTCTAAGGGAGATTCGCTGGCCGACTTTGGATACCTTGTTGGCACTTAAGCCGCGCTGGAAGGTTTCTGTTGCGGCGATGGTTCGTCGATGTCTAGATCTTGAAATCATTAATGACACCACGACGACAAGGCTGTGGAAAGCAAGGTCCGCCAGAGGCTGGGTCAAGGGCGAGCCTATGGACGCCGACTTCGATTTTGAACGGCCGCTGTTGATCGCGCGAGGTGTGAAGATGCTCGTGGAAAACAAGGTACTTTCCCGATCCCAAGTCAGACAGTTGCTGGGGCTGCCGCTTCCCATTCTAGAAACCCTATGTAGTTTGGATAAGGGTTATTTCACTCTCCCAGACCAGTCACAAGTGATCGATATGCAGCTAAGAAAGAGATCTGCAAGGGATACGTTTTTCAGCGAAACCGCTGAAATACTCGGTTTCCCAAGCAAAAAATAACGACATCGTAAGCGCCACTTAAAAATAATCACGGACAAGCCACTTCATGTGAGGAGGGCTTATCCGTGATTCGGTCCTCGTCCTTCGAATAGATTTACTCCGCCGTCGAAGGCTTCTCCCAAAGATTAATCTCACCCTCCTGAGCAAACCGGTCAATCTCCGCCAATTCCTCCGCGCTAAAGCTCAAATTCTTCAACGCCCCGACGTTCTCGACAATCTGCTCGGGCCGGCTCGCACCGATCAGCGCCGAAGTCACCCGCGGATCGCGCAACGTCCACGCCAATGCCAGCTGCGCCAGACTCTGACCGCGACGCTTGGCGATCTCATTCAGCGCACGCACATGAGCGATGTTGGCTTCGGACAGGTGCGCCGCCTGCAACGAACCACCGCCCGGACGATTGACCCGCGCATCCGCCGGCACACCGTTGAGGTACTTGTCAGTCAACAAACCCTGAGCCAGCGGCGTGAACGCAATCACGCCCGTACCGAGTTCGTCCGTCGTATCCAGCAGGTCCTTTTCCACCCATCGATTGAGCAGGTTGTAAGCCGGTTGGTGGATCAGCAACGGGACTTTCCACTCTTTCAGCAACGCGGCCATTTCACGGGTTTTAACCCCCGAGTAGGACGAGATGCCGATGTACAGCGCCTTGCCCTGTTGCACGGCGGTGGCCAGTGCGCTGGCGGTTTCTTCCAGCGGCGTGTCCGGGTCGAAGCGATGGGAGTAGAAGATGTCCACGTAGTCGAGACCCAGGCGTTGCAGGCTCTGATCAAGGCTGGCCAGCACGTATTTGCGCGAACCGCCGCCCTGACCATAAGGACCGGCCCACATGTCCCAACCGGCCTTGCTCGAGATAATCAGCTCGTCGCGATGCTGCTTGAAGTCTTCGCGCAGCAAACGTCCGAAATTGATCTCGGCGCTGCCATACGGCGGGCCGTAGTTGTTGGCCAGGTCGAAATGGTTGATGCCGAGATCAAACGCGGTACGCAGCAATGAACGCTGGGTGTCGATCGGCGTGCTGTCGCCGAAGTTGTGCCACAGGCCCAAAGACAGTGCCGGCAGCACCAGCCCGCTGCGCCCCACGCGGCGGTAAGGGATGGAGTCATAGCGGTTTTCGGCAGCGGTGTAGGTCATCGAATCCTCTCTTGTCTGTCTTGAAGTTGGTATCGACTGCTTCGCAAGTTGCCCAGCATACGCCCAGACAAACGCCGATAAACCTCTGACTCGAGAGAATGCTGAAACGTTTCATAGATGATCGAGACTTTTCGGTTCGCCGTATTTGCGCAGGCGCCAAGATGCCGCCGCTGGAACGTCTGGCTCAGCCAGAAGACATCTCCCGCGTCGTGTCCTTGGTCAGCTCGGAAGCGACCTGGGTCAACGGGCAGATTTTGCGGGTTAATGGCGGGCTGGTTTAACTAGGCCCACACTGACACCGCAATCTTGATCGTTCCCACGCTCTGCGTGGGAATGCAGCCCGTGACGCTCCGCGTCACTGGACGCGGAGCGTCCCTTGAGGCATTCCCACGCAGAGCGTGGGAACGATCAGGCAACACACAATTGAAGGGCGGAACACACCATGCACACTACGATTATCATCACCTTCGGCCTGATCCTGCTGGCGCTGATGCTGTTCATCGGCGAGGAAATCGGTTTCAGCCGCCAGACCCTGACCTACAGCTTTGTCGTGCTGTGGTTCGCGCTGACGTTAATCAACGGTGCAGTCGGCATGGTCAGTGCTGGCCAGCCCTTTAGCACGGAGCTGGTAGTCGGCAGCGCCGTATTCGGCGTGCCGGTGGCGGCGATGGTGCTGTTCATGGTGTTGAGCGCCGAGACCTGAAAAGGGCCCGGCGGCACCGGTTCTCGATCAACGCACCAAATGCAGAAACTGCATGTGCCGTTCGTACTGATCGAGGATGTCGTTGATGATCTGCTCCTTGGTGTAACCCACCAGATCGTAGTCCTGACTGCCCTCGCTCAAATGCACTTCGGCGCGGTAGTAACGACGGTTGTTGAGTTCCTTGGAGCCCATGCCGCCACGGGCGAAGGACGGCGTGAAGTAGCCGCGCATCTGCGCCTGATAGATAAACGGATGCTCCTCGCCGTGACCGATTTCCAGGCTGACGTTGTCGTTGGCCGGGTCCGGCTGAGTGACCACGTTCAAACCCTTCTCGACGAACACCGCCGAGACGTCTTCAATCGCCGGGCGCACCGTCGTATCGAGGAAGCGGTAAACCTCATCGCGAGATGGGAAATGCACGGCCTGAGTCAAGCGTTGACGCCAGCCGCCACGTCTCGATCCGGATACCGGTGCCAGGGAATGCATCTGCGCGATCTGCTTCTGCGACTCCAGATAGAACGCTTTGTGCAGCCCCCACATCATCAGCAGCAAAATCATGGAGAACGGCAACGAAGTCAGCACCACCGCTGACTTCAGCGCATCGATGCTGCCGGAGAACAGCAACGCACTGGTCACCAGCGCCGTCATCGCGCCCCAGAACACTCGCAGCCATTTCGGCCCGTCTTCATCCGGGTTGCCGCCCTTGGCGGACAGCGTCGACAACACCACCGTGCCAGAGTCGGCCGAAGTGACGAAGAATACGAAGCTGATGAACACCGTCACTGCGATGACCGTTTTGCTCCACGGATAGGTTTCCAGCAGCAGGTAAAGGGTCATCGACGGGTTGTCGATGGCCGACATGCCGAGGGCGCTCATGCCGTGGTTGAGGACTTGATCGATGGCGCTGTTGCCGAAGATCGACATCCACGCCAGGGTGAAACCGAGCGGAATCAACAGCACGCCGAAGACGAATTCGCGGATGGTTCGGCCACGGGAGATCCGTGCAATGAACAGGCCCACGAACGGCGACCATGCAATCCACCAGGCCCAGTAGAACACCGTCCAACCGCCCAGCCAGTCGCTGGGTTTGTCGTAGGCGTACAGGTCGAAACTCTTCATCGGCAACGCGCCGAGGTAGTCGCCGATGTTCTGGATCAGCGTGTTGAGCAGGTGCTGAGTGGGGCCGGCGAACAGCACGAACAGCAGTAGCGCGCAGGCCAGCAGCATGTTGATGTCGGACATCACCCGCACGCCTTTATCGACGCCAGACACTGCAACGATGATCGCCGCGCCCATCATCAGCGTGATCAGGCCGACCTGAATCCACTGCGTGTGAGCGATGCCGAACAGGTAGTCCAGACCCGAGTTGAGGTGCAACACGCCAAAACCCATGTCGGCACCGAGGCCGAACACCGTGGCGATGATGCCGAAGCCATCCACCGCGTAACCGATGGGGCCGTTGATGCGCTTGCCAATCAGCGGATAGAGCGCCGAACGCAGGGCCAGTGGCAGGTTATGTCGATAAGCGAAGTAGGCCAGTGCCATGCCGACGAAGGCGAACACACCCCAGCCATGCAGGCCCCAGTGCAGAAACAGAATCTGCATCGCCTGACGCGCCGCATCCGCCGTGCCTGCCTCGCCTTGCGGTGGTTGCGACAAATGGGTCAGCGGTTCGGACACGCAAAAGAAAAACAGCGTGATGCTGATCCCGGCGGCGAACAGCATGCCGGCCCAGGACAGGTAACTGAATTCGGGTTCGTCGTGGTCGGCACCGAGCTTGATCTTGCCGTAGCCAGACAAGGCGGTGACCACCACGAAGACCAGATACAGGGTCATCGCGAGCATGTAGTACCAGCCGACCGTGTTGGCCGCCCAGTTTTGCGCTTCCAGCAGCCAGGCACCGGCCTGTTCAGGCAAGGCAATAACCACAATGCCGAACAACAAAATGAAACCCGCGGCAAAGTAGAACACCGGCGGATTCATGCGGACCTGGCCGCTTGGAGGGGTGGACGGTGCACTCATGAACAGTGCACCTCAAGGGGGTAAAGCAGGGCAATCAATAACGGACTCGGCAAGGGCAAGCCTCCTGTTGTGAGCGGGCAGCAAACCGGCGGTTTAACTTGAATGAGCGTTCAAGTTAAACATGGATAGGGCGCTAAGGACTAATCGCAAGGCTCGGCGGCATGTTTTGTACGCTAGCTCAAGGAAGGGTATGAGGTGGGATTTGGAGGATTCGTTCAGTGGGAAATTAACTAAATGCCATTATCCCGGTTCGGCTTGAAATCAATCGCGAGCATGCTCGCTCCGGGCGGCGCTCCGACGATGAGGGCAGAACAGTCAGCAGAAATTTCTGGGCTTACTTCTGCGTCCCATCATCATGCTGCAGATTCGCCTGAGTCAGGTTGCTCCCCGCCGGCACGCTGCGGGTCATCCAGACATTACCGCCAATGGTCGAACCCTTGCCGATGGTGATTCGGCCCAGAATCGTCGCCCCGGCATAGATCACCACATCATCCTCAACAATTGGATGCCGTGGATGGCCCTTCTGCAATTGGCCGTCCTCATCCGCCGGGAAGCGTTTGGCGCCCAAGGTCACGGCCTGATAAATCCGCACACGCTCACCAATAATTGCTGTCTCGCCGATCACCACGCCCGTCCCGTGATCGATGAAGAAGCTGCGACCAATCTGCGCGCCAGGGTGAATGTCGATGCCGGTGGCCGAGTGGGCGATTTCCGCGCTGATCCGTGCCAGCAACGGCAATCCGGCGCGGTACAAATGATGGGCCAGGCGATGGTGAATCACCGCCAGAATCCCCGGATAGCACAGCAACACTTCATCGACACTGCGAGCCGCCGGATCGCCGTGATAGGCCGCCAGCACATCGGTGTCGAGCAGACTGCGCAGCCCCGGTAATGCGAGGGCGAAGTCCTGAATGATCTGAATCGTTTTGGCCTCGACTTCGGTGTCGGCCTGGTCACTGTGGCGAGCGGCGTAGCGCAATTCGAGTCGCGCCTGAGCCAGCAACGCGTTCAACGCAACGTCCAGCGTATGGCCGACGTAGAAGTCTTCACTCTCCTCGCGCAAATCCACCGGTCCCAGGCGCATTGGGAACAACGCGCCACAGAGGGCTTCGAGAATCTCTGCCATGGCCGCTCGGGAAGGCAACTCGCGACCGCCCTGTTCGGTGCTGGCTCGGCCATTTTGTGCGCGCCACTGGTCACGCGCCGTGCGCAGTTGACTGACGATGGTCTGCAGTTGCCAATGACTGGAACGCTCGCTCACGGTAAAAACTCCTCACGGGCGGCCGGACTGCCTGGCCGCGTTATTGGCAATTACTCTACGGCATGGCCTGGAAGGCGAATTAAGAACCGATTGTGCTGTGCTCAGCACTTTTGGGTATAAGTCGAATGCCGGTTGCCCCGCTAAATTGGCGTGCCTATAGTCCTGTCATCTCCCTCCGCCAGTACGGACCCCATGATCAAACAACAGCTTGCCCGCTTTAACCGTCTCGACCTGCTCGGTCATCCTACCGCCCTGGAAAAACTCGAACGCTTGTCGACCTGGCTGGGCCGCGATGTGTACGTCAAACGTGATGACCTGACGCCGCTGGCCATGGGCGGCAACAAGCTGCGCAAACTCGAATACCTGGCGGCCGATGCGCTGGCACAAGGTGCCGACACCTTGATCACCGCGGGTGCGCTTCAGTCCAACCACGTGCGCCAGACTGCCGCCATTGCGGCCAAGCTCGGCCTGGGCTGCATAGCGCTGCTGGAAAACCCCTTGGGTACCGACGACGCTAACTATGTCGGCAACGGCAATCGACTGTTGCTGGACCTGTTCGATGCCAAGGTCGAGTTGGTGGAGAACCTCGACAACGCTGACGACCAACTGCAAGCCTTGGCCGACCGTCTACGCAACAACGGCAAGAAGCCGTATCGGGTGCCGATTGGTGGCTCGAATGCATTGGGCGCGTTAGGTTATGTGCGCGCCGGGCTGGAGCTGGCCGAGCAGATCAAGGACACCGGGCTGGCATTCGCCGCCGTGGTCCTGGCCTCGGGCAGTGCCGGGACCCACAGCGGTCTGGCACTGGCGTTGAGCGAAGTACTGCCGGATTTGCCAGTGATTGGTGTCACGGTTTCCCGCAGCGATGAAGATCAGCGCCCGAAAGTCCAAGACCTCGCCGAACGTACTGCCGAGCTGCTGGGTATGAGCCTGCCAGAAAGTTTCAAGGTCGAGTTGTGGGACGAGTATTTCGGCCCGCGCTATGGCGAGCCGAATGCCGGGACACTGTCGGCGGTGAAGCTGGTAGCGAGTCAGGAAGGGCTGTTGCTCGATCCGGTCTATACCGGCAAGGCCATGGCGGGTTTGCTCGATGGCATCGGCCGCCAGCGCTTCAATGACGGCCCGATCATCTTCTTGCACACCGGTGGGGCACCGGCGTTGTTTGCTTACAAAGACTTTTTATAAGCGATCGTTCCCACGCGTGGGAACGATCTTGAACGCATATGCAATAAAAGAATAACAAACTGATTATTCATTATTTTCTTATCTAAAAGCCTCGTCATATAGTCACGCCGCAGGCGAATTTGCAGCGAGACGCATACGCTGCTTTAGGGCAGGATATCGCTGTCGTTCAAATCCCGAATTTGCCAACTTTCCTAAAGCGTCTTCCATAAGAAAACACAGGGGCTTGTCATGAATTTTTCCGCACTACGTCGAAATCTGCTGGTTGGTTCGCTGGGCCTGGCGCTGAGCGCCGGTCTGTTGGGGCAAGCAATTGCCGGTGAGCAGCTGCAAAAAATCAAAGACGCTGGCGTGATCAACGTCGGCCTGGAAGGCACTTACCCACCGTTCAGTTTCGTCGACGCCGACGGCAAGCTGGCTGGCTTCGAAGTCGAGTTCTCCGAAGCCCTGGCCAAAGAGCTGGGCGTGAAGGTCAAACTGCAACCGACCAAATGGGACGGCATCCTCGCAGCGCTGGAATCCAAGCGTCTGGACGCGGTGATCAACCAGGTGACCATCTCGGACGAGCGCAAGAAGAAGTATGACTTCTCCGAGCCGTACACCGTTTCCGGGATTCAGGCGCTGGTTCTGACCAAGAACAAAGACAGCATCAAGACCGCCGCCGATCTGGCTGGCAAGAAAGTCGGTGTGGGCCTGGGCACCAACTACGAGCAGTGGGTGAAAGCCAATGTGCCGGGCGCTGACATCCGCACCTACGAAGATGACCCGACCAAGTTCCAGGACCTGCGCGTCGGCCGCATTGACGCCATTCTGATCGACCGTCTCGCCGCGCTGGAATACGCCAAGAAGGCCAAGGACACTACCGCCGCCGGCGAAGCGTTCTCCCGTCAGGAAGCCGGTATTGCCCTGCGCAAAGGCGAGCCAGAGCTGCTGGCTGCCGTGAACAAGGCGATCGACAAGCTGCGTGCCGACGGTACGCTGACCAAGCTTTCGGAAAAATACTTCAGCGCTGACGTCACTAAATAATGGAAGCGGCTTTCCAACTCGTATTGGAGTCCGTGCCCTTCCTGCTGAAGGGCGTGTACTTTACGGTCATCCTCAGCCTGGGCGGCATGTTCTTCGGCTTGCTGTTGGGCTTCGGCCTGGCGTTGATGCGCCTGTCGCGCCTCAAACTGGTGAGCTGGCTGGCCCGCATCTACGTGTCGTTCTTTCGCGGCACGCCGTTGCTGGTGCAACTGTTCATGATCTATTTCGGCTTGCCGCAATTGGGTCTCGAACTGGATCCGATACCGGCAGCCCTGATCGGCCTCTCGCTGAACATGGCCGCTTATGCCTGTGAAATCCTCCGTTCCGCGATCAGTTCGATTGAACGCGGCCAGTGGGAAGCTGCTGCGAGTATCGGCATGACTCGCGCGCAGACCCTGCGCCGGGCCATCCTGCCGCAAGCGATGCGCACGGCGTTGCCGCCGCTGGGCAACAGCTTCATTTCGCTGGTCAAGGACACCGCGCTGGCAGCCACCATTCAGGTGCCGGAGCTGTTCCGTCAGGCGCAGCTGATCACCGCTCGCACCTTCGAAATTTTCACCATGTATCTTGCCGCCGCGGTGATCTACTGGATTCTGGCAACGGTGCTGTCGCACTTCCAGAATCAGTTGGAAGCGCGGGTCAATCGGCACGACCAGGAGTCCTGACCCAATGATTGTCGTGGAAAAACTGACAAAGCAGTTCAAGGGTCAAGTGGTGCTCAACGGCATCGATCTGCAGGTGAAGGAAGGCGAGGTGGTGGCAATCATCGGGCCTAGTGGCTCGGGCAAGACCACGTTCCTGCGTTGCCTGAATTTTCTGGAAGAGCCCACCAGCGGCCGGATCAAGGTCGGTGACATCGAGATCGATGGCAGTCGTCCGCTGAACCAGCAGCAAGGTCTGGTACGACGGTTACGCCAGCACGTAGGTTTCGTGTTCCAGAACTTCAACCTGTTTCCTCATCGCACGGCCCTGGAAAACGTCATCGAAGGCCCGATCGTGGTGAAAAAAATCCCACATGCCGAAGCCGTTGCCTTGGGTAAAAAGCTCTTGGCCAGGGTTGGCCTGGCGGGCAAGGAAGACGCTTACCCACGACGCCTTTCCGGTGGTCAGCAACAGCGTGTGGCGATTGCCCGTGCACTGGCGATGGAACCGGAAGTCATCCTGTTTGATGAACCGACCTCAGCGCTCGACCCAGAGCTGGTCGGTGAAGTGCTGGCGACCATCCGCAGCCTGGCCGAGGAGAAACGCACCATGGTCATCGTCACCCACGAAATGGGCTTTGCCCGGGACGTGGCGAACCGCGTGGTGTTTTTCGACAAGGGTGTGATCGTCGAGCAAGGCGAAGCCAAGGCGCTGTTCGCCAATCCGAAAGAAGAGCGGACTAAACAGTTCCTCAGCAAGTTCTTGAATAACGCTCACCACTGAAACATCAGCTCACCCTTATTAACTTCCATGGATGGAAGTGACAACTACTCCGCTAATAAAATCTCTCGGCCCTCCCGAATAATAGATATTTACTCAACGCTGCGCGCGGTACATATATATGTCCAGCAACAGATTAACCTCGCCTATAATCCGTCAAATCCAGCCTCCCAACCGAACTGATCTCGCCGCCAACAACGCGCTCAAAGCCCATAAAATCTGGGTAAAGTTCGACAGAGCGGTGCAGCTTATTAACTTCAATGCGTAGGACTTTTCTGAATAACTCTAGATTCCAAACTTAACTAACCAGCTCTATTGACACCTACTCAAGCGCACTCTTATCTAGTCTTCAACAGGCGTCGAATCTCGCACTCATTCATTATTCAATTTGAAAATAGTGAACAGTTTGTTGCTCGGCAATTCACGCCTTTCGAACTTTCAGAAACGGACTTCGCTGCAGGCTTCAAGGAGAAACCCATGACAAACACTTCGAACAAACCCGAACTTGCGGCCCCGACCCTGGCGCAATCTCACAAGACCTGCATCAACATCACCTCGGCGGCTCACCTGCTGATCGACGTGGCGCCCTACCCCGGCATGGACGAAGGCGACCTTATCGAACTGTTCTGGGATAACTGCTACGTGGCCTCCAGAGTGCTTACGGCCAACGATGTCGGCCAACCGGTCCAACTGCGTGTCCCCGAGAGCTTCATCGCCAATGGCACCTCGCGCGTTCACTACCGGATCATGCAGATCGGGCAAGGGCCAACCCTGTCAGTCGCCAGACGGGTGCAGATCAAACTCGACTGCCCCGGTGGCCAACCGTCTGCGCTGTGCGGCGATGAAAACCAGAGTCTGGAGCCCGTGAACATTCCCGAGACCATTCGCCGTCAGGGGGTCAATCCGAACCAGATCAAGCGCGGGGTTCCGCTGACCATCGAGCCTTACCTGAACATGGCCGCCGACGACGAAATCACCCTGCGCTGGGGCGATGTGCGCATGGATCTGCCACGACTCAAGGCAGGCGATGTCGGCCAGCCGATACAGGTCTGGGTGCCTGCGGCGATCATTCTCGAAGCCGGCGAAGACCTGCGGCTGGAAGTGACTTACTGCATCCTCGACCGGGTGGGTAACAACTCCCGCTGGGCACCGCCACGCAGGCTGAAGATTGGTTGCGCCAATCCCTACTTGAAGGCTCGGCCGAAGGAAATGTTAATGGCTGCCGAACCCCGCAAATTCTGAGATCCCTGTAGCCGCTGGCGAAGCCTGCGTTCGGCTGCGCAGCAGTCGTGAAACCAGTCGCCGCGGTCATTCAGGTTAATCGCGGATTCAGGATTTACGACTGCTGCGCAGCCGAACGCAGGCTTCGCCAGCTGCTAGGGCGCGTGCCAACTCATCCATCGGGTGTGAGACGTACCTTCTATGCATATTCCTAAAAGTTAGTTTATTTATTTTTTATGCGCGCTTAGGGTATATGCACCGGACCACCGGACATTCTTGTTTTCGTTCGCCGCAACCCTCGCGGCGCTTCCATGAGATGTGAGGTAGGTATGGTCCGGAACACAATCACCCCAGTGCAGATCGCCAGGGCATTGCGTGCAGCCAAGGAGCGGCACTGATGTCCAGTCTGGCAGAAGCAACTATCCAGAGTGATCTGGACATCGCCCCCCTGTTGTTGCCCGCGAAGGTCTTGCGCAACGACGCACAAGCCCTCAAGGCGGCCCATGAATTGGCGCAAGTCGCCCGCCTGCAAGCAGCCAAACGCGACCAGCAGCGCAAACTGCCGTGGTCGGAAATCGAACAGTTCACCCGCAGCGGCCTGGGCAGCATTGCGATCCCGCGTGAGTACGGTGGCCCACAGGTTTCGTTCGTCACCCTTGCCGAAGTATTCGCGATCATTTCCGCGGCCGACCCGGCCTTGGGACAGATCCCGCAGAACCAGTTCGGCATTCTCAATCTGGTGCTCGGCAGCGCCACCGAATCGCAAAAAAAACAGCTGTTCAAAAGCGTGCTCGACGGCTGGCGGATCGGTAACGCAGGACCTGAGCGCGGCACCAAAAACACCCTTGAACTCAAGGCACGAATCACCGCTGACGGTGACGGCTTCGTCCTCAACGGGCAGAAGTTTTATTCCACCGGCGCGCTGTTCGCCCACTGGGTTGCCGTCAAGGCGCTGAACGACGACGGCACGCAAGTGCTGGCCTTCGTCCGCCGCGGTACACCGGGCCTGCGCATCGTTGATGACTGGTCGGGCTTCGGCCAACGCACCACCGCCAGCGGCACCCTTTTGCTCAATAACGTGCAGGTCGACGCCGAGCTGGTGGTGGAAAACTGGAAGATCAATGACAGCCCGAACACTCAGGGCGCCGTGTCGCAGTTGATACAAGCAGCCATTGACGCCGGCATCGCCCGAGGCGCCATCGACGACGCCATCGAATTCGTGAAAACCCGTGCACGACCGTGGATCGACGCCAAGGTCGAACGGGCCAGCGACGATCTCTATGTGATTGCCGACATCGGCAAACTGAAGATCGAATTGCACGCCGCCGAAGCGCTGCTGCGCAAGGCCGGGCAAGTGCTCGATCAGGTCAGCGCCGCGCCGCTCACCGCCGAGTCTGCCGCCCGCGCCTCGATTGCCGTGGCCGAAGCCAAAGTGCTGACCACCGAGATCTCGCTGCTGGCCAGCGAAAAGCTTTTCGAACTGGCCGGCAGCCGCGCCACCCTCGCCGAATTCAACCTCGACCGCCACTGGCGCAACGCCCGCGTGCACACGCTGCACGACCCGGTGCGCTGGAAATATCACGCGGTCGGGACTTACCACCTCAATGGCACGCTACCCGCTCGCCACTCCTGGATTTAACGACCAGATCTCTGGAGAAACACATGACTCTTTCTCACCACGTCGCGGTCATAACCAGCGATGAGCAAGCCCTGATTGTCGCCAGTGACCTGGCCGAAGACTTCAAACGCGACAGCGCCCTGCGCGACCGCGAACGCCGTTTGCCGCACCCGGAACTGGAAGTGTTTTCCCGCTCGGGACTTTGGGGCATCAGCGTGCCAAAAGAATACGGCGGCGCCGGGGTTTCCAACGTCACCCTGGCCAAAGTGATCGCGCTGATTGCCCAGGCTGACGGCTCTCTCGGACAAATCCCGCAGAACCATTTCTATGCACTCGAAGTGCTCCGCGTGAACGGCAGCGCCGAACAGAAAAAGCGCCTATACGCCGAGGTACTGGCCGGCCAACGTTTCGGCAATGCCCTCGCGGAACTGGGCACTAAAACCGCCCATGACCGCGTCACCAGCCTGACCCGTGACAGCAGCGGCTATCGCATCAACGGCCGCAAGTTCTACGCCACCGGGGCGATTTACGCCCAGCGCATTCCGACCTCGGTAGTGGATGAAAACGGCGTGCAGCAATTGGCGTTCGTGCCGCGCAACAGCAAAGGCTTGACGGTGATCGACGACTGGAGCGGCTTCGGCCAGCGCACCACCGGCAGCGGTTCGGTGGTGTTTGAAGATGTCTACGTCGCCGCCGAAGACGTGATTCCGTTTCAAAGTGCGTTCGAGCGCCCGACCACCGTCGGCCCGTTGGCGCAGATTCTTCACGCCGCCATCGACACCGGCATCGCCCGGGCTGCCTATGAAGATGCGCTGCATTTCGTGCGCACCAAGACTCGGCCGTGGATCGATTCCGGCAACGACAACGCCACCGAGGACCCGCTGACCATCAAGAGCTTCGGCCACTTGAGCATTCGTCTGCACGCCGCCGAAGCCTTGCTGGAACGCTCCGGCGAATTCCTCGACAAAGCGCAGGCCGACACCAACGCCGAGACCGTCGCCGCTGCTTCAATTGCCGTCGCCGAAGCCCGCGCTATCAGCACCGAGATTTCCCTCGCCGCTGGCAGCACGCTGTTCGAATTGGCCGGCAGCCAGGCAACCCTGATCGAACACGGCCTGGATCGCCACTGGCGCAACGCTCGGGTGCACACGCTGCACGACCCGGTGCGCTGGAAGTATCACGCGGTCGGCAATTACTACCTCAACGATGAAAACCCTCCGTTGCGAGGGACTATCTGATGGCCGACCCCAAAAAGAAGATTCTGCTCAACGCGTTCAACATGAACTGCATCGGGCACATCAACCATGGTCTGTGGACGCACCCACGGGACAACTCCACTCAGTACAAAACGATCGAATACTGGACCGAACTGGCGCAACTGCTGGAGCGTGGACTGTTTGATGGTCTGTTCATCGCCGACATCGTCGGGGTTTACGACGTCTACCAAAACTCAGTGGATGTGCCGCTCAAAGAGTCAATTCAACTGCCGGTCAATGATCCGCTGCTGCTGGTTTCGGCGATGGCTGCGGTCACCAAAAACCTCGGCTTCGGACTCACTGCCAACCTGACTTACGAACCGCCGTATCTGTTCGCCCGACGCCTGTCCACGCTCGATCACCTGAGTCGCGGCCGGGTCGGCTGGAACATCGTCACCGGCTACCTCGACAGCGCCGCCAAGGCCATGGGCTTGAGCGAACAGGTGGAACACGACCGTCGTTACGATCAGGCCGATGAATACCTGCAAGTGCTCTACAAACTCTGGGAAGGCAGTTGGGAAAACGGCGCGGTGCTTAACGATCCGCAGCAGCGGATCTACGCGCAGCCTGAGAAAGTGCACAAGGTCGAGCACAAGGGCGAGTTCTATCAGGTCGAGGGTTATCACCTCTGCGAACCCTCGCCGCAGCGCACGCCGGTGCTGTTCCAGGCCGGCAGTTCGGATCGCGGGTTGCTGTTCGCCGGGCGACATGCCGAGTGCGTGTTCATCAGCGGCCAGAACAAACCGTCGACCAAAGTTCAAGTGGACAAGGTTCGCGCCAGTGCCGTCGAGGCCGGGCGCAACCCCGAGGACATCAAGGTGTTCATGGGGCTGAACGTGATTGTCGGCGAAACTGAAGAGGCGGCCTGGGCCAAGCATGCCGAGTACTTGAGCTACGCCAGTGCCGAGGCCGGCGTGGCGCATTTCTCGGCGTCCGCCGGGATCGATTTCTCCGAATACGCCATCGACGAACCGATCCAGTACGTGAAGAGCAACGCGATCCAGTCCGCCACCAGGAACCTGCAAAACAACGACTGGACCCGCCGCAAATTACTCGAGCAACACGCCCTCGGAGGACGCTACATCACCGTGGTCGGTTCGCCCGAGCAAGTAGCCGATGAGCTGGAATCGTGGATCGCAGAAACCGGGCTGGATGGCTTCAACCTGACGCGGATTGTCACGCCGGAAAGTTACGTGGACTTCATTGAACGGGTGATTCCCGAATTGCAGCGCAGAGGGTCGTACAAGACCGCTTACGACACCGGCAGCCTGCGGGAGAAGCTGTTTCACGGCGAGGCGCATCTGCCTGAGCAACACACTGGCTCCAATTACCGACACTAATCCCTTTAACTGATCGTTCCCACGCTCCGCGTGGGAATGCAGCCAGTGACGCTCTGCGTCACCGCCGCAGGAACGCGGAGCGTCCCGGGAGGCATTCCCACGCAGAGCGTGGGAACGATCGCCTTAACTTGACTGGAAAACTCATCATGACCAAAAACTACCTCTCCCACCCAGTCAAAGCACTGGCCCTGGCCCTCGGCCTTTTCAGCTCCGTCACCTTCGCTGCCGATGCAGCGTTGAAAGTCGGTACCACCGCCGCCTTCGCCATTCCCTTGGAAGCCGCCGTCGAAGAAGCCAACAAACAAGGCCTGAAAGTCGAACTCGTGGAGTTCAGCGACTGGATCGCGCCCAACGTCAGCCTCGCCGCCGGTGACATCGACGTAAATTACTTCCAGCACATCCCGTTCCTGGAAAACGCCAAGGCCGCCGCCGGTTTCGACCTGGTGCCGTTCGCACCGGGGATCATCAACAACGTCGGCCTCTACTCGAAGAAATACAAAAGCTTCGAAGAACTGCCAGAAGGCGCCAGCGTGGCGATTGCCAACGACCCGATCAACAGCGGTCGTGGTTTGCAACTGTTGGCCAAGGCCGGGCTGATCACGCTCAAACCGGGTGTCGGCTACAACGCCACCGAAGAAGACATCATCGCCAATCCGAAGAAGCTCAAAATCCTTCAGGTCGAAGCCGTGCAACTGGTACGCGCCTATGACGACGCCGATCTGGTCCAGGGCTACCCGGCCTACATTCGCTTGTCGAAGACCTTTGATGCCAGCTCTGCCCTGCTGTTCGACGGCCTCGATCACAAGGAATACGTGATCCAGTTCGTGATCCAGCCAAAAAGCAAAACCGACCCGCGCCTGATCAAATTCGTCGACATCTACCAGCATTCGCCGGCCGTTCGTGCAGCGCTGGATAAAGCCCACGGCAAGCTTTATCAAGCCGGTTGGGAAAGCTGAACATGACAGCCGCGATCCAACGGCGACTGGATGTTCCGGAGCCTCAGCAAGCTGAACACACCGAACTGCATCCAGAACTCAACCGCGCCCACGTGCGCTTCATCGGCCTGGGCAAAACCTACAACGGCCAGCAAGGTCCGGTGGCCGCCCTGCACGGCATCGACCTGGCGATCCAGCGCGGCGAAGTGTTCGGCATCATCGGCCGCAGCGGCGCCGGCAAATCGTCGCTGATCCGCACCATCAACCGTCTGGAACAACCGAGCACAGGCCGTGTGCTGATCGATCAGGTCGACATCCGTGAATTCGACGAAGACCGCCTGGTAGCGCTGCGTCGGCGCATCGGCATGATCTTCCAGCACTTCAACCTGATGTCAGCCAAGACGGTTTGGCAGAACGTCGAGTTGCCACTGAAAGTCGCCGGTGTGCCGAAGGACAAACGCGAGCACAAAGTCCGCGAATTGCTCGAACTGGTAGGACTGCAAGAGAAGCACAAGGCCTACCCGGCGCAGCTTTCCGGTGGGCAGAAACAGCGCGTCGGCATCGCTCGGGCACTGGTGCACGACCCGGCGATACTACTGTGCGACGAAGCCACTTCGGCGCTGGACCCGCAAACCACGCAATCAATCCTCGGCCTGCTGCGCGAGATCAATCAGCGCCTGGGCCTGACCATTGTGCTGATCACTCACGAGATGGCAGTGATTCGCGATATCTGTGATCGGGTCGTCGTGCTGGAGCACGGGCGAATCGTCGAACAAGGGCCGGTCTGGGAAGTCTTTGGCAACCCGCAGCACGAGGTCAGCAAAACCTTGCTGGCGCCATTGCAACACGGCCTGCCAGAAGAACTGCAAAGCCGTTTGCGTGTGCAGCCGCAGTCCTCGGATGACGCGGTGGTACTGCGACTGCAATTCACTGGTGCGGCTCATGACGAGCCAGATCTGGCGGCGCTGTTCGGTGCCCTCGGCGGTCGCGTGCGCTTGCTGCAAGGTGGTGTGGAGCGGATTCAGGGCCATGCGCTCGGGCAACTGCTGTTGGCGGTGACCGGTTCGTCCCTCGGTGCTGAGGAACTGCGCCAACGCGCCGGCAACTGGGCGCAACAGGTGGAGGTGCTGGGTTATGTGGTTTGATCGCTTGCTGCAAGGCTTCATCGACACCTTCCTGATGGTCGGCGTTTCATCATTGATCGCGCTGCTGGCGGGCATTCCGCTGGCGGTGATCCTGGTCACCAGTTCCAAGGGTGGGATCTACGAAGCAACGGCGCTGAACCGCGCATTGGGTGCGTTCGTGAACCTGTTTCGCTCGATTCCGTTTCTGATTCTGATGGTGGCGTTGATTCCGTTTACACGGTTGATCGTCGGCACCACGTACGGTGTCTGGGCCGCCGTGGTGCCGCTGACGATTGCTGCCACGCCGTTCTTTGCGCGCATCGCCGAAGTCAGTTTGCGGGAGGTCGATCACGGGCTGATCGAAGCCGCGCAAGCGATGGGTTGCCGGCGCCGACACATCGTTTGGCATGTGCTGCTGCCTGAGGCGTTGCCGGGGATTGTCGGCGGTTTCACGATTACGTTGGTGACGATGATCAACTCGTCGGCCATGGCCGGGGCGATTGGTGCCGGTGGGTTGGGGGACATCGCTTATCGCTACGGGTATCAGCGGTTTGATAGCCAGATCATGTTGACGGTGATTGTGTTGCTGGTGGTGTTGGTGGCGGTGATTCAATTGGGCGGGGATCGGTTGGCGCGTGGATTGAATAAGCGCTAGGCAAGTTGCGAACGCTTATTGTGACGAGGAGGCAAGTCCCCGGCCTCATGGCGTATATTCGGCAAACCCCAATTGCCTGCGCAGCCGACCATGAAACAGACTCCCACCGACCTCGAGCAGATCACTGCCACCACCCTGGGCCATTACAACTCGGTGGCCGAAGGTTTCCGCGAAGGGACTCGCGATCATGATGTCAGCCAGAACATTGATGCTCTGTTGCGGCATATTCAGGGCCAGGCTCCGTTCGACATTCTCGACTTTGGCTGCGGTCCCGGCCGCGACCTGCAGACCTTCACCCGAATGGGCCACACGGCGGTCGGCCTCGATGGTTCAGAGAAGTTCACGCTAATGGCGCGCGAGGACAGCGGTTGCGAGGTCTGGCAGCAGGACTTCTTGAAACTCGATCTACCGGCTGAACGCTTCGATGGGATTTTTGCCAATGCGGTGTTGTTTCATATTCCGCGTCAGGAGTTGCCTCGGGTGTTGAAGCAGTTGCGCGGGGCTTTGAAGCCGGGAGGAGTGTTGTTCAGTTCCAATCCGCGTGGCGAGAATCAGGAGGGGTGGAATGGGTCGCGTTATGCGGCTTATCACGATCTTGAGGCGTGGCAGCAATTGCTGACGGCGGCGGGGTTTGTGGAATTGGAGCATTACTACCGGCCGGAGGGGCTGCCGCGAGAGCAGCAGCCTTGGTTGGCGAGTGTTTGGCGTAAGCCGGCGTAGCCTGTCAGGACGCTATCGCGAACAAGGTCGCGAAGGTTTTCTAACGTTGCGCAGCGACTTGATAGGTTGCCACTCCCCCATTCGCGTCAAACGCGGTGATACTTTGATCGGCCAGCTGTCGCCCATCAACTTCACGTTCGCGTAAATCAAAATTTGCCACCAGTCTGGTGCCATCGGCGAACGTTGTCTGCTGTACCTGACGATCCTCGGTCAGCCAACGGAAGTCTGTCATCGCCTGAGTCGCCAGACGCTCATGCAGCGGGCGGAAGAAAACATCCTGCCGAGCAATCACCGGTAACCGCTGCTTCAACGTCGCCGCACTCAGGTGATACAGCGGCGGCACGTTGTAGAGCAATTGAGTCAGCTCATTCTCGGCGCGCACATTGCTCAACTTAAGGCTGTCGAACAGCCAATGATGGGTGGTGATGACCGAGCCATGGAACACTGCCTGATAAAGCGGCAAGCGCGTTTGCGGAGCAAAGTGAACCGTGCGGTAGGGTTCCTTGATCGGCACGGTTTTGAAGAAAACCTGCGGCTGCTCATTGGGAAACCAGCGGCCCAGGTAATAGGGCGACTTCGGATTCTTGCTCATATCGGGATCCCCCCAGCCGATCACCGGTGTCTGCATCCCGTGGGCAAACAGTACGCCTTGGGCCGTGGTGGCGTTGCCATCCTCGGAACCGGTCGGTAGCTTCAACGTCTCGTTGACCCAGCGCGAGCCGTCGATGTTGTCCTCGGCATTTTGCGCCTGAGTCATGGTCGCCCCCACACGGTAGCTGTCGAACAGCATACCGGTGGCATAGGCATCTAGAAACCAGCTATTGAACCCGGCCTTGCTATGTACAGCCCTGATGCGCGCCTCAAGCAATGGCCGAACACAACGCGGATCGGTGTAATGCCCCGATTGCTGAAACCCGCTTTTTAACGTCCCGGTTTCCAACACGACTGCACATTCCTGATTGGCTTTGGAGCCCAGATGCGCGGTGGTCCAGTCCGGATTTTCAGTGATGGTCAACGCCGTCTGATAGGAATCATAAGGCGCCACCAGGTAGCCTGCTGCAACGCCTTGACGCACCGCTTCAGGGTGCCAGAGACCACCTTCCCAACCCTCGCCAAGGCCTAACCATAATCGCGACAATCCGGCAGCTTTCAGTTGTTCGATAGTCGTTGGTGACAAGGTGTTGCCCCAGCGTTCCGGTATTGCTGTCAGAGCATCGGAGAACGCCACTGCCAGCTCTCCACGTAACAAGCCGTAGCCGTCAGCCAATTTTTGCATGTCCGGTTCGACGACAGATTGCCAGCCGCTGCGTGCCTTCTTGTTGAGCGCAGCATTGAGGCTGCGGAGCAACGTGACTTGCTGGTAACGATCAAGCGGCGGCTCAGCCCGGGCCAGTAACTGCGTGCTTTCAGCGTCAAAACTGTTACGTAACTCGCTGGCCAATACGCCGTTACCGCGCAACCCTTTCAGCAAGGCTGGCCAGCTTCGAACATCGTCTGGTCCGAGCAGGTCGTTACCCCACAGATAAACATGACTGGCCCCCAGGAGCTTTTTGGCTTCGGGTGTTTTCAGCAGTTTGTCGCTCAAGGTTTCGTATTGCCCGTTATCGACCAACCATTTCCGATAGCGCTTGGCACCCGCCAACAGATCGGCATCACCCAACGACAGCTTGAAGGTTAGCGGTGCATTGGGCTCAAGGGACGTGAATTGATGATGGACAGCCAGAGCAAGGGTGTTGTTGTTTTCGGCGCTGAAGGTCAGGCGATTGTTGTAAGGATTGGTCATCAGCCAGTTCAGCGTGAAACCACCGTGATCAACGCCCCACAGCGGCAAACTCAGGTCTTGGGTGGTGTTGAACGCCCCCTGATCGAGCAGAAAGGTTTGCCACAGCGGATCACCGGCTGGCACGTAACGCCCCTCGGCCAGCGGCCAGATCAGTCCTTTGCCCATGGCACTGCCGGGCTGTTTCAGAAAGATCAGCTCACCGGGATCGCGGGCCGTGATGGACAGGGACAGGTCACGCTGATCGAGGGCGGCACTCAGCGTCCAGGCGCCGTCATCCCACTGCCAGTCCATGCGATTGGCGCTTTGTTTGAGGTCGCTGACCTCATGCCCAGTAACGCCCGACGAGGCTTGCACTGGCGAATTTTTTGCGGGGATGACGCGGATCGCCAGCGTGGCGGGATCGAGTTCGACGCGCCACAGCGAATTTTCCAGCACACTGCTGGCCAGTGTCGGGGGTGAAAACAACAGAGCGCCGAGCAACAGCACATAGCGCAGACAATAGGTCATCGGTAACATCGAAGTCCCTCCTCCATTTGGAAAGGGACCGTACAGCAAGGCACCGGCCATGTAAGTAGGACCGTTCCCAAACGTCACTCGGGAACGATCAACGCATCAATGACTGCGCTTCTTTTTTCGGCTCCCGAATCTTGTACCAAGCCACATACAACGCCGGCAAAAACAGCAGCGTCAGCAACGTCGCAATAATAATCCCGCCAATCATCGCGTAAGCCATCGGCCCCCAGAACACTTCCCGGGCGATCGGAATCATCCCCAGGCTCGCCGCCGCTGCCGTCAGCAGAATCGGTCGACGACGATGCTCCGTGGCTTGCACCACGGCATCCCACGGTGCATGACCGTCCTTCTCCAAGGTCTCGATCTGCGTCACCAGGATCACCGAGTTGCGGATGATGATGCCGATCAGCGCCAGAATGCCGAGGATCGCCACGAAGCCCATTGGCGTGCCCGTCGGGATCAGCGCCAGCACCACGCCGATCAGCCCGAGCGGCGCGACGCTGGCCACCAGGAACAGCTTCTGCACGCTGTGCAACTGGATCATCAGGAAAGTCGCCATCAAAAACAGCATCAACGGCACGACCTTGGCAATCGGCCCTTGGGCCTTGCCGCTTTCCTCCACCGTACCCCCGGTGGCGACCTTGTAGCCCACCGGCAAACTGGCGGCGAATTTGTCGATGTCAGGTTGGAGCTGTTTCACCAGATCGGTCGGTTGGATTTCGTCACGCACCGCAGCTTTGATGGTAATGGTCGGCTTGCGGTCGCGACGCCAGACCAGCGGTTGCTCAAGTTCATAACGCACGGTGGCAAAAGCCAGCAGCGGAATCGACGTGCCGCCCGGCGTGACGATCTGCAAATTCTGCAGGGTTTCCGGGGTGCCGCGTTCCGCGTCTTCGGCACGACCCACCACGTTGATCAGGTAGATATCGTCGTCGACCTGCGTCACCGGCGCACCCACCACAATGCTGTTCATCAGGTTGGCGACGTCTTCCGACGACAGTCCCAATTGCCGTGCCTTGTCCTGCGCGATGTCGATACGCAGGACTTTGCCCGGTTCGTTCCAGTCGTAAATGATCTCGCCAATGTGCGAGTTTTTATCCAATTCGGTGGCCAGGGCGATGGCGTGTTTACGCACCTGATCGACGTCTTTGCCGCTGACCCGGTACTGAATGGGCCGACCCACCGGTGGACCCATTTCCAGCGCCTGGACGTAGCTGCCGATGCCGACAAAATCTTTGCGCAACCGCTCACGCAAGCGTTGACTCAGGGCCTCGCGCGATTCCAGGCCTTTGCTGACGATCACCAGTTGGGCGTAATACGGGTTCTGCAATTGCTGGTCGAGGGGCAGGTAGAAGCGGATCGCACCTTCGCCGATGTACGTGCTCCAGCGCACGATGTCCGGGTCGCCCTTGAGGGTTTCTTCGAGCTTGTCCACAGCCTTGCGGGTCTCGGCGATCGAGGCGTTTTGCGGCAGGTTCAGGTCGACGAGAATTTCCGGGCGGTCCGAGGACGGGAAGAACTGGCTCTGCACAAACTGCATGGAGAACACCGAGGCCACGAACAGTGCAATGGTGATGCCGATCGCCCACCAGCGATTGCGCATGGCCCAGAGCATGCCGTAATTGAACGCACGGCCGATGCGCCCCGGTTCTGCGTCGTGAGGTTTCACGTTGGCGCTGAGGATGTGCACGCCGATCACCGGGGCGAACAGCACCGCAACGATCCACGACACGATCATGGCCACCGCGATCACCGCGAACAGCGTGAAGGTGTACTCGCCGGCCGAGCTGGCGTTCAGGCCGATGGGCACGAAACCGGCCACCGTCACCAACGTACCGGTGAGCATCGGGAACGCCGTCGAGGTGTAAGCGAACGTGGCCGCTTGCTCCTTGGTCTCGCCCATTTCCAGGCGCGTGACCATCATCTCGACGGTGATCATCGCGTCGTCCACCAACAGGCCGAGGGCGATGATCAGGGCGCCGAGGGAGATCCGTTGCATGGTGATGCCGCTGTATTCCATGAAGACGAAGACCATCGCCAGCACCAGCGGAATCGAGCAGGCCACCACCAATCCGGCGCGCACGCCGAGGCTGATGAAGCTGACGATCAGCACGATCACCACCGCTTCGAACAGTGCGCTGGTGAAGCCGCCGACGGCTTTTTCTACCACTTCGGCCTGGTCGGAAACCGTGTGCACACCGACGCCCACCGGCAAGTCCGCGGTCAGTTCGGTCATGCGCTGGTGCAAAGCCTTGCCGAACACCTGGATGTTGCCACCCTTCTTCATGGCGATGGCCAGGCCGATAGCCGGGTGGCCGTTAAAGCGGAATTCCGGTGTCGCCGGGTCGACATAGCCACGACTGATCTGAGCGACGTCGGCCAATCGGTAGAAGCGGTCGTTGAGTCGCAGGTTGACGTTGGCCAAGTCTTTCTCGGAGGCAAACTGCCCCGACGTACGCACGGAAATCCGCTCGGGACCGGCTTCGATCACCCCGGCCGGGGTCACCGCGTTTTGCGATTGCAGGCTCTGCACCACCTGACGCTGATCGATGCCCAGCGCCGCCAGTTTGCGGGTCGAGAAGTTCAGGTAGAGGACTTCGTCTTGCTCGCCGACCATCTCGACCTTGCCCAGCCCCGGTACTTCGCGGATCTCGGCGCGGACCTGCTCGACGTAATCGCGCAACTGACGCATCGACAAACCATCAGCAGTAAAGGCGTACACCGAGCCGAACACGTCACCAAATTCGTCGTTGAACCCCGGCCCTTGAAGTCCTTTGGGGAAGTCGCCACGAATGTCGTTGATCTTCTTGCGCACCTGGTACCAGATTTCCGGAATCTCTTTGGCACTGGTGGTGTCACGCAAGTTAACGAAGACTGTTGACTCACCGGGGCGGGTGTAGCTTTTCACGTAGTCGAGGGAGTCGAGCTCTTCGAGTTTTTTCTCGATGCGGTCAGTGACCTGCTTGAGGGTTTCTTCCTGGGTCGCGCCCGGCCAGCGGGTCTGGATCACCATGGTTTTGATGGTGAATGACGGGTCTTCCTCGCGGCCGAGGTTCATGTACGAGAACACGCCCATCAGCAGCGCAACGAACATCAAATACCAGACAAACGACTGATGCTTGAGGGCCCATTCGGATAAGTTGAAACTCCCTTTCATTGCGGGCTGTCCTCATCGATTTTCACTTTTTGCCCAGGTTTCAGGCTGTTCACACCCGCACTGACCACCCGCTCGCCAGACTTCACTCCGTCAGCCAGCACCACTGTGCTGTCAGTGCGGCTGATCAGGCTGACGTCTCGCGGGGCAACGGTTTGCGTCTGAGGATCGACGACCCAGATTCGCGATTTGCCATCAACCTCTTGCAGCACGCTCACCGGCAATTCGATGCGCGATTTGATCGCGGAGCTGAGGGTCACGCTGATCGCCGTACCGAGGCGAAAACCCGGTGGCGTATCAGTCAGGCTCAGGCGGGCGCGACGGGTGCGGGTCGCGCTTTGGGCCTGGGGTTCGATTTCGCGAACGATGGCGGTGGTGGTAATGCTCGGGTCCAGTTGCACGGCGACTTGAAACACCACATCCGCCGGCAACTGGTCGACCAGCGTGTCGGGAAGGTCGATCACCGCTTCCTTGATGTCCGGCTGCGCCAGGGTCACCACTTGCTGGCCGGCGGTCACCACTTGCCCGGCTTCGGCGTTCCATGCGGTGACGATAGCTTTGTGGTCGGTGCGCAGTTCGACGTAGTTGAGTTGGTCCTTGGCCTGGTCGACCGCCGCCTTGGCCTGATCAAGGGAGGCCTGAGTGGTTTTGAGATCGGTCTGGGCGATGTCCAGTTGTGCCTGCGCACCGACCCCGCGATCGAACAGTTCCTGCTGGCGCCGGGCGTTGGCCTGGGCATTAATCAACTGCGCCTGCACACGGGCCAGATCGCCCTGGGCCGAGCGCAACTGGTTTTGCTGGTCAGTGGGGTCGAGTGTTGCGAGCAAGGCACCCTTCTTGACTTCGGCACCGACATCGACGTTACGGCTGGCGATGCGGCCCGGCACCCGGAAGCCGACATTGCTTTCATAACGGGCCTGGATGCTGCCGGCGAAACGGCCAAGATTTTCCTCGTCAAGGGCCTGGACCTTGATGGACAACACTGGGCGTACAGGCTCCGGAGGCGGTTCTTCTTTCGAGCAGGCCACTAGGATCACACCGGCGAAAACCAGCAACAGACGCTTCATGGCTGGGCTCCCGCGGCTAAATCCTTATAGGTGTTTTCGGCGATTTCCACCTTCACACCGGGGTGCAGTAACTGGCCGCCGGCGATGACGACTTTTTCGCCACCCTTGAGGCCGGCGCTGATGATGACTTTGCCAGTCAGGTAGCGACCGACAGTGACGGTGTGCAGCTGTGCCTTGCCTTCGTCGTCCACTAGCCACACGGCCGGGTCGCTGAGGTTTTTGGTCAGCGCCGACCAGGGCAGTTCGACCGCCGATTTGCCCGGCGTCTTGGCCGTGGCACTCACCACCGAACCGAGCTGCATACCTTCCGGCAGACTGTTGAGAGTGACTTTGACCTGCACCGTGCCGGTCTGCGCGGAGACGGCCGGGGTGATTTCCCGAACGGTGCCGGTGGTTTTGATAGCCGGGTTGTCGAGCAGGCTGACTACGATCGTTTTATCTTCCGGCGCCTCCGCCAGCAGCGATTCGTAGACGTTGAATACGGCATCGCGCTCGCCGTCCCGGGCCAGGCTGAAAATCGGCACCGTGGCCTGCACCACTTGGCCGACTTCGGCCTGTCGCGCGGTAATCACTCCCGGCGCGTCGGCGACCAACGCGGTGTAGCTCAGTTGTTCACGGGCATTGGCCAGTTGCGCCTGGGCGGCCGTCAGGGCGCTTTGGCTGCTGCGCAAGGCGGCTTGGGCGGAATCGTATTCGCTCTGGCTGGTGTAGCCCTTGGGCAGGAGTTTTTGCTGGCGAACGAAAGCGGCAGCGGTCTGTTTGACGCGGGCCTGCTCGGCGACGACCTGTGCCTGAGCCGAGTCGACGTTGGTTTGCAAGTCCTTGGGATCGAGCTTGGCCAGCACTTGTTTGGCCGATACCCGGTCACCGACATCGACCATGCGCTGGATGATCTTGCCGCCAACGCGGAACGACAACTCAGTCTGGACTCGCGCCTGAACATCGCCGGTGAGTGTCACAGACGCTGCGTAATCAGCCGATTTGACCTCTTGCACGAACACCCGCGGCCGGTCCTTCTCGACCGGTTTTTTATCGCCACAAGCGCTCAGCAGGATAAGGAGGCTCAGGCCAACCATTGTTTTCAACCCGGGACCCACCATGCAGACTCCTTTGCGTTGTACGGACGTGCCAATGGCGATACGACTACGAGCTTAGAACAGGGTTCCGTGTCTGCATGACGGTTTCAATAAAGCGATCACACCACAATCCTTGTAGCAGCTGGCGGAGCCTGCGTTCGGCTGCGCAGCAGTCGTAATATCAGCGCTCGCGGTGCATCAGACAAACTGTGAAAGCCGGATTGACGACTGCTGCGCAGCCGAACGCAGGCTTCGCCAGCTGCTACAGGGGATCACAGTGTTCCCGACAATAAGGCAAACTGCTGGACCATGCAGCAGGAAGCTTCCAATGCTCAAAACCCTCGCGGTAGCCAATTACCGCTCGATCAATAAATTGGTGATTCCGCTGGGCCGATTGAACCTGATCACGGGTCCCAACGGCAGCGGAAAATCCAACCTCTACCGCGCGTTGCGCCTGCTGGCGGAAACCGCTCAGGGCGGCGTGGTCAATGCATTGGCCCGCGAGGGTGGGCTGGATTCGACCTTCTGGACCGGGCCGGAAAACAACAGCCGGCGCATGCGTAATGGCGAAGTCCCTATCGAAGCGACCGTACGACACGGCGCCAAACGCCTGCGCCTGGGGTTTGCCGGGGAAGATTTCAGCTACTCGATCGCGCTGGGCCTGTCGGAGCCCACACAGTCGTACTTTTCCCTCGACCCGGAAATCAAGAAGGAATGTATCTGGTCCGGGCCGTTCTATCGTCCAGCCAGCCTGTTGGTGGACCGCAACGGCCCGATCATCCGCGCCCGGGTCGGTCGTGCGTGGGAAGTGCTGGCCCAGCACACGCCGAATTTCGACAGTTTGTTCGATCAGGTCGGCAGCTTTCGCACCTCGCTGGAAGTCTTGCAGCGGCGCGAATTTATTCGGCGGTGGCGCTTCTATGATCACTTTCGCAGCGACGCTGATGCACCGGTTCGCCAGCCACCCGGTTCGCCAGCCACAACTGGGTACTCGCACGCCCGTGTTGCACCACGATGGTCGAGACCTGGCGGCAGCGTTGCAGACGATTCGCGAGATTGGCGATCCAGATGCCTTGCAGACTGCGATCAGTGACGCCTTCCCTGGGGCGAGGTTGAACATCGCGCCGCTTCAGGGCGGTCGGTTTGCGATCGAGTTTTATCAGGAAGGATTGTTGAGGCCATTGTCGGCGGCCGAGTTGTCGGACGTGACGTTGCGCTGTGTTCGGATTGGTCAACCGATGAGGCTCACATCCCGGCACGCCCGAGGACGTCCCAAACACAGCCACCATATAGCGTGCAGGCACATGAAGTGCCGGCAGCATACAACGGAGGCGTAGATATGAGCCATTCGGGTGACCAAGCCCGAGTCGCTGAATTGGCAGCGACAGTCAGGGCTGTAGGAACAAGTCACTGGGCGGCGATAGGCGACAAGGTGCCTTCGGTTGTAGGAACGGAATGAAGCTTGATAGGCCGTTACTTACTGACTTATCTCTGCCGTAATTTCTCGCGTTTGATTGCCATCAGGTGTTTGGCTTCTTCATCAGGCACACCGAGTTATCGTTCTTCGCGGGCAAGCCTCGCTCCTACATGGGGTTGTGTTTGTGCATCAACCAGTAGTGGTTTTCGGGAGTCGTTGCCGGGCGATGTCGAGCAATTCATTACCGTCCTGGGTCAACAGGTACAGCGCATTGACGATGTTGGGAATGTCGCTCGCATCGGCTTGTTTGAAGCACAGGCAATACAGCGTTTCGAGCAGGTCGCTGGCGGCGCGGATGCGTTGGCGGGCGGCGTCGAGGATTTCGTGAGGGTCGGCTTCTGTGTCGATGACCAGCACGGGGGTGTCGCTGTAGCGGGATTTGAGCGGGCGATAGCGTTCTGTAAACGTGTGGAATGTGGTCATCGAGGTTCGTCCTGTACGAAATCGGGAGGTGGCTCCCGGCAGGCCGAGACACTGTTTTCAGCCGCGCCGCAGACTATAGAAGGGCATGACGCCGTGCGGCAATACGGCTTCGATGGACAGGTTTTGTAGGGGGTTTACCTGCCGTTTCGGACCGGGCCTACGCGTTTTTCGAGGTTTTTTACGCCTAAACCCTTAGCCGGCAAATTTCCTACGGGTTTGTCAGGCGGGACGCGCTAAACCTCTGTATGGTGCGCGCCAGAATCAGTAGGACGTTTCGAAACGTCCGTCCAACGCTTAAAGGGAATTAGGTATGCAATGGCCAAGTATGGCCTCGATTTTGTTGCTGTGGGCCGGGTTTTGTCGCACGGCGGGTGCTGCTGACGCCGGTAACTCGATGGTCCAACGGCGAACCCTTTTGCCCCCGCGTGCGAAGCGTCGCTGATTTGCGTCAGTTGGCGGCGGCGTTCACCGGCGAAATCAGCCCGGCTCATGCGGCATAGGCGAGCAAGGGCCGGGTGTTTCATGAGCAGGCTTTGAATGAGCCGCTGCGGGTGGCGGTGTTAGTGCCGTAGTCAGGTGGCGACGGCAGGATGCGCCGGGGTTTGCAGCGCGGCGAGCAGCGGTGGCTCGTCAGGGAGTTTCATGCATCCGCTCAGCAACAGGGAGGCAAGAACGAGGGCGAAAATTGAAGTGTCCTGTGGCAAAGGATTCTGGGGCGAGGCTGTATCATCCCGTATCGTTTTGGTCCCCGACCTTTTCTCGACTCGCTGCATTTGCCGACTAGGCTTTTGGCATGGCAGCAGTCAACGGAGTGACAGCTTATGCACAACACCCTGGAACAGGTTTTCGGTTATCCACAGTTTCGGCCCGGCCAGGAAGCGGCGATTAGCGCGGTGTTGGCCGGTCGCTCGGCGGCGGCGATTTTCCCCACCGGTTCAGGCAAGTCCCTTTGTTATCAATTGCCGGCCTTGTTGCTACCGCACCTGACACTGGTGGTCTCACCGCTACTGGCCTTGATGCAAGATCAACTCGCGTTCCTGCAGCGCCATGGCATTGCGGCGGGCAGTATCGATTCGGCCCAGAGCCGCGATGACGCCAGCGACGTGATGGGTCGGGCCAAGTCTGGCGAGCTGAAGATTTTGATGATCTCGGTGGAGCGCCTGAAGAACGAGCGTTTCCGCAATTTCTTGCAGCAAGTGCCGATCTCGTTGCTGGTGGTGGATGAGGCGCACTGCATCTCGGAATGGGGCCACAACTTCCGTCCCGACTACCTCAAGCTCCCGGATTATCAGCGCCAGTTCAACATCCCACAGGCGCTGCTGCTGACCGCCACCGCGACACCCAAGGTGATCGCTGACATGGAAGCCAAGTTCGCTATCGCCCCCGACGATGTGGTGACCACCGGTTTCTATCGGCCGAACCTCAATCTGTTGGTCGAGCCGGTACGCGGGCAGGATAAACGCCGACGCCTTGTCGAATGGATGAGTCAGCGTCCCGACCAGCCGAGCATCGTCTACGTCACCCTGCAGAAAACTGCCGAGCACATTGCCGATCATCTGACTCGCAACGGCATTCAGGCCGAGGCCTATCACGCCGGTCTGCCCCATGAACAACGCGAAGCAATCCAGCGTCGGTTCATGGGCGGGCAGTCCAATTGCATCGTTGCCACCATCGCGTTCGGCATGGGTATCGACAAGAGTGACATCCGCAACGTGGTGCATTTCGACCTGCCCAAATCGATCGAAAACTACAGCCAGGAAATCGGCCGCGCCGGGCGTGACGGGCAGCCATCCGACTGCCTGGTACTGGCCAACCGCGACAGCCTCAACGTGCTGGAAAACTTCGTCTACGGCGATACGCCTGAGCGGGATGGCATCCGCTACGTGCTCGACGAGTTGCAAGCCGCCGCGCCCGAGGGGCAGTGGGAGTTTCTATTGGGGCCGCTGGCGGACCAAAGCAACATCCGACAATTGCCGCTCAAGACCTTACTGGTGCAGTTGGAACTGCGCGGGATCATCGCTCCGCGTTACGCCTATTACGCTGAATACCGCTTCAAGTACTTGCAGGAGCCCGAGGCCTTGCTGGCCCGCTTCGAGGGAGAGCGCAAAGACTTCGTCGCAGCGATCATTCAGACCTCAAACCGTGCGCGCACTTGGGCCACGGTGAATTTCGACGCGCTGTATGAGCAGCATCAGGCCGAGCGCAATCGGGTGGTCAAGGCGCTGGATTATTTCCAGGAGAAGGGCTGGGTCGAGCTCGAAAGCAAGCAGATGACCGAGGTCTACAGCCTGCTGCAAACGGACTTCAACAGCCAAGCCCTGAGCGTCGAGTTACATGCCTATTTCACCCAGCACGAGCGGACCGAGATCGCGCGGATTCACGCCATGCTGGAGCTGTTCGCCACAGAGCATTGCCTGGGCTATCGCCTGGCCGAGTACTTCGGCGATGAAAACGCGCCGCAGCAGTGTGGGCATTGTTCGGTGTGTCACGGGGATGTGGCGCGATTGCCCGCACCACCGGAATTGTCAGCGTTTGTGGATAAAAACTTCGAAGCGTTGTGCGGTGATTTTATCCACAGGCATGAGCAGCACACCGGCAACGCTCCGTCGGCGGAGCGCGTGACGCGGTTTTTATGCGGTATCAGCGTGCCGCTGTTTACCAAGCTCAAGGCGCGGTCGATTCCCGGGTTTGCGGCGCTGGAGGATTATCCGTATGGCGAGGTGCGGGCATGGGCCCAGGCGCATTTACCTGCGTAGATCCATCCGCTGAATGTCGCCCATCACAGGAATAAATTTCAAAAAAGCCCGGTGGCTGACTAGGGTGAAGGCTGTCTTTGGATCGCCAACAAGAGAACAACAACTATGAGCGAGACACCGTTCACTATTCAGTGCGCCGCCATCATTGGCGCGGGCACCATGGGCCGTGGGATTGTCATGTGCCTAGCCAACGCCGGCGTCCCGGTGCAGTGGGTCGATAACAATCCACAGATGCTTGAACAGGCGCTGGCCGCCGTGGCGGACACCTACGCCCACAACGTGCGTCAGGGCCGGTTCGATCAGACCGAGGCAGACGCTCGCATTGCACGGATAACGGCGGCGGCTGACTACGCGGCGATCCGCGATGTCGATCTGGTGATCGAAGCGGTGTACGAAAACCTCGAACTCAAGCAGAAAATCTTCCGTGAACTGGACGGTCTGCTCAAACCTGAAGCGATTTTGGCCAGCAATACCTCGGCGCTGGATATCGACGCCATCGCCGCGGCCACTCGCCGTCCGGAACAGGTCCTGGGCCTGCACTTCTTCAGCCCGGCGCACATCATGAAACTGCTGGAAATCGTCCGCGGTGCCCAAACCGCCCCGGCGGTGCTCGATGCGGCGCTCGAGCTGGGCAAGCGCATGGGCAAGGTCAGCGTGGTGGCGGGCAACTGCGATGGTTTCATCGGCAACCGCATGCTCAATACCTACGTCCTTGAAGCGCGCAAGATACTGCTCGAAGGCGCTTATCCACATAAGGTCGATGCGGTGCTGCAAGGTTTTGGCTTTGCCATGGGGCCGTTCCGCATGTACGACGTGGTTGGCGTCGACCTGGGTTGGCGGGCTCGGGAATTGGCTGGCAAAGGGCAGGATGCACCCGAGGTTCAAGTGGACAACCGTCTGTGTGAATTGGGTCGTTTCGGCCAGAAGAGTGGCGATGGGTATTACCACTATGAACCGGGCAGTCGCCAGGCTGAGCACGATGTGGAAGTCGATGCTCTGGTGCTGAAGGTCAGCGAAGAGTTGGGGTTTCAGCGTCGCGAGATAAGCCCCGAGGAGATTCTTGAGCGCTGTTTGCTGGCACTGGTCAATGAAGGGGCGAAGATCCTTCAGGAAGGCATCGCCGAGTCAGCGCATGACATCGATTTGGTGTACCTCAATGGCTACGGCTTCCCGGCGGACAAGGGTGGGCCCATGGCCTGGGCGGATCAGCAAGGGCTGGCGGATATTCACCAGCGGTTGCTGGCGCTTGAGACGAAGCAGGGTGATCAGTGGAAACCGGCGCGGTTAATTGGGGAGTTGGCGGCGGTGGGTAAAGGGTTTGCGGATCGGTAGACTTCACCTGTTCGATTGTTCCCATGTCGAAGCGTCGAACCGTCCGCGTGGGAACGCCTCCATGGACGCTCTGCGTCCGCTGTTGGGACGCGGAGCGTCCCAGGCTGCATTCCCACGCAGAGCGTGGGAACGATCCTCAAGGCGAGACCCATGAATCAACGCACCGACTACTTTCACTTCCAGCCCATCACCACCCGCTGGCACGACAACGACGCTTATGGTCACGTCAACAACGTCACTTACTACAGCTTCTTCGACACGGCGGTGAACACCTACCTGATCGAAGTCGGCGGCCTGGATATTCATGACGGCGAGGTGGTCGGTTTTGTGGTGAGTTCGGCTTGCGATTACTTTGCCTCCATTGCCTTCCCCGATCGGATCGAGATCGGTTTGCGGGTGGGCAAGTTGGGCAACAGCTCGGTGCAATACGAGCTGGCCGTGTTCAAGGCCGGGGAAGACGAAGCCTGCGCGGCGGGGCGCTTCGTGCATGTGTTTGTGGATCGGGCGTCGAATCAGCCGGTGGCGATTCCTGCCGGGTTGCGCGATGCAATGGAGCGCTTGGTAGTTTGACAGGTAAAAAAATCGCAGCCCGAGGGCTGCGATTTTTTGATTTACCGGTCCACGAGGCGATTCAAGCCTCAGTCGTCATGGCGATGTTTATGCTTGCGATGGCCGTAGGCATGGCCGCGACCCCGATGGCCGTCACGGTAGTAGCGACGATCATCATGACCACGACGATAGGAGCGACGATCATCATCGTCATCGCTCTTGTTGCCCATGTAGTTACCCAGCGCGCCACCGGCGCCGCCGCCTGCTGCGGAGCCGATCAGGCTGCCGGTGGTGCCGCCCATGCTGCGGCCGACCACGTTACCGCCTGCTGCGCCCAACGCACCGCCAATGGCTGCTTCGCCACGGCTGCGTTTGTCTGCGCCAACAGCGCTACCACCCGCGCCGCCCAGGGCCGCGCCAATGGTGGAACCTGTATTGCCGCCTAATGACTGACCGACGACCGAGCCCAGAACCCCGCCCAATGCGCCGCCCACACCTGCTTCGGTGGTGCCGCCGGCAGAAGCGATGCCACTGACCAGGCCAAGGGACAACAAGAGAATCGAGGAGAACTTCATAGAGGAACCTCAAGGGGATGACGGCGCGATCCTGAGGCTGTGTCATGGTTGTGACAATCGAAATCCGACGAGTAACACGACTTGTACACAATTCTATAAGTTGCTGTTTTCCGGGCGGAACTTAAGGGTTTTTTGCCGGTCTTTAGTTACTTCAGACAGGCCGTTTCCATGCAGAAACGGCCTTTTTTGTGGGCGATTGGAAAGCGTTCGAATGGTGCCGATACAGGTGTTGTCAAGTCGGACGCCTTCGCGGGCCTGCTGCCGCGTTAAGCCGACTTGGCCATAATCAACCCCGTCTCACTCGCCGCTTCCAACCGGATCGCCACAAACTTCGACGTCGGCGTATGGCTGCCATCCCCGATGCTTTCCAGCGGCACCAGCGGATTCACTTCCGGATAGTAAGCCGCCGCTTGCCCGGCAGGAATATCAAATGCCAGCAGCGTAAAGCCCTTCACCCGACGCTCACGGCCATCATCCCAAATCGAAACGATGTCAGCCTTTTGCCCCGGCTTGAACCCCAGGCGAATGATGTCGGCTTCATTGACGAACAACACATCACGCTGACCTTTGACTCCGCGATAGCGGTCATCGAGCCCATAAATCGTGGTGTTGTACTGATCGTGAGAGCGCATCGACTGCATGATCAGGTCCGGCAATACGCCGGTGGCGCGAGTGCGTTCGTGCACCAGATCTTTAGGCAGGATGTTCGGACGGAAATTTGCGCGCCCCGACGGCGTGTTCCAGCGTCGCGTGCCGGCGCTGTTGCCCAGATGGAAACCACCCGGGTTCTTGAGCTTCTCGTTGAAGTCGCGAAAGCCCGGAATGGTGTCGGCGATCAGGTCGCGGATGCGGTCGTAATCGGCCACCAGCCAGTTCCAGTCCACCGGTTTGCTGCCCAGGGTCGCGGCGGCGATGCCGGCAATGATCGACGGCTCCGAGCGCATCTGGTTCGACAGCGGCTGCAACTGGCCGTTGGAGGCGTGAACCATGCTGAACGAGTCTTCGACGGTCACCGCTTGCGGGCCTTCGGTCTGGATATCGATGTCGGTGCGGCCCAGGCACGGCAGGATCAGCGCGTCTTTACCGTGAGCCAAATGGCTGCGGTTGAGCTTGGTGCTGATTTGCACGGTCAGGTCGCAGTTGCTCAGGGCCTGGAAGGTCCGTGGGCTGTCCGGGGTGGCTTGGGCGAAGTTACCGCCCAGCCCGATAAAGACTTTCGCCCGACCGTCGGCCATGGCATGAATCGCCTCGACCACGTTGTGGCCATTTTCACGTGGCACCTTGAACTGGAAGCGGCGCTCCAGGGAATCGAGGAACGCCACCGGCGGACGTTCGTTGATGCCCATGGTCCGGTCGCCCTGCACGTTACTGTGGCCACGCACCGGGCACAGACCGGCACCCGGCCGGCCGATGTTGCCGCGCAGCAGCATCAGGTTGGCGATTTCCTGGATGGTCGACACCGAATGGCGATGCTGGGTGATGCCCATGGCCCAGCACATGATGACGTTCTTGCTTTTGGCGTACATGCGCGCCGCTTGCTCGATCTCCACCAGCGGCAGGCCGGACTGCTCGACGATCTGCTCCCACGGGGTATCGTCGATGGCGGCAAGATAGTCCAGCACGTTGACGCTGTGTTCATTGAGGAAGTCGTGATCGAACACCGCGGGTGCACCAGTCTTCTGCGCCTCGCGCTCCCATTGCAGCAGGAATTTCGCCATGCCGCGCAGGATCGCCATGTCGCCACCGAGGGCCGGACGGAAGAACGCGGTGTTGGTCGGCTTGTCGCCGTTGGTGAGCATTTCGAACGGGTGCTGCGGATGCTGGAAGCGTTCCAGGCCGCGTTCCTTGAGCGGGTTGACGCACACCACTTGAGCGCCGCGTTTCACCGCTTCGCGCAACGGTTCGAGCATCCGTGGGTGGTTGGTGCCAGGGTTCTGGCCCCAGACGAAAATCGCATCGGCGTGTTCGAAGTCGTCAAAGGTTACGGTGCCTTTGCCGACGCCGACACTTTGCGCCATGGCCACACCGCTGGCCTCGTGGCACATGTTCGAGCAGTCGGGGAAGTTATTGGTGCCATAGGCGCGCACGAACAATTGATACAGATACGCCGCTTCATTGCTGGCGCGGCCCGAGGTGTAGAACTCGGCCTGATTCGGACTCGACAGGCCGCGCAGATGCTTGGCGATCAGGGCGAAGGCATCATCCCAGCTGATGGGTTGGTAGCGATCGGTTTCGGCGTTGTAGCTCATCGGCTCGGTCAGACGGCCCTGATATTCCAGCCAATAGTCGCTCTGCTCCAACAATGAACTGACGCTGTGCCTGGCGAAAAACGCACCGTCGACACGGCGTTTGGTCGCTTCCCAGTTCACCGCTTTGGCGCCGTTCTCGCAGAACATCACCATGCCCTTTTCCGGAGAATCGCCCCAGGCGCAACCGGGGCAGTCGAAGCCGCCGTTCTGGTTGGTCTTGAGCATTATGCGGATGTTTTTCAGCGCGTTATCGCTGGTCAACCAGGCCTGGGCGACGCTGATCAGCGCGCCCCAGCCACCGGCTGGGCCTTTGTAGGGCTTGTAGCGGGGGACGGGTTTCTGGTCGGCTTGACGATGTTGACTCACGCTTGATTCTCCAACGCAGGGCTGTAGACCCGCGGTGCACTTTTCTGCGGCAGGTGGATGAGATTGAGGTTGTGACGACGGGCCCATTGCACGGCAAGGCCCGTGGGCGACGACAGGCTGACCAGGGTCTGGATGCCTGCGCGCAATACTTTCTGGATCAATTCGAGGCTGCAACGGCTGGTGACAATCGCCAGCCCGCCGGTCGTCGGGATCTTCTGCCGGATCAGCCCACCGATCAGCTTGTCCAGGGCGTTGTGTCGACCGATGTCTTCGCGACCCAGCAGCAATTGGCCCTGACTGTTCATAAACACGGCGGCGTGCACCGCGCCGGAGTACTGGCCCAGCGGCTGGAACGCACTGATGCGCTGACGTAAACCATCGAGCCATTCGGCGGGTGGCAAGGGTGCGCCGGGCAGGACCTTGAGGTCTGGCAACGCCTGTTCCACCGCTTCCACACCGCAAAGCCCGCAACCGCTGGTGCCCGCCATTTGCCGACGTTGTTGCTTGAGATTCCAGAAGGCGCGGTTGGCGATGGTCACTTGCGCGTACTGCGCCGATCCCGAGCCGCTGAGTTGCAGGTCATAAATATCGGAAGCGTCTTCGATGATGCCGCTACCGAGGCTGAAGCCGACGATGAAGTCTTCCAGATCCGTTGGTGTCACCAGCATCACAGCCTGGCTGATGCCGTTATAGGCAATCGCCAACGCAACTTCCTCAGCTAGCGCCGTGCTGGCCGATTCGGCGCTTTGCGTTTCGGTGTGGCGAAGATCGCAGTAGCTGTAGGTCTGGCTGGCAGCGGGCGCTGGCGTTTCGAGGGCAGGCGCCGCGCAGGCAGGGCGCTTGGCGTTCATGGCATCACCGACGGTTTGATTAGCTTTAAGCCTAGGCGCGTCAAGTTGTCGCGTCTAATCGCTAATACTGATCTGCCGATAGATGGCGTCGATCAAGAGCTCGGCAGCGATTGCTGAAGAATCGCGAAACAGGCTTCCGCGAGTGCCGAACGCGGCGCGCTGCGACGCATGATCAGACCCAGCCGGGCAAGGGTCTGGGCATTTTCGATGGGTTGCAAGCGCAAATGATCGGTCAGTTTTTCCAGGCCGCCGTCCAGCGGCATCACGGCGCAGCAGAGTCCCCCGTAGACCGCTTGTAACAATTGGTGGACAGCATCGGTCTGCAACAAGGGGTGTGGGGTGAGGCCGCGGCTGTGGAAGTTGTGGTCGATGGACTGCCGAAAATGCATGCCGCTGGTGAGCATGCCCAGCGGCAGCTCGATCAGCGATTCCCAGCTCAGCGGCGCCTCGCCGAAACTGAAGAAGCGCTGATCGTAGAGCAGACCCATGCGGGTTTCGCTGAACGCCAGGGAGTCGAAGCGTTCGCCGTCCAGTCGCTCCAGGTACGACACGCCCAGATCCAGGCGATTGTTCGCCAGTTGTTCGAGGATCTGTTCGGAACTCAGCGCTGAGAGTTCGAAGCGCAGATTCGGGTGCTCGGCGTGCAGGCGTTGCATCAGTGGCAGCGGATCGAAGCTCGACAGTGGCACCACGCCCAGGCGCAACGTACCGACCAGATTACCGCGACAGGCAGCCGCTTCGGCCTGCAAGCCGTCGTAGGCTGCCAGCACGGTGCGCGCCCAGGCCAGCACCCGTTCACCCGGTGCGGTGAAACCCTCGAAGCGCTGACCGCGATTGACCAGGGGCAACTCGAGTTCTTCTTCGAGGCTGCGCAGGCGCATGGAGAGGGTCGGTTGGGTGATGTGACAACGCGCGGCGGCCTGGCCGAAATGCCGGGTTTCGTCGAGGGCGATGAGGAATTTCAGTTGCTTGATGTCCATCTTCTCTCCAGAGCGCGGTCAGGCTCGAGATTCTAACGCGCTTGCAGAGCACTTGAGTCATTGGTCGGATCGCAACCTCGTTCTTTGCTGTTGGTCTAGTCTTTCGCGTCTGGACCTCATAAACCCAAGGAGAGTGCATCATGAGTATTTTTAGCTTTGTGAAAGAAGCGGGCGAAAAGCTTATTGACCTGTTAACGCCGGGTAATGCCAATGCGAGCGAGCAGTTGAAGGAACACATCACCAAGGTCGGCCTGGGCAATCCGAATGTTCAGGCGACAGTAGATGGCGATAAAGTCATAGTGACCGGTGAAGTCGCCAGCCAGGAAGAGAAAGAGAAGATTCTGCTGGCCGTGGGCAACATTGCCGGTATCGGCAGCGTTGACGACCAGATCACCGTGACCGGCCCGGTCGCTCAGGCGGCGCGTTTCGTCACCGTGAAAAAAGGCGACACCCTGAGCGCGATTGCCAAGGCTGAGTACAAAGACGCCAACAAGTATCAGAAAATCTTCGAAGCCAACAAACCGCTGCTGTCGCACCCGGACAAGATCTATCCCGGCCAGGTATTGCGTATTCCTGAGTAATGCTTTTCAGCCAGGCTTTCGAGCCTGGCTGAATCCCGATTCCTGCTTGCCTGCTTAGCGATGTTTGAACTGCGGCGGGCGTTTTTCACTGAACGCGTTCATGCCTTCTTTCTGATCTTCGATAGCAAAGGTCGAATGGAACAGCCGGCGTTCAAAGCGTACGCCCTCTGCCAGGCTGGTTTCGAAGGCGCGGTTTACCGCTTCCTTGGCCAGCAGTGTTACCGGGGATGAGAAGCCAGCGATGCGTGAGGCTATCTTCAGTGCCTCGTCGAGCAGCGAGGCAGTCGGCACTAAACGGCTAACCAGACCGCAGCGTTCGGCTTCGACGGCATCCATGGTGCGCCCGGTCAGAACCATGTCCATGGCCTTGGATTTGCCGACAAACCTTGCCAGTCGTTGGCTGCCACCGGCGCCGGGGATGGTACCGAGGGTGATCTCTGGCTGGCCGAAGCGGGCATTTTGCGCTGCGATAATGAAATCGCACATCATCGCCAGCTCGCAGCCTCCGCCCAGCGCATAGCCAGCAACCGCAGCGATGCTCGGCTTGCGAAAGGTACTCAGGCGTTCCCAGTCAAGGGTGATGAAGTCAGCCTTGTACACATCCATGTAGCTCCAATCCTTCATTAGCTTGATATCGGCACCGGCGGCGAAGGCCTTTTCATTGCCGGTAATTACCACTACGTGAGTTTCGTCATCTGTTTCCAGATGATCGAGCAGACGCGCCAATTCGGCATTCAGTCCGGCTGAAAGCGCATTCAGCCCCTCGGGGCGGTTGAGGGTGATCATCGCCACATGGCCATGCTTTTCCAATAAAGCTCACTGCTGGCCGCAGGATATTCCTGCTCATCTGCAGGCTTGATGTGCCCATTTTCCGAAGGCAGGGTGTACGCACTGTCGACGGAAAGCAGGACGTAGAGTCGAGCGGCATCCAGCTTGGAATACTGTGCGGCCAGGTCCAGGACCGATTGGCTCTGGGGCGAACCATCAATAGCAGCGAGTAAGGAGCGAAGCATGTCTGTTCCAACCGGGAGTTAACGGAAAGCAGGTATTCTTGGAAAATCGTACGTTTAGGTAAATGGTTCGTCGCGCACTTAGCACTTAATAGTTGCATACGGCGCAGGCTTCGCGCGCATTGGTGTTTGGTCAGAAACTGCTAGGATTGCGCCAGGATCAATTGATTTTCACAAGGAGTGTTTGTTGTGCATCTTCCAGATATGAATCTGCTGGTGGCCCTGGATGCGCTGCTGGACGAGGGCAGTGTGGTCGGTGCCGCCCGGCGCATGAGCTTGAGCCCTGCGGCGATGAGCCGGACCTTGACCCGGATACGTAGCGCAGTCGGTGACCCGATTCTGGTGCGCGCCGGGCGTGGCCTGGTGCCGACACCCAAGGCGCTGGCATTACGGGCTCAGGTGCGCAGCTTGGTCGAACAAGCTGCGCAGGTGTTCCTTTCGGGTGACGAGGTCGATCTGACGACGCTGGAACGCTGCTACAACTTGCGGGCGAATGACGTATTTGTCGCGGCCTTTGGTGCGCAGCTGCTGGAAATCATGCGCAAAAAGGCCCCACGTACCGTGCTGCGCTTCGTACCGGAAGGCGAGGGCGAGGATGACGCGTTGCGCGAAGGGCGGATCGATCTTTATATCAGTGCGACGCGCAATCTTGGGCCGGAAATCAAAGTTCAGAGCCTGTTCACCACGACCTTTGTCGGCCTGGCCCGGGTGGATCACCCAATCTTTCAGGAAGAAATCACGCCAAAACGTTTCGCCTCCTATGCGCAGGTCAGCGTGTCGCGACGCGGTCGTGCAACCGGGCCGATCGATACCGCTTTGGCCGGGATGGGCTTGCAGCGGCGTGTCGCGTTGATCACTCCTAGCTTTCACTCGGCGATGTTCGCCTTGCCCGATTCCGACCTGTTGCTGCCGCTGCCGGAGCATGTGTTGTGGAGCGTCTCGCGGCTGGGGTTGCCGTTGCGTTCGTTCCGTATCCCTATGGCGCTGGAGACGGTGGTGGTCATGCAGGCCTGGCATCCACGCTTTGATAACGACTCGGCCCATCGCTGGCTGCGTCAGACGTTGAAAGAGAGCTGCGCCAAGTACTCCTCGCCACGGGTTTGAAGCAGCTTGCGCTTCCAGGATCGCCGCAAGCCCCTTCGGGCCGAGCACGACCCCGGCTTATCGCAGCCTGTGGATTGATACGTGCGTTGGGTGCAGCTTAAAGCTTCCCATATGTCAGTTTTCGGAACTATTGCGTCTTCATAAACTATCCAGGTAACCCTTATACCTGGAGTCATGACTCAATGTGCCGTGTGTTGTTTTCTATCTTTCGGGGCGCTGGCCGACGGGTGAACCCGTGAGTTCGCTCGCAGCCTCTGCTGTTATGGCCCCGGCGCTGGAGGTGGCGAAACCCGCACCGGCCACTGCGCCAGTGTTTGGCCTGCGTATTGTGATCGGGCTGATCGGGGTGCTGATTGCCGTATTGGTGGCCGGTCTCAACGAGATGGTCACCAAAGTGGCCATGCCTGACATTCGTGGCGCGCTGTATATCGGTGCGGATGAAGGTACCTGGTTGATCGCCACTTACGCAGCCACCTCAGTCTCGGCCATGGCGTTTGCGCCCTGGTGTTCGGTCACCTTCTCCCTGCGTCGCTTCACGCTCAGCGCCATCGGTGCGTTTACCGTGCTTGGGATTCTCTGCCCGTTCGCTCCGAACCTCGAAAGCCTGATGGTGTTACGAACTTTGCAGGGGCTGGCCGGGGGCAGTCTGCCGCCGATGCTGATGACCGTCGCGCTGCGTTTCCTCCCGCCCGGCGTCAAGCTTTACGGGCTGGCAAGTTATGCGTTGACTGCCACCTTCGGCCCGAGCCTGGGGACTCCGTTGGCCGCGTTGTGGACCGAATACGTCGGTTGGCAATGGGCGTTCTGGCAGATCGTCCCGCCCTGCTTGTTGGCGATGGTCGCGGTTGCATATGGCTTGCCGCAGGACCCGATGCGCTTTGAGCGTTTCAAACAGTTTGACTGGCGTGGCCTGTTGCTCGGTTTGCCGGCGATTTGTGCGCTGGTGATCGGTCTGTCCCAGGGCAATCGTCTGGACTGGTTCGAGTCCACGCTGATCTGCTGGCTGCTTGGCGGCGGTCTGGTGCTGTTGGTGTTGTTCTTTATTAATGAATGGTCGCACCCGCTGCCGTTCTTCAAATTGCAGATGCTGACCAACCTGAACCTGTCGCACTCGTTGCTAACCCTTGGCGGGGTACTGATCGTATTGCTGGCGGTGATCATCATCCCTTCCAGCTACCTGGCTCAGGTGCAGGGTTATCGCCCGGTACAAACTGCGCCGGTATTGCTGATGGTGGCCTTGCCACAGTTGCTGGCGTTACCGATGGTGGCGGCCTTGTGCAACATCCGTCGGGTCGACTGCCGATGGGTGCTGGCAATCGGTCTTGGATTGCTGGCGCTGGCCTGTGCTGGCGGCACGCAAATCACTTCCGAGTGGATTCGTGACAACTTCTACATCTTGCAGCTGTTCCAGGTGTTTGGTCAGCCGATGGCGGTGATCCCGTTGCTGATGCTCGCTACCGGTGGCCTGGCGCCGCAAGACGGCCCATTCGCTTCCGCCTGGTTCAACACCGTCAAAGGTTTTTCGGCGGTCCTTGCTACCGGCGTGCTGGAGGCGCTGACCACGGCGCGGCTGCATTTCCACTCAACCATGCTGGTCGATCACCTGGGCAACTCGCCTCTGGCAGACAGCGACGCTGCAGGGCTTGCCCATCGCATCCACGAACAGGCGGTCGTACTGACGTCTTCGGACTTGTACTACTGCATGGCGCTGCTGGCACTGGCCTTGATTCTGTTGATCCCGTTGATGCCTTCCCGGATCTATCCACCTCGTGCGGTGGCATAGCATTCCATTTAGAGAGAAAGTCGTTATGACTACGCGTAAAAATCAGAAAATTGCCTTGTACACGGTTGCCTTGGTTGCTCTTGGCGGGGTCATCTACCTGGCAGCGCCGCGCCTGTTTGGTTCCGGCTCGCTGCAAACCACTAACGATGCGTTTATCACGGCGGACTACACGTTGGTGGCGCCGAAGGTTTCGGGTTTTATCAGTCAGGTGCTGGTGGAGGACAACCAGCCGGTGAAGGCCGGTCAATTGCTGGTGGTAATCGATGATCGTGACTACCAGGCTGCGCTCCAGGCGGCCGAGGCACAGTCACTGGTTTCGCAGGCGCAGTTTCAAAACGCGAAAGCTACGCTGGAACGCCAGTCGTCATTGATCGCTCAGGCGCAGGCCATGATGGCTGCCGACAAGGCTGAGCAAGCTTTCGCGGAGCACGAACTGACGCGCTACAACCATCTCGCAGGCCAGGGCGCCGGCACCGTGCAAAATGCTCAGCAGGCCCGCAGCCGGGTGGATCAAGCCAGCGCCCGCTTGGCCAATTCGACCGCTGCCTTGGCCGCTTCGCGCAAACAGGTGGATATCCTCAAGGCCCAGCTCGACAGTGCCGACGGAGGCCACAAACATGCGTTGGCATCCTTGGAGCGGGCCCGTTTTGATCTGTCCTACACCCGTCTTGTGGCACCGATGGATGGTGTCGTCGGTGAACGTGCTGCGCGTGTCGGGGCCTATGTCAATCCAGGCGCGAAGATCATGGCGATTGTTCCTCTGGAGCGGGCCTATGTGGTTGGCAACTTCCAGGAAACCCAGTTGACGCATGTGCAGCCAGGGCAGCCCGTGAAGATTCGCGTCGACACCTTTAGTGGCGAGAGCCTCACCGGTCGGGTCGAAAGTATTGCGCCGGCGACCGGGGTGACCTTTGCTTCGGTCAAACCGGACAATGCGACGGGCAACTTCACCAAAGTCGTGCAGCGGATACCGGTGAAGATTGCGCTGGATCCCGATCAACCGTTGGCGAACCGCCTGCGTGTGGGCATGTCGGTGGAAGCCAGTATCGAGACGCAGGACCCGCAGGGAAACGACGCACGTAAAGAGGTCACCCTTCGATGAGTCGGACTTTCCCTGTTCAGCCATTATTGTTGTCGAGCGTGTTGATGCTCTCGGCTTGCAGCGTCGGTCCGGACTTTCAGAAGCCTCAGGGGCCAGGCAACGCAAAGTGGTCCGTGCTGCAAGGCCAGGCTGCCGCCAGTCGCCCAGAGGCTTCGCCGGTTGAAGAACGCTGGTGGGACATCTTTCACGATACGCAGTTGTCTGCCCTGGCTCGCCGTGCTGTCACCAGCAGCCTCGATGTAAAAATCGCCAGTGCTCGTCTGCAGCAGAGTCGAGCGGCGCGCCAGACCATCGCCGCCGATCAATATCCGAGCCTTGATGCCGGTGTCGGCTATGAGCGGGCACGCAACAGCAGCAAGGGCCTGAGTGACCCTTCGGGCAAGGGCGGCAAGTCTGCCTTCAATCTCTGGGAGGGCGATTTCACCGCTGCCTGGGAGCTAGACTTGTGGGGCCGGGTCAAACGCGAAGTGGAAGCGGCCGATGCATCGGTCGAGGTGGATGAGAACGACCGGCGCATGGTCCTGCTGTCGATTCTGGCCGAGACCGCTCGCGATTACATTCAGCTGCGCGGCGTGCAGAGCACCCTCGCGGTCACTCGCGAGAACCTGGATGTTTCCCGGCACAGCCTGAAGCTGTCGCAGATGCGTTTGGCTGATGGCATCGCGACCAATCTGGATGTGGCTGAAGCCGCTGCGCAGGTCGCGGCAGTCGAAGCTCGCTTACCGTTGCTCGAACAGCGTCAGGCACAGTTGATCAATGCGTTGAGCCTGCTGTTGGCCGAGCCACCAAGAGCCTTGCAGGCCGAACTGGAACGACCGGCGCCAGTACCGCAAACCCCACAAAACTTCGCAATTGGCTTGCCGTCGGAGCTGGCCGAGCGTCGTCCGGATATTCGTCAAGCCGAAGCCCGTCTGCATGCCGCGACGGCTGGGATCGGAGTGGCCAAGGGTGATTTCTATCCGCGCATTCGTCTGTCCGGCAACGTGGGTTTCCAGTCTATGCAGCTATCGGATTTCGGGTCCTGGGGCTCGCGCCAATTTGCTATCGGCCCACAGTTGAGCCTGCCGATTTTCGAGGGTGGGCGTTTGCGTGGGATGGTCAAGTTGCGCGAGGCGCAACAACAGGAAGCGGCGCTCGATTACCAACAGGTGGTGCTTCGGGCCTGGCATGAAATTGATGATGTGCTGACCTTGTACAACGCCAGCCAACTGCGACGTGACCGACTGGCCGAAGCGGTGCGGCAGAATCGGATTGCGCTGGAAACTGCGCAAAGCCAGTACGTCGAAGGGGTGGTGGATTTCCTCAACGTGCTGACGGTTCAGAGCGCCTTGTTGGCGAATCAGGAACAACTGGTGGAAAGCTCGACCACGGTCTCGTTGGCCATGGTTGGGCTCTATAAATCACTAGGTGGCGGCTGGCAGTCGATTTATCCGCTGGCAACGGCTGATGCCGGTATCACTGATTGAGGCGCCAGGCTTTTCGAATCAATTACGGCGGACCTTGAGTCCGCCTTTTGTGTCGTTACATCATCCATCGGAGGAAGTAAGCATGAACATATCGTTGCACGGAAAGCGCGCGATCGTCAGTGGTTCCACGGCCGGTATTGGTCTGGCTATTGCTTTCGGTCTGGCCGAGGCGGGTGCTGAAGTGGTCATCAACGGGCGTAGCGAGGAGAGGGTGCGCAAGGCTATCGAGCACATTCTGAGCCGACTGCCGGGTGCTCGGCTGATCGGTCTTGCAGCCGATCTGGGAACCGTGGAAGGCGCGCAGGAACTGTTCTCCAAAATCTCGAATGTCGACATCCTGGTGAACAACCTGGGGATCTTCGAGCCCAAGGGTTTCTTTGATATTACCGATGCCGACTGGCAGCGTTTTTTCGACGTCAACGTGATGAGCGCAGTGCGTCTGTCACGTCACTATGCGCCGGCCATGGCTGAACGTGGCTGGGGTCGGGTGTTGTTCCTGTCCAGTGAATCGGCGTTGCAGATTCCGGCTGAAATGGTCCATTACGGCACCACCAAAACCGCGCTGCTGGCAATCTCTCGTGGCCTGGCGGAAACGCTGGCCGGCACCGGTGTGACGGTCAACGCAGTACTGCCGGGGCCAACGCGCTCTGAAGGTGTCGGCGGTTTCTTCGCGCAGATGGCCGAAGAACAAGGCGTGCCGTCTGAGCAGTTGGAGAAGAGCTTCATCGCGCAACATCGCGCAAGCTCGCTGATCAAGCGTTTGGCGACGACTGAAGAAGTGGCGAATCTGGTGGTCTATCTGGCGTCGCTTCAAGCCAGTGCAACCACCGGTGCGGCGATGCGTGTCGATGGTGGCGTGGTTCGCTCCATCGCCTGATGCAGAGGGAGACCGTTGAAGGTCACTGGAGGCAAGAAGGCATGGGCGGTGACCACCGCCGATGCCTTTGGCTCAGACCGCCATCGACAACGTTTCGGTCGCTTTGGGACTGGGACCGAAATCGAAATCGGCAAACATCTTCGCGAAACGCTTGAGCGACTCAGGGGCATCCGTCCGCTCCATCATCACTTCGATAAACACCAGCTCGTTGGCTGTCGCCGCCTGTTCGACAGCGGCCTCCAATTGATCTTCGGTGTGCACGATCAGCCGTCGAGAGCGATTGCGCGTGTCCAGTACATACGGCAGCTCGGCGTAACGCCAGCGGTTGACGTCGTTGTAGCTGGAGTTCTCGCCGAGTATCAGGCGCTCGATGGTATAGCCGTCGTTGTTGATCAGGAAAATAATCGGCTTGAGGTCACGACGCAGAATCGATGACAGCTCCTGCACGGTCATCTGGATCGAACCGTCGCCGATGAACAGCATCTGCCGGCGTTGCGGTTGGGCCACCAGCGAGCCGAGCAGGGTCGGCAGAGTGAAACTGAAAACAGACCCGTGCTCGTGTCGGTAAATCGAGCGCCGATGCTGATCACGCAGTCTGAGTTTTCAATCGCTTCACGTACGCTCGGAGCCGAACCAGCGCCGACGTAGGTCCCGAGAAACAGGCGATGCGATTCCGGCAGCATGGCCTTCTGCATCCACCAGTAGCGTCGGCGTGCTGGCCTTTGGCGGTCAGCGCGGCGGCTTTTTTCGTTTACGGACAGTTCTAAAGGCCTTCGATCAATTCTCGATAATCCCCCACCGCCGCAAATTCTGCGGTGTCTTTCGGCCCTTTGCGGCTGTCCGGTTCACTCACGGCCAATAGATGCGCAACCCCGAAGTCGCGGGCGCTACGCAGAATCGGCAAGGTGTCGTCGATAAACAGACTGCGCGCCGGATCAAAGCCGATGTCCGCCTGCAGGGCATCCCAAAACTGCGGGTTTTCCTTGGCGAAACCGTAATCATGCGAGCTGATCAACCGCTCGAAGTACGGCGCCAGTTCGATTCTTTCCAGCTTCAGTGACAGCGAATCGCGGTGTGCATTGGTGATCAGCACCACGCGTTTGGCGGCCTGTTTGATCGCCGCCAAAAAAGTGTCTGCGTCCGGTCGCAAGGCGATCAGGTGCGCCGTTTCCAGTTTCAATTCGCGCACCGGCAGTTTGAGCTCGGCGCTCCAGAAATCCAGGCAATACCATTGCAACTGGCCGGCATTGCGCTCGAACAGTGGCTGCAATTCCATCTCGGCCATGGCCCGGCTCACCCCGTGCAACTCAGCGTAACGCTGGGGCAGGTGCTCCATCCAGAAATGGTTGTCGTAGTGCAGGTCCAGCAGCGTACCGTCCATATCTAGCAGTACGGTGTCGATGTCGCGCCAGGGCAGCAGGGACATAAAAACTTCTCCAGCGGTAAAAAAGATATCCGAGGTCAACAATCAGGATAGGCCGGGTATAGTAACGCGTTCACGCCAAGGAGCTTTTCATGCGCCAGAAACCCACCATCCTCGCCCGCGAGATCGTCGCCACCAGCCGTTTGTTCTGCGTCGAAGAGCTGAAGTTGCGCTTTTCCAATGGCGTGGAGCGCACGTATGAACGACTGGTGGGCAAGGGCGCCGGTTATGGCGCGGTGATGATCGTGGCGATGCTGGATGCAGACCACGCGGTGTTGGTCGAAGAGTATTGCGGCGGCACCGATGAATACGAGCTGTCCTTGCCCAAAGGCTTGATCGAGCCGGGTGAAGACGTGCTGGCGGCGGCCGAACGTGAACTCAAGGAAGAGGCCGGGTATGGCGCGCGGCAACTGGAGCATCTGACTGAGTTGTCGTTGTCGCCCGGTTACATGAGCCAGAAGATCCAGGTGGTGTTGGCCACCGATCTGTACGAAGAAAGCCTTGAAGGCGATGAGCCCGAGCCGATGGGTGTGGATAAAATTAACCTGCGTGAGTTGTCGGCCCTGGCCCAGAACCCGCGATTCACTGAGGGCCGTGCGTTGGCAGCGCTTTATCTGGCCCGTGATCTGCTGACTCAGCGTGGAGTGTTCCAGCCATGAATTTCCCCCATCCGTTGATTGCGCCTGTTGTTGAGCTGGCGCTGAAAGCCGGTGAAGCCATTCTGCCGTTTTGGCGTGCGAACGTCGTCGTGACAGCAAAATCCGATGATTCTCCGGTGACGGCCGCCGACATGGCCGCTCACCATGTGATCCTGGCCGGGCTGACGGCGCTGGACCCGAGCATCCCGGTGCTGTCCGAAGAAGACGCCAACATTCCCCAGAGCGTGCGCGCCGGGTGGCAGCGTTGGTGGTTGGTCGACCCGCTGGACGGGACCAAGGAGTTCATTTCCGGTAGCGAAGAATTCACCGTCAACATCGCGCTGATCGAGCAGGGGCGAGTGGTGTTTGGCGTGGTGTCGATGCCGACCAACGGGCGCTTCTACGTCGGTGGTGCTGGTTTGGGCGCGTGGCGTGGCGATAAAGGCGCAACGCCGCTGCCAATTCAGGTGCGCGACGTGCCAGCGGCGGGCGAGGCATTTACCGTGGTTGCCAGTCGTCGGCATTCAAGTCCTGAGCAGGAGCGCTTGCTGGCCGGGTTGAGCGACAGTCTGGGTGAGCTGCACTTGGCCAATATCGGCAGTTCGTTGAAGTTTTGTTTGCTGGCGGAAGGGGCGGCGGATTGTTATCCGCGGTTGGCGCCGACTTCGCAGTGGGACACGGCCGCTGCGCAAGGCGTGCTGGAAGGGGCTGGCGGTGAGGTGCTGGATTTGAGCGGTGCGCCGTTTTGTTATCCGGCGCGGGAATCGTTGTTGAATGAGTTTTTTTTGGCGCTGCCGGCGAAGGCTGCTTGGCGGGAGAAGTTGTTGACGTTGGCGCGGGCCTGAAGATCAAGGGATCGCAGCCTCGTTTCACTCGACAGCTGCTACAGAGAAGCGCGCCCTTGTAGCAGCTGTCGAGTGAAACGAGGCTGCGATCTTTTGCTTCAACGGTGAAGGACGTACTGCCCGGTAAACGTCACCGCATCTTCCTCACTCCCCACATTCACAATCCTTGAATGCAGCTTCAACCGCGCCCGTCCATACCGCTCATACATCGCCAAAAACTTCTTCCACACCGCCGCACTCGGCGCCTGGCAGATCGCTGTCGCGTCCATGGTCACCGGCAATGGATAGCTGATATGCCCTTCATGAATCACGATGTGCCCGCCTTTAACCCCTTCTTCACGCAATCGTAAATGCAGCCAACCCCAACCCGCCAGCACCGCGCCGCAATACAGACTGCCGCCGAACATGGTGCTCTTGTGGTTGACGTTGGCCTCCAGCGGCAAGTGCAGGCGCAGTTGCTGGTCGTGCCAGTCGAGCACCTTGAGGCCCATGTCCCGCGTAAGGGGGATGTCGCGATGGAGGACTGATTCCAGATGACGACTGTCGCGGTTCATGCACGGATCTCTTGTTTGAAAGTGATGACTTGACGGTAGCTCAATCGAGTTCGTCGGTGTGGCTGCTGGCGCCACCGTCGGCGAAGTTCAACCCGTGCTTGCGCAGTTTGTCGTGCAAGGTTTTGCGCGGGATACCGAGGGCTTCGGCGAGGCTGCGCACGGAACTGTGAGAGCGCGCCAGTTCGGCGGCGATCAAGGTTTTTTCGAAGTTTTCCACTTGTTCGCTGAGACCGCCGCTGACCCCTTCGACCGTCATGCCCGCAGCCGGCGCGCTGTTGTCCAGCGCCAGTTCCAGGCCCAGGGCAAAGCGTTCGGCGGCGTTTTGCAGTTCGCGCACGTTGCCCGGCCAGGTGTGGCGCAGCAGCAGGGCGCGTTGTCCCGGTTGCAGTTCATGGGGCGGTAAGCCGTGGCGGGTGCTGGCTTCGTCGGCGAAATACTGGAACAGCATCAGCGCATCTTCGCCGCGCTCGCGCAGCGGTGGAATACGCAGCGGTGCGACGTTCAGACGGTAATACAAATCGGCACGGAAGCGGCCCTGATCGGCGGATTGACGCAGGTCTTCCTTGGTCGCGGCGATGATGCGGATGTCCAGCGGGATCAGCTGATTACCGCCCAGGCGCTCGACGACGCGCTCCTGCAGCAAACGCAGCAATTTCACCTGTACATCCAGGCTCATGCTTTCGATTTCATCGAGGAACAACGTGCCGCCATTGGCGAATTCGAACTTGCCGATGCGGCGCTTTTGCGCGCCGGTAAAGGCGCCTGGCTCGTGCCCGAACAGCTCGCTTTCTACCACCGACTCGGCCAGGGCGCCGGCATTGATCGCCACGAACGGACCGTTACGACGGCTCGACAGATCATGCAAAGCACGTGCGACCACTTCTTTACCCGCACCGGTTTCACCCAGGATCAGCACATCAGCCTTGGTCGCCGCCAATGCTCCGATCTGCTCGCGCAGGCGCAGCATCGATGCCGATTGCCCGACCAGTCGGGTACTCAGTTCATTGCGATCGCTCAGGGCCAGACGCAGGCTGCGGTTGTCCAGCACCAGCCGGCGCAAGGCCAGGGCACGGCGCACGCTGTCGAGCAGGGCGTCGCTGGCGAAGGGCTTTTCCAGAAAGTCATAAGCCCCGGCGCGCATCGCTTGCACGGCCAGCGGCACATCGCCGTGCCCGGTAATCAATAGCACTGGCAGATCCGGGTCCTGGGCATGCAGTTCGGTCAGCAGTTCGAGACCGTCCATGCCCGGCATGCGGATGTCACTGACCACCACGCCGGGCCAGTCGCGCTCCAGTTTTACGGCCAGGCCCTTGGCTTCGGCCAGTGGCAGAATTTTCAGGCCGGCGAGGTCCAGGGTCTGGCTCAGGGCCTGACGCAGATGCGGATCGTCGTCGATCAGCACGACCTGGATGCGGTTGTCGATGGTCATGCACTTCGGTCCTCGGACGGTTGCAGGCTCACACCCGGTGCGCCTGCACGCAGCTTCAGGGTAATCAGGGCGCCGCCTTCCTTGTGGTTGGCGAACGACAGTTCACCCCCGAAGGCACGCATCAGGGTTTCGCAAATCGCCAACCCCAGACCAAGCCCCTGAGTGCGGGTCTTGGTGGTGTAGAAAGGCTCGCTGGCACGACCAAGGGCTTCCATGCAAAACCCGGGGCCATTGTCGCGAATGTACAGATTGACGCCGTCGGCGGTGGATTGGGCACTCAACCAGAGCTTACGCGGCGGGCCTTTTTCCGTCAGGGCGTCCAGGGCGTTGGCCAGCAGATTGCCGAGCACCTGACGCAGACGGGTTTCCCCGGCCTCGACCCACAGGGTGGCGGCGGGCAAGTCGCGGATCAGTTCGACTTCCATGCTGCGCCGGCGTTTGGCCAGCAACGCCAGCGCATCGTCCAGCGCCGGTTGCAGGGCGACGCTTTCCGGGGCGTGGCGATCGCGCCGGGCGAAGGCGCGAAGGTGGGCGATGATTGACGCCATTCGCCCGGTCAGTTCGCTGATCAGCTTGAGGTTGCCGCGCGCATCGTCGGTGCGCTGATGATCGAGCAGCACTTCGGCGTTTTCCGCGTAGCTGCGGATCGCCGCCAGCGGTTGATTCAACTCGTGGCTGATGCTCGCCGACATGGTGCCAAGGGCCGACAGTTTACCGGCCTGCACCAGATCATCCTGAGCGCGAACCAACTCTTGCTGGGCCTGTTCGCGTTCCAGCACTTCCTGTTTCAATCGACGGTTGAGACCTTCGAGGTCGCTGGTCCGCTCGGCTACCCGGCCTTCCAGTTCATGACGGGCCTTGGCTTCGAAGGCGATCCGTTCGAGGTAATGTCGGCGGCGCTGCATCATCAGGCCCAGCAGCAACATCAACACCAACAACGTCGCGCCCCCGATGGCGACGACCGTGCGCACCGGGCGATCGATCAAGGTGCGTGGGGCGAGGATGCTGACGTTCCAACCGGTTTCTGCGATTTGTTGGGTCTGTGTCAGCCAGGCATTGGGGTTGAGCCTCAATGGTTTGGGATCGCGGGTCGGATAGGGTTGAATGGCGGTGATAGCCTTGCGTTCTTCCTCGCCCAACGGACGGGTCGAGCGGAATCGCCACTCGGGCCGCGACGTGAGAATGACCACGCCGTTATGGTCAGTCAGCAGCAGTTGTTCCGGGGTTTTGCCCCAGAGGCTTTCGGTATGGTCCAGGTCGACCTTGACCACCAGCACACCGATGATCTTTTCGCCGCTACGCACGGCGGCGGCGAAGAAATAGCCGCGCTTGGCCGATGTCGTTCCCAAGCCGAAAAAACGCCCAAGCCGCCCGGCCATGGCTTCGCTGAAATACGGCCGGAAGGAAAAATTACGCCCGACGAAACTGTCGTGTTTGTCCCAATTGGACGCGGCCAGGGTCTTGCCCGTGGTGTCCATCAGGTACATGACTTCGGCGCCGGTCTGGGCACTGATGTTTTTCAACAAACGGTTGGCGTTGCCCTGAGTGACACCATCGTCGGGCGCGCCAAGGACGGCTCGCAGCGCCGGCAGATCGCCGAGGATCTGCGGCAACACTTCATAACGGTGCAGGGTGCCCAGCAGGTTGGCAACGTAAAGGTCGAGCGTCTGACGGTTCTGCCCGGCCAGTTCGCTGCGGTAATAACGCTCGGCCAGATGCTCCAGCGGCCACAGCAACGGCGCCAGGCACAGTGCCAGCAGGGCCAGGCTGCGCCAGCGGGGTCTGCGGGGGAGGGTCGGAGTCATGAGCATCGAGCGCCTGTGGGTACAGGCGCATTATGCCTAGGCTTGCGGGCGCAGTCTGCGCACCGTGGGTGTTTCAGGAAAAGACGTCAGCGTCCTTGAAGAGCGCGGCAGCCTGATCTTTGCCAGACAATTGCGGTGCTTCGTCCAGTTGCCAATCAATGGCCAGGTCCGGGTCGTCCCAGCGAATGCAGCGCTCGGCGGACGGGGTGTAGTAGTCGGTGGTTTTGTAGAGGAATTCGGCGAACTCGCTCAGTACTACAAAACCGTGGGCGAAACCCTCCGGGACCCAGAGTTGGCGATGGTTCTCGGCGGACAGACGCACGGCCACCCATTTGCCGAAATGTGGCGAACTGCGGCGAATGTCCACAGCCACGTCAAGTACTTCGCCGACTGTGACGCGAACCAGTTTGCCCTGGGTGTTTTCCAGCTGGTAATGCAGGCCGCGCAATACGCCTTTTTGCGAGCGGGAATGGTTGTCTTGAACAAAATTCGTCTCAAGGCCAGTCGCTTTTTTGAAAGTCTTGGCATTGAAGCTTTCATAGAAGAAACCGCGCTCGTCACCAAATACCTTGGGTTCGATGATCAGAACACCGGGCAGCTCGGTGGTGACTACTTTCATGGTCTTTCTCCAGCAATAGGCGTTGATGGGCGACATTCTTGCGCAAAGTGCCGGCCGGTGCGAGTGGAGTGTTTTTTTTCCTGATCCGTTCACTGATTTTGTCGAGCATCCGGTAGGTGTCAGGCAGGCGAAGGGGGTTGCGTATCGCCCCAAGCAGTGGCGTTATAAGCGCCTAGTAAAATTTCAGGGGTCGTTGTATGCCGCTCGCCACGTTGATTCATCGCGCCAGTTTGCCCAGCCCGCAAGTGTCTGCGGAGCAAGCGCTTGAGCTGTTGAAGGGGCATTACGGGCTGAGTGGAAGGTTGCAGGCCCTCGGCAGCCAGCAGGATCTTAACTATCGGGTCGACAGCGACCAGGGGCGTTTTGTCCTGAAAATCTGCCGTGGCGACTACTCGGCGCTGGAGCTGCACGCCCAGCACGCCGGGCTCAAGCATTTGGGTGAACACCCCGATGTGCAAGTGCCGCGAGTGATTGCGGCCAAAAACGGTGCAGAGCTGCTCTCTCTGGAAGTCGGCGGCCAACCGGTGCACGTGCGCCTGCTCGATTACATCGAAGGCCAGTCGCTTACACACCTTGATCATCTGCCCGGTTCAGTGGTGGCCGGATTTGGTCGTCTCTGCGGAAAAATGGATCTGGCCCTGGCCGGTTTCGACCATCCGGGCCTCGAGCGCACCCTTCAATGGGACGCCCGCCACGCCAGCGCGTTGATCGCGCATTTGCTGCCGGTCATCAAGGATGAGCAGCAGCGCCTGCTGATCGCTGATGCGGCTGAACGGGCCGAGCGTCATTTGCTGCCGCTTGTGGATAAGTTGCCGGTGCAGGCGATTCACATGGACGTCACCGACGACAACGTGGTGTGGCAGCGAGATTCGCAACGCCAGTGGCAATTGCAGGGTGTGATCGATTTCGGCGACCTGGTTCGTACCTGGCGCATTACTGATCTGTCGGTGACCTGCGCGGCGCTACTGCACCACGCTGATGGCGATCCGTTCTACATTTTGCCGGCGGTTCAGGCCTATCACGCTGTCAATCCGCTCACGCATGAAGAGCTACTGGCGCTCTGGCCGCTGATCGTCGCCCGTGCGGCGGTGTTGGTGCTCAGCGGCGAACAGCAGGTCAGTATCGATCCTGGCAACGAGTACAGCCGCGACAACCTCACCCACGAGTGGGAGATTTTCCGCGTCGCTACATCGGTGCCGTTGGCGTTGATGGAAGCAGCGATCCTTGCCTCGGTCGGCCAGAGCCTGCCAAGTATCGGCAGCGAAGGATTTGCGCCGCTGTTGCCGAGTCTGGTCGGGCGTGAGTTTGCGTTGATCGATTTGGGCGTGCTCAGTGCGCATTTCGAGGCCGGTAACTGGGAGCAGGAGGGGATCGATCAGCGCCTGCTGACCGAGGCTGCCGCGACTCACGGTCTGGCGGCCAGTCGTTATGGGCAATATCGCTTGTCCCGCACCCGGCCGGACAGCGCCACTGAGCCGGACACTTGCCCGTTGCATGTCGAGTTGCGAGTGCCCCACGGCACGGCAGTCGAGTCGCCGTTTGCCGGCGTGGTCCATCAGCCGGCGGTGGGTGTGCTGCAATTGGATGGCCCGCAACTGAGTGTGCGTCTGTGGGGCGTGACCCCGTCGCTGCACACGGGCGCAGCGCTGGTCAAAGGACAGGTGCTGGGTTCGGTCAACGGGCCATTGGTGGTGCAGTTGTGTCGAGGCGCTTCGTTCAATGCTCCCTTGTTTTGCACACCGTCTCGCGCCGCCGCCTGGCAAGCGTTGTGCCCGTCACCGGCGGTGCTGCTGGGACTGGCCTGTGACGCCGAAGAAGAACTCGATTCGCAGACGTTGCTGGCCCGCCGCGACGCCAGTTTCGCCCGGACCCAGAAGCACTATTACGTCGACCCACCGCGCATCGAACGTGGCTGGCGCAATCACCTGATCGACATGCAGGGCCGCTCCTACCTCGACATGCTCAACAACGTCGCGGTGCTTGGCCACGGTCATCCGCGCATGGCCGCTGTCGCGAGTCGTCAGTGGTCGCTGCTCAATACCAACTCGCGGTTCAACTACGCAGCGATTGCCGAGTTTTCCGAGCGTTTGCTGAAACTGTCGCCGGATTCCATGGACAGAGTGTTCCTGGTCAACAGCGGCACCGAGGCCAACGACCTCGCGATCCGCTTGGCGTGGGCCTACAGCGGCGGTCGCGACATGCTCAGTGTGCTTGAGGCGTATCACGGCTGGTCGGTGGCAGCCGATGCGGTCTCGACCTCGATTGCCGACAACCCGAAGGCCTTGAACAGCCGTCCGGACTGGGTGCATCCGGTCACCGCACCGAACACCTATCGCGGCGAATTCCGTGGACCGGACAGCGCGCCGGACTACGTGCGCAGCGTCGAACACAACCTGACGAAAATGGCCGAGCAGAAACGTCAGCTGGCCGGTTTCATCTGTGAACCGGTGTACGGCAATGCCGGCGGTATCTCGTTGCCGCCGGGTTACTTGAAGCAGGTTTACGCGTTGGTTCGTGCCCAGGGCGGCGTGTGTATTGCCGACGAAGTGCAGGTCGGCTACGGCCGCATGGGCAAATTTTTCTGGGGTTTTGAAGAGCAAGGCGTGGTGCCGGACATCATCACCATGGCCAAAGGCATGGGCAACGGTCAGCCACTGGGCGCGGTGATCACCCGTAGGGAAATCGCCGAAGCGCTGGAAGCCGAAGGTTATTTCTTCTCGTCGGCCGGCGGCAGCCCGGTCAGTTGCCAGATCGGCATGGCAGTGCTGGATGTGATGGAAGAAGAAAAGCTTTGGGAAAATGCTCAGGTCGTGGGCGGGTATTTCAAGGAGCGGCTTGAAGCGCTGATCGATATTCATCCGCTGGTGGGCGCGGTGCATGGTTCCGGCTTCTATCTGGGCGTCGAGTTGATCCGCAATCGCGAAACCCTGGAGCCGGCGACCGAAGAAACCACGGCGCTGTGTGATCGGTTGCGCGAGTTGGGGATCTTCATGCAGCCGACCGGCGATTACCTGAACATCCTCAAGATCAAACCGCCGATGGTGACCTCGCGTCAGAGCGTGGATTTCTTTGTCGACATGCTGTCGAAGGTGTTGGGAGAAGGACTGTAAACATCACCGTACTGATCGTTCCCACGCTCTGCGTGGGTATGCCTCACTGGACGCTCTGCGTCCGCTCTTGGGACGCGGAGCGTCCCCGGCTGCATTCCCACGCGGAGCGTGGGAACGATCAGTAATAGGGCTAAAATATCGATTGTTATCGGGATTAATTGATGATTTTTCGACAGATGGAGTATTTGTTGCTTTAAAAGCCGATTTATATCGGCTATAAAGTCACCACTGCCCACGTCGTGGACCCACCACGTCCAGCGCTTCCCATTTCTGTCATCGGTCGATGCCACACTCGACCCTCAAGCAATTCCCCGGAGATGATTCATGAGCCGTATCGTTACCGTCGCCGCCACCCAGATGGCCTGTTCCTGGGACCTTGAAGCCAACATCGAGACCGCTGAGAAGCTGGTCCGTGAGGCCGCGGCGAAAGGCGCGCAGATCATCCTGATCCAGGAACTGTTCGAGGCGCCGTACTTCTGCCAAAAGCCGAACCCGGATTACTTGCAGCTGGCCACGACCGTTGAAGACAACGTCGCCATCAAGCACTTCCAGAAAGTTGCCAAAGAGCTGCACGTGGTTCTGCCAATCAGCTTCTACGAACTGGCGGGCCGCGCGCGTTTCAACAGCATCGCGATCATCGATGCCGACGGCAGCAACCTCGGGGTTTATCGTAAAAGCCACATCCCGGATGGCCCTGGGTACCACGAAAAGTACTACTTCAACCCGGGCGATACCGGCTTCAAAGTCTGGAACACCCGTTACGCGAAAATCGGCGTGGGCATCTGCTGGGACCAGTGGTTCCCGGAATGCGCGCGCAGCATGGCGTTGCAAGGCGCGGAAATCCTGTTCTACCCGACCGCGATCGGCAGCGAGCCACACGACAAGACCATTTCGTCCCGTGATCACTGGCAGCGTGTGCAACAGGGCCATGCCGGCGCCAATCTGATGCCGCTGATCGCCAGCAACCGCATCGGCAACGAAGAGCAGGACGGTTACGACATTACGTTCTATGGTTCGTCTTTCATCGCCAACCAGTTCGGCGAGAAGGTTCAGGAACTCAACGAAACCGAAGAAGGCGTACTGGTTCAGAGCTTCGACCTCGACGAGTTGGAGCACATCCGCAGCGCGTGGGGTTCGTTCCGTGACCGTCGGCCGAACCTGTACGGCGCCATCAAAACCCTCGACGGTTCCCTGGAGTCCTGATCACCATGACCACTTTGCACAGCACGCCTCGCGCCGACGGCTTTTACATGCCCGCCGAATGGGCGCCGCAAACCCAGACCTGGATGATCTGGCCCGAGCGCCCGGACAACTGGCGCCTGGGTGGCAAACCGGCGCAAGCCGCGCACGTCGCTGTAGCGAAAGCCATCGCACGTTTCGAACCGGTGACTGTTGCGGTTTCCACCGGCCAATACGAAAACGCCCGTGCCCGTCTGGACGTGCCGAATATTCGGGTGGTGGAAATGTCCAGCGACGACGCCTGGGTTCGCGACACCGGCCCGACATTCGTCATCAATAACAGCGGTGAAGTCCGTGGTGTGAACTGGGACTTCAACGCGTGGGGCGGGTTCGACGGGGGTCTGTACTCGCCGTGGAATCGCGATTCGCAGGTCGGCGGCAAGATCCTCGAGATCGAGCGCAGCCAGCGCTACCGCACCGAGGGCTTCGTGCTCGAAGGCGGTTCGATTCACGTCGATGGCGAGGGCACGCTGATCACCACCGAAGAATGCCTGCTCAACCGCAATCGTAATCCGCACATGAACCGTGCAGAAATCGAAGCGGTGCTCAGTGCGAATCTGGCTGTGGATAAAATCATTTGGCTGCCGGACGGTTTGTTCAACGACGAAACCGACGGTCATGTGGATAACTTCTGCTGCTACGTGCGTCCGGGTGAAGTATTGCTGGCCTGGACCGACGATCCGCAAGACCCGAACTACTCGCGTTGCCAGGCGGCGATGAACGTGCTGGAAAGCAGCACCGACGCCAAGGGCCGCCCATTCACGGTGCACAAAATGCCGATTCCGGGGCCGCTGTATGCGACCGAAGACGAGTGCGCCGGCGTGGATCCGGTGGACGGTACTCAGGAACGTAATCCGACCGTGCGTTTGGCGGGTTCCTACGTGAACTTCCTCATCGTTAACGGCGGCATCATCGCGCCGAGCTTCGACGACCCGTTGGATGGCCCGGCAAAAGAGATTTTGCAGAGTCTGTTCCCGCAGCACGAAGTGGTGATGGTGCCCGGCCGCGAACTGTTACTGGGAGGCGGTAACATCCACTGCCTTACCCAACAACAGCCAGCGCCGCACAAGGAGTGAGTGGGGTTGTAACAGCTTGAGTTGATTGCAGAATCGGCTCAGCAACCGTTTTCCCTTCCCGCGTTATAGGAAGCCCGCAGCCCTTCAGGACTGCGGGCTTTTTTGTATCCGCTTGTCGACAGTTCCGAAACCTTGGCACAGCTCTTGTATCTCTCCTGGTGTAAAACAGGGAGGGGAGAACTGCGATGTTCTGTCATAAACCTTGGATAAGTTAGCCGCTCACACACCAGGAGAGAGCGCGGAAATGAACGCCGAAATGAATGTAGTGAGCGAACGGGCGTTGCATCCCCTGGCAGTAAACAGCGAATCGCTCCAGGTCCTGGCGCACTGGTTGAAGTCCAATGGAACGCGTCAGATCAGAGAACCTGATCCGCGCCGGATGATGATCGAGCGCTACCCCGCTGGTTTGTTCAGCGAAGCGGAGCTGGAAGCGTTGTGGGATGTGATGGAAGGATAAGAAGAAAAACAACGGATTGGTAAAAGCGCTGCCGGGATGGCGGCGCTTTTTTATGGGCGAAGGTTTTTTTCGTGATCGCCGCTGACCCTTGTCGATGATCGTTCCCACGCTCCGCGTGGGAATGCCTCAACGGACGCTCTACGTCCGCTCTTGGGACGCGGAGCGTCCCGGGCTGCATTCCCACGCAGAGCGTGGGAACGATCAGTCGGTGGCGGCCGAATCTGTGGTGATTAGAAGCTGTAGGTTCCGGTCAAGACCAGGCTGCGCGGTGCTCCCGGTTGAATCTGCGCCGCACTGGTGGCCGACGAGTAATAGGTCTTATCGCTGATGTTGTTCAGCGCCGCGCGCAAATCCCAATCCTTCTGCCGGAACCCGGCCAGTGCATCCCAACGGCCATAACCCGGAAGGACGGTGGTGTTGAGGTTGTCGGCATAACGCTGGCCCACCAGGGTCAGACCGGTTTCAGCGTACCAGCCCATTTCCGGTTTCCAGGTCAGGAACAGGCTGCCATTGTGCTTGGCCACGTTACTGATGCGTTTGCCTTCAAAGCCGTTGTTGTCCTTCTCGACTGTCGCGTCCTGCACACCCACGCCACCGCGCACGTACCAGTTGCCGGCAATCTTGCCGGTACCGGTCAGCTCGACGCCGCGGGAACGTTGCAGGCCGGTGAGCAAGGTTACGCTCGGATCGTTCGGGTCGCTGGTGCGGCGGTTGTAGAGTTCCAGTTCGTAGATCGCCAGCGTGGTACTCAGACGATCATCGAGCCAGTCGCTCTTCACGCCGATTTCCTTTTGCTTGGTCAGCTCGGGGCTCAGGTCGTTGCTGTTGCCGGCGGCGCCCGGAGTGATGCCGATCAAACCACCACCGACCGGGGAAAAGGTCTTGGTCCAGGAGGCGTAGAAGGAGTGATTCTGCAGCGGCGTCCACACCAGTCCTACTCGCGGGCTCGTGCTGTGGCTGTCACGATCTTCGGAAATGTCCCGCAGTTTGTTGGTCGACTCGATGTCGAAGGTGTCGTAACGCAGGCCGGCCAGCAGTTGCCATTGATCGTTCAGGCGCAGCTGATCTTGCACGTACACCGCACGGCTTTCGACTTCGGTGTGAGTGCTGCTCGAAACCTGCATCCGTCCGGTGTGGCGCAAATCGCGGTCAGGGTTGTACAGGTCCAGTGCCGGCACCGGCTGAGTCCCGCGCCCGGTGGCCGCGTTGTACAACGTCGGATCGCGGCGCTGGCTGCCGATTTCGATGCCGGTCAGCAAGCGATGCTCAAGGCCGAACGTGTCGAAACCGCCTTCCAGTTCGACGTTGTTGTAGACGTTGCGGGTGGTCAGGTCCTGTTGCCAGTGCTGGCGCGTGACCTTGTTGGTCGCCGGGGTGTAACCGGTCAGGTAGGTGTTGTCGAAATCGCTGTCGAGCTTGAACACGCCCAGAGTGTGGCGCAACTGCCAGTTGTCGCTGAGCTCATAACTGAGTTTCGAACGCAGGGATTGCGACTTGTCGTCGATGAAATCGTGCTCGCTGCCGTAGGTCGTATCGCGTCCTACGTCCGCCGGGCGCCCCTTTACACCGGGGATGCCGCGATCCGGCGTACGGTTGTAGCGGCTGTATTCGTACTGCACCAGCCAGTTCAGGTCCGGCGTCAGTTGCCAGCTCATCGACGGTGCGAACAGTTGGCGATTGCCGCTCACGCCGTCGCGGAAGCTGTTTTGATCCATGTTGCCCATGTTCAGGCGCAGGCTGATGTTCTCGCTCGGGTCGGTGCTGAGGTCGGCGTAGAGGCTGCGCAGATCATCGCTGCCGCCCTGGGCTTCGATAGTCGAGCGGCGACCGAATTCAGGCAGCTTGCTGACCCGATTGACAATCCCACCCTGACTGCCACGACCATACAACACAGCGGCCGGGCCTTTGAGGACTTCGATGCGTTCGATGTTGTGCAAATCGCGCACGTATTGGCTGTCGTCACGGATGCCGTCGAGGTAGAAGTCGTTGCTGGCGTCGAAACCGCGGATGCGCAGGCTGTCGAAACGAGTGTCGGCGCCGCTGCTGACGTTGGGGATGCCGCTCAGCGCGGTGCCCAGATCGTTAGTGCCGTAATCCACGACGTTCGCGGTTTTTATCGAGTCGATGGCTTGTGGAACGTAGCGCACCGGCGTGGCGGTGCGGGTCGCGGTGCTGGTTTCTTTCACGCGCGGGTCATCGGCTTCGGCTTCGGCGCTGATCGACGTCTCGGGTAAGACGGTGGTGGTGGCGCAGGTAAAACCGGCAGAGAGAAATGCGCAGAGCCCAAGGGTGACGGGCGTGAGGCGAAAGGGGGCAGGCATCTGAAGCGCATCCGAAAGGGTGAAGTAATTTGAGGTCGCGAATGGTAATGCTTGCTATTTACTTCCGTTAATTATTCTTGAAAAGTTTGACTGTTTGATTATTTCGAATTGTGTCGAAGGAGTTACAACGGACCTGGAAGGTCATTCGACCGATTCATGAAACAGACTGAAAGCTATTCCAGCGTTTTTCAGAAACAGGTGGAGGACTAGTCTGCCGGCATCTAGTTTTCCTACGTTTTTGCCGGAGCCTTTCCATGATCCTTCACTACATTTACGACCCATTGTGCGGCTGGTGCTATGGCGCAAAACCGCTCGTGCAAGCCGCCCAGGTTGTGTTGCCAGTGATTGCCCACGGCGGCGGCATGATGGCCGGCGCCAACCGCCAGACCGTCTCGCCACAACTGCGCAACTACGTGATACCCCACGATCAGCGTATTGCCGAATACACCGGCCAGCCGTTCGGCGAGGCGTATTTCGAAGGTTTACTGCGCGACGAGACGGCGGTTTTCGATTCCGCACCGCCGATTGCCGCTGTGCTGGCAGCCGAGCAGATCGCCGGCCGCGGACTCGAGTTGTTGGGGCGTTTGCAGAGTGCTCACTATGAAAACGGTCGACGCATTGCCGATGAAGCGGTCCTGTTTGAACTCGCACAAGACATCGGTCTGGAGCCCCAAGCGTTTCAGGCTGTTTTCAATGAAGCGGAAACCGATCGCCACATCAAGGACAGTCGAGCACTCTTGGCCAAGGTCGGCGGCCAGGGTTTCCCCACCTTCGCCCTGGAACACAACGGCCAATTCACCCTGATCGATATCGGCCCGTGGCTCGGCAAGCCGCAAGCCTTCGTGGCGTGGCTGAGGCAGTCGTTTCCCCAAGCGTCTTCATCGGCGTTTCAAGCCTGTGGCCTTGATGGCTGTGCACACTGAATCAATCGGGAGTTACCCGATCAACATTTTCTGATGATCGGTTGCGCCATCGAGGCCTGATGCACGCCTGAGAAAGAAGAAGCCCCGACTGGTTCGGGGCTTTTTTGTGGATGAAAAGGGGGGCGGCGTTGTGGGTTTCAGTGTGTGAGGGGCTCAGTGAGATTGTCCGGTTTCGAAACGGTTTTGTGCAAAAAGCCAGATTTATGATCGTTTTTGAGCAAGTAAAATCGTTTTTATGCGTTTGGGGTCAGTTCGACGGTGCCCAATTCAATGGCGGAACATAAATTTTATGTGCTCTGAATGTTCGTTTTTATGCATTAGCACCGAAAAATAATCATTTTTATGCAGCAGAACCTCATTTTGATCGTTACTCTCCATTTGTGGTGGTTTGATTTTGCCGAGGTTTTAAAAGGAGTGTGACGTGAGCGAATTTCCCGTAGACCCCATCGGTGCTGCCTGGCTAGCAACGACATTCGACGTGCGGCCGATGGCACGGCTACCCGTGTTAAGTCAGGTCGGTAGCCGAAGGTCAACTCAGGTCGAAGATGGGTTTCGTCTTGAGACCTATACGGAAAACATGCGCCCCGGTCCGGACTTTTCATCCCATCTGCAATTTCACCTGCGGCATGAAGTCCCGAACCTTGAGTTCTTGACCAGACTGTTTACCAAGGTGGGTGCTGCACCGGTACAAGGCTGGTTGAATGATGAGCCCACCGGCCAATATGCCCGCAGGTCGGCGTTCTTGTTTGAGTGGCTCACTGGCGAGCGGTTGCAGGCGCCAGAACCTATAGGCGGTAAGTATGTCGACGCCATCAACGCCGATCTGATGGTGGCGGCTTCACCCGAAGAGGCGGTGAAGGTGCCGCGTTGGCGAGTGAATGACAACCTGCCTGGCTCGAGCTACTTCTGCCCAATCGTCGTCAAGACAGCAGCCGTCAAGTCAGCAGCGGACCTCGATGTGCCTCACCTCTTTGGTCAACTGACCGCAGAGTTTGGCGAAGCGCTTCTGCTGCGCGCCGCCGCATGGATGACGCTCAGGGAAAGCAAAGCCAGTTTCGCCATTGAAGGGGAGGCGGATCGTTCTACGCGTATTCAGCGTTTCGCAGATGTGTTGGTGCGACGAACCGGTCAGGGCGAACTGCCGCTCACCGACGCTGCACTGGCTGAGATGCAAGAAGAAATCCTTGGAGCAGTGACCACACTGACACGCCTGGGAATTCGGCAATCTCCGGTGTTTGTTGGCGAAAGTGTCCGCTATCAGGAGATTGTCCATTACGTCGCTCCCCCGGAAAGCGATTTGGAAAAGATGTTGGAAGGCATTCGCGTCTTTCTGAATCGTACTCAAGGGCAATCCCCAGTCATGCGCAGTGCTGTAGCAGCGTTCGCTTTCGTGTATATCCATCCGCTGGCCGACGGCAACGGTCGGGTTCATCGCTTCCTGATCAACGATATTCTGCGTCGTGATGGGGCCATTCCAGACCCGGTGATTCTTCCGATTTCAGCTGTTATCACCGACGACTCTGCTGAGCGGCGTCTTTATGACAGCGTGCTGGATCAGGTTTCAAAACCACTCATGCAGGGCATACGAGACCAGGTAGCATTTGCCAATACTCGTACGCAATACCCTGACGGCGTGGTCTCGAATATTGAATTCACCGGCCAGGATCGGGCTCGTCCTGTGTGGCGCTATCCGAACCTGGGGCCACACGTTGTTTTCATGTCTAACGTCATTCGCCGCACCATCACCGAACAGATGCGTGAAGAGTCGCGGTATTTGCGTAGTCACATAAGGGCCAGACAGGCAATCAAGGAGGTCGTTGAGATGCCTGATCAACAGGCTGATCGGCTCTTGCGATCCATAGAGCAGAACGAAGGGAAGCTGAGCAACGTATTGGCAAAGGAAATGCCTGTGCTGGCAAGGCCGGATATTTGGGCCGCCATTATCGAAGCTGTGGCTCAGTCGGTACGGGGGGAGGAGCCGATAGACAGCAGCGTGAGTGATCGATACCACCCGAATCAGCCAGTGGGTCGATGACCATGCCGATCGGAGTCTCGAATCATGGCCGCGTCTGATGCGAGAAGTTTGGCGACGTGGAGCAGATCGGAGGCGTGGGAGAGGGCCTGGATGACCTGGACGCCAGCGTTGATGCGCAACAGCGGTTGGTTGGCGTGGTAGGAGAAAGGGGTGAGGCCGATGGTTTTCAGGTCTTGGGGGTTGGTCATTGGGCACCTCCGGTTTTTGGGCGGTGATGGGCGTGACTCGGTGTAGCAATAGTGAAAAATTTGAATGAATTGCGGGCATGCATGAGGAGAACTCCGGTTAATTTCTGCATCGAATTCGAGTTCTCAGGCCCGGTCGCTGAATTGGCAGCGACGGTTTGAAGGTAGCTTGAGGGAGATGGATGCGCAATCGTGGCTAGGTGGTGGCGTCGGTGTGAAATTGATTGTTCGACACGCAACGGCAACAGCGTAGCGATTGCTAGCTAGCTTCAATCAGCGCTCGTTGCTCCAACCAAATCTCCTGAACAAACTGGTCCGTAATCGCATAAATCCCATGCCCGCGCCGCATGATGATGTTCTCGGCAACCAGCGCAATCACCACCGGCTGAATCTCTTCAACCCGCACTTCACGACCCACGGTCTTCGAATACTCGGATGCAGCATCGATGGAAAAAATGCCGCGGGCATCGCCTTCCGTTGACGCGATCTTGTTGAAAATAGCCTGAGCCAAACTACCTAACAACTCCACTTTTTCAAGTTCGATGCTGGCCGCCGCCGAGCGCAATGTGCTGGCAATAACCGGTAGGAAAAGATCAGGGTCACCTTCTTGCTGCATGAGTTGTCGCAACGCTTTGAGCATTTCCTCGGGCCGGTTTCCCAAGGTATTGAATGCTTCGATGGCGACTTCGAGTGAAGGTAGCTTTTCTTTCTTCACCGTCGCAACGAGCCGGTTAAGCAAGTATTCAACGTAATCCCCTTTCAGTACCGGATACGCTGTCGATGTCGCACCAGAAAACGCCTGGTTCCTCTTTGCCGTGAGTTCGCTGACTTGCGCCCTGTGCGATCCCGTTCCAATAAACAGAAAGTAACCCGGTGTATCTGGTCGAGGATTGATCGCATCACGAGCAGCTTTGAGTGCCAGAAGCAGCTGATTACCATCGTCGGAAGAAATGGCATGCTGCACTTCGTCGATGATCAGCACCAAGTTGGTGTTCGCTTGATCAACAACCTCTGTCAGCGCCTGCGCCAGGGTTGGCCCACCTGAGTTCCCGATGCTGTCGAGTTTGAAACCAAACTTGAATCCTGCAACGCCTACATCAGCACCGCTGACACGCTTGAGCATTTCGAGCAAACCGGAGCCCGGTGTTTGGAGCTCCTGCAGGGTTTTACGGATGGCGTCATGCACCAGTGTCGCTGGATTGGCCAGCGTGTCACTCCATAGGTCGACGTAAATGACCAGAGCACCCGCATCTTTCAGCGCAGGGATGAGGTCGCTCCTCAGGAATGTCGTTTTACCAGTCCTGCGCAGGCCGGATAAAAACAGACCTGAGCGCAAACCTTCATCGAGAACGCCTGGATTGAGAAGCTGGTTCGCCATCTCTTCGGCCAATTCAGGGCGCTGAAAAATGCTGCTCATGCAATTACCTCTTTTTATGGATAAGCCATAATTATTGGCCAGCCATAATTTAGCATAATGGTTCGAATACAGCCTGAAGCCAGTTTGATCGCTGGAGTTTCGACGCTAGCAGGCGTGAGATCGCGCACCTATTACACCACGTAACTAATGATGTTCCCGCCCCCACCTTTATCCCCTCCAGCGAACTCCATACATTGAGCTCCAACGCCTCCCCATCATCCCGATGAGCAGGTCACTGGAGATTCCTCATGCCTTTCGTAAGCGTACGCATCACCCGCGATGGCGTTACCTCAGAGCAGAAAGCTCAGGTGATCGCCGAAATCACTGAAACCCTGGAACGCGTCCTTAACAAGCGTCCTGAACTGACCCACATCGTGATCGAAGAAGTCGACACCGATAACTGGGGTTACGCCGGTATCACCACCACCCAGTACCGCAAGCAGTTGGCTGAGGCGGAGGGGCAGTCATGACCGCGGCGGTTTCCATCGATTTTCGGTCGTCACCTGGTGTCCGGTTCGCTGTCGGTCGAGTACTACGAACAGATGTTGAGACAAATGGCGAAGACCCCCGCCGAAGCCTTTCTTACTTTATTTAAACGATCATTTATTAGTCGAGGTTGATCATGAGCAGTTCGAAAAAAGTCATCGTTATTACTGGCGCCTCCCAAGGTCTCGGCGCAGGCATGGTCAAGGCCTTCCGTGATCTGGATTACAAGGTTGTCGCCACTTCGCGTTCGATCAAACCGTCTACCGACGCGGACATTCTCACCGTGGCCGGCGACATTGGCGACCCTGCGGTCGCTCAGCGGGTTATTCGTGAAGCCATCGAACGTTTTGGCCGTATCGACACCCTGGTCAACAACGCCGGGATCTTCGTCGCCAAGCCGTTCACCGCATATACCCAGGAAGATTACGCTGCGGTGCTGTCGGTGAACCTGAATGGTTTCTTCTACATCACCCAACTCGCGATCACCGAGATGGAAAAACAAGGCAGCGGCCACGTCGTCAACATCACCACCAGCCTGGTGGACCACGCCATCGACGGTGTGCCGTCGGTACTGGCGTCGTTGACCAAAGGTGGCCTGAATGCGGCGACCAAATCCCTGGCCATCGAATACGCCAAGCGCGGGATTCGGGTGAACGCGGTTTCCCCGGGCATCATCAAGACCCCAATGCACGGCGAAGAAACCCATGAAGCGCTGGGGAATCTGCACCCGGTCGGGCACATGGGCGAGATCAGCGACATTGCTCAGGCAGTCGTGTATCTGGACAGCGCCAATTTTGTCACCGGCGAGATCCTGCACGTTGATGGTGGTCAGAGCGCGGGTCACTAAGGCCTGCTTTTCCAAACTCCAGAAACAACAAAGCCCTCGTATTTCTACGAGGGCTTTGTTTTGTATGGTGCCGGCACCAGGAGTCGAACCCGGGACCTACTGATTACAAGTCAGTTGCTCTACCAACTGAGCTATACCGGCGTGTTAGGGCGACGATTATAGCGATTGGATTGGTTCTGTAAACCCCTGAATTCAGACTATTTTTGCGTAGGCGTCAGGCCGGCCCCGCGGACGCTTCTGCGGGGTCGGCCTGAGCGATTGCTTTAAAGCGTTACACGCCGTTTTTGACCGCGTTGATCAGGTCCTGACTCAACACCTGCGCGGGCGCCACTTGCACGCTTTGCGTGTAGAACGGCGGCAGGTTTTGGGCCAGTGTCGACAGCGCTTGTGCGGTGGTGTTGCCCGGCAGCAGCACGTATTGGAGGTTGGACGGATAGCTCTGGGGCACGGGGCCTTCCATGGTCGAACCGTACGCGCCGAAGGTCATTACGGCCTGTGGGGTGGTGGGGTCGGGGGCGTAGAGGAAGACGAAGGTGCCGTACTTCGGGTGCGTCAGGTATTGCTCGGCTTGGGCGCGAACCGTCGGGTCGGGGTCGTTCATCAGGGTCCAGCGCATGACCGCGTAGTTGCGGGTGGTTTCCATGAACGCTGTACGAATCGGCGACTGGTTCTCGACGCCTCCCAGGCACACCAGCAGGTTGCCGAACGGATCGATGAGGGCCACCGAGTTGAACACCGGGCTGTGCTGTGCGGTTTGTAACAGTGGCGGGGCGAGTTCTGCGCCGGGGTCGCGTGGGTTGGCCGATTGCACGGTCAGCGCAAACGGGCTGAGCGCAGTCAGTGCCTGGCGGACTTTGCTGTCGGCCGGGAGGTTTGCAGGGTTTTGCAGTTGATCCGGCGGTAAACCGCTGTTGTTGCTGGCCTCGCGCACGGTGTTGACGCTGGCGGAGAAGATCGAGCTGGTGAGGAAGTAAACCGCCGAGTCGATGGTCTGGCCGCCGAACACCGGGCTGGTCGAACCCCGATAGGCCCGGCTGACAGGCGCCGCAATCGCGTAATAACCCCAGGTGTCCTGCGCCTGTTGGCGGATCTGCGGTGGCAGCGACGGAAAGGTGAACTGACTGTTGTAGTTGATGCCTGCATAGTCATCGATCGCACTGACGGCGACGTTAAATCCAGCAGTCAGCAGCGAACCGGCGCACATGGCGCATGGGTCCAGGGTGGTGACGACGGTCAACTGATTGGGCGGTGGCAAGTTCAATGGCGCGACGTTTTCGTAGTACCAGTCCACCAATTGCCGCTCGCCGTGGGCGGTCGGATCATGAGGTAGAAAGTACGTGGTGCCACTGCCGGGGAAAGGCATCAGCACGTTGTTGTGCAGCGCGGCGATGACCTCGCCCGTTGCGTTGTTGATGATGGCGCCACCCACCGCGAAGGTTTGCTGCAGCGCAGCATCAATGGCTTGGTTGGCGACGGTATCGACGGCTTCCTGTGCACTGTTCAATGTGCTCATGTTTTTCCCAGCTCCTTGCTGTTTGAACACCAGACAATTCTGGCGTTTGGCAAAGATAGTTGAGGTTTCGCAGGTCGTTTATGTTGTTTTGGCTGAACGCTTATGCACAACGGGATCTGTACCGCACCTGCTTAGAGGCAAATTTGTGGATCCGTTCTCATTTGCTCGCAAATGCCTGTTTTTCCGCTTTTTTTACAGGTGTACGAAAATTGAACAGTAGTGTTTCAGCCTCGAAACAGCCGTATATATTGGATCCACGATAATTTCATCAACAGAGTTATCCACAGGATGAGGTGTTTTAAGGGCGCTCAGCCAGGATCAGGAAATTACGCGGTGTAAGTGGGGTTTCGCAGAAGGTGCCGAGGCGAACCGCATAACCCTGCTCGAACAGGAAAAGTGCCCGATCGAGTACCAGCCAAAGCTCCAACGGGCGTCGGAAAAGGCCGCGCAACAGCTCCAGATTGCGTACTTCGGCCAATCGCTGCCAACCAGCGCCTTCGAGTGCTGACCAATCCTGCGGACCGATTGTGGATAACTCTTTAAGCGCGGCCAAATGATGGCAGTAATCGGCGAATGACTTATCCAGCCAGGCACTGGGCAGGGACGGGGTGGGCAGGTATTCGTCCATGCCGCGCAGTTGCCGCTGCAGCAGGTCGAAGGCCAGGCGTCTGGCCATGGAAGTGTCGCGTTGACGTCGGACGCGAGCGCCGGCGGTGACAGTTTCGCTCGTCGGTAGCGAAAGATTTTCGAGGGACAGCTGTAGGTCGGAGCGCTTGGCCGACGAGGAAAGCGGCTGATACTCGCTCAGACGGATCCGGTTGTAGCAGCAAGGCGCGATGGCCAGTTGTTTGCAGCCTTCCGCACTGGCGAGCTGGATCAGCCGCACATGCAGATCACCGCAGGCGTGCAACGCTACCGGAGTGTGATCGGCATTCAAGAAAGAAACGGCGTCCGCAGCGAGCACGTCTTGCTCGACATGCAGCGCATGCATTTGATGACGTTGGCTGAGTGCCTGGCCGCTGAAAGCCAGCGCCGGGTCGTATTCCAGGCAGGTCAGTTGTTGCCCGGTTTGCAGCAGACGTCGTCCCAAGTGTCCTTTGCCTGAGCACCAGTCCAGCCAATGACTCGGCGCGTCAGCAAACTGCAAGCGACTGGCGAAGGCTTCGATCTGCTGCCACTTGCGCCCCGGCACATCGACATTCAACCGATGGCCTGACGCTTCGAGGGCATGAGCCGGCAATTCACCCACTGTGCTCAGTTCAAGGGACAACGCCGCCAGCGAGGCAAAAGGCTCCGGCGCATCCAGCAAGCAAGGTTGATTGTGGCTCTGTTCCGCCTCTTCCAGCGACCGCCCGCGTAGCCATTCGGCCAGCTCCGGGTAGGACGCTTCCCAAGGAAGCTGCCGATGAGTAAACGGTCGAGGCTTCCACAGCGCCTGGTGCTTGATCAGAAAAGCATCCAGCGCCGCGAAACGGGCGAGTAGGGTCTCACCCGTCAGCACGTGGGAATCATCGACCTTGGCAGGCATCGACGCGCAGCCAGCGCTCCAGCAGTTTGAAACCGCGTACCAGCACATAAGCCATCAGCAGATAGAACATGCCCGCGGCGAAGAAGATCTCCACTGGCAGGTAGGTCCGGGCAATGATGGTGCGGGCCATGCCGGTCAGTTCCATCAGGGTCACGGTGCTGGCCAGGGCACTCGCCTTGAGCATCAGGATCACTTCGTTGCTGTAGGCCGGCAGGCCGATGCGGGCGGCACGGGGCAGGATGATGTAGAACAGCGCCTTGGGCCGGGACATGCCCAGCGCCCGCGCTGCTTCGATCTCGCCCGGTGGAATCGCCTGGATCGCGCCGCGCAGGATCTCGGCGATGTAGGCCGCGGTGTGCAACGTCATGGTCGCTGTGGCACACCAGAACGGATCGCGCAGGTACGGCCACATCGAGCTGTTACGGACCGCGTCGAACTGCGCCAGGCCGTAGTAGACCAGGAACAGCTGAACCAGCAACGGTGTGCCACGGAAGAAGAAGATGTAGCCGTAGGGGAATGCCCGCACGTACCAGAGTCGCGATGAACGGGCGATGCCTAGCGGAATTGCCAGCAGCAGCCCGGCGATCACGGCGATGGCCACCAGCTCCAGGGTCAGCGTCGCGCCCTGAGCCAGTTTCGGCAGCCACTTGATGATGATTTCCCAGTTCATTGGGTGCTCCTCGCGAAGCCGCGAGCGGCACGTTTTTCCATAAAGTACATGCCCGTCATGGCGAGAATAGTCAGACCCAGGTACATGAACGCGGCCACCATGTAGAAGGTGAACGGCTGTTTGGACACGGTCACGCCGATTTGCGCGTGACGCATGATTTCTTCCAGGCCGATCACCGACACCAGCGCGGTGTCTTTCATCAGGATCATGAACAGGTTGCCCAGGCCGGGCAGGGCGATGCGCCACATCTGCGGCATGATCAGCTTGGTGAAGATGCGAAACTTCGACAGGCCCAACGCCACACCCGCTTCACGGTGACCTTTGGGGATGGCCAAAATTGCACCGCGAAAAACCTCTGTGGCATAGGCGCCGAAGCACAGTCCCAGCGCAATCACACCCGCGGCAAAGGCATTGAGTTCGAGGTCGGGGTTGCCGAAGAACTCGCCCAAGGCACGCATCAGGTTGACCGTGCCGAAGTAGATCAACAGCACCCAGAGCAATTCCGGGATGCCGCGAACCAGCGTCGAGTAAGTGCCGCCAAGCCATTGCAGCGGCTTGTACGGGGAAGTCTTGGCCAAGGCGCCGAGCAGACCGAGCACCAGCCCCACGCACAAAGCCGAGAGTGCCAGTTTCACAGTCATCAGCGCGCCAGCGGCGAGCGCCGGGCCGAATCCGTAGAGATCGATAGTCATGGATTTCTTTTCAAATCGCGGCAGGCAATGCCAGGGACTGGCGCCGTCAGCGAACGGCGCCGGTCAGGCAGGTCAGAATCAATAAATGCTGAACGGGAAGTACTTGTCATTGATCTTTTTGTAAGTGCCGTCCTCGACGATTTCTTTCAGGGCAAGGTTCAGCTTCGCGCGGATCGGGTCGCCTTTACGTACGGCGATACCGATCTTGTCGCTCTCTTCCACCGGATCGCCCTTGAACTCGTAGGACCGACCGGCGTCGCTTTTCAGCCACTCATAGTTGACGTATTTGTCCGCCAGGATGCCGTCCAGACGACCGGAGGTCAGGTCGAGGTAGGCGTTTTCCTGGGTGTCGTAGAGTTTGATTTCAACGCCTTCCATGTTGTCTTCCAGCCAGGTGCCAGCGAGGGTCGCGCGTTGTGCGCCGATCACTTTGCCTTGCAGGGAGGCCTTGTCGGTTTTGAAGTCGACGTCTTTCTTGGCGATGAATTGCAGCTTGTTGGAGTAGTACGGGTCGGTGAAATCTACCGCCTGCTTGCGCTCGTCGGTGATCGACATCGAGGAGATCAGGAAGTCGAACTTCTTGGCGTTCAGGGCCGGAATGATGCCGTCCCAGTCGGACGTGACCACGGTGCAGTCGACTTTCATCTTGGCGCACAGGGCGTCGCCGATTTCTTTGTCGAAGCCGACGACATTGCCGCTGGCATCTTTGTTGTTGAACGGCGGGTAGGCCGCTTCGATGCCCATCTTCAAGGTTTCGGCCATGGCACCGGCGCTGAAGGCCAGGGTGACGGCGGCAGCCAGGAAGATTTTTTTGTAGTTCTGCATGCGGGTAGCTCCGTTAGCGGTTGCTGGACATGAATTGTTTGCAGCGCGCCGAAAGCGGGTTTTCGAACACCTGCTGTGGCGATCCTTGCTCTTCTACCAGGCCCTGGTGGAGGAACACCACTTCGCTGGAAACCTGACGAGCGAAGCCCATTTCATGGGTGACCAGCAGCATGGTGCGGCCTTCTTCGGCCAATGCTCGGATGACATTAAGTACTTCCTGAACCATTTCCGGGTCAAGGGCGGAGGTGGGCTCGTCGAACAGGATCACCTTGGGCTGCATCGCCAACGTCCGAGCGATGGCCGCGCGTTGTTGCTGACCGCCGGAGAGTTGCGCTGGGTAGGCGTGGCGCTTGTCGGCGATGCCGACCTTGGCCAACAAGGCTTCGGCGACTTCAATGGCCTCGGCCTTGCTCTGGCCGAGCACCCGGCGCGGGGCTTCGATGATGTTGTCGAGCACGCTCATGTGCGGCCAGAGATTAAAGTTTTGAAACACAAAACCGATCTCGCTGCGCAGGCGGTTGATCTGCTTGCCGTCAGCAGCGACCAGTTCGCCGTTTTTCGCGGCTTTGAGCTTGAGTTCTTCGCCGGCCACCAGGATTTGGCCCTGGTGCGGGTTTTCCAACAGGTTGATGCAACGAAGGAATGTGGACTTGCCGGAACCGGAAGAACCCAGGATCGAGATCACGTCGCCGTCGCGGGCGGTCAGCGAGATGCCTTTGAGCACCTCGAGCTGTCCGTAGCGTTTGTGCAAGTTGCGGATTTCAAGCGCGGGCGTGGCCTCAGCCATGTGCGTTCCTCATAGTATTTCGCTCCTGCTGTTGGCGGCCTTCCTGGCGAGGCGGCCAAGCTAGCATAGCGTTCGAACGGCAGCCAACAGCACTACGGGCGGTAAACGGGTGGCATGTGGCAGGTTGTCGCATCGGTGCAGCAGACTGTCGCGCTGCTATCAACCGAACAGCCGTTTGAACCCGCTGCCCCACGGGTGTCGCGTAAAAAAGGGCGCGATGTTGCCAGCTTTGACGGGGTGTTGGAAGCGCTAACCGGCCAATCGTTCCGGGTCTGCACTTTTATTGTGCGCCGACACATTTTTGGGTGCGTTTCTGGTGATCTGGCGGATCGGCTTGTTTTACCCCGTGTCGATCTTCCTCGTCGTGGCGCTGGTGCCAGGGAATGATCCGGTACTGGCAGCTGTCGGTTCCTACCAGACCGTGCTTGAGCGCATGGGCATCCCGAATGCCAAGCTGATCGTCGACATCGTGGTTCTGGTTGCCGTAACAAGCTGCCTGAATTCGGCGCTCTACAGCGCTTCGCGCATGCTGTTTTGACCTATGCGGTGATCGTGTTCATCGTTGGCATACTGACGATCATGCTGATCCAGGAAGCCCATCGCGTGGAGATCCTCGCGACCGGTCTGCTGAGCGTGTTGGTGGTGGCTGCCGGTTTGTTCGTGGCTCGTCGTCGCAAACTGGAAAAGCGTGGCGCGGTGGTGCTGAACTGATTCACACCGCGTAACGCAAAACGGCCGCTGTCAGTAATGACAAGCGGCCGTTTTTGTTTGAGTCATTAGTGAGCTCAACCGGGGTGGACCCAGTCTTCTACGCGTAACCCTGGAACGCGTTCAAATTCCCTTAGGTTGTTGGTGACCACAATGAATCCGCGTGAACGTGCGTGGCCGGCAATCATGTGGTCGTAGGGTCCGATAGGCGTTCCAGCCTTTGCCAGCTCGGATCGAATCATCCCGGTATGTGTAGCCGCTTCGTTGTCGAAAGGCAAAACCTCAAGGCGTGCCGCAAAACCCTCGATCACCCCGAGGTTCTTCTCGGGTGTCGCTGATTTTTCGGCACCGTAGATCAACTCCATCAGCGTGACGGCACTAATGCATAATTGCCCGTTATGACGGTTGAAAGCTTCTCGTACGATTTGCGGTTTGTTCTTGATGGTGAAGATGCAGATGTTGGTATCGAGCATGTATTTGATCATCAGAACGACTCACGCTCCTGGTCGGCGGGTTGTTCACGATCGGTCATGAAATCTGCACTCACGCCATCCCCGTCAAACCAGCTGTCCCATGTTTCATCTGCGGGGGTGATGATACGGGTCCTGCCGATGGCAATTACGTTGACTCGTTTCACATCGCTTGGCATCGCTACGGCTTTGGGGAGGCGAACAGCCTGGCTTCGATTGCTCATGAAAAGGGTTGTCTGTTCCATTTGGCCTCCTGCGTTTTTGTGAGTGCTGTGAGTCCAAAGAATAGATTTCTTCAGGGATATGTCAATGGGATATACATGGCCGCTGACGAGGGGTCATGTCAGATCGTTTCAGGCTGTTGGCTTCTCAAACAAAAACGGCCGCTGTCAGTAATGACAAGCGGCCGTTTTTGTTTCTGAGGCGAGTGTTTACTCAGCCTTTTCTACTTGGGCATCCAGCGACTCGCGATAGCTGTCGAGTGCATCGCCGAAGTCGGTGATGAACTGCGGGTCCGTCAGCCAGGCCTGGGCGGCGTCGCGGTCCATGCCGTCGGCCCACATGCGATAGTCGATCAGCATGTCGGCGGCCAGGTGAGTGGCAGCCATGGCTTCGTTGTCGGCGTTTTCCATGTCCAGCAGTTCTGGATGGTCGCTGATGATTTCGGCGAGGTTCGACAGCAAGGTCAGCAGCATGTCGTTGCGGCTGATGGCTTCCGCGTCACGCATTTTGCTGAACATCGCCAGGGTGTATTCCGGAATCGGTTCGCCGATTTCACCCAGGTCATCGTCCAGTGCGGCGGGTTTTCTGCCGTGAATGTTGATTTGCTTGGCTTTGATCTTGGCGCGTTTGGCGCGTTTCTGTTGCTTGTTCAGGGATGCCATGGGAACTCAGTTTGCTTTCTGTTGGGTTTGAGCCGCGATGGCGTCGGACGCCGCCACGTAGTCGGCCTGGAAGGCCGGTGATTCGATCCAGGCCAAGGCGCCGGCTTCGTCGACTTCAGCGGACCATTGCCGATACTCGATCAGCGCGGCGAGGATAAAGTCTGTCGCTGTTTCTTCGCCTTCCTGCACCAGCACCAGCGCGATAAGCGGGTGCTCAAGAAAGGCCACGCACATTGCTTGTTGGCTGATCTTTTGCGCATCGATCATTTCTTTGAACATGTCGGTCAGGTCCACCGATTCGAAGTCGATGCGATCGTCGTTCGGATCCAGCTCGACCGGCGCGGCAGCCCGTTGGGTGCGGTTCTGCTTGGCCTTGGCTTTGGCGCGTGTGGCGCGTTTGTTCTGCTTGTTGGCGGAGGCCATGGGCGTCGTTCCGTATTTCGTTGAGTGGGCAAGTCAATCAGCAGCGTGGCACGAGCCGCCCGGGTGTGTCGGGGGCCAGTTCGCCGGTCTGCAACCAGGACAATGCAATGGGCCATAGTGTGGCTTGGTATGGGCTACGAAAAAAGGCGAAATGTCCGACTTCTTGTTCGCCGATGTCTTCGGGGGCGATTCGCAGATGGCTGGTCGTTGCGCCGGTGAAGTAACCGAGCAGGCGTTCGATGGCTGGAATCGTGCCGTAAGGATCGTCGCTGATGCTGATGGCCAGGGTTTTCGCGGTGACGGCGGCGAAGGGCAGTCGGTCGTTTTTTGCGTGCATGACGCGCCCGCTTGGGCGTTTCTCGTAGCGGGCGGTGGGCGTGCTCCAGTCGCAGACCACACCGGCGGGCGTGTCTTCCAGCCAGCCGAGGCGTTTGCCGGGGAAGTAGCCGTAAATCATCGTCAACAACGGCATCATCAGGTGCCACTTGCCGAACATTCGCCAGCGATGGGCAGGGGCGTAATCGCGCCAGTAAGCGAACTGAGCACCTACGGTGACCAGGCGCCGAATAACCTGCCCGGAGGCTCCCAGCCCCGCTGCACAGCCTCCGAAGCTGTGACCGACGACGTCGATGGGCTGGCCGGGGAATTCCCGCTGAGCGCGCTTGAGCATCGCCTCAAAATCCAGCGCGCCCCAATCGGACCATGAGGCCTGAAGCCCTTTCAGCGATGCCGGACGCGACTCGCCGATGCCGCGGTAATCAAAAGTGATCACGTCGAAGCCGTTGGCAAACAGGTAATCGGCGAAACGCGAGTAATGACGGCAGCGGACGGAAGTGGCGGCGTTGATGATGACGACTGGGCGCGTTGAGTCCGATAGAGCCTGCCGCCAAGTGAATCCGCCAAGCATGAAGCCGTCTGCGGCGGTTTCCTTGAACGGCTCGCCGGGGGCGTAGGCTGGCAGCGGCAACTCCATTTGAGCGGAGGCCAACGAGGACATGTCCTGCAAATTCATCGGTTTTGACCTTTGCGGGTAGCTGCCAACAATAGTCTTCACGCTGCCCATGAACAATCCATCCATGATTATCTGGGGATCTGGTTGAACAGGCAGAAGAGGATTGCAGGGGCAGGGTGGTCGACGAAGCCGGGCGCGGCTGGTAAATCCGAAGGAAAGTCCGATTGGTTTTGCGGGATCAAGCCGACGGCAATACGCGCTTGAGGAATACAACGTGTAGTCCGATTCGCAGTGAGCCCAAGTACTAATCAATCTAAAACTTGCCCATTCAGCAGGAAATCTAACAGGAGAACGATTGGGTTCTTCGCAGCCCGGGGAGTCGCCACTATGAAGTACCTCCATTCACTCCTGTTGCCCATCGCCACTGTCGGCGTATTGATGTTTCCCGTCATGCTGAGCGCTGCCAGCCTCGAGCCCATCGACAACTCGGGCGTGCAAGTCCAGAGGCAAGAGCAAAACGGGATTACTTACCTGTCCGGCGGTATTGGCGAGGATGAGTCGAAGGCTATCCAGCAAACCACTGGATACAACCTGCACATGACCTTCTCTATCGGGCCGGAAAATAAATACGTTCCCGACGTAGATGTGGTCATTCAGAAAGCACCGGGGCAGACGGTACTGACGCTGAGCCAGGCTGGCCCGTTGGTTTACGTTCAGCTACCTCCCGGCAAGTACTCCGTTGTCGCGACCCGTAATGGTGAAGCGAAACATGACACAACGGATGTCGGAAGCGGCACCGCCCGCAATCTGGTTTTTCACTGGAATGTTGATGAGTAGTTGGGCGTTACTAAATCGCAGGCATAAAAAAACCCTGAATCTTGCGATTCAGGGTTTTCGGTATTTGGTGCCCAGAGACGGAATCGAACCGCCGACACGGGGATTTTCAATCCCCTGCTCTACCGACTGAGCTATCTGGGCAACGGGGCGCATTAAACGGGTTTTTCAGGGGGTCGTCAAGAAAGTTTTCAAAAAAATTTTAATTATTACCGTCGCTTACGTTCCGCCCCCCGATAAATCGGGATTATTCAGCCGGCGGAACGTAGCCGTCGGCTTTGGCGTATTCCTCGCCGGAGAAGTACTTGTCCATCTCGCCCTGAAGGTATTTGCGGTCTTCGGCGTTCATCATGTTCAGGCGTTTTTCGTTGATCAGTAGGGTCTGGTGTTTCTGCCAGTCGGCCCAGGCCTTGGCCGAGACATGGTCAAAAATGTCCTGACCTTTTGTACCCGGGAATGGGGCGCGTTCCAGGGCGGGCAATTCTTCTTTGTACTTGCGGCACATGATGGTGCGGGTCATGACGACTCTCCTGCGTTCAATACGGCGGCCGCGCGTTCGAGCAAGGTTTTGACCGGGGCGGCAAGGCCCAGGCGCGGCGGGGTGGCGAGGTTATACCAGAGCCAGTCGGCCTCGGCCACGTGATGGCCAGCCTCCTGAACTTGAACCAGCCAGGGTTCGATGGACAACTGAAAGTGACTGAAGGTGTGCACCAGGCTCGGCAGCGCCTGTTGGCTGCCCAGTTCCAGCGAATGCTGCGAAGCCAGATGTTGCAGGTCGTCGAGGTCGTCGAGTTCCGGCAGGCTCCAGAGACCGCCCCACAAGCCCGTGGAAGGGCGACGGTAAAGCAGAATCGCGCCTTCGCCGTTGGCGAGCATCGGCATCAACGTACGCTTCTGTGGCACGGCTTTGCGCGGTTTGGGGATCGGGTAGCGGGTTTCGAGGCCGAGCATGTGCGCCTCGCAACCCTTTTCAAGCGGGCAAAGCAGGCAGCTCGGTTTGCTGCGTGTACAGAGCGTAGCGCCCAGATCCATCATCGCCTGGGTGTAGGCGTTGACCCGATCATGCGGCGTAAAGCGTTCAGCGTTCGCCCACAGCTGTTTGGCGACCTTGGGCTCGCCCGGATAGCCTTCTTGCGCGGTAAAGCGCGCCAAGACTCGTTTGACGTTGCCGTCGAGGATCGGCGCCCGCAGGCCCATGCTCAGGCTGGCGATGGCGCCCGCCGTGGACAGGCCGATTCCCGGTAGATCAGTGAGCTTCTCCACATTGCGCGGAAACTCGCCACCGTACTCGGCGACGACGATTTTCGCGGTCTTCTGCAGATTGCGTGCGCGGGTGTAGTAACCGAGGCCGGTCCACAGGTGCAGGACTTCGTCTTCCGGCGCGGCGGCCAGGGCTTCGACGGTCGGCAACGAGGCCATGAACCGGTCGAAGTAGTTCAGTACGGTGCTGACCTGGGTTTGCTGCAACATGATTTCTGACACCCACACCCGATACGGCGTGATGCCTTGTTGCCAGGGCAAGTCGTGACGGCCGTGGCGGTCGTACCAGTCCAGCACCGCCGTTGAAAACTGCTCGGCTCTCATCGCTTGAACAGCCCCTTCAGCGCATTTTTCAGTTCCGGGCTGACCTTGTCGCCGAGTTTTTCGTCGATTTTTTCGCTGATCCGCTCGCCGGCCATTTTGCTCGCGACCTGGCCCATGCGTTCGTTATCGAGGCGGCAAGCCTTGGCACCTAGCTCCAGCGGGCCACGGCAGCGCAGCGGCCACTCGATGCCGACGAACTTCTCGCCGACCTGACAGGCCGGGTCCGGCATGTCGCTCTTGTCGCCTTCGACGATAATGCCCACGCGGTAATCCATGCCCAGCACCCGCAAATCGACATCGCCGTCGCCGTTGACGGTCATGCCCGGGATGCGCATTTTCAGGTCCGGGTTGCTGGCCACGCCGTTACGGAAGGTCAGGTTGCCCTTGAGCTCCTGGAACGGTGTGTCCTTGCCCCGTGGCTCGCCGCTGAGGGATTTACGGTTCAGGGTGGCGATGCCTTTGCACAACTGTTGTTCGAGGTTGGCATTGAGCAGGACGCCGTTGTTGATGACGAAACTGGCGTTGCCGTTGAGGCTTTCGATCAGCGCTTTCTGGCTGTTGCCGCTGCCGGTCAGGTTGCTGTTGAGCGTCACCAGACCTTTGATCGGCGGATTTTTACCCTGGCTTTCGAGGATTTTTTCCACCGGCACTTTGTTGATCTGTGTCTGCATGCTCAGCGTCGGCACCTGTTGGCGCACGTCGAGCGTACCTTTGGCGTCGAAGTTACCGTCGTACAACTCGCCGCGAAGGTTCTCCAGTGTCAGCAGGCCGCCTTGGCCGGTGGCCTTGAGCGCCGCGTTCTGGATCGGCAGTTTATCGAGGGTCAACTGGCCGAAGGTGAGGTCAGCGTCCACGTCGAGTTTGCTCAGCCGTTCCACTGGCAACAGACGTTCGTTGCTCCACGCGTCTTTGGTCGGTGCTTGCGGCAGCGGTGTGCTGCCCGCACCGGCCATGGCATCGGCTTCGGTGGTGGCGACTTCAGCCTGACGGACCTGCGTTGCGCTGTTGGCTTCGGCAGATTTTGGCGGCAGGTAACGGTCGACGTTAAAGGTGTCGGCCTTGAGGTTCGCCCGCAGCGATTGCTTGGCGAAGTCCTCGACGGCAATGCGGCCGCTGAAGGTGCTGTCGTCGATTTTCAGGTTGATGTGATCGAACGACAGGCTGGTAGGCGTTCCCGCAAGACGGCTGACCAGCTCGACTTTACTCAGGCTGCCTTCGGCCATGGCCGGAAGTTTCTGGCCGATGCTGTCGACGAATTTCGCCAGATCAAACTGGGCAATCGACAGGCCGCCGTTGATTTGCGGGGTCTTGTCGAGGTCGTTGACCTTCAGCTCACCCAATGCGCGCAGCTGGTTGGCAGAGATCTTGATACCGCTCCATTCGGCGACGTTCGCCGCTTTATCCAGCAGCAATTGGCCCTGGGCGGCGAAGGTCATGGTTTTGCCTTGCAGCGGATCGCCGGCGACTTCACCGGAGAGTTTCATGTCTTCGAGTTTATAGCGCTGCAGTGCGCGCTCGAAACGCAGTTCGCCGTTGAGCTCGGTACGCACGCGCAGGACCGGCTGGTTGGTGCTCAAGAACGCGGTGAGTTTGACCGGGATGTTGGTGGAGTCATGCACCGGGCCGGTACTCAGCTGGATGCTTTCGGCGCTGAACTGCTTGCCGGTTTTTTCGTCGCTGTATTCAACACGGGCGTTGTTGACGGTCAGGCTGTCGATGTCCAGGCGGATCGGCTGGGCCGGTTTTTCCGCTTGGGCAGTGGCCTCAGGCGCTGGTTCGCCGGTGGTCGCGGGCGGTGTGGCTGGTGCGGCCGGGGCCGGAGCTTTGCCGATGTCTTCCCAGTTACCGTGACCGTCCTTGTCACGGTTCAGGCGCAGGTTCAGGCCTTCGACGCGCACATCGCTCATCTGCACTTCACGGCGCAGCAGCGGCAGCACGCGAACCGACAGACCGAGCATTTGCAAGTCGGCGAACGGTTCGGTGGGCTTGGCCAGGGTCGCGACACTGGCTTCGTGCAATTCCAGTCCCAGCCAAGGGAACAGGCTCCAGCCGATATCGCCATTGAGCGTCAGCTCGATGTGGGCTTTGTCGCGGGCAATCTGGCGAATCTCGTCTTTATAGTCGTTGGGATCAAAGAGGTGGGTCAGGGCAAAGCCCAGCGCCACAATGATCAGCAACAGCCCGAGAAGTACCAGACCCAGGATTTTGCCGAACGCTTTCATGGGCGAGTCCTTGTAGTTAGTCGAATTCGAAATTTAGCCGGGGAGTATAGCGCTCCGCAGCGCACGACCGGTCAGCGATCACGTCGGCAACACATCCAGCGGCACTTTCAGTTTGGCCGCCAGCGCTTGTGCCTCCAGGTGCCCGGCAGGCACAAGCAGACGCAAAGTCGCGCCTGATTGAGACGCCATTTTCTGCGCTTCGTGCACCAGGCGCTCGGCCACGCCACGACGACGGGTGATTTTTCGTACGCATAGTTGGGACAGATGCCAGACATCCTGATGACGTTGCAGACGAGCTGCGCCCAACAGGCGATCGTTGAAGCGGCCGGCAATCAGCGAACCCTCAAGCAGGCAGCCTGCGATCAACTGCACATCCCCGGCAAACGGCGCAAACAGCCACTCCGGCGCATCGCGGTAGATCTTTTGTAGATCTTGCTGGTCCTGGTAAGTGGCTTCGGTAAGCGGCTCGACTGTGATCGGCATGGCGGCTCCTTCGGTGGTACGAGAACAGACAACGTACAAAAGGTGATGTCACTTTGGTTTTTCTGTCACGTACAGATGGTAACCTCTGCCGGTTCGTCCGTCCTTCTGCGACTTGATGTCACAGCAAAATGGAGCTTCACCCCGAGAAAACAGTCGTGCGTGCGCATAAAGGCTGAGGGTGAAGAGTGGCAGGCGAACAATACTAATAATTGGGGGATACACAATGACCACGAGCATCACGGCGGACGGCCTCACGGCTGACCAGCCCTCGTTCCTGTCCAAGGAACGCATCATCGCCAAGCCCGGTTTCAACCGTTGGCTGGTACCACCGGCCGCCCTGGCCATCCACCTTTGCATCGGCATGGCCTACGGCTTCTCGGTGTTCTGGTTGCCACTGTCCAAAGCTCTGGGTGTGACCAAGGCAACGGCTTGCGCGCCGGACATGAGCTTCATCTCGCAAGTTTTTTCGTCCCAATGCGACTGGCCGATCTCGATGCTCGGGTGGATCTACACCTTGTTCTTCATCTTCCTCGGCTGCTCGGCAGCGATCTGGGGTGGCTGGCTGGAACACGCCGGGCCACGCAAGGCCGGCGTTGTGTCGGCACTGTGCTGGTGTGGCGGTCTACTGATTTCAGCGCTGGGGGTCTATACCCACCAGATTTGGCTGATGTGGATCGGTTCCGGGGTCATTGGCGGTATCGGCCTGGGCTTGGGCTACATCTCGCCGGTTTCAACCCTGATCAAGTGGTTCCCGGACAAACGCGGCATGGCGACCGGCATGGCGATCATGGGCTTCGGTGGTGGTGCGATGGTCGGTGCTCCGCTGGCCGCAGCCCTGATGGGCCACTTCGCTTCGCCAACCAGCGTCGGCGTATGGCAGAGCTTCCTGGTAATGGCCGCGATCTACTTCGTGTTCATGATCGGTGGCGCACTGTCCTACCGCGTTCCGCCAACCGGCTGGAAGCCTGAAGGCTGGACCGCTCCGGCGAAAAAAGCTTCCAACGCGATGATCACCCACCGTCACGTGCACGTGAATGTGGCGTGGAAAACCCCGCAATTCCGTCTGGTGTGGCTGGTGCTGTGCCTGAACGTGTCCGCCGGTATCGGCATCCTCGGCATGGCGTCGCCGCTGTTGCAGGAAGTGTTCGCCGGTAAGTTGCTGGGTAACGGTCTGACTTTCGGTCAGCTCGACGCCTCGCAGTTGGCCTCGATCGCAGCGATCGCTGCCGGTTTCACCGGTTTGCTGAGCCTGTTCAACATCGGTGGCCGGTTCTTCTGGGCGTCATTCTCCGACTACCTGGGTCGCAAAAACACCTACTTCGTGTTCTTTGCTTTGGGCTTTGCCCTGTACGCGTTGATTCCGAACCTCGGTCACTTGGGCAACGTTGCGCTGTTCGTGGCGGCCTTCTGCATCATCCTGTCGATGTACGGCGGTGGTTTTGCGACGGTCCCTGCGTATCTCGCGGACCTGTTCGGCACGCAAATGGTCGGCGCGATCCATGGTCGTCTGCTGACGGCGTGGGCGGCGGCGGGTGTGTTGGGTCCGGTGTTGGTGAACTACCTGCGTGAGTATCAGCTGAGCATCGGCGTTGAACGCGCCGCAGCATACGACATCACGCTGTACATCCTCGCGGGCCTGCTGGTGCTGGGTTTCCTGTGCAACCTGCTGGTGCGTCCGGTGGCTGACAAGTACTTCATGACCGACGCTGAACTGGCTGCCGAACAGGCGCTGGGCCACGACAAGGGTGCTGATAGCAGCACCGTATTGGAGTGGAAAGCGGATGCGGGCACCAAGCCGTTGGCGATTGCTGCATGGCTGGTGGTGGGGGTTCCGTTGGCGTGGGGTGTTTGGGTGACTCTGCAGAAAACTGCAGTCCTCTTCCACTAACACACAACCCCTGTCTGATCGTTCCCACGCAGAGCGCGGGAGCGATCAGTGCTCTTGAGATACTTGTACTGACATGTCTATCCACGACAACACGGGGTCCTGTCCGTCAGGGATATCACCTCTCGTGTTTCTGTTTCCGGCCCGCGCCCCTATAATGGCTGCCTTTTTCGCCCAATGATTTTGCGGAGCTGGTGATGGCCGAACGTAAGGCGTCAGTCGAGCGCGACACTCTGGAAACCCAGATCAAAGCCTCGATCAACCTGGATGGCACCGGAAAGGCCCGATTTGATATCGGTGTTCCTTTTCTTGAGCACATGCTGGACCAGATCGCCCGTCACGGGCTGATCGACCTGGATATTGTCAGCAAGGGCGACCTGCATATCGACGACCACCACACCGTGGAAGACGTCGGTATCACCCTGGGTCAGGCCTTCGCCAAAGCCATCGGCGACAAGAAAGGCATCCGTCGCTATGGCCACGCCTACGTGCCGCTCGATGAAGCGCTGTCGCGCGTGGTGATCGACTTCTCCGGCCGTCCTGGCTTGCAGATGCATGTGCCCTATACCCGCGCCACCGTCGGCGGCTTCGACGTTGACCTGTTCCAGGAGTTCTTCCAGGGCTTCGTCAACCATGCCCTCGTCAGCCTGCACATCGACAACCTGCGTGGCACCAACACCCACCACCAGATCGAGACCGTGTTCAAGGCTTTCGGCCGCGCCCTGCGCATGGCCGTAGAGCTGGATGACCGCATGGCCGGTCAGATGCCGTCGACCAAGGGCGTTCTGTAATGCAGACGGTCGCGGTTATCGATTACGGCATGGGCAACCTGCACTCGGTGGCCAAGGCCCTCGAGCACGTCGGTGCCGGCAAGGTCCTGATCACCAGCGATGCCGATGTGATTCGCGAAGCCGACCGGGTGGTATTCCCCGGCGTCGGCGCGATTCGCGATTGCATGGCGGAGATCCGTCGCCTGGGCTTCGACTCGCTGGTGCGTGAAGTCAGCCAGGACCGTCCGTTCCTCGGCATCTGCGTGGGCATGCAAGCCTTGCTCGACAGCAGTGAAGAGAACGACGGCGTTGACTGCATCGGCCTGTTTCCAGGCGCAGTGAAGTTCTTTGGAAAAGACCTGCACGAAGACGGCGAGCACCTGAAAGTCCCGCACATGGGCTGGAACGAAGTGAAGCAGACGGTCACACACCCGCTGTGGCACAACATCCCGGACCTGGCGCGTTTCTACTTCGTGCACAGCTACTACATCGCCGCCGGCAATGCGCGGCAGGTGGTGGGTGGCGGTCACTACGGTGTTGATTTCGCCGCCGCGCTGGCCGATGGCTCACGTTTCGCCGTGCAGTTCCACCCGGAGAAGAGCCATACCCATGGCCTGCAATTGCTGCAGAACTTCGCTGCGTGGGATGGTCTCTGGTAAATGGCCGTCAAAAAGAAGCCGCCGATCCTGACCCTCACTCCTGAACAGGAGAGCGAGGCCAATCACAAGATCAAACGCTTCATGGAAGATCGCTTCGAACTGGACTTGGGTTCGTTCGAGGCGGCTGAAATCCTTGAGCTGTTTACCCGCGAAATTGCTCCGCACTATTACAACAGGGCGATTTTCGATGTGCAGGCGCACCTCAAAGAGAGGTTCGAAAGCATCGAAAGCGACCTGTGGGCGCTCGAGAAAAACTGATTTTCGAGTGAAGCTGAACAATCGAATTTGAAGGTTTGCCAGATGCTGATTATTCCCGCTATCGATCTTAAAGACGGTGCCTGTGTTCGTCTGCGCCAGGGCCGCATGGAAGATTCCACGGTGTTTTCCGATGACCCGGTGAGCATGGCTGCCAAGTGGGTGGAGGGCGGTTGCCGTCGTCTGCATCTGGTCGACTTGAACGGCGCTTTCGAAGGCCAGCCGGTCAACGGCGAAGTGGTCACCGCCATCGCCAAGCGCTACCCGAACCTGCCGATCCAGATCGGCGGCGGTATCCGTTCCCTCGAAACCATCGAACACTACGTGAAGGCCGGCGTGAGCTACGTGATCATCGGCACCAAAGCCGTGAAAGATCCGGCCTTCGTTGCTGAAGCCTGCCGCGCGTTTCCGGGCAAAGTGATCGTCGGTCTGGATGCCAAAGACGGTTTCGTCGCCACCGACGGCTGGGCTGAGATCAGCACCCTTCAGGTGATCGACCTGGCCAAGCAATTCGAAGCTGATGGCGTGTCCGCGATCGTTTATACCGACATCGCCAAAGACGGCATGATGCAGGGCTGCAACGTGCCGTTCACCGTTGCGTTGGCCGCTGCAACCAAGATCCCGGTGATCGCTTCCGGCGGCATCCACAACCTCGGTGACATCAAGTCGCTGCTCGACGCCAAGGCGCCAGGCATCATCGGCGCCATCACTGGCCGGGCGATCTACGAAGGCACTCTCGATGTCGCTGAAGCGCAAGCTTTCTGCGATTCGTACAAAGGCTGAGGACTGACCATGGCGCTGGCCAAACGCATCATCCCTTGCCTGGACGTGGATAACGGCCGGGTGGTCAAGGGCGTCAAGTTCGAGAACATCCGCGACGCCGGCGACCCGGTAGAAATTGCCCGTCGCTATGACGAGCAGGGTGCCGACGAGATTACCTTTCTCGACATCACCGCCAGCGTCGATGGTCGCGACACCACGCTGCATACCGTTGAGCGCATGGCCAGCCAAGTGTTCATTCCGCTGACCGTGGGCGGCGGCGTGCGCACCGTGCAGGATATTCGCAACCTGCTCAACGCTGGTGCGGACAAGGTCTCGATCAATACTGCTGCGGTGTTCAACCCGGAATTCGTGGGCGAAGCGGCGCAGCATTTCGGTTCGCAGTGCATCGTCGTTGCCATCGACGCCAAGAAGGTCTCCGGCCCGGGCGAAGCCCCGCGCTGGGAAATCTTTACCCACGGCGGTCGCAAACCTACCGGTCTCGACGCTGTTGAATGGGCGAAGAAAATGGAAAGCCTGGGCGCTGGTGAAATCCTGCTGACCAGCATGGACCAGGACGGCATGAAAAACGGCTTCGACCTGGGCGTTACCCGCGCCATCAGCGATGCCTTGGGTATTCCGGTGATCGCCTCCGGCGGCGTCGGCAACTTGCAGCATTTGGCCGACGGCATTATCGAAGGCCACGCCAGCGCGGTATTGGCGGCGAGTATTTTCCACTTTGGTGAATACACCGTGCAGGAAGCCAAGGCCTACATGGCCCATCGCGGCATCGTGATGCGCTAAACATACCGATACAGGCCAGTGGACATCATGGCGGGCTCAAGGCACTCTTGGGTACGCCATGGATCTCGGTAGCCAGACATGCTTAGACACCTTCTTCTTGCCCTCGCCAGCGCTTCTCTATTGCTCGTCAATGGGGCGCATGCCGCAGAAAATCCCGACACCGATCTGGTGTTGCTGACTGAAAACTTCCCACCGTACAACATGGCGAAGAACGGCAAGAACTTCGCTCAGGACGAGAACATCAACGGCATCGCCGTCGACATCGTCCGCGAGATGTTCAAACGTGCCGAAGTCACTTACAGCTTGACGCTGCGTTTCCCTTGGGAGCGAATCTACAAACTCGCCCTGGAGAAACCGGGTTACGGGGTTTTCGTGATGGCGCGGTTGCCGGACCGCGAGAAACTGTTCAAGTGGGTTGGTCCTATCGGTCCGGACGACTGGATCATGCTGGCCAAGGCTGACAGCAAGATCAACCTGGGAACGCTGGATGAGGCGCGCAAATACAAGATTGGTGCGTATAAGGGCGACGCGATTGCCGAGACACTGGCCAAGCAAGGGTTGAAGCCGATTGTCGTACTGCGGGATCAGGACAACGCGAAGAAACTGGTCAACGGCCAGATCGACCTGTGGGCCACCGGCGACCCTGCCGGCCGTTACCTCGCTCGACAGGATGGCGTGACCGGCCTCAAAACCGTGCTGCGATTCAACAGCGCCGAGTTGTACCTGGCGCTGAACAAGGATGTGCCGGATGAGGTGGTGGCGAAGCTGCAGGCGGCACTGGATCAGTTGCGCAAGGAAGGTGTGGTGGATGACATCATGGCGCGGTACCTGTAAGCGCCTCCCACTCCAGGATGTATTCGCGCACTGCCGAACGTTGTTTGTTTGTATCGTGAGCGTAGGTGCAAACCTTCAGAGGCATATCCCTTTCCCCGCGCGACATGTTAAAGGTTACATCCGTGTAGCCCTGCGGATCGTCGCAGTTAGTTTGCTCCGGTTTTCCATATTTTCGTTGGTAAAGATCGATACCTTCGTTCTTTCTCACTGGCCATTCGATCGAGACCCTATTCACTTTCTTGTCAAAGAAAATAACGAGTTCGGGAGCGGGGGTCGGGCCAGCGGCATGAAGATAGGTTGGAACGGTCACTGCGTTTCTGTAAGTTCCCGCAGGCAGTGGATTGTCCAGGCTGTCCGTGCCGATAATGCACAGATTGTTAAGTCCGGGTTGCGGTCCCATCGATACGTCAACTAAGGCGTTGATGCCGTCAATGGATGGGCTGTAACCGTCTGGTTTTTCGCAATCGAGTGGAATGTACGTTTGCTTATATCGATAGTAGCGAGTGCTGACATTGATCGGAAAGTTCCACGTCGGCATAAGTGGCTTTCCATCTGTTTCGATCGCGATTTTTGCATACTGGATAATGTCTGAAGGTAATGGCAGGGACGCGGTTGGATAAAGTTGGCAAGTGTTAGGGTCAGTATTGATTCTGCCATCGACAACGCAGTCGTTGAGTATCGCTGTTGGACTACCGTAGTTACTACTTTCTACATAGTCATAGCCCGGCAGGCGTGTTACATCCTTGGCCCGAGTGCCCAGCACGGCATATACCTCATTGGTTGCCCTGATCAGAACAGGGCTGCCGGAACTGCCTCCGACGATGCCTTTGCACTGGTTCCGGACGCTGTGGCGCCACACCCAGGGTTTTTCGAACAAAGCCGAGGACGAGTGATGTGTACAAGCTGCAGCCTTTAGTGGATAGCCGCTTGCCGCGTTGACTATAAGAATATCGGTATCTTCCGCAGGGGCTTCGCTTGCCAGTTTAAGCGGGGCTACCCCGGCTGCCTTTAGTTCACCCTGTGTGGTATCCAGCTCGAGAATGCCCAGATCGATACCTTGAATGCTGCTCCAGACGACTTTTTTCACAGGAAAGTTTTTGTAGGCGTCTGTGGTGTCATCGAAATAGTTGAAGGTAATGGTGCCTTCTATCGGTTTATCTATATCGATCACGCCATTTTTCTTGTTCAAGCAATGAGCGCTGGTCAGTGCATAGACCGGATCTGAGTCCAGCTTGCTATGAGTGTCGATTACAAAAGTCGTGCAATTACCGAGAGGACCTGAAAGCTTTCCGATACCCTTCCAATAGTTGAATTTTCCATCTTTGTTTTTCAAATAATCAGGAGATGAAAAGTTTTCTGCACCGTCCCCGTAGTCAATGGGGTTGGCGAAGGCAGTGCAGGTTGTTGTAAGTGCAGCAATTGTCAGTGCAAGTTTTAATTTAGTCATGGCCAGTCCTTGGCGTCAGTAAAAATTCAAGACTGGCGTAGATTAGTTTAATGTTGTTCTAAAGAGGGATTACAGTTGTTAGCGGTTGTGATTGTTTTCATTAACTAATCATTATGCTACTGCCTGGCGCGCAGAGCACGATGCTACTGTTTATCGATAAGTCCCGTCCTTGCCATGGGCAGCCATCGCCTTGTTACTGCGCACACTGATCATTTGTTTAATATCAATCCACTCAATGCCCTGAGCCTTGAACTTCGGCAGTTCACGTTCGAGCACCGCCAGTGTCTGCGGGTATGGATGACCAATCATCACCGCCGAACCCTGCTTGCGCGCCAGGCTGATGGCCTTCTGTAGCTGCGTGAAGATCGCCGCTTCAGTTTGCTCATCATCCAGAAACACATCCCGCGAAATGCTCGCCAGATCGATCTTCTGCGCCTGCTGAGCGGCTACGGTTTGCGCGCTGGTGCGGCTGTCGACGAAGAATTTGTGCCGACGTTGCAGGTCCGCCATCAACCAGGCCATGGCGGCCGGCTGAGCCGTCATGCGACTGCCCATATGATTGTTGATGCCAGCGGTATAGGGCACGACCTTGAACGCCGCGTTCAGGCGTTTCTCAAGTTCGTCGATGGGCAAATCAGGATGCCAGGCGAACGGCCCCGTTGCCGGGTCCATGGGCATGTGCAGGATGACGATCTTGCCGGCACGATGGGCCTCGCGGGCGAATTCGGTGGCGTGGGGTGTGTCGGGCATGATCGCCGTGGTGACGGGGCCGGGCAGGGCCAGCACGCGACGATCCCGGGGCAGGTTCTGCCCCAGGTCATCGATGATCAGACTTAGGTAGGCTTTTTGAGGTGCCGTCGCGACGGGCGTTGCATGAGCAACACCCGCCAGGCAGCACAGCAAGCCGAGGATGAACCGCAGCGGCATCTCAGCGGCCGGAGGTGATGCTCAGCCCTTTGAGCAGGCTCAGCGCCTGGGCCAATTGGTAGTCGTCATCCTGTGGCATCGCCTTGGCTTTGCCGCTGGAGCTGGTCGGTTTGTCGGCGCCGCCGTTGCCATTGCCCAGGTGACCTTGCAGATCGGCTTCCTTGAAGTACTCGCCGTCCTGCTCGCTGGTGATTTTGGCCTTGCGTACTTCGATGTCCGGGACGATGCCCTGAGCCTGGATCGAGCGACCGTTCGGCGTGTAATACAGCGCCGTGGTGATTTTCAGTGCGCGTTCGTTGTTCAGCGGCAGGACGGTTTGTACCGAGCCTTTGCCGAAACTGGTGGTACCCATGACCACCGCGCGTTTCTGATCCTGCAAGGCACCGGCGACAATTTCCGAAGCAGAGGCGCTGCCGCCGTTGATCAGTGCGACCATTGGCACGGCTTCGCTTTCGTCTTTGCCGGTGGCGGAGAAGCGCAGTTCAGAGTTGGCGATACGGCCCTTGGTGTAAACGATCAGGCCCTTGGTGATGAAGTGGTCGACCACTTCCACCGCCGCTTGCAGCACGCCGCCCGGGTTGTTACGCAGGTCGAGAATGATGCCTTTGAGCTTCTTGCCGTTGTCCTTGCGCAGCTTGGCCAGGGCTTTGGAGACTTCTTCACCGGTCTTGACCTGGAACTGGGTGATGCGGATGTAGCCGTAACCGGATTCCAGCAGCTGGCTCTTTACGCTCTTCACTTGAATGATGGCGCGGGCCAGGGTCACGTCGAACGGTGTACCGCCGTCGCGTACCAGGGTCAGGGTGATTTTCTGGCCGATCTTGCCGCGCATCTTGTCCACGGCTTCGGTCATGCTCTGGCCGCGGGTCGGCTGGCCGTTGATCTTGACGATGAAGTCGCCGGCCTGAATGCCAGCCTTGGAGGCCGGGGTGTCGTCGATCGGTGACACGACCTTGATGAAACCGTCTTCGGCGCCAACTTCGATGCCCAGGCCGCCGAATTCACCGCTGGTGCTTTCCTGCAACTCAGCGAAGTCTTCCGGGCCCAGGTAGGCGGAGTGTGGGTCGAGGTTGCTGAGCATGCCTTTGATGGCGTTTTCCAGCAGGGTCTTGTCGTCCACCGGCTCGACATAGGCGGCTTTGATCCGGTCCATGACCTCGGCGAAGGTGCGCAGCTCTTCCAGCGGCAATGGCGCCTTGGTGGTCGCAGCAGTGCCCACAGGCGCGACTGCCGGAGCCGGTTGAGCGGCGAACGCCAGAGGCGCGCCGATCACCAGAGCGATCGTCAGGGCCAGCGAGGTAAGGCGGGACAAATGCAGCATGTCGAACGAACTCCTGAAGTAGATGGCGTACTTATCCTTGCGCACGACACCATTGCGCCGGATCACTCGGGTGACCCTGCTGACGAATAGCGAAATACAGCGCTGGTGTGTCCTGCCCGCCACTGCTACCCACAGTGGAGATGGACTCACCGGCTTTTACAACGTCACCCGCAGACTTGAGCAGCGTCTGGTTGTGACCATAAAGACTCAAAAAACCGTTGCCATGGTCGAGAATCACCAGCAGCCCGGCGCCACGCAACCAGTCGGCGAACACCACGCGACCACCATGCACGGCGTGCACCTGGCTGCCGGCGGAGGCGCTGATCATCACGCCGTCCCACTTGGTGCGGGCGTCATCGCCACGGGTTTCGCCAAAGCGTGCCAGCAGTCGACCATCAACCGGCCAAGGAAGTTTTCCCCGGCTTGACGCGAAAGGGCCGCCAAAGGTCTCGCCTGAGTTTGATACCAGAGCGCCGGGCGTCGATTTAACGGGTTTGCGTGGGGCGTCAGTGGCGTCTGCGTCTGCTTCAGCCTGAGCCTCACGTAAACGCTTTTTTTCGGCTTCCTGCTGGGCGATCAGCGCTTTTTGCCGCGCTTCCTCTGCCTCACGGGCCTGACGGGCCAGGGTTTCTTCAATGGTTTTAAGGACTTTAGACAGGTCTGCCTGATCCTGCTCGCGGGCTGCCAGCTTTTGATCGCGGGCCTTCACGTCGTCGCTGAGCTTGGCCAGGACTTGCTGGCGCTCCTTGCGGACTTTGTCCAGTTCGTCGCGCTGGCTGTCGAGGCTGCTTTTCTGCACCAGCAATTGCGCCTGTTGCAGGGCGATGTCTTTTTCGACATTGGCCAGTTGGCGCAGGGTTTCGTTGAAATTCTTCAGTTGCTCCAGGCGGGCCTGGCTCAGGTAGTCGTAATAGGTGAGGGTGCGGGCGAATTTTTCCGGGTTTTGCTGGTTGAGCAGCAGCTTCAAGTACTCCTGACGGCCGTTTTGATAGGCCGCGCGGGCCTGGATGGCGATCAGTCGTTGCTGTTCAATGCGCGCGCTCTGGAGTTTTTTTTTCTCGGCATCGAGTCGCTGCAGCTCGGCTTCGCTTTTCTTCAGCTCTTTTTGCAGGGCTTCGACCTGCTTCTCAAGCTTGCCCATCTCGGTTTCGGTGCCTTTGAGGTCTTTTTGCACACCGGATTTTTCTTCCTGGAGCTTGCCCAGCAGTTTTTTCAGCTCGGCAATGTCCTGACGCGTGGCGTCCAACTGTTGTTGGGTTTGCGCGCGCTCGTCAGCAAAGGCCGGTTGGAGCAGGCATGTCAGAGCAAGGGCTATCAGGACGCGAAGCATAGAGGCGGGCGACACCAGGGAAAGGGACGGCCTAGTATGCCCGCCAAGCGCTGCAAAAAAAACGCCTCAAAGGCAACTGCTTTGAGGCGTTCGTCATAAAAAGCCGTTTCGGGCTATTGATCGGGCGCTTTTGCCATCAGACCAATATCGAAGTGCCAGTCATCTCGGCAGGTTTCTCAAGCCCCATCAACATCAGCATGGTCGGGGCCACATCCGCCAGCACGCCGCCGTCGCGAACCTTGAAGTCACGCTTGCCGACATAGATGAACGGCACCGGCTCGGTGGTGTGGGCGGTATGCGCCTGGCCGGTGGATTCGTCGGCCATTTGCTCGACGTTGCCGTGGTCGGCAGTGATCAGCGCTTCGCCGCCGACTTTTTCCAGCGCGTCAACGATGCGGCCAACGCACAGGTCCAGGCATTCAACGGCTTTGACGGCTGCGTCGAACACGCCGCTGTGGCCGACCATGTCGCCGTTGGCGTAGTTGACCACGATCACGTCGTAACGCTGGTTTTCGATGGCATCGACGATGCGGTCGGTAACTTCCGGCGCACTCATCTCCGGCTGCAAGTCATAGGTGGCGACTTTCGGCGACGGGATCAGGATGCGCTCTTCGCCCGGGAACGGTTCTTCGCGGCCACCGGAGAAGAAGAAGGTCACGTGGGCATACTTCTCGGTCTCGGCGATGCGCAGCTGGGTCTTGCCGTTTTTCGCCAGGTAGTCGCCCAGCACGTTGTCCAGGCGGCCCGCAGCGAAGGCCGATGGCGCGGGAATGCTGGCGGCGTACTGGGTCAGCATGACGAAGCCGGCCAGTTTTGGCTGGCGGGCACGTTCGAATTCCTTGAAATCGTCTTCAACGAACACGCGGGTCAGTTCACGGGCGCGGTCGGCGCGGAAGTTCATGAACACCACGGCGTCGCCGTCTTCGACTTTCACCGGGTCACCGATGGAGGTGGCTTTGACGAATTCGTCGCTCTCGCCACGTTCGTACGCGGCTTGCAGGCCTTCCTGAGCGGTGGCGGCGTTGAATTCGCCGTTGCCATCGACAATCAGGTTGTAGGCCTGGGACACGCGGTCCCAACGGTTGTCGCGGTCCATGGCAAAGTAACGACCGACAATGCTGGCGATCCGACCTTTGCCGAGTGCCTGGAACGCAGCGTCCAGCAGCTCGATGGACGGCTGAGCGCTTTTCGGCGGCGTGTCGCGGCCATCAAGGAAGGCGTGCAGATAGATTTTTTCGGCGCCTCGCTTGAAAGCCAGTTCGGCCATGGCAACCAGGTGATCCTGGTGGCTGTGAACGCCGCCATCGGACAGCAGGCCCATGAAGTGCACGGCTTTGCCGGCAGCGACGGCTTTGTCTACAGCGGCGCAGATAGTCGGGTTTTCGAAAAACTCGCCATCGCGGATCGATTTGGTCACACGCGTGAAGTCCTGATACACCACGCGGCCGGCGCCGAGGTTCATGTGGCCGACTTCGGAGTTGCCCATCTGGCCATCCGGCAGACCGACGTCCATGCCGCTGCCCGAGATCAGGCCGTTCGGCACGGTAGCGGTCAGGCGGTCCAGTACGGGCTTCTTGGCCGCATAGATGGCGTTGGATTCAGGGCTCTCACTGTGACCGAAGCCGTCGAGAATAATCAGGACCAAAGGTTTAGGCGTGGTAGTCATGGATTCCACTCGTGGCTGAATTAAGAGGGCGATGGAAAAGGGAGTGGCAGTTTAAAGGCAAGTTCAATCCACGTCACCGCCGGACGGGGTTTGGCGCACCATATGGGCTGTGTATACTGGCCCACTTTTAACGCCCTGGAACCACCTTAAATGCTTGATCACCTGATTGCATTTGCCACTACCCACTATTTGCTGGCCGGTATTTTCGTTGTTCTGCTGGCTCTGCTGATCGCCCATGAGATGAAAGGTGGCGGTCGTAGCCTGAGCACCGGTGAACTGACCGGGCTGGTCAACAAAGACGCAGGCGTGGTGATCGACATTCGTCCGACCAAGGATTTCACCGCCGGTCACATCGTTGGCGCGTTGAACATTCCTCACGACAAACTGACCGCTCGCGTCGGCGAACTGGAAAAGCACAAGGCCAAGACCATCATCCTGGTCGATGCCATGGGCCAGACTGCCGGCACTCATGCCCGCGAACTGATGAAATCAGGCTTCACCGCCGCCAAGCTCTCCGGCGGTATTTCCAGCTGGAAGGGTGACAACCTGCCGCTGGTGAAGTGATATGAGCAACGTCGTCGTCTATTCCAGCGATTACTGCCCTTACTGCTCGCGAGCCAAGTACCTGCTCGAGAACAAAGGTGTGGCCTTCGAAGAGATCAAGGTCGATGGCAAGCCGCAGGTGCGTGCCGCCATGGCTCAGAAGGCCGGACGTACGTCCGTGCCGCAGATCTGGATCGGCGAGCGCCATATTGGTGGCTGTGATGATTTGTTTGCCCTGGAGCGCGCCGGCAAGCTCGACGCCATGCTCAAGGCCTGAATGCCTTCCCTGTAAGACCCCAAGATCAGAAAGGATCTGAGATGACTGACCAACAGAACACTGCAGCTAGCGAAGAAGAAACCGCACCGCAATTCTCCTTGCAGCGCATCTACGTACGTGACTTGTCCTTTGAAGCCCCGAAAAGCCCGGCGATCTTCCGTCAGCAGTGGGAACCAAGCGTCGGTCTGGATCTGAACACCCGTCAAAAGGCACTGGAAGGCGATTTCCACGAAGTCGTACTGACCCTGTCCGTCACCGTGAAGAACGGCGACGAAGTGGCGTTCATTGCTGAAGTGCAACAGGCCGGGATCTTCCTGATCAAGAACCTCGATGACGCTTCGATGAGCCACACCCTCGGCGCGTTCTGCCCGAACATCCTGTTCCCGTACGCTCGCGAAACCCTGGACAGCCTGGTCACCCGCGGTTCGTTCCCGGCCCTGATGCTGGCTCCGGTGAACTTCGACGCGCTGTACGCACAGGAACTGCAGCGCATGCAGACTGCGGGCGAAACCCCGACTGTGCAATAAACGCTCGATGCAACAATGAAAAAAGCGCCGTAACAGGCGCTTTTTTCATGGGACTGCAAAACCCTGTAGCAGCTGCCGAAGGCTGCGTTCGGCCGCGTAGCGGTCGTTCTTTCGAGATCGCCGCGACCCTTCGGGTCGAACGCAGCCTGCGGCAGCTGCTACAGGGGGCTTCGGTTACTTGAAGCCGAGCTGACGCCAGCCTTCGTAGACGGCAACCGCCACGGTGTTTGACAGGTTCAGGCTGCGGCAGCCTTCACGCATCGGCAGGCGCAAGCGCTGTTCACCGGGCAGCGCATCGAGTACTTCCGCCGGCAAACCACGACTTTCAGGGCCGAACAGGAACGCATCGCCCTCGGCGAAGCTGGCATCGTGGAACGGCCGCGAGCCCTTGGTGGTGAAGGCGAACAGCCGAGGGTGACCGAGGCTTTCCAGACAGCTGGCGAGGTCTGCGTGGCGTTGCAGGGTGGCATACTCGTGGTAATCGAGGCCGGCCCGGCGCAGGCGCTTGTCGTCCATCTCGAAGCCCAGCGGTTCGATCAAATGCAGGTGGCAGCCACTGTTGGCGCACAGCCTGATAACGTTGCCGGTATTCGGCGGAATTTCTGGTTGGAAAAGGATGACGTGAAACATGCACGGCTCCGAAGGTAAAGATGAGCAGCATTCTACGCCGCAAGCGGATCTGCGTTCGAAACTATTCCCACGGGTGATGGCTTCACTGGCGATTGTCGGGGTGATGGTGGGGTTGATGATCGGTCGCCTGACCACCCCCGACCCCAGCGAATTGCAGCAAGTGGAGGTGTCGAACGATGGGCTGGTGGTGTGGTTCAACAACGAGCCCAAGACTCACGGCGAGTTCGTCGACGGTAGCCTTGCGCTGCTGTTTGAGGCTGAAGGCAAGGCGCAGAAAGGTCAGCTCAAAATCAACGACAAGAGCGTGAACTGGCGAGTACGTTTGAGTGATGGGGGGTTGTTGCTGACGGTGGTGGCGGCCCGGCCACTGCAGGGCGAGTGGGTCGGTAGCGAGGTCGATGACCGCTGGCGACTGGAGATCCATCTCCGAGAGCAATAAAAGAGGGAATCCCCGGCCTGCCTGTACCAAGGTTCCCGAAACTGGGTAGTGAATCGAATCACTGAATGGACCATTGCAGGGGGCGTGCCAGGTTTTAACAAACTGAAACAGAAAGCCGCTTTGAAACGCTGAAAGCCCCGTGATTCGGGGCTTTCGTGTTTTTTCGATAGGGGTTCGATTGTGAGCGCAGGCTGGATTTCGGATTAGTTGGCGTGCGCGATTGCGGTTCACGGTGCATTCAGGCGGTGCACGCAGGGCGATGATCGTTCCCACGCTCCCGCGTGGGAATGCCTCAATGGACGCTCTGCGTCCGCTTCGGCAGGGACGCGGAGCGTCCCGGGCTGCATTCCCACGCAGAGCGTGGGAACGATCGGGTTAAAAGTTAACCCTCATCCCCCTCATCTTCATCCACACCATCAACCTTCATCCCCAATTCCTTGATCTTGCGCGTCAGGGTATTACGCCCCCAGCCCAGCAAAACGGCGGCATCGCGGCGGCGGCCGGCGGTGTGTTTGAGGGCGGTCTCGATCATGATCCGCTCGAAGGCCGGCACGGCGCTGTCGAGCAGGTTCGACTGGCCACGGGCCAGCGCCTGATCAGCCCACTGACGCAGCGCTTGCTCCCAATTGGTCACCGGCGCTGAATCCTGCGGCAGGTTCAGCAACTCTGGCGGCAGGTCGCTGATGTGCACTTCGCGACCCGAAGCCATCACCGTGATCCAGCGGCAGGTGTTCTCCAGCTGACGCACGTTGCCGCCCCACGGCAGGTTTTTCAGGTATTCCTCGGCTTCGCTTTTCAGCAGCTTCGGTTCCACCGCCAGTTCTTGCGCGGCGCGGCTGAGGAAGTGCTTGGCCAGGGTCGGGATGTCTTCGCGACGGTCCGACAGCCGTGGAATATGGATGCGGATGACGTTGAGGCGGTGGAACAAGTCCTCACGGAATTTCCCGGCGTGCACCAGGGTTTCCAGATTCTGGTGAGTCGCGGCGATGATTCGCACATCGACCTTCACCGGCACATGGCCGCCGACGCGGTAGAACTCGCCGTCGGCCAATACCCGCAGCAAACGAGTTTGGGTGTCTGCCGGCATGTCGCCGATTTCATCGAGGAACAGCGTGCCGCCGTCAGCCTGTTCAAAACGCCCGCGACGCAGGTTGGCCGCGCCGGTGAACGCGCCTTTCTCATGACCGAACAGCTCGGATTCCATCAGGTCCTTCGGGATCGCCGCCATGTTCAGCGCAATGAACGGCGAAGCCGCGCGCGGGCTGTGACGGTGCAGGGCGTGGGCCACGAGCTCTTTACCGGTCCCGGATTCGCCGTTGATCAGCACGGTGATGTTGGAGTGGCTCAAGCGCCCGATGGCGCGAAACACTTCCTGCATCGCTGGCGCTTCACCGATGATTTCCGGGGTGCGGGTCAGGGCAACCGGGACTTCCAGGCCTTGCTGTTCCTGAGCGTGCTGGTTGGCGCGCTTGACCAAAGAAACTGCTTCATCAACGTCGAACGGCTTGGGCAGGTATTCAAACGCGCCGCCCTGATAGGAAGCGACAGCGCTGTCCAGATCGGAGTGAGCGGTCATGATGATGACCGGCAGCCGTGGGTGTTGTTCGCGAATCCGCGCCAGAAGGTCCAGACCGCTGGCGCCCGGCATGCGGATGTCGGAGATGATCACGTCCGGCTGCTGGCGCGCCAGGCGGCTCATCACGCCATCGGCGCTGTCGAAGCTTTGTGTGGTCATGCCTTCTTGTTGCAAGGCTTTTTCCAGGACCCAACGGATAGAACGGTCGTCATCGACGATCCACACGGTTTCACTACGGCTCATGTCGATGTGGCTCCTTGTTCCAGTGGCAGAAAGATCGAGAAGGTGGTGTGGCCTGGATGGCTGTCACATTCGATCAGACCCTGGTGCTGGCTGATGATGTTCTGGGTTATGGCCAGGCCCAGCCCGGTACCGTCCGGGCGGCCGCTGACCATGGGAAAGAAGATGGTTTCCTGCAACTCCGCGGGAATGCCCGGGCCGTTGTCGATGATTTCGATCTTGGTCACCAGGCGATGACGCACGTGGCCAATGGTGAACTGGCGCATGGCGCGGGTACGCAGGCTGATGCGGCCAAGGCGCAGCTCGTTCTGGCTGCTGATGGCCTGCATCGCATTGCGCACAATGTTCAGAACGGCCTGAATCATTTGTTCGCGGTCGATCAACACGTCCGGAATGCTGGGGTCGTAGTCGCGCACCAACGTGATGCAGCCCTGACTTTCGGCTTCCACCAGATGACAGACGCGTTCGAGCACTTCGTGGACGTTGCACATCGCCAGCGATGGCAGTTTGTTGGAACCGAGCATGCGATCGACCAGATTGCGCAGGCGGTCGGCCTCTTCAATGATTACGTTGGTGTAGTCGCGCAGGCTTTCTTCCGGCAGTTCGCGAGCGAGCAATTGGGCCGCGCCGCGTATCCCGCCGAGAGGGTTCTTGATTTCGTGAGCGAGGCCACGCACCAGCATCTTGCTGGTTTCCTGCTTCGACAGCTGCGCTTCTTCCTTGGTGATGCGCAGCAAGCGGTCGCGAGGGTGGACTTCCAGCAGCAGCATGGTGGCGCCGTTGGCGAGTATCGGCGTAACCGCGTAGTCGACAGTCAGGGTCTGGCCGGTAAGGGCGGTGAGCATCGCTTCGCGCTTGGTGAACGGGTGCGCCTGCTCGACCGCCTGGCGCAGGGAGTTCAGCGCCTCGGTGGATTCGGTGAACAACTCACTGATGAACTGCCCATGGCTACGCTGACCGCTGATGGCCAGGAGCATCTCCGCTGCCGGGTTCATGTACTCGAGGCGCAGTTCGGCGTCGAGCAGAATGGTGGCGGTGGTCAGGTTGTCGAGTAGCAGACGATGCAGTGCGTCACTGATGGTCATTCGGACCTCTTTGGAGCAGGGCATGCGCGTGAATAACGCGCCGATGCAAGGAAAATGCAAAAACCAAACCAAGGCTCCGAAAAGAAGCGTTTAAGGCCTGAAACGGGCGTTTGACGCTCGTTTACGTGGCGTTCTTCCGGCTTTGGCGGGTACTTTCGAACCAAAATGGGTTGAGATGTGGGTATGGTGCAGCCTATCGCACCAATATAGTGCGCAAAGCTGAACGGCGTTAGAAGAAACGCAGGAAGGAATTTTTCGGCTCGATGGGTTTGTCTTTGAGCGGACATTCTGGCCGTTGGCCGTAATCGGGGAGCGCGCAGGGTTTGACCTGGCGCTTCTGCGCCAGGGAGATGCGCAGCATGTGGAACGGCTGGTTGGCTGTGCGCTCAACGATGTGGTCCTGCTCGTCGAGGATTTCCACAGAGAGGTTATGGCTGCCGCGATCGATGTTGCTCAAGGCGAATACCGGGCTTGGGCCGGGCTCTGCGGTGGGTTGGCCGTCGAGGAGCAATCGGTAGCGATGGCCCCGTTGCAGGCCGGGTTCGCTGGTGACGCTGACGATAATCTCGCCAGCGCGCACTGTGGCGTCTGGTTCCGGCACCAGTACGCGGAGCATTTCGTAGCGGAAAAGCGGTTTGGCTTCGGTTTTCTTCGGGGCTGTCATCGGCGCAGCACCGGTTGGGTTGGCGGACATGCGTGCTCGTCGCCAGCGGCACGCGCTTGGCGTTGCCGGACCTTGGCTGGTCGGTGTAGACCCGATTGCCCTGAGCGTCGACGTAGGTGAAAACCTCGGCCGTCACCGGCAGGGCGATCAAGCAGGCGATCAGCAGCCACACCCTCATGGCTTATGCACCCGTTGTACGGTAAACGTCACGGCGGGACTCTGCTGCACCAGGTTTTTCCCATCGATCACCTGCACAGCGAGGCTGTGTTCGCCGCGATCGACGTTCACCAGTTGCAGGATCGGAACGTTGCTCGGTTGGCCGTAGGGCTGATCATCCAGCAACAACCTCAACAGATGCGGGCCTTGCAGGCGTGGCTTGATCAATACGCTGACGGTGAAAGTGCCGTTGTTGGCGCGTAACGCCTCCTCGGTGGGCAGGTCGGTCAGTTCCAGTACCTCGTAGGCATTGCGTGGTTGCTCACGGCCGTTGGCTTCGACAGGCGGTGCAGGTGCGCCCGGCGGCTGGCTTTCCACACTGTTGAGCGGAGGCAATTCGACCGGTTGAGCTTTAACACCGTCGGGCGGTTGATTGCTGTAGGCGGTGTTGCCGTCGGCGTCGGTGTACTTATAGATCTGCGCTGCAGCGGGCAGGGCGATCACCAGCAAGATGAATAGAAAACCACGACCCATAAAATCGACCAGAAACGAACGCGTTGGATTGCAGCATAGGCGAGTGGTGCCGGTTAGCCCAACCTACCCAACATCCGCTCACATAAACAGCCGCGTTATGATTGTACCAACGCAGAGCGTGGGAACGAGCGCCCACAAAAAAGGCCTCCCGAAGGAGGCCTCTTTTTGTCACGCCGCGTGGAGCCGGCGCTACCGGATTAGCAGCTGTAGTACAGCTCGTATTCCAGTGGGTGTACGAAGGTACGTACTTTGATTTCTTCTTCGCTTTTCAGGGCGATGTAAGCGTCGATGAAGTCGTCGCTGAAAACGCCGCCTTTGGTCAGGAACGCACGACCTTTGTCCAGCTCTTCCAGGGCTTCTTTCAGGCTGCCGCAAACTTGTGGGATCTCTTTCGCCTCTTCAGGCGGCAGGTCATACAGGTTTTTGTCAGCAGCATCGCCAGGGTGGATCTTGTTCTGGATACCGTCCAGGCCAGCCATTACCAGGGCAGCGAAGGCCAGGTACGGGTTGGCTGCCGGATCCGGGAAGCGAGCTTCGATACGGCGAGCGCGAGGGCTGGACACGTAAGGAATACGGATCGAAGCGGAACGGTTGCGAGCCGAGTAGGCCAGCATTACCGGTGCTTCGAAACCTGGGACCAGACGCTTGTAGGAGTTGGTCGACGGGTTGGTGAAGCCGTTCAGGGCCTTACCGTGCTTGATGATGCCGCCGATGAAGAACAGAGCGGTATCGGACAGGCCGGCATAGCCTTCGCCAGCGAAGGTGTTCTTGCCATCTTTGGCGATGGACAGGTGAACGTGCATACCCGAGCCGTTGTCGCCGTACAGAGGCTTAGGCATGAAGGTTGCGGTGCGGCCATAAGCGACAGCCACGTTGTGTACGCAGTACTTCAGGGTCTGAACTTCGTCAGCCTTGGCTACCAGGGTGTTGAACTTCACACCGATTTCGTTCTGACCGGCAGTCGCCACTTCGTGGTGGTGAACTTCGATGACCAAGCCCATTTCTTCCATGGCGTTGCACATGGAGGTACGGATTTCGTGGTCGTGGTCGAACGGTGGAACCGGGAAGTAACCACCTTTGATGCCTGGGCGGTGGCCATGGTTGCCGCCTTCGATGTCTTGGTCGGACATCCACGAACCTTGTTCGGAGAAGATTTTGAACATCGAGCCGGAAATGTCGGACTTGAACTTCACCTGATCGAAGATGAAGAACTCAGGCTCTGGACCCACAAATACGGTGTCACCGATACCGGTCGACTTCAGGTACTCCTCGGCACGCTTGGCGATCGCGCGTGGGTCGCGATCGTAGCCTTGCATGGTCGAAGGCTCGATTACGTCGCAAACGATGATCAGCGTTGGATCTTCGGTGAACGGGTCGAGAACGGCAGTGCTGTCGTCCGGCAGCAGGATCATGTCGGAGGCTTCGATGCCTTTCCAGCCGGCGATGGAGGAACCGTCGAACATTTTGCCTTCTTCAAAGAAAGCGTCATCCAGCGCGTCGCGAGCCGGCATGGTCACGTGGTGCTGAGTGCCTTTGGTGTCCGTGAAGCGCAGATCAATCCATTTGACGTCATGATCTTTGATGAGTTGAACCGACTTCGACATAGTGTCCTCCGGGTGGCTTCGGGCTTAGTAGTGGATGCCCTTGGAATGTGGGTGATGCCGGCGCGAATACTCTGCCAAGGCAACCTGCCTCACAAGGGAGCAAATTGCATGCCAGTGCCCCACCATGGGTTTTTTGCCCCAATATCACGCTTAATAAAGGAACAAAGCAGGGTAGAACTGGAAATCGCGCCCCGTAATGTAGCGTTAAACTCAACAAATGACCTGTTTTGGTGCGCGCAAAACCTTCTGCACATTAACTGGTTAAACCTTGAGCAATTTCCGCTATAATCCGCGCCCCCCTTTTTCGGCTGGCCCAGCGCGCGCTGTTTTCATGAAACTAATCGTAAAAGTCTTCCCCGAGATCACCATCAAGAGCCGCCCGGTACGGATGCGTTTCATCCGCCAGTTGGCCAAAAACATCCGTACCGTGCTCCGCGACCTGGACCCGGCTGTGGTGGTGAACGGTGTGTGGGACAATCTCGAGCTGGAAACCCGCGTCAGCGAGCCCAAAGCCCTGAAGGAGATGACCGAGCGCCTGAGCTGCATGCCGGGCATCGCGCATTTCCTGCAGGTCGACGAATACCCGCTGGGCGACTTCGACGACATCGTCGCCAAGTGCAAGCAGCACTTCGGTGATGCGTTGGCCGGGAAGATTTTTTCGGTGCGCTGCAAGCGTGCCGGCAAGCACGAATTCAGCTCGATGGATGTCGAGAAATACGTCGGCAGCCAACTGCGTCGTCAGTGCGGCGCCGCCGGAATTTCGCTGAAAGAGCCGGAAATCGAAGTTCGTATCGAGATTCGCGACAAACGGTTGTTTGTGATCCACGACCAGCACAACAGCATCGGCGGTTATCCGCTGGGTGCCCTGGAACAGACACTTGTGCTGATGTCTGGCGGTTTCGATTCCACCGTCGCCGCTTACCAGATCATGCGCCGCGGGCTGATGAGCCATTTTTGCTTCTTCAACCTGGGCGGACGGGCCCATGAACTGGGCGTTATGGAAGTCGCGCACTTCATCTGGAAGAAGTACGGCAGCTCCCAGCGCGTGTTATTTGTGAGTGTGCCGTTCGAGGAAGTACTGGGAGAAATTCTCGGTAAAGTCGATAACAGTCATATGGGTGTAGTTTTGAAGCGTATGATGTTGCGCGCTGCTTCCCGTATTGCCGATCGGCTGGACATTGATGCGCTGGTCACCGGCGAAGCGATTTCCCAGGTGTCGAGCCAGACGCTGCCGAACCTGTCCGTGATCGACTGCGTGACCGACAAGCTGGTCTTGCGTCCGCTGATCGCCAGTCACAAGCAGGACATCATCGACCTGGCCAACGAAATCGGTACTGCCGACTTCGCCAAGCACATGCCGGAATACTGCGGGGTCATCTCGGTGAACCCCAAGACCCACGCCAAGCGTCCGCGCGTGGAGTACGAAGAACAACAGTTCGACATGGCAGTGCTTGAGCGTGCGCTCGAGAACGCCAAACTGGTGCCGATCGATCGCGTGATCGACGAATTGGGCCAGGACTTGCAGATTGAAGAAGTCAGCGAAGCGCTGGCTGGTCAGATCGTTATCGACATCCGTCACCCGGATGCCGCTGAAGATGACCCGCTGGGCTTGGCTGGCATCGAGGTACAAGCGATGCCGTTTTATGCATTGAACGCTCGTTTCAAGGAACTGGACCCTACTCGCCAGTACCTGCTGTATTGCGACAAAGGCGTGATGAGTCGCCTGCATGCCCACCATTTGCTCAGTGAGGGGCATGCCAATGTGCGCGTTTATCGACCGAGCTAAGAGCCCGGGGCTGTTTGCCTGTGGCCTGCGTCACCGGCCCCCCGACGCCGCCGTCAAGCTGTAACGGCAAGGCCTGACTCTACTGTTAATCGCTGCCAAGACTTGTCAGCACACCGAATCCTCTGATCGAGATACACAAGTGATCGAAAATCTACGTAACATCGCCATCATTGCTCACGTTGACCATGGTAAGACCACCCTGGTAGATAAACTCTTGCGTCAATCCGGCACCCTGGAGCGCAACGAGCTCAACGACGAGCGCGTGATGGACTCCAACGACCAGGAGAAAGAGCGCGGTATTACCATTCTGGCGAAAAACACCGCCATCAACTGGAACGGCTACCACATCAACATCGTGGACACCCCGGGCCACGCCGACTTCGGCGGCGAAGTTGAACGCGTAATGTCGATGGTTGACTCCGTTCTGCTGCTGGTTGACGCTCAAGACGGCCCTATGCCGCAAACCCGTTTCGTGACCAAGAAGGCTTTCGAAGCCGGCCTGCGTCCAATCGTGGTCATCAACAAGGTTGACCGTCCAGGCGCGCGTCCGGACTGGGTTCTGGATCAGATCTTCGACCTGTTCGACAACCTGGGTGCTACCGAAGAACAACTGGACTTCCAGGTTGTTTACGCTTCGGCCCTGAACGGTATTGCCGGTCTGAAACACACCGACATGGCTGAAGACATGACCCCGCTGTACCAGGCCATTGTTGACCACGTCCCTGCTCCACTGGTTGACCGTGACGGCCCGTTCCAGATGCAAATCTCGGCTCTGGACTACAACAGCTTCCTGGGTGTTATCGGCGTTGGCCGTATCGCTCGTGGTCGCGTCAAGCCGAACACTCAAGTTGTGGCTATCGACATTGACGGCAAGAAGCGTAACGGTCGTATCCTGAAGTTGATGGGTCACCACGGTCTGCACCGTATCGACGTTGAAGAAGCAGCTGCCGGCGACATCGTCTGCATCAGCGGCTTCGACCAGTTGTTCATCTCCGACACTCTGTGCGACCCACTGAATGTTGAAGCGATGAAGCCGCTGACCGTTGACGAACCCACCGTTTCCATGACCTTCCAGGTAAACGACTCACCTTTCTGCGGTAAAGAAGGCAAGTTCGTCACCAGCCGTAACATCAAGGAGCGTCTGGACAAGGAACTGCTGTTCAACGTTGCTCTGCGCGTTGAAGAAGGCGACACCGCCGACAAGTTCAAAGTCTCCGGCCGTGGTGAGCTGCACCTCTCGGTACTGATCGAAACCATGCGTCGCGAAGGCTTCGAAATGGGTGTTGGTCGTCCGGAAGTGATCATCCGCATGGTTGACGGCGTCAAGCACGAACCGTACGAAAACGTGACCATCGACCTGCCGGAAGTATCCCAGGGCGCGATCATGGAACAGATCGGTATCCGTAAAGGCGACCTGACCAACATGGTTCCGGATGGCAAGGGCCGTGTGCGCCTTGAGTACAACATCCCGGCACGTGGTTTGATCGGTTTCCGTAACGAGTTCCTGACCCTGACCTCCGGTGCAGGCATCCTGACCTCGATCTTCGACCGTTACGACGTGATGAAGTCCGGCGACATGTCCGGCCGTCAGAACGGCGTGCTGGTTTCGGTGGCTACCGGTAAGGCGCTGACTTACTCGCTGGAAACCCTGCAAGCTCGCGGCAAATTGTTCCTGGGTCACGGTGAAGACGTGTACGAAGGTCAAATCGTCGGCATCAACAGCCGCGACAACGACCTGGGCGTCAACCCAACCAAAGGCAAGAAGCTCGACAACATGCGTGCTTCGGGTAAAGACGAGACCATCGCTCTGGTTCCGCCTATCCGCTTCACCCTGGAGCAGGCGCTGGAATTCGTTCAAGAAGACGAATTGTGCGAAGTCACTCCTAAGTCCATCCGTCTTCGCAAGAAGATCCTGGGCGAAAGCGAGCGTACCCGCGCTGCCAAGAAAGCCGGTAACTGAGTTTCGACTTAGTTAGCAGCTAAAAAAACGCCCCCGATCGTAAGGTCGGGGGCGTTTTGTTTTGTCTGGCTGTAGCAGCTGCCGAGCCTGCGAGGCTGCGTTCGGCTGCGCAGCAGTCGTGAAATCAAACGCTGCGGTGCATCCTATAAGTCGTATTTTCCGGTCTGCGACTGCTCCGCAGCCGAACGCAGCCTCGCTGGGGCTCGACAGCTGCTACGGGGGATCGAGGCGGCGTTAAAACTTCTCGAGGGTCCGACGGCTCTCGCTGGTCTCACGCGCCACTTCTTTCGGCTTGTAAGCGCAATACCCCGGCCGAGGCCCGATTTTCGGATGGTTGCGGCAAGTATCCGGGCGCTTTTCATAAATAGTGCACAGACGGCTCTTACGATCCAGGTACAGGCAATCGTTGTTGCTCATGCGCTGAAGGGTGAAGATCTCGGACTTCTGGTTGTAACGCTCGACGATGCCTTCCTTCTGCAGACGCTTGGCGATGTTCTTTGGTGGCTCGCCGCGCTCGAATTCATCGACGATGCCGATACGGATCAGATCCTTGATCTTGACCTCGACCGGCAGGGTGCAGCAGCTGGAAACGCACGAACCGCACATCGGGGCTGAGTACTTGGCCCAGGTGTCGAGGCGGTCGATCTCCGCAGCGGCGATCAGGTTGGACTTCATCATGGGTTGTTACCAGCGTGCATCAGGGCGCGCGATCATACCGGGACTGGTGAATTTTTGAACAGCCTTTCGCCAGATTTTTTCGTATACCGCCCAGTAACACCTGTAACCCGGCACGGCCCCTGCATTCTTTCCGGTGCGCGACAAGGTAATGTCGATCTATCTCACACTAACGGGAAAAACTGCCGAACCAGAGTTCCAACGGCCTGTCAGACCGTCTAGGCTCAACAACTCCACGCTCGCTCGAGGTCCTATCGATGACTCAAGAACCACTTGTTCGCGAAGCAGAGGTGGCCGCATTTCGCGACGCCGTCTTGACCAAACTCACCTACGCGGTGGGCAAAGACCCGGATCACGCCTTCGACCACGACTGGTTCGAAGCCATTGCCCTGGCGGCGCGCGATCACATGGTCGAGCACTGGATGGACCACACCCGGCAGATCTACCGCAAAGGTCAAAAGCGGGTTTACTACCTCTCCCTCGAATTTCTTATCGGCCGTCTGCTCTACGACAGCCTGAGCAACCTCGGCCTGCTTGATGTGGCCCGCGAGGCCCTGACAGAGCTCGGCGTCGACCTTGAACGCATCCGTCTGCTGGAGCCCGACGCAGCGTTGGGCAACGGCGGCCTCGGTCGTCTGGCCGCATGCTTCATGGAAAGCATGTCGACACTTGGCATTGCCGGCCACGGTTACGGCATTCGTTACGAACACGGCTTGTTCCGCCAGGCCATCGTCGACGGCTGGCAGCAGGAGCAGACCGAACACTGGCTGGATTTCGGCAACCCTTGGGAGTTCGAACGGCCAGAGGTCGTTTACCCGATCGGCTTCGGCGGCAGTGTCGAAACGGTCACCGACGAAACCGGCAAGTCCAGGCAAGTCTGGACGCCAGCGGAAACCGTTCGCGCGATTGCTTATGACACGCCGGTCGTCGGCTGGCGCGGGGCGAGCGTCAACACGCTGCGCTTGTGGCGCGCCCGGGCCATGGAAGATTTGCACCTGGAACGCTTCAACGCCGGTGACCACTTGGGCGCCGTGGCAGAAGTCGCCCGGGCCGAAAGTATTTCTCGGGTGCTCTACCCGGCGGACAGCACCGAAGCGGGCCAGGAATTGCGCCTGCGTCAGGAGTATTTCTTTGTCGCCGCATCCTTGCAGGACTTGCTGCGCCGTCATCGCAACATGCACACCTCGGTCCTGACCCTGGGCGATCATGCAGCGATCCAGCTCAACGACACCCATCCCTCGATTGCCGTGGCCGAGCTGATGCGTCAGTTGGTCGATGTTTACGACGTCGCGTGGGATGCGGCGTGGCAAGTCACCGTCGACACGCTCTCCTATACCAACCACACGCTGCTGCCGGAAGCGCTGGAAACCTGGCCGGTCGGTTTGATGGAGCGGATGTTGCCGCGGCACATGCAAATCATTTATTTGATCAATGCCCAGCACATCGATTCGCTGCGCGCCAAAGGTATTCACGACTTTGAAGTGCTGCGCGCGGTGTCGCTGATCGAGGAAGACAACGGCCGCCGCGTGCGCATGGGCAACCTGGCGTTCCTCGGTTCCCACAGCGTCAACGGCGTCTCCGGCCTGCATACGCAGCTGATGCGCAAAACGGTGTTTTCCGAACTGCACAAACTCTACCCGGACCGGATCAACAACAAGACCAACGGCATCACCTTCCGCCGCTGGCTCTACCAGGCCAACCCGGAGCTGACCTCGATGATGGTCGACGCCCTCGGTCCGGATCTGCTGGACAACGCCGAAGAGCGTTTGCTCGAGCTGGAACCGTTCGCCGAGAAGCCTGCGTTCCGCAAGGCGTTCGCCGAGCAGCGCCTGCACAGCAAAAAAGCCCTGGCGTACATCATTCACGAACGCCTGGGGGTCGCGGTCAACCCGGCAGCGATGTTCGACGTACAGGTCAAACGGATCCACGAATATAAACGTCAGTTGCTCAACCTGTTGCACACCGTCGCGCTGTATCAGGCCATTCGCGCCGAGCCGGAAATCGATTGGGTGCCGCGGGTGAAGATCTTCGCCGGCAAGGCCGCGGCCAGTTATCACCAGGCCAAGCTGATCATCAAATTGACCAACGACATCGCCCGGGTGGTGAACAACGACCCGACCGTGCGCGGGTTGCTGAAAGTGGTGTTCTTGCCCAACTACAACGTCAGTCTGGCGGAAAGCATCATCCCGGCAGCGGATTTGTCGGAGCAGATTTCCACCGCAGGCTTCGAGGCCTCGGGCACCAGCAATATGAAGTTCGGCCTGAACGGCGCGCTGACCATCGGTACCCTCGATGGCGCCAACGTCGAAATGTGCGAACGCATCGGCGTCGAACACATGTTCATCTTCGGCCTCAGCGCTCAGCAGGTTGAAGCGCGAAAGCAGAACCATGAGTTCAATGCGACGCCGGATATTGCGGCGTCACACCGTTTGAATGACGTGCTGCAAGCGATACGCGGCGGGGTGTTCTCGCCGGATGATCCGTCCCGTTACGCAGGATTGATCGATTCGCTGATCGACTATGATCGCTTCCTGGTCTGCGCCGATTTCGACTCTTACTGGGACGCGCAGATGCGGGTTGAAGCCCATTGGCACGATTCGAACGAATGGTGGCGTTCAGCGGTGTTGAGCACTTCCCGGATGGGCTGGTTCTCCTCCGACCGGACGATTCGTGAGTACGCCACGGATATCTGGAAAGCGCTGGAGTAACTTTTAGCAATAATTGCGAGCAAGGCCCGACGTTTGTTGGGCCTGATCGATATACTGAGCGTCAGTTCGCCGGATTGGCCACTGCGCTTAGGGATATCGACAATGCAATGGATGTTCATGCTGATTGGGCTGGTGCTGGGTTGGATACTCGACGAGTCGTTCAGCGATGCGCTGCTGGGCGGGCTGCTCGGGTTGGGAATTGGCCAGGCCATTCGCATTGGCCGCCTGGATTCACAAACTGTCGAGCAGCGCCGGCTGCTTGAACAGGTGCAGGTGGCGCTGAGTGCGGTCGAGCAGCGTTTGGCATTGCTGGAGGTGTCAGGCGTCAAAGCGCCGCAAATCAGTGAACCCGTTGCCAGCGAGGCCGGCGCACCTCTTGAATTCATTCTCGACGAAATCCCTGTTGAGGCCCCGGGGCTGATCTGGGAACTCCCTCCCGAACTCGAACCGATCACCGCGGCCGCTGCTGAAACCAGACGTCCACTGCGCGACGATCCCTGGAAACCCGAGCCAGTCGCCCGCGAGCCGCAACAGCCCGTCATCCCGCGCGGTCCGAATGTCATCGAGCGCGCCATCAGCGGCGCCCGCAACTGGCTGTTCGGCGGCAACACCGTGCTGCGGGTCGGTGTGGTGCTGTTGTTTCTCGGTCTGGCGTTCCTGCTGCGTTACGCCACCGAAGGCATGGTGGTGCCGATCGAGTTGCGTTACGCCGGTGTCGCGGCGGCTGCGTTGGGCTTGCTTGGCCTGGGTTGGTGGCTGCGACTGCGCAACAGCCATTACGCGTTGATGCTGCAAGGCACCGGGATCGCGGTGCTGTACCTGACGGTGTTTGCCGCAATGCGCCTGCATCCGCTGCTCGATCCTACTGCAGCGTTGGGCCTGCTGGTCGCGGTGACGGTGTTTTCGGCGATTCTTGCCATCACCCAGGACGCGCTGGGTCTCGCCGCCGCTGCGGCACTCGGCGGTTTCGCGGCGCCGATCCTGACCTCCACCGGCGCCGGCAACCCTGTCGCGCTGTTTAGCTACTTTGCGTTGCTCAACGCCGGCATCCTCGCCATCGCCTGGTTCAAGGCCTGGCGGCTGCTCAACTTGATCGGCTTCGTCGGCACCTTCGGCATCGGTTTCGCCTGGGGCCTGCGTTCCTACGCGCCGGAATTGTTGTGGAGCACCGAGCCGTTTCTGATTGTGTTTTTCCTGATGTACCTGGCCATCGGCCTGCTGTTCGCTCGGCGCAAGCTGCTGGAAATGAGCGATGCACCCGAGGATGACAGCCGAGAGGCGCTGCTGCGCTGGTCGACGCAAAAGGGTGATTACGTCGACGGCACGATGCTGTTCGGTCCTCCGTTGGTGGGCTTCGGTTTGCAGTTCGCTCTGGTTCAGCATCTCGAGTTTGCCGCTGCCTTCAGCGCGTTGGCGTTGGGCATGATTTACATGGGCCTGGCACGGTTGCTGATGGGCGGACGAGCGTTGCTGCTGGCGGAAACCTGTCTGGCGCTGGGCGTGATCTTCGCCAGCCTGGCCATTCCGTTGGGGCTCGATGCGCGCTGGACCGCTGCTGCATGGGCCGTCGAAGGCGCCGGAATCTTCTGGCTTGGCCTGCGTCAGCAACGACCGCTGGCCCGAGCCTTTGCCTTGCTGCTGCAATTGGGCTCGGCCCTGGCGTTTGTCAGCGAATTGCGGATCGGCGACAGCAGCTTGCTCGACGGCGCTCCACTGGGCGCGTTGATGCTCGGCGCGGCGTTGTTGTTCAGCTTCTATCAATTGCGCAAAGCCTTGCCCGAACAAGCGTCGGAATGGGAACGCAAAGGGCTGCCCGTATTGGCCTGCCTCGGTCTGACCTTCCTCTATCTGCTGGCGCCATTGTTCTTCCTGACCCACGGCACCGCGATCAGTTGGGCACTGGCGGGGTTGGCGACGTTGTTTGTCGGCTTGCGTCTGCAATCGCGCACCTTCCTGTTCACCGCGTTCGCCGTGCAATTGCTCGGCGGTGCGTTGTTCCTGCTGCGGCTGCAAGGCTCCAGCGGTGAGTCTGCCGCCGTGTTCAGCGCTGGCTGGAGCGGTTTGCTCAGCGCGTCCTTGATCGGCCTGGCGTTGATCGCCGGCATGTTGTTGGCGGCTCGCGATCAGATGGTCCGAAGTGACGTGCGATTGCTGCGCGGCTTGTCGGTGGTGCTGCTGGCCGGTCTGGTGTTGATCAATCTGGCGGTGCTGTTCGTCCTGCCATGGCAAACGGCGAGTGCGGTATGGGCGGCCAGTGGTCTATTCATCATTTGGCTGAGTCTGTACCTGAAGCAGCGCGTGAGTTTTGTCTTCGGTCTGCTGTTGCAGGTGATTGGCGGCGCGGCGTTCCTGTTCGCCGGTCCGGACCTGCTCGGGCCGCTGGCCAGCGAAGGTTTGAAACCTCTGGCCCATAGCGGCTTCTGGACGCCCCTGGTGTTGGGCTTGGCCGCGATGGTCGGAGCGTGGCGCTTGCAGCTCGGCAACCATGCCTCGGCGTTTGATGTGCTGAGCTTGCAGCGTTTGTCCGAAGTGCTGCTGGTGTGGGGAGCGGGCTGGTGGGCGCTGGCGTGGATCAGCGAAGTGCTGCGCTTTGCACCGCTGAATCTGCAAGCGACGTTGCTGCTGGCCGTTGCGGCGCTGAGCGTTGCGCTGTGGACGGTGTTGGCGTTGCGTTCGAAATGGTCGGCGCTGGGCTTACTCTGCACCTTGCTGATTCCTGCTGCCGGGTTGGTGTTGCTTGCTGCGTGGCACTCGCGTTATCACCCGGCGGCCAATGTGGGTTGGCTGGTATGGGCGGCCGTGTTCGTTGTGCATTTCATCTCTCTAAGACGTCTGGCGCCGATGCTGCCGGCGCGCGCCCTCAGTACCGCCCACGTGCTCGGTTGCTGGCTGTTGATCGGCGTGCTGGCCCTGGAGCTGCGTTACGGCCTGTTGCTGTTGTCCGAGCAGTACAACGCCTGGCGCTGGTTGGGTTGGGCGATTCTGCCGAGCCTGTATTTGGTGCTGATGGCGGCCCCCCGTGGCTGGCCATGGCCGGTATCGGCTTATCCGCGCGAATACCGTGTCTATGCCGCCGCGCCTCTGGCGTTGCTGATGCTCGGCTGGTTCTGGCTGGCGAACGTCGTCAGCGACGGCACCGCCGAGCCGTTGCCTTACGTGCCACTGATCAACCCGCTGGAGTTGGGTTTGCTGTTTGCGCTGTTCGGGGTTTATGTCTGGTCCCGCAGCGCCGTGACGCAACTGGCGATTCGCAAGGACTACTTTGATCACGCCACGCAACTGATCGCTGGCGCCTCGCTGTTTGTGTTCTTTACTGCGCTGGTGATGCGCACAGCCCACCATTGGGGCGGTGTGCCGTTCGAACTGGAGGCGTTGCTCGAATCCATGCGGGTGCAGGCCGGTCTGTCTATCGTCTGGACCTTGATGGCCTTGAGTCTGATGATCGGCGGTCATCTGCGTGATCGCCGCGAAGTCTGGCTGATCGGTGCGGGGCTGATCGGTGTGGTGGTGGCCAAACTGTTCTTTGTCGAGTTGAGTAACCGCGGCGGACTCGCCCGGATCGTCTCGTTTATCGGCGTTGGCGTGTTGCTGTTGGTCGTGGGCTATTTCGCCCCGTTGCCGCCCAAGCGCGCCGAGTCTGTGCCGGAGGCTGAAAAACCGGCCCCGCAAACCGAAGGAGTGTCGTCTTGAGTCAGAAGCTGAACTTGGGTTGGTTGGGCGCTGTTGCGCTGGGTGTGGCGCTGTCGGCCAGTGCTCAGGAAAAACCGGCGGACTTCGCCACCCAAGTGCCGTTGTCCGTGAGCGGCGAAGGCCCGTGGTATCGCCTCGAATTGCCCTTGAGTGTGCAATTGAATGCGCGGCAAACCGATCTCAGCGATGTGCGCGTGTTCAATGCCGCCGGTGAGGCTCAGGCTTATTCCTTGGCCCGCGCGCCAGCGCAAACCAGCGAAAACCGCACCCTGACCGACGTGAAATGGTTCCCGCTGTACAACTCGGCGGATTCCACCGAGCACGCACCGAGCGTGCGGGTGCAATCGAATGCCAACGGCACGCTGGTCGAAGTGCAGCCGTCCAGTCAGTTGGAGGCGGGCGAAGAAATGCTGCGCGGCTGGTTGCTCGACGCCAGCAGCATTAAAGCACCGTTGCAGCAGTTGATCCTCGACTGGACCAGCGAACGCGACGGCTTCCAGCGTTTCTCCATCGAAGCCAGCGACGACTTGCAACATTGGCAGTCGTGGGGCGAAGGTCAGGTGGCACGCCTGACGTTTGCCGATGAACGGGTCGAGCAGCATGAAGTCGCTCTGCCGGGTCAATCGGCCCGTTATCTGCGCTTGCTGTGGAACACGCCGCAATCGGCCCCGACGTTGACCTCGGCGCAACTGCAAAGCGCCAAGACCCGCAGCCTGCCGCTACCGCTGGTCTGGTCACAACCGCTGGCCGGCAGCAGCGTGAAGGCGGGTGAATACACCTGGCAATTACCCATGGGGCTGAATGTCGAGCGCTTGCAGGTCGAGTTGAGTCAGCCCAACAGTTTGGCGCCAGTGACCTTGTCCGGTCGTCGGGAAAGCAGCCTGCCGTGGCAGCCGCTGAGCAGCGGTTTGCTCTATCGCCTGACCCAGAATGGCCAGGACGTGGTGCAGAACGAATTGCAGCTGTCAGGGCAAACCGTGCAGCAGTTGAAGCTGACGGTGGACGAGCGCGGTGGCGGTCTGGGGGCCGAGGCTCCGACTGTGCGGTTCGCCGTGCGCTCCACTCAATTGGTGTTTCTGGCGCGCGGGGCGGGGCCTTATACGCTCGCACTCGGAAGTGCCACGGTGAAGGCGGCGAGCCTGCCGCTGTCGACGTTGATTCCGGATTACAGCGCTGCAAAGTTGGCGACGTTGGGCAAGGCTACGGTGGAGGGCGGGGCGGTGGTCACGCCGGCGTCGACAGTGACAACGGCTGCTGCGACTGACACCCATTGGAAGAAGTTCGGGTTGTGGGCGGTGTTGCTGCTCAGCGTTTTGTTTCTGGCCGGGATGGCATTCAGTCTGTTGCGCAAGCCGCCGGTCAAGCCTTGAAACTGGCAGCAACGCCCGGTGCACATCCGGGCGGTTTCGAACTACGCTCAACCGGGTGCATGAACTCTATTGGGTGTAACACGTCTGATAGGAGGAAATGCGCCCCGACTCGCGTTAAACTGCGCGGGTTTTTAGCCCCCCCATTCCACCGGAGCCTTCCATGTCCCGCGTTACCCTGAGTCGCTATTTGATTGAGCAGACCCGTAGCAACAACACGCCTGCCGATCTGCGTTTCCTGATCGAAGTGGTGGCGCGCGCCTGCAAGGAAATCAGCCACGCCGTGTCCAAAGGCGCCCTCGGTGGTGTTCTGGGCAGCATGGGCACCGAAAACGTCCAAGGCGAAGTGCAGAAGAAACTCGACGTGATCTCCAACGAGATCCTGCTCGAAGCCAACGAATGGGGCGGTCACCTGGCGGGCATGGCGTCCGAAGAAATGGACAATGCCTACCAGATCCCAGGCAAATACCCGAAAGGCGCGTACTTGCTGGTATTCGACCCACTGGACGGCTCGTCGAACATTGATATCAACGCACCGGTCGGTACTATCTTCTCGGTGCTGCGTTGCCCGAACGAATACCTGAGCCAGAACGAAGCCCTGAACGAAAAGGCCTTCCTGCAGCCAGGCACCGAGCAGGTAGCCGCCGGTTATGCCATCTACGGCCCGCAGACCATGCTGGTGCTGACCCTGGGCGATGGCGTGAAAGGCTTTACCCTGGACCGTGAAATGGGCAGCTTCGTGTTGACTCACGAAGACATCACGATCCCGGAGTCCACTCAGGAATTCGCGATCAACGCGTCCAACCAGCGTCACTGGGAAGCGCCGGTACAACGCTACGTCGGCGAATTGCTGGCGGGCGACGAAGGCCCGCTGAAAAAGAACTACAACATGCGCTGGGTTGCCGCGATGGTTGCCGACGTGCACCGCATCCTGACCCGTGGCGGTCTGTTCATGTACCCACGCGACAGCCGCGAACCGTCGAAACCGGGCAAGCTGCGTTTGATGTATGAAGCCAACCCGATGTCGTTCCTGGTTGAGCAAGCGGGCGGCGCGTCCACCGATGGTCACCAGCGCATTCTCGACATTCAGCCTGAAGGCCTGCACCAGCGCGTAGCGGTGTTCCTCGGCTCGAAAGAAGAAGTCGCACGCGTCACGGCTTACCACAAGGAATAAACATGACCGCGCCCTGGCAGCCGTTGCTCGAATGGTGGTTTGGAAACTCCGAATCACCCAACGAAGTAGCGGCTGACAAGGGCAAGTTATGGTTCGGCAAGCGCGACAGCCAGGACCTCGAAGCGCAGACGCGTTTCGGGGACTGGGTCGAGCAGGCACTGGCCGGCGAATTGACCGACTGGGCGCAACGCCCCGAAGGTTGGCTGGCTCTGGTGCTACTGCTCGATCAACTCCCGCGAATGATCTTTCGCGACACTCCAAAATCTTTTGCAGGCGATCTCAGGGCTCAGGCGCTGGTGGCGCAAGGCATCGCTGCGGATTTCGATCGGCAGTTGCGACCCCTACAGCGGGTATTTATCTATCTGGTGTTTGAGCATTGCGAGAATCTGGCGGTGCAGAATGAAGCCGTCTCGCGGTTTATCGCGCTGGTTGCCGAGCAGCCAGTAGCTGACCGAGCGGTGTTTGCCGATAACCTGGATTATGCCGAGCGGCATCAAAAGGTGATTGCGCGGTTTGGGCGGTTTCCGCATAGGAATGCGGTGTTGGGAAGGGAATCTACGGCTGAGGAAATTGAGTTTCTGAGCGGGCCTGGGTCTCGGTTCTAACTCTTCGTTGCGGCTTAGGCCGTCATCACGAGCAAGCTCGCGATGAGGCCCTCAATAACGCGTTAGATCCTGAAGCTACCCACCAACTGCTTCAGCCGCGCCGCCTGCCGCTCAAGATCGGCACACGCGCGCAAGGTCGACTGCAAGTTCTCCACACCTTCCTGATTCAGCGTGTTGATCTCGGTGATGTCGACGTTGATCGACTCCACCACCGCCGTCTGCTCTTCCGTTGCTGTGGCCACCGACTGGTTCATCCCGTCGATCTCACCGATCCGCTGAGTCACGCTGCCCAGACGTTCGCCCGCCTGGTTGGCGATGCCGACGCTGCTTTCGCTCTGGCGCTGGCTGTCGGTCATGGTGCTCACGGCTTCCCGGGCGCCGACTTGCAGCTCCTCGATCATCTTCTGCACTTGCTGCGCCGAATCCTGGGTACGGTGTGCGAGGTTACGCACTTCGTCGGCCACTACGGCAAAACCACGACCGGCTTCACCGGCACGAGCCGCTTCGATGGCTGCGTTGAGGGCCAGCAAATTGGTCTGCTGGGAGATGCTGGTGATCACTTCCAGAATCTGCCCGATGTTCACGGTGTTGCTGTTGAGCGTTTCGATGTTGCCGCACGAATCGCTGATCTTCGCCGAGAGCTGCTGCATCGCCGCGATGGTTTTATCGACGACTTGCTGACCGTCTTCGGCCAATGCGCGAGCATCGCTCGAATGCTGAGAGGCGAGGGCGGCGTTCTGGGCGATTTCCTGGGCGGCGGCGCCGAGCTCGTTGATGGCTGCGGCCACGCTGCTGGTACGCGAGGCTTGCTGGTCGGAGTTGAACATCGACGAGTTCGACGCGGCAACTACACGCAGCGCGACTTCATTGACCAGGCCAGTGGCCGAGGACACCTCGCGGATCGAGGTGTGAATACGCTCCACGAAACGGTTGAACGAGGTGCCCAGCGCGCCGAATTCGTCCTGGCCGTGGATGGTCAGTCGTTTGGTCAGGTCGCCTTCACCTTCGGCGATGTCATGCATGGCGCGGCCCATGGTCAGCAACGGCTGCATCAAGAAGCTGATCAGCATGCCCAACAGCGCGATGATGATCACCACGGCAATGACCATGGCGATAATCGCCGAAGTACGGAATTCGCTGAGCATCGAGAACGCGGTGTCCTGATCCAGCACCAGCGCCACGTACCAGTCTGCCGAGGGCACACCGTTGACGTGTGTAAAGGAGATGAATTGAGTCTTGCCGTCGAGTTCGACTTCCTTCATGCCCGGGCTGACGTTCGGGGCGCCGTTCGGGTAGGCGTCGGTCAGGCTCTTGAGTACCAGTTTACTGTCCGGGTGGATCAGGATTTTGCCGTCGGCACTGACGATAAAGGCATGGCCGTGGCCGCCGAAGTTCAGCGAGTTGATGATCGCGCTGACGCTGGACAGGTCAATGTCTGCGCCGGCGACGCCGATCATTTGATTCTGATGTTTCACCGGCGTGGCGACGGTGATCACCAGTTTGCCCGACGACGCGGCGATGTACGGTTCGGTGACGATGGTCTGTTGCGCGCTGTTGGCCGCCTTGTACCAGCCACGGGCGCGGGGATCGTAATCCGCCGCACGATTGCCCGCCGGGACCGAAAACATCACGCCGTCGGAGCCACCAAAGTAGCTCAGCTGAAAATTACTGGTGTAGGCCGGCAGGTCGATGGCGCGCTTGAGGTTGGCCTGAGCGCTGCCGTCCACCGAGATCTGCTGGGACAGCGATTGCAGCAACTGAATGCGGCTTTCCAGCCAGGTCTGGATGTTGCTGGTGGTCAGGCTGCCGAGCTCCTGCATCGAGGATTCGGTACTGCTGCGCAAGGTTTGCCGTTGGCGGTAGTCGTTGAAGAGGATGAAGCAAGCGAACGCAACGGCCACCACGAGGGCAGCAGCCAACAGGATCTTGTGGCTGAACTTCATGTTTTTGGTCATTAAATGAACTACCGCGAAGAGGCTGGTCAACAAAGGGGCGTCAATTTGCCACAGTCGTGGGCTTGCGCTGCTTATATGTCGACTGAGCGGCGGCAAAGATTAGGCGGCTTTTGCGAAAACCGACGAAACACTCAACAGCCAACGAAAGTTCCTGATATTTCACGAAAGACAGACGAGCGGCCCACAAATAGCCGGCCAGCCACGGAACCAGACAGGGGTTTTCTCTTCTAAGCTTCAGCTTGGCAGTCATGCCATTCCCCTTCGCCCCAGGAGCTACACAATGTCGCTGCGTTCTATCGCCCTGCTTTCGTTCTGCGTGTTGTTGGCCGCGTGCAGCAAGGTCAATCAGGAAAACTACTCGAAGCTGTCGTCAGGCATGCCCAAGGCCGAGGTAGAAACCTTGCTGGGCAAACCCACCGACTGCTCGGGCGCGCTCGGCATGTCCAGTTGTACCTGGGGTGACAAGAACAGTTTTATCAGCGTGCAGTACGCCGGTGACCAAGTGCTGATGTTTTCCGGCCAAGGCCTGAAGTAATCCGGGGCTAAGCGCCCACGGGAGAAAAACAATGAAACGGTTACTGATAGTCCTTTTAGCCGGCCTGGTTTTGGCCGGCTGCGCCACTTCCGGCGTAGATTCGTTGGCACCGAAAACTGTCAACAGCGTCAATCTTAAGAAGTACCAAGGGACCTGGTACGAGTTGGCCCGTCTGCCGATGTATTTCCAGCGCAATTGCGCGCAATCCGAAGCCCATTACACGCTCAAGCCTGACGGCGACGTGTTGGTACTGAACCGCTGTCTGACGGCGGACTGGCAATGGGAAGAGGCCAAAGGCACGGCTTGGCCACAGGTGCCGGGCAAGACCGACAAATTGTGGGTCGAGTTCGACAACTGGTTTTCGCGGCTGATACCGGGTGTTGCGAAGGGCGAGTACTGGGTGTTGTACGTCAGCGATGACTACAAGACCGCCATTGTTGGCGATCCGAGCCGCAAGTATCTGTGGCTGCTGTCACGGACCCCGACGGTCAATGGCGTTGTGCGTGAGGAATTGCTGAGCAAGGCACGTCAGCAGGGCTACGACACCACGCGACTGATTTGGCGCGCGACCGATACGCAGATGGCCAAGACTTCGAACTGATTACTCCGCTACTGATCGTTCCCGCGCGAAGTGGGAACGATCAATGAGGGATTAGCCCAGGAGATCGCGCAAGACCTGGGTGAAGGCGCGGTTGCTTTCTTCTTCCCCGGCATGATGCCCATCACGCACAACCCACTGGCCGTTGACCAGCACATCCCGCACCTGGCGGTCGCCACCGGCAAACAACCAACGATTCAGAATCCCGTCGCCACTGGCTGTCGCCAGGTACGGATCGTTGCCATCCAGCACCAGCCAATCCGCACGTTTGCCAACTTCCAGCGCGCCAATCGGCTGACCCAACGCCTGAGCCCCGCCATCCAGCGCTGCGTCGTACAGCGTGCGGCCAACCATCGGCTGATCCGCGCCATACAAACGATTACGACGTTGGTCGCGCAGGCGCTGGCCATATTCCAACCAGCGCAATTCTTCCACCACGCTCAATGACACATGGCTGTCGGAACCGATGCCCATGCGCCCGCCCTGAGCGAGGAAATCCACCGCCGGGAAGATACCGTCGCCGAGGTTGGCTTCGGTCGTCAGGCACAAACCGGCGATGGCGCGACTCTTGGCCATCAGCGTGACTTCTTCCGGGTTGGCGTGGGTCGCGTGAACCAGGCACCAGCGTTGATCGACCTCGGTGTTTTCGTACAGCCATTGCAGCGGACGGCGACCGCTCCAGCTCAGGCAGTCATCGACTTCCTTCTGTTGCTCGGCGATGTGAATGTGCACCGGGCACTGCTTGTCGCTGGCGGCCAGCACTTCGCTGATTTGCTGCGGTGTTACCGCACGCAACGAGTGGAAACACAAACCCAGCGACTGCGCCGGTTTCTGCGCCAGGATCGGCTGCAAGCGCGACTGAAGCTTGAGGTAGTTTTCGGTGCTGTTGATAAAGCGGCGCTGGCCGTCGTTCGGCGTTTGGCCACCGAAGCCGGAATGGCTGTAGAGCACCGGCAGCAGGGTCAGGCCGATGCCGGCTGAACTGGCGGCCTGGCAGATGCGCAGCGCCAGTTCGGCCGGGTCGGCGTACGGCTGACCGTTGGTGTCGTGGTGTACGTAGTGAAATTCTGCGACCGAGGTGTAACCGGCCTTGAGCATTTCGATGTACAGCTGACGAGCGATGACGCCGAGCTGCTCCGGGCTGATTTTTCCGACGAGGCGATACATCAAATCGCGCCAGGTCCAGAAACTGTCGTTCGGATTACCTGCCACTTCCGCCAGCCCGGCCATGGCCCGCTGGAAGGCGTGGGAGTGTAAATTCGGCATCCCAGGCAGCAGCGGACCGCTAAGCCGTTCGGCGCCATCTGCGTGGGAATCGGCCTGGATATGGGTCAACACGCCACCGGCGCTGACCTCAAGACGTACATTGTTGGCCCATCCACTAGGCAGCAGCGCGCGTTCGGCAAAGAAGGCGGACATGGTTCAGCACCCCATCGTGTGTTATTTGTATATACATATACAGACGTTTGCCTGCTCGGTAAACTCCGGCAAGCTAGCAACTTCTCTTCAACGAACAAGGATTAACCGTGCCGACTCCGCCTGCAGTCTCTCCGTTGGCCGCACACATGGGCGACAGTCCGGCGCCCTTGTACGCCCGCGTCAAACAGATGATCACCCAGCAAATCGACAGTGGAAACTGGCCGCCGCACTACCGCGTTCCGTCGGAAAGCGAGCTGGTCAACCAACTGGGTTTCAGCCGCATGACCATCAACCGCGCCCTGCGCGAGATGACCGCCGACGGTCTGTTGGTGCGCATGCAAGGTGTCGGGACTTTTGTCGCCGAGCCGAAAAGTCAGTCCGCGCTGTTTGAAGTGCACAACATCGCCGACGAAATCGCCTCCCGTGGCCATCGTCATACCTGCAAGGTCATCACCCTCGAAGAAGAGGCCGCCGGTTCCGAGCGCGCCTTGGCGCTGGACATGCGCGAAGGCCAGAAGGTTTTCCACTCGCTGATCGTGCATTTCGAAAACGATATCCCGGTGCAAATCGAAGACCGTTTCGTCAACGCACTGGTGGCGCCGGACTACCTCAAGCAGGACTTCACCCTGCAAACGCCATACGCCTATCTGAACCAGGTCGCGCCGCTGACCGAAGGCGAGCATGTGGTCGAGGCGATCCTGGCCGAGGCCAGCGAATGCAAGTTGCTGCAGATTGAAAAGGGCGAGCCGTGCCTGCTGATTCGTCGCCGCACCTGGTCCGGCCGTCAGCCGGTGACCGCCGCCCGTTTGATCCACCCCGGTTCCCGTCATCGTCTGGAAGGACGGTTTCATAAATAGAGAGCCATAAATGAGTCAAGTAAAGGTTCTACGCGCAAAAGATTACCCGCGCATGCCGTGGAAAAACGGCGGCGGCAGCACTGAAGAGATCACCCGTGATGCAGGCACTGGCCTTGACGGTTTCGGCTGGCGTCTGTCGATTGCCGATATCGGCGAATCGGGCGGGTTTTCCACGTTCGCCGGTTATGAGCGGATCATCACGGTGTTGCAAGGCGACGGCATGACCTTGTCGGTCGACGGTCAGGTGACGCGGGCGCTGTTATCGCTTGATCCGTTCGCCTTCAGCGGCGAGAGCCACGTTACCTGCACATTACTCGGTGGGCCGATTCGCGATTTCAACCTGATCTATGCGCCGCAGCGTTACCGCGCGCGGTTGCAGTGGCTGGACGGCGAGCAGCGTTTTTTCAGCTCGGCGGGCACTGTGCTCGTGTTCAGTATCACCGACGAGCTTGAAGTGCAGGTCGGTAACAGTGCCTCGCAACTGGGCCGCCATGATTGCCTGCAACTTGACGGTAATACCGGGCTTTTGGAAGTCTCCATTAACGGCTCGTGCTGTGTGATTGAGCTGATCACACGCTGATTCAAAATCCCTTTCGCGGGCAAGCCTCGCTCCTACAGGATTGATGTCGATCCAACTATTGGTGATCGACGCAAAACCTGTAGGAGCGAGGCTTGCCCGCGAAGCTTTTTCACCGAGCAAATCCGTTCCCAAATGCGCACCAACTTGTTACCGAACGCCCCAGCGTGGCGCAAACCCCCGCTCAAGTAACAGCTGTAACCCCTCTCGCAAAATCCCCCCGAAAAATTTCATCTTTGCCAAAACCCTTGATCCATGCGCTTTCCAGCCCTTTCAAAACTTTTCTTGAACAGCCATCCAACAAGTTGGCCGCTTGATTGCATATGCTTGTATGTACAAGTAAAGACGTATGCGTATGAGTCAATCGAGACTCCTCGCAGCGTCAACTGATTCGCTTGTGGCGCAACGATGCGCACAAGCTGGCTGCCCACCGCCAGGGTTGGTTTGGATTGATCGCTGAGGAGTCTTTTTCGTGACTGACAATACCCAGAAACCTACTAAATACCGCAATGTCGAAATCCGCGCTGCCCGCGGTAACAAGCTGACCGCCAAGAGCTGGCTGACCGAAGCGCCGCTGCGCATGCTGATGAACAACCTCGACCCGGAAGTCGCCGAGAACCCTAAAGAACTGGTGGTTTACGGTGGTATCGGTCGTGCGGCGCGTAACTGGGAATGCTACGACAAGATCGTCGAAAGCCTGACCAACCTGAATGACGACGAGACCCTGCTGGTGCAATCCGGCAAGCCGGTCGGCGTGTTCAAGACCCACAGCAACGCCCCGCGCGTACTGATTGCCAACTCCAACCTGGTGCCACACTGGGCGAGCTGGGAACACTTCAACGAACTCGACGCCAAAGGCCTGGCCATGTACGGCCAGATGACCGCTGGCAGCTGGATCTACATCGGCAGCCAGGGCATCGTTCAAGGCACCTACGAAACCTTCGTCGAAGCCGGTCGCCAACACTACAACGATGACCTGAAAGGTCGTTGGGTCCTGACCGCAGGCCTCGGTGGCATGGGCGGCGCTCAACCACTGGCCGCCACCCTGGCCGGCGCTTGCTCGCTGAACATCGAATGCCAGCAGGTCAGTATCGATTTCCGTTTGAACAGCCGTTATGTCGATGAGCAAGCCTCCGACCTCGACGACGCGCTGGCCCGCATCGCCAAATACACCAAGGAAGGAAAAGCGATTTCCATCGCCCTGCTCGGCAACGCGGCTGAAATCCTTCCAGAACTGGTCAAGCGCGGCGTGCGCCCGGACATGGTCACCGACCAGACCAGCGCCCACGACCCGCTCAACGGTTACCTGCCAGCCGGCTGGACCTGGGACGAATACCGCGCTCGCGCCAAGACCGAACCTGCCGCTGTCGTGAAAGCCGCCAAGCAATCGATGGCCGTGCACGTTAAAGCGATGCTCGACTTCCAGAAAATGGGTATTCCGACCTTCGACTACGGCAACAACATCCGTCAGATGGCGCAAGAAGAAGGCGTGGAAAACGCATTCGACTTCCCAGGCTTCGTACCGGCTTACATCCGTCCGCTGTTCTGCCGCGGCATCGGTCCATTCCGTTGGGCTGCACTGTCGGGCGATCCACAGGACATCTACAAAACCGACGCCAAAGTAAAAGAACTGATCCCGGACGACGCCCATCTGCACAACTGGCTGGACATGGCACGCGAGCGCATCAGCTTCCAGGGTCTGCCGGCACGTATCTGCTGGGTTGGCCTGGGCCTGCGCGCCAAGCTCGGTCTGGCGTTCAACGAAATGGTGCGCAGCGGTGAATTGTCCGCGCCAATCGTGATCGGTCGCGACCACCTGGACTCCGGTTCTGTCGCCAGCCCAAACCGCGAAACCGAATCCATGCAGGACGGTTCCGATGCCGTGTCCGACTGGCCACTGCTCAACGCGCTGCTCAACACCGCGAGCGGCGCGACCTGGGTTTCCCTGCACCACGGCGGCGGCGTCGGCATGGGCTTCTCCCAGCACTCGGGCATGGTGATTGTCTGCGACGGTACTGACGAAGCGGCCGAGCGTATCGCTCGCGTACTGCACAACGATCCGGCCACCGGTGTCATGCGTCACGCCGATGCGGGCTACCAGATCGCTATCGACTGCGCCAAGGAACAGGGGCTGAACCTGCCGATGATTACCGGTAAGTAAGCCATGTAGCAGCTGGCGGAGCCTGCGTTAAGGGCCGAAGGACCTTCGTTCCACTTTGGAATGCCGGGGTCGCTTCGCAACCCGACGCAGCCTGCGGCAGCTGCTACAGAGGTCGAGTAAACCTTAATAACAATCCACAGAGGTTGAATCATGGCTGTTAACAACGATCGTGCAGGCAGTAAACCGTTGATCGAGAAACGTTCGATCGACTACATCCCGGAAGCGGAGAGACACGGTCGTCTGTTGAGCCAATTCACCCTGTGGTTGGGTGCCAACCTGCAAATCACTGCGATTGTCACCGGTGCATTGGCGGTGGTACTCGGTGGCGATGTGTTCTGGTCGTTGATCGGTTTGCTGATCGGTCAATTGCTCGGCGGCGGTGTCATGGCGCTGCATGCCGCGCAAGGGCCCAAGCTTGGCCTGCCGCAGATGATCTCCAGCCGGGTACAGTTCGGGGTTTATGGCGCGGCCATCCCGATCGTGCTGGTCTGTTTGATGTACCTCGGCTTCACCGCAACGGGAACTGTGCTTTCCGGTCAGGCGCTGGGCCAGTTGCTTGGCGTCAGCGACAGCGTCGGTATTCTCATCTTCGCCAGTGTCATCGTGCTGGTCACGGTGCTCGGTTATCGGGTGATCCATTTCATTGGCCGTGTCGCCAGCGTTATTGGTGTGATTGCCTTTGTTTACCTGTTCAGTCGCCTGATGAGCCAGACTGACATTGGCGCACTGCTGCAAATCCGCCACTTCAGCTGGAGCAGTTTCCTGCTCTCGGTGTCGCTCGCGGCGTCCTGGCAGATCGCCTTCGGCCCTTACGTGGCTGACTATTCACGCTACCTGCCAAGTAAGATTTCCTCGGTGAAAACGTTTTTCGCCGCTGGCGCGGGTTCGGTCATTGGCGCACAGGTGGCGATGATCCTCGGCGTGTTTGCCGCCGCCACGGCCAATGGGCAATTCGCCGGCCACGAAGTAGCCTACATCGTTGGTTTGGGCGGTACCGGTGCCACCGCTGCGCTGCTGTACTTCAGCATCGCGTTCGGCAAGGTCACCATCTCCACGCTGAATTCCTACGGCAGCTTCATGTGCATCGCGACCATCATCAGCGGTTTCCGTGGTCACCTGCAGGTCACGCGCTTGCAGCGTCTGGTTTTCGTGCTGGTCATCGTCGGTACTGCGACCCTGATCGCGCTGCTCGGTCAGCACTCGTTCCTCGGTGCGTTCAAGTCGTTCATCCTGTTCTTGCTGGCGTTCTTTACGCCATGGAGCGCGATCAACCTGGTGGACTACTACTGCATCACCCGCGAGCGCTATGACGTGCCGGCGTTGGCCGATCCGAACGGTCGCTACGGCCGTTGGAACCCCCTCGGTATCAGCGTCTATGTCTTCGGTGTACTGGTGCAACTGCCGTTCATCTCCACCAAGTTCTATACCGGTCCGCTGGTAGACGCCCTGGGTGGTGTGGATATTTCCTGGATCATCGGTCTGGTGCTTCCCGCAGCCCTGTATTACGTGTGCGCAAAAAAATGGCATGGCGCCGTACCCGATCAACTGATTCTGCCGGTCGAGCAGGACGGCGTTGTACAACCTAAAAAAAGCGGGGCCGGTCGCGCTGCGGCGCAGGCCTGATTGGACGTGGACAGGGCTGGATGCCTCTTGACTGCCGTAAGCCAATTCATGATTAGGAGCGTCACACAATGAAATCGAACAAGACCCTGCTGACCACATTGCTTTCCATGGGCCTGCTGGCCAGTGCCGGCGCTACTCAGGCAGCCGGTTGGTGCGAGTCGGGCAAACCGGTGAAATTCGCCGGCCTGAACTGGGAAAGCGGCATGCTGTTGACCGACGTGATGCAGGTCGTGCTGGAGAAAGGTTACGACTGCAAGGTCGACAGCCTGCCAGGCAACTCCATCACCATGGAAAACGCCCTGAGCAGCAACGACATTCAAGTGTTCGCCGAAGAGTGGGTCGGACGCAGCGAGGTCTGGAACAAGGCCGAGAAGGCCGGCAAGGTGGTCGGTGTCGGCGCTCCGGTCGTTGGCGCGATCGAAGGCTGGTACGTGCCGCGCTACGTGATCGAAGGCGACGCCAAGCGCAAGCTGGAACCCAAGGCGCCGGACCTGAAAAACATCGCCGACCTGGCCAAGTACGCCGCCGTGTTCAAGGATCAGGAAGAGCCATCCAAGGGCCGTTTCTACAACTGCCCGGCCGGCTGGACCTGTGAACTGGACAACAGCGAAATGCTCAAAAGCTACGGCCTGGAAAGCACCTACACCAACTTCCGCCCAGGCACCGGCCCGGCGCTGGATGCCGCCGTGCTGTCGAGCTACAAACGTGGCGAGCCGATCCTGTTCTACTACTGGTCGCCAACCCCGCTGATGGGCCAGGTGGACCTGGTTAAACTCGAAGAGAAGCCAGGCGTGGACAAGCGCGTGACCATCAAGGTCGGCCTGTCCAAGACCTTCCACGAGCAAGCCCCGGAACTGGTGGCTGTGCTGGAAAAGGTCAACCTGCCAATCGACCTGCTCAACCAGAATCTCGGGCGTATGGCCAAAGAGCGGATCGAGTCACCAAAACTGGCGAAAATCTTCCTCAAGGAACATCCTGAAGTCTGGCATGCATGGGTGAGCGAAGACGCAGCCAAAAAGATCGACGCGGCCTTGTAGGTTGAGCCTCTCCGACTGCCCTGAGCGGCAGTCGGATGCTTGATCGCAACCCCTTGATTGAGAGTCTCTTATGTTTCCCGAAAGCTTTACCTTTTCCATCGCCGACTGGGTCAACAGTTGGGTCGATTCGCTGGTCACCAACTACGGCGACGTGTTCCGCAGCATCTCCGACACCCTGTTGTGGGCCATCGTCAATCTTGAAGGCCTGCTGCGTGCGGCGCCCTGGTGGCTGATGCTGGCGATCGTGGCGGGCGTTGCCTGGCACGCGACCCGCAAAGTCGTGACCACCGCCGTGATCGTCGGTTTGCTGTTCCTGGTAGGCGCGGTTGGCCTCTGGGACAAGCTGATGCAGACGCTGGCGCTGATGATGGTCGCGACGGTCATTTCGGTGCTGATCGGCATCCCTCTGGGCATTCTCTCGGCGCGCAGCAATCGTCTGCGTTCGGTGCTGATGCCGTTGCTGGACATCATGCAGACCATGCCGAGTTTCGTGTACCTGATCCCGGTGCTGATGCTGTTCGGTCTGGGCAAGGTTCCGGCGATTTTCGCCACCGTGATCTACGCCGCGCCACCACTGATCCGCTTGACCGATCTGGGTATTCGCCAAGTCGACGGTGAAGTGATGGAAGCGATCAATGCCTTCGGTGCCAACCGCTGGCAGCAACTGTTTGGCGTGCAACTTCCGCTGGCCCTGCCGAGCATCATGGCCGGGATCAACCAGACGACCATGATGGCCCTGTCGATGGTCGTGATTGCCTCGATGATCGGTGCCCGTGGCTTGGGTGAAGACGTGTTGGTGGGGATTCAGACCCTCAACGTCGGACGTGGTCTTGAGGCCGGTCTGGCGATCGTGATTCTGGCGGTGGTTATCGACCGCATTACTCAAGCGTACGGTCGGCCACGGCATGAGGTGAGCAAATGAACAACGAAGCCGTCAGCAAAATCGAAGTCAAAAACGTCTTCAAGATTTTCGGCAACCGTTCCAAGGAAGCGCTGGCCATGATTGGCCAGGGCAAAACCAAGGATCAGGTGCTGGCCGAAACCGGCTGCGTGGTCGGCGTGAACGACTTGTCCCTGAGCATCGCTACTGGCGAGATCTTCGTGATCATGGGCCTGTCGGGCTCCGGCAAGTCCACTCTGGTGCGCCACTTCAATCGCCTGATCGACCCGACCAGCGGCGCGATCCTGGTGGATGGCGTGGACATCCTGCAATACGACATGGAAGCCCTGCGCGAATTTCGTCGGCACAAGATCAGCATGGTGTTCCAGAGCTTTGGCCTGCTGCCGCACAAGACCGTGGTGGATAACGTCGCCTACGGCCTGAAAGTGCGTGGCGAGACCAAGCAAATGTGCGCCGAGCGAGCCTTGCACTGGATCAACACCGTAGGCCTGAAAGGCTACGAAAACAAATACCCGCATCAGCTTTCCGGCGGCATGCGCCAGCGTGTGGGCCTGGCTCGCGCACTGGCGGCGGACACCGACATCATCCTGATGGACGAAGCCTTCAGTGCGCTCGACCCGCTGATTCGCGCAGAGATGCAGGACCAGTTGCTGGAACTGCAGAAGACCCTGCACAAGACCATCGTCTTCATCACCCACGACCTTGATGAGGCGGTGCGGATTGGTAACCGGATTGCGATTCTCAAGGACGGGCGCCTGATTCAGGTGGGTACGCCGCGAGAGATCCTGCATTCGCCGGCGGATGAGTATGTGGATCGGTTCGTTCAGCGGCGGGCTGCGGTGGTTTGAGGTGATGATCGTTCCCACGCTCTGCGTGGGAATGCATCCCGTGACGTTCCGCGTCACATTCGCAGGGCTTGGACCTTGCGCTGACAACGGGACGCAGAGCGTCCCAGGCGGCATTCCCACGCAGAGCGTGGGAACGATCAAAACAGAATTGGTATGAGGCTCCAGATGTCCCAGGCTGAAAAAATCGTTATCGCAGGCGACCACCTGCGTTGGCAGGATGTGGTCGCCGTAGCCCGCCATGGCGCACAGCTTGAGCTGTCGCCACAGGCCTGGGCGCGGATCGAGAATGCCCAGGCCATCGTCCAGCGTATCGTCGCCAGCGGCGAGCGCGCCTATGGCGTCAACACCGGCCTTGGTGCCTTGTGCAATGTCTCGTTGAAAGACGAGCAACTCAGCCAACTCTCGCGCAACACCTTGCTCAGCCACGCCTGTGGCGTTGGCGCTCCATTGGCCGACGAGCAGACCCGCGCGATCATGTGTGCGGCAATCCTCAATTACAGCCAAGGCAAATCCGGCATTCACCGCCGGGTGGTCGAAGCCCTGTTGGCGCTGCTCAATCGCGGCATCACCCCGCAAGTGCCGTCCCAGGGTTCGGTCGGTTACCTGACCCACATGGCGCACATCGGCATCGCGTTGCTGGGCGTCGGCAATGTCAGCTATCGCGGGCAGATCGTTTCTGCGCAACAAGCTCTGGCCGAAGAAGGTTTGCAACCGGTTCAGCTTGGCGCCAAAGACGGCCTGTGCCTGGTCAACGGTACGCCGTGCATGACCGGCCTCAGCTGTCTGGCGATTGCTGATGCCACGCGCCTGCTGCAATGGGCTGACGTGATCGGCGCCATGAGCTTCGAGGCCCAGCGTGGCCAGATTGCCGCGTTCGACGCCGAGATCATCGCGCTCAAGCCGCATCCGGGCATGCAGCAGGTTGGCACCAATCTGCGGGCGTTGCTGGATGGCAGTGAAGTGATTGCTTCGAGCATAGGCATCCGCACGCAGGATGCGCTGAGCATCCGTTCTATTCCGCAAGTCCACGGTGCTGCACGAGATCAACTGGCGCACGCGACTCAACAGATCGAAACCGAACTCAACGGCTGCACCGATAATCCGTTGCTGCTGGGTACGCCGGACAATTTCCGCATCATGTCCCAGGCCAACCCGCACGGCCAGTCAGTGGCATTGGCCGCAGATTTGCTGGCGATTGCCATGGCGGAAATCGGCTCCATCGCCGAGCGTCGCCTGGACCGCTTGATCAACCCGCATGTCAGCGGTTTGCCGGCATTCCTCGTGGCTAACCCGGGGGTCAATTCCGGAATGATGATCGTCCAATACGTCGCCGCTTCGCTGTGCGCGGAAAACCGTCAGTTGGCGCAACCGGCAGTGCTCGACAACTACGTCACCTCGGGCCTGCAGGAAGACCACTTGAGCATGGGCACCAACGCCGCGCTGAAGCTGCATCGCGCCCTGGAAAACTGCACGCAGATCCTCGCGATTGAGTACCTGCTGGCGGCCCAGGCGTTTGAATTTCTCAAGGAACAACGTTTCGGCGCCGGCACCGATACGGCCTGGCGTCTGTTGCGCGAGCGGGTCCCGGCCTACGACCAGGACCGCTGGCTGGCACCGGACATCGCCGCCGCTGCCGGTGTGTTGAAAGACCCGATTTTGCTGCACAACGCTTTACCTAACCTGAACTGATTTCCACAAAACACCAGCGTGCCAAGGCGCAGCCCGCCAAAAGACGGGAAGCGACGGACAACGGACATCTCCGGAGCGTCTGGTTAGTACTCTTCTTAACAAAAGAAGAAAACTCTCAAAAGGAGAATAAAAGTGACTGTGCTTAATTTGATTCCCGGCCAACTGAGCCTTGCCCAACTGCGTGATATCTATCAGCAGCCGGTCAAAATCACCCTCGACAACAGCGCCTCAGCCCAGATCGAAGCCAGCGTTGCCTGCGTGGAACAGATCCTCGCCGAGAACCGCACCGCTTATGGCATCAACACCGGTTTCGGCCTGCTGGCTTCGACCCGTATCGCCAGCGAAGACCTGGAGAACCTGCAGCGCTCGCTGGTGCTGTCCCACGCCGCCGGTGTCGGTGAGCCGATCAGCGACGCGCTGGTTCGACTGGTCATGGTGCTCAAGGTCAACAGCCTGAGCCGTGGTTTCTCCGGCATTCGTCGTAAGGTCATCGACGCCCTGATCGCCCTGATCAATGCCGAGGTTTACCCGCATATTCCATTGAAAGGTTCGGTCGGTGCATCCGGCGACCTGGCGCCTTTGGCCCACATGTCGTTGGTGTTGCTGGGTGAAGGCAAAGCTCGCTACAAAGGCGAATGGATGGAAGCGACTGAAGCGCTGAAAGTCGCCGGTCTGACCCCGCTGACCCTGGCGGCGAAAGAAGGTCTGGCGCTGCTCAACGGCACCCAGGTTTCCACCGCTTACGCGCTGCGTGGTCTGTTCGAAGGTGAAGACCTGTTCGCTGGCGCTGTGGCGCTTGGCGCCCTGACCGTCGAAGCCGTGTTGGGCTCGCGCTCGCCGTTCGACGCACGGATCCATGCCGCTCGCGGTCAGAAAGGCCAAATCGACGCCGCTGCCGCTTACCGCGATTTGCTGGGTGAGCGCAGCGAAGTGTCCGACTCGCACCAGAACTGCGAAAAGGTTCAGGACCCGTACTCCCTGCGCTGCCAGCCGCAAGTCATGGGCGCCTGCCTGACCCAGTTCCGTCAAGCCGCTGAAGTGCTCGCCATTGAAGCCAACGCCGTTTCGGACAACCCGCTGGTCTTCGCCGCTGAAGGCGACGTGATCTCCGGCGGTAACTTTCACGCCGAACCGGTGGCCATGGCCGCTGACAACATGGCCCTGGCCATCGCTGAAATCGGCTCCCTGAGCGAGCGTCGTATCTCGCTGATGATGGACAAGCACATGTCGCAACTGCCGCCGTTCCTGGTGGCCAATGGCGGCGTGAACTCCGGCTTCATGATCGCCCAAGTGACCGCGGCGGCACTGGCCAGCGAGAACAAGGCACTGTCCCATCCGCATTCGGTGGACAGCCTGCCGACGTCGGCGAACCAGGAAGACCACGTGTCCATGGCCCCGGCTGCCGGTAAGCGGCTGTGGGAAATGGCCGAAAACACTCGCGGTGTTCTCGCGGTGGAATGGTTGGCGGCGGTCCAGGGTCTGGATCTGCGTGAAGGGTTGAAAACTTCTTCGAAACTGGAAGAAGCCCGGGCGATTCTGCGTGCGCAAGTGCCGTTCTATGAGAAGGATCGTTTCTTTGCACCGGACATTAACGCAGCGAGCGAGTTGTTGGCGACCCGCTGCCTGAACGCGCTGGTACCGGCGAAGTTGCTGCCTAGCCTGTAACGGCTCCTTCTCTGATGATCGTTCCCACGCTCTGCGTGGGAATGCAGCCCGTGACGCTCCGCGTCACTGGACGCGGAGCGTCCCCAGAGGCATTCCCACGCGGAGCGTGGGAACGATCATGTCGCCAATAAAAATAATTAGGGACGAGCAATGCAACAGCAATCAAAAGGACTCAAACGCGGGCTCTCTGCCCGACATATTCGCTTCATGGCACTGGGGTCGGCGATCGGCACCGGGCTGTTTTACGGTTCTGCCTCGGCCATTCAAATGGCCGGTCCTGCGGTACTGCTCGCTTACCTGATCGGTGGCGCGGCGGTGTTCGTGGTCATGCGCGCCCTCGGTGAGATGGCGGTGCACAACCCGGTGGCCGGCTCGTTCGGCCAGTACGCCAGCACCTATCTTGGGCCGATGGCGGGCTTCATCCTCGGTTGGACCTACGCGTTTGAAATGGTCATCGTCGGTATGGCCGACGTCACCGCGTTCGGCATTTATATGGGATTCTGGTTTCCGGAAGTCGCCCGTTGGATCTGGGTGCTAGGCATCGTTTCGGTGGTCGGCGGCTTGAACCTGTGCAACGTCAAAGTCTTCGGTGAAATGGAGTTCTGGCTGTCGCTGCTCAAGGTCGCGGCCATCGTCGCGATGATCCTGGGTGGCTTCGGCATCATGCTGTTCGGCATCAGCACTGCGCCCGGCGCCCAGGCGACCGACATCAGCAATCTCTGGAGCCATGGCGGCTTCATGCCCAATGGCGTGGGCGGCCTGATTGCTTCGTTCGCGGTGGTGATGTTTGCGTTCGGCGGCATTGAAATCATCGGCGTGACGGCCGGTGAAGCCAAAGACCCGCAGCACGTGCTGCCCCGGGCGATCAATGCCGTACCGCTGCGTATTTTGCTGTTCTACGTGCTGACCATGTTCGTGCTGATGTCGATCTTTCCATGGCAGCAGATCGGCAGCCAGGGCAGCCCGTTTGTGCAGATTTTCGACAATCTGGGGATCAGTTCGGCGGCAACTATTCTTAATATCGTGGTGATTTCGGCGGCGATATCGGCGATCAACAGCGACATCTTCGGCGCTGGCCGAATGATGTACGGTCTGGCCCAACAAGGGCATGCGCCCAAGGGCTTTGCCCGGTTGTCGCGCAATGGCGTGCCGTGGCTGACGGTGGTGGTGATGAGCGGTGCGCTGCTGCTGGGCGTGTTGCTGAACTACCTGATTCCGGAAAACGTCTTTCTGTTAATCGCCTCCGTCGCGACCTTTGCCACGGTGTGGGTCTGGTTGATGATTCTGTTCACCCAAGTGGCCATGCGTCGTTCCATGAGTAGCGAACAGGTCGCACAGTTGAAATTCCCGGTGCCGTTCTGGCCCTATGCGCCGATGGCGGCGATTGCCTTCATGCTGTTCATCTTCGGCGTGCTGGGCTATTTCCCGGACACCCAGGCAGCTCTGATCGTCGGCGTGGTCTGGATTGTGTTGCTGGTGCTGGCCTACCTGACGTGGGTGAAACCGGCGGCAGGGAAGGCAGTGCCGGTGGAGCAGGAACCTTCTTTTTCTCATCGATAACCTAACGGAGGCCACGGATGAAAACTCTCTGGCAACACTGCCACGTCGCAACCATGGCGCAAGGCGTCTACTCGATCATCGAGGATGCGGCCATCGTGACGTCCGGTGCGCACATTGAGTGGATCGGCCCACGCGCTGAACTGCCGGCGGGCGAATACCCGGCCGTCAATGATTTAAAAGGGGCTTGGGTTACACCGGGCCTGATCGACTGCCACACCCACACGGTGTTCGGCGGTAACCGCAGCGATGAATTCGAACAGCGCCTGCAAGGCGTCAGCTATGCCGAAATCGCAGCGGCCGGTGGTGGCATTGCCAGCACCGTACGCGCCACCCGCGCGGCCACCGAAGACGAACTGTTCGCCAGCGCCGCCAAACGCCTGAAGAGCCTGATGCGTGACGGCGTGACCACGGTCGAGATGAAATCCGGCTACGGTCTCGACCTGGCCAGCGAACGCAAGATCCTGCGGGTGATTCGCCGTCTCGGCGCCGAACTGCCGGTCAGCGTGCGCAGCACGTGCCTTGCCGCCCACGCCTTGCCGCCGGAATACGCGGATCGCGCCGACGACTACATCGACCACATCTGCGCCGAGATGCTTCCCGCCCTGGCCGCCGAAGGTCTGGTGGATGCGGTGGATGCGTTCTGCGAATACCTGGCGTTCTCGCCGGCGCAGGTCGAGCGCGTATTCGTCACTGCACAACAACTCGGCTTGCCGGTGAAGCTGCACGCCGAGCAGTTGTCGTCGTTGCACGGTTCGAGTCTGGCGGCGCGTTACCACGCACTGTCGGCCGATCACCTGGAATTCATGACCGAAGACGACGCCATCGCCATGGCCAAGTCCGGCACCGTCGCGGTGTTGCTGCCCGGCGCCTTCTACTTTCTGCGCGAGACCCAGTTGCCGCCGATGGACGCCTTGCGCAAACACGGGGTGAAAATCGCCATCGCCAGCGACCTCAATCCTGGCACCTCACCGGGGCTGTCGTTGCGCTTGATGCTGAACATGGCGTGCACCTGTTTCCGCATGACCCCGGAAGAAGCGCTGGCCGGTGCAACGATTCATGCCGCTACCGCGTTGGGCATGGCCGCGACTCACGGCTCGCTGGAAGTCGGCAAGGTCGCGGATTTCGTCGCCTGGCAAATCGATCGTCCGGCCGATCTGTCGTACTGGCTGGGCGGTGACCTGGAAAAACGCGTCGTGCGTCACGGCGTTGAAGTGAGCATTTAGGAGAACAGTTGTGGATAAGGTTCTGAACTTCAAACAAGGCCGCGTGCCGTTGCTGATCAGCATGCCCCACGCCGGCCTGCGCCTGACCCCGACGGTCGAAGCCGGGTTGATCCCCGACGCGAAAAGCCTGCCGGACACTGACTGGCATATCCCGCAGCTCTATGAATTTGCTGCCGAGCTGGGCGCCAGCACCTTGGCCGCCGAGTACTCGCGTTTTGTCATCGACCTGAATCGACCGTCTGACGACAAGCCTTTGTATGTCGGCGCCACCACCGGCCTGTACCCGGCGACGCTGTTCGACGGCATTCCGTTGTTCCGTGAGGGCATGGAGCCGTCAGCGGCGGAACGAGCGACTTACCTGGAGCAGGTCTGGACGCCGTATCACAGCACCTTGCAAAACGAGCTGGCGCGACTGAAAGCCGAGTTTGGCTACGCACTGCTGTTCGATGCGCACTCGATCCGCTCGGTGATCCCGCACCTGTTCGACGGCAAACTGCCGGACTTCAATCTGGGCACCTTCAACGGCGCCAGTTGCGATCCACAGTTGGCCGGTCAGCTAGAAGCTATCTGCGCACGCCACGGCGATTACAGCCATGTGCTGAACGGTCGCTTCAAGGGCGGCCACATCACTCGCCATTATGGCAATCCGGCCGAGAACATCCATGCGGTGCAACTGGAGTTGGGGCAGTGCACCTATATGGAAGAGTTCGAGCCGTTCCGCTATCGCTCGGATCTGGCGGCACCGACCCAGGTGGTGCTCAAGGAATTGCTGCAAGGACTGTTGGCTTGGGGCGAGAAACACTACCGGTAACTGATCGTTCCCACGCTCCCGCGTGGGAATGCCTCAAGGGACGCTCCGCGTCCAGTGACGCGGAGCGTCACGGGCTGCATTCCCACGCGGAGCGTGGGAACGATCGATCAGGACAGTCGCCACCGTGCAAAACACGGTCGCTACAGTTCGCTTTTAACCTCTCGACGCTGCGTAATGTTCTGGGCACGGTGCACTAGACACCGGGCCCATAATAATCCGCTGCCGCACGAGAACCTCCCCAATGAAAAGACTGTTCACCCGCTGTCTCTCAATCCTCTGCGGCACCGCTCTTCTGAGCACCAGTGTCCTGGCCGCTGACGACGTTTCCTGCAAGGCCGTGCGCATGGGCGTGGTCAACTGGACCGACGTGATTGCCACCAGCGGCATGGCCGATGTGCTGCTCAACGGCCTCGGCTACGAAAGCAAGCAAACCAGCGCCGTGCAGCAAATCATCTTCGCCGGCATCCGCGACAAGCGTCTGGACATCTACCTTGGTTACTGGAAACCGGCGATGGACAAAAACATCGCACCGTTCGTGGCCGCCAATCAGGTGAAAATCATGGACAAGCCGAGCCTGGCCGACGCTCAGGCAACGCTCGCCGTACCTGAGTACGTCGCCGAAGCGGGCCTGAAAACCTTCGCCGACATCGCCAAATTCAAGGATCAGCTCGGCGGCAAGATCTACGGCATCGAGCCGGGCAGTGGCGCCAACACCACCATCAAAACCATGATCGAGACCAATCGCTTTGGCCTGAAGGACTTCAAGCTGATCGAGTCCGGTGAGGCCGGCATGCTTGCCGCCGTACAACGGGCGGTGAATCGCAAGGAATTCGTGGTGTTCGTCGGTTGGACTCCGCACCCGATGAACATCAACATGAAGATCGCCTACCTGACCGGCAGCGAAGACGTTTACGGCCCGAACGAGGGCGCCGCAACCGTTTCCACGGTGACCGCCCCGGACTACGCCCAGCGCTGTCCGAACGTAAACCGCCTGCTGGAAAACCTGACCTTCACCGCCGCCCAGGAAAGCCAGTTGATGGTGCCGATCATGGAGCGCAAGACACCTCAGGAAGTTGCCAAACAATGGCTGCGCGACCATCCGGAAGATTTGCAGCGCTGGCTGGCGGGTGTCAGCAGTTTCGATGGCAAGGAAGGCGTGGCAACCGTTCAGGCCAGTTTGAAACCTTGATGGCGGCCTATCCTTTATCCGAACAGATGACGGCGTTCGTCGAGAAAACCGTCAGCTTCAACAGCACCGACAGCAACCTCACCGGTCTGCGTCAGGCCTACAGCGGGATGTGTCGGGCGTTTACTCCGCCACGTCCTGCCGGGCTTTATGTGGTCGACTTTGAATTGGCGGGCGTGCCGGTGCGGTCGTATCAACCGCCGGTTTCGCCACTGACCAGCGGTTGTCCGTGCATCGTGTATCTGCACGGCGGCGGGTGGGTGGTGGGCGACCTGGATTCCCACGACTTCATCTGCGCCGAACTGGCGTCGACGCTCGGCGTGCTGGTGATCGCCGTCGATTATCGGTTGGCGCCGGAACATCCGTTTCCGGCTGCGTTCGAGGATTGTCTGGGGGTCTGGCGCGCGCTACGGGCCGGGCCATTGCGGCTCGATCCCGAGCGAACGCTGGTGGCCGGGGACAGCGCCGGTGGCAACCTGGCGGCGGCGTTGTGTCTGGCGTTGCGCGATGCGGGCGAGCCATTGCCGGCTGCGCAGGTCCTGATTTATCCGGGGCTGGGTGGTGATCAGCGATTGCCATCGCGCAGTGAATGCATCGATGCTCCCTTGCTCAGCAGCAGCGATCTGGAGTGTTATCACGCCTTGTACTTGCGCGGCACCCGACAGCCAGGTGCCTATGCGATGCCGTTGCTCGCCGAGGATTTCAGTGGTTTGCCGCCGACCTTGATCGCCGTGGCTCAATTCGACCCGCTGCGCGATGACGGTGTGCTCTACGCCGAGCGACTGAACGCAGCAGGTGTGGCAGCGACGCTTTATTACGGGAACGGGTTGGTTCACGGCTGTCTGCGGGCTCGGGGGCAGGTCGCCGAGGTCGACGCACTCTATGAAACGCTGCTCGGCTATTTGAAAACGATATTCGACAACCATTCGGCTTAACGGAAGCGTCCTACGCTAAATATCGATTCGTCTGACTGCGCCGATTGGTAGATCCACGCAAAGTCCCGTGCTTACAAATAGACACAGGGACATGTGGATGCTCAGCGATGCCAAGCAGGTCGCTTTCAAACTCGACATTGACGGTTTTTCCCACGACCTTCAGGTACTCAAATTCCGCGCCAAGGAAGCGCTTAACCAGCCCTACGAAGTCAAACTCGAACTGGTCAGCGAGCGCCCCGACCTGGACCTCGAGTCTCTGCTACATCGTTCGGCTTTTCTGAGCTTCGGTCCTGACGGCGCCGGCATTCACGGGCAGATCTTTGGAGCCGCCCAAGGCGATTCAGGCAAACGCCTGACCCGTTATCAGATGACCCTCGTGCCCCGGCTCGCCTACCTCACCCACTGCCATAACCAGTGTATTTTTCAACACCTGAGCGTGCCGCAGATCATCGCCAGCGTGCTGAACGGCCAAGGGATGCAGCCCGATGCCTGGCGCTTCCAACTCAGCGCCGAGTACCGGCCACGGCTGTATTGCGTGCAGTACGAAACCGGACTGCATTTCCTGCAAAGGTTGTGTGAGGAAGAAGGTCTGCACTTTCATTTTGAGCACAGCGCCGATGGGCATGTGCTGGTGTTCGGCGACGATCAAACCAGCTTCTCGAAACCCTCCCAGTCAACCGCGTACAGGCCAGGCAGTGGCATGGTCGCCGGAGCGCCGGTGATCGACCGTTTCAAGCTGCGACTGGAAACCCGCCCGACCCACGTCAGCCGTCGTGATTACGACTTCGAGAAACCGCGCCTGCAACTCGACAGCGAGACTAAAAACCCGCTGCTGCCGCACCTTGAGGATTATGGATTCCCAGGTCAGTTCACCCATCGTGAGCGCGGTAAACATCTGGCCAATCTGGCGCTGGAACGCCTCCGTGCCGATTACCAGCAAGCCGAAGGGCGCAGCGATCAGAGCGCCCTGCGCAGCGGCCATTTTGTCGACATGACCGAACACCCACGCGCTGACCGCAATGGCCTGTGGCTTCTGACTGAAGTCGAACATGTTGGCCTGCAACCCCAAGTGCTTGAGGAGTCAATCACCGATGCCAGTCCGCAGGACGGTTTCAGTCAGGGCTACCGTAACCACTTCATCGCGACACCTTGGGACGTCCTATTCAGGCCGGCTCTTGAACACGCCAAGCCGCGAATAACGGGCAACCAGCATGCCATCGTCACAGGCCCGCACGGCGAAGAGATCTACTGCGACGAATACGGTCGGGTCAAGGTTCAACTGCCGTGGGACCGAGAGGGTCAGCACAACGAACAATCGAGCTGCTGGCTTCGGGTCGCTACCGGTTGGGCCCATGACCGCTATGGCGGCGTGCTGATCCCGCGGGTCGGCATGGAAGTGCTGGTGGGATTCACCGACGGCGACCCCGACAAACCCTTCGTCCTTGGCTGTATGCCCAACGCCTCAACCCCCGTGCCACTGGATCTGCCGGCTGAGCACACCCGCAGCATTTTCCGTAGCCAGAGCAGCCCCGGTGGTGGCGGCTACAACGAGTTGCGCATCGAGGACAGACAAGGCGCCGAGGAAATTGCCCTGCGTGCCCAGCGCGATTTTGTCCAACTCGTGCTCAATGATGAACGCATTCAAGTCGATAACCAACGCACCGTGGTGGTCGGCGGTATCGCCAGCCATGACCTGCGTGGCGAAGAACAGCACCTGACCCACGGCAACCGCCTGACGGAACTCAAACAGGACGATCATCTGTTGGTTCACGGCGACCGCCACGTCCGAACCACCAATCACCTGCTCAATGCCACCCACCAAATTCACCTGGGCGCCGGGCAGCAAGTCGTCATCGATGGCGGAGCGCGCCTGGCAGTCCAGGCTGGCGGTCACTGGCTGACGCTGGGGCCGGAAGGCATTTTCAGCAGTGTGCCGATTCTAGTGGGCGGCGCCCCGACCGTGGGTCTACCCGCCGAGCCTCTGATGCCGGGAGCCTTGCCCCTGCTGAAAGTGACGTTCGATGCGATCCAGCAACGCCATGCGTTGATTTCAACCCGCGCTTCTCGCTGCCTGATATGCGAGGCCGCTCAAGCATGAAGCTTTTGACCTCATTGCCTGAAGACCTGCCCTGGAGCGAGCAACAGGCTTTCCTGTTGCTGGACGGTGCGACCTTGAGTGATTTGCCGGAGCGCTTGAAACAACTGAGTCCCGGCGCCACCACCGTCGCGCTGTATGACTGTGCGCCGTTCACTGCGCTGCGGGATATCTCACCGCTGTTGGTGGCCGTTCAACAACCTGACGAGCCACTCGTTCAGTTTTATCTGGAGCACGCACACGAGGAATCGAGCGTGCTGTTGTTCAGCCCGGACTCGGCGCACGCCGTCGCTGAGCACTTGCGCAAACTGCTGACGGTTGAGTTGCCAGAGGGATTGCCGGTCTTGCTGCGCCTGGCAGACGCCGCCGTGGCGCGAATCCTGTTCGGTAGCGGCGATCAGCGATTGTTTGGGCCTCTGTCCTGTGTGGTAACCGCCGACGGTGTCGAGGTTAATTGGCAACAGCACCAACCCCGGCTGGCCGAGTGCCCTGAATTGCTAACGCCCTATCGCCTGAGCGCAGAACAGAATTCGGCGCTGGACCATGCTGATCGGCGTCGCGTATTGCTCGAACTCGACGCTCATCTGCTCAGGCACTTCCCCGAACTCCTTCGCGGCGAAAGCGTGTCTGAACGTTGGCCAATGCTCGAACAACTGGAGGCCGAAGCCAGCGCCCTGGGCCTGGATGCCCGTCCGGGCTGCTCTATTACGCCAATGTCATGGCCCGGCTGGACGGATCTCCCCTAGGCCAGCATCCCGAAATCAATCGATTGCTGCATAACCCCTCCCTGCAACCCATCGGCGAGCGCATCGTACTGGCCGCTGACCTGGCCCGCCAATGGGCAAATGAACGAGGTCGTCCATGAACAAGCCACACCCTGCCGACCTCGCGGCGGCCGCCGCCTCCAAAACCGCCATCGGCTCACCCGGTGCCTGCCCCTTGCGCCAAACCCATGTGCAGTTGTTGCCCTTGCGTTATGGGCTGGTGGAAAAGCCCCTCGACCCGAGTGCCGAACTGAAGCTGCCGTATACCCTGACGACCCGCCCGCTGGGCATTCGCATGCTGCGCGATGGCTGGTTGTACGTCATCGACAGCGTGACCGGCCATCTGCACGAGTATCAAGTACTTAACGGACTGGTCAGCGCCTTGCTGCACAAGGGCGCCAAGGTTGCCGACGATCAGCGCACGCCCATCGAAGAGCGTCCTGCTCTGGTGTTTTCAAGACGCAGCACGCTGCATGTGACCTTCGCCGAAGTGCAGTGGACGGTGGCCAAATGCGCTCAAGTCACTGACAGCCGCGAGGAACGCGAACACTTCATGCAGGCCGTCGATCTCGGCCCGGTGCATTGCCAAACCGGTGGCGAACATCTGCTGACGGTCGCGCAAGGCAAGCAGTGGCTGGCGGAGATTGCGACCGATCCGGCCCGGCAGGCGCAAGCCGCGCAAGACCGCGCGGAACAGGACACCGAGTCGCCGCCGGACGCCGTTCTAATGCCGACGGTGGACGTCAGCGATGCCCCCGCGCACGAACGTGAACCCTATCTGTGGGAGCAGCCTCGGCGCTTTCGCGAGGCGCACATTGGCGAGTTTCTCGGGCGGGTACGCCCGGCTTATCAGGACGACACCCTGTTCCTTGTGGTGCACGACGACCTCGGCGTATTGCGTGATCTGGCCGAATATCAGGACACCGTGGTCGGCTGGGTCGACGACTGGAGCAATGCCGACCATAACGAACGCGATTACCTGTTGGCCTGTTTTATCGAGTCCCTGAGCCAGCTCAGTCCGGCCGATATCGGCAACCTGGCCGAGGCCAGCAACGATCCGTCGGTCCAGGTGCTTTTTGGCGATCTGGAACAGTTGCCCGAACCGGATCGGGAACACACCCGCAAAGCCTTGCTCGACTACCTGAACAAGGGCGGCAAGGTCGAGCCTACGGGCGTACCGGTGCCACCGGAACTGGAGCAGTTGCGCAAAGAAGCCCATGCCGAAGCGTTCAAATTCGCCAAGTACCAGGGCGCCGCACCCGACTTCATCGCCCACAGCCGCGCCAGTGACGAGGCAGACCGCCGTTACTACGCTCGCCAACATTTCAAGGTTGCTCCCGACGATTTCGTCGAACGTCACCTCGATACCTTGATCAAGCTCGGCCAAGAGCAAAACAAACGCATCGTGGATGTGCTCGAAGGCTCCAGCTTCAGTGGTAAGCGCGGGGTCAATGATTTCATCGACCGCCCGGCCATGGACGCGGCGCTGTTTCAGCATCGTGACGACCTTGGTCGCTGGAACCGCTTGCTCGAACGCATCACCGCTGACCGTACGATGATGGTATGTGCCGGTCGCTTCCATCGCTCGGCCTGGTACTACGACGCGCAGGATCGACAGCAACTCCACCAGGCCTTCACCGCCGAATACGCCTGCCTCAAGGACATCTGCCGCAGTGACCACGCCAGCGAAACCCTCCTCGGTTATCTGGAGAAACACCCCGAACTGACCCGGCCACTGTTCTACACCTTGCCCCTGCGTCTTCAGCCAGAACGGGCCGCGCAATACGCCACGTTGTTCAACGCCGGCATGGGGGTGTTCAACAACCTGCCGCACTGGTTGGGCGAGCTGCAGAAAATCGAACAAGCGCACCTGCCGGCCCTCGACGACCTGCCCGAGCATACCCGCGCTGTCGCGGACGCGGCGCAGCACAGTCTCAGCCCGGCGCTGAACCTGGGCCTGAGCCGGGCGCTGGAAGGGTTCGACCTGTCGGCAGAGAAAATCCCCGACCTAGACGAGCTGTTCAGTCGTCTGCCCAAAGCCTTGTCGGGGCGGCTACTCGATGCGGCGAAAACCACCGGGGTGACCTTTACTGTCGCCAGCCCGGCAGAACACGCGGCGTTGCAAACCAACCTCAAGGAACTGCTCAGGGAGCGCGACTACCTGAAAACCCTGACCCGTGAACGTAACCAGCTCACCCACAACAAAAACCGCCAGGGGCACAAGACGCCACGGGCGGTGGAGTTGCAGGGCGAGATCGTGCGGGTGCGCGGGCAGTTGACGCAACTCGAAGGTCGGCTGGCGGGGGCGCTGAGCCCGATTGCGGAGCTGCCGGATCAGTCGGCGCGCCTGTACGGCGCGACGCCGGCTCGGGCGGGGGTGACGCTGGTGTTTCCGCCGGCGCAGCAGTTGGAGGTGCGGAGTGTGTTGAAGGACATTCGGTTGGGGGTTCAAGGCGTGCCGAATGGGAAGTTGATTCGGAGCGAGGGGATGGGGTTGTTGGTGTTTTTGGTGCAGGGGGTGAATTTGGTTTCGGTCATAAGGGAACTGACCAACCAATCCAAGAACAAGCGAGTCTGGATGCCCTTTTTTAATGCAGCGATGGCTACCGGAGCGGCGGGATTCACTGCGGCCCAAAGTCTCGCCGATACAGCGTTAAAGGCACGTAGCGCTGCGCTCGTCGCGGGTCTTCAACACCACGCCTTGCAAAATTTGCATGTGCAGATGGGCAAGCTGCATGTTGGACTGGGCATTTTCACCTACGGCTTCGGTTTTATCTCTTCAGTGGTTAGTCTCAATACCCAACAGCAGAATTGGCAACAGGCGACGCGTAGTGGGAATGCTGCTGCGCAGAATAGTGCAGCGCTCGCTGCAGCGGGCGCGGCCGGCATGACGACCGTCAATGCCTATGGCTTAGGTCATACCTTACACGCGGGGTATAGCGTAGCGATTGCCAGAAACGCTGCAGCAAGAACGGCTGCTTGGGCCGCGGCTGGTACCCGTTTGTCCACCGTGTTCTTCCGGTTCAATCTGGCCGGTGCCCTGTTCACCATTTTGGAGTTGGGCGGAACCTGGCTGTACAACCGTTACAACATCAGTGCCCATGATAGATGGCTGAAAACCACACCCTGGAGCTTGGACACCGATCATCGCGGCGACCATGCCCTGGATGAATATCAGCGTTATCTGGCCTATTTGCTGAACGCCCCGTATACGCAACTGGGTCCGAACGAGCATGATTCGTGGCTGAAAAACTTGCTGCTAAAAGCCAAACCCAGCGACATTCACTTGGTGCTGCCAAGGCTCAAGCTCAGCGATTTCCAGCCACCGTTGAGTGGACAACCGGCTCATCGCCTGGGGATCGGCGCCCACCGCATTGCCATTCCTCTCCACAGCCGTGGCACGCCGAGAGAGCGCAAGGACGTTATCAGCGATGAAATCACAGCCAGCCTGCGCATCGTACAAACAGGACCCGATCGGCTGGTGCTGTGCCTGCAATATCCCGTGGATCCTGACAGCGAATTTACCCCGGCTTCCGAAACACTGGAGCTGGCCGTCTGTATTCAGACCTTGAACGCCAAGGGGGTGTGGGAATCGCTGACTGACGTTATTCACCTCAACCCGCGCGGTAAGGGTCATTTCCCTGCGTTACCTCGTCAATCCGTTACCGAGCATCCACCGTTGTTGCTGGTTGAAACCCATCTGCTGGAGCTGGCCGACCATGCCCACCAAGATTGATAGCTCCCTGCCTGCACCGCACCTTGAGCAATCCCGCAAAGCCGGCGATGTCGAGCCGTTTCCCAGCGGAAGGATCACCTATCTCGCGCCGTTGCCATTGCCGACACCGCTGCCGCCGCATGGCCCGCATATCGGGGAACTCAATGAGGTGTACATGGACTTTGGGCTGGGATCACCGCAAGTCTTTATGTGGCAGATGACATTAGGGGGACCATTCAGTGTTGCCTTCTCGGTTGCATTCTTAATACCTCTATTTGGCGGCTTCATGTTTTTTTTGTTCGGCATGGGCTGGGACGATATTACTCATGCCATAAAAGGAGTATTCAATGAGGCGTACGGACCAGCCATACAGGGCGGTTTTTTAATGCTGCTCATCGGCCTCGGTGTGTGGCACCACAACCACAAAAAACGCCTCCACATCATCCCCACCCGTTTCAACCGCCAACGCCGCGAAGTCTGCTTCATGCCCGAAGACGCCACCGAACCCCTTTTCGTCCCCTGGGAATCCCTCTCGGCCTGGGTCATCGAAGCCCAAGGCGCCACCCAATACGGCATCCACCGCCAATATGGCATGGGCATAGGTTTCCAGCACGGCGAGACCCTGACCAGCGTCGAGTTTCCCTGCTTCGGTCTTTCCCTGGCCATCAGCCACTGGGAAGCCATCCGCGGTTACATGGAATACGAAATCCACGACCTCAAATCCATTCAGGACCCGCTAGACCTGCAAGGCCCAAACGACCCGCCCCACGAAGGCCTGCACACCTTCCACAACGCCCGTGCGCGCCTGCACCAGCAAATCCGTGACGGTCAACGGGGTCGAGTGTCCGGGTTTTTCTGGTACCTGTACCACGTCATGACCCTGTGGACGATTCCCAACCACCTGACCGAATGGGAAATCCGCCGCCTCCAGAAAAAGGGCCAACTGGTGTTGCCCGAGGCGATGCGCCAATGGTCGGAACCTCTGTCGAAGGAACAATGGGCGAAGCCGAGCGAAGAACTTCTGCGCCTGAGCGCACAGGTCCGCGCCCTGCACAAACGTCAGCCGCGACGCCCGATCACCGAGATTTTTGCCGAGGTACAGCGTTTGAATCCGACCGACAAACGTCGCGCATGAGTTGTTTTTTCAATGTATTTGCTCCGATGTCCGAAACACTGGAGCTGGCCGTCTGCATACAGACCTTGAACACCAAGGGGGTGTGGGAATCGCTGACTGACGTCATTCGCCTTAACCCCCGTGCTGAGGGGCGTTTCCCTTCGTTGCCCCGTCAATCCGTCACCGAGCATCCGCCCCTGTTGCTGGTTGAAACCCATCTGCTGGAGCTGGCCGACCATGCCCACCAAGATTGATATTCCCATGTGTGCGCCGCATCTTGATCAACCTCGAAATGCAGGCGATGTCGAGCCGTTTCCAAGCGGAAGAATTACCTATCTCGCGCCTTTGCCGTTGCCGACACCGATGCCGCCGCATGGTCCGCATATCGGGGAGCTAAATGAGGTGTATATGGATTTTGGCTTGGGATCGCCCCAAGTGTTTTCATGGCAGCTCATATTAGGCGGGCCCTTCAGCGGAGCCTTCATGATCGCGTTCCTAATCCCGCCAGCAATTGGCTGCGTGGGCCTTATGTTCGGATATGACTTCGCATATACATGGGAATTTGTTATTGATTTATTCTTCGCCATCTATGGATATGCCTTAGTTACCGGCTTCTCCGCCTTAGCCATCCTCCTCTGCACTTGGCTCCACTATCACAACAAACGCGCGGCCATCATCCCCACCCGTTTCAACCGCCAACGCCGCGAAGTCTGCTTCATGCCCGAAAACGCCACCGAACCGCTCTTCGTCCCTTGGGAATCCCTATCCGCCTGGGTCATCGAAGCCCAAGGCTCCACCCAGTACGGCATCCACCGCCAGTACGGCATGGGCATCGGCTTCCAGCACGGCGAGACGCTGACCAGCGTCGAATTCCCTTGCTTCGGTCTTTCCCTGGCCATCAGCCACTGGGAAGCCATCCGCGGCTACATGGAATACGAAATCCACGACCTCAAATCCATCCAGGATCCGCTAGACCTGCAAGGCCCGAACGACCCGCCCCACGAAGGCCTGCACACCTTCCACAACGCCCGCGCGCGTATGCATCAGCAAATCCGCGACGGCCAACGTGGTCGAGTGTCCGGCTTCTTCTGGTACCTGTACCACGTGATGACGCTGTGGACGATTCCCAACCGCCTGACCGAATGGGAAGTCCGCCGCCTCCAGAAAATGGCCCCGCACGCCTTGCCCGAAGTGATGCGCCAATGGTCCGTGCCGCTGCCGAAGGAACAATGGGCCAAGCCGAGCGAAGAACTGCTGCGCCTGAGCGATCAGGTCCGCGCCCTGCACAAACGCCAACCGCGACGCCCGATTACCGAGATTTTTGCCGAGGTTCAACGTTTGAATCCGACGGACAAACGCCGCGCATGAGCTGTCCGTAATAAGCACCGACTTCCCGCGTAGCGGGTGAGCGGGATAAAAAATGGGCACGCCAACGAGGTTGGGTGCCCATTTTTTTATGCCTGACGAATCAGCTGACTCGATTTTGTTGCTTGGCGAAAATCGCCGCCATCTCGGGTTCATCCAGATGATCCAGCGTTCGCTCCACCAACAAATGCACGCCGTCAGCCATGCGGCTGAGCGCCAAGGCTACGGAGCGGCGGGAACCGTCCACATCGTCGGCGAGGTTGGCGGCGATGGCGCTGATGGACAGCAAATCTTCCGAGGCATTGGCGAGAAGGGTTTCAGGGTTGATGTCCGGGCAGACGCTGAAGAGCTGGCCGTTGCGTTTTGGTGGTTTGGGGTCGGCTGGCGGGAAGTGATGGTCGAGGGCGCGCTCGGCGGCTTCGTTGAGTTTGTTTGAATCAGGTTCGTATGGGGAGACCGGATCGGTATCCGGTGGGTTTGGTGTGACCTTGAACATATTCAATTCTCCAACAACGTGGAGCCGTCACCGAATCGCTGCTAAACGCAGGGTGGCAGCTGTGCGCAGGTTAGCAGACCGGTGGAGACGAATCCGGCGCGCCCGAGGGCGCCCTGCGCACAGCTACCATAAAGTGCAGGCATGAAATGACCTGACTGTCTGGATGCAGATGCGCTTCGTCAAGACGGACTGCTAAACCCGATCACTGATGGACAGTGACAGGAACCAAGTTACCGACCGACCCCAACGCGCACAAGCCGGCGGATTCTGGCGTAGCCGTAGGCAACGACGCAAGGGGTTGTAGCTTGCAGGAAGTAACCTTGAGGCGTTTTAAACAAACGCTGTCTAGCGGTGTTTAACTACCGAAATGTTGGCAAGAACGAGTCTGAAAAAACCGGCTGAAAAACTCTGACTCTGCAAGGCATGCTCATTGGCGTAATTCGGGTTTATGATGCCGGACGGCAGAATAATAGAAGTCCCCCCAGGGATGACCTCGACCCCATACGGAGCGCGCAATGCAGACTTTGTACCCGCAGATCAAACCCCACGCCCGGCACGATCTGGCCGTCGATGAAACCCACACACTGTATGTCGACGAAAGCGGTTCACCGAAAGGTTTGCCGGTAGTGTTCATCCACGGCGGCCCCGGCGCCGGGTGTGATGCCCAGAGCCGTCGGTATTTCGATCCGAACTTGTATCGCATTGTGACCTTCGATCAGCGCGGTTGCGGTCGTTCCACACCCCACGCAAACCTGGAAAACAACACTACCTGGGATCTGGTCGCCGACCTTGAGCGGATTCGCCAGCACCTTGGCATCGATAAATGGGTGTTGTTCGGCGGTTCGTGGGGTTCGACCTTGGCGCTTGCCTACGCGCAAACTCACCCGGAGCGTGTGCACGGTCTGATTCTGCGCGGGATTTTTCTCTGCCGCCCGCAGGAAATCGAATGGTTCTACCAGTGCGGCGCCAGTCGTCTGTTCCCCGATTACTGGCAGGACTACATCGCGCCCATCCCGCTGGACGAGCGCGACGACTTGCTGTCGGCTTTCCACAAACGCCTGACCGGCAACGATCAGATCGCCCAGATGCATGCGGCCAAAGCCTGGTCCACGTGGGAAGGCCGGACCGCCACCCTGCGCCCGAACCCGCTGGTGGTCGATCGCTTCTCCGAGCCTCAGCGCGCGCTGTCGATTGCCCGTATCGAATGTCACTACTTCACCAACAATGCGTTCCTTGAGCCGAACCAGCTGATCCGCGACATGGGCAAGATCGCTCATTTGCCCGGCGTGATCGTCCATGGTCGCTACGACGTGATCTGCCCGTTGGATAACGCCTGGGAATTGCACCAGAACTGGCCGAACAGTGAGTTGCAGGTCATCCGCGATGCTGGCCATGCCGCCTCCGAACCGGGCATTACTGATGCACTGGTTCGCGCCGCCGATCAGATGGCCCGGCGTCTGCTCGACCTGGCCCCTGAAGAAGCATGAAGGGCCTGCTGCAACGTGTGCGTGGCGCGCGAGTCGAGGTAGCGGGGGAGGTGGTGGGTGCCGTCGATCAGGGTTTGCTGGTGTTGGTCGCGGTAGAGCCTGAGGATACACGGGCCAGCGCCGACAAACTTCTGCATAAGCTGCTTAACTATCGTGTGTTCAGTGACGCCGAGGGCAAGATGAATCTGTCCCTGGCGGATGTCGGTGGCGGGTTGCTGCTGGTCTCACAGTTCACCCTGGCCGCCGATACCAGGAACGGGTTACGTCCGAGTTTTTCGACCGCTGCCCCTCCGGCGCTGGGCGAGGCGCTTTTTGACTATCTATTAGGGAAAGCGAAACAGGTGCATGGCACTGTGGCATCAGGTAGATTCGGCGCGGATATGCAGGTGCACCTGGTCAACGATGGCCCGGTAACCTTCCTGTTACAGACCTGAAAGCGCTTGAAACATCTTTTTAAGGGCTTTTCGACTGAAAACAGGCGTTTTTCGCGATAAATACTTTGTTGCCCCTGATGCGTTGTAACGCGGCCTACTAGATAATCGCGCGCTACGGGGATCAGCGTTCGTTGGTCCATTTTGACTTAGGTAGAGACTTGTCCTGGACCGTTTGGGGAATCATTTAGTCCCATCGGAGTCGGAATAATGCTCGCCAACTTGGCAAGAGTGGTCTGTAGGGTCGGTTTTTCCACACCGCACCCCGCACAGGCACTTTAACTGGCCGTTGGTTTTTTGATCTGTTTTCGGCGAGGGTTGCTCGTGATTGTTAGTCCCTGTAATGCACCAAAATTGTCTGCCAAACGGTTACGAAGCGCTCTGGTAGCGGGCTCTGCACTGCTCTGCCTGCTCAGCGCCGGTCAGCTTTGGGCATTCAATCTGGATGATGTATCGGTCAAGGCAAAAGAGCTGGCCGGGCAGAAATACGAAGCTCCGCGCAGTAACCTGCCGAACGAGTTCCGCGAGATGAAATTCGCGGACTATCAAAAAATTCGCTTTCTGACCGAAAAAGCCGAGTGGGCCGATCAGAAAACCCCGTTCAAGCTGTCGTTCTATCACCAGGGTATGCATTTCGATACGCCGGTGAAAATCAACGAAGTCACGGCTAACACGGTCGAAGAGATCAAATACGACCCAAGTCGGTTCGATTTTGGCGACGTAAAGTTCGATCCTAAAGCCACCGAACAACTGGGTTATGCCGGTTTCCGTGTGCTGTACCCGGTCAACAAGGCCGACAAGCAAGACGAAATCATGACCATGCTCGGCGCGAGTTATTTCCGCGTTGTCGGCAAGGGTCACACCTATGGCTTGTCCGCTCGCGGCATGGCCATTGATACCGCTTTGCCGTCCGGCGAAGAATTCCCGCGTTTCACCGAGTTCTGGATTCAACAGCCAAAACCCGGTGACAAGCACCTGGTGATCTTTGCTCTGCTGGATTCGCCACGGGCGACTGGTGCGTATCGCCTGACCCTGCGTCCGGGCAGCGACACCGTTGTCGACGTCAAGGCCAAAATGTTCCTGCGTGACAAAGTCACCAAGCTTGGCGTTGCGCCGCTGACCAGCATGTTCCTGTTCGGCGCCAATCAGCCGTCGAAAGTGCTCAACTACCGTCGCGAACTGCACGACTCCAGCGGTCTGTCGATCCATGCCGGCAATGGCGAGTGGATCTGGCGTCCACTGAATAACCCGAAACACCTGTCGGTGAGCAACTTCGCCATCGAGAACCCGCGTGGCTTCGGCTTGCTGCAACGTGGCCGCGACTTCAGCCACTATGAAGACCTCGACGACCGCTATGACAAGCGTCCAAGTGCCTGGATCGAACCAGAAGGCGATTGGGGCAAGGGGTCCGTCGATCTGGTCGAGATTCCGACTGCCGATGAAACCAACGACAATATCGTTGCGTTCTGGAGTCCGGAAAAGCTGCCTGAGCCTGGCCAGCCGCTAGACGTCGCTTATCGCATGCACTGGACCATCGACGAAGCCGCACTTCACGCACCGGACAGCGCCTGGGTCCAACAAACCCTGCGCTCCACGGGTGACGTGAAACAGTCCAATCTGATCCGTCAGCCGGACGGCAGCGTTGCCTATCTAGTGGACTTCGAAGGTCCGTCCCTTGCAGCACTGCCGGAAACTGCGGACGTTCGCAGCCAGGTCAGCGTTGGCGAGAATGCCGAGCTGGTCGAGAACAGCGTACGTTACAACCCTGAAACCAAGGGCTGGCGCCTGACCCTGCGGATGAAAATCAAGGATCCGGGCAAACCTACCGAGATGCGTGCTGCACTGGTCAAGAACATCGTGACTGCCGACCTGGCCAAAATATCGCTACCCGCGTCCAATTCTTCCGTCGCCAAGGCCGACAAGGTTGCCGCCAAGCAACAAGAGAAGATGGATAAGGAAGCCAAGGAAGCCAAGCAAGCTGAAGCCAAACAAGCCGAGGCCAAGCCGGCCGTAGATTCCAAGGACAAGGACAACAAAGACGCCAAGCAGCCAGTCGCTGCCGACGCGGCCCCAGCCACACCGGAATCGGCACCGACTGAAGAAGTCCTGACCGAGACCTGGAGCTACCAGTTGCCTGCCGATGAGTAATTCTCAAGTACAGCCAGAGACTCTTGCCGAGTATCTGGCGCATCTGCCAATGACCGACGAGCAGCGCGCGGAACTCGCGGGCTGCAAGTCTTTCAGCGAGCTGCACCAGCGTCTGTCGTCCTCGACGTTCGATGCACCGACCGAGGCTGCGCAAGCCTCGGTGGGCCGTCGTCTGACCCTGAACACCGCTGAAGAACTGGAAGAAGCGGAAATGCTGGTGCTCGACGCCAGCGGTCGGGTTTGCCTCCGGGCAACACCGCCGATCCGCCGGACCAAAGTCGTGCCCGAGCCGTGGCGCACCAACATTCTGGTGCGGGGCTGGCGGCGTCTGACCGGTCGCAAGAATCCACCGGCCCCGCCGAAAGACGAGAACGTGCTGCCAGCGGCTCGCTGGCGCACTGTCGGTTCGATCCGCCGCTACATTCTGCTGGTATTGATGCTCGGTCAGACCATCGTTGCTGGCTGGTACATGAAAGGCATCATGCCTTACCAGGGCTGGTCGTTCGTCGACCTGAACGAAGTCCTGCATCAGCCGTTCCTGCAAACCGTCACGCAAGTCCTGCCCTATGCACTGCAAACCAGCATCCTGATTCTGTTCGGGATTCTGTTCTGCTGGGTATCGGCCGGTTTCTGGACCGCGTTGATGGGCTTTCTGGAGCTGCTCACCGGTCACGACAAATACCGCATTTCCGGTAAAAGCGCCGGCAACGAGCCGATCCCCAGGGACGCTCGCACCGCACTGGTGATGCCGATCTGCAACGAAGACGTGCCACGGGTGTTTGCCGGTTTGCGGGCGACCTTCGAGTCGGTTGCGGCCACGGGTAACCTGGATCGCTTCGACTTCTTTGTCCTCAGCGACAGCAACGATGCCGATATCTGCGTTGCCGAGCAACAAGCCTGGCTGGACGTCTGCCGTGAAGCCAAGGGCTTCGGCAAGATTTTCTATCGCCGCCGTCGCCGTCGCGTTAAACGTAAAAGCGGCAACCTCGACGACTTCTGCCGTCGTTGGGGCGGTGACTACAAGTACATGGTCGTGCTCGACGCGGACTCTGTGATGAGCGGTGACTGCCTGACCAGTCTGGTGCGCTTGATGGAAGCCACGCCGGACGCCGGGATCATCCAGACCGCGCCGCGCGCTTCGGGCATGGACACGCTGTATGCACGCATGCAGCAGTTTGCGACCCGTGTGTACGGTCCGCTGTTTACCGCCGGTCTGCACTTCTGGCAGTTGGGCGAATCCCATTACTGGGGCCACAACGCGATCATCCGCATGAAGCCGTTCATTGAGCACTGCGCCTTGGCGCCGTTGCCGGGTAAAGGCGCGTTTGCCGGTGCAATTCTGTCCCACGACTTCGTCGAAGCTGCGCTCATGCGCCGTGCCGGCTGGGGCGTGTGGATTGCCTATGACTTGCCGGGCAGCTACGAAGAATTACCGCCGAACCTGCTGGACGAACTCAAGCGTGACCGTCGCTGGTGTCACGGCAACCTGATGAACTTCCGGCTGTTCCTGGTCAAGGGTATGCACCCGGTGCACCGTGCAGTGTTCCTGACGGGCGTGATGTCTTACTTGTCGGCGCCGTTGTGGTTCTTCTTCCTCGTGCTGTCGACGGCGCTGCTGGCGGTCAACACGCTGATGGAGCCGCAGTACTTCCTTGAGCCACGTCAGCTCTATCCGCTGTGGCCACAATGGCACCCGGACAAGGCGATCGCGCTGTTCTCGACCACCGTCGTGCTGCTGTTCCTGCCGAAGTTGTTGAGCATCATCCTGATCTGGGCCAAGGGCGCGAAAGAGTTCGGTGGCAAGTTCAAGGTGACCCTGTCGATGCTGCTGGAGATGCTGTTCTCCATGCTGCTGGCGCCGGTGCGGATGATTTTCCACACCCGTTTCGTCCTCGCCGCGTTCCTTGGTTGGGCCGCGACCTGGAACTCGCCACAACGTGACGACGATTCCACGCCCTGGAGCGAAGCGGTAAAACGCCATGGCCCGCAAACTTTGCTGGGCTTCTTCTGGGCCCTGCTGGTGATCTGGCTGAACCCGAGCTTTCTCTGGTGGCTGGTGCCGATCGTCGGTTCGTTGATGCTGTCGATTCCGGTGTCGGTGATCTCCAGTCGAGTCGGCCTGGGCCTCAAGTCCCGTGACGAAAGCCTGTTCCTGATCCCTGAGGAATACAATCCGCCACAGGCATTGCTGGCTACCGACCAGTACACCCACGAAAACCGTTGGCATGCACTGAGCGACGGCTTCATCCGGGCAGTGGTCGACCCACAGCAGAACGCTTTGGCGTGCTCGCTGGCGACGTCCCGTCACCGTCAGGCCGAACCGATCGAGTGGCTGCGGATCGAACGGGTTCGTCATGCGCTGAAAGCCGGGCCTGAAGGTCTGAACAACAATGAGCGCGTGGAACTGCTCAGTGACCCGGTGGCATTGGGTCGTCTGCATGAGCAGATCTGGAACGAAGGTCACCCCGCGTGGCTGGAGGCGTGGCGTAAATCGGTGAAGGCCGATCCCCATGCGCCGCTGTTGCCGCTCAAGCCGCTGAGCGTGCAACCTCAGTTGGCCTAACGAAAAACCCCGCGAAAGCGGGGTTTTTTTTACGCTGATCAGCCCGGCCGATTAAACCTTGAACCTGCCCACCAGCGTCTGCAGATGCGTCCCCAGCCGCGCCAGCTCGACGCTGGAGGCCGCGGTCTCTTCACTGGCTGCCGAGGTCTGCTCGGATACGTCGCGCACGTTCAGCACGCTGCGGTTGATCTCTTCGGCCACCGCGCTCTGCTGTTCGGCGGCTGCAGCAATCTGCTGGTTCATCGACTGAATCGCCGAGACGGTGCGGGTGATGCTTTCCAGTGAGCCACCGGCGCGGCGGGTCAGTTCGACGCTGCTGTCGGTCAGGCTGCGGCTGTTGTCCATGATGGTCGCCACTTGCTGAGTACCGGTTTGCAGGCCGACGATCAGCTCTTCGATTTCTTCGGTGGACTTCTGGGTGCGCTGGGCCAGGCTGCGGACTTCGTCGGCGACCACCGCAAAACCACGTCCGGCCTCGCCGGCACGGGCGGCCTCGATGGCGGCGTTGAGGGCCAGCAGGTTGGTTTGCTGGGCCACGGATTTGATCACGTCGAGCACGCTGCCGATCTTGTCGCTTTCGCGTTTGAGATGAGCCATGGCCTCGGTGGAGTTGCCGACTTCTTTGGCCAGACGCTCGATCTGGGCGATGGCTTCGCCGACCACTTTGTCACCTTCGCGGGCCTGCTGGTCGGCGGCGACGGCGGCTTCGGACGCTTCTTCGGCGTTACGCGCGACTTCCTGCACGGTGGCGGTCATTTCGTTCATGGCGGTGGCCACTTGGTCGGTCTCGATCTTCTGGCTGTTGACCCCGGCGCGGGTCTGCTCAGTGACGGCCGACAGCTCTTCAGCGGCGCTGGCGATTTGCGTGACGCCGTTACTGATGCCACCGATCAACTCGCGCAGGCCCAGGGTCATGCTCTGCATGGCGCGCTGTAGCTGGCCGAGTTCGTCCTGACGCTCAGAGATAAGGTTCTGGGTCAGGTCGCCAGCAGCAACGCGCTCCGCCACTTTGAGGGTCTGGCTCAGGGGAATCACGATCTGACGCGTGATGGCCCAAGCGGCAAGCAGGCCGAAGGCGAGCGCCAGGACGGTGGCCATCAGCAGCAGATTTTTGGCGTGCGCGGCGTCGGTGTCACGGACGATGGTTTGCGACACGGTGAGTTTTTTGCTGGTGTCGCGCAGGATTTGGCCTTGATCGGCCATGCGTTTGAGGGCTGCGGCGCTGGCGACCTGAGAGTCGCGGAACTGGCTGACGGCGGCGCGGTAGGCTTTCAGCGAATCCGTAGCGTGCTGCAGGTGGGCAATGTGCTGTTCCGGCAGCTTGGAGGGCAGGCTTTCGAGGTTTTTCAGCGCGTTGTCGATGGCGTCCAGAGCGGGTTGCTCGGCCTCGGTTTTTCCGCTGTAGGTATAACCGCGAACCTGGAAGCGCGCTTGCTGGATCAGCTTGCTCAGGTCGATCACGCTGTTGAAATCGGCGACGCTGTCACCTTGCAGCATGGATTTTTCGACTTCGGCGACACGGGCCACGGCGTTGTCGGCGGTGGCGCCGAGTTTGCCGCGGGCGTCTTCGCGGATGACTCCGGCCTGGGTCATGGCGGTGAAGGCGTGTTTATACTCACTGACGGCGGCCAGTTGTTGGTCGATCATGGCTATGTCGGCCGGTTGTTCGATCAACGTGCGCGCGGTTTTCAGGCCGGTATCGAGTTGGCCAAGCAGGTCGTTGACCGCACCGGGGCCTTGTTCGCCACGACGTATTTCGTAATCCAGGCGGGCCAGGCGCAGGTCTTTGGCCAGGTCATTGAGGCTGGCAATAAACCCCAGCTTATCGCCGCGACTCATCACGCCGCTCAGCCCGGTCCAGCCGGTGAAAGTGATCAATAAGGTAAGAAGCAGCACCAGACCGAAGCCGATACCCAGTTTGCGATTGACGCTGACGTTCCCCAGTTTCTCGGCTATCCATCGGTACATGCTGCAACTCCCTGGAACCATTCGTTGGTTTTATGGAGACTGTATCGGCAGGCAGGTGAGATTCTATAGGCGCTGTGGGCACAGACCTCCGGTGAACGCGTTCCCTGTAATTGGATGGACTCGCCCAAGCCGAGGCGTCAATGCGCCACGGTGGCAGTCTAAACAGCCAACGACAGCGAGGGCGAGTCCATGAAAAAGCATACTTCGATTGATCAATCCCTGTCTTCTTCCGATTTGTCGGCCTGCACAACTGTGGCGGTCGATCTGGCCAAGCAGGTCTTTCAGGTCGCCGGTGAAGACGTCTTCGGCCAGGTGCACTACGAGCGACGGATCAAGTCGCGCGAGGCGTTTTATGAGTTTCTCCGCCAGTTGCCGCCTCATGTCGTGGTTCTGATGGAGACCGGTCCGGGTGCTCAAGCCTGGGCCCGGCAGTTGCAAGAGCAAGGCAATCTGGCGCGGATTCTTCCAGCCGGTTTGGTGGCCACCCATCGCAGCGGGCCTAAAAATGATCGCAACGATGCGCTGGCGATTCTGCGGGCTGGTCGCGATGAAAAGATCTACGCAGTGCCGGTCAAAAGCGTTGCGGCGCTGGCAATGCAGGCGTTGCATCGCGCCCGCCAAGGCTATGTGCGTCGACGCACGGCGGTGAGTAATCAGATGCGCGGCCTGCTGCTCGAGCACGGCGTGGCCTTGGCGCAGGGCGATGTTGCGATCAGCCAGAAAATTCCGCGGGTACTGGAAGATGCCACCCAGCCGGTGCCGGGCCTGCTGCGTGAACTGATCGACGAACTGTTGGCCGAGTGGCGCCATTTGGGCGAACGCATCAGCGTGCTGACGGGGCGCCTGGAAGTGGCCGCCAACGCCGACATGACGGCGAAGCGACTGATGACTGTGCGCGGCATCGGCCCAGTCACTGCCACGGCACTGGTGGCCAAGGAAACCAAGCCTGAGCGATTTCCCAATGCCCGCAAGTTTGCCGCGTACTTTGGCATGGTGCCTGACCAGCACAGCAGCGGGCAGACGGTCCGGCTGGGGGACATGACCAAGCGAGGCGATGTTTATTTACGCAGCCTGATGATCCAGGGAGCTCATGCGGTACTGCAACAACTACGACCTGATTCCCAGCAACCCGATGACCGCCGCTTGTTGCGCTGGATGAGCCGACTGGGCCGTAAGGAGGCTGCGGTCAGGTTAGCCAACCGCAACCTGCGAATCGTCTGGGTGCTTCTACAGAATGACCAGACTTATCGTCGCCAGGCTGGTGATGGCCAGCAAGCGACGATGAGCCACTGAGCGACAGAGTTCTGCCACCGAGGTACTAACTGTCCGGCCCTTTGCTGAAAAAAAATTGACCCCAGGTAAGACCGGCGTGGATTGATGCCTTAGCTGCTACTGGCCTTCGAGGCCTGACTGTAATCGGCATACCACGAGCTCTTCCAATTTTGGCCAGAAGCCGAAGACGGTTTCCTCGAATAGGCCTAATACATAGATGCAACGGGGCGGCGGTTTTTCAAAAGCGGGTAGACAGTGGGGGCGAGTCCATACATAGCAGCTGGCGAAGCCTGCGTTCGGCTGCGAAGCAGTCGTGAAATCCGGCACCAGGTCTTTCAGGTTGGTCGCGTGTAACTGTTTGACGACTGCTTCGCAGCCGAACGCAGGCTTCGCCAGCTGCTACAGGTAGTGTTTAGCCTTAGAAAAGGCGTGCGAGCAGCGCAGTGACGGCGGTTTCGACCCGCAGGATGCGGTCGCCGAGCTGCACCGGTTGCAGGCCGGCCTTGCCCAGCAGGTCGATTTCGTACGGAATCCAGCCGCCTTCGGGGCCGATGGCCAGGGTCACCGGTTCGTCCAGGCCACGGGGGCAGGGCGGGTAATTGCCGGGGTGGCCGACCAGGCCGAGGGTGCCATCGGTGATCGCCGGCAGACGGTCCTCGACGAACGGCTTGAAGCGCTTCTCGATAACGATTTCCGGCAGCACGCTGTCCCGGGCCTGTTCTAGGCCGAGGATCAGTTGCTCGCGAATTGCCTCGGGCTCCAGGAACGGGGTTTGCCAGAAGCTCTTCTCGACGCGATAGCTGTTCACCAGCACGATTCGCGGCACACCCATGGCCGCCACGGTCTGAAACACCCTACGGAGCATTTTCGGGCGTGGCAGGGCCAGCACCAGGGTCAGTGGCAGCTTGGCCGGTGCTGGCTGGTCGAGGGTGACGCGCAACTCGGCTTCATCAGCGTCCAGACGCAGCAACTCGGCCGAGCCCATCAGTCCGCCGATGCGCCCGACCCGCAGGCTGTCGCCGACAACGGAGCGGTGGACTTCCTGCATGTGAGTCAACCGGCGATCGCGCAGGATCACCCGGTCGGCCGCAATGAAATCGGCTTCTTCGAGAAGCAGCAGGTTCACGGTTGAGTCGCTGGCGGCTGGTCGTTGTTATCGTCGGCCGGTTGGTCGTCCGGGTGCTCGCCGCGCTTGCTGATCAGGCTGCCGAACAGGATGCCGATTTCGAACAGCAGCCACATCGGTACGGCCAACAGCGTCTGCGAGAAGATGTCCGGCGGCGTCAGGATCATGCCGACCACGAAGCAGCCGATGACCACATACGGGCGGATCTTCTTCAGGTACTTAACGTCGACCACGCCGATCCATACCAGCAGCACCACGGCCACCGGGATCTCGAACGCCACGCCGAAGGCAAAGAACAGCGTCATTACGAAATCGAGGTAGCTGGCGATGTCGGTCATCATTTCCACACCGGCCGGGGTGGCTGCGGCGAAGAATTGGAAGATCAACGGGAACACCAGGTAATAGGCGAACGCCATGCCGGTGTAGAACAGGAGGATGCTGGACATCAGCAGCGGCACCGCAATGCGTTTCTCATGCTTGTACAGACCTGGCGCGATGAAGCCCCAGATCTGATGCAGGATCACCGGGATCGCGAGGAACAGCGAAACCATCATGGTCAGCTTCAGCGGCGTCAGGAACGGTGACGACACGTCGGTGGCGATCATCGTCGCGCCCACTGGCAGGTACTGACGCAGCGGCGTGGAGACGAAGGTATAAATCTGCTGGGTGAAGGCAAACAACCCGGCGAAGATGATAAAGATCGCTGCTACGCAACGCAGCAGGCGAGTACGCAACTCGGTGAGGTGCGAAACCAGCGGCATGTGCTGGTCATTTTCGGGGAGATCGCTCATGGGGCTCGCGGCGGCAATGTTGGGTCATGAGGGGCCGGCGCAACAGGCGCAGCCGCAGGCGTAACAGGTTCTACTGGAGGCGCTGCGACAACAGGCGCAGGCTCGGCGGCTGGAGCATGAATCGTCTGCTCCACCACAGGTTCAACCGGCTGAACCGGCGTCGGCTCCTGCTGAGTCGGCGTGAAAATCTTCCGCGCCTCCTGCTCCAGCGACAGAATGTGCTCGTTGTGCAGTTGCCGACGAATCTCGTCGGCACCGATTTCACGTTCAACTTCCTGTTTGATCGCGTTGAAGCTGCGCTTCAGACGACCGACCCACAGGCCGGCGGTGCGCGCAGCACCTGGCAGACGCTCGGGGCCCAGCACCAGCAGGGCCACAAGGCCGACGAGCAGCAGTTCAGGGAAGCTGATACCAAACATTAGTCAGTGCTCACACGTCTTTGCGGATCGGCTCTTCGACTTTTTGCGCCTGCACGTCGATGGTGTGCGGCGGGTTCACGGACTGTGTGGTCTGTGGCTGAGCGGGTGGAACCGGTTGGGCCGGTGTTACCGTCGGGTCAACTGGCTTGTCTTCATCGTTCATGGCTTTGCGAAAGCCCTTGATCGACTCACCCACGTCAGTGCCGAGGTTTTTCAGTTTTTTGGTGCCGAATACCAGCACGACAACAATCAGGATGACGATCCAGTGTTTCCAGTCAAAAATGCCCATGTTGCTGCTCCTCTCTAATAGTGTTCAGGCGGACGGACGCGAGGCTTTCTCGGCGTGTCCGGACAGACCGAAACGACGGTCCAGTTCATCGAGCACAGCCTGTGGATGCTGCCCCAGTTGGGCAAGCATGACCATGCTGTGGAACCACAAATCGGCGGTTTCGTAGATCACATCGCTGCAGTCACCGCTGATGGCGGCATCCTTGGCGGCAATGATGGTTTCGACCGACTCTTCGCCGACTTTTTCCAGAATCTTGTTCAGGCCCTTGTGGTATAGGCTGGCGACATACGAGCTGTCGGCAGCGGCGCCTTTGCGCTCTTCCAGTACCTCGGCCAGACGGGTCAGAGTGTCACTCATGGGTGTGTCCTGCGGAATAGATAGCGTGCGGGTCTTTCAGAACCGGGTCGACGGTTGTCCAGTCGCCATTCTCGAAGACGCGGTAGAAGCAGCTCTGACGGCCGGTATGACAGGCGATGTCGCCGATCTGCTCGACCATCAGGATGATGACGTCGGCGTCACAGTCCAGGCGCATCTCATGCAGGGTCTGCACGTGGCCGGACTCTTCGCCCTTGCGCCACAGTTTGCCACGCGAGCGTGACCAGTAAATGGCGCGGTTCTCGGCAGCGGTCAGTTCCAGCGCTTCACGGTTCATCCAGGCCATCATCAGGACGCGCCCGGTCTTGTGATCCTGGGCAATCGCCGGCACCAGGCCATCAGCGTCCCACTTGATCTCGTCCAGCCAGTTTTTCATCTTCGACTCCGATGCAGGCCCACACTTCATGAATAGAAGCCTACGTGAAATTCAGCGTTGAAACAGTGTGCCAGCGTGTGGGTGCTCTGGCTATCGGCGAACGACCAGATACAAACCGACGGCCACCATGATACCGGCCGGCCAATGACCCAGTTCGTTCAGCGGCCCCCCGGCAGCGAGTATTGTGCCGCCGGCGAGGTGCGCACAGCCGAGCAGTCGCAAGAGCCAATCGTCCTTGCGCCGGTGCCACGGTGGCGGCGGGTCGTAGGCATGGGGCTGGGACACGCGCTCGAGCAGGTCACGGGCCATGTTGGCCAGGTGCGGCAGTTGTTCGAACTGGCTCTGCACGTTGCCGAGCAAGGTTTTGGGGCTGACCCGCTCACGCATCCAGCGTTCGAGGAACGGCTGGGCGGTGTTCCACAAATCGAGGTCCGGGTACAACTGACGGCCCAGGCCTTCGATGTTCAACAGGGTTTTTTGCAGCAGCACGAGCTGCGGCTGCACTTCCATGTTGAAGCGCCGAGCGGTCTGGAACAGGCGCATCAGCACCTGACCGAAGGAAATATCTTTTAACGGTTTTTCGAAGATTGGCTCGCACACGGTGCGGATCGCCGCCTCGAATTCGTTGAGTTTGGTTTCCGCCGGCACCCAGCCCGAATCGATGTGCAGCTGCGCGACACGACGGTAATCACGCTTGAAGAACGCGAACAGGTTGCGCGCCAGGTAATCCTGGTCTTCCGGCGTCAGGCTGCCGACGATGCCGCAGTCGACTGCGATGTACTGCGGGCTCCACGGGGTCACGGTGCTGACGAAGATGTTGCCGGGGTGCATGTCGGCGTGGAAGAAGCTGTCGCGGAACACCTGGGTGAAAAAGATTTCAACGCCACGTTCGGCGAGCATTTTCATGTCGGTGCGCTGGTCGGCCAGGGTCGCCAGGTCGGTAACCTGAATGCCGTAGATGCGTTCCATCACCAGCACTTTCGGCCGGCACCAGTCCCAATAGACTTGCGGTACGTAGAGCAGCGGCGAGCCGTCGAAGTTACGCCTCAACTGGCTGGCGTTGGCGGCCTCACGCAGCAGGTCGAGCTCGTCGTAGATGGTTTTTTCGTAGTCCAGTACCACGTCCACCGGGTGCAGCAGACGCGCGTCGGCCGAGAGCTTTTCGGCGGCGCGGGCGAGGATGAACAGCCACGCCAGGTCCTGCGCGATGATCGGTTTCAGACCCGGGCGGATGACTTTGACCACCACTTCTTCACCGGTTTTCAGTTGCGCGGCATGCACCTGCGCCACCGAGGCCGAGGCGAGCGGTTCGACGTCGAAACGGCTGAAGACTTCACTGATCCTTTTGCCGAGCTGCTCTTCAATCAGCTTGATCGACACTTGCGAGTCGAACGGCGGCACGCGGTCCTGCAGCTTCATCAGCTCATCAGCGATGTCTTCCGGCAGCAGATCGCGGCGGGTGGACAGGATTTGGCCGAACTTGATGAAAATGGGTCCCAGGTCCTGCAGCGCCAGACGCAATCGCGCGCCACGGCTCAGGTCGAGCGTCTTGCGCGGGAACCAGCGCCACGGCAAGGCGTAGCGCAGCGCCAGCAAAAACCACGGCAATGGCAGGGCGAACAACAGGTCATCGAGGCGGTAGCGAATCACAACGCGCTGGATGCGCAACAAACGGCGGACGGCAAGCAGCTTCATGCGTTATCGCTTGGGTCGAGGGATCGGAAAAGGCGCTCGAAGCGCGCCTCGAGACGTTCCAGATCGAGTTTGATCTGGTCCAGTTCACTGAAACGGGCTTGGGCTTCGCGCTGGCCGACGAGGGTGCGCGATTCTTCGGCCAGGTACTCGCCAAGATTCTGGTTCAGGCTGGCGAACCCTTGCTGATAAAAGCGTGTACGGCTGCGCAGGTGACCGCCGAGCAGTTGCGTGGCGACAGGTCCCAGCACGCGTGCGAGCTCGTACTCCCAGTCCAGCTCAAGGTCCTGAAGGATCGCCGCCAGTTCCAGCAGCACGCCACTGTCGCCGTCGAGTTCGACTTCAGGAGCATGCAGGACCGAAGTCTTGTCCTTGCTCATTGCCAGTTTCAGCAGGCCGGAGGCCGGTGCACGCAGGGTGCAGTCGGCGTCGGCTTCCCAGTGGGAAGCCAACATCAAGCCTTCGTCGCTGGGCAGGATGAACACTTGCAGCGCCGGGCTGCGGCAGTCGACGGCAATCACCTTGCCGCTCAAATGCGCCAGCCGCGGCAGCGCCGTGCTGTCGAGACGCAGCACCCGGTTCAGACCGAGTTCAACGCTGGCGAGCAGGCCGGCCAGCAACATCAGGGTTTGATGCCGCGGTGCAGGGCGACGATGCCTGCGGTCATGTTGTGGTAGGTCACGCGGTCGAAACCGGCCTCGACCATCATCGACTTCAGGGTTTCCTGATTCGGGTGCATGCGGATCGATTCGGCCAGGTAGCGATAGCTTTCCGAGTCGTTGGTGATCAGCTTGCCCATCAGCGGCATGAAGGCGAACGAGTAGGCGTCGTAGGCTTTGGACATCAGCGCGTTGGTCGGTTTGGAGAACTCCAGCACCAGCAGACGGCCGCCCGGTTTCAGCACGCGCAGCATCGAGCGCAAGGCGTCTTCTTTATGGGTAACGTTGCGCAGGCCGAACGCGATGGTCACGCAGTCGAAATGGTTGTCCGGGAATGGCAGCTTTTCAGCATCGGCCTGGACGAATTCGACGTTGCCAGCCACACCCAGATCCAGCAGGCGGTCACGACCGACCTTGAGCATGGATTCGTTGATGTCGGCCAACACGACCTGGCCGGTCGGGCCAACGAGGTGCGAGAACTTCTTGGTCAGATCGCCCGTGCCGCCGGCGATGTCCAGCACGCGGTTACCGGTGCGAACGCCCGACAGCTCGATCGCGAAACGCTTCCACAGACGGTGCATGCCGCCCGACAGGAGGTCGTTCATCAAGTCGTACTTGGCGGCTACCGAGTGGAAAACCTCAGCGACTTTTTCCGCTTTTTGGCTTTCTGGAACGTTTTTGAAACCGAAGTGAGTGGTGGGTTCGGCATCGCTGCCTTTGCGCTGATCAGTCATATCGCTGTCACCAGAAGAGAATGCGGGACATTCTAATCCCGGTGGCCTGCTTTGTCTTGGCAAGGCTGAAGGTAAGATAGGTAACCGCCGGGACGTTTTGCCGCAGTAGCGGTCAAGATGCTTCAGGAAAGTATCCATAAAGCAGGAGTCAATTGATGGCCCGTATTAGTGTTGAGCGTGCCCACGGCCTGGGTAAGGAAGCGGCCCGCGAGAAGGCTGACAAGTTGGCGCAGAAACTGTCCGATCAATATGGCCTGGAGCCGCAATGGTCTGGCGACACCCTGAACCTCAAGCGTTCCGGTGTGAAAGGCGCGGTGTATGTAGGCGAGAATTCGATCAAGGTCGATGTCGAACTTGGCCTGTTGATGTCGGCCATGAGCGGCACCATCAAATCGGAAATCGAGAAGGCCCTCGATAAAGCGTTGGCATAACGTCGAACCACACCATTGATCACAGGCCCGGCCCAAGGGTTTGTGTCAGTTGTTAGGGTGCTGTTTCTAATTATTCTCACTACTTTGTGCCTGAGCCCGACGCTTTCGCGGGCAGTTCCTCAAACCTTCTGCGCGTGAGGTGCACCATGGCCAAAGTTATTTTGAAGAAAAAAATCGACGCTTCGACGACTGCTCTGAGCGACGTTAAATCTTACGCCCGCAAGATCTGGCTGGCAGGCCTGGGGGCCTACACCAAGGTCGGCCAAGAGGGCAACGAGTACTTTCAAGAGTTGATCGTCGCGGGTCAAGCTGTTGAAAAGAAAGGCAAAGAAGCAGTTGCCGAGAAACTTGAAGCAGCGAATGCCGAGATCGACGAAGCCAAGAGTGAAGTCACTACTTTCAAAGGTAAGGTCGAAGTTCAACTCGACAAGGTCGAGAAGGCTTTTGACTCGCGTGTCGCAAGTACCTTGAATCGTATCGGCATTCCGTCTAAACATGACGTTGAGACACTCTCTGCCAAGCTCGATGAGCTGACGGCATTGCTCGAACGCGTCGCGCGTAAATCTTAAGGAGAACGGGATGGCTGGTAAAAAGAGTACTGAAAAAGAAGGCAGCTCGTGGATCGGGAAAGTCGAAGACTACTCCCGCAAAATCTGGCTGGCTGGTTTAGGCGTGTATTCGAAGATCGACACTGACGGCAGCAAGCTCTTCGATACATTGGTCAAAGACGGCGAGAAAGCCGAGAAGCTCACCAAGAGCGCTGTCGGCAAGAAAGTCGATGCGGCCAAGGACTCTGCTTCGTCGGCCAAGTCGCGCATCAGCGGCGTGAAAGATCGGGCACTGGGCAAGTGGGATGAGCTGGAAGGGGCTTTCGACAAGCGTCTGAACAGCGCCATTTCGCGCCTGGGTGTACCGAGCCGTAATGAAGTCAAAGCGCTGCACAGCAAGGTCGATACCCTGACCAAGCAGATCGAGCGTCTGACCGGTGCGAAGGTTGCGCCTGTTGCGGCGAAAACCGCGGCGGCCAAACCTGCTGCGAAGTCCGCTGCCAAACCACTGGCCAAGGCTGCCGCTAAACCGGCTGCCAAACCACTGGCCAAGGCTGCCGCTAAACCGGCTGCCAAACCAGCGGCCAAAACTGCCGCAGCGAAACCTGCAGCAGCCAAGCCAGCGGCCAAACCGGCAACCAAGCCAGCGGCAAAACCTGCCGTAGCGAAGAAGCCAGTAGTGAAAAAACCGGCAGCGCCGAAAGCCGCTGCACCAAAACCAGCAGTAGCTGCCGCCAAACCGGCAACCCCGGTCAGCGCATCGAACTCCGCTGCTGCGCCAACCCCTGCTGCAACCCCGACTGTCGCGCCAGCTCCATCGACGCCAACCAGTCAGTCCTGATTTCAGGGCTCAAGAAAACGCCCGGCCTGCTAAGGTCGGGCGTTTTTGTTTGTGCACGATTCGTAAAGCACCGCAGTACCCCTGTGGGAGCGGAGTGCAGGGTTACTCGTGTTCTTCCAGATACTGCAACGCCAACTGCTCCGTCGCCACCTTGATCGGCGGCAACAAATGCGGCGCCACCAGCATCATGATCTGGTACACCACCAATCTCACCTCACCTTCACGATCAAGAATCCGCTGGTAGTCCAGCGAGAACAGCAGCGTCATGGTGATCTGCTCCACCAGTTGTCCCAGTGCCTGGGTCTCGCTGACCAATTGCCCCTGAGCCTTCAATCGAGCGAGTAACGAAGCCAGCGTGCGCTTCAACGCATTGAGCAGGTTGCGTATGCCCTTGGCCAGTTTCGGCAAGCGCCCGGCGAGGTTCGACAGGTCCTGGAACAGAAACCGGTAGTGGGCCAGGCGTTCGACGATCAGGTGCAGGAACAGCCAGTAATCTTCCGGTGCAAGCTCGACATCGGCCGGTGGATCAAGCAGGGGCGCCAGTTCGACCTGGAAGCGCTCGAACAACCCGAGAATCAGCGGTTCCTTGCCGTGGAAGTGGTAGTAGAGGTTGCCCGGGCTGATCCCCATTTCATTGGCCACTTCCATGGTGGAGACGTTCGGTTCGCCCTTCTGATTGAACAACTGCAAAGCACATTCGAGAATCCGGTCGCGGGTTTTCATCCAGTCTTCTTAATGGTTCGTTGAACGTCAGCGCACACGCACGTAAGTACCGGGTGCTGCCTCCATCGGTGGATAGTTCGAGTTGCCGAGGGCGATGTCGGTTTCTTTTTGCGCGCCTGAACGTTCTTGAATCCAGCTCAGCCACTGGGTCCACCAACTGCCGTCGACTTGCTTGGCGTCGTAATACCAGGCCCGTGGGTCACTGCTCAGTTTCGTGCTTTCGACGAAGTTGGCTTTCGGGTTGGAGGGCGGGTTGAGAATGCTCTGCACATGCCCGCTGTTGGAGAGCACGAAGCGTCGCTCGCCACCCAGCAGCAGGGTCGAGCGATACACCGCATCCCACGGGGTGATGTGGTCGTTGATGCCCGCGACGCTGAAACTGTCGACGGTGACTTTCTGCAAGTCGATTGGCGTGCCGCACACCTCCAGACCACCCGGATGACTCAGCGGGTTGTGTTTGAAGAAGTCCAGCAAGTCGCCATGGAGGGCTGCCGGCAAACGTGTGTTGTCGTTGTTCCAGTAGAGGATGTCGAACGCTGGCGGCTCCTTGCCCAACAGGTAATTGTTAACGAAATAGCTCCAGATCAGATCGTTGGGGCGCATCCAGGCGAAGACCTTGGCCATGTCGCGGCCGTCGAGCACACCTTTCTGATAGGAGCGACGCTTGGCCGCCTCAAGGGTCTGTTCGTCAGCGAAGAGGGCCGCAGGCGAGTCCATCTGACTGTCGAGCAGGCTTACCAGATACGTTGCGCTGGACACTCGCCGCAATTGCCGCTTGGCCTGCAAATGCCCTTGCAGCGCGGCAATGGTCAGCCCGCCCGCGCAGGCGCCCATCAGATTGACTTCGCGAGCACCGGTGATCGCCCGGCAGACGTTCATCGCTTCTTCCACGGCTTCCACGTACGTCGACAGTCCCCATTCGCGATGACGTACATCCGGATTGCGCCAACTGATCATGAAGGTCTGCAAACCGTTTTTCAGGGCGAACTGGACGAAGCTGTTGCCGGGGCTCAGGTCGAAAATGTAGTACTTGTTGATCTGTGGCGGCACCACCAGCAGCGGTTTGGAATACTGCTTTTCGCTCATCGGCTTGTACTGGATCAGCTCCAGCAGCTCATTGCGAAACACCACGGAGCCCGTAGTGGTGGCGACCGTTTTGCCGACCTCGAAAGCTTGCTTGGTGACTTGTCTGGGCAAGCCATCGTTGTGCAGGAAGTCGTCGACCAGGTGGCTGATACCTCGCACCAGGCTGTTGCCGCCGGAGTTGAAGATCTCCTTGATCGCCAGCGGATTAAGCAGGCTGTTGGACGGTGCCATGGCGTCATTGAGCATGGCGAACGCGAAGTGGGCGCGGGCGCGATCGTCCGGGCTCATGTTGCTCTCGTCGATCCAGTTTTTGACCTGCTTTTGCCAGGTCAGGTAGGCCTGCAAACTGCGGCGATAAAAAGGGTTGAGGCTCCACGCCGGGTCGGCGAAGCGTTTGTCCTGCGGATTGGTCGCATACAGGGTTTCGCCCAGCAGCACGCGGCCCAGTTGACCGCCCAGTTTCAAGGCGTGTCGGGCGCTGTGCACCGGGTGGCGCAAGCCATGGGCGGCAACACTGCGCAGGGTCGACAACAAATCCCGACCGCGCACGCCGGTAATCGCACTCTGTGCATTGATGAACGCGGCGGGAGTGGGTAAAAAGTCCCTCGCTGGTTTTTCGCGCATGAATCAACACTCCTTCGTCTTCAGGCCAAATACAGATACACCGAACCAGAACACCATAGACGCTGTTACGGGTTGTTGCGCGGCGCGGCGTCCTGCCGAGCCTTTTTTCGTTAACAAAAACCGGGGCCGATCAACCGCCCTATGGCGCCGGATGCGGATGCATCACGGCGCGCTGCCGCTCCTCCTCGAGGAATTTCATAATGATCGGTGCCACCGCTTCGGCGCGGGTGATCAGGAACAGATGCCCGTCATCGATGATGTGCAGCTGGGCATTGGGAATCCGCCAGGCCAGCACGCGCATGTTAATCAGCGGGATCAGCGGATCGTCGTCGCCGGCCAGCACCAGAGTCGGCTGGTGGATCTTGTGCAGCCAGTGAATGCTGGTCCATCCGAGGCCGGCGAACAGTTGCCAGTAGTAACCGAGTTTGCCGGCCGAGCGGACCTTCGCAGCGTGGCTCGCGGCGAGCGTCGGATCGCGCCGGAACGCACCGCCGTAGATCATCGGCGCAATGCGAATCACATGAGACGGCTGGATATAGCGTCGCGGGCTGGCCATCATCCACAGGACTTTCGGCTTGCCCGGTATCATCACCGTGCCGGCCGCCGTGGCCGCCAGAACGAGTTTCTTGCAGCGCTCGGGATAGTCGTAAGCGAACTGCTGGGCGAGGGCCCCCCCCCAGGAAACGCCGATTACATTGACTCGGCCGTAGTCGAGATAGTCGAGCATCCGCGCCGTGAGTTTCGCCAGGCCCGGAAAGCGATACGGTCGATTCGGCGTCGATGAACCGCCGACACCAGGGACGTCGAAGGCAATGACTTCCAGGTCCGGATCCAGCGCCGCGACGAACGGAAACACCAGCTCCAAATTGGCGCCGATGCCGTTGAAAATCAGCAAGGGCGTCAAGTGAGGCTTGCCGGGGCGTACCGCCGTGCGGAGGGTCTGGCCATTCAGGTCGACGGTACGAAATATGAATTGTTGCGGCATGCTTCAAGCCCTGTGGGTCATTTCTCAAATTCATCCTCGATCCCTGTAGGAGCGAAGCTTGCTCGCGAACGCGTCAGATCAGTCGACATCTATGTTGAGTGAATGACCGCTTTCGCGAGCAAGCTTCGCTCCTACAGGGGCGCGAGGTGTGTCAGTTACCGCTCATGCACATAGGTGCCCGGCGCAGCTTCGCCCGCCGGATAAGCCTTGTTGCCCAAACTGCCCGGAGACTTCTTCAGCTTGCCCGAACGCTCGGCTTGCCATGCCTGCCAGTGCAGCCACCAGGAATCAGTGTGTTTGGTGGAATTTTCTTGCCACTCCTCGGCCTTGACCGGCATCTCGGTGCTGGTCATGTAGCGCGATTTCGGATTGCCCGGCGGATTCAGAATGCTCTGGATATGCCCGCTGCTGGACAGCACGAATTCGACCTTGCCACCGAACAGTTGCGCCGACTTGTAGCAGGACTTCCACGGGGTGATGTGGTCGTTGGTGCCGGCCAGGGAGAAAATGTCGGCAGTGACCTGCTTCAGATCGATCGGTGTGCCGCACACTTCCAGTGCATCAGGACGGATCAGAGGGTTGGTTTTGAACAACTCGATCAGGTCGCCGTGGAACGCTGCGGGCAACCTTGTGGTGTCGTTGTTCCAGAACAGGATGTCGAAAACCGGCGGTTCGTTGCCCAGCAGGTAGTTGTTGACCCAGTAGTTCCAGATCAGGTCGTTGGGGCGCATCCAGGCGAAGACTTTTGCCATGTCGCGGCCTTCCAGGACACCGGCCTGATAGGAGTGACGCTTGGCGGATTCGAGGGTCTGCTCGTCGACGAACAGTGCCACGTCGCTGTCCAGAGTGGTGTCCAGCACGCTGACCAGCAGCGTCAGGGCGTTGACCTTGTTCTCACCGATCGCGGCGTAGTGGCCCAGCAGGGCGGTGCAGGTGATGCCACCGGAGCAGGCGCCGAGCATGTTCACATCTTTGCTGCCGGTGATCGCGGTGACCACGTCGACCGCTTCCTTGAGCGCTTCGATGTAGGTCGACAGACCCCATTCGCGCTGCTCCTTGGTCGGGTTGCGCCAGCTGACAATGAACGTTTGCACATTGTTGCGCAGGCAGAAACGCGCCAGGCTCTTGTCCGGGCTCAGGTCGAAAATATAGAACTTGTTGATCTGTGGGGGCACCACCAGCAGTGGGCGCTCGTACACCTGCTCGGTGGTCGGCCGATAATGGATCAACTCCAGCACGTCATTGCGAAACACCACCGCGCCTTCGGTGACGCCCAGGCTCTTGCCGACCTCGAACGCGCCCATGTTGACCTGGCTCGGCATACCGCCGTTGTGCACCAGGTCCTTGGCCAGATGGGCCAGGCCGTCGAGCAAGCTTTTGCCGCCGGTTTCGAAGAAGCGTTTGACCGCCGCCGGGTTGGCCGCACTGTTGGTCGGGGCCATGGCTTCGGTCATGAGGTTGATCACGAAATGCCCGCGTGCGACGTCCTTGGGCGAGAGGTTGCTGTCGCCGATCCAGTCGTGGAGTTCCTTGCGCCACGCCAGGTAAGTTTGCAAATAACGTTTGTAGAGCGGGTTCTGGCTCCAGGCCGGATCGGCGAAGCGACGGTCATCGCTTGTCGGTAGAAGCTCGGATTTGCCGAACAACACGTTCTTTAGTTCAAGACCGAATTGGGCGACATGCCTGGCGCTGTGAATCGGTTGTCGGATGGCCTGCCTTAGCACCATTCGAGCAGAAGCCAGTAGATCCTTTCCACGCAGCCCAACGACAGGATTCAGCCCCAAGGTGTTTTCCGAGGCTTGATACTTCAAGTCATCGTTATTCTTGTTACTCATCTACGACGCTCCATTGTCCTGAGGCGAGTACCTGGTCCCAGCTGTGCATTCACACGGCAAATGCCAGGTACTACTGCTCGGTTGACCGTTAATACTGCATCGCTGCTTTTTTATCGCAGAGAGCACTGCAGGGAACTTGCCAGTTCCATTGGTTACCCGAGTTTAATTTTTTTCGCAAGCAGGCCAATCGTCGACCCGGAAGCGGAGCATTCAAACAGATGGAATTAGAAAATGCCCTCTAAAGAGCGAGAGGCCCGATTTAGAGCATCAGCTTGACGATGGATTGGTTCGGATCGCGGGTTTTTCCGGCGGCTTTGAGCTCGGCAAGATAATCGTTCCAGAGATCCTCTTGGCGCACGCCCAACTGGTACAGATATTCCCAGGTGAACAGGCCGCTGTCGTGGCCGTCGTCGAAGGTCAATTTCAGTGCGTACTGACCGGCCGGTTCGACCTTGGTCAGGCCTACGCCGATCTTGCCAAATTGCAGGATAGGTTTGCCGTGGCCCTGGACTTCGGCGGAAGGAGAGTGCACGCGCAGGAACTCGGCAGGCAGGTGATATTCCTCGCCGGACGCGTATTTCAGCGACAGGGTTTTCGAGGCTTTGTGCAGTTTGATATCGGTGGGGAGTGGGGTCGTCATTTTGGTTCAGGGCCGCAAGCGGCCCTGCCATGTAGAGAATGAGACCTACAGGATATAACGGGACAGGTCTTCGTTCTGCGCCAATTCGCCCAAGTGGCTGTTGACGTAATCGGCGTCGATCACGATCGCTTTGTCGTCGTGGGCACTGGCCAGATCACCGGCGCTGAACGACACCTCTTCGAGCAGACGCTCAAGCAGCGTGTGCAGGCGACGGGCACCGATATTCTCGGTCTTCTCGTTGACCTGCCAGGCGATCTCGGCAATACGCTTGATACCGTCCGGCTGGAACTCGATAACCAGGCCTTCGGTTTTCAGCAGTGCGCAATACTGCTCGGTGAGCGACGCATGCGGTTCGCTGAGAATGCGCTCGAAATCTTCAGGCGTCAGCGGCTTGAGTTCGACACGAATGGGCAGACGGCCTTGCAGCTCAGGTACCAGATCGCTCGGCTTGCTGAGGTGGAACGCACCGGACGCGATGAACAGGATATGGTCGGTCTTGACCATGCCCAGTTTGGTGTTGACGGTGCAGCCTTCGATCAGCGGCAGCAGGTCGCGCTGTACACCTTCACGGGACACGTCGATGCCACCGGAGTTGCCACGCTTGGCGACCTTGTCGATTTCGTCGATGAACACGATGCCGTGCTGCTCGACGGCTTCCAGCGCCTTGGCCTTCAACTCTTCTTCGTTGACCAGACGACCGGCCTCTTCGTCACGCACCAGTTTCAGCGCTTCCTTGACCTTGATCTTGCGGCTTTTCTTTTTGCCCTTGCCCATGTTGGCGAACAGGCTCTGCAGCTGGTTGGTCATCTCCTCCATGCCCGGTGGCGCGGAGATATCGACGCCGGTCACTTCGGCGACTTCGATTTCGATCTCCTTGTCATCCAGCTGACCTTCGCGCAGGCGCTTGCGGAACAGCTGACGGGTGTTGGAGTCAGCCGACGGTGCGGCGTCGTCGTTGCTGAAGCCCATGCGTGCCGGTGGCAGCAGGGCGTCGAGGATGCGTTCTTCGGCGGCGTCTTCGGCGCGGTGGCGAACCTTGGTCATTTCCTGTTCGCGCAACAGTTTGATCGCCGCGTCAGCCAGGTCACGAATGATCGATTCAACGTCGCGGCCGACATAACCGACTTCGGTGAACTTGGTCGCTTCGACCTTGATGAAGGGCGCGTTGGCCAGTTTCGCCAGGCGACGAGCAATCTCGGTTTTACCGACACCGGTCGGGCCGATCATCAGGATGTTCTTGGGGGTCACTTCAACGCGCAGCTCTTCAGGCAGCTGCATCCGGCGCCAGCGGTTACGCAGCGCGATGGCGACGGCGCGCTTGGCATCGTCCTGGCCGATGATATGGCGATTGAGTTCGTGGACGATTTCACGGGGAGTCATGGACATAGTAATTGGCGGTCCTCAAGTAAAAGTGAGCCGTGGCGTGGTGGCCAAAACAGGCTTACTCAGCGAGGTCCTGCTCCTCAATGGTGAAGGTATGGTTGGTGAACACACAGATGTCGCCGGCGATGCCGAGGGCGGTTTCGACGATTTCGCGGGCCGACAGATCGGTTTTCTTCAGCAGCGCGCTGGCGGCGGCCTGGGCGTAACCGCCACCGGAGCCCATGGCGATCAGACCTTCTTCAGGCTCGACCACGTCGCCGTTGCCGGTGATGATCAGAGAGGCATCTTTGTTCGCGACCGCAAGCATGGCTTCGAGGCGGCTGAGGGAGCGGTCAGTGCGCCATTCTTTGGCGAGTTCGACAGCGGCGCGAACCAGGTGCCCTTGATGTTTCTCAAGCTGGCCTTCGAAACGCTCGAAGAGGGTGAAGGCGTCAGCGGTGGCTCCGGCAAAACCGGCGATTACCTGGCCGTGGTACAGGCGGCGAACTTTCTTCGCGTTGCCTTTCATCACGGTATTGCCGAGAGAAACCTGGCCGTCGCCGCCCATGACGACTTTGCCGTGGCGGCGAACTGAAACGATGGTGGTCAAGGGAGAGTCTCCACGCAGCGGGGCGAAAATGCCTTATGCCAACTCATATGGGGGTGGTAGAGCGTTTTTCAACTGCGGGGCGGGAGAGGGGACGAGCGGTGTACGGCGGGGATGGGGGTGTTGTCTATTCGGGTGCCTTCGCGGGCAAGCCTCGCTCCTACAGAGATTTACGTAATCCTGTAGGAGCGAGGCTTGCCCGCAAAGAACGATGACGCAGTGTTCCTGGCGAAATCAGCGACTCTGACGCTGTTGTAACAACAGGTTGCTGAACCCGCTTCCAGCCAGTTGTTTCTGGGCAGTAGTCAGCTGTTCGCGGTTGCTGAACGGTCCGACCAATACTCGATACCAGGTCTCGTCCTTCACCGTGCCGGATTCGACCGCTACCGCCTGACCCAGCAAAATGATCTGCGCCCGAACTTTGTCCGCGTCTGCCTCCTTGCGGAACGAACCGGCCTGCAGGAAGAACTTGGTCACTGGCGCCGCTTTGGACACCGGTGGTGCTGGTGGCGGAGTGATCCCGGCCAGTGCGGCCTGAGCCCGCGCGGTATCGATCTTCGCCGCTTGCTCTGGCGTGACCGGCGTCGTCGGAATGGCCGGCACTTGCGGCGTTGGCAGGGTTTTCTCCGGCACGGCATCTGGCGGTACGATGACTTCCGATTCCGGCAGCAAGGTGTAGAAGTCGTACTTCGGCTTCACCGGTTGCGTCGGGCTCGGCGGGGTCTTGTTGGCTTCGGCGATCTTGCTGGCTTTCTGCTGCTCGATTTTCTCGCGCTTGACGCTCTCGCTGCCCTTGCCTGGCTCCAGCTTCATCAGGAACACAATGAATGCGCCGACCGTCAGGCCGATGGCCATCCACAACCAGCCCGGGATCGGTTGCTTTGCAGGAGCTTGGTAACGGCTGGCGCCACGCTTGGGTGCAGGTTTTTTCTTGGCAGCCAACTTACATACGCTCCAGAGTTTCCAGACCCAAGAGTTCCAGGCCTTGCTTGAGAGTGCGGCCGGTCAGCGCGGCGAGGCGCAGACGGCTCTGCATTTGCGCCGGAGTGTCGGCACTGAGGATCGGGCAGTTCTCGTAGAAACTGGAGAACAGACCGGCGACATCGTACAGGTAGGTGCAGAGGATGTGCGGCGTGCCCTTGTCGCAAACGTTGTTCAGCACTTCGCCGAACTGCGCGAGCTTCGCCGCCAGCTCGTGTTCGTGCGCCGCTTCGAGGACGATCTGGCCTTCGACTTCGCTGAAGTCCTTGCCAAGTTTGCGGAACACACCGGCCACGCGGGTGTAGGCGTACAGCAAGTAAGGCGCGGTGTTGCCTTCGAAGTTCAGCATCAGGTCGAAGTTGAAGCTGTAGTCGCTGGTGCGATGCTTGGACAGGTCGGCGTATTTCACCGCGCCAATGCCCACGACCTCGGCGATGTTGCGCAATTCGGCTTCGGCCAGCTCCGGGTTCTTGTCCTTCACCAAGGTGTAGGCACGTTCCTGGGCTTCGGTCAGCAGGTCGATCAGCTTCACGGTGCCGCCATCACGGGTCTTGAACGGACGGCCATCGGCGCCGTTCATGGTGCCGAAGCCCATGTGTTCCATTTCCATCGGGTGCGTCACGAAGCCGGCCTGGCGCGCGACCTGGAACACTTGCTGGAAGTGCAGGGCCTGGCGCTGGTCGACGAAGTACAGCGCGCGATCAGCCTTCAACTTGCCGCTGCGGTAACGCACGGCCGCCAGGTCGGTGGTGGCGTAGAGGTAGCCGCCGTCGGCCTTGACGATGATCACCGGCAGCGGGTCGCCGTCGGCATTCTTGAACTCGTCGAGGAACACGCACTGAGCGCCGTTACTTTCGACCAGCAGTCCGGCGGCCTTGAGGTCGTTGACCACGTTGATCAGGTCGTCGTTGTAGGCGCTTTCGCCCATCACGTCAGCCATGGTCAGTTTGACGTTCAGCAGTTCATAGATTTTCTGGCAGTGCGACAGGGAGATGTCTTTGAACTTGGTCCACAGCGCCAGGCAGTCCGGGTCGCCGGCCTGCAATTTGACCACCAGACCACGGGCGCGGTCGGCGAACTCTTCGGATTCGTCGAAGCGTTGCTTGGCGGCGCGGTAGAAGTTTTCCAGGTCCGACAGCTCATCGCTGGTGATCGGGTTTTCCTGCAGATACGCCATCAGCATGCCGAACTGGGTGCCCCAGTCGCCGACGTGGTTCTGGCGGATGACTTCGTCGCCGAGGAATTCCAGAACGCGGGCCACGCCATCGCCGATGATGGTCGAGCGCAAGTGGCCGACGTGCATCTCTTTGGCCAGGTTCGGTGCCGACAGGTCGACGACGGTGCGCTGCACCGGGCCGGCCTTGTGCACGCCGATGTGGGCGTCGGCCAGGGCGGCGTCCAGTCGGGTGGCCAGGGCTTGGGTGTTCTGGAAGAAATTCAGGAAGCCGGGACCGGCGATTTCAGTCTTGGTGACGTTTTCGTCAGCCGGCAATGCAGCGATGATTTTCTCTGCCAGATCACGGGGCTTCATGCCGGCCGGTTTGGCCAGCATCATCGCGATGTTGCTGGCGAAATCGCCGTGAGTCTTGTCACGGGAGTTTTCCACCTGGATCGCCGGCGACAGGCCTTCAGGCAACACACCTTCGTTGACGAGTTGGGTGATGGCTTGTTGGATCAGCTGGCGAATGGTGTCTTTCATGGTGTTCTCTTTCGACCGCAAGCGCGGCGGCGCTTCGATGCGCTGGTGGAAAAACTGGGCATTATCCGTTGCGAAGACGGGCTTGCCAACTATAGCGGGCAGGTTATGGATATGTGGTGACAAATAGACCGCCTTCGCGGGCAAGTCGGGTCGCCGCACCGCTCGCTCCTACGGATTTACGTCGTTCGCTGATGTTGCGTACAACCCGAACCCTGTAGAAGCGAGCGGTGCGGCGATCCGACTTGCCCGCGAAGGCCATCTTCAATCAATACAAATCGACTGGATCAACATCCAGCGACCAACGCACCGCCCGCCCGCTCGGCATCTGTTCCAGCGCCAGCAACCAGCTGCTCAACAACCGATGCAGCGGCGCCCGAGCCGTCGCTTGCAGCAACAACTGCGCACGATATCGCCCGGCCCGGCGTTCCATCGGTGCCGGCACCGGCCCGAGCAGTTCAATCCCGGTCAAATTCTGCTCGGCCAGCAAGCGCTCGGCCTCGCTGCACGCCTCATCGAGAAAGCCTTCGGCCTGCCCCGGTTTGTGCGCTTCAGCCCGCAGCAATGCCAGGTGCGCAAACGGCGGTAGACCCGCCGAGCGACGTTCGCTCAAGGCCTGTTCGGCAAAGGCGAAGTAACCCTGTTCAGTCAATTGCACCAGCAGCGGATGGTCGGCCAGATGCGTCTGGATAATCACCTTGCCCGGTTCTTCAGCGCGTCCCGCACGCCCGGCAACCTGGACGATCAGCTGCGCCATGCGCTCGCTGGCGCGGAAGTCGCCGGAAAACAGCCCGCCATCGGCATCAAGAATCGACACCAGGGTCACCCGTGGGAAGTGATGCCCTTTGGCAAGCATCTGCGTGCCGACCAGAATGCACGGTTGGCCCTTCTGGATGGTCGCGAACAGCTGATTCATCGCGTCCTTGCGTGAGGTGCTGTCGCGGTCGACCCGCAGCACCGGGACATCCGGAAACAAAATCCCCAATCGCTCTTCGGCGCGCTCGGTGCCGGCGCCCACTGGCCGCAAATCGACCTTGCCGCATTTCGGGCAATGCCGGGGCACGCGTTCGACGTAGCCGCAATGGTGGCAGCGCAACTCACCGGAGCGCTGGTGCACGGTCATGCGTGCATCGCAGCGCTGGCACTCGGACATCCAGCCGCAGTCGTGACACAGCAAGGTCGGTGCAAAACCGCGACGGTTAAGGAACACCAATACTTGTTGGCCCGCGGCCAGTGTCTGACCGATGGCTTGCTGCATCGGCCCGGAAATGCCGCTGTCCAGCGGGCGGCTTTTTACGTCCAGGCGCAGAAATCGCGGCTGTTTGGCGCCACCGGCACGCTCGTTTAATCGCAGGAGGCCATAACGGCCGGTGTAGGCGTTGTGCAGGCTTTCCAGCGAAGGCGTGGCGGAACCGAGGACAATCGGGATGTTTTCCTGCCGGGCGCGGACCAATGCCAGGTCGCGGGCGTGATAGCGCAAGCCTTCCTGCTGTTTATAGGAACCGTCGTGCTCTTCATCGATGATGATCAGGCCGGGGTTCTTCATCGGCGTGAACAGCGCCGAACGGGTGCCGATAATAATGTCGGCGTCACCGTCCCGGGCGGCGAGCCAGGCTTCGAGGCGCTCGCGATCGTTGACCGCCGAGTGGATCAGCGCGATGCGCGCATTGAAACGCTGCTCGAAGCGCGCCAGGGTCTGCGGGCCGAGGTTGATCTCCGGGATCAGCACCAGTGCTTGTTTGCCGGCCTCAAGGGTTTCGCGGATCAACTGCAAATAGACTTCGGTCTTGCCGCTGCCGGTGACGCCGGCCAGCAGGAACGCGTGATAACTGTCGAACCCCGCACGAATGGCTTCATAGGCCGCGCGCTGCTCGGGGTTGAGTGGCAGTTCCGGCTGCGCCAGCCAGTGTTCGTGGCGGGCGCCGGGCGCGTGCTTGCGGATGTCGACTTGCACCAGATCCTTGGCCAGCAGCAAGTCCAGGCTGTCCTTGCTCAGCATCAGTTTGCTCAACAACTGATGGGCGACGCCGTGTGGATGCTGGGCCAGTGTTGCCAGGGCCTCACGTTGACGCGGGGCGCGAGCGATGCGCGGGTCATCAAGGCGGGCGCCCGGCGCGGCCGACCAGAAGCGTTCCTGGCGCGCTTCGGCCAGTTCACCCTGGCGCAGCAACACCGGCAGCGCCCAGCTCAAGGTGTCACCGAGACTGTGCTGATAATACTGAGACGTCCACAGGCACAGTTTGAACAGCGCCGGCGGCAGCGGCGGCGTGGCATCGAGCAAGGCCAGGGCCGGTTTGAGCTTCTCTGCCGGGACTTCGCTGGTGTCGGTGACCTCCACCAGAATCCCGATCATCTCCCTCCGGCCGAACGGCACCCGCAGGCGCATGCCCGGTTGCAACTGGGCGCGCAGGACCCCGGCCGGGGCACGGTAATCGAACAGGCGGCGCAGGGGCGAAGGCAGGGCGAGGCGCAAAATGGCGTCGGGCACGCGATGGTTTACTCGATGATGGGACGGTGAAGAAGGCCGGGAGCCTAGCAGACGGTCGGTAGAAGCGACAGCTTGCGTGATTGCAAAGGTCTGGTAGAATCCGCGGCCTAATTACGTGCGGTATTCAACAATAGTGTTGAGTGGCGGCACGCTAGCCTGAGGAATACACCATGAAAGCCGATATCCATCCAGCGTACGAAACCATTGCAGTAACTTGCAGCTGCGGCAACAAGTTCGAAACTCGTTCGAACCTGTGCAAGCCACTGGGTACTGACGTATGCAACGAGTGCCACCCGTTCTACACCGGTAAGCAGAAGACTCTGGATACTGGCGGCCGTGTACAGCGCTTCGCAGACCGTTTTGGTGCTTTTGGCAAAGCCAAAGCTCCTGCTGCTGCAGAGTAAGGTTGCAAAGCCCGATGGGCTTTACCTTGCTGATGAAAAAGGCGTCCCTTGCGGGCGCCTTTTTTGTGTCCGCGATTTGGCTGTCCGGTGCCCAGGCCTTCTGCCCGGCGCCGAGCGGGTTGACATCCGTCGCGGTGCAGCGGGTGGTGGATGGTGACACGCTGCGCCTGAACGATGGCCGCAGCGTGCGCATGATCGGTTTGAATACGCCGGAGCTGGGCAAGAAAGGCCGCTCCGACGAGCCCTTCGCGGTGACGGCGCGCCGACGCCTGGAAGCTCTGGTGGCCGCCAGCGATGGGCGGGTCGGTTTACTGCCGGGCAAAGAGAGCAAAGATCATTACGGTCGCACGCTGGCCCATGTCTATGGCGCCGATGGCGCCAACCTCGAAGCGCAGTTGCTCGCTGAGGGGCTCGGTTTTCAGGTGGCGGTCGCGCCGAATGTCGATCTGGTCGACTGCCAGCAAGCGGCGGAACACAGTGCCCGTCAGGCCGGACTCGGGTTGTGGCGCCAATCCCCTGTGCTCAAGGCAGAGCAGATCAGCACGTCTGGTTTTGCTGTGCTCAGCGGTCGTGTGAGCAAGGTTCAGCGCAATCGCGGTGGGGTTTGGATCGAGTTGCAGGAGTCGGTTGTATTGCGCGTTGCACCCAATCTGTTGGGGCAGTTCGATGTTGCGACGCTTGAGCGGCTGAAGGGCAAACAGATTGAGGCACGTGGCTGGGTACTGGACCGTTCGCGCCGCGGTGGACTTAAACAAGGGCAGGCGCGCTGGCTTCTGCCATTGACCGACCCGGCGATGCTGCAAGCGGCGCCATGAGAAAAAACTGTAGACATTTGTTTCGTAGATTGTGAACAGTTCATCCCTTGTATTCCGCGGCTCTTGGTCCAAAGTCGTAGGGCCGGGCGCTTGACAGGGGTGACCGGTCAGTCTTGTGGGGACTTTGCGACACGCGTATCCTCGGCGGTCCGTCTGTCCAACAGTAAAAAGCGGAATGCCCACATGTCTGATTTGAAAACTGCCGCTCTCGAATATCACGCCTATCCTCGTCCAGGGAAGCTGAGTGTCGAGCTCACCAAGGCCACCGCTACCGCCCGCGACCTGTCGCTGGCCTACAGCCCCGGCGTAGCCGAACCAGTACGCGAAATCGCCCGCGATCCTGAACTGGCCTACAAGTACACCGGCAAGGGCAACCTGGTTGCAGTCATTTCCGATGGCACCGCAATTCTCGGCCTGGGTAACCTCGGCCCATTGGCTTCCAAGCCAGTGATGGAAGGTAAAGGCGTGCTGTTCAAGCGCTTCGCCGGCATTGACGTATTCGACATCGAAGTCGATTCCGAAAGCCCGCAAGCCTTCATCGACACTGTCAAGCGCATCTCCATCACCTTCGGTGGCATCAACCTGGAAGACATCAAGGCACCTGAGTGCTTTGAGATCGAACGCGCTCTGATCGAGCAGTGCGACATTCCGGTATTCCACGATGACCAGCACGGCACCGCGATCGTTACGGCGGCCGGCATGATCAACGCCCTGGAAATCGCTGGCAAAACCCTCGCTGACGCCAAGATCGTCTGCCTGGGCGCCGGTGCGGCCGCCATCTCCTGCATGAAATTGCTGGTGAGCATGGGCGCCAACATCGAAAACATCTTCATGGTTGACCGTACCGGTGTGATCCACTCCGGCCGTGACGACCTGAACCAGTACAAGGCTGTCTTCGCTCACGCGACCGACAAGCGCACCCTGGCTGACGCCCTGACCGATGCAGACGTGTTCGTGGGCCTGTCCGGCCCGAACCTGCTGAGCGCTGAAGGCCTGAAATCCATGGCAGCCAACCCGATCGTGTTCGCGTGCTCAAACCCTGATCCGGAAATTTCCCCGGAACTGGCTCACGCCACCCGTGACGACGTGATCATGGCCACCGGCCGTTCGGACTACCCGAACCAGGTTAACAACGTGCTGGGCTTCCCGTTCATCTTCCGCGGTGCCCTGGACGTTCGCGCCAAGCGCATCAACGAAGAAATGAAAGTGGCTGCCGCCAACGCCCTGCGTGAACTGGCCAAGCTGCCGGTTCCTCAGGAAGTGTGCGACGCCTACGGCGGCATCAAACTGGAATTCGGTCGTGAGTACATCATTCCGAAACCAATGGATGCGCGTCTGATCACCCTGATCTCCGATGCTGTGGCCAAGGCCGCAATCGAGACCGGCGTAGCGACCCTGCCGTATCCGAAGAACTACCCGCTGAAAAGCGTGGATGACGTGTTCAACGGCTAAGTCGTTGTAGCGCTTCAACAGAAAGCCCCGGCTCTTGCGAGTCGGGGCTTTTTTTGTCTGTGATCGTTCCCACGCTCTGCGTGGGAATGCAGCCCGGGACGCTCCGCGTCCCTTCCCACAGCCGAACGCGGAGCGTCCGTAGAGGCATTCCCACGTAGAGCGTGGGAACGATCAGTAACGAAAAAGCCCCGCCTTCTAGAGATGGACGGGGCTTTTGCGTGGTGCTACTTGATCAGAACAAATCGATCGGTGCCGCTTCATCCGCTGGCAGTGGGCTGCCCGGCGCAGTGCCGTTACCCAGCTCATTCGCCGACGGCGGCGTGTCTTCAGCCTTGAACAGCTCGAAGTAGGCGCCTGGCGTGCCTGGGGTGGCTGCACGGCCGCTGACCGGGTCGACTCGCAGGCTGAGGATGCCTTCGGGCTCTTGCTGCGTATGGGGCGGCATGTCTTTGAGTGCGGCGCCCATGTAACTCATCCAGATCGGCAGGGCGACGGTGCCGCCGAACTCCTTGCGACCCAGGCTTTCAGGCTGGTCGAAACCGGTCCAGACGGTCGTTACATAATCGGCGTTGTAACCCGAAAACCAGGCGTCCTTGGATTCGTTGGTGGTACCGGTCTTGCCCGCGATGTCGGTGCGGCCCAAGGCGAGGGCGCGGCGACCGGTGCCGAGTTTGATCACGTCCTCGAGCATGCTGTTGAGGATGTACGTGGTGCGGCCATCGACGATGCGCTCGGCCACGGCCGGCGTTTGTGGTGCTGGCTGGGCAGTCAGGGTTTCGCCCGGGGTTGCGTTGACGGTGAAGGCGTTGGCCGCGACAGGGGCGGCGATGCCGTCGGTGGCGACGTCGCCTTTCGGGACGCTCGGCGGGTTGGCGACGAACAGCGTGTCGCCATTGCGGCTTTCGATCTTGTCGATGATGTAGGGAGTGATCTTGTAGCCGCCATTGGCGAAGGTGCTCCAGCCCGTGGCGATTTCCATTGGCGTCAGTGTCGCGGTGCCCAGGGCCAGGGACAAGTTGCGTGGCAAGTCCTGCTTGTTGAAGCCGAACTTGCTGATGTAATCAATGGTGCGGTCGACGCCCAGCGCCTGCAGCAAGCGGATCGACACCAGGTTGCGCGACTTGTAGAGCGCTTCACGCATACGGATCGGGCCGAGGAAGGTGTTGGTGTCGTTCTTCGGACGCCAGACTTTGTCCAGGTACTCGTCAACGAACACGATCGGTGCATCGTTCACCAGGCTGGCGGCGGTGTAGCCGTTATCCAGCGCGGCACTGTAGACGAACGGCTTGAAGCTCGAGCCCGGTTGGCGCTTGGCCTGCATGGCGCGGTTGTAGTTGCTCTGTTCAAAGGCGAAACCGCCGACCAGGGAACGAATGGCGCCATTCTGCGGGTCGAGGGAAACCAGTGCGCCCTGAGCCTGCGGGATCTGGCTGAATTTCAGCGAATTGTCTGGCTGACGCTGTACCCGAATCAGGTCGCCGACCTGGGCGACGTCCGACGGCTGCTTCGGATTGGCACCCATGCTGTTGGTGTTCAGGAACGGACGCGCCCATTTCATGCTGTCCCAACCGACGTGTTCGTCACCGGTACGGGTCAGCACCTGTAGGCCCGTCTTGTCGACCTGGGTGACGATGGCAGGCTCAAGGCTGCTGATGGTGCGCTGTTTGGTCAACTCGGTTGTCCAGGCCTCGCGAGTCTTGCCCGGCAGGCGCGACTCCGGGCCGCGATAACCATGACGCTGGTCGTAGGACATCAAACCTTCGTGGACCGCGGTGTTGGCCATTTCCTGCAGGTTGCTCGGCACTGTGGTGGTGACGCGGAAACCTTCGGTATACGCATCGCTGCCATAACGGCCGACCATTTCGGCGCGGGCCATTTCAGCAATGTACGGCGCGTTCACTTCCGGGGTCGGCACGTGATAGCTGGCGTTCAGCGGCTCGTTGATCGCCATGGTGTAGTCGGCTTCGGTGATCTTGCCGAGCTTGTACATGCGTCCAAGGATCCAGTCGCGACGTTCCTTGCTGCGGGCCGGGTTGGCCAGCGGGTTAAAACGCGAAGGGGCCTTTGGCAGACCGGCGATCATCGCCATCTGCGCGAGGCTGACGTCACGAATCGATTTGCCGTAATAGACCTGCGCCGCCGCCTCGATGCCATACGCGCGGTTACCCAGATAAATTTTATTGACGTATAACTCAAGGATCTCGTCCTTGGTCAGCTGCCGTTCGATCTGCAGGGCGAGGAGAATTTCGGTGGTCTTGCGCGAGAAACTGCGTTCGCTGGTCAGGAAGAAGTTCTTCGCCACCTGCATGGTGATGGTGCTGCCGCCGGACTGAATGTGTCCGCTTTTTACCAACTGGGTGGCCGCGCGCATCAAGCTGCCAGGGTCGACGCCGTAGTGGTTGGCGAAGTTGTCGTCTTCAGCACTTAGTAACGCATTAATGAAATTGGGGGGAATGTCGGCGAAACGGATCGGTGTACGGCGCATTTCGCCAAATTCTGCGATCAACTTGTTGTCGCTGCTGTACACCCGCAAAGGGATCTGCAACTGAATGCTTCTCAGCGCCTCCACGGACGGTAATCCCGGACTAAGGTAGAGAAACGCGCCGCTAAGACCGAGGAGCAGTCCGCAGAAAACGGCGACGATGGACCATCCGAAAAATTTCAGCAGACGAATCAAGGCTTTTGGACATCCAGGGCAAAGAATGAATGAGGCATCAGGGTTCGGATAACAGGGAACGACCCGCGCTTGAAGTAAAAACCGGAAAAAAACGCTGGGCATTATAAGCATTTTTCCGTCGAGGGCGTCATTTGCGCTGCTGTCAAGACGGGTGGTTTGAACGCAACTGATATTACAGAGTCCGTAAGACACGGATAGTCATAGGGAATTGGTAGTGCTAGGACTCTTCAATAAAAAGGCCAATACGCTTCTGGGGATCGACATCAGCTCCACGTCGGTAAAGCTTCTGGAGCTAAGCCGCCAGGGCGACCGTTATCGGGTCGAGACCTATGCGGTGGAGCCTTTGCCCGCCAATGCGGTGGTCGAGAAAAATATCGCCGAGCTCGAAGGCGTGGGGCTGGCACTCGCGCGCGTACTAGTCAAGGCCAGAACCAGCCTCAAGAACGTGGCCGTGGCCGTGGCCGGTTCGGCGGTGATCACCAAGACCATCGAGATGGATGCCGGTCTTTCCGACGACGAGATGGAAAACCAGCTGAAGATCGAGGCCGATCAGTACATCCCTTATCCATTGGACGAAGTGGCCATCGACTTTGAGGTCCAGGGTGTTTCCGCGCGCAACCCCGAGCGAGTCAATGTGCTGCTGGCGGCCTGTCGCAAGGAAAACGTCGAGGTCCGGGAAGCGGCCCTGGCTCTGGCCGGCCTGACGGCGCGCGTGGTTGACGTCGAGGCCTATGCGCTGGAGCGTTCTTTCGGATTACTGGCGGGGCAACTGGCTGCTTCTCAGGAGAGTCTGACGGTAGCGGTGGTCGACATCGGCGCGACCATGACCACCCTGAGCGTGCTGCACAACGGACGAATCATTTACACCCGCGAACAATTGTTCGGCGGTCGTCAACTGACGGAGGAAATCCAGCGACGTTATGGGCTGACGCTCGAGCAGGCCGGGTTGGCGAAGAAGCAGGGCGGTTTGCCGGACGATTACGTCAACGAGGTGTTGCAGCCGTTTCGCGATGCGCTGGTGCAGCAGGTGTCGCGTTCGTTGCAGTTTTTCTTCGCCTCCGGTCAGTACAACTCGGTTGATCACATCCTGCTGGCCGGAGGTACCGCGTCGGTCTCGGGGCTGGATCGGTTGATCGAGCAGCGATTGGGCACGCCGACGCAAGTAGCCAACCCATTCTCCAACATGGCCCTGAGCAGTAAGGTCAACGCCGGTGCCCTGGCCAGCGATGCGCCGGCACTGATGATCGCTTGCGGGCTGGCCCTCAGGAGTTTCGACTGATGGCACGGATCAATCTTTTACCTTGGCGTGAAGAGCAGCGTGAAGCGCGCCGCAAACGCTTTTTGCTGGCGCTGGTCGGTGTGATGGTGGGGGCAGTGGGCGCGGTGTTGATCGCAAACCAGGCCATCAATGGCGCCATCGATCGGCAAGTTGCTCGTAATGACTACATCGGAAAACAGATTGCTGTGGTCGACGAGCGGATTAAACAGATCAGCGATTTGAAGGCCCGTCGCCAGCAACTGGTCGAGCGCATGCGCATCATCCAGGACCTGCAAGGCAACCGTCCGATCAGCGGGCGGATCTTCGATCAGTTAGCGCGTACCTTGCCGGACGGAGTGTATTTCACCGAAGTGAAAATGGCTGGCAAAACCCTGTCCATTACCGGCGCCGCAGACTCCAACCATCGTGTTTCGGATCTGATGCGTAATCTGGATGCGTCGGACTGGTTCAATGTGCCGACCCTGACGGAAGTCAAAGCGACCACTGCTAGTCAGCTGGACCAGGCCAACGTCTTTCAATTAACCGTTCGTCAGACTCAGCCAGCCGCTGCGGAGGGCGGTCAATGACTCCGTCTGAATGGTTTGAGGGGCTGCGCAAGATCGACATCAACGACCTGGACACCAATAACATGGGTTCCTGGCCGCCAGCCATCAAGGCGCTGGCGGGTATTCTGCTGATGGTCCTGGTGCTTTCACTGGGCTACAGTTTTTCCGTCAGCGACCTTCAGAGCCATCTCAATCTCAAGCGCGAGGAAGAGTCGACCCTCAAGGAGCAATTCGCCAACAAAGCCCACATGGCGGCGAATCTCGAGCTGTATACCCAGCAGATGAAGCAAATGGAGAACTCCTTTGGCGTGCTGCTGCGGCAATTGCCCAGTGACACCGAAGTGCCTGGTCTGCTGGAGGACATCACTCGCACCGGCCTGGGCAGTGGCCTGGAATTCGAAGAGATCAAACTGCTGCCAGAGGTCACGCAGCCGTTCTACATCGAGCTGCCGATCCAGATCACCGTCACCGGTGCCTATCACGACCTGGCCACCTTCGTCAGCGGCGTGGCCGGGCTGCCACGGATTGTCACCTTGCATGACTTCGACCTTGCGCCGGCTAACCCGGAAGGTGGTCCGAAGTTGCGCATGAGCATTCTTGCCAAGACCTACCGCTACAACGACAAGGGGCTGCAAAAATGAGCCCGATTCGTTGCTTTTCGATGGTTGTGTTGGTCGCCGGCCTGGCCGGTTGTGGCAGCGACAGTGACTTCAGCGACCTGGACGCCTACATGAATGAAATGCGTTTGCGTGCGCCCGGCAAGATTGAACCAACACCGACATTTCGGTCTTACCCAACATTCACGTACAACGCCGCCAACCTGCGAAGTCCGTTTTCCCGACAGATAAGGGTCGACCTGGCCGGCCAGAAGCACGGCTCACGCAACGTCAAACCTGACCCTGATCGGGTCAAGCAATACCTCGAAGGTTTCAACATCGAGCAGTTTGAAATGGTCGGTACGATCGCTAATGCGACCGGCTCCTTTGCGCTGGTGCGCGGGGCGGGTGGGGTGCATCGGTTGAAAGTCGGCGATTACCTGGGGCGTAACGATGGGCGGATCGTCGCTATCAGCGGCTCGCAGGTCGATGTGGTCGAAATCGTTCCCGACGGCCAAGGCGCCTGGCTGGAGCGGCCGCGGACCATCCCTTTGAAAGAGCACTCATAGTGGAACTCGAATAATGAACAGGATTTTCTCAACCTTCGGTATTTCGCTATGGATAGCGTTGCTGTCGCCGATGGTACAAGCGGCTAACCTCAAAGCGCTGGATGTTGCAGCGCTGCCGGGGGACCGCATCGAGTTGAAGTTGTCGTTCGATGGGCCGCCACCGCCGCCCCACGGTTACACCACGGAACAACCGGCTCGGATTGCGCTGGATCTGCCCGGCGTAGTCAGTCAGCTAAAAAGCAAAAATCGTGACCTGGGCGGTGGAAATGCCCGCAGCGCCACAGTGGTGGAAGCCAAGGACCGTACACGACTGATCATCAATCTGACCCAGTTGACCCCGTATAACGCACGGGTCGAAGGCAACAATCTGTTTGTGGTGGTCGGGCAAGGAGCCAACAAAACGGCCTCCAGCCCAGCGCCAAAAACGCAGCGCGCCGCGACTGCAACGCCCGCCCCGGCGAAAGCCTATGCGCCGGTAGGCAAGGCCATTCGGGGTGTGGATTTCCAGCGCGGCACTCAGGGCGAAGGCAATGTGGTCATCGATCTGTCGGACCCTTCTATCGCCCCGGACATTCAGGAGCGCGACGGCAAGATCATCCTCGGTTTCGCCAGGACCCAATTGCCTGAGCCGTTGCGTGTACGTCTGGACGTCAAGGATTTCGCCACGCCGGTGCAGTTCGTCAACGCCAGCGCTACCGGTGATCGGGCCACGATCAGCATTGAGCCCAGCGGCGCATTCGATTATTCGACTTACCAGACCGACAACAAGCTGACCGTCAGCATCCGGCCGATGACCGTCGATGACTTGCAGAAGCGCAACACTGAACGTTTTGCCTACACCGGTGAAAAACTCTCGTTGAATTTCCAGGACATCGATGTGCGTTCGGTGCTGCAACTGATCGCCGATTTCACCAATCTCAATCTGGTCGCCAGCGACACCGTGCAGGGCGGCATCACGCTGCGTTTGCAGAACGTACCGTGGGATCAGGCACTGGATCTGGTGTTGAAAACCAAGGGTCTGGATAAACGCAAGATCGGTAACGTTTTACTCGTGGCGCCGGCCGATGAAATCGCCGCTCGCGAGCGCCAGGAGCTTGAGTCGCAGAAGCAGATTGCCGACCTGGCGCCTCTGCGTCGGGAACTGTTGCAGGTCAACTACGCCAAAGCTGCCGATATCGCCAAGCTGTTCCAGTCGGTGACCAGTGCCGAGGCAAAAGCCGATGAGCGGGGCTCGATCACGGTTGATGAGCGGACCAACAACATCATTGCCTACCAGACCCAGGATCGCCTTGACGAACTCCGCCGTATCGTCGCGCAACTGGATATCCCGGTGCGTCAGGTGATGATCGAGGCGCGTATCGTCGAAGCCAACGTCGACTATGACAAAAGCCTCGGCGTGCGTTGGGGCGGTTCGTTGCAGAACAAGGGCAACTGGAACGCCTCAGGCGTCAGCAACGGGGCTAACGCTTCGTCGACCATCGGTACGCCCGGCAGCACCAGCACCAACTCGCCGTTCGTCGACCTGGGCGCCGCCTCCAATACCTCGGGGCTCGGCATCGCGTTCATCACCGACAATGTACTGCTCGATCTTGAGCTGACGGCCATGGAGAAAACCGGCAACGGCGAAATCGTCTCGCAGCCCAAAGTGGTCACGTCGGACAAGGAAACCGCGAAAATCCTCAAGGGCACGGAGATTCCCTACCAGGAAGCCAGCTCCAGCGGCGCGACCTCGGTGTCGTTCAAGGAAGCCTCGCTGTCTCTGGAGGTGACGCCGCAGATCACCCCGGACAACCGGATCATCATGGAGGTCAAGGTTACCAAAGATGAACCGGACTACCTGAACAAGGTGCAGGATGTACCGCCCATCAAGAAAAACGAGGTCAATGCCAAGGTCCTGGTCAACGACGGCGAGACCATCGTGATTGGCGGAGTTTTCTCAAATACTCAGAGCAAGGTTGTAGATAAGGTGCCATTTCTCGGTGATGTGCCGTATCTTGGCCGCCTTTTCCGGCGTGACGTGGTTTCGGAGAAAAAATCCGAGCTGCTGGTATTTCTCACTCCGCGTATCATGAATAACCAGGCGATTGCTGTGAGTCATTGATTCTGTGCGAAATTTGATTCTTGTTGGACCGATGGGGGCTGGAAAAAGCACCATCGGCCGGTTGCTGGCCAAAGAGCTACGCCTGCCGTTCAAAGATTCCGATAAGGAAATTGAATTGCGCACGGGCGCCAATATCCCGTGGATTTTCGATAAGGAAGGCGAACCGGGTTTTCGTGACCGCGAGCAGGCGATGATTGCCGAGCTGTGCGGGTGCGATGGCGTGGTGCTGGCGACTGGTGGCGGCGCGGTGATGCGCGAGGCCAATCGTCGGGCGCTGCACGCCGGGGGTCGGGTGGTCTATCTGCATGCGTCAGTCGAGCAGCAGGTGGGCCGCACTTCTCGCGATCGCAATCGACCACTGTTGCGCACTGCCGATCCGGCCAAGACCCTTCGGGATCTGCTGGCGATTCGCGATCCGCTTTATCGGGAAATCGCCGATCTGGTGGTGGAAACCGATGAGCGGCCGCCGCGAATGGTGGTACTCGATATTCTCGAGCGCTTGCAGCAGCTACCTCCCCGTTAATGCGTAGCGCGAAATGCGCTATCCTCGGCGTCCTGCCACAGCCGCTCAAGGTTGTGGCGGATGGCTACCGAACGGCGTCACACCAGCCGACGCCGTGGACATTCGTTAACTCAAGGCAGGACGCCTGATTCCATCTTCACTGTGGGGACACATGCAGACACTCAAGGTCGATCTAGGCGAGCGCAGCTACCCGATTCATATTGGCGAAGATTTGTTGGATCAGCCTGAGCTATTGGCCCCGCATATCCGCGGACGGCAAGTGGCGATCATCTCCAACGAGACCGTTGCGCCGCTCTATCTCGAGCGTCTGACCCGTAGCCTCGCACAGTTCTCGGTGGTTTCCGTGGTGCTGCCCGACGGCGAAGCCTTCAAGACCTGGGAAACCCTGCAACTGATTTTCGACGGTCTGCTGACCGCACGGCACGACCGCCGTACCACGGTGATCGCTCTTGGTGGTGGCGTGATTGGTGACATGGCCGGTTTTGCTGCCGCCTGCTACCAGCGTGGTGTCGATTTCATCCAGGTCCCGACCACGCTGCTGTCGCAAGTCGACTCTTCGGTGGGTGGCAAGACCGGGATCAACCATCCCCTGGGCAAGAACATGGTCGGCGCTTTCTATCAGCCGAATGTGGTGCTGATTGATACCGCTACCCTCAATACCCTGCCGGCCCGCGAACTGTCCGCCGGGCTTGCCGAGGTGATCAAGTACGGGCTGATCTGCGACGAGCCGTTCCTGACCTGGCTTGAAGAAAACGTCGATCGCCTGCGCGCCCTGGACCAGGTCGCCCTGACTTACGCCATCGAGCGCTCTTGCGCGGCCAAGGCTGCGGTGGTCGGTGCCGACGAACGGGAGACCGGTGTTCGCGCCACGCTCAATCTGGGTCACACCTTCGGCCACGCCATCGAAACCCATATGGGCTATGGTGTGTGGTTGCATGGTGAAGCGGTCGCTGCTGGCACCGTAATGGCCTTGGAAATGTCCGCGCGCCTGGGCTGGATCAGCGAGCAAGAGCGCGATCGCGGCATTCGTCTGTTCCAGCGTGCCGGCCTGCCGGTCATCCCGCCTGAAGAGATGACTGAAGTCGATTTTCTCGAACACATGGCAATTGACAAGAAAGTGATCGACGGTCGTTTGCGCCTGGTGCTGCTGCGCCACATGGGCGAAGCGGTGGTGACCGACGATTATCCGAAAGAGGTTTTACAGGCCACGCTGGGAGCGGATTACCGCGCTCTGGCTCAGCTTAAAGGTTAATAAGATCCCGATGACTAGTTTGCACGCCGACGAGGCTTTCCTCGGCCATTACCAGTTGAGTCATGACCCTTTTGCTCCACGGGTGCCTGGCTTCAAATTCTTCCCGGCCCAGCGCAAACCGGTGCTGGGACAACTGCATCACCTGGCACGCTACAGCCAGTTGCTGCTGGTCGTCACGGGCCCGCAAGGCAGTGGCAAGACGCTGTTGCGCCAGGCCCTGGTGGCCAGCACCAACAAACAATCGGTGCAGAGCGTGGTGGTTTCTGCCCGTGGTGCCGGCGATGCGGCGGGTTTGCTGCGTCAGGTTGCTCAGGCGCTGAACGTGGCCCAGGTCGAGATCGGCGCGATTCTGGCTCAAGTGGTGCAACTTGCGCTCACGGGGCAGGAAGTCTATTTGCTGGTGGATGACGCCGAGCAACTCGACGAGTCCGCGCTGGAAGCCTTGATGGCCCTGGCCGCCGGTGCACCGGAAGGTCGTCCGCATGTGTTCCTGTTCGGTGAGTCGTCGCTGATTGCTCAACTGGAGGCGCTGAGCCTCGAGGAAGAGCGTTTCCACGTCATCGAGTTGCAGCCTTACACCGAAGAAGAAACCCGCGAATATCTGGATCAGCGGCTCGAAGGTGCCGGTCGGGGCATCGAACTTTTTACCGCAGATCAGATCTCTGATATTCACGAAAGCTCCGACGGTTGGCCTGGCACCATCAACCAGGTCGCCCGCGATGCAATGATCGAAGCCATGATTGCCAGCCGCTCAGCGGTCAAGCGTCCAAGTATGGGGTTCAACATGCCGAAGAAACACGTATTGGCGATTTCCGCCGTCGTCGTGGTCGCGGTAGCCGCCGCCTGGTTGATGCCGGGTCGCAGCAAAGCACCGACCACGGGCGCACCTGCCAACGAACAGGCGCAACTGCCGCTCGGCCAGGGCACGCCACAACCTAACAGCGGCGGCGCGCCAGCCGTCGAATTCGCCGGTAACTCGCAACCGATGCCATTGCCGCTGGTCGGCAACTCGCAGCCGGTCATGCGCGGTCCGCTGGCCGAAGCCGCCGGCGGCATCTCCGAAGGCGACGACGGCGTGCCGGTCGAAGGTTCCAGCGCTACGCCGCCAACCGTGACCACCACCGCGCCTCCAGCAGGTCTGTCGGCCGGTCCTGCACCGACGCCAGCCGCCAAGCCTGTGCCTGCGCCGACTCAGGTCGCTACGGCCAAGCCAGCCCCGGTGCCTGCCGTGAAGCCTGCGCCAGTGGTTAAGCCAGCGCCGGTGACCAAACCCGCCGAGAAACCAACCACCGTGGCCAAGGCCGCCGGTGGCACCTGGTACGCAGGGCAAGCACCGGGTAACTACGTGGTGCAGATCCTTGGCACCAGCTCTGAAGCGGCCGCGCAATCCTTCGTCAAGGAGCAGGGCGGCGAGTACCGTTACTTCAAGAAAGTCCTCAACGGCAAGCCGCTTTACGTCATCACTTACGGTAGCTTCGCCAACCGCGATGCCGCCCTTACCGCCATCAAGGCCTTGCCAGCGAAGGTTCAGGCTGGTAAACCTTGGCCTCGCACTGTCGCCAGCGTCCAACAGGAACTGGCAACAACTCGCTGAAGATTCGGCGGCCTTACCCAGGCCGCCTCTCCCGGCACCTCAAAATTTCTACAAGCGCATGCCGCCTCAGAGGGTCTGTTGGCGCTTGCCGACGACCGCGTTGCGCGCCAACATGTGCGAAGCTGCGTTGCGGGATTTGCCAAGGGGACCACCCTTGGCGGCATCCCGCGCCTTGCCTCGCACACGTTGGCATCACAACGCGGTTCGTCAGCAAGCACCAACAGACCCTCGGTCGCGTGCCTTGTGGTGTCTGCGTCACAGTAGTCTTTGAGTCGTTGCGGTCAACATTAAAAATGTTTTGACTAGCACAGCAGGTCGCTTTAAACCTTTCACAAATGCGACATAGATTTGCGACATTTCGTCGTCAAATTTGTGAGCCTCTGTGTCGGTGTGTACAATGACCTCCCTTTTGCCCCCGCAAAGCTGACGAACGTTCGGCGTGGATGGCAAGTGGTTGAATTGAAAAGAAATTTGCCTCGTTAAGAGGCAGCCTGGTGAGAAAGTGTCTATGAAAGCAGGTCTGTACCAACCAGATGAATTCAAGGATAACTGCGGTTTCGGCCTGATAGCCCATATGCAGGGCGAGCCCAGTCATACCCTTTTGCAAACGGCCATCGAGGCCCTGACCTGCATGACCCACCGCGGTGGGATCAACGCCGACGGCAAGACCGGTGACGGTTGCGGTCTGCTGATTCAAAAGCCGGATGTATTCCTGCGTGCGATCGCCCAGGAAACCTTCGGTGTCGAACTGCCCAAGCAATACGCTGTGGGCATGGTCTTCTTCAACCAGGACCCGGTTAAAGCCGAGGCCGCTCGCGAGAACATGAACCGCGAGATCCTGGCCGCCGGTCTGCAACTGGTCGGCTGGCGCAAAGTGCCGATCGACACCAGCGTCCTCGGCCGCCTGGCCCTCGAGCGCCTGCCGCAGATCGAGCAGGTGTACATCGGCGGTGAAGGCCTGAGCGATCAGGACATAGCGATCAAGCTGTTCACCTCTCGTCGTCGCTCGTCCGTGGCCAACGCCGCCGACGCCGATCACTACATCTGCAGCTTTTCGCACAAGACCATCATTTATAAAGGCCTGATGATGCCGGCGGATCTCACCGCCTTCTATCCAGACCTTAGCGATGAGCGCCTGCAAACTTCGATCTGCGTGTTCCACCAGCGCTTCTCCACCAACACCCTGCCGAAATGGCCGCTGGCTCAGCCGTTCCGCTTCCTCGCCCACAACGGCGAGATCAACACCATCACCGGCAACCGCAACTGGGCCGTGGCCCGTCGCACCAAGTTCACCAACGACTTGATGGACCTGGAAGAACTCGGCCCGCTGGTCAACCGCGTTGGTTCCGACTCCTCCAGCATGGACAACATGCTTGAGCTGATGGTTACCGGTGGCATCGACCTGTTCCGTGGCGTGCGGATGATCATTCCGCCTGCGTGGCAGAACGTCGAAACCATGGACCCGGATCTGCGTGCGTTCTACGAATACAACTCGATGCACATGGAACCGTGGGACGGCCCGGCCGGCGTGGTAATGACCGACGGTCGTTACGCGGTGTGCCTGCTCGACCGTAACGGTCTGCGTCCGGCGCGCTGGGTCACCACCAAGAACGGTTTCATCACCCTGGCGTCTGAAATCGGTGTCTGGAACTACCAGCCTGAAGACGTGATCGCCAAGGGCCGCGTCGGGCCGGGACAGATTTTTGCCGTGGACACCGAAACCGGTCAGATCCTCGACACCGACGCCATCGACAACCGCCTGAAGTCGCGTCATCCGTACAAGCAATGGCTGCGCAAGAACGCCCTGCGCATCCAGGCGACCATGGAAGACAACGACCACGGTTCGGCTTTCTACGATGTCGACCAACTCAAGCAATACATGAAGATGTACCAGGTCACTTTCGAAGAACGTGACCAAGTGCTGCGTCCGCTTGGCGAGCAAGGCTACGAAGCCGTCGGCTCGATGGGCGACGATACGCCGATGGCCGTGCTGTCCCAGCGTGTGCGCACGCCGTACGACTATTTCCGCCAGCAGTTCGCGCAGGTCACCAACCCGCCGATCGACCCGCTGCGTGAAGCCATCGTCATGTCGCTGGAGATCTGCCTCGGTGCCGAGCGCAACATCTTCCAGGAGTCGCCGGAACACGCCTCACGCGTGATCCTCAGCTCGCCGGTCATTTCCCCGGCCAAGTGGCGCTCGCTGATGAACCTCGATCGTCCGGGCTTCGAGCGCGCGATCATCGACCTCAACTACGACGAAAGCGTCGGCCTCGAAGCGGCGATCCGCAACGTCGCCGATCAGGCTGAAGAGGCTGTGCGCTCCGGTCGTACCCAGGTCGTGCTGAGTGACCGTCACATTGCCCCGGGCAAGTTGCCGATCCACGCGTCCCTGGCCACCGGCGCGGTGCACCACCGCCTGACCGAAAAAGGCCTGCGTTGCGACTCCAACATCCTCGTGGAAACCGCGACGGCTCGCGACCCGCACCACTTCGCGGTGTTGATCGGTTTCGGCGCCTCGGCGGTCTATCCGTTCCTGGCCTACGAAGTGCTGGGCGACCTGATCCGTACCGGTGAAGTACTGGGCGACCTCTACGAGGTGTTCAAGAACTACCGCAAAGGCATCACCAAAGGCCTGCTGAAGATCCTGTCGAAGATGGGCATCTCGACCATTACGTCGTACCGCGGTGCGCAGCTGTTCGAAGCCATCGGCCTGTCTGAAGAAGTCTGCGAGCTGAGCTTCCGTGGCGTACCGAGCCGCATCAAAGGTGCGCGTTTCGTCGACATCGAAGCCGAGCAGAAAGCCCTGGCTGCCGAAGCCTGGAGCCCGCGCAAGCCAATCCAGCAGGGCGGTTTGCTGAAGTTCGTCCACGGTGGCGAATATCACGCGTACAACCCGGACGTGGTCAACACCCTGCAAGCCGCTGTGCAGCAGGGCGACTACAGCAAGTTCAAGGAATACACGGCGCTGGTCGACAACCGTCCGGTGTCGATGATCCGCGACCTGTTCAAGGTCAAAACCCTGGACACGCCGCTGGACATCAGCGAGATCGAACCGCTGGAATCGGTGCTCAAGCGCTTCGACTCCGCGGGCATCTCCCTCGGTGCTCTGTCGCCTGAAGCTCACGAAGCCCTCGCCGAAGCCATGAACCGCCTCGGTGCGCGTTCCAACTCCGGCGAAGGCGGTGAAGACCCGGCGCGTTACGGCACTATCAAAAGCTCGAAAATCAAGCAAGTGGCGACAGGCCGTTTCGGTGTAACCCCGGAATACCTAGTCAACGCTGAAGTGCTGCAGATCAAAGTCGCCCAAGGCGCCAAGCCCGGCGAAGGTGGTCAACTGCCAGGCGGCAAGGTCAACGGTCTGATCGCCAAGCTGCGTTACGCAGTACCGGGCGTGACCCTGATTTCGCCGCCGCCGCACCACGACATCTACTCGATCGAAGACTTGTCGCAGCTGATTTTCGACCTGAAACAAGTCAATCCGAAGGCGCTGGTCTCGGTGAAGCTGGTTGCAGAGGCGGGCGTCGGCACCATCGCCGCCGGTGTGGCCAAGGCCTACGCGGACTTGATCACCATCTCCGGTTACGACGGCGGCACCGGCGCATCGCCGTTGACGTCGATCAAATACGCGGGCGCTCCGTGGGAACTCGGCCTGGCCGAAACCCACCAGACCCTGCGCGGCAACGATCTGCGCGGCAAAGTCCGGGTGCAGACCGACGGCGGCCTGAAAACCGGTCTCGACGTGATCAAGGCAGCGATCCTCGGCGCTGAAAGCTTCGGCTTCGGCACCGCGCCCATGATCGCGCTGGGCTGCAAATACCTGCGCATCTGCCACCTGAACAACTGCGCCACCGGCGTCGCGACTCAGAACGAAAAGCTGCGTAAGGATCACTACATCGGGACCGTCGACATGGTGGTGAATTTCTTCACCTACGTCGCCGAAGAAACCCGTGAGTGGCTGGCCAAGCTGGGCGTGCGCTCCCTCGAAGAGCTGATCGGTCGTACCGATCTGCTGGACATCCTCGAAGGCCAGACTGCCAAGCAGCAACACCTGGACCTGACGCCGTTGCTCGGCAGCGATCACATCCCGGCAGACAAACCTCAGTTCTGCCAGGTTGAGCGCAACCCGCCGTTCGACAAAGGCCTGCTGGCCGAGAAAATGGTCGATATGGCCACCTCGGCCATCAACGACATGAGCGGCGCTGATTTCGCCCTGGATATCTGCAACTGCGACCGTTCGATCGGCGCGCGGATCTCTGGTGAAATCGCTCGCAAACACGGCAACCAAGGCATGGCGAATGCGCCGATCACCTTCCGCTTCAACGGGACGGCCGGTCAGAGCTTCGGTGTGTGGAACGCCGGTGGCCTGAACATGTACCTGGAAGGCGACGCCAACGACTACGTCGGCAAGGGCATGACCGGCGGCAAGCTGGTCATCGTTCCGCCGAAGGGCAGCGTCTACAAAACTCAGGACAGTGCCATCATCGGCAACACCTGCCTGTACGGCGCCACCGGCGGCAAGCTGTTCGCCGCCGGGACCGCGGGCGAGCGTTTCGCGGTGCGTAACTCCGGTGCTCACACCGTGGTGGAAGGCACTGGCGATCACTGCTGCGAGTACATGACCGGTGGTTTCGTCTGCGTGTTGGGCAAGACCGGTTACAACTTCGGCTCAGGCATGACCGGCGGTTTCGCCTACGTGCTCGACCAGGACAACACTTTCGTTGACCGGGTCAACCACGAACTGGTGGAAATCCAGCGGATCAGCGGTGAGACGATGGAAGCCTATCGCAGCCACCTGCAACGCGTGCTGAACGAATACGTCGCGGAAACCGACAGCGAGTGGGGCCGTAACCTCGCTGAAAACCTCGACGACTATCTGCGTCGTTTCTGGCTGGTCAAGCCCAAGGCTGCCAACCTGAAATCGTTGCTTTCCAGCACCCGTGCCAACCCGCAGTGATATGCGCCTGAAGAGTTTGATGAGGTTTTAACAATGGCTGAACGTCTGAATAACGACTTCCAGTTCATCGATGTCGGGCGCAAAGATCCGAAGAAGAAACTGTTGCGTCAACGCAAGAAAGAGTTCGTGGAGATCTACGAACCCTTCAAACCCCAGCATTCGGCCGATCAGGCCCACCGCTGCCTGGGTTGCGGTAACCCGTATTGCGAATGGAAGTGCCCGGTGCACAACTTCATTCCCAACTGGCTGAAACTGGTGGCCGAGGGCAACATCCTTCAGGCCGCCGAGCTGTCGCACCAGACCAACACCTTGCCGGAAGTCTGTGGCCGGGTATGCCCGCAGGATCGTCTGTGCGAGGGTGCCTGCACCCTCAACGACGGTTTTGGCGCAGTGACCATCGGTTCGGTCGAGAAGTACATCACCGACACCGCGTTCGCCATGGGCTGGCGTCCGGACATGTCCAAGGTCATTCCGACCGGCAAGCGTGTTGCGGTGATCGGCGCAGGGCCTGCTGGCCTGGGTTGTGCCGACGTGCTGGTACGCGGCGGCGTGACGCCGGTGGTGTTCGACAAGAACCCGGAAATCGGTGGTCTGCTGACCTTCGGTATCCCCGAGTTCAAGCTGGAAAAGACCGTGCTGAGTAATCGCCGCGAAGTCTTCACCGGCATGGGCATCGAGTTCCGCCTGAACACCGACGTGGGCAAGGACGTGACCGTCGAGCAACTGCTCGAAGAATACGATGCTGTGTTCATGGGCATGGGCACCTACACCTACATGAAGGGCGGTTTTGCCGGTGAGGACCTGCCGGGCGTGCATGACGCGCTCGACTTCCTTATTGCCAACGTCAACCGCAACCTGGGCTTTGAAAAGTCGCCGGAAGATTTCGTCGACATGAAAGGCAAGAAGGTCGTGGTACTGGGCGGCGGCGACACGGCGATGGACTGCAACCGTACTTCGATTCGCCAGGGTGCCAAGTCGGTGACCTGCGCTTATCGTCGTGACGAAGCGAACATGCCGGGCTCGCGTAAAGAGGTGAAGAACGCCAAGGAAGAAGGCGTGAAATTCCTCTACAACCGCCAGCCGATCGCCATCGTCGGTGAAGACCGCGTCGAAGGCGTGAAGGTGGTCGAGACCCGTCTCGGCGAACCGGACGCCCGTGGCCGTCGCAGCCCCGAGCCGATCCCGGGTTCCGAAGAGATCATCCCGGCCGACGCCGTGGTCATCGCCTTCGGTTTCCGTCCAAGCCCGGCGCCGTGGTTTGAACAGCACAGCATCCAGACCGACAGCCAGGGCCGCGTCGTGGCACCGGAACAAGGTCAGTACAAGCACCAGACCAGCAACCCTAAAATCTTCGCCGGTGGCGACATGGTTCGCGGTTCCGACCTGGTGGTAACGGCGATCTTCGAAGGCCGCAACGCTGCCGAAGGGATTCTGGATTACCTGGGCGTCTGATTGACGCCGGCCCCGCTGATCGTTCCCACGCTCTGCGTGGGAATGCAGCCCGGGACGCTCCGCGTCCCAAAGGCGTGACGCGGAGCGTCACTGGAGGCGTTACCACGCGGAGCGTGGGAACGATCTTTCGGGGGCGAACCCGCGACAAATTGACCCGATAGACAAAAGGCACGGCTCTTGCCGTGCCTTTTGCGTCGCGCTCTGAGAAAATGCCCGCACTTTTTTACCGGATGCCGACATGACTGCCCTGAAGAACGACCGTTTCCTTCGCGCCCTGCTCAAGCAACCCGTAGACGTCACGCCTGTCTGGATGATGCGTCAGGCTGGCCGCTACCTGCCTGAATACCGCGCCAGCCGTGCCAAGGCCGGTGACTTCATGAGCCTGTGCATGAACCCGGAGTTCGCTTGCGAAGTCACGATGCAACCGCTCGACCGCTATCCACAACTGGACGCGGCGATCCTTTTCTCCGACATCCTGACCATCCCGGACGCTATGGGCCAAGGCCTGTACTTCGAAACCGGTGAAGGTCCGCGCTTCAAGAAAGTCGTCAGCACCCTGGCCGACGTCGAAGCCCTGCCAATCCCTGATCCGCACAAAGACCTCGGCTACGTCATGGACGCGGTCAGCACCATCCGCCGCGAACTGAACGGTCGCGTGCCGCTGATCGGCTTCTCCGGCAGCCCATGGACCCTGGCCACTTACATGGTCGAAGGCGGTTCGTCGAAAGACTTCCGCAAGACCAAGGCCATGCTCTACGACAACCCGCAAGCCATGCACCTGCTGCTGGACAAACTCGCGCAGTCGGTCACCAGCTACCTCAACGGCCAGATCATGGCTGGCGCGCAAGCGGTGCAGATCTTCGACACCTGGGGCGGCAACCTCTCGTCTGCGGCGTATCAGGAATTCTCCCTGGCCTACATGCGCAAGATCGTCAGCGGCCTGATCCGTGAACACGAAGGCCGCAAGGTACCGGTCATCCTGTTCACCAAGAACGGCGGCCTGTGGCTGGAAAGCATCGCCGACGCTGGCGCTGATGCGTTAGGCCTGGACTGGACTTGCGACATTGGCGAAGCCCGCCAGCGCGTCGGCAACAAAGTCGCCCTGCAAGGCAACATGGACCCCACCGTGCTCTACGCGAAACCAGAAGCCATTCGCACCGAAGTCGGCCGGATCCTCGCCAGCTACGGCAAAGGCAGCGGTCACGTGTTCAACCTCGGCCATGGCATCACGCCTGAAGTCGATCCGGAACACGCTGGCGCCTTCCTGCGCGCGGTGCATGAACTGTCGGCGCAGTATCACGAGTGATCGTCGCCCGATAACGAAAACGCCCGGCTTTTGCCGGGCGTTTTTGTTTTCAGGTTTTCACGCCGGTCAACGGCGGCAACTTCGCCAGTTTCAACGCCACCAACAGCGCAATCACCAGCAACCCGCCAATGAACAGTCCGATCCCGTTCCACCCGCCGAGGTGCCAGAACACCCCCCCGGCAGTGCCGGCAATACTCGACCCGGCGTAGTAGCTGAACAGATAAAGCGACGACGCCTGCCCCTTGGCCTTGATCGCACGACGGCCGATCCAGCTGCTGGCTACGGAGTGCGCGCCGAAGAAGCCGAAGGTAAAGATCAACATGCCAATGATCACCACCGGCAGCGGCGTGAACATGGTCAGGGCGAGGCCGGCGATCATCAGCACGATGGTCGCCCACAGCACTTTGCGACGGCCGAGTTGGTCGGCCAGGGCGCCGATTTTCGCTGAGCTGTAGATACCCGACAGGTACACCACCGAGAGCAGCCCGACGAAGGCCTGATCCATGTGGTACGGCTCGGCCAGCAAGCGATAGCCGATGTAGTTGAACAGCGTGACGAACGCGCCCATCAGCACAAAGGCTTCGAGAAACAGCAGCGGTAGACCGGCGTCGCGAAAGTGCAGGGTGAAGCCGTCAATCAAGCTGCGCGGGTGCAATGAACGGGCGCGGAAGTTGCGCGACTCGGGAAGGATCTTCCAGAACACCGTCGCCGCGATTAGCGCCAGACCGCCAATCACCAGCATCGCCGTGTGCCAGCTGACAAAGTCGATCAATACACCGGTGATCAGGCGTCCGCTCATCCCGCCAATCGCGTTACCACCGATGTACAGCCCCATGGCCAGGCCGATGTGCTGTGGATGAATCTCTTCGCTCAGATAGGTCATGGCCACCGCTGCCAGGCCGCTCAACGACAACCCGATCAACGCGCGCATGATCAATACGCCTTCCCAACTCGGCATCATCGCGCTGGCCATGGTGCACAAGGCCGCTGCGAACAACGCGGTCACCATCACTGGCTTACGTCCGACGCGATCGGAAATCGGGCCAGTGATCAGCAGACCGATGGCGAGCATGCCGGTGGCCACCGAGAGGATCAGGCTGCTCTGCGCCGCGTTGATGGAATATTCATGGGACAACAGCGGCATCATCGGTTGCACGCAATAAAGCAGAGCGAAGGTCGCGAAGCCGCCGGAGAACAACGCCAGCACCGTGCGCATGAACATCGGCGTGCCTTTTTCGATGTAGATCTCCTTTAATTCGGCGACTACATCGTCAAGCGCTGCGGGCGGAACTTCATGGGCAAGTGGAGCGACAGCAGTTTTCACTTCGGACCTCGGAGGACGCAGCCGGTCAGGCAATGAAAAAAGCATATAGCTGCCTAATGATTCAATCCAATATATTGTTCGACCTGTTTGATAGGTTTAGCGACCTAATGGAGTTTTCATGGAATTGCGTCACCTGCGCTACTTCATTGCTGTCGCCGAAGAGCTGCACTTCGGCCGCGCCGCCCAAGTGCTGGGCATCTCGCAACCGCCGCTGAGCCAGCAGATTCAGGCGCTGGAGCAAGAGGTGGGTGCGCGGTTGTTCGAGCGGACCAATCGTCGGGTCGAGCTCAGTGAAGCTGGCCGGCTGTTTCTGGAAGAGGCGCGGCTGGTGCTGGCGCAGGTTGATAAAGCGGCAGACGTGGCACGGCGGGCGCAGTTGGGTGAGTTGGGCGAATTGAAGATTGGCTTCACCTCGTCGGCGCCGTTCAACTCAACGATCCCTCAGGCGATTTTTTCGTTTCGCCAGCGTTTCCCCGCAGTGCACCTCAACCTGCGGGAGATGAGCAGCACCCAGGTGGCGGAGGCGCTGGTGGATGAGTCGATAGAAGTCGGGATCATGCGGCCGCTTGGGTTGCCGGACTCGCTCAGCGTGGTGGAGCTGATGCGCGAACCACTGGTGGCGGTGCTCAGCTCCAAGCATCCATTGGTGAACGACAGCGAAGAGGGCCTGTTTCTGTCAGCCCTGGCCCTCGAGCCCTTTGTATTTTTCCCACGCAGCTATGGCAGTGGTCTGTACGCACAATTACTCAGCCTGGCCCGGGATGCCGGCTTTAGTCCGCACTTCGCTCAGGAGGCGGGCGAGGCAATGACGATCATTGGTCTGGTGGCGGCCGGGTTGGGTGTTTCGGTACTGCCAGCGTCCTATCAGCGGATGCGCATCGAAGGGGTGGTCTATCGGCCTCTGCTCGATCCTGAGGCGGTGTCGGCCGTGTGGCTGGTGCAGCGCAAGGATCAGAAGTCGCCGATGGCCAAGGCGTTTGTGGAGTTGTTGACGAGTAAGGTTGAGCCGTTGAAGGCGTGACTGCTTTGCAGTCATTCGCTGAAGGGCGTAGGACATTTCCGAACTACCTTGAACAGGCTACAGCGCCTTGCAGCATTGCCTACAACTACTCCAGAATCCGCCGGCTTGTGCGCTTTGGGGGCCATCGGTAACTTGATTCGCGTCACTGATTTCCAGTGATCGGGTTTAGTAGCCCGTGTTTACACGATGCGCATTTGCATGCCGGACAGTCAGGTAATTTCATGCCTGCACTTTGATGGTAGCTGTGCGTAGGGCGCTCTCGGGCGCGCCGGTTCGTGTTTCCCGGTCTACTAACCTGCGTACGGCTGCCACCCTTTTGATTAGTAGCGACTCGGTGGCTCCACTTTGTAGGTAGCCGAAACATGACGAATACAACAACAAACCTACCGGACATCGATCCGGATGCTCCACGCCAACCAAGCAAAATCTTCCTCATCGCCCCCAATATCGACAACCACACCCTACTGGAATACGCCTGTGAATCGCTGGCATCAGCGAATGTCATGGCGAGCGATTTCGCGAGGTATCTGGAAGGATCGCAAAGCAACACACTGCTGGGGATTCAACAGTCGATCATGCTGGGAGAACTCGCAGTAAACCGCGTGCTGGATAACCTCGATCCACGCTGAGCGACGTAACTGATCGTTCCCACGCTCCCGCGTGGGAATGCCTCAACGGACGCTCCGCGTTCGGCTCTGGAGGGGACGCAGAGCGTCCCGGGCTGCATTCCAACGCAGAGCGTGGGAACGATCAAAATTCCTGGCAGGAGCAAAACCCATGACCGAACAATTCACTCGCTGGGACTCTGCCGAGTACCTCAAGACCGAGGAGGACATGGCCAATTATCTTGACGCTTGTATGGAAGAAGCGGGAGATGATCCAGCATTCATCGCCAAGGCTCTCGGGACCATTGCACGTGCTCGCGGCATGACTCAGGTCGCGCGGGACGCGGGGCTTTCTCGGGAAAGTCTTTACCGTGCCCTGTGAGGTGAAGGGAATCCAGAGTTCGGTACCATCCTTAAAGTCGTGAAAGCTTTAGGCTTGAAGTTACACGCCAGTACCTGAGCCAAATTAAAAGAAAAAATAAAGGTATGGTCTTGAGCAATACTGCCTGCGTTCCCGAAAGGGGCTTTGCGAGACTCTGAGGATCCTGGGCAACCAGCCATCGCAGAGCCAGACCGGTACAGGGCGATGACAAGCCGGCCTGTTTGTGAAGGGGCGCCGAAAGGCGCCCTTTGTCGTTCTGGCGTTATTGAGATCGTTGACTGACTCGATTTATGACCAGCGCAGGAAGATCAGTGGGACGGTTACGACCCCATTGAGCTTCAAGGTTTTGTTGGGGACGGCCGATAACCGTCGTTGGACTCATCAAAACAATGGAGAAACAGGATGTTCAAGCAGTTAACCTTCACCGCGTTGCTGGCATTGACCGCTCTGACCGGTGGTTGTGCTTCGGTAAAAATGGCGGATGAAAGCCAGGACGCTCAGGCCAAGACCTTCCAGGTCACCCCGGACAAAGCCAATATCTACGTTTATCGCAACGAGAGTATGGGTGCCGGGGTAAAAATGCCGGTTACGCTCAACGGAAAGCCGGTAGGACAGACCGTCGCCAAGTCCTACCTGATGTTAGCCGTCCCGGCCGGTCAGCAGACCCTGGTGTCTTCGGCGGAAAACGATTCTGAACTGAAACTCACCGCAGAAGCCGGCAAGAACTACTTTGTCTGGCAGGAAGTGAAAGTGGGCTTCATCAAGGCGCGCAACAACCTGCAAGTTGTCGACGACAAGACAGGCCGCGCTGGCGTCGCGGAAAGCAAACTGATTCAAGCTCAGTAAGCGTCTGGGCGACCCCTGCGTAAATCGCGGGGGTGGTCCCGTTCACTGCACCCGTACCAAATCCCCGCGCAACGCTACTCGCGCCACAAACACTCCGGCTCGGCACTCATAGGTGTTCAGGTCTTGGCGCACATGCTGATCGTAATAACTCACGATGTTGGTCACCGCATTCGCCCCGATCCGCTTTGCCTCTGCTTGCAACTCGATCAACGTCGATTGCACTGCCCACTCACAGGCATCGAAATCGCTCTTGTTGGAGGCATTGGTGGGCCAATCGCTGACGACATTCGTGCGCAACACTTGAAGGTACTCCGTCGGTCCGTTGCCGGCCAGGTAGAACCTCACGCTGCCATCGAGCCGCCCGGCGCGGATCGCATTGGACAGAACTGTCTCGAAAGGCATGTACATCAGATTGGTCGCCTGGCTGGCACTGGGCAGCAGGCCGAACAGTAACGCGGCGATCAGGGCTTTCACTTGCATGGTCATCTCCTTGACGTGAAAGAGAACCGCGAGTCGTGTGACGGATCAGCGTTTGCGGTTCGAGCAGGTTGGGTGCATGCGGTCTGATTCAGCGAGTGTAGATGGGATTGACTGATCGTTCCCACTCCCGCGTGGGAACGATCAAATCTGACGGGCAATGACTGGTTACGACCAGCGCCGGAAGATCAGCGACGTATTAACCCCACCAAACGCAAAATTGTTGTTCATCACGTACTGGTTGCTCATCTTTCCGAACTCGCCGCGCAGGTAATCGAGCTTGCCGCAGTGCGGGTCGACGTCGTCTAGGTTGAGGGTGTGGACGTACAGGTCGCGATTCAGCATTTCGATGCTGAACCAGGACTCCAGTGCACCGCAGGCGCCGAGGGTTGCACTCAGATGTTACGCGAGGTCAGGAATCCCGCCGCACGGCATCCGTCGGGATATCTTGTCAGCGGCTCACGCGCATGCCAGCTGGATCTTGTGCGGTTCTTGGCCTCCATAGTTGAAAGCTTCGGCTCCATACCACGTACTCAGCAGTCAGTGCTTTAAAAGCTTCGAGTATCGGCTTGTTTACGGCCCAGTTTCCGTGGCGATTTAGGTACACATGAGCTTCGCCGAACACCAGACGGATTTCCCGCGCAGCGAGGGCTTGTGGTAGATAGTTCTGTTTACGGTATTCGGCCAACATCCATTGGGCGATGCGCATGTCTTCATCTGTCCAAGTCATGGCGTGGATTCCTGCTGAAGACCCTTGGTTCACAATTGCTGATCGGGGCGGAAGAGGTGTTGATCGAGAATGCGTTCGACCTGTTGCGGCGTCTTGCACGAGAACCACAGGTTAGCGGGATAAATCACCATGACCGGGCCGTGGTCGCAGCGGCCCAGGCAGCCCGATGCGTTGGCGCGCGATGTTCCCGGTTCACCCATTTTGGCGAGCTTGCGTTTTGCTGCGCTGAGCAGTTCATGAGCGCCTGAGCCTGAGCAACTACGGCGACCATCGAAGCGCAGGTTGGTGCAAATCAGCACATGGTGTTCGTAAGCCAGGGTCGGATCTTCTGCGTCATTCATAGGTGGTCACGACCTCTGTTCAAACTTTGTCGGCAGGAACTGCGGCTTTCGATGGTTCCAGATTGAGGGCGAGTACGCTCGTCAGCACAATGGCCGTTCCTACGATGACCATGACAGAAGGGCGTTCACTCAGAACCAACGAGGCCATCAACATCGCTGTGGGTGGTATCAGGTAAAGCGAAATGGACGCGCGGCTCACGTTGCTCTGTGCCAGTACGTATGCCCAGGCGAGGTACGCAAGGGCGCTGGGGAAGATGCCCAGAATGAGCACCGCTAGGTTGACCGAAGTTGAGGCATTTTGTACTTCGCCCCACAGCCCCGGGATATATACAAGCAGCAGTACCGTGCCCGACCAAATGGTGTAACACACCATCGTCAGCCCGTCATAACGATGGGAATGGCGTTTTTGCAAGGCGAAATATAGACTCCAAGATAACGCCGCCAGCAGAATCAACAGCCCATGCGCGTCCAGCTCACCAAAACCACGGTCCCCGGTGACTACCACCGCGGCGCCGAGTAGCCCGCATAGCACACAGATCCATTGCCAGCCGTTGACCCTATCTTTGAACGCGAAATGCGCCAATAACGTGCTGAACAGCGGGGTGGATTGTGCCAGTACGCTGGCGGCCCCAGCGCTAATACCTCGTTGGCCGTAGTTGAGGGCGATGTGGTGCAGGCTGACGGCAAAGAATCCCAGCACCGCCAGCAGAGGCAGGTCGTTCAGGCGAGGCAGGGAAATACGCATCACCAATGCGACGCCAGCCATGAACGTTGATGCGATGAGAAATCGCATCAGCGCGAGATGACCGGGCTCATAGGCCTTTAGCCCGATGTGGATTCCAATGGGGGAATAGGCCCAGCAAAGGATTACAAAAATCGTCGCCAAAGCGATTTTTATGCCGGGCCTTGTATTCATTAAGTCGTAACCCTCGACGCAGCCCGATTTTGCATGCTGGGCATGGCACGGGCTATACCGTCCCAGTACTGCTCGGTGATGATCAGGAAGCGGTTGAACGAAGCTTTGACTTCCTCTATGTGCTGGTCGGTGGTGCATTCTTGAGTGGCCGCTTTCACCGCCTGGATCTTGTGTTCTTTTTCTGCATCCCCGATGTGGATGTAGAAGTACTCGCAGTGCTCATGAAAGTCGTCGTTGTTGGCGTACAGGTGCTTATAGTTGCGTGCCCCTTCGTACAAACGGGTAAGCATCGAATAGGCCAGCCATTCCTGAGCCAACAATGTGCCGAGTACATGGCGCGGATTGTTGTTGCCACCGTCGGTGTAGAGACTCAATTGTTCGCGACTAAACGTGTGGCTACTTTCCAACACCGGCAAAGCCGTGAGTTCGTCCATACTGTACGGCCGATCAGCGAGACGGCTGAGAAGGTCGATGAGGTAGCTTTCCAGCAGGGCAAGGTGGGCCTTTTCCGGGTTGCCGTAGCCCATTTCGGAGTACAGGTTTTTGACGATTTCGACTTGAGCGTACAGGTCGTCAGTGCTCACAAATGATAGGGCAACCATACGAGAAGTCTGTGTGGTACGGGCCAGGTAGTTTCGAGCAAACACCTCAACGTCGGCGAGGGGGAGTGAGCCACCCATCCAGCGTCGATAGAATGCGTTATCCAAGGCTTTATGGGTGAAAACACTTTCGGCGAGGGACTGGATTTTTCGCTCAACTAACTCCATAAAAACTCCTGCTTATCGAGGGATATGAAAGGGCGACGGCGTCACTGCAACGTGCACCGGTTGAAGTATCAAAAACACCCAGCCTCACTACAAGTGACTTAAACTGATCTATGCATTCACTCTGGGTGAGTTATGGAATTGTCCCAACTGCGCATGTTCAAGACGGTTTACGACTTCGGCAGCATCGCGCGCGCTGCCGAGTTGCTGCACTGCGTGCCGTCCAACATCACCGCACGTCTCAAGTCCCTGGAGCGTGAGCTCGGCACACCGTTGTTTTTCCGCGACGGACGAGGGTTGCGGATCACTCCTGCTGGGGAGGTGTTTCTTGATTACGCGACGAAGATCCTGGGTTTGGCTGATGAAGCTCGGCGTGCGGTAGCTCCCAACAACACCCCAGGCGGTCCACTGCGCATTGGCGCCATTGAATCTAGTGCTACGGGACGGCTGCCCCGTTTATTGGCCAAGTACCATGCGCTGTACCCGCAGGTGTCTCTGGAGTTGAGCACCGGCACTTGGGCTCAATTGCTGGACGATACTCAACATCACCGACTTGATGGGGTGATCGTGGCGGTGAACATTGAACGCCCCGGTCTTGAGCGTGCAGTGGTGTACCGGGAAGATTTAATTCTCATCGCGTCCGAGTCGCATGGGCCATTACGCAAAGCAGCGGATCTGCAAGGTAAGGAAATTTTCATGTGGCCCCCGGGCTGTCCGTACCGGTTGGCGCTGGAGCAGTGGCTGTTGCGCCATGATCAGGTGTTGCCGATCGTCAGCATTGCAAGCTATGGCACCATAGTTGGTTGTGTCAGTGCCGGTGCCGGCGTTGCGCTGGTACCTCGCGGTATCTATGAGCAATACCGCCACAGTGCGGGTTGGCAAGGATATGAATTCCCGGAACTGACGAGTATCGACAACCTTTTTTACTGGCATGAAAACGCAGGTCGACACCCGGCTCGGGAGGCGTTTTTGGCGCTACTGCAGACTGAGTTCGAGGGCCCAGCGGCGTTGGAAGGAGGCGCTTGTGCGCCTCAGGTAGAACCATACTGATTACTGCACCTTCACCAGATCCCCTTCAACGCAACCCGGCCATAATCGTCCCGGCGTGGCATTCATAGGTCTTGGGGTCTTTGAAGTTTTAAGTTACGACCAGCGCCGAAAAATCAGCGACGTATTAACCCCGCCAAACGCAAAATTATTGTTCATCACGTACTGGTTGCTCATCTTTCGGAACTCGCCGCGCAGGTAATCGAGCTTGCCGCAGTGCGGATCGACCTCGTCAAGGTTGAGGGTGTGGACGTACAGGTCGCGGTTCAGCATTTCGATGCTGAACCAGGATTCCAGCGCGCCGCAGGCTCCGAGGGTGTGACCGAGGAAACTCTTCTGCGAGCTGATCGGCATGTGTTCGCCGAACAACGCGCTCGTTGCCAGTGTTTCGGCAATGTCGCCCTGTTCAGTGGCCGTGCCGTGACCATTCACGTAGCCAATGTCAGAAGGCTGTAACCCGGCGTCTTCCAGCGCCAGTTCCATGGCCCGGCGCATGGTGACCTGCTCCGGCCGGGTGGCGTGCTGGCCGTCGGCGTTGCTGCCGAAACCGACGAGTTCGGCGTGGATGTGCGCACCGCGAGCCAAGGCGTGTTCGAGTTCTTCAAGCACCAGCATGCCGCCGCCTTCACCGATCACCAGGCCATCGCGGGCGCTGTCGTAGGGGCGTGGGGACGTCTGCGGTGCATCGTTTTTCAGGCTGGTGGCGTAGAGCGCGTCGAAGACCATGGCTTCGGTCGGGCACAGTTCTTCGGCGCCGCCGGCGAGCATCAGCGGCAAGCGGCCGAACTTGATCGATTCGTAGGCGTAACCGATGCCCTGACTGCCGCTGGTGCAAGCGCTGGAGGTCGGGATCAGCCGACCGGTGAGGCCGAAGAAGATGCTGATATTCGCCGCCGTGGTGTGCGGCATCATGCGCACATAGGAGTTGGCGTTCAGGCCCTCGGCCACCGAGTTGAGCAGCATGTTGCCGAACGCCTTGATCTCGTCGGTGCTGCCGGTGGATGAGCCGCAGGAAACGCCCATGCGCCCATCCTTGATCGACTCGTCACCCAACAGCCCGGCATCAGCCAATGCCCGTTCCGCCGCACCGACCGCCAGGCGCGAGACCCGGCCCATGCTGCGCAATTGCTTGCGGGTCCAGTGGCTCGGCACTTTGAAGTCATCGATCGGCCCCGCCAGGCGCGTGTTGAGTTCGGTGAAGCGATCCCACTCGTCCATCCGGCGGATGCCGCTGCGATTGGCCGCGAAGTTGCTGGCGATGGTGTCCCAATCGCTGCCCAGTGAGGTGATGCCGGCCATGCCGGTGACGACGACGCGCTTCATCAGCACAGGCCTCCGTTGACGGCCAGAACCTGCCGGGTGATGTACGACGCTTCCGCCGACATCAGGAAATTCACAGCGCTGGCCACCTCTTCAGGTGTGCCCATGCGTTGTGCGGGAATCATTTTCATCAGTTCTTCCACCGGCACGTTTTCATCGAGCATCGCGGTGTCGATCAAGCCGGGTGCGACACAGTTAACGGTTATTTTGCGCTTGCCCAATTCGATCGCCAACGCCTTTGCCGCACCGATCAAGCCGGCCTTGGAGGCGCTGTAGTTGACCTGCCCACGGTTGCCGATCAACCCGGAAACGGAGGTGATGCAAACAATCCGTCCGGCCGCGCGGCGACGAATCATCGGCATCATGACCGGGTGCAGCACGTTGTAGAAACCGTCGAGATTAGTGCGCATCACTACATCCCAATCATCCTCGCTCAGGGCTGGAAAAGCACCGTCGCGCGTCAGGCCGGCGTTAAGCACCACGCCGTAATAGGCGCCGTGGGCTTCCACGTCGGCGTCGAGAGTGGCTTTGCAGCTGGCGCGGTCGGATACGTCGAATTGCAGGATGCGCGCTTTACGCCCCAAGGCTTCGATCTCGGTCTTCACGATTTCAGCGTCCGCAAGGCCAGTGCGGCAGTGCAGCACGATGTCATGCCCGGCCTGGGCCAGGCGCAAAGCGATAGCGCGGCCGATGCCACGGCTGGAACCGGTGACCAGTACGGATTCAGTCATGACTGGGTTCCTTGAGATTCATGAAGGTATTGAGCGGCCTGAGGCGGACGGAACACGTTCAGACGAGCGGTGGCGTGAATGCCGGGGGCGGTGATGTGGCATTCGAACACGCCCATGCCGTTGTCGTCTTCCAGCGAGCGTATTCCGTGGATGGTCAGCTCGGTGCCGGCGGGGAAGTGCTCAACGTTGCATTCGAATTTACGGGTGCCGAGCAGAAACCCCAGCTCCACCGCATCGCCACGCTGGCGCGCATGGCAACCGGCGTAGGCCGCGACGCTCTGGGCCATTAACTCGATGCCGACCCAGGCCGGCAGGCTACCGTCCGGGCGGTTGAACAGGCCATCGGGTTTGACCGTGAGGCGGGTGTGAATCTGCTCGTCATCGAACGCCAGGATCTGATCGATGAGGATCATGTCGCCAGCGTGCGGCAGCAGTTCGGCGATCGGCCAGTCAATCATGGGGCGTCTCCGATAATCAGGCTGACGTTGTTGCCACCGAAGGCAAAGGAGTTGCTCATCAGATAGCGAGGTGCAATGGACGCCAGGCGATCGGCCGGGGTCACCCAATTCAGGGCGGGCAGTTCGGGGTCCGGTTGGCCGTCCCAGACGTGGAGCGGCAGGGCGTGCTCGCGGTTGCCTGCACTCAGGCTCAACCAGCAGAACGCCGCTTCCAGAGCGCCGGCCGCGCCGAGGGTGTGGCCGGTCATGGGTTTGGTCGACGAACACGGCACACCCGCCGGGAACAACGTCGCCACTGCCAGGCTTTCCATGGCGTCGTTGTGTTGGGTGGCGGTGCCGTGCAGGTTCAGGTAATCGATCTGCTGCGGTTGCAGGTCTGCTCGACTCAAGGCTTTGCGCATTGCTTGCAGGGCGCCACGGCCGCTGGGTTCCGGTGCGGAAATGTGATGCGCATCGGAGCTGGCGCCACTGCCGAGCAGGGCAATCGGCTGGCTCTCGCCAACACTGTTGCTCATCAAAAACAGCACCGCCGCTTCGCCAATGTTGATGCCGTTACGGTTCACCGAAAACGGGTTGCAACGTTGCCCGGACACCGCTTCCAGCGCCGAGAACCCATTGAGGGTCAGCTTGCACAGGCTGTCGACACCGCCGCACAGCACCGCGTCGCACAAGCCCAGGTTCAGCAGCCGCTGAGCACTCATCAGCGCTCGGGCGCTGGAGGTGCAGGCCGTGGAAATCACATAGGCCGGGCCACTCAGTTGCAGCCAGTCGGCGAGGAAGTTCGCCGGAGCGCCGAGTTCCTGTTGCTGATAGTCGTAATCGGCCGGAAACTGATGCTCGCGGATGTAATGGGCCAGGCCGCGACTGGCTTCGTCGATGCCCGAAGTGCTGGTGCCCAGAACGATACCGATGCGGCTGCGACCGTAAGTCTGGATCGCCTGGTCGATGTCTTCGCGAATTTGCAGCGCGGCTTCCAGCAGCAATTGATTATTACGGCTGCTTTGCTGCGCAAGCTCAGCCGGGATCGGTGCCAGTTCGCCTTGGACTGCGGCCACGGGCAGCGACCGTTCCGCCACCCAGCCGGCCTCATTGCGCATGCCCGAGCAGTCACCGGCAAACAGGTTGCGGGCGACTTCGTGCTTGTCACGGCCCAGGGCGCAGATCACCCCGAGGGCGTTCAGGTAGGCCGTCATGGCGCGTCCCCACTGAGCGGCGTGACGCGATATTTCGGGCCTTTGGGCAGGTTCAATTCAAAACTCATGGGTTGTGAGTAACGGACGTCCCAGTGCGCTGGCAAGGACCGTTGCGAGCCATGCTGCCAAGCGGCGGGATAGTTGCCCGACAGTTCATCTTTGGGGGTCAGCGCAAACAGCAGCGCGGCGAACAGCTCTCGCGCTTCTGGATTGGGTGGCAGCAGGCCGTCAGCCTGCCACTCGCCATCGACCAGTTTCTGGCGTGCCTGTGGAATGCCCAGCAAGTCCATCATCGACCAGCGAATGCCTAAGCCTTCACGCTGGATCACCAGCACCCAGTCCTGCCGTTGGTCAGCCACCAGGCGCTGGATGTGCAATTGCAGCGGCAACGACAGGTTCGGGGTTTGCTCAGGCAGCGGCACCCGGCTGGCACAAGCGCTCAGCAACAGGACGCAACCCAGGAGCAGAAAACGGATCATCAGGCACACCTTTCAAGGGGTTTGCGCGCGACCACATTGACCAGGGTTTCTTCCCGTTGGCCAATGGGTTTTGGCTGGCGCAGACCAAAGCGTTCAAGCAGGCCGAAATCCTTGGCGCGGCTCCACCACAAGTACGGATAAGACACGTTTTTCGGGCCGAATTCGAAACCCTGCTGGCGAATCATTTCCAGATACCCGGCGGCGCTCTTCTGCACGTGCATCGGGTGGCGGAACAACCAGCGGATCACCCAGGTATCAATGTAAGCCTCGGTGGATTCGGCGAACAGCAGATAGCCACCGGGCTTGAGCACGCGGTAGAACTCGGCCAGTGCCTGTTCCTGCTGCACCAGATGATGGAAGGTCTGGTGACAGAACAGCAGATCGACGCTGGCGTCCGGGACGTTGATGCTCGCGCAATCGCTGCCGATCAACTCCACCTCCACGCCCTGACGGACGGCTTCTTCGCCGGCCAGGTTCAGGCTGTGAGGGTCGGCGTCCAGACCGATCAGGCGCTGGGGCGCAAAGGTCTGGCGCACGTACTGGAACGACTTGCCCTGACCGCAACCGGCATCGAGCAGCACCGGGTTGCTCGGCGGTGTTTCGCTGAACAGGCCGCGCAAATCGTTGATTGCCACTCGCAGGACATGATGCTGCCAGGTGTGGCTGCGCAGGAACCACAAACCGAAACGGGTTTCTTCGACGTAGGTGTCGCTCAAGTAGCTCATGTGGCATCCCTTGCGCAGAGCTCCGAGAGCATTCGCAGTCGACGCTTGGGTTCGGCGACGAACGGATTACGCTCGTCCCAGGCATACCCGGCCAGAATCGAACTGATCATGCGGCGAATATCCGCAGAGCCGCCCACGTGATAGATCACGTCCTGGAACGTCCCGGCGTACCAGCCTTCGACGTAGCAACGGAACGTGTCGACGCCGCGCTTGAGCGGGAGGGCGAACTCAGTCTGCCAATCGACACGTTCGCCTTGCAGCTGGCGATGTAGAACCCCGGCGGCCATGCTCGCCGAGCGCATGGCGATGGTCACGCCGGAGGAGAACACTGGGTCAAGAAATTCCGCCGCGTTGCCGAGCAGTGCAAAGCCTGGCCCATGGAGGGTTTTGACGTTGGCCGAGTAGCCGCCGATGGTTCGCGCAGGCGTATCCCACACGGCGTTGTTCAGCACACCGGCGAGGCTCGGGGTTTCAGCGATAAACCCGCGCAGGCACTCGTCCAGGTTTTCCATGCGGCCTTCGAAGTGTTCGGCTGCCGCGACCACGCCCACCGAGCAACGACCGTTGCTGAACGGGATGGTCCAGAACCAGATATCGCGGTGGATCGGATGGGTGGTGATGAGGATCTTTTCCCGCTCGAAGGTCGGGTTATCGATGTGGTCTTCGACGTGGGTGAACACAGCCTGGCGCACCGGGAAATTCGACGGTGCTTCAAGGTCGAGCAAGCGCGGCAGCACGCGGCCGTAGCCGCTGGCATCCAGCACGAAATCGGCTTCAACGCGGTACTGGCTACCGTCTTCGCGAAGCACATCGAGCTGTGGTTTCGGCAGGGTGAAATCGACGCTGACGATGGCTTCGCCGTAGCGAACGTCCACGCCTTGCAGCGCGGCCTGATCGGCCAGCAGTTTGTCGAAATCGGCACGTTGGACCTGGAAGGTGGTCGGCTTGCCGTTGCTGAAGGTGTCGCCAAAATCAAAGGCGCTGTATTGCTCGCCCCAGGCGAATGCCGCACCGTTTTTCAACTGGAATCCAGCGGCGTTCACGGCCTCGAGCATGCCGGCTTCTTCGACGAAATCCAGGCAGTGGGACAGCAGGCTTTCACCGATGGAAAACCTTGGGAAATGCTGGCGTTCGATCATCAACACGTCGTGACCTTTGCGCTTGAGCAGCGCAGCGGCGATGGCGCCCGATGGACCTGCACCGATCACCACGACCTGGCGATGTTCCATTTCAACTGTTGGCACGGGGGCTCCTTGCCGGGACGGCGATGATCAAAGGGGTTCGGTGCATGCCGGCGAGTGCCGGCAGCAGTGTCGCGATCAGGCCCATCACCATCAGCGCGAAGTACAGCGCCGGGCTGATGAGGTGTTGTTGCAGCAGCAGGTTGAGAAAGACGATCTCGCTCAAGCCACGAATATTCAGCAAGACACTTTCGCGCCAGCGACTGGCGCCTTCAAACGAGGCGTCGGCCCAGCCGAGGCCCAGCCAGTTGCCCAGCAGTTTACTGGCAATCGGGAACAGCAGCAGTGCGCTTAGTTGCACCCAGCTGAGACTGGCCATGGCCGCGTGTACGTTGATTTGCACGATGCCGAACGTGAGGATCAGCGGGATCGCGATGTACGTCTGCAAGTGACTCATCCAGATCACCGGCAACGGCAGCACCAACGGCACTTTGAGCATTGCCATCCACAGCAGGTAACCGATGCCGAAAATCAGCGCGTTGAGCTTGAAGTGTTCCGCCACGACCAACAGTGCGAAGAAGCACCCGCTGTGCAGCAACGGCTGGCGCAAGCCAAGCAGGCGCAGCAGCAACGGCAAGCAGGCGCCGGCCAGTGGCAGCAGGAGGCTGCTCAGGTGCAGGCTGCCCTGGGCGATGGCGAACAGGGTCCAGCACGTGAGGTCGATGAAGATGGCGGTTTGCACCAGTCGCCGAGTGGCGGCGGGCGGGTAGTTGATGTGCCGCAGGTACAAATACAACACCGGAATCGCGGTGATGGCGAACAGCAAGCCGACCGCCAGGGAACTGATCCACGGTTGCGGTGGCAACAGCCACACCGCGGTTGCTAGCCCGCAGGCAAACGGAATGGAGAAACTCGGCAGGGCGATTTTCAGGCTCTGACGGTCGAGTCGCAGGTCGATCACGTCACTGAGAATGTGCCCCAGCAACAAGGCAAAACTCAGGCTGTAGAGGTTTTTCAGCCAGACCGGCGCGACCAGCGCGGCGCCGCTCAATTGCCACTGGGGTTCGATCCAGAAGTACATCAGCAGCGGCAGGCCGAAGGTGGCCAGCAGCAACTGGCTGACGATCGGGATCACGCCGAAGTGACGACCGACACGGGTGGCCACGGCGAACAGTGCCAGGGCCATTGCCCAAAACAAGGCGATCATCATGCGGCAGACTCCGCGACAGGGGTGGCGTGAACCTGGCGTCCGGCCCACGGCGCAAGCATGAAGCTGAAGGCCAGGCCCAGGCTAACGGACAGACCGAAGTTGCTCACCGCCGGTGTGCTGGACACCGCCAGCAGACCGAACGACAGCCAGGTGGTCAGCGCCGCCAGCAAGGTGCCCAGCAGGCTCACCGCAGCGCCGCCGACCTGTTCGCGCATGAGGATCGCGTAATCGACGCTGATGGCCGTCACCAGCAGCAGGCCGAACAGGCTGAACAGCGTCAGCGGTTGCCCCAGCCAGCCGAGACTGGCCAGGCTGCACAGCGCGGCCAGCAGCGGCAGGGCGACGATTCGCAGCGCGCCGCCGACGCCGAACGGCAGGATCAGCACCAGCACGATCAGCACACAGGAAGCGAGTTTCAACTCGGCGGCGCTGATCTGGGTGTCGGCGAACACCTTGTTCAACTCACCGAGGCGGTCCACCAGTTCTACTCCCGGCAAATCCAGCGCCTGGACTCGCAACAGGGCAGGGTTGTTCAGGCCTTGCAGACTGACCATCGCCGCTACGCCGTCATCGGTCGGCCCCAGCCACAGTGCGCGATAGGGTTCGGCCAACGGACCGACCAACGCCGAGTCGATGTCTTCGGTGGGCAGTGCCTGCAACTTCGTGAGCTCTGCTTGCAGCGCCGCGGCCGGCACGCCGACATCGAGCAGCGGCTGCCAGAACTGCGGCAACTTGTTCAGCGCTTCGCGCACTTGCCGCTGTTCGGTCGGTTGGCTGACCAGTTGATTGAGTGACAGATAACCCTGGAGTTTTTCCAGGTTGACCAACTGATCCAGGCGCTCGCTCAACGCGGTTTGGCGTTCCAGCAGTTCCTGCTGATTGGCTGCGCGCACCAGGAAGAACTGGCTGGTGGGTTGATAGCCCGTGATGCGCGCAATGGTTTGTGCTTCGTCAGTCAGTTGCTGCGGTGCTCCGACCCACTGGCGAATGTCGTTTTTGGTGTCGAGCTGCAACAGACCGCCCACACAAAAGGCAATCAGCAGCGCCAGCAACACCGGCGTACTGGCGCGTTTGAGCAACGCCTCACGGCGCCCCAGCAAATACTCGGAAACCCGCAGTGGCCATTGCGCCGGACGTAGATCTACGCCTTTGAGCAGTGCCGGCAGCAGGCACACCGCGGACAAATAAGCACCGAGCAGGCCGGCGGCCGAGAACACGGCAATTTGGGTCAGCGCCGGGAACGGGGTCCAGGCCAGTGCCAGGTAACCGATGCAACTGGTGATCAGGCTCAGCGTCAGGCCCGGCAACGTCAGGCGCAGGGCCGGCCAGCTGTGCCAGGGTTTCAGGCTCCAGCTCTTGGACAGGTAATGCAGCGGGTAATCGACCGCCACGCCGATCAGGCTCGAACCGAGCACCAGCGTCATCACGTGCATATGGCCGAACAGCGCCACGCAGGCCACCGCGCCGAAGAGCATGCCCACCAGCACCGGGACGAAGGCCAGCAACACGCGCCAGCGCCGGAAGGCCAGCAGCAACAGCAATAGAATGCCCACCGTGGCGCCACCACCGACCCAGGTCATTTCTCTCGTCGCTTGCTGTTGACCGGCTGCAGCGTAGAGCAGGCCGCTGGCAGCAATCAGCTGCACGTCGGCTTGGGCGGCCTCTTCGCGGCTGTGCTTGAGCAGATCGGCCACTTGCAGCGGCAGGTTCATGTCGAAGGCGTTGCCCGTGGTTCGCGAGCGCAGCAACACCCAACTTTTGCCGTCGGCCTCGGCGACCAGCGCACCGCTGCCGATGTCCAGTTGCACGGCGCCGTGTTGCGGCTGGCTGTTCTGGATGCGCCCGGTCAGGCCCAGCCAGTCATCCTGGCTCGGCACCAGGCTGAAACCGGTGAAGGGATCGAACAGCGCTTGCACCCGTTGCTGGATAAACGCGTCGGGATGCTCGATCAGTTGCTGCCGGTCGGCCGCCGAGAGCATCGCCAGTCGGCCTTGCAGCAATTGCGTGCGCAGCGCCGGGAGGTCGGCTTGCAGGTTCCATTGGACCTTTTCGAACAAGCCGCTGGCCTGCCATTGCTCACCCAGTTTCTGGGCCATGGCGACGGCTTGCTGGCGATCCGTATGACCCACCAACACCAGCATTTCGCGGTTCAGCGGTTCTTGCATGCGTTGTTCGGCGCGCAGTTCCAGCGCGTCGGGCGCCGTGCCCGGCACCAGCTCCATCAGGTTGGCCGACAGCGGGGCGCCGTCACGCCATTGCCAACCGGCGAGCGCGAGCACCGCCAGCAGCAGGATCAGAAACAGCCGTGGAAGCCTCCGTTCACTGGGCAAAGTCATGTTGCTCCGCATCACTCAACGGTTGGGCGCTGGTGCTGTCTTGCATGCGTAAAAGCGTGCTGTCGCCCTGGGTTTCTAGCAGCTCGATGCTGTGCACCAGTTCGCCGCCGGCAATGTTGATCTGAGTGAACACCTGCTTGAGCAGCATTGAACGCGGGGTCAGCGTCAGCTTCCAGTTCTGCGCATCGCCGCTCAGCGAAAGCTCGAAATCCCGTTGCAGCCCGCTGCTGTCACCTTGCAGTACGGCGAGGAACAAGCGGTTCTGCTCAGCGCCGGCACTCTTGCTCGGGAGCATTTGCCAACCGGTGGCGTCACGCCGGGCAATGCCTTTGTCGCTGATGCGGTAATCCTGTTGCAGCGGGGTTTTCAGCAGCCAGAGCAAGCCATGGTTTTTAGCGAGGACGAAGGTGCCCTTGCTGGTCAACGGCTGTGGCAGGGCGCGCAGGTGTTTTTCCTGGATGAAGTTGCCGTGGATCACATCGGGTTTGGCCAATTGATCGCTGAGCTGTTGCAAATCAAAAGCCTGCGCCGATGAAGTAAATCCCAGCGCTAATACCAGCGCCACCACGAACCTGTAGCAGCTGGCGAAGCCTGCGTTCGGCTGCGCAGCAGTCGCCCTGGGTTTCTTCTGATGTACCGCATGTGCAGGTTTTGCGACGGCTTCGCCGCCGAACGCAGCCTCGCCGGCTCGGCAGCTGCTACAGAGGGCTATCAGCGGGGTCATGCGAGCATCCTTTCAACAGCGTCGGTGAAGACCTTGGGTGAGGCCAACTGCATTTCGCGGCGGCTCATGTCGACGGCGACCTGCACGGAACTGGCGCGGGTCAAGCGCTCGCCGGTTTCCAGATCGCTGATCAGGTAGCTGATCTTCAGACGGTTCTCCCACTCCACCAGATTGGCGCGCACGTTCAACTTCTGGCCGAACACTGCGCCGCGCACATAACGCAATTGCAGATCGATCACCGGCCATGCGAAACCGGACTCGACCATGGCGTCGTAGTTGTGGCCGATCTTGTCCAGCAGCGCGCAGCGGGCGACTTCCAGGTATTTGACGTAATGGCCGTGCCAGACGACGTTCATGGTGTCGACGTCAAAGAACGGCACGAGGATTTCCGTATCGGTGTGAAGCACGCCCTTGCTACGCATGCAGCCTCCAGTGTTGCTCGGCAATACGCTTCAGGCACAGGCGCAATTCGCCTTCCAGCGCTCGGTCTTCGATGACCGGCGGGAAGTCTTTCGCCAGCTCTTCGTGCATGGCGGCCAGGGCTGGCGGCAATGGTCGGGCATCCTCGGCCTTGCTGCGCAGCCAGACGCCTTGGTTGGCGGCCAGCAGGGTGGCGGCGGCGACCTGTTCGGTCAGCTCCAGCACGCGGATCGCATCGCGAGCGGCGATGGTGCCCATGCTCACTTTGTCCTGGTTGTGGCACTCGGTGGAGCGCGAGAAGACGCTGGCCGGCATAGTGTTTTTCAGCGCTTCGGCGGTCCAGGCACTGGTGCCGATCTGCACGGCTTTGAAGCCGTGGTTGAGCATCGCGCGATCCGCGGTGGCGCCGGACAGGTTGCTTGGCAAACCGTGGTTGTAACGCTCGTCCACCAGCAACGCGAGTTGACGGTCGAGCAGGTCGGCGACGTTGGCCACCAGGTTCTTCAGGCTGTCCATGGCGAACGCAATGTGGCCGCCATAGAAGTGCCCGCCGTGCAGCACGCGCTCGGCTTCGGCATCGATGATCGGGTTGTCGTTGGCACTGTTGAGTTCGATCTCGATGAACGAGCGCAGCCAGTTCAGGCTGTCGGCCAGCACGCCGAGGACGTGGGGCGCGCAACGCAGGGAATAGCGGTCTTGCAGGCGATGCAGCGGCGCGGTCGGCGCGTCGATCGCCAGATCCTTGCGCAACCACGCGGCGACTTGCATTTGTCCCGGATGCGGCTTGGTGGCGAACAGGCGCTCGTCGAAGTGCTCGGGGTTGCCTTGCAGCGCGACCACGTTCAACGCGGTGATGCGGGTGGCCAATTGCAGCAGGTAATCGGCGCGGGCATAGGCCAGACAGGCGAGGCCGGTCATGACAGCGGTGCCATTCATCAAGGCCAGGGCTTCTTTCGGGCGCAGTACCAGCGGCTCCCAACCCAGTTCGCGGTGCACGTCGGCGGCTTGCCAGCGTTCACCCCGGAACATCACTTCACGCTCGCCGGACAAGGTCGCGGCGACGTAGGACAGCGGCGTCAGATCACCACTGGCGCCCACCGAACCTTCTTCCGGAATCAGCGGCAGAATGTCGTGTTCGAGGAAGGCTTGCAGGCGTTCCAACAGTTCCACGCGCACCCCGGATACGCCGTGGCACAGCGACTGCAAACGTGCCGCCAATACCGCGCGAGTGGCTTGTGCATCGAGCAGTTTGCCCAGGCCGCAGCCGTGGAACGTGTACAGATGACGGGGCAACGCCTCGACGTGATGCAGCGGCACCGCGACCACGCAGGAATCGCCGTAACCGGTGGTCACGCCATAGATCACGCCTTCCTTGTCCAGCAGGGAGTCGAGGAATCGCGCGCCCTTGGCGATACGCTCGCGGTACGCAGGGTCGCCTTGCAACTGCGTCGGCACCTGACGATTGGCCAGGGCCAGCACGTCTTCGATGCGCAAAGGGAGTTCGCCGAAGGTTACCGGCTCAAGCGTTGGCGTCGTCATCGGTCTTCCAGAAAGGGTAAAAGTTGAACCATTGTTGAGGCGCTTCAAGGCAATAGTGACCCAAGCGTTCGGCATAGCGGGAGGCCCACTGATGAATGACCTGCTCGCGGTCGCTGCGTTTCCACACCACGGCCTCGGCGAACGGTTCGAGGGTCAGTCGATAATCGCCCGTCGGTTTTTTCAGGCACAGCATCAGGTTGATCGGGCATTTCAGCAGGCCGGCCAGCAACCATGGCCCCTGAGGGAACGCGGCTTGATGGCCGAGGAAATCCACGGTCACGCTACGCCCGCCATGCAGCGGCACGCGGTCGCCGGCAATCGCCAGCCACTCGCCGCGTTCCAGGCGCTCATGGAGTTGCAGCATGATCAGCGGGTCCAGCTCGCTGACCTGGATCAGTCGCAGATTGGTCGCGCCGGCTTCGCCCAGCAAACGGTTGAATTGCTCGGCGTGCTTGGTGTGCACCAACACGTTCATCGTGACTTTTTCACCGATCTCGGCCAACGCACGGCAGACCTCGAGATTGCCCAGGTGCGCGCCCACCAGCATCTGCCCGCGGGTGCCGCGCAGTTGATTGCGCAGCAATGCCGGGTCGATGATTTCGATCTGCTCGATGCTCAGCTTGCCGTTCCACACGTCGAGTTTGTCGAGCATGGAATCGGCGAAGGCCATGAACTGGCCGAACACCCGCCAATGGGTCGGGCGCAATTCGTTGCGACCACTCCAGTCGGCGAGCCGTTGCTGGTATTGCCAGGCGCTGCGGCGAGCGCTGCGACCGAACAGGAAAAAGTACAGAACGATGCCGTACAGCAGCGGGCTTAGCAGCCGACGGCCCAGCACCTTTGCACCGAACGCCGTGAGCTTCATTAGCCAGAAACTGCCGCGCTCCTGGCGGTCAGCCCAGTGCTTTTTGTCCACGTTGCTGCTCATGCTCGCCACCGTCGCCAGAGAATCACCGGTGCCCGTAGCAACATGCCGAAGAACAGCCGGGTGTGCATGCTCGTGATCAGCACATTGTCGTGGAACAGGCGGAAATGCGAGACGCCGTCCAGCGGGTAATGGACTTTGGTTTGCAGCCATTGCATGGGGAGATTGCGCCAGGCCAGTCGCACGAGAATGTCCGAGTCGAAGTCCATGCGCTTGCCGATCTTCGCCGAATCGATCAGCGCCAGGGTCGGTGGCAACGGATAGACGCGGAAGCCGCACATGGAATCGCGAATCTGCAACGACAGGGTGTTGATCCAGACCATGACGTGAGTCAGGTAGCGGGCGTACAAGCGACCTTTCGGCACGCTGGCGTCGTATTGCGGATAGCCGCAGATCACCGCTTCGGGATGGGCGCGTGACTGTTCGATGAAGGTCTGGACGTCTTGCAGATCATGCTGACCGTCGGCGTCCACCTGCAAGGTATGGCTGAAGCCCAGGCGCGAGGCTTCGCGCATGCCGGTCATGACGGCGCCGCCCTTGCCTTGATTGGTGGCGAGACGGATCAGGAACACCTTGTCGCGCCGGGCCAGTTGATCGAGCACCTTTGCACAGGCCGGGCTGCTGGCATCGTCCACGAGAATGCACGGCAGTCGGCTTGCGAGCAGCGCATCAACCACGGTGGTGATGGCGGTTTCATGGTTGTAGACCGGGACCACGGCGCAGGGGTTATGCATCGCCTGCTGCCTCCAGCAAAATCCGCCCACTGGAGCAGGTCGCGGTCTCGTTGCGATAGGCGAAATACAACTTGCTGCGCGTCGGATCGAAGCGCAAGTGCAGCTGGATTTCATCGCCGGGGCGCACCAGTTGCTGGAATTTCAGCACTTCCATGCCGGCGAATCTTGCAGGCAGGTCCATCAATTGCTGGCCCAGCGTTAACGCCCATTCCACTTGAACCACACCGGGCAATACCGGCGCCTGGGGAAAGTGGCCGCTGAAGTAAGCGAGGTCGGGAGGTACCGCCAGTTGCAGGCTCCACTCGCCATCGACTTCGATCTGCTCCAGCACTTGCGGGGCCTTGGGACGCGGCGCCAGCAGCAGGGCTTCAACGGTGGCCTGGGGCAGTTTGCCCTGAGCGTTCAGCGGCAGATGCCGCAGCAGGCGCCAACGGCGTGGCAAGGCCAAGGCCTCGCAATGCTGGCTCAGATGCTGCCGCAGTTCTTGCGTGAGGGTGCGCCGACCCTGATTACGCAAGGCATGCAGGCCTGACTCGGTCAGCACCAGCAGCACACCCAACGAAGCGCGGTTTTCCTGAACCACGCCAAGACGCGCTTCGGCGACCCAGCCGTGGGCCATCAGGGCCTGTTCAAGCATCGGTAGCGAGATACGTTTTTCTTCCAGTTTGACGATCCGGTCCAGCCGCCCGAGCAGTTCGAATCGGCCGTCGGCAGCGATTCGCGCGGCGTCCGCAGTGTGTTCGATATGGCCGTGCGGCAAGTACGGCGAAGCAATGAGCAGAGCGCCGTCTATGTCCTGGCTCAATTCAATGTCGGCAAAGGGCTGCCAGAGATCGTTACCCTGACGCCAGGCGATGCCGCCGGTTTCCGAGCTGCCGAGGATTTCCGTCGGCCATTGCTGAAGGCGTTGTTGAAGGCTTTGCGCGGCCTCGGCCGGCAATGCACCGCCGGAGGAAAATACTCGGCGAACCGCGCTTAATGCGGGCCAGTCGAGGTTGTCGCCCATGCGCTTGAGCAGCGCCGGGCTGGCGACCCAGGCAAACGCCGGGTGTTCGCGGCTGGCGCGCTGCAGGTCTTCAGGGAATGCCAGCTGCTTGCGCACAAACGAGCGCCCGGCGCACAGCGGCCACAGCACTCGAAACAACAACCCGTAAATATGCTGAGTGGCGACGCTGCCGATGATGCAAGCCGCGCCAAGATCGGCGCCCCAGAGCCGCTCCAGCGCTTCGACTTCATTGGCCAGTTGGCGCAGGGTTTTGTCGATGCGCTTGGGCTCGCCACTGGAACCGGAGGTGCACAGGCTCAGCGAACAGCGATCCAGATCCAGTGCAGCGGCCATCAACGGCGGATGCCGGTAATCGCTCAGGTGCGCGTCATCGGCCTGATCGGTCAGCCACAGATCGACTTCGGTCGACCAGCGCTGTCGAGTCTGGGCTTGCAGGTCCGCGGGTAGCAGCACGCTGACCCCGGCACGCCAGGCACCCAGCAGGGCAATCGCCAGGTCGGCGGCATCCTCAAGGTGCACGGCAATGCGCCGCACACCCTGGGCTTGCAGGCCCGCGGCGAGGCTCAACGCCTTTACGCACAGTTGCGCGTGATTCAGCGTCGGTTCGGCCGTCACGGCACGTTCGGGTTGCGCCTTGAGCAACAGGTGCTCAAGTTTTATCCAATTCATGGGTGGCCTCGTACCCGTTGTCGTATAAGCCATTCAATGGCAAACAGCAGGCCCATCAATCCGTAGGAAATCAGACCGGTGTACAACATCCACCAACTTAGCGGCGCCAAGAGGGTCAGGGCGGCGGCGAGCAAACCGTTACAGAGGAAAAACACGCTCCAGACGATCGTCACCTGGCGCGTATAAACAATCGCCTTGGCCGGCAGTTGCGGTTCATGCATACGCGCCAGACGCTCGATCATCGGTGGGCCGTATTTCAGGCTCAGGCCAAACAGCCCGAGCATGAAAGCGCTGATCAGCACCGGGTACCAGCGCAGCAAGAGCGGGCTGTCGAACAGCGCCAGCAACAGGCAAAAAACGATCGCGGTGATCGCCATCCACAAGCTGCCAGGACGACGCGCGCCGAGCAGTGCCCGAGCCAGCCACAGACTGCCCAGCAGCAGACCGAACTGCCATGGGGCGAAATGCTCCAGGCCGAAATACACCGCGAAGGGGTACAGCAGACCCGCCAGCAGCAGGCCAAGGCCGATCAATCGACTCATGCGGCCGGCTGAACCAGACGGTAGACCGCCTCGACCACGTCGCTGACCGTGCGCACCGTTTTGAATTCTTCGGCGGCGATTTTCTTGCCGGTCTGGCGTTTGATGTGATCGATCAGGTCGACCGCGTCAATGCTGTCAATTTCCAGGTCCTGATACAGGTTGGATTCGAGGCTCACGCGCTCGGGGTCCAGCTCGAAGAGCTCGACCAGAGCATCGCGCAGAGTGTTGAAAATGTCGTCACGAGTTTGCATGGTCCGGTCTCAAGCTGCCTGTTTTGCAGTGACGAACGCCGCAAGGCTCGTCACGTTGCTGAAATGATTGCGGGTGTCTTTGGCGTCGGCGTCGATTTTGATGCCGTATTTCTTCTGGATCGCCAGGCCGAGTTCCAGGGCGTCTACCGAATCCAGGCCCAAGCCTTCGCCGAACAGCGTCTGGTCGTCGCCGATGTCTTCGACGCTGATGTCTTCCAGGCCGAGGGCGTCGATGATCAGCAGTTTTATTTCCTGCATTAGGCTAACAGTGTGCAGATCGCTCATCTTCGGCGAGCTCCTTAATAAAGTAAGTGTGCAAATAGTCATTGAGCTTGCGCGAGGCCTGTGGAGCAGGGCCCAGCGCGGCGAAGGCTTGTGGGTCTATATCGGCCCCGACACGGAAACTGAAGTGCACGCGACGTTTGGGGATCCGATACCAGGGTTCGGCCTTGGTCAATGTGGTCGGACTGACCTTGATGATTACTGGGGTAAGGATTTTCGCACCGCGCAGCGCGATCGCCGCAGCACCCCGATGGAACGCCGGCGGCTGACCCGGTTGGGTGCGCGTGCCTTCGGGAAAGATGATCAGGGTCTGGCCGCTTTTAAGCGCATCGGCAGCGGCATCGAGCATGTCCATGCTGCCGTCGTTGCTGATGTATTCGGTGCTGCCTAGCGGGCCGCGGGTAAAAGGGTTCTCCCAGAGGCTTTTCTTGACCACGCAGTTGGCGTGGCGCACCAGGCCGATCAGGAACACCACATCGATCAGCGACGGGTGATTGGCGATGATCATTTGCCCGGGCCGACCGAGTTTTTCGGCGCCCTGGATGTCGTAAGTCAGCACGCCGGTGCGAGCCATGAATCGCACAAAAAACCAGAACAGGCGAGCGACGGTCTGCCGTGCTCGCCGCCGGTGTGTCCGGGCATCGCCGGGCAGGCAGTTCAGCAGCGGGAAAACCACCAGGCGCAGGCACAGCCCACCCAACCCGAACAGGGTGAAGCTTGCGGCGGTAGCCAGCAGGCGCCAGTAATAGGCGTCGCGGTTTTTATCGACTACAGGTTGCGTTGCCAGGTCCATACACGATTTTTCCAGGCATGTTGGCAGGTTGTCTGCTGGCCGAGCAGGGTACTCAATAGGTTCAGGGCATGGGGCCAGTGGGCTTTGGACAACTCATCCGAGGTGCTGTTCAGGGACAGCTGCCAGTCGTTGCCGGGGGTGATCAGCAGACCGACCGCGTAAGGGAACGGCACGTCGTCGATCCAGGTCGAGTAGGCTTCGGGCGGTTGCTCTTCGGTGACGATCAGCAGTACCGCGGGTGCGCCTTCGCCAAGCAAAGCCGCGGCCTCTAGCATGCCGTGTTCAAGGCCATCGCCGGCTGCTGCGAGGGCAGTCATTTCGCTGGTTTCACCCCGCATGATCGACCACAGGCCGATGATCGCGTTGTGCACGGACAAGCTGAATTGAGTCGGCGACAGCGGCTGATCGGCAGCCAGATCGCTGAGAATATCGAAGGTGCGTGGTGTTTCGCCGTGGCGAGAAATAAAGACCAACGGTAGGTCCTGCCGACCATCGGCCAAAGGCCAGCCGACACTGAATGCCATCCGCGCCAGACGACTGAGTCGACGGCGCTGCATGGCCGGCAGAAACGAGACGTCGGGGGCGGCATCGCTGCTCGCAAGCACGACCGGTTGTCGGCTCCAGGCCTGCCAATCGTCCACGCTTTCGAGCCCAGGGGCCCACGCGCGCCATTGGGCGATGTTGAAGTTGATCACAGAAACTCATCCCGCCCCTGCGGGCTTCCTTGACGCGGTGAGACGCAAAAAAAGCGAACTACCTTTCGTGGCGCTTGGCGCCGAGTGGCGCGCATTATCCCGTTGCGGCGAGCGTGTAGCAAATGATGGTTACATTTTGCTCAATGAAATGTACTGGCTAGTTCGTGCGCGGCTGTCATTTGGCCATTATCCACACAGGGGCCGGCCTGTTTGTCGGCTTTGCCAGCAAGGAATGCATGAGTTCATGGTTTTTTCCGCGTGAGATCACACCTGACTGTGTAGTCCCGATGCCGGCGAGGTAGCTAAGCAGCGCCGTGGACTACTACACTCGGTCATTCTTTGATACACGGAGGTTTTGACATGCGGCGCGTGGTGTTCAATCAGAAAGGTGGCGTAGGCAAATCCAGCATTGCCTGCAATCTGGCGGCGGTTAGCGCGAGCGAGGGCTATCGCACCCTATTGGTGGATCTCGATGCTCAGGCCAACTCCACTCAGTACCTGACAGGGCTCACCGGTGATGATATTCCGATGGGCATTGCGGACTTTTTCAAACAAACCCTGTCTTCCGGACCGTTCTCGAAGAAAAACCAGGTCGATATCTACGAAACCCCGTTCGACAACCTCCACGTCATCACCGCTACCGCCGAACTGGCTGACTTGCAGCCCAAGCTTGAGGCCAAACACAAGATCAACAAGCTGCGCAAATTGCTTGAGGAACTGGACGGCGATTACGACCGGATCTACCTCGATACTCCGCCAGCGCTGAATTTCTATGCCGTTTCAGCCTTGATTGCCGCTGATCGTGTGCTGATCCCCTTCGATTGCGACAGCTTCTCGCGTCAGGCGCTGTACGGCCTGTTGGCAGAGATCGAAGAATTGAAGGAGGACCACAACGAAGGGCTGGAAGTCGAAGGGATTGTCGTTAACCAGTTCCAGGCTCGCGCCAGTCTGCCCCAGCAAATCCTCGACGAACTGATCGCCGAAGGCCTGCCGGTGTTGCCGGTGTACCTGGGTAGTTCGGTGCGCATGCGTGAATCCCACCAGGCCAACACGCCGCTGATCCACCTCGATCCGCGTCATAAACTGACGCAGCAATTCGTCGATCTGCACAACCTGCTGGAAAACACCTGACTGTTCGTCAGATCCCTTGGCTACGCAACCAGCTCATCAACTGCGGCAACGGGAAGGCCCCGCTCTGGCGTGCGACTTCCCGGCCGTCCTTGAACAGAATCAGACTCGGGATCGAACGGATCCCTAGCTGCGTCGAGAGCTGCTGGTTCGCCTCGCTGTCCAGCTTGGCCAGCCGACACTTACCCGCCAATTGCACCGCCGCCTGCTCAAACACTGGCGCAAACGACTTGCACGGCCCACACCAATCCGCCCAAACGTCCACCAGCAACGGCAGATCGCCTTTGATCTGGCTGGCGTAATCGCTTTGCTTCAACTCGAACGGTTTGTTCAGCAAGACCTCGGCCTTGCAGCGGCCGCATTTTGGGTGGTCGTTGAGGCGCTCGGCGGGGATGCGGTTGAGGCCGTTGCAGTGGGGGCAGGGGATGAGGAGTGGGTCAGTCATGCGGATGGTCCTGTTAAAGAAGCCGATCACTCCTATTTGGAGACGTTTGCTCATATTTCAATCGTGCAGCGTCAGGCGATAAAACTAGGCTGAGTCGTGCTGGGCGAGACCGTTGGTCTGCGCACTACTATCGCAACTTGCGATATTTTTGGTCTGTGATTAACTACCCATAGCAGAATGCGATAAGGATGTTGCATGCATGTCATTTCCGAAAAACGAATACGTGAAGCCAAGACCAAATGGCCAAATACAGCCACCGCATTGGATTATTGGTATCAATTGGCCAAAGGAAGTAAGCCATCGGATTTTGCGGCGATGAGAGCCATCTTTCCTGCTGTCGACAAGGTGGGTGAGCATCACGTTTTCGATATCGGTGGCAATAAATTGCGGCTGATCGCTTTTGTCAGGTATCGATCGCAAAAGCTTTATATCAAGCATGTGCTGGATCACCGCGAATATGATCGCGGAAAATGGAAGGAGGAAAGAGCATGAGTGTTCTGATCAAAAGAGCTGCCGAGCATTGGGAGTTTGTCTCGCCTGTGCTGCGCAAACCAAAAAATGAAGACGACTATGACATGTTGACGCGGGCGCTGGACGAGTTGCTCGAGATGACCGGTGATGACGAGTCCCATCCGCTGATGAGTCTTGTGGATATCATCGGTGACTGGATCGAGGAATGGGATCACAAGCATCACCCAATGCCGAAGCCCAGCGGTGTCGACGTCCTCGGCTACTTGATGCGCGAGCACGGTCTGAGCCAAAGCGACTTGCCCGGTGTCGGCGCCCAGTCTGTTGTCTCCGAGATTCTGAGCGGAAAGCGTCAACTCAACCTGCGGCAGATCCGCTGGTTGGCCGAGCGCTTCGGTGTGTCAGTGGAGACCTTTATCTGACCAGCCTCACGACGAACAACTGATCTCCAGATGCTTGCCCCACTCCGGCGGCCGTTCGGCATAGCTCTCCATCCCTGGTTGCTCCTCGAACGGATTGCTCAGCACTGCGTGCAGCCGACGTACCTCGGAATAGTCGCCACTCTGCGCCGCATCGATGGCTTTCTGCGCCAGGTAGTTACGCAGGATGTACAGCGGATTGACGGCGTGCATCCGTTTGCGGCGCTGTGTCTGATCAACCTCGCCGTCACGAGCAACCCGGGCGATGTAGCGCTCACCCCAGGCATCGAATCCCTTGATGTCGACGAAGTCATCACGCAAACGGGCGACGGCCAGTTCAGGTGACTCATCGCCCAAGCGGCGGAAGAACAGGCTGTAGTCGACGCCGCTGTTCTGCATCAGTTGCAGCAGCTGTTCCAGCAGTTTTTGGTCATCGTCTTCGGCCGTGGTGAAGCCGAGGCGGCGGCGCATCAGGTCCAGGTAATGGGCCTGGTACAGCGGCAAATACAGGCCGAGGGTTTCGCGCAGGGCTTCGACGCTGATAAAGGGCGTCAGGGCCTGGGCCAGGGCGCTGAGGTTCCACTGGCCGATCGGCACCTGGTTGCTGAAGGAGTAACGACCCTGGTCATCGGAGTGGTTGCAGATGAAGTTAGCGTCGAAATCATCGAGGAACGCGAACGGGCCGTAGTCGAAGGTAATGCCCAGGATCGACATGTTGTCGGTGTTCATCACCCCATGGCAGAACCCATAGGCCTGCCATTTGGCGATCAGTTCAGCGTTGCGCTCAACGATTTCACGGAACATCGCCAGGTACGGTTCAGGCTGTTCCAGGCATTCCGGGAAATGCATGGCCAGCACGTGCTCGCCGAGCTCTTTCTGCTTCTCGGGACGTTTAGTGTAGTAGAAATACTCGAAATGCCCGAAACGCACATGGCTCGGCGCCAGGCGCAGGACCATGGCCGCGCGCTCCTGTTTCTCGCGCCAGACCGGCGTGTCGGAGCCGATCACGCACAGCGCGCGGGTGGTCGGGATGTTCAGGGCATTCAGCGCTTCGGAGGCGAGGAACTCGCGGATCGAGGATCGCAGGACCGCCCGCCCATCACCCATGCGCGAAAAGGGTGTCTGGCCGGCACCCTTGAGGTGCAGGTCCCAATGCTCGCCGGCCTCGTTGTAGACCTCGCCCAGCAGCAGACCGCGACCATCGCCCAACTGCGGGTTGTAGGAACCAAACTGATGACCGGAATAGACCATCGCCCTCGGGACCGCGTCGGCCCAGAGCTTATGGCCGCTGAACAGTTCGGCGAACTCCGGGGTTTCGGCCACGGCAGGGTCGAGGTCGAGCAGCGCCATGGCGGCGGGGCTTGCCACCACCAGACGCGGGTTGTCGATGGGTTCGGGCAGCACGTGGGCGGAAAACGTATCGCCCAGGCGGGCGAAACGATTATCGAAGGTCAGTTCGTCGAGGGCTTTCAAGGGCCATCTCCAGCAGAATGTCCGAGCATTCTGCTAGGGATAGGGCGGTTAGTCGAGTTTGGCGGCCGGTGGCTCTTGAGGCGCTTGACCATCCGTCTTAGGCACAATGGTTTTGGCTTCCGGGTCGACCGGCACCATCCTGTATTCCTGACCCTGGATGTTCTTGAGGTAAACCTCCATCTGCCGGAACGAGATGTTGATGTGCTGCTTCTTGAACTCGCGGTTGATGAAGCGGTTGACTTCATCGAGCACCGGGTTACGGTCGCCGAGGTCGCGCACATGCATGCGCAGTTCATGATCGAGGGTGCTTTCGCCGAAGTTCAGGAAGTACACGTGAGGCTCGGGATCCTTCAGCACACGCGGGTTTTCACGGGCAGCCTTGAGCAGCAATTCCTTGACCAGGTCCAGGTCCGAGCCGTAATCGACGCCGAGTTTGAGGGTCACTCGGGTGATGGTGTCGGTCAGGGACCAGTTGATCAGTTGCCCGGTGATGAACGTCTTGTTCGGGACAATGATGTCCTTGCGGTCGAAGTCGGTGATGGTCGTGGCGCGGATACGGATCTTGCTCACCGTGCCCGACAGGTTGCCGATGGTGATCGTGTCGCCGATCCGCACCGGGCGTTCGAACAGGATCATGATCCCGGAGATGAAGTTCGCGAAAATTTCCTGCATCCCGAAACCGAGACCTACCGATAGCGCCGCCACCAGCCATTGCAACTTGTCCCAGCTCACGCCAAGCGTCGACAGGGTCGAGACAAAACCGACGCCAGCGATCACGTAAGACAGCAACGTGGTGGTGGCGTACGCACTGCCCTGAGCCAGGTTCAGCTTTGACAACACCAACACTTCCAGCAGGCCCGGCAAGTTGCGGGCGAGGGCGAAGGTGATGCCGATGATGATCAGCGCGCCGAGCATGTCGCCAATGCTGATCGGCACCATGCTCATGTTGGCGCCGGTGCCGCTGGTGTATTCGTAGAGGGTGACGTTGTCCAGGTACGAGAACACCGAGATCAAGTCGGACCAGGCCCAATACAGCGCCGCGATGAAGCCGCCGAGCAGCGCCAGACGGATCAGGCGCAGGGACTGTTCGTTAACCTTCTCGATATCCAGCGTCGGCTCTTCGATCACCGCTTCGCCGTCGCCGGCCTCTTTCGCGGCCTGGCGTTTGGCCAGGGCGCGCTGGTAGGCCAGACGCCGTGCCGCCACGCTAAGGCCTCGGACGAAAGTGGCTTCGATCACCAGCCAGAACATCAGCAGGTACAGGGTGTTGATCAACCGGTCGCTGAGCTTCAGCGCGGTGTAGTAATAGCCGAAGCACACCGCCACGAATAACGCGACCGGCAGGACGGTGAACATGATCCCCACGGCCTTGCGGAACAGCGAAGCGTTCTGGTGAGTCGGGCTGCTGATCAGCAAGCGGCTGAGCAGCCAGGCCATCAAGGCGTAGCAGGTCAACACCACCGGCATGCCGAGCACGTCATCGGCCAGGGTCGCGGGTTGCAGTTCGGCAACCGCCACCACCGCGACGAGGGCCATCACCACCAGCCCGAGCCGGCGGACCCAACCTTGAAGGAATTCGACCTGGGGTTTTTCCCAGCGGAAATGCAGTTCGGCCACGCCGCCTGGCGCGAGGATCCGGTAAGCGGTGTAGAACACCAGCCAGGCCTGAGCCATTTGCAGCAACGCCGCGCCCATGTTCGCGTTCTGTCCGCGGGCGTCGATTTGCAAGGCCAGGCCACACAAGGCCAGGCCCAGAGACACCGGCATCGCCAGCAAAATGTTGATCAGAATCGCCTGCGGCGTGTGCCACTGGCTGTCGCGCTTGAAGTGACCGATGTCCTGGTGAACCTTGTTCAGTCGGGCATAGAGGTTCTTGCGCCGCCACAACAGGGCACCGATCAGCAACGCCAGCGGCAGGAACAACAACGGCCGCTGGGTCAGCCCGTCACTCAATTCGCTCAGGCTCGAGGCCCAGGGCAGGGTGGTGACCTGACGCTCCAAGCGTTCCGGCACGGCGCGCATCCATTCCAGGTCCAGCGGCTTGTTGCTGGGAATCCAGAACATTTGCTCATCGAGGGTCGCCCGCAGGCTTTGGGCAGTGCTGAGTAATTGTTTCTGATTGAGTTGCAACGTGATGGATTCGTTGAGCACCGCGCTCAGTTCGCGGTTCAGGCGCTCCAGCAGATCGGCGCGGGTCGTGGCCAGTTCCAGCAGGCTTTTGCGCAGCGGCGGGGTGACCTGCTCCGGCGGCTGGGTAGCCAGCAGATTGTCGACGTAAGTGGCCGGGTTGCTGAGCAGTTCCCGTTGCTGGCTGACTTCGAATTGATAGAGGCGAATGTCGGCGATCTGGTCGGCCAGGTCGCGGTCGAGCTTGAGGAGTGGCAGGGCCTGTTTCTGTTTGTAGAGAATCTTGGAGAGCAGCAGGCTGCCCTTGAGCACGTTGATTTGCTCGTCCAGCGCCGAATCGCTTTGGGTCACGTTGTCCAGCTGCTGCTTGGTCTGCAGGTTCTGCTGAGTGACTTCGTTGAGGCGGTCAGTGCTTTTGAGCAGGTAGTCCGAGAGCTTCAGATTAGCCGCGCTTTCGGTGGCCAGCAGCGTGCTGCCGCCAGACTTCTGCGCTTCGATGGACTGCTGCGTCACGGTCTCTTGGGACTGCGCCAGACGCTTCTGGTTGATCAAGGTTTGTAGCGCCTGGATTTCCTTATCCAGGCGATCGGATTTTTCCGAGAGCAAGTCATGCTGGCTGTTGCCCAGGTCCTGCAGTTGGTTGTTGCCGGCCAGTTCCTGGCGCCGCAACGGGATCAGGGCATTCAGCGCCGCGAGCTCGGCGTTGAGCAGGTCGCGTTGCTCGGGGGTCACGGTCTTGCCGTTGTCCTTGCCGGCCTTGAGGATGTTGTTGATCTGCTGGATGCGCGTCTGGCTGGTAGAAATTTCGGCTTGGGCGCGCTCGGGGCGGGTTTGGGCGGTAGTGACCAGGCTGTTGGCGTCGGCCAGGGCCTTCTGCAGATCGCTTTGCTGGGTGGAGCGCTCAGTGAGCATCTGCTCCAGTTGCTGAATAGGCTCTTTGGCATAGCGTTGCGGCACCGGCAACACGTTGGTGGCTTTGAGCTTGGTCAGTTCTCGCTGGTTCTCGATGTTCTGCTTCGGGGCGCTGGCCAGTTGCCGTTTGAGATCGGCCAGCTTCTGCTCGTAATCACGCTGGTTGTTGAGTTGTGTCAGCGTGTTTTGCAGGATGGTTTGCAGGGCTTTCTGATCGGCTTCCGGCAGTTTGCGGTCGGCGATCTTGTTCAGGTTCGCCTGCACGGCTTCGCTGGACGGCGGTTCGGCCGCTTGCAATGTACCGACAGAAAGACTCAAGCCCAGCAGGGCGATGATGAAAAAGGTGCGCAGGGTTGACATAGAGACCGATCGAAAGCGAGACGAAGAATGGAGTTTAGAGGAACAAGCCCGGACCGGGGCGACTTCCTTCGGGGAATCTGACGCCCACTTTGCCGATCTTGTTCCCCTCCATGACCGCGACGGTCCAAATGGTGTTGTTCCACTCCACCTGGTCGCCGACCACGGGTGCGCCGCCCACTTTCTGGGCAATGAAATGGCCCAGGGACATGTCCGGATCGATGCCTTCCACTTTCAATCCGTACAACGCAGCAACCGCGGCCAGCTGGGCGTCTCCTTCGAGCACGAAGTCGCCGAAGAAGCGCAAATCGAGGCCTCGTTGCGGTGCCTGACTGAAGAGTTTTCCGAGGGCCGGAAGGTTGTGTTCATGGCCGATTACACACAGCAAATCATCGACTTCGAGCACCGTACTACCCGACGGATGGAGCAGTTGCTGGCCACGAAACAGGGCTGCAATGCGAGTACCTTCGGGCATTTTCAGTTCGCGAAGAGGCGAGCCGATGCACCATTTCTCGGCGCCGAGGCGATAAACGAACAGCTCCCACTCACTGGTGACGTGCACTTCCAGGGCGGCGCGGGAGATCGGCGCAGGCTCCGGCGGAACGGTCACTTTCAAAAGCTTCGCCACCCATGGCAGGCTCGTGCCCTGCACCAGCAGCGACACCAACACGATAAAGAACGCGAGGTTGAAGTAGAGCTGGGCGTTGGGCAGGCCGGCCATCAGCGGGAACACCGCCAGAATGATCGGGACCGCGCCGCGTAACCCGACCCAGGAAATGAACGTTTTCTCGCGCCCATGGAACGCCTTGAACGGCAGCAGACCGACCATCACCGACAACGGCCGGGCAAACAGAATCATCCACAGCGCCAGACCCAGAGCGGGCAGGGCAATCGGCAACAAGTCATGGGGCGTCACCAGCAACCCCAGCACCAGGAACATGCCGATTTGCGCCAGCCAGGCCATGCCATCGAGCATGTGCAAAATGCCGTGGCGGCTGCGCACCGGGCGGTTGCCGATAACCAGGCCGCACAGGTACACCGCCAAAAAGCCGCTGCCGTGCAAGGCGTTGGTCAGGGCAAACACGACCAATCCGCCGGCAATGACCAAAATCGGATAAAGGCCGGTGGCCAAGTGGATACGGTTGACCAGTTGCAGCATGACCCAGCCGCCACCCAGGCCGATGACGGCACCGATACCGAATTCACGAATAAAGTGCCCGAGCAGACTCCAGTGCAGACCGGTCTGGCCGCTGGCGAGCATGTCGATCAGGGTTACGGTGAGGAACACCGCCATCGGGTCGTTGCTGCCGGACTCGATCTCGAGGGTGGCGGTGACCCGTTCGTTCAAGCCTTTGCCGCCGAGCAGCGAGAACACCGCCGCGGCGTCGGTGGAGCCGACGATCGCGCCGATCAGCAGGCCCTGAATCAGGTTCAGGTTGAACAGCCAGGCGGCTGCCATGCCGGTCAGCCCGGTGGTAATCAACACCCCGACCGTCGCGAGCGACAGCGCCGGCCATAACGCCACGCGGAAGCTGGTAACCCGGGTGCGCAAGCCGCCGTCGAGCAGGATGACTGCCAGGGCGAGGTTGCCGACCAGATAAGCCGTTGGGTAGTTATCAAAAACAATGCCGGCACCGTCGACACCGGCCGACATGCCCACCGCGAGGATGATCACCAGAATCGGGATACCGAGGCGCGATGAAAGTGAGCTCACCAGAATGCTCGCACCTACCAGCAACGCGCCGATCAAGAACAGGCTGTTGATGGTCGTCGCATTCAAAGGCAGTACTCCAGGAAGCTGAAAGGCGGGCACAGACTGACCATGCAGTCTGCGTGCCAGCGATTCTAACCTGTTGAAATGTGATGCTGTCAAAAAGGTTTTGCAGCAGCGGGAGGCACAGCGAGGGTGATCGTTCCCACGCGGGAGCGTGGGAACGATCAGTTACGGGTTAGAGGCTAAACCGCCCAACCATATTGTTCAGATCCAACGCCAACCGCGACAACTCATTGCTGGCAGCACTCGTCTGATTCGCCCCGGTTGCCGACTGCACCGACAGATCACGAATGTTCACCAGATTGCGGTCCACTTCGCGGGCCACCTGCGCCTGCTCTTCGGCGGCGCTGGCGATCACCAGGTTGCGTTCGTTGATTTCGACGATCGCACTGTTAATAGTGTCCAGCGACATGCCAGCACCACGGGCAATGTTCAGCGTCGACTCGGCGCGCTCGGTGCTGTTGCGCATCGAATCCACCGCGTGCTCGGTGCCGCTCTGGATGCTGCCGATCATGCGTTCGATTTCGCTGGTCGACTGCTGAGTACGATGGGCCAGGGCACGAACTTCGTCAGCTACCACGGCGAAACCACGACCGGCTTCACCGGCACGGGCTGCTTCGATGGCCGCGTTCAACGCCAGCAGGTTGGTCTGGTCAGCCAGGCCGCGAATCACGTCCAGCACTTTGCCAATGTCACGGGACTCATTGGCCAGGTCGCCGATCAGGGTCGCGGTGCTCTGCACATCGGCGCTCATGCGTTCGATGGCGCTGACGGTTTCCTGCACCAGGTCACGGCCATCACCGGCAGAGGTGGTGGCGTTCTTCGAGGCTTCGGACGTGCTGACGGCATTGCGCGCGACTTCTTCCACGGCGCTGGTCATTTCATTGACGGCGGTGGCGGCCTGTTCAATTTCGTTGTTCTGCTGGGTCAGGCCACGGGCGCTTTCGTCAGTGACACTGTTGAGTTCTTCAGCGGCGGACGCCAGTTGCGTGGCAGAGCCGGAAATCCGTTGCAGGGTGTCGCGCAGCTTGTCCTGCATCTTCGACATGGCCAGCAGCAAACGACCGGCTTCGTCCTCACCGTCGACAGTGATCGGGCGAGTCAGGTTGCCTTCGGCAATTTCTTCGGCGGCGCTCAGGGCATTGGCGATCGGCTTGGTGATGCTGTTGGTCAGCAACCAGGCGAAAAGCAGGGTCAGGCCGGTAGCGATCACCAGCAGCGTGACCACAAGATTGAATGCTGAGGCGTACTGGTCGGCAGCTTGCTGATTGGTGTCGACGGTCTGCTGAGTGTTGATCTCCAGCAAACGGTTGAGCACGGTGTTGACTGCTTCGGAATTGGTCAGCAAATCAGTGTTGAGCAGGGTGCGCAGTTCATCCACTTGATTGTTGCGCGACAGGCTCTTCATGCGGTCTTCGATCTGGCGGTACTGCCCCAGCAGTTGCACGTACTGATCATAGGCCGCACGCTCCTGTGGGCTGGCGATCAGTTTTTCGTAGACCGTCTGAGCCACTCGGATCTGCTGATTACGTGTTTCCAGCAGGTCCAGGGTTTTTTGCTGGACTTCTGGCTCGCGGTTCACTAATAGGCGATAAGACAAGACGCGCAAGCGCAGGGTCAGTTGAGTGAACTCGTCGAGGCTTTTGATGCTCGGTACGCTGTTCGAGGTAATCTCCTCGGCGGCGCCGCGAATCTTGCTCATCTGGTTCAGGGCGAACACCCCCAGGATCAGCAGCATGGCGCCAATCAGGGTGAAGCCGAGGAACGCCCGCGGTGCGATATTCATATTGCGAAGGGACATGGTGTTTACCGAAAAAAGCGCATCCGTGCGGCGCTGAGACTGACGTATGGGTGACTTATCGGTCATACGACTAAAGTCTTGAGCCTCTGCGCGTATTTGTCGCACAACCGCCCGGGCGACGAAGTGCAGGAACCAGATCCGCCAATCACAGTCTTTAAAGTTCGCGAGGAAGGTCGCCCGCCAGCAAAATCAAGGCCTTGCGCCTGGATAACCCTGGCATCCATGGTGACTTTTCTTTATCGTACGCGCCCCTTGAAAATGCTTGGAAAATCAAAATGTTGGAAGCATCCCTAAGCCAATTGGAACAGCTGGTCAGCGACCTGGTGCAACAGAACCAGACCCTGCTCGGCACCCACCAAACCCTGAGCGCAGAATTGGCCCAGGCCAAGGATGAAAACGAAAGCCTGCAGCTGAGTCTGATGGAGCAGGAAGAGAAGCAAGGTGCCACTGCGGCACGCATCCAGGCCCTGGTTGAGCGCGTCAGCGCCGGCCCAGTCAGCGCATGAGTCACGGCGCCGCAGGGGTAAAAGTCGTCTCGATCCTGGGGGAGGACTATTCGATCAAGGCGCCGGCCGGGGAAGAGCAAACCCTGCTGGACGCCGCATTAATGCTGAAGGCTGCCCTGGCCGACACCAAAAAGAAGTACCCGACGCTGATCGGTGACCGCTTGCTGGTGCTGGCGGCGATGAATCTGTGCTCCCAGCAGATCGAAATGCAGAAACGGCACAAGCAGGAACTCGACCGTTACCAAGAGCAAGTCAGCGCCACGGTTGAAGTGATCTCCAAGACGATCAATCAGGCCTGATCGGCTTTGCGCACAACCAAGGAATAAATTGTCGTTTGCATTGTATACAATCGGCACGGCTGTTGCAGTGTTTCAGCCTCTTATTCTTTGGGGGTGCTCCATGCAGTTCTGGCGACGCAGTATTCAATGGCAGTTGATCCTGAGTATGGGCACCGCCCTGCTGGTCAGCATTCTGATCGTGGTTGGCGTTTATACCCTCGTGGTCAACCGTCTCGCCCAGCGCTATCTGGTCGAACAAGCGCTGCCGTCGAGCATCGAAGCGATGCGCAACGACATCGAGCGAATCCTCGTTCAACCCCTCACCGCCGCCAAGGACATCGCCAGCAATAGCATGGTGCGCGACTGGTTGGCCGGGGGCGAAAACAGCGCCCAGACCGCCACGTTCGTGCGGTATCTGGAAGGCATCCGCGCCGAGCACAAGGCCTTTACCGCGCTGATCGTCGGCACTCCCTCAAGCAATTACTTCACTGAAAAAGGTCTGGACCGGACCCTCAGCCGCTCCAACCCCAAAGACGCCTGGTTCTACTCGTTTCTCGACAGCAATCAGCCGCGAACCCTCAATATCGACAATGACACCGCGACCGGAGAATTGGCGCTGTTCATCGACCTCAAAGTCGAGCAGGCCGGCAAAGTCGTGGGCGTTGCCGGGCTTGGCCTGAGCATGAAAGAGCTGTCGGAGTTGATCCACAACTTCAACTTCGGTGAGCGCGGCAAGGTCTATCTCGTGCGTTCCGACGGTTTGATCCAGGTTCATCCCGAGGCGCAATTCAGCGGCAAACGCACGTTGGCCGAGCAAATTGGTGCAACTGCCGCACAAGCGGTGATGGGTCAAAAAGTTGCCACCAACAGTAGCTTTGTCCGCGACGGCGAAGATTATCTGGCGCTGAGCCTGCCGCTGAGGGACTTGGGCTGGACCCTGGTGGCCGAAGTGCCGCAGTCGCAAATCTACGCCGAAGCCCGCCGCGCCATGTGGACCAGCAGCGCCATCGGCCTGGCGGTGGCGCTGGTCTGCCTGTTGCTGGTGGTGTTGCTGGCCCGCGGATTGGTGCGCCCGATTCGTCAGGTAACAGCGGCGCTTGTAGCCATCGGTAGCGGTGGGGGAGATTTGACCCACAGGTTAGATTCCAGTCGCGCCGATGAGCTGGGTGACCTGGCGCGTGGCTTCAATCGGTTCCTGGAAAGTCAGCGCGACATGATTGGCGAAGTGCTGACCACCAGCGAGCGTTTGCGCACGGCAGTCGGCCAAGTGGCGCGGGTGGTGGACAACACCGCCGAACGCTCCGGCCGTCAGCAGGAAATGACCGACATGGTCGCCACCGCCGTCCACGAAATGGGCCTGACGGTGCAGGAAATCGCCCAAAACGCCGGTAACGCCGCGATGGCTTCGCAAAACGCCCGTGATGAGGCGATGCAGGCGCGAGAAGTGGTGGGCGGATCGATCCGGCATATTGAAAGCATGTCTGCCGAAATCGGCCTCGCCGCGAGTGCGGTGGGTGAGCTGGCCCATCAAGTGGCGTCCATTGATCAGGTGTTGGCGGTGATTCGCGGGATTTCCGAGCAGACCAATTTGCTGGCGCTTAACGCGGCCATTGAAGCGGCGCGAGCCGGGGACATGGGCCGTGGGTTTGCCGTGGTGGCGGATGAGGTGCGCACGTTGGCGCGGCGGACTCAGTCGTCGACTGATGAGATTCAGCAGATGATCGGCAGCCTCAAGCAAGGCGCGGAGAATGCGGTCTCGTCGATGCATTCGGGGCAGGCGGCGACGGGCACTGGGGTTGAGTCGAGCCAGCGCACCGGGGCGTCGTTGACGGCGATCACCGGGCAGGTCGAGCGGATCAGCGACATGAACCATCAAGTAGCGACCGCGACGGAAGAGCAGTCGGCGGTGACCGAAGAGATCAACCGCAACGTGCAGGGGATTTCCGATTTGGCTCGGGCAACGGCTGGGGAGGTCAGGGCTTGTCGTGAGGATTGCCAGACGTTGCAGCGGTTGGCGGATGATCTGGCGCGGCAGATGGGTAGTTTCAAACTGAGCTGATACTTGTGACTGATCGTTCCCACGCTCCGCGTGGGAATGCAGCCCGGGACGCTCCGCGTCCCATTGGAACGCGGAGCGTCCCCTGAGGCATTCCCACGCAGAGCGTGGGAACGATCAGTGTGAGGGATCAGAACCACTCATCCTGCATCCCCAGGCACACATCATCCCGAGCCTCAAGAATCGCCAGCTCATGGTGGCAACCCGGCACTTCCCACGTCAGGAAGTACCGCGCCGCCTGCAGCTTGCCCTTATAGAAGCTCGCATCCGCCGCATTCCCTTTGGCCAACCCTTCTTCGGCGCGAATCGCCTGTTCCAGCCAGCGCCAGCCAATCACCGTGTGCCCGAACACCTTCAGGTACAGCGCCGAGTTCGCCAGGCTGCTGTTGACCTTGCCTTGCCCCAAATCCGTCAGCAAACCAATCGTCACTGTTTGCAGGCGTGCCACCAGTTTCTCCAGCGGTTCACGCAGCGCGGTTAACGATTCATACGCTTGAGCGCGCTCGGCGGTATCGGCGATCAGTCGAATCAGTTGCTTGAGCCCAGAACCACCGTTCTGCGCCAGTTTACGTCCCAGCAAGTCCAGCGACTGAATGCCATGAGTGCCTTCATGAATCGGGTTCAAACGGTTGTCGCGGTAGTACTGCTCAACGGGATATTCGCGGGTGTAACCGTGGCCGCCAAGAATCTGGATCGCCAGTTCATTGGCCTTCAGGCAAAACTCCGACGGCCAGGATTTGACGATCGGTGTCAGCAAATCCAGCAACTCATGGGCCTGTTTGCGCTCGGCTTCAGTCTCAAGGGTCGTGGTGTCATCGAACAGCCGCGCCGCGTACAGCCCGAGGTCGAACGAGCCTTCGACGTAGGCTTTCTGAGTCAGCAACATGCGTTTGACGTCGGCGTGCTGAATGATCGCCACCGGCGCGGTGTTCGGGTCCTTGCTGTCCGGCACGCGACCCTGCGGACGCTCGCGGGCGTACTCCAGGGAATACAGATAGCCGGCGTAACCGAGCATCACCGCGCCCATGCCGACGCCGATCCGCGCTTCGTTCATCATCTGGAACATGTAGCTCAGGCCATGGTGCGGCTTGCCCACAAGGTAGCCGACACACTCGCCGTTATCGCCGAAATTCAGTGCAGTGGAGGTGGTGCCGCGCCAGCCCATTTTGTGAAACAAGCCGGCCAGCAGCACGTCGTTGCGCTTGCCGAGACTGCCGTCATCGTTGACCAAAAACTTGGGCGCGATGAACAGCGAAATACCTTTTACCCCGGCCGGTGCGTCCGGCAATTTCGCCAGCACCATGTGCACGATGTTTTCCGACAACGGGTGATCGCCGCCGGAGATGAAAATCTTATTGCCCTTCAGGCGATAGGTGCCGTCAGGCGCGGGCTCGGCGCGGGTACGAATATCCGACAGCGACGAGCCAGCATGCGGCTCGGTCAGGGCCATGGTGCCGAAGAAGCGGCCATCGATCATCGGTTGCAGGAAACGCTGTTTCTGCTCCTCGGTGCCGAAACTTTCGATCAGGTTTGCCGCGCCCATGGTCAGGAACGGATAAGAGGTCGACGCCGCGTTGGCCGACTGAAAGTGCGCGAAGCAGGCTTGGGACAACAGCGTAGGAAGTTGCATGCCGCCGGCGTCGAAACTGCGCGCGGCGTTGAGGAAACCGGCTTCAAGGAAGGCATCCACCGCCGGTTTCACCTCCGGAATCAGAATAGCCTGACCGTCTTCATAGCGCGGCTCGTTCTCGTCACCCTTGCGGTTGTGCGGGGCGAAGAACTTCTCGGCGATGTTGCGGGCAGTGCCGATGGCAGCGTCGAAGGTCTCGCGGTTGTGTTCGGCGAAACGCTCGCGCTGAGTCAGGCCCTCGGCATCGAGGACTTCATACAGCTCGAAAGCCAGATTGCGGGAACTGAGCAGCGTCTCGGACATGTCGGCCTACCTTTTTTTGGAATGGACCGAGTCTAGGCGTGGGAAGGGCGGAGTGAACAGGATGATTGATGAGCGTGATGGAGGGGCAAAACGAGGGTAGGACATGATCGTTCCCACGCAGAGCGTGGGAACGATCACGAGGAGGGTTTAGCCAATAGTCATCAAACTGGCATTACCACCCGCCGCAGCAGTGTTAACACTCAATGCCCGCTCGATCACCAGACGCTCCAACGCAATGTTGGTCTCGCCTTGCGACAAACCATGAACCCCGACAATTGCACCGGCACGCTTGGCCACCTGCTGGCAGACCGCACGCAGCTGATCGGAATGGCCGTGATGCAGAGCCGCATCAAACAGCACTTCGTCCTTACTCCAGTCGGAAACCAGCTTGATCCTTGCCTGAACTTCCTTCGGCAGACGTGCGAACAACGCCTTGGTCAATTCAGCTTCCGGCCATACCGCCGAACCGCCGACGGCCAATACCGCCGCCAGTTGCGTCAGCAGATCGCCTTCGACTTCCGCCAGGCACAGCACGTGTTCGCGCGGCAGGATGGCGTAGCTGTTGCGCTCGCCGGTCGGGCCCGCCAGAACACGGGTGATCCCGCTTTGCGATTGCGCCGCGAACTGCACGCACAGGGCGCTTAGGTCGGCAAACTTGTTGCTGTCAGCCCAGGCTTGCAGAGCCTTCAGCGGCTTGCTCATGGCATCACGCAGACGAACATCCGGGGCCGCGATAGCATCACCGCGAGCGAAGGACTGTTCGATCGCATCGGTAGGGCGCGTCGACAACAGACGGTACAGGTACAGCGGACCACCCGCCTTCGGCCCCGTGCCCGACAAACCTTCGCCGCCGAACGGCTGCACGCCGACCACGGCACCCACGATGTTGCGGTTCACGTAGACGTTACCGGCGTTGACGTTGTCGATCACCTTGGCGATGGTCTCGTCGATGCGCGTGTGCACGCCGAGCGTCAGGCCGTAACCGGAAGCGTTGATCTGGCCAATCAGCTGATCGATGTCTTTGCGCTTGTAGCGAACCACGTGCAGCACCGGGCCGAAGATCTCCCGTTGCAGCTCATCGAAGCTTTCCAGCTCGATCAACGTCGGCATCACGAAGGTGCCGCGTTTGACTTCTTCGGTATTGGCGATTGCCACCTGGTACACGCTGCGACCTTTGTCGCGCATGGCCTGGATGTGTTTCTCGATGCCCGCCTTGGCTTCGGCGTCGATCACCGGGCCGATGTCCACGGACAGGCGCTCAGGATTGCCGAGACGGCATTCAGCCATGGCGCCTTTGAGCATTTCGATGACACGGTCAGCGGAGTCTTCCTGCAAGCACAAGACGCGCAGCGCCGAGCAACGTTGACCGGCGCTGTCGAACGCCGAGGACACAACATCGATCACCACTTGTTCGGTGAGTGCCGAGGAGTCGACGATCATCGCGTTTTGGCCACCGGTTTCGGCGATCAGCGGAATCGGGCGACCTTGAGCATCCAGGCGACCGGCGACGTTGCGTTGCAGCAAGCGAGCGACTTCGGTGGAGCCTGTGAACATCACACCTTTGACCCGATCGTCACCAACCAGACGGGCACCGACGGTTTCGCCGCGACCCGGCAGCAGTTGCAGCACACCTTCCGGAATCCCGGCTTCAAGCAGCAAGCGCACGGCCTGAGCGGCGACCAGCGGGGTTTGTTCCGCAGGCTTGGCCAATACCGGGTTACCGGCGGCCAGTGCGGCAGCGACTTGACCACTGAAAATCGCCAGCGGGAAGTTCCACGGGCTGATGCAGACCACCGGACCCAGTGGGCGGTGGGCGTCGTTGGTGAAATCGTTGCGAGCCTGCACCGCGTAATAACGCAGGAAGTCCACGGCTTCACGCACTTCGGCGATGGCGTTGGCGAAGGTCTTGCCGGCTTCGCGAGCCAACAGGCCCATCAGCGGCTGGATCTCGCCCTCCATCAAATCGGCGGCACGTTCCAGAATCGCGGCGCGTTCGGCGGGCGGAGTGGCCTGCCAGATCGGCGCGGCGCTCAAGGCGCACTGGATCGCATTGTCGACGTCTTCGACGGTGGCTTCCTGCACATGGCCGACCACATCACGCAGATCGGACGGGTTCAGCACCGGCGCCGGCGTTTCAGTGCTGGACGCGCAACCGAGCATCGGCGCAGCTTTCCAGTGGTTATGAGCGGTCGCCAGCAGGGCGCAGGACAGGGAAGCCAGACGATGTTCGTTGGCCATGTCGATGCCGCTGGAGTTGGCGCGCTCGGCACCATAAAGATCACGCGGCAGCGGGATACGCGGGTGCGGCAGGCCGAAGCCGCCTTCCAGCGTCGCCATCTGCTCGATGCTGGCCACTGGATCGGCCACCAGCGCCTGAATCGAGATGGACTGATCGGCGATCTGGTTGACGAACGAGGTGTTCGCGCCGTTTTCCAGCAGGCGACGCACCAGGTACGCCAGCAATGTTTCGTGAGTGCCGACCGGTGCGTACACGCGGCACGGACGGTTCAACTTGCCTTCGGAAACTTTGCCTACAACCTGTTCGTACAACGGTTCACCCATGCCGTGCAGGCACTGGAACTCGTACTGGCCGGGGTAATAGTTCTGACCGGCGATGTGGTAAATGGCCGACAGGGTGTGGGCGTTGTGCGTGGCGAACTGCGGGTAGATGACTTCCGGTACCGACAACAGTTTGCGAGCGCAGGCGATGTAGGAAACGTCGGTGTACACCTTGCGGGTGTAGACCGGATAGCCTTCCAGGCCTTCGACCTGGGCGCGCTTGATCTCGCTGTCCCAGTACGCGCCTTTCACCAGGCGAATCATCAGGCGATGACGGCTGCGACGCGCCAGGTCGATTACGTAATCGATCACGTACGGGCAACGCTTTTGATAAGCCTGGATCACGAAACCGATGCCGTTCCAGCCGGTCAGTTGCGGCTCGAAGCACAGACGCTCCAGCAGATCCAGCGACAGCTCGAGACGGTCGGCTTCTTCGGCGTCGATGTTCAGGCCGATATCGTATTGCTTGGCCAGCAGGGTCAGCGACAGCAGGCGCGGGTACAACTCGTCCATCACACGTTCGTACTGGGCACGGCTGTAGCGCGGGTGCAGGGCCGAAAGCTTGATGGAAATGCCCGGGCCTTCATAAATCCCGCGGCCGTGAGACGCTTTGCCGATCGAGTGGATGGCTTGTTCGTACGAGGCCAGGTACTTCTGGGCATCGTGCTCGGTGAGTGCGGCTTCACCCAGCATGTCGTAGGAATAGCGGAAGCCTTTGGCTTCGAACTTGCTGGCGTTGGCCAGGGCTTCGGCGATGGTTTCACCGGTGACGAACTGCTCGCCCATCAGACGCATGGCCATGTCGACGCCCTTGCGGATCATCGGCTCGCCGCTCTTGCCGATGATGCGGCTCAGCGATGAAGTCAGGCCGGCTTCGTTGTGGGTGGCGACCAGTTTGCCGGTCAGCAGCAAGCCCCACGTAGCGGCGTTGACGAACAACGACGGGCTGTTGCCCAAGTGCGGGTGCCAGTTGCCGGTGCTGATCTTGTCGCGGATCAGCGCGTCACGCGTGCCTTTGTCCGGGATGCGCAGCAGCGCTTCGGCCAGGCACATCAACGCCACGCCTTCCTGGGACGACAGGGAAAATTCCTGCAACAGGCCCTGAACAATCCCGGCACGGCCGCCGGCGCTTTTCTGATTGCGCAGTTTTTCGGCAATCGAAGAGGCGAGTTTGTTAGTGGCTTCGGCCATCGCAGCAGGCAGACGCGCCTGTTCGATAAGCATCGGCACCACTTCCGGCTCAGGGCGACGGTAAGCAGCCGTGATCGAAGCGCGCAGCACCGATTGCGGCAGGATGCTTTCGGCGAATTCGAGGAAGCATTGGTGGGCGTGATCCAGAGGCGCATCGACGACGTCGTCGGAATCCTTGGTCAAACCGCTCAGCTCGGTCAGGGTTGCACCACCCTCGAGTTTTTCCAGGTAATTGAAAATTGCCTGCTTGATCAGCCAGTGCGGCGTGCGATCAATCGAGGTCGCGGCGGCCTTGAGGCGCTCGCGGGTCGGGTCGTCAAGTTTGACCCCAAGGGTGGTGGTAGCCATATTTTTATCCTCATGTTTGCCACGACCGCGTGGCATCAGCTGGCGGCAAGATTAGCTGCGCAACTCTCGAGGTGCAACCGGGTGCAACCCTTTTTTTGTCGGAATAATAAGCAGTTCGTCAGGAATTAAATTCCGGTACGAACGTACCGCTCCTGCTTGGTGCTTTTGCTTCTAGTAAATCGCGTGGACTGCGCTAAAAGGGAGCAAAAACAGGACTTTTTCAGATAAATCCGACTAGGTGCAACTTATTCTCACGAAACTGGTTGCACCTTATTTGCTTTGTTGAATAGCATTCGCGCCCAAGGTGCAACCAGTCAAAAAAGACAGGTGCCCCGGCTGATGGCTTTCCTGGGGAAACATCAGTCATAAATGCGCGGGACCCGAAATCGTCTGTCAAACGTCGTCGTTTGCGTGCGGTTCACCAGCCGCCGCTACATAAAAACAAAGCCAGGGCGTAACTTAATGAGCGTTAGCAATCCAACCCTGATCACTTTCGTGATCTACATCGCAGCAATGGTGCTGATCGGCTTCATGGCCTATCGCTCCACCAATAACCTTTCTGACTACATTCTGGGCGGTCGTAGCCTGGGCAGCGTCGTGACTGCATTGTCCGCCGGCGCCTCCGACATGAGCGGCTGGTTGTTGATGGGCCTGCCGGGCGCCATCTACATGTCCGGTCTCTCCGAAAGCTGGATCGCCATCGGCCTGATCGTCGGTGCTTACCTGAACTGGCTATTCGTCGCCGGCCGTCTGCGGGTGCAGACCGAGCACAACGGTGATGCGTTGACCCTGCCGGATTACTTCTCCAGCCGTTTCGAAGACAAAAGCGGCCTGCTGCGGATCATCTCTGCGGTCGTGATTCTGGTGTTCTTCACCATCTACTGCGCCTCCGGCATCGTGGCCGGCGCCCGTCTGTTTGAAAGCACCTTCGGCATGTCCTACGAGACGGCGCTGTGGGCCGGTGCTGCAGCGACGATTGCCTACACCTTCGTCGGTGGTTTCCTGGCAGTGAGCTGGACTGACACCGTACAAGCCACGCTGATGATCTTCGCTCTGTTGCTGACGCCGATCATTGTGCTGCTGGCCACTGGCGGCGTCGACACCACGTTCCTGGCCATCGAAGCACAAGATCCAAGCAACTTCGACATGCTGAAAAACACCACTTTCATCGGCGTGATTTCGCTGATGGGCTGGGGCCTGGGCTACTTCGGCCAGCCGCACATCCTCGCGCGTTTCATGGCGGCGGATTCGGTCAAGTCGATCGCTAACGCTCGTCGTATCTCCATGACTTGGATGATCCTGTGCCTGGGCGGCACCGTCGCTGTAGGCTTCTTCGGTATCGCTTACTTTTCGGCGCACCCGGAGCTGGCCGGTCCTGTGACCGAAAACCCAGAGCGCGTGTTCATCGAACTGGCCAAAATCCTGTTCAACCCATGGATCGCCGGTGTACTGCTGTCGGCCATTCTGGCGGCGGTAATGAGTACCCTGAGCTGCCAGCTTCTGGTGTGCTCGAGCGCCCTGACCGAAGACTTCTACAAGACCTTCCTGCGTAAATCGGCGTCCCAACTGGAGCTGGTTTGGGTCGGTCGTGCCATGGTGCTGCTGGTTGCCCTGATCGCCATCGCGATGGCCGCTAACCCGGAAAACCGCGTACTGGGCCTGGTCAGCTACGCCTGGGCTGGTTTCGGTGCTGCGTTCGGTCCGGTTGTCCTGATCTCCGTGATCTGGAAAGACATGACCCGTAACGGCGCATTGGCCGGCATCCTGGTCGGTGCGATCACCGTGATCGTCTGGAAACACTTCGAACTGCTGGGTCTGTACGAAATCATCCCTGGTTTCATCTTCGCCAGCCTGGCGATCTACATCGTCAGTAAAATGGGCGAGCCTACCAAAGGCATGCTTCAGCGCTTCGCTGCTGCCGAGGCAGATTTCCGCCTGAACAAGTGATGGGGATGAGCTGATGCTCTGACCTTTCGCCGAACATGAAAAAGGCCCGCTTCCTCATGGACGCGGGCCTTTTTTTGTCTGTGCGACCAATCTGACGGGTATGTCTGTAGGTCACTGTTCCGATTTTTGAAGGACGATTCCCTAAAAAAGTAGGGCAAATCTGATTTTCCTGTCCCTCCCTCAACACCCCTATCCGCTCATGCAGAATCGCCCGCCTTCAATCTGCAGAGACACATCGGATGTTCGCTCCTGCCAATCAACCGCGTTTCACGTTGACCCTCGACGGCGTCCAGAATGAGCTCAAAGTGCTTGAGTTCACGGGCAAGGAAGCCATCAGCCAGCCCTACCGTTTTGACCTGGAACTGGTCAGCGAACGGCCGGACATCGAACTCGAAAGCTTGCTGCATCGTCAGGCATTTCTGAGTTTTGATGCTCAAGGTTCCGGCATTCATGGTCAGATTTTTCGGGTCGGCCAAAGCGATTCCGGGCAACGCCTCACGGGTTACCAAATCAGTCTCGTACCGCGACTGGCGTACTTGGGCCAGCGCATCAATCAGCGGATCTTTCAGCACAAAAGCGTGCCGACGATCGTCGCGCAAATCCTCAAGGACCATGGCATCCAGCGCGATGCCTTCGAGTTTCGGCTCGGCAGCGACTACCCAGCGCGCGAGTACTGTGTGCAATACGCCGAGAGCGATCTGGGGTTCATCCAGCGGCTGTGTGCCGAGATCGGCATTCACTACCACTTTCAGCACAGCCTCGACGGGCACCTGCTGGTGTTTGGTGATGACCAGACGGTTTTCCCTCGTCTGTCCGAGCCGACGTTATACCTGCCGGGCAGCGGAATGGCGGCGGATGCGCCAGCCGTCAAGCGTTTCAACGTGCGGCTGGAAACCCGGTCGACAGCGGTAACCCGTCGCGATTACGACTTCCGCAAACCGCGCCTGCAACTTGAAAGCCGCCTCGACAGCGAACAGCGACCGGTGCTGGAGGATTATCACTTTCCTGGCCAGTTCACTGATCGCGAACACGGCAAACATCTGGCTCAACGAGCACTCGAACGCCACAACGCCGACTTCCGTCAGGCCGAAGGTCGGGGCGACGAATCTGCGTTGGTCTGCGGGCACTTCCTACATCTCGCCGAGCACCCGCGTCAGTCGTGGAATGATCTGTGGTTGATCACCGAAATTGAGCACCGTGGACGCCAGCCGCAAGTGCTGGAAGAGTCGGTCACCAGCGACAGCCCGGAAGATTTCCAGGGCTATCGCAATACCTTTCTGGCAATCCCGTGGGACGTTTCGTTTCGTCCGCCGCTCGGGCCGGAAAAGCCACGCATGCTCGGCTATCAACCTGCCGTGGTCACCGGTCCGACCGACAGCGAAATCCATTGCGACGAGTTCGGCCGGGTCAAGGTTCAGCTCGCCTGGGACCGTGACGGTCAGCTCAATGAACACTCCAGTTGCTGGCTGCGCGTGGCCACCGGCTGGGCGCACGACCGTTACGGCAGCGTGCTGATCCCGCGAGTCGGCATGGAAGTGCTGGTCGGGTTCATCGACGCCGATGCGGATAAACCGCTGGTGATGGGTTGCCTGCCAAACGCGGCGACACCGCTACCGCTCGACTTGCCCGCCGACAAGACCCGCAGCATTTTCCGCAGCCAAAGTAGTCCCGGTGGCGGCGGTTACAACGAATTGCGCATCGAGGATCGCAAAGGCGCCGAGGAAATCTACCTGCGCGCCCAGCGAAACTGGACTCAACACGTGTTGAACGATCAACAGGTGCAGGTCGATAACCAGCGCAGCATCGTCGTCACCGGCACCGCTCGCCATGAACTGAAGGCCGACGAACAACGCATCACCCACGGCCAGCGCCAGGCCGAAGTGAAGCTGGACGATCACTTGGTGGTGATCGGCGACCGGCACATTCGTGTGACCAGTCAGGCGCTGAATGCCAGTCAGCAATTCCATGTCAGCGCCGGTCAGCAAGTGGTGATCGACGGCGGCGCCAGTGCGACGATTCAGGCGGGTGGGCAGTGGATCAACATTGGTCCCGGTGGGATTTTCAGCAGCGTGCCGATTCAGGTCGGTGGTGCGTTGATGCCGGCCATGACTGCTGCGCCAGCCTCGCCGGATACGCTGTTGAATCTCGTTGCCGCTCCGGCGGCGCTGCTGAGTGCTGCACAGATTCTAAGCCTGAAAAGTGATGCGCCGTTCTGTGAGGAATGTGAGCGTTGCAAGGAGGGTGTCTGTGCAGCCTGATCGCTTGTCGCCCCACGACTGGCTGGTAAGCCAACCCCTCAAATCTTCTGAGCAGCTCTTCGCCATTTTCAGCAACGCGAGCTCCGCTGAACCGTTTAAAGCTTGGCAGCGTTCGAGCATCGCTCAAGCACCCAGCCCGATTTGGGCCGACAGCGCTTACGCCGAGTGGGAACCGGTGATGCCCTATGTCGGAATCGTCGCCGCTTGCAGTGAGTTTCTGGAGTGGGTCGCCACGACCGAATCAAGCGATTGGGGTTGGCTGGCGGTTTCTTCGGCCTCTCAAGAAGTGCTGGTCGAGCATTTGCGCAGCCTTACCCAAGTCCTTTTGCCCAACGGCAACGCGGTGTTTTTCCGCTTTTGGGATGGGCGTTATTTGCTGTCGATCCTTAAGTCTCCCGAAGTTAACGCCACGCAGTTAATGCCTGTGATCGACCGCTGTTTGATCAATGGCCAGCCGCTCGCCATGGGTGGCAGTGCGTTGAAAACCGCAAGGGTTTTTCCTTGGTGGGAAGTTTCTGAATCGCTGCTTAAACACCTCGCTGCGGAGTCCGCAACAACCCGCATCAACAACTTGGTGAAGTGGTTGAGCGAGGAACGCCCTGATCTTTATGAAGGGTTTTCGATAAGCGTATTGCGGCACAAGGTCGCGATCTTTCTTGAGACGCCGGACCTGCCTCAAGCACCCCAAACCGCCTTGGTGGACTACCTGATGGCGGAGCTGAACTGATGGATCAGATCGTACTCATCGAGCAGGAGCTCGACAGTTTCCCGAACACCCTTTCCCTCTACCGTGAACAGCTTAAGCATTGGTTGAGCCGGGCGGCAGACAAGGCCAGTCACGCGACTGATTTGCCTTCGCTAATGGGGATGGAGCGGATCATTCGGTTCGGCAATACCAGCACCACTGTGAGCAGTGGCGATGACGATTTTCTCTCCACCGTCGTGCAGTGCCCGAAGGGTGGGATGCTGGAAATCGAGAGCAAGTTCGAATCGGTTTATGACGTTCCCGTTGGGAGTATCCAGGTTGATGTGATTGCTATCGACGGCGGTAAAACAACGCCTGTCACGCTTGATGAAAATGGCAAAGGGACGTTCAAGGGGGACGAGGGCAAGTTCTACCGCATTCACGTCCACAACGAAGTCACACCGCAGCAAGTTGATGATCTTTTCTCTTCCTACGATGGCCTGACCAAAGAGTTGGAAGGGTGGCTGCGCAAAGAATGGGAAGGCTTTAAACCGCAATGGTCGCAGTCGACTTTTGCGGCCGCTGGGAACGGAATGCTGGCGGGAAGTTGGGCAGCAGTCATGGGTGTTTGGGATGGCCTGAACCTCGTCTTTGAAATCCTTAAAAATCCTGGCGCCCACCTTGAACGGCTCGGCAGCAGTGCGCAGCAACTTATCGATCTGGCGGAGCAATCACCCGCCGCGATGGAAAAAGCCATGTTGCTGGCCAGCGATGAAGCGGCGCTTTGCCTGCTGTTTCGTGCCGCGACTCTTTGGTTTTCGGCGTTACCGTCTAGCGAAATTGCGGGTACCACAGCAGAGGCCGCCAGCCATGCCATTGTCTCGGTACTGATCGACATTCTGATTGCTTCGGCGCTGGCTCTCACGGGTGTCGGCATGCCCGCTGCCGTAGCCTATTTGAAGCTTCGTGGAATCAAGTACGGAATGGTGCTCGCCGGTCTGGCTACGCGCTTCGTCGAGGCTGTTTTCAGTATCCTCAACACCTTCATGAAGTACGTCGACCAATACAAATCGGTCGCCGCGCGCGGTGTGGCTGCGGGCCTGAAACAAGGTCGGATGCAACTACGTTGGGACGCCAAGCGCAACACCACGCTCAAGCAAAACGAACACCACGACAACGTCCCGGACCAAGCGAAAAACCCCAACGGCGACAGCGCCGATTCCGCCGATAAAACCGCCACCAACAAATGCCCGGTGTCGATGGTCACCGGCGAAGAACTGCTGACCCTCACCGACGGCTCGCTGGACGGCATCCTGCCGTTCGACTTCACCCGGCTCTATCGCACCAGCGCCGCCGACATCGATTGCGGCCTCGGTTTCGGCTGGAGTCACAGCCTCGCCCATCGACTGGAAATCGATGGCGACACCGTCGTCTGGATCGACCACGAAAACCGTCGCACCACTTTCCCGCTACCCAACCGCGAACGCCCGGCGATCCACAACAGCCTGTCGCGCGCGGCGATTTACCTGGGTGATGAACCCGAAGAACTGATCCTCGCCCAGGCGGGTGACGACACGCGGTTCTATCACTTTCAAAAGGGCCGACTGACAACCATCAGCGACGCTTACGACAACCGCCTGCGCATCACCCGCGACCGCCAGGACCGGATCAAACGCCTCGACAACGGCGCCGGTCGTGCCTTGCGATTGCGCTATGACCGCAGCCATTTGGTCGCCGTCGACTATCAGGTTTTTGTCCCGGCCCAGACCCTCGACGAGGCTTGGCAGACCGAGCAAACACTGGTCAGTTATCGCTACGACGCACGCGCGCAACTGATCGAAGCGACCAACGCCGCCGGCGAAAGCGAGCGTTACGACTACGACGATCAGCACGTCATCCTGCAGCGGCAGTTGGCCGGTGGGGCGAGTTTCTTCTGGGCGTGGGAAAGGTCCGGCAAGGCGGCCCGATGCATCCGCCACTGGGCGTCGTTTTCACAGATGGACGCGCGTTACGTCTGGGATGACGAGGGCAGTGTCACCGTTCAGAACATCGACGGCAGCGAAGAGGTTTACGTCCACGACGATCGGGCGCGGCTGGTGCGCAAGGTCGAACTGGATGGCGGCGAACACCTTAAGGCCTACGACGACCAAGGGCGGTTGATTGCCGAGCAGGATCCGCTGGGTGCCGTCACCGAATACCGTTACGACGAAGTCGGACGGCTGGTCGCGCTGATTCCACCGGAAGACGAACCGACGGCCTACGAGTATCGCAACGGTTTCCTGCACGCGCGGTATCGCGGCAAAGCGGTCTGGACCTATCAGCGCAATGCTCAGGGCGCTATCACCGAAGCGACCGATCCCGACGGCCATGTCAGCCACTACCACTACGACAAAAAAGGCCAGCTGCTGTCGATCCGTTACCCGGACAACAGCCGGCATGTCTTCGTCTGGAGCGCCTTAGGGCAACTGCTCGAAGAGACCTTGCCGGGCGGTGGCCAGCGGCGGTTTTCCTACGATGTGATGGGGCGGCAGATTACCCGTCAGGACGAACACGGCGCCGTCACCCAGTACCAATGGGATGCCGTTGGCCGACTGATCCAGACGACTTTTCCTACCGGTGCCAGCCGCGCGTTCAGCTACAACGCCTACGGCAAGATCACCGCCGAACGTGACGAACTGGGCCGCGTCACGCGTTACGAATACGTCGACGATTTGCACCTGGTCAGCCGCCGCCTCAACGCCGACGGCACCCAGCTGAAGTATCGCTACGACAACGCCCAGCTGTTGCTCACGGAAATCGAAAACGAATCCGGCGAAAAATATCAGCTGGACTACACGGCCAACGGCCTGATCCGACAAGAAACAGGGTTCGACGGCCAACGCACGGCGTATGCCTACGACCTCCACGGCCAGCTGCTGGAGAAAACCGAGTTCGGCGAAGACGGCTCACGGCTGGTGACGGCTTACCAGCGGGATTCGGCCGGACGGTTGCTGGTCAAAACCCTGCCCGACGGCATCAAGGTTGAATACCGCTACGACAGCCTCGGCCGACTGGTCAGCGTCGACGACGGCCACGACCATCCGCTGGAATTCGAGTACGACCAGCAGGACCGGCTGATCACCGAGCACCAAGGCTGGGGCACCCTGCGTTATAGCTATGACGCCTGCGGTCAGCTGAATCGCCTGCGCCTGCCGGACGGCAGCAAACTCGATTACCTCCACGCCAAGGGCGGCGCACTCACAGCCATCGACCTCAACGGTGCGCGACTCACCAGCCACCAATTCGCCTTCGGTCGCGAACAGCAACGCCAGCAGGGGCAACTGCTCAGCGAATATGCCTACGACGATCAGGGCCGATTGAAGGCCCACGCTGTCAGTCAACAGCACCAAACGCTGTATCGCCGCGACTATGCCTACAGCGCCAACGGCAATCTCGACAGCATCGCCGACACCCGTCACGGCCAACGTAATTACCAATACGACCCGCTCAACCGCCTGACCCGCGTCCGCCATACCCGCGATCAACAACCGGAAAGCTTCGCCCACGACCCGGCGGGCAACCTGCTGATGCAGGATCGTCCCGGCGCCGCGACGGTCAAAGGCAATCGCCTGCTGATGCAAGGCGACCGCCACTACGACTACGACGCCTTCGGCAACCTGATCCGCGAACGCCGCGGCACCGCGCAAAAACTCGTCACCGAATACCGCTACGACTGCCAACACCGCTTGATCGGCGTCACCACCCCGGACGGTCGTTGCTCAAGCTACCGCTACGACGCCTTCGGCCGCCGCATCGCCAAAACCGTCGATGGCCACACCACCGAGTTCTTCTGGCAGGGCGACAACCTCGCCGCCGAAAGCAGCCGCGAGCACTACCGCAGCTACGTCTACGAACCGGGCAGCTTCCGCCCACTGGCCATGCTCGACGGCAAAGGCCCGCGCCACGCCTGCCCGTTCTATTACCAACTCGATCACCTCGGCACGCCGCAGGAACTGACCGATTTTGGTGGCGAGATCGTCTGGTCGGCGAAATACAACGCCTACGGCAAGGTCACGCGCCTGGCGTTCGGTGGGGGAGAACAGCTCGAGCAGCCGTTGCGGTTTCAAGGGCAGTACTTTGATGCCGAGAGCGGCCTGCATTACAACCGGCATCGGTACTATGATCCGCAGGTGGGTCGGTACCTGACGCCGGATCCGGTCAAGTTGGCGGGCGGGCTGAACCAGTATCAATACACGCCGAATCCGACGGGGTGGATTGATCCGTTGGGGTTGAGCGGGAATTGTCCGCCGCCGAATAAGCCAGGGTGTCAGGCGCCGGATGATACGACTGGCGTTAGGGTTGATGAGGGTGAGCCGAAGCTGCCGAAGCTGACGGGTGAGCAGCGGCGGGAGCGGATCGATGAGTTGGCTGAAGCAAATGCTAAGCGGCGGGTCGGAGAGTTTGAGCAAATGTATGACATGCATACCGTTGCGAAGCACAATCCCGAGATATCAGATGCAGCTTTGAAGCAAAGATCGATTGATGGGAGTCATCCAACAAAGCCGGGAGTAAAGGAGGGGGTGAACTCAAGCTCACAATTCAGTAGCTGGTTACTGCAGTTTCACGCGATAAATGATGCGGTCTCTAGGATGAATCGAAATCCGCCTGCTCCTACCGGGTTCACAAACAAAGGAGATCCAGTTGTAAGGAAAGAAATGCCTGGTGCTGGCAGAGGGTATAAGCCAAACAAAAAAGATAAAGACAATCCGAAATATGTAGATGAGCTAAATTACTCTGAAGTCAGGTTTCGTAGGCAAGATATTAAGAAACCTTATACCGGGTTTCCAGATTAGGAAAATACAATGTTGAAGTGGCCTATGTTTGATCTTCCGTTTAAGCCTTTGCTTTCATATTGGCTTGGAGGTATTTCCACATACGATCTTGAAGAAACTCTTGGCGTCGCTTTGTCGGCGTATGATCCGAACGACAAAGACGATAGGGAAATAGTCATAAAGAGTTTCATACTGACGAGGTTTGATGATCTTACGTATAGACATAAATTTTTGCTGTTTAAGCTGCTAGACGAGTCGCTAAGGCTTCCGAGTTATGATTTTCCAGCTCAGTTTGAAAGTGATTATGACGAAAACACCTGTGTTGCCTGGGACGAAACTCAAATAAATGATGCGCGTGGCTTCTTCGAGGATATATACAGATTGGCAAGCGAAGAGTGGAGGGAGGATCTTCACAGAGCCAGTCTCGAAGATCAGTCCGCGTGGTGAGCCTTTTATGTCGGTAAGGTCGGGGGATAAGGAATGTTGCGGTGTCCTTTTGTGGATGAAGAGTTTGATGCGGGACTGATGTGGTTCATTGGTCGATTTAATGTATATGATCGTGAAGAAACACTCGGTGTAGAGCTTGAGGTTTACGACCCTAATAATAAGTTTGATAGAGCGGAGCTGATTAAAAAATACGCATTGGATCTCGGATGTCTTTCTTATAGGCATAAGCTTGTGTTGGTGGAATCTCTGGCGGAAAAACTGCGTGATCGAAACTATGATTTCCAAAGTTTATTCGAAATAGATGAGGGCGAAGCATCAAGCTGGCCTCGTGGAGAGTGGTACGAATTGGAGAGCCCTCGGGAATTTCTTCAGCATGTCTACACGTTGGCGCAAGAGGTTTGGAAACGCGATCTGCTCAAAGCGAGCATGGAGGATCGAGCCGCTTGGTGAAGAAACCAATCGTTGATCGCTGGCAACGAAATTTCTGGGCAAGGTCATCGGAAATTTCCTTCAGGTTGTAGCGGTTTGCATGAACTGGTGCGGAGTGAGATCCATGGATAGTCTTTGGCTGTCGCTGCATATGCAGTGGCAGGGTGTAGGAACCCTTACTCCAACGTGCATCAGTACTGTCGATTGATTGCGACACTTAAATCGTGTCCGTAACATCGTTCGCGGCGGCTGTGTGCGGGACACGTTTCGACGTGGCTGAGTTGGAGTATCTCAGTTTCCTACTCCCGCGCACGGCTGCCACCCAAGCCCGTAGGAAAGGCCGTTGGTAGCTTTAAATTAGTACTCCATGGACTTTCAAAAAATGACGACGCTAACCCCCGACCCACCCTACAAAAAACCAACTCCCCACCCCGAAAACCGCTTCATGGCGCTCACCAGCAACTGCGACGACATGCCCACACTGTTCGTTGATACCCAAGCGCCGCTTGATGTTTTGTATGACGCTGCCAGCTACCGAATCCGCGCCGTCACTCAAGTGATGGAGAATTTGTCCATGCGTGGTTCGATTGAGTGTCAGTCCTTCATTCTTAGTGACTTTGCCTTGCTCTGCGCCATTCCGTTGCGGGATGGGTGCGATGTGCTGGATGTTCTTGGCCGGCGTTTGCGGGCTCGGCCGTAACATCGGCATAAGGAGTGATCCTTCCTCTTTGATTGTAGGAAGTATCGTCCTTGTTCATTTTGAGAATCTACTTTGGCAGGTACTGATCCTGAGATTTGATGAATGCGTCGGAGGAGAATAAATAGATCTGTCCCATTTTTTTGTGTTTTTTTACATGCGCGCCGTGTGTAACTTTCAGAGTGTCTTCATTCTGAAATATTAATCTTAATTTTTGCCTTTAGTGGCGTTGGCTCCAGTGCGATTTCGATATTTTGTCCGTTTATATTTGATGTTAAGGGGAGGTGGGTAAGTGATTGGTTGGGCTCCCCTTAATATTGTTCAGGTTATTTTTTTAAATTCACTTGGCTCTTTTCCGAGAGGGCCATCGGTAACTGTGAATTTAACCTTGTCTCCAACACTCACGTTGTAATGAACGTCTGAAGTAGTAACTAATTCCTCAGTGCTGTTATCTAAAAGCACGCGAATGCCGTATTTGATCCCCATGGGGTCAGTTCTTTTGTCGAATGCTTTTATAGTTCCGGTACTGGTTGTCGTTGTTATGGGCTTGGCCATTTCAATTCCCCTGCTTGAAAAGAATAAATTTCATCTGCGCGTATAGTCCACGCATTGACACCATGAAACCCCAGTCTCAGTAATGTGGCTACTGTCAGAGTTGACAGGTAATCCTGATTATTTGCACCGTCTGTCTAGATTTCTGTCCGCAGCATTCCTCTATACGTCTTGACATGTCGAGAGGGCATTGACCACCTCAGCGACTTTGCCTTGCTCTGCGCGATTCTGTTGCGCGACGGGTGTGATGTGCTGGATGTGGCAATGCCTTCCTGATTATCGAAAGCAAGATCAAAGGATCGCAGCCTTCGGCAGCTCCAGGGGAGCATCAATCCCGTGAAGGAGCTGCCGAAGGCTGCGATCTTTTGACGTTGGGACCCACTCAGCTCCCAACCCCTGACTTGCCGCCCCGTACAAGGTAAACTCCCCGCCCTTCGCAGGAGCAATCATGAATTATCGTCACGCCTTCCATGCCGGCAATCACGCCGATGTGTTCAAACACCTGACTTTGACCCGCCTCATCGCTTTGATGTCGCGCAAGGAGCAGCCGTTTGCCTATCTCGACACTCACGCCGGCATTGGTCTGTATGACCTGCAGGGTGATCAGGCGAGCCGTACCGGTGAGTACCTGGAAGGCATTGCGCGTTTGTGGGATCAGCCGGATCTGCCGGCGTTGACCGCGGATTACATGAAGGTGCTGCACGACATGAACCCGGATGGCCAGTTGCGCTATTACCCGGGTTCGCCGGAGTTGGCGCGCCGTCTGACGCGGCCGCAGGATCGGCTGATGCTCAACGAGAAGCACCCGGAAGACGGTGTGTTGCTCAGAGATAATATGGCGGGCGACCGTCGGGTGAAGGTGCATTTGGGCGAAGGCTGGCATGTGCCGCGTGCGATGTTGCCGGTGCAGGAGAAGCGGGCGGTGATGTTGATTGATCCGCCGTTCGAGCAGCTTGATGAGATGCAGCGCTGTGCGGCGTCGTTGAAAGAGGCGATTGGCCGGATGCGGCAAACCGTGGTGGCGATCTGGTACCCGGTGAAGGACCCGCGCATGTTGCGTCGGTTTTATCAGGATTTGGCGGGTAGTGGCGCGCCGAAGTTGTTGCGGGTGGAGTTGCTGGTGCATCCGCTGGATACGCCGAACAGTCTGAATGGCTCGGGTTTGGCGATTGCGAATCCGCCGTGGGGGCTGGAAGAGGAGTTGCGTGAGTTGCTGCCGTGGTTGTCCAAGAAGTTGGGGCAGACCCAGGGTGGTTGGCAGATGGATTGGTTGATTGCCGAGAGTTGACCTGTGATCGTTCCCACGCTCTGCGTGGGAATGCAGCTCGGGACGCTCCGCGTCCCTGCCGAAGCGGACGCAGAGCGTCCATTGAGGCATTCCCACGCAGAGCGTGGGAACGATCAGTGCGGTGTCAGATCGGGCAAGTCACGCCTGTACCGCCAATCCCGCAATACCCTTCAGGGTTTTTCGCTAGGTACTGCTGGTGATACGCCTCGGCGAAGTAGACCGTCGGCGCTTCTTCGATTTCGGTGGTGATGGTGCCTTTGCCAGCCTTGGTCAACTCGGCCTGGAACACCTGCTCGCTGTGCTTGGCGGCTTCCAGCTGCGTCGGGTTGGTGGCGTAGATCACCGAGCGGTACTGCGTGCCGATGTCGTTGCCCTGACGCATGCCCTGAGTTGGGTTGTGCAATTCCCAGAACATCTTCAGCAGCTCTTCGTAGCTGACTTTTGCCGGCTCGTAGACCACCAGTACCACTTCGCTGTGGCCGGTCAGGCCCGAGCAGACTTCTTCATACGTCGGGTTCGGCGTAAAACCCCCGGCGTAACCCACCACCGTACTGACCACACCTTCGCGCTGCCAGAACTTGCGTTCCGCGCCCCAGAAGCAGCCGAGGCCGAAGATGGCGAAATCCACATCAGTGACGAACGGGCCCAGCAGCGGCGCGTCGTGGACGAAGTGTTTTTCTGGCAGGGTCATTGGGGTTTCGCGGCCAGGCAGAGCTTGTTCTTGAGTCGGGAGCACGTTTTTGTTCACCAGAATTTCCGAGCGCAGAACCATGATCAGTCCTCTCAGTCAGGTTGGGATGTAAAAAGTCAGACACGCAGTTTGCCCGAGTGTTACGCCGCTGTCAGGCGATCGGGCCACGCGGATAGCGCTTGAGCTTTTCGATCAGCTCGGAGCCCGGTATCGGTCGGTCGAACAGGTAGCCCTGGCCAACGTCGCAGCGGTGACGGCGCAGGAAGGCCAACTGCTCGGCAGTCTCGATGCCTTCAGCCACGACCTTGAGTTTCAGGTTGTGGGCCATGGCGATCACCGCGGAGGTGATTTCCATGTCGTCCTGGTTGTCCGGGATTTCGTGGATAAAGCTTCGATCAATCTTAATGATGTCGATCGGGAATTTTTTCAAGTAACTGAGCGACGAGTAACCGGTGCCGAAGTCATCCATGGCCAGGGTCAGGCCCAGACGCTTGAGTTGCTCGAGCTGCAAGTGGGTGTCTTCGGTGGCTTCCAGCAGCAGGCCTTCGGTGAGTTCGAGTTCCAGCAGGTTTGCCGGCAGCGCTTCTTCTTTGAGGATATTGGCGATGGACGACACCAGGTCCGGGTCGGAGAACTGCTTGGGCGAGAGGTTGATTGCCACCTGAAGATTGCCCAGGCCAGCGGCCGTCAGGTCTTTGCTCATGCGGCAGGCCTGGCGGGCGATCCATTTACCGATGGGAATGATCAGCCCGGTTTCTTCGGCGACGCTGATGAACTGGTCCGGGCGGATCATGCCTTTTTCCGGATGGTTCCAGCGCAGCAAGGCTTCCATCCCGAGCAGGCGACCGCTGCGCAGGCAGAGCTTGGGCTGATAGAAAACGTCCAGCTCGTTCTGGGTCAGGGCGCGGCGCAGGTTGTTCTCGACGAACAGCTTGTAACTGGCCTCGGCGTTCAGCGCTTCGGTGAACACTTGAACCTGGTGTTTGCCGTTGGCCTTGGCCTTGTGCAGCGCCAGGCCGGCGTTGCGCATCAGGGTTTGCGGGTCGCGGCCATGCAACGGCGCGCAGGCCAGGCCCACTGAACCGGTGACGCTGATCAGCTGATTGTCGACGAACATCGGTTTGTCGAGGGTCATCAGCAATTCGCTGGCGATCTGTTGGCCCGCACGCAGGTCGGTGTTGTCCAGCAGCACGGCGAATTCGTTACTGGCAAACCGCGCCAGGCTGCCACTCGGGCTCAGGCTATTGCGCAGGCGTCTGGCCAGGCTGATCAACAGTTTGTCGCCGGTCTGGTGGCCGAGGCTGTCGTTGATCCGCTTGAAGTTGTCGATGTCGACCAGCAGCAGGCTGATAGGGGTATCGCTGTCTCGGGCGAAGCGTTCATCGAGGTTGCGGATAAACGACGGACGGTTGCCGAGGTTGGTCAGGTTATCGGTGTAAGCCAGACGTTCGATGCGCTGCTGAGCGAGTTTGGTCTGGGTGATGTCTTCGTAGATGCCGATGTAATGGGTCAGTTCACGGTTGTCGCCGTAGACCTTGGAAATCGACAACTGGCCCCAGTAGGGTTCGAGGTTTTTGCGGCGACTTTTGAACTCGCCTTGCCAGCTGTTGCTCTTGGCCAGCGCCGAGGGCGCGTCGAACAACAGTTCGCTGAGATTTTCCAGTGCAGGCAGTTCCGACAGCCGCTGGCCGTGGACTTCTTCGGTGCTGTACTGGGTGATCGCCGTGAAGCTCGGGTTGACGTATTCCACCACGCCATCGCAATTGACCAGCAAAAAGGCGTTGGCGCTTTGCTCTACCGCACGCTGGAACAGGTGCAGGGCGCTGGTGGCGGTGCGGCGGTTATGGTTGTTGATGACCTGAGCGAATTGATCCGCCAGTTCGCCGGCGAAAGCGATTTCGTCCGATTGCCAGGCGCGGGTCGTACCGATCTGCTCCAGGCAGAGTACGCCGACCACTTGGCCGTCGACGCGGATGCTGGCGTCGAGCATCGCATTCACATCGCGCGGGCGCAGGCTTTCGGCCATTTCCCGGGTGCGTGGGTCGCGCATGGCGTTATGAGCATCGATGGCGCGGCCGGTGTGCAAGGCTTCCAGGTAATCAGGGAAGTGACTGACATCGATCGGCTCCGGCAGTTGGTATTTCTGGCTGGCGCGGTGATAGGCCGAGATCGGCACGAGCAGCGAACCTTCGAGGTTCCACAGGCTGGCGCAGTCGATTTCGTAAATGTCACAGGCACTGCGAGTGATCAGCTCGGCGGCTTCTTGCAGGGAGTTGTTGCTGCGGTAGCGCTGGCGGGTCAGCAGCAGGATCAAGTCTTGCTGGGCGCGCACCCGGTCCAGGTGCAGGAGCTGTTCCTGCTGAGCGAGTTGATTGAGCGCCAGGGCGATTTGCAGGCGAGAGTTCTGGGTTTCCAGGTCCAGGGCCGGCAGCAGTTGCTTGCCCTCGAAAAGGCTGTCGACCACCAGCAGGTAGCCGCGCAGCAGGTGTCGGTTGTGTTGCTTGTAGGCTTCGCCCAATTCCAGCAGGTTCAAGGCGCCTGCGGCGGTGTGCAAGGTGTAGCGGATCTGGTAATTCGTACTTTCGGTGAGCTGCTGCTGGACCTCGTCATGCAGCTGATAGCGCGCTTCAGGTTCCATCAGGCTGGCGTACGGTGAGTCGACTAGAGCACAGAGGTCCACCGCCGGCAGGCCGAACTGTCGTTCGCAATTGGGATCGAGAAACAGCAGTGCCCAGCTTGGTTCATTCAGCCGTTCGAAACGCAGCATGCCGAGCCGCGAGGGCACAGGCAACTGCGTCACTACCTCGGCCACCATACGGCTGGCGGCATCGGGTTGGCTTTTCATTGAGGGAAACTCGCTTCGAATATGCTGATCGCGCCGGGCTCTCGCCCTCTTTACTGTTGTCTGCGGCAAGGTTGCATCATTGCGGCACTGACTGACAAGAGACATGAAGGCCAAGTGCTATAAGAATACATCGGCAGGGACGAAGATTTCTTCAGCAAGAGGTCGAAAACTAATGAATCTGGCCTTCATGGGCTTAGCGCAACGTGATACTGGCCGATTCTAAAAGCTTGCCGTCCCGGTCGTGATAGTTGACCTGAACCTTCTCCTGATCAACGACCAGATGGGCAAAGTTGTCCTCGCTGACCACCTTGCTAGTCAGTTCATGCCGATAGTCGCCCGCGACCGTTTGCACCAGTGGCTGATCGAGAATGAATGTGGATGCCTTGGCATACGGCAGCAGTTTGCTGTTGCACAGCGGTGACGACACGATGGTGTGCATTTCGAAGTCCGGGTCCTCGCTGTGGGTCAGGCGACTGGTCAGGGAGCCGTGGACATCGCCCGAAATGAAGAAGACGTTCTTGATGCGGTGTGTACGAATCGTCTCCAGCAGCCGTAGTCGTTGTTCCGGGAAGGCTTTCCAGGCGTCATCGCCATGGGCTTTGCGGTCGGGATAGAACATCACGCTGGTGACCACGAATTTGACCCTGGCCGGGCTGTGGATCAGCCATTTGCACAAAGCCTGTTCCTGCTCTTTGTCGAGAATGCGTCGATCATCGGCCGACAGGTTGCGGCGGGTTCGGCTGTCGGTGACAAACCATTCGATATCGCCTTCGGCGAACTGATACCCATACTGTTCCAGTTTTTTACTTGGTTGTCCGTTGGCTAGAAGTTCATGGGCCGGACTATGGCTGGTTTGATATAACTCGTACGCCGCCATAGCGTTCTTATATAAGTAGTCATCGGCTTTACTCTTGTTGGCAGGCCAGTTGTCTTCTATTTCATGGTCGTCGAGGATCATGTAAGTCGGCACACTGGACATTAATTTTGCAATATTGGGTTGGGAAAAAGCCGCGCGGTACTTACTGAGTATGGCCTTGTATTCCCGGTCGGGCGCAATGACGTTCAGGTCATCGACATAAATTTGATCACCGGTCATCAGCAGGGCGCTGATGGGCGGTTCGGCCTGCTGCGCCAGATTCGTGACAGAGGCGAAGATTCGATCCCCCAGATGCGCTGCAGACGGGATGCCAGCAGTCATGCGCAGGTAACGACATGAGCCGACGATATAGGCCCGTGGAATCGTGCCTTTGCTGGACTGCGTGCGAAACCGGTAGATATCCCGCGGCCATTGCAGCGGCAACTCCTGAACCGTTTCCACGGTATGCACCGGGCTCATGGGACTGAACCAGCCCGCCTGGTATTCGTAGTCGGTATCGGTGGCCAGATCGTTGAGTGCAATGACATCGGACATGTCGCGCACGATCGTCAATTTTGCAAATGCACCTTGGGACCAGCGTTCTTCGCCAGGTTGGCGATAACGAATGCCTGCAAATACCGGTGCGTTGTTTTGAAATTCGCCGCGCAAGAAGATGCGTGTGTGATTAGTTGTAGTGTGGCCAATAATAGGGCCGACAGTCGGTTTGAACATGTTCGAATCCGTTCGAAGTAATGCTAACTAAGCAAGAGAGACTGATGATGTTTAAATCAATAATCAGTTGGGCTAAGCCTAGTTAATGGTGCGCAAAAAATATCGGGTGAAAGTGGACTTGAGTTGTGGGCGACGTCAGCCACGAATGTAGGAAGAAACTTTCTTCCTGGCAAAAAAAAGCCCCGCCAAACTGGCGGGGTTGAGGTACGAGCGTGGCGCTCGGAAAACGTGGAACGCAACAGGCCCTCCGGTGAAGGAGGACCGATCGGTGTTACAGCAGGATGGTGCGGATGTCCGCCAGCAGATCGCTCAGACGCTTGGTGAAGCGTGCAGCAGCGGCGCCGTTGATCACACGGTGATCGTAGGACAACGACAGTGGCAGCATCAGTTTCGGCTGGAAGGCTTTGCCGTCCCAGACTGGCTGGATGGTTGCCTTGGAAACACCGAGGATCGCCACTTCCGGCGCGTTGACGATCGGCGTGAAGCCGGTGCCGCCAATGTGGCCGAGGCTGGAAATGGTGAAGCAGGCGCCTTGCATGTCGTCTGCGGTGAGCTTTTTGTCGCGGGCTTTGGCGGCCAGTACGGCGGCTTCGGCTGCCAGTTGCAACAGGCTCTTCTGGTCGACGTTCTTGATGACCGGTACCAGCAGACCTTCAGGTGTGTCGACCGCGAAGCCGATGTTCACGTACTTCTTGCGGATGATCGCTTTACCGCTGGGTGCCAGCGAACTGTTGAAGTCCGGCAGTTCCTTGAGCAGGTGCGCGCACGACTTGAGTAGCAGTGGCAGGATGGTCAGCTTGACGCCAGCCTTCTCTGCAACGGCTTTCTGAGCGATACGGAACGCTTCCAGGTCGGTGATATCAGCCGAATCGAACTGAGTCACGTGCGGAATGTTCAGCCAGCTGCGGTGCAGGCTCGACGCGCCGATTTGCATCAGGCGGGTCATCGGCACTTCTTCGGTTTCACCGAAGCGGCTGAAGTCCACGACCGGAATCGGCGGGATGCCCGCGCCGCCGGTTGCGCCGCCAGCAGCGGCCGGTGCTTCCTTGGCCTTCTGCATCATGGCTTTGACGTAAACCTGCACGTCTTCTTTCAGCACACGACCGTGCGGGCCGCTTGAGCTGACCGCGCTCAGCTCGACGCCGAACTCACGAGCCAGTTGGCGCACCGCAGGACCTGCGTGAACCTTGGCGCCTGGTTTGGCCGGTGCAGCAGCCGGTGCGGCCGGTGCCGGAGCGGCGGCTGCAGGAGCAGCTTCAGCCTTGGCAGCCGCAGGTGCTGGTGCAGCAGCGGCCGGAGCCGGGGCAGCAGGCGCAACGCCTTTGACTTTCAACTTCAGGATCAGGTCGCCAGTACCGACTTCGTCATCCAGCTTGATGGAAACGCTTTCCACTACGCCAGCGGCAGGCGATGGAATTTCCATGCTCGCCTTGTCGGATTCCAGGGTAATCAGCGACTGGTCGGCTTCAACGGTGTCGCCGGCCTTGACCAGCACTTCGATGATCTTGGCCTTGCCGGCCGAGCCGATGTCCGGAACGTGAATGTCCTGAACGCTGTCAGCTACTGGCGCAGCCTGTGCCGCAGCGGCTGGCGCTGGAGCAGCGGCAGCAGGTGCCGCCGCCTGAGCGGGTGCGGCCGCAGCCGGTGCCGCAGCACCTGCCACTTTCAGCGCCAGAATCAGGTCGCCGGTACCGACTTCGTCGTTGAGCTTGACGCTGATGCTTTCGACCACGCCAGCGGCGGGCGAAGGGATTTCCATGCTGGCCTTGTCGGATTCCAGGGTGATCAGCGACTGATCAGCCTCGACGGTGTCGCCGACCTTGACCTGGATCTCGATGATCTGGGCCTTGCCCGACGAACCGATGTCCGGCACGTGCACTTGTTGAGTGGTTGCAGCAGCCGGCGCGGCAGCAGGAGCAGCCGGCGCCGGGGCCGCAGCCGGTTTTGCTTCAGCTTTGGCAGCCGGCGCAGCGGCAGCGGCAGCCGCAGGGGCCGCAGCAGCGGCACCTTCGACTTCCAGCTCGAGCAATTCGTCGCCTTCTTTCAGGCGATCACCCAGCTTCACTTTCAGGCTTTTAACGATGCCGGCCTTGGGAGCAGGGATTTCCATGCTCGCCTTGTCCGACTCAAGCGTCAGAATGCTCTGGTCGGCTTCGATACGGTCGCCGACCTTCACAAATAGTTCGATTACTTCACCTTCACCGCTGCCGATGTCAGGTACGCGAATGAGTTCGCTCACAGAGTGTCTCCTCAGCAGTCCAGTGGGTTGCGTTTTTCCGGGTTGATCCCGAACTTGGCGATGGCTTCAGACACCACCTTAGGTTCGATATCACCACGGTCAGCCAAGGCTTCCAGGGCTGCCAACACCACGAAATGACGGTCGACTTCGAAGAAGTGACGCAGCTTCTTGCGGCTGTCACTGCGGCCGAAACCGTCGGTGCCCAGGACTTTGAATTCCTTGGACGGGACCCACTGACGAATTTGCTCAGCGAACAGCTTCATGTAGTCGGTAGAGGCGATGACCGGACCCTGACGGCCGTTCAGGCACTCTTCGACATAACTCAATTTAGGCTTCTGGCCCGGGTGCAGACGGTTGCTGCGCTCTACGGCCAGGCCGTCGCGACGCAGTTCGTTGAAGCTGGTAACGCTCCAGACATCAGCGCCGACGTTGAACTGTTCACGCAGGATCTTCGCCGCTTCGCGCACTTCACGCAGGATGGTGCCGGAGCCCATCAGTTGAACGTGATGCGCCGCTTCGCGGGTGTCTTCCTCGAGCAGGTACATGCCCTTGATGATGCCTTCCTCGACACCGGCCGGCATGGCTGGCTGCTGGTAGGACTCGTTCATCACGGTGATGTAGTAGAAAACGTCCTGCTGCTCTTCGGTCATCTTCTTCATGCCGTCCTGAATGATCACCGCCAGCTCGTAGCCGTAGGTTGGATCAAAGGTGCGGCAGTTCGGGATGGTGCCAGCCAGGATGTGGCTGTGACCGTCTTCGTGTTGCAGGCCTTCGCCGTTCAGCGTGGTCCGGCCGGCGGTGCCGCCGATCAGGAAGCCACGGGTGCGGCTGTCGCCAGCGGCCCAGGCGAGGTCGCCGATACGCTGGAAGCCGAACATCGAGTAGAAGATGTAGAACGGCAGCATTGGCTGGTTGTGGCTGGAGTACGAAGTACCGGCAGCGATGAAGGAGCTCATGGCGCCCGCTTCGTTGATGCCTTCTTCGAGAATCTGGCCCTTCTTGTCTTCGCGGTAGAACATCACCTGGTCTTTATCGACTGGCTCGTAGAGCTGGCCGACGGACGAGTAGATGCCCAGCTGACGGAACATGCCTTCCATACCGAAGGTACGGGCTTCGTCCGGGATGATCGGGACGATGCGTTGGCCGATTTCCTTGTCCTTGACCAACTGCGCCAGGATGCGCACGAATGCCATGGTGGTGGAGATTTCACGGTCGCCCGAACCATCCAGGATCGCCTTGAGGGTATCCAGTGGCGGGGTTGGAATGTCGAAGCTTTTGGCGCGACGCTGTGGCACGAAACCGCCCAGTGCAGTGCGACGTTCGCTCAGATAACGGGCTTCGGCGCTGCCTACTTCGGGTTTGAAGAACGGCAGGTTTTCCAGCTCGGAGTCTTTAACCGGAATGTCGAAACGATCGCGGAACAGCTTCAGGCTTTCAACATCAACTTTCTTGGTGTTGTGCGCCGTGTTCTTCGCTTCGCCGGCACCGGTGCCATAACCTTTGATGGTCTTGGCCAGGATGACGGTGGGTTGTTCTTTGTGGTTGACCGCTTCGTGGTACGCCGCGTAGACCTTGTACGGGTCGTGGCCGCCACGGTTGAGTTTCCAGATCTCGTCGTCGGACAGATCAGCAACCATCGCCTTGAGTTCTGGCGTGTTGAAGAAGTGTTCACGCACGAACGCGCCGTCTTTGGCTTTGTAGTTCTGGTACTCGCCGTCGATGACTTCGTCCATGCGGCGTTGCAGGATACCGTCGACGTCTTTGGCCAACAGTGGGTCCCAGAAACGGCCCCAGATGACTTTGGTCACGTTCCACTGAGCACCGCGGAACACGCCTTCGAGTTCCTGGATGATCTTGCCGTTGCCGCGAACCGGGCCATCAAGGCGCTGCAGGTTGCAGTTAATGACGAAGATCAGGTTGTCGAGCTTCTCGCGGCCAGCCAGCGAGATCGCGCCCAGGGATTCCGGCTCGTCACACTCGCCGTCGCCCAGGAAACACCAGACTTTTTGCTTGCCTTCGGGGATAAAACCACGGGCTTCCAGGTACTTCATGAAGCGTGCCTGGTAGATCGCCTGGATCGGACCCAGACCCATGGATACGGTCGGGAACTGCCAGAAATCAGGCATCAGCCAAGGGTGCGGATAGGACGACAAGCCCTGGCCGTCGACTTCCTGGCGGAAGTTGTTCATCTGGTCTTCGGTGATGCGGCCTTCCATGAACGCACGGGCGTAAACGCCTGGCGAGGTGTGACCCTGGAAGTAGATCAGGTCGCCGCCGTGTTCGTCGGTCGGGGCCTGGAAGAAATAGTTGAAGCCGATGTCGTACAGCGTGGCGCTGGAGGCGAAGCTGGAGATGTGACCGCCCAGGTCAGAATCTTTCAGGTTCGTACGCATTACCATGGCCATCGCGTTCCAGCGAACCAACGAGCGAATGCGGCGTTCCATGAACAGGTCGCCAGGCATGCGTGCTTCGTGGGTAACGGGGATCGTGTTGCGGTATGGCGTGGTGATGGCGTAAGGCAATTGCGAACCGCTACGGGTTGCGAGTTCACCCATACGGGTCATCAGATAGTGAGCGCGGTCTTCGCCTTCTTTGTCGAGAACCGATTCCAGGGCGTCCAGCCATTCCTGGGTTTCGACGGGATCGAGGTCTTGCATGGCTTGCTCCAGGGCGGAAAGGCTTCCAGAATCGGTTGCCTGAGTTTGCGACTGGCCTTGTGGGCAGACGATATAAATTCTTGGATTGCCGAGAGGTTGTTCCGGCGGCGTGTAGTTTTACTACAAATCATCGGGCATTTCAGCCTTTCGAATGTATATACGAGTAGTAAAACTACAGATGAGCGGCTTGTGGCCTCCAGCTGCGTTGTGAGAATAATCGTTAAGGTTGGTCTTTAGCCAACCAGAAAAGGTGAAAGCTTGATGCTGTCTGCCAAAAATAAAGAAATTTCAGCTATTTCTAACCTTTGTTCGACAGTCGATCACGTAGTGCATTCTGGCGAATCACTACATGCAGCCCTCTACACGCCGATCAAGGATAGACCATGAGCCTCCCTTCGCTTGCCGTACTGCCCGGCATTCTCCTGCCGTTTGTCACCCGCGCCGAGCAGTCGTTCCGTACGGCCGTCGCCGGGCTGGACGACGACCATGGTCTGTCTGGCTGGACGCCTGATCGCTGGGCGCAATGGGCCCGTGTCACCGCTGCCAGCGATTTCGTGATCGAGCAGAGCGTGCGTGATCCGTTGATGTTGCTGGAACTGGTGCAGTCCGGTGAGCTGGATCGAAGTTTTGTTCCCGGCGAGCTCTGCGCACAGATTGCGACGGCGGTAAATGAAGCGGAAACCGAAGATGGACTGGGTCGCGCCCTGCGTCGTCAACGTACCCGCCATCAAGTGCGGATCATTTGGCGCGACCTGACTCGTCAGTGCGATTTGATCCAGACCTGTCGCGACCTCTCGGACATGGCCGATGCCAGCATCGATCAGGCCTATCAGTGGTTGTACTCGCGGCATTGTCAGCAGTTCGGCGTGCCGACCGGTCGGCGCAGCGGCGAGCCACAGCAAATGGTCATCCTCGGCATGGGCAAGCTTGGCGCGGTGGAGCTCAACCTGTCGTCGGACATTGACCTGATCTTCGCCTATCCCGAGGGCGGCGAAACCGTCGGCGTGAAGCGCTCGCTGGATAATCAGGAATTTTTTATTCGTCTCGGTCAGCGGCTGATCAAGGCGTTGGACCCGATGACCGTCGACGGTTTTGTATTTCGCGTCGACATGCGCCTGCGGCCTTACGGTTCGGCCGGCGCATTGGTGTTGAGCTTCAACGCGCTGGAGCAGTATTACCAGGATCAGGGTCGCGACTGGGAACGCTACGCGATGATCAAGTCGCGGGTGGTGGCCGGCGATCAAGTGGCCGGCGCGCAATTGCAAGACATGCTGCGGCCGTTCGTCTACCGGCGCTACCTCGACTTCTCGGCGATCGAAGCGCTGCGCACCATGAAGCAGCTGATTCAGCAGGAAGTCCGGCGCAAGGGCATGGCCGACAACATCAAACTCGGCTCCGGTGGCATTCGTGAAGTCGAATTTATCGCCCAGGCGTTCCAGCTGATCCACGGCGGCCGCGACCTGAGCCTGCAGCAACGTCCTCTATTAAAAGTACTGAGCACGCTGGAAGGTCAGGGTTATCTGCCGCCGGCGGTGGTCAGCGAATTGCGCGAAGGCTACGAATTCCTGCGTTACACCGAACATGCGATCCAGGCGATTGCCGACCGCCAGACCCAGATGCTGCCGGACGGTGCGCAGGATCAGGCGCGCATCGCCTTTATGATGGGTTTCGCCGATTGGACCGCTTTCCACGAACAGCTCATGTATTGGCGCGGCCGTGTGGCGTGGCACTTCGGCCAAGTGATCGCCGATCCCGATGAAGAGCAAGGCACCGAAAGCGAAGTGGTGGTCGGCGGTGAATGGCTGCCGCTTTGGGAAGAGGCTCAGGATGAAGAGGCCGCTTGCCGCCAGTTGGAACAGGGCGGTTTTGCCGATGCCGGCAAGGCGCTGAGAGCCTTGGCGGGCTTGCGCGGCAGTCCACAATTGCGGGCCATGCAGCGTCTGGGGCGTGAACGCCTCGATGCCTTTATTCCACGATTACTGGCTCAGGCCGTGGAGCACGCCAATCCGGATCTGGTGTTGGAGCGGGTACTGCCACTGGTGGAAGCCGTGGCCCGTCGTTCCGCGTATCTGGTGTTGCTGACCGAGAACCCCGGCGCGCTGCGACGCTTGTTGACTCTGTGCGCCGCGAGCCCGTGGATCGCCGAACAGATCACCCGCTTCCCGTTGCTGCTCGACGAATTACTCAATGAAGGTCGGCTGTTCAAGCCGCCGCTGGCGCCGGAACTGGCCGCCGAGTTGCGCGAGCGTTTGACGCGGATTCCCGAAGACGACCTCGAACAACAGATGGAAGCCCTGCGGCATTTCAAGCTGGCGCACCGTTTGCGGGTTGCCGCTTCGGAAATCGCCGGCAGCCTGCCGTTGATGAAGGTCAGTGATTACCTGACCTGGCTCGCCGAAGCGATTCTCGAACAAGTGCTGGCCCTGGCCTGGCGCCAGACCGTGGCCAAATACGGCACGCCGCTGCGTACCGACGGCACTTTGTGCGATCCCGGCTTCATCATTGTCGGTTACGGGAAAGTGGGCGGTCTGGAACTGGGGCATGGTTCGGACCTGGACCTGGTGTTCATCCACGATGGTGATCCGCAGGCAGAAACCGACGGGCCGAAGCCTATCGACGGCGCGCAATTCTTCACTCGGCTGGGGCAGCGGATCATTCACTTACTGACGGCCCAGACCAACTCCGGTCAGCTGTATGAGGTGGACATGCGCCTGCGGCCGTCCGGCGCGTCGGGGTTGCTGGTGAGTTCGCTCGGGGCGTTTGCCCGGTATCAGGAAAACGAAGCCTGGACCTGGGAGCATCAGGCGCTGGTGCGGGCGCGGGTGCTGGTGGGCAGTCCGGACGTCGGCCAGGCGTTCGAGAAAGTCCGTGCGGCGGTATTGGGCAAACTGCGGGACCTTGCGACCTTGCGCCAGGAGGTCAGTGAGATGCGCGCCAAAATGCGCGATAACCTTGGCAGCAAGAGCACCGCGGCCGGCACCGCGGCAAATGCCTTCGAGGCCACGGCGCCGTTCGATCTCAAGCAGGACGCCGGAGGTATCGTCGATATTGAATTTATGGTGCAATACGCGGCCTTGGCGTGGTCTGAGACACACCCGCCGTTGCTGCGCTGGACCGACAACATCCGCATCCTGGAAGAGCTGGAACACGAAGGGCTGATGCCCGCCGAAGACGCCAGCCTGTTGCGTGAGGCCTACAAAGCCTACCGCTCCGCCGCCCACCGGCAGGCCTTGCAGAAGGACGCCGGGGTGATACCGGGCGACCAGTTCGTGGACGAACGGCGGCAGGTAGTGCGGATCTGGCGCGAGCTGGGGCTAAGCTGATTCTCGAGACGGGGAGGCATAAAGCCTCCCCGGCTCGTTTTTGGAAACCACATGAAAATTCTGATCGTTGGGCCCAGTTGGGTCGGTGACATGGTGATGGCGCAGACACTGTTTCAGTGTCTCAAGCAGCGCCACCCGCAATGCGAAATCGACGTGCTGGCCCCCGAGTGGAGCCGGCCGATTCTTGAGCGCATGCCCGAAGTCCGCCAGGCCTTGAGCTTTCCGCTCGGTCACGGTGTTTTGGAGCTGGCGACGCGTCGGCGTATCGGCAAATCCCTGGCCGGCCAGTACGACCAGGCGATCCTGCTGCCCAATTCCCTGAAGTCGGCCTTGGTGCCGTTCTTCGCCGGCATCCCGAAACGCACCGGCTGGCGTGGCGAATTTCGCTACGGCCTGCTCAATGACGTGCGCACGCTGGATAAAGAACGTTATCCGCTAATGATCGAGCGCTTCATGGCCCTGGCCTATGAGTCCGGTGCGGAGCTGCCGAAACCTTATCCACGCCCGAGCCTGCAGATCGACCCGGTCACTCGCGAAGCGGCAATGGCCACGTTCGGCCTGGCCCTCGACCGCCCGGTGTTGGCGCTGTGCCCCGGCGCCGAGTTCGGCGAGTCCAAACGCTGGCCGTCCGAGCACTACGCCAAAGTGGCCGAAGCGAAGATCCGCGAAGGCTGGCAAGTCTGGCTGTTCGGTTCGAAAAACGATCACGCGGTCGGCGAAGACATCCGTTCGCGGCTGATTCCCGGTCTGCGTGAAGAGTCGGTGAACCTCAGCGGCGGCACCTCCCTGGCCGAAGCCATCGACCTGATGTCCTGCGCCGACGCGGTGGTGTCCAACGACTCCGGCCTGATGCACGTCGCCGCCGCGCTGAATCGCCCGCTGGTGGCGGTCTACGGCTCGACGTCGCCGGGTTTCACACCGCCACTGGCCGAGCACGTCGAGATCGTGCGCCTGGGCATCGAATGCAGTCCGTGCTTCGATCGCACGTGCCGCTTCGGTCATTACAACTGCCTGCGCCAGCTCATGCCGCAAGCGGTGAACGAAGCCTTGCAGCGTTTGCAGGGCACTGTGGTCGAGGTCAAATAGTTTGCGGGTACTGCTGATCAAGACTTCTTCGCTGGGCGACGTGATTCACGCGTTGCCGGCGCTGACCGACGCGGCGCGGGCGATCCCCGGCATCACGTTCGACTGGGTGGTGGAAGAAGGCTTCGCCGAAATCCCGACCTGGCACCCGGCCGTGGGCAAGGTGATTCCCGTGGCGATCCGTCGCTGGCGCAAAAACATCTGGCAGACCCTCAAGAGTGGTGAGTGGAAGCGCTTCAAGCAAAGCGTTCGCGCCAACCAATACGATCTGGTGATCGATGCCCAGGGCCTGCTGAAAAGTGCGTTGCTGACCCGATATGCCAAAGCCCCGGTGGCCGGGCTGGATAAAAACTCGGCCCGTGAGCCGATTGCCGCACGTTTTTATTCCCGGCGTCTGGCCGTGGCCCGTGGGCAACACGCGGTGGAGCGGGTGCGTCAGCTGTTCGCCGTGGCGTTGGGGTACGACCTGCCCAAAGGCTTGGGCGATTACGGCCTGAACGTCGAACGACTGGTGGAATTGCCGCGCAAGAATGCTTACGTGGTGTTCCTGCACGGCACCACGTGGGACACCAAACACTGGCCTGAAGCCTATTGGCGCGAGTTGGCCGAGCGCGTCGGCTATCTCGGCGTCGGGGTGAAGCTTGCGTGGGGCAACCCGATCGAAAAAGCCCGAGCCGAACGCATCGCCAAAGACATGAAACACGTCGAAGTGCTGCCCAGGCTGAACCTGGCCGGTGTCGGCAAGGTGCTGGCCGGCGCGCAAGCCTGCGTGGCGGTGGACACCGGTCTCGGTCATCTCGCCGCCGCACTGGACGTGCCGACGCTGTCGCTGTTTGGCCCGACCAACCCGGGCCTGACTGGCGCCTACGGCAAGTCGCAGATTCACATGGCCAGCGACTTCCCTTGCGCGCCATGCCTGCAAAAGAAATGCACCTATCAACCGACGGCCCAAGATGCCCGTCAGTTTGACCTTAAACGTGAGTGGCCCCTGTGCTTCACGCGTCTGAATCCCGAGCGTGTCGCGACCCGACTGAGCACGTTGTTACTGGCTGAGGAGCTGCGCTGATGCAACTGGCATTCGTCTTGTACAAGTACTTTCCCTTTGGCGGCTTGCAGCGCGATTTCATGCGCATCGCCCTGGAATGTCAGCAGCGCGGCCATCAGATTCGGGTCTACACGCTGATCTGGGAAGGCGACATTCCACCCGGCTTCGAAGTGTTGGTGGCGCCGGTCAAAGCGTTCTTCAATCATCGACGCAACGAGAAGCTCAGCGAATGGATGGAGGCTGATCTGGCCAAGCGTCCGGTGGACCGTTTGATCGGCTTCAACAAGATGCCGGGTCTGGACGTCTACTACGCCGCCGACGGTTGCTTCGAAGACAAGGCGCAAAACCTGCGCAACTCGCTGTACCGTCGCTGGGGTCGCTACCGGCACTTCGCGGAATACGAGCGCGCCGTGTTCGCCAAGGATGCCAAGACCGAAGTGCTGATGATTTCCGAAGTCCAGCAGCCGCTGTTCATCAAGCATTACGACACGCCGCTTGCGCGCTTCCATTTGCTACCGCCCGGTATTTCTCAAGATCGGCGCGCGCCGGCCAATGCCGCCGAGATCCGCGCCGAGTTTCGTCGCGAATTCAACCTGAAAGACGATGAACTGCTGCTGGTGCAAATTGGCTCCGGGTTCAAGACCAAAGGCGTGGATCGCAGCCTCAAGGCGCTGGCCGCATTGCCCGCCGATCTGAAGAAACGCACCCGGCTGTTTGTAATTGGCCAGGACGACCCCAAATTATTCCAGATGCAGAGCGCTACATTGGGGCTCGGCGATAACGTGACGTTCCTCAAGGGGCGCAGTGACATCCCGCGTTTTCTGCTCGGCGCCGATCTGTTGATCCACCCGGCGTACAACGAAAACACCGGGACCGTGTTGCTCGAAGCCCTGGTGGCCGGCCTGCCGGTGCTGGTGAGCGCGGTCTGTGGTTACGCCCATTACATCGCCGAGGCCGACGTTGGTCTGGTGCTGGACGAACCTTTCGATCAGGCGCAGCTGACTCAGTACCTGACCGGCATGTTGAACGACGCTCAAGCACGGGCGGCCTGGAGCCGCAACGGTCTGGCCTTCGCCGAGACGGCCGACCTCTATAGCATGCCGCAGCACGCGGCCGATGTGATTCTGGCGGAGCACGCTTAATGAAGTTGATGCTGGCTGAACCGTTCAAGAGCCTCTGGGCCGGACGCGACCCGTTCGCCGAAGTCGAGGGTCTCCAGGGCGAGGTGTACCGCGAACTTGAAGCGCGCCGGACCCTGCGTACCGAAGTCAATGGCAACGGCTTTTTCGTGAAGATCCACCGTGGCATTGGCTGGGGTGAAATCTTCAAGAACCTGCTCACGGCCAAGCTGCCGGTGCTCGGTGCCGGCCAGGAATGGAAGGCCATTGCGCGCCTGCAAGAAGTCGGTGTGCCGACCATGACCGCCGTGGCTTACGGCGAGAAGGGCAGTAACCCGGCAGACCAGCATTCGTTCATCGTCACCGAAGAGCTGGCGCCCACGGTCAGCCTCGAAGACTTCAGCATCGACTGGGTCAAGCAGCCGCCCGAGCCGAAACTCAAGCGTGCGCTGATTGCCGAGGTCGCGCGCATGACCGGCATGATGCACCGCGCCGGAGTCAACCATCGCGACTGCTACATCTGCCACTTTCTGCTGCACACCGACAAACCGGTGACGGTCGACGATTTCAAGCTTTCGGTGATCGACCTGCACCGCGCCCAGACCCGCCCTTCGGTCACTCAGCGCTGGCGCAACAAGGACCTGGCGGCGCTGTACTTTTCGGCCCTGGACATTGGCTTGACCCGGCGTGACAAATTGCGTTTCCTCAAAGGTTATTTCCAGCAGCCCCTGCGCCAGATACTGGGCGAAGAAGCCGGGTTGCTCGCCTGGCTGGAAGGCAAGGCCAACAAGCTCTACGACCGTAAACAGCGATATGGGGATGCGCTCTGATGGCGGGTTGGAAACTGGAACCTGCGTACAGCGATCTGGCAGAAGATTTCGGCAGTCTTGAGGCTGTGTTCGCGCTTCAGGGCGAGCGCCTGACCCGCGACCTGTTATCCGAGGTCATTCGCGTCCAGCGCAATGGCGTCAACTATTACGTCAAACGCTACGTGGGTGCCGGCAAAGGTCTGCGCCGTTACTTGGGCAAACCCCGGGTGAAAGCCGAGTGGCAGAATCTCAAGCGCTTCGCCAAGTGGGGGATTCCCACTGCCGAAGTGGTGGCCTGGGGCCTGGAACGTCGTGGTGCGGCGTACGATCGTGGGGCGATGATTACCCGTGAGCTGCCGCATACCGAAGACTTGTCGGCCCTGGCCGAGCGGCATGATCCAAAGCTGGCGGACCGCGCCTGGGTCGACAACGTCAGCCGGCAGCTGGCGGGTTATACCCGGACCATGCACGACCATCGTTTCACCCATAACGATTTGAAGTGGCGCAACCTGCTGATCGACGATGAGCCCCGGCTGTTTTTGATCGATTGCCCCAATGGTGATTTCTGGCGTGGCTTTTGGCTCAAGTACCGGATCACCAAGGACTTGGCGTGTCTGGACAAGGTCGCCAAGTATCACTTGTCGGCCACCCAGCGCCTGCGCTTTTACCTGCAATACCGCCAGCGTGATCGGCTGAATGCCGCCGACAAAAAAAGGATCCGGCACGTGGTGAGATTTTTCGAGGGGCGCGAATGACTGATTTTCTGGCCGCTGAAGACCGTGCGCTGCTTGAGCGTCACGGCCTCGGCACCTTCGACGCACTCTGGGCCAAGCAGCTCGACGCTGTGGACGAGCCCAACACCGCACGCGGTGGCTGGAGCAGCGTGTTTCGGCTGGATCTGGAGGGTCATGGCTACTACCTCAAACGGCAGAGCAACTACCAGATGCGCACCTTGCATGCGCCCTTTGGCGAGCCGAGCTTTGCCCGTGAGTTTCGCAATATCAGTCGATATGAAAAGTTCGGTATTCCAGCGCTGAAGGCGGCATTCTTCGGTGAGCGCAAGGTCAACGGCGAAGTCCGGGCGATTCTGCTGACCCGTGCCCTGGACGGTTGGGATGACCTGGATTCGCTGTTGCAGCGCTGGTCGGACCTGAGTTCGGCGCAGCATTCGGCGATTATGAAGGCCTGTGGTCAACTGGCTCGGCGCCTGCACGGCGCGCGTCAGGTTCACGGTTGCTTCTACCCCAAACACATTTTTCTCCAGGCCACCGGCGACGGTTACCTGGCCCAGCTGATCGACCTGGAAAAGACCCGGCCGTTGCTGTTTGGTCTGCGTGACCGGGCGAAAGATCTGGAGCCGTTGCTGCGCCGGGCACCTCAGTGGAACGAAACGCAGTTGCGCGAGCTGCTGGCTGCCTATCTGGATCAATCCCAGGACAGCTCGTTGATCGACAGCTGGCTGGCGCGACTGACCGCGCGGCGCACTCACAAGGAGGCGCGCTGATGCGTTTGTCCGAGCTGAAAAACGCTGGCCGCAGCCCCGGCCTGCCGCTGAACATTTCACTGGCCGATGCCGCCGGCCCTGCCGAGTTGCAATTGCTGAGTCTGTTGCGGGTGTTGCCGGGGCAGCGTTATGTCGGTGCCGGCGTCTGGCGTGGTCGGCCGGTGCTGGCCAAGTTGTTGGTCGGCAGCAAAGCGGCGCGGCATTTCCAGCGTGAACTGGACGGCGTGCGGTTGCTGGCGGCTCAGGGGTTGACCACGCCGTTGCTGCTGGCTGATGGCCTGAAGGACGGCGAGGGCGGTTGGCTGCTGTTCGATTTCCTTGAAGGCGCCGAAAGCCTTGGGGATGCCTGGAAGCAGGTCGAACACTTGCCGATGCTGGCGGATGAGCAATCGGCGGTATTGGCCGATGCGCTGGGTGCGATTGGTCAATTGCACCGCAAGGGCCTGTGGCAGGAAGACTTGCACCTGGACAACCTGCTGCGCCAGGGCGGCCGGCTGTATTTGATCGATGGTGCCGGGATTTGTGCGGAAACGCCTGGCCAGCCGCTGTCTCGACAGAAAGTCCTGGAGAATCTCGGGGTGTTTTTCGCCCAGTTGCCCAAGACGCTGGAACCCTACACCGAAGAGCTGCTGGTGTATTACCTGCTGAGCAACGGCGAGCATGCACTGCCCATGGAAGCGCTGCAGAAGCAGATCAGCAAGGTCCGCAGCTGGCGCCTCAAAGACTTCCTGATCAAGGTCGGCCGCGAATGCACGCTGTTCAGTGTCCAGCGCGGAGCGTTCGGGTTACGGGCGATTCGCCGCGAAGAAGAAGCGGCGATGCTGCCGGTGCTGGAGCAGGCCGATGCGTTGCTCGATCAGGGCCATCTGTACAAGACCGGCGGCGCGGCGAGCGTCGGCAAGGTCGAGGTGGCCGGTCGTACGCTGGTGATCAAACGCTACAACATCAAAGGTTTTGCCCATTGGCTCAAACGCTTCTGGCGCCCGAGTCGTGCCTGGCATTCCTGGCGCGAAGGCAATCGCCTGGCGTTTCTCGGCATCGCCACGCCCAAGCCGTTGGCGTTGCTGGAGAAGCGTTTCCTCTGGTTGCGCAGTCGAGCTTATCTGGTGACCGAGTATTTACCGGGGCCGGATATCATCGAGCGCTTTGCACCTTATGTTGAAGGCGGTGAGGCGCCGGAAGCCGAGTTGCTGGCGCTGGATCATTTGTTTGCCGAGCTGATTCTTGAGCGGATCAGTCATGGGGATTTCAAAGGGCATAACCTGTTCTGGCAGCAAGATCGCTGGGCGCTGATTGATTTGGATTCGATGTGTCAACACGGCTCGCTCAGTAGCTTTGCCCCGGCGTATGCGCGGGATCGGGCGCGGTTCATGCGTAACTGGCCGGAGAGTAGCGCGCTTTATCAGGTCATTGATCAGCGTCTTCCCAAGGATATCTCCAGCGTTGCTTGAATCCCTTCGCGAGCAGCACGCTCCCACAGAACCACCGTGTTGACGGAAAGGCTCAGGGCGTGAAGGGGCCAGACCAGCCACTCGAGATTAAGGGACAGGTTTTTATGAATCGTCCTACATGATCTACAGAGCCCATGAACTGTGCCCTGAATAGCCGCGATGCTAGTTTGCCTGACGTTCACGGAGGGCAGATTTTGACGATAAAGATGGCGGTGTTGCTGGGCACTTTCTCATTGGCGTTATCGGGCTGTGGGACCGCTGTTACGGTGCTGCAGGATGATGCCGAGGCTACCCGCGGCCTCAGGAAGCAAAAGACTTATTGTCAATCCATTCCCCGTATTTACAGCGGTCTGGCTTACGATTTCTGTGTGCTGAATGCGCCGCCGGACCCCACGGGTTTTCTTGTGCCGTTCGTTCTGCTGGATCTGACGTTGTCTGGTGTTCTGGACACCGTTGCATTGCCCTACACGATTTACCGGCAGACAACCGACGGCAATATCAGTATTTACTGGAGGTCAGGCCGCGGATGAGCAATCCCGCCTGCTTTCGTCCGGATCATCTTTACAGGGGCAATATGCGCTGGGTCATTCCCGCCATGTTTACGCTATAATCCCGCCCTTTAGCTGCCACTCGCCCTTTGCGAGGGCACATTAATCTTTGAGGCGCCTTGCGCCTGCATGCAGACTGAAGAGGCTAGACCCCTGTGGCATTGACGATTCTTGGCCTGTCCGGCGCCCTTAGCCATGATCCTTCCGCAGCTTTGTACATCGACGGCAAGCTGGTCGCGGCGGCTGAGGAAGAGCGCTTTGTGCGCGATAAACATGCAAAGAACCGCATGCCTTACGAGTCGGCGAAGTTCTGCCTCGAGCAGGCTGGCATCAAGCCGTCCGACGTTGATGTGGTAGCGATTCCATTCGCACCAATCAGCCTGTTCGGCAAGGCTCGCTGGCATTACGCCAAGCGTTACTGGTACGCCCCGGACCGCGCGCTTGACGCGATCCTGATGGGTAACCGTCGCTACAAGCGCTATCGCAACAAGATTGTCTGGTGCCTCGAGCAATTGGGTTTCGATCCGAAAAAAATCAAGATCGAACCGGTCGAGCATCACCTGGCTCACGCCTCCAGCGCTTATCACTGCTCCGGTTTCAAAGAGAAAACCGCGATCCTCGGGATCGACGGCAAGGGTGAGTACGCCACGACCTTTTTCGGTTACGGCGAAAACGGCAAGATCCACAAGATCAAGGAATTTTTCGATCCGGATTCCCTCGGCGGCCTGTACGGCGCGATCACCGAGTTCCTCGGTTTTGAGATGCTCGACGGTGAGTTCAAGGTCATGGGCATGGCGCCGTATGGTGATGCCAGCAAATACGATTTCTCGCGTCTGGCTTCGTTCGAGAACGGCGAGCTGGTGATCAACACCGACTACGCCAACGTCATCGGCTTGCGTCGTTATAAAGAGAAAGGCAAAGGCTTCTATTTCTCGCCGAAGCTGATCGAGTGGCTGGGTCCGAAGCGCGAAGGCGACATCGCCGACGAGCCGTACATCCACTACGCCGCGAGCATCCAAGCGTTGTTCGAAAAGATCTCGCTGCAGATGATCGACCACTATCTGGGCGACGTACTCAAGGAAACCGGCAAACTGGCCTTCGCCGGTGGCTGTGCGTTGAACGTCAAACTGAACCAGAAAATCATCGCCCGCGACGACGTCAAAGAGTTGTTCGTGCAGCCGGCGTCCGGCGATGCCGGTACTGCGGTCGGTGCTGCGGCTTACGTGTCCCACGCCCGTGGTGTACCCGTCGAGAAGATGGAACACGTCTACCTCGGCCCGTCCTACACCAACGAAGACGTGCTCGCTGCGTGTGCCCGTCACCCGAGCAAGCCTGTATGGCGCAAGCTCGAGAACATGCCGGAAAACATTGCCAAAATCATGGTCGACGGCAACCCGGTGGCCTGGTTCCAGGGTCGCATGGAGTTCGGTCCGCGCGCCTTGGGTGGTCGTTCGATCATCGGTTGCCCGAGCGCCACCGGCGTGGCTGACCGGATCAACCATCAGATCAAGTTCCGCGAGCGCTGGAGGCCTTTCTGCCCGTCGATGCTCGACACCGTTGCACCGCAGATGATCAAGATTGATCATCCGGCGCCGTTCATGACCTTCACCTTTGAAGTGGCTGAAGAGTGGAAGACCCGCGTGCCGGAAGTCGTCCACGAAGACGGCACGTCGCGGGCCCAGGTGCTCAAGCGCGAATACAACCCGCGCTACTACGACATGATGAAGGCGCTGGAAGTGCTGACCGGTAACGGCGTGTCGCTGAACACCTCGCTCAACCGTCGTGGCGAACCGATGATCTGCTCGCCGACGGATGCCCTGAACATGTTCTTCGGTTCCGATCTACAGTATCTGATCATGGAAGACATCCTGGTGGTCAAAGAGGGCGCGGACGCATATGACACGCTCGGCTGAACGCCATGTGCTGCAGTTCTGTCACGGCTATGACGGGCCGTTTCTGGACTGCGCCCGGCAGTACGCCAGCCTGTTCGCGGGGACCGGTTATCGTGTGACCACGGTGTTTCTGACCGGGGCCGCAGACAGTGAGGTCGCCGCGAGCTGCGCTTCCGATGAAGTGCTGTTCATGGAATACAGCTCCAAGGCCATTCGTGGCCTGAAGCTGGGCGCCATCGGCGATCTGCGCAAGATCGCCGCCTCGCGCAATTTCAGTCTTTGCATCGCTCACCGATTCAAACCTATCTATATCGCCTTGCTCGGTACCTCGTTGCCGGTGATTGGCGTGCATCACGCGTTTGACGATTACAAGCGCGGCACCCGCAAACTCTTCGCGAATATTTTCCGCAAACGCCTGAGCCTGCTCGGGGTTTCCGATGCGGTGCGCGACGACATGCGTCATTGCCTGCCGAAGTGGCCGGCGGCGCGGATTCAAACACTCTATAACCGGATTGATGTGCAAACCTTGCAGGACAGCCAGGTGTCAGTTCGCGAAGCTCGGGAAACCCTGGGCCTGGCGATGGATGCCTGGGTTGTTGGCAACGTCGGACGGCTGCATCCGGACAAGGATCAGGCCACGCTGCTGCACGGTTTTGCTGCGGCGTTGCCGGGTTTGCCTGCCAACAGTCAACTGGTGATTCTCGGTGCCGGTCGACTGGAGCAGGACCTCAAGGCCCTGGCCCGTGAGCTGGGTATCGGCGACCGCGTGCTGTTCCTCGGCCAGGTACCTGAGGCTCGGCGTTATTTCCGTGCCTTCGATGTGTTTGCGTTGAGCTCCGATCATGAACCGTTCGGCATGGTGCTGCTGGAAGCCATGGCTGCCGGCGTGCCGTTGCTCGCCACGGCGTGCGGTGGGGCGAAGGAAGTGGTTGAGGGCGTCGGTATTCTGTTCCCGCTGGGCGATGCCGAGCACTTGGCTCAAGGGCTGCAACATCTGGCCGCGATGGACGAGCAGCAACGTCACCAGTGTGTCGAGCTGATGCTTGATCGCTTGCGTGAGCGCTTCTCCGACCGCACGGTGCGCGATGCTTTCTGGCGTTTGCCGCACGTTACCGAACTGGCACCGAGGGGCTGATGCTCAACCGATTTCAAGGCTGGCGCGAACGTGGCTGGGCGGTAGTCGACGCCTCGGCATATGCCGAGGCCTGGCAACGTTATGGCGGCAGCGTCGCCACTCATCCCATGGTGGTCGACCGGCTGGCGCAGTTGGCCGACATCCCTGTGCGCTACCTGGCCTGGGAGCAAAACGGTGAAGTCAAAGCTGCAATCCCGACCTGGGGGCGCGACCTTGCCTTGTCCAAGGATGTACTCAAGCGCTGTGGTAAAAAAGGCCTGTTCGACCTCGGTAATGCCGAGTTCATCCTGCCGGCCGCTGCCGATGCACAAGCGCCGCTGCGTCATCGCGCACGCTACTTGTCGGTGCTGAATGAAGGCCGCTTCACCGGCATCAAATTGCAGGCCGAGCAACTGGCGATGGCCCGCACTCCCGAAGAACTGTCGAAGAAGTTTCGCTACAACCAGCGCCGTGAATTGCGATTGCTGGAAGAGGCGGGCGGAGTGGTTCGGCCGGTCGCCGAATTTTCCAGCAGTGAACTGGCAGCGATCTATTGCGACCTGTTCCAGCGCCGCTGGGGCTTCTCGGCGACGGGGGCCGAGCGCATGGCTGAGGTCATCGAATTGCTGCGTGACTTGCTGATCGGCTCGGTGATTTTTCTCAACGGTGCGCCGATAGCGATTCAACTGGTCTACCGTGTCGAGACACCACAGTGGATCAGCGTCGAGTACATCAATGGCGGCGTCGATCCCGAAACCCGCGAATTCAGTCCCGGCAGCGTGCTGAGTTTTCTCAATACGCAAAGCGCTTGGGAGCATGCCCGGGCGTTGGGCAAACCCTTGCGCTTTTCTTTCGGTCGCGCTGACCGTGAATACAAGGATCGTTGGTGCAATCCTGTGCCGGTGTTCACCGTATGAGCCAGCCCATGAACCGCAAACAGCAATTGCTCAAGCGTCATCGGCGCATCAAGCGCATCGGTCTGCTCATCGCGTTGGCGCTATTGATTGCCATCGGCGTACTGGTGACCTGGTGGCTGCCATTGGTGCTCGCGGTTCTGGGCTGGATTGCCCACGAGGCATGGTTCGCCGACCATTTGTTTTATTCGCCCAAAGACGATTACCAGTACAGCTTTCCACCGTACACCCAACAACCCAAGGTCCACCTTGATGGTGAGCGTTTGCGCCTGGACGACGGCGTCATGCTGGTCGACGACGCCACTCTGGTTTTGGCGCTGCGGATAAAAAGCACCTGGCTGGGACGCTTTATCGATCCAGTGGTCGAGTTGTCGGGGGGGGATAACCCGGACCGACAAACCTTTGAGCGTGGTGTGAACGGCCTGCGTTACCTCAACCTCAGTGGTCAGGCGCACGTTCTGTCGCAAGGTGAGTTACGTCTGCGCGGGCGTTTCTGCCGATTGCTCGGTGAACCGGTGCTCTGGGCGTTCGAGCATGCGGATTACAGCCGTCAGCGGGTGATGGTGATCGCGCCCCATGCCGACGATGCCGAGCTGGCCGCATTCGGGTTGTACAGCAGCGCCAATCAAAGCTGGATCGTGACCATGACCGCCGGTGAAATCGAGGCCGAGCACTATCAGCAGATGGGGCTCAACGGCGTCGAAGCGTCACGGCTGAAAGGCTCGCTTCGAGCCTGGGACAGTCTCAGCGTGCCGTTGTGGGGCGGCGTACCTCAGGAACGCTGCATTCAGTTGGGGTATTTCTGCCTGCAATTGCCCGCCATGCAAAGCGCGCCGACCGAGGCCGTGGTGTCCCGTGAGGCACAACTTGGCGATACTCGGTATTTTCGACGGTTCAATCCGTTTGCCCTGGGCAGTGACGTCGATGGCATACCGTCCTGGAACAATCTTCTGGCCGACCTGAGCGAGTTGATCGAGCGCATCCAGCCCCAGGTCATTGTCTTGCCGCATCCGCGTTTCGACCCGCACCCAGACCATCTATGCTCACAGCAGGCGGTGATGCAGGCACTGAGCGGGACAGCCTGGCAGCCCGAAACCTTGTTGCATTACGCCAATCATTTGCATGACAACGATCGCTGGCCAATGGGTGATGCCAGTACTGGCGTGACACTGCCGCCACAGATCAATAGTCATGAACCGTTGCGGCCTTGGGCACTCTGCCTGTCGTCCGAAAAACAGTGGCACAAGGCTATGTCGTTGGGCATGATGCACGACCTTCAGCCCCGACTTCCCCTCAAGCGTCTACTTCGCCGGGCGATACAACGTTGTCTGGCGGCCCGACACTGGCCGGCTTTCGGCGAAAACGAGTTCTTCCGTAAAGCGGTGCGACGCCACGAATTATTCTGGGTCCAAGAGCTGTCTGGAAAGAGAGAGACCAATTGAAAGTTCTGTTTCTGGTGCAGAAAGAGCAGCGAGCGATCCTCGATCGACTGTATGACGGTATCGCCGAGCACTGCGACTGCGACAAGCGCGAGCTGACCAGCGCGGAGCAGGACGACTTGCAGGGCTACTTTCGCAAGCATGTCGATGTGAGCCGCTATGACAGGATTGTTTTCTTCCTGCGCTTCAAAAAAGAAATCAGACAGGTGAGGTTCATACAAACCCTGCCCAATCTGGTTATTCTGGAGCACGATGCGTACCAGAATTACATCCCGTGCAAGTACACGGGCAAGTTCAGCGACCATTACCGCAAGCTGCCTTGGGTGCGGGTGATCAGCTCGGGTTTCATGGTCAGCCAGCGCTTGCGTGATGAAGGGTTTGACGCGCATTTCGTGCCCAAGGGCTACGATCAGGCGCTGTTGCAAAACTGCCAGCGTGAACGTGATATCGAGCTGGGTTTCGTCGGCAGTCTCAACAGCGTGGCGTATGCCGGACGCAAGGCCATGCTCGAGTCCGTGGCCGAAGTGGAGAACCTGCTGATCACGCGCACCAAGTCGGGTGAAGAATACTGCGAGACGTTGAGCCGGATCCGTTACTTCGTGAGTGCCGACGTTGGCATGGGCGAATACATGATCAAGAATTTCGAAGCCATGGCCTGTGGTTGTGTGCTGTTTGCTTACGATCAAGGGGAAGCAGAGAATCGCGCGCTGGGGTTTGTCGATCTGCACAACATCGTGCTCTATCGAACCCGCGACGAACTCAGGGAAAAACTGGCGGTGTTACGCGAGTCCCCACAGCTGACCGAGGCCATTTCATTGGCCGGACAGGCTCTGGTAGAGCAGCGTTACACGTTCCGGGCTGTAGGGCATTCGATTGTCGACGCCCTGCGTGCGCCGCTGCGCGAGCATGTCCCGCTGGGCTGGAAAGAAAAATTACGCTTGTCGCTGGGGCTGTAAAGCCGGGCGATTAAACAACCAATGGTGCGGTGTAAACAAATGCTGTTCAGCGAGACTAGCGACATTTCGGTAGTAATTACTAGTTGCGGTCGCTTCGATCTGTTGAAGCGAACCCTCGAGACGTTTGACCGGTTCAACACGGCTCCCATCCGTAAAGTGTTCATCACCGAGGACTCCGGCGACAGCGCCGTAGAGGCCTGTATTCCGGAGCACTGGAGGGCACATACCCAGTTCTTCATCAACAACCCACGCCTGGGTCAGTTGCGGTCCATCGATGCCGCCTATGCCCAGGTGCAGACGTCGTGGATTTTCCACTGCGAAGACGACTGGGACTTCTACCGTGAAGGGTTTATCGAAGAATCCCAATGCCTGCTGGAGGAAGATCCACAGGCGCTGCAAGTGTGGTTGCGCAGCTTCAATCATGACCTGATGGTTCACAGCCCTTACGTGTTCCTGAACGAGCGCAAAGTCAGCCGTGGCATTCCTTTCTACGTACTGGGCTCGCAAAAGGCCGAGTGGCAAGGTTTTTCCTTTAATCCAGGGCTGCGCCGTCGTGCGGATTACCTGACGCATGCGCCGTATTCCGCATTTTCCGGGGAGAAAGACCTGTCGCGTCTGTATGCTGGCGAAAACCGCTATGCGTTGATTCTGGAAAACGACGCGGTATTGCACACCGGCTTCGGAGAGCATGTGGTGGTTCCGAAGGAGCGAGTGAGCAAATTACGGCGTAAACGTATCGATCGGCTGAAGCTGATCGCAGCTCTTATTTTGGGTCTTGCAATAGGTTGGGTGCTGCATGGAATTTAGCGGCATGAAGCCAGGAAAGATCACCATGGCCTCTTATTTCGGAGCGGCGCTCTGCCTGTTTCTTTTGAGCTTTGTGGTGGGCTGGTCGTCGAAGTGGACCAACAACCTGTTCTACGTCCTTATGGTATTGCCGGGCCTGGTGTTCCTGATCAAGGAGCGCGGTGCTGGCTTGCTCAAGGAGCCGCTGGCGTGGGGTTGGCTGGCGTTCATTCTGTGGTTTCTGGTGCCTGCGACGATTGCAGGGCAGATGCAGTTCTACAAACACGTCTTCTATGTACTGATGTTCGTCATGGTGGTCGGCGCCCTCACCGATCCGAAATTTTTCCGCAGCTCAGCGTTTATTCGCGCTCAGTTCTGGATCCTGACGTTGTACATATTCAGCAGCGCGCTCTACGGTTGGGCAACCGGTGAATTCGCCGTTGGCGGCCGGGTGGCGCTGCTTCCGGCACGCTTGGAGAACGTCATCTACGCCAGCATTTGGCTGTTCTGTGCGTTGGCGCTGGCGCTGCCTATCTGGTTCAAGGAACGAAAGTATATCGAAGGTGGCCTGGCCATCGTCTTGTCGGTGTTTGCGGTAGCCTTCGTCATGCAGACGCGCACTGCGTTTGTGGGGGCTGTGTTCCTGTTCGGCGTCTGGTTGCTTTACGGCATTTACCACAAGCCGCGGCTGGTTGGCAGTGCGGTGGCAATCGGCGCGGTTGTTTTAGGCCTGCTGTTCTTGGTGGTGCACAACGAAGCCTGGTACCAGTCCCTCTGGAATCGAGGCGATTCGTACCGCATCGAAATCTTTCAGATCATGGTCGGCGAGTGGCGCAACTGCGGCTGGGTACTGGGCTGCGGCATCGGCTTCCACACCCCCCAGGTACTCGATGGCTGGATGCCGATTCAGCATCCGCACAACATTTTCGTAGCGCTGGGGCTGTACAGCGGCGGGGTTTCGCTGATGTTGTTCGTTGCGCTGATGGCAGTATCCCTTTGGCAGGCTTGGCGTCTGCGCGACGTGTGGGGTATGTACCTGGCGTGTGCACTGGTGATGCTGAACTTCGATGGCAGTTTGCTGATCGGTAACCCTGACGAGTTGTGGCCTCTGGTGCTGCTGCCCGCTGCGATGATCCTCTCTCGTGTGCTGAAGGCGCGGCAACCCGCGCTGGCGTAATGCCTGGCCTTCGTCTCCTCCTGGAGGCTAAGGCGCTCAGATCATTTTTGCAGGGCGACGCTCAGCTCCTCCGGGGAGCAGATGCTCTGGGTCTGGCCATAATGGTGCATGAAGACTTCGCCGCGACCGTCAAGCAACCATTGCCGGTCTTGCGGGTAACGCACCATATGCTTGAAATTGCGCAGCCGCAGGGTCTTGCGCAACGGACGGCGATACACCCGCATGTCGGCAATGTCGATCAGGCCCAACTGATGCTCGGGTGTGAGCACGATGTTGCCCAGGTGCGCCGAGCGGAAGTAAATCCCCCGCTCATGCAAAGTGGCCATGAAGACCCCCAATTGACCGCGCAACGGATCGGCATCGCCCTGGGTATCCAGTAGCTGGCGCAGGGTCTGGCCCGGTAGTGGATCGTAGTGCACGGCATCACGCTCGATACTCGGGATGCGGTAAACCTGACGAATCGACGGGCAGGGGATGTGCCGTTCACGCAACGCATCGCAGTTGTCGGCAAAGCGTTTGGCGTACGGATACCATGCGGCCGATGTCAGCAGGCGCTTGCGGCGAAACAGTTTGAGTATTGAACCGTCCGTCAACCGCAGAACCTTGTCCCCCGAACCATCCGCTTCAAGGACTTGTGCTCCCTCGCGCAGGGCGAGATATCGGGTGTGATCAAGCGCTTGCATCAATACTCCGGGTTGGGCGCCGTGAGGCATGGATAGCCGGCCATGTTACCGCAGGTCAGCGACTAAAATGGCCTGTGTTACACTCGCGGGCTCTTTTCTCATACAACGGGTTCTCATGACCAGCCCTGATTCGCCTGCGCCGTCGAGCTTGAAGATTTACCTGCGCCTGCTGTCGTATGTGCGTCCGTACTGGGGCATGTTTGCCATCAGTATTGTCGGCTTTGTGATTTTTGCCTCGACGCAGCCCATGCTCGCCGGGATTCTCAAATATTTCGTTGATGGCCTGAGCAACCCTGAAGCGGTGCTCTTCCCTACAGTTCCGTATCTGCAAGACCTGCAGTTGCTGATGGCTGTGCCGCTGCTGATCATCCTGATCGCCGCCTGGCAAGGCCTGGGGTCTTTCCTGGGTAACTACTACCTGGCGAAGGTTTCGTTGGGGCTGGTCCACGACTTGCGTGTCGAACTGTTCAACAAGTTGCTGGTATTGCCCAACCGTTATTTTGACACCCATAACTCCGGGCACCTGATTTCGCGCATCACCTTCAACGTGACCATGGTCACCGGTGCGGCCACGGACGCCATCAAAGTGGTCATTCGTGAAGGCCTGACCGTGGTGTTCCTGTTCGCTTATCTGTTGTGGATGAACTGGAAGCTGACCCTGGTGATGCTGGCGATCCTGCCAATCATCGCGATCATGGTGAGCAGCACCAGCAAAAAATTCCGCAAGCAGAGCAAGAAAATCCAGGTGGCGATGGGCGATGTGACTCACGTGGCCTCCGAGACCATCCAGGGTTATCGCGTGGTGCGCAGCTTCGGCGGCGAGAGCTATGAAGAGCGTCGTTTCACCGAAGCCAGTCAGGGCAACACCGACAAGCAATTGCGCATGACCAAGACCGGTGCGGTCTACACGCCCATGTTGCAATTGGTGATCTACACCGCCATGGCGGTGTTGATGTTCCTGGTGCTGCTCCTGCGCGGTGATGCCACCGCCGGTGACCTGGTGGCCTACATCACCGCGGCGGGCCTGTTGCCCAAGCCGATTCGACAGTTGTCGGAAGTCAGCTCCACGATCCAGAAGGGCGTCGCCGGTGCCGAGAGCATTTTCGAGCAACTGGACGTCGAGCCAGAGATTGACAAGGGTACCGTCGAGCGCGATCGCGTCACCGGCCACCTGGACGTGCGCAACCTGAGCTTCACCTATCCGGGGACCGAGCGTGAGGTGCTGAAGAACATCAGCTTCACGGCGGCACCGGGGCAAATGATCGCCCTGGTCGGTCGTTCGGGTAGCGGCAAGTCGACCCTGGCCAGTCTGATTCCGCGTTTCTATCACCACGAAACCGGCGAAATCATGCTCGATGACGTGGAAATCGAAGATTATCGTCTGCGCAATCTGCGTCGGCACGTGGCGCAGGTGACACAGCATGTGACGCTGTTCAACGACACCATCGCCAACAACATCGCTTACGGTGACCTCGCCGGCGCACCACGTGCCGACATCGAAAAGGCCGCCACGGATGCTTACGCGATGGACTTCATCTCGGAGATGCCGCAGGGCCTGGACACCCAGGTCGGGGAAAATGGCGTGTTGCTGTCCGGCGGCCAGCGTCAGCGCCTGGCGATTGCCCGGGCCTTGTTGAAGAACGCACCGTTGCTGATTCTCGACGAGGCAACGTCGGCGCTCGATACCGAGTCCGAGCGGCATATTCAGGCTGCACTGGATCAAGTCATGAAAGGTCGCACCACGCTGGTGATTGCTCACCGGTTGTCGACCATCGAGAAGGCCGACCTGATCCTGGTCATGGACCATGGTGAAATCGTCGAGCGCGGCACCCATGCTCAATTGCTCGCGCAAAATGGCTACTACTCGCGTCTGCATGCGATGGGCCTGGACGAACCGGTCACCGCCGGAATCGCCTGACCCGACGAGAGGGTGAGCTTAACTCATCCTCTCTCGCTGACTGCTTACTGCTGAATGTGAAATTGACACCTAGGCGCTGGAATTGACGGACGCTTGTCGTCGATTGTCGGATTTTCTGATCAATAAATGAGCAGAAAACCCTGCTGAATCATCCCATTGCAGCCGTCGCACGAGCCCGCGCCAACCCTGTGTTAATATCGCGCCCCTGTTCATTCTGTATGTGGGTTGCTCCATGAAGTTGTCCATGCCGCGATTCGATCAAGCCCCTGTCTTGGTGGTCGGCGATGTCATGCTCGACCGTTACTGGCATGGTGGTACCTCACGGATTTCCCCTGAGGCGCCGGTACCGGTAGTCAAGGTCGAGCAAATCGAGGACCGCCCCGGCGGTGCCGCCAACGTTGCGTTGAACATTGCCGCCCTCGGCGCACCGGCCTCGCTGGTCGGCGTGACCGGCGACGATGAAGCTGCCGACAGCTTGGCCAATAGCCTCAAAGGCGCTGGCGTACGGGCGTTGTTCCAGCGCATCGCGCACCAGCCGACCATCGTCAAGCTGCGGGTCATGAGCCGTCACCAGCAACTGCTGCGTATTGACTTCGAAGAACCCTTCGCCACCGACGCCCTGGCGCTGGGTGAGCAAGTCGACGAATTGCTCGAAGGCATCAAGGTGCTGGTGCTGTCCGACTACGGCAAAGGCGCGCTGAAAAACCATCAGGCGCTGATCCAGGCGGCCCGTGCCCGTGGCATTCCGGTGCTGGCCGACCCTAAGGGCAAGGATTTCTCGATCTACCGTGGGGCGAGCGTGATCACGCCGAATCTCAGTGAGTTCGAAACCATCGTCGGCGGCTGCGCCGATGAGCATGAGCTGGTGAGCAAGGGCGCGCAGCTGATGCACGACCTCGACCTCGGCGCATTGCTGGTGACCCGCGGCGAACACGGCATGACTCTGCTGCGTCCGGACCATCCGGCACTGCACCTGCCGGCCCGTGCCCGTGAAGTGTTCGATGTGACCGGTGCCGGCGACACGGTCATTTCCACCCTGGCGGCCGCTATTGCCGCTGGCGAAGAACTGCCCCACGCGGTGGCCCTGGCCAACCTGGCCGCGGGCATTGTGGTCGGCAAGCTCGGTACCGCGGCCATCAGCGCGCCGGAACTGCGTCGCGCTATCCAGCGTGAGGAAGGTTCGGAGCGCGGTGTGCTCGGCCTTGAGCAGCTGTTGCTGGCGGTCGATGATGCGCGTGCGCATAAAGAGAAGATCGTCTTCACCAACGGCTGCTTCGACATTTTGCACGCCGGCCACGTGACCTACCTCGAGCAGGCGCGGGCTCAGGGCGATCGCTTGATCGTTGCGGTCAACGACGATGCGTCGGTCAGCCGACTGAAAGGCCCGGGTCGTCCGATCAACAGCGTCGACCGTCGCATGGCCGTACTGGCCGGTCTGGGTGCCGTGGATTGGGTGATCAGTTTCGCTGAAGCCACCCCGGAAAACCTGCTGCGCGAGGTCAAGCCGGATGTGCTGGTCAAGGGGGGGGACTACGGGATCGAGCAAGTGGTCGGCGCGGACATTGTAACCGCTTACGGCGGAACGGTGAAAGTGCTGGGGCTGGTGGAAAACAGCTCGACCACAGCGATTGTCGAGAAGATCCGCAAATCCGAGTGACGTTTAAAAAATCGCAGCCTGCCGAAGGCTGCGATTTTTTGCTTTCAAGAGCTGACTTTTTTACGCGGCACGATCTTCTTCAGCAGTTGCTTCGCCTTCCCACGCAACCGGGCTAATCCGGAATCCTTTCCCGGTGGGCTCAAGCCCTGTTGCCGCACCCAATCCTTCCAGCGAATCCGCTCGTCCCGCACCAGCCAGCCTTCCTGCTGGGCAAAACTCTCTGCCAGGTACAACCCGCGAGTACTCGCCGGGTACAGCTGATCCTTTTTCAAGGTATAGAGTTCAGCCATCGGTTGGCCGTCCTGCAGTGGCATTAAATACAGATCGGGGCGTTTGCGATCGAGGCGGGCCACCAGTTGATCGCCTTCCAATCGCTCGTCGACATGAAACAAACTCAAGGATTTGGCTTCCTTGGGCACGTCCAGGCGCAAGTCATAGATCAATTGCAGCGAGGCCGTCGGCAAATGCACGTAAGCCCGCGGGCGTTCGATCAACTGCATCTTGGCGCAACGCACTGGCCGCGCCGAACCAGACAGCGGCGTCAGGCGAAACGGCAAAGCCTCGCGATAATGCAGCGCGGACGAGTAGGGCGCCGGCAGCCAAGTGTCGTTGAAGCGCCCGCCGAGCCAGCCTTCCGGCGTTTCCAACAAGCACTCTTCGGCAATCTCCTGGATCGCCGTGTGCAGCGGCAGGTTCAGCTCATGGGCTGGCACGTAACCGGAGATCAGCTTGAGCACCACATCGCCACGATCCTGCCGACGCTGACGGACCAGCACCCAGTAGTCGCGATTTTGCCAATGCAGGGTCAGGCGCACCGAGACCCCAAGATTGGCCAGCTCAAGGGAAAACCGCTCGGTGTCTGTCACCGTCACCGGGCGGCGACGTTGCAGGGTCTGGGAGAAGTTCAGCGGCATCCCGACGCTTTGATAACTCAGGCCTTCGGGAGTCGCTTCGACGAATAACGGCAGGGTCTTGAAGTTGCTCGGGTTCTTTCTTATGAGCGTACGCGGCATGTCGGCTCCTGCTTAAGGCCGCGTGGGCGGCATCAGTTTCTACGTAGGACCTGGGCAACGGTCGCGACGTTATGGGCGAGGTGCAGCGGATTGATGGTCCCGACAATAGCACTGGCAACACCCGGATGTTCAAACAACAACTCGAAGCTGGCGCGAACAGGGTCCACGCCCGGACTCAGGCAGACGTGGCCGCTGGCGAGGGCTTTTTTGACCAGAATGGCTTTGCCGTGAGCAGCAGCATAGTCAATGACCGGCTTCTCGTTCTGTTCGTTGAGATTGTAGGTGACCATGGCGCAATCACCTTGTTCCAGAGCCTTCAAACCGCCTTCGACGGTTTTGCCGGAAAAACCGAAGCCACGAATCTTGCCCTCGCTCTTCAGCGCCACGAGGGTCGCATAGACTTCGCTGTCGTTGAGGATCGCCAGGTCGTTGCCGTCGGAGTGCACCAGCACCAGGTCGATACAATCCGTTTCCAAGCGTTGCAGGCTGCGTTCCACCGACAATCGCGTGTGGGCGGCGCTGAAATCGTGACTCGACTGGCCGTCAGTAAACTCTTCGCCGACCTTGCTGACGATCACCCAATCCTGACGCTGCCCGCGCAGCAACGGGCCGAGGCGCTCTTCGCTGCGGCCATAAGCCGGGGCGGTGTCGATCAGGTTAATACCCAGGTCGCGCGCGAGTTTGAGCAGCATGCGCGCTTCGTCGTCATCGGGAATCTGGAAACCGTTGGGGTATTTCACGCCTTGGTCACGGCCGAGCTTCACGGTGCCCAGGCCCAGTGGCGAAACCAGCAGGCCGGTGCTGCCCAGCGGGCGATGCAGATCGTGCAGGGTCGGTTGGCTCATGGCAGCAGTTGCTCCCAGGCAGGGACGCCCATCGGCGGTTTTGGCAGGTCGGGCAGCGGTGCCGAGTGGCTTGGCTGGATGCCGTCGCGCTGCAAGGAGGCGATGACCCGGTCGGCGAAGTCCGGCGCGAGGGCCAGTTTGGTCGGCCAACCGACCAGCAACCGGCCCTCTTCGGCAAGAAACGCGTTGTCGGGGCGAGTCAGGCCCGATTGTAGCGGCTCGGCGCGATCCACTCGCAAGGTCGCCCATTGCGCGGTGCTCAGGTCGATCCATGGCAGTAACTGGCCGAGTTCTTTCTGCGCCGTGGCGATTTGTGCCGCGGGTTCACGATCGACACCTTCTGCTTCGGCGATATCGCCGCCCAGGTACCAGACCCACTGGCCATCGGCGGCCGGATGGGTGGTGACGGTAATGCGCGGTTTAGTGCCGCCGCCCAGGCAGTGGGCGTACAGCGGTTTGAGGCCCGGGCCTTTGGCGATGATCATGTGCAGCGGCCGGCGTTGCATGGCGGGCTGTCTCAGCCCCAGCGTTTCGAGCAACGCCGCCGTACCGGCACCGGCACTCAAGACGATGCGCTGGGCGCGAATCTCGCGCTCGTCGACTTTGAGGCCGACCAGCACGCCACCTTCCCGCAACGGTTCGATTTTCTGGCCAGCGAGCAAACCATCACCCGCCAGATCGGCGAGGCGTTGAATCAGGCTCGGCACGTCGATTACCAGTTCCGCCAGACGATAGACCTTGCCCTTGAAGCGCTTGTCTTGCAGAGCCGGTGGCAGTTGCTCACCCTTGACCTGATCAACGCGGCCGCGCACCGCTTTGCTGGCGAAGAAACTGGTGAGGTTGCCGGCGATCGTACCGGGGGACCAGAGGTAATGGGCTTCGGACAACAGGCGCACACCGGTCAGGTCCAGCTCGCCGTCACCGGCCAGGGCTTCACGCCAGCGGCGAGGCATGTCGGCGATGGCTTCCGATGCACCGGTCAGGGCGCCATGCAACGCGTACTTGGCGCCGCCGTGGATGATGCCCTGGGACTTCACGCTTTGCCCGCCGCCGAGGCTGGCGCTTTCCACCAACACGGTCGAAAAACCCTGGCGACGCAGGCGCGCATTCAGCCAGAGGCCGGCAACACCAGCGCCGACAATCAGAACGTCGGTGGAAATAACGGATGGCATGCAGCGACCTCAGTGTTCAAGACGAGGGCGCAGTATACAGATTCATGCCGAACGCTATGTAGCAGCTGCCGAAGGCTGCGTCCGGCTGCGTAGCAGTCGTAAACCTGACGACGCGATTCTTCAGATGGATTGAAGGCGAGGACTTCGTCCTCGAACGCAGCCTTCGGCAGCTGCTACATAAAAGCGTGCATCAGTGGCCGGCGGTTTTGGAGAAGAGCTGAATCACTACGACGCCCAATACGATGAGCGCCATCCCCAGCATTGCCGGCACATCCAGCTTCTGCCCGTAGATAAACAGCGCCGCCACACTGACCATCACGATTCCCATGCCGGCCCACACTGCGTAAGCGACGCCCACCGGAACGCTGCGCACCACCAGCGTAAGCATCCAGAAGGCGATGCCGTAGCCGACGATGACCAACAACAGTGGCAGTGGGGTGCTGAAGCCTTTGACCGCTTTCATCGAAACGGTGGCGATCACTTCGGCGCAGATGGCGATGGCCAGGTAGTAGTAAGCGGTCATAGGTGCATCCTCGTGTGAAGTGTTGCTTTCTGAGGTCGGCATTCTATAGATTCTCCAGATGCGGTAAAGTCATTACCTATCTGTTCTGAAGATGGGTTGAGCCATGAATATGCAATGGAATCTGGAGCAGCTGCGGCTATTTGTCAGCGTAGCGGAGCAGCGTTCGTTTTCTGCGGTGGCGCGGGATCAGCGCAAGGCGCAGTCGGCGGTCAGCAGTTCGATTGCGCTGCTCGAAGAGGACCTGGGCGTCAGCCTGTTCGATCGTAGCAGCGGCCGCCAGCCGAAACTCACCGAGGCTGGTAACGCGTTGCTGGACGAGGCGCGGGAAGTGCTGCGCCAATGCGAACGCCTTAACGGTCGGGCGCTGGCAATGATGCGCGGCCAGGAGGCGCGTTTGCGTGTGGCTCAGGATGAGGCGATGCCCTATCAACCGATTATCGAAAGCTTCGAAGCCCTGGCTCAGCAATTTCCCAGCCTTGAAGTGCAACTGACCAGCGCCGCCCAGGGCGATGTTGCGCGCAAACTGGTGGAACGTCGGGCCGATCTGGGGCTGCTGTTTTATCACGACCAGATTCCTGAAGCGCTCGAGCGGCGGGTATTGGGCAGCGTCGAAATGGTCACAGTGTGCGGCGTCGGCCATCCACTGGCGGAACAGGCTCACGTCGATTGCCAGCAGCTGGCGCAGCATCGTCAGTTGCTGATGTCCACACAGTCCAGTGTCTATCCCGGAAGCGAGCCCGCCAGCCCGCAAGTCTGGCGGGCCGACAGTTTTTACGTGATGGCTGAATGGCTGGTGCGCGGCCTCGGCTGGGCCTGGCTGCCGCGCCACGTGGTGCAGTATCCGGCGTATCAGGATTTGATGGTCGAACTGGTCAGCGAATGGACCCCGCCAGCGCTGGTGGTGGAGCTGGTCTGGCGCCGCGATGAGCCTCTGGGTCCGGCGGCTCGTTGGTTGGCGGAACGTTTTGCCGTGCACCTGCAGGCGATCGGCGAAAAAACCGATAAACTCCGCCGCCATGAATAGAACTCTCTACACCGCGCTGTTTTACCTGGGGCTGCCATTGGTAGCGATTCGGCTTTGGCTGCGGTCGCGCAAGGCGCCGGCGTACGCCAAACGCATTGGCGAACGTTTCTCCCTTGGACTGCCGGTGATGAAGCCCGGCGGTATCTGGGTGCACGCAGTGTCGGTGGGTGAAAGCATTGCCGCGGCGCCGATGATTCGCGCCTTGCTGCAACGTTATCCACAGTTGCCCATTACCGTGACCTGCATGACCCCGACCGGGTCCGAGCGAATCCAGGCGTTGTTCGCCAACGAGCCGCGCATCCAGCACTGCTATTTGCCTTACGACTTGCCGTGCGCTGCGGCGCGATTCCTTGATCGGGTCCAACCGAAACTGGCGGTGATCATGGAAACCGAGCTCTGGCCGAACCATATCCATCAATGCGCCAGGCGCGGGATTCCCGTGGCACTGGCCAATGCGCGGCTGTCCGAACGTTCGGCCAAGGGCTATGGCCGCTTCGGCAAACTGACTCAACCGATGCTCGCCGAGATGAGCCTGTTCGCGGTGCAGACCGAGACCGAGGCCCAGCGCTTCCGCGATTTGGGTGCGCGGTCGCAAACCGTGGAAGTGACCGGCTCGATCAAATTCGACCTGACCATCGACCCGGCACTGCTCCAGCGTGCCGCCGAGTTGCGGGCGCAATGGCAGGCCCAGGAGCGTCCGGTGTGGATCGCTGCGAGTACCCACGAAGGCGAAGACGAGGTGGTGCTGGCGGCTCATCGCCAGTTGCTGGCCAATCATCCCGATGCGTTGCTGATTCTGGTACCGCGTCATCCGGAGCGATTCAATTCGGTGTTCGAGTTGTGTCAGCAGCAGCGTTTCGCCTCGGTGCGTCGGTCCACTGGCGACCCTGTCACCGCGCAGACTTCGGTGCTGGTGGGCGACACCATGGGTGAGTTGCTGTTTCTGTATGCCTTGGCTGACAGCGCTTTTGTGGGCGGCAGTCTGGTGCCGAACGGCGGGCATAACCTGCTGGAACCGGCTGCTCTGGCCAAACCGGTGTTGAGCGGGCCGCACCTGTTTAACTTCCTCGAAATCGCCGCGCAGTTGCGCAGTGCCGGGGCGTTGCAGGAAGTAGAGGATGCCGAAGGTTTGGCGCTGGCGTTGCAGCGGCTGTTCGAGTTGCCACGGGATGCGCAGCGGATGGCGGAGGCGGGGCTGAACGTGATGCGCAGTAATCAAGGGGCTTTGCAGCGGTTGTTGGATGGGTTGGACAGGTTGATTCAGCGCTAACCTGTAGGCGCACGCGGTGCGGCGATGCGACTTGCCGGCGATGGCGATCTTGAAGGCGCCATCGCGGGTATCGTTTTCGCCACCCCTCTATTCATTGACGTAACGGCTTGCAAAGCGGAAAGGTCTGACCCTATTCAAAGACCCTTCCTACATTAATCTTTTCCCCCCGTTGATAACGTGCCCGCCAATTTCGCGTGCACAGACCATGGACGGTTTGGACATCGCGCTTCATTTCCTCTTTGCTTAAGGATAAGCGTATGTTCGGGTCGACCAATACGGCGCATTTCGCGCTGCACATCCCCGCTGTTCGTAACGATTTCAAAGTGCTCGTCTTTGACGGTGTAGAGGCCATCAGTGCTTTGTACGCGATCCAGGTTGAACTGGTCAGCGAACACCCTGATTTTGATCTGGAGAGTCTGCTCAGCCAACCTGCATTTCTCCAGTTCGGTCTTAACGGCGAAGGCCTTCACGGTCGCATCGAAGAGGTGTTTGTCGGTGAAGCCGGCAAACGCCTGACCCGTTATCACCTGACCCTGGTACCGGCGCTGCACTACTTGCAGTTCAGCCACAATCAGCGGATTTTCCAGAACCTGACGGTGCCGCAAATCATCGCTCAGGTGGTCAAGGGTCACGGCATTCAGGCCGATGCGTTTACCTTCCATGTCAGCACCAGCCCCGAGCGCGAGTACTGCACGCAATATGGGGAAAGCGACTTCGAGCTAGTCCAGAGGCTGTGCGCCGAGGACGGCATCGCGTGGCATCACCAGCACTCGGCAGACGGTCATCTGCTGGTGTTCACCGACGACCAGACCTGGTTCCCCACACTGGGCGAAACCCCTTATCAGCAAGACTCCGGCATGGTGGCAGAGCACCCGGTGGTCAGCCAGTTTTCCATGCGTTTCAGCACCCGCACCAGCACGGTCACGCGCCGGGACTATGACCTGAAACGGCCGAGTCTGCTGCTGGAGAGTCGCTTCACCGCCGAGTTCAGCCCAGAGCTTGAAGACTATCGTTACCCCGCATTAATCGAGAACGAAAAACGCGGTAAACAACTCGCTCGTCAGGCCTTGGAGCGGCACCGTGCCGATTACCAGTTGACCGAGGGCAAAAGTGATCAGCCCACGCTGCGCTGCGGTCACTTGTTCGACCTGACCGAACACCCGCGCAAAACCTGCAACGATTTGTGGCTGTTGCTCAGCGTGACGCACGCTGGAAAGCAACCTCAGTCACTGGAAGAGGCCATCACCAGCGACGTCAAACCCGAGGACGGCTTTACCCAAGGCTATCGCAACCGCTTCAGCGCCATTCCCTGGGACGTGTTTTACCGACCGCCGATGCGCTCACGCAAAACCGTGCTGGTCAGCCAGACCGCTCGCGTGACCGGGCCGGTCGGCGAAGAGATTTATTGCGATGAATATGGCCGTGTCCGTGTCGAGCTGCCTTGGGATCGGACCGAACTCAACAGCGAAAAAAGCAGTTGCTGGCTAAGGGTTTCCTCCAGTTGGGCCGGGGAAAATTTTGGTTCGGTGACCATCCCGCGCATCGGCATGGAAGTCGTCGTCACCTACCTGGAAGGCGATCCCGACCAACCGTTGATCACCGGGTGTGTGGCCAACACCGTCACCTCCGTGCCGTATTCGTTGCCCGAGCACAAAACCAAAACCGTGCTGCGCAGCCACAGCTCTCCGCACACCGGTGGTTACAACGAACTGTCGCTTGAGGACCGCGCCGGGCAGGAAAAAATCTACCTGCGCGCCCAGCGCGATATCGAGCAACTGATCCTCAACGACAGCGACACCCAGATCGGCAACGACCGTCGCGAACAGATCACTCGGGACAGCCACAGCCTGATCAGCAACGACCGTTTCGAACAGGTGGGCAACCACAGCGCCAGTCTGATCAAGGGCGACGAGTTGCACACCACCCAAGGCGCGCGCAATACAGTGATCGGCGGCAACGAGCTGATCTCCGTTGCCGGAAACAGCAGCACCACGGCAGGCGGCACGTGGGTGATTCAGGCCGGTTCACAAGCCCACGTCACCGCTGTCAACGTGGTGATTGATGCGGGGATGAGCCTGACGCTCAAGGCTGGCGGTCACCACGTCGTGATCAGCTCGGGCGGGATCTTCAGCAGCGTGGCCATTGTTGAAGGTGGGGCGCCGGTGTCCGGTGCGCCTGTTCAACCCGCGCTTTCATTGGTTCCGGTGGCTGCGCAGGCCCTGATTGCGCCATCGCTGGCCGCGCAAAAACTGGCATTGACTCAGGCTGCGCAGCAGGCAGCGCCGATCTGTGCCGTGTGTCAAAAACTGGCGGAGATGACGGCATGAATCAGGCTTACCTGCTGTTGGATCGTGCCCAGATTGAACGTCTGCCCGAGCGTCTATTTGAGCTGGGGAGCACGACATTCCAATCGCTTTTCCAAAACACCGCTTATGGGCCATTGGAGGAAGTCGGGCCGGTCTTGGTGCCTGTTGCTACCAATAGCCCGCTGGCCCAGACCTTTTTTCGGGACTGGAGCGCGATGTGTGGCATCTGGCTGGAGTCAGAGGCGCAAGAAGCTGTGGTGCTTGAGCATTTACGTAGCCTGATTCACGTTCGTGTCGAAGGGGATATCACGGTCTTGTTCCGTTACCACGACCCGCGTATCGCGGCATTGTGGCTAGCGCAGTTGCCCGCCTGCGAGCGTGATCGCCTGATGGGGCCGGTGCGACTGATCCGGCTCCCGGAACTGGATATCCACCAAGAACATCCGGATCAACCCGCTGCACCGTATGCGCATGAGCCTTGGTTGTTCCTGTCTGCGGAGCAACTGGAGTACTTGGGCACCGCCCAACGGCAGCGCTTCGCCCAACGGTTGATCGAACACTGCCAGCAGTACTTTTCCGAATACCTGCAAGGACTGGACGCCTTTGCACTGCAACAGTGGGCGTCTCACTGCCAGCACCGTGCCGGGCGTCACGGGTACAGCGCCATCGATGAAGTCCTGCTCTGGGCTCGCTTCCACGCGGTGCTGGGCACCGACTTCCCCGATGCACCTGATCACGCCGCTTACCGGAGGATGTTGGCCGAGCCCGGTGTATCGCTCGAGCAACGGCTGGATAACCTGAATGCCGAACTGACGCGTCAGCAGCTCACCGACAAGGAGTCCGGCGTATGAGCGCAGAAAAACTGGCGATGATCGACCGAGCCGCTCAGGCCGAACGCGCCGCCAAGGCTCAGCCTCATGTCGACATCAACAGCCCGATAGCGCCGTGCCCAGCCAGCCAATCCGAGCTGTTCGTGGTCCCCGTGCGCTATGCCTTGGCTGAAGAAAAAGCCGACAGTCCTTGCTGCATTCCCGGCGTCACCACGCAAAGCCGCCCCATGGCGGCGCGTCGCTTGCGGGCCGGGTTTGTTTATCTGTGGCAGGACAAAGGCCCCCTTAAACGGTATGCCGTCTCGCCGAATGGTCTGCTCAAAGAGCAAGCGCTCGACGCCGATGCGACCCCGGTGCTCGACGGCACACTGACGGGCCTGGCCCTGGAAAAAATCCACGACGCGTGGATGCTCTACAGCGAGTTCCCATTGAACCCCGAGCACTGCCAGTCGCTAAGCGACAGCAGCGCCAAACGTCGTGCGCACATGCGCCATGTGGCCTTGCGCACCGTGGCCAACGAACTGCAAGCCGAGCATTGCCCGCCGCTGGAAAAAGCCGTTGAGGTCATGGCCGAACTCATCCCCAGCACCTTCGCCCAGTCCATGAAAGCTGACCCGCAATGGGGCGCTGAGGATACCGGCGCGCTGGGCGAAACCGTGATGAAAGACCCGACGCCGGTCAACATCAAGGCCTACACCGACGCCATGCACCGCGTGCGTGAGCGCGAGAAAGCCATCGCCCAATATCCCGGCGCCCGCAACCAGCTGCCAGGCGAGTGGAGCGCCGAACCATGGGATGGCCAGGGCACTCAGGATTGGTTGGACAGCGCCAAGTCACAGGCCAAGGAATTATTTCCCGTGTTCGCATGCCTGGATGACGACCTGGGCGTGCTGCGTGACATCAATCACGAGCAGGAATGGGTTGAGGCTGGTCACGAAAAATGGTTGGGCGAGAATAATGTTCGGCTGAGCATCGGCGGGTTTGTGCGCAGCCTGATCAGTGAAGATGGCGCCGAACTGGCCGGGTCCATCAGCTACCGCTACAAGGCTCGCGAAATCACCCTCACGCCCGAACAGGGCCAAGTCATGCTCGACACCCAGCATCGGCTGGATGAAGAACTCAAGGCTGAAACCCGGGCCCGTCAATACGGCGGTCAGCCCACTCAGGCCGAAGCCGCTGCCCGGGATGCACGAATCGCAGCCATCGTCGCTCCGGTACGGGCCTTTATTCCGGCGGACTTGTACACCGACGTAGAATTCGTCGTCCGCGAATACCGCGCCGAAAAGCACGCCAACCTCAACAATCATTACTTTAGTGCCAAGGTCGGCGAATACATCGACCTCGATGCGATGAACACTTGGTTCGCACAGACCGCAGCGGCGCACTACCAACAGATCGAACAGCGTCACACCGCGTTGTTTGCCGACCGGGGCGTGTACCTCAACCGCTCGCTCAGCGGCACCTGGTTTGTCGATTACTCCGACCTGGATACTCGCCACTGGCTGACCGAACTGGCCACCGGCTGCCTGACCGCCCAATGCCTGCGCGCTCAGGGCGCCGAGCAATATGCGGACTACGTGCGAGCCGCCGACGGCGGTGCCCTGAACCAACTGTTCAACGCCTGGACGCCCTCAATCGATGCGGCCATTAACAACACCTCTCGCCTGGGCGAGTTGATGGCGGCACTGGCCTCCGACAACATCAGCGCCACCCATCAGGCATTGGCGCCGTTGAGCGCAGTGGTTCTGGAAGACATCGCGGCGATGGCCCGAGACGCGAGCAGCCAATGGAGTGTGTTGGTCAACCGGCTGGCGGCTTCGCTGTTGTTGCTCAAGGGGGGCAACAACTTTAGCGGCTCATGGATGGGCGTCTTCATCGCCGCGCGTCTGGATAGCGACACGCGTTTGCAGTTCGTGACCGAGGCCGGCCGGCAGGTGTGGAAGTTGTTGGGGCAACAGGGTGAAGCGCTGGGCGACTGGGCGAAGGCGACCGGGAAGGCGATTGGTGCGGGGCGGGTTGGGCGGATAGTTAACTCGCCTGTTGTGGCCAATAGTGGCGGGGTGGTGCCGTTGGCGGCGTTGTTGTTGAACGTGCTGAATGCGCATAACTATTTGAGTGAGGCCGGGGTGTTGGAGGGGATGGACGACCAGCGCCAATACGATACGGCCTCCGCCACGCTATATGCTGCCGCAGCGTTGGTGGCGGTGGTTGATAACCAGGTGCGGAAGGGGTTGGGGGTCAAAGAAATTGGGAAGGGACGGACAATGGCCCCGACTCTGACTCTGTTTGGTGGGGTGATTGGTGGATTGTCCACCGCTGCAGCGATGGCGGAGTTCAAGTCTCTGCAAATACAACTCGAAAATGCCCAAAACCGAGTCGACCCGTGGCTGGGGATGCGCCAGATAGTGGTCGGTGGGCAAGTAGCGGCTTTTGGCACCCAAGCGCTGTTAGGGTTTGGCTACACTGCCCGCGCCTTGGCAGGTTCAATAACAGCCGAAGCCGCCATCTCGCGTTACGCGCTGTACATGGGGCCGTTGAACTGGCTCATTCTCGTGCTGGGTGTTCTGCACCTGATCACCACGTTCTTAAAGCAGACCCCGTTGCAAAACTTCCTGAACTTCTGCTGCTGGTCAAAAGCGCGGGCTATCGATCTGGAGCCTATCGCACCTAAAGCCCAACAGGACGAACTCGACCGGCTGTACTTCATCCTTTATGCGCCTCGGGTCAGCATGCAAAGTAACTCGATGGTGGGCAGTGGCAATGGCCCATCCGGGCTGACTTCCGTCAGTTCCATTAATGCTTTGGCCATCGATTTGCCGGGGGCGGAGCCGGGTAGTGCCTATCTGGAACTGAGCATGGTCGGTGACCCGGTGGATACCCTGGGCTACCGCGATCTGATCAAAAACAGCCCGACCAATAACTACAAACCACCGCGCCCCTGGCGAGACATGACGCCTCACTGGTTGTCCAGCAGCGTCTGTCAGTGGATACCGCACAAAGAAGGTCAGGGCCTACGCTTGAGTGGCCCCTTCAAAGAACTAACCAACGTATTGGGCACGACACCCAGTACTGTTTCGCTCCGATTGCGTTATCGCACGCCATTGACCGCCATGCTCGGCGCTCGAACCTTTATCGGCGGCGAGCGCGGGCTTGCTTTCACCCTGAATCACGACACTGACGTGATAGCGCTGTGGGCCGACCCGACACCTAAGCTGGATCGTGTACCGAACTACCCGCTCGGCGAGGACCACCCCGGCGCCATTTACCTGCAACCCAAGGGCAAACGATGAGCACGCCACCCGCAGGCACCACGAAAAAACGGATATTTTCGCGCAATGACTACTTGGCGCCGTTGCCGATTCCTACGGGAGAAAAACCTCAGGACGTGCTTAACACGATCTGGCGCAAGAACGAGGTATTTCTCGATATTGGTAGCTACAGCATCGGTTCGGCGGTGATGGTGCTGTGGTCAGGAGTGATACTGTTTTTAGCCATGGCTTATTTCACACGCAGTATCGCCTCTGGGGACTTTAGCCAAGACATATTGATAGCAGGCTCAATTATCACAGGTATTCCAGCGCTATTGTTGATCCAGGGACTGTTCCGAAATGTGCCACTTCCAGTGCGCTTCAACCGGCAACGCCGAGAAGTCTGCGTACCGCGCGACGATGGCAACTACTGGATCGTCCCTTGGGAAACCGTGACAGCCGCCGCCACACAGCACTCGTCGGTGAGCCAGGCCGGTAAAGCCACGATGGGTTTACTAATCATCGGTTTCGAAAACCCAGACCCACTGGCCAAGGAAGACAACAAGCATTTTTCCCTGGGCTTCAACTGTGGTGGCGGCACCACGGCCATGGCCTTGTGGGAGTGCATACGCAGTTACATGGAAATTAGTCCGGAGGCTGTCCCTGAAAGTCGGGTTGGCGTTGCACCCTACGAAGAAACGCAAATTGGTTCGATCATCACCGACTTGCGTAAAGGTAACTTGTTAGGCGTTTTATGGGGAATATTTTGTATTACTATTTTGGGGACGTATTTGGCAGAGAAACTTCAGGACTTGAAGCTTTCTTATCCGCCAGACCTGCCCTATCCCGACATCATCGAATGGTCAAAAGCCTTACCTCCTGAGCAGTGGGGCAAACGCTCCCCGGAACTGGAAGAAGCTATAGCCAAACGCGAGGCTGAACTGGCCACCCAGGCCAAGGATGCGGCATGAGCACGCCACCGGCAGGCACCACGAAAAAACGCACTTTTTTGCGTAATGACTACTTGGCGCCGTTACCCATTCCTACGGGAGAGAATCCATTGGACGTGCTCAACACCATCTGGCGTAAAAACGAGGTGTTTCTCGATATTGGTAGGTACAGCATCGGCTCGGCGGTGATGGTGATGTGGCCGATGGTGGTGCTGTTCTTGGGAATGGGCTACATCTTCAATGATCCTGATGCATTGATTTTGGGCGCCTGCATCATGGGTATCCCAATTTTTCTGCTGATCCAAGGCCTGTTTCGCGAAGTACCTTTATCCGTGCGCTTCAATCGACAACGCCGCGAAGTCTGCGTACCCCGCGACGGCGAATATTGGATAGTCCCATGGGAAACCGTGACCGCCGCCGCCACCCAGCACTCGTCGGTCAGCCAGGCCGGTAAAGCCACGATGGGTTTATTGATCATCGGCTTCGAAAACCCGGACCCGCTGGCCAAGGAAGATCACAAGCATTTTTCGCTGGGCTTCAACTGTGGTGGCGGCACCACGGCGATGGCGTTGTGGGAGTGCATGCGCAGTTACATGGAGATTGGGCCGCAGGTTCTTCCAATCACAAATGACTTTGAGGGCGGACGAGAAAAGCTGCGGGGTAGGAGCGTCTTTTGGGGCATTTGTTGTGAATATGTAGATGGCATCAGGCAATACCTGGTAGCGCAGGAAGTTGGCAAAGCATTGTGGCTGGTAATTGCGGCCGTACTTCTAGGTGCTCCGCTGGCAATGATGTTGGAAGCCTGGAAGTTATCGCCGCCACCCGACTTTCCCTATCCCGACATCATCGAATGGTCAAAACCATTACCCCCGGAACAGTGGGCCAAACGCTCCCCAGAGCTGGAAGAAGCCATAGCCAAACGCGAAGCTGAACTCGCCATGCAGGCAAGGGATGCGGCATGAGCACGCCACCGGCAGGCACCACGAAAAAGCGGACGTTTTCGCGCAATGACTATTTGGCGCCGTTACCGATTCCTACGGGCAGAAAACCCTCTGATGTGCTCAACACCATTTGGCGCAAGAACGAGGCGTTTCTCGATATTGGTAGCTACAGCATCGGTTCTACGGTGATGGTGATGTGGCCGTCGCTGATGGTGGTTTTAGCCATGTCTTTCTTCACTCGAAATCTCGACTCTGATTTCAGTCAAGATATTTTGTTACTAGGGGCAGTTATTTTGGGCGTTCCTACGCTGATTTTGATCCAAGGCCTCTTCCGCGAAGTCCCTTTACCGGTGCGCTTCAATCGACAACGCCGAGAAGTCTGCGTCCCCCGCGACGATGGCAACTACTGGATCGTCCCTTGGGAAACCGTGACGGCCGCCGCCACACAGCACTCGTCGGTCAGTCAGGCGGGTAAAGCCACGATGGGTTTACTGATCATCGGTTTCGAAAACCCAGACCCGCTGGCCAAGGACGACAACAAGCATTTCTCCCTAGGCTTCAACTGTGGTGGCGGCACCACGGCGATGGCCTTGTGGGAGTGCATGCGCAGTTACATGGAGATTGGTCCGGCGGCTGTTGAGGATCAGACGGCACGTTTCGACAGGTCTAAAGGGATATGGGCGACCTACCTGGACGATCTTGTGAAAGCCGCAAAATTGAGAGGTTGGCCTTTAACCATCTTGTGGGAAGGTTTCTGCGGGATCTTCATTTTCAACACGCTGCTGATCGACGTCCTTGAACGGTGGAAACTGAACCCGCCGCCAGACCTGTCCTATCCCGACATCATCGAATGGTCAAAACCATTACCCCCCGAGCAGTGGGCCAAACGCTCTCCAGAGCTGGAAGAAGCCATAGCCAAACGCGAGGCTGAACTGGCCGCACAGGCGGAACAAGCGTTGCTTATGGAACAGTCTTAGAAACTGTAATGTCTCAACTTCCCTCACTACCAACTCCCGGACACGGCGAACTACCGGACTACGACGTATGCCTCCCGGCGAACCTGCGTCCCGACGCCGATCGTTTGATTCGCTATCTGCACGAATTGCCGCATCGGCGAGTGAAGTACTGCCCCTGGTGTGGCAACACCAACGTGACCCTGCAAAATCATTCGGCTCTACAACGGCTCCCGCGTTACTACTGCGGTTCCTGTCGCAAGAGTTGCAACAGCTTGAGCGATTCGCCCTTTGCACACCTGCGCCGGATGGACCTGTGGTCAACGTTTGCCGTGTACCTGCTGGCCGGGTGGTCCAGCGTCCAGATCGCGCCTCGTTTGGGGGTGAACCACAAGGTCTACTTCAGCTGGGGGCAGGCGGTTCGAGAGGTGATGGCTGAGGAGTGTCCTGATTTGCATCAGTGGTGGACGACACGCCATTACCGGGAAAACCTGCAACCACCCGACCACATTGCAGCGCAACAGCAAGCGGTCATCACTTGGATTGAAACGACGCTGAACGCACAGCACGCGACGTGCCCAAGGTGTGGGGGAACGCGGACCTATCGAATTAAAGGCATTCGCCCGAAGTTCAAGTGCGATCCCTGCGTGACCTGCTTTTCCATTCTGTCCGGGACACCGCTGGTCGGGATGATTCGACCTGAACTCTGGGTCGATTTCGTGAAAGGGGTGATGGATGGCCAAAGTATTCCGGACCTTAAACGGCGCTCAGGGCTGGGCATGGGCGGCAGTACACGCTGGCGTGAGCAGTTTTTGTTGTTGATTGAAACGTTGGGGCACCCTGAACTGTTGCAATGGATCACCTGGATGCGCAGTCGTCGTAATAACGAAGCGGTCAGTTTTGTGCGTCAGGGTGGTCACCTGGACAAGGCAACGCGCTCTATTTATCCGCAAGGAACGCGTAAAGGCAGGTTTGTTTCCCAAAAGTAGGCGCCGCGAAGGCTGCGATCTTTTGATTTTTTTCATGTCTGCAATACGTGTAGGACTGCTCCCATTGTGGCGAGGGGACCTGCCCTCCTTGGGCTGCGAAGCAGCCCCAAACCCTGCCACCGCATTCCTGCTGACATACCGCACCGCCCGACTTACGACGGCTGCGCCGCCGAACGGGGCGGCCACTCCATCGCCACAATGACGTGCTTGGTCCTACACCCCGGTTGCAGCCGCCAAAGTCGCCGCTTATAGTTCGCCACGTCGCCGACAACAGTCAGCGATAGGGTTTCGCAGCCCTTACGATACGTGTAACCGAGCATCATAAAAGCAACGACGGTCGCATCAGCGCTCGTAGTCCGTTTTATGGTGGTTGTGTGTGGGAGACCTTCGGGTCTGCCGGGTTCCTCGTATCCTCGGTCTGCGAACCCGCACACAGCTACCACCCCATTCGTTTCGCAGCGAACGGAAGTAGCTCTTCTTTTAGATTCGAGGAGTTTTACTTATGCCAATGAATAACCCGCCACGCCGCTTCACCCCCATGTCCCAATTCGCCACCGACTACCCCGTCCTGCTCATCGACAGCGACGCCCCGCTACGCGAACTCCACAACTGCGTCAGCGAACGCCTCAATGCCGTCCTCAAATACTTGCATCTGATGGCCTGCACAAGCCTGCCGGACTACGCCGAGAACGACATTAACACCGTCACCAACATCGCTCGGATTATGGTCCAGGATATAAGCGATGTATTTCGGGTGATTGAGCAGCGCGGTTTTGAAACGCCCAAAAATCAGTAGCCAATTTTCAGCCATAAAAAACCCGCATTTCTGCGGGTTTCTTGATGCTGTTACAGCGCTGCGATCTTTTAGTTTTACGGCCGCGCTTTGAGCTGATCCGCCGCTGCCTTGGCCAGATCCGGTGGCAGAAAGTCTTTGTCCGGGTTGTAATCAGCCTTGAGATAACGCGCCAGGTCTTGCAAATCCCCCGGGTTCAAGGTACCGGCGGCCTGCTTCAAGCGCAGGTTGTCGAGGATGTAGTCGTAGCGCGTGTTGTTGTAGTCGCGCACCGAGGTGTAGAGCTGACGCTGTGCATCCAGCACGTCGACAATGTTTCGCGTGCCTACCTGATAACCGATTTCGGTCGCTTCCACGGCGCTCTGGTTGGAGATGATCGACTGCTTGCGCGCTTGCACCTGTTCGACGTCGGTGTTCACCGCGCGGTGCAGGTTGCGGGTGTTTTCTACCACTTGCCGACGCAGGGATTCGCGCTGTTGTTCGGTTTGATCCAGGCGCGAGTAAGACTCGCGAACCTGTGAAGTGGTCAAGCCGCCGCTGTAGATCGGGATATTCAGTTGCAGACCCACCGTCGTTTGCTCGACGTTGCCACTGTAAGGCTGACCGAAGGCGTTCGGGTTGCTGAAACCCATGGCGTCGTTGTCGCCCTTCTCGTATTTCGCCACGGCGTCGACGGTGGGCGCGTGGCCGGCCTTGCGCTGCTTGAGGGTTTCTTCGGCGGCGCTGACGGCGTAGTTGCTGGCCAGCAAATTCAGGTTCTGTTTGGCGGCGGTGTCGACCCAGGATTTGGCGTCGTTCGGTGCCGGCGGCAGAATCGGCAACGTGTGGACGATGCCCTGGAGCGAGTTGTACTGACGGTTGGTCAGGGTGATCAGGGCTTCGAACGCATCATCCACCTGGCGCTGCGCGACGATCCGGTTGGCTCGCGCAGTGTCGTAACTGGCTTGCGATTGCAGCACGTCGGTCTTGTCCGAGAGGCCGACGTCGAAGCGCTCGTTGGACTGATCGAGCTGGCGTTTGAACGCTGCCTCTTCGGCCTTGGTCGAGGCCAGATTGTCCTGGCTGCGCAGCACGTTGAAATAGCTTTCGGCCGTTTGCAGAATCAGGTTCTGCTCGGTCGCCGAGAGTTGCAGTGCAGCCTGTTCGTTGACGTCCTTGGCGGCCTGATACTGGAACCAGCGATCGGCACGGAAAAGTGGCTGGGCCAAGGTCGCCTGATAGGAATGGGCGCTGCGACTGGCAACGGCCGAGGGCTGGTCGATCGAGGTGCGTACGTTGGCCACTTCGGCACCGCCGGAGAGGTTCGGCAGCAGCCCGGCGCGGGCCTGGGGCACGACTTCTTTCTGCGCGCCGTACTGAGCGCGAGCGGCAGCCAGGTCGGCGTTGTTGTCCACCGCTTCCTGGTAGACGCTGACCAGATCGGTTTTGGTCGATAAGGGCGCTTCTGCTGCCCAGGCCATTCCGTTGGACGCACAAGACACGGCAAGGGCCAGTGAGAGTTTGCGCAGCATGAGGCGATCCCTAAAAAATTACGCTGATAATTTGAGCGCCAAAGGTACGGCGCAGCGCCATACAGCGTCAAGGCGCGGCACAGCGTAGCGAGTGTAGTGGTGCGCGCGAACGGCAACAATCCGTTAATTGCGCCATTCATCATGGTGTTTACCGCGGTGTTGGCGTTCTTTGTCCGTTGTGTCTAGACTGGCCGGGTTCTTGTCGGGGTGCCTTGCTATGAGGCTGAGATCGAATAATTTCGGATCCCGTTGAACCTGATCAGGTTAGCGCCTGCGTAGGGAACAAGATTTCTCGTCACCCGGCGAGTCCTCTTGTGCTTCGTCCGGGATGTTGTTCGACAATCGAACACCCCTCGAGCACTGAGCACAGCACTGCTGGTTTCCCCAGCGCCCGTGCGTCCATTCGATGACAGGTTCACTCCGACAAAAATCCACTGCCTGGATGTGTCTGGAGAGCCCGTGATGACTACAAAACCAAAAATCGCAACCAACCTGAGTGACTCGGCCAAGGTCGATCAGCAATCGGTTCAGCCTTTTACTCGCTCGCAAAAAATCTATGTTCAGGGCACTCGCCCGGACATCCTCGTGCCGATGCGCGAAATCAGCCTTGATGTGACCCCGACCGACTTCGGCGGTGAGATCAATGCGCCGGTGGTTGTGTACGACACCTCGGGCCCGTACACCGACCCCAACGTCATCATCGACGTGCGCAAAGGCTTGGCCGATGTGCGTTCGCCCTGGATCGAATCCCGTGGCGACACCGAGCGTCTGCCGGGTCTGAGTTCCAACTTCGGCCAGGAACGTCTCGCCGATGCGGAGCTGACCAAGCTGCGTTTCGCTCACGTGAACAACCCGCGCCGGGCCAAGGCCGGTGCCAACGTCAGCCAGATGCACTACGCCCGCAAAGGCATCATCACCGCCGAGATGGAATACGTCGCCATCCGCGAAAACATGAAGCTTGAAGTGGCTCGCGCCGCCGGCCTGCTGGACCAGCAACATGCCGGTCACAGCTTCGGCGCCAGCGTGCCGAAAATCATCACCCCCGAATTCGTCCGTGAAGAGATCGCCCGCGGTCGCGCGATCATTCCGGCCAACATCAACCACACCGAACTGGAACCGATGATCATCGGCCGTAACTTCCTGGTGAAGATCAACGGCAACATCGGCAACAGTGCCTTGGGTTCGTCCATCGAAGAAGAAGTGGCGAAACTGACCTGGGGCATTCGCTGGGGTTCGGACACGGTCATGGACCTGTCCACCGGTAAACACATTCACGAAACCCGCGAGTGGATCATCCGCAACTCGCCAGTGCCGATCGGTACGGTGCCGATCTATCAGGCCCTGGAAAAAGTCGGCGGCGCTGCCGAAGACCTGACCTGGGAGCTGTTTCGCGACACGCTGATCGAACAGGCCGAGCAGGGCGTCGATTACTTCACCATTCACGCGGGCGTGTTGCTGCGCTACGTGCCGCTGACCGCCAAACGCGTGACCGGCATCGTTTCCCGTGGCGGTTCGATCATGGCCAAGTGGTGCCTGGCGCACCACAAAGAAAACTTCCTCTACACCCATTTCGAAGACATCTGCGAAATCATGAAGGCCTACGACGTCAGCTTCTCGCTGGGCGACGGCCTGCGTCCGGGCTCGATTGCCGACGCCAACGACGCTGCACAATTCGGTGAGCTGGAAACCCTCGGCGAGCTGACCAAAATTGCGTGGAAGCACGACGTGCAGTGCATGATCGAAGGCCCGGGCCACGTGCCGATGCAGTTGATCAAAGAGAACATGGACAAGCAGCTGGAGTGCTGCGACGAGGCGCCGTTCTACACCCTCGGCCCGCTGACCACCGACATCGCGCCAGGCTACGACCACATCACCTCCGGCATCGGTGCGGCGATGATCGGCTGGTTCGGTTGCGCCATGCTGTGCTACGTGACGCCGAAGGAACACTTGGGCCTGCCGAACAAAGATGACGTGAAGACCGGGATCATCACCTACAAGATCGCCGCGCATGCCGCCGATCTGGCGAAGGGGCATCCGGGGGCGCAGATCCGCGACAATGCCTTGAGCAAGGCGCGTTTCGAATTCCGTTGGGAAGATCAGTTCAACCTGGGTCTTGATCCGGACACCGCTCGTTCGTATCACGATGAAACCCTGCCGAAGGATTCGGCCAAGGTCGCGCATTTCTGCTCCATGTGCGGGCCGAAATTCTGCTCGATGAAAATCACCCAGGAAGTCCGCGAATACGCGGCCAACCAACGGATCGAAACCGTCGACGCCGAAGTCGCCCAGGGATTGGCGGAACAGGCTGAGCGGTTCAAGCAGGAAGGCAGCCAGCTGTACAAGAAGGTTTGATCCCGTACTGATCGTTCCCACGCTCTGCGTGGGAATGCCTCTTGTGACGCTCTGCGTCACGCTTTGGGACGCGGAGCGTCCCGGGCTGCATTCCCACGCGGAGCGTGGGAACGATCACAACAAATGTCCCTCTGAGATAACACCTTGAGCATTCAACCCAGCACGTATTCCCCTGATATCGCGGTGCCCACCGACAAACGTGTCTTCGGCGGTCGCGATCTGTTTTCCCTGTGGTTCTCCCTCGGCATCGGCCTGATGGTCCTGCAGACCGGTGCATTGCTCGCGCCAGGTCTGGGTCTGTCCGGCTCGTTGCTGGCCATCTTCCTCGGCACCCTGGCTGGCGTTCTGTTGCTGGCTGCCGTTGGCGTGATCGGCAGCGACACCGGTCTGTCGTCGATGGCCGCGCTCAAACTCAGCCTCGGTGCAAAAGGCGCGAGCCTGCCGGCCGTGCTGAACCTGCTGCAACTGATCGGTTGGGGCTCGTTCGAAATCATTGTCATGCGCGACGCCGCCAGTCTGCTCGGCGCGCGGGCGTTCAGTGAAGGCAGTCTGCTGTCGAATCCGCTGCTCTGGACCGTGTTCTTTGGCGGTTTGGCAACCTTGCTGGCCGTCAGCGGCCCGCTGACGTTTGTGCGGCAGATCCTGCGCAAGTGGGGCATCTGGCTGCTGCTGGCCGCGTGCATCTGGCTGACCTGGAACCTGTTTGCCAAAGCCGATCTGGCCGCGTTGTGGGCGCAGGCCGGTGATGATTCGATGTCGTTCGCCGTGGGCTTCGACATTGCCATCGCTATGCCGCTGTCGTGGTTGCCGCTGATTGCCGACTACTCACGTTTCGGCAAGCGTGCGAAAAACGTGTTCGGCGGCACGGCGCTGGGCTTCTTTATCGGTAACTTCTGGCTGATGAGTCTCGGTGTGGCTTACACCCTGGCGTTTGCGCCGAGCGGTGAAGTGAATGCCTTGCTGTTGGCATTGGCCGGTGCCGGTTTGGGGATTCCGCTGCTGCTGATCCTGCTGGATGAGTCCGAAAAAGCGTTCGCTGACATTCACTCGGCGGCCGTTTCCAGCGGGATTCTGTTGCGCTTGAAAGTCGAGCATCTGGCGCTGGCCATCGGTGTGATCTGCACCCTGATCGCCTGTCTGGCGCCATTGGTCCAGTACCAGAACTTCCTGCTGTTGATCGGCTCGGTGTTTGCGCCGCTGTTCGGCGTGGTGTTGGTGGATCACTTCATCCTGCGTAAACGCAGTGCTCGCGTGGCGTCAGCCGCATTGCGCTGGCCGGCGCTGCTCGCCTGGTTGGGCGGCGTGAGCACCTATCATTTGCTGGCTAATCTGTATCCGGACATCGGTGCAACCCTGCCGTCACTGATTCTGGCAGGGCTGCTGCAGCTGGTGCTGGGTCGAGCCTTCAGTTACGGCCAGGAAACAGCTCGGGCTTGAGAATGCCGTTCAGGCGTGGGTAGGGGATTTTCAGTTCGATGTGGCCCAGCGCGTAAGGCGCGATGGTGCTGGTTTCGTACTTGAGGATCACCCCGCCGTAGGTCAGCGCCACGTTCTGGGTTTTCACGAAGGGCCAGCTCTTCACAAACTCCGGCTCCTGATCGAGCTTGGTGCTGATCAGCCAACTGTTGTGCGCCACCTGCGCGGCTTTCCAGAACGCCTCTTCCTGCCCAGGCACCAACATGTCCGACAGTGTCAGCACCTTGTGTTGCTGGCGTGAGTAGTTGATGAAGCTGCGGCCCGGCGTGCCATGCGCGCCGCCGGTGTCCAGGTAGCTGGAAAATTCGACGATCACCAAGCCGTCATGCTGCTCACGTACCTTGGCTTGCAGGTAGCTGCTGTAGCGCGGGCCGGCACTGCTCAAAAATTGCTCGCGATACGCTGCCAGCGTCGGCGCCACTGGGGCGTCGGGCGAGGTGCGGGTCATTTGCAGCAGGCGTTTTTCGAGGATGCCGTCCAACTGCGGTTCGTCTGGGAAGCGCAGCGTATCAATGTTTACCAACGGGCAATCAGGCGTGGTGCAGCCAGGTTTCAACTGTTCCGATGCATCGCGGGTGGTTTCCAGCGGCGCCCGGTAGTTGGGTTGGAACAAACTCTGGCACGCGCCCAGAGTCAGGGCGATTGCGGCCACGGAGGCGATTTTAAAAAGCGACATGGGCGTCCTTCATAAAACAGGGAAAGGCGAAAAGCTATCCGCTTCGACTCTCAACGAAGCAGTCAGTTCGCCACTAAGCTAATTAGAGTTGGTTTCGCCCTCACCGTCTATCCCGCTGACTGGAAAGGGGCTGCATCAAACGCCGTGGGCGCGTTAGGATGGCGCGAAGTCGAGGTTGCAAGTAACAAAAAGGAGCCTCGTAACGGATTTGCAGTAAAGAGGATTGTCATGACTGATTTTGCCAACGCCGTTCCGACCGCCGTTGAGATCGTTAGGCGCGAAAAGTGCTACGAGGGCTTCTACAAGCTCGATCGCGTGCACTTGCGCCACGAATTGTTCGCCGGTGGCATGAGTCGCGAGATCAATCGTGAAGTGTTTGTTCGCCACGATGCGGTGTGCGTACTGCCTTACGATCCGCAGCGTGACGAAGTGGTGTTGATCGAGCAGTTTCGCGTCGGCGCCATGGGCAAAATCGACAATCCATGGCTGATCGAACTGGTCGCTGGTCTGATCGACAAGGATGAAGAACCGGAAGCAGTTGCTCACCGCGAAGCGCAGGAGGAAGCTGGGCTTGTGTTCGGGGCGCTCTGGCCGATGACCCAGTATTTTCCATCGCCGGGCGGCAGCAATGAATTCGTGCATTTGTACCTGGGGCGCTGCGACAGTACCGGGGTCGGCGGCCTGCATGGGCTGGAGGAAGAGGCAGAAGATATCCGCGTCACGGTCTGGGCCTTTGAAGATGCCCTGCAGGCCGTACGCGACGGACGAATTGCCAACGCGGCCAGCATCATTGCTTTGCAATGGCTTGCTTTGAACCGCGCTGAAGTGAGGGGGTTATGGTCGTAAACAAACTGCGCGATCGCTATCGGGTCGACCTTGTGGGGTTGCAAGCCTCCTGCGAGGCCAACTACGCGCGCCTGATGCGACTGCTACCGGACATGCGCAACGAGCCGCAGGCGCGGCGCATTGCCGTGACCCACGGCGACCAGATGCTCGGCGTGTTGGCCCTCGAAGTGCTGCAGGTCTGTCCGTACACCACGACCCTGCAAGTGCGCCAGGAACACAGCCTGCCGTGGTTGCCGGTGCCGCAACTGGAAGTACAGGTCTATCACGACGCGTGCATGGCCGAAGTGGTCAGCGCCGAACATGCGCGACGCTTTCGCGGCATCTATCCTTACCCGAATGCCTCAATGCATCAGCCGGACGAAAAGGCCCAGCTGAATATGTTCTTGGGCGAATGGCTGAGCCATTGTCTGGCCTGCGGACACGAGTACGCGGTTGTGCGGTAGCGGTAGATGTGAACTGCGTCAGGTTCACAGGTTTCCCCTTTTGATCGTCCCCCAGCATAATTGCGGCACTCATCCAATCCCGTGATTCAGCCCTGGGAGAACGCCTTGCCGAGCGTATCCACATTAACCACCGCCGATTCGGCGTTGCTGGTGCAACTCTCCGACAGTCATCTGTTTGCCGAGACGGACGGGACGTTGTTGGGCATGAATACGCGCAATAGTCTGCAAAAGGTCATCGAGCTGGTGCGGGTTCAGCAGCCGCAGATTGATCTGATCATCGCCAGCGGTGATTTGTCTCAGGACGGGACGCTGGAGTCGTATCAGCTGTTTCGCGACCTGACCCGGCAGCTCGATGCGCCGGCGCGCTGGATTCCCGGCAATCACGATGAGCCGCAGATCATGGCCGAAGCGGCTGTGCAGAGTGCGTTGCTGGAGCCGGTGGTGGATGTCGGTAACTGGCGCGTCACGTTGCTCGATTCGGCCGTGCCGGGTTCGGTGCCAGGGTATTTGCAGGATGAGCAGTTGCAGTTGCTGGCCCGTTCGTTGAGTGAGGCGCCGGAGCGGCATCATCTGGTGTGCTTCCATCATCATCCGGTGTCGATCGGGTGTGCGTGGATGGAGCCGATCGGGTTGCGAAATCCTGAGGCGTTGTTTGCGGTGCTGGACCGGTTTCCGCAGGTTCGCGCTATTTTGTGGGGGCATGTGCATCAAGAGATCGACCAGGTTCGCAATGGCGTGCGGTTGATCGCTTCGCCTTCGACCTGCATTCAGTTCGAACCGGGCAGTGATGATTTCAAGGTGAGTGAACAGGCGCCGGGGTATCGGTGGTTGCGGCTGTTGCCGGATGGGCAGATTGAAACGGGCGTGGAGCGCGTGATCGGGTTCGACTTTCAGGTTGATTACGGCTCCAACGGTTACTGACAAAGCCCTGTAGGAGCTGTCGAGTGCAACGAGGCTGCGATCCTTTGACTTTGTTTTAAAAGCAAGATCAAAAGATCGCAGCCTCGTTGCACTCGACAGCTCCTACAGTAAGCTGCGCTTCTTTACCCGACGCACAGGGAGCTCAAATGTCCGGTCCGATCCTTTATATCCACGGTTTCAACAGCGCGCCTTCGTCGAAAAAGGCGACTCAGCTGATCGAAGTGATGGAACGTCTGGGCTTGAGCGATCAGTTGCGCGTTCCGGCCTTGCATCACCATCCCCGCGAGGCCATCGGTCAGCTAAACAACGCGATTGAGGCGCTGGGGCGGCCACTGCTGGTCGGCAGCTCACTCGGCGGCTACTATGCGACTCACTTGGCCGAGCGCCATGGCCTCAAGGCCCTGTTGATCAACCCTGCCGTCAGCCCGCACCGGATGTTCGACGGGTTTCTGGGGACGCAGAAAAACCTGTATACCGATGAGGCCTGGGAATTGACCCACGACCATGTGGCGGCCCTGGCCGAGTTGGAAGTGCCGGCGCCCCAGGACCCGCAGCGGTATCAGGTGTGGTTGCAGACCGGCGACGAAACGCTGGACTACCGCCTCGCCCAGCAGTATTACCGAGCCTGTGCCTTGCGCATCCAGGCCGGCGGCGGCCATAGTTTCCAGGGTTTTGCCGCGCAACTTCCGGCAATGCTGAGTTTTGCCGGCATCGGCGCAGATTTGTATCAGGTGATCGATTTCACTGCACTGTGAGTCGTCGCCTCTTTTTCACAGAACACTTTTTATAGAAGACGGACGACGAGACCCCATGGCCACTCCCAGCGCTAGCTCTTATAACGCAGACGCCATCGAAGTCCTCTCGGGCCTCGACCCGGTGCGCAAACGCCCCGGCATGTACACCGACACCAGTCGGCCGAACCACCTCGCCCAGGAAGTCATCGACAACAGCGTCGACGAAGCCTTGGCCGGGCATGCGACCTCGGTGCAGGTCATCCTGCACGCCGATCACTCCCTGGAAGTCAGCGATGACGGCCGCGGCATGCCGGTGGATATCCACGCCGAAGAAGGCGTTTCGGGCGTCGAGCTGATCCTCACCAAGCTCCATGCGGGCGGCAAGTTTTCCAACAAGAACTACCAGTTCTCCGGCGGTCTGCACGGGGTGGGTATTTCCGTGGTCAACGCCTTGTCGAACGAAGTCCGGGTGCGCGTCAAGCGTGACGGCAACGAATACCAGATGACCTTCGCCAACGGTTACAAGAAAACCGAGCTGGAAGTCATTGGCACCGTCGGCAAGCGCAACACCGGTACCAGCGTGTTCTTCGCGCCGGACCCGAAGTACTTCGATTCGCCGAAATTCTCCATCAGCCGCCTCAAGCACGTGCTCAAGGCCAAGGCCGTTCTGTGTCCCGGGCTGCTGGTCAGTTTTGAAGACAAGGCCACCGGCGAGAAAGTCGAATGGCATTACGAAGACGGCCTGCGTTCCTACCTGGTCGACGCGGTCAGCGAATTCGAACGCCTGCCGGACGAACCGTTTTGCGGCAGTCTGGCCGGTAATAAAGAAGCGGTCGATTGGGCGCTGTTGTGGTTGCCGGAAGGTGGCGACAGCGTGCAGGAAAGCTACGTCAACCTGATCCCGACGGCTCAGGGCGGCACCCACGTCAACGGTCTGCGACAGGGCTTGCTCGACGCGATGCGCGAGTTCTGCGAATTCCGCAGCCTGCTGCCACGCGGCGTGAAACTGGCGCCGGAAGACGTCTGGGAGCGCATCGCTTTCGTTCTGTCGATGAAAATGCAAGAGCCGCAATTCTCCGGCCAGACCAAAGAGCGTCTGTCGTCCCGTGAAGCGGCCGCGTTCGTTTCCGGGGTGGTCAAGGACGCATTCAGCCTGTGGCTCAACGCTCACCCTGAGCTTGGCATGCAGCTCGCGGAACTGGCGATCAACAACGCCGGCCGTCGTTTGAAGGCCAGCAAAAAGGTTGAGCGCAAGCGCATCACCGCAGGGCCAGCGCTGCCGGGCAAACTCGCTGACTGCGCCGGGCAAGACCCGATGCGCTCTGAACTGTTCCTGGTCGAAGGTGATTCTGCCGGCGGTTCGGCCAAGCAGGCGCGGGACAAAGAGTTTCAAGCGATCCTGCCATTGCGTGGCAAGATTCTGAACACCTGGGAAGTCGACGGCAGCGAAGTGCTGGCCAGCCAGGAAGTGCACAACATCGCCGTGGCCATCGGTGTCGATCCAGGCTCGGCGGACATCGCCCAGCTGCGTTACGGCAAGATCTGCATCCTTGCCGACGCCGACTCCGATGGTCTGCACATCGCCACCTTGCTGTGCGCGTTGTTCGTCCAGCATTTCCGCCCGTTGGTGGATGCCGGTCACGTTTACGTCGCCATGCCGCCGCTGTACCGCATCGACTTGGGTAAAGAGATTTACTACGCCCTGGACGAAGCCGAACGCGATGGCATCCTCGATCGTCTGGTGGCCGAGAAGAAACGTGGCAAGCCGCAGGTCACACGATTCAAAGGTCTGGGTGAAATGAATCCGCCGCAGCTGCGCGAAACCACCATGGACCCGAACACTCGGCGTCTGGTGCAGCTGACGCTTGAAGATTACGACGCTACAGCTGAAATGATGGACATGCTGCTGGCGAAGAAACGCGCGGGTGATCGCAAATCCTGGCTGGAATCCAAAGGCAACCTGGCCGAGGTTCTTGGCTGATGCGGGTTGGCTTTGCCCTGGCGTGTGCGTTACTGCTGACCTCGGTGACGGCGTTTGCCGAACCGGTACCGGAACTGCGCTTGTTGTCCGAGCATCCCGTTGACGGTATGCGCGGCGGCAATTTGTCGGGGCTGGCCCAATGTGGCAAGGATATGTGGACGGTGTCCGATCGCGATGATGATCAGATTTACCGCCTCGATACCCGCGATACCGTCTGGCAGGCTGAAACCGTGGGCATCGGCGTACCTGCGGTGCCTGACAGCGATTTGCCCTGGGGGCTGCGTTCTCGGACCTGGGTGGCGTCGTTTGTCCGGGGCGGGGATCTGGATTTTGAAGGCATCGCCTGCGACAGCGCGGGTAATCGCTACATCGTCAGCGAATCCCATGCGGCGGTTCTGCAAGTGCCGCCCGTTGGGCCGACGTCCTGGCTGAAGATCTCGCCGATGCTGATCCGCGAAGCACGGGCCAGTGGCATGCTGTTGCACTTCAATGCGCTGTTCGAAGGCCTGGCAATTAATCCTGCGGGTGACCAGTTATGGTTGGCCGCCGAGCGTGAGCGCCGCGGTTTGTTGTTGATCAAACGCAAGCAAACGGTCTGGGATTGCGATGGCGGCTGTGTGTTGCTGAGCGAAGCCGGGATGGACATGCAGCCGGCGCAGTTTCCCAGCGCCAAAGCGGTCTCCCGGGATTTTTCCGATCTGTCATTGTTCAACGGCAAGCTGTTTACGCTTGAACGCAACGCCTTCGAAATATGTCGCCGCGACGTGGTAACGGCCAAGGTCGAGCGCTGTTGGTCGTTTGCCGACGAGGCGTTGCAGGAAAACCGCCGTTATCGACAAGCCTTTGGGCTGGTGGAAGCGTTGATCGTGGACGCCGACGGTGCCTGGATCGGTATCGACAACAACAACGGCACGCGTGCCGACGGCGAGAAACGTCCAATTGTCTGGCGCTTTGCCGCGCCTGAAGGTGGCTGGAGTGCCAAGCCATGAGTCAGCAGCCACCGGGCAAACGCGCCGGTCGGGTATTGATGGTGCTGGCCTGGTGCGCGGCGCTGTTTCTGGCCACACGGTTTTTCGGCCAGTGGGAAGCACATCAGCAGAACCCTAATGTCGTGGTCAGCTCGGAGCAGGGCGAAGATTTTATCGAAGTGAAACTGGCAAGCAACAATCAGGGGCACTTCGTCGCCAGCGGCCAGATCAACGGCCAGCTGGTGGATTTCATGCTCGATACCGGAGCGACCGACGTGTCAGTCCCGGCGGAAATGGCCGAACGGCTGAAACTGGAAAAAGGTTTCGGGGTGACCCTGAGCACGGCCAATGGGCTGACCCAGGGCTATCGAACCCGCATTGACCGGCTGCAACTGGGCGACATTGTGCTGCGTGATGTGCGCGCCCTCGTCGTGCCAGGCCTGGATGGCAAACAAGTGCTGCTCGGTATGAGCGCGCTGAACAAACTTGAATTTACCCAGCGCGGTGGCACCATGCTGCTGCGCCAGACAACGAACCAATGAGGCCCGCATGAGCGACTCCCTTGATCTCAGCCTGGACGGTGTAGAACGCCGGTCACTGGCTGACTTCACCGAAAATGCCTACCTCAACTACTCCATGTACGTGATCATGGACCGTGCCTTGCCGCATATCGGCGATGGCCTGAAACCGGTACAGCGACGCATCATCTATGCGATGAGCGAGTTGGGGCTGGACGCCGATTCCAAGCACAAGAAGTCGGCGCGTACCGTCGGTGACGTGCTCGGTAAGTTCCACCCGCACGGCGATTCGGCCTGCTACGAAGCCATGGTCCTGATGGCCCAGCCGTTCAGTTACCGCTACACGCTGGTTGACGGCCAGGGTAACTGGGGTGCGCCGGATGATCCCAAGTCCTTCGCCGCCATGCGTTACACCGAGGCGCGGTTGTCGCGTTATTCCGAAGTGCTGCTCAGCGAGCTGGGCCAGGGCACTGCGGACTGGGGCCCGAACTTCGACGGCACGCTCGACGAGCCGCTGGTGTTGCCGGCGCGTTTGCCGAACATCCTGCTCAACGGCACCACCGGCATCGCCGTGGGCATGGCCACCGACGTACCGCCACACAATCTGCGCGAAGTCGCGACAGCGTGCGTGCGTTTGCTCGATGAGCCCAAAGCCACGGTCGAACAGCTCTGCGAACACATTCAGGGCCCGGATTACCCGACCGAAGCGGAAATCATCACGCCCCGCGCCGATCTGCTGAAAATGTACGAAACCGGCAAGGGTTCGGTGCGCATGCGCGCCGTGTACCACATTGAAGACGGCGACATCATCGTTACCGCGCTGCCGCATCAGGTCTCCGGTGCCAAGGTGCTGGAGCAGATCGCGGCCATGATGCAGGCCAAGCCGTCCAAGGCCCCACAGATCGCTGACCTGCGGGACGAATCCGACCACGAAAACCCGTGCCGGATCGTGATTATTCCGGGCGCACGCAAAAACTTTGACCACGATGCGCTGATGCAGCACCTGTTCGCCAGCACCGAGCTGGAGTCGAGCTATCGGGTCAACATCAACATCATCGGTCTGGACGGCAAGCCGCAGTTGAAAAACCTGCGTGCGTTGCTGGTGGAGTGGCTGGAGTTCCGCGTCAACACCGTGCGCCGCCGCCTGCAATTCCGCCTCGACAAGGTCGAGCGCCGCCTGCACCTGTTGGACGGTTTGTTGATCGCGTACCTCAACCTGGATGAAGTGATTCACATCATCCGTACCGAGGAACACCCGAAAGCGGCGCTGATCGCGCGTTTCGCCCTGAGCGAAATCCAGGCCGATTACATTCTTGACACCCGTTTGCGTCAGTTGGCGCGACTGGAAGAAATGAAGCTGCGTGCCGAGCAGGATGAACTGCTCAAGGAGCAGGCCAAGCTGCAAGCCCTGCTGGGTAGTGAAGCCAAGCTGAAAAAACTGGTACGCACCGAACTGATCAAGGACGCCGAAACCTACGGAGACGACCGTCGTTCACCCATCGTCGAGCGCACCGAATCCAAGGCCCTGACCGAGCATGATCTGCTGCCGAACGAGAAAGTGACCGTCGTCCTGTCGGAAAAAGGCTGGGTTCGTTCTGCCAAAGGGCACGAAATCGACGCCACCGGGCTTTCCTACAAGGCCGGGGATGGTTTCAAGGCCTTGGCGCCCGGTCGCTCCAACCAGTTTGCGGTGTTTATCGACTCCACCGGTCGCAGCTATTCCGTGGCCGCCCACACGTTGCCATCGGCCCGTGGCCAGGGCGAACCGCTGACCGGTCGTCTGACGCCGCCACCCGGGGCGAGCTTCGAATGCGTGCTGATGCCGGAAGACGATTCGCTGTATGTGATCGCGTCTGACGCCGGTTACGGGTTCGTGGTCAAGGGTGAAGACCTGCAAGCCAAGAACAAGGCGGGCAAGGCGTTGTTGAGCCTGCCGAACAATGCCAAGGTGATTCTGCCGCGGCCGGTGGCTGATCGTGAGCAAAACTGGCTGGCCTCGGTGACCACCGAAGGTCGCCTGCTGATCTTCAAGATCAGCGATCTGCCACAATTAGGTAAGGGCAAAGGCAACAAGATCATCGGGATCTCCGGTGAGCGTGTCGCCAGTCGCGAAGAATATGTCACGGACATCGCGGTACTGCCGGATGGCGCCACGTTGGTGCTGCAGGCCGGAAAACGTACCTTGTCACTGAAAGCAGACGACCTCGAACACTACAAAGGTGAACGTGGGCGTCGTGGTAACAAACTGCCACGTGGCTTTCAGAGGGTAGATGCGCTGCTCGTCGAAAACCTCAATTAAGCGTCCTAGAGCGCTCGATCTACGATTTAACGCGTAGATCGACACTTTGGCGCTGGAGTCGGAACGCATATTCACGGATGATATGGCCTTTCAAGCGCCGGCGTGGCCGAGCGTTCTTCATATTTATTGAGTATTTTCACTGTGGTTAGCCTTGTGGCAACCACCTGGATGGGACGATGACTGCTCTGCGCCTTCCTTTTATTTTGATGCTCGCTGGCGTTCTTGGCCTGGCGGGTTGCAGCGTTCACCAACCGGTGTCGCTGTATCAACTGGACAGTGGAAGCCCAGCTCAGCCTGCGCAAAGCGCGGGCATGGCTGTATTGCTGGGTCCGGTAACGGTGGCTGATTACCTGCAACGCGAAACGTTGTTGCAACGACAGCCGGATGGCAGCCTGCAAGCTTCGACTGATGGTCGCTGGGCGGGTAGCCTGTCGTCCGATATCGATCAGTTGTTGCTGCGTCAGGTAGCGGGGCATCTGGACAGCCAGCGCGTGGTGCTGGCGCCTGCGACAGTGGGCTTCACGCCGGATGTACAGGTTCTTCTGACGATTACTCGTCTGGACTCGGGTGAGGCGCAACCGGCGATCCTTGATGCGCAATGGCGTCTGATCGACCGTCGGGGCCAGGTTCGCGATAACCGCATCATTCATCTGCAGGAACAGCATGCCGGTGGAACGGCGGCTCAGGTTCAGGCTCAGGGTGTATTGCTGCAGCGTCTGGCCGGGCAACTGTCGACGGCGCTCAAGCCACTGGCCAATCAGCCACCGATCGCCGAAGCTCCAAAAAAGCCGGCTGCCAAGCCTGTCGCGCCTGCGGCGGAGCAGGGAAAACAACCGAAGATCCCGATGGCTTCGCCGATCCGGACCGATATGGAAGTGTTCAGGTTCTAATGCTTGGATTGATCCAAAGCAAAGCCCGCCATGTGCGGGCTTTGTTGTTTCTGCCGTTCGGTGATGATCGTTCCCACGCTCTGCGTGGGAATGCAGCCCGTGACGCTCTGCGTCACATCGGTGCCAGGCGGTGAGTTGAGGTGAGGCTGGAACGCGGAGCGTCCCTGGAGGCATTCCCACGCAGAGCGTGGGAACGATCAGCCCGCAGACGATCACTCGTGTGCGGGCTTCTTTATAACGAGGCGACTACGCCCGACGCTCATGCATCCGCGCCAGTTGTCGCTCGAGCATCGACGGATAAGGCTCCATCAGCCGCTCTACACAGCAAGCGCCTTCCGGGCTCGCGATCGGGCGGATCCGTGCGCGCTGGCGGATCAGCGCGTCGTCACCGATCTTGCGCTCCACCAGCAGCAGGTTGCGGCTGTGTTGCGACAGGGCCAGCGCATCCTGAGCGGTTTCGGTCAGCAGCAGATCAATCTGGCTCAGGCCGAACAGCTCGTCACCCAGGGTCAGGCCCAGCTGCAATTGCAGGGTGATGCCGCTGTCGGCGACTTCGATCTGCAGCTGATGGCCCAGCGCTCGCAACAACTCACCGCAGCAGATGGCGTTGGTCAGGTAGTCGTCGCCGCTGTCTTCGGTGTGGAACAGCATCAGCGTGCTTCCATCGTTAAGGGTGTGCAGTTCGCTCTGGTAGAGCGAGGCGGCCTGATCGAGGCAGTCGCGATAGCGTTTGAGCAATTCTTCCAGGCGTGTGCGGGGCAGGCGACGCAGCTGATCCTGAGCACCCAGTTGCACGGCCAGTACCGCGCTGTGCTGCGGAACGTTCGAGATCTGTGGTTTCGCTGCCGGCTTCGGCGCGCTGTTTGCCGAGTCATCACGCAGGTCGGCAAACGGATCTTCGTCATCCTCATCGTCTTCGACAGTACTGACAATTTGCCGTGGGGCTGGCTTGAGGCCTGCCACCGGTCGGGTTTCGTCAAAGCTTGGATCGCGCAGGTTACGCACTTCGAAGGCCGGATCGGCCTCGTCGCTGTCGTAATCGCTGTCATCGAACTCGGGTTCCGGCTCCGGTTCCGGCTCGGCCGGCTCCGGTGCGAAGTTGGCGTGCAGCTGGCGAGCCAGGTCACCGATCTCATCCTGACGCTCGGTGGCCGGGGTGTATTCGTCGATATTGCGCAGCCACACCCGCAATTGCAGCAGCGGTGTGGAGAGATGCCGGCCCAGACGCAGGCTCAGTGCCAGGGACAGCGCCAGCAGAATCGCGCTCAAAATGCCCATGCTTTGCAGGCTGATGGTCATCGGCTGCTGGAACTGATCCATATCCAGGCTGATGCGCAGTTGCCCGGCGGTGACATCCTGGAACGTGATCTTGCTCTGGTACATGCCTTCGGCTTCGCTCAGCAGGCTGTGCTTGGGGCGCTGACCGGCTTCGGCGAGGATGCGGTTATCCACGCTGTAGATGGCGGCGTGGGCCACCAGCTTGTTTTTGGTCAGGTTGTTGAGCAACACGTTGAGGCTGAGGATGTCGTTGGACACCAACAGCTCCGTGGCGGACGTGGCGGTCTGCGTGGTCAGGCTCTCGCCCAGGGCATCGGCCTGCTCGTGCATGGCCTGCTTGAACTGCAAACCCATCACACAGGCATAGATCACCAGGGCCAGAGCGACCAGGATCACGTTATGGCTGGCGATGCGTAATGCAATCGGTACACGGCGGTGGCGCAGTGCACGGAAGATCAGCAGAAAGAAGTTATCGGTTTTTACTGGCGTGGGCCGGTTCACTTGAGCTCGGCTCTTTTGTCCGTGAAGTTGACGCGCAGTATAGCGACAGGCCCTAGACCGTCAAAGCGCTCACGGTGCCCGATGGCCACTGAAAGTGGGTAGAATGCGGTTTTTTTCCACCTGCGGGGGTGCGCCTTGCGCGAAATCGTCCTGATAAACATCACGGGAGTCGACCGTCCGGGTCTGACTGCGGCCATTACCGGTGTTCTGGCCCAGGGTGGTGTGAACATTCTCGACATTGGTCAGGCAGTGATCCACGACACCTTGTCGTTCGGCATCCTGGTTGAAATTCCTGACACCGAGCAAGGCAAGTCGGTGCTCAAGGACATCCTGTTTACGGCTTACAAGCTCGATCAGCAAGTGCGTTTCACGCCGGTGTCCGAAGAGGATTATCAGCAGTGGGTCGGCAATCAGGGCAAGAAACGCCACATCGTGACCCTGTTGACCCGCAAAGTGACCGCCGGGCAACTGCAGGCCGTGAGTTCGATCACCGCCAAATATGGCCTGAACATCGACCACATCGATCGTCTGTCCGGGCGCATGCCGCTGGACACTCCGGCCGATCAGGGCAAGGGCTGCATCGAGTTTTCCGTTCGTGGTGAAGCGGCTGATCCGCAAGCGCTGCGGGCCGAATTCCTCAGCGTCGCTCAAGAACTGAACGTCGACATCGCCTTCCAGGAAGATTCGCTGTTCCGCCGCAACCGTCGTCTGGCGGTGTTCGACATGGACTCGACGCTGATCGAAGCCGAAGTCATCGACGAACTGGCCAAGGCTGCCGGCGTGGGCGATCAGGTTTCTGCGATCACCGAACGGGCGATGTCCGGCGAATTGGACTTCCGCGCCAGCTTCAAGGAGCGCCTGGCCTTGCTCAAAGGGCTGGACGTCAGCGTGCTGGACTCGATCGGCGCCTCCCTGCGCCTGACCGAAGGCGCTGAAACCCTGTTCGCCGAACTCAAACGCCTGGGCTACAAGACGGCGATTCTGTCGGGCGGCTTCACCTACTTCGCCAAGCAACTGCAGGCCAAACTGGGTATCGACTATGTGTTCGCCAACGAACTGGAAGTGGTCGACGGCAAGGTCACCGGCGTGGCGGTCGAGCCGATTGTTGACGCGCAGCGCAAGGCCGATCTGCTGAAAGAACTGGCGCACAAGGAAGGCTTGCGTCTGGAGCAGACCATCGCCGTTGGCGACGGTGCCAACGATTTGCCGATGCTGGCGATTGCCGGGTTGGGCGTGGCGTTCCGTGCCAAGCCGCTGGTGAAGCAGTCGGCGAAGCAGGCAATTTCCACCCTTGGGCTGGATGGCGTGCTGTATCTGCTGGGATTCCGGGATCGTGACGGGCAACTCTGAAATCTGGGCTGCCTGATCGGGCCCATCGCGGGCAAGCCTTGCTCCTACAGGTCGGCGGTGAAGCGCATTTTTGTGTTCACCGCCGACCTGTAGGAGCAAGGCTTGCCCGCGATGGCTTCACCTCCGGTCTGCCGCCTGCCCCTCAAAGCGATTTCCACAACGAATCAAAATTCTCCTCAGCGCCGCTCACTGCGGCGTTGTCGTTTTTGGCTGTCTCCAGGGGACGGTAGGCGAACTGATTGAAGCTGTTGGTGCTCGACACCCGCCGATCCAGCCCGACCCTGCGTTCGTCGCCGTTGGTGTTGATCATGATCTTGTTGCCCTCCTGAAAGGGCAGGCGCGGCGCGAGCAAAGTGGCGGGCAGGTCGATGGCGCTGATTTGCGGCAGCAACAGACCGCGCAGGTATTGGCTGTGGTCATCACGGGTGCGCACCAGTTGCAGGCCGCAGGGCTCGGCGAAGGGCGCAACCTGCTCGATGCCCATCTGCGTGCCACCGCCGCGCACCTGGCGGATCCAGCGCACCACCGCGATGCTCCAACCCTGGCCGGCAGCGTCCTCGATGCCGACCATCTCCCCCGCCTGTAACTCGGCAGGCACCGCGCCGGGCCAAGCCAGGCAATAACCGCCGGGGCTGTGATTGATCACTGACAGGACGTGGGTCGGGAAGTGCTGATTGCGGTCGGATGCCTCGTGGCTGTCGTCGTTCAGCAGCTGCGGGTATTCGATCTCTTCGTAGGGCAGCAGAGCGTCCGCAGTGCCTTGGGGCGCGGCGTCTAAGGCTTGGTGCCATGGGTCCTTTTCCCTGCCTGTGACAGGCGTCGCCGAAAATTGTGCAAGCCGGGCACCAGGGTTTTTCAAGATGTCGCTGAATGAGCGTTGCCCACCCAGATAAAAATGCAGCGCGCTCATGCCCACGCACAAGGTCAAAGTACCTTGGCCGACGGTACGCTGGAAGCTGCGCTCGGCAGCCTGGCCCCACGCAGCGCTGAGGTGTTGCAACGTGTCGAGGCTCAGTTCCGACGGTACGGGTAGCGGCGATGAGCTGTCGGTTTTTTGCAAATAGCCTTCGATGGCCGCGACCAGAGGCTGCGGATCGATTCCCAGCAAACGCTCCTGCTGCTCGGCCCGGAACTTGGTGCGGTAACGCGGCCCGGAGTCGAGGTCGGGCGCGACGGCAAACAGACCGATGGACGGGTTGCCGGGTTGCAGCTTGATCCATTGGCTCCAAGGCTCAAGCACCTCGGCCACTCGGGCAATCTGGTTCTGACGCAGTTGATTGCAACGCGAGGCGCCCAGCAGCAAGGCGACCACGTAAGTCTGTTCGATGCTCAGGTTTTGCGTCTGGCTGGCCAACTCATCGCGCAGGCTCAAATGCTGGAGCCGGTGTGCGCAGGCGATCCGGTAGAGCTGATGCAGCTCCAGCCACAGGCCTTCCGGCACCGGGCAATAGAGTTTAGTCGAGCGAATCAGCGGCCCGTTCAGGCAATGGATCGCTCGTTGCAGCGCTTGGGTCAGCAGCGGCGCACGGTCCTTGCTGAACTTCGGTGTGATGCGCACGACAATCTGTTTGTAACCAATGGCCAAGTGACTTTGCAGCGCCTGGCAGAGGTTGGCGATCTTGCGGGAACGCTCGTCGAGGACAATCGACTGATGCAGGAAATGCTGCTCAAGGTGTTTGCAGACGTAATACACCTCGGGCCGCAGCAGTTCGAGCAATTGCAGGCGATTGTCGCTGGGCGTGAGCAGTTGGTTGAGTTCGCTCAAGCCTTGATACAGCTGGCGGGCGGTTTCGCCGATGTTGGCTTTGGGCAGATTGGCGATCCAACGCTTGAGATCGCGCGGGGTGGCTTCACAGAACGACAGGCGCGCCTGTATCGGGATGGGCGCGCGCAGCAGCAGGTGGGGGCTGGTCTCATTCATGCCGTGGAAAAACTCCAACCGGGAAAGGGGCAGTGAATGACCTGACTGTAGCAGTTATAACTAAGGGAGGGGTGTGGTCTGCCCCCTCGAACCCGGTCGAGGGGGCAAATCAGAAAATCAGGCTTTTGGCAGGCCCATGCCGTGGCCCATCTGCACCGGCGAACCGGCCGTCAGTTCTTCAGCCCACTTCACTTGATCAGGCCCGAACAACACGACAGCGGTCGAACCCAGTTTGAACCGGCCCAGTTCTGCACCTTTCTCCAAATGGATTGGCGCACGGGCAGCTTCGTCGTAGCGGAAGGTTTTCAGCTCGCGTTTTGGCGGCGTGACCAGCCCGGCCCAAACGGTTTCGATCGACGCCACGATCATTGCGCCCACCAGCACCACGGCCATCGGCCCGCGTTCGGTGTCGAAAATGCATGCCACACGCTCGTTGCGGGCGAACAGTTCCGGAACGTTTTCGGCGGTGGTCTGGTTGACCGAGAAGATCCGGCCTGGGATGTAGACCATCTCGCGCAGGGTGCCGGCCAGCGGCATGTGCACGCGGTGGTAGTCCTTCGGTGACAGATAAATAGTCGCGAAATCACCGCCCATGAACGGCGCTGCGTTGTCCGCGTCGCCGCCCAGCAATTCCAGCACGCTGAAGCTGTGGCCCTTGGCCTGGAACACACGACCGTGTTCGATCGGGCCGAGTTGGCTGACCGCGCCGTCGGCCGGGCTGAGGATCGCGCCTGGCGTCTCGTCCAGCGGGCGAGCGCCGTCCTTCAAGGCACGAGTGAAGAACGCATTGAAGTGCTCGTAGGCGGTCAGGTCTTCGACCAGCGCCTGCGACATGTCCACCTGATAACGCTTGGCGAACCAGGCGGTGAAGGCATTCTTGAACCAGCGCACGCGGCATTCGGCAATGCACCCGGCCAGTCGCGACAGCAGGTGATGGGGCAGCAGGTATTGGCTGAGGATAAACAAACGCTTATTCATTAACTGTCCTTAAAAACCTTAAATCTCTACGGGCGTATCGGGGTGGTTGCCCCATTCGCCCCAGGAACCGGCGTAGCCTTTGACCCGCGGATAACCGAGAGCCTTGGCCACCAGATAGGTGAAGCCAGAACGATGGTGAGTCTGGCAGTGGGTAATGACTTCTTTGTCTTTACTGATCCCGAGTTTTTCCAGGATCTGCGGCATGTCGGTGCGGATGCGCAGGTGGCGCGACTGATCCATGCCCGCGGTCCATTCGAAATTGACCGCGCCGGGAATGTGCCCGGCCTTGGCCGCCAGGACTTTCTCGCCGGAGTACTCCAGCGGCCCGCGTGCGTCCCAGATTGCCAGGTCGGCGGCACCGAGACGGCTTTGCAGGTATTCGCGGGTGGCGGTGGGTTCGTCGTGCAGGGTCAACGCAACCGCGCCGCCGACCGGCGCCGGGATCTGGATCGACATTGGCAAACCTTCAGCCAGCCAGGCCGTCAGGCCGCCGTCGACATAGTGGTAGTGGCTGTGGCCGATGACATCCAGAAGCCAGATAAAGCGACCGGCCCAGCCACCGCCCTCGTCGTCATAGACGACGTAGACCGCGTCCTTGTTGTGGCCCAGTTCGCCGAACAACGCTTCGAGTGCCGCTTGCGGCGGCATCAGTCCCGGCGCAGGCGCCTGACCGAGTTGCGTGCGTTTCGGATCGACAAAACGCGCGCCGGGGATATGCCCTGCGGCATAGCGGGCGCTGCTGGTCAGGTCCACCAAAATCAGTTCGCGGGCGTCGAGACGGGCGAGCAAGTCGCTCGGCTCAATGACCAGCGCCAAGCCAGAGAAGTCAGACATGTGAGGTCTCCAGAGCACAAAGGGGAGGATTGTAGCGCAGCGTCATTTGCCGCGCAGGCTAAAGCTGTGCAGTGCCTTTTCGATGCACTGCGCGGTTTTGCCGAAGGCTTGCACGGTGATTTCCGAGAACGGCCCGCCACCCTGATCCGCCGCCACAATCATGATGACCCGGCCGTTATTGACCAGTGAGCGTAGCAGCAGGTGTTCGCCGCCGAACTGCGAGCGCAGGCTGGCCGGTAACAGGGCGGAAAATTGTGCGTTGTTGGCCGGCGTCAGGCGTACCTGGGCCTGCTGCGAGAGAAGGCGTTGCAGCACGGTGCTCTGGCTGACGACGAAGTTCAGACCGGCCACTTCTTTTGGCAGCCCGGCCGTCTGGTGCACTCGCAGATTGGCGTGAGTGCGGTCGGCCATCAGGATCATCACCCGACGCATGCCGCACGCGACCAAAGCGTCCCGGGCAGAGGTGGTCAAGTGCATGGCATTGGTGAAGCGACTCGGCTCGACCAGCAACTCGGCACACTGTCTGCGCCATTTCGTCAGGTCTTCGGCAGTCGGCGCCGGGGCTGGCAGCAAGCCTGCGTGCACGCGGTTCATCCCCCACGGCCAGATCAGCGACACGGCCGGGTGCCAAAGGTCTGGCATGGCGTGATGGCGGGCGCTGTTGGCGGCCTGTTGGTGCAACTGCTGCTGCACTTCGTCCATTGGCATTTGCAGGTAAAGGCTGGTCAGGTATTGCCAGCGTTCACTGTGAGGGCTGTCCCAGGCGTGTTGTGCCGACAGCGCCAGACCGTTGGCCAGCAGCACCGTATTGGCCGGTTGATTGAGCCAGCGGCGCAGGGTCGGATCGTCATCGAGGCGGTTCTGCTGGCGCAGTGGATGATCACTGTCACGCGCGATGCGCAGCACTTTCACCAGCTCACGCTGCTCGTTGAGCAACAGCCGATAACCCTGCTGCACCCAGATCGGCAGGCGCCAGATGTCCACGAGCGCCAGACAGATTTCCAGCAGGCGTGCGCCGAACAATTGCTTCTCGACTTTGTGCGCCGACTCGCCTTTATGGATGACCCGCAGCTCCCATTCTTCGAGCAGCTGCGGATGGGTCAACGCCATCGGCCACAGCGGCGAGAGAAACAGCAGGCTGCCCCAGTGAATGTCCTGCCACAGCCGGGCCAGGCGACTGGCAAAAAAACCGTTGGCCTGTTGAGTCGCGTGCTGGCTGATCAGCTGCAACTGACGCAGGGCAACCGGGATATCGGACTGAGGTTCGGCGGGCAGGCGGGCGAGCAGCTCTTCGGTGCGCTTCAAACCGAGGCGATTGATTGCCACCTCAAGGTTTTCTGCGGGCTCGGTCATGCTGCCATGGGTGTGGCGGTTGGCTTCGCGAATCACGCTCAAGGCCAGCGCCGGGCTGTCCTGTATCAGTTCCGCGATATCGCGCAGGGAGCTGCGACTGTTGGCGATGGCCTTGCAGACACGGTCGTGACTGGCTTGCGGAACGGGCAGGCGCACGCCATCGAGAAGCTTGACCCAGCCTTCAAGAGTGGTCGGTTTTGGAGTTGGAACGTTCGTTTCGTTAGCCATGGTTGGACGCGATCATCGTCTGCATTACCTATGCCCGGATCGGGCCAAATTGGCTTTTCGCCTGAACTGGCTATAGTCTGGCGCAGTTTTGCCGATAAGTAGAAGAAGAGATTTTTTAACTTCCGAATATGACCTTGAACCCGACTCAGTAAGTGCTCTCCTACCTATGGCTAAATTAATCGGCATCATCGTCGTATTCGCGAGCGTGCTCGGCGGATACGTGCTCTCCCATGGCAAAATTGCCGCCCTTATTCAGCCTTTCGAGGTGTTGATTATCGGTGGCGCGGCCCTTGGCGCATTCCTCCAGGCCAACCCTAGTTACATGACCATGCACGTGCTCAAGAAATCCTTGAGCATGTTCAGTTCGCGTTTCAACCACACCTTCTATCTTGAAGTGCTTGGCCTGATTTACGAGATCCTCAACAAGAGCCGCCGCGAAGGCATGATGGCCATTGAAGGCGACATCGAAGATGCTGCCGCGAGCCCGATCTTCGCCAAGTACCCGACCGTGCTAAAAGACGAACGCATGACTGCGTTCATCTGCGATTACCTGCGCATTATGTCCTCCGGCAACATGGCTCCCCATGAGCTGGAAGGCCTGTTCGACATGGAACTCTATAGCCTCAAGGAAGACCTCGAGCATCCGTCTCACGCGGTGAACGGCATCGCCGACGCCATGCCCGGTTTCGGCATTGTCGCGGCGGTACTCGGTATCGTGGTGACCATGGCCTCCCTGGGCGAAGGCGACCAGAAATCCATCGGTCTGCACGTGGGTGCGGCACTTGTCGGTACCTTCTTCGGTATTCTCGCGGCGTACGGTTTCTTCGGTCCGCTGGCCCATTCCCTGGCCCACGATGCCAAGGAAGAGCTGAACGTCTACGAAGCCATCAAGGCCTCGCTGGTCGCTTCCGCTTCCGGCATGCCGCCATCGCTGGCGGTAGAGTTTGGCCGCAAGGTTCTGTACCCGGCGCACCGTCCTAGCTTTGCTGAGCTGGAACAAGCGGTTCGCGGTCGCTAGTGTCCTGTCTTGCAAATACGTTCCTTTTTGGCGAGTGGCTGTTGTTGCCAGACAAGGCGCCGCGACGAGTCATAGCCGGCTATGGCGAGGAGCGGCAACGCAGTATGGCGACAACAGACACCGCCAAAAAGGAACAGTATTTGTGAGACAGGGCACTTAGATCATGGAAAATAACCAGCCGATAATTATCAAGCGCGTCAAGCGCATCGCCGGCGGGCATCACGGGGGCGCCTGGAAAATCGCCTTCGCGGACTTCGCGACGGCGATGATGGCGTTCTTTCTGGTGCTGTGGCTGCTGTCCACCGCAACACCTGAGCAGAAGATCGCCATCGCCGGTTACTTCAAGGACCCGGTCGGTTTTTCCGAAAGCGGCACGCCGTACATCATCGACTTGGGCGGCACGCCGACCCTGGCGCCGGAAAACACCCTCAACCCCGAGGTGAAATCCCAGCCGCAGCCGGACAAGGTGACCATCGACGCCGAGCAGGTTGAAGGGATGGCCGAGCAGGTCGAGAAGGAACGTCTCGAGCTGTTGCTGCAAGAACTGCAGAACAAGGTCGAAGAGAACCCGCAACTCAAGAAATTCAAAGACCAGATTCTGTTTGAGATCACGCCGGACGGTTTGCGCATCCAGATCGTGGACGCTGAAAACCGGCCGATGTTCGACTCTGGCAGTGCCCGTCTGAAGCCGTACTTCGAAGACATCCTGCTGGCCATGGCCGACACCATCAAAGCGGTGCCGAACAAGATCAGCATCAGCGGCCACACCGATGCCAAACCGTACACGGGCACCGGTGACTTTGGTAACTGGGAGCTCTCGGCCAACCGTGCCAACGCTGCACGTCGTGCGCTGATCGCCGGCAGCTATCCGGATGCGCAGGTGGCACGCGTCGTCGGTTATGCCTCGTCGGCGTTGTTCGATCGCGAGAACCCGTTCAACCCGGTCAATCGCCGTATCGACATCGTGGTGCTGACCAAGAAAGCCCAGCGGGCCATCGAAGGTTCGCAAGGTGCAGAACCGGTTCCAGAGCCGACGCAAGGGCAGGGTGGCCCAGGCGAAGTGCCCGCCACGCCAGCCGATCCGAATGCGTTGCCGGCGGATAAAGAGCCGTTGCCAGCGCATGAGCTTCGCGAGCGCTTGAACCTCTTCGACAGCCCGGCACCGAAGCCGGGTGAACCACCGAAGCAGTGACCCACAAAAAAGCCGACAGCGATGTCGGCTTTTTTTTGCCTGTTGGGGGGATCCTACCAATCGGTATTTTGTCGTTCATTGAGAGGCTGACCTTCGATAGCGAAGCTTCCTTCTGGGTTTAAAGATTAGTCCTACATCTATCCTTTGCCTGCCTTGTTAGCGTGCCCGCCAATTTCGCGTGCACAGACCATGGAGGGTTTGGACATCGCGCTTCATTTCCTCTTTGCTTAAGGATAAGCGTATGTTCGGATCGGCCAATACGGCGCATTTTGCGCTGCACATCCCCGCTGTTCGTAACGATTTCAAAGTCCTCGCCTTTGACGGTGTAGAGGCCATCAGTGCTTTGTATGCGATCCAGATTGAACTGGTCAGCGAACACCCGGATTTCGATCTCGAAAGTCTGCTCAGTCAACCCGCATTTCTCCAGTTCGGTCTTAACGGCGAAGGCCTTCACGGTCGGATCGAAGACGTGTTCGTGGGTGAGGCCGGCAAGCGCCTGACTCGTTATCACCTGACCCTCGTACCGACGCTGCATTATTTGCAGTTCAGCCACAATCAGCGGATTTTCCAGCACCTGACGGTGCCGCAAATCATTGCTCAGGTGCTCAAAGGTCACGGCGTTCAGGCCGATGCGTTTACCTTCCATGTCAGCACCAGCCCCGAGCGCGAGTACTGCACGCAATATGGGGAAAGCGATTTCGAACTCGTCCAGCGCCTGTGCGCCGAGGACGGCATCGCGTGGCATCACCAGCACTCGGCAGACGGTCATTTGTTGGTGTTCACCGACGACCAGACCTGGTTCCCCAAACTGGGCGAAACCCCTTATCTACAAGACTCCGGCATGGTGGCCGAGCACCCGGTCGTCAGCCAGTTTTCCATGCGTTTCAGCACCCGGACCAGCACGGTCACGCGCCGGAGTTATGACCTGAAACGGCCGAGTCTGCTGCTGGAGAGTCGCTTCACCGCCGAGTTCAGCCCAGAGCTTGAAGACTATCGTTACCCCGCATTAATCGAGAACGAAAAACGCGGTAAACAACTCGCTCGTCAGGCCTTGGAGCGGCACCGTGCCGATTACCAGTTGACCGAGGGCAAAAGTGATCAGCCCACGCTGCGCTGCGGTCACTTGTTCGACCTGACCGAACACCCGCGCAAAACCTGCAACGATTTGTGGCTGTTGCTCAGCGTGACGCACGCTGGAAAGCAACCTCAGTCACTGGAAGAGGCCATCACCAGCGACGTCAAACCCGAAGACGGCTTTACCCAAGGCTATCGCAACAGCTTTCGCGCCATTCCATGGGACGTGCTCTACCGTCCGCCGATGCGTTCACGCAAAACCGTGCTGGTCAGCCAGACCGCCCGTGTTACCGGGCCGGCCGGCGAAGAGATTTATTGCGATAAATATGGCCGTGTCCGTGTCGAGCTGCCGTGGGATCGGACCGAACTCAACAGCGAAAAAAGCAGTTGCTGGCTAAGGGTTTCCTCCAGTTGGGCCGGGGAAAATTTTGGTTCGGTGACCATCCCGCGCATCGGCATGGAAGTCGTCGTCACCTACCTGGAAGGCGACCCCGACCAACCGTTGATCACCGGGTGTGTGGCCAACACCGTCACCTCCGTGCCGTATTCGTTGCCCGAGCACAAAACCAAAACCGTGCTGCGCAGCCACAGCTCTCCGCACACCGGTGGTTACAACGAACTGTCGCTTGAAGACCGCGCCGGGCAGGAAAAAATTTACCTGCGGGCGCAACGCGACCTCGAACAGCTGATCCTCAACGACAGCGACACCCAGATCGGCAACGACCGCCGCGAACAGATCACTCGGGACAGCCACAGCCTGATCAGCAACGACCGTTTCGAACAGGTGGGCAACCACAGCGCCAGCCTGATCAAGGGCGACGAGTTGCACACCACCCAAGGCGCGCGCAATACAGTGATCGGCGGCAACGAGCTGATCTCCGTTGCCGGAAACAGCAGCACCACGGCAGGCGGCACGTGGGTGATTCAGGCCGGTTCACAAGCCCACGTCACCGCTGTCAACGTGGTGATTGATGCGGGGATGAGCCTGACGCTCAAGGCTGGCGGTCACCACATCGTGATCAACTCGGGCGGGATTTTCAGCAGCGTGGCCATTGTCGAGGGTGGTTCACCGCTAGCTGGCCTAACCGGGCAGGCGGCACTGTCAGCAGCTCCCCAAGCTGCCGAGGCTGTGGTCATCGACACCCTTCCTATGGAAGCACTACTCAAACAGAACATCGTCTTTCGTGAAACCGATTCCGGCATTTGCCCAGTATGCGAGGTCGCCCAGGAACCCCAGGCAGCAGAGAGGGGTGAAGCATGACCCTGGTCACCCCGAACAAAGGACTGCTCTTGCTTGATGGTGCTCAGTATGAAGACGCTATCGATTGGCTTCACCAGCACTACGGCGCAGACGCTCCTCAATCGCTTTTCAAGGGGACCGCTTACGAGCCGATTGGCGCAGCGGGGCCATTTCTGCTGAATGCCTCGCTTGGCAGCGCAGGCTACGCCGCATGGTGGGGCGGCTCCGACTTGCAACACGGTGTTTGGCTGGCTTCTCCACAGAGCGCTCAACAATGGCTACCGATCCTGCAACGTCGCTTGCGCATTTTTGATGAACACCAGCGAGAGTTATGGCAGCGCCTGGCGGATGGCTCGGTCCTGCTTCGCGCCTGGTTGGCCGGCGTGCAATGGCCAACAGGCTTTTGGTTCGGCGTGGAAAGCGTCTGGCTACGCCATGGCAACGCGCCAGTGTGCGCTTGGGAGAACCAGGCGCCGGAATTCGACTCAGCACCGGCCAATAAAGGTCTGGCCGCGCAAATCACCCTGCCTGAGCCGCTTCTGCATGCACTGAGCCTTCCAGCCAACCCGGAGAAAAACGCATGAGTGCCCAGAATAAAATCCGCGTTGGAACGTGCCCGCTCTTCACTGCCGTTTTACCCCTGCGATACGCCCTCGGCCCTACCGTCGCTGTCGATACCGATGCCTACGACTTGCCGGCGTTGAACGGCTCGTTTCCCGAGTTGGGGCCTCGGCATCCTGACTTGACCGGGCATGCGCTCAATTACACCTCGCGTTTGTTGCGCGACGGTTGGCTCTATGTCTGGGAGAGCAGTCCACCCAAGTTGGTGGAGTATCAAGTCGAAAAAGCTCAGCTCACCCAAACCCCGCGTGCGGGCAGGGTAATCGACACCCGGGTCAAACCCCATCTGTTGTTAAGAGCGGGCGACGTTGCCGGATTGGTCTGGTCGCCCGTTCGCTGGAGTGAGGCGCAATACCAGGCCACCAGAAAAGACCCCGCCGTGCGTCAGCGCATCATGCGAAGTTTTGTTCCGGGTGTTGCGCCGTTCAGCGGCAAGGTTGACGCGGTCGCTAAGCAGATTGGCGAATACAACGATGCGACGAGCTATGGCTGGAGCGCGGAGCCCGAGACGGAACACGCGCCTGATTGGTTGAAGGTGCGAAAGCAGATGAAGGCTTGCGAGCAGCAAACTTACGCGGTCATTGATGACGCCTGGGGCGTACTGCTCGACCTCGCTGCGCTGATGCGTGTCCGTAAAGAAGCATTCGACAGTTACCAGGAACATCACGCTGAAGAGTGGGCGATGGCCGGCGTCATCAAGTCACTGAGCGAAGGCGACCGCCAGCTGAGTGCACAACTGCCGTCTATCACTCGCTATGACGAACTCCAGCAGGTGTGGAAAGATCAAGAGATCCAAAACAATCGGTATACCGCCGACACGCGGCGTCTGGCCCAACTCTGGGTGGCGTGGTTCAACACCCTGCAAGTGACCGGTCCGTCGAGCATGGACACGGCTTGCGGCCATTTCGACATCACTCAGTCGATGGCGCGTGAGGCACTGGAATTGCATTTCGCAGCGGCGTGCCTGGGGCCGGCCAGCACCAGTATCGGAGCCGAGGCCATTAGCCTCAACCTGAACGGCAATGCGTCGGGAAAACCTTGGCTCCTCTGGGCTTTGCTTGGATTACCCGCACGGCTTGGCAAAAGCGAGATCAAGTACCTCGTTGATCTTGGCGATGCGTTCAACGACAACACGACGGCGTTGCAGGAAGGTGCTAGCAAGGTTGCCAGCGCTTTCGGGTATGCCGATGCACTGAACAAGACTGCCGACAAACTGAAGCAACATAAGCCGGCATCGAGCATTGAGGCCTTGTTTCTGGCAATCGCTCCGGTGGCTGGGTTGCAACTGCATCAGGCACAAAACTCGACCAGCACCGCCGGGAGCTTGTACATGGCGGCGGCTCTGGCTCGTAGCGACCAGCGCATCCAGGCGTTGGGCGTTACCTCGCGTCAGTTGGGCGAGTGGTACAGCGACTTGATGGGGACACGCCCAGCGGCGCCTGCTCATTTGAGCGTTGCACCGCTGGTCGCGGCCGTGGGGCAGAGCGTGCCGTTCATGCATCTGGTGCCGACCAGCACCAAATTGCCACCGTTGCCGGTGAATCTGGCGGCGGGTGTGGATTTGAGTAGCGTGCTGGATCTGAAAGGGGCTTGGGATAAAGCACCGATCAAGGTTTTGGTGACGTTGATGGCGGGGCTGAATTTTTATTGGTCAATGGATCAGTTAGTAGATAGCGGAACAACTAAAAAATGGGTTGGTGCTTTCGGCGCCTTGACTGGCGTTGGAGCAGCAGGCGCGGCAGTTGGTCAGCGGATGGCAGAGGTTAACTGGACCTCTGCTATTAGCCAGGGCGGCAAAAACTCTATTCCAGCGAGGCTCGCGTTAGTTCGAGCCATGGGAATGGCCGCAGGTGCTGCTTTGTTGCAGTCAGCGTTCCTCTGCTTTGATGTGGTGGTTTACGGTTTCGAAGCCTTTGAGGCGTTCCAGGCGGGTGACTTTGATACCTTCTCCGTTAATCTGGGGCTAATCGGGGCATCGGTGGCGAGCATTAGGCTGCAGGCTCAAGCCTTCCGGGCACTGCGCATTGCACGAGCGGCCGTGATAGCAGGGGATGCGGCGGTTATTTCTAAAGGGTTGGATGTCGTGCCTCACTTGGGCGTCAAGCTTTTGGGGCTCGCCGTGGTGATTGTGGGCGGGGTCATCGCCCGGCTCTATACGACTGACTCACCGCTAGAAAAATGGGTAAAAAACAGTCATTTCGGTATCCGTCCGGACAACGATTGGTCAACTAACTACACCCAGTCAATGGAGCGTCTGTATCCCATTCTGTTTCCTGTCAGTTTTGAAGTATTCCGACTGAGAGAGTTACACCCTTATCAAGGGCAAGTCACCTCGACCTACCTGATGCTGAACCTGCCGGGGAAAAACATTCAGATGACGGATGGGATGATCCACTTCAAGGGCCATGAAATCTGGCGCGATACCCTCGGATATCACTCCGAACGGGTCAAAAAAGTCAAATGGACAGGTGAAAATTTTGATCGGCATAGTGGCAGCCGGATTCCTGTACAAGTTGGCGTAACCCCGTACCGGCGCGTCTACCATGAGGACGGCGTGCGGGATTTGTGGAGCATTGAGGGCGATTTGATCTATTCACCGCGTGAAGGACTGACGCTGCCAGCGGTAAAAATCAAGGACTGGGCATGGATATGAATACGCCGGAGCAACCGCGATACAGCGCTATCCCCACGGTACTGTTGGAAGCGCATAAGCCCACTGGTGAGCAGCCAATGGAGCTGTTTATTACTGATGAGCACACCGAACATTATCTGGCTTTGCGGGCAGGCGGCGATTCGGATCGGGGTCAATTTACAGGCCTTGGCGGGTGGATAGGGTTGGGTGGGCTAGGAATGGTTTTTTTGTTAATGATCAATGGGAAGTGGGAAAGCGTTCCCATGGGCCTGATCATGTCGGCAGCATTTTTCCTTGTTCCTTTTTTATGGGAAACCCTTCGTCCCTTGCCTTTGCCTATCCTGTTCAACCGTCGCACTCGTGAAGTGTATTTCGAACACGAAGGTGAACTGCTCCACGCTCCATGGGATGGCATAACCGCCGTGGCCAATGAATATCAGCTAGTTGGTACCCACATTGGTGGCATGCAAAGCGCCTCACTGGAAATACGCATGTGGCAGTTTGAAAGGCCGGAAATTGCATTGATGGTCAGTCTCGGCTCGCCTTTCGGCAAATCATTGGCGATGCAGAAAGGCTTTTGGGAATACATCCGCTCTTACATGAACAACGGCCCGTATTTCGACGAGCAGGGTAATCACTGTGAGTCGGATGCGTTCATAAAAAGCCAGCTAGCGGTGCAGCCAAACATGAGCGGGTGGTTCAAGGACACCTTCAGCGACATAAAAAAAAGACGGGCGGAAAGTGGAAGGAAGAACTACTTGGGCGGCAGTGATGTAGTCATGCTTGTTCTTACTTTTCTCTTTTATCCATGGTTTCGCATTCAGGAACTCACTTACAGCTTCGCCAAACGCCGCTCCCGCAACCTGTGGCCGAAAGTCGTCACCGAACGACTAAAGGCCAATGGCCCTTCTTCGCGACTTGTGGACTTGATGAGTTGATCGGAAGTCGATTGGTTGTAAATCTGTTTGATATGGTGTGAAGTCTTTATGCGGGTGATTTGGAATGAACGTGTGGGTTTAAGAATCAGAGCTTTGGCTTATGTGAGCTTGGTTCCAACCTATGCAGTGATTAAGTTTATGTGGATCCGCTTTTTTACTTGGAGGATGTTGTGCTGGGTCGAGCGTTAGTATTGTCTGTTCTGATGAATATAATATTGTTTTCATATTTTACGGTTGGGTGGCGCGACAGAGAGGTCGCTGTTGAAATTGTTTCGGATGGGCTGGATTTTCGTGATGATGCTGCTGGTTACTGTCGTCGGATTCTAATTCGTAGCGATGAGATACTAAAAATAAAAGTTGTAAGTAATATATTTTTTGATTCGCTCGTCATTGAGCTAAAGGATGATCAGAGATTTTCGTTTAGTAATATGATTGCGCCGGAAAACTTTGTTGAATGCGCTCAATCTCGAATAAATTATTAAATTTTGGTTTGTTTTTAGTCGTGTTGATGTCTCTCAAAATGGATTTGTAGGAGCTTTCCGAAATTATCGGGTGGGGTTTTAATCATCTAGGTAGCTGTTTATAGTTCCAATGTCGCCCCACCAGTTCGGTGACCGATCTTAGCCGGTCGAAACAAAGATGAAACCTTTCGACAGTAACCGGAGTTTTGACCAATGGCTAAGTACCACCCGCTCCAAGGCAACTTCAGCGTCGGCTCGACGCTATACATCGACACCGAAGCCCGCGCTTCCGATCTCCTTGAAACCGCCGTCCACCGACTCAAAGCCGCGCGTAATCTGCTCAACAGCGTCACCTGTCTGTGCGTCAAAGAAGCCGAAGGACACGACCTGGAGCATTTCGCCAACGCTGCGCACATGTTGATCCAGGATGGCTGTGACGCCTTGGACGTCCAGGGCTGGACGCTGGAAAAAGCAGCACGCTAAAAATGAGAAAGCCGCGATATTCGCGGCTTTTTTGTCTCTGCGGGAAGCTACTTAATAGCTGGTTTCCGGCAGGCTGGCGATGATCGAGCGGTAGCTGTTCATCCGTTGCTGCTGCACGCGACCTTCTTCCAGGGCCTTGAGCAGGGCGCAACCCGGCTCGCGGTCATGCTTGCAGTCGCGGAAGCGGCAGGTGCCGATCAGGTCGTTGAACTCGATGAAGCCGGCTTCGACGTCGGCACGGCTGACGTGGCCCAGACCGAACTCACGAATACCTGGGGAGTCAATCAACTCACCGCCACCGGGGAAGTGGAACAACCGTGCGGTGGTGGTGGTGTGAGTGCCCTGGCCGGACAACTCGGACAGCGGGCCGACACGGGCTTCGACTTCAGGCAACAGGCTGTTGACCAGCGAAGACTTGCCGACGCCGGACTGGCCGACGAACACGCTGATGCGCCCGTCCAGCTGTTCCTGCAGTTGCTCCATGCCGTTGCCGTGGTGCGCCGAGACTTCCAGCACCGGGTAACCCAGCGTGCGGTAAACCGCCAGCAAGGCATTCAACGCCGGGGCGTTCTGCTCGTCGATCAGGTCGAACTTGTTGAGCAACAGCAGCGGACGAATCCCTGCGTGCTCGGCGGCGACCAGGTAACGGTCGATCAGATTCGCGTGAGGCTCGGGCAGCGGGGCGAAGACGATGACAATCATGTCGACGTTGGCCGCTACGGGTTTTAGCTGACCACGGCTGTCCGGACGGCAGAGTTCGGTTTTGCGCGGCAGTTGCGCCACGATCACGCCGATGCCCTGGTTGCCGGCACGCCAGACCACCTGATCGCCGGTCACCAGCGCAGGCAGGTTGGCGCGCAAGTGGCAGCGGAACACCTGGCCGGCCAAATCGCCATCGAGGGCTTCGACTTCGACCTGGACACCGAAGTGCGCGATCACCAGGCCGGTCTGTTCCGGACCCAGATCGCCACCCTCCAGTGCCTCGACAGCCGAGGACTCGCGTTTGGCGGCGCGGGCAGCGCGTTCGCCCTGAATCTTTTCGATGCGCCAGTTTTGACGACGATTGAGTTGGCGTTTGGCCATGGGTGTTCCGTATCAAGAATGCAGCGATTAGGTAAAACGGCCGCGAGTTTAGCACGCCCGGCCACCGGCCTAGGCTAAACTGCGCAGCATTGCCTAGGAGCCGACTCATGCAAAACCCGCAGAATCTGATCTGGATCGACCTGGAAATGACCGGTCTGAACCCTGATACCGACGTCATCATCGAGATGGCCACCATCGTCACCGACAGTGACCTGAACACCTTGGCCGAAGGTCCGGTGATCGCTATCCACCACAGCGACGAGATCCTCGCCGGCATGGACGAGTGGAACACCCGTCAACACGGCGGCTCCGGGCTGACCCAACGGGTGCGCGACAGCCGTATCAGCATGGCTGAAGCCGAAGCCGACACCATCGCCTTCCTGGAAAAATGGGTACCGAAGGGCAAGTCGCCGATCTGTGGCAACAGCATCTGCCAAGACCGCCGCTTCCTTTATACCCACATGAAATCCCTGGAAAGCTTCTTCCACTACCGCAACCTCGACGTCTCGACGCTGAAAGAGTTGGCCGCACGCTGGGCGCCGGACGTGCGCGACAGCTTCAAAAAGGGCAGCACGCACCTGGCCCTGGACGACATCCGCGAATCGATCGCCGAGTTGCAGCACTACCGCAAGCATTTCATCAAGTTCTGATGGAGTTGAGGGCTGCACGGATTGTGCAATGCCCTCTTTTGGTGCCGCCACTAAATAGCTAGACTGCGCGCCTTCCTGCAAGGACCGCCCCCATGTTGCTGATGCTTTACCTGATCGCCATCACCGCCGAAGCCATGACCGGTGCCTTGTCGGCCGGCCGTCGCGGGATGGATTGGTTCGGCGTGGTGCTGATTGCGTGCATCACAGCGTTGGGCGGTGGTTCGGTGCGTGACGTGCTGCTCGGTCACTACCCGCTGACGTGGGTCAAACACCCGGAATACCTCGTGCTGACCTCGGTGGCGGCGATGTTCACGGTTTTCGCTGCGCGCTGGATGCGGCATCTGCGCTCGCTGTTTCTGGTGCTCGATGCCGTGGGTCTGGTGGCGTTCACCCTGATCGGCTGCATGACCGCCCTCGAAATGGGCCACGGCATGCTGGTGGCATCGGTCAGCGGCGTGATCACCGGGGTTTTCGGCGGCATCCTGCGCGATATCTTCTGCAATGACATCCCGCTGGTCTTCCGCCGCGAACTCTACGCCAGCGTCTCGTTCGCGGCGGCGTGGTGCTACATGCTCTGCCTTTACCTGCAATTACCCGGTGAACAGGCGATTTTGATCACGCTGTTCGGCGGTTTCCTGCTGCGGTTGCTGGCAATCCGTTTCCATTGGGAAATGCCGAAGTTCGTTTATAACGACGAAGCCTGATTTCAGCGGTGTGCATGGTCTGATAAGTGTGTGCTTCGAAATATCCTGTCGAGGAAGTCGCTTAGGTTACTCAGTGAAAATGGGGTAAAAAGTGCATAAATGGGGTAATCCGTTATTGAATTACCCTGTTTGTTGTTGAATTACCCTATTTGGCAGGTAAAACATCTATGCGGTCACTTACTCCTGAATTTCTCTCAACACTTCGCTACAACGGATTGCAGGTCGCGACGTTGCGGGCTCTCGGTGAGTACCGTGGCAAGCAACAATTGTTCGCTTCCCAGTCCCCAGAAATTCTCCAGGACCTGAAGCAGCTTGCAGTCATCGAGTCCACAGAGTCATCGAACCGATTGGAGGGGGTGGTTGTTTCGCCAAGTCGGTTGAAGTCGTTGATTATCAAAAATGCCGAACCGAAAAGTCGCTCCGAGCAAGAAGTTGCGGGGTACCGCGATGCGCTTTCTCTTATCCATGAAGCAGCAGAGGGGATGCCATTCTCCGAGGGCGTCATTCGGCAATTGCACGGCATGCTTTATCGCTATTTACCGCAGGATGGCGGGGAGTGGAAAGCAACGAACAATGACATCATCGAGCGCCATCCAGACGGCAGTTCACGTATCCGCTTTCAACCGGTCGCTGCACATCTAACACCCATTGCAATGGTCGATATGGTCATGCAATACCGCAGAGCACTGGATCAGAATCTGGCAGATCCGCTGGTATTGGTCCCGTTGAGTATTCTCGACTTTCTCTGCATACACCCTTTTTCAGATGGCAACGGGCGCGTAGCTCGACTGCTTACCTTGTTGTTGCTTTACCAGTTTGATTATCGCGTAGGCCGTTTTATCAGCCTTGAGCGGATCTTCGAGGACTCAAAGGAAAGCTACTACGAAACGCTTGAGGTTAGCTCTCAAGGTTGGCATGAAGGCAGGCACGACGTTCAACCATGGCTCAACTACTTCTGGGGTGCGCTTCTTCGCGCTTACAAGGAGTTTGAGGAGCGTGTTGGTAAGATCGATAAGCGCCATGGAGGCAAAAGCGATCGAGTTCGATTTGAAGCGTTGAAGCGCACCCTACCGTTTTCGATTACTGAGCTTGAAGAGGCTTGCCCTGGTGTGAGTCGTGACACCGTGCGTATGGTTTTGCGTTCATTGAAAGCTGAAGGACTAATTGAGTCGACTGGGAGGGGGCGCAGTGCCAAGTGGATAAACTTGAATCGCTAAGGACGAATTCCATGGTTGCCAGCGCGCTGTTCATGTTGCTTCAACGCCCACTCGACATGCTCCCGCACCAACTCCGACGGATAGTCCCGCCGCGCCTTCAACGCTTCCAGCACTGGAATGCTCGACGGCGCGTTCCCCAGGCCTACCGCCAGGTTTCGCAGCCAACGCTCGTAACCGGCTCGGCGTAACGGCGAACCTTCGGTGCTGCTGAGGAATTTGTCCTCGTCCCACATGAACAGTTCGGCCAGCTCCGCGTTGTCCAGGTTGTGCCGTGGCTTGAAGTCGCTTTCGCCGGACGGACGGGCGAAGCGATTCCAGGGGCAGACGATCTGACAGTCATCGCAACCGAACACCCGATTGCCGATCAGTGGCCGCAAATCTTCAGGGATCGCGCTTTTCAGTTCGATGGTCAGGTAGGAGATGCAGCGTCGGGCATCCAGCACGTACGGGCCGACGAAGGCGTTAGTCGGGCAAATATCGAGGCACGCAGTGCAGCGGCCGCAATGTTCGGTGGCGTGAGGCGGGTCGATGGGCAGCGGCAGATCAACAAAGAGTTCGCTGAGGAAGAAGTAACTGCCGGCCTGGCGATTCAGGACCAGAGTGTTTTTACCGATCCATCCGAGACCAGCCTGCTCGGCAATGGCCTTTTCCAGCACCGGCGCGCTGTCGACAAAGGCGCGATAGCCAAACGGGCCGATGACTGCTTGAATTTTTTCCGCCAGTTGTTGCACGCGTTTGCGGATCAATTTGTGGTAATCGCGGCCCAAGGCATAACGCGAGACGTAGGCTTTTGCAGGTTGTGCCAGGCGTTTGGCCATTTCGGTGTCGCCCGGCAGGTAGTCCATGCGCAGGGAGACCACCCGTAGCGTGCCGGGCACCAGCTCTTCCGGGTGTGAGCGTTTGCTGCCGTGGGCGCCCATATACTCCATTTCGCCGTGGTAGCCGGCCGCGAGCCAGCGTTCCAGGTGCTGCTCATGCTCGGCCAGGTCGAGACCGCTGATGCCGACTTGCTGAAAGCCCAGCTCGCGGCCCCAGTCCTTGATGGATTGGGCGAGGGCGGGCAGGTCTGTGGTAATAGCGGGCATGAGGCGAGAGAAACCGGAGCTGAGGTGCGTATAATTCTGCCAGACATCGGAGCCCGAAGACGCATGCCGCAGACTAAAGATGATTTACCCGACGCGCTGTACAGCGCCGCGCAAGTCCGAGCCCTCGATGCGAGCCTGATCGCGGCCGGTACATCGGGCTTCGAATTGATGCAGCGCGCGGCGCGGGCGACCTGGCGCGCACTGGTCCGTCATTGGCCGACGGCTAACGAGTTGAGTGTTGTGGCCGGCCATGGCAATAACGCCGGCGACGGTTATCGGGTGGCCGTGCTGGCGCGACGTGCTGGCTGGCATGTGCGGGTGTTGGCGGCGGGTGATCCCCAGCGTTTACAAGGCGACGCGGCATTGGCCCATGCCGAGGCCGTGTCCGAGGGTGTCGCGGTTCAAGCCTGGAACGCACATTCGGAGTTGCGCGGTATCGTGCTGGATGCCTTGCTCGGCACCGGTCTGACGGGAGAGGTGCGAGAGCCTTACGCCAGTGTGATCGCGACGATCAATGCCAGTGGGCTGCCGGTTGCGGCCGTGGATATCCCTTCGGGGTTGTGCGCTGATACCGGCCGAATACTCGGTGCTGCCGTTCGAGCTGATCTGACCGTAACCTTCATTGGTTTGAAGTTGGGTCTTTTCACGGGAGACGCCGCGGATCTGGTTGGCGAACGGGTCTTCAATGATCTGCAAGCCTTTCCCGAGTCTTTTAACGGGGTCACCGCCACTGCCCGTCGCCTGACCACCGGTAACGTGCCACGTCTGGCGCCTCGCCCTCCCACCTCCCACAAAGGTAACTTCGGCCACGTCCTGCTAATCGGCGGTGATCGCGGATTTGGCGGCGCCATCCTGCTGAGCGCGCAAAGTGCGCTACGCAGCGGTGCCGGGATGGTGTCCGTCGCAACTCGCAGTGAACATGTTCCGGCCGCTCTGGCGAGAATTCCCGAAGCCATGGTGCTGGGCACTTCGTCGGCCAATCAGCTGATGGGACTGCTTCAAAAAGTTTCCGTGCTGGTTGTCGGCCCAGGCTTAGGTCAGGCTTCCTGGGGGAGCAGCCTTTTGTCGGCGGCTGCCAATGCGCCGCTTGCGCAAGTCTGGGACGCCGATGCGTTAAATATGCTGGCTGAAGAACGTGTGAGCTTGCCCAAGGACTGCGTGATCACACCGCATCCTGGCGAGGCGGCGCGGCTGCTGGGAATAACGACTGCCGAGGTGCAGGCTGACCGTCCTGCAGCCGCTCACGCATTGAGCAAAAAATACACAGCTGTAGTGATTTTGAAAGGCGCCGGCAGCCTGATCGCCAGCCCCGATGGGCGTCTGGCGTTGTGTCATCAGGGGCATCCGGCCATGGCCACCGCCGGTTTGGGTGATGTGCTGGCCGGTCTGGTTGGCGCATTGCTGGCTCAAGGCATGGAGGCGTACGACGCCGCCTGCCTGGCCGTCTGGCTGCACGCCAATGCCGGCGAGCAAGAAGGTAAAACGGGCCGTGGGCTGGCGGCCAGTGATCTGATTCCAGCCATTCGTCAGTTGTTGGAGGAGCATGCACCGTGTCTGAAGTAACCCTGTACCTGGCTGATGAAGAGGCGATGACCGCATTCGGCGAACGCATCGCAAAAACCACTCAAGGGCACGGTCTGATTTTTCTGGAAGGGGATCTGGGGGCGGGGAAAACCACGCTGTCGCGGGGCATCATCCGGGGGCTGGGGCATGTCGGCGCGGTGAAAAGTCCGACGTTCACGCTGGTCGAACCCTACGAGATTGGCGACATCCGGGCCTTCCACTTTGACCTCTATCGCCTGGTCGACCCTGAAGAGCTGGAATACCTCGGTATCCGCGACTACTTCGAAGATGACGCCTTGTGCCTGATCGAATGGCCCCGACAGGGTGCAGGCTTTTTGCCAAAGCCCGACCTGACCATTACCATTAGCCCGCAAGACAGCGGGCGTTCGCTGAAAATTTCGTCCCAGGGCTCGCGTGGCGAGTCGTGGTGTGCCGCTTTGGCATTGGAATCCAATTAAATGATGGGGTCAGGTATGCGCTTTCGCGCGATGGTAGCTGCCGTAGGATTGTTGTTTTTGGCGGTGACCGTCGACGCTGTGGCCGAGACGAAGGTCAACAGCGTTCGCCTGTGGCGGGCTCCGGACAACACACGATTGGTGTTCGACCTGACAGGGCCTGTCCAGCACAGCGTCTTCACCCTGACCGCCCCGGATCGGCTGGTCATCGACATCAATGGCGCGACTCTGGGGGCGCCGTTGAACGTCAACTCCTCGAACACTCCGATCACCGCCATGCGCTCGGCTCAACGTACGCCGACCGACCTGCGAGTGGTCATCGACCTGAAAAAAGCCGTCACGCCGAAAAGTTTTACCCTGGCGCCAAACGCCCAGTACGGCAATCGCCTGGTGGTCGACTTGTTTGATAACGCCGCCGACGCCGCGCCAATTCCAGCGCCGACCAACGTCGCGACAGTCGCCCCGGTACCGGTCACGCCGGTGGAGCCCGCGGTGAAGCTGCCGCCAGCACCGGCCGGCAAGCGCGACATCATTGTGGTCGTCGATGCCGGCCACGGCGGCGAAGACCCGGGTGCCTCGGGCTCTCGCGGTCAGCGTGAAAAAGACGTGGTGCTGGCCATCGCCCGCGAACTGCAGCGTCAGGTCAACGGCATGAAAGGCTTCCGCGCCGAACTGACCCGCACCGGCGACTACTTCATTCCATTGCGCGGCCGGACTGAAATCGCCCGCAAGAAGGGCGCCGACCTGTTCGTTTCGATTCACGCCGACGCCGCGCCTTCGGCCGCTGCTTTCGGAGCCTCGGTGTTCGCCCTGTCTGATCGCGGTGCTACCTCGGAAACGGCCCGTTGGCTGGCTGACAGCGAAAACCGTTCCGACTTGATCGGCGGTGCCGGCAACGTCAGCCTCGACGACAAGGACCGCATGCTGGCGGGCGTACTGCTCGATCTGTCGATGACGGCATCCCTCACGTCCAGCCTTAACGTTGGCCAAAAGGTTCTTAGCAACATCGGCCGCGTCACGCCGCTGCACAAACAGCGCGTAGAACAGGCCGGGTTCATGGTGCTGAAGTCGCCGGATATTCCATCGATCCTGGTGGAAACCGGGTTTATCTCCAACGCCAACGAAGCTTCCAAGCTGGCCGCAGCGAACCATCAGCAGGCGCTGGCGCGTTCGATCAGCAGCGGCGTGCGCCAGTTCTTCCAGCAGAATCCGCCACCGGGCACCTACATCGCCTGGCTGCGTGATTCCGGCAAAATCGTTCAAGGTCCACGTGACCATCGGGTAAGCCCGGGTGAAACACTGGCGATGGTTGCCGTGCGTTACCAGGTGTCGCCAGCCACGCTGCGCAGCGCCAACAACCTGAAAAGTGACGAGCTGAAGATCGGCCAGACCCTGACCATTCCCGGCACTGAACTGGCGGCCAAAGAATGAACCAGGTGCTGACCAACACGGCTCGCATCGAGCTGCTCAGCCCGCGACTGGCGAACCAGATTGCCGCCGGTGAGGTGGTTGAGCGCCCGGCCTCGGTGATCAAGGAGCTGCTGGAAAACAGCCTCGACTCCGGCGCCAAGCGCATCGATGTCGATGTGGAGCAGGGCGGCGTCAAGCTGCTGCGGGTTCGCGACGACGGCAGCGGCATTTCCGCCGATGACCTGCCGCTGGCTCTGGCCCGTCACGCCACCAGCAAGATCCGCAACCTGGAAGACCTCGAACAGGTCATGAGTCTCGGGTTTCGCGGTGAAGCCCTAGCCTCGATCAGCTCCGTGGCGCGTCTGACCCTGACGTCCCGCACCAAGGATGCCGATCAGGCCTGGCAGGTCGAAACCGAAGGCCGGGACATGGCGCCTCGTGTTCAGCCCGCGGCCCATCCGGTGGGCACCTCGGTGGAAGTGCGCGACCTGTTCTTCAACACCCCGGCACGGCGCAAATTCCTCAAGACCGAAAAAACCGAATTCGATCACCTGCAAGAAGTGATCAAGCGTCTGGCGTTGGCGCGTTTCGACGTGGCGTTCCATTTGCGTCACAACGGCAAAACCATCCTCAGCCTGCACGAAGCCCATGACGATGCGGCCCGTGCCCGGCGTGTGGCGGCGATTTGCGGTTCGGGTTTCCTCGAGCAGGCGCTGCCGATCGAGATCGAGCGCAATGGCCTGCATCTGTGGGGCTGGGTCGGGTTGCCGACCTTTAACCGCAGCCAGGCGGACTTGCAGTACTTCTTTGTGAATGGCCGCGCGGTGCGCGACAAGCTGGTGGCCCACGCGGTGCGTCAGGCTTATCGCGACGTGCTGTTCAACGGTCGACACCCGACGTTCGTGCTGTTTTTCGAGGTCGATCCGGCGGGCGTCGACGTCAACGTGCACCCGACCAAGCACGAAGTGCGCTTCCGTGACGGGCGCATGGTTCATGATTTCCTCTATGGCACCTTGCACCGCGCCCTCGGCGATGTGCGGCCGGAAGACCATCTGGCCGCGCCGGTGGCGACGGCCATCGTTCGACCGACCGGCATTGATGCGGGCGAGTTCGGCCCGCAAGGCGAAATGCGTCTGGCGGCCAATGCCTTGCTGGAACAGCCTCAGACCCAGCCGTCGTTCAATACGCCGGCAGGCGCGGGCGCGGGCGCCGGTTATCAGTATCAATACTCGCCTCGGCCTCAATCGGGTGTGCCTGCGGCTGAAGCTCAGGCTGCCTACCGTGAGTTCTTTGCGCCGTTGCCAGAAGCGAACGCTGTCGCACTGCCAGCAGGGCAGGACGATATTCCGCCGCTGGGTTATGCACTGGCGCAGCTCAAAGGCATCTACATTCTTTCGGAAAATGCTCAGGGCCTGGTGCTGGTGGACATGCACGCCGCCCACGAGCGGATCATGTACGAGCGCCTGAAAATCGCCATGGCCAGCGAAGGCCTGAGCGGCCAGCCGCTGCTGGTGCCGGAATCCCTGGCGGTCAGTCAGCGTGAGGCCGATTGCGCCGAAGAACACGTCGCGTGGTTCCAGCGCCTGGGCTTTGAGTTGCAACGTCTGGGGCCGGAATCCCTGGCGATCCGGCAGATCCCTGCACTGCTCAAGCAGGCTGAAGCCAATCGATTGGTCAGCGACGTCTTGGCGGATCTGATGGAATACGGCACCAGCGACCGGATTCAGGCCCACCTGAACGAACTGCTCGGCACCATGGCCTGCCACGGCGCGATTCGTGCGAATCGGCGTCTGGCCCTGCCGGAAATGAACGGCCTGCTGCGCGACATGGAAAACACCGAGCGCAGCGGTCAATGCAACCATGGCCGACCGACCTGGACCCAACTGGGCCTGGACGATCTGGACAAACTGTTCTTGCGCGGTCGTTGATGAACCAGCTCCCGCCTGCGATTTTCCTGATGGGGCCGACCGCCGCCGGCAAGACCGACCTGGCCATCGAGCTCACCAAAGTCTTGCCTTGCGAGCTGATCAGTGTCGATTCGGCGCTGGTCTACCGTGGCATGGACATCGGCACCGCCAAGCCTTCCAAAGCGCTTTTGGCTGAATTTCCGCACCGCTTGATCGATATTCTTGACCCGGCAGAGAGTTATTCGGCCGCAGATTTCCGTCGTGATGCCCTCGAAGCCATGGCCGAGATCACCGCGCGGGGGAAAATTCCGCTGCTGGTGGGCGGCACAATGCTCTATTACAAGGCTTTGGTGGAAGGTCTGGCAGACATGCCGGCGGCCGATCCGGTCGTTCGCGCGCAGATTGAAGAAGAAGCTGCACGCCTTGGCTGGCAAGCCCTGCACGATCAACTGGCGGTCATCGATCCAGAATCCGCCGCGCGTATTCATCCGAACGATCCACAGCGACTCAGTCGAGCGCTGGAAGTTTATCGCGTCAGCGGTCAGAGCATGACTGCACTAAGGTTGCGACAATCTGCGCAAAGTACTGAAGCAGCCGCCTCGGGACTGCAACAATTGCCCTATACTGTCGCGAACTTGGCCATTGCTCCGGCAAATCGCCAGGTACTGCACGAGCGAATTAAACAAAGATTCACGAATATGTTGGAACAGGGATTCATTGACGAGGTCGTAGCCCTGCGTAAGCGAAGTGACCTGCATGCCGGGTTGCCGTCTATACGTGCAGTAGGTTATAGGCAAGTCTGGGACTACCTGGATGGCAAGCTGACGCAAGCCGAGATGCAGGAGCGTGGAATCATTGCCACGCGCCAATTGGCGAAGCGCCAGTTCACCTGGCTGCGCAGTTGGGCTGATTTACACTGGTTGGACAGCCTGGATTGCGACAATCTGCCGCGCGCCTTGAAATACCTGGGGACCATCTCCATATTGAGCTGAGTCCTTGCAATTGCCGTCTATCCTTGGGGGTCTGACGGCCACAAGCCATCTGTTTACCTATTTTTTATATTGAATCCTTAAAGGAGTGCGGCACATGTCAAAAGGGCATTCGCTACAAGACCCTTACTTGAATACTTTACGTAAAGAGAAAGTGGGGGTTTCCATCTACCTGGTCAACGGGATCAAACTGCAAGGCACGATCGAGTCTTTCGACCAGTTCGTTATCCTGCTGAAAAACACCGTCAGCCAGATGGTTTACAAACACGCTATCTCTACAGTGGTGCCGGTTCGTCCAATTCGTCTGCCTAGCGCAACCGAATCCGAAGCAGGTGATGCTGAGCCAGGTAACGCCTGATAGGAGTCTCCTTTGTTCTTTGAGCGCCACGGTGGTGGTGAGCGGGCAATTCTCGTTCACTTGGATGGTCAGGACCCTGAGGCGCGCGAAGATCCGCAGGAGTTTCAGGAGTTGGCAATTTCGGCTGGCGCCGAGACCGTCGCGTTTCTCAACGTGCCGCGTCATCGGCCAACCGCCAAATACCTGATTGGCAGCGGCAAGGTCGAAGAGTTACGTGACCTGGTCAAAGCCGAGCAGGTTGATCTGGTGATTTTCAATCACATCCTCACGCCCAGTCAGGAACGTAACCTCGAACGTGTTTTCGAGTGTCGCGTGATCGACCGCACGGGTCTGATTCTCGATATCTTCGCCCAACGCGCCCGCACCCATGAAGGCAAGCTCCAGGTCGAACTGGCCCAGCTTGAGCACATGAGTACGCGGCTGGTTCGTGGCTGGACTCACCTTGAGCGGCAGAAGGGCGGTATCGGTCTGCGCGGTCCGGGTGAAACCCAGCTCGAAACCGACCGGCGCCTGTTGCGGGTTCGCCTGCGGCAGATCAAGGGGCGCCTGGAAAAGGTTCGCAGCCAGCGCGAGCAGTCTCGTCGCGGGCGCAAACGGGCTGACATTCCGACGGTTTCACTGGTGGGTTATACCAACGCCGGCAAATCGACGCTGTTCAACTCGGTGACCGACTCCGACGTCTTCGCGGCTGACCAACTCTTCGCCACCCTCGACCCGACCCTGCGCCGACTCGAACTCGATGACCTCGGGCCAATCGTGCTGGCCGACACCGTGGGTTTCATTCGCCACCTGCCGCACAAACTGGTCGAGGCATTTCGGGCTACGCTCGAGGAGTCGAGCAACTCTGACCTGCTGTTGCACGTGATCGACGCCCATGAACCGGAGCGTATGGCCCAGATTGAACAGGTCATGGTGGTGCTCGGGGAGATCGGGGCTCAAGAGTTGCCGATCCTTGAGGTATACAACAAACTCGATTTGCTCGAGGGTGTAGAGCCGCAGATCCAGCGCGATGCCGACGGCAAGCCGCAGCGGGTCTGGTTGTCGGCCAAGGACGGTACTGGCCTGGATCTGCTCAAACAGGCGGTGGCCGAGCTGCTCGGGGATGATTTGTTTGTTGGCACCTTGCGTTTGCCGCAACGTTTTGCTCGACTGCGTGCGCAGTTTTTCGAACTCGGTGCGGTGCAGAAAGAAGAACACGACGAAGAAGGCATCAGCTTGCTGGCTGTTCGCTTGCCACGGGTCGAGTTGAATCGACTGGTGAGCCGCGAAGGTCTGCAACCGATGGAATTCATCGAGCAACACACTTTGCAATAAAAGCCTGAGAAAGCGGTTGTGCCGCGGTGACAGGCATTCTGTAGCATTGGTCGGCGCGCCGTGGGTGCGTCTTTGCTTTATCAGATGGAGAGCGCTATGGCTTGGAATGAGCCGGGTGGCAACTCGAATAATCAGGATCCTTGGGGTGGCAAACGCCGCAATAACGGCGACCGCAAGGGGCCACCGGATCTCGACGAGGCCTTCCGAAAGCTGCAGGAAAGCCTGAACGGGTTGTTCGGTGGTGGTAAAAAACGCGGTGATGACGGTGGTGGTTCGGGCAAGAGTGGCGGCTTCGGCGGCATTCTTGGCATCGGCCTTGTCGTGCTCGCGGCTGTTTGGCTGTACAGCGCGGTCTATGTAGTCGACGAGCAGGAGCAAGCCGTGGTGCTGCGCTTCGGCAAGTACTACGAAACCGTCGGCCCGGGCCTGAACATCTATTTCCCGCCGCTTGATCGCAAGTACCTGGAAAACGTCACGCGTGAGCGTGCCTATACCAAGCAGGGTCAAATGCTGACTGAAGACGAGAACATCGTCGAAGTGCCGCTGACCGTGCAGTACAAGATCAGCAATCTGCAGGACTTCGTACTGAGCGTCGACCAGCCGGAAATCAGCCTGCAGCACGCGACCGAAAGTGCCTTGCGTCATGTGGTGGGTTCCACCGCGATGGATCAGGTGCTGACCGAAGGTCGTGAATTGATGGCCAGCGAAATCAAGGAGCGTCTGCAACGCTTCATGGATACCTATCGCACCGGTATCACCGTCACTCAGGTCAACGTACAGAGCGCAGCGGCACCGCGTGAAGTGCAGGAAGCCTTCGATGACGTGATCCGCGCCCGTGAAGACGAGCAGCGTTCGCGCAACCAGGCTGAAACCTACGCCAACGGCGTCGTGCCGGAAGCCCGTGGTCAGGCCCAGCGCATCATCGAAGATGCCAATGGTTACCGTGACGAAACCGTCTCGCGCGCCAAGGGTGAGGCCGATCGCTTCACCAAGCTGGTCGCCGAGTACCGCAAGGCACCCGAAGTCACCCGCGAGCGTCTGTACCTGGACACCATGCAGGAAGTCTTCAGCAATACCAGCAAGGTTCTCGTGACCGGCAACAAGAATGGCCAGAGCAATCTGCTGTACTTGCCGCTGGACAAAATGGTCGAGAGTGGCCGTAGCACCGGCACTTCTGTGACCGGCGCGGCAGCCACCAGCAATGAAGCGAGCGCGCGTGCGGCCGCTGATCTGCAGCAACAGCCAGCACGTACCAGGGAGAGTCGCTGATGAGCAATAAATCGCTGATCGCCCTTATTGTCGGCGTCGTCGTGGCGATCGCAGCCTGGAACTGCTTCTACATCGTGGCTCAGACAGAGCGTGCGGTGCTGCTGCAGTTTGGTCGCGTGGTTCAGGCTGATGTTCAGCCAGGCCTGCATGTGAAAGTGCCTTACGTTAACCAGGTGCGTAAATTCGACGCACGCCTGATGACGCTGGATGCACCGACGCAACGCTTCCTGACGCTGGAAAAGAAAGCCGTCATGGTTGATGCCTACGCCAAGTGGCGCGTGAAAGATGCCGAGCGCTTCTACACCGCGACGTCTGGCCTCAAGCAGATTGCTGACGAGCGTCTTTCCCGTCGTCTGGAATCGGGCCTGCGTGACCAGTTCGGTAAGCGCACGCTGCACGAAGTGGTTTCCGGTGAGCGCGATGCGCTGATGACCGATATCACTGCTTCGCTGAACAAGATGGCGGAAAAAGAGCTGGGCATTGAAGTTGTCGATGTTCGGGTCAAGGCTATCGATCTGCCGAAGGAAGTGAACCGCAGCGTGTTCGAGCGCATGAGTTCCGAGCGTGAGCGTGAAGCTCGCGAGCATCGCGCCAAGGGTAACGAGCTGTCAGAAGGCATTCGTGCCGACGCTGATCGTCAACGCCGCGTGTTGCTGGCTGAAGCCTATCGTGAATCTGAAGAGGTTCGCGGTGATGGTGACGCCCAAGCCGCTGCGATCTACTCCAAGGCCTACGGCCAGGATCAGGAGTTCTACGGTTTCTACCGTAGCCTGCGTGCCTACCGTGAAAGCTTCGCGAACAAATCCGACGTCATGGTCCTGGACCCAAGCAGCGACTTCTTCCGTTACCTGGAAAAAGCCAAGCCTTGATACGACGTTGACCTGAATCATCCCCCGCCTGACGGCTAACACCTCGGGCGGGGTGATCCTTTGGGAAAACGTGTGTATGATGCGGCAGCCGGGAAATTCCCGGCTTTTTTGCGTCTGCACGTTTGATTGCTGTTTTTTATGCAGGCGTCCGAGTTGAATGACTCGACAGGTTTTTCGAGGAAAGTGGTTGGCGAAGCCGATTTCAGGCTTTTCGCCCCGTTGTTCATGCGCGTGGTTTGCGCATGAGCCGATCATTTTCTGCTTCACTCAAGGCTCGCCCAAAGGCTTGCCGCCCGGATCATAGGGGAATGGCGTAATGGCAACGGTAGACCGCTGGCTGCTGCCAGATGGCATCGAAGAAGTACTGCCACCAGAAGCGGCGCGCATTGAAGTCGCGCGTCGTCAGGTGTTGGATCTGTTCCAGAGCTGGGGTTACGAGTTTGTCGTGACTCCCCATATCGAGTACCTGGAATCCCTGCTGACCGGCGCGGGCCAGGACCTCGATCTGCGTACCTTCAAGGTCATCGACCCGCAATCGGGCCGGCAGATGGGTTTCCGTGCTGACATCACGCCGCAAGTGGCGCGCATCGATGCGCACACCTTGCGTCGCGAAGGCCCGAGTCGCCTGTGCTATGCCGGTAGCGTGCTGCATGCTCAGCCGCGTGCCTTGTCGTCCTCTCGCAGTCCGATCCAGCTGGGCGCCGAGTTGTACGGCGATGCCAGTCCGAGCAGCGACGTGGAAGTCATCAGCCTGATGTTGGCTATGCTGCAACTGGCCGATGTGCCGGATGTGCACATGGACCTCGGTCATGTCGGCATCTACCGCGGCCTGGCTCGCGCCGCCGGTTTGTCCGGTGAAGTTGAACAACAGTTGTTCGACGCGTTGCAACGTAAAGCCATCGACGAGGTCATTACCTTGACCGAAGGCTTGCCTGCCGATCTGTCGGGCATGTTGCGGGCGTTGGTCGACCTGTGTGGCGGCCGTGAAGTATTGAACGCTGCCCGCGAGCGTCTGGCGAATGCGCCGGCGCCGGTACTGGCAGCTCTGGACGACCTTCTGGCGATTGCCGAGCGTCTGTCCACGCGTTTCCCGGAGTTGCCGCTGTATTTCGACCTGGGCGAGTTGCGCGGCTACCACTACCACACCGGTGTGGTGTTCGCGGTGTTCGTGCCGGGTGTTGGCCAGTCCATTGCTCAGGGCGGTCGTTACGACGACATCGGCGCCGACTTCGGTCGCGCTCGTCCGGCAACCGGCTTCTCTACCGATTTGAAAACCCTGGTGACCCTGGGGCGTGCTGAGATCGAGTTACCGTCTGGCGGTATCTGGATGCCTGACAGTACGGATGCGGCACTCTGGCAGCAGGTTTGCCAGTTGCGCAGTGAGGGTCAGCGTGTCGTTCAGGCATTGCCTGGGCAACCTTTGGCCGCCGCCCGTGAAGCGGACTGCGACCGGCAATTGATTCAGCAGAACGGGCTTTGGCAAGTATCGCCACTGGCTTCTTGAGTTTTCCTGCCGGCCGCGGCCGGCACCAAGTTTGCGCGAATGAGGACAAGTGTTATGGGTAAGAATGTCGTAGTCCTGGGCACCCAATGGGGTGATGAGGGCAAAGGCAAGATCGTTGATCTGCTGACCGAACATGCTGCCGCCGTAGTGCGCTACCAGGGTGGTCACAACGCTGGTCACACCTTGGTGATCGACGGCGAAAAAACCGTCTTGCACCTGATCCCTTCGGGCGTGCTGCGCGCAGGCGTGCAGTGCCTGATTGGCAACGGTGTGGTGGTTGCACCCGACGCTCTGCTGCGGGAAATCATCAAGCTGGAAGAGAAAGGCGTACCGGTGCGTGAGCGCCTGCGTATCAGCCCTTCCTGCCCGCTGATCCTGTCCTACCACGTAGCGCTGGACCAGGCGCGTGAAAAGGCCCGTGGCGAGCTGAAGATCGGTACGACCGGTCGCGGCATCGGCCCGGCTTACGAAGACAAGGTTGCACGTCGCGGTCTGCGCATCGGTGACCTGTTCCACCGTGAGCGTTTCGCCGCCAAGCTGGGCGAGTTGCTGGATTACCACAACTTCGTACTGGTCAATTACTACAAAGAACCCGCAATCGACTTCCAGAAGACGCTCGACGAGTGCATGGAATACGCCGAGCTGCTCAAGCCGATGATGCTCGACGTCACCGCTGAGCTGCACGAGCTGCGTCGTGCTGGCAAAGACATCATGTTCGAAGGCGCCCAAGGCTCCCTGCTGGACATCGACCACGGTACCTACCCGTACGTCACCAGCTCCAACACCACTGCGGGCGGCATCGCCACTGGTTCGGGTTTTGGTCCGATGTACCTGGATTACATCCTCGGTATCACCAAGGCCTACACCACTCGCGTGGGTTCGGGTCCATTCCCGACTGAGCTGTTCGATGACGTGGGTGCTTTCCTGGCCAAGCGTGGCCACGAGTTCGGCGCTACCACTGGCCGTGCCCGTCGTTGCGGCTGGTTCGATGCCGTCATCTTGCGTCGCGCTATTGACGTCAACAGCATCTCGGGCCTGTGCCTGACCAAGCTGGACGTGCTGGACGGTCTGGAAACCATCAACATCTGCGTTGGCTACAAGAACCAGGATGGTGCAGTGATCGACGCACCGACAGACGCCGACAGCTACATCGGCCTGGAGCCGGTGTACGAAGAGATGCCAGGCTGGACCGAATCCACCGTCGGTGCCAAGACCCTGGAAGCGCTGCCGCAAGCTGCTCGCAACTACATCAAACGCGTCGAAGAGTTGGTCGGTGCACCGATTGACATTATTTCGACGGGCCCGGACCGCAACGAAACCATCGTTCTGCGTCACCCGTTCGCTTAATAAGCCGTTGATGTAAAACACAAAGGCTCCTTGATTGGGGCCTTTGTCGTTTAGGTCTTTCGGACGGCACGACCCTTGCTGTGATTATCGCTTCTTGATGAGCCATCAATTTAATGGCGTCAAAGCAGAGGGATTTCCTGTGTCGGCCGTTCTCTCACTGTTACAAAGCCGTCTATTGCGGCCCGTGTTCGTTACCCTTGGTATCGCGCTTTTGGTGCAGGTGCTGGTGGCTGTTGCCCTGACTCGGAGCACAGTGACCGCGCTGGAAGCCGATCTGGGTGTGCGCCTGGGTGCCGACAGCCAAAAGCTCTCTGGTGAACTGGAGCAGGCGGGGCGTGAAGTCACGTCGAGCCTCGACAGCCTCTCCACCAGTACTCGTCAACGCCTTACGGCCGGTTTGTCCTCGCGATTGAAGGACGAGCAGGCACAACTGCGTGCGACGCTGGAAAAGGATCTGAAGGACTCCGCCAATGATATGGCGCAGCTTCTGGCCTCGGTCGCACCCCGCGCCATGTGGGACAGCGACGTTCCAACCCTGTCCGAATTCGCCCGCCGGGCCCAGCGTAATCCCAACGTGTTGTTCGTGGTCTACGACGACGCCACGGGGCAGCACCTGACGCGCTACTTGAACCGGGAGAACCCGATCAACAAGGCGCTGTTGGAGAAGGGCCAGGGCGAGCGTGCCCTGGACAAGGTGCTGGATGCGGCGAAGAACGATCCATCGGTCTATTACCTCGAAGCCTCGATCAACCCCAACGGGGTGGAAATCGGCAAGGTCTTGATGGGCGTCTCGACCGCCTCGGTGGAAACCGATCTGGCGGCTCTGGACAAGCGCTTCTCGGCGCTGATCGCCAGCAGTGATCAACTGGTCGGCGACAGCCTCAAGGGCGCGGCGGCTGACAGCGCCACGGCGATGCGTGCGCGTCTGACGTCTGCTCAGTCCACCGCCTCTGAAATGAAAGACAACACTACCAGCACTGTTCAGGAAGCCGCGGCGACCTTGCGCTGGCGCATCGGCATGGGCCTGGCGCTGGTAGGGTGCGGCGTGCTGCTGTTGCTCGCGGTGGTGCTGGGCCGTCGAGTGGTCAACCGCTTGAAAATGCTCATCGCGGCCATGGACGACCTGGCGGCGGGCGAGGGCGATCTGACCAAGCGCGTGCAGATCAGCAGTAAGGACGAAATCGGCGACATGGCCTCGGCGGTCAATCGCTTTGTGGATAAGTTGCAACCTATCGTGCGCGAAGCGGGCGATGTGGCTCAGCGAACCGGCGTGGAAATCGGCGCCATGACCTTGCGCAATGCGGGTGCCGATGCGGCGGCGGGCATGCAGCGCGATGAAGTGGCCGAGAGCCTGCGTGCGTTGTCGCAAATGGCTGATGATGCCCAGTCTGAAAGTCATGCCATGCAGGCAGCCTTGCAGCAAGTGGTGGATATTCGTTCGGCCACGGATGAAAACACGCGGACGTCGGCGAAAGTCGGCAGCCTGATCGAGGCGTTGGCCGGTCAGGTCGATACCGGTGCGAAAGTCATCGAGCGGCTGGCGCAGCAGAGTGAGCAGATTGAAGTGGTGCTGACGGTGATTCACGGGATCGCCGAGCAAACCAATCTGCTGGCGCTGAACGCGGCCATCGAAGCGGCACGAGCTGGCGAGACCGGCCGCGGGTTTGCCGTGGTAGCGGACGAGGTGCGAGCGCTGGCGAGCAAGACACAGAGCTCCACCGGCGACATTCAGGCGCACATCGTTGCTTTGCAGCAAGGTGCGCGAGAGGCTGTTGCAGCGATTGGCCAGGCCGGACGTCAGGCCAGCGAAGGTTTGCTGGTACTGCGTGACAGTGCGCGGTTGCAGCAATCAGTGCAGGCGTCGGTCGAGCAAGTGCATGCGGCGATTGGTTTGGCAACACAGGCCGCGGCGCATCAGGCACAAGGCGCGCAGGCGGTGCGTGGTCGGGTTGAGACCATTCATGCGCAGGCTGAGCAAGCGGCTCAAGCGGTGGTGGCAACCACGGCCAGCGGCAAGGTGCTTGATGGGTTGGCGGCGCAGTTGAAGGCCAGCCTGGGGCAGTTCAGGGCTTAGGATGTTCTTTGTTTGGGCTGGCCTCTTCGCGAGCAAGCCCGCTCCCACATTGGAATGCGTTCCCCTGTGGGAGCGGGCTTGCTCGCGATATAGGTAGTCCGTTCCTTACTCTTCCATACTGATGTTCGCTGGAAGTCGGTTGTCGGCGAGGAAGGAACATGCACCTGTGGGCTACGAATATGCTCGCGCAGCACTCGATGATTACGCCTTCACCTTCGAGTCCACAGGTGCGCTTGCGCCCTCTAACGAATTCTCAGGGAAAGCCCGACACGGCTCTCTATATCGCCTTCGCTGGACGCAAGCATGCATGTCCCTGCATGTACTTTAGCGCCTGTTGAGGTGTTCCATGCAAACGCTCCTGTCTCAGAGTTTCACTGCTTATATCGGAATTGATTGGGCAGACGCCAAGCACGACACCTGTTTGCAGATAGCTGGAGAGGCTCAGCGCAGTTTCGAGGTCATTGACCATAACCCCGAGTCGATTGATCGCTGGGCCAGGTCGCTGCATCAACGTTACGGTGGCCCGATCGCGATCGCCGTGGAGTTGAACAAAGGGCCACTGATAGCGGCTCTGCAAAAATATGAGTTTTTTTGTATCTTTCCGATCAATCCGAGCACCTTGGCCCGGCACCGTAAAACCTTCGTCCCCAGTGGCGCCAAGGATGATCCAACGGATGCTCAATGGGCGCTTGAGCTGTTGCTGAATCACCCCGAACGGTTTCCTCAACTGGTCCAGCAAAGCTCCGCCATGCGTTCGCTCGCCAGCCTGACCGAACATCGCCGCGGATTGGTCGATGACCGGGTCAAGATCAGCAACCGTCTGGTCTGCATGCTCAAACAGTACTACCCGTTGGCCCTGGAGCTGTTTCATGACCATGACACGCTGGTTTTTTGTGAATTTCTGGCGCGCTGGTCGACCTTTGAAACGCTTAAGCGCGCTCGGCCGGCCAGCGTTTTGAAGTTCCTTCACGCGCACAATGTTCGCCATGCTGAGCTCAATCAGCAGCGTTTGGCGTTGATCGCCAAAGCCATGCCGTTGACTGAAGATCCAGGCGTGGTCAGTCCTTCAGCGCTGTATGTGGTGGCCCTGGTCTCGCAACTGAAAGGGGTTATCACGGCGATCAAAGACTTTGATCGGGAGATCGAAAAAACTGCCAACACCCTGGCCGACTACCGACTCTTCAAGGCCTTGCCCGGCGCGGGACAACAGCTTGCCCCACGGTTGATGGTCGCCTTTGGTGAGCAGCGTGATCGCTTCAAGGATGCCAGTGCGGTGCAGCGATATGCCGGAATTGCCCCGGTCACCGAACGCAGTGGCAAGAAAAAAGTCGTCCACTGGCGCTATCAATGCGCAACTTTTTTGCGCCAGACCTTTGTTGAGTGGGCTGCCCACAGCATCAATCAATCGGTGTGGGCAGAGGCGTATTATCGCCAGCAAAGGGCCAAAGGCAGCTCTTACCAAGCAGCCCTCAGGGCTCTGGCGTTCAAGTGGATCCGCATCGTTTATCGGTGCTGGAAGACCAGCACCGTGTACGACGAAAACGTTTATTTACAGACCTTGCTTCGGCACGGCTCGCCTTTGATCAGCGAGCCGGACACAGCAACATCGTGTTGACGGAAAGGCTCAGGGCGTGAAGGCGGTCTTAACGGCTCAAATACATCCGTGTCGTGAGTAGATAAACCGGCAACCCCGACACCAAAATCAACAACGCCGCATAAGGCGCCGCCGCCGCAAACTCCACATTCGCGGTATGCGCCCAGACTTCCGTTGCCAGCGTATTGAGCCCGGTAGGACTCAGCAACAACGTCGCTGTCAGCTCCTTCATCGCATCCAGAAACACCAGCGCAAACGCTGCACCGAGTGCTGGAAAGATGATCGGCAACGTCACCCGGCAAAACGCACTGAAGGACGACGCCCCCAGCGTGCGTGCCGCCTCTTCCAGTTGCGGCGCAGCCTTGTTCAGTGCCGTGCGAATCGGCGCCTGAGCCAGCGGCAGGAACAGCAGCGCATAAGCGATCAGCAACAACGCCGAGGTCTGATACAGCGCTGGCACATAGTGCAGGGCGAAATACACCAGCGTCAGTGCGATCACCAGTCCAGGCAGTGCATGCAACAAATACGGCAGACGCTCGGCCCAGATTGCCAGTTGACCCTTATAGCGCACCACCAACAGCCCAACCGGCACAGCCAGCACCAGACACAGTGCTGCGCCACCGAGGGAGAGTGCCAGTGACGACAACAGCGCTTCGCTGATCGCCGCCACGGGGAATGCGGCTGAGGAGCCAACTGCTAGCCAGTACACCAACATGCCCAGCGGAATGCCGCTGCCGATGATTGCCAGCGCCAGACAATAAACCTGCCCAGCCGCCGACCACGGTCCCAGGCGAACCTGCTCTGCACGTCGCGCCGCGCCTTGACCGGTGCGCACATGCCGGCCCTTGCCGCGCACCCGCAGCTCAAGCCAAAGCAGCACCAGACACAGCGCCAGCAATACTGCCGAAAGCATGGCTGCGTTGGCGTTACTGAATTCGAGCTCGAACTGTTGATAGATCGCGGTGGTGAAGGTCTGCAGGCCGATGATCGACAGCGCGCCGAACTCCACCAGCATGTGCAGGGCGATCAGCAGCGAACCGGCCAGCAACGAAGGCCAGAGCAGCGGCAGGGTGATCCTGAAAAACACGCCCCAGCGATTCTGCCCAAGGGTTCGTGCGGACTCCTCGAGAGAGGGATCAAGATTGCGCAAGGTCGCCGCGACCGGCAGAAATATCAGCGGGTACTTGGAGAGGGTCATCACCAGGATTGCCCCGCCGAGCCCTTCGAAGTGAGCGCTCAACGAGACCCAGGTAAAACTGCTGACAAATGCCGGCACCGCGAACGGCAGGCACAGAATGACGCCCCACAAGCGTCGCCCCGGCAGATTGCTGCGTTCCAGCAGCCACGCCAGCGACAGGCCGATCACGCCGCAGGCCAGCGTCACACCGACCATCAGTGCCAAGGTATTGCGCAGCAGCCCGAACACATAAGGCCGCCAAAGAAGGTGCAGTGCCTCGGCCCAACCGGCCTGCCAGGTTTTGAGCCCGACATACACCAGCGGCAAGAGGCTGAGCACGACCAGCAGTAAAACCGGGAGCAACAACCAGATCGATGGCCGCTTGCGCCGTGGCACGTAACCCCCGCGCGCGACGGGGGCGGATAACGATGCGCTCATCAGTTCAAGCCAACGTCACGTTCCAGGTCCAGGGCTTCTTCGGCATTGCCAAGATCGGCTGGCGTGACCTTCGGTGCCTCAAGTTCGCTGAACGGCTTGAGTCCGCGATCCGATTCCATGCCTTTGTGCAAAGGGTACTCGGCGGTGGTCTGGGTGATCACACGCTGACCTTCTTCGCTGGCCATGTAGGCGAGGAATTGTTGGGCTTCTTTTGGATGCTTGCTGGATTTCAGCGCGGCCGCACTGGAAACGGTGATCAGCCCGCCGACGTCGCCGCCGGTGAAGTAATGCAGTTTCGAATCGAGCTGGCCTTTCTCACGCTGCAAGGCGAACCAGTAGTAGTTGTTCACCAGCACGGTGGCGACTTCGCCGTTTTCCACCGCCTTCAGCGCAACCATGTTGTTGCTGTAAGTCTTGCCGAATGCGCGCAGGCCGGTCAGCCATTCTTCCGCAGCGTCCATGCCGTGTACTTTGATGATTGCCACAGCCTGTTCCTGGAAGGCGCCGCTGGTAGGCACAAAGCCGACCTTGCCTTGCCATTTCGGGTCGGAGAACTCCATCACCGACTTCGGCAGATCCTTCTCGTCAATCAGCTTGGGGTTGTAGGCGACGACGCGGACTCGCGCGGTGATGCCGATCCAGGTGCCATTGCCAGCGACATAGTCTTTCGGCAGAACGGCGAGGGTGGCGACATCGGTCTGGGCCAGCAGGCCTTGTTCGCCGAGTTTGTTCAGTGGGGGCGACTCTTCGGTATAAATCATGTCGGCGGGCGAGCGATCACCTTCTTCGACGACCTGGCTGGCGAGCTGGTTGCTGCTGCCTTTACGCACATTGACGTGAATGCCGGTCTTGGCTTCGAAGGCTTTGGCAATTGCGTCGCCGACTTCCTTGTGTTGGCCGTTATAGAGTGTCAGGGAAACGGCATCGGCGGCCTGGGTGAGGGGAGTAGCGAGTGCCAGGCCGAGCAGGGTGAAGGTCAGGCCGCGGCGCAGGGTATTTCGAAACATCATTCGCAGGGTTCCTCACTGTCGCATTGCAAAAACTTGAAACAATGATAAACGATATTGTTTCTCAAGTGCGCGTTGCGGGGCGGAGAAGGGTTTGCTAGAGCCTTCGGGATTAGTTTTTCAAACCCCGGAAACGCAAAAACCCGCTTTCGCGGGTTTCTGTGAAATTCAAGATCTGGATCTTGAATTTGAATTGGTGCCCAGAAGAAGACTCGAACTTCCACGACCTTGCGGTCACCAGCACCTGAAGCTGGCGTGTCTACCAATTTCACCATCTGGGCATCATCGCAAGCGTTGCCGCTGTTGATGTGGCGCACTATACGGAGAGCTTTTTGATCTGTAAACCCCTGATTTAGTATTAATAAATCAGAAGCTTAGAATGCAAAAAACCCGCTTTCGCGGGGTTTTGTGTGAGCCTTGAAATTGATCTAATCTCAAGCTCGAAATTGGTGCCCAGAAGAAGACTCGAACTTCCACGACCTTGCGGTCACCAGCACCTGAAGCTGGCGTGTCTACCAATTTCACCATCTGGGCAGTATCGGCAACGTCTCCGTCGTCGATGGCGCGCACTATACGGAGCGTCTTTTTAACTGTAAACCCCTGACATCAAAAAAACCTGGAAAATTTTACCAGTGGCATTCAAATCAGCTTTGCAGTGTCGATAAAGGGCTTTAGATCGGCTGTCATAGCCTGAAATTTCCCGTTTCATTACGCCTATGCCAAACTAACCCGCATATAGACAAGGTGAAAACTCTCTAATGGCCGATTGGCAGTCCCTCGATCCCGAGGCCGCTCGTGAAGCGGAAAAATATGAAAACCCTATTCCTAGCCGCGAACTGATCCTTCAGCACCTTGCTGATCGGGGTTCGCCTGCTAACCGCGAGCAACTGGTCGAAGAGTTTGGTCTGACCACAGAAGACCAGATCGAAGCCCTGCGTCGCCGCCTGCGCGCCATGGAACGCGACGCTCAGCTCATCTATACCCGTCGCGGCACCTATGCGCCGGTGGACAAGCTCGACCTGATCCTGGGCCGCATCAGCGGTCACCGTGACGGCTTTGGCTTCCTGGTCCCGGACGACGGCAGTGACGACCTGTTCATGAGCCCGGCGCAAATGCGTCTGGTGTTCGATGGCGACCGTGCGCTGGCCCGTGTTTCCGGCCTCGACCGTCGCGGTCGCCGCGAAGGCATGATCGTCGAAGTGGTGTCCCGTGCCCACGAGACCATCGTCGGTCGTTACTTCGAAGAGGGCGGTATCGGCTTCGTCGTCGCGGACAATCCGAAGATCCAGCAAGAAGTGCTGGTCACGCCGGGCCGTAACGCCAACGCCAAAATCGGTCAGTTCGTCGAAGTGAAGATTACTCACTGGCCGACGCCACGCTTCCAGCCGCAAGGCGACGTGGTCGAAGTCGTGGGCAACTATATGGCGCCGGGCATGGAAATCGATGTCGCCCTGCGTACCTACGATATTCCTCACGTCTGGCCTGAGGCGGTGCTGAAAGAAGCCGCCAAGCTCAAGCCTGAAGTCGAAGAGAAAGACAAAGAGAAGCGCATCGACCTGCGCCATCTGCCGTTCGTGACCATTGACGGCGAAGATGCTCGCGACTTCGATGACGCGGTCTACTGCGAAGCCAAACCGGGCAAGCTGCGCCTGTTCTCCGGCGGCTGGAAGTTGTACGTGGCCATTGCCGACGTCTCCAGCTACGTGAAAATCGGTTCGGCGCTGGACAATGAATCTCAGGTTCGCGGCAACTCGGTGTACTTCCCCGAGCGCGTGGTGCCGATGCTGCCTGAGCAACTGTCCAACGGCCTGTGCTCGCTGAACCCTCACGTCGATCGCCTGGCCATGGTTTGCGAGATGACCATCTCCAAATCCGGCGAGATGACCGACTACTGTTTCTACGAAGCGGTGATTCACTCCCACGCTCGCCTGACCTACAACAAGGTCAGCGCCATGCTGGAGACGCCGAAAGTCACCGAAGCGCGTCAGCTTCGTGGCGAATACAACGACGTTCTGCCGCACCTCAAACAGCTGTACGCGTTGTACAAGGTTCTGCTGGCGGCCCGTCACGTGCGCGGCGCAATCGATTTCGAAACGCAGGAAACCCGGATCATCTTCGGGACCGAGCGCAAGATTGCCGAAATCCGTCCGACCGTTCGTAACGACGCTCACAAGCTGATCGAGGAATGCATGCTGGCGGCCAACGTGGCCACCGCTGAATTCCTGAAAAAGCACGAAATCCCTGCGCTGTATCGCGTCCACGATGGCCCGCCACCGGAGCGTCTGGAAAAACTGCGCGCCTTCCTCGGTGAGCTCGGCCTGTCCCTGCACAAAGGCAAGGACGGTCCGTCGCCGAAGGATTACCAGGCACTGCTGGCCAGCATCAAGGACCGTCCGGATTTCCACCTGATCCAGACCGTTATGCTGCGTTCGTTGAGCCAGGCGGTGTACAGCGCCGATAACCAGGGCCACTTCGGCCTGAATTACGAAGCCTATACCCACTTCACCTCGCCGATCCGCCGCTACCCGGACTTGCTCACGCACCGGGCGATTCGCAGCGTCATCCATTCGAAAATGGACACGCCGCACGTTCGCCGTGCTGGCGCGATGACCATTCCGAAAGCGCGCATCTATCCGTACGACGAAGCGATCCTGGAGCAGCTCGGCGAGCAGTGCTCGATGAGTGAGCGCCGTGCCGACGAAGCAACCCGTGACGTTGTGAACTGGCTCAAGTGCGAGTTCATGAAGGATCGCGTGGGCGAGTCGTTCCCGGGTGTGATCACCGCCGTGACCGGTTTTGGTCTGTTCGTCGAGCTTACAGACATTTATGTCGAAGGCCTGGTGCACGTCACCGCGCTGCCGGGCGATTACTACCACTTCGACCCTGTACATCACCGCTTGGCCGGTGAGCGTACCGGTCGCAGTTTCCGTCTTGGCGATACCGTTGAGGTGCGCGTCATGCGCGTCGACCTCGACGAACGCAAGATCGACTTCGAGATGGCTGAAAAAACCATCAGCGCGCCGATCGGTCGCAAGAAGCGCGGGACTGAAGCGACTGTACCGGCTGCCGCTTCTACAAAAACAGCGGCAGAACCGGTCCCGGCTAAAACCGGTCGTCGTCCTGCCAAGGAAAAGGCTGTCGAAGCCTATCGCCCGAGCGATGCCGCGGCGAAAAATGCCGAGCTGCGTAAAAGCCGCGAAATGAAGCAGGCGTTGCTGTCCGAAGCGAAAAGCGGCGGTAAAGCGGCGTCTGGGGGAAAGGCCGGACGGTCGGCGCCTGACAAGGCTCCCGGCGGCAAGCCAGCCAAACCGAGTAAACACCGTAAAGGCCCGCCAAAAGCGGGTTCCGCTCCTGCTGCCAAAAGTGGCGGGGCGCGTAAACCTAAGGCCAAGTCATGAGTCAGTTGGAAAAGATCTACGGCGTGCACGCAGTAGAAGCGTTGCTGCGTCACCACCCGAAACGCGTCAAGCAGATCTGGCTGGCTGAAGGCCGCAGCGATCCACGGGTCCAGACGCTGATCCAGCTGGCGAACGAAAATCGCGTAGCCGTCGGCAACGCCGAGCGTCGCGAGCTGGATGCCTGGGTCGAAGGCGTGCACCAGGGCGTGGTTGCGGAGGTGAGTCCGAGCCAGGTCTGGGGCGAAGCAATGCTCGACGAGCTGCTCGATCGAACCGAAGGCGCGCCGCTGCTGCTGGTGCTCGACGGCGTGACCGATCCGCACAACCTCGGTGCCTGCCTGCGTTCTGCCGATGCGGCGGGTGCACTGGCGGTGATCGTTCCGAAGGACAAGTCAGCCACGCTGACCCCGACGGTACGGAAAGTTGCCTGTGGCGCAGCGGAAGTGATTCCGTTGGTCGCCGTGACCAACCTGGCGCGCACCCTGGAAAAACTCAAGCAGCGTGGCTTGTGGGTCGTCGGCACGGCGGGCGAGGCTGAGCAGAGTCTGTATCAGCAAGACATGACCGGCCCGACCATCCTGATCATGGGTGCAGAAGGCAGCGGCATGCGTCGCCTGACTCGCGATCTGTGCGACTACCTGGTGCACCTGCCGATGACCGGCAGCGTCAGCAGTCTCAACGTCTCCGTGGCGACCGGCGTGTGCTTGTTCGAGGCTCAGCGCCAACGCAGCGTCAAGGCTGCCGGAACCGCCAAAAAGTCCTGATCCTGCTCAATAGATCGTTCCCACGCTCCGCGTGGGAATGCATCTATCGACGCTCCGCGTCATCCAATGGCTGATTGTTCAAATAATCACCAATTGCCTTGCACCTCTTCTGTCCCTTCTCTACAATTGCGCCCCTTGCTGTGACGGCAGGCACGCATGTGTCTATCGCAAGCAAGTCCATAAGTGTCATTCACTCCTTGTCTGACCGCTTTTGAGCGGCAGGCTACAACCCGTAAGGAGCATTCATGCGTCATTACGAAATCATCTTTTTGGTCCACCCGGATCAAAGCGAGCAAGTCGGCGGCATGGTAGAGCGTTACACCAAGCTGATCGAAGAAGACGGCGGCAAAATCCACCGTCTGGAAGATTGGGGCCGTCGTCAACTGGCCTACGCAATCAACAATGTTCACAAGGCTCACTACGTGATGCTGAACGTTGAGTGCACTGGCAAGGCCCTGGCCGAGCTGGAAGACAACTTCCGCTACAACGATGCAGTGATCCGTAACCTGGTCATCCGTCGCGAAGAAGCCGTTACTGGCCAATCCGAGATGCTCAAGGCTGAAGAAAACCGCAGTGAGCGCCGTGAGCGTCGCGACCGTCCTGAGCACGAAGGCGCTGAAAGCGCTGATAGTGATGACAGCGACAACAGCGATAACGCTGACGAGTAATCCACGGACCTTTTAAGGAGCCTATCAAATGGCACGTTTCTTCCGTCGTCGTAAATTCTGCCGCTTCACCGCTGAAGACGTGAAAGAGATCGATTACAAAGATCTCAACACTCTGAAAGCTTATGTATCCGAGACCGGCAAAATCGTTCCAAGCCGCATCACCGGTACCAAAGCACGTTATCAGCGTCAGCTGGCCACCGCTATCAAGCGCGCCCGCTTCCTGGCCCTGCTGGCCTACACCGACAGCCACGGCCGCTGAGATCGGGCAGTCGACACGTAGCAAAGGATTGAATGCATGCGAGCCATAGCTGAGTTCATCATGCGCGGCCGTATGCAGGCCACTCTGGTAGTGGCTGGATGCGCGGCATTGCCGTTGTTGTATTGGTTGGGTGCTGCCGCTGGATGCTTTGTGCTCCTGCGGCGCGGATTGAAGGACGCCTCGAGCGTTCTTGCTCTGGGACTGCTGCCGGCATTGATCTGGTGGCTTTACGCCGATGACCCACGCTCACTTCTGGTGTTGCTGGGGTCTTGGAGCCTTGCGTTGGTTTTGCGCGCAAGTGAGTCCTGGAACCGCGTGCTGCTGGTCAGCATAGCGATGGGAGTGGTGTTTGCAGTGGTGCTGGGGACAGTTTTTGCTCCCCAAATCGAGATGCTGGCGCAGGCTTTGATAAAAGTCATGCCGTCGCTACTCGGTGATGTCTACCAGAAGTTGTCGGTAGACGAGCAAGCGCATTTTGCGTCCCTGATTGCACCGGTCCTGACCGGCCTGATTGCGGCCTTGTTGCAAATCGTCAGTGTGCTGAGCCTGCTTGTCGGGCGCTACTGGCAGGCGTTGTTGTACAACCCGGGTGGTTTTGGTCGCGAGTTTCGCGCCATCCGACTCCCGCTTCTACCAGCGATGTTGCTGCTGGCGTGCATGCTTCTGGGGCCGAACATCGGTCCACAGATGGCCATGTTGACGCCGTTGTGCAGTGTACCGCTGGTGTTCGCCGGGCTGGCCCTGATTCACGGGCTGGTGGCGCAAAAGCGACTGGCCAGATTCTGGCTGGTGGGGTTGTACGTGACGCTGTTGCTGTTCATGCAGCTGATCTATCCGTTGCTGGTGGTCTTGGCCATCGTCGACAGCCTGATTGATTTTCGCGGTCGTTCGGCGCCGAAAGACGCCGATAGCGCGAACGGTGAAGGTTAAAAGTTAAGAGGATTTTCACATGCAACTGATCCTTCTGGAAAAAGTCACCAACCTGGGCAACCTGGGTGACAAAGTGAACGTTAAGGCTGGTTACGGTCGTAACTACCTGCTGCCTTACGGCAAAGCTACCGCTGCGACCGCTGCCAACCTGGCTGCGTTCGAAGAGCGTCGCGCTGAGCTGGAAAAAGCCGCAGCAGACCGTAAAACTTCGGCTGAAAGCCGTGCCGCCCAACTGGCTGAGCTGGAAGTGACTATCACTGCCACTGCCGGTGACGAAGGCAAGCTGTTCGGTTCGATCGGCACCCACGACATCGCTGATGCACTGACCGCCTCTGGCGTTGAAGTCGCAAAAAGCGAAGTTCGTCTGCCGAACGGCACCATCCGCAACGTAGGCGAATTCGACGTAGCCGTGCACCTGCACGCCGAAGTTGAAGCCACCGTACGCGTTGTCGTGGTAGCAGCTTAAGCAGCACTTGTCGGCTGGTACCCTCGGGTGCTTGCCGGTAACATCGGGCACGATCCTGTTTACAGGTCGTGCCCTTTGTCTTTCTGTAACCCCTGCTTTTCTTAAATAAACCAAGTGGCCATGAACGATATCTCCGCTCCCGAGCAATACGATCTGCAAACCGCTTCCCTGAAGGTGCCGCCGCATTCCATCGAGGCCGAACAGGCCGTGCTCGGTGGTCTGATGCTGGACAACAACGCCTGGGAACGCGTGCTCGATCAAGTCTCCGACGGCGATTTCTATCGGCATGACCACCGTCTGATCTTCCGCGCGATCGCCAAGCTCGCGGACCAGAACTCGCCGATCGACGTCGTGACCCTTGCCGAGCAATTGGACAAGGAAGGTCAGACCTCGCAGGTCGGCGGCCTTGGTTACCTGGGTGAACTGGCGAAAAACACGCCGTCCGTCGCCAACATCAAGGCCTATGCGCAGATCGTTCGCGCACGAGCAACGTTGCGGCAGTTGATCGGCATCGCCACCGAAATCGCCGACAGCGCCTTCAACCCGGAAGGCCGCTCGGCTGAAGAGATTCTCGACGAAGCCGAACGCCAGATTTTCCAGATCGCCGAGGCCCGGCCAAAAACCGGCGGCCCGGTGAGCGTGAATGACCTGTTGACCAAGGCCATCGACCGTATCGATACGCTGTTCAACACTGACAACGCGATTACGGGCCTCTCCACCGGTTATACCGATCTCGACGGCATGACCAGCGGCTTGCAGCCGTCCGACCTGATCATCGTCGCCGGCCGTCCATCCATGGGTAAAACCACCTTTGCGATGAACCTGGTGGAAAACGCCGTATTACGCAGCGACAAGTGCGTACTGGTTTATTCGCTGGAGATGCCAGGCGAATCGCTGATCATGCGTATGTTGTCGTCCCTCGGTCGGATCGATCAAACCAAGGTTCGTGCCGGCCGCCTGGACGACGACGATTGGCCGCGCCTGACCTCGGCGGTCAACTTGCTCAACGATCGCAAGCTGTTCATCGACGATACGGCCGGTATCAGCCCCTCGGAAATGCGAGCGCGGACTCGGCGTCTGGTGCGTGAGCACGGCGATGTCGGCCTGATCATGATCGACTACCTGCAATTGATGCAGATCCCGGGTTCGAGCGGCGACAACCGGACCAACGAGATTTCTGAAATCTCCCGTTCCTTGAAGGCCCTGGCCAAGGAATTCAACTGCCCGGTGGTGGCGCTGTCCCAGCTCAACCGCTCCCTGGAGCAACGTCCGAACAAACGCCCGATCAACTCCGACTTGCGTGAATCCGGAGCGATCGAGCAGGATGCTGACGTGATCATGTTCGTGTACCGGGACGAGGTTTACCACCCGGAAACCGAGCACAAAGGCATCGCCGAGATCATCATCGGCAAGCAGCGGAACGGCCCGATCGGTACGTCACGACTGGCGTTCATCGGTAAGTACACCCGCTTCGAAAACCTGGCGCCGGGCAGCTATAACTTCGACGACGAGTAAGTTGCCGAGAGTTGCAATTTCCGACCATAGCCGTCGGAATTGGTTATTTTTTGTGCTATATTCCGCGCCCGCGATTTTTCATCTCAACACCGGTCATCGTCATGCAAACAGCCAAGCCGTTATTTGACTATCCCAAGTACTGGGCCGAATGTTTCGGCCCAGCGCCATTCCTGCCGATGAGCAGGGAGGAGATGGATCAGCTTGGCTGGGATTCCTGCGACATCATCATCGTCACTGGTGATGCGTACGTTGACCATCCGTCGTTTGGCATGGCGATCATCGGCCGGCTGCTGGAGTCTCAGGGCTTTCGCGTCGGGATCATCGCTCAGCCAAACTGGCAGTCCAAAGACGACTTCATGAAGCTCGGTGAGCCGAACCTGTTCTTCGGCGTCGCGGCCGGCAACATGGACTCGATGATCAACCGCTACACCGCCGACAAAAAAATCCGTTCCGATGACGCCTACACTCCCGGTGGCCTGGCGGGCAAACGTCCGGACCGCGCGAGCCTGGTTTACAGCCAGCGCTGCAAGGAAGCCTACAAGAACGTGCCGATCGTTCTTGGCGGCATCGAAGCTTCCCTGCGCCGCATCGCCCACTACGATTACTGGCAGGACCGGGTGCGCAACTCGATCCTGATCGACGCCTGCGCCGACATCCTGCTCTACGGCAACGCCGAGCGCGCGATCGTCGAAGTCGCCCAGCGCCTGTCCTACGGTCACAAGATCGAAGACATCACCGACGTTCGCGGTACCGCATTCATCCGTCGCGATACGCCGAAAGACTGGTACGAAGTCGATTCCACGCGTATCGACCGTCCGGGCAAGATCGACAAGATCATCAACCCGTATGTGAACACTCAGGACACTGCGGCTTGCACCATCGAGCAGGAAAAGGGCGCGACTTTTTCAAGTGCAGAAGACCCGAGCGAAGCCAAAGTCGTGCAGATTCTGGCCAGCCCGAAAATGACTCGCGACAAGACTGTGATTCGTCTGCCGTCGGTTGAGAAAGTCCGTGGCGACGCGGTGCTTTATGCTCACGCCAACCGCGTGCTTCACCTGGAAACCAACCCGGGCAACGCCCGTGCATTGGTTCAGAAGCACGGCGAAGTCGACGTCTGGTTCAACCCGCCTCCGATTCCGATGACCACCGAAGAAATGGACTACGTGTTCGGCATGCCCTATGCGCGCATTCCGCACCCGGCGTACGGCAAGGAAAAGATCCCTGCCTACGACATGATCCGTTTCTCGGTGAACATCATGCGTGGCTGCTTCGGCGGCTGCACCTTCTGCTCGATCACCGAGCACGAAGGCCGGATCATCCAGAACCGTTCCGAAGAGTCGATCATTCGCGAAATCGAAGAGATCCGCGACAAGGTTCCAGGCTTTACCGGCGTCATTTCCGATCTCGGTGGTCCGACCGCGAACATGTACCGCATCGCCTGCAAGAGCCCGGAAATCGAATCCGCGTGCCGCAAGCCTTCGTGCGTATTCCCCGGTATTTGCCCGAACCTGAACACCGACCACTCGTCGCTGATCCAGCTGTATCGCAGCGCTCGTGCCTTGCCGGGTGTGAAGAAGATTTTGATCGCGTCTGGCCTGCGTTACGACCTCGCGGTCGAGTCGCCGGAATACGTCAAAGAGCTGGTGACCCACCACGTTGGTGGTTACCTGAAGATCGCCCCGGAACATACCGAGGAAGGTCCGCTCAACCAGATGATGAAGCCGGGCATTGGCAGCTATGACAAGTTCAAGCGCATGTTCGAGAAGTACTCCAAGGAAGCCGGGAAAGAGCAGTACCTGATTCCGTACTTCATCGCCGCGCACCCGGGCACCACCGACGAAGACATGATGAACCTGGCCTTGTGGCTCAAGGGCAACGGCTTCCGTGCCGACCAAGTGCAGGCGTTCTACCCGTCGCCGATGGCCACCGCCACCGCGATGTACCACTCGGGCAAGAACCCGCTGCGTAAGGTCACTTACAAGAGCGACGCCGTGACCATCGTCAAGAGCGAAGAGCAGCGTCGTCTGCACAAAGCGTTCTTGCGTTATCACGACCCGAAAGGCTGGCCGATGCTGCGTGAAGCGCTGACCCGCATGGGTCGCGCCGACCTGATCGGGCCGGGCAAGAATCAGTTGATCCCGCTGCACCAGCCGGCGACCGACAGCTACCAGAGCGCCCGTCGCAAGAACTCGACACCCGCCGGCAGCCATAAAGTGGCAGGGGAAAAGACCACCAAGATCCTGACCCAGCACACTGGCTTGCCACCGCGCGCCAGCGATGGCGGCAACTCGTGGGACAAGCGCGAACAGGCCAAGGCTGCGGCATTCGCCCGCAACCAGCAGGCGGCGAAGGACCGTAAGGATGCGGCCAAAGGCAAGGGGCCAAAGCCTGCGCGCAAACCTGTCGTGCCGCGTTAATTGCCGTACCGCATCGCAAGACGCCAGCCTCAGTGCTGGCGTTTTGCTTTCTAGCGAGGGGACGGCCTGTTTGCTAAGGTGACGCGCACTTCAGTGGCCACCAGGAAAACCGGTTCCCCCGGTACAACGCCAAACCCTGTGGGAGCCGGGCTCGCCCGCGATGACGGCGGCACAGGCAATAAAGATCTCACCCCCAATTCTCAAGGACGATTCACATGAACAACCCCTTACCGGGTATCGGCATGGACTACAGCCCCTCCCAGTTCATGGCCCGCCAACGCATCGAAAACCAGATCAACCTGCCACGCCTGTTCGCCGCCATCGACGCCGATCCCGGAATCGTCGGCGCGGGCGTGGTGTACATCGATGCCGAGTTCAACGTAGTCACCCTGCGCGAGTTCAAGCCGATTTGCAGCATCAAGCCCAAGCGGATCATTTTGCGGGAGGCGCAGAAGTACATTGCGCCTGCGCAATTCGCCGATCAGGTGCAGAACAATCCGCGGGAATCGCGATTGGTAGCAGAGGCGGTGAATACCACGCTGTCGTGCGCCGGGGCAGTGATCAGTTGGGCTGTCATTGCCAGCGGAACGATCCTGGTTCCGTTCAGCGCGGGTGCGAGTTCGGTCGTTGTCGCTATTGCTTATACCGCCGCCGGGGCAAGCAGTCTTCAGTGCCTCAATGGCATCGCACGAACCACCCTTGAAGTGGCCAAGCCTGAAGTGAACGATTGGCTGGACAGCGAGGCGTGGTACCAGAACGCATCTATCGGATTGGATGCCGCTTCCCTGGTGGGTGTTGGGGCATCTGCTCTGGCCACCATCAAACTGGTCAGGGTCGCCAAGGCTACTACCGGGAAAAGCCTGCGCGATGTGCTTCGTGGGTTGAACAGGCAGGAACGGGCGAAGCTGACCAAGGAACTTCTGAGCATCAATGATCCAAGACTGACATCGAAAATGCTCAAACTGAAGCAATTGGCGGGAGAACTGCCTAAACGCTTCACGCCAACTCAACTCAAGCATGGCACGGTCACCCAGATCAAGGATTCGTTAGGGGCTGCGATCGGCCTTACTGGAAGTGCCTTGTCAGGCAATGTCAAAACTGTTGCGATCGGCCTGTACGAGGAAATCGACGAGTGAGCGAACAACTAACACTCAAGGCATTTTTCAGACGTTACTTTCTGGCATTTCTTGGCGGGATCTTTGCCGCCTACTTTTCACTCGCCTTTGCAGTTGCGCTGTCGTTCGTCACCTATTTCCAGAATGCGCCGCTTGCTGACAGCGGGTTTTATATTTTTCTGGCAGGCGCAGCACTGACGCTTCTGATTGTTCATAGCAATTTCATGATTGTGCGTGGAAGGCCGCGGTGGGTGTGGATGGTGGCCGGGGTTTTTGTGGCATGCCTGCTGTTCGTGTTGCCGATGATCCAGTACACCCCCCCCAGAGTGATTTATGTGTTGGCCTTGCTGTCCCCTTTACTGGGGCTGCTTTTTCTCAATAGCAACGGACAACGAGAAATGCGCACCCGGCTGGTTGAAATCCGTCGCCAGCGCGAGTTGATCAGGCACGCTTCCAAGGCATCGCGCACGCAACGTTGAGTCGACGGGCCCACCGATCCGCCACATTTATGTGCGCTCCTGCGCGCACGAAAGCGAGCAATGCGCGCTTTTAGTGCTCTACTGCCTTGAGTAACCGAAGAAAGGGTCCGACCTGCCTGCATGGCATAAGTCTTGCGCCGCTTTCGATTACGTCCAGGCTCGCAGGAGGCACGCCGTGTCGATCCATGTCGCATTGCACCACGTCACGCATTACCGCTACGACCGCGCCGTCGAGCTCGGTCCGCAGATCGTTCGTCTGCGCCCGGCGGCTCACAGTCGCACGCGGATACTTTCCTACGCGCTGAAAGTCTCTCCCGAGCAGCACTTCATCAACTGGCAGCAGGACCCCCAGGGCAATTACCTGGCGCGGTTGGTGTTCCCGGAGAAAACCGATGAGCTGCGGATCGAAGTCGATCTGCTGGCGGAGATGGCGGTCTTCAATCCATTCGACTTCTTCCTTGAGCCCTACGCCGAAAAGATCCCTTTCGATTACGCCGTGGATGAGCGCAAAGAGCTGGCGCCGTACTTGGAAACCTTGCCCCTGACGCCAAAGTTCAAGGCTTACCTGGACGGTATCGACCGCACGCCTCTGCCCAGTGTCGATTTCCTCGTCGCGCTCAATCAGCGCCTGAGCGAAGACATCGGCTACCTGATCCGCATGGAGCCGGGTGTGCAAACCCCCGAACACACCTTGGAACATGCCTCCGGTTCTTGCCGCGACTCCGCGTGGTTGCTGATGCAACTGCTGCGCAACCTCGGTCTGGCGGCGCGTTTCGTCTCCGGTTACCTGATTCAGCTCACCGCTGATGTCAAAAGCCTCGACGGCCCGTCGGGCACTGACGTGGACTTCACCGACCTGCACGCCTGGTGCGAGGTCTATTTGCCCGGTGCTGGCTGGATCGGCCTGGACGCGACGTCAGGGCTGTTTGCCGGTGAAGGACACATTCCGTTGGCCTGTAGCCCCGATCCGGGCTCTGCGGCACCGGTCAGTGGCTTGGTTGAACCGTGCGAGTGCGAATTCACCCACGAAATGTCGGTGGAGCGGATTTGGGAAGCACCGCGGGTGACAAAGCCCTACACCGAAGACCAGTGGCTGGCGATCCAGGCCTTGGGTCGGCAGATCGATGCCGACCTGCTCGAGGGTGACGTACGCCTGACCATGGGCGGTGAACCGACCTTCGTATCCATCGATGATCCGGACGGTGCCGAATGGAACACCGCTGCGCTCGGGCCGGACAAGCGGCGTCTGTCCGCTGAATTGTTCCAGCGCCTGCGTAAGCACTACGCGCCCAAAGGCCTGGTGCATTTCGGTCAGGGCAAGTGGTACCCCGGCGAGCAATTGCCGCGCTGGTCGCTGAACTGTTATTGGCGCCGCGACGATGTGCCGATCTGGCACAACAGCGCGTTGATTGCCGATGAGCAGCAAGACTACGGGGCCAATGACGAGTTGGCCGGGCGTTTTCTGGCAAGTGTCGCCGAGCGCCTGAAAATTCCCACACGGTTTGTATTTCCGGCCTACGAAGACAATTTCTATTACCTCTGGCGCGAAGGCGCTTTGCCGCAGAACGTCAGCGCCGAAGACTCACGTCTTGCAGAGCCTTTGGAGCGTGCGCGCCTGCGCAAAGTCTTCAGCCAGGGCCTGGACAAGGTCATCGGTCAGGTCCTGCCGCTGGCGCGCACCGCCAAGGGTGATCAATGGCAGAGTGGTCGATGGTATCTGCGCGACGAACACTGCCGACTGGTACCGGGGGACTCGCCGCTGGGCTATCGCTTGCCGCTCGGCTCGCAGCCTTGGGTGAAGGCGTCGGAGTACCCGTTCATTCATCCTGTGGACCCGAATCAGGATTTCCCCGCACTGCCCGACACTGCGCAGCTTCAGAGCCAAGGCGAGCCTGCGGTGGCTGATGAACGCACGCCAAAGATCGACGAATCTGCCGACTGGCTGACCCGTACAGCCTTCTGCGCGCAAGCACGAGAAGGACGGTTGTACCTGTTCATGCCGCCGCTGGAGCGGGTCGAGGACTACCTGGAACTGGTCAGCGTCATCGAAGCCACCGCCGAGGAGTTGCATTGCGCGGTGTTGCTGGAAGGCTATGAGCCGCCGAGCGATCCGCGCCTGAGCAACTTCCGTATCACGCCCGACCCGGGTGTGATCGAGGTCAACGTGCAGCCGTCCGCCACGTGGGATGAACTGGTCGAGCGCACCGAATTTCTTTACGAAGAAGCGCGCCAGACCCGACTCACCACCGAGAAATTCATGATCGATGGCCGGCATACCGGCACCGGCGGCGGCAACCATTTCGTACTGGGAGGCGCGACACCGGCTGACTCACCGTTTCTGCGCCGTCCGGATTTGCTGCGCAGCCTGATCAGCTACTGGCATAACCACCCGTCCTTGTCCTACCTGTTTTCGGGATTATTCATCGGCCCGACGTCTCAGGCGCCACGGGTCGACGAAGCACGCAACGATGCGTTGTATGAACTGGAAATCGCCTTCGCCCAGATGCCTGAGCCGGGCGAGGAGTGCGCGCCGTGGCGGGTGGATCGGTTGCTGCGCAACCTGCTGATCGACGTGACCGGCAACACCCATCGTGCCGAGTTTTGCATCGACAAACTGTATTCACCGGACGGTGCTACCGGCCGTCTTGGTTTGCTCGAATTGCGCGCATTTGAAATGCCGCCCCATGCGCGCATGAGCCTGGCTCAGCAGTTGTTGCTGCGGGCGCTGGTGGCTCGGTTCTGGCGTGAGCCCTATGCACCGCCGAAGTTGGCGCGCTGGGGTACCGAATTGCACGACCGGTTCTTGTTGCCGCACTTCATCGAACAGGATTTCGCCGACGTTATCGTCGACCTTAATGCCGCCGGTTATCCGGTACGGGCCGAGTGGTTTGCGGCGCATCTGGAGTTTCGTTTCCCCAAGGTCGGCGATTACGCGGTCAGCGGCATAGAACTGCAATTGCGCCAGGCGCTGGAGCCTTGGCATGTGCTGGGAGAGGAGGGCGCGGTCGGCGGCACGGTGCGTTACGTGGATTCGTCGCTTGAACGCTTGCAGGTCAAACTCATGGGCCTGCCACCCCAGCGTTACGTGCTGACCTGCAACGGCATTGCGGTGCCCTTGCAGCCCACCGGACGGGTTGGCGAATTTGTGGCAGGCGTACGATTTCGTGCCTGGCAACCGGCCAACTGCCTGCAACCGACCATCCCGGTCCATGCGCCGCTGGTATTCGACCTGCTCGACACCTGGATGCAGCGCTCGCTGGGTGGGTGTCAGTACCACGTTGCCCATCCGGGCGGACGCAACTACGACAGCTTGCCGGTGAACGCCAATGAGGCGGAGAGCCGCCGAATGGCGCGCTTCTTCCGCATCGGACATACGCCGGGGAAACTTCCTATACCCAATATGGAAATTAACGACGAGCTACCGATGACTCTCGATTTACGACGTTTCTAAACCGTACGCGACGCTCGGATTTTTCGTATATCCGGGCGTCATGAGCCTGCGTTAGTCTGACCGTTCTTTGCTGTCTGCCGAGCTTTCCATGCCTGACCTGCTTGACCGCTACCCGCTGACGGCGGGCACTTATCACGAAATGCTCGACGACAGCGGCGCCGTGCGTCCGCATTGGCGTCGGTTGTTCGACCAATTGCAGCGCAGCACGCCAACACAATTGGTGCAGCGTCAGGCCCTGCTGACACGGCAGATCCAGGAAAACGGCGTGACCTATAACGTCTACGCCGATCTCAAGGGGGCCGATCGGCCGTGGGAGCTCGATTTGCTACCGCACGTGATTGCGGCTGATGAATGGCAGCAGTTATCGGCCGGAATCGCTCAGCGGGCACGCTTGCTCAATACGGTGCTGGCAGATTTGTACGGGCCGCAGCGGTTAATCGCCGAAGGTTTGCTGCCTGCCGAGCTGGTTTTCGGTCACAACAACTTCCTCTGGCCCTGTCAGGGCATCACGCCGCCCGAAGGGGCTTTTCTGCATTTGTATGCCGTGGATCTGGCGCGTACGCCTGACGGTCGCTGGTGGGTCACGGCGGACCGGACTCAAGCGCCGTCCGGTGCCGGTTACGCCTTGGAAAACCGTACCATTGTGTCCCGGGCCTTTCCCGAGCTGTACCGCGACCTGAAAGTGCAGCACCTGGCCGGGTTCTTCCGCACGCTTCAGGAAACCCTGGCACGTCAGGCACCGAGCGATGACGACGCGCCGCTGATCGTGCTGCTGACACCGGGACGTTTCAACGAAAGCTATTTCGAACACCTCTATCTGGCGCGCCAGCTCGGTTATCCACTGGTAGAGGGCGGTGACCTGACGGTGCGCGACGCTACGGTCTACCTGAAAACCCTGAGCGGATTGCGCCGGGTCCACGCGATCATGCGGCGGCTCGACGATGACTTCTGCGACCCGCTTGAGCTGCGCACCGATTCGGCCCTTGGCGTGCCGGGGTTGTTGGAGGCGGTACGCCAAGGGCGAGTGCTGGTGGCCAATGCCCTCGGCAGCGGCGTGCTGGAGTCGCCGGGATTGCTGGGCTTCCTGCCGAGGATCAATCAATTCCTGTTCGGCGAAGAATTGATCCTGCCCTCCATCGCAACCTGGTGGTGCGGTGAAGCGCCGGTGCTGGCTCAGGCCCTGGAAAAATTGCCGGAGTTGTTGATCAAGCCGGCTTTTCCGTCACAGAGCTTCGCTCCGGTGTTTGGTCGCGATTTGAGTGAAAAACAGCGTGAGGCACTGGCCGAGCGCATGCAGGCTCGGCCTTATGCCTATGTCGCGCAAGAATTGGCCCAGCTCTCTCAAGCCCCGATCTGGCAGGCTGAAGAGGGTCATCTGCAACCCCGGGCCATCGGCATGCGCGTGTACGCAGTGGCCAGCCGTGATGGCTATCGGGTGCTGCCCGGCGGCCTCACCCGCGTTGCGGCCGAGGCTGACGCCGAAGTGGTGTCGATGCAGCGCGGTGGTGCGAGCAAAGACACCTGGGTGTTGGGCGATCGCCCGCCGAGCGGTGAGCAATGGAAAACCCAGCGCCCGATCGGCGTGCACGACCTGGTGAGACGCGATCCGTATCTGCCGTCGCGGGTGGTGGAAAATCTGTTCTGGTTCGGGCGTTACTGCGAGCGCTGTGATGACAGTGCGCGGTTATTGCGGATCATGCTGGCGCGTTATGTCGATGGCGATGACCCGCAAGCCTTGGAGGCGGCGGTGGATCTGGGCGAACGGTTGATGTTGTTGCCCGATGAAGGCGAGTTGCCGGAACGCTTGCTGGCGGCATTGCTCGGCGACGACTGGCCTTTCAGCCTGCGCTCCAACCTGCAACGTTTGCAGTGGGCTGCTTCGCAAGTGCGCGGCAAGCTCTCGCGGGAAAACTGGCAGGCGCTGGTGGAGTTGCAACGCGAGGCCATGGAGCTGGAAACGGAAGAGCCGGATTTCGGCGAATTGCTGGATTTCCTCAACCGTCTGGTGATGTCCCTGGCGGCGTTATCCGGTTTCGCCCTCGACGACATGACCCGGGATGAAGGCTGGCGCTTCCTGATGATCGGCCGTCGGATCGAACGTCTGCAATTTCTCAGCGCCAGCCTGGCGGCATTTCTGCGAGGTGCCGGTACTTTCGATCAGGCCGGACTGGAATGGCTGCTGGAGCTGGGCAACAGCAGCATCACTTACCGTTCGCGGTATCTGGCGGTGGCGCAACTGATTCCGGTGCTCGACCTGTTGCTGCTCGACGAGCAGAACCCCCACGCCGTGTTGTTCCAGTTGAAACTGGTGACTCGTACCTTGAAGCGCTTGAATGATGACTTCGGCGCGCCTCGTGAAGTGGGGTTGCCACAGTGGGTGGAACGCTTGGCACAGTTCGATCTGGGATGCCTGGACAACCCGCTGTTCGGCGCAGCCAGCGTTCGGGCGGCCATTGAGGGGCTGGCCGACCTGTTGCAAGAAATCGCCGACGCCAGCGGGCAAGTGTCGGATCGTCTGGCCTTGCGCCATTTCGCCCATGTCGATGACGTTAGCCAGCGCACGGTGTCCGTATAATGAGCGCCCACTACCAGATTCTCCACGACACCCATTATCACTACGACAGCCCGGTGTCCCTGGCCCAGCAACTCGCGCACCTTTGGCCACGGGCCTGTGCCTGGCAGCGTTGCACCGAGCAGCAACTGCAGATCAGTCCCGACCCGACTTCGCGCCGCGATGAGCTGGATGTGTTCGGCAATCCGCTGACCCGGTTGGCGTTCGAGCGGCCGCACGATGAATTGCTGGTCAATGCCCGGCTCACCGTCGAAGTGCTGGCTCGGCCGGCGCTGGATTTCAATCAATCCCCCGCGTGGGAAGAAACCCGCAACGCGCTGACCTACAGCAGTCAGCCGCTTTCCCCGCAATTGCTGGAAGCGTGTCGTTACCGGTTCGAATCGCCCTATGTGCATTTGAAGCACAACTTCGTCGAGTTCTCGCAAAGCTGCTTTCCACTGGGTCGGCCACTGATGCTGGGTGTACAGGCGCTGATGGAGAAAATCTTCAGCGAGTTCACGTTCGATGCCGAAGCGACTCAGGTGGCGACGCCGCTGGTGGAAGTGCTGGAGCGCCGGCGCGGCGTTTGTCAGGACTTCGCTCACCTGATGCTCGCCTGCGTACGCTCCCGTGGGTTGGCGGCGCGGTACATCAGTGGCTACCTGCTGACCCAGCCACCACCGGGCCAGCCGCGGCTGATCGGCGCCGATGCTTCACATGCCTGGGTTTCAGTGTTTTGCCCGGTGCTCGGCTGGGTGGATTTCGACCCGACCAACAACGTGCGACCAGCGCTGGAACACATCACGTTGGCCTGGGGCCGGGATTTCTCCGATGTCTCGCCGTTGCGTGGGGTGATTTTGGGCGGCGGCAACCATGACCCCGAAGTCCGTGTCACCGTAATGCCACTGGATTAACTAGGGATGTGCAATTAGTTTCTGGACTGGAGGTATTTCAGATTGGCCTGTGAGGGTCAGCAGCGTGACTGCTGACCCTGGACACAGATCCGGTGGGCCTGATCAGATCATCGGGCCCTGAGGGTCTCAGGCGTCGGGCGCCTGATCTTTCGGTGTTTCAACATCATCTTCTGCGGCCACTTCACCTTCTGCATCCGGGTTCAGTGCGGCGGCTTCTTCTTCAGCTGTAGCTTTCTTGCGCTGAAGCTTTTCCTCTTTCTTCTGCTCCTTGGCCAAGTCTCTCTGACGTTTGGCGAAGGAATAATTGGGTTTAGCCATGGGCGATCCTCTGGGGTCGAAGGTGAGGTTGAGCGGCGCATATTCTGCCCTGTATCGATGCCCAGCGGTTAGCTGGGTTTTTGCTCGGCCCATTTTGGCGGTACCGAGGGTTGCCAGGCGTCCAGTGCATCAAGCAGGGTTTGCGGCGATTCGCTCATTTGCAGCATGTCACGGTGCGGTTCGCGAACGAAGCCTTCGCCGACGATATGATCGAGAAAATCTGTCAATTTGCTATAGAAACCGTTCACCTCCAGCAGCCCCAGCGGTTTGCCGTGGTAACCGAGCTGGCCCCAGGTCCAGATTTCGAACAGTTCCTCCAGCGTGCCCAGGCCGCCGGGCAGGGCGATAAAGGCGTCACTGAGCTCGGCCATCCGCGCCTTGCGCGCATGCATGCCGTCGACCACTTCCAGACGAGTCAGGCCGCTGTGACCGATTTCCTTGTCTTTGAGGCTTTGCGGGATGATCCCGATCACTTCACCGCCGGCCGCCAGCGCAGCATCGGCGACGATGCCCATCAGCCCGACGGCACCGCCGCCATAGACCAGGGTCAGCTTGCGCTCGGCCAATGCTCGCCCCAGGGCGACAGCCGCTTCACGATAAGCCGGGTGGGTGCCGGTGCTGGCACCGCAAAATACACAAACGGACGCTAAAGACATGCCTTACTCCACGGTCAGTATGGCCACAGAGTAAAGGCAGGCACGCGGCGTTCCAAGGTCTAAACTTCGCGTTTAGGTGTTTCATAGGTACCGCTGGCGCCACAGGCGTAGGCGGCGAGCAAACTGCACAACAGGCTATTAAGGGACATGACAGTTCCAGATGAGTGATGACGACCTGATGATAGGGCCGCCCCAGACGTCTGGCTGGTAGATTGTTTCGATAGGTGTCATAGCCCGAAAGTTGTATACAATTTATGATTCAGGTCATAGGAACTTGCGAGGTTTTCAGGCAGTCTTCTGTCCATTCGCACTGTTGTTAACCCTGCCTTGGAGATTCACCATGTTTGCCAAACTTGTTGCGGTATCCCTGCTGACACTGGCCAGCAGCCAATTGATGGCTGCCGAGTGCAAAGTCACCGTTGACTCCACTGACCAGATGTCCTTCGATACCAAGGAAATCAGTATCGACAAGAGCTGCAAGACGTTCACCGTGGAGTTGAAACACTCCGGCAATCTGCCGAAAAACGTCATGGGTCATAACTGGGTCCTGAGCAAAGAAGCCGATATGCAGCCGATCGCCACCGCTGGCCTGGCCGCAGGCATCGAGAAGAGTTACCTGCCTGAAGGCGACGCACGCGTCATCGCTCACACCAAAGTCATCGGCGCTGGCGAAAAGGATTCTGTGACCTTCGACGTGTCGAAGCTCGATGCTGGCGAGAAGTACGGCTTCTTCTGCTCATTCCCAGGCCACATCTCGATGATGAAAGGCACTGTTGTCCTGAAGTAATCAAATTGAACTCATAAAAAAAGCGTCCACTGGACGCTTTTTTTGTGCCTGTTGTTCGCTCAATCAAGGCGCAAACGGCATCACCCGCTTGTGATGAGTCTTTTTGTACGTGTCGCAGATGATCTTGAATGCTTCATCGCGCACCGGCTCGCCGTGCAGGAAGGCGTCGATCTCGGCGTAGGTCACCCCGTGGGACGCTTCGTCCGGCTTGCCCGGCGACAGGTCTTCAAGGTCGGCAGTCGGGATTTTTTCCACCAACGACTCCGGCGCGCCGAAGCTGCGGGCGATGTCCCTGACCTGGTTTTTTACCAGACCGCTCAGGGGCGCGAGGTCGCAAGCGCCGTCACCGAATTTGGTGAAGAAGCCCATCACGGCTTCCGCCGCGTGGTCGGTGCCGATCACCAGGCCCTGGGCCGCGCCGGCGATGGTGTATTGGGCGACCATGCGCATCCGCGCCTTGGTGTTGCCCAGCACGAAATCCACCGAGACCGCATGCTTGCCTTCAAACACCGCTACTTCGTTCGCCAGGGCTTTTACCGCCGGGCCGATGTTCACGGTGTGGCGCTCATCCGGGGCGATGAAGTCCACCGAGGCCTGGGCGTCGTGTTCGTCGAACTGGGTTTCGTACGGCAGGCGCACGGCGATGAACGTGTAGCTGTTGTCGCCGGTGCGCGTGCGCAGTTCGCGCAGGGCACGCTGGGCCAGCAGGCCGGCGGTCAGGGAGTCGACGCCGCCGCTGATGCCGAGTACCAGGGTCTTGAGCCCGGAATTGACCAGGCAATCCTGGATGAAGGTAATCCGCCGGGCGACTTCAGCCTCGAGGGCGGCCTGGTCGGCGAACGGCGGCTGGACCTTGAGCTGTTCAGCAATCTCACGCTGTTCGGCTTGCATGAATTCACTCCTTGCTAGAAATGCTAGATGTACTGGAAAGGGCGGCAGGTACTTTGAAAACGTGTCGCAAATAGGCGACGAAATTCGGGTCTTTGCAGTGAGTCTTGCCAGGCTCATCGGAAATTTTTGCCACGGGCTGGCCGTTGCAGGCGGCCATTTTAAGCACGATGCTCATCGGTTCGACACCCGGAATATCGCACGTCAGGTTGGTGCCGATGCCAAAGCTGACATTGATCCGACCGCGCAATGCCCGAAAAATCTCCAGGGACTTGGGCAGCGTCAGGCTGTCGGAGAACACCAGCGTCTTGCTCATTGGATCGATGCCCAGCTTGTGATAGTGAGCGATGGCCTTTTCAGCCCAGAGCACCGGATCACCGGAATCATGACGCAAACCGTCAAAGAGCTTGGCGAAGTACAGGTCGAAATCGCTGAGAAAGGCATCCGTGGTAATGCAGTCGGTGAGGGCGATCCCCAATAGGCCGCGGTACTCGCGGACCCAGCAATCGAGGGCGGCAATCTGACTGTCGATCAGCCGCGGACCGAGTTGCTGATGGGCCATGATCCATTCGTGGGCCATGGTGCCCAACGGCTTCATGTCCAGCTCCCGTGAAAGGTGCACATTGCTGGTGCCGACGAAGCGTCCGGGGAAATCGTGCTTGAGCACGTTCACCACTTCTTCCTGCACGCGGTACGAGAAGCGACGACGAGTGCCGAAATCGGCTACCTGCAGTTCAGACAATTCGTCTGCGCTGGCGTTGGCAGTCAACCAGTCGAACTTGCGATAGAGCTGCTCGCGCGCCTGTTCGAGCACGACCTCACGGTAGCGATAGCGGTTGCGCACCTCGCTGACGATGGACAACAGCGGCACTTCGAACAGGATCACGTGCAGCCATGGCCCGCGCAGGCGGATGAACAGCTCGCCGTTTTCGATGCCGGTGTGGACGTAGCGCAGATTGAAACGGAACAATCCGAGAAAGCGCAGGAAGTCCGGCTTCATGAAGCTGATGCGCTCCATGAAACTCAACTGGTCGGCGCTCAGGCTCAACTCGGCGAGGCGTTCGATCTGGAAACGAATCTCCGCCAGGTACGGGCGCAAATCTTCGCTGTTACGGCAACGAAATTCCCATTCGACTTCCACGTTCGGGTAGTTGTGCAACACCGCCTGCATCATCGTCAGTTTGTAGAAGTCGGTGTCGAGCAGGTTCTGCACGATGCGATCGCCAAACACGCTCTCGCTCATAACGGGGTTCTCCAGGCTGGCCGCGGCCTGTGGTAGCGACGTTGCAGCTGTTTCAATGAATGGGGCTAGTGGCGCATATCAGAGGTGGGGATTGCCAGTGTTTTTTGACCAGGGCTTAGCGGTATCGCAATTTGTAGCAGCTGCCGAAGGCTGCGTTCGAGTGCGCAGCACTCGCAAAAAACAGTCGAATCGTTTCTTAAGGTGGACCTTGTTGTTCTTTGGCGACCGCTTCGCGGCCGAACGCAGGCTTCGCCAGCTGCTACAGAAATTGCGGTGCTCTTAAGTTGCCGCAGGACTATCAATCTGCTCCAGCATCCACTTCACAAAATCCCGCACTTTCGGCACTTCTGCTGAATGCTCCGGATACGCCAGGTAGTAGGCATCGGTGCTGGGCATCGCGTGCTTCCAGGGTATGACCAGTTTGCCGTCGGCCAATTCCTCTTCCACCAGAAATCGCGGCAACAGCGCCACTCCGCAGCCGACCTGGGCTGCACGGATGCACATATAAAAGGTTTCGAAACGCGGGCCGTGGTAGCTGTGTTCGGTGTGATAGCCCTGACTGTCGAACCAGTCGTGCCAGGCCTGGGGTCGGGAGGCGTTTTGCAGCAGGACCAGGTCGGTGAGTTGCGTAGGATCGGTGAACGGCGTGTCCGGCAGGCTGCCCGGTGCGCAGACCGGCACCAGCTCTTCGCCGAACAGCTTCAGGCACTCAGTGCCGGGTCGAGAGCCCTGGCCGAAGTAGAACGCCAGGTCGCTGCGACCTTGCAGCAGATCGTCGGCTTCGTGCTCGCTGCACAAGTCCAGATGGATCGAGGGATGGCGCAGACGCCAACCCTTCAAGCGTGGCACTAGCCAGCGAGCGCCGAAGGTCGGAGGCGTGGAGACGCGCAGGACCTCGGTTTCACCGCCGTAGGAGCGCAGGTAGTGAGTCGACATCTCGACCTGTGTGAGGATTTTTCGTACCTCCACCAGGTACAAGTCACCGGCCGGAGTCATTTGCAAGCGTCGACGCACCCGGCGGAACAGCAGGTGCTGCAACAATTCTTCGAGTTGCGCGACCTGTTTGCTGACGGCGCTCTGGGTCAGGTTCAGCTCTTCGGCGGCCCGAGTGAAACTCAAATGCCGGGTTACTGCCTCGAAACACTGCAGTGCGGTGATCGATGGCAGGTAGCGTTTATTCAGCATGGGTTGTCCTTTTTCTTGTTTCTTTCTTATCAGCAATTCGCAGCATGAATAAACGGAATGATATCTCTCTTAAAGGTCGTTTGTTGGGTAACCTCCGGAGCGCTAAAACTACAGGTCTGATCAGTCGTGATTTTCCGGCTGCACACATTCTGTTTTTCGCTTGAGGAGTGACCCATGGTTGCCGCATTGCTTGATCGTCTTGGTGTGAACCCGGCCCTGTACCAGAACGGCAAAGTGCCGGTGCATTCGCCGATCGATGGCAGCCAGATTGCCGCCGTGAACTGGGAAGGCGCCGCTGAAGTCGAGCAGCACATCAGTCGTGCAGATCATGCGTTCGAACTGTGGCGCAAGGTCCCGGCGCCGCGTCGTGGTGAACTGGTTCGTCAACTGGGCGATATCCTGCGTGAATACAAGGCCGACCTCGGCGAGCTGGTGTCCTGGGAAGCCGGCAAAATCACTCAGGAAGGTCTGGGTGAAGTTCAGGAAATGATCGACATCTGCGATTTCGCTGTCGGCTTGTCCCGTCAGCTGTACGGGTTGACCATCGCTTCTGAGCGTCCTGGCCACCACATGCGCGAAACCTGGCATCCGCTGGGCATCGTTGGCGTCATTAGCGCCTTTAACTTCCCGGTCGCGGTCTGGGCCTGGAACACCACACTGGCGCTGGTCTGCGGCAACCCGGTGATCTGGAAACCGTCAGAAAAAACCCCGCTGACCGCACTGGCCTGCCAGGCGCTGTTCGACCGCGTACTGAAGAACTTCAGCGACGCGCCACCGCACCTGAGCCAAGTCATCATCGGCGGTCGCGATGCCGGCGAAGCCCTGGTCGATGACCCGCGTGTCGCGCTGATCAGCGCTACCGGCAGCACCCGCATGGGCCGCGAAGTGGCGCCGAAAATCGCCGCACGTTTCGCTCGCAGCATTCTGGAACTGGGCGGTAACAACGCAATGATCCTCGGCCCAAGCGCCGACCTGGACATGGCCGTACGGGCAATCCTGTTCAGCGCCGTCGGCACCGCCGGTCAGCGTTGCACCACGCTGCGCCGTCTGATTGCCCATGAATCGGTGAAAGAAGAAATCGTCACCCGCCTGAAAGCCGCTTACTCTAAAGTGCGCATCGGCAACCCACTGGAAGGCAACCTGATTGGTCCGCTGATCGACAAGCACAGCTTCGAAAACATGCAGGATGCGCTGGAGCAGGCCTTGAGCGAAGGCGGCCGGGTGTTCGGCGGCAAGCGCCAACTGGAAGACCAATTTCCTAACGCTTATTACGTCTCGCCGGCCATCGTTGAAATGCCGGAGCAGAGCGATGTGGTCTGCAGCGAAACCTTCGCACCCATTCTATACGTGGTCGGTTACAAGGATTTCGACGAGGCCTTGCGCCTGAACAACGCCGTGCCACAAGGCTTGTCGTCGTGCATTTTCACCACTGACGTGCGTGAAGCCGAGCAGTTCATGTCGGCGGTGGGCAGCGACTGCGGCATCGCCAACGTCAACATCGGCCCAAGCGGCGCGGAAATCGGCGGGGCGTTTGGCGGTGAGAAAGAAACGGGCGGCGGTCGTGAATCCGGCTCCGATGCATGGCGCGGCTACATGCGCCGTCAGACGAACACCGTGAACTATTCGCTGGAGTTGCCGTTGGCTCAGGGCATTACGTTTGACTGAAGGGCCTCTTCGCGGGCAAGTCGGATCGCCGCACCGCTCGCTCCTACATGGACAGCACGACCCTGTAGGAGCGAGGCTTGCCCGCGAAGCTTTTGCTTTGTTGTTTGTTAGGTTTCTGATTGGAGTCTGGCAATGCCGTTACGCGAAGAGTGTCTGTGGGAAAAACTGACGCCGCAAAGGCCTGACAACGGGTTGCTCAAGGGCGAGGTGACGGTGGATGTCTGCGTCATCGGCGCCGGTTTCACCGGTCTGTCGGCGGCGGTGCATCTGCTGGAAAAAGGCAAAAGCGTCTGCGTACTGGAAGCCCATCGCGCCGGTCATGGCGGTTCGGGGCGCAACGTCGGGCTGGTCAATGCCGGAATGTGGATTCCACCGGACGAGATCGAAGCCGGTTTCGGTGAGGCGATCGGCAGCCAGCTCAATCGCATGCTGGGTGCGGCACCGTCCCTGGTGTTCAGCCTGATCGACAAATACAACATCGATTGCCAATTACGTCGCGAAGGCACGCTGCACATGGCGCACAACGCCCGTGGCGAAGCGGACTTGCGCAGTCGCGAAGCACAATGGAAACGCCGTGGCGCGCCGGTCGAACTGCTGACCGGTCAAGCCTGCGAGCAAGCAACGGGCACCCAAAAGATTGCCGCTGCACTGCTCGATCGACGTGCTGGCACGATCAACCCCATGGCTTACACGACGGGGCTGGCCAAAGCGGCCATCGGGCTCGGCGGTCAGGTGTTCGATCATTCCCCGGTGACCCGGCTCGAACGTCAGGGCCAACGCTGGTCGGTACAAACCGCTCAGGGCTCGGTGCTTGCCGAGCAAGTCGTGATTGCCTCGAATGCTTACACCGAAGGTGACTGGACAGAGTTGCGGCGTAACTTCTTCCCTGGTTACTACTATCAAGTGGCCTCGGTCCCGCTGACCGAAGAGGCTGCGCAGCAAATTCTCCCCGGTGGCCAAGGCTCCTGGGACACCCGTCAGGTCCTCAGCAGTATTCGTCGAGATAAAGACGGTCGTCTGCTGCTGGGCAGTCTCGGTAATGGCAATCAGAAGCCGGCCTGGTTCCTCAAGGCCTGGGCCGACCGGGTTCAGCAGCACTATTTCCCCTACCTCAAACCGGTGGAATGGGAGTGCACCTGGACCGGTTGCATTGCCTTCACTCCCGATCATTTGATGCGTTTGTTCGAGCCGGCGCCCGGTTTAGTGGCAGTCACCGGTTACAACGGCCGGGGCGTCACGACGGGCACTGTGGTCGGCAAAGCCTTCGCCGATTATTTGTGTGACGGTAATCCTCAAGCGCTACCGATTCCCTTTGCACCCATGCAGCCATTGGCGGGCGCGGGATTGCGCAGCTGTTTGTACGAGGCCGGATTCTCGCTGTATCACGCAGGCCAGTGCTTGCGGATCGTTATTTGATTGTTGAAATTTGTTGCTGAAAGCGGCGCTTTTTCGCGCAGCGACTAGCCTGTAAAAGGTGCGGGTTGTAGCAGTCCCGCACCAGGAGTGTGCACTTCGGTGACGCACGTTGTTACAGGCTGGTTGCACGTCGTTTGGCGCCGCGGTTGCAATGATGGCGCGCCGGGGTTGCGCCTTTAAAAATAAATGGTTTCACCTTCCGCGGTTTAGACGGTTGCACGCCCAATGAAAATGGGATCAAAACAGTCGAAATAACAATAAAGCAGCGACTTTTTTCAGAATAAAAAACCGATGGCACGGCCCTTGCTCTGAGCATTCAGTGAAGTCGCAGTGCCAACTAAAAAAAACCTTGGAGCACCACCTCATGTCCCAGACGTTTTACAAGAAAGGCTTTTTGGCCCTCGCAGTGGCAACTGCGTTGGGTGTGTCTGCGTTTGCACAGGCTGAAGTGAAAATCGGTGTGGCGGGGCCGATGACAGGCGCCAACGCGGCATTTGGCGAGCAGTACATGAAGGGTGCACAGGCTGCGGCCGATGCGGTCAACGCCGCGGGCGGCGTGAACGGGGAAAAAATCGTACTGGTCAAGGGCGATGACGCCTGCGAACCGAAACAGGCTGTGACGGTCGCCAAGGACCTGACCAACCAGAAAGTCGCTGGCGTAGTCGGTCACTTCTGCTCCTCCTCGACGATCCCGGCTTCGGAGATCTACGACGAAGCGGGCATTATCGCGATCACTCCGGGTTCCACCAACCCTGCGGTTACCGAGCGCGGCCTGAGTGCCATGTTCCGTATGTGCGGGCGTGACGACCAGCAAGGCATCGTGGCCGGTGACTACATCGTCGACGTGCTCAAGGGCAAGAAAGTCGTCGTCCTGCATGACAAGGACACCTACGGCCAAGGCCTGGCGGACGCGACCAAGGCCCAGCTGGAAAAACGCGGCGTGAAGCCGGTGCTGTACGAAGGCCTGACCCGTGGCGAAAAAGACTTCAGCACCATCGTGACCAAAATTCGCGGCGCTGGCGCCGACGTCGTCTACTTCGGCGGTCTGCACCCGGAAGCCGGTCCTCTGGTTCGCCAACTGCGTGAGCAAGGCCTCAAAGACGTCAAGTTCATGTCCGATGACGGCATCGTGACCGACGAACTGGTGACCACCGCGGGTGGCCCGCAATTCGTCGACGGCGTACTGATGACCTTCGGCGCTGACCCGCGCATGCTGCCAGACAGCAAGACCGTGGTTGACGCGTTCCGTAAAGCCGGTACCGAGCCTGAAGGCTACACCCTGTACGCCTACGCTTCGGTTCAGACCCTGGCAGCTGCCTTCAATGGCGCCAAGTCCAACAAAGGCGAAGAAGCTGCCAAATGGCTGAAAGCCAACACGGTCAAAACCGTGATGGGCGAGAAGGCCTGGGATTCCAAGGGCGACCTGAAAGTCTCCGACTACGTGGTTTACCAGTGGGACAAGGATGGCAAATACCACCAACTGGAAAAACAGAAGTGATATGAACAGCTGATTGCCGGGCGCCTTGTGCGCCGGGCAATCAAACAACATGTCCGTGCAGTACCTGTCTTTTCTCGTAGAGCTGCACACAACCGTGTTACGCCGGCGGCTGAACCCCGGTCCGTCGTACCCGGCTTCTGTGCAGTCTCTCAAATGCGTGAGATTGCGTTATGGATGGTATTTTCCTGCAGCAACTGGTCAACGGCCTGACCCTCGGGTCGGTCTATGGCCTGATCGCCATCGGCTACACAATGGTCTATGGCATCATCGGCATGATCAACTTCGCCCATGGCGAGGTTTACATGATCTCTGCTTACCTAGCGGCGATCAGTCTGGCTCTGCTGGCATACTTCGGTATTGAATCCTTCCCTCTGCTGATGCTTGGCACACTGATCTTTACCATCATCGTCACGGCGGTGTATGGCTGGGTCATCGAACGGGTTGCCTATAAACCCCTGCGTAACTCCACCCGACTGGCACCGCTGATCAGCGCCATCGGCATTTCGCTGATCCTGCAAAACTATGCACAGATCGCCCAAGGCGCGAAGCAACAAGGGGTTCCCACACTGCTGACCGGTGCATGGCGAGTTGAAGTCGGGACCGGCTTCGTGCAGCTCACCTACACCAAGATCTTCATTCTGATCGCAGCGTTTGCCGGGATGGCCCTGCTGACCTACGTCATCAAGTACACCAAGCTCGGCCGTATGTGCCGTGCGACCCAGCAAGACCGCAAGATGGCCTCGATCCTGGGGATCAACACCGATCGGGTGATTTCCTACGTGTTCATCATCGGTGCCGCGATGGCGGCGCTGGCCGGCGTGCTGATCACCATGAACTACGGCACATTCGACTTCTACGCCGGCTTCATCATCGGGATCAAAGCGTTCACCGCAGCGGTACTCGGCGGGATTGGCTCGCTACCCGGTGCGATGCTCGGCGGGATCATTCTCGGGATTTCCGAGTCGTTGTTCTCAGGTTTGGTGAACTCGGACTACAAAGACGTTTTCAGCTTCTCGCTGCTCGTTCTCGTTCTGGTCTTTCGGCCCCAAGGCCTGCTCGGCCGTCCTCTTGTGTCGAAGGTGTAAGCGATGTCTTCAACCACTAAAAAAACCATTGATCTCAAAAGAAGCCTGGTTGACGCGATTCTTGCCGGCCTTGTCGCCCTGATTGTGTTCGGCCCGATTGTCGGCGTGGTCCTCGATGGCTATGGCTTCAACCTGGAAACGACCCGTGTGGCGGCGATTGTCGCCATCGTCATGGCGGGCCGCTTCGCCCTGAGCCTGTTCCTGCAAACCCCCAAGGGCCTGAGAATTCTCGAAGGCTTTGAAAGCACCGGTTCCGGGGTGCATGTATTGCCGCCTGACCACAAATCCCGGTTGCGCTGGATCATTCCGGTGTTGATCGTCGTAGCCGTGGTGTTCCCGTTTTTCTCCAACTCCTACCTGCTGGGCGTGGTCATCCTCGGGCTGATCTACGTGCTGCTGGGCCTGGGACTGAACATCGTGGTCGGTCTGGCCGGCCTGCTCGACCTGGGTTACGTGGCGTTCTACGCCATCGGTGCTTATGGGTTGGCGCTCGGTTACCAATACCTTGGCTTGGGCTTCTGGACGGTGCTGCCGCTGGCGGCGATCATCGCTGGCCTTGCCGGCTGCATTCTCGGTTTTCCGGTGTTGCGCCTGCACGGTGACTACCTGGCAATCGTGACCCTGGGCTTCGGTGAAATCATCCGGTTGATCCTCAATAACTGGCTGTCCCTGACCGGTGGCCCGAATGGTATGGCGGCTCCTTTGCCGACCTTCTTCGGCCTCGAGTTCGGCAAAAGGGCTAAAGAGGGCGGGGTGCCGTTTCATGAGTTTTTCGGCATCGCCTATAACCCGGACGTGAAGTACTTCTTCATCTACGCGGTGTTGTTCCTGGTGGTGCTGGCCGTGCTGTACGTCAAGCACCGTTTGACCCGCATGCCGGTCGGTCGCGCCTGGGAAGCCTTGCGTGAAGACGAAATCGCTTGCCGCTCCATGGGCCTTAACCACGTTCTGGTCAAGCTCTCGGCATTTACCATTGGAGCATCGACTGCCGGTCTGGCCGGTGTGTTCTTCGCCACCTATCAAGGCTTCGTCAACCCGACCTCGTTCACTTTTTTCGAATCGGCCCTGATTCTCGCCATCGTTGTACTCGGCGGCATGGGCTCGACCATCGGCGTGGTGATTGCGGCATTCGTGCTGACCGTCGCTCCGGAACTGCTGCGCGGCTTCGCTGAATATCGCGTGCTGTTGTTCGGCATTCTGATGGTGTTGATGATGATCTGGCGACCGCGCGGCCTGATTCGGATCAGCCGTACCGGTGTGACACCGCGTAAAGGAGTAGCGCCATGAGCGAAGTCGTACTCTCGGTAGAGAAGCTGATGATGCACTTCGGCGGCATCAAGGCGTTGAGCGATGTCAGCCTGAAGGTGCATCGCAACTCGATCTTCGCCCTGATCGGCCCCAACGGCGCCGGCAAGACCACCGTGTTCAACTGCCTGACCGGGTTCTACAAGGCCTCCGGCGGCAAGATCGAACTCAATGTGCGGGGCGAGCAGACCAACGTCATCCAACTGCTGGGCGAATCGTTCAAGCCGATCGATTTCGTTTCACCGAAAAGCTTCATCACCCGGCTCCGCTACAAAATGTTCGGCGGCACCCATCTGGTGAACCGCGCCGGGCTGGCGCGGACGTTCCAGAACATTCGCCTGTTCAAGGAAATGTCGGTGCTGGAAAACCTGCTGGTGGCCCAACACATGTGGGTCAACCGCAACCTGCTGGCCGGTATCCTCAACACCAAGGGCTACCGCAAGGCCGAAAGCGATGCGCTGGACCACGCTTTCTACTGGCTGGAAGTCGTGGACCTGGTGGACTGCGCCAACCGTCTGGCCGGTGAACTGTCCTACGGCCAACAGCGCCGTCTGGAAATCGCCCGGGCGATGTGCACCCGGCCGCAGATCATTTGCCTCGACGAACCGGCCGCCGGCCTCAATCCTCAGGAAACCGAAGCGCTGAGCGCGATGATCCGGCTGCTGCGCGACGAGCACGATCTGACCGTGGTGCTGATCGAACACGACATGGGCATGGTAATGAGCATTTCCGACCACATCGTTGTGCTGGACCACGGCATCGTCATCGCCGAGGGCGGCCCCGACGAAATACGCCACGATCCGAAGGTGATTGCGGCCTACCTGGGCGCCGACGAAGAGGAAGTGGTGCTATGAGCCAACCCATCCTCGAACTCAAGGAGCTGGACGTGTTTTACGGGCCGATCCAGGCCCTGAAGAAAGTCTCGCTGCACATCAACGAAGGCGAAACCGTCAGCCTGATCGGCTCCAACGGTGCCGGCAAATCTACCCTGCTGATGTCGATTTTCGGCCAGCCTCGGGCGGCGGACGGGCAGATCATTTATCAGGGTGTGGATATCACCCATAAGTCGTCCCACTACATCGCCTCCCACGGTATCGCTCAATCGCCGGAAGGCCGGCGGGTATTCCCCGACATGACCGTCGAGGAAAACCTGTTGATGGGTACCATCCCTATCGGTGACAAGTACGCCACCGAGGACATGCAGCGCATGTTCGAGCTGTTTCCGCGGCTCAAAGAACGGCGTACCCAGCGGGCCATGACCATGTCCGGCGGCGAACAGCAAATGCTCGCCATTGCCCGTGCGCTGATGAGCCGGCCCAAATTGCTGTTACTCGATGAGCCGAGCCTGGGGCTGGCACCGATTGTGGTGAAACAGATCTTCGCGACCCTGCGAGAACTGGCGAGTACCGGCATGACCATCTTCCTGGTGGAGCAGAATGCCAACCACGCCCTCAAACTGTCGGACCGGGCGTATGTGATGGTCAACGGCGAGATCCGCCTCACTGGCACTGGCAAGGAACTGCTGGTTAACGAGGAAGTGCGTAACGCTTATCTCGGCGGCCACTAAACTGCTGAGCGCATAAAAAACGCCCTGACGAATCCATGTCAGGGCGTTTTTTTATGCCGGTCGTAAAGGTTTTTTGAAATTGTGGAAAACAATATTCACAAGCTCTCAAAGCGCGACATAAAGCCGCTGCAAATAGTTGTTTTGTCACGGTTTTGACTTGTCCCCGTTTGCTGTGGAGCTGGCTGTGAATAACGTGGGAGTAGCTGGCTGAAAGCCTTTTAAACCGTGGCTTGCAGAGTTGTGGTTGTTTTTTGATCAGGCGTTTTTGCGGGACCTTGAGCGGGCTTTGTCAACCTTTTTGTTGGTGACGAAAGTAGGCTGAAATGTGCGGGAGCTACCTGTGGATAAGTCTGTGGTTAAACTCTGGAAGGACTCGGCTGAAGGCCGTAGTCACTGGCTTGGCGCCATCGTCGGTGGGGCCGCCAATCGTGCAAAATGCCATGGGCAACACAGGCGGCGTTCCAGGGTCAAGCAAAAAAATTTCCAATTTGCCTGCAAAGCCTTGTGCACTGCGGCTTACAGCTTTTCCACTGGCCCCCGGAAACTGTGGACCGGCCTGTGGATAAGGTGCGCGCACATAGCTGAAAGCCACGGTGTGTAAGGTGTGGCAAGGTTTGATCGTTTTTTGTACAGCTACTACAGTGGTTGCCGCTGTGGGCAAGGCCGGGCATGCTGCCTGCTGATTTTCTATTCCAGTGGCTGCCGATCAGCCGAAGCAAGGAGAACACGATGTCCAACACCCTGTTTATTACCGGCGCGACCTCCGGTTTTGGTGAAGCCTGCGCCCGTCGTTTTGCCGAGGCTGGCTGGAAACTGGTGCTGACCGGCCGTCGTGAAGAGCGCCTCAATGCGCTGTGCGCCGAGTTGTCGAAGCAGACCGAGGTCCATGGTCTGGTGCTCGACGTGCGTGATCGCAAGGCCATGGAGGAGGCGATTGCCAACCTGCCGCCGTCCTTCGCCAAGCTGCGCGGGCTGATCAACAACGCCGGCCTGGCCCTGGGCGTTGACCCGGCGCCGAAGTGCGACCTCGACGATTGGGACACCATGGTCGACACCAACATCAAAGGCCTGATGTACAGCACTCGTCTGTTGTTGCCACGCCTGATCGCTCACGGTCGCGGCGCCGGCATCGTCAACCTTGGCTCCATCGCCGGCAACTACCCGTACCCGGGCAGCCACGTGTATGGCGCGAGCAAAGCGTTCGTCAAACAGTTCTCCCTGAACCTGCGCTGCGACCTGCAAGGTACGGGCGTGCGGGTCAGCAATATCGAGCCGGGCCTGTGCGAAAGCGAGTTCTCGCTGGTGCGTTTCGCCGGTGATCAGGAACGTTACAACGCCACCTACGCCGGTGCCGAGCCGATTCAGCCGCAAGACATCGCCGACACCATTTTCTGGGTGCTCAATGCCCCGGCGCACATCAACATCAACAGCCTGGAACTGATGCCGGTGAGCCAGACGTGGAGCGGGTTTGCGATTGAGCGTGATGCCAAGGCTTAAGACCGCGTAACGGCCATCGCGGGCAAGCCACGCTCCTACATGTCCACGGTGATTCTGTAGGAGCGAGGCTTGCCCGCGAAGGAGATTTCTCGGTCAGCGAAGATAGTCGACCAGCCCGCGATAGCAGGTTGCCAAGTGATAAGGCGTGGTCGATGGCATGTCCCGACGGGTCACGTCACCGTTCTCGTCACGACACTCATACCAGCCCCCGGCATGCAGAGAATGTTGCTGCAACGCCTGCAATTGGCGCAGAACAGCGGCCTCGCTGTCCGGTCGCAAGGTCAGTGCCCGCAGGTACTCGGCTTGAGCCCAGATTCTTTGGGTGCCGTCCTTGGAACGGCCATCCAGATCGAGCATCGCCCGCACAGCACCTGTCTGTGGATCGACGCCCAGTTGCTCGGTGAACGCAAAGGCGCGTTCCAGTGAGGCATGCAGCGCCGAACCGCGCAGCAACGGCGAAGATTCCAGCAGGAAATACCACTCAAACTGATGCCCCGGTTCAAACCAGTTATCCACAGCACCCAGCGGTTTCTCCATCAACACACCGTGTTGCGGGTCGATAAAACGCTTCTGCAGGGCTGTGCATAACTCGACGAGCGCGTCTTGCACGGCGACGTCTTCTCGCACCGACAGCGTGGCGAGGAAGGCTTCGGCCAAATGCATCAGAGGATTTTGCAACGGCCCAGACTTGAGCGAGGCCCCGTCACGGTCGAGGCTGGCTTCGTACAGGCCGTCGCCTGTGGCAAAGCGCTGTGCGATCACTTCCAGTGCGGCGTTGAGCGCCGACTCCACCAGCGGCTCGCGGACTTTGTCCCAGTAATGGGCGCAGGCGAACAGGATGAAAGCGTGGGTATAGAGGTCTTTGCGCTGATCCAGCGGCGCGCCCTGTGGGTCGATGCTGTAGAACCAGCCGCCATGCTCGGCATCATGGAAATGCTGCTGCAAGGAACGGAACAGCGCTGCGGCGCGCTCTTCGGCGGCGGGTACCTGGCCGATCAGGCTGGAAAACAGGTAGAGCTGCCGCGCGCAGGCCATGGCCCGGTAGCGTTGGGGGGGCAACGGTTGATGCTCGGCGTCCAGCGCTTCATAGGGCAGCGCCATGTCGGCATTCCATCCGGGGCCTTGCCAGAGCGGCACGATCACGTCCAAAAAGTGCTGTTGCACCGAGGCAAACAGAGCGGTCAATTCAGGCTGGGAAGCGGAGCGGGAAACAGGCGGCATTGGCTGGCGTCGTCACGGCAGGGTTAATTGCGCGACATGTTAGCAGAGAGGCCGGCCGGAGAGACGCGGTGTCTGTCAGGCCGCCTTCACGCCCTGAGCCTTTCCGTCAACACGATGTTGCTGTGTCCGGCTCGCTGATCAAAGGCGAGCCGTGCCGAAGCAAGGTCTGTAAATAAACGTTTTCGTCGTACACGGTGCTGGTCTTCCAGCACCGATAAACGATGCGGATCCACTTGAACGCCAGAGCCCTGAGGGCTGCTTGGTAAGAGCTGCCTTTGGCCCTTTGCTGGCGATAATACGCCTCTGCCCACACCGATTGATTGATGCTGTGGGCAGCCCACTCAACAAAGGTCTGGCGCAAAAAAGTTGCGCATTGATAGCGCCAGTGGACGACTTTTTTCTTGCCACTGCGTTCGGTGACCGGGGCAATTCCGGCATATCGCTGCACCGCACTGGCATCCTTGAAGCGATCACGCTGCTCACCAAAGGCGACCATCAACCGTGGGGCAAGCTGTTGTCCCGCGCCGGGCAAGGCCTTGAAGAGTCGGTAGTCGGCCAGGGTGTTGGCAGTTTTTTCGATCTCCCGATCAAAGTCTTTGATCGCCGTGATAACCCCTTTCAGTTGCGAGACCAGGGCCACCACATACAGCGCTGAAGGACTGACCACGCCTGGATCTTCAGTCAACGGCATGGCTTTGGCGATCAACGCCAAACGCTGCTGATTGAGCTCAGCATGGCGAACATTGTGCGCGTGAAGGAACTTCAAAACGCTGGCCGGCCGAGCGCGCTTAAGCGTTTCAAAGGTCGACCAGCGCGCCAGAAATTCACAAAAAACCAGCGTGTCATGGTCATGAAACAGCTCCAGGGCCAACGGGTAGTACTGTTTGAGCATGCAGACCAGACGGTTGCTGATCTTGACCCGGTCATCGACCAATCCGCGGCGATGTTCGGTCAGGCTGGCGAGCGAACGCATGGCGGAGCTTTGCTGGACCAGTTGAGGAAACCGTTCGGGGTGATTCAGCAACAGCTCAAGCGCCCATTGAGCATCCGTTGGATCATCCTTGGCGCCACTGGGGACGAAGGTTTTACGGTGCCGGGCCAAGGTGCTCGGATTGATCGGAAAGATACAAAAAAACTCATATTTTTGCAGAGCCGCTATCAGTGGCCCTTTGTTCAACTCCACGGCGATCGCGATCGGGCCACCGTAACGTTGATGCAGCGACCTGGCCCAGCGATCAATCGACTCGGGGTTATGGTCAATGACCTCGAAACTGCGCTGAGCCTCTCCAGCTATCTGCAAACAGGTGTCGTGCTTGGCGTCTGCCCAATCAATTCCGATATAAGCAGTGAAACTCTGAGACAGGAGCGTTTGCATGGAACACCTCAACAGGCGCTAAAGTACATGCAGGGACATGCATGCTTGCGTCCAGCGAAGGCGATATAGAGAGCCGTGTCGGGCTTTCCCTGAGAATTCGTTAGAGGGCGCAAGCGCACCTGTGGACTCGAAGGTGAAGGCGTAATCATCGAGTGCTGCGCGAGCATATTCGTAGCCCACAGGTGCATGTTCCTTCCTCGCCGACAACCGACTTCCAGCGAACATCAGTATGGAAGAGTAAGGAACGGACTACCTATATCGCGAGCAAGCTTCGCTCCTACATGGACATCACCAAACCGTAGGAGCAGGGGGGGGGCGCCTAGCCCTTGCCCGCGAAGGGGCCATAACTGACTGAAAAGAAAATCAGCCCGCCAGCAACCACGCGCCAGTCGCCGCCGAAGCTGCACCCGCCAGTCGAACCAACGGCGCCGCCGCTTGAGGCAACATTCGCACTACGGCGTAACCCAACCCATGCAACGCAGCTGTCGCCGCCACAAACCCTGCGGCGTACGCCCAGGGGCTAGACATGTCCGGCAATTCCAAACCATGGGCCACGCCGTGGAGCAGCGCGAACAACGCCGTCGCCGCAACCGCGAGGCTCAACGGCGGACGCACTGCCAACGCCACCGCCAGACCCAGCGCCAGCACCGACGCCGCAATCCCACTCTCCAGCGCCGGCAGGTTCAACCCTTCAAACCCCAGCAACCCGCCGGTCAGCATGATGCCGACGAACGTACATGGCAGCGCCCAGCGTGCAGCGCCCTTCTGCTGCGCGGCCCACAAACCGACCGCAACCATCGCCAGCAAGTGATCAAGGCCACCGATCGGGTGGCTGATGCCGGCGATCAAACCGTTGTCGCCGTGCCCCGGGTGGGCGAAAGCGATGGCCGGGGTCAGCAGCAGGGCCATGGCGCCCAGAATGCGTTTAAGTGTCATGGATAAGCGTCCTTGTTGATAAAAGTTGATCGTATTCACGCCGCTGTCAGCAGGCCCTGGCGTTCGATGAAGGTGATGATTTCTTCCAGGCCGAGGCCGGTTTTCTGGTTGCTGAAAACGAATGGCTTGCCGTTGCGCATGCGTTGGGTGTCGCTGTCCATCAACGCCAGCGACGCACCCACCAGCGGCGCGAGGTCGACTTTATTGATCACCAGCAGATCCGATTTGCAGATGCCCGGCCCACCCTTGCGCGGCAGCTTGTCGCCGGCCGAGACGTCGATCACGTAAATAGTCAGGTCGGACAGTTCCGGGCTGAAGGTCGCCGACAGGTTGTCTCCACCGGACTCCACGAGGATCAGGTCCAGTCCCGGAAAGCGGCGGTTCAGTTGATCCACGGCTTCGAGGTTGATCGAGGCGTCTTCGCGAATCGCCGTGTGCGGGCAGCCGCCGGTTTCCACACCGATGATTCGCTCCGGCGCCAAGGCTTCGTTGCGCACTAGAAAGTCGGCGTCTTCGCGGGTGTAGATGTCATTGGTGACCACCGCCAGGTTGTAGCGGTCGCGCAGCGCCAGGCACAGGGCCAACGTCAGAGCGGTTTTGCCGGAACCGACCGGGCCGCCGATACCGATGCGCAGAGGTTGTGTGTTCATGTGATTCTCCAAAATAGAAGGCCCTAGGAACGGAACAGACGGCTGTACTGGCGCTCATGGGCCATGCACGCCAGGGACAGGCCGAAAGCGGCGCTGCCATAGTGTTCGGGATTGATTCGGGTGGCGTTCTGCTGAGCTTCTTGCAGCAGCGGCAGCAGTTCGCTGGTCAGGCGTTGAGCGGCTTGCTGGCCCAGCGGCAGGGTTTTCATCAGCACCGCCAGTTGGTTTTCCAGCCAACTCCAGAGCCACGCCGCCAGCGCGTCCTGCGGGCTGATCGTCCAGGCGCGAGCGGCCAGTGCCCAGCCGAGGGCCAGGTGCGGCTCGGGGCGTTGTTCAAGAAAGGCGCGGGCCGGCGCATCAAGCTCCGGCAAACCATTGAGCAGTTGTTTCAAGGAATAGCCCATCTGCCGACTCTCCTGATGCAGCTCGCGGGTTTCCCGGCTGGCGCGATGTTCTTCGCAGCGTTGCAGCAATTCGCCCCAGTTTTCCTCGGCTGCGGCCACGCAATGAGCGAGCAGCAGTGGCGCGTCGAAGCGTGCCAGGTTCAACAGCAACTGATCGCTGATCCAGCGTCGCGCGCTGTCGGAATCGCTGACGCGGCCGTTATCCACCGCCATTTCCAGGCCCTGGGAATAGCTGTAGCCGCCAATCGGCAGCTGTGGGCTGGCCAGACGCAACAGCGCCCAGGCTGGGTTCATATACGTACGCCGAACTGGTGCAGTTTCGGCGGGTAGTTGAAGTCTTCATCGCCGTGGCGCGAATGGTGATGGCCGCCGCCATAGGCGCCATGTTCCGGCTGGAACGGCGCTTCGATGTTTTCGACCTTGGCATCAAGCTGTTCGAGCATGGCCTTGAGCACGTAGTCGTCGAGCAGGCGCAACCAGCCATCACCGACTTGCAGGGCGACGTGGCGGTTGCCGAGGTGATAGGCCGCGCGAGTCAGTTCCAAAGCATTGGCGCAGGTGACGTGCAGCAGTTGTTCGGCTCGGGCGCAGACGCGAACGATGCGCCCGTCTTCGGCTTGCAGGCACTCGCCGTCGTACAGCGGTGGCTGACCGCGCTCCAAAAACAACCCGACGTCTTCACCCTCGGCACTGAAACAGCGCAAACGACTTTTGCTCCGGGCTTCGAAGATCAGGTGCAACTCGGCGGCCCAGACGGGTTGAGGGTCGATTCTGCGATGAATCACCAGCATCGGAAAGCTTCCAGCAATGGACAATGTTTAGGCTAGAGCAAGGGGCTTGCCAACCGGCTGATGCGTAGGAAATAGCTGTCGGAGCTCAGCAAGTGCTTCAGGACGCTGCGGAGATTTGGATGAATTTGGTGCGTACCTTTTTCGGCTGCACCAAGTTGAGGCTAGGGTTTCAAGATCGTTCCCACGCTCTGCGTGGGAATGCAGCCAGTGACGCTCCGCGTCACATACCGGAGCGGACGCAGAGCGTCCATTGAGGCGTTACCACGCGGAGCGTGGGAACGATCATCATCTTTTGATTGGCTTACTCGGTGCTGCCGAGGCCCTGCCAATGCTTCAACCCGATAAAGATGAAGCGCAACTGCTGAGTGATTTTCGCCTGCGGCGTCAAATGCTCAGGCAATGCCTGCGCCGGTGGATCAATGATGTCGGGCAAGGTCGCGAACACGCTTTTAACAATCAGATCGGCCATGACGCTGAGGCCGGCGATGTCCAGGTGTTGCAGTTTCGGCATCAACGACAAGTCGGCCGCCAGGTCCGAGCTGATATCTTCGCGCAAACGGCCGATGGCCAACCGCACTGGCAGCGAACCACCGTACTGCTCGCGGGCGAGGAACAGGAACTGCGAGCGATTGGCCGTGACCACGTCGAGAAAGATCCGCACCGAGGCGTCGATGATGCCGCCCATGACGAATTCGTTGTGGCGCACCAGGCGAATGGTTTCGCGGAAGGTCTGACCGACTTCACTCACCAGTACCAGGCCCAGTTCATCCATGTCGGCGAAATGCCGGTAGAAACCGGTGGGCACGATCCCGGCGGTTCTGGCGACTTCGCGCAGGCTCAGGCTGCCGAATCCTCGGCCGCATTCCATCAAGTGGCGGGCAGCGTCCATCAGGGCGTTGCGGGTCTGTTGTTTCTGTTCGGCGCGGGGCAGCATCGCAAGAGTGTTTTCTGGATAAGACAGCGGCGCACTCTAGCAAATCGGCTTTGCCTGCGTCGAACGACTATCGGGGGACCAAGCGAGGAAGTGAGGCATCTATAACGTCAAAAGCCCAATCCGGGGATTGGGCTTTTTTTCAGGGCCACCATTGGGCTTAGCTCAAACCGCTGTTGCGTTCGATGACACGGTCACCACCACCTTCAGCCAGAGTCTGACCTTGTGGGGTGCGGTCGGAACCGTCAGCGGCCAGGGTTTGGCCTTGTGGGGTGCGATCAGAACCGTCAGCCGCCAGGGTTTGGCCTTGTGGGGTGCGATCGGAACCGTCAGCCGCCAGGGTTTGGCCTTGTGGGGTGCGATCGGAACCATCAGCCGCCAGGGTTTGGCCTTGTGGCGTGCGGTCAGAACCATCTTGGGTGATCAGGCCTTTTTCTTTCAAGCGATCATTGCCACCTTCGGCGACGGTTTGGCTGAACACTGAGTGGGTGGATTTGACTTGTGGGGTAGCCTGGTCAGCAGCCGGCAGGGCAAAAGCAGTGCTGGCCAGCATTGAGAGTGTAAGGCTAAGCAGTAATTGGCGTTTCATGATCAGGTGCTCCGTAGGAGGGCGGTAAAGTGGGTACGAGGGCAATGCTACTCTCGATAAGTCGATATAAAAGTTCATAAACGCAATGGTAATAATCAACGGAATTGATTGTTCCGCCGAAGCGCTCTAGAACGGGCGTTTCCGGCGGACTTTTTTGCACCGAGGTGGGTATTTTCGACCCACTCTCGCCTCGCAAAAGTGCGGGGTCGGTAACGCCGGATGAGGGGGCAGTGTGTCCCCGACCGATTATTTGAGGGTTAAACGGCTATTCGGTTAAACCTGCGTGCCATTTCCCAGTCCTAGATGTCATGGCATGCCGGTTCTGGCCTAACGTTTCAAACGTGCGTCGCAGTCAGGGCGCTCAGACGTATCAGGAGCCCTGTGCAATGACGCGCACTCGTAAAGTGTTTACCTGGACCTTCGCCAGCCTCGTTGTCCTGCTGGCCGTACTGGTTCTCATGATCGTGTTCTTCGATTGGAACCGGATCAAACCACCGCTTAACGCCAAAGTTTCCGAAGAGCTGCACCGCCCGTTCGCCATCAACGGCAACCTCGCGGTGGTCTGGCAACGTGAGCCCGACGAGGGCGGCTGGCGTGCCTGGGTGCCGTGGCCGCATGTCGTGGCGCAAGACTTGAGCCTGGGTAATCCGGACTGGTCGAAGACACCGCAGATGGTCACCCTCAAACGCGTCGAGTTGCGCATCTCGCCCCTGGCCTTGCTGGCGCAGCGCGTGGTGATCCCGCGTATCGACCTCACCGAACCGAATGCCGACCTCCAGCGCCTGGCCGACGGTCGCGCCAACTGGACCTTCAAGTTCGATCCTAAGGACCCGAACGCCGAGCCTTCAAACTGGGTGGTGGATATCGGTGCGATCGGCTTCGACAAGGGCCACGTCACCCTCGACGACCAGAGCCTGAAAACTCAGCTCGATGTGCTGATCGACCCGCTGGGCAAGCCAATTCCGTTCAGCGAAATCGTCGGCGACAAAGCGGCGAAAAGCGCGCAGGAGAAGGGCGCTGCGCCCCAGGATTACGCGTTCGCCCTGAAGGTCAAAGGCCAGTACCACGACCAGAAACTCGCGGGCGAAGGCAAGATCGGCGGCCTGCTTGCCTTGCAGGACGCGGCCAGACCGTTCCCGCTTCAGGCTCAAGTGAAGATTGCCGACACCAGCGTCGAACTGGCCGGCACCCTCACCGATCCACTGAGCCTAGGTGCCTTGGATTTGCGCTTGAAACTGGCCGGCACCAGCCTGGGCAACCTCTACCCGCTGACCGGTGTGACCCTGCCGGACACACCGCCGTACGCCACGGACGGGCACTTGATCGCCAAGCTTCATGAGGTGGGCGGCGCAGTGTTCCGTTACGAAGAATTCAACGGCAAGATCGGTCAGAGCGACATTCATGGCAGCCTGGCCTATGTCGCCAGTCAGCCACGGCCGAAGCTCAGCGGCTCATTGCTATCCAATCAACTGCTGTTTACCGACCTGGCCCCGCTGATCGGCGCCGATTCCAACGCCAAGCAAAAGGCCCGCGGCGGCGAAAGCAAGCAGCCGGCTGACAAGGTGTTGCCGGTCGAAGAGTTCAAAACCGAGCGCTGGCGCGATATGGACGCTGACGTCGAGTTCACCGGCAAGCGCATCGTCCACAGCGAAAAACTGCCATTCAACGATCTTTACACTCACTTGGTGCTCACCGACGGCGTCCTCAGTCTCGAACCCCTGCGTTTCGGCGTGGCCGGCGGCAACCTGGATGCTCAGATTCGCCTCAATGGCCGAACCGAACCGTTGGAAGGCAAGGCCAAACTCACCGCGCGCAAATTCAAACTCAAGCAGCTGTTCCCGACCTTTAAACCGATGAAAACCAGTTTCGGCGAGCTCAATGGTGATGCCGACATCACCGGTCGTGGCAACTCGGTGGCCAAACTGCTGGGCACCGCCAATGGCAATCTGAAAATGCTGATCAACGACGGCGCCATCAGCCGTGAGTTGATGGAACTGGCGGGACTCAACGTCGGCAACTATGTGGTGGGCAAGATCTTTGGCGACAAGGAAGTGAAGATCAACTGCGCCGCCGCCGACTTCGACATCAAGACTGGGCTGGCGACCACACGTCTGTTCGTCTTCGATACCGAAAACGCGATCATCTACATCGATGGCACGGCGAACATGGCGACTGAGCAACTGGACCTGACCATCACCCCGGAATCCAAGGGCTGGCGATTGATTTCGCTGCGTTCGCCGCTGTATGTGCGGGGCAAATTCATCAAGCCTGATGCGGGTGTGAAGGCGGTGCCGCTGATTTTGCGTGGGGCGGGAATGGTGGCGTTGGGTGTGATTGCCGCACCGGCGGCAGGATTGCTGGCGCTGGTGGCGCCGAGCGGTGGCGAACCGAATCAGTGTGCGCCGTTGCTTGAGCAGATGAAGGCGGGCAAGGCGCCCGAGACCGTTAAACCAACCAAGTAATTCGTTGGTGGAGATCGTTCCCACGCTCTGCGTGGGAATGCCTCAATGGACGCTCCGCGTCCGCTCTTGGGACGCAGAGCGTCCCGGGCTGCATTCCCACGCAGAGCGTGGGAACGATCAGTCACAGGGACTAAAGGCCTTTCAGAAGGTCGGCCATGTCATCGGCATGCTCTTCTTCCTGGGCCAGGATGTCTTCGAAGATGCGTCGGGTGGTCGGGTCCTTTCCGCCGATGTACTGAATGATCTCGCGATAGCTGTCGATGGCAATTCGCTCGGCAACCAGGTCTTCGTAGACCATCTCTTTAAGTGAGTTACCGGCCACGTATTGAGCGTGGGAGTTTTTCGACAGCAGGTCAGGGTTGAACTCCGGCTCGCCACCCAATTGCACGATACGCTCGGCCAGGCGGTCGGCGTGCTGGGCTTCCTGGGTCGCGTGTTCGAGGAATTCGTCGGCGGCGACCTGGGCTTTCAGGCCGCTGGCCATAAAGTAGTGGCGCTTGTAGCGCAACACGCAGACCAGTTCAGTGGCCAGCGATTCGTTGAGCAGGCGCAGCACTTCTTCACGGTTGGCGCTGTAGCTTTCGGTCACCGCGCCGTTCTCGACGTTCTTGCGGGCACGTTCGCGAAGGGTGGTTACATCAGACAAATGCATGTCGCTCATCTTGATCTCCTGGAGGCTAATCCGGTTTGCGTCACCCTCTGTAGAAGTGATCGCTACCTAGGGTGTGAGTGATGAGCGCGGCGAAAAGTTTTATGTCATTTGGCAATCGCCAGAATGGCGCGAAGCAATCACGCCAGGGCATGCCCGGACAGCAACGCCTCCTCGCGCAGCCAGGCAAAAAACGCCCGGACCGGCGGGTGTCGTTCACGTCCCGGCACACAGAGGGCGCTGTATCCGGCACCTTCAACCTGGATTTCGCCCCGATACGCCACCAGCAAACCGCTGGCCACGCTCTCGGACACCAGAATATTGCTCGCCAGCACCAGGCCTTGCCCGGCAATCGCCGCTTGCAGGGCGTAATGTTCCTCGTCGTATTCACGGGCCGCTGGCTGCGCCGCAAGCCAGGTCTCGCCGGACTGCGCGCACCAGGCCTTCCAGCCATGGGCGTACAGCTTTGAGTTGTGCCAGCGCACGCTGATCAGCGTCGGCGCTCGACTGGCGGCGAGGGTAACTTGCTCGGGTGAGCCATAGACACCGAAGGATTCGTCGAACAGACACAAGCCATAAAGGTTCGGGTAATCATCGAGGCTGTAGCGCAGCACCAGATCGACGCTGGCGTCCTGATGCAAATCGATGACTTCGCAATGGGTATCGAGCCGCAGGCTGATGTTCGAGTGCCGGGCGTAGAACCGTCCCAGCCGCGGCACCAGCCATAACGCGGCGAAAGCGGCGGTCGTGGAAATCGTCAGGCTCGCGCCGCTGCGTTGCGGGCGCAAGGTGTCGACACTTTGCGCCACTTCAAGCAAAGCACCGTGCAAGCTGTGGAACAGCCGTTCACCACAGTCCGTCAGGCGAACTTGCCGTGGTAACCGCTCGAATAACGGCACACCGAGCCAGGTCTCCAGCGAACGAATCTGATGGGAAACCGCCGTCGGCGTCACCGAGAGCTCTTCGGCGGCTGCCTTGAAACTCAGCAGGCGCGAGGCGGATTCAAAGGCGCGCAGGGCAGTCAGCGGCAGCGAGGCAAACATTGAAAAACTCCATGGATGAAACTAATTCATCCAGACTGATTTTTGCTCATTTCGGGCCCGGTGGAGAACTGGAGGCGATGAATCATGCCGATCCATTGTTGCGAACGGCGCTGGGGTTCATCGGCATCACCGACATCACGGTCGTGGCCGCCGAAGGCGAAGAATCCGAGGCGCGCACCTTCCAGATCTCCGCAGCCGAGGCCGAGCAGCGTTTGCGGGCGCTGGCCAAGGAGTTCTAGATGGCGGGGGTGGTGGGACTGAAGTAGGGCGGATGTCATAGACTGGTCGTCGAGTTGTCATCTTCGATGCCGATGCTTGGCTGATGTCTTGCATTCAGCCTTGCGTCACCTCACCGATCACAAGGAAGTTCGCCCATGTCACAAGGTTCCGCCACGCGTTACCCGTTGGTGCTGGTCCCGGGAATGCTCGGGTTTATCCGTCTGCTGCTCTACCCGTACTGGTTCGGGATCATTTCGGCGCTGCGCCGCGGTGGGGCGACAGTGATTGCAGTGCAGGTCTCGCCGCTCAATTCAAACGAGGTACGTGGCGAGCAGTTGCTGGCGCGGATCGAGGAGATTCTGCGCGAAACCGGGGCCGAGAAGGTCAACCTGATCGGCCATAGCCAGGGCTCGCTCACCGCTCGTTACGCCGCCGCCAAGCGCCCGGATCGGGTCGCCTCAGTCACCTCGGTGGCCGGGCCCAATCACGGTTCGGAGCTGGCGGATTACCTGCACAAACACTATCCGGGAGACACCGCCAAGGGGCGTTTGCTCACCGTTCTGCTGCGGTGGATCAGTGCGCTGATGAGCGTGCTGGAGACCGGTTATCGCGGGCCGAAATTGCCGGTAGATATCCATGCCTCCCATCATTCACTGACGACTGAAGGCGTGGCGCTGTTCAACCAGCGTTATCCACAGGGCTTGCCTGACACCTGGGGCGGACATGGACCGGAGGAGGTCAACGGCGTGCGGTATTACTCCTGGTCCGGGACCTTGCAGCCGGGGAAAACTGATCGGGGGCGTAACCTGTTCGATGGGACTAATCGCAGTTGCCGGTTGTTTGCCAGGACCTTCGTTCGAGAAGTCGGGTATTGCGACGGGATGGTCGGGCGTTACAGCTCGCATCTGGGGACGGTGATTGGTGATGAGTATCCGATGGATCACTTCGATATCGTCAATCAGTCACTGGGTTTGGTGGGGAAGGGCGCGGAGCCGGTTCGGTTGTTTGTCGAGCATGCGGCGCGGCTGAAAGCGGCCGGGGTTTAGACCGCGTTATCGTTCTTCGCGGGCAAGCCTCGCTCCTACAAATTGACATCGATCCCTTGTAGGAGCGAGGCTTGCCCGCGAAGGCGTCGTCTCAGGCAACACTAACCTTACGACCGAGCACGGTGGTCCAGCGCTCGGAAAGAATCACCCCACCCAGCGTCAACATCCCACCCACCAAGTGATATGTCGCCAACTGCTCATGCAGCACCACCGCCGCAATCAGCGCAGTCATCAACGGCAGCAGATTGAAAAACACCGTGGTCCGGCTCGGCCCCAGGCGGATCACGGCCTGCATCCACGCCAATGGCGCGAGCATCGAGGCCAGCAGGCAGGCGTAAAGCACCAGCGGAATGTTCTGCAACGTCGGGCCGATCTTCGGTGAAGCGAGGAACAGCGGAAACAGCACCAACACGGCCACCCATACCTGCAAATACAGCAACACCAGCGGCGGTAACCGCAGCTGCCATTTTTTCAGCAGCGTGCTGTAGATCGCGTAGGCCAGGGTGGCGATCAGCATCATGGCGTCACCCAGGTTCACCCCGTGCTCGAGCAGTGCGCCGAGGCTGCCGGACGAGACGACCACCAAAACCCCCGCCAACGACAGCACGGCACCGGCCAGTGCTCCGGCGGTCAGGCGCTGGCCGAGGCTGACAATGGCCATGGTCAGTGACATCAACGGCATCAGCGACAAAATGATCCCCATGTTGGTGGCCGAGGTCAGGGTCGCGGCGAAATACGCCAGGCTTTGATAAACCGCCATGCCGAGCACGCCGAGGATAAAAATCTTGCCCAGATTCGGGCGGATTCCCGGCCAATGGGCGATCACCGGTTTGAGCATGAACGGTGTGAACAGTAATCCGGCCAGTAGCCAGCGGTAGAAACCGATCTCGGCGGGGAAGATCGCCCCGGCTGACATTTTGGTGATCACGGTGTTGCCGGCCCAGATGAAAATGGCCAGCAGGGGATAAGCGTATTGCATGGGAAAAACCAGAGCATTAATGAGGGGTGATTATCGCCTGTCTGGATGCAAGCCTATACTTCGATCCAGACAACCTGCCCCTGATGACGGACAGCATGAACAGTAAACACATCGACCTGCTGGATTTCAGCGAACTGCCTGCCCCGGTGTATTTCCGCTATGCCGACTTTGATGCGCACCGCTATGCCTCAGCGCACCGTCATCCATGGGGCACGCTGGAGTATTCGGCCCACGGCGTCTTGCACATGGAGATCGGCGGCAGCCGCTTCATGTCACCGCCGCACTACGCGGTGTGGGTGCCACCGCAGACCGAGCACAGTTTCTACAGCCATCAGCCGATCAACTATCGTGCGGTCTGTCTGGCTCCGCTGATGTGCCACGATCTGCCTCAACAGGCTTGCACCCTGGCGATCAGCGACATCCTCAAAGCCATTCTCAAAGACTTTGCCGCCCGCGATGTGAAGATTCCCGCGCGCGAAGCGGACAAACGTCTGGCCCAGGTGCTGGTGGATCAACTGCAACAGGCGCCGGTGCAAGAGTGTTACTTGCCCTACGCCAGCAGCCCCGGCTTGCTCGCAATACTGGAAGCCTTGCAGGCCGAGCCCGGTGATAACCGTCCCTTGTCGGAGTGGGCCGCGCAGATCCATATCAGCGAACGCACGCTGGCGCGGCGGTTCGTGCGTGAACTGGGCATGAGTTTTGGCGAGTGGCGGCAGCGGTTGCGGTATCTGGCAGCCATCGAAGCACTGGACAGCCACCGCAGCATTCAGGACATCGCTTTCGACACGGGTTACAGCACCGGTTCAGCGTTTATTGCGATGTTTCAACGCCAGGCAGGGTGCACGCCGGAACAGTATCGACGCAGCCACCTTGAGCGCAGGAAGGTGTAACAGGCGTTGTCTACACTCCAGAGCGAGGCCGTGCTCCTCGGTGCGGCAACAAGGAGAAAACTCCATGAAGATGTTGCGTGTCCCTTTGTTAATGATGGGTTTGCTGCTTGGCTCCCAGGGCTTCGCCGCCACCGCCCAACAGAACAAAATGACCACCTGCAATGCCGACGCCACCGCAAAAAGCCTCAAGGGCGATGAACGTAAAGCCTTCATGAGCACGTGCTTGAAAGCGGCGCCGGCCGCAGAGGCTGCAAAACCCATGACCCCTCAGCAAGAAAAGATGAAAACCTGTAACGCCGATGCCGCCACTCAAGCCCTCAAAGGCGACGCGCGCAAAACCTTCATGAGCGACTGCCTGAAGAAAAAATAATCAAGCGTCTGCGGGGCGGAGGCATCTGCTCGCTTCGCCGCCGGAACGCTGGCAGACTGCCAATCCTTTTACGCCGTTCGTTTTGAGGCTGTATGCCAACGTTTTCTCAACGCCAAGTCTTGCTGTTAATCAGTTGGGTCATCATTTTCGGCGGTTTGTTGCTGGTGATACCGCTGCGGTTGCTGCCCAGTCTGCTGGCTGGGCTGCTGGTGTTCGAATTGGTCAACATGCTCACCCCGCAATTGCAGCGGCTGATCGAAGGTCGGCGGGCGCGCTGGCTGGCGGTGGCGTTGTTGGGGACGCTAGTGGTCAGTGTGTTGACGCTGATCTTTGCCGGCGCCATCAGTTTTTTGCTGCACGAAGCGGAAAACCCCGGCGCATCTCTCGACAAATTCATGGTTGTGGTCGACCGTGCGCGCGGGCAATTGCCGCCGTTCATCGACGTCTATCTGCCCGCCAGCGCCGCCGAATTCCGCGTGGCGATTGGCGAGTGGATGAGCAAGCACCTCAGCGACTTGCAACTGGTCGGCAAGGATGCGGCGCACATGTTTGTGACGCTGCTGATCGGCATGGTGTTGGGGGCGATCATTGCCTTGCAGCGCGTGCCGGACTTGACCAAGCGCAAGCCATTGGCCGCCGCGCTGTTCGACCGTTTGCACCTGCTGGTCCAGGCGTTTCGCAACATCGTGTTCGCGCAGATCAAGATTTCCCTGCTCAACACCTTCTTCACCGGGATTTTCCTGGCGGTGGTCCTGCCGATGTTCGGGATCAAGCTGCCGCTGACCAAAACCCTGATCGTGCTGACCTTCCTGCTCGGCCTGCTGCCGGTGATCGGCAACCTGATATCGAACACCTTGATCACCATCGTCGGTTTGTCGCTGTCGATCTGGGTGGCGGTGGCGGCGCTGGGTTACCTGATTGTTATCCACAAGCTCGAATACTTCCTCAACGCGCGCATCGTTGGCGGGCAGATCAGTGCCAAGTCGTGGGAGTTGCTGCTGGCGATGCTGGTGTTCGAGGCCGCATTCGGCCTGCCGGGGGTGGTGGCAGGGCCGATTTATTACGCGTACCTGAAGAGTGAGTTGAAGCAGGTGGGGATGGTTTGATCCGCTATTGATCTACTGTGGCGAGGGGAAAATCCCCTCGCCACAGGGTTTCGGATCAGTCCATCGTGCCGTAACGCTTCATCGCCTCGATCGCCAACCCACTACCGATGCTACCGAAGATGTTCCCTTCCACATGCCGCGCATTCGGCAACATCGCCGAGACGCTGTTGCGCAGTGCCGGAATGCCGCTCGAACCACCGGTGAAAAACACCGTGTCCACCTGATCAACGCGTACGTTAGCGTCGTTCAGCATTTGCGTGACGCTGTTGCGCACGCGCTCCAGCAGGTTGTCGATGGCCGATTCGAACAGTGCCCGGCTCAACTCCACGCTCAAACCCGGTTCGATGCGGTCCAGCGGCACATGGCGGCTGTCGGCGTGGGTCAGCTGGATCTTGGTTTCTTCCACTTCCATGGCCAGCCAGTGGCCGGCGCGCTGGTCGATCAGCTTGAACAGGCGATCGATGCCGCCGGTGTCTTCGATGTCGTAGCGCATGCTGCCCAGCGACAGGGTCGACTTTTGCGAGTACACCGAGTTGATGGTGTGCCAGGTCGCCAGGTTCATGTGGTGGCTGGTCGGCATGTAAGCGCCGCTCTTCATCCGGCTGCCGTAGCCGAACAGCGGCATCAGGCCTTGCAGGCTCAGCTGCTTGTCGAAATCGGTCCCGCCAATGTGCACGCCACCGGTGGCGAGGATGTCATCGTGGCGGTTGTCGAGGGTACGGCGTTCAGGGGACAGGCGCACCAGCGAGAAGTCGGACGTACCACCGCCGATGTCGACGATCAGTACCAGCTCTTCTTTTTCGATGGTCGACTCATAGTCGAACGCGGCCGCAATCGGTTCGTACTGGAACGAAACGTCCTTGAAGCCGATGGCACGGGCCACGTCCACCAGGGTGTTTTCGGCTTCCTGGTCGGCCAGTTCGTCGTCGTCGACGAAGAACACCGGGCGACCCAGCACCACTTCCTCGAATTCGCGGCCAGCGGCGGTTTCGGCGCGCTTCTTCAACTGACCGATAAACAACCCGAGCAGGTCCTTGAACGGCATCGCGGTGCCGAGGACGCTGGTGTCGTGCTTGATCAGCTTGGAACCCAGCAGGCTCTTGAGCGAGCGCATCAACCGGCCTTCATAGCCTTCCAGGTACTCGTGCAGCGCCAGGCGGCCGTACACCGGGCGGCGTTCTTCCATATTGAAGAAGACCACCGAAGGCAGGGTGATCTTGTCGTCCTCCAGCGCGATCAGCGTTTCCATGCCGGGGCGCAGCCAGCCGACGGTGGAGTTGGACGTGCCGAAGTCGATACCACAGGCACGGGCTGGAGATGCGTTTTTCATGTCTTTCGAGTTCCGGTTAAAAAACGGCCGCGCAGTGTATGTCAGTGCGGCGCAGATTCGAAGGCCGACTATCCGCTAAATCTCAGCTATTAGCGCCTTGAAAGACTATCCTTCGCCCCAAACTTGTCTGCATTGGGCCTGGCAGCCACAGGACGGTCGCAAGTACCGCCCACCGCTGCCGATAAACTTCTGATGCGCTGCCCGGTCTCAAGCTCGAGATCGGTCAACCTGGCGGCGGGCAATGAGCGCATGCTGCCAGTGGTGGCGTGATTTTGATAACGGATGGTGATTCCCGCGATGGACTTCAAAGACTATTACAAGATTCTCGGTGTGGAGCCGACCGCGGACGATAAGGCGATCAAGGCCGCCTATCGCAAGCTGGCGCGCAAATACCACCCCGACGTCAGCAAGGAAAAGGACGCCGAGTCCAAGTTCAAGGACGCTTCGGAAGCCTATGAAGCATTGAAAAACGCCGACAAGCGCGCCGAATACGACGACTTGCGCAAATACGGCCAGCACGGCCAACCGTTTCAGGGCCCGCCGGGTTGGCAGGGGCGTGGTGCAGGCGGTTTCGGTGGTGGTCAGGACACGGGCGATTTTTCGGACTTCTTCAGTTCGATCTTCGGCAACCGTGGCCCTGGTTTTGGTGGTGGACAGTCGGGCCGTAGCGCTGGACGACGAGGGCAAGACGTGGAAATGGAACTCGGGACTTTTCTGGAAGAAACCCTCTCGAACGAATCGAAGAAGGTCACCTTCCAGGTGCCGCAGTACAACGCTGCCGGCCAACACGTCAGCAACACCAGCAAAAGCCTGAACGTGAAAATCCCGGCCGGCGTGTCCGACGGCGAACGCATCCGCCTCAAGGGCCAGGGTGCACCGGGTGTTGGTGGCGGGGCCAATGGCGACCTGTTCCTGATCATTCGCTTTGCGCCGCACCCCAAGTTCGACGTCGAAGGCGAAAACCTGATCATTACCTTGCCGTTGGCTCCGTGGGAATTGGCGTTGGGCGCCGAAGTTGCAGTGCCGACACTTACGGGCAAGATCAACCTCAAGGTTCCGGCCGGCAGTCAGAATGGCCAACGCATGCGTGCCAAGGGCCATGGATTGCTGAACAAGGCCGGTCATCGCGGTTATTTGTTTGTACAGCTCAAGGCCGTCATGCCCAAAGCCCCGGACGATGAGGTCAAGGCGTTGTGGCAGGAGCTGGCCAAAAAAGCGGCTTTCAACCCGAGAGAACACTTCTGATCCCAGAGACGGAGTAGCCCATCATGAGCAACCCCCTGATCGTTCAACTGGACATGGCAGAATTCTGTGAGGCGACCGACCTGTCGGACGTCTACGTGATCGAAATCGTCGAACACGGCATCCTCGAACCTCAGGGCAACCAGCCCAAGGATTGGCGTTTCAACGATTATGAGCTGGCACTGGCCAAGCGCGCCGCCAAGCTGCGTCGCGAACTGGAACTGGAGTGGGAAGGCGTCGCCCTGGCGCTGGACCTGCTTGAGGAAGTCCAGCAACTGCGGGCCGAGAACCGCATGCTCAAGCAGCGGCTGGGGCGGTTGGTGGTGGACCTGTAGGGGCTTTGATTTCAGATCTTGCGTGGCAACACCACGGTAAACAGCGTGCCGTCAGCCTCACTGGAACTGACCTCGATCGTCCCGCCATGGGCGTTGACCACTTCCTTGATGATAAACAACCCCAGACCAAGGCTGGTCGTCGGTTGGCCAAGCTGCTCGTCGGCGCTGCGCACCAGCGGATCGAAGATCGTGCCGATAGCTTCCTCGGGAATCGGCGTTCCGTAGTTATGCACCGTGAGGCGAACCGCGTCGGGTTCGCCCGTCAGGCTCAGTGTCACATCGCGCTTGTTCATACCATGCTGTAGCGCATTGCCGATCAGATTCTGCAACAGTTGATCAAGCCGTCCGGCATCCCAGACGCCTCGGGTATCTCCCTGCACGTTCACTGTCGGATCGCACTCCGGGTTGCCGGCGCACGCTTCAGCTATCGCGGCATGCGCCGCATCGGCCAGGTCCATGGGCGCCGGTTCGATTGGCAGGCTCTTGCCCAGGCGACTGCGCACAAGCTCCAGCAAATCGCTGACCATCACCGCCATGTGCCGCGCACCGCGCTTGACATTGATCGCGCAGGTCAGCGCATCGCCTTCGAGCGGCGCTTTGCGCAGCAGCAACTCTGTGGACATGCTGATCGCTTGCAGCGGCGCGCGCAGATCGTGGCCCAGGATGGCCAGGAAAATATCCCGTGAGCGATTGACTTGTTCGGCATAGGCCGCCGTTGATTCGGCGAGGGCTTCATCAATCGCTTCGTTGAAACGGATCATGTCCTGGAAGTACGTCAGGTTCGGCGAGTCCAGGCTGTTGACCCACAGACGAATCACACAAGCCCGCAGGTGGCGGAATTCGCTGGTCATCTGCACCAGGTCGAAGCCCACGGTATGCCGCAGCTCGCCATGGCTCGCGCTGGCCTCATCCAGACTCGGGGTTTTTTCCAGGCCTTCACCCTTGGCCTTGGCGAGCTGTTCGCTGGCGGTTTGCGAGGTGCTCATGTCCCGCGCGGCGGCCAACAGAATCGCCTTGGCATGATCGCGCAAGGCGGCTTGATCCATATTCTCGGCCGCTGGGGTGATCGTTCTGGCGAACTGCTCCCATTCATCGACGATACGATCTACATGTTGCCTGATGAATTCGGGTAAGCGCATGACCGGGTTCCTGGGCATTTTGGAGGCTAGACGTGTCGCATAGTAGCGTCTTTGGGGCGGAAAAAAACTACCGCTGACGCAAAGGCATACCCAAGGTTTTCAGGGGCTGTATATATGTATTGTTAGTACTTTGATTTTCGAAAGAGAGGCGCCTGTTCAGATGTTTAACCAACAGATATTTAGTCTTTTGTTTTTTGAGCGTGTGCATAGTCTAGAGGGTCTCAAAATTAATTTTAAGGTTGTTGAGCCATGTCTGATTTGCAAGGAGGCCAGAGGCCTGAATCTTCATCTGTTTCAAGTGCGGGGGATAAAGGTGTTCATTATCAACGAGTGATGCAGGTCATTCCCCAGGCCATACGTAACGCCTCGCCGACACGACTCAAATCGCTCATGAATCTCAAGGCAGATATACCCGAGTGGTACATGAGCGCGCGGGATATTGACCGTGATTATCTAAAGGAACTGCTAAAAGACCGTTGGCGTTTGCAGGGTGAGCTGGATCAGGTCCTGAATGATCTACAGCACGATATCAATGCCTTTGCCCAGCCTCTGCTCAGGTCCGCATTGAAATCAAACGTCGACATTGACGAAGACCCAAATACCCTTTCGCTGCATCTGAATGTACCGAGCAAAATTATTTTTGATATCGATACCGGTGCCAGTGTTATCAGGCGTTCGTCGTTGCTTGTGGCAGCGCTGCACAATTTCGATGAGGCAGAGACCAAGGAAGGGGCTTTTCGAAGCGATTCGGGTGTTTACCGCGAAGATTCGCGCGGGGTACTTGTACAGGACAACGCCATAACGCCGCAAAAGTTTGCGTCGCTGTGTCGCACCCTGGACATCGGCGCGCACTATCAAACCCATATTAAAGCGCGACTGCGGCCGCAGGACCCCAATGCCAGGCGCGTACTCCAGGAACGCTCAATCGCCAGTGAAAAAGCGGCCTTCAAGTTATCTGCCCTCGTTTCCCATTTAAAAGGTGATCTCAATGCTAGCGCCTATGGTTGCCTTCGCGAAGTTGTGGAGGGTAACCGAACGGTCAAATTATACGGTCGTCCCCTGCTGAGTCATCGTGTGTCCCTGATGGGTTTCAAGTTGACGGGGATTGTATTGTTCAGTGCCGTGAGCGAACCCTCTGAAATAAAGAAAGCGATAGAGGCGCTGACGCCGCAGAGTTTGAAGTTCTGGACTGACTGGTCTCGTCGACTACCTGTTTTGCCGGGACACGTGTATGAGCAATACACATTACTTCAGTGCTTTTTTGCCAACGGACCTCAAGGCGTCATTGATGAAACTTTGCGTAACGAAGATATTTATCAACAGAGCCGTTTGAGCGGTCCGTTGATTGCCTACCTACCCGACGATCCGAACCATCCGCTGAAAGAGTACGCTTCGTTGGCGGACTTTATGACGACGCTGATCAGCCAGCTGCGCACTTCGGACTACCAGGCGTTTTTCAGCCGGTTCGTGGAGCAGAAGGACAAGGGGCGATTTTTCGCTCGGGTCAACGAGCGTCTCAGGACCTTCACCTGGCAGCAACGTGAGCCTTTGGACATGGGGCCATGGTGGCGGGAAACCGCGATCGAAAACCCCAACGCAGAGCCCATCACCAACCTCATTGCCGACGAACTGTGGGGTACGTTGTTCCGGCAGCGGCGGGACAAGGCAATAGCCGACGCCCGGCTGATTGCAGTGCCGACCGGCGACGAAGACGCAGCAGCGCGCTGGAAGCGCTTGACCAGCGTTCTGGATATCGCCTGGAACATCTTCAACTTTGCCGCGATGCTGGTGCCCGGTTTCGGCGAAGCGATGCTGGGCATCATGGTCGGGCAAATGCTTGCGGACCTGGCTGAAGGCATCGAGGACTGGAGTAATGGCGACAAGGAGCAAGCATCGGCCTACATCAACGGCGTATTGATCAACTTCGCCCAGCTGGCGTTGATGGGTACTGGGCATGTGTTACCGGCGAAAGTCATACCGATCAAAACATCGTCTTTCGTCGATCAGCTTAAGCCCCTGCAAATCAACGGTAAGGAACGGCTCTGGCATCCGGACCTGACGGCTTACGAACATCCCGCGATATTGCCCGAAACAGCTCAGGCGAACGATTCGGGTATTTATCGTCATCAAGGTCAGGATTTGCTGCCGCTGGATGGCAAAAATTATGCAATGACCCAAGACGCTGACACCGGGCAATATCGCTTGCGACATCCAACCCGGCCCGGGGCTTATCAGCCAGTAGTTGAACAGAATGGTGCGGGGGCCTGGAAAACCGAATTCGACCAACCGCTCGCCTGGGACAAAACACGCTTGATGCGCCGACTGGGGGCTTCAGCACGGGATTGGCCGGATGAGACGCTGGAGCAAATCCTGACCGTGGCTGGCGTTTCGGAGGACGCCTTGCGACGGTTGCATGTCGAGCTCGACGCGCCGCCGGTCATGCTGTCCGATACGCTCAAACGTTACAGGCTGTATGCCGAAGCAGGTGAGGTGGGTCAGCAAATACTGGCCAATCAGGTACCCGAGGCGTTGATGAGAGAAATAACGAGCCTGATGACCGATTTGCCTCGCTGGCCAGAGCAGAGGGCCGTGGAGATCTTCGATGGCCCTGAGTTGAAAGGAGCATCGACCGTCGTTGGCAACATTGAGGCAACGAGCGCGGACTGCATCAAGCTGACCCGTGCCGAGTTCCGCTCCGGTCAGTTGCCCCAGCGCACCCTCGAAAGCCTGGGTGAACAGGAAATCCATGATCTGCTTGGCCAATCGATACCCAGCTCTAAAGAGGTGCGCGTCCAGGCATTAAAAGAAAAGCTGGCGAGGGAGGCTACGAAAAAACGCAAGCGGTTGTTCGAATCCTTGTACAAGCAGCACGACGTCGCCGACGGGGCTCTGGTGCATGTGTTGACCGACGCCTATCCAGAGCTACCAAACGCTGCCGCTGCAAAACTGATGCTGGAGGCTACCCCGGCCGACCTGAGACATCTGTCAGAAAAGCAGGCCGTTCCCTTGCGCTTGCGCGAACGGGCACGCCAGGCTCGACAAAGTGTGCGCGTGAGTCGCGCCTATGAGGGGCTGTATCTGGAAGATTTGGAGAACAACGACACGCGACGGTTGCAACTGGCGTCGTTGGCCACCCTACCGGGCTGGTCCAACGATGTACGCATCGAAATTCGTGAGTTCTCCTTCAGCGGCAAGCTTAACGCCAGTGTCGGTCCCGAGAATGCACCCATCCGCAAAGTGTTGATTCTTGAGGATGAAGGCGGCTATCAGGCACGTGATGAGAAGAGTCAACATTTGCACGGTATCGATGATTTTTTTGCTTCTCTGCTGCATGCGTTGCCGGACACCGAGCGTACAGCGCTGGGGTATGACATTTTCGAAGGCGAGCGGCTCAGGCTTGACCTGCAGCGCTCGCCGCTTGATCGCGAGCGATTCGAGTCGGCCTTGAATGATTACCCGGTGCGTAAACCTGCTTATGACCCTGAAACGATGCGTCTGCGTGGCGGCATGCAAGGGTATCGCCAGATCGCCAATGAAGCCTTGTTGAAACGACGGGTTCAAGCGCTCTATCCGGGATTTTCCGACGAACAAATCACTTCCTTGCTCGAAGAGTTCGCCGACGCGGCCCCTTTGCGTGTCGATGCCCTGGAAGACGAATTCGACCAGTTGGACACCACGATGCGACACTGGCTGAACGCTTCGACGGCCTTTTTTCGCTTCAGTCCTGCAGGGATTGCAGAGTGGGATCTGCGCAACAAACTCTACAAGGTGATCAGGCAATGCTGGCAAAGGACCGGGCCCTCGGGTGTCGACGCTCCAGGCATCGTCCGCCCGCAGCACCTTGATCTGACGGGTTTGCCAATGGGCCGACACCTTGAGAGTTTTCCCAGGTTGACTGCCAATTTTGATCACGTTACGAGCCTGAGCATGCATGAAACCGGTTTGCTCAGCAGCCAGGAGCCGTTTCTCGAGCCTTTGCGCGGGCTTCGCTTTCTGGACTTGGGCGATAACCTGTTGAACCGCTTGCCGCCGGTCGTAGGCGACATGCGCTACCTCGATAATCTGGCGCTGGGTAACAATCAAATCGTGCTGACTCAGCAGGCGGTGGCGCACTTGAGAGGATTGACCCGACTCAGGGCACTGGGATTACGAGGAAATCCGTTAAGGCTTGCGCCTGACATCAGCCAGATGCCCAATCTGGAAATACTCAATCTTGAGCGAACAGACCTGGACCGATGGCCCGTCGGCCTGTTCGCCATGCCGCGTCCGCGCCACTTCTACTTGAATCTTCAATTCAACCGTTTGATCGACATTCCAGACGTTGCCCCCGGTTCGTTCCGTGCCGAGTTACTGGCGCGGACCCTCGTCAGTCGCGAACCTGAGTGGATGTCGGCAAGTGTTTTGGAACAGCTGAAACGCTATACGGAATCGGTGGGCCTGGACCCCGAGCGCCCTTATCCGCCGTTGGGCTTGCTGGACAGCATCAACTGGGGGCAGGGCATGCCTGAATCGTCGTTCAGAAGCAGGCTGATCTTATGGGACGAGATTGAAGATGAGTTCGGCTCCGAACCGTTCTTCAACGAGATTGGAAAGCTGACCCAGTCGGCAGACTTCACCGCAGCGGAGTCATCCTATCGCACCGAATTGACCGCCAAGGTCTGGCGAATGCTTGAGGCCATGAACGAGAACACGGCGCTGCGCGAAGAGATTTTCACCGAAGCCTCGGCAACGACGGCCTGTTCCGATGGCGGTACCCAGCTCTTTAACGCGCTAGGGCTCAGGGTGTTGATTCATGAGGCTTACGCTTTGCAGAACCCGGCACTGGTCGAGGCCCAATTGCTGGAACTGGCCCGAGGCAAGTCTCGCCTGGATGAATTGGGCGCTATCGCACGCAGCCGTGTGGCCGATCGCTTGGCGAACGGAGAAACCTTCAGGCGTGTCGATGTCAGTGGCCGCGTCACCGGGACGATCGATGAAGTGGAGGTTCACCTGGCCTACATGACTGATCTGGCGGAGCGTCTGAATTTGCCTTGGCAATCGCGTGGCATGCTCTTCAGAAACATGGCCGGGGTTACCCAAGAGATGATCGAAGCTGCTGGTGTGAGGGTGCTGGCGCTGGAGGAAGGAGACCTGCTCATAGAGAGAATTCTTGAGCAGCCTTTCTGGAAGATTTACCTCGAAAACATCTATCGCCAGGCGTTCGACAGCCTGGCGCTTGAGCTGCAGGACGGAGATGAAATGGCCCACTTCAACGCGATCAAGGCGCTGGAAAAAACCTTGACGAAGCAGGCTGTGGAGCGTGCAAGGCTGCAAAGGACGGAATTACCGTTCGCGGTGCAGTACGATCACTGATTGATGTTTTGATGAGCCCCGAATGCGCTGCCGCATTCGGGGCTTTTTATTGAGAAGACCGTCAGAACAGAAAATAACGCTGCGCCATGGGCAAGGTTTCGGCCGGCTCACACCATAATAAAACCCCGTCGGCTTTCACTTGATAGGTCTGCGGGTCGACGTCGATATTCGGCAAATAATCGTTGTGAATCAGGTCGGTTTTCTGCACGTCGCGACAGCCTTTGACCACCGCGATTTTCTTCTTCAGGCCCAAGGCCTCGGGCAAACCCGCCTCCTGCGCCGCCTGACTGATAAAGGTCAGGCTGGTGGCGTGCAGCGAACCACCGTAACTGGCGAACATCGGGCGGTAGTGCACCGGTTGTGGCGTCGGGATCGAGGCGTTGGCATCGCCCATCAGGCTGGCGGCAATGGCGCCACCCTTGAGGATCAGCGTCGGTTTGACCCCGAAGAACGCCGGGCGCCACAGCACAAGATCCGCCCATTTGCCCACTTCGACCGAGCCGACTTCATGGCTGATACCGTGGGTGATTGCGGGATTGATCGTGTACTTGGCGATGTAGCGTTTGGCGCGGAAGTTGTCGTTGCCTTCGCCATCACCGGGCAGCGGGCCGCGCTGTTTTTTCATCTTGTCGGCGGTCTGCCAGGTGCGGGTGATGACTTCACCGACGCGGCCCATGGCCTGGCTGTCGGAGCTGATCATCGAGAACGCGCCGAGGTCGTGGAGGATGTCTTCAGCGGCGATGGTTTCACGACGGATGCGGCTTTCGGCGAAGGCCACGTCTTCGGCAATGCTTGGGTCCAGGTGGTGGCAGACCATCAGCATGTCGAGGTGTTCGTCGATGGTGTTGCGGGTGAACGGCCGGGTTGGGTTGGTCGAGCTCGGCAGCACGTTGGCGAAACCGCAGGCTTTGATGATGTCCGGGGCATGCCCGCCGCCCGCGCCTTCGGTGTGATAGGTGTGAATGGTGCGGCCTTTGAAAGCGGCGAGGGTGGTTTCGACGAAGCCCGATTCGTTGAGGGTGTCGGTATGGATCGCCACCTGCACATCGTATTGGTCGGCGACGTTCAGGCAGTTATCGATGCTCGCCGGGGTGGTGCCCCAATCCTCGTGCAACTTCAGGCCGATGGCGCCGGCCTTGACCTGCTCGATCAACGGCTCCGGCAGGCTGGCGTTGCCCTTGCCGGTGAAACCGATGTTCATTGGGAACGCATCGGCGGCCTGGAGCATGCGCGCCAGGTGCCACGGTCCGGACGTGCAGGTGGTTGCATTGGTGCCAGTGGCCGGGCCGGTGCCGCCGCCGATCATGGTGGTGACGCCGCTCATTAGCGCTTCTTCGATCTGCTGCGGGCAGATGAAGTGGATGTGCGTGTCGATGCCGCCCGCAGTGAGGATCATGCCTTCGCCGGCGATGACTTCGGTGCTGGCACCGACCGCAATGGTCACGTTCGGCTGGATGTCCGGGTTACCGGCCTTGCCGATGGCGGCGATGCGGCCGTCCTTGAGGCCGACGTCGGCCTTGACGATGCCCCAGTGGTCGATGATCAGTGCGTTGGTGATCAGGGTGTCGACGACCTCTGCGGCGAGTAATTGGCTTTGGCCCTGGCCGTCGCGGATGACTTTGCCGCCGCCGAATTTCACTTCTTCGCCGTAGGTGGTGAAGTCTTTTTCCACTTCGATCCACAGTTCGGTGTCGGCCAGACGGACTTTGTCACCGACGGTGGGACCGAACATGTCGGCGTAGGCCTGACGGGAAATCTTCATTCGTTCGCCTTGGAATTTGATGATCGTTCCCACGCTCTGCGTGGGAATGCCGCCATGGACGCTCTGCGTCCGCCGTTATGTGACGCGGAGCGTCACGGGATGCATTCCCACGCAGAGCGTGGGAACGATCAGCTAGTCCAGGTCACCCATGATCCGTCCGGCAAACCCGAACACCCGGCGATGCCCGGCCAGGTCTACCAACTCGACTTCGCGGCTCTGGCCCGGCTCGAAGCGCACGGCAGTGCCAGCGGGGATGTTCAGGCGCATGCCGCGACTGGCGGTGCGGTCGAACGTCAGCGCATCGTTGGTTTCGAAGAAGTGGTAATGCGAGCCGACCTGGATCGGCCGGTCGCCGCTGTTGGCCACCTTCAGGCTGAGGGTGCGGCGGCCCACGTTGAGTTCGATGTCGCCGGGCTGGATCTGGTATTCACCGGGAATCATCAATGGGCTCCCTGGAGAATCTTGTAGTAGAGCGCGGTCGGTTTGTAGCGGCCGCTCGGGTCGCAGGCATAGTCGGGGATTTCACCTGCGCGGGTGTAACCCAGAGCCTTGTAGAAGTCTTCGGCAGGGGAGCCGGCCTCGGTGTCGAGGTAGAGCATGCCGCGCTTGTGTTGGAGGGCGGCCGTTTCCAGCGCACTCATCAACTGTTGGCCCAGGCCCCGGCGACGCGCATGTTCACGTACCAGCAGTTTTTGCACTTCGGCGCGGTTGAGGCCATTGGCCTTCTGGCACAGGGTCAGTTGCACACTGGCCTGCACTTGCTCGTCCTTGACCACCACCCACAGCAGCACGTTGCCCTTGTTCAGGTTTTCTTGAACATCATCGAAATAGGCTCGGGCCTGAGTGGCGTCCAGATTGGCCATGAATCCGACGCTGGCGCCATAGCCGACGGCGTCGAGCAACAAGTCAATCAAACCCTGACGATAGTGCGCAAAGCTTTCAACATTGACGCGGCGCAGTTGGGCGGCGTTCATGGGAATTTACTCCTTGTTGGCGGTCGGCGGTTCCGCGCCAGGATTGAGGGTCAGTTGCATGAAGGTCAGGTCCAGCCAGCGGCCGAATTTGGTGCCCACCTGAGGCATGTGGCCGGTCGTCACGAAACCGGCTCGTTCATGCAGGCGGATGGAAGCGGCGTTACCGCTTTCGATGGCGGCGACCATCACGTGCTTGTCGCAACCTTTGGCACGCTCGATCAACGCGGTCATCAGTTGCGGGCCGAGACCATTGCCGCGCTGGTCGCTGCGCACGTAGACCGAATGTTCGACGGTGTGGCGAAAACCATCGAACGGGCGCCAGTCACCAAATGAAGCGTAGCCCAGGACAGTGTTGGCGCTGTCGACGATCACCAGAATCGGGTAACCCTGGGATTGCCGGGCGCTGAACCAGGCCTGACGATTGCCCAAGTCCACGGCTTGTTCGTTCCAGATTGCCGTGGTGTTAAGCACGGCGTCGTTGTAGATGTCGCGGATCGCCGACAAGTCGGCATGCGCTGCATCGCGAATGGGGTAAGTCATGGCGCGGCCTCAGGCGATCGGTTGGTGAACGGTGACCAGTTTGGTGCCGTCGGGAAAGGTCGCTTCGACCTGGATCTCTGGAATCATTTCCGGGATGCCTTCCATCACTTGTTCGCGATTGAGCAGGGTGGTGCCGAAGTGCATCAGCTCGGCCACGGTCTGGCCGTCACGGGCGCCTTCTAGCAGCGCTGCGCAAATGTAGGCCATGGCTTCCGGATAGTTGAGTTTCACGCCGCGAGCCAAACGTCGCTCGGCCACGAGGCCGGCGGTGAAGATCAGCAGCTTGTCTTTTTCGCGTGGGGTCAGGTCCATCGTAGAAATCCATAATTGGCAGATAAAAAGGTGACTACACCCTGTAGGAGCGAGGCTTGCCCGCGAAGGGGACCTCGAGGTCGCCAAAAGCTTCGCGGGCAAGCCTCGCTCCTACAGGGATCGGTGTTCAGGTGCTCCATATTCTTGGGGGGACAGCTTCCCGGCCGAGCAACGCGGGCCTCAGCAACCGCCACAAATCAATCAACCAACCCCGCGCCAGCAACGCTTCACTGGCTAAACACCGAGCCACCAAAAGCCCCGGCAACTGCGTCAAATCCCCGCGCACGTCATGGGGCAACGAACGGCATTTCTCCAGCAATTCACTATCAACCTCCCCAGTCACCAACAACGTCGCAAACACCGGTTGCCCATCCAGCCCGATCGGCGAATCAAGCAATCCGTCACCCCCGACAATGCGCTGGCGTTCATGCCAGAGCAACTGGCCGTCGCGGCGGATGTCCAGCTGCGCCTGAAAATGTCCGAGGTCGAAACGCTCGCCGCTGGCCGGACGCCCCAGCGCCACCACGTCCCAGTAGAACAATCGGGCATCGTCTTCAAGGTCGATGCACGTGCTGAGTTCAGCCTGCGCGGCGCTGAAAATGATCGTCTCTTGTGGCAACCATTCCAGTGTCGCACCGCTCGCCACGTTCAAATCCAGCTGCTGATAGGCGGGGCCGGCAGCGCGATACCACTTGGCCGCGCCAGGACTGGTGATTTGCGCCCAGGCATCCGTGCCGACACTGGCCGAGATGGCCAGTCGATCACCGCCGGCAATTCCGCCCGGAGGGTGCACGATGATGTGCTGGCAAACTTCCGGCCCTTCGGCATACAGATGCTTCTGCACCCGCAGCGGGCCTTGGTGGCGGCGCTGAACCGGGCGCGTACTGTCGCCGAATCGGGCGTAGCCCAGTTCCAGCTCGGCGTGCCAGCTGGGGGTAAACAGGACAGTGGGAAGAGGTAAATTCATGGTTTCTAATTATCGTTGGGACGCTACAGATTAGATCGTAGCCTTATATCGTAACCAAGCCGCGTACACCCTCGGCTTCCATATTTTCTCCGCGACCCTGCTGCACGATCTCGCCCCGGGACATCACCAGGTACTGATCGGCCAGTTCGGCGGCGAAATCGTAGAACTGCTCCACCAGCAAAATCGCCATGTCGCCGCGGGCCGCGAGCTTCTTGATCACCGCGCCGATTTCCTTGATCACCGACGGCTGGATGCCTTCGGTGGGCTCGTCGAGAATCAGCAGGCGTGGACGGCTGGCCAACGCTCGGCCGATCGCCAATTGCTGCTGTTGGCCACCGGACAAATCACCCCCGCGCCGTTGCTTCATTTGCAGCAGCACCGGAAACAGCTCGTAGATGAACGCCGGGACTTCCTTGGCTTCAGCGCCGGGAAATCGCGACAGGCCCATCAGCAGGTTTTCTTCCACGGTCAGCCGGCCGAAAATTTCCCGACCCTGAGGCACATAAGCGATTCCGGCATGCACCCGCTGGTGTGGCTTGAACGTGGTGATCGGTTTGCCTTCCCAACTCACCGCGCCCTCTTTGGCTGGCAGCAACCCCATCAAACACTTGAGCAGCGTGGTCTTGCCCACACCATTACGCCCGAGCAGGCAGGTGACTTCACCGACCTTCACCTCAAACGTCAGGCCCCGCAGGATGTGGCTACCGCCGTAATACTGGTGCAGCTTGTCGACTTGCAGCATGTTCAAATTCCTCTCATTCCCTGTAGGAGCGAGGCTTGCCCGCGAAGAACGATGACGCGGTCTTGCAGTTGGATCGAGGCGTCGCCTTCGCGGGCAAGTCGGATCGCCGCACCGCTCGCTCCTACAAGAGCAACATCATCTTCCGAGATACACCTCAATCACCTGCTCATTGTCCTGCACCTGTTCCAGCGACCCTTCGGCCAGCACGGCGCCCTGATGTAACACGGTGACATGGTCGGCGATGGCGCCGACGAAGCCCATGTCGTGCTCCACCACCATCAGCGAATGCTTGCCCGCCAAGTTCTTGAACAATTCGGCGGTGAATTCGGTTTCGGCGTCGGTCATGCCCGCCACCGGCTCGTCGAGCAGCAACAGTTGCGGGTCCTGCATCAGCAACATGCCGATCTCCAGAAACTGCTTTTGACCGTGGGACAACAAACCCGCCGGGCGATTGACCGAGCTGGTCAGGCGAATGGTGTCCAGCACTTCGCTGATGCGATCTTTCTGTTCGCCACTCAAACGAGCCCGCAGGCTGGCCCACACCGACTTGTCGGTTTTTTGCGCCAGCTCCAGGTTTTCAAAAACGCTCAAGGCTTCGAACACCGTCGGCTTCTGGAACTTGCGACCGATGCCGGCCTGGGCGATTTGCACTTCGCTCATCTGCGTCAGGTCGAGGGTTTCGCCGAACCAGGCTTTGCCGTGACTGGGGCGGGTCTTGCCGGTGATCACGTCCATCAGCGTGGTCTTGCCCGCGCCGTTGGGGCCGATGATGCAACGCAATTCGCCGACGCCGATGTACAGATTCAAGTCGTTCAGCGCCTTGAAACCATCGAAGCTGACGCTGATGTCTTCCAGGGTCAGGATCGTGCCGTGCCGGGTGTCCAGGCCGGGGCCGACGCGCTGGCCCAGGCCGATGGCGTCGCGGCTGCTGCCCTGATCCCTGTTCGGTTCCAGGGGCGGAAAAAAGGCCGGTTCGAGCATGAATTCAGCCGTCGCAGTCACTCTCATTGCTCACTCCTTTTTTTTAGCAAACCGATCACGCCGTTGGGCAGGTACAAGGTCACGACGATGAACAGCGCGCCGAGGAAGAACAGCCAGTACTCCGGGAACGCCACGGTGAACCAGCTCTTCATGCCGTTGACCACACCGGCGCCGAGCAGCGGGCCGATCAGCGTGCCGCGACCACCCAGCGCCACCCAAACCGCGGCTTCAATGGAGTTGGTTGGCGACATCTCACTGGGGTTGATGATCCCGACTTGCGGCACGTACAGCGCGCCGGCCAGGCCGCAGAGCACTGCGCTCAACACCCAGACAAACAGCTTGAAGCCACGCGGGTCGTAGCCGCAAAACATCAGGCGGTTTTCCGCATCTCGCAGCGCGGTCAACACCCGGCCTAACTTGCTTTGCGCCAGGCGCCAACCGATGAACAGGCTCGCCACCAGCAACACCACGGTGGCGAAAAACAGCACCGCGCGGGTGCCCGGTTCGGTGATGCCGAACCCGAGAATGGTGCGGAAGTTGGTGAAGCCATTGTTGCCGCCAAACCCGGTTTCGTTGCGGAAGAACAACAGCATCCCGGCGAAGGTCAGGGCCTGGGTCATGATCGAGAAATACACGCCCTTGATCCGCGAGCGGAAGGCGAAGAAGCCGAACACCAGCGCCAGCAACCCCGGCGCCAACACCACCAGACACATCGACCAGAGGAAGCTGCTGGTGCCGGTCCAGTACCACGGCAATTCAGTCCACGACAGGAAGGTCATGAACGCCGGCACGCCATCGCCCGAGGCCTGGCGCATCAGGTACATGCCCATCGCATAGCCGCCGAGGGCGAAAAACAAACCATGACCAAGGGACAGAAGGCCGGCGTAACCCCAGACCAGATCGAGGGCCAGCGCGACAATCGCGTAGCAAAGAATCTTGCCCACCAGCGTCAGCGTGTACGCAGAGACATGAAACGCGCTGTCCGGCGACAACAACGACAGCAGCGGCAACGCCAGCAACAGAACGAGGATCACTGCGCCAACGGCGATCGTGACTTTTGGGCCGGCTTTTTGTGTTGCGGTAACGAGCAGGGGCTGGTTCATCAGTCGATCACCCGTCCTTTCAGTGCGAAGAGGCCTTGCGGACGTTTCTGAATGAACAGAATGATCAGCGCGAGGATCAGGATCTTGCCGAGCACGGCGCCGATCTGCGGTTCGAGAATTTTGTTGGCGATGCCCAGGCCGAAGGCTGCCAGCACGCTACCGGCCAACTGACCGACACCGCCGAGCACCACCACCAGGAACGAGTCGATGATGTAGCTCTGGCCAAGGTCCGGGCCGACGTTGCCGATTTGACTGAGGGCTACGCCACCGAGCCCGGCAATGCCCGAGCCGAGGCCGAACGCGAGCATGTCCACGCGACCGGTCGGCACGCCGCAGCAGGCCGCCATGTTGCGGTTTTGGGTAACGGCGCGAACGTTCAAACCGAGGCGAGTCTTGTTCAGCAGCAACCAGGTCAGCACCACTACAAACAGCGCGAACGCGATGATCACGACGCGGTTGTACGGCAGCACCAGGTTGGGCAGCACTTGAATCCCGCCGGACAGCCAGGCCGGGTTGGCCACTTCAACGTTCTGCGCGCCGAACATCAATCGGACCAGCTGAATCAGCATGAGGCTGATGCCCCACGTGGCGAGCAGGGTTTCCAGCGGACGGCCGTAGAGGTGGCGAATCACCGTGCGTTCCAGCGCCATGCCGATAGCGGCGGTCACGAAAAACGCCACGGGCAGCGCGATCAGCGGGTAGAACTCGATGGCTTGCGGGGCGAAGCGTTGGAACATCAGCTGCACCACGTACGTCGAGTACGCGCCGAGCATCAGCATCTCGCCGTGAGCCATGTTGATGACGCCGAGCAGACCGAAGGTGATCGCCAGACCGAGTGCGGCCAGCAGCAGGATCGACCCCAGGGACATACCGCTGAAGGCCTGGCCGAGGATCTCGCCGATCAGCAGTTTGCGTTTGACTTGAGCGAGGCTGGTTTCGGCAGCGGTACGCACATTGGCGTCGGCTTCGACACCGGGTTGCAGCAGGCTTTCGAGGCGAGTGCGAGCCAGTGGATCACCGGTTTCACCGAGCAGGCGAACAGCGGCAAGGCGCACGGCCGGGTGGGTGTCCACCAGTTGCAGATTGGCCAGCGCCAGGCTCAAAGCCGCGTGGACGCTTTGGTCTTTTTCGCCAGCCAGTTGCTGGTCGAGGAATGCAAGCTGCGCAGGTCTAGCGCTTTTCTGCAATTGCTGCGCGGCGGCCAGACGGAGGTTGGCGTCGGTGGCGAGCAATTGGTGGCTGGCCAGCGCGGTGTCGATCAGACCGCGCAGGCGGTTGTTCAGGCGCAGGGTTTTCGGTTGGCCTTCGACGGTCAGCGCGCCTTGTTGCAGGGCGTTGATCAGTTCGATGCGAGCCGGATCGGGTTGCGCGGCCCAGGATTCGAGAAGCTTGGCTTGCTGCACGGGATTGGCCGCGACGAAGTCTTCGGCGTCGCCGGCGTGAGTGGCCATCGGCAGTAAGAGCGCGAGGGCGAGGAAGATGCGGTAAACGGCAGTGAGCATGTCATTGGCCTTACGTATTGATCGTTCCCACGCTCCGCGTAGGAATGCCGCCACGGACGTTCCGCGTCCGCTTTGGAAGTGACGCAGAGCGTCACGGGATGCATTCCCACGCAGAGCGTGGGAACGATCAGGCTGGGCGGGGTGAATCAGTTGCTCTTCACCGCATAATCCGGCTTCTTGTCGTTACCCGAGATAAACGGGCTCCAAGGCTCTGCACGGATCGGCCCTTCGGTCTGCCACACCACGTTGAACTGTCCGTCCGCCTGAATCTCGCCGATCATCACCGGTTTGTGCAGGTGGTGGTTGGTCTTGTCCATGGTCAGGGTGTAACCGGACGGCGCGGCAAAGGTCTGGCCGGCGAGGGCCTCGCGGACTTTGTCGACGTCGGTGGACTTGGCTTTCTCAGCCGCTTGCGCCCACATGTGAATGCCCACGTAGGTGGCTTCCATCGGGTCGTTGGTCACCGCTTTGTCGGCGCCCGGCAGGTTGTGTTTCTTGGCGTAGGCTTTCCAGTCAGCGACGAACTTCTTGTTCGCCGGGTTCTCGACCGACTCAAAGTAGTTCCACGCCGCGAGGTTGCCCACCAACGGTTTGGTGTCGATGCCGCGCAGTTCTTCTTCGCCGACGGAGAACGCCACGACCGGAACGTCGGTGGCTTTCAGGCCCTGGTTGGCCAGTTCTTTATAGAACGGCACGTTGGAGTCGCCGTTGACGGTGGAGATGACCGCGGTCTTGCCACCGGCCGAGAATTTTTTGATGTTGGCCACGATGGTTTGATAGTCGCTGTGGCCGAATGGGGTGTAGACCTCTTCGATGTCCTTGTCCGTCACCCCTTTGGCGTGCAGGAACGAGCGCAGGATCTTGTTGGTGGTGCGCGGGTAGACGTAGTCGGTGCCCAACAGGAAGTAACGCTTGGCGCTGCCGCCTTCTTCGCTCATCAGGTATTCCACCGCCGGGATCGCCTGCTGGTTCGGCGCGGCGCCGGTGTAGAACACGTTCGGCGACATCTCTTCACCTTCGTATTGCACCGGGTAGAACAGCAGACCGTTGAGTTCTTCAAACACCGGCAATACCGACTTGCGCGACACCGACGTCCAGCAACCGAACACCACCGCGACCTTGTCCTGGGTCAGCAACTGACGACCCTTTTCGGCGAACAGCGGCCAGTTCGACGCGGGGTCCACGACCACGGGTTCGAGCATCTTACCGTTCACGCCACCCTTGGCGTTGATCTCGTCGATGGTCATCAAGGCCATGTCTTTGAGCGACGTTTCGGAGATCGCCATGGTGCCGGACAACGAATGCAGAATACCGACCTTGATGGTCTCGGCGGCCTGGACAGTCCAGGTCATGCCCATTGCGGCAATGGATGCCGTGAGTGTGAAAGCCTTGATCAAGCTGCGACGCTTCATTGTGCGATCTCCATGAACTTATGAATTTTATGGGTGGCAGATGCGGACTACTGAAGGGTCTTTAGCAAGGGCTGTGCCTGTTCGGCAAAAGGCAGGGAAATGTCGCATTAGAGCGGTTGCACGGTTTGGGCGGCGCACCATGAAGGATCGCGCCTGGCGCGTTGGTGCGAAGAGGTGCGCCACATTGGGGCGCGACGATTGCCCCTGTGGGCCTGTCCACAGGGGTAGCACGAGGTGCAAAAATTTAACCCATTGCACCGTGGCTAGCGTTTTTGAGTATCAGGCCGCTTGAGTTTTTGTAGTCATTCGCGACAAAAGCACCCGGTCGAGCAGCCAGACCGCCACCAGCGAAGCGCCTACCAACGGAAAGGCCACCGCCAGTGCAAACATGATGACCATCGCGGTTTTCCATTTCGGCAGATCGTGGCGCAGCGGCGGAACACCGAATTTTCCCTCTGGACGGCGCTTCCACCAGATCACCCCGCCGCTGACGGCGCTGAGCAGAATCATCAGGCAGATCAGCAGCACGATGATCTGATTGAGCGGGCCGAACATTTTGCCTTCGTGCAACATCACGCCGATTTCCGTCGCGCGGGCGACGGTGCCGTATTGGGCGAAGCGCACGTCGGCGAGGACGTCGCCGGTGTACTGATCGACATGCAAGGTGGCGTCGTTGCGGGGGTCGTCGGCGAACACCGCGATGGTGAACACGCCGGTGGCGGTCGTCGGCACGGTGATGCTGTAACCCGGTTCGACCTTGCGTTGCACAGCGATGTTCTGCACGTCCTGCAAGCTGATGGTCGGCGCGGCGGGGCCGGCTTGCGCGCCGCCGTGGGCCATGTGTTCGGCGTGGTCGCCGGACATCGGCATCGGCGTGTTTTCCATCGCCCATGGCACGGTCTGGCGGGTGGCGGTGTTGAGACTGCGGGCCTCGACATCGGACTTGGGCACGTCATCCCACATCGCCGCCGGAAAGACATTCCAGACTTCGGCGTATTGCTTGCCCCAGAACCCGGTCCAGGTCATGCCACTGAGCAGCATCACCAACAGCAACGACGCGCCCCAGAACCCGGTTACCGCGTGCAAGTCACGCCAGAGCACTCGACCGCGACTGCTCAAACGAGGCCACAAAATTCCGGCGGCCTGGCCGCGCGGCCACCACAGAAAGACGCCGGAGACCACGAGCACCACGCCCCAACCGGCGGCCAATTCGATCAGTCGATCACCGACGGTGCCGATCATCAACTCGCCGTGAATCGCTCGCGCAACCGCTTGCAGATTCTTCTTCGCGTCTTGCTCGCCGAGGATGTCGCCCTGGTAGGGATCGACGAACACGTTCAGCTCATTGCCGGCATTGAGCACGACAAATTGCGCGCTGCGTTCGGCGTTGACCGGCGGCAGGTACTGCTTGATCTGACCCTGTGGATACGCCGCTTTTACCCGCTTGAGCAGGTCGTCGGCCGGGACGCTGTGATGCCCGGCCGGGACGTTCAGCAGGCTGCGGTACATCAACGGGTCGAGTTGCGGTTTGAACAGGTAAATGATGCCGGTCAGGGCCAGCATTACCATGAAAGGCGCGACGAACAGACCGGCATAAAAATGCCAGCGCCAGGCCAGGTTGTAAAAATTCACTGTGGGCTGTTTCATCGGTTGTGCTCCGCTTGGCTTGGTTCTTTTGTTGTTGTCCGGTGACTGCTGCGCAGTCATTCGCGAGCAAGCTCGCTCCCACAGGTTCAACACTGTCCATGTGGGAGCGAGCTTGCTCGCGATGCTCTTAAAAACTCATATCCACCTTGGTCCAGAGCGTGCGCCCCGGTTCTTTAATGGCTTGCGGGTCATTGGCCGGGTAGCCAAAACCGGCGTTGCCAGCCAGGTTCAAATGCTCGGCATACGCCTTGCCGAACAGGTTGTCGACGCCCGTGCTGACCTTCCAGTTTTTGTTAATTCGGTAGGCGCCATTGAGCGAGAACACGCCAAAACCCGAGGTCTTGTCGAAGTCCTTGCCGACGACGTTGCCCTTGTTCTGGTCGATGCGGTTTTGCGCCGCAACCACCCGCCACAAGGCACCGGCGCTCCAGTTGTCTGCGCTGTAGGTCAGGCCAAAACGTGCGTCCAGCGGCGGCATTTGCGGCAGTGCGTTGCCGTCGCTGCTGTTCTTGCCCCAGGCGTAGGCCAGGGTCGCATCGGCCTTCCAATGGGAGGTCAGTTTGTAGGCCGCACCCAATTCGCCGCCCATGATTCGTGCGTCGATGTTTTGTGCTTGCGAGGTCATGCCCATCATGGCGGGCGTGTAGTTGAACAGGATGTAGTTGCGCACCTGCCCGACGTATCCCGAGGCCCAGGTTTCCAGGTCTTCGGTCTTGTATTGCAGGCCGAAGTCGAGCTGGGTGGTTTTCTCAGGCTTGATCGAATCGAAGGCATTCACCGATCCGGCGGGCCCCGATTTGGGCGAAAACAGCTCCCAGTAATCCGGGAAACGCTGGGTGTGGCCGAGGCCGGCATACAGCGTGGTCGGGCTGTCCTCCAGATCATGCTCGTAACGAACGAAGCCGCTTGGCAAGGTGTCGGCGCGGGTATCGTCGGCGGTCGGGTTGGCGCGAGTCATCATTCCCGAGCCAGTGGTCTGCCGATAATCCTTGGCCGAGGCGCGGTCCAGGCGTGCACCGGTAATCAACCGATCACGGTCGGCGGCGTACCAGGTCAATTCGCTGAACACGCCGTAGTTGTGGAAGTCGGCGTCCTTGTTGCGTGGCAGTTCCTTGTAGACGTCGATGCCCATGGCGCTGCGTTTGCGATGTTCGTTGGTCTGCGCATCGATGCCGCTGATCAACTGCACATCGGCCCAGCGCCAGGTGGCTTTGATCCGTGCGCCGAGGGTTCGACGGTCGACGTTGGAGGCCATCGGGCCGGCCATCATTCCGGTGCCGGACGGCGTGCGCAGGGTGTAGTTGTCCATCACGTGGTCGGCGTAGTTGTAGTAAATCTGCGCTTCGACTTTATCCAGCACATCGCCGATGTTCGACTGCTCGAAACGCAGGCCCAGGCTTTCGCGCTTGAACTGCGAGCCGTCCATGCTGCGCCCGGCGTAACGGGCTTCGCCATCGCCCTTGCCGGCGGTCAGTTCCAGCAGGGTGTCAGCGTCCGGGGTCCAGCCAACTGCCACATCGCCGTTCCATTTGTCATAGCGCGACGGCACGGTGTCGTTGTTGCCGTCCCGGTAGTCGTCGGCATGCGCAGTGTTGCCGATCACTCGCACGTAACCCAGTGGCCCGCCGGCAGCGGCGTCCACCACCTTGTCGAAACGCCCGTTGGAGCCAGCCAGCAGGCTGGCGTTCACTCGGGTGCCGAGTTCGCCGAAGCTTTCCGGCTCACGGTCGAAGAGGATGGTGCCGGCCGATGCGCCGGGTCCCCAGAGCACGGTTTGCGGGCCTTTGATGACGGTCAGTTTGTCGTAGGTTTCCGGCGAGATGTACGAGGTCGGTGCGTCCATTCGGCCGGGGCAGGCGCCAAGCAACTGGCCGCCGTTGGTGAGGATGTTCAGCCGCGAACCGAACATGCCGCGCAGCACCGGGTCGCCGTTGGTGCCGCCATTGCGCACCAGGGCGAAGCCGGGGATGGTTTTGAGGTAGTCACCACCGTCGCTGGCGGGTACCGGTTGGCGCGGGTCCTTGGGGTTGGTGACGATGGTCAGCGGCGAACTCGGCGCGATGGCGGTGATCACCGTTGGGCTCAGTTCTTCACTGTGACCGGCGTGTTCATCGGCCAGCACCGTCGGTGTCAGCAGTGCACCGCAAAGGAAGGCGGCGGCGTGCCTGAAACGAATACTGGATTCGTTCGAGGCAAAAGAAGCTTGGGCAGGGCTCAAGCGTGTGTCAGCAGAAAACCTGGACATGACAATTTCCATCGAACAGTCGTAAACGACACGGCCGGCAGCGGGGCTGTCTTCTAAACCGTGTGAGAGCGGATGTGGGTGTTTACGCGTCGATGGGTGGGGCGCGAGTGCGGGCACCGGGGAAGAAGGTTTGCCGGGCGTGGCCCAGTCGGGGGGAAGGGGTGGTGAAAGTGGTGGCTGTTGGCGTGTCGTACGCGATGAAGGACTGGCCGCCGGTCAGCGCCGGGCAATTGAACAGCAGGCTGCAATAGCCGCATTTTTCCCAGAGCGCGTGGTCCGAGGCTTTGGGCGTGCAGTGCTCGGCGGCGGGTTGCGCGCCGTGGTCGGCGTGCTCCATTGCCGACATGTCCATGCTCATGTCCATTGACATGCTCATCGACATCGACGAGGCGCGTTGATCCATCGGCATCGACTGAGAAATCAGCGGGCCGATAAAGATCATCAGCATGGCGAACAGGCTGATCCAGCTGCCGCGCGTCAGGCTTAACGGCTGACGACGGTGGGCGGATGACCTGGCGCTAAGCGGGCGCATGGGCGTTTCCAGCTCTGCCGATTACTGAGCGTGCACGTGCGTTTGCATACCGTCCGGCGCCTTTTTCTGCACCGCGATTTCGACCGTCACGTCGCCGGACTTCTCGAAATGCATCGTCAGCGGGAAGCGTTTGCCGTCGCTCAACAGGCTGCGGTCTTTCAATTCCAGCAGCATCACGTGGTAGGCCATCGGCGCAAAAGTGACTTCGCCGCCGGCCGGGATTTCGACACTCGGCACCTGCTGCATTTTCATCAGGTCGTTTTGCATGACATGCTCATGCAGTTGAGCAATGCCTGCAATCGGCGTGTCGACGCTGAGCAGGCGGTCAGAGGTTTTGCCTGTGTTCTGAATGACAAAATAGGCCGCTACGGTTGGCGCGTTGGGCGGCAACTCTTGCGACCAGGGATGAGCGATTTCCAGCTCCCCGGCCTTGTATTCGTGAGCATTGGCAAAACAGGCAGGCAGCAGCAACACAGCCAGAACGATGAGTTTGTTCAACATGGCAGTTCTCCAGAACGATTCAAAACGCAGGTCAATTGCGAGAAGGAATCACACCAGAGGGGACGCACGGGGGTTGAGGCTCGGCCATTGCTGGCGCGGTGTCGGTGTATCGAGAGAGGCGGTGGGCAGGCTTCGATTGGCATCGAAGTGAGCGAAATACAGCTGCGGCACATGCCCGGGCAACGCCACCAACGGCGCGGAACCTGAGCAACACCAGCAATGTTGCATGTTGGAATGATCGTCGTTTTGCGGGGCTTTCTGTTCGATGTCGCCCAGGGAAATCGCCACCAACTTCGTGCCGCTGGAGGAACAGAAACTGCCCCACAACAACTGCTCGGCAGGCGACTTCGCCGTCTGTGCCATCGCTCCGGTCATCGGCATGGCGAGCATGTTGAACAGCACTGCGAAGCAGGCGATCCAGGCAATTGCGAGCCGTTGTCGGGACATGGGACAAATCCGGTTGGGTGGGCGATCAGGCGCGGCTATTTAGCCTGATCAGGGCCGATAAGTAAAAAAGCAGCGTGCGGTGTGGTGTCGCAGTGTCCTCAGAGAGCAACGGCATGCAAACGCAAACCCAAGGCTTTAATAACGTTCATGATAGTCGCGAATTACGGATTGCCAGTGCCGTGCAGATCAGCCTTCACACCAATTACAGGTTATGTTGTGAGTCCTGCCGTTAGGGCTGCCAACACGTCTTTCACCGACCCGAACTCCCGATCAACCCCCGGCAATACCGGCCGCTGCAAAACAATCACCGGCACCCCACGCTCCCGTGCCACTTCCAGTTTGGGCTCGGTCGCCGTGCTACCGCTGTTCTTGCTGATCAGTACATCAATCTGCCGACGCTCAAACAACTCACGTTCATCCTCGATCAGAAACGGCCCGCGCGCACCGATGACTTCGCAGCGCACATTGCCCGGGTAAACGTCCAGTGCACGCAAGGTCCAGAACTGCTCTGGCGGGATTTCATGCAAGTGCAGCAACGGTTCGCGGCCGAGGGTGAACAGCGGTCGGCGAAAGGGTATCAGGGTTTCGATCAGTTCGGCCCAATCGCTGACCTCCCGCCAGTCATCGCCGGCCTGTGGCTGCCAGGCAGGACGCCGTAACGCCCAGCACGCAATGCCGCTCAACTGTGCGGCAGTGGCGGCGTTCTGGCTGATGTGTGCAGCGTAGGGGTGTGTTGCGTCCAGCAGCAGATCGATCCCTTCATCGCGGATGAACTGCGCCAGGCCTTCGGCACCGCCATAGCCGCCAACACGAACCTGACAGGTCAAATCGGTCGGCACGCGACCGACACCGGCCAGGCTATAGATGTGTTCTGGCCCCAGGGTACGAGCGATGGCCAAGGCTTCTGTCACGCCACCGAGCAACAACACACGCTTCATTGAAAAGCGCCCGCATGGCCGACAATCGCGCCTTGGCGATCGATGGCAAACACTTCGACCTGAACCTGCGCCGGTACCACGCTGCGAGCAAAGTCCAGGGCGTGCTGACACACCGCATCACCCAGGGCGATCCCCGCAGCGCTGGCCATCGCCAACGCTTGCTGGCTGGTGTTGGCCTCGCGAATCGCTGATTGCAGCGCCTCATCCGCCCCGACCGCCGCCGCCCATTCGGCCAGTTGCGGCAGGTCGATGCTCGAATGCCGACTGTGCAAATCCATGTGCCCGGCCGCTAGCTTGCTGATCTTGCCGAAGCCGCCGCACAGACTAAGTTTATCCACCGGTACTTTGCGCAGGTGTTTGAGCACGGCGCCGACGAAGTCGCCCATTTCGATCAGGGCGATTTCCGGCAAGTCGTAGACCCGGCGCATGGTGTCTTCGCTGGCATTGCCGGTGCACGCGGCGATGTGCAAGTAACCGTTGGTTTTGGCGACGTCGATGCCTTGATGGATCGAGGCAATGTACGCCGCACAGGAAAATGGCCGGACGATGCCGCTGGTGCCGAGGATCGACAGCCCGCCAAGAATTCCCAGTCGCGGGTTCATGGTTTTCAGCGCCAGGGCTTCGCCGTCCTCGACGTTTATGGTGACCTCGAAGCCGCCCCGGTAATCCAGCTCCTCGGCCAGCAGCGTCAAGTGATCGGTGATCATCTTGCGTGGCACTGGGTTGATCGCCGGCTCGCCGACGCCCAGCACCAGCCCCGGCCGGGTCACCGTGCCGACGCCGCGACCGGCATTGAAGCGAATGCCCGGTCGGGCATTCAGGCGCACGTGGGAGTAGAGCAGGGCACCGTGGGTCACGTCCGGGTCGTCCCCGGCGTCCTTGATCGTTCCGGCCTCGGCGCCGTCGTCCTTCAACCGACAGAACTCCAGGCGCATTTGCACCTGTTTGCCTTTGGGCAGAATGATCTCGACGGCGTCCGCTTCCACGCCACTGAGCAACAGACGAGCCGCCGCAAGGCTGGTGGCGGTGGCGCAGCTGCCGGTGGTCAGGCCACTGCGCAGCGGTGCGGGTTGTTCGGCGGTTTCGTCACGCATCGAAAGGCTTCGTCACTTCCAGCAAGGTAATCGGCAACGCCTGACGCCACGTATCGAAGTCCCCCAACGGTTGCGCCTGAGCGATATGAATGCGCGTCAGCTCGCCGCCGTGCTGCTCGCGCCAGGTCATCAAGGTCATTTCACTTTGCAACGTGACCGCGTTGGCGATCAGTCGGCCGCCGGGTTTGAGTTCGGCCCAGCACGTGTCGAGCACGCCCTCGCGGGTGACGCCGCCACCGATGAAAATCGCGTCCGGACGCTCGAGCCCGGCCAAGGCTTGCGGCGCACTGCCGCGAATCAATTGAAGGCCGGGGACGCCGAGGGCATCGCGGTTGTGTTCGATCAACAACTGCCGCCCTTCATCGGCTTCGATGGCCAGCGCCCGGCAACTGGGGTGAGCGCGCATCCATTCAATGCCGATTGAGCCGCTGCCGGCGCCGACATCCCAGAGCACTTCGCCGGGCGTTGGGGCGAGACGGGCCAGGGTGATGGCGCGCACATCACGTTTGGTCAGTTGACCGTCATGTTTGAACGCCGAATCCGGCAGGCCGGCCAACCGCGACAAACGTGGGGTGTTGGCATCGGCCAGACACTCGACGGCGATCACGTTGAGATCGGCAATGGCCGGGTCGTTCCAGTCGTTGGCGGTGCTGTCGACGCGGCGTTCAGCAGTGCCACCCAAATGTTCCAGAACGCTCAATCGGCTCGAGCCGAATCCACGCTCGCGCAACAGCGCTGCGACAGCTGCCGGACTCTGACCGTCATTGCTCAGTAACAACAGGCGTACGCCGCTAAACAGATGGGCATTGAGCGCCGCCAACGGTCGCGCAACCAGCGACAACGTCGCCACATCCTGCATAGGCCAGCCCAGTCGGGCTGCCGCCAGCGAGCAGGAGGACGGCGCGGGCAGGACCAGCATTTCTGCACTTGGCACCTGACGCGCAAGGCTGGCCCCGACGCCATAGAACATCGGATCACCGCTGGCCAGCACGCACACCGCTTCGCCGCGCCGCTCCAGCACCGGCGCGAGAGAGAACGGGCTCGGCCACAATTGGCGTTCGCCACGAATGCACACCGGCAGCAAGTCCAGCTGGCGCTGGCCGCCGACGATTCGTGAGGCGCCCATCAGCGCGCGCCGGGCATTTTTACCAAGACCTTTAAAGCCGTCTTCAGCGATGCCTACAACCGTCAGCCAAGGGGTCATGCCGTTCCTCATCACGCGTTTATCGTTAAGGGGCGGCATGATAGCGCGGCTTCCTCGAACTGACTGCTTTCCATTTTTCAAGTGCTACCAGACATCAAATGTCGATGTTGTTTCTTTAGAAGTTTTTATTTTATTGGTAGGTTGTTTTTGCATGACGTACAGCCTGTATCTCTAAGGGGTGTGCGTACATTAATAGGTAATTGCCAGGAAGGCAGATAATCAATTATGGATATACATATGAACGACACGCTGCAACAAACCCATCAGCTCTCTGAAGAAAGTAGTTCAACCGTACTCGGTAGTAATTTGTTGGCATTTCTTTCCGGACTGACCCAGCAGGATAAGCAGTACATCAAGGACAGCATGCGCTGGGCGGAGTATCGCGCTGACCTTCGCCATAGCAGGAATCGCGAACCTGGACCTTGGTTCGAGTTTTACTCGGGGACACTTTGGTCTGCGGGTTGGGGGTTGGAGCACGACCCCGTGATAATTGTCGAGAAGGACTTTTCCGGTGACTTGCTGGGCAGTTGGTCGAAGTCCTTGTCTACGCAGTTAAGCAGGGTAAAGATCAAACAGATGACAGAGACTTTTCAACTGCTCGAGCACAACACTGCGGGGCTTGATTTGTTCGCGGACAGTGCGCGGCAGTGGGGCGATTTCCGTTTTTCACCAGCGCAGTACAATCGCCATAACGAGCTTGAGATAGTGATCAGTAACGTTCGCTTGCTCAATGCCAACTGGGTTTCCACTTATCTGTTCTGGGATGTGGAGCACTCAAGATCGCAACTTGACATTCAATCTCGGCGATTCGTGATCACGCCACGACAGATGGATAAGTACCGAGCAGAATTGAGCGCGTCAGTCAAAGAAATGCGGATGAGGGAGATCGAGTTGACGAGATGAAGTCTGGGGCGAATTCGTTGTCGTGTGAGTATGCGTGACCCAGTCGGTGGTTGCTCTGAAATGATTTGAATCTGTTGTAAGTTGATTAAGTTGTGCTTGGAAGTTAGTTTGAATTTACGCCATGGAGGCGTTTAAAAAAACTAAAAGGAATCACTGTTATGACCCTGTTGTCCAGTCAAGTAACTTCTGCGGCTCAACGTATTGCATTAATTGAAGAGTGCAATAAGCTCATTTCTGCGCAGCCAGTACCGCGTTCGCTGAGAGTGTCCTCCAGCGCCAACTTGCCCATCGACAAGGACGAACTGAATGCGGCCATCATGGGTACAGGTATCGCTGGTTTTGATGCGAGCATGTCCAAGCGAAGCAAGCGTATTGTCAAGAATACTTATATGTACGCAGATCTGGTTGCCTTGCTTAAATACCCGAGTGCCAGTCAGAAAGAACAGCGTTACAACGAGTTCATGAGGCTTATGAAACTGTCGGGCTGGTTTGCCTTTAGTCAACCTTATAATCGCTACAAGGCAACTTCCCAAAAACTGACCATGGATAATCTTGCGCTTTCTGTTCTCCATACAGCGCTGGCCGCAGCGGTGGGGCAGGGCGCAGCGGTACTGAAAGTGCTTTCGGATGTGGCCGACGCCACCATGGAGGCGCTGAAGGATGAGCCTGAAGCGTTGACACTTTTTGAACGTAACTCGAAGAAGGCCGAGGGCGGTAATTTCTGCATGTCCAGTGCTGTGGAGGACGCTGACGGTACTGTCACCATGGCCATTGCTGCTGTGCAGTACATTGCCGCGGCTCAGCCGACCAAAGTGCTGTTTGTGGAATGGACTTCTTCCAGTGTCGAGATTTTCAACGGATCAGCCACTATGACTATGGACGAAGAAGACTACTTGATGGTCGAACCACTGATCGTCAAGGCATTGACCGAGCAGCGTGAAAAAGCGCTGAGCTATGAGTTTGGCGCAGCCTGAATTTCATTGAAGTCAGGGGTGTAAGCCTCTGACTTTTATTAGGGAGGTATCAATGAACGCAGGTGTTGGCTTTAAAACTTTCATATGCGCTGGTGCGGTCATTCTGGTCGCGGATGAATTGCCGGAATCGGACAGGCACGACGGTCTTGACGCGCTGCTCTACTCTCAAACAGTCGCTTCTCATAAGGTTCCCGATTTCTCGGAGATCGAGCCCTGGGCTCACGCCAACAAGATGGCGATGAGAGTGACGGGCGCAATGCTGCTGGGCAATCCGAATGTAAGTCTTCCTGTGCCGATGCCCGGAAGTTTTACCTTGGTCGAGTTAATGCAACAGATTCCGCGTCAGTGGATGCCTGTAGCGACTGCAAATGCGCTGGATACAAGTCTAAAGCTTTTGTCTGGTCAGGCATCTGCCGCTCTCGCGAGTGAAGTGCTGCAACAGCATGTTTTGCACAAAGGGAGATGGATACGGTTCACCTTCGGTTTCATCACTCAAGGTCTCGCCATAACGACGGTGGTAATAGCTTTCGAGTTCGATGAAGTTATTGTCGGTAATCTTCTTTGCCATCGTTTCAATACTGAAAAAATCCTGGGTAACGTGTCGGTCGATGGTTACAAGGCTCTGTTAGATCCCGAGGACTACGACCTTTCCAGGGCAAAGGTCGTTTCATTATTGGGCGCTCGGCGCCAGGAGCAGATCATCGCGTTAATTTGAGGCATTACTCCGGGTTCAGCTGCCTGCGACGCGCATATCGCCGGGTCGACCGGCCGTTCCGACGGGCAGACTTTTCATGCTGCCGGACAAAGCAGGCATAATACCGCGCTTCGTCCGCGAAGCGCTCTTCCCACATTGCCGGTCACCCCTTTGAACGAACGCCCGATGTCCACCGCCATCCGCCCCTCGGCCTGTCCGGGGTTGCTGCGTATCGTCCAGGCGCTGGACGGCGGGATCTGCCGGATCAAGCTCAATGGCGGTTCGATCACGGCAGATCAGGCTGACGCAGTGGCGGATGCCGCCGAGCGTTTCGCCGGCGGGGCCATCGAGGCGACCAACCGGGCCAATCTGCAGATTCGCGGGATCGGCCAGCAATCCGCGCTGCTGATCGAGGACCTGCTGGCCGCCGGCCTCGGGCCGCAAACCGCCGCCGGCGACGATGTTCGCAACCTGATGCTCAGTCCGGCCGCCGGGATTGACCGGCAGATGCACTTCGACACCTGCACACTTGCCGAGCAGATCCTCGACACCCTGCAGAGCCATCCGCGTTTCCATGAACTGAGCGCCAAGTTCGCCGTGCAACTGGATGGCGGTGAGGCCTTGGCCATGCTCGAACATCCGCACGACGTGTGGCTGTCGGCGTTCGAACACAATGCTGAAACCTTGCTGGCATTCGGTCTGGCCGGTTGCCCGAGCGATCGACCGTTGGCAGCAGTGAAGCTTGAAGAAGGGCATGCGTTGGTGGTGGCAGTGCTGGAGTTGTTCCTTGAACTGGCACGGCCGCAGCAGACGCGGATGCGCCATCTGCTCGACGAATACCCGACGGCGGTGTTCCTCGAAAGACTCGGACAACGGGTGTCGCTGCAATCCGTCAGTAGTTGGCAACGCACGCCAGTGCCGGAGGATCTGCACATCGGCGTTCATCCGCAGAACAATGCTGCACTGTTCTACGTCGGCGCGGTGCCACCCCTCGGTCGTCTCGATCCGGCAACCCTGCGTGGTGTCGCACAACTGGCGCGCCAATTTGGTGACGGCAGTCTGCGCTTCACTCCCTGGCAAAGCCTGTTATTGCCCAACGTGAGTGAGGCCGACGCTGTTGAAGTCGTCCACAATCTGCAACGGCTGAACCTGTTGACCCAGGCCACTGAACCGCTGTCCCGGCTGATCGCTTGCACCGGTTCCAACGGCTGCGGCAAAGGCCTGGCCGATACCAAGCGTGATGCACGTCATCTGGCGACTTTGCTGTCACAAGCACTCAACGTACATCTGTCCGGTTGTCCGCGTTCCTGTGCCGCCGCGCATCGCGCTCCAGTGACGTTGCTGGCGGTCAGCCCCGGTCACTACGACCTCTATTTTCGCGACGCAGCGCAGCCGGGTTTCGGCGCGCTGCACGCACGCAACCTTACTATTGAAGCGGTCGCAGCCTTGCTCGACGCCCGCTCACGGAGCCCCCTTGATGCTTGATTACATCCGCGACGGTCAGGAGATCTATCGCAACTCCTTCGCGATCATTCGTGCCGAGGCCAACCTCGAGCGTATTCCGGCCGACCTGGAAAAACTCGCGGTCCGTGTGATCCATGCTTGCGGCATGGTCGACGCCATCGACGGCCTGCAATTTTCCGAAGGCGCGGGCAAGGCCGGGCGTGATGCGCTGGCCGCCGGTGCGCCGATTCTGTGCGATGCGCGGATGGTCAGCGAAGGTGTGACCCGTGCGCGTTTGCCAGCCAACAACCCAGTGATTTGCACCCTGCGCGACGACAGCGTTCCGGAACTGGCTCGTGAGCTGGGCAACACCCGTTCCGCCGCTGCGCTGGAGCTATGGCGTCCGCATCTGGAAGGCAGCGTGGTGGTGATCGGCAACGCGCCGACCGCACTGTTTTATCTGTTGGAAATGCTCGACGCCGGCGCACCGAAACCGGCGCTGATTCTCGGCTTCCCGGTGGGCTTCGTCGGTGCCGCCGAATCCAAGGCGATGCTTGCGGCGGACAGTCGCGGTGTGCCTTTCGTCATCATGCAAGGCCGGTTGGGCGGCAGCGCCATGGCCGCCGCCGCCGTCAATGCCCTCGCTACGGAGATCGAATGATGCAGCAACCTGGACGTTTGATCGGTCTTGGCGTCGGCCCCGGTGATCCGGAACTGATTACCGTCAAAGCCCTGCGCCTGCTGCGCGAATCGCCGGTGGTGGCGTACTTCGTCGCCAAGGGCAAAAAAGGCAACGCCTTCGGCATCGTCGAGGCGCACTTGCAGGACGCGCAAACGCTGCTGCCGCTGGTGTATCCGGTGACCACCGAAGCGTTGCCGGCGCCGCTGTCGTATGAACAAGTGATCAGCGATTTCTACGATGCGGCCGGCGAAGAACTTGCCGCGCACCTGGACGCTGGCCGTGACGTGGCGGTGATCTGCGAAGGCGATCCGTTCTTCTACGGCTCCTACATGTACCTGCATGATCGTCTGGCCGAGCGCTATGACGCCGAAGTCGTGCCGGGTGTCTGCTCGATGCTCGGCGGTGCTTCGGTGCTGGGCGCACCGCTGGTGTATCGCAATCAGAGTTTGTCGGTCCTGTCGGGTGTATTGCCCGCCGACGATCTCAAGCGCCGTCTGGCCGATGCCGATGCTGCTGTGATCATGAAGCTGGGGCGCAACTTTCCCAAGGTCCGTCAGGTGCTTGAAGAACTCGGGCTGGCGGAACGTGCGCTGTACGTTGAACGCGCGACCATGGCCAATCAGAAAATTGTCCCGCTGGATCAGGTCGAGCCGATGTCGTCGCCTTACTTCTCACTGATCATTGTTCCCGGTGAAAGGTGGCAAGGCTGATGTCCCGTCCAGTTCCCGCGATTGTCATTCTCGGCAATGGCAGCCTCGCGACCGCGCGCAAGATTGCGCTGCTATACCCTGGCGCATTGATTCATGGTCTGGCCGAACGGGTGGAAGGCGCGGACCGCGTCTATCACGAATTCGGCGCGACCCTGCGTGAGCTTTATCAACAGGACACGCCGATTATCGCGCTGTGCGCGGCGGGTATCGTCATTCGCACGTTGGCGCCGCTGTTGCTGGAAAAAGGCGCCGAACCGCCAGTCCTGGCCGTGGCCGAAGACGGCAGCGCCGTGGTGCCGCTGCTCGGTGGCCTAGGCGGGGTGAACGTCATGGCGCGGGAAATCGGCGCCGGGTTGCAAGTCGCGGCCGCGATTACCACCAGCGGCGAATTGCGTTTCGGCACCTGCCTGCTCAATCCGCCCAGCGGTTACGCGCTGGGCGATCTGGAGTCGGGCAAGCGTTTCGTTTCCGATCTACTTGCCGGACACAGCGTGCGCATTGAGGGCGCCGCGCCGTGGCTGGATCAGGCGCAGCTGCCGGAAGATCCCCAGGCGCAGCGCTCGATCCATGTCGGCAGCGCCGAGCGTGAGGCGAGCGCCAATGAATTGCTGATCTATCCTCGCAGCGTTGCGGTGGCGGTGTGTGCCGGGGTGGCGGATCTGCCGGATACGATTCGCGCGGCGTTGCAGCAGGCAAAAGTGGCGGTGCAGTCGTTGGCTTGTCTCGTGGCGGCTGAGGATGAGATGGCGAGTCCGGCATTGCGTGAGGCGGCGCTGGAGCTGGGTGTGCCGCTGCGGTTTGTCACCTCCGTGAGCGACCTGGGCACGCTCGATATGACGATCATTGCGACGGCCCACGACATTACGATAGCCGTGGCCGAACAGCCGCTGGACGTGACGCAAATCGGCCGCCCGCGCGGACGGCTGGCGGTGATCGGGCTCGGTCCCGGTGCCGCCGAACTGATGGTGCCCGCCGTGAAAGCCGAACTGGCACGGGCCACCGACGTGCTCGGCTACGAAACCTACGTGCGCATGGCCGGGCCGTTCCGCGAAGATCAGGTGCTGCATTGCACCGACAACCGCGAAGAAATGCAGCGCGCCCGTCACGCCTTCGAGTTGGCGGCGCAAGGCCGTTCGGTGATTGTGGTTTCGTCCGGTGACCCTGGCGTGTTCGCCATGGCGGCGGCGGTGCTGGAGGCGTTGCACGAATCGAGTGAGCCGAGTTGGCACAGCGTCGATCTGGAAATCCTGCCCGGCGTGTCCGCCTCGCTCGCCACCGCCGCCCAGGCCGGTGCGCCGCTGGGCCACGATTTCTGCGTGATGTCGCTGTCGGACAACCTCAAACCCTGGTCGATCATCGAGAAGCGCCTGGATCTGGCCGCTGAAGCCGATCTGGCGCTGGCCTTCTATAACCCGATTTCCCGTGCGCGGCCATGGCAACTGGGCCAGGCGTTGGAAATCGTCGGCCGGCATCGCACGTCGGAAACGGTCGTGGTGCTGGGCCGCGACATTGGCCGTCCTGGCCAGTCGCTGCGGGTTACCACGCTCGGCGAACTGACCCCCGATCAGGTCGACATGCGCACCATGGTGCTGATCGGCTCTTCCACCACCTGCGTGTTCCCTCGCGCCGAGGGTGGAAACTGGGTGTACACCCCGCGTTGGTATGGCGTTAAACCCGCCTCCTGAGATCGGGCGGCCCTTTGCAGGGCCGCTGCACTGGATCGTATCCCGTCGACTCTCGAATCTCTCTGATTCACCCTTTTGGCAGCCGTTTCCTACTGTTGTTGTGGGTTTGTTATTTGCCCAAATTTCAATTCTTATAATTGGACATACAAAGAGCGTGGGTTGTAATGCGTGAAGTATAAAGCACTCGCACCTCGACGCCGTTGGGTTGAGTCTTATTTATAGGGTTGTGAGGTAAGCAGTTGATATAGGTTTTTCCCTTGTTCTGACATTAATTGAATTCCTTGCGAGTTGATGGGTTGTGCAAGTTGACGTTATTTTTTGAATAACACGTTTGCTCAATGAAAAAGGATATTCAATTGAAAAGTGCAGAGGCAGAGGGGCTGGTCGGTCGGGATTTTTCTAAATCTGTTGATAGAGCCAAGTTGGAGTTGGTCCTGACGCGCCAGTTAAATGCGGAACTTCAAGGCAAGGCGCTGCGTTACTACGTAGGTGCTGTCACGGCCTCCAGTCTGTCCGAACAGCTGACGGCGGTCAGTTTGCTCAAGGAAATGATCGAATCAACTCCAGCCAATGCCTCGACGACCCAACTGCAACAACTTCGAGCCACTCTGGCGGATTACCATACTCGCTTGACCACCACCGTGGAGTTGTTGAGTACTGCCAAAGCCGTACCCAAAAAACTGCACTTTGTCTGGGTGGGAGGAGGTATAGGGGCAATCCAGGGTGATTACATCAATGTCTGGAAGCAGATGGCGGGGCCTGATGGGTACAGCCTTAATCTCTGGTACGACAGTGACGCGCTGCTGGCCCATGAAACCCATCGAGTCATTGTCGAATCGGCCAAGGCCCTGGGGGCCATGTCTGTCCCTGAAGGCAAGGCAGATACCCCTGCTGCGCTGGCTGATCGTTATATCGAACGAGCGCGCGTGCTGCGTCAGCAGATGTTCGAACATATCCAACAGGTCACTGGTGCGGGTGGAAGTGCCGACCAAGCGCGAATCGATCTTTTGGTGAGCGCCTATGGCCAGGATGAACAGGCGCTCAAGGCACTCAAGTCACGCAACGTGCAGTCCCTGGAGGCTGTAGAACGCAACGGGATTTTGCTTCGCGACATCCGCACGCGGTTATCCGATCAACCGTTGTTCGATATTTATGAGCGCGAAATCTCCTTTCGCGCCAATTTGGCAGCGGCATCGGATATCACGCGTTTGCAGGTTGTGAATCTCGAAAGCGGTACCTACCTTGATGCGGATCTGCTGCCGTCCTTGCATAAAAAAATCGGTGGCGTGGATCTCACCGGTTTCGATGCCGAGGAGCGCATCGGCGTTATGCAGGTCTTGCTTGATCATAATCCGCAGATCCTTCCGAACCGCGGCTCGCACTATGCAGATCTACGTCACCAGATACCTGAGCAGTACAGAGAGGCGTTGGTAGACTTCGCCAAAAAAGTATCTTCAGTGCGGGATATTTTTGCACCGTTCGGTGACGTCATGGTTTCTGAAGGTGGGCTGCGTGTCGGTAACAAGAACAGTCCTGATCTGGCGGCAAATTCAATCGTCCCCTTCAACGGTCTTTCCAATGCATTGTTGAGTGGCCACGCAGGCTCTGCAGCGATTGCCGGGGTCATGGAAAAGATCCGCAAGAACTACGCGTTCCTAGACCGCGTGCTGGAACAGGCACAAATAGCTTACGTATCGCTTCAGGATCGCCAGGCGTTTACCGATCTGATTATTGGTGAGTGGGAGAAGCAGCACGGGCCGATATCAGACTGGGAGGGAGACCTGCGTACACTCAATAGCTTTTTACCGGCAGTCGCTGGCTACGATGCCGACGGCATCAAGTTCGGCGCCCAATCGGCCATTGTCATGAGCGGCCCATCGGCGGTGTCGAGCGGACTGAGTGATTTCGTCATTCACCATGGAGTTGCGAGTGCCCGCCAACTAGTCAGTGACAGGGTCAATCTGTTTGACGGTTTTAATCTGGCAACCGAAGAGGAGACCCACCACAGCTGGAAAGACAACGCCAAGACGGAAACTGCATGGTTCGAACTTGAAACAAAAAAGATCGAGGAAGGTGCCTATAACCTACGTTACAAGGGCAATGTAAATGAATTGCTTGAAGGTCAGACCCTTACTCTCGAGAAAGGCTGGCCCGTCATAGAAGGCCGGCCGGTGTTGATGACGGCTGTACTGCAACAGTTGATGGATGATCTGGGCGAGCCGTTGATCCAGGCGATGCGAAGCAAGATCAGCGGCGAGATGGTGCTCAACAAACCGTTGAACCTCAGCTTCGACCAACGCCAGCAGATCCTTGCCCAACCCGTCAGCGAACTCCCGCCGTCCCTCGGTGCAGAGCAAGCCGCGAACCTCAACGAGTTGTTCGTCCGTCTCGAACACGGTTCGCTACCTATCGAACAATTGAGCCCGCTGCAGCGCGTTGTGCTGGGCGGTCTGTTCGGCGTCCAGAGCCTCGATGCCACGGGTTTTGCCAACGCCTGGCAAGACGCGCTCAAGCTGGCCCGGGAAACCGCTGAAGGCGGGGTGTTTGCCCGTTACGCGATGATCGAGAAAACCCTGCACCAACACAAGGCTGCGGCATTCGAAGCAGGTCTTGCGCAGGGTGGCGTCCCCGGCCTGCAAACGGCGCGGGAGCTGAAGGCACTCGCGTTGACCGAACCCATGAGCTTGAACCAGTGGGGCCAGCGTATCGCGCAAGTCAACAGCACCGCGCAACGGGAATATCACACACAAATCCTCAAGCGTGCTGCGCAGGTTCGTGAACAGTTTTTCCAGGCCGGCGCCCTTTCCGCGCGGCAGTTGCCTCAGGATTTGCTGGCGCGCACACCGGGCGACCCGAGCCGTCGGTGCTACCCACTGACATTGCTCATGGCGGTGGCGCTGAGCAGGGGTGTGAGCGCCGAGCGAACGCTGGTAGGCCGAGTGGCCAGTGCCAGTCTGATGCCCGATGACACCGATTCCCGGGTATTGATGCAGGCTCTGGATGAGTTGCTCGGCGTCGCCATGACCGACGCCGGAACGCCACTGGGAACCCACAGCCTGGAAAAGATTCTGCAGACGCTGCAAGCGAAAAGCACCACGAGCGTGTTGCTGCTCGATACCGGCAATCATGCGTTGCTTCTGGCGAAAGTCGTCGTCGGCGACAGCAGTTTCTATCGTTTCTTTGATCCCAATTTCGCCGTGTATGGATTTGACCAGGTGCAGTCGCTGAAGCAGGGCATTGAGCGCTACCTGAGTCATGGCAACGCCGAATTGGCCAGGTTGTACGGCCTGTCTGCCACCCCGTCATTCAACGTCATCGAACTCAATCCTGCGGCCATTGCCGACAGGATCCTGCCATCAGAAGTGCAGGTGGGCAGCTTCCTGAATGACGGACCGGTTGCGTCCGGTCAGACCGCCACAATATGGGAACGACAGGCTGCTCAGCGCACGCGCTCGCTGTCGGAAAACGCCCGGATGGGGGCCAGTCTGGCGCAACTGGACGGGCGTTTCTGGGCACGTGAATTCGATGAGGCGACCCGCCGTTTGCGCAGCGAACATGAACTGGGGCGTGAATTCTTGCCATTGCTGGAGACGGTTCAGGGCAGTCCGGAGACGGGTTATACGTTGACGATGGTGGACGCCCGCAATCCCTTGGATGCTGTCAAGGTCACCACCGCCGACTCGCGGTTTATCAAGTTAAAAAAACATATTCGAAGTTTGCTGGAGAGGGTTGCGGGCAACAACACCGGCCCGGTGGAAGCCGACGGTGGCAGCCGCTTGAGTTTTGCCTTCGCCATCCAGACCGTGATCACCGAGATGCGCAACCGTGAGTATCAGGCCGGGGAGGGGCAAGTGCCGGCGCTGGCAGTCGCTCTTCAGGTGCAGGTCTATGTCAGTTATGCCCAGCTGGGCTATGGCGTGGTGAGTGATTCGGTGCAGATCATCAATCTGGTTCGTCAGGTCGCCGCCAGTGAGCAGGCCCTGGCGATACGCCAGTCGTCGCTGTCCGGGCGACTGTTGGGCCGTGCGTCCACGGGGGTAGGAATCGGATTTTCCGTGGTGAACATTGGCTTCGACATCTATGGCCTGGCCGTAGCGAACAACCAGGAGCAACGTTCGCGGCTGGCCACGCAATTGGTATTCGATGTGGCGGCGCTGGGGCTGGATGTCGTTGCACTGGCCGTGGGCGGAACCGTCGGCGCGGCAGCGGCCATCTTGTCGGTGCCGTTGCTGGGCGTGGGCATCGGTGTGACGGCCATCGCCAGTAACCTGGGGCAGATCAGCGACAAGGCCAGGGCCGTGGGCGAGCATTTACGCAAGATCCAGGATGCTTACGGAATCGCCGCTTACACGAGCAAGGACGGGGTCTTGCGCTTCGAACCGGAGGCGGTCATCACTCATCTGGACCTGCCGAAAAAACGCATCGGGTTCGACAGCCAGAAATTCTACCCAATGGTACGCGGAGGTCTGGAGCTGCCGCAGCCCGACACGAATCCCAGGCAGTTGCACCGGGCCATCGACATCCGCCAAGCATTGGAGCTGCCAGACTTCGTCGCGCTGGATCCCGGGATTCCACCGACCCGGACAGTGGTATTGCCGTGTACGCCGATTTGTTACTACGGCTATGAGTACCAACTGGGGTCGGCAGGATTCGATTATGTGCCGAAGGAAGGCGAGTCCGACGTCGAGGCGTCAGACCTTCCTTCGGGAACCTGGTACCCGAGCCTGCACAACAGCACGGTGAGTAAGCTGGAATATGACGAGGAAGGTGAGCGTCGTTTTTACTTCTTTGCCAATACCCCGTTCCCGCACATCCTCTACAAGCTCAATCCGGTCTATAAACCGACGAGGATAGAGGTGACCCTGGACGCTCATGTCCGGCAATTGCTGGTGCCCGAGTTGCCGACGAATTGGAAGAAATGCATTTCCTACGTAATCAGCGGTCACTCGGGTCTCTATCAACTCTGCCTGACTCCCGGGATCGTGGCGGTTGCCTTGAGGAACAGCACTTTCGGCGAGTCGGTCAGCTGGATGATTCGTGCACCATGGGTCAGTGAGAAACAGGTTACGTTGGAGAATACAATCCTGACCATCGACGGCGTCCAGGTCGAGGGTTTCGGAGTCTTGGAAGGGTTCCTCGAACTGGCGAACGGGGAGCTTTTCCGGTTCGACCAAGACCAGCAACATTGGGTGTTGCTGTCCGTCACACTGGACACCGGAACGAACGAGACTGCACTGCCGGCTGCTCTGGCCCGGATTCGCGAGCGGGCGCACGAGAAGCGGCTGGCTTCTGCGTATGTGCCGCTGCACAACGACGAGATCCCGTTCAACGACCGATCCGCACCGGCGTACACCACCGGGTACTACGATGTGGCGCAGGATCGGGTGCTCTACGCACGCAATCTCCCGGCTGCCGCCAATGAGGGCATCGTTCTGGGTGGCGCCAGCGGTCAACACGCCTGGTTCTATCATCCAGACCATCCGACCCTCTGGCGTGTCGATGCGACCACCGGAACGGTCAACCATCGCTATCGCCTGATGAACCCGCAAAGTGGTTCGACAATCATCGGTTGCGAGCAGACCGCAGACGGGAAACTGCGCGTGGTGCAGAAAATGAAGAGGAAACGGACCTACGACTATACGTTGGAGTACCTGATCTGCGATCAGTCCCTGACGTTCGTTGGCATCAATACCTGGGGAACGTTTCGTCACGACCAATTTTTTGGCACCGACGTGGAGGACTGGAGGGATCCGATCGACGCCTTCGGGCAGCCTCATTCCTTTGCGGATGAGACGCCCGGTATGGCTGCATCGATTGCCAACTGGACGTCCGCTCAATTCATTTGCGGGCGTATGTATCTGTGGGAGGAGTTCCAGTATTCGGTCTGGATTCGTCTGCATGACAACCAGTATTTTCGCGATGGCATAGGACTCACTCAGAGAATCATGCTGATGTGGGATCACGTCGATAATGACGCCATGCTTTTCTACGACAAGGAACGCAACGTTCTCTTCCGTGGATTTAGGGATTCGGACGATCCTGACACTTTCCGTGACGAGATTATCGAGAGCGATGTTGAAGAGGTCTCATCCGCTGCCGGCCGCTACATCGCCACCAAGGCCGATGGCCGGCTGTTTGAAATCGAAGTGGACGGCGCACTGACGTTTGTCGGCGTCGGCCAACGCTGGCTCGAGCAGCATCCAGACTGGCTCACGGCGTTACCTGAGTTGGTGAAAGAACATTCGGGTGGGCCGATTCCGATTATTGGCCTGGCCATCGGTTCCGACAGTACCTTCCTCGCGGCGTGGTGCATCGACGGACAGCTTCTGCTGGCGGACATCGGTCATGGCAAAGAGCTGGCGTTGCTCGGGCTGACCCCCGACAGGCAAGCGGGCTGGCTGCTCGATGTTGCAGCAGGGCAGATCTATCGCCAGAGGCTAATTGGGTTTGAAGCCGTTCGGCCAGCCTTTGCCAATGGCGCTCGTGTGCTGCATCCCGAGCACCTGCCGGTCGCGCAAAAAGTCTGGTCTGGCTGGTCGTTTGCCGAGGTGCTGACTGACGGGCAAGGGCTACGGGGGCGAACCCGTGAAGGCGTGAATCTGGAGTTGCTGGACGACCAGCCTGCCCGGATCGTGAGCGTGGAAAATCAATGGTCATCCGTTCACGGTGAGACGACTGAACAGTTGCAGGCGCGTTTGAAAGCACTGATGTCGGGAAATGCCCATGCCTCGGTTCTGCAAGTCGAAAGCTTTCCGGATCGCTACAAGTATTTTGTACCCGAGCTAAACCGTGTATTCGAAGTCTCTGGGCGAGCCGACGGACAGTGGGCGGTGTTCCTTGGAACCCGAAACGAATCGGTGCCGATGCTGTTCGATCCGGTGGACGGGTTGATTTTCGGCCGCGGTACGACAAATGGCATCTGGTTGACGGGCAGTCATGCCAGCAGGGAGGGTGAGGTACTGGTGCTTGAGACGACCGCTGAGGTCACTGACCTGTTGTCTCTGGTTCCGGATCGCGTCGACAAATTGATTCTGGCCTTCGGTTCGCAGGTGCAGACCTATTGCGTGTCCGAGCAGACCTGGCAGCGGCTGGACTGCATTGTCATCGATAACCGGCCTCCTCAGGAGGATCAACTGGCGACCGTGTGTACGCTCGCCCTGGATATGGCCGACAACCAGCGTTTGTTGCTTTGTGTGGCTGAGGGGCATCTGGTGGTTACCGATCCGGACAACGCTCATAGCCTGATAGTGCGTGATGCGGATCCGCAGGATGGAGAATCAAGGATGCCATTGGAAGTCAGCATCAAGCTCCAGGGGCATGACCACAGATTTGGCCTTGAACGATTGCTGGAGATGTTGAAGGACACCCAGGGCGATGCGGGGTATGTCGTGTTGGGCGAAATGATCAAGAAAGCCGCAGGCTCTCAATAGGCCGGCTCTTTCGGACTGCGGGTCTTTTTATCGTATTGATGCACTATCAAGCAAAACAAACTTTTAAGTTTGCGTTTTATTAATCATGTTTTTAGTGGTGTCTTTGGCATGAGTGAAAGGGTCGCTGGGCTCCACGTCCGGTGGCGGTGTTTTTATGTGTCTGCTTGTTGGCATATTAATTAAAAGAATAAATCCAGGAGTGTATTTTCCATGCAGGATGCGAAAGTTAAAAGCAGTGGCGGCTATGTCAAGTTCGTCAATCTTTTCAAGTTGTCTGACCTTGAGCAGGCACTGTTGCCGCACAAAAACAGCGAGCAATACGAGGCGGTGATCCGTTATTACTTTGCCTGTATCGGCTTGCTGGAGTCGCCCAGATTACTCGAGCCGTTGGGGCTCTTAAAACAGACGCTGGTACAGTTACTGGACAACCATCGCGTGAAGCGCAGCCTCGCAGCGCCGTCGACTCGCATTGCTGATGGTGCCGTGGATTTGTCGCAGATACATGACAGAGTCGAACGTTATGAGTCGCGTCTTCAGTTCAGTGTCGAGCAGATGAAAGTGGTGGCAACGGAAGTTCCCAAGACGTTGCACTTTGTCTGGCTCGGCGGAGGTCTTGGCGTCATTCAGCGCGATTACCTCAATGTATGGAAACAGGTGTTGGCCGAGCAGGGCTACACCCTCAATCTCTGGTATGACAGCGATGCGCTGCTGACCTGGCAAACCAACAAACTGATTGTTGACGCCGCCAAGGCAGATGCCCTGTTGCAGGTCGCGGATAAGAGCATCTCCGAAGATGAGCTGGCTACCCTGTACGAGGAGCGCGCCATTGTTCTGAAACAACAGATGTATGCGCACATCAATACGGCGGTGGCGAAAGGGGGATCCGCCGATGACGCCCGGATGGATTTGCTGATCCGAGCCTACGGTCAGAATGCGGCGGAGCTGCAAGCGTTGAAGGAAGGCAATCATCGCAGCGTGCTGGAGATGGCCGAGGGTGGCTTCCAGTTGCGTGATCTCGATGCTGGCGCAGTATCGCTGCAACTGCGGGACATCTACGATCGGGAGATGCGTTTGCGCGGCAATCTGGCGGCGGCATCCGATGTGGTGCGCGCCGAAGTCCTGTATGCCGAGGGTGGCAGTTACGCCGATGTCGACCACCTTCCACCGTTGTCAAAAACCCAGGGCGCAGTCGACCTCAGCGGTCTGGCCCCCGATGCCCGTCTGGGAATTCTGCAGTTGTTGCTGAACAACAATCCTGAATGGATGCCTGGACGTCAGGCATCCTCAAGGTATTACGAGAGCATTCCTCTTGAACATGTGCCGGCACTGGAGGCTTTTGCGCAAAAACGGCCAAGCCTGAGCGAGGTGTTCCAGGCCCCGGCGGATCAGCTGGCTCGACCTTTCATGCTGCGCGCACTACCCAAAGACACTACGTTAACCAATGCATTTCTGATGGCACATCCCGGCTCGGCGGTATTGAAAGCCGTGATCGAGCGGTTCCGTTTCAACTATGGAGTGATTGATGCGTCGACTCGGCTGGCCGCGCAGCGGGGTGTTGCATTGAGCGATTTTGACCTCATGGCGCCGCTGGCGCAGGACGTGCTGGAAAAAACCTATGGGCCGCTGATTGGGCTGCAAATGGAAGAAGAAATAACCGCAGCCTTTCTGGCGAGTGCTGTGGCGTCCTACTTCCGCGACGGCATTCGCCTTCAGAGCGAAGGGACAATCTATCTGACCGGCCCGGGTGCCTTACGTGACGGCATGAACGATTACGCCAAAGCGCACTTGACACCCTCGGTTGCCGTGGCTGTACGCGAAGAGGCAGCCATTGCGGCGCACTCGACAGTCAACCGCGATACCGAAGAGGAGTTGGACCACTCCTGGAAGGACAATGAAACCGACGGGGTGAAGTGGGTCAGCGACGAGCAGCAACGTTGGCGCGAAGGCCGATACACGACCCGTTACAAGGGCGATCTCGCGCAACTTCTTCAATCTTCGACGATTGAGTTCGAACAAGGCTGGCCTTTGATCGAAGGACGAGCGGTGCTGCTGACCGACGTGTTGCAGCGATTGGTCGACGGACTTGGTGAGCCGTTCATCGAGGCGATGAGGCAGGGACACAATGGCGCAATCCGCTTCGAGGAACCCCTGCCGCTGAGTTTTGATGATCGCCAGGCAATCAGGAACCAGGCTTTCGAGGCGCTTACTCCAGCCTTCCTGAGCGATGCGCAAATTCAAAACCTTGGGGTCGATGAACTGCTGAGCGACATCGCCAGTGGCTCCCGTCACTTCATTGATGCAAGCCCTTTGCAGAGGCTGTCGCTGGGCGTGTTGTTAGGGCTGGATTCACTGCATAACCAGCGCTTTGTGGAGTCCTCCAGCGAACTGGACAATTTGGCCAACAGCGTTGCCGAGCAGGGTGCCTCTGGCCGTTACGCCGTCATTGAACGGCAACTGTACAAGCGTAAGGCTGCGGGGTTCATGGCCGGGCTGGCCAGCGATCTGGATCAGGCGCCGATGTTGTCCGACAGCGCGCTGGAACTGAAAAAAGCCGCCTTGAAACAGGCGCCAACGCTGTTTCAGTGGGGCCGTCGTGTGGCGCAGATCCAGCAAGTGGCCACCCTTGAACATCGCATTCAGCTCGGCGAACGGTTGGCGCAGGTACTCCATGATTTCGAGGCCAGCAGCATCCACCTGGTTCCCCAGGATCTGCTGCTGAATAGCGGTGGCGAGGCGATTGGCGGGCGTTGTTATCCGCTGGCGCTGGCGATGAGCGCGGCGCTTGTGCAGATTAATATGGCCTCCAGACGCTTGCGCGAGCGTTTCTTTCTGGCGGTGCTCGAACCTGGGCAAGACGATTCGGCAGCCTTTGTGCAAGCGCTGGAAGAGCTGCGGGACGTGCAACTGAGCGAGGTCGGGACGCCGCTTGAGCGCGCGGATCTGGATCAGGTCACTGCCGCCCTTGAGAAACACGCTGGCACCCGCACGCTGATGCTCAACTCTGATAATCATTCGATGCTGGTGGCCAAGACCGTTAACGCAGGACGCGCCACTTATCATTTTTATGACCCCAACTTTGGTCTGTGCGAATTCGAGCATCCCGCCCTGTTCAAGCGGGCACTGGAGCACTTCTTCCAGAAACAGGGCATGGCCCGCTATTACGCAGCCTATGGTTCTGAAGCCCGGCCAGTGTTTGATCTGATCGAACTGCAGGGTGAAAAGGTGGCAGCCTTGCAACTGTCTGCCGGATTCGCTGTGGAGCAACTGCTCAAACCCGATCCATTACCGGGAGTAAAGGGGCCCACGATTCGCCAGCGTCTGAACAGTGCCCACGGGAAATCGCTGGTCGACAATTCGCACCTGGGCAGCAGTTTGCTGGAGCTGGACAGCCACTGGTGGGGACAGCAGATCGCGCACGCTGCTGCCTCCTTGCAGGATTTGCATCCGTCGGCAACGCCGTTGGTGCCGTTGTTCGAAACGCTGGAGATCACGCCCGAGGGCAAGTACCGGGTGAGTCTGATCAATCCGTCAGACCCGCAACACGTGATTCAGGTGCTCAGCGACGATCACCGGCTGCTGCGGATCAAGAACTGGCTGTCGGAACAGTTTTCGACCCTGGCGCGCAAACCGGTCGAGACGGGCGGCGTGCTGGATCCGACCGAAGCCGGCAGTGTCCACACCCTTAACGCAGGCTTCACCATTCAGGCGTTGATGAACGCCTTGCGAGGGCGGGAAGGGGATGACCGGACACTGACCACCTCCGTGCGCCTGCACGCGTACGTTAACTATGCCCAGTTGGTGCATGGCAATGTCGTGGATGTGGTGGGCCTGGTGCAATTGGTTCGCACCGCGCTGGGCGAAGAAAAGATCATCGCCCGCACGTGCGCTCCGGTAGTCGGTGAGGCCCTGGGGCATGCGGCCAACGAAGGTGTCGGCGCCGTGTTGGGGCTGGCCAATGTTGGCTTTGATGTCTATCAGTTGACGACGGCGCAAACAGACGTCGAGAAAGCTCAGTTCGGCACTCAGCTGACATTCGATTCCGCCAGCCTGGCGCTAACGGCGGGCGGCATCGGTGCGGGGCTGGCTGGTGCGGCGACCGCCGCGGCGGTGCTGGGTGGTGCGGGGGTGATTCTCGGTGGATTGGCCATTGGTGTGGCAGCACTGGCCCAAGGATTTGCCAATATCGCGCGCGAGGCGCAGGAGGTCGGGAAGTTTTTCGACGACATGGAGCGGGCCTATCGCGGGGGCGGCTACCGTTACGATGACGCTCTGGCCGCGTGGGTTGCGCAGCCCTCACTGATCGTAAAAAGCATCGACTTGAATGCCGGGAAGGTGATGCTCGACAGTCCAAAGCTGTATCCCCTGCGCGATCATTTCGGCGTGCCGGACTTCGACCCCGATTACGCGCGGGCGATCAATATCCGTCGGGAGCTGGGACTGCACGCACAGATCGGATTTGCACCGCCCGGCGGCCAAACTATCGTGCTGCCGTGCACACCGCAAACCTGTTACGGCTATCAATACAAGGCTCTGCCCTTTGCCAGCGCACGTCACGATCGCGGTTTCGACACGGCCCGACGCCTGGAGAAAAAGCAATCGGACGGCCAGTGGCTGTTTCGGTTTTCGTTCTATTCCTTTCCTTCCGATTACATTCTTTATCGCCTGACTCCGGTGTATCGCGAAACGCTCATCGAGGTGCAACTGGATGCGGTGGAACGTGCACTGGTGATCCCCGTTTTGCCGAAAGTCTGGCACGGCAAATTGTCTTATCAGCTGACAGGCGCAGACGCCTCCTGTTCATTGACGCTCAATCCCGGGGCCAATATAAGCCTCGTCTCACCGAGACTGAAGCGTTGCCGCTGGGTGTTGCAGGCTAGCTGGGTCAGTGAACGTGATATTCGGATCGAGTCTTCGGGCGAACTGTACGTAGGCAGCGTCCACGTGACGTTTTCCGGCAAAGGTCTCCACGAGGTGCTGATCAGGACGGCTGACCAACGGCTCAAAGTCAATCGCGGTAAAGGCCAGTTGGAGTTTCTCGAACAGACGGCGCCAGACGGACTCGATGAACAGGTAATGCTGGAACACTACAAGAGCCTTGCTCAGGCGCATCGACTGGTGCTGCCGTATACACCGGTCCATCACTATCTGATCCCGTTCGAGGATCCGCAGGAACCGCGTTACACCACGGCCTGGTATGACTCCCGCGAAGATCGCTTCCTCTATGTCCGCAACGAGGAAGTGCTCGACATCAGCGAGCCGCAGCTATCGGTAGTCGTCGATGGATCTGCCTATTTTTACGACCCAGCGGATTTCCAGATCTGGCAAGTGGATGCCGCGACAGGCTTGCTCAAGCATCGGTATTGGTTATTGCTTCAGGATGGAAAAAGCATCATTCGCAGTATCGAAGCGGATGCCCAAGGTGTGATTCATGTCGTGCAGGAATACGTCGTGGGCAATCAAGCGGTCAGGCAATACCGTTACTTGATTCATGACGGGCAACTGCTGTTGAGTTCCGTCACTCACGACATGGCGCCGGAACTGCAGGCGCTGGTTCTGGCCAACGATGCGCAGGCCGACTGGTCAACGGTACTGGGCAAGTTTCTGCGACTGGAAGCCCGTCCGTTGAACAACGGTGTCACCACGGTCGACTGGCAGCCGGCCCCTTACGTTTCGATCTGTTGGACGATTGAACCGAAGGTCCGGGGCATGGTGTGGGTGCGCAGCCGCGATCGACTTCTCATCGTTCCGCAGCCCGGTCGGCATCACGCACGTGGCTGGGACGATTCGATCAAGAACCTGAACGATCTGATGCTGTTGACGATGGCCGATGACAGCGATGTGTTCCTTATTTATGAGCGACTCTACCGCAACCAGTCACTCAGCCGACTGCAACGGAGCGGAAAAAACGGCAAAGGGCAATGGACACACCGATGGGTGCAGCCCGACGGGCTCAAGCAGGTCGTGGCCATCGAGGGCGGCTATGTGGCACTCGATGAAAACGGGCTGTTTTTCAACCTGACCTCGCAAGGCGAGGTGCAACTGGGTGGCTTGAGCGAGCAGTGGCTCAAGGATCGTGCTCAATGGTGGCGGGCGCTGGAGCCGATTGCCGAGCAATATCCGGGCAAGGATTTTGCGATTGTCGGTGTGCGCAATTTCACCGGTAGCGGCAACTTGTGCGCCTGGTACGTGAATAACCGTTTGGTGCTATGCGATCCAGGACTCGACAAGGAAGTTCGCTTGCTCGGCGTAACCCCGGACAATCAAGCGGTCTGGCTGTTTGATCTATCGAGCGGTGAGATCTGGACCCAGAATTTCATCGATCCGCAGCAACTCGATGAGGCATTTGGCGCCGGCTCGCAATTGTTACTGAGCGACAACCTGCCGGCTTATCAGCGGGAGTGGGAGGACTGGCGGTTCGCCGACGTGACGATTGATGCCGCCGGATTGCGCGGGATAACCGTTGACGGCGTATCACTGGAGCTTCGTTATCAGGAGACGGAGATCATCACTGGGGTCAGCCACGATTGGGTGAGCGTGCATGGCGAACACTTGATCAAAGATCTCCAGTTGTTACTGGAAGCGGCGGAACATCCTGAGTTTGTGTCTGTGGAGTCCGAACCAGGCAGCTTGCAATGGTATGACGTGCAAAGTGCCCGGCTGATCCGGATTACCGGTGAGAACCTGCCCAGGGATTTTGCGCTGCTGGGTACTCAAGACCAGGTCAACGTGTTGCTGCATGAGCGCCAGGATGGATGGGTGCATCTCTATCCGGACATGCGAAGCCTCGGGCCGTTCGATTATGTTCAGCGCAACGGCGAAGTGCTGGTCGTCGAAGGACAGACGGCCCAGCGCGATCTCTTGCCGCTGATTCCCGATGACGTCAATACGTTGATTCTGCGATTGGGGCAGGGCGCCGTGACGTGTCACCTGACGAAGGCAGTCTGGCGGAAACTGGACTCGGTCGTCGTCGACTGCCGGCATGCTCTGGGTGAAACTCCGGCCATTGTGGGCAAGTTGATTTGGGCGTTCGACGAGCCTGAAAAACTGTTGCTCGAGATTGTCCAGGAGCATCTGGTCATTGTTGACCCGGACAGCGAGCACTGCTTGATCTTCCGTGATGTGTGTTCCGCCGACCCTGCATTGCGCGGTGAAGTGTTCCTCGCGTTTGAAGCGTTGCAGTCACATCCGGTATCCATGTTCGTGGCGCGGTTACGGGACAGAAAAGGCAAGGTTGGCAGTGCAACCCTGCAAGAGCTGCTGACGGAGTCGGCATTTGCAGGGTAAGCGGCCGTCACTCAGGGCACCAGATACCCCTTCTCCCCGGTAAAAATGATCTGCGCCGCAAGGGCGCAGACAAACAGGCTCATGGAGTTTCAAAGGGACTCAATGAGTGAGTTCTTTTTTCTCAAGGAAAATCGCGCCATACGGTACCTATCAATTAACAGTTTGAGTCGTGCTCTGTTTTGCGCGAATTTTTCTCGATTTAACATTAGATGTACAGCTCGACGAATAATTTTTGTTGATCGATCTTCCCAGTTCCAGAATAAAAAATTACCGTTTTTTGTTTCGGAAAACAACTGCACTTGAATGATTGTTATAAAAAGGTTGCCTTGTAAGTCATACTTGGCTGGTATAACTTGTAATGTTTGCCCCTCCCCTGTTTCTTCACCCAGCGACAGCATTGCTGGGTTGTTGGACTTCAAGGCGTCGAACGTGTCAATCATTGCATTTTTTTCAACAGGGTCCTTGAACATCCATACAATATAGTCTGCTAAAGACAGGGTTACGTCGTTATGTGTAAGTTCTTTAATTTCACTGTTTACGGTCCAGCCCAAGTAATCCATTGTTTCTAGGTATTCTAAAAACCAGCTGTCTGAGTCGGCATATCGGTAGTAACCGAGGTCGGCCGATTTGGTTGCAATATTTTGGCTGTCTGCCAAGTCGTTGTGGTCGCTCAAGGACATTGTTTCAACATAGGAAGCCAGGGTCGGGCCGGTTACTAGCCCGGAGAGTAGTTCATTCATGGGTGAGGTCTCGTCAGAGTTGATATTGAATTTTCTTTGTTTGTGCGAGGTTGCATTGTTTGGATTGTATGAATACAACTGTTGGCGAAAATTTAAAAGTCATTAGGTTTTTTAGTGTGTGTCTGGTTTTTTGTTCGATCATGTGTGAAGTTGTTTTGCCCTTACATATTCAGTAATCAGTGGGGAGTGTTGTGTAAGGAGGTGATGAGTTAGATTGGCGTTAGTCCGCAGGAGCGGTCAATTGGATAAAAAAGGAATAGTTATGAAATATTTTGAGAGTGTAATTGGCGTTGCGCAAAGCGTTGAGTTGATAAAGGCCCGCGTTAACAAACGTAAGGCGCTGGCGTCCGTTGGCCCTCGCCCGCGTGCGTTTGCCGTACAGCAAGATGACAGCCCGACAAAGGAACTCGATGCGGTGATGCTGGGCGATGCGCTAGTTGGTTATGGTAAGGGTATGTCGCTTAGCAATATGGCGATGATGGAGAACTTGATGACAATGGCCATTATGGAGGCTAATTACGAGGTTCCCAAGGGAAAGAATACTCAGCCATGGTATGAGGAATTTGTCCGATGCTTAATGGATCTTGGATGTTTCATTGCCGAGGATGGTTACACTCGGTACTCCGAGAGTTCTTTGCGTGTCAATATGGACTATGTGATTAAAGATATCGTTAAAGGAATATTGGACGGTGTGAAGGCCAGTGTGCCAGCGGCGGCTGTGCTCGGTGGAGTAATAGAATCCACCATTGGTGGCTTGAGGGATGATGAGAAAACCTTGAATCTTTTCAATCGTGAGGTAAAAATACCCGAAGGTGCACGACTGTCTGTCATTCCATGCGAGCAGTTGGAGAACGGTGTTCTAATCGCCTCGACTGCGTCAATAAAACAGGCAGGGTCTTCGCACAACGGCGGGGTTCTCTTTGTAAACTGGCAGTCTTCTGCACTGGAAATCTTTCGAGGGAAGTCGTTCGTCACCTTTAATCCTGCACGTTATGAGGAATTTCGAAGTGACATTGAACAATATCTTGGCGAACATCGGAAGGAAGTCCTGAAGCAAAGGTTTAGTCGTCGTAGGCCTTAAAATTGCTTAAAGAGAAAGGCGCTGACTTTTTTGGGGAGAGTTGAATAATGGAATATTCAGTTTATATAAGTGCATGCAGTATTTTATTACTGTCCCGATCATTGTCAGAGTCTTTACGGCAGAGCGTGCAGGATTCGACTCTTTTTTCCCAGCTTTGCGCAGACGAGGATTTTTTCGAAAACTCGGTGACTGTGGAATGGCACGAAGTTTTCAAGGAGTCTTTGGAGTCTTGTGGCTGGAGTTTGTACGAACAACAGGAAATGTCGTTAGCTGCTGACGGCGAGCGATTCACGCTTACAAATATTCTGCTCGGCGTTTTTGGGGATCACCTTTCACGTGCGCAGAAAAATTGTCTGGATATCGCTTCCAAGCTACTTGCTGCGTTGCCAGAAAGTACACCACTTGCCAGGATATTCCGTGATCATACGGTGATGAAAGGGCAAACTCATATCAAGATGCAATTAGGCATCGTTGACAAAGAGGGACTTCTTAAAGTTACTACGGTGCTTTTCGAGACCGTTGAGGACGTGGGGGCGAACCTCATTGATCATGTTTTCGATCCAGCCCAAGTGCAGGGCGGCGTGAAATCTGGTTTTGTTATAGCTCGATTTAACATCAAGAGCTATGAGGAGAATGCAGAGAACGTTGTGCAGTGGCTAGGTTCGCAACGGCAATCCCACTCCGGCCGTCTCGATCAGCCGTAAGGATGACGACCTCATTCGAGGGCGTCTCCCTTTTCTACCCAGTATCCCGAAGATGTTTCATATACGGGATACTGGGTCGTCGATCGTTTGGAAGAGGCGAGTGGGTGTGGCTTAGGGCACCAGATACCCCTTCACTCCGGTGAAAATAATCTGCGCCGCCAACGCACACACGAACAGCCCCATCAACCGGCTGACGATCTGCAAGCCTTGGTCACCGAGAATGCGCTCGATGCGGTTGGACAGATAAAGGACCACGCCGACGGTGAAACTGGCTAGGGCAATACTGAGAATGGCCGTGAGTTTGTCGTCCCAATGAGGCTGACTCACGCCCATCACCAGTAGCGCACCGATGGTGCCGGGGCCGACCGTCAGGGGAATGGTCAGCGGGACGATGGTCACGTCCTGCTGCACATTGTCTGTCTGCACCGCCGACTTGCCTTGGGCCATGCCCAGCGCCGAGATGAACAACACACTGCCGGCACCGATGCGGAATGCGTCTACGGTGATGCCGAAAACACTGAAAATCACCCGCCCGAACAGGTACAGCAAGACGCTGGAGACCAGCGTGGCTGTCGCCACTTTCCAGGCCAGCCGACGTTGTTCCTTGCGCGAATAACCGCGGGTCAGACTGATGAAGCAGGACAACACGAAGAACGGGCTATAAAGCACCAGCATCTTCAGGTAAACGCTGAACAACACGTGGAGCATGGTGCAAGCTCACTGGCGAGGGAAGTCGAGGGGAGTCTATCAGGCGCTGCGGGGTCTGTCGGCTCAGGACGTTTGAGTCGCTGCCCGGATCTGCTGATCGCGCTGGGCCACCCAATGCTCGATCAGGTCGCGCAGTTGCGACAGCTCGACCGGTTTGGCCATGTGCCCGTCCATGCCGGCCTGACGCGCGCGCTCTTTATGCTCGGCGAGGATGTGCGCAGTCAACGCCACCACGGGGGTGCGAGTGCGCTGGTTGCCGACTTCCCAGGCACGCAATTGCTGAGTCGCGGAGAAACCGTCGAGGATCGGCATTTCGCAGTCCATCAGGACCAGGTCATAGCGCTGGGCTTTCATCGCCTGCAAGGCTTCTTCGCCATTGCTGGCAGTGTCCGGTTGCAGGTTGAGCTTGCCCAGCATGCCGCGAATTACCTTGGTCGAAATGCTGTTGTCTTCGGCCACCAGGATGCGGAAATCGCTTGGCACCTTCACCGGTAAAGTCGGTCCGACGGGCAGGTGCTGCGAGATAGAAAGGCCCTTGTTTCGCTGGTTCAGCTCATCGGCCAACGTCGTCTTGAGGGTGTAGCCGGCCACTGGTTTGGCGAGGATGCGTTTGATCCCGGAGTTGCGCGCGATGATCTTGCTGGGTGCGTTGCTGATGCCGGTGAGCATGATCAGCAGGATGTCGTGGTTCAGGCTCGGGTCTTCCTTGATCTTGGCGGCCAGTTGCATGCCGGTCATGCCGGGCATGTTCTGGTCCAGCAGAACTACGTCGAAGTAATCACGCAAGTGGGCCTTGGTGCGCAGCAGCGCCAGCGCTTCCTTGCCGGACGGTACGGCACTCACATTCAGGCCCCACGCGCTGCACTGCTGCACCAGCACCTTGCGGCAGGTGTCGTTGTCGTCCACCACCAACACCCGTGCACCCTGCAGTGGGCCATCAAGGTCGGACGTCGGGTGCTCGAGGCGGTCAGGGTCCAGCGGCAGGGTCAGCCACAAGGTGCTGCCCTGGTTGGCGCCACTCTTGACGCCGAACTCCCCTTGCATCAAGCGAATCAGCTGGCGGGCGATCACCAGCCCCAGATTGCCTCCCAAGCGGGTGGCCGAGAGGAAGTGCTTGCTGTGCAGTTCGGCGTGCATCAATGCGTCGCGCTCTTCGGCGTCCATCGGCTCGCCGCTGTCCTGCACGGCAATGCGCAAGCGCGGTTTGGCACTGCGCTCATCGAGCGCGACGACGATGAGGATCTCGCCCTCATCGGTTTTCTTCAGGGCGTTCTCCAGCAGACTCAGCAGGGTCTGGCGCAGACGCGTCGGGTCACCGCTGATGACGCGCGGCACTTGCGGCTGGATAAAGCTGATCAACTCGACGTTCTGCTGTTCGGCTTTGGCGCGGAAAATACTCAGGCAGTCTTCGATCAACGCGTTGAGATCGAACTGAACATCGTCCAGTTCGATCTGCCCGGATTCGAGCTTGGAAATGTCGAGGATCTCGTTGATCAGCGTCAGCAGTTCGTTGCCGGCACTGTGGATGGTCTGCACATAGTCGCGCTGCTTTACCGAGAGCGGCGTGCCCAGCAGCAGCTCGGTCATGCCCAGCACGCCGTTCATCGGGGTGCGGATTTCGTGGCTGATTTTTGCCAGGAATTCGGCCTTGGCGTTGATCTCGGCGTTGCTGGCAGCCAGGTCGCGGCTGACGCTGAAACGGTCTTCGGTGATGCTGCGCTGACGTTCACTCAAGGCAATGCTCATCAACAGGCCACTGATGCAGATGAACACCAGCAAAGTGATGATCAGACCTTGAGGCTCCACCAGGGTCAGTCCCAGCAGGGCGGGCAGGATAATCAGCGTACCGGCGTTGAACACCACCATTGCCGCCACGAAAAGACGTGCCGGGCGATAGCCTTTTTGCCAGTGATAGGCGCTGACGAACAACATGGTCAGACCCGCGAGGGCGACCAGCGCGTACGTGATGATGTTGAGCGGCAGCGTATTGACGAACAACAGCAGCAAGCCGCAGACACTGATGAACAGGATGTCGCCCAGCAGCAACTTGTTCAGCGGATGCGGGCCGAGCGGGGCGAAGAAGCGATAGGCAAACATCAGACCGCAGGGCGCTGTCAGCAGCAGCGCGAGGTAAGCCCCCGGCGTCTGGACCGCATGCCAGTCCGGCAACCAGGGTCCGGCTACATTCAGCAGCAGGACCAGGCTGAGCATCAACAGCCCTTCGCAGCCAGCTAGCCAGAGACTGCTGCGCGAGCGGGTGTAGGCATAACGAATGACGTTGTGCAGGATCAGCATCGCGATACAGCCGAGCAACAGACCGTAGATCAGCGTCTGATTCTGATTGGCGGCGGTCATGACCGCCGACTGCAGGGTGATGTAAGGCCTCAACTGATGGTCGGAGACCAGTCGCAGGTAAACGTCGAGGTTTTTTTCGCTTTGCGGCAGCGGCAACATGAAGTCGCTGCTGGGCAATGGCCTTTCGGCTTGGGGCTGTCCGGTACCGGTGTTCAATTGCTCGATCAGCGTGTCGCCGTCCAGCACATAGAGATTGAGGTGCGACAGGTCGGGAGCGAACACCCGCAGCAACTGTTCGTGCTTGCCAGGCGCGAGTCTGAAACGCAGCCATAAAGCGCCATCGGGCTCGGCGGCGGTGAGGCGGTCGAGTTCAATGGGGCTGAATTGATTGGTGTAGCGAGTGGAACGGATGTCGCTTAGCTGCAGGTCGCCCTGTTCGTCGAGCAATACCGCCCAGCCACTGCCTTGCACGGCTTGGGCCGGGAGCATGCAGAGCAAGGTCAGCAGAGTGACGGTAAGACCTATGGCAATCCTGAGCCAGCGCACGGCGAAATCCCTTCGTAGGTTGATGCCAGAATTATAACTATGCGCGGCGCCGGAATAGCCCGGCAAGTGCCCGAAGCCCTTGCCTGGCCGAATGGTGCCCTTATTCCTGATTTTCGCCACGCTCGCGGGCAATGGCGCGGTAGCCAATGTCGTTGCGATAGAAGCAGCCTTCCCAGTCAATCCTTGCCGCCAGCTTGTAAGCTTGCTGCTGAGCGGCATCGACGCTGGCACCCATTGCAGTGGCGCAGAGTACCCGACCACCGGCCGTCACCACTTGACCGTCCTTGAGCGCAGTGCCGGCGTGGAAGACTTTGCCTTCCAGTGCTGCGGCTGCATCAAGGCCGTTGATGGCAATGCCTTTAGCGTAGTCACCAGGATAGCCGCCTGCGGCCAGCACGATGCCGACGCTCGGACGCGGATCCCATTGTGCTTCGACCTTGTCCAGGGCTTGTGCCAGGGCTGCTTCGACCAGCAACACCAGGCTCGACTGCAAACGCAGCATCACCGGTTGAGTCTCAGGGTCGCCGAAACGGCAGTTGAATTCGATGACTTTTGGGTTACCAGCTTTGTCGATCATCAAACCGGCGTACAGGAAGCCAGTGTAAACGTTGCCTTCTTCGGCCATGCCACGCACGGTCGGCCAGATCACCAGGTCCATGACACGCTTGTGAACTTCAGCGGTCACGACCGGGGCAGGAGAGTAAGCACCCATGCCGCCAGTGTTCGGTCCGGTATCGCCGTCGCCGACGCGTTTGTGGTCCTGGCTGGTGGCCATCGGCAATACGTTCTTGCCGTCGACCATGACAATGAAGCTGGCCTCTTCGCCGTCCAGGAACTCTTCGATCACCACGCGCGAACCCGCGTCGCCGAAGGCGTTGCCAGCCAGCATATCGCGCACGGCGTCTTCGGCTTCGGTCAACGTCATGGCAACGATCACGCCTTTACCGGCAGCCAGGCCATCGGCCTTGATCACGATCGGCGCGCCTTTTTCACGCAAATAAGCCAAGGCTGGCTCGATCTCGGTGAAGTTCTGGTAGCCGGCCGTCGGGATCTTGTGACGCGCCAGGAAGTCCTTGGTGAAAGCTTTCGAACCTTCCAGCTGGGCAGCGCCAGCGGTCGGACCGAAGCAGTCCAGGCCGCGGGAGCGGAACAGATCGACGACGCCGGCGACCAGCGGCACTTCCGGGCCGACGATGGTCAGGGAAACGTTTTTCTCGGCAAAGTCGGCCAGCTGTTCAAGGGCCAGCACGTCGATCGCGACGTTCTCGCACTTGGCTTCAATGGCGGTGCCGGCGTTACCCGGAGCCACGAACACTTTCTGCACGCGCGGATCCTGAGCCACTTTCCAGGCCAGGGCGTGTTCACGGCCACCGCTGCCAATGATCAAAACATTCATTTCAAAAACCTCGGATGACGCTAATTCTGTGGGGGCAGCCTGAGCTGCCTGGCTAACGGTACGCGGCATCCGCCACTGCACCAAACCGGTAGGAGCGAGGCTTGCCCGCGAAGGGAACGCCTCGGTGCGTCAGCCAGACCGAGGTGAGGCCTTCGCGGGCGAGCCTCGCTCCTACAAGAGCAAAATCAGTGACGGAAGTGGCGCATGCCGGTGAATACCATGGCGATGCCGGCTTCGTCGGCAGCAGCAATCACTTCGTTATCACGCATCGAGCCGCCTGGCTGGATCACCGCAGTGATACCCACCTTGGCCGCGTTGTCGATACCGTCGCGGAACGGGAAGAATGCATCCGATGCCATGACTGCACCTTGCACCTGCAAGCCAGCGTGCTCAGCTTTGATCGCCGCAATACGCGCGGAGTTCACGCGGCTCATCTGACCAGCGCCGACACCAATGGTCTGGCGATTCTTGGCGTAGACAATGGCATTGGACTTAACGTACTTGGCGACTTTCCAGGCGAAGATGAGGTCGTGGATCTCCTGCTCGGTCGGGGCGCGTTTGGTCACGACTTTCAGGTCGTCGGCGCCGATCATGCCGATGTCGCGGCTCTGCACCAGCAGGCCTCCGTTGACGCGTTTGTAGTCCCAGGCAGCGGCGCGTTCAGCCGACCACTCGCCGCAGGCCAGCAGGCGTACGTTGGCTTTTGCAGCCACGATGGCGCGGGCTTCTTCGCTGACGCTTGGGGCAATGATCACTTCGACGAACTGACGCTCGACGATGGCCTTGGCCGTTTCAGCATCCAGTTCGCGGTTGAAGGCGATGATGCCGCCGAAGGCGGATTCAGTGTCGGTGGCGTAGGCCAGCTCGTACGCCTGACGGATACCGCCTTCGGCGTCCAGGCTGACGGCAACGCCGCACGGGTTGGCGTGCTTGACGATCACACAGGCCGGTTTGACGAAGCTCTTCACGCATTCCAGCGCGGCGTCGGTGTCGGCCACGTTGTTGTACGACAGCTCTTTGCCTTGCAGTTGGGTCGCGGTGGCGATACCCACTTCCGCAGGCTTGGTTTCAACGTAGAACGCCGCGCTCTGATGCGGGTTCTCGCCGTAGCGCATCTCCTGCGCCTTGACGAACTGGCTGTTGAAAGTGCGCGGGAATTCGCTGCGACCTTCGGTGCTGAGGGTGTCAGCCGCCTGGTTCACGGTGCCCATGTAGTTGGCAATCATGCCGTCATAGGCGGCAGTGTGTTCGAAGGCCTTGAGCATCAGGTCGAAACGCTGAGCGTAGGTCAGGCCGCCGGCTTTGAGGCCTTCGAGCACGCTGGCGTAGTCGCCGGCATTCACCACGATGGCCACGTCTTTGTGGTTTTTTGCAGCCGAACGGACCATGGTCGGGCCGCCGATGTCGATGTTTTCGATCGCGGTCGGCAGGTTGCAGCCCGGCTTGTTGATGGTGGCTTCGAACGGGTACAGGTTGACCGCGACCAGGTCGATCGGCTTGATGCCGTGCTCGTTCATGATGGCGTCGTCGATACCGCGACGACCGAGGATCCCGCCGTGGATTTTCGGGTGCAGGGTTTTCACCCGACCGTCCATCATTTCCGCAAAACCGGTGTAATCCGCGACTTCCACTGCGGCAACGCCGTTGTCGCGCAGCAGCTTGAACGTTCCGCCGGTGGAGAGGATCTCGACGCCCAGGGCTTCAAGCTCTTTGGCGAACTCGAGGATCCCGGTCTTGTCGGAAACGCTGATCAAGGCGCGGCGGATCGGCAGGCGGGTAGTCTGGTCGGTCATTTCAATTTCCATCAAAAAGCAAAGGAGTCAGCAAAAAAGGCGACCGTTTTTACGCGGGCGCCTTTCTGGTTTGATTGAATGCTTACAGCAAATCGTACTGCTTGAGTTTCTTGCGCAGGGTGCCTCGGTTCAGTCCGAGCAGCTCGCTGGCCTTGGTCTGGTTGCCCTTGACGTAGTTCATCACGCACTCGAGCAGGGGAGCCTCGACTTCGGAGAGCACCAGGTTGTACACATCCGTGACGGCAGCGCCCTCAAGGTGGGCGAAATAATTGTGCAGCGCCTTCTCGACACTCCCGCGAAGGGTCTGACCTTCTTCGCTCGGCGTATTGAGGTGCTGTTTCAAATTCACGTTGTCGCTCACGGGTGTTGTTCCACTCACTAAAGTCTCGGTCATCATCGTCATGCGGCCACCTCGTCTCCGTCCCCTGTCAGGCTCTTGTTACGTTCGGCGAAGTAGCCCTGAACGTTGGCGCATTGTGCTTCCGTATCTTCCAAACGATTGAAGTGGGCGCGGAACTCCCTGGCGCCCGGCAAGGTTGCGAGATACCAGCCCACATGCTTTCGAGCAATGCGTACGCCCATGACATCCCCATAGAAGACGTGCAGCGCAGCCAGATGCTCTAGCAGAATGCGTTCCACCTCGATCAGATCCAGCGCCGGGAGTTTCTCGCCGGTACGCAGAAAATGATCGATCTCACGAAAAATCCATGGCCGCCCTTGGGCAGCCCGGCCGACCAACAGGCCATCGGCACCGGTCGCGTCGAGCACGTACCGGGCCTTCTCGGGTGAATCGATATCGCCATTGGCAAAGACCGGCATCGACACGGCCTGCTTGATCGCTGCAATGGTGTCGTACTCGGCTTCGCCGGTGTACAGATCGGCACGGGTGCGGCCATGAACCGCCAACGCCGAGATGCCTGCCTGCTCGGCAATCTTCGCCACCGTCAGGCCGTTCTTGTTGTCCCGGTCCCAGCCGGTGCGGATCTTCAGGGTGACCGGCACATCAACCGCAGCCACGACGGCCCGCAGGATCTCGGTCACTAATGCTTCATCTTTCAACAGCGCGGACCCGGCGGCCTTGTTGCAGACCTTTTTTGCCGGACAGCCCATGTTGATATCAATAATCTGTGCACCCAGTTCGACGTTGGCCCGGGCTGCATCCGCCAGCATCTGTGCATCACCACCGGCGATCTGTACCGAGCGGGGCTCGGGATCACCTTCGTGGATCATGCGCATCCGCGATTTGCGGGTGTTCCACAAGCTCATGTCGCTGGTGACCATTTCCGAGACTACAAGCCCTGCACCCAGTCGTTTGCACAGCTGACGAAAGGGCTGGTCGGTGACCCCCGCCATCGGGGCGAGAATCAAGCCGTTGTGCAATGTATATGGACCGATGCGTACCGCCGACATAGGACTTCCCTGTTGTGGGGCCGGATCATGAGAGTTCGAAAAAGGGTTGGCATGATACCCGCTCTCGATGACTGGATAAAGGCTGAATTGAACAAAATCTGAACAGTGATTTTGTTATCGCCAGCGGTTTGGTACGAACGGTCAAAGTCAGAAATATGCCGTCAAAGCCGTAATACTGAACCGTTTCACTCGGGCGAATGAAAACTCAGGCTGTAATTCACCGCTTTGGAGCCTGGGTCGAGGATATCCAGTGCGATGTGGATCGGTGTTTGCGGAGGCATTTCCACCATTCCTTCGAGATCGCCATTGAGGTACTCGCCGGGTTTGAAGCGACGGCTGGCGATCAGGTGACCGTTGAGGTCGGCAAAACGCAACTCCAGCAGCGGGAAAGGCTGGGAGAAGGGCGCGCGGTTGTAGATGATCGCGTCGACCACCAGTGCACCGTTGAAGTCCGGGTGGCTGCGGACCACCAGGTTGCTGCTTTTGATTTTGGCGATGTCGACTTTGGACGGCACCGTGCAGCCGATCTGGGGGCACAGTTGCTGGAACCACGGACGGTACTGATCCTGGCGCGCCAGTTCGTCGAAATGGTAAGCGATGTACTGGCCGGCGAGCGCCGCCGCGCCGAGCAGGATCAGCAGCAGCCAGAAAAGTCGGCGACCCCAGGGTGAGCGGCGTTTTTGCCAGTCCAGTTGCAGTGGGTCATCGGTCAGGTCGTGCAGGGCTTCAGCGCGGACAGCCGGCTCACGCTTTTTGCGCAGGGGCTCGATCGAGGGCAGGTCGTCGTCGATCTCATCGGTCGCCGACAGGCGTTCGTGATGCATCGGCGCGTCGAGCGGATCGTGCAGGCGCAGTTGGGGCGGCTGATGTTCGTCGTCCAATTCCACCGGTTCCAGGGACAGCGAAGGTTCGGTGCGCGAGTGTTTGCTCGGCTCGAGTTCCAGCTCCGGCAAGTCGGCTTCAGCGGTCTGCGCACGATCGGCGGCCGATTCGCTGAACAGGCTGTCGGGCCAAGGCGCTTCTTCGTGCTCGACGGTATCGCGGCTAGCGCTCAGGTTGTCTTCGCGGGGGCGACCGAATTCCGTGGTCGGCTGGATCTCCCGTTGTTCGAGGCGGGCGAGCTCTTCGTCCAGGTCCAGGCTGTCCAGATCCAGCTCGGCGGCGGTCCATTGCTTTTGGCTGATGGCCCGCGGCTCCGGTGGTTCGACGACGGCCGGGGCAACTGGCGTGATTGCGTCCTTGCCGGTCCGTTGCTCAAGCAGCTGCTTGGCGGCATTGAACACCTGCAAACACGAGCCGCAACGAACCACTCCGCGGGCCACGCTCAACTGAGTATGGCTGACGCGGAAGCTGGTTTGGCAATGCGGGCACTGGGTGACGAAGCTGTCGGTCATGCGGCGATCCGGTTTATGCAGGCGCTCATTCTAGCGCCGACGGCCAGTGATGCGCACCCAGCCATCGCGATGGGCGATTGGGTCCAGATCGAAGTCCTGAGCGTAGGCTTTGGCGACGTCTTCACCTTGTTCGGCGAGGATGCCCGACAGCGCCAGGCGGCCACCCGGCTTGACCAGGCTGGACAATTGCGGCGCCAGGGAAACCAGCGGGCCGGCAAGGATGTTGGCCACCAGCACGTCGGCCTGAACCTGCGGCAGATCTTCCGGCAGGTACAGTGGGAAGAGCGCTTCGGCAATGTCGTTGCGCCCAGCGTTATCGCGGGAGGCTTCCAGGGCTTGTACGTCGATATCGGTACCGACGGCTTGCTTGGCGCCCAGCAGCAGGGCAGCGATGGCCAGAATCCCCGAGCCGCAGCCGAAGTCCAGCACGTTGCAGTCTTTCAGGTCCTGACCGTCGAGCCATTCCAGGCACAGCGCGGTAGTCGGGTGAGTGCCGGTGCCGAACGCCAGGCCCGGATCCAGCAGCAGGTTGACGGCGTCAGGCTCGGGTGCGGCGTGCCAGCTTGGGACGATCCACAGGCGCTGACCGAAACGCATCGGCTGGAAACCGTCCATCCAGCTGCGTTCCCAGTCCTGGTCTTCGATGATTTCGCTGTGATGCTCGGGCAGCGGGCTGCCCGTCAGCAACTCAAGGTGGGCCAGTACGCTGGCGGCTTCGGTGCCACCTTCGAACAGGGCCAGCAGGTGCGTGTGGGACCACAGCGGCGTGGTGTTGAGTTCTGGCTCGAAAATCGGTTGATCTTCGGCGTCCATGAAGGTCACCGAGACGGCGCCCACTTCAAGGAAAGCATCTTCGTAGGTTTCGGCTTGTTCTGGGCTGATGGCGAGACGGACTTGCAGCCAAGGCATGGCGGGCACCTTTGAAAAATGTTGATTGCAGCCTAGCGGGCTGCGCGAAGCGCGCAAGTTTACGCGAGCGCGGAGCTTTTGTGGGAGCGAGCGAGCCTTAATGCCATCCAGTTCAGTCGCGACGCAATCTGTAGCAGCTGGCGAAGCCTGCGTTCGGCTGCGAAGCAGTCGTAAAACCTGATTACACCGTTTTCCTGAAACACCGCATTGCATGGATTGACGGCTGCTTCGCAGCCGAACGCAGGCTTCGCCAGCTGCTACAAGGGGGGGTTTCAGATTGAAACCTTCAGAAACAACAAAGCCGCTCGAAAGCGGCTTTGTTGGTCAGGATCACATCTTAATGCTTGTCGCCAGCCAGCTTGTGTTCCAGGTAGTGGATGTTGACTCCACCTTTGCAGAAGCCTTCATCGCGGACCAGATCGCGGTGCAACGGGATGTTGGTCTTGATCCCGTCGACAACGATTTCGTCCAGCGCATTGCGCATGCGCGCCAGGGCTTCGTCACGGGTTGCGCCGTAGGTGATCAGCTTGCCGATCAACGAATCGTAGTTCGGCGGAACGGCATAGCCACTGTACAGGTGCGAATCGACGCGAACGCCGTTGCCGCCTGGGGCGTGGAAATGCTTGACCGTGCCTGGGCTCGGCATGAAGGATTTAGGGTCTTCGGCGTTGATCCGGCATTCCAGCGAGTGACCGCGGATAACCACGTCATCCTGGGTGTACGACAGCTTGTTGCCAGCGGCGATGCTGAGCATCTCCTTGACGATGTCGATGCCGGTAACCATTTCCGAAACCGGGTGCTCAACCTGAACGCGGGTGTTCATTTCGATGAAATAGAACGCGCCGTTCTCGTACAGGAACTCGAACGTGCCTGCGCCACGGTAGTTGATGTCAATGCACGCCTTGACGCAGCGAGCGAGGACTTCAGCGCGTGCTTTCTCGTCGATGCCCGGTGCCGGCGCCTCTTCGAGAACCTTCTGGTGACGACGCTGCAGCGAGCAATCGCGGTCACCCAGATGGATGGCGTGGCCCTGGCCATCGGACAGTACCTGAACTTCCACGTGGCGTGGGTTGGTCAGGAATTTTTCCAGGTAGACCATCGGGTTGCCGAACGCTGCGCCCGCTTCGGTGCGGGTCAGTTTGGCGAAGGAGATCAGGTCTTCTTCTTTATGCACGACGCGCATGCCGCGACCACCACCGCCGCCAGCGGCTTTGATGATCACCGGGTAACCGACTTCGCGACCGATGCGCAGAGCGGTTTCTTCGTCTTCAGGCAGCGGGCCGTCGGAACCCGGAACGGTTGGAACACCCGCAGCGATCATGGCGTGCTTGGCCGAAACCTTGTCGCCCATCAGGCGAATGGTGTCGGCTTTCGGGCCAATGAACGCGAAGCCAGAGTTCTCGACCTGTTCAGCGAAATCAGCGTTTTCCGCAAGGAAGCCGTAGCCTGGGTGAATGGCGGTAGCGCCGGTCACTTCAGCCGCGGCGATGATCGCCGGAATGTGCAGGTAAGACTTTGCAGCCGAGGCCGGACCGATGCAGACGGATTCGTCTGCCAGACCCAGGTGCATCAGTTCTTTGTCGGCCGTGGAATAAACGGCGACAGTCTTGATGCCCATCTCTTTGCAGGCACGCAGAATCCGCAGGGCGATCTCACCGCGGTTGGCGATCAGAACTTTTTCCAACTTCGCAGTCATCAAAGTCTCTCCGCGGTTCAAACGATGGTGAACAGCGGTTGGTCGTACTCAACCGGCTGGCCGTCTTCGACGAGGATGGATTCGATCACACCGCTGGTTTCAGCTTCGATGTGGTTCATCATCTTCATGGCTTCGACGATGCACAGCGTGTCGCCTTTCTTCACGGTCTGGCCGACTTCAACGAAGGATGGCGAGGCTGGCGAAGATTTGCGATAGAAAGTGCCGACCATCGGCGAACGGGCAACGGTGCCGTTCAGAACAGGTGCGGCCGGAGCAGCAGGAGCGGCAGCGGCAACCGGGGCAGCAGCAACAGGCGCCGGCGCCGGAGCATGCATTGGAGCCGGTGCGTAGTATTGCTGAGCCGGGGTCTTGCTGTGACGGCTGATACGTACGGACTCTTCGCCTTCCTTGATCTCGAGCTCGTCGATGCCAGACTCTTCCAGCAATTCGATCAGTTTCTTAACTTTACGGATATCCATGAATCATCAACTCCCAAGGGTCGGTCAGGGGCGTTACGCTTGTTGTTCAAGCTGTTGCCTGTCTTTCAAGCTGCTCTAGGGCGGCCTCCAGGGCCAATCGATAACCGCTGGCGCCAAGGCCGCAGATCACTCCCACCGCTACATCGGAGAAGTAAGAGTGATGGCGGAAAGGTTCGCGTTTGTGCACGTTAGACAAATGCACTTCGATGAATGGGATGCTCACCGCCAGCAGCGCGTCACGTAATGCGACACTTGTGTGCGTAAAAGCTGCTGGGTTGATCAGAATGAAGTCCACACCTTCGCTGCGGGCAGCGTGGATGCGGTCGATCAATTCGTACTCGGCGTTGCTTTGCAGGTGCAGCAAATGGTGGCCGGCTTCACGGGCGCGGCGTTCCAGGTCCTGGTTGATCTGCGCCAGTGTCGTCGCGCCGTAGGTGCCCGGTTCACGGGTGCCGAGCATGTTCAGGTTGGGTCCGTGCAGAACCAGTAGCGTCGCCATCTGCTGTTCCTTGTGATCTGTGTGCAATTGTCAGAACTCGGCGACTATGCCGCAAAGCCTTTGTGACTGTCCAGTTCTATGCAATAGCCAGCACGATGGCCGATGTTTGCGCAAAATATATGACCGGGTTATTAAATCCGGTCATTTGCTTTCGCGACACGTTCGGCGAAGTCACGGGCGTTGATCTCGCCGATGACCCGCACATCGGTGTGTTCGACCCCGTCCTTGCCGAAAAACATCAGCGCCGGCGGGCCGAACAGTTTGTAGCGGTCGAGCAGGGCGCGTTGCTCGGCGTTGCTGGCGGTGATGTCGAAGCGGATCAGTCGATAGCCTTTGAGGCGTTCGACGACCTTGGCGTCGTTGAGCACTTCATGTTCGATGACTTTGCAACTGATGCACCAGTCGGCGTACCAGTCGAGCAGCAGTGGGGTGCCTGAAGATTTGGCTTCGGCGAGGACGCGGTCCAGTTCCGTCGGAGTGCTGATGGTTTGCCAGGCGCTTTGGCTTTGCGGTTGTTCTCGGTTCACCGTCGTGACTGGCTGGCCGATGGGGTTAAGCAGATTGCTCTGACCGCTGAAAGCTCCATACCAACAGGCCATCGCGTAAAACAGCAAGAACAGCCCAAGCAGTTGTGCCAAACGCTTTCTAGGCGGTTTGTAAACAAATTCCAGTGCCCCGAGAAACAGGCCCACACCGCCCCACAACAGGCCGACCAGCAACAAGGTTATCGGACCTGGCAGCACACGACTCAGCAAGCCGAGGGCGACGCTCAACAGTAAGACACCAATGACGTTTTTGACGAAGATCAGCCAGGGACCACTTTTTGGCAGCCATGCCGCACCGCCAGTTGCCACCAGTACCAGAGGCAGACCCATGCCAAGGCCGATCATGAACAGTTTCAGCGCACCACCTACGGCATCGCCGCTAGCGCTTATGTAGAGCAGGGCGCCTACCAGTGGCGCGGAAACACACGGCGAGACCAGCAAGCTCGATACCACTCCCAGCACCGCCGCGCCCCAAAGCGAACCACCTTGAGTGCGACCGGCAATTCGATCCAGGCGACTGCTCATGGCGTAGGGCAGTTTCAGTTCGAAAACACCGAACATGGCCAAGGCGAAAATGGCGAAAAACGTTGCGAACGGCACCAGCACCCAGGCCGATTGCAGCCGCGCCTGAAGATTGAGTTGGGCGCCGAACATTCCCATTAGCGCGCCGAGCGCGGCGAAACACGCCGCCATTGGCAGCACGTAGGCCAGGGAAAGTTTGAAGCCTCGCAAGCCCCCCACCTGATCGCGCAACACCACGCCGGAAAGGATCGGCAGCATCGGTAATACGCAGGGCGTAAAGGTCAGGCCAAGGCCAGCGAGGAAAAACAACGCCAGTTCGCTCCAGCTCCATTTGGACAGGGTGGGCGTGGTTGAGGTGTTGCCCGAAGCAGATGCGCCGACATCTTCGATACTCAGTCGCTCGGTTTCGGGTGGATAACACAGCCCTTTATCGGCGCAGCCCTGATAAGTCACCACCAGCGTGAACGCTCGTTGATCGGTGCGCGGCAGCTCTACATCGAGAACCCCGTGGTAGACCTCGACATCACCGAAATACTCATCGTGTTTCTGTTCGCCCTTGGGCAGTTGCGCGGCGCCCAGGCCAACATCGGTTGGATCAGCGCGAAACTGAAAGCGATGGCGATAGAGGTAGTAACCCTCTGTAGCGATGAGACGCAGCTTGATTGATTGCGGCGTGCTTTCGACCAGGCTCAGATGAAAGGCTTCGCGCACCGGCAGGAAGTCGGCGCTGTTGTTGATCGAGCCCAACGTCGAACTGGGTTGACTCTCCAGCAACCCGGCGGCGGTGGCCGGCAGGGTGAGCACTATAAGCAGCAGGCAGAGCAAACGGCGCATGACAATCTCGCGTATCGAAGGTGAGGGCATCATAGCGGACAGCGGTCGGGTGTGCAGGGTGGGGAATTTTGCGGTGATTGTTCTGGTGCCTTCGCGAGCTATCAGACGCGGAAGGCTTGGACGGCGGTATGCAGTCGTCCACCCAACACCAACAAATTCTCCCCTTGCACGCGCCCTTCACCAATCCTCAGCAAGTTATCCCCACCCAACTGGTGAATCCGCTCACTGTGATCGCGGATCTCACTGACCGCACCGCTCTGTTGAGCCGTGACATCGGCAATGCGCACGGCGGTGTCGGAAATGGTCTGGATCGCCCCGACGATTTTATCCAGTGCACCGTCGGCGGCCTGGGCCTGATTGGCGGTGGCTTCGGCGTGTTCGACCTGGGCGCGCATGCCTTCCACTGATTGTCGTGCGGCGGTTTGCAGTCCAGCGATCAACGTCTGGATCTCTGCGGTGGCGCCGGCGGTGCGTTGTGCCAGTGAGCGAACTTCTTCGGCCACCACCGCAAATCCTCGACCCATTTCCCCGGCGCGGGCCGCTTCGATGGCGGCGTTCAGGGCCAGCAGGTTGGTCTGGTCGGCGATCGAACGGATCACCGTCAGCACGCCGCCAATGGTCGCCGACTCCTCGGCCAAGTGTTCGATCATCTGTGCATTGCCTTGGACTTCACCCACCAGCGCATGCAGGCCGGTGAGGCTCAAGCCGATGACCTTCTGCCCATGCTCCACCGCCAGCCCGGCATGGCGGCTGGCGTCGGCAGCCTGGCTGGCATCGCCGGCAACCTGTTGAATGGTCGCTTCCAGTTCACCGAGAGAATCGCGGATCAGCGCCGTGTCGCCGGCCTGATGTTCGGCGCCGCTGTGCAGGTCATTGCTCAACTCGGCCAGTGTTCGGCTGCTACCGGCGACCTGTTCGGCGTTGAGGCGAATGGTCCCTACCAAGTCGACCAGGTAGGCGCGCAAGCGATTGAGCGAAGCTTGAATGTCATGCAGTTCGCGATTGGTTGCGCCCAATTCAATGTCCCGGCTGAAGTCGCCCTCGGCCCAGGTCGAGAGGGCTGGCGCGAGGTTGGTCAGGGTTCGGGCCAAGCGTCGTTGCAGGGTGTCGATGAGCAATGCGATCAACAGGATCAGACCGATCATCACCCCTTGCATCAGCCGCACTTCGCCCTGGATCTGTCCGTGCTGGGCGCGAACCACCGGTTCCAGCCCAGCGATGACCTGCTGCACGGCGGCGATTTTCAGGTGAGTGGCGGCGCTGAGGTCGGTGCGTTTCTGGATCTGGTCGCGTGTGCGTGTCAGTTCGGCCGGGTAACGACTGAGGAGGCTGTTCAGTCCACGTTTGAGGCCGGCGCCAGCCTCTTCGACGACGGCTTTTTCGGTGTTCTCCAGGCCCATCATCGCCGCGAAATCATCCGTGTTCGATTCACTTTTGCTCGTCACGCCCAGCAGCGGCAAGGCGTCCAGAAGCTCAGCCTGGGTACGGATGTTGCTGACTTCACGCTCGACATCGGCGGCCAGTTCGCTGCGGCCGCTGCTGACCAGTTTGTCCCGGACCAGCGACAGTTTGCCCAAGTGCTGGGAGGCCGCGAGCAGCGGTGTCAGATACGCCGCGTTAGCGCTGGCGTATTGGCTGAGCTGATCGAGGCTGGCACCGAGTTCGCGTTCGGCTTGCAGCAACAGCGCCTGCGGATCACCGGCCAGCTTGCCGGCCGCCAGCAGATCGGTTTTGCTGAACTCTTCCAGGTTCGACAGGCTCGGGCGCAGGGTGTCGGCCAATGCCGGCGGCAACTCGCCGAGTTCCTTTTGCAGGCCGTCGATGGCCTGGCTAGCGCTGCTCAGGCGCAGGGCATCGCCGCTGGCGAGATAGTCCTCGATGTTACGCGCGACTTCATTTTGAAATTGTTGGGACAAGCCCAGGTAACGCTCCATCAGTAAATAGGGGCGCTCCAGGGCCTTTTGCGACCACCAAAGTGTGGCGCCAAGGGCCACGCACACGGCGACTAAAAGGAGGGTGTTGAGATTGGTCAGCAGCTTCAGGCGCATTGTGGGTCTACCAACGGCAGAATGGTAAGCGCCTGAAGTTATTGCGTTTCTGTTACGGGGTTATGACTGAATGGGTCGATTCCGATGAAAAAGTGGCACTTTGCTTTGACGTCCGCGCGGCCTGAACGCGGTTGCGTCCGGCGTCCTTCGCGCGGTACAGCGCTTCGTCTGCCTGGCTGGCCATCATCAGGCTGTCGGAGTTTTCGCACAGTTCCACCACCCCGGCGCTGAACGTGCACCAAAGGTCCTGTGGTTGGGCCGGGTAGTGAATCTCGGCAAAGCGTCGACGGATCTCGTCGAGCACCTTGTGAGCCGATTCGAGATCGGTGTCCGGCATGACGATGGCGAATTCTTCACCGCCATAACGGCCGATGAAATCGGTCTTGCGCAAGCGTTGCTTGAGAAACAGCGCCAGGCTCTTGATCACCCGATCGCCCATGGGGTGGCCGTGGCTGTCGTTGACCCGTTTGAAGTGGTCAATGTCGAGCATCGCAAAGCTCAACGGCTTGCTCTCGCGACGGGCGCGGAAGCTGCAGTCTTCGAGCAATTGCAGGATGTGCGTATGGTTGTACAGCCCGGTGAGGCTGTCGCGAACCATCCGCGATTTCAGATGGCGTGCCCGTGCCGCGCGGTTGCGCACGGTCGTGATCAGGTGTCGCGGCTTGATCGGTTTGGTCAGGAAGTCGTCGCCGCCCTCGCTCATGGCGTCGAGCTGCTTGTCCAGATCATCTTCGGCGGACAGGTAAATGATCGGCACGCTGACGTAACGGTCGTTATGACGGATCACCTTGGCCAATTCAGTGCCCGTGCAGGCCGGCATGTACATGTCGAGGATGATCAGGTCCGGCTGGAAGTCCGCGAGCTCGGCCATGGCCTGGATCGGCTCGATCAAAGTCCGCGTGACGATCCCGGCGCCGTTGAGCAGGCGCTCGGTGTGCAAGGCCTGGGCGCGGGAGTCGTCGATGATCAACACTTTATAAGGTTCGTACTGGGCGACGCAGGTCAGGACTTCAATCTTCTCCAGCAGGCTCGACGCTTCGAGGGTGCCGGTCAGGAATTCCTGGCCGCCGGCGCGCACGGCGGCGAGGCGAGTCGGGGTATCCGTTTCGTGCAGGCTGAAGAACAACAAGGGCAGCGTGTGGTCGAGGCCTTCCTGTGCTTCGGCGGCCAGTTTCAGGCCGATGCCGGGGCCGCTGAAGTCCACGTCCATGACGATCGCTGCAGGCAAGCGCTCGACCATTGAGGAGCGGAACGCCGAAACGCTGTCGAGGGCTTGAGCGCTGAGCCCAAAAAATTCTAGCTGCTTGGCCAGACGCTCGGCGCGGTCGTAATCCTGCAACATCACGTAGATCGGTTTGCGCAGGGGCGGCAGAAAGGTTTGGTCCATCTGATCGCCATGGCGCAGGCCAGTGCGTGACAGGCGCTGCATCAAACGATTGAGTTCAGTGATCAGTCCGCTGCTCAGGCGTCCGCGATTGGCGTCGACAGCCTCCAGCGACTGACCGATGTGGCGCGCCAGTTGGGTGTGTTCAGGTTGTTCGAATCGCTCAGCGAAACGCAGCAGGCGCAGATTGGCTTCGCTCAGTTCCGATAAGTCGGTGGTGGACCACTCGCTGCATTGCAGGCGCTGCCATATCTCAAGAATCTGACGTGCCTGATGAATTACCCGCTGGGCAAAGTGGTGCTTGAGGCGCTCACGGCTGGGGTCTTCTGGCTCGGTCATATCCTGACTACTAGTTAGGGTGCATGCTGAGATCGACTGGTGGCTCTATGCTAGCACCTCTTTTTCGATCGCATGAGTGTCGCACGTCAATAAACTGCAAAGCGACGTTATTCAGTTTATGACCGGTCGGTCGGGGAGGCGTCAGAACTGTGCGCAATACAGGTAGCAGCTGGCGAAGCCTGCGTTCGGCTGCGAAGCAGTCGTAAAACCTGGGCGCGAGGTCTTCCTGAAACACCGCATCATCTGATTTCACGACTGCTGCGCAGCCGAACGCAGGCTTCGCCAGCTGCTACAAGGAGCGTGCTTCATTTATAGTGTCGCCTCGACGATGCGATTGTGTGGCTCAGTGCTCCGTGCAGATTAATGCGCGGCACACGAGGCACGATGCGATAGGGTTGTGGTCGAACCGATGAACTCAAGTGATTGAAAGGATATCGCCATGCTGGACTGGAAGAACCGCGCGGGCAGCGCGCCCGAACGTGCCGCTGAACCGAAATCGGCCACCCGCAGTTACTTGGGGGGCCTGTTGTTCAGCCGAGCGCTGGCCACTCTGATTGCCATTTACTTGCTGGTGGCTATTGCGCTGGGCTGGTACTGGAGCCAGGAACCTGCGCTGTTCCCGGTTCAGCAGAATGCCCAGATGGCCGCCGAGAAAGAAGGCAAGCAAATGGTCATCGGCTACACCACGGTCGAAACCCTCAAGACCGTCGCCGGTACTTTGCTGACCAAGCCGGGCGGCTATATTTCCAACGACCGTTTTCCACCGGGCCTGTGGATGGACAACACGCCGAGCTGGGAATATGGCGTGCTGGTCCAGGTCCGTGACTTGACGCGTGCCTTGCGTAAAGACTTCGCCCGCTCGCAATCGCAATCTGCCGAAGACTCCGATCTGGCCAAGGCCGAGCCGCGTTTCAACTTCGACAACAAAAGCTGGGTGCTGCCATCCAGTGAGTCCGAGTACCAGGAAGGCATGAATTCCCTGAGCCGTTATCAGGCGCGGCTGTCCGATCCGTCGCAGAAAAACGCGCTGTTCTATGCCCGCGCCGACAACCTGAACAACTGGCTGGGCGATGTCGGCACCCGTCTGGGTTCGCTGTCGCAACGGCTGTCGGCCAGTGTTGGCCGGGTCAAGCTCAACACCGCGCTGAAAACTGAAGTCGTCGCTCCAGGTCAGGTGCCGCAGGTTGACGAAGAGATCGTCGAAACCCCGTGGATGCAGATCGACAATGTGTTCTACGAAGCCCGCGGTCAGGCCTGGGCCTTGTCCCACCTGCTGCGCGCCATCGAAGTCGACTTCGCCGACGTGCTGGCCAAGAAGAACGCCACGGTCAGCGTGCGCCAGATCATTCGTGAGCTGGAAGCCTCGCAAGAACCGGTCTGGAGCCCGATGATCCTTAACGGCAGCGGCTTCGGCGTGCTGGCCAACCACTCGCTGGTCATGGCCAATTACATCTCCCGGGCCAACGCCGCAGTGATCGATTTGCGCCAACTGCTCAATCAGGGCTGAGTCATGGTCGATAGCGCCAGAGAGGCCGCCCATCGCGCGGCCTCGGATGCCGAACAGATCGCCTGGGTTGACGAGCAGGACAACCTGCTCGGCGCCTTGGTCCGCTCCGACCTGCGCGAACGCGGGCTGATCGGGCGCGGCACTTACATCATGCTGTTCAATTGCGCCGGTGAACTCTGCGTGCATCGACGCACGCTGAGCAAAGCTATTTATCCAGGTTTTTGGGACGTGGCGGCGGGAGGCATGGTGCTTGCGACCGAAACCTACGCCGAATCGGCCGCCCGTGAACTGGAGGAAGAGTTGGGCGTGAGCGGCGTCGAACTGACCGCCCATGATCACTTTTTCTTCGAAGACACCGGCAATCGGCTGTGGTGTTCGGCGTTTTCGGCGGTGTGGGACGGCCCGTTGATCCTGCAGCCGGAAGAAGTGCTGGAAGCGCGGTTTATTCCGATCGATCAGGTGATGCTGGAAATCGAGCAGAAGCCTTATTGCCCGGACTCTTTGGCCGCGTTGAAGCGTTATCTGAAGGCTCAGCAAAGCAACGTCGCAAAGAAGGCATAAATTGGCGCCGATTGGCTCTTAGCAAGTCGGCTTTTTGCCGTTACACTGCGCGACCTTTTGTAGGAGCGAAGCTTGCTCGCGAAGGTCGTCAACGATAACGCATACATTCAGGATGTACGCGTCGTCCTTGCGATCTTCGCGAGCAAGCTTCGCTCCTACGACAAGCAATTCCGTTTCAGTAGCGCTGCCCCTGCCTGAGTGGGGCTTCGCGGTCGATGGCACCTGCCCAGGTTGCCGCGACCAGTCTTTGTCCTCCCAAGAGGATTGCCGGTGGCCAAAAAAGCCGCATCCTTCGCCGCCCTTGGTGGCCTGGTATTTTCCACCGACGCAGGTCGTCATTGCCCGGATTGCAGCAAACCGGTGGATGCCTGTATCTGCAAGCAAACCGTGATCCCGTCCGGCGACGGCATCGCTCGCGTGCGTCGCGAAAGCAAGGGCCGTGGCGGCAAGACGGTGACCACCATCACTGGCGTGCCGCTGGCTGAAGACGCGCTCAAGGACCTGGCCACCACGTTGAAGAAACGTTGCGGGACCGGCGGGGCGTTGAAAGACGGAATCATTGAAATCCAGGGCGATCATGTCGAGCTACTCTTGGCCGAACTGATCAAGCACGGTTTCAAAGCGAAGAAGTCCGGCGGCTAGCAGCCTCTGTGAAAACCACCCTCGGCTTGATCCAGTCCTGACAGCAGGTCTGGCGTCGTCTACATGGTTTTCACAGAGCCTGTTCTGACCGGTTTCTAAACTCACTGCGGTCAGCGAGGTCTACCCCCTCGTTGACGAACCGTCATTTTCATTCTTTAGACTGCGCCGGCCTGAACCCAGGCGACGCTCTATGACTTCTTTATAGGGGACTTCAATGTCCGTACGACGCACACGCAAAGACGATGGCAGCCAATGGACAGTTGCGGACAGCCGCAGTGTTTACGGGATTCGCCATTGGGGGGCCGGGTATTTCGCGATCAATGACGCCGGTCGCGTCGAAGTTCGTCCGAACGGTCCGACCAGTTCGCCTATCGACCTGTTCGAGCAAGTTGACCAGCTGCGCCAAAGCGGCCTGTCCTTGCCGTTGCTGGTGCGTTTCCCTGACATTCTGCAAGACCGCGTGCGCCAGCTGACCGGCGCGTTCGATGCCAACATCGAGCGTCTGGAATACCAGAGCAAGTACACCGCGCTGTACCCGATCAAGGTGAACCAGCAGGAAGCGGTGATCGAGAACATCATCGCGACCCAAGACGTGTCCATCGGCCTGGAAGCCGGCTCCAAGCCTGAGCTGCTGGCCGTGCTGGCCCTGGCGCCGAAGGGCGGCACCATCGTCTGCAACGGCTACAAGGACCGCGAATTCATTCGTCTGGCGCTGATGGGTCAGAAGCTTGGCCACAACGTGTTCATCGTGATCGAGAAAGAATCCGAAGTCGCGCTGGTGATCGAAGAAGCCGCCTCGCTCAAGGTCAAGCCTCAGGTTGGCCTGCGCGTGCGTCTGTCGTCCCTGGCGTCGTCCAAGTGGGCAGATACCGGTGGCGAGAAATCCAAGTTCGGTCTGTCGGCGGCGCAACTGCTGTCGGTGGTCGAGCGTTTCCGCGCGGCTGGCCTGGATCAGGGCATTCGCCTGCTGCACTTCCACATGGGCTCGCAGATCGCCAACCTGGCGGACTACCAACACGGTTTCAAGGAAGCGATTCGCTACTACGGCGAACTGCGCAACCTCGGCCTGCCGGTTGACCACATTGACGTCGGCGGCGGTTTGGGCGTGGACTACGACGGTACTCACTCGCGCAACGCCAGCTCGATCAACTACGACATGGACGATTACGCCGGTGTCGTGGTCGGGATGCTCAAGGAGTTCTGCGACGCGCAGAGCCTGCCGCACCCGAACATCTTCTCCGAGAGCGGCCGTTCCCTGACCGCTCACCACGCCATACTGGTGGTGCAGGTGACCGACGTCGAGAAGCACAACGACGACGTGCCGCAGATCGAGAACAAGGAAGCGCTGCCGGAAACCGTGCAGTGGCTGGTTGACCTGCTGGGGCCGACCGACATCGAGATGGTCACCGAAACCTACTGGCGCGCCACGCACTACATGAGCGACATCGCGACCCAGTACGCCGATGGCAAGCTGACCCTGGCGGAAAAAGCCCTGGCCGAGCAATGCTACTTCGCCGTGTGCCGTCGCCTGCACAACTCGTTGAAGGCCCGTCAGCGTTCCCACCGTCAGGTGCTCGACGAACTCAACGACAAGCTGGCCGACAAGTACATCTGCAACTTCTCGGTATTCCAGAGCCTGCCGGACACCTGGGCCATCGGTCAGGTGCTGCCGATCCTGCCGCTGCACCGTCTCGACGAAGAGCCGCTGCGCCGTGCCGTACTGCAAGATTTGACCTGCGACTCCGACGGCAAGATCAAGCAATACGTCGACGAGCAGAGCATCGAAACCAGTCTGCCGGTTCACGGTTTGAACGAAGGCGAAGACTACCTGCTGGGTATCTTCCTGGTCGGCGCCTACCAGGAAATCCTCGGCGACATGCACAACCTGTTCGGTGACACCGATTCGGTGAACATCTACCAGAACGCCGACGGCAGCGTGTACCACGCGGGTATCGAAACCCACGACACCATCGAAGACATGCTGCGTTACGTGCACTTGTCGCCGGAAGAGCTGATGACCCACTACCGCGACAAATGCGCCAGTGCGCGTATCACCGCCGCCGAGCGCACCCAGTTCCTCGATGCTCTGCGTCTGGGCTTGACCCGTTCGTCTTACCTGTCTTCTTGAGGTAAGGCACCGCTCTCATCAGGTTGTCTGAAAATGTACCGCTCGTTGCGGAAATTTCAGATGAGCTGGTGGGACGCCTCCCTGATTTCACGCGAGATGACTCACATTCTTGGCCATCCAAGCGATGTGGTCTTCTTTTCGCGTAGGTCATTTCCTAAGTTGTACTTCGGCACTCTACTCGGCCAACTCTCTCGGAGAGAATCGCCTGCCGCCCCTCCTGTAGAGAATCGCCGATGTTCGATCCAGTCAACGAGCCGTCATTTCGTCTGGATGTAGAGGGTTTGCCCGACCCCTTTGAGGTCTTGGCGTTTACCGGTCGAGAAGCCATCAGCGAGCCTTTTGTGTTCGACGTGGATCTGCTCATCGATGACCTGACACTCGACCTTGCAAGCCTGCTGTACCGTCCGGCCTTTTTGCACGTCGGGCCTGCGGAAAACGGCTTCCACGGACAATTGCATGAACTTGTCCAGCACGACCATCACCCGGCTGCCAGGCTTTGCCGCATACGTCTGAGGCCGAAGCTGGCGTGCCTTTCCCTGCGCTTCAGTCAGCGAATCTTCAGCGCGCGCTCGGTACCGCAAATCCTTGATCAGGTGCTCAAGGAACACGGCATTGCCGGCAAGGATCGGCGTTTCGAGCTGAGTGGCGATTACCCGCCCCGTGACTTTTGTACGCAGTACCGGGAATCGGATCTGCAGTTTCTCCAGCGCTTGTGTGCCCAGGAACAGCTTCATTACCACTTCGAACACCGTGCGGACGCGAACTGCGTGGTTTTCGGTGAGGGTCAGGGGCATTTTCGCCTCGGTGAAAATGCAGGCTTCGAGGTCGAGAGCGAGCAACCGGCAGTGCGCCAGTTCGAGCTTCAGAGAGGGCGACGAACCCCGCAAAGTGCCGAAGGTCGTACGGACCTGACGTCGCTGCGCAGTGGTCAGCTGATGCCGCTGTTCGGCCATCCGATCGCCGACTGGAACCATCTCTGGCTGCTGACCCATGTCGAGCATCAGGGGAGCCAGGATCCAATGGCCCCCTACAGCAACCAGATCCGCGTGGTTCACTGGGAGGTGCCTTTTGTATCGCCTCACTCTGCAGCGAAACCAACGATGCACAGCCTGCAACGGGCTTGGGTGGTCGACATCGATGAATCGCCGCCCGATGCCTCAAGACCGGTTGCCGTGCAATTTGACTGGCTCTATCAGGGCGAGGGTGCGGCGCCCAGTCACTGTTGGCTGCCGTTGGCCGCTGAACTGGGGGGCGCGGCAGTCACGCAGTTGAGTGTGGGGGCTGAGGTCGTGGTGAGCTTTGTCGAGGGGGATCCGGATAAGCCGTTGATCACCGGGTTTATTCACATGCCAAAGCCTGTTGAGGAGGCTAAAACACCCGTCACGACCGATGATTGGCCGCCCATTGAAGGCCTGCAGGAATGGCTGCAATCGAGCGAGCCCTTGATGTTGCTGTGCCTGCTGCCCGGTGGCGGCAGTTTCAGCCATTGCACGCAAGCCCTTTGCACCTGCCGGGCGGCGATGCGGTTTGGCCAGAGCGGTGCGGCATGATCGCCGCGACCCCGCAATGGCTATTGCTGGATGTACCGGGTGCGTCACAGGCTCGGGCGACACTGCAACAGAAGTTTGCGCATGCCCGGTGGTTCTGGTTGTTCGAAGGCACTGAGTGGCATGCATTGCGTGAACATGGACCGGCCCTGATCGACCTTCGGACATGCCCTGTGCTGGCCGGGTTGTGCCACAGCGAAGCGCCACTCTGGCGAGGCTTGCTGGTCGCCAGTGAGACGTCGTCGTCGCCGTTGCTGGCGCATTTGCGCCGGATGCTCACGGTCACTTTCGACCCACATCACCGGGCCTTGTTGAGTTACTACAACCCACACACCGCCAGTTACTTTTTTGATGCCTGCGATGCGCTGGAGCTGAGCCGCTGGCTGGGTCCGATCAGACAGTTGCGCTGGTTCGGCGGGACCTGGGCCGACCGCGCAGTCGGCAGTCAGGGCTGGCAACAGTTGGTCAACCCGGGGCTTGCCGTCAGCCCTTTGGCGGTTGAAGAAAACCTCAGCCCTCGTCATCGGGAAAAGCTGCAAACCTGTGTGTTGGAACAGCACACTTGGCACTGGAGCAAATCTACCGGGACCGAATACCACACGCTGTGGTCCCACGTGCAGGAAGGGCTGGCGCTGGGTTTCAGCGAACGTCGGGTGCTCGATGGCTGGTTATGGCTACGCTTGCAGTACCCCGGCGCGTTTCCTGCGCTACCGTTGCCGGGCGTCACCCAACAGGAACGTCTCGATAACCTGCGCAATCTATGGCAGAACGATCAGCCCTGAACATGAGGTTCGACATCGATGGCGAGCACACTCCGGCGGCTGTTCAGCTTGGCAATCGGCAGCGTTTTACTTGCCGCGATGACGGCATGTTCGCCACTGAAATTGCTCAATGTGCTGACCCCCAACGGAACCTTCGACAAGACCGAGGGTATTGCCTATGGCAGTGATCCGCGGCAAAAACTCGATGTGTATGTGCCGCGCCATCCCGTGGAAAACGCGCCGGTGGTGGTGTTTTTCTACGGCGGCAGCTGGAACAGCGGTTCGCGCAGCGATTACGGGTTTGTCGGCGAGGCGCTGGCGTCTCGGGGGATAGTCGCGGTGCTGGCGGACTATCGGTTGTATCCGCAGGTGCGTTATCCGCTGTTCCTTGAAGATGGCGCCCGGGCTGTGGCCTGGACCCATGAACACATTCGGCAGTATTGCGGTAATCCGCAGCGGTTGTACCTGATGGGCCACAGTTCCGGGGCCTACAACGTCGCGATGTTGGCACTGGACCCCGGGTTACTGGGGGCGGTGGGCCTGTCGCCACACAACCTCAGCGGCTGGATCGGCCTGGCCGGGCCTTATGATTTTCTGCCCATTAAAAATCCGGATGTGCGTCCGGTGTTTTTCTGGCCGGGCTCACCGCCGCAGTCGCAGCCGATCAATCACGTCAGTCGCGGCGCGCCGCCGGCCTTGTTGATCGCCGCGAGCGACGATGAGCTGGTCAACCCGGCCCGCAATACCGGTGGTCTGGCGCTTAAACTGCGCGAGGCGGGCGTGCCGGTGCAGGATCTGTATTTCTCGCGCACCAGCCACGCCACGCTGGTGGCGACGCTGTCCCGGCCCATGCGCGGTTTGGCTCCGGTGCTGGATGAGGTCACGGCCTTCATCAAAGCCACGCCGACTCAGTGAGCGTTGCCTGCGAACCAGCCGTCGCTTTTGTGCAGATACCAGGCAAACGCGCCGAGGGTCAGGCTGCGCAGCAACATGAACAACAGAAACGTTATCCACAGCCCATGGTTGCCCAAACCTTGCAGCGCCCAGGCGAAAGGCAGTAATAGAATCACCGTCAGCAGCATGCCGTTGCGCATTTCCCGGGCACGGGTGGCGCCGATAAACAGCCCGTCGAGCAGGTAACTCCCGACCGCGATCAGTGGCAGTGCGGCGAGGTAGGGCAGGTAGATGAACGCTGTGTTGCGCACGCTCTGAATGTTGGTCTGCATCTCGATGAACAGATGCCCGGCGAACAAGAACAGCACGGCAAATCCCAGGCTCGCCAGCAACGACCAACCGCAGGCCACCACCAATGAGCGGCGCAAGGCCTCTCGATCGCGAGCACCGATGGCATGCCCACAAAGGGCTTCCACGGCGTGGGCCAAACCGTCCAGCGCGTGTGCAGTCAGCAGCAAACCATTGAGCAGCAACGCGTTGGCGGCGACGGTGGCATCGCCCAGCCGCGCGCCTTGCACGGTGATCAGGAAAAACACCGATTGCAGCGCCAGGCTGCGGATGAAAATGTCGCGGTTGACCGCCAATAGCGGCCGCCAGCTCTGCCACAGCGCCAGCGCGGCCCAGGCGATGTGGCCGGGATAGGCGCGCAGGGCGCTGCGGGTCATCAGAAGTCCGATCAGCGCGCCGGTCCATTCGGCGATCACCGACGCTCGGGCCGAACCGACCACGCCCCAATCCAGCCCGAGGACGAACCACAGGTTTAGCGCGATATTCACCAGGTTGGTGCTTAGCAGAATGGCCAGCGGCGCCCGGGCGTTCTGAGTGCCGAGGAACCAGCCGACCAGCGCATAACTGGCCAGCGCTGCCGGCAGACCGAACAGGCGGGTGTGGAAAAACTCGCGGGTCAGCTGTTCCAGCTCCGCCGACGGCTGCATGAAGTGCAGCGCGACGCCGCTCAACGGAACACCCAGTGTGCCCAGGACAATCGCCAGGCCCATGGCCAACAACAGACCCTGCAGCAAAATCTGCCGCAACGCCGCGCCATCCCCACGCCCGGCGGCCTGTGCGGCGAACCCGGTGGAGCCCATGCGCAGAAAACCCATGGCCCAGGCAAGAAAGGTATACAGGCTGGCCCCGACCGCGACGGCGCCCAACTGATGAGCGTGGGGCAAGTGGCCGATGACTGTACTGTCGACCAACGCCACCAGCGGTACGGAAATGTTCGAGAGAATCATAGGGGCGGCGAGCGCCCAGACTCGACGATGGGTTGGGCGGTCGCGCCAGTCGGCGATCAGGTTGGACATGCAGGCTCCTTCGGGGAGCGGGCATTGTAGCGACATGATCGTTCCCACGCTCTGCGTGGGAATGCAGCCCGGGACGCTCCGCGTCCCTGTCGGATCACTAGTGAATTATCCAGCTCAACAACCAAAGCCCCAACAGCAACCAAATGATCCCCATGATGATCGACGCATTCATGAACGCCCGAATCGCCGACCACAACAGCATCAACCCAAGAATCAACGCGATGATGCTGATGATCGACGCGTCCATGCCCAGCGCACGGGACAGCCCTTCGACAAAGTTGCTGCCGGCGTGGCTCAACAGATTGAACAAGCCACTGAGGCCGTCAACGATGAAACGGATAACCGAACCAAGTGCCTGGCCGAGCCATTCGAAAAAACTTTCTACCTGCATGTCGTGAGCGTCCTTGATGGAAGGGGTGGAAGTGATGGCGTGGTTGCCGGACTTGAGCCTTGGTCCATTGATAACAGTGACGAGTTCCCTGATGCCGGAACCGTTTGAGTATGGCGCAAGAACCTTGTAGCAGCTGCCGTAGGCTGCGTTCGGGTGCGAAGCAGTCGTGAAACACTGCAATTGGGTGTGTCAGGCGAATCGCCCACACAGAATTGACGACTGCTGCGCAGCCGAACGCAGGCTTCGCCAGCTGCTACATAGACCTTGCCTTGATTGAGGATCCCCCCGAAGCTATACGCCTTCAGGAGAGCCCGATGAACCTTGTTGAACTGACCGAACGCCTGCACGCCATCCGTGACCACAATGACTGGCGGCAATTTCACAGCCCGAAAAACCTGGCCATGGCCGCGAGCGTGGAAATGTCCGAGCTGGTGGAGATTTTCCAGTGGCTGACCGAAGACCAGTCGCGCCGGTTACCGGCTGACAAACTGACCCATGCGGGGCAGGAAATCGGCGACATCGTGCTCTATCTATTGCTGCTGTGCAGCGAGTTGGGGTTGGACATGAATGAAGTGGTGCGCAGCAAGCTCGCGGACAGCGAAAAGAGGTTCAGCTGATGAGCGACCGTCATTTCGATCAGTTGGCGACCCGCTTCGCCGAAAAAATCTATGGCGGTGCCAAAGGTGCGATCCGTCTGGCGGTGCTTCAGGCCGACCTGGCCGAAACCCTGCCAGACCGACCCTTGCGTGTACTGGACATCGGTGCCGGCCTGGGCCACATGTCGTTGTGGCTGGCCCAGCGCGGTCATGAGGTCACGCTGGCCGAACCTGCCGAGCCGATGCTCGAAGGCGCCCGCCAGCGCTTTGCCGATGCTGGGCAAACAGCGACATTCATACAGGCGCCGTGGCAGGAGCTGCTTCGCCAACTCACCGAACCCTACGACCTGGTGCTGTGCCACGCCGTACTGGAATGGTTGGCCGAACCCCACGCGATCCTGCCCGTGCTGCATCAGTTGACCAAGCCCGATGGCTGGTTGTCCCTGGCCTTCTACAACCGCGATGCGCTGATCTATCGCAATCTGCTCAAAGGCCATTTCCGCAAGATGCGCAAGAACGACATGGCCGGCGAAAAGCAAAGCCTGACGCCGCAGCAGCCCCTTGATCCACGTGAACTGGCGGCGCAACTTGAGGGCCTGTGGCAGGTCGAAACCCAGAGCGGGGTACGGGTTTTTCACGATTACATGCCGGTGGAATTCCAGGCCCGCGCCAAACTGGTGGATTTGCTGGAAATGGAACTGGCCCACCGTCGTCACCCAAGCTTTGCCGGGCTTGGGCGCTACTTGCACTGGATCTGTCGGCCGGTCTGATCGGAGCACGAAATGAACAGTCGATCGGGGTTATTGGTGATCTGTCTCGGGTTGGCGGCCTGTCAGGGCAGCAATCCTTATGTGGCGTCATCCAACCCCCTGCCACCCGCGCCGCCTCAGGCGGCCAACACCTTTGATCGCAGCGCCTACCCGGCACCGCCGCGCGACTACGGACGTTACCGCAGCTGGGCCTGGCTCAACGGACGCCTGCCGCCGGGCACCGCCTGGGCGGATTCGGCGCAGGTCGCCGAAGCCGTCAGCAATGCCCTCGATCAACGAGGCTTGCGCCCGCTGCACGACAATCGCCCGGCGGATCTGTTTGTCAGCGCCGACCTGCGCCTGGAAACCCGCCTGCGTCAGGTTCGGGACGACTATGGTTACTACGGCGGCGGTTATGGCGGTTACAACCGCTACGGCAGCGGTTACGGCATGTACAACACCGTGCCGATCGTTCGGACTTATCAGGAACAGGTCGTGGTGGTGCGGGTTGATCTGTTTGATGCCGGCACCGGTCAACCGGTGTGGAGTGCCAGCGCCGAAACCAGCAACCGAGGCAGCCAGAGCGAGCGAGCCGATGCGATACGGGAGGCTGTAGAAAAGGCGATGTCGGCGTATCCTCCTAGTTAGCTTCTGTCGTTAAGACGCTTTGCGCAGGTTCATGTCTTCAACCGGAGAAATATCATGTTCCGCCGTCTCGCTTTACTGGCTGTGGCCGTGCTGCTCAGTGCCTGCGCCAACCAGGTCAATCATGACTTCGATGCCAGCCGCGACTTCGCCGCCTATCGCAGCTGGAGCTGGAAAGACCCTGCCCTGCAATATCGCCCCGATGACCCACGGATCAAGAGCGACCTCACTGAACAACGCATCCGCCAATCCGTGGCCGATCAGCTGGATCAGCGTGGCCTGCGTCCGGCTGCCGCTGGAAAAAAGGGCGATTTGAGCGTGCAAACTTATCTGATCGTCGAACAGCGCCAGCAACAAGTGACCACCCACTACGGCGGCGGTTGGGGTGGTCCGTGGAATGGCTACTGGGGTGGGCCGATGTACAACGAAACCCGTAACGTCAACTACAACGTAGCGATCATCCAGATCGACCTGCTGGATGGCAAGGACGGCAAGCTGGTGTGGCGCGGCAGTGACGAGCAGATGCTCAGCAGTACGCGGAATCCGTCTGATCGCGCCAATGCGATACGTGAAACAATCGGGCGAATCCTCGCCAACTATCCACCGAAATAAACACCACCTAACCCTGTAGATACTCTGTTCACGGTCAAGCTTTCGCGAGATGTTTTTCGCTAAAAAGCTTGGCCGTATCAAATTCTTCGCCGGAGCGCATGCAAGCCCATAAACCCGTCAGGTACTTGCGCATCACCGCTCCAATGGCCTGCATTTTCTTCTTGCCCCGGGCCACCAGAGCTTCGTAGAAGGCTTTCACGTTCTCATCGCAACGGATTGCCGTCATTGCCGGCATGAACATCGCTGCGCGTAAGTAGGCGTTGCCACATTTCGACATTCGGCCAGGGCGGTTCACACTTGTTCCTGACTGGGTCAATCTCACGTCCAGCCCCGCATAACGGCTCACCTGTGCCGATTTGAGCGTTACAGGTAGCGTCGTCAACTCAGCCAGTGCAGCAATCGCTGAAGCCTCTCCCACGCCGGGTGCCGCCATCATGCAGCGAAACTGCAAGGTCAGGTTCGGGCACTTGGCGATGGCGTCGCGCGCAGCCTTTTTCAAACGGTCAACGCGTATATCCAATGCAGCAATCGCGTCTTTCTCATCTGCGATTAGCAACTCAATACTCGTATCTGTCGCTTGTAGCGCATGCAGCTCATTCTTGGCTCTGGTCCGATGGCCAATCAGTCGATTGATATGACGGCCAATCGCACGCAGCATCATTTGATCCGCCGTAGGCGGGACCCAAAGCCTGGGTGCCATGCGCTCGCCATATTCAGCCAGCAACTGCGCATCGATCTGGTCAGTCTTGCTGTTTTGCAACATCAACTTGGCAAAGTTGTGGAAGCTTTTTGGGTTGATCACCGAGACCGGTAAGCCCGCGGCATGCAACTCCAACGCAAGATCCAGGTAGTAAATACCGGTGGCCTCCATGACCACGCTCAGCGGTTTGAGGCCCATCATCTTATTCACCGCGGCCTTACGACCCTTGGGCGTGTGCTGAATGTCCCACTGGCCGACTGTTTTGCCGTTCTGCCGCCATCCCATGGCAGACGTTTTGGCACCAATGTCTATGCCGACATGAGTATTCATGCTTTTCACTTCCCTGACTTTAGGTAAGATTGCTTCCGGTTCCCCCGACCTCGAACTTCATGCCACTGCAACCTTGTAATGCGAAGTCCGACTTGTCGGCTTCTCGATACTCTTCGTGGTGGGCAATGAGGCGGGGGGGCCTCTCTACAGACAAGGTCAGGAGCAAATCCTGCCTTCAGGAGCGATCGGCCTCCCCCAGAAACGCACTTGCTGTTGAATGAATCCTTGAGCGTAACCTCTCTCGCTGGAGTCAGGGTCAACATACAAGGAGCTGAGCTTGCTCGCGAAGGCGGCGTCACATCGAGAAAAGATGTGACTGATAGACCGCTTTCGCGAGCAAGCTTTGCTCCTACAGGTTTTTTGTTGTCTGCACTGGCATGTCGCCAGCAGTCCCGCCAAGTCTTGTCTACACTTCTGTTCACCCATGGAGGTAGCCCTCGGCTGTGCACCGGCAAAGGAGTGTGCGATGTCTCCCCGTTTGCAGTTACGCAGCCCGTCCCGGCAACGGGGGGCGATCGGTTTGATGGCGGCGCTGACATTGGGCATGGCCCTGATGTTCTTGCTGCTCGTGGTCGACAGCGGTCGTTTGTACCTGGAAAAACGCGACCTGCAGCGCGTAGCGGACATGGCCGCCCTTGAAGCGTCTACCCGAGGGGGTGATTGCGCTGCTGGCAACACCGCCACCGTCTATGCCACCGACAGCGCAAACCGCAACGACTTCACCCTTCCTGACCCCAATCGCAATCTGCTGGTCGCTTGCGGCACCTTGACCCTGGATGCCAATAACCTTCGGGTATTTGGCGCCGACCCAAGCAAGAGCGAAGCCATTCGGGTGATCGCCAGCCATTCGGTCCAGCAGAGTTTCGCCGGCGGTGTCGGCGCCCTGTTCGGTGGCGCCCCACGTGGAGCGACCATTAACCTGACGGCCACCGCTGTGGCCGCATTACCGCCACCTCTGGCTTCGCTGACCATCCGCAGTACGGCGCTGAGCGTCGATACCAGCAAGTCCGCCACGCTCAACGCGCTGTTCGGCGGTTTGCTGGGCGGCAATGTCAACATCACTGTGGCGGGCTGGAACGGGTTGGTGAACACCAACATCAGCCTGCTCGGTTACCTCGACCGACTGAAGGTCGACCTTAACCTCAGCACCGCCGGGTATGACCAGGTGCTGGGCACTACCGTTGCCGTCAGCCAACTGGTCCAGACTGTCGTCAATGTGCTGGACCCTGGCGGCACGCTCGGCGCGACGGCGACAATTGGGAGTTTGCAGGCGCTCAAGGTCGCGGCTGGCACGACGACGGTGGTACTCGGTAACCTGCTGCACGTCGAGACTGGCAGCAACATTTCGGCGCTGGCGACCAATCTGAAGGTGTTCGACCTGATCGAAGCTGTCGTGCAACTGGCCAACAAGAAAAACGGCCTGGTGGCGACGTTGCCGATCAATCTGGCAGGCCTGGCGCAAATCACCGCCCGGGTGCAGGTGCTGGAGCCTCCGCAGCTGTCGGCCATCGGTAATCCGAAAAACGCCGCGCTGGCTCCATTGGGGCCCAACCGCATCTATGTGCGAACTGCCCAGATCAGGACATTGCTGTCGATCGACTTGCCGGTGCTCAATTCCATCGTGGCGCTGATCAATGCGGTGGCTGATCTGGCAGGCCCGCTGACCAACACACTGAACGCCTTGCTCAATCTCAACCTGGTGGGAGTGCTCAATTCACTGACCTGTGCCTTGCTCGTGCCCTGTCAGACTCCCGACATCATCGTGCTGCCGCCACCGATACGTATCGACGTGGCGCTGGACGTTGCCAGCGCCAACAGCTATGTCACTGCCTACAGTTGCGTCAGTACCACCAACAAAACCCTGACCACCAACACCAGCACTTCGCTGGTAAATCTGAAGATCGGCAAGATCGATCCAGCCACCGCTTTCGGCAGCAACACCACGCCACCGGCGGTAGTGGTGCAGCCGTTGAAGGTGATCGATATCGGGGTGAAAACCTGTATGAGGATTCTGCTCCTGCCCATCTCCTGCGACCCACGGATTCCGGGCGTCGGCGGCGGCATCAGTATCATGGCCGACACGACCGTGGCGCAGAACGCCAACATGCCCCACGTCTATTCTGCACCGCCGGCCACCAGCCTGCCGGAGATCAACCAGCCACCGTTCTACTATTCCTATTCCACCAGCAATATCGTCAGCAGCCTTACCGACACGCTGACCAATCTCAAGGTCGACATGTACGGCCCGACGGGCAGTCTGGTCGGTGGTCTGGGGGTGATCCTCAGCAGCGTCACAACATTGCTGGTCAACGCGATCAACAGCGCGCTCAGCCCGTTACTCGACGCCTTGATCAACACGCTGCTGCTCAGTCTGGGAATCGATCTGAACAAGGTCGATGTCGGCGCCAACCTCAGTTGTCACTCAGGACGAGCGACGCTGGTGATCTGATCGTCGGCGGCAATCGGCAGTTCGATACAAAACCGTGCGCCCTCGATCGAGTTTCTGACGCTCAGTTTTCCGCCCATGTTCTCGACGATGCCGTAACTCACCGACAACCCGAGCCCGGTGCCGACACCCACGGGTTTGGTGGTGAAGAACGGTTCGAAAATCCGCTCCAGCAACCGTGGATCGATACCACCGCCGTTGTCCTCGACCCACAGCCGCACCGACTGCGCATCATGTTCGGCGTACACCGAGATCCACGGTTTGAACTCGCGGTCGGCCTCGCGTTTACCGAGCAACGCATCCCGCGCGTTAACCATCAGATTGATCAACACCTGTTCGAGTTGATCAACATAACCGCGCACCTGCACGTCGAATCCAGTGTCGCTGACCCGCAGGTCGACCCCTTTGCCGCGCATCCCTTCGGCCAGCAGCGACAGCGTGCCTTCGATGGCTTGCGCCGGATTAAACGGATGCTGCTCGATCTCCGAGCGGCGGCCAAATACCCGCATGTGATCCACCACCCGGGCGGCGCGCTGCACCTGGGCATCGATGCGGTTGAGCTTGTCGGTCAGGTAATCGATTTGAGCATCGCCGTTGTTCAGACGCTTGAGCACATTGACGATGGCCATGCGCATCACGTTCAGCGGCTGGTTGATTTCATGGGCCAGCCCCGTGGCCATTTCGCCAAGGGTGGCCATTTTGGCGCTCTGGGTGAGCTGCTGCTGGGAGCGGCGTACTTCGGTGTTGTCGCGGCCCACGGCCTGAATCTCCAGCAAGCGGCCGTCCTCATCAAACACCCCGCGATCCGACCAGACCCACCAGGCATGTTCCCGTCCCGGCAGTTGCAGGTTGATTTCCGCGGTGCTGACCGGGAATTCCGGGCTCAGCTGGCCGAGCCGCTGGAGAAATGTTTCGCGCTGTTCTTGCGACATCCAGGTGCCCAGATTAACCCCTGGCAATTGCTCGGGCTGGCACTCCAGATACGTCGCCAGCGGACGGTTGCCGAAGGTCAGGGTCAGGTCGGGGCGGTAGCGGCAGATCATCGCCGGCGAGTCTTCCACCAGGATCCGGTAACGTTCTTCACTCTGTTTCACCTGCTCGGCGGCCAGGGTCGCTTCGGTGACGTCGAGCCACAGGCCGACGGCTTCCACCGGCAGGCCAAGGTCATCGCGCAGCAGTCTGGCTTCATCGAGCATCCAGTGGTAATCGCCGCGACTGTCGCGCAACCGGTAGCGGGTACGAATCGAACCTTCTCGCAACAGGCGTCGGGTGCGCTCGAAATACTGATCGCGGTCCTCGGGATGAACCCTTTCAACCAACGTCCCCGCCGCGCAATCTACCAGTGTCCAGCCGAGCAGCGGCAGCAGGCTGTCACTGAAAAACGTCGGTTGCAGGGCACCTTCGACATAGCGCTGCACGTAGATCACCGCCGGTGAACTGGCGATCAGATTGTCCAGTCGGGCATGGGCCGCTGCAGCGTTTTGCTCCTGGTTTTTGATGTCGCTGATGTCGAGCATGAAACCCACCAATCGCCGGTTTTTGCCAACGCCCAGGGCCTGTCCCTGCAGGCGATACCAGTTCGGGGTTTGTGCCAGGCGCACGCACAGCAGTAACGGGGTGTCTTCGTCCTGTAAGGCTTGCAGGCGACTGCTCAGCTCTTCACGGTCGGCGGGATGCACCTGATCAAGCCAGTTGTGCAGCGGCAATCGGGCGCTCGCAAGGTTCAGGTTACTGGCCAACGACGGCGCCAATTGCACCTCGCGACTGTCGCTGAACACCTCCCACCATCCGGTGCCGAGCAAGGCTTGCAGCGACTCCAGTCGCTCCAGTTGCAGATGGTGCCGGTGCTCGCGCAAACGCTCCAGCAATGGGCCCGCGAGCGCGGCGGCGAGCTGCAACCAGTCGCGATCATTCATGTCGGGTGCATGTTGCTGCACCGGATAAAAGCCACACAGCAACCAGGCGACCACACCCTGAGCATCGTGATAGGGCACCGCGAACCCTTCGGCATTGCCGAAGATGCCTTGCAAACGGGGGTGTTCACCGGGGGTCAGGCGTTGCGGCGCAGAGCCGTTCAGGCTGTCGAGGCCGGTGCCCAGGCGCTGAGCGTCTTGCCACAATTGGGGCGCATCGAACGCTGCATCATGCTGATGGATCTGCCAGCCTTCCTCCTGTTCATCGAGCAAGGCCACCGCGACGCATGGAATGCGAAAGCGCTGGGTCAGGCCTTGCAATTGTTCCACAAACACCTCGGGCAGGCGCGTCAGGCTGCACAGGCGTAACTGCTCGCCGATCTGCGCCGCGAGCAACTGGCATTGCTCGCGGCTGCGCGATTGTCGGCGTTCGAGCAGCAAGTCGCCGATGTCCAGCATCTGCAACAGCCAGGCATCGGCTAACGGCTGGACCCAGCCGCGCAGGTGCAGGGGTTGTCCGCCGAGGCTGTAAAAATCAAGATCCAGTGTCTGTCCCAGCCAATCCGCAGGCGAGCCTTCAACGGCGAGGCAGCTGTGGGGCATGAGGAAATCGAGGAGGTACGGTGCTTGTGCCGCGGGCGTCTGCTGGGCCAGCACATGCCGCAGCGGGCCGGTCAGGTGAATCACTCGACCTTCGACATCCAGATGCACCTGCAAGCCGACACCTTGCACACTCAGGGTGTCTGACGTGTCCAGCGGCTGAGGCGGATGGCGGTTCAGCAGGCGGCCGAAGAGTTTGTCTGCGGAACTCAAAATTGCAGGCTCGAACTGGCGGTGAGGGTTGCCGGCAGATTGGGCACCTGGCCAATCCCCGGCAGGTTCAGAAACGGGATGACCTGCTGCAGTTTGCTGGTGGGGTAGTTGATGCTGACCTTCAACACCCCGCCCACGTAGGTGGCGCTGGCGTCGGTGGCGATATTGAAATTCAGTGCGGCGGGAATCCAGGCCAGTTGCCGGCTCAATTCCGTGGTGGCGACGGTTATTACCGCGGTGTCGTACCCGGGGGTGCTTGGGTCCAGTGCCACGCTTCGGCGCACGGCTTCGGCGGTCGACTGGTTGAACGATTGCATCAGCAACAGCGGCAGACTGTACGTGACAATCCCATAAAACACGGCGAAAAAGATGAGGAACACCAAAGCGAATTCAATCGCTACAGCGCCTTTTTGCTTGCGGGGGAGGCCTGTTTTCATGACTGCGTCTACCCTGACATTCACTACGTGATATCAGCATAGAATCATTCAGCCAAAACGGGCGTTTTTTACGGATGCAGAGCTTTGTCCTACTGATCTGGCTGACGCTATGCGCAGCACAGGATGCTCGAGAACGGCACATCGCCAATGGCCTGACCCTTGGCGCAGGAGTGTTGGCGCTGGCCTATCTGCTGTGGACAGGCACCACCTGGCTGGGGGCCGAGGCGGGGCAGGGCGGTTGGGCTTGTTTGCTTGCGCTGGCCTTTACCTTGCCCGGTTATGCGCTCAGACGCCTGGGCGCAGGCGATGTGAAACTCATGACCGCCCTGGGGCTGGCGACGGACGGTATGCACCTGCTCGGCGTGTTCATCGGCGCCGGATTGAGCAGTGTGCTCTGGCTGCTGCTGGCGCCAAGAGTCTGGCTTCATCTGGGTCAAGGGCTTAGGCATCGTCTTCGATATCTGGGGCCTGGAATGTCAAAAAAACAGCCCTTTGCGCCCTTCGTGCTGGTAGGCCTGTTGCTCACACTTGTCTGGCTCCACTAGCCACTGGTTCTGTGTACAGAGTCGGAAAGTACGTCTACTTTCAAACCAGTAGTTGTACCGCCTGTGGCTGTCGGTACAGGAGTGGTCAGCAGGGAGTTGCACGTGAACAAGCCTACCTCGGCAATGAAAATCCTCGTGGTTGACGATCAGCGGCTGATCGTTGAGCCGCTTTGTGAATTTCTTGAGCGCAGCGGTTATCGCTGTGTGCCTTGCGAGTCCAGCCGGCAGGCGGTCGAGCGTTTCAGTGAGGACGAGGCGATCGGCCTGGTGCTCTGTGATTTGCACATGCCCGGCCTGGACGGGATTCAATTGGTTCAGGCGTTGCAGCGGCTATCCGGCAAGCACCGCGCATTCGAGGCGATCATGCTCACCGGGCGTGCGGACAAACAGGATGTGATCAAGGCGTTGCGGGCCGGGTTTGCCGATTATTATCAGAAGCCAATTGATCTGCATGAGTTGCTCGACGGGATTGCGCGTCAGCAAGTGGCGTGGCAGGAGCGGCAGAAGAGTGTGCAGCTGGGGCATTTGAATCAGAAGCTGCAGTATCTTTCCGAGTCGATCGATGATCTGTATCAGGATCTGGATAAGGTTCGGCGTGGGCCGCGGTTGTCGGTTTCCCCTGATGACGATGTCAGTGCTGTGGATCGGGTTGAGATTCCGGCGATTTTCAGTCATCTGTCGCCAAGGCAGTTGGATGTGGCGCGGTTGGTGGGCAAGGGGCAGACCAATTATCAGATTGCCTGTGAGTTGGGGATTACCGAGAACACGGTGAAGCTTTATGTGTCGCAGGTGTTGCGGTTGACGCATATGCATAATCGGACGCAGTTGGCGCTTGCTTTGATGCCCAGTCATTCCGGGTTGCGGCAGCGGGTCACCGCTCACTGAAAATGTGGGCGACCTGTATTGGGTTGATTGAGTACATATCCGTTGCTGCGGTAACGGCCGCTTAGGGTTTCGCCCTTACGGCAACTCACTTTTTTTACAAACGCCTAAAAAAAGTAAGCAAAAAAACGCTCGCCCCGAGCGTCCGGCCCCTCGCCTAGGCTCGGCGTTCCTTCGCTCCGGCATTCATCTGGGGGCATCGCCTCCGGTTGGCTTCGCTTCAACCTCCTCTCGATGTGTTCGACTGCGTCGAACGGCGCTTCGCGCCTACCCCCCAGATGAACACCTCCACTCAGCCTACCGAAGGGGCGGGTGGATCAAGGTCAAGATCAAGAGCTGCAGGCGAGCTAACGCTCGGCCTGTTGAGTGGTGAGAAGCGAAAGGCGTACCCGATTTATTGTGGGAGCGAGCTTGCTCGCGAAAGCGGCAGTTCAGGCACAACAAATCCCGGATTAAGACTACCCCCCCGTCCCACTGTCCACCGTCCCGCTCTCATACTGATCAAAGTACTCCGGGATCTCATGCTGATAGCTTTTCAGCCAGCGCTGCATGCTCAGCTCGCGCTCGGTCGCGGTTGAGGTTTGCGGTTTCTGGGAAGCCGCCTTGTTACTGCGTTGCAGTTGCAGCCAGCCTTCGGTTTCCTGCTGTTGGGCCGAGGCGGGGCCGGCGTCGATGGCGTCGATGGCGTGGGTGGTGAGGGGCAGGGCCAGCAGGCCGAGGCAGTAGAGGGCGGTCGGTTTCATCAGGGCTTCTCCCTATTCACGGGGCGATGTGGCGACGGCGGCAACCTGGTTCGTGGCCGTCGGGCCGGGCTTGCTTGGGGTCTTGAGTCTTTCTGCGCGGGCCTGGGCTTCGGTGACCTGAGCGGGGCTCAGGCCGAGGCGGCTGACCAGTTCGGCGGCGCGGCTCCAGTCGTCCTGGTAGATCAGCAGCGTCACCAGATTCAACGCCGCCAGCTGATCACTCTGCTTGAGCTCCATGGCCGTCAGAAATTCGAAGCGCGCATCCTCGACGCGTAATTGATTGAGGTACACCACGCCCAGGTCGTTGCGGATTTTCTCGTCGGTGGGCGCTAGCCGTGCGGCCCGTTGCAAGTGGGCTTGGGCCAGGCCGTTGTCGCCCCTGGCGGCGGCGAGTTGGCCGAGGCCGTGTTCGGCTTCGGCGGCCAGGCAACTGCCGAGCAGGCTGCGGTATAACGGTTCGGCTTCGCTGCGACCCAGCAGTCGATAAACCTTGGCCTTGCGCAGGCGCACATCCGCCAGGTTGTCGGGCAGGCTTTGCAGGTTGGCGAGGCTGGCGTGCAGTTTGCCGTCATTGGCCATATCGTCGGCGAGGTTCAGCGACAGCTGTTCATCGGAGGTCAGCTTGGCGCAACTGGCGGTGTTGGTCAGGGCGCTCCAGGGTGTCGCGCCGTTACTCGCGCAACCGCCTAATAACAACAGACTCAAACCGGCAATGATGGCTTTCATAACGTTCCCTCTAGGAAGCAAAGGCCCGGGACAGGGCGGTGAATCCCGGGCCGGCCAGTACGATCAATAACGCCGGGAAGAGAAACAGCATCATCACGACGGACATTTTGGCGGACATCTTGGAGATGTATTCTTGCAGGCGTGTCAGGCGCCGGTCATCGAGCAATTGCTTGAGGGCCAGCAGGGATTTCATCGCACCGCCCCCCTGATGGATCAACTGCTGAAGGATGACGCAGGTGTCGGTGAACTCATCGACAGCCAGCAAGCGAGTGGCCTTGTTCAGTTCTTCGCCCAGTTCCAGGCCGGAATCGACCCGGGTCAATACCAGACGCAACTCAAGGGTCAGGGCCGGCAATAATTGTTTGCCTTCATTGCTCAACACTCGCAGCGACTGCTCCACCGCCATGCCCGATTCGAACAGAATGCGCAGCAGCGGAATGAAGGTGGAAATCTCGCTCGCCAACTGTTTTTGCCGGTTCTGGGCGGCTGCGGCCAAAAGGCGTTTGGGGAGCAGGTAGCCGATGCCGGTGGCAAAGGCCGGGACGAGCCATTGGTTGTCCACCTGCGGGAAAAACACACCCTGGACCAGCAAGCTCAGGGCCAGTGCCAACACCGGGGCGCCCACCTGGAAGGCCGCGAACAGCGAGCGTCGCCGAGCGCTGCGCCAGCCGAGGCGATTGAGCAGGGTCTGGGTTTCATTATCCAGATTGACCGACCGTTGGCCGATCCGGCTGCTACCCAGCACCTGCAGCCAGTGACCCACACGACCCATATTCAGCCGTTTGCCGTCCAGCCGTTGGGCCACCTGACGAGCTCGTCGCTGCTGTTCCAGCAAACTGCCGAGCAGTAATAACGTAGCGCCCAGAAACAGCAGCGCGCTGATCAGCAGAGGCATTTTCATACGCTGCGCAACATGCGCCAGAGCGCCAGGCTGCCCACCACCTGCAGGCCGAACGCGGACGCGAGCATGATTTGCCCCGAGTTGTCGTGCCACATGGCGAGCAAATAGAGGGGGTTGGTCGCCAGGAAATAGCCGGCCAGACCAATCGGCAAACAGCCCAGGACCCATGCGGTCACCCGGGTTTCACCGGTCATGGCCCTGAGTTGGCGCGCAGCCTGCTCGCGCTCGCGGATCATCTTGATCAGGTTCTCCAACAGCTCACTGGCATTGCCGCCATAGCGGTGATTGACCCGCAACCCGAGCGCGAACAGGCGCAGTTCATCTTTCTCATACAGTTCGGCGAGGTCCGAGGCGGCGTCCGGCAGGCTGACCCCCAGCTGCACGTTGCGCTGAACCCGGCCCATGGCATTCTTCAGCGGATCTTCGGCGGCGTCGATGGCGCCCAGCACCGCATCGGCCAGGGTCCGCCCGGACTTCAGACTGCGCACTGTGTGATCGAGCATTTGTGGCAGTTGTTCGATCATGCGCTGGAGTCGGTGCTGATAACGCCAATTGACATACAGACGCAGAATCAGCGGCGGCAGCAGTAACAGAACCAGCAAGCCGATCCAGCCACTGGTAGCAAGTCCGAGCAAGATGCCAAAGGCCCAGATCAACAGCCACACCCCCAGTCGTTCAGTGGGGCGCCCGAGGCCGGCGCGCAAAAAGGCCCGCTCCACACCCGACCAGGACGATTTCGCCACCACCGGCTCCGGTTGCCCCTGAGTCAGACGGCCCAGCACACGCTCGGTGCCGGTCTGGCGCAAACCGTTGTAAAACAGGCGGATCGACAGCCCGAGCAAGATCAGGCAAACGAGAATAAGCAGCAGCGGTTTGAGCATGCTGTGGCCTCAGTACGCAGAGGGAGAGAGCGCCGACTCACGGCGCAGTTTGTCGCCCGCGGGGTTGACCGCCTCACGCATAAAACCGAAACCGCTGCGCCGGTCGAGCCGGAACAAGGTATTGGTGACGTAGACGTCATCGCGGATGCCGATTACCTCCACCACCTCGCTGACGCAGCGGCGGCCGTCGGGCATGCGCGTCAACTGGATGACTACATCCAGCGCGGCGCAGATCATTTGCCGCAGGGTGCGTTCGGCGATGGTGCGCCCCGTCAGGCCCACCAGCGTCTCCAGGCGCAACAACGCATCCTGGGCATTGTTGGCGTGCACGGTGCTCATGGAACCATCGTGGCCGGTGTTCATTGCGGTGAGTACGTCGAGCACTTCGACGCCACGAATCTCGCCGAGGATGATCCGGTCCGGGCGCATCCGCAGAGCGTTGCGAATCAGGTCACTGGCCTTCACTTCGCCGTGGCCTTCGGCATTCGGCGGTCGGGTTTCCAGGCGCACCACGTGAGGGTGGCCCAGTTGCAATTCGGCGACATCTTCGATGGTGACGAGTCGCTCGTGAGGGTTGATCAACTGGCTGAGAATGTTCAGCAGCGTGGTCTTGCCGGTGCCGGTGCCGCCGCTGATCAGGATATTGCAGCGCTTGCCCACGGCCTCCTGAATGAAGTCGAAGATGGCCTGATCGATGGTTTGCATCGCCATCAGGTCAGAGCTTTTGAGCATGTCCTTGCGAAATTTACGTATCGACAGGCAGGGGCCATCGAGAGCAATCGGTGGAATGATCGCGTTGACCCGGCTGCCGTCGGGCAGTCGGGCATCGACCATCGGCGACGACTCATCGAGCCGTCGGCCGAGGGGTGCGAGGATCCGTTGCATAACCCGTTCGACGTGATGCGCATCGATGAAACGCAGGTCGCTTTGATGCAGTACGCCATCGCGTTCAACGAACACCCGGTGCGGGCCGTTGACCAGAATCTCCGTCACCGCCGGGTCCCGCAGCAGCACTTCCAAGGGGCCGAAACCGGTGAGTTCGTCGACGATTTCTTCGGCCAGACGCTCCATTTCATACCGGGAAATCGCCAGGTGCAGCCGGGCGATGTACTCGGCAGTCTTGTCGACGACGAACTGTGAGAGCACCTGCCGCGAACCCTCCAGCAGGTTTTTGCCGGACTCCTCGATGGCGTCGATGATGTAGCGGTGCAGCACCAGTTTCAAGCCTTCGTGGTCGGTGTTACCGCTGGTTGTGCAGACAGGGGCGCCGAAGAGTTTTTCACCGCTCATTGCGCACCCCTCAAGCGGTTTAACCAGCCAGACTTGGGCTTGGCCAGGCTCTCGGAGCGCTTGGCCAACCGTTCACCGAGGGCGCGCAAGCTTTGAGTCAGGCCTTCGCGGGGGGCCAGTTCAAACAGAGTCACACCTTGGTTCTTGGCGTTAAGCCGCACTTCCGGGCTGTAGACTAGGGTCGCGATGACCTCCATGCCGAAGCTTTTGCCCAGGGTCTCGGAGTCCGGTGAGACGTTGCGCAGGTAGCGGTCCACCAGCAGTTTGGCGTGATCGAGCTTAATGCCTTTTTCACGCCACAGGTTGAGTACCGCCAGGTTGCGGCGGCAGTCGAGTACGTTCTGATCGGTGTACCACAGCAACTTGTCGCAATGGCTGACGAAGGTGCGCAATGCTTCGCTGTCCGGCTGGCCGGTGAGGTTCACCACGATGTGCTGGAAGTGTTGACGCAGGGCGCTGAGCAGCATGTACAACTCGGCGGCACTGGTGTGTTCCAGCGGTTCATCGTGACTGGCGTAGGCGAGGATCCGCAGCCCCGCGTCGCAACGGGTGAAGGCGCTGTCGATCAGCGTCGCATCGAGGCGCCGCAAATGCCTGAGCGCATCGCCGAAGTGAAACGAACTCTCCAGCCCGAGCAGGGCCAGGCTGTCGCCGCTTGGCAGGCCCAGGTCCAGCAACAATGTTTGCTGACCGCTCTTCTGCACCACTTGCGCCAAGTGGGAGGCGAGCAATGCGCCGTCGGCGTTGCTCTGCACACCGTAGAGCACTGTCAGGCCACCGAGTTGGGTGTTCGGGGCCACCGGCGGCAGCCGTTTGCTCAACCGTCGCACCAACCCCGCAACTTCGCTGGAACGCGAACCATAGGCCACGAAATCCCGTGCACCGGCGCGCATGGCATTGAGCACGAGTTGGTTGTCCATGCCGTCGCCGAGCACGACGATCGCCAGCATCGGCTTGGCTTCCAGGGCGCTTTCGATCAGTGCGCTTTGGGCCACCACGTGTTCGCGGTCCAGGCCGATGAACACCAGGCTGGCGAAGGTCACGTCCACCAGCGCCAGCAATTCGTCGAGGCTGCCACCGCCGGCGCTGACCACTTGGCCCAACGGGGCGAGGGCGCCTTGCAGCCACTCAAAGTCGGTGTTGTTGCGCGTGATCGCGAGGAAGGTCTGGCTCAGGTTCTGGCTCTGGCTCATTGCGATAATCCGCTGCGTTTATCGAAGTTGCCGTTTTCGAGGAAGTACAGGCGATACCAGTTGGGGTCGTAGTTGCGCAGTTTTTCACCGGGCAGCGACGGCAATTTCGCGTTGGCGGCCAATGGCTGGACCAGGTGCGGCGTGACGATCATCAGCAGCTCACGCTCTTCGCGGTTGACCGATGAGTTGCGAAAGAACGCGCCGATAATCGGGATGTCGCCCAGCCCCGGGAACTTGCTGACCTGCGAGGCATTGTGGGTGCTGATCAAACCGCTGATGACGAAACTCTCGCCATCGGCCAGGGAAATACTGGTGTCGGTGCGGCGTATGGTGAACGCCGGAACGGTGGTGCCGCCGATGGTCACGCCGTTGTTGTAATCCAGTTCGCTGACCTCCGGCGCCACTTTGAGGACGATGCGGTCGTGACTGACCACGGTCGGCGTCAGCGTCAGGCGGATGCCGAATTCCTTGTATTCGATGGAGTAACTGTTGCTGTTGGCGCTGGGCACCGGAATCGGGATTTCACCGCCGGCCAGGAAACTGGCGCTCTGCCCGCTCAGGGCCACCAGGCTTGGCCGCGCCAGGGTGTAGGCAAAGCCGCTGCCTTCCAGCGCATTGACGATGCCGAGAAATTTACTGCTGCCACCGCCCCAGACAATGTTGAAACTGTCGTTGAGTAACGGAATGCTGGGCACCGCGATCCGCGGATCAATGTTGAACAGCGGCACCACGCCCGGCGTCACGGCGGTATTGGGCACCGTGCCGGGCGCCCCGAAGAGGAAATTGTTGGAGCCCTTGCCGAAAATCGACGTGCCGGCCTCTTTCAGTTTGGTCCGGCTGACTTCGACGAAACGAATGTCGGTCTGTACTTGCGACGGTAGCAGTGGGTCATCAGAGGGTAACCGTGTAGTGGTGGTCATCGCCGCGGTGGCCTTGCCCTGAACGAACACCATGCTCTGGCGCGGAGCGCTGGCGCAGGCGGTCCAGACCATCAGGCTGGTGGCGCCTGGGGCCACTCCGGTGAGTAAAAACGCCTGATTACCGTTGACTCGCACGTCGGCGATTTTCGGGTCGCCCACCGCCACCCGAGTGATCGCCACCGGCGATTGCACCTCCTGTTGCAGCCCTTCACCGACTTCCAGCACCGCAGGCAACGAACCCAGCGCGGCGCAGTTGCCGACGGCTGCGAACGTCACGCCGAGCGGCAGACCGCCCAGCAAAGAGACCCAGAGCAGGCCTTGGAATAGGGGCATGGAACGTCTGCGCATAAAGATGCGTCCTTGCTCGACTCAGGGAATTTGTTGGGTGATTTCATTGCCGCGGATGACTTCCACGCTCGATTTGCGCGGTGCTGTGCCGCCGCTCGTGGCGACAGGTTTGGGTGGGGGCGTCATGGCCAGTTGGCTGAACTGGATCAACTCGCGGTTGGCACTGGCGAGGTTGGCCGATGAATCGCTTTCGCCGGCCCAGTAACGAGCCAGACGTTTCTCATCGGCGCTGCGTACGGCCAGGCGCAACACGCCGGCCTGGGCCGCCAACATCAGGCGACTCAATAGTTGTTCGGGGACGGCAAGCAAGACGTTGCGGGCGCTGGCGCGCGATTGTTCCTGCCTGAGTTTTTCTTCGTTGCTGCGGGCCGGGCTTGCGGGTTGACCGTCGTTGGTCAACCCCATCTGTTCGCCCACCCCGAGTACCCGCAAGGCCGGCACCACCAGTTGAGCCGACGGCTGAAGGTTGTTGTTGTCCATGCGCAGAAACAGCAGCACATCGACATAGTCCCCCGGTGTCAATTGCCCACCGGCATTGATCACTTCATCCACCGCGACGGCGAGGGCGCGTTCATCCGGACGAATCATCCGTGCCAGTCTGCCGCCGGCTTCGAAGCTTTCATCATTGAGCCAGCTGCCGGCAGTGAGGGCGCGCCAGGGCGTACGGCCAATCGCTTGATCGAGGCGGGTCAAGCTGCCGGCGGGGGCGGTGCGGAGTTTTTCCAGGGCAACGTCGGCGGCAGTAATCGACACGAACGGCGGCACGTCATGCAGGAGTACCACCACGGGTTGGCGGGTGGTGTCCTCCACCGACGCAGGTGTCGGGGCCGCGGCCGCGGGCGCGACAACGCTGGATTGCACAACAGGCTCGGGTGCCGGTTGACGGCTGAGTGTGAGGCCCCAGTAACCGGCAATGATGGCGCCCACCAAAAACAAACCGGCCAGGCCCAGAGTGATACGGCTGTTCATGACGGCTCTCCCTTTCCTGCTGCTTAAGACCCCGTCACATCCAACGAGACAACTTCGCAATCAGGCAGCTATGAACATGGAACTATTTCGCTATTTGAAGGTAGCTCAGCTAGAGCGAAACGCCATTACTGGTCTGAAAATAACTAACGAAAGTAAGTAGTCAGGGCGAAAACGTGCAGTTTTTGGCGTCAACGAAACAACTAATACTTTAGTGATAATTCGTTCTTACAGTTGTGGGTACGGGGAATGCCGACAATGCTGATGCTGGCAAAGGCGAATCATGTTGCGGTCGTGCAACACCCGTCGTCGTCCAGGAGAAACGCCATGTCCATTTCCAAGCTTGCGCAGAAGATCAAATCCGAAATCGCTTTTTACAAAGGCCTGGCGAAAGATACCGAAGGTGCTTCGGGTATCGAATACGCCATTATTGCGGGCATGGTGGCAATCGCTATAGCGGCGTTTGTGACGCCGATCTCCGGGCTTATCACCACCATGTTTACCACTATCCAAGGCGCGCTTTGACCTGCCTGCTGTCAATGGTCAGCTACTTGCCAATCCCGCAAAGGGCTTCTAACGTCAGCGCTTAGTCCATTGCAGGTGTTGCCCATGAACTCTCCCACACTCCCACGCCAACAGCTTCTACTGGTCGATGATGAGGAGGACGCGTTGTTGGAGCTGGCGGAGTTGCTGGAGGGCGAGGGGTTCACTTGTTTTACCGCGACCTCGGTCAAACTCGCGCTGCATCATCTGACGCGCAATCCCGATATTGCATTGGTGATTACGGACCTGCGGATGCCGGAGGAGAGTGGCATGTCGTTGATCAAGCGGTTGCGTGAACATACGTCCCGGCAGCATTTGCCGGTGATCGTGACGTCGGGGCATGCGGATATGGAGGATGTCAGTGACATGTTGCGGTTGCAGGTGCTGGACCTGTTTCGCAAGCCGATTTATCACGTGCGGTTGTTGGAGACGCTTAATAATCTGTTTCCGCAGCCTCAAGCGGGACTCGTTGGGACCTGACTTTTTGAGGGTCTACATCCACTGCCGAGCGATCAGGGAACAGGCCGCCAATGCCCGACCATATGCTCCAAATCGCCTGCGCCCACCAACCGCAGATCCCCACTGGCCCCCGCCGCACTGGCCAGCAATGTCACCTCACTGGGTAACCGCACCGGTTTCCTGAACTGCACCGCAATCTCGACATTCGCCGCCGGCAGATGCTCGCTTAACGCCGCCAGCGTACGTGCCTTGTTCCACAACCCATGGGCGATGGCTGCAGGAAAACCGAAGAGTTTGGCGCTGACGGCACTCAGGTGAATCGGGTTGTAGTCGCCGGACACTTTGGCGTACTGCCGGCCAATGTCCGAGGGCGCTTTCCAGCGGGCCACTTGCGACATCTCCAGCGTCGATGCCAACACTTCTTCGATGGGCTGGCCTTCGAGTTTGACCCCGCGGCATAACATCTGGCTTTGCGCTTCCCACAGCGGCCCCAACTGATCGTCGAGCGTCGTCACCAGATCGAACGTCGCACCCTTTTCATGTGGCTGAAGGTTTTGCACCTGCACGCTGACCCGCACGCGATTCACGCCGCCCATTGGACGCAAGATGCGAATGCGGTTGCTCAGGTGAATCAACCCCAGCAGCGGGAACGGAAATTCCTTGGCCGTCAGCAATTGCATCTGCAACGCGAACGCCAGGAGGTGTGGATACGTGGGCGGCAGCAGGCCGTTGTCGGCAAAACCGCAGACGTTGCGATAGGCCGCCAGACGCTTCGAATCGACATTGACCCAACAGCGTAAACCCGAGTCGGGCAGGGTGGTGCCGGTGACTTTGCGTCGCGTCGCTGCCCGCACGTACAACGCCGGCAGGCTCGGTTCGCGGTTGAGTGTGTGCCAATCGATGATCATGCCTAAGCCCCCAAAACACTTTGCCCGCACACTCGCAGCGCTTGCCCGGTAAACGCGCCGGTTCCCGGTTGAGCCAGCCACGCCACCGCTTCGGCAACGTCTTGCGGCGAGCCGCCCTGACCCAACGAACTCATGCGTCGCCCGGCTTCACGTAAGGCAAACGGCACGTGCGCCGTCATTTGGGTTTCGATGAACCCCGGCGCTACTGCGTTGATGCTGATGCCGCGTTCATTCAGCAGCGGCGCCCAGGCTTGAGCCAGACCGATCAGCCCGGCCTTGCTCGCTGCGTAATTGGTTTGCCCGCGATTGCCGGCGATGCCGCTGATGGACGCCAGCAGGATCACCCGGCCGTTGTCATGCAGGGTGCCATTGTCGAGCAGTGCTTTGGTCAGCACTTGCGGCGCATTGAGGTTGACCGCCAGCACCGCGTCCCAGAATTCCGGGGTCATGTTGGCCAGGGTTTTATCCCGCGTGATGCCGGCGTTGTGCACCACGATGTCGATGCCGTCGGGCAGTTGCTCGATCAACTGCGCGGCGGCGTCTGCGGCGCAAATGTCCAGGGTAATGCTGCGCCCGCCGAGGCGTGCGGCGAGGGCTTCGAGGTCGGTTTTGGCCGGTGGCACGTCGAGCAGGATCACGTCGGCGCCGTCGCGGGCCAGCGTTTCGGCGATGGAGGCGCCGATGCCACGTGCTGCCCCCGTCACCAGCGCCTTGCGGCCGGACAGTGGACGAGTCCAGTCCGTCACTGGCGTGTCGCAGGCGTTCAAGCGAATCACTTGCCCGGAAACGAACGCACTTTTGGGCGAGAGGAAAAACCTTAGTGGGCCTTCCAGTTGATCCTCCGCACCTTCCCCGACATAAATCAACTGCAAGGTGCCGCCGTTGCGCAGTTCCTTGGCCAGCGACCGGCTGAAGCCTTCCACCGCACGCTGGGCGCTGGCGGCGAACGGATCGCTCAAGGTCTGCGGCGCGCGCCCCAGAATCACCAGGTGCGCGCTGTGATCGAGGTTTTTAATCAACGGCTGGAAGAACTCGCGCAGCTGTTTGAGTTGATCGGTCTGCACCAGGTCACTGGCGTCGAACACCACGGCTTTGAGTTTGGGGCCGTGGCCGGGAATCCACGCGGTGGCCAGTGAAGGCTCGGTGCCGTAGCTGAAAATCGCGTCGGTCAGGCGGTTGGCGAAGGCACTGACCTGTTCCGCCAGCGGGCCACCGCCTATCAACAGCGCCCCTTCAACAGGGCGCAGCCGGCCAGCTTGCCAGCGCTCCAGCCGTACCGGTGACGGCAGACCCAGGGCCCCGACCAAACGATGGCCGATGGATGAATTGGCGAAGTCGATATAGCGGTCAGACATGGAACGCGCTCCAGCAGCTGGGATTCAAAGTGTGGACCACGAATGGCGTTTAGTCGTTCGATCCACGAGATAAGGCCTACGCTTGTGGGTTATAGCCTTCACAGAATAGGGAGCTTTTCATGACTCAGCTGCGCCGCGTTGCGATTATTGGTGGTAACCGTATTCCCTTCGCCCGTTCCAACGGGGCGTACGCCACCGCCAGTAACCAGGCGATGCTCACCGCCGCGCTCGAAGGCTTGATCGAACGCTACAACCTGCACGGTTTGCGCATGGGCGAAGTGGTCACCGGTGCCGTCCTCAAGCTGCCGCGGGACATGAACCTGACACGCGAGTGCGTGCTCGGCTCGCGGTTGTCACCCGCTACCCCGGCTTATGACGTCCAGCAGGCCTGCGGCACGGGTCTTGAAGCGGCTTTGCTGGTCGCGAACAAGATTGCCCTAGGCCAGATCGAGTGCGGTATTGCCGGCGGCGTCGACACTACCTCCGACGCGCCAATTGGCGTCAATGAAGGCCTGCGCAAAATCCTTCTGCAAGCCAATAGCGCCAAGACCACCGCTGACAAACTGAAAACTTTCCTGCAACTGCGCCCCCGTCATCTGATCCCGGAACTGCCAAGTATCAGCGAACAGCGCACCGGCCTGTCCATGGGCGAGCACTGCGAGTTGATGGCCCAGACCTGGAACATTCCGCGCGCCGAACAGGACCAACTGGCGTTGGAAAGTCACCAGAAAATGGCCGCGTCCTACACCGAAGGCTGGCACAACGATTTGATGACGCCGTTCCTCAACCTGACCCGCGACAACAACCTGCGCCCGGACCTGACCCTGGAAAAACTCGCCTCACTCAAACCCGCGTTCGAAAAAAGCGCCAAAGGCACTTTGACGGCGGGCAACTCGACGCCGCTCACTGATGGCGCCTCGCTGGTGCTGCTGGGCAGTGAAGAATGGGCCAAGGAGCGTGGCCTACCGATCCTCGCGTATTTGCGCGATGGCGAGGCGGCGGCGGTGGATTTCGTCAACGGTGCCGAAGGGCTGTTGATGGCACCGGTGTATGCGGTGCCGCGTTTGCTGGCGCGCAATGGCTTGACCTTGCAGGACTTCGATTACTACGAAATCCACGAGGCCTTCGCCGCGCAGGTGCTCTGCACGCTGAAGGCCTGGGAGGATCCGGACTATTGCAAAACCCGTCTCAGCCTCGATGCGCCGCTGGGTTCCATCGACCGCAGCCGCCTCAACGTCAAAGGCAGTTCACTGGCTGCCGGGCATCCGTTTGCCGCTACCGGCGCACGCATTGTCGCTAGCCTGGCGAAGTTGCTGGATGCAGCGGGGCAGGGCCGAGGGTTGATCTCGATCTGCGCCGCCGGTGGCCAAGGCGTGACGGCGATTATTGAGCGCTGAGGATCGCAGCGTTTTGTTGCGCCGTCAGCTGCCGGTTGCGGTTGGCGTAGCGCTCGGCCATGACCGAGCAGACGATCAGCTGCAACGGGTGATAGATCATGATCGGCAGCAGGATCAGCCCAAGGCCCGGGTCGGCGCCGAAGATCAGCGCCGCCATTGGCGCACCGGCGGCCAGGGATTTTTTGCTGGCGCAAAACACTGCTGCGATTTCATCGGCCGGGCTGAATTTCAACGCGCGAGCGGTGCGGGTGGTCATCCACAGGATGATCGCCAGCAGGATCGCGCTGCCGATCAGCGCGCTGAGAATCACGCTGTTGCCCTGTTGCTGCCACATCCCCGAGACCATCGAATTGCAGAACGCCGCGTAGACCAACAACAGAATCACCAGCTTGTCGGCAATGTTGGTGTAGCGTTTGTGGCGGGCGAAGAACTTGCCGAAGAACGGCCGCAGCAATTGACCAAGCACCAGTGGCAACAGCAACAGGGCGCAGAGGTCGAGCAGGGTTGCGCCCAGATCGATGCCGCCAGCGCCGCTGCCGACCACGAAACTCACCAGCAACGGCGTCAGAAAAATCCCCAGCACGCTGGACAGGCTCGCATTGAGAATGGCCGCCGGTACGTTGCCGCCCGCGCTGCCGGTCAGGGCCACGGACGAGGAGATGGTCGAGGGCAGGGCGCAGAGGTACAAGAAACCGAGCATGAGCAGCGATGGAATGTGCGAGCCCAACAGCGTGTCACTGAGCAGCCAGATCAGCGGAAACACGGCGAAGGTGAACCCCTGAACCATCATGTGCAGCTTCCAGTTTTTCAGACCGTGAGTGATCTGCTCGCTGGACAGGTTGACCCCGTGCAGGAAGAACACCAGGAACACACCGATATTGATCACGTATTCAGCGTGCATTCCGCCACCGGTAGCGCCGAAGGTCGGGAAGAAATACGACAGCAGCGTGGCGATCAACATGCCGCACAAGAACCAGTCGGTGACCACGCGTTTGAGGTGTTTAAAGGTATGCATAACCGGCACCGAATACATTTGTAAGAATTGGTGACTTAGCCTAACGTCGGCCTCATCAGCCGTCTTGCGACATAAGGCCAATCAATGCCGACTAACGGACAACTTTCCCTTGAACGGACGATTCCGACGCTGACGGCGTTGCCGCGTCCGCTCTATGCCCGTGCGGAAAGCCTCAGCGCCGGTTCATGGACGCCGCCTCATCGACACGATTGGGTGCAGTTTTCCTACGCGATCAGCGGCGTTCTCGGCGTGCACACCGCCGAAGGCAGTTTCTTTGCGCCGCCGCAGTGGGGGATCTGGATTCCGGCGGATCTCGAACACCAGGTGGTGACCTCGATGCGCGCCGAAATGCGCAGCCTCTATGTACGCCGCGAGGATTGTGAGTGGGCAGACGGGCGCTGCCGGGTGCTGGAAGTGACGCCTTTGGCCCGGGAGCTGATCAAGCGTTTTTGTTTGCTGCCGGTTGATTATCCACAGGGCGACAGCCAGGAATCGCGGCTGGTCGGCGTGTTGCTGGATCAGTTGGCGCATCTGCCGGAAGTCGGCTTCTCGCTTCCGTTGCCGCGCCATGAACGCTTGCTGGGGTTGTGCAATGAGCTGATTGAAAGTCCGGAGCGGAACGTGACCTTGCAGGAGTGGGCCGAGCGGTTGGGCACCTCGGAGAAAACCTTGATGCGGCTCTTTCAACGTGAAACCGGGTTGAGCTTTCGAGGGTGGCGCCAGCGAATGCGATTGCTGTCGTCGTTGAGTTTGCTGGAGGAGAGGGACAGCGTGACCAATGCCGCGCTGTCTTGCGGGTATGACTCGACTTCGGCGTTTATTGCGGCGTTCAAAAGCCTGTTTGGGTTCACCCCGGGAGAGTTATTCAAGCAGTGACGGCCTCTTCGCGAGCCTGCTCGCGATTGGCCGCGCGCGGCCCGGAGTTCTGAATCAGGTTCTGAACCGCCGAACCAACCCATCCAACTCATTCGACAACCCCGCCAAACTCTGCGAATCCACCCGCGCCGAGTTCGCCAGCTCCGCCACCAACTGCGCATCACCATGAATCTGGCTGATGTGCCGGTTGATGTCTTCAGCCACTTGGTGCTGTTCTTCCGCGGCGGTAGCGATCTGGGTGTTCATATCGCGGATCACGTCGACCGATTCGCGAATCAGCCCGAAGCTGCTGCGTGCTTCACCGATCCGCGTCACCGATTGCTGGGACACTTCCAGGCTGGCGTGCATTTGCTGAGTCACCTGACTGGTGCGCTTGGCGAGGTTGCCCAGCAAACCGTCGATTTCTGCCGTGGAATCGGCGGTGCGTTTGGCCAGTGCCCGAACTTCATCGGCGACCACCGCAAAACCACGACCCTGTTCACCGGCCCGTGCCGCTTCGATGGCCGCATTCAGCGCCAGCAGGTTGGTCTGTTCGGCAATCGAGCGAATGGTCCCGAGGATTGACTGAATGTCGTTGCTGTCGCGCTCAAGCTGTTGCATCGACTGGGCCGACTGTTCGATTTCCTGGCTCAAGCGATCAACGCTGGTCACTGCCGCATCAATCTGCTGCTGACCTTCGCGCGCTTGGCGCTGGCCGCTGTCGGCCGATTCCGCAGCCTGGCTGCAAGAGCGCGCGACTTCGTTGGCGGTGGCGACCATTTCGTGGAACGCCGTGGAGACCATGTCCACCGCTTCACGCTGACGCCCGGCCGCTTCAGCCATGTCGCTGGAGACCTGGGTCGAACTCTTGGAGGTGGCGAGGATCTTGTTCGCGGCGCCGCCAATGCTCTGAATCAGGTTGCGAATCGCTGCCAAAAACTGGTTGAACCAGTTGGCCAGTTGAGCGGTTTCGTCACTGCCACGGATTTGCAGGTTCTTGGTCAGGTCGCCTTCACCTTGGGCGATGCCTTCCAGACCGCTGGCCACGCTGCGGATCGGCCGCACGATGAGGCTGGCGAAACTGGCGCCGACGATGGCGAAGAACACGGCCAGCACGGCGGCGATGATCGCAATCAACCAGGTCAGTTGAGTGGCCGAACTCATCACGTCGGTTTGCTTGATAAGGCCGATAAAGGTCCAGCCCAGTTGCTCCGACGGCCAGACGTTGGCCATGTAGCGTTCGCCGTTCAACTCGACTTCCACCAGCCCTTTGCCGGCCTTGGCCAGTTGCGCGTAGCCGTCGCCGAGGCTGCTCAGCGCTTTAAAGTTGTGTTCCGGTTGCTTCGGATCGACCAGCACGGTACCAGTGTTTTCCAAAAGCATCAGGTAGCCGGTTTCACCGAGCTTGATCTGTTTGACGATTTCGGTGAGCTGCTTGAGCGTCACGTCGATGCTGACCACGCCGCCATGGGTACCCAATTTGTTGTCGACGGTGCGCACGGTACTGACGTAGGTCGCGTCATCCTGAGCCCAGTAGTAGGCCTCAGTACGGAACGGCTTGCCCGGTTTGGCCTGGGCAGCCTTGTACCACGGGCGCTGACGCGGGTCGTAATTGCTCAGCTTCGCATCGTCCGGCCAGGACACATATCCGCCCGCCGCGGTGCCGAGAATGGCATAGGCGTACGACGGATGGCTGTTACCCAGGTCCTGAAGGAGGCCGAAGACCTTTTTGTCCATCTCGCCTTGGGGAATGCTCTCGGCGTTGGCGCTCATGTAGGTCTTGAGGCTGTCGTCGGAGTTCTTGATCAGCGGTTGGGTCGCCAGGTAATCCACGTTCTGGCTGATGCCGTCAAAGAACAGTTGCATGGCGTTGCTGACCTGACGAATTTCGCGACCACTGCCGTCGACGAAATTGTCCTTGGCATCACTGCGCAAGTTCATCACAACGAGGGTAGCGACCAGCACCACCGGCAAGCAGGCGATGATTGCAAACGCCCAGGTCAACTTCTGTTTGATGTTCATCCGCGCTCCAGATTTTTCTTGTTGGCCCACGCAGTGCAGATGACTCGCGGATTATTGGCAGAACGATTGTCGGACAAATCACTTTGTCATTGATGACTTCGGCAGATGGAGGCGGAAATTGAGGCCTATTAAGAAAAATCCTACGGAGGGTATGAATCGAGGTGTCAACTTCTGTCGCAAAAACCCTCCAAGCCCTACCGCAACACGTGACGCTGGTTCAGCTATGATCTGAGGCGGCCGATGACGAGGGTCGGGTTTGCCTGATTAATCCGGCACATTGTGTGCTTCTTGATGTCGATGGGAACGTTCATAGGTCGGCAACCCCTCCCCGGAATGAGTGGATTGCCGTATAACGAATGACTTTCGCGTGTTTGGTAATAAAGGACCCCCAATAAAAGCTGATGAAGACTCCAAAACGCATTGAACCCCTGATCGAGGACGGTCTGGTCGACGAGGTGCTGCGCCCACTCATGAGTGGTAAAGAAGCAGCTGTTTATGTGGTGCGCTGCGGCAACGAGTTACGTTGCGCGAAGGTCTACAAGGAGGCGAATAAACGCAGTTTCCGTCAGGCGGCCGAGTATCAGGAAGGCCGCAAGGTGCGCAACAGCCGTCAGGCTCGAGCGATGGCCAAGGGCTCCAAGTTCGGCAAGAAAGAAACCGAAGACGCCTGGCAGAATGCCGAAGTGGCGGCGCTGTTCCGTCTGGCCGGTGCTGGCGTTCGGGTCCCTCAGCCTTACGACTTCCTTGAAGGCGTGCTGCTGATGGAACTGGTGGCCGACGAGTACGGTGATGCCGCGCCGCGTTTGAACGACGTGGTGCTGGAACCGGATCAGGCGCGCGAATACCACGCGTTCCTGATTTCGCAGATCGTGCTGATGTTGTGCACCGGTCTGGTGCACGGCGACCTGTCGGAGTTCAACGTTCTGCTGACCCCGACTGGCCCGGTGATCATCGACCTGCCGCAAGCGGTGGACGCGGCGGGCAACAACCACGCGTTCAGCATGCTGGAGCGGGATGTTGGCAACATGGCGTCGTACTTCGGGCGGTTTGCGCCGGAGTTGAAAAAGACCAAGTACGCCAAGGAAATGTGGGCGTTGTTCGAAGCCGGCACCTTGCACCCGGCCAGCGTCTTGACCGGCGAGTTCGACGAGCCGGAAGAGTTGGCCGACGTTGGCGGGATCATGCGCGAGATCGAAGCGGCACGCCTGGATGAAGAGCGCAAGCAAGCGGTGCGTGCGGCAGATGATGCACCACCGGGCAAAACCGAAGAGCCGCCTCCGCCTTGGATGCAGTGATTGGTTGATGAGAAACCCGGCTTCGGCCGGGTTTTTTGTCGAACGCGTAACCCTTGCAGGAACCCTCCCACACTCAAGGATTGATTGTGAACTCCACCCGCAACGCCCAACTGATCATCACCGCCCGTCTGATCTCTGACTTCGGCGCCTTCCTCAACATGGTTGCCCTGGCCACCTACGTCTACCTGCTCAGCAACAGCGCCATGAGCGTCGGGATCTTTCTCGCCAGTCGTGTGGGTGGAGGGATTTTCGCCAGCCTGATCGGCACCGCTTTCTATCGCCACTGGGTCGGGCGCCTGCCGCTGATTGCCTTCGACCTGTTGCGCGCCGGGCTGCTGGGCCTGCTCCTGGTGCTGCCGGTCGCCCAACACGTACTGCTTTTACCGTTAATTGCGTTCGGTCTGGGATTCGGTAATTCGATGTTCGCCATCGGCCTCAACAGCCAGTTGCCACACTTGATCGAAAACGAACACCTGCTCAAGACCAACGCCTGGATCACTTCGGCCTCCTCGGCAGCAATGGTCGGTGGAAGTCTGGTGTCGGGGCTTTTAGTGGCGGCATTCGGCTTTGAAACGGTGTTTGCATTGAACGTGGTCACTTATCTGCTGGCCGCGTTGTTCATCTTGCCGCTGCGCTTTTCACAACCTGCGCCCAGCGCCGAACCCTCCCACGAACGGGGCGGATGGTCGGCCCTGCTCCAGGGCCTGCGCAGCACACCGGTGGTGGCGGCGATGCTCGCGGTGGCCATGGCCGACACCCTTGGCAGTGCTGCGCACAACGTGGGTTTTCCGATCATTTCCAAACTGCTGACGCCCGAGTCGGCCAGCGCCACGCTGGGTCTGATGCTGGCGGTCTGGGCCAGCGGAAAACTCATCGGTGCGCGCATCGCCAGTCGGCTGAAAGGCTCGGACAACGTGAACCTCGAGCGACGATTTTTCTTGGGTGTGTTGCTGATGTCCTGCGGCTTTATCCTGATGTTTCAGCAGCAGACCCTTTACGGGCTGCTGCTGTTCTCGCTGCCGGCGGGCATCGGCGACGGTTTCTCGGAAGTCGGCCTGATGTCGCGTCTGCAGCGTGAACCGGACAGCCTGCGCCTGCCGATCTTCAGCTTCCTGACCCTGCTGCAAATGACCGGGTTCGGCGTTGGCATGCTGGTCGCGGCGCCGTTCTATTCGTGGTGGACGCCGGGTGCCGTGGTGCTGTTGTTCCACGGGATTCCCCTCACCACTTTGTGGGTGGTGAAGGGGCTGGCAATCAGGGGCGTACGGGTTGGGCGCAACAGCCCGACTCCAGGTTCTTGAGGATCGGGCAGTCGGGACGGTGATCACCGTGGCAGTGTTCGACCAGGTCCTGCAAGGTGTCGCGCAGTTGGCCGAGTTCGCGGATTTTCTGGTCCAGCGCTTCGATGTGCTGACGGGCCAGCGCCTTCACGTCGGCGCTGGCTCTTTGGCGGTCCTGCCAGAGGGTCAGCAGTTTGCCGACTTCTTCCAGTGAGAACCCCAGGTCCCGGGAACGCTTGATGAACGCCAGGGTATGCAGGTCGTCGTCGCCGTATACCCGGTAACCGCTGTCGGTACGATGGGCGGCTTTGAGCAAGCCGATGGATTCGTAATAACGAATCATCTTCGCGCTCAGGCCGCTCTGGCGGGCCGCTTGGCCGATGTTCATTGAGTGTCCTCCAGATCCTTGGGTTTCCAGGTTTTCAACAGTAACGCATTGCTCACCACGCTGACGCTCGACAACGCCATGGCCGCACCGGCCAGCACCGGGTTGAGAAAGCCGAACGCTGCCAGCGGAATACCGATCAGGTTGTAGACGAAGGCCCAGAACAGGTTCTGACGAATTTTCGCGTAGGTCTTGCGACTGATCTCCAGCGCCGCCGGCACCAACCGTGGGTCGCCGCGCATCAGGGTGATCCCGGCCGCGTGCATCGCAACGTCGGTACCACCGCCCATGGCGATGCCGATGTCTGCGGCGGCCAAGGCCGGTGCGTCGTTGATGCCGTCGCCGACCATCGCTACCACGCCGGTTTTCTTAAGTGTGGCGACGGTGGCCGCTTTGTCGGCTGGCAGCACTTCGGCGTGGACATCCTTGATGCCCAGCGCCTCGGCAACCACTTTGGCACTGCCGCGATTGTCGCCGGTCAGCAGGTGGCTGCTGATGTTCCGTGCGCTAAGTTGTTGCACGGCTTGTAGCGCGCCGGGTTTGAGCGTGTCACCGAAAGCGAAGAGGCCCAGCACACGTCGTTCGGGACTTTGCTCGATCAGCCAGGACAGGGTCCGGCCTTCGGTTTCCCACGCGGTGGCGCAGTCAGCCCATTCACCTGCGCTCAAGCCGCTCTCTTCCAACAGACGACGATTGCCCAGCGCCAATCGACGACCGTCGAGCGTGCCCGCGATGCCACGGCCGGTCAGGGACTGGCTGTCGGTGACATCGGCCACCGTCAAGCTGCGTTCGGCGCAAGCGTCCAGAACCGCCTTGGCCAGCGGATGTTCACTGCCGCGTTGCAGGGCACCGGCCATTTTCAGCAACGCCGCTTCGTCACTGTTGATTGCGCTCAAATGAGCGATGCGCGGAGTACCCGAAGTCAGCGTGCCAGTCTTGTCGAAGACCACCGCGCTGACTTCATGGGCGCGCTCCAGCGCTTCGGCGTCCTTGATCAGAATCCCGTAGCGCGCCGCCACACCGGTGCCGGCCATGATTGCCGTTGGCGTGGCCAACCCCAGGGCGCACGGGCAAGCGATCACCAATACCGCCACGGCATTGATCAGCGCCGTTTCCATCGGTGCGCCGTACAACCACCAACCGATCAAGGTTGCTAACGCAATGAGCAGAACCGTAGGGACAAACACCTGACTGACTTTATCCACCAGTTTCTGGATCGGCGCTTTTGCAGCCTGGGCGTCTTCGACCAGACGAATGATGCGCGCCAGCACGGTTTCCGCGCCCAAGGCCAGGGTGCGAACGAGCAACCGGCCTTCGCCATTGATCGCACCGCCAGTGACCTTGTCGCCGGGATGTTTGGGCACCGGCAGGCTTTCGCCGCTGATCAGCGCTTCGTCGGCGTGGCTCTGGCCTTCGACCACTTCGCCGTCCACCGGGAAGCGTTCACCGGGTTTGACCATCACCAGATCATTGAGCCGCAAGGCGCTGATGGCGACGTCCTGCTCGCGACCATCGACAACCTGAATCGCCCGTTCCGGGCGCAAGGCTTCGAGGGCGCGGATGGCACTGGCAGTCTGGCGTTTGGCGCGGCTTTCCAGGTACTTGCCCAGCAGCACCAAGGCAATCACCACCGCCGAGGCTTCGAAATAAAGGTGCGGCATGCGCCCGGCGGCGGTGGCCCATTCATAGAGACTCAAGCCATAACCGGCGCTGGTGCCCAACGCGACCAGCAAATCCATGTTGCCGGTACCGGCGCGCACCGCTTTCCAGGCGGCCACATAAAACCGCGCACCGAAGATGAATTGCACCGGCGTGGCCAATGCGAATTGCACCCAGGCAGGAAGCATCCAATGCACATCGAACGGTTGCAGCAGCATCGGCAGCACCAACGGCGAGGCGAGGGCGATCGCCATGATCAAGGCCCAGCGCTCGCGGTGCAGGCGTTGTTGCTGATGGTCGGTTTGTGGGTGTTCAACTTCCCAGACACTGGCGCTGTAGCCAGCCTTGATCACGGCAGCGATCAAGGTTTGTGCATCGATCTGACCGAGCAGCTCAAGGTGTGCGCGTTCGTTGGCCAGGTTGACGCTGACGCTCTTGACCCCTGGCACCTTGGCCAGCGCTCGTTCGACCCGGCCGACGCAGGAGGCGCAGGTCATGCCGTCGATGCTCAGTTCCAGGCTCTGCTGCGGCACGCTGTAACCGGCCTGCTGCACCGCATCCATCAACGCCGGCAGGCTGTCACTGGGCGCTTGAACCCGGGCCTGTTCGGTGGCCAGGTTGACGCTGACGGCAGAGGCGCCGATGACTTTGCTCAAGGCACGCTCGACACGCCCGGCGCAACTGGCGCAGGTCATGCCGGCAATCGGCAGATCGAAAGTGGTGGATTCGGACATCGGTCACGCTCCCAGTAGAAGATGACTACAGGATCAACCTTGCCATACGGGCAAGGTCAAGCGCCAATCAACAATTGATCGTTCCCACGCTCCGCGTGGGAATGCCTCAATGGACGCTCTGCGTCCGCTCTTGGGACGCGGAGCGTCCCGGGCTGCATTCCCACGCAGAGCGTGGGAACGATCAGCGGAAAGGAATCAGTAATCGAGGGCTGTGGGCTTGAGGTACATCCCTTCCTGCGTCATCGCAATCCGGAACTTCAGCACGTCACCGGCCTTGAGCGTGATGATCTGCGAACCGGGAGCCAGCATGCCCGGGTTGCACCCCGGCGCCTGACCCGGCAGCACTTTCAGGCGCAGGGACACATCGCCTGGCGGCAGGTTGAACGAGGTGCTTTGTTCCTGGAATAACCGCGCCGACAATTGATCCTGGAGATACACGCCGATTTCGCAGTTGGTCGAGACTTCCAGGCGCTCGCGGGAAATGATCAGCACGCCGTAATCCTCCCCGGCCGCATTGACCGAGGGCGCGACGGCGAAAAGACTGAGAAAGCCAAACAGGCTGAGAGCTGACCAGCGCATGGCTGAATCTCCTGATGTCGAGTCATTGATGGACGCAGCTTGGCCGAGCGCGACGCCGATTGCCAGCCCGGCAGCTCACTTCAGAACTTGACCTTGCCATGGTGGCAAGCTCGAGACTGCACGCAACCTCACTCAAGGAGTCATCCCATGCAAGTGTTCACCGTTCAAGGCATGTCCTGCGATCACTGCATCAAAGCCATCACTCAGGCGCTGCAAGCCAAGGATCCTGGGGCCAGCGTGCTTATCGATCTGGCGGCGAAAGAAGTTGGCGTCGACAGTGCATTGACAACGGATCAAGTGATCGCGGTGATCACCGAAGAAGGCTACGAGGCGAAAGTCTCCTGAAGCGATTTTTGTAGGAGCCGAGCTTGCTCGCGATAGCGGTAGAACAGTCACTGAGATGTTGAATGTTCCACCGCACCACCGCGAGCAAGCTCGCTCCCACAGGTATCAGTTGCTTGAGGGGTTTTATTAGTTAGCAACCTAACGGAGTGTTCAAGGCGTCCATGCGCGGCTAGACTGTGGGGCTGCCGACCCCTGTCCAACTGGATGCCTGATGAACTTCCGTACCATTTTGATTCTTGGCACCTTGAGCGCCTTCGGTCCGCTGGCAATCGATTTCTATCTGCCGGCCTTCCCGGCGATGGCGCTCGCCTTCGGCACCGATGAAAAACACGTTCAGCTGACCCTGGCGGCGTATTTCCTGGGCTTGTCCATCGGTCAGCTGGCTTACGGCCCGGTGGCGGATCGCTTCGGGCGACGCATTCCCTTGCTGACCGGCGTCGGCCTGTTCACCGCAGCCTCCCTGGCGTGTGCCTATGCGCCGAATCTCGAATGGCTGATTGGCGCACGTTTCATTCAGGCGCTGGGTGGGTGCGCGGGGATGGTAATCGCGCGAGCGGTGGTCAGCGATAAATGCGATGCGGTGGGTTCGGCGAAGGTATTTTCGCAGTTGATGCTGGTGATGGGCCTGGCGCCGATTCTTGCGCCAATGCTCGGTGGGCTGTTGGTCAACACCACGGGTTGGCAGTCGATTTTTCTCGTGTTAACCGGTTTCAGTGCGCTGGCAGGGTTGACCGTGGCGCTCGGGCTGCCGGAAAGTCTGCCGGCCCATGTGCCGCGTCAACCGTTGTCCGGCGCGTTGCGTCAGTACGGTCGACTGTTGTCGGATCCGTTGTTCCTTGGCCACGCCTTGACCGGTGGCATCGCCATCGCCGGGATGTTCGCCTACATCGCCGGTTCACCGTTCGTCTTCATCAAGCTTTATGGCGTACCCGCCGAGCATTTCGGCTGGCTGTTCGGTACCAATGCGGCGGGATTCATTCTGGTGGCGCAGGTGAATGCGCGACTGCTGGCCAAGCGTGGCCCGGCGTTTCTGCTGGCGCGCACCGTGTGGATCTACCTCGGCGCGGGTCTGGCGCTGCTGGCCGTCAGTTCGTTGCACACCGTGCAGTTATGGCCGTTGCTAATTCCGCTATTTATCTGCATTGCCAGCCTCGGTTGCATCCTCCCCAACGCCTCGGCTTGCGCCATGAGCGGACAGGGCGCTCGCGCCGGCAGTGCGTCGGCGATGCTCGGATGCCTGCAATTCAGCGTCGCCGCCGGGGCAGCAGCGCTGGTGGGTGTTTTACACGATGGCAGCGCCATGCCGATGGCCATGGTCATCAGCCTTTGCGCAATTCTGGTGGTGAGCGTGGCGACGCTCACCCGACGTTTGCAAAATGCCCGGGCACTGGCACTGGCACACGCCCAGGTCTGAGGGCGAACTTAGCCAGCAGCGCGCTGCTGGTGTTCATTAATTTGATGAGGTGCTTGTAGTCGCGCTTCAAGGGTGCGGGTGAAGGCGCGAGCTTCGGCTTCGCTGCGGAATGTCACGGCGTGTTGGTCCAGACGGACCTGCCACTGGGATTTTGCCAATTCTTTTATCAGGATCTTCATTGCTGATCTCTCCTCTCGTAAAAGATGTCACATAAAAGATTGCACCGCAGAGTTCACGATTGTAGACCCGAATACGATCGCAATTGTGACAACGGTCAATCTTCTGACTGACGGTGTCGTCCACCCTTGGCCGACACCGGTGCTGTCTCGTTTTAGAACCCTTCAAGCACGATCTTGCCCTTGGACTTACCGCTTTCCAGCAGTTCATGGGCACGACGCAGGTTCGCCGCATTGATGCTCCCGAAGTGCTCGCCGACTGTGGTTTTCAGCGTCCCGGCGTCGATCAGCTGCGCAACGCGGTTGAGCAGTTTGTGCTGCTCGATCATGTCTGCAGTTTCGAACAGCGAGCGGGTGTACATGAACTCCCAGTGCAATGACAGGCTCTTGCGCTTGAGCTTGCTCACGTCCAGCGCCTTCGGATCATCGATCAGTGCCAGTTTGCCTTGCGGCGCCAGTGCCTCGACCAACTGATCCAGGTGGTGATCGGTCTGGGTCAGGCTGGCGACGTGGGTCACGTGATCGATGCCGGCGCGTTTGAGTTCTTCGCTCAACGGCTGGCTGTGATCGATCACCAGGTCGGCACCCAACTCACGAACCCAGCTCTGGGTTTGCGGGCGAGAAGCCGTGCCGATGACTTTCAACCCGGTGAGCTGGCTGGCCAATTGCGTGAGGATCGACCCCACACCGCCCGCGGCACCAACGATCAAAAGGCTCTGGCCTTGGTCGGTTTTATCTTCACACACTTGCAGACGCTCGAAGAGTAATTCCCACGCGGTGATAGCGGTCAGCGGCAACGCGGCGGCTTCGGCGAAACCGAGGGTTTTCGGCATATGGCCGACGATCCGCTCGTCTACCACGTGCAGTTCGCTGTTGCCGCCAGCGCGGGCGATGGAGCCGGCGTAGAAGACTTTGTCGCCCGCCTTGAACAGCGTTACTTCATTACCGACGGCCTTGACCACCCCGGCCACGTCCCAGCCCAGCACTTTCGCCGCGCCGCCTTCGGGCTGGACGTTCTGGCGCACTTTGGTGTCGACCGGGTTGACCGAGATGGCTTTGACTTCCACCAACAGGTCGCGCGGGCCGGCGACCGGCTCTGGCAGTTCGATGTCTTGCAGCGAGTTTGAATCGCTGATGGGCAAGGAGGCGTAGTAGACAATGGCTTTCATTGGGGCTCCTGAACAGTAATAAAGAAGGCAGAGATCAGACGATGGAACGCAGGCGCTTGAGGTCGAAGTGTTCGAGAAAGTCGCCGGCCTTGGCGCGGAAGTTCTGGATATGCGCGCTGGCGTCGTGAGCTTGCAGGGCTTCGTCGCTGCTCCAGTGTTCGATCATGTAGAAGGCGTGAGGATTGGCGAGGTCCTGGTGCAAGTCGTATTGACCGCAACCGGCCTCGGCGCGGGTCGGTTCCAGGAGCGCCCGCAGGTGCTGTTCGAGGGCGTCTTGCTGGCCGGCTTTGGCGATGAGGGTGGCGATAGCGGTAAAAGGCTGGGACATGTTCGACTCCGGGAATGGGATGAATTGGATGGGACGGATGATTGGCTATTTCTCTTAAAGATAAAACCCGCTAAAAGAGCAGTCTCTTTCAATATTTTTTTGATAATCGAGGCTGAAAAATGCTGCGTTTCGATGACTTTCAGTTGTTTGTCCGGGCGGCGGACCTGGGCAGTCTGTCAGCGGCGGCGCGTGGGATGGACCTGTGAGCGCGCACCGCTGAATTTGCTGTGCGCCCATCGCGCACAATTGAGTAAGCCGGTGAACCTTTTGCGGGAAATGCTCGCCAGCCGATGCGCCCGGTTGAGTAGCCAATTTCCGACGTTATCGGGCCCCGATCATTAGTCGCAGGCAAATAGCGAAATTTCACTCAGGAACTATCACCACCAATGGTTTCCCAAGGGCAGGAACCGGCGGTTAACCCGCCTATACTAGCGCTCGCCTCATGTACGCACCGTCGATCTCGCAATGGCGAGTCCACGTCCGAGTCAGCCAGGCCCCAGGGTCATTCGCCGAGGCTTTGCGAAACCTGCGAAGCAATGGCCTGTGCGATTGGTCGGCTTTGCCCGGTTTATGGCGGTTTCCACGCCTTGGCCGACGACACATTACTGGTCAAGATGTCTCTGAGCAGTAGACGAAACGATTCAACAGGGAGTGAATACATGGAACATGCACCTTGCATCAGCCAGATCGCCACGTTGCTGGCTGACCCAAAGCGCAGCGCAATGATGTGGGCCTTGATGGACGGCTCGGCGCGGCAAACCGAAGAGCTGGCCTTGTTGGCCGGCCTGTCACCGTCTTCGGCCAGTGCACATCTGGGGCGTTTGTCCGCCGGAGGTCTGTTGAAAGTCGAAATCCGCGGCCGCAAGCGGTTCTTCCGTATTGCCGCCCCTGAAGTGGGTGCCGCGATAGAGGCACTGGCCAGCGCCACCCTGGCCAGCACGCCTCGGGAAATCCCGGACGTTTTCAAGCGAACGGCCCCCATCGGCAAACCTCAGGTGGCGCCTTCGTCATTACTGCGCGCCAGGCTTTGCGACGACCATCTGGGCGGCACCCTTGCCGCCGATCTTTATCAGCGTCTGCTGGATTCAGGCTGGATCGAACAGTTCGATCAGCGAGTCATGATCACTCACAAGGGCGCCACGCAATTGGCGACGCGTGGTGTGTTCATCCAGGCGCTGGCCCATCGCAACAGCAGTGTCGCTTGCGCTTGTCCAGACTGGAGCGAAAGACGCCCACACATGGGCGGATCACTGGGGGCGGCGTTGCTGCAATTGTTCATGCAGTCCGGTTGGTTGAGCCTGCCCAACGATTCGCGAGCCTTGCAGATCACCGCCGCGGGGCAGAGTGAAATCCATCGGTTCGCCAAGGAAGCCGAGCTGGAAATGGCGTAATAGACGCATCGAGATCGACGTCCGAAGCTTCGGGCGTCGTTCAGAGCTGCGAACAGGTCGCATCCAGCCGTAACCCCCATCGATCAGTAACTAGGGTTTCACCAGCCGCGCATCCAGGCTGTTCTGGGCCAGACGCTTGGCCTGATCCTGAGTCATGCCCAAATCGGTGTAGAGCGCGTGGAAGTTCTCGGTGACATAACCGCCGAAGTACGCCGGGTCATCCGAGTTCACGGTCACTTTCACACCACGCTCCAGCATGTCGAGAATGTTGTGCTGAGACATGTGATCGAACACGCAGAGTTTGGTGTTCGACAACGGGCACACGGTCAACGGGATTTGCTCGTCGATAATCCGCTGCATCAATCGCTCGTCTTCGATGGCGCGCACGCCATGGTCGATGCGCTGGATTTTCAGCAGGTCGAGGGCTTCCCAGATGTACTCGGGCGGGCCTTCCTCTCCCGCGTGGGCGACGGTCAGAAAGCCTTCGTGACGGGCACGATCGAACACGCGCTGGAACTTGCTCGGCGGGTGACCCATTTCCGAACTGTCCAAGCCGACGGCGACAAACGCATCACGGAACGGTAGCGCCTGGTCGAGGGTTCTCTCGGCTTCTTCTTCGCTCAAGTGGCGCAGGAAGCTGAGAATCAAACCGCTGGTGATGCCCAGTTGCTGCTCACCATCTCTCAGTGCGGCGGCGATGCCGTTGAGCACCACTTCGAACGGGATGCCACGGTCGGTGTGGGTCTGCGGATCGAAGAACGGTTCGGTGTGAATCACGTTCTGCGCCTTGCAACGCAACAGGTAGGCCCAGGTCAGGTCGTAGAAATCCTGAGAGGTGCGCAACACATCGGCACCCTGGTAATACAGGTTGAGAAACTCTTGCAGGTTGTTGAAGGCGTAGGCCTTGCGCAGGGTTTCGACGTCGCTCCACGGCAGGGCAATCTTGTTGCGTTCGGCCAGGGCGAACAGCAGTTCAGGCTCCAGCGAACCCTCAAGGTGCAGGTGCAGTTCTGCCTTGGGCAGGGCGTTCAGCCAGTCGTACATAGTCTTTTCTCATCAGGTGCAGATGGCGAGCATTCTACAGATGCTCGTGGAAACAATTAGCAAAACCTGGCCAGCCGGTTCATCACACCGATGTCGCCAAGGTTGACCACGAACGTGCCGTCGATGGGTGGCGCGTCGATCCAGTCGCCTTTTACGTTTCGCACTTGCAGGCCGCCGGCGGCATCCTGATACAGCAGGGTGATGCAGCCGAATTTAAGACCGCAGGGTTCCCCTGCAACATAGAATCTCTCACAGGAGACCACGATCCAATGTGGGAGCGGGCTTGCCCGCGATGAGGCCCGCAAGGCCAATAAAAGTGCATCACCTGACACGGCCGCCATCCACTGGTGCGCTAAGGTGTAACGAAACGTTAGCGCCGCCCCGCAGTCAGTAGCTCATCACACTGATTTCGCTTCACACGGCAAAAAGGCCCGCAATGCTCACACTCCTCAAGCAAGAAAAGTTTTTGCTGCTGGCCCTGATTGCCGCATTCATCGCTTACCCGATGGAACACTGGATGCTGCACAGCGGCCAGCCCATTGCGTTGACCGCCGGCCTGGTGCTGATCGCATTCATCGTCGCGGCCTCCATGCGCGTCGCCCATCACGCCGAGCTGCTCGCGGAAAAAGTCGGCGACCCCTACGGCACGATGATCCTGACGCTGGCTGCGGTGCTGGTGGAAGTGGTGATTCTGGCGATCATGATGAGCAACGAGGCCTCACCGACCCTGGTGCGCGACACGATTTATTCGGCGGTGATGCTCGACATCAACGGCATCCTCGGCCTGGCCGCATTGATGGGCGGGATCAAGTACGGCGAACAGTCCTACAACGACGACTCGGCGCGCAGTTACAGCGTGATGATCCTCACCGCCATGGGCGTTTCCATGGTGGTGCCGGAGTTTATTCCCGAGGCCAACTGGAAGATTTATTCGGCGTTCACCATCGGCGCGATGATCGTGCTCTACACCCTGTTCCTGCGCATGCAGGTCGGGCCGCACAGTTATTTCTTCAGCTACAGCTACCCGGAAAAGCGTCGCAAGAAAATCCCGGAGGAAGAACCTGAGCCCATCAATCTGGGGCTGAGTATTGGGACATTGGTGTTTGGCGTGGTGGTCATCGGCGCATTGGCCGAGGTGATGTCCAAGACCCTTGATCTGGGCCTGGAAGGTACGGGCGCACCGCCAGTGATCACCGCGATTCTGGTGGCGGCAATCTCGGCGGCGCCGGAAATTCTGACGGCGTTGCGGGCGGCATTGGCCAACCGCATGCAGTCGGTGGTCAACATCGCCATGGGCGCGTCACTGTCGACGGTGATCCTGACGGTGCCGGTGATGGAAGCGATGGCGCTCTACACCGGCCAGCCGTTTCAGATGGCGATGACCCCGGTGCAGACCGTGATGATCTTCCTCACCCTGATCGTCAGCGCGATCAACCTCAACGATGGCGAAACCAATGCCATCGAAGGCATGACCCATTTTGTGTTGTTTGCGACATTCATCATGTTGTCGCTGTTGGGCCTTTAAAAGCTTCGCGGGCAAGCCTCGCTCCTACAGGTTTTTCATCAGTCATGAGAATGACACCGTACCTGTAGGAGCGAGGCTTGCCCGCGAAGGCGTCCTATCAAACGCCGGCGATTAGCTGCCGAGCCGCCTGGCTGTGATCCGCAATCAAGCCTTTCAGATCCAGCCCTTCAACCTGCCCATCAATCACCCGCCATTTGCCACCGACCATCACCCGATCCGCCCGATCCGCGCCGCACAGCAGCAACGCCGACACCGGATCATGACTGCCGGAGAAGCGCAGCTCATCCAGCTTGAACAGCGCCAGATCCGCCTGCTTGCCCACCGCCAATTCGCCGATGTCGGTACGCCCGAGCAAGCTCGCCGAACCCTTGGTCGCCCAGCCCAGCACCAACTCCGGAGTGATCCTCTCGGCGCCATAACGCAGTCGCTGAAGGTAAAGCGCCTGACGGGTTTCCAGCATCATGTTCGACGCATCGTTGGACGCCGAACCGTCTACGCCCAGGCCCAGCAGCGCACCCGCAGCCGTAAGGTCCAAGGTCGGGCAAATGCCTGAAGCCAGGCGCATGTTCGAACTCGGGCAATGGCAAATGCCGGTACCGGCGGCGCCGAGGCGAGCGATTTCATCCGGGTTGAAATGGATGCCGTGAGCCAGCCAGGTGCGCGGGCCGAGCCAGCCGACGCTGTCCAGGTAATCCACGGTGCGCAGCCCGAAACGTTGCAGGCAGAAGTCTTCTTCGTCGAGGGTTTCGGCCAGATGGGTGTGCAGGCGCACGTCGAGTTTGTTCGCCAGTTCGGCGCTGGCGGACATGATTTCCGGGGTCACCGAGAACGGTGAGCAGGGGGCCAGGGCGATCTGGATTTGCGCGCCATCGCCACGCTCGTGATACTCGGCGATCAAGCGTTGGCTGTCGTCGAGAATCACCTCGCCTTGTTGCACGGTCTGTTGCGGGGGTAGGCCGCCGTCCTTTTCGCCAAGGCTCATGGAACCGCGAGTCAGCATGGCGCGCATGCCCAGTTCGCGAACGCTCTCGACTTGTACATCGATCGCATTTTCCAGGCCTAGCGGAAACAGGTAGTGATGATCGGCCGCGGTGGTGCAGCCGGACAGCAGCAACTCGGCCAACGCGACTTTGCTGGCGAGGGCGAGTTTTTCAGGCGTGAGGCGTGCCCAGACCGGGTAGAGGGTTTTCAGCCACGGGAACAACGGCTGATTGACCACCGGCGCCCAGGCGCGGGTCAGGGTTTGATAGAAGTGGTGATGGGTGTTGATCAGTCCCGGCAGGATCACATGCTCGCGGGCATCGAATACGTGTCCACAGGGCGCAGAAGGTTGCTGGCCAGCGCCGAGCACTTCGACGATCAAACCGTCTTGCAGCACCAGGCCGCCACGGGCATCGAGGTCATTGGCAGTGAAGATGGCGAGGGGATTTTTTAACCAGGTACGGGTCGCAGGCATGTTGGCCGGCTCCTCTGAAAGTTGGGTTCAGGGTTGCCAGCTCAGTGTTGCCCTGTCTGCTGATCCAGGGTCGTCGCGGGGACGAGGTGCGAAGTCTCAATCAAAAAAGCATCGCAGGCAAGCCCGGCCCGACAGGACAACACAAATCCCTGTGGGAGCGACGGTGATTACCAGGGAATGGTTTCGCCTCTGTAGTTCACAAAATAATGCCCGCCCTTGCCGGTGTACGCATTCACCTGATCGACCAACCCACGCGTGCTGGTGTCCACATCAATGTCCGCACCTTCACCGCCCATGTCGGTCTTCACCCAACCCGGATGCAACGACAACACGGTGAGTTTCTGCTCGCCCAGTTGAGTGACGAAGCTGTTGGTCATGGAATTCAGCGCCGCTTTACTCGCCTTGTACAGCGCCAGCTCCGGCGCATCCGGCATGGTCACGCTGCCCAGCACCGAACTCATGAACGCCAGCACACCGCTGTCCGGGCGGATCTGCCCGACGAAGCGCTGGGCCAAGTTAATCGGTGCCACGGCATTGGTGAAGAACAGTTGGCCGACTTCGGTCAGGGTCGCGCCCCCCGGTGTTTGAACGTCTGGCCCCTTGACCCCGGCATTCACGAACAGCAGGTCAAACACTTCGCTCTTGAGCTGCTGGCTCAGGGCGATGACGGCCTGCTGATCGTCCATGTCGAGTTTTTCGATCCGCACCTTGCCCAAGGCCTGCAAGGCTTCGGCGTTCTGCGGGTTGCGCACGGTGGCGGTGACTTGCCAGCCGTCGCCCAACAGAGTTTTCACCAGGCCGAGGCCCAAGCCCCGGGAGGCGCCGATGATGAGTGCGGTTTTTGCCTTGGACATGAGTGGCTTCCTTGATAAATGAGAATCACGGATTTAATGGACAACGTTGCCCGAGCCGTTGTTGCAACTCGTGACGCAGCGCGCCGAGTTCGTCCATTCGGGTTTCGATCAGTTTGAGTTTGTCTTGCAGCAATTGCGTGACGGCGCTGTCCGGATCGGGTGACTGCCATAGCGCGGCGACGCTGTTGCCGATCTCGCCGAGCGTAAATCCCAACCGCTGGGCGGTCTTGATGTACAGCACCAGTTGCACCATGTCCGCCGGATAGTCGCGATAACCGTTGGCGCTGCGTTGCGCCGCGATCAACCCGCGCTGCTCGTAGAAGCGCAGCGTGTCGCGGCTGACGGCGCTGGCCTGGGCTAATTCACCGATGCGCATCATGACGTCTCGAGAGGGCTTGACCCTGGAGCATACTCCAGGCTTTAGCCTTGTTGCTCCCTGATTTTCTGGAGCAAGACGGATGTGGACTTCAACGCAATATCGCCGGTTGGTGCGCGGTAGCGCCTGGTATGACTTGATCGTGATGGCGGCGTTTACCACGCCGTGGAGTTTTGCGGCGTTGCATGGGGTGTTGGTGAGTGTGAGTCAGGCTTTCAATTTGCCTGGTGGGCTGCCGCCGTTTGAGCCGATGCACATGCTGATGGCCAATCTGTTGGGATCGATTGTCTGCGTGTGGGCGGTGCTGCGGATTCGGGATCCGCAGCAGGTGTTTGGTCGGTATGACGCAGTCGGTAGGTTTCTGTTCGCTGCTTGGCAGCTCTATGCCCTGATCCACGGTGCCAGTTCGTTGTTGGTCATTTTCTTGTTTTTTGAATTGATGTGGGGTGTGGTTCAGGTGTTGCCTGTTCGGACGCCTTCGCGGGCAAGCCTCGCTCCTACAAGAGCGGCGCAAAACCCGTAGGAGCGAGCGGTGCGTCGGTCCGACTTGCCCGCGAAGAGGTCAGTGCAGGCGACCGCTAATGCCCGGCCTGCCACGGTTGCCCCAATGACATCGGCGCATACAACCGCGTTCGCAGCGCATCCCGGGACAGCAGCACCAACACCACAATGGTCGCGACGTACGGCAGCATCGCCAACAGACTCGACGGAATCGCCAGCCCCAACCCCTGCGCCACCAAATGCAGGATGCTGGCGAGTCCGAACAGATACGCCCCCAGCCGCCACACCCGCCAACTGGCAAACACCACCAGTGCCAAGGCAATCCAGCCACGCCTGGCGCTCAGGTTCTCCGACATCGGCGTGTAGGCCAGCGACAAATAAGCCCCGGCCAATCCCGCCATCGCCCCGCCAAACAGCACCGCCAACGTGCGCACGCCCAAGCCCGGCAAGCCCATGGCACTGGCGGCATCCGGGTTTTCCCCGACTGCCTGAATGATCAGCCCGACGCGGCTTTTCACAATCACCCAAACCACCAGCGCCACCAGCGCAAACAGAGACGACAACAGCATCCCGGCAAGCATCGCCAGCAACACCCACACCGCCACTAACGCGAGCAAGGCGAAATACACGCCCGCGTGAACCCGACCGTCCTCCACCAACAACGGCAAACGGCTGGCATCGCCGAACATGGCCGACTCGGGGAAATTGAATCCTGCGGGATCCTTCAACGGCCCATGCACGCAGAACAGCAGCAGGTTCAGGGCGATGTAATTGAGCATGATGCTGATGAGGGTTTCATTGGCATTGAAGCGCGTGCGCAGCCACGCCGTCAGCCCGGTCCACGCGGCGCCGGCCAGGGTGCCGATGAGCAGGATCAGCACCAGCGCCCAGCGACTTTGCAGGCCGATGATGTTCACGGCCAGTGCACTGCCGGCCAGCGCGCCGAGCAGCAACTGACCTTCGGCGCCGATGTTCCAGATTCGCGCCTGATAAGCCACCGCCAGCCCCAACGCGCAGAGCAGAATCGGCAGCGCTTTGACCAGCAGTTCGGAGACGCCACACAGGTCGCTGATCGGTGCGATGAGCAACGTGTGCAAGGTCAGCAACGGGTCATGACCCAATGCGATAAACAGCAGCGAACCACAGCCCAACGTCAGGACAGCCGCCAACAACGGCGAGCACCACAACATCAGGCGCGATTGCTGGCCACGGGGTTCCAGAGAAAGCAGCATGTGAAACTCCGTTAAACCGTTGTGGGTGCAGGTGATTGAGAGGCGTCGAACTGGCCGGCCATCCAGCCGCGCTGCACAAGGCACCGAGCCGGTCGCTGATCTGGAACAGTTCGTCGAGGTCTTCGGAGATCACCAGGATCGCCGCGCCGGCGTCGCGCAAGGCAATCAGCGACCGGTGAATGGTCGCGGCAGCGCCGACGTCCACGGCCCAGGTCGGGTGCGCGGCCACCAGCAGTTTGGGTTGCTGAAGGATTTCGCGGCCGAGGATGAATTTCTGCAAGTTGCCGCCGGACAGGCTGCGGGCGGCTGTCTGGGTGTCGGGCGTCTTCACCCCGAAACGACGGATGATTTCTTCGGCCAGCGCTTCGACCTTGTTGCGCTGGATCAGTCCGTGGCTGACCAGCCCTTGTTGAAAGGCGGTGAGCAGGGCGTTGTCCGCCAGGCTGAGTTCCGGCACTGCACCGTGGCCCAGACGCTCGGCGGGTACAAATGCCAGACCGAGTTTGCGCCGTGCATCCGGTCGTAAATGTGCAACGGGTTGTCCGCCGAAACTGATCCTTTTGTCGTCATTGCCGTGGAGGCGTTCTTCACCGCTGAGCAGCAAGCAACTCATCCTGACCATTGCCGGCCACCCCGGCGATGCCGACGATTTCGCCGCCGCGTACTTCGAGGTCGATGTCCTTCAGCGAGCAACCGAATGGGTCCGGGTTGTGCCAGGACAATCCGCGCACACTCAAGAAGGCATCACCGCCGATCACCTTCGGATAATCGGCAATCAACCCGGCCGCTTCACCGACCATCAACCGCGCCAGTTGGCAGCCCTCGGCGGCCAGTCGGCGCAGGGTGACGAACAATTGGTCGGCTTCCTGCGGGGTCAGCACTGAGGTCGGCTCATCGAGAATCAGCAGTCGGATGTCTTGCATCAGGCAACGAATGATTTCCACCCTTTGCCGTTCGCCGTTCGCCGTTCGCCGATCGACAGGCTGTGGGCAAGTCGCTCCGGTTCCAGCGCCATGCCGTAGCGTTGGGAGACTTCACGAATCTTTGGCTCAAGCTGTATCGGTGTGCCGGCCGCCGCGCCCATGGCCAGTGCAATGTTCTGCGCCACGCTCAGTGTTTCGAACAGCGAGAAATGCTGGAACGCCATGCCGATTCCCAGCCCGCGAGCCTGAGCAGGGTTGCGCATAGTCACGCGCTGGCCTTGCCAGATCATCTCGCCGGAATCTGCATGGGTGACGCCGTAGATGATCTTCATCAGCGTACTTTTGACCGCGCCGTTTTCGCCGAGCAGGGCGTGTATTTCGCCCGGTGCAATGTTCAGGTCGATGGCATCGTTGGCCAGGCAACCGGGGTAGCGCTTGCTGATTCTGCGCAGTTGCAAGCGAGGTGTTTGATCGGGGATCGGCGCCAGATCGGGCATGACAGGCTCGTGTCGATTGAAGTGATGCCTGTGGATAAAGCAATTTCCTGGTCATTGAGTCAGGAAAGCTCAAAAGCGTTACAGGTGAAGGCTTTGAAGAAGTCGCCTCGCCTATGTCGATCCCGAACCAGGCACCACTTGAGGGCAAAGCCGTTGATCAGGCTCCGGTTTTGCTCAGGGTGTTTGGTCAAAAAACGAGCAGCTGACGGCAAGCCATACCGGACATGGGGCCGCGACAGTCATGAACGGGTTATCCACAGGTTGCTCCACAGTATTTGTGCGCAAGCCCAAAGCTCGGGCATAAGCACTGTGTGGCTTTCTTCTAAAGGTGATAAACCAAGCTAACTGATTGTTTTTGGGTGGATTTAGCTTTTTTGTTGGCGAATTGAACGAAAAGTAAGCAAAGCCCGCAAAGCCGCATGACAGAAGGGTTACAGCCGGATGTGCTCAGGTTATCCACAGCCGGGTACACAGTAGATGTGGGCAAATGCAGAGGTTCGACGAAAGCGCTACGAACGTTATTGGTGCGATTAGTGCTGCAACAAAATGCGCCCGCGACTCAGATCCGCCAGCTGCGTTTGCAGGGTATCGATCTGGCTTTCGCCGATCGCCAATTGCAGTTCTACGCCGTTGGCCGTGAACGTTTCTTCCACAACCAATCCACCCAGTTCCGCCACCCGAAGCTTCACCAGCGGCAACTCACCAAATGCACAGGCACAACACACCGGGACCCGACTGATCAACTCAACCTTCGTCGCAGCTTGCAGGCACTTGTTGGCGCCGCCGCCATACGCCCGAGCGAGGCCTCCGGTGCCGAGTTGAATGCCGCCATACCAACGAATCACCAGCACCGCGACCTGATCGCAATCCTGCGCTTCGATTGCCGCCAGAATCGGCCGGCCAGCGGTGCCGCCAGGCTCGCCATCGTCAGTGCTGCGGTAGTGGTCGCCAAGCTTCCAGGCCCAGCAATTGTGCGAGGCATTCAAATCGCTGTGCTGTTCGATGAACGCCTGGGCTTCAGCGGGGCTGGCAATCGGCGCGGCGAAGGTGATGAAGCGGCTTTTGCGAATCTCTTCGCGGTATTCGCAAAAACCGCTGAGGGTAAAAGGCATAAGTGTCTTAGATCGTTGGCGTCAGGCCGCAGCCCTTGAGAATGATGCGGATCAGGTTGTTGCCGGCGTCTTCCATGTCTTGCTTGGTCAGCTTGGTGCGCCCGCTGACACGGCATATCTGTGTGGCGAAATCGGCGTAGTGCTGAGTGCTGCCCCACAAAAGGAAAATCAGGTTCACCGGGTCTACGGGGTCCATTTTGCCGGCATCGATCCACGCCTGGAACACGGCGGCCCGGCCCTGGAACCAGGCGCGATAATCCTGATTGAAATACTCGGTCAGGCACTCTCCACCGCTGATGACTTCCATGGCGAAGATCCGCGAGGCTTGCGGCTGACGACGGGAGAACTCCATCTTGGCGCGGATATAACGCGTCAGCGCTTCGCCGGGATCATCTTCAGCGGTCAGGGTGTTGAAGGTGCTGTCCCACAATTGGAGGATGTTGCTCAACACCGCCACGTACAAACCGAGTTTGTTGGTGAAGTAGTAATGCAGATTCGCCTTGGGCAACCCGGCATTCAGGGCGATGGTGTTCATGCTGGTGCCTTTGAACCCGTGACGGGCGAACTCGTCTTCGGCGGCTTTGATGATGGTCTCTTCGTTCTTCTGACGAATGCGGCTGGCAGCTTTGCCGCCGTGAGCGGGAACTTCAAAGGTCATAGGCACTTCCGAACAAGTGGGGTGGGTGCATCCTGTGCGTTGATAGCGCACCCACAGGCATCAGACAAGTCCTGAGGCAATAAAAGCCCAGGTTTTCTAGCGCGTCGCCGCCAGGCTCTCCAAAAAGCTTTCCAGCACCAAATGCGGGCGACGGCCCTTGCGAGTGACCGATGCGAGGCTCAGGTCATAGAACCGCACTTTTGGTTTCAGCGCACGCAATCGGCCTTGCTGCACCCAGAGACTGGCGTAGTGGTCCGGCAGGTAACCGATGTAGCGCCCGGTCAGGATCAGGAACGCCATGCCTTCACGGTCCGAGGCACTGGCGGTGCAATTTAGCGCTTGGTAATGGGCCTGGATTTCCGCTGGCAAACGGAAGGTCGGCGCGATGGCGTCCTGGCTATTGAGGCGTTCGTCATCCAGTTGCTTGTCGTCGACATAAAACAGTGGGTGGCCGACCGCGCAATACAGTAGCGAGCGTTCGCTATAGAGCGGCTGATATTCCAGCCCCGACAACGCACTGGCCTGTGGCACCACGCCGACATGCAATCGACCGTCGAGCACGCCTTGTTCGACTTCGTTGGGCGCGATCATGCGGATCTGAATCTGCACGTCCGGACCGCGCTCCTTCAATTGCGCCAAGGCGTGGGTGATGCGCATGTGGGGGAGGGTGACCAGATTGTCGGTCAGGCCGATGGTCAATTCGCCGCGCAAATGTTGGTGCAGACTGTTGACCTCGGTGCGGAAACTTTCCAGTGCACTCAAGAGCTGCAGCGCTGATTGGTAAACCTCGCGCCCTTCTTCTGTCAGGGAAAAACCGGCGCGACCGCGTTGGCATAAACGCAGACCGAGTCGCTGCTCCAGATCGCTCATCTGCTGGCTGATGGCCGAGCGGCCGATCCCCAGCACCGATTCCGCCGCAGAGAAACCACCGCATTCCACGACGCTGCGAAATATCCTTAACAGGCGGATATCAAAGTCACTGACTTGCGCCAGTGGATCGGGGCGACGGCTGCTCATAGTTTAGTGGTGGCCTGACTGAACGTTAGAAGAGTTGGATTTCACCGACTTTATCCCCGTGGCAATTTAGCTGCAAGAACGCTTTTCATCTCCACGCCGCTTATTGCCCTGCGAGGTTTTGCCCATGACCGTGCCTGAAAACGCCCCGAATTCCCTGGCCAGCCAGCTCAAGCTCGATGCTCACTGGATGCCCTACACCGCCAACCGTAATTTCCAGCGCGATCCGCGACTGATCGTGGCGGCTGAAGGCAGTTGGCTGATAGATGACAAGGGCCGCAAAGTGTATGACTCGTTGTCCGGTCTGTGGACCTGCGGTGCCGGGCATACCCGCAAGGAAATTCAGGAAGCGGTCGCCAAGCAGTTGGGCACTCTCGATTATTCGCCAGGCTTCCAGTACGGCCATCCGCTGTCGTTTCAACTGGCTGAGAAAATCACCGACCTGACCCCGGGCAATCTGAATCACGTGTTCTTCACTGACTCGGGTTCCGAGTGCGCTGACACAGCGGTGAAGATGGTTCGTGCTTACTGGCGTCTGAAAGGTCAGGCCACGAAGACTAAAATGATTGGCCGTGCCCGTGGTTATCACGGCGTGAACATCGCCGGCACCAGCCTCGGTGGCGTGAACGGCAACCGCAAAATGTTCGGTCAGGCGATGATGGACGTCGATCACCTGCCGCACACCTTGCTGGCGAGCAATGCCTATTCCCGTGGCATGCCGAAAGAGGGTGGTATCGCCCTGGCGGATGAACTGCTCAAATTGATTGAGCTGCATGACGCTTCGAACATCGCGGCAGTGTTTGTCGAGCCAATGGCCGGTTCCGCTGGCGTCCTGGTTCCGCCACAGGGTTACCTCAAGCGTCTGCGCGAGATCTGCGATCAGCACAACATACTGCTGGTGTTCGACGAAGTGATCACCGGTTTCGGCCGTACCGGTTCGATGTTCGGCGCCGACAGCTTCGGCGTGACCCCGGACCTGATGTGCATCGCCAAGCAAGTCACTAACGGCGCGATTCCGATGGGCGCAGTGATTGCCAGCTCCGAGATCTACCAGACCTTCATGAACCAGGCGACGCCGGAGTACGCGGTGGAATTCCCGCACGGCTACACCTATTCCGCGCACCCGGTGGCGTGTGCCGCTGGCCTGGCAGCACTCGACCTGCTGCAAAAGGAAAACCTGGTACAGAGCGTGGCCGAAGTCGCACCGCATTTCGAAAATGCGCTGCACGGTCTGAAGGGTTCGAAAAATATCATCGACATCCGCAACTACGGTTTGGCCGGTGCAATCCAGATCGCGCCTCGTGACGGCGACGCCATCGTGCGTCCGTTCGAAGCCGGTATGGCGCTGTGGAAAGCCGGGTTCTACGTGCGCTTCGGCGGCGACACCCTGCAGTTCGGCCCAACCTTCAACAGCAAGCCGCAAGACCTTGATCGTCTGTTCGACGCGGTTGGCGAAGTGCTAAACAAGATCGACTGATTTTTCCCTTCTATATAGAGGCGCCCCTTTGAAGGGCGCCTGTGGACAACTTTTCAGGAGCCCCGCATGAGCCTTATCCCGCATTTGATCAATGGAGAACGGGTGACCGAAGACGGTCGCACCGCTGACGTGTTCAACCCGTCTACCGGCCAGGCGATCCACAAGCTGCCATTGGCCAGCCGCGAAACTATTCAAAAAGCCATCGACTCGGCCAAGGCTGCGTTCCCGGCCTGGCGTAACACTCCACCGGCCAAGCGTGCTCAGGTGATGTTCCGCTTCAAGCAACTGCTGGAACAGAATGAAGCGCGTATCGCTCAATTGATCAGCGAAGAACACGGCAAGACGCTGGAAGATGCGGCGGGTGAGTTGAAGCGCGGCATCGAGAACGTCGAGTTCGCTTGCGCAGCGCCGGAAATCCTCAAGGGCGAATACAGTCGTAACGTGGGCCCGAACATTGATGCCTGGTCGGACTTCCAGCCGTTGGGCGTGGTGGCCGGTATCACTCCGTTCAACTTCCCGGCCATGGTGCCGCTGTGGATGTATCCACTGGCGATCGTCTGCGGCAACTGCTTCATCCTCAAGCCGTCCGAGCGTGACCCAAGTTCGACACTGTTGATTGCTCAATTGTTGTTGGATGCCGGTCTACCAAAAGGCGTGCTTAGCGTAGTGCACGGCGATAAGGCTGCAGTGGATGCGCTGATCGAAGCGCCGGAAGTCAAAGCGTTGAGCTTTGTTGGTTCGACGCCGATTGCCGAATACATCTACGCCGAAGGCACCAAGCGCGGCAAGCGCGTTCAGGCACTGGGTGGCGCGAAGAACCATGCGGTACTGATGCCGGATGCGGATCTGGATAACGCGGTCAGCGCGCTGATGGGCGCGGCCTACGGTTCTTGCGGTGAGCGTTGCATGGCGATTTCGGTGGCCGTTTGCGTCGGTGACCAGGTGGCGGATGCGCTGGTGGCCAAACTGGTACCGCAAATCAAAGCGCTGAAAATCGGTGCCGGTACGACCTGTGGGCTGGACATGGGGCCGCTGGTTTCCGGCCAGGCTCGCGACAAAGTCAGTGGCTATATAGAAGACGGCGTTTCTTCTGGTGCGACCTTGGTGGTGGATGGTCGTGGTCTGAGCGTAGCCGGTCATGAGGACGGTTTCTTCCTGGGTGGCTGCCTGTTCGATAACGTCACGCCAGAGATGCGCATCTATAAAGAAGAGATCTTCGGTCCAGTGTTGTGCGTCGTTCGGGTCAACAGCCTGGAAGAAGCAATGCAACTGATCAACGATCACGAATATGGCAACGGCACCTGCATATTTACCCGTGATGGGGAAGCGGCGCGGTTGTTTTGCGATGAGATCGAAGTCGGCATGGTCGGCGTCAACGTACCGCTGCCGGTCCCGGTGGCTTATCACAGCTTTGGTGGCTGGAAGCGCTCGCTGTTCGGCGACCTTCATGCGTATGGTCCGGATGGCGTGCGTTTCTACACCCGTCGCAAGGCCATTACCCAGCGCTGGCCACAACGGGCGAGCCATGAAGCTTCGCAGTTCGCATTCCCTAGCTTGTAAGTAGAAGGGAAGAAGGCCGGCCCCTTGGGGCCGGCCTTTGCGTGTCAGGGGCTTTTTTGACCTATATGGCAGAATTGTGAAAATAGGTGTTGACGGCAGATTCTGGACGTCTATAATTCGCCCCACTTCCGCCGCAGTCGAAACGGAAAACTCCTTGGTAAACAATGAGTTACGCAGTTTTCGACAGCGAGTTGCTTCAGGTCATCGAAGCGCAGAAGGAGTTGAAAGAGCGGGGTTGTTTGGCTCTTCTAACGGTTCGGTCTTCTCGGTCGAAAGCGGTGTAAAAGAGGTGTTGACAGCAGCGAGTAACGCTGTAGAATTCGCCTCCCGCTAACGAGAGATCGAAAGCGCAAGTGGTTGAAGTTACAAAGGAAACTTTGAAAGCTTCTGAAAATAACCGCTTGACAGCAACAGAGGCTGCTGTAGAATGCGCGCCTCGGTTGAGACGAAAGATCTTAACCAACCGCTCTTTAACAACTGAATCAAGCAATTCGTGTGGGTGCTTGTGGAGTCAGACTGATAGTCAACAAGATTATCAGCATCACAAGTTACTCCGCGAGAAATCAAAGATGTAACCAACGATTGCTGAGCCAAGTTTAGGGTTTCTTAAAAACCCAAAGATGTTTGAACTGAAGAGTTTGATCATGGCTCAGATTGAACGCTGGCGGCAGGCCTAACACATGCAAGTCGAGCGGCAGCACGGGTACTTGTACCTGGTGGCGAGCGGCGGACGGGTGAGTAATGCCTAGGAATCTGCCTGGTAGTGGGGGATAACGCTCGGAAACGGACGCTAATACCGCATACGTCCTACGGGAGAAAGCAGGGGACCTTCGGGCCTTGCGCTATCAGATGAGCCTAGGTCGGATTAGCTAGTTGGTGAGGTAATGGCTCACCAAGGCGACGATCCGTAACTGGTCTGAGAGGATGATCAGTCACACTGGAACTGAGACACGGTCCAGACTCCTACGGGAGGCAGCAGTGGGGAATATTGGACAATGGGCGAAAGCCTGATCCAGCCATGCCGCGTGTGTGAAGAAGGTCTTCGGATTGTAAAGCACTTTAAGTTGGGAGGAAGGGCATTTACCTAATACGTAAGTGTTTTGACGTTACCGACAGAATAAGCACCGGCTAACTCTGTGCCAGCAGCCGCGGTAATACAGAGGGTGCAAGCGTTAATCGGAATTACTGGGCGTAAAGCGCGCGTAGGTGGTTCGTTAAGTTGGATGTGAAATCCCCGGGCTCAACCTGGGAACTGCATTCAAAACTGTCGAGCTAGAGTATGGTAGAGGGTGGTGGAATTTCCTGTGTAGCGGTGAAATGCGTAGATATAGGAAGGAACACCAGTGGCGAAGGCGACCACCTGGACTGATACTGACACTGAGGTGCGAAAGCGTGGGGAGCAAACAGGATTAGATACCCTGGTAGTCCACGCCGTAAACGATGTCAACTAGCCGTTGGGAGCCTTGAGCTCTTAGTGGCGCAGCTAACGCATTAAGTTGACCGCCTGGGGAGTACGGCCGCAAGGTTAAAACTCAAATGAATTGACGGGGGCCCGCACAAGCGGTGGAGCATGTGGTTTAATTCGAAGCAACGCGAAGAACCTTACCAGGCCTTGACATCCAATGAATCTGCTAGAGATAGCGGAGTGCCTTCGGGAACATTGAGACAGGTGCTGCATGGCTGTCGTCAGCTCGTGTCGTGAGATGTTGGGTTAAGTCCCGTAACGAGCGCAACCCTTGTCCTTAGTTACCAGCACGTCATGGTGGGCACTCTAAGGAGACTGCCGGTGACAAACCGGAGGAAGGTGGGGATGACGTCAAGTCATCATGGCCCTTACGGCCTGGGCTACACACGTGCTACAATGGTCGGTACAGAGGGTTGCCAAGCCGCGAGGTGGAGCTAATCCCAGAAAACCGATCGTAGTCCGGATCGCAGTCTGCAACTCGACTGCGTGAAGTCGGAATCGCTAGTAATCGCGAATCAGAATGTCGCGGTGAATACGTTCCCGGGCCTTGTACACACCGCCCGTCACACCATGGGAGTGGGTTGCACCAGAAGTAGCTAGTCTAACCTTCGGGAGGACGGTTACCACGGTGTGATTCATGACTGGGGTGAAGTCGTAACAAGGTAGCCGTAGGGGAACCTGCGGCTGGATCACCTCCTTAATCGACGACATCAGCTGCTCCATAAGTTCCCACACGAATTGCTTGATTCATTGAAGAAGACGATTTTAGAAGCAGCCCGAAATTGGGTCTGTAGCTCAGTTGGTTAGAGCGCACCCCTGATAAGGGTGAGGTCGGCAGTTCGAATCTGCCCAGACCCACCAATTTTGTGTGGGAAACGCCTGTAGAAATACGGGGCCATAGCTCAGCTGGGAGAGCGCCTGCCTTGCACGCAGGAGGTCAACGGTTCGATCCCGTTTGGCTCCACCACTAACTGCTTCTGTTGTTGAGAGCTTAGAAATGAGCATTCCATCGTGACGATGGTGAATGTTGATTTCTAGTCTTTGATTAGATCGTTCTTTAAAAATTTGGGTATGTGATAGAAAGATAGACTGGACGTTACTTTCACTGGTAACGAATCAGGCTAAGGTAAAATTTGTGAGTTGCTCTTAATTGAGTATTATCGAATTTTCGGCGAATGTCGTCTTCACAGTATAACCAGATTGCTTGGGGTTATATGGTCAAGTGAAGAAGCGCATACGGTGGATGCCTTGGCAGTCAGAGGCGATGAAAGACGTGGTAGCCTGCGAAAAGCTTCGGGGAGTCGGCAAACAGACTTTGATCCGGAGATGTCTGAATGGGGGAACCCAGCCATCATAAGATGGTTATCTTAAGCTGAATACATAGGCTTAAGAGGCGAACCAGGGGAACTGAAACATCTAAGTACCCTGAGGAAAAGAAATCAACCGAGATTCCCTTAGTAGTGGCGAGCGAACGGGGACTAGCCCTTAAGTGGCTTTGAGATTAGCGGAACGTTCTGGAAAGTACGGCCATAGTGGGTGATAGCCCTGTACGCGAAAATCTCTTAGTCATGAAATCGAGTAGGACGGAGCACGAGAAACTTTGTCTGAATATGGGGGGACCATCCTCCAAGGCTAAATACTACTGACTGACCGATAGTGAACTAGTACCGTGAGGGAAAGGCGAAAAGAACCCCGGAGAGGGGAGTGAAATAGATCCTGAAACCGTATGCGTACAAGCAGTGGGAGCCCACTTTGTTGGGTGACTGCGTACCTTTTGTATAATGGGTCAGCGACTTATTTTCAGTGGCGAGCTTAACCGAATAGGGGAGGCGTAGCGAAAGCGAGTCTTAATAGGGCGTCTAGTCGCTGGGAATAGACCCGAAACCGGGCGATCTATCCATGGGCAGGTTGAAGGTTGGGTAACACTAACTGGAGGACCGAACCGACTACCGTTGAAAAGTTAGCGGATGACCTGTGGATCGGAGTGAAAGGCTAATCAAGCTCGGAGATAGCTGGTTCTCCTCGAAAGCTATTTAGGTAGCGCCTCATGTATCACTGTAGGGGGTAGAGCACTGTTTCGGCTAGGGGGTCATCCCGACTTACCAAACCGATGCAAACTCCGAATACCTACAAGTGCCGAGCATGGGAGACACACGGCGGGTGCTAACGTCCGTCGTGAAAAGGGAAACAACCCAGACCGTCAGCTAAGGTCCCAAAGTTATGGTTAAGTGGGAAACGATGTGGGAAGGCTTAGACAGCTAGGAGGTTGGCTTAGAAGCAGCCACCCTTTAAAGAAAGCGTAATAGCTCACTAGTCGAGTCGGCCTGCGCGGAAGATGTAACGGGGCTCAAACCATACACCGAAGCTACGGGTATCACTTAGGTGATGCGGTAGAGGAGCGTTCTGTAAGCCTGTGAAGGTGAGTTGAGAAGCTTGCTGGAGGTATCAGAAGTGCGAATGCTGACATGAGTAACGACAATGGGTGTGAAAAACACCCACGCCGAAAGACCAAGGTTTCCTGCGCAACGTTAATCGACGCAGGGTTAGTCGGTCCCTAAGGCGAGGCTGAAAAGCGTAGTCGATGGAAAACAGGTTAATATTCCTGTACTTCTGGTTATTGCGATGGAGGGACGGAGAAGGCTAGGCCAGCTTGGCGTTGGTTGTCCAAGTTTAAGGTGGTAGGCTGGAATCTTAGGTAAATCCGGGATTCTAAGGCCGAGAGCTGATGACGAGTTACCCTTTGGGTGACGAAGTGGTTGATGCCATGCTTCCAAGAAAAGCTTCTAAGCTTCAGGTAACCAGGAACCGTACCCCAAACCGACACAGGTGGTTGGGTAGAGAATACCAAGGCGCTTGAGAGAACTCGGGTGAAGGAACTAGGCAAAATGGCACCGTAACTTCGGGAGAAGGTGCGCCGGTGAGGGTGAAGCATTTACTGCGTAAGCCCATGCCGGTCGAAGATACCAGGCCGCTGCGACTGTTTATTAAAAACACAGCACTCTGCAAACACGAAAGTGGACGTATAGGGTGTGACGCCTGCCCGGTGCCGGAAGGTTAATTGATGGGGTTAGCTAACGCGAAGCTCTTGATCGAAGCCCCGGTAAACGGCGGCCGTAACTATAACGGTCCTAAGGTAGCGAAATTCCTTGTCGGGTAAGTTCCGACCTGCACGAATGGCGTAACGATGGCGGCGCTGTCTCCACCCGAGACTCAGTGAAATTGAAATCGCTGTGAAGATGCAGTGTATCCGCGGCTAGACGGAAAGACCCCGTGAACCTTTACTATAGCTTTGCACTGGACTTTGAATTTGCTTGTGTAGGATAGGTGGGAGGCTTTGAAGCGTGGACGCCAGTTCGCGTGGAGCCAACCTTGAAATACCACCCTGGCAACTTTGAGGTTCTAACTCAGGTCCGTTATCCGGATCGAGGACAGTGTATGGTGGGTAGTTTGACTGGGGCGGTCTCCTCCTAAAGAGTAACGGAGGAGTACGAAGGTGCGCTCAGACCGGTCGGAAATCGGTCGTAGAGTATAAAGGCAAAAGCGCGCTTGACTGCGAGACAGACACGTCGAGCAGGTACGAAAGTAGGTCTTAGTGATCCGGTGGTTCTGTATGGAAGGGCCATCGCTCAACGGATAAAAGGTACTCCGGGGATAACAGGCTGATACCGCCCAAGAGTTCATATCGACGGCGGTGTTTGGCACCTCGATGTCGGCTCATCACATCCTGGGGCTGAAGCCGGTCCCAAGGGTATGGCTGTTCGCCATTTAAAGTGGTACGCGAGCTGGGTTTAGAACGTCGTGAGACAGTTCGGTCCCTATCTGCCGTGGACGTTTGAGATTTGAGAGGGGCTGCTCCTAGTACGAGAGGACCGGAGTGGACGAACCTCTGGTGTTCCGGTTGTCACGCCAGTGGCATTGCCGGGTAGCTATGTTCGGAATAGATAACCGCTGAAAGCATCTAAGCGGGAAACTAGCCTCAAGATGAGATCTCACTGGGACCTTGAGTCCCCTGAAGGGCCGTCGAAGACTACGACGTTGATAGGTTGGGTGTGTAAGCGCTGTGAGGCGTTGAGCTAACCAATACTAATTGCCCGTGAGGCTTGACCATATAACACCCAAGCAATTTGCAGGCTTTGAGCTGAAAAGCGAAAGAGCATCAGATTGCGGTGTGTGAAGACGAAACGAACCGAAAGTTCGAGATACTCACAAAACACCAAACTATCACTTACCCATTCGCTGGAGCGTGAACCTGAAAAGGCCCACGACCTGGCTACCGAATTTCTTGACGACCATAGAGCATTGGAACCACCTGATCCCATCCCGAACTCAGCAGTGAAACGATGCATCGCCGATGGTAGTGTGGGGTTTCCCCATGTGAGAGTAGGTCATCGTCAAGATTAAATTCCGAAACCCCTATCTGCGTATGCAGGTAGGGGTTTTGTTTTGTCCGCAGGAAAGTTCGTACAGCAATACCGGACGGCTCCCGGCTGTCACAGTCTCCCGACAATGCTAAGGTTCGGCCCTAGCTTTTGTATTTTTCCAAGGAAGCCTTTATGCCGGACGCGACGTCCCTCAGTGCTGGTTTTATGGTGGTTCACGGCAACCGCCTGGACGAGTTGCGCAGCCTGGTGGTCAGCTGGATGCGGCGTTACCCGCTGGCTCCCTTGGAAAACGAAATTGCTCTGGTACAGAGCAACGGCATCGCCCAATGGCTGAAGCTGGCACTGGCGGAAGACCCCGAAGATGACGACATGGGCGGGTGCGGAATCGCCGCAGCCATCGACGTGCAGTTGCCGGGTAGCTTCATGTGGCAGCTCTATCGCATGGTGCTTGGGCGTGACGAAATCCCGGTCAAATCCCTGCTCGATAAAGCTCCCTTGACTTGGCGTCTGATGCGACTGCTTCCACAGTTGATCAATCAACCGCACTTCGAACCGCTGCAGCGCTTCCTTACCCATGACACCGATTTACGCAAACGCTATCAGTTGGCCGAGCGGCTGGCGGATTTGTTTGACCAATACCAGGTGTATCGGGCCGATTGGCTTGAAGACTGGGCAGAAGGTCGTCATCAATTAAGAAATGGTAGAGGCGAAACCAAGCCTCTGACCCCGGCTAACTGCTGGCAGGCAGAGTTGTGGCGTGCGCTGTTGCTGGATGTGGGTGAACAAGGCATGGCGCAAAGCCGAGCCGGCGTCCATCAACGGTTTATCGAGCGCATCAACAGCCTCGACGTAGGCCCCAGCGGATTGCCTTCACGGGTGATCGTTTTCGGGATTTCTTCACTGCCTGCTCAAGCCCTGGAAGCACTTGCGGGACTGGCCCGGTTCAGCCAGGTTCTGCTTTGCGTACATAACCCGTGTCGTCACCATTGGGCAGACATCGTCGCCGATAAAGACCTGTTGCGGCATCAGTACAAACGTCAGGCTCGCAAGAGCGGAATGCCGGTTGTGCTCGATCCACAAACCCTCCATCAGCATGCGCATCCGCTGCTGGCGGCGTGGGGCAAGCAGGGGCGGGACTACATCAATCTGCTCGACAGCTACGACGATCCCAACAGCTATCGCTCGGCATTCCGCGATGGTCGTATCGACCTGTTCAGCGACAGCCAGCCACAGAACATGCTCAATCAATTGCAGGACGACATTCTTGAATTGCGTCCCTTGAACGAGACTCGGGAGCGCTGGCCGGCCGTCGATCCGGCGAACGACGAATCGATCCGTTTTCACATCGCCCACAGCGCCCAGCGCGAAGTGGAAATTCTCCACGACCAGTTGCTTGCACGCTTTAGTGCTGATCCGGACTTAAGGCCTCGCGATGTGATCGTGATGGTCCCTGACATCGACAGCTACGCACCCCATATTCGTGCGGTGTTTGCTCAGCTTGAACGCCACGATCCGCGTTTCATTCCCTTCACGCTCGCAGATCAAGGCCAGCGCGGTCGTGATCCGCTACTGATTGCTATCGAGCATCTGCTCAAGCTGCCCGACAGCCGTTTCCCCGTGAGCGAGGTCCTCGATCTGCTGGATGTTCCTGCACTACGCGCTCGCTTCGGTGTAGAGGAACGTGATCTGCCGACCCTGCACCGTTGGATCGAAGGCGCTGGCATCCGCTGGGGCATGAATGCCGAGCAGCGTGCGGGTCTCGGTCTGCCGCAGGAGCTGGAGCAAAACAGTTGGCGTTTTGGCCTGCGACGGATGCTGCTCGGTTATGCCGTGGGCAGTGCCAGTGCCTGCGAGGGTATCGAGCCCTACGACGAGATCGGTGGTCTTGATGCCGCGCTCATTGGGCCTTTGGTCGCGCTGCTGGATGCACTGGAGATCGCTCACCAGGAACTCTCTCAACCTGCAGTTCCCAAACAATGGGGCTTTCGATTGCATGCACTGGTTCAGTTGTTCTTCCAGGCCAGCAATGAGCATGACGACTACGTGTTGGCCCAGCTCGAGGAGCTGCGGGAAACCTGGCTTGAGACCTGCGAGTCAGTTGGCTTGCATGATGAACTGCCGTTGACCGTGGTCCGTGAAGCCTGGCTCGCTGGTCTAGACCAAGGCCGCCTGTCCCAGCGTTTTCTGGCCGGTGCGGTTAACTTCTGCACCTTGATGCCCATGCGAGCGATCCCGTTCAAACTGGTCTGCCTGCTGGGCATGAATGACGGGGACTACCCGCGTGCACAGCCGCCACTGGACTTCGACCTCATGGGCAGTGATTACCGCCCTGGCGATCGCTCCCGACGCGAAGATGACCGCTATCTGCTGTTGGAAGCCCTGTTGTCGGCACGTGACCAACTCTATATCAGTTGGGTCGGCCGCAGCATTCGCGATAACAGTGAGCGCCCTGCGTCAGTACTGATTGGCCAATTACGAGACCATCTGGCCAGCGGTTGGCGACTGCATGATGTCGACGAAGACCTGCTTGAGGCCATCACTCAGGAACATCCACTGCAACCCTTCAGCGCCCGCTACTTCCATGAAGGCGATGACCTGTTTAGCTACGCGAATGAGTGGCAGGTACTTCATCACACCCTTGCGCGATCGACTGATATCGAGGTCCTTGATCCCTACGTTCAGGAGGAGCCGCTAAGTCTCGGTCAATTGCAGGATTTCCTGCGTAATCCTGTGCGACATTTCTTCAGTCAGCGACTGAAGGTGTACTTCGAAGCGGCTGAAGTGCCCTTGGCTGACGAAGAGCCATTTGTACTCGACGCGTTGCAACGTTACAGCCTCAGCGACAGCTTGCTCGAAGCGGCGCTGGGACATCTGGACAGCACCGACCAGGTGCTGGAAGCACAGGCAAAACGTCTGCAAAACAGTGGCCTCCTGCCCATGGCCGGATTCGGTGAATGCCTTCAGCGAGAGTTGATCGAACCATTGCCGGATCTGCTGCAGCGTTACCAGCAGCTTTTGGCGTTATGGCCGACGCCGCTCACCAACGCCCTGCCAGTGAACCTGCAGTTGCAGGGTCTGCGTCTGGAAGGTTGGCTCAGCGGCCTGCATCTACGTGCGGACGGTGGTTTGCTATCCGTCACTACAATCCCCAACAGCATCGGCTCGATCAAGTCTCGCAAATGGCATCGTCTGACAAGGCCATGGGTCAATCATCTGGTTGCTTGCGCCAGTGGTATGGCGATGACCACTGCGTTGGTGGCCAGTGACGACAGTCTGCTGCTCGGTCCGATGGAGGAGGATGCAGCCTTGCGGATTCTGGGCGACCTGTTAATGGCTTGGCAAACGGGCATGCGCCAACCACTGCCGATTGCGGTAAAGACCGGCTTTGCATGGCTTGGTCAAACTGATCCAGTCAAAGCCCAAGCCGCAGCTCGCAAGGCCTATGAAGGCGATGGACTGACCACCGACGGTGAGCGTCGCGAAAGCCCGGCACTCGCACGACAGTTCGCCGACTACGACACGCTTACCGCAGACGAAACATTCCCGGATTGGTGCAACGCATTGTATCGGCCGCTGCTTGAAGCGCCTTGGCGTTCATTGAACAGCGAGGAGGCGCGCTGATGACCACTAAACCTCTGGCCTTGGCATTTCCCCTGCGCGGCAGCCAACTGATCGAGGCGAGCGCCGGGACCGGCAAGACCTTCACCATTTCCGCGCTCTATCTGCGGTTGGTTCTTGGCCACGGCGCAGAGTCGAGTGGCTTCGGACGTGAACTGTTGCCGCCGCAAATCCTCGTTGTGACATTCACCGATGCCGCGACTAAAGAATTACGCGAACGTATCCGCACACGTTTAGCTGAATCTGCGCGGTTTTTTCGCGATGAAACACCGGCGCCCGATAGCCTTATCGCGGAGCTTCGTGCGGAGTACCTTCCCGAGCAGTGGCCCGGGTGCGCAAACCGCCTGGACATCGCCGCACAGTGGATGGACGAGGCGGCAGTTTCGACTATCCACAGTTGGTGCCAGCGTATGTTGCGCGAGCACGCGTTCGACAGTGGCAGCCTGTTTACACAGACCCTGGAAACCGATCACAGCGATTTGCTGGGCGAGGTCCTGCGCGACTACTGGCGGCGGTTCTGTTACCCGATGCAAGGGGATGCGCTGAACTGGGTGCGCGGCAATTGGGTAGGTCCGGCGGCATTGCTGCCGCGATTGCGTGGTTTGTTCGCCAGTGAGCGAGACAGTGTTGAAGGTAAAGAGCCTGCCGAACTGATCACGGAGTGTCTGCAAGAGCGACGGGCAGCCTTGCTCGAACTCAAGATGCCCTGGCGCCAGTGGGCGGACGAATTGCTTGCCATCTGTCACCAAGGTGTTGCGAGCAAAAGTGTCGACGGTCGAAAAATGCAGGCGCGCTATTTCGAACCCTGGTTCGAAAAGATCAGGGCTTGGGCTGAAGACGAATCCCTTGAACAATTGGATATCGGCACCGGATTCACGCGCCTGACTCCCGAGGGTATGGCTGAAGCCTGGAAGGGCGAACTACCCCGTCATCCGGGACTGGATGCCATGTCCGGTCTCAAGATCAGTCTCGATGGATTGCCTACTCCTGATGCCGTCGTGTTGCAGCACGCCGCCCAGTGGGTCGGTACACGGTTCGAGGAAGAAAAGCGTCGCCGGGCGGAAATGGGCTTTGATGATATGTTGCTGCGGCTCGATGCCGCCCTCCAGTCCGATGGCGGGGAGCGCCTGGCGACCTTGATCCGCGAGCAGTTCTCGGTGGCGTTGATCGACGAGTTCCAGGACACCGACCCGGTGCAGTACCGGATTTTCGAGAGCATCTATCGCATTGAAGACAACAATCCCGAATGCGGTCTGTTCCTGATCGGCGATCCGAAGCAAGCGATCTACGCTTTCCGTGGTGCCGACATCTATACCTACCTGCGCGCTCGCCAGGCCACCGCTGGCCGTCTGCATACCCTGGGCACCAATTTCCGTTCAAGTCATGGCATGGTCAGTGCGGTAAACCATGTGTTCGAGCGTGCCGAGTCTCGCGAGACCGGGCGGGGTGCATTCCTGTTTCGTGAAAAGAACGGTGAGAACCCGGTACCGTTCCTGCCCGTCGAATCCCAAGGGCGCAAAGAAGTTCTGCACATCGACGGCCAGGTCGTGCCCGCCCTGAACATCTGGCACCTGTCCGCCGATCAGCCGCTGTCCGGCGCGGTGTACCGACAACAACTCGCCGCCGCCTGCGCCAGTGAAATCACCGCTTTGCTCAATGGCGGCCAAGAAGGCCGGGCGGGTTTCAATCAGGACGGCAAGGACTTCAGAGGGCTGCTGCCAGCGGATATCGCGATCCTGGTCCGCGACGGCAAAGAAGCTCAAGCGGTGCGTGGCGAACTCTCCGCTCGTGGCGTGCGCAGCGTCTATCTGTCGGACAAGGACTCGGTGTTTGCCGCCCAGGAGGCCCACGATCTGCTGACCTGGCTCAAAGCCTGCGCCGAGCCAGATGTCGAGCGTCCACTGCGAGCCGCGTTGGCCTGCATCACGCTGAACCTGTCGCTGGCTGAACTGGAACGGCTCAATCAGGACGAACTGGCCTGGGAAGCGCGGGTCATGCAATTCCGCGGTTATCGCGAGCTCTGGCGCAAGCAGGGCGTGTTGCCCATGCTGCGGCGGTTGCTGCATGACTTCCAGCTGCCTCAGGCATTGATCACGCGCAGTGACGGCGAGCGGGTGCTGACCAATTTGCTGCACCTGTCCGAGTTGCTGCAACAGGCGGCCGCCGAGCTCGATGGTGAACAAGCGCTGATCCGTCATTTGTCCGAGCATCTGGCGTTGTCCGGTCAGGCCGGTGAAGAGCAGATCCTGCGTCTGGAGAGCGACGAACAACTGGTCAAAGTCGTGACCATTCACAAGTCCAAGGGGCTTGAGTATCCCTTGGTGTTCCTGCCGTTCATTTGCTCGGCGAAACCGGTGGATGGCAGTCGCCTGCCGTTGCATTACCACGACGCCACGGGCAAGGCCCAAGTGACCTTGAAGCCTACGGCCGAGTTGATTGTTCAGGCGGATGATGAGCGTCTTGCCGAGGATTTGCGCTTGCTTTACGTGGCCCTGACCCGGGCGCAACACGCCTGCTGGCTCGGAGTGACTGATCTCAAGCGCGGCAATAACAACAGCTCGGTGCTGCATCTTTCTGCATTGGGCTATCTACTGGGGGGCGGTGCACCATTGGCCGAGTCGGCAGGTTTGAAGCGTTGGCTGGAAGACCTGCAGCGGGACTGTCCTGCGCTGAGCTACGGCGAAATGCCTGAAGCGATCGTCGACCACTACCATCCGCCGCACAACGATGCGACGTTGCTTGCTCCTCTGATACCCAAACGCAAGGCCAGCGAAAACTGGTGGATCGCCTCCTACAGCGCCTTGCGCATTGGCGACAGCATGAGCGTGGGCACTGATGAAGCACCGGAGAGCCCGCAAGCGCAAAAGCTCTTCGACGACGAACGCCTCGATCCGCAAGCACCACGAGACGTGGTGGCCGGCGGCGCTGATATCCATCGATTCCCTCGTGGCCCGAACCCCGGCACCTTTCTCCATGGTTTGCTCGAATGGGCCGGCGATGAAGGTTTCGCCGCCACCCCGCAAGCGGTGGAAGACGCTATTGCCCGTCGCTGCAACCGCCGTGGCTGGGAGGGCTGGATAACTGCCCTGAACGACTGGCTGCAGCACCTGCTCGCGTCCCCGCTGCGTATCGGCGGCGGACAGTCCCCCGTGGTGTTTGAGCAACTGACCCAGTACCGGGTCGAGATGGAGTTCTGGTTCGCCAGCCACAAGGTCGATGTGCTCAAGCTCGATGAACTGGTGCGCCAATACACCCACAACGGCGTCGCTCGGGTGGCTGCCGAGCCGGTGTTGCTCAATGGCATGTTCAAAGGCTTCATCGACCTGACGTTCGAGCACGACGGCCGCTACTACGTCGCCGACTACAAATCCAACTGGCTGGGCATCGATGACGCGGCCTACACCGAGCAGGCCATGGAGCAGTCGATTCTCGACAACCGTTACGACCTGCAATACGTGCTGTACCTGTTGGCCCTGCATCGCCAGCTCAAGGCGCGACTTGCCGATTACGATTACGACCGGCATGTCGGTGGTGCGCTGTACCTGTTTCTGCGCGGTACGCGCGCGTCCAGCCAAGGCGTGTATTTCGCCCGTCCTCCAAGAGAGCTGATCGAGCGTCTGGATCGGCTGTTCCAGGGCAAGCCAGAACCCAAGGCCGAACCCGCCTGGGAACAGGGAGTGTTGCTATGAGTCGCACCTTCGCTGATTTGCTGCCCACTTCGTTGACAGCCGAAAGCCTGGCCGATCTGGCGCCGTTGAGTCGCGCCGATGATTTGCTGCTATTGCTGACACGCTGGGTTGAGCGTGGCTGGCTGCGAGCGCTGGACAAGGCCTTCGTCGCTTTTCTTCATGAACTGGCTCCCAGCGACGATCCGCTGGTGCTGCTGGCCGCCGCGTTGGCCAGTCATCAACTGGGCCACGGTCATGTGTGCCTGGATGTGTTCGAGACGCTCAAGGAACCGGACTTCGCTCTTTCGCTGCCACCTGAAGGCGATCTGCAAAGTGGTGCGATGTTGCTGCCGTCGCAGTTGCTAGAGGCGCTGGACGGTGCCCATTGGTGCAAGGTCCTGGCCTCCAGCAGTCTGGTCGCATTGGCGGCCGATGGCCGTGAGGCGGCGCAGCATCGGCCATTGGTGTTATCGGGTAAACGCCTGTACCTGCGTCGTTACTGGGCTTATGAGCGGCGTATCGACAACTCGCTGCGCCAACGCCTGGCGGAACACGAAACCACGCCGGATGATGTGTCCCAACGCCTCACCCGTTTGTTCGGCCCAGCCAGGCCCGGCGAAGTGATCGACTGGCAGAAACTCGCCTGTGCCCTCGCAATCCGCAGCGCCTTCAGCATCATCACCGGCGGCCCGGGGACCGGCAAGACGACGACGGTCGTGCGTTTGCTGGCGTTGCTCCAGGCGCCGGCAGTCGAGGCGGGCAAGCCGTTGCGCATCCGTCTCGCGGCACCCACCGGCAAGGCTGCAGCCCGACTGACGGAGTCCATCAGTCAGCAGGTCCGGACCCTGGAAGTCGATGAAGCCGTACGGGTGAAGATCCCGTCAGACGTCACCACCGTGCACCGTCTGCTCGGCAGTCGCCCCGGTACTCGACACTTCCGTCACCACGCCGGTAATCGCTTGCCGCTGGATGTGCTGGTGGTGGACGAAGCCTCGATGATCGATCTGGAAATGATGGCCAATCTGCTCGACGCGATGCCGGCCCATGCCCGCCTGGTACTGCTCGGTGACAAGGATCAACTGGCATCGGTGGAGGCCGGCGCCGTTCTGGGCGACCTGTGCCGCGACGCCGAGGCCGGTTGGTACAGCCCACAGACTCGCCTGTGGCTGCAGGCGGTCAGTGGCGAAAGCCTGGATGCCAGCGGTTTGCAAGAAGACACCCAAGGGGCACATCCCCTGGCCCAGCAAGTGGTGATGCTGCGTCATTCACGCCGGTTCGGCGAGGGCAGCGGTATCGGTCAACTGGCTCGTTGGGTTAACCAGCAGCAACCCGAAGAAGCTCGAAAGTTGTTGGCGGCACGAAGTCATGACGACGTGTTTTCCCTGTCCCTCAAGGGGGAGCAGGACCGGGCATTGGAGCGCTTGTTGCTTGAGGGGCATGGCGATGGCCCCCAGGGTTATCGACATTACCTGAGTCTCTTGCGCAGCCTGCGACCACCGCTCGACAACACGCTGAATGATCCCTGCTGGACCGATTGGGCTCGGCAGGTGTTGCAAGCTTTCGACGCCTTCCAATTGTTATGCGCCGTACGCAAAGGGCCGTGGGGCGTGGAAGGTTTGAATCAACGCGTAACCGCCGCGCTGCTCAAGGCTCGGCTGATCGACAGCGACCAGCAGTGGTACGAAGGTCGGCCGGTGCTGATGACCCGCAACGACTATGGTCTGGGCTTGATGAACGGCGACATCGGCATTGCGCTCAAGCTACCGGAACGTGATGGGCCGGAGGCAGGGAAGCAGGTGTTGCGTGTGGCGTTCCCGCGCAATGATGGTCAGGGCGGCGTACGGTTTGTTCTGCCGAGCCGGCTCAATGATGTCGAAACCGTGTACGCCATGACAGTGCACAAATCCCAGGGCTCGGAATTTGCCCATACTGCGTTGATTCTGCCGGATGCCCTGAACCCTGTACTCACCAAGGAATTGATCTATACCGGAATTACCCGGGCCAAAAGCTGGTTCACCCTGATCGAGCCGCGTCCTGGCGTATTCGAAGAGGCGGTGAGGCGCAGGGTCAAACGCTTGAGCGGGTTGATGCTGGAATTGGAAGAGGGTGTTGAACCAAGGGGCTGAAAGGGGACGGCGCCAGACGACGGAAACTGTCCGAAGTGCCGTAGGACGCGGCCTCGCTGGTGTTTGAACGCTGTGCTATCGTTGCGGCATCATTTCGCTACGATCGAAGAGAATCCCTGCATGAAGGTCGCTGTCTGGACGACACAGCGCGTTATCGGGTGCAAACAAGTGCTGCTTGCCGGCCTTCTCTGTTTGTTCACCGGCGTCGTTTTCGCTCAGTCGGAAACGCCTGTGAGCCTGGCGGACCAACGTGCCAGATCGGTCACTCAGGTGGTACTCGGGATTCTCAGTTATGCCCGCTGGCCTGTTGAGCCAGCACAATTGCGCTTGTGCATAGTGGGCCCCACCGAATACACCGACGATCTGGTCAAAGGCACGACTCAGGCCACCGGTCGGCCTGTTAGCGTGCGCAGACTGCTGGCGGACAACCCGTCCATTGTTGGTGAGTGCGACGCGGTGTACATCGGCAAACTGACCAGTGATGAACGCAGTCAGCTTTTCGCCTCGCTGATGGGGCGTCCGGTGCTTAGCCTCAGCGAAGGCGACGACCCGTGCACCGTCGGCAGTCTGTTTTGCCTACGGGTCAGCGATGAGCAAGTGTCCTTTGAGGTCAACCTGGATTCCGTCGCCCGAAGCGGCGTGCGTATTCACCCCAGTGTGCTGCAACTGTCCCGCCGCAAGCCGGCAGCGCCATGAGTCTATTCAAGTCGGGTAGCCGCCCAACCTTGCGCTCGGTCATCGGGCGCGGACATTTGATCGTCGCACTCGTGGGCGTGGCCATGGCCAGCATCTCGCTGACGTTGCTCGGTGTACTGGCGTTGCGGGTCTATGCCGACCACAACTTGCACCTGATTGCGCGCTCGATCAATTACACCGTGGAAGCGGCGGTGGTGTTCAACGACACGTCTGCCGCTACCGAAGCGTTGGCGTTGATTGCGTCCACCGAAGAAGTGGCCGATGCCCAAGTGCTGGACGAGCAAGGCACGTTGCTGGCTCGTTGGGAGCGGCCGGAAACGGGCTTGTTCTCTGATCTCGAAATGCAGATTGCCAAGGCCTTTCTGGAAAAACCGATCAGCATGCCGATTGTTCATCAAGGTCAGGAAATCGGCAGCATCCGGCTCACCGGTCACGGGGGCAGCCTGTTACGTTTTTTGCTCAGCGGTCTGGTCGGCATCGTCTTGTGTACCGCCGTCAGTGCATGGGTAGCGCTCTATCTGGCGCGCCGACAACTTCGCGCAATCACCGGCCCGTTGCGCAGCCTGGCGTTCGTGGCTCACGCCGCCCGCAGCGAGCGAGCCTTCGATCAGCGTGTGCCACCCGCCGCCATCGCCGAACTCGACAACCTGGGCAATGACTTCAATGCCTTGCTCGATGAGCTGGAATCCTGGCAGACCCACCTGCAAAGCGAAAACGAAACCCTGGCCCACCAGGCCAGCCATGACAGCCTCACCGGGTTGCCGAATCGGGCTTTTTTCGAAGGCCGGCTGATTCGAGCGCTACGTAATGCCCACAAGCTCAACGAGCAAGTGGCGGTGCTGTTTCTCGACAGCGACCGGTTCAAGGAAATTAACGATAACTTCGGTCACGCCGCGGGCGATGCAGTACTGGTGGCCGTAGCCAATCGGGTTCGTGCGCAGTTGCGTGAAGATGATCTTGTGGCGCGTTTGGGGGGTGACGAATTTGCCGTCATGCTGACGCCGCTGCATAAGATCGAGGACGCAGAGCGGATTGCCGACAAAATCATCGCCAGCATGGAAGAACCAATCCCGTTGCCGGGCAATACCCAAGTGTTGACTTCACTCAGCATCGGCATTGCCGTGTACCCCGATCATGGGGCTACACCGGGCGCTTTGCTTAACGCCGCCGACGCGGCCATGTACCAAGCCAAACGCCTTTCCCGAGGCGCACAGCACACGGCCGGGTCGGAGCACCTAGTCGCCCATGTTCAGACCAGGAGCTAATTTTTGTGTTCTCACTGACCCGGCGTTCCCTGCGATTTTTCACGTTCACCTTATTGATGGCTTTGCTGGCATTGACCGGTTGCCAGACGGCACCGCAAAAAGGCCTGACTCCGGCGCAGATCGCTGTGCTCAAACAGCAAGGTTTCGAATTGACTGATGAGGGCTGGGCCTTTGGCCTGTCCGGCAAAGTGCTGTTTGGCAGTGACGACGACAGCCTCAACCCTGCCAGCACCGACATCGTGGAGCGTATCGGCAAGGCGTTGCTGGGCGTTGGAATTGAGCGAGTGCGGGTCGACGGTCACACCGATGCCTCGGGCAAAGAGTCCTACAACGAACAGCTCTCACTGCGCCGCGCAAAAAGCGTCGGCAAAGTGCTGACCGCTGTCGGGATGAAAGAACAAAACATCCAGCTGCGCGGCCTCGGCAGCAGTGAGCCGGTTGCCTCGAACGACACGCCAGCCGGCCGTACCGAGAACCGCCGGGTGTCGATCGTGGTGAGCGCCGACTAATCGGCGAACAGCGTCTCCCGACTTTCACCCATCAACAGACCCTGATTCTGCTCGGTGACCGCGCGGATGTAATCCCACAACAGGGTAATTCGCTTGAGCTTGCGCAGGTCCTCGCGGCAGTACATCCAGAATTGGCGGGTAATGTTGATCTCTTCCGGCAACACCGGCAGTAACCGTGGATCCTGGGCCGCCAGGAAGCACGGCAGAATCGCCAGCGACCGGCCTTGCTGCGCGGCCACGAATTGCGCGATCACACTGGTGCTGCGCAGATTGGCACTGGCGCCGGGCAACACATTCGCCAGATACAACAGCTCCGAGCTGAACGCCAGATCGTCGACGTAACTAATGAATGAATGTTTACCCAAGTCTGCCGGGCGGCGGATGGGTGGATGCTTGTCGAGATAGTCCTGGGTCGCGTAGAGCTGTAATCGGTAGTCACAGAGTTTGCAGCAGACGTACGGACCATGCTCCGGGCGCTCCAGGGCAATGACGATGTCGGCCTCGCGCTTGGACAGGCTGATGAAGTGCGGCAACGGCAGGATGTCCACCGAGATCGCCGGATAGGCATCGACGAAGTGGCTCAGCTGCGGGGTGATGAAAAAACTGCCGAAGCCTTCGGTGCAGCCCATTCGCACATGCCCGGATAACGCCACCCCGGACCCCGAAACCTGTTCGCAGGCCATGTGCAGCGTGCTTTCAATCGACTCGGCGTAACCGAGCAACCGCTGGCCTTCGGCAGTCAGGACAAAACCGCTGGTCCGGGATTTCTCAAACAGCAAAGTCCCCAGCGCCGCTTCCAGCGAGCTGATGCGCCGCGACACGGTGGTGTAGTCGACTGCCAGGCGCTTGGCCGCGGTGCTGGCCTTGCGGGTGCGGGCGACTTCAAGGAAAAACTTGAGGTCGTCCCAGTTCAACGAGCCTAAGGACGTGATGTTTTTTTGCATGATGGACCGGCTTTTATGTGCGTTCTTATTAGAAGTTTGCACATCTATACTCCAAAAACAGTCCGACAACCAATTCGCGACACACGCCTCATCTCAAGGCGACTTTCTCGCCTTGGCTCCCAAGATAGCTCTCTAAATAAGAACAACGTCCCGGAGACCCAACATGAACGCATCGCTCACGCCAAACGAAACCACTGTCCAAACGGTAAAGCTGTTGATCGACGGCGAGTGGGTCGAGTCCCAGACCACCGAGTGGCACGACATCGTCAACCCGGCGACCCAGCAAGTGCTGGCGAAAGTACCGTTCGCCACCGCGCAGGAAGTCGATGCTGCCATCAGCGCCGCCCATCGCGCCTTCCAGACCTGGAAGCTGACGCCGATCGGCGCGCGGATGCGCATCATGCTCAAGCTCCAGGCGTTGATCCGCGAACACTCCAAGCGCATCGCCGTGGTGCTCAGCAACGAGCAAGGCAAAACCATCGCCGACGCTGAAGGCGATATCTTCCGCGGCCTGGAAGTGGTCGAACACGCCTGTTCCATCGGCAGCCTGCAAATGGGCGAGTTCGCCGAGAACGTCGCTGGCGGCGTCGATACCTACACCCTGCGTCAGCCAATCGGCGTCTGCGCCGGCATCACCCCGTTCAACTTCCCGGCGATGATTCCGTTGTGGATGTTCCCGATGGCCATCGCCTGCGGCAACACCTTCGTGCTCAAGCCGTCCGAACAGGACCCGATGTCGACCATGCTGCTGGTGGAACTGGCGATCGAGGCCGGCGTTCCAGCGGGCGTGCTTAACGTCGTTCATGGCGGCAAGGATGTGGTGGACGCGCTTTGCACACATAAAGACATCAAGGCTGTTTCCTTTGTCGGTTCGACCGCCGTCGGCACTCACGTCTACGACCTGGCCGGCAAACACGGCAAACGCGTGCAATCGATGATGGGTGCGAAGAACCATGCCGTGGTGCTGCCGGATGCCAATCGCGTACAAGCGCTCAATGCGCTGGTGGGTGCTGGTTTCGGTGCCGCCGGGCAACGCTGCATGGCCACGTCCGTGGTGGTGCTGGTGGGCGCGGCCAAGCAGTGGCTGCCTGACCTGAAAGCGCTGGCGCAGAAACTCACAGTGAACGCCGGCAGCGAGCCGGGCACTGACGTCGGCCCGGTGATTTCCAAACGTGCGAAGGCGCGGATTCTCGATCTGATCGAAAGCGGCATCAAGGAAGGCGCCAAGCTTGAGCTGGATGGTCGCGACGTGACCGTTCCAGGCTTCGAAAAAGGCAACTTTGTCGGCCCGACCCTGTTCTCCGGCGTGAAACCCGAGATGCAGATCTACACCCAGGAAATCTTCGGTCCGGTGCTGGTGGTGCTGGAAGTCGATACCCTCGATGAAGCCATTGCACTGGTCAACGCCAATCCGTTCGGCAACGGCACGGGCCTGTTCACCCAAAGCGGGGCGGCGGCGCGTAAATTCCAGACGGAAATCGATGTCGGCCAGGTCGGCATCAACATCCCGATTCCGGTGCCGGTTCCGTTCTTCAGCTTCACCGGCTCGCGCGGGTCCAAACTCGGCGACCTCGGTCCGTATGGCAAGCAAGTGGTGCAGTTCTACACTCAGACCAAGACTGTCACCAGTCGCTGGTTCGATGACGACAGCGTCAACGACGGTGTGAACACCACCATCAACTTGCGTTAAGGAGCCGGACATGAAAATCGCTTTTATCGGTCTCGGCAACATGGGTGCGCCGATGGCGCGCAACCTGATCAAGGCTGGCCACTCACTGCGGCTGGTTGACCTGAACAAAACCGTTCTGGCAGAGCTGGAGCAACTGGGCGGCAGCATCAGCGCTTCGGCACGAGAAGCCGCTCAAGGCGCGGAGCTGGTGATCACCATGCTGCCAGCCGCTGTGCATGTGCGCAGCGTCTGGTTGGGTGAAGACGGCGTGCTGGCGGGTATCGCCAAGGGCGTGCCGGCAGTGGATTGCAGCACCATCGATCCGCAGACGGCGCGTGATGTTGCGGCGGCGGCAGCCAAGCAAGGCGTGGCCATGGCCGATGCGCCGGTCTCTGGCGGTACCGGCGGTGCAGCGGCCGGGACCCTGACCTTTATGGTCGGCGCCACCCCTGAATTGTTCGCCACCCTGCAACCGGTGCTGGCGCAGATGGGCCGCAACATCGTCCATTGCGGCGAAGTCGGCACCGGGCAAATTGCCAAGATCTGCAACAACCTGCTCCTGGCGATCTCCATGGTCGGTGTCAGTGAAGCCATGGCGCTGGGCGATGCTCTCGGCATCGACACAACGGTGCTGGCGGGAATCATCAACAGTTCCACCGGGCGTTGCTGGAGTTCGGAGATGTACAACCCGTGGCCGGGAATCGTCGAAACAGCGCCGGCCTCGCGTGGCTATGCCGGTGGTTTTGGTGCCGAACTGATGCTCAAGGATCTGGGGCTGGCCACTGAAGCGGCACGTCAGGCGCACCAACCGGTGGTACTCGGCGCGGTGGCCCAGCAGTTGTATCAAGCGATGAGCCAGCGTGGGGAAGGTGGCAAGGACTTCTCGGCGATCATCAACAGCTATCGCAAACCCCAATAAGGGGTTTTTCCGGGAACCCGCGTCGGGCGGGTTCCCGGTTTTTTGCATCAGGCAAACACGAAATACTTGCGCACGGTCTCAACCACTTCCCACGTGCCTTTCATCCCCGGCTCAATGACGAAAATATCACCGGCACGCAGATGGATCGGCTCTTTTCCTTCTGGGGTGATGATGCAATATCCCTCGCGGAAATCGCAGTATTCCCACTTCACGTATTCCACATACCACTTGCCCGGCGTGCAGATCCAGGTGCCCATGATCTTGCTGCCGTCTTCGCTGGTGTAGGCATTGAGGTTGACGGTGTGAGGGTCGCCTTCGAGTTTTTCCCATTTGCAGGCGTCGAGTACCGGCAGTGGGTGGGTGTCACGAAGAACGGTAATAGGTGCGGTCATGTGGACTCCGGGCAGTGGGCTCAAGAACTGAAGTCGCACCCTATAGCGCCCCGCACTCGGTCAGTTGTCTGTGCTCGACACTCAGTTACCCAGAAGCGCTGTGCCGGTTTGCCCGGATCGGCTTGTAAATCCTCAAGACGCATTATTTAACGGCTGCGCTGATATAGAACAAGGGTTATGAAGTTATAACTATTTTACTTGTGCGGTTTCTATTATTTGTGCGTTTGTGCTGTGAGTCAGAAGTTTATACTTTCGCCCCTCTCTATTTAGCCAGCAGTACAGTGCGCGCCCCCACCATACGCAACCTTTGTTAAGTAAATAAGTCGATTGGCGCGAGGCTTCGCACCAATCGAGTGCGGCGCGCAGGCGTGTTCGAACGCCTTTCTCAAGTTGTTAAAAAACTTTAAATAGTTCGTTGACTCTCCCCTTAAGGGCAGAGTTTAGATTTCCGCCGCGTGAGAAGTTTCTGTGGGAATAGTTACTTCTCACATGCGGAATTTATGAAGCAATCACCACGTATAGGGAGATCGAGATGAACAATCCATTGGAGTTGGAAAACGTCATTGCCAGCACCCGCGAGATCCTCGCGCAATTGTTGGTGATGAGCGCCGAAGATATCGATGAGAACAGCAGTATTGTCGAGGATCTCAGCGCCGATTCGCTGGACATCGTCGACCTGAGCTTTCAGCTGGGTCGTCAGTATGGCTGCACTTTGCCCAAAACCAGCGTGCTGGATCACGCCATCGCTGTCTGCGGCGACGCCAGCGAGTTCCTGGCCAGCGGTCGCATCACCGAGAACGGCAAGGCCTTGCTTGAACAAAGCCTGAGCGCCTACTCCCCGGATCAACTCAAGGCCGGTATGCAACCGGCGCAGGTATTTGCCGCCACCACCGTGCGCAACTGGGCGCAACAGTGCCGCAATCTCTTCAACTATCTGCCGCAAAGCTGCCCCGATTGCGGCGCTCATCAAGCCGTGCTGAACGAACGTATGCAAGTGGTCTGTGGCGCTTGCAGTGCGCGGCTGGTGCCGGCCGACGGCGATGAGGTTTCACGCCGACTGGTGGAGCAATTTGTGGCCGCTCACGCCCAAGAGACGGCGTAGGAGTTCTCATGCGGACACGAGAAGTCTATGTGACCGGATTCGGTCTGGTGGCGCCTATGGCGCTGGACGCCGCCACGTTGTTCAAGCGGATCTGCCAGAAGCAGTCCTGTGTTCGCGAACATCCACGGTTCAAGGCGTTGGGGTTCAACAACAGCGCTGCCGGGTTTATCGACGACGGCCAGTGGCAGCAGATCGCCGCCGGTTTCGGCGGCAATGCCGCGCTGCATCCGCGACAAAGTGTGTTGGCCGAATTTGTCGCCCGACAAGCCTTGCAGCACGCCGGCCTGACCCCGGTAGCCTTTGCTCACAGCCGCAGCGGATTGTTCCTTGGGGCCAACAAGTACTGCGTGGACAGTCACGATCTGCATCGGGCCAGTCGCTGCATGGATGAGGCGGGGCGTGTCGATCTGGATCAACTGCTGGATAACCCGGCGGCGTCGAGCGCGGTCTTCGGGCGCCGGGTCGATCAGCAGACCCTGCACCTGGCCGAGACGCTCGGTATCCGCGATCACATTTCGACCCATTCCGATGCCTGCGCCGCCGGCACAATGGCGATCGGCAGCGCCTACCGGGCGATCGAACGCGGCGAAATCGACCTGGCCATTTGCGGTGCCGTCGAACTGATGGCCAACGAGTTGCCGTATTACATGTTCAACAGCCTCGGCGCGCTGTGCCAGGCTGACCTGCCGGCAAGCGAGCAGAGCCGGCCGTTCATGCCGGACCGCAGCGGCTTCGTGATCAGCGAGGGCGCGGCCATGGTCATTCTCGAATCCGCCGAGCATGCGCAGCGTCGCAAAGCTACGTCATTGGGGCGAGTGTTGGGTTACGCGAATGTGTGCGAGGCACAAAAAATGACCTCCAGCAGCCGGGATGGCAGCAAATACGAGGAGTGCATGGACGCCGCAATCGAGGATGCCGGGCTGCTCAGCAGCGCCGTGCAACACGTCAACACCCACGGCACGTCCACCCAAGCCAACGACAGCTGTGAGGCCTTGGCTTTGCAGCGGGTGTTCGGCGAGTGCCAGGATCATGTGACGTTCACCGCCAACAAATCGGCCATTGGTCATTCCCTGGCGGGCAGCGGCGCGATTGAAGCGGTGCTGTCGCTGATCAGCTTGCGGGACGGCGTGCTGTTGCCGACCTTGAACTACGATCACGACCGCGCCGAATACCCCTCGCTGAAATTTCTCAGCGAGCCGATGCGCCAGTCAATCAACGTGGTGATGTCTAACTCGTTCGGTTTCGGCGGCGTCAACAGCTCGCTGGTTCTGGGGAGGGCATGACATGAGCATTGCCGTTTACATCCATTCGGCGGCCGTATTGAACGCTGCCGGCAGCGAATGTGCCGACCTGCTCGGAACGCCACCCTCGCCGCAAGCGCTGGCATTTGACGCAACGCGACGGGCGTATCCACTGCCAACGCCGTGCCTGGCCAGCGATCTGTTCGACCGCAAGATCCGGCGCAGCGTCGAACCACAAGGCTTGCGCCTGTTGCATTGCGTGGCGCGCCTGGCGCCCGCGCTGGCGGCCCTGCAACTGCCGCCGGCACGGATTGCCCTGACCGCGGCCATTCCGGAAGTCGATGCGCCAAGCCCTTGCTGGGACGCGGTGCAAGCGATCGGCGAGCAACCGGAAAAGCTCCTGGCGCAACTGTTGGCCAACACACCGCCGCTGCATGCCCTGACGCTGCTCAACAGCAGCGTGATGGCCTACGTGGCCGAAGCGTTGCAATGCCATGGGCCGATGGGCGGGTTCTGTTCCCAGGACAACGCCGGGCTCGATGCTCTGATTGAAGCCTGTCAGCAGATTGTCGAGCAACGCGCCGACGCCGCGCTGGTGGTCAGCAGCAGTCCGAACCTGACGCCGGCCCTGTATCTGCGTGAACCCCATCAGGCAGGCGAGGCGATGTATGGCGAGGGTGCCGCCGCGCTGCTGCTCGGCTCGGCCCCTTCGCGCACCACCCCGCACGCCTTGCGCATCGCCGGGTTCGCTCGGGGTTACAGCGCTGATCCGCAACGTGGCGCAGCGGTTGCCCGGCGGGTGATCGACCAGGCGCTGAGCCTGGAAAAACTGTGCCTCGGTGACGTCGAGCAGATCGTCGCAAATCCCGAGGATGCGCAATTGATGAGCCTGTTCGCCGAACACCCAAGGGACGTTCGCAGCACCCGTGCCATGACCGGCGATCTTGGCGCCAGCGCCTTGTTGACCGAGATCGCGCTGGCCTTGCACCACAACCACAACGCTTCGGCGACACCGGGCTACACGCTGTTTGTCAGCCATAGCCGCGCCGGTCATTGGGGCGCCTTGCTGCTGGCCAGTGAAACCATGGAGAAGCACGCATGAGTGCAACACGGATTGTGATCACCGGCATGGGCGCCGTTACCGGATTCGGTTTCGAATGGCAGACCCTCTGGGAGAAAATGCTCGGCGCCGAACATTGTGTACGTCCATGGCAGCCCGAGGGGGTGGAAGACGGCACGTTTCCGGTGCGCTACGCCGCGGCTGTGGATATGACCCTGTTGCCCGAGGCCTTGAAGGACCATCCGGCCTGGACCGTTGCGCTGGAAAAACGCAGCCGCTTTGGCTGGGTGGCTGCCACCCAAGCGGTGACCGACAGTGGACTCGCGCCTGAGCAGCTGAGTGAAGCCGCCGTACTCTGCGCCTCGGGAGCGCCCCAACACATGTTGACCGACATGCTGTTGACCCAGGCACAGGATGGCCACGCCCCGGGCTGGCAACACCTGATGCCCCGTGCCGGGCAGGTCAATGCCGAGGGTTCGCTGCGTCAGAGCAATGATCGACTGGCGCGGGTGATTGCCGATGGACTGGGCTGTGAAGGGCCTGTGATCAATATCAGCAGCGCGTGCGCCGGAGCGTCCCAGGCCATCGGCAATGCCTTCCAGATGATTCGTCGCGGTGAAGTGAACGTGGCGATTGCCGGTGGCGCCGATTCGGTGCTGAACCTCGACACCATGGCCGCGCTGTACCTGCTCGGCGCGGCATCGAGCGAACAGCGCTGGGGCGTCGATCTGTGCCGGCCGTTCGACCGTGATCGCAGTGGCCTGATTGCCGGCGAGGGAGGTGGTTTCGTGGTGCTGGAAAGCCTTGAACATGCGTTGGCGCGAGGTGCGACGCCCTATGCCGAAGTGCTCGGCTTCGGCAGCAGCCTGGACGCCTACAAAGTCACCGCCCCGCAACCCGAAGGCCGGGGCGCGGCGCTGGCGATGCAAGCCGCGCTGGACGACGCTGGCCTGCGTGCGCAACAGATCGATCTGATCAATGCCCACGGCACTTCGACGCCGCTCAATGACGTCGCCGAAACCCTGGCGATCAAAAGTGTGTTCGCCGAGCACAAGCACTATCGGTCCCTGGCCATCAGCGCCAACAAGTCGCAGTTCGGGCACTTGATTGCCGCCGCCGGCGCACCCGAATGCATGGTCACGGCTCTGGCGTGTCTGAACGATCTAGTCACGCCGACCGTGAACCTGCATGACGTCGATGAGCAGTGCGACCTGGACTATTGCGCCGGGCAAGCGGTCAGCCGCCGAGTGGATTTTGCCTTGAGCAACTCCTTCGGTTTTGGTGGCCTCAACACCTCGCTGGTCCTTGGCAAATATCGGGAGCACGGACAATGAATAGCGCTACTGTGCGTGTTGCGATCGCCGGCAGCGGTTGCGTATTACCCAGCGGCTGGGGCGTGCAACGCTTCTGGTCGGCGGCCAGTGAAGCCCGCAGCGGCATCGCCTTGCTGCAGTCGAAATTGTTTCACAGTGAGCGCGTGACGGCCTTCGGGCATGTCAGTGATGAAGACCATCAAACCAGTCGCCAGGACGTAGCCCAGAATCTCCAGCGCTACTGCCCGCCGGCAGTGATCTGGGGGGTCAGCGCGGTGCGTCAGGCCCTGGCCGAAGCCGGGCTTGAACCGGGCAATGACGACCTGCGTTATGGCCTCTATTGCTGCCAGGGCGGTTACACCCATCCGTCGTTGGCGGCCTATGGCGAGTTGCTCCACGAGTGCCGCGATGAGTCCGGCGCCGACATGCGGCGCCTCGCTCAACGGGTATTACAGGAGCGCGCGCTCGACCCGTTCCTGGTGCTCAAAAGCCTGAGCAACGGCTTGCTCGGGATTGTCAGCCTGGCGCTGAAACTGGAGTGCGAGTGCAACGCTTACATGCAAGGCGTGGCCGGCAATCTGGCGGCATTGCGCGCGGCGTGCGCGGCGTTGCAAAGCGGTCGTATCGATGCGGCGATTGTGGTCGGCGCCGGCAGTGAACTCGATCCGTTGGCACTGGCCGCACTGGCCGAGGCCGGCGTGATCAGCACCGACGGTTCCCAAACCTTGCGTGCATTCGATCGCCAAGGCACGGGAGGGATTGCCGGTGAAGGGGCGGCGGCGTTGATTTTGCGCCGGGCCGACGATCTACCGGATGGACCGCAGACCTGCCTGTCGTCACTGTTTGCCCATCCTCACCTGGGGTCGTTGAACCTGCCGGACCAGCAGGTTGATCTGCTGGTCAGCAGCGCAAGCGGCGATCCGTACAAGGACGCCGACCTGGCCCGCACGCTGGCCCGCGCCGGTGCCGCGCACATCACCAGTAGCGTGCCGGTGACCGGCATTCTCAGCGGTGCGCCGAGCCTGGTCGACCTGATCCTGGCCCGCCATGCACTGCATGCCCAGCGTGTGCCGCCGATCATCGGATTACAGCAGTCGGTGGACCCGCACCTGCCGTTTGTGGTCGGTGAGGGACGGGACGCGGTGCTGCACGACTGCCTGATCATCAACCGCGATGACAATGGTTTCAGCGCCTGTTACCAGCTCGATTATCAGGCGGCCGGCTAACCGTTTGAACGCATTGAATCGCTTCTATTTTTCTAATCAAGGGATATGGCTGTCATGGATTACCGCGACTACGTACGACCGAAATTCGTTGACCTGATGCAGGCCCTCGGCCTGGAGTGCCAGTTTCACCGGGCGTTGGGCAGCAAGCTGTTTTACCGCGACCCACAGGGCTGCGATGTGACCGTCACCGACTTTCTCGGCGGTTATGGCGCTGCGCTGTTTGGCCACAATGACCCGCAGTTCGTCGATCAACTCTGCGGCCTGTTGCGCGCCGATGTGCCATTCAATGCACAGATGTCCGTGCGTGGCGCGGCCGGTCTGCTGGGACGCGAACTCAGCGAGGCGTTCAACCGTGAGCTGAACAACAGCGAGCGTTACATTTCGACCTTCTCCAACAGTGGCGCCGAGTCGGTGGAAATCGCCGTCAAGCATGCCGAATACCGCCGTCAGAAAACCTTGCAGAAGCAGTTCGACGAACGGGATTTCGCCCTCGCCAACCTGACCGCCAGCGACAAGGCCTATGTCGAGCTGGACATCGACGACCTCGACCTGCCTGCCGGGTTGCTGCCGGAAAATCTGTCTTACGTGACCGTGCGCCAAGTGGTGGAAGCGGTGCGTCAACACAACCTCGCGCAGCTGCATGTCGAGCCGGTGTTCGTCGCCCTGCGCGGCAGCTTCCACGGCAAACTGGTGAACACCGTGCAGCTGACTTACGGCAAACAGTACCGCCAGCCGTTCGCCCGTTTTGGTCTCAACGTCGAGTTCATCGACCCGCTGCAGCCCCAGCAACTGCGGGACTTGCCGGCCCGTCACACGCGGCATTGGCTGGGCCTGGAGTGGCGCGGCGAGACCCTGCAGGTGCGCCGTGAAGCCTTTAGTGCAATCACTGCGGTGTTGCTGGAGCCGATCCAGGGTGAGGGCGGTATCAACGAGTTCGCCAGCGAGTTCTACCTGGGCCTGCGTCGCCTGTGCAACGAGCAGCAATGCCCACTGATCATTGACGAAGTGCAATCGGGTTTCGGCCGCACCGGCACCTTGCTCGGCGCCAGCCATTTCAACTTGCAGGGCGATTATTACTGCCTGTCCAAAGCGTTGGGCGGTGGCCTGATGAAAATTGCCGCGACAGTCATTCGCGCCAGTCACTACGAAAACGACTTCAGCTACATCCACAGTTCGACCTTTGCCGAAGACGATGCGTCGTGCCATATCGCCCTGTCGGCATTGCGCCGCTTGTTCGAGAACGACAACGCGATGCTCAAGGACGTGAACAAAAAAGGCGAATACCTCAAGTCGTCGTTGCTCGAACTCAAAGCCGCGTACCCGGACGTGATTGCCGATGTGCGTGGTCGCGGATTGTTGCTGGGGTTCGAACTGCACGACCTGACCGGCACCAGTTCGCTGGTCCAGGCGTCGGCGCAGTACAACGATGCGCTGGGTTACATCATCGCCGGCTACCTGCTGCAATTCGAATCGCTGCGGGTCGCGCCGTCGGGCAGCAACGCCAACGTGATTCGCCTGGAACCGCCGGTGTGCATCACCTTCGAGGAAATCGACGGCTTGATTGGCTCGTTGCAAAAGGTCTGCGACATGTTGCGTCGCCGCGATGCCTTCCCGCTGGCGGCCGGGGTGTGCGCCGACAGCATCCGCGAAGTACCGGCACGCGAAGTGAGCTTCAAGGCGCTTGAAAACCTCCCAAAGCCTGACGAGAGCGTTCGCGTGGTGGCGCGCGTGGCGTTCATCAATCACCTGATCGATTCGGACATGCTTAGTGATGTCGACCCGTCGCTGTCCACCCTAAGCGCCGAACAGAAGCGCGAGTTCATCAAGCGCATGGCTCCGGAGCGGCGTGCCGCGCCGATCGGCCCGGTGCTGATTCGCTCGAAACTCGGCACCGCCGTGGAGTTCACCCTGTACCCGTTGTGCATGGACTCCGATGCCATGGCCGCGTACATCGCCAGTGGTGACCTGGACACCATCCGCGACGAAGTCGGCAATCGCATCCGTGATGCCCGGGCTGATGGCTACAGCGTGGCCGGTCTGGGTATGTACACCTCGATCGTCACCAACAACTGTCAGGCGCTGAAGATCCCCGACATGGCACTGACCTCCGGCAACGCGCTGACCATCGGCATGGGCCTGGAAGCGATCGAGCAGGGCTGCAGGCAGCAGGGCCTGGAACTGAGTCAACAGACGGCTGCGGTGGTCGGCGCGGCCGGCAACATTGCCTCGACTTACGCCTCGTTGCTGTCCACCAGTGTTGAACACCTGATCCTCATCGGTAGCGGTCGCGACGGTTCCCTGCGGCGCCTGGAGAAGACCGCCCAGCTGATTTACGCCGAGGCCGCCCGCGCGATTCTCAAGGGGGTCGCCGAGCACGATCGCCTCGCCAGCCGATTGCAGAAACTCGACGGCATCGACGCTTTGTTGCAGGCCCACGGTGCCGGCGCCGACCTCGGTCAGCGGGTGCAGCGCCTGGTCGAAGAGCGCCTGGGTGCGAATGCGTTCATCACCGTCAGCAATGACCTTGATGTGCTGAAACAGGCGCGCATCGTGCTCTGTGCAGCGAATGCTCCTCAACCGTTTCTCGGTGCCGAACACTTCGCCGAAAACAGCGTGATCTGCGACATCGCGGTGCCACTGAACGTCGATCAGAACCTCGCAAGCCAACGGACCGACGTGCTGTACATGCATGGCGGAATTGTCCAGACACCGCTGGGCGATGGCCTGATCCGCAATGTGCGCGCCTACCTCAAGCAAGGTCAGTTGTATGCCTGCATGGCGGAGTCGGTGTTGATGGGCTTGTCCGGGATGAAACAGCACTACTCCTACGGCGATATCAGCCGCGAGCAGGTGCAGCAGATTCGTGCCCTGGCCGCGACCCACGGCTTCAGCCTCGCGCAGTTCAAGACTGACAACTCACTCTAAGGAACGGTCATGCCGAATAAAGTAGCAGTGGTGACCGGTGGCAGTCGTGGCATCGGCCGAGCGATCGTCCTGGCCCTGGCCGGCGCGGGTTATCAGATTGCGTTTAGCTATGTACGCGACGAAGTGGCTGCCGCGTCCTTGCGTGACGAGGTCCAGGCATTGGGCCTCGAGTGTCTGGCGCTGCAATGCGATGTCAGCAGCGGCGACAGCATCAAGGGCTTTTTCGAACGAGTCGACCAGCATTTTCAGCGCGTCGATCTACTGGTCAACAACGCCGGCATCACCCGTGACGGGTTGCTGGCGACGATGCCGAGCCGCGACATCATCGAGGTCATCCAGACCAACCTGATCGGCACCTTGCTCTGCTGTCAGCAGGTGGTGCCGGGCATGATGCGCCAGCGCAGCGGTTGCATCATCAACATCAGCTCGGTGGCCGCACAGAAACCCGGCAAGGGTCAAAGCAACTATGCCGCGGCCAAGGGCGGCGTCGAAGCGCTGACCCGCGCCCTGGCGGTGGAGTTGGCGCCGCGCAACATTCGGGTGAATGCGGTGGCCCCGGGCATCGTCAACACCGAAATGAGCACGGCGCTGATTGGCAGTCAGGAACAGGAAATCCAGTCGCGCTTGCTGATTAAGCGTTACGCCGAACCCCATGAAATTGCCGAGGCGGTGCTGTACATCGCCGATCGTGGTTTGTACCTGACGGGTGAGGTCCTGCCGGTCAACGGCGGGTTGAAAATGCCATGAGCCGGACCATTCTGATTACCGGCGCCGCCAAGGGCATCGGCCGAGCGGTGGCGGAGAATTTTGCCACCGACGCCGGGCACCGCTTGATCCTGCTGGACCTGGATTTGCCGGAACTGCAACGCTGGGTCGACGAGCAACAAGGGCAGATCAAGGCACGGGTCGAAACCCATGCTGCGAACATTGCCGACCTGCCGGGCATGGAAGCATTCTTCAAAATGCTGGCCAAACAAGTGGATTACGTCGATGTGCTGGTCAACAGCGCCGGCATCTGCAACGAGAATGAACCGGAAGATTTACACAACTGGCACAAGGTGATTTCAGTCAACCTCAACGGTACGTTCTACGTCACCTCGTTGTGTCTGCCGTTGATGCCGGATCGCGGGCGGATCATCAACATGTCGTCGATCCTCGGCCGCGCCGGCAAGGTCCGCAACACCGCGTATTGCGCTTCCAAGCACGGCATCGTCGGCATGACCAAAGCCCTGGCGATGGACCTGGCGCCACGGCTGATTACCGTCAACGCGATTCTGCCCGCGTGGATCGATACGCCAATGTTGCGAGGTGAACTGGCGGCGCAAGCGGCCATTGCCGGGCTGACCCAGGAACAGATCCTGCGCAACGCCAAGAAGAAACTGCCGATGCGGCGCTTCATTCAAAGCGAAGAAGTCGCGGCGATGGTGCGTTACCTGGCCAGCCCCGAAGCGGGCGGGGTGACAGCCCAGAGCCTGGTGATCGACGGCGGTGTCGGGTTGGGAATGTAGCCATGCAGGGGTCACACATCAGCCGCACCACGTGGGCGGTTTTAGCGTGCATGGCCGCGCAGCCGGCGTTGGCTGAATTGACGGTCGAGGACTTCAAGCCGGATTACGCCGATGCCGAAGTCGGCGTGGCCACCGCGTTGCGCTTGCACGGTGACGACCAGGTCACCCAGAAGGCCATGTATTTCAAGGCCAACCTGGAAGACAACTGGGACGGCGGTTACTACAAGGCCAAGGGCCGGGTGCGTTACGACGCTCGCTACGACGGCAACAATCCGTACAGTGAACGGGCGCGGGACAAATACCGCGTCGACGCCGACTGGCGGCATTTGTACTGGGGCCAATCGGTGGGCGACGGCGAGGTGACCATCGGCTGGCAGCAAGTGGTCTGGGGCCGTGCCGATGAGTTGCGGGTGCTCGATCAGATCAACCCGCTGGACTATCGCGATGGCCTGACTCCGCTGCTGGAAGACAGCCGGATCGCGGTGCCCATGGTGCGATTTGCGCAACCGGTGGGCGAGTGGGAACTAGAGGCGCTGTGGGTCACCGATTTTGTCAAAAACCAGCCGCCGGTGGCGGGCAGCGAGTTCGACGCGCCGCTGTTTGCCGCGCCGGATCCGCAGTACTTTCTGCTGGATTCCAAGCCCGGCTATGACGGTGACAAGGGCTTTTCGTATGGCTTGAGCGCCAACGGCCGGATCGGTTCGGTGGACACCAGTTTCGTCGCACTGAACGCCCGCCAGCAAGACCCGGTGTACGCCGTCGAAGGCTTGGCCGATGACGGTCGCACTCGGCTGGAACGCCAGTTTCCCCGTTACACCATGGGCGGCGCGGGGCTGGCGATCGACGCCGGTCACAGCATCGTGGTGCGCAGCGAAATTGCCTGGTTCGACAACTGGCGGGTGACCAATCCGACCCGTGCCTACGGCGCCGACAGCACCCCGATGGTCAAGTCGTTGCTGGGCGTCGACTACCTGCTGCGTGACTGGCTGATTTCCCTGCAATGGCAGGAGCAGCAATTGCTCGACTGGCAGGACGGCATGCTGCAAGACAAGCATGAGCACCTGTTTACCCTGTCGGCCGAGGGCACCCATTGGCAGGACCGACTCAAGAGCCGGCTGGTGGTCGCCGCCTCGCCACCGTTTCAGGACGATGCGCTGTTGCAAGGCATCTTCACCTACAAACCGGTGGACTGGATCAAGCTCGGGCTTGAAGTGGACGTGTTCTTCGGCAAGCCCGACAAACCCTTCGGCGAGTACGACAACCGCGATCAAGTGCGGCTGTCCGCCGGTTACCTGTTTTAACCCCATGACGCCTGCGTGCCCCTGGCGCATTGGCTCGACCGTACTTATTTGACGAAAAAGGAAGTTCCCATGTTGCCGCTATTCAAAAGTCTGACCGCTGCCGCATTGATCCTGAGCGGCGCTTGCGCCACCGCCGCCGACGGCCAGAATGCCGATGAAATCATCCGCCAGGTGCGGGATCGAAACGACGGTAAAAGCTTCCTGTCCCAGGTGTCGCTGATCCTCCACGACAAGAAGGGCAATACCCGGGTTCGCGAGTTCACCTACCTGCAAAAGGATTACCCGGACAGCGACAAATTCAGCATGTATTTCTCCGCCCCCACCGACGTGCGCGACGTAGCCTTTCATATCGAAAACCCCCACGAAACCCTGGGCCTGGAAGACAGCCAGTGGATGTACTTGCCGGTCAGCCGCCAGACACGGCGGATCTCCACCACCGACAAGCGTGGCTCATTCATGGGCAGCGAGTACTCCTACGCCGACCTGGACAAGATCCGGGTCAAGGATTACACCCAAACGCTGGTCGGCGAAGAGCAGGTCAAGGGCCGCGACTGCTACGTGATCGAGCGTGAGCCGGCGTCACCCGAGGTGTTGGCCAAGACCGGCTACAACAAACTGAAAGTGTGGATCGACAAGCAGAATTTCCTGGTCATGCGTCAGGACTTCTTCGACGTCAAAGGCGTGCTGATCAAGCAGATGCGTACACAGAAGGTCGACACCATCGACTCGATCGACAGCATCGTGCTGAGCGAAACCGAACACTTCATCGACGGTACGCGTTCAGAGATGCGCTTCAACCACCTGCAATACAACGTGCAACTGGAAGACCGTTTGTTCACCCAGACCGCCATCAAGCGCGGGCTGAAAACCGGCGACGTGCCGGACTTTGCCGTGTCTGCTCGCTAAGCGCCGACCCCGACGACCCTGGAACGCATGATCATGGAAAGATACCTGAACTTCGTCGAGCGCTATGCGCGGGCGATCGTTTTCCTGCTGGTGGCGGTCACGGCGTATTTCACTTATACGCTGGGCTCGCTGATCTCCGACACCAACCCTTATCTGCTCAAGGAGACTCATCCGGCGCGCAAAACCATCATCGATCTGCAAAGCGAGTTCACCGGCACATTTGACTCGGTGATGGTGGCCATCAACCACCCGCAGACGGTGTTCAACAAGCCGACCCTCAACGCACTTTTTTCGATGTCGCAATCGGTGCGCAAGATGATCCTGGCCAACGACGCCGACAAGGAGCAGTTGACGCAAATCGTCGCCAAATATCCGGAAGACAGCCGTGCGCAGTTGTTGGCGCGGGACATTCTGGAGAACGGTTTTTCCCAGAACGACTACGCCCAGGCCAAGGCCCTGCGTGATTACGCCCAGAGCCAGAACTGGGATGCCCATGATCAGCTGTTCCTGAGCTTTCTCGCCGAACGGATTAACCCGATTCGCGAAATGGCTTCCATGGGTGATCTGGAAAACATCGTGCTGACTCACGATGGCGAGTTGCTGATCCACAAAACCCTCAACGCCTACGACATGGACCCGGCGTTGGTCGAGTCGCAGATCATGGGCAACGAGCTGATGGTCGACGGGGTGGTTTCCAAGGACAAGAAAGTCGCGATGCTGGTGGCCGAGCTGGGCACCAAGCAAGACGATGCCCAGGCGCAACTGCGCGCCTACCAGATTGTGCGTGGCATCGTCGCGGACTACCAGGCGACGCACCCCGAGTTCAAGGACGAGATTTTCATTGCCGGTATGCCGATCTTTATCGCGGCCCAGCAGGAGATCATCGACCATGACTTGGCAGTGCTGTTTCCGATTGTCTTTTTGCTGATCACCCTGCTGTTGATTTTCTTCTTCCGCAAACCGCTGGGCGTGCTATTGCCGCTGTTCAACATTCTGTTCTGTACCATCTGGACGCTCGGCCTGATGGCCTTGTTGCGAGTGCCATTCGATTTGCTGACCAGCGTACTGCCGGTGTTTCTGTTCACCATTTGCTGCTCGGATGCGATCCATGTGATGGCCGAGTATTACGAGCAGAAAAACGCCGGTAAAAGTAACCGCGAAGCCAATCGCGAGACGCAACGGCTGATGATGGTGCCGGTGGTGTTGACGACGGTGACCACCATCGCCACCTTCATGATTTCCACCACCAATAACATTGTCAGCATCCGCAATTTCGGCGTGTTCATGTCCATCGGCCTGACGGCGGCGCTGATCATTTCGCTGTTGCTGATTCCCGCCTGGATCTCGATCTGGGGCAAGGACCAGACTCCGAAAACTCTGGCTGCCGTGCACAAGGAATCGATTATTTCGCGTTATCTGGTGGCGTTTTGTGCGCGACTGATTCAGTGGCGCAAACCGATCCTGATGGTGACGCTGCCGTTGCTGGCCCTGATGACGGTGTTTACCTTGCGCGTCGATATCGAAGACTCGGGCATCGCCTATTTCAAGCCCGAGAGTCATATCCGCGTTTCGGACCAGTTCATCAACCACGCCAAGGTCGCGGGCACGGCACCGGGGTGGATCGCCATCGACAGCAAAGAGCCGCGCGGTGTGCTGACCACCGAAGTGGTGCAGTTCATCGACAAGCTCGACCACTTCATCAAGCAGCAACCGCATGTCAGTTACGGCTACTCCCTGGCCACTTACGTCAAGCGCATGAACCTGGTGCTCAACGACATGAACCCAGACTACTTGCGCGTGCCCCAGGCACTGGAGCAGGTCACGTCGGTCAATGACGAAGGACAGATCGAGCGGTTCGAGGTGCCAGGCAATTCGCTGATCGAGCAACACGTGATGCTGTTCGAGAACGGCGGCGGCTCGGACCTCAATAACGTGCTCAACGCCGACTACTCCAAGGCGTTGACGCTGTACACCATGACTTCGTCGGTGGCCAGCGACTACCAGGGCATGCTGGATCGGCTCGATGCCTGGTTGCTGGTGAACAAACCGGCCAACCTCGAAGTGACGCACGCCGGCACTCCGTTGATCTGGACCGGCGTGTTGCAGGAAATCACCCAGGGCCAGGTCCTGAGTTTTTCCCTGGCATTGGTGGTGGTCACGCTGATGATGATGTATTGGCTCAAGTCGGTACGGCTGGGAGTTCTCGGCATGCTGACCCTGTTGACCACCTCGGTGACGGTCTATGGCTTTATGTTCCTGTTCGGCATCGAGCTGAACATCGGCACGACGCTGGTGACGTTCCTGGTGGTCGGCGTGGTCGATTACGCGGTGCACCTGCTGTCACGAATCAAACTGCTGGTGCAGCAAGGAGTTCATGTCGATGCGGCCATTTTACAGGCGATGCACAGCGTCGGCCGTTCGACCGTGGTCAACGTGGTGATTTTCTCCGTGGGCTTCATGGCGCTGCTGTTTTCCGACTTCAAGCCGATTGTCGATCTGGGCGCACTCGTAGCGATGGCGCTGTTTTCCAGCGGTGTCATGACCATTCTGCTGGTGACGCTGGTGTCGCCGTGGTTCTTCGCGGCGATTGTTTCGGTCGCGCCGGTGCCTGGACAAGATCGAGCGGTGAGGGAGCCAGCGTTGAGCTGACCTGATGACCGGCAACGCAGGTGCGCAAGTGACCTGCGAGCCGGGTCATCCAGCGCAGCAGAGTATTCAGTTCAGGGTATTGCTCGGGTTTTTTTCGCCATAGCGGGCGATACGCTCGAACTGACATTCCTCTCGAGCATCGTTGAGGTTGTTTTCGAACGCTTCGAGGCCGTTGTGCAATTGCTGTAGAGCGCCGATCTGGGAGACCAGCTCGGCCTTTTTTTCGGCGATCGCTTTTTGCGCCATATCCCACGGGAATTCATCATCGTGGTAGTTGTTCAACATCACCTGCAGCTCTTTGAGCTTGAAACCCAGTTGCTGGGCGCACTTGATGAACGTCAACACCTCGACACTTTGCTGGCTGTAGATGCGGTATTTGCCTTCACGCTTGGGCTCGGGCAACAGGCCGATTTCTTCGTAATGGCGAATGCTTTTAACGGTGGTGCCCGACAGTTGGGCGGCTTTGCCGATATACATAAAGATCCGTCTCGATGATCAAACAGGGCGTAGCGCGACCAGGCATCAAGCCTGATCGGAGGGAATAATATAGTGAATAACCTTTAAAGGTTGCAGCCGTGTGTAAATGACGCGCACAAGCGACGAACGACCGCTTGAAGGGGACGTGGGGAGGGGCTGACGGCGTCGAGCGCGCCGTCAGCAAACAGCGAGGGGCGCGTCAGCTGCCGGCGGTGACCCGGGCCTGTTCCAGCCAGGCGTCACGCTGGGTCGACTTGGAACCCAGGATCGGCCCGAAGGTCAGGGTCTTCAACGGCTTGATGCCGCAGAACTCCAGGGTCGTCTTGCGCATCTGGTGCAGGCCGGGCATGCGATAGACCCATTTGTAATACCAGGGCGGCGTGTCCATGGTCACCAGCAGGTGTGCGGTCCGACCCTTGAGCAATTTGTCGGGGAAGGCCTTGCCCTCACGGTATTTGAAGGCAAAACCGGGCAGGAAAATGCGGTCGAGAAAACCCTTCATCAAGGCCGGTATCCCGCCCCACCAGATTGGATAAACGAATGTCAGATGTTCGGCCCAGGTGATGTCGGCCTGGGCTTGCAGCAGGTCCGGCTCCAGCGGCTGGATTGTGCGATAGCCCTCGTGCAAGACCGGATCAAAGTCCAGCGCATCCAGACGCAGTAACCGCACGTCGTGACCGGCATCCTTGGCGGCCTGGACGTAAGTTTCGCTCAGCGCCCCGCAGAAGCTGTCGGTGGAGGGGTGACCCAGAATCACGAGCATTCGTTTGCTCATCGTGTGTACTCCTGAAATGAAGCTCGCAGCATAGAGTCTGCCCCTAACGGCAGAGTCAAGGCGTTCCCGACGTCAGCGCCTCCAGCAAAGCCCGGGCGTAACCGGGCAGGCTGTCGAAGTCGCGGGCACAGATTTTCAGTGTGCGGTTGGCCCAGTCTTCGGGAAGAGAGCGAGTCGTGACCGCTTGCACCTGCGGCCAGCGCTCGATGGCCATCCGCGGCACGATGGCCAGCCCTGCACCATGAGCGACCATGCGAATGACCCCGTCGAAGCCGTCGGCGCGAATGCGGATCGGCATGCGCTGGCCAATGTGCAAGGCCTGTTCTTCCAGGTGGATCGCCAATGCACTGCTGGCGCCCAGGGCCACATAGTCGTGGCTCAAGGTGTCGGCGAAGGTCAGTGACGGTTGTTCGGCCAGGGGATGGTCAGGAGGCAAGATCAACACCAGCGGGTCATCGCGAAACGGCCGGGTGTGCAGGTCATCTGTGTCCACGACGTCAGACACGATCCCGAGGTCTGCTGCCCCTTGACGCAAAGCATGGGTGATGCGGGTGCTGGGCAACTCTTGAAGGTCGATGTCGAGATTCGGATGTTCGCGCAGAAAGTCCGCGAGCAACTCCGGCAGGTATTCGGTGATCGCCGTGGTGTTGCACAGCAAACGCACCTGACCTTTGACGCCCTTGGCGTACTCGGCCAGGTCCTGTTGCATGCGTTCGGCTTGTTGCAGCAGGGGCCGGGCGTGTTTCGCCAACGCTTTGCCAGCCGGGGTCGGCGTGACACCGCGACGACCGCGTTCCAGAAACTCGGTCCCCAATGAAACTTCCATAGCGCGGATGCGAGCACTCGCCGCCGCCAGGGACAAATGGCTGCGAGCCGCGCCGGCGGTGATATTGCCGCTATCGAGGATGTTCAAGTAGAGGCGCAGGTCGGTCAGGTCGAAGTGCATCGATGCAGCCTCTGGATGTTGGTTGTCCGGGCCGACGCCTTCGCGGGCAAGCCTCGCTCCTACGGAGGTAATGTCGGTAGCACGGTTTGGCTGCGACCATCACTGTAGGAGCGAGGCTTGCCCGCGAAGGCGTCCGCAGCCGCAACGAAAATCTCAGCCTCTTGTCAGGAGAGAGGCTGCCTCAGTATATGGCAGATTTCCAAACCGCCAGTCCGGGCTCAGGATAGCGCCATGAATACTCTCTCCGCGTTCTATCAAAACCTCGGTCTGGCCCTTTCATTGATGGTCATCGCCACTTTTCTGCTGGCCGGCATGATCAAGGGGGTGATCGGCCTCGGTTTGCCGACCATCGCGATGGGCTTGCTCGGCCTGACTATGGCTCCGTCGCAGGCTGCCGCGCTGCTGATCATCCCCGCGACGCTCACCAACGTCTGGCAACTGGCATTCGGCGGGCATTTGCGAGGCTTGATCAAACGGTTGTGGCCGATGTTGTTGGCGATTTTCATCGGCACCGGGGCCGGCACATTGTGGATCGGCATGGCCAGTGGTCATTGGGTCGTGCGGGGGTTGGGCGCTGCGCTGTTGCTCTACGCTTTGAGTGGTTTGTTCCTGCCGATCTTGCGTGTCGGCAGTCACATCGAACGTTGGCTGGGTCCACTTTGCGGCATGTTGACGGGTGTCATCACTTCGGCCACCGGCGTCTTCGTGATTCCGGCAGTGCCTTATCTGCAAGCGCTGGGCTTGAGTAAAGATGAACTGGTGCAGGCGCTGGGTCTGTCGTTCACCGTCTCGACCCTGGCCTTGGCCGCCGGCCTGTTATGGCGCGGCGCGCTGGGCGGTGGCGAGTTAAGTGCGTCGTTGCTGGCGCTGATCCCGGCGGTGCTCGGCATGTGGCTGGGGCAATGGCTGCGCCAGCGGATCAGCGCCCTGCTGTTCAAACGCGTGTTCTTCATCGGCCTTGGCGTGCTTGGCGGCCACTTGCTGATCAGCGGATAGCCGGGTCTTCGCGTGCAGGATGAAGCCTTGCATTTGACTCATCAGAAATCTCCTCAAGTTCAGAATCGGCACAAGTGCATGGCAACAATCACCTATCGATTCGTGCGTATGGGTCAAATGAATTTTGTGAATTCAGCGCTTATTCCGCGCGAGGCAGATCGCGACGCTGCCGCCATCGAATTCCATCCTTCCGAGACTTCTCATGAAAAAAGTTCTATTGCTCAATGGCGGCAAAAAATTTGCCCACTCCGATGGCCGTTACAACGCTACCCTGCATGAGGCTGCGCTGAGCGTGCTGGATCGTGGCGGTGTCGACGTGAAAGCCACCTTCATCGATGAGGGTTACGACGTCGCCGAAGAAGTCGCCAAATTCCTTTGGGCCGATGTGATCATTTATCAGATGCCCGGCTGGTGGATGGGCGCGCCCTGGACCGTGAAAAAGTACATCGACGAAGTCTTCACCGAGGGCCATGGCAGCCTCTACGCCAGCGACGGCCGCACCCGTTCCGACGCCTCGCAAAAGTATGGCAGCGGCGGCCTGTTGCAAGGTAAGCAGTACATGCTTTCGCTGACCTGGAACGCCCCGCAGCAAGCCTTCGACGACCCGACCGACTTCTTCGAAGCCAAAGGCGTGGACGCGGTGTACTTCCCGTTCCACAAGGCCAACACCTTCCTCGGCATGACCGGCTTGCCGACGTTCCTGTGCGTTGATGTGATGAAGCGTCCGAATGTCGAAGCCAATGTGGCGCGCTATGAGCAGCATTTGACCGAGGTGTTCGGCCTGCCGGCGTAAGGTTCCTTTTGCCCCGCATCCAGCTACTATCGAGCCAGTTTTGAATGAGGGGCATCCGTGAAAGCCAGATCCGATGAGTTGCAGATTTTCGTCTGCGTGATTGAATGCGGGTCGATTTCGGCGGCAGCCGAGCAGGTCGGACAAACGCCTTCGTGCCCTACATCGATGAGTTCCGCCGGCTCTATCCGGACATCCAGCTGGAACTCAACAGCAACGACCTGATCATTGATTTGCTGGAGCAAAGCACCGACATCGCCATCCGTATCGGCACCCTGGCCGACTCGACGCTGCATGCCCGCTCGTTGGGGTGCAGCCCGCTGCACATCGTCGCCAGCCCGGCTTATCTTGAAAAACACAGCGTACCGGCTGAAGTGGCGGATTTGTCCGGGCACACGCTGCTGGGCTTTACCCAGAACGAAGGCCTCAACCAATGGCCACTGCGCTACGTCCACGGTGATCGCTGGCCGATTCAGGCATCAATCAGCGCGTCCAGTGGCGAGACGATCAGGCACTTGGCGCTGGAAGGTCAGGGCATTGCCTGTCTGTCGCATTTCATGACGATTGATGACATCCGCGCCGGACGCCTGCAGGTGCTGCTGGCGGATTTCAACAGCGGCTATCGCCAGCCGATCAATGCGGTGTACTACCGTAACTCGCAACTTGCGCTACGGATTCAATGCTTCCTGGACTTCATCCAGGGCAAATTGACGGCTTATGCGAATGCGGACTTCAAAGGCTGACTCGTGACTCGTGACTCCTGCGCAAGCGTGATTTGGGTCAGCGGGTCTGTGTCGTCACGAGACGGGCCTCGATACTCATTGCATCACTTATTCACGCAGGGAGTTTCTCCATGAACGTATTCGTTACCGGCGCCGCTGGTTTTTTATCGGCGGCTCCAATAGCCGGGTTCGCGGTAAACATGCGCGGGAGTGCTGGGGTGGGCGCCGAAGCGGGCATCGGTGATTGAATGGGTTCGGGACGAGATGGTGTGAGTTCGCGTTTGCCCGCGATTGCATTTCCGAAGTCCCGATAACTGGCCGGGCCGCCCTCAACTCCGTAACATCCGCTCCCTCTTTCCCCGCCTGTATTTTAGGTAAGCAATGAAACCCAAACGTCTGCGCGCCGATACCCTGGCCGGGCTCACCACGTCTTTCGCTCTTCTACCCGAATGCATTGCCTTCGCGCTGGTTGCCCACCTCAATCCATTGATGGGGCTTTACGGCGCGTTCATCATTTGCACCTTGACCGCGCTCTTCGGCGGGCGGCCGGGCATGGTGTCCGGCGCCGCTGGGTCGATGGCGGTGGTGATCGTTGCGTTGGTGGTGCAGCACGGCGTGCAGTACTTGCTGGCCACCGTGTTGCTGGGTGGGTCGATCATGCTGGCGTTCGGGCTGCTGAAGCTGGGCAAGCTGGTGCGCATGGTGCCGCATCCGGTGATGCTCGGCTTCGTCAACGGTTTGGCGATTATCATTGCCCTGGCGCAGTTGGAGCACTTCAAGAGCGGTGACGTCTGGCTCAGCGGCACGCCGCTGTACCTGATGGCAGGGCTGGTTGCCGTGACGATGGCCATCGTCTACGTGCTGCCGCGCCTGACGCGTGCCGTGCCGCCGGCGCTGGTGGCGATTCTGGGTGTTGGTCTGGCGGTGTATCTGCTCGGTCTGCCGACCCGCACCTTGGGCGACATGGCGCACATCGCCGGCGGCTTGCCGACCTTTGCGCTGCCAGACATCCCTTGGACCCTGGAAACCCTGCACATCATCGCCCCCTACGCGATATTGATGGCGCTGGTCGGTCTGCTGGAAACCCTGCTGACCCTGAACCTCACCGACGAGATCACCGAGAGCCGTGGCTTCCCGGATCGTGAGTGCGTGGCGCTGGGTGCGGCCAATATGGTCTCCGGCGTATTGGGCGGCATGGGTGGCTGCGCGATGATCGGCCAGACTGTGATTAACCTCAGTTCCGGCGGTCGCGGTCGGCTGTCCGGTGTGGTGGCCGGGGTGATGATTTTGCTGTTCATCCTCTTCCTCTCACCGCTGATCGAACGCATCCCGCTGGCCGCATTGGTCGGGGTGATGTTCGTGGTGTCGCAGCAGACGTTTGCCTGGGCTTCGTTGCGGGTGGTGAACAAAGTGCCGCTGAACGACGTGTTGGTGATCATCGCGGTAACGGTGATTACGGTGTTCACCGATCTGGCCACTGCGGTGCTCTGTGGGATCATCATTGCGGCGCTCAACTTTGCCTGGCAACAGGCCCGCGAGCTCTATGCCGACGCTCATATCGAAGCCGATGGCAGCAAGCTTTATCACCTGCATGGCACGCTGTTCTTCGCCTCGACGACGCCTTTTCTCAACCAGTTCGATACCGCCAATGACCCGTCCGTGGTGACGATCGACTGTCGCCACTTGAGCTTCGTCGACTACTCGGCGATCGCCGCGCTCAAGACCCTGCGCGAGCGCTACGCCAAGGCCGGCAAGCACTTGCGCGTGCTGCACTTGTCCGAACGCTGCAAGAAACTGCTCAAGCGCGCTCGCGTGAATCACGACTAACACCAATCCCGGCAGGCGTGATGAAAATCCGCCTGCCTGATTTTCATAACCTACGACCTCCCATGCCTCTGCGCGACAACCCTTGTCCCTCCACGAAAATTACTTTCACCTCGTTTGAAAATCACACTTCGAAATGTTTTATGAGTTTCACAACCCATTCGACTTTCGGCTATTGGCTGCTGGTTTACGCCGCCATCATCCTGAAGACAATCAAGAGCGTCTGCGGCGTTCACGATCAAACTCGCCCTGGACGACTACCGCGGCGGCGACGATCACTTGCCGCTGGGAGACTGACATGATGTACGACACGCTGATTCGCAACGCCCTGATTATCGACGGCAGCAACGCGCCCGGTTATCCCGCCGACGTGGCGATTCTGAACGGTCGCATCGAGCGCATCGGCGACTTGCACGATGCCAACGCCACCGAAGAAATCGACGCCGCCGGCCGCGTGTTGGCGCCAGGTTTCATCGACGTGCACACCCACGACGATACCGTGGTGATCCGTCAGCCGCAGATGCTGCCCAAGCTCAGCCAGGGCGTGACCACCGTGATCGTCGGCAACTGCGGGATCAGCGCTTCGCCGGTGAGTTTGCGCGGCGATCCTCCCGACCCGATGAACCTGCTCGGCACCGCAGCAGCGTTCGTTTATCCAAGGTTCAGCGACTACCGCGCAGCCGTCGAAGCGGCAAACACCACGCTGAACGTGGCCGCACTGGTCGGCCACACGGCGCTGCGTAGCAACCACCTCGACGATCTGTTTCGCACTGCCACTGCGGATGAAATCACCGCGATGCGCGAGCAACTGCGTGAAAGCCTTGAGGCCGGTGCGTTGGGCCTGTCCGCGGGGCTTGCCTATGCCAACGCCTTCTCTGCCTCCACCGATGAAGTGATGCAACTGACCGAAGAGTTGGCCGCCTTCGGCGCGGTCTACACCACCCATTTGCGCAGCGAATTCGAGCCGGTGCTGGAGGCCATGGATGAGGCGTTCCAGATCGGCCGTCATGCAAAATCGCCCGTGATCATTTCCCACCTCAAATGCGCCGGCGCCGGTAACTGGGGGCGTAGCCCTCAACTATTGGCCTCGCTTGAAGAGGCCGCGAAAACCCACCCGGTGGGCTGCGATTGTTATCCCTACGCGGCGAGTTCATCGACGCTGGACCTCAAGCAAGTCACCGACGCTCATCGCATCACCATCACTTGGTCAACGCCGCACCCTGAAGTGGGCGGCCGTGACCTGATGGACATCGCCGCCGAGTGGGGCGTGCTGCTACTTGATGCCGCTCGACGTCTGCAACCGGCCGGCGCGGTGTATTACGGGATGGATGAGGCGGATGTACGAAGAATCCTCGCGCATCCGCTGTCGATGGTGGGCTCTGACGGATTGCCGGAAGACCCGTTTCCGCATCCACGCTTGTGGGGCGCATTCCCACGCGTGCTCGGACATTTCAGTCGCGATGTAGGGCTGTTTCCGCTGCACACCGCCGTGCACAAGATGACCGGGTTGTCGGCGGCGCGATTCGGCTTGAAGGAACGTGGCGAAATCCGTGAAGGACATTGGGCGGATCTGGTGTTGTTCAATCCTGTGACGATACGCGATGTGGCGGACTTCAATGATCCACAACGGGCGGCAGAAGGGATTGACGGGGTGTGGGTCAACGGTGTCTTGAGTTACAGCGAAGGCCAGGCAAATGGAAGAAGGGAAGGGCGGTTTCTGGCACGGCAAGGGGACTTGCGTGACGGAGTCCAGTAAACATTCCGAGTGCTGTGTCACAGCGATGGCACATTGAGACTAAAGAAAGCCATCGCCAAGCCGAAGCGCTGACATCTCGCCCGGCTATCTGGGCCTTATCAGTCTGGGAGCAACGCCATGAGCTTCGGCAAAACCACCCCGATCCTGCGGATTTTCGATGAAATCAAGGCCGTGGAGTTCTACGTCGACTTCCTGGGTTTCAAGATCGACTGGCAGCATCGTTTCGAGCCCAACTTTCCGTTGTACCTGCAAGTTTCCCGCGGCGAATGCGTGCTGCACTTGTCAGAGCACCACGGTGATAGCACGCCCGGCTCGGCGTTGCGGATCGAGACCGATGAACTTGAGGTATTCCTGCACCAACTGCTGGCCAAGGAATATCCGTTCGCCCGCCCACAGATCCAGGCCATGCCGTGGGGCAGCCAGGACATGACCGTGACCGACCCGTTCGGGAATCGGTTGGTGTTTACCAATGCGATTAGTGTGTAAGGCGGATTGATTTGATCGTTCCCACGCTCTGCGTGGGAACGATCAATGTGGTGTTTTACGACTGCTGCGCAGCCGAACGGGGGAAAGCCCCCCGCCACAAGGGCAGTGGCTACTCAGGTGGGTCGAGTTGATCCAACGCTCGGTTCACCGCCAGCTCGCCCAGCATGATGACTTGCGCAATGCCCAGCAGGGAATTTCGACTTGGTCCATCCATATGGTCCGCCAGATCCATGGTCATGACATTGGCCGATGCCAACGACTCACATGAATGGGCCAGCAGTGTTTCGACATCGATCTCAGGATTGACGATGAACATCCTGCCGAGCTTGCGCTCAGTGGCTTTGATGTTGAAGTGGAAATCGAGGGCGCGCTCGGCGGCTTCGTGGAGTTTTTTTGAGTTGAGGTTTTCGGACGGGGATGCTGGATCGGTATCCGGCGGATTGGGCGTTACCTTGAACATAGATGGAACTCCTGGATTGCAAATGAGGAGCCATCACCCTCGCTACCAAACGAAGGGTGGTGACCATACGGAGGTTGGTAGACCGGTCCAGGAACCCGGCGCGTCCAAAGACGCCCTGCGCACGGCCACCATAAGAAGCAGAGATGACAACTCTGCAAAAGGCGGCGCAGTACGCCTAGAAAGTCCGGGCTACCAAACCCGATCACTGTTATTCAGCGACCGAGAAACGATAGAGCCCAGGCCCAAGGCGCACAAGCCGGCGGATTCTTACGCACCTGTAGGCGATGACGCAAGACGTTGTAGCTTTCATGAAGTAACGCTGACGGCCATTAAACAAACGCTGTCTTACGACCTGGCTTTTCCGATACACAATGCGATTAGTGTCGAGAGGACGCAGCAAATTTGATGCCTGTGCTAGTGTCGTCCGATCATTTTGACGAGCTGAGGAAGCGCTTATGGCCAGCATCACCCTTAGTAATCTTGACTCCCGGCACTTTAAGCAGCTGCGTATTTCGACAGACTGCAATGGCTGTTCGATGGAAGAAGAAGCACGCATGATTCTCGTGCATGCACTTAATCAGAACGACTGTGCAAAGGGACTGGGGACTCGAATCAACCAGCGGTTCAGAGCCGATGGTGGAGTTGAGTTGGAGCTGCCTTCTCGTTAGAGCGGGCATGTAGGCTAATGCCGATCAGTTAAGCCGTAACACGATCTGTAGCAGCTGGCGAAGCCTGCGCTCGGCTGCGTAGCAGTCGTGAAATCAGTCGACAAGATGTTTCAGGAAGACCTTGCACTCAGGTTTTACGACTGCTACGCAGCCGAACGCAGGCTTCGCCAGCTGCTACAAAGAGCGTGTTTTACCTGCAATTTCTTAACTGATCGGCATTGGGCATATTGATCATTCCCACGCGGGAGCGTGGGAACGATCAGGTGTTATTACACCCGGAAGTGACTGACCATCATCTGCAACTGATTACCCAACCGCGCCAGTTCAACACTGGATGCGGCGGTTTCGTCGCTGGCGGCGGCGGTCTGTTCGGACACGTCGCGCACGTTGATGATGCTGCGGCTGATCTCTTCGGCCACGGCACTTTGCTGCTCGGCGGCCGCGGCGATCTGCTGGTTCATCGACTGGATGTTGGACACCGTGCGGGTGATGTTTTCCAGTGACACGCCAGCCTTGCGAGTCAGCGCGACGCTGCTGTCGGTCAGGGCGCGGCTGTTGTTCATCACCGCCGACACTTGTTGAGTGCCGTTCTGCAGACCGGCCACCAGGCCTTCGATTTCTTCGGTGGATTTTTGCGTGCGCTGAGCCAGGCCACGGACTTCGTCGGCAACCACCGCAAACCCCCGACCGGCTTCACCGGCACGGGCTGCTTCGATGGCGGCGTTGAGCGCCAGCAGGTTGGTCTGTTCGGCCACGGCCTTGATCACGTCCATGACGCTGCCGATCTTGTCGCTTTCCTGTTGCAGCACGTTCATGGCTTCGGTTGAGCGTGCCACTTCGGTGGCCAGACGTTCGATCTGGGCGATGGCTTCGTTGACCACCTTGTCGCCTTCGCGGGCTTGGCCGTCAGCAGCGGCCGCCGCTTGGGAGGCTTCTTCGGCGTTGCGCGCGACTTCCTGCACGGTGGCGGTCATCTCGTGCATGGCGGTGGCCACCTGATCGGTTTCGATCTTCTGGCTGTTGACGCCGGCGCTGGTTTGCTCGGTCACGGCCGACAGTTCTTCGGCAGCGCTGGCGATCTGGGTGACGCCGTCGCGGATGCCGCTGATCAAGTCGCGCAGGGTCACGCCCATGCGAGCGATGCCTTGTTGCAACACGCCGAGTTCGTCGCGGCGAGTCACTTTGACGTCCTGGGACAGGTCGCCGCTGGCGATGCGTTCAACCACGGCCAAAGTGTCGCGCAGTGGGCCGGTAATCTGACGGGTGATGATCACGGCAGCAATGATGCCCACCAGCAACGCCAGTAAGGTGCTGATCAGCTGTAGCGTGCGAGCCTGGGTACTTTCGACGTCACGGCGGTCGAGCTGGATCTGATACAGCTGGTCGCTCAGGGTCACGATGGCGGCGCCCTGGTCGGTCATTTCCTTGCGCGCCTGCACCGCATCGCTGTTCGCCGCTTTATAAGCCTGCAAGGCGCTGCGATAGTGGGTCAGTGCGCTTTCCAGCTGGCGCAGGGCGTCTTGCTGAGTGTCGGCGAAATGTACGTTGAGGGGTTTCAGGCTGGCGATCGTCACGTCCAGTTGGCCGACGGCTTTTTGCTCGGTCTCGGCGTTGGTGGTCGCGGTGTAGCCGCGCACTTCGTAGCGGGCCAGCAAGAAGGCTTCCTTGGCCGCCGTGATGGCCTGGAATTGTTCGAAGCGCTGATCGCTCAGAGGCATTTGCTGCACGCGGGTGTTGATGGCGTTGATCAGCGTGTTGGCGGTGTCGGCGTTGGCGCCCATGGCGTCGCGAGCACTGTTACCGGTGCGGTAGGCGCTGCGCATTTTGTTCAGGGACGTCTTGTAGGCATCGATGACGGCGCCTTGCTCTTTGAGCAGCTTGAGGTTTTCCGGGCTCTTGAATTTCACCTGCAGCGCTTGTTGCTGAGCGGAAAACGCGTCGAGCGTGGTCTGGACGTTCTGCGCGGCGGTTTCGTCGCCGTTGGTCAGCATGTATTGCAGGCGAACCACGCGCAGCTTGGTCAGGCCGGCGTTGAGCTGGGTGATGTCGCTCATCCAGTTGCTGCGGTCAATCAACCCGCCCAGGCTCGTCCAGCCGGTCAGGGCGAGGACGCAGGTCAGTGCCAGAACCAGGCCGAACCCCAGGCCCAGCTTCATGTTCACGCTGATATTGCCGAACCAGCTATTCATCAAAAGTCCTCCAGGGACGTTGTGCTTCTTGATCGTCGGTTGGCTGGAAGATTGTTGTTTTTGGTCGCCAGCAAGGTGAGTAGCAGACCTGTATCGGCAGCCATTGCGAGAGCTGAATGGTTTTTGCAGGACTGATGTGTAACAAGGCCTTTGTGTGGGCCTTAAGCTTTTTTTCACATGAGTTTCACCGGCTGCCGACGCCAGCCTCTCTACCCTCGTGGCATCGAATGAACGTGATGCATGCCAGCGAGGCGGCTTGATGTGGAATTGAGACTGAGTGTGTTTGGGATAAAACGCTCGATTGATCTGAGCCGTTTTGCCCGCTATCGCAATGCGGCTGTCGTGCTCGCCTCGGCGCTGTTGGTGATTCCGCTGACGGTTTGGCTTCTGCATCCCGCCGCTGTACCCGACCTGGCCCACGGTAATGTGGCCGGCGCCCGGGCATTGGCGGCCGGTTGGGCCAAGGGCAATGTGATCGTGCTGGTGCGTCACGTCGAACGCTGCGATCACTCCAGCGCAGCCTGCCTGAACGGTAACGATGGCATTACCGATCGCTCTCGCAGCGTCGCGGTGGGTGTCGGTGCACAGTTCGAGCAACTGGGGCTGGACAAAGCCGACATCTACAACAGCCCCGTGATCCGTACAGCGCAGACCGCCGGCTACATGTTCAACAAGATCGGGGTCGGTGAAGAATGGTTGATCAATTGCAAGGGCACCATGCTGCGCGACGCTCTTGCGCACAAGGCTGGCGGGCGAAACCTGATTCTGGTGACCCACAGCGAATGCATGTCGCAACTTGAGAAAGACCTCAAGTTGCCGGCCGCTACGCTCGGTTACGGCGCTTCCTTGTTCATTTCGACCGAAACGCCTCAGGCGCCGCGCATGCTCGGCTTCATCGAAGCCTCGGACTGGCGCTCGGTGACCACCGAATGAGTTTTTCCATCATCCCTCTGAATCAGGACACACGATGCTGACTTCTTCCCGTTACCGCTTCTACTGGGTGAACTTTGGCATTCCGCTGGCCTGTGCGGTCGTGGTTTTCCTGCTGTTCGACCTGACTAAAATCGACATCGCTTTCAGCGATCTTTTTTATGACCCGGTCACGCAGACGTTTCCGCTGGATCATGTCCATCTGTTCGAAAAGATCACCCATAAATGGGCGCGGATCATCCCGAACTGGACCGGAGAGTTAGCGATCGTCGGCGCCTTGCTGTCGTTTCTCTGGCCGCGTCTGAAGGTCGAAAAGCATTCGAGAATCATCGCGTTCCTGGAAAAAATCAACGTCGCGCCGGTGCTTCGGTTCGCCAGCAAGCACCGTCGGGACTTCCTCTATGTGGTGTTCGCGTTTTCCATCAGTACCGGCGTCATCCACTACCTCAAGGGGCACACCAGCGTGTACTGCCCGATCGAAACGACCCAGTACGCGGGGAAAATCGAGCATAAGGAGTGGTATCAGAATTTCGATCTGCTGAAAGTCGCAGGTGATGGGCGCTGCTGGCCGGGCGGGCATGCCTCGGGCGGCTTCACCCTGCTGGCGCTGTACTTCGTGGCGCGCCGCTACCGCTGGCGCTATTCCAAAGCGGTGATGTACGGCTCGCTGCTGCTCGGTTTTGTCTATGGCACGACGCGAGTTCTGCAAGGCTGGCATTACATGTCCCACACCTTCTGGGCCGGGATCTTCGTGTGGCTGGCGTGTCTGCTGACGGCGCTGGCGTTTTATGGGCGAGCGCGGCTGGAGATGCCGGTGCTGCAAAAGGCTGAAGAACCGGCGTTGGTGGCTCAGCCTCAATCCGTTGGCTGATTCTCCAGGGCAGACATTGCTTCTGCCGAAAGCGTCGTCAGCACCAGGCGCGAGGCAAAGTCTTTGCACAGGTGCACCGTGTTGGTCGCGATTCGCTTGTGTCGGGCCTGACCTTCGGCTTCACCGCTATTGGGGTTGACGTCGAAGTGCGGAAAATTGCTGCTGGCAATGTCCAGGCGCAAGCGATGGCCCTGTTTGAACAGGTTGCAGGTCGCGAACGGTTCGATGATCACCTTGACCCTTTCTCCCTGTTCCAGTTGTTCGGGGTTTTCCCACGAGTCCCGGTAACGGCTGCGGCGAATTCCGTCGGTGATGTTCATCGCGTAGCCGTCGGGGTAGTCGGTGCTCGCTGGATAGACGTCCACCAGCTTGGCGGTGAAGTCGGTGTCGGGCGCGTCGCTCTCAATCCATAACTCGATGTGCAGCGGGCCGGCGACGATCAAGTCTTCGGTCAGCGGCGGAGTCTGAAAACTCAGTACGTCTGCACGCCCAGCCAGTGGCTGATTGTCGCCGCGGGTGCCGAAAAAATCTGGCCGCTCACGCTGATCAAAGGCGCCACCGGCGAACACCGGGGCACCGGAGGTCAGTGCTCCGCCGATGGTGGGTACCGGCTGGTCGGGATCGGTGCGATAGCTCAGATTTGCCTCGCGCACGCTCGGACGCTCTCGGCTCAAACGCTGTTCATGGTCCAGGTACAGGCTGAGTGTCTGACTGCCCGGCAGCGGCCATTGTTGGCTTTGCAGCCAGCGACCGCCGTGTTGCAGTCGACCGTTTTCATCCGGTGTGCCGCTGCCGCCGCCCATCAAGAAGACTTTCACTGAGGCTTCATGATCAGACGCTTGAGTTGGGGTGTCCTTGAGTGAGCGCTCGAACCACTCCAGCCGGCATGTCAGCCAGTTCTCGGCCACTTGACCATCGAAGGTTGCGGCAGCGCCGAACTCGGCATTGCCGCTGTGACTGATGTTGCGGTCACCGTGCAGCCAAGGTCCCATGATCAGATGTTGCGGCGTGCTGTTATGGCGTTTGAATGCGCTGAAGTTGGCGAGGGTCGAGCTGACATACGCGTCATACCAACTGGACATGAACAACACCGGGATATCCGGCAAGTCATCGTAATGACCCTCGGCGTATATCCCTGGCTTACGCCAGTATTCACTGAAGCTGCCCTGGGCCCATTGTTCAAGCAGATAGGCTTCGTATTCAGGCACGTGACGGATAGGCGACTGACCGGGCTGCCATGGCATGCGGGCAAACCATTGATGAATATCTTCCTGCTCCAGTGCTTCGCGGATCTGTGGATCGGCCAACGCAGCCGGGCTTTCCTTGGCTTGTCGCCAGGCCCAGGTCGCCTGCTTGAGTTCGAACGCGCCACCCTGGCGGATGCCGCACTGGAAAGCGTTGGAAAAACCACCCGAGTCCAGAACCATGCTGCTTAGGCCCGGCGGATGCAGGCAGGCCATCGCCAGTTGTGTGTGGGCAGCGTAGGACAAGCCCATGCTGCCAATCCGACCGTTGCACCACGGTTGTTCGACGATCCAGGCGAGTGTGTCGAAACCATCTTCACCTTCAGCGGTGTACTTGGTGAATATTCCTTCGGAGGCATAACGTCCGCGACAGTCCTGAAAGATCGCCACAAACCCTTGCTCGGTAAATCGTGCGGCCATTGCCTGGCGGGAAATGTGCTGGCCGTCGAGTTGCTTCTCTGAGCGCGAGGGTTTGCTCTTGTCGTAAGGCGTGCGCTCGATGACGACCGGAAACGGGCTTTCAATGTTTTTCGGCAGGTAAATGTCGGTGGCCAGATGTACGCCATCGCGCATGGGGACTCGTTGGTCGCGCAGAATTTGCATGGCCGGTGACGCTTGTTCAGAAAGGGAATTCATATCAAAACCTTGTTGACGCTGGCACCTGCGGACAGCACTGCAGGTGCCGTTGCACAGTCAGTAACCGGTGTTCACCGCGATGGCCAGAAGGATCATCGCCAGCACCATGTAGATCACGAATAGCGGCAGGATGTAGCGTGCCCATTGGCCCCAGCCGACTTGCGCGGTGGCCAGCAGCACCAGCAAACCGCTGGAGGTCGGCGTGATCATGTTGGTCAAGCCGTTGCCCAGCAGAAACGCATACACCGTGGTTTGCGGGCTGACACCGGAGAGTTGGCCGAGCGGGCCGAAAATCGGCATGGTCACCGCTGCCTGGCCAGACGTTGAAGGGATCAGCACGTCCAACCCCAGTTGCGAGAAGAACATGCCGTAGGCCGACACCACCGGGCCATGATCACTGACCACACTGGCCAGGCCGTTGACGATGGTGTCCAGCACCTGTCCGGTCGTGAGGATGATTTCAACGGCTGTTGCCAGACCTATCAGCACACCGGCAATCAGCACCTTTTTCATGCCATCGACGAACGCGTTCGCCGCGGCACTGGCGCCAAGACCTGCAATGACGGCGAAGCCGGTGCTCAGCAGCAGATAGAACGCGGAAAGCTCGTGGTACTTCCACTGCCAACGGGTCGAGGCGAAGACCATGAATGCGATGCCGCTACCCAGGATCAGCAGGTTTAGCATGTGGCGGATCGGCAATGGTTTGTGTTCGAAGCTGATTTTCGCGCTGGCGTCGAAACCTTGCTTGTGGATGCTCCACAGCACGAAGGCAATACCCACCGTCAGGAACACGGCGTAGGCCGCAATCCGCATGCTCATGCCGCTGAAAATCGGCAAGCCGACCATCGGTTGCGCGACCGATAGCACCACGGGGTTAGTGATGGATGCCAGGTAACCGATCTTCACCGAAATGCAGACGATCGCCAGCCCGATCAGGTTCGACAATCCCAGGCGATTGGCCATGGCCACCATCAATGGCACGATCAGGATGAATTCCTTGGCCAGCCCCATGAAGGTGCTGCCGGCCGAGAACACCAGCATCAGCATAGGCACCAGCACGTAGATGTTGCCCCGGGTCATTCCCAGCAAACGTTCGAGACCGGCGTCGATCACGCCAGCCTTGTTCAGAACGCCGAACATGCCACCGATGAACAGCACCATGAAAATCAGCGCTGCACGCTTTTCGATGCCTTGAGGAATTGCCATGAAGCCTTCGACCAGTGACACCGGCCGGGCTATGGTGTCATTCGCCTTGCGTGGCTCCATGGAGAATAACCGAGTCAGCGAATGGCTCTTCTCCAGTACCTGATAGGAGCCCGGCACCACTAACGCATTCTGGCGCTGGAAGGTGCCGGAGTTGACGGCATAGGTGAACGCCACTGCGAGCAGAACGATGCTCAGCAGGATGATCGCCGGGTTGACAGGTTTGCGTTGGCCGGTCTTGCCGTTTTCCACTTTCGTGGATGCAGCGTTCGGCTGGGAGATGGTGATTTGTGGTTCGGTCATGATTCTTGCCCTGGCTGGCAGGGCGGCCCTCGCGGTTGTTGTTTTTGGTGTCAGCTCTTGGTGAGGCAGACACTAGGGCAAACGCGAAAGCGCCACAACGTTATGCGTGGAGCGGGTTGAGCTATGCGTTTTGTCATCGGCCAAGGTCTTGATCGACGTTATTTGCGAGCGGCGGACGCTGTGCTCAGGTGCTGTTTGAGGTGTTCGGCAAAAGCATCGACAACCGCCTGGCGCGGCTCATCACGACGGAAGGCGAGGCCAAAGGCATAGGGCAGGGCGGGCCGAAACGGGCGGCTGACTATCGGCAGATGAGCGAAGTGGCTGGCCAGTAAACCGTTGACGATCGACACCCCCAAACCCTCGGCGACAAAGCTGCATGCGGCACCGACGGAGTGCACTTCGATCCGTACCAGCGGCGTCAGGTTCACTGCGCGAAAGACTTGATTGAGCTCAGCTCTCAGCGCCCGTTGGCGGCCCAGCAGGACCAGCGGCACATCACGTAAATGCTGAACCTCAATGAACGCGTGACGGGTCAGCGGATGGTCCGCCGGCATCACACAAACGCCTTCGGTCTCTAACACCGGCTCGACGTCAAAGTCCGGCAGTTCAGTGGGTAATCGTACGAACCCCAGGTCAGCCGAACGATCAAGCACCGCGCGCTCGATCATGTCGTAAGAGCCTGTCAGCAACTCGATGACAATGTCTTCGTGACTCTTGAGAAACGCGGCAACAATCTTCGGCAGCAATTCTTGGGTCATGCTGGTCGGCACTCCCACTTTGAGCAAACTCTTGCGCGAGCGACCGACTCGCAATTCGTCGGCCAGACGCTGGATACGCTGCATGCCGTCCACCAGTCCTGCGACCTCGGTGAGCAACTCTTCGGCCTCGGGGGTGGCCATCAGGCGACCCTTTTTGCGCAAAAACAAAGCGAATCCCAAGTGTTCTTCGAGCTGCGTCAGCAAGCGGCTGACCGCCGATTGGGACAGGCCCATTCGCGTCGCCGCGCCGATGGTCGAGCCGGTGGACATGATTGCCTTGAAGGCCTCGAGTTGCTTGAGATTCACGCAGGGATTTCCTTGGTTTCCAGAGACGCGACATGCCGCGCCACGAGCTTACGCATAGCCTGATGCGCTTCTCGCATAATGTTGTGGACGCGCCGATGAGTCGTTAGTGTCCGCCCCAATACGCCGCTGAGTCCAGCGCGATACCACATCAACATTGAGACATATCCCGTCAGCGGGACCTTTGCTACTGCCCATAAAATCGACAATACGGCGCTGAGGAAATGGTTATGCGTGATCTGTTCACGAGAGGCGTAATTGTGTCCGCAGGGATACTGGCGAGCCTGTCAGCGGAGCTGATGGCTCAGGGGTTTCTGGAGGATTCGCAAGGCAAACTGTCCCTGCGCAATTACTACTTCAACGACGATTATCGCGAGGGTGGCAATGACCGCAGAGAGTGGGCCCAAGGCTTTCTGCTCAACCTGCAATCGGGCTACACCGAAGGAACCGTGGGCTTTGGTCTGGATGCCTTGGGGCTGGCCGGACTCAAGCTGGATTCAAGTCCAACCCATGCAGGCACTGGCCTGTTACCCGTACACGACGATGGGCATGCAGCGGACGGTTTTTCAAGCCTGGGCGTGACGGCGAAGATGCGCATCGGCGATGTCGTTGTGAAAACCGGCAACTTGCTGCCGAGGATTCCAGTGCTGGTCTACAACGACGGCCGCCTGCTGCCGCAGACCTTTCGCGGCACTCAGGTCGAATACACCGGTATCCGTGACCTGTATTTGCACACTGGGCACTTGGACAAGTTCAAGCAGCGCAACTCCACTGACAGTGTCGACATTTTTCCCCAGGGCTATACGGGTGACAAAGGCACGGATTTCGATTTCGCCGGAGCGACCTACAAATTTACGCCGAACCTCAGTGGCACTTGGTACTACGGCGAAATGCGCGAGTTTTACCGTCAGCAGTTTCTCGGTCTGGTGCACAAGCTGCCAGTGGGCAGCGGCAGCCTGACCAGCGACCTGCGCTACTTCATCAGCAGCGATGCGGGCGAGGCGCGTAATGGTCTGGTCGATGCCGACATGTTCAGTGGTCTGTTTACCTACCGTCTTGGCGCTCAAGCGATCGGTGTCGGGTATCAGAAAGTCACCGGCGACACGGCGCTGCCTTACACCAGCGTCTCTACGGTCTACTCGTTCACTAATGCCGGTGTCGGAAAATTCATCCAGGGCGGTGAGCAAACCTGGATGCTGCGCTACGACTATGACTTCGCGGCCGTACTTCCCGGGTTGAGCTTCATGACTCGCTACTACAAGGGTGAGAACGGTGATTTCAAAGGACGAGAAGCCCGCGAGTGGGAATCGGATACCAACCTGCGCTATGCCATTCAGGACAGCGCCTTCAAAGGGTTGGGGATGGAAGTGCGCAAGGCGACTTACCGTTCGACCTACGCCAGCGATCGGGACAACTGGCGGCTGTACCTGACGTATGACATTGCGTTGTGGTGATACAACCCTGAACCCGTCAATTGACGAAACCCGTAATCCTGGTGGGGATTGCGGGTTTTTGTTGTCCGGGAAATTGCATAGGCTCTGGCTACCGAAGAGGGGATCGGGAAGCCCGAGCATAAGCGGTGAATGCTTAATGAACGGTGAACGGCAGACGATGTATTACGAGAGACGTCTGGACCAGCGCTGTTCCGGTGCTTCAAAGCGATCATTGATCAACGCCGTCAACACATGATCCTGCCAGCGCCCGGCGATACTCAGGTAGGCCTTGGCGTAGCCCTCACGTTCAAATCCAAGGCGCTCCAGCAGCCGCGCACTGCGTTCATTACCAGGGATGTAATTGGCCATGATCCGGTGCAGTGTCTGCTCATCGAACATGTAGCTGATTCCCGCTTCCAGTGCTTCCTGCATCAAGCCCTGGCCCTGATGAGATTCGTCGATGTGGTAACCGAGATAGCAGGCCTGAAACGCCCCGCGAGTGATGCCGCTGAAGTTGCAGGCGCCGATCATCTGGTCGTTGTCCCGATCCAGCAGCGCGAAATGTACCGCCAGGCCGGCCTGGAAAGCGCTGGCTTGCACCTCAAGGCGCGGGCGGATGTGTTCAGGGCTATGGTAATCGGCGGGGCGAATCGGCGACCACCGGGCGAGATGCCTCTGGTTGCGCCGGTAGAAGTCGCTTTCCAGCGTCGCCTGTTCAGGGTCGAGCACCGCCAGCGTCAAGCGTTTACAGGGCAGGGACAACAGCGGCATAGGGCGCTCCGGTTCGCGGGGATCGTCGCGCAAGCATTACGTGGCCTGCGGAAAAACTCAAACCGCCAGCGGTAACGTCACGATAAAGGTGCTGCCCTTGCCGTCACCGTCGCTCATGCCGATGACCGTGCCGCCATGGGCTTCGACCAGCTCGCGAACCACCGTCAGGCCAATGCCAAGGCCCGCACCATTGAAGCCGGCCGCGTGAACGTCCTGCACAAACGGCTCGAAGATATACGGCAGGGCCTTGGCGGAAATACCGATGCCGTCATCGCAAATACGCATCTGCAGCACGTCGGCTTCAGCGCTCACCGACAGCGTGACATTGCCACCCGATGGCGTGTATTTGGCCGCGTTGCCCAGCAGGTTGCCGAGAATCTGCGTGAGGCGTACCGGGTCACCCTCCACCGCCAACGCGCACTCGGGCAGTTCAGCGGTGAAGTGCAAATGGTGAGCCGTCATCACCGGGCTGCACACGTCGATGGCCTGATGGATGATCTGCACCATGTCCACGATGCGGCAATCGAGGCGCAACTTGCCGATGCTGGCGCGGGACACGTCGAGCAAATCGTCTACCAGTCGCGACATGTGTTGCACCTGGCTTTCGATCAGTGCCTGCATGCGCGGCAATTCCTCGCTGGGAACGCGCACCAGTCGTCCGGCGAGCATGCTGATGGGCGTCAGCGGATTGCGCAGTTCGTGAGCCACCAGGGTGAGGATGTTGCGTTGTTGTTCCAGGGCATGTTCGGCTGAGGCTTGCAGGTCTTGCGCGCTGAGGACCGCGATCACCAATTGCGCGTTGGCTTCGCGCATCTCCAGGAACAGTCGTTGTTCTTCCTGCGTGCGTTTTGGTTTTTCTGCATCGGACTGCGCCAGCAAGATCGCCAGCACCAATTGCTGATTGGCCTCGATCAGTTGCTCGACCTGCTGGCTATCGACCAGCCGGGTGTTGGCGTCGCTCAGCTCTTTTTGCAGCGCCGCCAGCACCGCCCGAGCCTCAACAGTTTTCTGGCCGAGCAGGAACAGCTCGCGAGCGGCAGTGGCCTTCGCTTCCTCGCTCTTGCTATCGGCCGTGCTCATGACCTTGACTCACGCATTGTCTTTTCCGGGACGTTGCCGGGTTGGCCGGCCGCCGAGTAAGCCTTCCTGGTCGGGCAACATCTCGCCGATCTGCAAACCGTTATCGTCGATGCGGTAAAGCCGTAGCTCATCGGAGTGGACGCTGGCCCGCACCTTGACCACGGCCATGATGCGCAGCAAACGGCTCTGCACTTCGATGTAGCGCTGAACGATGATTGCGTCGGTGAGAAATGCCGTGCCGTAAGGGCTGAAACGCAGGTCGGTGTAGCGGTCTTCCAGCTCTGAGGTCATCAACACGCTGACCCCGGCACTCGTCAACGCAGTGACCATGCGCGACAGCGACTCGCGATAGTCTTCGCGGAAGGTCGGCGCGAGCGCCAGTTCGAAGCCCGACAGCGAATCGATGACCACGCGAGTCGCTTTCAATCGGGTGATTTCGCTCAATAGCAAATGCACGATTTCGTCGATGGACAGGTCCGGGGCGCGGCTGTCCACCAGACCGACCTGTCCGCTCTCGATCAGGCCCGAAAGGGTGGCGTTCTGGGAGTGATTAGGTCTTTGTTCAAACACCGCGATCACACCGGTTTCACCATTGCGCGCGCCCTCGGCGAGGAAGGTCCCCGCCAGAATGCTTTTACCCGATCCCGACGGCCCGGCCACCAGCAAGGAATAACCACGGGGCAGGCCGCCGCCAAGCATCTCGTCGAGCTGTGGCACGCCCATTTTCAGGCGCTTGATGGGGTACTCCGGCGGAGCTTCGACCGGGTTGAGTGTCGCAGGCGCAAAGACCTTGATCCCCGACGTCGCGATGCGGAAGGTGTGCAGCCCTGGCAGCGTTGGCTGGCCGCGCATCTTCATGATTTCCATCTTGCGCACCATGGAATTGCGCTGAACGCTCTGGCGCAGCCAGATCAGGCCGTCGGCCACGGTGAAAATCGGGTTGGTGTCGGTTTCGGTGAAATATTCGCCAATCAGGAAGGTCGTCGCCTGCCAGGTGGTCATCAACATGCCCAATTGCTGAACGAACTGCGGCAGGTTGTTGTTGGGGTTGTCTTGGGTCTGGCTCGCCAGCACCACCGAACGGAACGAGTCGACAAATACCAGTCCCGGGGAGTGAGCCTCCACCTCGCTGACGATGCGCCGCAGCACTTCGTCCAGGTTCCCGGCCAGGGTGTCGTCAGCCAGATTGATGTAGCGGATCGACTGGTTGATCGCTTCGCTGTCGAAAAAATCGAATTGCTGCTGATAACGCAGCATCTTCAGCGGCGGCTCGCCCAGTACGGTAAAGAACAGCGCCGGACGCTCAGGGGTCGCCAGGGCGAACATCATCTGATGCGCCAAGGTGGTTTTGCCACAGCCAGGCGGGCCCGCGATCAGGTTGAACGAAAACTCCGGCAATCCACCGCCCAGCACCTCGTCCAGTCCTGGCACGCCGGTGGCCAGACGGTTGATAGTCACTTTGGTGCTCATGGCGAATTTTCCTGCGAAGGGGTGTCGCTCAAAGAAGGTTTCCACATGCCACGAAGCAAACGTTCGGTGAGCGAGGGCCCGATGAGCGTGGTCAGCTGCTCGTAAAAGGTAGCAAGCAACACTTCACCGAAAAACTGCGCATCGGCGTCGCTTTGCTCAACGATTACGGACTTGAGGGCAGTCAGATCCATGCCGGACGGCACTCTGTCATAGGTGCGGGCCAGACGCGGATGAGTGGAGGCGCACAGGTGGAGGCTGCGGCGATAAAGCGCTGCAACCCCTTGGTGGCCGATGATGGGCGTGAGGGCTACATCCATATCCCGCAAGGTTGAAATGATCGCCTGGGCGATCCTTGCAATGTCAGCGTTGGGGCCAACACGGTGCGCCAGAGAAGCTACGATCTGGCGGCTCTCTTCGCTCTGCGTGGACATGGCTAACTGATATCTGATGGACAGAGCTTGATGGTACACCCTATGGGGCGTTGCGAGTGATTTGCGTCAGAGGATTGCGGGAGGGCGGGCAAACCGTAGTTTCTTGAATGAGCGAGCGCAATGTACCCGTTGGTGAGAGGTTGCGGGGGTGAAGAAAAATTCATGTCGATGAGTTCGCCGCTTCACGCTCTGAAACACGCCTAAGGCAAATGATCAGCCGCAAAGTCCGCTTCCGAGCGCGCCCGCAAACGGCCCTTGCGGCAGGCCTGCTGGAATTGTTCGAAGTCGCGCTCATTCTGCGCGGTGTAGCTTTGCGCGTACTTGAATAGCGCGTCGGCCAGCGCATCGCCCTTGCCGATGTAGCCGCTGATCTGCGCAGCGCGCCCGGACGATTTGGCATGGGCGCGGGCCAGAGCGCGGCCACAAACGCGTCCGTAGGCGGCGAAGGTGTCTGCGTCGAACGTCTCGAGTTCAGCCGAGACTTTCATGTCGCGCAACTGACGCACACAGAAGTGTCGACCGCTGGGACCGGTGGTCCAGCCGAGAAACAGGTCACTGGCCGCTTGCATCAGCCGCTGTCCATCGACCACGCGCTGACCGTTATGCCGCACACGCGACTTGGTCTTCACGTAATCGGCAAGCACCGAGCGACGTGCCTCCTTGAATTGCAGGAACAGCGGGTTTTCCTGGTCATCGGTCAACAGCGCGACCAGGCAACGAGTGCCGACACTGCCCACACCGACCACCTTGAACGCCATGTCGTGGGCATGAAAACGCGACAACAGCGCGCGGCGGTCGGCTTGCAGCGTGCCGGGATAGTCGCGCATGAACGCGTCGTAAAGCGGCCGCCAGTCCGACAGGCGCAGCCAGTCGTCGTCGGCATCCAGCAGCGTGGTGTTTTTGTGCAAATGGAAAATTTCCGGCAGATCATCGCGAATGATCAGTCGGCCATGTGCGTCACGTTCACTGATTTTCGGCAGCAGTTCGGCATGGGTGCGGCGTTCGGCTTTTTCGATGGCGTGCTCTACATGCTCCAGGGTCGCTTTGCTCGCCTGCTGCTGCAGGTCGTCGTAACTGATGGACTCGTACCAGGTTTCCAGGGCGCTTTGTTCGGCGCACTCAAGCATGGTCTGTTGGTAAGCGCCGACCACCTGGCGGCAGACCGTTTCTTCGACCGTGTCGCCATGGCGCAGATCGCGCGCTGCCACCACGAAACTCGCCACCAGCCGTTTCACGTCCCACTCCCAAGGCCCGGGATGGGCTTGATCGAAATCGTTGACGCTGAACAGCAGATTGCGTTCCGGTGTCGCGAAACCGCCGAAGTTCATCAGGTGACTGTCGCCGCAGATGGGTGAAACCAGGCCCATGCTGGGTGTTCCGGCCAAGTCGTGAGCTTGCAGTAGCGCATTGCCGCGATAGAAGGTGAACGGCGACACCAACATGCGCCCGTACCGCAACTCGACCAGCGACTTGATCCGGCCTTCACTGGACGATTTGATCAGCGGCAGCGGGTCACGATTTATCTTCCCCATGGACGCCTGCGAACCGCGGGAGCAGTTCTTGCGAGCATCCTTGCCTTGCTTCAAGCGGTCTTTGAGGGTGGTCATGGGGGCTCGTTTGGTGGGTGTTTTTCGGATGTTTGAGAGATGAGTGTAGAAGGGCTTCGTGTCTTCATCCGAAGTGTTTGGGCATTGACCGAGAGGGCGAAAAAAAGCACCTGCGATAGTCTCGTCAGCTCCCGTCCGATCCAGCGATGACCCCATTGTCAAATCCGTAATCAACGTCGGCTATCTCCTTGCTCGAAGCGTTAGGAATTTTCCTACACTGCGCTGGGAATTCCCTTGCTCATAGTCGAGCCATCCACTGTCAGAATCCACCGTCTTGGCCTCAAGGTATCGGCGGACTACAAATGACCTCACCGCGTGTTCTCGTTCTAGAAAATCATTCTTTCCAGCGCAGTGTGGTCGTCTCTGCTTTGCAGCAGTCAGGTGTTTCCGACATTTTGCAGGCCCGCAGCGGCGAGCAAGCGTTGGCACTGATGCAAAGGCACGGGGGTGTTGATGTTGCCCTGTGTGACTTGGGGCATAAGGGAATGGATTGCCTCGATTTTTTAAACTGTGCCGGTCAGTTTTCGATGGTTCGTGCCGTCATTCTCTATTGTGAGTTTCAGCCGCAGTTGCAGCGGGCGATCGAACAGATGGCCTCATTTTCAGGCCTCGAACTTTTGGGGACGTTGAGCACGCCCATACAGTTGAAACCGCTGCAAAAAATATTGCAGCGATACAAACGCAAATGCTTGGCGGCTTCCCCAGTCCTGGTGCCGGCAAGCACGCTACCCAGTGAGGATGACATCCGCCGTGGGCTAGCCTTGGGCGAGTTTCGTGCCTTCTTCCAACCCAAGTTTTTGCTGGCCAGCGGTAAAGTCGCCGGGGCTGAGGTTTTAGCCCGTTGGCAGCATCCTTCGAAAGGGCTTCTACTGCCCAGAGACTTCTTGGCAGCAGTGCTGGCCTACGATTTGATCGATGAGATGTTCAAGCAACTGCTGGAGCAGGGGCTGAGCTTGCTCAGAGTGTTGCATCGACAGACACGGCCACTGAAGCTGTCTTTTAATCTCCATGCCTCTCAGCTGCAAGGCACTGGATTAACGGATCATATTCGTGAAGCGCTGCGACGTCATGAGCTGGAGGGAGCTGATCTGACGTTCGAGCTAGCAGAGAATGGCTTGCTTGAGATTCCATCAGGTACTCAAGAAAGTCTGCTGCGGCTGCGCATGATGGGATGCGGACTTTCGATCGATGATTTTGGTGTGGGCTTCTCTTCGTTAAAGTTGCTTTGCCAGTTACCATTCACGGAAATCAAATTGGATGGTGAGTTTGTTCAAAGCATTCGAGAACCCAGAAGCAAAGCCGTGATAGCCAGCACCATCGCCTTGGCTCAATCACTGAACATGGAACTGGTGATTGAAGGGGTCAGCGACGAGAAAGAGTGTCTTGCTTTAATCGAAATGGGCTGTGTACTGGGGCAGGGTTTTTACTATGCGCAGCCAATGTCATCGCACGAGCTTCTGACGTGGCTGCAAAATCCAATCACAGTCGCGCCTGCAGGATTGAGCCACGCACTTCTGTCTCGTTATTGAGAACCGTCTCATTCCTCCAGATGACGGGACCCGCCGCACACCTTGTCTCAGCTTACTTGCGAAATATTCCACTATTCTGGAGCTGTGAATTTAAGTTAGCACCGGATGCTTTTCTGTGTACAAACAGGCGATCAGTTATCCATTCTGCCCTACCACACCATTTCGCCTTTTTCAGAGGTTCAGATGCTTAAAGCCATGATTGTGGACGATCATCCGTTCATTCGGTCCGCCGTAAGAATGATCCTGAAGCAGGAACAGTATGAGGTGGTCGCCGAAGCGGACAATGGGGCCGACGCGGTGCAGCTAACCCGCGAACACCAACCCAATCTCCTGCTACTGGATATCTCCATGCCGGGCGTCGATGGTCTGGACGCACTGAACAGAATCTCGGCGTTGAAACTGCCGGTCAAGGTATTGGTCCTTACGTCCTTATCGGCTGCTTTTTTTTCGATGCGTTGCATGAGAGCCGGGGCCGCGGGTTACGTTTCCAAGGTCGATGATCTGGATGAGCTGGTGAAAGCCATCAACGCAATCAAGTCTGGCTATACGTTTTTTCCTGATCTGACGGTGAATTCGGTGCGAAGAGACGATGCGAATGCTACCGAGATGGCTTTGATCCAGAGCCTTTCCGACCGAGAGTTGTCCATTCTGCAGCAGCTCGCCAAAGGATTGTCCAACAAGCAGATTGGAGAAGACATGTTGCTCAGCAACAAGACCATCAGTACCTACAAAGCCCGACTGATCGAAAAGCTCAACGTGAGCTCTTTGGTGCACCTGTCGGACTTGGCAAAACGTAACAACTTGATCTGATGGGGGCCTCTCAGCGGTTATGTCTGGCGCTGCTATTGGTGCTGTGTCCGGCATTTGTGGGAGCTTTGGCAGTCGCCGACATAGAGGCAGAACCAGAAACCCTGAAGTTGCTTGGGCGATCCAGGGTCGAAGGCTACCAGGTTGGGCTGGATGAAAAAGACTGGAGTTGGTTGCGGCAAAAAGGCACGTTGCACCTGGGTATATCGGCTCCGGATTATCCGCCTTTCGATTTGACCACCAATAGCCGTGACTACGAAGGGCTTACCGCGGATTACGCAGGGCTTCTCGCTCAACTACTGCACGTCCAGGTGTTTATTCGCCGCTATGACTCCAGGGCGGAGCTCATCCGCGCCCTGAAAGATGGCGAGGTCGACCTATTAGGCACCGCCAACGGTTTTGAAGAGATCGATCCCGGCATAGTGCTGTCCACTGCTTACACCGATGACCAGCCGATGCTGGTCACCCGCAGCGATGATAGAACGCCCTTGGTGCCGGACCTGTCCGGTAAAAAAATCGCCATGCTTTATCACTACCGGCCTTCGCAAAGTGTCAGCAAGTTCTACCCCGACGCAGAACTGCAGCTTTACCCTTCGACCTTGAGTGCCATCGGCGCCGTGGCGTTCGGCAAAGCGGATGTCTACCTGGGCGACGCGATCAGCGCCAATTACCTCATCAGCATGAACTATCTGAACAACGTGCAATTGACGGATTTTTCCCGTATTGACGGCAGCCGTTTCGCTTTCGCCTTGTCCACCGAAAATACCCGTCTGTTGCACATCATCAATGAGGCCCTGGCGGCGGTGCCGATTGATGAGCGCATGACCATCCTGCGTCGGTGGGGTGCAGGTGAAATGTACATCCCTGGACAAAATCGCTTGCAGTTCAATGCTCGGGAACAGCGCTGGTTGGAGACACACCCGCTGGTAACGGTTGCGGCGATGGAAAGCTTCTTGCCGATATCTTTCTTTGACGAAAAGGGTGAGCTGCGGGGGATCAGTGCGGATGTACTGGCCAAGGTGAGTCTACGAACCGGGCTGAAGTTTGTCGTGTTACGCGGCGATTCGATGGTTCGACAGATCGATAACCTGCACGATGGCAAGGCGGATGTAATCGCGGCATTGACCCCTAGTACCGAGCGTGAAGGGGATATGCGTTTCACTCGACCCTATCTGACCACTCCTTTTGTGTTAGTGAGTCGCAAGGCGGTCGGCAGTCCCGAAACGCTCAACGACATGGCTGGAAAAAGCCTGGCGCTGATCCGCGGCGTGGTGCTGCGCGACGACATTGTCCGCACCTATCCTCAAATTCGCATTGTCTACGTCGACAACGCCGGCCAGGCCATGGAAATGGTCGCCCAAGGCGAGGTCGATGCGGGTGTCAACTCATTGCTCAGTGCTCGCTATATGATTTCCCAGCTGTATCCGGGGCGCTTGCAGATCACCAGTACCGTGGGTGTTGAACCTGCAAGGGTTTCTTTTGCAACCAATCGAGGTGCATTGGAGTTGTACTCGATTTTGGACAAGGCGCTACTCAGCATCTCGCCTGAGGAGATGGCGGAGCTCACCAATCGCTGGCGCAGCGAGGTGGTCATCGATGACAACTACTGGTTACGCAATCGCGCGGCAATCATTCAGGGCTTCTCCATTGCCGGCGCTCTGCTGCTGATGGCCGTTGCCTGGATTGCCTATTTGCGGCGCTTGATTCGTAGGCGCGAAGAGGCAGAGCTAGCGCTGAGCAATCAACTGGAGTTCATGCGAGTCCTGATCGATGGGACGCCGCACCCGATCTATGTCCGTGACCGCAACGGTCGCATGATGATCTGTAACAGCGGCTACCTGGACGTGTTTGGGCTCAACCGCGACGAGGCCATGGGCAAACTCATCACCGAGAGCATGTTTGCCGATCCTGCGGAAGCGGCTGACTACCATGCGGAATATCTCAAGGTCATGGAAGAAGGCGTTGCGCGCATCCAGGATCGCAAGTTGACCCTCACAGATGGTCGCAGGTTAACGATTTACCACTGGATGCTGCCCTACAAAGACAGTGACGGCGCGGTCATCGGCATGATCGCTGGCTGGATCGACATCAGTGAGCGGCAACTGCTCCTGGGCATGGTTCAGGAGGCGAACCGGGCGAAGACGACCTTCCTGGCGACCATGAGCCATGAAATCCGCACCCCGATGAACGCCGTCATCGGCATGCTTGAACTGGCGCTGAAAAAGGCGGATCAAGGCGTGCTCGACCGGTTTGCGATCGAGGTGGCCTCAGGCGCCGCGCATGGCTTGCTCGACCTGATCGGCGACATTCTGGATATCGCCCGCATCGAGTCGGGCAAGCTGTCGCTGACCCCGGAGCGGGCCAATCTTCGGGAGCTGGTCACGTCTTTGGCACGCATCTTTGAAGGGCTGGCCGAGCAGAAACATTTGCAACTGCTGCTGGATCTCGCTGTGGAGGCCGATTGCGACGTATTGATTGATCCGCTGCGCTTTAAACAGATTGTTTCCAACCTGTTGAGCAACGCGATCAAGTTCACCACCGAGGGTGAGATTCGTCTGACCCTCAAAGTGCTACCGGCCAGCGCCGAAAAGCAATTGTGCATTCGACTGCGGGTTGAAGACAGCGGCATGGGCATCTCCAGCGAGGATCAGCAGAGGCTGTTCAGCCCCTTCAGCCAGGCCAGCAACAACACTCAATCGGCACGTAGCGGTTCGGGGTTGGGCCTGGTCATCAGCCGCACCCTCTGTGAAATGATGGGCGGGCAATTGCAGTTGCACAGCGTGTTGGGTGAAGGCACGCAAATCGAAGTGCTGATCGATTTGCCCGTTCTTGAACGCCTTGCCAGCGTCGAGTCGCCTATCGCCGAGATCTCCTTGAGCCATCAGGAGTTAAGCATTCTGGTGATCGATGACTATCCCGCCAACCGGCTGCTGCTGTCCAAACAACTGGGTTATCTGGGGCATAAAGTCGTTGAGGCGCAGGATGGCGCCCATGGTTTGCGAGCGTGGCGCAATCAGCATTTCGACGTCGTCATCACTGACTGCAACATGCCGATCATGAATGGTTATGCGCTGACTCGCGCGATCCGTGACGAGGAGAGGGGGCATGACAAGCCGCGGTGCCTGATCATAGGGTTTACCGCCAACGCCCAGCCGGATGAAAAAGACCGTTGTCTGGAGGCGGGCATGGATGACTGCCTGTTTAAACCCATCAGCCTGAAAGAGTTGGGGCAGCGCCTGGATTTGGTCGGAGCAGATGCAGCATTTACGGTAGAAGAGCATTCGGCACTGACGACCACGGACAGTATTGATTTAACCAGCCTCGAGCAACTGGTCCGTGGTGATAGCGCGGCGATGCAGGCGTTACTGGACGATCTGGCTATCAGCAACCAGGAAGATCTGGCACGGCTGCCCGAATTCCTTTTTGAGGAAGATCTGCTGGCACTCTCGGACCTTGCTCATAAAGTCAAAGGCGGGGCACGTATCGTCAAGGCCAAACGGCTGATCGCCGCTTGCGAGCAAGTAGAAGCTGTTTGTGACGCGACGGACGATGTGCAGCTGCTTGAGCAGGTGGTCGCAACGTTGAAGCTTGAGATGTCGGAATTGGCGACAGCTTTGAAAAGCTATGCTCAACACGTTTGAGGCCCTGCTGCCCTGACAGCCAGAGGCGAGGCCTGTTTTAGATGTTCATGGGGTTATGTCACCCGAATATTCAATTCATCGCGTTGAGATATCAGTGCGCTCCGAATCCCTAACCTCCTCGCGTCGTTGCGTTTACGTAGTCAATTGCGCCGGCCGTTCTGTTGGATCTGAAGTTTGTAAGAAATTCCCTACATGATCTTGGGCCGCTTCATCTGTTTCTGGAATTGTCACCTATATATCCTTAGTAATAGGTGAAAGTGTACAAGGTGAAGACGCAATAAACTTTGGCGCCAATAACCTTTCTTTGGATTTTTGCTTACTACAGGTAACTAGCTATGAATTCCCCTAAAAAAGCGTTGTTGGGTTCGTTGTTGGCGCTGAGTGCTACCAGCGCATTTGCAGTTGATACGGCCGATCTGCGAGTGATTGGTACCATTGCTCCAACTGCATGCACTCCAACGTTCGGAAGCGGCGCTACTGTTGATTACGGAAATATCCCGACAGCCTCGTTGAGTGCGACTGATCTAACTTTGCTTGCGGCTCATACAATTGCATATACCATTTCATGTGATGCTCCAATCAGTATTGCTACATCATGGAGTGATAATCGCGCGGGTACTGCTTCTCTCGGTTCTCCCGAAACTTTTGGTCTCGGTTTACAAGATGCGGCTAAGATCGGATATTACAGAATTACCCAGATTGTTGGCGGTGCTACAGCCGACGGCGCGCCAGTGGATATAATTCAGAAAAATAACGCAGCTTCTGCTTGGGTGCTTTCGAGCGACCCTCGACAAACCAATGACGGAATCCGTATGTATTCATATGCCCCAACGGGCACATTGGTACCAGGAAGTTATACAAACTTTTCTGGTGTTTTGAGTGTTGTTGCACGTATTGCACCCACCAGTACTTTGGACTTGTCCAGCTCAATTACTCTGGACGGCCTGTCCACTATTTCGGTTCGTTATTTGTAACTTTGCCTGAGCTACATTGTGCCCGCTCTTGCGGGCGCAATATTAAAAGACTGGATTTGATTTTGATTCGCAAGCTCAGCTTGTGCTTTTGTATGTGTCAGACTTAATCAAGTTAATGTTAAGGGTTTGCCTTCGTCATGTAGTGGGGTCATAAAGTTGAGTGTTTTACATAAGCTTAGTCTGTATTTTTTTCAGTGGTGGCACTGACCATTTTTAGTCACCTATCCTTGGCCGTCACCCCAAAAAAATCCCAACGCTCCGGCGAAGATCGGTGTGACCGTATGCCAGAACTTGCCGGTCTGGACCGACCCGAGATCGCCGCTTGGGAGCAAGTGGAGGCCGTTTGTGAAGCGACGGACGATGTGCAGGTGCTGAAGCAGGTGGTTGCTACGTTGAAACTTGAGATGTCAGAATTGGCGACCGCTTTGAAAAAGCATGTTCAAAACGTTTGAGGCTCGACTGCGCTGACAGCCAGAGGCGAAGCGTGTTCTAGATGTTGATGTGGGTGATGCTATCACGCGAACATTCAATTCATTACGTGGAAATAACCACTGCGCTCCGCCCCTCGCCTTCTCCATCCTTGCGTTTGTGTAGTCCATTTCGCTGCCCGTGCTGTCGTCGTTCTTCAGCAGATCTGAAGCGCGTGGGAAATTCCCTACAAGATCTTGGGCTGCTTCATCTGTTTTTGGCATTGTTACCTACATATCCTTAGTGACAGGTGAAAGGGTGCAAGGTGAAGACACAATAAACCTTGGCACCAACAACCTTTCTTTGGATTTCTGCTTACTACAGGTAATTGGCTATGAATTTCCCTAAAAAAGCGCTGCTGGGTTCTTTATTGTTACTAAGCGCGACTAGCGCGTTTGCTGTTGATACAGCAGATCTGCGAGTGATTGGTACTATTGCGCCAACTGCATGCACTCCAACTTTTGCTAGTGGGGGGGGGTTATTGACTATGGCCTTATCCCAACTGCTTCTTTGAGTCCCTCCGCCACTACGGTGCTTGCGACCAAACCTATTAATTATACAATTGCATGTGATGCCCCCGTCACCATCGCTATGGCGTGGACTGACAGTCGCAACGGAACTTCCATTGTGGCATCCGTCTATAGGTTTGGTCTCGGCAAACAAGATGCTACTAATATTGGGCTTTATACGATAGCTCCAGTTAACGCCACAGGCGATGGCACTCCAGTAGATTTAATTATGAGTGATACCGGCGCCCCATGGGTGGCGGCTTCAGGTTCCAATATGGCGCATGACTATAATCGCATTGTTTCATTCGCTCCAGCCGGTACAGTTGTGCCAGGGGCTTTTCAGAACTTTTCTGGGACTTTCAACGTGACAGCCACTATTGCTGCTACTAGTACTTTGGATTTGAGCCAGTCGATCACTCTTGATGGTCTGTCTACTCTCGAGGTTCGTTACCTTTAATCTAGATGAGTCATATTGTGCTTGCGCCTTGCGGGCGCAATATGTATAGCATCTTTTATCTGGTTTATCTGGTTTATCTGGTTTATCTGGAGAGTCTAGTGCTCGGGTCTTTGTTCGGGCCTGTCTTCAAGTTAAGGGCAGCAATCAATTTTTTCATATTTGTCTTCGGAGTCAATGTGGTGGGGGTTTTATATAAATTTCCCTTGTGTTTTTCGTCATGGGTGACGTTGGCGATTGATAGTAACGTATCTCTAGCCGCCGGAATGGTTCCGGAGACCTCAGTGGTGTTAATTAATGTTGGTGACGGCGAAGGCACCATCAATGTCACCAATTCCGATAGCAACACTGCCTTGCTGTACACCTCGCTGGAAACCTGCCTGAAGATCAGGAAAGTATCGTAGTAGTGCCCCCCCAGTTGCTCGGGTTGAGGCTGGAGATAAGCAGTTGGTACGATTTATCGTTCAGTCGGAAAGCCGATTACCACGCAACGTCTCAAACGCGTGAATTTCGAAGGTATTCCACAAAAAGATCCCAACGCCCCGGCGAAGATCGGTGTAACCGTATGCCAGAACCTGCCGGTATTGATTACTCCGACGGACCTGCCGCTCAAGGCCGATCCTTGGACATTGTTGAAATGGTCGATCAAAGGGCAAACCTTGGCGGTGAATAACGACAGCCGTTATGTGGTGCGCCTCATGTCGGCGGAAATCAAACTGACGCTGCCGAGGACGTACATTCTGCCTGGCCAAACGAACCACTTTGAATTGCCGGCCGGAACCCGCTTGAGCGCCGATGCGACGGTTCGTATTTACCCGGCCAGTACTTATGGTTTTGCGGTTAAACCCTTCGATGCACCACTGAAAAAGTAGTGATTTCATCCAGACCATCCAGATGGTGCACTCCATGACTTTCTGGCCAGTGATGGCGTATCCCGCTCGACCGGCTGCGCACTTCTCCCGTGTGCCGATGACAAACATGCGATTGGGCGCTGTTTTGAAACGTTCGAACTCCAGGCGCTTGAGCCAAAGGCAAAAGCCGTTGCGCTCCCAATAAAGGATTTTCACTCGATTACGGTGGCGATTCAGAAAAACGAAAAACACGGGATCGAACACCGCGACCTTGATATCCAATTCGACGAGGGCGGACAGGCCGTCATAGACTTTCGGAAGTCCACGGGTTTGGGGTAGAGGTACACTTTTTCGACTTTGGCGTCGAGACGCATCATGGTTGCGGGCTCCTGATGGGAATCGGGAGCACAGCATCAGGCTTCAACTGGTGGTTTTGAATGTGGGCACGGTGGATCGCTTACGAAATAATCGCTTCGCTCCGAATCGCCAAATCTTTCCTGCTCTTGCGTTTGCGTAGCCATTTATGCCAGCCGTGCTGTCGTCGTTCTTTAGCAGATCTGAAGCGCGTGGGAAATTCCCTACAAGATCTTGGGCTGCTTCATCTGTTTTTGGCATTGTTACCTACATATCCTTAGCGACAGGTGAAAGGGTACAAGGTGAAGACACAATAAACCATGGCACCAATAACCTTTCTTTGGATTTCTGCTTACTACAGGTAATTGGCTATGAATTTCCCAAAAAAAGCGCTGCTGGGTTCTTTATTGTTACTCAGCGCGACTAGCGCGTTTGCTGTTGATACAGCAGATTTACGAGTGATTGGTACTATCGCACCAACTGCATGCACGCCGACTTTCTCCGGCGGCGGAGTTATCGATTATGGTCTCATCCCTAGTGCATCTTTAAGCCCGACAGTCCGTACATCACTTCAACGCCGAACCGTCAGTTATACCATTGCATGTGACGCACCTATCGCCGTTGGTACGTCCTGGAGTGATAACCGGGCCTCTAGCGCTGCCGCCAACGATTATAGTTTCGGCCTTGGCCTGCAAGGTTCCAACAGCATTGGGGACTACTCCATTAGGGATCGGTTGGTTGGGGCTACAGGTGACGGCGCTCCAGTGGATGTGATCACCTCGACTAATGGTGGTGTAACATGGCGCGCGAGTACCGATGCTCTTCAGGTGCGGGGAGACGCACTTATCCATGGATATGCTGTACCCGGCACGCTCGTTCCGGCAGCGTACTCAAACTTCGCGGGCATTATTGAAGTGGCCCCTTCCATCTCAGCCACCAGCACTCTGGATTTGACCAGCACAATTACCCTTGATGGGCTGTCCACTATGACGGTTCGTTATTTGTAATTTTATCTAAGTCATATTGCGCCCGCTTGCGTGGGTGCAATATCGACTGGCTCCCTATATTTAAGTTTGGCCTTGGCTCATAAGTTAAACTTGTATTTTTGTTTGTGTCGGATTTTATCAAGTCAATGTTAAGGGTTTTGCCTTCGTTATATTAGTGGGGTTGTAGATTTGAGAATTTTAGATAAGTTTGCTTTGTGTTTTTTTTCTGCGTTGACACTGACCACTTTTAGTCACGTATCCCAGGCTGCCGGCATGGTTCCGGAAACCTCTGTGGTATTGATTAATGTTGCTGACGGTGAGGGCACCATTAATGTGACCAATACCGATAGTCAAGCAGCATTGCTGTACACCTCGCTGGAAAACTTGCCTGAAGATCAGGAAAGTCTCGTGGTGGCGACCCCTCCCGTGGCTCGAGTCGAGGCGGGAGAGAAGCAGTTGGTGCGGTTTATCGTTCAATCGGAAAAGCCGATTACCACGCAGCGTCTCAAGCGCGTGAATTTCGAAGGTATTCCACAAAAAGATCCCAACGCTCCGGCGAAGATCGGGGTGACCGTACGCCAGAACTTGCCGGTATTGATTACCCCGGCGGACCTGCCGCTCAAGCCCGATCCTTGGACCTTGCTGCAATGGTCGATAAAAGGCCAAACCTTGACGGTGAAGAACGACAGCCGTTATGTCGTGCGGCTCAATCAGCAAGTCAGTGTCATGCCGGCCAAAATCAATCTGGCGTTGCCGCGCACTTATATCTTGCCTGGCCAAACGCATCACTTCGAACTGCCTGCTGGAACCCGCTTGAGCGCCGATGCAACGGTACGTATTTACCCGGCCAGTACCTATGGTTTCGCGGTTAAACCCTTCGATGCACCACTGAACAAGTAGTGGTTTCGTCCAGACTTTCCAGATGGTGCACTCCATGACGTTCTTGCCCATGATGGCGTATCCCGCTCAAGCGGTCGCGCGCTTCCCCCGTGTGCCGATGACCATCCTGCGGCTAAAACCGTTGATGGTAATGATCGCTGGCCTACTCGCTTGCGGTGTACCGAGTGCCAAGGCCTCGTCACCAACGGGTTCACCTCCGGTCAGTCCAGTAGCAAACGGTGTCGCACAGCCGGCCGCGTTTGATGTGGGGATGCTCAAGAGTCTGGGCCTCGATCCCAAGGTCGCAGAGTTCTTCAGTCAGGCGCCTCGCTTCTCGGCCGGTAGCCGGCGCGTCGGGTTGCAAGTCAATGGGAGCCAGCGCGGCAGTGTGGACGCGTTGTTCGATGCCGAGGGCCAGTTGTGTTTCAACCGGGCGCTGTTGGACCAGGCGAACCTGATGATCCCGCAGGATCGTTTCAAAATGGCCGGCGAAGGGGATTGCTACGATTTTATCGCGGCCTACCCGCAAACCGAGGTGGAGCTACGGCCTAACCGAGAAGAAGTTTTCCTGGTCGTCAGCAGCGATGCCCTTCGCCCCGTAAGCGAAGACATGGGCATCTACCAATACGGTGGCATTGGTGGGTTGTTTAACTATGAGGTGCTGGGGCAAAACAACCAGTTTTCCGAGACAACCAGCAATTTTTACTCGAGCAATACCGAGCTGGGCTTTAATGCCGGCGATTGGATTGTGCGCAGTCGCCAGACGTATTCGGTGCAGAACGACGTCAGCAACTTTCAGTCTTTGTACACCTACGCCCAGAAAACCTTTGTGCCGCTTAAGTCCACCTTGCAGGCCGGGCAGATCAACATTCGTAACTCCGTGTTCCCGGGAGCGGCGATCACCGGTATGCAAGTGATACCGGATGCCGCGTTGCAGGGCAGAGGACTGGGTGGCGCCACCGTTGAGGGTATCGCCCAGAGTCAGGCCCGGGTCGAAGTGCGGCAGGCAGGATGGACTTGCCCCTACAAAACCGGACACCAACTCCCCGTTAAATTGATGCTGCCGCCAAGCGCCTGAACTCCCTCGGTGAGCGATAGTTCAAGGCGCTGTGCGGATGCTGCTCGTTGTAATGCTCAAAGGCAATTGCCAGGTTACGCAGCGCCGTTTCTCGATCCGGCTTGGGCATGTGCGCCACGTAGTCACGCTTGATCGTCTTCACGAAGCTCTCAGCCATGCCGTTGCTCTGCGGACTGCGCACAGGTGTGGTCACCGGCTGCAAACCGATCTGTCGAGCAAACAGGCGCGTCTGTTCGGCGGTATAGGCTGAGCCGTTGTCGCTTAGCCATTGCACCGGCGTGGCGGGCAGTTGATCACCAAAGCGCTTTTCCACGCTTTCCAGCATCAAGTCGCGGATATCATCGCCGCTGTATCCCGTTGGACTTGCAACCCAGCCGATGGCCTCACGATCACAGCAGTCCAGGGCGAAGGTCACGCTCAGTTTGGCGCCGTCCTCGCAGCGGAACTCAAAACCGTCCGAGCACCAACGTGTATCGCTGGTTTCCACCGCAATACGGCCTTCGTGCCGACGCGGCATGCCGGGCTGTTTGATCCGGCGCTCCAGCAGCAAGTTGTGATCGCGCATGACCCGGTAAACCCGCTTCACGTTGATCGCCGGCAGCGACTGGGTTTCACGGGCGCGACGCAGCAATCCCCAGACACGACGGTAGCCATAGCTGGGAAGCTCGCTGACCTGTTGCTGGATTTCGACCACCAGCGCAGCATCGTCCACAGGCCTGCTTCGCCGTACTTTGGGCGATACTGATTGCTTGATTCGAACCGTTAATTGCGAGCGCGCCACACCGAGACATTCGCTGACCAGCTTCACTGGTCGTCCCCCGGCAACAAGGGTGAGTGCGCAATCCATTTTCGCGACCGGGCAATCTCCACGGCCTCTTTGAGGATTTCTGCTTCCATCGTTTTTTTGCCCAGCATCCGTTGCAGTTCACGGATCTGCTTGAGCGCATCACTCAGCTCGGAGGCCGGCACTACAGCCTCGCCAGCACTGACCGCCGACAGGCTGCCGTCCTGATACAGCTTGCGCCACAGGAACAGCTGGTTGGCATTGATGCCGTTGCGCCGAGCCACCACCGAAACGCTTTGCCCTGGCTCAAGACTCTCGCGAACCATGGCCAGTTTTTGCTCTGGGCTCCAGCGGCGCCGCCGCTCTTGGCCCAAAAGCTCCCCACTCTTATCGTTGCTGTTAGTCATAAACATAACCGTTTGCCTATCCCTTATCGTAAGGGGGAAACGGTGTCCTGTCTTTCATGGGGCTCGTTCACAGGAGCATTAATTCATACTTCGCTGGTGCCGGCCGGCCCTTTTAAGTTGCCCAATGTGCAACTGCTCAATGGCTTCACGGACCTTGATGTACGGGTCATCGAAGCCAGCGGCGAACAACGCAGTTTCACGGTGCCTGCCGCGTCGCTCAGTCAGGCTTCATTGAGTGCGCCGGGGTTTTCCATCGCTGCCGGCAAGGTCCGCACGTTTGACAACCGGGACATGCTGTCTCCGGTGGTCGTGACGGCCAGCGGGGGCTGGCTACTGGATGACAGCCATCAGATCTCGGCAGGCTTGATGGCCAGTGACAACGCTTACCAAGCGGCAGGCTGGACGTTGGATTCGGCGCTGGGCCCCGACACGTCGGTCAGCTTTCGCAACACCCTGGCCAATGCCGGTGAAGAGGGCGTCAAGGGTGCCCAGGCAAGCGTCGGCCTTAGTACCAGCCTCACCCAAAACATCAGCGCCGGCATCAATTACACGCGCCAGACCCAAGGCTTTCGCGACCTGCTCGATACGACGCGCGAGCAGACTCCCGGCTACGTCGATGGTTTGAGCCAGGATGAGTATGGGGTCTCTCTGAGCTGGAATGACGAGTTGCTGGGCAGTCTGACGACCGGTTACTCGACGTCCAACAGGTTCGACGGAGGCAAATCAAGTCACCTGAGCGCGGCCTGGAGTAAGCCGTTCAAACACGCGACCGTCAGTTTCAACCTGGATCGCGATCTCGGAGGGCGAAACAGCAATGACGAAGACATTTTTCGGAGCCGTCGTTCCGACGATAACGATACGGCGATGTATTTCACCGTCAGCGTGCCCTTGGGCGGCAATCGCAACGTGCGGGGCTATGCCAGCAAACGAAATGGCAATACCCGATTTGGCACCACTTACGACGACAACAGCAATGATTTCGCGACGTATCGCCTGAGTGCCGAACGCGATACCCAACGCAAGGAACAGGACTTCTCTGGCAATGTGAATCTGTTGCCACGCTTCGCTCAGGTCAACCTTGGCTATTCACAAAGCGGTTCCGACAGCAGCAGCTATAGCGGGCAACTGCGGGGTGGTGTAGCGGTTCACAACGATGGCGTGACCTTCTCACCTTATCCATTAACCGACACCTTTGGCGTGGCCAAGGTCGGCGATGTGGGTGGGGTCAAACTCACGACGCCGAGCGGTCCGGTCTGGACCGATCCGTGGGGCAATGCGGTGATCCCGCAGCTCAATGCGTATCAGAACACCCGCGTGGAAATCGAGACCAAGAGCTTGCCGCGCAACGTCGATATCCAGAATGGCTTTAAGGCCGTCTCGGCTGGGCGAGGTTCGGTTAACAAGCTTGAGTTCGGGGTGATCAAGTCTCGTCGCGCTTTACTGCAAGTCACCGATGCCGCGGGCAAACCGATGGACAAGGGCGCTGCCGTCCTCGATGCCCAAGGCAACTTTGTCACTACCGTGGTGGATGACGGCAAGGTGTTCATTACCAACGGCCACTTGAATGAGGCGTTAAGTATCAGCCTCGGTGAGGGCAAGTCCTGCGCCGTTAATTTCAAACTGCCGGATGAGCCGGATTTGAATGTTTATTTCGAAACGGCCAAGGCCACCTGCGTAGCGGGTTGATTGATGACCCCGTACCGGGGCGGGAACAGTTATGAACTTCGCAATGCGTTACTTGAAAAAAATGACATTGGCTGGCTGCATTATTGTGGGTGTGTCAGCCGCCGGACAGGCATTAGCACAGGACTGTCAAATCAGCTTGAGTGAGACGAATATGGACTTTGGTCGGGTCATACCACCGGGTTCAAACGACACGCTGAATGCGGCCAACATACATGCGTTAGGCAACCGGATAATCAGTCTCAATGCCAGTTGCCCAAAAGCGTCGAAACTGATGTTGGTGCTGCGAGGCGAAACTCATGGGGAACAATTCAAGTTCGCTCAAACAGGGCAAGTCAGTGTGCGCTTGAGCAATGCCTTGCTCGACGGTCGTAGTGTCGACCTTGCACAGACCAAGTCAGTGGGCGCTGCGCCTGGTGCTCATGGCCAATCGATTGAGGCGGTGCCGGGTGACATGGTGATCCCCGTCAGCGGCGGACAGCCGGCGGAGGGTTCGGTCCTCTCGGTGCAAATCGAGATACGGCCGTTGGTGCCGGTTTCCGAACTGCGTACCCGTGATGCCAAAACGCTGGAAGCCAATCTGTCTTTTCAGGTCCGAAGTTATTGAGCACAGAATAACTTAATGCACTGACACAGTTGCAATAGCTGCAAGCTGTTTGTCCAGAGTTTGAAATTTTGAAAGCCTTTTGCAATAGCGATTATTGCGATGCGCTCTTCTATTTGCCGAATATAAGAAAGGACACCTTATGTCTCGTATGCCGCGTTTCGCCCTGACATTGGCCGCGAGTGTGGTTTTGATTGCGCATGATCAACAACTTTTGAGCGCCGTCGACCTCGAATTCGATCAGCAGATTATTGATGTCGTCGGTGATAACCATCCGGGCATCAGTGTTCCAGGTAGCAACCTCACCGTGGCAATTACCGACAGCTCGGTAACTGCCGACGGCCAGTCAAGTCATGGCGTGGTCTTGTCCGGGGCCAATACAAGCATCTTTGTCAGAGGTTCAAGTATCGTGGCCCTCGGTGATGCGAGCCATGGCTTAAGCTTTGCGGGTTCAAACAACACGGGGGAGTTGGACGATACGCAGATCAGTACCCGGGGTGACAATTCGTTTGCCCTGAATCTTGTGCGAGGTGCACAGGTCCAGGCCGATGGGTTGACGCTCAACACCCGCGGGCGCTTTTCTTCGGCAATCAACGTGCTTGATGACAGCGCGATCAATGTCCGTAACAGCACGCTGCAGACTTCTGGCAATAACGCTCATGGCATCTATCTACTGGGTTCTAGCGACAGTCAGCGGGCGCTCGCCACGGTAGACGCTACGGTGATTCGTACCTCAGGTGACAACGCCATCGGCGTTAACGTCAACCGCAATGCCACGGCGACTCTCAGCGGTACTCAGATCTTCACCACCGGGGCCAACGCCTTTGGTGTCTGGGTGCCGGATGACGACAGCCAATTGGTCGCAAACAACCTGAGTATCGATACCCAGGGTGACGGAGCCATCGGGGTCTTTACCCAGCTGGGCGGCAACGCCAGCCTCAACGGCGGACAAGTACATACCAACGGCAATCTGGCCTACGCGTTGTACGCGGGCAATGAATCGGCCATCGATGGCCAGAACCTCTCGTTGCAGGTCGGCACCAACAGTGTGGGTGCTTTTGCTTCCGACCGCTCGCAGATCACTCTGAACAATGTCGACCTGAGCAGCACAGAGACCGCTATTGGTCTGGCAGCGTATTCCGGCTCGACCATTGATGTGAGCAATAGCTCGGTGCAACTCACAGGTGTGAGCGCCAGGGTACTTCAAGCCAACAATGGCGGTACCTTGCGCCTGAGTAACGTAGCGGTCGATGCTGACGGTACGGACAGCATTGGCCTGCAATCGTTGGCCACTGCTGGCGTGAGCAACACCTTCGAGCTACAGAGCAGTTCGATCAGCGCCGCCAATGGCCGCGCCCTCAGCGTGCAGGGCGGGAGTGCGAGCATTGATTTCAGCGACTCACAGATCAGCGGGCAAACCCTGTTGGCGGTGGAAAAACGTTTGATGGCCGACGGCTCGTTGGTCGATAGCGAGGATGTGCGGATCACTGCCACCCGGTCGCAGCTGGTGGGGGGTATCCGCGCGGATGCCCACAACGCCCAGCTTGAGTTGCGGGATCACTCCAGCTTCAAGGGCGACGTCCATGGCCTCAATAGCCTGACGCTGGGCCAAAGCCTCTGGCAGATGACGGACGATTCGCAAATCGGCCGCTTGCACTTGAATGAGGGTCAGGTGAGTTTTGTCGGCCATCCCTTCAGCACACTGACCATTGATGGCGACCTGACGGGTAACGGTTCATTCCTGATGAACACTGACCTGGCGACCCTCCAGGGCAATCTGCTCAAGGTCGGTGGCCAGATTGAGGGTGAACATACGCTGGTGGTGGAAGACTCCGGTAGTGAGCCTGCCACGGCGAACGGGCAGTTGATGCTGGTGGACGGTAGCGGTGGTGCTGGGCGTTTTGGCTTGTATGGCGAGCATGTGGATGCGGGTGCCTTTCGTTACACCCTGGAACAGAAGGGCAACGACTGGTTCCTCGTAAACACTGCAGGAGTACCCATCGATCCGACTGATCCGATCACTCCTGCTCCTGGACATCTGTCCAACGGTGCCAATGCGGCCATCGCTTCACAGACCGCAGCCGCGACCTTGTGGAGTGCGCAGATGAACACGCTGGTCAAACGCTTGGGCGAACTGCGTCTGGGCAAGGACGAGGGCGGCGTCTGGACCCGGGCTATCGGCAGTCGTTACAACCTTTCCGAGCATTCCAGCCGGGCCTTCAGCCAGAACAATACCGGGGTTGAGATCGGCGCGGACAAGGCGATACCGCTGGCCAATGGCAAGGTCTATGTCGGTGGCATGGTGGGCACCGCCCAGTCTGATCTGAACTTTGGCGAAGGGGCGTCTGGCAAGATCGACAGCAAGATGGTGGGGGCCTACGCCACTTACCTGAACGATAACGGCGTGTACGTCGACAGCGTCGTCAAATACAGCCGTTTCGACCAGGACCTCAAGCTGCCGACCAACCTGGGTAATGCGGTCAAAGGTTCCTACGACACCGACGGCTATGGCATGAGTGTGGAAGTCGGCAAGCACATCGCGTTGAAGGATGGCTGGTTCGTCGAGCCACAAATCCAACTCAGCGCGACCCGTACCGCAGGTGCCCGATATACGGCCAGCAATGGCCTGCGTGTCGACTCGCAGGCGATGGACTCATTGCAAAGTCGCGTTGGCTCGCTCTTCGGTCGTAGTCTGGAGCTCGCCAATGGCATGAAAGCGCAGCCTTACGTCAAAGCGTCCTACATCACGGAGCACGCCGGCGACAGCCATGTAACCGTGAACGGGAACAAGCTCAACTCCGAGCTGCCGGGTAGTCGGGCGGAGCTTGGTTTTGGTGGGATTTTGCAAGTCAGCGAGAAGAGTAAGGTTTCAATCGATGCCGAGTACGCCAAAGGCCATGACATCGAACAGCCATGGGGTGTGACGATCGGATATCGCTATCTGTGGTGAGTACCGTGCTCCCTCTTTTGCCCAGCTTTTGCTGGGCTTTTTTTATCGATCATTTCTGCCACGGCTTCCAGCGGCATTCACTGGGAAATTTCTTACAGCAACTGAGGACGTTGCCTCGGTTGTTTCATCGGACGGTGACGCAAGATGAGTGACAGCATTTCCCGAGGATTGGTCGAATGTCTATTTCTTCTCTGCGTGTCATCGTCCTTGAGGACCATTCATTTCAGCGCTCGATTGCCGTCAGCATGTTGCAGCAATTGGGATGCAAAGAAGTATTCCAGGCTGCGGACGGCGCAGAGGCGCTGGCCGTTTTAGATGAGGTCGGCCCGGTAGACATTGCGCTCTGTGATTTGCGTATGGAGGGCATGGACGGCCTGGAGTTTCTGCAAGCTGTCGGCCATTCGGGGCTTGTAGGGTCGGTGATCATCAGCAGTTCTCTTTCAGTCGATCTACGCCGTACGGTGCGTCAGATTGTTTCCTTGTTAAATCTGGAACTGCTCGGCGATGTCGGAAAGCCGCTGCACTATGAGTCGTTGGAGCAGTTGCTAAAAAAGCACGCCAGTGTGCCGTCTATCGGAACTGTTTCAGTGGATCCGATAACGTTTCCTGACGATGTTCAGGTTTGTCAGGCCTTTGCTGCCAATGAGTTCTGCGCTTTTTATCAACCGAAATTCAACCTGAAGACAGGTGAAGTCACAGGCGTTGAGGTGCTGGCTCGCTGTCGACAACCCTCCGGCGAGGTCCTGTCCCCCGCTTTTTTTATACCGGCTCTGGAACGGTGCGGATTGATGGATGAACTACTTTTCCAGCAACTGCCTCGCGCCTTGGTATTGCAACAGCAACTGAAAAAACTCGGGCATGACCTCAACTTCGCCTTCAATCTGCAAGCTGCGCAATTGTCCAATAGCTCTCTTGCGTCGCAGATCAGGTCGTTGTTAACCGAACATGGCGCACGCGGGTCGGGCCTGACGTTCGAGTTGGTTGAGAGTGGACTGCTGCAAGTGTCAGAAACGAGCCTGGAGTGTCTGTTTCGCTTACGGATGATGGGCTGCAACCTGTCCATCGACGACTTTGGTGCGGGCTTTTCCTCCCTTCAACGGTTGTGTCAGCTGCCCTTCAACGAAATCAAACTGGATGCCGAGTTTGTCCGAACTCTGATGCACGAGCCTCGATGCCGAGCCGTGGTCAGCAGTACCTTGGCCTTGGGTGAAACTTTAGGGATGTCGGTAGTTATCGAAGGCATTGAGACCGATGAGCAACGACAGCAGTTGCTGAACTTGGGTTGTATCCAAGGGCAGGGTTTTTGGCGCGCCAAGCCCATGAGTGGCAACGATTTACTGCAATGGATGGAACAGGCTCAGGAGCCTCTGCAGGGTTTTGGGTAGTCAGGCATCAGCTGTACTCACCTCCTTCCGATTAATGTTGATGGTTCATCACATGACTAATAAAGCCCTGCGAATATTGATTGCCGATGAGCGTCACGACCAGCTCTTGCGCATCGAAAAGTTGTTGAACCGTCTCGATTACTACCGAATCGCTCCGGTCCGTACTTTCGAGGAACTGTCGCTACTGACCAGCAGTACCTATGAACCGTTTGATTTGCTCATAGTGAACAGGGCCCTGGCGTCGTCCTATGGGATAGACATGGACAAGTTTTGTCGTGAGCGACGGCAGATTCTGCATGCGCTTATTTATGAAAGTCCTACTGTGCCCCTGGCACTTTGTCTCGACTGCCTGGGGCGGATCATCTACGCATCACTGGCTGATGCTCCAAACGCCAGCGAGTTAAACATCTTGCTGAATATCATCGATCCGCCACCACGATGGGCCTGTTTGAAGACACTGCCATGGCTGTGTGAGGTCGTCCGGGCTTAATCCATACAACGTTCGATTCGCTCTATGACGGTGCGTAAGGAGGCGTGCATTGCCAGCCGGCAATGCCCCTGTGAACTTCTATTGCCTCTCACTTTCCGGTGAGGAAGGTTTTGAGCATTACTTAATTGAGATCGTCTGGAGGATCTAATGAATATTCAACATACAGGCCGGCGAATGGGGTCTTTGTCCTTGCTGTTCGCTGCGACAGCCTTTGTCAGTGCATGTGCGAGCAATCCGCCACCTAACGAACAGATTTCCTTGGCAAAGAATGCCGTCAGTCGTGCTGTATCTGCCGGGGCAACAGAGTATGCCCCGATGCAAATGAAGTCGGCCCAGGACAAGGTTTTCCTGATGGAGCGCGCCATCGGCGAACAGAACTTTGTGCAAGTCAAAACCCTGGCCGAACAAATCGAGATCGATGCGGCGTTGGCTGAGCGCACTGCACGAACCGTGAAGTCGCAGAAAGAGTTGACGGATGCCCAGAGCGGCATTCAGGTCCTTAAGCGGGAAATGCTCCAGGCGCCTGGTTCGGGCCTGAATCCAGCCTCGACTCAAACTAACTGAGGATTTGACCATGCGTGTTTCATTGTTCCTGCCGACGGTTTCGGTATTTGCCCTCATGTTGGCTGGCTGCGCGGCAACCCCGGAGAACGCTCAACTGGTAGAGGCGCGAAAGTTGTATTCGCAGCTGCAGAGCAAACCTGAATCGAGCACCTTGGCAGCGATAGAAACTCAAGACGCTTTCGTTGCGCTCGGAAAGGCAGACTTGATATCCATACAGGATCGCCGTGCGCCTGAGCTCGACCAACTGGCGTATATCGCCAAGCAAAAAATTGCCTTTGCCGAGCAGACCATTCTCGGGCGTGAAGCGGAAACTGGATTGGGCAACATCGACGTGGAGCGCACCCAGGTACAGCTGGATGTCCGTACTCAGCAACTGAAAGCTTTGCAGGCGATGAAAGCCAAGCAGACGGAGCGTGGCCAAGTGGTGACGTTCGGTGATGTGTTGTTCGATACCGGCAAGGCCGACCTGAAACCCGGCAATCAGCGCAATGTACAGCAACTGGCCGACTTCCTGATCAGCAATCCAGAGCGCAAGGTTCGGATTGAAGGGTTTACCGACAGTGTGGGTGGCGATGTGTTCAACCAGCACTTGTCGGAGCGCAGGGCTGAGAGCGTTGCATTTGCCCTCGAACGATTGGGGGTTGATATAAGCCGCGTGATCACTAAAGGCTACGGCGAGGAGTATCCGGTTGCTGAGGAAGCGACGGCGCAGTCACGTCAACTGAATCGCCGTGTCGAAGTGATCATTTCCAACGGCTCAGCAGCAGTTGATAGCCGCGGCTAAGCGGTAGGGCAACCGAGCAGCGCCACGTGCTAATGCGTTCCGTGTCCAGGCCGCCCAGCCAGTTTGGTTGGGCGGCCTGATTATTTTTAGAGCAGAAAGGACGGCGACAATTCCCATCAGTTCTTTGCCTACCGCTAAATGGGCTGTCCGCGAAAATGAAGCTAAATGATGGTAGGGGGAATGACTGTTTTTGGCCGATTTCTGCCTGTCGCGAAGGGCTGAAATCGATACCAATCAGTCGGTTTTCTGAAAGAGAGGAAGCGGTGACGCGCTTTTACTGGGGCTCCAGATGTGACCATAAAGGACTGCGTCCAGGCCGATAGCTACCTGTTAGCAAGGGCCACTTCCCAAAGCGGACATCAGTGGACCGCAGTATCCAGCGCAGTGCTCGTCGCCACGTCACCCTCTACGATCTGGCAATGGTAGGTGTCGAACTGGACCTTGAGATTGGCCTTGGCGACTGCTTTGCAGATGGCCTGTGCTTGATGTTGGTGGTTGAGGAAAAACCCCGGAATGTCGCGGGTGTTGATCGGCTCCAGCAAAACGGTGATGCCAAGCTTGGCCGTTCATAGACCTGACGGTGCAAGGCCGGGGTTTTTGACGGTTTGTCTCCGCTGACCCATTCCCCTAGCAGGTTAACCTTGGAAATCGAGGCCGGGTCCAGACGGCCCAGCAAGCGTCCGTGGGAGTGATCAGCCAACCGTCTCTAGCCGGGCGCTGATGTTGTGCCGGCACTACCTACCGTGTAGCCACGGCTATACAACAGACCGCCGACGTCACAGATCTCTTCACGCAGGGCGTTTTCGCTGCTCATGTTTGAACTCCCGCCAGTTGTTTAAGAGCCTTGGCGAAGAAATCAGGGCCACCAAAGTTGCCGGACTTGAGCGCCAGGGCCAGTGGTTCCCCAGGCGTACTGACGCATGCGGGCACACCAGGGTCGATTTGCGCACCGATCCGCAATAGCTGGATATTCAGAGCCTGAACCACGGCCCCCGAGGTTTCCCCTCCGGCGACCACAAAGCGACGAATACCTGTCTTGTGCAGCCCGCTGGCTATCCTGCCCATGGCCTGCTCAACCATGTTCCCCGCGCGCTCGGTCCCCAACTCACGTTGTACGGCCTTGACCTCATCCGGGGTGCTGGTGGCGTAGATCAGTACCGTTTCTGCACTGTCACCGGCGAAGGTCAGCGCCTCCTCAACGACTGGATTACCCGCAGCCAATGCCAGCGGGTCGACACGAAAGGCCGGACGACCTGCCTGCAACCAGGTCGCTACTTGCCCATTGGTGGCTTGCGAAGCGCTGCCGGCGAGAACCACTTCGCCGCCTTCCACCCTTGGCACTTGAGCGGCGTCCAGGTCACGTAATTTACCGGCACGACGAAAGTTATCCGGCAAGCCCAGCGCCAGCCCCGAGCCACCCGTCAACAGCGCAAGATCGGCGCAGGCTTCGCCCAATACGTAGAGATCCGCATTGGACAAGGCATCGGCGACCGCCATGCGTATACCGTCGGCGCGAAGCTGCGCCATGCAGGTTCGAATGCTCTCGACTCCCTTGGACACGGTGTCAGAGCGCAGCAGGCCGACTTTGCCCTGGGTCTGCGATTGCAGCACGCGAACCAGATTGGCGTCAGTCATCGGTGTCAGCGGGTGATGCTGCATGCCCGACTCGCTGAGTAATTGGTCCTGTACGAACAAATGCCCGCGAAAGACCGTGCGACCGTTTTCCGGGAAGGCTGGACACGCGAGGGTGAAATCACTGTTCAGTGCGCCAAGCAGGGCTTCGCTTACCTGGCCGATATTGCCGGCCGCGCTCGAGTCGAAGGTCGAGCAGTATTTGAAGAAAATCTGTTCGCAGCCACGCTCACGCAGCCAGCGCAACGCTTCGAGCGCCTCCTTCACGGCATCGGCAGCCGGCACGGTCCGAGACTTCAGGGCGATGACGATAGCGTCGGCGTCGAGCTGGCCGGCGACATCGGCACCGGGTATGCCGATGCTTTGCACGGTGCGCATGCCGCCGCGCACCAGCATGTTGGCAAGGTCCGTGGCACCGGTGAAATCGTCAGCAATGCAGCCCAGCAGGGGGTGGGCAGCGGCAGTCAACATGTTGAGTTCCTCAATCGTGATGCAACGCATCTCGATTTTAGTTCGTCGTGGCAAACAGGGACTTGTGAAACACAGCCCTTTCATGAGCGAAAGTTAACGGTCTCAAATGAGCGTGATTGTGCCGAACGGGCAATCGTCTCCACAATTTCGGCTACCCGATAACCATCCTCAAAAGTTGCGCGCGGCGCAATTAGCTTGCCTGCTGCTACCGCTTCGAGCATATGTCGAGCTTGATGGGCGAAACATTCGTTCCAGCCGAGTGGATGCTGGCCTTGGATGCCGATAGGCAGCCAGAAATCACTGTAGGGATGATCCGCTTGAGTGACCATCTGAGTGCGCGAACCGCGTTTTGGTTCGTAAATAACGAGTTCGTTCAGGCGCTCCATATGAAATGCGATTGAACGCTTGCTCCCGTCAATTTCAATGAAGCCGCCAAGATTATGGGCGCTGGCTACTCGCGACGCTTCGAACGAGGCGCTGGCGCCGTTGTCCAGTTGGGCAACACAGACGAAGGAGTCGTCGTTCACGTCAATCACTTTGCCGGCTGGGTCTTTAGTCCAAGTGTTGGTCATGGCGGCTACCGAGCTCACTTCACCAACCAGGAAACGCGCTTGATCTATATGGTGTGATCCAAGGTCGCCCAGTGCACCAAGGCCTGCTTGCGAACGACTGAAGCGCCAAGACAAAGGATCGCCAGTCACCATGTTGAGTAAAAAGCGGGAGCGAAAATGACGAATTTCACCAAGCTCGCCTGACTTGATCATTTCTCGTGCCAGATTGAGCGCAGGGATTGATCTATGCATGAAGGCGCACATTGCGGTGGCTTCGGTTGCCCCAACTCCTTTCCACAATTGATAAGCCTGATCGGCGGAACCAGCCAGTGGCTTTTCGCAGAATACCGACTTGCCAGCTTGGGCCGCCGCAATTGACGGTTCCGCGTGAAGATGATTGGGCCCGCAGTTGATCAACAGATCAATATCAGCAGCACCTGCCACTTCACGCCAGTCAGTAGTGATGCGTTCGAAACCATAGCGCTTCTGGGCTTCTGCGGCGAGTTCGACATTCTGATCTGCCAGGGCGACCAAGCGGATATCAATTTTGGGCGACCAACTTGCCATAGCGGCATTACGGAAAGCCAATGCGTGCATCTGGCCGATAAAGCCCGCGCCTATTAAGCCAATTCTGATCATCGTGTTTTTTCCTTATTTTGTTTTTGTATGGTGCGAATAGCGCGTCTTTGTGCTGCAAGCGCAACATGATGAGGTTAAGAGCAAATGTCAAATAAATTGTTGACAAAGTTGTCGATGATTCTATGCTGGCCCCAATGCACCTCGCTTGAAGGGCAACCAATAAAAAGAGGCAGACATGAATACAGAATTCTCGCGCCGCCGTTTTGGACAGATCCTGCTAGGAGCCAGCGCTGTACTGGCATGTGGCGGGGTGCTTGGCGCTATCGCTGGTACGGGCAAAAAGATCGCCATCCTGCCAAAGACACTCATTAATGATGTTTTTCAAATCAAGATCGCTGAAGCAGCGGAACGTACTGCAGCAACGCTCGGTATCTCTACCGAACGTTTCAGTTCCAGCAGCGATGTTGCGGTACTAGATCAGATAAACATTATCGAAGCGCTGATCGCCCGTGGCGAGTTTGGCGGTATTGTGTTGGCGCCGACGGTCGCACGGGGCTTAGGTAATGTGGTGCGCAAGGCAAAGCAAGCAGGCATCTTTGTCGTACTGGTTGACGCTAGTACAGACGGCGATGGTCATGTCACGTTGATTCAGGGCGACAACATCAAGGCTGCGGGCGCCGCTGCCGATTTCAGCGCCAAACTGATCAATGCGAAAGGAAAAGTTGCGATGCTGGAAGGTGAGCCTGGCGGCACAACAGCGGCGCAGCGCACGCAAGGTTTTCATGAAGCGCTCAAGAAGTACCCTGAGATTAAACTGGCCAGTTCCATTACTGGACGCTGGACATTGCCGGGTGGGGTACAAGCTACCGAGGCGATTATTACGGCCCATCAGGATATAGATCTTATTTTTGCCGCATCCGACATGATGGCTCTAGGCGCTCGCCAAGTTCTTGAGCGGGAGGCAAAAAAAGCAGAAGCCAAAGGCAATATCGTCCAAGCTAGAAAGTTTTCAGGGGTCAAGATAGTTGGTTTTGATGGCGTTGCCGAAGCGGTCAAACAGATCTGGGAACACAAAATGTCAGGCACTATTTCCTTGTATCCCGATGTAATGGGCAGCGAAGCGGTCGAGATATTGGCGCAATTGATGTCGGGCAAAAAGCAGTCTTCGGATTTTCCCGCACTTATCGACTCCGGTATGTTGCTTGTGACGCCAGAAAATGTTGATGATTACGCCCTGCGGATAGACCTGCAGAAGAGCTAAGTTACTTTAATTGCAAGCAATGCATGACGAGCAAAGCCAAGCAGTTACCCAACTCAGGTCCGATTAATAAAAACACTATCCAAGATAGGAAGAGTACATGTCACTTCTCTCAATTCACAATGTGCGTAAGCAGTTTGGTGCGCTATTCGCGCTCGACGATGTTTCTATCGAGTTCAATGCTGGCGAAGTTGTTGCTTTGCTGGGTGATAACGGTGCAGGTAAGTCGACGCTGATCAAAGTCATTTCGGGTACCTATATACCCGAGGAGGGAGAGATCATATTAGCGGGTGAAAAAATCGAATTTCCTACACCAAAGGCCGCCCTTGAGGCCGGTATCCAGACGGTGTTCCAGGATCTGGCGCTTTGCGACAACCTCAGCGTCGTGGCTAATTTATACTTGGGGCAGGAGCTGCGCAAATCGATATTCCCCGGCCTGTCTTTTTTCGATACTGCACGCATGCGACGCCGAGCCACTGAGCTGCTGGTGGAGCTTGCCGTCGATTTGCCTAGCGTGGATGCCATGGTCAAGGACTTGTCTGGCGGTCAACGGCAATCGGTCGCCATCGCCAAAGCGGTCAACGCCGATTGCCGTGTGATCATCATGGATGAACCGACGGCTGCGCTCGGTGTCGCCCAGACTCGCAAAGTGCTGGCGCTGGTGAAAGAGTTGCGGGCACGTGGCATGGCAATCATTTATGTCACTCACAATATGCACGATGTGATGGAGGTGTGCGACCGCTGCGTGATCATGAAAAACGGTCGCAAAGTCGGCGAGGTGGCGACCTCGGCAATCAGCAAAGAAGAGTTGGCCAACATTATCATCACCGGTGAAATGAAGACTGCTGCCACCGCTCCAATTCAACTTATTGCTTAGGTGCCTTATGTCCGCGAATATTCACTCCAAAACTCCAGCCGAAACACCAGCCGAAAAAGTGTTCTCATTTTCTTTCTGGCATTTATTCGATGTAATCGGCCCCTTGTTGCTTCTGATCGTTATTTTTCTGGTCATAACGCTTATCCATCCAGCGTTCTTCAGCACTGCCAACATGATGACCATCAGCTTGCAGGCATCGGTTAATGCTTTGCTTGCGATCGGCATGACGCTGGTAATCATTTCCGGCGGTATTGATCTCTCTGTCGGCACCATGATGTCGCTGTCGATGGTGGTGATGGCGGTCGCCACTACTTCACTAGGTATACCGATGTCTGGAGCGATGGTTATTGCCATTGGTCTAGGTATAGTAGGTGGCGCCATTAATGGTTTCTTGATTGCCTATGGCCGAATCCCGGCCTTCATCGTCACGCTTGGCATGTTAGGAATCGCTCAAGGAACGGCGTTGAAACTTTCTGGTGGTTATGCATTGTACGGCTTTCCGGAGTGGTTTGATTACATCGGGAATGGTGAACTGCTAGGCATTCCATTCCCGATCTGGATTGTGGCTGTAGTTGCTATCTTGGCTCACTATATATTTACCCAGCGTCCCTTGGGTCGCTACACATATGCGAGTGGGGCCAGCGAAGAAAGTGTCAGGCGTGCAGGTGTCAATGTTAAACGACTAAGAATTAAAATCTACATGTTTGCCGGTTTCACTGTTGGCTGTGCTGCGATTGTGCTGTCGTCACGCGTCAGTTCAGCACATCCTGGGATTGGTCTCGGTTATGAACTAGATGCGATTGCTGCTGCAGTCATTGGTGGCGCTAGTTTGATGGGTGGACGCGGTAGTGTGATGGGAGCGGTTAGCGGCGCTCTAGTCATGGCGACTATCCGCTTTGCCTTGAATGTCTTTGGTATGGATCCATTTTTACAACAGATCGTGGTGGGAGTGGTGCTAATCGGCGCTGTGTATCTCGATACGATCCGTGTTTCATATGAAGCAACTCTTACAAAAGCACGCGCACGACAAAAATGACTATCACTTTCGCACGAGGACACAAACATGTACTCAACTATTTTAACGAAACTCGGCCGCCGTTTGCGGCTTGGCATGGTGGGCGGTGGCTTTGACTCGGTCATCGGCGAAACGCACAGAATTGCTTACCAAACCGATGGTTGCTATGAGCTGGTCGCTGGTGCCTTTTCGATTGATCAAGAAATATCGCGCGCGACTGGCGCGGGGTTGCTGGTATCGCCTGATCGCATTTACGACGATTATCGCGATATGGCGAGGCGTGAAGCGGCGCGTACAGATGGCATCGACGTGGTGGTGATTGCAACGCCGCCCCAAATACACAAAGACGTTGCGATGGCGTTTCTTAATGCGGGCATCGATGTCATCTGCGAAAAACCCCTGACCAAGACCGTCGCGGAAGCGGAGGAACTCGCTGCATGCGTAGCATCGTCGGGGCGTCTGTTTGTACTGACGCATTGTTATTCCGGCTTCCCCATGGTTCGCCATGCGCGTGACCTGGTCAGGTCAGGTGCGCTGGGACGTCTACGCATGATAGAGGTGGAATTTGCTGGCGGTGCGCCGGGAGTATCGGTGGAGGTGGAAGATCCAGCACAGCGACATTGGCGCTTTCGTGCCGCATCGATGGGTAAAGAAGCTGTACTTGGCGAAGTCGGTTCGCATGCTTATCATCTGATGAGCTATATCACTGGCATGCTGCCGCAGCGTTTGTCTGCACGCATGCAGACGTTGGCCGCGCGGCGAGAAGTGTATGACAACGCTTATCTCGATTTCGACTATAAGGAAGGTGTTGTTGGTCGCCTGTGGGCAAGCTATGTCGCCACTGGCAGCCAGCATGGTTTGTCATTCCGTATTTATGGTGACCAGGCTTCGATTGAATGGCGTGAAGAGAATGCCGAATATCTTCATTTTCGACCGCTTCAAACACCAGAGATGATTCTGCGATCGGGGCAGGACGGCACTTCTGATTTTGTCGCGCGCTCTTCGCGTTTCCGGCCAGGGCACCCGGAAGGTTATCCGCTGGCTTTTGCCAATATCTATGCAGAAGCTGCGCTGGCGTTGGTAGCCGCCCGCACCGGTACGGGTAGCTCGGATTTGATGGGCAATCTGCCAACCATTGCCGATGGTGTCGCCGGTATGCGCATGATTGCCGCCGCTACTGCATCAAACCAGAAAGATGGTGACTGGCAACCCTTGTAATTACGAGGTGGCCGTAAAACTGAGTGCAGTACCTTGCTGTTCGTTAGGGTGCTGCCATGTTCTATAAATGTATCGCGCTTTTTTTCTAAAAAACATGGCGGGTGAGTAGCGCGTAATTTAGAGCAATTTTAAAAAGCCTGCGCTCGTCTGCAAACTATGTTTTTACCCAAAGACAACGATCTGTCCAAATACAGAAAAAAGAAGTTGGACAAGTTTGCGTACTTTCTAAATATCAACATGTCCAAGTGATTTAGTTCGCGGTGTCCGATCGAAGTATCCACTTAGCGGATGGGTTTGCAACATTACACTCATCTTTCAACTCGGTAACTGTGTTGCACTTAGCTCTTGCAACCGTCCTGTGCCGCCGGCTAAGTCAATAAAGCGAGTCGTGCTGCTGTGTCGAACATTTAATGTAGGTAAAAAATATGCGAGCAAACGGGTTACAGGAAGTATGGCAGCAGGGCAGATGCGCGTTGAATGCGTGGTTGTCGATAGGCTCCAGTTACAGCGCCGAGGTGGTGGCGCATTTGCCTTACGATGCGGTTACGGTTGACCTTCAACATGGCATGTTTGATATAGAGACAGCGCTCAGTATGCTGCAAGCAATCTCAACTACGGCTGCAGTGCCCATGGTGCGGGTGCCAGCCAATACTGCCTGGCTAATTCAGAAAGTGCTCGACATGGGGGCATATGGTGTCATCTGTCCTATGATCGACACGCGCGACCAGTGCGAAGCTTTCGTAAGAACGATGCGTTATCCCCCTCATGGCGACCGCAGTTATGGCCCGGCGCGCGGTATTTTATATGGCGGTGCCGATTACGTTAACGGTGCTGATGAAGCCGTGCTGTCGTGGGCAATGATAGAAACTAAGCTGGCATTGGAAAATCTTGAACAGATCGCTAGCGTACCGGGTTTGCATGGTCTTTACATTGGACCTAGCGATTTGTCCATGACGCTGGAAGGTGTGATTAGTAATCCACTCTCACCACGAGTAATCAGGGAACTAGAGCGCGTTATCCAGGTTGCCCGCGCTCATAATCTGCGCGTCGGCATTTTTTGTCCAGATGTGGCTTTCGCACGTGTGATGGTGGCGTCTGGTTGCGATTTGGTGACAGTGATGAACGATGCCGGTTTGCTGCGCAAGGCCACGGGAGCAATCATTGCGGAAATGCAGATAACCGCCGACCTATAAACAGTGCGATGTTCCTGACCTATTACATGTAATGGGTCAGGAATAACTATCAGGCCTTAGGATCCGAGTTTTTCACCACGGATATTGATTTCGATGCGGATGCCATTTGGATCGATAACATATATCTGTGCCAGATTTAATGTCGGCGATTCCACTGTTTCGAATTCAATGCCGAGATTACGCAGATGGTGACAAAATGCTACGTAATCGTGCCCCTCAAAAGCGACATGATCGATGGCGCCTGTTTTTCCAGATTGATCGACTTCGACGAAATTTATATGAATGGCCGCCACATCGCCTACGTAAATCCAGGTTCCTGGTCGGCTGACGTCGGGGCGGCGGTGTGGGGCGTTTTCCAGCCCTAGGGCCTCAGTGTAAAACCTGACGGTCTCTTCCGGTTTTACGGTTTCTATATTGTAATGCTCCAGCTTACTAAGTTTCATATTGGGCACCTTTTGTTATGGAATTTCACTGTGGACATTGTCGGACAAATTGTCAACAATACATTTACCACTATCGTTGAAGAATTTTTGGTATTATGCCGGCAGTAAATTGCACTTAGGGCTTACGTAAACAGTGCTGGAAAAAGGGCATGCCAGCGCTGCATACGTAAGCCCCCGGCAATCAAAAAAATCAGGAAATTCTGAGGATCTGGAATGCGTGCAGATGTAGTTCAGCAGTTGGAAGAAGAAATTGTTTTTGGCATTCTTCATTCAAAAGAGAAGCTGGTCGAAGAGGATTTGGCTGCACGATTCAATGAAAAACGTCACGTCATCCGGGATGTGCTCGAGGATCTGCACGCTGCCGGATTAATCACGCGCATCCCGAATCGCGGTGCATTTGTACGCGAACTGACGCCGACTGAAGTGACCGAAATCTATGAGGTGCGGGAGGTAATGGAAGTCGCCGCTGCAATGCGTACGCCGCTGCCAGCGCCAGAACCGATCTTGACGAAAATGCGGGAGATTCAAAATCGCCATTCGGCCGCCATTGCTGCAGGAGATCTGCGTGCAGTGTTCTATCTGAATATCGAATTTCATCAAGCCCAATATTCCGCCTGTAATAATAGCAAGCTGGTCGAGATCATTGTTGATTGCGCCAAACAGGCCCACCTGATCAGGGCAGTCAAATACGCAGATCCAGGACATCTGAAAAAAGTGGAGAGGGATCACTTGGCGATTCTGGCGGCGATGAGCGGCACTGATCGGCAAGCTTTGATCGAAGTGGTGAAAGCACATTTGCCGGACTCTCCCAATGCTTATATTCGTGCTTACGAACAGCGCTACGGGACGCGCCACGACAGTGTTTAGTGAGGCCTGAGGAAACTCTGAGCTAGAGAAAGGTGCGGTTTTGGGGTTTGGGTTAAACACCGCGCTGCAGGCCACGTTGTTTCCCTTGGTGAACCTGTGGATGATGCGAAAACGGGTGTTGGATGGTGAAACATGAGCTTCATGTTGCAAGCCCATCAGCTGAGTGAATTCCTCGATCCTACCTATTCGTTTCTGCGGTCACAGCCGATAATGGCTGGCGGCTGATGCGATTGGTGATGCCAGTGAGGAATTGCAGCAGGTCTTCGTCGCTCACTTCGGCACCAAAGATGTCGTTGAGCGCCTGGATGATCTCCGACAAGCGCTTCTTCTCGGGGGCAGGGCTTTGTCACTGCCAGCCGCAATCGCCGGGTCAAGGCCATAGTCACCGCTCTCTTCGCTGTGCCGCAACTGATGCTCGGGCTTGTCTGCGCTTGTCGGGCTGGAAAAATCCGGCATCAGATCCAGCTGCTCGGTGTAGTCGTCCTCTGAAAGCCCAGTTCGTCCCGTTCTATCACGTTCGTCACTTTGTCAAAGGCTGCTTGGTAACGAGCAGCATACTGCCGCGCACGTCAGCTGGGCCAACGTTAGGCTATCTATTTTGAGTGTCCGTCTGACTTCACGTCGGCCGTTAAGGAGCAAGCGCAGGTGCTGAGAATAACAAGACGGAAGTAGAAGGTTCCGTGGCGGTTGAGAGTCAGACAAGAAGGGTTGCGCTGCATGGTAGGCACCGGAAATGCCTCACCTGAATGTCACACCTCAGTGGCGCACTAGCTGAAACGCTAGCCCTGGACAGCACAACGCCCCACGAATGGGGCGCTGTGCAAGGATAGTGGTGGAGCCGGGGGGATTTGAACCCCCGTCCGCCAGTACTCCGCTGTCGGTACTACATGCGTAGCCGTGTCTATTAAGTTAACCCTCAGCGACCCGACGGGCAGGGTGCTTTGGGCGAGTTGTGTAAGTTTTAGCCGCTTCGTCCACAACGTACTGCACGGCGATTCTGTTCTATATGACAATCACTTTGGGTTTACAGACATCCCCTGATGATTGCTGGACCCGAAGGTACCAGGAGGGAAGGGCTAAGGCTGCTTACGCAGCGAGAGCGTATTCCCCGTAGGTTTCGTCATTGGCAACTATAGAAAGTTGCAACAGTGGATTTACGAGTTCTGTTACCAACTCGGCATGCACCTAAAGTTTCGCAACCGGCGTCGAATCCTAAACGGCCCCGAGCCCATTGCTCTGTGAATCAAAGTGAGCAACAAGCCTGCGCAGTGTACGCCAACGTGGCTCAGAAGGCCAACCCGAAGGTTGGCCTTGAGCGGCTATCAGGTTTTACCGCCTTTGCTCGCGTTCTGGATTTCCTGGATGGTTTGGGTGGTTTCCGATATGCACTTCTCGGTGCCTTCCTTGGTGTTCATCGCCTGGTGGGCCTTGGCTTGCTGGACGCTGGCTTCGACACGGGCACTGATTTCCGGTGCCTGAATTTGTGACTTGGCATTGGCGATGGTCTGCAGGTTGGTTTCACAGAGATCTTCTGAGCCGCCGGCCGCAAACGAGGTGGACGCCATCAGCGAGGCAGTAACGAACAGACCTAACAGTACAGAGCGTTTCATGTGAATCTCCTTGAACTGAGGGTCCAGGCATCGCTGGCCATCAGGACGGGCTGCCGAGTTTTGGGAAGTCCCCACAGTTGTGGGGCTTGATCAGTGGACTACGGCGGCACGTCAGGGTTCTATTTTTTTCTTCAGATCCCCCTCGCCTGAGTCACCCGATCCACCAGATAGACCAGACCGTGGTAGTCGATTCCGCCGTGCTGCGTAAGACCAATCTCACAGGTACGACTGGTAGAAATCCCTTCGCTGCACTGCTGCACCGCATCCTTGAGCGTGCGCAGCGAATGGGCATTCAGCTCCGGCGTGGTGAAACCTTTGTCGCCGGCAAATCCGCAGCAGTGAATACCTTCTGGGATCACCACGTTTTTACTGCACTTGCGCGCCAGATCTATCAACGCCTGGCTCTCGCCCAAATGCTGGGTGCTACAGGTGACGTGCACCGCGATTGACGCTTCCTGCGGCGAGAAATCCAGTCGATCCATCAAATGCGTCCGGATGAAACGCACCGGGTCGTACAAGTCCAGTCGCACTTCACCCAGGTCTTGAACCAGCCGTAACGTACACGGGCTGGTGTCGCAGTAGATCGGGTCGAGCCCGCCGCGACTGGCGTGCAGCAACGCGCCGATCAGTTCCTGGCGTTTGTGTTCGGCCTGTTCGGCATAACCCTTGGAGGCGAATGGCTGACCACAGCAGAGGTTGTCCAGATTCTCCGGGAAGACCACTTGGTAACCGGCCTTTTCCAGTAGCCCACGGGTTTTGTCGTACAGCGACATTTGCTCTTTATCACCCGCCGCCGGGCCCATTGCCCGCGACACGCAGGCGGCCAGGTACACCACGCGAGGGCGTTCGTCCGATACGGTCGGGCTGAAGCGAATGGCTTTTTCCGGTTGCGGCATGGCGTTGGTCCATTGCGGGACCTGACCTTTGGATAAACGCGTCAACGTTGCCGAAAGCTTTGCCAATCGTGGCGCCCCCAACAGCATCCGCGCGCCGTTGGCCACGTGCAGGGTGAAACGTGCGCCTTGCAGCGCAGTGGCGAAATTACCTTCCAGCCAATGGGCGGTTTTCGTATGAGTTGCCTTCCGGCCGCGGAGCTTTTTCACCAGCTCGCCGGTGTTGATTCCTACAGGGCAACGCTGCGCACAGAGGCCGGTGGCGGCGCAGGTTTCGATACCTTGGTATTCGTAAGTGGCTTCGAGCTCGGTGGTGTCCACACCTGCACGTTTCTTCGCCTGAATATCACGCCAGATCACGATGCGCTGGCGCGGGCTCAGGGTCAGGCCTTTCGACGGGCAAACCGGTTCGCAGAACCCGCACTCGATGCACTTATCCACAATCTCGTCGGCGGCCGGCAACGGTTTCAGGTGTTTGAGATGGATCTGCGGATCCTCGCTGAGCACCACGTCCGGGTTGAGAATGCCGTTCGGGTCGAGCAGGCGCTTGAGTTGCCACATCAACCGGTAGGCATCGCTGCCCCATTCCAGTTCGACAAAGGGCGCCATGTTGCGACCGGTGCCGTGTTCAGCCTTCAGCGAACCACCGAACTCCACCGCCACCAACTGCGCGACGTCCTCCATGAACGCCTGATAGCGTGCGACTTCTTCCGGGTTGTTGAAGCCTTGGGTGAAGACGAAGTGCAGATTGCCTTCCAGGGCGTGTCCGAAAAGGATCGCTTCGTCGTAGTGATGTTTGTCGAACAACTCGATCAGCCGATTCACGCCGATGGCCAGTTGTTCCACTGGAAAGGTCACGTCTTCGATGATCACCGTGGTGCCGGTTTTACGCACGGCGCCGACGGCGGGGAAGGTGTCCTTGCGGATCGCCCAGAGGCGGGCGTTTTCCACCGGATCTTCGGTGAAGTCGACCTGTTTTTCCACCGGGAATGAGGTCAGCGACGCCATGATGTGCGCCAGTTGTTCCTGTAGCAATGTGGAGGATGCGGCGCGGGATTCGATTAGCAAGGCGCAGGCATTGTTCGACAGTTGCTGTACGAAAGCCGGCATGCCGGGTTTGTACTGCACCGAGCGCAGGCTGCGGCGGTCCAGCAGTTCCACGGCCGACACCGGTTGGCTTTTCAGCACGGTAACGGCGTTGCAGCAGGTTTCCACGTCCGGGAACACGATCAACGCCGACGCCTTGTTCGGGTGGTCGATCACGGTGTCGTAAGTCACCGCGCTGATGAACCCGAGGGTGCCTTCGGAGCCCACCAGCAAGTGGCTCAAGATATCCACAGGCTCGTCGAAATCCACCAGGGCATTGAGTGACAGGCCGGTGGTATTTTTCAGACGGTATTTGTGGCGAATTTTTGCTGCCAATTCGGCATTGGCGCGGGTCTCGCGACCCAGGCTCGCCAGATGTTCAAGCAGCGAAGCGTGGCTCTCACGAAACGCTGCAACACTCGCTGCATCCTCGGTGTCGAGACGGCTGCCATCGGCCAACACCAGACGAATGCCAGCCAACGTGTGATAAGTGTTTTGCGCCGTGCCGCAGCACATGCCGCTGGCATTGTTGGCGACGATGCCGCCGATCTTGCAGGCATTGATCGAGGCCGGGTCCGGACCGATCTTACGTCCGAACGGTGCCAGCCAGGTGTTAGCCTGCGCGCCGATCACGCCCGGTTGCAGACGAATTTGTGTGCCTTGACCGCGAACCTCGCGACCGTTCCAGTTATCCCCAAGAACGATCAGCACCGAATCGCTGATGGCCTGGCCGGACAGGCTGGTGCCGGCGGCGCGGAAGGTCACCGGGACCTGATCCCGTTGCGCGAGTTTGAGCAGCGCCACGACTTCATCTTCGGACTCGACACGAATCACCAGTTTCGGAATCAGCCGGTAGAAACTGGCGTCGGTGCCGAAGGCCAAGGTCGACAGCGGATCATCGAAACGGCGCTCTTGGGGAATCAGTTGATGTGCATCTCTCAGAAAAGCCGCCGGTAGACTCATTGGTCCTCCAGAATCAAAACCACCAGGTCTTTCGGACCGTGAGCGCCATAGGCCAGGACCTGCTCGATGTCGGCAGTTTTCGACGGGCCGGACACCAGCAGGGCGTTGGTCGGCAGGCCTTGGGCCCACTCGAATTCCTGCTGCACCTGATAGAAGTTATCGCGGATTTCACTGGCCTTGAGCAGGGCGAAATGCACCGGCGGCACCAGACTCATCAGGCGCGGCTCTTCCCGCGTCGGCCAGAGAATCAGACTACCTGTCGCGGCGATTGCACCGAGGGTGGTGGTCAGGCTCGCCGGGGTGTCGTTGAACAGCTCGGCTTTCCATTCTTCAACCGGACGGTCGTAGGCTTTGAGCGTGGGCAGGTCAGGATTTTTCGCCCAATGCTGAGTGATACGTTGACCGTGAGGTGTAGTCGGTGCGATCAACAGGCTCGGTATCGTACGATCCCGCAGTAACTGAGCCAGCAACTCTGGCCAACCATCGACAGACGTCAGATGTATTTCGGTGTGCACCGCTTCCATCAGTTTGCGCAGTTGTGGGATGCGTTGCTCAGCGGTGTAGGTGTACGGCGCTGTCACCAGCTCGACGTCGAACTCGTCAGGCACCGGTGTGGTGCCGGTCAGACTGTTCCGCAACTTGGCGAGGATATTTTGCTTGGCGCTCATCAGTGTTCTCCCTGTTTGGCCAGATGCTCGCGGGCCATGTCATGCAGTGAGCGGGCAGCGGGTTTCGGTGCGCTGTGGTTTTGCGTCCAAGGACCAACGTTACTCGGTGCTAGGGCACGCAGGCGAGTGGCGAAGAAGCCGAACAGGCGATAGAGCGTCGGCGAGCTGTTGAGCTTGGCCCAGGCGTTCCAGATAAAGCGTTCCTTGCGCGAATATTTGCTGCCTTGGCCGCGCATGACTTGATGAGGGCTGTCCGGGGCTTTGACGTTCTCTTCCCGTAGGCGACGCAGCAACGCCGGAATAGGAATTTTTACCGGGCAGACTTCACCGCAGGCGCCACACAGCGACGAGGCGCTCGGGTGGTCCGGGACTTTCGCCAGGCCGACCATGTGCGGAGTGACGATTTTTCCGATAGGCCCAGGGTAAACCTCCCCATAGGCGTGGCCGCCGATTCGGGTGTAGACCGGGCAATGATTCATACAGGCGCCACAACGGATGCAGTTCAGTGTCTGGCGTAATTCGCTGTCGGCGAAGGCTTGGCTGCGACCGTTGTCGAGCAACACCAGATGCACTTCCTGAGGACCGTCGAGCTCATGCTCTTTGCGTGGTCCGGAGATCATGTTGACGTAGGTGGTGATCGGAATGCCCAGGGCCGAACGGGTCAGCAGCGACAAGAGCGGCACCACGTCGCGCAGGTTTTCCACGACTTTTTCGATGCCGGTGACGGCGATGTGCACCGGTGGCACCGTAGTGGTCATCCGTCCGTTGCCTTCGTTTTCCACCAGCAGCAAGGTGCCGGTTTCAGCCACGGCGAAGTTGACGCCGGAGACGCCGATGTCTGCTTCGAAGAATTTCTGCCGCAAGACTCTGCGACCGATTTGAATGAGTTGGTCAACGTCCTTGGTGTACTCCACGCCAAGTTTGTCGTGGAACAAGGACGCGACCTGACCGGCATTCTTGTGGATCGCCGGCATAATAATGTGTGAAGGCTTTTCGTGGTCGAGCTGGACGATGTATTCACCCATGTCCGACTCCAGGCATTCAATGCCTTGAGCCTTGAGGACATGGTTCATTTCCATCTCTTCGCTGACCATCGATTTGCCCTTGATCACTTGCCGCCCCTCGTGAGCGCGGATGATCGAGAGGACGATGCCATTGGCCTCGTCCACCGTTTCCGCCCAGTGCACTGTCACACCGTTGCGGGTCAGGTTCTGTTCAAGCTGCTCGAGCAGGTCAGGCAACTTGGATAACGCACGGGCGCGGACAGCATTGCCCAGCGCGCGCAAATGTTCTCTTTCGTGGGCATCGCTGAAGGACGCTGCCCGTTTTGTCATCAGTGAATCCATCGCAGTGCGAAAGTTATTTCGCAGTTGCTTGTCACCCAACGCCTTGTGAGCCCGGGTGCGAAAATCTTCTTCTACGGCAACCGTAGGAATAATCGCGGAAGCGTTCATTGGGCGCCTCCGGTACGCTGCCAGAGGAAACTGGCCAGATGCTGGCCGCGCAACGCTTCCTTCTGTTTCTCCAGCGAGCCGTTGATGTTCATTAGGCAACCACAGTCGGCACTCAGTACCTTGTGCGCGCCGGATTCCTTCAACGATCGGGTCTTGTCAGCCACCATCGCGCCGGAAATGTCCGGCATACGGACGCTGAAAGTCCCACCGAAGCCACAGCATTCACTTTCATGACTGTGGTCGACTCGCTCCACGTTGCTCAGCTGCGCCAATAACTCACGGCCGTGCAGGTGGGTATTCATCTCACGACGTGCCGAACACGAGGTATGCAGTGCCACTTTCACAGGTGTGCCACTGTCCTTGAACTGCACCTTGCAGACAAACAACAGGAACTCGGCCAACTCGTAGGTCCGGGCGGCCAGAGCCTGAACCTGTTTCAGCATTTGCGGCTCATCCTTGAACAAGTCGGCATAGTGTTCACGCAACATGCCGGCACACGATCCTGACGGCACCACCACGGGATAGTCCCCGGCAAACAGCGCCAGTTGCGAGCGCGCCACGGTCCTTGCCTGCTCGGTGTAACCCGAGGTATAGGCCGGTTGCCCGCAGCAGCTTTGCCCTTGCGGATACTCGACACGAATGCCTTCGCGTTCCAGCAGATGAATCGCATCCATCCCGGCTTCCGGGTAGAACAAATCCACCACGCAGGTTCCGAACAGGTAGACCCGTGACGGTTTTTTGCTGGGGTATTGCCGAGGCTCGGGCACTGGCGGGGCGACGCGGGTCGCGTTCTGCACAGCGTTATAAAATTGCTCGCTCATCAGGCGGGTCTCTCGGCCGGTTATCCGTCCGTTGAGGCTGCTGAGTATAGAGAGGGAAGCTTTCAGCAGCCTTACAGACCGGGTTGTGAATAGCTGACGCCGGAGTCGTGGTCCGGCGTCGGTTTTTTCCGTGCTGCTTGTAGTTCTTAGTGCACCAGCATGCCGGTGAACCAATAGGCCTGAGCCAGGGTGATCAGGCCGACGATCGTTGCAAAGAATAGGCTGTGCTTGAGGGTGAAACGGAACAGATCCGATTCCTTGCCCACCAGACCGGTCGCGGCACAGGCCACCGCGATCGACTGCGGCGAAATCATCTTGCCGGTCACGCCGCCGCTGGTGTTCGCCGCTACCAGCAACACATCGCTCACGCCGATCTGGTGTGCAGTAGTCGCTTGCAACGAGCTGAACAGTGCGTTGGACGAGGTATCGGACCCGGTCAGAAACACGCCCAACCAACCAAGGAACGGCGAGAAGAACGGGAATGCTGCACCGGTGCCTGCCAGAACCAGCGCCATGGTCGATGACATGCCCGAATAGTTAGTGACGAAGGCGAAGGCGAGCACCATACCGATGGACAGAATCGGCCAGCGCAGCTCGTAGAAGGTCTCTTTAAAAGTGGTCAGACCAATTTTGACATTGATCTTCAGGACCAGCATCGAGATCAGCGCGGAGAAGAAGATCGCCGTGCCGGTCGCGGAAATCGGGTCGAGTTTGAACACCGCCGGAAGGGCGGTCGGGGCGGCCACGATCGGTGCGACCTTGATCACCATTTGGTCCAGGTGCGGGATCGCGAAGTTGAACACCCAGCTGTACATCGACCCGCCAGCGGCAAACATTGCCTTGAAGGGTTTCAGGGTCCAGATAGTGACCAGCACGGTGAGGATCAGGAACGGTGACCAGGCTTTGAGAATTTCACCGAGGCTGTAGGGCGAAGCCACGGTGCTGCGCGGCTGACCGAAACCGCCGGCGCTGGCGCCGACCACGGAAGCCGAGACCGCGCCGACGATGTGTTGGCCCGCTGCGCGTTTCGGCTGCCATACCTTCAGGAACAGCGTCAGGGAAATCAGGCTGGCCAAGGCCGAGGTGATGTCCGGCAGTTCCGGGCCGATGAAGTTCGAGGTGAAGTACTGGGTGACGGCAAAGCTCAGACCGGCGACCAGTGCTGCCGGCCAGGTTTCCCGCACGCCGCGCAGGCCATCCATCATGAACACCAGCCAGAACGGCACGAACAACGACAGCAGCGGCAGTTGACGGCCGGTCATGGCGCCGATCTTGAAGGCGTCGATTCCGGTCACTTGCCCGGCGACGATGATCGGAATCCCCAGGGCGCCGAAGGCAACCGGCGCGGTGTTGGCGATCAAGCACAGGCCAGCGGCGTACAGCGGGTTAAAGCCCAGACCTACCAGCAGTGCGGCGGTAATCGCTACCGGCGCACCGAATCCGGCTGCACCTTCCAGGAAGGCACCGAAGCAAAAGCCGATCAGCAGCACTTGCAGACGCTGGTCGTCGGTGATCGACAGCACTGAGCTGCGGATCACTTCGAACTGACCACTCTTGACCGTCAGTTTGTAGAGGAACACCGCCGCCACGATGATCCAGGCAATCGGCCACAGGCCGTAAGCGAAGCCATAGCCGGCGGCGGCGAAGGCCATGTCGACCGGCATCTGGAAGGCAAGGATCGCCACAGCAATGGACAAGGCCAGCGTGATGCTGCCGGCCACGTGTCCCTTGAGCCGGAACACGGCCAATGCCAGGAAGAAAAACACGATGGGGATAACGGCCGCGAGCGCGGACACGCCGAGACTGCCGAGCGGGGAATAGAGCTGTTGCCAGGTTTGCATATGGGGTGGCCCCTAATTGTTGTTGGTCAGGCACTGGTCAGCGTTCTTGGATAATTGGTAATACCAATTTACAATCGCTGTTGGCTAGGGTAAAAGCCTTGTAGGCGGTGTGTCAATTTGGCGTCCTAAAACTTTTGTCGAATAGGCGCTGTGGCGTGCAGGTGATCCACCCGATCAAATGCCGTCTGGTAGGTGCTGGCATAGCGCTGATAGGCCAGAATAGAGAGCCCGGCGAGTCGTCGGGATCGTGGAGAATTGAATTATGGGGTTTGATCAGATTCGTCAGCGCCGTTTGTCTGACGATATTGTCGAGCAACTCGAGGGGATGATTCTCGAGGGCACGCTGAAGGCGGGTGAGCGCTTGCCGGCCGAGCGTGCGTTGGCCGAGCAGTTTGGCGTGTCACGCCCTTCGTTGCGCGAAGCGATTCAGAAACTGGCGGCCAAGGGCTTGCTGGTCAGTCGCCAGGGTGGCGGCAATTACGTGGTGGAGTCGCTGGGGTCAACCTTCAGCGATCCGCTGCTGCATCTGCTGGAAAGCAACCCTGAAGCGCAGCGCGATCTGCTGGAATTTCGCCACACCCTGGAAGCCTCCTGTGCCTATTACGCAGCGTTGCGCGCAACGGACGTTGACCGCGAGCGGCTGACCGCGGCCTTCAACGAATTGCAGGACTGCTATACGCGTCATGATGAAGTGAGCCGTGCGGAAGAGGGCGCGGCGGATGCGAAATTCCATCTGGCGATTGCTGAAGCCAGTCACAACGCGGTGTTGCTGCACACCATTCGTGGGTTGTTCGACCTGCTCAAGCGCAACGTGGTGACCAATATCGGCGGGATGTACAAACAGCGCACCGAAACCCGCGACATGCTGATCACTCAGCATCGTGAGTTGTACCTGGCGATTATCGAAGGAAGGGCAGAGCAGGCGCGAGAAGTCTCCAGCCGACACATTTTGTATGTGCAGGAAGTGCTGGAAGAAGTGCGTCAGGAAGTGCAGCGCATGGCTCGGGCGGAGCGGCGCAAGGGGATTTAGTCGGAAATCAATCGTTCCCACGCAGACGGTTCGACGCCTCGACGTGGGAGCGATCATCAGGCCGGAAGATTAATCTTCCTTGCCCTTGTTTCGCACCGCACGCTGCAACTCGCGACCGGCGTCGCGTTCGCGTTCGGTATCACGCTTGTCGTATTCCTTCTTGCCCTTGCCCAGAGCGATCTCGCACTTGACCATGTGCTTGCTCCAGTACCAGGACAGGCACACGCAGGCGTAACCTTTTTGCTGCACGGCAGTGGCAAGCTTTTCCAGTTCGCGCCGGTTGAGCAGCAATTTCCGGGTGCGGGTCGGATCAGCGATGACGTGGGTGCTGGCGGTCATCAGGGGCGTAATGTGACTGCCGAGCAGCCAAGCTTCGCCATCCTTGAGCAGTACGTAACTGTCAACCAGTTGTAGCTTGCTTGCCCGCAGACTTTTTACTTCCCAGCCGGCCAGGACCAGACCAGCCTCGAACTTATGCTCGATGAAGTAATCGTGTCGCGCCTTTTTATTCTGCGCGATGGTCCCTGTTGGGTGTTTCTTCTGTTTAGCCATAGGGGCGGCATTATAGGGAGTTGCAAGCAAGTCGGCTACGGTGTCGCTACGTGCTTGAGCAGGTTGATTGAATCCCGGACAATGCGGCCTCTTTTTTTGAACGCTTGGGCGTGATAACGATGTCGACAGACAAGGTTTCTGTCCACGGCAGTTGGGCTAGCCGCTGGGTCTTCATACTCGCCGCGACCGGTTCGGCCGTGGGCCTGGGTAGTATCTGGAAATTCCCGTACATGGTCGGCGTCTATGGTGGCGGCGCCTTTGTGCTGATGTTTCTGGCCTGCATCGCGCTGATCGGTGTGCCCGTCATGCTGGCCGAAACCCTGATCGGCCGTCGCGCGCGACAGAGTCCGGCCAACGCCTTGAAGGTATTGGCGCTGGAAGCCGGGCATTCGGGTAAATGGTCCTGGGGGGCGTTTGCCGGGATGGTCACGGCGTTGCTGATCCTGTCTTTCTATAGTGTGGTCGGCGGCTGGTCGCTGGATTACATCATCGACATGGGCCGTGGTGACTTTCAGGGTGTAACGCCTGATCAGGTTGGCGCGTATTTCGGCAATGTAATCGCCGATCCATGGCGCCTGACACTTTGGCACACGATTTTCATGCTGCTGTCGGCAGTGGTCATCGCCAAAGGCGTCGTTGCCGGGCTTGAGCGTAGTCTGCGGATCATGATGCCGCTTCTCTTTGTGATGATTCTGGTGCTGCTGGGTTACAGCATGACCACCGGGCATTTCATGGAAGGCGTGCATTTTATGTTCGACTTTCACCCGGAAAAAGTACTCGACGGCTTGCTGCCCGCCATGGGGCACGCTTTCTTCTCCCTGAGCGTGGGCGTCGGCTCGATCATGATCTATGGCGCTTACATGCCAAAGAACTCGTCGATTTCCGGCACCATCGTCGGCGTGGCACTGCTCGATACCTTCGTTTCTCTGGTGGCCGGTTTGGCATTGTTTCCGATTGTGTTTGCCGCGGGCCTGAACCCGAGCGAAGGCCCTGGCCTGATGTTCGTCAGCCTGCCCTTTGCCTTTGGTAACGTAGCGTTCGGTCAACTGATGGGCGTAGTGTTCTTCGTGCTGGTAGCGATTGCCGCCTGGAGTTCGGCGATTTCCCTGCTCGAACCGATGGTGGCTTACCTGGTTGAACGCACGAAAGTCAGCCGCGCGTGGGTCACCTTCTGGCTGGCATTCACCTGCTGGTTCGTCGGACTGGGCACGGTGTTCTCCTTCAATATCTGGAAGGAAGCCAAATTTTTCGTGAACGAAGGCGGGTTGTTCCACCTCTATCAATGGGGTGCGGCGGGCGGTCTGGATTTCTTTGGTGTAATCGATTTCTTCACCTCGCGGATCATGTTGCCACTCGGTGGTTTGTGTTTCGTGGTGTTTGCAGGCTGGGTGATGGGCCGTGAGGCGGTACGCGACGAGTTGTCGATTCGCAGCCCGGTATTGTTCGCCCTGTCCCTGTTCTTGATGCGCTATGTGGCGCCCATCGGCATTCTCGTAGTGTTTGCCGCCCAGCTGTGGAAGTGACGCTGACATGACGACACACATTCAACGTTCGGCCTTGCTGCCGTACCCGGCGCAAGCGCTGTATGACCTGGTCAACGACGTGGCGCGTTATCCGGAATTCCTGCCGTGGTGCTCGACGGCCGAAGTGCTCGAAAGCTCTGCTGAGCATATGCGTGCCAGCGTAGGTGTGGCCAAGGGGGGGCTCAGTCAGCATTTCGTGACTCGAAATAGCTTGGTGCCCGGGCATTCGATTGAGATGAACCTCGAGGAAGGTCCGTTCAACCAGTTGCATGGCGTCTGGGTGTTCAAGCCGTTGGGGGAAAAGGCCTGCAAGATCAGTCTGGACCTGTCGTTCGATTACGCCGGGCCGATTGTTCGCGCTACCTTGGGGCCGTTGTTCAATCAGGCGGCCAATACGCTGGTGGATGCCTTCTGCCAGCGCGCCAAACAGATGCATGGTTGAGGTCGTGATCGACGTTGAGGTGGTCTATGCCGCCATTGATCGTCAGGTGCTTCTGTCGGTGACGGTGCCGGCAGGAACAACCGTGCGGGCGGCTTTGCTGAAGTCAGGTGTCGGCGAGGCGTTTGCGGAGCTGGATCTGGCCGATTGCCCGGTAGGGATCTTCGGCAAAGTGGTCGCAGATCCAGGCAATCATCCTGTCGAGGCGGGTGATCGCATCGAAATATACCGGCCATTGCTGGCTGATCCGAAAGAGGTTCGCCGGTTGCGTGCTGCCAAAGCTGCTGAGGCCAAAACCCGGAATCAGTGATTCGCTCAAATGCTGGACAATAAAAAACCCGGACATGCCGGGTTTTTTATTGCGTCGCAAATTATTGCGGCGAGGTTTCCAGAGGTTCTGGAGTCGGGACTGGAACGGTTTCTACACCGTCGACGTCCTTCTGGATCTGATCCAGCAACGAACCTGGCTTGACCGGTTTTTCCGGTTTCGGCTTCTCGGCGTTTTCTGCTGGCGCAGCAACTTCAGTGCCGCTGTCCTTGCCGAGAATGGCTTCGTCCCGGCTCACGCCTGGCATGAAATCACCAGAGAGGCTGACAAGTTGGTCATTAGGGTTGAAGATAACGCTAATGCGTTCCTGTTGGCGTTCACCGCCACCGGGTTGCAGGCTATACAAGTAATCCCAGCGATCGGCATGGAACGTGTCAGTCAGCAGCGGGTTGCCCATGATAAACCGTACTTGCCGACGGGTCATTCCCGGGCGTAACTGGTCTATCATGTCCTGCGTGACGACATTGCCCTGCTGGATGTCGATTTTGTAAACCCCGGGGAATGAACAACCGGCGAGTGCGAGCAGTCCCACAAAGGTGAAACTGGTTAGCAAGAGCTTGGTGTTTTGCATCGGTGGGCGACTTCCACTATCTTGGCTGGGACAACGTAAACGCCGATCATACCCGCATTAAGAGAAGCTGCGAAGCAGCATCGCGAGAAAGCTGACCATGGTTGAAAATAGCGAACTACGCAAAGCCGGCCTCAAAGTGACCCTTCCACGGGTCAAAATTCTGCAAATGCTCGATTCCGCCGAGCAACGCCACATGAGTGCCGAGGATGTCTACAAGGCGCTGATGGAGGCTGGTGAGGACGTCGGTCTGGCCACGGTTTACCGTGTTCTGACTCAGTTCGAGGCAGCTGGCCTTGTGGTGCGGCACAACTTCGACGGGGGCCATGCGGTCTTCGAGCTGGACGACGGCAAGCATCACGACCATATGGTCAACGTCGAGACCAGTGAAGTGATCGAATTCTTCGACGAAGAAATCGAGCGTCTGCAGAAGGCAATCGTCGACAAGTATGGCTTCGAGATGGTTGATCACAACCTTGTACTGTACGTGCGCAAGAAAAAGTAAGCATGTCGCGCGAACTTAAGGTTCGCGAAACGAGCGAAGGCGACCCCAGGGTCGCCTTCGTGCTTTCTGTCGGTCTTAAATTTTCGCAGTGACGACCATTTTCCTGGCATGAGCCAGGGATTCCTTGGTGAGGTCGATGCCTCCCAGCATCCGCGCCACTTCTTCGACACGATCATTCTTGCTCAGTTTGGAGACGGCTGTGTGAGTGGCATCCTCACCGCGCACTTTGTGTACGAATAGATGCTGATGACCCTGCGCCGCAACTTGCGGCAAGTGAGTGACCGTCAGAACCTGCCCGCGCTCCCCCAGTCGACGCAGCAACTGGCCGACGATCTCGGCGGTCGGGCCGCCGATGCCCACGTCCACTTCGTCGAACACCAAGGTCGGTACACGCGAGGTCTGTGCGGTGATCACTTGAATCGCCAGACTGATCCGTGACAGCTCGCCGCCGGATGCAACTTTTGCCAACGCTTTCAGCGGTTGCCCCGGGTTGGCGCTCACGAGCAGTTCTACCTGCTCGAGTCCATTGGGCAGGAGTTCATCGCTGCTGTTGGGGCGCAGTTCGATGGTGAAGCGACCGCCGGGCATGCCCAGTCGCTGGATTTCCTGCTCCACGGCGCTAGCCAGGCTGCTCGACGCCTGATGGCGTAAATCGCTCAGCTCACGAGCCTTCTCCTGATAGTGACGGGCATAGGAGGCCAGTTCATCGCTCAGTTGCTCGATGGATTCGTCGTTGGCATTCAGGGTTTCAATTTCATCCAGCAAGCGCTGCTGCATCTCGGCCACTTCGGTCGGCTGGATACGGTGTTTGCGCGCCATGGTGTAGATCGCATCAAGGCGTTCCTCCAAATACTGAAGACGCGCTGGATCGGCGTCGAAGTTATCAAGGAAGCGGTTCAGTTCCCCCACGGCTTCTTCGACCTGGATCTGCGCACTGGTCAGCAGACTACTGGCCTCGCCCAGGGCCCCAATCGAATTGTTGACGCTCGAAAGGCGGTTGAGGCTGGCGGTGAGGGCGTTCAGCACATTGCCGGAATCACTTTCGCTGCATTGCTCGACTACTTGCCGGCAAATGCCCAGCAGGGTTTCGGCGTTGGTCAGGTTCTTGTGTTCCTGTTCCAGCTGCTCCAGCTCGTTTTCGCCGAGGCCGAGGTTTTCCAGTTCTTCGAGTTGATAGCTGAGCAATTGATGGCGAGCGCGTTGTTCGTCGCCGGAATTGGAGAGGCGTTCCAGTTCCTGGCGGGTCTGACGCCAGCGTTGGGCGGCCAGGTGCACCTGACGGGCAAGGTCCGTTGCGCCGGCGTATTCGTCGAGCAGGCGGCGATGCGTGTCGGTCTTGAGCAGAGATTGGTGTTCATGCTGGCTGTGGATGTCGATCAGCAACTCGCCCAGGGCCTTGAGATCGCCGAGGGGGCAAGGCGTGCCATTGATGTAGCCGCGCGAGCGTCCTTCAGCGGTGATCACCCGGCGCAGGATGCATGGGCCGTCACTCTCCAGGTCGCGCTCGGCCAGCCAGGCGCTGGCTTCCGGAATATCGACCAGGTCGAAGGTTGCCAGGATATCGGCCTTGTCTGCGCCAGGACGGACCACGCCGCTGTCGGCACGATCGCCCAGGGTCAGGCCCAGGGCGTCAAGCATGATCGACTTGCCGGCGCCGGTCTCCCCGGTGATCACGCTCATCCCGCGATCGAGTTCGAGATCGAGATGTTCAACGATGGCGTAGTTATGTACGGACAGGTGCACCAGCATAAAGGCCGCTCCCAGGCTTTAGGTCTGGTTATTTATACAGTGTTTTGTTTCTGGCTGACAATGCCCTGCTTTAGCTCGATTTGCTTGATCCGACGAAATCCTTAGTGCGCACGGGAATGACAATGCAGCTGTTTTTTGTAGGGTTAATCAATAAGCGCCCCTTGAAGCTGAATTTTGCGGCCCCATATAGCTGGGCAGAAGCGCGAGTTGAGCTCGCGGACGATATTGAAAGGAGAAATCTATGGCTGACGAACAGACAGTGGATACGCAAAATCTAGACACCGATCAGGCTGCCCAGGATTCGGGTGATGAACTGGCGACTCGTGTTCAAGTGCTCGAAGAGCAATTGGCTGGCGCTCATGATCAGGCTTTGCGTGTAGCGGCTGATCTGCAGAACGTCCGCCGTCGCGCCGAGCAGGATGTCGAAAAGGCTCACAAGTTCGCGCTGGAAAAATTCGCCGGTGACTTGCTGCCGATCATCGACAGCCTGGAGCGCGGTCTCGAGTTGTCCAATCCGGATGACGAAAGCATCCGTCCAATGCGTGAAGGCATTGAGCTGACCCTGAAAATGTTCCAGGACACTCTGAAGCGTTATCAGCTGGAAGCGATTGATCCGCATGGCGAACCGTTCAATGCCGTTCAGCATCAGGCAATGGCCATGCAGGAAAGCGCCGACGTCGAGCCGAACAGCGTGCTCAAGGTGTTCCAGAAGGGCTATCAGCTCAACGGTCGCCTGCTGCGTCCGGCCATGGTCGTGGTCAGCAAGGCCCCGGCGCCGGTTTCGCCTTCGATTGACGAGCAGGCTTGAAATTAGCCGCAAGGCCCCCATTTAGAAGTCAAGCGTTTAAGTGCTACCGCAGTTAGCCACCACTGCTGCGGCATCCAAATCCAAAGTTTCGGGAGAGTGAACATGGGCAAAATTATCGGTATCGACCTGGGGACTACCAACTCCTGCGTCTCCGTGATGGAAAACGGCGTAGCCAAAGTTATTGAAAACGCTGAAGGCACGCGCACCACGCCGTCGATCATCGCTTATGCCAACGATGGTGAAATCCTCGTGGGTCAATCGGCCAAGCGTCAGGCAGTGACCAATCCGCACAACACCCTGTATGCGGTGAAGCGTTTGATCGGTCGTAAGTTCGACGAAGAAGTCGTACAGAAAGACATCAAGATGGTCCCGTACAAAATCGCCAAGGCTGATAACGGTGACGCTTGGGTTGAAGTGAACGGCCAGAAAATGTCGCCGCCACAAATCTCGGCTGAAATTCTGAAGAAAATGAAGAAGACTGCCGAAGACTACCTCGGCGAGCCAGTGACTGAAGCGGTGATCACCGTTCCGGCCTACTTCAACGACAGTCAGCGTCAAGCGACCAAAGACGCCGGTCGTATTGCTGGTCTGGACGTAAAACGTATCATCAACGAACCAACTGCAGCCGCTCTGGCCTACGGTATGGACAAGGCGAAAGGCGATCATACCGTGATCGTTTATGACTTGGGCGGCGGTACTTTCGACGTTTCCGTGATCGAAATCGCTGAAGTCGATGGCGAGCACCAGTTCGAAGTGTTGGCCACCAACGGCGACACATTCCTGGGCGGTGAAGACTTTGACATTCGTCTGATCGACTACCTCGTCGACGAATTCAAGAAAGAAAGCGGCATGAACCTTAAAGGTGACCCGCTGGCCATGCAGCGCCTGAAAGAAGCCGCTGAAAAAGCCAAGATCGAACTGTCTTCGAGCAATTCGACCGACGTGAACCTGCCGTACATCACTGCAGACGCCACCGGTCCTAAGCACTTGAACGTGAAAATCTCCCGCGCCAAGCTCGAAGCGCTGGTAGAAGACCTGGTTCAACGCACCATCGAACCTTGCCGTATCGCTCTGAAAGACTCCGGCATCGACATTGGCGCCATCAACGACGTGATCCTGGTGGGCGGTCAGACCCGCATGCCACTGGTTCAGAAGCTGGTGACCGAGTTCTTCGGTAAAGAAGCACGTAAAGACGTGAACCCGGACGAAGCCGTTGCCATGGGTGCTGCTATCCAGGGCGCAGTATTGGCCGGTGATGTGAAAGACGTTTTGCTGCTCGACGTCAGCCCGCTGACCCTGGGTATCGAAACCATGGGTGGCGTGATGACTGCGCTGATCGAGAAAAACACCACGATTCCTACCAAGAAGTCGCAAGTGTTCTCGACTGCCGATGACAACCAGGGCGCTGTGACCATTCACGTGCTGCAAGGTGAGCGTAAGCAAGCTGCTCAGAACAAGTCTTTGGGCAAGTTCGACCTGGCCGAGATTCCGCCAGCGCCACGTGGCGTACCACAAATTGAAGTGACCTTCGACATCGACGCCAACGGCATTCTGCACGTAGGCGCCAAAGACAAGGCTACCGGCAAGACTCAGTCGATCGTGATCAAGGCTAACTCCGGTCTGTCCGAGGAAGAGATTCAGCAGATGATTCGCGATGCTGAAGCCAACGTCGACGCAGATCGCCAGTTCGAAGAGTTGGCCGCTGCTCGTAACCAGGGCGATGCTCTGGTTCACTCGACGCGCAAAATGGTCGCTGACGCTGGCGACAAAGTGACCGCTGAAGAGAAGACTGCAATCGAAGCCGCAGTAGTTGCCCTGGAAGCCGCCGTCAAAGGTGACGACAAGGCTGCTATCGACGCCAAAGTTGAAGAACTGTCGAAAGTCTCCGCGCCAGTGGCTCAGAAAATGTACGCCGAGCAGGCTCAGCCAGCTGAAGGCGCTGCACCGCACGACGAAAAAGCTGAAAAGGCTGACGACGTTGTCGACGCTGAGTTTGAAGAAGTCAAAGACCACAAGTAAGTTGTTGGTCGCCCGGTTGACTGCCTTCAGGCGGTGACTGGTAGGATGTCGCCGCGCGGGAGCTTGCTCCCGCGTTGGCATGTCTGGAGTTAGCGAATTTTTACAGCATGCGACAAGGCGGGCTGTGTGGCTGGTTTGTTAAATCAAGTTCGGATGCCCGAAGTCCAAAGCCAAGGCGCTGTGACGAGTCATAGCTCGCTATGGCGAGGAGCAGCAACGCAGGCTATGGGCTTCGGGCGCCGAAATTGATTAACAAACCAGCCATACAGGTCGCCCCTGGGTGCTGATGGTATGGCCGGGAATGCTCCTGCTTTTCGAGCCGAAAGTACCGCATTGAATCAAAGACCAGGATCGTTGAATTGACGTGAGTTGGGTCCGGGCCTGTATTGGGGCTCAACGAGTTTGGCGAGGCTCAGGAGAGGTTTGCCGAACGTCCTTAAGAGTGCAAAGACTTATGGCAAAGCGTGACTATTACGAAGTATTGGGTGTTGAGCGCGGCTCAAGCGAAGCGGACCTGAAAAAGGCCTACCGTCGCCTGGCAATGAAGCACCACCCGGACCGTAATCCCGATGACAAAGCGTCGGAAGATATGTTCAAAGAGGCCAACGAGGCCTACGAAATACTGTCCGATTCCAGCAAGCGCGCCGCCTATGACCAGTATGGTCATGCCGGTGTCGACCCGAGCATGGGCGGCGGTGGTGCCGGGTTTGGCGGTCAGAACTTCTCCGATATCTTTGGTGATGTCTTCAGTGACTTCTTCGGCGGCGGTCGCGGCGGTGCTCGTGGCGGCGCTCAGCGCGGCAGCGACCTGCGTTACACCCTGGAACTGAACCTGGAAGAGGCGGTGCGCGGTACGACCGTGAATATCCGTGTTCCGACACTGGTCAACTGCAAGCCGTGCGACGGTTCGGGTGCCAAGAAAGGCTCCGCGCCGATCACCTGCCCGACTTGCGGCGGTATCGGCCAGGTGCGCATGCAGCAAGGCTTTTTCTCGGTGCAGCAAACCTGCCCGCGCTGCCATGGTCAGGGCAAGATCATTTCCGATCCGTGCGATTCCTGCCACGGCCAAGGCCGTGTCGAAGAGTACAAAACCCTCTCGGTGAAAGTGCCGGCCGGTGTCGATACCGGTGATCGCATTCGTCTGTCCGGCGAAGGCGAGGCGGGTGCTCAGGGTGGTCCGACTGGCGACCTGTACGTGGTGATCAACGTGCGCGAGCACGCGATCTTCCAGCGCGACGGCAAGCACCTGTTCTGCGAAGTGCCGATCAGTTTTGTCGATGCTGCGCTGGGTGGCGAGCTGGAGATTCCGACCCTCGATGGTCGAGTCAAACTGAAAATCCCTGAGGGGACTCAGACCGGCAAGCAGTTCCGTGTTCGTGGCAAGGGCGTTGCGCCAGTGCGCGGCGGCGGTGCTGGTGATTTGATGTGCCGTGTGGCGGTCGAAACCCCGGTCAACCTGGGTCGTCGTCAGCGCGAGTTGCTGGAAGAGTTCCGCAGCTCCCTGGCGGATGACAACAGCCATTCGCCTAAAACCACCGGTTGGTTCGAAGGCGTGAAGCGCTTCTTTGGCGATTTGTAAGGAGTCGGCATGCGACGTATAGCTGTGATGGGCGCTGCCGGGCGCATGGGCAAGATCCTGGTCGAGGCAGTGCAGCAACGCTCGCCGCTGACCGGTCTGACGGCAGCCATCGTACGCCCCGGCAGCACGCTGATTGGCGTGGATGCCGGTGAACTGGCTTCGCTTGGGCGTATCGGCGTGCCGTTGTCCGGTCATGTGGAGGCGGTGGCTGATGAGTTCGACGTGCTGATCGACTTCACACTCCCGGAAGTCATGCTGAAAAACCTGGCGTTCTGCCGCAAGACGGGCAAGGCCATGGTGATCGGCACTACCGGTTTGGACGCTGCACAGAAGCAGTTGCTGGTGGAGGCGGGCAAGGACATTCCCATTGTGTTCGCAGCCAATTTCAGTGTGGGTGTGAACCTGTCGCTGAAGCTGCTCGATATGACGGCTCGTGTGTTGGGCGATGAGGCGGATATAGAAATCATCGAGGCTCATCATCGGCACAAGATCGATGCGCCTTCAGGTACGGCCCTGCGCATGGGCGAGGTCATCGCAAGCGCCCTGGATCGTGATCTGCAAAAGGTTGCGGTTTACGGGCGAGAAGGCCACACCGGTGCGCGTGAGCGTGAAACGATCGGCTTTTCCACTGTTCGTGGTGGTGATGTGGTTGGCGATCATACGGTGCTGTTCGCTTGTGAGGGTGAGCGACTGGAGATCACGCATAAAGCTTCCAGTCGCATGACCTTCGCCAAGGGCGCGGTACGTGCTGCGTTGTGGCTGGAGGGTCGTGATCCGGGTCTTTACGACATGCAAGACGTGCTCGATCTGCGTTAAGATGCGCCCGAAACCGGGTTCCAACACACTGTTTGGACCCGGTTTTATTACGCCAAGCGACGTCCTGTCGCATTCCCCGGCCTTTAAGGCTCATTGGCGGTAGACCAAAAATGCCTTTTTCTGTAAGCTACAGCTTTAGTGTGTCCACTAAAAGCGCGCAGAATTATTCGGTGAAGAAGCGGGGTGACGTGTCCATACGTCACTCCGCTTTTTTACAACCTGCGATCGCCCTTTCAGGCTTTATTTACGGGAGGTCTTCTTGACTAAGCCAGCCATACTCGCCCTTGCTGATGGCAGCATTTTTCGCGGCGAAGCCATTGGAGCCGACGGTCAAACCGTTGGTGAGGTGGTGTTCAACACCGCCATGACCGGCTATCAGGAAATCCTTACCGATCCTTCCTACGCCCAACAGATTGTTACCCTGACTTACCCGCACATCGGCAACACCGGCACCACGCCGGAAGACGCCGAGTCCGATCGCGTCTGGTCCGCGGGCCTGGTTATCCGTGACCTGCCACTGGTGGCGAGCAACTGGCGTAACACAATGTCTCTGTCCGACTACCTGAAAGCCAACAATGTTGTGGCAATCGCCGGTATCGACACTCGCCGCCTGACACGCATCCTGCGTGAAAAAGGCGCACAGAACGGCTGCATCGTGGCGGGGGACAACATTTCCGAAGAAGCCGCCATCGCCGCCGCTCAGGGTTTCCCTGGCCTAAAAGGCATGGACTTGGCGAAGGTTGTCAGCACCAAAGAGAAATACGAGTGGCGCTCGACTGTCTGGGATCTGAAAACCGACAGCCACGCGACCATCGACGCTTCCGAGCTGCCGTACCACGTGGTTGCCTACGACTACGGCGTCAAGCTGAACATCCTGCGCATGCTGGTCGAGCGCGGTTGCCGCGTGACCGTGGTGCCGGCTCAAACGCCAGCCGCTGATGTTCTGGCTCTGAAGCCGGACGGCGTGTTCCTGTCCAACGGCCCTGGTGATCCAGAGCCTTGCGACTACGCGATCCAGGCGATCAAGGACGTGCTGGAGACCGAGATTCCGGTCTTCGGCATCTGCCTCGGTCACCAGCTGCTGGCTCTGGCCTCCGGCGCCAAGACCCTGAAAATGGGTCACGGCCACCACGGTGCCAACCACCCGGTTCAGGATCTGGACACCGGCGTTGTGATGATCACCAGCCAGAACCACGGTTTTGCGGTAGACGAAGCCACCCTGCCAGCCAACGTTCGCGCGATTCACAAATCGCTGTTCGACGGCACCCTGCAAGGGATCGAGCGTACCGACAAGAGCGCCTTCAGCTTCCAGGGTCACCCTGAAGCCAGCCCTGGCCCGAACGACGTAGCACCACTGTTTGATCGCTTCATCAATGAGATGGCCAAGCGACGCTAATCGCTCGCCTTGATGTAGCAAAGCGTGAGGGCGGTCCCGAAGTGGCGGCCCCCTCAAGGCTTCAAAGATTGAACAAGACGGCTTGCCGACTGACCTGCGGATTTGAGTGACAAACCCATGCCAAAACGTACAGATATTAAAAGCATCCTGATTCTCGGCGCTGGCCCGATCGTGATCGGCCAGGCCTGCGAGTTCGACTACTCCGGCGCCCAGGCCTGTAAAGCCCTGCGCGAGGAGGGTTACCGCGTCATCCTGGTGAACTCCAACCCAGCGACCATCATGACCGACCCGGACATGGCTGACGCCACGTACATCGAGCCGATCAAATGGCAGACCGTTGCCAAGATCATCGAGAAAGAGCGTCCGGACGCGCTGCTGCCGACCATGGGTGGCCAGACCGCTCTGAACTGCGCTCTGGACCTGGAGCGCGAAGGTATTCTGGAGAAGTTCGGCGTAGAGATGATCGGCGCCAACGCTGACACCATCGACAAGGCTGAAGATCGTTCGCGCTTTGACAAGGCGATGAAATCCATCGGTCTGGACTGCCCGCGCTCGGGTATCGCTCACAGCATGGAAGAGGCCAACGTGGTGCTTGAGAAGCTCGGCTTCCCGTGCATCATCCGTCCGTCCTTCACCATGGGCGGCACCGGTGGCGGTATCGCTTACAACCGTGAAGAGTTCGAAGAAATCTGCGCCCGCGGTCTGGACCTGTCGCCGACCAAAGAGCTGCTGATCGACGAATCCCTGATCGGCTGGAAAGAGTACGAGATGGAGGTTGTCCGCGATAAGAAGGACAACTGCATCATCGTCTGCTCCATCGAAAACTTTGACCCGATGGGTGTGCACACCGGTGACTCGATCACTGTTGCACCGGCTCAGACCCTGACCGACAAAGAATATCAGATCATGCGTAACGCCTCCTTGGCGGTACTGCGTGAGATCGGCGTGGAAACCGGCGGTTCGAACGTGCAGTTCGGTATTTGCCCGGACACCGGTCGCATGGTTGTGATCGAGATGAACCCGCGGGTATCTCGTTCCTCGGCACTGGCCTCCAAGGCCACCGGCTTCCCGATCGCCCGGGTCGCGGCCAAACTGGCAATCGGCTACACCCTCGACGAACTGCAGAACGAAATCACCGGCGGCAAGACCCCGGCGTCCTTCGAGCCGTCCATCGACTACGTCGTTACCAAGCTGCCACGCTTCGCCTTCGAGAAATTCCCGAAAGCCGACGCACGCCTCACCACTCAAATGAAGTCGGTGGGTGAAGTCATGGCCATCGGCCGGACCTTCCAGGAATCTCTGCAGAAAGCCCTTCGCGGGCTGGAAGTGGGCGTTTGCGGCCTGGACGAGAAGCTTGACCTGAGCAACCCGGAAAGCATGAGCGTGCTCAAGCGCGAACTGACCGTGCCGGGCGCCGAGCGTATCTGGTACGTGGCTGACGCTTTCCGCGCCGGCCTGTCGGTCGAAGACATCTTCGGCATGAACATGATCGACCCGTGGTTCCTGGTGCAGATCGAAGATCTGGTCAAGGAAGAAGAGAAGGTCAAGACCTTGGGTCTGGCCAGCATCGACCGCGACATGATGTTTAAGCTCAAGCGTAAAGGCTTCTCGGACATGCGTCTGGCCAAGCTGCTGGGCGTGACCGAGAAAAACTTGCGTCGCCATCGTCACAAGCTGGAAATCTTCCCGGTCTACAAGCGCGTTGACACCTGTGCAGCCGAGTTCGCCACCGACACCGCCTACCTCTACTCGACTTACGAGGAAGAATGCGAAGCCGCACCGTCGGGCCGCGACAAGATCATGATCCTCGGCGGCGGTCCTAACCGTATCGGTCAAGGCATCGAGTTCGACTACTGCTGCGTACACGCGGCGCTGGCCCTGCGCGCCGATGGTTACGAGACCATCATGGTCAACTGCAACCCGGAAACCGTTTCCACCGACTACGACACCTCCGATCGCCTGTACTTCGAACCAGTAACCCTGGAAGACGTGCTGGAAATCGTCCGCGTCGAGAAGCCGAAAGGCGTGATCGTCCAGTACGGCGGCCAGACCCCGTTGAAACTGGCTCGTGCTCTGGAAGAAGCTGGCGTGCCGATCATCGGCACCAGCCCTGACGCCATCGACCGTGCCGAAGACCGTGAGCGTTTCCAGCAGATGGTTGAGCGCCTGAACCTGCGCCAGCCGCCAAACGCCACCGTGCGCAGCGAAGACGAAGCGATTCGTGCCGCCGCGAAAATCGGTTACCCGCTGGTGGTTCGTCCGTCCTACGTATTGGGCGGTCGCGCGATGGAAATCGTCTACGAAGAAGAAGAACTCAAGCGCTACCTGCGTGATGCGGTGAAAGTGTCCAACGACAGCCCGGTGCTGCTCGACCACTTCCTCAACTGCGCCATCGAAATGGACGTGGATGCAGTTTGCGACGGCACCGACGTGGTGATCGGCGCGATCATGCAGCACATCGAGCAGGCCGGTGTTCACTCCGGTGACTCCGCATGCTCCCTGCCGCCGTACTCGCTGCCTGCACACATCCAGGACGAGATGCGCGAACAGGTCAAGAAAATGGCCCTGGAGCTGGGCGTTGTCGGCCTGATGAACGTTCAGTTGGCGCTGCAAGGCGAAGACATCTACGTCATCGAAGTCAACCCGCGCGCTTCCCGTACCGTACCTTTCGTGTCCAAGTGCATCGGCGTTTCCCTGGCGATGATCGCGGCTCGCGTCATGGCAGGTAAAACGCTGAAGGAAATCGGCTTTACCAAAGAAATCATTCCGAACTTCTACAGCGTGAAAGAGGCGGTATTCCCATTCGCCAAGTTCCCTGGTGTGGACCCGATCCTGGGCCCGGAGATGAAGTCCACCGGTGAAGTGATGGGCGTGGGCGACACCTTCGGTGAGGCGTTTGCCAAAGCCCAAATGGGCGCCAGCGAAGTGCTGCCGACTGGCGGTACCGCGTTCATCAGCGTGCGTGACGACGACAAGCCACTGGTTGCAGGGGTGGCCCGTGATCTGATCAACTTGGGCTTCGAAGTGGTCGCCACAGCCGGTACTGCCAAGCTGATCGAAGCCGCAGGCCTGAAAGTGCGTCGTGTGAACAAGGTGACCGAAGGTCGTCCGCACGTGGTCGACATGATCAAGAATGACGAAGTCACCCTGATCATCAACACCACCGAAGGTCGTCAGTCGATCGCTGATTCGTACTCCATTCGTCGTAATGCCTTGCAGCACAAGATCTACTGCACCACCACCATTGCTGCTGGCGAAGCCATCTGCGAAGCGCTGAAGTTCGGTCCCGAGAAGACCGTGCGCCGCTTGCAGGATCTACACGCAGGATTGAAGGCATGATCAAGTACCCAATGACCGTCCAGGGCGCGAAAGCCCTGGAAGAAGAACACGCTCACCTGACCAAAGTCGTCCGTCCGAAGCTTAGCCAGGACATCGGCACGGCCCGCGAGTTGGGTGACTTGAAGGAAAACGCCGAATACCACGCTGCTCGCGAGCAGCAGGGTATGGTCGAGGCTCGGATCCGCGACATCGAAGGCCGCATGCAGAACGCGGTGATTATTGATGTCACGACCATTCCTCATACCGGCAAAGTGATCTTCGGCACCACCGTTGAAATCGCCAACGTCGAGACGGATGAGCGCGTCACTTACCACATCGTGGGTGAGGATGAAGCTGACTTCAAACTTGGCAAGATTTCGGTCGGTTCACCACTGTCCCGCGCCTTGATTGCCAAGGAAGAGGGTGACGTGGTTGCCGTGAAAACACCGGGTGGCGTTATCGAGTACGAGATTGTCGAAGTCCGCCACCTCTGAAAGAAGGCGCCCGCTCCGTGCGGGCGCCATGCTTTGGCAACTGACTCAGATGTTGTGGGTTGGCGGCCTGTGGCTGTTACACATCGGTCTGCTGCCGGTGCTGGGCCAGATAGGTCTGGCGCCGCTGCTGATCGACGAAATTGCAGGCATGTTGAATGCGCTGATGGTGGGTTTCGCCACAGCATGTGTGATTTTTCAGGCTTTGGTGCTGATTCAGGCCGAGGGCCTTGCCAGTCTATGGCGCGATATTCGCGGGCAACTGCTGATGATGGCGCTGTATGCGTGTGCGATGTATGTCGCGGTGCGTATCGGCTGGCCGGACGCGGTGCGTTGGCAGGTGTTCAGCTATCTTGTTCTGGGCTTTTCCGGGCTGGTGCTGGTGTTGCAGCCGGTGCCTGGATGGAGTGGCAGGGTGCGCGAAGCACACCCTTGACCCTTGCCATCACTTGAAGCGATGGACGTTCGACAGCTGCTTGTTGACGCTGAAGTTCTTGCGGTAAATCAGTGCCATCTTGCCGATGACTTGAACCAGATCCCCTTTGCCGACCTTGCAGAGTTCTGCAATGGTCGCCAGGCGGGATTCGCGATCGAGGATGTTGAGCTTGATTTTGATCAGCTCGTGATCCGCCAAAGCGCGTTCAAGTTCGGCTAACACACCTTCAGTCAAACCGTTGTCAGCCACAGTCAAAACTGGTTTCAGATGGTGGCCAATGGATTTGTACTGTTTCTTCTGCTCTTGAGTGAGCGGCATAATCTGACCCCCGCGTCTGATCTTGTAAAAAGCGGCGGCCAGTTTACCCGAGCGAGTCCGGGACCGCCCAGTTAATCACGACCCGTTTTATTTTCGAGGTGGCCCGTGGCCCGTTCCAAGACAAGCCTTAAGTGGCTGCAAGAGCATTTCAACGACCCATTCGTCAAAATGGCGCAAAAAGATGGGTACCGCTCCCGTGCCAGCTACAAACTGCTGGAGATCCAGGACCGAGACCGTTTGATCCGTCCAGGCATGAGCGTGATCGACCTGGGCGCCGCCCCGGGTGGCTGGTCCCAGGTGACCAGTCGTCTGATTGGTGGGCAAGGTACGCTGATTGCTTCCGACATCCTTGAAATGGACAGCATCCCTGATGTGACCTTCATTCAGGGCGACTTCACCGAGGACGCCGTGCTGGCGCAGATTCTCGAAGCTGTCGGAAAAAACGAGGTAGACCTTGTGATTTCCGATATGGCCCCCAATATGAGTGGATTGGCGTCTGTTGATATGCCGCGATCGATGTTCCTGTGCGAGTTGGCGCTGGATCTGGCGACTCGGGTGTTGAAGCCCGGTGGTGATTTCTTGATCAAGGTTTTCCAGGGTGAAGGTTTCGACGAATACCACAAAAGCGTTCGCCAGCAATTCGAGAAGGTCACGACGCGCAAGCCTAAATCGTCGCGCGATCGCTCTCGTGAGCAGTACCTGCTGGCTCGTGGTTTCCGCGGTCGCAGCGAGGAATAAGAGGTTTTTCGACCGGGGTGATAGGTTTTTAGTATTTCGCCCCGTGAGCATTAGCGAATAGTGTGTAGAAAGTGTTTCACAAAGGGTTACAGACGGCGCCTGCCAGAGCCGTAGGTAATGTAGTAAGTTAGGCCGGTGAATATCATGCGAAGCGCGCGCCATTAGCGGAGCTTGCTTCAGAGGGTAGTTAATTGAACGATATGGCAAAGAATCTGATCCTGTGGTTGATCATCGCGGCTGTCCTGGTGACAGTGATGAACAACTTCTCCAGCCCTAACGAGCCGCAGACCCTCAACTATTCCGACTTCATCCAGCAGGTCAAGGATGGCAAGGTCGAGCGTGTAGCAGTTGACGGCTATGTGATTACCGGCAAACGCAACGATGGCGACAGCTTCAAGACCATTCGTCCTGCAATCCAGGACAACGGTCTGATCGGCGACCTCGTGGATAACCACGTTGTGGTCGAAGGTAAGCAGCCTGAGCAGCAAAGCATCTGGACTCAACTCCTGGTCGCAAGCTTCCCGATCCTGGTGATCATTGCCGTATTCATGTTTTTCATGCGGCAGATGCAGGGCGGTGCAGGTGGCAAGGGCGGGCCGATGAGCTTCGGCAAGAGCAAGGCGCGCCTGCTCTCCGAAGATCAGGTGAAAACCACCTTGGGTGACGTTGCCGGTTGCGACGAAGCCAAGGAGGAAGTCGGTGAGCTGGTCGAATTCCTGCGTGATCCGGGCAAGTTCCAGCGCCTGGGTGGTCGCATTCCACGCGGCGTGCTGATGGTTGGTCCTCCTGGTACAGGTAAAACCTTGATTGCCAAGGCGATTGCCGGCGAAGCCAAAGTGCCGTTCTTCACCATTTCCGGTTCCGATTTCGTTGAAATGTTCGTCGGTGTCGGTGCCAGCCGTGTTCGCGACATGTTTGAACAGGCCAAGAAACACGCTCCATGCATCATCTTCATCGATGAAATCGACGCCGTCGGTCGCCACCGTGGCGCCGGCATGGGTGGCGGTCACGACGAGCGCGAGCAGACTCTCAACCAGTTGCTGGTAGAGATGGACGGCTTCGAAATGAATGACGGCATCATCGTCATCGCTGCGACCAACCGTCCGGACGTACTGGACCCTGCGTTGCTGCGTCCGGGCCGTTTCGACCGTCAGGTTGTCGTCGGTCTGCCGGATATCCGTGGTCGCGAGCAGATTCTCAAAGTTCACATGCGAAAAGTGCCAATGGGTGACGACGTCGCTCCGGCCGTGATCGCTCGTGGTACTCCTGGTTTCTCCGGTGCCGACCTGGCCAACCTGGTGAACGAGGCGTCGTTGTTCGCAGCCCGCACCGGCAAGCGCATCGTCGAAATGAAAGAGTTCGAGCTGGCCAAAGACAAGATCATGATGGGCGCCGAGCGCAAATCCATGGTCATGTCGGAGAAAGAGAAGCGGAACACCGCTTATCACGAAGCAGGCCACGCAATTGTTGGTCGCGTGGTGCCTGAGCATGATCCGGTCTACAAGGTGTCAATCATTCCGCGCGGTCGTGCGCTGGGTGTGACGATGTTCCTGCCGGAGGAAGATCGCTACAGCCTGTCCAAGCGTGCATTGATCAGCCAGATCTGCTCGTTGTACGGCGGCCGTATTGCTGAAGAAATGACCTTGGGCTTCGATGGCGTCACCACCGGTGCGTCAAACGACATTATGCGTGCCAGCCAGATTGCACGGAACATGGTGACCAAGTGGGGCTTGTCGGAAAAACTCGGCCCGTTGATGTACGCCGAAGACGAGGGCGAAGTGTTCCTCGGTCGCGGCGGTGGTCAGGGTGCAAGCTTCTCCGGTGAGACAGCCAAGCTGATCGATTCCGAAGTGCGCAGCATCATTGATCAGTGCTACGGCACGGCCAAGCAGATCCTCACGGATAACCGTGACAAGCTCGACGCAATGGCTGATGCCTTGATGAAGTACGAAACGATCGATGCCGATCAGATCGACGACATCATGGCGGGTCGTACACCTCGCGAGCCTCGCGACTGGTCAGGAGACAGCACCGGTACCTCCGGAACACCTCCGACGGTGCAGGATGAGCGTCCGGAGACACCTATCGGCGGTCCGGCTGCTGACGTTTAAGGTTTGAAATGACTTCTGTTCTGTCCTCGACCCGGTTGCCTTGCGGCAACCGGGTTCTTGATTTGGCCCGGACGCATGTCATGGGCATTCTCAATGTCACTCCCGATTCCTTCTCTGACGGTGGCCTATACAGCCAGCTCGATGCGGCCTTGCGCCATGCCGAGGCTATGGTGGCGGCCGGCGCGACCCTGATCGACGTCGGTGGCGAATCGACCCGGCCTGGTGCCAGGGCGGTTTCACCGCTGGAAGAGCTGGAACGCGTAGCACCCATCGTTGAGCGAATTCATCGCGAGCTGGATGTGATTATCTCGGTCGATACGTCCACGCCGGCCGTCATGCGCGAAACCGCACGACTTGGGGCTGGATTGATCAATGACGTGCGCTCGTTGCGGCGCGATGGCGCTCTGGATGCGGCTGCGGCCACGGGCCTGCCGGTGTGTCTGATGCATATGCTTGGTGAGCCGGGCGATATGCAGGACAATCCGCAGTATCAGGACGTCACGAAAGCGGTGGGCGAGTTTCTCGCCGAACGGATGGCACAGTGTGCGTCGGTGGGGATCCCGGCTGAGCGGATCATTCTTGATCCGGGTTTCGGTTTCGCGAAAACCTTGCAGCACAATCTAAGCTTGTTCAAACATATGGAGGCCCTGCATGCCTTGGGGCGGCCCCTGTTGGTCGGGGTTTCGCGAAAGAGCATGATAGGTCAGGCCTTGAATCGTCCGGTTGGAGCGCGTCTGTATGGTGGTCTGGCGCTTGCGGCGCTGGCTTCGGTCAAGGGGGCGCGTATATTGCGCGTCCATGATGTGGCCGAAACTGTCGATGTGGTGCGGATGATCGCCGCAGTGGAATCAGCCGAATAAACGATGGAGTACTTATGACTAAAAAATACTTTGGCACCGACGGCATTCGTGGTCGAGTCGGCGAGTACCCGATTACTCCTGACTTCATGCTTAAGCTCGGCTGGGCTGCAGGCATGGCGTTCCGCAAAATGGGCGCCTGCAAGGTACTGGTGGGCAAGGACACCCGGATCTCCGGCTATATGTTCGAATCGGCGCTCGAGGCCGGGCTTACGTCGGCAGGTGCCGATGTCATGCTCCTGGGTCCGATGCCGACACCGGCCATCGCCTATCTGACGCGTACCTTCCATGCCGAAGCGGGCATCGTGATCAGTGCCTCGCACAACCCTCACGATGACAACGGCATCAAATTTTTCTCCGGAAAGGGCACCAAGCTTCCGGATGAAGTCGAGTTGATGATCGAAGAGCTGCTCGACACCCCGATGACTGTGGTTGAGTCGAGCAAGATCGGCAAGGTATCGCGAATCAACGATGCCTCGGGCCGTTATATCGAATTCTGCAAGAGCAGCGTTCCTACCGGCACCAGCTTTGCCGGGCTGAGGATCGTGATCGACTGCGCCCACGGTGCGACCTATAAAGTGGCGCCTAGTGTGTTCCGTGAGCTGGGGGCCGATGTCGTTGTGCTTTCTGCTCATCCTAATGGCCTGAACATCAATGAGAATTGCGGTTCGACCCATATGGAGCCTTTGCAAGCGGCTGTATTGGCTGAACATGCTGATTTGGGTATTGCCTTTGATGGTGACGGTGATCGAGTCCAGATGGTCGATCACACTGGCGCAGTCGTCGACGGCGATGAGTTGCTGTTCATCATTGCTCGCGATCTGCATGAGCGCGGCAAGTTGCAGGGTGGTGTAGTCGGGACGTTGATGAGTAACCTGGGGCTGGAACTGGCCCTGGCGGATCTGGCGATTCCTTTTGTGCGCGCCAATGTCGGTGACCGATATGTGATCGCTGAGCTGTTGGAGCGCAACTGGCTCGTAGGTGGTGAAAACTCGGGGCATATCGTCTGCTTCAATCACACCACGACGGGTGACGCGATTATTGCTGCGCTGCAGGTGCTGATGGCGCTGAAGCGTCGCTCCGAAGGTCTGGCTCAAGCCCGTCAGGCATTGCGCAAATGCCCTCAAGTGCTGATCAACGTGCGTTTCGGCGGTGGTGCAAGCCCCCTTGATCATCCCTCGGTCAAAGAGGCCGGCGAACGTGTTACCAAGGCTATGGCGGGTCGTGGGCGCGTGCTGTTGCGCAAGTCCGGGACGGAGCCGCTGGTGCGGGTCATGGTCGAAGGCGAGGACGAAACACAGGTTCGCGGCTACGCCGAAGAGCTGGCAAAACTGGTTACTGAAGTTTCTGCCTGATTTCGGCTTGCCAGCCATGATTGTGTTGGGTAACATCTGCGCCCACTTTGACCGACGAGGTACAGCATGCGTCGCCCTATGGTAGCTGGTAACTGGAAGATGCACGGTACCCGCGCCAGCGTCGCTGAGCTGATCAATGGCCTTCGTCATCTGGCCTTGCCAAGCGGTGTTGATGTCGCGGTATTCCCGCCTTGCTTGCATATCAATCAAGTGATTGATGGGTTGAAGGGAAAGTCGATTTCGGTCGGCGCGCAGAACTCTGCGGTGGAATCCATGCAAGGTGCCCTGACCGGTGAAGTTGCGCCGAGTCAGTTGGTGGATGCAGGCTGTTCCTTTGTGCTTGTCGGGCACTCCGAGCGCCGCCAGGTAATGGGCGAGCGAGACGAAATGCTGATTCGCAAATTCGCAGCGGCACAGGCATGTGGCTTGATTCCGGTGTTGTGCATAGGGGAAACCCTTGAGCAGCGTGAAGCCGGTAAAACTCTAGAGGTTGTCGGGCGTCAGCTGGGCAGTATTATAGAAGAGCTGGGTGTTGGTGTCTTTGCAAAGGCAGTAATCGCTTACGAGCCGGTCTGGGCCATTGGCACCGGGCTGACTGCTTCGCCGCAACAGGCGCAGGATGTGCACGCAGCCATCCGTGATCAGTTGGCGGCAGAGAATTCTGAAGTCGCACAAGGTGTGCGGCTTCTATACGGCGGCAGCGTGAAGGCGGCCAATGCGGTCGAACTGTTCGGCATGCCGGATATCGATGGGGGGCTCATTGGTGGAGCTTCCCTGAATGCAGATGAGTTCGGTGCGATTTGTCGCGCCGCGGGAAACTGAAAAAATGCTGGAAACAGTCGTAGTCGTTTTTCATCTGCTGGGTGCGTTGGGCGTAGTTGCTCTGGTATTGCTGCAGCAGGGTAAAGGTGCGGATGCTGGCGCGTCTTTCGGAGCAGGTGCTTCAAATACTGTGTTCGGAAGCCAAGGTTCCTCTACCTTTCTTAGTAAGTTTACTGCTATACTTGCCGCCGGTTTCTTCATAACCAGCTTAGGGTTAGGTTACTTTGCTAAAGAGAAGGCTCACCAGCTGACTCAAGTAGGCTTGCCAAATCCGGCAGTGTTGGAAGTTCCAAAGCAACAACCGGCTTCTGATGATGTACCGGTGCTTCAAGAGCAAAAGTCGGCTACTCCAGCGACTGACGTACCTCCAGCTCAAGAGCAAAAGTAAGAAGAGTTTCAAGCGTAGTATTGCCGAGGTGGTGGAATTGGTAGACACGCAACCTTGAGGTGGTTGTGCCCATAGGGTGTAGGGGTTCGAGTCCCCTTCTCGGTACCAATTATCAGGAGAGCCCGCTGTTGCGGGCTTTCTTGTAGGTGGAAGGTTACATTGACCCTGTCAGGGATCGGTCGTATACTTCCGCCCCAGCTTTGTCGCGGGGTGGAGCAGTCTGGTAGCTCGTCGGGCTCATAACCCGAAGGTCGTCGGTTCAAATCCGGCCCCCGCAACCAGTTTCAGGAGCCCCTTTTAAGGGGCTTTTTGTTAGCTGGACACTTTCAACGCCGCTGTTCGACGGCGTTTCAAGGATGGGCGTTTCGCCCATTTTTTTATTTTGCACAGCATGCACATACATGCACGAGGGGGTTCAGGTGTCGAGCAAGCTAGAAGAGTTGCAGGCCTTGCTGGCCCCGGTGGTCGTGGCCCTAGGCTATGAATGCTGGGGTATTGAGTTTTCGGCTCAAGGTCGCCACTCAATGTTGCGCGTTTATATTGATAAAGAGGGCGGCGTGCTGGTGGACGATTGTGCCATCGTCAGCCGTCAGATCAGCGGTGTCCTGGATGTTGAAGATCCAATCGCCGTTGAATACACCCTCGAGGTTTCCTCGCCTGGCATGGAACGCCCACTGTTCACTATTGAGCAGTTTGCAAAATTTGCCGGTGACCAAGTGAAGATCAAGCTGCGCTCGCCTTTCGAAGGCCGACGCAACTTTCAGGGCCTTCTGCGCGGTGTAGAAGAGCAGGACGTCGTGGTGCAGGTAGAAGACCATGAGTTCCTGTTGCCGATCGATATGATCGACAAGGCCAACATTATTCCCAGTTTTGACTGAGACGCGGATCCCGCGGATCCAATGGCTTGCGAAAGGCGAGGCGTACGATGAGCAAAGAAGTACTGCTGGTTGTTGAGTCGGTATCCAATGAAAAGGGCGTACCGGCAAACGTAATTTTTGAAGCGCTGGAGCTGGCTCTGGCCACTGCTACCAAAAAGCGGTTCGAGGACGAAGTCGATCTGCGTGTGGAAATCAATCGCCACACGGGTGCTTACGAGACATTCCGTCGCTGGACGGTCGTCGAAGAAGCAGACCTGGACGATCCGGCCATCGAGACCTGGCCGAGCAAGGTTGCAGAAACGCATCCGGGTGCTCAGGTCGGTGATGTCGTCGAAGAAAAGATCGAGTCCATTGAGTTCGGCCGCATCGCTGCACAGACTGCCAAGCAAGTTATTGTGCAGAAAGTTCGCGAAGCCGAGCGTGCTCAAGTCGTTGATGCCTATCGCGAGCGCCTGGGGGAAATCATCTCCGGCACCGTGAAGAAAGTCACCCGCGACAACGTGATCGTCGACCTGGGCAACAACGCTGAAGCGTTGCTGGCTCGTGAAGACATCATCTCTCGCGAAACTTTCCGGGTTGGCGTGCGCCTGCGTGCGCTGCTCAAGGAAATCCGCACCGAGAACCGCGGCCCGCAGCTGATCCTGTCGCGTACCGCGCCGGAAATGCTGATCGAGTTGTTCCGCATCGAAGTGCCGGAAATCGCTGAAGGCCTGATCGAAGTAATGGCTGCGTCCCGTGACCCGGGTTCGCGCGCCAAGATCGCGGTCCGCTCCAAGGACAAACGCATCGACCCGCAAGGCGCTTGCATCGGTATGCGCGGTTCGCGCGTCCAGGCAGTGTCGGGTGAGTTGGGCGGTGAGCGTGTTGATATCGTCCTGTGGGACGACAACCCGGCTCAGTTCGTGATCAATGCAATGTCGCCGGCTGAAGTGGCGGCAATTATCGTTGACGAAGATGCCCATGCAATGGACATCGCCGTTGGCGCAGACAATCTGGCTCAGGCCATCGGTCGCGGTGGTCAGAACGTGCGTCTGGCTAGCCAGTTGACTGGCTGGACCCTGAACGTGATGACCGAATCGGACATCCAGGCTAAGCAGCAAGCAGAAACCGGCGACATCCTGCGCAACTTCATCGACGAGCTCGAAGTCGATGAAGACCTGGCACAGGTGCTGGTAGATGAAGGCTTCACCAGCCTGGAAGAGATTGCCTACGTACCGTTGGAAGAAATGCTCAACATCGACGGCTTTGACGAAGAAACCGTCAACGAGCTTCGCGCTCGCGCCAAGGATCGTTTGTTGACCAAAGCCATCGCTACTGAGGAAAAGCTGGCAGACGCCCATCCGGCCGAAGACCTGCTCTCGCTTGAGGGTATGGACAAGGATTTGGCGATGGAACTGGCGGTGCGCGGCGTAATTACCCGCGAAGACCTGGCCGAGCAGTCTATTGACGATCTGCTCGACATCGACGGCATTGACGATGATCGTGCCGGCAAGTTGATCATGGCCGCCCGAGCCCACTGGTTCGAGTAATTAGGCGCGGCCTGAGGAGAGAAGTGCATGACGCAAGTCACGGTGAAACAACTGGCCGATGAGGTCAAAACACCGGTAGAGCGCCTGTTGCAGCAGATGCGTGAGGCAGGTCTGCCGCACACCGCCGCCGATGAAGGTGTGAGCGATAGTGAGAAGCAGTCTTTGCTGACTCACTTGAAGAGCAGCCACAAGGCGAAAGTGGAAGAACCGCGCAAGATTACACTGCAGCGCAAAACCACCAGCACCCTGCGTGTTGCTGGCAGCAAAAGCATCAGCGTTGAAGTACGCAAGAAGAAAGTCTTCGTACAGCGCAGCCCGGAAGAAATCGAAGCCGAGCGCAAACGCGAACTGGAAGAACGTCGCGCAGTAGACAATGCTGCTCGTCAGAAGGCTGAAGAAGAAGCCAAGCGTCGCGCCGAAGAAGAAGCACGTCGCCAGCCTGCTGCTGCGCAAACTGCTACTAACGACGCCGTTGCAGCACCTGCTGCAGTTGCCGAGCCAGTACGCCAAAGCGCACCGGTTGTGGCCGCTGCACCAGCACCGTCTGCCGACGCTCGCAAGCAAAACGAACAGCGCCGTCCGGACAAACCACGTGCCGACGATAGCAATCGTCGTGGCAGTGGTGATGGTGAGCGCAAAAACGCTCCGCATCGTGCTTCGGTCAAGGAAAAAGCGCCTGCTCCACGTGTTGCGCCACGTACTACCGACGAAGAAAGCGATGGCTTCCGTCGTGGTGGTCGCGGCAAGGCCAAGCTGAAGAAACGCAACGCTCACGGTTTCCAGAGCCCAACCGGCCCTGTAGTGCGCGAAGTGAAGATCGGCGAGACCATCACTGTTGGCGATCTTGCCCAGCAGATGTCGGTCAAGGCTGCTGAAATCATCAAGTTCATGTTCAAACTGGGTACTCCAGCGACCATCAACCAGGTATTGGATCAGGAAACTGCCCAGCTGGTTGCCGAAGAGCTGGGCCACAAAGTGACCCTGGTCAGCGACACAGCCCTGGAAGATTCCCTGGCCGAGTCCCTGAAGTTTGAAGGTGAATCGTTCTCCCGTGCACCGGTTGTGACCGTAATGGGCCACGTTGACCACGGTAAGACCTCTCTGCTCGACTACATCCGTCGTGCCAAGGTAGCTGCTGGCGAAGCCGGCGGTATCACTCAGCACATCGGTGCGTACCACGTTGAAACTGATCGCGGCATGGTCACTTTCCTCGATACCCCGGGTCACGCCGCGTTTACCGCAATGCGTGCTCGTGGTGCCAAGGCGACTGACATCGTGATCCTGGTCGTTGCAGCGGACGACGGCGTAATGCCGCAGACCATTGAAGCGGTCCAGCACGCCAAGGCTGCCGGTGTTCCGCTGGTTGTTGCAGTGAACAAAATCGACAAGCCGGGCGCCGATCTCGATCGCATCCGTAGCGAACTGTCGGTTCACGGCGTGACGTCGGAAGAGTGGGGCGGCGACACCCCGTTCGTATCGGTTTCGGCGAAAGTCGGTACTGGCGTGGACGAGTTGCTCGAAGCTGTTCTGCTGCAGGCTGAAGTTCTGGAACTGAAAGCGACTCCTTCGGCTCCTGGCCGTGGCGTCGTGGTTGAATCGCGTCTCGACAAAGGTCGTGGCCCGGTTGCTACCGTTCTGGTTCAAGACGGTACTCTGCGCCAAGGCGACATGGTGCTGGTCGGTTCGAACTATGGCCGCGTTCGCGCCATGCTCGACGAGAACGGCAAGCCAATCAAGGAAGCCGGTCCTTCCATCCCTGTCGAGATCCTCGGCCTGGACGGTACCCCGGACGCTGGCGACGAGATGAGCGTTATTGGTGACGAGAAGAAAGCCCGTGAAGTGGCTCTGTTCCGTCAAGGCAAGTACCGCGAAGTCAAACTGGCCCGTGCTCACGCCGGCAAGCTTGAAAACATCTTCGAGAACATGGGTCAGGAAGAGAAGAAGACGCTCAACATCGTCCTCAAATCCGACGTCCGTGGTTCGCTGGAAGCGTTGAACGGTGCCTTGAACGGCCTGGGTAACGACGAAGTGCAAGTGCGTGTTGTCGGTGGCGGTGTCGGTGGTATCACCGAATCCGACGCCAACCTGGCACTGGCCTCCAGCGCTGTACTGTTTGGCTTCAACGTGCGTGCCGATGCTGGCGCTCGCAAGATCGTCGAGCAGGAAGGTCTGGATATGCGTTACTACAACGTGATCTACGACATCATCGAAGACGTCAAAAAAGCCCTTACCGGTATGTTGGGCAGCGATGTTCGCGAGAACATCCTGGGTACCGCTGAAGTGCGTGACGTGTTCCGTTCGCCGAAGTTTGGCGCGATCGCCGGTTGCATGGTTATCGAAGGTGTTGTTCACCGTAACCGTCCAATCCGTGTACTGCGTGAAGACATCGTTATCTTCGAAGGCGAGCTGGAATCCCTGCGCCGCTTCAAGGATGACGCTTCCGAAGTACGTGCCGGCATGGAATGCGGTATCGGCGTGAAGAGTTACAACGACGTTAAAGTCGGCGACAAGATCGAAGTCTTCGAGAAGGTTCAGGTTGCTCGCAGCCTCTAACTCGCGCACTTCAAGGGCCACGATGAGCCGCCGCATGCCAATGCGCGGCACAGCGTCAGGACTCTAAACGCAACGCCCGGTCTGGCTTTTGTCAGGCCGGGCGTTTGCCGCTTTCAGACCCCACGGGTTTCACCGTGTGGCAGTAACAGGTAACAAGACATGGCAAAAGAATACAGCCGTACCCAACGTATCGGCGATCAGATGCAGCGTGAGCTGGCACAGCTGATCCGTCGTGAAGTCAAAGACCCGCGCGTAGGCCTGGTCACCATTACCGCTGTTGAAGTCAGTCGTGACGTCGGTCACGCCAAGATCTTCATCACCGTGATGGGCCAGGACAACGCCGAAGACATCGCGCAAAGCATCAAGGTGCTCAACTCTGCCGCCGGTTTCCTGCGTATGCAGTTGGCTCGCGAAATGAAGTTGCGCAGCGTTCCACAGTTGCACTTCCACTACGACGAAAGCGTCGTGCGTGGCGCGCACCTGTCGGCCCTGATCGAGCGTGCGGTGGCTGAAGACAATCAGCACCCGGTAGCGGCTGAAGCCGAAGACACCAAGGAGTAATCGGTGGCTCAGGTCAAACGGATCCGCCGTAACGTCAGCGGCATCATCCTGCTCGACAAGCCGCTGGGGTTCACCTCCAACGCGGCATTGCAGAAGGTTCGCTGGTTGCTGAACGCCGAGAAGGCCGGGCATACCGGCAGTCTTGATCCGCTGGCCACCGGCGTGCTGCCGTTGTGCTTCGGTGAGGCCACCAAGTTCTCGCAATACCTGCTCGATTCCGACAAGGCTTATGAAACCCTGGCGCAACTGGGCAAGACCACCACCACGGCCGATGCCGAAGGTGAAGTTTTGCAGGAGCGACCGGTGACCGTTGGTCGCGCCGATGTCGAAGCTGTGCTGCCGAGTTTTCGTGGGCAAATCAGTCAGATACCGCCGATGTACTCGGCACTCAAGCGTGATGGCCAGCCGCTGTACAAGCTGGCCCGTGCAGGCGAAGTAGTGGAGCGCGAACCGCGTTCTGTTACTATTGCGCGCTTGGAATTGCTGGCCTTTGAGGGTGATACTGCGCGGCTCGCGGTGGATTGCAGCAAAGGCACCTATATCCGCACCCTGGTGGAAGATATCGGTGAACAACTCGGTTGTGGCGCTTACGTGGCTGAATTGCGACGTACCCAGGCCGGGCCTTTCACGCTGGCGCAGACTGTGACGCTTGAAGAGTTGGAAGCCGTACATGCCGAGGGCGGCAACGAAGCGGTCGACCGCTTCCTGATGCCATCGGACAGCGGCCTGCTGGATTGGCCGCTGTTGCAGTTCTCGGAGCACAGCTCGTTCTACTGGCTTAACGGCCAGCCGGTACGGGCCCCGGATGCACCGAAGTTCGGCATGGTACGGGTACAGGATCACAACGGTCGCTTCATCGGTATCGGTGAAGTGAGCGAGGACGGGCGTATCGCGCCGCGTCGACTGATTCGGTCAGAATGACCGAACGAGGGTGGCTGTTAACAGGCACGGTCACTTCCTCATTTTATAGATACAGGGATTTGTCCCTGGCCTGTTGAAGCTGTTTCCTTGAAACAGTTTCCTGATAAAAGGATTGCCTCATGGCTCTCGACGTTCAAGAAAAAGCTCAAATCGTAGCTGACTACCAGCAAGCTGTTGGTGACACTGGTTCGCCAGAAGTGCAAGTTGCACTGCTGACCCACAACATCAACAAACTGCAAGGTCACTTCAAGATCAACGGTAAAGATCACCACTCCCGTCGTGGTCTGATCCGCATGGTAAACCAGCGTCGTAAGCTGCTGGACTACCTGAAAGGCAAGGACGTGAGCCGTTACAGCGCTCTGATCGGTCGCCTGGGTCTGCGTCGCTAATAAGCGATTGCGCTAGAGGTTGGTTGTCTGTCGTGCGTCAGTGGGTTTCCCGCTGGCGCATGGCAGGCTCCCAGCCTCAAGTTTTATCTGGATACACGTTTTACCCTGGACAGGCGTTGGGTCGACTCCCGACATTGCCCAAGAATTTCGCAAGAAGACAAGTTCCCCAAGAGCCACAAAAGAAGGTAGGACACCGTGAACCCGGTAATCAAAAAATTCCAGTTCGGTCAGTCGACCGTTACCCTCGAGACTGGCCGTATCGCCCGTCAGGCCTCCGGCGCAGTATTGGTCACCGTTGACGACGACGTCAGCGTATTGGTGACTGTGGTCGGCGCCAAGCAAGCCGATCCGGGCAAGGGCTTCTTCCCTCTGTCCGTTCACTACCAGGAAAAGACTTACGCTGCCGGTAAGATCCCTGGCGGTTTCTTCAAGCGTGAAGGCCGTCCTTCCGAGAAAGAAACCCTGACTTCCCGACTGATCGACCGCCCGATCCGTCCGCTGTTCCCAGAAGGCTTCATGAACGAAGTGCAGGTTGTCTGCACCGTCGTTTCCACCAGCAAGAAGACCGATCCGGACATCGCTGCGATGATCGGTACCTCGGCTGCGCTGGCCATCTCCGGCATTCCTTTTGATGGCCCGATCGGCGCTGCCCGCGTTGCGTTCCACGAAAGCACCGGTTACCTGCTGAACCCGACTTACGAACAACTGAAAGCTTCGAGCCTGGACATGGTCGTTGCCGGTACTTCGGATGCCGTTCTGATGGTTGAATCGGAAGCCAAAGAGCTGACTGAAGACCAGATGCTGGGCGCGGTACTGTTTGCTCAAGACGAATTCCAGGTTGTGATCAACGCTGTTAAAGAACTGGCTGCCGAAGCTGCCAAGCCAACCTGGGCCTGGGCTCCACAACCAGAAGCTACCGCTCTGCTGGGCGCTATCCGTGCCGAGTTCGGCGACGCGATCTCCCAGGCTTACACCATCACCATCAAGGCCGACCGTTACGCTCGCCTGGGTGAGCTGAAGGACCAGGTGGTTGCCAAACTGTCCGGTGAAGAAGGTCAGCCATCTTCCAGTGAAGTCAAAGCAGCTTTCGGAGAAATCGAATACCGCACCGTTCGCGAGAACATCGTTAACGGCAAGCCACGTATCGACGGTCGCGACACCAAGACCGTACGTCCTTTGAACATCGAAGTCGGTGTTCTGCCTAAGACCCACGGTTCGGCACTGTTCACCCGTGGCGAAACCCAGGCTCTGGTTGTTGCGACGCTGGGTACTGCCCGTGACGCACAACTGCTGGACACCCTGGAAGGCGAGAAAAAAGACCCGTTCATGCTGCACTACAACTTCCCTCCGTTCTCGGTAGGTGAGTGTGGTCGCATGGGTGGCGCTGGTCGTCGCGAAATCGGTCACGGTCGTCTGGCCCGTCGTTCGATTCAGGCCATGCTGCCTGCTGCCGACGTGTTCCCGTACACCATCCGTGTTGTGTCGGAAATCACCGAGTCCAACGGTTCGAGCTCCATGGCTTCGGTCTGCGGCGCTTCCCTGGCGCTGATGGACGCCGGCGTTCCGATGAAGGCACCGGTTGCCGGTATCGCCATGGGTCTGGTTAAAGAAGGCGAGAAATTCGCCATCCTGACCGACATCCTGGGTGACGAAGACCACCTGGGCGACATGGACTTCAAAGTAGCCGGTACCGCCAAAGGTGTGACCGCGCTGCAGATGGACATCAAGATCAAAGGCATCACCGAAGAAATCATGGAAATCGCTCTGGGCCAAGCCCTGGAAGCGCGCCTGAACATCCTCGGTCAGATGAACCAGATCATTGGCCAGTCGCGTACCGAACTGTCGGAAAATGCTCCGACCATGATCGCGATGAAAATCGACACCGACAAAATCCGTGATGTCATCGGTAAAGGCGGCGCGACCATTCGTGCGATCTGTGAAGAGACCAAGGCTTCGATCGACATCGAAGACGACGGCTCGATCAAGATCTTCGGCGAAACCAAGGAAGCGGCTGAAGCGGCACGTCAGCGCGTTCTGGGCATCACCGCAGAAGCTGAAATCGGCAAGATCTACGTTGGTAAGGTTGAGCGCATCGTCGACTTCGGCGCATTCGTCAACATCCTGCCGGGCAAGGACGGTCTGGTTCACATCTCGATGTTGAGCGACGCTCGCGTTGAGAAAGTGACCGACATCCTGAAAGAAGGCCAGGAAGTGGAAGTGCTGGTACTGGACGTGGACAACCGCGGCCGTATCAAGCTGTCCATCAAAGACGTAGCAGCAGCCAAGGCTTCGGGCGTTTAATCACCCCCACGCCTGACCGCTTCAACGTTATAGAAAATGCCCTGCAGTGAAAGCTGCGGGGTATTTTTTTGCCTGCAAAAAAATCAGACGAGTCATGAAGTTGCCTGACCCCAAAGTCAGTGCTAGGTTTAGCCCACTGCCCGTGTAGCTCAGTTGGTAGAGCAGCGCACTCGTAACGCGAAGGTCGCAGGTTCGATTCCTGTCTCGGGCACGAGCGACACGTTGTTTTCAGATGATCCCGAATGGTTCTGAAGGCCAGATAAACCGGGCTTCAAACGGTTTTTTTGCGTCAGAGAGATCCTTGATGATCCAGATCCATCTTCCATTCCCCAGATCAAAGAGAACGCCATGACCGTTAAAGAATTGACCCAAGAAGCCAGACACGAAGAAGCGCTGAAAAAGTACTTGCTGGATTCGCCCCAGTTAGCCGAAGAGATCAAGGACTTGCCCGCCGACGATCAGAAAGACCAGATCCAGTGGGCGTTCGAGGATGAGGCGGAATCTCAGGGCTTGCAGCCGTGGGAGCTGACGCTCAAGTACACCTCAACCCCTGAAGAGTTCGAGGCTGCGCGCCTTGTTCTGCACAAGGAGGCTGCCGAGGTATTGGGCGTCGAGTGGGAAGAGTACTGCGAGATGAATAATCTGGTGCTCTGATAAAAACGCCAGCCTCACGAGGCTGGCGTTTTTCATTCACGCGGGCGTTATCAAAGGCTCAGACGCATCGACAGATCGACAGCCTTCACATCCTTGGTCATCGCACCAATCGAGATGTAATCCACCCCGGTTTCGGCGATCGGTAGCAGCGTGCTTTCGTTGATACCGCCGCTGGCCTCCAGTTTCGCCTTGCCTGCGTTCAGACGCACGGCTTCGCGCATGTCATCCAGGCTCAACTCGTCGAGCATGATGATGTCGGCACCGGCTGCCAGGGCTTCCTTCAGCTCCTCCAGGCTTTCCACTTCGATCTCCACCGGTTTGCCCGGGGCAATCTTGTGCGCGGCGTTGATGGCCTCCGGGATGCCACCGCAGGCAGCAATATGGTTTTCCTTGATCAGGAACGCGTCGTACAGACCGATGCGGTGGTTGTGGCAACCGCCGCAGGTCACGGCGTACTTCTGCGCCAGACGCAGCCCCGGCAAGGTTTTACGGGTGTCGAGCAACTTCACCTGAGTCCCGGCAACGTAATCCGCCAAGTACTGCGCGCGTGTGGCCACGCCAGAAAGCAATTGCAGGAAGTTCAGTGCACTGCGTTCGCCCGTCAGCAGCGAGCGCGCCGGGCCTTCGAGGTGGAACAGCGCCTGATTGGGTTTCACCCGCTCGCCATCACGCACCTGCCAGTGCACCGCAACACGTGGGTCCAGCTGCCGAAACACTGCTTCAACCCAGGCTGTGCCGCAGATGACGGCAGCGTCGCGGGTAATGATGGTGGCTTTGGCCAGGCGTTCGGCCGGGATCAGCTGTGCGGTGATGTCGCCGCTGCCGATGTCTTCGAGCAACGCACGGCGCACGTTGGCTTCGATTTCGGCGGTCAAATCGGCGAGACGTAGATTCGGCATAACGGACTCCACAAACAAAGTGGCCCGATTATAGGGCCATGGCGCTGGGCAACCCAAGGCATCAGACGCGTTCCCATCGCTGTGAAACCTGCATTTGGTCGATTCGCCTGAGCAATCGGCACTAAGTCAGCGTCTCCCATAAGCGTCTATTTCAAAGGGGATGCAGAGTCTGCTGGTACAGGGGACATCTTTTGCAAGATAATCCGCCTTGCTTTTGACGTCATGGCTTTGACGTAGATTGGATTGACGACTATTCGAAGACTCACCGTTTCTGGAGGCCTGAATGCACAACGACGGGAATGTAGTGCCTTTGCACAAGGTTGCTACCGACCAGGCGACTCACTCGCCGCTCGCCCGCCTGCCTGTGATTCTGCTTCAGGTTCGCGACAAGGCTGCTCAACAGCTCAGGCATGGGTTGCAGGAATTGTTCGATAACGCCGACGACACACTGTTCGAAATGGCCGACCGGGCCCGCAATGACGTCGATCAGAACCTCTTCTTCGAAGCCATGCGCGACTTGCGCCTCAAACGCAAAAACATCGAACGCGGCGTTCTCGAGCAATTCGTCGAGGCTTTTGTTCGCCTCACACAGTACGACACCACTCAGTCTGCCTTGTCCCAGGCGCTGGCCTTCGACGCCGCGACGGCGCTGTCCAATGACGACAGGGCGCGCAGCGTGGCAGTTGAGGCGATGGTCCGCAAAGTGCTGAACCGCGACGGCTTCGCCCTGGACCAACTGACTGCCCGACTCAGCGCACTGCTGGGCAGGGAGCTGCTCGATCAGCACAATCCGGTGGGGCCTGCGATGCTCTGCGAGTACTTTTTGCAGGCCGGACGCAACCTGGGGGTGGAGATCAAGGTCAAGCTGATCATCCTCAAGTTGTTCGAACGCTACGTGCTCAAAGAGGCCAATCAGCTCTACGCCGAAGCCAATCAGTTGCTGATGGCCACCGGTGTTCTGCCCGACCTCAAACCTGCCCCAGCGCGTCGGGCCACGGATCGTGCGGCTGCCAGCGTCGGTGTTGAATCCGCGCCGGCCAGCCCCCGCGTCGGTGGCCCGCCGATCGACGACAGCGTGCAGGAAGTCTTCGCCGCGTTGCAGGTATTGCTGTTTCACGTGCGTGGCAGTGTCGCGCAGACGCTTGAAGCCAGTGCCCAGACACAGCCGATTTCCACCCGCGACCTGCTGCGCCTGCTCTCGCACTTGCAGCAATACGTGCCGGCGCCGGCAGCCCAGGACGACTTCGATCTGCGAAACCAGCTCGAACAACTGCTGACCCGGGTCAGCGTCAAAAGTGGCAAATCACGCGTGGTCGGGGTGGCTGACGAAGACGTGATCAACCTGATCGCGATGCTCTTCGAATGCATCCTCGATGACCGCAACCTGCCGGATTCGCTCAAGGCGCTGATCGGCCGTTTGCAGATCCCTATGCTGAAAGTGGCGGTGCTCGACAAGAGCTTCTTCAGCCGCTGCAGTCACCCGGCCCGGCGCCTGCTCAACGAAATTGCCACCGCAGCCATGGGGTGGGGCGAGTTCGATGACCATGAGCGCGATAGCCTGTATCTGCGCATCGAACAAGTGGTGCAACGGTTGCTGAACGATTTTGTCGATGATCCGGCGGTTTTTTCCGAATTGCTGGCGGATTTTCTCGCCTTCACCAGCGACGAGCGCCGTCGCAGTGAGTTGCTGGAGCAACGTACCCGTGACGCCGAAGAAGGCCGCGCCAGGACTGAACTGGCCCGCCAGCGCGTCGAGCAGGTGTTGAATCAGGCCTTGTTGGGCAAAGTATTGCCGCAACAGGTGGTGGTGTTTGTCCAGGAAGCCTGGAGCAAAGTGTTGCTGCTGACGTGCCTCAAGCACGGCGATCAGTCAGCCGCGTGGCACGCCGATGTGCAGACCATGGAGCAATTGATCTGGAGCGTACAGCGTCATGACGAGCCCGATGCGAGCCTGCGCTTGTTGACGCTGGTGCCGGGGTTGCTCAAGTCGTTGCGCGACGGGCTGAGCAGTTCGGCATTCGATCCGTTCGCCACCAGCGAGTTTTTCAGTGAACTGGAAGCCTTGCACGTTCAACTGTTCGAACGTCCAGAGCAAAAGCTTGAACAGTCTGTCGATACGCCGGCAGTGGTCGAAGTGCTGCAGGAAGTCGTCCTGCGAACCGCCGACGAAGGGGGGGTCGATACGGCGTCATTGCGCTTGCCGGAGGACGATGCCGGTCTGCTTCAGGTCGATCAGCTGCGGTTGGGCTGCTGGGTCGAGTTTCAGGAAGACGAGGAAAACACCCTTCGCTGCAAGCTGGCGGCGATCATTGAAGCCACCGGCAAGTACATTTTCGTCAACCGCACCGGAATGAAAGTGCTGGAGCGCAGCCGCACCGGTCTGGCGCTGGAATTCCATCGTGGCGCGGTGCGAGCGCTGGACGACACCTTGCTGTTCGACCGGGCGCTGGAGTCGGTGATCGGTAACCTGCGGCGCCTCAATCGCGGCAAGTGATCGCGCCCCGAGGGTCTATCGCGGCATACTGGGCGCCATCACAGTCGTCGTTGAAGGAACCTGTATGCAGTTGGACCCCGCGAGCGGTTGGTGTCAGGGTGTGCGTTTATGCCCCTCGCCCAACTTCAATGCGCGCCCCTCCGGCGAAATTTCCCTGCTGGTGATCCACAACATCAGTTTGCCGCCAGCGCAATTCGCCACCGGCAAGGTGCAGGAGTTTTTCCAGAATCGCCTGGATGTCACGGAGCATCCCTACTTTGAAGGGATCGCCGACCTGCGTGTGTCTGCGCACTTTCTGATCGAACGTGACGGCACAGTCACTCAGTTTGTCTCTTGTCTTGAGCGTGCCTGGCATGCTGGCGTCTCGAGTTTCGAAGGGCGGGAAACGTGTAACGATTTTTCCGTGGGCATCGAACTTGAAGGCACGGATGATCTGCCGTTCACCGATGCTCAGTATCAAGCGTTGACGACCCTGACCCGGCAGCTGCAAAGCGCCTTCACGGCCATCACCGCACAACGCATCTGCGGGCATAGCGACATCGCACCCGGGCGTAAAACCGATCCGGGACCCGCGTTCGACTGGGCACGCTATCGCGCCGCCCTGGCAAAAGAGGAACCACAATGAGTTTTCTGGTGTTGCTGTTGGCGGTCTGGATCGAGAAATTCTCGGCCCTGCGCCATCGGGTTCAGCGCGATGGCGGCTGGCTGCGGGAGCTGGCCAAGCTTGAAACCCGTTCGCGCCTGGTCAATCGTCCGTGGCTGATTTTGCTGATCCTGGTGTTGTTGCCAGTGGCACTGCTGGGTTTGCTGCTGCTGGTGCTGGACCCGGTAGCTTACGGTCTGCTGGCGTTGCCGGTGCACCTGCTGGTGGTGATTTACAGTTTGGGCCGCGGCGATCTGCTGGCCGGTCTCGGGCCATTTCGCGATGCCTGGCGCCGGGAAGACCTGCAAGCTGCCGCTCATGTGGCGGACCGCGACCTGGGTATCTGCGCCGATAGTGGCGAACAACTGTTGGAACGGGTCGAAGGGCATCTGCTGTGGGAGGCTTATCAGAGCTTTTTCGCGGTGATTTTCTGGTACTTCCTGCTGGGTCCGGTCGCGGCCTTGAGCTATCGACTGCTGGCCCTGGCCGAAGAACACGGGCAGAACCCCGCCGTGGTTGAACGCGCCGCCCAACTGCGTCATGCGTTCGACTGGGTGCCGGTGCGTCTGCTGGCGGCGAGTTTTGCGTTGGTCGGCAACTTTGTCGCGGTCAGCCGGGTGATGTTGCATGAGCTGCTGAACTGGAACATCAGCGCCGCCCAATTGATCGAGAGGGTCGGGCTGGTGGCCGGTGAAATTCCAGCGCCAGTGGTCGGGCCTGACGGCATCAACAGCCTCGACCGGATCTGGGAACTGCTGCTGCGCGCGGCGGTGCTCTGGTACGCCGGTTTTGCGTTGTGGACCGTCCTTCCTTAATACGCCGATACCTTGTAATTGGATGGACTCGCCCAAGCCGAGGCGTCAATGCGCCACGGTGGCAGTCTAAACAGCCAACGACAGCGAGGGCGAGTCCATGAAAAAGCATACTTCGATTGATCAATCCCTGTCTTCTTCCGATTTGTCGGCCTGCACAACTGTGGCGGTCGATCTGGCCAAGCAGGTCTTTCAGGTCGCCGGTGAAGACGTCTTCGGCCAGGTGCACTACGAGCGACGGATCAAGTCGCGCGAGGCGTTTTATGAGTTTCTCCGCCAGTTGCCGCCTCATGTCGTGGTTCTGATGGAGACCGGTCCGGGTGCTCAAGCCTGGGCCCGGCAGTTGCAAGAGCAAGGCAATCTGGCGCGGATTCTTCCAGCCGGTTTGGTGGCCACCCATCGCAGCGGGCCTAAAAATGATCGCAACGATGCGCTGGCGATTCTGCGGGCTGGTCGCGATGAAAAGATCTACGCAGTGCCGGTCAAAAGCGTTGCGGCGCTGGCAATGCAGGCGTTGCATCGCGCCCGCCAAGGCTATGTGCGTCGACGCACGGCGGTGAGTAATCAGATGCGCGGCCTGCTGCTCGAGCACGGCGTGGCCTTGGCGCAGGGCGATGTTGCGATCAGCCAGAAAATTCCGCGGGTACTGGAAGATGCCACCCAGCCGGTGCCGGGCCTGCTGCGTGAACTGATCGACGAACTGTTGGCCGAGTGGCGCCATTTGGGCGAACGCATCAGCGTGCTGACGGGGCGCCTGGAAGTGGCCGCCAACGCCGACATGACGGCGAAGCGACTGATGACTGTGCGCGGCATCGGCCCAGTCACTGCCACGGCACTGGTGGCCAAGGAAACCAAGCCTGAGCGATTTCCCAATGCCCGCAAGTTTGCCGCGTACTTTGGCATGGTGCCTGACCAGCACAGCAGCGGGCAGACGGTCCGGCTGGGGGACATGACCAAGCGAGGCGATGTTTATTTACGCAGCCTGATGATCCAGGGAGCTCATGCGGTACTGCAACAACTACGACCTGATTCCCAGCAACCCGATGACCGCCGCTTGTTGCGCTGGATGAGCCGACTGGGCCGTAAGGAGGCTGCGGTCAGGTTAGCCAACCGCAACCTGCGAATCGTCTGGGTGCTTCTACAGAATGACCAGACTTATCGTCGCCAGGCTGGTGATGGCCAGCAAGCGACGATGAGCCACTGAGCGACAGAGTTCTGCCACCGAGGTACTAACTGTCCGGCCCTTTGCTGAAAAAAAATTGACCCCAGGTAAGACCGGCGTGGATTGATGCCTTAGCTGCTACTGGCCTTCGAGGCCTGACTGTAATCGGCATACCACGAGCTCTTCCAATTTTGGCCAGAAGCCGAAGACGGTTTCCTCGAATAGGCCTAATACATAGATGCAACGGGGCGGCGGTTTTTCAAAAGCGGGTAGACAGTGGGGGCGAGTCCATACATAGCAGCTGGCGCAGCCTGCGTCCGATCGCGGCCCGAGCCGGACGCAGGCTGCGCCAGCTGCTACAAGACCGAGTGCACCCCCCGTTAACCTTAAGTTACAAAACCTCCCGCCGATTTAAGCTATACAGAGCTAGCGCCGGATAGTGGCTATCTGCTGTCGACCCGCGCCGGCCAATAAAAAGAAGAAAATCAAAGGGAGACTTCCAGTGAAGAGCTTGCTCTATCCCGCTGTCGCGTTGATGAACCGCCTGAGCTTTGGCATGAAGTTCAGCCTGATCAGCGTGCTGTTTCTTGTGCCGATGCTGGTGACCAACTTCTATCTGGTACGCGATTCTTATCGAGAATTCCAGGGCACCCGCGTCGAACTGCAAAGCCTCGAGCTGCTGGGCAGCAGCCTGACGTTACGGCGCGATCTGGAAACCCTGAACAACTTGGTACAGATCAACGTCACCCTCGGTCAGTCCGGCAAGGCCGGTAATGTCGAGTCGCAGATCAGCACCTTGGGACAAAGCGTGCTCAGCCGTTTGCAAGGGTTGACGGCGATGACCACTGACCCCGAGCAGATCATCGTTTTCGAGGGTAAACGCGATGAAATGATCGCCGCGTTCAAGGCCCAGCAAGCGGAAAACTCCCTGCAAAGTAAAAGTGGGATGATCGGCAAGCTGCTCGGCAACGCGCAAATCTTCAGCCAGATCATCGCCAGTCAGGCCGGCCTCAGCCGCGACACTCAGAGCGACATGCGCCAGCTCAGCGACCTCATTACCAATGTCACCCCACCCGTTACACAGCTTCTGGGCGAAGGTCGGGCGATGGGCTCTTTTTCGCTGGGGCAGGGCTTTCTCAACTCGGCATCGAGTACCCGTTTTGATGAGTTGCTGGCGCAGATCGAAAAACTGCAGGCCGAATATGCCCTGAAGTTGCAGGACGCGCTCGGCTCCAGCAAAGCAGCACGGGAAACCCTGGCTGCTCAGACCGATAGCAGCAAGGCGTCGTTGAAAAAGGCCAGTGAACTGTTCGAAGAGCAGGTCGTCATGGCCGACACGCTCGATGCGCCTTGGCAGGGCTTTTACGATCAGGTCACGGGCCTGATGGACCAGACCTACCAACTTAATGAAGCCACTCTGAAGTTTCTCGGCACCCAGTTACAACAGCGACTGGAGCAGAACCGCACCCACATGGTCTTGCAGGCCGTAGCGTTGTCGGTGGTGTTTGTGTTGATTTTTTACCTCTACGGCGGCTTCTACGCCTCGACCCGCACCACCCTAAAGCGTCTTGGCGCGGTGATGGACAAAGTCGCGGCCGGCGACATGACGGTGACCTTCAACGCCAACAGCCGCGATGAACTGGGCGAGTTGGGTGAGGTGTTCAACGGCACCGTGAAGAAAATCCATGACCTGATCGAGCGAGTGGGGCAGACCGTCGGCGAGGTCGAACGCCAAGCCGGGCAGGTGCAGAACGTCTCCGCCCAGAGCAACCAGGCCGTGGCGGGGCAGCGCACGCAGATCGAGCAGGTCGCCACGGCTATGAACCAGATGTCGGCCACCTCCCTTGAGGTGGCGCGCAGTGCCGCAGCGGCGGTCAGTAGCGCCCACAGCGTCAATGACGAGACCATCAGCGGTCGCGGTCTGGTGGAGTCCCAGCAGGGCAGCATTGCTGCGCTTGCCAGTGAGATTGATCAGTCGGTGCTGGTGATCAATCAACTGGCCAGCGATAGCCAGTCCATCAGCCGCGTGCTGGAAGTCATCAAAAGCATCGCCGAGCAAACCAACCTGCTGGCGCTCAACGCGGCCATCGAAGCCGCTCGGGCCGGTGAGCAGGGGCGTGGTTTTGCGGTGGTGGCGGATGAGGTCCGGACCCTGGCCAAACGTACCCAGCAATCGACCGAAGAAATCGAGCAAATGATCGCCAAGCTGCACAGCGGTGTTGGCGCTGCGGTGAAGGCCATGGGTACCAGTCATCAGATGGCCAACGGTACCGTGGGGCAGTCGGAGAAGGTTCAGCAAGCGCTGGAGAACATCCTCGGCGCCGTCGGCATGATTGTCGATCAGAACCAGCAAATCGCCGCGGCGGTGGAGCAACAGACTGCTGTGGCCCATGACATCGACCAGAATATTGTCGAGATCAACCGCGCGGGTGAACGCACCGCCGAAGGGGCGCACCAGACCGAGGATGCCAGTCGTGCGTTGTCGGCTCAGGTGGTGGAGCTCAAACAGCTGATCAGCGCGTTTCGGGTGTGACTAACGCCAGTTGAACAGCTCACAGGCATTGGCAGTGCTGGCGGCGGCCAATTGCTCAGGGCTGATCGCCATGATTCCGGCCAGTGCCGAGCAGATCGCCGGAAGATGGGCCGGGCTGTTGCGTTGACCGGGAAACATGGCGGGCGCCATGTCCGGGGAGTCGGTTTCCAGCACTACCGATTCAAGCGGCAGTTCAGCAAGTACGCGATGCATGCGCAAGGCTTGAGGCCAGGTCGCAGCACCGCCCAAACCAAGTTTGAAACCAAGCTTGATGTACTCGCGGGCCTCTTCCTTGCTGCCGGCGAAGGCGTGGATGATTCCCGCGCGTTTCAACTTGAAGCGTTTAAGCGTGGCAATCACCGCCGCATGGCTGCGTCGCACATGAATCAGCGCTGGCAGATTGAAATCCGCTGCCAGTTGCAACTGCGCATCGAACAACGCCTGCTGGCGCTCGCGATCGAGAGTTTCGATGAAGTAATCCAGACCGATTTCGCCCACGGCGCACAACTGCCGATGGCCAGCCAGCCGATTCAGCCAGTCGCCGAGTGCCGTCAGGTCTTCGGGACAATGATCATCCAGATACACCGGGTGCAAACCGAACGCCGCATGCAGATCGGGATCGCTTTGCACCAGATCCCAGAGCCGCTGCCAATTGCCCTGATAAACCCCCAGCACCACCATTCGCCGCACGCAGAGGGCGCGGCTCTCGGCCAGCAGCGCCGTGCGATCCTCGTCGAAGTCCGGAAAATCCAGATGAGTGTGGCTGTCGATCAGCTCCACGGTTCAGTCCTGGCGAATACGTTGCTTGAAGGTCCGCGCGATGGCCTGCACGCCGGGTTGGTAATCCGATTGCTCGATGGCGGCCAGGGCCAGTTCCAGGGCTTTATCGGCGATGAGCTGATGCTGCTGGGCCATGGCATTGACCGGCAGCGGCAGGAAATCCAGCAACTGTGTGTCACCGAACGTGCCGAGGCGCAGCGGGCGGGTTTTGAGCGGGAAATCGTGCAAGGCATCGAATACGCCCTGAAGCAGCACGTAGGACGTGGTCACCAGCGCATCCGGCAAATGGCCCAGACGCTGTAGCAATTCGTCCATCAACTGCTTGCCGCACTCACGGCTGAACGACTCGCCGTGCTCGATCAGCACCTCGCCTTTGAATCCGACCAAGGCTTCCTTGAAGCCTGCCGCCCGCTCCTGGCTGATGCTCAGTTCGGGGCGTGCGCCAATCAGTGCGATCTGCTTGGGCAGCGGGTCCAGTAGACTGCGGGTCAGTTGCAGGCTGGCCTCGCGGTCATCGCTGATCACCGAGCAGAAATGCTCAGGCGCCATGACCCGGTCGATCGCGATGATCGGAATGCCCTTGGCCTGCAATTGGCGATAGCTGTCATCGCCGGCCGGCAGGCAACTGGCAACGATCAACGCATCGCAGCGCCTGGCCCGGAACAGTTGCAGCAACTGCCGTTCGCTGTCCGGCGCATCGTCGGAACTGGCGATCAGCAACTGATAGCCGCGAGCCCGGGCGCCTTGTTCCAACAGTTTGGCGATTCGTGCGTAACTGGGGTTTTCCAGGTCCGGCAGAATGAAACCCAAGGTGCGGGTGTGCCGACTGCGCAGCCCGGCAGCTTGAGGGTTGGGCGTAAAGCCATGTTGTTCGACGACCGCGCGCACGCGCTCGACGGTGGCACTGCTGATACGTTGTTGTTCTGCCTTGCCATTAATGACATAGCTGGCGGTGGTAACGGACACACCGGCCAACTGGGCGATATCACTGAGTTTCAACTCGGGATTTCCTTGTTTTTTTCGAGCTTGCCCGACATTTTCGCCAATCCTACCCGATTCAGGCAGACGACCATTGTCGCAGCACATCCGACAATTGGACTTCAAGGATGAGACATTATCGAGTAACGTGCCAATCATTCTAGATTAAACGTTTCAGCAGGCGTATTTTCTACGTTATAGGCTCCATTGTCGGTTCTGCCGTGAAACCGCCAAAACTGCCTCCTGAAAAGGTTTGCTTAAGAGCCTAAGCTGAATCATTCAAAACAATACCTGGCGTCCTAAGGCGCCAAAAAGGAAAAAGTATGCTCGAGCTCACCATAGAGCAGATTTCCATGGGTCAGTCGGCTGTGGACAAGTCCGCAGCGTTGCACCTGCTGGCCCAGCATCTGGTCGCCGATGGCCTGGTGGACGAGGGTTATCTCGCCGGGTTGCAGGCGCGCGAAGTACAGGGCTCGACCTTTCTCGGTCAAGGTATTGCCATCCCCCACGGTACGCCGGAAACCCGCGATCAGGTGTTTTCCACCGGTGTGCGGCTGATGCAGTTCCCCGAGGGTGTGGATTGGGGTGACGGTCAGATCGTCTACTTGGCGATTGGTATTGCGGCCAAATCCGATGAACACCTGCGCCTGTTGCAACTGCTGACCCGTGCCCTCGGCGAAACCGACTTGGGCCAGGCGCTGCGCCGCGCCAGTTCCGCCGAAGCCTTGTTGAAACTGTTGCAAGGCGCGCCACAAGAGCTGGCGCTGGATGCGCAGATGATCGGCCTTGGTGTGTCCGCCGATGACTTCGAAGAACTGGTTTGGCGCGGTGCACGTTTGCTGCGTCAGGCCGACTGTGTGAGCAACGGTTTCTCTGCGGTGTTGCAACAAGTCGAAGCGCTGCCGCTGGGCGATGGCCTGTGGTGGTTGCACAGTGAGCAAACGGTCAAGCGTCCGGGTCTGGCCTTCGTCACGCCGGACAAACCCATACGCTACCTCGGCCAACCGCTCAGTGGCCTGTTCTGCCTGGCCAGCCTCGGTGAAGCCCATCAGGCATTGCTCGAACGCCTTTGTGCGTTGCTGATCGAAGGTCGTGGCCATGAATTGGGCCGCGCCACCAGCAGCCGTAAAGTCCTCGAAGTCCTAGGTGGTGAACTGCCGGCTGATTGGCCCAGCGCTCGCATCGCGCTGGCCAACGCCCACGGGTTGCACGCGCGTCCGGCGAAGATTCTCGCGCAACTGGCGAAAAGTTTTGAAGGCGAAGTTCGCGTGCGCATTGTCGACGGCCAGGACAGCGCGGTGTCGGTGAAGAGCTTGAGTAAACTGCTCAGCCTCGGCGCCCGTCGCGGTCAGGTGCTGGAATTCATCGCCGAACCGAGCATCGCCGCCGACGCCTTGCCAGCCTTGTTGGCCGCTATTGAAGAAGGCCTCGGTGAAGAAGTCGAACCGCTGCCAGCCGTGAGTCAACAGCGTGAAGTGATTGCCGATGTGGCCGAAGTGGTCCTCGCGCCAGCGTCCGGCAGTCTGGTTCAGGCCATTGCCGCCGCACCGGGCATCGCCATCGGCCCGGCGCACATTCAAGTGCTGCAAACCATCGATTACCCGCTGCGCGGTGAGTCTGCCGCCATCGAGCGCGAGCGCCTCAAACAGGCGTTGGCGGACGTGCGTCGCGACATCGAAGGCCTGATCGAACGCAGCACGTCCAAGGCCATTCGCGAGATTTTCATCACTCACCAGGAAATGCTCGACGACCCGGAATTGACCGATGAAGTTGACACCCGTCTCAAGCAAGGCGAAAGCGCCGAAGCGGCGTGGATGGCGGTGATTGAAGCGGCGGCCAAACAACAGGAATCGCTGCAGGACGCCTTGCTCGCCGAGCGTGCCGCCGACTTGCGTGATATAGGTCGTCGGGTATTGGCGCAGTTGAGTGGCGTCCAAACCCCGAGCGAGCCTGAGCAACCGTACATTCTGGTGATGGATGAAGTCGGTCCGTCCGATGTAGCCCGCCTTGATCCGGCCCGCGTCGCCGGCATTCTCACCGCCCGTGGCGGCGCCACCGCTCACAGCGCAATTGTCGCCCGAGCCCTGGGAATTCCGGCGCTGGTCGGCGCCGGCCCGGCCGTGCTGCTGCTGGCGCCGGGCACGCCATTGCTGATTGATGGTCAACGCGGCCGCCTGCACGTGGACGCCGACGCGGCGACTTTGCAGCGCGCCACCGAAGAGCGCGACACCCGCGAGCAACGTCTCAAAGCGGCCGCCGAACAACGCCATCAACCGGCGCTGACCACCGACGGTCATGCGGTCGAAGTGTTCGCCAATATGGGTGAAAGCGCAGGTGTCACCAGCGCGGTGGAGCAGGGCGCCGAAGGCATTGGCCTGCTGCGCACCGAACTGATTTTCATGGCCCACTCGCAAGCGCCGGACGAGGCGACCCAGGAAGTCGAATACCGCCGCGTCCTTGATGGCCTGGCCGGTCGTCCCTTGGTCGTTCGCACCCTCGACGTCGGCGGCGACAAACCGCTGCCGTACTGGCCGATTGCGAAAGAAGAAAACCCGTTCCTCGGCGTGCGCGGCATCCGCCTGACCCTGCAACGTCCGCAGATCATGGAAGCGCAATTGCGTGCCTTGCTGCGTGCTGCCGACAACCGTCCGTTGCGGATCATGTTCCCTATGGTCGGCAGCGTCGATGAATGGCGCCAGGCGCGGGACATGACCGAACGTCTGCGTGTGGAAATTCCGGTTGCTGACCTGCAACTGGGGATCATGATTGAAGTGCCGTCGGCTGCATTGCTGGCGCCGGTGCTGGCCAAAGAGGTCGACTTCTTCAGCGTCGGCACCAATGACCTGACCCAATACACCCTGGCCATCGACCGTGGTCATCCGACCTTGTCGGCCCAGGCTGACGGCTTGCACCCGGCGGTGCTGCAACTGATTGACATCACCGTGCGCGCGGCACATGCCAACGGCAAGTGGGTCGGCGTGTGCGGCGAGTTGGCGGCCGATCCGCTGGCGGTGCCAGTTCTGGTTGGTCTGGGTGTGGATGAGCTCAGTGTCTCGGGTCGCAGCATTGCCGAGGTCAAGGCGCGGATACGCGAACTCAGCCTGGCGCAGACCAAAATCCTTGCCCAGCAGGCCCTGGCCGTGGGCAGCGCAAACGAAGTGCGCGCACTAGTGGAGGCCCTGTAATGGCCAAGATCCTGACCCTGACCCTCAACCCGGCGCTGGACCTCACCGTCCAGTTGCCGGTACTTGCCCCTGGTCAGGTTAACCGTAGTGACGAGATGCACACGCATGCCGCCGGTAAAGGCGTGAACGTGGCACAAGTGCTGGCGGACCTCGGGCATCAGCTCACGGTCAGCGGTTTCCTCGGGGAGGACAACCTTCAAGCGTTCGAAACCCTGTTCGCCAAGCGCGGGTTTGTCGACGCGTTCATCCGGGTTCCAGGTGAAACTCGCAGCAACATCAAACTGGCGGAAAGCGATGGGCGCATCACCGACATCAACGGTCCCGGACCCTTGGTGAGTGAAGCCGCGCAGCAGGCATTGCTCGATTGCCTCGACCAGATTGCACCGGGGCATGACGCGGTCGTCGTTGCCGGCAGCCTGCCTCAAGGCATCAGTCCTCAATGGTTGCAGGCGTTGATTGTGCGGTTGAAAAATCTCGGTTTGAACGTGGCGCTGGATACCAGCGGTGAAGCCTTGCGGGCGGCGCTCAAGGCTGGCCCGTGGCTGATCAAACCCAATACCGAAGAGCTGGCCGACGCGCTGGGTTGTGAGGTGGTTTCGGTGGCTGCGCAAGCGCAAACCGCGAGCCGTTTGCATGCTCAAGGCATCGAGCACGTGGTGATCTCCGACGGCGCCGATGGCGTGAACTGGTTCAGTGTCGGCTCGGCGATGCATGCCACGCCGCCCAAGGTCAGTGTCGTCAGCACGGTGGGCGCAGGCGATTCGTTACTGGCCGGCATGCTCCACGGTTTGCTCAGCGCCGACACGCCTGAACAGACCTTGCGCACCGCCACGGCGATTGCCGCGATGGCGGTCACCCAGATCGGTTTCGGTATTGGCGACGCCACGCAGTTGGCGCGGCTCGAACAGGGCGTGCGCATGCGCACCCTGACAGAACAATAAGAGGGTTTGTAATGAAGTTAGCGATTGTTACGGCCTGCCCGAACGGCATGGTCACCAGCGTGCTGTGCGCCCGTTTGCTCGATGCAGCGGCCCAGCGTCAGGGCTGGAGCACCAGTGTTGAAGTCAACGATGCCGCGCACCCTGAACGTCAATTGTCGGCGGCCACGATCGAGGCGGCCGAGTGGGTGTTGCTGGTGACCAGCGCGACGGTGGATATGTCGCGATTCGTCGGCAAACGCGTCTTCCAAACCACCCCGGCGCAAGCCCTGCAAGATGTGGAAGCGGTGCTACGGCGCGGTGCTGAAGAAGCTCAAGTCTACGTCGCGCCAGACGTCGTCACCGAGCCTGTTGCCGTGGTAAAAAATGCGCCGCGACTGGTTGCAGTGACCGCATGCCCTACCGGCGTTGCTCACACTTTCATGGCCGCTGAAGCCTTGCAGCAAGCGGCAAAACGCCTGGGCTACGACCTGCAAGTGGAAACCCAGGGCTCGGTCGGTGCGCGCAATCCGCTCAACGCCGCAGCGATTGCCGATGCTGATGTGGTGCTGCTGGCGGCGGACATCGAAGTCGCCACCGAGCGTTTCGCCGGCAAGAAGATTTACCGTTGTGGCACCGGCATCGCCCTCAAACAAGCCGAGACGACGCTGAACAAGGCGTTGGCCGAAGGCACGCAGGAAACCGCATCGACCGGTGCCAAAGGCCCGGCCAGGCAAGAGAAAACCGGTGTCTACAAACACCTGCTGACGGGCGTGTCGTTCATGCTGCCGATGGTGGTGGCGGGCGGTCTGATGATCGCCTTGTCGTTCGTGTTTGGCATCACGGCATTCAAGGAGGAAGGCACGCTCGCGGCAGCCCTGATGCAGATCGGCGGCGAGACCGCGTTCAAGCTGATGGTGCCGCTGTTGGCGGGTTACATTGCCTACTCGATCGCCGACCGTCCGGGCCTGGCGCCGGGGATGATTGGCGGTCTGCTGGCAAGCACCCTGGGCGCCGGTTTTATCGGCGGGATCATTGCCGGTTTCATCGCCGGTTACGCGGCTCAGGCGATCAATCGTTATGCGCGCTTGCCACAAAGTCTTGAGGCACTGAAACCGATTTTGATCATTCCGTTGCTGGCGAGTCTGTTCACCGGTCTGGTGATGATCTACGTGGTGGGTAAACCGGTGGCCGGTATGCTCGAAGGGCTTACGCACTTCCTCGACAGCATGGGCACCACCAACGCAATTCTGCTCGGTGTGTTGCTGGGCGGGATGATGTGCGTCGACCTTGGCGGGCCGATCAACAAAGCCGCGTATGCGTTCTCGGTTGGGCTGCTGGCGTCGCAAAGTTATGCACCGATGGCGGCGACCATGGCGGCCGGCATGGTGCCGCCGATTGGCCTGGGTATCGCCACATTCATCGCGAGACGCAAGTTCGCCCAGGCTGAACGCGAGGCCGGTAAAGCGGCGTTGGTGTTGGGGCTGTGTTTTATCTCCGAAGGCGCGATTCCGTTTGCCGCCAAGGACCCGTTGCGAGTGATCCCGGCGAGCATTGCCGGTGGTGCATTGACCGGTGCGCTGTCGATGTACTTCGGCTGCAAACTGATGGCGCCGCACGGCGGGTTGTTCGTGCTGGCGATCCCGAATGCGATCAACCATGCACTGTTGTATCTGCTGGCGATTGTGGCCGGGAGTTTGCTGACGGCGGTAGCGTATGCGCTGCTCAAGCGGCCGGAAGTTGTTGAAATGGCCGCGGAGCCCGTCAGCGCCTGACACCCAACCCCCTGTAGATACTCTGTTCACGGTCAAGCTTTCGCGAGATGTTTTTCGCTAAAAAGCTTGGCCGTATCAAATTCTTCGCCGGAGCGCATGCAAGCCCATAAACCCGTCAGGTACTTGCGCATCACCGCTCCAATGGCCTGCATTTTCTTCTTGCCCCGGGCCACCAGAGCTTCGTAGAAGGCTTTCACGTTCTCATCGCAACGGATTGCCGTCATTGCCGGCATGAACATCGCTGCGCGTAAGTAGGCGTTGCCACATTTCGACATTCGGCCAGGGCGGTTCACACTTGTTCCTGACTGGGTCAATCTCACGTCCAGCCCCGCATAACGGCTCACCTGTGCCGATTTGAGCGTTACAGGTAGCGTCGTCAACTCAGCCAGTGCAGCAATCGCTGAAGCCTCTCCCACGCCGGGTGCCGCCATCATGCAGCGAAACTGCAAGGTCAGGTTCGGGCACTTGGCGATGGCGTCGCGCGCAGCCTTTTTCAAACGGTCAACGCGTATATCCAATGCAGCAATCGCGTCTTTCTCATCTGCGATTAGCAACTCAATACTCGTATCTGTCGCTTGTAGCGCATGCAGCTCATTCTTGGCTCTGGTCCGATGGCCAATCAGTCGATTGATATGACGGCCAATCGCACGCAGCATCATTTGATCCGCCGTAGGCGGGACCCAAAGCCTGGGTGCCATGCGCTCGCCATATTCAGCCAGCAACTGCGCATCGATCTGGTCAGTCTTGCTGTTTTGCAACATCAACTTGGCAAAGTTGTGGAAGCTTTTTGGGTTGATCACCGAGACCGGTAAGCCCGCGGCATGCAACTCCAACGCAAGATCCAGGTAGTAAATACCGGTGGCCTCCATGACCACGCTCAGCGGTTTGAGGCCCATCATCTTATTCACCGCGGCCTTACGACCCTTGGGCGTGTGCTGAATGTCCCACTGGCCGACTGTTTTGCCGTTCTGCCGCCATCCCATGGCAGACGTTTTGGCACCAATGTCTATGCCGACATGAGTATTCATGCTTTTCACTTCCCTGACTTTAGGTAAGATTGCTTCCGGTTCCCCCGACCTCGAACTTCATGCCACTGCAACCTTGTAATGCGAAGTCCGACTTGTCGGCTTCTCGATACTCTTCGTGGTGGGCAATGAGGCGGGGGGGCCTCTCTACAGACAAGGTCAGGAGCAAATCCTGCCTTCAGGAGCGATCGGCCTCCCCCAGAAACGCACTTGCTGTTGAATGAATCCTTGAGCGTAACCTCTCTCGCTGGAGTCAGGGTCAACATACAAGGAGCGAGGCTTGCCCGCGAAGGCGGTTTTACATTCAACAAAGATGGTGACTGTCAGGCCGCCTTCGCGGGCAAGCCTCGCTCCTACAGGGGGAGGTGTCACGTCGGTTTCATGCGCGCATGTTTTAGTTTCTCTTTTTCAGGGAGAACACCATGAGCGAATTCGACCTCGGCCGTCGTCGTGTCATGCAAGCCGTCGGTGTCGGGCTGTTGTTGCCAGGCCTGGCGCCGGCGGTGATCGCTTCGGTCAAGGATCGTCCGCAACTCACCGATGGCGTGCAGTCCGGCGACCTGCTGGGTGACCGGGCGATGATCTGGAGCCGCTGCGATCGCCCGGCGCGGATGGTGGTGGAATGGGACACCCGCAGCCTGTTCAGTAACCCTCGTCGTTTTGTCTCGCCATTGGCCGTCTCCAATACCGATTTCACCGCCCGGGTCGAACTCACTGGTCTGCCCGCCGATCAGGCGATTTTCTACCGCGTGCACTTCGAAGACGCCCAGAGCGGTGTCGCCAGCGAACCGTGGTTTGGCCATCTGCGCAGCGTGCCGCAAACCCGTCGCGACATCCGTTTCGTCTGGAGCGGCGACACCGTCGGCCAGGGCTTCGGCATCAACCCGGACATCGGCGGCATGCGCATCTACGAAGCCATGCGTTTGCGCCTGCCAGACTTCTTTATCCACAGCGGCGACACCATCTACGCCGACGGTCCCGTACCTGCGCAGCTCACCACAGAGAGCGGCCGCGTGTGGCGCAACATCACCACTGAAGCCAAGAGCAAAGTCGCGGAAACCCTCGATGAGTATCGCGGCAATTACCGCTACAACCTGATGGACGAAAACATCCGCCGCTTCAACGCCGAGGTCCCGCAGATCTGGCAGTGGGATGATCACGAAGTGCTGAACAATTGGTCGCCGGGCAAGCAACTCGATGAGCGCTACAAGAGTAAAGATATCCACAGCCTGGTCGGTCGCGCGCGTCAGGCCTGGCTCGAATACGCACCGATGCGGTTACAGAGTGCCGACGGCGGTGGGCGGATTTATCGCAAGCTCAATTACGGGCCGTTGCTCGATGTGTTCGTGCTGGATATGCGCAGCTATCGCGAAGCCAATGACGAAAACCTGGGGGCCGCAAAACCGTTCCTCGGCCGTGAACAATTGGACTGGCTCAAGCGTGAATTGAAGGCCTCCAATGCCCAGTGGAAAGTCATCGCCGCCGACATGCCGATTGGTCTCGGCGTACCGGATGGTGAAGTCAGTCCCGGTGTGGCGCGTTGGGAAGCTGTGGCCAATGGCGATCCGGGACCGGCCCAGGGGCGTGAGCTGGAAATTGCCGAGTTGTTGGGCTTCCTGCGGGCGCAGCAGGTGCGCAATTTTGTCTGGCTGACGGCGGATGTGCATTACTGCGCAGCGCACCACTACCATCCGGAGCGTGCGGCGTTTCAGGATTTCGAACCGTTCTGGGAGTTTGTCGCCGGTCCTTTGAATGCGGGCAGCTTCGGGCCTAATTCGCTGGATAAAACCTTTGGTCCTGAAGTGGTGTTCGAGAAAGCACCACCGGCACAGAACACCTCACCGTTTGCCGGGTTTCAGTTTTTTGGTGAGGTGAACATTGATGGGCAGACGGGGGAGATGAGTGTGGTGTTGCGGGATTTGGATGGGGTGGGGGTGTTTCAACAAAAGTTGCAGCCGGTTTGAAAATGAAGTCGCGAGCAGACACAAGATCCCATGTGGGAGCGAGCTTGCTCCCACATGGGATGTGGGGGGATCAGTAGACGTCGCGGCGATAACGGCCTTGCTCGATCAACCGGTCGACTTCTGTAATCCCGAGCACTTCGTTGAGCACGTGATCCACGCCTGAAGCCATCCCTTGCAAGCTGCCGCAGATGTAAATAACGGCACCGTCAGCCAACCACTTCTTCAACTCCCCAGCCGACTCACGCAGTCGATCCTGCACATAAATCTTCTCGGCCTGATCCCGCGAGAACGCCAGGTCCAACTTCTCCAGATCCCCCGAAATCAGCCATTCCTCAAGCTCGGCGCGGCACAGGTAGTCATGTTCCCGATGACGTTCGCCGAACAACAGCCAATGACGTTGCTGCCCATCGGCGATCCGCGCCTTGAGCAAACTCCGCAGCCCGGCCAAGCCGGTGCCGTTGCCCAGCAAAATCATCGGTACCGGCTGGGCCGGCAGGTGGAAACCGCTGTTGCGCCGTACGCGCAAGCTGATGGTGCCGCCCACAGGAGCCTGTTCGGTCAACCAGCCGGAGCCGACGCCCAAGCGGCCATCGGGGTGCAGTTCCTGGCGCACGATCAGTTCGAGGATGCCGTCGGCGGCGATCGAGGCGATGGAGTATTCGCGCATGGCCAGGGGCACCAAGGCATTCACCAGTGCCTGGGCATGCAGGCCGACCAGATGGGTTCTGTTTTCGGGCAGTTGTCGACTGGCGAGGGCTTGCTCCAGCGGTTGCGACAGGCTGTCGAGCGTCACCGTGGCCCGACCGTCAATGCCCAGGCCATCGAGGAAATGTTCGATTGCCCATGGGCAATTGCGCGGCAACACTTCCACCAGGTCACCGGCCAGCCAACTGCTGGTGGACGGGGCGGTGAGGCCGAGCAAGTACACGCCCGAACCGGTGCTGTCAGGGTTGAGCCGTTCGCGGCGGGTCAGTGTCCAGTTGTCGTAGCTCGGCGCTTGCCAGGTGTCCATGGGCGCTTGTCCGGTCAGCAGGGCGAGTTGCTGCTGCCAGTGACGCAAGGCGTAAGGGTCGCCGCTGTCGACTTCTACCGGCGCGAACAGGGTCTTGCCGCCATGCTCGCCCAGCCAGGTGTGCAAGCGTCGGGCGAAACCGCAGAAGTGCTGATACTGGCGATCGCCAAGCCCAAGCACGGCGTAGTTCAGGCTTTCCAGGCTCAATGCCTGGCCCAGCACTTTGCGCTCAAACCTGCGGGCGCTGTCCGGCGCTTCACCGTCGCCGAAGGTGCTGACCACGAACAGCGCATTGCCGGAATCACGCAGATCCTGCTCGCTGACATCCGCCAGCGGCTGAACCTTCACCGGCAATCCGGCTGCTTGCAATTGTCCTGCGGTCTGCCATGCCAGTTGCTCGGCGAACCCGCTCTGGCTGGCGAAACCGATCAACCATGCGGGAGCGTCGCTACCCGGTTGCGCGAGACCTTTGCGGGCTTCTTTGGCATGACGTTTTTTGCGTCGACGATCGAGGTACAACAACCACCCGGTGACGAAAAACAGCGGCATCGTCAGTGCGGTCATCGTCAGGATAATCCGCCCGACAATGCCGAAGTAGCTGCCGACGTGCAGCGCGTAAATGCTGGTCAGCAGTTGCGCCTTGAGGCTCTTGTCGCTGTAGCGGTCATGCCGTTTGACGATGCCGGTCGCTGGATCGAGGCTGATCTGGTTCAGCGCGCGGTCGTGGGGCGAGCTGCTCAAAAGGTAGAACACGGTGGCCGGCTGCCCGGCCACTGACGGCATGCGGATGTTGTAGGCACTCAGTGCTGGACCTGCAGCGCTGTAGAGGCTGCTCCACATCACTGCGTAATCGGCGGTGGGCGCCGGGCCGCTCGGTGCGGGGCCACGACCGTCCCGAGCACGCTCATTCTGCGGCGAGTCGGAAAGTAATTGGGTCAGACCCTTTTTGTACCACTCATAGGACCAGGACAACCCGGTCAGCGCCGCCAGAAGGTAAAACACCAGGCACCAGGTGCCGGCCACCGAGTGCAAATCCCAGTTGAAGCTGCGGCCCTTTTTCTTCCAGTCGAGGGTCAGCCAGGCGCGCCAGCTTTTCCACTGACGTGGCCAGCGCAGGTACAGACCGGACAGGCAGAAGAACACCAGAATCAGCGTGCACGCGCCGGTGATCTGCCGACCGGTATCGCCCATGGCGAGGAAACGGTGCAGTTGCAGCATCAGGCCGAAGAAGTCCTGGCCAGTGGCGTCGCCCATGAACTCGGCGGTGTACGGGTCGAAGTAGCGCATCTCGCCGCGGCGCTCACCCGGCGGTGGGGTAAAGGACACCCGCGCGGCGTTGCCGCTGTCGGTCTCGACCCAGAGCATCGCGACTTTCTTGCCAGATGCACCCTCGATTTTCTCCACCAGCTCAACGGGCGGCAGGACGCCAGCGACCTGCTTCTCGACCTGCAACACAGAAGGGTTCAGCGCGCGCAGGATTTCATCCTGAAACGACACCGTCGCCCCGGTGATGCCCATCAGGGCCAGTACCAGTCCGGCGCTGATGCCGAAAAACCAGTGCAACTGGAACAGGGTTTTCTTCAACACGTCGCTCGCCTTGCTCGTTCGGAAATAATCATCACGGCGCGCATTATGCCGTGGGTTGTCGAGAAACATTCTTTTTACGCACAAAAGCCCCGTTCACTTGGATGAACGGGGCCTTGGTCTTCACGCGTCTATCAGAAGTGGAAGTTGGCGCTCAGCAGGGCGGTACGACCCGCCGCCACGTGGGCGTAGTGCGTCTGGAACACCTGGTCGAAGTAACGTTTGTCGGTCAGGTTCTGTACGTTGAGTTGCAGGTCGACGTTTTTGGTCAGGCGATAGCTGGCCATTGCGTCGTAGCGCCAGTAGGAAGGGATCTCCACCGAGTTGGCGACGTTACCGAACTGCGAATCGACAAAGGTCGCACCGGCGCCGACGGTCAACTTGTCCGGTACCAGGTCATAGGTTGACCAGAACGTGAAGTTGTTCCGTGGATTGCTTGGCATGTGGTTGCCTTCATCGGCGGCGAGGGTGGTTTTGACCACTTCGCTTTCCATGTAGGTGTAGCCGCCGAAGACCCTCCAGTGACGGGTCAGCTTGCCGCTGTAGCTCAGTTCCACACCATTGACCTGCTGTTCGCCGTCCAGCACTTGAGTGGTGCCGCCGTCCGGATCGTTCATACGTGCGTTGGTTTTCTCGGTGCGGAACAGTGCGGCGGTCAGCGACAGGTCGTCACCGAAGAAGTCCCACTTGGTGCCGATCTCGTAGTTGCGGTTCTTTTCCGGGTCCAGATCGCTGTTGTTCGCCGCCAGTTCCAGGCCACCGTTGCCGCTGGTTTCACCGGACGGGTTGCTGGAGGTGGAGTAGGCCGCGTAGATGCTGCCGTTAGGCAACACGTTGTAGACCACGCCGATCTGGTAGTTGACCAGGTCGCTGGTGTTCTCACGGGAGAAGTCGTTCGCTGGAGCGGTGCTGTTAGCGTTGGCGTGGCCGCTGGATTCGACCTGGTAGTTGTCATAACGCAGGCCCAGGTTCAGGGACCATTGCTCGTTGAACTTCAGCGTGTCGAACACGTAGGCCGCAGCGGTCTTGGTGTTGGTGTCGGTAAACGCGGCGCTGTCGGTGATCCTGCCGTTCCAGTTATCCCCAGGCGTCGGGTTTTGCAGGCTGGTGCAGTCGCCGGAGTTGAACAGGGCACGGTTACAGCGGGTGCCGCTGGCGGTCGAGGTCAGGATGTACGGGCGGTTGTGGGTGTCTTGATAGGAAAACTCAAGCCCGGTGACCAGGCTGTGCTCGATGGCGCCGGTGTTGAACTTGGCACTCAGGTCGGTCTGGTTGATCCAGCCGCTGGACGTCGAATTACGGCTTTTCGCGCCGCGATACACGTTGCCATTGACCACGTTGCCCTTGCTGTCGTCCGGGTTGGTGACGATGTAGTCGAGTGTCGAACGGGACATGCGGAAGCTGTTCGAGACGGTCAGGTCATCATTCAGATCGTGTTCGATCTTGAGGGTGCCGCTGTCGTTGCTGGTCTGGCGATAGTCGCGACCGGTGAGGCCGTAGAAGTTGTCGCGATCGACATGCGCAGGTTTATCGACGTTGTACTTGCTGCGGTTGGGGCTCAAGGTCAACGGGAGGCCGTAGTCGGGCATGTCGTCGGTTTCGACGTGGTAGTAGCCGACGGTCAGGCGGGTGTCGGTACCCAGGCCAAACGCGAAGGAAGGTGCCACGCCCCAACGGCTGACGTCCACGGCATCACGGCCGGCGACGTTGGCTTCATGCTTCATCAGGTTCAGACGGAAGGCCGAGGTGTCGGTCATCTGCTGGTTCAGATCGAGGGTGGTGCGCTTGGTCTGGTCCGAGCCCCAGGTGAAGCCGCCGTTGTAGGCATTGCCCAGCTTGGCGGTCTTGCTCACCAGGTTCAGGCTGCCACCGGTGGAACCCGCGCCAGTAAAGGCCGATCCCGGGCCCTTGCTGACTTCGATCGATTCTACGTTGAAGATCTCGCGGCTCTGGGATGCCGGGTCGCGCATGCCGTCGACGAACGTGTCGCTTTCAGCGTTGAAGCCACGAATGATCGGACGATCGCCGGCCGGGTTGCCGCCTTCACCGGCACCGAAAGTGATACCCGGCGTGGTACGCAGCGCGTCGACCAGACTGGTGGCGCCCGTGTCGCGAATCACTTGTTGCGGAATAACGGTGACGCTTTTCGGCGTTTCACGCAGCGGTGCCGTGTATTTCTTGGAGGCCGAGGTATCAGTCTTGTAGGAGGTCTCGTCCTGGGCTTCGCCGTTGATAGCAGTAGCACCCAGGGAAATCACGTTGCTCGGTGCTTTTTCGTCGGTTTTTTCAGCCGCGAAAGCCATGTGGCCCGCAGAGCTGGCAGTGATCGCCACGCCAATTGCAGACGCAAGCAAACGCGGTGAACTGACCGGTAATTGTGGTTGTTGACGTGACATGAGAATTCCCCTCCCCAAGGATTTGAGGCCGCGGAATATAGGGTAAATACGTATCTGTATCAATTGCGAAACGTTACTATTCGCGACGAATTTACATTCTTTACAATTTACCTTTACGGTTTTTGTCGTTTCATTCGTCACGCGGGTTTTACAGGGACAATAAGAATCAATACCATTGGCGTCCCTTTGCCTTCAGGTGTCTTTCCATGTTGCTGCACATTCCCAGCGTGTTCGCGAAAGAAGAAGTGCAGCGCATTCGCGAAGCTCTGGAGCAGGCGGATTGGGCTGACGGCAAGATCACCGCCGGCTACCAGTCGGCCAAAGCCAAGCACAACCTGCAGCTGCCGGAAGGTCATCCGCTGGCCAAGGAAGTCGGCGCGGCGATGCTTGAGCGGCTGTGGAAAAATCCGCTGTTTATGTCAGCCGCGTTACCGCACAAGGTCTTCCCTCCGTTGCTGAACTGTTACACGGCCGGCGGCAGTTTCGACTTTCACATCGACAACGCCGTGCGCCAGCCCAAGGGCAGTATCGAGCGGGTGCGCACTGATTTGTCGGCCACCCTGTTCTTCAGCGAGCCGGATGACTACGACGGCGGTGAACTGGAAATCCAGGACACTTTCGGCACCCAACGGGTGAAGTTGCCCGCCGGCGACATGGTCTTGTACCCCGGCACCAGCCTGCACAAGGTCAATGCCGTCACCCGCGGCACCCGGTACGCCTCATTTTTCTGGACCCAAAGCCTGGTTCGCGAAGACAGCCAGCGCGCCTTGCTGTTCGAGATGGACGGAGCGATCCAGCAGCTGACCCAGGACATGCCCGACCACCCTTCGCTGATTCGCCTCACCGGCACTTACCACAACCTGTTGCGTCGCTGGGTCGAGGTGTAAGTGACGGACTTTCGTTTACGCCGTGAGGAAATTCTCGACGGTGACCGGCTCAAATCGATGCTCGAGGAAAGCCCGGCACGTGCTGCCCAGGCGATTCTACTCGCCGCCCGTGAAGGCGTGCTCGATGCTCAGGCACTGTTGGGCCAGATTCTGCTGGACGGGCAGGGCATTGAGCAGGATCAGCCGCTGGCCGTGCGCTGGTTTGAGATTGCCACCCAGAGCGGACATTTGATGGCGCGCAACATGCTCGGCCGTTGTCATGAACATGGCTGGGGTTGCGTCGCCGATGCCTCGGTAGCCGCAAGGCATTATCGTCAGGCTGCTGAAGCGGGACTGGATTGGGCGATGTACAACTACGCCAATCTGCTGGCCATTGGTCGTGGAGTGATCGAGGATCAGGTGCAAGCCCTGACTCTGTATCGCCGCGCCGCCGAACTCGGTCACGCCAAATCGATGAACCTGTTGGGGCGGTATCTGGAAGAAGGTAGGGGCTCTTCGGTCGATTCCGTAGCCGCGCACGACTGGTATCGCCGTTCCGCTGAAGCCGGGGATTTTCGTGGCCAGTTCAGTTACGCCAGTATCCTGATTGACCAGACAAGGATCGCGGAGGGGCTGGCATGGTATCGCCGCGCGATGCTTGGCGGAAATCTTGCGTTTCTGAAGGTTGCGACCCAGACATTGATGAGTGCGACAGACCCTCGTGTGCAGGCCTTGGCCGGGGAATATCAACAAAGGTCGCAGTTATTAAGCAACTCTTTGAATGTTCCTGCATAGTCTCAGCTTGACTGGAAATGCTGTTAAGTTGGTTCTTTACGACTTGCAGTGTGGGTTCGCTATATTTGATTAGGTGAATACATTTAGATTCAAGTGAGTGTTTTGAGGTTTTTGTTTTTTCGAATAGTCTTTGTTCGAGGCCTGAGGTTGTTTCTGGTCTTCATTCTTTTTAATTTTTATTTTTTGACTAATTAATGGAGTCGTTATGTCTAATGATTTGTTGTGGGGGGATGCGTTAAAAAACGCAACGCCGGAAGAAGTAGTAAAGTTTGCCGTTGAAGCACCCAAGCTGTTTGCTGACGGTTCTGTCGGAGCGCTTGATGGATCCACCCGTGATTCGGGATTGTTGCTGACTAAAAAACAAATAATTGATCTGCGCAAATATGAGGCGGCCGGTCTGGCGTTGCCTTATACCCTGGAGGATGTCAGAAACTATCTGCGCTTTGGTGCCGGTCAGGATGGTGGCCCTGGACTGAATCCTGAAGACTTCCTGACCACTTTCCTGAATACCCGAAATCATGCCAGACGCTGGTCGCCACTGCGCGAGCGGATTATGTTGACTGGGCGTGGTCTCAAGGATTTTGCCGACAGCATGTTGACCTATGGCGCTTCGATGAAAGAGGTGTACAACGAAGTAAAAGCCTCCGGCCTTTTGGAGAAGCACAACATCAAGACGCTGGAACAGTTGAAGCAACTTGAGCTTGAACTGGGTGACAAATTTCCAGGTATTGAACTGGAAGATGACACCCTCAGTACGCTTGATTATTACTTGAAGCGTATCTTTGAAAAAATCGATTTCAATCTACAAACGGTCGGCGGTATCAAGAAAGATCTTGATGTGTTTGGCTATGATCTGCGCGAACACATCTTGCCAGGAATAAAGCTGAGAGTCGGTCTGATTGAAAGTAGTTCTTTGCCCGAAGATATTAAACAGCTAAAAGCGGTGATCGATGAGCGCTCAAAAGAAATCGATATCAAAAACACCGAGTATAAGGCCGCTGTTCAAGAAGCCCTGAAAGCCGCTGCCGGAATGAATATTGTCGGGCTGGCGATGGCTATTTATATGGGGGTGGAAGCGGAAAATATCCGCGCCCGGCGCAACGAACTATACGCCCAACAAGAAATGGACATTCAGTCGCTTGCCAGCAAGAACCAGACCCTGGGATCGCTGGCGCGGGTCAAGCTTGATCTGCAAAGTCTGATGATTGTAGCGATCGACGCCGATGTAGCCACGCAGAACCTGATGCATGTCTGGAGCGTTCTGCACCTGTGCATCAAGAACTCTACAGGCGCGGTAGGCCGTATCAATGACGCATTGAGTCTCAGGATTTTCATGACTGAATTTGAAGAAGTGGTGGGTCCATGGGAGCAGATCAAATCGGATTCGGACAAGCTGATTGAGGTTTTCAAAGAGGCGGACGAAGAATACGAGCGCAATTACGGCAACACATCGCGTGCGATGGCATCCACCGCATCGCTTCAAGAAACTTACCCGGCACTCGACCTGGATACATTGAGGATTAGCCATTCACAAATGAGCGAGCATCGCACACAAGCGCATGTATGGCGGGTAAAGCTGAATTACCTGCCCGATCTGTTTGATCGCTTCAATCGACTTGTCCAAGGCGTCGGTCAGGGTGCCATGGAGCTGCAAACTGCGGCGCTTGAAAGCAGTAATGAGCTAGAAGTCAGTCTGCGACGTCTGGGTGGGCTCGAGAAGGAACTGGCGGGCGAGAATGATGAGCAGGTGATCGACGAGATCAAGGGAGAGCGTCAACAGTTGTTGAACCATGTTGCAGAAGCAATTGCCCCGCAAGGCTCTCGGCTTAGCAAATCACTGAAAGAAATCAGTGATGCGTTCGACATGCGTTTGACCCTGGCTTACATCACAGACTTTGAGCACGACGAAGAGCAAGCCAAAGCGGAACTCGTTGTGCTGAAGGAAAAAACCGTTGCCCTCAAGGACGAGCGTAAGTCTGTTATCGACGCTATCGAGATTCTGGAAAAGAAAGGCATCGAGGAGCTTGGCAAGAATATCACGCTGACTATCGATAAAGTGGTGGCGCTGGGCCTGACACCACCGCAAGTCGCGGTGGTGATGCTCGCAATCGATCAGCTCAAGAAGACCATCGGGGATATCGGGGAAGGTATTCGTTTTCTGGATATGGTTCGAGAAAGTGACAAGCTGCAAGTAAAAATCGCGATGCTCGACAAGGAAATTGGTCTTCAAGACGGTGCCGTCAGTGCATCGGCCGGCAAGATCAAATACCTGCAGGCCATTCACTCGATTGAAGAACAACGCAAAGACTACGTGGCGAGTTACAGTCCGGCGATTAGCGCTTTTGAACGGTACCTGGCCGCTACCGACAAGGATGCCTTTACCGATGATGACGTTCGCAGCGCCACGTTCAAAGCGCAAGCGAAATTGTTCATTGCATTCCTTAATCCTGTTTCGGTCCCTAACCGTTAAGTTGGGCTGAACATTCCATCAAGCCGCGTTAATCAAGGTGCCATGCCACTCCCCGGTTAACACGGTTAGCCTAACGATACCTGATCGGTGGCTATTGATGGTTTGCCATGATGAGGGAATACAAATGCTTGATTATTTACTGGCAGAAAAGAACTTCGTTTCACTGAAACAGTACGTTGACCTGTTAAATGCTCTGCCGGATGTTTTGGCGAGAGTAGAAAACTTTTCCGACGCCATCAAGCGGTCGGGGCACTCCATGTTACAGCCACCCAATGCCCAGGCGTTGATACAGGTGGCAAGGGCTAACGCGGCCAACTGGCAGCTGATCATTTGTACGATGCCTCAGTTGGGCGCACTCGCGGCTCGGGTTGTCATGGATATCGACAGTTTCAGTCAAGAGTTCCGTCAGATGGCCGAGGACCGTGCCAAGCGGAAATTACCACTCTCAGCCATTGATCCTGGACAGTTCAGCGTGGTCAAGTCCCCTGAATGGGGAGGAGCGCCCCGCGCCAATCTGATCGATGTCATTCGGGAGCTTGCGTTACGCCTTGGGCGCTGTCGGCAGATCGCGGCTCAGTTCAAATCGACGGTACGCAGCGTCGGTGAAACGATTCATAGCATTTTTGTTCGATTCATTGAGTCACTTAGTCTGCCGATATGCGCATGCCACGGCGTGAACACCAAGATAGAAGTCTATTACAGCCTGGGCCGGATCGGCCTTCCAAACATGCAGTACGATCCGGATGAGCGCTATTCCGAGCAACAACGGATGGAGATGGCAAGGGATCATTTGGCGCGTTTGATCGGTCTTTACCGCTGCACGGGGGGGGCGGTAAACAATCTGAGCGACTTCTGTTATCGACTGACGTATATCCTGGATGAAGCCTGGAGGGAGCTTGCAACCAGTCATCCCGCGCAAATTGTGTCACGTGCCAAGTGCTCGCTGAGTCTGGTCGACCATTCGATCCTGGAAGTTAAGTCGATGTCTGAACAGCTGATTCAAATGTCGAAACGACAAAAGTAAAAAAAAGCCCATGACTGGTCATGGGCTTTTTGATTTCTGCGTTTAGCGCTTAGACGTAAAACGACTTCAGCGGCGGGAAGCCATTGAATTCAACTGCGCTGTAACTGGTGGTATACGCACCCGTCGACAGCCAGTACAAACGATCACCAATCGCCAGGTTCAGCGGCAAACCGTACTTGTAGTTTTCGTACATGATGTCGGCGCTGTCGCAGGTCGGGCCGGCGATGACCACTTCTTCCACTTCGCCTTTTTTCTCGGTCCAGATCGGGAACTTGATGGCTTCGTCCATGGTTTCGATCAGGCCGGAGAACTTGCCCACATCCGTGTACACCCATCGCTCAACGGCGGTACGGGATTTACGTGCAACCAACACCACTTCGCTGACCAGTATGCCGGCGTTGGCGATCAGCGAACGGCCTGGCTCCAGAATGATTTCCGGCAGTTCGTCGCCAAAGTCTTCCTTGAGGAAACGGATGATTTCTTCAGCGTAGGTTTCCAGGCTGTTGGTGCGGGTGATGTAGTTGGCCGGGAAGCCGCCGCCCATGTTGATCAGCTTCAGGTGAATACCGTCTTCTTCTTTCAGACGCTCGAAGATCACTTTGACCTTGGCGATCGCCGCGTCCCAGACGCTGATGTCGCGCTGTTGCGAGCCGACGTGGAACGAGATGCCGTACGGCACCAGGCCCAGGTCGCGGGCGAGGATCAGCAAGTCCATGGCCATGTCGGTCTGGCAGCCGAATTTGCGCGACAAGGGCCAGTCAGCGGTGGTCGAGCCTTCGGTGAGGATGCGCACGTAGACTTTCGAACCCGGTGCAGCCTTGGCGATGTTGCGCAGGTCGGCTTCGGAGTCGGTGGCATACAGACGCACGCCCTTCTCGTAGAAGTAGCGAATGTCTTTGGATTTCTTGATGGTGTTGCCGTAGCTGATGCGATCCGGGCCGACGCCCTGGTTCATCACCTTGTCGAGCTCGTAGATCGAGGCGATGTCGAAGTTCGAGCCTTTCTCTTTGAGCAGGTCGATGACTTCCACGGCCGGGTTGGCCTTGACCGCGTAGTAGACCTTGGCGAATTCGAAACCGGCGCGCAGGTCGTCATAGGCCTGGCTGATCATCGCGGTGTCGATCACCACGAATGGGGTTTCTTGCTGATCGGCGAACGCCTTCATTTTCTGGAAGGTATCGCGCGCGAAATAGTCATCGACGTTGATCGACATGCTGGGAACTCCTACTGGCAAACTAGATTAATCAATGGGTGCGAGGGTGTGTCATCAATGAGTTCGCGAGTGCGTTGTCGCCTGAGCGCGTGCCAGGCAAGGCGCAGGCCGCCGCTAATGGTCATTCCCTTCGCAAGGCCTGCAACGCAGCATGGCGCGCGCTCAGGCACAACCCGGAGGGCCGGGCCTGCTTTTGCGCAGGGCTGCGTTGCTCGTCCCTTATTTGGAACAACCAAACTCCGGTCCTCGCGCCTTGCCCTGCGCAAAAGCAGGCTCCGGCGCACTCGTGAACTCATTGATGACACACCCTCCTGAACGTCCTCCGTATCCCCACTTTGGTTCGCCTACTTCCCAAGGCATGTCGCCGAAAGCAAAAAGGCCACGGGAGGCGGTGCTTCCCTTGGCCTTGCTGTCTCGTCGTCAGTACTTGAGCCGGATGGATCGTTTCCAGCATGGACGTTCGGCGCGAACTTTAGGGCGTGAGGGGCTTGAGATCAACAAAAAATGTCGCGTTTTTGCACGCATCCGTCGTGCGGTCCCGGACAGTTACTGATGTAACCGACCTGCATGACAGTGTGATGTTCCCCTGGCAGGGATATTTGCGGTGGTTCAGCGGGATTTGTGGTGGCCCATTCGCGGGCAGGCCTCGCTTCTACAGGTTCGGTGTCGTGCAAAAAATGGACGCACGCCACTAATCCTGTAGGAGCGAGGCTTGCCCGCGAGGACGTCAGATCAGGCCAACGCAACTTCCGCAGGCGAAACAATGCTGGTCTTGCCGCCACGGGACTTACCGGAGCTCAAATACTCGGCAATCGATTCCTGGGTCACCTCCCCAAGGAACACCCGCTCGGCATCCATCACCGGTAGCCACGAGCGGTTGAACTCGTACATGCGCGACAGCAGGATGCGCAAATGCTCATCAAACGCCGCCGTCGCGTTGAATTCACGCAGGTATTGTGCGCAGGCGCCGGTCTGACGGTGCAGGTCGCGACGTCGTACATAACCCAACGCTTTGTTCTCACCGTCAGTGACCACCACATAACGACGGTCCAGTTCGTCCATCAACTCCAGGGCTTCAGCCACGGGCGTTTCCGGGCTCACCGACGGGGCGTTGTCCGCCGCGTCTTCGGCTTTCACCAGCAACAGACGCTTGAGGGTGCTGTCCTGGCCGACGAAGTTGCTGACAAAGTCATCCGCCGGGTGCGCCAGCAGCGTGTCGGGGTGATCGATCTGCAACAGTTTGCCAGCGCGGAAGATCGCAATCTTGTCGCCCAGCTTGATCGCTTCGTCGATGTCATGGCTGACCATGATCACCGTCTTGTTCAGCGCCCGCTGCATCTCGAAGAATTCGTTCTGGATCATCTCGCGGTTGATCGGGTCGACCGCGCCAAACGGTTCGTCCATCAGCAACAGCGGTGCATCCGCCGCCAGCGCACGAATCACGCCGATCCGCTGCTGCTGACCACCGGACAATTCACGCGGGTAGCGATTCAGGTATTGCTTGGGCTCAAGCTTGATCATGCTCATCAACTCGCGGGCGCGGTCGTGGCATTTCTGTTTGTCCCAGCCCAGCAGGCGCGGAACGATGGTGATGTTTTCCTCGATGGTCATGTTCGGGAACAGACCGATCTGCTGGATCACATAACCGATGTTGCGGCGCAGGGTCACGGCGTCGAGGTCGGTGGTGTCTTCGCCATTGATCAGGATTTTGCCGGAGGTCGGTTTGATCAGACGGTTGATCATTTTCAGTGTGGTGCTTTTGCCGCAGCCCGAGGGTCCGAGGAACACACAGATCTCGCCTTCATTGACGGTCAGGCTTACCGAGTCCACGGCTTTCACATCTTTGCCGTTGCTTTGGAAGGTTTTGCTGAGGTTTTGAAGTTCGATCATTTCAGGAGTCCAGGTAGGGGGTGTTCGCCGCAAATGGCGGAGCGCGTTGGAGCTGTGATCCCGCCGGGCAAGGCGTGGGACGCAGGAAATGTCGTTTCCTTTTCAAGTCCCACAACGCAGCCCGGCGGGATCACAGCTCCAACCCGGAGGGCCGTGCCCCACAAAGCGCAATCCGTCGTTGCTCGTCGTTCATTTGAAGAAACCAAATCTCTCTCCTCGCGCCTAGTCTTGCGCTTTGTGGGGCGACGGCGCGCCCGCCATTTGCGGCGAACACCCCCTACTCGTCAGCGTGCGTTGCAGCCATTGCAGAAGCAGGTCGGCGAAGATGGCCAGGAGACTGACCAGCACGGCGCCGACGATCAGCATCGACATGTCGCTGCGGCTGATGGAAGCGAGAATGAGTACACCGAGGCCACCGGCGCCGATGGTCGCGGCGATGGTCATGACACCAATGTTCATGACCACCGCGGTGCGCACACCGGCGAGGATCACCGGCACGGCGATCGGTAACTCGACCATGCGCAGGCGCTGGCCGAAAGTCATGCCGATGCCGCGGGCGGCTTCGCGAATGCCGGGTTCGACGCCGGTCAGGGCGAGGTAGGTGTTACGCATGATCGGCAGCAGCGAATACAAAAACACCGCGGTAATCGCCGGCATCGGCCCCAAGCCCTGGCCGAACGTGGAGTAGAACGGCAACAGCAGGCCGAACAGGGCAATCGACGGCACGGTCAGCAGCACCGTGGCGCTGGCTTGCAACGGGCCGGCGAGGGTCGGGAAGCGTGTCATCAGGATGCCCAGCGGCACGCCGACCAGAATCGCCAAGGTCACGGCAATACCGACGAGGGTGATGTGCTGCCCGGTCAGTTGCAGGACCAGCGGCCAGTCGAGGTGGGAAAAGGCGTTCAGAAATTCCATGGCTTTTCCTCCTCAGTTGATAGGGTGCTGGCGCAGGAAATCGGCGGCAACGGATGAAGGGCTTTCGTGATCGACATCGACCCGCGCATTGAGCTGGCGCATGGTGGCGTCATCGAACAGTTCCGCCAGCGGCTTGAGTTCTTCGGCGAGTTTCGGGTGAGCGTCGAGGTAGACCTGACGCACCACTGGCGCGGCGGTGTAGTCCGGGAAGTAGTGCTTGTCGTCTTCGAGCAGTTTCAGCTTGAAGGCGTTCAAACGACCGTCGGTGGTGTAGACCAGACCGGCAAACACCTGACCATTGCGCAGGGCGGTGTAGACCAGCCCTGCGTCCATCTGGCGGATGTTTTTGCGGGTCAGGTTCATGCCGTAGAGGTCCACCATGCCGTCCAGACCGTCGGAGCGGTTGGCGAACTCGGTGTCCAGCGCCACCAGATGATGGGTCTTCGCCTCAGCCTGCATCACCGTGTTCAGCTCGCTGATGGTGTTGATCTGCGGATACGCCTTCGCGGTGTTTTCCGGCAGGGCCAGGGCGTAGGTGTTGCTGAATTTCGACGGTGTGAGCCAGATCAGGCCTTTTTTTGCGTCGAGTTCTTTCACCTTGGCGTAGGACTGAGCGCTGTCGAGCTTTTCAGTGACATGGTTGTAAGCCACCAGCGACACGCCGGTGTATTCCCACATCAAATCCAGCTGACCACTTTCGTGGGCGCTGCGAGCCAGGTTGCTGCCCAGACCGCCGGTCACCTGAGTGTCGTAACCCTTGGTGCGCAGGTATTGGGAGGTGATTTCCGCCAGCAGGGTTTGTTCGGTGAACACCCTGGCGCCAATGCGGATCACGGGTTTTTCAGCGGCTTGGGCAAATCCTGCGAACAGCAGGACGCAGCCCAATAATAAGGTCAGTCTTTTCATAAATATTCCTTTGCCGAGGCTTAAGACGGGCGAAGGCCGCGTTCGAGCCAGAGGCGGCTGGCGAGTGTCACCAGACCGTCGAGCAGCAAGGCCAGCAGGGCGGTGCAGGCCGCGCCGAGCAGCAGTTGCGGCTGATTGTTCAGGGCGATGCCAGGGAAAATCAGGCTGCCCAGACTGTTGGCGCCGATCAGGAACGCCAGCGGTGCAGTCCCGACGTTAATCGCCAGGGCCACGCGCACGCCACCGATGATGATCGGCACAGCGTTCGGCAGTTCGACCCGCCACAGCACTTGAGTCGGCGTCATGCCGATGCCGACGGCGGCTTCCTTGAGCGATCCCTGGACGTTTTGCAGGCCTTCATAGGTGTTGCGCACAATCGGCAACAGCGAGGCGAGGAACAGAGCGAAAATCGCGGGGCCACTGCCGATGCCGAGGATCCCCAGGGCGATGGCCAGTACGGCAAGAGGCGGCACAGTGTTGCCGATGTTGAAGATCTGCATGAAGCGTTCAGCGCGGCCCACCATGGTCGGGCGGCTGAGAAAGATACCGGCGGGTATGCCCACAATGAGGGCGGCCAGCATGGAAGCGAGGACGAGAATCAGATGAGCTTGCAGGTAAAACAACAAATCGTCGCGGTACTGTTCGATCGTGTTGGTGCCAATCCAGTGGACCAGCAGGGCCAGAAGGGCGACGACAACCGCACCTCCTATCAGCCCCTTGCCATAGCGAATAGCCACAGGCGGACTCCTTTTTTCTTTGTCGGCGAACGCAGTCCCGTGGGGCATGCCATTCCTGGCTGCCGGGATTATCAACGTTCGCGAGAAGCAGCTCTTCATGCTGATGAAACCGCATGAGATCGAGCCATAAGCGCAGCCTCGTCAGGCCAACTTGCTGATTTTTCAGTCCCTGGTACGAGTGCCGTAACAGGGGAGTGGACGCCTCCACCTTTTAAAAGGTTCCATATTTAGAAGCATTTAGCCACCCTTGATGTCGATTACCCGATGTAGCAGCTGCCGAGCCTGCGAGGCTGCGTTCGGCGGCGCAGCCGTCGTAGGATCGATACACGCGGTCTGTCTGATACACCGCAGGTCCGGTTTTACGACGGCTTCGCCGCCGGACGCAGCCTCGTCCCTCGGCAGCTGCTACGGGCGAACGGTGGTCCGTGACGCTCGGTTTGCGCTATACTCGCCGCCCTTTTTTGAATCACCTGCCAGGCGATTTCCCATGACCAAACAGGCCGCCGAAGTCGCGAAGCGCCGCACTTTCGCCATTATTTCCCACCCCGATGCCGGTAAAACCACCATCACCGAGAAGCTCTTGCTGATGGGCAAGGCGATTGCGATTGCTGGCACGGTGAAATCCCGTAAATCCGACCGCCATGCCACCTCCGACTGGATGGAAATGGAAAAACAACGGGGTATTTCCATTACCACGTCGGTCATGCAGTTCCCGTATAGCGATCACATGATCAACCTGCTCGACACCCCGGGCCACGAAGACTTCTCCGAAGATACCTACCGCACCCTGACGGCGGTGGACTCGGCCTTGATGGTCCTCGATGGCGGCAAGGGTGTAGAGCCACGGACCATCGCGCTGATGGACGTTTGCCGTCTGCGTGACACGCCGATCATCAGTTTCATCAACAAACTCGACCGCGACATCCGCGACCCGATCGAACTGCTCGACGAAATCGAAGCGGTCCTGAAGATCAAGGCGGCGCCGATCACCTGGCCGATCGGTTGCTACCGCGACTTCAAGGGCGTTTACCACCTCGCCGACGACTACATCATCGTGTACACCTCCGGTCACGGCCACGAGCGCACCGATGTGAAAATCATCGAGAAGCTCGACTCCGATGAAGCCCGCGCGCACTTGGGCGACGAGTACGATCGCTTCGTCGATCAGCTGGAACTGGTGCAGGGCGCCTGTCACGAATTCAATCAGCAGGAATTCCTCGACGGCCAACTGACTCCGGTGTTCTTCGGTACTGCACTGGGCAACTTTGGTGTCGATCACGTGCTCGACGCCGTGGTCAACTGGGCGCCGAAGCCGCTGGCCCGTGTCGCCAACGAGCGCACCGTGGAGCCGGCTGAAGAGAAATTCGCCGGCTTCGTGTTCAAGATCCAGGCGAACATGGACCCGAAACACCGCGACCGCATCGCCTTCATGCGTATCTGCTCCGGCAAGTACGAAAAAGGCATGAAGATGCGCCACGTGCGCACCGGCAAAGACGTGCGGATCGGCGATGCGCTGACGTTCTTCTCCTCCGAGCGTGAGCAATTGGAAGAAGCGTTTGCCGGCGACATCATCGGCCTGCACAACCACGGCACCATCCAGATCGGCGACACCTTCACCGAAGGCGAAGTCCTGGGCTTCACCGGTATCCCGCACTTCGCCCCGGAACTGTTCCGTCGCGTGCGTCTGCGCGACCCGCTCAAGTCCAAGCAACTGCGTCAGGGCCTGCAGCAACTGGCGGAAGAAGGCGCGACCCAGGTGTTCTTCCCGACGCGCAGCAATGACATCATCCTCGGCGCCGTCGGTGTGCTGCAGTTCGATGTGGTCGCCAGCCGCTTGAAAGAGGAATACAAGGTTGAATGCTCGTATGAGCCGATCACTGTTTATTCCGCGCGCTGGATCGATTGCAGCGATAAGAAGAAGCTCGAAGAGTTCCAGATCAAGGCCGTGGAAAACCTCGCGATTGACGGCGGCGGTCACCTGACCTACCTGGCTCCGACCCGAGTCAACCTGGCGCTGATGGAAGAGCGCTGGCCGGATGTGAAGTTCCGTGCGACGCGTGAGCATCATTAAGGGCTGAGCGGCTACACACAAAAACCCCGTTGCGAAAGCTGCGGGGTTTTTTATTGTCTGAAGCCTGATCGTTCCCACGCTCTGCGTGGGAAAGCAGCCCGGGACGCTCCGCGTCCCAGAAGCGGACGCAGAGCGTCCATTGAGGCGCTACCACGCAGAGCGTGGGAGCGATCATTTCGGAACCATTCGACCTAACCCTATTCAAAACCAATCTCCCGCCAAGTCCGCAGCTCACTATGTAGACAGAAATGTTCCCTGGTGAAAAATCATCTGCCATTGCTCGCCATGCTTGCGCCAGACAGAGCTACGCAAGCTGTTGGTTGTGGCGCGTTGATCGATAGCGACGTTTTGGCAGTGATAGGTCACCAGTGCGGTATTTTCTGACAGGGATTTGGTGGTGAATTCGCTGATCGTTCGTTGCGTGAATGGCTGTAGAGGCAATTGCTCGACCACTTCTGCCTTCGACCATATATTGCCGCTGGCGCCAAACTCGACGAAGTCGTCGGCGAGCAGGCGTGAGACATCTTCGGCATTACTCCGAACAGCCTGTGAAAGCAGGTGCTGCTCAAGTATCAACAGTGTTTTTGACAAATCCATGGCTGCGGCCTTTGTCTGAAAGTTCAGCGATACCTTAACTCAAGGCTCCGGAGCGCTGCTAACCCATGAGAATGGGATGTTGCGCAACGGTTTTTCCGTAGGTTTTTTCCCTTGGTCGGGTAGCTTGACTCTGGTTTTGCGTTGTTGGCATTTCTACTCGAGACAACTAAGTCGTAGCCGTCTACTGTTCGAAAGGCAGTTCGCAAATAGCTGCCTTTTTAAGGATCAATGGAATGACAAGTCGGCTGACTCACCTGATTCGATTAGATGGCTACTTCTGTCCAATGGCCTGGGTGCTTGCCGCGCTGCTCTTCATCAATCGGTTGAGCACCATGGTCAAACTGTTCATGGCGCTGTACCTGCGCCAGGAACTGGGGCTGGCGATTGAAACCGTTGGCTGGTTGTTATCCGGTTACGGGGCCGGCTTGCTGATAGGGTCAATGGTGGGCGGACTGCTGAGTGATCACTTCTCCACGGCGAGGCTCACTGCGGCGTTGTTTTTTGTCTCGGCGTGGGTACTGCTCTTGTTGGGGCTGGTCACTGAAGTGCCTTGGCTGGCAGGCATGCTGCTGTTCAGCGGTGTACTCGATGGTGCGATTCGAACGCTTCATCAGCGTTTGATCATGGAATATTGCCAGGTTGCGCAGCGCGCTCGTGCACAGTCACTGAGTCGTGTTGCCAGAAACCTGGGTATGGCTGTCGCAGGGGTGGTCGGTGGGGTTTTGGCGCAGACTGATTTTCGCTGGGTGTTTTTTGCCAGTGCGGTCATGACGCTGTTGGCGTTGCTCTGGTTTGTCCGCACGACATGGCATCGACCGGTTCTGATACCGGATGAGGTGTCTGATAGTGCTTCAGGCTCCTGCGTCCCGTATCGAGATAAACCTTTCCTTTGGTTGTTGGCGGCTGCTGTCTTGCTCGGCCTTGCCTTTGACACGGTCTACAGCATGCTGGGCAACTATTTGCTCGATTATTATCAGTTGGATACTGAAGTCATCGGATGGCAATTTGCACTCAATGCAGTGCTGGTGGTGTTACTGCAAATTCCTCTGTCTCATTGGAGCGAGCGCTGGGGGGCACGCCGGCAACTGGTGGCAGGCAGCGTGTTGTTGGCTTGCGGGCTCGGAATGCTGCCTTTCGGTACCGGGCTGTTGTATGTCTGCCTGTCGACGGTGGTTTGGACGTTTGGCGAAGCTCTATTCATGCCGCCCCTGAACGTGCTGGTTATGCGGCATGCGCAAGCAGGAAAAAGTGGGCACTACTTTGGTCTTTTTTTCATGTGCTGGAGTGCGAGTGCGCTGCTTTCGCCCGTGCTTGGAGGCCAGCTGTATGGTCATTTCGGTGGGCATAGCGTCTGGCTGGCAAGCGCGGTTCTGGCGATGCTTTCCATACCGCTGATTTATCAAGCAACTCGCTTGTCGGAGCATCAAAAGGATCTTCCCTTAGCGCGCGGTGAGCCCGCCTCACTTAGCTGATCTGGCTATAGGCATTATTTAAAACCAATCTCCCCGCCAACGGCATTCCGTCCATTCGTTAGCGTCCTATCTGGAGAACCGCGCTGATCGGAACTAAATTTCATTCAGCGCCAGACAGGCACCCACGCCTCACTTATGAAGGATGGAATCGGCTATGAGCATTGTTCAACGCATTGGGCTGTTGTTTAAGGTTTTGGTGATGCTGTCCGTTGGCATGTCGGCGGCGTGGGCGGAATGCCCGGACCATGGTGAGCAGGCCTCGAGCGGGCCGGTGACACACACTGCCTTGATGATTGCAAAATCCGAATCGGAACCGGGCGATCAGGGGCAGGGTGGTAGCGCGGACGATGACGACTCGACCACCGACGAACCGGACACCGACGAGGATGAAGGGGCTTAAATGACAGACAAAAAACCCCTTCTGCCGGACTGATGCACAATCCAAATGTAGGGTTTTTTTCAACTCATCAAAAGCGCGCCCCGGTGATCGGGGCGCGTTTTTTTATGCCGCGCCGTCGAGGAATTGCTCGGCGTAGTGGCAAGCCACCTGGCGGCTGTCGAGCAGGCGCAGGGCCGGCTCTTCGGTGCTGCAGCGCTCGGTCGCGTACGGGCAGCGCTTGTGGAACGCGCAGCCGGATGGCGGGTTCAGCGGGTTGGGCAATTCGCCGACGATTTTGATTTTCGGCTTGTTCGGGTCCGGGTGAATGGTCGGGGTGGCCGACAGCAACGCCTGGGTGTACGGGTGCAGCGGACGCTCGTAGATGTCGTTCTTCGGACCCATTTCCACAGGGCGACCGAGGTACATCACCATCACGTCATCGGCGACGTGTTGCACCACCGCCAGGTTATGGGAGATGAACACGTAAGCGGTGTTGAACTCTTGCTGCAAGTCCATGAACAGGTTCAGCACCTGTGCCTGAATGGACACGTCCAGCGCCGAAGTCGGTTCATCCGCGACCAGCACTTTAGGCTGCAACATCATCGCGCGGGCCAGGGCGATCCGCTGGCGCTGACCGCCGGAGAACATGTGCGGATAACGCTGGTAGTGCTCAGGACGCAAGCCCACCTGCTTCATCATTGCCTGAACTTTCTCGCGACGTTCGGAAGCCGACAGGTTGGTGTTGATCAGCAGCGGCTCGCCGAGCTGATCACCGACTTTTTGCCGTGGGTTCAACGACGCGTAAGGGCTCTGGAACACCATCTGCACGTCTTTGCGCAGCTGCTTGCGTTCAGCCTTGTTCGCGCCGGTGACTTCCTGCCCTGCGATTTTCAAGGAACCGGAGGACGGCTCTTCGATCAGCGTCAGGGCACGGGCCAGGGTGGATTTACCGCAGCCCGATTCGCCGACGACAGCGAGGGTTTTGCCGGCTTCCAGTTCGAACGACACACCGTTCAAGGCGCGCACGGTCGCATGGCCCTTGAACAGGCCACGGGACACTTCGTAGTGACGGGTCAGGTCGCGGGCGGTAAGTACGACGGCCATTACGCCACCTCCTGATTCAGCGGGTAGAAGCAGCGGGCGAGGCTGTTGCTTTTCGGGTCAAGGGTTGGACGTTGCTGACGGCAGGAATTCTGCACATACGGGCACCGCGGCGACAGCAGGCAACCCTGCGGACGGTCATAACGACCGGGAACGATGCCCGGCAGCGTCGCCAGGCGCGTGGCGCCCAGGCTGTGTTCCGGAATCGCCTTGAGCAGCGCTTCGCTGTACGGGTGCGCCGGAATGTCGAACAGCTGAGGAACCTGACCGACTTCGACCGCTTGGCCGGCGTACATCACGCACACACGCTGAGCGGTTTCGGCCACGACCGCGAGGTCGTGAGTGATCAGCACCAGGCCCATGTTCTGCTCTTTCTGCAGCGCCAACAGCAGGTCCATGATTTGCGCCTGAATCGTGACGTCCAGTGCGGTGGTCGGTTCGTCGGCGATCAGCAGTTTCGGTTCGCCGGCAATCGCCATGGCGATCGCAACACGCTGGCTCATACCGCCGGACAGTTGATGCGGATAAGCATCCATACGGCTGGCGGCGCCCGGGATTTCTACTTTTTCCAGCAGTTCGATGGCGCGTGCGCGGGCTTGCTTGCCAGACATTTTCAGGTGCAGGCGCAGCACTTCTTCGATCTGGAAACCGACGGTGTAGCTGGGGTTCAGCGCGGTCATCGGGTCCTGGAAGACCATGGCCAGGTCTTTGCCGACGATTTTGCGACGCTGACGGTTGCTGAGCTTGAGCATGTCCTTGCCGTCGAAATTCAGCGCGTCGGCGGTGACGATCCCCGGATGTTCGATCAGGCCCATCAGCGCCATCATGGTCACGGACTTGCCGGAACCCGATTCGCCAACGATGGCCAGAACTTCGCCCTTGTCCACGGTAATGTCGAGACCGTCGACCACCGGAACGGCGTTCTTGTCGCCGAAGCGAACGTTGAGATTCTTGATTTCTAACAGTGACATTTGAATCTCCTCAGGCGGCATTCTTGAGTTTCGGGTCCAGCGCATCGCGCAGGCCGTCGCCCATCAAGTTGATTGCCAGCACGCTGAGCAAAATGGTCAAACCAGGCAGACTGACGACCCACCAGGCGCGTTCGATGTAGTCGCGAGCCGAAGCCAGCATGGTGCCCCACTCAGGGGTTGGCGGTTGCACGCCAAGGCCGAGGAAGCCCAGTGCCGCGGCATCGAGAATCGCCGAGGAGAAGCTCAAGGTCGCCTGAACGATCAGCGGTGCCATGCAGTTAGGTAGCACGGTGATGAACATCAGGCGCGGCAGCGTGGCGCCGGCCAGGCGCGCAGCGGTCACGTAGTCGCGGTTCAGCTCGCCCATCACCGCAGCGCGGGTCAGACGAACATAGGACGGCAGGGACACCACGGCGATGGCAATAATGGTGTTGATCAGGCCAGGGCCGAGGATGGCGACAATCGCCACCGCCAGCAGCAGGGACGGCAGGGCCAGCATGATGTCCATCAGACGCATGATGGTCGGGCCCAGCAGGCGCGGGTAGAACCCGGCGAACAGACCCAACAGGATGCCCGGAATCAGCGACATCACCACCGACGACAAGCCGATCAGCAGGGACAGGCGCGAACCGTGGATCAGACGCGACAGCAGGTCGCGACCCAGTTCATCGGTGCCGAGCAGGAACTGGATTTGCCCACCTTCCAGCCAGGACGGCGGGGTCAGCAGGAAGTCGCGGTACTGCTCGCTCGGGTTATGCGGTGCCACCCAAGGGGCGAACAGTGCGCAGAAAATCACTAGCAGCATGAACATCAGGCCGGCGACGGCGCCTTTGTTCTTGGAGAACGCTTGCCAGAACTCTTTGTAGGGGGACGGGTACAGCAGGCTTTGATCGACTGCTACCGATGGAATTGAAGTGGTCATGGTCATGATGATCTCAGCGCTGGTGACGAATGCGTGGGTTGGCAAAGCCGTAGAGGATGTCCACCACGAAGTTGACCAGAATCACCAGGCAGGCGATTAGCAGGATGCCGTTCTGCACCACGGGATAATCCCGTGCGCCAATGGCTTCGATCAGCCATTTGCCGATGCCGGGCCAGGAGAAGATGGTTTCGGTCAGGACCGCACCGGCCAGCAATGTGCCGACTTGCAGGCCGACCACGGTCAGTACCGGAATCAGCGCGTTACGCAGACCGTGAACGAACACCACGCGCGACGGCGACAGGCCTTTGGCGCGGGCGGTACGGATGTAGTCTTCACGCAGCACTTCGAGCATCGAAGAGCGGGTCATCCGCGCGATCACCGCCAGCGGGATGGTGCCAAGCACAATGGCCGGCAGGATCAGGTGGTGCAGCGCATCGAAGAACGCACCGACGTCATCGGCCAGCAGCGTGTCGATGAGCATGAAGCCGGTCCGCGGCTCGATGTCATAGAGCAGGTCGATCCGCCCGGACACCGGCGTCCAGCCCAGCGACACCGAGAAGAACATGATCAGGATCAGGCCCCACCAGAAGATCGGCATCGAATATCCCGCCAGGGAGATGCCCATCACCCCGTGGTCGAACAGGGATCCTCGCTTGAGTGCCGCGATCACCCCGGCCAGAAGGCCCAGGATGCCGGCGAACAACAGAGCGGCCATGGACAGTTCCAGGGTCGCGGGGAATAGAGAGGTGAATTCCGTCCAGACACTTTCACGGGTACGCAGGGATTCGCCGAGATCGCCGTGGGCCAATTTGCCAACGTAATCCAGGTATTGGGCATACAGGGGTTTGTTCAGACCTAGGCGTTCCATTGCCTGAGCATGCATTTCGGGGTCGACGCGACGTTCGCCCATCATCACTTCCACGGGGTCGCCAGGAATCATGCGAATCAGTGCGAAAGTCAGCAAGGTGATGCCGAAGAATGTGGGGATCAATAACCCCAATCGGCGGGCAATAAAACTAAACATCTTGTGGTGTACCTCATCAGCCGGTTAGGCGTGCCCGGCATTCCTGGGTCAGGAATGCCGGTAGTTTCTTATCTACTTCACCTGGGTGGTGGCGAAGTTATTAGTGGTGAGCGGGCTAATGTGATAGCCCTCTACGTTGTTGCGCATTGCGGTGAACATACGGGTGTGCGCCATGCTGATCCATGGCTGGTCCTGATTGAAAACTTCCTGGGCTTGCTCATAGAGCGCTGCGCGTTCCGCCGGGTTCACTTTAGCCCGGGCTTCATCGATCAGCGCCTGGAACTTCTCATTGCACCAGCGCGCGTAGTTTTCGCCGTTTTTGGCGGCTTCGCAACTGAGCATAGGCGTCAGGAAGTTATCCGGATCGCCGTTATCGCCCGCCCATCCGGCAGACACCATGTCGTGCTCGCCGTTTTTCGCGCGTTTGAGCATTTCGCCCCATTCCATGACGCGAATGTCGACCGTGATCCCGACCTTCGCCAGGTCAGCCTGCATCATCTGCGCGCCGAGCATCGGGTTCGGGTTGGTTGGACCGCCGCCGTTACGGGTGAACAGGGTAAACGTAGTGCCTTCCGGCACGCCGGCTTCCTTGAGCAGGGCGCGAGCCTTGTCCAGATCCCGTGGCGGATTCTTCAGGTCGTGGTTGTAGCCCAGCAGGGTGTCCGGGTACGGATTGACCGCCACGGTCGCATTGCCTTTGCCGAACAGCGCGTTGACGTACGCGGCCTTGTCGAAGGCGATGTCGATGGCTTTACGTACGCGCACATCACTCATGTACTTGTGCGAAGTGTTCATCGCGATGTACGAAACGGTCATCGCGTTCAGTTCATCGACACTCAGTTTGGCGTCTTTCTTGATGCTCGGGATGTCATCCGGTTTCGGATACAGCGCAATTTGGCACTCGTTGGCCTTGAGCTTTTGCAGGCGCACGTTGTTGTCAGTGGCGATGGCCAGGATCAGCGCGTCAGCCGGTGGCTTGCCGCGGAAGTAGTCTGGGTTGGCCTTGAAGCGAACCTGTGCGTCCTTGTTGTAGCGCTGGAACACAAACGGGCCGGTGCCGACCGGTTTGTTGTTCAGGTCGCCCATTTTGTCGGCCTTGAGCAGTTGATCGGCGTACTCGGCGGAGTAGATCGATGCGAACGCCATGGCGATGTCGGCCAGGAAAGGCGCTTCGCGACGGGTCAGAGTGAATTTGACGGTGTTGTCGTCAACCTTCTCGACGCTTTTAAGCAGCTCTTTGAAACCCATGCTTTCAAAGTACGGGAAGCCTACGCTCGATTGTTTGTGCCAAGGGTGATTTGGGTCCAGCTGCCGCTGGAAGCTCCAAAGTACGTCGTCGGCATTCATGTCGCGGGTCGGCTTGAAATATTCGGTGGTGTGAAACTTGACGCCTTTGCGCAGGTGGAACGTGTAGGTCAGACCGTCCTCGCTGATATCCCAGGACTCGGCCAGTGCCGAAATCACTTCCGTGGTGCCGGGCTTGAAATCCGCCAGGCGATTGAAGATGGTTTCAGCCGCGGCGTCAGCGGTGACTGCAGTCGTGTACAGGGCGGTGTCGAAACCTTCCGGACTGGCTTCGGTGCAAACCACCAGGGGTTTGGCCGAGACGCCAACAGCGACACTCAGCAACGCGGCAGCGATGGCCGCACGTAGGGGAAGCATTTTCATCAAAGAACCCTCTGCAATCGGTTGAAGATAAAAAACCGAACGGCCGACTCGTCATGAGTCAGCCGTCGGGCAGTGTTTTACAAAATCTTGAACGGGATGGTGGTCACGAGACGGAACTCGTTGATGCTGCCGTCAGCCTGGTTATCGCTGGCGCGGTGAGTGGTGTAGGTCGCGCGGACGGTGGTCGCTTTAAGCGGGCCGCTCTGCACGGCGTACGCAGTACCAATGCCGTATTCATAGTGGTTTTCGCCGTCCATGTTGCGAACGTCGTAGGCGGTACCGGTGTAGTGAGTACCGTCAATGCCCCAGCCGCGAGCCTGGTAGATGTTGAACTTCAGACCGGGTACGCCGTATTCAGCCATGTTGAGGCCGTAGGCGATCTGGAAGGACTTCTCGTTCGGGCCGTTGAAGTCCGACAGCAGGGAGTTGGCCAGGTAGATGCCGTTGGTTTCGTGCAGGTAGTCGAAGTACTCGTTACCGTTCACTTCCTGGTACGAGAATGTCAGGCTGTGGGCCTGGTGAGTCAGGCCGAGCGACAGCGAGTAGGTGTCGTTGTCGATTTCGCCCAACAGCTTTTTGCCTTCGTCGACGGTCTTGTAGTAGTTCAGGCCGGTCGTCAGGCTCAGTACCGAGCTGTCGCCCAATACGTGGCTGGCGCCGAAATAGTACTGGTTCCACAAGTCTTCGGCCTGGGTGCCCCACAGGCTGGTGGTCAGGCTCGCGAACGGCTGGTAAGTGATACCAGCGGTGTTCACGTGATCGGCTTCTATGACGGTGTCGGCGTATTCGGAGCGGAATTTACGCTGGCTTTCTTCGGTCCGCGGTGAGTTGCGATCGAAGGTGCCGAGGTCGAACGACAGGTTCTCCAATTCTTCGCTGTGCAGGGTGACACCCTGGAAGCTCGAAGGCAGAGGACGGTTACCGATGACGTCTACCTGTGGGCTGCTGAAGTTCTGACGCCCGGCGGTCAGGGTGGTGTTGGAGAAACGCGCCTTGACGTTGGCCAGGCCCAGTTTGCTCCACTGACCCTGGGCGTCACCGCCGTCTTTGGTCAAGGTACGGTTGTTGCCAAGACCAGGAACGCCGTTCAGTGGTGCGCCACCATTGGCGGAGGCAAGGTCTTTGCGGTCACGGTCCAGGGCGATGGCGTTGTAAGCCGCGACTTCAGTGCTGAAGCCGACAGTACCCTCGGTGAAGCCCGAGTTGTACTTGATGATGGTGCCCTGGACCCAGTTGATACGACGATCCGTGTCGGTCGGTACACCACTCTTGTTGTACTTGAAATGGGCGCCACGTTTCAGTTGCTCATTCGCATACCAGTTGCGTGTGGAACCAGTGATCGACTGGCCTTCGACAAAGCCGGTGGCTTCACTCTGAGCACTTTTCTCTTTCACGGTAACCGGGGTGAACGCCTGGCTCTGAGTTTCTGCGTACGCCGAGGCGGTTACGCTGCTGATGGCCAAGGCCAATAACGCGGTGCTGCTCAGTTTCATGGGTGACGCTCCTTTCTATTTTTTTTTGCCGGTCTTTTTTGGTGATCGGCTATCTGGTTTTGAACTCATTCAAGGCATCGCAAACGTTTGCTTTGTCCTGGTCAACGAATGACGGCCATACGCTTGCGTGAGGGCGTATTGCGCCCCCAGCGTTTCTGGCTAATCGGTTACTTTTCTATGCTGACGCCCGAGAACACGTTACGACCGAAAGGACTCACCTTGAATCCTTCGATTTTGGCGCTCAACGGCTGGTTAACCGTCGAGTGGGCGACGGGCGTCATGGGCACCTGCTGCTTGAGGTACTGCTGCGCTTGTTTGTAAAGCACGGTGCGCTGGTCGCGGTCGGTGACGACCTTGGCCTGCTTGATCAGCTTGTCGTAAGCCGGATCACACCACATGGAGTAGTTGTTGCCGCCAATGGCGTCGCAGCTGTACAGCGTGCCGAGCCAGTTGTCCGGGTCCCCGTTGTCACCGGTCCAGCCAATCAGGCTGATGTCGTGTTCGCCATTCTTGGTGCGCTTGATGTACTCGCCCCATTCGTAGCTGACGATCTTGACCTTGAGGCCGATCTTCGCCCAGTCAGCCTGAAGCATCTCGGCCATCAACTTGGCATTCGGGTTGTAGGGACGTTGGACCGGCATGGCCCAGAGGGTAATTTCAGTGCCTTCCTTCACGCCGGCAGTCTTGAGCAGTTCCTTGGCTTTTTCCGGGTTGTAGGCGGCGTCTTTAATGGTCTCGTCGTAAGACCATTGGGTCGGTGGCATGGCGTTGACCGCCAGTTGACCTGCACCTTGGTAAACGGCGTTGAGAATGCCTTGTTTGTTCACCGCCATGTCCAGCGCCTGGCGCACTTCGAGCTGGTCAAAAGGCTTGTGGCGCACGTTGTAGGCGATGTAGCCGAGGTTGAAACCGGGCTTCTCGATGAGCTTGAGTGTCGGGTCGTTCTTCAGCGCGGTCACGTCGGCAGGGCGTGGGTGCAGGGTGATCTGGCACTCGTTGGCCCTGAGCTTCTGCACGCGCACCGAGGCATCGGTGTTGATGGCGAAGATCAGGTTATCGAGCTTGACCCGGCTCGGGTCCCAGTACTGCTTGTTGCCGGTGTAACGGATGTTGGAATCTTTCTGGTAGCTCTTGAACACGAACGGCCCGGTGCCGATCGGCTTCTGGTTGATATCACTCGGTTTGCCTTCAGCCAGCAATTGGTCGGCGTATTCGGCGGACAGGATGGCGGCGAAGCTCATGGCGATGTTCTGGATGAACGCGGCGTCCACGCTATTGAGCGTCATGACCACGGTCAGCGGCCCGGTCTTCTCGACCTTGGCGATGTTCTTGTTCAGGCTCATCCCGTTGAAATACGGGAACTCGGTCGGATAAGCCTTACGGAAAGGTTGCTGTGGATCAAGCATGCGATTGAACGTGAACAGCACGTCATCGGCGTTGAAATCACGGGTCGGTGTGAAGTATTTGGTCGTGTGAAATTTCACCCCTTCGCGTAGGTGAAAAGTGTACTTGAGGCCGTCCTCGGAAATATCCCAGCGAGTGGCCAGGCCTGGTACGACGTTGGTGGCGCCTTTTTCGAACTCTGCCAGTCGGTTGTACAACGGCTCGGCGGCGTCATTATCGGTCGCGGTCGTGTACTGCGCAGTGTCGAAGCCAGCGGGGCTGCCTTCGGAGCAGAACACCAGGCTGTTATTGGCGGCCTGGCTAATGGAAGTGGCGGCCAATAGACCGGTGCCCAGCAATGCGGATAAAACCAAGGTATGTCGCATGACGCTCGCTCTTTATTCTTAGTGTTTTAACAATGAGCCGTCCCGTCCAGAGACGTGGAGGCCTCACTGATCCCAAACCATGAAGTGCAGCAATAACCGAGAGCCCACGCCTGCACTGGTCAGATCCCGACGGTATGAGCGATGGGTCTGGCAGTAAATGCGTAAAGTCCTAAAGACTTGTAGGAAAGGTCAACGCGTCCGACACCGCTGCCGTAATACTCAGCGGAAATGGATGTAGGTTGTTTCCTACTTTCTCGGCAGATAAAGCATCGGCGACGTCAAAAACGTCGCCGATGCAAAACCTTATTTGCTGACGCTGACGCCGTAGAAGGAGTTCAAGCCAAACGGGCTGATCTTGAAGTCCTGCACGTTGTCGCGCATGGGTTGGTACACCGTCGAGTGAGCGATAGGTGTCATTGGAACGGCGTCCTTGAGGACGTGTTGCGCCTGTTTGTACAGTTCGGTGCGCTTTGCCTGGTCGGTTGTGCGCTTGGCTTCTTTCACGATGCCGTCAAACTTCTTGTCGCACCACTTGGAGAAGTTGTTGCCGCTCAGCGAGTCGCAACCAAACAACACGTTGAGCCAGTTGTCCGGATCACCATTGTCGCCGCTCCAGCCGATGATCATCGCCTGGTTCTCGCCGCCTTTGGAGCGCTTGATGTACTCGCCCCATTCGTAGCTCTGGATCTTGACATTGAGACCGATCTTGGACCAATCGGACTGCAGCATTTCTGCCATCAGCTTGGCGTTCGGGTTGTATGGACGCTGCACCGGCATCGCCCACAGAACGATTTCGGTACCTGGTTTAACGCCGGCTTCCTTGAGCAGCTCTTTAGCTTTCTCAGGATCGTATTTGGCGTCTTTGATGGTGGTGTCGTAGGACCACTGGGTCGGCGGCATGGCGTTAACAGCCAGTTGGCCGGCGCCCTGATAAACGGAATCAATGATCTGCGGTTTATTCACCGCCATGTCCAGCGCCTGGCGAACTTTCAGGTTGGCCAACGGGTTTGGCTCATTGCTGCCCTTGACCTTGTCCATCACGTTGTAGGCGATGTAGCCCAGGTTGAAACCGGCCTGGTCCGGCATTTTCAGGGTTTTGTCTTCCTTCAGCGCCTTCAGGTCGGCCGGACGTGGGAACAGAGTGATCTGGCACTCGTTCTTCTTCAGCTTCTGAATACGTACCGACGGGTCGGTGGTGATGGCGAAGATCAGGTTGTCGATCTTGACGTCTTCAGGCTTCCAGTAGTCCTTGTTCCCGGTGTAGCGGATGTTGGAGTCTTTCTGGTAGCTCTTGAACACAAACGGGCCAGTACCGACAGGTTTCTGGTTGATGTCGGCGGCTTTGCCTTCCTTGAGCAGCTGGGCAGCGTACTCGGCGGACTGGACCGAGGCGAAACTCATGGCCATGTTCTGGATGAACGCGGCATCAACTTCTTTGAGGGTGAACTTGACGGTGTGGTCGTCGACTTTATCGATCTTGGTGATGTTGGTGTCCATCCCCATGTCGGTGAAGTACGGGAATTCGGTCGGGTACGCTTTGCGGAACGGATCATCCTTGTTAATCATGCGATTAAAGGTGAACAGCACGTCGTCGGCGTTGAACTCACGAGTCGGCTTGAAGTACGGGGTGGTGTGGAACTTGACGCCTTCACGCAGGTGGAAGGTGTAAGTCAGGCCGTCATCGGAGATGTCCCATTTGGTCGCCAGACCGGGAATGACAGCGGTGCCGCCACGTTCGAACTGAGTCAAACGGTTGAACATGGTTTCTGCAGAGGCGTCGAAGTCGGTTCCGGTGGTGTACTGACCAGGATCAAAACCGGCCGGGCTCCCTTCGGAGCAAAACACCAGGTTAGTCGCCGCTTGGGCGAAAGGTGCGCTAGCTAACAAACTTGCGCCGACTAAAAACGGAATGACCGCGTGTTTAAGCATGGTGGCCTCATGATTTGTTGTCATTTTTGGAATTAGAGGACGACCTCGTGAGTCGTGCCTGCCGATACTTATGCAGGGGCCATACCCATTGCAAGATCCAGAGCGGCCACAAGTCTTAAACAGTGGTACGAACGTACCTTAATGTCGCATATGTATAAATTCAGGTGCATTTGACCGTTTGCGCAGGTTTTTTCCGGTGCAAATTGCGCACCGACAGAGGGCGGCCGGGGCGCTTGGCGCACCCGGTTGGAGCGAGGTGTTACTTATTTTTACCCACACCATAGAAGGGTGTGAGACCGAACGGGCTGATCTTGAAGTCGGTGACTTTCCTGCGCAGCGGCTGGAACACCGTCGAGTTCGCAATCGGTGTGATAGGTACATGTTGCTTAAGGATTTGTTGTGCCTGTTGGTACAAATTGATGCACGGCTGCATTACATGGCGCTGGCTTGCCTGCGATGGCGGCCGTGCTTTCACCACAAAGCATGACTGTTACAACCAGATTCTTCTGGCACAAAAAAACCGGCGATCATTCACTGATCGCCGGTTTTTTATTCAGCCCTTACCTAATCACTGCATCAACACTTCAATCGCCCCATCCGCCGTCATGCTGACCTGGCTGGTGCCCGCCTCAACCTCAGGCGTGACCGGCGCCGAATCCATGCTCGCCGCTTTCATCATCATCGGCCCACGCATGTACGGCTGTGGATAACCGTTGCTGTTCAAGTTCAGGTTAACGATTTTGTAACCCTTGCCGCCCAAGGCGTCGGTCGCCAGTTGAGCGCGGGCCTTGAAGGCAGACACGGCTTCTTTAAGCAGCGCGTCTTCGCTGGCCTTGCGGGTTGGTGTGGCGATGGCGAAGTCCATCCCGCCCATCTTCAGGTCGGTGAGCAGTTCGCCGGTCAGTTTCGACAGCGCGGCGAAGTCAGAGCTTTCCAGGCGCAGTTCGGCGCGTTCGCGCCAGCCGGTGATTTTCTGGCCCTTGGTGTCGTAGATCGGGTAGCTGTTGCGGCTGCCTTGGCGCAGGGTGATGCCTTTGACTTCTTTGGCCTGGGCCAGCGCTTTGTTCATGGTGGTGCTGACGTCGGCGGCGAGTTTCGCCGGGTCGGTGTTTTGTTCTTCGGTGTAGAGGGTCACGATCATCAGGTCGCGGGCGACTTCCTGACTGACTTCGGCGCGCAGGGCGATCTGGTTGTAATGAAGTTCGTCGGCGGCCAGGGCCGGGAGGCTGGCGATAGTGCCAACGCTAAGGGCGAGGAGGGCGGCGCTGCGGCGGAATGTGTGCATGAAAGCTCCTTGGGCGATGCGCAGGGGTAATGTCCGAGCCTGCGTGAAACCATCAGACTCTAGCTTTTATGATCCGGTTCGCACAGTTACAACTTCTATACAGATCGACGCGACCCTGTAGCAGCTGCCGAAGGCTGCGTTCGAGCGCGAAGCGGTCGCCATTGGGCTGACGCGTTTTACCTGAAGGAATGAGGTCTCAGGTTTACGAGCGCTTCGCGCTCGAACGCAGCCTTCGGCAGCGGCTACAAGAGCTTTGTGTGGGCTGAAGGCCTGTGGCCGTTTGCCGCACTTTTGCCTGCCAGCCCCCGTGCTTGGTTATACTCCGTGCGATCCGCCTGGAGCGCTCATCAGGAGAGCTCATGCTCGCCCCCGTTCAAATCACTTCCGCGACTCGCCAGAATCTTTGGCGGCTGACGTTCATCCGCACGTTGGTGTTGGCCGCTCAGGCCGGTTCCGTGGGCCTGGCCTACTGGCTGGACTTGCTGCCGCTGCCTTGGTTTCAACTGGCCGCGACCCTCGGTTGCTCGATGTTGCTGTGCGCGTTCACGGCCATTCGCCTGCGCACCACATGGCCGGTTACCGAGCTCGAATACGCCGTGCAACTGGCCTGCGACCTGTTTATCCACAGTGCCTTGCTGTATTTCTCCGGCGGCTCGACCAACCCCTTCGTCTCTTATTACCTGGTGCCGCTGACCATCGCCGCCGTGACTTTGCCATGGCGTTATTCGGTGATTCTGTCCGGTATCGCGTTGACGATGTACACCCTGCTGCTGGCGCGCTTCTATCCGTTGCAAACCTTCCCTATCGCTCGGGAAAACCTTCAGGTTTACGGGATGTGGCTGAGTTTCGCCCTGGCTGCGGCAGTCATCACGTTCTTCGCCGCGCGAATGGCCGAAGAGCTGCGCCGTCAGGAAGAGTTGCGGGCGATCCGCCGTGAAGAAGGTTTGCGTGATCAGCAATTGCTCGCCGTCGCCACCCAGGCCGCCGGCGCTGCCCATGAATTGGGCACTCCGTTGGCGACCATGAGCGTGCTGCTCAAGGAAATGCAACAGGATCATAACGATCCAATGCTGCAGGACGATCTGAGTGTGTTGCAGGATCAGGTCAAGCTCTGCAAACAAACGTTGCAGCAACTGGTGCGGGCTGCCGAGGCCAATCGCCGCTTGGCAGTGGAGATGCAGGACGTCACCGATTGGCTCGACGAAGCGCTGAACCGCTGGCACCTGATGCGTCCGGAAGCCAGTTATCGCTTCCAGCGCTTGGGTCAAGGCACCGTTCCGCGCATGGCGCCGCCGCCGGACCTGACCCAGGCACTGCTGAATTTGCTTAACAACGCCGCCGACGCTTGCCCCGAAGGGCTGCAAGTGACGCTGGACTGGAATGCCGACGACCTGACCATCAGCATCCGCGACCACGGCGCCGGTGTGCCGCTGGCCATCGCCGAGCAGATTGGCAAACCGTTTTTTACCACCAAGGGCAAAGGTTTCGGCCTGGGCCTGTTTTTGAGCAAGGCCAGCGTGACACGCGCCGGCGGCTCAGTGAAACTCTACAGTCATGAGGAAGGCGGCACGCTCACCGAGCTGCGCCTGCCCCGTGTCGCCCGAGGAGACGAACATGAGTGACGAGATCCAAGTCGAAGGCGAAGGCGAAGAACTGCCGCATTTGCTGCTGGTAGACGACGACGCAACTTTTACCCGGGTGATGGCCCGTGCCATGTCCCGCCGCGGCTTTCGCGTCAGCACCGCCGGTTCCGCCGAAGAAGGCCTGACCATCGCTCAGGCCGACCTGCCGGACTACGCCGCGCTGGACCTGAAAATGGACGGCGATTCCGGCCTGGTGCTGTTGCCCAAGCTACTTGAGCTGGACCCGGAAATGCGCGTAGTGATCCTCACCGGTTACTCGAGCATTGCCACCGCTGTCGAGGCGATCAAGCGCGGCGCCTGCAATTACCTGTGCAAACCGGCGGACGCCGATGACGTGTTGGCCGCGCTGCTTTCCGAGCACGCCGACCTCGACACGCTGGTGCCGGAAAACCCGATGTCGGTGGATCGCCTGCAGTGGGAGCACATCCAGCGCGTGCTGACCGAACACGAAGGCAACATCTCCGCCACTGCCCGCGCCTTGGGCATGCACCGCCGTACGCTGCAGCGCAAACTGCAGAAGCGTCCGGTCCGTCGCTGAACAGGCGCTGAACGATTATCGCCAACCCTCGCGATAACCCGAACCGATCATCTATGATCGGTTCGTGTGTGTTCTTTTCTTTATCGAGCCTTATCCATGAATCAGAACGCTGAATATTGCGCGGTCAATGATGCTGTGCGCGGGCAGTTTTTTCGCAAAGTCTGGGCCATGACCACCCCTTACTGGCGCAGCGAAGAGAAGGGCAAGGCCTGGACGTTGCTGATCGCCGTGATCGCGCTGTCGCTGTTCAGTGTGGCGATTTCGGTGTGGATCAACAGTTGGTACAAGGACTTCTACAACGCCCTGCAGAAAAAGGACGAAGCGGCCTTCTGGCAGTTGATTGTGTATTTCTGCGGCATCGCGGCGGTGGCGATCCTTGGCGCGGTGTATCGGCTCTATCTGACGCAGATGCTGACGATTCGCTGGCGGGCCTGGCTCACCGAGAAGCATTTTGCCCGTTGGCTCAGCCACAAGAATTACTACCAGTTGGAGCAGGGCGGATACACCGATAACCCGGACCAGCGGATTTCCGAAGACCTCAATAAATTCACCAGCAACACGTTGGGCCTGGGGCTCGGGTTGATTCGCAACATCGTCAGCCTCGTATCGTTCTCGATCATTCTGTGGGGCGTGTCGGGCAGTATCGAAGTGTTTGGTTTCACGATTCCCGGCTACATGTTCTGGTGCGCGCTGGTTTACGCCGCCGTCGCCAGTTGGCTGACGCATTTGATTGGCCGTCGCCTGATCGGCCTCAACAACAACCAGCAACGCTTCGAAGCCGACCTGCGTTTCTCCATGGTGCGGGTTCGCGAGAATGCCGAAAGCATTGCGCTGTACAACGGCGAGCCAAATGAGAACCGCCGCTTGAGCAGCCGTTTCGGGAGGGTCTGGCACAACTACTGGGACATCATGAAAGTGTCCAAGCGCCTGACCTTCTTTACTTCCGGTTATGAGCAGATCGCAGTCATTTTTCCGTTCATGGTCGCCGCGCCGCGTTACTTCACTGGCAAGATCCAGCTGGGTGAGCTGATGCAAATCAACTCGGCGTTCGCTAACGTCCAGGATAACTTCAGTTGGTTCATCACGGCGTACCAGGACCTTGCCGAATGGCGCGCCACCTGTGATCGTCTGCTGAGTTTCCGTCAGGCCATGACCGACAACGAAGAGCGTGCGCCGGCGATTGATGTGCAAAACCATGGCTCGGCGTTGAAGGTGCATAACCTTGGCCTCGACCTGGCGGATGGTCGTCACCTGCTGACCAACGCCGACATGACCGTGGAGGAGGGCGAGCGCGTCATGCTCAGCGGGCGTTCCGGCAGCGGCAAGTCGACCTTGCTGCGGGCAATGGGGCATTTGTGGCCGGCAGGTCATGGCAGCATTCGCCTGCCGACGGCACCGTATCTGTTCCTGCCGCAAAAGCCTTATTTGCCGATTGGCACGTTGCGTGAAGCGCTGAGTTATCCACAGCCTGGCGATACGTATCCGCACGAGCGCTACGTTCATGTGCTGGAAACCTGCCGTTTACCGCATCTGGTGTCGCGTCTTGATGAAGCGAATCACTGGCAGCGCATGCTGTCGCCGGGTGAGCAACAGCGTCTGGCCTTTGCCCGTGCGCTGCTGTATGCACCGCAATGGCTGTATATGGACGAAGCGACCTCGGCGATGGACGAGGAGGACGAGGCATCGCTGTATCAGGTCTTGATCGATGAAATTCCGGGATTGAGCATTGTCAGCGTCGGGCATCGCAGCAGCCTGAAGCGGTTCCATCCACGGCATGTGCGCATTGAAAATGGGCATCTGGTGGATCAAACCGTGACCGCATAAACACCGCCGTCTCTACAGGGTCGGTGGTGATCGTACAACCGCGTTGAGCTATGATGCGGTTTCAGCCGCAACTTTCGAGAAAGACGTTCACCATGGAAAACCCGATCGACGCACCACGCCTCCCTCGCAAGCGCCGCAGCCTCGCTCAGGAACTGGTAACGGTGCTGTCCGAGCAGATCCGCGACGGTCACCTCAAACGTGGCGACAAGTTGCCCACCGAGTCGGCGATCATGGATGCCCATGGCGTCAGTCGCACCGTGGTGCGCGAAGCGATTTCGCGTCTGCAGGCCGCAGGGCAAGTAGAAACCCGCCACGGCATCGGCACCTTCGTGCTGGATACCCCAAGCCCGAGCGGTTTCCGTATCGACCCGGCCACCGTGGTGACGTTGCGCGATGTGCTGGCGATTCTGGAATTGCGCATCAGCCTCGAAGTGGAATCCGCCGGCCTTGCCGCGCAACGCCGCAGCCCCGAACAGCTGGCGTTGATGCGAGCAGCGCTGGACGCGTTGAATGAAAGTGTCTCCCATGCCAGCGATGCCGTGGCGTCCGACTTCCAGTTCCACCTGCAAATCGCCCTGGCGACGGGCAATCGCTATTTCACCGACATCATGACCCACCTGGGCACCAGCATCATTCCGCGTACACGCCTCAACTCCGCGCGCCTGGCCCATGACGATCAGCAGCACTACATGAATCGCCTGAGCCGTGAGCACGAAGAGATTTATGATGCGATTGCGCGCCAGGATTCCGATGCGGCCCGGGCGGCCATGCGCTTGCACCTGACCAATAGCCGGGAGCGGCTGCGCCATGCGCATGAAGAGGCTGAGGCTCAGCGGGGGTAAGGATCGTTCCCACGCAGAGCGTAGGAACGATCAGGTGGGGAGTTAGCCAGTCCTGAGAATTGAACGATCTACCCTCACGGCGAATTCAGCGACCCCCGGTTTGGCATCGAACGCTACATTCCCATGCTCATCCACAACCCCCCGAGCAAGCGGCACCCCCTTGGCCAACAACTCCAGCGGCGCACCCTTCAGCGATTGCCCCGAAGCCAATTCCAGTTTCAATTTGATAGTCATTTTTGATCTCCTTATCAGGCAACGTTGCCAGTGGGTTTATAGTCCTTAAGCAGCAGGTAAGTGCTCCAGCCCCACCAGCCGTCCACCGTGGCGGTGTCGTTGAGGTTGTTCACGTCCTTGCGCCGCAGCACCTTGTTACCCTCGACCTTGAACAACGGCGAGAAATTGCCCGCCGGGTTCAGCACCGCTTGCAGGTCAGGCAGTTTTTTCAGCGCCGCGAAACTTCCGGGCGACGGTGCGATCCCGCTGAGGTACGCCGCAAACACTTCATCCGCCGACACCTGAACCGCCTGATTCACCTGGACGCGGTTGGCGTTATCGATGGCGTCGAAGTAGCGCTTGTCCCCATACGCGTGCCATTGATCGCCGTTGCCGTTGCGCACATTGAGGCCGAACTTGCTGTCTTCGTCGTGCATGAAACGAGTGATCAACGAACCCAGATCGTTGGGCGTAACCACCGCTGCCAATTGTTTGCGTGGCACTCGCAGGTGGCCGGCGGAAAACAGGTCAGTCAGGTAGTGATCGGCAAAAGCATTCATCGCATAGGCCCGCTCCAACTGCTTCTCATCGTCGCTGTTGTGGGCCTGCACCGCTTGCTGCACCGCTGCGGTGTGCCCGGCGATATACGCCAGCAGCGCCCATTCGGCGAAGTGATCGGCATTGTTGGCGGCCAGTTTCAGGTAGCGCCCCAGCGGAAACAGCGCCGAGACAAAACTGCCGCCGCCGGTGATTTTATTCCACTCTTCCGACAACGTATCTCCGAGCGCGTCGTACGCTTCGTGCGGTTGTTTACCGTCCTTGATCGCCTGTTTAACGGCAGCGATTTCCTTCTGCATGACGCCGAGGATCAGCTTTGCCTCGGCATTGGAGGCTGGCAGCACCGCCAGGGAGTTGAAGGCGTTGGTAAAGCGCTGGATTCGATCCGCAGCGGTGGCGCCTTCGCTGATGGGTTGATTGGGAATGCCATAAAAATCGCCGCCCAGCGCGACGATCTGGCCGTAAGTCAGCGCCAACCCATTCGGCAAATGCAGTTCTACCTGCGAAGCCGCAATAGCGGGCGCGTCCTTGATGAAACGCAGCAGTGTGCTGTCACCGATAGCGGTGTGCTCGCCTCCCTCGAACCGCAGCTGTGGCTTGCCTTTCAAGGCTTTGCCCGCCGAAGCGTTGGGCGCATCGTTGTGCTCACCCAGTTGCAACAACAGTGACTCGTTGCCAGTGATGGCGATGCCCTGCTCGGTAAAAAGGTCATCCAGATTCGCAATGACCTGCTTGGGTTTTTCCTGCGGGGATGTGTGTAGACCTGACATTTCTATCTCCTTGATATGTCATCGGTACGATCAAAAGTAACTGTATGTATATACAGTTAATTGGATCATAGATGAGAAATTTCCTACGTCAAGAAAATACCTTTCCGACTCAAATTCTGGGGTTGGCGATGAAATGCAGTTGACGGTTATTTTTTAAGTTGTACGATGACCTACAACTTCGGCGCAAGCTGAATGGTTTCCTCACACACATACGTCGCTACCCAGGGTGTTCGAATAATGAATCCACAAGAACTGAAGTCCATCCTCTCTTCCGGTCTGCTGTCTTTCCCGGTTACCGATTTCAATGCTCAGGGCGACTTCCATCGCGCGGGCTACATCAAACGTCTCGAATGGCTGGCCCCATACGGCGCCTCGGCATTGTTCGCCGCGGGCGGCACCGGTGAGTTCTTCTCTCTGGCGGCCAGTGAATATTCGGAAATCATCAAGACGGCCGTCGACACCTGCGAAACCAGCGTGCCGATCCTGGCCGGCGTTGGCGGTTCGACCCGTCAAGCCATCGAGTACGCACAGGAAGCTGAGCGTCTGGGCGCCAAAGGCCTGTTGCTGTTGCCGCACTACCTGACCGAAGCCAGCCAGGACGGTGTTGCCGCCCACGTTGAAGCCGTGTGCAAATCGGTGAAAATCGGCGTGGTGGTTTACAACCGCAACGTCTGCCGCCTGACCGCGCCATTGCTGGAACGCCTGGCCGAGCGCTGCCCGAACCTGATCGGCTACAAGGATGGCCTGGGCGATATCGAGTTGATGGTGTCGATTCGTCGTCGCCTCGGTGATCGCTTCAGCTACCTGGGCGGTTTGCCGACCGCCGAAGTCTACGCAGCGGCTTACAAGGCCCTGGGCGTACCGGTTTACTCCTCGGCGGTGTTCAACTTCATCCCGAAAACCGCGATGGATTTCTATCACGCCATTGCCCGCGAAGATCACGCCACCGTTGGCAAGATCATCGACGACTTTTTCCTGCCGTACCTGGACATCCGTAACCGCAAAGCGGGTTACGCGGTGAGCATCGTCAAGGCCGGGGCAAAAATTGCAGGCTTCGACGCAGGTCCTGTGCGGGCGCCGCTGACCGATCTGACCGGCGAAGAGTACGAAATGCTCGCCGCGCTGATCGACCAGCAAGGTGCTCAGTAACACACCCGATTAAACAAGGCCGCTGAGCAATCAGCGGCCTTTTGTGTGAGGACTTCTTTTTAAGGGGAAAGCCTGTGGCTGATACAACGCGTTTCGATAACTACATCAACGGTGAATGGGTGGCGGGCAGTGATTACTGCGCCAACATCAACCCGTCCGAACTGACCGATACCATTGGCGAATACGCCAAGGCTGATCTGGCTCAAGTCCATGCCGCCATCGACGCCGCTCGCGCCGCGTTCCCGGCGTGGTCGACTTCGGGCATTCAGGCGCGTCACGATGCGCTGGACAAAGTCGGCAGCGAAATCCTCGCTCGCCGCGAAGAGCTCGGCACTTTATTGGCCCGGGAAGAGGGCAAGACCCTGCCTGAGGCCATCGGCGAAGTCACTCGCGCCGGCAACATCTTCAAGTTCTTCGCCGGCGAATGCCTGCGCCTGTCCGGCGACTATATGCCGTCGGTACGTCCGGGTGTGAACGTCGAAGTGACGCGCGAAGCGCTGGGTGTGGTCGGTCTGATCACGCCATGGAATTTCCCGATCGCGATCCCGGCGTGGAAAATCGCTCCGGCCCTGGCCTACGGCAACTGCGTCGTGCTGAAACCGGCGGACCTGGTGCCGGGTTGCGCTTGGGCGCTGGCCGAAATCATCTCCCGCGCAGGCTTCCCGGCCGGGGTGTTCAACCTGGTGATGGGCAGCGGTCGAGTGGTGGGCGATGCGCTGGTGCAGAGTCCAAAAGTCGACGGCATCAGCTTCACCGGTTCCGTGGGCGTTGGTCGTCAGATCGCCGTCAGCTGCGTGTCGCGCCAGGCCAAGGTTCAGCTGGAAATGGGCGGCAAGAACCCGCAGATCATTCTCGACGACGCCGACCTCAAGCAAGCGGTCGAGCTGTCGGTACAGAGCGCGTTCTACTCCACCGGCCAGCGTTGCACCGCCTCGAGCCGCTTCATCGTCACCGCCGGGATTCACGACAAGTTCGTTGAAGCGGTGGCCGAGCGCATGAAGTCGATCAAGGTCGGTCACGCGCTGAAAACCGGCACCGACATCGGTCCGGTGGTTTCCCAGGCTCAGCTTGAACAAGACATGAAGTACATCGACATCGGCCAGTCCGAAGGTGCACGTCTGGTCAGCGGCGGCGCTCTGGTGACCTGCGATACCGAAGGCTACTACCTCGCGCCAACCCTGTTTGCCGACAGCGAAGCCGCGATGCGCATCAGCCGTGAAGAGATTTTCGGCCCGGTCGCCAACGTGGTTCGCGTAGCGGATTACGAGGCCGCGCTGGCCATGGCCAACGACACCGAATTCGGTCTGTCCGCGGGCATCGCCACCACATCGTTGAAGTACGCCAACCACTTCAAACGCCACTCCCAGGCGGGGATGGTGATGGTCAACCTGCCGACGGCGGGCGTGGATTACCACGTTCCATTCGGTGGGCGTAAAGGTTCATCCTATGGCTCCCGCGAGCAAGGTCGCTACGCGCAAGAGTTCTACACCGTCGTGAAGACCAGCTACATCGGCTCCTGACAGGAAACACCGCGGTATCGGCATCGATACCGCAACCCCTGTAGCAGCTGTCGAGTGAAACGAGGCTGCGATCTTTTGATCCTGAAAAGCAAAGATCGCAGCCTCGTTTCACTCGACAGCTGCTACAGGGAACACAGCCGTTTCACCCGCGCATAAAAATAATCAGTGGGAGTACATCTACATGCAAGCGCCCAAGCCGACCCACGTCCGCTATTTGATCCTGCTCATGCTGTTTCTGGTGACCACGATCAACTACGCCGACCGGGCCACTATCGCCATCGCGGGCTCCAGCCTGCAAAAAGACCTCGGCATCGACGCGGTCACCCTTGGTTATATCTTTTCTGCATTCGGTTGGGCCTACGTGGCCGGGCAAATTCCCGGTGGCTGGCTGCTGGACCGTTTTGGCTCGAAAAAAATCTACGCGCTGAGCATTTTCACCTGGTCGCTGTTCACCGTGTTGCAGGGCTATGTCGGTGAGTTCGGCGTGTCCACGGCGGTGGTTGCGCTGTTCATGCTGCGCTTCCTGGTGGGCCTGGCCGAAGCGCCATCCTTCCCCGGTAACGCGCGCATCGTTGCGGCCTGGTTCCCGACCGCTGAACGCGGTACGGCGTCTGCGATTTTCAACTCGGCGCAATACTTCGCCACGGTGCTGTTTGCGCCACTGATGGGTTGGATCGTCTACAGCTTCGGCTGGCAGCACGTGTTCATCGTCATGGGCGTGATCGGCATTATCTTCTCGGGGATCTGGCTGAAGGTTATCCACAGCCCGCGCCAACACCCGATGATCAATGATGCCGAGTTCAAACACATCGCCGACAACGGCGGCATGGTCGACATGGACCAGGACAAAGGCAAAGGCGCCAAGGCCGACGGTCCGAAGTGGGACTACATCCGCCAGCTGCTGACCAACCGCATGATGCTCGGCGTGTATCTGGGCCAATACTGCATCAACGGCATCACCTACTTCTTCCTGACCTGGTTCCCGGTGTACCTGGTGCAGGAACGCGGCATGACCATCCTCAAGGCCGGTTTCATTGCCTCGTTGCCAGCGATCTGCGGCTTTATCGGTGGTGTGCTTGGTGGGGTGATTTCCGACTACCTGCTGCGCAAGGGGCATTCCCTGACCTTCGCCCGCAAGGCGCCGATCATTGCTGGTTTGCTGGTCTCCAGCAGCATCGTGGCCTGCAACTATGTCGATGTTGAATGGATGGTCGTCGGTTTCATGGCCTTGGCGTTCTTCGGTAAAGGCGTGGGCGCGTTGGGTTGGGCGGTGGTGTCTGACACGTCGCCGAAGCAGATCGCCGGTCTCAGCGGTGGTTTGTTCAACACCTTCGGCAACATCGCTTCGATCACCACGCCAATCGTGATCGGTTACATCATCAGCTCCACCGGTTCGTTCAAATGGGCGCTGGTGTTTGTCGGTTGCAACGCCCTGGTGGCGGTGTTCAGCTACCTGGTGATCGTGGGGCCGATCAAACGTGTGGTCCTCAAAGAGCCGCCAGTCAGTGGGCCTGAAACCAATAGCAAATTGTCACAAGCGCATTCTTGAGGAGCGGCGTCATGCAGTTGATTGAACATTCCGACTCGCCGCGCTACATCCGCTTGCACGCGCGGGACAACGTAGTGATCGTGGTCAATGACCAGGGCGTGCCCGCCGGCACCAAATTTGCGGACGGTCTGGTGACCCTGGACTTCGTGCCACAGAGCCACAAGGTCACCCTGGAAGACATTTCCGAGGGCGGCCAGGTGATTCGTTACGGCCAGACCATTGGCTACGCGTTGCAGCCGATTCCGCGCGGCAGCTGGGTCAAGGAAGATCAACTGCGCATGCCCACCGCGCCACCGCTGGACAGTTTGCCGCTGTCCACCGAAGTGCCGGCGGCGCAGGCACCGCTGGAAGGCTTTACGTTCGAGGGTTATCGCAACGCCGACGGCACCGTCGGCACGCGCAACATTCTGGGGATTACCACGACGGTTCAGTGCGTCACTGGCGTGCTCGATCATGCGGTCAAGCGCATCAAGGACGAGTTGCTGCCCAAGTACGCGAACGTCGATGACGTGGTCGCGCTGACCCACAGCTACGGCTGTGGCGTGGCGATTACTGCGACTGACGCGTACATCCCGATCCGTACCGTGCGCAACCTGGCGCGTAATCCGAACCTGGGTGGCGAAGCGCTGGTGATCAGCCTCGGCTGCGAGAAATTGCAGGCCGGGCAGGTGATGCACGAGAACGACAGCTCGGTGGATTTGAGCGATCCGTGGCTGTACCGCTTGCAGGATTCCAGTCACGGTTTCACTGAGATGATCGAGCAGATCATGGCGTTGGCCGAGACCCGTTTGAAGAAACTCGATCAGCGTCGCCGGGAAACGGTGCCGGCGTCCGAGCTGATTCTCGGCATGCAGTGCGGCGGCAGCGATGCGTTTTCCGGCATCACCGCCAACCCGGCGTTGGGCTATGCCTCGGACCTGCTGCTGCGGGCGGGCGCGACGGTGATGTTTTCCGAAGTCACCGAAGTGCGCGACGCCATTTACCTGCTGACGTCCCGTGCGGAAACCGAGGAAGTGGCTCAGGAACTGGTGCGGGAAATGGACTGGTACGACCGTTATCTGGCCAAGGGTGAAGCGGATCGTAGCGCCAACACCACGCCGGGGAACAAGAAGGGCGGATTGTCGAACATTGTCGAGAAGTCATTGGGCTCGATCGTCAAATCCGGCAGCAGCGCGATCAATGGGGTGCTGGGCCCTGGCGAGCGTTTCAAGCGCAAAGGGCTGATCTTCTGTGCGACCCCGGCCAGTGATTTTGTCTGCGGGACGTTGCAATTGGCGGCAGGGATGAACCTGCATGTGTTCACCACCGGGCGCGGTACGCCTTATGGGCTGGCAATGGCGCCGGTGGTGAAGGTGTCGACCCGGACCGAACTGGCGCAGCGTTGGCCGGACCTGATCGACATCGATGCCGGGCGGATTGCGACCGGGCGGGCCTCGATTGAAGACCTCGGCTGGGAGTTGTTTCACTATTACCTGGATGTGGCCAGCGGCAAGAAGCAGACGTGGGCGGAGAAGCACAGGCTGCATAACGACATTACCTTGTTCAACCCTGCGCCCATCACCTAAGACCGCGTTATCGTTCTTCGCGGGCAAGCCTCGCTCCACAGGTTCGGTGATCCCCTGTAGGAGCGAGGCTTGCCCGCGAAGGCGGTTTAACAGGCGCCAGAGGACTTGGTGGCTTATCATTAGCCCCCTAACGACGCTCACCCAAGGTTACCCCCGGCATGCTGGCTATCTTCCTCGAAACCCTGAACATCACCGCGCCGGTGTTTGCCATGCTGTTTCTGGGTGTGCTGCTCAAGCGCATCGACTGGATCAACGACAACTTTATCCACACTGCGTCGGCCCTGGTGTTCAACGTCACCATGCCGGCGTTGCTGTTTCTGGGCATCCTGCATGCCGACCTGCACGCTGCGTTGCAACCGGCACTGCTGATCTATTTCTCGCTCGCCACCCTGGCGAGTTTCGCCATCGCCTGGGGCTGGGCGATCTGGAAGTGCCCGTGGGAGGACCGGGGGATTTATACCCAAGGCGCATTTCGCGGCAACAACGGGGTGATCGGCCTCGCACTGGCAGCGAGCATGTACGGCGACTACGGGATTTCCCTCGGGGCGATTCTCGCGGCGTTGGTGATCCTGTTTTACAACACGCTCTCGACCATTGTGCTGGCGGTTTACAGCCCGGTGATCAAGTCCGACCCTTGGAGCATCTGCAAAAGCGTGATGGTCAATCCGCTGATCATCAGCGTGTTGGTGGCGGCGCCGTTTGCCTACTTCAAGATCAGCTTGCCGGGATGGCTGGAGACGTCCGGCCAGTATCTGGCGCAAACCACCCTGCCATTGGCGTTGATCTGTATCGGCGGCACGCTGTCACTGGCGGCACTGCGCAAAAGCGGCAACCTGGCGCTGAGCTCAAGCCTGGTGAAGATGATCGGCCTGCCGGTTCTTGCAACACTGGGGGCGTGGCTCTGGGGCTTTCGTGGTGCGGAGTTGGGGATTCTATTCCTGTACTTCGGCAGCCCGACCGCCGCGGCCAGTTTTGTCATGGCCCGTCAGGCCAATGGCAATCATGAACTGGCGGCAGCGATCATCGTGATCACCACCTTGATGGCCGCGGTCACCACCAACATCGGGATCTTCTTGTTGCAGTGGGGCGGGTGGATCTAGTCGGCTTTTTGGTAGCTGTCGATCACTTCCTGCGCCGCCCGAAACGCATCGATTGCCGCCGGAACACCGGCATACACCGCGCAATGCAGCAGCGCTTCACGAATCTCTTCCACGGTGCAGCCATTGTTCAGCGCACCACGCACGTGACCTTTCAATTCCTGCGGGCACTTCAATGCGGTCAGCGCGGCGAGGGTGATCAGGCTGCGGGTTTTCAATGGCAGACCTTCGCGGTTCCAGACGCTGCCCCAGGCGTGCTCGTTGACGAAATCCTGCAGCGGTTGAGTGAACTCGGTGGTATTGCCCAGCGCGCGGTCGACGAAGGCGTCGCCCATCACTTGGCGGCGTACTTCAACGCCAGGCTTTCTATCATCGGTCATGGCAATTCACTCTTGTGGTGTTGGCGACGCCAGGCGCGCAGCGACGTGAACAGCAAAAACGCCACCAGCGCCGGCAGGGCAAAAAACAGCATCAGGTGTTCAAGCTTGCCGGCCAGCGGCATGCCGGTGGTGAACGACACCACGTGCAGACCGTAAGCCAGATACAAACCCAAAAACATCAGACCTTCGGCGCGGGTCACCCGGTAACCGGAATAGAACACCGGCAGGCACAACACCGCGACGCCGAGCATTACCGGCAAGTCGAAATCCAGGGCGTTGGGCGATACCGACAGCGGCGACGGCGCGATCAACGCGGTGAAGCCCAATACGCCCAAGAGGTTGAACAGGTTGCTGCCGATCACGTTGCCCACGGCGATGTCGCGCTGACCGCGCAAGGCGGCAATCAACGAGGTGGCCAGTTCCGGCAGGGAGGTACTGACAGCGACGATGGTCAGGCCGATGATGCGTTCCGACAGCCCGAGATCGGTCGCGACCGAAACCGCCGCGCCCAACAGCAAGTGCCCGGCGTAGACCAGCATCGCCAATCCGCTGACGATCATCAGCAAGCTGCTGATCCAGGGTGCTTGCGGGACTTCGTGAGTCGTCGATTGCGGACGGGCCGAGTGCCGCGACTGGCGCAGCAGCAGGCCCAGATACAGCGCCAGAGCCGCCAGCAGCATCACGCCGTCGGCGCGGGTCAGTTCTTTGTTCCAGGCCAATACGAACACCAGCAGGCTGGCGCCGATCATCAGCGGAATATCCAGGCGCACCAGTTGCCGTGAAACCCGCAGCGGAATGATCATCGCCGAGAGTCCGAGGGTGACGAGGATGTTAAAGATGCTACTGCCGATCACGCTGCCGACGGCGATGTCGGCGTTCTGCGCCAGGGTGGCTTGCACGCTGACCGCCATCTGCGGTGCGCTGCTGCCGAGGGCGACGATGGTCAGGCCGATAATCAGCGGTCGTACATGCAGGCGCGCGGCGAGGCGCACGGCGCCACGCACCATCAGCTCGGCGCCGACGATCAGCAACAGCAAGCCGCTGAGCAATTCAATCACGCTGATCAGGGGTAAATCGGCAAGTCCGAAAATGGTCGGCGCTCCATCAGTCAGTCGTCGAGGGCTTGCACGCGAACCCGTGCGGTGCCGCTTCTGAGCATACCCAGTTGTTCGGCGGCCTCGTGTGAAACATCGATCAGACGTCCACGGGTATGTGGCCCGCGATCGTTGATGCGCACTACACAGGATCTGTCGGTATTCAGATTGGTGACCTTCACCCGTGTGCCAAAGGGTAGCTGGCGGTGGGCGGCGGTCAGGGAATTCTTGTTGAAACGCTCGCCGCTGGCGGTGCGTTTACCTTGGTGTTTGGCGCCGTAATAAGAGGCAACACCGGTCTTGTCGTAGCCGTGTGGATCGATGGCATCGGTGCTGGCGCAACCGGCCAGCAGAGAGAGCAGGGCGCAGGCACCCAGTAGACGCTTCATTAGGTGACCCCATGATCGTTCCCACGCTCCGCGTGGGAATGCAGCCCGTGACGCTCGGCGTCACAAAAGCGGACGCAGAGCGTCCAATGAAGCGTACCCACGCGGGAGCGTGGGAACGATCACTGTGGTTAGCCTTCGAGCTTGCTTTTCAGCAGTTCGTTGACCTGTTGCGGGTTGGCCTTGCCTTTGGAGGCTTTCATGGCCTGGCCGACGAAGAAGCCGAACATCTTGCCGCGTTTGGCTTCGTCTGCCGCGCGGTATTGTTCAACTTGTTCGGCGTTGGCCGCGAGCATCTCGTCGAGCACCGCAGAGATCGCGCCCGTGTCGGTCACTTGCTTCAGACCGCGCTTGTCGATGATCTCGTCCGCACTGCCTTCGCCGTTGGCCATGGCTTCAAAGACCACCTTGGCGATTTTGCCGGAGATGGTGTTGTCGGAGATGCGCAGCAGCATGCCGCCCAATTGCTCGGCCAAGACCGGCGACTGATCAATGTCCAGGCCCTGTTTGTTCAACAGGCTGCCCAATTCAACCATGACCCAGTTGGCCGCCAGCTTGGCGTCGCCGCCGATGCTCACGACTGTCTCGAAGTAATCGGCTTGCTCGCGGCTGGTGGCCAGGACGCTGGCGTCGTAGACCGACAGACCGAACTGCGCCTGGAAGCGCTCGCGTTTCTGCGGTGGCAATTCCGGCAGGGTGGCGCGCACGTCGTCGAGGAACGAGTCTTCGATGACCACCGGCAGCAAGTCCGGATCGGGGAAGTAGCGGTAGTCGTTAGCTTCCTCTTTGCTGCGCATCGGACGGGTTTCGTCCTTGTTCGGATCGTAAAGGCGGGTTTGCTGGATCACCTTGCCGCCGTCTTCGATCAGTTCGATCTGACGCTGCACTTCGCTGTTGATCGCCTTCTCGATGAAGCGGAACGAGTTGACGTTCTTGATCTCGCAGCGCGTGCCATATTCAACCTGGCCCTTCGGACGGATCGACACGTTGCAGTCGCAACGCAGCGAGCCTTCGGCCATGTTGCCGTCGCAGATGCCGAGGTAACGCACCAGCGCGTGGACCGTCTTGACGTAAGCCACGGCTTCCTTGGCGCTGCGCATGTCAGGCTCGGAAACGATTTCCAGCAGCGGCGTGCCAGCGCGGTTCAGGTCGATGCCGGTGGCACCGGTGAACTCTTCGTGCAGGCTTTTACCGGCGTCTTCTTCCAGGTGCGCACGGGTGACGCCGACACGTTTGATCGTGCCGTCGTCCATGGCGATGTCCAGGTGACCCTTGCCAACGATCGGCAATTCCATCTGGCTGATCTGGTAGCCCTTGGGCAGGTCCGGGTAGAAATAGTTTTTACGGGCGAACACGTTGTGCTGGCCGATCTCGGCATCAATCGCCAGACCGAACATCACCGCCATGCGCACCGCTTCCTGGTTCAGCACCGGCAATACGCCGGGCATGCCGAGGTCAACCAGGCTGGCTTGGGTGTTCGGCTCGGAACCAAACGTGGTGGAGCTACCGGAAAAGATTTTCGACCGGGTGGTGAGCTGGGTGTGAATCTCCAGCCCGATCACGACTTCCCATTGCATGTGTTTCTCCTCAGAAGCCGGTTGGGGTGCGGGTGTGCCAGTCAGTGTTTTGCTGATACTGATGGGCAACGTTCAACAGGCGACCTTCCTGGAAATACGGGGCGAGCAATTGCACGCCCACCGGCAGGCCATCGACGAAACCAGCAGGCATGGACAAGCCCGGCAGGCCGGCGAGGTTGGCGGTGATGGTGTAGACGTCTTCCAGGTAAGCAGCAACCGGGTCGCTGTTCTTGGCGCCGAGCTTCCAGGCCGGGTTCGGTGTGGTTGGGCCGAGGATGATGTCGACCTCATTAAAGGCTGCCATGAAGTCGTTCTTGATCAAGCGACGAATCTTTTGGGCCTTCAGGTAGTAGGCGTCGTAGTAACCGGCCGACAACGCGTAGGCACCGACCATGATCCGGCGCTGTACTTCCGGGCCGAAACCTTCGCCACGGGAACGTTTGTACAGGTCTTCCAGATTCTTCGGATCTTCGCAGCGATGGCCGAAGCGCACGCCGTCGAAACGCGACAGGTTGGAAGAGGCTTCTGCCGGCGCGATCACGTAGTACGCAGGGATTGCGTGCTGCATGTTCGGCAGGCTGATTTCCTTGACCACGGCGCCGAGCTTTTTCAGCTCTTCGACACTGGCCATGACCAGGTCGGCGATGCGCGGGTCCAGGCCGGCGCTGAAGTACTCCTTCGGCACGCCGATGCGCAGGCCTTGCAGCGAACCGTTGAGGCCGGCGCTGTAATCAGGCACGGGCTCGTCGATGCTGGTGGAGTCTTGCGGGTCGAAACCGGCCATGCCTTGCAACAGGATCGCGCAGTCTTCGGCGGTGCGGGCCAGAGGGCCGCCCTGATCGAGGCTGGAGGCGTAGGCGATCATGCCCCAGCGCGAAACGCGACCGTACGTCGGTTTCAGGCCGGTGAGGTTGGTCAGTGCGGCGGGCTGTCGGATCGAGCCACCCGTGTCAGTGCCGGTGGCCGCAGGCAGCAGGCGCGCGGCAACCGCAGCCGCCGAACCGCCGGACGAACCGCCCGGTACGTATTCAAGGTTCCACGGGTTTTTCACCGGGCCGTAGTAGCTCGACTCGTTGGCCGAACCCATGGCGAATTCGTCCATGTTGGTCTTGCCCAGAGTCACGGCCCCGGCAGCGGCCAGCTTGGCAACGACAGTGGCGTCGTACGGCGCTTTAAAATTGTCGAGCATCTTCGAACCGCAGCTGGTGCGGATACCCTGGGTGCAGAACAGGTCTTTGTGCGCGATCGGCGCGCCGAGCAGGGCGCCGCTCTCACCCTTGGCGCGGCGTGCGTCAGCGGCTTTCGCCTGCTGGAGCGCCAGGTCCTCGGTGAGGCTGATAAAACTGTTGAGCTGCGGATCGAGCTGGACGATACGCGCCAGCAGGGTTTTGGTCAGCTCTTCGGAAGAAAACTTTTTATCGGCGAGTCCGCGGGCGATCTCGGCCAGAGTCAATTGATGCATTGCAGGCTCTTTCCCTTTAGTCGATGACTTTCGGAACCAGGTACAGGCCGTTTTCGACCGCTGGTGCGATGGACTGATAGGCCTCGCGATGATTGGTCTCGGTCACAACGTCTGCACGCAGGCGCTGGCTGGCTTCCAGTGGGTGGGCGAGCGGCTCGATACCGTCGGTATTGACCGCCTGCATTTCGTCGACCAGCGCCAGAATACTGTTCAGGGCCGAAGTAATATGTGGAAGATCGGCATCATTAAGGCCCAGACAGGCCAGATGAGCGATTTTTTCCACGTCGGAGCGTTCAAGCGCCATGGGAATCTCCAGTGGAAAACAGAACGGACGGCGTCCGTGTGTTAGATTGTCGGAACACTACCGCATTTCTACGGTCATAAGGCCGCGATTGTGGGGGTTGGTGCACAGAAAAGCGGCCAATTTAACATATTGGCGCCTTGCCCAAAATCCCTGTCGTTGTTAGAGTTTGCCGCACTTTTTTACCCACGCGTTGCCTAGGGTCCCTTTCCCATGTTCAAGAAACTGCGTGGCATGTTTTCCAGCGATCTTTCCATTGACCTGGGCACTGCCAACACCCTTATTTACGTGCGCGAGCGCGGTATCGTCCTGAATGAGCCCTCGGTTGTGGCTATTCGGACACACGGTAACCAGAAAAGTGTCGTTGCTGTCGGCACCGAGGCCAAGCGCATGCTCGGCCGTACGCCGGGCAACATTGCTGCCATTCGTCCGATGAAGGACGGCGTGATCGCCGACTTCAGCGTTTGCGAAAAGATGCTGCAGTACTTTATCAACAAGGTTCACGAAAACAGCTTCCTGCAGCCTAGCCCTCGTGTGTTGATCTGCGTTCCGTGCAAATCCACCCAGGTTGAGCGTCGTGCCATCCGTGAATCGGCCCTCGGTGCCGGTGCCCGTGAAGTGTTCCTGATCGAAGAGCCAATGGCGGCTGCGATCGGTGCCGGCCTGCCGGTTGAAGAAGCTCGCGGCTCGATGGTTGTCGATATCGGTGGTGGTACTACTGAAATCGCACTGATCTCCCTGAACGGTGTGGTTTACGCCGAATCCGTACGGGTTGGCGGCGACCGCTTCGACGAAGCGATCATCACTTACGTGCGTCGCAACTACGGCAGCCTGATCGGCGAATCCACGGCCGAGCGCATCAAGCAGGAAATCGGTACAGCCTACCCGGGCGGCGAAGTTCGCGAAGTCGACGTTCGTGGCCGTAACCTGGCCGAAGGCGTTCCACGCGCATTCACCCTGAACTCCAATGAAGTGCTGGAAGCTCTGCAAGAGTCCCTGGCCACCATCGTTCAGGCTGTGAAAAGTGCGCTGGAGCAATCGCCTCCAGAACTGGCTTCCGATATCGCCGAGCGTGGTCTGGTGCTGACCGGTGGTGGCGCCTTGCTGCGTGACCTCGACAAGTTGCTGGCGCAGGAAACCGGTCTGCCGGTGATCGTTGCCGAAGACCCGCTGACCTGCGTTGCTCGCGGCGGTGGCCGTGCATTGGAAATGATGGATAAACACACCATGGACCTGCTTTCCAGCGAGTGATTTCGCCGGTCGCATCTATGCTGTTGGCGTTTATCTTCTGTCAGTCTGCATCCAGGCCGGTTTGATGCCGTATGAATAAAGAGAACATTTGCCTGGGAGGAGCGGCTTATTAAACCGCTTTTCACCAAAGGGCCTTCACTGGGCGTGCGCTTGTTGGTGCTGGTCGTGCTATCGGTCGCACTGATGGTGGTCGATGCCCGCTTCACACTGCTCAAGCCGGTGCGTAGCCAAATGTCGCTGGTGCTGATGCAGTCCTACTGGATCACCGACCTGCCGCAGCGGCTATGGCAGGGTGTGTCCAGCCAATTTGGCAGCCGAACCGAGCTCGTCGCCGAAAACGAAAAACTCAAAACCGAAAACCTGCTGTTGCAGGGCCGCATGCAAAAGCTTGCCGCCCTCACCGAGCAGAACGTTCGGCTGCGCGAGTTGCTCAACTCCTCCGCACTGGTCAACGAGAAGGTCGAAGTGGCCGAGTTGATCGGCATGGACCCCAATCCCTTCACCCATCGCATCATCATCAATAAAGGTGAGCGTGACGGTGTGGTCCTTGGTCAGCCGGTACTTGATGCCCGTGGCCTGATGGGCCAGGTGGTCGAGTTGATGCCGTACACCTCTCGTGTGCTGCTGCTGACCGACACCACTCACAGCATTCCGGTGCAGGTGAACCGCAACGGCCTGCGGGCGATTGCCAGCGGCACCGGCAACCCGGAACGCCTGGAGCTGCGTCACGTGGCCGATACCGCCGACATTAAAGAAGGCGATCTGCTGGTCAGCTCCGGTCTGGGTCAGCGGTTCCCGGCGGGTTACCCGGTGGCGACGGTCAAGGAAGTGATTCACGATTCCGGTCAGCCGTTCGCCATTGTACGTGCCGTTCCGACCGCCGCCTTGAACCGCAGCCGTTACCTGCTGCTGGTGTTCACCGACGGCCGCACAGCCGAAGAGCGCGCCAATGAAGCCGCCCAGGCGCAAGAGGCTCTGGACCAGCACGGTGGTGGGCCCATCATTCCAGCGACCGTGCCCAAACCTGCCATCGTTCCGGCTGCTGTTGCTGCGCCCGCGACTCCGGTTGCGCCGACGACTGCCCCGGCTGCCGCAACCCCGGCCAAACCTGTGGCAACTCATTCTGCTGCCGTGAAGCCTGCTGCCAAACCGCCTGTCTCCGCGCCGGCTACCACTGGGGGACGAGAATAATGGTCGGTGCTACTGCATCCCGAAACGGCTGGATCGTCTGGCTGACCTTCGCCATCGGCCTGCTGCTCAGCATTTCGCCGCTGCCGCAATTCATGGAAATCCTCCGTCCTCTGTGGCTGGCCCTGTTGCTGGCGTTCTGGGCGTTGGCCATGCCACAGAAAGTCGGGATGGTCACCGCGTGGTGCCTGGGCCTGGCCGAAGACGTGCTCTATGGCACGCTGCTGGGCCAGAACGCGTTGATCCTGACGCTGATCACGTATCTGGTGCTGGCGCTGCAACAGCGTCTGCGCATGTTTCCGATGTGGCAACAGAGCCTGGTGATCCTGGTGATCTTCGGCCTCGCGCAGCTTATACAACTATGGCTCAGCGCCCTGACCGGCAATCGTCAGCCGACGCTGGCGCTGGTCTTGCCGGCATTGGTCAGTGCGTTGCTGTGGCCATGGATCAGCTACGGTTTGCGCGGTTTGCGTCGACGCTACAAAATCAATTAATTCGGTCAGGCATTTGCCCGCACCAGGGCACTGGACAGGGAGATGTCTTGATGAAACAGCTATATCTGGCCTCAGGCTCGCCGCGTCGGCGTGAACTGCTCACGCAGATCGGCGTGCCGTTCTGCGCCATCAGCGCGGACATCGATGAAACCCCTTTAAGTGATGAATCCCCGTCGGCTTACGTCGAGCGCCTGGCGCGCGGCAAAGCCGAGGCCGGGCGCGGGACTGTCGTGTCCGAGGCAGATTTTTGCGTGCTGGGCGCCGATACCGCCGTGGTACTGGACGGGAAAATTCTTGGCAAACCGGTTGATGAAGCGCAAGCGTGCGCCATGCTTATGTTGTTGTCCGGTTGTGAGCATGAAGTCCTGACGGCGATTGCGGTGCGAGAGGGTGAGCGTTGCGAGTCTCGGGTCGTGCGCAGTCTGGTGCGTTTTCGCAACATCAGTCGTGATGAAGCGGTGGCCTACTGGGCCAGCGGCGAGCCGCAGGACAAGGCCGGCGGCTATGGCATTCAAGGGCTCGGCGCAGTGTTTGTCGCCGGCCTCAATGGCAGTTACTCGGCGGTGGTCGGGTTGCCGCTGTGCGAAACCGCTGAGCTGCTCGGCCATTTCGGCATACCCTGTTGGCAAACCCTTAACGCGCGTTGAGCGTCGTACTGACAAGATGCGGCCATTATCGTGAACATGCCTGAACGAGACCCTGCCATGAGTGAAGAGATCCTGATCAACATCACGCCGATGGAATCGCGCGTGGCGGTGGTTGAAAACGGTGTTCTGCAAGAGGTCCACGTCGAGCGCACGCAAAAACGCGGGATCGTCGGCAACATCTATAAAGGCAAGGTCGTGCGGGTCTTGCCGGGCATGCAGGCGGCATTCGTCGACATTGGTCTGGACCGCGCCGCGTTCATTCATGCCTCGGAAATTTCCCTGCGCGAAGGCCCTGCGGTGGAGAGCATCAGCGCGCTGGTTCACGAAGGCCAGAGCCTGGTGGTGCAAGTCACCAAGGACCCGATCGGCTCCAAAGGCGCACGCCTGACGACTCAGCTGTCGATTCCGTCGCGTTATCTGGTGTACATGCCGCGCACTGCGCACGTCGGCATTTCATTGAAGATCGAAGACGAAGCCGAGCGCGATCGACTCAAGCAAGTGGTCACCGATTGCGTGGCCAAAGAAGGCATCAAAGAGGCGGGAGGCTTCATCCTGCGTACCGCCGCCGAAGGTGCCGGCGCCGATGAAATCCTCATGGACATCCGCTACCTGCGCCGTCTCTGGGATCAGATCAACGAGCAGATCAAAACCATCAGCGCACCCAGTGTGATCTACGAAGATCTCGGCCTGGCGCTGCGCACCTTGCGTGACCTGGTGAGCCCGAAGATCGAGAAGATCAGGATCGACTCCCGGGAAACCTTCCAGAAAACCACACAGTTTGTCGCTGAACTGATGCCGGAAATCGCCGATCGTCTTGAGCATTACCCGGGGGAACGGCCGATCTTCGACCTGTACGGCGTCGAAGACGAGATTCAGAAAGCCCTGGAACGCAAAGTCCCGCTGAAGTCCGGCGGTTATCTGGTGGTCGATCCGGCGGAAGCCATGAGCACTATCGACGTCAACACCGGGGCGTTCGTCGGTCATCGCAACCTCGAAGAAACCATCTTCAAGACCAACCTCGAAGCGGCAACCGCCATCGCTCGTCAGCTGCGCCTGCGCAACCTGGGCGGGATCATCATCATCGATTTCATCGACATGGAAGATGAAGAGCACCAGCGTCAGGTGCTGCGCACACTCGAGAAGCAACTGGAGCGCGATCACGCCAAGACCAACATCATCGGCATCACCGAGCTGGGCCTTGTGCAGATGACTCGCAAGCGCACCCGCGAAAGTCTCGAACAAGTGCTGTGCGAGCCGTGCAGCAGCTGTCAGGGTCGCGGCAAGCTCAAGACGCCGGAAACCGTTTGCTACGAGATTTTCCGCGAAATCCTCCGAGAGGCTCGCGCCTATCAGGCGGAAGGCTATCGTGTATTGGCAAACCAGAAAGTGGTCGACCGTCTGCTCGATGAAGAATCGGGCAATGTCGCCGAGCTCGAAGGTTTTATCGGGCGCACCATTCGGTTCCAGGTGGAAACCATGTACTCCCAGGAACAATACGACGTGGTGCTGCTCTGAATCGTTGTATTTCTAACCTACTAGAACGGCTGGCCTCAGCTTTTTGCAGTATTTTTGCCATGGGAGCCAACTGACATGGAGCGTCTGACACGCATTTTGGCCGCATTGACCCGCTGGGGTCTGGGCCTGTGCGCGTTGGTATTGGTGTTGATGGCGTTGTACGTCAGCCTCGGCCGAGAGCTGACGCCGCTGGTGGCCGAGTACCGTGCCGAGGTCGAAGCTAAAGCCAGTGCTGCCTTGGGCATGCCGCTGAGTATCGGCAAACTTGAAGGCAACTGGAGCGGCTTTGCGCCGATGATGCTGGCTCACGACGTCATGGTCGGCGAGGGCGCCAATGCCCTGCGTCTGGATCAGGTTCGCGTGGTGCCGGATCTGTGGGCCAGCCTGCTGGCTCGCGAAGTACGCATCGCTCACCTTGAACTCAGCGGCCTGAAGATCAGCCTCAAAGAAGGCGAGGACGGCCATTGGGCGCTGGAAGGTTTGCCGGTGCAGCAGGATCAGCCGCTGGATCCGGCGCAATTGCTCAACCGAATGCAAATGGTTCAGCGGCTGTCGGTGCTCGATAGCCAGGTCACTTTGCAGCCTCTGCAAGAGCAGCCCCTGACCCTGACTTACGTCGGCCTGAATCTGCGAACCGGCGCGTCGCGTCAGCGACTTGACGTTCGCCTGACCCTGCCCGACGGCCAACCGGTGGCCATGAGTCTGCGCACCCGTCTACGCGCCAGCGAGTGGAAGGACGGCGAAGCGGATGCCTATCTGAGCCTGCCACAAAGCGACTGGTCGAAGTGGTTGCCTGAGCGCCTGACCCAGCAATGGAATTTCTCCGAGATCAAGGCCGGTGGCGAGCTCTGGGTGAGCTGGGGCAAGGGCGCCCTGCAAAGTGGTGCGATACGCTTGAACGCGCCGCAACTCAAGGGTGCCTACGCTGAGCGCAAGCCGATCAAGATCAATAATCTGGCGCTGAACGGCTACTTCCAGCGCGGCGCCGAAGGCGTCCTTATCACCCTGGATTCCCTGGCCATGAACCTCGGCGATACCCGCTGGGAAACGCATCTGCAACTCAAACAAAGCGCGGCTACCGACAAGATTGAAGAGCTTTGGCATCTGCAAGCTGACCGCCTTGACCTCACCCCGATCACCCCGGTACTGAATGCCTTGGGGCCGCTGCCCGAAGGCGTTGCCACGGCCGTCGAGCGACTCAAAGTGACAGGTGGCCTGCGCAACGTGCTGATCGACTTCCGGCCCAATGCCACCGACGACAGCAAGTTCGGCTTTGCCGCCAATCTGGATCGGGTCGGCTTCGATGCCTATCACGGTGCCCCGGCCGCGCGCAATGTCAGTGGCAGCATCAGCGGTGATCTGGGCGGTGGCGAGCTGCGCATGGACAGCAAGGATTTTTCCCTGCATCTGGACCCGATCTTCGCTAAGCCATGGCAATACATTCAGGCCAATGCCCGGCTGACCTGGAAACTCGACAAAGACGCCTTCACCTTGATCGCACCGTACCTGAAGGTACTGGGTGAAGAAGGCAAGATTGCCGGCGACTTTCTGATCCGCCTGCATTTCGATCACACCCAGGAAGACTACATGGACCTGCGGGTCGGTCTGGTGGACGGCGACGGTCGATACACCGCCAAGTACCTGCCGCAAATGCTCAGCCCGGCGCTGGACGAATGGCTGCGTACGGCCATTCTCAAAGGTGCGGTGGACGAAGGGTTCTTCCAGTACCAAGGGTCGTTGAACCACGGTGCCGCCGAGACTGCGCGCAGCATCAGCCTGTTCTTCAAGGTTCACGATGCCGAACTGGCCTTCCAGCCAGGCTGGCCACCTGTCAGCAAGGTCACGGGTGATGTGTTTGTTGAAGACAGCGGCGTGCGGGTCTTGGCCAGCAAGGGTCAGTTGCTCAATACCCAGGTCAGCGACATTTACGTCAATATTCCCCATGTGCCTGCGGGGCAAAACGTCCACCTGTTCCTCGACGGTGGGTTCGCCGGCGGGCTGGGCGATGGACTGAAGATTCTCCAGGAAGCACCGATCGGCACCGCAACCACCTTTGCCGGCTGGGAAGGCGAGGGCGATCTGCAAGGCAAACTGAAACTGGATATTCCGCTGGTCAAAGGCGAGCAGCCGAAGATCCTCGTCAACTTCAAGACCGCCAAAGCCCGTCTGAAACTGGCCGAGCCAACCCTGGAGCTGACTCAGCTCAAGGGCGATTTCCGTTTCGACAGCACCAAGGGGTTGAGCGGACAAGACATCACCGCGCGCGCCTTTGATAAACCAGTGACCGCACAGATTTTTGCCGATGGCAGCCCGGGTAACCTCAAGACTCGCGTTACCGCCTCGGGTCAGGTCGAGGTCAAGAAGCTTACTGACTGGCTGAGCGTTACTCAGCCGTTGCCAGTGGCCGGTGTGATCCCTTATCAGCTGCAACTGAACCTTGATGGGGCCGACAGTCAATTGATGGTCAACTCCAACCTCAAGGGCGTAGCAATCGATTTGCCGGCGCCGTTCGGCTTGGCTGCCGATGTGGGCCGCGACACCACGTTCCGCATGACCCTGCAGGGGCCGGAGCGGCGCTACTGGGTCAGCTACGGTGATCTGGCGAGCTTCACGTTTGCGGCACCGGCCGGCAATTTTGCCGACGGACGTGGCGAATTGTTCCTGGGGGGCGGCAATGCCGTGTTGCCCGGCGCCAAGGGCTTGCGAGTTCGAGGCGTACTGTCGGAACTGGATGTCGGCCCGTGGAAGGATCTGGTGGACAAGTATGCTGGCCAGGACCCGGGCGGCAGCGCCAAACAGTTGCTCAGCAGCGCGGACTTCAAGGTCGGCAAACTCAGCGGTATCGGGACCACGCTCGATCAGGTTTCCGTACAGTTGAACCGCAAACCTGCCGCGTGGGCCTTGCAACTCGACAGTCAGCAGGTCAAGGGCAGCGCCAGCCTCCCCGATGCGAAAGCCGCGCCGATTGCGATCAATCTGCAATACGTGCGATTGCCAGCGCCAGACCCGACGGTCCTGGCCGACGAAAACTCGCCAGATCCGCTGGCCACGGTCGATCCGACGAAGATTCCGGCGCTTGACGTTACCATCAATCAGCTTTTCCAGGGGAAGGACCTCGTCGGGGCCTGGTACCTGAAAGTCCGGCCGACCGCCAAGGGCATTGCGCTTACCACACTGGATCTGGGCCTCAAGGGTATTCTCTTGCAGGGCAGCGGCGGTTGGGAAGGCATGCCCGGTTCCAGCAGCAGTTGGTACAGGGGTCGGATCAGCGGTAAGAATCTCGCCGATGTGCTGAAGGGCTGGGGCTTTGCGCCGAGTGTCACCAGTGAAGAATTTCATATGGATGTCGATGGTCGCTGGCCCGGTTCGCCAGCCTGGCTGGCTACCAAGCGCTTCTCCGGAACCCTCGATGCTTCGCTGAACAGAGGCCAGTTTGTTGAAATAGAGGGCAGCGCCCAGGCATTGCGAGTGTTTGGCTTGCTGAACTTCAATTCCATCGGCCGCCGGCTGCGCCTGGACTTCTCCGACCTGTTCGGCAAAGGCTTGAGTTACGACCGGGTCAAAGGCCTGCTGGTCGCGACCAACGGCGTATACGTGACGCGTGAGCCGATCCTGATGACCGGTCCATCGAGCAATATTGAGCTCGCTGGCACCCTGGACCTGGTGGGCGATAAGGTCGATGCCAAGTTGCTGGTGACCTTGCCTGTGACCAATAACCTGCCGATTGCTGCGCTGATTGTCGGCGCACCGGCTATCGGTGGCGCGCTGTTCCTGATCGACAAGCTGATCGGTGACCGCGTAGCGCGCTTCGCGAGCGTAAAATACACCGTCAAGGGGCCGTGGAAAGAGCCGAAAATCACCTTCGACAAGCCTTTTTGAAAAGCCATGTCTTTGGCCGATGGAGTAGCATGGCCAAAGACTTTTATGTGGCGACGCAAGTCCCTTGTAGCAGCTGGCGAAGCCTGCGTTCGGCTGTGCAGCAGTCGTAAATCCTGGATACACGGTTTACCTGACAGACCACGTTGCCTGATTTTACGACTGCTGCGCAGCCGAACGCAGGCTGCGCCAGCTGCTACAGGTAGTCGTACGAATCTCAATAAGGAAAAGGCCATGTCTGTAGCGGTGATTCAAATGGTCAGCCAGAGCGATGTGCTGGCCAACCTGGCCCAGGCCCGTCGTCTGCTTGAGCAGGCCGCGGCCGGTGGTGCGCAGCTCGCCGTCCTGCCGGAAAACTTCGCCGCCATGGGCCGTCGCGACATTGGCGACATCGGCCGCGCCGAGGCGTCGGGCGAAGGCCCGATCCTGCCATGGTTGAAACAGACCGCCCGCGACCTCACGTTATGGATAGTGGCCGGCACGTTGCCGTTGCCGCCGGCAGACCAGCCGATGGCGAAAGTGCATGCCTGCTCGTTGCTGGTGAATGATCACGGCGAAATCGTTGCACGGTATGACAAGTTGCACCTCTTCGACGTCGATGTGGCGGACAATCGCGGGCGTTATCGCGAGTCCGATGACTATGCTTATGGCAGTGGGGTGGTGGTGGCGGACACGCCCGTCGGTCGAGTCGGGCTGACCGTGTGTTACGACCTGCGCTTCCCGGAGCTGTACAGCGAATTACGCGCTGCCGGTGCGCAGTTGATTACCGCGCCGTCGGCCTTTACCGCGGTGACCGGCGCGGCGCATTGGGATGTATTGATTCGCGCGCGGGCCATCGAAACTCAATGTTATGTGCTCGCGGCCGCTCAGGGTGGAACCCATCCGGGGCCGCGAGAAACCTGGGGTCATGCGGCAATCATCGACCCATGGGGACGTGTGTTGGCGCAGCAGGACCAAGGTGAGGCCGTGCTGCTGGCCGAACGCGATAGCAGCGAACAGGCGTCCATCCGGGCGCGGATGCCGGTGTCCAGTCACCGGCGCTTTTTCTCGCAGGGCGCACAGCGACCTGCCCGGAACGACGAATTTAAGGCGTAAAGCATATGAGCGAGTTGTTGTCCTCAGTCAGTGAACACCTCCTGGCGCCCGGCGGCGTAACGATCGAGAGCCTGCAAGGTGTGCTCGGCGATTTGGCCGGCCCTGGCATCGATGCCGCCGACCTGTATTTCCAGGGGCAGATCTCCGAGTCCTGGGCGCTGGAAGACGGGATCGTCAAGGAAGGCAGCTTCAATCTCGACCAAGGTGTCGGTGTGCGAGCGCAATCGGGTGAGAAAACCGGTTTTGCCTACAGCAATGCCATTACCCTCGAAGCCCTTGGCGCTGCGGCCCGTGCTGCGCGTTCGATCTCCCGCGCCGGGCAGAACGGCGCGGTGCAAGCGTTCACCACTCAGGATGTCGCCCAGTTGTACGGGCCGGACAACCCACTGGAAGTGATGACCCGTGCCGAGAAGGTCGAATTGCTCAAACGCATCGACGTCGCGACTCGCGCCCTCGATCCGCGTATCCAGCAAGTCACCGTGAGCATGGCCGGCGTCTGGGAGCGAATCCTCGTGGCTTCCACCGATGGCGGCCTGGCCGCCGATGTACGGCCGTTGGTGCGCTTTAACGTCAGCGTGATCGTCGAACAGAACGGTCGTCGTGAGCGCGGCGGTCATGGCGGTGGCGGTCGTACCGATTACCGCTATTTCCTCAGCGATGACCGTGCCATGGGCTATGCCCGTGAAGCGTTGCGTCAGGCACTGGTGAATCTGGAGGCCATCCCGGCGCCGGCCGGTACGTTACCGGTGGTGCTCGGTTCCGGCTGGTCCGGCGTGTTGCTGCACGAAGCGGTCGGCCACGGTCTGGAAGGCGACTTCAACCGCAAGGGCAGTTCCGCCTACAGCGGGCGCATGGGCGAGATGGTTGCGTCCAAACTTTGCACCATCGTCGATGACGGCACGCTGGCCGGTCGTCGCGGTTCCCTGAACGTCGATGATGAAGGCACGCCGACCGAGTGCACCACGCTGATCGAAAACGGCGTACTCAAAGGCTACATGCAGGACAAGCTCAACGCCCGCCTGATGGGCGTGGCCCGTACCGGTAACGGTCGCCGCGAATCCTACGCGCACCTGCCGATGCCGCGCATGACCAACACCTACATGCTCGCTGGCGAAAGCGACCCGGCAGAAATCATCGCCTCGGTGAAGCGCGGCATCTACTGCGCCAACCTTGGCGGCGGTCAGGTGGACATCACCAGCGGCAAGTTCGTGTTCTCCACCAGCGAGGCGTACTTGATCGAAGACGGCAAGATTACTGCCCCGGTCAAAGGCGCGACGTTGATCGGCAACGGCCCGGAAGCCATGAGCAAGGTGTCGATGGTCGGTAACGATCTGGCGCTGGACAGCGGCGTGGGGACGTGTGGCAAGGATGGGCAGTCGGTACCGGTGGGTGTCGGCCAGCCAACCCTGAAAATCGATGCGATCACTGTGGGTGGCACAGGGTCTTGAGAAATGGAGCTTCGGGTGAACTGCAATGCAGCTCACCCGATTCGAGATTTAACGCAAACCGCGTTGAGTCTCGTCCAGCTCACGGATGTACTTGAAGATTTTACGGTTCGATGCCGGTGGCTTGTTGGTCGCCAGTTCGTGCTGGGCCTGACGGATCAGGGAGCGCAATTGCTGACGATCAGCCTCCGGGTAGTCGATGACGAACTTCTCCAGAACGCCGTCGTCGCCAGCGATCAAGCGATCGCGCCAGCGTTCCAGGCCATGGAAACGTTCGTTGTACTGCCGAGTGGAGGCATCGAGTTGATCGAGCAAAGTCAGAATGGCGTCAGTGTCCTGATCGCGCATCAGTTTGCCGATGAACATAAGGTGCCGTTTACGCGCGATATTCGCGGTGTGCTTGGAGGCATCGCCCAGAGCCCGGCGCAAAGCGTCGGTCAACGGCAGCTTTGCCAGCAAGTCAGGCTTGAGTGTTGTAAGGCGCTCGCCAAGGTCAACCAGAGCATGAAGCTCGCGTTTAACCTGGGATTTGCTTTTTTCTCCCGTATCGAGGGAGTCGTCGTAAGAATCAACCATGGTGGCCGTCCGCAAAGAAACGCCGCCATGATAACCAGTCGGGGGCCGCTTGTCCGGCCCGGTCGCTCGAAGGCCCCAGCCGAAAGCAGAATTTGAGTGGAGAACAGCATGAGTGCAGTTGAAAGCGTCGGCCCACAAGCGTTGCCGGCACTGCAAGAACAAGTCGAGCAGATCATCGCTGAAGCCAAGCGCCAGGGTGCCAGTGCCTGTGAAGTGGCCGTGTCCCTGGAGCAGGGCCTGTCGACCACGGTGCGTCAGCGTGAAGTCGAAACCGTCGAATTCCACCGCGATCAGGGTTTTGGCATCACCTTGTACGCTGGCCAGCGCAAAGGCTCGGCCAGCACGTCGGCCAGCGGTCCGGAGGCGATTCGCGAAACCGTCGCCGCCGCATTGGCCATCGCCAAGCACACGTCGGAAGACGAAGCTTCGGGCCTGGCGGACGCCGCGCTGATGGCCAAGGATCTGCAGGATTTTGACCTGTTCCATCAATGGGACATCACCCCGGAACAAGCCATCGAGCAGGCCCTGGCCTGTGAAGCGGCGGCGTTTGCCACCGACAGCCGGATCAAGAACGCCGACGGCACCACCCTCAGCACCCACCAGGGCTGCCGTGTTTACGGCAACAGTCACGGTTTCATCGGCGGTTACGCGTCGACCCGGCACAGCTTGAGCTGCGTGATGATTGCCGAGGCCGACGGCCAGATGCAGCGCGATTACTGGTACGACGTGAACCGCCAGGGGAGCTTGCTGGCCGACCCGGTGAGCATCGGCCAGCGTGCCGCGCAACGGGCGGCGAGCCGTCTGGGTGCGCGTCCGGTACCGACCTGCGAAGTGCCGGTGCTGTTTTCCGCGGAACTGGCCGGTGGTTTGTTCGGCAGTTTCCTTTCGGCGATTTCCGGTGGCAGCCTGTATCGCAAATCGTCGTTCCTTGAAGGCACGCTGGGGCAGAAGTTGTTCCCGGAATGGCTGACCCTCGATGAGCGTCCGCACTTGATGCGTGCGATGGGCAGTTCGGCGTTTGATGGCGATGGTTTGGCGACTTATGCCAAGCCATTCGTCGAAAACGGCGTATTGGTGTCGTACATCCTCGGCACCTATTCCGGTCGCAAACTGGGCATGCCGAGCACCGCCAATGCCGGCGGGGTGCACAACCTGTTCGTCACCCATGGCGACGAAGACCAGGCAGCCTTGCTGCGACGCATGGGCCGCGGCCTGCTGGTCACAGAATTGATGGGCCAGGGCCTGAACATGGTCACTGGCGATTACTCCCGTGGCGCGGCGGGTTACTGGGTCGAGAATGGGGAAATACAGTTTGCGGTCCAGGAAGTGACCATCGCTGGCAATATGCGTGACATGTTCAAACAGATCGTTGCGGTGGGTAATGACCTGGAATTGCGCAGCAACATTCGCACAGGTTCGGTGCTGATCGAACGGATGACGGTGGCGGGTAGCTAACGCTTAACCGTTACGCAAAAAGGCGCGCCGCCCATCGTTGGGCGGCGCGCCTTTTTTGTGTATTGATTTTCTCGGGGTTGTTTTGGTTCTCATTATCATCTAATAATAAATCTCATTACCGAATGAGCCCGGATCATGAGTTCTGCCTTGCACGAGCAGCCTTACCTCGAAAGCTGGCGCTGGATGAGTCGCCAGATCCGTTGCGCAATGGACCCTGACGAGCCTCGCCTGATCGAACATTACCTGGCCGAAGGTCGGTATCTCGCCTGCTGCACGGCAACGTCTCCCTGGACCATCGCCGAAACTTCTTTGCGTTTGTTGCTCGACACTGCCGCCGATGTTGCGTTGCCTTGGCACTGGCGCACTTTTTGTCTGGACCAGGCCTGGCGCCCGTTGCGCGACCTGGAACGCCTCTCTCTGTGCAAATGCCGCCTCAAGCGCTGGCAGAGCTACACCTGGCAACTGGCGACCTGCGAGTTGCAGCCCTCGATTCCTCTCATAGAACTGGTGCAAGGATTTCCCGATGAGTAAAACTCGTATCGAACGCGACAGCATGGGCGAACTTCAGGTCCCGGTGGACGCCCTCTATGGCGCACAAACCCAGCGTGCGGTGGATAACTTCCCCATCAGCGGCAAACCGATGCCTGTGCAGTTCATCCGTGCGCTGATCCTGGCCAAGGCCGCCGCTGCCCGAGCCAACGTCGAACTCAAGCAAATCAGCGAATCCCAGGGCAAAGCCATCGTCGATGCGGCACTGGGCCTGCTCCAAAGCGACTTCATGCAGCATTTTCCGGTGGATATCTTCCAGACCGGTTCCGGCACCAGTTCGAACATGAACGCCAACGAAGTGATCGCCACCCTGGCCAGCCGTCTGCTGGGTGAACCGGTGAGCCCCAACGATCACGTCAATTGTGGCCAAAGCAGCAACGACATCATCCCTACCACCATTCACGTCAGTGCTGCGTTGGCGTTGCACGAGCAATTGTTGCCGGCGCTGGTGCGTCTGGTACAGGTGATCGAGCGCAAGGCCGAAGAGGTTCATCACCACGTCAAAACCGGCCGCACCCACTTGATGGACGCCATGCCGGTGCGCATGAGTCAGGTGCTCAACGGTTGGGCGCAGCAGCTCAAGGCCAACATCGTTCATTTGCAAGATCTGCTGCCGAGCCTGCAATCCCTTGCTCAAGGCGGAACGGCAGTGGGCACCGGAATCAATGCTCATCCGCAATTCGCGGCGCGTTTCAGTGAGCAACTGAGCACGCTGACGCAGGTGCAATTCAAACCGGGTAAGGATCTGTTTGCACTGATTGGCTCCCAGGACACGGCGGTCAGTGTTTCGGGTCAGCTCAAGGCCACGGCCGTTTCTCTGATGAAAATCGCCAACGACCTGCGCTGGATGAACTCCGGCCCGCTGGCCGGCCTTGGTGAAATCGAGCTCGAAGCCTTGCAGCCGGGTTCTTCGATCATGCCTGGCAAGGTCAACCCGGTGATCCCGGAAGCAACCGCCATGGTCGCCGCCCAAGTCATCGGCAATGACACGGTCATCACCATCGCCGGTCAGTCGGGTAATTTCGAGCTGAACGTGATGCTGCCGATCATCGCCCAGAACCTGCTGAGCAGCATCGAGTTGCTGGCCAACTCCAGCCATCTGCTGGGTGAAAAGGCCATCGCCAGCTTCAAGGTCAACGAAGCCAGGCTCAAGGAAGCGCTGTCGCGCAACCCGATCCTGGTCACCGCACTCAACCCGATCATTGGTTACCAAAAAGCCGCGGAGATCGCCAAGAAGGCCTATCAACAAGGACAGCCGGTGATTGATGTTGCTCTGGAACACACCGACCTGACACGCAGCCAGCTTGAGGTCTTGCTGGACCCGGAAAAACTCACCGCAGGCGGCGTGTAATCACCGCAACCGCTTTGGAGGCTCACCATGGAGCACTGGAAACGCACGATCGAAAGGGCTAATCGCTGTTTCATGCTGGGCGAACTGGTCGATGCCCGCGAGGCTTACTTGCAGGCATTGGCCTTGGCTCAGGTGTTGTTCGAGCGCTGGGCGGATGCCGACGAGGCGGTGGCGGCCTGCGTGATTTCCCATCACAACCTGGCAGATCTTCACTTGCGTCTGAACCAGCCGGAGGAGAGTGCCGAGTACTTGTGCGCCATCCATCAGCGGTTGTTGCAGACCATGCAGGACCCACGACTGGCGCCGGCCCTGCGCGAAGCAGCGTCGCGCCAGAGCAGCAAAACCTACGTTGAGCTGCTGAATTTCATCAGCGAACACGGCGAGTATCCACGCGCCCATCGTTTGCTGCATATCGATGCCGTAGCGCCTACGCCTCTTCATCATGGAGTTCATTGAAAATGGCTTTTACCCTGCCTGCCTTGCCTTACGCCTACGACGCCCTGGAACCGCACATCGATGCGCAGACCATGGAAATCCACTACACCAAGCACCACCAGACCTACATCAACAACCTCAACGCTGCGGTTGAAGGCACCGAGTTTGCCGAGTGGCCAGTGGAAAAACTGGTGGCCAGCATCCAGCAACTGCCGGAAAAGCTTCGTGCGGCAGTAGTCAATCAGGGCGGTGGTCACGCCAACCATTCGCTGTTCTGGGAAGTGATGGCGCCCAACGGCGGCGGCAAACCTGAAGGTGAATTGGCAAGCGCGATTGAGGAACAGCTCGGCGGTATCGACAGTTTCAAGGAAGCCTTCACCAAAGCCGCGTTGACGCGTTTCGGCAGCGGCTGGGCGTGGCTCAGTGTGACGCCGCAAAAGAGGCTGGTCGTTGAAAGCAGCGGTAATCAGGACAGCCCGTTGATGAACGGTAATACGCCAATCCTCGGACTGGATGTTTGGGAGCATGCGTATTACCTGCGTTATCAGAACCGTCGCCCGGAATACATCAACGCGTTCTACAACGTGATCAATTGGCCTGAAGTCGCTACGCGCTATCAGTCTGCACTGGTTTAAGACTTCTACAAAAACAATCCAAGGCTGGCTATGGGCACTGAAACACTGGCGATCGGAAGTGGACGAATGTTTCGTTACGCATTCGGATCGCTGTTACTGCTGGCGGGTATGACGTTATTGGTTGCCCAAGGGCTGGCATGGCTGGACCTTGAGCCGAAACTGCTGCGCGCCCTGCAAGGCGGAGCGATCTGCGCCTTGGGCACTGCCTTGGGCGCGGTGCCTGTGCTGGTGATTCGGCGGATGCCCCAGGCAGTCAGTGATTCACTGCTTGGCTTCGGGGCCGGGGTGATGCTCGCGGCGACAGCTTTTTCGTTGATCGTTCCCGGGATCTCCGCCGCTGAAAACTTGGGGCTGACGCCTTGGGCGGCCAGCGGACTGATCAGTTTCGGCATCATGCTGGGTGCGTTCGGGCTGTTTCTGGTGGATCGAAAGGTCTCCGGAGCCAGTCCGCAAATGTGGGTCGGCTCCCTGGAACGGCCCGTGATCCCACCGCGTATCTGGTTGTTTGTGTTTGCCATCATCGCCCACAACATCCCCGAAGGCATGGCGGTTGGTGTGTCGGCGGGTGGTGGCATGCCCGACGCTGATAGCTTGGCCATGGGCATCGCCTTGCAGGATGTGCCGGAAGGTCTGGTAATCGCGCTGGTATTGGCCGGGGCAGGGATGTCGCGGGTCAAGGCGTTCCTGATCGGTGCTGCATCAGGTCTGGTCGAACCAGTCTTCGCGCTGTTGTGCGCTTGGCTGGTGAGCCTGGCTGAACTGTTGTTGCCCTTGGGGTTGGCGCTGGCGGCCGGGGCAATGTTGCTGGTGGTCACCCCTGAAGTCATTCCCGAGTCGCGCCGCAATGGTCACGACAAGCTTGCAAGTCTTGGGTTGCTGATCGGGTTTTGCTTGATGATGGTGATGGATACAGCGCTCGCCTAAGCGAGTGCTTAACCACCTTCGCCGAAGTAGTCCTTTATCAAATCCACCAAAGCCTGCAAAGCTTCGTCAGCCTGCTCACCTTCGGTGCTCAGGTGAATTATTGTTCCCTTGCCGGCAGCGAGCATCATCATGGCCATGATGCTTTTTCCGTCTACCATGGACTCGGGAGTACGTCCGACCCGGATCGTGCAATCCTTGAACTCACCGGCGACGCCAACGAATTTCGCAGAAGCACGGGCATGCAAACCCAGTTTGTTGATGATTTCAATTTCCAGAGCAGGCATCGCGGTGTGAATCCTTTAGCTGAGGTCGCGGTGGCGAACCTGGACGTTCTTCAGGGTTTTTTGCAGGGCCTGGCCCAGACGTTCGGTCAGGTAGACGGAGCGGTGATGTCCGCCGGTGCAGCCAATGGCAATGGTGACATAAGCACGGTTGCTGGCGGCGAAGCGTGGCAGCCATTTGAGCAAGTACGTGGAAATGTCCTGGAACATCTCTTCGACATCCGGCTGTGCCGCCAAGTACTCGGCGACCGGTTGATCGAGCCCGGAATGATCGCGCAATTCCGGCTTCCAATAGGGATTGGGCAGGCAACGCACGTCGAACACCAGATCGGCGTCCACCGGCATGCCACGCTTGAAACCAAAAGACTCCACCAGAAACGCAGTACCGGGCTCCGGCTGGTTCAGCAGGCGCAGCTTGATGGTATCGCGCAGCTGATACAGGTTCAGGTTGGTGGTGTTTACTTTGAGATCGGCGAGGTCGGCAATCGGCCCGAGCAGGCTGGTTTCATCGTTGATGGCTTCGGCCAGCGAGCGATTGGCATTGCTCAGAGGGTGACGCCGGCGGGTTTCCGAGAAGCGTTTGAGCAAGGTTTCTTCGTCGGCGTCCAGATAAAGCACATCGCACTGGATATGCCGGCTGCGCACTTCTTCCAGCAGCTCCGGAAAACGCGACAAGTGACTTGGCAAGTTACGCGCATCGATGGATACGGCAACCAGCGGTTGTGCCAGCTCGGTGTGAATCAACGCGCGTTCGGCCAGTTCCGGCAACAGGCCGGCGGGAAGGTTGTCGATGCAGTAGTAGCCGTTGTCCTCGAGAACATCGAGCGCGGTACTTTTACCTGAGCCGGAGCGGCCACTGACGATGATCAAGCGCATGATTACTGACCGTTTTGCTCGTCCAGGACAACCTGATACAAGGCTTCATTGCTCGGGGCGCTGCGCAGTTTTTCGCGCACTTCCTTGCGATCGAGCATGCTGGCGATCTGGCGCAGTAGCTCCAGGTGCGCATCGGTGGCAGCTTGCGGGACCAGCAGAACGAACAGCAGGTCAACCGGGGCACCGTCGATGGCGTCGAAATCGATGGGGGCGTCGAGGTGCATCAAGGCACTGATGGGCGAGTTGCAGCCCTTCAGGCGACAGTGAGGGATGGCGATGCCGTTGCCAAAACCGGTGGAACCGAGTTTTTCACGGGCGACCAGACTCTCGAAGACATCCTGCATCGCCAGATCCGGCACTTCGCGGTGGATAAGGTTGGCAATTTGCTCGAGGGCTTTCTTTTTACTGCCGCCCGGCACGTTCACGAGGGAACGGCCGGGGGTCAGGATGCTTTCAAGTCGGATCATGGGTTGGGAGTGTTAACGACCGGTCGCGCCCTGGAGGAGGCTTTGGGTCTTTTCCTTATGCTTTTTGAGTTGTTTATCCAGCTTGTCGGTCAGTGCGTCGATCGCCGCGTACATGTCGGTATGCTCCGCATTTGCGACCACTTCATTGCCGGGAATATGCAGCGTGGCTTCGATTTTCTGCTTGAGCTTTTCGACCGTCATCGTGACTTGCACGTTGGTGATCTTGTCGAAATGCCTCTCTAATCGTTCGAGTTTTTCGCCGATGTAGGTGCGAAGAGGTTCGGTCACTTCCAGTTGGTGTCCACTGATGTTGACTTGCATACAGCTCTCCTTCGTTGCCAGTGCATAAAGCGGCAGGCAGAAATGCCTGCCACTGGAACGCTGTGGCGTGGCTCTACATCAACCGCTTGCGTTCGCTCGAAGGCGCGATCCCGAGGGATTCGCGGTACTTGGCGACGGTGCGGCGAGCCACCTGAATGCCTTGTGCCTCCAGTAAACCAGCGATCTTGCTGTCACTCAACGGCTTTTTCTGATTTTCCGCGGCAACCAGTTTTTTGATGATCGCGCGGATCGCCGTAGACGAGCATTCACCGCCCTCAGAGGTGCTGACGTGACTGGAGAAAAAGTATTTCAGTTCATATATGCCCCGTGGGGTATGCATGAATTTCTGCGTGGTCACCCGAGAAATCGTCGATTCGTGCATGCCCACCGCTTCGGCGATGTCATGCAGGACCAGCGGTTTCATGGCTTCGTCACCGTATTCAAGAAAGCCGCGCTGATGCTCGACGATCTGAGTGGCTACTTTCATCAGGGTTTCGTTGCGGCTTTGCAGGCTCTTGATGAACCAGCGGGCCTCTTGCAACTGATTGCGCATGAAGGTGTTGTCGGCGCTGGTGTCGGCGCGGCGCACGAAACCGGCGTATTGAGCATTGACCCGCAGTCGTGGCACGGATTCCTGGTTCAGTTCCACCAGCCAGCGCTCGTTGTCCTTGCGTACGATCACGTCGGGAACGACGTATTCGGCTTCGCTGGACTCGATCTGCGAGCCTGGGCGCGGGTTGAGGCTCTGGACCAGTTCAATCACTTGGCGCAGTTCATCTTCCTTGAGCTTCATGCGACGCATCAGCTGGCTGTAATCGCGGCTGCCGAGCAGGTCGATGTAATCGGTGACCAGGCGTTTGGCCTCCACCAGCCAAGGGGTCTTGGCGGACAACTGACGCAATTGCAGCAGCAGGCATTCGCCCAGGTTGCGGGCGCCGATGCCAGCGGGTTCGAATTGCTGGATGCGGTGCAGGACGGCTTCGATTTCGTCCAGTTCGATGTCCAGTTCCGGATCGAAGGCTTCGAGAATCTCCTCGAGGGTTTCGTCCAGGTAGCCCTGATTGTTGATGCAGTCGATCAGGGTCACGGCAATCAGGCGATCAGTGTCGGACATCGGTGCCAGGTTCAGTTGCCACAGCAGGTGGCTTTGCAGGCTTTCGCCGGCCGATGTACGGGTGGTGAAATCCCACTCGTCGTCATCGTTACTCGGCAGGCTGCTGGCGCTGGTCTGGTAGACGTCTTCCCACGCGGTGTCGACAGGCAGCTCGTTGGGAATGCGCTCGTTCCAGTCACCTTCCTCGAGGTTGTCCACCGTCGGGGCGGTTTCCTGGTAGGAGGGTTCCGAAACATCGGCGTTGGGTGGCTGTTCCGCTTTGTCGGCCAAGGGGTCGGCGTTATCGAAGTCGTCGCCTTCTTCCTGGCGTTCGAGCATCGGATTGGACTCCAGGGCCTCCTGGATTTCCTGTTGCAGGTCCAGGGTCGACAATTGGAGCAGGCGGATGGCCTGTTGCAGCTGCGGTGTCATCGTCAGCTGCTGGCCCATTCTCAAGACTAGCGATGGTTTCATGGCAGGGGCTTAACACCTTATTCGCCGGCGCACATGCGCCATCCACTACAGGGCGCCGGAGCGCCAAACATAAGCAAATTATATGCCTGAAACTGCAACGTTTGCCTAGAGCGCTGTAACAATAAAAAAGTATTCATTTTTATCGAGACAAGCGTTCGGTCGACTAGCCAGGCACCTTAGTGCTTACAGGCGGAATTCATGGCCCAGGTACACTTCCTTGACCAGATCGTTGGCCAGGATGGTGGCAGAGTCACCTTCAGCTATCAGCTGGCCATCGTTGACGATGTAGGCGGTTTCGCAGATATCCAGGGTTTCACGAACGTTGTGGTCAGTGATCAGCACACCAATGCCCTTGGCCTTGAGGTGATAGATGATCTGCTTGATGTCGCCCACCGAAATCGGGTCCACGCCGGCGAATGGTTCGTCGAGGAGGATGAATTTCGGGTTGGTGGCCAGTGCCCTGGCGATTTCCACACGGCGGCGTTCACCCCCGGACAGACTCATGCCGAGGTTGTCGCGGATGTGGCTGATGTGGAATTCCTGCAGCAGGCTTTCCAGCTCTTTGCGACGACCGGTCTTGTCGAGCTCCTTGCGGGTCTCGAGGATTGCCATGATGTTGTCAGCTACCGAGAGTTTGCGGAAGATCGATGCTTCTTGCGGAAGATAGCCGATACCGGCCTTTGCACGACCGTGCATAGGCTGGTGGCTGACATCCAGATCGTCAATCAGTACGCGGCCCTGATCGGCTTGTACCAGACCGACAATCATGTAGAAGCAGGTGGTCTTGCCGGCGCCATTGGGGCCTAGCAGGCCGACGATCTGACCGCTGTCGATGGACAGGCTGACGTCGCGCACGACCTGACGGCTCTTGTAGCTCTTGGCCAGATGCTGAGCTTTCAGAGTTGCCATTACGGGGCCTTTTGCTCTTCGGTTTTCTTTTTCGGCTGGATCACCATGTCGATCCGCGGACGCGACTCGGTGACCTTGCTGCCCGTAGCGCGACCGGCGCTGGCGAGCTTTTTGTTGGTGTCATAGACGATTTTCTCGCCTTGGGTCACGTTGCCGTCCTTGTCGATGACCTTGGCGCGGTCGATCAGCACGACACGGTCTTGCGAGGCGTGGTACTGGATAGTGACGCCATAGCCTTGAACCGGCTTTGTATCGCCTGCTGTTTGCAGTTGCTCGAAGTAGGCGAGGTTGCCCACCGAAGTCACTACGTCGATATCGCCGGCTGGGGTGCGGGTCATCGTCACAGTATTGCCGGTGACCTTCATCGAGCCCTGGGTGATGATCACGTCACCTTTATAGGTGGCAATGCCGTTCTTGTCGTCCAGTTGGGCGTCGTCCGCCTGGATGCGGATAGGCTGCTGTTGATCGTCCGGCAGAGCCCAGGCGCTCACGCTTCCCAGTGCTGCGCTCAGGCCGAGCAAAATAGGGAGGGTTTTAACGAGCCTCATACTGTCCTCTTACGTTCGATAGCAGGTGTATCCTGCTTTCTTTCAAATACGCCTTCATTCCCTTGCCAGTCGAGACACCACCAGCGCCGTCGATTCTAACGGGTTGATCGGTCTGCGCATATTGCTGTTGCGGGAACACTGTCATGCGGGTGGTGGTAATCAGCGTCTTGCGGTTTTTCTCGTCGAAACGCGTGATGCGCACCGAGTCGATCAGTTCGACCTGAGTGCCATCCGGATTGACTTCGCCACGTTCGCTCTGGACGTGCCAGGGGAATTGGGTGCCGCGGAATAGGTTCAGATCCGGATTGGTCAACAGCGTCACTTCGGTCGCCTTCAGGTGTTCAACCTTGTCGGACGTCATTTCGTATTGCAGTTTACCGTCCGGCAGGTACTGCACGCTGTGGGCGTTGACCGCGTAATAGTCGATCGCGGTTTCATCGACCTTTGCCACGGGCTGGTCGAGGAAGCGTTCCGGGCTGATGTTCCAGTAGCCGACCGCCGCGAATATCGCTGCGATGCAACCGAATACCAGGATTTTGCGAATCTTTTTACTCAGCATAGTTGGCTCACAGGTACGCGGCGTTGGCCGCATCGAGGCGGCCTTGGGCGCGCAGGATCAATTCGCAGAATTCGCGAGCGGCACCCTCGCCACCACGAGCCTGGGTGATGCCGTGGGCGTGTTCACGGACGAAACTGGCGGCGTTGGCCACCGCCATGCCCAGGCCGACGCGGCGAATCACCGGCAGGTCCGGCAGGTCGTCGCCGAGATAGGCGACTTGCTCATAGCTTAGGTTGAGTTGGGCAAGAAGCTCGTCGAGCACCACCAGTTTGTCTTCGCGCCCCTGGTACAGGTGTGGAATGCCGAGGTTCTTCGCTCGTCGCTCGACCACCGGGGTCTTGCGGCCGCTGATGATAGCGGTCTGCACGCCGGCTGCCATCAACATCTTGATGCCTTGGCCGTCGAGGGTGTTGAAGGTCTTGAATTCGCTGCCGTCTTCAAGGAAGTACAGGCGTCCGTCGGTCAGTACGCCATCGACGTCGAAAATCGCCAGCTTGATGTTCTTGCCGCGTTGCAACAGGTCGGTGCTCATCACATTACTCCTGCTCGCAGCAGATCGGACAGGTTGAAGGCGCCGATCGGACGGTCCTCCTTGTCCACCACCACCAGCGCGTTGATTCGATGGTCTTCCATGATTTTCAGAGCCTCGGCCGCGAGCATCTCGGGACGGGCAGTCTTGCCGTGAACGGTCATGACCTCGTCGATGGTCGCGTGATGGATATCGATGGCACGGTCCAGGGTGCGGCGCAGGTCGCCGTCGGTGAAGATCCCGGCGAGTTTGCCATCGGCTTCGAGGATCGCCGTCATGCCCAGGCCCTTTCGGGTCATTTCCATCAATGCGTCCTTGAGCAGAGTGCCGCGTTGAACGTGTGGCAGCTCTTGCCCAGCGTGCATGACGTTTTCCACTTTCAGCAGCAGGCGTCGGCCAAGCGCGCCACCGGGGTGGGAAAAGGCGAAATCTTCAGCGGTAAAGCCGCGGGCTTCCAGCAGCGCAACGGCCAGGGCGTCGCCCATGACCAGCGCGGCAGTGGTCGACGAGGTCGGTGCCAGGTTAAGCGGGCAGGCTTCGTGCTCGACGCGCACGTTGAGGTTGACCTCGGCAGCCTTCGCCAGTGGTGATTCAGGGTTGCCGGTCATGCTGATCAATTGAATGCCCAGACGCTTGATCAGTGGCAGCAGGGTAACGATTTCATGGGTGGAGCCGGAGTTCGACAGCGCCAGGATGATGTCGTCGCGGGTGATCATGCCCATGTCGCCGTGGCTGGCTTCGGCCGGGTGCACGAAAAAGGCCGTGGTGCCGGTGCTGGCCAGGGTGGCGGCGATCTTGTTGCCGATGTGCCCGGATTTGCCCATGCCGACCACGACCACGCGGCCTTTGCTGGCCAGAATCATCTCGCAAGCGCGTACGAAATCTGCGTCGATACGGGGCAGCAAGCCTTGTACGGCTTCCAGTTCGAGGCGGATGGTGCGTTGAGCAGATTGAATCAGGTCGCTGGATTGGCTCATGTCAGAAATCGTATAGCCTGATGAAAAGGCGGCGATTATAACGGTAATGATCGAAACCCTCACGCAAGTTCGTCGCGCTTTGTCATTCCCTGTTACCGAATACCCCTCAATAGAAGCTTTTGCCCTGTCATGTTGCTGAACATGGCCCGGCTTGGGCCTTGGGCGCTTGGCCTTTGCAGTGATATAGTTCGCCGCCAGTTCGGCCTGCCCGGGAGGTATGTGCTTTCGTCAGAAAGTCAGGCGTCCGAGTGAGAGGCTGCATCGCAAGGAGTTTAGATGAGTGCCGATAAAGCCTACGCGGTCGAGCTGAAGGGACTGACCTTCAAGCGCGGTGCGCGCAGCATTTTCAATAACGTCGATATACGTATCCCGCGCGGCAAGGTCACCGGCATCATGGGGCCTTCCGGGTGTGGCAAGACTACGCTGTTGCGGCTGATGGGCGCACAGTTGCGGCCCACCAAAGGCGAAGTCTGGGTCAACGGGCAGAACCTGCCGAAGCTGTCGCGCAGTGATCTATTCGATGCGCGCAAGCACATGGGCGTGCTTTTTCAGAGTGGTGCACTGTTCACCGATCTCGACGTGTTCGAGAACGTCGCCTTTCCGCTACGCGTTCATACCGAACTGCCGGAAGAAATGATCCGGGACATTGTCCTGCTCAAATTGCAGGCCGTGGGCTTGCGTGGCGCCATCGACCTGATGCCTGACGAGTTGTCCGGCGGCATGAAGCGTCGTGTCGCTCTGGCCCGGGCGATTGCCCTCGATCCGCAAATCCTCATGTATGACGAGCCCTTTGTCGGCCAGGACCCCATCGCCATGGGTGTGCTGGTGCGCCTGATCCGCCTGCTCAACGATGCGTTGGGCATCACCAGTATCGTGGTCTCCCACGACCTGGCCGAGACTGCGAGCATCGCCGATTACATCTATGTCGTCGGTGAAGGCCAGGTGTTGGGGCAGGGCACTCCCGAGGAACTGATGAACTCGCAGGAACCACGCATCCGTCAATTCATGACAGGCGAGCCGGACGGTCCGGTCGCCTATCACTTTCCAGCGACGGATTACCGCGCAGATCTTCTGGGGAAGCGTTGATGCGCAAGATTTCACTAATAGAGCGGGTTCGCCGGTTCGGCCACTCTGGCATTGACGTGCTGGGGGTGTTCGGTCGTTCGGCGATATTCCTGTTTCATGCCTTGCTCGGCCGTGGTGGCATTGGTGGCGGTTTTGGCCTGCTGATCAAGCAACTGCATTCAGTGGGCGTGATGTCCCTGGTGATCATCGTGGTCTCCGGGGTATTCATCGGCATGGTGCTGGCGCTGCAAGGCTTCAATATTCTATCCAGCTACGGTTCGGAGCAGGCGGTCGGCCAGATGGTTGCGCTGACGCTGTTGCGCGAACTGGGCCCCGTGGTCACGGCATTGTTGTTCGCCGGGCGCGCCGGTTCGGCATTGACTGCCGAAATCGGCAACATGAAGTCCACCGAGCAGTTGTCCAGTCTGGAAATGATTGGTGTCGACCCGCTCAAGTACATCATTGCCCCGCGCCTGTGGGCCGGCTTCATTTCCCTGCCGGTGCTGGCGATGATCTTCAGCGTGGTGGGCATCTGGGGTGGTTCGTGGGTGGCCGTTGACTGGCTGGGTGTCTATGAAGGTTCCTACTGGTCCAACATGCAGAACAGCGTGACCTTTGCTGACGATGTGCTCAACGGCATCATCAAAAGCATCGTTTTCGCCTTTGTCGTGACCTGGATCGCCGTATTTCAAGGCTATGACTGCGAGCCCACTTCCGAGGGGATCAGTCGTGCCACTACCAAGACCGTGGTGTATGCCTCTTTGGCTGTACTCGGCCTGGACTTTATTCTGACCGCCTTGATGTTTGGAGATTTCTGATGCAAAACCGCACCCTGGAAATCGGTGTCGGCCTTTTCTTGCTGGCTGGCATCCTGGCTTTGCTGTTGCTGGCGTTGCGGGTGAGTGGTCTGTCCCCGAGCGCAACCACCGATACTTATAAAACGTATGCGTACTTCGACAATATCGCCGGTTTGACTGTCAGAGCTAAAGTGACCATGGCCGGTGTGACCATCGGCAAGGTTACGGCGATCGATCTGGACCGCGACAGTTTCACCGGTCGAGTGACCATGCAGCTGGAAAAGCGCGTAGATAACCTGCCGACTGACTCCACTGCATCTATCCTGACCGCTGGCCTGTTGGGCGAGAAGTACATCGGTCTCAGCGTGGGCGGGGAAGAAACCTTGCTCAAGGATGGTTCAACCATCCACGACACGCAGTCGTCGTTGGTACTTGAGGATCTGATCGGTAAATTTCTGCTCAATACCGTTAGTAAAGACGCCAAATGAGGAGCTTTTTAATGATCTCTACCTTGCGACGTGGCCTGTTGGTATTACTCGCGGCCCTGCCGTTGATGGCTAACGCTGTGGCAGCGCCCTCGGCGCACGATATCGTGCAGGACACCACCAGTCGGTTACTTGCCGATCTGTCGGCCAATAAAGAGAAGTACAAGCAAGACCCGCAAGACTTCTATACGGCGCTGAACACCATCGTCGGACCTGTGGTGGATGCCGAGGGCATCTCCAAAAGCATCATGACGGTCAAGTATTCACGCAAAGCCACGCCTGCGCAGATGAAGACTTTTGAAGAAAACTTCAAAAAGGGTCTGTTCCAGTTCTATGGCAACGCGTTGCTCGAGTACAACAATCAGGGGATCGTCGTCGACCCTGCCAAGGATGAGTCGGGAGACCGTACAAGCGTTGCCATGACGGTCAAAGGTACCAACGGCGCGATCTATCCTGTGTCTTACACACTCGAAAAGATCAATGGCGAGTGGAAACTGCGCAACGTGATCATCAACGGCATTAACATCGGCAAGCTGTTCCGTGATCAGTTCGCTGATGCGATGCAGCGCAATGGCAACGACCTGGACAAGACCATCAATGGTTGGGCCGGGGAAGTCGCCAAAGCCAAGGACGCCAGCCAGAAGCAAACCACTGAGACGCAAGCTCAATGAGTGTGTCGGCCATTCGCATGAGCGATTCCGGCGAGCTGACGCTTAGCGGCATGCTGGATTACCGCACCGGCCCGGGCTTGCGCAAGCAGGGGCAGGCGCTGATCAAGTCCAGCAAGGCCGCCGCACTGGTGGTCGATTGCTCGGCGGTGTTGAAGTCCAGCAGTGTCGGCTTGTCGCTGCTGCTGTGTTTCATGCGAGATGCAGAGGAGGCCGGCAAGGCGCTGAGCATCCGTGGAATGCCAGAAGATATGCGCGAAATCGCTCAGGTCAGCGAATTGACCGAGCTCTTGGCGCATCCCTAACCGCATCTATGAGGAAGCCCCCCGTCAGAGTCCTGCTTCGCGGGGTTCGCAGGCGCGGGGCTTTTTTGTATGATGTCCGACCCGCGCGCACAGGGCGCCGATTGAGGTTGAGCATGCAGGCCAACGAAGTAAAGAGCTTCCTTGAAGGAAAGCTGTCTGATTCTCTTTCACAAGTGCAGGTAGAAGTTGAGGGTGAAGGCTGCAACTTTCAGCTAAACGTGATTAGCGATGAACTGGCGGCGTTGAGCCCGGTGAAGCGTCAGCAGCAGATCTATGCCCATTTGAACCCATGGATCACCGATGGCAGCATCCATGCGGTCACTATGAAATTTTTCAGCAGCGCGGCCTGGGCCGAGCGCACCTGAGCCCAAGGGCGTCGAGATTCTTATGGATAAATTGATTATTACCGGTGGCGTTCGTCTTGATGGCGAAATCCGCATCTCCGGGGCAAAGAACTCTGCCCTGCCGATCCTGGCTGCCACCTTGCTGTGCGATGGTCCGGTGACGGTCGCCAACCTGCCGCACCTGCACGACATCACCACCATGATCGAGCTGTTCGGTCGCATGGGCATCGAGCCGGTGATCGACGAGAAACTCAGCGTCGAAATCGACCCGCGCACCATCAAGACCTTGATCGCCCCGTACGAACTGGTTAAAACCATGCGTGCGTCGATTCTGGTGCTGGGCCCGATGGTTGCCCGTTTCGGTGAGGCCGAAGTCGCACTGCCTGGCGGTTGCGCCATCGGTTCGCGTCCGGTTGACCTGCACATCCGTGGCCTCGAAGCCATGGGCGCGGTCATCGACGTCGAGGGCGGCTACATCAAGGCCAAGGCGCCTGAAGGCGGCCTGCGCGGTGCGCACTTCTTCTTCGACACCGTCAGCGTGACCGGTACCGAGAACATCATGATGGCGGCCGCTCTGGCCAAGGGTCGCAGCGTTCTGGCAAACGCCGCTCGCGAACCTGAAGTCATCGACCTGGCGAACTTCCTGATCGCCATGGGCGCCAAGATCACTGGCGCGGGCACCGACACCATCACCATCGATGGCGTCGAGCGTCTGCACCCGACCACTTACAAAGTGATGCCTGACCGTATCGAAACCGGCACCTACCTGGTCGCTGCTGCCGTGACCGGCGGTCGTGTGAAGGTCAAGGACACTGATCCGACCATCCTCGAAGCCGTTCTTGAGAAACTCAAGGAATCGGGCGCGGAAATCACCTGCGGCGAAGACTGGATCGAGCTGAACATGCACGGCAAGCGGCCTAAAGCCGTCAACGTGCGGACCGCTCCTTACCCGGCGTTCCCGACTGACATGCAAGCGCAGTTCATCTCCCTCAACGCCATTGCCGAAGGCACCGGTGCCGTGATCGAGACGATCTTCGAGAACCGCTTCATGCACGTTTACGAACTGCACCGCATGGGCGCCAAGATCCAGGTCGAAGGCAACACTGCCATCGTCACCGGTACCGAGAAGCTGAAAGGCGCGCCAGTCATGGCCACCGATCTGCGTGCTTCGGCCAGCCTGGTGATCTCGGCGCTGATCGCTGAAGGTGACACCCTGATCGACCGCATCTACCACATCGACCGTGGTTACGAGTGCATCGAAGAGAAACTGCAGATGCTCGGCGCCAAGATCCGCCGCGTACCGGGCTAGTTTCTGCTTCATGGGCACAAGGACGTGCCCGTTGATTTCGCTTCAAGTCGAGGGTGCTTCACCCTAGATGTGTGTTCGGCGCCATTTGCGACCGGGCATGAGTACCTTGATAAGGACTGACGTTTCCCATGTTGACCATCGCACTGTCCAAGGGCCGCATCCTTGACGACACCCTGCCGCTTCTGGCTGAAGCGGGCATCGTGCCGACCGAGAATCCGGACAAGAGCCGCAAGCTGATTATCCCCACGACTCAGGCCGATGTGCGGCTGCTGATCGTGCGCGCCACCGATGTGCCGACGTACGTCGAGCATGGTGCCGCTGACCTGGGCGTCGCTGGTAAAGATGTGCTGATGGAATATGGCGGCCAAGGTTTGTACGAGCCTTTAGACCTGCGAATTGCCCTCTGCAAGCTGATGACCGCTGGCCGTATCGGCGATGTCGAGCCCAAGGGCCGTTTGCGGGTGGCGACCAAGTTCGTCAACGTTGCCAAGCGCTACTACGCCGAACAGGGCCGCCAGGTCGATATCATCAAGCTTTACGGCTCGATGGAACTGGCGCCGCTGATCGGTCTTGCGGACAAGATCATCGACGTGGTCGACACCGGCAACACCCTGCGCGCCAATGGCCTGGAACCCCAGGATTTCATTGCCGACATCAGCTCCCGGCTGATCGTCAACAAAGCTTCGATGAAAATGCAGCACACCCGTATCCAGGCGTTGATCGACACCCTGCGCAAGGCAGTGGAGTCTCGACACCGCGGCTGATTCACCTGCGCGACGTTAAGTCGCGCCCGTCTATCCGCCTCATAGCCAGAATTCTCAGGTGCCCAAGCGGAAACGACTGCTAAGTTAGGGCGCCTGAGTTTTTGCCAATTCTATGAGGCTCTCGCTATGACCGCACCGACTGCAATTCGCCGACTCAACGCTGCTGACCCGGATTTCGCACATCATCTGGATCATCTGCTGAGCTGGGAAAGTGTGTCTGACGACTCGGTCAATCAGCGGGTGTTGGACATCATCAAGGCTGTGCGCGAGCGTGGCGATGCCGCGTTGGTGGAGTTCACCCTGAAGTTCGACGGCCTGCAAGTCGCGTCCATGGAGGACTTGATCTTGCCTCGCGAACGTCTGGAACTGGCCCTGACCCGAATCACCGTGCCTCAGCGTGAAGCGCTGGAAAAAGCCGCGACTCGAGTACGCAGCTACCACGAGAAACAGAAACAGGATTCCTGGAGCTACACCGAAGCCGACGGCACCGTGCTGGGCCAGAAGGTCACGCCACTGGATCGCGCCGGCCTGTATGTACCGGGAGGCAAGGCGTCTTATCCTTCTTCGGTACTGATGAACGCGATTCCGGCGAAGGTGGCCGGCGTGACCGAAGTGGTCATGGTGGTGCCGACGCCTCGCGGTGAAATCAACGAGCTGGTGCTGGCTGCAGCCTGCATCGCCGGCGTCGACCGCGTGTTCACCATCGGCGGCGCTCAAGCGGTCGCCGCGCTGGCTTACGGCACCGAAAGCGTGCCGAAGGTCGACAAGGTGGTCGGTCCGGGCAACATCTATGTCGCCACGGCCAAGCGCCATGTGTTTGGCCAGGTCGGCATCGACATGATCGCCGGCCCCTCCGAAATCCTCGTGGTGTGCGACGGCAAGACCGATCCGGACTGGATTGCCATGGACCTGTTCTCCCAGGCCGAGCACGACGAAGACGCCCAGGCGATTCTGGTCAGCCCGGACGCCGAGTTCCTCGACATGGTTGCCGCCAGCATTGCCAAACTGCTGCCGACCATGGAGCGTGCCGAGATCATTGAAACCTCGATCAATGGCCGTGGCGCGCTGATCAAGGTTCGTGACATGGACCAAGCCATCGAAGTGGCCAACCGCATCGCGCCGGAACACCTTGAGTTGTCCGTTGCTGATCCGCAGGCCTGGTTGCCGAAGATTCGCCACGCTGGCGCGATCTTCATGGGGCGTCACACTTCCGAAGCCTTGGGCGATTACTGCGCCGGCCCGAACCACGTATTGCCGACGTCCGGCACCGCGCGGTTCTCTTCGCCGCTGGGCGTGTACGACTTCCAGAAACGTTCGTCGATCATTTTCTGCTCTGAGCAGGGTGCGTCCGAACTGGGCAAAACTGCTTCTGTGCTGGCCCGTGGCGAGTCGCTGACCGCGCACGCCCGTAGCGCCGAATACCGCATCGTTGACGAAGATTTTCCGCAAGGGCAGGGGAACTGAACATGAGTAAATTCTGGAGCCCGTTCGTCAAGAATCTGGTGCCTTACGTGCCGGGCGAGCAGCCCAAACTGGCGAAACTGGTGAAGCTCAACACCAACGAAAACCCGTACGGCCCATCGCCAAAAGCCTTGGCGGCGATGCAGACCGAACTGAATGACAACCTGCGTCTGTACCCGGACCCGAACAGCGACCTGCTCAAGCAAGCGGTCGCCAAGTACTACGGCGTACAGAGCAATCAGGTATTCCTCGGCAACGGTTCCGATGAAGTCCTGGCGCACATCTTTCACGGTTTGCTGCAACACGATCAGCCGCTGCTGTTTCCGGACATCAGCTACAGCTTCTATCCGGTTTATTGCGGCTTGTATGGCATCACCTTCGACGCCGTGCCGCTGGACGAGCAGTTCCAGATCAACCCGGCGGACTACGCCAAGCCGAACGGCGGGATCATCTTCCCGAATCCGAATGCACCGACGGGTTGCCTGTTGGCGCTGGATGCCGTGGAGCAAATCCTCAAGGCCAGCCCGGATTCGGTGGTCGTGGTCGATGAGGCTTACATCGACTTCGGGGGTGAGACGGCGATCAGCCTGGTGGACCGTTACCCGAACCTGCTGGTGACCCAGACCCTGTCCAAGTCCCGTTCACTGGCGGGCCTGCGGGTGGGGCTGGCGGTGGGGCATCCGGAACTCATTGAGGCGCTGGAGCGGATCAAGAACAGCTTCAACTCGTATCCGCTGGATCGTCTCGCGAATGTCGGTGCAGCCGCAGCGTTTGAAGATCGTGAGTACTTCGACAAGACTTGCCGGTGGGTCATCGAGCATCGTGAAAAGGTCGTTGCGCAATTGGAAGCGAAGGGCTTTGAAGTCTTGCCGTCGGCGGCGAACTTCATTTTTGCGCGTCATCCGAAACACGATGCGGCGGGGCTGGCGGCGAAGTTGCGCGAGCAAGGCGTGATCGTTCGGCACTTCAAGCAGGAGCGGATTGCCCAGTTCCTGCGGATTTCGATTGGCACACCGGAGCAGAACCAGGCGTTGATTGACGGCCTCGGCGACCTCTAGATCGCCGCTAATCCTGTAGGAGCGAGGCTTGCCCGCGAAGAACGATAGCTCGGTCTAATAGGTAAACCGTGTCATCGTTCTTCGCGGGCAAGCCTCGCTCCTACAGGGTTTGGTGGGTTACTCGTGATGCGGTTCGCCGAGGAACGTCAACGAACTAAACACCCCGCGGGTCGCCACATCCGGATTGTCCTTCAGCGCAATCTCCATCTGCGCCGAAATGACATTCAGCCCTTCATTTCGCACCACCACCTGCGCCCGGCCGTCCGCATCCGTCTCGGTACTCAACGTATTCGGCGCACTGCGATAGTCGCCAGTCAACTTCACCCCCGCCGCCGGTTTCCCATCCAGTAGCACCCGCACTGGCAGCAACTTGCCCGGTCCGACGGTCAGCGGATCAACCTCCGGCAGAATCAGCAATTTCATCTGATCAAGCTTCGGCAACATCGCCCCCGGCTGATAAATCGCCAGGCTGTATTTGAAGGTCTGCGTCGACTCGATGGCCCCCGGCACTTTGCTGCGTCCTTCGTTGATCCATTTTTTATCCGCCGTCTGCGACCACATGCCGTTGTCCAACGCCACCGCCATCACGGCGGGCGGCTTCAGCGGTTGCAGACGTGCGTGATCAGCCAAGCGCTGCACGGTCACCGGGATCATTTTGCCGCTGACGTCATACGCCCAGGCGCCGCTGATTTTCTGCGCCTTGAAGGCGTTGTCTTCGGCACCGTGGCCGTAAATCACTTCGATATTGCCGCGACGTTGTTCAGTCCAGAGGCCATGGGCTGAGACCTGGGTGGCGAAAAGCAGGCCGAGCAGTGCCAGAGGTTTGAGGTGTTGCATGGGAACTTCCTTTTATAGATTGAGTGTGAGGCTGACGTTGAAATTGCGCGGCTCGCCGGGGTTGACCCAGTAATTGCTGTACGAACGCTCGAAGTATTTCTCGTCGAAAAGGTTGTTCAGGTTCAGGCCTACAGTGACGTTTTCGCTGGCCTCGTAATGGGCTAGCAGGTCGACGGTGTGGTAGGCCGGCAGCTCGAAATCGCTGCCGGATTCGCCCGAGCGATCGCCGACGTAAGTGAACGCCGCGCCGACGTCAGAGCCGCGCAAATGGCCATTCTGAAATTCATAGACGCCCAGCAGACTGCCGCTGCGTTTGGCGACGCCTAGGATTCGGCTGCCTGTGGGAATCTCCTTGTCGCCCTCGGTGACCTCGGCGTCGATGTAGGCGAAGGCACCGATCACCCGCACGGCGTCAGTTACTTGCCCGGTGACTTGCAGGTCGAATCCCTGGCTGCGGGCCTTGCCCATGGCGCGGCTGGTGTCCGTGCCCGGGTCGAGTGCGAGGACGTTATCCTTTTCGATATGAAAGGCGGCGAGGGTGGTGCTCAAGCGGTCGTCGAACAGCTCGCTTTTGAGCCCGACTTCGTAACCGACGCCTTCTTCGGGGTCGAAGGATTTGCCGCCAGCGTCCAGGCCGTTGTTTGGTTTGAGCGAGGTGGAGGCGTTGGCGAACAGCCCGACTTGCGGTGTCAGCTGATAGAGCAGGCCGGCCCGCTGGGTCAACGCGTCGTGGTTCTGGCGGCTGGTGGCGCCGCGGCTGTGATCATCGATGCTTTGCTCAAAGTGTTCGAAACGTGCACCGAACATGCCGCGCAGTTTGTCGGTGAAGACGATCTGATCCTGCAGGTTCAGCGCCTGGCTTTCGACGTGTTCAAAAAAATTCGTGCCGGAGCGCGTGCCGTTGGGTTTCGGCTGGCCGTAGACCGGCTGATAAATGCCGATGGCGTAGGGGCCGCCGGCAATGCTCGTCACCCGTTCGTTTTTGCGGAAGTTCTCGTACTCGCTGCCAATCAGCAGTTCGTGCTGCCAGCTACCGAGGTCGAACAGACCGCGCAATTCGAGTTGGGTGATGCTGTCGTGCCAATTGGTATCGCGCTCGCGATAACGTCGATTGACGGTGTGGCCGTCGGCATTCAGCGGGCGATTTTCCGAGGCGTAACCCCAGAGTTGGCCTTCCTTGTAATGGCTGGCCAGACGCAATTTCCAGCTGTCGTTGAGATGATGTTCGAGCGCAGCTTGCAGCCTGTTGTTGTGGTTATCAATGTCGCCATCGTTGGGTTCGCCTAGGAAAGTCGAGCGAGAAACGCCACTCCATTTATTGTTAGGCGCGACGATGCCGCGATCGAACGTGGAACTGTGACGCACGAATTCGCTCTCCACCAAGAGGTTGGTGTCCGGGTTCAGTTGCCAACTGAAGGAGGGCGCGACGAACACTCGCTGGCTGTTCACATGATCACGAAAGCTGTGGTTGTCCTCGACGGCCAGGTTGATTCGAGACAACACGTTGGCGTCGTCATCCAGCGGCGTGTTGACGTCCAGCGCGGTGCGATAGCGATCCCAACTGCCGGCGCTGGTTTGCAACGTGGTGAACGCTTCGGGCTGTGGTTTCTTGGTGACGATGTTAACCGTGCCGCCCGGATCGCCTCGGCCATAGAGGCTGGCCGCCGGGCCTTTGAGCACTTCGATGCGCTCGATGTTGGCCACGTCCGGCGTACTCGGGTAACCACGGTTGGCGCTGAAGCCATCCTTGTAGAACTCCGACGTGGTGAAGCCGCGCACGCTGTATTCATAAAGCGTCAGGCCGCCGAAGTTGTTCTGCTTCGACACGCCGCCAGCAAAATCGAGGGCACGCTCGACGCTGGTGCTGCCCAGATCGTTAAGCACACTGACGGGAATGACGCTGATGGATTGCGGTATATCGCGGATCGCGGTGTCGGTTTTGGTCGCGCTGGAAGAACGCGTAGCGCGGTAACCCTTGACCGGGCCGGTGGGCGATTCGTAGTCGGAGGTGACGCTGATGGCGTCCAGTTCGAGGGTGCCGGACTCTTCGGCGAAGACCGGATACCCCAGCAGGCCGAGGGCAAGACTTGCCACGGAAGCCATTGTTCGAGACGACATGTTATGTTGTTCCAATATAGATATTGAAACAATATAACATGCCTAATGAGAATATCTGCTGTTAGCCCGAGAGTCTCGGGCCAGCGTTAGTCTTCTTCTTTCTCTTTAACCGGCGCCGGTGGTGGACGCAACCCGATCTCGGCGGTCAGCTTGAGCTCCTTGCCGTTGCGCATCACCTGAATCGTCACCTTGTCGGTTGGTTTGATCCGCGCAACCTGGTTCATCGAACGCCGACCATCACCAGCCGGTTCGCCGTCGATGGCGAGAATCACATCGCCCAATTGCAGACCGGCTTTCTGCGCTGGACCGTCGCGGAAAATTCCCGCGACCACAATGCCCGGACGCCCCGACAGACCAAACGATTCCGCCAGTTCCTGGGACAATGGCTGCACTTCGATGCCGAGCCAGCCGCGAATGACCTGGCCGTGTTCGATGATCGACTTCATCACTTCCATGGCCAGTTTCACCGGAATCGCGAAACCGATGCCCTGGGAGCCGCCGGATTTGGAGAAGATCGCCGTGTTGATGCCGGTCAGATTGCCGTTGGCATCCACCAGCGCACCGCCGGAGTTGCCTGGGTTGATCGCGGCGTCGGTCTGGATGAAATCTTCGTAGTTGTTCAGGCCCAGCTGATTACGCCCGGTGGCGCTGATGATGCCCATGGTCACGGTCTGGCCGACGCCGAACGGGTTGCCGATGGCCAGCGCTACGTCGCCGATGCGGATATTGTCGGAACGCCCGACCGTGATCGATGGCAAGTTCTTCAGATCAATTTTCAGTACCGCAAGGTCGGTTTCCGGGTCGCTGCCGATTACCCGGGCCAGGGTTTCACGACCGTCCTTGAGCGCCACCACGATTTGGTCGGCGCCGCTGGTCACATGGTTGTTGGTCAGCAGGTAACCTTCCGGGCTCATGATCACGCCGGAGCCGAGGCTCGATTCCATACGCTTCTGCTTGGGCGAGTTGTCGCCGAAGAAGCGGCGGAACTGCGGGTCCTCGAACAGTGGATGGTTCGGTTTGTTGATGACTTTGGTGGTGTACAGGTTGACCACCGACGGCGCGGCGGTGGTCACGGCGTCGGCATAGGACACGGGGCCCTGTTGCATGGTGGTGGTTTGCGGGGCTTGCTGCATGTTGACGTCGAGGCTCGGGAGCCCGACCCACTGCGGGTAACGCTGAATTATCAATAGAGCGATAAGCACGCCGGCCAACAGCGGCCAGCCGGAAAAACGCAGCGCTTTAAGCATTAAGCACGTCCTGAGAGTTGCAGGCGGTATGAGACTGCCCATAATGTCGCGCATTATACGAGGCGAAGCGTGCCTCTGAACGGGATATTTAGGAGTCTTTTATGGCCGTCGCCCTGAGCACTTTGGTCGAAGAAGCCGACCGTTACCTTAACAGTGCCAAGATTGCCGATTACTGCCCCAACGGGTTGCAGGTCGAAGGCAGGCCGCAAGTGATGCGCATCGTCAGTGGCGTCACCGCCAGCCAGGCTTTGCTCGACGCCGCGGTGGAAGCCAACGCCGACCTGGTGCTGGTGCACCACGGATACTTCTGGAAGGGCGAGAATCCGTGCATCACCGGCATGAAGCAGCGTCGGTTGAAAACCCTGCTCAAGCACGATATCAGCCTGTTGTCCTACCATCTGCCGCTGGATCTGCACCCGGAAGTCGGCAATAACGTCCAACTGGCCCGTCAGCTGGACATCACCGTTGAAGGCCCGCTGGACCCGGACAACCTCAAAGTGGTCGGCCTGGTCGGTTCATTGAACGAGCCAGTGACGCCCCGCGATTTTGCCCGTCGCGTGCAAGAAGTCATGGGACGCGAGCCGTTACTGATTGAAGGCAGCGAGATGATCCGCCGCGTTGGCTGGTGCACCGGTGGCGGTCAGGGTTACATCGATCAGGCCGTGCTGGCGGGCGTCGACTTGTACCTCAGCGGTGAGGCGTCCGAGCAGACCTTCCACAGCGCCCGGGAAAACAACATCAGCTTCATCGCCGCCGGCCACCACGCCACCGAGCGCTATGGCGTTCAGGCGCTGGGGGATTATCTGGCGCGGCGTTTTGCTCTTGAGCACATCTTCATCGATTGCCCGAACCCCATCTGACCTACGGGATCGCAGCCCAAACGCGGGGGTATATTCATATACCCTTTCGATCTAGTCGGTGTCCTGATTAGAAGAGGTTGCTGTGCTAGCATTCCCCGCTCGAACACGGCCCGCTGGCCGTCCATAAGATCGTTTTCGTGAGTAGCCATGGTCGACAAACTGACGCATCTGAAACAGCTGGAGGCCGAAAGCATCCACATCATCCGCGAGGTCGCCGCCGAGTTCGATAACCCGGTGATGCTGTACTCCGTCGGTAAAGACTCCGCCGTGATGCTGCACCTTGCGCGCAAGGCATTCTTCCCCGGCAAACTGCCGTTCCCGGTGATGCACGTCGACACCCGGTGGAAGTTCAAGGAAATGTACGCGTTCCGCGATCGTATGGTCGAAGAACTGGGCCTGGACTTGATCGTGCACGTGAACCCCGATGGCGTCGCGCAGGGCATCAACCCGCTGACCCACGGCAGCGCCAAACACACCGACATCATGAAAACCGAAGGCCTCAAGCAGGCCCTCGACAAGTACGGTTTTGATGCCGCTTTCGGTGGTGCCCGTCGCGACGAAGAGAAATCCCGTGCCAAAGAGCGCGTGTATTCCTTCCGCGACACCAAGCACCGCTGGGACCCGAAAAACCAGCGTCCCGAGTTGTGGAACGTCTACAACGGCAAGGTCAACAAGGGCGAGTCGATCCGCGTGTTCCCTTTGTCGAACTGGACCGAGCTGGACATCTGGCAGTACATCTACCTCGAAGGCATCCCGATTGTGCCGCTGTATTTCGCCGCCGAGCGCGACGTCATCGAGATGAATGGCACCTGGATCATGATCGACGACGAACGCCTGCTCAATCACCTGAGCGATGAAGACAAGGCGCGTATCGTCAAGAAGAAGGTCCGTTTCCGTACTCTCGGCGACTACCCGTTGACCGGTGCGGTCGAGTCCGAGGCCACCAGCCTGACCGACATCATTCAGGAAATGCTCCTGACGCGAACTTCCGAACGCCAGGGCCGGGTCATCGATCACGATGGCGCTGGCTCGATGGAAGAAAAGAAACGTCAGGGTTATTTCTAAGGGGTTGTCATGTCGCATCAATCTGAGTTGATCAGCGAGGACATCCTCGCCTATCTGGGCCAGCACGAACGCAAGGAAATGCTGCGCTTTCTTACCTGTGGCAACGTCGACGACGGCAAGAGCACCCTGATCGGGCGCCTGCTGCACGACTCCAAAATGATCTACGAAGATCACCTGGAAGCCATTACCCGCGATTCGAAAAAAGTCGGCACCACCGGCGATGACATCGACCTGGCATTGCTGGTCGACGGCCTGCAGGCCGAGCGTGAGCAGGGCATCACCATCGATGTCGCTTACCGTTATTTCTCCACTGCCAAACGCAAATTCATCATCGCCGACACCCCCGGCCATGAGCAGTACACCCGCAACATGGCCACCGGTGCGTCCACCTGTGACCTGGCGATCATCCTGGTCGATGCCCGTTACGGCGTGCAGACCCAGACCCGTCGCCACAGCTTCATTGCCTCGTTGCTCGGCATCAAACACATCGTTGTCGCCATTAACAAGATGGACCTCAACGGCTTCGACGAAACAGTCTTCGAGTCGATCAAGGCCGATTACCTGAAGTTCGCCGAAGGCATCGCGTTCAAGCCGACCACCATGGCTTTCGTGCCGATGTCGGCGTTGAAGGGCGACAACGTGGTGAACAAGTCCGAGCGTTCGCCGTGGTACACCGGCCAGTCGCTGATGGAAATTCTCGAGACCGTCGAGATCGCCAACGACCGCAACTACACCGACCTGCGTTTCCCGGTGCAGTACGTCAACCGTCCGAACCTGAACTTCCGTGGTTTCGCCGGTACGCTGGCCAGCGGCGTCGTGCACAAGGGCGACGAAGTCGTTGTGCTGCCGTCGGGCAAGAGCAGTCGCGTGAAATCCATCGTCACCTTCGAAGGTGAGTTGGAGCACGCCGGTCCAGGTCAGGCTGTCACGCTGACCATGGAAGACGAGATTGACATCTCCCGCGGTGACTTGCTGGTGCACGCCGATAACCAGCCGCAAGTGACTGATGCCTTCGACGCGATGCTGGTGTGGATGGCTGAAGAGCCGATGCTGCCGGGCAAGAAATACGACATCAAGCGCGCCACCACTTACGTGCCGGGTTCGATCACCAGCATCGTCAACCGCGTTGACGTGAACACCCTGGAAGAAGGTCCGGCCAGCTCGTTGCATCTGAACGAGATCGGTCGGGTCAAGATCAGCCTCGACGCAGCCATCGCTTTGGACGGCTACGCGAGCAACCGCACCACCGGTTCGTTCATCGTCATCGATCGTTTGACCAATGGCACCGTTGCGGCCGGCATGATCATCGCTCAGCCATTGAGCTACGGCACCAGCACGCATCACGGCAAACTGGCTCACGTCGCCACCGAAGAACGTGCCCAGCGTTTCGGCCAGCAACCGGCCACCGTGTTGTTCAGCGGTTTGTCGGGCGCGGGTAAAAGCACCCTGGCTTACGCGGTTGAACGCAAGCTGTTCGACATGGGCCGTGCGGTGTTTGTACTCGATGGTCAGAACCTGCGTCACGACCTGAACAAAGGTCTGCCACAGGACCGCGCCGGGCGTACCGAGAACTGGCGTCGTGCGGCTCACGTTGCGCGTCAGTTCAACGAAGCCGGTTTGTTGACCTTGGCAGCCTTCGTTGCGCCGAGTGCCGAAGGTCGTGAGCAGGCCAGGGACCTGATCGGCAAGGAGCGGCTGCTGACGGTCTATGTCCAGGCCTCTCCGGCGGTCTGTGCCGAGCGTGACCCACAAGGGCTGTACGCGGCGGCCGGGGATAACATCCCGGGCGATTCCTTCCCGTACGACGTGCCGCTGGACGCCGACCTTGTGGTCGACACCCAGTCGCTGTCGCTGGAAGAAAGCGTCAAGCAAGTGCTGGATCTGCTGCGTCAGCGTGGCGCGATATAAGCGTTAGCCATTAATAAAAAACCCGCCGATGAGTGATCATCGGCGGGTTTTTTTGTGCTCTTTAGATCGCCTTCGCGGGCAAGCCTCACTCCTACTGGTTCAGCGAGACCCCTGTAGGAGCGAGGCTTGCCCGCGAAGAGGCCGGTACAGGCGCCTTGTTACTTGGCTGGATACTCACGATGCATCTGCTCCAACAGCGCATCCTTGTCTTCCCACAACTGATTGATCCACCCCTGAAACTGCAGTCGATATTCCCCATCCTGGTCGTAGTTCTTGCCAATGAACTGCGGCGGAATCTTCAGTTCCTGAAAGTGCACCACCACATCCTTCACATTCCCACAGAGCAGATCCCAGTAACCGGGACGTCCGGCCGGATAGTGAATGGTCACGTTGACGATGGCTTCCAGCTGCTCACCCATGGCATCCAGCACAAACGCAATGCCGCCGGCCTTGGGCTTAAGCAGATACTTGAACGGTGATTTCTGTTGCGCATGCTTGCCTTCGGCGAAGCGTGTGCCTTCGACGAAGTTAAAAATTCCCACCGGGTTATTGCGGAACTTGTCGCACGTCTTGCGGGTGGTTTCCAGGTCTTTGCCTTTCTTCTCCGGGTGCTTCTCCAGATAGGCCTTTGAGTAGCGTTTCATGAACGGAAAGCCAAGCGCCCACCACGCCAGGCCAATCACCGGCACCCAGATCAGTTCCTGTTTGAGGAAGAACTTCAGCGGGCGGATGCGGCGGTTGAGCACGTACTGCAGCACCATGATGTCGACCCAGCTCTGGTGGTTGCTGGTGATCAAATATGAGTGCTGATAGTCCAGGCTTTCGAGGCCGCTGAGCTTCCAGCGCGTGTGCCCGAGCAAGTCCATCCACGCTTTGTTGTTGCTGATCCAGGCTTCATGGATGTGGCCCATTAGCCAATCGGTAAAGCGCTGGGCGGCGGGGAAGGGCAGCAGCAATTTAAAGATCGCCACGATGAACAGCGGGGTGCAACAGGCAATCGTGTTCAGAGCCAACAACATCGAGGCAATGACGCCTCGCAGCGGTGCAGGTAGGGAATCCAGCATTTAAAGATCCAAAGGTCGGTTGGCAGCTTGAATCGCGGTCAACGCGATGGTGTAGACGATGTCGTCGACTTGCGCGCCGCGCGGCAGGTCGTTCACCGGTTTGCGCAGGCCTTGCAGCATTGGGCCGAGGCTGACGCAATCGGCGCTGCGCTGCACGGCTTTGTGGGTGGTGTTGCCGGTGTTCAGGTCGGGGAATACGAACACTGTGGCGCGACCGGCGACCTGGCTGTTCGGCGCCAGTTGCCGGGCGACGGTTTCGTTGGCGGCGGCGTCGTATTGCAATGGGCCGTCGATCAACAGCGAGTTCTGTTGTTCGTGGGCGAGCAATGTCGCTTCGCGAACCTTCTCGACTTCTTCGCCGCTGGCCGATTCACCGCTGGAGTAGCTGATCATCGCCACGCGTGGGGTGATGCCGAATGCGGCGGCCGAGTCGGCGCTTTGCAGCGCGATCTCCGCCAGTTCGCTGGCGCTCGGGTGCGGGTTCATCACGCAGTCGCCGTAGACCAGCACTTCCTCGGGGAAGAGCATGAAGAACACCGACGACACCAACGTGCAGCCCGGCGCCGTTTTAATAAGCTGCAGGGCTGGGCGGATGGTGTTGGCGGTGGAGTGAATGACCCCGGACACGAGGCCGTCGACTTCATCCAGCGCCAGCATCATGGTGCCGATCACCACGGTGTCTTCCAGTTGCTGCTCGGCCATCGGCGCGTTGAGGCTTTTGCTTTTGCGCAGGGCGACCATTGGCTCGACGTAGCGCTCGCGGATCAGGTCCGGGTCGAGAATTTCCAGCCCCGGCGGCAACTCGATGCCTTGGGCACGGGCGACGGCTTCGACGTCCGCAGGTTTCGCCAGCAACACGCAGCGGGCGATACCGCGTGCCTGACAGATCGCTGCGGCTTGCACCGTCAGCGGCTCGCTGCCTTCGGGCAGAACGATGCGCTTGTTGGCGGCCTGGGCACGCTGAATCAATTGATAGCGGAACACCGCTGGCGACAGACGCATTTCCCGTGGTGTGCCGCAACGCTGGTGCAGCCAGTTGGCATCGAGGTGGCTGGCGACGAAGTCGGTGATGATCTCTGCACGCTCGCGGTCGTCGATCGGGATTTCCTTGTTCAAACCGTTCAACTGGTTGGCGGTGTCATAGGAGCCAGTGCTCACCGACAACACCGGCAGGCCAGCCTGCAAGGCGCCACGGCACAGGTCCATGATGCGCGGGTCGGGCAGGGTGTCGCTGGTCAGCAACAGGCCGGCCAGGGGCACGCCGTTCATGGCGGCGAGGCTGACGGCGAGGATGATGTCGTCGCGATCGCCGGGCGTCACCACCAGCACGCCGGGCTTGAGCAGCTCCACGGTGTTGCGCATGGTGCGGGCGCAAATGATGATTTTGGTCATGCGCCGGGTTTCGTAATCGCCGGCATTGAGAATCTGCGCGCCCATCAGATCGGCGACGTCACGGGTGCGCGGGGCGTTTAATTCCGGCTGGAACGGGATGCAGCCGAGCAGGCGGAAGTCGCCGCTGCGCAGCAACGGCGAATGCTCTTTCAAGCGCGAAGCGAAGGCCTCCATGCTCTCGTCGGTTTTGACTTTGTTGAGAATTACTCCGAGGACTTTCGGGTCTTTCGGGCCGCCGAACAATTGCGCCTGCAATTCCACGCGGCCAGACAGTTCGGTCAGCACTTCGTTTTCCGGCGCCGAGACCAGGATCACTTCGGCGTCGAGGCTCTTGGCCAAATGCAGATTGACCCGCGCGGCATAACTGGCGCTGCGGGTCGGGACCATGCCTTCGACGATCAGCACATCTTTGCCGACGGCCGCCTGCTGATAGAGGGTGATGATTTCTTCGAGCAGCTCGTCCAGCTGGCCGTCTCCGAGCATGCGCTCGACGTGTGCCAGACCGAGCGGCTGAGGCGGTTTCAAACCGTGGGTGCGGGCCACCAGTTCGGTCGACCGTTCAGGCCCGGTGTCACCCGGATGGGGCTGGGCAATTGGTTTGAAAAAACCGACTTTGAGGCCGGCCCGCTCAAGGGTACGTACCAGCCCAAGGCTGATGGAGGTCAGACCCACACCAAAATCGGTGGGCGCGATAAAAAAAGTTTGCATGCGGATTCTCTGGAGGTGCATGGCAATGGTGACAACCTATGACTGGCCGTCTACCGAAATTCAGTCGCCAAGGTTATCGCTAACCGAGCCTTGTGCGCACCAACCGCAATCAAAGGGCTGGCCTATTTTTTCAATACGTTGCGCGGGGTCCAACACCCAGGCGCGCGATTGCCAGGGCGGCTGGTGGCGCAGGTGCTGGGTGTGACCGCAGGAAAGCTCGGCCACCCAGTGCCCGTCCTCATCCTGATGGAAACCTGTGACCGTCGAGTCTTGCGCCGCGGCCCGTCTGTCCGGGTTGTGTTCGCTTTCGGGCGACTGCTTCGCTAAACTTGGCCATTCTTCATTCTTATGCAAAAGGTCTCGCCCCATGCTGATCGCCGCCAATAAGGCTGTCTCCATCGACTATACCCTGACCAACGACGCCGGTGAGGTCATCGACAGCTCCGCCGGCGGCGCGCCGCTGGTCTACCTGCAAGGCGCAGGTAACATCATTCCGGGCCTGGAAAAGGCTCTGGAAGGCAAAGCAGTCGGTGACGAACTGACGGTTGCCGTAGAGCCTGAAGATGCCTACGGCGAATACGCTGCCGAACTGGTCAGCACCTTGAGCCGCAGCATGTTCGAAGGCGTCGACGAACTGGAAGTGGGCATGCAGTTCCACGCTTCCGCTCCGGACGGCCAGATGCAAATTGTCACCATCCGCGACCTGGACGGCGACGATGTCACCGTCGACGGCAACCACCCATTGGCCGGCCAGCGCCTGAATTTCCAGGTCAAGATCATCGACATCCGTGATGCCAGCCAGGAAGAAGTCGCTCATGGTCACGTCCATGGCGAAGGTGGCCATCACCACTGATTTTCTGCGCTAAGCTCAGAGAACTGGAGAGGCGCCTGAGGGCGCCTTTTTAGTCCGCGGCTGTCCCTGGTGACACCGCCAAGTGGCTGTTTCGAGAAGAACACGGGAATTTGGAGTTCGTCATGAGTGCTTTTCACGACCTTAAATTGACAGGCCTGGATGGTCAGGAGCTACCTCTGGCGCCCTTCAAGGGGCACGTCGTGCTGGTGGTCAACGTCGCCTCCAAATGTGGCTTGACCCCACAATATGCGGCGCTGGAAAACCTCTACCAGCAATACAAAGCCAAGGGTTTCAGCGTGCTGGGCTTGCCGTGCAACCAGTTTGCCGGGCAGGAACCGGGCACCGAGCAAGAGATCCAGGGGTTTTGCAGCCTTAACTATGGCGTGACCTTTCCGTTGTCCAGCAAGCTGGAAGTCAACGGTCACGAACGTCATCAGTTGTACCGCCTGCTGGCAGGCGAGGGTGCGGAGTTCCCGGGGGACATTACCTGGAACTTCGAGAAATTCCTGCTGGGCAAGGATGGTCGCGTGCTGGCGCGGTTCTCGCCACGCACGCCGCCGGATGATCCGACGATCGTTCATGCGATTGAAAGAGCGCTGAGCTGAACCCAAAAAATCGCAGCCACCGAGCTGCGATTTTTTATGCCTGCCTTTTGAACCTTAATCACCGCAATCAATAGTGCTGTGCAGCGCTTGTTGCTCCGCATATTATCGCCGTCATAAAATTTCCATCCCGTCGATATCGTTTTCGTGGAGTGCCCCATGCCAGTCAAAGCCCTGTTCAAACCGTTCCACCTCGGCACCCTCGAACTGCCGACTCGCGTCGTCATGGCGCCGATGACCCGCTCGTTTTCGCCGGGTGGCGTTCCCAATTCCAAAGTGATCGAGTACTACCGTCGTCGCGCCGCCGCAGGTGTCGGCCTGATCATCACCGAAGGCACCACCGTCGCCCACAAGGCTTCCAACGGCTACCCGAACGTGCCGCATTTTTACGGTGACGCAGCGCTGGCCGGCTGGAAGAACGTGGTCGACGCGGTTCATGCTGAAGGCGGCAAGATCGTTCCGCAGCTGTGGCATGTCGGCAGCGTGCGCCGCATCGGCACCGAGCCGGATGCCAGCGTGCCGGGTTACGGTCCGTCGGAGAAATTGAAGGACGGTCAGGTCGTGGTTCACGGTATGACCCAGCAAGATATCCAGGACGTGATCGCCGCGTTCGCCCAGGCCGCCAAAGATGCCCAGAGCATTGGCATGGACGGCGTGGAAATTCACGGTGCCCACGGTTACCTCGTGGACCAGTTCTTCTGGGAAGGCAGCAACCAGCGCACCGACGAATACGGCGGCAGCCTGGCCAACCGTTCGCGCTTCGCCATTGAACTGATTCAGGCGGTGCGTGCGGCGGTCGGTGAAGGCTTTCCGATTATTTTCCGTTTCTCCCAATGGAAGCAGCAGGATTACACCGCGCGTCTGGTGCAAACACCCGAAGCGTTGGGCGAATTTCTCAAACCGTTGTCCGATGCCGGCGTGGATATTTTCCACTGCTCGACACGCCGTTTCTGGGAACCGGAATTCGACGGTTCCGAGCTGAACCTGGCAGGCTGGACCCGCAAGCTCACTGGCAAGCCGACCATCACGGTGGGGAGTGTCGGCCTGGACGGCGAGTTCCTGCAGTTCATGGTCAACACCGACAAGATCGCGCAGCCGGCCAGTCTGGAAAAACTGCTGGAGCGTTTGAACAATGATGAATTCGACCTGGTGGCGGTAGGTCGTGCGCTGCTGGTGGACCCGGACTGGGCGCAGAAAGTGCGTGATGGCCGTGAAGAAGACATCCTGCCGTTCAGCCGTGAGGCGTTGATGACCCTGGTTTAAGCCGAGGCTCAAGGCTTGAGGCAAGCGGGGTCTGACAAGCCCCGCGCAATTGCCCCTCAAACTGCTCGATAATCGCCGGCCAACCCTGCCGACTCGCATGCTGACGCGCATTAAGCCGCACGCAGCGTAAGGTTTCGCGCTTCTCCAGCAGCCAACACGCTGCATCGCAGAACGCCTCTTCGTCCCCCGGCATCGCCAGTACACCGTTGTAGCCATGGCGGATGTGCTGAGCCGCCGCCGCTTGATCGTAAGCCACCACACCCAAACCCGAAGCCAGTGCCTCAAGTACCACGTTGCCAAAAGTCTCGGTCAGGCTCGGAAACAGAAACACATCCCCCGACGCGTAGTGACTGGCCAGGGCTTCGCCGCGTTGTGAGCCACAAAAAATCGCCTCGGGCAGTTCCTTCTCAAGTGCCGCTCGTTGCGGACCATCGCCGACTACGATCAACTTTATCGTTTGCTGTGGATAAGTCGCTTTCAGCGCGTCGAAACTGTGCTTGAGCAGGCCCAGATTTTTCTCCGGTGCCAGGCGTCCTACGTGGATGACAGCAATGTCGTCGTTACCCAGCCCCCAACTATCACGCAGGGCATTAATCCGTTTGGTCGGGTGAAACAACTGGCTGTCGACCCCTCGGGACAGCAACGCCAGGCGCTCGAAATGCCGGCGCTCCAGTTCCAACCGCTGGCTCACGCTGGGCACCAGGGTCAGGGTCGAGCGATTGTGAAACCAGCGCAGATAGTGAGTCAGTAAACGTGTCAGCAATCCGAGCCCATATTGGCTGGAGTACTGCTGGAAATTGGTGTGGAAGCCACTGACGACCGAAATCCCCAAGCGCCGTGCCGCGCGCAAGGCCGACAATCCCAGCGGTCCTTCCGTGGCGATGTACAGCACGTCCGGCCGATGACGCTTCCAGCGCCGCAGCAATTTGTGCATCGACGACTGGCCCCATTGCAAGCCGGGATAGCCCGGCAGCGGCCAGCCCCGACACAGCAACAGCGCATCGTCGCTGCCCAGTTGCTGGTCGCAAACCTGACGAGGTCGCACCAATTCCACCTGATGCCCGCGCGCGCGCAAGCCGTCGCACAAGCGGCCAAGGGTATTGGCTACGCCGTTGATTTCCGGTGGGAAGGTTTCGGTGATCAGGGTGATATGCAGAGCTGTCGTCATGACCTCAGTGTCGGCTGAGGCCATGTCGTCAGTGTGACGGTGGGATGATGGATTTGTGACGGGCTCAGCGTTGGGTCACCAGGTTTTCAGCCCCGCGCTCGCGCACCCAGAACAAGGTCGCACCCGCCACCGCCGCCGGCATCATCAGGATGTTGACCACCGGAATCAGCAGCACCAGATAAACACTCCCGCCGAAACTCATGCTCTGCCAGCGCTTCTCGCGCAACCAGGCAAGCATCTCGTTCCAGCCCAGTTTGTGGTTGTCCGCCGGGTAGTCGATGTATTGGATCGCCATCATCCACACCCCGAACAGCAACCACAGTGGCGCAGCGATGATGTTCACCACCGGAATGAACGAAAGGATGAACAACCCGATGGCGCGCGGCAGGAAGTAGCCGAGTTTGCGCATTTCCCGGGCCAGGGTGCGAGGGATCATGGCGATCAGTTCGCCCCAGCTGAAGGCCGGGAAGTCGTCGGTGCCGCGCACCACCACTTCGACTTTCTCCGCCAGGAAACCGTTGAATGGCGCGGCGATGACGTTGGCCAGCATGGTGAAGGTAAAGAACACCATCAACACCACCAGCACCACGAACAACGGCCAGAGGACATAATTGAGAAAACTCAACCAATCGGGCAGGGACGGCATCAATGTATCGACCCACAGGCTGAATTGATGGCTGGCCAGGTAGATCAATCCGACGAACAGCACCAGGTTGATCACCAGGGGCAACAATACGAACAAGCGCAGGCTTGGGCTCAGGACCAGCTTGAGGCCTTCGCGCAGGTATTGCGGGCCGGACAGAACGGGGGCGGGCATAACGTGCTCCGAGCAAAGGGGAAACGCGCCGACCTTACCGGCTTTGTCTGACGGGCGAAAGCGCGGTAGCAGCATCGACATTAACTGTAACAAAGGCGCCTATCTCTCCCTCGTGATGGGATAGAGACCGCCTATGAGCTGGATTGTTAAACCGTATTTCCTTAATCTTCGCCCCCTCGATACGCTGCACCCAATCTTTTTACAGGACTGTCGAGCTCAAGCCTTCCCCAAGTGCTTTCAACGGTCCTTTTTTATTCCCGCCGGCAACCCGGCGTTCCGGGCCAGAAGTTTCGGGCCGGTCAACAGGAGCAGGTCATGTCTGAAGTCCGTCATTCGCGAGTGATTATTCTCGGTTCCGGCCCTGCCGGTTACAGTGCTGCGGTGTATGCCGCCCGTGCCAACCTCAAGCCACTGCTGATCACCGGCATGCAGGCCGGTGGTCAACTGACCACCACCACCGAAGTCGACAACTGGCCGGGCGACGTCCACGGCCTGACCGGCCCGGCGCTGATGGAGCGCATGAAAGAGCACGCCGAGCGTTTTGAAACCGAAATCGTCTTCGATCACATCAATGCGGTCGACTTCGCTGCCAAGCCATACACCCTGACCGGCGACAGCGCGACCTACACCTGCGACGCCCTGATCATCGCCACCGGCGCCAGCGCTCGTTACCTGGGCCTGCCGTCGGAAGAAGCGTTCATGGGCAAAGGCGTTTCGGCCTGCGCAACCTGCGACGGTTTCTTCTATCGCAACAAGCCAGTGGCTGTGGTCGGTGGCGGTAACACCGCTGTTGAAGAAGCGCTGTACCTGGCCAACATCGCCAGCACCGTGACCCTGATCCACCGTCGCGAAACCTTCCGCGCCGAGAAGATCCTGATCGACAAGCTGAATGCCCGGGTTGCCGAAGGCAAGATCGTCTTGAAGCTGAACTCGACTCTGGACGAAGTCCTGGGCGACAACATGGGCGTAACCGGTGCCCGCCTGAAGAACAACGACGGCAGCTTCGACGAGCTGACAGTCGACGGCGTGTTCATCGCCATCGGCCACACCCCGAACACGTCGTTGTTCGAGGGTCAGTTGACCTTGAAAGACGGTTACCTGGTGGTGCAGGGCGGCCGTGACGGCAACGCCACTGCCACCAGTCTCGAAGGCATCTTTGCTGCCGGTGACGTGGCTGACCACGTTTACCGTCAGGCCATCACCTCGGCCGGCGCCGGCTGCATGGCCGCACTGGACGCCGAGCGTTACCTTGACGACCTGCAGAACGCTTCGTTCTGATTGCGTTGTAATGAAAAAACAGGCCTCGGTTATTCCCCCACCTAGGAATACATAGTTAGGGTCTTTCTAGACTGTAACTACACAAATACCCCTCTATGAGGGGTATTTTTTTGACATCGCTAATCTGAAAGCCATACCGTGATTTAGCAGGGTATGTAGGTGAATTGAGTCCCATGTGCGAAATCGCATCGTACTTGGCCATTCATTTGCGCTCGATCAGGCAATCGAAAACAACTCTGAGAATCATCTGGCCGGCCTTCCCACCTCACGAGGTGGCGCAAAATTCAAAGTGCGAACTTAGTCTTTTACTGTGAGGAGGCCGTGATGAAATTTTGTGGCATAGACCTGCATTCGAACAACGGTGTTGTGGTGGTTGCCGACCGGCTACATTCATCCGCCAAGGAATGACCGCCTCTATGTGTGACGACAGTTGTATCGCGGTTGGTGCCAGCACCTATGAATGAAGGATCATCTTGAAAATGCAATTGCAAATTTGTATCATTCGCTTTCAATTCAGCGAAGCAGGGAATGCAGCGCCAAAACAATAATAAGGTCAAGGCAATGCTCAAAATGCTTCTCGTATACGGTCATCTGCTCGCTACGTGTATTGCCCTGGGGAGGGTGTTGCAGGCGGATCACAAGCTGTGGAGTTGGCGCAAGGAAATACTGGACCAGGCGAGGCTTGAGTACCTTGATGAAACTCAGAGGATCGTCACCCTCGCACTACTGGCTCTTTGGGCAAGCGGACTGTTGCTGGTGCTTCAGGGTTATCTCAATGAAGGCGACGCGTATCTGCTCAATCAGAAACTCTGGGCCAAGGTAACTGTCGTCGCGCTGCTTAGCCTCAACGGTGCATTATTGCATCGAGTCGGCTTCCCGTTGCTGCAAAAGGCTCCATTCGTCGCACTGCGCAGTGCAGGCCGCACGCGGCTCGCCTTGTTGGGTGCGCTTTCCATGAGCGGTTGGCTGTTCGCCGCTTTCCTGGGGGTGGCTCGAGCCTGGAATCACGTGTTGCCTTATCTACATGTGATGGGCGCATTCGCCGCATTCTCGTTACTGGCTTGTTGCGTGGCACTTGCAGTCGCCGGTAGGGCGGGCAGTGTCGGTGCGCAAAAATCCTCGGTACCGGGGTAGCTATCAATAACGTGCAGCCGGTAGCCTGGAGTTTGTCGAGCCATGGTGGTCATTGTCCGCTGCGGCCACCGCCAGCGCTTGAACCTGCACCTGTCCCGGCGCCGCTGCCACTCGAACCGCCCTTCAAGTCTAAACATACAAGCGAGCAAGCTCGCTCCCACAAGTTTTTTCGTCGCCGAAGTCGATTGCGATCAGCCGCGCAATCTCTCCTGGACAAAATCCATGAGCTTCAGCGATTGATAGATCGCATTGGCGGCAACGCGTCCGAACGGTCCACCATTCCAGTCCAGCAGGTACGATTTGAACAACTGATACCGTGCACTTTCTCCACACACCGCTTCAGCGATCACCCGGCCGCCAATCGAGCCGGTATTCAAACCATGTCCACCAAACGAGGTGCAGGCCCAGACGCCCGGTTCCAGCAATCCCAGGTTGGGCATCTTGTTGGTGGAGTAACCCATCAGGCCGGACCAGGCGAGTTCGATGTTAACCGGGGCCAGTTGCGGATAGACCGAGACCATATCCGCCTTGAGCATCGTCGCCAGGGCTTTCTCGTTCTGTTCGTTGCGGGTGGTGATGCGTCCGCCCCAGAGCAGGCGGTCACCTTCGACCACGCGGTAGTAGTCCGAGGCGCGGCGGTCGTCGGAGAACGCGGCGTCCGAGTCAAGGACGTTTTTGATCGAGTCGCCCAAGTGTTCGGTCAGCACCACATAGGTGGCGATGGGCAGGTAGGCGCGGCTGAGTTTTTGCAGCTCTGGCCCTCCGTAACCGCCGGCGCAGAACACCAGGTCCTGGCAGCGTACGGAGCCGTGAGCCGTCTGGACAATGTTGTCGGCGCCGTCGCGCCGCCAGGCCAGCATTTTTGATTGTTCGAAAATTCGGCCTCCCGCTGCTTCGATGGCGAGGGCCAGTCCCAGACAATAATTCAGTGGATGAAAGTGCAGGGCGTTCGGATCTTCGATGCCCTGGAAATAGCGCAGGGTGTGGGCCCGCTCACGGACCTGATGGGTGTCGAGGTAGTTGAGTTCATAACCGAAGTCACGGCGCATCGTGTCGATGTGGTTTTTCACGCCAGCACTGTCGTCGTAGCGCTTGACCTGAATCGTACCGGCGGATGGATCGCAGCCAGTCAGTGCCAGTTCGGCGATGTTGCGGCGGACAATCTCCACCCCCTCGACCGACATTTGAAAGAGTGCCTTGGCCTGTTCCAATCCAAGTTTCTTGCGTATCGCTCCCGACCCTTCAGCCCAGCCCGGCGAGACCACGCCGCCATTTCGACCGGAGGCGCCCCAGGCGACGTGCTGGGCTTCGAGGATGATCACGCGTTTGCCGCGTCGGGTCAGTTCCAGGGCGGCGGTAAGGCCGGCGATCCCGGCGCCGATGATGCAGGCGTCGCAGGTTTCGTTGGTGTGCAGTTCGGGCCTGGCTGCGCGGGGCAGCGAGGTTTGGGAATACCAGGTGGTGGGGATGTTGTGCATGGTGAATCCTTAAAAGATCGCAGCCTCGAGCAGCGCCTGCCAAAGTGCGCGTGCCAGGCATGCGATCTGGGGGATTGGCTTACTTGACGGTCGAATAGTCCACGCCGTACCACTTGGTCGACAGTTTGGTCAGCGTGCCATCCTTGTGCATCGCGCCGATGATTTCACCGAGCTTGGCCTTCAACTCCGCGTCCCCCTTGTCGGTGGCAATGGCCAGGGGTTCGTAGAACACCACGCCGTTGTCGACGGCACGCAGCGGGTAGTTTTTCTTGATGGCCGCTTCCAGCGTGCTGCGCTGAGTCAAGATCGCGTCCAGACGGACACCATCACCCAGTCGCAGGTCATCCAGCGGTCCAAGGGAGCCGGCATAGGTCTTCATCTTCTTGGTCTGTACGTCGTAGGTGACGGGTGGCAGATCGGTGGATTCGATGGCCAGCGCCTGGTTGAGGTAGTCTTCGGACGTGGTGCCGCCTTCAACCCCGATGGTTTTGTCATTAAGGGCTTTGTGGTCGGTTAACGTGGATTTGTTGTGTACCGCAAACACGTAGGGCACGTAGTAATAGGTCGCGGGGAAATCGAGAATTCGCGCGCGACTTTTGGTGGCGGTCATCGAGCCCACGGACATGTCCCAGCGCCCGTTCCATTTGCCGGCGGTAATCACGTCCCAATCGGGGGTGATGAACTTGACCTCGACGCCGAGACGCTTGGCGATCTCCTTGGAAACGTCGATATCAAACCCGTCGATTTCATTCTTGTCGTTGATAAACCCCTGGGGTGGCCAGGTCGCCGACGTGGCGACGGTCATTGTTTTGCTGCTCTGGATTTTGTCCAGAACGGCACCGGCGTTGGCGGCGCCGACGAACACCAGCGACATTGCGGCTGCGATTACGTGTTTTTTGCTGACCATGTCCATCTCCACTTATCGTTATTGTTATGAAGGGGCAAAGCGGTGCTCAGTGACCAATGATCTGTGACAGGAATTTCTGTGCGCGTTCGGTTTGCGGGTTGTTGAAAAACTCGGCCGGGGTGGCTTGTTCGATCACCTGGCCTTGGTCCATGAACAGCACGCGGTCGGCGACCTTGCTGGCAAAACCCATCTCGTGGGTCACGCAAATCATGGTCATGCCGTCGGTGGCCAACTCGCCCATCACGTCCAGCACCTCGTGGACCATTTCCGGGTCCAGCGCCGAGGTCGGCTCATCGAACAGCATCACTTTGGGGTTCATGCACAGCGCCCGGGCAATCGCGACGCGCTGTTGCTGGCCACCCGACAGTTGCGACGGGTACTTGTGCGCATGCTCGGCAATTCTCACCCGCTCCAGGTAGACCTGAGCGCGCTTTTTCGCTTCGCCGCTCGACACGCCTTGCACAAGTTGCGGGGCCAGGGTCAGGTTGTCCATCACGCTCAAATGCGGGAACAGGTTGAAGCTCTGGAACACCATGCCGATTTCCCGGCGCACGGCGCTGACACTTTCTGCCTCGCTGGTGAGGGTGATGCCGTTGACCTGGATGTGGCCTTTCTGGAAGTTTTCCAGGTGATTGATGCAGCGAATCATCGTCGATTTTCCCGAGCCTGACGGCCCGCACACCACCAGGATTTCGCCCGTAGCGACGTTCAGGTCGACATCGCGCAAGGCGTGAAAATTGCCGTACCACTTGTTCAGGCCAGTAATGGAAATCATCGAGGGACTGGTCTGCGCAGCAGGTGCCATGTCAATGAGTTCAGCGGTATTGGTTCGAGTCATCACGCATCAACCCCTTGCAATGGATCGGTTGACCCTTTTTTCGATCCGCGCCTGCACCCGTTCGAGGATGAACGACAGGGCCCAGTAAATCATCGCGGCGGTGATTAGCATTTCCAGGTGGCGGAAGTCTGCGCGGCCCTGGGTCTTGGCCAGGTACATCAGTTCCCAGACGCCGATCACCGACACCAGCGAACTGTCTTTGAGCATGGCGATGAACTGATTACCGGTGGGCGGGATGATCACCCGCAAGGCTTGCGGCATGATCACCCGGCTCAAGGTCTTGAACGGACTAATGCCCAGGGCTCGCGAGGCTTCCCACTGACCCACCGGAATGCTCTGGATGCCCGCGCGAAAAATCTCGGTCATGTAGGCGCCGTAACACAGCGACAACGCGAGGATGCCGGCCGGCACTGCGTCCACCACATAACCCAGTTGCGGCAGTCCCAGGTAAATCAGGTAGATCTGGATCAGCAGCGGAACACCGCGAAAGAACGAGGTGTAGAACGAGGCGATGGCATTGGCGAGGCCGTTGTTCGACAGCTTGGCCACTGCCCCGATCAACGCCAGCACGAAGGCAATCACAATCGCCACGGCGGAGATGTACAGCGTGGTTGCAGCGCCCTGGATGATCAGGAAGCCGATCTTGTCGAGGATGAAACTGTAGGAGAGGTCGAAGGTGTCGAAGAACGCCAGGAACAGAATCAGCAGTTCGATCCAGACCACGGTGGTCTGCACCTTGAATTTCAAGCGTCCGAGGACGTGAAAGTTCAGCGTCCCCAGTGCGGCAATGGCCAGGCCGATGGCGATATTACGAGCGGTCAGGCTGTCCGAGGTATTGCCCAACAGCGGATGCAGGAAATGACTGAGGGCGCTGTTACCCAGGTTCATCAGGTAGGAGCCGAGAAACAGCACGACGGCTACGCCAAGCAGGAATTGAGGATCATTGGACTTTTTTTTATAAATTATATTGTCGTGATACATGACTGCCTCAGGCTTGTAGGTGGTAGTGATCTCGCTTGGCAAAGGGGGTATCTGGCCAGTATTGCGACGCAAAAACGGGGACTACAAGCGAACATAATTCGCTATGTCAGTCCCTGATCGTAGTTTGCTTCTCAGGAAAGGTTCGCCAGGCATGCCTCAAGGATATCCAACCCTTCCTCCAGCACTGCCGCCTCGGTGGTCAACGGTGCCAGAAGCCGAATGATGTGCCGTGATTTGCCGCTGGGCATCAGCAGCAAACCGGCGTCTCGTGCCAACGCCAGCAGCTGCGTCAACTGCGCCGATGCCGGTGTGCCGTCGGCATTGATCAACTCGATGCCACGCATCGCGCCAACGCCGGTCAAGCGGCCCAGATATGGCGACAGCTTGCTGGTGCGCCAGGATTCGTAGCGGCTGACAATCGCTTCTTCCTGTTGTGCGCCCCAGGCTTGCAGGTGCGCGTCAGTCATTTCGTCCAGGGTCGCCAGCGCCGCGGCGCAGGCGATGGGATTGCCTGAATAGGTGCCGCCCAGCCCACCCTTTGGCAAGGTGTCGAGCAGCGGCTTGCGCCCGACAACCGCACCCAGCGGCACGCCGCCGGCAATGCTTTTGCCCAGCAGGATCAGGTCCGGCTCAATGCCCAGTCGCGAGAACGCAAAACGCTGGCCGGTGCGACCAAAGCCGGACTGGATTTCATCGGCAATCAGCAGAATGTTTTTTTCATCACAGAACCGCCGTAGCGCTTGAGCAAACTCCACGTCCATCGCCAGGAAGCCGGCCTCACCCTGCACTGGTTCGACGATAAAACAGGCGATGTCGTCGACGTCGATCTCGACGCTGAATAGACGGTCCATGGCTTTCAGGGCCTCGGCGCAGGTCACGTCGTTGTCGTTGCTCGGGAAGGGCAGGTGAAACACCGGCCCCGGCAGCACACCGACTTTCTGTTTGTAAGGCGCGACTTTACCGTTGAGGTTGAGGGTGGCGAGCGTGCGGCCGTGGAAGGCCCCGTCGAAGGCGATGACGGCTGTGCGGCCGGTCGCGCCACGGACGATTTTCAGGGCGTTTTCCGCCGCTTCCGCACCGCTGTTGGTGAGCATGCCGCTGACCGGGTAATCCACCGGAATAAACGCGATCAGACGATCCATCAGCTCGAGGTAGGGCGCATGCGGGGCGGCGTTGAATGCGTAGTGGGTCAGGCGAGTCGCTTGTTCGCGAATGGCCTCGACGATGCGCGGATGGCAATGGCCGAGGTTCAGCACCCCGATACCACCGACGAAGTCGATGTAGCGTTTGCCATCGGTGTCCCAGACCTCGGCATTTTTGCCGTGGCTGAGCGTGACGGGATGAACGATGTTGATCGACCGGCTGATGGTTTCGCTGCTCATGGATACCTGACTCAGAAGAAGGGATGCTTCTTTTTATCTAAGCCGTGAGCAGCGGTGCCCGGCAAACGAAATAAAGTTGCCGGGTCAATCTTAAAAGTCGGGATGTGTTGGGTGGGCGTGGAATCAGCGGCGAGTCAGCGGCTGCCGAGTGAACTTCACTCCGGCCAAACCATGAGCAATCAATGCGCGGATATTGCCGTGGTCGCTGCCTTCAGGCGTGGCCAGCACCGAGCGGTAATGCTCGCCGAACGCCAACAGCGCTTCTTCATCGCTCAAGCCTTCCAGCAGCGCCAGACCCAGGGTCTTGCACGAGCCTTCGTTCTGCCCGGCAGCGTTTTCCACGCCGCCGTTGTTGAAGGCCTGTGGCTGGTAGTCGTAACCAGTGGCGATGAACGCCAGGGTGTCGGCAAAAACGTGTTCGCCGCTCTTGAGTCCGGTGCGCAGGGTGTTCAAATCACTCATTGGGCTTTCCTTTGGCGAACGCCGCCTGTTGTTCGGCGTTGGCTTCTTGCTGGTAGTGGGCTTTCCACTCGGCGTACGGCATGCCGTAAACCACTTCGCGGGCGTCATCGAGGCTGACCTCGATCTGGCGTTCGTCGGCAGCGGCCTTGTACCACTTGGACAAGCAGTTGCGGCAGAAACCGGAGAGGTTCATCAGGTCGATGTTCTGCACATCCTTGCGGCTGTCCAGGTGGGCGACCAACCGGCGAAAGGCGGCGGCTTCGAGTTCCAGGCGTTGTTGATCGTTCATGGCGGGGCTCTGTGCATTCAAATCGTGGCGCGGATGATAAAAGTCTGACGAACAATGCGCCAGACGCGCTTAGCGGCTCGCCGCGAGGGTAATCGACACCGACTCGGCAAAACGCAGGGCGTGAGGCTTATCGACTTCGACCTCGGCGTACAGCACCGATTCGTTGGCCATGACCAGATCGAGAATTTCCTGAGTCAGGCGCTCAAGCAGAGCGAACCGATTGCCTTCCACGTGGGCGATGATCGCCTTGGTGATGGTGCGGTAATTCAGCGCGTGATCGATGTCGTTGTCACGCACCGCTTCCTGAGCGGCATACAGGATGGTCAGGTTGATCAGCACATCCTGCTTGTTGAGGATTTCATCCTCGTTGATGCCGATGAAGGTGCGCAGGCACAGGTCCTTGACCCGGATGCGCGCCATTCCTGGTTGAAGTTGTGGCATTGCTACTTGCTCCGTCCAATCAATTGCAGGAACTCCTGGCGGGTGTTGCTCGATTCGCGGAAGGCGCCGAGCATCACCGAGGTGTTCATGGTCGAATTCTGTTTCTCGACGCCGCGCATCATCATGCACATGTGCTTGGCTTCGATGACCACCGCGACGCCCGCCGCGCCGGTCACTTGCTGCACCGCGTCGGCGATTTGCCGAGTGAGGTTTTCCTGGATCTGCAGGCGACGGGCGAACATGTCCACCAGTCGCGCAATCTTCGACAGGCCCAGCACCTTGCCCGTTGGAATATAAGCCACATGCGCCTTGCCGATGAAGGGCAGTATGTGATGTTCGCAGAGCGAGTACAGCTCGATGTTGTCGACGATGATCATTTCATCGTTGTCGGAAGCGAACAGCGCGCCGTTGACGATCTCTTCGACGCTTTGCTCGTAACCATGGCAGAGGTACTGCATGGCTTTCGCCGCGCGAGCCGGGGTGTCGAGCAGGCCCTCGCGGTCGGGGTTTTCACCGAGGCCGATGAGGATCTCGCGATAGCTCTGGGACAGGGAGTTCTGGGGCAGGGATAACGTCATGGAACATCCTCGCGGGGCCGCTTATTTGATGTGCCGCCCGCCGTTGACGGTCAGGGTCGTGCCGGTGACATAAGGGTTGTCGAGCAAATAGCGCAAGCTCTGGTAGATCACTTCGCTGCCGGGTTCGATACCCAGCGCGGACTTGGCCAGTGCCTTGGCGCGGTACGCCGCATCGTCGTCAGGATTGAACAGTAGCAGGGCTGGCGCGATGCCGTTGACCTTGATCGTTGGCGCATATTTCGCGGCGAAGGACAGGGTCAGGCTGTCGAGCCCGGCTTTGCTGGCACAGTAGCCAATGTGCTTGCTGCTGCCCTTGCGGGTCACGTCGTCGCCGATGTGCACGATGTCGGCGGGGCTTGAGCGTTGCAGCAAGTCGGCACAGTGCAGGTTGATCAGGTAAGGCGCCAGCATGTGCACGCTGAACATGCGAGTGAAGGCCGCGGCGTCGGAGTCCGGGGTTTCGGCCAGCCATTCGGAGGCGTTATGGACGATCGCCCGCAGGCTGTCGGTGTGGTTTTTCAGTTCGCTGATGAACGCGAAGATCCCGGCTTCAGTGGAGAAGTCTGCAAACACCGCGGTCGCCCCCAAGTCGCGCAGGGTTTGCACGCCGGGCCGTTCACTGCGGTAGCTGAAGATCACCGGCTGGCCATCCTCGAGCAAACGCTGCGCGCAGTGCAGGCCAACACGTTGGCCGGCACCGGTGATAAGGATTGGGGCTGCGGAAGAGGTCATGAACGGCTCGCATCGCGGTAAGAGCAAAACTATACCAGCGACGGGAGGCGTACACCTATTGTGGTGGCAGGCTTAGCGATTCTGCGTTGAAGGCTCGGCGGGCGGTGGCCGTTGCGGCGTGGTGTTCAGCCAGCTGGCCAGCAGGCGGGTCGACAGCGGAATGAAGAAGTAGACCATCAGCGGAGTCAGGCACAAGGTGCTGATGAGCACCCGGCTCAGCAGTCCCATTTCGTTCAGCAACGGCCCCAGGACGAAGTTGAACAGCAGGGAAACCGGAAAGAACGCCAACCAGATCGCCACGGCCTGTTTCCAGCGTGGTGGGCGCTGGCCGGCCGCACCGAACCAGCCTTCGATGCCGCTGACCCGATGTTCCGTTGGATGGGCGAACAAGTCGCTGCCGCGTCCGAGCCAGGCGGTGCGCGACACAGAATGCTCCCAGGCGTGCAGAGTCTGCTCATCGGCGAAGCGGAAAATAATCTGGAATTCGTCATCGTCGGGCGGCGGAGCGAGCACGCCAGAGCCGAGATAGCCGTGGAAGTCGGTGGCCAGTTGTTCGCCTTCGCGCAACCAGGCGATCAGGTCCTGATAACGCCCATTGGCGACGCGGCGCGCAACCATCAGTGTGACGGGTGAGGTAGACATTGTGCATCTCCGTATAACGAACACGTCGCTCCGGGTAGGAGTTTCGCCAGGCGCAGCGCCGGGGTGGTGGGCTGCGTCTTAGAACAAGCAAGGATTATTCCTGATTCTGCCGAGTACGTCAGTGATATTCATTGCCATTAACGTCTTGAATGGTGCGGGGGAAGGTGAGATAGAATGGGATCCAATTTATACATGGACGTTGAGTTATAAAATGCCTGTCCTGACTGACGTTGTCCCGGGATTGCAGCCCGGTCTTCCTCTTGAGCAGGAAGAGCTGTTTCCGATTCGCGAAGTGGCGCGCCTGACCGGGGTCAACCCGGTCACGCTACGTGCATGGGAACGCCGCTATGGGCTGATACAGCCCGCGCGCACCGAAAGTGGGCACAGACTGTATTCGATGACCGATATCGATCGTGTCCGCAGCATCCTTGGCTGGATCGAACGCGGCGTTGCTGTCAGTAAAGTCGGCAAGATCCTGGCCAGGATTGCACCGCTTCAGGCGCTGTCGCACATCATCCCGAATGAACTCGTGCAAGCTGACTACACGCAATGGCAGCAACAAGTTCAGGTGGTGGTGAATGTCTTTGACGAGGTTCAACTGGAGCAGGTCTATGGACAGATCTTTTCCAGTTACTCTCTGACTGTCGTGTTTCAGGACATTCTGCTTCCACTCTGGAAGCAATTGCTGCAGCGCCATGACGCGTTCGGTCAGACCAGTGAGTGGCTTTTCCTGGATGGTTTTCTGCGCTCTCGAGTGTTGCAGCGCCTACTGCTGGTGCGTGTCATGCAGCCGCGACGGGTGATTGTCTGCGCCCTGAACGATCAGTGTCGTGAACTCGAACTGCTGGTAACGGCGCTGTTGCTGAGCAGTGTCGATTCGGCCATTCAAGTGCTGGCTGTCGGTCAGCCATTGGCCGAACTGACCCTGGTCTGCGAGAAGGTCAAGCCCCAGGCGCTGGTGCTGGTTTCCAATCACGCGCCTGCGCTCGAGTTGCCACGGCGTTTGAATCGCCTGGCCTTGAGCCTGGATTGTCAGTTGATGCTGGCGGGGGATGCGTCCGATCTGGTGCAGGAGAACCTGGCTGGATCGTCGATTGGTTGTCTGGGTAACGAAGGAATGGTGATGCGTCAGCGTCTGAAACAGTTCCTGGCAGGCAACCTGGATACTTGATCAGAGATGCATGGCCGGATGCGTCAGCCGATGCTGCTGAAGAATGTATTGGCGTAGACGCTCGGTTTCGTCCTTATCATCCTGATTCAACTGATAGGCATAGAAGCCGTTCCCGGTTTCTTTTTCGAAGGAGCCGCGCAAAGCAATACGCTCATAGCCTGACGGGCTGAACCACAAGGCGAAATGTTTTGGCGGTTTGGTCTTGTTGCGAACTTCCACCAAAACCCCTTTGAACGACACTTCGTGCACCCACATCGTACCGGGTTGGCCACTGGCATTCTCCAGTGCGACCGGTTCTTCGAGTACCAGGCGCCATGGCCGGACCATCGGTCCGTCTTCATAAATGCTGGGGACGCCGAGGCGTAAATGCATCGCGTGAAACTCGTCTTCCACCAAGTGCAGCGGGAAGGTCATTTGCTGATTTTCGAAGTTGGCCTGGAGGGTGACTTGCTCATGAGCGGCAAGGCGCGTGAGCAAATCACGGATCTGTGAACCACCGTTGACGAGCAGGCTCGACGTCGCATCCCGCACATTGAGTTGCGGGTTGTGTTGCATGGTCTGGATAAAATCCAGCTCATCCTGGGTCAGGAGTGTGTCGCGTTGCATGATCTGCTCGACAGAATTAGTTACAAAGTCACCGGTGATTGTAGTTAATGACAATCAATTCTTTGTTTTGTTTTCGCCGTTCGTCGCTTTTAGTGCAGCAAGCTCGGCCTGGACCTCGGTCAATTGAGTTTCCAGCTGCGCGACTCTCTGCTGCGCCTTGACCTGAACGGTAACGTCTTTCTGCACACCGACAAAATAAGTCTGCCCGTCGCTCGGGTTCTTCACCGTCGAAAGGGACAGCTCGTTCCAGAACGGCGTACCGTCCTTACGGTAATTCCTGAGGATTTCCCGGCAGGAACCGCCACTGCTCAACGCCTTGCGAATCAACGGGAGAGCGTCCTGGTCACGGTCTCCGGACTGAAGAAAACGGCAATCCTGGTAGAGGATTTCTTCGCTGGCGTAACCCGTCAGGCGTTCGAATGCCGGGTTGACGTAAATCAGGATGTTGTCCTGCTCGCCTTCCTTTTCGGCGATCACGATGCCGTCGTTGGAAGCGTTGATCACCATTTGCAGCAGTTGGGCGTTAATCATCGGAGAATCCTTTCCAATTTGATTGTGGATGCATTTTAAAAGAACACTGAGCACTGTCTACTGGCCATCAGCGTTAGTTGAGAATCAATCGCAGCTTTTTTGCCACGGCTGTTAATATCCCCGTCTTTTTACTCAGCTTCAGGATCAGATTGATGAAAGTCGCCATCCTTTCCGGCTCGGTGTACGGCACGGCTGAAGAAGTCGCCCGCCATGCCGCTAACATTTTGAAAGCCGCGGGTTTCGACGCCTGGCACAACCCGCGTGCGAGCCTCGCCGATGTTCAGGCCTTTGGCCCAGAAGCCTTCCTGGCAGTGACCTCGACCACTGGCATGGGCGAGTTGCCGGACAACCTGCAGCCGTTGTATTCCGCCATTCGTGACCAGTTACCGGCTACCTGGCGTGGCTTGCCGGGCGCTGTGATTGGTCTGGGCGATGCGAGTTACGGCGACACGTTTTGCGGCGGCGGCGAGTTGATGCGCGAATTATTCGGCGAACTGGGCCTACGTGAAGTCCTGCCCATGCTGCGCTTGGACGCCAGTGAAAGCGTGACGCCGGAAACCGACGCCGAGCCTTGGCTAGCGGAGCTGGTCAGCGCTCTGCGGAGCTGACCGGACGGACGCTCGCGCAGCCAGGTGAGCCAGGCTTGGGCGGCTTTTGACAGGTACGCGCCCTGGCGCCAGATGAAGGCGATGTCCCAACGCAGATAGCTCGGCGCGTTCAAGGTCAGGCGCACCACGCCTGGCCGCACCAAGCCCGCGAGCCACCACGCGGGGCAACAACACCACACCTTGGCCGGCGGCCACCAGCGCCGCGAGAAACTCGGCCTGGCCGCTGCGGCCGCCTTCCTTGGGCGTAAACCCCAGCTGCTGGCAGGCTTGCAGCAAAAGCAGTTCGTTGCGCAGCCGCAACATGCCTTCGGCCCGTTGCAGAACCACGCTGCCAGCAGCGGTCAGGCGGAGCTGCGAACCCAGTCGCATGGCGCCGGGGTCAGTCGAGCGCATGAAGTGGGAGGTGAGGAGGGCTCGGTGGCGGGGTTAGTCATGGTTCTGACGGGGCTGCTGAACCTGTTCGCCGCACCGTTATTGGCGGCAGTACTTTGACGTGGATCCAGCGTCGTTGGCGTACTGACTCGCTAGGCCATCAAGCTGGCTGCCAATGCAACTACACGATTCCGGGGGCGTGACTAGACTGCTGTAACGTCGGTAAACAATAGAAACCCCAAGAATAAAAATTAGAGGTTCCTTGCCGTGAACGTAACCCCCGCCCAATCACCTCACAGTGTCAAAGACCAGGTCAGCGCCGCCGAATGGCTGACCCGCGTCGACCTCGCTGCCTGCTATCGTCTGGTCGCCTTGCATGGCTGGGATGATCTGATTTTCACCCACATATCGGCCAAGGTGCCCGGTACCGAAGACTTTCTGATCAACCCGTTCGGGTTAATGTTCCACGAGATCACCGCGTCGAGCCTGGTCAAGGTCGATCAGGCCGGCCACAAGCTGATGGACAGCCCGTTCGAGATCAACCCGGCGGGCTACACCATCCACAGCGCGGTGCACGAGGTTCGTCACGATGTCGTCTGCGTGCTGCACACTCATACCGCGGCGGGTGTCGCAGTTTCGGCGCAGAAACAAGGCATTTTGCCGATCAGTCAACAGTCGTTGTTTGTCCTGTCCAGCCTGGCTTATCACGCCTACGAAGGTGTTGCGCTAAACCATGAAGAGAAGGCGCGACTGCAAGCAGACCTCGGCGAAAACAATTTCCTGATGCTGCACAACCATGGTCTGTTGACCTGTGGCGCGACCATCGCCGACACGTTCCTGATGATGTTTACCTTCCAGCGTGCCTGCGATATCCAGGTGCTGGCGCAGAACGGTGGCGCCGAACTGATCGCCATCGAACCGCAGATTCTGGCGGGCGCCAAGGCGATGATCGCCGGCGTCACCAAAAGCGCTCAAGGGATGGGCGGCGCCCTGGCCTGGCCAGCGCTGCTGCGCAAACTCGATAAACAAGACCCAGGTTATAAACGCTAATGCCTCTCGCCGAGATCCCCCTGAGTGTCTGGCGCAAACGCGGTCAGACCTTCGTATTCCGTGGCCAGACCATCCGTTACTGGACGGCGGGGCAGGGTGAGCCACTGTTGCTCATTCATGGCTTCCCCACCGCCAGTTGGGACTGGCATTTCCTGTGGCAGCCGCTGACCCAGCGCTATCGGGTGATTGCCTGCGACATGCTCGGCTTCGGTGATTCCGCCAAACCGGTGGACCACGAATACAGCCTGCTGGAGCAAGCCGATCTGCAACAGGCCTTGCTGGCCCACGTGAACGTCGAGCAGCCGGTGCACCTGTTGGCCCACGATTATGGCGACAGCGTGGCCCAGGAACTGTTGGCCCGGCATTACGAAGCGCGCATTCATGTCGCCAGCTGTGTGTTCCTCAATGGCGGCCTCTTTCCCGAAACCCATCGCCCGATACTGATGCAAAAACTCCTGCTCAGCCCCTTGGGGTGGATGATCGGGCGAGCCTTTTCCCGTGACGGTCTGGTGAGGAGTTTCCGACAGATCTTCGGTCCGCAGAGCCGTCCCACCGAGAGCGAAATGGATGATTTCTGGAGCCTGATCGAGAGCAATCACGGGCCACGGATCATGCACAAATTGATTGCCTACATCCCTGAGCGGCGTGCCCAGCGTGAGCGTTGGGTCGCAGCCATGCAGCGTGGTGAAGTGCAGTTGCGGGTGATCGATGGTGAAGTCGATCCGATCTCCGGCGCGCACATGGTCGAGCGCTACCGGGAACTGATCCCGAATCCGGACACGGTCTTGTTGCCCGGTATTGGCCACTACCCTCAGACCGAGGCGCCGGGACAGGTGCTCAAGCACTATCTGGTGTTTCGCGATCAGCTGGTTTCGCCGCCGCGCAGGGCCGCCTGCTCCTGATTATCCCCCTGCCTTATTGCGCACCATTCAGCCTCACCCCAGTTCATTGTGACCCGCATCGCCGTGCCTGACACTCGGACTCATTGTCCCCTGGCCTGCTGGAGTCCCCCAATGAATGAGTCTGTGCGCTTCGAAGATAAAGTGGTGATCATCACGGGTGCAGGCGGCGGCCTGGGCCGGGCGCACGCGCTGCTGTTCGCCAAACAGGGCGCCAAGGTGCTGGTCAACGATCTCGGCGGCTCGGCTCAAGGCGAAGGTGCAAACGCATCGTCGGCAGACCGAGTGGTGGCCGAAATTCGCGAGGCAGGCGGCATCGCCGAGGCCAACCATGACTCCGTCACCGACGGCGACAAAATCGTTCAGCACGCCCTCGACGCTTTTGGCCGTGTCGATGTGGTGGTCAACAACGCCGGGATTCTGCGGGACAAGACCTTCCACAAAATGGACGACGGCGACTGGGACCTGGTTTACCGCGTCCACGTCGAAGGCGCCTACAAAGTCACCCGCGCCGCCTGGCCGCACCTGCGCGAGCAAAACTACGGCCGCATCATCTTCACCGCTTCGACCTCGGGCATTTACGGCAACTTCGGCCAGTCCAACTACGGCATGGCCAAACTCGGCCTCTACGGCCTGACCCGCACTCTGGCCATCGAAGGCCGCAAGCACAACATCCTGGTCAACGCCATCGCCCCCACCGGCGGCACCCGCATGACCGAAGGCCTGATCCCGCCGCAAGTCTTTGAACAACTCAAACCTGAACTGGTCAGCCCGCTCGTGGTGTACCTCGCCAGCGAGAACTGCCAGGAAACCTCCGGGTTGTTTGAAGTCGGCGGCGGCTGGATGGGCAAGGTCCGCTGGGAACGAAGCCTGGGTGCCGGGTTCGATCCGCGGGTTGGTTTCTCTCCGGAAGAGGTGGCGGCGCATTGGCAGCAGATCTGCGATTTCGAAGGCGCAGTGCATCCAAAGGACAACATTGAAGCGCTGAAGGAAATGATGGCTAATTTGCAGAAGTATTCGCTTTAAGCCTTGTGCCATGAGTCGCAGGGACGCGGCTTGGGACCAATGGAGTTTCAGACCTGCGTTTTGTCTGTGACGAACTCAGTCGGATAGTCGCCTACAAAAATAGCCGCTGAAAATGCAGCGGCTGAAGTCGGGTTTGCACTTGGTTTGAATAGTCATCGCGTTTATTTATTATTCGGTTTTGAAACCCGGCTTTCCGTTTTTAGCTCGCCAGGCTTTTACTTTTTTAATGATGGCTTCGGGGGTGGAGTCTTCGTCTGAGTCTGCGTAGTAAATTAAGTCAGAACCGTCTGGATGCTCTGTCAGCTCCTCAAACAAAAGTACTGCGGCTATTTGTTCTTTTTCAGTCGGGTATTCCGATCTGCAGATTTCAGTTAAAAATTCAAGAAATTCTTCTTCGGTGTATTCGGAAATGTTGCTCATATCAGTTTCCTCCTTTGTGTAGTTCGGAGTGTCGTTTGGGAGTGACAATTCGGATGTTTTCGATATCGTAGATCTCGCCGCCTCTAGAAACACGGTTCAGATGGTGTAACTCAAATTTTACTTTGCCACCTGACCTGTCGTCTTTTCGCGAAAAAGGGGCTCTTCCGTTTTTCATTTCTTGAATATTGTTGGCAGTAAACTGTTTGGATAACTCAGAATCGGCAGTTGCAGCTCTCCAGAGAGCCTCTCTAAAAGCACTGAAACTCGAAAAGTTCTGTCCTCGAAGTTTATCCGCAATCTAAGGAGCTTCAAATGTCTGACTTATTGTCAACCTTAATTGCTGGGGCGCTTCGCGTGATTACAGAACTATGTAGTCGGTTTCCGAGAAGTGTGTAGGTGGTAGGAAGTCTCGCGAGTTTGCATAAAGACTGGCGGTGAATGTGCAGTATAAGAAGCAAGCACGAATGCTTGCTTCTTTATTTGGATTACTGTGCTTCAGGTTTGAAGCCTGGTTTACCGTTGGCTGCTCGCCATTGTTTGATGGCCTTTAGTGCGCCGGCAGGGCCGTCTTCAACACCCTCCTCTGGATAATATAAAATATCGGTGCCGTTTGGGTGTTCTGAAGTGCTTACGATGTTGTCCACAAAAGCATCGTGCTCTTTCTCTGATGAGAACCTCCCCTGGAACAAACGATTCATAACATTCAGGTATTCGGACTCTGTGTAATATTCATATCTGTCTTTAAGTGTCATTTTCACATTTCTCCTTTTTTGGAGTGGGCTTCGATGTGCTGCTTTGGTGTCAGCATACGAAGATTGTCTATATCGTAGACTGCGCGGCCTTCGCTGATAGGTTTTACGTGGTGTATCTCAAATTTTTTCCGTCTGCCCACTTGTTCCGAAGACTTGGCAGTTGGTGATAAGCCATCTCTCAAATCAACTTTATTGAGTGGAGAGAACTGTCCATTCAAAGTTCTCTCACTTGCTACTGTCTTCCAAAATACTCTGCGAAACGCTTTGAAGCTCGAAAACTCCCGCCCCCGAAGTTTATCCGCAATCTGCTTGGGAATCGGCGCACCTCCCAGCGTTGAGGCTGCACCCAACCAATTTCCTGAAACCGACTGTCCGGAGCCACTGGCAATACCGGGTTCGCTCCGCCGATCCCTGAACATCGTGAACGTCGGAGGGATTCCCGAATCCGCCGGGAAAACGGTGATGAAGCCACCAAAACTGTAAAGATCCAGCTCCGGGTGTGTATCTATCCTTCCTTCAAGGGCCGTTAAGGTAGTTCCGTCGTAAACGACAATGTTCGGCTCCCTCGGCGGGAGACTGGTTGACGCGTTGTTTGGCTTTACAATCGGCGTCCATGTCATACCGATGGGCGGGGCGTCTGGGTTGTAGGATCTGTAGGCGTTGACACTTGGATCGTAGGTGGCGAGTCGCACCGGTATTTTGCCAGGCACCGTAGTGCCGTTTTCAGCGGCAACCACAAACTCCGTTGTGTTCCCAACGGTTCTGTAGCCAATAGCTATCGGCAATTCGATTTCACCGTTGGCCTCGCCAATAGGGCGCAGGGTATTGAGATCGGTGGGTATGAGATCCGCGAGTGGGACGCTCAAGGCGTGGAGAGAATCAGGCTCGTATTCCGAGAGCGAGAGGCTCCAGGCATGGAGATTGTCGGGTGCCAGATCCGAGAGTGGGACGTTCAATTGACGGAGATCACCGTTACCCAATGGCGAGGGGAACAGCAGCGCCGCGAATCCGACGATTACCGGGCTGGCCGCCGCGGTACCTGCCGTAATCACGGCGGCTACTCCGGTTTGCAGAGCCGCCCTGATTGCCTGGGTAGTGGCTGCACTGGTGGCGAGACGACCGGTTGCCAAGGTGAACACCGGACCAGCTGCTACGGCCGAGCCTGATACGGGAAACGGCCGACTGGTTTTGGCGACTTCCCATGACTCGAACATCGCAACCATCGCATTTAGTCTTGCGAGCTCTTCCGCCCGTTTTTTAGCATTGACCTCCTCTCGCTCTTTCGTCTCTTGCGCTTCGAGGCGTACTCGTTCTTCGGCGATGTACCGAGCGGCAGCCTCAGCGGCAATCCGGGATTGCTCGGCGGCCAATCGCTCGGCTTCTGCCAGTGCTGCTAACCGGGTCTGCTCTTGGGCATGGGCCAGTGCTTCAGCTTCCGCCCTGATGCGTGCCTGTTCAGCCGCAACACGTTGGGCTTCATGTTCCGCTGCCAATCGCGCCTGCTCAGCGGCCTGCATGACACTGAGGGCGTTCTGCAGATTGGCGGTTCGCTGGTTGAGCGACTGGATAGTTTTGAGACAGCAACCTGGCTTCGATCGCGGCTCTGAGTGATTGATTCAAGGCCTGCATGGCAATGCCATTGGGTCCCGGCCACTTCTCCATTTTCGTGGCTTTGATCATGAATTCATTAATATGCCGATTAAATGGATCGCCTCCATAAAACGCGTTGGCGGTGGATGTATTACTGTGGAACTCTACGGTCTTACGTTGTGTAAGTTTATTCAGTACCCCTAATTCCCGGACGACTGATTGCAAAGGTGGAGCTGGATCCGTTGGACCTTCAAATCGGGTCGCTGCCAGTTCTGCTTCGATGGTTTGCGGTAGTTGGCTGGATCTGGTCTGATATTCCTGCTCCAGAACTTTGGTTGTGGCTTTTACTGCATTTTGATTTTGATAATAGATCGGCACACCTCGACCGAATGGACCGTCTTTCGGCGTGTTGGATGTCCGAGGTGCGGGCATCATGTGATCGGGTGCAATTCCTATTATCTCGACAGGCGTATCGATTCTAAGAACTGGTCTGGATTGATCTGTTGGCCGTGGTGGCTTTGGCATATTCATATCCTTTTGAATGTGCTTAATGTTTTAAAAAGAGCGAATTTTTGGCTAACCATTATGAGGAGGAGTGCCAGCTCTTGCTTCGTGCTATTTAAAGTTACAGCAGAAGGGAATACCATGGGTCTGAGAGGTCTGTGGGGCGTTACATATAAGATTGAGGGAGGTTTCTATTGGGCATGAATAACGGCAGAATTATCTTTTGAGTAAAAAGATATTTCTTATGCCCTTATCGGAAACATCTGTAGGGCTGTCTTAAACAAAAGTTGCTCTTCGCCCCCATCACAAAACCATCACCCATAAAAAAGGCCGCTGCAAAAGCAGCGGCCAAAGTAAGACGATTGATCAAGGAGCAATAAATCAACGTCAGTGAACACGGGGGCGATGAGTCGAAAATCTTCAATTCATCTGAAATCTGTCGCCAATGGTGTGGACGGGTCACTTGCGATTGCTTTTGCTTTCAGGCCGTTTGCCGTGAAAGCCCGGCAAGAATAAGCGGTTGAGCTCAAAGGAAAAATAGCCATTCATGACATGAACTCTTGCAGCTTGAGTAACAGTGGCGGCAGGCGTCGCCAACACGCCATGCGTTGCGTTGATAACCCCCCATCCAGCCCATCCATAACCCGCGAAAAACACCGTCCCATGCGGGTATTCATCCTTTGGAGGTACATCGCGAATACCTCCTTGGTGCGCTTATCGCTCCCAACGTGCGGCAGTAGGGTGGGGCCTTCTGTCACTCACCGGGGAAGACGCATGACAAAAACAACAATGCGCGCCATCTTCAAACCGCAGGCGCTGGCCGCCGCGGTGGCCTTGGGTTGCTGTGCCCAGGCGCAGGCTGTTTCATTCAACATTGGCGAAATCGAGGGGACATTTGACTCTTCGCTGTCCATCGGCGCGAGCTGGGGCATGCGCGATGCCGACAAATCCCTGGTGGGCACGGTCAATGGCGGGACCGGCCAGTCTTCGACCGGGGATGACGGGCGGCAGAACTTCAAGAAGGGCGAAACCTTCTCCAAGATCTTCAAGGGTATTCACGACCTCGAACTGAAGTACGGCGACACCGGGGTGTTCGTGCGTGGCAAGTACTGGTACGACTTCGAACTCAAGGACGAGGACCGCGAGTTCAAACCGATCAGTGACAGCGGTCGTAAAGAAGGCGCCAAGTCCTCCGGTGCGCAGCTTCTCGACGCCTTCGTCTATCACAACTATTCCATCGCCGGTCTGCCAGGCACTGTGCGCGCCGGCAAGCAGGTGGTCAGCTGGGGTGAAAGTACCTTCATCGGCAACTCGATCAACAGCATCAACCCGATCGACGTGTCAGCGTTCCGCCGACCTGGTGCCGAAATCAAGGAAGGCCTGATTCCGGTGAACATGCTGTTCGCCTCTCAAAGCCTGACCGGCCAACTCTCGGTGGAAGGTTTCTATCAACTGGAGTGGGATCAGACCGTTCTCGATAACTGCGGCACCTTCTTCGGCGTCGATGTGGCGGCCGACGGCTGCAACAAGAATTACACCGTTGCCAGCCCGGCGATCGCACCGTTGCAACCGATCGCTGCAGCGTTTGGCCAAGGCTTCGAGGTCAGCAGGGAAGGCGTGATCGTCCCGCGCGGTGGTGACCGCGATGCCCGCGACTCCGGGCAGTGGGGGACGGCACTGCGCTGGCTCGGGGACGACACAGAGTACGGTCTGTACTTCATGAACTATCACAGCCGTACCCCGACGGTCGGCACCACCACTGCCGGCCTGACAACGCTGGCACGGATCCCGGCCATCGTCGGCACCGCCAACAGGATCGCGCCGGGCACCGGTTCGGCACTGGCCCAGAGCGTGATGCTCGGTCGCGGCCAGTATTACCTTGAGTACCCGGAAGACATTCGTCTCTACGGCGCGAGCTTTTCCACCACCTTGCCCACCGGCACGGCGTGGACCGGCGAGATCAGCTATCGCCCCAACGCTCCAGTGCAAGTCAGCACCAACGACCTGACCCTGGCGTTGCTCAACCCGATCGCAGGCGGCGCGGTATCGCCTATCGCTACCACGCCAGGTGCTGACAACAAAGGCTACCGCCGCAAGGAAGTGACCCAGATCCAGAGCACCCTGACGCACTTCGTCGACCAAGTGCTGGGTGCCCAACGGCTGACACTGGTCGGCGAGGCGGCGGTGGTGCGAGTCGGTGGTCTGGAGTCGCGAACCAAACTGCGTTACGGCCGAGACTCGGTCTATGGCCAGTACGGTTTTGGCGGTGATACCGACGGTTTTGTCACCTCGACCTCCTGGGGCTACCGCGCCCGCGCGATCCTCGACTACAACAACGTCATCGCCGGGATCAACCTCAAGCCCAACCTGTCCTGGTCCCACGACGTCGCCGGCTACGGCCCCAACGGGCTGTTCAACGAAGGCGCCAAGGCGGTCAGCGTCGGCGTCGATGCCGACTACCGCAACACCTATACCGCGAGCCTCAGTTACACCGATTTCTTCGGCGGTGACTACAACACCCTGGAAGACCGCGACTTCCTGGCACTGAGCTTCGGTGCGAACTTCTGATCTGGCTGAGAAGGATGAATTTGATGCGCAAGATGATTCTGCAATGCGGTGCCCTGGCCCTGGCCCTGAGCCTGTTGGCTGCCAACGTGATGGCGACGGTGTCGCCGGAAGAAGCGAACAAACTCGGCACCAGCCTTACGCCGTTGGGCGGCGAGAAGGCCGGCAATGCCGATGGCTCGATCCCGGCCTGGACCGGAGGCATCCCGAAAAACGCCGGTGCCGTGGACAGTAAAGGTTTCCTGGCTGACCCGTTTGCCAATGAAAAGCCGCTGTTTACCATCACCGCGGCGACGGTCGACAAATATAAGGACAAGCTCTCCGATGGCCAGATAGCGATGTTCAAGCGCTACCCCGAGACCTACAAGATCCCCGTTTATCCAACCCACCGTACCGTGGCCGTACCACCGGAGATTTACGAATCGGCCAAGCGATCTGCGCTGAACGTGAACAGTATCAACGACGGTAACGGCCTGGCCAATTTCACCGGTAATCGCTACTACGCTTTTCCGATTCCGAAGAACGGCGTCGAAGTGATCTGGAACCACGTCACCCGTTATCACGGCGGCAATTTGCGTCGCACCATCACCCAGGCGACCCCGCAGTCCAATGGCGATTTTACCGTGATCCGCTTCAAGGATGAGGTCGCGGTGCCTTCGCTGCTGGGGGATTTGAAACCGGGCAGCGACGAAAACGTCCTCAGCTATTTCAAGCAGGAAGTGACGGCGCCTGCGCGCCTGGCGGGTAACGTGTTGCTGGTTCACGAGACCCTCGATCAGGTCAACGAACCGCGCAAGGCCTGGATTTACAACGCGGGCCAGCGACGTGTGCGCCGTGCGCCTCAAGTGGCCTATGACGGCGTGGGGACCTCGTCCGACGGGCTGCGCACCACCGACAACTTCGACATGTTTTCCGGCGCACCGGATCGCTACGACTGGAAGCTGGTCGGCAAGAAAGAAATGTACATCCCTTACAACAGCTACAAACTCGACTCGCCCAACCTCAAATACACCGATGTGATCAAGGCCGGGCATATCAATCAAGACCTGACGCGCTACGAGTTGCACCGGGTATGGGAGGTCGTCGCCACGGTCAAGCCCAACGAGCGGCACGTGTACGCCAAGCGTCACATGTACATCGACGAAGACAGTTGGCAGGTGGCACTGGCCGATCATTACGACGGTCGCGGTCAGCTATGGCGTGTGGCCGAAGGTCACGCTCAGTTCTATTACGACCACCAGGTGCCGGCCTATACGGTCGAGGCGCTGTATGACGTGATCGCCGGTCGTTACATCGCACTGGGGATGAAGAACGAGGAGAAACGCAGCTTCGAATTCAACATTGACGCGAAAGCGGGGGACTACACGCCGGCAGCCCTGCGGAGTACGGGAGTGAGGTAATCGTCCTACAGGCTCCTGCACACAAAGGTGACCCTGCGGTCACCTTTTTTATAGGCGCAAATCAGTGCGCTGAATACTTCTTCAACAAGCTGTGTGGAGAGGACTAGGGTGGCGCCACAACAATAAAAAGGCGCACCACTATGACCGCCATGGCCCCGTGTCTGGACCGTCCTGGACTCTTGCCCCGTTTGTCTTGCCACCACCTGTCTCGCAAACGGTTGATCGAGCCGCTACTGACCTCGACCGCGCGGGTGAAATTGCTTTGTGCTCCGGCCGGCAGTGGCAAGAGTGGGCTGCTCATCGAATGTCTGTTGCAGGCGCCCGATCAGTGTCAGGTCTGTTGGCTGCCGTTGGCAGGAACGTCGATGAATGCTGCCGAATTCCGGCAGCGGCTGGCACACGCGTTGGGATTGGCCTCGGCGGACGAATCCGCATTGCTGGCCTCTCTGGCTCAATTGCAAACGCCGACCTGGTTGTGCCTCGATGATTATTGCCGAACGCCCAACCCGGAGCTCGACCTTTTGCTCGACCGGTTGCTGGCCGTCAGTAGTCCGATGGTCACGTGGTGGCTGAGCGGTCGGCGCCGTCCGCAATGCAATTGGCCGCGCCTGTTACTTGCCGATGAACTTTACGACTGCGAGCGCGCCACGCTGGCCTTCACTGAAGCTGAAATCGCACAGCTGTTGCATCACCTGGCGTCGGAGCAGGCGGCGAAACGTGCCCGCAGGATCATCGAACTTACCGGTGGCTGGTGCGCGGGCGTGAGGATTGCGCTGCTGCAAAAATGCGACTGGTCGCGCAACGAGCAACTGTACGGCCGTCCTGACACGTTGCACGCTTACCTCGAACACGAACTGTTTGGCATTCTGACCCCGGAGCTGACGGAAGCCTGGCGGGTGCTGGCACATCTGCCGCGGTTCAATGCCCGGCTGTGCGATCACCTGTTCGGTGCCGGTGAGGGCGCCCAGTACCTGAGCACGTTGCAGGCGTTGGGCTGCTTCATAGAGCCCTGGCAGGACTCGACCGACTGGGTGCAGATTTTTGCACCCCTCACGCAGTTGATGCGCGAGGAACAATGGCCGGCAAGGCGATCCTGGCATCGTCGCGCCTGTCAGTGGTTCGCCGCCGAACAGGACTGGAAAGCCGCGTTTGAACAAGCCTTGCTGGCCGAAGAGTTTGAGGTCGCGATCAGCCTGCTTCAGCATTTCAGTTTCGAGCACCTGTTCGAGGAGCAGACGGTGGTGCTCTTGTTGCGCCTGCATGAACAGCAGGGCGAGGCGCTGATGTTGGGCTCGCCGCAACTGGTGGGGCTGATCACCGCGGCGTTGTTGTTTGCCGGACGGTTCGAGCAAGCAGGCGAATGCATTGAGCATTTATCGCGTTTCATCCCCCAGCCGTCGACGTTGCATCAACGGCAACTGATCGCGCGTTGGCAGGCACTGCAGGGCTGGCTGCTGCATTTGCAGGGGCGCATGGAACCGTCGCGAGCGCATTTTCTGGAGGCGCTCGACGAACTAGGTCCGGGACTCTGGACCGCCCGATTGATGTGTCTGTCCGGCCTGACTCAGCAATCTCTGCTGCGGGGCGAGCTTGACGTTGCGCAGGCCATCAACCGTGAGGCGTTGTGCCTGGCGCGCGCACAAGGCTCGCTGGTGTTTGAAGGGCTACTGGAGCTTGATCATGCGCAATTGCTCGAGCAACGGGGGGCGCCCGGCAGGGCTGAACTCGTGCTGGCCAACATGCACGGCTTGCTCGTCCAGCAGCAACCGCTGGCCCAACCCTTGTTGGGACGGATTGCTTTGCGTCGGGGGCGGTTGTGCCTGTGTCAGGGGCGGGATGCCCAGGCGGCTGAACATTTCGAGAGTGGCCTGCAAATCTGCCTGCGCAGCCAGGACAAACGGGTGCTTTACGGATTCCTCGGTCTGGCGCAGTTGGCCGCCAATCGTCTCGACTACGCTCAGGCATTCGTCCTGCTGCGTGACGCCGAACGGTTGATGCAACAGCGACGGATTCCAGACACGGTCTACCGCGGACTCCTGCTGCACATCAGCAGCCATTTCTGGCTGCAGCAGGGCCGCCCGCAATTGGCTCATGAAGCCCTGACCCGGGTGCTGCGCCACTATCACGGCCCTCATGCACGTCAGGCGCCGCCGGCCACGCTGGAATTGATACCCGGCCTTGAATACCTGCTGGTACTGACCGAGGTTTACCTGAAACAGGCGCAAACTCCTGTGCAACAGCTTGAGTCCCGACTGCAGTGGGCCAGGCAGCGAGGGATGTCGGGGCTGGAAGCGCAATTGCACCTGGCGTTGGCCGAAGTTGCCTGGCTGAGGGGGGATACGCCCATGGCTCGCCAGGCGTTGCAGCAAGGATTGGCCCTGATCGAGCGCTGCAACCTTCAACAAACCTTGCGCGATCTTCAGTTGCGCCAGCCTCGACTGCCGGACGCTATCGGGCGTGCCGAGTCTGGTCACTCTCTCCAGCCGATGGCATCACTGCAGAACAGGTTGAGTCAGCGTGAAATAGAAGTCCTTGAGTTAGTGGCTCTGGGCAATTCCAATCAACAAATAGCTGATCAGTTGTTCATATCGTTACATACCGTAAAAACCCATGCGCGGCGAATTAATGGGAAGTTGGGCGTGGAACGTCGAACTCAAGCGGTGGCCAAGGCGAAAGTGTTGGGATTAGTTGTTTAAGGTGGAGGCGATCGTTTCGACGATTACGGCGTCGGCTCATGGCCCATCCGCCAACTCACGGCCCGCGTCGCCGCCAGCAACCGCTGCGCCGCCGGGCCGTTTTCGTCTGCGTGAAACAATGAGGCCGGGCCCACAATGGTCATGACCGCCGCGACATTCCCGACCGCATTGAAAACGGGAGCCGATAACGCATCGACCCCCGGCATCAGCAAACCATGCACGTGATGCAGACCGCGTTCGCGGATCTGTTCGCACAACGCTGCATAGGCTTGATCGTCCGACAGCGCATGGGTCGAGCTGCTTTGCAATTCCTGCTCGCGCAAGTCCACGGTTTCGCGTTTGGGCAAGTACGCGCCGAACACCAGCCCTGTTGATGAACTGAGCAATGGCAACACCGAGCCCAATTGCGTCACCACCGTCACCGCGCGGACTGCCGGTTCGATATGCACCACGGTTGCACCCTGATTGCCCCACACCGCCAAAAAGCAGGTTTCGTTCAGTTCATCGCGCAGCTCGGCCAGGGGCAGTGCGCCGACTTTCAGCACGTCCATACTGTTGAGTGCGGCGAGACCGACGCGCAAGGCCTCGCGGCCCAGACCGTAATGGTTGGTGGCAGCATTCTGTTCAGCAAAACCACTGGCAATCAGAGCCTGCAAATAACGATGTACCTTACTGGCCGGCATCTGTACGTGTTCGGCCAGGCGCGACAGTGAAGTCGATGGCGACAACTCCGCCAAGGCCTTGAGGATGTCGGTGCCGACCTCGGCCGAGCGGACTTTCTGTTTATCGTTGCTGCGCGGCGTTTCCATGGAGGCGGTCTGATCCCGGGACGAATGGGCGTCTTTATAGCTTGACGGTCAATACCAATCAAATTACGTTATGCGTAATCGAATTACGATAAAAATAACCCAGGCGTGCCGAGACCTCTCAAGCGGAGCGACAGGCCATTGCCTACTCCCTGTTCAGGAGGCTCCATGAACCTCGATTCAACGGCGCCCGCGCTGGCTTATCAGTCCGGCTTCGGCAACGAATTCAGCAGCGAAGCGTTGCTCGGCGCACTGCCCGTCGGCCAGAACTCCCCACAAAAGTCCCCGTACGGTCTCTACACCGAGCTGTTCTCCGGCACGGCGTTCACTGTGCCTCGCAGCGAAGCGCGGCGCACCTGGATGTACCGCATTCAGCCATCGGCCAATCACCCTGCATTCGTCAAACTGGATCGGCAACTGGCTGGCGGCCCGTTGGGTGAAGTGACCCCCAATCGCCTGCGCTGGAACCCGCTGGATGTTCCGAGCGAACCCACCGATTTCATCGACGGGCTGGTGAGCATGGCCGCCAACTCGGGGGCGGAAAAACCGGCCGGGATCAGCATCTATAGCTACCGCGCCAACCGCTCCATGGAGCGCGTGTTTTTCAACGCTGACGGCGAACTGTTGCTGGTGCCGGAACTGGGGCGTCTGCGCATCGCCACCGAATTGGGCGTGCTTGAATTGGAGCCGCTGGAAATCGCCGTGCTGCCACGCGGTCTGAAATTTCGCGTTGAACTGCTCGACCCGCAAGCCCGCGGCTACCTCGCCGAAAACCACGGTGCGCCATTGCGCCTGCCGGACCTGGGGCCGATCGGCAGCAACGGCCTGGCCAACGCACGGGACTTCCTGACGCCGGTCGCCCATTACGAAAACCTCAAACAACCGACCACGCTGGTGCAGAAATTCCTCGGTCAGTTGTGGGGCTGCGAACTCGATCATTCGCCGCTGAACGTGGTCGCCTGGCATGGCAATAACGTGCCGTACAAATATGACCTGCGTCGTTTCAATACCATCGGCACGGTCAGCTTCGATCACCCGGATCCGTCGATCTTCACCGTCCTGACCTCGCCAACCAGCGTCCACGGCCTGGCCAATCTGGACTTCGTGATCTTCCCGCCACGCTGGATGGTGGCCGAGAAAACCTTCCGACCACCGTGGTTCCACCGCAACCTGATGAACGAATTCATGGGCCTGATCAAGGGCGAATACGACGCCAAGGCCGAAGGCTTCGTGCCCGGCGGCGCGTCGTTGCACAGCTGCATGAGCGCCCACGGCCCGGACGGCGAAACCTGCACCAAAGCGATCAACGCCGAGCTTTCGCCAGCGAAAATCGACAACACCATGGCCTTTATGTTCGAGACCAGCCAGGTGCTGCGCCCGAGCCGTTTCGCGCTGGATTGCCCGCAACTGCAAAACAACTACGATGCCTGTTGGGCCACGCTGCCCGCCACTTTCGACCCGACCCGGAGATAACCCATGACTCAGACTTCCATCACTCGTAGCTGGGTTGCCTCCGCCAACGGCCATACCGATTTCCCGCTGCAAAACCTGCCGCTGGGTGTGTTCAGCGTGAAGGGCTCCGCACCCCGTAGCGGCGTGGCCCTCGGCGAACACATCTTTGACCTCGAAGCAGCACTGGACGCCGGTTTGTTCGACGGCGTCGCGAAAACTGCCGTCGAAGCCACCCGTGGCGGTCAGCTGAACGCGTTTTTCGAACTCGGCCGCGAGGCTCGCGTTGCCCTGCGCGAACGCTTGATCGAACTGTTCAAAGAAGGCAGCACCCTGCACGGCAAGATCGAAGCCCAAGGCGCAAAACTGCTGCCACTGGCGGCGAATTGCGAGATGCACTTGCCGGCGAAAATCAACGACTACACCGACTTCTACGTTGGCATCGAGCACGCGCAGAACGTCGGCAAACTGTTCCGTCCGGACAACCCGTTGCTGCCGAACTACAAATACGTGCCAATCGGTTATCACGGTCGTGCCTCGACCATTCGCCCGTCCGGCACTGACGTTCGTCGTCCGAAAGGCCAGACCCTGCCAGCCGGCCAAACCGAGCCAACCTTTGGCCCGTGCGCACGCCTGGATTACGAGCTGGAACTGGGGATCTGGATCGGTCAGGGCAACGACATGGGCGACTCAATCGCCATCGGTGATGCCGCCGATCACATCGCCGGTTTCTGCCTGCTCAACGACTGGTCCGCGCGCGACATCCAGGCCTGGGAATACCAGCCGCTGGGGCCGTTCCTGTCGAAAAGCTTTATCACCAGCATCTCGCCGTGGGTGGTGACTGCCGAAGCGCTGGAGCCGTTCCGTCGTGCTCAACCGGCACGTCCGGAAGGCGATCCGCAGCCGCTGCCGTACCTGCTCGACAAGCGCGATCAGGCCGCTGGCGCCTTCGACATCGAACTGGAAGTGCTGCTGCTCACCGAAACCATGCGCGAGCAGAACCTGCCGGCCCATCGCCTGACCCTGAGCAACACCCAACACATGTACTGGACCGTGGCGCAGATGGTCGCGCACCACAGCGTCAACGGCTGCCAGTTGCAGGCCGGCGACCTGTTCGGTTCGGGCACTTTGTCGGGCCCGCAAAACGGTCAGTTCGGCAGCCTGCTGGAAATCACCGAGGGCGGTAAAAAGCCGATCGAACTGGCGTCGGGCGAGGTGCGTAAGTTCCTTGAGGACGGCGACGAAATCATCCTGCGCGCTCGTTGCATTCGCGACGGTTTTGCCTCCATCGGTTTTGGTGAATGCCGCGGTAAAGTGCTGCCGGCGCGCTAAGAGGATCGGGTCATGGAACTCTATACCTACTACCGTTCGACGTCGTCCTATCGGGTGCGTATCGCGCTGGCGCTCAAGGGGCTGGATTACCAGGCGCTGCCGATCAACCTGATCGCGCCGCCAGGTGGCGAGCATCGACAGCCGCCGTATCTCGCCGTTAACCCGCAAGGTCGAGTGCCGGCCTTGCGCACTGACGACGGTGAGCTGTTGATCCAGTCACCGGCGATCATCGAGTACCTGGAGGAACGTTATCCACAGGTGCCGCTGCTGTCCAAAGACCTCGCCGCTCGCGCCCACGAGCGTGGCGTGGCGGCGGTGATTGGTTGCGATGTGCATCCGCTGCACAACGTCAGCGTGCTCAATAAGCTGCGGCAATTGGGGCACGATGAGTCGCACGTGGTGGAGTGGATCGGGCACTGGATCAGCCAAGGGTTGGCGACGGTGGAGCAGTTGATCGGCGATGACGGGTATTGCTTTGGTCCGACGCCAGGGCTGGCGGATACCTACCTCATCCCGCAGTTGTATGCGGCGGAGCGCTTCAGCCTTTCACTTGAGGCGTATCCGCGGATTCGTCGAGTGGCGGCGTTGGCGGCCACACATCCGGCGTTCATCAAGGCGCATCCGGCGAACCAGCCAGACACTCCTTAACACCTCCCACAAGGATGTGTGGTTAGTGGACGATGGAGTTTGGCGGCAGGTGCCCCAGCCGCTCAGTCAGGCGAATCCGCTGAATAGGGTCGTCACTGAGCAGCAACGCATGCTCCAGGTCAAAGCGCTCGGCGTTCGGGCAGTCCAGCCGTTGATAGAGACTGGCCCGGGCCAGGTAGTCGGCGGCGTTGGCGTTGCCCAGCTCCAGCACCCGTTCGGCGTCGATCAGGGCGTCGATGTAGTCATCGTGAGAAAGGTGTAACTGACGCAGATTGCGCGACAGCCGCTGCAGCATTTGCACCGGCTCGGCGGTGAGCAAATGCTCGGCGCTGAGCTTCATGTTCGGGCCGTACTGGCGTTGCAGCAGTTCCCGGCAATCGTTGGGGTACAAACGACGTCCACCGCAGGGATCAAGCAAGTGATCGGCGCCCGGAACTCGCAGCAGGAAATGCCCGGGGAAGTTGACTCCGACCAAGGGGATCTCCAGACCTCTGGCCAGTTCCAGGGCAATCAACCCCAGACTCAGCGGCTGCCCACGCCGGCGTTCCAGCACGTGATTGATCAGCGCGACGTGCGCACGCGATGGCGTGAAGTCGTCCTGGGCAAATCCCAGGTCATTCATACGACGTAACAACGGCTGGGCCAGTTCGCTCACCGGCAGCATCGGCAAGCCATAGCTGACGCGCTGTTGCAGGTCCTTGAAGTCTTTCAGCGCCGCCTCGGGATCTACCTCACTGTCGTGTTCGGCGGCAACCCACAGCGCCGCCTCGAATAGCGCGGGCGGTGTTCGTTGCAAGCAGTCGAAGAAGCGTTGGCGCGGCGTCATCAAAATCTCCGGGGAATGCCTCGTTTTAGCCCCGTCTTGGGCATTCGTCCAGTGCCGCACACAGGTGCATTCAGGTTATGTCCGAAAGTCTGCATGGCGACGACGCTTATTCCCGTGCGCTTCTGCAATTTTTGGGCGCAAGCCTATACTGGCGACTACAAGTCGTCATTCGGGAGCCCTGCGATGTTCGCTCTCATGCAAAGCACTCGCCTTGAATCGCTGCATCTGAGCGTCGACCCGGTCACCGGGTTGAAGGCGGTGATTGCCATTCATAACAGCCGTCTGGGGCCTGCCCTGGGTGGGTGTCGTTACCTTGCCTATCCCAGCGACGAGTCCGCCGTCGAAGATGCAGTGCGTCTCGCCCAAGGCATGAGTTACAAGGCCGCGCTGGCCGGCCTGGCTCAGGGTGGCGGCGTTGCGGTGATTGTCCGCCCGATCCATGTGGAAAACCGCGCCGCACTGTTCGAAGCGTTCGGGCGCTGCATCAATCAGCTCGACGGCCGCTACATCACCGCCATCGACAGTGGCACCTCCGTGGCGGACATGGATTGCATCGCCCAACAGACCCAATACGTCACCAGCACCACCTCGGCGGGCGACCCTGCGCCGCACGCGGCGATGGGGGTGTTCACCGGCATTCGTGCCACCGCCATGGCCCGTCTGGGCAGCGATAACCTCGAAGGCCTGCGCGTGGCGATTCAAGGGCTCGGCAACGTCGGCTATGCCCTCGCCGAACAGCTGCACGCCGCCGGAGCCGAACTGCTGGTCAGTGACATCGATCACGGCAAAGTGCAACTGGCGATGGAGCAACTCGGTGCTCACCCGATCGCCAACGACGCGCTGCTCAGCACGCCCTGCGACATCCTCGCGCCCTGCGGTTTGGGCGGCGTGCTCAACAGCCACAGCGTGACGCAACTGCGCTGTGCAGCGGTGGCCGGTTCGGCGAACAACCAATTGACCCATCTGGAAGTCGCCGATCAGTTGGAGCGGCGGGGCATTCTGTATGCGCCGGATTACGTGATCAATTCCGGCGGCCTGATCTACGTCTCGCTCAAGCATCGCGGCGAAGAGCTCACGACCATCACCGCACACCTGTCGAAAATCAGCTCACGGCTGACCGAAGTCTTCGCCCATGCTCAGGCGGAAAAACGCTCGCCGGCCCGAGTGGCAGACGAATTGGCGGAGAAAGTGTTGTATCAATGAAGTGAACCGATGAAGGAGTGAGGGCCTATCCGGCAGACTTGCTCCCAAGGCCTGGTGCCACAAGCGTCAGGCTTGACTGACGCACGCTGACGAGGTGTGCCGGGAGCCTGGGATGCTTCACAAGGTTGAGCTGCCTTACACCCGATTTTTATCCCCTGACGGCCAATTGCTCGGCGAACTTCCTGCCTGGGCCGACGATTTCAATGTGCTGACGCGCCTTTATCGGCAGATGGTCCTGACCCGTCTTTTTGATCAGAAAGCCGTCGCCCTGCAACGCACCGGGCGCATCGGCACTTATGCGCCGACGTTGGGCCAGGAAGCCATTGGTGTCGCCGTCGGCAGCGTGATGCACGCCGAAGACGTATTGGTGCCGTATTACCGTGACACCGCCGTGCAGTTGATGCGTGGGGTGCGCATGGAAGAAATCCTCCTGTACTGGGGCGGCGACGAACGCGGCAGCGACTTTGCCGACCCGGCGGCGGCCCAGGACTTCCCGATCTGTGTACCGATTGCCACCCAGGCCTTGCATGCCTGCGGTGTCGCCAGCGCCTTTAAAATCCGCGGTGAACATCGGGTCGCCGTCACCACCTGTGGCGACGGCGCCACCAGCAAAGGCGATTTCCTCGAAGCCCTCAACGTTGCCGGTGCCTGGCAGTTGCCGGTGGTGTTCGTGGTCAATAACAACCAATGGGCGATCTCGGTACCGCGACGGATTCAGTGCGGCGCCCCGACCCTGGCACAGAAAGCCATCGGCGCAGGGTTCCACGGCGAACAGGTCGACGGCAATGACATGCTCGCGGTTTACGACCGAGTACACGCAGCCCTCGAACGGGCACGCCACGGTAAAGGCCCGGTGTTGCTGGAATGCCTGAGCTATCGCCTCGGCGACCACACCACCGCCGACGATGCCACGCGCTACCGGCCGGCGGACGAGGTCAAGCAGGCCTGGCTGGAAGAACCGGTCAAACGCCTGCAACGTTTCATGGTCGGGCAGGGCGTCTGGGACGAAGGCCGCGAGCAGGCCCTGATCAGCGAATGCCAGGGCCTGGTGCAGCGTGCTGTGGATAACTTCGAAGCAGCGGGGACTCAGGCACCCGAATCGGTCATGGATCACGTCTACGCCCGATGGCCGGAGCCCCTCGCCGGGCAGCGTGAAGAGTTGCTCGACAGGGCGGCGCGCCGCGCGGGAGATTCGAGCCATGAATAACGGCAAAGTCACGTTGTTGGAAGGGGTGAACCTGGCGCTGCATCGGGCCATGAGCGAAGACGAAAACGTCATCGTCCTCGGTGAAGACGTCGGGGTGAACGGCGGCGTGTTTCGCGCGACTCAAGGGCTGCGCGACCGCTTCGGCTTCAAGCGAGTGATTGACTCGCCGCTGGCCGAAACCATGCTCGGCGGACTGGTGATCGGCATGGCCGCGCAGGGCCTGAAACCGGTGGTGGAAATCCAGTTCATGGGCTTCATCTACGCGGCCATGGAGCACCTGGTGTCCCACGCCAGTCGCATGCGTAATCGCACTCGAGGGCGGATCACTTGCCCGATGGTCATGCGCACACCGATGGGTGCAGGGATTCGCGCACCGGAACACCACAGCGAAAGCACTGAAGCCCTGTTCGCGCACATTCCAGGTCTGCGGGTGGTAATTCCGTCATCGCCGGCCCGGGCCTATGGCTTGTTGCTGGCGGCCATCGATGACCCTGATCCGGTGGTGTTTCTCGAACCGACCCGGCTCTATCGCATGAACCCGCAACCGCTGTTGGATGATGGCAAGCGCCTGCCGCTGGACAGCTGTTTCACCCTGCGCGAAGGCAGTGACATCACGCTGATCAGCTGGGGCGCCTGTGTAATGGAAACCCTGCAAGCCGCCACCGAATTGGCCGAACGGGGCGTCTCGGCGGAAGTGATCGATGTCGCGACTATCAAGCCGCTGGACCTCGACACCCTGGAAGCCTCGGTGCGCAAGACCGGTCGCTGCGTGATCGTCCACGAGGCACCGCGCTCCTGTGGCGTCGGTGCAGAAATTGCCGCGAGTCTCTACGAACGGGTGTTGCTGGACTTGCAGGGACCGATTCAGCGAGTTACCGCGCCGGACATTCCGCCGCCGCTGTATCGACTGGAATCGCTCTATACGCCCAATGTCGAGGACATTTTGCTGGCCTGCGACAACGTACTGCTGCACTACCTCTAAAAAGACGCCTGAACCCAAGGAGGCCGCGATGAAATATTTCAAACTGCCGGATCTGGGAGAGGGTTTGCAGGAGGCGGAAATCGTTCGCTGGCACGTCAACGTTGGCGATACGGTCAAGGCCGATCAACTGCTGGTGTCGGTAGAAACCGCCAAGGCGCTGGTGGATATCCCCGCACCGTATGACGGTGTGGTGGCAAAACTTTATGGCGGCGAAGGCGACATTATTCACGTCGGTGAACCGCTGCTCGGTTACGAAGGCGAAGCAGACGCCGGCACCGTCGTGGGGCGACTCGAAGGTGGCGGCAGTAATCAGGAGGATTCGTTTTTCATCGGGGCTGCCCCCTCGACCCGAGAGCACCTGGCGGCTTGCGCCACACCGGCCGTGCGGCAACTGGCTCGGCAACTCGGTGTGGAGTTGAGCGGTTTGACGGGCTCCGGTCACAAGGGGCTGATCACCCGCACGGATGTGGAAACCGCGGCTCAAACAGAACGCGAGCGCTTCGGCGGAGAACGGTTGCGCGGCGTGCGGCGCAGCATGGCGCTGAACATGGCCCGGTCCCATGCCGAAGTCGTGCCGGTGACGATTTTCGGTGACGCCGATCTGCATCGCTGGGGTCAGGCACGTGAACCGCTGATTCGTCTCGCCAAGGCGATGGCCGCAGCGTGCGCCGTGGAACCGGTACTCAACAGCGCCTTCGACGGCAAAAGCCTGTCGCTCAAACAGCACGAACGGCTCGATTTGGGCATCGCCGTGGACACCCCGGACGGCCTGTTTGTGCCAGTGCTGCGCGATGTCGGTCGTCGCAGCGCGGCTGACTTGAAGGAAGGCGTCATGCGATTAAGAGCCGATGTGCAGGCGCGATCGATTCCGCCCAAGGAAATGATGGGGGCAACCCTGACGTTGTCGAATTTCGGCACCTTGTTCGGCCGCTACGCCAACCCCGTGGTGGTGCCGCCGCAAGTGGCAATCCTCGCCGCTGGCGCGATTCGTGACGAACCGGTGGCGGTCGACGGCGCGGTGGTGGTGCATCCGGTTCTGCCGCTGTCCCTGACTTTCGATCATCGCGTGGTGACGGGCGGCGAGGCGGCGCGTTTCTTCAAGGCCTTGGTCGAGGCGTTGGAACGTTAGCATCCGACCAAATCACCTTCCTAACTCCAGCTTTAAGGGCGAAGGTGTCCGCGTATTTTAAGCGGACGCGATCACCCTTATCGCCAGGATTTTCATGCGCCTACGAAGCTCTTATCCCAAACCGTTCATGGCCCAAGTTGTTCAGGATTGCCTGCAACCCGGAGCAACCATCTCCAGCGTTGCCATCAGCCACGGCATCAATGCCAACGTCATTCGCAAGTGGATGCCGCTCTACCGGGGGGCAGCCAGCAGCATCGCTGCCGGCTTTTGCGGCATTCGGCATGGCCCGGAAGTCGAAGTGGATAGCGAACAGCTTCAGGCCTTGGTGCTGGGGCTGCCCTGGCAGCGAGTCGATGCGGGCGGCTCGATCACAGTGCTTTGACACTTTCCGATAGCCCATCGGTTTATCGCCGCTGATCGCCTGCTCTGGCACAATCAGCGGCAGGACGTCCTCACCCAACCTCGACCAGATGACTCCGGAACAGCTTCGCGCCTTGGCCGAACAGGCCATGCTGCTGTCCCAGGTCGATGTCATGGGCAAGAAAATCCATCGTCTTGAAACCTGCACTCGATTGGCGGGTTGTACGAAGTTGAACGGCAAGCGCGGGACATTAGCGATGGGGGTCGCTGGCGAATATGGTGCTTTGGGACTTACAAGGATGGCGCAATTAACGGAGTAGTCATAACGATGATTTTGGTTGTTGAGGGTATCAGCGCCAGCGGGAAAACCACTTGGTGCGCTAAGCATGGAGGGCAGCATGTCATTCCTGAAAACGGCCGGTTTGAAAACGAGCCGGATCGGATAAAGGATCCAGTCGGAGCAGCAACTTTTTGGGCGGAGCGAAACGTGGATCGCTGGCAAAAAGCGTTGGCCATGGAAGACATTTCTTCGTGGGCTTTGTGTGACAGTGACCCTCTCAAGCTCCACTACATTTGGGGCCTTTGGCAGATCGGCGAGGCGAGCGAACACGACTGGCGAATAGAGTTGGACGCCACAAGAGAAACGATCGCACAAGGACGTATTGGCTTTGCTGACTGTTACGTTGTTGGCAGCATAGATCCTCAGCTCGCGCGCGAACGAGCCAAAGCAGACATCACCCGCCGACGGAGTAGATTCGAGCTACACCTGCGCCTCCAACAAGCTCTGCTGACCTGGTACTCAGCTATGGATGAAGTGCTTTCCGGCAGAGTGCGATTCGGGTTTCCTTTAAAAATGCCCACCGTGGAAAACCTTGATGGAAGATATTCGGTAACGGCCTTTGATCAAATGATCGCATCGCTCCCCAGAAAATAATCAGCCCTCTTGCCGACAGGGATTTGAGAGGCTGATGCAGAGAACGTGAATTGACGTGAAAGCAATGTATAGGCGTATTAGCCAGCCGCTTACGCTGGAACAACCCGAAGCCTGACTTTTTCGCAGGCATGAAAAAGGCCCTGAGTCATTTGACTCAGGGCCTATTCAATTCGGGTGTTGCTTACTTGGCAGCCTTGGGGGCTTTAGCTGGCTTGGTCGGCTCATCGCTCGCCACTTCAACAGGTGCAGGCGCCTCAACAGGGGCAGCCTTTTCAACGGCTTCAGCAGGCGCATTGAGCAATTCGGACAACGCGTCCGGCTGGCTCTTGAACGCCTTGGCGAACACATCGCGATTCTTCGCCATGTAGATCCCGGCTTCTTCCACTTGCTGCTCGGTCAGGGACGGAACGGCTTTTTGCAACACTTCAGCCAACAACTCGGCCAGTTCGAGCATTTTGTCATGACGGTCAGCTTCGGCTTTATCCATGAACAAGCGCTCCAGATCTCGGCTGCTGCGGTATACCACTTCGACGGCCATTCACCACCTCACATGCCTTCACATTAAGTTGTCTTATTCGACCACTGTATTTATATACAGCGAAAAGGATAAGCGAATCCCTGCGCTTTGGGTAGTGGCTTTTTAATGTAGACCGAATTCAGGGTTTGTCAGGCCGATCAGCCCCACCGGGTGCGACCAAACGCCACGGAGCGTGTTTTAGAGCATCTCGCCATCATGTGGCAGGCGCCCCTGGCCTTTTTTCTGCATGCAGAACAACCGTCACGTCAAACTCGCATCATCCGCTCGAACCGAGCTAAGGAAGAATCATCGTGAAAATCAACTGGGCCGAGAACCTGCGGCAGAACGTGCACCAACTGGCCGAGTCCATGGGTAACCTGTTCGTCGAGACCTTCCACTACCTGGCGCTGTTCGCCATCGGTGCAGTCACCGCGTGGGCGGCGGTGATGGAGTTTTTGGGGATGATCGAAGAGGGACACATCAAGATCGATGACATCTTGCTGCTGTTCATCTACCTGGAACTGGGGGCGATGGTCGGGATTTATTTCAAGACCAACCACATGCCGGTGCGCTTCCTGATCTACGTGGCCATCACCGCGCTGACGCGCCTGCTGATCTCCAACGTCTCGCACCACAATCCGCCGGATGTTGGGATCATCTACCTGTGTGGCGGGATTCTGCTGCTGGCGTTTGCGATTCTGGTGGTGCGTTACGCCTCGTCGCAATTCCCTTCGGTGAAGATCGAGCACCCGCAACGCAAGGTTGGCGCGGGCTCCGGTGAGCATCCCGACGTCGAGAAGGGCGAGATTTAAAGCCCCATGACTGGCCGGCTGTGGCCCTTGACGTGCGGCGGTGGCGGGGTGTGATTGTCACCGTCAGTCATGGCTTCGAGGATGGCCACGGCGCTGTGGCCCTGTTCGATGGCGATGCCGAACTGAATGCTTTGCACCAGGCGTTTGAGGCGCTGGGGGTCGTTGCGTTGTTCGGCGCTGATCATCCGTTTGGCGACCACGCGGCCGCTGTTGGAGAGGGTCAGCATGATGCGGCCATCCAGACCCTGAATGCTCAGGTTGATCTGATAATCCGGTGCAAAGGCATCGGTAATGAGCTGAAAAGGGTTGTCCATGATGCGTCACCGCCTGATTGAACGTGCAGTTGTTGACCGGCCGTTATCGGGTTGGTTCGCAGTACCAGACCATCGGCAGGCCGTTCGCTGAGATTTGAAAAAGTCCTTTTAGCCTCAGCAGTGACGTAGCAAGAGGCATGCCGGAAAAAATGTCGGACAATAGACACGGCAAATGAAGGCGGCTATGCAGTCAAGAAAATCTCAGGGGGAAACCCTCCTTGTAGCAGCTGGCGCAGCCTGCGTTCGGCTGCGAAGCAGTCGTAAAACCTTTGCGCGCGGTCTGCCTGACGCACCGCGTTGGTTGATTTCACGACTGCTTCGCAGCCGAACGCAGGCTGCGCCAGCTGCTACATATTCGTGCTATGGCTTACCTATTCGGTATCAAGCCTTTTTTCCTGCCCGTTTCAGGGCATGAATGAGTAGATGATCGCAGACAGTGCAATCAAACCGATCAGCACCACAAACACGTTCGAGGCCTGACCCGAGTACTGGCGCAAAGCCGGCACGCGGCGGATGGCGTACATCGGCATCAGGAACAACAGGCACGCAATGATCGGCCCGCCGAGGGTTTCGATCATGCCGAGGATGCTCGGGTTGAACGTTGCCACGGCCCAGCAGCTGAGGATCATGAACAGCGCGGTCACGCGGTTCAGCCAGCTCGCCGACATCACCCGGCCACGGCCGCGCAGGCTTTTCACGATCAGGCCCTGAAAGCCTTCGCTGGCACCGATGTAATGGCCGAGGAAGGATTTGGTGATCGCCACCAGCGCAATCAACGGCGCAGCGTATGCGATGACCGGGGTCTGGAAGTGGTTGGCCAGGTACGACAGGATCGAGATGTTCTGCGCCTTCGCTGCCGCCAAATCAGCCGGGGACAGGGCCATCACGCAGCTGAAGCAGAAGAACATCACCGTCACCACCATCATCGCGTGGGCGATGGCGAGGATGCCGCTGCTCTTGGGTTCGGCCTGTTCGCCGTAACGCTCCTTCTGATCGACGGCGAACGCAGAGATGATCGGCGAATGGTTGAACGAGAACACCATCACCGGGATCGCCAGCCACAGCGTTTTGAAGAACAACGGCAGCGGCATGCCTTCACTGGCGGTGGCGACGAACGCGCCATTCCAGTTCGGGATCAAGCTGAAACCGAGGAGCAGCAACGCCGCGACGAAAGGATAAACCAGCACGCTCATGCATTTGACGATGACGCCCTGGCCGCAACGCACGATCGCCATCAGGCCGAGGATCAAGCCCAGCGACAAAATCGCCCGCGGAGGCGGTGCGATGTGCAATTGATGCTCCATGAAGCTGCTCAGGGTGTTGGTCAGCGCCACGCTGTACACCAGCAGAATCGGGAAGATCGCGAAGAAATACAGCAGCGTGATCAGCTTGCCGGCGCCGATGCCGAAGTGTTCTTCCACCACTTCGGTGATGTCCCCGGAACGCCCGGACAACACGAAGCGGGTCAGGCCGCGGTGGGCGAAGAACGTCATCGGAAACGCCAGCACCGCCAGAATCAGCAATGGCCAGAAACCACCGACCCCGGCGTTGATTGGCAGGAACAGCGTGCCGGCGCCAATCGCCGTGCCATAGAGGCCAAGCATCCAGGTGGTGTCGTGTTTGCTCCAGCCCTTGGTGGCTGTTGCGGTGTCGCGTTTGAGGTCTACAGCAGGATTATCGGCAGCAGGTGTACGTACATCGGTCATCGTTTTGGCCTCGTTATTGTTCTTGCTCGGGCTCACGCGAAACGGTCAGGGAATGCTCCTCAGCACTCCACCCAGCTCACCGCCAGGCCGCCCCGTGAAGTCTCTTTGTATTTGTCGTGCATGTCGGCGCCGGTATCGCGCATGGTGCGGATCACCCGGTCCAGGGAAATGAAGTGTTTGCCGTCGCCGCGCAGGGCCATTTGCGTGGCATTGATCGCCTTCACGGCGGCGATCGCGTTGCGTTCGATACACGGCACTTGCACCAGCCCGCCGACCGGGTCGCAGGTCAGGCCGAGGTTGTGTTCCAGGCCGATTTCGGCGGCGTTTTCCAGTTGTTCCGGTGTGGCGCCGAGGATGTCGGCCAGCCCGGCGGCGGCCATCGCGCAGGCCGAGCCGACTTCGCCCTGGCAACCGACTTCGGCACCGGAGATTGATGCGTTTTTCTTGCAGAGAATGCCTACCGCCGCAGCGCCCAAGAAGAACGCTACGACGTCATCGTCCGACGCGTCCGGGTTGAATTTCATGTAGTAATGCAGCACCGCCGGAATGATCCCCGCCGCGCCGTTGGTCGGCGCCGTGACCATTCGTCCGCCCGCCGCGTTTTCTTCGTTCACGGCGAGGGCGAACAGGTTCACCCACTCCATGGCCGACAGCGTGGAGGTGATGACATTCGGCTTGCCGATTTCCAACAGGCTGCGGTGCAATTTCGCGGCGCGGCGCGGAACATTCAGACCGCCGGGCAGGATGCCTTCGTGGCGCAACCCTTGTTCGACGCACTCGCGCATCACCGACCAGATGTGCAGCAGGCCCTGGCGGATTTCGGCTTCGCTGCGCCAGGCCAATTCATTCGCCATCATCAACTCGGAAACGCGCAGGCCGTGCTGGTTGCAGAGCTTGAGTAGTTCGGCGGCGCTGGAGAAATCGTACGGCAGCACCACATCGCTGGTTGGCGCGATGCCGGACTCGGCTTCTGCCGCTTCGATGATGAAACCGCCGCCGATCGAGTAGTACGTTTGCTCTGACAACTCACCGGTATCGCCAAAGGCTGTCAGGGACATGGCGTTGGGGTGGTAGGGGAGGCTCTCGTCGAGTAGCAGAAGATCGCTCTGCCAGTTGAAGGCAATGGTGGTTTTGCCTGCCAGAGACAGTTCACCGGTTTCACGTAGGGTCTGGATGCGACTGTCGATGGACGTGGGATCGATGCTATCGGGCCATTCGCCCATCAGGCCCATGACGCAGGCGCGATCGGTGGCGTGGCCGACGCCGGTGGCGGAAAGGGAACCGTACAGGCGGATTTCAACCCGACGTACGGCATCCAGCAATTGCTGGTCAATTAGTGCCTGGGCAAAGGTCGCCGCGGCGCGCATCGGGCCGACGGTATGGGAACTGGACGGACCGATGCCGACTTTGAAGAGATCGAAAACACTGATAGCCATGCTAAAGCCTATACAAGCAATGGAGGAGAAATCGCTGCCATTTTTGTAGGACAAGCGCAATGTCGGCGATACTGCCTACCTCGGTCCTACGTGACCAACGAAACTTCCTAAGAAAGCCTTTAGCAGGACTAAACGATGAGTCGTCAATTGCATGCCCAGACTTACGTCTGGCTGCACGTGTTTTCCTGTGCCGCTCGGCACTTGTCGTTCACTCGATGTGCCGAAGAGCTGCACATCACGCCGGGTGCGGTCAGTCAGCAAATCCGACAACTGGAAGAACGTCTGGGGTTTCGACTTTTCCACCGTCGCGCTCGGGGTGTGGAATTGAGTGCTAAAGGCCAGCGACTGGCCATCACGGTCAACGAGGCTTACGGCAGCATCGACGCGGAATTGCGACGACTGGATGCGGGGATGATCAGCGGGATTCTACGGCTGCGCTCGATTCCGTCGTTCCTGAGCAAGTGGCTGACGCCGCGTCTACCGCGTTTGCAGCAGCGCTTTCCGGACATTCAATTGCGCCTGGTGGCCGAGGACAGCAGCGTGCCATTGCATGAAGGCGATTTCGATTTGGCCATCGACCTGAATGACGGCAGCTATCCCGGACTTTTATCCACAGCCTTGCTCGATGAACAAATCTTCCCCGTCTGTGCCCCGAGCCTGCTGCGCGGCCGCCCGCCGCTGCATGGCCCGGCGGATCTGATGCATTTCCCGTTGCTGCACGACATCACCGCCTGGCGCGGCAGTTACGAGTACGCGGAATGGGAGTTCTACCTCAATGCCATCGGCTTCGAAGGTGCGGACGTGCGGCGCGGGCATACCTTCAATCGCAATCATCTGACCATCGAAGCGGCGATTGCCGGGATGGGCGTGGCGATTGCGCGGCGAACGTTGTTGAACGATGAGCTGGAGCGGGGGACGTTGATCGTGCCGTTTGGCCTGGCGGTGCCCAATCACAAGCGTTACGTGCTGCTCTATGCGCCAGGTGCGCTGAGTCATCCGGGCGTGCGCGCGGTACATGACTGGCTGGTAGAGGAGGCGGGGGTTTTTCGTAGCCTGCACCCGCTGGGGGAGCGGCAGATGCAAGCTGCTTGGGACATCAGACAGGGGCGACCCAACTCCCGACATTAACAGCGCTTCTGCTCCTTGTCCGGCTTTTTTTGCGAATCGAAATTTATCTTTTTTTAGGGGTTGAATTGTTCTGCGAGCAGACCGATTGTGTAAGTAAGAGGTCACGGTGATGACGCCCAAGGGCCAGCCGAAGTACCTCTCGCTAGCTAGCTGAAATAAGGGATGAACTATGCAAATCCAAGTCAACAGCGATAACCATATTCAAAGCAGCATCCGACTGGAGGAGTGGGTACGTACTACCATTGAGAGCACGCTAGAACGTTATGAAGAAGACCTGACACGCGTCGAGGTTCATCTGCGGGACGAGAACGGCGACAAGCCCGGTCCCCATGACATGCGCTGTCAGCTGGAAGCGCGGCCAAAAGGCCACCAACCGATTTCTGTCACCCATAAAGCCGATACCCTGGAGCAAGCGATCGACGGTGCGGCCGAAAAACTTGAACATGCGCTTGAGCACCTGTTTGGCAAACTGCGGGGCAAACCACGTGCCGCGGTGGTGCCATTCGAGAGAGTCGCTGCCGATGCGTTGCTGGAAGACGAGTTTCTCGAGAACGAACAGGCTGCGCAAAACGGTTGAAGCCTGATTAATTTTTTACCTTTCCACTGACAAACGGGTCTGCTTATGCAGGCCCGTTCTCGTTTGGGCTGATCGTTACTGATCGTTCCCACGCGGAGTGGTCGGCATCCCCCCATCTCAACTATTTTGCATATGAGAATATTTATCATTAGTATTGCGGCCTTGTTGGTCCCGTGACGTTCACGAGGCCTCACCCGTTTCAAGGTCGAAACATGAAAGGCAAAATCACCACGCTCCCCGTTTCCTACCGGCTTGCCGTCACTTCCCGAGTGCTGGCCGCCGTGCTGGGGGGTTACCTCGTCGCGGCATTGGCGAGTGTCAGCCTGACGATGTGGCTGCCCATGGCCCGCGACGAAGCGGTGGTCACTGGGATGATGAGCTCATTTCTGGTCTATCTGGTCGCCGTACTCTGGTGCTTTGCCTGTCGCAGTGCGTGGCAAGCCTGGTTCGGATTGATCGTGCCAAGCGTGGTGTTGGCGGCCGTGTCGGGGTTGGCGTACTGGATGGGTCACTCATGAAAGAGGGCTTTCGTCAGGCCATGGCCTGGCTGCACACCTGGGCCGGGTTGATCTTCGGCTGGCTGCTGTTCGCGATTTTCCTGACCGGCACACTCGCCTATTTCAAGGATGAGATCAGCCACTGGATGCAGCCGGAAATTCCCGCACGTGCAGTGTCCTCCGAAACGAGTCTGACCCTGGCCCAGCATTATCTTCAGCAGCACGCCGCCGGTGCCTCGCGATGGCTCATCGATTTGCCTGACGCTCGCGAACCCGCGCTGTCGGTGCGGTGGCAGCAAGCACCGGCCAAGCCCGGCACGCGGGGTCAATTCACCGAAAAACTCCTCGACCCGCAAACCGGCGCGCAAGTGCAGGGCCGGGACACACGCGGTGGCGAGTTCTTTTACCGCTTCCACTTTCAGTTGCAGATGCCCTATCCGTGGGGTCGCTGGCTGTCTACCCTCGCAGCGATGGTGATGTTCGTCGCGCTGATCAGCGGGATCATCACCCACAAGAAAATCTTCAAGGACTTCTTCACCTTCCGCCCGCGCAAGGGCCAACGCTCCTGGCTAGACGGGCACAACGCGGTGGGTGTGCTGGTGTTGCCGTTTCACCTGATGATCACTTACAGCAGCCTGGTGATTTTCATGTCGATGGTGATGCCCGCGAGCATCGTTGCCTCGTATGGCGGTGACAGCGATACCTTTTACGATGAAGTGTTTCCTGTTTCCAAAACCCCCGAACTTGCCGGTGAACCGGGCCAGTTGGCGCCGTTGGCACCGCTGCTGGAACGGGCCCGAGAGCAGTGGTCGGGCGGGCGAGCCGGGCGGCTGACGGTCAACAATCCGGGCGATGCGAATGCCTCGGTCGTCCTTGCGCGTGACGGCGCCGACCACGTAGTCCACGACTTTGGCAGCGCGGTGACGTTCAACGGGGTGACCGGGCAATTGCTTGGCGCCACGGCGGGACAATCCTTGCCGATGGCCATTGCCGGCAGTTTCTACGGCTTGCACATGGGCCATTTCGCCGGTCCTGTGTTGCGCTGGCTGTACTTCATTTGTGGTTTGGCGGGCACGGCGATGATCGGTACCGGGCTGGTGGTCTGGCTCGGCAAGCGTCAGCTCAAACATGCAAAGAGCGGTGTGATGCCGTTCGAGTTGCGGCTGGTGGAAGTGCTGAACATCGCCGGCATGTCGGGGTTGATGGTCGCGGTGGTGGCGTTCTTCTGGGCTAATCGATTGTTGCCGGTCGAGATGGCCGGGCGGGCAGATTGGGAAGTGCACAGCTTCTTCATCGTCTGGGGCTTGAGTGTGTTGCATGCCATGGTCCGCCGTGGTCGCGCCGCGTGGGTCGAACAGTTGGCGCTGGCGGCGTTGCTGTTCTGTGCGGTGCCGTTGCTGAACGCGCTGACCACGCCTTATCACTTGGGCGTCACACTGGCGCAGGGCGATTGGGCCATGGCCGGTTTCGATCTGGCATGCCTGGGCAGTGGTCTGTTTTTCGCTTGGGCGGCGTGGAAAATGCAGCGCTCGGGGCAGGCTGGAATCGTCATCCGACCGCGGGCGAAATCGATATCGCTTGAGCGAGAGGCGCACTGAATGTTCCTGGCCTTGTTGCTGTGCTACGGCGGTTTCACCGCGCTCTGTTTATCCATGGATCGGCATCACGCCGAACTGCTGGGGCGCAAGCCCTCGGCCCGTCGCCGCCAAGGGATGAAACTCAGTGGCGGGCTGTTGCTGGCGTTGTCGTTGTGGGCTGCGGTGTCGTCGACGGGGTGGGGACTTGGATTGGTAGAGTGGTTTGCGGTGTTGATGTTCAGCGCTCTGGTGCTGGTGCTGTTGATACCGTATCGCCCGCGCCTGGCCCTGGTGTTGGCGGGTTTGAGCCTGCTTGCCAGCCCCGTTGCCGTGTTTGCAAAGGGCTGAGCTGATGATCACCAGCCCCCCTGAATCCCATGACGATGAACATCGCGGTGCGCGTGCGCATTTCCTGCAGGTGTTCCTTTCCCAGCGTTCGCAAATGGAAGCGCTGGTGAGTCGTCGTGTCGGGTGTCGGGCGACGGCGGCGGACCTGGTGCAGGACTTGTTTCTGCGCTTCTGGCGTCGGCCGCTGGTGCAGGTCGAAGAGCTCAGCACTTACCTGTTGCGCTGCGCCGGCAACATCGCCATCGACCATTTGCGCAGCGAAGGCACGCGGGTGCGGGTCAACGAGGGCTGGATGCCGGATCAACCGGACAGCCACGGCAGCGAACCGCAAGCGGCGTTGGAGGCGGGCAACGATTTGCGTCACGTCGAAGCGGCGTTGCGCGCGTTGCCTGAGCGCACGCGGCAGATCTTTTTGCTCAACCGTATCCATGGCCGCAAATACGCCGAGATCGCCAAGGCCATGGGTTTGTCCCAAAGCGCCGTGGAAAAACATATGATGCGCGCCCTCGAGGCTTGCAAGGCCAGCCTGCGGGAACCCGAACCGCGCACGCCAGGGAAAGCACTGTGAACAACACCGAACGCGTCACCCCGACGCCCGCGCAGGAGCAGGCGGCCTTCGCCTGGCTGAGCCTGTTGCATGACCAGCCCAGCAGCGGCGATCAACTCACGTTCAGTCGCTGGTTGCAGGCCGACCCCGCCCATGCAGAGGCTTACGCCCAGGCGCAAGTGGTGTGGGAGTTGACCGAAGCACCGGCCCGAACGCTGGCCGATGAAGAAGTGTTTGCCTTGCAGGGTTACCTCAACGCCATGAATCGCTCGCGCCGTACCAGCGTCCGGCGTTGGTCCGGTGCGCTGGCGATGGCCGCGTGTCTGGTGCTGATGATTGGCGTCGGTGCTGGCTGGCAACCGTCGCGCTGGGTCGATGATCTGGGGGCTGACTATGTGTCGGCGCCGGGGGAAATTCGCACGGTCACGCTGGTCGATCAGTCGCAAGTCACCCTGGATGCCGACAGCGCGATTGCGGTGGATTTCAGTCGTGGCGAACGGCACGTTGAGCTGCGTCGCGGTGCCGGATTTTTCAGCGTGACCCACAACGGCGAGCCGTTTGTGGTGGACGCTGAAAAGGGTCAGGTGAAGGTGCTGGGGACTCAGTTCGAAGTACGCCTGCAACCTCACGGTGCGCAGGTCACGGTGTTGTCCGGGCGCGTCGGTGTGACAGCGGACAAGAACGCCGCGCAGCAAATTCTGACGGCTGGCCAGCAAGTGGCTTATGGCGCTGGTTTGGCGGAAAAACTCCACAGCGTCGACAGCGAAGCGCAATTGGCGTGGCGTCAGGGTTGGCTCAATTACTACAAGGCGACACTCGCCGAGGTGGTGCAAGACCTGGGACGTTATTACCCGGGACGGATTGTACTGCTCAACGATGAACTGGCGGCGCGGCGAGTCAGTGGCAGTTTCCCGAGCAAGGATCCGCAGGCGGTGTTGAGTTCATTGCAAGGGGTGTTGGGGTTTGAGCAGCACCAGGTTCTGGGGCATCTGATTATTTTGCGGTGAGGCTTTTTTCAAGTATTTTCAAAATTTCTGGTGAGGTAAACCCCGGCGCCATCCGTGTAGTGACTGAAACTGCGAGTCATTCGCATCCCGTAGGTTCTACACAGGTCATGAGCAATGAAGTCCAGTGCAAAATCGGGTTCGGTCAAACAATGGTTGGGTACGTGTGCATTGAGCTTTTCGGCGTTGGCGTTGCTGCCGTTGAGTGTGGCGGTGGCAGCAGAGGCCGGCAGTGCTCGACAGAGTGCGCAGTTCAGCTTCGCGATGGCCGCCAAACCGCTGCCCCTGGCCTTGAGTGACTTCAGCCGGATCACTGGCATCAGTGTGGTCTACACCGATGAGGCACCGTACGGTCTAACCGCCCCGGCGATCAATGGTCAGTTCAACGCCGATCAAGCGATGCAGCGTTTGCTCAGCGGTTCGGGATTCACCTTCCGTCGTACCGACGGCCACACGTTGGTCCTGGCGCCGTTACCCACCGAAGGCACCTTGAACCTCGGCGCGACCACCATCACTTCCGTGGCCGATCAATCCATGAGCTATCAACCGCCGCCCACCAGTTCGGTGATGCGCTCCTCGGCCTTGCTCCAGGAAATCCCCCAGACCGTCAACGTCATCCCGGCTCAGGTCATTCGCGATCAGGCACCGCGCAATCTGGACGATGCACTGGCCAACGTCAGCGGCATTACCCAGGGCAACACGCTGGCGAGCACCCAGGATTCGGTGATGACGCGTGGTTTCGGCGACAACCGTAACGGCTCGATCATGCGCGATGGCATGCCGATCGTGCAGGGCCGTGGCCTCAATGCAACCGTGGATCGGGTCGAAGTCCTCAAGGGCCCGGCATCCTTGCTTTACGGCATCCAGGACCCGGGTGGCGTGGTGAACATGGTCAGCAAGAAGCCGGAGCTTGAGCAGTACAACGCCTTGACCTTGCGCGGCTCGACCTACGGCGACGGCAAAAACGGCAGCGGTGGCGGCCTCGACAGCACCGGCGCACTCGGTACTTCCGGCCTCGCTTACCGCATGGTCCTGGACCACGAAGACGAAGATTACTGGCGCAACTTCGGCACTCACCGCGAGACGCTGGTGGCGCCGTCACTGGCCTGGTTCGGCGAAAGCACCCAGTTGTTGTTCGCCTATGAACACCGGGAGTTCCTGACCCCGTTCGACCGTGGCACGGTGATCGACCCGCGTGACAATCACCCGCTGGACATCTCCCGTGAGCGCCGTCTCGACGAACCCTTCAATAACATGGAAGGGCGCTCGGATCTGTATCACTTCGAGGCCGATCACGAACTCAACGACAACTGGAACGCCCACTTCGGCTACAGCTGGAACCGTGAAACCTACGATGCCAGCCAAGTGCGCATCACGGCCATCGACACCAAGAAAGGCACGCTGACCCGCAGCATGGATGGGACGCAGAGCGCCATCAGCACCGACCGTTTCACCACTGCCAGCCTCGAAGGCAAAGTCAACGTTCTGGGCCTGCAACATGACCTGGTGTTCGGCATCGATGACGAGTACCGCAAGATCTACCGCGAAGACCTGATCCGCCAGAAAAGCCTGAGCACCTTCAGTTACCTCAACCCGGTCTACGGCCGCGAAGTCGCCGGCACCACCGTCAGCCCTGCGGACAGCGCGCAAACCGATGAACTGCGCAGCGATTCGGTATTCCTCCAGGACTCGATCCACCTGACCGATCAATGGATTTTCGTCGCTGGCGGGCGTTTCCAGGAATACGACCAGTACGCCGGCAAAGGCGTGCCGTTCCAGGCCAACACCGACAGCAACGGCCAGAAATGGGTGCCTCGCGCCGGTCTGGTGTATCGCTACACCGATGAACTGTCGTTCTACGGCAGCTACACCGAGTCGTTCAAACCCAACTCGACCATCGCGCCGTTGAGCGGCAGCAGCACCGTGCTTGACGGCAGCATCGCGCCGGAAGAAGCCAAGTCTTGGGAAATCGGCGCCAAGCTCGACATGCCGGGCCGCGTCACGGGTAACGTCGCGCTGTTCGACATCAAAAAACGCAATGTGCTGGTGGCCAACTCCGAAGGCCCGGTGACGATCTACAACGCCGCCGGCGAAGTGCGTTCCCGTGGGCTGGAAGTGGACTTGACCGGTCAGCTGAGTGATCGCTGGAGCATGATCGGCAGCTATGCCTACACCGACGCCGAAGTCACTGAAGACCCGACCTACAAAGGCAAAAAACTGCAAAACGTAGCGAAGAACAGCGGCTCGCTGTCGGCGGTCTATGACTTCGGCACCCTCGTCGGTGGCGATCAGCTGCGGGTCGGTGCGGGGGCGCGGTATGTCGGTGAGCGATCGGGTAACGCCGTGAATGATTTCGACCTGCCGAGCTACACCGTGGCCGATGCATTCGCCACCTACGACACCAAAGTTGAAGGGCAGAGGGTCAAGTTCCAGCTCAACGTGAAGAACCTGTTTGATCGCACCTACTACACCTCGGCGGCGAGCCGGCTCTTTGTGTCGATGGGCGATTCGCGGCAGATTTCGTTGTCGAGCACGTTGGAGTTCTAACCGCAAACCGCATCATCGTTCATCGCGAGTTTGCTCTCGATGGCGGCATCCCTAGCACCAACTACTTTCGGGTTACCGCAAAAACGCCTGGCGATACTCGCCGGGCGTTCCACCCAACGCCTGACGAAACCGATTAGTGAAATGACTCGCACTGGCAAACCCGCATGCCAAAGCGATCTCCCCCAACGGCTGCGACGTCGAGCGCAGTAACGCCCGTGCCCGGCTCAGTCGTCGCGACAGCACATACTGATGCGGCGGCAATCCAAAGCTCTCTCTGAACATGCGCGCAAAGTGGTACTCCGATAACGCACAAAGCCCAGCCAACTGCCCCAGGCTGATGGCCTCGGCCAACTGATTGTCGATGAACTCCACCAACTGCCGTCGTTGATGCGCCGCCAGTCCACCCTTGAGCCGCAACCCCTCGCGCATGCTGACCTGACCGAGCAAGACGTGGCTGAGCATTTCGTGGGCGAGGCTGCTGGTGAGCAGTCGTTCACCGGGTTCGTCCCAGTTGAGTGTGAGCATTTGCCGAAAGCGCCGGGCTTGTGCCGGGTCGTCGAGAAAGGTGGCTTCGCGCAATTGCAGTTCGCGAGGTTCGCGGTCCAGCAGCGTGACGCAGCCGAGGGCGAACTGTTCGGGGCTGAAATAAACATGTGCCAGGCGAATGTCGCCGTTGATCACCCAGCCCGATTGATGCTCGGCCGGCAGGATGCACAGCTTGTCGGGGCCGCCCTTGGTGCCGGGCTGGTCGCGGCGAAAGGTCCCGGTGCCGCCGGCGATGTAGCAGGACAGGGTGTGATGGCTCGGCGCTTCGTAGTCCTGAGCATCGTGATGATTGCTCCACAAGGCTGCAGCCATGCCGTCACCGAGCTCGGCGCTGTGCTCCAGACGAGCATTGGGCGAGCGGTTGAGGGCTTGAAAGACTTGCAGGTTTTCCAGTGTGGGCATAATCGCTTCTCTTCAACGCTTTGCATCCTACTCCGTAGACGTTGGCCTGCCAGCCCATCGGCTGACAAAAGCGCAAGTTTATGCAAGTGCGGCGAGGCTTGGCGCGGGACACTGAGCCCCTATTGAGGAGCCTTTGCCATGAACCTTTCGTTGTACTTGCTGACCGTGCTGATCTGGGGCACCACCTGGATTGCCTTGAAATGGCAACTGGGTGTGGTGGCGATTCCGGTGTCGATTGTCTATCGCTTCGGCCTTGCGGCGTTGGTGCTGTTCGTCATGTTGCTGCTGAGTCGCCGCCTGCAAGTGATGAACCGCCGGGGGCATCTGATCTGCCTGGCGCAGGGACTGTGCCTGTTCTGCATCAACTTCATGTGCTTCCTGACCGCCAGCCAGTGGATCCCCAGCGGTCTGGTTGCTGTGGTGTTTTCCACCGCCACCCTGTGGAACGCCCTCAATGCGCGGGTGTTCTTCGGCCAGAAAATTGCTCGTAATGTGCTGATGGGCGGCGCGTTGGGCTTGTTCGGACTAGGCCTGTTGTTCTGGCCTGAATTGGCGGGTCATACCGTCAGCCCGGAAACCTTGCTCGGGTTAGGTCTGGCATTGCTCGGAACCTTGTGCTTCTCGGCAGGCAACATGCTCTCGAGCCTGCAACAGAAGGCCGGTCTCAAACCCCTGACCACCAACGCCTGGGGCATGGCTTACGGCGCGGCGATGTTGTCGGTGTGGTGCCTGGTCAAAGGCATCCCGTTCGACATGGAATGGAATGCACGCTACATCGGCTCGTTGTTGTATCTGGTCATTCCCGGCTCGGTGATTGGCTTCACCGCTTACCTGACGCTGGTCGGGCGCATGGGGCCGGAGCGGGCGGCATATTGCACAGTATTGTTCCCGGTGGTGGCGCTGAACGTTTCGGCGTTTGCCGAAGGCTATCAATGGACGGCGCCAGCACTGGTGGGATTGGTGCTGGTGATGTTGGGTAATGTGTTGGTGTTCCGTAAACCTGGGGTACTTCGATTACGCAGCAGCGTGAACGGGGCTGATAAGTACGGGATTTAATCATTCCTCGGTTCTGAGGCTTATATAAATGAGTGTGGGTGATGTAAAGCTTAGAATTTTTTGGGCCCATTCGTCATAGTTCCAGACATCCGATTGGTCCATGTTGAACCATTCGACACCCACAACCTGTATGCAGATGTAGTAGACGAATATGGCTACTAATAAACCCATCAATGCATATTTTTTAGCCTCGTGGAAATCGTCGGCGCTGGCACTGAGGTTTCTATAGAGCTGATAGGTGCCCATCAGGCAAAGCAGGGTGTAGATAACTTCAAGTGTAATGATGATCCAGTAAATCCGATGTTGAAGCATGGGCGATGTAATGGCCCGAAGGCCATATTTCGACTGGTCGCTGGTGGTGTCCATACTCAATATATGAGCGACATACTCATAATTGGTCGGGTAGTCGGCTAAGTTGCTGTACATCATCAGCAAGCCGAAAAAACTAATAAAAGACATCAGTGCGATTTTGCTGATTCTGATGGTTTGGTTTGTTGTCAGGTTGTTCACGGTTTTGGTTCTCCAGAATGTGTGCCTGTGATGGCAAGTGACTGAAGAAAGTTTATCTCGTAGGTCGTTACTTAAGTTGTTTACTGAATTGCAAGTTGTGTAAGAGGTTGGGGTTGGCTTTTGAGTTTGCTCGCCAAGTGTTTTATTCGTTGAACTGGGTGCGGGCAGGCGTTGAAACGTCTGCCTGGCTTTTTCAGTCATTCCACACTTGTGGATTCACCAGATCTTGCGGTCGCTCACCCAACAAGGCGCTGCGCAAGTTAGCCAACGCGCGGTTGGCCATGGCCTCGCGGGTTTCATGGGTAGCGGAGCCGATGTGCGGCAACGTCACCGCGTTTTTCAGTTGGAACAGGGGAGACTCGGCCAGCGGTTCTTTCTCGTAAACGTCCAGACCCGCGCCGCGAATCCGGTTGGTCTGCAGCGCTTCGATCAACGCCGGTTCATCCACCACCGGGCCACGGGCAATGTTCACCAGAATGGCGCTCGGTTTCATCAGCGCCAGTTCGCGGTGGCTGATCAGGTGTTTGGTTTTCTCGCTGAGCGGTACCACCAGGCAGACGAAATCGGCTTCAGCCAGCAGTTGATCCAGGCTGCGGAACTGCGCGCCGAGTTCTTGCTCCAGCTCGGTCTTGCGGCTGTTACCGCTGTAGATGACCGGCATGTTGAAGCCCAGCCGCCCGCGGCGGGCGATGGCCGCACCGATGTTGCCCATGCCGACGATGCCCAGGGTCTTGCCGTGCACATCGCAACCGAACAATGGCGCACCGACGGTGGCTTGCCACTGGCCGGCCTTGGTCCAGGCGTCCAGTTCGGCGACGCGCCGGGCGCTGCTCATCAGCAAGGCGAAGGCCAGGTCGGCGGTGCTTTCGGTGAGGACGTCGGGGGTGTTGGTGAGCATGATGCCGCGTTCGTTGAAGTAGGCGACGTCGTAGTTGTCGTAGCCGACGGAGACGCTGGAGACGACTTCAAGTTTGGCGGCGTTTTCAAGTTGAGCGCGACCGAGTTTGCGACCGACGCCGATGAGGCCGTGGGCGTGGGGGAGGGCTTCGTTGAATTGGGCGTTGATGTCGCCGTTTTTCGGGTTGGGCACGATGACGTCGAAGTCTTGCTTGAGGCGTTCGACCATTTCGGGGGTGACGCGGCTGAAGGCGAGGACGGTCTTTTTCATGGGAGGAGGGCTCGTCGGGGCTCGGAGAATGCCAAGCACGCTAACATTTCTCTCCGTCGTTATGCGAGTGTCTGGATCAGTTCGCCACCCGAACCCCACCCATACTCCCGCTCAATTCATACGCCACCAATTCCGCCTGATGCGCCGCCAATATCTCCGGCAACGACCCGCGCAAATACTCGACCCACGTTTTAATCTTTGCGTCCAAATACTGCCGCGACGGATAGATCGCATACAGATTCAGTTCCTGCGACCGGTAATTCGGCATCACCCGCACCAGCGTCCCGTTGCGCAACCCTTCAATCGCCGCATACACCGGCAACACGCCAACCCCCATGCCGCTGGTGATCGCCGTCTTCATCGCATCAGCAGAGTTCACCAGAAACGGCGAGCTATTGATGGTGACCATTTCCTGGCCTTCCGGGCCGTCGAAGGTCCATTTCTCCAGCGGAATCACCGGGCTCACCAGGCGCAAACAGGCGTGGTTCAGCAAGTCGCTGGGCTTGTGCGCGCAGCCGTTGGCTTTTACATAGGCGGGCGAGGCACAAACGATGCTGTAGGTGATGCCCAAACGCTGGGAGACGAACCCCGAGTCCGGCAGTTCGCTGGCGAGCACGATGGACACGTCGTAGCCTTCGTCGAGCAAGTCCGGCACGCGGTTGGCCATGGTCAGGTCGAAGGTGACGTCGGGGTGAGTCTTGCGGTAGCGGGCGATGGCGTCGATCACGAAGTGCTGACCGATGCCGGTCATGGTGTGCACCTTGAGCTGCCCGGCCGGGCGCGCGTGAGCGTCGCTGGCTTCGGCTTCGGCTTCTTCGACGTAGGCCAGGATCTGCTCGCAGCGCAATAGATAACGCTTGCCGGCTTCGGTCAGGGCGATGCGTCGAGTGGTGCGGTTGAGCAGGCGGGTTTGCAGGTGGGCTTCCAGGTTGGAGACCGCGCGCGAGACGTTGGCCGTGGTGGTGTCGAGTTGCACGGCGGCGGCGGTGAAGCTGCCGGCCTCGGCCACGTAACTGAAGGCGCGCATGTTTTGCAAAGTGTCCATGGGGTGCTCTCTGGGCGAATGGCAAATTGTGACACGAAGTTGCTGATTTTCTACAGGCGACTAAAGATGGACTAACGGATTATCGCGTTAACCGTAACAAAGATTCACAGGATTCCCAGCTTATCGCCAACAAAGCCGACCCCTAGAATTGCGCACCTCAGGAACAACACCCACCTCAGGAAATCGCAGCAGTGCCGCGTCGCATCAGCAGAGCGCTTCAGACGCTCAGTGTTTTGGCTTTAACCCTGGCAATCAGCGGCTGCATCGGTACCGCAGGTTTGACCCCGCAGGGCAAGGCACTCGAGGCCAATTCATTGGCCACCGACGAAGCTATTCAGAGCGCAGCTAAGGACGCTCACTGGCCTACCGCCCAATGGTGGCAGGCGTATGGCGACCCGCAACTGAACCGCTGGATCGGCCTCGCCCTGCAAGGTAGCCCGACCATGGCCATGGCTGCAGCGCGAGTACGCCAGGCCAAGTCCATGGCCGGCATCGCCGAGTCGTTGCAGATAAACGGTGAATCCACGCTCAAACGCCACAACTGGCCCACCGATCAGTTCTACGGGCCGGGCGAGCTGGCCAACACCAGCACCTGGGACAACAACGCCGCGCTGGGTTTCAGCTATGCCCTCGACCTCTGGGGCCGCGAAAGCAACGCCACCGAGCGCGCCGTTGACTTGGCCCACATGACGGCAGCCGAAGCACGGCTGGCGCAGCTCGAATTGCAGAGCAACATCGTGCGCGCCTACATCGAGCTTTCGTTGCATTACGCGCAACGGGACATCGTCGCCGCGACGCTGAAACAGCAACAGCAAATTCTCGACCTGGCGCAAAAGCGTCTCAACGGCGGCATCGGCACCCATTTTGAAGTCAGCCAGGCCGAAACGCCGTTGCCGGAAACCCATCGTCAGATCGATGCGCTGGACGAAGAAATCGCCCTGAGCCGCAATCAACTCGCAGCACTGGCAGGTTTTGGCCCAGGGGAGGGCGCGCAGTTGCAGCGGCCGACGCTGTCGTTGGGCGCGCCGCTGAAGTTGCCGTCGTCCTTGCCAGCGCAATTGCTCGGTCAACGCCCTGACGTGGTCGCCAGTCGCTGGCAAGTGGCGGCCCAGGCGCGGGGTATTGATGTGGCTCACGCCGGGTTTTATCCCAACGTCGATCTGGTCGGCAGCCTCGGCTACATGGCCACGGGCGGCGGCGCGTTGGAGTTCCTGACCGGCAAGAAGCTCAACTATAGCGTCGGCCCGGCCATTTCGTTGCCGATCTTCGATGGCGGCCGTTTGCGCTCGGAGCTGGGCGAAGCCTCGGCCGGTTACGACATCGCCGTGGCCCAGTACAACCAGACGCTGGTCAACGCGCTGAAAAATATTTCCGACCAGCTGATCCGCCGCGAATCCATGGACAAGCAGCAAACCTTCGCCGCTGAGTCGGTGTCCACCGCGCAGAAGACTTATGACATCGCGATGATCGCCTATCAGCGCGGCCTCACCGATTACCTCAACGTGCTTAACACCCAGACTTTGTTGTTCAAACAGCAGCAGGTTCAGCAGCAGGTTCAGGCCGCGCGTCTCAGCGCCCATGCTGAACTGGTGACCGCTTTGGGCGGTGGACTGGGCGCGGGCAATGATGCGCCAAAAGACAGCCAGACCGATGCTCCGAAAAAAATAGCACCGAACCTCCCCGCCATTCTCCAAGCCCTCAATCATTGAGCAGGACTTCATGACTCCCTTGCCCGCACCTCTGCGCTGGCTGTATTCCCTTGAGTGGCGCCGGGGTTTCTTCGACTGGGCGCGCAGCGATGGCGTGACCTGGGTCTACATGTTCAAGGTGTTGTTCGCCGCGTTCCTGACCCTGTGGCTGGCCATGCGTCTGGAGTTGCCGCAACCGCGCACGGCGATGATCACCGTGTTCATTGTCATGCAACCGCAAAGCGGGCACGTGTTGGCCAAGAGTTTCTATCGCTTCCTCGGGACGTTGGCCGGCTCGGCGGTGATGGTCGCGCTGATTGCCTTGTTCGCCCAAAACACCGAGCTGTTCCTCGGTTCGCTGGCGATTTGGGTGGGCATCTGCTCGGCCGGCGCGGCGCGGTATCGCAACTTCCGCGCCTACGGTTTCGTGCTCGCCGGATACACCGCGGCGATGGTCGGTTTGCCCGCATTGGCCCACCCGGACGGTGCGTTCATGGCCGCTGTGTGGCGGGTGCTGGAAATCTCCTTGGGGATTATTTGCTCCACGCTGGTCAGCGCCGCGATCCTGCCGCAAACCGCCAGTGCCGCGATGCGCAACGCCTTGTATCAGCGCTTCGGCGTGTTCGCATTGTTTGTCACCGATGGTTTGCGCGGTCGCAGCAAACGGGAGGCTTTTGAGGCGAGCAACGTGCGCTTCATCGCCGAGGCCGTGGGGCTGGAAGGGTTGCGCAGCGTCACTGTGTTCGAAGACCCGCACATGCGCCGGCGCAACGGTCGGCTCAGTCGACTGAACAGCGAGTTTATGGGCATCACTACGCGCTTCAACGCCCTGCACCAATTGCTTGAACGCTTGCGCAGCAGCGGCACCGATCACGTGGTCGCGGCGATCAAACCGGGTTTACAGGACCTCGCCGAACTGCTCGACGGCTTCAGCGGCCGTGCCCTGACCAACGCCGATGCGGGGCGTCTGGTCATCGCGCTGACCGCCTATAAAGAAGGTTTGCCGGCGCGCGTTCGTAGCTTGCGAGCGATCTTTCAGGAGAGCCATCCGAGCGACGCCGAGCAGCTGGATTTTCACACTGCCTACGAATTGCTCTATCGCTTCGTCGATGACTTGCACAGTTATGCACAGACCCACGCGTCGCTGGCTGATCACCGCCATGCGCGCGAGCGTTGGGATGAACCGTTCACCCCGCAAACCAACTGGATGGCGTCGGCCGCCTCGGGTATTCGCGCGGCATTCATTCTGGTTGTTCTGGGCAGCTATTGGGTCGCCACCGCGTGGCCGAGCGGCGCGACCATGACGCTGATCGCCGCTGCGACCGTGGGCCTTTCAGCGGCGACACCGAATCCAAAACGCATGGCATTTCAGATGGCTTGCGGGACGTTGCTCGGGGCACTGATCGGCTTCGTCGAGATGTTTTTCATCTTCCCCTGGATCGATGGTTTTCCGTTGCTCTGCGTGATGCTCGCGCCGGTGATCGTGCTCGGTTCGTTCCTGACTTCGCGGCCGCATTACGCCGGCGTGGGCCTCGGTTTGCTGATCTTCTTCAGCACCGGTTCGGTGCCGGACAACCTCACTGTTTACAACCCGTACGCCTTTATCAACGACTACATCGCCATGGTGCTCGGCATGCTGGTCTGTGCGGCCGCCGGGGCGATTATTCTGCCGCCCAACAGTCGCTGGTTGTGGCGTCGGCTGGAGCAGGATTTGCGCGGCCAAGTGGTGTACGCCATCAGCGGCAAACTCAAGGGTTTGGCGTCGAGTTTCGAAAGCAGCACCCGCGACCTGCTGCATCAGGCCTATGGTCTCGCGGCAGGGCAGCCGCAGGTACAACGGGACTTGCTGCGCTGGATGTTTGTGGTGCTGGAAGTCGGTCACGCGATCATTGAGTTACGCAAGGAACAGGCGATCCTGCCGGTGCATCCGGCCTATGCCGAATCTCAACCCTGGCGTCAGTCCATCAGGGTGATGGGCCGCTCGCTGGTGCGGCTGTTTCTGCAACCGAGCCAGAGCAATCTGGAGCGTGGATTGATCGCCGTCGATCACGCGCTCAGCCGTGTGCAAGCCACCGACGAACCTTTCGCGCCGCACTTCGACACCTCGGCCCTGCGTCGGGTGAAGAGCTACCTGCACTTCATCCGCACCTCGTTGCTGGACCCGCAATCACCGCTTGCCGGCTACATAAATGCCAACGCCACCGCCAAGCCCCAAGGACTTGAACATGCCTCGTGAAATCGCCTTCCACGGCGTGTACATGCCGACCATGACTTTGATGTTTTTCATCGCAGCGGCACTGGGCTGGGCGCTGGACCGGTTCCTGTCCAGGTTCGATCTGTACCGCTTCTTCTGGCACCCGGCGCTGCTGCGCCTGAGTTTGTTTACCTGTCTGTTCGGCGCCTTGGCGCTGACTGTTTACCGTTGACTCTCTACCACTGACTCTCTATCACTGAAGAAGGCCCTGATGAAAAAGCTTTTCAGCCTGCTCGCCACCCTGTTGGTGCTGGCCCTTGCGATATGGATCGGCCGGACCCTCTGGGTGCATTACATGGACACGCCGTGGACCCGCGACGGCCGGGTGCGCGCCGACATCATCAACGTGGCGGCGGACGTTACCGGCGAAGTGGTGGACGTGCCGGTGCGTGATAACCAACAGGTGAAGAAGGGCGATTTGCTGATGCGGATCGACCCCGAGCACTACCGCATCGCGGTCAAACAGGCGCAGTCGCTGGTGGCCTCACGCAAGTCGACGTGGGAGATGCGCAAGGTCAATGCCCACCGCCGCGCCGACATGGATAACCTGGTGATCTCCAGGGAAAACCGCGACGACGCCAGCAACATCGCTGACTCGGCCCTGGCCGATTACCAACATGCACAAGCGCAACTGGAAGCCGCCGAACTGAACCTCAAACGCACCGAAGTCCGCGCAGCAGTAGACGGGTACGTGACCAACCTCAATGTGCATCGCGGCGATTACGCGCGCATCGGTGACGCGAAAATGGCCGTGGTCGACATGAACTCGTTCTGGGTCTACGGCTTCTTCGAAGAAACCAAATTGCCCCACGTGCGGGTCGGCGATAAAGCCGACATGCAGTTGATGAGCGGCGAAGTGCTGAAGGGGCATGTGGAGAGTATTTCTCGCGGTATCTACGACCGCGATAACCCGGAAAGTCGTGAGCTGATTGCGGACGTGAACCCGACCTTTAACTGGGTGCGGTTGGCGCAACGGGTGCCGGTGCGGATTCACATTGATGAAGTGCCGGAGGGTGTGCTGTTGGCGGCGGGGATTACTTGTACGGTTGTGGTGAATGCGCAGCAAGAGCAAAGGCAGTAAGCATCTGCTCCACAGCCATAGCTTTAACCGTAAAAACACCGAGCGAGACCGACGCCTTCGGGGCTCAAACCAATAGTGTTGGCGCTGACGATGATCCGACCTTCCATACCTGATGTCAGCACCACAGGTTCGCTTCGAGATTCAGAGTCGAGGTTGGTAAAGCCCTTGCCGTTAAAACCGGTATCCGGTTGGCCATCCGGCTGGAAGCGTGCGACGTACACCCAGCTTCCCGTTGAGGCAACCACGAACCTGTTGTCGGTTTGTGCGAGGGCAGAAGCCCAGCCGTTGTCGTGTTGTTCATCAAACTGCGTGATCAGGGGTTTGCGGTTATTGAACAGTTGATGCGGTGTGCCATTGGGTGTCACCGCGACGAGTAACCCGGCGGTCTCCTTCTTGCCAGCAGTGCTGGCTGCGCCGGCGCCGAGCAAGCTGCCATCGGATCTTTCAATGAGCGTGTTGAACTGTGTGGTTCGGTCGGCAACCTCGACGACATGAAACCCCGGCCTCGCCTTATCGCCGAAACTGACGTCGATTTGTCCGCTGGCATCCAATCGAGCAAGCACAGCAGTATTTTGTTGTTCCTTGAACTGTGCATATCCGGCAATCACGATCTTCTCCCCTTGAGACACGCAGGCGGTGATTGCCGTCGAAGCATTTGGCAGGCCTGGCAGTTTGAATTCCCAGCGCCCGTTATTACTAAACTCGCTGTCTGGGGATCCATCCGGCAGCAGGCGTAGCAGAACGCCGGTTGCAGGTCTCGAAACGCTAAGCGATAAATAGCTAGGACTGATGAGCAATTTGTTGTCAGGCTGCACATGCACTGAAGACATGTCTGTCTGTAGTTCCAGATCTGGCGGGGTTTCGATGATAAGGCAACCGCTTTCGCCAAATGTCAGGTCAGGCTTGCCCTTTTTATCAAAGCACGCCACCACCAGATCGGCCCAGCCGTCGGTGCGCTCGGTCCAGCCCAGCATGTAGATTTTGCCGCTTTCGCTTTCTTGAACCGCGAGCTTTCCGCCTGCGGAACTTTGCGTGGCAACAAAATTGCCTGCAATAAAACCTCTGTCGGCGAATGTTGTGTCCAGTCGGCCATTGCCATCCAGACGTCCCAGTACATAGACGTAAAGATCGTTGCGATACATTTGGGCGCTGAAAATCGTTTTGCCTTGCGAGACACTCGACAGGCCCTTGAGCAGGCGCGGTAGGGCGAATTCTGGATCTTTGATCAGGTCGTGGAGTGTCAGCGTGCCCTGATCGCCAAAGGCCGGATCCGGTGTGCCGGGTTGCACGGATGGATTGCGATGGACTGTAGTCATGATGTACCTGCCGATATAGTTGGATAAAGGGATCGCCACGATGGATTTATCGTTGGCGAAGAGGCTATCCACGACATCTTCCGGTTCTCATACAAGACACACGGTCTGTGAGTTCTTCCTCTCTCCCGAGTCTGTGACTGACGGCAGTGAGCCGTCTACTGACAGAAATAACAGGTGGCAATGCGCAATCGCTTTATCCCTGACACAGTGTCTCGTGCAAAAAAGTATTCGGTGTAGTCGGTCATGCTGTTTCCTGAAAGTCTGCAAAGTCTGTTCTGACGCCTTCGCGGGCAAGACCGCTCTCATAAAAAGCACCACCGAACATGTGGGCTTGCTCGCGGTTCGTGTCGACGCGGTCTCAGAGCTGCCCGCGCAACCCGAACCGCTTCATCAACCCCGACTGCAGTAACCCTTTAGGCAGCAACCCCGCCAACAACGGCAACGCCCGGCTGCCATTGCCCAGACGAACCAGCCGCGGCGGTTTGCTCTGCAGCACAGCCTTGAGCAAACCGGCAGCAAACTCACTGGCTGGGGTCGGATTGTCCTGGGACGCTTTGGCCCGCGCGCGAATACCTTCACGCAGCGGAAACCACGGCGATTGCTCGGTGATCAACTGCTCAGCCTCATGGCCGGCATTCTTGGCAAAACTGGAGGCGATGGCGCCCGGCTGGACTTCCATGACCCGCACGCCAAATGGCGCCAGTTCCATACGCAGCGCATCGGTCAAGGCATGCACTGCCGCTTTCGAGGCGCAGTAGGCGCCGGCGAATGGCGTGACCAAAACCCCGGACACGCTGCCGATGTTCACCACCAGACCCTTGGCGCGGCGCAGCACCGGGAACAGGGCGCGGGTGACGCCGACGATCGCGAACACGTTGGTTTCGAATTGCCGCTGCATGGCCGGCACACCGCCGTCGAGCAACGGCCCCATGGCGCCGTAACCGGCGTTGTTGATCAGCACGTCGAGGCCGCCATGTTGCTGGTTGATCCGCTCGCTCAAGTGCTCGAGTGCCGCACCGTCGTTGACGTCCAGTTGCACGGCGGTGAAACCGGCAGCGGCCAGAGCCACCACGTCTTCAGCCTTGCGGGCGCTGGCCCAGACTTCGTAACCGGCACTTTTGAACACCTCGGCGAGGGCGCGGCCAATGCCGCTGGAACAACCGGTAATCAACGCAACGGGCATGGCGCGGTCCTTGTGCAAAAAAAGGGAATTAGTCGGAGAAACTACCTTGCAAACGCTCGGCGCGAAACTCCAGCGTTTGCGGACGATAACCAGGACGCAGCGGCGGCAGCGGCAAACAGTCTTCCCAGTTCGCGCCGGCCTGCAGTTCACCGGGGCCGCGATAGCGCGGTGCGGCGTATTGATTGTCGGCCAGATTGACCGTGTCGCCCGGCGCATAGGCGGCGATGCGCCAGCGCAGTTCGGTCAGCGGCACGTCGTTGCCGTTGTTCATTTTCAGTTGCAGCGGGCGATCGGCCGGGCACTGTTCGGGCGCGTAAGTGATGCGCAGCTCCAGGCGCGCCAGTTGCTTGACCTCGCGGTTGTCCATCCAGATCACCCACGTTGCCACCACCGCCAATCCGATGGCCGCTGCCACGGAGACCGGCAACGCCTTGGCCGGGTAACGCAGCAACAAAATCAGCCAGGTGATGACCAGCAGGACGCCGATGAACATGTTTGAACGCTCCTTGAACTCATGACCACCATCCTACCGAAGGGCCGAAGGAATGGACATTCGTCGATCAAGGTCCTTTGCCGTTGGTCGGCACTGTAATTTCTGACAGTAGCCACGCTTGTCCACGAACGGTTAGATGACCGCTGGTAAACAGGGACGCCACCGGCATGCAGGCCTTGACGATGGGAATGCACCACAAAACACCCAGACTGTCCGTTGTCGACCCACGTGGTCTGCCAATCCGTTCGGTTGATTATTGGCGCGAGGTCGAAGGCGTTCCTACTCAGGCACGCATCAATCGCACTTTCCATGATGTCGCAGGACGTGCGGTTGAACAGTGGGATCCGCGGCTTTGGGCGCTGAAACAAGAAGAGCCGCTGGCGCCCGCCAACCTCATGACGGTGTTTTCGCTGTCGGGTAACGCGCTGTGCATTGACAGCGTCGATGCCGGCTGGCAGCTCAACCTGCCGGGTCTTGGCAGTGAGGTTTTGCTGAGCTGGGACAATCGAGGTACGCACCGTAAAGTCGAGTATGACGATCTGCTTCGTCCCGTTTCGGTGTTCGAGCAGGGCGGGGCGGAGCCAAGCCGTTGTGTTGAACGCATGGCCTATGGCGATCCCGATCACGGCGAGCAGAATCAATGCGGGCAGTTGATCCGTCACGACGACCCCGCCGGGACGGTGCTGTTCGAGACCTTTTCAATCACCGGCCAATGCGTGAAGCAAGTCCGTCACTTCACCCTGGACCCTGTTACACCTGACTGGCCGGAGTTGGAAGCCGATCGTCAGCGCCTGCTTGAGCCGGGGGAGGGCGCCGCTTCGACGTGGCATTTCGGTCCGTTGAATGACGTACTGGAACAGATCGATGCCAAGGACAACCGCCAGGTCTTCAGCCTGACCCTTGACGGTCGCTTGCGTGAGACGCGTCTGCAACTTCAGGGACTGACCACCTGGCAAACCCTGGTCAGCGATATCCAGTACAACGCCGAGGGGCAAGTGACGCACGAAACTGCCGGCAACGCTGTAGACACAACCCTGCTTTACCGCGCTGAAGACGGCGTGTTGATGGAGCGTCAGGCGCAGGCCGCGGGTGCTCGGATGTTGCAGCATCTGATCTACGACTATGACCGGACGGGCAATGTCCTGAGCATCGAGGACAAGGCGCTGCCGGTGCGTTACTTCGCCAACCAGCGTATCGATCCGGTCAGTCGCTTTATCTATGACAGCCTTTACCAATTGATCGAGGCCTTTGGTTGGGAGGCGGGGACTGCGAATCAGGGACCTGCATCGGTGGGACGGGTCGACCCGGCAGCGGTCAGCAACTACCACCAGGTCTACAGCTATGACGAGGGCGGCAATCTGCTGAAACTGACGCACGTCGGCGCACAAAGCCCGGGGCGTGAACTGAAAGCCGCCCGATACAGCAATCGCTGTCTGCCCTGGCGCAACGGTGTGCCACCCACCGAAGAAGAAATCGCCACTGCGTTCGACGCCAAGGGCAATTTGCTGGAGCTGGATCAGGGACGACCTTTGACGTGGAATCTGCGTAACCAGTTGCAATCGGTCAGCCCGGTGGAGCGCGCCTCCGGTCTCAATGACCGGGAGTTCTATGTCTACGATGGCGGTGGTCAGCGCGTGCGCAAGATTCGCTCGTTACAGACCAATGCCCGAACCGTGGTGGCTGAAGCGCGTTACCTGCCGGGACTGGAAATTCGCACCGACAGTAGCACCGGGAAGGTGCTACAGGTCATCACCGCGCAGGCCGGGCTCAATAGTGTTCGGGTGCTGCATTGGGAAACCGATCCGCCGTCCGGTGTGACCAACGATCAGTACCGTTACAGCCTGGTTGATCATCTGAACTCCTGCACGCTGGAGCTCGCCGACAATGCGCGAATCATCAGTCGGGAAACCTATTATCCCTTTGGTGAAACCGCCTGGTCTGCCGGCCCGAACGACACCGATGGGGATTACAAAACGGTTCGGTATTCGGGTAAGGAGCGGGATGCGACGGGGCTTTACTACTATGGGTTTCGGTACTACATACCGTGGTTGCAGCGGTGGCTGAATCCGGATCCGGCAGGGGCTGTCGATGGTCTCAATCTATATTGGATGACCCGTAATAATCCGGTCAGCCTTGTCGATGACAACGGAGCAATCAGTACGGTGCCGCAGGCAAACGGATTAAGGGTACCGGTCATTGCGGCAGGGGCAGACCGTAACGTCCCGGGGGCAAGATATGTCGATAGGGGCAAACCAAACCTGGGTGTATCGGCGACCGGTAAGCCCACCAACATTCACAAAGCCCTGGAAGCACGCGAGTTCGGGCAGGTGGAGGTCAGCTCCAAATTCCTAGACCCGGTCCCCCGTCGTTATTCAGCAGCTACCGATTCAGGGTTGAAAAATACACGTGGCGGGGGTGAGTTTATTTTCACAATGGACAAACTGAGTTATTCGGGAGCGAGCAAGGGCGCGTTCAACATGTTAAGAGTCGTTGACATCCCGAAGGGCGAGATCCCCGACAAAGACAATGTGGTCGCCGGTTTCTGGGCGCCGCAGGGCGGTCATGTGGACATACCACTCAAGCCCACGGGTACCGCGCCTGATTATGTATTCACGCCAAACTTCAGTGGTTGTTCCTTGACCGTGGACCAACTCAACGACAACGTGCTTCGCGTCCGGCATGTCGAGGGTTTGAAGGAGAACGCGCAGTACAACGCACTTCCTGCAACGGAGCATGGAAAGGGGCTCGCCGGGGCGATGGAGTATCGGGACTACGGCTTTGACCTGGATGGGCAGGGTCAACCGGAGGAAGTCATATCCGGTTTCGCTTTTATGAAGTACGACCGAAAACAACAGGTCTGGAATATTCATTATCAGACCATTCAAGGTGCGAGCAGTATCGATCACTACGCACCAGGCAAGACGGGCTTTCTAAATCGCTCGAACGCTGCTGTCACCGTTTATTCACAGACGAAGATCAGGAAAACCATGTCCAAACAGGTGGTCACGGCAAGACGGTGAGCCAGTGGATAAAAACGCCCCCGCCCAACCCGCCGCGGATAGGGAATGCAGCGGGTTGGGCGGGGGCTTCTTGTGGGGCCAATCAATCACTGCTCGGTGTTGTTCACCGACACGCCGCGCTTGTTTGTTGTAACCGTTTGTCGACACTGTAATTTCTGACAGTAGCCATGCTTGTCCACGAACGGTTAGATGACCGCTCGTAAACAGGGACGCCACCGGCATGCAGGCCTTGACGATGGGAATGCACCACAAAACACCCGGATTGTCCGTTGTCGACCCGCGTGGACTGCCGATCCGTTCGGTTGATTATTGGCGCGAGGTCGAAGGCGTTGCTACTCAGGCACGCATCAACCGCACCTTTTACGATGCTGCAGGACGTGCGGTTGAACAGTGGGATCCACGGCTTTGGGCGCTGAAACAAGAAGAACCGCTGACGCCCGCCAACCTCACGACGGGGTTTTCGCTGTCAGGTAACGCACTGTGCACTGACAGCGTCGATGCCGGCTGGCAGCTCAACTTGCCGGGTCTTGGCAGTGAGGTTTTGCTGAGTTGGGACAATCGAGGTACGCACCGTAAAGTCGAGTATGACGATCTGCTTCGTCCCGTTTCGGTGTTCGAGCAGGGCGGGGCGGAGCCAAGCCGTTGTGTTGAACGCATGGCCTATGGAGGTCCCGATCATGGCGAGCGGAATCAATGTGGCCAGTTGATCCGCCATGACGACCCCGCAGGGACGGTGCTGTTCGAGGCCTTTTCAATCACCGGCCAATGCGTGAAGCAAGTCCGTCACTTCACCCTGGACCCTGTTACACCTGACTGGCCGGCGTTGGAAGCCGATCGTCAGCGCTTGCTTGAGCCGGGGGAGGGCGCCGCTTCGACGTGGCATTTCGGTCCGTTGAATGACGTACTGGAACAGATCGATGCCAAGGACAACCGCCAGGCCTTCAGCCTGACCCTTGACGGCCGCTTGCGTGAGACGCGTCTGCAACTTCAGGGACTGACCACGTGGCAAACGCTGGTCAGCGATATCCAGTACAACACCGAGGGGAAAGTGACGCACGAAACTGCCGGCAACGCTGTAGACACAACCCTGCTTTACCGCGCTGAAGACGGCGTGTTGATGGAGCGTCAGGCGCAGGCCGCGGGTGCTCGGATGTTGCAGCATCTGATCTACGACTATGACCGGACGGGCAATGTCCTGAGCATCGAGGACAAGGCGCTGCCGGTGCGTTACTTCGCCAACCAGCGTATCGATCCGGTCAGTCGCTTTATCTATGACAGCCTTTACCAATTGATCGTGGCCTTTGGTTGGGAGGCGGGTAGTGCCAATCAGGGGCCGCAATCGGTGGGGCGAACCGATCCGGCAGCAGTCAGTAACTATCACCAGACCTACAGCTATGACGAGGGCGGTAACTTGCTGAAGCTGACGCACGTCGGTGCGCAGGGGCCCGGACGTGAATTGAAGGCCGCGCGTAACAGCAATCGCTGTCTGCCCTGGCGCAACGGAGTGCCACCCACCGAGGCAGAAATCGCCGCCGCGTTCGATAAAAGAGGCAATTGTCTGGCGCTGGATCAGGGGCGCTTCCTGACGTGGGATCCGCGCAATCAGTTGCAATCGGTCAGCCCGGTGGAGCGCGCCTCCGGGGTCAATGACCGGGAATCCTATGTCTACGATGGCGGTGGTCAGCGCGTGCGCAAGATTCGCTCGTTACAGACCAATGCCCGAACCGTGGTGGCTGAAGCGCGTTACCTGCCGGGACTGGAACTGCGTACCGACAGTGGCACCGGGAAGGTGCTACAGGTCATCACCGCGCAGGCCGGGCTCAATAGTGTCCGGGGGCTGCATTGGGAAACCGATCCGCCGTCCGGTGTGACCAACGATCAGTACCGTTACAGCCTGGTTGATCATCTGAACTCCTGCACGCTGGAGCTTGCGGATGCCGCGCGAATCATCAGTCGGGAAATCTATTACCCGTTTGGCGCAACGGCCTGGTTTGCCGGGGATGATGTGATTGAGGTCAGTTATAAAGTCATTCGTTACTCGGGCAAGGAACGAGATGCCACAGGGCTTTATTACTACGGCCTGCGTTATTACGCGCCTTGGTTGCAGCGCTGGCTTAATCCCGATCCCAAGGGGTTCATCGATGGGCCGAATCTGTATCAGATGGTCGTTAACTCACCCATGACGTATGTCGATAGCGACGGTGGGGGGAGGACCGTGGCTTCGGAGCTGAGCGAGAGCCTGGACAAGCAACAAGCCTTGGTCTCATCGGTTGGAGGAGCCGTTTCTGATCTCAAAAATTCAATGCTTAACCACACCTATGCGCAGCATCGGTTCAAAGCGTTGGGCAGGCGAGTCGCTACCCAGCTTGTTAGCAGTGCTTTCAGTACTGCCAGTGAGGCAGCGGGAGCGGCGGGGGGCGGTGCCTTGGGTGGGTTGATAGGTCCGGGGGGCGCAACGCTAGGGGCAAAGGTCGGGGCGAAAGTCGGCTCCAAGGCAGCAGATGCTTTGATTTCCAAGGTGGTGGACACCTATCAACTGGATCGTCCGATCAACTTCAAGGGTAACGAAATGAACCCTAAAACATTCATTGAGCGTGTTGAACCCAAAAAGAAACTCAGTCTTGCGACGGCAAAACTTGAACTGTCAGCGATTGACCCACGGACACGTGAAGGGCGAAAGCAATTGGGGAAAAAAGTCATCACTGCGGTGGTAGATAAGGCTGTCAAAAAGGTCGCCAGCAAGCTGGGGCCGGAAGCGCCGGGTCTGATCAAGACAGGTCGGGAGTTTTACCAGGCATCGCAAGGACTGAACGCGACATCACTTAGCGAGGCTTACGACGAGACGCCAGCAGTGATCGATATGCTGGAGTTCAGGATGCAGGCAATCAAAACTGAATTCGCCGTTTCCGGTAGTGCAGATTCAGAAACCTTCGAGCGTATCGCCGAGCTCTCGACGCAGACGCAGCAGGTGGTTCAGACGTTGAATCGAAACCAGAATTTCATTGAACTTGTCGCACCCAAGCCTTACGCCGGACGACGACAATCACTGAATGGAATGTCCAGGTCAGCCCCTGCTCGGCAAATGTCGCACGGCTGACACGAAAAAAAGCCCCCACCCACCCCGCTGCGGATAGGGAAAACGCAGCGAGTTGGACGGGGGCTTCTTGTGTTACAGGTCAATCACTGCGCGATGGTTTTCACCGATACGCCGCGGTCGATTGGGGTAGAGCGACCGTAGATATCTTCAAACCGCTCGATATCGTCTTCGCCCAGGTAGCTGCCCGATTGCACTTCGATGATTTCGAGTGGAATCTTGCCCGGGTTGCGCAGACGGTGGACCGAGGCGATCGGGATGTAGGTCGACTGGTTTTCCGTCAGCAGGAACACGTTTTCGTCGCAGGTCACTTCAGCCGTGCCGCTGACCACGATCCAGTGTTCGGCGCGGTGGTGGTGCATCTGCAGTGACAGGCACGCGCCCGGTTTGACCGAGATGCGCTTGACCTGGAAGCGGCCGCCCATGTCCACCGAGTCGTAGGAGCCCCACGGACGGTAGACTTCGCAGTGGGTCTGGGTTTCGCTGCGGCCTTGTCCGTTGAGGGTGTTGACCATCTGTTTCACGCCTTGGACCTTGTCCTTGTGGGCGATCATCATGGCGTCCTTGGTTTCGACGACCACGATGTTTTCCAGGCCGATCACCGCCACCAGTTTGCCGTTGCCATGGATCATGCAGTTTTTGCTGTCCTGGATGACCACGTCGCCTTTGGTGACGTTGCCGTTGGCGTCTTTTTCATTCACTTCCCACAACGACGACCAGCAGCCGACATCGCTCCAGCCCGCAGTCAGCGGTACGACGCAGGCGCGCTGGGTTTTTTCCATCACCGAGTAGTCGATGGAATTGTCCGGGCAGCAAGCGAAGGTGGCGGCGTCGAAGTCGACGGTGTCGGCATCCTGTTTGCTGCGCTCAAGGGTCAGGAGGCAGGTGTCGTAGATGTCCGGATCATGCTTTTTCAACTCTTCGAGGAAACGGCTGGCGCGGAACAGGAACATTCCGCTGTTCCAGAAGTAACCGCCGGACTCGACGAATTCGGTGGCGCGCTTCACGTCCGGTTTTTCGACGAAATGCGAGACGCGGCTGACGCCTTCCGGCAGCAGCGAATCATTGGTCGACTTGATGTAGCCATAGCCGGTTTCCGGTTTGGTGGCCGGTACGCCAAACAGCACCATTTCGCCGTTTTCTGCGGCGACGGTGGCCAGGGCCAGCGCGCGTTGCAAGGCTTTCTGGTCATCCAACACGTGGTCGGCCGGCAGCACCAGCATCAACTCGTCGCGACCTTCGTTGACCAGCATCATCGCTGTCAGCGCCACTGCCGGTGCGGTGTTACGGCCGAAGGGTTCCATCAGGATGCGCTGGGTGTCCAGTTTACGGGCGGCCAGTTGTTCGTTGACGATGAAGCGGTGGTCCTTGTTGCAGACCACGATCGGGGTGTCCATGCCTTCGAACACCAGGCGTTCCAGGGTTTGCTGGAACAGCGTGTGTTCGCCGGTCAGGGCGAGAAATTGCTTGGGGAATTGCTTACGCGAAAGCGGCCAAAGACGTGAGCCACTACCACCTGACAAGATCACCGGAATCATGTTGTTACTCCTTGAAAATCGTATGGGTCAGAGCTACTGCGTTCTGTCGTTTCACTCTTGTTCTTATTCCGTTGCCAGGTCGTTTCACCGATCTCTGTAGCAGCTGCCGAGCCTGCGAGGCTGCGTTCGAGCGCGAAGCGGTCGTAAATCAGGCAACCGGGTCTTTCTGAAAGACCATATTTGCCGGTTTTACGACTGCTGCGCAGCCGGACGCAGGCTTCGCCAGCTGCTACAGGGGATCACCGTCCTGACGAATTCATTAGCGCGTCGAAACCGGGCGTTTTACCCAGACTGGTGCCAGGCTGCTGCCGGTGCCGGTGACGTACAGCACGGCGGCTTCACCGCGTTCCAGGGCAACCGGTTTCACGTCGCCGACTTTCTTGTCGCCATCGTAAAGCGCCAGGCTGACTTTCACCGGGTTGATTTCACGCTCGCCACGGCCCTTGGCGGCCACGGTCGGGACCACTTCGGTCTTGCCGTCAGCGGTTTTCAGGGTCAGGGCCTTGTCGCTGAGGTTTTGCACGCGAACCAGGGATTTCTGTTTGTTTTTGAACGGCGGCTCTTCGATTAGTTGAGGCGCGCCGCTGGCGTTGTTGACCAGGGTGTAATAGTGATCACCGGCCAGTTTCACCGGCAGGGTCTGGCTGCCGACCTTGGCGCTGTAATCGCCGCCCGGCATGAAGCTGAAGTCACTGCTGGACAGCGGCGCGACTTCGCTCAGGTTGGTAGTACCGACGGTGGCGCTGACTTCAGCGTTACCGGCGTTGTAGATACGCACGAAGCTTGAGCCTTTCGGTGCGGTCGGGCCGTAGAGTGCGGCGTCGCCAGCGAAGGCGGACATCGACAGAACGCTCATGCCAGCGACGAGTGCGACTGCTTTCAAGGAGCGAGCGGCGAGACGGCGAGGAGTAGTAGTGAAAGTCATGGAAGTACCTCTCTCTTTCAGTTTTTCGCCCGGTCGGGCGTCTCGGATTTAGTGTTTGCGGCTACGTTTTGTTGGCGAACGCCGGCTTCTTTGAGCGCTGCGACCCACTGCGGGTCGGCGTCACCGATTTCGTTGTTCACAGGCAGATAACGTTCAGGAAACTCCCAGATCAGCACCTGTGGCGGGCTGTTCTTGAAAGCATCACTTTTCAGGTAGGTGAGCATCGGCAGAATTGGGCCGTGGCCGTCTTCGGCGTAATTGACCACGTCGCTGTTCAGCGCTTGTTTCAGCGCACCGACGAAGTTCCAGTTGGGGTTGGCGCTGTAGCTGGTGCCGATCAGGGCCACCGGCACTTCAGTGTTGGCGAACAGGGCGTCATCACCGGCGGGCTGGTCTTGCGCCGCAACGGTATTGCGCTTCTGCAACGGCTCTGGCTTCGGCATCAGGTTTTCGAAAAGCGGGTCCAGCGGCAGGAACAAGCGCAGGTCGCCCTTGTGAGTCACCTTCTCCGCAGGTTCAGTGACGAAGTGTTGCGGCTCGCCGCTCAGCGGGTATTTGTCGGTAATGGATTTCGCCAGGGTCTCGGCGGCGATTTGCGCGCCTTCCGGGGTCCAGTGGGTGTCGGTGCGGAGGAACACTTGCTGACCGTCCAGTTTGCCCTTTAGCAGCGGACCGAACAGGTCGGGAGCGAGTACCTTGTTGGCCGCCACATGAGCGTGGAAGTCCTCATAAAGGTTGGCGTGGATGCTCGAAGGCTTCACTTCACCCAGGTGTTCCGGGTACAGACGAGTCTTGGCCGGCACAATCGCCATGACCAGTTTCACGCCTTTCGCTTTCAGTTCCTGGCGCACGCCTTCGACCAGCGCGTAGTTGCCTTGCAGGTTCAGCTCTTCGTTGACGATCGGGTGGAATTCCTCATCGCTGTACAACCACTGATCGCGACCGAGCACGACGCCCGGACGACCTTCGTTGAACAGTTTGAAATCCAGCGCAGCCCAAAGGTTGGTGCCCAGACGCTTGATCGGGAACTCCTCGTCGTAATGCGTCTCCACAGCTTTGCTCCAGCGGCCGTTGAGCACCGTCGTTTCGGCGCTGGTGTTAAAGCCGAAGAAACTGCGCGTGGACCACGCGCCCAGCACCAGCAGGGTCAGCAGGAACAATGCGATGTAGAGGATGCGTAATGAGCGGGTCATGGTCAGATCCCTCAGAACTGGAAGTAAAGGAACGGCGAGAAGCTTTGCGCCGAGAGTTTGAAAATCGAGGCGATGAACAACACCAGTACCAGCGTGCGCATCACGTAACGAGACCAGTCAGCGGTCCAGTAGGCCGGTTGCACGGTCGCTTCAACGCCAACGGTGTAGCCAGGTTCGTGGATGCTGGCCGGGTTGTCGCCCGGTACGGCTTTGATCATTCCAGGTGTCGCGGTGGCCGGGCCATCGGCCTCGACGTTCACCACAGGCTTGGTCTTTTCAGGCGGCAGATTGGTGTAGAAGTCACGGATGCCGAAGAACGCCAGGGTCATGTAAGCCACCACCAGGGTCGCCACTTGCAGACCGGTGAGGCTGGCCGCGTTGAGTTCCGACAGTGACCATTCGCCGAAGCTGAACATCGCACCGTACATACGACCGGCGACGTGCAGGTTTTCCGAGCGGAAGATCACCCAGCCCATGACCACGAGCAGGAAGGTCAGCGCCCAGCGGATCGGGTTGATGCTGCGCGGCGACGTGTTCAGGCCGAGGGCTTTTTCGATTGCCAGCCACATGCCGTGCCAGGCGCCCCAGATGATGTACGTGATGTTCGCGCCGTGCCACAGACCACCCAGCAACATGGTCAGGAACAGGTTGCGATAGGTCATCAGCGTACCTTTGCGGTTACCGCCCAGTGTGATGTACAGGTAGTCACGCAACCAGGTGGACAGGCTGATGTGCCAGCGACGCCAGAACTCGGTGATCGACTGGCTGATGTACGGCTGTTTGAAGTTTTCCATGAAGCGGAAACCCATCATCAAGCCCAGACCGATCGCCATGTCGCTGTAACCGGAGAAGTCGAAATACAACTGCGCGGTGTAGGCCAGGGCGCCGAGCCAGGCGTCGCCCGTGGTCGGGTCCTGCAAGGCGAAACAATGGTCGGCCACCACCGCGAGGGTGTCGGCGATGAAGACCTTCTTGATGAAACCCTGCATGAACCGCGTGGCACCCTCGGAGAACTTGTCGAGGGTGTGAGTGCGGTTGTTGAACTGGTCGGCGAGGTCGCGAAAACGCAACACGGGACCCGCGATCAAGTGAGGGAAGATCGCCACAAACGCTGCGAAGTCGATCAGGTTGCGGGTCGCCGGCGTATCACCACGGTAGACGTCGATGATGTAGCTGATGGACTCGAAGATGTAGAACGAGATCCCGATCGGCAACAGCACGTGGGTCAGGATGAACGGCGACAAACCGACCGAGGTCATCATCGCGTTGATGCTGTCGACGCCGAAGTTGGCGTACTTGAAGTAGCCGAGAATGCACAGGTCGACGCCCACGCCCAGGAGCAACCAGCGCTGTGCCGGTTTGGTCCGAACGCCTGCGGCACCGACTTTGAGGCCGATCCAGTAGTTCCACAACGTGACGGCTGCGAACAGCGCAAGGAAGTCCACACGCCACCAGGCATAGAACACGTAGCTGGCGAGCAGCAGCAGCAGGTTGCGATAGCGTATTCCGCTTAAGTAGTACATGCCGAGAAAGATCGGCAAGAACAAAAACAGGAACACGTTGGATGAAAATACCATCCCGGTCTCTCCATGTTTAACCAACAGTCAAGGGCCAACGGCCCCCCCAAACCCCCCCACCGAAATCGGGGGGCATACAACTCAACTCACGTCTTGCACCGACCCTGTGGGAGCGAGCTTGCTCGCGATGACTGAGTGTCAGTCGACATCGATGTTGGATGTCAGGCCACCATCGTCGGAGCGCCGCCCGGAGCAAGCTCGCTCCCACAGGGGTATTGCGTTTGGCTCTAGGAGCCTTTTTTGCCTTTTTCACTCGCCGGGTCGTAGACCTTGGTCAAATCCCCACCGAGGCGGAAGGTCTTGAACGGCTGCATTTCGCGCTTTTTCTCAAGCACATCCGGCGAGCAGGTGTAGAGCGTGCAGAACGGTTCGAGCCAGGCAAATTTCGAGTCGACCTTGAGGTCGGTCATGTCCTGCTCTTTACCGTTCTTCTTCTCGAATTCTTCCGGGTCTTCGACACCCGCGAGCACTCGATCACCCAGGCGCTTCAATGCGCCGTTGTTTTCCTGACGCAAGTCCACACCGTTCACCTGAGCGAAACTGGCGATCATCGCCAGGGGCGGCAGGGCGTAATTGTGATAGGAGAGGGCGCGTTGCTGGCGCTTGAGTTCGTTGGGCAGGAAACCCTCGGCGTCGATTTGATTGACGCCGACTTTGTATTCCTTCACCGACCAGTCGAACAGGTCGCGGCGGTTGGTGGCGATGGACGTTGCCATCACCGACCAGGCGGACCAGTACGAGTGGTTGTTGGTTTTTTCCAGCGGCAGGTTGTCCCAGTCGCTGACGACTTGATCAGCCATTTTGCTGAACCAGGCCTCAATCAGTTGCGCCTCTTGCTGATGGTTCGCCAACGGATGCGAGTCGGAGAATTTCAGGCGGATATAGGACGAGGCCATGCTGCCCAACGCCCATTTGCGCATGGACTTGCCGGTGTGGTTGAAGTCCTTGGACATCAACGCATCGGCCTTGGCCCAGGCGGTCAACCAATTCAGGGTGCATTCCAGCTGTTCCGGGCGACCATCACGCATGTACTGCATTACGCGCTTGCTGGTGCCGCGCTCAATCTTGGTGATGTCGGCAGTGGTATCGCGGAAGGCTTTTTCCGATGCCTCGTTCAGGGTCGAACGGGCCTTGTCGGAACCTTCGTACTTGCTGCGAAATTGCAGCGAGCCGGTGTACGGCGTCGGCATCGCATCACAGCCTTCGCGCTTGTCGCCGGTTTTGACTTTTTCAATCGGCGCGAAGTATCCCTGTGGCGGACGCAGTGGCGCGGCGGCCTGGGTGGCCCCGGCGAACATGGCCAGGCTCAACAGGGACGGTGCGATCAATCTTTTCAAAGTTCGGGTTTGCATAATTGCCTCATTGCCCGGCCTGAGCCGTACGCTGCTCAGCGCCTGGGAACACGTTGCGTTTGCAGATTTTCGCTTCGACTTTCTGTGGCGCGGCACCTGCTTCAGGGCCCTGGATTTCGACGGCCAGCAGATTCTGCGAGGCCCAGTCTTCGTCCGTGCGCAACTCAAAGGCGAAACGCCCGTCGGTATCGGAGGTTTCCGGTTTTTCGATCTTGATGTCCTCGTGGCGACCGTTCATGTACCAGAGGGTGGCTTGCAGATTTTTCACCGACGGATCGGCGAAGCGAATGTCAACCTGGTGGCTGCTGTTTTGCAGATTCAGGTTCTTGCTGTTGACCATCAATTCGTTCTTGCCCGGTTTCAACGTGGTGCTGCCGGTCAACTGTGCATCCTTTCCTTCGCAACCGTTGTCCAGCAGCGCCATCATCTGGCGGTAGGTGGTTTCCTGGTCGAGGCGATAGAGCGGCGAGAATTCCCAGATCAGAATCTTCGGTGGCTTGGTCTGGAACTCTTCGCTGCCCAGGTACTGCAGCATCGAACCTTCCAGGCCACCACCGGGGAACGCCACGTTGAGGATGTCGGCGCCGATGGCCTCTTCTAGGAAACCGGCGAAGTTGTAGTTCTTGCCACTGTGGCTGGTGCCGACCAAGGTGACTTCCGGATTACCGGAATCACTGAACAGATCGCCATCAGCTGCTTCGCCTTTGGGCTCGGTGGTGAACTGATCCATGTACTGGATCGCGTAGCTGGTGCCACAGAGTTGACCGGCCATGTTGTGTAACGTTCCGGTCTTGCCCATGCGACCCGACTTATGGCTCTCGAATTCGCGTTTCGGCACGTCGGCAAAGGCCGGCATTTTCTTGATTTGCTCACCGACGATTTTCGCCGTGCGCTGGGCGCCATACGGTGTCCAGTGTTGGTCGCCGCGGAAGTAGAAGTCGTGGGCCTGCAGGGTCTCAGGCAGCGATTCGTTGGTGAGCGGCGACAGGTCCGGCACGGTGTAGCCCATGGCGGCGAAACGCCCGAGCATGGTCTTGTAGTTCTTCAAGGCCTTGTCGAAATCGAACTTGGCTTTGTCTTCCGGGTTGAGCTTGTTACGGTTCACAAGACCACGGGTCGGCTGGTAAACAACGACCAGCTCCACGCCTTTGCTCTTGAACGCGTCGTGCAGTTCTTTCATGCGCTTGTAGCCGGCGGGCGTGGTGTCGAACTCGGTGCGCAAGTCTTCTTGCGTACGGAATAGCCAATCGCCCTGAGCCTGCACCAGCGTGGTGAAGTTCTGCTGGTAACGCGTGGTGTAGTTTTTCGCGTCGTGCGCTGCCGGGCACAGGTTGCAGCACGGTTCGGCGTCGAAGCTGGGTGGCTTTATGTTGCCGGCAGCTTCATCGGCACGAGCGCCAGCGCTGGCCGCGAGAATGCCGGCGGTCAGGGCCGACAGGCTGAGTAATTTGATCAAGTGTGAGTGCATAAAATTATCCTCAGTCCTGCATTTCGGTCTGGCGTTCGACAGGGTCGATCAGCACGGCTTTCTGCTGGCGTACCAGCAGGTCGAGAATTTCATCCTGGCGCTCGCCAAGAATTCCGTTGAAGCTGATGCCGCTGGATTTGGTCGGCGCGAGCATGGACACGCGATACAACTCGACGCTCAGCGGCGAGTCGATGGACAGTGGTCCGCTGCCGTTGCCGGCCAGTTCGCCACCGACGATGATCAGCGACACCTGGGCGTCGAACGGGTCGAGCTTGATGTCACGGTCGGTGTCGCTCAGGTCCTTGATGTGCCCGTAGACACCGGTCAGGCCGTTGGCCATGGACAGGTTTTCGTAGAGGCGGATGTTCACGCTGTTGCGAATCCGGATGCCGTGACGACGGTTGCTGATCACCTTGTTGCCCCACAGCAGGTTGTCGCCACTCTCGTAGAGGGTGATGCCGTCGGTGTGGTTCTTGTAAATCTCGTTGTAGGCGATCAGGTTGCTCACGCTGTTACGGTCGATCACCAGGCCCGACAACTTGTTGTCGTAGCTGCGGTTGTTGAAGATGAAGCTTTTGTTGACCTCACGGGAAATGATGATCCCGTGCTTCTTCTTGGTCCCGAACACCGTGTTGTCGGCGATGATCAGACCGTGGGAACGGTCATGCGGGTCAATGCCGTAGACGATGTTGTCTTTGTAGGTGTTGCCCTTGACCACAAAGTCGCGGGTTTCGTAGCAGTAGAAGCCGTACCACATGTCCGAGAACTCGGAGCCGACAATCCAACCGGTTGGTTCAGGGCGCTTGAGCACCTTGGCCATGTTCGGCGTGTACTGGGAAATACTCACGCCGTAAGACTTACTGTTGGCGTAGCCGAAACTGGCGATCTTGCTGTTGGCGATGTAGGTCTCGGTGCCACCCCAGGACAACATGAACGGACGGAATTCCTTGGGCGACTTGTAGGCCGCCGGGCCGTTTGCCTTCTCACTCCAACCGGTGATTTTGGTATCACGCACGAACAGCTGACCGTCGTTGACCAGGAACGAACCGGCCTCTTGAGACAGGCGCAGTTCCTGGGTCTGCTTGTCGATTTCCAGAATGCCCTTGTTACCCACCACGATCGGTAACTTCGCCAGGAACACGCCCGGTGAGGTTTCGCTGAAGTACTGCTCGGGCACCTTCTTGGCCAGATCCTTGAGGTTCATGTAGCCGTCGTCGACGAAGATGGCCTGCGGGATGCCGTGCTGACGCACCACCCATTCAGCCATCTTGTTGTCGCCGCCGATAAAGTCCTTCAGGGCGTTTTCCTGCATCATCCGGCGCACGCTGATTTTGCCGGGCTTGGTGCGCACGATTTTCGCGGCGATGGCTTCGGCGGTGTAGCCGGAGGTGTCCGGCAGTGTCGGTTTGGCCAGCTCCAGCGGCGCGGTCGGCGCGCTGCTGACGGTGTAGGTCTTGGCCTGTTGCAACCCTTTTGCAAGGGTCGCCGGTTGCCCTTTTTGAACGGGCGCGGTTGGCTCCACCGTGGCGAAGGCTGCCGTGCTGACCAGCAACATCGCGCCGGCCAGCAAGGTCATCGAGCCTCTCTTCGGACTGTTCATGTCAGGAACTCCCTTAGCGGTTCGCATCAGAAGCGCCAGATCACGTCGACAAACGCGCGGTGCATGTACGAGTCGACGCCTTTGCCATACGCATCGCCGGGCTTGAACACACCGCCACGCACACGCACCAGGGCCGAAGGCTCATCGATCGATTGGCTCAAGGCTGCGGGCAGCAGGCCTTGCTTGAAGTACTTGGTGACGACCACGTCCATTTCCTGGCCGAGGTCTTTGTTGCCATCTTCCAGCGGCAGGGACGTGCTGGAGAGCACCGCGCCGGTCACGTCGTCGGTGTCATTCTGGACGGCATTGATGCCGTTGCTGCCGACCGGCTTGTTGCCGTCGACGCGCCAGAATTTGTGGTAGATCACACTGGCGTCGTATTCGTCGTTGAGCATCCACGAACCGAATAAGGTGGCGGACTGCATGTTGTTCGTTTCACCACGGAACGCTTCGCCGAAACGGTGAACCCGCGAGCGAGTACCGGTGTAGTTCGAACGGTTGCTTTGCAGGCCGTTCTGTTCGTAATCAGCGCTGGCACGGGCATAAGCTGCACCGACTTGCCATTGTGGATCGAGGCGCAGGCGTACACCGAGGTCGGTGGCCCAGCCATCGACGTTGCCGCTGGATTTGGCTTGTGCCGGCGCGTTGCCCTCGGCAGTCAGCGGGTTGACCGTGTCGCGGTCGCCGCTCATACCGGTGATGCTGCCCCAGTAATTGACAGTGTTGGTGTTGCGCCAGTTGTAGGCATCGCTGTCGGCGGTGAGGCCGAGCCAGCTGATATCGCCATTCTCTTTCTTGTCCAGAGAATCGGCGGGAACACCCGGCTGCGCGGTATCGAGCTTGCCGTCATCGTGGGTGTGATGACCGCGAATGCCGACCCAGTTGCCCGGGTTCCACTGGTACGCCGCGTCGGCGTAAGCGTGCAGGCGATCCTTGTCCTTGGGCGCGAGTTCGGTGAGGTCGGTACGGTACTCGCTGAAGCGTTCGGCAACACCGGCGTTGGCGCGCAACAGGGTGGTGTCGAAGGTCCAGTTCAGGGCTTCGATGTTGGTGTCGCGCCATTGGCCGTCGTCATTGCGCAGGCGCTGGCGACCGAGTTTGAGTATCTCGCCGGGGTAGGGCGTAAGGCCGCTGTAACCGACCCAGAACTCGCGCATCGCCAGGTAGTTTTTCTTGGTCTTGCGATCACCGTTATCGGTGGCCTGGGTGCCGTCGCTGTCGGACTGCTGCAGGGTGTCAGTCTCGATGATGTCGGTGGACGTCACCGCCTGGCCCATGGCATAGGCGCTCCATGCGCCGCTCTCGCCATAGACCCACGGACGCAAGTCGAGGCCGACGCCATTGACGTCACCGCCCTCGGCAGTGCCAAGGTCGGCGTCGTCTTCGGACTGGGCGGTGACTTTCACATCAAGGCCGTAGTTCTTGCTTTCAGTCAGGGCCGCCAGGGTCGGGCACGACCACAAGAGGGCGAATGACAGGCCAATACCGGCCTTAACGAATGGATTCAACTTCATAGGGATTCCTCGCCGTCTTCTTCTTCCAGGGCATGCAGTTCCAGCGTGTTCTGGCTCAAGGCACCACGAACGGCCTGTTCTTGTTTCAACAGGCGTTGGGCCTCGGCGAGCTGGGCAGGCGGCAGTTGGGCTTCGAGTGTTTGCGCAAGCTCAGTGGCTTGCGGGGTGTTCTGAGCCTTGGCCAATTGGCTGAAGACGTAAGCGTTGAGCGGGTCGGGCTTGGTGCCCTTGCCTTGGGAGAACAGTTGGGCAATGGCGAAGTCGGCGCTGTTCTGGCCGTTACGCGCAGCCTTCAACAGGTGATCCAGCGCCTTCTGCGAATAGACCTTGCCCAGGTAACCACGGCGGTAGATCTGGCCGAGGTAGTAATCGGCGGCCACTTCCTTGTCGACAGCTTTCTGGAAATGCTCTTCAGCGACTTTGGCGTCGGCCGGCACCCATTTACCTTCGTAATAAAGCTTGCCCAGCAACAGTTCGGCACGCGGCTGGTCAGCGGCGCGGCCGTTGTCCAGGTACTTCATCATCGTGTCGACGTCGCCGAGTTCAGGGAAGTCGTAGAGCAATTGCGCCAGGCTGACCCAGGAAGCGGGGTAGGCGGGAGCGATGCCTTCGAGCAGCGACTGAGCCGTTTTCTCGTCGGTCTTGCCCAAGGAAGCATCGCCCAATACGCGGGCCACGCTGTCCACGCGCTGTGCGGAAACCGTGCCACGAGCCTGAGCGGCTTGCATCTGCTTGATCAGCTCGGCCTGTTGTTCCGGCTGGGCTTTTTTCTGGTAGACCGTGGCCAGTTCGACATAGCAGATGTCGGTGGTGTTCAACGCGGCTTTGCAGATCGTTTCCACTTCGTCCAGGTGCTGGTCGTAAGTGCCCTGGGTGCGATAGAGCAGCACTTGGGCGAGGCCCGCTTCCGGTTTGCCTTCGGCGCGCCATTGGCTGATCTGCTGCTGCGCGTTGACGTTCGGGAAACTGTGTGGGTATTGCAGGTACAGCATCGCCAGCGGGATCAGGGTGTTGCCTTCGCCATTGGCCGAGGCTTTTTTCAACAGGCCTTCGGCTTCGTGCTGTTCGGCTTCGGTGGAGCCGGGTTTGGCCACCAACAGACGACCCAGGCGAGCCTGAGCCCGTGGCGAGACGCCGGCCGCGGCGCGGTAAGTCGCTTCGGCACGCTTGATCTGCGCCGGGTCACGGCTGTCGACCTGGATATCGGCAAGGCCAACCTGTGCTTCGCTGTAGCCCAGGTCTGCCAGTTGCTGGTAATTCTGCGCCGCCAGCGTGGTATCACCGCGCTTGAGGGCTTCGTTGGCCAGACGCTGGTCGGGCAGGCCGGCGCATCCGGCCAGGGCGATAGCCATGGCCAGAGTCAACGGAACTGGCAGGATTCTGAGTGGGCTAGTCACGGGCATGTCCTCTGTTATTAACGACCGGCGGCCATGGCTTTATCGATCAGCCAGTTCAGGTTCGGACCACGAGTGGCGTTCACTTCTACCGGGCGACCGGCGAAAGCGCTGTCCAGTGGCTCGTCAGGCTTGATCTGCACGCGGATGTCGGACGACAGGTCGGCGCTTTTCAGGCTGGTGCTGCTGACGATCGTGCCGCTGCGGGTTTTGTCTTCGCCGGCGATCTGGAAGCTGACGGCGCTGCCTGGAAGCACATCGCCGAACTGGCGATAGGAGAAGCGCGCTTCAACGTTGGCTTCGCTGTTACGCGGCACCAGTTGGAAGATCACGTCGCCCTTGCTGGCGTACTGACCGTTGGCGACCATTTGCTGCGCCACGGTGCAATCGCACGGCGACGTCAGGGTGCCGGTCATTTGCTTGCCGAACAGCTCTTCAACCTTGGCCGGTTGCAGTTGGTTATCGTCCAGATGGCCCTTGAGTACGTCGAGCATGCTGGTGCTGAACGTCGCCAGCGGGGCGCCTTTGGCCGCAACGCCGTCGGTTTTCACCAGGCTCTGCACAGTGCCGTCGCGCGGCATGGTGATGTTCATGCCCGCCACGCTGACCAGACCGGCCTGGGCGTGGCTGACGAAATACATGCCGTACACCGACTTGAAAATGAAGCCGAATGCCGTCAGACCGACGAGGAAAATCGCGAAGCTGAAGGTCACTGCACGCAGACGACCGAACGCGGTCATGCCGTGCCCGCCATCCTTGACCTTGCGCGCCTTGGTGAAGTTGTCGCGCTGCAGGGTTGCCAGCACTTCACCCATGCTGACGATGTCGCCGGCCAGGTGCGAGGTGATCAGGTGGCGCAGGGTAGAAATGTCCTGAGGTTCGAGGTTCTGGAACTCGCAACCGGTACGGCCGGTTTCGCGCTCGTGGGAACGGACCAGTAGCTCGACGTCCATGGCCAGGCCGAGGTTATCGATGACGAACTGCAGGCGGGCCTTGTACTTGTCGCCGATCTTCAGTGGCAGCTGACCAGCGTTGAAGGCCAGGCCGCCAGCGGAGAGGTCGAGGACCCGAGCTTCTACCGGGGTCCGGTCAGGACCGTAGAAGCGCAGCTTGGCCGGGATTTTCACTCGGGCGTGCTGGCGCTGGGCTTCTGATTCATGCACTACGTTGGCGTTGACGGCGGTATTCATATGGACGATTTCCTAGTTAATTCAGGCGAGTTCGGTCAGACCATCATCAGCAGCACAGCAACAAAGATGCTGCCGGCGGAGAAGGTCATGGTCCGAGACGACCAAGTGTTGAACCAACGTTGAAAGCTGGCGAGATCACGGGTCAATTTGGTGTCCTGGCGAGTCCAGGATTGTTGGTCGAGGCGGAAGAACACGTAGATCTTCACCAGCGCGCCGACGATCTGGTTGTAATAGAGAATCGCCGGGTAGGCCGGGCCGATCTTGTGACCGGAGCAGGACAGCAGCAGGGTCAGGATCAGGCGGGTAATGCCGATCCACAGCAGATAAACCAGGATGAACGCGGCGCCGTACTTTAAGGTGGCGAGGATCGCGACCGTCAGGCCCAACAGCGATGTCCACATCGATACACGCTGGTCGAACAGCACCACTGAAGTGAACAGGCCGAGGCGTTTCATCCCCAGGCCCAGGGCGCGGGAGTTCTGGCGCAGGTTGTTGCCGTACCAGCGGAACATCAGTTTGCGACTGGCCTTGATGAAGCTTTTTTCCGGCGGGTGTTCCACGGTGTGAATCGCAGCGTCCGGCACGTAAAACGTGTCGTAGCCCAGGCGCATCAAGCTGAACCAGCTCGACTTGTCATCACCGGTGAGGAACTTGAAGCGGCCCAAGCGCCAGTGTTGCAGCGAGTCGCTTTCCACGTCGGCGATGAAGTCCGGGTCGGTCACCACGGTGGCGCGGAATACCGACATCCGCCCGGTCATGGTCAGCACGCGTTTGGACAGGGCCATCGAGCACATGTTGATGTGGCGCTGGGCGAATCGCAGTTTGTGCCATTCACTCATGATGTAGCCGCCGCGCACTTCACAGAACTCGTTGGTGGTCAGGCCGCCGACATTACCGAACAGCTGGAACCACGGCACGGTCTTGAGCACGACGCCTTCGGCGAGCACGGTGTCGCCATCGATCACTGCAACCACTGCGCGGTCGTCCGGCAGGTGGCGGGAGATGGCGCGGAAACCGTAGGCCAGGCCATCGCGCTTGCCGGTGCCGGGAATGCGCACGAAGTCGAGCTTGACGCGAGCCGGTGGGTTCATCCGGGTCCACAGGCTTTTCACCAGCTTCTCATCGGACATTTCCACGATGGAGCAGACCATGGTGGTCGGCAGACCGCAGTCGATCGCTTCGCGAATCACCGAGGCGTAGACCTGGGCGGTGGTCAGCGCGTCGATACGAAAACTGGTGACCATCAGGAACACATGGGACGGGTCTGCCGCTTTACCCAGCTTGCGCACTTTGCGCCGCAGGTGCGGGTAGACCACGTACAGAAACAGCATGCCGCGCAGAAAGTGCGTGGCACCCATCGAGTAGCGCCAGATACCGACGATACCGATCAGGAAGATGAAGTCCTTCGACTCGGCGTCGAACGTGGACGCAGGCAACGCCATGGCGATGCCCATCAATAAACTTAGGTAAAACAGCCAACCGGCGACCTGAAGTAGGCCGTGCTTTAGCCTGTGCATAATCTGCATCCGTCTCTATCTCGGGCGAGCCTGTGGGGTGGCCCGATGGGGTTAAGGCAGGCGAAAAAGCCGGGAGGATTTGCTGGCGATATGATCGCCGCAAACCCTCCCGATGCCGCTTGTTACCAGCAGATGCCTTCAGTCCGACCACTTGCGCTAGTGGCTTGGGACATGAAACCGACCAGGTCGATTACTTGCTTGCCGTGTGGAGCTTCCTGCGCCAGCGCGCGGAACTTCTCGTCACGGTTGCCGAGGATGATCACGTCGGAGTTGTTGATCACGTCGTCGAAATCGGCGTTGAGCAAGGACGAGACGTGAGGGATCTTCGACTCGATGTAATCCTTGTTCGCGCCGTGAACGCGGGCATATTCGACGTTGGTGTCGTAGATGCTCAGGTCGTAGCCCTTGCCGATCAGCATTTCCGCCAGATCAACCAGCGGGCTTTCGCGCAGGTCGTCAGTACCGGCCTTGAAGCTCAGACCCAGCAGGGCGACTTTGCGTTTTCCGTGGCTGGTGACGATGTCGAAGGCGTTCTGCACCTGGGACTCGTTACTGCGCATCAGCGAGTTGAGCAGCGGTGCTTCCACGTCCAGCGAACCGGCACGGTAGGTCAGGGCGCGAACGTCTTTCGGCAGGCAGGAGCCGCCGAACGCGAAGCCAGGGCGCATGTAGTACTGGGACAGGTTCAACGTCTTGTCCTGGCAAACCACTTCCATCACTTCGCGACCATCGACGCCGACAGCCTTGGCGATGTTGCCGATCTCGTTGGCGAAGGTCACCTTGGTGGCGTGCCACACGTTGCAGGTGTACTTGATCATCTCGGCCACTGCGATGTCCTTGCGGATGATCGGAGCATCGAGCTCTTCGTACAGCGATTGCAGAACGTCGCCCGAAGCCTTGTCGAACTCGCCGATGACGGTCATTGGCGGCAGGTCGTAATCGGCGATCGCGGTGCTTTCACGCAGGAACTCTGGGTTCACTGCTACGCCGAAATCGACGCCGGCTTTTTTGCCGGAGCAGTCTTCGAGGATCGGGATGACAACGTTTGCGACAGTGCCCGGCAGAACGGTGCTGCGAACCACGATAGTGTGGCGGGTGGTCTTGTCACGCAGGACAAAACCGATCTCGCGGCACACGGCTTCGATGTAGTTCAGTTCCAGATCGCCGTTCTTCTTGCTCGGCGTGCCAACGCAGATCATCGACAGATCGGTGGCGCGAATCGCCTCGGCGAAGTCGGTCGTACCGCGCAGGTGGCCCGTCTCGATGCCCTTCTGTAGAAGTTCGCCCAGACCCGGTTCAACAATCGGCGATTTGCCGGCGTTGATCATCTCGATCTTGTCTTTGGCGACATCGACGCCAACGACGTCATGGCCCCGTGCAGACAGGCAACCGGCACATACTGCACCGACGTAACCCAAACCAAATATGCTGATGCGCATCGCATTTACCTCTGTATTTATCAAGCCATCACATGGCCGGAGTTAATGGTGTTCAGCGGTCATAGTGCACTCGGAAGTGCGCCTTAAAGGCGCCACAATGCCGCGTGCAGGCATATAAGTTCCGAGTGTCTAAATAAGGTCACTCAAAATGTGCGCAACTAGGCTTTTATTGTTATGGCGTGCCCTGTTATGCAGCTGATCTTCTAATCAGAAGACATTCGTGCAAAGGTCTTGCGCGCTCAATGCCAGGCCAGAAGCCCGTAAATCAAGCGGTTTGGTGCTCAGGTGAGCACGTTTATAGGGGGCGCAGCCTTGGTCTTATAGGGGATATTTATGATGCTTATCACCTGTCCTTCATGTGTTGCCCAAATCAGGGACCCGTAAGCAGAAGTTAATGTGACAACTTTGCTATGTGAATCTCTACTCTGCGTAAGTTATCTCGTACAAGCGCCGAGAGAATGGTTACCGATGGTATGAGCGACGCGGTTGGACATAGTTCCTGTCCGCCCATCGCGAATTCTGAAATTTCTTGAAATATCGAAAAAGATGGCACTGCTCTCATATTGATAGCAACGCCTGTTTAACCCTTGATACATAGGGCTATTGCTGCATTAGATAGTTATGTGCCACTACCGATAAAAAAATTCAGTGCCACTACTGAAAAAAAACATCAAAGTCGAGTGAAACTAAAGTTAGAAAACCAGGTGATTGTTTTTTTGGCGCCAGTGTAATGGCGAATTGAGCGGGGAATTGTCGGACGATCGGATGTCGGCGCACGAATCGTTAATGAGGCGTGCACCGATCGGGGTGCCTTACTCTGGGGCGTGATCGCGCAGGAACACCAGATGGTTCGGTTTAGACTGCTCGGCGCTGTAGCGATAGCCTTGCAGGTCGAACTGCTTGAGGGCTGCCGGGTCGTTGATGCGTTCTTCTATAACGAAGCGACTCATTATGCCGCGGGCCTTTTTCGCGTAGAAGCTGATGATTTTGTACTGGCCGTTCTTCAGGTCCTTGAATTCGGTATTGATGATGCGCGCGTTCAGGGCGTTGCGTTTGACCGCCGAGAAGTACTCGTTGGAGGCCAGGTTCAGCAGCACGTCATCGCCTTGATCGGCCAGGGCTTCGTTCAGCCATTCGCTGATCCGTGTGCCCCAGAAGGCGTACAAGTCCTTGCCACGGGCATTCGTCAGTTTGGTCCCCATCTCCAGTCGATACGGCTGCATCAGGTCTAGCGGGCGCAGCAGGCCGTAAAGGCCGGACAACATGCGCAAGTGCTGCTGGGCGTAATCGAAATCGGCCTCGCTGAAGGTTTGAGCATTCAACCCGGTGTAGACGTCGCCCTTGAATGCGAGCAATGCCTGTTTGGCGTTGGCGGGGGAGAAAGCCGGCGTCCAGCTGCCGAAACGCGCGGCGTTGAGCCCGCCGATCTTGTCGGAGACGTGCATCAACTCGCTGATCTGCGCCGGGGTCAGTTCGCGCAATTGCAGGATCAGCTCCTGGGAATGGTCGAGGTATTGCGGCTGGGTGAAGCGCTGGGTCGCCGGCGGTGTTTCGTAATCGAGGGTCTTGGCGGGGGAAATCACCATCAGCATGAAGTCGTCTCCTTTAATCGTGGGGGCGATTCTAGGGGGTTGTCCTTGTTGACTCCAGCTATCAAGCCCATAGGTGATCGGCGGTTTTGCACAAACCCTGTAGGAGCGAGGCTTGCCCGCGAAGGCGGTGCCAACTGACACACCGCCTTCGCGGGCAAGCCTCGCTCCTACAGGGTTCAGTGTTGCTGCGGGAATGTGAGTGGGATCGGCTATAGTGCCGCGCGGGTTTTGTTATGGAGACATCCCATTGCGTATCGTTTTTCTAATCACGGCCTGGCTCTTGAGCTTCGGTGCCCTGGCCGGTCCGGGTGATGTGGCGACGCTTGATCGCAGCACCTGGCCCGAAAAGCTCAGCAGCCCGACCCTGTTTGACGTTGCGTCACGGGCCGAGATCCTGATGTTCGCCCGTGTTCTGCTGGCCAGCGAATCCCTCGATGAAGTGAGCCTGGCCCAGCGCCTGGGGTTGCGAACGGTCAATCTGGAGTCGATCAACAACCTGCGCCAGCGCCTGTGGCTGCGCCTGCTGGCCAACTACAACTTCGCCCAGCAGAGCTGCGATCAGGATGCCTCCTTCTGTTTCCTGGTCGAAGACATGGACACCCTGCGCCAGCAGGCCGCCAAGTTTCAGGTCAGCGATGAGAGCTACTACATAAAGTGGGCCGAGCCGAGCCGACTGTTCCATGCCCAGTACCTGGACGAGCAATTGCGCAAGGCGGCGCTGCTTCCGCAAGCCAGCAGTGAAGTTGATCGTTTTGGCGACTATGAGCGTAATGGCGACGCGATGCATGACCGGCTGTTTTTGCTGACTTTCGACAGCGCCGCCAATGCCACGCCGGACAACACGGCCTGGGCCACGGAATACCTGCGCAAGTCGAACATGAGCGGCACGTTCTTCGTCCTCGGCAAGGACATCCAGGCCCGTCTGGCTGATCGCTCGGTGGCCAGCCTGCAAGCGACTTACTCAAAGCAGTGCATTGGCGTGCAAGGCTGGGAGTTCCGCTCTCACAGCCACTGGCAGGACTGGCAGGATTCGGTGCGACGCAGTGTCGAACTGGTCAAAAGCAAACTGCCCGAGAACTACGTGCCATTGTTTCGGCCGCCCGATGGTCAGCGTCGTTCTGATGCTGAAGGCTTCTTCAGGTCCCAGGGCTTGCAGGTGGCGCTGTGGGATATCGATGCCCAGGACGGTGCCGGCAAGCTAAAGGCCAATCAGAGCGCGCAACGAGTGTTGAGTCTGATGCTGTTGTGGCGACACGGGGTGATCAACTTCAACGTGAAGCAGGATGCGCTGAAAACGGCGATGCCCTGGCTCATCACGCAAACGGCGCAAAGCGGAATCGGCTGGGAAGACTGTCAGGACGCGTTTCGCTGAAAACGGCGAAAGGCCGTAAACATTGGGCGAAGGGCGATTTTTGGTGAGGGTTCGATGCAGGCGGACTTCCGACTTTAACGGGGTGATGGCAATCCGCCTAGTGCTATTGGTCACTCTGAAAAATAAACTTCGAAAAAACGTCAAAGTACTTTTTTCTGTCACAGGTTTTGGAGTATTACGAAGACAGACCGCCGAAACCTGCAGACAGGTGGCGTCTTCCAAGACCCCATGTGTGCAGTTCACTTGCATTTCGCTTTTTGTAGGTCGTGCGGGGTGAATTCGGTGGCCACTTCGAGGCGCAGCACTGTCACGGTATTGCGTCGACTGGCTCCCACAAAGGTGACCGAGTATGGATGATCACGGACGTAGTTCTTCCTCCAACCAGCCAATCCTTTATGTACTCGATACCAACGTATTGATTCACGATCCAAACGCCCTGCTTAACTTCGAAGAACACCACGTCGCCATCCCGATGACCGTGCTTGAAGAGCTCGACAAGCTCAAGAGCGGGCATCACAGCGTGGCTGCAGAATGCCGTCAGGCCATACGCCTGATCGACAAGACCCTGGGCGACGCCAGCCCTCAAGATGTCGAGCTCGGGGTTCCGATCCAGCGTGGCAAAAGTGGACCCAAGGGCTTGCTGTCAATTCTGATGAGCAAGCGTGCCGAACCGAACATCATTCTGCCCGAGCACCTGAACGACAACATCATCATCAACCAGTTGATCGACTTGCACGCGCGCGAACCCAATCTGCCCGTGGTGCTGGTCACCAAAGACATCAACATGCGCCTCAAGGCCCGGGCTTGCGGGATCGCGGCCGAGGACTACAGCACCGACCAACTGGTCGACGACGTGTCATTGCTGCCCAACGGTTATCACAACATGACCGGCTCCTTCTGGGATCGCGTGAGGAATGTCGAAACCCGCCAGGATCACGGTCGCACCTGGCACCAGGTGCAGCTGATCGACAACCTGCCGGCGGTGCACATCAACGAGTTCATCATCGATGAACAGGGATTTGTCGGCTGGATCAAGGAAATCCAGAGCGACAAATTGCTGATTCTGGACCTGCATCAGGAACCCCTGTTGCACCAGGAAGCCTGGGGCCTGAAACCGCGTGACATTTATCAGAGCCTGGCGCTGTACGCCTTGCTTGATCCGGATATTCACCTGGTCAATCTGACCGGTGCGGCCGGTTCGGGTAAAACCATCCTCGCATTGGCGGCGGCGATCGAGCAGACCATGGTCAGCAAACGCTACCGGCGCATCATCGCGACGCGTAGCGTGCAGGGCCTGGACCAGGAGATCGGCTTCCTGCCCGGGACCGAAGCGGAAAAAATGGAGCCTTGGCTGGGCGCCATCACCGACAACCTCGAAGCCTTGCACATGGATGACGAAAACACCCATGGCAGCGTCGATTACATCCTCAGCAAAGTGCCGTTGCAGTTCAAATCCCTCAACTACATTCGAGGCCGCAGCTTCCAGCAGAGCCTGATCCTGATCGATGAATGCCAGAACCTCACGCCGCACCAGATGAAAACCATCATCACCCGTGCTGGTGCCGGCTCCAAAGTGGTGTGTCTGGGCAACCTGGCACAGATCGACACGCCATACCTGTCCGCGACCAGTTCCGGGCTGACGTACCTGACAGAGCGCTTCAAGGATTTCCCCAACGGGGTGCACATCACCCTGCAAGGGGTGCCACGTTCGATACTGGCCGAATACGCCGAAACGCATTTGTAACCTTCACCAAAAAACCGGGCGGCCTAAAAGCCGCCCGGTTTTTATCTACCGCATTTATCTAGTATTAAACTTGATTGTGCGCCTAACGTCCTTCAAGCATTCCTTGTCTATCTTTTCTGAGATGAAATTTACACATCTCCATATTTCCTTGGCCAAGGCAGTAGGATTTAGAGCGAGTTATTTCGGGTGCTATTCTATTCGTTGGAGATGCGAATTGACTCTGAAGAAAAAATATCGCGGTACTTTATGTGTAATAGCGCACCAAAAAATACTGCGCTAGCCCCAGAGACAACAAGTACGCCTCCGATTGAAACGAATGTTGATAGCCATGCTCCAAAAATTGGCCCGCTAATCATAAATATCAACATTAAACTACGGGTGGTTGCTGATACTGTTCCTAAACTAGATAAAGGACAGTATTTCTGAAGGGTTACGCCAAACCCTAAAGATGTCAGACCATATGCGTAACCTGCAATGGAAAACAGTAGTATGAGTATTGCTAGTGTTGCCAGATTACCTGGTTCAGTTAATAACCCTGCCGTCGCTACCATTATACCGAATGCAAATAGGGAGAGCGTCGAGCAGAAGAAGATTCTTTGGGGGTAAACTAATTTGAAACTCAGACCCGCAATGATTCCACCTAATGCGGTAGAGCTAACGATGACTCCAAATGCGTATGCATCGAGCCCTATGTTTTTTATATGTAGACTGAGTAGCGAATCATAGCATCCCAGTACGGCAGTTTGGATCAAAGCACAGATAAAAAATAGTTGTGTGGATGGGCCGGTGCTTAATAATACTTGCAGGGCTTTTAAACTCCCAAAGGATCGTTTCTCAGGTTCGTGTATCTTCTTCTGCCGGTTACTCATGGAAAGCAAAATCACACAAAATATCCCTAGCAGTGAAAAAAGTGCAGAAATAAAAAAGCCGTAAGCCTTGTCTGACATGCTTGCAATAACACCCGCTATTAAAGGTGAACAGACCTTAATAAATTGATCCATTACCGTGAACAGTGAAATATTACTGACCAGATCTTTATTTGTAAGCAGTTTTCTCGTCAAGATTATTTCTGCCGCACCAGAGCCAAGGTTCGACATTCCCTTAAGGCAGACTAATGTTAAGAAAATAGATTCAGAGTTCGCTCCAAATAAAAGGCAGGCAATGATAAATCTAAAGGTGAAGCTTATTAATAAAAATTTTACTGGGCTACTGTGGTCTGCTAAAGCACCGATTAATGGTCCCAAGAAAAGTGTTGGTAATCCATACAGTGCCGCTGCATATCCCAAAGTTTGTGGCGAAGCGTCATATGCAAATGTAAGTACAGTAAAAATTAAAATGAAGTCTACCCAAAGTGTTACAGAGCTACTAAATCGTACTCCACATAAATAGCCGTACCCGTTTACCTGGGGGAAACTCACTGTTCTATCCCCTTGGTGTTATACATTACGTTATCTACAACAAATGTGGATATATTATTGGTTGAGCAAAATAACTCAAGATCTGAAAGTGTGTTTATAAATCCTTTTCCTTTAAAGTTTAATGAGGTGTTACAAAGAACGCTGACCCCTGCCTGCTTTTTGAATTCCAACAATAGCTCATACATTTTAATGTTGTCTTGACGGCTGATGGTTTGAACTCTTGCTGTTCCATCAATGTGAGTAATTGCTTTGAGTCGTTTGTCAATTACATGATAAAACGACAGCATGAATTTACTTTGAGTACAGTTCTCAAAGTAAAGCTTAGCATCCTCCTCTATGCAGATAGGAGCTACTGGACGATAGTGCTCTCTTTTTTTTATGGAGTTTAGTTTTTCAGTGGTGTTCACAGAAAATGGTGCCGCTATTATTGATCTATTACCCAGGGCCCTAGGTCCTATTTCGCAATTTCCCTGAACCCAACAAATAATCTCTCCGGCAAGAAGCGCTTTGCACACGCGTTCAAGTACCAATGGACTTGACGAAAATAAGAATTTCTTTGCGTGATTGAAAATAAAAGGTTGTCCTGAATAAACGGACCATTCAAGTTTGGATTTGCCAGTTAATAAATTTTGCGCAATGGCAGACGCCCCGATACCGACACCGGTATCATTTGTGCAGGGTGGAATCTTCACATTCTCCGCGAAAGTTGTGCCGAGAGAGTGTGGTGGCTCCCTCGGCATTGGCCGAAATTAATTGACCAGTTTTGATTTCAGTTTCGCAGGCGTAATTAGAATGTTGTAAGCGTTGTTGGAAAGAGCAGTTAGTCGAGTTTGCAGATTTGCTTTGCGCATAATAAGAACCTCTTAGTTTTTTTGGGTTGAAGTCATTTGACTTCATTTGCGAAGCTATTCGCCTTGTAATTGGTAGTCAATAACGCGACTTGTAGGAGGGTTCGTGTTTGGTGGGTTTAAACGTCCTACGCCAAACTCCTACTTAAAGCAATTTTTTTAAGGTAATCAGCTTATTGCGGATATACACTTCAACCGCACTTGCTCCGATGTATTCTGAGAAGGTCTTAATTGGTAGCATTTAGTTACGTAATGGCCTCGTTGGGAGTTCAACCAATACCAGAAAAATATTGGCCAAGAAGAGGAGAAGAATCCCGATCGACGAATGCCAGAAGCTCACGCCGCACCAGACGAAAACCATCATCACCCGTGCTGGTGCCGGCTCCAAAGTGGTGTGTCTGGGCAACCTGGCACAGATCGACACGCCTTACCTGTCCGCGACCAGCTCCGGGCTGACGTACCTGACAGAGCGCTTCAAGGATTTCCCCAACGGGGTGCACATCACCCTGCAAGGGGTGCCACGTTCGATACTGGCCGAATACGCCGAAACGCATTTGTAACTTCCTCAACAGAGCCGGGCGGCCTGCGCAGGCCGCCCGGTTTTTTTATGGCCGAAATTTGACCCACAGGTTTACAATCGGGGCTCCTGATCAGGAGTATCCCTGTGCTGACTCATCTCGATTCCCAAGGTCGCGCCAATATGGTCGACGTCACTGAAAAAGCCGTAACGTTCCGTGAAGCGACGGCCCAAGCGCTGGTGCGCATGCTGCCCGAAACCCTGCAGATGATCGTCAGCGGCGGTCACCCCAAGGGTGATGTGTTCGCCGTGGCGCGTATCGCCGGTATTCAGGCGGCGAAGAAAACCAGCGATCTGATCCCTCTGTGCCATCCGCTGCTGCTCACCGGCGTCAAGGTCGAGCTCAGTGCCGAAGGCGACGACACCGTGCGCATCGTCGCGCGCTGCAAGTTGTCCGGGCAGACCGGCGTAGAGATGGAAGCCCTGACCGCCGCCAGCGTCGCGGCGCTGACTATCTATGACATGTGCAAGGCCGTGGATCGCGGCATGACCATCGAAAGCGTGCGGTTGCTGGAGAAACTCGGTGGCAAGAGCGGCCATTACCAGGCGGATCAGCCATGAACGTCACCGTGAAGTTTTTTGCCCGTTACCGTGAAGCACTCGGCGTGGACTCGGTCAAGGTTGAAGGTGATTTCGCCACGGTCGACGATGTGCGTGCACTGCTGGCCCAGCGTGACGGTGCCGAGGTGCTGAGCGAGCAGAACCTGATGTGTGCCCGCAACGAAGACTTGTGCCAGCTCGATGAGCCGGTGGGCGATGGCGATGAAGTGGCATTTTTTCCGACCGTGACCGGAGGCTGAACCATGGCGATTCGCGTGCAGTCCACGGCGTTCGATCCGGGTGCTGAAGTCAACGCCATGCACGCCGCCAATGTCGGCGTCGGTGCGGTGGTGAGTTTTGTCGGCTATGTTCGCGACTTCAATGACGGGCTCGACGTCGCCGGGATGTTCCTGGAGCACTACCCGGGCATGACCGAAAAGGCCCTCGGCAAGATCGCCACAGAGGCTGAGCAGCGCTGGCCACTGCTCAAACTTGAAGTGTTGCATCGCATCGGCGCGCTGGAACCGGGTGAACCGATCGTCTTCGTCGGCGCTGCCAGCGCCCATCGCCAGGCCGCGTTCGATGCCTGCGCCTTTGTCATGGACTACCTGAAAACCCGCGCACCGTTCTGGAAGAAAGAAAACACCCGTGATGGGGCACGTTGGGTTGAAGGGCGTGACAGCGATCATGCTGCGGCGGATCGCTGGAAGCAGTAAGTTCTTTTGACGCCTGCAAATACGCCTTCGCAACACCCGATCTCCTCCCGACCACCGGCCAGCACATCTCCAGTTCCCCCGATTGACGATCTGTACATAAAAGTCCAGTATGGAATTATATGTACAAAAAAGCCTTCCCCCCTTTTTAGTTTTTTCTTTTGTCTTGCCAAACCAACAACAACCCGCGAGAGAACGAACATGAAGAAACTCCCCCTCATTACCGGTCTGGCTCTGAGCCTGTTGGCGTGCAGCTCCTTGTTCGCCGCCGATAAAACCCTGCGCATCGGCATCGAAGCAGCTTATCCACCGTTCGCGTCCAAAACCGACAAAGGCGAGATTGTCGGTTTCGACTACGACATCGGCAATGCCCTGTGCGCGCAGATGAAGGTCAAGTGCGTATGGGTCGAAGGTGAGTTCGACGGTCTGATTCCTTCCCTTAAAGTGAAGAAAATCGACATGGCGCTGTCGTCCATGACCATCAACGAAGACCGTAAGAAGTCGGTAGATTTCACCCACAAGTACTACTTCACCTCATCGCGTCTGGTGATGAAGGACGGCGCGGTCGTGGATGACCAGTACGCGAGCCTCAAGGGCAAGACTGTCGGCGTGCAGCGAGCAACCACCACGGACCGTTACGCCACCGAGGTTTTTGAACCGAAGGGTATCAACGTCAAGCGTTACGGCAACAACGAAGAGATTTACATGGATCTGGCCGCCGGCCGCCTCAATGCCATTTTTGCCGACACCATTCCACTGAATGACTTCCTGACGCTGCCCCGTGGCAAAGGTTATGCGTTTGTCGGGCCGGAGCTCAAAGATCCGAAATACGTGGGCGAGGGCGCCGGGATTGCGGTGCGCAAGGGCAACATTGAATTGGTCTCCGAACTGAACACTGCCATCGATGGCATTCGTGCCAGTGGCGAATACCAGCAGATTTCAGAAAAGTACTTCAAGTCTGATATCTACGGCGACTGATCAATCGCCAGCGGGGGCTTTTTCACGAAAGTCCCCGCGCGGTTCCGATTGTTGAAAAATGCTTCAAAGTTAATCCCTTCTTAACCGGCTCGTCGTCTATTCCCCTACCCAGCTGTGCGCGCCGGACTCTCAAAGGTCAGGGCCAGCGTGTAGACTTGGGGCAATCGATATTCAGAAGGGAAACGCAATGAGCGAGGAAACAATGCGGTTGGGCCGTGAACGGCGCTATCTGGTGTTGCTGGGCATCATCTGCCTGGCGCTGATCGGCGGCGCGCTGTACATGCAAATTGTTCTGGGCGAGGCGCCATGCCCGCTGTGCATCCTGCAACGTTATGCGTTGCTGCTGATCGCGCTCTTCGCGTTCATCGGCGCGGCCACGCGCACCCGTCGCAGCATCACGGTATTTGAAACCCTGGTGGTGATCTGCGCCCTGGCAGGCGTCGGGGTGGCCGGGCATCACGTCTATACCCAGTTCTACCCGGCGGTCAGCTGCGGCATCGATGTGCTGCAACCGATTGTCGACGGCCTGCCACTGGCGAAGATCTTCCCGCTGGGCTTCCAGGTCGACGGCTTCTGCTCCACGCCGTACCCGCCGATCCTCGGTCTGTCCCTCGCTCAATGGGCGCTGCTGGCCTTTGTGCTGGTCGTGGTGCTGGTGCCGCTGCTCACTTCGCGTAACCGCAAAGCGCTGCGCTGAGGCCATCCGCCGCGTCGCTGCGTCACATAAAAAAACGCTCCGGTCCTCATTGAGAGGGCCGGGGCGTTTTGCATTTTAGGGCTCAGGCAAAATGACCTTGATGCGCGACAAGTCTGGGTGCGACATATGTGCGACATGTTGTCACAGCAGGAGTATCGCAAGGCATTTCGGTCCGCCGAATTGGTAGCGTGTCACGCAACAAAATTGGCCTTTTTCAGCGTCGGGCGACTTCTACCTGAAAAATCCACAACAGACAGTTTTAACAGGCCTTGGCGAATAGCCAGAGCCCTTGTCACATAGGGGCTTGGGCGGGGTCGAGGAAGGAAGCAGAGCCTTCGATACTGTCTGAACTGCCTGAGGTAGACCTACAAATTTTGGTGTTTTTGTTGAGAATCAATTTCGATACCATGGCGCACTTTTGCAAATACCGTTATTGATTGTTGCTGGAATGGATAAAAATTATTTCGGGATGAGACATGGTTTATAAAACGTTACATATCTACAATCGCCCGCACTGAATTCCCGGCACTGCTCATCCCTGAGCAGGAATAGGGCGTCGAGAGGCCAATGGGCTTCATGCGACTCCCAGGTGTCGGTGCCTTCCAATTATCCGCACCAAATGGAATTGGTCTGTAACAAGGCCTTTGACCACGTATTCGAATAAGAACTCAACGCTGGCCCAGGATTTGTCGAACAGCGTCTGACGCGCGACGGGCAGCCACTTATTCAATCCAAGAAAAATGCCAACCCTTGGCAGGGTGAAGTGTTGGCGATCAAAACCCAACTGCATTGCGCAAGCTGCTTTAGAGGTCGTGAGATGAGTAAAAACAGGTACCCCAGGCTACTAGGCTTATTGCCGCTGATTGGCACGTTGCTGCTGTCAGGCTGCAACATGACCTTGCTCAATCCAACGGGCCAGGTTGGCCTTGAGCAGCGAAACCTGATCATCACCGCAACGCTGCTGATGCTGTTGGTCGTGGTCCCGGTCATCGTCATGACCTTCCTGTTCGCCTGGAAATACCGCGCGACCAACACTAACGCCGTGTACACGCCGAAGTGGTCGCACTCCACCAAGATCGAAATCGCGGTGTGGGCTGTTCCAGTGCTGATCATCATTGCTCTGGGTTACGTCACCTACGTGTCGACCCACGCTCTGGACCCTTACAAGCCGCTGGAATCCGACGTCAAGCCGATCACCATCGAAGTGGTCTCGCTGGACTGGAAGTGGGTGTTCATCTATCCGGAGCAGGGCATCGCCACGGTCAACAAGATCGTGTTCCCGACGAATACCCCGGTCAACTTCAAGGTGACGTCGGACTCGGTAATGAACTCGTTCTTCATTCCGGGCCTGGGCGGCCAGATCTACGCGATGGCCGGCATGCAGACCAAGTTGCACCTGATTGCCAACCGTGACGCTGAAATGGAAGGCATCTCTGCCAACTACAGCGGCGCAGGTTTCACCGGCATGAAATTCAAAGCGATCTCAACTTCTCAGGAGAATTTCGACGCCTGGGTAAGCGACGTCAAAAAGGCACCTAAACAGCTGGAAAAAGCTGAATACGAAGCCCTTACCAAGCCAAGCCAGAACAACCCAGTCGAGCTCTACTCCTCGGTCACGCCAAACCTGTTCCAGATCATCGTCGACAAGTACGAAGGGATGAAGCCGGGCAAGCCGCACCACGAGAAGAAAGAGAAAGAAGTGGCCCATATGGAAGGGATGGACATGAGTTCGCATTCAGCCGCCGGGGCAGAGGAGTAAACGATGTTTGGTAAATTAAGTTGGGAAGCGGTCCCGTTCCACGAACCGATCGTGATGATAACCATCGCCATGATCGCGCTCGGCGGTCTGGCACTGTTCGCGGGTATCACTTATTTCAAGAAGTGGACCTATTTGTGGACCGAGTGGCTGACGTCGGTCGACCACAAGAAAATCGGCGTGATGTACATCATCGTGGCCATGGTCATGCTGCTGCGTGGTTTTGCCGACGCCATCATGATGCGTACCCAGTTGGCCATGGCCACCGAGGGTTCGCCTGGCTACCTGCCGCCTGAACACTATGACCAGATCTTCACCGCTCACGGTGTGATCATGATCATCTTCATGGCGATGCCTTTCTTCACCGGCCTGATGAACCTTGCGGTGCCGTTGCAGATCGGTGCGCGTGACGTTGCCTACCCGTTCCTGAACTCCCTGAGTTTCTGGCTGCTGGTTTCCGGCGTGGTGCTGATCAACCTGTCCCTGGGCGTTGGCGAATTCGCCAAGACCGGCTGGGTTGCCTATCCGCCGCTGTCGGGCCTGCAATACAGTCCGGGCGTGGGGATGGATTACTACATCTGGGCGCTACAGCTATCCGGGCTAGGTACGACGCTGACGGGGGTCAACTTCCTGGCCACCGTGCTGAAGATGCGTACCCCTGGCATGAAGCTGATGGACATGCCGATCTTCACCTGGACCTGCACCTGGGCCAACGTTTTGATCGTCGCTTCGTTCCCGATCCTGACCGCTACCCTGGCTTTGCTGACGCTTGACCGTTACATGGATTTCCACATTTTCACCAATGAACTTGGTGGCAATCCGATGATGTACGTCAACCTGTTCTGGGCCTGGGGTCACCCCGAGGTGTACATCCTGATTCTGCCGGCGTTCGGGATCTTCTCCGAAGTCATCTCGACCTTCTCCGGCAAGAAACTGTTCGGCCACCACTCGATGATCTACGCCAGTGGCGCGATCTCGATCCTGGGCTTCATGGTCTGGCTGCACCACTTCTTCACCATGGGTTCGGGGGCCAGCGTCAACGCCTTCTTCGGTCTGGCGACGATGCTGATTTCTATTCCGACGGGGGTGAAGCTATTCAACTGGTTGTTCACCATTTACCAGGGGCGTCTGCGTTTCACCAGCCAGGTTCTCTGGACCCTGGGCTTCATGGTGACCTTCGCCATCGGCGGCATGACCGGCGTACTGCTGGCCATTCCGGGTGCTGACTTCGTTCTGCACAACAGCCTGTTCGTGATCGCGCACTTCCACAACGTGATCATCGGCGGCGCGGTATTCGGTTACATCGCAGGCTTCAGCTTCTACTTCCCGAAAGCGTTCGGCTTCAAGCTGCACGAAGGTTGGGGCAAGGCCGCGTTCTGGTTCTGGATCACCGGCTTTTTCGTCGCCTTCATGCCGCTCTATGTACTGGGCTTCATGGGCATGACCCGTCGTCTGAACAGCTCCACCAACCCTGAGTGGGTGCCTTATCTGTACGTTGCGTTGTTCGGGGCGGTACTGATCGCCATCGGTATTGCCTGCCAGCTGATCCAGCTCTATGTCAGCGTGCGTGATCGCAAGCTGCCAGAGAACATGTGCGAACACGGCGACCCGTGGAATGCCCACACGCTGGAATGGTCGACTTCGTCGCCACCACCGTTCTACAACTTCGCCGTGCTGCCGAAAGCCGAAGTCATCGACCCGTTCACCGAAGCCAAGGAAGACGGTACCGCGTACCAGGCTCCGGCCCGTTATGAGCCGATCCACATGCCAAACAACACCGCGACCGGTGTGGTCATGGGCGCTCTGCTGACCGTGTTCGGTTTCGCGATGATCTGGCACATCTGGTGGTTGGCCATCGTCGGTCTGGTCGGCACCGTGGTGTATTTCACCCTCCATGCTGCCCGTGACGATCAGGGCTACATGGTGCCGGTGGATGTCATCGAGCGCATCGAAGCCGAGCAGCACAAACGTCTGGTAGCGGCCGGGAAAGTACCAGCCACCGCCACCCGTGTTGAAACCTCGTTGGAACAGGCTTAAACCATGTCGAACTTAGTGACCAATGCTGGACACACCCATGTCGATGGACATGGGCACGATGACCATCACCACGACTCGGGCGAGATGACCGTATTCGGTTTCTGGCTCTACCTGATGACCGACTGCATTTTGTTTGCGTCGATCTTCGCGGTGTACGCGGTACTGGTTAACAACGTAGCGGGCGGCCCATCGGGCGCCGACATCTTCGAGCTGCCATACGTACTGGGCGAAACCGCTCTGCTGCTGTTCAGTTCGATCACCTACGGCTTCGCCATGCTGGCGTTGTTCAAGGGCAAGAAGAACCAGGTACTGGGCTGGCTGGGCATGACCTTCCTGCTCGGCGCCGGCTTCATCGCCATGGAGATCAATGAGTTCCACGTCCTGATCGCCGAAGGCTTCGGCCCTAGCCGCAGCGGCTTCCTGTCCGGGTTCTTCACCCTGGTCGGCACCCACGGTCTGCACGTGACCAGCGGTCTGATCTGGATGGCGATCATGATGTATCAGGTGCAGAAAAACGGCCTGACGGCGACCAACAAGACCCGTCTGAGCTGCCTGAGCCTGTTCTGGCACTTCCTGGACGTAGTGTGGATCTGCGTATTCACCGTTGTTTATCTGATGGGGACTCTGTAAATGGCTAACGCAGCTCACTCACACGATGGCCACGACGCCGGCCACGGCAGCGTCAAGTCCTACGCCATCGGCTTCATCCTGTCGGTGATCCTGACCGTCATTCCTTTCGGCCTGGTGATGTACCCATCGCTGCCAAAAGCCATGACCCTGTGGATCGTACTGGCCTTCGCAGTGATCCAGGTGCTGGTGCACCTGGTGTACTTCCTCCACCTGGACCGCTCGGCTGCTCAGCGTAACAACGTGATCGCGTTTGTCTTCGCAGCCCTGGTAATCGTTCTGTTGGTAGGCCTGTCGCTGTGGATCATGTTCAGCATCCACTCCAACATGATGGCGCACTGAGGAAACCCCGGATGTCCTTTAAGCACTTTATCCAAATCACCAAACCGGGGATCATTTTCGGTAACGTGCTTTCAGTGGCAGGCGGATTTTTCCTGGCTTCGAAAGGGCATGTCGATCTGGCCATTTTCCTGGCCGCCATGATTGGCACGTCGCTGGTGGTGGCTTCCGGTTGCGTGTTCAACAACTGCATCGACCGCGACATCGACCTGAAGATGGAACGCACCAAGAACCGGGCGCTGGTTCAGGGCTTGATCTCCCTGAAACTGGCCCTGGCTTTTGCGACCGTCCTGGGTGTTCTCGGCGTTGTACTGTTGTACAAAGTGGCCAACCCGTTGGCCGCTTTGTTCGCGGTGATCGGCTTTGTCATCTACGTCGGCTTCTACAGCCTGTACCTCAAGCGCAAGTCGGTTCACGGCACGCTGGTGGGCAGTCTGTCGGGCGCCATGCCGCCGGTGATTGGCTACGTGGCTGTGACGAACAGCTTCGACATGGCCGCACTGACGTTACTGGTGATGTTCAGCCTGTGGCAGATGCCGCATTCCTACGCCATCGCGATCTTCCGCTTCAACGATTACCGGGCCGCATCGATTCCGGTGTTGCCAGTGAAGCGCGGCATTCAAGTGGCCAAGAAGCACATCCTGCTCTACATCCTGGCGTTCCTCGTGGCGACCTTGATGCTGACCTTCAGCGGCTACGCCGGCATGAGCTACCTCGCCGTCGCCGCGGCCATGGGCATGTACTGGTTGTACATGGCCTGGACCGGTTACAAGGCAGTGGATGACACGGTCTGGGCACGCAAGCTGTTCGTGTTCTCGATCTTCACCATTACCGCGTTGAGCGTGATGATGTCGCTGGACTTTAAAGTGCCGAGTGAGCTGTTGCTGACGTACGCGCCTTAAGATTCAGAGGCTGTAAAAAAGCCCCGCCTTCGAGAGAAGAGCGGGGTTTTTTATGGTTCTTCACGGATCGTGGGGAAGAGAGGATTGACAGTCAGGGTTTAGCAGAATGATCACCCCGAGAATTTTCAACAGGGTGAGCGACCAGCTGAAGGCCAGTTTTAACAGGTGCTCCAGCGCGCCTGGAGGTATCAGCTTGATTGCCTCTGCTGCCGGCGCCGCAGTGGCGTTCAACGTTGTAGGCCTGTCAGGCTCGAGCGGCAAATCACCGGGAATCACACTTACCGCCTTGTAGCCTTTCGGCCCAGGCATTCCGTCGAACTCTACCTGCTGGCCATCCACAAGCTCACCTCCGGCGACACTTTTTTTGTGCACGAAGTAGTTGCGACCATCGTTGCCGCGGATAAAACCAAATCCCCTTTCAGGCATGAAGCGTCACTCGCTCCATACGCATTAATTTCCTCGAAGACTGCTCACTCCCGCCACTGTTGGTAATGGCGCGAAAAACTGTGGCCAGCCATCCGACGCAAGCGTGCACCTGTCCAGTTGTTTCCCCAACATCCGGATTTCCAGATCAGTAAAAGCAATCCCGCAAAAGTTCCGTCACTCCAAAAATACCCGACTAACGGTAATCTCGCGGGCACAAAGCCTGCAATTACTTCATCGACGAACATTTGACGTCAATCTACCGACATACGGATTTCCCAATCAGCAAGCCCAATTGACACAGTTCAATAGCGCGGGTTCGAGCGCAACTGTGGCCGCTACATTTCCCGCCTATAGGATCCTAGACATGATCGACCTCACCACCTGGAATTTAAGCATCCCTGAAGGCAGTCCACCGGCCACCATAGAAACGCCTCGACTGGCGCAAGGGTTCAAGGACCAGCATTTCAGTTCTGACGCCGCTACCCTTTCCTTCTGGGCACCCGTGACCGGTTCCAGGACGGCCAACGCTGTTTACCCGCGTAGCGAGTTGCGGGAAACCTATAGCGATGGAAGGCTGCGCAACTGGCAGTATTCAGCGGCGGATAACACCCTGCGGGCGAGCCTGGCCGTCAATCAAGTGCCCAGTACCGGCAAGATCGTGATTGGCCAGATCCACAACAAGGACAGCAACAGCCCCATGGTCAAGCTGGAATACCAATACAAAACGTCGGCTTCGACGGGAAACATTGTCGCCAAGGTGCGCATGCGTCCCGACGATGAAGAGGGCCAGGTCATTACCATTGCGACGGGTGTGCCGCTCAACAGCAACTTTTCCTACCAGATCCACCTCAGCCCGAAGGGTGCGCTGGGCATCAGCGCAGCAGGATACAACTGGAGAACCACCATCGACCCGAGTTGGAAGACCAAACCCCTGTATTTCAAAGCGGGTGCGTATGTGCAGGACAACACCGGCTATCCCACCGAGGGCGCAAAAGTGACGTTCAGGATGCTGGAGATCCATCACAAGATTTAGTCGCTTCTTAGGTCACTACCGTTGGCACGCCGATCCGAAGGGTAAAGACTTTGGTGGATTTCCTCATCGATCGGCGACCAAGTGGCTAGCTGCCAGTGAACTCAACCGCGCGGGTGGCAGATGCTCTCTAAGCCTTTCATCGCTGCATACTCCGACCCAGAAATGAACATTACTCGGCAATCAGGCTTTCTCTCGGTGTTTGAATTAACACTGATCGAGCAAGTCACGAAGTCCTTGCTTAGGGATCAGGAAGAGGAAAAGCAACGGGCCGAAGTCGCTGACCAGTAATGCCTGCGCAGGAAGTGGCTGTCGATGGCCTGCACGGTGTTGGCCGTGGTGATGATCTTGTCCACCGGCACTTCGATGCCCAAGGCCGACAGCTTGACTCGCAACGCCTCGCGCAGCGGCAGGTAACCGCCAGCGACGCCGTATTCGCCCATGCGCAGGGAGGTTGCGCGCAACGTGCCGCGCACGGCTTTAAGCAACTCTTCAGCCGGCAGCCACGAGGACGGCAGAAAACCGGCGCCAGGGCGCAACGCGCCATTGTCCAGCAGCACCGCGCGGCGGACCACGCTGAGCGTGCCTTGAAGTTGCAGGTCCAGGCCGGCATCGGTCTTGATCGTGGTGCTGGAACGGTGCACGTAATGCCCCGACCCTTGGCGTGAAACCACCAAACCCTTGGCCCGCAAGCGGTCCAGAGCATCCACCACCGTTGATTTGCCCGCGTTCATCAACTCGGAGAGTTCGCGAATCGGCGGCAGCCGGGAGCCGTGAGGCAGGCCTCCGTGGCTGATCGCCTCCGATAACTGATCGACGATCTGCTGAACCAGAGTCCGGTCGCAAAATCGCTACTAAAAGGAGTTCTCAAAATGTACGCAATCGATACGTTCGAAACTTGCACCTCTGTTCCACAGGTAACAACCCACCTCCGTCCAACCACCGGAGTTGCCCAATGACCAACCCCCAAGACCTAAAAACCGGCATTCAGGTGTTCGCTCGTCAGTTCAATCGTTTTCGAATCTAAGGGGCATCAATTTGATCCAAGTTGATTTTCATAGGCGAGCCCCCGAGTCGAGATCTTTGGGCTAATCTGTCAAAAAAACGGATCCAATTTGATCGGGGAGGAGAGATGACTGAACACATGACCTGCGATGAACGATTCATCGCGCTGGCAAAAGAGTTCGGCTACGATATCTACGGCGAGAATACGGCCGGCGGGCATTACGCGCCGTTGGTGCGGCATCACGATGAACTTTACATCAGCGGTCTCGTGCCGCGGATGAATGGTGAAGTTCAGTATCAGGGCAGGGTAGGCCTGGATCTGACGCTGGCGGACGCACAAAGCGCTGCCCGCATCAGTGCGCTGCGCGGTCTGGCATTGATTGTTGATTCCATCGGTTCGCTGGACAAGATCAAGTTGCTATTGCGCGTCACGGTTTACGTAAAGTCCACCGCGGATTTTGTCGATTTGAGCGAAGTGGCCAACGGTGCGTCGGACGTTTTCAGTCATGTACTGGGCGATGCCGGTAAACATACACGAACCACGATCGGCGTTTATCAACTGCCGAAAGACGCAGCCATTGAAGTTGACATGATCGTGGCGATACGGCCATCAACGCTCTAACGATGAACCTGCAGGTAATAGAAAGCCCCACGCTGAATCTCAGTGCGGGGCTTTTCAGTCATCGATGGCGTGTGTTACTGCGCGGCGATGCTGTAGCCATCGAACGCGGTTTGCTGCTGAAGCGCGGTGATGATGTTCTTGCGGTTAACCGCTTGTTCGGCCCCGGCATTGTCCAGGAACGTCTCGCTTTCCAACTCCGCTTCTTCGCCTTCGCCGACGAAGGTGAAGCCCAGGAACTCCAACGCTTCACGGTCAACGTTCAGTCGCGAGCGCGGGGTGCGCAGCGGTAGCGTGACGCTGATGCCATCTTTGCTGATGGTGAACACTTCGACATCTTTCTTGGCGCGAGCAGCCTTGCTCTTGCTACTGGTCGGGTTGCTGATGGCTTGGTGGGTCTGGTTCAGCACCTTCAGTGCGAGGCCGTAGACCAATTCCTGAAACGCCGGATCGTCCTTGAAACTGGAGAGAATCCGGCTGATCGGGAATTTGCTGCTCAAGTCTTCCAGGGCCGCAATGTCGGCAGTCTCAGCGTCCTTGAGTTGCTTGAGTTCGCCCATCAATTCGTAGGCTTTATCGTCGTCGAAGCGGTCGTGAGCCTGGCGAATCGCGGCGCGCAGCTCGCGGATCTGATCGCTTTCCCGGGTGGACTGGAAAGCGTCCAGGACCATCTCGCTGATGGTCTTGGCCTGGGGCACGTGCTGTGAAAGATTGATGGAGTTTTCGTATTCCGCTTTGGACGACAAGGTGACTACGGATTCAGCGGTATTGGAATCGGACATTGAAATTTCACTACTTCTTTTAACTTGGGTTGAGGCGAGAAAGCACAGGGCCTTTTCAGGCCGTCTAATCTATTGGACCGAGGCGGCGTTGTCACGGATTCCCCATCGAATTCAGATTCATCGACCGAACCGCCCATTGCTCGGCCGTTTGCTGATCCACCGCCAACGAAAAGCGGAAGGTCGCGCCGCGTCCGGGAACATCAATCAGCTGGATCTCGCGGCCGTGTAATTGCAGGATCCGGTGCACGATCCGCAACCCCAGTCCGCCATCACGCCGTGCGCCGCCTATGTTGAATGGGCGCAGGAACAGACCTTCGCGCAGTTCGGCGGCAATGCCGGGGCCGGTGTCGCTGACAGTGACTTCGATAAAAGGCCCTTGAGGGCGCAGGCTGAGCTCGATTTCTCCACCTCGGGGGGTATGACGCAGGGCGTTGTCGAACAGGTTGGTCAACACCCGCTCGATCAATCCAAGGTCGGCGCAGGCGGCCGAAACATTGGGTGCGAAGGTGGCCTTGAGTTCGACTTGTCGCGCCTCGGCCGTCAGTTCGAATTTCTGGAAAATGTCCTGCACCAGATCGGTCAGCGAGAAGCGCTCCAGCACCGGTTGCACAAAGCCATGTTCCAGTCGCACCAGTTCCAGCAGCGATTGCGCCAGACCACCCACCTTGCGGCTTTGATCGAGCGCGATGCCCAGATAACGGCGGCGGTCGGTGGGGGACAACGTGGCGTCCTTGAGCGACAAGGTTTCCAGGTAACCGTGCAGCGAGGCCAGAGGCGTGCGCAGGTCGTGGGAGATGTTTGCCACCAGTTCGCGGCGTTCCTGATCCTGGCGGGTCAACGAACGCCATTGCTCACCGAGGCGCGCTTGCATCTGCCGGAAGGCGGCGTCAAGTATGGCAATTTCATCGTGGCTGGCGGCTTTTTCCAGCGGGACGGATGCAGGTGGCGTTACCGGCGCGCCATCGATGTCGAACTGGCTGACGGTTTCGGTCAAACGGCGCAAAGGGCGGGTGATGAGGGCAAATGCCGTGAGACCGGCAATCAGGCACAGCAGCGCCACCAGCCCGATGGACAGCAGTGCGGTATTCAGGGCGGCGCTGGTGGCGCCGCGTTCGGCGAAGCGGTCGTGTTCTTCACTGAGCAGCACCACGTAGAGATAGCCTGCCGGTTTGCCGTTGACCTGTAATGGCGCGGCGCTGAACACCTTGCGGCCATCGACGCTGCGCGGATCGTCGCCGAGAATCGGCAGGTTATCGCCCTTGAGCAGGCGCTGGATCGGCGCCAGGTCGACCCGCTCCCGGCGTATCCGACCCTCGGGCGCAGCACTGCCGACAATCTTGCCCTCGGTGTCGAGCAGGTAAACCTCGACACTGGGGTTGACCAGCATCAACTGGCTGAACAGGTCGCGCACGGCGTCGGGCATCAGGCCTTTGGTGTCCATCAATACGGTGTCATGGGCGATGTGTTGGGCCAGATCCCGTGACAGCCCTTGCACCACTTCCAGCTCATGCATCTGGTTGGCGCGCACCTGCATCCATGCCGACGTGCCGCAACACACCAGCAGCAACACGGCGAAAACCAGAGACAGGCGCTGAGTCAGGGTCAGTCTCACGGCTGCTCCTCCTTGGCCACGAATTTGTAGCCTCGTCCCCACACCGTGAGGATGCGCACCGGTTGTGCCGGATCCGCTTCAATCTTTGCCCGCAGGCGGTTGATGTGTGTGTTGACCGTGTGCTCGTAGCCTTCATGGCGGTAGCCCCAGACCGTGTTGAGCAGGTCCATGCGCGAGAACACTTTGCCGGGCTGACGGGCGAAGAAATACAACAGGTCGAACTCCCGTGGCGTGAGGTCGAGACGGCGCCCGTCAAGGGACACATCGCGCGTGATCGGGTCGATGGAGAGGCCGTCCATGATCAGGCTGCCGGCGTCCATTTTCAGGTTGCGGGCCATGGCGTCGACCCGTCGCAACAGCGCTTTGACCCGGGCCACCAGTTCGAGCATGGAAAAGGGCTTGGCCAGGTAATCATCGGCGCCGAGTTCGAGCCCGAGAATCCGGTGCACTTCGCTGGATCGTGCACTGGTAATGATGATCGGTGTGTAGCGGGCCATGGCGCGGGCGCGGCGGCAGATTTCCAGGCCGTCGACGCCGGGCAGCATCAGGTCGAGGATCAGTGCGTCCCAGCTTCCTTGCTGCAGCAGTCGCATGCCTTCATCGCCATCGGCGCAGTGCACCACCTCGAACTGCTCATCGCGTAGATGCAGGCAGATCAGGTCGGCGATGTGCAGGTCGTCCTCGACCACGAGGACGCGTTTGGTCTGTTCCATCAAGCTCAATCCTTCGGCGCAATGAGCGCATTGTGCGGGTTTTCCGGGGCCGGAGTTATCACGAATTGTTTAACTTCTCGTGAGGATTTGGCGATCAACCCAAGCCTAGGCTGTGTTCCATGTCAGGCACCTGGATTTTTCGGAGACGACCATGTTTTCACGGCGACAGTTTCTCGTAGCAGGCGGCGGGCTAGGCGCTGCAGCCCTGGTCATCGGTGTATTGCCAAAATTTTCCGCAAGTTCTGCGCTGGTCAGTGACGCCAGTGCGACGGAGGTGTTCGAGGTGACTCACAGCGACAGAGAATGGCGCGCCATGCTCAGCGCCGAACAGTACGAAATCCTGCGCGAAGAGGGCACCGAAAGGGCCTACAGCAGCCCGCTGAACAACGAGCACCGTGAAGGTATTTTTGCCTGTGCCGGTTGCGAACTGCCGTTGTTTTCTTCCGCGACCAAGTTCGACAGCCGCACCGGCTGGCCAAGTTTCTGGGCACCGCTGGACAAGGCCGTGGCCACTCGACAGGACCGCTCCTTCGGGGTGCTGCGCGAAGAAGTCCACTGTCGGCGTTGTGGCGGTCATTTGGGCCATGTCTTTGATGACGGGCCCAAACCCACCGGTTTGCGTTACTGCATGAACGGCCTGGCGATGACGTTCGAGCCGCAGTCGGCTTGATCCATGGGCACACCTTTTCGCGTTTACGTTCGGTTGATCGTCATTCCATTTGTTCAGGAGTCAGCCTCATGAAAACCCTATTCACCTGGCGCCGCGCCCTGTTGGGCCTGGCCGCTGCCGGCGTCATCGGCCACGGCTCAGCGGTCTCTTTCAGTGCCGAAGACGCAGTCATCATTCCTCCACCCATCCTCGACGAAACCACCCAGGCCCACAGCGAAACCGCAGTCTTCGCCGGCGGTTGCTTCTGGGGTGTCCAAGGCGTGTTCCAGCATGTCAAAGGGGTGACGAAAGCTGTCTCCGGTTACGCCGGCGGTGCAGCCAACACCGCTCAGTACGAACGGGTCAGCGAGGGCGATACGGGTCATGCGGAATCCGTCGAAGTCACCTTCGACCCCCGTCAGGTCAGCTATGGCACCTTGCTGCAAATCTACTTCTCGGTGGCTCACAACCCTACCGAACTCAACCGTCAGGGACCTGACAGCGGCACTCAGTATCGCTCGGCGCTTTTCCCGGGAAACAGCGAACAGCAACGTATCGCTCAGGCCTACATCGCCCAGCTCGATGCCGCTCATTCGTTCAACAAGCCCATTGTCACCAAACTGGAAACCTACAACGGTTTCTACCCGGCGGAGGAGGAACATCAGGACTTTCTGACCGAGCATCCGACTTATCCCTATATCGTGATCAACGATCTACCGAAGGTCGCGCAGTTGAAGCAGCTGTATCCGAATCGGTATCAGGAGAAACCGGTGTTGGTGAAGGCGGGGATGTGAATGGTGAGTATGCTACTTACGACGTGGGCGCTCCATCGCAATGGTCGACGTTTCAAAACCCAGGCTTGAAAAGAAATCCGAAGCGCCTTCCCGGCCTGCTCGCAGAACCCAGGTAATGTTGGTGTTCTCGCCCATGACATGCTCAACCAGTGCACGCCCGATACCTTCACGTCGATGCTGCCCACAGACGACGACCATCGACAGATAACCGTTTGAAAGGCCGTCAGTGATGCCTCGGGCAAAACCGACAATGCGGGAGTTCTTCACAGCAAGGGCGGTGCGTTGGGAGTTAGTGATCAACTGCGCAAAATGTTCAGCGGAGCCTGTGCGGTGAGCCCATCCGTTCTGCCCCAGAAAAAGCCGTACGGACTCTACTTCCGAGGGCAGTACATCGCGGACATGCAAGACATTGTTCATCCGGAAATCACATTCTTGCCCGCGATCTTCGGGTACAGCGCTTGATCGGCCCTGGCCAGTACAGCGTGTTCGCGACAATGTGAGTGTTTGACTGTATGCATCGTGTTCTCCGCATTTGACAGACGCTCAGTATCCATCGACTTACCAAAGACGTTTCCGTGATCGATGTAATCCCGATCCGAATAACAAGCCATCTCTTGGCTCAGTGGCTGACGGGCGAATACGGCCGCTCGCCCAAACTTTCCACCAATCGAACCAGATAACCGTCCGGGTCCTGCACCAGAAATTCGCGTTGGCCGACTTCCACCGCCTCCGCGCGATACCAGGCTTCGGCGCAGGAACGAAACAACGGCCATTCAACGTCGGCCAGGCGCTGGAGTATGGGATCGACGACATCAACCGTGATTTGAAAGTTTATGCCTCGACCAAACGGCGCTTGCAGTGCGCCGGTTACCCACTGGCCTTCGGCCGGGTCGTATTGCTCCAGCATGATTTGAACGCCGTTTTTATCGAGGTAGGCAAAACCGACCTCGGGGCGTTCATAGGCGATTTGAAAACCGATCAGGGATGTCCAGAAATGAAGGCTTTTCTTGATGTCCGTGACCATTAATTCGGGGACTGACTTGCTCCGTGCAAACATATGCATCCTTGGGAAACAGTGTGATTAGTCGGCGTGTAGCAGGGTGTTCGCAAATGCCGTGATTTCGGTTCGATTCCTGAGTTTGATTTTTGAACCGCTGAACCCTTCGAACAGACGTTGGTGCGCGGAAAATCCACTGGAGTCTTTGCGGGTACGGTAACTGCCGGCCCATTCCAGCAACGCTATCAGCAACGTGTCGTCGTCCTGTTTGTTTTCTCGCTGACGAACATTGGCCACGCAGCTTTCGTCTTCAACACACAGCCAAATCAATGTCGTAGCGCGGTGGATAAGTTCGCTGACGATCCAGCCGTAAACACCCTCGATCACCCAGCGCTCTTCAGCTGCTGCTACCCGCGCCATTCCCAGTGCCTTGGCACGGGGGCGGGGGATGCTGTGTTCGTCGGACAACCAGTGAATCAGGTCGAGATCGATCCTCGAAGCCTGAAGTTGTTCTGCCAATCGTTTAGCCAGCCAACTCTTGCCGGAGCCGGAATTGCCGATGATCAGGGTTCGGGTTAGGTTCATGATGACTCGCCATTTCAGTCTTCGTTGTCAGGCGCAACCATCCGCGTCTTCGGCAAACCGTTTGAGTTGTGCTGATAAATTTCCTGCGGCTGTCCTTTTTCATTAAAGAACACCTGCCCGATCCCCGCCGAATTCCACAGCCGTTCACCCGCTTCAGCATGTTCCGGGACATGCGGAACAATGCGCATGCGTCGACGTTTAGTCAGCCAGTTGAGTGGCGAGCGCGGCGAGTAGAGCCAGCGATTGAGGCGGTCGAACCATTCGAGCAGGGCCGGCGGGAATTCGTTTTTGATGCCGCTGCTGGTGATCTGCCAGATTCGCGGGCCGGCCTTGCGGTGTCGGATCAATACTTCGTAAACGAAGGAATAATGCACATCGCCCGACAGCACCACGTAGTTACCGGGTGTGCGCGAGTGTCGGAAAATGTTCAGGATGACCTGCGCCGCGCCGCGATGGGCCATCCAGTTTTCGGCGTCCACCAGCAGGGGATAACCACACCAGCTGAAGACCCGCTGTATCGTTTCGATCAGTTTGACGCCGAAGATCGGTGCCGGTGAAACGATGATCGCCGAGGGGTGATCGAGCAGTTCCTGTTGCAGTTCGCTGAGCGCTTCCCAATCCAGCAAACCCGAAGGTTGCTTGAGGGTCATCTCACTGCGCCAGCGCCGGGTGCGGGTGTCGAGCACGACAATGGCCGGGCTAGTAGGCAGCACGTAGTGCCAGTTCTGAAACCTCAGCAGCTCATCGATCAAACCGTCCTGCACGTCGCTGTCGAGATAATCGTCTTGCCCTGTGGCACTCAATAAACGGGTTTTTTCCAGCACGTCGTCGAATGCATCCGGATTGTTGCCCCAGCCCTGACACACCATATATGCAATCAGTGCGTTGCCGATGATGCGCTTGGAGAACGGATGACCGTAGGCCGTTTCCTCCCATTGCGCGGAAAGATTCCAGTCATCGGTAATATCGTGATCGTCGAAAATCATCAGGCACGGCAGATGGGCGAACACTCGGGCGACACCCCCCAGGCCCGCTTTGAAATCATCGATGCACGTTTGCTCCAGCGCATAACGCTCGCGTCTTTCGGGAATCAATTTTGGCGGTTTTGGAGCGATCAACGTCCAGGGCGTCGGTGACCACACCAGCAGGTACATGGCCATGACCTCGGCGAACGTCACCAGATGATTGTCAGCACTGCTGCTGGTGAAAATCGGCTTACGCACCCCGCCGAAGAATCGCTCGCGCAGGGTTTCGTTGCTCTTCAGCGCCGGTAACAAATCCGCACGATGGTAGTAGCTGGCGGGATCCTCGTAGAGCTTGGCGCTGTCGCTGACCACCGCACCTTCGAGGTATTCGCCGAACAATCCCAGCCGCGCGATCAAGGCATGGATGGCTCGCAACATGGGGCCTGCGACATCGTCGGCGTACACCTGATCGCCGCTCATCATCAACAGCGCCGGACGTTTGTGTGCATCCGGCTCGGCCTCCAGCAAACGATCGACACACAGCAAACCGTCCGGGGCCGGATGGTGAGGTTTGCGGCAAGAACCATGCAGCAGCTGATCGACCCGTTTACGCAGGACGAAGTTCGGACAACGGGCGTCGCCGTACAGCAGGTGCGGGGCCCAATCGGCGATGCCTGTGCCAGCGTCGTCAATCAGCAGATCGTATTCGATTAACGTGTCGCAGGGCAGGGTGGCGTCCAGCGATACATCGATCAAATGAACAAAGGCCTGGGTGCCCACCGCAATGATCGTGCACTGACTCGCGTCGAGGTGGATATCGTCGCGATCTTGCAGACGCAACGTCAGCGACAGCGCCCGCGACCCCACCAGCCACATCACCAGACGCGTAGGCTCCAGCCGCCGCAACAACGGCCCGACCAGGACAGGGGGAAGGGATTGATGATCGTCTGGCAGTGGCAAAGACATGGACATCCGGGTGCTTGTAACAGAGAAGCGCAGGATGATAACGCAGCTGATGTCAATGAACTGCAACTGGCTTGAATCCGACAGTCAAACAACAACAGGCTGCCCACCCGCCAAGCATTGCACAAGTGAAAGCCCCGAAAAGCTCGGGGCTAATCCCAAGGGATCGCGTGTGAACCTAAGCCTCCCAGCCCGCCCCACTGACCGCCGCCTGCGCCAAAGGGTGCAACTCTGCCCCCTGATGCTCTGTCTGCCAGGCCAGTAACTCCTTGCGCATGCCGGGCGTCCAGTACATCTGCAGATGATTACGCACGCCGAGCACGGCCAGTTGCTGGTCCGGTTCACTGGCGAAGTACTGGGCGATCTGGTTGACCATTTTGATCAGGTTGGCAGTGCTCATCGGCGTACCTCCGCTTTAGCGCCACGCGCCTGACGGCGTTCGTCGAGCAGGCGTTGTTGGTTGTCGCTGAATTCCTGGTAGCGTTTTTGCCACTCGGAAGGGTGGTAGACGCGGCTGACTTCCACGGCGGTGACTTTGTACTCCGGACAGTTGGTGGCCCAGTCGGAGTTGTCGGTGGTGATGACGTTGGCCCCCGACTCAGGGAAGTGGAAGGTGGTGTACACCACACCTGGGGCGACCCGTTCGGTGACCCGCGCACGCAGTACGGTCTGTCCGGCGCGGCTGCCGATGCCAACCCAGTCACCTTCGTTGATGCCACGGCTCTCGGCGTCGGTCGGGTGGATTTCCAGGCGGTCTTCGTCGTGCCAGGCGACGTTGTCGGTACGCCGGGTCTGGGCGCCGACGTTGTACTGGCTGAGGATGCGCCCGGTGGTCAGCAGAAGAGGGTAGCGATTGTTGACCTTTTCCTCGGTGGGCACGTAGCCGGTGAGCATGAAGCGCCCCTTGCCGCGCACGAACTCCTCGATGTGCATGGTCGGCGTGCCGTCCGGGGCCGCGGCGTTGCACGGCCATTGCAGGCTGCCGTGACGCTCCAGTTCGGCGTAGCTGACGTTGGTGAAGGTCGGTGTCAGGCTGGCGATTTCATCCATGATTTCCGACGGGTGCTTGTAGTTCATCGGGTAGCCCAAGGCATTGGCTAGCGCCACGGTGCCTTCCCAGTCGGCCTTGCCGCCCAGAGGCTCCATGACCTTGCGCACCCGGGAGATGCGCCGCTCGGCGTTGGTGAAGGTGCCGTCTTTTTCCAGGAATGAGCTGCCCGGCAGGAACACGTGGGCGAACTTGGCGGTTTCGTTGAGGAAAATGTCCTGCACCACCACGCACTCCATGGCCGACAGCGCCGCGGTGACGTGTTGGGTATTGGGGTCGCTTTGGGCGATGTCTTCGCCCTGGCAATACAGGCCCTTAAAACTGCCGCCCAAGGCTGCCTCGAACATGTTGGGGATGCGCAGGCCCGGGTCGGGTTGCAGGGTGACGTTCCAGGCCTGTTCGAACTGCGCCCGAACCACCTCGTTGGAGATGTGCCGGTAACCGGGCAGCTCGTGAGGGAAGGACCCCATGTCGCAGGAGCCCTGAACGTTGTTCTGCCCCCGCAGCGGGTTCACGCCCACGCCTTCGCGGCCGATGTTGCCAGTGGCCATGGCCAGGTTGGCGATGCCCATGACCGCGGTGCTGCCCTGGCTGTGCTCGGTGACGCCCAGGCCGTAATAAATCGCCGCGTTGCCGCCGGTGGCATACAAACGGGCGGCGGCACGGATGTCGGCAGGTTCTACGCCGCAGATCGGGCCAAGGGCTTCCGGCGAGTTTTCCGCGCGGCTGACGAGTTCGCTCCAGCGGGCGAAATCGCTGCCCTCGCAACGGGCGTCGATAAAGGGCTGGTCGAGCAGGCCTTCAGTAACGATGACGTGGGCCAGGGCATTGAGCATGGCGACGTTGGTGCCCGGGCGCAGGGCCAGGTGCAGTTCGGCGCGGGCATGCACCGAGTCCACCAGATCAATGCGTCGTGGGTCGATGACGATCAGCCGCGCGCCTTCACGCAGGCGGCGCTTGAGCTGGGAGGCGAACACCGGGTGGGCGTCGCTGGGGTTGGCGCCCATCACCAGGATCACGTCGGCCTGCATCACCGAGTCGAAACTCTGGGTGCCAGCGGACTCGCCAAGGGTTTGTTTCAGGCCATAGCCGGTCGGCGAGTGGCAGACCCGCGCACAGGTGTCGACGTTGTTGTTGCCGAACGCGGCGCGCACCAGTTTTTGCACCAGGTAAGTTTCTTCGTTGGTGCAGCGGCTGGAGGTGATGCCACCAATGGAGTCGCGACCGTATGTTTGCTGTAGCCGGCGGAATTCGCTGGCGGCGTAGGTCACCGCTTCATCCCAGCTGACTTCCTGCCAAGGGTCGTTGATGTGCTGGCGGATCATCGGCTTGGTGATGCGATCCGGGTGAGTCGCGTAACCCCAGGCAAAGCGGCCCTTGACGCAGGAGTGGCCGTGGTTGGCGTGACCGTTTTTGTCGGGAACCATGCGCACCAGCTTGTCGCCTTTCATCTCGGCGCGGAACGAGCAGCCCACGCCGCAATAGGCGCAGGTGGTGATCACGCTACGTTCGGGCTGACCCAGTTCGACCACGCTTTTTTCCATCAAGGTCGCGGTGGGGCAGGCTTGCACACAGGCGCCGCAGGACACGCATTCCGAGTCGAGGAAGTTCTCGCCACCGGCGGCCGCCACCCGGGATTCGAAACCGCGCCCGGTAATGGTCAGGGCAAAGGTGCCCTGGGTTTCTTCGCAGGCGCGCACGCAGCGGTTGCAGACGATGCACTTGCTCGGGTCAAAGTCGAAGTAGGGGTTGGACGTGTCCTTCACGTCGGCCAGATGGTTGTCGCCTTCATAACCGTAACGCACCTCCCGCAGGCCGACCTGGCCGGCGACGGTTTGCAGCTCGCAGTTGCCGTTGGCCGAGCAGGTCAGGCAGTCCAGCGGGTGATCGGAAATGTACAGCTCCATGACATTGCGGCGCAGGGTCGCGAGCTTCGGCGTCTGGGTGTGCACGCTCATGCCTTCGCTGACCGGCGTGGTGCAGGACGCCGGGTAGCCGCGCATGCCGTCGATCTCCACCAGGCACATGCGGCAGGAACCGAAGGCTTCCAGGCTGTCGGTGGCACAGAGTTTGGGAATGGTGGTGCCCAGCAGCGCGGCGGCGCGCATCACTGAGGTCCCTTCGGGCACGCTGATGCTGCGGCCGTCGACGTTCAGGGTGACTTGCACCTGGCTGTCGCGGGCCGGGGTGCCGAGATCGATGTCGGTTTTCGGGTCGAAGAGAGTGATCATTGGTCGGCCTCCGAGGCTTGCAGGCCGAAGTCGGCGGGGAAGTACTTGAGGGCGCTGGCGACCGGAAAGGAGACCATGCCGCCCAATGCGCAGAGCGAACCGTATTGCAGGGTGTCGCACAGGTCCTTAAGGATGATCACCTGCTCATCACGGCCGCTCTGGTCCGGCGCGGCCAGCAGACGGTCGATCACCTCCACGCCCCGGGTCGAGCCGATGCGGCAGGGGGTGCATTTGCCACAGGATTCCTCGGCGCAGAACTGCATGGCGAAGCGCGCCATGCGGGCCATGTCCAGGCTGTCGTCAGCCACCACCACACCACCGTGACCGAGCATGGCGCCGATGGCGGCGAACGCCTCGTAATCCAGCGGCGTGTCGAACTGCGACGGTGGCACCCAGGCGCCGAGCGGACCGCCAACCTGAGCGGCCTTCAGCGGCCGGCCACTGGCGGTACCGCCGCCGTAGTCTTCCACCAGCTCCCGCAGGGTCAGGCCAAAGGCCCGTTCCACCAGACCGCCGTGACGAATATTGCCCGCCAGTTGGAAGGGCATGGTGCCCAGGGAGCGGCCCATGCCGTAATCGCGATAAAACTGCGCGCCCTTGGCCAGAATCAGCGGCACCGAGGCCAGCGTCAGCACGTTGTGCACCAGCGTCGGCAGACCGAACAGCCCTTGCAGCGCGGGGATCGGCGGCTTGGCGCGGACGATCCCGCGCTTGCCTTCGAGAGAGTCCAGCAGCGCGGTTTCCTCACCGCAGATGTAAGCGCCGGCACCGACGCGCACTTCCATATCGAAGGCCTGGCCGCTGCCGCCGACATTGGCGCCGAGGTAACCGTTGGACCGGGCGACGTCCAGCGCCTCGCGCAGTGTCGCCACGGCTTGTGGATATTCCGAGCGCACATAGATGTAGCCGTAGTTGGCGCCGACGGTGATGCCGGCAATCGCCATGCCTTCGATCAACAGGAACGGGTCGCCTTCCATCAACATGCGGTCGGCGAAGGTGCCGGAATCGCCTTCGTCGGCGTTGCACACAATGTATTTCTGCGCCGCCTGGGTGGCGCGCACCGTGCGCCATTTGATTCCGGCCGGGAAAGCCGCGCCGCCACGGCCACGCAGACCGGAATCGAACACCGTTGTAGCAGTCTGCTCGCCGCCCAGTGCGACGGCCCGGTTCAAGCCCTCGAAACCGCCGTGGGCTCGGTAATCGTCCAGGGACAGCGGCCGGGTAATACCGGCGCGGGCGAACAGCAGGCGTTGTTGAGTCTTCAGATAAGGCAACTCTTCCACCAGACCCAAGGCCAGTGGATGAGCGGAGGGCTCGCCTTGCAGCGCCTCGAGCACGGACGGCACATCGGCAGCGGTCAACGGGCCAAAGCCGATTCGGCCTTGCGGGGTCTCCACTTCCAGCAGCGGTTCCAGCCAGTACAGGCCGCGAGAGCTGGTGCGTTGCAGATCCACATTTTGGAGGGCCAAGGCCACTTCATCAGCGCCCACGGCACGGGCCAGCGAATCAGCGGGCAGATAGAAGCGCGGCATCATGCGTCCTCCCGACAAGCATCGAGCAGCGCATCCAGACGCTCGGCACTAAGCCGCGCATGCACCTGGCCATCTAATTCCAGAGCGGGGGAACAGGCACAAGCGCCGAGGCAATACACCGGACGCAAACTGATGCTGCCATCGGCGCTGCTGCCGTGATCGTCCAGTTGCAGACGTTCGCGCAACTGCGCGGCAAGCTGCTCGGCGCCACGGCTCTTGCAGGACTCAGCCCGGCACAGACGCAGGATATGCCGGGCCGGAGGCGCGGTGCGGAAGTCATGGTAAAAACTGATCACCCCGCGAATCTCCGCCTGACTCTGGTTGAGGGCGTGGGCAATCTCGGGGACGGCAGCATCGGGGATATAACCGATGCCCGCCTGAATCTCATGAAGGATGGGCAACAGTGCGCCGGGGGAGCCTTTGTGGCGCTCCAGCAGGCTGTTGACCATAGGCAGGTGCAACATCTCATCAGGCATACAGCAATCCTCACGGTCACGGACAAACCAGAAGGTTGTCGGTCGTCCGAAAGTGTCGGCTGCGGCACTCACACCACGTCACGGTATCGTGGCATTTTCAGGCCGGTGGCCAGGGCACCCTGAGCGGGCATCTTGTTGTGCCCGGTGCGGTCTTCGCCGCACCTCTTAAAGGGCATAAAAGGCAGATTGCCACGCCGCCTTTGATTTAACTGCACCAAAGCGACGTGTTCGGTTCTGCCTACGACTATCCATTAAGTCTAGATGAGTGGGGTGCGGGGCGTTCACTCACTGGCCTAATGCCCTGAGGGCGTGTCGATGGGTGATGTATAGCAAGCATTACCGGTAAGAAACAGCATCAGATCCGTGGGTAATTTTAGGGAGCAGAGCTGTTCTATCGCGTTGATTTGTTCCGCTGTAAGCCGATAGTCATAGACGCAGTCATCGTCCTTCGCCCACCCCAGGATCGGCTTGAGATCCTCGACAGAAACCGGGATTTCCTTTTCATAGGACGCGAAATCCTCGCCTTCCGGAACGCCCATAAGCACGTGTTTCATTGCTCGAACTTCCTTGTAGGGTCTGCTGGTTTGTTTCGAATTCCAGTTTCGTGGCTCAACTCTCAGCTTCGCCCTGAACTGAGCATCGCCAGCCCGAAATCCTCAGGACCAATCCAAAATTCCAATCAACACGCAAAACCCCTGTGGGAGCGAGCCTGCTCGCGAAAGCCGTCAGGCCGGTTCTCCGATGCACCACCACTGTACTGCGACCTCATCGTCAGGTTGAGTTACGTCATGCCCGTGCTCGACGAAATTCGCTGGTGTGTGCAACGCAAGAGCATGACTGATCCGCTCTGGCATGAGAGCGTTAGTCTCACCGAGAAAACCCAGATAATAGTCCCGGTCATAGAAGAGGGTGACCTCGCTCTGATGAACCCATGGCCACACCAGCAGGCAAGCGACCCGGTAGTAACCCTGTGAGTGGTCAGCAGCGTTGGACAGGTGGCAAGCGGCTTCGAGCAGTTGCTGAATGCAGAAGGCCTGAACTTCGATTCTTGCTTGAGGGCCTTGAACCAAGGCCGCGTGCACCGGGATCTTCCAATGTGTGTAGCGCTCCATGCGCCCGGATCGCGGGTAAAACTCGTCGCGAAAGCTGGAGGCCCATTGTTCCAGAGCACGAAGGCGGCGGGGAACGCCTCTGATCGGCTTGTTGCTGAGAGCGATTTGCCGCATTGATACGTCCTTGTGATGCCGAAAAGTCTTTCATTGTGTCTGCTGGCGCAATGGAAAAGTGGACAGATTTATTTCCATATCTGCCAAAGCCGTACCCAGTACCAGCGGGTGTAAAGGCGTGACAAGCTTGCCTAACACGATCATTCACTGAATATCTTTCAAGTATCCCTTTAGTGCAGTGAGCGGCGTATCAAGCTGCTCCATTGTCTGCGCATTGCTGACATTAGCTGACAACCGTTGCAGTTCACGCCCAAGCGGCGTATCAGCCCCGCCTATAGCGTCTAGCGCCAAACCTGCGCAGTGCGCCACTCTAAGCTGAATACTCTCGACATCACCCCGGCGCACCAGCAAGCCAAATACCTCCCGCTCGTAATCGCTCATGATCGGATCATCCCGCAGAATCGGACTCGACCCCTCCGTCTCATAAGCCAGCTTCAGACAGAACAAAGCAACAGTTTCCAGCAGCAGTTCCATGAGATGAATCCTTGAGAAATGTCGTACCGGCCGCGGGCGGGGAGATCAAAAGAATCTCCAGCAAGCCGGCTCCTGCGGGTCGGCGGCGTGTCGCCCACTTTATCGCAGACGAAAAAAAAGGCCTTGCAAAGCAAGACCTTTCTTAATTTTGGTGCCCCGAGGGAGACTCGAACTCCCACTTCTTGCGAAAACGGATTTTGAATCCGCCGCGTCTACCAATTCCGCCATCAGGGCTCAATGGCGGCGAAGTATAGAGATGAGATTACCGTCGGTCAATCAGGTACATAGAGAATTTTCACTATTTCGGCTAGACTTCCGGCCCCTGCTAGACGAACCCCATCATGCGCGTTGCTGACTTTACTTTCGAACTCCCTGATTCGCTGATCGCTCGCCACCCTTTGGCTGAGCGTCGCAATAGTCGCCTGTTGACCCTGGATGGGGTCAGCGGCGCCCTGGCGCACCGTCAATTCACTGATTTGCTCGAGCATTTGCGCCCGGGCGATTTGATGGTGTTCAACAATACCCGGGTGATTCCGGCGCGGCTGTTTGGCCAGAAGGCTTCCGGCGGCAAGCTGGAAATCCTGGTGGAGCGGGTGCTCGACAGTCATCGCGTGCTCGCCCATGTGCGTTCCAGCAAGTCGCCCAAGCCCGGTTCGAAGATCCTGATCGACGGTGGTGGCGAGGCTGAGATGCTGGCGCGGCACGATACGTTGTTCGAGTTGGGGTTCGCCGAAGAGGTGTTGCCGCTGCTCGATCGCGTCGGCCACATGCCGTTGCCTCCTTATATAGACCGCCCGGATGAAGGCTCGGACCGCGAGCGTTATCAGACGGTCTACGCCGAGCGTTTGGGCGCGGTGGCGGCGCCGACGGCAGGGCTGCATTTCGATCAGCCGCTGATGGAGGCGATTACCGCCAAGGGCGTCGAGACGGCGTTCGTGACGTTGCACGTCGGTGCGGGCACGTTCCAGCCGGTGCGCGTTGAGAAGATCGAAGACCACCACATGCACAGTGAGTGGCTGGAAGTCGGTCAAGACGTGGTCGATGCAGTCGAAGCCTGCCGCGCTCGCGGTGGTCGGGTGATCGCCGTTGGGACCACCAGCGTGCGTTCGCTGGAAAGTGCCGCGCGCGATGGTGTACTCAAGCCGTTCAGTGGCGACACGGACATCTTTATCTACCCGGGCCGGCCGTTTCATGTGGTCGATGCCCTGGTCACCAACTTTCATTTGCCCGAATCCACGCTGTTGATGCTGGTTTCGGCGTTCGCCGGTTATCCCGAAGCCATGGCCGCTTATAAAGCCGCCGTCGAGCATCAATACCGCTTTTTCAGCTACGGTGATGCGATGTTTATCACCCGTAACCCTGCACCACGTGGCCCAGAGGAAACAGAATGAGTCGCCAAAGTCGTATGTCGTTTGAGTTGCTTGCTACTGACGGCAAGGCTCGTCGCGGTCGTTTGACCTTCCCGCGCGGTACCGTCGAGACCCCGGCCTTCATGCCGGTGGGCACGTACGGCACCGTCAAGGGCATGCTGCCGCGGGACATTACCGCGACCGGCGCGGAAATCATTCTGGGCAACACCTTCCACTTGTGGCTGCGTCCTGGCACTGAAGTGATCAAGAAGCACGGCGACCTGCACGATTTCATGCAGTGGAAAGGCCCGATTCTTACCGACTCCGGCGGTTTTCAGGTGTTCAGCCTAGGCGCGATGCGCAAGATCAAGGAGGAGGGCGTGACCTTCGCCTCGCCGGTTGATGGCGCCAAGGTGTTCATGGGCCCGGAAGAGTCGATGCAGGTCCAGCGCGATCTGGGCTCGGACATCGTGATGATTTTCGACGAATGCACGCCGTACCCGGCTGACGAAGACGTCGCGCGGATTTCGATGGAGCTGTCGTTGCGTTGGGCCAAGCGTTCGAAAGAAGCCCATGGCGACAACACGGCGGCGCTGTTCGGTATTGTTCAAGGCGGTATGCACCAGGATCTGCGCATGCGTTCCCTGGAAGGCCTCGATCAAATCGGCTTCGATGGCCTGGCCATCGGTGGTCTGTCGGTGGGCGAGCCGAAACACGAGATGATCAAGGTGCTCGACTACCTGCCAGGTCAGATGCCGGCTGACAAACCTCGTTACCTTATGGGCGTTGGCAAACCGGAAGATCTGGTTGAGGGTGTGCGCCGCGGTGTGGACATGTTCGATTGCGTGATGCCAACCCGTAATGCCCGCAATGGGCATCTGTTCATTGATACAGGCGTGCTGAAGATCCGTAACGCGTTCCATCGCCATGATGATTCGCCGCTGGATCCGACCTGCGATTGCTACACCTGCCAGAACTTCTCCCGTGCTTATCTGCACCATCTGGACAAGTGCGGCGAAATGCTGGGTAGCATGTTGAATACCATCCACAATTTGCGCCATTACCAGGTGCTTATGGCTGGTTTGCGCGAGGCTATTCAACAGGGTACATTGGCCGCCTTTGTCGATGCCTTCTACGCCAAACGCGGGCTTGCTGTTCCGCCTTTGGACTGAGTTTTCTGACCCCAAGATTCAACATTTGCAACTGGAGTGCTAAATGAGCTTTTTTATCTCTAATGCCATGGCTGACGCTGCTGCACCTGCGGCAGGCCCAATGGGTGGTGGTTTTGAGTGGATTTTCCTGGTCGGTTTCCTGGTCATCTTCTACCTGATGATCTGGCGTCCACAGGCCAAGCGCGCCAAAGAGCAGAAGAACCTGCTCGGCAGCCTGCAGAAAGGCGACGAAGTTGTGACCACCGGTGGTATCGCCGGCAAGATCACTAAAGTGGCAGACGATTTCGTTGTTCTGGAAGTTTCCGACACCATCGAAATGAAGTTTCAGAAAGGCGCCATCGCCGCCACGCTGCCAAAAGGCACGCTGAAAGCGATCTAAGTTTCAACTTCTACTCAATCGACGGGGCGCGCAAGGCGCCCCGCGTCATAAGCGGGCGGCGTGATGCTGAACAAATACCCTCTGTGGAAATACATTCTGATCCTGGCGGTGCTGGCGGTCGGTCTGATTTATTCCGCTCCCAATCTATATCCTGATGACCCGGCTATTCAGGTCAGTGGTGCAAGCACTGCGCTGCAAGTGACTCAGGCTGATCTGGATCGTGTGGGCGCAGCGCTCAAGGAATCCGGGATCAATGTCAAGGCTGCCACCCTGGCAGCGAACGGCAAGGGCGGTCTGATTCGTCTGACCAAGGCTGAAGACCAGCTGCCTGCCAAAGACGTCGTGCGCAAGGCATTGGGTGATGACTACGTCGTTGCACTGAACCTTGCACAAACCACCCCGCAATGGCTGCGCAGCTTTGGCGCGCACCCGATGAAGCTGGGTCTGGACTTGTCCGGTGGTGTGCACTTCCTGCTCGAAGTGGACATGGACAAAGCCCTCGACGCGCGCTTGAAAGTCTATGAAGGCGACGTCAAGAGCCTGTTGCGTAAAGAGAAACTGCGCTATCGCAGCCTGCCACAACTCGATGGTGCCATACAGCTGGGTTTCAGTGATGAAGCGTCCCGCGAACAGGCCCGTGCACTGATCCGCAAGAACTTCAGCGATTTCGACATTGTTCCGGCCGACCTCAATGGTCAGGCGGTGCTGCGTCTGGCGATGACCCCGGCCAAGCTGGCGGAAATCCGCGAATACTCCATCAAGCAGAACTTGACCACGGTACGTAACCGCGTCAACGAGCTGGGTGTTGCCGAACCAATCGTTCAGCGTCAGGGCGCCAACCGCATCGTGGTTGAGCTGCCGGGCGTGCAAGACACCGCCGAAGCCAAGCGTATCCTTGGCAAGACGGCCAACCTTGAGTTCCGTCTGGCCGCTGAGCCTGGTGCATCGAAAGCCACTTCTGAAAGCTTCGAATTCCGTGAAGGCAATCGTCCGCCAGCGCAAATCGAGCGTGGCTTGATCATCACGGGTGACCAGGTCACCGATGCCAAGGCTGGCTTCGGCGAGCAAGGCACGCCTGAAGTGAACATCCGTCTGGATGGCCACGGTGGCGAGCTGATGAGTCGTGCGACCCGCAGCAACGTCGGTCGCAGCATGGCGGTGATCTTCATCGAGCAACGCCCGGTCACCACTTACGTCAAGAAAATGGTTAACGGCGTCGAGAAAGACGTGCCGGTTCAAACCTTCAAGGAAGAGAAGAAGATCATCAGCCTGGCGACCATCCAGTCGCCGCTGGGTGCTCAATTCCGTATCACTGGCCTGAACGGCCAGGGCGAGTCGTCCGAACTGGCGCTGCTGTTGCGTGCAGGTGGTCTGGCTGCACCGATGTACTTCGCTGAAGAGCGCACCATTGGCCCAAGTCTGGGTGCCGACAACATCGTCAAGGGTGTCGATGCATCGCTGTGGGGCATGCTGTTTGTCTCGCTGTTCATCATCGCCATCTACCGCTTCTTCGGCATCATTGCCACCGTCGCGCTGACCGTGAACATGGTGATGCTGCTGGCCCTGATGTCGCTGCTGGGTGCAACGCTGACCCTGCCGGGTATCGCCGGTATCGTGTTGACCATGGGTATGGCGGTCGACGCCAACGTTCTGATCTTCTCGCGGATACGCGAAGAGATCGCGGCGGGCATGACCGTACAGCGGGCAATCAACGAAGGCTTCGGCCGGGCATTTACTGCGATTCTCGACGCCAACCTGACAACACTGTTGGTCGGCGGGATTCTCTTTGCGATGGGCACCGGCCCGGTCAAAGGCTTCGCAGTGACCATGTCCCTCGGGATCTTTACCTCGATGTTCACGGCCATCATGGTGACCCGCGCGATGGTCAACCTGATCTTCGGCGGTCGTGACTTCAAGAAGTTGTGGATTTAAGGGGCTGCCATGTTACGTACAATCAACTTCATGGGCGTTCGCAACGTTGCGTTCGGCGTCACATTGTTTCTTACCTTACTGGCATTGTTCAGCGTCGCCACCAAGGGCATGAACTGGGGCCTGGACTTCACCGGCGGTACGCTCATCGAGCTGACCTACGAGCGTCCGGCCGATGTCACCAAGGTGCGTGAGCAGCTGGCCACTTCGGGTTATCACGAGGCGATCGTACAGAGCTTCGGTGCTACGACCGATTTGCTGGTGCGCATGCCGGGTGAAGATCCGCAGTTGGGCCACCAAGTGGCAGAGGCGCTGCAGAAAGTCGGCGGCGACAACCCAGCGGTGGTCAAGCGCGTCGAGTTCGTCGGCCCGCAGGTGGGTGAAGAGCTGCGCGATCAGGGCGGCCTCGGCATGCTGATGGCGCTGGGCGGTATTCTGATCTACCTGGCTTTCCGCTTTCAGTGGAAGTTTGCGGTCGGCGCCATTGTCTCGTTGATTCACGACGTGATCGTGACCATCGGTATCCTGTCGTTCTTCCAGATCACCTTCGACCTGACGGTGCTGGCGGCGGTACTGGCGATCATCGGTTACTCGCTCAACGACACCATCGTGGTATTCGACCGGGTTCGTGAGAATTTCCGTGTCCTGCGCAAGGCCAGCCTGATCGAGAACATCAACATCTCGACCACGCAAACCTTGCTGCGGACCATGGCGACTTCGATCTCCACCTTGCTGGCGATCGCGGCCCTGTTGTTCTTCGGTGGCGACAATTTGTTCGGCTTCTCCATCTCCCTGTTTATCGGTGTTCTGGCGGGTACTTACTCGTCGATCTACATCGCCAACGTCGTGCTGATCTGGCTGAACCTGAGCACCGAGGATCTGATTCCTGCTGTGGCGACCGATAAGGAAGTCGACGACCGCCCGTAACGGCCATCGCCTTCCTGTTGTCTGCCAAAAAAGGCGCGAATTGAACTCGCGCCTTTTTTTATGCTCCAAGGCTGGGAGAAGCGCGGGTATGTCCCGCATGTGATGGTCAGGAGGTTCATGTGAACAAGTCGTTGCTGGTTGGTGCGGTATTGGGTGTTGTCGGTGTGACTGCCGGGGGTGCTGTTGCCACCTACAGCCTGGTTAAAAGCGGCCCTGAGTATGCGCAAGTTCTAGCCGTCGAACCGGTCAAGACACAAATCAAGACGCCACGTGAAGTGTGCAAGGACGTTGCAGTAACCCGACAGGCGCCGGTGAAAGATCAACATCAGATCGCCGGTACGGTGGTGGGTGCGCTGGCGGGTGGCCTATTGGGCAACCAGATCGGCGGCGGTACGGGCAAGAAGATCGCCACAGTGGCCGGTGCGGTCGGCGGCGGTTATGCGGGCAACAAGGTGCAGGAGGGCATGCAGGAGCGTGACACCTACACCACGACTCAAACTCGCTGCAACACGGTCAATGACATCAGCGACAAAGTTGTAGGTTATGACGTTCGTTATTCGCTCGACGGCAAGGAAGGCAAGGTGCGGATGGACCGCGATCCGGGCAACCAGATTCCGGTCGACAAGGAAGGTAAGTTGGTTCTGTCGCAGAACGAACCGGCTCAATAAATAGTTGAAAGTCAGATTCAAAAAAAAAGCACCCCGAAGGGTGCTTTTTTGTGGCCGGGCGCTTAGCGCTTAAGCGAAGCCGGCAGGTGCGGCTGGATGGCCGTCAATACTGCTTTGAAGCACTTGGTGTTGCCGGCAACGACGTGGCCTTTCTCAAGGAAATCGTGACCGCCGGTGAAGTCGCTCACCAGGCCGCCTGCTTCCTGGATCAGCAGGGCGCCTGCCGCCATGTCCCACTCGGACAGGCCCGATTCCCAGAAGGCGTCGAAACGACCAGCAGCCACATAGGCCAGGTCCAGGCTCGCCGAGCCAGCGCGGCGGATGCCGGCAGTCTGGCCAACCAGGGCGCGGAACATGCCCAGGTAGTTCTCGAGGTTGTCCATCTGGTCATCGCGGAACGGGAAGCCGGTACCCAGCAGGGCGCCGTCCAGGCTGGTGCGGCCGCTGACGCGCAGACGACGACCGTTCAGTTGAGCGCCACGACCACGGCTGGCAGTGAATTCTTCCTGGCGAACCGGGTCCAGAACAACAGCGTGTTCCAGGCGACCGCGGTATTTGCAGGCGATGCTGACAGCGAAGTGAGGAATGCCGCGCAGGAAGTTGGTGGTGCCGTCCAGTGGATCGATGATCCACAGGTATTCTTCGCCTTCGCCGCTACCCGGGTGCATGCCGGTTTCTTCGCCGAGAATGCCGTGGGTAGGGTAGGCCTTGCGCAGCGCGTCGATGATTTTCTGTTCGGCGGCGCGATCCACCTCGGATACGTAATCCTTGGCGTCTTTTTCGTCGACCTTGATGGTATCCAGGCGCTCGATGGAGCGGAAGATCAATTCACTGGCGCTGCGGGCGGCGCGCAGCGCGATATTCAGCATGGGCTGCATGGATGTGTCACCTAAGGTTGTTAAAGAAAGCCGGGCATTCTATCAGAAAGTTTCTACAGGTGAAGGTCAGTGTTCGCTTTCATAGCTTAACGGTAGGTTGAGCTGTAAGATTCTGCTCCCCATTAACGTGTTCGAGAGCGCCTCCCTTGCTGCATAACATTCGTGTCGTCCTGGTCAATACCAGCCATCCCGGCAACATCGGCGGGGCTGCGCGTGCTATGAAGAACATGGGCCTGTCGCGGCTGGTGCTGGTCGAACCGCGGTTGTTCCCGCACCACGAGGCTGATGCTCGTGCCTCCGGCGCCGGGGATATCCTTGAAAACGCGCAAGTCGTCGCCACCTTGGAAGATGCCTTGGTCGGCTGCAATCTGGTGCTCGGCACCAGCGCTCGCGACCGGCGCATTCCCTGGCCGTTGCTCGATCCCCGCGAGTGCGGCGTGAAAGTGGTCGAGGAGGCCGGGCAGGGTGCCGAGATTGCCTTGGTGTTTGGTCGTGAAGATTCCGGCCTGACCAATGAAGAGCTGCAGCGATGTCATTATCACGTGCACATCCCATCAGACCCTGAGTTCAGTTCGCTGAACCTTGGGGCAGCGGTGCAGGTGTTGAGCTATGAAGTACGGATGTCCTGGCTCGCGGCCCAAGGTCAGCCGAGCAAGGTCGAAAAGGATGAAGTGGCGTCCATTAAAAGTGGTGAGCTGGCGACCATGGATGAACTGGAGCGATTCTATGAGCACCTGGAGCAAACCCTGGTGGCCATCGAGTTCCTCGATCCGGAAAAACCACGGCACTTGATGGCGCGCCTGCGCCGGTTGTACGGACGCAGCTCGGTCAGCCGGGCGGAAATGAATATATTGCGTGGCATCCTCACGGAAACCCAGAAAGCGGCCCGTGGCGAGCTTCTTAAGCGGAAGGATTAAAAATGTTCGAGCGTTTGCGTGAAGATATCCAGAGTGTTTTCCATCGTGATCCGGCAGCGCGCAACGCCTTTGAAGTTCTGACGTGCTACCCGGGCATGCACGCCATCTGGATCCACCGCCTGTCGTCGGCCCTGTGGGGGATGGGCTGGAAGTGGCTGGCGCGATTGGTGTCGAATTTCGGTCGCTGGTTGACCGGGATTGAGATCCATCCGGGCGCCAAGGTTGGTCGTCGTTTCTTTATCGACCATGGCATGGGCATCGTCATCGGTGAAACCGCTGAGATCGGCAATGACGTCACCCTTTATCAGGGCGTGACCCTGGGTGGCACCAGCTGGAACAAGGGTAAGCGTCACCCGACGCTTGAAGATGGCGTGGTGGTCGGGGCGGGCGCCAAGGTGCTGGGTCCGTTTACTGTCGGTGCGGGTGCCAAGATCGGCTCCAATGCCGTGGTGACCAAGGCGGTTCCGGCCGGCGCGACGGTGGTCGGCATTCCGGGGCGGATCATCGTCAAATCCGATGACGAGCAGGACGCCAAGCGCAAGGCCATGGCCGAGAAGATCGGCTTTGATGCCTACGGCGTCGGCGAAGACATGCCCGACCCGGTGGCTCGCGCCATTGGTCAGCTGCTCGATCACCTGCAGGCGGTCGATGGTCGCCTGGAGGGTATGTGCGGTGCGTTGAAGGATCTGGGTAGCAACTATTGCGCCAAGGATCTGCCTGAGTTGCGCGAAGAAGACTTCGCCTGCGTCAAGGACAAAGACGAAAGCAAGGCCGGCTAAATCCGGACGGGTTCTTCGCGAGCAATTGCTGGCTGTTCCCGGCCAGCCTTTGTTATGATGCGCGCGCTCTTTTGCGGGTAATCCTGAGTAAAGCACTAGGTCTTATAGTTGACTTAAATACTCGGGAATTGCATACTCGCCCCATTCTGAACTCCGTGGTAATTGTCCATGCGACTGACTACAAAAGGCCGATACGCCGTGACCGCCATGCTTGACCTGGCGTTGCATGCGCAGCACGGGCCGGTGTCCCTGGCCGATATCTCCGAGCGCCAAGGCATCTCCCTGTCCTACCTCGAACAGCTCTTCGCCAAATTGCGCCGCAGCAATCTGGTGTCCAGTGTTCGTGGCCCAGGCGGTGGCTACCAGCTATCGCGCGACATGCAGGGCATCCAGGTTGCCCAGGTGATCGATGCGGTGAACGAATCGGTCGATGCAACCAAATGCCAGGGCCAGGGCGATTGCCATCAAGGCGACACCTGTCTGACCCACCACTTGTGGTGCGATCTGAGCCTGCAGATTCACGAATTTCTGAGCGGTATCAGCTTGGCTGACCTTGTCACTCGCCGTGAGGTACAAGAAGTAGCCCAGCGTCAGGATCAGCGTCGTTGCAACAGCAAGACGCCACGCCTGGACAAGATTGAAGCGTCCGCCGTCGAATGACAGCCAAAGAGCTAGCGGCACGCCAGCCAGCCTGATTTAGGAGATAGTCCATGAAATTGCCGATTTACCTTGATTACTCTGCGACGACCCCAGTTGATCCACGTGTCGCGCAAAAGATGAGTGAATGCTTGCTGGTTGACGGAAACTTCGGTAACCCGGCGTCCCGTTCCCACGTGTTCGGCTGGAAAGCTGAAGAATCCGTCGAAAACGCTCGTCGTCAGGTCGCTGACCTGGTCAACGCCGACCCGCGTGAAATCGTCTGGACCTCCGGTGCCACCGAATCCGACAACCTGGCAATCAAGGGTGCGGCGCATTTCTATGCCACCAAAGGCAAACACCTGATCACCACCAAGATTGAGCACAAGGCTGTCCTCGACACCATGCGCCAACTGGAGCGTGAAGGCTTCGAAGTGACCTACCTCGAGCCGCGCACCGATGGTCTGGTCACGCCAGAGATGATCGAAGCTGCCCTGCGCGACGACACCATCCTGGTCTCGGTCATGCACGTGAACAACGAAATCGGCACCATCAATGACATCGAGGCCATCGGCGAACTGACCCGCTCGAAGGGTATCCTGTTCCACGTCGACGCTGCTCAGTCCACCGGCAAGGTCGATATCGACCTGTCGAAGCTGAAAGTCGACATGATGTCGTTCTCTGCCCACAAAACCTACGGCCCTAAAGGCATCGGCGCACTGTACGTGAGCCGCAAGCCGCGTGTTCGCATTGAAGCGACCATGCACGGTGGCGGTCACGAACGTGGCATGCGTTCCGGCACCCTGGCGACCCACCAGATCGTCGGCATGGGTGAGGCTTTCCGCGTAGCCAAGGAAGACATGGCTGCCGAGAACGTGCGTATCAAAGCCCTGAGCGACCGTTTCTTCAAACAGGTCGAAGGCCTGGAAGAGCTGTACATCAACGGCAGCATGACCGCCCGCGTTCCGCACAACCTGAACCTGAGCTTCAACTACGTTGAAGGCGAGTCGCTGATCATGGCGCTCAAGGATCTGGCAGTTTCGTCCGGTTCGGCCTGCACCTCGGCATCGCTTGAGCCTTCGTATGTACTGCGCGCCCTGGGCCGCAACGACGAACTGGCCCATAGCTCGATTCGCTTCACCTTCGGCCGTTTCACCACCGAAGAAGAAATCGACTACGCCGCGCAGAAAGTCTGCGAGGCCGTTACCAAGCTGCGCACTCTGTCGCCGCTGTGGGACATGTACAAAGACGGTGTCGACATTTCGAAAATCGAGTGGGCGGCACACTGATTTCAAGTCGCCGCAAACCGGCCCTGCAGGATTTCGGATCGCAGGGCTTAAGAGCGACTCTCTGATGAGTGAGGATTAAGAATCATGGCTTACAGCGAAAAGGTCATCGACCACTACGAGAACCCGCGCAACGTCGGCAAGATGGACGCGGAAGACCCTGATGTCGGCACCGGCATGGTTGGTGCTCCAGCGTGTGGCGACGTGATGCGTCTGCAGATCAAGGTTAACGAGCAAGGCATCATCGAAGACGCCAAGTTCAAGACCTACGGTTGCGGTTCGGCTATCGCCTCCAGCTCCCTGGCGACCGAGTGGATGAAAGGCAAGACTCTGGATGAAGCAGAGACCATCAAGAACACTCAGCTGGCCGAAGAACTGGCTTTGCCGCCAGTAAAAATTCACTGCTCCGTACTTGCTGAAGACGCTATCAAAGCGGCCGTTCGCGACTACAAGCAGAAGAAAGGCTTGATCTGACTTTCAAGATTTGGCGACGAGTAAGGAGTCCCCGATGGCTATCAGCATGACAGAAGCGGCTGCTCAACACGTGCGACGCTCGCTCAACGGGCGCGGCAAAGGTGAAGGGATTCGTCTGGGTGTTCGCACCACAGGCTGTTCCGGCCTTGCCTACGTGCTGGAGTTTGTCGACGAGGTAGTTGCAGAGGATCAGGTGTTCGAAAGTCACGGCGAGAAAGTGATCATCGACCCGAAAAGCCTGGCCTACCTGGACGGCACCGAACTCGATTTCGTCAAGGAAGGGTTGAACGAAGGCTTCAAGTTCAACAACCCCAACGTACGCGGTGAATGTGGCTGCGGCGAAAGCTTCAATATCTGAGGCTACTCGTGGGTACTCCTTGTCATTTCGCTTTATTTGAGCTGCAACCGAGCTTCGATCTGGATCTCGACCAGCTGGCTACGCGCTACCGTGAGTTGGCGCGCAGCGTTCATCCTGACCGTTTTGCAGACGCTTCCGAGCGAGAGCAACGGCTGGCGCTAGAGCAATCCGCGAGCCTCAATGAGGCCTACCAGACGCTCAAAAATCCTCCCAAGCGCGCGCGATATCTGCTCGCTCTGGGTGGTCACGAGCTGCCGCTGGAGGTCACGGTGCATGATCCGGAATTTCTTCTGCAGCAGATGGAGCTGCGTGAAGAGCTCGAAGACCTGCAAGACAGCGCCGACCTGGCGGGTATTGCCGTGTTCAAGCGCCGCCTGAAGACGGCACAGGATGAACTGAACCAAAGCTTCGCAGCCTGTTGGAATAATGCAGCGCAACGCGAACAGGCCGAACGCCTGATGCGACGCATGCAGTTCCTCGACAAGCTCACCTACGAAGTGCGCCAGTTAGAAGAGCGCCTCGACGATTAACCCAGTGCCGCTCCGGTCGCACGCCTGATATACAGATAAGTCCTGATAACGATGGCCCTACTGCAGATCGCCGAACCCGGCCAAAGTCCTCAACCGCACCAGCGTCGTCTGGCTGTCGGTATCGACTTGGGCACTACCAATTCGCTGGTCGCTGCATTGCGCAGTGGTCTTTCCGAGCCTTTGCCCGACGCTGACGGGCAGGTCATCCTGCCGTCTGCCGTGCGCTACCACGCCGATCGTGTCGAGGTCGGCGAGTCGGCCAAACTGGCTGCCGCCTCCGATCCTTTGAACACCGTGCTGTCGGTCAAGCGCTTGATGGGTCGTGGTCTGTCCGACGTCAAGCAATTGGGCGATCAACTGCCGTACCGCTTTGTCGGCGGCGAGTCGCACATGCCGTTCATCGACACCATTCAGGGTCCGAAAAGCCCCGTCGAAGTCTCTGCCGATATCCTCAAGGTGTTGCGTCAGCGCGCCGAGGCCACGTTGGGCGGCGAACTGGTTGGCGCGGTGATCACGGTTCCGGCCTATTTCGATGACGCTCAGCGTCAAGCCACCAAGGATGCGGCCAAGCTGGCCGGTCTGAACGTGCTGCGTTTGCTTAATGAGCCGACTGCTGCCGCTGTGGCTTACGGTCTGGACCAGCATGCCGAAGGCCTGGTTGCTATTTATGACCTGGGTGGCGGCACCTTTGATATTTCGATTCTGCGCCTGACCGGCGGTGTGTTTGAGGTGTTGGCTACCGGCGGCGACAGCGCTCTGGGCGGCGATGACTTCGATCACGCAATCGCTGGCTGGATCATCGAAAGCGCCGGCTTGTCGGCCGACCTCGATCCGGGTGTACAACGCAATCTGCTGCAAACGGCCTGTGCAGCCAAAGAATCCCTGACCAATGCTGCGGCTGTTGAAGTCGCTTATGGCGACTGGAAGGCCGAGCTGACTCGTGAGGTCTTCAATGCGCTGATCGAGCCGATGGTTGCTCGCAGCCTGAAAGCCTGCCGCCGCGCTGTGCGTGATTCCGGTATCGAGCTGGACGACGTTCACGCGGTGGTCATGGTTGGCGGTTCGACTCGTGTGCCTCGCGTTCGCGAAGCCGTGGCTGAAGCCTTCGGTCGCGAGCCACTGACCGAAATCGATCCGGATCAAGTGGTGGCCATTGGTGCTGCGATCCAGGCCGATACGCTGGCTGGCAACAAGCGTGACGGCGGCGAGCTGCTGTTGCTTGACGTGATTCCGTTGTCCCTGGGGTTGGAAACCATGGGCGGCCTGATGGAGAAGGTGATTCCACGCAACACCACCATCCCCGTCGCCCGCGGTCAGGACTTCACGACTTACAAAGATGGCCAGTCGGCCATGGCGATCCATGTGTTGCAGGGCGAACGCGAGCTGATCAGTGACTGCCGCTCCCTGGCACGCTTCGAATTGCGCGGTATTCCGGCGATGGTGGCGGGCGCGGCGAAGATTCGCGTGACCTTTCAGGTCGATGCCGACGGTCTGCTCAGTGTTTCTGCCCGCGAGCTGGGTTCGGGCGTTGAGGCCAGTATCCAGGTCAAGCCGTCCTACGGCCTGACCGACGGCGAAATCGCCAAAATGCTCAAGGATTCGTTCCAGCACGCCAGCGACGACAAAGTTGCCCGTGTTCTGCGTGAGCAGCAAGTCGATGCCCAGCGCCTGATCGAGGCGGTGCAAGGCGCCCTCGATGTCGACGGCGAACGCCTGCTCGACGCTGAAGAGCGCAGGGTTATCGAGTTGCAGATGCAGGAACTGACCGAACTGATGAAAGGTACCGATGGTTACGCCATCGAGCAGCAGACCAAGCGTCTGTCGCAAGTGACCGATGCCTTTGCTGCCCGCCGCCTGGACTCGACGGTGAAAGCCGCGCTGGCGGGGCGCAACCTGAATGAGATTGAGGAATAACGATGCCGCAGGTCATTTTTCTGCCACACGATAAGTTTTGCCCGGACGGCATGGTTGTGGAAGCTGAGCCCGGTACCTCCATTCTCGAACTGGCCCATGAACACCATATCGAGATGGAGAGTGCCTGCGGCGGCGTCTGCGCCTGCACCACCTGCCACTGCATCATCCGCGAAGGTTTTGACTCGCTGGAAGAGGCCGATGAGCTGGAAGAAGACTTTCTTGATCGGGCCTGGGGTCTGGAGGCGCAATCGCGTCTAGGCTGTCAGGCGGTCGTCGGGACTGAAGACCTGACCGTCGAAATTCCGAAATACTCGCTCAACCATGCGGCCGAAGCGGCGCACTGATTCAAGGAACTGACATGAGTCTGAAATGGGTTGATGTGCTGGAAATCGCGATCCAGCTGGCTGAATCCAAGCCGGATACGGACCCGCGTTACGTGAACTTCGTCGATTTGCACAAATGGGTGCTGGCATTGCCGGAGTTCAGCGATGATCCGACCCGCGGTGGCGAGAAGGTGCTTGAAGCCATTCAGGCCGCCTGGATCGAAGAAGCAGACTGAGTCTACGCCGTACGCAGTTAGGCAATACCAAAGAACCCGCGTATAATTCGCGGGTTTAATTTTTCACAAATTACCGTTTCTGGAGTTACACCATGGCTGTTCAACGTACTTTCTCCATCATCAAGCCTGACGCTGTTGCAAAAAACGTTATCGGCGAGATCACCACTCGTTTTGAAAAAGCTGGCCTGCGCGTTGTAGCTTCGAAACTGAAGCAACTGTCCAAAGCCGAAGCTGAAGGCTTCTACGCTGAGCACAGCGCTCGTGGTTTCTTCGGCGACCTGGTTGCTTTCATGATCTCCGGCCCGGTTGTTGTTCAGGTTCTGGAAGGCGAAAACGCTATCGCTCTGAACCGTGAGCTGATGGGCGCTACTAACCCTAAAGAAGCTGCTGCCGGCACCATCCGCGCTGACTTCGCTGATTCCATCGACGCCAACGCTGTGCACGGTTCGGACTCCGAAGCTGCTGCTGCTCGCGAAATCTCGTACTTCTTCGCCGCTACTGAAGTAACCACTCGCTAAGCATTGGCTTAAGAGTGAAGGTGAATCCATGACTACATCGACTGTAAAAACCAACCTGCTGGGTCTGACTCAGCTGGAAATGGAAAAATTCTTCGACTCAATCGGGGAGAAGCGTTTCCGTGCCGGTCAGGTAATGAAATGGATTCACCACCTTGGCGTCGATGATTTCGACGCCATGACGAACGTCAGCAAAGCCTTGCGCGACAAGCTCAAGGCCATTGCTGAAGTCCGCGGCCCCGAAGTGGTCAGCGAGGACATCTCCACCGACGGCACCCGTAAGTGGGTGGTGCGCGTGGCGTCCGGTAGCTGCGTCGAGACCGTGTACATTCCCCAGGGCAAGCGCGGCACTTTGTGCGTTTCGTCCCAGGCAGGCTGTGCCCTGGATTGCAGTTTCTGCTCCACCGGCAAGCAAGGTTTCAACAGCAACCTCACCGCCGCCGAAGTCATCGGTCAGGTGTGGATTGCCAATAAATCGTTCGGCAGCATCCCGGCGACCGCCGACCGTGCCATCACCAACGTGGTGATGATGGGCATGGGTGAGCCGCTGCTGAACTTCGACAACGTCGTGGCCGCCATGCATCTGATGATGGATGACCTGGGCTACGGGATCTCCAAGCGCCGCGTAACCCTGTCTACATCGGGTGTGGTGCCGATGATCGATGAGCTGTCCAAGCACATCGACGTCTCCCTGGCGTTGTCCCTGCACGCACCGAACGACGCATTGCGTAACCAATTGGTACCGATCAACAAGAAGTATCCGCTTAAGATGCTGCTCGAGTCGTGCCAGCGCTACATGTCGTCCTTGGGCGAGAAGCGCGTGCTGACCATTGAGTACACGTTGCTCAAGGACATCAACGACAAGACTGAGCACGCGGTCGAAATGATCGAGTTGCTCAAGAACATCCCGTGCAAGATCAACCTGATTCCGTTCAACCCGTTCCCGCATTCCGGTTACGAGCGCCCGAGCAACAACGCGATTCGCCGTTTCCAGGATCAGCTTCACCATGCCGGCTTCAATGTCACCGTACGCACCACCCGCGGTGAAGACATCGATGCCGCGTGTGGCCAATTGGTAGGGCAGGTGCTGGATCGCACCCGTCGCAGCGAACGTTATATCGCCGTGCGCGAGTTAAGCGCCGAAAACGATATCGCGCAGAACGCTGCGAACAATAATTAAGAGAGGATCTCTATGTCCCTGCGCTTCGCGCTGCTGTTGCTGTTGGCCAGCCTGTGTGCTGGTTGTGTCCTGTCGGGCGATTTCAACCCGATGAAGACCAGCAAGGGTCGCGATGAAGCGCGTGCCGCCTATGTACAGCTGGGCTTGGGCTACTTGCAACAAGGCATGACCGAACGGGCGAAAGTACCGTTGAAGAAAGCGTTGGATCTGAATGACTCGGATCCAGACGCCAATGCTGCGCTGGGTCTGGTGTTTCAAGCCGAGATGGAGCCGGAGCTGGCGGACGAGCATTTTCGCAAGGCGCTGGCTTCGCGCCCCAACGATGCGCGAATCCTGAACAACTACGGAAGTTTCCTTTTCGAAGAGAAACGGTACAAAGAGGCGTACGAGCGCTTTGAACAGGCTGCCGCCGATACCATGTATCCCGAGCGTTCGCGGGTGTTCGAGAACCTCGGCATGACCGCTTCGAAGCTGGGCCAGCGGGATCTGGCGCAGCAGCAGCTGGAAAAAGCCCTGCGTTTGAATCGCCAACAGCCACGTGCATTGCTGGAAATGGCTGAGTTGTCTTACGAAGACAGGCATTATGTGCCCGCGCGTGACTATTACGATCGTTTTAGCCTGCTCACCGAGCAAAATGCACGTAGTCTATTGCTCGGCGTTCGGCTGGCAAAAGTGTTTGAAGATCGCGACAAGGCCGCCAGTTTTGGCCTGCAACTAAAACGACTCTATCCCGGTACGCCGGAATATCAGCAATACCTGTCGGAGCAATGATGAAAGCGGCGCATCCCGAAGTTGTAGCAGCGAATCGCGTTAACCCCGGTGAGACCTTGCGCCAGGCCCGCGAAAGCAATGGCTGGTCGCTGGCTGAAGTGGCCCTCAAGCTCAACCTCACCGTCAATTCCCTGAGCAATCTGGAAACCGGCGCTTTCGACAAGCTGCCTGGGCATACTTTTGCTCGCGGTTATATTCGCGCCTACGCGAAATTGCTGGGCATGGATCAAACCGTACTGGTCCAGCAGTTCGACCAATCCACCGGCACCGACTCCCAGGGCAGCAACGTTCATAGCCTGGGACGTATCGAAGAGCCGGTTCGGGTTTCCCACACCATTTTGCGAATTGTCAGTCTGCTGTTGCTGCTGGCTGTGATCGGCGGTGGATTTGTCTGGTGGCAGGATCAAACCTCGTTGCGCACCAAGGAAGTGACGAGCCTGAGCCCGGAGCACGTTGAAGTCGAAGGTGCTGACGGCACCACCCAGATCCATCCGCTGGACGAGCCGGAAGACCAGGCTGTCGCGGAAGGTCAGGCGGACGGCACAACCGATCTCGCACTGCCGCAAGCCGAAACGTCCGATGAGGCTCCGGCTGTTGCTGAAGCAGTAGTTCCGGCTGCACCGGCGACTCCCGCGCCCGCAGCACCGACGCACAGCGCTGCGTCGGTTGTCGCGACGCCGGTAGCGCCTGCTCCGACTGCTCCTGTTGTATCGGCCCCGCCTGCGTCCGCTTCGGTCACGCCAACCATCCCCGCTCCAGCAGCGGCTGCACCGGTTTCCGGCCAGGGGCAGGTTCAACTGCAATTCACCGCCGATTGCTGGACGCAAGTGACCGACGGCAGCGGCAAAGTATTGTTGAGCGGTCTCAAGCGTAAAGGCGAAAATGTTTCTGTCAGCGGCAAACCACCCTTTTCTGTGCGTCTGGGCTTCGCCCGTGGCGCGCAAGTCAGCTACAACGGGCAGGTGGTTGATATCGCTCCGTTCACCAGTGGCGAGACTGCTCGCCTGAAGTTGGGTCAATAAGTCATGCACGGCGAATCTCCAATCAAACGTCGCGAATCGCGCAAGATTTGGGTCGGTAACGTGCCTGTTGGCGGCGATGCGCCTATCGCTGTGCAGAGCATGACCAACAGCGACACCAATGACGTAGCCGCCACCGTTGCCCAGATCAATCGTCTGGAAGCCGCTGGCGTCGATATCGTGCGCATTTCCGTGCCGGACATGGACGCCGCCGAAGCCTTCGGCAAGATCAAGCAACTGGTCAAGGTTCCACTGGTTGCCGACATTCACTTCGACTACAAAATCGCGCTGCGCGTCGCCGAACTGGGCGTTGACTGCCTGCGGATCAACCCGGGCAATATCGGTCGCGAAGACCGCGTGCGTGCAGTAGTCGATGCCGCCCGTGATCGCGGGATTCCGATTCGCATTGGTGTGAACGCCGGTTCCCTGGAAAAAGACCTGCAAAAGAAATACGGCGAGCCGACCCCGGCGGCGCTGGTTGAATCCGCCCTGCGTCACGTCGAGCACCTTGAACGCCTGAATTTTCAGGACTTCAAGGTCAGCGTCAAAGCCTCCGATGTGTTCATGGCCGTCGCCGCTTATCGTTTGCTGGCCAAGGAAATCGTCCAGCCGCTGCACCTGGGCATCACCGAAGCCGGTGGTTTGCGTTCAGGCACGGTGAAATCCGCCGTGGGCCTCGGTATGCTGCTCGCCGAAGGGATTGGCGATACTATTCGCATCTCGTTGGCGGCCGACCCGGTCGAGGAAGTGAAAGTCGGCTACGACATTCTCAAATCCCTGCACCTGCGTTCCCGTGGCATCAACTTCATCGCCTGCCCGAGCTGCTCGCGGCAGAACTTCGATGTGGTCAAAACCATGAACGAGCTGGAAGGGCGCCTTGAAGACCTGCTGGTGCCGCTGGATGTCGCGGTGATCGGTTGCGTGGTCAACGGGCCAGGCGAAGCCAAGGAAGCCCATATTGGCTTGACCGGCGGCACGCCAAACTTGATTTATATCGACGGCAAGCCGTCGCAGAAACTGACGAATGACAATCTGGTGGATGAGCTTGAACGCTTGATCCGTCAGAAAGCGGCCGAAAAGGTCGAAGCCGACGCAGCTGTAATCGCTCGCGGCTGATCGAACGAATTTAAGGATTTTAAGTGAGCAAGTCTCTGCAAGCCATTCGTGGCATGAACGACATCCTGCCCGAACAGACTCCCCTGTGGCGTCATTTCGAGGGCACTGTCTCGCGTTTGCTGGATAACTACGGTTACAAGCAGATCCGCATGCCGATCGTCGAGTTCACCGAGCTGTTCAAGCGCTCCATCGGTGAAGTGACCGACATCGTCGAAAAAGAGATGTACACCTTCGACGACCGCAACGGCGATTCCCTGACCCTGCGCCCTGAAGGCACGGCGGCCTGCGTGCGTGCGGTGCTTGAGCACGGCATCACCGGCGGTGGCCAGGTGCAGAAACTCTGGTACATCGGCCCGATGTTCCGCCACGAACGTCCGCAGAAAGGCCGTTATCGCCAGTTCCACCAGATCGGTTGCGAAGTCTTCAACCTCGACGGTCCGGACATCGATGCCGAGTTGATCGTACTGACCTGGCGCCTGTGGGGCGAGCTGGGCATCCGTGATGCGGTCAAGCTCGAGCTCAATAGCCTGGGCACCGCCGAGTCCCGTGGTCGTTATCGTGAAGCGCTGGTCGAGTTCCTCTCGGCCCGCCTGGACAAGCTGGACGAAGACAGCCAGCGCCGTCTGAAGACCAACCCATTGCGGGTTCTGGATACCAAGAACGCTGACACTCAAGCCGTGCTGGTCGATGCGCCGAAAATGGCCGATTACCTCGACGAAGAGTCTCGTGTGCACTTCGAGGGCCTCAAGGCTCGTCTGGACGCCGCCGGCATTCCTTACGTGATCAACCCGAAGCTGGTACGCGGGCTGGATTACTACAGCAAGACCGTTTTCGAATGGGTCACCGACCAGTTGGGCGCTCAAGGCACTGTGTGTGCCGGTGGTCGTTACGATGGTCTGGTGGAGCAGATGGGCGGCAAACCGACCCCTGGCGTTGGTTTCGCCATGGGTATCGAGCGCCTGGTGCTGCTGCTTGAAACCCTGGAGCAGATCCCGGAAGAAATCTCCCGTCAGGTCGACGTCTATCTCTGCGCCTTCGGCGAAGCCGCCGAGCTGGCCGGTCTGGCGCTGAGCGAACGTGTTCGTGATCAATTGCCCAACCTGCGCCTGCAAGTGAATGCCGGCGCCGGCAGCTTCAAAAGCCAGTTCAAGAAGGCCGACAAGAGCGGTGCGCTGTACGCGCTGATCCTCGGTGACGACGAAATGGCCCAGCAAGTGGTAGGTTTCAAACCCCTGCGTGGCCAGGGCGAACAACAAAGCATTGCCTGGGATGCGCTTGCTGCACACCTGGCCACCTGCGTCGTGCAGGGTTGAAGCTGTCATAAACAGCCGATTTAGCGATTAAGGAGTATTGGGGTGTCGAGTACCGAAGACGAAAACCTGGCGGATTTGAAGGACTGGTGGACACGCAACGGCAAGCCCCTGGTCACTGGCGGCCTGTTGGCGCTGGTCATCGTGTTCGGCTGGCAGGCTTTTCAAAAGTATCAGAGCAATCAGTCGCAAGGCGCCTCGATGCTCTATCAGCAATTGCTGGAAACCACGCTGACGCCTGACGGCAAGCCTGATGCCGCCCGTGTTTCGGACTTGGCCGGCAAGCTCAACAGCGAGTTCGGTGGCACCGCTTACGCGCAATATGGCAGCCTGTTCGTGGCGAAAGTCGCGGTCGACAGCGGCAAGCTGGATGACGCAGCCATCGAGCTGAAGGCCGTTACCGCCAAACCGGCCAACCCGGCATTGGGCGAAATCGCCCGTCAGCGCCTGGCGCAGGTGCTGGCCGCGCAGAACAAGGCCGATGAAGCCCTGAAACTGCTCGAAGGCGATGCCGACAAAGCATTCCTGGCCACTCGCGAAGAGCTCAAAGGCGACCTGTTGGTGCAATTGGGTCGTACCGACGAAGCGAACACGGCGTATCAAAAAGCCAAGGCGGCACTGTCGGATGAAGCGGCGGTCGGTGGCCTACAAATCAAGCTGGACGACCTGGCCAAAGGGGATGCGTGACGTGATTCGTTGGAAACATGCAGCATTGCTGGCTCTGGCCATATTGGCCGCGGGTTGCAGCAGCAACAGCAAAAAAGAACTGCCACCGGCCGAGTTGACCGACTTCAAAGAAGAAGTGGTTTTGCAAAAGCAGTGGAGTCGTTCGATCGGTGACGGTCAGGGCAAAACGTACAACATGCTGGTTCCGGCGATCGATGGCGATACCATCTATGCCGCCGACGTCACCGGTGTGGTGATGGCGATGGATCGCAGCAATGGCGACGTCAAATGGAAGAAAGATCTCGAGCTGCCTGTTTCCGGCGCCGTTGGCGTGAGTTACGGTCTGCTCATGATCGGTACGATCAAGGGCGAAATCGTTGCCCTTGACGCCAGCAGCGGCGAAGAGAAATGGCGCGCTCGCGTGTCCAGTGAAGTCCTCGCGCCGCCGGTCAGCAACGGTGACGTGGTGGTGGTTCAGACTCAGGATGACCGTCTGATCGGTTTGGATGCCGCTACCGGTACCCAGCGCTGGTTGTATGACAGCACTCCAGCGGTATTGACCCTGCGCGGCACCAGTGCGCCGATCGTCACCAACCGCCTCGCGGTGGCTGGCCTGTCGACCGGTAAAGTGGTCGCTCTCGATATCTCCAACGGCGTGCCGGTATGGGAACAACGTGTAGCGATTCCACAAGGTCGTTCGGAACTGGAGCGCGTTGTCGATATCGACGGTGGCTTGCTGCTGTCCGGCGGTACGCTGTATGTCGCCAGCTATCAGGGTCGCGTTGCGGCACTGGATCTGGAAAGCGGTCGTCAGCTCTGGCAGCGTGATGCTTCCAGCTACGCCGGTGTCGCCCAGGGGTTTGGCAGCGTTTACGTGAGCCTGTCTTCGGGCACCGTTGAAGGCGTCGACGAACGTTCCACCACAGCCTTGTGGAGCAACGATTCGCTGGCCCGTCGTCAACTGTCGGCTCCGGAAGTGTTCTCCAGCTATGTTGCAGTCGGTGATATGGAAGGTTACCTGCATCTGCTGAGTCAGGTTGACGGTCGTTTCGTCGGCCGCGAGCGCATTGACAGCGACGGCCTGCGTGCCCGTCCGTTGGTAGTGGGTGACACGATTTATCTGTATGGCAACAGCGGCAAACTGGAAGCCCTGACCATTAAGTAAAGGTTTGACTATGCTTGGGGTTAGTTCCCCAAGCGGCCCCGTTCTGCGGGGCTCGCAGCGCTCACAGGCGCTGCCCCGAGCACCAGCCGCTGCCTCGCAGCGGCTTTTGTATTTTCTGAAATAACGAAGTGGAGAGCCGCATGGTTCCCGTAATCGCCCTGGTGGGCCGACCGAACGTCGGCAAGTCCACCTTGTTCAACCGCCTGACCAGGACTCGCGACGCCATCGTCGGCGACTTGTCCGGTCTGACCCGTGATCGCCAATACGGTGAGGCCAAGTGGCAAGGGCGTTCCTACATTCTGGTCGACACCGGCGGTATCTCCGGTGACGAGCACGGTATGGACGAAAAAATGGCCGAGCAGTCGCTGCTGGCCATTGAAGAAGCGGATGTCGTTCTGTTTCTGGTAGATGCCAAGGCCGGTTTTACCGCCGCCGACCAGATGATCGCCGAGCATTTGCGCAAACGTAACAAGCGTTCTTACGTGGTTGCCAACAAGGTCGACAACATCGACCCTGAAATGGCCCGCGCCGAGTTCGCCCCGTTGGGCATGGGCCACGCGATTCCGATCGCCGGTGCCCACGGTCGTGGCATCACCCAGATGCTGGAAATCGCCCTGAGCACCTTCCCGAAAGACGATGACGAGCTAGAAGAAGGCGAGGAAGAGATCGTTGCCGAAGGCGAGGAAGCCAAGCGCATTCCTGGCCCAAGCGAAAAAGACGGGATCAAGATCGCCATCATCGGCCGGCCAAACGTCGGCAAGTCGACCCTCGTCAACCGCATGCTCGGTGAAGACCGTGTCATCGTTTATGACGAGCCCGGCACCACCCGCGACAGTATCTACATCCCGTTCGAGCGTAACGACGAGAAGTACACGCTGATCGACACCGCCGGTGTGCGCAAGCGCGGCAAGATCCACGAAGAAGTCGAAAAATTCTCCGTGGTCAAAACCCTGCAAGCCATCAAAGACGCCAACGTGGTGATCTTTGTGATGGACGCCCGCGAAGGCGTGGTCGACCACGACCTCAACCTGCTGGGCTTTGCCATTGAGTCGGGTCGTGCGCTGGTGATCGCGATCAACAAGTGGGACGGCATGACGCCGAGCGAGCGCGACTTCGTGAAGGTCGAGCTGCAACGTCGACTGTTCTTCGTTGACTACGCCGACATTCACTTCATCTCGGCCCTGCACGGCACGGGTGTGGGCAACCTCTACGCCTCCGTACAGAACTCGTTCAAGTCTGCGGTCACCCGCTGGCCAACCAACCGCCTGACCACGATTCTGGAAGACGCGGTCGGTGAGCACGCGCCACCGATGGTCAACAATCGCCGGATCAAGCTGCGTTATGCCCACTTGGGTGGCGCGAACCCGCCGATCATCGTGATTCACGGTAACCAGATCGAGAAGGTGCCGAAGTCTTACGTGCGTTATCTGGAAAACACTTACCGTCGTGTCTTGAAGCTGGTCGGTACGCCGATCCGCATCGAGTTCAAGGGCGGCGAGAACCCGTACGAAGGCAACAAGAACTCGCTCACCGACCGTCAGGTCAACAAGAAGCGTCGCATGATGTCGCACCACAAGAAAGCTGACAAGAAGCGTAGAGACAAGCGCTGATTCACGGTCGACCTGGCTTCTGTAGGAGCGAGGCTTGCCCGCGAAGAACGATGACGCGGTGTACCTGATACACAGCAGTGTGGCCATCGCGGGCAAGCCTTGCTCCCACAGGACCGGGTTCAAGAAAGGGCGCTTAAGGCGCCCTTTTTTTATGGGCGCCGTTTGGGCTATCCTCGGACTCTCCCGCGCCGTCGTTAGCGCCGGGTGTAGAGCAGGGAATCAACGATGATCACCAGTAAGCTGCCGAATGTCGGCATCACTATCTTCACTCAGATGTCTCAGCTCGCGGCGCAAACCGGGGCGCTGAATCTGTCCCAGGGTTTTCCCGATTTCGATGCCCCGCAGGCCCTGTGCGATGCGGTCGGGCGGCATATCGCCAATGGCCACAATCAGTATTCGCCGATGACCGGCTTGCCGGCATTGCGTCAGCAAATTGCGGCGAAGATCACCCGCAGCTACGGCGTCAATGTGGATGCCGACCATGAAGTGACGGTCACTCCCGGCGCCACTCAAGCGATCTTCTGTGCGATTCAGGCAATTATCCATAGCGGCGACGAAGTGATCGTGTTCGATCCGTGCTACGACAGCTACGAGCCGTCGGTGGAACTGGCGGGTGGTCGTTGCGTCCATGTGCAACTCGGTTTGAATGACTTTGCCATCGACTTTCAGAAGCTTGCCGAAGCGATTACGCCGCGCACCCGGATGATCGTTCTCAACTCTCCGCACAACCCAAGCGGCGCGCTGATCAGTCGTGCCGAACTGGATCAGATGGCGGCGTTGATTCGCGATCGCGACATCTACATCGTCAGCGACGAAGTCTACGAACACCTGGTCTTCGACGGCGTGCCTCACGTCAGCGTGCTGAATCACGAAGAGCTGTATCAACGCGCCTTCGTCGTCAGTTCTTTCGGCAAGACCTACCACGTCACTGGCTGGAAAACCGGCTACGTGGTCGCGCCGCCGGCTCTCACCGCCGAGCTGCGCAAGGTTCACCAATACGTCAGTTTCTGCGGCGTGACGCCGCTGCAATACGCCTTGGCCGATTACATGGCCGAGCACCCGGAACACGTCGAGGAACTGCCGGCGTTCTATCAGGCCAAGCGCGACCTGTTCTGCGATCTGCTGACGCCGTCGCGCTTCAGCTTCACCCGAGTGGCCGGTACGTATTTCCAGTTGGTCGATTACTCGCAGATCCGTCCGGACCTCGACGATGTCGAGATGGCGTTGTGGATGACCCGCGAGCATGGCGTGGCGAGCATCCCGATCTCGGTGTTCTACCAGACACCGCCCGAAGGCCAGCGCCTGGTGCGCCTGTGCTTCGCCAAACGCGAGGAGACCCTGCGTGAAGCAGCGGAAAAACTATGCGTGATCTGAGCGCGCTACCCAATCTGAACATTGCACTGATCCAGACCACCCTGGCCTGGCATGATCGTCAGGCCAATCTGGAGCATTTCGAGCAGTTGCTGGAACAGGCTCGCGGCGCTGACCTGATCATTCTGCCGGAGATGTTCACCACCGGTTTTTCCATGGAGTCGGAAACGCTCGCCGAGCCCGAAAATGGTCCGACCAGCAAATGGCTGCGGGTGCAGGCAGCGAAACTGGATGCGGTGATCACCGGCAGCGTGATCGTCCAGGCGGCTGACGGCAGCCATCGCAATCGCCTGTTGTGGGCGCGGCCGGACGGGGAGGTGTGGCACTACGACAAGCGCCATCTGTTTCGCATGGCCGGTGAACACAATCACTACACCCCCGGCGAGCGCCAGGTGCAGTTCGAACTCAAGGGCTGGCGAGTGCGGCCACTGATTTGCTACGACCTGCGCTTCCCGGTCTGGAGCCGCGATTCTCAGGATACCGACCTGTTGCTGTACACCGCCAACTGGCCGGGTGCACGGCGTCAGCACTGGAACCGTTTGCTGCCAGCGCGGGCGATCGAAAACCTCTGCTACGTGGCGGCGGTGAATCGGATCGGCACTGACGGTAAAGGCTTTGCGTATACCGGTGACAGTCAGGTATTGGATTTTCAGGGTGAGACATTGCTCAGCGCAGGCGAAGCGGATGGGGTGTTCAAGGTCGTTCTGAGCGCTGCGGATCTGGCGGCCTATCGCACGCGGTTTCCGGCGAATCTGGATGCGGATACCTTCGAGTTCACGTAACCGATCGTTCCCACGCTCTGCGTGGGAACGATCAGGGCAAACAAAAAGGCCCCGAGGTTCTCACCCCGGGGCCTTTTGCATTTCAGCGAAGGCTTACGCCGCTTTCGCTTCCGGCTGGCTCAGCGAGCGGTTCAGTGCGCTGAACAGGGCCTTGAAGCTGGCGGTGGTGATGTTTTCATCGATACCGACGCCATGCACCGCACGTTCACCGTTCACGCGCAGTTCAATGTAGGCCGCCGCCTTGGCATGGGTGCCCGAACCGATGGCGTGTTCGTTGTAGTCCATGATTTCAACCGGAATCGGCAGGCCGGCCACCAGCGCTTCCAGGGCACCGTTGCCCTTGCCACGCCAGTGCAGGTTGGTTTCACCCTGACCTTTGCTGGAGACTTCCACTTCCACGGCGCTATGGCCGTTTTCTTCCTGCAGGCGATGGCTGACCAGCGCGTACGGGGTGTTGGCCTGCAAGTACTCGCTGTGAAGCAACGCGTGGATCTGCTTGGCGGTCATCTCCAGACCCAGGCGATCTGTTTCACGCTGCACCACTTGGCTGAACTCGATCTGCATGCGACGCGGCAAGCTGATGCCGTATTCCTGTTCCAGCAGGTAGGCGATACCGCCCTTGCCCGACTGGCTGTTGACGCGGATCACCGCCTCGTAGCTGCGGCCGATGTCGGCCGGGTCGATCGGCAAGTACGGTACTTCCCACAGAGCGTCCGGTTTCTGCTGGGCGAAGCCCTTGCGGATGGCGTCCTGGTGGGAGCCGGAGAACGCAGTGTGAACCAGGTCGCCGACGTACGGGTGACGTGGGTGCACTTGAATCTGGTTGCATTCTTCGACGACTTTACGCACGCCGTCGATGTCGGAGAAGTCCAGCTCAGGGTGAATGCCCTGGGTGTAGAGGTTCAGTGCCACGGTCACGAGATCGACGTTACCGGTGCGCTCGCCGTTGCCGAACAGGCAGCCTTCGACACGGTCGGCGCCGGCCATCAGGCCCAGCTCTGTGGCGGCAACACCCGTGCCACGGTCGTTGTGGGTGTGCAGGCTGATGATCACGCTGTCACGACGGTTGATGTGACGGCCGAACCATTCGATCTGGTCAGCATAGATGTTCGGGGTCGCGCATTCGACGGTGGCCGGCAGGTTGAGGATCACCTTGTGCTCAGGCGTCGGGTTCCAGACTTCGATCACCGCGTCGCAGACTTCCTTGGCGAATTCCAGTTCGGTGGCGCTGAAGGTTTCTGGCGAGTATTCGAAGGTCCACTCGGTGTTCGGCTGCTGCGCGGCGTATTTGACGAACAGCTTGGCCGCGTTCACGGCGATGGCCTTGACCCCTTCCTTGTCCTGATTGAAGACAATGCGGCGGAAGGACGGGGAGGTGGCGTTGTACAGGTGAACGATGGCTTTCTTCGCTCCGCGCAGGGATTCGAAGGTGCGCTCGATCAAATCTTCACGGCCCTGGGTCAGCACCTGAATGGTGGTGTCGTCCGGGATGTGGTTGCCTTCGATCAGGGTACGCACGAAGTCGAAATCGGTTTGCGAAGCCGCCGGGAACGACGCTTCGATTTCTTTTACGCCGACCTGCACCAGGGTTTTCCAGAAACGCAGCTTCTTGACCGCGTCCATTGGCTCGATCAGCGACTGGTTACCGTCACGAAGGTCGGAGCTGCACCAGATCGGCGCGGCGGTAATGGTCTTCGACGGCCAGGTGCGGTCCGGGATGTCGATGGTCGGGAACGCGCGGTATTTCGAAGACGGGTCTTTGAGCATGCTCATCGGGAAATCCTTAATTGTGTGGGCCGAAAAAAGGCGGCCTGCCGGTGGATCAAATGTTCTTGGGGAAAAGCGTAGGGCGAGGCACCGCAAATTCAGCCCGGCAGTCGTGCACTGACAAGGCACAGGCTGCGGTGCTGGCGAAGCTGAATGAGGGTGTGAGAGGTTTTCATGCCTTCAACCCTAACCGCGAGGGTGAAGGATGGCAAGCGGTCGAAAAAAATTGAGAGGAATCCTCTAAAAGTCTTCTTTATCGAGATTTAATTGCGGTGAAGGGTGTTGATTGTTTTTATGGTTGCGCGAGGTTTGAACGATGCGCAATTGAAAGTTGGCGGCCGCAGCTCGGTCAGGGCGGCTATTCTTAAACACTCAACAGGGCTACTGGCAGGCAGGAGTCGGTGATGAACGAGTCAGATTGGAAGCTTTATAGTGCACTGCGTCCGTTGGCCCATGAGCGCCTGTGTATCCGCATCATGGAGGAGGTCGAGCGTACGGTGCTGGATAAAAGTCTGGTGCCTTATGAGCGGATAGAAGCCAGCGAAGAACTGCTGAAGGCCGGGCAGAAAGAGCTGTATTGGGCGTTTGGTGTTTTCAGGTTCTCACGACATGAGGCCCGCTCTCACTTGCTCGGGCTGAGTGCCCGAGCGTTGATTACGACTGAGGAGTTGACCGGCTTCTCGGAGGACACTCAGGCCTGGATCAAAGAGTGTCTGGCGCACAGGGAAGTCCACGGGATTGAGGATCTGGAGGCTGAATAAGCCGCATCCTTGAGATCGCCTTCGCGGGCAAGCCTCGCTCCTACGGATTCGGGGTGACCACACGATTTGGGTACGACCCATATCCGTAGGAGCGAGGCTTGCCCGCGAAGAGGCCAGTAGCCATACGCAACAACTAAGGCTGAAATGCACCTATAAAGATGGCTGGATCAACCCGCGCATCATTCAGGCTGACGTTCCAGTGCATATGCGGCCCGGTCGCGCGCCCGGTGGAACCGACTTTCCCGACCACTCCACCACGGGCCAATGGCTGGCCAACCGTCACGTCGATTTTCGACAGGTGGCAGAACATGCTGATAAAGCCCTGCCCGTGATCGACGAACACCGTGTTGCCGTTGAAAAAGTAGTTACCGATCAGGATCACCTTGCCGGTAGCCGGGGTCTTGATCGGCGTACCGGCCGGAACGGCGAAGTCCAGGCCGGCGTGAGGATTACGCTCTTCACCATTAAAGAAGCGGCGCACACCGAACTTGCTCGACAGCGGCCCGTTGACCGGTTTGTCCAGCAGCAGGTTGCTCGGGGTGTTCGGGCTGAAGGTGCGGTAGGCCTGAATCTGCTCGGCCAGTTCGCCTTCGATGCGCTTGAGATTCTCCGGGTTCGGATTGACCTGCTGCGTATTCTTCAGGGTGATGTGCTGTTCCGGGTATTTCTTGCTGCCGACCGTGAAGCTGAGATTACGACCCCCGCTACTGACCTGCTGCGTGCCCGGTGTAACCGTCAGCGGCACGCCAACAATCGCCAGCCAATTGTTCTGTTCCTTGACCACCAATACCGGTTTGCCTTGATAACTGGCTTTCGGCGTCTGCGCGGATGTGCCGAGATCGACCACCGCCACGCCGCCCGGCACTGGTTTGTTCAGCAGACGGGTGATGTAACTGTCGGCGTGGGCGTTGAAGGTCAGGCACAGCAACAGCAACGGAGCTAAAAAACGCGGCATGGATCAATCCAGTAAAGAAAGGGTGACAGGCGTCAGGTGATTGTCTTCGACCCGAACGTGTAGCTCGCCGTTGCCGAGTCTGGCTTTCAGGCGCTGACCCGTGTGGGTTTGCTCGGCGCTGCGAATCGCGTTGCCGCGTTCATCCAACAGAATGCTGTAGCCACGAGCGAGGGTCGCAAGAGGGCTGACCACCTGCAGCGTCTGCACCTGACTTTGCAGTTGCAGACGACGGGATTTGAGCCCTTCGCGCATGGCACGGGGCAGGCGTTCGGCAAAGTTGTCGAGGCGCTGACGAAGCATCGCCAGTTGCCGACCGGGATGTTGCCCGGCGAGGCGGGTTTCCAGACGGATCAGCCGTTCGCGGCGGGTATTGAGGCTGCGTTCGAACGCGCGGCGCATGCGCATGTCCAGGTCATCAAGGCGTTGCGCTTGCTGGCGCAGACGTTCGCCGGGGTGACGAAGGCGACGAGACATGCCTTCCAGGCGCAGTCGATCACGCATCAAACGGTCGCGGATGCGCATCACCAGACGTCGATGCAGGCTTTCGACCCGACGGACCAGATCGCTGGAATCTGGCGCGAGCAGTTCGGCGGCGGCGGAAGGCGTCGGGGCGCGAACGTCGGCCACGAAGTCGCTGATCGACACGTCGGTTTCATGGCCGACGGCGCTGACAATCGGCGTCACGCAAGCATCCACGGCGCGGGCCACGGCTTCTTCGTTGAAGCACCAGAGGTCTTCCAGCGAACCGCCACCACGGGCCAGAATCAGCGCGTCGAAACCGCGGGCGTCCGCCAGTTTCAGTGCGCGGACTATCTGCGCGGTGGCTTCGCGGCCCTGCACGGCAGTGGGGATCAGCGTCAGCTGCACTTGCGGCGCGCGGCGGCGGAATACGCTGATGATGTCGCGGATCACCGCGCCGGTGGGCGAGCTGATGATGCCGATGCGTTGCGGATGCGCCGGCAGCGGTACTTTGCGCTCGGCACTGAACAGGCCTTCGGCGCTGAGTTTTTCCTTCAGCGCATCGAAGGCCAGACGCAGCGCACCGTCACCGGCCGGCTCCACGGTATCGAGGATCAACTGATAGTCGCCGCGGCCCTCGAACAGCGAAACCTTGCCGCGGACCTTGACCGCCAGGCCATCCTTCAACGCCTGACGCACCCGCGCCGCGTTCTGCCGGAACAGTGCGCAACGCACCTGGGCACCGCTGTCCTTGAGGGTGAAATACACATGACCGGACGCCGGACGGGCGAGATTCGAGATTTCGCCTTCAACCCAGATGTTGCTGAACACGTCTTCGAGCAACACCCGCGCGCGGCCGTTGAGCTGGCTGACAGTCAGGACTTCACGGTCCAGGCCGAGTCTTGCAAAGGGATCTTTAATCATGGGGCGCAGTTTAAAGGCATTCGACGATCAATCTCCATGAGTCAAAAGAAATCCCCTAGGATTCAGCGCTAGGGATTTGGGAGTGACGGGGGAGATGAGCGTGCTTGAGTTGTTGAACCAATGGCCATTCGGCGCTACGAATTGGCTGGTGATCGGGTTGGGCATCGCCCTGGCCTACATCGTGTTCGGTATCGCCGGATTTGGCACCGCGTTGGTGGCGGGGCCGATTCTGATTCTGTTCATGCCGCTGTCGAAGATCGTGCCGCTGTTAGTGCTGCTGGATTTCGTCGCGGCGTTCGGCAATCTGCTGCCGTCGCGGCGGGATGTGGCGAAGCCCGAGTTGCTGCGGCTGCTGCCCTGCATGGCGGTGGGCTGCACGCTGGGGGTGATCTTTCTGCTGAACCTCAAATCCGATCTATTGTTGCTGTTGATGGGCTTGTTCATCAGCCTCTATGCGGTTTACAGCCTGTGGGTCAAAACCCGGCCGACGCAATTGTCCGCCGCTTGGGCAGTGCCGATGGGCACGGTAGGCGGGATGTTCGGGGCGCTGTTTGGCAGTGGCGGCTTTTTATATGCGATCTATTTGAACAGTCGGTTACCCAAAGAGGCGGCGCGGGCGACCCAGAGTGCGCTGATCAGTTGCAGCACCGTGGTGCGCTTGAGCCTGTTTGCTGTCGCGGGTGTGTATGCCGAGCTACCCTTGTTGATATTGGCGCTGTGTTTGTTGCCGGCCATGGCATCAGGCTTGTGGATCGGTCGGCGGTTAACCATGAGATTGTCCCGCGAGGCATTCGTGCGGCTGGTGACCTGGTTGGTACTGGCCAGTGGGATTGCCTTGATCGGACGATATTTGAGTACTTGACCTCTGAAGCCGGGGGCTTAAGCTGCCGGGCTTCTTTAAAGCGTTCGCAGCAGGCCGCACCATGAATTCGCAAAGCATCATCGTCCCGAAAATCTCCACACTGCCGGTGCACGAACCCCGGGCCCGGGCGGTCGTGCGTTGGCTGGTGCGCAAGAACATCATTAAAGAAGAACTGACCACCTGCGGTCGCACCGGCAACCGCATGGCTCATGCCATCGGCGACGGTGCCCGCGCTGTAGTGCTGCACCCGGAAGCGCTGCCGTTCGGCGAACCGATCAATGGCCTGGAGATCATCACCAAGCGCTGCATCTATACGCCGGCCAAGGGTTTCCTTGAAGAGGCGGGCTGCGCCGAGTGCCGCAAGGAAGTCGGCGAAGCGCTGTTCGACAGCCTGGAAGAATGGATGCCGGGGCGTACCGATAACTTCACTTGTCCGGAATGCGGGCATGAAGATGACATCAACGGCTTTCTTTTCCTGCAGGAATGCGGTTTTTCCAACCTGGGATTTATCTTCAACAACTGGGCCGAGGCCGGATTCAAGCAGAGCTTTATCGACGAATTTGCCGATTGGCTTGATCAGCCTGTGAGCTGGGTCAAGGTCGAACTGTAGGAGCGGTGCTTGCCCGCGAAGGGATCGACTCGGTGTATCTGATGTACCGCAGCGATGCCTTCGCGGGCAAGCCTCGCTCCTACGGGATTTGTGTACCCCAAACCCCCGTCGATCACTGCATCGATATTAGACAGAGTTTTACATTGAACCCGAGGGGGTGTCTGACTATAATGGCGCGCTTCCATTTTCCCGCTCGGGAGCCCCCGCGATGCTGCGTATCAGCCAAGAAGCTCTGACATTCGACGACATTCTCCTAGTGCCCGGTTATTCCGAGGTGCTTCCTAACGAAGTCAGTCTCAAGACCCGCCTAACCCGTGGCATCGAGCTGAATATTCCTCTGGTTTCTGCCGCCATGGACACCGTCACTGAAGCCCGTCTGGCAATCGCCATGGCTCAGGAAGGTGGCATCGGCATCATCCACAAGAACATGACCATCGAGCAGCAAGCTGCCGAAGTGCGCAAGGTCAAGCGTTATGAGGCCGGCGTGGTCAAGGACCCGATCACCATCGAGGCTGATGCCACGGTTCGTGAACTGTTCGAACTGACCCGCCTGCACAACATCTCCGGCGTTCCGGTACTGCACGATGGCGACCTGGTCGGCATCGTCACCTCCCGCGACGTACGTTTCGAAAACCGTCTGGACGCCACTGTCCGTGAAGTGATGACGCCTAAAGAGCGTCTGGTCACGGTCAAGGAAGGCGCCGACAAGAACGACGTCCGCGAGTTGTTGCACAAAAACCGCATTGAACGCGTGCTGATCGTCGACGACAAATTTGCCCTCAAAGGCATGATGACCGTCAACGACATCGAAAAAGCCAAGGCTTACCCACTGGCCAGCAAAGACGATCAAGGTCGTCTGCGTGTTGGCGCTGCAGTCGGTACCGGTAAAGACACCGGTGATCGCGTCGCTGCCCTGGTCAATGCCGGCGTTGACGTGGTGGTGGTCGACACCGCTCACGGTCACTCCAAAGGTGTGATCGACCGCGTTCGCTGGGTCAAGCAGAACTTCCCGGAAGTGCAGGTCATCGGCGGCAACATCGCCACCGGCGCTGCCGCCAAGGCTCTGGCTGAAGCAGGCGCCGATGCGGTCAAGGTCGGTATCGGCCCAGGCTCGATCTGCACCACCCGTATCGTTGCCGGTGTCGGTGTCCCGCAAATCAGTGCCATCGCCAACGTCGCCGCAGCCCTTGAAGGCACTGGCGTTCCGTTGATCGCCGACGGCGGCATCCGTTTCTCCGGTGACCTGTCCAAGGCCATCGTTGCCGGTGCTTCCTGCGTGATGATGGGCTCGATGTTCGCCGGTACTGAAGAAGCGCCAGGCGAGATCGAATTGTTCCAGGGTCGTTCGTACAAGGCTTACCGCGGCATGGGTTCGCTGGGCGCCATGTCCCAGGCTCAAGGCTCTTCCGACCGTTACTTCCAGGACTCCTCGGCAGGCGCCGAGAAACTGGTTCCGGAAGGTATTGAAGGGCGTGTTCCTTACAAGGGCACCTTGAGCGCCATCATCCATCAACTGATGGGCGGCCTGCGTTCCTCGATGGGTTACACCGGCAGCGCCGACATCGAAGAAATGCGCACCAAGCCAGAGTTCGTGCGGATCACCGGTGCCGGCATGGCCGAGTCCCACGTTCACGACGTACAAATCACCAAAGAAGCGCCAAACTACCGCGTAGGTTGAGGCTTCCAGCAATAAGTTAAGTAACCGGGGCTGTTTTTATTCAGCCCCGAGTTGTTTCTGAATCACGACTGTTTCTGAATTACTTAGACGAGACTGAATCATGGCCCTCGACATTCACGCTCACCGCATCCTGATCCTCGACTTCGGTTCCCAGTACACCCAGCTGATTGCCCGCCGCGTGCGTGAAATCGGCGTGTACTGCGAACTGCATCCGTTCGACATGGACGACGAAGCGATTCGCGAATTCGCGCCGAAAGGGATCATCCTCGCCGGCGGCCCCGAGTCGGTGCACGTTGCTGATAGTCCGCGCGCACCGCAAGCCGTGTTTGACCTGGGCGTACCGGTCTTCGGTATCTGCTATGGCATGCAGACCATGGCCGAGCAACTGGGCGGCAAGGTGGAAGGTTCCGAGCTGCGTGAGTTCGGTTACGCCCGTGTCGACGTGGTCGGCAAGAGCCGCCTGCTTGACGGCATCGAAGACCACATCGACGCTGACGGCCTGTTCGGCCTCGACGTGTGGATGAGCCACGGTGACAAAGTCACCAAGATGCCGCAGGAATTCCACATCCTGGCCAGCACCCCGAGCTGCCCGATTGCCGGTATGTTCGACGACGCTCGCGGCTACTACGGCGTGCAGTTCCACCCGGAAGTGACTCACACCAAGCAGGGCGGTCGCATCCTGTCGCGCTTCATCCTCGACATCTGCGGCTGCGAAGCCCTGTGGACGCCTTCGAAAATCGCTGAAGACGCCATCGCCAACATTCGCGCCCAGGTCGGTACCGACAACGTATTGCTCGGCCTGTCCGGCGGCGTTGATTCATCGGTAGTTGCCGCGCTCCTGCACAAAGCCATTGGCGACCAACTGACCTGCGTCTTCGTCGACAACGGCCTGCTGCGTCTGCACGAAGGCGAGCAAGTGATGGCCATGTTCGCTGAGAACATGGGCGTCAAAGTGATCCGCGCCAATGCTGCCGACCAGTTCCTCGATAACCTGGCAGGCGAGTCGGACCCCGAGAAGAAGCGCAAGATCATCGGCCGTACGTTCATCGACGTGTTTGACGCCGAATCCTGCAAGCTGGACAACATCAAGTACCTGGCCCAAGGCACCATCTACCCCGATGTGATCGAGTCGGCTGGCGCCAAAAGCGGCAAGGCCCACGTGATCAAGTCGCACCACAACGTGGGTGGCCTGCCGGAAGAAATGAACCTCAAGCTGGTTGAACCCCTGCGCGAGCTGTTCAAGGACGAAGTCCGTCGTCTGGGCCTGGAACTGGGTCTGCCGTACGACATGGTCTACCGCCACCCGTTCCCGGGCCCGGGCCTGGGCGTGCGGATCCTCGGTGAAGTGAAGAAGGAGTACGCCGACCTGCTGCGTCGCGCCGACCACATCTTCATCGAAGAACTGCGCAAGGCCGACTGGTATCACAAAGTCAGCCAGGCGTTCGTGGTGTTCCAGCCGGTGAAATCGGTTGGGGTGGTAGGCGATGGCCGTCGTTACGCCTGGGTGGTTGCCCTGCGTGCGGTGGAAACCATCGACTTCATGACCGCGCGTTGGGCTCACCTGCCTTACGAACTGCTGGAAACCGTCAGCGGCCGCATCATCAATGAAATCGAAGGCATCTCCCGCGTCACGTACGACGTGTCGAGCAAGCCGCCAGCGACCATTGAGTGGGAATGAACCCATGCAGGCCGTGATGGCTTGAGCTAGAAAAGAACCGTGTGAATTCGATTTCACACGGTTTTTTTTTGCCGATTACAGCGGCTTTGACCAACCCGCCAGCCTCATGCCCGTAGTGTCGAGTGCCCGTAACAGTTCTTTGATGCTGCCATAGCGCTTGCCACTCACTGAAACCCACTGAGCACGTTCGATATAGAACTGGTCTCCATCAGCATTGATGCGGGTGAATACCAGTTCATTCGTGCGACTGCGGTGCACTACATAGGTCGAGAGCGGATCCCGCTTCAGGGTGTACATTCCCGCACGTGACAGCAATTGCTCGATTTCGGGCATCGTTTGTGACATCCAGGGGACTGCCACTCGCAGCCGCAAGTCGCCCTTTACCGAGGCACTTGCACTGCCCGGAGTGTTTTCGATAAGCATGCTTGCCCCCGGATCGATATCGATACCGGTTGCGCTGCCTTCAGCAACATCCTCAGTGCGCAGCCCGATGGCTTCCTCGAGTTCGCTGATACCGGCAATCCCCTTGTAGCTGTTGGAGTGGGTGTTGCCCACCAGCGCCACCCACTTGTGAGCACCTCGCACCGCCTGATCGGACCGGATGATGGTTCTGGCGAAGTAGTTCATCATTTTCTGGCGCACCCCGTCGGCAATGGTCTGACCTTGCGTGTCGCGCACCACCAGGCCGTCGATCCGGTAACTCGCCATGGAGTCGAGTGCCTGAACCCGGATGCCGTACTTGCCCGCCTGTTTGACCAGTGCGAGAAACGTGTAGCGGCGAAGGGGATCGCTCATGTGGCCGATGTCGAGATTTTTCAGGTATTTCTCAAGCTCTGGGGGTAACACTTGGGTTTCGGCAAAGGTATCCAGATCCGCTTGGTGAAAGTCGGTCAGCAAATGTTCCATGTAAAGCGTCTTCACCTTGTTTCGGGCCAGCAGTTCCATGTTGTTGATCAGGAGTTGCTTGCTGCCGATATCGCTATGGCTTTCGCCAATGACCAGTCCCCGCGCATGTTCCAGCGTGGCCTCGATGATTTCTTGTGCCGAGGCATCGGGGGCGAGTTGCGGAATGGGCGGTCGCGGGGGCAGTTCGGGATTGTCGTAAAACCGCACTGCATCACGATAAAGGCGTTTTCTGCTGGCTTTGAAATCCCGGAAGGGATCATTTTCCATGAGGCTGTCGTACTCATCTCGCAGCGCATAGGTTTCATGTCCGTCGGCGCCCGCCTTCAGGGCAGCTCTCTGCGTCGGTGGAACCTCATAGGGCGAGGCGGGCAGACTTGCCAATGGCGGCACTGTCAGCTCAGGCGTCTTTCCGCCGCCCTTGAGGCCGCTGCGTGGCATGGTTTCCCATTCACCCTGTGCGTTCAGGCGTACGGGGATCGTTCCCGGGAACCGGTTGGGAAACTCGGGATTGATAATGACCCAGTGTCCGTCGCCCCCGATATCACCCTCGAAGCGCACGTAGTACGCGGTGTCATTCATCATGATGGCGGTGGATGGGTCGGAATCGAGTCGGTAGATGCCTTGGTAGTTTCCGGTCTCGCTGACGGGCGTGAGTCCTTCGAGCAGTTCGTTGGCTTGCCAGTTGTCCGGCACCGCTGGGCCTTGTGGAGTCTGCGGCAGGGTGGGGGCGAGTTCGTCAGCCAATTCAGACCAGCCCATTGGCCTCATGCCCCTGGCGATCAATCGCTGTTTGAGTGCACTGAGGTTATCCACAGTCATGGACTTGTAGGCGGGCGCCAAAGGGGTATCAAGATTGAGCCTGCCACCGGGTGTCGAGCGGATGACGCTGTCGGCCATCCGAAAATTGGCGTCACGATAAAACACCAAAACGCTGCTTCTGTAACGCTGAAAGGTAAACATCCCAGGTTCCGACAATAACGATTTTAATGCTTGCGGGGATCGGTAGACCCAAGGTGTTTGCATCTGCACACGCCAGTCGCCTTTGATCAGCGCCTGGATGCCGTCGGGATCAGTCAGTCCTACCGCCTCATCGACAGGAGAGTCCGGATAATCCGCATACTCCACCGCGAGTCCCGGGTCGACGCTGATGGGTTGTGCCTGACCCGGCGTCACGTCGTCGATACGAATGCTCAGCGCGTCAGTCTGTTCGCTGATGCCCCGATAGCCTCGGAAGGTCGTCATGTTTTCCTGGTTGACCAAGGCTACCCATTTCGCCGGCCCCTTGAAATTTTCATTGGCGTGGATGACTTCGCTGGCGAAAAAACTACGCGCCATCTGGTCACCAGGCGGCCGGGAAAAAGGGTCTCTACCGATGTTGTAAGTCATCGACATATCGATGGCTTGAACCCGGATACGCTGGGCATTGGCGGCTTTTACCAGCGCCAGCAGATTGAATGTGCCATCGGGATCATTGCCCGCTTTGATGTCGAGTTTCTTCAGGTAATTTTCCAGCTCTTCAGGCATTTCGCCGGTTCGTGCGAAGGCGTCCAGATCAAGCTGATTAAGGTTTGCCAGTAATTTCTGCAAATACAATGTCTTCACTCCGCGTTGCGCGAGGGCGGGCATGTTTTCGATCAGGAATTGTTTGCTGCCGATACTCCCGTAACTTTCGCCGATGATCAGCCCCGGCGTATTCGCGAATGCCGAATCAAGCAGCTCGGCCGGTGTTTCGATCAACTGGGCGGCCGATACCGGCATTCGGGGAGCCGGTGGATGAAGTTCGTACCAAGCCCTGGCGTCGCGAACCAGGATTGTGCGAGGTTCCCGGTGAGCCCATTCGAACTCGCGCAACGCGTCTGTTTCGCCACCTCGCAAGTCTGCCCCTCCGAGTGCCAATTCCCTCATTTCAGAGGCTTCCAGCCCGGGGACATGAACGCCGGGCAATCGCGCCCATTCCTCGACGACAGTTTCAGTTGTCGCACCACCGGCAGAAACAGGCGGTACTTCCATGCCACCCCTCAGACCCAACCTGGGAACGATCTCCCATTTTCCTTCGCTCAACCGTACGGGAATTGACCCTGTGAAGGCATCAGGGTTGGCCGGATCGATGATTGCCCAATGACCACGCCCGTTGGGATCGTTTTCAAAGCGCACGTTATAGGCTGTGTCGTTGAGTTTGATTGCCCTTGAAGGATTGGACGCGAGCCGGTAAGTGCCTTGAAATTTACCCGGTTCATGCTCCAGAGCATCTTCGCTGAGTGGCTCATCGATTACCCAGACCTTGGGCACCTTCGTGCTTGACGGCGTAGTGCGTGGTTCCGCAACCTCGAGGTCGGTCGCCGGGCCAGTCACTTTGGCCGGTTGCGTGGACTCAATCAGATCCGCCATTTCCGCCGCTTCGGCAGCGTCGACCTCGGGGCCGACTTCTGCCAGCGTACCGGGGCCTTTCAGGACGAGCAGGTTGAACAGCAAATCAATGCCACTGAGCACGGCGCCCAGGATGCCGGCCTTGCGCTCTTCGGCAGTTTTTGCATTGACCGCCTGGTCGATGTTCAAGCCCATGCTGGCGACGCTGGCGCCGACCAAGGGCAGTGCGATGGGCCAACCAAGGACAGCCATCGGACCGAATGCTTTGATGCCGGCGCTGAGGAAACCGATCCAGAGTTTTTTGCGCAGATCGCCATTAGAGGTCAACGATAGCTCGGCCTCGGCGAACATTGCCTTTTTGGTGGTGTCGCGCAACCAACTGAATGCATCACCCTGAACGATCTGGTTTTTCTGGTTGATCATGTGATGGTCGTACTTGCCCCACGTTCTGACCAACCGATTCATGATATCGGTGAGGTTTTCGGCGATGGTCTGTCGGTCGGAGAGGGAGAAGTGGGTCATGAAAGTCTGACGTGCCTCCTCCGCGTTCATCCTTTGAAACATCCAGACGTGCATGTCTGTGATGGTTTCCAGCACCTGGAAGGCATTGGTTTCGCCGGGCAGGTAAACGATCTGTCGACCTTTGGGGGCGACGATCCGCAGAATATTGGTAGCGACGTAGCCATCGATGTCCAGGGAGCGGACGCGCAATTGCGTATCGGGGTGTTCCGATTGCAACTGTTGCAGGCTGATCGGCCAAGTGATCGGGCCCATGACGGCGTTTACCGCGAGATTGAAATCTTCGTCGCTCAGCTGGCGTTTGTCCCGTGCCTGCACGGCGTTAATCAGGAAGTTGCATTTGGCCAACGTGCGGAAGTCGTTGGAACTGTTATTCCAGAATTCGCTCAGTTGCTGGCGGTAGAGCGAACTGATATCGACGCTCCAGAAGTCTTTCAGCACCTCGTTGCCATGCAGGCGCACTTCGTTGGTTTCATCGAAAGAGCCGGCTGCCGGGCCGACGCTATAGAAGCCCCCGTACAGGTCGAGCAAGTCAGCGTTGTCCTGGTCGGTGGCGCGGAAGCGGTGGATCACCAACTGTGTCAGGGTCATGGAGGAGGTCGGCGTGTCATCGACATGCTCCCAGCCGGTGAAGGCTTTCGAGCTGCTTTGGGCCGCCGTGAAGCGATGGAAGTACACCCGATCCGGATCGAGGCCGACGATGCCGTATTTTTTCAGCAGGTCGCTGGCAACTTCGTGGGCCGTGTCTTGCAGGCTGGGGCACGTCTGGATCACGGTGGTGGCAATCGCCTTGAGCGCTGCCTTGTCGGCGGCATTGGGCCGTGGACGGATTTGGGTCGGGTTCATGCTCTCTATCCTTGAGAAATGGGCGTCGAGGATGAGCCGTTCACTCAAGGAATGTGCACTACATAGTTATGCCCATGTGCGATTCAGTACCGTGTAGTGTCACCGCCGGGCCACGTCCGAAAAGTAGAACTTGTCCAGGGTATGCCGCGATTCGGTGTATTCAAACTGGCGGCCGTCCTGCAGGAAAGTCTGATTGCTGACCACGATCACATGGCTTTGACCGTCGAGGTCCAGGTGTTGCTGGTCGTCTTTGCTGCGGGGCACGGCTTCGATGGTGCGCTGGGCGTAGGCGATTTGCAGTTGCAGGGTCTGCTCGATGAAGGCGTAGATCGATTGTTCGGCGATGTCGCGGGACAGGCCGGGAATCACGTCGCTGACGAAATGGTTGATGTCGAGGATCACCCGTTTGCCATCGATCCGCCGCACGCGCTTGATCCGCGTGATCAGGCTGCCTTTTTCAGCCTTGATGTGTTCGAGCAGCGGGCCTTCGAGGGGGATCTGGGTGAATTCGACCACCTTGGTGCTGACGTCGTTGCCCAGCCGCGGGTAAGTCTCCTGGAAGCTGACGATGCCGCCCAGCTGGAATTCGATCGGGTTGGTCGACAGCACGAAGGTGCCTTTACCGTGGACTTTCTGGGCGAAACCGCGCTCCTGAAGTTGCTCGATGGCTTTGCGCACGGTGCCGCGACTGGCCTGGTAGCTGTCCATCAATTCGGTTTCGGAGGGCAATCGTGCGCCGCGTTCCAGACGTTCGGTCGTGATGCTGGCAAGCAGATCGCTGTAGATCTGGTTGTATTTACTCATTGGGATGGCTCTGTGCCGCGATGTGCTCAAGGTTTCGAACCTTAAGGGCAGGGTAGGGGTTTGTCCATGCGGCTTTGGGTTTCATCGACTTCAAAGGTAGGAAATGTCGCCGCCGGTCGGGTTCAGAATAAACAAATCAAACTCGTCTGTACGAGTTGTTGCTTTAACTCGTACAGACGAGTACTTTTCGTTTCGGCGTGCTGCCAATAACAAAAAACTACAGCGGAAGATCAAGCATGAGCCACGACTATCCGAACATCGCCAGCGAGCTGCTGCAAAGCCTCGGTGGCAGCGACAACCTCGAGCAGGCCGCGCACTGCGTCACACGGCTGCGCCTGGCCCTCAAGGACCCGAGCCTGGTCAACAGCGCCACGCTGAACCAGATCGATCTGGTCAAAGGCTCGTTCTTCACCGGCGGCCTGTTCCAAGTCGTTATAGGCCCTGGTGAAGTCGAAAAGGTCTACGCAGAACTGCGCCGTCAAACCGGTCTCGCGGCTTCAACCATCGCCGACGTTAAACAAAAAAGCGCCGACAAGATCAACGCCATGCAGCGTCTGGTGCGGGTGTTTTCCGACGTCTTCATGCCCATCCTCCCGGCGCTGATCATTGCCGGCCTGCTGATGGGCATCAACAACCTGATCGGCGCCAGAGGCATGTTCATCGAGGGCAAGACCCTGTTGGACGCCTACCCTAAGCTTGACGGGCTCTGGAGCCTGATCAACCTCATGGCCAACACCTCGTTTGTGTTCCTCCCTGCGTTGGTGGGTTGGTCGGCAGCCAAACGGTTTGGCGGCAGCGAAATCCTCGGCATCGTGCTCGGCTTAATGCTCGTTCACCCCGATCTGCTCAACGCCTGGAACTACGGCAAGGCAGTTGCGGGTCTCGACGGCCAGAGCCTGCCGTACTTCGACATCCTCGGGTTGTTCCAGATCGAGAAGGTGGGTTACCAAGGGCAGATCCTGCCGATCCTGATGGCGGCCTACGTGATGAGCGTCATCGAAAAATGGCTGCGGGCACGGGTGCCGAACGCGGTGCAATTGCTGGTGGTGCCGATCACCACCATCGTCGTCACCGGCGTGTTGGCGCTGGCGGTGATTGGCCCGGTGACCCGGCATCTGGGGATTCTCATCACCGAAGGCGTGGTCATGCTGTTCGACCTGGCACCGATGGTCGGCGGCGCGATCTTCGGTTTGCTCTATGCACCGTTGGTGATCACCGGCATGCACCACATGTTTCTTGCGGTCGACTTGCAACTGATCTCCACCCAGGGCGGCACCTTCATCTGGCCGATGATTGTCATGTCCAACCTCGCCCAAGGCAGCGCGGCACTGGCGGTGTTCTACATGACCCGTAACGTGCGGGATAAAAGCATGGCCTCGACCTCGGCGATTTCTGCGTACTTCGGCATCACCGAGCCGGCCATGTTCGGGGTCAACCTGCGCTACAAATTCCCGTTCTACGCGGCCCTGATCGGCTCGGCCCTGGGCTGCATCTTCCTGTCGCTGAACAAGGTCCAGGCCTCGGCCATCGGCGTCGGCGGCTTGCCCGGTTTCATCTCGATCATTCCGCAGTTCATTCCGATGTTCGTGATCGGGATGGTCATTGCCATGGTCGTGCCGTTTGTTCTGACCTGCGGGTTGAGCATGAAGATTGTTAGGCCTGGGTATCGGGTCGCCTGAGGGGCGCCACATCAATTTGTTGAAGGAGTCCGCGATGCAAGACTGGCAACGTTCGGTGATCTACCAGATCTACCCGAAGAGTTTTCACAGCCACGCCGGCAACCCCACGGGTGATTTGCTTGGCGTTGTGGCCAAGCTCGATTACCTGCATTGGTTGGGTGTCGATTGCCTGTGGATCACGCCGTTCCTGCGTTCGCCCCAGCGCGACAACGGTTACGACATCAGCGATTACTACGCCATCGACCCGAGTTACGGGACCATGGCCGATTGCGAATTGCTGATCGCCGAGGCCGGCAAGCGCGGGATCAAGCTGATGCTCGATATCGTGGTCAACCACACGTCCATTGAGCACACCTGGTTCCAGCAGGCCCGCAGCAGCCTCGACAATCCTTACCGCGATTTCTACATCTGGCGCGATCAGCCGAACAACTGGGAATCCAAGTTCGGCGGTTCGGCCTGGGAATACGAGGCGCAGACCGGTCAGTACTTCCTGCACCTGTTCGATCACACACAGGCCGACCTGAACTGGGACAACCCCAAGGTGCGCGCCGAAGTGTTCAAGATGATGCGCTTCTGGCGCGACAAGGGCGTAGGCGGGTTCCGTCTGGACGTCATCAACCTGATCTCCAAACCGGCGGACTTCCCCGAGGACAACACCGACGGTCGACGTTTCTACACCGACGGCCCGAACGTCCACGAGTATTTGCAGCAGATGCACCGTGAAGTGTTCGAGGGTCATGACCTGATCAACGTCGGCGAGATGTCGTCAACCAACTTGGAACACTGCATTCGCTACTCGCGGCCGGAGTCGAAAGAGCTCTCGATGACCTTCAACTTCCATCATCTAAAGGTCGATTACCCGAACCTGCAGAAGTGGATTCGTGCCGATTTCGATTTCCTCGAACTCAAGCGCATCCTCTCCGATTGGCAAACCGGCATGCAGGCCGGCGGTGGCTGGAACGCGCTGTTCTGGTGTAACCACGATCAGCCACGGGTGGTCTCGCGGTTTGGTCATGACGGCGAGCATCGGGTGGTGTCGGCGAAGATGCTCGGCACGGCGCTGCATTTTCTGCAGGGCACGCCGTTCGTATATCAAGGTGAAGAACTGGGCATGACCAATCCGGGGTTCGATCACATTGATCAGTACCGCGATGTCGAAACCCTGAACATCTTTCGGCTCAAGCGCGAGGCCGGTGCGAGTGACGTCGACAACATGGCGGCGATCATGCAGAAGTCCCGGGACAACGGTCGCACGCCCATGCACTGGAACGCCGAGCCGAACGCCGGTTTCAGCGCTGTCGAGCCGTGGATCGGGGTGCCAGCCAACGCCGCGCAGATCAACGTCGCCACCCAACTCGACGACCCGGATTCCGTGTTGCATCACTACCGTCAGTTGATCGCGCTGCGTCGCACTGAGGCGCTGATGTCCGACGGCGTGTATCGGCAATTATTGCCTGAGCACACACAAATCTGGGCGTATGTGCGTGAGGGCAGTGGCGAACGGTTGCTGGTGCTGAACAACTTCTACGGCACGCCATGCGAATTCGTGTTGCCGGATGAAGTGATCAGCGAAGCGATGGCCCAACGTCTGGTCATCAGCAATTACCCGGACTGTCCGGCGCGAAACTGGCAGGTCCTCTTACGGCCTTTTGAGTCATTCGTGCTGCATATGACCGACTGACCGACCGCAAAAAAACACCGACTTAAAAAAACACGCAGAACGCTGCGCGGGGGAGTTTTGCGCGCCGATTTTGCCGCTGCACACAATAAAAATAATGGGGTAGCTCTTGAAAACAACAATAAATCGCAGCCTTGCAGCCGCGAGCATATGCCTGGCGTTGCCACTGACGGCACAAGCCCTGGAATTCGGGGGGTACTTGCGTAGCGGCGTCGGCACCTCGGTCAACAGCAGCTCCCAGTCATGCTTCCAATTGCCTGGCGCGCAGACGAAATATCGGTTGGGCAACGAATGCGAGCAATACGGGGAGCTGGAGTTGCGACAGGACTTGTACACGCTGGATGACGGTTCGGTATTCAGCGTCGACGGCATGGCTTCGTTGTACAACCAGTACGACAAGGACCTGACCTTCAACGGTGACAACGGCTCGGTGCGCCTGCCGCAGCTTTACGCGCAATGGTCGAACGTGCCCGCCCTCAACGGCGGTTCACTGTGGGCCGGCCGGCGTTACTACAAACGGAACGATATCCATATTTCCGACTTCTACTACTGGAACCAAAGCGCTACCGGCGGCGGTATCGAAGATGTGCTGATCGGCGATCTGAAATACAGCTACGCCTTCTCGCGCAAGGACAACCTGTACCAGAAGGACTACATCAACCGTCACGATTTCAACGTCGCCGGCTTCAACACCAACCCCGGCGGTGCGCTGGAGTTCGGCCTGAGCTACATCGACAAGCCCGACAGCCGCGACGCTCATCGAGGCTGGGCGATCACCACTCAGCATGTGCAGAAAGGTTTTCTGGGCGGCAAGAACAAACTGGCCTTCCAGTACGGCGAAGGTCCCGGCACCGGGTTGGGCTATACCGGTAACGTGAAGCTCGACGACAGCAACAAAAGTTACCGGGTGGTGGAATTCTTCGACTGGCAAGTGACGCCGCGATTTGGCGGGCAAGTCGAGGCGGTTTACCAGAAAGACATTCGACCGGACGGTACCGATCAGAACTGGATTTCCCTGGGTGTTCGCCCGGCTTATGCGATCACCGAGCAGTTCAAACTGGTGACCGAACTGGGCCACGATCAGGTTGAGGCCCCAGGCGGGACGCGCAAGCTGAGCAAATTCACTTTCGCTCCGACGTGGTCGCCCAAGGGCCCTGAGTTCTGGGAACGCCCCGAGGTGCGTCTGTATTACACCTATGCGAGCTGGAACGAGGCGGCCAAACGGGCCGCCAATGAACTGGCGGCGGGTTCGGCGTTGTCCGACACCGGTGCCTTTGGCACGGCGCGACACGGTGCGAACGTCGGATTGCAGGTCGAGTACTGGTGGAAATAAGCGATGCTGTCGGAGCCTCGCGCTCCATCGGCACTTCAAAGAACAAAACAGCAGGTGACGTCATGGCCACATCTCAACAATTGCAACTGCTGGCTCCTTTGTCCGGCGTGCTGATGCCGCTGAATCAGGTGCCGGACCCCGCGTTCTCCAGCCGGGTGATCGGCGATGGTTTGTGCATCGATCCGACTACGCAAACCCTGTGCGCACCGCTGGCCGGAGTTGTCAGCAATGTGCAGGCCAGTGGGCACGCGGTCAGCATCACCGACGACCACGGCGTTCAGGTGTTGATGCACATCGGACTCGACACCGTGAACCTGGCCGGTCAGGGCTTCACCCGGTTGGTGGAGGAAGGCCAGCGGGTTGAAGCGGGACAGGCCCTGATCGAGTTCGATGCCGATTTTGTTGCATTGAATGCCCGCAGCCTGCTGACGTTGATGCTGGTGGTCAGCGGTGAGCCGTTCACTTGGCTGACGCCGGAAACAGGTTTGGTAGAAAGTGGTCAGCCGCTCCTGAGCTTGAGTCCCGTCGAGCAGGCAACAGATGAGCCGGTGCCGGAAGAGGGCGAAGCACTGTTTTCAAAACCGGTGACACTGGCCAACCCGAACGGCTTGCACGCCCGTCCGGCAGCGGTGTTTGCCCAGGCGGCGAAAGGTTTTTCGGCGAGCATTTACCTGCATAAACAGCAGGTGAGTGCTAACGCGAAATCCTTGGTGGCAATCATGGCGTTGCAGACGGCCCACGGTGACGTTGTGCAAGTCAGCGCGGCCGGCCCGGACGCTGAAGCGGCGATCAAGGCACTGGCCGAATTGCTGACCGCCGGGTGTGGCGAGACGGTCGCCGTGATGGCAGAGGTTGAGACGATTGAAGCGTCATCGCTGAGCGTTTTGCGCGGAGTCTGTGCCTCGGCGGGTTCGGCGTTTGGCCAGGTTATGCAGATCGCCGAGCAGACGCTTGAAGTGAGCGAGTTCGGCGTCGGTCCGCAGGTTGAGCGAGAGCATTTGTCTCGGGCCTTGGCCGAAGCGGTGCTGGCCTTGCAGCCGTTGCGCGACAACGCCACAGGGGATGCCCAGGCAGAGATTTTCAAGGCGCACCAGGAACTGCTTGAAGACCCGAGTCTGCTGGATCAGGCCGAGGCGCTGATCATCGAAGGCAAAAGTGCCGGCTTCGCCTGGCGGGCGGCCACCGAGTCGACGGCAACCTTGTTCAAAAGCCTGGGCAATGCCTTGCTGGCAGAGCGGGCGGCGGATCTGGCCGATGTCGGCCAGCGCGTGCTCAAGTTGATCCTCGGGGTACAGGATCAGGCGATGGAGCTGCCTGAAGGGGCGATCCTGATCGCCGAACAACTGACGCCGTCACAGACCGCCGGGCTCGATACCCGCAAGGTGCTGGGTTTCGCCACGGTCGGTGGCGGCGCTACCAGCCACGTCGCGATTCTCGCGCGTGCGTTCGGTTTGCCGGCGATCTGCGGGCTGCCCGTTCAGGTGCTGGCGCTGGCCAACGGCACCCAAGTGTTGCTCGACGCCGACAAGGGCGAGCTGCACCTGGACCCGGATTTGGCGGCCATCGAGCAGCTGCAAACCAATCGTCAGCATCAACAGAAGCGCCATCAACATGAGCTGGCGCACGCTGCGCAGGCGGCGTGTACCCGCGATGGTCATCATTTTGAAGTGACGGCCAACATCGCCTCGCTGGCTGAAGCGGAGCAGGCCATGGCACTGGGAGGTGCGGGCGTCGGATTGTTGCGTTCGGAGTTTCTTTATCTGGGTCGCAATCATGCGCCGAGCCATGACGAGCAAACATCAACCTATAGCGCCATCGCCAGGACGCTCGGGCCGGCGCGTAATCTGGTGGTGCGCACACTGGATGTCGGCGGCGACAAACCCCTGGCCTATGTGCCGATGGCCAGCGAAACCAATCCATTCCTGGGCATGCGCGGGATTCGTTTGTGTCTGGAGCGCCCGCAGCTGTTGCGCGATCAGTTCAAAGCGATCCTGAGCTGCGCCAGGCTGGCCCGTCTGCACATCATGCTGCCCATGGTCACGCAGCTGTCGGAGTTGCGACTGGCCCGGCAGCTGCTTGAGGAAGAGGCGCTGGCATTGGGCCTTACTGAACTGCCGAAACTGGGGATCATGATCGAAGTGCCGGCAGCGGCATTGATGGCGGATCTGTTTGCGCCCGAGGTGGATTTCTTCTCCATCGGCACCAACGACCTGACCCAATACACCCTGGCCATGGACCGCGATCATCCGCGCCTGGCCAGTCAGGCCGACAGCTTTCATCCGTCGGTGCTGCGTTTGATTGCCAGCACCGTGAAGGCTGCCCACGCCCATGGCAAATGGGCCGGTGTGTGCGGCGCCATGGCTTCCGAGACGTTGGCGGTACCGTTGCTGCTGGGACTTGGCGTGGATGAACTGTCGGTGAGTGTGCCGTCGATTCCGGCGATCAAAGCGGCGGTCCGCGAAGTGGATCTGCTGGACTGCCAGGCCATCGCTCAGCAAGTGCTGGGCCTGGAAAGCGCCGAGCAAGTGCGCGAGGCGTTGCGGCTGTATCACGAGGCGACGGTCGATACTTCACGGGTACTGGAGAACTGAGCATGTTCGAGAAAATGCAGCGGGCGTTCTGGAAAGCGTTGACCCCGGATCTGATAGCGGATGAGCCGAAGGTGGTTGTTCAGCCTGTTTTTGGTCTGGCCCAGGAAATCGTCGCCGCGCTGGGCGGAGTGGATAACCTCAAGTCGCAGCAGCCCGTGGCGCTGACCCGGGTTCGGGTGGAGTTGCGGGATGTGGGGCGGGTGGATCGGCAGGCTTTAAATAGGGCAGGTGTACCGGGAGTCATGACGCTGGATGACGGGGTGGTGCATCTGATCACCGGTCTCCCGCACTGATCGTTCCCACTCTGCGTGGGAATGCTCGCCTCCTGCGGCCATCCGCCGCGCTGCCCTTACTGTTTCTCAACCGCAGGTGTATCGTATTCGCCTTTTACAGGCCCCACGCCTGTCGCTGATACGTGAGGTAGTTGAGTTCATGTCCTTTACCCGTCGCCAAATCCTCGGTGGCCTGGCCGGTCTTGTTGTCGTTGGTGTCGGAGCGGGGGGCGCGTCGCGGTACTGGTTGGGCAAGATGGCCGACGCCGATGCGGGCCACGACTATGAGCTGATCGCCGCACCATTGGACGTTGAGCTGGTGGCCGGGCACAAGACTGAGGCCTGGGCGTTCGGCCCCTCGGCGCCGGGCACTGAGTTGCGCGTGCGTCAGGGTGAATGGCTGCGGGTACGCTTCATCAATCACCTGCCGGTGGCGACGACCATTCACTGGCACGGCATCCGCTTGCCGCTGGAAATGGACGGCGTGCCTTACGTGTCGCAGCTTCCGGTATTGCCGGGCGAATATTTCGACTACAGGTTTCGCGTGCCCGACGCTGGAAGCTATTGGTATCACCCGCATGTCAACAGCAGCGAGGAGCTCGGTCGCGGGCTGGTCGGCCCGCTGATCGTCGAAGAGCGCGACCCCACCGGGTTTAACTATGAGAAAACCTTGAGCCTCAAGAGCTGGCACGTGGATGAGGAAGGCGCGTTTGTCGCGTTCAGCATTCCGCGCGAAGCCGCGCGTGGCGGCACGGCGGGGCGCCTGTCGACGATCAATGGCGTCGCGCAAGCGGTGATCGACTTGCCCGCCGGGCAGATCACCCGCGTGCGCCTGCTCAATCTCGACAACACATTGACTTACCGTCTGAATATTCCCGGCGTCGAAGCGCAGATCTATGCGCTGGACGGCAACCCTATCGAGCCGCGCCCGCTCGGCAAGGAATATTGGCTCGGTCCCGGCATGCGCATCTGCCTGGCGATCAAGGCACCGCCGGCCGGTGAAGAATTGTCCCTGCGCAATGGCCCGGTACGCCTGGGCACATTCCGCTCAGTGGCCAATACCGACGCGCCGACCGAGTGGCCGCCGGCGCTGCCCGCCAACCCGGTGGCAGAACCGGACCTGGCCAAAGCCGAGAAACTCAACTTCAATTTCGAATGGGTGGGGTCGGTGTCAGTCAACGTCGACAACGGCAAGCCGCCAAGCTTGTGGCAGATCAACGGCAAGGCCTGGGACATCACCGACAAGACCTGTGCCGACCGCCCGATTGCCAAGCTCGAAAAGGGCAAAAGCTACATTTTCGAATTGAAAAACATGACTCAGTATCAGCACCCGATTCACCTGCACGGCATGAGCTTCAAAGTCATCGCCTCGAACCGGCACAAGGTGATTCCGTACTTCACTGACACTTACCTGTTGGGCAAGAACGAGCGTGCGCAAGTGGCGCTGGTGGCGGATAACCCGGGGATCTGGATGTTCCACTGCCACGTGATCGATCACATGGAAACCGGCCTGATGGCCGCCATCGAGGTGGCGTGATGCGTCAGATTCGTCCCGCCGCAATCATCGACCGTAGCCGTGATCGCGACTTCATGCGCGAAGCGTTGGCGCTGGCCGCCCAAGGCGCGGCGCTTGGCGAAGTGCCGGTGGGGGCGGTGCTGGTGCAGGACGCTGAAATCATCGGCCGCGGCTTCAATTGCCCGATCAGCGGCAATGACCCGAGTGCTCACGCCGAGATGGTTGCTATCCGAGCTGCCGCGTTGGCGACCAGCAACTATCGTCTGCCCGGCAGCACGCTCTACGTGACGCTTGAACCGTGCAGCATGTGCGCCGGGCTGATCGTACATTCGCGGATTGCGCGGGTGGTATATGGGGCCTTGGAGCCAAAGGCCGGGATTGTGCAGAGTCAGGGGCAGTTTTTTACCCAGAGCTTTTTGAATCACCGGGTGCTCTATGAAGGCGGGGTGTTGGCCAAGGAGTGCGGGGCGGTGTTGAGCGAATTCTTCAAGGCCCGGCGGGCAACCCGTTAGATCGCTTGCGCGGGCAAGCCTCGCTCCTACAGATTTCGGTGAACCGTAGGAGCGAGGCTTGCCCGCGAAGCTTTTACTTACGGGCCACGATCACCGCACGCATCGGCGCCGGCAATCCTTCAACCGTCTTGCTGTGATCTTCCGGATCAAGGAAATCGCTCAGCGACTGATACTTCATCCATTCCGTCCCGCGCTGTTCCTCGACCGTGGTCACGCTCACGTCCACACAGCGAACATCCGTGAACCCGGCCCGGCGCAGCCACAGCTCCAGCGCCGGTACCGACGGCAGGAACCACACGTTACGCATCTGCGCATAACGGTCTTCCGGTACCAGCACCTGCTGCTGATCGCCTTCAATCACCAGCGTCTCCAGTACCAGCTCACCGCCTTTGACCAGGCAATCCTTCAGCGCCAGCAAATGCTCGATCGGCGAGCGGCGGTGGTAAAACACACCCATCGAAAACACCGTGTCGAAGCCTTCCATGTTCGGCGGCAGGTCTTCGAACGGGAACGGCAGGTGCCAGGCATTGGGTTCGGACAGGTAACGCTGCACCGCCTGGAACTGACAGAAGAACAGCCAGTTCGGGTCAACGCCAATCACGCTGTCGGCCCCGGCACCGAGCATGCGCCACATGTAGTAGCCATTGCCGCAGCCGACATCGAGGATGCGTTTGCCCTTCAGATCCAGATGCGGTGCGACCCGCGACCATTTCCAGTCCGAACGCCATTCGGTGTCGACATGCACGCCAAACAAATCGAACGGCCCTTTGCGCCACGGCGACAGGCCCATCAGCGCGGTACGCATTTGCGCGCGGGTTTCATCATCACAATCGGTGTCCAGCGTCAGACCATTGAGCAGGTCGACTTCGCTGGGCTGAATCTTCGGCAAGGCGTCCAGCGCACTCTGCCAACGCTCCAGGTCGCCATGACCCTTTTCCATTTTCTTGTCGAGTTGTGCTTGCAGGGTGTTGGCCCAGTCGGCCAGCGGCGTGCCGTCCAGACGGCGGGCGAGGGGGGACAGATCAATCATGGCAAGGCAATCAACGAGGCAAAGTTAAGACACTGGAACCACGGCACGACTTTCGAGAACCCGGCGGCCAACAGGCGCTCGCGGTGTTCTTCGAGGCTGTCGGGCTTCATGACGTTTTCGATGGCGCTGCGTTTCTGGGCAATTTCCAGTTCGCTGTAGCCGTTGGCGCGTTTGAACGCGACGTGCAGGTCGGTGAGCAGCGCGTGTTCTTCGAGGTCGTTGAAGCGCAGCTTTTCCGACAGGATCAGCGCGCCACCGGGCAATAGCGACTGGCGGATACGCGAGAGCAACGCGGTGCGCTGCTCCGGGGCGATGAATTGCAGGGTGAAGTTCAGCGCGACCACCGAGGCTGGCTGGAATTGCAGGGCCAGGATGTCGCCTTCGATTACCTCCACGGGCAGCAGCTCCTGGAACATCGAGTCCTGACCGTTGAGGTATTCGCGGCAACGCTCGACCATCGCCGCAGAGTTATCCACAGCGATCACCCGGCAGCCGTCGGTGTGCACGTGACGGCGCAGGGCCTGAGTCACGGCGCCGAGAGAAGAGCCGAGGTCGTAGAGCACGCTGTTGGGCTGGGCGAATTGCGCGGCAAGCACGCCAAGGTTTTCAACGATGGTCGGATAACCCGGCACCGAGCGCTTGATCATGTCCGGGAATACCCGCACCACATCCTCGTTAAAGGCGAAGTCAGGCACCTGGGCCAAAGGCTGGGCGAAAAGGCGATCGGGTTCTTTGCTCACGGCGGTTTCCGGCGGTGTCGATGGAAAAGGCCGGCATTTTAGCCAAAGTGGCGCGGGGATGCTTGGGTTGTCTGATAAAACGTGGCAGAGCGCTTTGAGGAAAGCTGAATGACCAAGCTCGACTCGTTCGGCTTGGCCATTCATGATTTAACGCTGATTACTGCGGTTGCAGGAATACGATGTAAGTGGATTTGCCGGCGATTTTCAGCTCACGATTACGCTCATCGACACCCTTGAAATCAAAGCCGATTTGGTAATGCAATTTCTCGGGGCTAGCCTCAATGGCCTCTACAGTGAAAGTTCCGCTTTTTGGTTTGAATGCGAAAGAAGTAGTAAAGCCGGGGATGGTCCCCGTTTCAAAGTAATAGGCATCTTCGAAAGGAAAGCCCGTATCGGTAACAGAATAGGTACCGGATTTAATGTTTTTATCGAATACGAGCACCAGGCCTTTTTTACTTCGATGCGAATAGTCCTGAGTATTTGCGCGGGTTACCAGCGCAATCTGATTACTCGCGGGATCGGCTGCGTACTCGACAATTTGGCTCTCGAACTTCACTCGGCCAGAAACCGTGGCAAGTGTTTCAGCACTAACGGTGATGACGGGTTCTGCAGTGTTGGCAGAGATTGTATTTTTGCTTTTGAAAAAGCTCATGATGTTCTTCCTTGTATTACATGTGTGGTTGGATAAGGCCACTGAATACTAAGAAAGGATGAAGATTTGAGCTACTGTCAGATCTGACAGGTTTTTATAACGTTATGATATAGGTTGCGGGTTTTATGGTTATGAGATCCGGCTAAGTTGAGCACTTGTGTTAAATGCCGAGGCTGCAATACCCCATTGTCCCAACCAATAGCTGAGGATGATGACGTAAGGCGCGGCGTGGAACGGTGAGACGAAGCGGTCGATGCCGATCACGCTGTCGGAAAATACAAAACCCAGCGCACCGGCGGCTGCCAGTAACGCCGAACGCTTGGGCACATTGTTGCCGAGGCGAGCGAGGGCGCGCCAGAGCATGGCGCTGATCGCCGTGCCGTAGAGGATCACCGGCACCAGCAGCGGGCCGAGACCACTGGAAATCAGCATCCCCAGCAGCACTGCACCAACGCCGAGAGCAAGGATCAGCGGCAATAAAGCCAAGCGGCGGCAATCGCTCAGATAGGCTTTCAGGTAGGCGAGGTGCGCGACCAGAAACGCCCCGAGCCCAAATACAAACAAATCCCCCGGCCACGCCAGCAACACATCGCCGAGCAGGGAAAAAATCAGTCCTAGGCTGATCCAGCGTCGATACTCGCTGGGCGGTGCGTCGTGCAACCAACCGAGCAGCGCCAATACTGGCAGCGGTTTGACCAGCAGGCAGAGCAGAGTGGCGTGCACGCTCACGCCGTAGAGAAAGGTCACCGCGCCCATCAGCGCCAGAATCAGCCAGCCCACGATCAGTTAACCGAGATGGCGCAGTCGAAGCTTTCCACCGCCGGTATTTCCGGTGCCCATGGCTGTGAGTAGGTCAGGCGCAAACGGCCCGTGCCAGCGGTGAAGGACTGAAAGCGCCAGGTCGAGATCCCGGCGCTGCCGACGACCCCTGCATCTTCCGGGTTGCTGTAAACCTCGGGGCTGAGCGCGCGCAATACGCCACCGGCCGAATCCTGAATTGCCCAGCGGTAACCCGTGGTCGGGTTGCTTGGCAGGGTCAGGATCAGGTTCTGCCCGCTGTGCAGTTTCACCGGGCAGTCGCTTTGTTTTTCCACGGTCACGTTCTGTTTCGGTTGCGTGGCGCAAGCGGTCAGCAAAGAGAGGGCGAGCGGGACAAACAGGCGGGTGGGGGACATAAGGTCAGTGGCTCCGGCATTCACGACGAACGGCGAGCATAACTGAAGATGAGACAAATTGTGACGAGGAGGAGAGATCGTTCCCACGCGGACGGTTCGACGCCTCGACGTGGGAACGATCAGGTTAGGCCGTCAGAACAATATCTTCGCCACATCCGCAAAGCGTTTGGCGAAGTGCACGGTAATCCCTTCCTTCAGATAATCCGGCAACTCTTCAAAGCTTCCACGGTTTGGCTCTGGCAGGATCAACTCAAAAATTTTCTGCCGCCGCGCTGCAATCACCTTCTCGCGCACGCCGCCAATCGGTAGTACATGCCCGGTCAGCGTCAGCTCACCGGTCATCGCCACGCCTTTTTTCGGCGCCTGATTACGTGCGAGCGACAGCAGGGCGCTGGCCATGGTCACGCCAGCGCTCGGGCCGTCTTTCGGGGTGGCGCCTTCCGGTACGTGCAAGTGAACGAAGGCTTCGTCGAAGAACTTCGGGTCACCGCCAAACGACTTCAGATTGGAACTGACGTAGCTGTAGGCAATTTCCGCCGACTCTTTCATCACGTCGCCCAATTGCCCGGTGAGTTTGAAGCCCCGGTTGAGTGTGTGAATCCGCGTGGCTTCGATCGGCAGGGTCGCGCCACCCATGCTGGTCCAGGCCAGGCCGGTGATGACACCGGTGCCGGACAGTACCTGCTCGTTGCGGAATACCGGATGGCCGAGTGAGGCTTCGAGGTCTTTCGGGCCGATTTTGATCACCGCTTTTGGCTCGTCGATCAATTTCACGACGGCCTTGCGCACCAGTTTGCCCAGCTGTTTTTCCAGCTGCCGCACGCCGGCTTCACGGGCGTAACCGTCGATCAAGGCTTTTAACGCGGTGTCGCTGATGGCCAGGCTACCTTTCGATACGCCGGCCTTTTCCAGTTGCTTCGGCCACAGATGACGCTTGGCGATGGCGATTTTTTCTTCGGTGATGTAACCCGACAGGCGAATCACTTCCATCCGGTCCAATAATGGGCCGGGAATCGAATCCAGGGTGTTGGCGGTGCAGATGAACAGCACTTTCGACAGGTCCAGACGCAAGTCCAGGTAGTGGTCGAGGAATTCGACGTTCTGTTCCGGGTCGAGGGTTTCCAGCAGCGCCGAGGCCGGGTCGCCCTGGTAGCTCTGGCCCATTTTGTCGATCTCGTCGAGCATGATCACCGGGTTCATCACTTCGACGTCTTTCAACGCCTGCACGAGTTTGCCCGGTTGCGCACCGATGTAGGTGCGGCGGTGACCCTTGATCTCGGCTTCATCGCGCATGCCACCGAGGCTGAAGCGGTAGAACGGCCTGCCGAGGGATTCGGCGATGGATTTGCCGACACTGGTTTTACCCACGCCCGGTGGACCGACCAACAGCACAATGGAGCCGCTGATCTCGCCTTTGTAGGCACCGACCGCGAGGAACTCGAGGATGCGTTCCTTGATGTCGTCGAGGCCAGCATGGTGTTTGTCCAACACTTTGCGTGCGTGCTTGAGGTCGAGTTTGTCCTCGCCGAACACGCCCCACGGCACCGATGTCGCCCAGTCGAGGTAGTTGCGGGTGACCGCGTACTCCGGCGAACCGGTCTCGAGGATCGACAGCTTGTTCATTTCCTCTTCGATGCGTTTTTGCGCCTGAGCCGGCAGGACCTTGCCTTCCAGGCGCTGCTCGAATTGCTCGATGTCGGCGCTGCGGTCGTCCTTGGTCAGCCCCAGCTCTTGCTGAATGACCTTGAGTTGTTCCTTGAGGAAGAACTCGCGCTGATGCTCGCCGATCTTACGGTTAACTTCGGCGGAAATTTCTTTTTGCAGGCGCGCGACTTCAACTTCCTTGCGCAGCATCGGCAGCACTTTTTCCATGCGCTTGAGCATCGGCACACAGTCGAGCACTTCTTGCAGATCGTTGCCGGTGGCCGAGGTCAGGGCCGCAGCAAAGTCGGTCAGCGGCGACGGGTCGTTGGGGCTGAAGCGGTTGAGGTAATTCTTCAGCTCTTCGCTGTACAGCGGGTTGAGCGGCAGCAATTCTTTGATCGCGTTGATCAGCGCCATGCCGTAGGCCTTGACCTCGTCGGTCGGCTCGGTGGGCTGGTGCGGGTATTCGACTTCGACCAGATACGGCGGGCGATGGTGTTTGAGCCAACTGCGAATGCGTACGCGAGTCAGGCCTTGGGCGACGAATTGCAGTTTGCCGTTTTCGCGACTGGCGTGATGCACCTTGACCAGGGTGCCGTAGAGCGGCAGGACCGAGGTGTCGAAATGACGCGGATCTTCCTGGGGCGTGTCCATGTAGAACAGGGCCAGGGAGTGGTGATCGGATTTGCTCACCAGATCGAGGGTTTCAGCCCACGGTTCTTCATTGACGATGACCGGCAGCACTTGGGCCGGGAAGAACGGGCGGTTGTGGATCGGGATGATGTAGACCTTGTCCGGCAGGTTCTGGCCTGGCAGGGCGAGGTCTTTGCCGGTGGAGTGGTGTTCGGCGTTCTCTGGGTCGGCGTATTCGCTCGGGTCTTCGGGGAATTCTTGCTGGTCGCTCATGGGGCACCTGCGCAATTGGGTATGGGTGTTAGATGGGGCGGGTGGGGGGTGGTTTCAATGGCGGGGGATATTTCTGGTGTGTGTTCAGGGTTTGGACAGGTGCTTTTGACTTGGCGGCCTTTGGGCCGACCATGTTCCTGTTGACGGTGTACATATCCGTTCCTGCGGTAACGGCGGCTGGCGGTTTCGTCCTTACGACGAGTCCCTTTGGCAAACGCCCCAAAGGAACCAAAGGTCTTGCCCCGAGCGTCCGGCCCCTCGCCTAGGCTCGGCGTTCCTTCGCTCCGGCATTCATCTGGGGGCATCGCCTCCGGTCGGCTTCGCTTCGACCTCCTCTCGATGTGTTCGACTGCGTCGAACGGCGCTACGCGCCTACCCCCAGATGAACGCCTCCACTCAGCCTCCCGAAGGGGCGGGTGGATCAAGATCAAGAGCTGCAGGCGAGCTAACGCTCGGCCTGTTGAGTGGTGGAGGGCGGTGGGTGTATGCCGCTTCATTGTGGGAGCGAGCTTGCTCCGGGCGGCGTTCCGACGAAGGCTGTTTAACATTCAACATCAATGCTGCCTGATATACCGCATTCGCGAGCAAGCTCGCTCCCACAGGGGACGCGTGGTGTGGCGGGAAATCCAGCGGCCACAAAAAAAGGGCGACCCCCTCACAGGAGTCGCCTTTCCTTTAACCGCCGCTAAAACTTACTCGGACAGTTTGTACGCAATCACATAGTCACCCTGCTTGGTGCCCAGCGAACCATGACCACCCGCAACGACGAGCACGTATTGCTTGCCGTCCTTGCCGGTGTAGGTCATCGGCGTGGTTTGTGCGCCGGCTGGCAGGCGGCCTTCCCACAGCTGCTTGCCGTTTTTCACGTCGTAGGCGCGCAGGTACTGGTCGAGGGTGCCGCTCAGGAAGCCAACGCCACCGGCGGTGGTGAAGGTGCCGCCCAGGCTAGGCACGCCCATGCTCAGCGGGATCGGAACCGGTGAGCTGTCGCGCACGGTGCCGTTCTTGTGTTTCCAGATGATTTTGCTGGTGGTCAGGTCGATCGCAGCCACGTAGCCCCATGCTGGCGCCTGGCATGGCAGGCCCATTGGCGAGAGCAGGGGTTCGAGGACGACGCCGTAGGGCGCGCCTTTGTTTGGCTGCACGCCTTCGGTTTCGCTTTTACGCGGGCCTTGGGCGGCGATTTCGGCGGCCGGGATCAGTTTCGATTTGAACGCCATGTAGTCCGGGTTCATGAAAGCAATCTGACGCACCGGGTCAACCGAGATACCGCCCCAGTCGAACACGCCGAAGTTGCCTGGATACACGATCGAACCTTGCAACGATGGTGGGGTGAACGGGCCGTCGTAACGCAGGGATTTGAAGTCGATCCGGCAGATCAGTTGGTCGAACGGAGTCACGCCCCACATGTCGCGTTCTTTCAACGGCGGCGGCATGAGGTTGAGGTCGGATTTCGGTTGGGTCGGCGAGGTGTGATCACCGGCGACCGCGCCTTGCGGCACTGGCACTTCGTTGATCGGCACGATCGCCTGGCCGGTGCTGCGGTCCAGCACGTAGATGCTGCCTTGCTTGGTCGACACGAGTACCGCTGGCTTCACGCCGTCTGCGGTTTTCAGGTCCATCAGGGTTGGCTGGCCGCCGATATCCATGTCCCACAGGTCGTGGTGGGTGAGCTGGAAGTGCCAGCGCACCTTGCCGGTGCCGATGTCCAGCGCGGTCAGGCCGGCGGCGTGCAGCTCTGATTCAGGGGTACGCGCGCCACCGAACTGGTCCGGGGTCTGGTTGCCCATCGGCAGGTAAAGCATGCCGAGTTTTTCGTCCACGGCGAACATGGACCACATGTTCGGTGAGTTGCGGGTGTAGACCTTGCCTTCGGCAATCGGCGTGGTGTCGTCCGGGTTGCCGCTGTCCCAGTTCCACACCAGTTTGCCGGTGTGCACGTCGAACGCGCGAATCACGCCGCTTGGCTCGTCGATGGAAACGTTGTCGGTGACGTGGCCGCCAATTACCACCAGGTCTTTGGTGACTGCAGGAGGCGAGGTGGAGTAGTAACCGCCGGCGTTAAAGCCGCCGATGTTGGCGCTCAGGTCGACCTGACCACCGTTACCGAAGTCTTCGCACATCTTGCCGGTGTCGGCGTTCAGGGCGATCAGACGGGTGTCGGCAGTCGGCAGGAAGATCCGGCGCGGGCAGACGTTGCTGACCGGAGCAGGGCTGGCGGTGCCTGTCGGGCTCTGCTCGGACGCGTAAGCGGCGTCATCGTGATAGGTCACGCCACGACAAGTCATGTGCGCCCAGCCCTTGAAGTTCGCCGCGTTTTGCGTGGAGAGCTTCGGATCGAAACGCCAGAGTTCCTTGCCGGTGTCCGGGTCCAGCGCGATCACCTGGCTGTGCGGCGTGCAGACGTAAAGCATGCCGTTGACTTTCAGCGGAGTGTTTTCGGCAGTGGTTTCGCCTGGGTCGTTAGGGCCCGGGATGTCACCGGTGCGGTAGGTCCAGGCTGGTACCAGTTTGTTGACGTTTTGCGGCGTGATCTGCGCCAGTGGCGAGTAACGATCGCCGTGCGCACTGCGGCCGTAGGAGTTCCAGTCACCGTCGGGCATGGCCGGGGCGGTGTTGGTCATGCCCGGCACGCTGTCGCGGTCCAGTTGGCCTTTGATTTCACCGGGGTTGGTGAATTGGCTGGCCAGCGCAGCAACGGCGGCCAGCACCACGGCGACGCTCAGTGCGCCGGTGCCCATCGGCGCAGGGCCGGTAATCAGCAGCGGATGGCGGAACCACGGCAGCAGCATGACGATGCCCAGCGCAAACAACATCGCCAGACGCGGCACCAGTTGCCACCAATCGAGGCCGACTTCCCACAAGGCCCAAACGGTGCTGGCGAACAGCACCGCCGCGTAAAGGCCCAGCGCAGCGCGGCGTGCCAAGATCATCAACACGCCGGTCAGCGCCAGGCCGATACCGGCCAGTAGGTAATACAGCGAGCCGCCGAGCATGCTCAGCTTGATCCCCCCGGCCAGCATGGCCAGGCCCATTAGCAGAAGCAGGATACCGAGCAGGCTCGGCAGCAGACGGCTTCGACTCAAAGCACCATCAGTGCTCATAGTGTGGTTCTCCGTGACGTTTTAAATAGCCCGCGCAAGTTCACTGTAGATGACGATCCTGTGCGGGCAGGGTTCAGTTGAAAGTGTGCGGACGCCGCATTCCCTGTGGGAGCGAGCTAGCTCGCGATAGCGGTGGGTCAGGCAATATCAATGTTGGCTGTGATGGCCTCTTCGCGAGCAAGCTCTCGCTATCAAAGGCCAGGGCCGCCTGGGTGCAGGTGGCGAGGCCCAACGCGGTGAATCCGCCGATCAGGTTCAGGGCTTTTCGCCGAGCAATAGCGTTGCAGACAGCGCTGTCTCGCGGAGTTTGAAAATAAGGCATAGGAGAAGTAATTCTGGGTCTTTTTCTGGGAAGTGAACTGAAGCGGCGATATGACGCGGGCAGCGGAAGCGTTTCAGCTTGACGGGCGCAAGGATAATGTCCTGTTACAAATAGAGAAAGCGCTTTTAACGAGATGAATTCTTTCGTATTCGGTAACAGTGCCGGGAGGCGATCTTTGAGGGTTCACCTACATTTAACGGACAGCACACAGATCGCTTTCCACCAACGAAGCCCTCGGCTAAGGTGCGCGGCTTCTTTACCCTTTCTACGCTTGAAGGCCCGGCATGACCGAACAGAACAACAACCCACTGCACGGCGTGACGCTGGAGCAAATCCTCAACGCGCTGGTTGAACACTACGAATGGTCGGGGTTGGCCGAGCGCATCGACATCCGCTGCTTCAAGAGTGACCCGAGCATCAAGTCGAGCCTGACATTCCTGCGCAAAACCCCGTGGGCACGGGAGAAGGTCGAGCACTTGTACGTGAAGTTGATGCGCACCAAGCGCCCGGTCTGAATATGGTCAACCCACCGACGCCAGGTTCTGCCGTGAGGCGTCGTGTTGTTGCCGTGGCGGCTGTGCTGGGCTGGACCGGTCTGGCCATTCAGCTGTACCTGATTTTCTACTCACGCTGGACCCTGGCGGCCAGTCTGCTGGGTGGACTGGTCAGCTTCTTCAGCTATTTCACTGTGCTGACCAATACGCTGGTGGCGACCGTGCTGACCTGTGAACTGACGTCCCGCGAGTCGGCAGCGCGACGCTGGTTCTTGCAGTCGTGGGTGAGTAGCGGGATTGCCGTGAGCATCGCCGTGGTCGGCCTGGCATACAACGTGTTGTTGCGCCATTTATGGCATCCGCAAGGCTGGCAATGGCTGGCCGATGAACTGATGCATGACGTCATGCCACTGCTGTTTCTGGCTTATTGGTGGTTCTGTGTGCCGAAAGGCACGTTGCGACTGCGGCATATCGCTGTGTGGGTGATCTATCCATTGGTGTACTTCGCCTATTCGCTGCTGCGTGGGCACGAGTTGGCGGTTTATCCCTATCCGTTCATTGACGTCGGCACGCTGGGTTATCCACAGGTGTTTGTGAATGCGGGGGGGGTATTGGTGGGGTTTATAGTGATCGCGTTGTTATTGATCGCTCTTGATAGATGGCGCGCCCCAAAATGAACACAGGAGCCCCCTCACCACAGGAAACCTGGCAGGCACAAAAGCTGCGGTCATTCTTCGTCGCTGTCATCCAGCCGCCAGTAACCCACGGCTTTGACGAATTGCTCATTCAAACCATGCACCTCCAGCAACACCCGGCGTATCTGCCGCGACACTTTGCTCTCGGTCGCCACCCACGCATACAGATTGCCGCTCGGCACTTGCAGCTGCTTCACCGTCGTCAGCAGGTTGTCCTTGCCACCCTCGCGCAGTACCCAGATCACATTGACCTGCGCGGCGCTTTCCAGACGTTGCTGCTCGGCGCCGTTTTCCACTTCAACAATCACCAGTGCACGACGATTCGCGGCAAGGCCTTCGAGACGACGGGCGATGGCGGGCAGGGCGGTTTCGTCGCCGATCAGCAAGTAGCTGTCGAACATGTCCGGCACGATCATCGAGCCGCGTGGCCCGCCGATGTGCAGGAACTGGCCGGGCTTGGCCTGCTCTGCCCACGTCGAGGCAGGGCCGTCGCCGTGCAGTACGAAGTCGATGTCCAGTTCCAGCGTGTTCAGGTCGTAACGGCGCGGCGTGTAGTCACGCATCGCCGGCATCGGGCCGTTGTCTTTACCGGCACCGAGCACCAGGGTTTCCAGCGCTGCCTGTTCCGCCGCGTTTTGCGGGAACAGCAGTTTGACGTGGTCGTCCGTACCGAGGCTGATGAAGCCGGCCAGTTCAGGACCGCCCAGCGTGAGGCGGCGCATGCGCGGCGTCAGGTCGACCACCCGCAACACTTCCAGACGACGGCGTTTGATTTCATGCATGACACGGTGAATGGATTGCACGATCACTTCATTCATTCGGCTTGCTCCTGAACGGGTTGAACGACAGGGCCATCGACGATGGCTTTGGCGGTGTTGTTGAGCAGGTCGCGCACCCGCAGGATTTCTTCCGGGCTCCAGCGGCCGTGATGCATCTGCAAGGCGTGACGCAAGTTGTGCACAGCCTCGTGGATCTCGGCTGGACGATCATGGCCGCGCAATGACCGCTTGCTGACCTCGATGCGCATTCGCACGCCGTCCAGCGCAATGGCCTGATCGGTCAACGACAGACGTCCGGCGTCGGTGATGCTGTAGCGTTTTTTGCCGCCCTCGGCGTCGCCCAGAATCATTTCGCTTTCTTCAAGAAAGGTCAGGGTCGGGTAGATCACGCCGGGGCTGGGGCTGTAGGCGCCGTCGAACATGCTTTCGATCTGGCGGATCAGGTCATAGCCGTGGCACGGCTGCTCGGCGATCAGCGCCAGCAGCAGCAATTTCAGATCGCCAGGGGCGAAGACACGGGGGCCGCGACCGCCGCGTTCCCGGCCGGGGCGTTTCTCGAAGCCGTCGCGACCGTCGCCGTGCTCGCGGTGGGGGGCATGAGGGTCTCTCATTTTTCTGACCTCTGTCGTGTTTAGATACAACTTAAGATATATCTTAAGGCGTGGGCAAGACCTTTTTGTGGGACTCGTCTTTCAGTCGACGAGTGGTAGGTTGCTTCGAACCATGGAAATTTACGCATACGCCAGGCAAATTCTATTTATAGGGGATGGCTCGATAAATTAAAGTCATTGCTCTATTTTTTAATTGAGTTCAAGTTCTAAAACCTAAAAAGTCCCATGGTGCCTAGTGGGAACTGCTGTATGGTTTTTTAGTTAAATCTGTATGTAGGGCGGAACTTACAGCTGCTATTTTGTATTTTGATTTTTTGTTCTTTTTTCTTTCCGGTCATGGGGTTATTTAACTACGTGATCATAGGAAGTTGCCTGCTTACATTCCAGAACGAACAGTCGATCATGCCCCGGCGTTGAAAGTTCACATCAACACAACCCGTCACCGGTATGCGTTGTTTGAACTTTCAATGAACCGATCCTCTTCTAAAAAACAGGTACTGAACGATGTTCAAGAAATTCGCGATTGCTGCTCCATTGGCTGTTCTGGCACTGGGTTCCTCCATGGCTTTCGGCGCGGGCGAAGCTCGTCACTCCATCAGCCTCATCGCCCACGTACCCACCAACGGCTTCTACGTGGTGCCGACTGACCCTGACCTGGTCAACAAGGACCAGGACATGAGCTATCTGCCGACCACCGGTAAGATGGGCGAAGTCAACGGCTTCTTCGACGTGCGCAACAACAACGGTTCGGTTCACGCCAGCCTGGAAAGTCTGCCGAAGCTGATTTCTGGTGCCACAGCGATTGATCTGCAAGTCTCGTTCAACAACAAGGTCCTGACCACGACACCGCAAATGGTCGTGGGTGAGGCTGAGTCCGACGTGAACTTCCGCGCACCACTCAATATCAAGGCGTTGGGGGCTACCTTCGAACCGGGCGATTACACCGGTGCCGTGGCAATGATCTTCGATGCTGTCACCCCTTGATCGAACGATCAGGCACTAAGCGCTAACTTCTATAAGTAGCGTTACCCGGCGGACAACCTGCACGGCTTGTCTGCCGGACTCCAACGTGTTCGTAATCAGAGTAAGAGTTCATGTTCCCGATGACACCCATCGCGGCCGCGCTTGCGCTGTTGTTTTGTGCCAGCGCAATGGCGGCTCCTGTTTTCGCCGGTACGACACCGCGAAGTTTGTTGGCGCAGGCCAAGGGTTTGCCGGCGGATTTCGAGGAGCATTTTTTTGATGTGCCTCTGGCTGTTCGGGTCGAACTCGATCAGCAGCCGCTGGGGGAGGCCATGGTGGTGTTGTCCCGTGATGATCGCATCACCCTCCTCGAATTCACCGACACCAGCGAAAACCGTTACGGCCCGGCCGAGCGGGAAAAGTGGGCCAGCTTTCTGAAACCTGGCGTGCCGCTGGGCACGTGCACCGGTTCCTGCCCCGATCAGGTGCTGGCCGTGCATTACAACCTGGAAAACTCGCTGGTTTCGATCCTCACCGAAAACGCTGAGCGCAACGTGGAGGCTAAGCGTTATTTCGAGCAACCCGAGGGCGGCAGCAGCGGCCTGATGGTGCGCAACCAGCTCAATCTCAACGGCGGTCAACAACAGGATCTGGGCGGACGCTTCGGCCTTGAGGCCAGTGGCAGCCTGGGCAACTGGAGCCAGGCGTTCAACATGCAAATGGCCCGCCTCGGCGGCCCGGACGACAAGCTTTACCACGCGGTGCACGAGCTTTACACCCAGCGCGAGCTGCAAGGCAGTTTCCTGCGCCTGGGCTATTTCACCCCCAATTCCGAAGGGCTGACCCGCCAACCGCGCACGTTTGGCACCAGCCCCGACACGGCAGTCGGCGTCATGTACGGCAGCTCCGACAGCCTGGCGATCAACAGTCCCATGCCGAGTGTCTATCCGATCTATGTCACGGCCAATCGCCAAGGCTCGGTGGAGATCTATCGCGATGGCCTGTTGATCAACACTCAGTCGGTGCCCGCCGGTTTGCAGACGCTCGACACCCGACCGCTGGCAGGCGGGATCTATGAAGTGGAAGTGCGCCTGATCGAAGACGGCCAGATCACCTCGACCACCCGTGAGTTGGTGTACAAGCCCAACAACTGGCGCAACCTCGACGAGCGCTGGCGCTACAACCTGTTTGCCGGTGAAGAAAGCAAACTGCTCAGCAACTGGGATCAACAGGCCAGCGGCAGTGCGACGGCGGGGGCCTCGGTCAATTACTTGATGCACCCACGGGTGATTGTCGGCGCGTCGGCGCGGCAGATTCGCGAAAAAATGCAGTACGGCACCTCCATCGACTGGACGCTGGCCAACCAGATCAGCCTGTACGCCAACGTTTACCAGACGCAGGATCATGGCACCGGCCTGGACCTGCAAAGCCTCTACAACTATGGCGCCGGCAGCCTGGTCGTCAGCCACAACCGCAGCTGGCTCGACACCACCCATATTTACGACACCCTGCCGGACGGCACGCGGGTACGGCAACGCAATGTCTTCGTCGGCGAGACCAGCAACTCATCCCTGGCGCTCAATCATCGGATCAGCAGCAAAACCTCGATCAACGCCCGCGTATCCCACAGCGAAGGTAACACCGAGGGCGTCGGCCTGGACCTGGGCTGGAACCAGCGCACCGTGCTGTTCGGCAGCGATGCCAACTGGCGCTTGTCGCTGTTCGATCGGCCGGGCAGCTTCAGCAGCGGCGATGCGCGCAATCGCGGCGTCGATTTGAGCATCAATGTCGCGCTGGGCGCGCCGGGTCAGCAGATTACCGGCAGCATCGGCTCGCGCACCGACCGCGACGGCGGCCGCGACAACAACGCCTCCATCGGCTGGCGCAAGGACTTGAAGGATCACGTGCTGCAGAACGTCTCGGTGACCGCGCTCACTGATACTTACGGCGTCGGCGTGTCCAGCCTGGCCAACTTTCGCACCGACGCAATCAATGGCGATGGCTTTATCCAGCGTTCCTCCTACAACGGCAACTTCACCGGCGGCCTGAACGTGGACAGCACCCTGGTTGTGGGCGGGGAAAAAATGGTGTTGACCAGCCAGCATGAAATGCGCGGTGCCGGGCTGATTGTCGACGTGGAATCGGACATTGATGACATCGCACTGCGCGCGGACGATTACAGCGGCGGCAGTGCTGCACTGCGGCCGGGGCGCAATTTCATCCCGATCACCGCCTACCAGAACAGCTCGGTGAGTTTCGACTTCGAAGGCAACAACGTGCCTGCCGCCACCATCGAGCCGGCACGCACCCGTTATCACCTGAACAAGGGCGGTGTCGAGTACCGCAAGATCCGCGTGATGAAAACCCTGACCGTGCTCGGTCGACTGGTCGACTCGCAAGGGCAGCCGCTCAAGGGCCACCACGTGATCAACCACGCCAGTCGCGGGGTGACGGAAGTTGACGGCTTCTTCTCGATGGAAATGAACGCCGGCTCGCCGACCCTGGAAGTGCGCCAGGGCAACCAGTTGCGCTGCCAGTTCCGCCTCGATGCGAACCGTCACCGCAGTGAAAACAACGTGTTGATGATTGGGGACCTGCGCTGCACGCCGGACACCCTGGCCGATGTCGCGACCACCGAACAAAAGGCGGGTTGAGCATGAAACGGTTCACCGATTGGCTGGGGCTGGGGCTGTGCCTGTCGTTGGCAGGGCCTCCAGCAGCGGCCATCAATCAGGAGATCAAAGCGTCATTCGCGCCGGATCCGTCGCAGCCGGGCAAAAATGTTTTTATCAACAAGACGCCGAACAGTGGTTATTGCGCGACCTATCCAGAGCAATGTGTTCAACACAGCATGTTTAGTATTCAACTGCCTGTGCGTTTCGATTCCCGGCGCGCCATTGAGCCTGGCGAATCTATTGCGTTGAAGGTACCGGCCAACTGGCGACAGCTGACGGTGACTAACAGCGAAACTCATGAAACAGAAACCGTTGAAGTACGCATTATCGGCATTGGTTCCATGTTCATTCTGAGTGAATCCGTCACCACGCTGACCGGAGAGCCGGTAATAACCAAGGCCCATGACAAGCTGTGGACCAGTAATGGCTGGGTTTATCCGCCATCCCCTTGTCAGTACAGTGGTGTAGCGAGCTATGCCCCCAGAAGTTATCGATTTTTCTGGAAGGCCCCCGTGGAGGCGCCCTGCACCAAGGTGGCTGCTTTCACGATTCCGTCGATTTACTTCAACACGTTCGATTTTGCCTATGAGCTACGTACCCCCAATCCTTTGGGGATGTCTTCCGGGGTGTTTACCGGCTCGTTTTCCTACTCCATAGGCACGGGTGCGGATTTCGACTTCGGGCCGTTGATGCAGCCGAATGACAACATCCTGACCCTGGACTTTGTGCTGGATGTGCAGCACGTGCTGAAAGTCGACATTCCCCCGGGCGGCGACAAGGTTCTGCTCGTGCCCGCCGGGGGCTGGCAAAGCTGGCTGCAGGCCGGACGCAAGCCGGTGCGATTGTTTCGCGACCAGACCTTCACTCTTTCCGCCTCGTCTCGATTCAAGATGTATCTGGAGTGTTCTTCAATCCTCGGAACGGGCTGCAGTGTAAGCGATGCCGACAGCCTCATATTCGCCCCGTTGAAGGTCAGCGTGACCATGCCGCATGGAGTAACCGATGTGTACGGCAAACCGGTCGAGCACCGGGAACTGAGCACCGTCGCAAGCCCCGTCATGCTCCAGGCCAGCCAGTTTGTAGAGCGAAAACCGGGCAAGTTGCATTTCGAACTGGAGGCGTTCGATCCGATTTTCAGCCCAACAGCGCCCAAGCGTTATTCGGGCAGCGTGGTGGTGGTTTGGGATTCGGAAGTGTGATGGGCCGCGTATGGAGGATCCTCAAATGAGCAGGCAAACATCCCTGGCCCTGGGCACGGGCATTCTGATGTTGATGAGTGCGTCGGCGTTCGCGACGCGTGAAGAACATACCTTCGAAGTCCTGGTGGAGATTCCGACACCGAGTTTTTATGTGATACCGAGCGAGCCCGACTGGATTCACCGCGATCAAGTGTTGCCGTGGAATCTGAACACCGCAACGTTGGGCGGGTTACGCAAGAATTTCGACGTCAAGCATGACACCAGCGCCATCCAGGCCCGGTTGGAAAGCGAGCCGTATCTGTCAAACGGCAATGACGAGCAGAACATCTCTTTGCAGGTCAGTTTCAACGGCCAGCTACTCAGCCATGAGTCGCCGCCCCGCAGAGTGGTGTCGGCTACCGAGGCGATGATGGGGGGGCGTTTTGCGCTGGAGATCCAGCCCAAGGTGCCCGTCGGAGGTTTCCAACCGGGAAGCTACTACGGAGCGGTGCAGCTGATTTTCAGTGCCGAGGCGCCGTGAGGGGCCATGCAATGCAAAGGTGGAATCAAATAATGCAAAAGTGTTTGTGGTTCCTGGGGCTGTTGGCGGCGCTGAGCGCCCCCTCGGCGCAGGCGGCGAGTCAGGAGATCCAGGCGTTGTTTCAGCCGGATCCTGCGCAGCCGAACAAAAATGTGTTCATCAACAAAACGCCGAACACCGGGTATTGCGCGCTTTATCCAGCGCAATGCACCGATAACGGCATGTTCAGCATCCAGATCCCGGTCCGGTTCAATTCTCAGCGGGCCATGAACCCAGGCGAAGTTCTCCAGTTGCGGGCGCCGGCCAATTGGCGAAAGCTGACCGTCACCAATGCCCAAACCCTGGAAACGGAAACCGTCGAGGTGCGCATCATCGGCCTGGGCTCCCAATACGTTCTGAGTCACCCTGCCGCCGAGTTGACCGGGGAAACCAGCGCGCTCAAAGGTCATGAGCAGCTGTGGAGGGAAGGTCTTTGGGTTAATGCATCGCCGCCATGCCAATACAGCGGCGTGGGGTCTTACACCGCTGACCGGTTCCGTTTTTTCTGGAAAACACCGCAGGAAGAGCTTTGTACAAAGACCACTCAGTTCCACATTCCGTCGATTTCGTTCGACACCATGGATATCGCCTATGAATTGCGCACACCCAATCCTCTGGGCATGTCATCCGGGCTGTACACCGGGTCGTTGACCTACACGCTCGGCCCACAGGGCGATTTTACGTTTGGGCCATTGATGTTTGCGGATGACAACGTGCTGACCCTGGACTTCGTACTGGACGTACAACACACCCTGAAAATCGATGTGCCGCCGGGCGGCAACAAGGTCTCGCTTGAACCAGAGGGCGGTTGGCAGCAGTGGATCGACGGTGGCCGCAAGCCCGACAGAATATTCCGCGAACAGATCTTCTACATCTCTGCCTCGTCGCGCTTCAAGGTGATGATGGTTTGCGGCGATTCGAACGCTAGAGACCACTGCCGAATGTATGGAGGGGGAAATTACACGAAGGTGACAACCGACATGACGCTGCCTGCCGGAATCACTTCCAACGGGAGTCCGGTGAGTCGCTTCCGGTTACTGCACAACGTCTGGAGCGAGCCATTCCAGCCGAGTCAGTATGTGGATCGCCAGGTCGGTACGCTGCTTTTCGAAATCCCCCGCGAGTCGATCGAGCAGTTGCTGCAGCCAGGCACGAGCGCTTCGCTTTCCACCGCCATCACCATCATCTGGGATTCGGAAGTCTGAGTTGCCAGTGCTGATCAATTTAATTTTTACAGGATTGAAGACGATGAATCGTGTGTTCTTACTGTGGGCGCTCAGCCTGTTTTGCAGCGTTGTGCAGGCCGGGCCGCAAATCAATGTCGGCACTGTGTATGACTATCTGGATGCGGACAAAAGTACTTACTTGAAACGGGTGTTCAACAGCGGCGACGCCACCGCTTTCGTCAAGGTCAATGTGCTGGAAATTGTCTATGACGCCGACGGCACAACCCGGGAAATTCCGGTCGAAAACGCCGCCGATGGCGCCTCGCGCAACGGCGTGATGGCCAGCCCGGCACGGCTGATCGTGCCGGCCCAGGGCATGCAGGGCACGCGCTTGCTGTACATGGGCGAACGTGACCGCGAGCGTTACTTTCGGGTGCGCTTCGTGCCGGTGGTGCCAGAAAAGGAAGATGACTTTGTGGTGACCCAGGACGAGCGCGAAGACTACAAAAAGAGCCTGTCGGCCGGGGTCAACCTGATGACCGGGTTCGGCACGATCTTTTTCGTGCGGCCCAAGGACGCCCGTTTCGAGACCGCCGTCAACGAAACCGACAGCCGCTACGAACTGCGCAACAACGGCAACACAGTAGTGATCGTCGATGAATTCAAAAGCTGCTCATTGACCGAGGAAGCCGATTGCGGTGCAACCACCAAGCACCATGTAATGGCCGGCAAGACGTTCGGTTTCGACAAGGAAAAAGGCCGCGAGTACCGTTTTTTCCTGATTGAAGGCGACAGCAAAAAAACGCAGAAAATCACCAGCCGCTGAGCTGACAGGCATTCACCAATAATCTGCTTTCCATTGACGCAACAGGTAATGAAACATGATCAAGCAATGTGTTGTCGCCGCGTTGGTGGCGGTCAGCGGGCTAACGAGTTCACTGGCCGAGGCGGCTCGTGAATCGCAGATCTTTTGGGTATCTCTGGAAGTCCCTACCCGTGCCTTTTACATCTTGCCAACGGAGCCCGGCTGGTTACATCAGCCCCAGGAACTCGAATGGAATCCCGTCGCCGAAGAACTGAGCAGCGTGCGCAAATATTTCGATGTGCGGCATGCTTCCAGCGCCATTCAGGCACGTATGGAAACACTCCCGTATCTGTCGAACGGCAGGCCCAGCGAGGACATCCCGTTACAGGTCAGCTTCAATGGCGTCGTATTGCGTTCCGACATTAATGTGCAGGAGGTGGTGTCACAGGCTGAAGCGGCGGCGGGCGCTCGGGTGTTGCTCGAAATTGCCCCCGTGAAACCGGAAGGTGGCTACCGGCCGGGGGATTACAGCGGCAGCGTCGTGCTGATGTTCAGCGCCAAAACACCGGGGGCATGAATGTCTGCATCAGCGGGTACCCCTGATGCACAGGCATCAGGGGTGTTTGCGTTTGAACCTTATGACGAGGACTTTTGCAGTGCCTCGCGCGTCAGCCGCCTGCTCAGCTGCTTTTCCTGATAGCCAATGTCGTTCAGCAATTGGCCATAAACCTCATCGCTCATCGCTTGATCGACGAGCACGCTACTGTCGGCGATATCCAGTTGCCTGGCCAGGTTTTGAAGATGCCGTTTGAGGTTTTGTCTGTGCGCTGTCGGCTCTCCCTTGGCGCTGATCCAGGCCTGTTGGCTTTCGCGCAACTGATCCAGCAGGTCAGTCTTGTTTTCGTACAGCCGGGTGTTACGCGTGAACTCGTTTGGATAAGTATCACGCAGGTATTTTTCCCAGAACGGCTGCTCGATCATGTCATTGATCAAGCCATCGCCGGCTTCCATCGACATCACCGTGTCGAAGGCCGTATCGAGGGTTTTGCCGCTGACGCCCGCTATCGGGCGGAACAACATCGACTCCGACTGCCAGGGTAAACCGAGGCGTCGGGCGAGGCCGGTTTCATAGGCGAGAAATACCTCCACTTCATCAGGATTGCCTTCGCGACTGGCGAAATCTGCGCGTGCGATGTCTTCCACCCGTGCGAGGCGAGCGGCGCCTTTTGCCAGGGTGGCCAAGCTTTTTTCAAGGTCCTCGGTCGACGTCGAGAAGGCATAGGCTTCGGACACCAGCACCTTGATGCCCATGTGGTTGAACACCTGCGCACCGGCATCGGCGCAGGTGGTGGGCGCCGTCGCCATTTCAAACAGGTCCTTGCGCAACCCGGTGTCCAGGTCAATGGCCTCGATCATCCGCCAGACCCTATTGCTGAGCTGGTCGCGCCTTTCACCGCCGGTCCGGTAATCGGCGCCGAGTGCTTGTTTCTGGATCAGCTCAAAAAAGCCTTCGGAGCCAGGCTCGCTCATCAGATCGTGCCAGGCTTCTTCCCTAAAGGTGCCCAACCCGGAGACGTTGTTACTCCACCATTCGGAGTCGTCCTTCATGGGCCATTGGGCGATCGTGTCCAATGCCCCCTGGGCATAGGCTTGCTCAGGCGAAAGGCCGACTGAGCGCCGATATTCCTGGAACATAACCTTATTGGTGTCAGAGAGATCCCATTGATGCACGCGGGTACGCGCCACGATCAAGGCATCGTGGGAGCCCGGCACCACGGTCGGGATTTCACTGATCGGGTTTTGCTGCAAATCCAGAAAAAACCCCCGGGGCCGAGGCTTGTTGAATGACCCGAGCCCGAGGACGCCCTGGGGCCATGTGGTGGCGCCCGTGTTGCTCAAGCACAGCACTTTCAGCCTGGGCATGCGTTCAACGTTCGGAAGCAGGCCCAACGGCGGATTGTCATCGAGCCTGATGGTTTCCATGCGGGTCAGATTTTTCAGGCGCTCGACATCCGCTGCTGTCAACGTGATTTGGTTGTCGATCAGGCGCAGGGTTCGAAGGAAGTGCATCTGGCCGATGCCTTCGGGCAGTTGTTTCAACTCACAGGCCCTGGCACTCAGCTGCCGTAGATGCGGGAAGTTCTTGAGCAGGCCGGAAGCCTTTGCGGAAAAACGTGTGCGGTCCAGATTCAGGGTGTCGATCTGATCGAGGTACGGTTTGAGATTCGGCAGCTTACTCCACCACCGCTCAAGGTTGACGGGGAGTATTTCGTTGGACAGGTCCAGCGCATACCCGCCCTCGGCAGTGATACTGCGCTCGCCGAAGACCGTCGCCTGTCGCTGGAAACACTCGATCAGTCGATCGAAAATGTGCAGTCCGCCCTTGTCGCGAAAGGACTGGCTACCCGGCCCCCAGCCTTCAGGTTGCTGGAATCGCCACTGGTTGAGCAGCACCTTGAGGTCATCCAGCTCGCGTTCCAGTCGTGTCAAAGTCTCGTGCCCTTGCTCCTCCGGGCCGAGGGAGCGGACAAAAGTCTGAGTCTCGCGCTCGCTGAAATGCGGATACAAATCCTCCACCCGTTCGGTGAGCGTGGTCGCCGATCTGGACAAGGTCGGGCCGCGCAACAACAGCATGTCTTCGAATACCGGGATCGTGCGGATCGGCGGCTCGGCCAGCGCGGTACGACGCTCGGCGGGTGTATCGGTCTTGGCCATCACCCATTGCTTCAAAAAATTGCCCTGGCCTGGCCGGTAGCCCAATTGCGCCCGTTTTTCCGCGGGCAAGGCCTGGAGGATCGCTTCGTAAAAGTCCTGCGCTTGACTGAGTGGGCGATTGTCGCCATCCCTTATTTCATACCGGCCCCTTTCATCCCGGATCAGCACGCGGACCGTCGACGCTTCCTGGGAACCGACACTGCACCGCAGCGGCCCGATGTCTGAGGCATCACGCACTTCGATCCGTAGCTCAAGGAAGGTATCGGAATGCAGTCTCAGCGCGTTCAAAATCAGGTTTTCCGTTTCCGGAACCCACTGCACGGCGTCCTCGAACCCGGCGTAGGCATGGTTCGTTCGTGCCTCGAATGCGGCTTCGCGGGCGCGGCTTTTGATGCTCAACGGCAGTCGATGCTCCTGGGCCATGCGCTCGAGGTCAGCACCTTTTGCATTGCTCAACAGGGTTGTGACCGCACGGGTGGGCAACTCGGGAAAGGCTTCGCGAATCAGCCGGACGTGAGGATCGACGGTGGCCTGTGCGCCTTGATACAGGTAATTGAAGACATCTGCATAACGGCGTTGTGCTTCACCAGCCAGACGATTGCGCAGGGCTTGCACCTGTTCGGTTTGGGGCAATGGCCCACCGAGCAAAGCCTCGATCTGCGGGGCACCGAGAAAGTCGACCAGGCTTTGCGCGAACTGCTCGCTCAAAATGTGAGAAAGGCTGGTGGACAGGGTTTGCTCGCCGGTTGCGGTGGCATTGCCGTACTGGCGCAAAGGCCCTGTCAGATCAGCATTCTGATAAACCTTGATTGCTTTGTCCGCAGGCCAGCCATCCAGGTAAGTCGCCATCGGCTCGAACCAGTAGGAGGAGGGATCGAGCGCCTGACCTGTTCGAATCCGTTGAATGGTTTCGCCGATCAGCCGCTGGATTTCCAGGCGTTCAATGCTGTCTTCCAGAAGCGGCGGTGGGGCCGTGTGGTCGACGTACATCTTGCGCAACGCGCCCTCTTCAGTGCCGCTGATGATGCGCGCGTTTTCCAGCTCAGCGTCGCTGAAGGCATCGACACTGTGGCCCAGACGCCGCAACAGTGTCAGCCTATCCCAGGTCCGCGGGTTCTCCGCTTCGTGGGTCCAGGCGCCGAGGCCGTTGTGTTGCAACTCGGGCCTGTAGGCATTCGGACGTTGCGGATGGGTGACGCGGTAACCGTCGGTTTGTGCGTCTTTGTGCACGGCGAAATGTTTGTCATCCAGCGGCAGAATTGTTTGCCCTTCGTGGGCATGCAGGCCGAGTTCGTCAGGCCTGGAGTCGGTCGCCAAGGTTAGACCTGATAGTTCGTAAGCTTTAAGGTCGGGATGCCACAGCCGTCGTTCACCGTTGGCCCGTTTCACCGGTTTCATGCCTTCGACTAGCGGCGACAGTTTCAGGCGAGCGAGGTCGCCGATCTTCGCGCCTGCGGCAAACAGGGCCAGTTGAACGATGTCCGTGACCACGCCGACGACATGCTCGGCGGCTTCAATCCGCAGCCCTTCGGCCAGGTCGACAATACCTTCGATAACGTCGCTGGTGATCTGATACGCGGTGTACACCATCATCAATTCCCCCACGCCGGGGACGAACGGTGTGACGACCAGCAACGCCACATTGAAGATGTCCGAGACTATTTTCTTGAAGTTGTCCCACCACGCCCAACGTGCATTGCGGTCGGTATCGGCAGTTGACACGGCAATGTGCTGGGCGTCGTTGAGAATTTTGTTCAGTTTTGCCTGGTACAGGTGTTCACAAAGATCGCCTCTGATCGGCGTTGCGCTGAATTGCAGATTGACAGCGTTTTTCGGGACTTCCCTCCAGTTCGGTAGCGGGTCCGTGGTTGCTCTGTCATGCCATTTCACCTCGAACAGGCGTTGTTGCAGCTCGCCGAAAAAATGCCCTCGTTGCGTCTGATCAACGAACCGGCTGAAGTACTGGCGATAGCTCATGCCGGAGGAAGAGATGACGGCATTGTCGCGCAGCTGTCGGGTCAGTTCGTTCATGAAAGCGCTGGTCGAGGGGTATTCCTTGAGCGGATGCTCCGGGTCTTGCGGCACGTAAGCGATGACGGGCACGACACCGCGATGCTGCTCCAGATCCGGGGCGATCAGCACGATGCCTGTCAGCCGGCTGTCCAGAATGTACAGTTCAGCGAATTGCATTGCCCTGCCGTTACGCAGCAGCTTGCGCTGGCCGTCGAGCATGTTGAGGATCAGGACGCGGGCGCCGAAGTCGATATCTCCGGTCATTACCGCCTGTTGAGCCGCCGCCTTGAAAGCCGCTTTTTCGGTATCAGTGATCCAGCGCTGCAACACATACTGCGCAACGCCATCCCGGGGTCGCAGCTGTTCTTCCAGGTATTGGCTGTAGTGCGCGCCGATGTCCAGTTCGCGGCACAAATTCTGAAACCCGGGGATAGACATCTTGCGTTTGATCGGCAACACGGTGAAGTGCCCACGGGAATCGGGCTGGCTGATGAATTCCGAGTCCGGTTCACACGTTTCGTTTCGGGCGAAGTTGTGCAGCGCGGCATCGAGCAGCGATACGGTTCGCGTGACGAACCCGTCGTTCGAATCGATGAGGTACCAAGGATTTTTTTTGGGTAAATAAAGATGCAAGTAGGTAGTTTTTACATCGACCTCAACACCGAATTGTTTCTTCAGCGCGTCGGTAAGTAACGGCTCGGCGAACGGGTAAACGTTTTGCAACGTGTCGAGGAAACGGTCGATCTTGTTGCGAGAGGACCAGAGCTCGAGGTTGGCATTTTGCAAGTGCGCGTGATCGCGGTCCGTGGCTGTCTTGATCCATGGCGCAGGCGTTGTTTTCGTTAGGGCCAGCTCTCTGAGGCTTCGCAACGGAGTGTTCTTGAATGTGGGGTGAATCCGGCTCTCGATGAACGCGTAATGACGACCTTTATTGTCGGCTTGCGACAGTTCAGACGTACTTCCTTGTAAGTCAGGCATGCTGTTGATAAACCTTGGGCATTAATGGGAGTCATCAGCCTAACGCCCGAGGCTCAAAGTAAAAGTTCGAATTACAGCTGCTTAATAAGCGTTCGTCCCCACAACGCATTGGAATTATCAATGCCGAAAATAATTAATTACCGCCCTTTTTTATCCGCGGCGAGCTACCTCGACCGGCAGGCATTGCGTATGAGTACCCGGTTGCAGATACGGCGTCAGAATCGGCGCCATGCCCTTGAGCACCTGGACCGGCAACGCCGAAGTGAACTTGAAGGCCTCCGCCGTGCGCCCCGGCACGAACGCGGTCAAGGTGCCGAAATGGCTATCGCCGATGAAGAACACGAAAGTCGCTGTCCGGTTGATGGATTTCGAGCTCAGAATCCGTCCGCCCGAACCGATGGCTTCAATGCGGTTATCCCCGGTCCCGGTTTTGCCGCCCATGGCCAACGGTTTGCCATCCGGCGTTATGAAACTGCCAGAAACACGTTTGGCCGTACCGGCATCCACCACTTGCGACAAGGCTTCGCGCATGGCCGTGGCGACCTCGGACGGCATCACCCGTTTACCGACATCCGGGTCATTGATCAGTTTGGTTTCATACGGCGTGTTCGCCGCAAAGTGCAGGCTGTCGATACGCAGGGTCGGCATGCGCACGCCGTCGTTGAGAATGGTGCCGATCAGCTCCGCCAATGCCGCCGGACGGTCGCCGGAGCTGCCAATGGCGGTGGCCAGCGACGGCACCAGGTGGTCGAACGGATAGCCGACTTTTTGCCAGCGCTGGTGAATGTCGAGGAACGCTTCGATCTCCAGCATGGTGCGAATGCGGCTGTCGCGCGCACCTTTGTGACGGCTTTTGAACAGCCAACTGTAGACTTCCTGACGTTCGAACTGGCTGGCTTTGACGATCTGGCTCCACTTGGCATCCGGGTTGTTCAGCAGGTAGCCCATCAGCCACAGATCCAGTGGGTGAACCTTGGCGATGAAGCCCTGATCCGGCAAGTCGTAGGCGCCGGGGCTGTAATTTTCGTAGAGCCGTTGGAGGCGCTCGTCCGTCAGTTTTTCGGTGAGCTTGTCGCTTGTGAGGTGTGAACGCACGAAGGTGTTGAAGCTTTCCTGACTGGCCTGTGGCAGCAGATAACGATGCACGGCGGCCATGCGAATCGGTGTCGGGCGCATGCTGTCGAGGAAGGTTTCGAGCCGCGCCTGGGTGTCCTTGTTTTTGTACTTCTTCCAGAATTTCAGCAGGAACGACGTGCCTTCGCGGTCGGCAAAAGAGGCCAGGTATTCCTGACGCCGAGGGTCGCGATCGTCCTTGAGCAACTCGGCACTGCTGTTGGGGCCGGAGTAGGTGGTGTAGCGCACAAGGTCACGCATCAGCCGAATGAATGGCAGGTTGATCGATTCGCGCAGGGCATCGCGCAGAGTAGGCAGGCGGCCGTTGTCTTCTTTGCGGAAGTTCACGAATGTGTGTAATCCACCGCCGGTAAAAAAGGCTTCGCCGGGGCTGGCGGAGTATTTGCGGTCCAGCGCGGCACCCAGCATTGCCGGCAGGTTGCGGTCTGTATTCTGGATCAGGTAATCGACGGCCCAGCGGCTCAGGCGATCCTGATCCGGGACGTCGACTTTCTTCAATTCCGGTACGGTCATCTCAGCGTACTTATCGTGCAGCTCGGCGATGATTTGCAGATAGGTCGTCAGCACGCGCATTTTCGCGGTGGAGCCCAGTTCCAGCTTGCTGCCTTCATTGATATCGAACGGCTGATCGGTGCTGTCGGTCTGCACCCGCACCCGCGAACCGTCCGGGGTCAGTTCGAACAGGGTGAAGCTGTAGCGCACTTGCGTGGTGCTGGTGGGTGTCAGCAGGCGTTCGCCCATCAGGCCAATTTGTGTCGCAAAAACCGGGTCGGCCAAATGCTTGAGGTATTCGGTGGCCTGGGTTTGCAGATTGCCTTGCAGCGTGCTGGTGGCCGAGAGATCGAGACGATCGAGGTCGTACAGCGGCCGATTGAGCAATCCGCCCAATCGACTGCGCGCCACACTGATGCCTTTGTTGGTTTCGATCGGTTGAATGGTCGGCTGGGTCTGCCAGTCGCGATAGGTCACTTTGCTGGCCAGCGCCGCTGAGGCGAGGGGCGCATCGATCACGCCGTTCTGTGCCAGCAGGCGAATGTGGCTGTCGGTGAGGTCGGCCAGCTCCTCGTGACCCTTGGTCAGGTAATGGGAAGGGCGGCGCTGGGCAATCATCAACGAGAGCATTTCACGAAGCGCCAGGCCTTTTTCCGACATGCTTTTCGGATCTGTCGCGTTGCTGGCCAGCCGTTCGTTGGCCTTGTTGAAATCGGCGCCGTACCAAACGCGCAAACCTTCGGCCATGCCATGCACTTCACCGTGGCCGGGTACGGCCGACAGCGGCACGCTGTTGAGGTAATCGCGAACCACGTTCTGCCGAGCTTCCAGCGTTTCCGGTCCGGCCTGATAGGCGCGCACGCTGGCGGAAATCATCTGGCGGATTTTTTCCGCGCCCGACACGGTCAAGCCATCGGGCGAATGCCGGTACTTCTCAAGTTGCGTCGCCAGGGTACTGCCGCCCGCCGACTGGCCTGGCAGGTGCAACAACTTGGCGACCTGGGACCATGCCGCCATGCCGAACCGCGGCCAATCCACGGCGGGGTTGGCCCGGGGCTGACGGGGATCGAGCAGGAAGCGGTTTTCGATGAACAGCAAACTGTTGACCACTACGGGAGGGATCGCCGCAAAGCTTGAATAAAGTTGTTGTGGGTAGTTGTACTGGTAAAGCGGTGCCGCTCGGCAATCCGTGATCGACAGTCCAGCCTGAATTTTCTCCGCGTAGGGCACGAAAAGGCCCTTGTCGGTGTAGTCCATCAGCTTTTGGGAAAACCGGGTTTGTGACGCAATAACGTAATCGCGCTTGATCAGACGCGGCAGGAATTCATCCATGGAACTGTAGCCCAGACGCAGGTCGAAAGGCCCGGCGCCCGGATAGCGAATGGCGTCGCTGGGGCCGCGTTGCATTTCATAGGTCAGGGAGGCGGCAAATTGGCTGACTTCCCGGGATTGAAATTTCGAGGTGCGCATTTCCTTGGCGGCAGCCAGACCCAGGACAATCAGAATAATCAGCAACAACAACCAGAAAGCCCCCCAGCCGTGTTTCGTGCGACTGCTACGAGGTTTTTCAGGTAAAGGCGCTTCATCCACACGTTCAGTCGGGACCACATTTTTACTCGAATCGGTTTGCCATAAAGCGCCCATAGTCGACTGATCCATTCACGCAGATTGATCGGGCTTGTCTGAAGCTTAGACGGTGGTTGGCGATGGTGAAAAAATTGTGATCCTCCAAATGTCGTGGATCCACTTTGACCTGTGGCGAGGGGATTTAGCGGAACGCCGCACCGCCCCGTCCGGCTACGCAGCAGTCGTAATCCTTCAAGCGCGGTCTTTCTGAAAGGGCGAGGGTGACTGGTTTGGGGCGGCTGCGCCACCCAACGGGGCGGTGCGGCGCTCCGCTAAATTCCCTCGCCACGTTATAACCAACTGGCATCCCAGAGCGGGTAATCACCGATTTTTTCCACCAGACCTGCGCGCAATGGATTGGCAACTAGGTATCGAGCGAACGGCAGGAGTTCTTCTCCATCGCGGATTGCTCGGTCGTGGTAGCCGGTTTGCCAGAACGCCCCTTCGCGATTTAACGCCCGGTTGATAGTGAGTGTGCTAGGTGACTTGGTAGCCTGCATGACTTGCGCCAGTGTGTGTTGCTCGAGTTGCACCAGCCAATGAAAGTGGTCAGGCATGACCACCGAAGCTATCGAGTTGACCCATTTCTGTTCATGGACTCGCCTGAGTTCAGCGACCAACAACCGACCCAACCGCCAATCGGTGAATATCGGGTGGCGTTGATGCACAACCGCCGTTATGAGATAGGCCCGGCCTCGTTCCGAAAAGCGTCCATGGCGTAGCAAGTGTGAGTTTGGGTGTGGATGCATTCCTTTGCGCCCTTAAGTAGTGATTCCGATTCACCCTAGCCATCCCTCTACCTGCACGCAGCCGCAAATGCTGAGTGAATTTTCCGAAAATCCTGACGGATCCAGTCAGGAGCACAGAAATTGATGCGCGCTGGAATAACTTATTTAGAGCCATCTCCGTGTAAATACTGGTTGGATAGGAACATGACGACGCACCATTACCGTGCAATACTCCGCGCCGTTTCAATGACGAATAATCCTGCATAAGCCAGGTAATGCCCCTCCGTAAACCGCGCTTTTCCCGAGAGTTCTCGCTGAATGTTGTGGTTTATAGAGTGAAAACTCCTGTAGGAAGCTTTTTATACTGCACGCCCCGCTGATCTTGCAGGTTTTGTCCTACAAGACGGGTTTGCTCACGAAGCAGGCCCGGTTTCTCAGAAGCATTGGCTTACCGGTCAGCGCTTCGTTACTCGGTGGTCATATCCAATAACAAGATGAGGTTGTACCCCTATGCCAGTCGGCAATCACCTGCCCCACGGCGAGACCGCTCAAGGCGGCCCGCTCAAACGCGAACTCGGCGAACGGCATATTCGCCTGATGGCGCTCGGTGCCTGTATCGGCGTCGGTCTGTTCCTCGGTTCAGCCAAGGCCATCGAAATGGCCGGCCCGGCAATCATGCTTTCCTACATCATCGGCGGTCTGGCGATCCTGGTGATCATGCGCGCCCTCGGCGAGATGGCAGTGCACAACCCCGTCGCAGGCTCTTTCAGCCGTTATGCTCAAGACTACCTCGGCCCATTGGCGGGCTTCCTGACCGGCTGGAACTACTGGTTCCTGTGGCTGGTGACTTGCGTTGCGGAAATTACCGCGGTGGCGGTGTACATGGGCGTCTGGTTCCCCGATGTGCCGCGCTGGATCTGGGCGCTGGCGGCATTGGTCAGCATGGGCTCGATCAACCTGATCGCGGTGAAAGCCTTCGGTGAGTTCGAGTTCTGGTTCGCCCTGATCAAGATCGTCACCATCATTGCGATGGTGGTCGGCGGCGTCGGCGTGATCGCGTTCGGTTTTGGCAACGACGGCGTGGCGCTGGGGATTTCCAATCTCTGGGCCCATGGCGGCTTCATGCCCAACGGCGTGCAAGGCGTGCTGATGTCGCTGCAAATGGTGATGTTCGCCTACCTCGGTGTCGAAATGATCGGCCTGACCGCCGGTGAAGCGAAGAATCCGCAGAAGACCATTCCCAATGCGATCGGCTCGGTGTTCTGGCGGATCCTGTTGTTCTACGTCGGCGCGCTGTTCGTGATTCTGTCGATCTACCCGTGGAACGAAATCGGCACTCAGGGCAGCCCATTCGTGATGACCTTCGAGCGCCTGGGTATCAAGACCGCCGCCGGCATCATCAACTTCGTGGTGATCACCGCCGCACTGTCGTCCTGCAACGGCGGGATCTTCAGCACCGGTCGCATGCTCTACAGTCTGGCGCAGAATGGCCAGGCCCCGGCCGGCTTCGCCAAGACCTCGAACAACGGCGTGCCACGTCGCGCCTTGCTGCTGTCGATCGGCGCCTTGTTGCTGGGTGTGCTGCTCAACTACCTGGTGCCTGAAAAAGTCTTCGTCTGGGTGACGGCGATTGCCACCTTCGGCGCGATCTGGACCTGGGTGATGATCCTGCTGGCCCAGCTCAAGTTCCGCAAAGGCCTGAGCGCCAGCGAACGTGCCGGCCTGAAATACAAGATGTGGCTGTACCCGGTCAGCTCGTATCTGGCGCTGGCGTTTTTGGTGCTGGTGGTCGGCCTGATGGCGTACTTCCCGGAAACCCGCGTAGCACTGTATGTAGGCCCGGCGTTCCTGGTATTGCTGACGGTGGTGTTCTACGTGTTCAAGCTGCAACCGACCAATGTGTCGCAAGGTGCGGTGCATTCGGCTTCGTAAGGTGTAACGCCTGAAATGAAAAAGCCCCGGTCCATTGGCCGTAAGGCTGTTCACTTAAGAGAGTTTTGGGATGGGGTACATATCCGTTTCTGCGGTAACGGCGGCTAGCGGTTTCGCTTTTACAGCGAGTCACTTGGAAAAACCCCAAGTAACCAAGGGTTCTTGCCCCGCCATTCGGTGCCTCGCCTAGGCTCGGCATGCCGTAACGAAGGCATTGCTCCGGGGGCGGCTACCGCGGCATCCTTGCCGCGGTACCCCCTGCGCAACGCCTGCGTTCGGCCTCTGGGAAAAGGGGCGGCAGATCTGGAGCCAAAGCTAAGCAACAGCAACGGCAAGATCAAAAGATCGCAGCCTCGCTTTGCTCGACAGCTCCTACAAGGAAATGCGTTCACTTGAAGCCAGGCCGGCCGGTAGGCCGCCTCGCTTTGGCTATTGCGGTGCACGCCCCCTCGAGAGGCCGAGTGGAGGTTCTGCGCAGTGGGCAACCCGGCATGGATGGCGGCGGGCCCACGGAGCAGGACCGGAGCGAGGGCATGCCGAGCCTAAGCGAGGCACCGAACGAAAGGGGCAAGAGCGCTTTGGTTACTTTCGCGCTTTTCGAAAGTGACACGCTGTAAGAGCGGAACCATAAGCCGCCGTGACCGCAGAAACGGATATGTACACGATCAAAACCCGCCCGGCTTTCTGGCCGCCATCCATTTTTTTAAGCGAACAGCATTCCGATCCATTGGCAGGGCTTTTTGCATGTCAGGCTGTCGCGGTTTGCACTGATCGATTCAGGCGTTTATTGAAGTCCAGCCACGCCCCCAGCAACGCCATCAACCCAACCCCCAGCACTGCGCTGAAGACTTGCATCACAAAGGCATCGCCGCCCAACGAATTGAGCATGTCCGCCAAGGGCGCCAACAGCACGCCGAGGCAGAAAACTTCCAGTGAGTAGCGCCCCATGCGGCAGCATTGCTGCGCCAGCCAGTTTTGCGTCCAGCCGCCGCCGGGCAAGAGCCTGGCGGTGACATAGGCCAGCGCCAGGAAGTGCAGCAGCCGGACCGGCGACAGATCGGTCTTGCTGATCGGGTACAGCAGGTTGCTCAGGCTGGCGGGCATCACGGCATCGTGTATTTCCGGCCAGCGCCAGGAGACCGTAATCACGCCGGTAACCACCACGTACACCGCCGCGCTGACAAACAAGGGCTGGCGCAACAGCGGGCGAGTGTCGGGCAACCGTGGCCGCAGCCCGTGAATTGCCGCAAAGCCGCCGAGGATAAACAGCAGTTGCCAGGTGACGGGGTTGAAGTACCACACACCGTCCTTGATTGCCGCAAGGTTCCAGCCAAACCGCGGTGCCAGCAAGTACACCGCCAGTGATACCGCTACGACCGCCCACGGCTTACGCACCAGCAGCGGCAGGACCAGTGGCAATCCCGCCAGCAGCACGATGTACAGCGGCAGCGGGTCCATCAGGTTCGGCTTGAAGCGCAGCAGTAACTCATCCGTCAACGCTTGCTGGGGGTTGGTGATGAAGTGATGCAGGCCCATTTCCTCCACCAGGTCGCGGGTTTCCACATGGCTGTTAGCGAAGAACACGATGCCCATCAGCATGGCCAGCAGGAAAATATGGACCACGTAAAGCACCCAGGCACGCCGCAGAATCTTCACGCAGGCGATCAGGTAACCCTCGCGAGCAAGGATTTTGCCATAGGCCAGAACGGCCGCGTAACCGGCCAGGAACACGAATATTTCTGCGGCATCGCTGAAACCGACGTTGCGCAGGGTGATTTGGCCAAGGGGGTTGTGAGGCACGTGATCCCAAAAGATGAAGATCAGTGCCAGGCCGCGAAAAAAGTCGACTCGGTGATCGCGCTCAAACGTCATGACGGCGGGCTCGTGAACGGGTGTTGAGATAAGGAGTAGCCGAAAGCGGCGCAGGGTGGCGTGATTCGCAGGCAATTGCAAAACCTGGGTATTACGGGATGTCTCCTGGCAGGGCGATGGCCTTAACCGCTGGTCTGAAAGGCCATCAGACCTATGATTTCTGACAGCAGACAGGTTCAAAGTTTTATGACGTGAAACGGGAGAGTCACCATGAGGCTCTTGTGGAAAGGATTTTCCAGCTACACGGTGGTCGGTGTCGCCAACACGCTGATCCACTGGCAAATCTTTTTCCTGCTGAGTGTGGGGGTTGACTTGAGTCAGGCTGTCAGCAACCTGGCGGCCTTTTGCGTTGCCGCCTCGTTTTCCTTCTACATGAACGCGCTTTACACCTTCGATGCCAAAGCGTCGGTTGGCGGCTATCTTTTGTTTCTGGGGGCCATGGGAGGTTTGAGTCTGGGCGTCGGCCATGCAGGAGACGTGTGGAAACTTCACGGTCTGCTGACAGTGGCCATGTTTTCGGCATTGAGCCTGGTGCTGGGCTTTCTGTTTTCAAAGTACGTGGTCTTTCGCGAGCGTAACGCATGAAAGTCTCGTTGATCGTTCCGGTATTCAATGAAGAACAAGCGATCAGCCTGTTTTATCAGGCAGTGCGTCGCGAGTTGAGGCTTGAGCAGGCAGAGGTCGAGATCGTGTTTATCAACGATGGCAGTTCCGACCGTACGGCTGAGGAGGCCAAGGCCCTGGCGCAAGCCGATGAACAGGTATTGCTGATCAACTTCTCGCGCAATTTCGGCAAGGAACCGGCGTTGTTTGCCGGCCTGGAATATGCCACCGGCGATGCGGTGATTCCCATGGACGTGGATTTGCAGGATCCGATCAGCGTCATCCCGCGGTTGATCGACCAATGGCAAAAAGGCGCGGATGTGGTGCTCGCCAAGCGCCGGGATCGCACCGCCGATAGTTACCTGAAACGCCACAGCGCGTCGCTGTTCTACCGTGTGCTGAACCGTATCGCTTACACCCGGATCGAAGAAAACGTCGGGGATTTCCGGTTGATGGATCGCAAGGTAGTCGATGTTATACGTGCGCTCCCCGAGCACCAATTGTTCATGAAAGGTGTGCTGTCATGGGCCGGGTTCACCACCGTGGTCGTGGAATACGAGCGAGCCGAGCGAGTGGCGGGCACCAGCAAGTTCAATGGCTGGAAGCTCTGGAACCTGGCGCTGGAAGGCGTGACTTCGTTCAGTACAGTGCCGTTGCGCTTATGGACTTACGTCGGTGGCGGTATTTCGATCTTTGCGGTGCTTTACGCGGTGTACATGGTGCTGGACAAGGTTTTGTTCGGCAACAGCGTCCCCGGTTACCCGTCGTTGATGACGGCCATTCTGTTTCTCGGCGGCGTACAGCTGATCGGCATCGGCATCCTCGGTGAGTACGTCGGCCGAATCTACATCGAAGCCAAGCATCGGCCGCGCTATATCGTCAAAGACGTCGTCGGCGGCAAAGACCGGCTCGGGTTTTAGCATGGGCAGGTTCAGCGACTTTTTCAGCAAGGAACTCGGACGCCGCCAGGTCTGGCTGTTTTTTCTGTTGGCGACCTTTGTGTATGTCGTTCCGATCATCCTCGCGGACTATCCGTATATCGACGACAACTGGCGATCCCTGTCTGCCGGTACAGCCTGGGCGGGGCAGGGGCGGTTATTTACCGAGCTGTTCTACAACGCGCTGACCTTCAGCGATGCCGCGCCGAACATTTTCCCGTTGCCGCTATTGATCGCCACGCTGGCCATGGCCGCGGCGTTGACGAGCTTGACGTTTCATTACTACCCGCAACCGACGATTGCTTGCTGCCTGGTGCCGTTGCCGCTCTGGTACAACCCGTTCTTTCTGCAAAACCTGTCCTATCAATACGACGGCCCCGCCATGGCTTTAAGCCTGGTGGCGGTTATCTACGCGATCACCTTCCGTCATCCCTCGCGCATTGTTCATTGGCTGGTGCCCTCGTTCCTGATTGCGCTGGCGCTGGGGCTCTATCAAGTGAGCCTCAATGTGTTTCTGGGCCTGTGTTGCCTGGAGCTGCTCAGGAGCGCGAACGACAAGTTGGCCTGGCCGCCATGGTGCGGGCTGATCGGCTGGAAAATTTCGCAGGCCATCCTGGGCTGCTTGATTTACAGCGTCAGTGCTTATCCGTTCATGAATGCAAATCGCACCTTATTGTTGAACTGGACGGCGCAGCCCCTGCTGCAACTCCAAATCAACATCGCCCGGGTGCTGGAAAAAGTCGTGCTGCTGTTTCACGGCGGATTTGCCTGGGTGTTCGCCGCACTGCTGCTGTGTGCCATTGCCGGCAATGTCCGGCTGGGGCTGAACGTGCTGGAGCGTCAGGACACAGGGCTGAAGAAAACCCTGATCGGCCTGGTGTGTTTACTGACATTGCCGGTCGTGATGCTGCTGGTGTCGGGTGTTGCACTGTTTTTCCGGGACTTCAATGAAGGTGCCAGGACGCTGATGGGCTTCGCAGTCCTGCTGGTGCTGTTGTTCTATTTAAGCCAACTGGCGCTGACTCGAATCCACGAGCGGCTGCCGCTGTTGCTGGCGATTCCATTGCTGGCGATGCTTTCGCTGTCGTTCGCCTATGGGCGGGTGCTGACGGTGCAGAAAACCTTCGCGTCCAGCGCGCTATTGAGTCTTGAGCACGACATCGCGTCGAATCAACAGCTGCGCGAAGCCAAGCGCATTTACATGTCGGTGACCTATTCCGACCACTGGCTGCTGGGGGCGGCGGGCTCGTTCAAGCAGATGCCGGTGTTGCACTATCTGCTGAACATCGACTTTTTCATGCTGGCCGAGAACCTGCCGAAAGTGGGCATCACCCATGTCGTTGCGGAGAAGGAGCGACGTAACGCGACCCGAGTGGGTTATCTAAGTTATCCACCGGTGGTGGATAACCCGTACTACCGGATTTATTTGCTGGGCGATTACGGTTTTATCGTCATGAAAGAGCCTGCCCCGATCAAGGCGCTTCGCTGGTGACGACGGGCGTCAGAACGCATCCATCAGCACGACAATGCAATCCCGGGACTGGAAACGGTTGATCTGCGGCACTAGGCGCCGAAAATGCTCAGACTGGCAATGAGCATCCAGCGCCGCCTGATTCGGCCACTGTTCGACGAAGATAAAGTGCCCGGGGTCTTTTTGATCGATGAACAAGTCATAAGCGATGCAATCCGGTTCCAGTCGAGTCTTCTCGACCAGCTCGGCGTACCACGGGCGAACCGTTTCAATGTATTCGGGCTTGATGAAATCCTGAGCGATGACTTTCAGCATGGTGTCCTTCCTTGGTGTAAAGCCAACCTCCCGATGAGGTTGGCGTTCAAACGTTGTTTACGCGGCAGCCAACTCATTCGGCTCAAAACTATCCGCCCGCTCCATCTGCCACATCCGCGATGTAAAACTCGCCATTCACTTCACCGGTCAGCAACTCCCCCGGTTTCAAGAACACAGGCAACTGCGAGAACAATTTGATCTCGGTCGCCGACATGCGTCGCACGAGGTGTTTGGCCGATAGCTGCGAAGGGAAACGGTCACTAGGGCTCCGCCGAAAATGATCGCACCATAACCGCGTGAGGGATTTGCAGCAGATCGAACAGGCCCACGAGGCTGAGAATGCCGGTGACGGCGGTGATCGGCCAGAGCCAGTCATGTCCCAGAAAGGGCAGGCTGAAGAGGGTAAACATCACACAGATAGCAAAGAAGGCGTAGCGGCTGAGGAGTGACAGGCTCATACGGTTTCCTTGGGTTCGGACTCGGCTTCTTGTAGGAGCAGAGCTTGCTCGCGAAAGCGGTGTGTCAGCCAACATCAACGTTGAATGTGATGGCCTCTTCGCGAGCAAGCTTTGCTCCTACAGAAAAGCGGTGTGTCAGGCATTTTGCGCCTGGAGAAATATTGAAAACAGCTCGGACTGGGACTTGATCCCCAGTTTGCTGTACATGTGTTTCTTATGGACTTTCACGGTTTCGACAGAGATTTCCAGCTTGCGGGCGATTTCTTTACTGGAGCAACCGCTGAGCATCAAGCGCCCGACATCCAGTTCCCGGGCGGTCAATTGCGCGCCTTTGAGTTGTTGCACCGACGCTTCCAGCTGCACTCGCCAGTCGGCTTGCGGCGGTGCTGGCGCGAGGGCCACAACTTCGTTTATTTCGTAGGGCAGGCGCTGGCGCAACAGGCCGAGCACCCAGGGCTGGATCAGCGACAGCAAAGCAATCTGCTGGCCGCTGAAACGCTGCTTGCTGCCCAGTGACAGGCACAACGTGCGGTCGCCTTCGAGCTGGCAATTGAACTGGATTTCATCGGCCACCACATTCAGACGAAAGTAGCGCTGGTAGTACTCGGTCAGCTCGAAATGCTCCGGCGCCACTTCCGACAGGCGATAGAGCCCGGTGCGCGACTGCTCGCGACAGGCGATGTAGAACGGATCGAGCAGATACAAGCCGCGCAGATAGTCCTGGAACAATTGATCGGGACTGCCATCCGCGCCCGGGCATTCGGCGAACACTGCGGGTGCTGATCGGCGCTGAAAAGTAGCGCCACCCAGCTGTCGAAGGTCACGTACTGATTCAGCAACCGTACAAGCTGCGTCCAGAAATTGGGCTTGTCGAGGGCGTCGATCAATTGCCCGACCGAGCGGTGCCAAGCGATGTCGTCTAACGAGAGTGTCATGCCTCTACCCCTATCGGGTTACCCCAGCGGCGTGATTCCCCGGCCGCTGGCTTGCTGCGCATACTGGCGCACAGACACCGACCGGGCAGTCTTTCTGCCAGGCATCAAGAACAAGGAATACCCATGAAAGTCGAACTCGCCCAGTTGGCGGGCCGTGACAACGACACGGCATACAACCTCGAACGCGCCCTGAAGGCGATTGCTGCCTGTGCTGCCGATACGCAGCTGATTGTGTTTCCCGAAACTCACCTGATGGGTTTTCCGTCCCTCGAAGCGTTGGCCGCAACTGCCGAACCGCTGGACGGCCCGACCGTCAGCGCGGTGCGGGCTGCGGCGCGTGAACGCAACATCGCCGTGGTGATCGGCATGGCCGAGACCGACAACGGCCGCTTCTACAACACCACGTTGCTGATTACTCCCGAAGGTATCGCACTGAAATATCGCAAGACGCACCTGTGGGCGTCGGATCGCGGTGTGTTCGAGGCCGGAGACCGTTACGCCACGTGTGAGTGGAACGGTGTGCGGGTTGGCCTGCTGATTTGCTACGACATCGAATTCCCGGAAACCGCCCGTGCCCTGGCGCAATTGGGTGCCGAGCTGCTGATCGTCACCAATGGCAACATGGACCCGTATGGCCTGACTCACCGCACCGCGATCATGGCCCGCGCCCAGGAAAACCAGGCGTTTGCGCTGATGGTCAACCGGGTAGAACAGGGCGATGGCGGGTTGGTGTTTGCTGGGGGCAGTGCGCTGGTGGATCCGCTTGGGACGTTGTTGTTCGAGGCTGGACGGGAGGAAGGACAGTTTGTGGTTGAGCTGGATCTGAATCAGCTGACGGCGGCGCGCCAGGATTATCGGTATCTGGATGATCAGCGGCTGCGGTTGCCGGGGGAGATTGTTGAGCATGCTTGTGGATTGCAGGAGTTGCTGATTCCTGGCCATTAGATCGTTCCCACGCTCTGCGTGGTAACGCCTCAATGGACGCTCTGCGTCCGCTCTTGGGACGCGGAGCGTCCCGGGCTGCATTCCCACGCAGAGCGTGGGAACGATCACCTAACAACAACGTAACCCCCGATATTTTTTGCCGAACTCGGCTCTGCCATAAATCTAATAAATTCGGAGTAGTCGCTCATGGCTCATTTGCAACGCACCCTGTCATTGGGTTCGGTGGTGCTGTTCGGCATCGCCTACATGACGCCGATCATTGTGCTCGGCACCTTTGGCATCCTCGCTCAATCCACCGCCGGCAGGGTGCCGGCCGCTTATCTGCCCGCAACATCGGTGGTGACCTGTTCGTGTCGATCTTCCTGATCGGCCTGATCGTCGGCCTGATCGTCGGCCAGTTCGCCTCGGGCCTGTCGGCTCAGGCCAGTGGTTCGCGGTTGCTGTTCGCCATGGGCCGCGACGGCGTGCTGCCAAAATCCTTCTTCGGCACCTTGCACGAACGCTATGGCACACCGGTCAACCGCATCCTGTTGTGCGCTGTGGTCGCTTTACTGGCGTTGAAACTGGATGTCACCACCTCGACCTCATTCATCAACTTCGGCGCGTTCCTCGCGTTCAGCCTGGTGAACCTGTCGGTGATCTTTCACTACTGGATCGGCGGTGAGAGCAAAGGGCTGCGTGAATTCGTGTTGTTCCTGTTGTTCCCATTTATCGGTCTGGCGGCGGATTTGTGGCTGATGGTCAGCCTCGATCACCTGGCGATCTATCTGGGCTTGAGCTGGCTGGCGATTGGCGTGGTGTACCTGGCGGTGCTGACCGGCGGCTTCCGTCGCCAGCCACCGGAGATGGATTTCCAGGAGGCTACCTAGGCGGGAGCGGTTTGGATTGATGAATCGGCAATTCGACCCGAAAGGTTGTTCCCACGCCAACCTCACTGCGCACCGTAATATCCCCCCGGTGTTTTTTCACGATGCCATAGGACAGGGACAACCCAAGCCCTGTCCCCTGGCCCACGGGTTTGGTGGTGAAGAACGGGTCGAAGATTTTCTGCAGGCTGTCCGGTGCAATGCCGGAGCCGGTGTCTGCGACCTCGATCCACACCGTTTCAGCTTCTACCCCGGTGCGCAGGGTGAGGGTGCCGCGTTCCGGGCCGATGGCCTGGGAGGCGTTGACGATCAGGTTCATGATCACCTGATTGATTTGCGAAGGCAGGCATTCGATGTCGGGCAGGTCCTGATATTCCTTGAGCACATCGGCCTTGTACTTGAGTTCGTTGGCGACAATGTTCAACGTCGATTCGATGCCCTGTTGCAGATTGGCCCACTGCCATTCCTGATTGGAGTCCACGCGGGAGAAGTCTTTCAGGTCCTTGACGATCTGCCCGACCCGGTTGATGCCGTCCTTGGATTCCTTGATCAGCAGCGGAATGTCCTCGCGCAGGAACTCCAGCTCGACCCGTTCGCGCAGTTGGTTCAAACGCTCGATCAGCTCGCTGGAGCCGATCGCCTCTTCCGCATCCCGATAGGCGTCGAGCATTTCCTGCAATTGTTTGAAGTAGCCATCCAGGGTGCCAAGGTTGGAGGAAATGAAGCCGATGGGGTTGTTGATTTCATGGGCGACGCCGGCCGCGAGTTGCCCCAATGAGGCGAGTTTTTCCGATTGCACCAATTGGGTTTCAAGCTGTTTGCGCTCGTCGATTTCCCGCTGCAACTCAACGCTGGCCTCTGTGAACTGCCGGGTTCGGCGCTCGACCATTTGCCCTAAATGGTCCATTTGCACGCTGGCCCGTTCGGTCATGTCCCATTTGGTCAGCAGGGTGTTGGCCATCTGCTGGACTTCAATATTGTCGAACGGCTTTTTCAGGATCAGCAGCCGGTCATGCGCCTGCAAGCGGTCCAGCAATTCATCCCAGGAATAGTCGGAATAGGCGGTGCACACCACCACCTGCAGGCGGGGATCTGCTTGCCACAAATGTTCGATGGTTTGCGCGCCGTCCCAGCCCTCAGGCATGCGCATGTCGACAAAGGCCAGGGCGTAGGGGCGGTTTTCCTGCAAGGCCCATTTGAGTTTGCCCAGCCCCTCCTGCCCGCCGAACGCCGAATCCAGTTCGAACAGGGGGCTGGCGGACTTCACGTCGCTGCCGAACAGCGTGGCCTCCATCTCGTCCAGTTCGACGGTCTGCTCCGGCGTGGGCGTGAGAATCTTGCGGAAGTCCACGTGAATGGACTGCGTGTCGTCGATCAACAGAATGCGTCGGTTCGAACGCTCGCTCATGCTTCAACCGGTACGGCTTTCAGCGGAATCTGCAACGTGAACAGCGCACCCCTGCCCGGTCCGTCGCTATGGGCGGTGAGGTGGCCATTCATCTCGATGGCGGCCAGGGCGCAGCTATGCAGGCCGAAGCCGTGGCCTTCCTTGCGGGTAGTAAACCCGTGAGCAAAGATCCGCGTCATGTTTTCCTCGGCGATGCCTTCGCCGTCGTCCCTGACGCTGACTTGCAGGGTTGTGTCATCGACGATTTTGACCCCCAGGGTCATTTGTCGCGGGCGGTTGCTGAGGTCGGACATGGCGTATTTGGCGTTGCTGATCAGGTTGATCAGGATCAGCAGCAAACGGTGTTTGTCGCCCATGACCTGCGGCACATCGCTGTATTCCTTGACCACCATGACGTGGTGTCGGGTCAGCGCGCCGGAGTTCATGCGCAGGGCGTCCTCCAGCAATTCGCTGATGTGCAGCGGTTCCATCAGGCTGTTGGCGCCCGCGTAGGACTGCTGAGTGGCGACGATGTCCTTGATGTGGTCCACGCTTTTGGTCAGCTGGGCCAGTTCGTCGGTCATGCCTTGTTGTTCAAGGGAAATGGCCTCCACCAGTTGATTCAGGTAGCCGGGCAGCAACTTGCCTTTCGCGTCCTCGGTCAGAAAGTCGCCGAGGTCGCCTTGATGTTCGTTGATCAGCTGCATGGCCTTGCCCAGGCCCTGCGCCTTGCTGCCGCGCAGTTTTCGGGTCACCAGGTCGGCCGAAATGTTCACGCTGTTGAGCACGTTGCCGACGTTGTGCAGCACATTGGTGGCGATCTCGGCCATGCCGGCCTGGCGCGCGGTGTCGAGCAGTTCACTCTGGGTGTCCCTGAGCTCGCGGGTGCGCTCTTCAACTCGCAGCTCCAGGTCTTCATTGGCGGTTTGCAGGGCTTTGTTGACGCGATTGATCACGGTGAAACTGCGCATCAGGTGAACCGCCAGGTACACCAGCAGCAACACCAGCAGCACCGAAAACAACAGCATGTAGAAGTGATAGCGCTGGTCGACCGTATCGGTCCGTTGCTGATCGGTGTTGAGCAGGTTGGTAATATCGTCCAGGCGTTCGGCCACGGGAACGGCCTCGATGTTTTCCAGCAACCGATTGACCACGGGTTGTTCGCGCAGGATCAGCGCGATGTGGTTGCTCAGAATATCGATCGGGCTGTGGAAAGGCTCTGGCAGTCGCAGTTTGTTCACCCCCAGTTTGTTCAGCCCGAGCAGGATGTCGGCGGCCTTGTCATCAGAGGTGACCTGAGCGAACTCCAGGCTGCTGAGCAGCAAGTCATAGGTGTCGGTGGCGATGTTCTGAAGTTGCAGCTGGTCCCCATCCACCCGGGCCAGCTGTTCATGAATGTCGTCCTCGGCGGTGGGCAGGAACGCCAGCGAGTTGCGCAGCACGGCGTTGTGTGACTTGAACTGCTCCACCAACCGGGTCTTTTCCTGGATGGCAGTCAGGTAGGCATCGTGGCTGGCGCGCCAGATGGGCGACTCGTTGCGGCCGTGGTTCGACTCCATCGGGTCGAACCGCTCCCACAGGTTCGTCATCTCGGTCAGCGGTGCGACCAACGGATCGTAGTTGTGACTGATGGCGACCCTGGCCTTGAGGATTTCGGTTTCCCATTGCGCGTTCAGTTGTTTGATCCGGCCGATCAAGTCCCGGGATTCGGTGTAAGTCGTCGTTTGGTTCGAATTGGATTTGAGGTACAGGAACAGCAGCGTTGAGGCCAGCATCAACGCGACGATGCCAAGCAACGCCAGGTTGCGGCGATTAGTTGTTTTCATAAGGGCTTGCCTCCCCATTCACCGGTCAGGGTCTTGAGGAACTTGATGATCAGGGTTTTGTCCTCGGCGGAAGGAATACGCCCGAGCTGGAACGTGAACATCACGTCCACCGCCTCTTCGAGGGTCTTGACCGAACCATCGTGAAAGTACGGCGCGGTCACGGCGACGTTGCGCAGGCTCGGGACCTTGAACACGTTGCGGTCCTCTTCGTCCTGGGTGACCAGATAGCGACCCAGGTCGGCTTCGGTGGGGTTGCCCCGAATCTTGAAGTAGTCGCCCATGACCCCGAACTTCTGGAACATGTTGCCGCCGATGTTCACCCCTTGATGGCAGGCGATGCAGCCGTAATCCTTGAAGCGTTGATAACCGTATTTTTCCTCCCGGGTGAGAATGTCGGTATCACCCAGCAGGTATTGGTCGAAGCGCGAGTTGGCGCTGATCAGCGTGCGTTCGTAGGTGGCCAGGGCATTCTGCACATTGTTCATGGTCACGCCGTCGGGGTAGGCCTTGCTGAACGAGGTCCGATAAGCCGGGTCAGCGGACAGCACTTCCACCACGTGTACCCAGTTACTGCCCATTTCACTGGGGCTCTGCACCACTCCGTGGATCTGGGTTTCCAGGGTGTCGGCGCGGCCGTTCCAGAATTGCCGGAAGTTCAGGCTGGCGTTGAACACGCTGGGGGTGTTGATCGTCACCGGAAGGCCGGCGAAACCGATGGAAAACGCCTTGTTGTCGGCCCCGCCGTTTTCCAGTCGATGGCAACTGGCGCAGGACAGACTGTCGTTGACCGACAAGCGTTTCTCGTTGAATAACTGGCGGCCGAGTTCGACCCGCAGCGGATTCTGTTGTGGCACCGCCGGCAGTGGTTTGAGCGGTTCATTCAGCGGATCGGCGCCGGCGCTCAGGCATAACCCGAACAGTGGCACCCGCAGCAGATGGCGAAAGGAGGAAGGCGACATCTGATGATTCCTTGGCTTGGGGCCTGTGTGTCGTTGCGCATCGTTCACGTGGTGGCGGATGAAGGGGGCTTCACCGACCCCAGATACCGGACGAACGCTTCCGGCTCTACGGCTTTGCTGAAGTAGTAACCCTGGCCTTCCTCGCATTGATGGGCCTTGAGGAAATCCAGTTGTTCGAGGGTTTCCACCCCCTCGGCAATGATGGTCAGCTTGAGGCTCCGGCCCAGGCTGATGATGGCGCTGACGAGGGCAGCGTCGTTGCTGTCGCTGCTTAAGCCGCGAATGAACGACTGGTCGATTTTCAGCACATCGATGGGAAAACGCTGCAAGTAACTCAGGCTGGAATAACCTGTACCGAAGTCATCGATGGCCAGTCGCACGCCCATGGCCTTGAGCCGGGTCAGCGCGGTCACCGTGGTTTCGACGTTCTGCATCAACACGCCTTCGGTGATTTCCAGCTCCAGCAAGGCCGGTTCCATACCTGTTTGTTTGAGTGTCTGTTCGATGCCGTCGACAAAGTCCCGCTGACGGAAATCGATGGCCGAGATATTCACCGACATATAGATTTTTGGCAGCCCCGCGGCCTGCCAGGCGCAGGTTTGTCGGCAAGCCTCGGCGAGCACCCATTTGCTCAACGGCACGATCAAACCGCTGTCTTCGGCTACACCGATAAATTTGGACGGGTAGACCAGACCGTGCCCCGGTTTTTGCCAGCGGATCAGCGCCTCGGCACCGACCACCTGGCCGCTGCCCAAGTCCAGTTTGGGTTGGTAATGCAGGACAAATTCGTTGCGCTCCAGCGCCAGGCGAATGCCAGACTCGATGCTTTGCTGATCCCGGGCGCGCTGGTTCATGTCGTCGATAAAAAAACTGTAATCGTTCGGGCCGCTTTCCTTGATGTTGCGCATCGCGGTTTCGGCTTTCTTGATCAGCGAGATGGCATCGAGGCCGTCCTCGGGGTAGATGCTGATCCCCAGGCTGGCGGTCACGCACAGGTCGTGGCCGGCAATGTGCTGAGGCGCGCGGATGGCGTTCAAGAGTTTTTCGGCGATGCCCTTGGTCTGCTGAGGGTGGCGGACATCGGCGAGGATCACCACGAATTCGTCAGAGCCGTAGCGGAATACCGAATCAGACTCGCGAATAGTCGCCACCAGATTGCGGCCGACCTGTTTGAGCATCTCGTCACCGGCCGGATGGCCCAGGGCGTTGTTGATGCGCTTGAAGCGATCGAGGCCCAGAAACATCACGGCCAGTTGCTTGTCGTGACGACGGGACAGGGCCAGAGACTGGTTCAGCCGGTCACCGAGCAACGTGCTGTTGGGCAGCTCGGTCAGTACGTCGTACTGCAACAGGTGCGAGACTTTGAGCAATTCGTGGACCCGCGCCTCGATGGTTTGCTCCAGGCTCAGGACCTTCATTGCTGCGTCCTGCGCCATCTGCCATTTCCAGGTCAGGGCACTGGCCATCTGGCGGATTTCCAGGCTGTCGAAGGGTTTTTTCAGCACCAGCAACTGGTCGCCGAACTCCAGCCGTTCGGCCATGTCTTCCCAGGTGTAATCGGAATAGGCCGTGCACAATGCGATTTGCAGGTGAGGGTCGGCCTTCCACAGTTGTTCGATGGTTTCCAGGCCGTCCCAGCCCGGTGGCATGCGCATGTCGGTGAACGCCATGGCATAGGGGTGACCTTCGGCCAGTGCGCGCGTGACCAGTTCGAGGGCTTCCTGGCCCTGGTAGGCCGAGTCGAGCTGGAACGTCAGCCGATCAAGCTGCACGGTGCCGAACAGAGCTTCTTCAGCACCAGCCAGGGTCTGTTCGCCTTCGGTCTCTGGGCCAAGAATCTTGCGAAAATCCTCATGAATCGAGGGCGTGTCGTCGATGATCAGGATGCGCCGGTTGGTCCGAACGAAAGGCGTTTTCATCCTTTGTCCTCCGCGGAGCGTGGCGGGTTGTCCAGGATCGACCCGATGTCATGGTTCGGGAGTACGATGCTGCCAGCCTTCAGCAGCGCGGCGGCCTGCTGGCTGCTGACCGCTTTGCTGAAGTAGTAACCCTGGGCGTTCATCGGTGAACCGGTGGCCATCAGCGAACTGCGCTGTTCCTGGGTTTCGACGCCCTCGGCGATGATGCCGATCCCGACTTCACGGGCAAAGTTGATAATGGCGCGCAGGGTATTCGCGCTGGCCGGATCGCGGGCGGCGGTGTCGATGAAGGCCTGAGCGAGTTTCAGGTGATTGACCTGGTAGGTCTTGAGGTAGTCGAACGAGGAATACTCGGTGCCGAAGTCGTCGATAGCAATCTTCACCCCCAGCTCACGCAGGCGCGGCAGCACATCGTTGTGGGTCCATTTGGTCTGGGCCAGCGTCGCTTCGGTGACGTCGAAGCGCAGGTCCCAGGGGCAGAGCTCCCAGCGTGCCGTGGTGCGCAACACGTCGTAGATCAGCTCGGGACCACTTTTGAGCTGGGCCAGGGACAGTTTGATCGCAATGACGGGTGGCGCCATGCCTTCATCGCGCCATTGGCGCATTTGCTGGCAGGCGTGATCCAGCACCCAGTGACCGAGCGCGACGATGGTGCCGGTCTTCTCCGCGGCGGGCAGGAACGCCGGGCCTTCCAGTAAACCGCGCTCGGGGTGGTTCCAGCTGACCTGAGCTTCCATGCCGAGGATTTTGCCGCTGCTCAAGTCCACTTCCGGCCAGTAATGCAGTTCGAGTTCATCGTGTTCGATGGCCGCTCTCAAGTCGCTGGCGATGGTCATGCGTTCAACCACCTCCTGATTGATTTCGTCGGAGTGGAAGTGGTACTGGTTGCGGCCCTTTTCCTTTGAGCGATACAGCGCCATATCGGCCTGGGTCAGCAGACCGTCGGCACTGGTGCTTTCCGGGGTACAGCTACTGATGCCGATACTCACCGAGACCCGTATATCATTGCCAGCCAGGGAATAGGGCAGTACCAACGTATCGCGGATCTTGGCGGCCAGGGCTGCGGATTGGGTCGGGTCACCGACGTCCAACTGCAGGATTGCGAACTCGTCACCGCCGAGGCGGGCCACCACATCGTTTTTGCGCACACTGGCCTTGATCCGGCGGGCCACCTCTTGCAACAACAGATCGCCCACCGGGTGGCCGAGGGTATCGTTGATGCGTTTGAAGTGATCCAGGTCCAGGTAAAACATGGCGAACGGTGCCGCCCCCCGACGAGCCGCGGCGAATGCCTGGTGCAACCGCTCGATCAGCGTCGCACGGTTGGCCAGCCCGGTCAGGCCGTCGGTGCGGGCCAGCAGGGCGATTTTCTCCTCGGCCAGTTTGCGTTCGGTGATGTCGATGATGATGCCTTCGACTTCCAGCAAACGGCCTTCATCGTCGCGCACTGGGATGTAGCGGTTTTCGACCCAGCGCCAGTCACCGTTACCGGTGCGCATCCGAAACTCGATGGAAGCGCCCGCCGCATGCCGGTCCAGCACCCGGGCCATGGCGGTGTCGACCTTCGTTTGATCATCGGGATGGATCAATTCCTGGGCCCAGTTGGCCGAGGCCAGGAGGTTCGCGGCGACGTGACCGTACTTGGTGATGTTGTGCGAGATGTACATCAGCGGAAACGACGGCTCGCCCTGCAGCCGATACAGAATGGTCGGGCTGTTCTGCACAATAATGTTGGCATCGGACAGCTCCCGTGTGCGCTCCTCGACCGCCTGTTCCAGCAGCGACATTTTCAGCGCCGCGTCTTCGGTCATTTGCCACTTGGCGGTCAATGCACTGGCCATCTGGCGGATTTCGATGGCATCGAAGGGCTTTTTGAGAATCAGCAGACGATCGCCCAGTTCCAGGCGTTCGTCGATGTCTTCCCAGGAATAGTCGGAATAAGCAGTGCAGAGCGCAACTTGCAACTTGGGGTCGACCTGCCACAGCCGTTCGATGGTTTCCAGCCCGTCCCAGCCCGGCGGCATGCGCATGTCGATGAAGGCCATTGCGTAAGGCATGTCGTTGGCCAGCGCCGTCTCGACCTTGTCCACGGCTTCGAGGCCCTGAAACGCCGAGTCAAGTGTGAAGCTTTGCAGCGATAGCGCCGCAGGGGTGCCGAACAGGGCGTTTTCGGCGCTGATCAGGCTGTCGTCCTCAATCGAGGGTGGACTGAGGATCTTGGTGAAGTCCGCATGAATCGAAGCGGTGTCGTCGACGATAAGAATCCGTCGATTGGTCCGTGCCAGCAGCGTATTTATCGTCATACGCTGGTACCGGCAGCAGTGTGGTGCGGTTTATTCATAGGGGGCATCCTTTCCCTGATCACCTGGCCGAACGTACAGATTATGGATCCGAGTCACTTGAGCATAGTCCGCTGTCCAGCACTTCGCGCAACTCAATGAGCTGATTCATTTCCGTTTGGGGGGGGTGAAAATCATCTAGCCTGTAGGTCAGGCTCCGGCAATAGGGGATGTTTGTCCCGGGTCCTACCACAACGATGTGCCCGTTTTACTTGAGGTGACGCCATGGAAGAGCAACTCCCCACGACTTTGTACGATAAACCCAAGGTGCTGCTGGTCGATGATGAGGAGTCAATCCTCAACAGCCTGCGTCGTCTGTTACGCAGCCAGCCCTACGAATTGCTGCTGGCCACCAGCGGTGCCCAGGCGCTGGAGATCATGGAGCAACACTCCATCGACCTGGTGATGACCGACGCACGCATGCCTAACATGGACGGTGCCACGCTGCTGGCTCACATCCATCAGCTTTACCCGACGACCACCCGGATTCTGCTCACCGGCTACGCGGACATGCCGACGATCATCAAAGCCATCAACGAAGGGAAGATTCACCGCTATATCAGCAAACCCTGGAACGACGAGGAAATGCTCCTGACCTTGCGCCAGGCCTTGGCTCATCAATATTCCGAGCGCGAACGTCAGCGCCTGGAGCAGTTGACCCGGCTGCAGAACGATCAGTTGAAGTCGCTCAACATCACCCTGGAAAAACACGTCGCCGCCCGTACCGCCGAACTCCAGCAGACTGCCGACATGCTCGACCTGGCCTACGAAGAGCTCAAGCGCAGCTATGTCACCGGCACCGAGGTGTTCTCGCTGCTGGCCAACTTGCGCTTGCCACCGGCCAAACAGACTAACCGCCAGATCATCGAACTGGTGCGGGTGTTTTGCAGACTTCACGAACTGGACGAGGGCACGAGCCGCGACCTGGCCATGGCCGCGGCGCTCTACAACATCGGCAAGCTGAGCTGGACCGACAGCATGATCACCGCGTCCGCGGACCTGCTGCACCACAATGATCGGGAGCGTTATCGCGGTTATCCCAAGCAGAGCGAATCGCTATTGATGACCCTCGACCCGATGAAGGACGCCGCCCGTCTGATTCTTCATCATCAGGAGCGCTGGGATGGCAGCGGTTTCCCCGACCGGCTCAAGGGCGAGGCGATTCCGTTCGGTTCGCGCCTGCTGAAACTGGCGGTGGATTTCATCGAGTTGCAGCGCGGACTGATCCTCGAGCGGCAGATGAACAGCGATGAGGCGCTGGTCTACATCCGCAGCTATGCCGGGCGGCTCTACGATCCCGAACTGGTGGAAGATTTCATCCAGGTCTGTGCCGCGTATCTGAGCGATGTCTCGTTGGCCGATCCGTCGGTCAAGGTGCTGACCACACGGGAAGTGGCGGCGGGCATGATCCTGGCGCGCAACCTCAATGCCGATAACGGCATGCTGCTGCTCAATGCCGGCAAGGTGTTGAACGGGCCGCTGGTAGAGAAGTTGATCGCCTTCGAAGCCATGGAGGGCGCGAAGTACAGCATTTTTATAAAGGTGCCAGAAGAAGAGGAGACAGCGCTGCTGGAGCGTGCAACGACATAGATGTTGGCGCAGGATGTGATCTTTGCGGGGTGACGAAGCTGCGGCGGCCATGTGATCCTTGCGCTTTTTCCTCAAGGCCAATCCTGAACCATGACGCTTTCATCCGCCGCCTCGCCCCGTCTCATCCGCATCGCCGCCGCCCTGTTGATCGGCCCGGACGGTCGCACACTGTTGGTCCGCAAGCGCGGCACCGAGGCGTTCATGCAGCCGGGGGGCAAGATCGAAGCCCATGAGCAGCCTGCCCACGCCCTGGCCCGTGAACTGGAAGAAGAATTGGGCTTGGTCATCGATCCGGCACACGCCACCTACCTCGGACAATTCTCTGCACCGGCCGCCAACGAGCCGGGTTTTGTCGTCCAGGCCGAACTCTTTCAGCTGACCATCGATTCAGCGGTAGCGCCTGCGGCGGAGATTGAAGAGGTGCGCTGGATCGACCCGGCCACCGACGGCGATGTCACGCTGGCGCCATTGACACGGGACCTGATCCTGCCGTTTTATCGAGCTTCGTTGCCGACCGCCTGAACATTTGCGCAACGCTCGTTTTATAAGAGCCAGGACTGCCTATGATTCCGCTTCAAGACTTGCTGATCTTTGCCGCTGCTGCGTTGCTGATGGTGCTGACGCCGGGGCCGAACATGATCTACCTTATTTCCCGTTCGATCTGCCAGGGGCGCAAGGCCGGGGTGACCTCCTTGCTCGGTGTGGTCGCGGGGTTTTTCGTGCACCTGTTCGCGGCCGCTGCCGGTTTGACCGCCGTGTTTCTGGCGGTGCCGATGGCCTACGAAGTGCTGAAGTGGGCCGGCGCGCTGTACCTGGTGTGGTTGGCCTGGCAGGCCGTCAAACCGGGTGCGCGTTCACCCTTCGAGATGCAGCAGTTGCCGCCGGATTCGTCCCGTAAATTGATCACCATGGGCTTTCTGACCAGCGCCCTGAACCCGAAGATCGCCGTGTTTTATTTATCGGTGTTTCCGCAGTTCGTCACTCCTGAGCACGGTGCGGTGTTCACTCAGAGCATCATTTTGGGCCTGACCCAGATCAGCGTCAGTTTCACCGTCAATCTGCTGATCGCGTTGTTCGCCGCGGGCATCGCCTCCTGGTTCGTCAACAACCCGACCTGGCTGGCGGTGCAGCGCTATTTCATGGGCTTCGTACTGTCGGCGCTGGCGGTGCGACTGATGCTTGAACAACGACGGACGGCTTGAACATGTGGATTGAGCGGCTTGATGCCAGTCATGCCCTGGATTATCGGGCGCTGATGCTCGAAGCCTACGACCTGCACCCCCAGGCGTTTACCTCCAGCGTGCGCGAACGCGCGGTGATGCCGCTGAGTTGGTGGGAATCACGCCTGACCAGCAAGCTGGACGTGGTGTTCGGCGCGTTCGAAGACGGTGAGTTGGCGGGCATCGTCGGCCTGGCCTTCGAGCCTCGGGAAAAGGCTCGGCACAAGGCGACATTGTTTGGCATGTACGTGTCCGGCAAGGTCCGGCAACGCGGGTTCGGTTATCACCTGGTGCAGGCCGTCCTGGCTGAGGCGCAGATCCGTCAGGGCCTGCGGTTGATCCAGCTGACCGTCACCGCTGGCAATGAAGCCGCGTTCAACCTGTACCAGCGTTGCGGCTTTATCCAGTTTGGCCTCGAACCTTTGGCGGTGCGGGTGGGCGAGGACTACTTCGACAAGATCCATATGTGGCGGGAGATCACCGCCTGACCTGAGACATGCGGTCACTTTGTAGCAGCTGGCGAAGCCTGCGTTCGGCCCGAGCCGAACGCAGGCTTCGCCAGCTGCTACAGATCGCATTTGGGGGCACCCTCGACTGATCAGCGCACTGCGCTGACACCATCCAATGTCGAGAACGACGTGTCCTTGGCCGTCAGCAAAAAATCGCGCATATACGGCGCATCCAGCATGTCGGCCCGAATCCCGGCGTACAGCGTCGCAAACAAACCCTTCTCGCCCAGCCGCTTGGCCTTCACGTAACCCCGTGAGCTATATTCATGCAGCGCCCAATGGGGCATGCCGCACACGCCGCGACCGCTGGCCACCAATTGCATCATCATCACCGTCAGTTCCGACGTGCGGACCTGCGCCGGTTCGATATCGGCCGGTTCGAGGAAGCGGGTGAAGATGTCCAGCCGATCACGTTCCACTGGGTAGGTGATCAGCGTTTCGGTGAGCAAATCTTCCGGAACGATGTAGGCCTTGCTCGCCAAACGGTGCTGGTTGGCCACCGCGAGCATCGCTTCGTAGGTGAACAACGGCACGTAAGTGATCCCGGCCAGTTCCAGCGGATCGGAGGTCACCACTAAATCCAGATCGCCACGGGCCAGCGCAGGCAAAGGGGCGAAGGAGAACCCTGAGGCCAGGTCCAGTTCGACTTCCGGCCAGGCATCGCGGAACTGGTCGATGGTCGGCATCAGCCACTGGAAGCAGCTGTGGCACTCGATCGCCATGTGCAAACGCCCCGCGGTGCCACCGGCCAGCCGCGCGATATCGCGCTCGGCACCGCGCAGCAACGGCAGGGTGGCGTCGGCCAGTTGCAGCAGTCGCAAACCCGCGCTGGTGAAGCGCACCGGTTTGGTCTTGCGCACGAACAGCGGCATCCCCAGCCGTTCCTCAAGCTCCTTGAACTGATGGGACAGGGCGGACTGCGTCAGGTGCAGGCGGTCGGCCGCATCCACCAGGCTATCGGCTTCGCGCAAGGCGTGCAGGGTCTTCAGGTGACGGATTTCAAGCACCGGGGGGCTCCATGAGGAAAACTTGTGATCAACACGAAAAGGTTGAGTTTGTCTCATGTTGGGTTGGCTGTCGACAATAGGGCCATCTTATATAGGGAGAAATTCACCATGGCTCTGGCCCACACACTTGGTTTTCCGCGCATCGGCGCTGACCGCGAACTGAAAAAAGCCCTCGAATCCTACTGGAAGGGCGATCTGGATCAGGACGCGCTGAAAAGCGTCGGCCGCCAACTGCGCGCCACCCACTGGCAATTGCAGAAAGACGCCGGTATCGACCTGCTGCCCGTGGGCGACTTCGCCTGGTACGACCAGGTTCTGACCCATTCCTTGACCTTCGGTGTGATCCCCGAGCGTTTCGACAGCGCCAAGAACTCACGCGGCCTGCCGACCCTCGACACCCTGTTCGCCATGGCCCGTGGCGCCACGGCTGCCTGCTGCGGCGGCGAACACAGCAAAGCGCAATACGCCCAGGAACTGACCAAGTGGTTCGACACCAACTACCATTACCTGGTCCCGGAATTCACCGCTGACCAGCAGTTCAAGCTGAGCTGGGAACAGTTGTTCGACGAAGTCGACGAGGCGAAGGCCCTCGGCCACAACGTCAAACCGGTGATCATCGGCCCACTGACTTACTTGTGGCTGGGCAAAGCCAAAGGCAACGACTTCGACAAACTCGACCTACTGGAACGCCTGCTGCCGATCTACGGCGAAATCCTCGGTCGCCTCGCCGCTCAAGGCGTTGAGTGGGTGCAGATTGACGAGCCGATCCTGACCCTTGACCTGCCACAGGCCTGGAAAAACGCCTTCGAACGCGCCTATCACATCCTTCAATACTCGCCGCTGAAAAAACTGGTGGCAACCTACTTCAGTGGTCTGGAAGACAACCTCGGCCTGGCGGTCAGCCTGCCGGTACAAGGTTTACACATCGATGCCGTGCGCGCCCCGGATCAGCTCGGCCAGGTGCTGGACCGTCTGCCGATTTACAAGATTCTCTCGGTGGGTCTGGTCAACGGCCGCAACGTCTGGCGCTGCGAGCTGGAGCAAGTCCTCGCGCAACTGCAACCGGCCCAGGAGCGTTTTGGTGACAACCTGTGGGTCAGCAGTTCCTGCTCGCTGCTGCACAGCCCGGTGGATCTGGATCGCGAAGACAAACTCGATCCTGAACTGAAAAGCTGGTTGGCTTTCGCCGTACAAAAGTGCGGCGAAATCGCCGTGCTGCGCGATGCCCTGAACGACCCGCAATCGCCCAAAGTGCAAGCCGCCCTGGCCGAAAGTCGTGCGATTCAGGCTAGCCGCGCCGAGTCACCGCGTATCCATAAAGCCGAAGTTCAGGCGCGTATCGCTGCCATCGGCGCAGCGGACAGCCAACGCCATTCGCCGTTTGCCAAACGCATCGAGCAGCAACGTGCGCGGTTGAAACTGCCGGCATTCCCGACCACGACCATTGGCTCGTTCCCGCAGACCGGTTCGATTCGTCTGGCGCGGCAAGCGTTCAAGCAAGGCAAGCTGTCGGCCAACGACTACACCGACGCCATGCACAGCGAAATCCGCCATGCCGTGCAAGTCCAGGAACGCCTGGGACTGGACGTGTTGGTGCACGGTGAAGCCGAGCGTAACGACATGGTCGAGTACTTCGCAGAGCAATTGGACGGCTACCTGTTCACCCGTTTCGGCTGGGTGCAGAGCTACGGTTCGCGCTGCGTTAAACCGGCGATCATCTATGGTGACCTGAGCCGCCCGACCGCCATGACGGTCGACTGGATCACCTACGCGCAGAGCCTGACCGACAAGGTCATGAAGGGCATGCTCACCGGTCCCGTGACCATGCTGATGTGGTCGTTCCCCCGTGAAGACGTCTCGCGCAAAATCCAGGCGCAGCAGTTGGCGCTGGCCCTGCGCGACGAAGTGGTCGACCTGGAAACCGCCGGCATCAAAATCGTGCAGATCGACGAAGCCGCCTTCCGCGAAGGCTTGCCGCTGCGCCGTGCGCAATGGCAGGAATACCTCGACTGGGCGGTGGAAGCCTTCCGCTTGAGCGCATCCGGTGTGCGGGACGAAACCCAGATCCACACCCACATGTGCTACAGCGAATTCAACGACGTGATCCAGTCCATCGCGGCCATGGACGCCGACGTGATCACCCTCGAAACCTCGCGTTCGGACATGGAATTGCTGGAGGCTTTCGAAGCGTTCGACTACCCGAACGACATCGGCCCGGGGGTCTATGACATCCACTCGCCACGGGTGCCGGACACGGCCGAAATGGTCAAGTTGATGAGCAAAGCGGTGAAACGGATTCCAGCCGAGCGGTTGTGGGTTAATCCGGATTGCGGGTTGAAGACTCGGGCGTGGCCTGAGACTGAGGCGGCGTTGGTGAACATGGTGGCGGCGGCTCGGCAATTGCGCAGTCAGTTGGCCTGATTTGATCTGATCGTTCCCGCGCGTGGGAACGATCTTCTGTGCAAATACGACCGTTCAGCACTCTTCATCAAACTGTCACGCAACTGTGGCAGCGCGCTTGAACAAACTTCATCAGACTCGCGCTCTACTGGGGTTTTGCGTTTCGGTGTTTTTTCATGTGTGCACGATTTTTCTCGACAGCGGTTTTCCTGGCCGCGCTGTTGTTTGGCTTGCCGTCCCTGGCGGCGTCTCGTTGCGATATCAATGTTCCGACCAAGCATGTCGATCTGGCGCAGGTGAGCCTGGCGTACCAGAGCATCGGCCGTGCGTCCGACCCCGCGTTGTTGCTGGTGATGGGCCTGGGCGGTCAGTTGATTCACTGGCCGGATGAGGTGGTGGTCGCGCTGTGTCAGCAGGGGTTTCGGGTGATTCGCTATGACAATCGGGATGTCGGCCTGTCGACCTGGCGGCAAGCGCCCGTCGACGCCAACCTGATGTTCGAAGTGCTGCGCTACAAACTCGGTTTGCCGGTGTCGGCGCCGTACACCCTGACCGACATGGCTGACGATGCCTTTGGCCTGATGGATGCGTTGCACGTTGAACAATTCCACGTGCTGGGCGCGAGCATGGGCGGGATGATCGCCCAGCATATGGCGGCTATGGCGCCGCAGCGTGTGGAAAGTCTCACTTTGATCATGACCAGCTCCGGGGCTGAAGGCTTGCCGGCGCCGAGTGCGGCGTTGGTGCAGTTGTTGTCGCGACGCGGCGCGCCGAATCGCGAAGTGGCGCTGGAACAACAAGCCGATTTGCTGGCGGCGCTGGGCAGCCCGACGGTGAGCGATGATCGGCAGGGGCTGCTGCATCAGGCGGCGCTCTCTTATGACCGTGCATTTAACCCCGAAGGCGTGAAGCGCCAGATCATGGCGATTCTCGCCGAGCGCAGTCGTGTCGCGCTACTCAATCAATTGCGAGTACCGACGCTGGTGGTGCATGGCACCGCCGACCCGCTGTTGCCGGTGATGCACGGCGTACACCTGGCGGCGCATATCCGCGGCAGTCAGTTGAAGCTGATTCCGGGGCTGGCGCATCGTTTCCAGGAGGCGTTCAAGGCGCCGCTGCTGGCGGCGGTGTTGCCGTACTTGCAGGCCCACCGCGAAGACACCTCGCATTGGGCGCAGATTGATCCGGTGGCGGCACCGAACCTGCTGTAGGTCTTTCGGGTGTATCGTTCAAACTTTCCGGCGCAATCCAAGCCTGCGAGGTGTGTGATGAGTACCCCCCTGAAAATCGATTTCGTCAGCGATGTGTCCTGCCCCTGGTGCGTTGTCGGCCTCTACGGCCTGACCCGAGCCCTGGATTTGCTGGGCGACGAGGTGCAGGCCGAGATCCGTTTCCAGCCGTTCGAACTGAACCCGAAGATGGCGCCTGAAGGGCAGAACATCACCGAACACATCACCGAGAAGTACGGCTCGACACCTGAGCAATCGCAGAAGAATCGCGAGATGATCCGCGCGCGCGGTGCCGAGGTCGGGTTTGCCTTTCGCACAGACGGCAACAGCCGCATCTACAACACGTTCGATGCCCATCGCTTGCTTTTCTGGGCGGGGCTGGAAGGGTTGCAGTTCAATTTGAAAGAAGCGCTGTTCAAGGCGTATTTCACTGATGGCGGTAATCCGTCCGACCCTGGTCAGTTGGCGCAGATTGCGCAAAGCGTTGGGCTGGATCGGCAGCGGGCCGAGGCGATTCTGGCGTCGGACGAGTTCGCCAAAGAGGTTCGCGAGGAAGAGCAGTTGTGGCTGTCGCGAGGTGTCAGTTCGGTGCCGACCGTGGTGTTCAATGGGCAATACGCAGTCAGCGGTGGCCAGCCGGTGGAGACCTTTGTCGGGGCGATTCGGCAAATCATGAGCGAGGTGAAGGGGGGAACGGTGAACTGACGAAATTCAGTCGTCAGAAAAGTGTCAATATGCCACTATTGTTTATGCCGTTGCTGCCGACACAGGCAGCACCGTTCTTAAATCATAGGGATTTGATCCATGACCTTTCACGCGTTACGCACTTTTTCAGCCTTGACCTTGCTCGCCTGCCTGACCCTCACTGGCTGCGCCCACATTCAACCGCCTGTTCCGCTGGATAAACAATTCTGGGATGCCAAAGAGCCGACCATCGGCGTGGCCATCACTGTGGTGCCGGCGCCGGTGCTGGCGCTGACCGGTCAACAGGGGATGCTCGATTACGCGATCAATCGGGGCGTCAACAGCAAACTCAGTGACAACGTCGAAAAATGGCAAGTGCGCGACCTGAACACTTTGCCGGATATCATCGTCGCCAAGCTGCAAGCCAAGGGCTACAAGGTCAAGCGAATCAACGAGCCGGTTGACCTGAAAGTCTATAAGGAAACCAGTTTCCGTGAAGGGTATACGGGCCGTGACCTGACGCCGATCAAGGGCGCTTACGGTGTCGATCGTCTGTTGCTGGTGAATGTCTTCGCTACCGGTGCTACCCGCAGCTACTACGGATTTGTGCCGACCAGCGTTCCGATGGCACAGGTGAGCGGGCAGGGCATGGTGGTCGATCTGGTCGACAACAAACTGCTGTGGTTCAAACCCTTTGCCGCGGTGCAAGCCGCCCAGGGCGAGTGGGATGAGCCGACCTACACCAACCTGTCCAATGCCTTCTACCAGGCCATGGACAATAGCCGTCAGCAAATGATCACGCCGTTCGAGCAATGAAGTGCCCGATCATGGGGGCCAGCGCGCTGGCCTTGTTGATGCTCGCCGGTTGCGCGCAGAAACCGGCGCCCGAGGCCGGTTTCAAGTCGCAGAGTGCCGGGTCCTACGTCCAGGCTCATGGGCTGAAAGTGGACATGCAGCTGCCACAGGCGTTTGTCGGTGCAAGCACGGTGATTGACGCCGAGGCGGCGCAGAAGGCGGCTTCGTCGAGTCATAACCTGGTGGCGGGTTCCAATGCGGCAGGGTTGGCCGGTTTGCTGGTGGCGAGCCTGATCAACACCCAAATGGGCAGTGGCAGCTTGCAGCGCGATGCGGAAAAGACTGCCCTCAAGGATTCGCGCCCGATGGCCGATCTGCTTGCCGGCGTGCCTTTGCAGGAACGTCTGCAACAGCGCTATCAACAGGCTTCGCAAATGGCCGGGCTGAAGCAAGGGGAGGGGCAAGTCACCGCGCGTCTGGTGATTGAACCCAAGCTGGTGCTGACGGCTGATCGCGGCAGTTTTTTGCTGATCAATCAGGTGCAGGTCCAGGACATTGCCGGTTCAGCGCTGTACCGCATGCGCATCGAAGTGGCCAGCCAGCCGATCCGGCGTTGCGGCAAGCAATGCATTGACGACGGCAGCCTGGATCTGGCGAAGGTCACGGCCGTGCTCGACGAGTGCATCGACGAATCCATGCGCGTGCTGGCCACCGACCTGATGCAACCGGCACCGCCGGAAGCCGCGCAGGAAACCTTGCGTTATGTGCTCGATGGCCAGCGCGTGGTCGAGCGCGGTTATCAACTGGCCAACAACGGCAACTACTGGCGCTATCGCAATCTCTACGGCGCGGTGAAATCGGTGCCGGTACCGTTTGAGGATGCGTTGACGCAAGCGCAGTTGCAGCAGGTTTACGCACAGTAGGAAGCCTGTGGCGAGGGAGCTTGCTCCCTCGCCACAATCGTTTAACTGATCGAATCGAAATCGAGAGTATGCGGCTGTCATCGTTCGTGCTCTTTGGTGCCATGGCCAACTGCTCAGTGGCCTGATTTTCTGGATGTGCCTGCCAGCGCGGCAGGTTTTCTGCCAGTTGTTCAGGTTGTTCTGAAAGCAGCCCGTAAACATCTTGTTCGCTAACGCTCCGGTGCCGAAGGGGCGCCAATCGAGTGCGTGTTGTTTGTACCTTATCGATCTCATGATTGATCGCATCGAGCGTCCGCTTTTGGGTGCGCACATAAGCATCCGGGCGCCCCAGCAGGTCACGTCGTTTACTGCGCAACGTGCCGTGGTGTTCGTAGAGCTCGCCCGTCCAGTTGGTAATGCCCGCCACAAACACCGACAGGCCGGCGGGTACGTTGACAAAGGTCAGCGCCGCCCCCGCCCCGAAAACACCGGCTTTGGTGTTCATCCTGCTGCCGGGGACGCTCGGAACCGGGTCGTTGTGGTTGACCATGCGGTAATGCACCAGCGGCGCCGCGCCTTTTGCGAAGTTGGCGTCACCGGCGCGGGGGCGCTGTAGGTGTAGAGCTGGATGTTGTAGCCTTCAGGACTGCGACGCAGCATTTCCGAAAGCAACAACGCCACTGCGCCATCCAGGCTGTGGCCGCAAATCATGAGCTTTCGCCCTGCGTAGAATTTATCCAGATACCTGACGACAAAGATGGCTGCTTTCTGCGCGGCTTCGTAGAAACCACGATGCACTTTGTTGTCGGTGTCTTCAAACGGCACTTGAAACGCATCGGCATCGCGCAAGCCATCGGCGACGAGTTCGAAGGTGCCACGTACCGCAATCAGGATCAGTTCGTCGTTGTGCGTGATGAAGGCTTGGGTATCGGTAGTACTCGTCAGGGCAGGTGAGCACGCGACTGCTCAAGCTTAATGCCAAATCCTTTTCCAATGACGTCATGTCAAAATCTCCTTATTCCGTGCAGCCGGGGTAAATAGTGCAGGTGCGCCCATCCACCATTTTGAAGGTGCTGAAATCGGTGTGATTATCGAAGCAATACGCGTCTTGATCCTCAAAGCTTTTGCCCATGCAACGCTTCCAGCCGCCGGGCACTTTGACCCACGTATCTCCCCAGCCCAGCCCTGCCTTTCCTCACCACGCTGGCGGCATCCCCACTTGCATCTCTCCAGGTTTTTCCATAAGCCGAGTTGATTTCCAACTTGATACGACTGACCACCAATGGGCAGCCTTTCTGAGTTCTGCGAATAGTGATTTCAGAATCGGGTTTGTATTCCTTTCGCCATTCGTTATTGAAAACGGGCGCTAAGTTATCCCTTGTTTCAACGGTGCAGGTTTCACCCTTCGCGGGCACGTAGTAAACCGCTGCAATGTAGGCAAAGTTGAGCGGCAAATCAGCGGTGAAGGTGAACGTGTTCCGCTGGCCAGTGGCAGCCTGCGGTGAACGCGAGGCAGCAACCCCGGTCGCGCAGCCGCGCCTCAGGATCCTTGCGCTCGGCGAGTTTGGCGTAGGCTTGCGCCTGTTCAGCCAACAGATAGCGGTGAGCATTGGCCAGACGAATCTCCATGGCCTGCTGATCGGATACAGGCACTTGGTGCCAGAGCGGTTGGTCTGGCACCGGATACTGGCCGGGAGCGGGGTTGTCGGCACATTCCCAGCGAGTCCCTTGCCAGTAGCACACGCTGATCGCCGGCCCGAGCTAGGCCGGATAAGCCTCTGCGGGCGGATGCTCCAGAGCGCGGGCCAATACCCGGTTGTCGTGAAAGCGGTACAACGCCTGATGAGGGCGCGCACCGATGATCAACCGTTCCTGCCAGTGTTTAACCAGTTGGGGGAGGTCACCCTTTTGAAGGCTGGCGAGCCAACCCCAGTGACGCTCCGGTTTCTTGAGCAATTCGCCGATGCGTTTGTCATCGGGTTGATCGAAGGTGAAGACGAACGGCCCGGCATCTCCCAGGTCGGCAACCAGGGTTGCGCCGTAAACACTCAGGTGTTGGTCGAAGCGGCTTGAATTCAACAATAACTGTCGGATTTCGCGCTCATTCTCTGAATCCAGCATCCCACATAATTCATGGCCAAAGCGCCGCTGTTCGGTCATCCATTGGCGGGGGAGTGCGTCGACCATGCGACGGTTCCTTCCGTCAGGCAGATACCCTCTCGACAGGCCTCGCAGATCGGGCAGAAATCCGCGCCGAGCAATTTGCTGGCCGCCATCAACGCGCCCTGGGAGGGCGCGATCACTGGGGGCAGTTCGGGTGGCGCAGACAAGCCATCAACTGACCAAGGCATTGATAACGATGTGGCTGCCCCGGGCACGGGAGTACCACCGATCTCGATTTCGCTGCTGCTGAAAATGCCGTGGTCTTTTAGTACCTGCGCAATGATCTGCGGGACGGTCAATTGCTGAAAAATGCGATGAATTTGCCCGGGAATGCCGTTGCCAGCGTCGTTGAAGGCGAGGAAGGCTTGTCTATTCAGCAGGCTTTCCTGGTCCAGGTCCGGTCTTTCGCTGACCAGTTCGACATCAATGGCGTAAGGCTGGCTGATGAGTTCCTTGCCGGTGAACCTGAGCACCTGAAGGTCATGTTTAAAGTTGTTGATTGTGAGGCTGAAGCGGGCGTGTGGGTTAGCGTCAAACATCCAGTGTTCCTTGTCTGGTGACGTGGCACAGGCTCGGGAACGTTGATGCAACACGTGTGAAAGGCCTTCCAAGGCCTGATCACAACAGAACGTCCTGGAGCCGGGTTCAGTGCAACGCTAACAAGGGCGCAAACGAATTGATGTCAGACGCGTCCCAAAATGCAGTTACCACTCATGGACGTTACGCGAGCTCTCGCTTCGCTCCAGCGTTCCGACGATGCCGGACTGACAGTCACCATGGAGGTCGACTGATATACCGCTATCGCGAGCAAGCTCGCTCCCACAGGGGAATGTGGTCAGGCGTGGAGGCGAACCCAAACTCTGACAAGCACAGTCGCCGCCATCAACCAAGCCACCGCCGCCACCGCCAACGAAGCCTCCAACCGCATCCGGTCCACCATCACATACAACGTCGCCAGATAGATGAAGTAAGGAATAATCGACCACATCCCAAACACGATGGTGGTCTTCAAGTCCTCCAGCGAACGCCCCTTGCCGACGATGTAATGAGCAATCAGCGCAAAGGTCGGAAACAGCGGCACCAATCCGGCGATGTAATAGTTTTTGGTCCTGGCCAGCGCGGCGAGGATCACCACCACGGCCGCGCCCAGGGTTGCTTTGAGAATCAGGTCCATCAGTGACTCAGCCCGTACTTCTTCACTTTGTCGAACAGCGTGGTCTTGGCCATGCCCAGTTCCAGGCTCGCCTGGGTCAGGTTGCCGCCGCTGCGTTGCAAGGCATCGCTGAGCAGGTTGCGTTCGAAAGCTTCTACCGCTTCGGCGAAGGCCAGGCCCTGATTGCTACCGCTGGCGCCGGACTTCTTGAAGGCCGGCAGGCCGAGGGCAAAGCGCTCAGCGACGTTGCGCAGTTCGCGCACGTTGCCCGGCCAGTCGTGGCTCATGAGATTTGACAGGGTCTGGTTGTCCAGGTCCGGCACCGCGCGGTCGAAGCGCAGGGACGACTGCTGCAGAAAGTGTTCGAACAATTGCAGGATGTCTTCGCGTCGTTCGCGCAGTGGTGGCAGTTCGAGGGTCACCACGTTCAAGCGGTAATACAGGTCGCTGCGAAACTCGCCAGCCTTGCTCGACTCATCCAGGTCGGACTTGGTCGCCGCGATCACTCGGCAATCCACTGCCACGCTCTGGTTCGAGCCGAGGCGTTCGAGGGTGCGTTCCTGCAACACCCGCAGCAGTTTGATTTGCAGCGGCAGCGGCATGCTTTCCACTTCGTCGAGGAACAGCGTGCCACCGTCGGCGTGTTCGATCTTGCCGATCCGCCGTTTGCCGGCGCCGGTGAAGGCGTTGGCTTCATGACCGAAGATTTCGCTTTCGAACAGGTTTTCCGGCAGACCACCGCAGTTCAGCGCGACAAACTGTTTGGAGTGCCGTCGACTGAAGTCATGCAGGCAACGCGCGACCAACTCCTTACCGGTGCCGGTCTCGCCTTCGATCAGCACGTTGGCTGACGTATCAGCGACGTTGGCGATCAATTCCCGCAGGTTTTGCATGGCGGGTGAGCGGCCGATAATCCGGCCTTCGAGGGAATCCCGTTCCGCCAGTTGCCGACGCAACGAAGAGACTTCCCGCGCGAGGCTGCGTTGCTCCAGCGCACGGCGCGCCACGTCGACCAGACGTTCGGGGGAGAAGGGTTTCTCCATGAAGTCATAGGCGCCTTTTTGCATCGCGCCGACGGCCATGGAGATGTCGCCGTGGCCGGTGATCAGTACCACCGGCAGGCTGCGGTCGCGGGCCTTGAGTCGGGTCAGCAATTCCAGGCCGTCGATGCCCGGCAGGCGGATGTCGCTGATGACGATGCCTGCAAAATTGTCGCCGACCCGCTCCAGCGCTTCTTCGGCGCTGCCGACGCCCACGCAGGGAATGTCTTCCAGGGTCAGCGCCTGTTGGCAGCCGAGCAGCACATGGGGGTCGTCTTCGACGATCAGCACACTAAGGTCGTTGTTCATATTGGCTCGGCGTGAGTGGGGCTTACCAACGGTAAACTGAGGACGAAGGTGGTACCACCGCTGGCCGGGTGTTCGACACCCAGATGACCGCCGGTGGCAGCGGCCAGACTCGCTGACAGGGTCAGGCCGAGGCCCAGGCCCTGTTCGCCGGGTTTGGTGGTGAAGAACGGTTCGAATAGATGTTTGCGTGCTTCGGCATCGATGCCGTGGCCGTTGTCGCGTACACGAAGGCGATACTTGCCATCGAACTCTTCGCCTTCGAGCCACAATTCTGGCAGCGGCTGCGCCTGCATGGCGTCGAGGGCATTGCCGATCAGGTTGACCAGAATCTGCTCGAGGCGGGTCTGGTCGATCTGCACCTGGGGATCGGCGAAGTCTCGGTGCAGTTGCAGATGAGCGCTTTCCACGCGACCACAGAGCAGCTGCAAGGCTGCATCCACCGCTTTGCAGAGGCTGGCCTGACCTTTGTCGTCACCGCGGCGAGCGAACGAACGCAGGCTGGCGGTGATCCGGCCCATACGGTCGATCAGTTCGTTGATGGTCTTGAGGTTGGTGCTGGCAACGTCCAACTGGCCCCGCTCAAGGAAACGCACGGTGTTGCCGGACAACGTCCGCAGCGCTGCCAGTGGCTGGTTCAATTCGTGGGCGATGCTGGTGGACATCTGGCCGATGGCTGCGAGCTTTCCGGCCTGCACCAGTTCATCCTGGGCGCGCCGTAGCGTCTCTTCGGCCAGACGCCGTTCGCGGATCTGACCCTTGAGTCGTTCGTTGCTCGCGCGCAGATCGGTGGTGCGTTCGGTAATCCGACGCTCCAGTTGATTGTTGGCTTCCTGCAAGGCTTCCCGTGCGGCCAAGCGCGTGGCGATCACCTTGCGCCGCTCGTTCCAGGCGATCAGCAGGAATGCCACCAGAGCAAACGCTACCGCCACCAGAATCCCTTGATTGATCGCTTCACGCCGCAAATCCTGCAGGGGCGTGAGCAAAGTGAAATTCCACGGGGTATCGCTCAATGGGCGGGTTTGCGACAGGTAGCTGATGTTCTCTTCATCGGACACGAGTTCGCTGTTGGCGGGGAACGTCAGTTTTTCCTCACCTTCGGCCAGTTGTTCCCGGGCCAGCGGCTGCAGTTCGTTCAGTGGAAACCAGTAGTACTGAAGGCTGCGGGCCAGTTTTTCCTTGGTCTCGTCGCTCAGCGGCACAACCGATTTCAGGCGCCGTGCCGGATCGCTGGACAGAATGATGATGCCGTTCTCGTCGCTGACGAAAGCTTCCAGCCGCGCACGCTGCCAGCGCTCTTCCATGGCTTCGAGGCGGACCTTGACCACCGCGACGCCGATGATCTTGCCGTGTTCTTCCAGGCCATGGGCCAGATAATAACCAGGCTCGCCGTTGGTACTGCCGATGCCATAGAAGCGCCCCGGCTGACCGCGCACGGCGTTTTGGAAGTAGGCGCGAAAGGACAAGTCTTCGCCCAGGTAACTGTCGACATCGCGGCAGTTACTGGTGGCCATGACGCGACCGGTGGTGTCCATCACATAGATCGCCCGGCTGCGGCTGCGCCGGTTCAGGCCTTCGAGGTATTCATTGACCGTCTGCCGGTGTTCCGGTGACGGGTCGGCCAACAGCTTTGAGACACTGGATTCGAGTTCCAGCAGGCTGGGCAGGTAGGTGTACTTGCTGATCTCGCTCTCGACGGCACGTGCGTGCAATTCGAGCTGACGCTGGCCGTTCTCGCTGAGGCTGCGAATTCCGTAGTGTTCACTGACCCAGAAGCCGATGTAACCCAATCCGATCATCAGGGCGATGACCAGCGGCGGGAGGAACAGATGGCGAATCAGACGGGGTTTCACGGCGAGTGATGGCGGCGCGGCGCGATAGAGAGAGGGGTCGCATTTCATCACAGATGCCTTGGGTCAACCAGCATGGCAAACGGGTTTGCTCTGGTTTCCAATCGAACGCGGAACCTGTGGCGAGGGAGCTTGCTCCCTCGCCACAAGAGCAAGCCTGCTCCTGAAAGAGCAGTACCGTTTTAGTGCTGCAGAATCTTGTTAAGAAAATGCTGCGTACGCTCGGCGCGGTGGGTGATGTCGCCGAAGAAGTCCTCTTTCTTGCAGTCTTCGATGATCTTGCCCTGGTCCATGAAAATCACCCGGTCCGCCACTTTACGGGCGAAGCCCATTTCGTGGGTCACGCACATCATGGTCATGCCTTCGTGGGCCAATTGCACCATCACGTCGAGTACTTCGTTGACCATTTCAGGGTCCAGCGCCGAAGTCGGCTCGTCGAACAGCATGACGATCGGGTCCATCGCCAGCGCGCGGGCAATCGCCACACGCTGTTGCTGGCCACCGGAGAGCTGGCCCGGGTGCTTGTGGGCGTGAGCCGAGAGGCCGACGCGCTCAAGCAATTGCAGGCCTTTCTTGGTGGCTTCTTCCTTGCTGCGACCCAACACCTTAATCTGCGCGATGGTCAGGTTTTCGGTGATGGTCAGGTGCGGGAACAGTTCGAAATGCTGGAACACCATGCCGACGCGCGAACGCAGTTTCGGCAGGTTGGTCTTCGGGTCGGCGATGGACGTACCATCGACCACCACGTCACCTTTCTGGAACGGTTCCAGGGCATTGACGCATTTGATCAGGGTGGATTTGCCGGAACCGGACGGCCCGCACACCACAATCACTTCGCCTTTTTTGACCTCGGTGCTGCAGTCAGTCAGTACCTGGAAGTCGCCATACCACTTGTTGACATTCTTGATAGAGATCATACGGCAAACCTTTTTTGCAGACGCTTGACCAGCAGCGAGGCGGCAAAGCTGATTGTGAAGTACACGAGCCCTGCGAAGATCAGGAACTCATTGGAGCGGCCGATGATGTCGCCACTGGCACGCGAGGCATTGAGGAAGTCCACCAGACCGACCGCGTAGACCAGCGAGGTGTCCTGAAACAGAATAATGCTCTGTTGCAGCAGCAGCGGGGTCATCTTGCGGAACGCTTGCGGCAGGATGATCAAACGCATCATCTGGCCATACGTCATGCCCAAGGCTTGGGCAGCACCCATCTGGCCCTTGGAAATCGACTGCACGCCGGCCCGGACGATTTCGCAGAAGTACGCCGCTTCGAACATCATGAACGCCACGATGCACGAGGCGAATGCGCCGATCGGTGTATCTTCGCCGGTGATCCAGCGCAGTACGAACGGCACCGCCAGGTAGAACCAGGTGATGACCAGCAGCAGCGGGATCGAGCGGAAGTAGTTAACGTAGGCGCCGGCAATGTTCGACAGCCATTTGCTGTGGGACAGGCGCATCAGTGCCAGGATCGTGCCGAGGATGATCCCGCCGACCACGCCCAGCGCCATCAGTTGCAGGGTCATGACCATGCCGTTCCACAGGCCCGGCAGGGAGGGGATGATGCCCGAGAAGTCGAATTCCATCATTTACCCCCTACGGAGATCAGGCCCGGTACGGCGACTTTCTTCTCGACCATGCGCATCAGCAGCATCAGGCCCATGTTCAGCGTGAAGTAGATCAGGGTCGCCAGGGTGAAGGCTTCGAACAGGTTGGCGGAGAACTCGGCGGTCTGTTTGGTCTGCGCAAGCAACTCCATCAGACCGATCAGCGAGGCCACGGACGAGTTCTTGAACACGTTCAGGAATTCCGAGGTGAGCGGCGGAATGATGATCCGGTAAGCCTGGGGCAGCAGCACGTTCCAGTAGATCTGCGGCAACTTGAAGCCCATGGCGCGAGCGGCAAATTCCTGACCGCGCGGCAACGCCTGAATGCCGGTGCGCACCTGTTCGCATACACGGGCGGTGGTGAACAGGCCAAGGCACACGACGACGCTGAGGAAGGCCGAGGTGGTCGGGTTCAGGTCCTGTTTGTACCAGTCCTGCAGGTTTTGTGGCAGCAGGTCGGGCACCAGGAAGTACCAGATGAACAGCTGAACCAGCAGCGGCACGTTACGAAAGAGCTCGACGTAGCAGGTGGCGATGCCCGACACGATGCGATTCGGTACGGTGCGCATGACGCCCAGAACTGAGCCCAGCGTCAAAGCAATGATCCAGGCCACGATGGCGATGGCGATGGTCCAGCCCAAACCGGAAATGTACCAGTCGAGATACGTCTCGCTGCCCACGCCGGTGGACTTGAAGAACACGCTCCAGTCCCAGTTGTAATTCATTAGGGTCTCCCCTCAGATCGTTCGATATACAAATGCCCGCCTGGGGAAGCTCCGTTCCCGCCTGACCTTGATGGTCAGGCACACACGAGCGGCTCGACAGCCACCGGTTCGAGTGTTTCCAAAAATGCCAGCAGGGAGTGACTATCCCCTGAAAGGGCAATGGCCCTTTCAGAAGATAAGGTTAGTCAGAAATCAGGACTTCTTGTCGTCAGCCGCTTTATCGGTCGGATTGGCGATCAGGGCCTTGAGCTCGTCGCTCATCGGGAAGTTCAGGTTCAGGTCTTTAGGCGGGATAGGCGACATGAACCATTTTTCGTAGATCTTGTTGATCTCGCCTGACTTGTAGGTGGCGATGATCGCGTCATCCACGGCCTTCTTGAACGGCTCATCGCCCTTGCGGACCATGCAGCCGTAGATTTCATAGGACTGCGGATCACCGGTCACTTCCCAGTCACTCGCCTTCTTGGCTTTTGCCGCTTCACCGGCCAGCAGCGCGTCGTCCATCATGAACGCGACGGCACGGCCCGATTCCAGCATCTGGAAGGATTCGCCGTGATCTTTGGCGGAGATGACGTTCATGCCCATCTGCTTATCAGCATTCATCGACTTGAGGAGGCGCTCAGACGTGGTGCCCGCGGTGGTCACGACGTTCTTGCCTTTCAGGTCGTCAAAGTTTTTGTAGGTAGAGTCTTTCTTGGACAGCAGACGGGTGCCGATTTCGAAGATGCCGACGGAGAAGTCAACTTGCTGCTGACGCTCGACGTTGTTGGTGGTGGAGCCGCACTCGACGTCCACGGTGCCGTTCTGCACCAGCGGGATACGGGTTTGCGAGGTGACCAGATTGTATTTGACCTGGAGGTTCGGCAAGTCGAGTTCTTTCTTGATGGCTTCGACGATTTTCAGCTGGATATCGTGGGAGTAGCCAACCGGTTTGCCGGAAGCGTCCGCGATATAGGAAAACGGAATGGAAGCGTCACGATGCCCGAGGGTGATAACGCCGGACTCTTTGATCTTCTTCAGGGTGCCGGTGAGTTCGGCGGCGAAAACTGGAGTGCTGATCAGAGCGGCAGCAATGGCTGCGCCCAGGATATGGGGAACGATGCGCATCAAATTTTCCTCGACATTGTTTTTATATGGAGCCAGTTCATCGGCCCTTTTTGTGCTTCGAATGCTTGCCGGCTCCCGAAGGGTTGGCACAGCGGACATTCGTCCAAGAGTGTAGAGCATGACTCGTGCCAGGCCAGGCCTAACAGATCAAATCATTGATTTATAAGGGTATTAAATATTTATGGCGCAGATTTTGACGTTGGCGAATCCGGTTAACCGAATCGACCGACAGGTCGCGTTCGGAAAACCGAATGGTGTTTGGGGCTGCTAACGTCTCATCGGCCAGACAAGAGCCAGTGATCGTGCCGTTCATACCAAATCAGCTTTCCTGGCTTAGCGGCGTTTCATGCAGGTAGATCCATTGGGCGTTGTGGTGATGGATGCCAATGATCGCCACCGAAACCCGTGAGCTTTCGCGCTGGTCGAGGCGATGGGTTTCCTTGTAGCGGATCGCCACGCTGTCGCCTTCTTGCCAGACTGTCTGCAGGTCGCTGATGACGATCTCCAGGCCTGGCTTGGCGCCGACCGCCCCCCTGAACATCTGTTCGACCATCGCCCGGCTGACGATGGCGGCCGAAGTGGTGACCATGGTGAAGTGCTCGGCGAATGCCGACATCAGCGGCTCGAGCGCGGCCTGCCCCTTACCGTTTGCATCGGTGAACAGGGTGTGGATCAGCTCGTGCACGTGATGAATGCTGTGGTGCGCCTGTTCAACTATTTTGTTGTGCATGACAGTCCTTTTGAGTGTTCAACTGACTCAGTTGAAAGAGTGGGAGCAGGCCCACCAGCGCGGCGATGGCGAAGGTCACGTGGTAGGCCTGGGTGGTATCGAAATGCTTCAAGAGCAGGTTGAAAACCATCAGGAAGAGGGCGGCGCCGATGCTGAATGACATCTGTCGGTTGATGTTCCAGATGACACTGGCCTTGTGGGTGTCATTGCCCTCAAAGTCCATCAACGACGTGGTTTGTGCTGTGTTGGCACCGATGCCGCCGCCGATTCCCATCAGGCTGTAGGCGATGACAATCACCAGAAGGTCTGAGGGATCGTTCACCAGTAACAGGGTGGCAATGCCGACGCTGTGCAACAACATGCCGAGGGCAAACAGCCGCTTTGCGCCCATTCGGTTATAGACCCGGCCACAAATCAGCATCGCGATGAACGCGCCGATGGCGTAGAGAATCATGAACATCCCTGTCAGTCGGGCGCTGAAATGCAGGGTGTTTTGCAGGAAAAAGATGCTCATCAAATTGACCCCCGTGAACACACCGGGAATCGCGTAATAAATAAAGATGGAGGTGCTGAGTTTTTTGCTTTTGAGCAGGCTCAGTTCAATGATCGGGTTTTTGCATGTGCGGTAGTGCAGCCCGTACAGCACGACGAAAGCAACGCCGGCCATGACGAAGAGGGCGGCCAACCATGCCGTAGCGTCGCCGCCATACAACGACATGCCCATCAGCAGGCTGCCGAGTGCCGCGCTGACCAACAACAAGCCCTTGATGTCGGGCCTGGGCAAACTCGTCGGCCGCGCTTCGTTGATCCAGAACCAGGACAACAATGCCGCGATCAGCGAGAACGGGATGTTGCTGTAGAACACCCAGCGCCAGGAGCTGCTGTCGACGATGATGCCGCCGATGGTTGGTGAAATGGCGGGCGCTAGCAGGGCAACGGCCATGACCAATGTGGATATTTTCGCCCGCTGCGCACCCTTGAACAGGTTGAACGTCAGCGCCTGGCCGACTGGAATCAACAGGCCGCCGCCAATCCCCTGGACGAAGCGCCAGATCACCAGTTCGTTGAAACTGTTGGCCAGCCCACACATCCACACGGAGCCGGTGAACACGATCATCGAGGCGGTGAGGATTTCCCGACGACCAAAACGACCGGCCAGCCAGGTGCTGACCGGGATGATCAGTGTCAGCCCCAGAATGTAAGCGTTAGCCACCCAGGCAACGTCTGAAGTACTAACGTGCAACGCCGTCGATATGCTCGGTAATGCGACCGCCGACATAAAGATGTTAATGCAGTCTATAAAAAAGCCGATCAGAAAAATCAGTGCAACTTTGTAGCGATAGGTCATGTTGTTTCCCCTTTGCCGCAAAGCATAGGGGCGGTGGACTTGAACTGTCGATGCGACTATCCTTGAAACACTGTTTGACAGGATTTAACAGTGAACCCTATTGCTATGCACACTCATCTTAATCGGGTCCAGACATTTCTGGCCGTGGTCGATTTTGGTTCTTACACCAAGGCCGCCAATTACCTGAGCATCAGCAAGGCCATGGCCAGCCTGCATGTCAAGGCGCTGGAGGACGTGCTGTCAGCGACGTTGTTGATTCGTAATACCCGAAATATATCCCTCACCGAAATCGGTCAGGACTTTTATGAAGAGTTCAAAGGTATTGTCGTGGATATTGATACTGCCTTCGATAATGTATTAAAAGGGCATAATCGGGTTTCCGGTAAACTGCGCTTCAGTTCCACCAGTGAATACGGTGAGGCGTATATTCTGCCGTTGATTCCGCACTTTATAGAGCGCTATCCGGAGATAAAACTCTGTTATAACTTTAACGCGTCACTCAATGATCTGGTGGCGGAAAAGTTAGACCTGGTTATCCGTTTAGGCAACTTGTCGGACTCGGCATTCAAGAGCCGTAAGCTGGCGGATTATGAAATTGTTTTGGTGGCTGCCGAGGCGTTTCTTGCGCGTCACCCGGTGCAAAATCCCCAGGACCTGAATTCGGTGCCGTGGATTGCCAATAGCAACCTGCAGGCACCGACTCAGTGGACGTTGCGTCATCCGCAATTGGGGACTGTAGAGATCAACGGGATCAATCAGTTTGAATCCAATTCATCCACGGCCATTCGCTCCATGACGTTGTCGTCCCTTGGGGTCTCGGTGCTGCCCGCGTGGGTGGTCAAGGACGACATTGCCAGCGAGCGGCTGATCCGCCTGTTGCCCGACTATTCGCTGCCCTCGCAGTCCGTCAACGTAGTGTTTCCCAATAACCCGCATTTACCTCACAAATCGAGGGCGTTCATTGATTTCCTGTTGCTGCATCTGGCGCAATGAGCACCTACAAAAAAGCCCCTGAATCGTGTGATTCAGGGGCTTTTTAATCGGATTTCCGATCAGGCCGCTTCGATTTTGCTGCGGTTCTGTTCGACCTTGTTCAGGTAATCCGCAAGCTTTTCCTGTTCCGCCGGGGTGGTGAACAGCCCCAGCTTGCTGCGGCGCCACAGAATGTCGTGCGCCGTGGTCGCCCACTCTTCGCTGCACAGGTAATCGACTTCGCGGGTGTAGAGACCGCCACCGAGGTGTTCGCCCAGGTCGCTGAGGTTTTGTACGCCCTCAAGCATGCGCCAGGTGCGGCTGCCGTAGGTGGTGGCCCAGCGGCGGGAGATTTCGCTCGGGACCCAGTCGAACTTGTCGCGGATCAGCGAGCTCAGCGCCTGCGGGGTGGTCATGTCTTCGCCGCCCGGCAGGGTTGCGCTGGCGGTCCAGCGTGGCTTGATGTCTTTGAAGTACGGAGTCAGTTGCGCCAGCGCCGACTCGGCCAGTTTGCGGTAGGTGGTCAGCTTGCCGCCGAACACCGACAGCAGCGGCGCTTCTTCACCACTGCCTGACAGCGCCAGGGTGTAGTCGCGGGTGACGGCCGACGGGTTGTCGGATTCGTCGTTGCACAGCGGACGAACACCGGAATAGCTGTGCAGGATATCGTCGCGGCTGATGCGTTTCTTGAAATGGGAGTTGACCACTTTCAACAGGTAATCGGTTTCGCCTTCGGTGATTGCGACTTTCGCCGGGTCGCCGGTGTATTCGCGGTCGGTGGTGCCAATCAGGGTGAAGTGGTTCAGGTACGGAATGGTGAACACGATGCGCTGATCTTCGTTTTGCAGAATGTGCGCGTGCTCACCTTCGTACAGTTTCGGCACGATCAGGTGGCTGCCCTGAATCAGGCGAATGCCGTAAGGCGATTCCATCTTCAGATCGTCACGAATGAACTTGGCGACCCACGGGCCGGCCGCATTCACCAGCGCCTTGGCGCGGATCGAAAACAAACTGCCATCGGCTCGCTCCAGGTGCAGGTGCCACAGACCCTTGGTGCGACGGGCACTGACGCAACGAGTCTGGGTGTGAACGTGGGCGCCTTTTTCGCGGGCGGCCATGGCGTTCAGTACCACAAGACGAGCATCGTCCACCCAGCAATCGGAGTATTCGAAGCCTTTGGTGATTTCGCTTTTCAGCGGACTGTCCGGGCCGAACTTCAGGCTTTTCGAACCTTCGAGTTTTTCTCGCTTGCCGAGGTGGTCATAAAGGAACAGGCCGGCGCGGATCATCCAGGCCGGACGCAGGTGTGGGCGGTGCGGCAGCACGAAGCGCATTTGCTTGACGATGTGCGGGGCCTTGGCCAGCAGCACTTCGCGTTCGGCCAAGGCTTCGCGCACCAGACGGAATTCGTAATGTTCGAGGTAGCGCAGGCCACCGTGGATCAGCTTGCTGCTGGCCGACGAGGTGTGGCTGGCCAGGTCATCCTTTTCGCAAAGGAACACCGAAAGACCGCGACCGGCGGCATCCGCTGCAATCCCCACGCCATTGATCCCACCACCGATGACGGCGATATCGTAGACCTCAGCGAGAGGGGGCATAGGCAAGGTAGAAGTGGGCATCGGCTGGCCTCGGGCTTTTATGATTTTCGGTATTGGAATTCGAACATTAATGTTCATTTTCGAAAATGGTAGCCCATAAAGCCGCCCACGGCCAGTCAACTTCGATTGAAAATACTGATCGAAGGGCTGTTAAAGGAAAATTTTCGAACATTTAGATGCGTATAACGACGCGAAAGAGGAGGTGCATGAGAGATCGCTATCGTCGGAACGCCGCCCGGAGCAAGCTCGCTCCCACAAGGGTTACGGTGAACCTGTGGGAGCGAGCTTGCTCCGGGCGGCGTTCCGACGATGGCGTCGGTACAGCCGACGAAGATGTGGGGGGTTAAACGACCTCGAGCCGAATCTTGTGCTGACTCAACAACTGCGCCAAGGCCGGTACAGGTTGCTGATCGGTCACCAGGCAATCGATCAGGCTGATAGGCCCCAGGCGAATCATGGCGTTGCGCCCGAATTTGCTGGAGTCAGCCGCCAGGATGACCTGTCGGGCATTGGCGATGATCGCTTGGGATACCCGAACTTCCTGATAGTCGAAGTCCAGCAGGCTGCCGTCTTCATCTATACCGCTGATGCCGACCAGGGCGAAATCAACCTTGAACTGGTTAATGAAGTCGACACTGGCCTGACCGACCACACCTCCGTCACGTCGGACATTGCCACCGGTCAGCAGAACGTCGAAATCGTCCTTGGCGCTGAGCATCGAGGCTACATGCAAGTTGTTGGTGATGATTTTCAGGTGATTGTGATTGAGCAACGCCCGGGCAATCGATTCGGTGGTGGTACCGATATTGATGAACAGCGAGGCGTGATCGGGGATCTGCGCGGCAATGGCTTCGCCAATACGCTGTTTTTCGTCGCGCATCTGGTCGGCACGCATGGCGTAGGCGGTGTTTTCGACGCTGGAATCGTAAGCGGCGCCACCATGGTAGCGACGCAACAAATTAGCTTCCGCGAGCTGATTGATATCGCGGCGAATGGTTTGCGGTGTAACGACGAACAGCGTAGCCATTTCCTCGATGCTGACATAGCCGCGTTCGCGGACCAGTTCGAGGATTTGCTGCTGACGGGGAGGCAGATTCATGGGGCTTCCTTTGGGCTGCCGTGCAAAATTTGCCCATGATGCCGCAGGAATCTGCTCCCGACCAGTTACAACCCTATTCGTGTGCTGGGCTTGGCTTACTCAGCGCCCTCGTGCGGTTCCCAATCGCGGGTGCGGCTGACGGCTTTTTTCCAGCCGGCATAGAGTTTTTCCTTCGCGGTTTCGTCCAGGGTCGGTTCGAATTCGCGTTCGATCACAGCCTTGCCGCGCAAGTCATCCAGGCTGCTCCAGAAGCCACACGCCAGACCGGCCAGGTAAGCCGCGCCCAGTGCGGTGGTTTCGCGCATTTGCGGACGCTCTACCCGAGTGCCGAGGATGTCGGCCTGGAACTGCATCAGGAAGTTGTTCGCCACCGCACCGCCGTCCACGCGCAGGGATTTCAAGCGTTCGCCGGAATCCTGTTGCATGGCGTCGAGAACGTCGCGGGTCTGGTAGGCAATCGACTCCAGGGCTGCACGAATAATGTGATCCACACGTACGCCGCGAGTCAGTCCGAACAATGCACCACGGGCATACGGGTCCCAGTACGGAGCGCCCAGACCGGTAAAGGCTGGCACGAGGTACACGCCGTTGCTGTCCTTGACCTTGTTGGCGAAGTATTCGGTGTCGTGGGCGTCGTTGATGATCTTCAGTTCGTCACGCAGCCACTGAACAGTAGAACCGCCGTTGAACACTGCGCCTTCCAGTGCGTAAGCCACTTCGCCGCGCGGGCCGCAAGCAATGGTGGTCAGCATGCCGTGCTTGGATTTTACGGCTTTGTCGCCAGTGTTCATCAGCAGGAAGCAACCGGTGCCGTAGGTGTTCTTCGCCTGACCGGGTTCGACGCACATCTGGCCAAACAGGGCCGCTTGCTGGTCACCGGCGATACCGCCAATGGCGATGCCGCTTTTGGTGTGGCCGTAGATTTCGGACGAGGATTTAACCTGCGGCAGCATCTCGCGCGGAATATCCAGCACCTCCAGCATCTTCGCATCCCACTCCAGCGTGTGGATGTTGAAGAGCATGGTGCGAGAGGCGTTGGTGTAGTCGGTGACATGCACCTTGCCGCCGGTAAATTTCCAGATCAGCCAGCTGTCGACAGTGCCGAACAGCAGTTCACCCTTGCGCGCACGCTCGCGGCTGCCTTCGACGTTGTCGAGGATCCACTTGAGCTTGGTGCCGGAGAAGTACGGGTCGGTGACCAGGCCCGTGGTGTCGCTGATGTACTGCTCGTGGCCATCACGCTTGAGCTGCTGGCAGATTTCGGTGCTGCGGCGGCACTGCCAGACGATCGCGTTGTAGATCGGGCGGCCGGTGGTCTTGTCCCAGACCACCGTAGTTTCGCGCTGGTTGGTGATGCCGATGGCGGCGACCTGGTCGTGATGCAGGCCGGCTTGAGCCAGGGCCTCGACCATCACGGCGCTTTGAGTGGCGAAGATTTCCATCGGATCATGTTCAACCCAGCCGGCTTGCGGGTAATGCTGTGCGAATTCGCGCTGGGCGGTGCAGACCACGTTCGCGTCGCGGTCGAAAATGATCGCGCGGGAGCTGGTCGTACCCTGATCAAGGGCAATGATGTAGTTCTTATTCTGAGTGTCGGTCATGTCGATTGCCTTGGACGAAAAAAGGGAGTGAGGTCCGGCGCGCGCTCTTAATGGGCAGGATCACGCGCCAACGGTATCAAGAAGTTCTTGGTTTGCCGTCAATGGCCGGTGCTGCTTCCTTTGTAGCAGGTGTGGCACTGGGCAGGTGACGGGCAATCAGCCCGCGATAAGCGGCAGCGCCGAGGCAGGCACCGACAATCGGTGCAAAAATCGGAATCAGGAAATACGGGATATCGCGCCCGCCGGTGAAGGAAATTTCACCCCAGCCAGCGAAGAAAGTCATCAGTTTAGGACCGAAGTCGCGCGCCGGGTTCATCGCAAAACCGGTCAGCGGCCCCATCGAACTGCCAATCACGGCAATCAGCAGGCCGATCAGCAGCGGAGCGAGTGGACCCTTTGGCAAGCCGTTGTTGTCGTCGGTCAGGGACATGATCACGCCCATCAGGATGGCGGTGATGATCACTTCAACCAGGAAGGCCTGTGCCGTGGACAAGACCGGGTTGGGGAAGGTGGAGAACACCGATGCCAATTCGAGACTGGCCTGAGTACCACGAACCATATGGTGGGTTTGTTCGTAATCGAAGAACAAATTGCTGTAAAGCGTGTAAACCAACAACGCTCCACAGAAGGCGCCCGCCACCTGGGCGAGAATATAGAACGGCAGTTTGCGCTTTTCGAAGTCAGCGAAAATGCTCAGGGCAATGCTGACGGCGGGATTGAGGTGAGCCCCGGAAACGCCGGCGGTCAGGTAGATCGCCATGCTCACCCCGATGCCCCAGATGATGCTGATTTCCCAAAGGCCGAAGCTGGCGCCCGCGACTTTGAGCGCGGCAACGCAACCCGTACCAAAAAAAATCAGCAGCGCAGTGCCCAGGAATTCGGCCATGCATTGGCTGGAGAGCGACGGTTGTTGTAAAGCAGTTGTCATTGAAAACCTCGTTTTTGTTGTTGTCTGGCGCTTTGGCATCAGGGTCAAAGCGCGATTTTCACCGAGGCAGAATCCCCATCCTGTTCTCGGCCTGCTGCTGGGTGCTGCGGTAAGACATTCGTACAGTATTCAGTTTCGAAAAAATATAGACAAGAAACGCTGCTGTCAAAGGTCGAAAGTGAACCGTCAGTCACAATCGAACTATTAGTCATGTGAATGACCACATCGTTCACGCGGCAGGCTGAACGTGGACGAACGGCAGAAGGCGCCGCCAAGCCTTTGAAATAGCGCCGCAATAGAGCCTTTTATTGATCAATGGCCTAGAATTCAGCGCAGTATTTTTCTTCTGTCGCCAGCCTGGAGCTGCCATGACCCCCGCATTGGATTTGTTGAAAAAAGTTCGTGCCGAACATCGCGTGCACAGTTACGAACATGATCCGAAGGCGGCGTCCTATGGGCTGGAGGCCGCGGAGAAACTGGGATTGGACCCGGCTCAGGTATTCAAGACCTTGCTGGCAGCCAGCGAGAAAGGTGAATTGCTGGTGGCCGTGGTGCCGGTCGTCGGAAGTCTGGATTTGAAGGGCCTGGCTCATGCTGCGGGCGTGAAAAAAGTCGAAATGGCCGACCCTGCCGCTGCGCAACGATCCACCGGTTACCTCTTGGGCGGGATAAGCCCGCTGGGACAGAAAAAGCGCTTGCGCACTTTCATTGATAATTCAGCTCAGCCCTTCGCCAGCATTTTTGTCAGCGCGGGGCGACGTGGGTTGGAAGTCGAATTGGCACCCGCGGTATTGGCGGAACACACTCAGGCCAAATTTGCCGATATCGGCCGCGCCTGACTCAGGGAGAAGGTTATGCAGCTTGAATTTCACCAGGTTGATGCGTTCAGTGATCGGCCGTTCAGTGGCAATCCGGCGATGGTCTATCGCCTCGATGCCTGGCTTGCCGATGAGCTGATGCAGAAGATCGCCGCCGAGCACAACCTCGCCGAAACCGCCTTCGTGGTGCGCGAAGGGCAGGGCTGGCGCATCCGCTGGTTTACCCCGACCACCGAAGTGCCGTTGTGCGGTCATGCGACCCTGGCCAGCGCTTACGTTCTGTTTGAAATCTATAAAGAGCCGGTCGAGCGGCTGGACTTCGTCTGCAAGTCCGGCCCGCTCAGTGTGAGCCGTGAGGGTGAGCGCTTGTGGCTGGACTTCCCGGCCATCGTACCGTCGGAAGTGGGCGTGACCCTGGATGTCGAGCGCGCGCTGGGTGTGGAAGCGGTTGATGTGCTGGGGTCGAACGAGTTGTTCGTGGTGCTGGAATCCGAGCAGGCGGTGCTCGAATGTCAGCCGGACATGGCGGCGCTGGCGAAACTGCCGTGGCCGGGGGCAATTGTCACTGCCAGGGGCAGCAAGCATGACTTTGTGTCCCGCTACTTCGCCCCGGCGATCGGCATCAATGAAGACCCGGTGACCGGTTCCACCCATTGCAGCCTGATTCCGTATTGGTCGAAACGTTTGGGCAAGTCGAGCCTGACGGCTTATCAGCGTTCGGCGCGAGGCGGGGAGTTGTTCTGTCGACTGGAAGGGGATCGGGTGAGAATTGGCGGGAATGCGACGCTCGTTGCGAGTGGAAAATTATTACTCGGATGATTTCTCTGTAGGAGCGAGGCTTGCCCGCGAAGGCGTCGTGTCAGTCGACATCTTCATTGGCAGGCCTGACGCCTTCGCGGGCAAGTCGGATCGCCGCACCGCTCGCTCCTACAAATTCAGGTATCAGCTAGCGCTGCTGTAGCGGCGGACGCCGGACTCGATGATCGGAATCTGCGCCGCCGTACTGCCCGATGCCTGGAACAACACTAGATGTTCAGCCGCGACACGAATGCCGACCTCCGACCCCACCTGATGATCAGCATGACTCGGAAATATCGACTCAAGCTGTGCGCCCGTCGGTAACTGCAAGCGATACAAGGTCGACGCACCCTGGAAAGACTTGCCGACGATCCGCGCTTTCAAGTCGTTGTCCGGTGCATAAACGATATCGTCCGGACGCAGCAACACATCCACCGCACCGCCAACCGGCCAGGTGTAGGCACGATTACCGCGTAACTCTCCCAATTCGGTTTGCACCGACTCGGGGCTGCTCAGCTGGCCGCGAATGAAATAACCCTGGCCGATGAAGCTGGCCACAAACGGCGTCAGCGGTTCGTGATACAGGTTGTAGGGCGTGTCCCACTGCTCCAGACGACCTTCCTTGAAAACTCCCACATGATCGCTCACCGCGAAGGCTTCTTCCTGGTCATGGGTCACCAGAATCGCGCTGGTGCCACGGGCCTTGAGGATGTCGCGCACCTCATGGCTGAGCTTGCGTCGCAACTCGCCATCAAGGTTGGAGAAAGGTTCGTCGAGCAGCAGCAGTTGCGGTTCCGGTGCCAGGGCCCGCGCCAGAGCGACGCGCTGCTGTTGACCACCGGATAGCTCATGCGGGAAGCGTTTGCCGAGGTTTTTCAGATTGACCAGCTCCAGCAACTCTTCGGTGACGCGATCTTTCTGAGGATGTTTACGGATCCCGAAGGCGATGTTCTCGGCCACGCTCAAATGCGGAAACAGTGCGTAGTCCTGGAACACCATGCCGATCCGACGTTTTTCCGGAGCGAGGGTGAAACCGGCGCGGGAGATCGTCTCGCCCGCCAACTGGATTTCACCTTCGTGCACCGGTTCGAAACCGGCAATGGCCCGCAGGGTGGTGGTTTTTCCGCAACCCGATGAGCCCAGCAAGCAGCCGATGTCGCCGGCATTCAAATGCAGGTTGAGGTTCTGCACGACCCGCTGGTCTTGGTAGCCACAGGCGAGGTTGCGCAGGTTAAGCAGTAATGGATGGCTCATGCGTGGTGGTACGAAGGCGGGACGAGAAACTCGAGCAGGGCCTTTTGTGCGTGAAGACGGTTTTCGGCTTGATCCCAAGCAACGGAGCGCTTGTCATCGAGCAAGTCGACGCTGATTTCCTCACCTCGGTGGGCCGGCAGGCAGTGCATGAACAGCACGTCCGGAGCGGCCAGGTCGAGCAGGGCGCGGTTGACCTGGAACGGTGCAAACAGCTTCAGGCGTGTGGCGGTTTCCTCTTCCTGGCCCATGGAGGTCCAGACGTCGGTGCTGACCAGGTGGGCGCCGCGTACGGCATCCTTCGGGTCGCGGACGATGGTGATCCGATCACCCGCCTTGGCCACGAACTCAGGGTTGGGTTCAAAACCCTCCGGGCAAGCGATGCGCAACTGGAAGTCGAACTGCATCGCCGCTTCTATATAGCTGTTGCACATGTTATTGCCGTCGCCGATCCAGGCCACGGTTTTGCCCTGGATCGAGCCGCGGTGTTCGAGGAACGTCTGCATGTCGGCCAGCAACTGGCATGGGTGCAGGTCATCGGACAGGCCGTTGATGACGGGCACGCGGGAGTTGGCGGCGAATTCGGTCAGGGTGCTGTGGGCAAAGGTACGGATCATCACGGCGTCGAGCATGCTCGACATCACGATCGCGCAGTCGCCGATCGGCTCGCCACGGCCCAGTTGGGTGTCACGCGGCGACAGGAAAATCGCCTGGCCACCAAGCTGGATCATGCCGGCTTCGAACGAAATACGGGTGCGGGTCGACGATTTCTCGAAAATCATCCCGAGCACGCGGTTTTTCAAAGGCTCGAACAGTACGCCGCGGTTACGCAGGTCTTTGAGCTCAATGCCTCGACGGATCACGCTGACCAGCTCTTCGGGCGTGCAATCCATCAGGGAGAGAAAGTGCCTTGCGCTCATCATTGACTACCTTTTTGCAACAGACCGCAGATACTCAAAGCCTTGTTTAACTGAAAAACGGGCGAGACCTGCGGCGTAAGCCGCACGGGGCGACGAAATAGGGGAAGGCGCGATCTTATAATTAAATGTCGCGTCTTACCAATAGGGCTACGGTTTTTAGGGGATTTCAGAGGGGCTACGGGATGACCGCAGTAGCGCTTTTGAAGCCTGTTTCCTGACAGCAGCCCGTCATTTGTACACTGGGGTCACGGGGCTTTGCAATCAAACGGGGTGAGGATGGATAGCAGCGGTCGGTTTCTGAGCTGTCTTTCGACGCCTTTGTGCTCAGGAACGATCGATGTGTCTGGTCTGAAACATTTGCTTATGCAAGGAGGCGGGTTATAACTAACCCACGAACGACGCAGGAAGCCTTCGGAATGGAATCGAAAGAACAACAGCTAATGGAGTTACTTGGCCTTACGGCTCGCTCACTGACCCATCTCACCGCTTCCATGACCTCGATGTCCTTCGAGTTGATGCGCAGTGAAGACGAAGTGACCAAGGCCGCCGGCCGGCGGATGATTGACCGCATGGCAACCATCAGCGCCGGACTCGACGAGCACTGGCGATTGATCGGCGAACTCACGGGTGTCCATATCGCTCATGAGCAGATCGAAACCATTCAGGAGATCCAGTTGCAGGCGCCGCCGAGGCTGCCGCCGAACTGATCCCCGGCGCTCATCGGCTGGCCTGATGGTCGCCGATTCACAAGACGAACGTCGCTGGCGCAGTCGTGGGTCAGGCTCCATAGTTTTGTTCCCGCGGCCGATATTGCCCGCCCAGAACAAGACAGAGACTGGCCATGACCAAGACTCTCCATCACCGTGCGTGCCACTTGTGTGAAGCCATCTGCGGCCTGACCATCGAAACCACCGAGGTCGAAGGCGCTGTGCAGATCACTTCGATCAAGGGTGACCCTCAGGATACATTCAGCCGCGGACACATCTGTCCCAAGGCTGTCGCCTTGCAAGATATTCAGAACGATCCTGATCGTCTGCGTCAGCCAATGCTTCGGGTCGGCTACGAATGGCAACCCATCGAGTGGGAAGATGCCTTCAGCCTTGTCGCCGAACGTCTGGCGGCGATTCAGGAGCGTCACGGGCAGAACGCGGTGGCGGTCTATCAAGGCAACCCCAGCGTGCACAACTACGGGCTGATGACCCACAGCAATTACTTTCTCGGCCTGTTGAAAACCCGCAACCGGTTTTCTGCGACCTCGGTTGACCAATTACCCCATCACCTGACCAGCCATTTGATGTACGGCCATGGCTTGCTGTTGCCGATCCCGGACATCGATCACACCGATTTCATGCTGATCCTCGGCGGCAATCCGCTGGCCTCCAATGGCAGCATCATGACCGTGCCGGATGTGGAGAAGCGCTTGAAGGCCATTCAGGCGCGCGGCGGTAAAGTGGTGGTGGTTGATCCGCGCCGCAGCGAAACGGCGGCGATTGCCGACCAGCATCTGTTCGTGCGCCCGGGTGGCGATGCCGCGTTGTTGTTCGGGCTGCTCAACACCTTGTTTGCTGAAGGCCTGACCCGCGACAGTCATTTGCCGGTGGAGGGTCTGGATGAGGTGCGGGAGGCAGTCGCCAGTTTCACCGCCGAGGCCATGAGCCCACTGTGTGCAGTGCCCGCCGAACAGATCCGCCAACTGGCGCGGGACTTCGCGGCAGCGCCGACGGCGGTCTGTTACGGCCGCATGGGGGTCTCGACCCAGGCGTTCGGTACCTTGTGCCACTGGGTTGTGCAGTTGATCAACCTGGTCACTGGTAATCTCGATCGCGTGGGGGGGGCGTTGTGCACCGAACCTGCGGTGGACTTGGTGGCGTCCACTTCAGGCGGGCATTTCAATCTGTGGCAGAGTCGGGTGTCCGGGCGTCCTGAATACGCTGGAGAATTGCCGGTGTCGGCACTGGCCGAAGAGATGCTCACCGAAGGGGAAGGGCAGGTCCGCGCGCTGATTACCGTGGCGGGTAACCCGGTGCTCTCGACGCCCAATGGCCGGCAACTGGAGCAGGCACTGGACGGTTTGGAGTTCATGGTCAGCATCGACCTGTACATCAATGAAACCACGCGTTATGCCGACCTGATTCTGCCGTCCACATCGGCCCTGGAAAACGATCATTACGACACGACTTTTAATATGTTTGCGGTGCGTAACGTCAGTCGGTTCAATCGCGCGATCCTGGCCAAACCCGAAGGTGCGTTGCATGACTGGGAAATTTTCGTGGGGCTGGCCAAGGCCTTTGCTGCGAAGACTGGCAAAGCATTGAAACCAACCGTCGCCCCGGCGCAGATGATCGATCAGGGCTTGCGGATGGGGCTGTATGGCGACGCGTCGAAGCACAAGCTATCGTTGGCGACATTGTTTGATCACCCTCATGGTGTCGATCTTGGGGCATTGAAATCCAATCTGGCTCCCCGTCTGAAAACGGCAAATCAGCGAGTCCAGGCTGCGCCTGCCGTGATCCTGGCTGACCTCGCCCGCTTTGCGGCGTTGCAAGCACCGGCCTTTGATGAGTTGTTGATGATTGGCCGCCGGCATGTGCGCAGCAACAACTCGTGGATGCACAACTACCACCGCCTGGTGAAGGGCAAGCCGCGCCATCAATTGCTGATGCACCCGGATGACCTGGCCAGTCGTGGGCTCAACGACGGGCAGCGAGTGCGGGTCAGTTCGCGAGTCGGTGTGATCGAAGTTGAAGTGCTCGGCAGTCTGGACATGATGAAAGGCGTGGTCAGCCTTCCTCACGGTTGGGGCCATGCACGGCCGGGTGTGCAGATGACCATTGCCAGTGGTCAGCCGGGCTCCAGCGCCAATGACTTGACCGACGAGTGTCAACTCGATGAGTTGTCGGGCAATGCGGCGTTGAACGGTGTGCCAGTGACCGTGGCGGCGGCTTGATCAAGTCTGTCGGGGAGACCGAGCAGGGTGCTCGGGTTTCCGTTACAATGCGCCACCGTGCCGACCACTGAGTCGGAAAGTTCAGCCGAGGTGTTCCATGGATATCATCGAAACGATTAAAGAGCAGATTGCTAACAACACCATTCTGCTTTACATGAAAGGCTCGCCGAATGCCCCGCAGTGTGGCTTCTCCGCGAAAGCCGCGCAGGCCGTGATGGCGTGTGGCGAAAAGTTTGCTTACGTGGACATCCTGCAGAACCCGGAAATCCGCGCCAACCTGCCAAAGTACGCCAACTGGCCAACCTTCCCGCAACTGTGGGTCGGTGGTGAGCTGGTCGGCGGTAGCGACATCATGACTGAAATGTCTGCTGATGGTTCGCTGCAGAGCACTATCAAGGCTGCTGTCGAAGCTGCTGCTGCCAGCAAGACCGAAGCCTGATCCGCTTTTTGTAGGCGCGAGGCTTGCCCGCGAAGGCGTCTTACCTGAAAGACCGCTTTCGCGAGCAAGCTTCGCTCCTACAAGAGCGAAGGCACAAAAAAGCCCCGCCTCTTTAAAGGAGCGCGGGGCTTTTTATTGTCTCGAGTTTAGCGGGCGCTAACTTACTCTTCGCCCATCTGCGATTGCAGATAGTTCTCAAGACCGACTTTATCGATCAGGCCCAGTTGGGTTTCCAGCCAGTCGATATGTTCTTCTTCGGACTCAAGAATATCTTCAAGCAGTTCACGGCTGCCGAAGTCGCCAACGGTTTCGCAATGAGCGATGGCTACTTTGAGATCAGCGTGACCGGTGCGTTCGATACGCAGGTCGCACTCAAGCATTTCCTGGGTGTGTTCGCCGATCTGCAGTTTGCCCAGGTCCTGGACATTCGGCAGGCCTTCAAGGAACAGGATGCGCTTGATCAGCTTGTCCGCGTGCTTCATCTCATCGATGGATTCGTGGTACTCGTGCTTTCCGAGCTTGTTCAAACCCCAATCTTCGTACATGCGTGCATGCAGGAAGTATTGATTGATCGCGACCAGCTCATTGGCAAGGATCTTGTTGAGATGCTGGATGACTGTAATGTCGCCTTTCATGATGGGGTCCTGCCCTGTATTAGCTGTCTATAAGGCAGAGTTTGAGCCGCGTAATTAAGAGTGTCAAACCTAAGTTATTGAAACTTAAGTGAAAATTAATCGGAATAAGAATGTTTGTGTTCCGCGTCTAGAGCGTAAGCGGTTGATTTTCAGACATAAAAAAACCGAACATCAAGTCCGGTTTTTTGAAATAGGGTATTTACGCGGCAGTAAATTCTACGGAATAGGGAATCGCGGACTGAGCCGATTGCAATTTGGTCAGGGTTTCGCGGACCACTTCCTTGGCAAGGCAGGCACATTTGCCGCATTGGCTGGCTACGCCGGTGGCCTGTCGGACTTCTTTATAGCTGCAGCAACCTTCATAGATTGCATCGCGGATTTGACCGTCGGTGACGCCAGTGCAGAGGCAGACATACATAAGTGAAAACCGTCGCTGGTTGTGACTCAATTGCGATGGATCTTAATGTTAACGAGAATGATTGTCAAAGTGGTTTCAGAAAGCTTTGGTCGAGGCTGACGAACGGTTTCCCCCTCAGCGTCGATCACACGGAAAACCTGTCGACAGCATTTCCCTTGGCAAAAAAACCGTTAAGGACAGGTCAAAAACGCAGTGTATGATGGCCGGTCCTTGCGAAGCGGGTTCGTGTCACAGGGCTGTCGCCTGAAGGTGGCAGGCTGATGCGAGCCCAGTTCTTCACGTTATTACACCAGGAGATATCCAATGAGCGTACTCGTAGGCAAACAAGCCCCTGACTTCACCGTACCGGCCGTACTCGGTAATGGCGAAATCGTAGACAGCTTCACCCTGTCGTCGGCCATCAAAGGCAAATACGGCCTGGTGTTCTTCTACCCACTGGACTTCACCTTCGTTTGCCCGTCCGAGCTGATCGCTCTGGACAACCGCATGTCTGACTTCAAGGCTCGCAACGTTGAAGTGATCGCCGTTTCGATCGACTCGCACTTCACCCACAACGCCTGGCGCAACACCCCGGTCAACAATGGTGGTATCGGTGAAGTTCGCTACACCATGGCTGCCGACCTGAAGCACGAAATCGCCAAGGCCTACGACGTTGAGTCCGAAGGCGGCGTGGCTTTCCGTGGCGCATTCCTGATCGACGACAAAGGCGTTGTCCGTTCGCAGATCATCAACGACCTGCCGCTGGGCCGTAACATTGAAGAGCTGATCCGTCTGGTCGACGCTCTGCAATTCCACGAAGAGCACGGCGAAGTTTGCCCTGCCAACTGGAAAAAAGGCGACAAAGGCATGACCGCTTCGACCGAAGGCGTCGCGGCTTACCTGACCGAGAACGCTGCTGCGCTGTAAGGCACGTTTGAGGCATAAAAAACCGGCCGTTGAGGCCGGTTTTTTTATGGGCGGGATAAACCCGACGACGATCAGTCGTTGTAGTCTTCCCAGCCGCCCATTTGTTTCCAGCGATTGACGATGCCGCAGAACAGCTCGGCCGTCTTCTCGGTGTCGTAGCGAGCCGAGTGGGCCTCGCGACCGTCGAAGTCGATATCAGCTGCCTGACAGGCCTTGGCCAGTACCGTTTGGCCGTAAGCCAGACCGGCCAGGGTTGCAGTATCGAAGCTCGAGAACGGATGGAACGGGTTACGTTTCATGTCCAGGCGCGCGACGGCGGCGTTGAGAAAGCCCAGATCGAAGCTGCTGTTGTGCCCGACCAGAATCGCCCGTTTGCAACCATTGGCTTTAAGGGCCTTGCGGATGCCGCGGAAGATATCGGTCAGCGCTGCTTCCTCACTCACTGCCATGCGTAGCGGATGATCGAGTTTGATCCCGGTGAATTCCAGGGCGGCCGCTTCGATGTTTGCGCCTTCAAAAGGCTCTACGCGAAAGAAGTAGGTGTGGTCGGGGTACACAAACCCTTTTTCGTCCATGCCGATGGTGGTGGCGGCAATTTCCAGCAACGCGTCAGTGGCAGAGTTGAAACCACCGGTTTCAACGTCGACAACGACTGGCAGGTACCCACGGAAGCGTTCAGCCATCGGGTGGCGCGAACCACCTCCACCGCCTTGACCTTCCTGTTCGTCGTCGAAATGGTCTTCACTCACGCGTGTTCCTCCAGCAGGCGCCAGCGCAGTTTTTCACCGGCGCGCAGCGGGATTACGGTCAGCTCGCCAAATGGCAGGCTGGTTGGGGCGGTCCACTCATCGCGGACCAGGGTGATGCGATCGGTGTTCACCGGCAGGCCGTAGAAACGCGGGCCGTTCACGCTGGCAAAGGCTTCGAGCTTGTCCAGCGCGTTGCGTTGTTCGAAGGCTTCGGCATACATCTCAATCGCGGCATAAGCGGTGTAGCAACCGGCACAGCCGCAAGCGGCTTCCTTGGCGTGCTGGGCATGGGGCGCCGAGTCGGTACCGAGGAAGAACTTGTCGCTGCCGCTGGTGGCGGCGTCGAGCAGGGCTTCCTGATGGGTGTTGCGCTTGAGGATCGGCAGGCAATAGAAGTGCGGCCGAATCCCGCCCACCAGCATGTGGTTGCGGTTGTACAGCAGGTGATGCGCGGTGATGGTCGCGCCAACATTGGCCGAAGCCGCGTTGACGAACTGCACGGCGTCAGCGGTGGTGATGTGTTCGAACACCACTTTGAGCGTCGGGAAACGCTCGACCACTCGACGCATGTGCTCATCGATGAAGATTTTTTCGCGATCGAAAACGTCGACATCGCCACGGGTGACTTCACCGTGAACCAGCAAGGGCATCCCGACTTCGGCCATGGCCTCGAGTGCAGGGAAAATCTTGTCGATGCTGGTGACACCGGAGTCTGAGTTGGTGGTCGCGCCGGCCGGGTACAGCTTGGCGGCGTGAATGAATCCGCAGGCCTTGGCCTCGCGAATTTCTTCGGGCTGTGTAAGATCGGTCAGGTACAGCACCATCAACGGTTCGAAGCGACTGCCGGCCGGGCGTGCAGCGAGAATCCGCTGGCGATAGCCGTCGGCTTCAGCGGTGTTACGCACCGGAGGTACCAGGTTGGGCATGATGATGGCGCGACCAAAGGTGCGCGCGACATCCGCGACTGTATTGGTCAACACAGCACCATCGCGAAGATGAATATGCCAGTCGTCGGGACGCAGCAGGGTCAGGCGGTCGGACATGAGGGGATTCCAGGCGGGTCAAACTGAGGGGAATGCTACCGGAAAAGACTCTTCCAGGCACTCGCTATCAAGTTTTGCAGGAAGCTTCCGATATCCAACAGGTATGCCGTAAACCTGTGTATGTCGGTCTTTTTGTTGTAGAAGCCAGTGGAGCCTCCCGTGCGCCAGCGTTATTTAGCCTTGCTCAGCGTATTTGCCAGCCTTCCCGCGATGGCGCTCACTTTCCAGACCCGTCTGGAGAGCATCGAGTGGACGGTCGAAGGAGACAAGTTCGAGTGCCGCCTGACTCAGCCGATCACCGATTTTGGTTCCGGCGAGTTCGTGCGCCGCGCCGGCGAGCAAGCGACGTTTCGTCTGAAGGCCGACAGCGCGATGATCGGCGGCGGTTCGGCGACCTTGCTGGCGGCGGCTGCACCCTGGCAGCCGGGGCGTGGCGACATTAACCTCGGGTCTGTGCGAATCGGCAGTGGCAATGTGCTGTTCAACAGTTCGCACGTTCAGGCCGGGCGTTTGATCAGTGGCCTGATGGATGGCCGCAGTCCGGTTGTTCGACATTACTCTGGCGATGGCCGGATGTCGGAAGTGCGTCTGTTGCCGGTCAAGTTCAGCAAGGCCTTCAACGACTACCAGGGCTGCGTGGCAAAACTGCTGCCAAAGAATTTCGAGCAGGTCAAACAGTCCGAAATTGGCTTCCCCGGCGAAGGCATCGATCTTGACGCGCGGGCCAAGGCTCAGTTGCTGGTGATGCTGGATTTCATGAAGGCTGATCCGACGGTCAACCACATCGAACTCGATGGCCACTCCGACAATAGCGGCAACCGCCTGACCAACCGTGACCTGTCGCGCCGCCGGGCTCTGGCGGTCATGGACTTCTTCAAGGTCAATGGTATTCAGGAATCGCAGATCACCCTGCGCTTCCACGGCGAGCGTTATCCGTTGGCGCCCAATACCAGTTCTGCCAACCGGGCGAAGAACCGTCGGGTCAATGTGCACCTGGCGCGGGTTGCGCCCACCGAAAAGCCAGCCCCTCAGGCCACTGCAGCGGCGAGCGCCGCGTCGACTTCCTGAACCCGCTGTATTCGTCGCTCACTCGACATAATATGTCGCTTCGTCGTCATAAGCTGTCGCGCCTCTGTAAATTATCCTGCATGACCGGTAGACTTGACGGCTTTCCGTAGAACCCGTGGAGTGATGGCATGGCGGACGTAAACAAGGTCGTTCTGGCGTATTCCGGCGGCCTGGACACTTCGGTGATCCTCAAGTGGCTGCAGGATACTTATAACTGTGAAGTCGTGACCTTCACCGCTGACCTGGGTCAGGGCGAAGAGGTCGAACCTGCACGCGCCAAGGCACAAGCCATGGGCGTGAAAGAGATCTACATCGACGACTTGCGCGAAGAATTCGTGCGCGATTTCGTTTTCCCGATGTTCCGCGCCAACACCGTTTACGAAGGCGAGTACCTGCTGGGTACTTCCATCGCTCGTCCGTTGATCGCCAAGCGCCTGATCGAAATCGCCAACGAAACGGGGGCAGACGCCATTTCCCACGGCGCCACCGGCAAGGGCAACGACCAGGTTCGTTTCGAACTGGGCGCGTACGCCTTGAAGCCAGGGGTGAAAGTGATTGCTCCGTGGCGCGAATGGGACCTGCTATCCCGTGAAAAGCTGATGGATTACGCTGAAAAGCACAACATCCCGATCGAGCGTCACGGCAAGAAAAAATCCCCGTACTCGATGGATGCCAACCTGCTGCACATCTCCTATGAAGGCGGCGTGCTGGAAGACACCTGGACCGAGCACGAAGAAGACATGTGGAAATGGACTGTCTCCCCGGAGAAGGCTCCTGACAAGGCGCAGTACCTGGAACTGACCTACCGCAACGGCGACATCGTCGCACTGGACGGCGTCGAAATGACCCCGGCCACCGTGCTGGCGACCCTGAACCGTATCGGTGGCGAACACGGTATTGGCCGTCTCGACATCGTCGAGAACCGCTACGTTGGCATGAAGTCCCGTGGCTGCTACGAAACCCCTGGCGGCACCATCATGCTGCGCGCTCACCGTGCGATCGAATCAATCACTCTGGACCGCGAAGTGGCTCACCTTAAAGACGAGCTGATGCCTAAATACGCCAGCCTGATCTACACCGGTTACTGGTGGAGCCCTGAGCGTCTGATGCTGCAACAGATGATCGACGCGTCCCAGGCCCACGTGAACGGTGTTGTGCGCCTGAAGCTGTACAAGGGCAACGTGATCGTCACCGGTCGCAAGTCCGACGAATCGTTGTTCGACGCCAACATCGCGACCTTCGAAGAAGACGGCGGCGCTTACAACCAGGCCGACGCGGCGGGCTTCATCAAGCTCAACGCTTTGCGCATGCGTATTGCGGCGAACAAAGGCCGGAAGCTTTTCTGAGATTTTTGAAGCCGTAATGGAATGACCGTAGTGAATAGAGTTGTGGCCTTGTCGATGACAAGGCCACACATCTGAATAGGGAGGATTTCCTGCTGGACATCGTTTTAACAGCGTTCTTTTTGTTTCTGTAATACCTTCCTTCTGTTTCTTCTCTCTGAAAGCTCTTCAAGCGTTACCTGCTGCGTGTCAGGTAAAAAGAGTGATCAAGTATCGTCAGGCCACGTGAATTCAAATTGTAAGCAATGCAGAGTGTTGGACCGTTGCGGTTCTTTGTCTCTTTTGAATGCGAGAGGGCGCTTTCCTTCAGTAATGCCTCCGAATCGGTACAGGTGAGAAACACGATCACTTGCGCAGGGCTTCCCTGTGGGTGCAGATTTTTTTCAATCCAGGCGCCAAACTCCTTTTTTTTGCTCAACCACCGCGCATCGACGATGTGCAGGTTTTTTAGCGGCTCGGTCAGGCTCACGTGCTGTAGCGCCGAGAGGCTTGTCTGAATTCCGATCCCGGAGGGAGGGTCCTTCAGGTTATCGGGCCGCTGACCGCGATCAGCGTTGTCCAACACGTCTAAAAAATGCTTTCCTTTCCCATAATCGGAGGGCGCGTACAGCGACCGGTAGTTGAAGTTGAGTGTGGCGAAGAAAAGAAAAAGCAAATAAAAGGGAAAACTGATCAGGAACCAGACATAGAGCTCTTTCTCCTTGTTGTCGAGAAACGGCAGTGAGACGGCGGCCGATGTTTCAGAAATAGCGGCAAATATGGCAATAACGGTCATCGGGTTGATGATTTTTTTCTTTAGTTTGTTCATGTTTTCTGCTCATGGGGATATTGTCTTTTCTCAAATGGGTAATGTTATTGGTTTTAATTTTAATAACTAATTGATTGGTGTCTTTGTTTGTGTGGTGCTCCTTTAAGGTTGGATTTCAATGGGGGATAGTAACGGCAATGAGCGTGGGTTGGGTATGTCTGTTGTTGATGTTTAAGGTTGTGTTGGATTGAATCTTTTTGAAGTGTTGCCTGGTGTGATTTTTTCTTAATCCTTGATGTGCGCTGTTTGCGGTATGGGTGTCAGGTCGAAAACATCCGTTACTTTTAAGCGTAGCTCAATAGTCGGTGTTCGTTGGATCGCTTGCAGCGGACCCTGTTATTTGGCTTTCTGGATGTAAATAGAAACAAAAAAACTGCGGAAAATATAAATACCTTCAGGTCGATAAGGTTTTTAGCCACCGGTATTTTTGGATGTTTTGTAAGATAAATCTCTAATGTCTGTAAGGAATGTCTCTCGGTGCAGGTCGCCGAGGGGGGCGGCATGCCATGGATGAAACGACTAGGCTATTGTGCGGGCTCTAAAAATTCGAACAGCGAAAATTGGACTTGCCCATGAATAAAGTGCTGATCGTGGATGATCACCCCGTCATTCGTCTTGCGGTACGAATGCTAATGGAACGTCATGGCTACGAAGTCATTGCAGAGACAGATAACGGCGTGGATGCATTGCAACTTGCCCGTGAACATATGCCGGATATTGTCATCCTGGATATTGGAATACCGAAACTTGATGGGTTGGAAGTTATCGCGCGTTTAACCTCGACAGCAATGCCCATGAAAGTTTTGATACTGACCTCTCAGGCACCTGGGCCTTTTTCCATGCGTTGCATGCAATCGGGTGCCGCCGGGTATGTCTGCAAACAACAGGATCTCACCGAATTACTCAGTGCAATAAAGGCAGTATTGTCAGGCTACAGTTACTTTCCGAATCAAGCCTTGCATACCGTACGTTCCAGTTTGGGGAACGCCAGCGAGGCCGATATGGTGGATCGTCTGTCAGGACGGGAAATGATGGTCTTGCAGCAGTTGGCCCGAGGCAAGACCAACAAGGAGATCGCCGATGGAATGTTTCTCAGCAATAAGACTGTCAGTACTTACAAGACCCGCCTGTTGTTGAAACTCAATGCTCGCTCTCTGGTCGACCTGATCGAATTGGCTCAACGCAATGGTTTGGTGTGACGGCCTCAACGTTTGACGAGGCGCGATAAGCGGGGGCATCAGGGCGTGGCACTTAGTAAAAAGCCTCCGTTTCGGGAGGCTTTTAGGTGTCATAGATCAAAATCGTAATCGGTCAATTGCTTTTGCAGTCGGCGCTCCTCCAACAGATTGTCGATGGTACGGCGTTTGCTCAGGTTGGTCTTCGCCACTTCAACCACCGGCTCAGCGTCATCAGCCTCAACGGGGGTGAAGTCGTCTTCTACGTCCAATTGCTCTTTGCCAGTGCTCATAGTGTTACTCCAGGCTAAGACTGCCTTTGGCGCTCCTTATAGCGATAATCTCCCGGCGGGTAAAAAAGATTTTTTCAATCGATAAATCAAAATACCTAATAGCGCCTCAATCGTCGGAAGTCTTTTGCTTGTATTCGCACAAGTCTTCGATCCGGCAACTGCCACAGCGAGGCTTGCGGGCCAGGCAAACGTAGCGTCCGTGGAGGATCAGCCAGTGATGGGAGTCGAGCAAATATTCCTTCGGCACGAACTTCATCAGTTTGTTCTCAACCTCGACCACATTTTTGCCTGGAGCAATGCCGGTACGATTGCTGACCCGGAAAATATGCGTGTCCACGGCCATGGTCAGCTGACGGAATGCGGTATTGAGCACCACGTTGGCGGTCTTGCGGCCGACGCCGGGTAACGCTTCCAGCTCTTCACGGGTTTGCGGCACTTCGCCTCCATGACGTTCCACCAGCAAGCGACAGGTCTCGATCACGTTTTTCGCTTTGCTGTTGAACAGGCCGATGGTCTTGATGTATTCCGACAGTCCCTCGACACCCAAGGCATAAATCGCCGCCGGCGTATTGGCCACCGGATAGAGTTTGGCAGTGGCCTTGTTCACGCCGACATCGGTCGACTGGGCCGAGAGAATCACAGAGATCAGCAATTCGAACGGCGAGGAGTACGCCAGTTCGGTCTTTGGTTCCGGGTTGTCTTCGTGAAACCTGCGGAAAATTTCCAGACGTTTTGCGGCATTCATGGGCAGTGCGTTTCCTCGAAGGCGGTCAGTGAGAGGGCGTCGAGCGGGTCCAGGCCTGACGTGCGGCGATCAGCAGTCCCAGCAGAATGAATCCGCCAGGGGCCAGGGCGGCCAGGCGCAAGCCACCGTCGGCGGTCAGTACCCAGCCTTGCCAGTCCGCTTGCGCAGTGCCAGCCAGCCATGGCAGATGGCTGCCGAATGTTCCGTTGCCGATGAATTCGCGCAGCAAGCCAAGGCCCGCCATCAACGCGCCGAACAAGCCACACAGGCGCAGGCGATCACGCCGGGCGCTCTGGAAAAAGCCGGTGTTTTCCAGCACGACGCATTGCAAGGCGATCAATCCTGCATACAACCCCACATGGTGGTGCCATTGCAGCGACCAGAGTTGCGCGGCGAGTTCCGCGCAGCTGGTCAGCGTGGCCGCCAGCAGGACGCCGGCAAGCAGGTGTGTCACCGGGAGAAGTCGGGATCGCAAGGCGCCCATGCACACACCAAAGGCATTGATCACTACGATGAACATCAGCCACAAACCCAAAGCGGACACCAGTGAATCCGTGGCGCCGATCAGCGGCGCGAGCATCAGCGAGTTCTGCAGAGACGATGACTTATTCATGGGGGCTGCTCCCGATCAACTGTTGCCGGTGTTCATCGAAGTAGCGCAACGCGTCATGGATGGCGTTGATCACTGCTCTTGAAGTAATAGTCGCCCCCGCCAATTGATCGAATTGCCCCTGATCCTTTTTCAAGGCCCAGCCAGCGTCGGCGGGCTCGGTTCGAGATTTACCGACAAACAGCTGAAACCAGGCATTAGGCCAGTTGGCAATCTTGCCACCCAGCCCCGGGGTTTCTGATTGCTTGAGCGTTTTGACGCCAAGCAACTTGCCGTTTGCGTCGATGGCGATCAGCAATTCGATGGCGCCCTCATAGCCTAAGGTCTGGCTGCGCAGCAACACGGCGCTGGGTTGGCCAGTCTTGGTCGCCAGATAGCCACCCAGCAGCGTGCTGTTGGCCAACTCAGTGTTTTCGAGGGCGAGCGGCTGTTCCAACGGCTGATTGTCGTAGCGCTCGACGGGCAGCAGATCCAGCAGGTTACGGCTGTCGATTAGGCGCTGTTCGGCCGCAATGCGCGGCGCGCTGATGTGCTGGACCAGGTACGTCACGCCAATCCCCAGGCCTGCCAGTAACACCAGGACCACAGCGCTCGATACTCGGCTCATGGCGCACCCCGTTCCTGTCTGGAGGCGACAAACCGCTCCAGCGCCGGCACACAGAGGTTCATCAACAGCACGGCAAAGGCTACGCCGTCCGGATAACCACCCCAGGTACGAATCAGGTACGTCAGCAGCCCGACGCCCGCGCCGAAAAGCAGTCGCGCGCCGGGGCTTTTTGCGCCAGACACCGGTTCCGTGACGATGAAGAATGCACCCAGCATGCTCGCGCCCGTGAGCAGATGAAACAGCGGCGAGCCATGGGAGTCGGAGCCTGAGCCGTTCCAGAACAGCAGGCTGATGATGAACAGGCTGGCGAGCATGCCGACCGGCGCATGCCAGCTGAACACCCGTTGTTGCAGCAGAAACCCGCCGCCCGCCAGAAAGGCCAGGTTGACCCATTCCATGCCTCGGCCGCCGAAGTGACCGAACGCCGGGTTAGCGGCAAACAGTTCGTCCATGGTCAGGCTTTTGTTGATCCGCAGGCTGTCCAGCGCCGTCGCCTGAACCCAGGCATCCGGCGTCTGGCTGAAGCTGAGCCCAAACACCTGCTGCAAGCCGCCGATCAGGTCCAGTCCATGGGATGACGGCCAGTGGGTCATCTGTTGGGGAAAGCTCACCATCACGAGGGCGAAACCGAGCATTGCCGGGTTGAATGGGTTATTTCCTACGCCGCCATACAGGTGTTTGCCGAACACCATCGCGAACGCCGCGGCACAGACCGTCAGCCACCACGGGCAATAAGGCGGCAAGGCCAGAGCCAACAGCGTTGCGCTGACCAGCGCACTGCCGTCGCTCAAGGTCGGCTTGAGCGCAAGCTTGCGCAAGCGCAACACGGTCGCTTCAACGGCCAGTGCGGTAACACCCGTCAGAATCAGGTTGATCAACACGCCCCAGCCGTACAGCCAGAAAAACACCAGTATCCCTGGCACGGTGGCCAGCAATACCAGCTTCATGGCCTGCTGAAGGCGCTCGTCGACCGATTCAAGGGGCGACATAGGCATCCACTTGGCGCTCGGCTTCATTCACCGCGAGTTCCAATGCTTCGATTTGCTCAGCCGGCACTTCGCTGGTGCGGGCTTTCTTGAGTTCGGCGCGGCGCATGGCCAACTGGATCTTTGCCCGATTCAACTGCGCATTTTTCGCCGGAACGACGGGCGCCGGGGCCGGCGGTGCAGTGCTTTCCAGCTTCGCCAACGCCTGTTCGGCAGCCTCGAACTGTTGTTGCAGGACGATCAGTTGCGACTGCTGTTCGAAGGTCGGCGGATGCCCGAACGCCTTGAGAGACTTGTTCAGTTGCGCCCGACTCATCGCCAGATCGATCTTGGCTTTTTTCAACGCCGTATCCGGCACCTCACTGTGCTGGACGGCGCGCTGGGCTCGGGCCTGACGTTCGGCGATTTTCTGTTCTTCTTCACGACGCAGGCGAGCGTTGCGTTGTTCGAATCGGCGCCGTGCGTGATCGCGCTTGGCCGTCCGGGCGCGTTGTTCCTCAGGGCTGAACGCCAGGCCGCCGACAATCGGTAGCACCGTGGCCAGCGGCAACGGCCGCATCTCGATGCAATCCACCGGGCAGGGCGCCACGCAAAGGTCGCAACCGGTGCATTCATCGACGATCACGGTGTGCATCAATTTCGCCGCACCGACAATGGCATCCACCGGGCAGGCCTGGATGCACTTGGTGCAGCCGATGCATTCGGCTTCGCGAATATAAGCGATCTGCGCCGGTGCCGAGCCGCGACTGACGTCCAGTTCCAGCACTGGCACGTTCAACAGCTCGGCCAGGGCTGCGATGGTTTCGCTGCCGCCCGGCGGGCATTTGTTGATCGGCTCGCCGCTGGCAATGCCTTCGGCGTACGGTTTGCATCCAGGATGGCCGCACTTGCCGCATTGGGTCTGCGGCAAGAGGGCGTCGATGCGTTGAATCAGACTCATGTTTTGATCAGTCCACTGAATCCGAGAAAAGCCACTGCGATCAGTCCGGCGCCGATCAACTCGATCGGCAGGCCACGAAAGGGCAGGGGAATATCATTATCGAGTGTGCGTTGGCGCAAGTCGCTGAACAGGCTCAGTACCAGCCAGAAACCCAGCCCGGCACCCAGGCTCAGGGCCATGGCGTGGAAGAGTCCTTTGTCGTCTTGAGCGTTGAGCCGCGTCAGGCCGAGTACGCCGGCGTTGCCCAGCAGCAGGGGCCAGAGGCCATCGAACGCAAGCTTTGGAAGTGACTGAGAAAGCACTTTCAGCAGCGGGCCAATCAGCAAAACGCTTAAAGGCAGGAATACGAAAAGGCGCAGCGACGTCAGCTCCAGCGGGAACAGCAGCCAACGGTAGGCCGAGTAGCCCAGCGTGCCGACGATCAGCATCAAGCAAGCCGTCGCAAGGCCCAGTGCGTGGACCTGCCGATGCTCGTTGCGCAACAGCGGATCGACGCCCAGCGGCCAGTGCAACACGAGGTTGTTGATCAGGGCTGCACTGATAAGCGTAAGAACAATTTCGGTCATGATCGTGCCGGCAAGAACGGGGCTTTTTAACAGAGCGGTCTAAAAAGCTTAGGCATTATCCGGCAAGGACGGGAGGTGGGCCAGACATGAAAAATCCCACAGTCGCGCCAGGCACGACTGTGGGATCGATTTACTCACAACCTTACTTGATGCGCTGACCTGGCTTGGCGCCGCTGTCAGGGCTGAGCAGGTAGATTTCTTCACCACCAGGGCCGGCAGCCATCACCATGCCTTCGGAGATGCCGAACTTCATTTTCCGTGGCTTGAGGTTGGCGATCATCATGGTCAGACGACCATTGAGCTTGGACGGATCCGGGTAAGCGCTCTTGATTCCGGAGAACACGTTGCGTTGCTCGTCACCGATGTCCAGGGTCAGGCGCAGCAGTTTGTCAGCACCTTCCACGTGTTCGGCCTTGAGGATCAGGGCGACGCGCAGGTCCACCGCGGCAAAGGCATCGAACTCGATCTCTGGCGACAGCGGATCCTTGGCCAGTTCGCCATTGCCGACAGGTGCAGCGTCACCGGTGTCAGTCTGGCTGGCGGTCAGGTCTTCTTTCGAAGCGTCGCTCATGGCTTGCACTTTTACCGGGTCGATACGGGTCATCAACGGTTTGAACTCGTTTAGCTGATGGTTGCTGAGCAAGGTGGCGTGATCGTTCCAGGTCAGCGGCGCGACGTTCAGGAATGCCTCGGCGTCGGCGGCCAGCAGCGGCAGCACAGGTTTGAGGAAGATCACCAGCTGGCGGAACAGGTTGATGCCCAAGGCGCAGATGGCCTGGACTTCGTCCTGCTTGCCTTCTTGTTTATTCAGCGACCACGGCGCCTTGTCGGCGATCCAGGCGTTGGCACGATCCGCCAGGCCCATGATCTCGCGCATGGCACGGGCGAAGTCGCGAGCCTCGTAGGCGTCGCAGATGCTCGGCGCTGCGGCCAGGAACGCTTCGGTCAGTTCCGGCGCGGCATTACCCGCCACCAGCACACCGGCGTTGCCTTTATGGATGAAACCGGCGCAACGGCTGGCGATGTTGACGACTTTACCGACCAGGTCGGAGTTGACCTTCTGCACGAAGTCTTCGAGGTTCAGGTCGAGGTCGTCGACGCCACGGCTCAGCTTGGCCGCGTAGTAGTAGCGCAGGTACTCCGGCGACAGGTGGTCCAGATAGGTCCGGGCCTTGATGAAGGTGCCGCGGGATTTGGACATTTTCTGACCGTTGACAGTCAGGTAGCCGTGCACGTTGATGCCGGTCGGTTTACGGAAACCGGCACCTTCGAGCATGGCTGGCCAGAACAGCGCGTGGAAGTTGACGATGTCCTTGCCGATGAAGTGGTACAGCTCGGCGGTGGAATCCTTGCCCCAGAACGCGTCGAAGTCCAGGTCCGGACGACGGGCGCAGAGGTTCTTGAAGCTGGCCATGTAGCCGATTGGCGCGTCCAGCCAGACGTAGAAGTATTTGCCTGGCTCGTCGGGGATTTCGAAACCGAAGTACGGCGCATCGCGGGAGATGTCCCACTGTTGCAGGCCGGCATCCAGCCATTCGGCGATCTTGTTCGCCACGGCCTCTTGCAGGGTGCCGCTGCGGGTCCAGGCTTGCAGCATTTCCTGGAAGTCCGGCAGCTTGAAGAAGAAGTGCTGGGAATCCTTGAGCACCGGGGTGGCGCCGGAGATCGCCGACTTCGGATCCTTCAGATCAGTCGGCGCGTAGGTCGCACCGCATTTTTCGCAGTTGTCGCCGTACTGGTCTTCGGTGCCGCATTTCGGGCAGGTGCCCTTGATGAAGCGGTCGGCCAGGAACATTTTCTTTTCCGGGTCGAAGTACTGAGTGATCGAACGCGTGGCAATGTGCCCGGCGTCGCGCAGCTTCAGGTAGATCTGGCTCGACAGCTCACGGTTTTCTTCGGCGTGAGTGGAGTGGAAGTTATCGAAGTCCACCAGGAACTCGGCAAAGTCGGCGCTGTGTTCAGCCTGGACGTTGGCGATCAGTTGTTCCGGGGTGATGCCTTCCTTCTCCGCGCGCAGCATGATGGCCGAACCGTGGGCGTCGTCGGCGCAGACATAAATGCATTGATTGCCGCGGTGCTTCTGAAAGCGCACCCACATATCGGTCTGGATGTATTCCAGCATGTGGCCAAGATGGATCGAACCATTGGCATAGGGCAGGGCGCTGGTGACGAGGATCTTGCGTGGCTCGGACATGGGGCTCGGCTACTTGATGAAACGGAGGTCGGCCACTATAAAGCGCCGGCGCATATTTTTCACCCCCAAGGCCAACCCCCGCGGACCTTAGTAGCAGCTGCCGAAGGCTGCGTTCGGCGGCGAAGCCGTCGCCAATCCTGTCACCCTGATTTGCCTGGCACACCGCGGCGCTTGGGTTTGCGACGGCTTCGCCGCCGAACGCAGGCTTCGCCAGCTGCTACAGGTATCATTCGACCATGGGTTATTTGTCACGTTTTGAAAGCATGCCGTCCAGGCCATAGAACGGTTAGGATACCCACCTGATTTTCCAGTCTTGCTATCGGAGTTGCCCATGAGCGTCGTCAATCGCGCAGCGGTGGAAGCCGTCCTTCGCCAATACACCGACCCTTACCTGAACCAGGATCCGGTCAGCGCCGGGTGCGTGCGCGGCATCGACATTCAGGGTGATCGCGTCAGCGTCCAACTGGAGCTGGGTTACGCCGCCGGTCTGTTCAAGAGTGGCTGGGCGCAGTTGCTGCAAATGGCCATTGAAGGGCTGGACGGCGTGACCATCGCCCGCGTCGAGATCACCAGTGTCATTGCCGCGCACAAGGCTCAAGCGCAGATCCCGGGGCTGGCCAACGTCAAGAACGTGGTGGCCGTGGCATCCGGCAAGGGCGGTGTGGGCAAATCAACCACCGCTGCCAACCTGGCCTTGGCCCTGGCCCGCGAAGGCGCCAAGGTCGGGATTCTCGACGCGGACATTTACGGACCGAGCCAAGGCATCATGTTCGGCATCCCCGAAGGCACCCGACCCAAGGTCAAGGATCAGAAGTGGTTTATTCCGATCGAGTCCCACGGCGTCGAAGTCATGTCCATGGCGTTCCTGACCGACGACAACACGCCGATGGTCTGGCGCGGGCCGATGGTTTCCGGTGCCTTATTGCAACTCGTCACTCAAACCGCCTGGGGCGACCTCGATTACCTGGTCATCGACATGCCACCAGGCACCGGTGACATCCAGCTGACCCTGGCGCAGAAAGTCCCGGTGGCCGGCGCGGTGATCGTTACCACGCCGCAAGACCTGGCGTTGCTGGACGCGCGCAAAGGCGTGGAGATGTTCCGCAAGGTCAACATCCCGGTGCTGGGCGTGGTGGAAAACATGGCCGTGCACATCTGCTCCAATTGCGGACATGCCGAGCATCTTTTCGGTGAGGGCGGTGGTGTGAAGCTGGCCAACCAGTACGGCGTCGAGCTGCTGGCTTCCTTGCCGCTGTCGATGATCATCCGCGAGCAGGCCGATGGCGGCAAGCCAACGGTAATCGCCGAGCCTGACAGCCCGATTGCGATGGTTTACCAGGAACTGGCCCGCCATGTCGGCGCGCGGATCGTGTTGCAGGAAGCGGCGACACCGGCAATGCCGAACATCACGATCAGCGACGATTGATGCGGTCCTGACTGAAACAAAAACGCCCGATGCATCTGCATCGGGCGTTTTTTTATGGGCGCAGAATCAGATCCGCAACCCGCCATCCATTTCCAGAATCCGACCGGTGTAGTAGTCGTTCTCGAAAATGTAGGCCGCCGAATGGGCGATCTCTTCAGTCTTGCCCATGCGCTTGAGCGGAATCGCGGACGTTATCTTCTCCAGCGCCTCAGGCTTCATGCTCAGCGTCATCTCGGTTTCGATAAAGCCCGGTGCAATGCCCGCCACCCGAATACCGTAGCGTGCCAGTTCCTTGGCCCAGGTCACGGTCGCCGCAGCGACACCCGCCTTGGCGGCGGAGTAGTTGGTCTGACCGACGTTGCCAGCGCGGGAGATCGACGAGATATTAATGATCGTGCCGCTGTTGTTCAGCTCGACCATTTTGGCCGCGACTTCACGGGTGCACAGGAATACGCCGGTCAGATTGACGTCGATGACTGCCTGCCACTGGGCCAGGCTCATCTTGGTCATCTCGCCGTCCTTGACCTTGATGAGCAGGCCATCGCGCAGAATCCCGGCGTTGTTGATCAGGCCATGGATCGCGCCGAAGTCTCCGGCAACCTGGGCGACCATATGGGTCACTTGCTCTTCATTGGCGACATTGCACAGATAAGCGCGAGCATCGACGCCTTTAGCCTTGCAAGCGGCGACAGTGTCGTCGAGTTTTTCCTGGTTCAGGTCCACCAGCGCCAGTTTCGCGCCTTTAGCGGCGAAATACTCGGCCATGGAACGGCCTAAACCCTGGCAACCGCCCGTGATAATGATTACTTTGTCAGTGAGTTGCATTTGCATGCCCCAATAGCAGGTCAGAGGAGTGGGTTCCTTTTAGAGAGCCTCTCGATCTGCACCTGATGTGGCCTGGCTGCACATGAGAACTGCCCCGATGGCGGACTGGAACTTATGCCAGGCGCCTGTCCGTTTTTTTCGTCGGATTCTATATAAGGAGTCATAAGTTGAGCGTTGAAGCGGCCAAGAATGCCCGAGAATTGCTTCTCAAGGAATACCGGGGAGTGCTCTCGACGCACTCCAAGGCGATGCCCGGTTTCCCGTTTGGCTCCGTGGTTCCGTACTGTCTGGACGAACAGGGCCGGCCGCTGATCCTTATCAGCCGTATCGCCCAGCACACGCATAACCTGCAGAAAGATCCGAAATGCTCACTGTTTGTGGGCGAGCGCGGAGCCGAAGATGTGCAAGCCGTTGGTCGCCTGACCTACCTCGCCGAAGCAGAAAAGCTCGAGGACGAGGCCGCTATCGAAGCGGCAGCTGACCGTTACTACCGCTACTTCCCGGATTCGCAGAGCTACCACAAGGCCCACGATTTCGATTTCTGGGTGCTCAAACCGGTACGCCACCGTTACATCGGTGGCTTCGGCGCGATTCACTGGGTCGATCAGCTGACCCTGGCCAACCCATTCGCCGGAAAGGCCGAAGCGAGCATGGTCGAGCACATGAATGCCGATCACGCCAAAGCCATCGCCCACTACGTCGAGTTGGCAAGCCTGCCGAAAACCGAGCCGGCGCAATTGGCGGGTATCGACACCGAAGGCATGCACCTGCGCATCGGTCAGGGACTCTACTGGCTGCCGTTTCAAGCGCCATGTAATACGCCGACACAAGTGCGCGAAGCCTTGGTTTTCCTGGCTCACGCCGAACATTGGCCGAAAAATGAAGTGGCCGACGCTTGAATTCACGAATCGGCGACGTCATCTAGGGATTACTGGCAAGGCATTCTTGCGTTGAGGAACCATTTGATGCGCCCTTTTTTATTGCTCTTTGTACTGTTCCCGGTGTTGGAGCTGTTCGTATTCGTCAAGGTGAGCGGGGCGATCGGGTTTTTCCCGGCCCTGCTGCTGGTGATTCTCGGCTCGATGCTCGGCGTGTTCGTGCTGCGTATCGCCGGTCTGGCCACTGCGCTGCGTGCTCGTGAAAGCCTGAACCGTGGCGAGCTGCCGGCCCAGACCATGCTTGAAGGTTTGATGCTGGCGCTGGCGGGTGGTCTGTTGATCCTGCCGGGCTTCGTCACTGATGTGCTGGGCCTGATCATGTTGCTGCCGATCTCTCGTCGGCTGTTGGCCAATAAAATGCGCCAGCGCGCCGAAGAGCAGGCGATCCGTCAGCGTGCATTCGCCGATGACCTGCAGCCACGTGGCGGTCCTGTTCCGCGCGAGCCGTTGGGCCGTGAGCCTAACGTGATTGAAGGCGAGTTCGAGCACCGCGATAACAAGTAATCCGCTACACCGGCACGGCACCTTCGGGTGCCGTGTTCGTTTGTGGGGCCGCAACATGAAAAAATTTGCTTACTCGCCCTTGTAATAAGCTGATGCGCCCTTATGTAACGGTCACCGCAAGGTTTCTGGCGATTACGCCAGACAGACTTCCGCGGTTCGCTCGTCGAATCGCACCCGGCACCGCCGGATTTGTTAAACCCGCCGGGAATACACCGGCCGATGAAAACCACAATTAGGAGAGATCGACAATGAAGCTTCGTCCTCTGCATGACCGCGTCGTCGTCCGTCGCAGCGAAGAAGAAAAGAAAACCGCTGGCGGTATCGTCCTGCCAGGTTCGGCTGCTGAAAAGCCAAACCAGGGTGAAGTCCTCGCTGTAGGCCCAGGCAAAGTACTGGACAACGGTGAAGTGCGTGCGCTGTCCGTGAAAGTGGGTGACAAGGTTGTGTTCGGCCCGTACTCCGGCAGCAACACTGTGAAAGTCGACGGCGAAGACCTGCTGGTAATTGGCGAAAGCGAAATCCTCGCTGTTGTCGAAGGCTGATTCCCCGCTCATTTTCCCGTTACTACAAAGTATTTAAGGAATATCGATCATGGCTGCTAAAGAAGTTAAATTCGGCGATTCCGCCCGCAAGAAAATGCTCGCCGGTGTCAACGTCCTGGCTGACGCAGTAAAAGCGACCCTGGGCCCTAAAGGCCGTAACGTGATCATCGAGAAGAGCTTCGGCGCTCCGACCATCACCAAGGACGGCGTGTCCGTTGCCAAAGAAATCGAGCTGAAAGATCGCTTCGAAAACATGGGCGCGCAGCTGGTCAAAGACGTTGCCTCCCGTGCCAACGATGACGCAGGCGACGGCACCACCACCGCTACCGTTCTGGCTCAATCGATCGTCAACGAAGGCCTGAAAGCCGTCGCTGCCGGCATGAACCCGATGGACCTGAAGCGTGGTATCGACAAAGCGACCATCGCCATCGTCAAAGAGCTGAAAGCCCTGTCCAAGCCTTGCGCTGACACCAAGGCCATCGCTCAGGTCGGCACCATCTCGGCCAACTCCGACAACTCCATCGGCGACATCATTGCCGAAGCCATGGAAAAAGTCGGTAAAGAAGGCGTGATCACCGTTGAAGAAGGCTCGGGCCTGGAAAACGAACTGTCGGTTGTTGAAGGCATGCAGTTCGACCGTGGCTACCTGTCCCCGTACTTCGTCAACAAGCCAGAGACCATGACTGCCGAGCTCGACGGTCCGCTGATCCTGCTCGTCGACAAGAAAATCTCGAACATCCGTGAACTGTTGCCCGTACTGGAAGCCGTTGCCAAAGCAGGTCGTCCACTGCTGATCGTGAGCGAAGACGTTGAAGGCGAAGCCCTGGCGACTCTGGTTGTGAACAACATGCGCGGTATCGTCAAAGTGGTTGCCGTCAAGGCTCCAGGCTTTGGTGACCGTCGCAAGGCCATGCTGCAGGACATCGCTGTCCTGACCGGCGGTACCGTTATCTCCGAAGAGATCGGTCTGAGCCTGGAAAGCGCTACCCTGGAACACCTGGGTAATGCCAAGCGCGTAGCCGTAACCAAGGAAAACACCACCGTCATCGACGGCGCCGGCGTTGAAGCTGATATCCAGGCTCGCGTTCTGCAGATCCGTCAGCAAGTGGCTGACACTTCGTCCGACTACGACCGTGAAAAACTGCAAGAGCGTCTGGCCAAGCTGTCCGGCGGTGTTGCAGTGATCAAGGTTGGCGCTGGTTCCGAAGTTGAAATGAAAGAGAAGAAAGCCCGCGTTGAAGACGCCCTGCACGCAACCCGTGCAGCCGTTGAAGAAGGCGTGGTACCTGGCGGTGGCGTAGCGCTGATTCGCGCTCTGCAAGCCATCAGCGAACTGAAAGGCGACAACGCTGATCAGAACGTCGGTATTGCTGTACTGCGTCGCGCTATCGAATCGCCACTGCGTCAGATCGTCGCCAACTCCGGCGACGAGCCAAGCGTAGTCGTCGACAAGGTCAAGCAAGGTTCGGGTAACTTCGGTTACAACGCTGCTACCGGCGAATACGGCGACATGATCGAAATGGGCATCCTCGACCCTACCAAAGTGACTCGCTCTGCTCTGCAGGCCGCGGCGTCCATTGGTGGCTTGATGCTGACCACCGAAGCCATGATCGCTGATGCTCCGGACGACAAACCAGCTGGCGGCATGCCAGACATGGGCGGTATGGGCGGCATGGGCGGCATGATGTAAGCCAGCCTTACCCTGTACGAGCTTACCCCTATAAAAAAGCCCCGCCTGCGATAAGCAGGCGGGGCTTTTTATTGCCCATCATTCAAGTCAAGGATCAGACGCTGACCGTTTCTGCCTGGGTCACTCGATCAGCCTTGGAAACCGGGCGATAAAGGATGTAGTAGTAAGACCCCAGACAAATCAGCCAGCAGAAGATTGCCGTCCACACATTGTGCGAAAAGAAGTGCGCTCCCTGCATCATCCGGCTGATGGAAAACACCGTGCCCAACGCGAAAGCGAACACAAACGCGTTGCGTGCCAGACGCGGGCGACGGTCACGCAGGACAAAGAACAGCGCAAACAGTGTGAAACCGGTCGCCGCATGACCGCCGGGCCAGCAACGGCCAGGTTTATCGGTGTGCGGGCGAGGGCTGAGCAGTTCGCTATAGGTTTCGTGACCGCCGAACTGCTCAAGGCTCCATGGGCATTGAACGGCCGTCACCGCTTTGACTGGCGTGACAAAGGAAGTCGCCAGAGCCAGAGACAGCACCAGGCAGCCCAGTTCCCGTTTAATCGGTTTGAGCCTGTCCATGAAAAAGGAGGCGATGAAACCGAAGATGGCCAACACCGAAAAGGCGATGACTACTTGCTTGGCGCGGTCATGCAGGATGTTTTCGAGGAAGTAACTGTGCCGCCCGATGAAGTCACCCGCGACCGGGTCATAAAGCAGCGTGGCAAGGTCCATGTCCAGGGACGTCAGTTCGAGCAGCACCAGAATGATCGCCGCGATGGCGGGAACACCCAGGCACACCCAGAAATTGAGGGGTCGGGAGGCGGGTCGGGCGGTGGTCGAAACCATGGCAGTTCCTTGGTCGGTTAAATGTTCTTAAGAGTGCAGCCGCGCGGAGTTTGAGCCTGGATCTGTCGCCTGTGTGTGAATCGATAGTGAAAAACTTGTCAAGGCCTCAACAGGTTTATGGGCTGGGTTTACAACTGCACACAGGCCTAGCCCTGAGCCACACTTGGCCTTAAGCTGCGCGGGCCAAGACGGCCGTTACTGTGTACGGAGGAGATACCCATGCGAATTCTATTGGTTGAAGACAACCGCGATATCCTGGCCAATCTTGCGGATTACCTGGGGCTCAAAGGCTACACCGTGGATTGCGCGCAGGACGGTCTGTCAGGTCTGCATCTGGCGGCCACCGAGCACTATGACTTGATCGTACTCGACATCATGTTGCCAGGTATCGACGGCTACACCCTGTGCAAACGCCTGCGCGAAGACGCGCGCCGCGACACGCCGGTGATCATGCTCACCGCTCGCGATCAACTGGACGACCGGCTGCAAGGTTTCAAGTCCGGCGCCGATGACTACCTGATCAAACCCTTTGCCCTGTCTGAACTGGCGGCGCGCATCGAGGCGGTCATGCGTCGCGCCCAAGGTGGCGGCCGCCGCACCTTGCAGGTCGGCGATCTGATCTACGACCTCGATACCCTGGAGGTGACCCGCGAAGGACGTCTGCTGAAACTCAACCCGGTGGGCCTGAAGTTGCTGGCCGTATTGATGCAGAAAAGTCCTCACGTACTGCGCCGCGAAATTCTCGAAGAGGCGCTGTGGGGTGATGACTGCCCGGACAGTGACAGCCTGCGCAGCCACGTCCATCAATTGCGCCAGGTAATCGACAAGCCGTTCGCCAAACCGTTGCTGCACACCGTGCACGGTGTGGGTTATCGCTTGGCCGAGGGCCGAGATGGAGTTTAAACAGAGCCTTGCTCAACGGATCATCATCGCCTTTGCGCTGATGAGCGCACTGGTTGCGGGAGCCTTTGCCATGGGCATTGTGGCGACCGTGCACCTGGTGGAAGAAAAACTGATTTCGGCGGGGCTGGGTGGCGATTTACAACGTCTGTTGCTGATGGACAGTGTCTCGGACTGGAGCCACCGTCCCGAGCCGGACCAGCTGTTCTATTTCAGCGGCGGGCCTGGCGACTTCAATTTGCCCAAGGACCTGCGGCACCTGGACCCGGGCTTTCACGAAGTGTTTCGCGAGCAGCTGTCGTATCACGCGATGGTCGAAGTCGTCGACGGCCGGCACTACGTGCTGTTGCAGGATCAGAGCGATTTCGAAGAGCGTGAACGGGTGCTGTTTGCCGTGGTGCTGGTGGGCTTCGTCCTGAGTCTGGCATTGGCGGTGTTTCTCGGCTGGGTACTGGCGCGCAAAGTGATGGCGCCGGTGGTGCGACTGGCCCGCCAGGTCCGTCACCGTGATCAGTTATTAGGTCTGGCGCCACCGCTGGCGCCGGATTACGCCGCCGATGAAGTGGGCGAGTTGGCCGTGGCCTTCGATGCCACCCTCGGGCGCTTGCGCCAGGCGTTGACCCGCGAACGGATGTTCACCAGTGACGTCAGTCACGAGCTGCGCACACCCTTGATGGTGCTGGCCAGTTCCTGCGAGCTGCTGCTGGAAAACCCCGGCATCGATCAGCGTGGACGTGCTCAGGTCGAGCGAATCGCCCGCGCCTGTGAAGAGATGCGCGAGCTGGTGCAAACCTTCCTGATGTTGGCCCGCGCACAACGTGAAGACGCCAGCATGTCGCCCCAGCAGACCCTGAACCAGATAGCCGATGGACTGCTCCATCTGTGGCGCGAGCCGATCGAGGCCAAGGGGCTGGCGCTGATCTTTGAGCCGGGCAATCCGGCAAACACCTGCTACAACGCAACCCTGCTGCACGCGGTCATGGGCAACCTGCTGCGTAACGCGCTGCATTACACCGAGCACGGGTTCATCCGCCTGACCCTGACGGCCACGGGTTTCATCGTCGAGGACAGCGGCGTGGGCATTCCAGAGGAAAAACGCGAGGCGATGTTCGAGCCCTTCGTGCGGGGCAATGAGAAACGCGGCGAGGGTCTGGGGCTAGGGCTGTCGCTGGTGCAGCGGATCTGTGAAAACCAGGGTTGGAACGTCAGCCTGACGAACATGGAACCCAATGGTTGTCGTTTTCAGGTGGAGTTGTATTTGTCGGATGTGAAATGATCGACCTATTGCACCGCAGTAGCCCGGAGCAATCATTATCGTCCTGTAAAGCCTCGAAATAATTCGAGGTTTTACATAACATTTTTTTCACAAAGGCATCACCTGACGCTGACACGGCGTTACCTATCGTGGGTGCCATCAACGGCTCAGGAGACCTTGTTGATGGACGGCCCGATCAAACTTGATTTTTCCGAAAAATACGACGATCAACACGCTAAACGATACCTGCGCAAACATAAGGATGGCCTTGCCCGCCGTCTGTCCCACTGGCGTGACGAGCAACTAGCGCGCAAAGCGCTGGCACTGGCCGGTGAGCCGGGTCTGGTCCTCGATTTGCCCTGTGGTGCGGGACGTTTCTGGCCATTGCTGGCGGAAAAAACCAATCGTGCCATCATCGGGGCTGACAACTCCGAGTCCATGCTGAAGATTGCCATGCAGGCGCAACCTGCCGATGTGGTGAAACGGGTACAACCCTTGCACACTTCTGCATTCGACATTGCCTTACCTGATAACGCCGTCGACAGCATTTTTTGCATGCGTTTGCTCCATCACATCGGTGAAGCCGAGCATCGACTGACTGTTTTGCGTGAGTTCGAGCGCGTCACCCGCGACAGCGTGATCCTTTCTTTGTGGGTGGACGGCAATTTCAAAGCGTGGAAACGTAAGCGCGCCGAGAAAACCCGTGGGCAGCAAGGTTACCAAAATCGATTTGTGTTACCGGCGGCTACGGTTGAAAAGGAATTCGAGCAGGTGGGTTTCCGTATCGAGGAACAACTGGACTTTTTACCGCTCTATGCCATGTGGCGGGTCTACGTATTACGCAAGAGGTAACAGAATGGCAGTGCAATGTGCAGCAGAAACGGACGTCGCCCCTCAGGACCGCTTCGACTATTTCTGGAATCAGCGCGGTGAATGGGTGGAAGAGCCCAACGTCCGTCGCGGAGGAGAAAGCGGCGTGCAGCGCGTCGTGAGCAGCAATGGACAGCTGCTTTACGTTAAACGTCAGACCGGGCATATCTATCGCAGCTGGCTGCACCCGTTCGGTCGGCCGACGGTGTTGCGCGAGCGCGATGCGCTCACTGTCATGCACCTGCTCGACGTTCGTGTTCCGGAGATCGTTTTCTGCGGTGCTCAGCGCGATCCTGTACACAAATGGCGCGCATTGCTGGTGACCAAGTCGCTGGACGGCTTTGAGGAAATCGAGCACTGGTACGCTGGCGGCGGTCGCGAGCGTCACGGTGAGGCCGTGCATGATCGAGTGTTGAAGGATCTGGCCGAGAATCTGGTTCGGATGCACAAGGGGCGCTGGCAGCACAGCTGCCTCTACATCAAGCACGTATTCGTGCGCGTCACCGGCGAAGGCGAGGCTGCCAAAGTCGAAGTGGCGTTGATCGATCTGGAGAAATGCCGGCACCGTTTGACCGCCCGTCGCGCGGCGTCCAATGACATGAAACAACTGCGTCGCCACTCGTCATTCAGCACGACGGACTGGCAGAAACTCGTCTATTTTTATGAGACGGCGTTTGGCAGCGCTATCAAAGGTTTATAGCAATGAAACTCGAAATTGCACGAGTTGGGTTTTTGATAGGAGCCTTGGCAGTTGCTTCACTGGCGGTGGCGGCATGGGAGCAGCCCCGCACGCAAGTCCTCAGTTCAGTGAATGGCGACGCGCACTGTCCGTTGCCACGCGTTGCCAAGGCATCCGTGGCATCCCAACCCGATCATGATTTATTGCTGTTCATGTTCGGTCTTTCTCAAGGATTGAGGCCACAAAGTTGAACAGATTGAAGCCCAAATAAAAGGCCTCGCCAATCGCGAGGCCTTTTTTATTCCCGATGCTGATCGTTCCCACGCTCTGCGTGGGAATGCAGCCCGGGACGCTCCGCGTCCCCTCAAAAGCCGAACGCGGAGCGTCCGTTGCGGCATTCCCACGCGGACGGTTCGACGCCTCGACGTGGGAACGATCATCGGCGCTATGGCTTATCGGGTTTGGCCAGCACCGTGTAAACACAGGGCAACACGAACAGCGTAAACAACGTCCCGATCGACATCCCCGTGGCGATCACCGTGCCAATGTCGAACCGGCTGACGGCACCCGCCCCCGTGGCGATGATCAACGGCACCATACCGAACACCATCGCAGCAGTGGTCATCAACACCGGACGCAGACGAATGGCCGCCGCTTCCTCCACGGCTTCGCGCGGCGTCAGGCCTTTGTCCCTGCGTAACTGGTTGGCGAATTCGACGATCAGGATGCCGTGCTTGCTGATCAACCCGATCAGCGTCACCAGGCCGACCTGGGTATAGATGTTCATGCTCGACCAGCCCAGGAACAGCGGGATCAACGCGCCACAGATCGATAACGGCACGGTCACCAGAATCACCAGCGGATCGCGAAAGCTTTCGAACTGGGCGGCCAGTACCAGGAAAATGATCGCCAGTGCCAGAGCGAAGGTGACCCACAGCGCACTGCCTTCCTGGACGTATTGCCGTGATGCGCCGGCATAGTCGAAGGCATAACCCACCGGAGCCTCTTCCCGAGCGATCTGGCGCACGGTGTCGATGGCTTCACCCATGCTGACCAGCGGCACCCCGGACAGGATGCCCGAATTGAGTTGCTGGAACTGGTTCAACTGCCGTGGACGCGCCCGGTCGGTCACCGTGATCAGGGTCGACAGGGCCAGCAATTCACCTTGGGTGTTCTTGACGTAATAATTGTTGAGCCAGTCGGGGTTATCCCTGAAAGGCCGTTCGACCTGAGCGATGACTTTGTAGCTGCGACCTTCAATGGTGAAACGGTTGATCTCCGCCTCACCCAGCAACGTCGCGAGTGTCCCGCCAAGATCCTGCATGGAAACACCCATCTGTGCGGCCTTGGCGCGATCGATATCCACCACCACTTCGGGCTTGTCGAACGCCAGGTCGAGGTCGACGAAGGCGAACTTGCCAGATTCCATTGCCCGTTTTTTCACCCGGTCGGCCACTTGCAGCAGTGACTCGTAATCGTTGGCGGAACTGATGACGAACTGAAACGGCAGCCCCTCGCCGGTGCCAGGCAGGGAAGGCAGGTTGAAGCCGAAGATCTGCAGCCCGGAAATGCTCTCCAGTTTGCGCTGGACCTCGGGCAGGATTTCCATCTGAGTGCGGCTGCGTTCGTTCCACGGTTTGAGCAGGAAGCCGCCGATGCCCGATTGCACGCCGTTGAAGCCATTGATCTGGAACGACGAGTAGTACTCGGGAAACGTTTTGAAGATCGTGACGAACTCGTCGGTGTAGGTGCTCAGGTAGTCGAGGTTGGCCGGTTGTGGGGCGTTGGCTATCATGAAAATGATGCCCTGGTCCTCGTCGGGCGCCAGTTCCGACTTGGTGAATTTGAGCAGCACCGGTATCAGGCACAGCACGATCACCGCGAACACCAGCACCACCGGCCGGGTGTTCAGGGTTGCGTGCAGCATGCTTTGGTAACGGCGCTTGAGGCCTTCGAATATCAGGTCCAGTCGATGGGCCAGGCCGCTGGGATTTTCGTCGTGACGCAGCAAGAAGGCGCACATCATCGGCGACAGGGTCAGGGCGACGATGCCAGAGATCACCACCGCACCGGCCAGCGTCAGGGCGAACTCCTTGAACAGCGCCCCCGTCAGCCCCGTCAGGAAGCCGATCGGCGCATAGACCGCCGCCAGGGTGATGGTCATCGAGACCACCGGCATGGCGATTTCCCGGGCGCCTTCGATGGCCGCATCCAGCGGCGTCTTGCCTTCTTCAATGTGCCGGTGAATGTTCTCCACCACGACGATGGCGTCGTCTACCACCAGGCCGATGGCCAATACCATCGCCAGCAACGTCAACAGGTTGATCGAGTAGCCCATCATCTGCATGAAGAACATCACGCCGATCATCGACAGCGGGATGGTGACCACCGGGATCACCACCGAACGCAGCGCGCCGAGGAACAGGAACACCACCACGATGACGATCAGCACCGCTTCAAACAGGGTTTTCACCACTTCGTCGATCGAGGCCTGGATGAACAGCGTGGCGTCGTAGGCGATTTCACCTTTGAGGTTCGGTGGCAGTTGGGCTTCCAGGGACGGCATGATCTTGCGCACTTCCTTGATCACGTCCAGCGGGTTGGCGCCAGGCGTGGCCTTGATGCCGATGTACACCGAAGGCGTGCCGCCGAAAGAACTGATCGAGTCGTAGTTCTCCGCGCCCATTTCAACCCGCGCCACATCGCTGAGCAGCACGCGACTGTCGCCCTCGACCTTGAGCGGGATCGCGGCGAAGGCTTCAGCGGATTTGAGCTCGGTGTTGGCGTTGATGCTGGTGACGACGTACTCGCCTTTCACTTCGCCGGCGGCGGAGAGGAAGTTGTACTTGCGCACCGCATCGGTCACGTCGCTGGCACTCAGGCCGAAACCGGCCAGCTTCACCGGGTCCAGCCACAGGCGCATGGCGAATACCTGGTTGCCGAGAATCTCGGCTTCAGCCATGCCCGGCAGGGTCGCCAGTTTCGGCTGGATGACCCGCGACAGGTAGTCGGTAATCTGCGGGTTGCTCAGCTCCTTGCTGAAGAAACTGATGTACATCAGTGCCGAGGCGTCGGCGGCTTCCTTGCTCAGTACCGGGTCTTCGGCGTCCTGAGGCAGCTGGTTTTTCACCTCGTTGGCCTTGGCCAGCAATTCGGTGAACAAGCGGTCGCTGTTGGCGCCAATGCGCGCGTAGATCGAGATCACCGAGAAGTTCTGGCGACTGACCGACGTCATGTAGTCGATACCCTCGGCGCTGGCCAGACTCTGCTGCATCGGTTGGGTGATGTAGCCCTGGATGGTCTCGGCGTTGGCCCCGGGGTAAGCGGTGGTGACCGTGATCAGGGCGTTTTCCATTTGCGGATATTGGCGCAGCGGCAACTTGCTCCAGGCCTGGACGCCCAGCAGCACAATCAACAGGCTGACCACGGTGGCGAGCACCGGGCGGCGGATGAACGGGTCGGTAAAAGCCATGGGGATTCCTTGATCAGTCAACGCGAGGCTGACTGCGCTTCTCGGCTAGTGTCTTGTCGTCGCTGATCGCGATATGTGCGCCGTTGTCCAGTTTGATCTGGCCGGCCGTGACCACTTTTTCACCGTTCTGCACGCCCTTTGTGATCATCACCACACCGTCGCGGCGCTCGCCGGTTTCAATGAAACGCCGTTCGGCGATCAGAATCGGCTCGCCCTTATCGTCCTTTTCGACGCTGCCGTCTTCGGCTTTTTTCTGCGCGACGACATACAGCGAATTGCCGTACAGCGTGTAGGTGATCGCGCTTTCCGGCACGACGATGTGCGGCTGCGGGTCGGGCAACAATATTTGCAGGCTGGCGAACATCCCCGGCAACAGTTTGCCGTCGGGGTTGGCCAGGGTCGCGCGGACCTGGACGTTGCGTGTGCTGTTTTCAACTTTCGGGTTGATTGCACTGAGGGTCCCGGGGAAGTTCTGCGCCGGGTAGGCCGAGACAATGATCTGCACCGATTGGCCGATCGCGATCTTCGGCACCGACTGCTCGGGCACGAAGAAGTCGACGTAGAGGCTGCTGAGGTCTTGCAGGGTGGCGATCATGGTGCCGCTGGCCACGTAGTCACCGACGTCCACCTGACGAATGCCGATGGTTCCGCTGAACGGCGCGACGATGCGTTTTTTCTCGAGCGAAGCCTTGAGCTGATTGACCGTGGCCTTGTTCTTTTTGAACACCGCCGAGAGTCGGTCGAACTCGCCTTTGGAAATCGCCTGGCTGCCCACGAGCTGGCTGCCACGGTTGTAATCCACTTGGGCCAGTCCGAGGTCGGCGAGGGCGGTTTCCAGCAGGGCGGTTTCCACGGCGCTATCGAGTTGGACGATCGGCTGACCGGCCTTGACCTTCTGCCCCGACTGGAACTGCACATCGGTGACGGTGCCGGCGATCTCCAGGCTCAGGTCGACGCCTTGCAGCGCCTTGAGGGTGCCGACGGTCGGCAGGCGGGCTTGCCACGGCCGTTCGGTGGCGGTGGCCACGGCGACACTGATCGGCGGTTTCGGCGCAGCAAAGCCCTGAATCATCGTGTAGATGGAAAAGGCTTTGTAACCGGCCAGGACCAGTACGATCAGCAGAACAGCACCCAACATGATCAGCATGCGGCGACGCAGCATATTTCCACTTCCTTGGAGAAAATCAGGTGAGACAGTCGGGCACATTACTCCGAGTGGGAGGTTGATTCCAACTGGCAGAACTTACAGGTGGGCGTCACCCCGACCTGTAGCAGCTGGCGCAGCCTGCGTTCGGCTGCGAAGCCGTCGTAAATCCATGCAACGTGGTTTGTCTGACACACCGCGTCGTCGGATCTCACGACGGCTTCGCCGCCGAACGCAGGCTTCGCCAGCTGCTACAAAGGACCGTGTTTAGATGAGGTGGAGGTGGTTGTCCCAGAGCCCTGCGGGCAGCTCCAGTGGTTTTGCTACAAGATCTGTCTGGCGGCAATCGTAGTACCGGCATCGCCCCTGTCCCGAGGTCACGACAAAGCCATCGGCTACCGCGCCGACCCCGGCGCAATCGGGAAGCGGCGCGTCCAGGCGCACGTCACCGCTGTCCAGGTCCCAGATGAAAAAGCGATTGCCCCGTGGCGCGGTCAACGCGACCAGGCGCAGTTCGCTGTGCACCGCGACGCTGGCGGTGTAATGCCCCATGGCCTGCAACTGATGCTCAGGCACCGGGAAGGCCACGAACGGCTGGCCGGGCCGCTTGATCGCCAGCAGCTGCGAAGGCTCGTGAGACGGTCCCATGAACTGCTGGCCGGCGACGATGGTGCCGTCGCTGGCAATCCCCAAATGACGCACGCTGTTCATCTGCTGGGCGAGGGTTTCCTTGCTCAGCAGGGTGCCGTCGCGTTGCATCAGGACCAGGCTCGGTTCCATGGCGTTGAGGTTCATCTCGACGCGGCTTTCGGCCTCGGTGCGAATGCCGCCGTTGGCGACCACCAGCGTTTCACCATCGGGCATCCACGACACCTGATGCGGGCCGACGCCGTGGGTGGGGATCTCGCCGCTGTGGATAAGTCGCTCGCCTTCGAACTTATACACACCCAGCAAGCCACGACCCGGATCAGAGGTGTCGTTCTCGGTGGCGTACAGCCAGTCGCCGCTCTTGTGAATCACCGCGTGACCGTAGAAGTGCCGGTTCGGCCGTGAGATCACGGTTTGCAGCAGCGTGCCGTCGCGCAGGTCGATCAGGTAACTCTCGGTCCCAGGACGACGGGCGACGAACAGCGCAATCGGCAGCGTCGGGTGGTTGATGATGTCGTGACAACGCTGGCCGACCTGGGTGGCAAACACCCGGGTGCCGTCCAGCCGATACCCAACGGCATAATGTTTGCCGTCGGTATCGTCCCGCGCCGAGAGCAGCAGCGGGCTTTTGTCCTTCTGCTTGAACAGCGTCCAGCCGCCGAGTGTCACCGCACCCAGCAGCAAACTACCTAACGTCAGAGCCTGGCGTCGCAGCATGGAACTTGCCCTCATCAGTCACCGTCGTTGGCGTTGAAGCCCAGTTGGATGCCCAGCGCCTTGGCCAGTTCGCCTTCGTGCAGGCGGTGGACGACGTTGAGGCTGTCGTAGAGATCGTTGAGTTGCTGGCGACCGGCGTCATCGCCGAGCATGTCGGTCAGCGAGCGCTGGTTGCTGGCGAACAGTTTCAGGGACGCAGCGTAAGCGGCATCGATCTTGTCGGCCAAGGGTTTCTGCTCGTTCGGCAACAGACCGCGCAGGCCTTTGTTGTCGACACCGACCCAGACGGTTTGCGCCGCGGCCAGGCTGGCTTCCAGACCTTGCAGCGAGGACTTGCTGCGCCAGGCGTCGGCCTGGAACGGCTGAGGAATGCCCTTGCTCTGACGGCCCATCGGCGTGCCGAGTTTTTTCTTCAGGGAGTCCAGCGCGGTGACTTGCACGCGCAGCAGGTCCGCGATCGCTTCGTGGGAGTCGGCGTAGCGCTGGTTGGGGAATTTGCTCATCTGCGCGAGCATGCCGTCGTTGGTGTTCCAGCGCGACAGGATCTCTTCGGCCAGTTGTTTCTGACGCTCACCGATGGCGCTCAGCAGCGGGCAGTACTTGGCTTTCTGGGTGGCATCGGCCATGTCGATCTTGCTGTCGAACAGGATGTATTCATAGGCGGAGAGGCCCTGAACCACAACGCTGGACTTGGTCAGGGCGGCGGCATCGATCTGCGGCTGCGCGGTGACCAGTTGCTCGACCTGACGGCCCACGAGGTTTTTCTTGTCCGGCCAGAACTGCACCTGCCACGAACGGTTGCCCTCGGCCAGCGGGCCGATCAGCAGCGGTTGCAGCTCGGCCCAGGCTTTCTGCGCATGCAGGAAGTCGGCACGGGCGGTGTCGAGGGTTTCCTTGCCTTCGCAGAAGGCCAGGGCGCTGACCGCCAGTTGACGGTCGGCTTCTACCCAGCGGCTGTAGGTCGGCAGGATCACTTGCTTGGCGATGGCCGCCGAAGTAACGGCCTGCGGATCCTGAGGCGAACAGGCGCCCAAGGCGAGCGCGGCAAGGCTGGTGAACAACAATTTGGGACGGAACATGTCGGGCTCCCGCAATGGAATACGGATTAAAGGGAATTCAAAAACGCCAGCAACGCAGCGCGTTGCTCGGCATTGAAAGACAAAACCTGTTGCTGCGCCGCTGTTGCTTCGCCGCCATGCCAGAGCACGGCTTCGAGCAGATTGCGAGCGCGGCCATCGTGCAAAAACTGGGTGTGGCCACTGACCGCCTGCGTCAAACCGATGCCCCACAATGGCGGGGTGCGCCAGTCGCGGCCACTGGCCTGGAATTCGCTACGGTTGTCGGCCAGACCGTCGCCCATGTCGTGCAGCAGCAGATCGCTGTAAGGGCGAATCACTTGATTGGCCAGTTCAGGTTCGGCGGCGTTGGCGGCGGTGGTGTATTTCGGGGTATGACAAGACTGGCACCCGGCCTGGAAAAACAGATTCTTGCCGGCCAGCACTTGGGGAGCGCTGACATCGCGGCGGGCCGGTACGGCGAGGTTACGGCTGTAGAACAACACCAGTCGCAGGATGTTATCGCTGACCTCCGGCTCGCCATCAGGGCCATTGCCGTTGGGCGCCTGCTTGCAAGCGGTTTGCGTGTCAGTGCAGTCGTCGACGGGCCTCAGGCTTGTGGTGAGGCCCATGTCACCGGAAAACGCATGAACATTTTGTTGATTGAGGTTCGGTTGCCCGGCCTTCCAGCCAAATCGCCCGAGGACGGTTTTTTGCTGCGTGTCATCCCAGACCCGGTTCGGGCGTCCGGCGATGCCGTTTTTGTCTTTTGCTTGAGCTTGTGCATTGGCCAGGATCGCCTCGTCGGGGATCGCTTCCAGCAGACCCAGGCCAATCATCGGCGGTGCGACACGCGCCGAGAAACGGGTATCAGGGTGCATCGGACCGTAGCCGAGTTGGGTGATCTGCAACGTCGGTTTGCGCAACTCGACTTCGGTGCCGTCCTTGAAACGAATCGGAACGGGCGTGTAATCGACACGCACTTTGCCTTCCGGGACGACACCGGGCACGGCCATGTCCTGGAATTGTCCGCCGTAGACCGGCTCCGGGACGACACCAAGTTGCTCGATGACGTTGGCATACGCCGGCGCATCGGGAATCGACAGGCGCACCAGCATCGACACGGCGTTCTGCGCATCAGGCGTGGGCGGATGACCGCGGCCGTCCTTGATGTGGCAGTTCTGGCAGGCGTTGGTGTTGAACAATGGGCCGATACCATCCCGGGCGGTGGTGGTCGACGGGGCGATCACCCAGGGACTGCGGAAGAAGCTGTTGCCGACGCTGAAGTCCACGCGCCGTGACGGCGGCAGGTTGGCGGACGGCAGGGAAAACGAGTTCTGATCGGTCTTTCGCACGGTCGCGCTGCCACCGGACCGGGCTTCACCGGGTTCGGCTTTGGTAAAACGTGGGGCGTCGTCGCAGGCACTCAGGCCCAGGGCCAGCAACAGTGCGGACAAGCGAAGAGGCAGCGAGGGCATCAGGCATCCTGCAAGACGAGCAAAACAAGGGCGCAAAGTCTAACAGGGCAGGGGAGTTTGAATAAGAGGAATTATCGTTTGCTTGATGTGGGGCAACTGATCGTTCCCACGCTCAGCGTGGGAATGCAGCCCGTGACGCTCTGCGTCACATCAAAAGCCGAACGCGGAGCGTCCGTTGAGGCATTCCCACGCAGAGCGTGGGAACGATCGGCGACCCGAAGGTCGCCTCTTAGTCACTCAGGCAGCGTTGATCAGAACTCGTGATCAGCGTTGTCCGGGTTCAGGTCGCTGATGCCCAGTTTGCCAGCGGCGGCTTCGATCGAACCGGTCTGCTTGACCAGGGAAGCGATAGCGTCGCGTACGATCTGGTTGCCAGCAGTGTTGCCGGCAGCGATCAGCTGGTCGTAGTGCTCACCCTTGTTGGCATGATCGACGATAACCTGCATCTTCGCTTCGGTCGCAGCCAGGTCGGCTTTCAGCGCGGTGTCGGCAGCCGAGTCAGCCTTGGCTACCAGGGACGACAGGCTGGCGCCGGTCATTTTGGTGCCGTCGACGCGGGTGTACTCGCCCAGGTACACATTACGAATGCCTTTGGCATCGTAGAACTGCGAGTTGTGGGTGTTGTCGCTGAAGCAGTCGTGTTCGTCTTCCGGGGAGTTGGCTTCCAGGGAAACCTTCATGCGCTCGCCCGCCAGTTCGCCCAGGGACAGGCTGCCCATGCCGAACAGCATTTTGCGCAGGCCGCTTTCGGCAGGCTCGGCTTCCAGGGTGGCGCGGTAGTTGTCGGCCACGTTCGGCTTCCAGTTACCGACCATTTCTTCCAGGTCGCTGACCAACAGTTGGGTCACGGACTTCAGGTAGGCGCGACGACGATCGTTATGACCGCCGGTTGCGCCTTTGCCTTCCAGGTAGTCGGACGCTGGACGGTTGCCGGCGCCAGGGCCGGTGCCGTTCAGGTCCTGGCCCCAAAGCAGGAATTCGATGGCGTGGTAGCCGGTGGCAACGTTGGCCTCGGAACCACCCAGCTCGTTCAGACTGGCGAGTTTTGCCGGGGTGATGTCTTTCACGTCGACCTTGTCTTCGCCGACCTGAACTTGAGTGTTGGCGATGATATTGGCCGTGGCGCCCGGGTTACCCAGTGCGTGCTCGTAGGATTTGTCGACGTAGTCGATCAGGCCTTCGTCCAGTGGCCAGGCGTTCACCTGACCTTCCCAGTCGTCGATGATGGTGTTGCCGAAGCGGAACACTTCGCTCTGCAGGTAAGGCACGCGGGCAGCGACCCAGGCAGCCTTGGCAGCTTTCAGGGTGTCGGCGTTCGGCTTGGCGAGGAAGGCGTCGACGGCGGTTTGCAGGGTCTTCGCGGTGGATTCGGCATCGCTGTAAACGGCGAAGACGATGTCGGCGTAATGCGCGACAACGGCTTTGGCGGCTGCTTCGTCGACTTTACCGGCAGCGGCAGGTGCGGCGGCCGGGGCTGAGGTGCTGGCCGCCGGAGTCGGCGCCTGCGCAGCGACAGCTTTGTCTTTGCCTTCGCCACAACCGGCGAGGGAAATAGCGATGGCCAACAGACTGGCGGTAGCCAGAGGCATACGAATCATGGCGAACATCCTGCTTCGAGAGGGGGTGGAATGGCGCAGCAAGCGCGCAAAGCTGCGACATAATGCAAATCTTTCGCATTATGTGTAAAGGGTTGTGCTTGGAAATATTTCTTATTCACGCGGGGTTTGTGTCGTAGATCAAGAGATCGCAGCCTCGTTTCACTCGACAGCTGCTACAGAGTGAAACGAGGCTGCGATCTTGTGATGTTTACAAAATAGCCGCGTTACTGCGCTGAGCCTGTTTCAGATACGCGCTCAATTCCCGCGCCGGCAGCGGTTTGCTGTAGAGATAGCCCTGACCTTCGTGACAGCCTTCGGAGATGATGTAGGCCTCTTGCTCGGCGGTTTCCACGCCTTCGGCAATCACCTGCATGCCCAGGCTCTTGCCCAGCTGGATGATGGCCCGAACGATGGTCGCATCGTCGTCGTCATCGAGCAGATCCTGAACGAAGCTCTTGTCGATCTTGATCTTGTCCAGCGGCAGGCTTTTCAGATAGCTCAATGACGAGTAACCGGTGCCGAAGTCGTCGATCGCGATCAGCGCACCGGAGCGGCGCAGGCTGAGCAGGTGCTGGGCAGCCGTGCTGATGTCTTCCATCAGGCCGGTTTCGGTGACTTCCAGCTCCAGGCTGCGGGGCGGCAGGCGGTACATCTGCAGCAGGTTGTTGACCACCCGTGGCAACTCGGCGTGGTGCAGTTGCACCGTGGACAGGTTTACCGCCATGCGCAGGTCGACAAAACCCTGGTCATGCCAGTCGCGCAATTGCTTGCACGCCTGATCCAGCACCCATTCACCGATGGCGATGATGGTGCCGTTCTGCTCGGCCAGGGGGATGAACAAGTCTGGCGGAACCAGCCCGTGCTCGGGATGCTGCCAGCGAATCAACGCCTCGACACCCACCACTCGGTGATCGCGATAGCTGATCTGCGGCTGGTAGACGAGGTACAACTGGTTACGGGCCAAGGCGTCGCGCAGGTCTTTTTCCAGCTCGCGACGTCGGCGCATCTCGGTGTCGACGCTGGCGATATAGAACTGATAACGGTTGCGCGAGCGAGTCTTGGCCAGGGTCATGGTCTGCTCGGCTTTTTGCAGCAGTTTTTCGGTGCTGTCACCGTCCTCGGGGAACAGGGTGATGCCGATGGTGGCGCGCAGGCGAATCTCTTGATGGTCGAGGGCGAACGCCGCTTCCAGGTCATCGAGAATGCTTTGGGCCAGTTCGGCCGCTTCGTAGGGTTGTTCGATATCGGCCTGAACCAGGGCGAACTGGTCGCCACCAAGGCGGGCGAGGGCGCCGAGGCGTCCGCTGTGAGCTCGCAGGCGATCGGCGAGGGCCAGCAGCAGTTGGTCGCCGGTCTGGTAGCTGAATTGTTCGTTGATGCCTTTGAAATCGTCCAGGCCGACCACCAATACCGCGACCCGACGTTGCAACTTGCCGGCGTCTACCAGAATTTTGTCCAGTTGCTGCTGCAATTGCTGGCGGTTCGGCAGACCGGTAAGGAAGTCGTACTGGGCCATGCGAAGTAGGCTGTTTTCCGCTTCGTGGCGCAAATGGGTGTTGCGCTCGATGGACTCGAGCAACTGGTTGGCGGTGCTGATCCAGATCCCCAATTCGTTCTTTTCATGCCCCTTGAGCAGCGGGATTTTGTGTTCGCTGGGGCGGTCCGGATTGATTTCCGTGAGGTGCTCGATGATTCGCGACAGCGGTTTGGTCAGCAGCCAGTGATAGACCAGGTACAGCACCAGCCCCATGGCCATGGCACGCAATACGCCGGAAATGAAAATGATCACCGAACTGACGATGAAACCCTGGCCGTAGGTGGCGGTGTCGAGCGTAATGCTCAGGTCGCCGTAATACTCGCTGTAAGGGCCGCGACCCACCAGTTGGGTGGTGAAGGTGCGTTCCTTGCCGAGGATCAGGTCGGTCAGCCAGCGACTGCCGGAATGCTGCAACTCGCGAGACTTTTGCGCGAGCATGGCCTCGTTGGGATGGCCAATGGAGGCCTTGCGCACTGCGTCGTCCTGAAACAGGCCTTCGATAACCTGCATGCCCATCTCGCGGTCCAGGCTGTAGACGGCCTGGGTCGAGGGGTCGCGGAACATGTCGAGGATGCGTTGGGCATCGCTGGCCACGGCCTGGCGTGTTTTATAGGCATCGAAAACGATCTGAGCGCAGCTCAAGACCACGCCGACGATCAATGCCGACAGGAGCACGACCCGGAGCAACTTCACCGACAAGCTGTTCTTGAGTTCCAGCTTCAAAGAGTCATTCCTTGTTCCGTGCGGGTAGCGTCAAGTTGCCATGAGTATTGGCAATCCGGTGATGTCAGTCAAAGGGACAATCAATCACATAGGGTTTTGCCTGTAGCTTGGCCGAAATGCTGTCGTATGGAGTATTTGCGCTAGTTGTACTGTGTCGGTTGTTGAGTCCTTCAACTTGAGGGGGATGTGGACATATTTTCCGTTTGATTGATGTTAGACGGCTGTGGCGTTGGGGCAAGGGGCTGAAGGCTGGTTTCATCGTGGGAAATTGCTCTGGTTTCTGCTGATGTACACGTTTTGAATGTGGGAGCGAGCTTGCTCGCGATAGCGGCCGCACAGGCAACGGATGCGTCCGTTTAAACAGCGGTAAAAAAACCAGACCTTTCCCACGAGGTTTTCAGGTTGCCCGTAGGAAGCGGGTTCAATAACCTTTTGGGTGTCGCTGAAAACTCAGCGATCGGGTGTGAGAACCCGGCAAGTCATAGTCATCCATCGCCAGTATCCGCATAATTGCCGCCAGCTTATCTGCTGCATATGCGTTATGGCGGCTGTGTGCGGGCAGACTTCGGTCTGGCCGGGTGTCTATGACCGGTTTCTCACCTCGCACATAGCTGCCACCTCTTCGTCGCGTGAGAAACGGCGAGGGAATGGCACCCAACGTCATAGGCATTCCCTTGGATAAATTAATCCCCGATCCCCCCTTCAACAGCTCCAAACCCTACAACCCCAGCCCCATGTTCCTGATCTCCCCGGACATGAACACCGAATCCCTCCTGGCCCACGCCTGTGAGTCATTGGCCTCGGCAAGTGTTCTGGCCAGCGATTTCGCCACCTACCTGAGCGGCTCCCAGCGCAGTACCGCGTTGGCCATTGCGCAGATCGTCATGTTGGCGGACTTAGCCGTTAATCGGGCGCTGGATATCGTCGACCCGCAGGAATAGTCGTTCAGTCAGTTCTACCGCGTCATCGTTCTTCGCGAGCAAGCCCGCTCCCACAGGTGCAGTGGTGTCCTTGTGGGAGCGAGCCTGCTCGCGAAGGTGGTCCAACTGCCGCCGCAAGACTTTTCCTGGCCCAAAAAAAAACCCGGCAAAAGCCGGGTTTTTTGACTGGCGTCGATCTTAAGCGGTGAAGGTTTTACCTTCGAACTGCTCAGCCACGAATTTCCAGTTGACCAGGTTCCAGAACGCTTCGACGTATTTTGGACGAAGGTTGCGGTAGTCGATGTAGTAAGCGTGTTCCCAGACGTCGCAGGTCAGCAGCGGGGTGTCGCCGTTGGTCAGCGGGTTGCCGGCACCGATGGTGCTGGCCAGGGCCAGGGAACCGTCAGCCTTTTTCACCAGCCAGCCCCAACCGGAACCGAAGGTGCCGATGGACGTCTTGCTGAACTCTTCCTTGAACTTGTCGAACGAACCGAAGGCTGCGTTGATGGCGTCGCCAAGTGCGCCGGTTGGTTGACCGCCGGCGTTTGGCGCCAGGCAGTTCCAGTAGAAAGTGTGGTTCCAGACCTGAGCGGCGTTGTTGAAGATGCCGCCCGAGGAAGACTTGACGATTTCTTCCAGGGTCTTGCCTTCGAACTCGGTGCCTGGCACCAGGTTGTTCAGGTTCACGACGTAGGTGTTGTGGTGCTTGTCGTGGTGAAATTCCAGAGTTTCCTTGGAAATGTGCGGCTGCAGGGCATCGTGTGCGTAAGGCAGCGGCGGCAATTCGAAAGCCATGATGATTCTCCTAATCAGGTCAGTTGCGGTGAGCGCAAGGCCGATCACGGGCGGCCAGACAAGCGCCGGGGAGTTTGTACTCTTTGCGGCGCCGGGTTCGGATCATAGCACCGGGGGTGCGGCATAACCACGCAACAACTGTGTGGAATAGAGGTTCCAGAGGCTTTTGGAATAATCAGCCAGCGATTAATTGAAAGGCCACTGCAAACATCATCACCGCTACCAACAGATCGAGAATCCGCCAGGTGCTTGGCCGGGCCAGCCATGGCGCCAACCATGCGGCGCCTAATGCCAAGGTGAAAAACCACAACAACGACGCACTCGCGGCGCCCACCACATAAGCGCCGGGCTCTGTTTGTTGCGCGCCGAGGGAGCCGATCAGCAACACGGTATCCAAATAAACGTGCGGGTTGAGGAACGTCACGGCCAGCGCGCTGAGCATCACCGCGCGCAACGAGCGCACAGTCTGGTTTTCACCTTGTTGCAGGCTCTGTTTCGAGCAGGCCCGACGCAACGCCAGGCTGCCATACCAAATCAGAAACGCCGCGCCACCCCAACGGGCGACCGCCAGCAACGTCGGGTTTTGCGCCAGCACCGTCGCCAGGCCGAATACCCCGGCGGCCACCAGCAGTGCATCGCAGGTGACGCACAGCGCCGCCACGGGCAGGTGATGTTCGCGCCTGAGGCTCTGAGCCAACACAAACGCATTCTGAGTACCGATCGCCATGATCAGCCCCGCGGCCACCAGCAGGCCGTTCACATAGCTTTGCCACATAAGATGTTTACTCCGCGTTGGCCGCCAGATCCCGCAGCACGTGCAGGGCGCGTTCGGCATCGGCCTGGCCGACGAATAAATGGTCGTGGTAATAGCCGGCAATCACGTTGCAACTGATGCCGGCCTGGCCTAATGCCGTGGCGAACGCGGCGGTCAGGCCGACGGCTTCGAGGGCCGAGTGCACGTTCAAGGTGATCCAGGCCGCGATGTAATCGAAACTGAAACCGGCCTTCTCGGCGTGGGAACGTTCCAGAATCACTGTCAGACCTTCCTGCTCGCGGAAACTGCCGACGATCTCAAGGCCCGCGGGCAACTTGCCGTCGCGCAGGGTGCAGAACACGTATTCGCCGACGTTAAGTTGCGGGCTCATGCTGCGCAGCAGGGTTGCCAATGAAGTTTCGCCAGCCATGTCGATGATCCTTGTTCAAGAGTTCTTGCTGGCCATTCTCCGGTGCAACGCTGTATAAGAAAAACCAATCATGCTGATCGCTCATTAGGAAAACTGATGTTCGACTATAAATTGCTTTCTGCCTTGGCTGCGGTGGTTGAGCAGGCCGGTTTCGAACGTGCTGCGCAGGTGTTGGGTTTGTCCCAGTCGGCGATCTCTCAACGCATCAAATTGCTCGAGGCGCGGGTCGGTCAACCGGTTCTGGTGCGCGTTACACCGCCGGCGCCCACCGAAATCGGCCGACGACTGCTCAACCATGTGCAGCAGGTGCGTTTGCTTGAACGTGACTTGCAAACCCTGGTGCCGGCACTCGACGAAGAAGGCTTGCCCGAACGCCTGCGCATCGCTTTGAATGCCGACAGCCTCGCCACGTGGTGGGCCGTGGCGGTCGCGGATTTTTGCGCGCAGCAGCATCTGCTGCTCGATCTGGTGGTCGAAGACCAGACCGTCGGCCTCAAACGCATGCGCGCCGGTGAAGTTGCGGCGTGCGTCTGCGCCAGTGAGCGACCGGTGGCTGGCGCGAGAAGCGTTTTGCTGGGGGCCATGCGCTACCGTGCGTTGGCCAGTCCGGCGTTCATTGCCCGGCATTTTCCTGAAGGCGTGCGCGCTGATCAGTTGTCGAAAACGCCAGCGCTGGTCTTTGGCCCGGACGATTTCCTACAGCATCGCTACCTCGCGTCCCTTGGCGTCGATGGCGGATTCGAACACCATCTATGCCCCTCGTCCGAAGGCTTCATCCGTCTCATAGAAGCGGGACTCGGTTGGGGCCTGGTGCCTGAACTGCAGGTGCGCGAGCAACTGGAGCGCGGCGTATTGGTGGAGCTTCTGCCAGATAAGCCGATCGATGTGCCGCTGTACTGGCATCATTGGCGCAATGGCGGTCAGTTACTGGGGTTACTGACCGATCAGTTGGTGCGCTCGTCAAAGCAATGGCTGGTGCCGTTGGACTGATGGGCAGCGTCAAGTCCTCACGCCCTACGCTATATGCAAAACGCAAAACGAAATATTCGGAGCAATTCATGAAGATTCTGGTCACCGGCGCAAGCGGCTTCATCGGCGGGCGCTTTGCGCGTTTCGCCCTGGAGCAAGGCCTGGACGTGCGGGTCAACGGTCGCCGGGCCGAAAGTGTGGAGCATCTGGTGCGCCGTGGCGCCGAGTTCATCCAGGGCGACTTGAGCGAGCCGGAACTGGCGCGCGACCTGTGCTCAGACGTCGAAGCCGTGGTGCATTGCGCCGGCGCGGTCGGCTTGTGGGGGCGTTATCAGGACTTTCATCAAGGCAACGTGCAGGTCACGGAAAACGTGGTCGAGGCCTGCCTGAAACAGCGGGTTCGACGACTGGTGCACGTGTCGTCGCCGTCGATTTACTTTGATGGTCGCGATCACCTGGGCCTGACCGAAGAACAGGTGCCCAAGCGCTTCAAACATCCCTACGCCGCCACCAAGTACCTGGCTGAGCAAAAGGTTTTCGGCGCTCAGGAGTTCGGCCTCGAAACCCTTGCCCTGCGCCCGCGTTTCGTGACAGGGGCCGGCGACATGAGCATCTTCCCGAGATTGCTGAAAATGCAGCGCAAGGGACGGCTCGCCATCATCGGCAACGGCCTGAACAAGGTCGATTTCACCAGCGTGCAGAACCTCAATGAAGCGTTGCTCAGCAGTTTGCTGGCCAGCGGTTCGGCCTTGGGCAAGGCCTACAACATCAGCAACGGCGCGCCGGTTCCGCTGTGGGACGTGGTCAATTACGTGATGCGCAAGATGGAAGTCCCACAGGTCACCCGATACCGTTCCTACGGTTTGGCCTACGCCGTGGCGGCGCTCAACGAGGGGGTGTGCAAGGTGTGGCCGGGTCGTCCCGAACCGACCCTGTCGCGCCTGGGCATGCAGGTCATGAACAAAAATTTCACCCTGGACATCAGCCGCGCCCAGCAATATCTGGACTACGATCCCAAAGTCAGTCTCTGGACCGCCCTCGATGAATTCTGTGGCTGGTGGAAGGCCCAGGACATTCACTGACTCAGGGTTACGAGCGGCAACACTGAACCGAGTTCGGGGTTCAGGGTCAATCGATGCGGCAGTGGGGGTTATACTGCGCCGCATCAAGCCATCACCGCGTTCCACAAAGGTTGACTCAATGTCCATGCGTAACGATGCCAACGACGACTTCGACGATGTACCGAGCCTGCGTGCCAAAAGCCTCGACGACGATGATTTTCCGACCACCGCTCGCACCTCCGTGCATTCGCGGACCGCGCCAGTAGTCAACGTCAAAAGCGCGAGCACCGGCCCGCTGTGGGCATTGGTGGGTGCCTTGTTCTTTGCTTTTGCAGGTCTTGCCTGGTGGAGCTTTCAGCAGCTCTCGCTGATGGAACAGCAATTGGTGGCGACCCAGGAAAGTTTCGCGCGTATCAGTGAGGATGCGGCGGGGCGCTTGCAGGACATTTCCGGCAAGGTTGTAGCCAGCCAGACCAACGTCAGCAGCGACAGCGAAGCCTTGAAGCTGCAAATCAAGCAGCTGGAAAGCAAACTTCAGGATCAGAGCAAACAACAGCAAGGCGTTGCCGGCCAGACTTCGGAGCTGGACAAGCGCCTGGCGCAGATGACCGCTCAGAGCACCGAGCTGGACAAACGCTTGGCGCAGATGACCGCTCAGACCACTGAGCAACAGACCGCCACCATTCAATTACAGGCTCAGGTCAAAGTCTTGAACAGCGATGTGGCCGTGCTGAAAAGCGCGCCGGCGGACACAGACAAATTCGACGCACAGCTGAAAAGCCTCGGCGCCGACATCGTCGCGCTGAAGAAGCAAGGCAACCCGAGCGCTGCCATCGAGCGTCTGGAGCAGGAAGTCATTGTGCTCAAAAGCGAACAGGACAATCGCCCGGCCCCTGCCCAAGGGGCGACCAACACCGCCGAATTCGACGCCTTCCGTGGCCAGGTCACCCGCAACATCAACACCCTTCAAGCGCAGATCCAGAATCTGCAGCAGCAGCTGCGCGCAAGGCAGTGAGCCTCAACCGGCGTGGGTAGCAGCTGTTGATCGTTCCCACGCTCTGCGTGGGAATGCCTCAATGGACGCTCTGCGTCCGCTTCGGCAGGGACGCGGAGCATCCCGGGCTGCATTCCCACGCAGAGCGTGGGAACGATCGGTATCAGAGATCAGCGAACCTTATCTTCCCGCCCACGCAACACCCTGTTCGGCATCGCAATCGCTGCCGCCAGCCCCAGCAGCGACACCGCCGCGCTGACCATCAACAAATGCCGGAAGGTCATCAGCAGTTCGGCGCGCAAGGCGTTCTGCGCATCCCCCGGCGCGGCGTTCAAGCCGTCTAGCAGCACATTCCCCGAACTGCCCTCGGCAATCATCGAAGAGCCTGCCAAGTGGGCGAAATTTGAGTCCTGCAACAACGCCAGCAGCAGTGCTGACATCAACGCCACACCCACCGCGCCTCCCGACGAGCGGCCATGAGGTTGGGGGTGACCTCAGGGGCCAGCGCCAATGATGGCGACTTGGGTTTTCAGCGTTTTCATTGTTTTCAAGACTCGCAAGTGCCACGCGACCATGCCCGGTGAATTATTTTTATGGATCGAGTGCTTGCATTTTTCCCCCGAGAGTCTGTCAATTGAAGGGGAAAACTGAGCCGATACCTGTACATTCTGCCAATCGGTGCGATTATCGCCCGCTACCCCCGAGGCCTGGATTGAAGTGATGAACAAGCCTGACCTACCTTCGATTCCAGTGTTCAAGCTCTACGGTGAAAGCCTGGATTGGCCAACCCCGGACTTGCTGCACTGTGAAACCATTTCCAAACACAGCCGCGAACATCAATGGGAAATCAAACCCCACCGCCACGCCGATTTGTGTCAGTTGCTCTTCGTATTCAAAGGTCAGGCAGAGCTTGAAATCGAAGGCAAACGTACGCAATTGACCGAACCGGCGATCCTGGTTTTGCCGCCGTTATCGGTGCATGGCTATCGGTTTTCCGAGGACGTCGAAGGGTTTGTGGTGACCCTTGCCGCGCCGCTGGTCGCCCATCTTCAGGCGCAACTGGGCAATGCTGTGAACGCCCTGGCGCAGGCCGAAAGTTATCTCGCGGGCAAGGAAGGCGAATACCTCAACAGCGTGTTTTCAGCGCTGCAAGACGAATACACCGGCCACCAACCAGCTCGCGAAATGCTCATGCATTCGCTGGTCGGCGTGATCATGGTGTGGGTCAGCCGCCAGGTGATTTCCCGCCGCAACGCCAGCCAGCGTCCGCAGCGTGCCCGGGAATACCTCAACGGTTTTATCCAACTGGTGGAAGAGACCTATCGCCAACACGTCAAGGTCGAGGACTTGGCCCATCGGCTGGGGATTTCCGTGTCCCACCTCAACGGCACCTGCCGAGAGCTGGCGGGACAACCGGCGTTGCAGATCATGCACGAGCGTCAGTTGCTGGAGGCCAAGCGCTTGCTGACCTATACCAGCATGACCATTTATGAGATGTCCGACGTGTTGGGGTTCTCTGATCCGACCAACTTCACGCGCCTGTTCCGGCGTCGAGTGGGGATCTCGCCCAAGGCATTTCGCGACCGTTTGAAGGCCGATCAGGACAACAAGGCCTGATCTCCTTCGTTACCGGAGGGCGTTGAGGGTCGCGTTGTGGGGAATGCAGCGCTCGAAGTTGCAGCTCGCGTATTCACGGGGCAGTTGTCGCAACTGCTCGACGCGCCAGGCTGCGGTGCCATACAGCGCGAGCGTGGCCGCGCAGGTGATGAAAATGGCGAGGTATCTTCTTGTTTTGATGTTCATGGCGTTGACCTCTGAACGAATACCCTTCGGTACTGCTTTCAGCATAGGTCAGCGCCAGTGAGTTGCCAGCCAGTCGGGCCCTGTATGCCCGATTGATCGTTCCCACGCTCCGCGTGGGAATGCAGCCCGGGACGCTCCGCGTCCCATCTGAAGCCGAACGCGGAGCGTCCGTTGAGGCATTCCCACGCAGAGCGTGGGAACGATCTCTCCTTAAAGCCCCACATCCCACGCCGGCTCTTCCGGAAATCTGAGCACCAGAAAATCCAGCATGCTGCGCAGTGTCGCCGGCATGTGTTTGCGTGAGGCATACACCGCGTAGACATTCATTTGCCGAGGTTCGGCGTGGGGCAGCAGGCGGATCAATTCGCCGCTGTGGATAGGCACACCGGCCTGATAACTGGGCAGCATCGCCACCCCGGCGCCGGCCATCGTCGCGCGCAATAGCGTGCTGGCTTCGTTGGCGCTGATGTTGCCCTGCACCGGCACTGACACCTGCTCACCGTCCTCCTCGAAATGCCAGAGGCTTTTGCCGAAGTAGGAGTGAGTCAGGCAATTGTGCTGGCTGAGGTCCTCGACCCGCAGTGGCGTCGGGTGCTCGAGCAGGTAAGCGGGGGAGGCGCAGATCACCGAGCGGCAGACCGTCAGCCGCCGCGCGATCAGGTTCGGGTCCAGGTCGTTGCTGGTGCGAATCGCCAGATCAATGCGCTCATCCACCAGGTTCACCGTGCGGTCGAGCATCTGCAGGTCGATGCTGACGCCGGGGTAACGTTTGACGTAAGCGGCCATGGCATCCGCCAGTTGTGCCTGACCGAACGACGTGCTGACGCTGATTCGCAACACGCCGCGCGGCGCATCGTCCGGTTCGCTGACGGCGGCTTGCATGTCCGTGGACAGGTCGAGCATCTGCCGACAACGGGGCAGGACTTCACTGCCGGCGGCGGTCAGACTCAATTTGCGCGTAGTGCGGTGCATCAGGCGTGCGCCGACCCAATCCTCCAGCTCCGCGAGATAGCGCGAAACCACTGGCCGTGACAGGTCCAGATGATCGGCGGCGGCCGACTGGCTGCCGAGGTCAACCACCGTGACGAACACCCGCATTGCTTGTAGACGATCCATCATTTGCCCACTTTCAGAAACAAACTATGTCGCAGCATCGCATTTTTTGTACTGAGTCATGCAACTAAGCTCTGTCCCATCGCCAAGCATGGCATTCGGACAACGGAGCAACAGATGATCGGCTTCACCTCGCTTAAACGTATTTTGCTGGCCACCGCCACCCTCGGTTTCGCCGCCCACGCAGCGGCGGCATCGACCCTGACCCTGGATGTCTACAACCCGGGCGACAAGGCGATCTTCCCGGTGACCTCGGTGTTGGTCAGCGGCGAGAAAGACGCGATTTTGGTGGATGCACAATTCGGCAAATCCCAGGCCGAGCACGTGGTCGAAAAAATCCGCGCCAGCGGCAAGCAACTGACCACCATCTACATCAGCCACGGCGACCCGGATTACTACTTCGGCCTCGACACCCTGACCGCCGCATTCCCCAAAGCCAAAGTGCTCGCCTCGCAGCCGACCGTGGATCACATCAAAAAAACCGTCGACGGCAAACTGGCGTTCTGGGGCCCGAAAATGGGCACCGACGTACCGGCCAAAACCATCGTGCCGGATGCACTCAAGGGCGACAGCCTGATGCTCGAAGGGCAGAAACTGCAGGTGGTGGGTCTTGATGGCAAGCAACCGGATCGCACCTTTGTCTGGATTCCGTCGATCAAGGCTGTGGTCGGTGGCGTTGTCGTCGCAGAAAACATTCACGTGTGGATGGCCGATACCCAGACGCCGCAATCCCATGCCGATTGGCTGACGACGCTGCACGCCATCGAAACCTTGAAGCCGACAACCATCGTGCCGGGTCATTACCTGGGTGAGAGCGTCCGTTCGCTGGCCGCTGTGCAGTTCACCGCCGATTACATCAAGGCTTTCGACGAAGAAACCGCCAAGGCAAAAGACGCCGCCGCGCTGATCGCCGCGATGAAAAAACGCTACCCGACACTGGGTGAAGAAAGCTCTCTGGAACTGAGCGCCAAAGTCGCCAAGGGCGAGATGAAGTGGTAACCCGATTCACCCACTCACACTGATCCACACTGGAGAACGTCATGAGCAAGATCGCAATCATTGGTGCCACCGGTCGTGCCGGCAGCCAACTGCTGGAAGAAGCGCTGCGTCGTGGTCACAGCGTTACGGCCATCGCCCGCGACACCTCGAAGATCGGCCAGCGTGCCGGAGTGGTCAGCAAAAATGTTGATGCGCTCGACGCCGAAGCCTTGCAAGCGGCAGTCGCTGGCCATGACGTGGTGATCAGCGCCGCGCACTTCACGACGCTTCCTGCCAGCGCCGTTGTCAGTCCAATGAAAAAGGCCGGCGTGAAACGTCTGCTGGTGGTGGGCGGTGCCGGTTCGCTGTTGCTGCCGGACGGAACCCGCGTCATCGACAGCGAAGGATTTCCGCAGGCGTACAAGGCTGAGGCGGGTGCAGGGGCTTTGTTTCTTGAAAACCTGCGTCAGGAAAAGGAGCTGGACTGGACCTTCCTGTCGCCGTCGGCGGAGTTTGTTGAGGGGGAGCGTACGGGGGCGTTTCGGGTTGGTAAGGATGATTTGTTGGTGAGCAGTGCAGGGCGGAGCGGGATCACGTTTGCTGATTATGCGATTGCAATGCTCGATGAAGTGGAAACACCGACACATTCGCGGCAGCGGTTTACAGTGGGCTACTGATTCCCGCAACACCGCAAACCTGTAGCAGCTGGCGCAGCCTGCGTTCGGCTGCGAAGCAGTCGTAAACCCGATACCCACGATTTTTCTGACACACGGAGGTGTCTGGTTTTGCGACTGCTGCGCAGCCGAAACTGCTACAGGGTTCGGCTCAACGCGCCTGAGCCTGCTCCACCAACCACCCCATCAATTCCCTCAACTTCGGCGAAGGCCCGGGTTTCTCGGGGAAAACCAGGTAATACGCCAACCCCGTCTTCACCTTCAAGTCAAACGGCATGACCAGCCGCCCGGCGCTCAAATCATCACCAATCAACGACCAATCCCCGATCGCCACGCCGGTCCCTTGGGACGCCATCGACATCGCCAGATCCAGCGTTTCGAAATGCTGGCCCTTGCCGACATTGCTCAGGCGAATATCAGCCGTTGCCAGCCAGGCCTTCCAGTCTCGTTCATCCCGGGTCGGGTGCAGCAACATGTGCTGCTCCAGATCCTCCGGCGTCAGCAGCGGCACCGTCCCGTCGAGCAACGGCTTGGAACAGACCGGCGTCAGCTGTTCATCAAACAGGTGTTGGGACACCAATGAACCGTCCGGCGGTGCACCGTACATCACCGCTGCATCGAATTGCTCGCGATGAAAGTCCACGCCGTGTTTGACCGTGGTGGTCAATTCCACCGGCACGTCCGGGCGCTCCCTTTGCCACTGCAACAGCCGCGGCAACAGCCAGCGCATGACACACGTCGGGGCCTTGAGTTGCAGGGTTTCGCGCTTCTCGCCGATCTGCTCCACCGCCTCGTCGATCAAGCCGAAAATCTGCTGCACCCGTGGCAGCCACTCCTGTCCTTCGGCGGTCAGGTCAAGGCCCCGGGCCTGGCGGATGAACAGTTCATAACCCAGATGTGCTTCCAGCCCGGCGATCTGCCGACTCACCGCACCTTGGGTGATGTACAGCTGTTCGGCAGCCCGGGTGAAGTTGCAGCACTGCGCGGTGATCAGAAAAGTGTGCAGCGCCGGCAGGGGAGGCAGTCGTTTCATTGGGATCCAAGGTATGACGTGAGGACATGGCTAGTATGACTTTTTATCCATTGTTGCGGCTACGTGTCGCCCGTTCCAATGAGGCCATCCCTGGACCTGCCCACGCATCATAAACACTGCGCAGGCCCGGCGTCTCAAACGAACAAGAAGGGCAAAGACATGGCGACGTGCGGCGAAGTATTGGTCAAGTTACTCGAAGATTACGGGGTCGAGCAGGTGTTCGGCATTCCCGGGGTTCACACCGTGGAGCTGTACCGCGGGCTGGCCCGTTCGAGCATCAACCACGTCACTCCGCGTCACGAACAGGGCGCCGGTTTCATGGCCGACGGTTACGCTCGCACCAGCGGCAAGCCGGGTGTGTGCTTCATCATCACCGGCCCTGGCATGACCAACATCACCACCGCCATGGGCCAGGCCTACGCCGACTCAATCCCGATGCTGGTGATCTCCAGCGTGCAATCGCGCAGCCAGTTGGGCGGCGGTCGCGGCAAGCTCCACGAGCTGCCGAACCAGAGCGCATTGGTCGGCGGCGTGGCGGCGTTCTCCCACACCTTGATGTCGGCGGCTGAATTGCCGGGCGTGCTGGCCCGTGCTTTTGCCCTGTTCCAGGCCGGTCGTCCGCGCCCGGTGCACATTGAAATTCCGTTGGACGTGCTGGTTGAAGAGGCCGACGACCTGCTCAGCAGTCTCCCGGTGAACATCGACCGCGCCGGTGCCTCGCCGAGCGCCATCAGCCGCATGACCGCGCTGTTGGCCGGTGCCAAGCGCCCACTGATTCTCGCCGGTGGCGGCGCCATCGATGCCGCCGCCGAGTTGACTGAACTGGCCGAACTGCTGGACGCCCCGGTGGCCTTGACCATCAATGCCAAAGGCATGCTCGAATCCAACCATCTGTTGCTGATCGGCTCAACCCAGAGCCTGGCCGCCACTCGCGCTCTGGTGGCCGAGGCTGACGTGGTATTGGCAATCGGCACCGAGCTGGCCGAGACCGATTACGACATCACCTTCGCGGGCGGTTTCGAGATTCCCGGTGTGCTGCTGCGTGTAGACATCGACGCTGACCAGACCGTGCGTAATTACCCGCCAAAGGTCGCGTTGGTGGCCGACTCGCGCAACGCGGCTCAAGCCTTGCTGAGCGGACTGTCCCATCACTCGCTGGCCGAGCGCCGTAACGATTGGGGCCAAGTCCGTGCCGCACGCTTGCGAGACGAACTGGCCGCCACCTGGGACGCTCCGACCCTGGCCCAGACCCGCTTCCTGGAAACCGTCCTGCACGAACTGCCAGACGCGGTATTCGTCGGCGATTCGACCCAACCGGTGTACACCGGCAACCTGACGTTCAACCCGGAACGTCCGCGTCGCTGGTTCAACTCGTCCACCGGTTACGGCACCCTCGGTTATGCCTTGCCGGCGGCGATCGGCGCCTGGCTCGGCGGTAGCGTCGAAGGGGGTGTTCGGCCTCCAGTGGTGTGCCTGATCGGCGACGGTGGCCTGCAATTTACCCTGCCGGAACTGGCCAGCGCCGTGGAAGCGCGCACCCCGGTGATCGTCCTGCTGTGGAATAACCAGGGCTACGAAGAGATCAAGAAATACATGGTCAACCGCGCCATCGAGCCGGTTGGCGTGGACATCTACACCCCGGACTTCATCGGTGTCGCCAAGGCGCTGGGCTGTGCAGCCGAAGCCATCAACGGTGTCGAACAACTGCGCAGCGCACTGCGTGCCGCCGCCGATCGCCAGGGCCCGACCCTGATTGAAATCGATCAGACCCAGTGGATGAAGGCGGTATCGAAATGACTTTCCGCATGACTTTCCCAACGGCACTGGACGGTCTGTTCATCGATGGCCAATGGTCGGCCGGCAACGAACATTTGCGGGTGATCAACCCGGCGACCGAAGCCCTGTTGACCACCGTTAATGGCGGCGATGAGCGCGCGGTCGATCACGCCGTTACTGCCGCGACCAACGCCTTCAAGCAATGGTCGAAAACCACCGGCACCGAGCGCGGCGCGATCCTGCGCAGAATCGCTGCGGGGGTGCAGGCCGGTCGTGAACAGTTGATGCACTTGCAGTCGAGCAACAACGGAAAACCACTGTTCGAAGCGGCCATCGACGTCGATGACGTGATCGCCACGTTCGACTATTACGCCGGTTTAGCCGAAGGTCTGGACGCCAGGCAGGACAGCAATGTCGAGTTGCCTACCGACGATTTCAGCGCTCGTGTGCGCCGCGAACCTTGCGGCGTAGTGGGCCTGATCGTGCCGTGGAACTTCCCGATGGTCACCACCGCCTGGAAACTCGCCCCGGCCCTGGCCGCCGGTTGCTGCGTGGTGCTCAAGCCGTCCGAAGTGACACCGCTGCCAGAACTGGAACTGGCGGCGATCATCGCTGAGGCCAGTCTGCCCAAGGGTGTGTTCAACCTGGTCTGCGGCACCGGCCTGGCCGTCGGCGCGCCGTTGTCGGCCGACCCGCGCGTGGCCAAGATTTCCTTCACTGGCAGCAACGCCGTCGGCGTGCAGGTCATGCAACGCGCGGCGGAAACCGTCAAAGGCGTGAGCCTGGAACTGGGCGGTAAATCCTCGCTGCTGGTGCTCAAAGACGCCGACATCGAACTGGCCGTGGAAGTGGCCTGTGGCGGTGGTTTCTTCAACGCCGGGCAAATGTGTTCGGCCACCAGCCGTGTGCTGGTCGCTGATGAACTGGCGGATGAATTTCTTGTTCGTTTGAAGGCCCGCACCGAAGCCATTCGCGTGGCCGACCCGTTCGATCCGAACGTGGAGATGGGCGCACTGGTCAATCAGGCGCAATACCAGCGTGTGCTCGGCCACATCGATCGCGGTTTGAGTGCTGGCGCCAAGCTGATGTGCGGCGGCAATCGTCCGGCAGACCTGCCGCGCGGCTATTTTTTGCAGCCGACGATTTTCACTGATGTGCCCTTGGACAGTGCGTTGTGGTGTGAAGAGATCTTCGGGCCGGTGATCTGCGTGCGCAATTTTGCCTCTGAAGCCGAGGCGATTGCCCTGGCCAACGACAGCCAGTTCGGTCTGGTGGCCAGCGTCGTCACTCGCGACGCTGAAGCTGCGGATCGGGTCGCTAACGCTTTGCAGGCGGGGCTTGTGTGGATCAACGCGCCGCAAGTGATCTTCCCGCAGACCGCCTGGGGAGGTTATAAACAGAGCAGCATCGGCCGCGAGTTGGGGCCGTGGGGTTTGCAGGCTTTCCAGGAAATCAAACACGTGATTCGGGCGCTCTGACGGCTCGAAAACGGTCAGTACCTGCCTCTTGATGAGGCATGCACTGACGTCATGGCTACAATGAGTTTTTTTCGATAGTCAGGTGTTTTGCACGACCTCAGGATGAAGCGGTCATTTCAGCTCAAACCCTTTGAAACCGGGGACTTTAAGCCGATCTGACCGCGCGGATGCAACGGTTGCGACCAACCTCATACTTAAAAAAACAAAGGGAGTCCTTCATGGGCGAGCATGATTTAAACAGACGTCAATTCATCAAAACCGTGGGCGTGGCGTCGGTAGCTGCGGCGGCCATGAGCATGCCCTTCATCCGGGCCAACGCCAGTGACACACGCTTCCAGGGCAAGACCTTGCGTTTGCTGACCTGGTCCGATGACACCGGCCTCGCGGCACTGCGCAATATCGCGGCAACCTTCGAGGACAAGTACGGCTGCAAGGTCATTGCTGACCGCACCGGCAGTACCTCGGAAATGGTCGCCAAACTCAAGGCCGCTGGTGATCGTCCGCAGTACGACATCATCACCCTGGCCGGCGTCGGCGCCGAAGGTCTGGCCGCGGCCAACCTGCTGGAAAAACCCGACCTCAACCGCATCCCCAACCTGGTCGATGTACCGGAGAAATACCGCACCGGCGCTAATGGCCACGGCATCGGTTACCTGCTCTGGTGCAACAGTCTGGTCTACAGCACCCGCACCGTTAAAGAAGCGCCGGACAGCTACGCCGCCCTGTGGGACGCCGACCTGTCGCCGAACATCTTCCTGCCGCCGCCGAACTGGACCGAAGCGATGGACCTGATCATCATCGCCGCCAAACTGGCCGGTGGTGACGAGCACAACATCGAACCGGGCTTCAAGAAACTCGCCGAGCTCAAGGACCGTGTAGTGACCTTGGGTGAAAACCCGAACCAGATCGCCGAACTGTTCCGCACCGGTTCCCTGGACATGGGTGGCTTGTACGCACCGGCATTCTTCCCGAAACAGATCCGCGATCCAGCCTACGGTCTGGGCGCCACGTTCGGCATGAAGGAAGGTTTCTACACCGACTTGATGCTCTCGGTCATGCCGAAGAATCGTCCGGGTGACACCGACCTGGTCTACGCCTTCATCAACCACTCTCTGGACCCACTGGTGCAGGGCAAGATGGCTGAGGACATCTACAACGGTCCGGTCAACGCCAAGGCGATCATCTCCGCCGAAGCGCGCAAGAGCCCGTACATCCTCACGCCGGAGCAGATTGCCGAGAAGGCGATCATGCACGACAACGCCTTCCTGGCCTCCGTGCATGACCAATGGATTCGTCGTTACACGGAAATCTTTTCTTCCTGATCTGAATCGCAGGGAGGTTCTTCGAACCTCATCGCGGGCAAGCCTCGCTCCTACAAGAGCGTCGCAATACCTGTAGGAGCGAGGCTTGCCCGCGATCGAGTGCGCAGCACTCGCCACGATCTTCCATTGACGAGACCTTTGCTATGGAACACCAACCTTTGACTCATCCGGTAAGCGCCGCTCCATCGCGCACCAAACGGGGTGTTTCGCCGACGACGCGTGCCTGGTTTTTCCTCTCGCCGTCGATGCTGTTTCTGGGCGTATTGATCGTCGCCAGCCTCTTGGTCCTGCGCATGAGCGTGGGCACCAAGGGCGCGGAATGGACCGGGTTCAGCCTGGCCAGTTATGCCCAATTGCTGGAACCGTATTACCTCAAATCCTTGTTGCTGACCCTGCGCCTGGCGCTGATCAGCGCGGTGATCGCGGTGGTGCTGGCGATTCCGGTGGCCTACACCATGTCGCGGCTGACCTCACCCTTCGTACGGCGGATCTTCCTCGCGGCGGTGCTGCTGCCATTGCTGGTCAACCTGCTGCTGCAAAGCTACGGCTGGCTGGTGATTCTCGGCCCGGGCGGGATGCTCAACCAGGCGCTGATGGGCCTGGGCCTGATCAAGCGACCGATCATGTTTCTGTACAACCAGAACGGCGTACTGATGGGCCTGGTGCAAACCGCGTTCCCGTTGGCCGTGCTGCCGATAGCCAGCGCTATGCGCGGGGTCGCCCGTACTTATGAAGAAGCCGCCGCCACGCTGGGCGCCAGCCGTTTGCAAGTGTTCCGTCAGGTGGTGCTGCCGATGAGTATGCCGGGGATCATCACTGGCGCGACGTTGGTGTTCGCCTACAACGCCAGCAGCTTCGTGGTGCCGTTGCTGCTCGGTGGCCGTCGCGTGCCGATGCTGGCCGTGATGGTCCATGACCAGATCGCTCCGCTGATGAACTGGCCCGCCGCGTCCGCTGCCGGTGTGGTGTTGATTGTCACCACGCTCGCGATCATGACCTTGTCCGAATACATCACTGGCCGTCGTCGGCGCATGCTGGAGGCTTCGCAATGAGCTCTGTGATCAAGAAACGTTATGGGCTGCTGCCCGGCGAGACCGGCAAGTTTGCCGGCATCCTGTCGGGCTTCATTCTGCTGTTGGCAGTGTTGCCGATCCTGACGATGATCGTGATGTCGTTCAGCGGTGCGTCGAACCTCGACTTCCCGCCGAGCAGCTACAGCCTGCAATGGTACAAGGCTGCCTGGAACACCTTCGTGTCGCCGGATTCCAGCGATGTGCTGAGCCTCGGCAAAGTCATGACCACCAGCCTGATGGTCGCGTGCCTGACCATGGTGTTTGCGACGATTGTCGCAGTGCCGGCGGCTTATGCCCTGACCCGTTGTGAGTTCCGCGGTAAAGCCGTGGCGCTGCAATTGATGTCGTTGCCGTTGGTGTTCCCGATGGTGGTGTTGGGGCTAGCGTTGCTGCTGGTGTTCGACAGCCTGCCGTTTCAAATGACCACCTCGCGGTTGGTGATTGCTCACGTGATCCTGGCGTTACCGTTCGTGGTGAAAAACTGCACGGCGGCGATGCTGTCCATCGGCAGCGAAGTCGAAGAGGCCGCGCAGATGCTCGGTGCCTCGCCGACCCGGGCGATTATCGATGTGGTGGTGCCGCTGATGAAGTCGGGAATCCTGGCGGGCATGCTGCTGGCGTTCATCGTCTCGTTCAACGAATTCACCGTGACCTACTTCCTCTACACCATCGACGTCATGACCGTGCCGATCTGGATGTACAGCCGCACCGTGTCTTCGCTCGACCCTACCGTTTTCTCGTTTGCCGTGCTGATCGTGCTGATCGACTTCGTCCTGATCTGGGCGTTGGAGAAGCTGGTCGGTGAAGGTGGCGTTTCGTTCTGATTCTTGAGGTGCAACATGACTGGTCTGATTCTGGAAAACGTCGAGAAACATTACGGCTCGGCCTGCGCGGTAAAAGATGTAAACCTGCATTTGCCCGAGGGCAAACTGGTGTGTTTTCTCGGCCCTTCGGGCTGCGGCAAAACCACTTTGCTGCGCATGATTGCAGGGCTCGAAACCCTGAGCGGCGGCGAGATTCGCCTGGACGGTGAAGACATCGGCCACACCCCGGCGCATCAACGTAATTTCGGCATGGTGTTTCAATCGCTGGCGCTGTTTCCGCACATGACGGTGGGGGAGAACATCGCCTATCCGCTGAAACTGCGTGGCGTCAGCAAGGCAGATCAGCAGGCGCGAGTGGTGGAGTTGCTGCAACTGATTCAGTTGCAGGAAATGATCGACCGTCCGGTGTCGAAACTCTCCGGCGGTCAACGCCAGCGCGTGGCAATTGCCCGCGCGATCGCCAATCACCCGAAAATTCTGCTGCTCGACGAACCGCTGTCGGCACTGGACGCCAAGTTGCGCGAGTCGATGCAGGTGGAAATCCGTCAGCTGCAACAACGCTTGAACATCACCACCATCCTGGTGACCCACGACCAGCGTGAAGCCATGACCATGGCCGATATCGTGGTGGTGCTGGGTGAGCATCGGGTGCAGCAAGTGGGCACGCCGATTGAGATTTATCGGCACCCGGCCAACGAATTCGTCGCGGACTTTATCGGATCGGGCAACATCTTTCCGGCCACGGCGCTGGGCAACGGGAAGATTGGGTTGCCGGGTGGCGCTGCGCTGCAAGTGCCGATCTGCAGCAGCATTGTGGTGGGGGAGAAAGTCAAAATGCTGATTCGCCCTGAAGACCTGCAGCTGTCGCATCCACAGGCGACGGCGGGGAATCGGTTGCTCGGTAAGGTGACGTTCGTGCGCGATATCGGCGCGACGATTGAAACGACTGTGGAGTGTTCGGGGGTTTCGTTTACGGCGTTGAGTACGCCGTGTCAGGGGTTTGGGTTGAGCATTGGCAATCCGGTGTCAGTGACGTTGCCGGCTGAGGCGTGCCGCGTACTCAGCGCCTAAAAACACCACCAACCCTGTAGGAGCGAGCGGTGCGGCGATCCGACTTGCCCGCGAAGGCGATTTCATATTCAGATAGATGTTGACTGACACGACGCCTTCGCGGGCAAGCCTCGCTCCTACAGGGGGCGTTTCAATTCAGCTACACGGTCAACCGCAACCGCGCCAAATCCCGGAGCGGCGGCGCGCCGAACAACCGACTGTACTCCCGGCTGAATTGCGACGGACTTTCATACCCCACCCGATACCCCGCCGCCGAAGCCTCCAGCCCTTCCGCCAGCATCAACCGCCGCGCTTCTTGCAGGCGCAGCTGCTTCTGATACTGCAACGGGCTCATCGCCGTCATCGCCTTGAACCGGTGATGCAACGTCGACACGCTCAAGTTCACTTCCTTCGCCAGATCGTCGATGCGCAGCGGCTGTTCATAGTTGCCGTTGAGCCATTTGATCGCCTGGCTGATGCGGTGGCTCTGGCTGTTGGCGATGGCGATTTCATACAGCCGATGCCCCTGTTTGCTGCGCAACAACCGATAGAGGACCTCCCGACGAATCAGCGGCGCGAGCATGGCGATGTCTTTCGGGGTCTCCAGCAACCGGGCCAGTCGCAGCACGGCGTCGAGCATTGCGGTGTCGATTTGTTCGACATACAGACCGCGACCGGTGGGGCGGGTCGGTACGCCCAAGGGACCGGCATCGGCAATCAGCGCTGTGATTTCCGTCGGGTCGATGTCCAGCCGAACGGCGAGGATCGGTTCCTCGGGCGAGACATTCACAACACGTCCGCTCAGGGGCATCGAGACCGACACCACCAGGTAATTCAGCGGGTCGTAATTGAAGTATTCATCCGCCAGCCGAACCTCTTTGCGCCCCTGGGCCATGATGCACACCGCCGGTTGTGCCAGGACCGGAGCGAAGTTATGCGATTGGCTATGTCGCGACATGAACAGCGAGCCGACGGCAGTGGCATAACTGCCATCCTCCTGGGTGTTGCGGCGGATGATGGCGGCCAGTTCCGTGCGCTGTTTCTCCATGTCGGCGTCCAGCGGGGCTTGAAATTGATCGAGCGACGACATGCAGGGCATCCTCGGTGAGGCGTTGGTAATGAGCCGAGCTTAAGTTTGTGCAAGACAACGCGGTAGACACATCCTGCCAAAAGCTTGCCTGATTCTGCACGGGGTTGAAGCGTTGCGCTGCTTTGGCAGCTTATGGTCGGGAAAACTTGCTTGAAAGTCGTGTTTCAGTCCTGTAACAGCATTGACTCGTTGTTACAGGTGCGGGATGCAGCGTCGCAGGATTGTGCAACAAGCCGGCAGGAATCGACTAACGGCGCGGCGTCCGGGCGCTTAACCTTGGATCCTGTCGCAGCCCGTCCCACGGCTGCCACTCGAGTACCTGGGAGGGTTGAACATGTCTACGCAGATCCCCGTCAGTCATATGGCCTTTGTCCGTGCCCGTGTGGGGCGTTCAGCGGAACTCGGTGCGCGCCTCAGCGCTTTGATCGAGCCGTCTCGCAGTGCACCGGGTTGCTTGAGTTTTGCCCTGCAGCATTCGCAATGCGATCCCGAGTTGTGGCTGGTGTCTGGATTCTGGATCAATCAACAGGCCATGACGGCGTATTTCAACAGCCCGGCCATGGATATTTTCGCCGAGGTGATCCAGGAACGGGTGGTCAACAGCCTGGATTTCCATACCTTCAAGGATGTCTCGGTGGGACAGGCGCTCGGTCACCCGCAGGCACCGGTACACAAACTGGCCGGTTGAGGGTTTAATGGCTCAACTTTCAATTAGCCAGGATCCGCGCCATGGCACGCAAAGCCTTTGACACCTTCGAAGCCGTATCTGCCGTCGTACCTCGTGAAGGCGGTTATTACGCCGCAATCGCCACCAAAGCCATCGGTGGGTCGGGTGCGCCGCGCTTTCATAAGCTGCTCGAAGAGCAAACCTTCAAAACTGCCCGAGATGCCGATGAAGCCGCCGCGCTGGAATTGACACACCTCAAAGGCGTCGGCGAAGACGGCGACCTGATCTGGTAATTACCTTTTCGCCCCCGGCCGATACATCTTGAACAACGCCTCGGGCCCCAGCTGGAAGTAATCCGCTGGCCCACCGCCGCGTAGAATCGGTTCTGCCGCGGCGGTGTCGTACACGCCATCCTTCAATAGCCACCTGGCGATATGCACGGCGACCACTTCGCCGAGAATCAGCCAGCTCGGCACCACTTCGCCGTCTGCCCGCTGCAATTGAATGATCTGCGTGACCTTGCACTCGAAGGACACCGGGCTTTCAGCAACCCGTGGCACCTGAATGATTTTCGACGCTGCCGGCGTCAGCCCGGACAGTTCGAACTCGTTGACCTCAGGCGCGACCATGGCACAGCTCTGGTTCATCTGTTCGGCCAGCGGACGGGTCGCCAGGTTCCAGGCGAACTCGCCGGTCTGTTCGATGTTGTTCAGGCTGTCTTTACGCCCGACACTGGAAAAACCAATGATCGGCGGAATGTAGTTGAACGCGTTGAAGAAACTGTAAGGCGCCAGGTTCAAGCGGCCATTGGCATCCTGAGAGGAAATCCAGCCAATGGGACGCGGGCCAACGATCGCGTTGAACGGGTCATGCGGCAGACCGTGGCCGTTGGCGGGTTCGTAGAAATGGATATCGTCAGCCATGGAGTAAATTCCTGGGAGGTGTGCGGAGGGCGTTCATAGTGTAAGGATGAATTAGTTATTTCCAGCGACGAGACCCCCTGTAGGAGCGAGGCTTGCCCGCGAAGGCGATTTCAAGTTCAGCATTGATGTTGGCTGACACGACGCCTTCGCGGGCAAGCCTCGCTCCTACTGGGGGACTGTGACTATTCAAAGAAAAGGGGCAGACCCGGCTAAGGTCTGCCCCTTTTTTTGTGTCGATTGCGGACTTAGTCCGTCTCGATCCGCGAATGCTTGCGGGTGTCTTTCATGGTGATGTACACCAGCAACGACACGGCAATACACGCAGTCACATACCAGTAGTACCCGGTTTCCATGCCGATGCTCTTGAACCACAGCGCGATGTATTCGGCGGTGCCGCCGAAGATCGACACGGTCAGCGCATACGGCAAACCAACGCCCAGTGCACGAATCTCGGTCGGGAACAGTTCGGCTTTGACCACCGCGTTGATCGAGGTGTAGCCGCTGACGATGATCAGCGCCGCCATGATCAGGAAGAACGCGCCCCACCACGTCTGGATGGTGTGCAGGGTGGTCAGGATCGGCACGGTGAACAGCGTTCCGAGAACACCGAAGGCAATCAGGATTGGTCGGCGACCGACTTTATCCGAGAGCCCGCCAATGATCGGTTGCAGGCACATGAACAGGAACAGCGTCGCCGCCGAAATAGTGGTGGAGTCGGAGATGCTCATGCCGACGGTGTTCACCAGGTATTTCTGCATGTACGTGGTGTAGGTGTAGAACGCCAGCGTACCGCCCATGGTCAGGCCGACCACGGTCATCAGTTCCTTCGGATGGCGCATCAAGGTGCGCATGGCGCTTTCCTTGGCTTTCTCTTTCTTGGTGAACGACTCGGTTTCTTCCATGCCGCGACGCAGGTACAGCGCGACCACGGCACACAGCGCGCCGATGGCGAACGGGATACGCCAGCCCCAGGCATACAGCTCTTCGGTGGTCAGCACGTTTTGCAGGACGATCAGCACCGCCAGGGCGATGAGCTGGCCGGAGATAAGGGTCACGTACTGGAAGCTGGAGTAGAAGCCGCGACGTTCCTTGGTCGCCATCTCGCTGAGGTACGTCGCCGAAGTGCCGTACTCGCCACCGACCGACAGGCCTTGCAGCAAACGGGCGAAAATCAGCAGGATCGGCGCGCCGATGCCAATGGTTTCATAACCCGGGCTCAGGGCGATCAGCAGCGAGCCGAAACACATCAGGTACACCGAAGCCATCAGCGCTTTCTTGCGACCGGCGCGGTCCGCGTACAGACCCATCAACCAGCCACCGATCGGGCGCATCAGGAAGCCCACGGCGAAGATCGCAGCAGTGTTCAGCAGTTGCGCGGTGGTGTCGCCTTTGGGGAAAAAGGCTTTGGCGAAGTAGAGGGAGAACGCGGCGTAGACGTACCAGTCGTACCACTCGACCATGTTGCCGACAGAGCCGCTGAAGATCGATTTGATGCGACTGGCAGTGGTTCTTTCTTTGGCAGGCGAAGCGGTCGACCCAAGAGGCAGGGTTTGTGAGTTATCCATGACGGATCCTTCATTTAATTGTTTTTGTGGAGCGCGTTGAAACGCAGCCTGCTTGGGCTATAGCAGGAGGTGTGCCAAGGGGAGGAGGGCCGGTTTAGAGGGGGTAGGACGTTTTATTGAGCGGATAGTCGCTCAGGGTTTACATGTGAGTGAGCGGATTTCCGCCTATTGATCGTTCCTACACTGTGTGGGAACGATCATTCGGGCAGGAACATCTCGCGGGTCAGGCCATGCCGCTGCATCTTTTCATTAAAGGTCCGGCGCGGCAGCTGCAGCTCTTCCAACACCGCTTTCACATCGCCCTTATGCCGGGTTAACGCCGCACGCAAACAATGCGCTTCAAACGCTTCCTGCTGCGCCGCCAGCGACTGCCCGGGATCAATTCCCACCGGTTCCGGCTCGCCCAGTCCCAACACCTGACGTTCGGCAACGTTCGCCAGTTCGCGCACATTCCCCGGCCAGTCGTGGCTCAGCAGATGGCTCAACTGCGGACCACTCAGCGGTGGAAAGCTTCGCCCCAAACGCTCGGCTGCGTTCTGCGCAAACGACTCGAACAACAATGGAATGTCTTCACGCCGCTCGCGCAACGGCGGCAGCCGCAACTCGGCCACGTTCAACCGATAGGCCAGATCCTCGCGAAAACGTCCGGCCCGGGCTTCGTCCAGCAAGTCGGGTTTGGTCGCGGCGATGATTCGCAAATCCACGCGGATGCTTTGATTCGAGCCCAACCGCTCCAGTTTCTGCTCCTGCAACACCCGCAGCAATTTCACCTGCTGGGCCAGCGGCATGCTTTCGATCTCATCGAGAAACAGCGTGCCGCCATCGGCGTATTCGAGCTTGCCGATGCGTTTGCCCGACGCGCCGGTGAACGCGCCGCTCTCATGGCCGAACAACTCGGCCTCGAACAACTGCTCGGGAATTGCCGCGCAATTGAGCGCCACAAACGGTTTGTCGGCGCGTGGCCCGAAGTCATGCAGGCAACGCGCAACCAACTCCTTGCCGCTGCCGGTTTCACCGCGAATCAACACATTGACCGGCAGCGTCGCCAGGTCCAGCACTTGCCGACGCAGCGTCTGCAAACCACGGGACACGCCCAGCAGCGTCGCATCGAGTTTGGCGCGGTTGTCCGCCTGCTCGTGCAAGGCGCGGTTTTCCAGCACCAGCCGCCGCTTGTCCAGCGCGCGGCGCAGACTGCCGAGCAGGGTTTCGGGGCTGAAGGGTTTTTCGAGGAAGTCATAGGCGCCATCGCGCATGGCGTCGACTGCCATCGGCACATCGCCGTGACCGGTCAGCAGAATCACCGGCAAGTCGGCATCGCGGCGCTGAACCTCGGCCAGCAGTTCCAGGCCGGTCATGCCGGGCATGCGCACGTCGCTGAGGATCACGCCGGGGAAATGCTTGGGCAACTGCGCCAGGCATTCATCGGCGCGGCTGAACAACTGCACCTCGAACCCCGAGAGGCTCAGCCATTGTTCGACGGCGCTACGAATACTGCTTTCGTCGTCGACCACCATCACGGAATTCAGCATGAGCCAGGCGCCTCCAGGTCGATGGGCAACGTCACGGTGAACACCGCGCCGTTTGCATGATTGTCGGCGCTCAGGCGTCCACCCGATTCATGAACGATGGCAAAGGATACGGCCAGCCCGAGGCCCAGGCCATCACCCACCGGTTTGGTGGTGAAGAACGGATCAAACACGTTCGCCAAGTGCTCTTCGGCAATGCCGCCACCGTTGTCGGTGACCGTCAAGCGCCAGAGTTGTTCGTCGGCTTCGAGACGGATTTCCAGGCGTTTGCAGGGTTTGTCCTGCAGGGCGTCCAGGGCATTGCGCAGCAAATTGATCAGCACCTGTTCCAGACGAATCGCATCGCCACGCACCCACGCCGGGCGCGTCAGGTGCAGCACCGTGCTCACCTGTTCATCGCGCAACCGTGTGTCGAGCAGCTGCAACGATTGGTCCACCACCGCCGCCAGGTCCAGGCGTTCGCGTAAACCGCTGGGGCTTTTGCGGGCGAAGGTTTTCAGGTGACCGGTGAGGGCGGCCATGCGCGTCAGCATGTCATCCACCGGTTTGAGCGCCTTGTAGGCGTCATCGACCCGACCGTGATCGAGCAGCAGTCTCAGAGTAGCAAGCTGCATGCGCTGGGCGGTCAGCGGCTGGTTGATTTCATGGGCCAGCGCGGCAGACATCTGGCCGAGTGCGGCGAGTTTGGCCGATTGCACCAGACCGTCTTGAGCGGTGCGCAGGTCGCGAGTGCGTTCTTCCACCAGTTGTTCGAGCTCTTCGCGACTGCGCTGGCGCAGCTTGGCCAAACGCCAGCGCTGATTGAGAAACAGCAACAGAAACACCACCGCCAGCCACAGCCCGGCAGCGGCGAGCCCGGCGTTGCGGCTGTCTTCGAACGCGACTTGCGGGCGGCGTAGCAGATGCAACGTCCAGCCTTCAGTGCTCAGCGGCAGCGATTCCCACAGGTAATTTGCGGTCCCGTCAGGCCCCACGACCCGCGACAGATCACTGTTGTCGTCGAAGCGCCGGACCGATTGGTATTCCAGCGGTGTGAGCGGTTGTTTGTCGTATTGGCGGGTAGCCTTGAGTTCGGCGTGATCGCTGTCACTCAGCGGTTTCAACAAGCGATAGCGCCAGCCCGGCTGGTTGGCGATGAAGATAATGCCGCGTGCGTCACTGACCAGCAGGGTGTCGCTGCCCTGACGCCACTCGCGCTCCAGTTCCGGAAACTCGAGTTTCACCACCATCGCGCCGAGGAACTGGCCGTTGTCATCGGTGACCGCGCTGGACAGGAAGTAACCGGGAATTCCGCTGGTCACGCCGACGGCATAAAAGCGCCCCGTGCCTTGGGTGCGGGTCTGGCTGAAGTAGGGGCGGAAACCGTAATTGTGGCCGACATAACTGCTGGGCAAGCGCCAGTTGCTCGCCGCGACGGCAAGGCCGGTGTGATCGAGCAGTTCCAGGGTCGAGGATTGGGCTGCGCCGTTGATTTTTTCCAGTTTCAGATTGAGTGCCGCTTGCTGTTCGGCGTTGACCGGGCCGGCCAGCGCCGAACGCAACTGCGGGTCCAGCGCCAGCACGGCGGGCAGGGCGCGGTAGCGATCGATCAGGGTGTGCAGAGACGTCGCGTACAGCGCCAATTGTTGATTGGCGCGGGCAGCGTCTTCCACCAAGGCCTGACGCTCGGCGTGACGGATGGCCAAACCGGCCGCGAGGGCCGCGCCGGCGAGGATCAACAAGGTATACAACGACAAACGCACGGTACGGGAAGTCGGCAGCATGCTGTGGGAAACAGGTTGGCGTTCGGGCGGGCACCATAACATGCCGCTCACGTTCGTTACTGCTTCGGCGGTGGCCTCTGTTTACACGGCGGTGAATCTGGACGACCGAGAGTGCAGCATTGTCTGGGTATACTTCAGCTCATGGATGGCGCTGTTTGTCATTTTCCTGAGGCTTTCGACCGTATCGCCGGAGGGGGTGTAGAATTTGCTGGGGACGACGCTGTATGTATTAATCGCCTTCACTCCAGCAGCCCCGAACATCGCCTCAATGTTGTTCATATTGGTATTCAACGTGTCGATCAGATGGCTAATATTTGAGTCGGCCTTCGCAATTTTCTCTGGGGAGAGTTTGGCCGCGGCACCTATGACTTCATGCACTATCTCAGGCAGGCCCAGGGCGCCGGAAAACCCCGCACTGATTTCGCTGGACATTGCTGTACCCGCCAACTTCATCCCGGTGGTTGCTCCCAAGTTGGTGCCTTCTTTGGCTCCCTTTAACCAGCCCTTTTGGTTCAGTGCGATGACCCCGTTCACAATTCCCTTGAATTTATTGGTGATGTAAGAGTTGTAACTCCCGGTCTTGTATTCACCTTTGGCAACGATCCTTTGCGGGTCCAACTTTCCGGCTTTGAATTTGACCGATGCACTCAGGCCTGATCGCTCCAAGGCAAAATCCAAACCCAGGCTTACTGCTTTTTTTGTCACGATCCCCAAGGCGGCACCTGTCGCTACGCCTGCCGGGCCGGCGGCGGCACCCAGTGCCGTTGTTCCCAGACCGATGGCAATACCGGCGCCATAGGAGACCGCCTGGCTTCCAATATGGAGGGCTGTTCTGATCGCGGCGGAGGCTCCATAAGCCTTTGCCGAGCGATGGTTGAGAATTTGTCTTTGGGCTTCCTTTGCCCTGCGTTCGGAGAGCCCCACTATAGCTGTATGTTTGTCAACAGCCTTAGACAGACTTGGTCGGGCACTTCCTTTGGCGCTTCGCACTTTTCTCTCATCCAGTTGCTGTGATGTTTCCAGAAAACCATCAATGAAGTTTTCGAGAGACTGGCCGGTGGGGTCGGTAAAGACAATCGGGTTATTCCCCACCATCGCATAAAGATTCAGCCCATCCACATCCTCCGCCGGGTCGGCGCTGATCCAGCGTTGCAACCACGGCGCGTAGTATCGCGCGCCGTAGTAATACAACCCGCTGACATCCATCTCCTTGCCCGAGTAACGGATGAACTTGTACGCCACTTCGATCTGCGAGCGCACCGCCATCCACGCCGTGGCGCCGAACGGGTAGTAGCCTTCGTGGCTGATCAGTTGCGCCTGTTGATCCAGTTCCATCAGGCAGGAACCCAGGTGGTCGTCCAGGGTGTAGCGCAATTGATCGTTGTCGATACCGGTCGGTTTACCCGTCACCCAATGCAGACAACGGACGCTGCCGAAGCCGCCGACGAGGGTGATCACGTGCAGTTCTTCGCCGTTGTCGCGGGTGCGGATTTCCAGTCCCGGCAGATAGCGCACTTCGTGGAAATGGCGGGTCGCCGATGTGTGGGTTTCTTGGCGCTTGAAGACCCGTGCACCCTGGCTGTAGCGGTAATGCTCTGCGTCGTCGGGGCCGTTGTCGCGATGGACCAATGTCGCCCACTCCAGTTGATCGCGAGCGTTCCATTGCAAACCTCGCCCCGGCTGCAACGCCAACAGGTTGCCATGACGGTCGAACAATCTGTCGAATTGCGGGTCGGGATCACCTTCGGTCCAGCGCACGCCGCGATTGCTGACCGAGTCGATGAACATCTGGCGAGTATGGCTGGCGCCTTCGCGCACATGGCTGAGTTTGATCAGATTACCGCCGTGATCGTACTGGTAAGTCTGGGTGTAGTTGCGCCGATCGTTGGGGTCGGTTGGCTGCGGCCGGCCCGGGATGTCCGAAGGTGGACCGTCGTCGTAGCCGCTGGCGCTGGTCAGCCGGTACAGCGAGTCGTAGGTGAAGTCGCGGTGGCCATCGACCCGCTGGTTGGCGAAAAACGTCGGTGTGAAGACGTGGTCGAGGATGCGGGTGATGTTGCCCACCCGGTCGTATTGATATTCGAAATCCTGAAGAACCGACGCCTGATCCTTTTGTGCGGTTTGCTGGAGCAGGCGTCCGTCGGTCAAATCGTACATCCAGCGGCTGGTCAAGCCGTTTCCGGTTCGCTGCTCGACGATCTGTCCGGCAGCGTTGTACCTGGCGTCCTCCAATACCGATTGCCAGTCGGTGTGTCCGCTGAGCTGCAATTGCACCTGGGTGAGGTTTCCAGCGAGGTCGTAGCTCGACTGTTGCCGATGTCCACCGGCATCAGTCTGCTCCAGCGCCGCGCCCAGTGGACTGAAAGTGCGACGGCTGATGAAGGCCTTGGCATCGTGGAAGGTGCGGGAATCAAACAGTGGCTGACCGAGCAGGTCATAGCTGTCGAGGCTCAGTTTGCCCGACGGATCGACCTGTTCGATCAACTGGCCGCGCAGGTTGTGTGCGGGATCGGCCGAGGCATCGGCATAAGTAAAGGTTTCGACGTTTGGCTGACCATTTTCCTCAAGGGCGACCACACGTAACTGAAGGTCATAGGTAGTGCGCCAATGACTGCCGCGTTGATCCCAATGCCGCAGCTCTTCCCCGGCCAGCCCCGGCAGGCTTAGCCGCCAGCCGGCATCGACGCTGTCGACTTTCAAGGGTACGCCGCCCAACCCGTAAACGGTCACGAGGTTGGGTATGGGCAGGCGCGGATCCCATTGCGCCATTAGGCGCCCGGCTGCATCGTGTTGTTGGCGAGTCTTCAGGGCGGCAGGCGTATCACTGGAAAACGTGCGTAGGTATTCCACTTGCCTGACAGGCAAGCGGCGCGGGTCATAGCCCTTGATGTTCGGCGTGCGGTGATGAATGGATGAGGCCACGTTTTCACACTCCGTTGCGCCAAGGGATTACGCCGCATGTTGTGTCTGCGCTAAATACTGGGACACCCTGCTGATCAAGTTTCTGGCATGTTTTATCTTGCCGCGCGCGATGGTTGTTTCTTGTTCAAGGGTCGTGCGGTCGTGGGGCGAGGTCTTCACTGGCATCCCGTCTGCACCAAAGAGAACCGAAGCCGCTTTGACGTCGGCCTCTGTCAGAGTCTGCAACGCTAGCTGTATGACGCTGTTTTCTTTGTCGAAATGACGTTCCAATGCGTCGAGCTGTGCACTGATCCGATCCAGATCACCCTGGCCGAAAGCGCCGTTGAGCGCTTCTGTCAGTTGAGAGGCTTGCCGGGCGAAAGCCAACGCCTGTTTCAGGTAGGGCACCTTGAGGTTCTTGCCGATGGCCCTGGCGGTGGTTTCAATCCCTAGTTTGGTCAAGCCTGCCGAGGACTCCGGGCTGAAGCTCTTTACGACTGCCGTGATACTGAACGGCTCGGTCGAGGCTTTACCTTTCAGGCGAGTGACGGAGAGTGACACGGGGTCGGGAGTGATGGTGTAACCCAAGGTCGTTTCGTCGCCCAGTTTTTCCATGACTTTGCTCGCGGCGTCCGCAAAAAAGATGCCGGTGATCGCTGCGGCTACGGGAACCAGTACCGGCGCCGCCGGCCCGGTCAAACTGGCTGCCCCGCCACCAAGCACTGCGCCGAATGCCCCGGCCTTGATTGTGACGGCGAAGCTGGCCACGCTGAACACTAGTTTTTTGCCCGCCGTTTTATAGATGTCGCGGGTGCGGGTGAGGTTATAGAGCTGATAATTGAGTTTTTTCAGTTCGCGGTTGGTCGTGTCGAGAAAGTCGGCGTGCTCGATGAGTTTTTGTCGGGCTGGGCTTTCCTCCTGTTGAGTGCCGAGCTGATCGATGTAGCGCAAAGGGTTGTTCGCCACAAACCGATACAGATTCAGCCCATCCACGTCCCCCGCCGGGTCAGGGCTGATCCAGCGCTGCAACCATGGCGCATAGTAACGGGCGCCGTAGTAGTACAGTCCGCTGGCGTCCATTTCCTTACCCGAGTAACGAACGGTTTTATAGCTGGCCTCCAGTTCCGAGCGGGTCGCCCACCACGCGGTGCCGCCGAAGGCGTAGTAGATTTCCAGACTGATCACGCCGCCCTGGCGATCGAGTTCCAGTGAGCACGAGCCAAGGTGATCGTCGAGGCTGTAGCGTAGCTGATCGGCCTCAACGCCGGCGGGCTGGCCGCTAACCCAGTGCAGGCAGCGGGCGCCCGGCAGCACGATCACGTGCAACTGCTGGCCGTCGCTGCGGGTGTGGATTTCCAGGCCTGGCAGGTAGCGAACTTCGCGACGATGGGTGATCGACGGAGTGTGAGCCAGCGAGCATTTGTACACCCGCTCGGCCTGGCTGTAGCGGTAAGTCTCTTCGTCATCGGGCAGGCCGTTGCTGTGCTGGAGCACGGTGACTCTGGCCAGTTGATCGCGGCTGTTCCATGCCAGCGGCAGCGTGCCGGGTTGTAGGCACAGCTGATTGCCGTGAGGGTCGAAATGCTCGTCGAAAACCGGATCCGGATCGCCTGCTGGCCAGCGCACACCGCGATTGCTGTGAGGGGCAATGCGCATTTGTCGGGTGAGGTTGTGGCCTTCACGCACATGCCGCAGTTCGGTCAGGTTGCCGCCGGCGTCGTATTCGTAATGCTCGGTGTAATTGAAGCGACGGCCCGGGTCGATCGGCCGGATCGGTGCCGGCAGCCCCGGTTGCAGGTGGGGAATGTCACCCTCGAAACCGTGGCTTTCGGTCAGGCGGTATAACGAGTCGTAGATAAACTGGCGATGGCCATCGATGTGCTGGTTGGCGAAGTGCACGGTGGCCAAACTGTGGTCTTCGATGCGCAGAACATTGCCCACTGGGTCGTAGGTGTAGTGAAAATCCTGCAATGGTTTTTCCTGATCCTTCTGCGCCAGCAACCGCAGCAGACGACTGTCGGCCGGGTCGTAGAACCAACTACTCAGAACGCCATTGCCGGCGAGTTGCTCGGTGAGCTGACCGGCGGCGTTGTAATGGGCCTCGTGCAGAATCTCTTCCGGCTCGGCGGCGCCAGCCAGCTGCAGAGATACATGATTCAGTTGTCGGGCACGGTCGTAGTGCAATTGCTGTCGGTGACCACCGGCATCGACTTGCGTGAGCAGGGCGCCGCAGGCGCTGTAGGTTCGGTGGCTGAGAAAGGCTTCGGCATCGAGGGTGCGGGTTTCGCGCAGCGGTTGGCCGAGCAGGGCGAAACTGTGGAACGTGACGGTGCCCGAGGGATCCTTCAGCGCGGTCATCTGGCCGCGCAGGTTGTGGGCGGCGTTGGCCGAGGCATTGGCGTAGGTAAAGGTTTCGACGTCCGGCTGGGCATTTTCTGCGACCGCCACTATGCGCAGTTGATTGTCGTAGGTCATGCGCCAATGACTGCCGCGCGCATCCCAGCGTTGCAACGCTTCACCGGCCAGCCCCGGCAAGCTCAGACGCCAGCCGGCATCGACGCTGTCGACTTTGAGTGGTTCGCCGGTCAGGTTGTAAACGGTGGCGAGGTTGGGTTTGGGGGCGCTGGCGAACAGGCGCGGATCCCATTGCTCGGCCAATCGACCGGCAGCGTCATGCAACTGGCGAGTGACGAGGCCCTCCACAACACCGCCATCGACCTTGCGCAAATAATCCACTTGCCGGACGGGCAAACCGCGACTGTCGTTGACGAACAGTGTCGGCGTACGGTGGTGCAGGGACGCAACACCGCGCGGTAGCATGCCGTTATTGTCATTGGCGCTGACATCAAAAGAGCGCACCTGCCCGGAGCCAGTCATCGCAATTCCCTTCAACCTGTTTCGTTCGAAGTCAGGCCGCTCTTTTGGCGGTTTTTTCTGCCACCTGTCGACCGTATCGTTTTAGCGTCACTTGCGTACGCTTAATGTCACCTATCGCGCGCTCTTTGAAAGGTGAAAGGTTCGCCTGGTGAACCGTGCTTGCCTTGTCGGTGCCCACGCGTCCTAGTACAAGATCCCTCAAATAAAATTGGTCTTGGTCATAAAACTCTTTAATGCCCAGTTCGGCGAAATCCGCATTGATCTGTGCCGCTACGCCCACAGTCGCTTCGCGCAACTGCTCAAGCGTCGACTCGATTTCATGCAGCTCTATCTGGAACAGCCCTTCCTCAGCCCGGTTCGCGTCTTCGGCCACTTTCGCCATGGCAAAGGCTTCCCCGACTCCTGGGATGTAGGCCCCGACCGTTCTGGATACCAGTGCAATCGAGTTAGCCATAAATTCATCACCCGTCGCAGGGCGAAACAGATTTTCGTTGGAGTTTCCCGCCAGGCCCAATCCTGCCCGTTCTTTAAGCGTGTCGGCGCTGAACGCGGAAGGATCCGGCACGATGGGGGTGTCGAGTTTCAAGGGGCTCATCAGTTGGGCATACAAGCCGGTACTTTTATCGGCGACTCTGTTGCCCAGAAGCATGCCGAACACGCCGCCCGATAAATGCGGATTGGCGTTGGTGAATTTTGGAATGGCCCCGCCAGCGGCGCCAGCGCCGTGGAATGACGTGTACCAGCCAACAGCGCCGTTGGCGATTTGATAGACAAGGTTTTTCAGAATGTTCAACCGGAATGCAGCCGGGTGGGAAAGATCAGAGAGCTGTTTGTCCAAGGTGTCCATTTCATGATGGACGCTGGATAGAAACTGGAAACCGCTGACAATTCTATTCTTCAACTCGCTGGGTGTTCTTTTTTTGCCTTGATTATCGAAATAGCTCAGCGGATTGTTGCCCACAAACGCATAGAGACTCAGGCCATCCACATCCCCCGCCGGATCGGCGCTGATCCAGCGTTGCAACCACGGCGCGTAGTATCGCGCGCCGTAGTAATACAACCCGCTGACATCCATCTCCTTGCCCGAGTAACGGATGAACTTGTACGCCACTTCGATCTGCGAGCGCACCGCCATCCACGCCGTGGCGCCGAACGGGTAGTAGCCTTCGTGGCTGATCAGTTGCGCCTGTTGATCCAGTTCCATCAGGCAGGAACCCAGGTGGTCGTCCAGGGTGTAGCGCAATTGATCGTTGTCGATACCGGTCGGTTTACCCGTCACCCAATGCAGACAACGGACGCTGTCGAAGCCGCCGACGAGGGTGATCACGTGCAGTTCTTCGCCGTTGTCGCGGGTGCGGATTTCCAGTCCCGGCAGATAGCGCACTTCGTGGAAATGGCGGGTCGCCGATGTGTGGGTTTCTTGGCGCTTGAAGACCCGTGCACCCTGGCTGTAGCGGTAATGCTCTGCGTCGTCGGGGCCGTTGTCGCGATGGACCAATGTCGCCCACTCCAGTTGATCGCGAGCGTTCCATTGCAAACCTCGCCCCGGCTGCAACGCCAACAGGTTGCCATGACGGTCGAACAATCTGTCGAATTGCGGATCGGCATCACCTTCAGCCCAGCGCACGCCACGGTTGCTGAACGGGTCGATGAACATCTGGCGAGTATGGCTGGCGCCTTCGCGCACATGGCTGAGTTTGATCAGATTACCGCCGTGATCGTACTGGTAAGTCTGGGTGTAGTTGCGCCGGTCGTTGGGGTCGGTTGGCTGCGGCCGGCCCGGGATGTCCGAAGGTGGACCGTCGTCGTAGCCGCTGGCGCTGGTCAGCCGGTACAGCGAGTCGTAGGTGAAGTCGCGGTGGCCATCGACCCGCTGGTTGGCGAAAAACGTCGGTGTGAAGACGTGGTCGAGGATGCGGGTGATGTTGCCGACACGGTCGTAGAAGTATTCAAGGTTTTGCAGAGCCGGCTCGGTGGTTTTTTGCGCTCGTTGCTTGGACAGGCGCCCATCGGCGGGATCGTAGGTCCAGGTGCTGAACACGTCATTGCCGGCGCGTTGGTCGGTGATCTGACCATTGGCGTTGTACTGCGCGTGTTTCAGAACTGGCTGCCAGTTCAAGCTTCCTTTTATCCGCAGCTGAACCTGCTTGAGCTGCCCGGCAATGTCGTAGCGCAATTGCTGCTGGTGATCACCGGCATCGGTCTGGCTCAACCCCGTGCCGAGCGGGCTGTAAATGCGGCTGCTGCGGTAGGGCTCGCCCTCAAGGGTTCGGGTTTCGCGCAGTGGTTGCCCCAGCAGGCTGTAGCTGTCGAGCCTCAAGGTGCCGGAGCGGTCGAACTGTTCGGTCGGCTGGCCGCGCAGGTTGTGGGCGGGATCGGCCGAGGCGTCGGCATAGGTAAAGATTTCGACGTTTGGCTGGCCGTTTTCCTCGATGGCAATCGGGCGTAACTGAGGGTCGTAGGTGGTGCGCCAATGACTGCCGCGTTGGTCCCAATGTTGAAGCGCTTCCCCGGCCACGCCGGGCAGCGTCAAACGCCAACCGGCATCGACGGAGTCGACTTTGAGCGGCTCACCGGAAAGGTGGTAGACCGTAGTCAGATTGGGGATGAACCCGAACAATCGCGGGTCCGATTGCTCGACCAGGCGCCCGGCGGCGTCGTAGTGCTGGCGAGTGAGCAGGGTTGCCAGCGGTCCGCCGATGACCTTGCGCAAGTACTCGGCTTGGCGAATCGGTAAGCCGCGACTATCAATGGCCGTCACATTCGGGGTGCGCCAATGAACCGTCGTTGTCATTGTTTGCCTGCCTTTAGCTCACCTTCAGGTGGAGCAACGTAGGTGTCATTAAAGTCCAGGCTGGTGGTGTACCAGGGATGAATGATTTCAAGTGCAACATCCCCTCGGGCGTTGATGACTTTGTTCGGGCGACCGAGCACGTCGTAAAAGTTCTGATCGTGATGGCCGAATTCACGGAAGGAATGGTCATTGATATAGCGGTGCCCATTGGCGAAGTACGGGCGAAACACCCGCACGGGCAATCCCTTGTTGTTGTATTCCACACGTTCGCTGACGCGCCAGCGCGGATCGGCATGCGCAACCTTTGGTTCGCCGTTTTCAATCACCAGCTCTCCGTTTTCCACCACAAAAGCAGGGCCGGGTTCGACTAATTGTTTGATCTGCAATGGCCGGCCAAAACCATCCACGAAGGCTTTAATGATCTGGATTTGCTGCAGATCATCGTCGTGGTACCGGTCGGCGGTGAGGACAACACTGTGCACGGGTTCGCGAGGAACGGTGTCGATCAGATCGAGCAGCGCTTGTTCAGGTCCGCTCAGGGATTTAAGCCGGGACAGGCGATGACGGGCGCTGGCGCGAACGTGCAGGCTGGGTAGCACGTCACCTTGTGCGATCCAGGTGTTCAGCCAGTCAGGTGTCTGCCTGACGGAAACGGGAAGTTCACCCATCCAGCTGAACAGGTCTTTGCGCAATACACTGGCCGCATTTTGCAGGGCGCCTTTCGGATCGTCGATCGCTGGGTCAGGACGATGGTCCTCGGGGCGTACGTGTTCGTCGAGGGGGCGAAAACCGACCTCCACGCCGTCTTCGGTTCCATAAAAACTGATGGCAAGTGGTTGTCCGGACGGCTCGTAAAGGGCTTCCTCGACATTGTCATTGGCGTCGATGCTGTGCATGAGTTGCAGCGCGTGATAGTCATATTCGAAACGGGCCTCGCACCCATCCGGCTGCTTGATGCTGCTCGGCAGCAGGCAGTAGGCGTCGTAACGGGCGGTCGTGATGCCGTGACTTGGCGTTTCGTTGTACTCAATCACGTTGAAAAAACTATCGAGTTCGCCGTACTTGGCATAACCATAGCGGGACGACCATAGATTTCTCTCCTCGTCCTCCTCCTTGTCTGCCAGCTCGTCTACCCCCAGCACCAGGGGCATGGGCAAGTAGCCGACTCTTTCCAGCTCGTCCCGAATAATGAGCGACGGCACCGTGTCGTAGGCTTCCAGTGCGGTCTTGTCCAGTTGTGCAATTTCCAGCGGTGCCCGCAGTGCCTCGAAATCGGCCTTGCCATCGGCAAGCAATGTTCGATCGTCAGTCTTGAGGTAGCGATTGACAGACTGCGTGGTCAGTAGCCTCTGAGCGACCCATTCGGGCGAGGCGTATAGATCGATAAACCGTTCATAGGAGATATCTGCAGGAGTAAGTCCTGCAGGTGCCGCCCCCTTGGGCAACACCATTGCATTGCCTCGTTGCTGATAGGGAAGGCCCAGTCGCCAGCCTTGCAGGTCTTCCTTCAAGTGAATGAACGTGGTTCGTGACTCGCTCAGGTAGTAGGACTGTTGGGCCGGGTCGTGAGCATCCGTCCACCATTTCTTTTCATCAACGTCATCGAACGGCGGTTCGTCATCATCCGGGTTTCTGCGTCGTGCGTAGCTGACCGTAATGGCATGCACAGGCAAACCGAACTCGTCATGGCCCAACGTGATTTCATGCCGGCACAGAGGGTCATTCTGGAAGCGTTCGTACTGATAGCTGATCTTTTCCAGCGGCAAGGGCAGCATGATCGGGTAAGCGTCATGGCCTGCCTTTTTGCGCAGTTCGCGGACCTTGTAACGACTTTCCTCCACAGCGAAAGGCACCGCCGTGGCCAGGTCATCGTCGGCGGCGTAGGTCTCCACGCGCAGCACAGAACCGGCGAGGGCGCGGGCGATTTCGTGGGCGGTGCCTTCGTCGGCGGGCGGAACGGGATCATCGAAATGGTCGTTGCGGTGATACTGGCAAAACAACGTGGGCTTCAATGCAAGGGCATCGGGATCACGATTGAAGTAGCCATCGCCTGGCAGATCGATCAGCCGCCCGGTATGGAACCAGGTGCAGACCAGCGCCGGGGCGGTAAAACCGATGTCGTCTGCAGCACGTGCGCCGGCTTCGCTGTCGGTCTGGCGCAGCAGCCCAAAGCCGCGAAACTCGCGGTTCCGGCCATCGTAATAACCCTGAAAATACTGGAAACACTGATTCAGGCGGTTACCGGTGATTTCATCGAGCTGGTTTTGTTGTTTGACCACAGGTACGGGGAACGGCAGGTAGCACACTGGGTTGGTCGCTGGTTTTTCATCCAGCCATTCCTGCGCGGAACTGCGATACATCACCTGCGTACTGCAACCCATGTTGTTGTTGCTGGCCACCAGCATGTAAGGCTTGGCGCTGACGAAATCGTAGCGCCAGTGCCGCGGCGCCATGTGCGGCACGGTCAAGATCAGGCTCGCGCAACCCAGGCCTTGCAGGTCGGCAAGGGTGACCTGGCACAGGTTGTCGTAACGAATGTCGTCAGGCCAAGGGACTGTGACCGGGATTTGCTCCAGACCATTGCCGCCGTGATTGAAATAGATCTCGAAACCGTCGGACTTCAGATAAATCAGTGCCGGTGCGCCGGAGCCGTCCAGGTCGGCGATGCGCACGCGTGCCACGTCGAATGTTGCGTAGTCGAAGGGCAGGGTACTCATGACAAAACCCTTGCCGAACCGGCCTTGACCGAGGTTCGGCCAGCATTTGATTTCGTCGTGCCGGATGCGGCACAGCTCGCTCATGTCGCTGCCCAGCAAGTTGCTCAGCATCACCAGTTCGCTGCGTGAGTTGCTGAACAGCGGCAGGCGGTCGGTGTCCGGTTTGTGCTCCACGTCCTGAGCCTGGGCGAAACCGTCCTCCCGCCGATTGGCGTACAGGCGCACGCTTCGCGGGCCGATCAGCGCCATCGAACTGAGCCCGTCACCCATCAAGTCGCCAGACTGTGAAAGCGTGTGGAAGAACTCCACCGGGAACGCCGAAAAGGGAATGAACCCTGACCAGCTGCGATCGGGATTGAGGGTGTGAAAACCGCTCACACCGGGTGAGGCGAGGATCCAGTCGAGCCGGCCGTCGCCGGTCAGATCGGTCAGCGCCTGATAGGTCGGTTGATTGCGATCGGCCACGGGGATGCGGCTCAGTTCTGTCCATGGGCCGTAATGGATTTCATCGGCCTCCGTCGGCGAGCGCAAGGGTTCGCGGTAATACCAGCTCCGGTCGTAACGACAGATAAATCCGGGCACGCCTTCACCAAACAGATCGACGCATTGGTGGTGCGCGCCGTCCTCGATGCCGGGCATGTTTTCGAAGGGGAAGAACGGGCTCGACTGCTTATTGAGTTCGAAGCCTGAATAGTCGAACTCCACCGGCGGCATGTTTTCCACCGCGCCGCTGGCGTCGTACGCCTGATAGTGCGCCGCCACCAGTTGGGTGTATTCCAGGAAGGTCGTTTGGTATTGCAGCAGCAATCGCCGAACAAGCACCGGATTTGAGCCCAGCTCTGGGAAGTGATGAAACATCAGCACTTGATGGCACAGGCGTCGGGTCCCCAGTTCAAAACCATAGGTGTAGCTGTGGAAGGGATCACTGCGCAGTTGCCACTCACCATAACCCTCGCCGGGTTCATCGAACGGCGGTCCGTAAAGTGGTTTCTCTTCCAGATCGAGGGTGCGTTCGCCGTAGTCGAACACCAGGTGGAAATGCCAGTCCAGGCTCGCCGGGTTTTCCACGGTCCAGGCATACAAGTCTGTGCTGGCCCGGGCATTGCCGTAACACACCCGGTGCAGGTGACGCTGGGCACGATAGTCGTGCGAGTCATCCGGGTTGTGCGCTTGATCTTCGGGCTTGTAGTCGAAACAGATATGTTCGCCATGGGGGGTCATGCTTTCGAGCAGCAACCACACACCGATACGCGGCGGCGCGTCAGGGTTGGCCGGGTCGACCGGTTCGGCACGGCGCGAAGCATCAGACTTGCCATAGACGTGAAGACTGCCATTGGCCCCGTGCACCAGCCAAAAGGGCGGGCTATCTTTCGGTTGCCAACGCTCGATCAGATCGAACGAACTCTCGACCCGTGGCCAGTAGCGCACCACGCGGTGCTCGCCAATATCGAGCTCGCGGTATTGGGTCTCGATTCTGGAGGTTGGCTTGCCCTCGTCATCCAGTTCGGGCATCAGCTCCTCGCCGCCGGGGCCAACCATGATGTCGACGTCGAGGTAATCGGGCACCCCCTTGCTGGTCTGGCGAGTGATGGCACTGGCGCCCAAACGCCAGCCTATACCGAACGGACCGTTACCGGCCTGGCTGTCATAGCTCAGCGCCAGTGCAGGATCGAATCCGCGCCCGCCTGAAAGCGGTAGCGGTAACTCGAACGAGGCACTGCCCGTCACGCCGACCGATCCCCAGCTTTTGCCAATCGTGGCAATGGAAGCACTCTTGGCGATGGAGGGCTCAGTGATGCTCAGGGAGGCTTGTTCTTCCATGGGGCTGATCCTGTTTCGGCTTTGCGTCCGCCTGTTGCAACGGTATCGCGGGATGGAGCAAAGCTAACAAGATCAGCAGGCCGCGTGACCTGTCAGATATGACAGGTGAGGTCAGTATTTTTAGAACGAATGACGTGGGAAAGTCAGTCTTATATAGCGAACAGTAAAAGGGACACAAAAAAAACGGCCGGGCATCTGAGAGATGACCCGGCCGTGGTGGCAGGTTGAAGCGCTTACTGCACTTCCACCGCCAGGCTTTCACTGATCTTTTTCTGCCAGATGGCAGGACCGGTGATGTGTACCGACTCGCCCTTGCTGTCGACCGCAACGGTCACCGGCATGTCTTTCACGTCGAACTCGTAGATCGCTTCCATGCCCAGTTCGGCGAAAGCAACAACGCGGGATTTCTTGATGGCTTGCGCCACCAGATAAGCCGCGCCGCCGACCGCCATCAGGTAAACGGCTTTGTGGTCCTTGATCGCTTCGATCGCAGTAGGGCCGCGTTCGGATTTGCCGATCATGCCCAGCAGGCCGGTTTGCTCGAGGATCTGACGGGTGAACTTGTCCATCCGCGTGGCCGTCGTCGGACCGGCAGGGCCGACCACTTCTTCGCGCACCGGATCAACCGGGCCGACGTAGTAGATGAAGCGACCTTTCAGGTCCACCGGCAGAGTTTCACCCTTGTTCAGCATCTCGACCATGCGCTTGTGCGCAGCATCGCGACCGGTGAGCATCTTGCCGTTCAGCAGGACGGTTTCGCCCGGCTTCCAGCTCTGCACGTCTTCCGGGGTCAGGGTGTCGAGGTTGACACGACGAGCCGATGGGCCGGCTTCCCAAACGATTTCCGGGTAGGCGTCCAGCGGTGGCGCTTCAAGGGATGCCGGGCCGGAACCGTCGAGCACGAAGTGCGCGTGACGGGTAGCGGCGCAGTTCGGGATCATGCACACCGGCAACGAAGCGGCGTGAGTCGGGTAATCCATGATCTTCACGTCGAGCACGGTGGTCAGGCCACCGAGGCCTTGGGCGCCGATGCCCAGTTGGTTGACCTTCTCGAACAGCTCCAGACGCATCTCTTCGATACGGTTGGACGGGCCGCGCTTTTTCAGCTCGTGGATGTCGATGGATTCCATCAACACTTCCTTGGCCATCACCGCGGCTTTCTCGGCGGTGCCGCCGATGCCGATGCCGAGCATGCCCGGTGGACACCAGCCGGCGCCCATGGTCGGAACGGTCTTGAGCACCCAGTCGACGATCGAGTCGGACGGGTTGAGCATGGCCATTTTCGACTTGTTCTCGGAGCCGCCGCCCTTGGCCGCCACGTCCACTTCCACGGTGTTACCCGGGACGATGGAGTAGTGGATAACGGCCGGGGTGTTGTCCTTGGTGTTTTTACGAGCGCCCGCCGGGTCGGCGAGGATCGAGGCACGCAGAACGTTTTCCGGCAGGTTGTAAGCCCGGCGCACGCCTTCGTTGATCATGTCGTCCAGGCCCATGGTGGCGCCATCCCAGCGCACGTCCATGCCCACGCGTACGAACACGGTGACGATGCCGGTGTCCTGGCAAATCGGGCGGTGGCCGGTGGCACACATGCGCGAGTTGATCAGGATCTGCGCCATCGAATCGCGAGCTGCCGGCGATTCTTCACGCAGGTAGGCCTCGTGCATCGCCTGGATGAAATCCACGGGGTGGTAATAGGAAATGAACTGCAGGGCGTCAGCAACGCTCTGTATCAGGTCGTCTTGCTTGATCACGGTCATGAGTCGCGCTCCTCTAAAAGACGGGAACATTCAATAAGGTGCTTGCAGCTTGGGTGCATCGGTCGGTTGCAAGCACCTCTTAAGGCACGCCGGGGCTGCTGGCGCGACGCTAAAAAGGCGCGGCAGTATACCGCGCCTCGGTGGCGGGCACACGCGCCGGTAGTCAATCGTTGGTCGCATGGACCGCATCGCTGTGGCGCGACCTGGACTGACTTTGTCGCTCGACGCAATACGTGTAGCAGCTGGCGGAGCCTGCGTCCGGCTGCGTAGCAGTCGTAAAACCATACACCTCGGTATGTCAGGTAGACCGCATACGCAGGATTGACGACTGCTGCGCAGCCGGACGCAGGCTCCGCCAGCTGCTACAGGGAATGTTGTGTTCAGGGGAAACCGGGTCATGGCTTTGACGCCAGTTTTCCGCCCTGAAAATTGAATGGTCATTTATCAGGCACGCTACTACAGTGGCATTCGGTCTGTAGAGTAGGACACTCAAGCAGCCTTCTTTCGCACGGTGAGTCAACGATTGACCCATAACGCCATCCAGCGCTTGTTACTTAAACGCTTTGCCCTCGCAGCCGGCACCTACGCCCTGGCTTTGCTGCTGCTGTGGCTGGCGTTTTTCACGGGTCATTACGAGCAACCCTTGGCCAATGTGGCCATCGGCAGTGCGCTGGTGGTGATCAGCCAGGCGGCGTTGTTCGCGGTGTTTTACAGCGGCTGCAACCTGCGTTTTTCCGACCCCAGCCTGACCGAAGCGCAAGTGTTGCTGGGGCTGGGCTGGCAAACCTGGCTGATCGCCCATCTGGATGAGGCTCGTGGCGCGTTTCTGGTGTTCTACGTGCTGATTCTGCTGTTCGGGTTGTTTCATCTTTCGCGCCTGGCCTTTCTCCGGTGCGCGCTGTTGGTGTTCGCAAGTTTCAGCGCCATCACGTTGTGGGAGGGCTACCAATTCCAGCTACCCGACCCAGCGTTGGCCGCGTTGCAGGTGTGCGTGCTGCTCATCGTGTTGGTCTGGCTGGAGCTTTATGCCCGTTACGTCCAGGACTCGCGTCAACGCATGCGTCAGCGCCGATTTGCCTTGCAGGCGCATCAGGACACCCTGCGCGGGATGATGCGCCAGCTCGAAGACCTGGTGGCCACCGACGAACTGACCGGGCTGTTTAATCGCCGACATTTCCTGCGCCTGGCCTCCCGTGAGCTCAACGCCATGGACGCCGATGTCGTGCATGGACTGGCGCTGATTGACCTCGACCATTTCAAACGGATCAACGATGTCCACGGCCACGCCGCGGGCGATCAGGTGCTGCAAGCCTTTGCCGCCGTGGCCAGCGCTTGCTTGCGTGAGGGTGATGTTCTGGCCCGTTACGGCGGCGAAGAATTTGTCGTGCTGTTGCCCGATTGCAACGCCGAACGCCTGACCTCATGTTGCGAGCGGTTGCGCATTGCGTTCACGGATGTCGAACTGGTCGGCCTCAACGTCAGCCATCTCAGTTTGTCGGCGGGCATGACGTTGCTGGAACTGGGCGACGATCTCGACGAGGCCTTGCAGCGCGCCGATCAGGCGCTCTATCGGGCCAAGCGTGACGGTCGCAATCGTTGCGCGGCGGCGTGGGAGAACGTCGATGCCTGAGTTACGGGTCGGCGAACGCCAATGGTCGGTGGCGGCGGGCAGCAACTTGCTCGATGCCTTGAATCAGAACGGCGTGTCTGTGCCTTACAGCTGTCGCGCCGGCAGTTGCCATGCCTGTCTGGTGCAATGTGTACAAGGGCTGCCGAGTGACAGCCGACCCGATGCCCTGAGCGCAGACCAGCGTCAGCAAGGCTGGCGCCTGGCGTGTCAGTGTCAGGTGGTCGAGGACTTGCAGGTGCACACCTTCGATCCTCAGCAGGATGGCCGCCCGGCCGAAGTGGCGGCTGTCGATTGGTTGAGCACCAGCGTGTTGCGTTTGCGCCTGATCCCTCGGAGTCCTTTGCGCTACAGCGCCGGGCAGCATCTGGTGTTGTGGGCGGGCAACGTGGCGCGCCCGTATTCGTTGGCCAGCCTGCCGGATGAAGACCGGTTTCTGGAGTTCCATCTCGAGTGTCGCCAGTCGGGGGAATTCAGCGATGCTGCCCGTCAATTCAAGATCGGCGACTCGATCCGTCTCGGCGAGTTGCGCGGCGGGGCATTGCATTACGACCTGGACTGGAACGCCCGCCCCCTTTGGTTGCTCGCGGCCGGTACCGGATTGGGCCCGTTGTTTGGCGTCTTGCGTGAAGCGTTGCGACAGGATCACCAAGGCGTCATCCGTGTTATTCACCTGGCCCATGATGCCGATGAGCATTATCTGGCCAGACCGCTGCAGGCCATGGCAGCCAGCCGCCCGAACCTGAGCATCGAGCTTTGGACGGCGGCCGAGTTGCCAGAGGCTTTGGCGCAACTGCGGCTTGTTTCCCGGCAAACCCTGGCCTTACTCTGCGGTGCACCCGACAGCGTCGATGCCTTTGCCCGATGCTTGTACCTGGCGGGATTGCCGCGCAATCAACTGCTGGCGGATGTCTTTGTGCTCCGTGGTTGAGCGCTGATTTTCGATGTTGTCAGCGTTTTTCAACCGGCATTGATTCTCGCGGTCGATCGTTCCCACGCTCCGCGTGGGAATGCAGCCCGGGACGCTCCGCGTCCCTAGAGCAGACGCGGAGCGTCCGTTGAGGCATTCCTTTGCTGCGCGTGGGAACGATCATCAAAAACCAAAAAGCCCCGCCATTCACCTGGCGGGGCTTTTGTTTTTCAGCGCATTGTCACTCAGACCATCGGGTCGCCAACGTGCAGGATTTTCATCCCGTTGGTGCCGCCGATGGTGTGGTAGCTGTCGCCCTTGGTCAGGATGACCCAGTCGCCTTTCTCCACAACGCCCAATTTAAGCAACTCGTCGATCGCGGCCTGGCTGACTTGCTCAGGCGGCAGCGATGCCGGGTCGAACGGTACGGTGTAAACGCCACGGAACATGGCCGCGCGGGCCTGGGTTTCGCGGTGCGGGGAGAACGCGTAGATCGGGATGGAAGAGCGGATGCGCGACATGATCAATGGCGTGTAACCACTTTCGGTCAGGGCGATGATCGCCTTTACACCCGGGAAGTGGTTGGCGGTGTACATGGCCGCCAGGGCGATGCTCTGGTCGCAGCTTTCGAAGACCTTGCCGATGCGGTGGCTGGAGGTCTTGCTGGTCGGGTGCTTTTCAGCGCCGATGCAGATGCGCGCCATGGCTTGCACCGCTTCCAGCGGGTAAAGGCCGGCCGCACTTTCAGCCGAGAGCATCACGGCGTCGGTGTAGTCGAGCACGGCGTTGGCCACGTCGGACACTTCAGCACGGGTCGGCATCGGGTTCTGGATCATCGACTCCATCATCTGCGTCGCCACGATCACCGCCTTGTTGTGGCGGCGTGCGTGCAGAATGATTTTCTTCTGAATGCCCACCAGCTCGGCGTCGCCGATTTCCACACCCAGGTCACCACGGGCCACCATGACGGCGTCGGAGGCATTGATCAGCGCGTCGAGGGTGTCGTCGTCGGCCACGGCTTCGGCGCGTTCGATCTTCGCCACCAGCCAGGCAGTACCGCCGGCTTCGTCACGCAGTTGACGGGCGTATTCCATGTCGGCGGCGTCACGCGGGAAGGACACGGCGAGGTAGTCGACTTCCATTTCCGCAGCGAGCTTGATGTCGGCCTTGTCTTTTTCAGTCAGGGCCGGTGCGGTCAGGCCGCCACCGCGACGGTTGATGCCTTTATGGTCGGACAGCGGACCGCCGATCAGCACGGTGCAATTCAGCTCGGTGGCATTGGCGGTATCAACGCGCATGACCACACGGCCGTCGTCGAGCAGCAGCTCGTCGCCTACGCCGCAGTCCTTGACCAGGTCCGGGTAGTCGATACCGACGACGGTCTGGGTGCCTTCGGTCAGAGGATGGCTGGTGGAGAAGGTGAATTGATCACCGATCTTCAGCTCGATCTTCTTGTTGGCGAATTTGGCGATACGGATTTTCGGGCCTTGCAGGTCACCCAGCAGGGCGACGAAGCGGCCGTGCTTGGCAGCGAGTTCACGCACCAGCTTCGCGCGAGCCTTGTGCTCGTCGGGGGTGCCGTGGGAGAAGTTCAGGCGGGCGACGTCCAGGCCAGCCAGAATCAGCTGTTCGAGAACTTCCGGCGAGTTACTGGCCGGGCCAAGGGTAGCGACGATTTTGGTACGACGGACGGACATGCATAGACTCCTGAGTTCAAGCGCTGAGTGAGGCTACTATGCTCTTGGGGTGTAGTCATTGTTCATGTGCACTACTTTTTGTGAAGAGCTTTGTTATTCGTTTGTTTCTTTAAACGAACATTCCTGAAGATTTTGCGCGACGGGTCGATACATTGCTCAAGACAGGAGAACCCCCATGCGATTCGTGCTCATTGCCGCCCTTGCCCTCGCCGTTATTAGCGTCACGGGCTGCACCCGTTGGTCGATGAACCATCATTTGAATAACGCCTACAGCGCCTATGACCGCGGCAACTGCGAGCAAGTAACGCTCGAATTGTCAAAAGTCGAACGCGCCAGCCGCGCGCGGCCTTATGTGTGGCCGGAAGTGTCGATGATGCGCGGCTTGTGTCTGGAGCGTCAGAAACTGTTTGTCGATGCGGCTCAAACCTACCAGTTCATCATCGCCTCGTACCCACAAAGTGAATACGCCTTCCGCGCCCGCGCCCGCCTGGAAACCTTGCAGTCGCTAGGCCACTATCCGCTGCGCAGTGCGGCGGTCGTGCGTCCGACCCGGTTCTGATTAACGGGGGCATTCAAAGGCTGGCCCCCCTGCGGTGGTGAGCTATAGTCGAATAGATCGGTTTTAGAGCCTCGTCTCTACATCGACGTAACACCTGTGATCGGCAGGAGTAAGCGGCAGCGGTTTTGTGGACTGTCGCACCGGGATCGGGGAGAGCGCGCCTATGTCTATGCCTTTCTATAAGCAATAGAAGCAGAAATAGAAACAGGCCCGTTCCGAAGCATTAGTGCGGCCCTGCTTAAGGGCCTTGCTGGGCCAATTGCGCATGTTCACTGACCGCCGGATCGAGCGGCATCAATTGCCGTATTTTCTAAGAGTGTTCAACAGCGTCACCGACAAACCCATTGGCTTTCTGGGCAACGTGTCCGAGGACGGGCTGATGCTGATCAGCCAGTTGCCGATGATGATCGGCGCCGATTTCGATTTGCGCCTGAAAATCCCCGCCAGCAACGGTTGTATGCAGGTCATTGATCTTCAGGCGTGTTGCCTGTGGTGCCATGAAGACACGACCCCTCACCACTATGACGCCGGGTTCAGCCTGCAACGGGCACCGCCGGAGTATGGGCAATTGGTGAGTGCGCTGAAGCAGTACTTCAGTTTTCAGCCGTTGCCTGCCTCGGCCTGAAATTCTGCGGCGCCGTTGCAATCGCAATCGCGAGCAAGCTCGCTCCCACAGTGATTAGCGTTGTGCACAAAAAAAAGTGTGTTCACCGCAGAAACCTGTGGGAGCGAGCTTGCTCGCGATGGCGTCAGTGCAGACAACAGAAACCAAATGGCTGAAACACTACGCCGTACCGATCGCCTGCTCGTTCTCCAGCGACTTCTCCACCAGCAACAACCCCAACTCACTCAACTGATAAATCGCCATCGCCAGGTGACGTTCTTTATCTTCGAGGCCTTCAGCCAGGTCCAGTAGCAAAATACCGACTGATGAATAAGTTTCGAAAGTCTGGATCAGCAGCTCCTCGGGATTTGCATCTGGGGCGACGGCGAACATCTTCATGGCTCGTTCCTCGGTAAAGCGGTTTTGGGTGTTGTTTTGATTGAGGTAATGTTTCAGTGCCTTTTTGGCGGCGGCGTGGAGCTTTTTAGGGTCGAGGGTGGCGTAGGGCGAACGGGGGATGGATTCGAATTTCTCGGGTGGAGGATTGAACATCGGGTTAACTCCTTTGGATCGCTGATGGGTAGCGACAGGAGAACCTTAAGGTTGGACGGCTATCTTCAATAGTCAGCCAGGACCGCTGCTAGTTGTAGGTAGAGGCGCTTGGTTTTGTAGGCGTTGTCGTTTGCTCGAATATTCGGGTACGAAAAGAGAAAGAGCAGCTGTCCAACGATGAACATTTGTCATGCCACCAAAGCTATTTCTTCATCGCAATGCGCCCAACAATTTTGAGAAATTGTCGAGCGATATTTGCAAGTGTTGAATGTTTCATCACTCATCAGAATGTGGTTTTTTCGGGGGCTCTACTTCTTTAAAGTCGGTGGAAACAGAGATAAGCGCCAGAGAGATAAATTCTTGGTTTCGATCTAGCGTTTGGAGCGTCCCTCGGATGTTATCTGCGACTTCAGTAGCCCCTTGTTTCTCCACCAAATTGGTTAGTTCTTCTATTGCCGCACCCATTGCCAGCTGGTTCTGATGGATCTGGGTTAGCACTGCAGTGAATAGACTTTTCTCATCCATGATTTATTCCTCGACGTAGAGCTAAATGCTTGTTGGTTATGACCGATGCTCAAAACTATTATGGGAGAATTGACCACTGCATCGCGTCCTTAGGTGGTTTCTCTACCAGTATCTCTATCACTTCCTATCGATATCGTGAAGCAGCTATTTTCTATGCTAGGTACCGTTACATCATTCCGGCTTTTTTCCAACCCAGATACCGCGTCACCAGCTCGGCCCCCAATTCCCCGGGTCGCGCATCCACCACCGGAACTCCATGAGCACTCAATCGCTCATGGAGTTCGGCCCGGTTATTCAAATAATCCACCGTCCCGCAGTAAGCCAACGCCTCTGGCAAGGTTTGCACGGGTGCGTGTCGCATGCTGTCTAGCAAGTCTTCGCGCAGGCTCGCCACCAGCACGCGATGTTGTTTGGCCAGACGCTTGACGGCTGTCAGCAGTTCTTCATCGTCCTCATCCCGCAAATTCGTCACCAACACCACCAACGCCCGGCGTTTTTGCCGAACCAGCAATTGGTTGACGGCGGCCTGATAGTCGGCAGGGCGTTGGCTGCTATCGAGGTCGTAAACCGTATTGAGCAGCACGCTGAGCTGGCCTGTGCCTTTAACCGGCGCCAGGTAGCGCGGTTGATCACTGGCAAACGTACTCAAACCCACCGCATCACCCTGGCGTAGGGCGACGTAGCTGAGCAGCAGACAGGCATTGAGCGCGTGATCAAAGTGCGACAGTTCATCGTCCTGGCTGCGCATGCGTCGACCGCAATCGAGTAGAAAGATGATCTGCTGGTCACGTTCATCTTCGTATTCGCGGGCGATGGGCGTGCGGTGGCGGGCCGTGGCTTTCCAGTCGATCTGGCGCAGGCTGTCGCCTTCTCTGAATTCGCGTAGTTGATGGAATTCCTGGCCCTGGCCCCGTCGTTGGCGCTGGTGGACGCCCAGCTGGCTCAGCCAGCTATCCACCGCCAACAGCTGGCCGCCGTAGAGTCGGGCGAAGTCGGGGTAGACGCGGGTGTTGTCGGCGACGTTGAGCAGGCGTTTGTCCGACCACAAGCCCATTGGGCTCGGTAGGCTTATTTCGCACTGTTCGAAGGTGAAGTGCCCTCGTTTGAGCGGGCGCAGGCGATAGCCGATCCGGCTGTGTTGGCCGGGTTGCAGTTCGACTGACAACGGCAGGTTTTCAAAGCTCAGCCCCTGCGGTACGTGATCGAAGATCTGAATGTGCAACGGCTGGTGGAAATCATGCTCGACCTCCAGCCGTACTTCGCCCCAACGACCGAGCGCCAGGCTGCCAGGCATCTGCCGCTGCACGCGCGGCGAGGGCAGGCGTTTGAGGCGGATGGCGTCGAGTATCGCCAAGAACAACAGCGCCAGCAGCAATCCCCAGTTGATCGACAACAGACTGCCGGGGGCTTCAACGTCCAATGCCCGCAAAGTGCCCAGCACAATGCCGATGGCCAGCAGGATCGCCAGCCAGATCAATAGCAGGCGCGAAGGTTTCACAGACGCGGCGCCGGCACTTGATCGAGCAGTTGCTTGAGCACCTGATCGACGTCCAGCCCTTCGATGTCCAACTCCGGCGCAATGCGCACACGATGGCGCAGCACGGCCAATGCGCAGCCTTTGATGTCATCCGGAATCACGAACTCGCCACCGCGCAGCAGCGCCCGGGCTCGGGCACAACGCACCAGCGCGATTGACGCGCGTGGCCCCGCGCCGAGAGTCAAGCCCGGCCAGGTGCGGGTGGTGCGGGCCAGACGCACGGCATAGTCGAGCACCTGATCGTCCAGCGGCAAATCACTGGCGATGCGTTGCAAGGCCAGCACGTCTTTGGCTTGCAATACGGTGCGCAGCGGTTGCACGTCGAGCATGTCGGCGCGGGTCGAGCGGCTGACTTGGCGAACCATGTTCAGCTCTTGCTCGGCGTCGGGGTAATCCATGCGCACCTTGAGCATGAAGCGATCGAGCTCGGCTTCGGGCAGTGGATAAGTGCCTTCCTGTTCGATGGGGTTTTGCGTGGCGAGCACCATGAACGGTTGCACGATGGGCAGGGCGCGCCCTTCGAGGGTGACCTGGCGTTCCTGCATCGCTTCGAGCAGCGCGGCCTGGGTTTTCGCCGGGGCGCGGTTGATCTCGTCAGCGAGCAAAAGGTTAGTGAACAGCGGACCTTTGCGCAGTTTGAACTGCTCGGTTTGCAAGTCGTACACCGCGTGCCCGGTCACGTCGCTGGGCATCAGGTCGGGGGTGAACTGGATGCGTGCGAACTCGCCACCGAAGCAGCGGGCGAGGGCGCGCACCAACAAGGTTTTGCCCAACCCCGGCACGCCTTCGAGCAGCACATGGCCGCCAGCGATCAGGGCGGTGAGGACGTCGTCGATCACCGTGTTTTGGCCGATCACGGCTTTTCGTAATTCGGTCCGTACCGCTTGGGCCAATTGGCTGGCGCGCTGGCGTTGCTGAGCGGCGTGGGAGGGCACGCCGGGCTCGATCTGTTCACTCATAGCGTGTTCCTCAAGGTTTGCAGGTGGGCGACCTGACGGCTGAATTCAGCGCTGGACAGCCGCTGCTTCGGTCGCGGGCTCATGGCCTGGCTGATAGCGCGTGTGGATTGGCCGGTCAGGCGTGCGAGCACCCGCCATTGCTCGGCAACGTCCAATTGTTCGAAACCGGGATGACGGCGCCGCACACGACGCAGGATGTCTTGCTGCAAGGCTTGCAGCAGGTGCTGCTGGCCGTTGCGGCGCAACATGAAATCGGCGCTGGCGCGCAGGTGTTCCTGAAGTTGCCGGCGACCTTTCGGTGCAGGTTCCAGCAGCGGACCATGGCGCACTCCGACATGCCAGAGCGCAAGACCGATCAGGGCGATGAGGGCGACTAACGCCTGAGGGAAATTACGCAGGAGCAAGGTCAGCAGACTGTCGTGATCGGTGTTGAACAGCAGGGTCACGTTCGTGTCGGCGGTCAGGTACCAGAGCATCCAGGCGTTGTCGTACTGGTCGATGGCCGGGGTTTTCCACAGGTCGGCGTCGGTGACCACGGTGATCGAACCGAGCCCGTGGTTCAGCTGCATCATGTGCGTGGCCTTGCCGCTGTTGGCCCAGGCTTGCGCGAGGTTTTTCGGGTCTTCGAGATGGAACGCCGTATCGAAGCTGGCGTAGGCCGGCGCGTCTTCGTCTTCCAGATACAGCTTGGTCAGTTTGGGGTAAGGGTTGCCGCCAATAGTGGGCGGCGGCTCCTTGAGGTCTTTGCTCAGCGACTGGTGCAGCTGCACCCGGTCGAGCAGCAGGTCATTGCTCTGGCCGGTCCTTTCATCCCACAGCGACTGGGCGACAAACAACAGGCGCCCGCCGGCCCGGGTCCAGTTCATCACTTGATCGATCTGGCGCGGGGTCATGTTGTACCGGTCCCCGAGCAACAACAGACTGTGTTGATGTGGATCGAGGGTGGGCAGGATATCGAGGTTGTTGGCGTGACTGACGGTCAGGCCCTGTTTGCGCAGGAAATGCGCTGCGGCCAAATAGGGATTGGCCTGGGCTTCGGGGGACGGGCCGTGATCGATTTCTGCCTGATAGGGCGTGGCCTTCAGGTACAGATAAACACTCAGCACGCCCACCAGCACGCTGATGAACACGCCGACCGAAAGCCGCAACCGCCGGCTCAACGGGGCGCTCCCGGGCCGAACAATGTTCGCCAGCCGTCACAGAGTTCCTGTTGCAAATGCGCGGGCGGCAGGCGATGCCCGTAGGCCATGTTCTGCCAGTGCCTGGTCAGGTTTCTGCTGAAGGCCAGCAAGGCCGGTTGATGCAGTTGCTCGACGCGTTGGAGCACCTCGCCTTCCGTGTCGGCGGGTTTCAGCGCCATGTTGTGGTCGTGCAACAGATGGCTGAGCAGGGCGCGATAGAGCAACCCGAGGGCAGCGCGCGGGTTGGTTTGCCAGAGACTTTCGGCGCTGGCTGCGATGTCAGCGGGCAGGGTTTCTCGATTCAGGTCCAGACCGAACGCTTGCGGCGGCAATGGGCGTCCGACTTTACGGTTGAACGCCGGCCGACGGCTGACGAACGCCTGCAACCCGTCGCGGTAACGCCAGATCAGCAAGCCGATGGCACCCATCACGGCGCCCCACAACAGCCCTTCAATCAAGGTGGCGAGAAAGCCGAAACGCTGGCTATCGAACAGACTGGCCAAGGCCTTCAGCCATTCAGGTGTTTTCCCGTCATCCGGTGTTTGGGTGTCGGGTTTGTCTTCGCCAAATCGATAGCGGGTCACCGTTTCTTTGTTCTTGAACGGGGGCTGATCGAGAATTTTCTTGATGCTGTCTTTGGACGCCTGACTGGTCAGCGGTTGATCCAACAGGCGTGGGCTGTCCGGCGTGATCACGGGCTCGTCGGCCCAGACGTTGGGTGCGGCCGGCACCAGCAGTATCGCGGCCAGCAGCAGCGTGACCGCCGTGGTGTTGAGGCGTTGGCGCAATCGGCGGAACACCAGTTCGATGTCCCAGGCTTCCAGCACCGTGCGCCGATTCAGATAAAGGCTGAAGCCGCAGGCCACGTAGATCGGTTCCCAGACAATCAGCACCAGCACGTAAAAGGCATTGGTCAGGTGTTCCAGCCATCGCCAGTCCTGTGTGGCGGCGGTGATCAAGGTCTGCCAGCTCCAGTCGAGTTCGACCTGTTGCGGCAAGAACATATAGAACAGCACCATCAGGCCGATCCATAACGCGCTTTCCAGATGCACGCCGATGATCGTCAGCCACTGTGCCGCGCCGGCGTTGCGCTGTAGCAACACCCGCAAACGCTGTTGGCGTGCCTGACCCTTCAGGCCTTCAAGTTGCACCACTGGCATCACAAAACTGCGGCTCAGGCTCAGCCTTCGCCAGGTCAGGCTGGCCAGTAGTTGTGGCTTGAGCAGGCGCGGCCATTGGCGCAGCGCCTGTTTCAATGTGGGTGTTTCACCGAACATTACTTTGGAAAGGATGTACAACGGCAGTCGTTCGAACGCCGGTTTCAGCCACCAGAAGATGAACACGGCGAGGGAGGGCGAATCCCACAGAAACAAGGTGAGCAGCGCGAAGATCGGCAAGGTGATGATGGCCCAACTGGTCATCAGCAATCGTCGATGGCGCTGGCTCAGCAGCACGCCCAGGTCCATGGCTTCCCAGGTGGTGCGCGGGCGGATCACGACCGTGGCGTCACTCAGGCGCATGGCGGGTTCGTCCGGCAAACAGCAGATAAGTCGCCACCAACAACCAAAGCACCGCGCCGACCAGGTATTTGGTGATTGGCGCCGGCGCGGTCATCGACGACCAGTAGGCTTCGATAAACGCGGCAATCAGCAGAAACAGCATGACGCCGCAGATCAGCAACACGCTCTTGCGCGCCGCCAATCGCAACGCTTCGGCGCGGGGCAGGCGCCCCGGCGCGATCAATGCCCAGCCCAGTTGCAGGCCGGCGGCACCGGCCAGCGCAATGGCGCTCAGTTCGAACGCGCCGTGGCCAATCACGAACGACCAGAAGGTTTGCCCGTAGCCGATGTGCGTCAGGTGCCCGGCCACCGCGCCAATCATCAAGCCGTTGAAGAACAGGAAAAACGCGCTGCCCAGACCAAACAGCAAGCCGCTGGCAAACGTCTGAAAGGCGATGCCAATGTTGTGCATGATGTAGTAACCGAACATCACCCAGTCTTCACTGGCGGCGCGTTCCGCCGAACGCCCCAGGTGACCGGCGTCGGGGTCATACATGCCTTGCATCTCGCTGACCTGCTCGGCCGGAATCAGGTTGTAGACCAGGTCCGGGAACAGATACACCAGCAGCGCGAAGCCGATCAGGCTGCCAAAAAACATCAGGCCGGCGGCGAGCACAAAGCGCCATTGTTCGCGCACCAGGCGCGGGAAGTCGGCAAGGATAAAGCTCAGTAGGTTGGCGCCCATTCGACTGCGATGCCGATAAAGCTGTTGATGCCCTCGCAGCACGTGTTGCTGCAAGGAGTCGATCAGGAAACTGCTGTAGCCGCGTTCCTGAGCCAGTGCCAACTGTTGGCAGAGCCGTCGATAGTCTTTCGGGAAACTGGCGATCCGTGAGGTTTCCTTGCCTCGCTCCAGCTGGTCGAGCATCAGGGAAAACTGCTCCCATTCGGCCTTGTGGCGATTTTCGAAAAGGCTTTGCTTCATGCGGGCCCCAACAAGCCACGGGCGATGCCGTTGAGTTCCGCCACGGCGCGTGGCGCGGAGACCTGCAACGGTTGGGCAAGGATCGACGCCAGTTCGTTCGTCCGCGCTTCGGAGAGTTCACCCTGGCGTTCGGCAAACCCAAGAATGGCGCGTTGTTCGAGCAGCGTCAGGGTAAAGGCCGGGCGCCGAGGCTGGACGTCGGGCAGTTGCGGTCGAGTCAACGGTTGTTCGCGGTAGATCACCAGCGTGCCGGCGGCCAAGTCGCCGAGGCGTTTGAAGGTGGGGTGTTGCAGGCAACTGATGGCGCCGAGGAAGTAGCCAAATGGCAACAGGTCGACAAATCGCAGCAGGTTGCGCAGCAGCGAAGCAGACCAGCCGATCGGCGTGCCATCGTCCTGCACCACCCGCAACCCCATCCATTGTTTGCCCGGCGAGCGCCCTTGGTTGAGCACCTCGAACAGCACCATGTACCACCAGCTCACCACGAACAAAAGAATCGAGCCGAGCCCAGCGCCGAGTTTGCCGAGAAACGCCAACACAATAAACAGCAAGCCCAGGACCAATCCGCGTAACCCAAGGTCGATGGCGAACGCCAGCGCACGAACCATCAGCCCGGCCGGGCGCAGTGGCAAGTCGATGCCTTCCGGCGTTTCGACTTGATACCGCGTATCCAGTGGCGCGGACAGCGTCGCTTTCCTTGGCAGTGCTGTGGTCTCGAGCATGGGCAACCTTAATGTGGCCTGTTCGGGATTCGATGTCCGGCCGATGCTAGCAGCCTCTCGGGGGGAAACGACATAACTATGTATTGCACGGTGAGTGGCCGGAGGTGATTGAATGACGAGATTACTGGCCGGGGCGGGATGTGAACGCCTAGACTTCGCCGATCTTCAGTTCAGGAATAGCCCGTGACCTCTATCTTCTGGTACGACTATGAAACCACTGGCATCAACCCCCGTTGCGACCGCCCGCTACAAATGGCGGGGATTCGCACTGACTTCGATCTCAATGAAATAGACGAGCCGGTCAACCTTTACTGCCAGCCCAGTGAAGACATCCTGCCCCATCCGGCGGCCTGCGCGATCACGGGTATTACCCCCGGCCGACTGGCCGAGCAGGGCCTGAGTGAAGCCGATTTCATGACCCGGGTGCATGCCCAACTCGCTGCGCCCGGTACGTGTGGGGCGGGGTACAACACGTTGCGTTTCGACGACGAGATGACCCGTTACAGCCTGTACCGAAACTTTTTTGACCCCTACGCGCGCGAGTGGCAGGGCGGTAACAGCCGCTGGGACCTGATTGATGTGGTGCGTGCAGCGTATGCCTTGCGCCCTGATGGCATCGTTTGGCCAAAGGACGACGAGGGGCGGGTGACGCTCAAACTCGAACGCCTGACCGCCGCCAATGGCATTGATCACGGCAATGCTCACGAAGCGTTGTCGGACGTTCGCGCCACCATCGCCCTGGCGCGTCTGATCCGGGAAAAACAGCCAAAGTTGTATGACTGGTTGTTTCAGTTGCGCGGTAAACAAAAGGTGATGGATCAGATTCGGCTGTTGCAGCCAATGGTGCACATCTCCGGGCGCTTCTCGGCGGCGCGCAGTTATGTTGGTGTGGTGCTGCCATTGGCCTGGCATCCGCGCAACAAGAACGCTTTGATTGTCTGTGACCTGCACCTGGACCCTCAGGGCTTGCTCGATCTTGATGCCGACACCTTGCGTCAACGGCTGTATACCCGCCGCGATGACTTGGCCGAGGGCGAGTTGCCGGTGCCGCTCAAACTTATCCACATCAACAAATGCCCGGTGGTGGCGCCGTTGTCGGTACTTCGTTCTGAAGACCAGCAACGTTTGGGGCTGGATATGTCGCTCTACCAAGCGCGTGCGCTGCGGCTAAGTGACGCACAAAAAGTTTGGCGAGATAAAGTTCAGGCGATTTATGCCAACGAAGACTTCACCTCGAGCCAAGACCCTGAGCAACAGTTATACGATGGTTTTATCGGTGATCGGGATCGGCGTCTATGTGAGCAAGTCAGGTCTGCCGACCCTGCTCAATTAGCGCAACAACAATGGCCTTTCGATGATGAACGCTTGCCTGAATTATTATTTCGATATCGCGCCCGTAACTTCCCCGATACGTTGAGTTTCGAAGAGCAAGAACGCTGGCGAATATTCTGTCAGCAACGTTTGTCAGCACCCGAATGGGGGGCGCCAAATACGCTGGACACTTTTGTAGCGGCCGCAGCCCAATGGAACATTAGTGCTACATCGCTTCAGCGGGAGGTGCTGAATGAATGGCAGAATTATGTCCAGGGATTGCGCAAACGATTGAATCTTTGAAAACGAATATGTCCGGGGCTGAATGCCAGCATCAAAAAACGCCAGCATCAGCTGGCGTTCTTTTTTGTCGCGGATGAGTCTGCGACAAACTCTGCGGCTTAGCCCAGCAGGGTAGCCCAGCCTTCAACCACGTCACCGCCCCACTTGGCTTTCCACTCTTTCAGCGTTTTGTGGTTGCCACCTTTGGTTTCGATGACTTCGCCGTTGTGCGGGTTTTTGTATTGTTTAACTTTGCGAGCACGTTTGGTGCCGGTAGTTTTTACTGCGCCGCCGCGTGGCGCTTTGGTTTTGGACTCTGGATCCAATAGCGCAATGATGTCACGCAGAGATTTGGAGTATTCGCCCATCAGGGTGCGCAGTTTGCCTTCGAATTCCAGCTCGGTTTGCAGTTTGTCGTCTTGGGACAGGTTCTTCAAACGGGCTTGCAGCTCTTTGATAGCTTCTTCGGTGGCGCGATATTCGTTGATCAAGGACATGAGGACTACCTTATGTTGGGGCGCTGGATGGCAGGTGACAGTGCGGCAATAATAGTCAGGGTGTTTCATCAAGTAAACATTAACCGTGGTTTTATTTAAATGAGTTACGGTGAATAGGGCATAAATGGCGGGTGTAGTTAAATAGTGTGATGCCGTCATCACAGATATTCACAATCGGGCACTTGAAGATGGGCAACAGGAACACCATCGCGCGGGTAGTGGAGGCTGCCAAAATCTCTGTCGCCCACCTTCGTGCCAGGCAAGACGTCATCAATACTGCAGTTTTGCTGCGCAATCGCTAGAATGGCCGCCTTTGCGAAGTTCTGGAGTTTGACCCTCATGCGCACTTTTCGGCTGGTGATTGCTTGCCCGGACCGCGTCGGCATCGTTGCTAAAGTCAGTAACTTTCTGGCGTCACATAACGGCTGGATCACTGAAGCGAGCCATCACTCGGACAATCTCAGTGGCTGGTTCTTCATGCGTCACGAAATTCGTGCCGATTCGCTGCCCTTCGGTATCGATGCCTTTCGCGAAGCGTTTGCACCGATTGCCGAAGAGTTCTCCATGAACTGGCGCATCACCGATACCGAGCAGAAAAAGCGCGTGGTACTGATGGCCAGTCGCGAGTCTCACTGCCTCGCCGACTTGTTGCACCGCTGGCACAGTGATGAGCTGGATTGCGACATTTCCTGTGTAATTTCCAACCATGACGATTTGCGCAGCATGGTCGAGTGGCACGGGATTCCGTATTACCACGTACCGGTCAACCCGCAGGATAAAGAACCGGCATTCGCCGAAGTATCGCGTCTGGTCAAACAGCACGATGCCGAAGTGGTCGTACTTGCCCGTTACATGCAAATCCTGCCGCCCGAGTTGTGCAGCGAATACGCTCACAAGGTCATCAACATTCATCACAGCTTCCTGCCGTCGTTCGTCGGTGCCAAGCCGTATCACCAGGCATCGATGCGGGGTGTGAAGTTGATCGGCGCTACTTGCCACTACGTGACCGAAGAGCTGGATGCCGGTCCGATCATCGAACAGGACGTCGTTCGCGTCAGCCACAGCGACAGCATCGACGACATGGTGCGTTTCGGTCGGGACGTCGAGAAGATGGTGCTGGCCCGTGGTCTGCGTTATCACCTGGAAGATCGGGTGCTGGTGCACGGCAACAAAACCGTCGTGTTCTGACAGCCAGTTGCTGATCGTTCCCACGCAGAGTGGGAACGATCTGGGTAAATAGAGGACATGACCATGGCCGATCCACTGGACAAAGCCACTTCCAGGGCACCCACCACGTTGGGTGAGGGTTGTCTGAGTCGCTACGACCCGGATGACATGAACCCCGAAGACGGCACGGAGTTTCCCGGTGCTGCCGAGTTGTGGGAACAGTTGCAGCAAGAACCCGACGACAAGCCTACGCCTGCTTGAACTTCATCAACTTCTTCAGCAGCGGCCGCCCGAGCATCAGCAAAAACACCGGGCCACCCACCACCAGGTAGAAGTAATAGGTCACCGCCCGCCAGATCAGAATCGCCGCCGCCGCGGTAGATTTTCCCACCATCGGCGCCAGCAGCGCCGCCGAGGTCAACTCCGCTGCCCCGGCACCGCCCGGCAACAGGCTGAACTGCCCCGCGCTCAGCGAAAGCATCTGGATCAGGAAGCTCCAGGCCCACTGCAAATCCGCCCCGAGCCCACGCAACGCCAGATACAGCACGCTATAGCGCAGGAGCCAATGCAGGCAGGTCAAGGCAAACACCATGATCAATGTCTGAAAGGGCAACTTCAGCGTGTCAGCAAAAGCCGCCAGGAAGTGCAGGAGTTTTCGCGCCCAGCGCAGGCGCGTGGTGGCTTTGACATTGAGGCGAGCGAGCAACCGGCCGCTCAGGCGAATCAGCATTCGATGGTAACGGGCAACCACCACACAACTGAACAACCCGCCGAACATCGAAAGGGCGCTGACGGTCAGCAGCCATTCCATGCGTTGGCTGAGGTGCTGGAACAACGCATAGATCAGGATCCCGCTCAGCGCGCAGAGAAAAAACAGTAAATCGCTCAGCTGATCCATGGCAAACACGGCGCTGCCTCTGGCCGGACGCACGCCATTGCGCGCCAGCAGCGCCATGATGGTCAGCGGGCCGCCGCTGCCGCCGGGGGTGGCGCAATAGGCGAATTCGGCGGCCATCACCACCCCGAGACTTTTGAACGGGCCCACCTTGTCGCGCTGATCCCCTAGCAACAGGCGCAAGCGCATTGTGTTCAGCACCCAGCACAGCAGGATCATGCCGAACATGATCAGCAGCCATCTCAGCGGAAAGCTTTGCAGTCGATACCAGGTTTCGTTACCGCCCAGCAGCGACGGAATCAGCACCGCAGCAAGCAGCGCGACGAGCAGCAGAATCCCGCGACTCATGCGGCGCGACCCATACAATCGCTTTGCAGCGCCAGCCAGCGTGCCTTGGTCATCGGCACACGACCCTCGCCGAGCAAGCGCTTGAGGGTTTGCAGCCAGTAAGTGCGCGAGAGCTCATGGCGCATATCGACCGGGTGCAGGCCGAGACGAATCACCGGTGCGTGCCGCCAGCGTTGTTCGCGTTGATGGCTGACGAGTTTCGACACCCCCCGGCGCCAGGCGCTGCGCGCACTCCAGACCAGGCCTGGAGCATCAACGGCGCTGAAGTCCGGCAGACGATACAGATGCTGCGGATCGCTGGTGTAACTGAGGGGTAACTGGCGCAAGGCCTGGCGCGTCCCTTCGCTCATCAGCCAGGCCGGGGCGACGAACCCCTCCAGCGGCCAGTGATAACGGTGGAACACTTCGATGCCGGCGCGCAGGCGGGCAAGAGCGGCTTCTTGAGACAGGCTGTAAAACTCGCCTTCATGGGTGTAAATCCGGCGCATGAACCAGTCTCGTGGGGTAGTGGGAGTGGGCTCTTCATCGCAATGAAAGTAACCGTGCAATGCCAGTTCGTCACCTCGGGCGATCCGACGGGTGAGCCAACGTCGAAACCCCGGATGCTCCTCCAGATCGTTGTGCTTGTGCAAATTTGGCACGACCAGCCAGGTCATCGGCACCTCGCCCAGGGCGTCGACAGCTTCGACAAAGGGTTGGTAATCGGCCCAGGTTTGCGGTGCGACGTCGTGCAGGACGAGTAACAGGCTGGGCGGGTTCATGGGCTCAACCATTGGCGGTCAGCAGCCAGTGGCTGCCGAGTACGGCGTGATAGTGCCGCAGCAGGCTGTTGACCACCGTGTCCCAAGAGTAATGCTGCTCGACATGGCTGCGGGCCTGTTTGCCCAACACGACGCTGCCCGAGCTGAACAGTTCGCGGACCGTGTTGGCCATCGCCAACGGATTATTCGGCGGGCAGAGGAGGCCGCATTGATCGGTGATGATTTCCTGAAAGGCCCCGGCCGCCACGGCCACCACCGGAATGCCACTGGCCATGGCTTCAAGAATCACCAGGCCGAAGGTTTCCTGATCGCCGGCATGCAGCAGCGCATCGGCGCTGGCCATCAATCGCGCCACGTGTGCCGCCGGACAGAACTCACCGACCACGGTGACGTTGTCGGGCACTGCGGCTGGCATCGACGAACCTACCAGCAGCAGGTGATAGCGTCGGCCCAGGCGTTTCATGCAGTCGAGCAGCACCGGCAGGTTTTTTTCCTTGGCGCCGCGCCCGGCGAAGATCAGCAAATGAGTGTTTTCATCGATGCCCAATTCGGCCCGCAGACCCGGGTCCCGGGCATTGGGATGGAAGGTTTGCAAGTCGACGCCCAGCGGTTGAACGAAAACGTTCTTCACCCCCAACCCGATCAGTTTGTCGGCCATGACCTGGCTTGGCGCCAGAACCCGATCGAAGTTGCCATAGAGCTTGCTGACATAGGCTTCGACGTTGGTTGTGACCCAGTTGCCCATGCGATTGCTGACCAGCAGCGGCAGGTCCGAGTGATAAAAGCCGACCACCGGGACATCGAGTTGCCGCCGAGCGTCGAGTGCCGCCCATGCGGTGAGGTAGGGGTCGCCGACCTCGATCAGGTCGGGCTGTAAATCCTGCAGAACATTGCGCCAGGGCGCGAGACGGAGGGGGAAGCGATAGCCTTTGCCGAAGGGCAGAGCGGGGGCCGGAACCGTGTAAACGCCATCCTGTTCACTTAAGTAAGCCCCAGGGATCAGCAGACTGTGGCGAATGCCCGGCTTGATGCCCAGGCGACGGTGTTTTGCATCCAGATAGGTGCGCACGCCACCGCTGGCAGGGGCGTAGAACATGGTTATGTCAGCGATATGCACGATGAACATCCCTCCGGTCCGTTATTCTCCCTTGGTTGACCTTTATGAAGGATAGATGTTCGGTTGGGGTTTTGTGGCGGGGGTGTCAGCGAGGTTTGTGATGTTTGAGCAATCGCCTTCGCGGGCAAGCCTCGCTCCTACGGGTTCACGCTAAACCCTGTAGGAGCGAGGCTTGCCCGCGAAAGGGCCAGTTCAGACACTAAATACGGAAACTGCCCACCAACTGCTTCAACCGCGCCGCCTGCTGTTCAAGATCCGAACACGCCCGCAACGTCGACTGCAGGTTTTCCACCCCTTCCTGATTCAGTGTATTGATCTCGGTAATATCCACGTTGATCGATTCAACCACGGCAGTCTGTTCCTCAGTTGCCGTCGCCACCGACTGGTTCATCCCGTCAATCTCGCCAATACGCAACGTCACGCTATTCAAACGCTCACCGGCCAGGTTGGCGATTTCGACGCTGTCCTGACTGTGGCGCTGGCTCTCGCTCATGGTGCTGACGGATTCGCGGGCGCCGATTTGCAACTCCTCAATCATGGTCTGCACCTGCTGCGCCGATTCCTGAGTGCGGTGCGCCAGGTTACGAACCTCGTCTGCAACCACCGCAAAACCGCGACCGGCTTCACCGGCACGCGCCGCTTCGATGGCTGCGTTGAGCGCCAGCAGGTTGGTTTGCTGGGAGATGCTGGTGATCACTTCGAGAATCTGCCCGATATTCACGGTTTTGCTGTTCAGCGATTCAATATTGGTGCTCGAGGCGCTGAGCATGCTCGACAGCTGATTCATCGCGGCAATGCTGCGGTCCACCACTTGCTGGCCATCTTCGGCCAGGCTGCGGGCATCGCTGGCCTGACTCGAGGCTTGTGCTGCGTTACGGGCGATTTCCTGAGCGGCGGCGCCGAGCTGGTTGATCGCCGCGGCCACGCTGCTGGTGCGCGAGGCTTGCTGGTCGGAATTGAACATCGACGAATTCGAGGCGGCCACTACACGCAGGGCCACTTCGTTGACTTGTCCGGTGGCCGAGGACACTTCGCGGATCGACGTATGAACCCGTTCCACGAAACGGTTGAACGCCGTACCAAGAATGCCGAATTCGTCCTGATTCTGGATGGTCAGGCGCTTGGTCAGGTCGCCTTCACCGTCGGCGATGTCTTCCATGGCGCGGGTCATGACGTGCAGCGGCTGGATCAGGATGCGGATCAGCATGCCCAGCAGGGCGATGATGATGGCCACGGCAATGACCGTCGCAACGACCGCCGAGGTGCGGAATTCGCTGAGCATCGAGAAGGCTTTGTCTTTATCCACCGACAGACCGATGTACCAGTTGACCGATGGCAGGCCTTTGATTGGAGTGAAGGTGACGATGCGGGTCTTGCCTTCGACGTCCACTTCACTGAAGCCGCTGCTGATGCGCGGGGTATTTTTCGGGTACGCCTCGCTCAGGGACTTCATCACCAAGGCTTTGTCCGGGTGGACCAGAATCTTGCCATCGGCGCTGACCAGAAAGGCGTAACCCATGCCGCCGAAGTCGCGGGCGCTGAGGGTGTCGATCAGGGTTTGCAGGCTCAGGTCGCCGCCCACCACACCGACGCTTTGTCCGGCCTTTTTCGAGGCCGTGGCGATAGAGATGATGGTCTGGCCGGTGGCCGCGTCGATGTAGGGTTCGGTCAGGGTTGCAGTGCTGCTGCTTTCGGCGCCTTTGTACCAGGGGCGTACTCGCGGATCGAAGCCGGCAGGCATTTTTGCGTCAGGGCGAATCGTGAAGCTGCCGCTGGCATCGCCCAGGTAGGACGCCATGAAGGTCGACGTCAGGGCTTTCTGCTCAAGCAGACTGGCGACGGTGGCCTGTTCGGGGTTGATGGCGATGTTCTGGGCGAGGTTGTCGATCAGCAGGATACGGCCGGTCAGCCAGGTCTGGATGTTGTTGGCGGTAACGTCTCCCATCTCGGTGAGGTAGTTATCCAGGTCTTCACGAATCGCATTACGCTGTAAATAGTCGTTGTACAGCGTAAACGAGGCAAAGGCAGCAATAACGATGAGGGCGGCGGCAAGCAGTATTTTATGGCTGAAGCGCAGATTTTTATTCATGGCTTGGGGTCCGCTAAAGTCTTAATGTCCAGGGCGTGCTTTTATAAAGGCGCGCAAATTGGGCAGTGTTGAAAGTAAGCTGATATTTCCGTCTTTCCTTCGGGGAATTACCGAGGCTATTTTCAGTCTGGTCTCTCGCTTGTTATCGGCCATGAAGGATCAAAGATTAACCATGGGTGACAAAATGCCTGACTCATTGCAACTCGTTATCGGCGCCGACCTCGCGGGCCAATCTGTCACTCAGGCCATGCGCCTGGCGAACCGTCACGGGCTGGTGGCGGGCGCTACCGGGACCGGTAAAACCGTCACCTTGCAGCGGCTGGCCGAAGCCTTCAGCGATGCCGGCGTGGCGGTGTTTGCCGCCGATATCAAGGGTGACCTGTGCGGTCTGGGCGCCGCCGGCAATCCTCAAGGCAAAATCGCCGAGCGGATCGCCGGGATGCCTTGGCTGAACCACACGCCTCAAGCGTATCCGGTGACCCTGTGGGACATTCACGGTCAGTCCGGTCATCCATTGCGTACAACCTTGAGCGAAATGGGGCCGTTGCTGCTGGGCAGCCTGCTGGAACTGACCGACAGTCAACAGTCGACGCTGTATGCCGCCTTTAAGGTGGCGGATCGTGAAGGGCTGTTGCTGCTGGACCTTAAGGATCTGAAGGCGCTGCTCAATCACCTGCGTGACAACCCCGAATTGCTCGGTGACGACGCCGCGCTGATGACCACCGGTTCCAGTCAGGCGCTATTGCGGCGCCTGGCGACCCTGGAGCAGCAGGGCGCAGAAGCGCTGTTCGGTGAGCCGGCGCTGCAACTCGAAGACATTCTGCAACCGACCGCCAATGGCCGCGGGCGCATTCACTTGCTCGATGCCAGCCGTCTGGTGCACGAAGCGCCGAAGGTCTACGCGACGTTCCTGTTGTGGCTATTGGCCGAATTGTTCGAGCAATTGCCCGAGCGCGGCGATTCGGACAAACCACTGCTGGCGCTGTTTTTCGATGAGGCGCATTTGTTGTTTGCCGGTACGCCAAAGGCGTTGCAGGATCGCCTTGAGCAGGTGGTGCGACTGATTCGCTCGAAAGGCGTTGGCGTGTATTTCGTTACCCAATCGCCGGGCGACTTGCCGGATGACGTGCTCGCTCAGCTCGGTTTGCGCATTCAACATGGCTTGCGCGCATTCACCGCCAAGGAGCAGAAATCCCTGCGAGCGGTGGCCGAGGGCTTCCGGCCGAACCCGGCGTTCGATGCTTTGTCGGTGCTGACCGAGCTTGGGATCGGCGAGGCGCTGGTCGGCACGTTGCAGGACAAGGGCACGCCAGAGGTGGTTCAGCGGGTTTTGGTTGCGCCGCCGCAATCGCGGATCGGGCCGCTGAGCGAAGCCGAGCGTGCGGCGTTGATCGCCAGTTCGCCATTGCAGGGACGTTATGACAAACCGATCGATCGTGAGTCGGCTTATGAAGTGCTGATGGGACGCAAAGGTCTGGCGCCGGAGCCCGAAGCAGTCCCGGGCAAGGCTGCACCAGAGGAACCGAGCTTCACCGACAAGGCCGGGGAGTTCCTGGGTACGGCGGCAGGGCAAGCGCTGAAATCGGCGATGCGTCAGGCGGCTAATCAACTGGGCCGACAGTTGGTCCGTGGGTTGATGGGGTCGTTGCTCGGTGGCAGCAAGCGCCGCTGAATAACTTGTAGGAGCGAGGCTTGCCCGCGAAGAGGCCCTTAAGGGCGCCAAAAGCTTCGCGGGCAAGTCGGATCGCCGCCCGCTCGCTCCTACAGGATTTGTGTCAGGTTTTGGGTTTGGCGTGCGCCGCTAACCGCTCCAGCGCCGCCCGCAGATTCGGATCGCTGATTCCATCGGCCGTGGCCTGAATGGTCGCGCCTGCGTCCGTCGACAAACTGATGGTATGGCCAGCCGCCCCTTGCTGAACGGTCGGTGGCTGAACCTTGAACAGAATCCGCGTCAAACTGGCAAATTCATCAAACATCTGCAATTGCCGCTGCAGACGCTTTTGTTGATAACGCAGGCGGGTTGCCCAATGACCGTCGGTCACTATCAGCAACAAACTGCCTTCGCGCCACGACGCCACATGGCAATGCTCGCGGGCAGCGGGCTGCAATTGGCTTTCCAGCAGACGTTGTAAATGACCCAGGCGCTGAGCGTGGCCGAAGATGGCTTTCAGCGGTTTGGCTTCGCGAAGCAGAACGGCGGGTGCTCTGGCCGTAAGAGGGCGAAATGCCATGATCAGACACCTGAAGTAACAGAGCCGCCATGGTAGCAGAAAGCACCACAGGCACCCGACCCATTGCTTTGCGAACGCTTTACCCATTAAATCAACAAGTAACTTGTGCCGTGAATGGCTTGAAGTTCAGTAAAAAGCCCTTATTTTAAGTGAGCCCCGTCACAGCGCTGTGCCAGCATCGTGGAATAACGCCACTTTCCTCACCATCGTTTCCGGGTAGAATGCTCGTTCGCATGCGGCCATGAGGGCTGCACGGGCGACTCACGGGGCCGCCCTCCATCCCTTTAGTGTGGAAGATCCTGCCGATATGTTTGCGCCTTTGTTAAAGAAACTTTTTGGAAGCAAGAACGAGCGTGAAGTCAAACGCATGCTCAAGACGGTGCAACTCGTCAATGCCTTCGAAGAGCAAATGGTGGCCCTTTCGGACGATCAATTGCGTGCCAAGACAGATGAGTTCAAGGCCCGCATCGCCAAAGGGGAAACCCTCGACAAACTGCTGCCAGAAGCCTTTGCGGTCGCCCGCGAAGCCGGTAAGCGCGTCATGGGTATGCGCCACTTCGATGTCCAGCTGATCGGCGGCATGACCTTGCATGAAGGCATGATCGCGGAAATGCGTACTGGTGAAGGCAAGACCCTGGTGGCAACACTGGGCGTTTACCTCAACGCGCTGTCCGGCAAGGGCGTGCACGTTGTGACGGTGAACGACTACCTGGCACGTCGTGACGCCAACTGGATGCGTCCGCTCTACGAATTCCTCGGGATGACGGTCGGCGTGGTGACGCCGTTCCAGCCGCCGGAAGAGAAACGTGCGGCCTATGCTGCCGACATTACCTACGGCACCAACAACGAATACGGTTTCGACTACCTGCGCGACAACATGGCGTTCAGCATGGAAGAAAAATTCCAGCGCGAACTCAATTTTGCCGTGATCGACGAAGTCGACTCCATCCTCATCGACGAAGCCCGTACCCCGCTGATCATTTCCGGTCAGGCTGAGGACAGCTCCAAGCTGTACATCGAGATCAACAAACTGATCCCGCAGCTGGAATTGCACGTCGAAGAAGTCGAAGGCGAGGTCACCAAGGCTGGCCACTACACCGTGGACGAGAAGACCCGTCAGGTCGAACTCAACGAAGCCGGTCACCAGTTCATCGAAGACATGCTGACCCGCGTTGGTCTGCTGGCTGAAGGCGAGAGCCTGTACTCGTCACATAACCTTGGCTTGCTGACCCATGTTTATGCCGGTCTGCGTGCGCACAAGCTGTTCCATCGCAACATCGAATACATCGTGCAGGACGGTCAGGTTGTCCTGGTCGACGAACACACCGGTCGTACCATGCCGGGTCGCCGTCTGTCCGAAGGCCTGCATCAGGCTATCGAAGCCAAGGAAAACCTGAACATTCAGGCCGAAAGCCAGACCCTGGCCTCGACCACGTTCCAGAACTACTTCCGTCTGTACAACAAGCTGTCCGGCATGACCGGTACCGCTGACACCGAAGCGTTCGAATTCCACCAGATCTATGGTCTGTCGGTGATGGTTATCCCGCCGAACAAACCGCTGGCGCGTAAAGACTACAACGACCTGGTGTTCCTGACCGCCGAAGAGAAATACGCGGCGATCATCACCGACATCAAGGAATGCATGACCCAGGGCCGTCCGGTGCTGGTGGGTACTGCCACCATCGAAACGTCCGAGCACATGTCCAATCTGCTCGAGAAGGAAGGCATCGAACACAAGGTCCTGAACGCCAAGTTCCACGAAAAAGAAGCTGAAATCATCGCTCAGGCCGGTCGCCCGGGTGCGCTGACCATCGCCACCAACATGGCCGGTCGTGGTACTGACATCCTGTTGGGCGGTAACTGGGAAGTGGAAGTCGCTTCGCTGGAAGACCCGACCCCTGAGCAGATTGCCCAGATCAAGGCCGACTGGCAGAAACGTCACCAGCAAGTGCTGGAGTCGGGTGGTTTGCAGGTGATTGCGTCCGAGCGTCACGAGTCGCGCCGTATCGACAACCAGTTGCGTGGTCGTGCCGGTCGTCAGGGCGACGCCGGTTCCAGCCGTTTCTACCTGTCGCTGGAAGACAGCCTGATGCGCATCTTCGCCTCTGATCGGGTGAAGAACTTCATGAAGGCCCTGGGCATGCAGCCGGGTGAAGCGATCGAGCACCGCATGGTGACCAACGCCATCGAGAAGGCTCAGCGCAAGGTTGAAGGCCGCAACTTCGACATTCGCAAGCAACTGCTCGAGTTCGACGACGTCAACAACGAACAACGTAAAGTGATCTATCACATGCGTAACAGTTTGTTGGCCGCCGACAACATCGGCGAAACCATCGCCGACTTCCGTCAGGACGTGCTTAACGCAACCGTCAGCGCACACATTCCACCGCAATCGCTGCCTGAGCAGTGGGACGTGGCCGGTCTGGAAGCGGCGTTGCAGAGCGACTTCGGTGTGGCGTTGCCGATCCAGAAATGGCTCGACGAAGACGACCACCTGTACGAAGAAACCCTGCGCGAGAAGCTCATGACCGAGCTGCTGGCCGCGTACAACGAAAAAGAAGAGCAGGCGAGCGCCGAAGCGCTGCGCACCTTCGAGAAGCAAATCGTTCTGCGTGTGCTCGACGACCTGTGGAAAGATCACCTGTCGACCATGGATCACCTGCGTCACGGCATCCACTTGCGTGGTTATGCACAGAAGAACCCGAAGCAAGAGTACAAGCGCGAGTCCTTCACGCTGTTCTCCGAGCTGCTGGATTCGATCAAGCGCGACTCGATCCGTGTACTGTCCCACGTCCAGGTTCGCCGCGAAGATCCGATCGAAGAAGAGCAACGCTTGCGTCAGGAAGCCGAAGCACTGGCGGCGCGCATGCAGTTCCAGCACGACGAAGCACCGGGTCTTGAGCAACCGGAACTGCTGGGTGAAGAGGTCGATGTCGCCCTTGCCACCGCTCCGGTACGCAACGAACAGAAGCTGGGCCGTAACGAGCTTTGCTATTGCGGTTCGGGCAAGAAGTTCAAGCATTGCCACGGGCAGATCCAGTAAAACCCGTTTCATACGCTGAAATACCCGCGCCGCGACCGGCTTATGCCGTCGCGGCGTTTTGCCATTTAAACCACCGTTCTTCCTGAAAGCGGTGTTGACATCATTATTAAGGAGCGCATTCATGGCTGTTGGTCTTGGTCCTTTGCCAACGTTGCACCCGGTTGCCGGTTTTGAACTCGGTATCGCCTCGGCTGGCATCAAGCGCCCAGGGCGCAAGGATGTCGTGGTCATGCGCTGTGCCGAAGGTTCCACGGTCGCTGGCGTGTTTACCCTGAACGCCTTTTGCGCCGCTCCCGTGATCCTGGCCAAACAGCGTGTTCAAGGTCCGGTACGTTATCTGCTGACCAATACCGGCAATGCCAACGCCGGCACCGGTGAACCAGGCCTTGCCGCCGCCGAGCGCACGTGCGCCAAACTGGCTGAGCTGACCGGCGTCGACGCCAGCCTGGTGCTGCCGTACTCCACCGGTGTCATCGGCGAGCCGCTGCCGGTCGAGAAAATCGAAGCCGCGTTGCAAGCGGCTATCGACGACCTGTCGGTCAACAATTGGGAAGCTGCCGCCACCGGCATCATGACCACCGATACCCTGCCCAAAGGTGCCAGCCGCCAGTTCCAGCATGACGGCGTGACCATCACTGTCACCGGTATCAGCAAAGGCGCGGGCATGATCCGCCCGAACATGGCGACCATGCTCGGCTACATCGCCACCGACGCCAAAGTCGCCCGCGACGTGCTGCAGAACCTGCTGCTGGACGGTGCCAACAAGTCGTTCAACCGCATCACCATCGACGGCGACACCTCGACCAACGACTGCTGCATGTTGATCGCCACCGGTCAGGCGGCACTGCCGGAAATCACTGCAGCCAGCGGTGATTTGTTCGCCAAGCTGAAACAGGCCGTGTTCGAAGTCTGCATGGACGTGGCCCAGGCCATCGTTCGTGACGGCGAAGGCGCGACCAAGTTTGTGACCGTTGAAGTCAACGGCGGCGGCAATCACCAGGAATGCCTGGACGTCGGTTACACCGTGGCTCACTCGCCGCTGATCAAAACCGCACTGTTCGCCTCGGACCCGAACTGGGGCCGCATTCTGGCTGCTGTGGGTCGTGCCGGCGTCCCGGATCTGGACGTGAGCAAGATCGACGTGTTCCTCGGTGAAGTGTGCATCGCCAGCCGTGGCGCTCGCGCATCGACCTACACCGAAGCCCAGGGCGCGGCCGTGATGCAGCAGGAAGAAATCACGATCCGTATCGAACTGGGACGCGGTGATTGCAGCGAAACCATCTGGACCACCGACCTGTCCCACGAATACGTGAAGATCAACGCCGAATACCGCACGTAACCACTGTCGGTGGGAGCGGGAAAAACCGCTCCCACCGTGAGTGACATTTCCTTTTTGCAAAGGCGCCCGAACATGAGCCTCCACCTGATCATCGGCGACAAACTGCTTTCCTCTTGGTCCCTGCGCGGCGCGTTGGCCCTCGATCTGGCCGGCGCCCCTTATACCGAAGAACTGATCAAGCTGAACCAGCCGGACACCCGTGAGCGTCTGCTCAAGCACTCGCCGACCGCGAAAGTCCCGCTGCTGAAAACCGAACACGGCACCATCGCCGACTCTCTGGCGATTGCCGAGTATCTGGCAGAGCAGTTTCCCGACGTCGGCCTCTGGCCCAAAGACACCGCCGCCCGCGCCCAGGCCCGTTCGGCCTGCGCGCAGATGCACAGCGGTTTCTTCGCCATGCGCGGCAACATGCCGTTCGACCTGAGCCACGATGCTGCATTGTCACCGACACCGGCTGATGTCCAGGCCGACATTGAGCGCATGTTGGCGTTGTGGGTTGAGTGCCGCGCTGCCGCCACCGAAACCGGTCCGTTCCTGTTTGGTGGCGCGACCCTGGTCGATGCCTTCTTCGCACCGATCGCCGTGCGCCTGCGCACCTATCAGGTGAGGCTGCCCGCAGCGGACGCGGCCTACGTCGAAACCATCTATCAATGGCCAGCCTTCAAGGCCTGGCAGAAGGCGGGTCTGGAGGAAGTAGAGCAGTGAAACGAGTCCACGTAGCGGCCGCTGTTATCCGTGATAGCAGTGGCAAGATCCTCATCGCCCGCCGTGCCGACACCCAGCACCAGGGCGGCCTGTGGGAATTTCCCGGCGGCAAGGTCGAGGCAGACGAGTCCGTGACAACGGCTCTTGGCCGTGAGCTTCACGAAGAGTTAGGCATTGTCGTCGATGTCGCGCGACCGCTGATCAAGGTTCAGCACGACTACCCGGACAAACAGGTGTTGCTGGACGTTTGGGAGGTTTCGGCCTTCACCGGCGAACCTCACGGCGCCGAAGGCCAGCCTTTGGAATGGGTCGCGCCCCGTGATCTGTTGAATTACGATTTCCCGGCGGCCAACCAGCCGATCGTCGCTGCTGCACGTTTGCCTGCCGAATACCTGATCACCCCCGAAGACCTGGAAACCCCGGCCTTGCTGCGAGGTATTCAAAAAGCCATTGCTGGCGGCATCAAGCTAATCCAGTTGCGGGCACCCAACGGCTACGATCCTAAGTACCGCGATCTGGCGGTGGACGCAGCGGGGCTGTGTGCTGGCAAGGCGCAGTTGATGATCAAGGGGCCGTTCGAGTGGCTGGGAGATTTCCCGTCCGCCGGTTGGCACATCACCTCCGCGCAACTGCGCAAGTACGCGGCGGCTGGTCGCCCGTTACCGGCGTCTCGCTGGTTGGCGGCGTCCTGTCATAACGCTGAAGAGCTGGCGTTGGCCGAGCAGATGGGGGTGGATTTCGTGACGCTGTCACCGGTGCAACCGACCCGCACTCATCCGGATGCTCAACCGTTGGGCTGGGAGCAGGCTGCGACCCTGATCGAAGACTTCAGCAAACCGGTGTTCTTGTTGGGTGGTGTCGGCCCGGCGGAGCGGCGCAAGGCTTGGGCCGCCGGGGCTCAGGGGGTGGCAGGGATCCGGGCGTTCTGGCCTGATTCTTTGGTGTAGCCACTGGTCCCTTCGCGTGCAGGCGGTCTGACAGCCGCCGATTAAACCTCTGGTTTCGCCGCCGGTTGCCAAAGGATCTCGGCAATCCCCTGGCGCTTGGCAATCAACCGCGCCACCACAAACAATAAATCCGACAGCCGATTGATGTACGCCAACCCAACCCCGGCCAACGGTTCCACCGCATTCAAATGCTGACACCGCCGCTCCGCACTGCGCGCCAGGCTTCGGCACACATGGGCCTGGGCAATTAACGCCGATCCCCCCGGCAGGATGAAATTCTCCAACGGCCCCAACTCTTCGTTCCACACATCGATCGCGGTTTCCAGACGTTCGATTTCTGCCGCGTTCAGCGCTTGGTACACCGGCATCGCCAACTCGCCGCCCAGATCAAACAACCGATGCTGGCAGGGCGCCAGAACCTCGATCACTTCGTTCAAACCCGGATACTCGCTACTTTGCGTCGCCAACCCGGCCAGTAGCACACCCACCTGGCTGTTCAGCGTATCGACCTCGCCAATGGCTTCGATGCGCGGATGGTCCTTGGGCACGCGGCGGCCGTCGCCCAGCCCGGTTTCGCCTGTGTCGCCGGTGCGGGTGTAAATCTTCGACAAGCGAAAGCCCATGGTTACCTCGATAGCTGATTGAGTTCTTGAGAGACGAGCGGCGTGCCCGCCAAGGGCAGGCGCAACGTGAAACACGTGCCTTGGCCCAGGGTCGATTGCACTTCCATCTGACCCTTGTGGTTGTTGGTAATGATGAAATACGAGACCGACAGACCAAGGCCGGTACCCTGACCGATTTCCTTGGTGGTGAAGAACGGCTCGAAGGTGCGTTTGCGCACGCTTTCGCTCATGCCGATGCCGTTGTCCTCAACCTGGATTTCCGCCCAGGGCGGATTCAGTTTGGTGCGCAGAATGATTCGTCCCGGCTCGCGGTCGTCCTCACGTTGGTGAATCGCCTGAGCGGCGTTTTTCAGCAGATTGAGCAGCACTTGCTCCAGTTCGTTCGCAGTGCCAGGCACCGGTCCCAACGCTGGATCGAACTGGCGAATGATCGCCTGCCCTTTGAAGTCGAAACCGATCGCCAGGTCGAAGTCGTTGCCGGCGATTTCCACCGCCTGATCGATCAGCGCCGGCAGGTCGCACGGGGCCATTTGCCGGGTACTGCGGCGGCTGAAGCTGAGCATGTGGGTGACGATCTTCGCCGCTCGGGCACCTGCTTGTTGGATGCCATCGAGCAACTGCGGCACTTCCCGCGCTTGCAAGTACTGGTTGACCGTCGAAAGCGCGATGCCGACCTGCTCGGCCTGTTCGAGGTTCTTCGGGAGATCGGGGGACAGGCGTCGGCGGATGTTTTGCACGTTGTGCAGGATCGCGCCCAATGGATTGTTGATCTCGTGGGCCATACCCGCGGCGAGGCCACCGACCGAGAGCATTTTTTCCGACTGCACCATCATTTCTTCCAGGGACAGGCGCTGAGTGATGTCGTCAATCCGGATCACCACACCGCGCCCGGCACCACCCATCAGCGGGTAGAACGTCAGCGCGTAGTGCTTGGGTTCTTCGTCCTTGAGCCACGTCACCCGCTCGATTTTGGCCACCGTGTGTTGCTCGACGGTTTGCTTGAGCTGTGGCAGAAACGGCTTGAGCGGTTCGAAGGCGAGGAAAATCGGCTGATTCAAGGCTTCGTCGAGGCGCGTGCCAGACAGGGCGCTGGCCTCCTGATTCCACTGGGTCACGTAAAGCTGCTCGTCGAGGGCGATCAGCGCCGACGGCATGGAGTCGATGATGCTGTTGAGGTAGTTCTGGAAACCGGTGAGTTTCTTCTCGATCTTGCTGCGCACCTGGACTTCGAGTTCCAGTTTGCGATTGGTATGGCGGGTTTCTTCGGCCAGGCCCTGGGCTTGGTCATAAGCGGCCTGGGAATCGTCCCGGGCCCGTTTGAGTTGCTGCTCACGGGCCTCGATCCGCGAGAGCATGGTGTTGAACGCCTCGGCGAGACTGCCGATTTCGTCGTGGTTGCCGCGGGAGGCGCGCAGGGCGTAGTTCTCTTCGCGGGTCACTTGCCGGGACAACTCTTCGAGCTGGTGGATCGGCCGGGTAATCAGGCGTTTGATCTGCCGGGCAATCACCAGCCATAGCAGCACGCTGAAGATCAGAATCCCGAGGCTGGCGGTGAGGGTGCCGGTATAGAACGCCATCGGCAGTTCGCTGCTGGCGACCAGTAACAGGTGGCCGGGCGCGGTGCCGGGGCGGGGCAGGGTGATCACTTGATTGCTGCGAAACTCGGTGGCTTGCCAGGATTCGATGTGCCGGTAACGTTCTGGCAGGTTCAGCTTTTCGCCATGCTGCAACTGCGCCAGACGCTCGCCCTTGCCGTTATAAAGGGCCGCCGCGCGCAGCGGTGAATAGCTGTTGAGTTCATTGAGCAGGCGTTCGGCGCTTTGCGGTGACTGCAACGCTTCCGACACCAGGCTGGGGTTGGACACCAGTCGGCCAATGGTCTGCAAGGCCTGAGGTGCCATGCTTTCCTGGGAAATGTAGTACGCGGCGCTGATAAAGGTCAGGTTGGCGACCAGCAGGACGGTGGTCAACAGCACCAGCAGGGCGGCCAGCAATTTCTGGCCGACCGGAAGGTTTTCAAGTCGCTGGCGCAATAGCATCAGGTTCATCGCTGAATAGGAACAAGTGGCCAGCGTAGCCGCTGCTCAGTCGCTGGGCAATCCAAGGCTGTGCAGATGGGCGATCAACCTTGACTTAAGCTGATTGAGGTGCGGCAGGTTCAACTGATGCCTCGCGGCGACTTTACACGCATGGCCCAATAGATAGCTGATCTCGGTCCGGCGCTGGTTCGCGACGTCCTGGTACATCGAAGAGTAATTGGCGGCGGTCGCGTGAATCACCCGTTCGACTTCTTGTTGAAGGTCCTCGGCCGCTGCTGGCTGACCGCATTGCTCAAGTAACTCGGTCAGTTCGACGCAGAGGGTGGCGACTTCGCAGTGGTGTTCCTGTAAGCCGCCATTACGGCAATCATGCAGTACGGTCAGCGGATTGATCGCACAGTTGAGTGCCAATTTCCGCCACAGCCTTGTCAGAATGTCGGTGCTCCACTCGTGGGGAATACCGGCGGCGCTCACGTCATCCAGCCAGATTGGCGCCACGGGATGCCCGGCATCCCCCAGCCAGGTGTAACCGTGGCCGGCGAACACCACGCGCCAGTCGCCATCGCGAAAGGCGCCTTCGGTGCTCGACGCGCTGATGCAGCGTGCCTGCGGCACCTGCGCCGCGACGGCGTCCTGGCTGCCAAGACCGTTCTGCAACAGAATCAACTCGGCGCCGAGGGCGAGGCGAGGTGCCAGTTGGGCTACGGCCTTCTCGGCGTCGTAGGCTTTGCAGGCCACCAGCAGGCGGTTGATCGGTTCACGGCTGTCAGGTGTCTCGGCGGGCACCGGATAACACCGCACTTCATCGTGTTCGACCAGCGTCAGCCCGCCCGCCGCCTCATACGCTTGCAAGCGCGCAGCGTCCCGCACGATTAGCCTGACCGGCACAGTTGCCCGCGCCAGACGCGTGGCCCATAAGGTGCCGAGGCTGCCGGCGCCCAGAACATGCCAGGTGGTGGACATCAGCTTTTTGCTCTGTTTATCGCGCGCATGGGAGGCTCGCAGTGAATGATGGGAAAGACCCGTTATAATCAGCGCGGATTTTAACCGCAAGCCAGGTGTGCTCCATCGTGATCGAGCATGCCCTTTTATTGGAGAGATTACATGCCGTCGTTCGACGTGGTATCCGAACTGGACAAACACGAAGTCACCAACGCGGTCGAGAACGCCGTCAAGGAACTCGATCGTCGTTATGACCTGAAAGGCAAAGGCACCTTCGAGTTCAAGGAAAAGGACCTGACCGTCAACCTGACCGCAGAAGCCGATTTCCAGCTCGAAGCGATGATTGAGATCCTCAAGCTGGCCTTGGTCAAGCGCAAAATCGACGTGCAGTGCCTTGAAGTCAAGGATGCCTATGCGTCGGGCAAACTGATGAAGCAGGAAGCGGTCCTCAAGGAAGGCATCGACAAAGAGATGGCGAAGAAAATCGTCGCTCATGTCAAAGACGCCAAACTTAAGGTTCAAGCTGCCATTCAGGGTGAGCAAGTGCGCATTACCGGCAAGAAGCGTGACGACTTGCAGGAAGCTATTGCGGCCTTGCGGGCCAAGGAATTCGGGATGCCGCTGCAGTTCAACAACTTCCGCGACTGACCTTTGAAGCGGGGACCTCTCGGCGTTTTTGGCGTCCGAGGCCCAAGCAACGGCAGAAATGATCGAGCCTATAAGGGTTCGATCTTTCTGCCGCTTATATTTTTGCGTGCCGGGTAGCCGGAAATCAGGAGAAAGTTGATGGATTTGAATGCTGAAGTAGACAACCTGGTCAAGGCGTCTCAAGCCTGGCTTCCGATGATCATGGAATACGGCAGCCGCGTGCTGCTGGCGATCCTCACCCTGGCCATCGGCTGGTGGTTGATCAGCAAAGTGGCACAAAAACTTGGCGGTCTGCTGGCGTTGCGTAATGCCGACCTCGCGCTGCAAGGGTTCATCAGCAGTCTGGCGAACATTATTCTCAAGGTTTTGCTGGTAGTCAGCGTGGCATCAATGATCGGCGTGGAAACCACTTCGTTCGTGGCGGCCATCGGTGCGGCGGGTCTGGCCATCGGTCTGGCCTTGCAGGGCAGCCTGGCGAACTTCGCGGGTGGTGTGCTGATTCTGTTGTTCCGCCCGTTCCGCATTGGTGACTGGATCGAAGCCCAAGGTGTTGCCGGCACGGTCGACAGCATTCAGATCTTCCACACTGTGCTGCGTACCGGCGATAACAAAACCATCATCATGCCTAACGGCAACTTGTCGAACGGCATCATCACCAACACTAACCGTCAGCCGACGCGCAAAGTTGTGTTTGATGTGGGCGTTGATTACGAGGCGGATCTGCAAAAGGCCCGTAACGTATTGCTGGACCTGGCCAAAGACGAGCGTATTTTGGCTGACCCGGCGCCGCAGGCAGTGATTTCTACTCTGGGCGACAGTTCGATTACTGTTTCCCTGCGAGTGTGGGTCAAGACGGCGGATTACTGGGATGTGTTGTTCATGTTCAACGAACAGTCCCGTGATCGTTTGAAAACGGCTGGTATCGATATTCCGTTTCCACAGCGGGTTATTCGAGTGGTTCAGGAAGCTGCGGTGCAGTAAGCAACAAACAGGCAACAAAAAAGGCCCATCCGAAGATGGGCCTTTTTTTGATTACCGCGAACTAGCTTTCGGTAATTACAGAACCGAAATCGGGTAGTCGACGATCAGACGGAACTCTTTCACGTCGCCTTCACCTTCGTCGGCGTTAGCAAAGTGCCATGCCTGACGAATACGGAAGGACAGGTCTTTTGCCGGGCCAGTCTGAACAACGTACTTGGCTTCGAAGTTGGTTTCGTTGTGTTTGCCGTCTGCACCGTACAGTGGGTCACCTTCGGAGTTGCGGTACTGGCTGTTAGCAGCCAGACCGGTGCCATCGATATCCCAGCCTTTAACGTAACGGGTCATGAAGCTAAGGCCTGGAACGCCGTACTCGGCCATTTTCAGGTCGTAGCGAATCTGAGCAGATTTCTCGTTAGGGCCGTTGAAGTCAGAGTACTGGATGGAGTTGGCGAGGAAAATCGAGTCGCCACCACGGTTGTTCTTGCCCACACCCACGTAGTCGAACGGAGTATCACCATTGATCTTCTGGAAGCCGACGGTGACGGTATGCGCTTTCAGGAACGAGAAAGCAGCTGCCAGCGAGTAGGCGGTGTTACTGATATCGCCGACTTTCGCGTCACCGGTATCGGTAGTGCGGTAGATGTTGCCGTCCAGGTTCAGCGACTGATCGCCACCCATTGGGATGGTGTAGTTCAGGTTGGCGTAGTACTGGTTCCAGATGTCTTCCAGCTTGGCACCGTAAAGCGACGCGCTCAGGTTGTCGGTGATGCCATACTTGCCACCGAAGTAGTCGATGGAGTTGGCTTCCACGCCAGCGTAGTTGGCGAACAGGCCGCCTTTGCTGGAGTTGTTATCCTGGCTGGTGGCCGAATAGAAGTGACCGGCTTCCAGATCAAGATCTTTGACCTCGCTGCTCTGCAGCTGGAAGCCCGTGGCAGCTTGAGGAAGGATCCGGGAGCCGCCAATAGCGAACACCGGTGCGGTGCTTGGCTGCATTTCGCCGAACTTCAATTCGGTTTTGGAGATACGGGCCTTTATGGATCCGCCTGCCTTACCTTGGCTGTCGTTGGCGTGGCGAATACGCCTCGGATCGTTTAGGTCGGCGACGCCGCGGGACATGTTGCCTGAGCCGCTTGTGCCATCGCCACCGTCCAGTTTGACGGCTAGGTAACCGAATGCATCAACCCCAACGCCAACAGTACCCTGGGTGTAACCGGAGCTGAAATTACCCCAAATGCCCTGGGTCCAGTCTTTTACGTCGCGGGCGCCGTCTTTGTTGTCACGGTTGAAGTAGTAGTTGCGAACCAGCAAGTTCAACTTGGCGTCGTCAACAAAACCCTTGGCTTCAGACTGGTCACTTACAAAAGGTGCGGCCGTAGCCAATTGAGTACTGGCTGCTGCTGCAACTGCCAGTGCGATCATGCTCCACTTCATCACGCGCATCGTGATTTGCTCCTTTGGTTTTAGAAGAGTACTGCCGTCCCACCTGATTTATTATCTGGGCGGCTCTTTCTTTATTGTGTCGGCGCAAACTTATATCACGCCGGCCATGTTGGCGATACTTGCGTACCTAACCTTTCAGCTTCTTTACGACCCTGTCGCAAACGGCTTGGTAGATGTCGCAAATTTACAGCCCCCGACGCAAGCGGACTGACAACTTTTAGCGTTGTTTTCCAGGGCTTGAGCATCGGTAAAAAGAGTCCCTGGTGAAACGCTTGAATCTCCATAGGGCAACCCTGCCACTGTTATTATTTGCCTTAAGGCTTCCACTTCCAGCGGACGCTTTAGAGGCGATGTGGGTGTGAATGCAACAAGCGTGCACAAATCAGAATCCTGCCGGTTTTTTTTCTGAAAGCCTGCCTGTCGCTGTAAAAACCTCATAAAACCGGGGTGCTCAAGCACGTTTTGTTCGGGCTTGACGCCATGGTTCGCATCGTGTTGCACCCTTACAGCCGACTGCATGACAACCCAAAACGTTACCGGTTCACCCCACCAGTGAGTAAATGGCGGATGCCTGAGCGAATCAGCGTAGACGCACTGTGCGGTTTTGGTGCAAATAATTTTTATCGCTGTACTGAATTCATACAGTGCGCCCGTTTGCCAAACACGAACGCTTCATTGTTTATCAGTCATTTCGGCGTTTTTTGTGTGGGTGCTGGTTCTGTAATGGTGCGTCCTGATCGAAAACGACTCATGTCGGGGCGCGAGTCCAGTCGTTTGTAGGTCCTGAGGTGGCTTCGACAAGGGTTCGTCGTGAAGCGTACGACGTTCGCAGGTATGCTGCCGTCCTGTCGCTTGGTGCGCCGTCTCTCGGGATGGGCGCTAAGCTGAAAAATGATGACCAGGCGGGAGTGCGCGCAGTGTTCGCTTTAGATCCACGACTTCAACAAGACACGTTACCGATCGGGGATTTCCCGCTCTGCCGGTTGCTGCTGTCCAATGATTCGAACTACCCCTGGTTCATTCTGGTGCCACGTCGCGAGGATATCAGTGAGATATTTCAGTTGGGTGTCGCAGATCAACAGCAGCTGTGGCACGAAACGACCGCACTGGCGGAAATGCTCAAGGACTCGTTCGACGCGGACAAGTTGAATGTCGCAGCCCTGGGTAACGTCGTCAGTCAGTTGCACATGCACGTGATTGTGCGCAAGCGTGAGGACGCCGCCTGGCCGGCTCCGGTCTGGGGTGAACACCCAGCCAAGCCTTATAGCGCAGAGCAGATCGCGGCGATTCGCGAACGGTTGCGTCTGGTTTTAACCGATGATTTCACGTTTCTGGAGGGTTGAATCATGAGCCTGGAAGATCGCGTTACCGATCTGGAGAGTCAGTTGGCGTTTCAGGATGACACCATCCAGGCATTGAGTGATGTGCTGGCGACGCAGCAGCGTGCAGTTGAGCGTCTGCAGTTGCAAATGGCGGCATTGCTCAAGCGGCAAGAAGAAATGGCTGGCCAGTTCGAGACGTTTGAAGAAGAAGCGCCACCGCCGCATTACTAAATGGCATGTCATAAAAAAACCGCGAACAGCCAGGCTGTTCGCGGTTTTTTTTAGCCTTGAATCAGCGGCGCGGCAGTGCGGCGATCACATCTTCGGCTTGCAGGCCTTTGTCACGATTCATGACGGAGAACTCCACGCGCTGGCCTTCGACCAGGACGCGATGACCTTCGCCACGAATGGCCCGGAAATGCACGAAAATATCATCGCCGGAGTCACGGGAAATAAAGCCGAAGCCTTTGGAGGTGTTGAACCACTTGACGGTGCCGGTATCACGGTTGGTCATGTCATAGCTTGGCGAGGCGGCGGCCGGTGAGGATTTGTAGAAGCTGATGGCCAGGTGCAGAAGAACGGCAATCAGTGCAGCGACCAGGCTGAACAGAACGGCAGGTTGACCGGCAATGACAGGCATCGGCGCGATCAGCGTCAGGGTTTGCAGGACGACGGTCAGAACCAGCAGGGCGCTGACCAGGTTTTGCAGCTGATGACGCGGGCCTTTGTTCCAGTAGGGGATAACAGGAGCGAGGGTGAGGTTGAGCAGGCCGAAAAAGGCCAGGTACAGCGCATCGGGTTGTTGCAGGTAAGGTACAGCTTCGGATCGCAGGCTAGGGATGAAGGACAACAGCAAGGCTGCTGCGCCCATTAGCAGGTGGACAATTTTCAACATTTTGAGTAACTCACGTTAAGACGGATCACAAGGAAGAGCTGATTGAGTACGGTTCGCTTCAGAACAATAAGAGGCGGTGGACACGTACCCGGTACCAGCCTATGCGCGTCCCCCGGAAAATAGGCGGTAGCGACACACTGCCTATTTAACAGCAAAGCCTGCGGCTACTCAAATCAGGCAGTCCAGCGGTGCACCGAGGGTCGATTTATTGCAGGCAACCGGATAGTCCGGGGTCGATTCGATTGCCGAGCGAATTCGCGCTCTCGGATTTCCTGCCCTGCGTGGATGCTGCGGTCCCTGCTGGACCCGTCACAAGGTCGGTGCGCGGATGGCGTCCATGAGGTGTTGTTCGCGCCCTGTCGTCTCGTCCCTTTAAATGCCTTTCTGTTGAATGATATTGCGCCTGGGAGTGTAGGAAATTGTCTGGAGTAGGACGGTCTCCATGATCGCCCTTCAGTTGTTGGCTTATCCTACGTTGATGGTCATAAAGTCATCTGGATATAACTTTGCGCCTGCGTTTTTATAGAGCAACAGCTTGTTGCTCTTACAAAAAAGCAAGGATGACAAAGGAGTGTCAACGATATGGTTTACGAAGGCAGGCGAAGCGAGGGGATGGGCTGTCCAGCCAAGGATGTAAGGATCGATCCATTTGTCAGCGAATTTGATATGGGCCTGGCCCAGCCTTTATCCCGGTCAGTGCGGCTGAATGGCTTTGCAACCTGTTTGCGGCTTGAACAGGTCTACTGGGATATTTTGGGTGACATGGCCAAGGTCAACTGCTGTACGGTCAGTGCGCTGTTGTCCCATGTGGACCGCGAGGTGCATTTGCGTCACGGCGGGGTCAAGAACTTCACCGGGCTGGTGCGGGTTGTGTGCGTTGTGCATAGCCTGAAGGAAGGCGGCTGCGTCGCCATGCCCTAGCCACCGCGGTGGAATGGGCAGAGTGTCGGTCTGTGCAGTCTTACGGCTGCACAGGCTGCATTTAATGGATATAATCCCGCTCTTTGCCGCAAAACCCAGCGTGTGCGGTAGCAATCTGATCGCCGAGACAACCCCCATGCCGATGTACGACTATCAATGTGCTTCCTGTGGTCATCAGTTGGAAGCCATTCAAAAGATCAGCGCAGCACCGCTGGTCGACTGCCCTGCCTGCCAGGCGCCAGAGCTTAAGAAGATGCTGTCCATGCCGGGCTTCCGCCTCAGCGGCAGCGGCTGGTACGAAACCGATTTCAAGACCGGTTCCAAGAAGAATCTGGCCGGCGGCGACAAAGCTGACTAGGGTCTTGAACCTGAGTTGAACGACACGTGCGAGCTCTTGCATCATCTGGCGCCTTTCTCAAGGGCGGGCTGCTGCAGGATCTCCAACCGAATTTCGAATTACGAGAAGTGAAACCACTACCATGATGCGCAGCCATTATTGCGGCCAACTGAACGAAAGCCTGGAAGGCCAGGAAATTACCCTTTGCGGATGGGTCCACCGTCGTCGTGACCACGGTGGGGTGATTTTCCTCGATATCCGTGATCGTGATGGTCTGGCCCAGGTGGTGTTCGACCCGGACCGCGCTGAAACCTTCGCCGCCGCCGACCGCGTGCGCAGCGAGTACGTGGTCAAGGTCACCGGCAAGGTACGGCTGCGTCCGGCCGGTGCCGGCAACGCCAACATGGCGTCGGGCATGATCGAAGTGCTGGGCTACGAGCTGGAAGTATTGAACGAAGCGGAAACCCCGCCGTTCCCGCTCAATGAGTTCTCCGACGTCGGCGAAGAAACCCGCCTGCGTTATCGCTTCATCGACCTGCGTCGTCCGGAAATGCTCGAGAAGCTGCGTCTGCGTTCGCGCATGACCACCAGCATCCGTCGTTATCTGGACGAGAACGGCTTCCTCGACGTCGAGACGCCTATTCTGACCCGCGCCACCCCGGAAGGTGCTCGCGATTACCTGGTGCCGAGCCGTACCCACGCCGGTTCCTTCTTCGCCTTGCCGCAATCGCCGCAGCTGTTCAAGCAACTGCTGATGGTTGCCGGCTTCGATCGCTACTACCAGATCGCCAAGTGCTTTCGCGACGAAGACCTGCGTGCCGACCGTCAACCTGAATTCACTCAGATCGACATCGAAACCAGCTTCCTCGATGAAAAAGACATCATCGGTATCACCGAAGGCATGATCCGCAACCTGTTCAAGGAAGTGCTGGATCTGGAATTCGGTGAATTCCCGCACATGACCTTCGAAGAAGCCATGCGCCGTTACGGTTCCGACAAACCAGACCTGCGTAACCCGCTGGAACTGGTGGACGTTGCCGACCAACTGAAAGAAGTCGACTTCAAGGTGTTCAGCGGCCCGGCCAACGACCCGAAATGCCGCATTGCCGCCTTGCGCGTTCCTGGCGGGGCGAGCATGCCGCGCAAACAGATCGACGACTACACCAAGTTCGTCGGCATCTACGGTGCCAAGGGCCTGGCGTACATCAAGGTCAACGAGCGCGCGAAGGGCGTCGAGGGGCTGCAATCGCCTATTGTCAAAAATATCCCTGAAGCCAACCTCAACGTGATCCTCGATCGTGTTGGCGCGGTCGATGGCGACATCGTGTTCTTCGGCGCCGATAAGTCGAAGATCGTCAGCGAAGCGCTGGGTGCACTGCGGATCAAGGTCGGCAACGACCTGGACTTGCTGACCTGCAAGTGGGCGCCAATGTGGGTTGTCGACTTCCCGATGTTCGAAGAGAACGACGACGGCAGCTTCACTGCCTTGCACCACCCGTTCACCGCGCCGAAGTGCACCCCGGAAGAACTGGAAGCCAATCCGGCGACCGCTCTGTCCCGTGCCTACGACATGGTCCTGAACGGCACCGAGCTGGGTGGCGGTTCGATCCGTATCCATCGCAAGGAAATGCAACAGTCGGTGTTCCGTCTGCTGGGTATCAGTGAAGCGGAACAGGAAGAGAAATTCGGCTTCCTGCTCGACGCCCTGAAATACGGCGCGCCGCCGCACGGTGGTCTGGCCTTCGGTCTGGACCGTCTGGTGATGCTGATGACCGGCGCCCAGTCGATCCGTGAAGTGATCGCCTTCCCGAAAACCCAGAGCGCCGCTTGCGTCATGACTCAGGCACCGGGCGTTGTAGATGCCAAGGCACTGCGCGAACTGCACATTCGTCTGCGCGAAACGCCTAAAGCAGAGTAAGGCTGGCCAGAAGGGCGCATCTTCGGATGCGCCCTTTCTTTTATAGGCAAGGTCGAGATTTTTGTTTGCCGGCTGGCGTGTCATGGCGCGGCGGGCAATGTTTCAAAGAAAATTCGGAGCGAGTTATGGCGGGTCATTCCAAGTGGGCGAACATCAAGCACCGCAAAGAACGTCAGGATGCCAAGAAGGGCAAGATTTTCACCAAGTGGATTCGTGAACTGACCGTTGCTGCCCGTCAGGGCGGTAGTGATCCGGGTTCTAACCCGCGTTTGCGTCTGGCGCTGGACAAGGCCCTTGGCGCGAACATGAGTCGCGACATCATTGATCGCGCGGTCGCCCGCGGCGCCGGTGCTGCCGACACCGACGACATGGTCGAACTGACCTACGAAGGTTACGGCCCTGGTGGTGTCGCGGTGATGGTCGAGTGCATGACCGACAACCGCAATCGCACCGCCGCCGCTGTTCGCCATGCGTTCAGCAAGTGCGGCGGCAACCTCGGCACCGACGGTTCGGTGGCATATCTGTTTGAGCGCAAGGGGCAGATTTCCTTCGCGCCAGGCGTCGATGAAGACGCGCTGATGGAAGCGGCGATGGAAGCCGATGCCGATGATGTGGTGACCCACGAAGACGGTTCCATCGACGTGTTCACCTCGTTCGCTGGTTTCTACTCGGTGCGAAACGCCCTGGAAGCGGCCGGTTTCAAGGGCGATGACGCGGAAATCGTGATGCTGCCGACCACCAGTGCCGAGCTCGATCTGGAAGGCGCCGAGAAGGTTCTCAAGCTGACCGACATGCTTGAAGACCTGGATGACGTGCAGAACGTTTACTCCAACGCGGACATTCCAGAGGCAGTCGCCGCACAGCTCGGTTGATTGATCTGCAATACTCTTGAAGCCGGAAGTGCAGGCCGTGATGAACTCACCGCCACGCACGTCCGGCTTCTGCCTTTACGCCGTGCAAGTGTTTGCCGGCGGGCATCATTTTGAAGCTGCAGGCGTTATGACTTTAATCCTTGGTATCGACCCCGGTTCGCGCATCACCGGTTATGGCGTGGTGCGTGATACCGGGCGTGGCTGCGTGTACGTGGCGTCGGGCTGCATTCGCACAGGTTCCGGCGAGCTGCATGAACGCCTGCAAATCGTCTATCGCGGCGTACGCGAAGTTATCCAGACCTACGGCCCGGTGACCATGGGCATCGAAAAGGTCTTCATGGCGCGCAACGCCGACTCTGCGCTGAAGCTTGGCCAGGCCCGCGGCGCCGCTATCGTTGCCGGTGCGGAAGAAGCCCTGGAGATCGCCGAGTACACCGCAACCCAGGTCAAGCAGGCGGTGACCGGAACCGGCGCGGCGAACAAAGAACAGGTGCAGATGATGGTCATGCACATGCTGAAATTGACCAGCAAGCCGCAAATCGATGCCTCGGACGCGCTGGCCATTGCCATTTGCCATGCTCACACCCGTTCCAGCCTGTTGCCCCATGGTCTGGGCACGGCACGCAGTCGTGGCGGGCGCCTGCGTCTCTGATAGCATCAGCAATCATTTTTTATGGAATGAGGGTTTTGCGCCTGTGTCGTCGGCGCAAAACCCTTGCTCTGTCAGTCGCCAGCTGCTGAGCTGGCCAACGCTCAAGGATCTGAAACGTGATTGGACGCTTGCGCGGCACTCTGGCTGAGAAACAGCCGCCGCACCTGATTCTGGATGTAAACGGTCTGGGGTATGAGCTGGAGGTGCCCATGACCACGCTTTATCGCTTGCCGTCGGTCGGTGAACCGCTGACCTTGCACACCCATTTGGTCGTACGCGAAGACGCGCAGTTACTCTATGGTTTCTTCGGCAAGCGCGAGCGAGACTTTTTCCGCGAGTTGATCCGTCTCAATGGTGTAGGACCGAAATTGGCCCTGGCCCTGATGTCGAGCCTGGAAGTCGATGAACTGGTCCGCTGCGTGCAGTCCCAGGACACCTCGGCACTGACCAAGGTGCCGGGCGTGGGCAAGAAGACTGCCGAGCGTTTGCTGGTGGAACTCAAGGATCGCTTCAAGGCGTGGGAGACTGTACCGACGATGTTCGCCCTGGTGCCAAACCAGCCAGGTGGGCCAGATGCGCCGGCTCCAGTCGCCACCGCCGAAAATGACGCAGTCAGCGCGCTGATCTCCCTGGGCTACAAGCCGCAGGAGGCCAGCAAGGCGATTTCTGCGATCAAGGAGAAAGGTTTGAGCAGTGAAGACATGATTCGTCGTGCCCTGAAGGGAATGATCTAAGTGATTGAAGCTGACCGTCTGATTACCGCCACGCCTGGCCCTCGTGACCGCGAGGAAGTCCAGGACCGGGCGATTCGTCCTGTCAGCCTGGCCGAGTACATTGGCCAGCCGACCGTTCGCGAGCAAATGGAGTTGTTCATCCAGGCGGCCCGTGGGCGCAATGAATCCCTGGACCACACACTGATTTTCGGCCCGCCGGGCTTGGGTAAAACCACCCTGGCCAACATCATCGCCCAGGAAATGGGGGTTTCGATCAAGAGCACTTCGGGCCCTGTGCTTGAGCGCCCGGGTGATCTGGCTGCGCTGTTGACCAATCTTGAGCCACACGACGTATTGTTCATCGACGAAATCCATCGGCTCTCGCCGATCGTCGAAGAAGTGCTGTACCCGGCCATGGAAGATTTCCAGCTCGACATCATGATCGGCGAAGGGCCGGCCGCGCGCTCGATCAAGCTTGATCTGCCGCCGTTCACCTTGGTCGGCGCGACGACGCGGGCCGGGATGCTGACCAATCCGCTGCGCGACCGTTTCGGGATCGTCCAGCGCCTGGAGTTCTACAACACCGCTGACCTGGCAACGATTGTCAGTCGTTCGGCGACTATCCTCGGCTTGCCGCTGGACCCGGAAGGCGCCTTCGAAATCGCCCGTCGCGCCCGTGGTACGCCGCGAATTGCCAACCGCTTGCTGCGCCGGGTTCGAGATTTCGCCGAAGTTCGTGCCAAGGGACACATCACCAAACCAATCGCCGACCTGGCGTTGAACCTGCTGGATGTCGACGAACGTGGCTTCGATCACCAGGATCGACGCCTGCTGTTGACCATGATCGAGAAGTTCGACGGCGGGCCGGTCGGGGTCGACAGCCTCGCCGCAGCCATCAGTGAAGAGCGCCACACCATTGAAGACGTGCTGGAACCGTACCTGATCCAGCAGGGCTACATCATGCGCACACCCCGGGGGCGGGTGGTGACGCGGCATGCGTACCTGCACTTCGGTTTAAACATTCCGACACGTATGGGCGAGATGCCCGTGGTAGACGAGTTCCTCGATGCCGTGGACGATTAATAACCTTTGCGCGCTGATTTTTTCGGCGTTTGTGCGGTCCTAGGACCGTACTTTCGCCAGAAAGCCGTGAATCAATGAAAAACAGTTGCCTGGCCGGATTGGCAACCTGAGGAGTAAGCACTAGAGTATGCGCGCGCAAAACGGGCTTGAGCCTTTCGCACTTCGTTGTCGCGTTTATTACGAGGACACCGATGCGGGCGGCATCGTGTATTACGTTAATTACCTCAAGTTTATGGAACGGGCTCGAACCGAGCGGCTCCGGGAGCTGGGCTTTGCCCAATCGGCGCTTGCAGGGGAGGACCTGTTGTTCGTCGTGCATTCCAGCGAAGCGCGTTATCACGCGCCGGCGCGACTGGACGACGAGCTGCTGGTAAGCGCTGAAGTAATCGAATTGAACCGTGTCAGCCTGCGCTTCAAACAGCAGGTCAGGCGAGCCACGGATAATGTGCTGCTCTGCGAAGGGCAGTTTTTGGTGGCCTGTGTGCGCACTAACAGTTTGAAACCCCGGGCCATTCCCGAAGCTCTACGTGCGGCCTTTGCCGACGTGAGCGGCGCGGGTACACACTCAAAGCAGGAGATAAAGCGTGGAAGCTAACGTCGTCGACCATTCCTCCATGTGGAGCCTGGTCAGCAATGCCAGTATCGTGGTGCAACTGGTAATGCTGATCCTGGTAGCCGCATCGGTGACCTCATGGATCATGATCTTTCAGCGCAGCAACCTGCTGCGCGCCGGTCGACGTGCCCTGGAGAGCTTTGAAGAGCGCTTCTGGTCGGGTATCGACCTGTCCAAACTCTACCGTCAGGCCGGCAGCAACCCTGATCCGGATTCGGGCGTCGAGCAGATCTTCCGTGCCGGTTTCAAGGAATTCTCCCGTCTGCGCCAGCAGCCAGGTGTTGACCCGGAAGCGGTCATGGAAGGCGTAGCCCGTGCCATGCGCGTCGCCATTTCCCGCGAAGAAGAAAAGCTCGAGCAGAGCCTGCCGTTCCTCGCCACCGTCGGTTCCGTCAGCCCATACATCGGTCTGTTCGGTACGGTCTGGGGCATCATGAACTCCTTCCGTGGTCTGGCCACTGCCCAGCAAGCGACCCTGGCCACTGTGGCTCCGGGTATTGCCGAAGCACTGATTGCTACCGCGATCGGCCTGTTCGCCGCCATCCCGGCCGTTATCGCTTACAACCGTTTTGCCGCTCGCAGCGAAACGCTGATCAGCCGCTACTACACCTTCGCCGATGAATTCCAGGCGATCCTGCACCGCAAAGTGCACACCAGCGAAGAATAAGCAGGTAATTTCCAATGGCTTTAATCGCTCGAGCTCGCAAAAAGCGCAAGCCGGTTGCCGAGATGAACGTGGTGCCTTACATCGACGTGATGCTGGTACTGCTGGTCATCTTCATGGTGACCGCGCCGATGCTCAATCAGGGCGTGAAAGTTGATCTGCCCAAGGTTTCCAGCGAAGCCTTGCCGCAGGACAACAACACCCAGGTACTGACCATTTCGATCAAGGCTGACAAGACCTATTACTGGAACCTTGGCAGCGAAGTCGACACTGAAAAGCAGCAGGACAAGGCAATGACCTTGCCGCAGATGACTGACGCCGTGACCAAGATCATTCGCGCCGGTACTGAAGGCGGCAAGCGTACCCAAGTGTTCATCCGCGGCGACAAGACCGTTGATTACGGTTCCGTCATGGGCGCCATGGGTGGGTTGCAGAAAGCCGGAGTCGGTAACGTTGGCTTGATTACCGAGGCGCCCTGATGCAGCAACAGCGAGAGCCAACAGCCTCGGAAAGCTATTTCTGGCCTAGCGTCTGGGCGCTTGTCTTGCACGTGCTGGTATTTGGCATGCTGTTCGTCAGTTTCGCCTTCACACCGGAACTGCCGCCGGCCAAGCCGATTGTCCAGGCGACCCTGTACCAGCTGAAATCGAAAAGTCAGGCAACCACCCAGACCAATCAGAAGATTGCGGGTGAGGCGAAGAAATCTGCCGCGCGTCAGACCGAAGTCGAACAGATGGAACAGAAAAAGATCGAACAGGAAGCGATCAAAGCCGCGGAACAAAAGAAGGAAGATGCGGCTCAAAAAGCCGAAGAATCCAAGAAGGCCGACGAGACGAAGAAAGCGGACGAGGCAAAAAAGGCTGATGAAGCCAAGAAAGCCGATGAAGCGAAGAAGACCGCCGAAGCCAAAAAGGTCGAAGAGAAACAATTGGCTGATATAGCCAAGAAGAAGTCTGAAGAAGAAGCCAAGAAAGCGGCTGAAGAAGAGGCCAAGAAAGCGGCCGCTGAAGAAGCGAAGAAAAAGATCGTCGAAGACGCGAAGAAGAAAGCCGCGGAAGACGCCAAGAAGAAATCTGAAGCTGAAGACGCGAAGAAGAAAGTCGCCGAAGACGCGAAGAAGAAAGCTGCTGCCGATGCTGCGAAGAAAAAATCGCAGGAAGCGGCACGTAAATCCGCCGAAGACAAAAAGGCTCAGGCCCTGGCAGATTTGCTTTCCGACACGCCGGAGCGTCAGCAGGCCTTGGCGGATGAGCAGGGTGACGAAGTCGCCGGCAGTTTCGATGATCTGATCCGTGCTCGTGCAGCGGAAGGCTGGGCTCGTCCACCTTCAGCCCGCAAAGGCATGACAGTCGTGTTGCAAATCGGCATGTTGCCGGACGGTACGGTGACTTCGGTCAGCGTCGGCAAGTCCAGTGGCGATGGTCCATTTGACGCTTCTGCTGTAGCAGCGGTGAAGAATATTGGACGTTTGACAGAAATGCAGGGAATGAAGCCGAGCGATTTCGCTCCGTATCGTTCATTCAAGATGACATTCACACCTGAGGATCTAGCCTTGTGAGAAACCTTCTTCGAGGAATGCTTGTCGTTATCTGCTGCCTGGCAGGGATAGCGGCAGCCGATGAAAAAAACATTCTGGTCACCAGCGGCAGTGATCGGGCCACCCCGATCGCAGTCGTTCCATTCGGCAACCAGGGCGGCAGCGTGCTGCCGGACGACATGGCCGAAATCATCGGTAACGACCTGCGCAACTCGGGTTACTACTCGCCGATTCCAAAACAGAACATGATCAGCCAGCCAAGCCAGGCCAGCGAAATCATCTTCCGTGACTTCAAGGCGCTGGGTGCCCAGTACGTCATGGTCGGCAGCATTGCTCCTGCGGGCGGTCGCCTGCAGGTCCAATACGCACTGTTCAACGTCGCCACCGAGCAGCAAGTGCTGACCGGCAGCGTGTCGGGCAGCGTCGATCAACTGCGCGACATGTCGCACTACATCGCGGACCAGTCGTTCGAAAAACTTACCGGTATCAAAGGTGCGTTTTCGACTCGTCTTCTGTACGTGACGGCCGAGCGTTTTTCCGAGAAGAACACTCGCTACACGCTGCAACGTTCGGACTATGACGGTGCCCGCGCTGTGACCCTGCTGCAATCGCGCGAGCCGATCCTGTCGCCGCGTTTCGCACCGGACGGCAAGCGCATCGCTTATGTCTCGTTCGAGCAGAAGCGTCCGCGTATTTTCATGCAGAACATCGACACCGGTCGCCGTGAGCAGATCACCAACTTCGAAGGCCTGAATGGCGCGCCAGCATGGTCGCCGGATGGTCAGCGTCTGGCGTTCGTGCTGTCGAAAGACGGTAACCCTGACATCTATGTGATGAGCTTGGGTTCGCGTCAGATCACGCGTGTTACCAACGGTCCTGGCATCAACACCGAACCGTTCTGGGGTAAGGATGGTTCGACCATCTACTTCACCTCGGACCGTGGCGGCAAGCCTCAGATCTATAAAACCAGCGTCGGTGGTGGCGGTGCGGAACGTGTGACCTTTATCGGTAACTACAACGCCAACCCCAAGCTTTCGGCTGACGAAAAGACCCTGGTGATGATCCACCGCCAGGAAGGTTTCACTAATTTCAAGGTGGCGGCCCAGGATTTGCAGCGCGGAAGCGTAAAAATCCTCACTGATAGCACTCTGGACGAGTCGCCTACTGTTGCGCCCAACGGCACCATGGTAATCTACGCCACCCGCCAGCAGGGCCGGGGAGTCTTGATGCTCGTGTCCATTAATGGACGCGTAAGGCTCCCGCTTCCTACCGCACAAGGCGAAGTCAGAGAACCTTCCTGGTCCCCTTACCTGAACTGACGCGGCGCTACACGTTGTACTTAACACACTGGGGTTCATTAGGAGTTTCACGATGGAAATGCTGAAGTTTGGTAAATTTGCTGCGCTGGCTCTGGCCATGGCTGTAGCTGTAGGTTGCTCGTCCAAAGGCGGCGACAACGCCGGTGAAGGCGCTGTAGATCCAAACGCTGGTTACGGCGCTAACACTGGTGCAGTTGACGGCTCCCTGAGCGAAGAAGCTGCTCTGCGCGCAATCACCACCTTCTACTTCGAATACGACAGCTCGGACCTGAAGCCAGAAGCCATGCGCTCCCTGGACATTCACGCCAAAGACCTGAAAGCAAACGGCGCTCGCGTTGTTCTGGAAGGCAACACCGACGAACGTGGTACTCGTGAGTACAACATGGCACTGGGCGAGCGTCGTGCGAAAGCCGTTCAGCGTTACCTGGTACTGCAAGGTGTTTCCCCAGCTCAGCTGGAACTGGTTTCCTACGGCGAAGAGCGTGCAGTTGCTACCGGCAACGACGAGCAGTCCTGGGCTCAAAACCGTCGCGTCGAACTGCGTAAGTAATTCGTCATGCGAACGTGCCGTCGTGCTGTAACTGTTTTGGCTCTCAGCCTCGCACCGCTTGCGGTGTGGGCTGCGGTTCCTGTGGTCGATAACGACTCCGGCTATAACAATAGCGGGACCAGTTATCCGCCTGCGGGTTACGGTACGAACGGCGCCTATGCCGGGGGAGGGGTTTCGGCCCCTGTCTCGGCACAGGGCGAGCTGTTCAACCAACTGCAATCCATGCAGGAGCAGATCTCGCGCCAACAAGGCATCATCGAAGTTCTGCAAAATGATGTAGCGCGCATGAAGCAAGAGAACCTGGAGCGATATCAGGATCTTGATCGGCGCATAGGAACCGGCGTTGCACCAGCCGCGACTCCTGAAAATTCTTCCACCGGTGGCAGTTTGAATGCCCCCGGTGCAGCAGCAGGCGCAGGAGCGGCAGCAGGAACGGCAGCCGCTCAAGCACCTGCCGCGGGTAGCGAGCCGGCTGATCCAGCGAAGGAAAAACTGTATTACGATGCAGCCTTCGACCTGATCAAAGCCAAGGATTTCGACAAGGCCAGCCTGGCGTTTGCCGCATTCCTGCGCAAGTACCCGAACAGCCAGTACGCGGGTAATGCTCAGTACTGGTTGGGCGAAGTGAATTTGGCCAAAGGCGATCTGCAAGGTGCAGGTCAGGCATTCGCCAAGGTTTCGCAGCTGTACCCCAAGCATCCAAAAGTGCCTGATTCGCTGTACAAGCTGGCTGATGTAGAGCGCCGCCTCGGTCACACCGACAAGGTCAAAGGCATTCTGCAGCAGGTCGTGTCGCAATACCCGGGCACATCCGCCGCTCAGTTGGCCCAGCGTGATCTGCAAAAAATGTAAGGGCTGCTTGATCTGTTTTGAAGAAACCCGCGCCTGTCGCGGGTTTTTTCGTTAGAATTCACGCCCTTTTTATGAAACACGCTTTTTGGGATCTGCGCGGTGGCGGGGTTCCTTGAAGTGCCTGACGGAGGCGGACAGCCTGTTTAGCTGTTATGCCCGTGGCGACTATGCAAGACACATTGAGAATCACCGAAGTTTTCTACTCGTTGCAGGGTGAAACGCGGACTGCCGGGCTGCCCACTGTTTTTGTGCGCCTGACCGGTTGCCCGTTGCGTTGCCAATACTGCGACAGCGCCTACGCGTTCACGGGCGGCACCCTTCGCCCGCTTGATGACATCCTCGAGCAAGTGGCCGGTTTTCGTCCGCGCTACGTCTGTGTCACGGGCGGCGAGCCCCTGGCGCAACCCAACGCCATCCCATTGCTCAAGCAGTTGTGTGACGCCGGTTACGAGGTCTCGCTGGAAACCAGCGGTGCCCTGGATATCTCGGCGGTCGATCCACGGGTCAGTCGCGTCGTCGATCTGAAAACCCCGGGTTCGAAAGAAGCACATCGCAATCGCTACGAGAACATCGAACTGCTCACGCGCAACGATCAGGTGAAGTTTGTCATCTGCTCGCGGGAAGACTACGACTGGGCTGTGTCCAAGCTGATTCAGTACGGTCTGGATCAGCGTGCGGGCGAAGTCCTGTTCTCGCCAAGTCACCATGACCTGAACGCGCGAGACCTGGCTGACTGGGTGGTGGCGGACAACCTGCCAGTGCGCCTGCAATTGCAGTTGCATAAATATCTTTGGAATGACGAACCGGGGCGCTGAAATGACTGAACAACTGAACACTGTGGAAAAACGTGCGGTCATCCTGTTGTCCGGCGGCCTGGACTCGGCGACCGTCGTGGCGATGGCTCGTGCTGAAGGCTATAGCTGCTACACCATGAGCTTCGATTACGGTCAGCGTTCCCATGCCGAGCTGTATGCCGCCGAACGCATCGCCCGCGACCTGGGCGTGGTTGAGCACAAAGTAATTGGTCTGAACCTGAACGGTATTGGTGGTTCTGCGCTGACCGACAGCAGTATCGATGTACCGGAAGAGGCGGGTGAAGGTATCCCTGTAACTTACGTGCCCGCACGCAATACCGTGTTCCTCTCGCTGGCGTTGGGTTGGGCCGAAGTCCTTGGGGCGCGTGACATCTTCATCGGTGTGAATGCTGTGGATTATTCCGGTTACCCGGATTGCCGCCCCGAGTTCATCGAGTCCTTCGAGCGCATGGCGAACCTGGCGACCAAGGCCGGCGTTGAGGGCAATGGTTTCCGTATCCAGGCGCCCCTGCAAAACCTCAGCAAAGCGCAAATCGTCGAGGTGGGTGTGAAGCTGGGGGTCAATTACGGCCTGACCGTTTCCTGCTATCAAGCTGACGATAACGGCCGTGCGTGCGGTAAGTGCGACAGCTGCCGACTGCGTGCAGAAGGCTTTGCGGCGGCCGGAATCAGCGACCCAACACCTTATTTTTGATTTATTTCAAATTAGGTGTTGAATAGTCCTTAAAAATCAGTATTATACGCGCCACCACACAGCGGGTCGTTAGCTCAGTTGGTAGAGCAGTTGGCTTTTAACCAATTGGTCGTAGGTTCGAATCCCACACGACCCACCATTTTTGTAGCAGTTTTAAAAGTCTGGAAGGCCCACGCAAGTGAGGATTTCCGGATTTTTTTTTGCCCGCGATTTGAGCTTGCCCAGTTCCGGGCTGCAACCCGTGACGCAGGTCAGAATCATCTTTTGCATCCACCGGATATTCTGTAGCCTTGCGCAGCTTCAACGTTGTCCGTGCCTGATGATACTCACTTTCCCGGCGGTACCCTGAAGGGGTCGGAGCCGGGTGTATACTCGACTTTCGCGCGAAAGCGCCTGCAGGTCTTGCGAACATGACGCAGATTTCCGAACGCCTTCTGGTTCAAGCCCATCTCGACGCCAAGCAGCCCAAGCCGCTGACTGCCGAGGAGGAAGCTTATTACCGTGCCGCCATCGCTGCCGAGCTCAAGGCTCAGGACGCGGTGCTGGTTGCTCACTTCTATTGCGATCCGGTGATTCAGGCCCTGGCCGAAGAAACCGGTGGTTGCGTTTCCGACTCGCTGGAGATGGCCCGCTTCGGTAGCGCTCACCCGGCCAAGACCGTGGTGGTCGCCGGTGTGAAGTTCATGGGCGAGACCGCCAAAATCCTCAACCCTGAAAAACGCATCCTGATGCCGACCCTGGAAGCGACCTGCTCGCTGGACCTGGGTTGCCCGGTGGACGAGTTCTCGGCGTTCTGTGATCAACACCCGGAGCGTACGGTGGTGGTGTATGCCAACACGTCGGCGGCAGTCAAAGCTCGGGCGGATTGGGTGGTGACTTCAAGCTGCGCGCTGGAGATCGTAGAAAGCCTGATGGATAACGGCGAAACCATCATTTGGGGCCCGGACAAACACCTGGGCACCTACATCCAGCGCCAGACCGGCGCGGACATGCTGCTGTGGGACGGTGCCTGCATCGTTCACGAGGAGTTCAAGTCCAAACAGCTCGAAGACATGAAGGCGCTGTACCCGGACGCAGCGATTCTGGTGCATCCGGAGTCACCGACGTCGGTGATCGAGTTGGCGGATGCCGTCGGCTCCACCAGTCAGTTGATTGCCGCAGCGAAGAGCCTGCCAAACAAGACGCTGATCGTCGCCACCGACCGCGGCATCTTCTACAAGATGCAGCAGCTGTGCCCGGACAAGGTCTTCATCGAAGCGCCAACGGCCGGTAACGGCGCAGCGTGCCGCAGCTGCGCACATTGCCCGTGGATGGCGATGAACACCCTTGAGCGCCTGCTGAAGAGCTTGAAGGAGGGGGCGAATGAGATCTTTGTCGATCCGGCGTTGATCCCGCAGGCGATTCGGCCGCTCAAGCGCATGCTCGACTTCACCCAGGCTGCGCGGATGAAATTGGCCGGCAACGCCTGATCGTCGACAGTGATCCCAAAAAAAACGCCCCGATTCGATCGGGGCGTTTTTGCATCTGGCGGATTATTTGGTTTTCTTCGGAATCCGTACTAGCTGGGTATTGGAGTAGATGTCATGCCAACTGCGTTTCTGTTTGTCGAACAGGGGCCAGAAGAAACCCAGCCCGACGCACAGCCAGGACGCGATCGCCACCACAAACCGCAGCAGCGCCTGCCACAGGCTGATGGATGAGCCATCGGCATTCTGCACGCGGATGCACCAGACCTGCATGCCCAGAGTTTGGCCGGACCAGGTCCAGAACTTGGCGAAGAAACCGAACAGCACGAACAGCAGCACCGTCGACAGCAATGGATCTCCATCCAGCGCACCGGCTTCGGTCAACGTGCGCATTTTGTCTTCGCCGATGATCGCCATCTGGATCATCTTGTAAAGGCCGCTGGTGACGATCAGCAGGGCAGTACACAACAGGAAGTCATAGAACATCGCTGCCAGGCGACGACCCAAGCCAGCGGCAGGAAATTCGCCCTGGGGTTTCAGCAGGTGTTTCGGCATGGCAGGGCTCTCGGCGGAAAAAGAAGCCATTTTACGGATTTACGCGCACAAAAAAGCCCCTGATGTCAGCATCAGGGGCTTTTTCGTTACAGAAGATTAGGCTTCTGCTTGTACTTCGTCAGCCTGCATGCCTTTCTGGCCTTGCACAGCAACGAATGTCACTTTTTGGCCTTCTTTCAGGCTCTTGAAGCCGTTGCCCTGAATAGCGCGGAAATGCACGAACAGATCCGGACCGCTTTCTGGAGTGATAAAACCAAAACCTTTCTCGTCGTTAAACCACTTGACGGTACCGCTCTGACGTTGGGACATTTCTTATTTCCTTTGACGCAAAAATTAATGACAGCCTCCTTCTTGTGAAAGAGTACTGGGGCTGGTTGCAGGAGAGTAAGAAGACGTCGAACGGGATGTAGCTAACTTGTAGGCTACTGCCCAGGTCACGATTCCAGGCGACCCATGCAAACACAGTGAACAAACTCTACGCCAACTACGGGAGAAAAAACAAGCCCCGTGGAGGGCCCGTATTTGCTCGCGTTGGTGGGTTTCTGTCGCAACTAGTGCTGGCTTATGCAATCGCCGTGTTCAATTGTTTTCGATCGTTATAAGCCAAGTTCTTAATCGAAAATATGCACTATTTTATGGCGGTTGCGTTACACATTAGTGCACTGTTAACGCAACCGCGTTACTTATAGAAACAGTCAATCAACCACGATAGTAGCGTTGTGGAACAAATGGCATTTTGCTTACAAGCAAAGGCACCTTTTTCCCACGAACAATCGCCCACACCGGCGTATCCATTGCGATGTAAGCGCTGTCGACGTAACCCATGGCCAGAGGACCACCCAGGGTCGGGCCGAAGCCGCCACTGCACACTGCACCAATGATGTCGCCGGCTTCATTGACGATTTCTGCACCTTCGCGCACCGGCGTGCGTTCCTGAGGCAACAGGCCAACGCGCTTGCGGCTGACACCGGCTTGTTGCTGTCCGAACACGGTTTCAGCGCCAGGGAAACCGCCGGCACGCCCGCCATCAGCGCGACGAGGCTTGGAAATGGCCCACAGCAGGCTAGCTTCGATCGGCGTGGTTTCGGTGTTCATGTCGTGGCCGTAGAGGCACAGGCCGGCTTCCAGGCGCAGGGAGTCGCGAGCGCCAAGGCCGATGGCCGCCACTTCCGGTTCGGCCAGCAGAGCGCGAGCCAGGGCTTCGGCGTTGGCGGCCGGCACGGAGATTTCGAACCCGTCTTCACCGGTGTAACCCGAACGGCTGACAAAGCACTCTACGCCCAGCAGCTTCACGCGGGCGAACTGCATGAAAGTCATCTTTGTCACTTCAGGCGCCAGGCGCGCGAGTACGGTGACGGCGGCCGGACCTTGCAGCGCCAGCAACGCACGTTCTTCGAACAACGGCTCGAGGGTGCACTGGTCGCCAATGTGCTTTTGCAGATGCGCCAGGTCCTGATCCTTGCAGGCAGCGTTGACCACCAGGAACAGTTCGTCGTTACCGAGGTTGGCGACCATCAGGTCGTCAAGGATGCCGCCGGTCTCGTTGGTGAACATCGCATAGCGCTGCATGCCCACCGGCAGGTCGATGATGTCCACCGGCACCAGGGTTTCCAGGGCCTTGGCGGCATTGGCGCCGGTCAGGCGGATCTGGCCCATGTGCGAGACATCGAACAGCCCGGCCTGATCACGGGTGTGCTGGTGTTCTTTCATCACGCCCAGCGGGTATTGCACCGGCATGTCATAGCCGGCGAACGGCACCATGCGGGCGCCGAGTTCGATGTGCAGTGCGTGCAATGGGGTTTTCAACAGTTGTTCGGTGGACATATTCAGCTCCTGAAAAGTGTGCAGATGACAATGCGCGCGCATCAGCACTCGATAATGTTGACCGCCAAACCGCCACGGGCGGTTTCCTTGTATTTGCTTTTCATGTCGGCGCCGGTCTGGCGCATGGTGCGGATGACCTTGTCGAGGGAGACGAAGTGCTGACCGTCGCCGCGCAAGGCCATGCGCACCGCATTGATTGCTTTGACCGAGCCCATGGCGTTACGCTCGATGCAAGGCACTTGCACCAGCCCGCCGATCGGGTCGCAGGTCAGGCCGAGGTTGTGTTCCATGCCGATTTCAGCGGCGTTTTCCACCTGCTGCACGGTGCCACCGAGGACTTCGCACAGGGCGCCGGCGGCCATGGAGCACGCCACGCCAACTTCACCCTGACAGCCGACTTCAGCACCGGAGATCGAGGCGTTTTCTTTATAGAGAATGCCGATCGCGGCCGCGGTCAGCAGAAAGCGTACGACACCGTCTTCGTTGGCGCCGGGGATGAAGCGCATGTAGTAATGCAAAACAGCGGGGACGATCCCTGCCGCACCGTTTGTAGGCGCAGTCACCACGCGCCCGCCGTTGGCGTTTTCTTCGTTGACCGCCAGTGCATAGAGGTTGACCCAGTCCAGCACCGACAGCGGATCGCGCAGGGACGATTCCGGGTTCTTGCACAGTTGCCGATGCAGCGCTGCCGCACGGCGTTTGACCTTCAAACCACCGGGCAGGATGCCCTCGTTGCGGCAACCGGCGTCGACGCAATCTTGCATCACTTGCCAGATTTTCAGCAGGCCGGCGCGAGTTTCCGCTTCCGGGCGCCAGGCACTTTCGTTGGTCAGCATCACCTGGCTGATCGACAAGCCATAAGTAGCGCAGTGACCGAGCAAGTCCTTGGCGCTTTTGAACGGGAAGGTCAGTGGCGTGGCGTCTTCGACGATGCGGTCGGCGCCAGCGGCGTCTTCATCGACGACAAAACCGCCGCCGACCGAGTAGTACTCGCGGCTGCGGATTTGTATGCCAGCAGCATCGAAGGCGCGAAAAATCATGCCGTTGGGGTGATAGGCCAACGGTTTGCGGATCATCGCCAAATGCAGCTTTTCATTGAATTCGATGGCGTGTTCACCGAGCAGGTTCAGACGACCGCTGCTGCGAATCTCTTGCAGGCGGGCGGCGACGGTTTCGGTGTTCACGGTGTCCGGGTGTTCGCCTTCCAGGCCGAGCAACACAGCCTTGTCGCTGCCGTGTCCTTTACCGGTGGCGCCGAGTGATCCGTAGAGCTCGACTTTGACGCAGGTGGTTGCAGCCAGCAGCCCTTCACGGCGCAAACCTTCGGCGAAACGCGCAGCCGCACGCATCGGGCCGACGGTGTGCGAGCTGGAGGGGCCGATGCCAATCTTGAACAGGTCGAACACGCTTAACGACATGGTTGTTCTCCGGTTTCTTGTTATGAGGAGCACCGCGACCCCGTAGGAGCGAGGCTTGCCCGCGAAGCTTTTAGCAACCTTGATGGCCTCTTCGCGGGCAAGCCTCGCTCCTACAGGTTTTGTGGTGTCCTTGTGGGGGCGAGCGAACCCGCCCCCCTATAGATTAAGCGTAGCTTTCGATCGACGGGCAGGCGCAGATCAGGTTGCGATCGCCAAACACGTTGTCGACGCGACCGACCGGTGGCCAGTACTTGCCTTCGATCAGCGACGCGACCGGATACACCGCTTGCTCACGGCTGTACGGATGCGTCCACTCGCCGACCAGTTCCGCCGCGGTGTGCGGGGCGTTTTTCAACGGGTTGTCGTCCTTGTCCAGCGTGCCGTTTTCCACTGCGCGGATTTCTTCGCGGATGCGGATCATGGCGTCGCAGAAACGGTCCAGTTCTTCCTTGGATTCGCTTTCGGTCGGCTCGATCATCAGCGTGCCAGCGACCGGGAACGACATGGTCGGGGCGTGGAAACCGAAGTCGATCAGGCGCTTGGCGACGTCATCGACGCTGATGCCGCTGCTGTCTTTCAACGGGCGCAGGTCGAGGATGCATTCGTGCGCCACCAGGCCGTTGCTGCCGGTGTAGAGCACTGGGTAATGCTCTTCGAGGCGACGGGAAATGTAGTTGGCATTGAGGATCGCCAGTTGCGAGGCGCGCTTCAGCCCCGCGCCACCCATCATCCGAATGTACATCCAGGTGATCGGCAAAATGCTCGCGCTGCCGAACGGTGCGGCGCAGACCGCGCCTTCCTTGCGTGCCATCTGCGCGTGGCCCGGCAGAAACGGCGTCAGGTGCGACTTGACGCCAATCGGGCCGACGCCCGGGCCGCCACCGCCGTGCGGGATGCAGAAGGTCTTGTGCAGGTTCAGGTGCGACACATCGCCGCCGAACTTGCCCGGTGCGCAGAGGCCGACCATGGCGTTCATGTTGGCGCCGTCGATGTACACCTGGCCGCCGTTGTCATGAATGATGCCGCAGATTTCGCGGATGCCTTCTTCGAACACGCCGTGGGTCGAGGGATAGGTGATCATCAATGCCGCGAGATGCTCGCGGTGCTCGATGGCCTTGGCGCGCAGGTCTTCGATGTCGACGTTGCCGCGGGCATCGCAGGCGGTCACGACTACGCGCATGCCGGCCATGTTGGCGGTGGCCGGGTTGGTGCCGTGGGCGGACGAGGGGATCAGGCAGATGTCGCGACGGTCTTCGCCACGGCTCTGGTGATAGGCGCGAATCGCCAGCAGGCCGGCGTATTCGCCTTGCGAGCCGGCATTCGGTTGCAGCGAGATGGCGTCGTAACCGGTGGCGGCGCAGAGCATCGCTTCCAGCTCGTCAGTCAGCTGCTGATAACCGGCACTTTGCTCGGCCGGGGCGAACGGGTGCAGGGCACCGAATTCAGCCCAGGTCACCGGGATCATTTCGCTGGCGGCGTTGAGTTTCATGGTGCAGGAACCCAGCGGGATCATGGTGCGATCCAGTGCCAGGTCCTTGTCGGCGAGTTTGCGCAGGTAGCGCATCAGCTCGGTTTCCGAGTGATAACGGTTGAACACCGGGTGGCTGAGGATCGGCGACTGGCGCAGCAGGGCGGCCGGGAGGGTGCTGATCACGGAAGCGGCGAGGGCAGCGAAGTCTGGCAGGGTCTTGCCGTCGGCGAGCAAGGCCCACAGGCTTTCCACGTCAGCTTGCGACGTGGTTTCGTCGAGGGACAGGCCCAGACGTTCGCCATCAACGACGCGCAGGTTGATCTGCTGAGCGCGAGCCTTGTCGTGCAATGCGGCAGTGTTGGTGCCGGTCTTGATCGTCAGCGTGTCGAAGAAGCTTTCTTGCTCGACGCTCAGACCCAAAGCGCTCAAGCCTTGGGCCAGAATCGCGGTCAGGTGATGCACGCGCTGGGCGATCTGCGTCAGGCCTTTTGGGCCATGATAGACGGCGTACATGCTGGCGATGTTGGCCAACAAAACCTGGGCAGTGCAGATGTTGCTGGTGGCTTTCTCGCGACGGATGTGTTGCTCGCGGGTCTGCATCGCCAGGCGCAGCGCCGGTTTGCCGAAGCGGTCGACGGACACGCCGACCAGACGGCCCGGCATGTCGCGTTTGAACGCATCCCTGGTGGAGAAATACGCCGCGTGCGGGCCACCGAAGCCCAGCGGCACGCCGAAGCGTTGCGCGCTGCCGATGGCGACGTCAGCACCGAACTCGCCCGGCGGGGTCAGCACGGTCAGGGCCAGCAAGTCAGCGGCGACCGCAACCAGCGCGTTGGCAGCGTGGAAGCGTTCGGTCAGTTCGCGGTAATCGAACAGGTCACCGTTGCTCGCCGGGTATTGCAGCAGGGCGCCGAAAAACGGCGTCACATCAGTTAGTTCGCGCTCGTCGCCGACCACCACGTCGATGCCCAGCGGCTCGGCACGGGTGCGCAGCACGTCGAGGGTTTGCGGGTGGCAATGCACCGACGCGAAAAACGCGTGGCTGCCTTTGTTCTTGCTCAGGCGTTTGCAGAAGGTCATGGCTTCGGCGGCGGCGGTGGCTTCATCGAGCAAGGACGCGTTAGCGATCGGCAGACCGGTGAGGTCGCTGATCAGGGTCTGGAAGTTCAGCAGCGCTTCGAGACGGCCCTGGGAAATTTCCGGTTGGTACGGGGTGTACGCGGTGTACCAGGCCGGGTTTTCCAGCAGGTTGCGCAGGATCGGCGACGGCGTGTGAGTGCCGTAGTAGCCCTGACCGATGTAGGTCTTGAACAGCTGGTTTTTACCGGCGATGGACTTGATCAACGCCAGGGCATCCGCTTCGCTCAGGCCGTCTTCGAGGCCGAGGACGCTGGTGCCTTTGATGCTGTCGGGGATGACGCTGGCGCTCAGGGCTTCCAGGGAGTCAAAACCGAGGCTGTTGAGCATGGCTTGCTCGTCGCCGGCACGCGGGCCGATGTGGCGCGCGATGAATTCGTTGGCAGTGCTCAGATTAATTTGAGTCATGTTGGGCGCTCCTCAGGCTTCGGCGTTGGCTTTGATCAGACGGTCGTAAGCGTCTTGGTCCAGCAGTTTGGCGACAGCCGAGGCATCGCTTGGCTGAAAGCGGAAGAACCAGCCTTCGCCCAGCGGATCTTCGTTGACCCGTTCAGGGCTGCTGTCCAGCGCCGGGTTCACTTCCAGCACTTCACCGTCCAGCGGCATGTACACGCCGCTGGCGGCTTTTACCGATTCCACGGTGGCAGCTTCAGCGCCTTTGTCGTAGGACTGCAGCTCAGGCAGTTGTACGAAAACCACGTCGCCCAGGGCGTTCTGTGCGAAAGCGGTGATGCCGACTGTGACGGTGCCGTCAGCTTCGGTACGCAGCCATTCGTGATCTTCAGTAAAACGCAACTCGCTCATGGAAACTCCTAAGGGGGGCCAGACTCGTCTGGTGGACGCGATTGAATGCTGGGCAAAGCCCTGCTTTATGAGTGGATACTAAGCAAAATTGCGGCCAATGTTTTTTTATCGTTATAAATCAACGTCTTAGGTGTTTTTATAGCGTGCGTGATGTGGAGGGCTGTAGCGAAATCGCTACAGTCAGGAGCAAAGAAAAAAGCCTAAGTGGATCAAAGCCTTGCACAGCGGTGATCGGAAGGGGGTGTAGTGATATCGTTCCACTGTAGCGCTTTCAGTACAGGTGAAGGTCGCTTTTGATGCACGGTCTTACGGCTTGTTGGGAATACCGTACTTGCGCAACCGATGGGCAATCGCCGTGTGAGAGGTTTGTAGGCGGTTGGCCAGTTGGCGGGTCGAGGGGTAGCTGACGTAGAGTTTTTCCAGCAGGTTTTTCTCGAACTCCTCCATCGCCTGTTCGAGGCTGTCGACGTCGCTGTCGCTCTGGCGCGCCACCGAGGTGCCAGCGATATCGAGGTCGCCGATATCGACCAGGCTGCTTTCGCAAATGGCGGCGGCACGGAAGATCACGTTCTGCAATTGCCGCACGTTACCCGGCCAGCGATTGCCCAGCAGTGCCGGATAGGTGCCCGGCGCCAGGCGACACACTGGGCGCTGAATCTGCGCGCAGGCTTGCTGCATGAAGTAGCGGGCCAGCAGCAGGATGTCCTGGCCGCGTTCGCGCAGGGGCGGGACTTCGACGTTCAGGACGTTGAGGCGATAGAACAAATCTTCGCGGAACGAACCTTCGCTGACCATTTTTTCCAGATTGCGGTGCGTGGCGCTGAGGATCCGCACATTGACCTTCACCTCACGATCCCCGCCCACCCGGCGGAAGCTGCCGTCGTTCAAGAAACGCAGCAATTTTGCCTGCAAGTACGGCGACATCTCGCCGATCTCATCGAGAAACACCGTGCCCTGGTTGGCCAGTTCCATCAGCCCCGGTTTGCCGCCCCGTTGCGCACCGGTGAAGGCGCCGGGGGCGTAGCCGAACAATTCGCTTTCGGCGAGGTTCTCCGGCAATGCCGCGCAGTTCAGCGCCAAAAAGGGCGAACTGTGTCGAGCGCTGATGGCGTGGCAGGCACGCGCAACCAGTTCTTTGCCGGTGCCGGTTTCGCCCTGGATCAGCAACGGTGCATCGAGGGCCGCAACGCGCTGGGCGCGGGCCTTGAGCGTCCGAATCGACGGAGACTCGCCGAGTAGCGCATCGAACCCTTCGGCATGGTCGTGGTGCAGTGCCGAAAGGCGTTCGCCGATACGGTTCGGCTGATACAGGGTCAGCAGGGCGCCGGCGTCGGTAATCGGTGTGGCATCCAGCAGCAACGTCTGGCCGTTGACGGTGACTTCCCGCAGCGGCAGACGGAAGCCGTTTTCCAACAGGGCTTCGAGCAGTGCCGGGTCGGCGAACAGGTCAGCGATGCTTTCGCCGTCAGGCTCGCGCCCGTACAAGGCAATCAATGCCGGGTTGGCCAGCAGCACTTTGCCGGTACTGTCCAGCGCCAGGACGGGGTCGGTCATGGCCGCGAGCAACGCATCAAGCTGCAGGTGCCGACGCTGACCGGGAAGAATGTCGACCACCGTCACCGCTTGCACGCCGCGCACGCTGAACAACGCATCGCGCAGCTCTTCGAGGACTTCCGGGCTCAAGGTCGGGGCGTCGATATAGACGTTGGGCGGGACCATTTCCACCGCATCCAGATTGAGATTGCGCCCACCGAGCAAGGCCAGGACTTCCTGGGTAATGCCGACGCGGTCGATGAAGCTGACGTGGATACGCATGGGGCGTTTTTTGGTTCTGGAGTGCGGAGGGTGGCAAGTATGCCTTGGAGGAGGGCTGGGGTGAAATCTTGAGATTGGAGTTTGCTGAAAGATCGACCCTTCACCCACCCTTTCCCCTTTGGGGTGGCTCCCGCCATCGCTATTCCAACATCTTGCCGAGCAACCAACTCCCCGCCGGCCCCGGCGGATGCAGCCGCGACCACAGCGCATCGACGAACACCGGTTTCGGCCAGCCACGCACGTCCAGTTCCTCCAGCGTCCCTGCACCAAACCGCTCCACCAGCCACCGGGGCAACGGCGCCCAGCCGAATCCACCCTGGGCCATTTCCAGCAGCATCAGATAACTCGGTGCCGACCAGACGCGTCCCTTCGCACGGCTTTCATACGGATTGACGATCGTCGCCAGACGCAGTTCCCGATGGTGTTGCAACACGTCTTGATCGATGTGGCTCAGCGCCGCCAACGGATGCTCACGAGACACGAACAGGGCAATCTCCGTCCGTTCCTCCACGGTCGAACTGACCAGGTCCGGCGGGTAACTGTCTTGTTTTTCGGCGAAGGCGACATGTGCTCGACCACGTTGCACCAGCGCCACCAGGTCATCGCATTCGGCGATCAGGCATTCGAGTTCCAGGTCCGGATAGCGCTGCTCGAAAGCACTGAGCGCCGCTTCGAAACGGTCGGATTGATAGGTGTCGGAAATCGCCACGGTCAATTTTGGCTCTACCCCTTGAGACAGTTGGCTGGCGGTCATTTCCAGTCGGCTGGTGGCGGCCAGAATTTCCTCGGCCCGTTGCAGCATCACGTGCCCGGCCGCGGTCAGGCTCGGCTTGCGGCTGCTGCGGTCGAAGAGGGTCAGGTTCAGATCGATTTCAAGGCTCGCCACCGCAGCGCTGATGGTTGACTGACTGCGGCCCAGTTTGCGTGCCGCCGCAGAAAACGAACCTTGAGTCGCCGCTTGCACAAACGCCTGCAACACTTCTTGAGACGCCATGAACTATCGCCTTGATCGATGGTTATTGGTTATGAAGTATCGGTGTGAAGAAGGATCATGGCAACCACAGTCACTCAGAGGAGTCTGGCCATGAGCGCGAACAAATCCATTACTGAACGTATTTTCCAGGCCATTGGTTTCGAGTTGTTGGCCATCCTGATCTGTACCCCGTTGCTGGCGTGGATCATGGACAAACCGATGCTCGATATGGGCGTCGTGACCACGGCTATCGCGGCACTTGCCCTGGCCTGGAACGTGGTCTTCAACGGATTGTTCGACCGTGCGCTCAAACACTACGACATCGTGCACAACGCGTGGGTGCGTGTTGTCCATGCGCTGTTGTTCGAAGGCGGTCTGGTCGCGGTGGGTGTGCCGTTGATTGCCTGGTGGCTGAAGGTCAGCCTGTGGCAAGCGTTTCTGCTGGACATCGGTGTGTTGCTGTTTTTCCTGCCGTACACCTACGTCTACCACTGGGCCTATGACGTAGTGCGGGAGCGGGTCCTGATGCCTCGCACAGTTGGTTGAGCGCGGTTATTTTTGTGGCGAGGGGCAAGCCCTCGCCACAGGTTTCAGGTTACAAAAACATCCCGCCCGACGCTTCGACGCGTTGCCCATTGATCCACTGACTGCCCGGCGCCAGCAACAGCGCAATCGCGGCGTTGAGGATGCGGCCACCATCAGCCATCAGCGGCAGCAGGTTCTGGGTGAGGAAAAACGGCCCTTTCAAATGGATGTTCATCAGCAAATCGAACTGGGCGACGGTGGTGTCAACGAAGTTCGCGGTCAGGCCGATGCCGGCGTTGTTGATCAAAAAGTCAAAGTGCTCCCGATCAAAACGGCTGCGCAATACATCGGCGACCTGACTGAACAATAGAAGGTCGGCCCATGAACAAACTGGAACTGCTGCGCACCTTCGTTCGTGTCAGCGAGATGTCGAGTTTTACCCTCGCCGGTGAAGCCTGGGTTTGCCGAGGTCCACCGTGTCCGAGCACGTCCAGGCCCTCGAATTGCTGGTAGGCACGCGTTTGCTGCAACGCACCACGCGCAAGGTTCAGGCGACTCAGGACGGCCTGGTGTTGTACGAGCGCAGCAAGGACTCGCTGTCGCACATGGACGAAATCGAAGGGCTGTTTCGCCAGGACGAGGCATCGCTCGTTGGGCGGATTCGCATCGACATGCCGAACATTCTGGCCCGTCGGGTGGTGATGCCGCGTCTGCCCGAGTTCATGGCTCAGCACCCCAATCTTGAGCTGGTAATCAGCAGCACCGACCGCCGGATCGATTTGCTCAGCGAAGGGTTTGATTGCGTGATGCGAGTCGGCGCGCAGCCGGATCAATCGGTGGTCGCGCCCCACGTATGCGATTTCGCGATGGTCAACTGCGCCAGCCCCGCGTATCTGCGGCGTTATGGCGTGCCTGAACGGCTCGAAGACCTGGCGCAGCATCGGTTGGTCCATTACGTCGGCGTACTGGGCTCACGGTCGGAGGGTTTTGTGTACGAGCAAGAGGGCACGTTGCATCGGGTGCCGATGGCGGGCAGCGTCACGGTCAACAGCACCGATTGTTACGAGTCGGCGTGTCTGGGCGGTTTTGGTTTGATTCAGGCGCCGCTGATGGGCATGCAGCCCCACCTGCTCAGTGGCGAGCTGGTGGCGGTGCTGCCGCCATTCAATGCGCCATCCACGGAGGTATCGCTGCTCTATGCCCGGCAACGGCATTTGCCGTTACGGGTGAGGGCATTTATGGATTGGTTGGGGCAGGTGATCCAGTCAACCACCTGACCTTAGAACAACTGGGTGAACAACCAATACAAGCTGCCCGACAACAGCATCGCCGCCGGCAAGGTCAATACCCAGGCCATCAGCAGATTGCGGATGGTCTTCATCTGCAAACCTCCGCCGTTGGCGACCATGGTCCCGGCCACCCCCGAAGACAACACGTGCGTGGTCGACACCGGCAGACCGAACATGTCGGCGGCGCCGATGGTCCGCATGGCGACGGTTTCCGCCGAGGCGCCTTGCGCATAAGTCAGGTGGGTCTTGCCGATCTTCTCGCCGACGGTCACCACGATGCGTTTCCAGCCGACCATGGTGCCCAGCCCCAGGGCGATGGCCACTGCGATTTTCACCCACAGCGGAATGAACCGCGTGGCGTTGTTGATCTGTTGCTTGAACAGTTGCAGTTTGCCGCTGGTGTCGGCGTCAAAGTTGCCGACCTTGTTCTTGTCCATCAGGCGAATGGTTTCGCTGGTCAGGTACATGTCGTTACGCACGTTGCCCATGGCCTCGGCCGGGGCTTTCGAGAGCGAGCCGTAGCCCTTCACTTCGTTACCGATATTGCCGGCCAACGCGGCGAGGGCGGGGATCAGTTGTGGTGAGGCTTCCTTGCTGCGCATGTGATCGGACAGCACCGCGCGAGGATCGGGCGGGCGCCGGTAGCGGCGAACTTTTCACCAGTGCTTGCTGGGTGACTTCGGCTACGGCGGCAAACTGTAGCGCCTGGTCTGCCGCCATGGCGCGGTTCAGCGCGTAAGCCATCGGCAGCGCGTAACCGATTTTAGTCGCCTGAACCCAGTCCACACCGCTGGTGCCGTCGCGACCGTGCATCAAGGCATTGGCCACGCCGACACCGATGATCGAGCCGATCAGGGTGTGCGACGAAGACGCTGGCAAACCCAGCCACCAGGTGCCGAGGTTCCACACTATTGCGGCGGGGCGATGATGCCGAACGCCACCGCGCCGCTGGACAGCAGCACCCCGAGGAAGTTAAAGAAGCCTGACCAGGCCACCACGAAATTCGGCGGCAAGGAGTTGGTGTAAATCACCGTGGCCACGGCGTTGGCGGTGTCTTGGAAACCATTGACGAACTCAAAGCCGAGGGCAATCAGCAGCGCCACGCCCAACAGCAGAAACGGCGTCCAGGTGGTCACCACGGTGCCAAGTTCGTTCATGTCGTGCATCAGGCTGTAAGCCGTGAACAACAGGCCACTGCCCAGCACCGCGAAGAAAATCACGATGGTCAGCAGGCTGGGTTTCTTGTCGAGTTGCGGTTTTGCGCTACTGGTGGGCGCCTGAGCGGCGGTGAGGGAAGGAGTAGCCATGACGGACAATCCTGAGAAGGGAAGAGTGTCGGTCATGATCGTTGCTCATGTTACAGAGAGGCTGCGCTGGGTCTGTGTTTGGGTTTTTGCTAATGCCGTCCATCAGAACCCACCCCCGTTCCCTATGGGAACGGGGGTGGAGGTTTGTTCAATAATCCTGGCGCTTACGAAACGCCCAACGCCCGGCGATCACGGTAAACGTCGCGACCAATGCCACCAGAATCCAGAACCCCTCCGGATCGTCGGAAAGCGGCACCCCACCGACGTTCATGCCAAAGAAACCGGCGATGATGTTGATCGGCAGTGCCAGCACCGTGACCACGGTCAGGGTGAACAGTGTGCGGTTACTCTGTTCGTTGAGGTTGGCGGCGATTTCTTCCTGCAACAGTTTGATTCGCTCGCCCAAAGCCGTGAGGTCGTTGATGATCAGCGCGAACTCCTCGGTGGACTTGCGCAGTTCCTTGACGTCTTCCTTTTGCAACCACTGCGGTGGGCGATTGAGCAGGCGCAGCAATGAGCCTGGTTCCAGCGCCAGCAAGCGTTGCAGGCGCACCAGCACTCGACGATTGGCACCCAGTTCGGCGCGATTGGTCGACAGTCGCGAGGACAGCAACTCATCTTCGACCTGATCGACGCTGAGGCTGGTCTTGCGCACGATCTGGGTCAGCACTTCGCCCTGATCGCGCAGCAGATGCACCAGCAATTCCAGCGGCGAACGAAAGCACTCACCGGCCTTCACCGAGGAGCGCAGCTTGTCTACCGAGTGCAGCGGTTGCAGGCGTGCGCTGATGATCAGCCGACTGCGGGCGCAGACCCACAGCGTCGAGACATCCGAGGAAACCATGCTGCTGAGGTTGAACACCACATCATTGACCACCGCCAGCAACGCCGAATCCACATGCTCGATGCGCGTCGAACGTGAGCCCTCATGCAGCGCTTCGAAAAATTCGTCCGGCAATTCCAGATGGCTCTTCATCCAGCGCTCGCAGGCGGCGTGGGCGAGGTTCAGGTGTAACCAGAGAAACTCGTCGCTGTCGCCGGGCTGTTGCAGGCATTGCAATGCCTTGGCCGAATCGATCTCCCGGCCGCGCTCACCGGGGCGAAAACTGAAACCGTACAGCAGACCGAACAGGTCCGGGTCGCGATGGCTTTGGTCGATGCTGTGGTTCATGAGGGCTCGCTGAAGGAGGCGCTGTCGGTCGCTTTGTGTAGCAGCTGGCGAAGCCTGCGTTCGGCTGCGCAGCAGTCGTCAAGCCTGAGCACGCAGTCTTCCTATGGCAATGCATTGCCTGATTTCACGACTGCTCCGCAGCCGAACGCAGGCTTCGCCAGCTGCTACAGATCGCGTTACGGCGGGTTTCACAGGTTCACTTGAACCGCATCATTGCAAGGATTTTTGACCGTTTTGTGACAGTCTCGTGGCGCTGAAAATTCACTCTACCGGTGGTCGGAAGCGCTAAAGAAAGGCGCTGGCACGCCGATGATGTTGATGTTGAATTTCGCGGTGCGGTCTTGGGCCAGCGTCGCTGACAGGGATGTCCGGACACCTTGCACGCCTGACGGGCGTGCCTTATCCCTGTCATGAGAGCACTCGATGTTTTTGCAAAAATCCCTGAGAGCACAAATCCTTGCCTTGTTGAGCGGCAGCCTGTTGGCCATGTTGCTGATCGCCCTGGCCTGCTTTCACTTTCTGTCCAGCGGTGTTCAGAACTACGCGAATCTGATCGAAGGCCCGCTGCACACCTCGCAATTGATCGATGAAGCCAACCTGCAATTCAAGGTTCAGGTTCAGGAGTGGAAAAACGTTCTGCTACGCGGTAAGCAGCCTGCGGACCTGGACAAATACTGGAAACAATTCGAGGACCGTCAACGCGATGTGCAGGGCATCCTCGGCGAGCTGGCCGGGCAGAAGGGTATTGAGCCGCAACTCAAGACTCGCATCGAACGCCTGCGGGACGAACATCGCCTGTTGGGTACGGCTTATCAAAAAGGTCGTGACGCCTATGTGGCGGCAGGTGCCGACCCAACGGCTGGCGACACGGCGGTCAAAGGTATGGACCGCGCGACCAGCGATCAGATGAGCGAGTTGGTCAGCGAATTGCGCAAGCAGGGTGCCGAGCAATCGAAGCTGATCAGCGCCGATGCCGATCGCACCGTGTTGCTGGGGATCATTGTGATGCTCGCCTCGGGTCTGCTGATCGGCCTGTTGAGCCTGTGGCTGGTCAACCGCAACCTGGTGGAACCGATTCGCAAACTGATCGAGTACGTGGCGCAACTCAGCCAGGGCAAGTTTGCCGAACGCGTGGCCAGCAGCCGACAGGATGAGTTGGGCAAGTTGGCGGTAGCGGCCAACACCCTGCGCGATTTCCTCGCCGAAACCTTCAGCCGTTTGCAGCGCAGTGCCTCGGATCTGGACAACGCCAGCGGTGAACTGAATTCCATCGCCACCCTGATGGCCAGCGGCACCAACGAGCAGTTCAACAGAACCGATCAGGTGGCCACGGCGATGAACGAAATGTCCGCCACCGCGCAAGAAGTCGCGCGTCACGCCGCCGATGCCGCGCGTGCAGCCGACGATGCCGACCAGTCCGCTCAGCAGGGCGAAAAAGTCATGCAGGGCACCATTCACACCATCACCCAAATGCGTGGCGAAATCGCCAACACCGCCATGGTCATCCGTCGTCTGGAAACCGACAGCGGGCGCATCGGCAAGGTACTGGAAGTGATTCGCGGCATCGCCGAGCAGACCAATCTGCTGGCGCTCAACGCAGCCATCGAAGCGGCCCGTGCCGGTGAAGCAGGGCGCGGTTTCGCTGTGGTGGCCGATGAAGTCCGCAGCCTGGCCCAGCGCACGGCGGCGTCGATCATCGAAATCAACCAGATCATTCAAACCGTGCAAACCGGAGCGGTGGATGCGGCCCAGGCGATTGAAAGCGGTCAGTCGCGCAGTGAAGAAAGTGTCGAGCAAGTGACCCAGGCCGGCGCCATGCTGGAGCGCATCACCCATGCGGTGGAAGCCATCCGCGACATGAACCGCCAGATCGCCACCGCCGCCGAAGAGCAGACCTCGGTGGCCGAAGACATCTCGCGCAACCTCACCGAAATCACCAGCATCGCCAGCACCAACCTGGACAACGTGCAGCGCACCGAAGCGGCCAGCCACAACTTGCACGGGTTGTCGGGGCAGTTGAATGAAGTGACGGCGCGTTTAAGCGCGTAACGCAGCAGCACGGAATCCGATACGGTGAAAGAGCGGCGCAAGCAGATCGCCGAATTGCAAAAGCAACTGCAGGAACAACAGCAGCAACTGCAAGCGGCCCAGGCCAAGCAGGAAAGCAGCGATGCAAAAGCGGCAGACGTCGCGGCGCCGCAGTCGCAGATCGCGACGGCGGCGTTGTTGCAGGCGTTGCAGGATTCTGGTTCAAGTACGTCCTGCGCGCGGGTCAGCACGTCCGCCTAAGCAATGATATTGACGGCGCTTGAACGCTCAGGTGACCGTTGATCGAATACGCTTGGTTGAAGCGCCTGATTTAGCCGCCACCTGTTATTTCTGACAGTAGACAGGTTTTTTCTCGCAGCGCTAGATAACCACTGGCACGCATTTTCGAACCGAACATGCGCCAGTACTTCCACAAGGAGCGTTGCGATGGCCGAGTCTTTGAGCCCTATGACAGTTGTCGGTGGTCAGGTAGTCGTTTTATACGTTGACCTGGCAAACCCACTGAGCCCGAAAGTAATCATTCCAGAACGAGAACACTTTAAAGTTGGCGAGGAAATCACTGTGTTGATGGGTGACATTGTGGTGGGCACTCACATCTATCGAGAAGGTGATCACTTTCCAGTACATTTTTCTTTGGACAAAGAAAAACTGGCACAGGTGACTGGAACGGGGGCGTTTTACTACGTGATTAAACATCTGGATGAAACGATCTCCACCTCAAGTGCTTCCCATGCCAAGGTCGAGATGTTTAACAGCCAATCGTCCGTGAGTCACGCTAACGAGATCAAGGCGTAGAGGCTGTGGTCGCTGCGTCAAAGTACTTGATTGTCTGAATCGGACATGCAAAAAAACCGCACGATCCGAAAATCGTGCGGCTTTTTATGTGTGCATCAGGTGTCTTGTTTGTCGCTCAGGACTTTGCCGGTGGTGGCATCGAAGTCCACGTCAAATTCTTTGCCGTCAGCGGTTTTCAGTTCCACTTCGTACTCATAGTTATTGAAGTGGTTGTCCAAGTCCGTGTCGGTGATGGTCGCACCCGGGTGCAACTGCAGCGCGGCCTGGTTCATTTCTTCCAAAGGCTTGATTTTGCCGCTCTTGACCAGCTCAGGGATCTGGTCGACGCGAACATCGGCCTGGGCCAGACCAGCGGTGAGGGTCAGGGCAGCGGCAGTGAAGAGGGCAGTCAGGGTTTTCATGAAGTTCTTTCCTTGGGGTGATCTGTTTAAGTGGGATCAGGTTAGCTTGCGCAACTTAATTCACCCTTAATTCCTTTGGGCGCTTCTCGCAGTGTTCAATAACCGTTGTTTTGCAGCAATTGCGCAACACTGGCAGCCGCCGGGCGTTTGTAGAACTTGAGCAGTTCGCTGGCGCGGTTGGTGAAGATGCCGTCGACGCCGGCGTCCATGACTTTCTGGTAATCCACGGCATCGTCGATGGTGTAGACGTGCACCAGCAAGCCCTGATCGTGGGTGTACTGGTTCATCCAGGGTTGCACCAGGTCCGAGTAGCTCTGATCGCCACCCTTGGTCAGCGCGGCAGAAGGGCCGGTGCCGATCGCGCCCTGGGCTTTGGCGTACTCGACCCATTGCTGGAATTCGGCTTTGTCTTTCGGTTGTTGTTTGGCGTAATAAGTGGCTTTGTCTTTGTCACCGGATTCAGCAAACGTCACCTTGGATTTCGGTTCGATGCTGCCTTCGCCGACCCACAGCAGGAGGATTTTCGGCACTTTCGGCATTTCCTTCTCGAGCAGTTCGAGGCTGCTCTTCTCGAAAGTTTGCAGCACAACTTTGCCTTTGCCCTGGCCAACCGCCAGATTGCTCTTCGCCAGTTTCGAACCGGCCGGGCTCAGCCAGCCGCGATCTTGCAATTTATCCTTGAGGTCGCGCTCAATGCCGGGAAATTGCTTCGGCTCTTTGGTTTCGATGTACAGGCCCGGCTTGTGCAGCGGGTTGCCTTGGGCGATGTCGATGATTTCATCGAGGGTCAGGATTTTCAGACCGGCGTAGGAAGGACGCGCGCGATCCGGGTAGGCGGAGTTGAACCAGCTGCCAGCATCCAGGGTTTTCAGCTCGGCGATAGTGAACTCGTTGGCCGGGCGGTCCTTGCGCTCAGGGAATTTGCTGGCGACGTCGGTGGTGCGTTGCAGGTTGTCGTCGTGCAGGGCGAAAAGCACGCCATCCTTGCTGCGTTGCACGTCCATCTCCAGGTAGTCGACACCCAGATCGCGGGCCAGTTTGTAGGCTGCTGCGGTGGATTCCGGTGCATCGAAAGACGCACCACGGTGGGCGATCACTGCCGGGTGCGGGATGCCCGTGCGGGTTGCCAGTGCAGTGGAGCTTGGCTCGCTGGCGGCCTGTGCCTGGCCGAGGCCCAGCATCAGACTCAGCAACAGGGCGCTCTTGGTGAAGGTAACAGGCATGGTCGAGGTCCTTTCGCAGATTTACAAAGACGTATCTTTTAACAACTGAGCGCCGCTTGCGCTATCGCCAGACCGACATAAACGTGTTTAAAGCTGATTTTTTCCGCACTTTTGTGCGGTTCTTTGCAGTACTCTTGGCCCCGGCAATTTCCCCGGCAGAGGGAAATCCATTCGCTTGCCCTGCGTGTAAACCATCGATCACCGGTCCATTACGACCTTTTGTGAGGTTTATCATGCGCATCACTTCCGAGCTCATCTGCCAGGCCGCCGACCAACTCAAAGGCTTCGTCGGCCTCAATCGCAAGACTGGCCAGTACATCGTTCGTTTCAGCGAAGACTCGTTCGGTATGGACGTGGCGGATGACGGCATTATTCCCACCAGTGAATTCGTCTGGACCTCGGGTTCCGGGCAGGCCATGACGCTCAAACGTGAGTTGATTCAGTTGTTGCTGGATCAGAACATCGATGACCGGATCAACATCACCGAACCGTTGCGGGTGTACATGAATCGGCGGGAAGTGCCGGAGATTTCCGCGGTTCGCAGTCTGGTGCAGAGCTGAGTTTTGCGGTGACTGTGCTGGCCCAGTAGGACACCGTAATCCCGAGTCCATCTTCACCCCGAGCCGATTCCACACCCAGGAAACCGGGTTGCTCACGGGCCAGTTCGACCATGCGCCTGGCGGCCTGCTCGTAACCGTGATCACCGTCGGTGCGCAGGGCGGTAAAAATCACTGCGTAGTAAGGCGCTGGCGGCGTCTTGGCGATCATGATTTCTGCCTTGTGCAGGCTGCGATCAACGCACGGACCAGCGGCGGCAGCTTGCCTTTGAGCGCTGCGCGTTCAGGTTGGAACAGCGTCGCGACGAAGAACGGGTGCCCGCGTAATTCCACTGCCCGCAAGTCGCCCGAAGAATCGTGTCCGACGGCGCACAGCTGTTGGGTCAACAACTCACGTTCGAACTCAGGGTTAACGCCGTAGCGGCAGCGATACCCTTCGACAACCTCAGCGCTTTCGTACGCCTCGGCGATCAACGAGCCTTCAACCAGATGAATGCTCTCGACCGCTTCCACCAGCGAACAGGTCAGTGGCGTGAGCAGCGCTCGCGCCGCATCGGGCGATGTCTCGCCATGTTCGGCATCGTCCCAGCCTAGAACATGTCGGGCGTATTCGAGTATGGCGTGTTGAAACCCGCCACAGGTACCCAGGAAGGGTCGCTGCTGTTCGCGGGCAAAACGAATCGCCCGTAATGCACCGTCCATATCGCGGTAAGGGCTGGCGGGCACGCACCAGAAACCGTCGAAGTCAGCCAACGACGCATCGGCGCTGATGCTATCGGTGGCCAGCCACTGGAACTGCACGTCTCGGCCTGCGTGTTCAGCAGCCATGCCGAGGGCGACGGGAATGGCTTGGTGAGCGGTGACGTGCGGGTCGTGATCGCCGATCAGGGCGATGCGGATTGGGCGGGTTTCCATGTGTGCGCTCCACGCTTGTTGATTCCTGGCACCCACTATAGATTGGCGTTCACGCACTCAATATTGGCGTTATCCCAATTGATCAATGCACCGATGCACTATCGACTGGATTATCCCGACCTGTCCCTGATCCTCGCGCTGGTGCGCGGCGGCTCTCTGGCGCGGGCGTCGACGCTGTTGAAAGTCGACGTCTCGACGGTGTTTCGCGCCGTGCGCCGACTGGAAGCCGCGCTGGGCCAGCAGTTGTTCGAAAAGAGCCGCGCCGGTTACTTGCCCACCACCTTGGCGCAGACCCTGGCCGAGCAGGCTGAGCGGGCCGAACAGGCACTGGAGGCGGCGCGCATTGGCGTGGAGCAGGGCGGTGAAGTCATCAGCGGCACCGTGCGCCTGACCTGCACCGATTCGGTCCTGCAAGGTTTGCTGTTGCCGGCGTTGGCGCGGTTCATGCCGTCCTACCCGGCGCTGACTATCGAGTTGAGTACCTCCAACGACTTCGCCAACCTCAGCCGCCGGGATGCGGATATCGCCTTGCGCCTGACCCGCACACCGCCCGAGCATTTGGTTGGCCGGCGATTGGCCCAGGTGTCGTATCGAGTCTGTGCCAGCGCGGCATACCTGAAATCGGTCAATTGCGAAGACCTGGCCTCGCTGACCTGGATCGCCCCGGACGACTTCCTGCCCGATCACCCCACGGTCGCGTGGCGCCGTCAGCAGTTGCCCGGCGTCACGCCGGGTTATCGCTGCAACAGCATGTTGTCGGTGACTGCGCTGGTGCGGGCCGGGCTCGGTGTCGCGGCGTTGCCGGACTTCCTCATCGGTGACGGGCTGCAACCGTTGAGCGAGCCGCTACACGGTTACGACACGGCGCTCTGGTTGCTGACCCGCCCTGACTGCCGCGCCTTGCGTTCGGTGGTGACGTTGTTTGATGAGTTGGGGCGGGCGTTGAAATTGCCTTGATGGGTGTCAGGCCTTCGGCTGATCCTTGCCCACAAAGTGCTGATGCATTTCCGAGGTCAGGCTTTCGATCGGCAGACCTTGTCATTTATTGCAGCCCGATTCAGAGCTGATAGCAGGCCAGGAACATGTCCAGCGCCGACGCCACAACAGTGGTCTGCATCTCGTCTGACAGGCCGGGCAAACCCATGGAAATCTGTGGCCAGAACGCAAAGGATTTGAGCATTCCCTGAATCTGTTGAGCGGCGAATTCGGGGGCGACCGGTTTCAAGCGACCATCAGCCTGGGCGGAGCAGATCCACACGGCCAGGCCTTCTTCACGTTCGCCCATTCGGGCGACCATATTTTGCGCGCGCTCGGGGGAATGGATCGTAGCGGCGATGGCCACTCGCGCCAGGTCGAGAAAATTGTCATCGCCCAGCATCTGCATTTTCGCCATTAGCATCCGGCGCATCTGGTCGCGCAGCGGCAGGCCAGGGTGGTAGGGCGTTTCATGTTCTGCCGTCACCCGCGCCCACAAATGATTGAGGATTTCGTCGAACAACTCTTCCTTGCTGGGGAAATGGTTGTACACCGTGCGCTTCGACACGCCGGCGGTGGCAGCGATCTTGTCCATGCTGGTGATGTCGAAACCGTTGGCACGGAATTTGGTAATCGCGGCTTGAATGATGGCTTCGCGTTTTCGGTCGGTGAGGCGCTCTACGCCTGAAGCTTCCCGTCACGTAGAAGGGCTCTTTCGAAACCATGCGCAGGTAAAGCGCGAAGGCTTTCGCAAAACCCTGCGCATCCTGTGGAGCATGATCTTCCACAAACCGCGTAACACCCGCCCAACCGCACCCGTCCCGGTGCAAACCCTGACTCAGGCAGCGTTGATCGCCGCACCTAACCACAGCGTTTACCGACTCGGGCATTCCACCGTACTGCTGAAAATGCGGGACAAACTCTGGATCACCGACCCGGTCTTCGCCGAACGCGCCTCACCCGTGCAATGGGCCGGTCCCAAGCGCTTCCACCAGCCGCCGATCAGCCTCGAAGAGTTGCCGTCGATCGAAGCGGGGATCCTGTCTCACGACCACTACGACCACCTTGATTATCAAACCGTGCTCAAACTGGCGGACAAGGCCAAGTGCTTTCTGACGCCGCTGGGCGTGGGCGACACCCTGATCAAGTGGGGCGTCGACGCCAGCAAAGTGCGCCAGCTGGATTGGTGGCAGGGCACAGAAGTTGACGGCATCCAGTTCATCGCCACGCCATCGCAACACTTTTCCGGTCGCGGTCTGTTCGATAGCAACAGCACATTGTGGGCCTCGTGGGTGATGATCGACGGCGACACGCGGATCTTCTTCAGCGGCGACAGCGGCTACTTCGACGGCTTTAAACGCATCGGTGAACAGTACGGCCCATTCGACCTGACGCTCATGGAAACCGGTGCCTACAACGTCGAGTGGCCGCATGTTCATATGCAGCCGGAGCAAACCCTGCAGGCGCACATTGACCTCAAAGGTCGCTGGTTGCTGCCAATTCACAACGGTACCTTCGATTTGTCGATGCACGCATGGTTCGAGCCCTTCGACCGGATCCTCGCATTGGCCTGGGAGCGCACTGTGTCGATCACCACAAAGGAAGAAGGGCGTATAGCTTGTAGTGGCTACAAATCTGGATGAAGTTTCCTACATTGCTGGTTCCTTGTGGATGACAGCCGTTTCCCACGGCTTCGGTAGGCTATGCAGCGAGTGAAATGACTCACTCGTGATTAGCCATAACAAGGAAGCTGCAAATGAAGGACGTTTTAAAAAGCCGCATGACGGTACTGGCGCAGATCATTCTGCTATCGGCCACCGGGTCTGCATTTGCTGACAGCAAGGCAACGGCATCAGCCACTCAGACGCTCGAATATGCGAGCGTCAGCGAGCTCGCTGAACGGATGGAGCGCAACGAACTCACCTCCGTAACACTGGTGGAATATTTGCAGGCGCGCATCGACACGTTGGATAAGCAAGGGCCGATGATCAACGCGATTATTGAGCTCAACCCTCATGCCATCGACATTGCCACCGCTTTAGACCAGGAACGTCAGGACGGCAACGTTCGTGGTCCGCTGCACGGCATTCCAGTTCTGCTTAAGGACAACATCGACACTGCGGACCCGATGCAAACGAGCGCGGGCTCATTGGCCATGGTCGGTCAGCCTGCGGCAAACGATGCGTTTGTCGTCAAACAGCTGCGTGAAGCGGGCGCCATCATTCTCGGCAAAACCAACATGAGCGAATGGGCTTACACCCGAGAACTGGGCTTGCCCCACGGCTGGAGTGGTCGAGGCGGCCAAGGTAAAAATCCCCACGTGCTTAGCGGTGAAATCTGTGGTTCCAGTTCCGGTTCTGCTGCAGGTGTAGCCGCTGGCTTCGCACCGTTGGCCATCGGCACTGAAACCAACGGTTCGATCACTTGCCCGGCTTCGGCTAACGGTGTAATTGGCGTCAAGCCAACGTTGGGACTGTTCAGCCGATCGGGTATCGTTCCAATCACGCGTCTGCAGGACACGCCTGGCACCCTCACTCGCACCGTTCGTGACGCCGCACTGATGTTCAATGCTCTGCAGGGCGTTGATGCCATGGATGCCGCAACCAGCGATGCTCCGATGGGAGTCGACTACACCACGCTGCTCGCCACGGATGCATTGAAAGGCAAGAGAATCGGTTACCCAACCGAGTACGTAGGCACGAACGGCAGCGTGCTTAGACCAGGGTTTGAATTCCTGATGGCATTGGCCACACTGGAAGAACAAGGCGCTACCCTGGTGCCGTTGAAAGTCCAACTGCCGGATATCGATGGCTACTTCAACACCCTCATGGCGGGCATGAAACATGAACTGCCCGAGTACCTGGCCAGCCGCTCAGGGTTGCCGATCCAGACGCTTCAACAGTTGATCGACTTCAACGAACTTAATCCGGGCGCTGAAGGCTACGGGCAGCAAATGCTTAAAAACATCAACGAACTGGACATGACCCACGCACAGGCAACCGAACTGTTCGGCACCCTCAATGCCAGCTTCAAGGCTGCCATTGATGAGCAATTGGCTGAGCATAATCTGGATGCATTGTTCGCCGATGCCGATGGCTACTCGCAATTCAGTGCGGCGGTGGCAGGCTACCCTGGCATTACCGTCCCGTCGGGCATGAACAGCGATGAGCTGCCGACCTCCGTGTTCTTTTTCGGTGCGCGTTGGAGTGAGCCCCAACTGCTGGCGTTGGCTTACAGCTATGAACAAGCTTCGTTAGAACGCCAGAATCCGGCTTTTAAAGAGCAGTAAGGTCTGAGGCCAGGCTGGTGATGTTGGCGTTACGGGTCTGGCAGCGCGCTCGAGCAGGGAAAGTCATCTCACCCTTCTAAAGGCGTAATCAAGTTATGCCTTCAGAACGCTTAATCCTCTGCCGTCGGGCCGCTCGCCATCGAGCGGCCCGCGATCTTCGCCACGGTCAGACCACGAGCGTTTCCACCGAGTATTTCATCCAGTTCCCCCGCTGACAGCCCAAGCCTTTGCGCCGCTGCAGCCTTACCCAACTGACCGGTGTCGAGGAGCATACCGATCTTCATCAGGTATTCGACTTTAGCCCTCATCTCCCCCGCATCGGCATCACCTGAAGGCGGATTACGGCGCCTGTCGCATTCATCGATCCCATTCATCTGCTGACACCTCACTCGACCATCGCGTAGTCCGCCCGACCCACCGGATCAGGCGTCGACCCTTTCACATTCATCCCTCTCCCCGGCGCAAATCCCGGGAAGAACACCAGGCCCTCCGATTCAAACCGATACGCCAACGCCAGTCGGGTGACATCCAGTACATCGCGTTCTGCCTCAAATCGCTGAATGGCGTCCACGGAGACACCGGATTCCTCTGAGAGCTCCTCCACACTCCAACCCAGCATCGCTCGGGCCTGAGCGCAATGCGCGGGGGTGAATTGGAAAAGGGCGATACGTTCCAGGGTGATTTTCATCGCAAGAGAGGCCATGGTGTTCTCCGGGCTCGAGAGTGCTGATTCAAAATATACTGTGTTTTTGTACAGTTGTTTTGCGCCCGGATCAAACTCATTTTTTGATCGGTTATATTTTTTCTCTCAGGCAGGAGCGTCGGAGCGACTACGCTATTGCTATGCGGGATCCTGAAAGCTCAGTGGCTTTCAGCCCCCGTCAGCAGCAATGTTTGAACGTCAGCTTTCTGATTTTCAACGCAAGGAAAGGTGGCGTTTCAAAGGCAAGCAGGTGGTATGCGTCACAGGGAAGGCAATCATGAAAAGATTACGTCTGCTGTGTGCCCTGATCGGTTTTACAAGTCTGCCGGTCCTGGCCGATATGGAATCGTCAAACAAAGATGCCTTTGTCACCCACCTGATAAATCAGATGACCCAGGAGGAAAAGATCGGCCAACTGCGGCTGATCGCTATTGATGAAAAGATGACTCCCGAAAGGATGCGCCAAGAGATCACCGCCGGGCGAATCGGGGGGACGTACGGCTCTGTGAGCCGTTACGTAAACCGACCCATGCAGGACGCGGCTCAACAAAGCCGCCTGAAAATACCGATGTTTTTCGGCTGGGACGTGATACACGGCCATCGCACCATTTTTCCCATTGGCCTGGCGCTGGCCTCCAGCTGGGATATGGACGCCATTGAGTTAAGCGGTCGAACGGCGGCGAAAGAAGCCAGTGCGGACGGTATCGATTTGACCTTTGCACCGATGATAGATATCGCCCGTGATCCTCGCTGGGGGCGTACATCCGAAGGCTTCGGTGAAGACACCTATCTGGTTTCGCGCATTGCCAAAGTGATGGTTCAGGCCTACCAGGGCAAAAGCCTAAGTGCACCCGACAGCATCATGGCCAGCGCCAAACACTTCGCGTTGTATGGTGCTGTCGAGGGTGGACGCGACTACAACAGCGTCGACATGGGCCTGGCCAGAATGCACCAGGACTACCTGCCACCTTATCGTTCGGCGATTGAGGGTGGCGCGGGAGCAATGATGGTGGCGCTTAACTCTATAAATGGCGTGCCAGCCGCTTCCAATGCATGGTTGATGCAAGACCTGCTTCGCAAAGCATGGGGCTTCAAGGGGCTGGTCATCAGCGACCACAATGGGATAAACGATCTGGTTCAGCATGGTGTTGCGAAGAATCACCGCGAAGCGGCCATGCTCGCGATCAGGGCCGGTGTTGATATGAGCATGAACGACTTCTCCTATGGTCCGGAGCTACCCGGGCTGCTTGAGTCTGGTGCTGTTTCCCAGAGCAATATCGATAACGCAGTGCGGGAAGTCCTGGGGGCCAAATATGACATGGGGCTGTTCGAAGACCCTTACCGGCGCATCGGCGTTGCCAGTGAAGACCCCGCTGATAACAATGCCGAAAACCGTCTGCACAGAGCGCCGGCCCGTGAGGTGGCACGCAAGACATTGGTGCTGCTGAAGAATGAAAACGAGCTCTTGCCGCTAAAAAAAGAGGGTGTGATCGCGCTCATAGGCCCGTTGGCAAAAAGTACCGTCGACATCATGGGCAGTTGGTCCGCAAGCGGCGTGCCCTCGCAATCGGTGACGATCTACGACGGGCTGAAAAGCGCTATGGATAAGGGCTCGCTGATCTATGCCCGAGGCGTCAATCTCACGGAGGATCAAGAGGTTATTAAATACCTGGGCGCGTCCGAAATCGAGAACGACGCTCGTCCGGCAGCAGAAATGATTGACGAAGCGGTGAAGTCTGCACATCAAGCCGATGTTGTGATTGCAGTAGTGGGTGAGCCCCGCAGTATGTCTCATGAAGCGGCCAGTCGAACCAGCCTCGATCTGCCAGGACGCCAGAGTGAATTGATCACCGCCCTGAAAGCCACCGGCAAGCCGCTGGTACTGGTATTGATGAACGGTCGGCCACTTTCCATCGGCAAGGAGCAGGAGCAGGCCGATGCGATTCTGGAAACCTGGTACAGCGGCTCTGAGGGAGGCAACGCCGTTGCCGATGTCTTGTTCGGTGACTACAACCCCTCCGGCAAGTTACCCATTACCTTTCCACGCTCCGTGGGGCAGATCCCCAATTACTACAGCCATTTGAACACCGGCCGCCCCTACCTGCCGGGTGGGCCTCGCAACTACACGTCTCAATATTTCGATCAATCCCATGGTCCGCTTTATCCCTTCGGCTATGGGCTGAGTTATACCGATTTCAGCCTGACCGACATGGCCCTGTCTTCGACCACACTGAACAAGACCGACAAGCTCGTCGCCAGCGTCATGGTGAAGAATATCGGCCAGCGCGACGGCGAAACAGTGGTTCAGCTGTATATCCGCGATGTCGTTGGCTCCCTCAGCCGTCCGGTCAAAGAACTGAAGAACTTTAAAAAAATCATGCTCAAGGCCGGAGAAGAGAAAGCGGTCCACTTCAGCATTGATGAGAACGACTTGAAGTTCTTCAATGCTCAGTTGGAATACGCCGCCGAGCCGGGCGAGTTCCAGGTGCAGATCGGCCTGGATTCTCAGGATGTGAAGGCGCAGAGTTTTGAGTTGCTGTAAGGCCGAGGCAGTGGCTGATGCTTATGAAGTTTTGAGACAAACATCGTACCTGTTGCGAGGGAGCTTGCTCCCGCTCGGCTGCGAAGCAGTCGCAAATCCGATGCATGCGCTGTGCCTGACCAACGCGGCATGCCCTAATGCCGATAAGTTAAGCCATTTCAGCTGCGACGCATTCCCTGTAGCAGCTGTCGAGCCCCAGCGAGGCTGCGTTCGGCTGCGAAGCAGTCGTGAATCCGGCTAATACGGTCTGTCTGATGTATCGCAATCTCTGATTTTACGACTGCTCCGCAATCGAACGCAGCCTCGCTAGGGCTCGACAGCTGCTACAGCCGAACGCTTAACTACTGGCACTAGCGGAAGTGCCCTCTCTATTTCGCCCCCTCCAACCAAACGGACGGTGCCTGCCCCAGTACGCGGCGGAACATCGTTGAGAACGCCGCCGGGCTGTCATAGCCAAAATCCAGGGCAATCCGCGTCACCGGTTCGCCCACCACCAGCCGCGCCAGAGCCAGCACCACGCAGGCTCGCTGCCGCCATTGGCTGAAACTCAGGCCCGTCTGTTGGCGGAACAGGCGATTGAAAGTACGCAGGCTTATGTGCAACTGATCGGCCCATTGCTGGGGCGACTGATGAGCGTCGGGCCGCTGCACAAAGCCCCGGCACAACGCGAGCAGCCGCGCATCGACGGGCAGCGGAATGTGCAACGGCAGGTGAGTGCTGCGCCCAAGCTCATGCAGCAGCAAGCCGATCAACGTACCATCGCGCCCGCGCTCGTCATACTCCAGCGGGATTTCCACCGCCTCCATCAGCAAATGCCGCATCAACGGCGAAACGCTGATCACCTGGCAGCGATCCCCCAGATCCACCACCGCCGGTTCGATATACACACTGCGCGTGCTCACCCCCAGCATCAGCACCTCATGCGCCACCCCCGGCGGAATCCACACCGCCCGCTGCGGCGGTACCACCCAGTTGCCGTCATGCGTGCTGACCTGCATCACCCCGGTGGCGCCGTATAACAATTGCGCCCGCCGATGTGTATGACGAGGCAACGAATGCCCGTGGGAATAATCCGTACCGATGGCCACCACCGGCCGAGGCGTGTGGTCCAGCAGATCAATCGAAACATTGCGCATCGAACAGCCTCAACGGTTGGCGTAAACGAAAACATTATTGGCTGACTTGCTGAAGCAGACCAAGGCGCATCGTTCTATCGTCGACCGCCCTCAACCAATGGACGACACGCAATGCTCTATCTCCTGCTGGCACTCTTCGGCTGCATGACCGGCATCACCGCGGTGCTGTTCGGCTTCGGCGGCGGCTTCGTCGTCGTGCCATTGCTGTACCGCATGCTCCTGGCCAACCACGGTACAGACGACCCCGTCGGCCAATCGGCAATGCACATTGCTGTGGCAACCTCGACCTGCGTCATGATCGTCAACGCAACGATCGCCACCGGCAAACACCGTCGCGCCGGAAACCTCATTCGCCATTACCTGTGGCCGTTGGGCGGGTTCATCGGCCTGGGCGCGATCGTCGGCGCCGTTTCGGCGATGTGGGTGAGTGGCGAGGTGATTCGCTATGCCTTCATCGCGTACCTGGGCGTGACCATCGCGGATTGCCTGTTACGACGCGGCTTTCTTACAGCGTCCGACACCGCAATCCCACGGCGATTGGGAAAGGCAGAAGTGTCTGGCGGCGGTGTAGGAATCGGCGCCATCGCTACCTTTCTCGGCGTAGGCGGCAGCGTCATGACCGTGCCGTTGTTGCGGCGTTGTGGGTTGAGCATGTCCCAGGCGACGTCCATGGCCAATCCGCTAAGTTTGCCCGTGGCGCTGGCTGGGACGGTGACTTACGTGGCGATGGCTGGGTTCACCGAGTTTGATTTGGGACCGTGGTTTATCGGTTATGTGGATGTACTGGCGTTTGCGGTTTTGACGGTGGGATCGCTGGTGGGGATTCGGCTGGCCACGCCGTGGATTGGGCGGATACCGGATCGAACCCATGCGTGGGTGTATATCGGTTTGCTGATGCTTGTGATGCTGAGTATGTGGGCTAACTAAATCACCCCTTTATTTCAGGGTTGGTATTGGTAAGTTTTTTCGCAAGAATGAGTCTTTGCACTGACCACAATTCTTCGCGGGAGGATGTCATGTCCATCATCGAAAGTGACTGGAAGAAATTCAAAGAACTGCACAAACTTGCGCTCGATCGTTTCTGCCAGGGTGTGCTGGCTGATGCCAAGACAATTGCCCAGCATGACGCGCTCTCGGCTCATGCCAGGTATGGAATGATTTATCGCCTGATGCGTGATCGGGACAAGGACATCGTCCAGACTTTCGACCCCTACAGTCGTTCCAGTGCACCCATAGCTTTGCGATGGATGGTCAAGCACGACTTGCTGACCGATGCGGAGCTGTCGGTTCTTAGCGAAGCAATGTTAGAAGAGGTCGCTGACGTTGTTCGTCAACCCTATAAGCTTGAATGGGTCGAAGAGATCGTGCGAGAGGACTGAAAACGGTTATCACCGGCCCTTTTTAAGAGAACGATAGATGTGGATCTTCAATTGCACCGAAGCGGCAAGTCACTTCTTCAGCCGCGTGCACAAGGGTAAAAAAATCAGCCCGGTGCACAAACCGCCATCGTCCGTCATTGAAGATGACGTGTCTGATGAGTCAACCGAACAGTGGCTGGTTCACGCCGTCACTGTTCAACGCAAGCATGTGTTGTACGTCATTCACGTAAAAACTCGTTATTGCATGATTTTTGCGGACGCGAAAAAAGCGGACATCGAAGGTTTCCTTCAACGTTTTTCCGAGCGTTGGATAAACGGCGTGATTCAGCATGCGGTGCAACACGACATACTTCGTTGGTTCAACGACCAACTGATAGCGGAGCGATTCCAAGAGAGTTGTCGCGAGTACGTGTTTTACAAACGCGGACATCGCGGTGCGCAGAAACACATCAATGACATCGCCTGGGTGTTTGAGGGATGTGCTGCCGAACGAGGTTCTTTACCCCCTGACGAGTTCTCGGCAGGCCGCTTCGATGCCGACATGAACAACTACCCGAGAGGCGGTAAAGAACACAAGAATTACTTCTACCCGGATGAGGAAATGATCGTTCACTGGTTAAGCCGTTACGGCGGGCTTGATGAGCTTGGCATTCAAGCAGCCGGTGAGCGGCACAAGGCAGCGAAACGAGAGATTCGGGAGGTCGTAAGGCAGCTTCAGCAAGCGCATGAGCCGTTGCAGTAAAGCTGTGGAACAGACTACTTACTCTCTAACCCTGGCGCTTCCCGAACAATAAAGTGATCCAGGTTCTCAATATTCGCACTGAACACCCCGAACGTCTGCTCGGGGTTTTTCTTGCTCGGCACCTGCTTCAACTCCGGCGTCACGCCATAGAAAAAGCAAAACAACTCTTTTTCGCTCTCGATAGCGTGTTTGATCTCCTCCAGAAATGCTTTGCGCTTGCGGTAGTTGTCGATCAGCTTTTTGCTCAGGTAAACGTTGACCGAGTAAGGCTTCTTCTTCGCCTCGTCCGGTTGCTTGAACCAGACCTTCTGTTCGAAATCGATGCGAAAACTAGCGCTGTGGTAATCCTCGATTTTTTTGATCTTGCCCCAGTAAATCAGTCCTTTGTTGTCCAGCAGAAACTCGATTTTCTTGAAGAAAGAACTGTAGGACGCCGTGTGCTCGCCAATCTTCAGCGGCATGCGCTTGAGCAGCTCCATGTCCTCGAAGTTCGACACAAAACACTCCACCGGGTGGGCGAAGACACTGGTCTTGTCTGGCGCCGATTCACGGCTCGGGTGTTCGACATCACTGGCCGCTGACGTTGATCCTGGGTCGTCCCGCATGACATCCGTCGCCACTGCCGGGTTTGATGGCTTACGCACATACTCACGCCGAGTCAGCAACAACTCCGATGGGAAGTGCTCCTCGCGACTGTCATCCGTTTCCGCATCGTCTACACCCGACGCCGACGCCTTGATACTGACATAAGGACAATCCGCAACATGGCGGGTGCTGGGCGTGTTCTTGAAGTGCGGTGTACGAACGTAATTCACATTCTTGGCGTTGAACGTCGTCAACACATTCGCCGCATCAAACGCCAAACGGCAGGCATCGTTGGGGCACTGGAAGTGCTCCTTGGCGGAATCGAACTCCATCGTCTCGTCGAAATTCAAATCGCGCACGTCATAGATCGACAGCTTGTCGTCGAGGCTGAGGCAGTAGGCGAGGTCGAATTTCATGGCGGGCTCGGGTCCTTGCAGGCGCGAGCTTGCTCGCGATGGTTGCTAACGATAACGCATAAAACCTGACACCTCGCGGCGTTCTCAGGCTTTCGTCGCAACACCGCCCGGAGCAAGCTCGCACCTACACCCATCAGCGCAATCCAATCCTGCCCACCGGTGCTCAACCCTGGCGGATATCCACCAACCGGGGCTTGGCAATCGACAGGTAATCCTGCGTATCGAGCACCATTGATGCATCCAGCCGACCGGCGTTGAAGGCGATTTCGCCGTAGCCCGTGGTCAGGGACGGGTCGACGATCAATTGAATCCGCGCATCGAAGGTAAACGGAGGGATGGCGCCGATCCTGCACCCGGTCAGTTGCATGGCAGTTTGCGCGCTCACCAGCTCGGCTTTTTTTCCTCCCAGGGCCGCTCCGACTTTCTTCATGTCGAGCCTCTGGTCCCCTGGCAGTATCACCAGGGCATAGGGTTCGGCCTGACCCTTTAGCGCGCAGAGCATGGCTTTCGCGCCTTGGCCGGGTTCGGTGCCACGGAGTTCGGCGACCCGCGCCGACTGGCCCTCGGCATCGTGCATCAACACCCGATAGGAGGCGGCGTGGGCATCGAGTAGCGCCACCAGGCGATCAAACATGGGCTGCATGGGCTTTCCTCAGGTTTTCAGCAACAGGTCGTAGGACAGTTTGCTGATCAGGATCACCAGCAACACCAGAAACAGCGCCCGGACAAAGGGCACGCCTTTACGCACCGCCAGCCAGGTGCCGGTCAGCGCGCCCAGGATGTTGAAGGCCGCCATGGGGAGGGCGATCAGGTACAGCACGTTACCTGTCGGGATGAAGAATATCAGCGCCGCCACGTTGGTCGCGATGTTCACCAGCTTGGCCGACGCCGAGGCGTGCAGGAAGTCGAAGGCGAAGCAGCGGATAAACAGGAAGATCAGGAAGGAACCGGTGCCTGGGCCGAACAGCCCGTCGTAGAAACCGATGGCGCCGCCGATGACGACCGCCAGCCACTTCTGCCGGATACCGATGTACGTGGGGGCGTGCAGGGCGCCGAAGTCCTTTTTCCAGAAGGTGTACATCGCCATCAGCACGATCAATACCAGCACCGCCGGGCGCATGACTGACTGGGGCACGAACGATACCGTGGCCGCGCCGAAGAAGGCCATGACAAAGGCGGCGCAGGCAGCTGGAATCACCAAGCCCCAGTCGATCACCACCTTGCGCACGAAGGACCGGGCCGCGAAAGCGGTGCCGAACGCGGCCGCGACCTTGTTGGTCCCCAGCAGCGCTGCCGGTGGTGCGGCGGGTAGCACGTTGAACAACGCGGGTATCTGGATCAGGCCGCCGCCGCCCACCGCCGCATCGATCAGGCCGGCGGCGAAGGCGAACACACAAAGAATGACAATATCGACCATGAACATCAGGCTCTTGCGATGAAGGGTTGTTGGGGGTTCAGCGCCAGCACGCGGGCCGGGTCGTTAACCCCGAAAACGCGCAGCAGCCAGCGGTCGCGCCCGTCGTAGCGCGGGGTAAAACCTTCCCTGGCATGCAGGGTTTGCTGGTTCTTGAAGATCAGCATGTCCCCCGGTTGCAGCAGGATGGGGCGCGCGACATCGGGGTGATTGGCGGCGGCTTCAAACAGCTGCAGGGCCAACTTCGCGATGGCGCTGGTGGCTGTGACACTGGCCTTGTTGTAACGGCAAAACAGCTCGCCGTTTGCGCTTTTGTACAGCAGGGGCACGTGTTCCAGCACATGGCCTGGCTTGCCGAAGGACACCGGTCGGTGAATGGCGAACTGCGGTTGTGACAAGGCTGTTTCAACCCAGGCGGGCAAACTGGCCAGCACCTCGCTAATGGCAACGATGCGGGTCGGCACATCCGGCTCGCAGCGCAGACCGGTCAGGCACAGGTACTCCGGACAGGCCGACAACGCTGAGACAGGTTCGCAGGTCAAGGGCAGGTGCGGGTTGTCGACGTGCATGCACAGGTCCATGCGCGACCCATAAGAGCTTTTTTCGGCTTCACGCTGGTGCTTGGGCGACACATGGCGGAACACCGTGTCGTCGTTTTCACCCTCGTAGGCCACCGGATGGGTTTGCAGGGTCTGCAGCACCGCCAGGATGCCGCCGGCCACTACCGGCAGTTGCTCGATACCCGGCGCCATGTCGTAGGGGGTGGCGGGCAGGTGCGAGTCCAGGGGCAACCCCCTGACGATCATTGCCTTCTCGGGGGCCTTGGGGAAGTTGCGCAAGCGATCGATTTTTTCACCGCACAGGATGCTCTCAAGCAGCTGCCCCAAGGCCGGCATGCGACGGATACCCGAGGCGCTGTCGGTCACGGCCAGGGAGGCCAGGCCGGCGTGAAGCGCGTGCTGCTCTTCGAACGAGACATGAATCTGCGGTATCGCCTGTCGGGGTGAACTCGCTGATTTACTGCGCTGCCAGTCACGAATATGTTCACCCTCGGTGGGCGTTGATGTCCCGATTATTTCTTCCAGCTTTGCCACGTCCATTTACTCCGGTTTGCCTACATCCCTGTAAATTGAGCGCGAAGGTTAACGGAAGGGCCTTTTTTGTGTTGCAATGCCACGTTGCGATACATGCAATAAGGTGATTAATGGCTCTGGATAAGTTATGGGCGCTTGAAGCCTTCGCGACCGTAGCGCGCAAGCGCAGCTTCGTCGCGGCGGCACGCACGCTGGGGCGCTCCCCCAGTGCGTTGACCCGCGCCGTTCAAGGCCTGGAGGAAAGTGCCGGGGTCAAGTTGTTTAATCGATCCTCCAGCGCCGTAAGCTTGACGGAGGCGGGTGAACGCTTGCTGCCCCACGCCTGCAAAATGCTGGAATTGCAACGTGAGGCGGATGAAGACCTGGCCGGTCTCAGCGGCATGGCGAGCGGATGGGTGCGTTTTTCCGCCCCCGAGTCCCTTGCTCACGGCGTTTTGCCGCAATTGATCGCGCAGTACGCCGAGGGTTATCCAGACGTGAACGTCGACGTGATCTTCACCGATGAGACCCTCGACCCGGTCAAGAGCAAGCTGGACTTCTCGATTCGCGGCGCGTTTGCGCAATCCAGTGACCTGATCGGCTATCCACTCTGGAGTTACTCGCGCCATCTGTACGCCAGCCCCGGCTACCTGCAGCGGCGCGGGACGCCTGAGGCCATTGAAGCGCTGGAGGCCCACTCGCTGATCCTGCACACGGCACCGCGCATCCTCAAGGAATGGAATTTCCGCAGTGAGCAGCAGGCCATCAGCGTTCGGGTCCATCCAGGGTTTCGTTTCAGCTCGGGCGTGGCGGTGTTCCAGGCCGCCCTGGCGGGCATCGGCATCGCCCGCCTGGCGGACTGGCTGGCGGAGCCCGAAGTGCAAGCGGGGCGCCTGCGCCGGGTCTGCCCCGAGTACCGGCTCACCTCCAGCAACGGTGACAGCCCGCAGATGCACGCGGTGTACCCGGCCGGGAACTTGCCGCTGCGGGTGAAGGCACTGCTGGAGGTGATTCGCGGGTTTGGTCACAGCCTTGAGCGCAAGCATGGACCTTAAACCGCGAATTTTTGAAGGAGCACAATCGGGTCCTTGAATGGGCAAGAGTATTAATAGCGGGAGGCGGGGCGGGTTGCACTGACTGTTTTCAATACACCGCAAAATCGGCGGCAACACACCAAACCTGTGGGAGATTCTATGGTTGAGGGGAAGTCCTCAACTGACTTTCGATTAGTATTCGCTTAGCGACTGCTCCGCAGCCGAACGGGAGCAGCTCCCTCGCACGCACAGCCTTCAGTCTGGTTACTCGGGAACTAGCCGCGTGACTCGCTTATAAAGTAGCGCTGTGAACTCGGTTTTTTCGTCGGAGTGGTGGCAGCTCCGATGACAGTTTGGGCATAGCGCCACAGCATTGGAGATGCGATCCGAACCTTTTTCGGCGAGTGGCTTTACGTGGTGAACCTCAAGAAAAGGCAAACCAAGTTTTTGAAACGGAGCGGGCTCGCCACAACCTTCACAATGGCCTTCGGCGTCATTTCGAACCCAGGCTCTCACTTCTGGATCACGAACATATACCGTGCTTGAGCTTGGCACTCGCTTCGGTTTCAGAATGCCCTTTGGCGGTTCCTTTATCTTTTGCTTCTGAAGCGCAGCCGCGCGGCGTTCTAGCGTTTCTTCATCGGCTGTCGGAGCGGTTGGGTCGCCAAGCTGAACGCCTCTTTCAGTAAGCGCTGCTCGAATTGATTGCTCAACATTCGAACCAACGTTTTTGGCAGGCTTGTATCCCTTGATGAATTGCCGATCCATCTTCATCAGAACAGTGGAGATGTTCTGCATCCGGAATTCGACAGATCCCTTGGTGCGGGTTGGTAAGGCGTTTTCGCGCAGAGCAAGATTTTCCTCAGTCTTAACGAATTTCTGGCCACTTAGCTCTAGGGCGAGCATCTTCAGATAGGCATCCACCGCCGCCTTAATCTCAGAAATGCTCCAGTCGCTGTCTTTCTTCTTTACGCTCATACAATCGCCGAGGTTGAAAACCCTCGGACGATACTGAGTGGCCATTACACCTGTCTACGAAAATTCCTACAGAAAAGACCGACGCATCGCTCAAGCGATCCTACAAACACATCGTCGCTCTAACTCACCGAATGCTTCGACGACTGAAACACCTCCACCAGCTTCCGCCACCAAGACCTAACCACCGGCACCCGCCGCCGCGTGCGATTGAGCAACAGATAAGGCATGTCCCGCAGCCGAATCCAGCATTCTTTCTGCAAAACTCGTAATTAGAGACAGGGGCAATGGAAATACAATCTATGCAGTGACGGCCATTTGCCATACTCTGGTTTCGAGGGGTTTGCAGGGGTGGACATCGAAAAATCGCCGATGTAACTCAGGTTGGTTTTATAACAGTAAGCTGCTTGAGTGAGTTATTGCTGGGCTTTTTTATAATATGCATGTTATTCAGGGAGAGATTAAAGTGCAGGATACTTCTTTAGCGATTAGTAGTGTTTACGAAGATGCAAAGGATTTTTTAATTATTGGGTTGACCGGTCGCACTGGTTCTGGTTGCTCTACGGCTGCTCAAAAATTGTGTGGTGGTAGTCTGGATGTGCCTAGTGAAGGTTATGAAGGGCTTACACGTAATGAGTTTAAAAAACATCAAGTTATTAAGAAGTATATAGATGGTAGTAATTGGGCGCCATTTTATAAGATAGAAGCCAGTAGCATAATTACTTATCATTTGATGATGCTTTCAAGTGATGATTTTTTGACGTATTTTTCTAGCGATACATTCGCTCAGCCACTAGATGGAGAGCTTGCTTTAGAGGTTTTCTCGTTTTTTGATAAAGTGCGTGAAAAAAATAAGGATCTTGGAGGTAAAAGAAGTAATCTAGAAAGTCATGAGATTGATGCGTGGTTCGAACTTTATTTTTTTGATTTGCCTGCATTAACTAAACTGGTTATGGGCTCGCTAGGCAGAGCTAAGTTTACTCAGTTTTATCAGCGCGCCGGAGATAATGTAAGAGCCTCAGGAAAAGCTAATGACTCATCATTTGATCCAGATCAGTTATTTAACTTTCCAAAGCATCTGAACTTCTTAATTAAGCTGGCCCATAAAAAAGCTCGCGTAGAGAAAATGCCATGTAGGATTGTGGTTGATGCGATAAGAAATCCGTATGAGGCGTTTTTTCTGAAAAGGCGGTACGCTAATTTTTATCTTGTTTCTATTAATACATCTAATGAAGAAAGGTTGCGTAGCCTTCGGGAATATAGAAAGCTGTCTGATGATGAAATTAAAGTGCTAGATGATAAGGAGTATCCTGAAAAGATATCTGGTTCAAAAAAATTCATCGCTCAAAATATTCAAGAGTGTATTGAAGTATCTGATATACATATTCACAACTCTAAGGATAGTGAATATACGCATAATGATCTAGTCAGCCAGTTGGCTTGGTATGTAACGCTGATGATGCATCCTGGGCTTGTGATGCCAACGTCGATTGAGAACTGCATGCAAATTGCTTATACCGCTAAGCAAAATTCTGGTTGCATATCTCGACAGGTAGGGGCAGTAGTAACGGATGACACGTATAGTGTGAAGTCTGTGGGCTGGAATAGTACACCTCAAGGTCAAATCCCGTGTTTATTAAGAAGTGCAGAGGATTTAATCGAGGGGCGGAATGAGTCGGACTATAGTGAGTATGAATTAAAAAATCCCAGTTTTAGAAAAGCGTTAAATGAAAAATACTCAAACTTAATAGCGACAAACAAAGAGTCGAATAGAAATTTTTCATTTTGTTTTAAAAGTATTCAGAATGAAATAGAAGGTGAGAAAAATCAAGTTCATACAAGGGCGCTTCATGCTGAAGAGAATGCATTTATGCAGATTGCTAAGCATGGAGGTCAGAAATTATTGGGAGGGGTGCTCTTTACTACTGCCAGCCCATGTGAACTTTGTGCTAAAAAAGCTTATCAGTTGGGGTTGAAAAAAATTGTGTATATCGACCCTTACCCAGGGATAGCAACGCAACATATATTGTCTGCCGGAATAAACAAGCCGGACTTGGAGCTTTTTCGCGGTGCGGTAGGTCGTGCGTTTTATCAGTTGTATCAGCCGTTGATGCCATATAAGGACGAGATGGAGTTGGTTTTTCATATTCCTAACTTTCATAATCCAAAAAAGCCTTCGAAGGCGTTTTTAAAGAAAGATAATGAAGCCCTTGTTGAAGCTAATAAGGTTTTGCAAGCGGAGGTGGATGCACTTCGATTGTTGGTAAAAGGGTCGGCTTAGTAATCTAGAGCTTGCTGTAAAAAAGGCTGCCCTAGGCAGCCTTTTTATAACGTTGTCTGTTAAATCAATCCCAGCTCAACGCCCCACCAGTCTGATACTCAATAACCCGCGTCTCAAAGAAATTCTTCTCTTTCTTCAAGTCCATGATCTCGCTCATCCAAGGGAACGGGTTAGTCGTCCCTGGATACTCTTCCTTCAAACCAATCTGCGACAGACGACGGTTAGCGATGAACTTCAGGTAGTCCTCCATCATCGCCGCGTTCATGCCCAACACGCCGCGAGGCATGGTGTCACGAGCGTATTCAATCTCCAGCTGAGTGCCCTGCAGAATCATCTGGCTCGCTTCTTCCTTCATTTCAGCATCCCACAAGTGTGGGTTTTCGATTTTGATCTGGTTGATCACGTCGATGCCGAAGTTCAGGTGCATGGATTCGTCGCGCAGGATGTATTGGAACTGCTCGGCGACGCCGGTCATTTTGTTGCGGCGGCCCATGGAGAGGATCTGGGTGAAGCCGCAGTAGAAGAAGATGCCTTCCAGAACGCAGTAGTAGGCGATCAGGTTGCGCAGCAGTTCTTTGTCGGTATCGACGGTGCCGGTTTCGAACTTCGGATCGGAGATCGAACGGGTGTATTTCAGGCCCCAGGTGGCTTTTTTCGCGACCGATGGGATCTCGTGGTACATGTTGAAGATCTCGCCTTCATCCATGGCCAACGATTCGATGCAGTACTGGTAGGCGTGGGTGTGGATCGCCTCTTCGAACGCCTGGCGCAGGATGTACTGGCGGCATTCCGGGTTGGTGATCAGGCGGTACACGGCCAGCACCAGGTTGTTGGCAACCAGGGAGTCGGCGGTGGAGAAGAAGCCGAGGTTGCGCATGACGATGCGGCGCTCGTCGTCGGTCAGGCCTTCCGGGTCTTTCCAGAGGGCGATGTCGGCGGTCATGTTGACTTCTTGCGGCATCCAGTGGTTTGCGCAACCGTCCAGGTACTTCTGCCAGGCCCAGTCGTACTTGAACGGGACGAGCTGGTTGAGGTCGGCGCGGCAGTTGATCATGCGCTTTTCGTCGACAGCCACACGGGCGGAGGCGCCTTCGAGTTCGGCGAGGCCTTCAGCGATGTCGAGGTTGTCCAGGGCTGCTTTGGCACGGGCGATGGCGGCGGAGTCGGACGCGGTTACAGCGCGGGCTTCTTGAGCAGCGACACCGCCAGCGGTGTCGAGGCGGTCCATGTTGGCTTCAGTGGCGTGGCCGGCGTTGGCGCCTTTTACCACGGTTTCGCCGCTGTCTTCTTTGTCGAATTCGTCCCAGCTCAGCATGACGTGTCGTCTCCTGCGTGAGGGCCAGATGCCCGTGTGAAAACTGATAGGTTGGTTTTTCACACGACCGTACTGGCCGCGTTGGATCTAAAGGAAATCGTTTTTTGCAGCAGTACAACGCAGGCAATAAACAGAATTTTGTACGGGTGTTCTGAGGCCACTGACGGGCGCAGAAAATGTGAACAGCTTCTGCGTGGGCTTCAGACTGGCTTGTTTCCCTGTAAGGGAATATTGCAGGCCCGATTTACGCCGCATTATAGGGAAATTTTCGGCCGCGTGGTGCGACGAAGTGGCACTGAGAAGGGGAGGTAGGGGGCGTTTTTAGGCCGGAGTGAGGGTTTACAGGGCTTTGGCTGCTATCGCGGGTGCATTTTTTTTTTCATTAAATTTGGCTCACAATTATTTTTGTTCAAAAAACAATCAAAAACCGCCTTTTCCACTACATGTTGTGTTTTGAGCCGGTTTTCGGCAGCTCCAGACACAACTAAGCCCGACCAACGTCGGGCTGTGAAGTCGTGCTCATTTGTTAGCTGAGACGAGCCGCACCAACGTGATCTGCACCATCCTCAGCTACCTTGGCTGCGCCGGTGTGATCGAAGCCGTCGGAGCGACTTTGGCAGCACCGGAGCGATCAAAAATTTCAGAAGCAAGTTTGGCAGCGCCGGTGCGATCGGAGCCATCGGCGGCGAAGGTGTTAGCGGGTTTGGGTGATTAGCCGTTAGAGCAGCCGTTACCCATAACGCTGTAGCGCAGAATGTGGCGTTGACCTTTGGAATCGTCGTATTCCATTTTCGCCGGAACAACTTCACAGGTGTTCGGGATTTCGCTCATGGAGATAACTTTGGCGATGTCCAGATGAGTGGAGTAAGTGTATTCCTCGATGGCGGGTTGTTGCTGCGCGACATCAGTCGGGACCTCGTCTGCCATGGCGGTTGCGCACAGGCTGCTGAGGGCCAGAACTAATAAAGCTTTCATTTCAAATTTACCTTTTGGAGGTCGAGTGGGGTCACGCAACCTTTTTGGGGTTGCGTGTAGAACTTAAGTGCTAGGTTTTGGATTAACTGCCTTCGTGGGGGCTGCAACTGGGTTAATCACGTTGCCTTGTTGGCGAGGCTGATTTTAGGCGGGGGGGCTGCATTCATATAGGAGGGCTTTTGATAAACACCTTTGACAGATTTCGTAACAATCGTTGGAAGACAGCTGGCGACGCACGGCGTGTAGCAGCTGGCGAAGCCTGCGTTCGGCTGCGAAGCAGTCGTAAACCCCGCTAAACGCGGTCTGCCTGACATACCGCAATTGCTGATTTTACGACTGCTTCGCAGCCGAACGCAGGCTTCGCCAGCTGCTACAGATTGGTTTATGGCTGGGCTCCGGTACTCTCTGGAAGAGGCGTGGAAGTTGGGCTTGCGGGGTATTCACGACATTTTGTAGGGGCTTGTTACTACCATCGTCGAATGGTTCTATAGGCCCAGCCCGGCTAAAACAGGGTCATACAAAAACAACTATTCCACCGAGGTAAGAAAGATGAGTGCGGCTTCTCTGTATCCCGTTCGTCCCGAGGTAGCGGCCAACACGCTGACCGACGAGGCAACCTACAAGGCCATGTACCAGCAGTCCGTCGTCAACCCGGATGGCTTCTGGCGCGAGCAAGCCAAGCGCCTCGACTGGATCAAGCCTTTCACCACGGTGAAACAGACTTCCTTCGATGATCACCATGTCGACATCAAATGGTTCGCCGACGGCACCCTGAACGTTTCCTACAACTGCCTCGACCGTCATCTGGCCGAGCGCGGCGACCAAATCGCGATTATTTGGGAAGGGGATGACCCTGCCGAAAGCCGCAACATCACCTACCGCGAGCTGCACGAACAAGTCTGCAAGTTCGCCAACGCCCTGCGCGGCCAGGATGTGCATCGCGGCGACGTGGTGACTATCTATATGCCGATGATCCCCGAAGCCGTGGTCGCCATGCTGGCGTGTACCCGGATCGGCGCGATTCACTCGGTAGTGTTCGGTGGTTTCTCGCCGGAAGCCCTGGCCGGCCGGATTATCGACTGCAAATCCAAAGTAGTGATCACTGCCGACGAAGGTATTCGTGCCGGCAAGAAGATCCCGCTCAAGTCCAACGTCGACGACGCGCTGACCAACCCGGAAACCAGCAGCATTCAGAAAGTCATTGTGTGCAAGCGCACCGGTGGCGACATCAAGTGGAACCAGCATCGCGACATCTGGTACGAAGACCTGATGAAAGTGGCGGGCACTGTGTGCGCGCCGAAAGAAATGGGTGCTGAAGAGGCGCTGTTCATCCTTTATACCTCCGGTTCGACCGGTAAGCCGAAGGGCGTGCAGCACACCACCGGCGGTTACTTGTTGTACGCGGCGATGACCCACGAGCGCGTTTTCGACTACCGTCCGGGCGAAGTCTATTGGTGCACCGCCGATGTCGGTTGGGTCACTGGCCACACCTATATTGTCTATGGCCCCCTGGCCAATGGCGCGACCACCTTGCTGTTCGAAGGCGTGCCGAACTACCCGGACATCACCCGGGTGGCGAAAATCGTCGACAAGCATAAAGTCAACATTCTCTACACCGCCCCCACCGCAATCCGCGCGATGATGGCGTCGGGCAAGGCTGCCGTGGAAGGCGCCGATGGCAGCAGTTTGCGTTTGTTGGGTTCGGTCGGCGAGCCGATCAACCCGGAAGCGTGGGATTGGTATTACAAGAACGTTGGCCAGTCCCGTTGCCCGATCGTCGACACTTGGTGGCAGACCGAAACCGGCGCGACCCTGATGAGCCCGCTGCCGGGTGCGCACGCGCTCAAGCCGGGTTCTGCTGCACGACCATTCTTCGGCGTGGTACCCGCGTTGGTGGATAACCTGGGTAACATCATCGAAGGCGTTGCCGAGGGCAACCTGGTGATTCTCGATTCGTGGCCAGGTCAGGCGCGCACGCTGTATGGCGACCATGACCGCTTCGTCGATACCTACTTCAAGACGTTCCGCGGCATGTACTTCACCGGTGACGGTGCGCGTCGTGACGAAGACGGTTACTACTGGATTACCGGTCGCGTGGATGACGTGCTCAACGTGTCCGGTCACCGCATGGGGACCGCCGAGATCGAAAGCGCGATGGTCGCCCACCCGAAAGTCGCCGAAGCGGCCGTGGTCGGTGTGCCACACGACATCAAAGGGCAGGGCATCTATGTCTATGTCACGTTGATTGGTGGCGAAGAGCCGAGCGAGCAACTGCGCCTGGAACTGAAAAACTGGGTCCGTAAAGAGATCGGTCCGATTGCCTCGCCGGATGTCATCCAGTGGGCACCGGGCCTGCCGAAAACGCGTTCGGGCAAAATCATGCGCCGGATTCTGCGCAAGATTGCTACGGCTGAATACGATGGGTTGGGGGATATCTCCACCTTGGCGGATCCGGGCGTGGTGCAGCATTTGATTGATGAACACAAGACCATGAACGTCGCTTAACCCGCCGTTCCTGAGTCATCGAAGCCCCGCCCGGCATTACGCCCGGCGGGGTTTTTTCGTACTGATCGGGGAGCCAATAATTATCGGCTTCACCTGTAGGCGATTTCCCACTGTTACCCGCCACTCTTCAAGTAACTGAATGTGTAACCGTTCGCTCCCATACGGGGCGTTGGGAAACGCAAAGCCCCATCATCAGGCCTCTCCAACCGCCATAATAAAGAAGACCCAACGCTGCGCTTGCCGGATTAGAAGGGTTTGCCAATAATAGGCCCGCAAATTGCAGCATAGATCGGTTTACTGTCTTTTTCTCCTGCATGAAATTGCAAGGCTGTCAACGCGCCCAAACGACTTTCTCGGTGCTTGTGTAATTAGTTGTCGCATTGAAGAAATATCGGCTTCGGGCCTGTCGTTAGAATGCCGATCACTCGCTCGTTGTTGCTCGCGTTGAAAAAAAACACGCGATTCCTACGACGCAGCATCGCTTTGCGGTTTTACTCACTCGCATATTGGGCTGTCGCTCACTCTGCCGTTTTAGCCCTTTACCGATGGAGTCCCAAGATGAAGAAACTCGTGCTGCTTGGCGCCCTGGCACTGTCCGTGCTGTCCCTGCCGACTTTCGCCGATGAAAAGCCTCTGAAAATTGGTATCGAAGCGGCTTACCCTCCGTTCGCTTCCAAAGCGCCGGACGGCAGCATCGTTGGTTTTGACTACGACATCGGCAACGCTCTGTGCGAAGAGATGAAGGTCAAGTGCGTTTGGGTCGAGCAAGAGTTCGACGGTCTGATCCCGGCACTCAAAGTGCGCAAGATCGACGCGATCCTGTCGTCCATGTCGATCACTGAAGACCGCAAGAAGTCCGTGGACTTCACCAACAAGTACTACAACACCCCGGCTCGCCTGGTCATGAAGGCCGGCACGCCAGTCAGCGAGAGCCTGGCTGAGCTCAAGGGCAAAAACATCGGCGTGCAACGTGGTTCGATCCACGAGCGTTTCGCCCGTGAAGTCCTGGCCCCGCTGGGTGCCGAGATCAAGCCTTACGGTTCGCAGAACGAAATTTATCTCGACGTCGCTGCCGGCCGCCTCGACGGCACCGTGGCAGACGCTACGCTGCTGGATGACGGTTTCCTGAAAACCGACGCCGGCAAAGGTTTCGCCTTCGTTGGCCCAGCCTTCACCGACGTCAAATACTTCGGCGACGGCGTGGGTATCGCGGTTCGCAAGGGTGACGCGCTGAAAGACAAGATCAACACCGCGATCACTGCCATTCGCGAGAGCGGCAAGTACAAGCAAATCCAGGACAAGTACTTCGCCTTCGATATCTACGGCAAGTAACAGTCCCGGCGACAAGTCCGAAATGGCGCAAGCAACAGGATCTCTGAGGTTTGCGCCATTTTTTCATCCCAACTTTCGAGGACCTGAATCATGTTGAAAGGCTACGGGGCTGTCATCCTCGATGGCGCATGGCTGACGCTTCAGCTCGCCTTGTCGTCCATGGTCTTGGCCGTTGTTCTGGGTCTGATCGGCGTTGCGCTGCGTCTGTCCCCGATTCGCTGGCTGGCCTGGCTGGGCGACCTGTATTCCACGGTGATCCGCGGGATTCCCGACCTGGTGCTGATTCTGTTGATTTTCTACGGTGGTCAGGACCTGCTCAACCGCGTCGCACCGATGCTCGGTTTTGACGACTACATCGACCTGAACCCGTTGGCCGCCGGTATCGGCACCCTGGGCTTCATCTTCGGTGCGTACCTGTCGGAAACCTTCCGCGGCGCCTTCATGGCGATTCCGAAGGGGCAGGCCGAAGCCGGCATGGCGTATGGCATGAGCAGTTTTCAGGTGTTCTTCCGGGTGTTGGTCCCGCAGATGATTCGCCTGGCGATTCCGGGCTTTACCAACAACTGGCTGGTACTGACCAAGGCCACCGCGCTGATTTCGGTGGTGGGTCTGCAAGACATGATGTTCAAGGCCAAGCAGGCGGCAGATGCTACCCGCGAGCCTTTCACCTTCTTCCTCGCAGTGGCGGCGATGTACCTGGTGATCACCAGTGTCTCGTTGCTGGCATTGCGTCACCTTGAGAAGCGCTACTCGGTAGGCGTAAGGGCGGCTGATCTATGATCTTCGACTACAACGTCATTTGGGAGGCCTTGCCGCTGTACTTCGGCGGTTTGGTGACCACCCTAAAATTGCTTGCGCTGTCGCTGTTTTTCGGTCTGCTGGCGGCCTTGCCGTTGGGGCTGATGCGCGTCTCCAAGAATGCAGTCGTCAACATGACGGCTTGGCTCTTCACCTACGTGATCCGCGGCACGCCGATGCTGGTGCAGCTGTTTTTGATCTACTACGGTCTGGCGCAGTTCGAAGCTGTACGTGAAAGCTTCCTCTGGCCGTGGCTGTCCAGCGCCACGTTCTGTGCGTCCCTGGCCTTCGCGATCAACACCAGCGCCTACACGGCCGAAATCATCGCCGGCAGCCTGCGGGCCACGCCGAACGGTGAGATCGAAGCCGCCAAGGCGATGGGCATGTCACGCTACAAAATGTACAAGCGGATCCTGCTGCCGTCGGCCCTGCGCCGGGCGCTGCCGCAGTACAGTAACGAAGTGATCATGATGCTGCAGACCACCAGTCTGGCGTCGATCGTGACCCTGATCGACATCACCGGTGCCGCGCGTACGGTCAATGCTCAGTTCTACTTGCCGTTCGAGGCGTACATCACCGCGGGTGTGTTCTACCTGTGCCTGACCTTCATTCTGGTGAAGCTGTTCAAACTGGCCGAGCGCCGCTGGCTGGGCTATCTGGCCCCGCGGAAGCACTGATATGGAACGCATCGATCATTCATTGCCGTGGAGCCACCTGGGTAGCGAACGCCAGATTTCGGTGTTCTGTTTCGGTAATAGGGAGCGCAGTGGCGGGCGCAAGGCTTACATCCAGGCCAGCCTGCACGCCGATGAGTTGCCGGGCATGCGCACGGCCTGGGAGCTGAAAAAGCGCCTGACTGAACTCGAAGCCCAAGGCTTGCTGAACGGTGTGATCGAACTGGTGCCGGTGGCCAATCCACTGGGCCTCGGCCAACTGCTTCAGGGCAATCATCAAGGGCGTTTCGAAGCGGGCAGCGGCAAGAACTTCAACCGGGATTTCGTCGAGCTGAGCGCGCCAGTGGCCACCGAGCTGGAAGGGCGCCTGGGTGATGATCCGCACGCCAATATTCAGCTGATCCGTCAGACGATGACCGATGTGCTCGCCGCATTGCCGCCCGCCGCCAGCCAGTTGCAAGGCATGCAGCGCATTTTGCTCAGTCATGCCTGCACCGCTGATGTGGTGCTGGATCTGCATTGCGACGCCGAAGCGGCGCTGCACATGTATGCCTTGCCGCAACACTGGCCGCAATGGCGTTCGCTCGCCGCGCACCTGAATGTGAAAGTAGGTCTGCTGGCGGAAGATTCCGGCGGCAGTTCATTCGACGAAGCTTGTTCGCTGCCGTGGTTGCGTCTGTCGCGTCTGTTCCCAGAGGCGAAGATTCCACTGGCCTGCCTGGCGACTACCATTGAGCTGGGTGGTCAGGCCGACACGGGGCGCGCGGAAGCCTGTGCTTACGCCGAAGGCATTCTGGCGTTCCTCGCCGAGCAAGGCCTGATCAGCGGCGAATGGCCAAAACCTGCGCAAGACGCTTGCGAGGGCATGCCGTTCGAAGGCACCGAATTGTTGTTCGCGCCACACCCTGGCGTGATCAGTTATTTGCGTAAACCCGGTGAATGGATTGAAGCCGGCGACGAGATTTTCGAAGTGATCGATCCGTTATCGGATCGGGTCAGCACGGTGTGTGCTGGTACGTCCGGGGTGCTGTTTGCCATTGAACGGCTGCGTTATGCCCAACCCGGTTTCTGGCTGGCCAAGGTGGCGGGGCGCGAAGCGCTGCGTCACGGGCGCCTGCTCAACGACTGACTGACTGTTTTTGTGAGAACCGACCGCATGTACAAACTTGAAGTCCAAGACCTGCATAAGCGCTATGGCAGTCACGAAGTGCTCAAGGGCGTGTCCCTGAAAGCGGCGGCTGGCGATGTGATCAGCATCATCGGCTCCAGTGGCTCCGGCAAAAGTACCTTCCTGCGCTGCATCAACCTGCTGGAGCAGCCGCACGCGGGCAAGATTCTGCTCAACAACGAAGAGCTGAAACTGGTCGCCAACAAGGACGGCGCACTGAAGGCAGCCGACCCGAAACAGCTGCAACGCATGCGTTCGCGCCTGTCGATGGTGTTCCAGCATTTCAATCTGTGGTCGCACATGACCGCGCTGGAAAACATTATGGAAGCGCCGGTCCACGTGCTCGGCATGTCCAAGGCCGAAGCCCGCGAGAAGGCCGAACACTACCTGAACAAGGTCGGCGTGGCGCATCGTAAAGATGCTTACCCGGGCCACATGTCTGGCGGTGAACAACAGCGTGTCGCAATTGCCCGTGCACTGGCGATGGAACCTGAGGTGATGCTGTTCGACGAACCGACGTCGGCACTCGACCCGGAACTGGTCGGCGACGTGCTGAAAGTCATGCAGGCCCTGGCGCTGGAAGGCCGGACCATGGTGGTGGTGACGCACGAAATGGGCTTCGCCCGTGAAGTGTCGAACCAGTTGGTGTTCCTGCACAAAGGTGTCGTCGAAGAAAACGGCAACCCGCGTGAGGTGCTGGTCAATCCACAGTCCGAACGCTTGCAACAATTCCTCTCGGGCAGCCTGAAGTAATCGCTCCCGTTACGCACCCAATTAGGTCATGCTGCGCCCGCGTGCCAGATGGTCTAATTTGGTTGCAGCCGCTTTCGGCTTCTAACACTGTTTTCGTTTCGGATTGCTCGCCATGACTGCCCATCGAATTGGTTTCCTGATTTGGCCCAGCACTAAAGCACTGACGCTTGCGCTGGCTGAGGAGGCCTTGCGTGTTGCCCAGCGTGTGCATCCGGACGTAGTCTACGAGCTGTCGTTTTTGCAGGCCGAACCGCCGACCGAAGGCGCCTGGCAATTGCCGGGTGAACCGTGGGCCGGCAAGCTCGAAAACTTCCAGAAACTATTCCTGCTCGCCGATGAGCCGCAAACCTCACTCGCGCCGGCACTCAGCAGTGCGCTGAAACAACTGGTGCGTGCTGGCTGTGTGATAGGCGGTTTGTCTGCCGGTGTTTACCCGTTGGCTCAACTGGGTTTGCTCGACGGTTACCGCGCAGCGGTGCATTGGCGCTGGCAGGACGATTTCACCGAACGTTTCCCTAAAGTCATCGCCACCAGTCATCTGTTCGACTGGGATCGCGATCGCCTGACCGCGTGCGGCGGCCTGTCGGTTCTGGATCTGTTGTTGGCCGTGCTGGCCCGCGACCACGGCGCCGAGCTCGCCGGTGCCGTGTCCGAAGAACTGGTGGTCGAGCGCATCCGCGAAGGCGGCGAACGCCAACGCATTCCGCTGCAGAACCGTCTCGGTTCCAGCCATCCGAAGCTCACCCAAGCGGTGTTGCTCATGGAAGCCAACATCGAAGAACCGCTGACCACCGACGAAATCGCCCAGCATGTGTGCGTGTCCCGTCGGCAGTTGGAGCGGATTTTCAAGCAATACCTCAACCGCGTGCCGAGCCAGTATTACCTGGAATTGCGCCTGAACAAGGCCCGACAGATGTTGATGCAAACCAGCAAGTCGATCATCCAGATCGGCCTGTCGTGTGGCTTCTCTTCGGGGCCGCACTTCTCCAGCGCCTACCGCAACTTCTTCGGCGCCACGCCGCGGGAAGATCGCAACCAGCGGCGCAGCAGCAGCCCGTTCGAATTGTCGTCGGTGCCGTCCGAGCGTGGGTGATTCCTTACAAACGCGCCTTACTCGTCGACTTCGGACCCCTGCGAAGACGATATCTGCATCTCGCCGCGATTGATCACGTCTTCCACGCCGAAGTCCACGCCCGTATTCTGGTAGTAGTCGATCAGTCGTAGCAGGGCTTGCTCGGTAAACGGATTGCCTCGAAGGCTAATGTTCTCCGCCACGTCCACCGGTAATTCCATGATGTCGCTCGGGACGTCGGTGATTGAGTTGGTGCTCAGGTCTGCCCAATCCAGTTCAGTCATCTGCAGCAGGGCGTTGGGTATTTCGCTGATGCCAGTGTCATGCAACAGAACTGTCGCGAGGTCCGGCATTTGGCTCAGATCGGGTGATCGTCCCAGTGGGTTGAAACTCAAATCGAGGTAGTCGAGATGTTCCATTCCCGCCAATGCGTTTGCCGACTCCGCTGACAAGCTGATGCGGCAATTGAAAAGTGACAGTGAGCGCAAGCGGCCCATCGTGAACACGGCGTCAGGAATGTTGCCCAGGTCACACTCGCGCAGCCGCAGACTTTTCAGATTGGGGAACGACTTCAGGAATTGTCCAATGCGCGTCACGCCGTCGGAACTTTCCAGTTCCAGCGCCGACACATGCTTGAAGTCAGCATTGAGGGTGGGAAGTTCCCCGTTGATCCGCGGGCTGATGATCAGTTCGAAGGTTGGCTCAAGTGCGTCATCGAAATCATCCTGGTCCGTCTCAATACGCCAGCATCGCTCCAGTAACTGTTTGAATTCGTCACGGTTGGTGTGCTCGATAAGCCGTTGCTGTTCACTGAACGGTTCACCGGTTTGTGGGTGCAGAGGCGGCAAGTCGGCTGTCCATGCAGCCAGATCGATGCTCAGCTGTGCGAGCTCCGCTTCCAGCCTTGTCAGCTCTATTCGGCCGTCTGCCAATGTGCCCGGCAGCTCGTACACATAGTCGCTCGCCTCTTCGACTTCCAGGTTTGGAAAAAGCGCCCTGGCTCGCGCTATATCCGCCTCGGGTGCGAAAACGCCCAGATCGAAGGAGGTCTCGAAGTACTGCTGCTTGATCAGTTCCCTTGCCTGATCGCTGAGCGGATTCTGCGAAAGGTGCACGCCGCGTTTCTCATACACTGGGCTGTCGAAGAATCCGGGAGGCAACTCACTGATGTTGTTGTTCATCAACATGAGGGTGTTGAGCCTGGCATGTTGCAAGGTACTGGCAGGTATTTCCGTCAGCCCGGTATCGCTCAGATCCAGATGAACGAGGTCAGGCATTGTTTCGATGCTGGGTACACCTTCAACCGGATTCCGGTAGAGATCCAGCATGGCCATTTTTTTCATTGAAGACAGTTTTGACCCGGCGATGGTATCGAAATTGATTCCGCAATCGCTGAGGATCAATGTTTCCAGATTCACCATTTGCCCGATGGCATCGGGAAGCGTACCCAGGATGAAACGGCGTAATTCCAATCGGCGAAGACCGGTGAAGTGCTGCAAAAAGCCAGGCATCCCATGCACGGCATGACTGCCGTCAAGGACAAGGGACGACACGTGGCTGAAATCGGCCGTCAGGTTCGGCAGGTCGCCCGGGATCGCTTCACCGAATCGCAGCACATACCGCTCGGTGCCATCCGGCGCATCGAGGTCGCGCTCGGACTGCCGTCGCCAGCTGCGCTGGATTTCCTGGGCCAGCAACCGCCGATTGTGGCGCACTGCCTGTTGTTCCAGATCGCTCAGTGGGAGCCCGGTTTCACGGTGGGCGGTGGGGGCGTCCCTTGTCCATCGCTCAAGATCCCCATGCAGTACATGGAGTTCACTGGCCAGCCGTGACAGCTCCATGCGAGCGCCGTCGGGGTGACGCTGTAGATTGGAGACGACGGAGCGCAGCTGTTCCTGAGTCAGGCTGGGATAAACTTCGCGAACCCTGTCATCAAGCGTTGGTGTAGATCGGTTGCTGCGACCGTAACCCTGCGTGCCACCGGGCAGGCGCATGGTCGTCGGGTCATAGAAGGGTTTTCGACGCGGGTTTTTTGCGAACAGCGTGCGCAACTGCGGTCTATTCACCGCGTGTTCGGCAATGCGTTGCTTGAGCACTTGGCTGTCTTCGGCGCCAAGACCCAGCGCAGCGCGCTCGGCCTCCGGCAACGCCTGCAGGAGGGCGTGATAAAAATCGCCGGGTTGCTCATTGTTTTCATGGACCTGATAGGTGCCGTCGTCTGCCCGAACCAATGTTCTGAGGATTGGCGTGTCGGGCTGGCCAATGCTGTCGCGCAGTGTCCCGTCATAAGAAAAATCCCTGACTTCGATGCGCAGACCAGCGGGCCAGCCAGGCAACGATTCAAGGCTATGCAACGCCAGTCGATGAGTGTCCGTCGTGTCCATGTCTTCCAGGTAAAACCCTTCATAGGCTCTGGCCACACGCACCGCCTCCATGGCTTTGACTGCCACATCCTTGAGGCGTTGAGGGACTCGACCGTTGTGCAGCTGCTTTAGCTCGATGCCGGATGCGTTGCTCACCAGTTCTTGTGCAATATCTGTCGGTAGCCCCTGAATTTCGCCAAGCAGTAGCTGGACCTGACGGTCATCGGTTTTTTCAAGTTCACGGTAGCGAGATTCGAACAGCGACAGTCGATGATTCAGTGCCTGATAGCGTTCGGGATGGTCACTATCGGCCTGTTCAATCAACGCCTGAATATCACGATCGACTTTGAAGCGCTTGATCGTGTCGGTCAGCAGTGAAGGCGGGCGATGGTTCTCGACGTGAGTCTCGCGCACTACATTGTCGTGAAAGCCACTGATGCGCAGGACTTGTTCGCGTTCGGCACTGCTGAACGACTCGACGCTGTGGCCGAGGCGGCGCATCACGGTTTCCCGGTCCCACGTCAAGGGTTGGTCCAGCGCTGTCTGCCAGGCGCCATGATCGTTGTGACGCAGGGGTGGCTGATAAGCATCGGCTCGGTGCGGATGCTGGATTTGAAATCGGCCAGTCTCACTAACCGGGTTTACGGCATAGAGCTTATCTTCGAGGCGCAGCAGCGCTTTGCCCTCATGCTGATACAGGCCTAGCTGATCGGGTTTGGCTTCGGTTGGCAACGTGACTGATTGCTCATAAGGCGCGAGATCCGGCTTCCAGTACCGGGTTCGGCCTCCGGCAGTTTCGACGGGTTTGAGCGGCGAAATCAGCGCTACTGCTTTGCGAGACAACAGGCGGTTGAACGCACCGGCAGCCATGACGCCGCCCACCGCGAATGTTCCGAGCTGAGTCACCGTCTCAATGATGCTCATCAAATGCCCGAAAGCTTCGGTTTTCAGGCTTTCTGCCCAGTCGACAATGCCTTCGAAGGTGTCGTCCAGTACCTGATAGGCCATGTAGGCCAGCATCAACTCACCCATCGGCGGAACAAATGGCAGGGCAATGAACGATGCCACTTCAAGAATTGCAGTGGCGATTTTGCTGAAGGCGTCCCACCACGCCCATCGAGCGTTTCGATCGGCGCGGGCGGTGGAGACGGCGAGGGTGCGGGCATCATTGAGGATCTTGTTCAGTTGCTGGTGATAAAGGTGAGTCCATAGGTTGGTTTTGATCGGGCTCACCGAAAAATCCAGTTTGGGCTTGTCGACCGGTGTGCCCAGCCAGCTGGGCAGGGGATCGCCGTGCTCGCGCTGATGCCAGGTAACGGTGCTGAGACGGCGGTCGAGATCGGCGAAAAAGTAAGCTCTTTCCTGATGACCGACGAATCGGCTGAAGAACGCCTGGTAAGCGGGGGAGCGCAGCTTGCGGGTCAGCTCCGTCAAGAATGCCTGTGCGTCAGGGTACTGTTTGAGCGGATGCTGCGGGTCGTCGGGGATATAGACGATGATCCGCCTTGCCTGCCGTGAGCACTCAAGTCTGGGCGAAAAAATGACGATGCCAGTCAACAATGAAGACATCATCGTCAGGTAATGACACTCCATTGGCTGGCCATCCAGCCGCGTACCCGCGCAGTCTTGTGCGATGCCGAGAATCGAACGGTAAGCGTCGATCGGCAGGTCCTTTCGAATGTGTGCCAGGTGCAGGGCCGTTTGCAGGGCAGCTTTTTGCGTCTTGATGACCTTCGATTTCACTACCGCGCCGGCCACGGGATTGGTCACCCCCAGATTATCGTTGAGGTACGCCTCGTACTGACCACCGATATCCAGTTCCCGACATAACCGAGTGAAGCTCTGAATAGAAAGTTGGCGTTTAATCGCCGGCAACGTATTGAAGTGACCGGTGGGCGAGGGCGCGGTGATAAACGTCGAAGCGGACTCGTAAGCGTCCGGCTCGGTTTCTGAAGGCTGAAAATTGTGCAGGGCTGCATCGAGCAGCGATACCGTCCAGGTGCGCGCGGCGCCGGATTTGATCGGGAGCCACGGGACGTTCCGAGGAGCGTACAGGCGCAGGAAAGTGGTCTTGACGTCCAAGTCGAGGCCGAAGCGGGTTTTCAATGCGTCGCTCAGAAGCGGTTCGGCGAAGTCCCGGGCGTTTTTCAGTTTGTTCAGCATCGCCTCCAGGCGATTGTGCAGGGTCAAGTGTTCCCCGCTGGCCAATTTCAGCGATTGATGTTGCTGACGGGTTGCAGTGGCATGCCAGTCAGGAAATTCCAGCGAGGCGTTCTTTAGCGCGCTGAGCGTCACAGGCGATGCTTTCAATACCCAGTCGGGCAGATTTTTGAACGCGTGGTGATAGTGCGCGTCCGGATGAGCGGCAAGCTCAAATTCGTGCTGATTCATCGCTAGTCCTTTAGCGTTTGGATGGAACCCAAGGAAAACAGACGAAGAAAGGCTGTGTGCGGTACATATTTACCGCACTGGTCTACAAGCCTGCCTATAACCTGTGCCGCCGGTTTAAACTGCGCCTTTGCGACGCTATTTGTCGCATTGCCGTAAACCCGGGCGAAACCTGTGTTTGCGCTATAAGAAGTTGTCGCTTGGCGGCAAGGCCGGGCTGAAAACTGTCCTTACAATCCTCACCAAGCTCGCCAGTTTCAGGCGAGTGTTCCTCATCAGGAGACTCCGATGTCCGTTGAGCACGCTGCGGTACAACGCGCCGATTTCGACCAGGTAATGGTTCCCAACTACGCGCCTGCCGCTTTCATCCCTGTGCGTGGTGCCGGTTCCCGCGTCTGGGACCAGTCTGGCCGCGAGCTGATCGACTTCGCCGGCGGGATTGCCGTTAACGTATTGGGCCATGCGCACCCGGCGCTGGTCAGTGCCTTGACCGAGCAGGCGAACAAGCTGTGGCACGTGTCCAACGTCTTCACCAATGAGCCAGCCTTGCGCCTGGCGCATAAGCTGATCGACGCTACGTTTGCCGAGCGCGCGTTCTTCTGCAACTCCGGAGCCGAAGCCAACGAGGCCGCCTTCAAGCTGGCCCGTCGCGTCGGCTTCGATCGTTTCGGCAGCGAGAAGTACGAAATCATCGCCGCGCTCAATAGCTTCCACGGTCGTACCCTGTTCACCGTGAACGTCGGTGGTCAGTCGAAGTATTCCGATGGCTTCGGTCCGAAGATCACCGGTATCACCCACGTGCCGTACAACGATCTGGCCGCGCTGAAAGCCGCTATTTCCGACAAGACTTGCGCTGTGGTCCTGGAACCGATCCAGGGCGAGAGTGGTGTCATCCCGGCTGAGCTCGAGTATCTGCAAGGTGCCCGCGAACTCTGCACCGCGCACAACGCGCTGCTGATCTTCGACGAAGTGCAAACCGGCATGGGCCGCAGCGGCAAGCTGTTCGCCTACCAGCATTACGGCGTGACGCCGGACATCCTGACCAGCGCCAAGAGTCTGGGCGGTGGTTTCCCGATCGCGGCAATGCTGACCACCGAAGACCTGGCCAAACACCTGGTCGTCGGCACCCACGGCACCACGTATGGCGGTAACCCGCTGGCGTGCGCTGTCGCTGAAGCCGTGATTGACGTGGTTAATACCCCTGAAGTGCTGGCCGGCGTCAACGCCAAGCACGACAAGTTCAAGGCTCGCCTGGAACAGATCGGTGAGAAGTACGGCCTGTTCACCCAGGTCCGTGGCATGGGCCTGTTGATTGGTTGCGTGCTGAACGATGCCTGGAAAGGCAAGGCCAAGGACATCTTCAACGCCGCTGAAAAAGAAGGCCTGATGATTCTGCAAGCCGGCCCCGACGTGGTTCGTTTCGCGCCAAGCCTGGTGGTTGAAGACGCTGATATCGATGCCGGTCTGGACCGTTTCGAACGCGCTGCGGCCAAACTGACTCAAGCCTGATAGACCGTCGACGCCTGACATTTCAGGCGTCGAACCCATTTTTATGCCGGACCCGCTCTCTGTAGGAGCGAAGCTTGCTCGCGAAGGGGTCGTGTCAGCCACCGTCATCAACGGCTGACACACCGCCTTCGCGAGCAAGCTTCGCTCCTACAAGGGTTCGGCTTATTTCCCTCAAAAGAGTTTTGAAAAGGAGTGACACCATGCTGGTGATGCGCCCCGCGCAAATGGCTGATCTGGGCGAGGTACAGCGTCTGGCTGCGGACAGCCCGATTGGTGTCACTTCCTTGCCGGATGACGTTGAACGCCTGAGCGACAAGATCGCAGCAAGCGAAGCCTCGTTCGCCGCCGAGGTCAGCTTCAACGGTGAAGAGAGCTATTTCTTCGTCCTCGAAGACACCGCCACCGGCAAACTGGTGGGCTGTTCGGCTATCGTTGCGTCGGCCGGTTATTCCGAGCCGTTCTACAGTTTTCGTAATGAAACCTTTGTGCACGCCTCTCGCGAGCTGAAGATTCATAACAAGATTCACGTGCTCTCCCAGTGCCACGACCTGACCGGCAACAGCTTGCTGACCAGTTTTTACGTGCAGCCTGAGCTGGTGGGTTCGGCCTGGTCGGAACTCAACTCCCGTGGTCGCTTGTTGTTCGTGGCCAGCCATCCGGAACGCTTTGCCGATTCGGTGGTGACCGAGATCGTCGGTTACAGCGATGAAAATGGCGACTCGCCGTTCTGGGATGCTATCGGCCGCAACTTCTTCGACCTCAACTATGCCGCTGCCGAGCGTCTGTGCGGTCTGAAGAGCCGGACGTTCCTGGCCGAGCTGATGCCGCATTACCCGATCTATGTGCCGCTGCTGCCGGACACCGCTCAAGAGGCGATGGGACAGGTGCACCCACGGGCGCAGATCACCTTCGACATCCTGATGCGCGAAGGCTTCGAGACCGATCATTACATCGATATTTTCGACGGCGGCCCGACCTTGCACGCCCGCGTCTCGGGGATCCGTTCGATCGCCCAGAGCCGTGTGGTCCCGGTGAAAATCGGCGAGCCGGTCAAAGGCGCCGGTCGTCAGTACCTGGTGGCCAACGCCCAGTTGCAGGATTACCGCGCCGTTTTGCTCGAGCTCGATTACGCGCCGGGCAAACCCGTGACCCTGGATCTTGAAGCGGCCGAAGCCCTGGGTGTCGGTGAAGGTGCCAGCGTGCGCCTGGTGGCGGTTTAACGCCTGCTGCCATGCCTGGAAAGAATGCCTGGAAAGAATCCTGGAAAGCAGCGAGTTTCACGGGTGGCGCAAGCGGCCCGTTTGAGGAGATAGCATGATCGTTCGTCCCGTACGCAGCAGCGATTTACCCGCTCTGATCGACCTGGCCCGCAGCACCGGCACCGGCCTGACCACGTTGCCGGCCAATGAAGAACGTCTGGCCCATCGGGTCGGCTGGGCCGAGAAGACCTTCCGCGGCGAAGCCGGGCGCGGTGATGCGGATTACCTGTTCGTGCTCGAAGACGACGACGGCCGTGTGGTGGGTATTTCCGCCATCGCCGGTGCCGTCGGTCTGCGTGAGCCTTGGTACAACTTCCGGGTTGGCCTGACCGTCAGCGCTTCCCAGGAACTGAACATCTACCGCGAAATCCCGACGCTGTTCCTGGCCAACGACCTGACCGGTAACTCCGAGCTGTGCTCGCTGTTCCTGCACGCCGACTACCGCACTGGCCTCAACGGCCGAATGCTGGCCAAGGCGCGGATGCTGTTCATCGCCGAGTTCCCGCAGCTGTTTGGCAACAAGATCATCGCCGAGATGCGCGGCATGTCTGACGAAGCGGGGCGTTCGCCGTTCTGGGAAAGCCTGGGCCGACACTTCTTCAAGATGGAATTCAGCCAGGCCGATTACCTGACCGGTGTGGGCAACAAGGCGTTCATCGCCGAATTGATGCCGAAATTTCCGTTGTACACCTGCTTCCTGTCGCCGGATGCGCGCAACGTGATCGGCCAGGTTCATCCGGACACCGAGCCGGCCCTGGCCATGCTCAAGAGCGAAGGCTTCAGCTATCAGGGCTACGTCGACATCTTCGACGCCGGTCCTGCGGTGGAGTGCGAAACCGGCAAGATCCGCGCAATTCGCGACAGCCAGGCGCTGGTGCTGGCCATCGGCACGCCGGGTGACGACGCCACACCGTTCCTCATTCATAACCGCAAACGCGATGACTGCCGGATCACTGCTGCTCCTGCACGTTTCGCCGCCGGCACGCTGGTGGTCGATCCGCTGACTGCCAAACGTCTTCAACTCAACGCCGGCGATCAAGTGCGCGCCGTTCCGTTGTCCGCTGCCAGGGAGTCGAAATAATGAATTCGCTATACATCGCAGGTGAATGGCTGGCCGGCCAGGGTGAAGCCTTCCAGTCGCTGAATCCGGTGAGCCAACAGGTGCTGTGGGCGGGCGAGGGCGCTACTGCCGCTCAGGTTGAATCGGCCGTGCAAGCCGCGCGCCAGGCGTTCCCGGGCTGGGCTCGTCGTACCCTGGAAGAACGCATTACAGTGCTGGAGGCGTTTGCCGCCGCGTTGAAAAATCACGCTGATGAACTGGCCCGCACCATTGGTGAGGAAACCGGCAAACCCCTGTGGGAAGCGGCGACCGAAGTCACCAGCATGGTCAACAAGATAGCGATCTCGGTGCAGAGCTACCGCGAACGTACCGGCGAGAAGAGCGGCCCATTGGGCGACGCCACCGCCGTGTTGCGCCACAAACCACACGGTGTGGTCGCGGTGTTCGGGCCTTACAACTTCCCTGGCCACTTGCCGAACGGCCACATTGTGCCGGCGCTGCTGGCCGGTAACAGTGTGCTGTTCAAACCAAGCGAACTGACGCCGAAAGTCGCTGAGCTGACGGTCAAGTGCTGGATCGAAGCCGGTCTGCCGGCAGGCGTGTTGAACCTGCTGCAAGGCGCTCGCGAGACCGGAATCGCCCTGGCGGCGAACCCGGGCATCGACGGTTTGTTCTTCACCGGTTCCAGCCGCACCGGCAATCATCTGCACCAGCAGTTTGCCGGTCGTCCGGACAAGATCCTCGCGCTGGAAATGGGCGGTAACAACCCGCTGGTCGTTGATCAGGTCGCAGACCTCGATGCCGCCGTTTACACCATCATCCAGTCGGCGTTCATTTCTGCCGGTCAGCGTTGCACGTGTGCCCGCCGTTTGCTGGTGCCGCAGGGCGCCTGGGGCGACACACTGCTGGCGCGTCTGGTGGCGGTCAGTTCGACGATTGAAGTTGGCGCGTTTGATCAGCAACCGGCACCGTTCATGGGCTCGGTGATTTCCCTTGGTGCTGCGAAAGCCCTGATGGATGCGCAAGAGCATCTGCTGGGCAACGGCGCCGTGGCGCTGCTGGAAATGACTCAACCACACGCTCAAGCCGCCTTGCTGACCCCAGGCATTCTGGACGTGACGGCCGTGGCTGATCGTCCTGATGAAGAGCTGTTCGGCCCGCTGCTGCAAGTGATCCGCTACGCTGATTTTGAAGCGGCGATCGCTGAAGCCAACGACACCGACTATGGCTTGGCGGCCGGTCTGCTGTCGGATTCCGAAGCACGTTATCAGCAGTTCTGGCTGGAAAGCCGTGCTGGCATCGTCAACTGGAACAAGCAGCTGACCGGTGCGGCAAGCAGCGCGCCATTCGGCGGTGTCGGCGCCTCGGGCAACCACCGAGCCAGCGCCTACTACGCGGCAGATTACTGCGCATACCCGGTGGCTTCGCTGGAAACGCCGAGCCTGACCTTGCCTGCCGCGCTAACCCCGGGCGTGAAGCTTTCGTAGGGATTATGTAGCAGCTGCCGAAGGCTGCGTTCGGCTGCGTAGCAGTCGTAAATCGGTATACCGGTGTTTCTGAATCAGAATCGTGGATACCACAATCGCGACTGCTTCGCAGCCGAACGCAGCCTGCGGCAGCTGCTACACAGTTCGCATTCCAGTCATTTTTACTGATGCCTATAACAACAGATTCTCGTGGAGCCTCGCTGATGAAATCCTATGAAGTCAATTTTGACGGTCTAGTGGGGCCGACCCATAACTACGGCGGCCTGTCCTACGGCAATGTCGCGTCCCAGAGCAACAGCCAGCAGTCTTCGAACCCGAAGGAAGCCGCGCTGCAAGGCCTGGCGAAAATGAAATCGCTGATGGAAATGGGCTTTCAGCAGGGCGTGCTGGCACCACAGGAGCGCCCGGACGTGGCAGCCTTGCGTCGCTTGGGTTTCAGCGGCACCGACGCTCAGGTGATCGAGCAAGCTGCCAAAGAAGCCATGCCGCTGCTGGTTGCCAGTTGCTCCGCATCGAGCATGTGGGTGGCCAACGCCGCCACCGTCAGCCCGAGCGCCGACACCGCGGATGGCCGGGTGCATTTCACTGCGGCCAACCTGAACTGCAAATATCACCGCAGCATCGAACACCCGACCACCAGTCGCGTGCTGGGGGCTATGTTCGCTGACCAGAAGCACTTCGCACACCACGCCGCATTGCCAGCCGTGGCGCAGTTCGGGGACGAAGGTGCAGCCAACCACACCCGTTTCTGCCGTGAGTACGGCGAAGCTGGCGTCGAGTTCTTCGTGTTCGGTCGCAGCGCGTTCGACACCCGTTACCCGGCACCGCAGAAATACCCGGCCCGCCAGACCCTCGAAGCCTCCCAGGCGGTTGTCCGCCTGCACGGCTTGAGCGATGACGGCGTGGTCTACGCCCAGCAGAACCCTTCGGTGATCGATCAGGGCGTGTTCCACAACGATGTGATCGCGGTGGGTAATGGCGAGGTGCTGTTCTATCACGAGGATGCGTTCCTCGACACCGAGCAGATGCTCGCTGAATTGCAAAGCAAACTCGCCAAAGTCGGTGGGAAATTTCAGTCGATCTGCGTACCTCGTTCCGCGGTAACTGTCGAAGACGCCGTTCGTTCCTACCTGTTCAATAGCCAACTGCTGTCGCGTCCTGACGGCTCGATGCTGTTGATCGTGCCGGAAGAATGCCGTGGCAACGCGCGTGTCTGGCAGTACCTGCAAGGTTTGACCAGCTCCGGCGGGCTGATTGGCGAAGTGAAAGTGTTCGATTTGAAGCAGAGCATGCAGAACGGCGGTGGCCCGGCTTGCCTGCGACTGCGCGTCGCGCTCAACGAAACCGAACTGGCGGCCGTCAACTCAGGGGTTATCATGACGGCACCGTTGTACGGCACGCTGACCGAATGGGTCGACAAGCACTACCGCGACCGCATGACCGAAAACGATCTCGCGGACCCGCAGTTGCTGCTTGAGTGCCGGACGGCACTGGATGAACTGACGCAAATCCTTAAACTGGGCGCGGTTTATCCATTCCAGATCAATTGAAAGTCGAGAGCGTAAAACATGAGCGATACCCTGCAGCTGATCCTTGAAGACACCGACGGCACGCAACTGGAAACTTCCTGCACCCGCGTCGCGGTCATGTGGCAAGGCAAAGAGCTGTGGATTCAGCAGGATGGCCGCGGCCAACTGCTGATCGGCGTGGACGTTGAAGAAGGTGACGCTGAGTACGCAAACCTGCTGCTGCGCCCATTGGCGACTAATCTGGTAAGTCTGCAACTGGAAATGGAACCGGCTGAAGTCGGTGACGAAGACCACGTGCACGGCCCGGATTGCGCACACGACCACTAAGGAAACCGCTCTATGCTCGCCCTCGGCAAACTGCTTGAACTGACCCTCGCCGGCCGCGAACCGGCGGAGAAGACTCAACTGACTGTCGAAGGCGTACGCATGCGCTGGTTGAGCGAGGGTGCGCTGGAAGTCCGGCCACCGCAAGCGAGCGACCAAGGCCTGGACCTGCTGCTATCGGCCGGCATCCACGGCAACGAAACAGCGCCGATCGAATTGCTCGATCGCCTGTTGCATGACATCGCCCGCGGCGACTTGAAACCGCGCGCACGTATTCTGTTCCTGTTCGGCAACCCGGAAGCGATTCGCAAAGGCGAGCGTTTCATCGAGCAGGACGTCAACCGGTTGTTCAACGGCCGTCACGAACAAAGCAGCGGCTCCGAAGCCCTGCGCGCTTGTGAACTGGAGCGGCTGGCGGCGAGCTTCTTCAGCTTGCCGGACCGTAATCGTCTGCACTACGACCTGCACACGGCCATTCGCGGTTCGAAAATCGAGCAGTTCGCACTGTATCCCTGGAAAGAAGGCCGTCAGCATTCACGCCTGGAACTGGCGCGACTGCGTGCAGCCGGCATGGAAGCGGTGCTGCTGCAGAACAAGCCGTCCATCGTTTTCAGTTCCTACACCTACGACAAGCTCGGTGCCGAGTCCTTTACCCTGGAGCTGGGCAAGGCGCGGCCATTCGGGCAGAACGACGGGGTCAACGTCGATCTGCTGGAAACCCGCCTCAAACAGATTATCGAAGGCAGCGAGCCGGCCCAGACCGAAGAGGCGCTGGACGGGTTGCAGCTGTTTAGTGTGGCGCGAGAAATCATCAAACACAGCGATAGCTTCCGTCTGAACCTGCCAGCGGACATCGAGAACTTTTCGGAGTTGGAAGTGGGCTATTTGCTGGCCGAAGACATCGCCCAAACCCGGTGGATCATAGAGGAGGAGGGTGCCCGGATCATCTTCCCGAACCCCAAGGTCAAAAACGGCCTGCGCGCCGGGATCCTGATTGTGCCGACCACCGACGAAAACCTGGCCTGACAGACACCGCAGCCTCAACATAAAACCCATGTGGGAGCGAGCAAGCTCGCTCCCACAGGTTTTGCTGTTTAGACGGCTACCGCACGCGGTTCGCTACGACGCAATGCACGCATCTTGTGCAGCGTATCCGCGCACGTCTTCGCTGCTTCCTGGCCTTTGTGCACGAAATGCTCGAAGAAGAACTTCTGATGTTCTTCGCCGGCATGGAAGTGGTGCGGGGTCAGGACTACCGAGAATACCGGCACTTCGGTTTCCAGTTGGACCTGCATCAGGCCGCTGATCACCGACTGGGCGACGAATTCGTGGCGGTAGATCCCGCCGTCGACCACCAGACCCGCCGCGACGATGCCGGCATAACGACCGGACTTGGCCAGCAGCTTGGCGTGCAGCGGAATTTCAAAGGCGCCGCCGACTTCGAAGAAGTCGATCTCCGACTCCTGATAACCCTGCGCAATCATTTCGACCACAAAGCCCTTACGGCTCTGATCGACGATTTCTTTGTGCCAGCAGGCCTGGATGAACGCAACGCGCTCGCCCTGATGGTTTTTACTTTTGCTATCGATTGCGGTGGGTTGCATGTTCTGACTCCTGTTTATGTAAAAAACAGGGCATATGAATCGAATGGGATTTAAGGGTACGCACGCTCGCACGAATGCCTGCGGACGGCCCTTTGGCGCCAATCCCGTTCTCTCTTCATCCGGACTATGACCGTCGGCCCCGGGATCACACCGGGTCTGCTGACCTTGCCGCCATCACAGCCATTGCCGTGCCTGTCGCCAAGCGCTCGCGGGCTATGCGCATTGCGCGCAATTACCGCCGGTGGGGAGTTGCACCCCGCCCTGAGAACGTTTTGCCGCCAGATTGTTTGGCGGCGAAGCGTTTTTAACACATATTTCTCACTTGTGCATCGCTGCTATTTGATGATTGCTAGCGATTTTTTCGTCGGTTCGGGAAGCCATTTCCTACTCAAGGGTTGATTATTCGTCGGCATGACCGCAGTAATTCGTTACTGAAAGGGATTTCCCCTGCAAACCGAGGCCAGATTCATGAGCGTTATCGATCTTCGCAGCGACACCGTCACCCAACCGACCGCAGGGATGCTTGACGCGATGGCCGCAGCCGCCACCGGTGATGACGTTTACGGTGAAGATCCGACGGTCAATCGTCTCGAAGCCGAACTTGCAGATCAGTTGGGTTTTGCGGCGGCGCTGTTTGTTCCGACGGGCACCATGAGCAATCTGCTGGGCTTGATGGCCCATTGCGAACGCGGTGACGAGTACATCGTCGGCCAGCAGGCTCACACTTATAAGTATGAAGGCGGTGGTGCAGCGGTGCTCGGTTCGATCCAGCCGCAGCCACTGGAAGTGCAGGCGGATGGTTCGCTGGACCTGGCGCACGTCGCGGCCGCGATCAAACCGGATGACTTCCACTTCGCCCGCACCCGTCTGCTGGCACTGGAAAACACCATGCAGGGCAAAGTCCTGCCGCTGGAGTATCTGGCCCGGGCCCGCAGTTTCACCCGTGAGCACGGGCTGGCGTTGCACCTTGACGGCGCGCGGCTGTACAACGCGGCGGTCAAGCTGGGTGTCGATGCTCGAGAGATCACCCAGTATTTCGATTCGGTCTCGGTCTGTCTGTCCAAGGGCCTGGGCGCGCCGATCGGTTCGGTGCTGTGCGGTTCGGCCGAGTTGATCGGCAAGGCACGGCGTTTGCGCAAGATGGTCGGCGGCGGTATGCGCCAGGCCGGAATTCTGGCGGCAGCCGGCTTGTATGCTTTGGAAAACAACGTTCGGCGCCTGGCCGACGACCACGCCAATGCCCAATGGCTGGCCGAAGGCCTGCGAGCCGCGGGTTACGAGGTCGAGCCGGTGCAGACCAACATGGTTTACGTGCAGATGGGCGGCAAGGCCGAGGCCATCAAGGCATTTGCCGCGGATCGCGGAATCAAGCTCAGCGCTGCCGGGCGCCTGCGAATGGTCACGCACATGGACATCAGTCGTGCGCAAATCGGGCAGGTCGTCACTACATTTGTCGACTTTTCTCGCAACTGACCGTGTTAGCGGTCCAATTGACTGTTTGTAACGTACAAACACACTGTACCTAGTCACTAACGCCGATATAATGCGGCCCTTTGCCGTCGCCTCGTCTGTTGACGTTTCGCACAGGCTTTTGGCCGCAGCCTCCGTGGAAGAACCTAATGAAAAGCGCAGAAATCCGTGAAGCCTTCCTTCGCTTCTTCGAAGAGCAAGGCCACACCCGTGTAGCCTCCAGCTCTTTGATTCCGGGCAACGACCCAACCCTGCTGTTCACTAACGCGGGGATGAACCAGTTCAAGGACTGCTTCCTGGGCCAGGAAAAGCGCGCGTACACCCGTGCAACAAGCAGCCAGAAATGCGTGCGCGCCGGTGGCAAGAACAGTGACTTGGAAAACGTCGGTTATACCGCTCGTCACCACACGTTTTTCGAAATGCTGGGTAACTTCAGCTTCGGCGATTATTTCAAGCACGACGCGATCACCTACGCCTGGACCTTCCTGACCGGTGTCCTGAAACTGCCCAAGGAAAAACTCTGGGTAACGGTCTATGCCTCGGATGACGAGGCCTATGACATCTGGACCAAAGAAATCGGTGTGCCGGTCGAGCGCATGATTCGCATCGGCGACAACAAGGGCGCGCCGTACGCGTCCGACAACTTCTGGACCATGGGCGATACCGGCCCGTGCGGCCCTTGCACCGAGATTTTCTACGATCACGGCGACCACATCTGGGGCGGCCCACCGGGTTCGCCGGAAGAAGATGGCGACCGTTACATCGAGATCTGGAACAACGTATTCATGCAGTTCAACCGTACCGCCGACGGCGTATTGCATCCGCTGCCAGCGCCGTCGGTAGACACCGGCATGGGTCTGGAGCGGATCAGTGCGGTGATGCAGCATGTTCACTCCAACTATGAAGTGGATCTGTTCAAGAACCTGCTGAGCGCTTCGGCCAAGGCGATTGGCTGCAGCAACGACGACCAGTCTTCGCTCAAGGTTGTCTCCGACCACATTCGTTCGTGCGGTTTCCTGATTGCCGACGGCGTATTGCCGTCCAACGAAGGCCGCGGCTATGTACTGCGCCGGATCATTCGTCGTGCGTGCCGTCACGGTAACAAGCTGGGCGCGACCGGTAGCTTCTTCTACAAGATCGTCGCGGCGCTGGTTGCCGAGATGGGCGAAGCGTTCCCGGAACTCAAGCAGCAACAGGCCAGTATCGAGCGCGTGCTCAAGGCCGAAGAAGAGCAGTTCTCCAAGACCCTGGAGCACGGCCTGAAGATTCTCGAGCAGGATCTGCTGGAACTTAAAGGCACCGTAGTGCCGGGCGACGTGGTGTTCAAACTGTATGACACCTACGGTTTCCCGATGGACTTGACCGCTGACATCGCTCGCGAACGCAACCTGACGGTCGACGAAGCCGGCTTCGAGCGCGAAATGGAAGCCCAGCGTGTGCGGGCGCGTTCGGCCAGCTCGTTCGGCCTGGACTACAACACGCTGGTCAAGGTTGACGTGGCGACCGAGTTCACCGGCTACAAGGCCACCAGCGGTTCGGCCAAAATTGTCGCTATCTATAAAGAGGGCCAGTCGGTCGACGTACTCAGTGAAGGTGAAGAGGGTGTGGTCGTTCTCAATCAGACCCCGTTCTATGCTGAGTCCGGCGGCCAGATCGGTGACTGCGGGTATCTGCAGGCCGGCAACAGCCGTTTCGACGTGCGCGATACCACCAAGACTGGCGGTGCGTTCCTGCATCACGGTGTGCTGGCGTCGGGCAGCCTGATGATTGGTGCGCCGGTGGAGACGCATGTTGATGCTGAAGTGCGTCACGCGACTTCGTTGAACCACTCGGCGACTCACTTGCTGCATGCGGCATTGCGTCAGGTGCTGGGCGAGCACGTTCAGCAGAAAGGCTCGTTGGTCGACAGTCAGCGGCTGCGCTTTGACTTCAGCCACTTCGAAGCCATCAAGCCTGAGCAGTTGAAGGCGCTGGAAGACATCGTCAACGCCGAGATTCGCAAGAACTCCGCCGTTGAAACCGAAGAAACCGATATCGAAACCGCCAAGCAGAAGGGCGCCATGGCGCTGTTCGGCGAGAAGTACGGCGACAGCGTGCGCGTACTGAGCATGGGCAGTGATTTCTCCGTCGAGCTGTGCGGTGGTATCCACGCCAGCCGTACCGGCGACATCGGTCTGCTGAAAATCATCAGCGAAGGCGGTGTGGCTTCCGGCGTGCGTCGTATCGAAGCGGTCACCGGCGCCGCGGCGCTGGCATACTTGAACGCTGCTGAAGAACAACTCAAGGAAGCGGCCAACCTGGTCAAGGGTAGCCGCGACAACCTGATCGACAAGCTGTCGGCTGTGCTGGAGCGCAACCGTCTGCTGGAAAAGCAACTCGAGCAGTTGCAGGCCAAGGCAGCCAGCGCAGCAGGCGACGATCTGTCGGCTTCCGCCCTGGACGTCAAAGGCGTGAAAGTGCTGGCCGTGCGTCTGGACGGTCAGGACGGCAAGGCGCTGCTGGCGCTGGTCGATCAACTGAAAAACAAACTCGGCCGCGCAGTGATCCTGCTCGGCAGTGTCCATGAGGAAAAGGTCGTTCTGGTTGCAGGCGTAACCAAAGACCTGACTGGCCAACTCAAAGCCGGTGATTTGATGAAGCAAGCCGCTGCAGCAGTGGGCGGGAAGGGCGGTGGTCGTCCAGACATGGCGCAGGGCGGTGGTGTAGACGCTGGCGCACTGGATGCGGCATTGGCCCTGACTGTTCCATTTGTAGAGCAGGGTTTATAAGGCAGTGTGTCCGGCCCGCAGTCTAGTGGCGGGCCTTAACGCTGTTTGAGTGATTATTTGGGCGCCCTTCATGGGCAGAGGCGGCTTTGAAATGGCTTTGATCGTACAGAAATTTGGAGGCACCTCGGTCGGCACTGTCGAGAGAATCGAGCAGGTCGCCGACAAGGTTAAGAAATTCCGCGAGGCCGGCGATGACCTGGTGGTTGTGCTGTCTGCAATGAGCGGCGAAACCAACCGTCTGATCGATCTGGCCAAGCAAATCAGTGGCGACGGCCAACCGGTTCCTCGTGAGCTGGATGTGATCGTCTCCACCGGTGAGCAGGTAACGATTGCGCTGTTGGCCATGGCGCTGATCAAGCGCGGCGTGCCAGCGGTGTCTTACACAGGCAGTCAGGTGCGGATTCTGACGGACAGCGCTCATAACAAAGCGCGTATCTTGCAGATTGATGAACAGAAGATTCGGGGTGACCTGAAGGCCGGTCGTGTGGTTGTTGTCGCCGGCTTCCAGGGCGTCGACGAACACGGCAACATTACTACCCTCGGTCGTGGCGGTTCCGACACCACGGGTGTGGCACTGGCGGCAGCCTTGAAGGCTGACGAATGCCAGATCTACACCGATGTCGACGGCGTCTACACCACCGACCCGCGTGTGGTGTCCGTGGCTCAGCGCCTGGACAAGATTACCTTCGAAGAGATGCTGGAAATGGCCAGCCTCGGTTCCAAGGTGTTGCAGATCCGTGCGGTGGAATTCGCCGGTAAGTACAACGTTCCGCTGCGCGTACTGCACAGCTTCAAGGAGGGTCCGGGCACCCTCATTACTATTGATGAAGAGGAAACCATGGAACAGCCGATCATTTCCGGCATCGCTTTCAACCGCGATGAAGCCAAGCTGACCATCCGTGGCGTGCCAGACACCCCGGGCGTTGCATTCAAGATTCTCGGCCCGATCAGTGCCGCGAACATCGAAGTGGATATGATCGTGCAGAATGTTGCGCACGATAACACCACCGACTTCACCTTCACCGTGCACCGCAATGACTTCCAGGCAGCGCAAACCGTGCTGGAAAACACCGCTCGCGAGATCGGTGCCCGTGAAGTCGTTGGCGATATCAAGATTGCCAAGGTGTCGATCGTCGGTGTGGGCATGCGCTCCCACGCAGGCGTGGCCAGCCGCATGTTCGAATCCCTGGCCAAGGAGAGCATCAACATCCAGATGATCTCGACTTCGGAGATCAAAGTCTCTGTAGTGATCGAAGAGAAGTACCTGGAACTGGCTGTGCGCGCTCTGCACACGGCTTTCGAACTGGACGCACCGGCCCGACAGGGCGAGTGATGCGTTTACCGAAGGGCGTGGTCTGACCGCGCCCTTTTGTTTTTTGAATGGTGCGACCCGAGGCTGTTCTTTTGCTCGCGCTAGTCAATACTCAGGCGTGTAGGGCTGCGATCGTTCCGGTTGTAGGTCGAGTGCCTTTTTTTTGCAGACTGTTGTCCCTGAAATGAAATGCGTGAGGAGAAAGGTATGCTGATTCTGACTCGTCGGTGCGCAGAAAGCCTGATTATTGGTGATGGCGAAATCACCGTGACCGTGCTCGGCGTTAAAGGAAATCAAGTGCGTATCGGTGTCAACGCCCCGAAAGAGGTTGCTGTCCACCGTGAAGAAATTTACCTGCGTATAAAGAAAGAGAAGGACGAAGAACCAAGCCATTAATTTTTATCGTTTTTTATGTTTGCAAACGGGGAAGAAGCTGGTTAATATACGCCCCGTGTTGCGGAGAGCTGGCCGAGTGGCCGAAGGCGCTCCCCTGCTAAGGGAGTACACCTCAAAAGGGTGTCGGGGGTTCGAATCCCCCGTTCTCCGCCATTATTTGCGTAGTACGTTGTAATCTAGCTTCTTCGGTAAGTGTTTGAAATTACTAGAAAAAGTGCTTTACATAGAGATTAGACGGCCTATAATGCGCGGCAACAAATGCACTCGTAGCTCAGCTGGATAGAGTACTCGGCTACGAACCGAGCGGTCACAGGTTCGAATCCTGTCGAGTGCACCATTTAAGAGTTGTTTGCAGTAATGCGAATGACTTTGCTTCAGCCAGTTGTGATCTGGGATAAAAACACAAATGCACTCGTAGCTCAGCTGGATAGAGTACTCGGCTACGAACCGAGCGGTCACAGGTTCGAATCCTGTCGAGTGCACCAAACACCAAAAAGCCCGCGTTTAACGCGGGCTTTTTGCCGTCTGGGATTTGGCTTTTCCTTTGGTGCATCCTTTCTCATCGAACTCGACGTGTGCGCTACGACCTCGCCTGGTGTCGTAACGGTAGCTCGTCGCTGAATTGCGAATACTGATCTTGTCTGGCTTGCCAAGGGCGCTCTCGACGTCCTGCTGACTCATGCCAGCGACAACCCGCTGATTGATGATGGCTTCGCGGCGTTCCCTGGCGCTGATCAGGTTTCCACATTTGTCCTCGGTCCGGCCGACGACAGTCGGATCTCTCCTTTTGATTTTCATGCCTGATGTTTCACGAATCTCGGCTTCCGGCATGAGAGCGGTTGTGCTGCCTGGCGTGAAGGTGCGCACATCCTGAAGCGAAAGGCTGTCTCCGGCCGCACAGCTCAACGTAGTGAAGGTAATGCGCCCGTTGGCCGCTTCGCAGCGGTGAACGGTCGTGGCCAGCGCCCAGGGCGACGGGCAGAGCAGGGCGATCAAAAAAAAATAATGTGCATTCGATGGCATTAAACGTCCTCCATGACGGTCCATCTCAAGGGTAGTCGCTACATTTTTCGGCTGTGGTGTGTTTTCTTTTCAGGATGAGTCGTCGCAATTTGACGGATCAGGACAGCGCTCAAGTTTGTCTTGCAAGCGCTTGTTTCAGCCACGATTTTTTAACGATTAAAACCGTCGGGCGGTGTATCATTGCGCCCGTCAGCCCCGCCGGGGCTTGTGGAATACCTCCATGGACTTACCCAGTAGTTACTCAGCATCCCTTTTTTCCAATCATGAATTGACTGATTGATCCTTCCGGCGTGCCCCGCTGCTGGGAGTGGAGTTCGCCTATGTCTGAAGTTGAAGTAAAGAAAACGCAGGAAAGCTTGCAGGACCGCCTCGCTCAAGTTGTTGAGCTGCTGCAGCGTCAGCGAGTGGTCGAAGACCTGACTCATCGCCAGGAAGGTCCGCATCACGACCGGGTCGAGAACCTGGTTCACCGGCAAAACCTCGTCGAGTTGCAACGCAAGCTCGATGATTTGCACTCCGCCGACGTCGCCTACATCCTTGAAGCCTTGCCGCTGAACGATCGTCTGACGCTCTGGCAATTGGTCAAGGCCGATCGCGACGGCGACATTCTGCTCGAAGTATCCGATTCGGTTCGTGAAACGCTGATCGCTGACATGGACGATCACGAGCTCCTGGCTGCGGCCAAGGACATGGACGCCGACGAACTTGCTGACCTGGCCTCCGAGCTACCGCGAGACGTCGTCCACGAGCTGATGGAAACCCTCGATGGTCAACAGCGTGAGCGCGTACGCTCTGCGTTGTCCTACGACGAGGATCAGGTCGGTGCGCTGATGGACTTCGAGATGGTGACGATCCGTGAGGACGTCAGTCTCGAAGTGGTTTTGCGTTACCTGCGCCGCCTCAAGGAGCTGCCGAGCCACACGGACAAATTGTTCGTGGTCGATTACGACGGTGTCCTCAAGGGCGTGTTGCCAATCAAGCGATTGCTGGTAAATGACCCGGAAAAACAGGTTGCTGAAGTCATGGCCAGCGACCCGGTGAGTTTTCACCCGGACGAAGACGCCTATGACGCGGCTCAGGCGTTCGAGCGTTACGACTTGGTCTCGGCGCCCGTAGTCGACAAGAACGGCAAGCTGATCGGTCGTCTGACCATCGATGAAATGGTCGACCTGATTCGTGAAGAGAGCGAAAACGAAGTTCTCAACATGGCGGGTCTGCGCGAAGAAGAAGATATTTTTGCGTCAGTCTGGAAATCCCTGCGTAACCGTTGGGCCTGGTTGGCCGTGAACCTGATTACCGCGTTTATCGCATCCCGGGTGATCGGTCTTTTCGAAGGCTCCATCGAGAAGCTGGTGGCGCTGGCGGCATTGATGCCGATCGTGGCCGGTATCGGTGGCAACTCGGGTAACCAGACGATCACCATGATCGTTCGGGCCATGGCGCTGGATCAGGTCAGCACCGGCAATACTTCGCGCCTGATGCGCAAGGAATTGGCGGTAGGTCTGATCAATGGCCTGGTCTGGGGCGGTGTGATCGGCGTGGTCGCCTACCTGCTGTATGGCAGTTGGTCTCTGGGTGTGGTGATGACGGCCGCCATGACGCTTAACCTGTTGCTGGCGGCATTGGCGGGAGTGTTGATTCCCATGACCCTGGCGCGGCTGGGGCGCGATCCTGCGATGGGCGCCAGTGTGATGATCACCGCCATGACGGACAGCGGCGGATTTTTCATCTTTCTCGGGCTGGCGACAATCTTCCTGCTCTGACGTGCTGACGTTAAAAACCCGCCAATTGGCGGGTTTTTTATGCCCGAATTTCAGGCAAAAAAAAGCCAGCGATTAAGCTGGCTTGAGCATTCGGAATGAATCAGGAAGCGTCTGCGGCCATTTCGGTATCATGCGCAATCAGCGAGACAAGAGCGTTCTGCTGACGGTGGGAGAGTTGGCGGAAGCGTTGCAGCAGTTCACGTTCGTGCAATGACAGCTCCGGGCTGTCCAGACGCATACTCAATTCTTCGCCCAACGCGCCTTCCTGAATAAGGCTCTGCTCAAGGCGCGCGATGATTTCGGAGTTCATGCTGCGATGATGATTGCGAGCCACCTCGGCAATGCGTTCACGCATTCCGTCTGGCAGACGTACGACGAACTTGTCAGCCGTACGGCTGGAATAAATTGCCTGTTTCAATGGGCGCATATATTTAACCGGTTAGTTCAGGGGAGCGGTTCTCGGGATTGGCCGCAGGATGTCTGTTAGGACAAGCACTCTGGCCAAATGTTCAACCTGAATTGATAGAGGCTCGCATCATGCCTCAACGCAGCCAGTTCATTGGCGTCAATTCTGTGACAAATATTGAACTGGATAAAGGCTTTATGCCAGCACCCATTATCAGAAATGCGGGCTGGTTTGAAAAGTTTGCTCTAGTCCGTTTGACTGACCGCATCCTCCTGGTCGACAGGTGATGTCCGAAGACGCCTGAAGGTGCATGCTGTGCGGATTCGATCAGTGTTCCTTACTTTGTACAGGATAGTGGCATATGGCCGATTTACTAGGGGCAGACATGCAGTGGGAGGCTATTTCAGGATGGATGGCAGGCTGATTTACTTGATGGGGCCTTCTGGGTCCGGCAAGGACAGCCTCATCGAAGCCGCTCGAGAGCCTTTGCAGGTGCGCAATTGTGGAGTGGTGCGTCGGTTCATCACGCGGTCGGCCGAATCAGTGGGTGAGGATGCGATCGGAGTTTCCCGGGAAGCGTTCGAACGACACAGAGTCGAGGGTGATTTCGCGCTGTTCTGGAACGCGAATGGCCTGGATTACGGTATTCCGATCGAAATAGATCAATGGCTCAATGACGGCCGACATGTCCTCGTCAACGGCTCCCGCGGCCATCTGGCTGAGGCGCTGCACCGGTATCCAACGCTGTTGCCGGTTCTGTTGACGGTCAAGGATCAAGTCCTGCGAGAACGACTGTTGCGCCGTGGTCGCGAGAGTCTTGAGGAGATTGAGGCAAGGCTCCATCGCAATGGGTTATTCACGGCAGAGGGTTCAATTGGTGGCACTCAGATCCATCGACTCGACAATTCAGGCGAACTGTCCACCACAGTTGCCAATCTGCTGAACCTGTTGAGGGTTAACGCAGTACCGGATCGAACTTGATCTTGCGCCCGGCAATCAGTGCCAGCACAAACAGCGCACCGAATACGCCGCTGGCGATCAGGGGCAACGTAATGACAGTGTCCTGTACTACTGACAAATGAAGAATGCCGCTCAGTAAGGCGAGGATGAAAAATCCAGCGGCGGATTTGGACATGCGGTGCTCCTGATGGGGTGATTCAAAATACCAAACGTTCGGAAGACTGAGCTGGCAGCAGGATGCCCTCCTGGCTCACCTCTTGGCTGACAAAGCTGCGCTCATCGCTCATTACCGCCAATTGAGGCGCTTTTTGCAGTTGAAGGTAATGCGGCATGCGTTGGGCAACTGACTCAACACCGCTCTCGGGGACAAAATGAAAGCCCAACAGAGTCGCCAGGGTAATCGCGTTCGAGAGTAAAAGGGCGCTGTTCATTAGGCAGGCCTCCGTTGTTCTGTGGAGAACGACTCAAGCAGCCCGCATGCCAAGAGTCTGACGGCAATTAAATCCTTTAAAAACAACGAATTAAGTTATTTGTTCGAGGTGACTGCATTGCATTTTGCAATGATGGCTTTTTTGAGGTGATGCAATTTGCACGGTAAACAAAGCCACGCTCCGCCAAGGCGTGTGCCTACACTGAAAAAGCCCAAAGGACGACATGACAAAAGCAGGCCTGCCCGTTAACATGCACGCCGTCCATTGCACCGCGTTTTCTTCGTGGTCGACCTGTGTCTCAGTAGCTCAATTGGATAGAGCATCCCCCTCCTAAGGGGAAGGTTGGCAGTTCGAACCTGCCCTGGGACACCATTAATCCAAGCCTCTTTGGTCACCTGTCTGACAGGGCATTTACTCCGCGTCAGCAGGTAGCACCAAGCGGCAAATAAGAGCCCCGCCGGGCGATTTTCCGGCGGGGCTTTTTTACGCGCTATCACCCGACGATCTACAGGGAAAGTCTGTCATTGCTGTGCCTTGCTCCAGACACGCCTTATGGAGTGAAATTGATGCGACGAAGAGGCGCAAAGTTCTGGGTTCAGCATCTGACGATGCTGGGAGGAGTATCTGACCGCCAAGGGGGCATGCTGACACTGATGCGCTCAACGAAGGGCGATCCCTCGATTTGTGGGCTGATCACAAGGAGCGGCTCAGGCACGACATCTCACTCCAGGGCCTTGAGGGCTTCTCGATCACGGAAGCAATTGGTCACGCCGATCAGCATGTCGCCCAACAGTAAACCTTCAAATATTTAGCGCGTACTGAGCGGCATGACTTCTTAAGGGAACGCCACTACTGGCCGATAACCCGAACAGTCATGGTCTTCTTCTTAAATTGCCTGGAAAGCTTCGATGCTGTCGTATCACCAAAAGCGTTTTTTGATCGTCGATGATTTCTCGGATTTCCGCAGTTCCGTCAGGTCCATGCTGCGCGAGCTGGGCGTCAAGGATGTCGACACTGCCGACACCGGAGAACAGGCGCTGCGTATGTGTTCGCAGAAGGCCTACGATTTCATCCTGCAGGACTTTCACTTGGGCGATGGCAAGAAGAACGGTCAGCAGGTGCTTGAAGACCTGATGATCGAGAAGCTGATCAGTCATGAAGCCGTGTTCGTCATGGTCACCGCAGAGACCAGTCAGGCAATGGTGCTCAGTGCGTTGGAACACGAACCCGATGCGTACCTGACCAAACCGTTCAACCGTTCCGGCCTGGCTCAACGTCTGGAGCGGCTAGAGCAACGCAAGACGTTGCTCAAGCCGATCCTGCAAGCCCTCGACCGGGGCAAACCGGTTGAAGTGCTCAATGCCTGCATCGCCCTGTGCAAGCAAGACATCCGCTACTCGCCGTTGTGCCTGCGCTATCGCGCCGATGCCCTGCGCGACCTGAATCAGAACGAAGCGCTGGAGCGTCTCTACAACAGCATCATTGCTGATCGGCCTTTGCCGTGGGCGTTTGCCGGTCTGGGCAAATTGCTGTTCAAGCGCGGCCAGGCCAGTCAGTCCAAGGGCGTCTACGAAAAAGCCCTGAAAGTGTTCCCGATGATGCCGGCGCTCTACGACGGCATGGCCGATGTGCTGATCGCTGAAGGAGACACCAGGGCTGCCCAAAACGTGCTGGAAGAGGCGATCCGATTGTCGCCGCTGGCGGTGCGCCGGCAAGCGCTGCTGGGCAAGTTGGCGATGGCCAACGAAGATTTTGAAACCGCCGCCAAAGCCTATCGTCAGGCCGTGGCGCAGGGCGCGCAGTCACGTTTCAAGGATGCGGAGAGCAACCTGGGCCTGGCCCACGCTTTGATCAGCAAAGGCAGCGAAAAAGGCCTGGATACCCGGACCCGGCTGGAAATCAACACGACGCTGAGTGCGGTGGCCAAGGAAAACCCTACCGATCCTGGTCTGCAGATTCGTGCGCGGCTGATGAAAGCCACCAGCCTGCTGCTTAACGATGCCGAAACCGCCGAGAAGCTTACCGAGCAGGCAATGATGCGCCTCGATGGCATGGAGCAGTTCATGAGTGCCGAAGCGGCGCTGCTGGTGGCCAAGCAACTGCAAATGCTCGGGCAGGCCAGCGCCGGTGCCTCGATGCTGAAAAACTGTGCGGAAATCTACGGCGACGACCCGGCGGTGATGAAGGGCATCGCCAAGTTGACCGACGATCCGAGTATTCTCAATTCCGGCAACGCCGCTGCCGACCTCAACCGTCAGGGCGTGCGGGTATACAAGACCGGCAACCTGGTGGAAGCGCGGCAGGTGTTCCGCAAAGCCTTGGCGATGCAGCCGAAGAACATCAGTATCGCGCTGAACATGGCGCAGTCGCTGCTGCACGGCACCGACACCAGTGCTCCTTCGGCGGAGCTGGAGGAATGTCGGGCCTGCCTGAAAATGGTCGGCCTGATGCCCGATACCGATGCGCGTTATTCCCGTTATCAGAAGCTGCGAAGCAAGGCGTTTGGCGAATGAGCGACCGCGAACAGGCACTCGATTTTTCCACGGTGATTGCCTCCACCGTGCACGACATGAAGAACTCCCTGGCCATGTTGATGCAGGCCCACAGTCAATGGCTGGCGCGCTTGCCGGATCCGCAGCAGCACACTCCGGAGCAGGGCGTCATCGACTTCGAGTTCGCCCACCTCAACGGCATGCTGGTGCAGTTGCTGGGTCTGTACAAACTCGGCGTCAACCAGATGCCATTGCAACCGGCCTACCATGAGCTGGATGACTTCATCGAAGCGCAATTGGCAGCGCACCAAGAAGTGTTCGCCAGTCGCGGCATTATGGCGACCTATGAAGTGGACCCGTTGAGCCCGCTGGGCTTCTTCGACCGGGAGCTGATTGCTTCGGTGCTGGCCAACAGCATTAACAATGCCATTCGTTACGCCCGCCACGCGGTGTTGGTCAGCGTCAGCGATGAAGCCGGGCAATTGGTGCTGACCGTCAACGACGATGGCGAGGGTTATCCTCCCGAGATGATCGAGCGTCAGGCCGATTACGTGCAGGGCATCAACCACAGCAGCGGAAGCACTGGCCTGGGCCTGTACTTTGCCGGGCGGATTGCCGCACTTCATCAGCGCAATGGCGTGGGCGGACGCACCGAAATCAGCAATGGTGGTCCGCTGGGTGGTGGAGTGTTCAACCTCTATCTGCCCTGACCGGTTCTTTTTGTTGGCCGCTGCTTGATATTCCAAACAGGCGGAGCCTATTTTGTACGGGTCGCCGTTCGCGGCTTGCGTAACAAAAAGGATTGCGTCATGACAACCGATGGCCATTGTTCACTCGCGGAGCGATTGACGGGCATTGATGAGATTGAATGTGTCACGCCGGACTTGAATGGCGTACCGCGCGGCAAGGTAATGACCGCCGAAGGCTTTCTCGAGGGGCGGCGTTTGCAGATGGCACGGGGGGTGCTGCTGCAATGCATCATGGGCGGATATCCGCCTGCGCGCTTTTATGGAAGCGATGATGGCGACCTGGCGCTGGTGCCCGATCCCGCACAGATCCATCGCTTGCCCTGGAGCAAACAGCCACGAGCTTTCGCCATTTGCGATGCGGACGAGCTGAGCGGCGAAAGCTCGTCTCTGTCGACCCGCGGCCAACTCAAAGCCGTGATCGCGCGTTATGCGGCCCTCGGCCTGGCGCCGGTAGTGGCGACCGAGCTGGAATTCTTTGTGTTTGCGCCCAACACCGACCCCACTCAACCGTTCCAGCCGCCGCTGGGCCTGGACGGTCGTCGCGAGGACGGTCTTTCGGCGTTCAGTGTCAGTTCCAATAACGGCTTGCGGCCATTCTTCAGTGAAGTCTACGTATGCATGGCGGCCCTGGGCTTGCCGCGCGATACCTTCATGCACGAGATGGGCGTCAGCCAGTTTGAGATCAACCTGCTGCACGGCGACCCGCTGCTGTTGGCCGACCAGACCTTCCTGTTCAAACATTTACTTAAAGAAGTTGCGCTCAAGCATGGCCTGACCGTGGTCTGCATGGCCAAACCCCTGGCACACACGCCGGGCAGTTCGATGCATATTCACCAGAGCATCGTCGAGATCGGCAGCGGGCGTAACGTGTTCAGCGACCAGGCCGGTGAGCCAACCGCAGCGTTCCGCCATTTCATCGCGGGTCAGCAGGCCGGCATGGCGGATTTCACCGCGTTGTTCGCGCCGAACGTGAACTCTTACCAGCGCTTGTGCCATCCCTTCGCATCGCCGAATAATGCCTGTTGGTCCCACGACAACCGTGCGGCCGGTTTGCGTATTCCGGCCAGCTCCCCAGCCGCTCGTCGGGTCGAGAACCGCTTGCCAGGGGCCGATGCAAATCCGTATCTGGCGATCGCCGCCAGTCTTGCCGCAGGGTTGTATGGCATTGAACACAAACTGGAGCCGAGCGAGGCGATCCAGGGCGAATTTGAAGTGCCGGACAATCTTTCGTTGCCGTGTACCTTGCATGCCGCTATTGAGCGTCTGAAACGTAGTCAATTGGCGAAGGAACTGTTTGGCAAGGAGTTCATCGAAGGCTACGTCGCTTCGAAGACCATGGAGTTGACCAGCTTCTTTGATGAAATTACTCCCTGGGAGCGCCGTATCCTGGCTGCTCAGGCCTGACGTTCCATCGTCTTCGGGCTATCTTTTCGGGTAGCCCGATTCTCACTGCAAGGAGCCGCTCGGAACGCCGATGCGCCAAATCTGGAAACCCTTTCGAGCGCTTTATTTTGCCTCGCTGATGATGTTGATCGGCTCTGGCCTGTTGAGTACTTACCTGGCCTTGCGCCTGGCCGCCGACCATGTCGACAGCCTGTGGGTCGGGGCGTTGATGGCAGCCAACTATTTCGGCCTGGTGCTGGGCGGCAAGATCGGCCATCGGCTGATTGCCCGGGTCGGGCATATCCGAGCTTATTCAGTCTGCGCCGGGATTGTCGGCGCGGCGGTGCTGGGCCATGGCCTGGTCGACTGGTTGCCTGCCTGGATCTTCCTCCGGGTCATCGTCGGCCTCGGGATGATGTGCCAGTACATGGTCATCGAAAGCTGGCTCAATGAGCAGGCCGAAGCCAAGCAACGTGGCATCGTTTTCAGCGGCTACATGATCGCCTCGTACCTGGGGCTGGTGTTGGGTCAATTGATCCTGGTCATGCACCCGGCGCTGGGCTTGGAACTGTTGATGTTGGTCGCTCTTTGCTTTGCCCTGTGTCTGGTGCCGGTGGCCCTGACCCAGCGGATTCACCCGGCGGCGTTGCACCCCGCGCCGATGGAGCCGCGGTTTTTTATCAAGCGCGTGCCGCAATCGTTGAGCACGGTGCTTGGGGCAGGGCTGATCGTCGGTTCGTTTTACGGCCTGGCGCCGCTGTACGCCTCGCAGCAAGGCTTGTCCACGGAGCAGGTCGGTCTGTTCATGGGTAGCTGCATTTTCGCCGGTCTGGTGGTGCAGTGGCCGCTGGGTTGGCTGTCCGATCGTTATGACCGGGCACTGTTGATCCGCTGTTTTGCATTTAGCCTGGCGCTGGCTGCATTGCCACTGGCGATCATCAAGCAAGTGCCGCTGGAGGTGCTGTTTATTGCCGGGTTCTTCTGTTCGTTGGTGCAGTTCTGCCTGTATCCATTGGCGGTGGCGTTTTCCAACGACCACGTCGAGGGTGATCGGCGGGTGTCCCTGACGGCGATGCTGTTGGTGACCTACGGTGTCGGTGCCAGTATCGGGCCGCTGGTGGCCGGGGTACTGATGAAAATGTTCGGCAGTCACATGCTCTATGCCTTCTTCAGTTTCTTCGCGTTGGTGCTGGTGTGGCGGATTCGCCCGAAAGCGGTGACCAACCTGCATCAGGTGGACGATGCACCGCTGCATCACGTCGCCATGCCGGACAGCATGTCGAGTTCACCGTTGGTGGCTTGCCTTGACCCGCGTGTCGATGAACAGGTGGTGCAGGACCAGATGCAGAACCCGATCAATCCTGAACCTGAACCTGAACCAGAGCCAGAGCCAGAGCCAGAGCCAGAGCCAGAGCCAGAGCCCGAAACCGATCCACCGCCCGAAGACCCTAACGCGGGTCGCGAGCAAAGTTTTACCGAGGCCAGGCCTTAGATCCAACGCATAAAAAAACGGGCAGTCGCCGCAAGGGACTGCCCGTTTTCTATTGAAACGTCGTATTACATGTCGTCTTTGTCGAAGCGCCGTGCTTCGCGCTGAAGCTGATAGACGAACCGCTCGACCTGGCGCTGCACCAGCCCGCTCATGTTGTGAAAGCGTACGCCGGCGAAGGTGGTGGAGATCCTTTCTTCGAAGTGCAGATAACGCAATTCGACCGGAGCCGTCATGTTGCCAAAGGGCAGGGCGGCGGTGAAGCGGTCATAGACCTGACCCAGTTGCAGGCTGCCCGTGATGTCGCCTTCGAAGCGCAACTTGCAGCCGGTGGCCGAGATGTCCAGGAGCTTGCCACTGATCGGCGACTTGAGTTTTTCTCCGCCCAGATCGACGTTGACCAGTTGTGCCAGCTTCAATGCCGCGCGGAATGCATTACGGCGCTGATGGTAAACCACCTCGGAGGGCAGGGGCCCACGGTAGCAGCGAGCACCATCGGATTCGTCGATGGTCAACGGACCGTTGCTTTCCCAGGCAATACGTACGCCGTCGTGAAAGCCTTCTACCTTGAACGGTTCGCCTGCCAGCAGGAAACGTTCACCGTCGCGGGGAATCATTTCGTCCAGGGCAATCATGTTGCTGTCACGGTCGATGTCTACCAGATAACTCTGGAAGCGCTGGCTGCGCTCATGGAACGTGATGATCAGCGGATCATGGCTGTCTTGCAGCTGACGCAGGTTGCCGGAGATCTCCAGAGGCGTGGTGAGCACCTTGGGTGGCTGCGGAGCATCTTCCGCGCTTAAGGCATTGAACACGGTTCATCGATCTCCAGACAAAATATGACTACGGCTGGCCATTAGTTTGCCAGCATGTTTCGCGTCTTGATAGTGCGTGCTTTTCGGCAGGCTCAAGCCTGACTGAGCGCGCGCGGCTTCGCAAGCATGGAGGTTGATCCGCGTGCATCATAGAGCGCTGGCGGCTCGCCGCCGTTGAGGATTTTCAGCTGATTGGCCGTCGCGGCCTGTTGCACCAGAATCGACTGGCCATTCTTGATGTTGGCCGCCTGGCACTGCGCCAGAAGATCGGTCAGCACATCGCTCCGCTCCAGTAACTGATCGCCAATGCTCGAATGGCTGGCGAGTTGCTCCAGGCCGTTGCGGTTGGTCGGCAGTTTGAGGCTGGCGAGGATTTCACTGCGCTTGCGGCCATGCTGATCGAGCAAAATGATCAATGCCTGTTTCTGCGCCAGAATTTCTTCCAGCAGTGGCATGTCACGACCGTGCAAGGCGAGGGACTCGGCTTGCAGTAACGCCAGCAAATGCTGTGCTGGAGCGAAATCGTCAGTGATCAGTTGCAGTAAATTAGAGTCGTGCATGGCTGGCCTTGGGTTTTAAGCGTCCAAAAGCCTGGCGCGGGCCTTGGCCTAGCGCTGGGCTTCGAAGTTGAGCAGTTTGCTGGCTACACGGTTGCTGTCGACTTTGTAGCTGCCATCGGCAATCGCTGCTTTCAACTCGGCCACGCGGGCGTTGTCGACGGCAGGCTGATCGCGCAGCTTGTCAGTGACCTTCTGCAACTGTTGAGCCTCATTGCTGAGATGTACCGATTCCCCGCTTTTAGCGGTACTGACCTGCTCGGCCGGGGTATTCAGCGGTGCGGATTTGCCAGCTTCGGCGGTTTCCTTCGCGGCGCTGGTCCGTGTACTGCCGGTAAGTGACGGGGAACTGTTTAAACGGCTGAAATCGATGACCATGATAAAAAAACCTCTGGGTATTTGGACGCTTGCCATGTTTTCGGCCATACCCGGAAAAACTTTAGGCCCCGTTATCAATGAGCTTGCGCGCGTCAGCGCTTGCCCTGCATGGGGCACAGTTTAAGGAACAGTCGAGCGGCGCGCCAGTGTTCTACATGGCCACTTCCACTTGGCCGGGCGCGGTGACTTGCGCCTTGATGACCCGCTGGGAGTTGAGGTTTTTCACCCGAATCTGTTCGCGCAAGCCGCCGTTGGACAGCGCTTCGCCCGGCATGCGCACGCTGAGCGTACCGCTGCGGGCGGTAATCACCACCTGGTCGCCCTTACTGATGACTTCTGCCTGTTCCATGTGCACCAGGGTCATGACCTGATCGGCGACCATTGGTCGGGTAAGTTTCTGCCCGATCGCCTGGTCGACAGAAGTCAGGTAACCCTGGTTGATAAGGCTGATGTCGCGCTCGCGCAAGGTCACATCGTCGGGCTCGACGATACCGGCGCGTCGCAGCGGGCGGGTGGTGGTCACAATGTCGCGAAACAGGTGCACTTGAGCGGGTACGAAGACGGTCCAGGGCGACGCGCCCTCGCAGCGAACTTTGACCGTGACGCGGCCTAATGGCTTGGCCGGGCTCTCCAGGGTCGCTGTCAATTCCTTGTCGCACATGGGCATGCGCAGGCGTGGATCGAGCTGGTTGACCTCGATCTCGTAACGGCCTTGCGTTTGACTGGTCGCCAGATAGTCTTCTACGGTGAATTCAAGAAAGCCCTGAGTGACGCCGATAAGCATGTCAGGCAAGGTAACCGCGTCAGCAAGGGCAGGGCTGCCAGCGTTGAACAGGCAAACGGCCGACATCGCGCACATTAATGTGCGGGCATTTGATGTCAGGCGTCGGAAAAATGTCGGTTCTGTGTTCATAAGAGTTAAAAAGCAAGCGCCGTGCCGTTTAGTGATGAATGCGCGTCGCAACACACTTAAGCGTTGGTGTAGGAGTCTGTGCATGGCTGGTGTAATGGATGCGGTAAACCAGCGCACGCAACTGGTAGGGCAAAATCGCCTTGAGCTGTTGTTGTTCCGTCTTGACGGCCAGCAGCTGTATGGGATCAACGTGTTCAAGGTTCGGGAGGTGCTGCAATGCCCCAAACTGACGCTGATGCCAAAATCCAGTCCTGTCGTGTGCGGTGTGGCAAGTATTCGGGGGGCGACCATTCCGATTCTTGATCTGGCGATGGCGACCGGTTCCGGTGCGCTGAAAGATCAAAGCAATCCCTTCGTGATTATCACGGAGTACAACACCAAGACCCAGGGTTTCCTGGTGCGATCGGTAGAACGCATCGTCAACATGAATTGGGAGGAGATTCATCCGCCACCCAAGGGCACGGGACGCGACCATTACCTGACGGCTGTGACTCGGGTCGACAATCAGTTAGTCGAAATCATCGACGTCGAGAAAGTGCTGGCAGAAGTGGCGCCGACACCGGAAGCGATTTCGGTTGGCGTGGTGGATGTCGAGACTCAGCACAAGGCGTTGTCCTTGCGGGTTTTGACGGTCGATGACTCGTCGGTGGCGCGCAAGCAGGTGACCCGTTGCCTGCAGACGGTCGGTGTCGAAGTGGTGGCGTTGAACGACGGTCGGCAAGCGCTGGATTACCTGCGCAAGCTGGTCGACGAGGGCAAGAAGCCGGAAGAGGAGTTCCTGATGATGATTTCCGACATCGAGATGCCGGAGATGGACGGGTACACCCTCACGGCCGAGATCCGCAGCGACCCTCGCATGCAAAAGCTTCACATCATCCTGCATACTTCGTTGTCGGGTGTATTCAATCAGGCGATGGTCAAGAAGGTCGGTGCCGATGACTTCCTTGCCAAATTCCGTCCTGATGACCTGGCATCCCGGGTAGTCAACCGGATCAAAGCAGCAGACATCAGCTAGGGGCCTTCTGCCCCTGGCGGTTAACACGATTTAAGAGGCGGCATCTTTGTCTACGGGTAATTTGGATTTTGAACAGTTCCGGGTCTTCCTGGAAAAAGCCTGTGGCATTTTGCTCGGTGAAAACAAGCAATACCTGGTCTCGAGCCGTCTCAACAAACTGATGGAACAGCAAGGCATCAAGTCCCTGGGTGAGCTGGTCCAGCGCATCCAGACCCAGCCACGCAGCGGTTTGCGCGAGATGGTGGTGGATGCCATGACCACCAACGAAACCCTGTGGTTTCGTGACACCTATCCGTTTGAAGTCTTGAAGAACAAGGTGCTGCCCGCCGCGATCAAGGCCGCCCCTGGCCAGCGTCTGCGGATCTGGTCGGCGGCGTGTTCGTCGGGTCAGGAACCGTATTCGCTGTCGATGTCGATCGATGAGTTCGAGCGCGTGAACATGGGCCAGTTGAAGATGGGCGTGCAAATCGTTGCCACCGACCTGTCCGGCACCATGCTGACCAACTGCAAGACCGGCGAGTACGACAGCCTGGCCATCGGCCGTGGTCTGTCGCCCGAGCGCCTTCAGCGTTACTTCGACCCGAAAGGGCCGGGGCGCTGGGCCATCAAGGCGCCGATCAAGAGCCGGGTGGAGTTTCGCTCGTTCAACCTGCTGGACAGCTACGCGAGCCTCGGCAAGTTCGACATCGTGTTCTGCCGCAACGTGCTGATCTACTTCTCCGCCGAGGTGAAGAAGGACATCCTGTTGCGCATTCACAGCACGTTGAAGCCAGGCGGTTATCTGTTCCTCGGTGCTTCCGAGGCGCTGAACGGTTTGCCGGACCATTACCAAATGGTCCAATGCAGCCCGGGGATCATTTACCAGGCGAAGTGATTCGTTGACGGTATAAAAAAACGGGAGTCCTCAGGGGCTCCCGTTTTTTTTTGCCTGCGATTTTTGGGAGGCGAGCGGCAGAAAAGCGGCAGGCGGCGGAAATCGGTTGCCGCTTTTCTGGCATTGCCACGTTGCCACTGCCCGCATAGCCCCGGTTTACGGCCTTTTTTGAATTGGCACGCCGCTTGCTATGTCTCTGTTACGAAAAATCAGGTCACCCGAAGGTTTCCCGACATGAGCATCAGCTTCGATAAAGCGCTCGGTATCCACGAACAAGCCCTGGGCTACCGCGCTCAGCGTGCCGAAGTCCTGGCCAACAACATCGCCAATGCCGACACCCCGAACTACAAGGCTCGGGATCTGGACTTCTCGAAAGTGCTCGCCGAGCAGAATGAGAAGACCAAGAGCGGCACTTTCGCCTTGAACATGACCAACAACCGTCATATCGAAGCCGAAGGACTGGGCAATGGCGACGAGTCGCTGCTGTATCGCACGCCGATGCAACCGTCGATCGACCAGAACACCGTGGACGCCCAGCTTGAGCAGTCGAACTACGCGGAAAACGCCGTCGGCTTCCAGGCCAGCTTCACCCTGCTCAACAGCAAATTCAAAGGGCTGGTATCAGCCCTGCGCGGAGAGTAAGCCATGTCTCTATCCAGTGTTTTCAACATTGCCGGTAGCGGCATGAGTGCCCAGACCACTCGCTTGAACACCGTCGCCAGTAACATCGCCAACGCCGAGACCGTCTCCTCGAGCATCGACCAGACCTACCGTGCACGGCACCCGGTATTTGCCACCATGTTCCAGGGCGGCCAGAGCGGCGGCAGCGATTCGCTGTTCCAGAGCCAGGACGCGGCCGGTCAAGGTGTGCAAGTGCTTGGCGTAGTCGAAGACCAGAGCAACCTTGAGGCGCGCTACGAGCCGAACCATCCGGCGGCCGACGGCAAGGGCTACGTCTACTACCCGAACGTCAACGTGGTGGAAGAAATGGCTGACATGATTTCCGCGAGCCGCTCGTTCCAGACCAACGCCGAAATGATGAACACCGCCAAAACCATGATGCAGAAGGTCCTGACCCTCGGTCAGTGATAAGGGGCGACTCAGATGAGTATTACCGATACCACCAGTGGCCCTAGCCTCAAAGACATCTTGGCCAACTCTTCGGTCAAGACCAAGACCAACACCAGTGCCGATGGCCTGGCGTCCGCGACGAACAGCGCCACCGGCAAGCAGTCCCTGGGCAAGGACGCGTTCCTGCAACTGCTGGTGACCCAGCTGAAAAACCAGAACCCGCTCGAACCGCAGGACAACGGTGAGTTCGTGGCTCAGTTGGCGCAGTTCAGTAGTCTGGAAGGGATCACTACGCTCAACACCAGCGTGAGCAAAATTGCCGCCAGCAACAGCTCGTCGCAGGCGTTGCAAGCCTCGTCGCTGGTGGGGCGCTCGGTCATCGCACCGGGAAGCAAAGCCGTGGTCGATACCTCGAAGTCGTTTAGCGGTGAGGTCGTGCTCCCGGCGTCGGTGGCGGGAGTTACGGTGAAGATCACGGACGCGGAGGGCAAGCTTGTTCGCACCATCGATCTAGGGGCTCAGGCAACCGGCAATTCCAGCTTCATCTGGGACGGCAAGGACTCTGCGGGTAAAGCCCTGGCGTCGGGCACTTACACCTTCGCGGCATCGACGACCATCGATAGCAAGGCGGTATCGCTGATCACCAACCTGCCAGCAACGGTCAACAGCGTGACCATCAGCCAGACCGGCGGTGAGTTGATGCTCAATCTGGCCGGGCTGGGCAGCATCGCCCTGTCCAAAGTTAAAACCATTGGTATGTAGAGCCGGCTAACACGGCACAAAGGAGTGGAATATGTCTTTCAATATCGGCCTTAGCGGTCTCTATGCAGCCAACAAACAACTGGACGTAACCGGCAACAACATCGCCAACGTCGCGACCACCGGTTTCAAATCGTCCCGTGCAGAATTCGAAGACGTTTATTCGGCCACCAAGCTGGGTTCCGGCAGCAAAACCATCGGTAACGGCGTGCGCCTGGCCAACGTTTCCCAGCAGTTCACCCAGGGCGACGTCAGCAATACCGGCAACGTGCTGGACATGGGTATCAACGGTTCCGGCTTCTTCGTGCTGAACGATAACGGCTCGCTGTCCTACACCCGTGCCGGTACGTTCAAGGTCGACAAGGACGGTTACGTGACCAACACCGATGGCTCTGCGCGTCTGCAGGGTTACGGGGTGGATGCCAATGGCAAGATTATCAATGGCGTTTTGACTGACCTGCGCATTGATACGTCGAACCTGGCACCGAAGACCACCACCACTGTTTCGTCGACAATCAACCTGAACTCCACGGCGCCGATCATCGACCAGGCTCTTCCCGCCAACAAGTTTGACCCGTCGAAGCAGGAAACTTTCACCAAGCAGTTCAGCACCCCGATTTACGACACTCAGGGTAATTCGCACGTCATGGATCAATTCATGGTCAAGACTGGCGCGAACACTTGGCAAACCTACACCTTGATCGATGGTCGCAACCCGAATGGCAGCGACCCGACTCTTGCCGCTTCGCCACCGGTCGCTTCGACCATGGTGTTCGACACCTCGGGCAAGCTGGTTTCGGTGACCACTCCAGCCGTGCCGGCACCGATCGTCAGCCCTGACCTGAAGGTCACAGGCTGGATTCCCGGCAAGGTGACCAATGGTGTGTGGGCAGCCAATGGCGCCGCCGCCGACCCGGCTGGTGTAACTATCTCCATGAGCAATACCAAGCAGTTCAACGCCGACACCGCGCGTTCGATTCCTACACAGAACGGTTACGCCACGGGCCAGATCACCAACTTGACCATCGACGGCAGCGGTGTGATGCTCGCCAACTTCAGCAACAGCCAGACCAAGGCCATCGGCCAGATCTCGCTCGCCAGTTTCACCAACGAGCAAGGTCTGCAGCCAATTGGCGGCACCGGCTGGAAAGAAACCTACGCGTCGGGTATCCCGGGCTACGATGCGCCGAACACTGGTACCTTGGGCGAGATCAATTCCAACTCTCTGGAAGAGTCCAACGTCAACCTGACCAACGAACTGGTTGACTTGATCAAGGCGCAGAGCAACTACCAGGCGAACGCCAAGACCATCTCGACTCAGAGCACCATCATGCAGACCATCATTCAGATGACTTGATGCGGGTTGGCTGAAAGCGCTGCACAAAGAGCCCCTCGCAAGAGGGGCTTTTTTGTGGGCAAGACAAAATCTTAAAGGTGAGGCAAAAGAAAACCCCCGACAAACCAGAGGCCTGTCGGGGGTTTCGAGTAAGCGCCTCGCGGCGCCTACCGGCTCAGCTTATTGGCAAGCTTCGCAATCCGGCTCGTCGATGGCGCAAGCCTTCGGCACTGGAGCAGGACCGGCTGGAGCCGCCAGGACCGAATCTTCACCGTGGTTGCCACCGCTGGAAACAGCGTTCAGCTTACCGGTGTTGATGGTCGACTTCTCGGTGCTGGTCGCGGCCAGGGCACGGAGGTAGTAAGTGGTTTTCAGGCCACGGTACCAGGCCATGCGGTAAGTCACGTCCAGCTTCTTGCCCGAAGCGCCGGCGATGTACAGGTTCAGCGACTGAGCCTGGTCGATCCACTTCTGACGGCGGCTGGCCGCGTCAACGATCCACTTGGTGTCTACTTCGAAGGCGGTCGCGTAGAGCTCTTTGAGTTCTTGCGGGATGCGTTCGATCTGTTGCACCGAACCGTCGTAGTACTTCAGGTCGTTGATCATGACCGAGTCCCACAGGCCGCGAGCCTTCAGGTCGCGAACCAGGTACGGGTTGATCACGGTGAATTCGCCCGACAGGTTCGATTTCACGTAGAGGTTCTGGTAGGTCGGTTCGATCGACTGCGAGACGCCAGTGATGTTGGCGATGGTCGCGGTCGGTGCGATGGCCATGATGTTGGAGTTACGAATGCCTTTTTGTACACGGGCGCGAACCGGTGCCCAGTCCAGGGATTCGTTCAGGTCAACGTCGATGTACTTCTGGCCACGTTGCTCGATCAGGATCTGTTGCGAATCCAGCGGCAGGATGCCTTTGGACCACAGCGAACCCTGGAACGTCTCGTAGGCGCCGCGCTCGTCAGCCAGGTCGCAGGAAGCCTGGATCGCGTAGTAGCTGACCGCTTCCATCGACTTGTCGGCGAACTCGACGGCCGCATCGGAACCGTAAGGAATGTGCTGCAGGTACAGCGCGTCCTGGAAGCCCATGATGCCCAGACCGACCGGACGGTGCTTGAAGTTGGAGTTCTTCGCTTGTGGCACCGAGTAGTAGTTGATGTCGATAACGTTATCGAGCATGCGAACGGCGGTGTTCACGGTGCGTTCCAGCTTGGCGGTGTCGAGCTTGCCGTTGGTGATGTGGTTCGGCAGGTTGATCGAGCCCAGGTTGCAAACGGCGATCTCGTCCTTGTTGGTGTTCAAGGTGATCTCGGTGCACAGGTTCGAGCTGTGAACCACGCCGACGTGCTGCTGCGGGCTGCGCAGGTTGCACGGGTCTTTGAAGGTCAGCCATGGGTGGCCGGTTTCGAAGAGCATGGACAGCATTTTGCGCCACAGGTCTTTGGCCTGGATGGTCTTGAACAGCTTGATCTTGCCTGGGTACTGGGACAGGGCTTCGTAGTACTCGTAACGCTCTTCGAAGGCCTTGCCGGTCAGGTCATGCAGATCCGGCACTTCGGATGGCGAGAACAGGGTCCACGGGCCGTCATCGAAGACGCGCTTCATGAACAGGTCAGGGATCCAGTTGGCGGTGTTCATGTCGTGGGTACGACGACGATCATCACCGGTGTTCTTGCGCAGCTCGATGAACTCTTCAATGTCCATGTGCCAGGTTTCCAGGTAGGCACAGACAGCGCCTTTGCGCTTGCCACCCTGGTTAACGGCTACCGCGGTGTCGTTCACCACTTTCAGGAACGGAACAACGCCCTGGGATTTGCCGTTGGTGCCCTTGATGTACGAACCGAGCGCACGAACCGGCGTCCAGTCGTTGCCCAGGCCGCCCGCAAATTTCGACAACATGGCGTTGTCGTGGATCGCGTGGTAAATGCCCGACAGGTCATCCGGCACGGTGGTCAGGTAGCAGCTCGACAGCTGTGGACGCAGGGTGCCGGCGTTGAACAGGGTCGGGGTCGACGACATGTAGTCGAAGGACGACAACAGGTTGTAGAACTCGATCGCACGGTCTTCCTTGTTCTTCTCTTCGATCGCCAGGCCCATGGCCACGCGCATGAAGAAGATCTGCGGCAGTTCGAAGCGGATACCGTCCTTGTGGATAAAGTAACGGTCGTACAGGGTTTGCAGGCCCAGGTACGTGAACTGCTGATCGCGCTCGTGGTTGATCGCTTTGCCGAGTTTTTCCAGGTCGAAGGTAGCGAGGACCGGGTTCAGCAATTCGAATTGGATACCCTTGGCGATGTACGAAGGCAGGGCCTTGGCGTACAGGTCGACCATTTCGTGGTGAGTGGCGCTTTCAGCGACTTCCAGGAAGCTCAAGCCTTCGGCACGCAGGGTGTCCATCAGCAGGCGAGCGGTCACGAACGAGTAGTTCGGCTCACGCTCGACCAGGGTACGGGCGGTCATCACCAACGCAGTGTTGACGTCGGTCAGGGCCACGCCGTCGTACAGGTTTTTCAGGGTTTCGCGCTGGATCAAGTCGCCGTCGACTTCTGCAAGGCCTTCGCACGCTTCGGTGACGATGGTGTTCAGGCGGCTCATGTCCAGCGGAGCAAAGGTGCCGTCGGCGCGGGTGATGCGGATCGACGGGTGAGCGTTGACCGCTTCCTCGGCCGGCGCGTGGGCGGCGCGTTCTTTCGAACGACCATCACGGTAGATCACGTAGTCGCGCGCCACTTTCTGCTCGCCGGCACGCATCAGGGCCAGTTCAACCTGGTCCTGGATTTCTTCGATGTGGATCGTACCGCCCGATGGCATGCGACGCTTGAAGGTCGCGGTGACTTGTTCGGTCAGACGGGCAACGGTGTCGTGGATTCGCGACGAAGCGGCAGCGGTGCCGCCCTCAACTGCAAGAAACGCTTTGGTGATGGCGACGGTAATCTTGTCATCGGTGTAAGGAACGACAGTGCCGTTACGCTTGATCACGCGCAGCTGGCCAGGCGCGGTGGCGGACAGATCCGAAGTCGAATCAGCGGCCTGCGGCAAGGTGCCCTGCGGGTTCTCGCGAGTTGTGTCGGTTTGCATGGGTGTCTCCACATTCTCTATGTTTGTTTGGGCACCATCACGGTGCCCACCGTTCCGTCCTGAAGCACTACAACCGGCGAGTGCCGGGCATACCAACTTCGGGACAGTCAGGAAGGGGGCTATTGAGCGCCGCTTCCATGCCGAAGTCTTTGGTATCAAGCCATGTGCCTGAGACCGAGTTCCTTGCTGGGTGACAGTTGGGGACTGCAACACCCGTACTGTTTCTCCCCTTGGGCTGAAAAACAGCAGCCATCCGCACGCGCGGTTTGGTCTTTCAAAAATTCGTTTGGTTCAACCGGAAAGAGGCAATAAAAGCGCTTGAAATGGGTGTCTGGTTTGTGTTTGGTTTTTTACGCAAAACCCTACATGTAGGGTTTTTTTCGCGCCGGGCTACAAGATAATGCGTTTGGGGGGGGGATTGCAACGTACTACCTGTGGATAAACCTGTGCGTAAATTGTGTGTGAAAGGTGGAACGGGCGTGTAGGCCGCGACGTAGCTGGAGCGCGCCGTTTTTCACTGATTTTCAATGATTGAAAACGGTCATTTGGATTTTTAAGGGCGCGAACCCTATCACAAAAAGCCGGGTTGTCCGAACGCATTTACCGGCTTGTGTTCTCGGCGAGCGACGTTTATACAATCGGCCAGTGCGTACGCATTCTTATCCTCCCCAATCATTACAAAAAGACGGGCGGATCCTTCCTTATTAGTGTTGTTGGCAAGCAGAGGTCACCGTGGAGCAAGAAGCCTGGCAGGTATTGATTGTCGAGGACGACCAGCGTCTCGCCGAACTGACCCGCGATTACCTGGAAGCCAATGGCCTGCGCGTATCGATCGAGGGCAATGGCGCCTTGGCCGCGGCACGGATCATCAAGGAAAAACCGGACCTGGTGATCCTCGACCTGATGTTGCCGGGCGAAGATGGCCTGAGCATCTGCCGCAAGGTCCGCGACAAGTATGACGGCCCGATCCTGATGCTCACCGCCCGCACCGACGACACCGACCAGATTCTTGGCCTCGACCTGGGCGCCGACGACTACGTGTGCAAACCGGTTCGCCCACGACTGCTGCTGGCGCGTATCCAGGCCTTGTTGCGACGCAGTGAAGCCCCTGAAGTGGCGCCGGAAAAACAACGGCGTCTGCAGTTTGGCCCGTTGGTGGTGGACAACGCACTGCGCGAAGCCTGGCTGAATGACAACGGCATCGAACTGACCAGCGCCGAGTTCGATCTGCTCTGGCTGCTGGTGGCCAACGCCGGGCGCATCCTGTCCCGAGAAGAGATTTTCACCGCGCTTCGCGGTATTGGCTATGACGGCCAGGACCGTTCCATCGACGTGCGTATCTCGCGCATCCGCCCCAAGATCGGCGATGACCCGGAGCATCCGCGGCTGATCAAGACCATCCGCAGTAAAGGTTATCTGTTCGTTCCGGAAGCCTGCACGCTGTGAACTCGATCTTCCTGCGCATTTACGGCGGCATGTGCGCGGCGCTGATTCTGGTGGCGGTACTCGGCGTGCTGGCGTTGCACTTGCTCAACCAGGTGCGCAGCGAGCAATACCGTGAACGCCTGGCCCACGGCACGTTCTCGTTGATGGCCGACAACCTGAACCCGATGAACGAAACCGAGCGCCACCGTGCCTTGCTGGTGTGGGAGCGGTTGCTGGGGATTCCTCTGGCGCTAAAGACCTTTGCCCAGACCGACCTCGACCTCACTCAGCGCACCCGAGTGCTGCGCGGTCAGGCGCTGGTGGAACAGACCGGCCCGCATGCGGCGAAGGTTTACCGGTTGGTCAGCGACAAGGAACAGATGGTGCTGACCGGCGAAGTCCAGCAGATCAGCGAGCAACTGGCCCGGGCGACTATTTACCTGTTGGCCGATGAACTGGTGCGTTACCCGGTGGCGGAGCAGCCCGAACGCCTGGCGCAGTTGAAGCGTGACAAAGGGTTTGGTTTCGACTTGCGGCTGGTGAAGGTCGAGCAGGCGGACATGGACGAGGACCAGCGTCGCCGGGTGTCCGAGGGCGACACGGTGATGGCGCTGGGCAAGGGCGGCGACTCGATCCGGGTGTTTGCTGGCATGGTCGGTACGCCGTGGGTGCTGGAAATCGGTCCGTTGTATCAGATGAATCCTTATCCGCCGGAGTGGCTGGTGCTGATCGCCGCCCTTGGTTTGAGCCTGATCGGTTTGATCGTCTATCTGTTGGTGCGGCAACTTGAGCGCCGTTTGCGTGGCCTGGAAGCGGCCGCCACGCGCATCGCCAAGGGCAGTCTGGAAACCCGCGTTCCGGCACGCGGTGCGGACTCGGTGGGACGGCTGGCCTCGGCGTTCAACGGCATGGCCGAGCACTTGCAGCAGTTGCTGGCGATCCAGCGTGAATTGGTGCGCGCCGTGTCTCATGAGCTGCGCACACCCGTGGCACGACTGCGTTTTGGTCTGGAAATGATCGGCTCGGCCACCACGCCGCAGGCGTTGGAAAAATACCGTGAAGGCATGGACCACGACATCGAGGACCTCGATAAGCTGGTGGACGAGATGCTCACTTACGCGCGGCTGGAGCAGGGCTCACCGGCGCTGAATTTTCAGCGGATCGATCTGGATGCGTTGGTCAATCAGGTGATCGAAGAACTGGCGCCGTTACGCGCCGACGTCACGGTGCAGCGCGGCTTGTGCCTGTCCGCCGCTGACAACGACGACGCGTGGGTCGAGGCCGAGCCGCGCTACCTGCACCGGGCGTTGCAGAACCTGGTGAGCAATGCCATGCGCCACGCTCAATCACGGGTGACCGTCAGCTATCAGGTGGGGCAGCAGCGCTGTCGGGTCGATGTCGAGGATGACGGGCCGGGCGTGCCGGAAATGGCCTGGGAGAAGATTTTCACGCCGTTCCTGCGTCTCGATGACAGCCGCACCCGCGCCTCGGGCGGGCATGGGTTAGGGTTGTCCATCGTGCGGCGAATCATCCACTGGCATGATGGCCGGGCGTTGATCAGCAAGAGCAAAAGCCTGGGCGGGGCGTGTTTCAGCCTGAGCTGGCCGAGGAATCAGGAGAAGCGGTGAGATTGGTGCAGGAGACCTGTAGCAGCTGGCGAAGCCTGCGTTCGGCTGCGCAGCAGTCGTTAAACCATACAACTCGGTGCTTCAGATAAACCGCGTGCGCATGCATTTACGACTGCTGCGCAGCCGAACGCAGGCTTCGCCAGCTGCTACAGGGATCGCGTTCTCAGGCCTTGATGCTGACCACACTCAACAACTGCCCATCCATGACCCCGAACTGCGCATCCAGCTCAGTGCCACTGCGCCACTCGCTGGACAGATCCGTCAGCAACCGCAGTCGCACTTCACCGGTCTCGGTCCACTCCAGCACTTCGGCGTGCTCGAAATAGAAGCGCTGCTGAACGATCGGATAAAGCGCCTTGAACAGGCTTTCCTTCACCGAAAACGTCAGGGTCACCAGCATCGCCAGCTGATCGCGACGGCCGGCGGTCATGCGTTGCAACTCAGGCGCGGTGAGGATTTCCCCGGACAGGCGTTCGGCCCGTTCAGGGTTGAGCAGATTCTCCAGGTCCATCCCCAAGCCGCGCCAGTGGGCTTTCTTGGCGACAATCGCCGCGGCCCGGCCGGTGCTGTGGGTGATCGAGCCCGTGATGTGCGTCGGCCAAACCGGCGCCCGGTCTTCACCAATGGCCGGGACAAAACTCAACCCTTCCAATTGTTGCAACGCAGCCCGGGCGCAAACCCTTCCGGCGAGGAACTCTGCCTGACGCTTGGCGACCGAACGCTGGATGGTAGCCGGCGGCTCGATGGCGCTGCGCTGGAAATCATCGCTGGCCAGTTGCGAGGTATCGAAGCGAGTGCTCAACAGCACCGTACCGGGCAGCGCAAATGGCAGCGGCCAATGGGCATCGAGTGGGGTGCAGCAGACGGGTAGGGCGGGGGCGCGATTCATGTGGGCATTTTGCCGGGTTGCCTTTGTGCTGGGTAGCCCCACACTGATCGTACAACAGCCTGGTCGATTTGATTCAGCTCAGGTTCAGAGTGCGTTCAGGGTGAGTTCAGGGCCGGTTGAGTAACCTTGCCCGTACCTAAAAAGCATGCAGCGCATGAGGAAATTCCCTAATGCGGGCTTTAAGAACCTGCTTCTGGCGTTTACCGTCCTGACCGCGAGTACACACAATGGCATTAAACTCCGTCAGGAAGACCTCATGGGCCGCTACGATCGGTCCTGCCACAGCCAGTCGCCGTGTTAGCCACCGTGAAGTGCGTGCCTTTGGGTGATGCCTTTGAGTAAGTTGTGCCTCTGGAGATGTTGATTTGCCCGGGAGAGCGTTATGAAACTGCTGGTTATCGAAGATGAAGCGCTGTTGCGCCATCACCTGCAAACCCGCCTGACGGATAGCGGCCACGTGGTCGAGTCCGTGGCCAATGCCGAGGAGGCGCTGTACCAGACCGAGCAGTTCAACCATGACCTGGCAGTGATCGACCTCGGATTGCCGGGCATGGGCGGGCTCGACCTGATTCGTCAACTGCGCTCGCGCGGCAAGACCTTCCCGATCCTGATCCTCACCGCGCGCGGCAACTGGCAGGACAAGGTCGAAGGTCTTGCCGCCGGCGCCGACGATTACGTGGTCAAGCCGTTCCAGTTCGAAGAACTCGACGCGCGCCTGAATGCCTTGCTGCGCCGCTCCAGCGGTTTCACCCAGTCGACCATCGTCGCCGGGCCATTGCTGCTGGACCTCAACCGCAAACAGGCGTCCCTCGATGAACAACCGCTGGCGCTGACCGCGTATGAGTACCGAATCCTCGAGTACCTGATGCGTCATCACCAGCAAGTCGTGGCCAAGGACCGCTTGATGGAACAGCTCTACCCTGACGATGACGAGCGCGATCCGAACGTGATCGAAGTGCTGGTCGGTCGTCTGCGCCGCAAACTTGAAGGCCCGGCCGGCTTCAAACCGATCGATACCGTGCGTGGCCTCGGCTACCTGTTCAATGAGCGCTGCAATTGATTCGTTCCCTTCGTGTCCGCTTGATGCTCGCCGCCACCCTCCTGGCGGTGCTGTTCATGCTGGCGTTGCTGCCAGCCATGCAGGGCGCGTTCAGCCTGGCGTTGCAGGATTCGATCGAGCAGCGCCTGGCGTCGGACGTCACCACGCTGATCTCCGCCGCTCGGGTGGAAAACAACCGCTTGCAGATGCCGGCGCAGTTGCCCGATGAGCGTTTCAACCTCACTGACAGCCGTTTGCTCGGCTACGTCTATGACCGCGAAGGGCACCTGGTCTGGCGTTCGAAGGGCACCCAGCAAGAAAACATCAATTACAAACCGCGTTACGACGGACGCGGTAACGAGTTTGCGAGGATCAGCGAAGCCAACGGCCAGGAGTTCTTCGCCTATGACGTCGAGGTCAAACTGCTGGGCGGCAAGAGCGCGGCGTTCAGCATCGTCGCGCTGCAACCGGTGCGGGAATACGACGACACCCTCGAAGGCCTGCGGGAAAACTTGTATCTGGGCTTCGGCGCGGCCTTGCTGGTGTTGCTCGCGTTGCTGTGGATTGGTCTGACCTGGGGCTTGCAGGCATTGCGCCGGCTCAGCCAGGAACTGGACGAAATCGAAAGCGGCACCCGCGAAAGCCTCAGCGAACAACACCCGCGCGAACTGCTGCGCCTGACCGGCTCCCTCAACCGCTTGCTGCACAGCGAGCGCGAACAACGCAGCCGTTATCGCGATTCCCTCGACGACCTGGCCCACAGCCTGAAAACCCCGCTGGCCGTGTTGCAAGGCGTCAGCGAAGACATGGCCCAGCGCCCGGCAGATCGCGATCAGGCCTGGGTGCTGCAATCGCAGATCGAACGCATGAGCCAGCAGATCAGCTATCAGTTGCAACGCGCCAGCCTGCGCAAAAGCGGTCTGGTGCGCCACCAAGTGCGCCTGCGCCCCGTGCTGCAAAGCCTCTGCGACACCCTGGACAAGGTCTACCGCGACAAGCGCGTGCGGGTCGCTTTCGATTTGCCGGAACAGTGTTACGTGCCGATCGAGCAGGGCGCCTTGCTGGAAATGATGGGCAACCTGCTGGAAAACGCCTATCGCCTCTGCCTCGGCGAAGTGCGCATCAGCGTGCGTGAAAGCCTTGGCGGGGTTGAGTTGTGCGTTGAAGACGATGGGCCGGGCGTGCCACCGGGCCAGCGTGCGCGGATTCTGCAAAGGGGCGAACGGCTGGACCGGCAGCATCCGGGGCAGGGGATTGGGTTGGCGGTGGTCAAGGACATCATCGAAAGCTACAGCGCGAAGCTGACGCTGGGGGATTCGCCGATGGGTGGGGCGGCGTTTCGGATTCATTTTCCGGTGGCTTGACCGCGAGTAACCGATCGTTCCCACGCTCCGCGTGGGAATGCAGCCCGGGACGCTCCGCGTCCCATCTACAGCCGAACGCGGAGCGTCCGTTGAGGCATTCCCACGCGGAGCGTGGGAACGATCATTAAGCGGTGTTTAAAACACATCTCCAGACACTCACTCAAGCTACACATCCTTGCGCCGCTGCCTACGACTACGCCAGAATCCGCCGGCTTGTGCGCCTTGGGTCTGGGCTCTATCGTTTGCGGGTCGCTGCCAATTCAGCGTCCGGATTTGACCGTCCGATTCAATCAAGGCGTACCAGTGTCCAAGAAAAGCTTCAGGCTTTTTTGCGGTGGCTGTGCGCGGGACACCTTCGGGTGTGCCGGATACCTTGATTTCCGGTCGGTCAACCCGCGCACAGCTGCCACCTTTTCGTTTGACCGCGAACGGTGGCAGCTCCGCTAATCAAGGAGCATCACCATGTTCAAAGCCACGCCCAACCCTCCGGAAACCGACGACGTTTCCCCCTACGAAACCCCCGATTCCAAAATACTCAACGAAGCCGCCGACCGCGCCCTCGATTACTACCTCAACCCGGCTGCCCACATCAAAGCCCCCCCGCGCACACCCGGCACCATGTTCATCGTCAACCCGGAGCTCGATACCGAAACCCTGCTGGCCCACGCTTGCGAGTCGCTGGCCTCGGCCAATGTCATGACCATGGACCTGGCGGATCATATGGAGGGGCCGAGTCGCAATTCGTTGTTGGGTATTGCGCAAATCATCATGCTGGGCGAGCTGGCGGTAAATCGGGCGTTGGATAACATCGACCAGCAGTAACCGATCGTTCCCACGCTCCCGCGTGGGAATGCAGCCCGGGACGCTCTGCGTCCCTCTCGAGAGCTGGAACGCGGAGCGTCCCTTGAGGCATTCCCACGCGGAGCGTGGGAACGATCATCGGCTCTAGTTTTCTTGCGCGCGGTAGGCGCCCGGCGTCACCCCCGTCCACTTCTTGAACGCCCGATGAAACGCCGAAGGCTCTGAAAACCCCAGCTGCTCGGCAATCTGCTGCAACGACAAATCCGCACGCCCCAGGTGATAAATCGCAATGTCCCTTCGCAGCTGATCCTTCAATTCCTGAAAACTCGACCCTTCTTCCCGCAAATGCCGACGCAAGGTCTGCGGGCTGATGTGCAGGTGCGCGGCCACCGCTTCCAGGTCCGGCCAGCGTGAACTGTCGCGGCTTAGCAACCGGCGTAGTTGACTGCTCAAGCTGTCGCCATCGTCCGGGCGCGACAACAGGTCGGCGGGAGAGCGTTCGAGGAAATGTTTGAGTGTCCGTTCGTCCTGCAACAGCGCCATGTTCAAGTAGCGACTGTGAAACAGCAGGCTGCTCTGTGCCGTGGAAAACTCCAGCGGGCACGGGAACAGCAAATCGTATTCGGCGCCATGTTCCGGTCTCGGGTAGCTGAACGTCGCCTGCTCCAGCCGAATGCGCTGGCCGATCAACCAGCTGCCGAGGCGATGCCACACCATCAACTGGCTCTCGGTGAGGAAATGGTCCGGGTCCTGGAATTTCGAATCATCCAGGCTGAGGCGGATCATTTCGTCTTCGCGGGTCAGGGTCAGACGCGGCCCCTCGGGGAACAGGCTGTAAAACAATAAGCCGCGCTGGAGTGCTTTCTCCAGACTGCGGCAGTGAATCACCGCATGGCACATCATCGCGAAGCTGCCGGTTTTGCTCGGCACCGGCCCGAAACCCAAGTATTCGTCGTCGAGCGCCAGCCACAAACCCTGGATCAACCGGCTGAACTGCTCGGGCGCGATGCGCGCACGCGGTTCGTCAAGCAACTCGGGACTGATCCCCAGTTGTTGCAACAGATCTGAATAGTCATAACCCAACCGGCGCGCACCACCGAGGGCGGCACGGGCGAAATGACTGGCGATGGTGCGTTCACGCATAGAAGGCAGGTCCGTCCATTGAACGGCGGATGGTAGCCGCCGTGGCGTGCGATGAACAAGGCGGATATCCGCCAAATTGTAGGACGAGGTCTGGGCAATGGGCGGAAATCCGCCACATTGCTGTCACCGGCTGGTGACAAGGAAAACCTGTAACCCTGGTGTCAGAAGGCTTGCCGGCATTTTCTCGAAGGTGGCACGGGGCTTGCGATACAAGCCGCAGAGGTCTGCCGTCGCGCAGCTCGACAAAACAAATCCCTCCAGTGCAGGAGGGTTCGCAAATGAGGTGTCGTTGACAACAGACGGATGTTGTCGCGGGACGCTCTTGAGGAACTTTGCAATGACGACTCGTCAGCCCCTGTATAAATCCCTGTACTTCCAGGTGATCGTTGCCATCGCTATCGGCATCCTGCTCGGTCACTTCTACCCGCAGACCGGTGTGGCCCTCAAGCCGCTGGGTGACGGGTTTATCAAACTGATCAAAATGGTCATCGCACCGATCATCTTCTGTACCGTCGTCAGTGGTATCGCCGGCATGCAGAACATGAAATCGGTCGGCAAGACAGGCGGCTATGCGCTGCTGTACTTCGAAATTGTTTCCACCATTGCCTTGCTGATCGGTCTGGTCGTGGTCAACGTCGTGCAACCGGGCGCCGGCATGCACATCGACGTGACGACCCTGGACACCAGCAAAATCGCGGGCTTCATCTCGGCCGGTAAAGACCAGAGCATCATCGCCTTTGTCCTCAACGTGATCCCGAACACCATCGTCGGCGCCTTCGCCAACGGCGATATCCTGCAAGTGCTGATGTTCTCGGTGATCTTCGGTTTCGCCCTGCATCGCCTGGGTGCCTACGGCAAACCGGTGCTGGACTTCATCGATCGCTTTGCTCACGTGATGTTCAACATCATCAACATGATCATGAAGCTCGCTCCAGTCGGCGCGTTCGGTGCGATGGCCTTCACCATCGGTGCCTACGGTGTCGGCTCGCTGGTGCAGCTGGGTCAGCTGATGATCTGCTTCTACATCACCTGCATCCTGTTTGTGGTCCTGGTACTGGGCGCCATCTGCCGCGCGCACGGTTTCAGCGTCATCAAACTGATTCGCTACATCCGTGAAGAACTGCTGATCGTGCTGGGTACTTCCTCTTCGGAATCCGCTCTGCCACGCATGCTGATCAAGATGGAACGCCTGGGCGCGCAGAAGTCGGTTGTGGGTCTGGTGATCCCGACGGGTTACTCGTTCAACCTCGACGGTACGTCGATCTACCTGACCATGGCCGCTGTGTTCATCGCTCAGGCAACTGATACCCCAATGGACCTCACCCACCAGATCACTCTGCTGCTGGTGCTGTTGCTGTCCTCCAAAGGTGCTGCGGGCGTGACCGGCAGTGGCTTCATCGTGTTGGCGGCCACCCTGTCGGCCGTAGGTACTCTGCCGGTGGCCGGTCTGGCGCTGATCCTCGGTATCGACCGCTTCATGTCCGAAGCCCGTGCGCTGACCAACCTCGTTGGTAATGCGGTTGCGACCCTGGTCGTGGCCAAGTGGGTGAACGAGCTGGACGAAGACAAGCTGCAAGTCGAGCTGGCTTCCGGCGGTCGCGGTATCTCCGACGAGCGTGAAGAAGACGACCTGGGTGTGGCTGAAGGGCCAACCCCAATCAACGTCAAATAAGACGGCTGCACTGAAGAAACCCGCTTCGGCGGGTTTTTTCATGCCTGCGATTTGAGCACAACGGTCACTGCGCCTGACGCATAAGGTGATTGCTGCAATGCCAACGGCTGCCTAGTCTGAGGGCATCGTTTACGGAGATCACCCATGCTCGGTCCACTGGCATCCCTCAAGGTTCTGGATTTCTCGACACTGTTGCCGGGGCCGTTCGCCTCACTGTTGCTGGCGGACATGGGCGCCGAGGTGCTGCGCATCGAATCACCGACTCGCATGGACCTGCTGCGGGTACTGCCGCCGCATGATCAGGGTGTTTCCGCCAGTCACGCCTACCTCAATCGGAACAAGCGCAGCCTGGCGCTGGACCTCAAGCAACCTGAGGCGCTGGAGGTGATCAAGCAGTTGCTACAAAACTACGACATCGTGCTGGAGCAGTTCCGCCCCGGTGTGATGGAGCGTTTGGGCCTGGGTTATGACGCCTTGAAAGCGATCAATCCGAAACTGATCTACGTGTCGATCACCGGTTACGGCCAGACCGGTCCCTACAAGGACCGCGCCGGCCACGACATCAACTACCTGGCGCTGGCGGGGCTGGCAAGCTACACCGGCCGCGCCGACAGCGGACCGCTGCCGTTGGGTATGCAAGTGGCGGATATCGCCGGTGGCTCGTTGCACGGGGTGATCGGGTTGCTGGCGGCGGTCATCGCTCGGCAGCAGTCAGGGTTGGGGCAACATCTGGATGTGAGCATGACCGACTGCGCGTTCAGCCTGAACGCCATGGCCGGTGCCGGTTATCTGGCCTGTGGTGAGGAGCCGGGGAGGGAGGATCAGATGCTCAATGGCGGCAGCTTCTACGACTATTACCGTTCGCGCGATGGGCGTTGGTTGTCGGTGGGCAGTCTGGAGCCGGCGTTCATGCAGCAACTCTGCACGGCGTTGGGTCGGCCGGAGCTGGCAGCCCAGGGCCTGTCACCCAAACCCGCCGAGCAACAGGCGCTGAAGAATGCGTTGAAGGTTGAATTCGAGAAACATGACTTTGCCGAGTTGTGCGAGCTGTTTGCCGGCGTCGATGCGTGTGTGGAGCCGGTGTTGAGCCTGGGCGAGGCGGTGCGGCATCCGCAGTTTAAGGCGCGGGAACGGGTGACTGAAGTGCCGCGCGGGGATGGGACGAGTCAGGCGCAGATGGCGTGTCCTTTGAAGTTTTCAGAGGGGTTGCCTGAGCCACGGTTTGTCGGCGCGACGCTGGGGCAGCATACCGATCAGGTGTTGGGGGAGTTGGGGTTTAGCGCTGAGCGCATCGAAGCGTTGCGGCGTGCCAAGGTGATTCTCTAGCGGCTGTACTGGCCTCTTCGCGGGAAAGCCTCGCTCCTACGGGGCAATGCAAGACCGTAGGAGCGAGGCTTGCCCGCGAAGGCGTCCTCAAAAACAGTGAAAATCTAACTACTCGACCCGCATCTCCCCGCTGAACACCAACGTACTCCGACAGCGCCGACACAAATACCGCCGCCCCTGCCTTACCAAGCCATGGCGCTGAGCCGAAAACGGGAAATCACTGCCCGCGCACGGGCATTTGTAGATGTAGCGGGTCACGCTGCGGCGTTTGACGTCGTAGGTGTGGCAGCGATTGGGCGGCAGTTCGTATACGCCGCGCATGATCAGTTGCCACTCTTCACCGTGGGGCGCAATGCAGTCGCCGAACAGTTGATGGGCGATCAGGTGCGCGACCTCGTGGGCCACGGTTTGCTTGAGGAAGTCCTCGGTGTTTTCCCGGTACAGCTGCGGATTGAAGCGCAGCAGGTTCTCGTGCAAATGCGCGACACCGGCTTTTTGACCGCGCAGCTTGAGGCTCACCACGGGGCGTTTGAAAGGTCGTTTGAAAAAGGATTCAGCGAGTTGGTAACAGTCTTCGATGCGGGTATTGAGTTGCTCGGGCATGCTTGATGGATCTCCAGAGACGTCGAGTATGCCGCAACCCTCGGGGCTTGCGAATCGCTCAGGCGCCGAATGGTCGTCGCTTCCTGCTCTTTCTTAGAGAGTAGAAGGCCGCCTTGCGGCGGCCTGTGTTGGCAGATCTAGTTTTTTGGGTGATGTGTAACTAATTTGTATAGACCGGCCCCACGCCGAGTCCCCAGACAATCACTGTGAACGCCATGATGGCCACCAGCACCACCAGGCCTACCGCGAGCACCGAACTTGAAAACAGAAATCCCTCGTCTGATGGAATGTTCATGAAAGTGGGTAGCCCCACATACAGCAGGTACACCGTGTAACAGATGGCCGCGGTGCCGACGATCATCCCCAGCCACATATGTGGGTACAGCGCCGCCAGACCGCCGACGAACAGCGGTGTTGCGGTGTAGGTCGCAAAGGCAACGCAGCGTGCCAGGCTCGGGTTGGCGTCATAGGTGCGAGCCATCCAGTGGATGAACGCGCCCATGACCGCAACACCGCCGAGCATCGCCAGGTATGACATGACCGTCATCCATAGCGCACTCTCCACCGTCAGCATCACCGGCGCTCGACTGCCGATGACCCAGCCGACCTGAGTGGTGCCGATAAACGCCGACACTGCGGGGATCGCCGCCAGTATCAGGGTGTGGGTGAGATACATGTGGCTGATGCTTTCCTCCTGGTCGCCACGGATCTCTTTCCATTCTTGGTCAGGGTGGGTGAAGAGCCCCACTACGTGATGGATCATGCCAGTCACTCCTCTTGTTTTTACCGTCGCCCCCCAGTGGAGCGCCTACGGGCCAAAGTGGCCGAGTAAGGAAAGGTCTGGATATGTGTGTGACCTTATGTCGCAGTATAGAAAGGTCTTCACGGCGCGGGTTGTAGGGTGTTAGAGCAAATTGCGCTGTAAACACGCCTGTTAATCGCCGCAGGGTCTGTCGCTTGGAGGCTCTTCGCCCCCGAAGCGTTTTTGCGTAAAATGCCGACCTTTCGTCACACCTCACGGATTTCGCGTCATGGGCACTCTTACGGTCAACCAGAACAAACTGCAAAAGCGCCTTCGCCGCCAGGCCGGTGAGGCGGTTGCCGATTTCAACATGATTGAAGACGGCGACAAGGTCATGGTCTGCCTGTCCGGTGGCAAGGACAGCTACACCCTGCTCGACGTGCTGATGCACTTTCAGAAGGTCGCTCCGATCAAGTTCGAGATCGTGGCCGTGAACATGGACCAGAAGCAGCCGGGTTTCCCTGAGCTCGTGTTGCCGGCCTACCTCAAAGCGCTGGGCATCGAATACCACATCGTCGAGAAAGACACCTATTCGGTGGTCAAGGAGCTGATCCCGGAAGGCAAGACCACCTGTTCGCTGTGCTCGCGCCTGCGTCGCGGCACGCTCTACACCTTCGCCGACGAAATCGGCGCGACCAAAATGGCCCTCGGTCATCACCGCGACGACATCGTCGAGACTTTTTTCCTGAACATGTTCTTCAATGGTTCGCTCAAAGCCATGCCGCCGAAGCTGCGGGCCGACGATGGCCGCAACGTGGTGATCCGCCCGCTGGCTTACTGCAACGAAAAAGACATCCAGGCCTACTCGGACTTCAAGCAATTCCCGATCATCCCGTGCAACCTCTGTGGTTCTCAGGAAAACCTGCAACGGCAGGTGGTCAAGGACATGCTTCAGGAGTGGGAGCGCAAAACCCCGGGCCGCACCGAAAGCATTTTCCGCAGCTTGCAGAACGTGATCCCGTCACAACTCGCGGACCGCAATCTGTTCGACTTCACCAGCCTGCGTATCGACGAAACCGCGGCATCGCGCTTCGTCAATGTTGTGAATCTCTAATCAAACCTTGGGAGAGGGCATGCGCGATTACAAGTGGCTGCACGAATACTGTCTGAACCGCTTCGGTTCAGCGGCTGAACTGGAAGCCCATCTGCCCGTTCCGAAAACCCCGACGCAACTACGCAAGATCAGCGACGACCGCTACCTCTCGACCATGGCGCTGCGCGTGTTCCGCGCCGGGCTCAAGCACAGTTTGGTGGACGCCAAATGGCCAGCGTTCGAAGAAGTGTTCTTCAAGTTCGACCCGGAAAAAGTCGTGCTGATGAGTGCCGAACATCTTGAGCGCTTGATGCAGGACGCGCGGATCATTCGCCATCTGGGCAAGCTCAAGAGCGTGCCGCGCAATGCGCAGTTCATCCTGGACGAGGCACATGAGAGGGGCAGTTTCGGCGCGTTGATCGCCGATTGGCCGGTCACGGATATCGTTGGGTTGTGGACCTACCTGAAAAAGCGCGGTCATCAATTGGGCGGGTTGTCGGCACCGCGATTCTTGCGGATGGTGGGCAAGGATACGTTTGTGCCGAGCTACGACGTGGTCGCGGCGTTGAATGCGCAGAAGATCGTCGACAAGGTGCCGACCAGCCTGCGGGATCTGGCCACGGTGCAGGGCGTGTTCAATCAGTGGCATGAAGAGAGTGGTGGGCGGCCGATGAGCCAGATTTCGATGATGCTGGCGTACACAGTGAATCATTGACGAAGATGATCGTTCCCACGCTCTGCGTGGGAATGCCGCCCGGGACGCTCCGCGTCCCTGTGACGCGGAGCGTCACTTGATGCATTCCCACGCAGAGCGTGGGAACGATCACTGTGGGGGCCGTCAGGCGGCGGAGGTTTCGCCTTCACCCGCCAACTTGCGGTTCAACTGAAACCGCCACCGCACATACAGCAGCGCCGAGCAGAATACCGCCAGGCTCGCACCCATCTCCAGCAAACCAAACAACTGCCGGTTCGGGTCATACGCCGCCAGTGCGCCCTTGATGAAATACAGGTTCACCACAAAACACATCCATGAATGCCCGCGCGCGCTGCCGACAATCATCCCCGGCGCCAGCAACAGCAGCGGCACCAGTTCGATCAGCAGAATCACCCACGGCCTTGCGCCGTGCAGGTCGGCGACCACCAGGTAGTAGGCGCAAAGCAGCCCCACCAGACCGAAAAAGCACAGCAGGCTGATGACGCGCATCGCTCGAACCCTGGGTTCGAGCCATTCGATGGAGGGCAGAATCTTCGGCTTCTTGGCCACGTTAGCGCTCCAGTTTCTGTGCGGTCTTGGCCAAGCGCAGGCCCAGGGCCCGGCACAGCGCGACTTCATGCTCATTCAAACCGAGTCTGCCATCGGCCCCGGCGTGATGGCTGGCGCCGTAAGGCGTGCCGCCGCCACGGGTTTCCAGCAAGGCCGATTCGCTGTACGGCAGGCCGGTGATCAGCATGCCGTGGTGCAGCAATGGCAGCATCATCGACAGCAGCGTGGTTTCCTGGCCACCGTGCAGGCTCGCGGTGGAGGTGAAAACCCCGGCCGGTTTGCCCACCAAAGCGCCGGTCAGCCACAGGTTGCTGGTGCCGTCGAGAAAGTACTTGAGCGGCGCCGCCATGTTGCCGAAGCGGGTCGGGCTGCCGAGGGCCAGGCCCGCGCAGTTCTTCAAGTCGTCGAGGCTGGCGTACAGCGCGCCTTCGTCGGGGATGTCCGGCGAGACGGCTTCGCACTCGGTGGAAATCGGCGGCACCGTGCGCAGGCGCGCTTCCATCCCGGATTGCTCGACGCCCCGGGCAATCTGTCGGGCCATTTCATTGGTCGAGCCGCTGCGGCTGTAATACAGAACCAGAATGTACGGCGCACTCACGGCAGCAACTCCAGCACATTCTCCGGCGGCCGGCCGATGATGGCTTTGTCGCCGACTTCGAGAATCGGGCGCTCCATGAGTTTCGGGTTGGCGGCGATGGCGGCAATCAATTGCGCCTCGCTGAGGCTGCTGTCGGCCAGGTTGAGGGTTTTGTACTCGTCCTCACCGGTACGCAGCAGTTGCCGGGCGCTGATGCCCAGCTTGGTCAGCAGGCTCTGGATTTGCGCGGCGTCCAGCGGGGTGTCCAGGTAGCGGACCACCGTCGGGGTCAGGCCACGAGCTTCGAGCAGTTCGAGCGCACCGCGGGATTTCGAGCAGCGCGGGTTGTGATAAAGCGTCAGATCGGTCATGTGCGGTTCGCATCTTGCGTAAAGTGACGGCTATTCTAACTGTGCAGCGCGTAATCCAGAACCTTGGTAGGCGATGGGTCGCAGACGCATTCAATTTTCAACAAGGATCACGACATGACTAGGCGACTGGCAGCGGCATTGGCGATCATGGGCACGTTGATGCTGGGGGGCTGCGGTAACGACTATGGCGTCGACCAGAACGGCCAGAAAGTCGCCGCCGAACGTTTGGACAAACAATGGCTGGTGCTCAATTACTGGGCTGAATGGTGCGGGCCGTGCCGAACCGAGATCCCCGAATTGAACACCTTGGCCGATCAACTCAAGGACAGGAAGATTGGGGTGTTCGGGGTCAACTTCGACAACGTGCAGGGTGAAGAGCTGAAAAGCGCCAGCGAGAAGCTGGGGATCAAGTTCACCGTACTGGCTGCGGATCCGGCGGAGCTTTTTGAATTGCCGCGCAGTGAGGCGTTGCCGGTGACTTACATCATCGATAACAAAGGCAAGGTAAGGGAACAGCTGATGGGTGAGCAGACGGCGGCGGGGGTGATGGCGAAGTTGGAGGCGTTGCAGGCGACGAACTGACCGTGACGATCGTACGCTGATCGTTCCCACGCGGAGCGTCGGAACGATCGGTGCGGGAGAATCAACCTTCTTCAAGCCACCAACGCAACGGCTTCCCTTGCGCCGGCCAGAAACGCATCTGCGCGATCGGCGAGACGTCCCAACGCTGAACGTTTTCCAACGCCTGGAGGAAACGCTTTTCCTGCTCCATCAACGCCGGCGCACACAGTTTGCGGGTGCTGCCGACTTTACCGAAGCTCAGCTTGTCGCCTTCCAGGGTGTACGGCGCGAACCAGTGATTGCAGCCGCCGTTGCCATAGGCCCGACCGTCTTCATCGAGGGTGACAGTCAAATGGCTGTAGTCCATCAACGGACGTTCGCCGATCCATTCCAGAATGTAGCTGCGGTTCTGTTGCAATTGAACCGGCTCGGCGGCGCAGCCCAGCAGGCTGGCGCCAACCATCGCGGTCAGAGCAAGGCGTTTCATCACGCGGGCTCCTGGCATTTCGGGCACAGGTGCTTCTCGGCGGCGGTGGTCCAACCCAACTCAGCGATCCGTGCAGTGGCAGCAGGCTTTTCAGCCTTGTTGCCCAGCTTGGCGTCGACCGCGAACTCGAAGCTCAGCTCTTTGGCGCAGCTGTCGCAGTTGACTTTCCAGGTGTGAATCGCCAGTTCTCCGAACACCGGACCACTGGCCACCGCGACCCATTGGCCGGGCGGGTTGATCAGGTGGCGAACCGTTTCGACGGTCAGGCGCATGGACAAGTCCTTGGCACCCTTGAGGGTCACTACCAACACGTCGTTATTACGAATCGAGCCGCCGTTACCGGTGACTTGATAACGCCCCGGCACAAGGGCGCGGCATTCGGTGAGGGTGTGTTGCGGGTTCATCAGGCTGTAGCGGAAATCGTGTTCGACCATGGGTCCTCCAAGTATGCGCGGCATGCTAGCACGGACATCAGCGCAGTATGGCGCGGGCATATGACCTTCGATCTGGTTCAGTCAGCCTTCACCAGGTTCACTGGCGCGCCCGCCGCCCAGGCCGCGATGTTCTGCAGGGTGGTCGCGGCAATCGTGCCCAGCGCTTCGCGGGTCAGGAAGGCCTGGTGAGCGGTGACGATCACGTTCGGAAAGGTCAGCAGCCGCGCCAGCACATCGTCCTGCAGCGGCAGGTCGGAACGGTCCTCGAAGAACAGCTGCGCCTCCTCTTCATACACATCCAGCCCCAGATAACCCAGTTGACCGTCCTTCAACGCGTCGATCAGTGCCGGCGTGTCCACCAGACCACCGCGTCCGGTGTTGATCAGCATCGCGCCGGGCTGCATGTGCGCCAGTGACTCGCGATTGATCAAGTGTTTGCTCTGCTCGTTGAGCGGGCAGTGCAGGCTGATGATCTGCGACTCGGCCAGCAGTTGCGGCAGGCTCAGGTAACGAGCACCGAGGGCTTCGACTTGTGGGTTGGGGAAGGGGTCGTAGGCCAGCAATTGGCAGCCAAAGCCGTTCATGATCTTCGCGAAGGTCGCGCCGATTTGTCCGGTGCCGACTACGCCGACGGTCTTGCCCACCAAGTCGAAGCCGGTCAACCCGTGCAGGGTGAAATCTCCTTCGCGCGTGCGGTTGTAGGCGCGGTGCAGACGTCGGTTGAGCGCCAGGATCAGCGCCACTGCATGTTCCGCCACCGCGTGGGGCGAGTAGGCCGGGACGCGCACAATCGACAATCCCAGAAGCTTCGCCACCGCCAGGTCGACATGGTTGTAACCGGCCGAGCGCAAGGCGATCAGGCGAGTGCCGCCGGCGGCCAGGCGTTCGAGCACCGGTGCGCTGAGGTCGTCGTTAATGAAGGCGCAGACCACCTCGTGATACTCCGCCAGCGCCACCGTATCGAGGCACAGTCGCGCCGATTGAAAGTGCAGCTCGATGCCGGCCGGTAGCTCGGCACTGAGAAAACTGTCGCGGTCGTAGGTCTGGCTGCTGAAAAGAATCGTGCGCATGCGGTCCTCCAACTGACTCGGTCACGCTTTATGTAGCAGCTGGCGAAGCCTGCGTTCGGTCCGGGGTCACGCTCGACCGCAGTCGTCGTAAAATCAGACACTGAGATCTTTCAGGTAAACCGCGGTTACCGGATTTACGACGGCTTCGCCGCCGGACGCAGCCTTCGGCAGCTGCTACAGGGGCCGGTGAGCTTAGCGCTGATGGTGTTCGGCGTCATTGCGCTGCATCAAGCGTTTATTCGGGCATGGGCGGCCAGGCGATTGATGGCCCGGTCGAGGTCTTCCAGCGCGCTGGGGGCTTTCGGGTCCTGTTGCTTGAGCAGGGTTTCGCTGCGCTGGCAGGCGGCGCGCAGTTGCGGGACGCCGCAATAGCGTGTCGCGCCATGCAGGCGATGGACTCGCTCGATCAGGGCGTTCTGGTCGTTGTTTTCCCGGGCGAAGCGAATCGCCTCGCGGTCGGCTTCCAGCGACGCCAGCAGCATCGCCAGCATGTCCGCCGCGAGATCAGCCTTGCCGGCCGCCAGGCGCAAACCTTCCTCGTGATCGAGCACCTGCAACTCATGACCGCCCCCGTGGCTGTCGCTGGAGCGTTCCGGCCCATGATTGCGCAGCGCCAGGCCGGTCCACTTCAGCACCACTTGGGCCAGTTGCCGTTCGCTGATCGGTTTGGTCAGGTAGTCGTCCATACCGCTTTGCAGCAACGCGCGTTTTTCGTTGGCCATGGCGTGGGCGGTGAGGGCAACGATCGGCAGCGGCGTGCAATGCCGTTCATTTTCCCACTGGCGAATCGCTTCGGTGCTTTGACGCCCGTCCATGCCGGGCATCTGAACGTCCATCAGCACCAGATCGAAGGTTTCGGTCTGCACCGCTTTGACTGCCGCGTAACCGCTTTCCACCGCGAGTACTTTGGCGCCCATGTCTTCGAGCAGGGTTTGCACCAGCAGCAGGTTGGCCGGGTTGTCGTCGACGCAAAGCACCTTTGGCGCACGGCTGGACAACGGTTCGTCGGGTTCGCTGCGGTGCTGACGCGGGTTGATCAGGTCGGACAAGGCCCGCCGCAGCTTGCGGGTGCAGGCCGGTTTGGCCTGGAGCTGGCTGTGCGGGTTGGGCACCGAGAGGTGGAACAGCGTCTGTTCGGTGGTCGGGCATAACACCAGCACCTTGCAGCCCAAGTGTTCGAGGTCCCAGATGTGCTGGTTGAGGCGCTCCGGAGGCATGTCATTGCTGGTGATGCCGAGCACCGCCAGGTCGATCGCCTGATCGGTCTGATGCGCGCTGGTCACGCCATTGGCCAGGCTTTCCAGGGTATTGAACGGGGTGACTTCGAGGCCGCAGTCTTCCAGTTGATGTTGCAATGCCTGACGGGCCAGTTCGTGATTTTCCAGTACCGCCACCCGGCGCCCGAGCAACGGCGGACCGGGCAGGTCTTCGGCGTCGTCGCGGGTTTTGGGCAGGCTCAGGCTGATCCAGAATTCCGAACCTTCGCCAGGCGTACTGTCGACACCGATCTCGCCGCCCATTTGTTCGATCAGGCGTTTGGAAATCACCAGCCCCAGACCGGTGCCGCCCGGTTGCCGGGACAGCGAATTGTCGGCCTGACTGAAGGCCTGAAACAAGGCGCGCACGTCCTGGTTCGACAGCCCGATGCCGGTGTCCTGAATGCTGATGCGCAGTTGCACGCTGTCTTCATGCTCTTCTTCGAGCATGGCCCGGGCGACGATGGTGCCTTCTCGGGTGAACTTGATCGCGTTGCTGACAAGGTTGGTCAGGATTTGCTTGAGCCGCAGCGGATCACCCACCAGCGACAACGGCGTATCGCGATAAACCAGGCTCACCAGCTCCAGCTGCTTGGCGTGGGCGGCCGGGGCGAGGATGGTCAGCGTGTCCTGGAGCAGGTCGCGCAAGTTAAACGGAATATGGTCGAGCACCAGTTTGCCGGCCTCGATTTTCGAGAAGTCGAGAATCTCGTTGATGATCCCCAACAGGCTGTCGGCGGATTTTTCGATGGTGCCCAGATAGTCGAGCTGGCGCGGGGTCAGCTCGCTTTTTTGCAGCAGGTGCGTGAAGCCGAGAATGCCGTTGAGCGGCGTACGGATTTCATGGCTCATGTTGGCCAGGAACTCGGATTTGATCCGGCTCGCTTCAAGGGCTTCCTTGCGCGCCAGGTCCAGTTCGATGTTCTGGATCTCGATGGTTTCCAGGTTCTGGCGCACGTCTTCGGTGGCTTGGTCGATGCTGTGCTGCAATTCTTCCTGCGCATTCTGCAGGGTGCCGGCCATGCGGTTGATGCCGGACGCCAGTTCATCCAGCTCCTGGCTGCCGAGGGGCGGCAGACGGGTTTCCAGATGACCGTCCTTGAGTTGCGCCACCGCTTGCTTGATCTGGCTCAGCGGCCGATTGATGGTCCGGCCCATACGCAACGCCAGCAGTGCCGCACCGGCCAGGCCTGCGCCGATCAACAGCAGGCTGGCGAACAGGCTGCGGTAACCGCGCAGCAGCATGCCGGTGTGGGACAGTTCGAGTTCGACCCAACCCAGCAGGCGGTCGGCTTCATCGGGAATCACGTCACCGGCCAGATTGCGGTGCTTGCCAAACACCGGCAGCAAGTAACGCGTCGCGTCATTACCGCTGCGGCGCAGCATCTGCGAACTGTTGCCGACCGGCGCCTGATTGAGCATGGTCGGGCCGGCATGGGCCAACAGGGAGCGGTCGGGCGCGAGGAACGAAACGGCGCGCACGTCTGTTTGTTCGAGGGATTGGGTGGCAATGCGTTCCAGCAGGTCGGTGTTCTTGTCGCCCATGGCTGGGGCCACCAGAGGCGCCAGTTGTTCGGCGATCATCTCGCCACGCTGCATGAGCTGGGTTTGCAGGTCGGATTGCTGCATCCAGGTGAAATAGCCGCCCAGAATCAATGCCATCAGGCTGGTCGGCAACAGGGTCAGCAATAGCACGCGGCCTTTAATTCCCAGTTTCTTGAGCACGCATCTCTCCTGCATCCAGCTATTTAATGACCTGCACGTACGTCCGGCACGCGCCACTTGCGCAGTGTAGCGATTTGCAGGCGGGCAATCTTCGTAAAATTGATGTCGGCATTCGTCGGCTCGATCGCCACTTTTACGTCATGGGCAAAGCTTGGGTTGCCCACCGCGAGGCAATCTTGAATAATCGCCAACTGAGAATTATTTGCAGATACTCATGACTCCCATCTCTGTTGCCCACCCCCGAATTCTTTCCATCGAAGACGACCTCGTGCTCGGTGCTTATGTTCATGAGCACTTGGGACGTTGCGGTTTTCAGGTGACCTGGTGCCAGAACGGTCAGGAAGGTCTGACCATCGCCCGCCAGCAAGCCTTCGATCTGGTGTTGATGGATATTCTGCTGCCGGGCCTGGACGGGCTGAACGTGCTGACACAGTTGCGCCAGAGCCATTCCACCCCGGTGGTGCTGATGTCGGCGCTCGGTGCCGAGGCAGATCGCATCAGCGGCTTTCGACTAGGCGCCGATGATTACCTGCCCAAACCCTTCAGCATGGTTGAGTTGCGGGTGCGCATCGAAGCGATCCTGCGGCGGGTTGCGCTCGACCGCCGGCCAGCGCCGGCACCGTTTGCCCCGTCGACGGGCAGCCTGAGTTTCGACGATGAACGCTGTGATGTCTTTTATGGCGAACACGTTGCCGGCCTGACCCGCAGCGAGTACCGGTTGCTGGAAACGCTGAACTGCAACGGCGATGAAGTCCTGAGCAAAGCCTTCCTTTATCAACATGTCTTGCAGCGTGGTTATGCGCCCCATGACCGCAGCCTCGACATGCACATCAGCCAGATCCGTCGCAAGCTCAAAGCCATCGGTTATACCGAGCGGGAAGTGCGCACGGTCTGGGGCAAGGGTTACGTATTGAGTGCTGTCGATGAAATGGTCTGACTTGCCAGGCAGGCATTCGCTGTTCTGGAAGCTGGCCTGTTTGTTGGTGGCGTTCTGTCTGCTGATGATCTGGCTCAGTTGGTCCTGGGGCCGCTACATGGAACAGAAAAACCTGTTCCTGTCCAACGAGGCCCGGGACACGCTGACCCGCTACGCCGCCGAGGCCGAGCAGGCGTGGAATAAGCGCCAGAGTGCAGACGTCGATGCCTGGTTGCAGAGTATCGGCCATCGCGAGTCGGCTTGGGTCGGTGTGATTGGCGGCGATTTGCAGTCATTGAGCAGTTACCCGCTGACGGAAAAAGAAATCCAGCGCCTGACCTTTTTGCGCGGCCTGGACTGGCCGACAAGTCGCCACAGCAAAGGCCGACCGTGGCTGCGCGTGCCTTTTCCCAACGATCCGTCCGCCGGCAGTCTGGTCATCGAACTGCCCCAGCGTTTTATGCCCGGCCGCTACCGGGTGTTCTGGCGGGTGATCACCAACGGCGTGATTCCCGGACTGTTCACCTTACTGTTGTGCGTCGGTCTGTATCGGTTGCTGGTCGTGCCGTTGAACAGTCTGCGAGAACAGGCCAATGCCTGGCGTGCCGACCAGTTGAGCGTGCGCCTGTCGAGCCAAACCACCAACCGCTCGGATGAGTTGGGTGAACTGGGGCAGGCCTTCGATCACATGTCCGAGCGCCTGCAAAGCACAGTGGCCCTGCAACAACAACTGCTGCGCGACCTGTCCCACGAATTGCGCACGCCACTGAGCCGTCTGCGGGTGGCCAGCGAAAGCGAGCAGGGGTTGACGCAGTTGCGTGAACGCATTGGTCGAGAGGTCGATGGCATGCAACGGCTGGTGGAGGACACCCTGCAACTGGCCTGGCTCGACACCGAGCGCGCACCATTGCCCGACGAAGCCATCCAGATCCAGGCGTTGTGGGAGATGCTTACGGAAAATGCCTGCTATGAAAGTGACTGGCCGGCGAGCCAGTTGCAGTGTGCGGTGGATGCGTCCTGCTGGGTGCGCGGCAATCTCAATACGTTGGCCCAGGCGCTGGAAAACACCCTGCGCAATGCCATTCGTCATTCACCGCAGGGCGGCGTTGTGCGTCTGGGTGGGCAGCGTGATGGCGATTTCTGGCATTTGTGGTTGGAGGATGAGGGCGGTGGGGTGGCAGAGACAGATCTTGAACGGATCTTCTGTCCGTTCATTCGGCTCGACGGTTCGCGGCCGGGGGATGGTGGATTTGGCTTGGGGTTGAGCATTGCGAGGAATGCGGTGCAGCGGCAGGGCGGGAGTTTGTGGGCTGAGAACACTGAGACCGGGTTGCGGTTGAATATGCGGTTGGTGGCTGATATTGATGGTGTGAGTGATGACGCTATCGCGAGCAAGCTCGCTCCCACAGTGGAGGTGTGTCGGCCACAAATGGTGTGATCACCCCGATCCCCATGTGGGAGCGAGCTTGCTTGCGATGAGGCCCTCCGGTCACCATCACGAAAAAGTCTCACCACTGGTGAGACAATTCCCTGGTCGCACAACCTGATCATTTTTACCCAGAGCAAACTCCGTTCAAAGGCGCACATATCGGACTCAGCGTCACCCAATCGGCAATAGTGTCAGCGCTGCTGACACTATTGCCCTGGACCAAAAACCGTCAGAGAAAGTCGCCCCACTGGTGCGACAATTATCCTAGTCGCACAACTTGATCATTTTTCAGCCAGAGTCAACGCTCGGAAGAGCGTGAGTTCTTCCTGTGTATGTGCAGGAATTGTGTTCGAAGCGCGAGATTTAACCACTCAATAACGCGTTGACTTCAATAATATCGGCTTCACTTAAGGCCCCGACTGTGGCCTTAAGCTGTAGCTGAGCCAGCAGGGTGTCATAACGTGCGCGAGATAACTGTTGAATGATGTCACTCAATTTCCCTTGAGCCTCCAACACATCGATACCTACTCGCATTCCTACTTTGTAGCCGATGGTATTGGAGGCCAGTGCCGAATGTGCGGACGACTTCGCAGCCTCAAGTGCATTAACCTGCGCCATTCCATCCACCACACCCGACCAAGCCTGTCTGGCTGCGAACACAGCAGCGCGGCGTGCATCCTCCAATTCAAACTCGGTTTTTTCCTGCATTGCCATCGCTTGCCGAGTAGCAGAGCCAATTTTGCCCCCGCTATAAAGTGGTATGTTCAAACGCAGCCCGATACTAGATGAGTCGGTACGATTGATATTGGCATTCGGGTTTTGCTGCATGTTTTGACCGATTACCAGATCAACAGTCGGAAAATGTTCTGCTTTTCGGATATGTACTTCGCTACCGGCGATATCTAGGAGTAGCTCTTGAGTTTGCACGCCAAGATTATCCCGCCGAGCCGCCGCTACCCATGTGGCAAGCTCAAGTGGTTGCGGAGGTGAAAGAGCCACGCTGTCGTGGAAGCCTTTCAGTGCGCTGGGATTCTGCCCAGTGATTCGAACTAAAGCGAATTGAGCTAGATCAAGATCACTGCTAGCTTTGATAAACTGCGCCGTACTTCGATCAAAACTGGCTTGAGCCTCATGTACATCGATAATGCTGACGTTGCCAATTTCAAACATTTTTTTGGCGCTCGCCAATTGCTCTGTATCCACGGTGCGCAGATCTCGAACCGCCTCAAGTACGTCAGTTGCATTTAGGATCTCAAAGTAGGCTTGAACAACACGCAGCAGCAAGTCCTGCTCCGCGCGTTCGAACTCAATTTGCGCGTGCACACGATGAAGCTCTCCCTGCTGAAACTGCATCCAATTCTGCCAACGAAAGACTGGCTGTATTAGCTGTATGCCGTAACTACGATTTTGTCTTTTGTGTTGAAGGATTAGTTGTAATTTGTCCCTGCTGTGAAAGCATTTTGAACCTGGCCGCCTAGCATTCCGCTGTAGTAACCAATATGGGCGCCAACAGCGGTTGATGCTGCTATTTGACCCGCTCCTAAACCTGCTGGTCCCAAGATAAATCCTCCGACTGCGCCGGTCGCGATAGCTCCGACAAGTCCTTCAGCACGCCTGCCCCCGATAGAAATCCGACCTTATTCCCATAAACCATAAGCACCGCACTTTGCGTGATATGGCCTGCCGACGTTTGCCGGTATGATAGGCGCCCCCGCAGTCTGGATTGCGAATACGCCATGACCTTGCAGTACCCAACCATCGCCGATTGCGTCGGCAACACCCCGCTGGTCCGTTTGCAGCGCCTGCCTGGCGCCACCAGCAATACCCTTTTGCTCAAGCTCGAAGGGAATAACCCGGCGGGTTCGGTCAAGGACCGGCCGGCGTTGTCGATGATCACTCGCGCCGAGTTGCGCGGGCAGATCCACGCCGGCGATACGCTGATCGAAGCGACCTCGGGTAACACCGGGATTGCGCTGGCGATGGCCGCCGCGATCAAGGGTTACAAGATGATCCTGATCATGCCGGACAACTCCAGCGCCGAACGTAAAGCCGCCATGACGGCTTATGGCGCCGAGCTGATTCTGGTCACTCAGGAAGAGGGCATGGAAGGCGCCCGCGACCTCGCCCAGCGAATGGAAGCGGAAGGCCGCGGCAAGGTGCTGGATCAGTTCGCCAACGGCGACAACCCCGAAGCGCACTACACCACCACCGGCCCGGAAATCTGGCGTCAGACCGAAGGTACTATCACGCATTTCGTCAGTTCGATGGGCACCACCGGCACCATTATGGGCGTCTCGCGCTACTTGAAAGAGCAGAACGAGAGCGTGCAGATCATCGGTCTGCAACCGATGGAAGGCTCGGCGATTCCAGGCATCCGTCGCTGGCCGCAGGAATACCTGCCGAAGATCTACCAGGCCGAGCGCGTGGACCGGATCGTCGACATGGCGCAAAGCGAAGCCGAAGACGTGACCCGTCGCCTGGCCCGCGAAGAAGGCATCTTCTGCGGCGTGTCCTCGGGCGGTGCCGTGGCAGCCATGCTGCGCCTGTCCCAGGAAGTTGAAAACGCGGTGATCGTCGCGATCATCTGCGACCGAGGCGACCGTTATTTGTCGACCGGCATTTTCGACGCGCCCAACTGATGGCCAAGCAAGAGAGAGGCCTGCGCTTCCAACCCACGGGCGGCAGCAAGGCCCCGCAAATCCCGACGGGTAAAAAGCAGCGTTTGAGCATCGAGCGTCTGGCCAATGACGGTCGCGGTATCGCTTTTTTTGAAGGTCGCACCTGGTTCGTCATCGGCGCATTGGCCGGTGAAGAAGTCGAAGCACGTGTGTTGGGCGCCCACGGCAAAGTGGTCGAGGCGCGCACCGAGCGCGTCTTCCTGGCCAGCGAACTGCGCCGCCCGGCACCGTGCCCGCATGCCGGTCGCTGTGGTGGTTGCAGCGTGCAACATCTGCCGCACAACGAACAACTCGCCCTGAAACAGCGCATGCTCGCCGAGCAGTTGTCGAAGGTTGCCGGTGTCGTACCCGAAGAATGGGCCGCGCCGTTGAGCGGTCCGGAATTCGGTTACCGTCGTCGCGCCCGAGTGGCGGTGCGCTGGGACATGAAAGCGAAAAAACTCGAAGTCGGTTTCCGCGCGGCAGGCAGTCAGGACATCGTTGCGATCAACGAATGCACGGTGCTGGTACAGCCCTTGCAGCCGATCATGACCCGCTTGCCGGAAATGTTGCGGCGCTTGAGCAAACCTCAAACGCTGGGGCATGTGGAATTATTTGCCGGATCAAAGCTGGCCGTTTTGCTGCGGCACATGGCGCCGCTGTCCGACGCCGACATGACGATCCTCAAGGATTTCTGCGCCTTCCATGAAGCCCAACTGTGGCTGCACGGTGACGGCGAACCGCAACCGGTCGAGGCTGGCCAGGCGCTGGGTTATCGACTTGAACAGTGGGACTTGAACCTGGCCTGGCGGCCGGGGGATTTCATTCAGGTCAACGCCGGGGTCAACGAAGCGATGGTCGCCCAGGCGCTGGACTGGCTCAAGCCTGTGTCGGATGAGCGGGTTCTGGATCTTTTTTGTGGTTTGGGTAACTTTGCACTGCCGCTGGCCAAGGCCGTTCGTGAAGTGGTGGCGGTGGAAGGTGTGCAGGCGATGGTCGAGCGTGCCGCTGCAAACGCTGCTAGCAATAATCTGAATAACGTAAAGTTTTTTCAGGCCGATTTATCCCAGCCTTTGACCGATGCCGAATGGGCGCGCGAAGGCTTTTGTGCGGTACTCTTGGACCCACCACGTGACGGTGCTTTCGAGGTTGTGCGCAAGCTGTCCTCCCTGGGCGCCAAGCGGTTGGTGTACGTGTCGTGCAACCCGGCAACGCTGGCGCGCGATACGGTCGAATTGATCAAGCAGGGCTACCGGTTAAAACGTGCCGGGATTCTCGATATGTTTCCTCAGACGGCACATGTCGAGGCCATGGCGTTATTTGAAGCGAGCTAGGACGGCTCGTCTGGTCCGACTGGCCCGCCCGTGCCGCGCTCGCATTAGCCCCGCGAGCGTTCACGGGTAACGAAAGGTCAGCGATTTGACGCATTGAATCTGCGTCGTAGGGAAGGTAAGCAAGATGGTACAGGTGAGAGCACACCAGCCGATCAACACCGACGGCAGTATCAATCTCGAGGCTTGGCTCGATCACGCGGTCAGTGTCGATCCGGCACTGGATCGCGAAGCCTTGAAGGAAGCGTGCGAGTTCGCTCGTGCGTCTGAACAACAGGCCAATGCGGCGAAAAATCTATGGTCCGAAGGGACCTCGAGTTTCCGCACAGGCCTTGAGATCGCCGAAATTCTCGCCGACCTCAAACTCGATCAGGATTCGTTGGTTGCCGCGATCCTGTATCGCGGCGTGCGCGAAGGCCAGATTGAGTTGCCGGCGATCAGCCAGCGGTTCGGTCCGGTGGTCGCCAAACTCATCGACGGCGTGTTGCGCATGGCGGCGATCAGTGCCAGCCTCAGCCCCCGTCAATCCCTGGTGCTGGGCACTCAGGGCCAGGTCGAAAACCTGCGCAAGATGCTGGTCGCCATGGTCGACGACGTTCGCGTTGCGCTGATCAAACTGGCCGAACGCACCTGCGCGATCCGTGCGGTGAAAACCGCCGATGACGAAAAACGCAACCGCGTCGCCCGCGAAGTTTTCGATATCTACGCGCCTTTGGCTCACCGTCTCGGTATCGGTCACATCAAGTGGGAGCTGGAGGACTTGTCCTTCCGTTACCTTGAGCCCGACCAGTACAAGCAGATTGCCAAGTTGCTTCATGAACGGCGCCTGGATCGCGAGCGCTTCATCGCCGACGTGATGAGCCAGCTGAAGAATGAGCTGACCGCCACCGGCGTCGATGCCGACATCAGCGGCCGGGCCAAACACATCTATTCGATCTGGCGCAAAATGCAGCGCAAGGGTCTGGAATTCAGCCAGATCTACGACGTGCGTGCCGTTCGCGTGCTGGTGCCGGAGATGCGCGATTGCTACACCGCGCTCGGTATCGTCCACACCCTGTGGCGGCACATCCCGAAAGAATTCGACGACTACATCGCCAACCCGAAAGAGAACGGCTACCGCTCGCTGCACACTGCGGTGATCGGCCCCGAGGGCAAGGTGCTGGAAGTGCAGATCCGCACCCACGCCATGCACGAAGAAGCCGAGCTGGGCGTTTGTGCGCACTGGCGCTACAAGGGCACCGACGTCAAATCCGGTTCCAATCACTACGAAGAGAAAATCTCCTGGCTGCGTCAGGTCCTCGAGTGGCACGAAGAGCTCGGCGACATCGGCGGCCTGGCGGAACAGTTGCGGGTCGATATCGAGCCGGACCGGGTCTATATCTTCACCCCGGACGGTCACGCCATCGACTTGCCGAAGGGCTCGACGCCGCTGGACTTTGCCTACCGCGTGCACACCGAAATCGGTCACAACTGCCGCGGCGCGAAGATCAACGGGCGCATCGTGCCGCTCAACTACAGCCTGCAAACGGGTGAGCAGGTCGAAATCATCACCAGCAAGCACGGCACCCCGAGCCGCGACTGGCTGAACTCGAATCTGGGTTACATCACCACCTCGCGGGCACGGGCGAAGATCGTTCACTGGTTCAAATTGCAGGCGCGCGATCAGAACGTCGCGGCCGGCAAAACCTTGCTCGAGCGCGAACTCAATCGCCTCGGTCTGCCAGCGGTGGATTTCGACAAGCTGGCCGAAAAGGCCAACATGAAAACCGCCGAGGACATGTTCGCCGCCCTCGGTGCCGGCGATTTGCGCCTGGCACAACTGGTCAATCTGGCGCAGCAACTGGTCGAACCGGAACGCGGCAACGAGCAACTGGAACTGATCCCGCGCAAGGCCACCGGCTACAAACCGGGCAAGCGCGGCGATATCCAGATCCAGGGCGTCGGCAACCTGATGACCCAGATGGCCGGCTGCTGCCAGCCGCTGCCGGGGGATGCGATCGTCGGTTACATCACCCAGGGCCGTGGCGTGAGCATTCACCGTCAGGACTGCGCCTCGGTGCTGCAACTGGGCGGGCGCGAGCCCGAGCGGATCATCCAGGTCAGCTGGGGCCCAGTGCCGGTGCTCACCTATCCGGTGGACATCATCATCCGTGCCTACGACCGGTCCGGTTTGCTGCGTGACGTCTCGCAAGTGCTGCTCAACGAGCGGATCAACGTGCTGGCGGTGAACACCCGCTCGAACAAAGAGGACAACACCGCGTTGATGTCCCTGACCATCGAGATTCCGGGCCTGGATGCACTGGGGCGGTTGCTGGGGCGGATTTCCCAGTTGCCGAACATTATCGAAACCCGCCGTAACCGGACGCCGTGAAACCGATGTACAGCCTTGAAGACTTGCTGCACCTGATGAGCCGTCTGCGCGACCCGCAGTTCGGCTGCCCGTGGGACATCAAGCAAACCTACGAAACCATCGTCCCGCACACCCTTGAGGAAGCCTACGAAGTCGCCGACGCCATCGAGCGCGGTGACTTCGATCACTTGCAGGGTGAGTTGGGCGATTTACTGTTTCAGGTGGTTTATTACAGCCAGTTGGCCCGGGAAGAAGGGCGCTTCGAATTCGCCGGCGTCATCGACAGCATCACCCGCAAGTTGATCCGTCGTCATCCTCACGTGTTTCCTACCGGTGATCTGTACGCGCCGCTGGATGTTCCGCGGTTGAGTGAAGAGCAGGTCAAGCAACGCTGGGAAGAGATCAAGGCTGAAGAACGTGCCGAGAAATCATCCGCGCCTGAACAACTGTCCTTGCTCGATGACGTACCCGCCGCATTGCCGGCGTTGTCCCGTTCCGCGAAGTTGCAGAAGCGTGCAGGGCAGGTAGGTTTCGACTGGCCGGACGCCTTGCCGGTGCTGGATAAAGTCCGCGAAGAGCTTGATGAAGTACTCGAAGCCATGGCCGACAATGACTCGGCAGCGATTGCCGATGAAGTCGGTGATCTGTTGTTTTCCGTAGTCAATCTGGCGCGTCATCTCAAGGTCGATCCGGAAACTGCACTGCGTGGCGCCAACAGCAAGTTCGAAAGACGCTTCCGTTTTATCGAACAGGCATTGCGCGATACCCACCGTCCCATAGAAGATTGCACCCTCGAAGAGTTGGACGCCTTGTGGGGCGAAGCCAAACGTCAGGAAAAGAATTTGCCCAGCTGCGGTTGAGCAGTTGCCTAAGTGAGTAATAAGCACCATGAGCATTTCCCTTCGCGACCAGTTGCTCAAAGCAGGGCTGGTCAACCAGAAGCAGGCCAAACAGGTCGGCAAAGAGAAGCAGAAGCAGCAGCGTCTGGCCCACAAAGGTCAGATCGAACTTGATGACTCCCAGCAGCGTGCCGCCCAGGAAGCCATGGCCGAGAAGGTCAAGCGCGACCAGGAGCTGAACCGCCAGCAGCAGGAGAAGGCAGAAGCCAAGGCCCGCGCCGCCCAGGTCAAGCAATTAATCGAAGTCTCGCGTCTGCCGAAGCTGACGACCGAGGATTACTACAACTTCGTTGACGACAAGAAGGTCAAGCGGATCTCCGTTAACACGCTGATGCGCAACAAGCTCAGCAGCGGTTCGCTGGCGATCGTGCACCATGCCGGCGGCTACGAAGTGATACCGCGTGAAGCGGCCCTGAAGATACAGGAGCGCGATCCACAGCGGATCGTGCAGCTGAACGTCAAGACCGAAGAAGTCGCTACCGAGGACGATCCGTACGCGGCCTATCAGATCCCTGACGATCTGATGTGGTGAGCCGTTAAAGGCTGCAACAACGACAAACCCCGCGTATGGCGGGGTTTGTCGTTTTCAATGCTGTCATTGCTTATGCGGATTGGAGCTCTCGTTGCTGCTCCAGTTTTTCCAGTTCGGCCTTGTAGCTGTGGGCGTCGGTTTCGGAGTGGAACATCCCCACCAGCATGTCTTGTTGGTGCACGTCCCAGATCCGGATACCGGCGGCTATACCTTCATGGGATTTATGTGAATCGTCGCGTTCAGTTACTTTTACAGTCATCTGCTAGCTCCAATCTCTGTTATCTGCAGCAAGGCGTGTGCAGGACTCTGTTATATGTTTGGTTAGCTGGCTAAGTAAACGACTGAGTTTGGTAACGGAATTTTGCAAAAATAGAGAAAGTCCTGCAGCCCGCCAAATACGCGACATTCGGTCGCAGGGCGTTGAGTTTTATGACAAAAGCTTCATGTTCGCGACGATGAAAACGGCGGATTGAAACCGGTACCTGTAGGAGCCAGGCTTGCCGGCGAAGGCGTCCTTGGGTGCGCCTTCGCCGGCAAGCCTGGCTCCTACAAAAGCAAAAGCAAAGGCATAAAAAAAACGCCCCGAACCAGTCGGGGCGTTTTTATGTGCAGTGAAGCGGCGGGGTATTACTTACCCTGCCAGCGCTTCAGTACCAGCGTGGCGTTGGTGCCGCCGAAGCCGAAGCTGTTGCTCATCACGGTGTTGATGGTGGCGTCTTCGCGAGTCTTGGTCAGGATCGGCATGTCAGCCACTTCCGGGTCCAGTTCGTCGATGTTGGCGGAACCCGCCATGAAGTTGCCTTCCATCATCAGCATGCAGTAGATCGCTTCGTGAACGCCGGCGGCGCCCAGAGAGTGACCCGACAGGCTCTTGGTGGAGCTGATGGCCGGAGCCTTGTCGCCGAACACTTCACGTACACCTTTCATCTCCGCGACGTCGCCGACCGGAGTCGAAGTGCCGTGGGTGTTCAGGTAGTCGATCGGAGTGTCAACGGTGGACATGGCCATCTGCATGCAGCGGATGGCGCCTTCGCCGCTTGGGGCAACCATGTCGTAGCCGTCCGAGGTCGCGCCGTAGCCGACGATTTCCGCGTAGATCTTCGCGCCGCGGGCCAGAGCGTGTTCCAGCTCTTCGACCACGACCATGCCACCACCGCCGGCGATGACGAAACCGTCGCGCTTGGCGTCGTAGGCACGGGAAGCTTTTTCCGGGGTTTCGTTGTACTGACTGGACAGTGCGCCCATGGCGTCGAACAGGAACGATTGGCTCCAATGTTCTTCTTCACCGCCGCCGGCGAACACGATGTCCTGCTTGCCCATCTGGATCTGCTCGACCGCGTTACCGATGCAGTGAGCACTGGTGGCGCAGGCGGAGGAGATCGAGTAGTTCACACCCTTGATCTTGAACGGCGTGGCCAGACAGGCCGAAACGGTGCTGCCCATGGTCCGCGTGACGCGGTACGGGCCAACGCGTTTCACGCCTTTCTCGCGCAGGATGTCCAGCGCTTCCATCTGGTTCAAGGTCGACGCGCCACCGGAACCGGCGATCAGGCCCGTACGCACGTTGGAAACCTGCTCGTCGGTCAGGCCGGAATCGGTGATCGCATCTTTCATGGCCAGGTAGGCGTAAGCCGCCGCGTGGCCGACGAAGCGATAGATCTTGCGATCGATCAGCTCTTCGAGGGGAAGGTCGATGGAGCCGGAAACCTGGCTACGCAGACCCATTTCGGCATATTCCGGATTGAACCGGATGCCAGGGCGGCTTGCACGCAGGTTAGCGGAGACGGTCTCTTTGTCATTGCCCAAGCACGAAACGATGCCCAGACCAGTGATAACGACGCGGCGCATGCGGATAACCCTTAGAAGTTTTCAGTGGAGGTAAACACGCCGACCCGGAGGCCTTCGGCGGTGTAGATTTCGCGGCCGTCGACACTGACCGAACCATCGGCGATGGCCAGGTTCAGCTTGCCCTTCAGCACGCGCTTGATCTGAATGTTATAGGTCACTTTCTTGGCGGTCGGCAGGACTTGGCCGAAGAATTTTACTTCGCCCGAACCCAGCGCACGGCCACGCCCCGGCAAACCTTGCCAGCCGAGGAAGAAGCCGACCAGTTGCCACATGGCGTCGAGGCCCAGGCAGCCTGGCATCACCGGATCACCTTCGAAGTGGCAGGCGAAGAACCACAGGTCCGGGGTGATATCCAGCTCGGCGACCAATTCACCTTTGCCGTACTTGCCACCCTCTTCGCTGATATGGGTGATGCGATCCACCATCAGCATGTTGGGGGCGGGCAGTTGCGCGTTACCTGGGCCGAACAGCTCACCGCGACTGCAGCGCAGCAGGTCTTCCCGAGTAAAGGCGTTTTGTTTGGTCATGCGAGCTCCTCAATAATCCCATGCGGCAGGTGGGGCAAATCTTCCCGGCTGATCGAAGCGTTCATGCCTCGAGTCAGCAGCCTACTCATAGACTATTGCGTTGTGGTGAAAGTCACAGCACCAAGGACATGAATGTACACTTGTGCACTGAAATTATTATTCAAGCCCCTTTTCGGGCTTGTTCGGGTGCCTAAGACTGCCGCACTTTCGCCTTTCACGCCAGTCGCAGATAGCCGAAAGGCCTGCACTACTGCACCCAGCGCTGCAGAATTTGCTGCAGATCCGTGCGTTTGAAGGGCTTGGCCAGGTAATCGTTCATTCCCGCCGATAAACAGGCTTCGCGGTCGCCCTGCAAGGCGTTGGCGGTCAGTGCGATGATCGGCAAGTCAGCGCAGCCGGGCAATTGGCGAATCTGTCGGGTGGCTTCATAGCCATCGATGATGGGTAGTCGGCAGTCCATCAGAATGGCTTCGAAAATCAGACTCTCGGCACTGCGCACCGCCTGCGCCCCATCGGTGGCGACGCTGACAGTAAAGCCCAGACTGCGCAACATTGCTTCGATGACCGTCTGGTTGACCGGATTGTCTTCCACCAGCAACACGTTGCGCCCCTCGCCATCACCGTTGCCAGTCGGTGTGCGCGGTGCCAGCACCGGCAGCGTCTGTTTATAGAGTGCCAGCGGGATTTCCAGGGTGAACACCGAGCCGCGACCTTCCTCGCTCTGGGCGCGTAATGTGCCGCCCATGCGTTCAGCCAGCGTGCGAGCAATCGGCAGGCCCAGCCCGGTGCCGCCGTAACGCCTCGAAATAGAACTGTCGGCCTGCTGGAAGGCGTTGAACATCAATTCCAGGCTTTCGGCCGAAATACCAATCCCGCTGTCGCGCACGGTGCAGGTGAACCACAGCAGTTCATGATCCAGCGACTGCCATTGCGGTTCGATGCTGACACGGCCCTGTTCGGTGAATTTCAGCGCATTGCCAATCAGGTTGACCAGGATCTGCCGGATGCGCGTCGGATCGCCCTGAACCTGCAACGTGCGCATGTCCTCGGGGATCAGTAGCGTCAGGTTTAACCCGCGTTGCACGGCGCTGTGCGTGAACGACTGGGCGCAACTGCCGATCAGGTCCGCGAGGTTGAACGGAATGTGCTCCAACTCCAGTTCCGAGCGTTCGATGCGCGAGAAATCGAGAATGTCGTTGATGACTTTGAGCAGGTGTTCGGTGGACTCCGAGGCGAGCGCCGCGTATTCGACCTGTTCCTCGGTCATCGCGGTGGTTTCCAGCAGTTGCAGCATGCCCAGCACGCCATTCATCGGCGTGCGCAGTTCGTGGCTCATCATCGCGAGGAAATCGGATTTGGCGGTGTTGGCCTTTTCCGCTTCCTCGCGCGTCTGGATCAACTGCGCCATCGCTTGATGCTGTTCGCGGCTGGCTTGTTCGAGGCCGTCGGCGAGGTTGTTGATGTGTTGCGACAGCGCGCCCAGTTCGGTGTCGTCGACGATCGGCAACGGGGTTTTGTAGTCGCCGTCCTGAATCGCCTTGACCGCGTTGCTGATGTCGCGGATCGGTTGCGAGAGGCTGGCGGCCAGTCGCCGGGCGATCAGAAAAGTAAACAGCAGGGCGAACAGCGCCAGGATCCCGGCCTTGAACAGGATTTCCTGTTGACGCTGGCTGAAGGCGTCATTGGACAGGCCGACGATCACCCGTCCCAGGTAGTCCTCGGCGGGGGCCGTGTTGGCGACTTTGCTGCCCTGGAAGAAATCATTGTGCAGCGCGATTCGTTGCAGCCGCACCGGGGCCTGGAACACTTCAACCTGGTGCGAGCGGTCGTGGTTTTCCGACGGTTGCTCGACGTACACCAGAATCCGGTTGGCGCTGTCCTGGACCTCCAGAAAGCGCACATTGGGCGTGGCCAGGGTGGCTTTGAGCAAACTGTCGAGCACCTCGTTGTTGCCCGAGATCACTCCGTATTCGGTGGCCGGTGCCAGTTGGTTGGCGATCAGCTGCCCGGTGTGGTTGAGCTCCTGGCGCAGGTCCTGGATCCGCACGAAGGTGAAGAAGCTGATCAACAGCAACGTCAGCAACAGGGCAGGGCCGAGACTGATGATTTGTGTGCGGGTGTTGATGTCCCAACGGCGACGGAAGGTCATGGGCGGTTTTCTCCTTCGGCCAACTGTGTTGCGACAGAGGCTTCATTCATCTGTTCAATCCCTAATGAACGAGCCACTTGTGGGTTGCTTAAAACTTTGAAGTGTTGCGGGTAGTGAGTACGTGGCCACGTGGCGGGTGGCCGGTCGAGCAGTTCGTCGAGTATCGCCAGCCAATCGCTCTGATCGCTGTAAGTGCTGGCCAGGCTTCCCGCCCTGACAAACCCGGCGTTAGGACCGATCAGCGCCAGTTGCCGTGCATAGCTGCTGAGCAACAGGTTCTTCGCGGTTTTCGGGTTGTACAAGTCGGGATCATCAAGGCCCAGCAACACGTCGCTGTTTTTCAGCAAGGTCTGCAGCGGTCGGCTGTCGTTGGTGTTATCCCAGCGCTCGGTGACCACCTCAAGGCCCAGGGAGTGGGCGGCCTGATGCAGTTCTTTCAAGAGGAATTCGCTGTGGCTGTCGAAGAGCACGCCGACCCGTCTGGCCTGAGGCAGGAGCAGTCGGGTCAGGCGCAATTGTCGCTTCAGGGGCGGGTCGCTCCAGAGCAGGCTGAGGCGCGGGGGCAGGGTGGCGCCCAGATGCTGATGGGCTTGCAGGCGGCTGACGCGCAGCACCAGCGTCGCCGGGCCTTGGGCGTCTTGCAGGCGCCAGTCGAGGCTCGGCAGGTCGAGCAGAATCAAGCGGGTGCTGGCGGGCAGTTTGCCCGGCGCCGGCAGACTGGCCAGTGGCTGGAAGCGCACGTTATCGGCAGGCCGCAATTCACTCAGGGCCTGAGTGAAGGATTGCATGCCCGGGCTGTCCTCGGCGCCGGTCAGCAAAATGTCCGCGGCGGTGGCCTCCAATGGACTCAGCAGGCCGGCAAACACCAGGCACAACCCGGCCAGCAGGCGGCCAAGGATTGGCGTCTTCGGTGTCTGGCAATGCAGCATCTTAGAACGCCAGCTCCGCGCTGAAGTAAAGCACCCGGCGCTCGTCGTAGTTATTGTCGACGAAGGTCGTGGGCTGGCTGTCGAGGCGTTGCTGGAGCACGCCGGCCAATTCCAGGCTGGCCTTGCCCAGGCCGATGTGTTTGGCGATGCGTGTGTCGACCCGTTCGAAGCGATAGCCGTTCAGGGTATCGTCACCATAGTAGAAGAACGCGCTGTTCCAACCATGGCCCCAGTTGCGCAGCCAACCGAGGGAACCGCTATTTCGGGCAGTCTGGTGCGCATCCTGTGGGTTGCTCGCCTCGGCGTCGACGTAGGCATACGTCAGGCGCAGGCGATCGGCGCGGCTGACTCGCCAGTCGAGCTGGGTTTCGGTCCCGGAGAAGCGCGAGCTGTTCGAGTTGCTGGCGATGTACTGATTGTTGCGCAGCGGTTCGCTGATCATTGCGGTGATTTCGTCGTAGAACAGCTTCACATCGACCGCCAGTCCCCACTCGGCAAAGTAGCCGTTGTAGCCCAGCTCCCGGGAGCGCATGTGCTCCTGTTCGAGGTCGCCGGGGCCGCGGGTCTTGACGAAGTAGCGGGCACTGGACTGGCCATAGGCACTGGGTCGCAGGTGGGTCACCCGGTAACTCCAGTTGACGTTGTTTTCGAACATGTCCGGCGAGCGGATGGCTTCCGAGTACACTGCCCGCAAGCCATGGCGCGGGTTGATCAGGTAGTTGATCGCCACCCGAGGGGTGAGCGAACTGCCGATCAATTGCGTGTCTTCGAACATCGCTCCGCCCTGCAGCAACCAATGCTCGGTGGCGCGCCACTCGAGTTGGCCGAACGCCCGCCAAGTGGTGTCGTCGAGGGTGCCATTGAAGTAAGTCTCGGAATCTGCCCGGTCGTAACGATAATTCATACCGCTGACCAGCCGCAGATGATCGGACAGGCTGAGGGTGTCCTGCACTTCGAGGTCGTAGCGCGACTCCCGGGCGCTTTGGTCGATGTCACCGCAGAGGGTTTGTCGGGCGCCGTTTCTCCACTGGTCCAACACTTGATTGGCCAGTGCTCGCTGGGCCGGGTCACCGGCGGGCGCGCCGAGGCCGGTGTAGCGCTCCATGTTGCGCGCCAGGCGTTCGGTGTAATTGGGGTTGAGCTGCCAGAGCTCGGTCAACTGCGGGCTGAACGAAACCTCGGCATCGCAGGCACGCCAGGTTTGCTGACGATCCCAGTGTTGCGCCGAGCCTTGGATATAAAGGCTGTGATCGGGATTGATGTCGAGGTTCCAGCGCAGCGAGCCCGCGTAGTCCTTGGCGATGACGTCGGAATTGTTCCCGGCAGCGGTAATCCCCGAGAAGACCGGGCGGTAGGTATACGGCCGCTGGTTGGTCCCGTCCTTGGCATTCAATTGCCAATCGATGCTCTGGTTTTCAGTGAGCGTCTGGCTGACCGCGAGGTTGAAGCGATTCAAGCGGCGGCTGTCGCGGTAATCGGCGCCGTTACGGTCCGAGTCGAAGCCGTCGTCTTGTTGACCGGACAGTGACAGGCGCAGGTCGCCGCCGTCCCAGCCCACACCCTGGCTGGCGTAAAAGTCGTCGATGCCGCGCTGCCCGCGGGTGATTTTCAGCCGCGTGCCGTGGCTGGCGGCCGGATTGCGTGTGATGATGTTGACCACCGCCATCAGCGCATTGGCGCCATAGCTGACGGTGTTCGGGCCGCGGAAAACTTCGATGCGTTCGATGTCTTCCATGGCCACCGCAATGTCACTCCAGTCCACCGTGGCCAGACCTGCGCGGTACACCGAGCGGCCATCGATCAACACTTGCAGGCGTCGCGCTTCGGTCGCGTTGGTGCCGTGATAATTCACCGCCGCCTGGTTACCGCTGATGTTGCCGACCATCATCCCCGGCACCAGTCGCAGCAACTCGCTGATGTCACGGGCACCACTGGCGTTGATCAGTTCGCTGTCGATCACCGTCATGCTTCCCGGCACTGCGGCCGGCGATTGCTTGAGCCGCGTCGCGGTCAGCACTTGCGGCAGCGGCTCGCTGTCCAGAAACAAGTCGTCGGCGAGCAATGGCGAGCTGAAGATCAGCGCCAGTACCAGCGGCGAGCGAGGTGATGGGGAACCAAATGACACAACACATCCTTGATCGCGAACAATTGGCCCGCATGTTAACCGAGCGCAATGACTTTTCCAGTCACGTTGTGGGCATTTTCGTCGGTTTTCTTGGTCTTCTTCCTACAAGTGCCGGTAATTGATACGGGGACTGGCCGCCACTGGGCCGCTCCGTATAATGCCGTCATCGCCACTGGTATGGATTAACGGATTGCATATGACTGAACAGCGCCCAATTGCGGTCCTGGGAGGCGGAAGTTTTGGTACCGCCGTGGCTAATCTGCTGGCCGAGAACGGGCATCAGGTGCGGCAGTGGATGCGTGACCCTGAACAGGCCGAAGCCATTCGGGTCAATCGCGAGAACCCGCGTTACCTCAAAGGCATCAAGATTCTTCCGGCCGTCGAGCCTGTCACAGACCTGCTGGCCACTCTGGAAGCTTGCGACCTGTGCTTCGTCGCGCTGCCGTCCAGTGCGCTGCGCTCAGTGCTGGCTCCGCATGCCGCACGTTTGAGCGGCAAGTTGCTGGTGAGCCTGACCAAAGGCATCGAAGCCCACACCTTCAAACTGATGAGCGAAATTCTCGAAGAGATCGCCCCGCAAGCGCGCATCGGCGTGCTGTCCGGCCCGAACCTGGCCCGAGAAATCGCCGAACACGCGCTGACCGCCACGGTGGTCGCCAGCGAAGACGAAGAACTCTGCCAGCGGGTCCAGGAGGCGTTGCATGGCCGGACCTTTCGCGTGTACGCCAGCGCCGACCGTTTTGGCGTGGAGTTGGGCGGCGCGTTGAAAAACGTCTACGCGATCATTGCCGGGATGGCGGTGGCGCTGGGCATGGGCGAAAACACCAAAAGCATGCTGATCACCCGGGCGTTGGCGGAAATGACCCGCTTTGCAGTGAATCAGGGCGCCAACCCGATGACCTTCCTCGGTTTGGCGGGCGTCGGCGATCTGATCGTCACGTGCTCGTCGCCGAAAAGCCGTAACTACCAGGTCGGGTTCGCCCTCGGCCAGGGCTTGAGTCTGGAAGATGCCGTGACGCGGCTGGGCGAAGTTGCCGAAGGGGTGAACACCCTCAAGGTGCTCAAGGCCAAGGCTCAGGAAGTGGGCGTGTATATGCCGCTGGTCGCCGGGCTCCACGCCATCCTGTTCGAAGGGCGCACGCTGGAGCAGGTGATCGGTCTATTGATGCGTGCCGAGCCTAAAACCGACGTCGACTTTATTTCCACCAGTGGTTTCAACTGAACACTCAATTGACAGGGGCAGGGAGCGAGACATGAACGATCCGAAAGAAGAAGCCAAGTACGAATCCATCCTGCTGCGTGTGTTGTGGATGATTGTCTACGTGCTGGTCTGGCAAGTGGCGCAATTCATCCTCGGCGCCGTGGTGCTGGTGCAGTTGATCTATCGTTTGATCTATGGTGCCCCAAGCGCCAGCCTGATGAATTTCGGCGACAGCCTGAGCCAGTTTCTGGCGCAGATCGGTCGTTTCGGCAGTTTCCACAGCGACCAGAAACCCTGGCCGTTCGCCGACTGGCCGACGCCGCGTACACCGGAAGGTGAAGCGCCGCATGTCGTGGCGCCAGCCCCGCACCCGGCACGAGATGAGGAGCCCAAGCTATGAAACTCTGGGTATTGCGTCATGGTGAAGCTGAACCACACGGCAAACGTCCTGATTCCGAGCGGACACTGACGGTCCATGGTCGTGAAGAAGTGCTGCGCACTGCCGCCGAGTTGATCGGCCAGCCGCTTACCGCGATCTATGCCAGTCCTTTCCTGCGGGCGCAGGAGACCGCGATGCTGGTACGTGAAGCCCTGGGCTTCCAACCGGAGATTCGCACCGTCGAGTGGCTGACCCCGGACAATCGGCCGCAAGCGGTGGCAGAGCAGTTGGTGTCTGTCGATCACGCGCTGCTGGTCAGTCATAACCCGCTGGTGGGCAATCTGCTGGGTTACCTTCAGCACGGTCATGTGCAGGGCCCGGAAGCGGTCCCCACCGCCGGCCTTGCCGAGCTTGAAGGCGAAGGGCCGTTGGCCGGCGCGATGAAGCTCAAGGGCATCAAACACCCATAAAAATAGTCAACCGAGCAACTGCTTGGTTGACTACGCTTGCTCCAGACCAAAAATAAAGGAGCGAGTCGCATGCCTGCTGCTTTTCGTTTGCCGCTGGACGTTTTTTACGAGCGTGAAGCGCGCCATCCCCGCCAGCGCTTTTTGGTCCAGCCCACGGGCGGCGGCCAGGTCGAAACGCTGACTTGGGAAGACGTCGGGCATCAGGCCCGTTGCGCCGCACACTGGTTGCGCGCGCGCGAACTGCCACAAGGCAGCCACATCGCCCTGATCTCGAAAAACTGCGCGCACTGGATCATCGCCGACCTGGCGATCTGGATGGCCGGCCATGTGTCGGTGCCGCTCTACCCGAACCTCACCGCCGAGACCGTGGCCCAGGTTCTTGAGCATTCGGAAGCGGCGCTGGTGTTTATCGGTAAACTCGATGACTGGCCTGGCATGTCTCGCGGGGTCAGCGCTGATCTGCCGACGATCAGCCTGCCGTTGCATCCGCCCGGCACGTTCGATTTCAGTTGGGCCGACCTGCAAAAGAGCTCACCGATCCAGGACGATCCCAAGCCGTCCGCCGACCAGTTGGCGACCATCATTTACACCTCCGGCACCACCGGCATGCCCAAGGGCGTGATGCACAGCTTCGCCAATCTGGGGTTTGCCACCACGCGCGGCACGCAGTTGTTCGGCCTGAATGAGTCGGATCGGCTGCTGTCCTACTTGCCGCTGTGCCATGTCGCTGAGCGGATGTTCGTCGAGCTGGCGTCGATCTACACCGGGCAAACGGTATTTTTTGCCGAGAGCCTGGACACCTTCCTGACCGATTTGCGCCGTGCACGACCGACTGCGCTGTTCGGCGTGCCGAGGATCTGGACCAAATTCCAGATGGGCGTGTACAGCAAGATCCCGGCAAAGCGTCTCGACTTCCTGCTCGGTCTGCCGATCATCGGCAAGCGGGTCGGGCACAAAGTCCTCGTCGGGCTCGGGCTGGATGCCTTGCGCATCGCCTTGTCCGGCGCCGCGCCAGTGCCGCAAACCTTGCTGTTGTGGTACCGCAAACTGGGCCTGGATGTGCTGGAGGTCTACGGCATGACCGAAAGCTGCGGCTATTCGCACGTGTGCCTGCCGGGCCAGAACAAACCCGGCTGGATCGGCAAGCCATGCCCGGAGGTCGAGGTGCGGATCGCCGAGTCGGGGGAGGTCATGGTGCGCAGCGGCGCAACCATGCTCGGGTATTTCAAGGAGCCTGAGAAAACCGCCGAAACCATCACCGAGGACGGCTTCCTGCGCACCGGCGACAAGGGTGAGGAGGACGCCGAAGGCAACCTGCGCCTGACCGGGCGCCTGAAAGAGATTTTCAAGACTAGCAAAGGCAAATACGTCGCCCCGGCACCGATCGAAAATCGTCTGGCGGAGCATTCGCGGATCGAGCAGGTGTGCGTGGTCGGCGATGGCCTGAGTGCGCCGCTGGGGTTGTGCGTGCTTTCGGCGGTCGGTCAGCAGGACGCCAGCGGAACGGCGCGCGCAGGTCTGCATTCAAGCCTGGAAAAACTTCTGGAGGAGGTCAACGGCGTCCTCGATAAACACGAACGCTTGCGTCGATTGGTGGTGGTCAAGGACAGTTGGGCGGTGGAAAACGGCTTCCTGACGCCGACCCTGAAGATCAAGCGCAACGTGATCGAAGCCGCGTACGGTGCCCGTTTCGAAGAATGGAGCGAGCGCAGTGAAGTGGTGCTGTGGCAGGATTGAGCCACGAATAACACTAACCAAGGAAAGCAACGATGAGTCTGTGGCGTACCACTCCCAACGTCGAGCAGCTGAACGCAATCCAGAAAAACACCATTGGCGAAGTGCTGGATATTCGCTTCGAAGCCTTCGACGAAGAGTCCCTGACCGCGAGCATGGCCATCGACCACCGCACTCACCAGCCTTACGGATTGCTACACGGAGGCGCCTCGGTGGTGCTGGCCGAAACCGTCGGCTCGATGGCCAGCTACCTGTGCATCGATGCCAGCAAGTTTTACTGCGTAGGCCTGGAAATCAACGCTAACCATTTGCGCGGCTTGCGCAGTGGGCGGGTCACGGCGGTGGCCAAGCCGATTCACATTGGCCGCACGACGCATGTTTGGGACATTCGGCTGAGCAGCGATGAAGGCAAAGCCAGTTGTGTGTCGCGGTTGACCATGGCGGTGGTGCCGTTGGGTGAGAATCCGCCAACCCGCTGAAACGCAATTCCTTGTAGCAGCTGGCGCAGCCTGCGTTCGGCTGCGCAGCAGTCGTAAAACCATTCACCGCGGTGTCTCAGGCAAATCGAGGTGGCAGGATTTACGACTGCTTCGCAGCCGAACGCAGGCTTCGCCAGCTGCTACAAGGATCGACATCACCCTGACCGGACTGTCATCATTCCTGGCACTTACGGTCATTGCGGTTCGCGACTGGCTTACAGACAATCAACCCCTGTTCTAGCTCATGGATCGACCGGTATGTCGCAGCAGATTTTTTTCGCCCACGCCAACGGTTTCCCCTCGGGCACCTATGGCAAGTTGTTCGCGGCGCTGGCGCCCGAGTATCAGGTGACGCATCTGGAGCAGCACGCCCACGACCCGCGTTTTCCGGCGGACGACAACTGGTACAACCTGGTGGACGAGCTGATTCATCACCTCAAGCAGCAACCGGAACCAGTCTGGGGCGTCGGCCATTCCTTCGGTGGCGTGCTGCACTTGCACGCGGCGTTGCGGTGCCCCGAGCTCTATCGCGGCGTGGTGATGCTTGATTCGCCGGTGCTGACCCGTGCCGATCAATGGGTGATCCGTGCGGCCAAACGCTTTGGTTTCATCGATCGCCTGACTCCGGCCGGTCGTACGTTGGGGCGGCGCGAAGAGTTCGCCGATCTGGAAGCGGCTCGACGGTATTTCGCTGGCAAAACCCTGTTCCGTGGCTTCGATCCGGAATGCTTCGACGCCTACCTGCAACACGGCTTGCACAAGGTGGGCGACACGCTGCGTTTGCGCTTCGACCCGGCGACGGAAATCAGCATCTACCGTGGCGTGCCGCACACCAGTCCGGGTCGCGCACGGCAGCTGAAAGTGCCCCTCGCCGTCGTTCGAGGGCACAAAAGCCGCGTGGTGATGCGTCATCACGCAAGCGCTGTGGGGCGCATGCCGCTGGGCGAGTCGCTGACCCTGCCCGGCGGCCACATGTTTCCCCTCGAGCGTCCCCAGGACACGGCCACGCTGCTGAAAAATCTGTTCAGCCGCTGGGAAGGTCGCCGCCTACGGGATTGCGCATGAGCAACGTCGTTGAGGAAGTCCGCCTTAGCCTGCCGCACATAGAGCTGGCAGCGCACCTGTTCGGTCCCGAAGACGGCATGCCGGTGATCGCTTTGCATGGCTGGCTGGACAACGCCAACAGCTTTGCCCGACTGGCGCCGAAGCTCAAAGGCTTGCGCATCGTTGCGCTGGACATGGCCGGTCACGGTCATTCCGGGCATCGTCCGACCGGTGCCGGTTACGCGCTGTGGGACTACGCCCATGACGTGCTGCAAGTCGCCGAACAACTGGGCTGGAAACGCTTCGCACTGCTGGGGCATTCCATGGGCGCGATTGTTTCGCTGGTGCTGGCCGGTTCGTTGCCGGAGCGAGTGACCCATCTGGCGTTGATCGACGGCATCATTCCTCCTACAGACAAAGGCGAAAACGCTGCCGAGCGGATGGGCATGGCCCTGCAAGCGCAGCTGGATTTGCGGGAGAAGCGCAAACCGGTCTACAAAACGCTCGACCGGGCCATCGAGGCGCGCATGAAAGGCTTGGTAGCGGTCAGTCGCGAAGCCGCGGAACTACTGGCCCAACGTGGATTGATGCCGGTGCCGGGTGGTTACACCTGGCGCACCGATAACCGCCTTACGTTACCGTCGCCGCTGCGTCTGACCACCGAACAGGCGATGGCCTTCGTCCTGCGGGTCAGTTGTCCTGCAAAACTGGTGGTGGCTGCCGACGGCATGCTAGCCAAACATCCCGAGTTGCTGGAGCGTCTACCCTTTAGCCGTGAACAGCTGCCTGGCGGCCATCATTTGCACCTGAATGACGAACCCGGCGCCGACCTTGTCGCAGACTGTTTCAATAGGTTCTTCGCCGTTCCTTGACTTGCGCCGGGCAACTGTCGAGGCTGGGCGGGTTGAAATGGGAGACAACCATGATAGATCTCTACACCGCTGCGACCCCGAATGGCCACAAGGTCTCTATCGTGCTCGAGGAACTCGGCTTGCCCTACACGGTGCACGCCCTGAGTTTCGATAAAAAGGAACAGAAGTCCAAGGACTTCCTCAAGATCAATCCCAATGGCCGGATACCGGCGATTGTCGACCGCGCCAACGGCGATTTTGCCGTGTTCGAATCCGGCGCCATCCTGATTTACCTCGCTGAACTGAGCGGCAAACTGTTACCCAAAGACCCCAAGGGGCGTTCGGTGGTCCTGCAATGGCTGATGTTCCAGATGGGTGGGATCGGCCCGATGCAAGGCCAGGCCAACGTGTTTTTCCGTTATTTCCCGGAGAAACTCCAGGGCGCCATCGACCGTTATCAGCATGAAACCCGTCGCCTCTATGAAGTACTCGACACGCGCCTGCAAGCCGTGGAGTTTCTGGCCGGTGAGTACAGCATTGCCGACATCGCCACTTTTCCGTGGGTTCGTGGTCACGAGTGGTCCGGTGTCGCGGTGGACGGCTTGCCAGCCTTGCAACGCTGGATGGCAGCCCTGGAGGCGCGTCCGGCGGTGCAGCGTGGTTTGCTGGTTCCCGAGCGCATCGATGACGCCAGTGTCGTCAAAGGTGCCCAGGCCATGCTGATCCGATGAGTCTATCCATGCGTTCACTCAGTCTGCTCACGCTGTGTTGTTTCAGTCCCCTGTTGTTTGCCGCCGATGTCCCGGGCAGCCAGGACCTGCCGATCGTGCCGCGTATGGCCGATGCGCAGATCGTCGACTATCGTCCGGTCGCCGAACTTGAGCGGATCTATCCACTGGGTTCGATCCGCAAAATCAGCGGCCAGTTGCGCTTCGATGGTCAGGTCAGCGCCGGTGGAACGGCCACCTCGGTAACCTACGAATTACCGCCGGAGCATTCGTCAACCGACGCCTTCACCGCCGCTCGTGAAACCTTGCAGAAGCAGGGCGCCCAACTGCTGTTCTGGTGCCAGGCCCGTGATTGCGGCGAAAGCAGCCTGTGGGCTAACGATGTCTTCGGCAATGCCAAGCTCTATGGCGCTGATGATCAGCAAGCGTATTTGCTGTTGCGCCTGGCGGCTCCGCAGGACAACACGCTGGTGGCGCTTTACAGCATCACGCGCGGCAATCGCAAAGCCTATTTGCACGTCGAACAGTTCGACGCCGCTGCGCCGCTGGGCGATTTGTTGCCGACGTCTGCCACCTTGCTTCGGGAGCTCAAAAGCACCGGTGAGCTCGATTTCCCCAAGCTGACCGGCGATCCTGACGATGCCTGGCTGCGCCTGATCTCCCGTGGATTGAATCTGGACACCACGTTGCGGGTCAGTGTTTCCGGGGCGAAGGCCGAAGCCTGGCGTCAGGCACTGATCGGGCAGGGTGTGCGTACCGCCAGGATGGAAGCCGGCAGCGTCGAGGGCGCAGGCTTGCACATCGAACTGTTGCGATAAGCTTTATCAGGCGAACGTGCAAGCCGCGTTCGCCTACTCTTTTGCGGACTGACTTTTTTCGAGATTTAGATGATCAATAACGATCGGCTGTTGGTGCAGATCCTGCTCCTGGTGCTGTTTGGCGCGAGCTTCTGGGTGATGGCACCGTTCTGGTCGGCGCTGTTCTGGGGCGCGGTGCTGGCGTTTGCCAGTTGGCCGCTGATGCGTTTGCTGACGCGTTGGCTCAATGGTCGCGAGTCGTTGGCGGCGGCATTGCTGACGCTGGGCTGGATGTTGCTGGTGGCGGTGCCGTTGGTGTGGCTGGGGTTCAACCTCGCGGACCATGTGCGCGATGCCACGGCGTTCATCAAGGATGTGCAGGTCGATGGGCTGCCGGAAGCGCCGACCTGGCTGGGCAGTGTTCCCCTGGTGGGCGAGCGGCTGGTGGGGATCTGGAACAGCATCGATCAGCAGGGCGCGGCGATGATGCTGGCGGTCAAACCTTATCTGGGCCAGGTCGGCAACTGGTTGCTGGCGCGCAGTGCGCAAATTGGCGGCGGGATTCTCGAGCTGACATTGAGTATCGTCTTCGTGTTCTTTTTCTACCGTGACGGGCCGCGTCTGGCGGCGTTTGTTCATGGGCTGCTGGAACGGCTGATTGGTGACCGTGCCGGGTATTACATCGAATTGGTGGCGGGCACGGTGCAGCGGGTGGTGAACGGTGTAATCGGGACGGCGGCGGCCCAGGCGGTTCTGGCGTTGATCGGGTTCTTGATTGCCGGGGTCCCAGGGGCACTGGTGCTAGGGATTGTTACATTTTTGCTGAGCCTGATTCCGATGGGCCCGCCACTGGTGTGGATTCCGGCCACGGCGTGGTTGGCGTGGAAGGGTGAGTACGGGATGGCGGTGTTTCTCGGAAGTTGGGGGACGTTCATCATCAGTGGCGTCGACAACGTGCTCAAACCGTACCTGATCAGCCGGGGCGGAAATTTGCCGTTGGTGATAGTGCTGCTCGGGGTGTTTGGCGGGCTGATTGCCTTTGGGTTTATTGGCTTGTTCATCGGCCCGACATTGTTGGCGGTGGCCTACAGCCTGCTGACCGACTGGAGCAAGAGCCAGTCTCGGGTTGAAGATCGGCGCCCTTGATCGTTCCCACTGAACCGGTGAAGGTCAGTGGGCTTTTGACTTAAGTGGCCACGTTCAGGTACTTGCCACGGTCGCCACATTGTCGAGCGAGTACTGCTTGCTCAGGTTAGCGATCATTTTGTTCAGGGCTTCGGTCACGTTCGACTGATCGGTGGAGCTGTCCGTATTCTCTCCCTGCTGACGCTACCGATCATTGGGCTCACTCCTTGGAATGGGTAACCGGTGGGTGCACCGGCTTATGCAGCCTCAAGGGGCAAGTTGTCGTGGGTATATGGGGTTTGTACCGAACGGTACACAGAGTTGTGATCAGGCTCGGGCCAGGCGAATCACTGCTGTCAGGCCACCACCGGGCGTTTCTTCCAGGCTCAACTGTCCACCCCTGTAGTCGTCGGCGCCCAGTTCCAGGCCGATGATCCGGTCGGTCGGTTCGCAACGGGCAGTGAGCATCAGGATAGGGATGTGGAAGTGCTGTAAGGACGTGTTGCGGCTGCCGAAGGTAACGTTGAAGGGTGTTGCAGGCGTGTCATGTGTGTATCTGACTCGACACAATTGACGCAAGGGCTAGTCTTGATTGAGCCGCCTCGACGAATTACCGATCATCGGGTCCCGTAGAGGCGCTGGTTCCGCTACAATGCGCGCCGATTTCGACCTGCCTGAGAGCCCACTCATGTCCGCCTGCCAGACTCCTATCATCGTCGCCCTGGATTTCCCCACCCGTGACGCCGCACTGAAGCTGGCCGATCAGTTGGACCCGAAGCTGTGCCGGGTCAAAGTCGGTAAAGAATTGTTCACCAGCTGCGCTTCGGAAATCGTTGGCACCTTGCGTGACAAAGGTTTCGAAGTATTCCTGGACCTCAAGTTCCATGACATCCCGAACACCACCGCCATGGCCGTCAAGGCGGCTGCGGAAATGGGCGTGTGGATGGTCAATGTGCACTGCTCCGGTGGTTTGCGCATGATGGCCGCGTGCCGCGAAGTGCTCGACCAGCGTACCGGTCCGAAACCATTGCTGATCGGCGTGACCGTGCTGACCAGCATGGAACGTGAGGATCTGGCGGGGATCGGTCTGGATATCGAGCCGCAGGAGCAAGTGTTGCGTCTGGCCGCGTTGGCGGAAAAAGCCGGGATGGATGGTCTGGTTTGCTCGGCTCTGGAAGCCCGGGCCCTGAAATCGGCACACCCGTCGCTGCAACTGGTCACTCCGGGGATTCGTCCAGCGGGCAGCGCCCAGGACGATCAGCGCCGCATTCTGACGCCGCGTCAGGCGCTGGATGCCGGTTCCGATTATCTGGTGATCGGCCGTCCGATCAGCCAGGCCGCGGATCCGGCCAAGGCGTTGGCGGCCGTAGTCGCCGAACTGGCTTAAGCAGCGCCTCCAAAATCATTCGCGGGCAAGCCTCGCTCCTACAAGTCATGGGTCGACCGACCCATGACTTGTAGGAGCGAGGCTTGCCCGCGAAGCTTTTAAACCTTCAACACTAACTTCCCAAAATTCTCGCCGCTGAACAACTTCATCAGCGTCTCCGGGAACGTCTCCAGTCCTTCAACAATATCTTCCTTGCTCTTGAGCTGCCCCTTGGCCATCCAGCCGGCCATTTCTTGCCCGGCGGCGGCGAACTGTGCGGCGTAGTCCATTACCACAAAGCCTTCCATCCGCGCGCGGTTGACCAGCAACGACAAGTAGTTGGCCGGGCCTTTGACCGCTTCCTTGTTGTTGTACTGGCTGATGGCGCCGCAAATCACCACCCGCGCCTTCATGTTCAGACGGCTCAATACCGCGTCGAGGATATCGCCGCCGACGTTATCGAAATACACGTCCACGCCTTTCGGGCATTCACGCTTGAGGCCGGCGTGGACGTCTTCGTTTTTGTAATCGATGGCACCGTCAAAACCCAGTTCGTCGATCAGGAATTTGCACTTGTCCGCGCCGCCCGCGATGCCGATCACGCGGCAACCTTTGATCTTGGCGATCTGCCCGGCAATGCTGCCCACCGCACCCGCAGCACCTGACAACACCACGGTGTCACCCGCCTTTGGCGCGCCGACATCGAGCAGGGCGAAATAAGCGGTCATCCCGGTCATGCCCAGCGCCGACAGATAACGCGGCAGAGGCGCGAGTTTCGGATCGACCTTGTAGAAACCGCGTGGCTCGCCGAGGAAGTAATCCTGCACACCCAGGGCACCGTTGACGTAGTCCCCGGCCGCAAAGCCCGGATTATTCGAGGCAACGACTTTGCCTACACCCAATGCGCGCATCACTTCGCCGATACCGACGGGTGGAATGTAGGACTTGCCCTCGTTCATCCAGCCACGCATGGCCGGGTCCAGGGACAGGTATTCGTTTTTGACCAGTATCTGACCCGCGGCCGGTTCGCCGACCGGTACTTCTTGATAGGTGAAGGTCTCACGGGTCGCCGCGCCCACCGGACGCTTGGCAAGCAGGAACTGGCGATTGGTCTGGGTAGTCATGACAGGCACTCAAGATGAATGAAGACTTGTTGATAGACCTTCATGATCGATGCCGCAAGTTTGGCTGATGCGGCGAATGCATATCGATCCAGTGCAGTGATAGTCAAACCGCCGGTTTTATCACTGTCACTCATGGGCGCCCAACCGGCCTTCTGATAGTGCTGCCGTGCCGCAGGCCCCTGTGGCTAGATTGCGAACACGCGATCCCCCGCATCTTCTCTTCGAGGACATAACAATGAGCATGACGTTTTCTGGCCAGGTCGCCGTTGTGACAGGCGCGGCCAATGGCATTGGCCGCGCGACCGCCCAGGCTTTCGCCGCTGAAGGCTTGAAAGTGGTAGTGGCCGACATGGACACGGCCGGGGGTGAAGGCACTGTGGCACTGATTCGTACGGCGGGCGGCGAAGCGACCTTCGTGCGTTGCAATGTCACGCTGGAAAGCGATGTAAAAAATCTGATGGACGAAGTGGTCAATACCTACGGCCGTCTCGACTATGCCTTCAACAACGCCGGCATCGAGATTGAGAAAGGCAAGCTGGCCGAAGGCACGGTCGATGAGTTCGACGCGATCATGGGCGTCAACGTCAAAGGCGTCTGGTTGTGCATGAAGTACCAGTTGCCATTGCTGCTGGCCCAAGGCGGCGGTGCGATCGTCAACACCGCTTCGGTAGCCGGCCTTGGGGCTGCGCCGAAGATGAGCATTTACGCGGCGTCGAAACACGCGGTGATCGGCCTGACCAAATCGGCGGCCATCGAATACGCCAAGAAAAAGATTCGGGTGAACGCAGTGTGTCCGGCCGTGATCGACACCGACATGTTCCGCCGTGCCTATGAAGCCGACCCGAAGAAAGGCGAGTTCGCCAATGCCATGCACCCGGTCGGGCGCATCGGCAAGGTCGAGGAAATTGCCAGTGCGGTGCTGTACCTGTGCAGCGATGGCGCAGCGTTCACCACGGGGCATTCACTGGCGGTAGACGGTGGCGTGACAGCGTTCTGAAACCAGGCGCTGCAACGTAGGAAAAAACCCGCATTTGTGCGGGTTTTTTTTCGGTTCCTTAAAGGGGCCGGCCAATGTGTTTCAAATGGTTAGAACCGAGGGTTTTGGCGGCGTTGTCGCACAGCTCATCGACCGCTCCTGTGATTAACTGTTTCCCGCAAAACGGACAGGAGTTTGCTTGCTCATGGAGTTGAGAATCGATCGACGGGCATTGGTGCCGGTCGTACAGCAAATCGTCGACGCGTTAGCCTGCTGGCTTCGCCGTGGCGAGGTGCCGCCGGGGACGCGTTTGCCTTCCGTGCGGCAAATCGCCCGGATCAATTTGCTTAGTCAGTCCTGCGTCTTTGAAGCCTGTGAGCGTCTGGTGGCTCAAGGGGTGCTGGCGTCGCGTCATGGCGCCGGTTTCATTGTCGCCATTCCAGCGCTGGCCACTCAGGTGCAACAGGATTGCCCCTGGTTCGAGGGGGCAGAAGTGAAGCAGGGCGGCACCTCGGGCGAACTTAAATTGGGGTGTGGTGGACTGCCCGAGAGCTGGCGCGAAACTGACGACCTTAGCTACGCGATCTGTCAGGTCAGCCGCACCGACATGGCTGGCTTGTTCAACTACAGCACGCCGCTGGGCCTGCCAGCCTTGCGCCAGCAGATCCACAAACGCCTGAAACAGCTGGATATCGTGGTGGAGGAAAGCCGGATCCTGACAACGGCGGGTGCCAGTCAGGGGCTTGACCTGATTGTGCGGACCTTGTTCAAGCCAGGTGATTGCGTGGTGGTAGAGAATCCCGGTTATTCCTTGCTGTTCGATCTGCTCAGGCTGCACGGTGTCAGCATGATCGAGGTGCCGCGAACCCCGCGCGGGCCGGACATTGAAGCGCTTGAGGCGCTGCTGGTGAAGGACCGACCTCGCGGGATATTCATCAATAGCTTCTATCACAATCCGACGGGCAGCAGCTTGGCGCCGGCGGTGGCGCAGCGGGTTCTGCAATTGGCCAAAACCTATGGCCTTCTGGTTATCGAAGACGACGTCTATGCGGATTTGCACAGCGGCCTCGGTACGCGGCTCGCCGCGCTCGATATTGATGACAACGTGATCTACGTCGGCAGCTATTCCAAAACCCTCAGCAGTTCGTTGCGGGTCGGTTTTGTCGTGGCCGGCGCCGGGGTTATTTCGCGTCTGGCCGAGGTCAAGATGATCAGCAGCATGGGTGCTTCACGGTTCTGCGAGTCGGTGCTGGCAAGCCTGTTGGCCAACGGTGCCTACCGCAAATTGGTACAGCGCCAGCGCCAGCGTTTGAGCAATGACAGGGAGGCGGCGTTGCAAGTGCTTGAAGACGCCGAGTGGGAGGTCTTTGGCAAGCCGGTCGGAGGCCTGTTCATCTGGGCGCGATCACGTAAGTCCGACTACGCTCAGGTGCGGACTCAGGCACAGCGCTTCGGTGTTCTGTTGTCTTCTGCGACGGCATTCAGTCCCACCGGAGAGGCCAATGACTGGCAGCGCATCAATGTGGCCTATGCCTGTGATCCGCGAGCCCGGGCATTTTTTCGAGCCACCTCTCTGGATCGACCTCAAGCGTTCTGAAAACGACGTGAGCGTAGCTTTTTGCCATTATTCAGACGCTAGAGACTTGTGTTGATACAGGCCCGTTGCGAATCTGCGTCAACAGACTATGTCAGGGGACTAAGTGCAATGAATTCGGCCGTGCAAGGACGTTTTGCCAACCTCGGTATGGCTAAAAAACTGAGTGTCGGGTTTGTATTGGTGCTGCTGTTGACAGCCTTGGTGGCGGCCATCGGCGTATGGTCGCTGCAAACCATCAGCCAGCGCTTCGACGGGCTCAAGCAGATGTCGTCGCTCAACAGCGGTTTGCTCAAGGTGAGACTGCTCGAGCAGGAATACGCCTTGCACGGTAATCCCAAAACCGCCGATGCCTTGCGCGAGGGCGTTGACGGCCTGATCGCTCTAGCAACCCAACTGAAAGCGGCGTCTGCGGCCAACGTGCCGGTGATGAATGACGTCGAGCAATCCCTGGGGGCCTACCGCAAGGCCTTTGATGAGTTCGTCTCGCTCAGCCAGGCCAAGGACCTGGCGCTGGAGATGGCCAGTTGGTCGGTGTCCAGCGTGGCCAATAACCTCGACGTGCTGCAGGCCGGGCTGGCCGATGACGGTGCTTATACCTTGAAAGAATCCGAAGGCAAGGACGGAGGGCAGTTCATCGAACAAGCCAATCAGGTCAGCCAGGTGTCGCGGTTGATGTTGCAAGCCATGAACGAAGCACGTGTGCGCCTGGACCTGAGCCGCAAGGGCGACGACAGCGCAGGGCAGGGCAAGATTGAGCAGGCCGATCAGGCCCTGAGCCAGGCCGGGCAACTGAAAACCACGGTCAAGGATGAGGGTTACCAAACTGTCCTCAATGAAGTGGTCGGGCACATTGGTGGATTCAGCGAAAAACTCGCCGAGTACACCGGCCTGTTGGCGCAGGAAAAGACTGTCTATCAACAACTGCATCAGCGCGCTGCGCAGGTGGTGGAACGGGTGGATCAGGCCTATGTCGCCGAAGATCAGTCGATGCAGACGGAGCTGAAAAAGAACTCGCTGCTGATCATCGGTTCCTCGGCGCTAGCGTTGCTGGTCGGGCTGATTGCGGCCTGGGTGATTACCCGTTTGATCGTGGCACCGCTGCGCAGTGTGATCCGTGTTGCTCAACAGATTGCCTCTGGCGATTTGAGTGCGACGGTCGAAGTGACCCGCCGTGACGAGATCGGGCAGTTGATGCAGGCCATGCAGCAGATGGGCGCTGGGCTGAGCAGTATTGTCAGCGGTTTGCAGGCGGGCATCGAACAGTTGGCCAGTTCGGCGCAGTCGCTGTCGGCGGTGACTGAGCAGACGAATCTTGAAGTCAGCAGCCAGAAGGAAGAAACCGAACAGGTCGCTACCGCGATGAATCAGATGACCGCCACCGTGCATGACGTTGCACGTAACGCGGAGGAGGCTGCCCAGGCGGCGCAAACGGCTGACGGTAAGGTTGAAAGTGGTCAGCAGGTGGTGCGCCAGAGCATGGCGCGGATCGAGCAGTTGGCGGATTCAGCCACCTCGGCCAGTTCGAGCATCGAAAGTTTGAGTGCGCAAATCCAGAACATCGGTACGGTGCTGAGCGTCATCAAGAGTGTGGCCGAGCAGACCAATCTGTTGGCCCTCAACGCCGCCATTGAAGCGGCTCGAGCCGGCGAGCAGGGCAGGGGCTTTGCGGTGGTGGCCGATGAAGTGCGGGCACTGGCCAAGCGCACTCAGCAATCGACCGAGGAGATCGAACGACTGGTGAGTGCCTTGCGCTCGGCGGCTCAGTCTTCTGTTCAGCAGATTCAGAACAGTGGGGAGTTGGTGAAGCTTGCGGTGAGTGATGCGTTGCAGACTGAGAGTGCGCTGGGGAGTATTGCGGCGGCAGTGTCATTGATTCAGCAGATGAACCAGCAGATTGCAGCGGCTGCCGAGGAGCAGAGTTCAGTGGCTGAGGAGATTAATCGCAGTGTCACGAGTATTCGGGCCAGTGCGGATCAGTCTTCGTTGGCGATGCAGGGGAATGCGGCTTCCAGTATTGAATTGGCGCAGTTGGGGGTTGAGTTGAAGGGGATGGTGGGGCACTTCAGGCTCTAGATGTACATGGACGAAGGCGGCCTGACGGCTGACCTAACTTTCCTGGGTGTACACGCCAAACTCAACGCAAAAACAAAGCCACCTGTTTAGGTGGCTTTGTTTTCTGCTTTCACTGATCAGTCGTAGATCACTTTTTTCTTCCAGTCCGCATCGGCCTCGACGTCTTTGAGGCCTTCGGTCAGTTGGTTCACTTCGCCTTCTACCGGGGCGATGTTGTCCATGACTTGTGCGTTGGCGCGAGCCAGGAGTTTTTCCAGGTATTCCAGCTGTTCGGCGTAGACCTGGGGTTCCTGTTGTTTGCGCAGGTATTGCACGCCGCGTTCGAACGCCAGGCGGGCCTGGCCGGGCTGGTTCTGTTGCAGGGCGTGCTGGCCGAGGTTGTTGAAGAATTCGATGTGCAGCAGGACAAGGATGTGGCGAACTTCGCGGATCCAGCGTTTGGCTTCGTTGGTCGGCAAGAAGCCGTCATGTGCGGCGCGGGTGATTTGGCCGTGCAGGGCTTCGAGCAGGAAGCGTACGTCCTTGGCTTTGGCTTCGGTCTGGATCGGTGCCGGCGGGTTGTTGACCGGGATCGATTCGCCCTGAGCGACCAAGGCGTTCAATTCGCCAATCCGTGCCTTAAGGTTGGAACTGGTTTTTTCCAGATGGAGCAGGCGTTGGCAGACGTTCAGTTCCAGGCGGGTCAACAGCAGCTTGAGTGCCGGTGTCATCAACTGGCCGGGAAAGGTTTCAGTGATTTCGCCGCAACGACGCAGACGATCGTTGAGCTCAACCTTGGTGCGGGCCTTTTCCAGCTTATTGTTTTCCACCACATGGTTCATGTAGCCAATGGTGATCAATAGTGCGATCCCGGCTACGACTAGCAGGGTGATCATGAGTGGTGTCACCGGTAAGACCTCTTTATGGGGTTCGCGTGCGAGTGTAGTGGCTTGGCATTGGGACGCATAGCGCCGCTTGGCGAGTTGAATCGGCTACTGCACTGCCTGTATCGGCCGCGTTCCTGCTTATATAAGTAATAGCGTGCGAGGTGCACATTGCCATCATCGTTGGCGTGGGTGGACTATAACGCCTTGGCGGATGTCAGAATATAGGCGTCAAACGCCGGGCGGCGGAAAAGCCGGATTAGGGTCTTAAAGCAGGGCGAAGTCATTGATTTAAATAAATTTATATCTGGGGGTTGACGACCCCTCAATCCATCCATAGAATGCGCGCCACTTACAGCGTAAAGCACACAGCGAAACGCGGTAGGGAGTGAACGTTGTACGTGTGTCCCCTTCGTCTAGTGGCCTAGGACACCGCCCTTTCACGGCGGTAACAGGGGTTCGAGTCCCCTAGGGGACGCCAATGCGGGAATAGCTCAGTTGGTAGAGCACGACCTTGCCAAGGTCGGGGTCGCGAGTTCGAGTCTCGTTTCCCGCTCCAATTTTAAACAGCGTTGCTTTTGGGCAGGGCTGAGTGAAACCAGAACCAGCATCTTCGGATGCGGATTTGGGCACTGAAATACACACCATGTGTTTCAGTTAGCGTGTCCCCTTCGTCTAGTGGCCTAGGACACCGCCCTTTCACGGCGGTAACAGGGGTTCGAGTCCCCTAGGGGACGCCATTTGCGGGAATAGCTCAGTTGGTAGAGCACGACCTTGCCAAGGTCGGGGTCGCGAGTTCGAGTCTCGTTTCCCGCTCCATATTTAACGAAAACGCCGCTCATTGAGCGGCGTTTTTGTTTGTGCGTCATCCATAAAAAAGGACCTTAAGGTCCTTTTTTTGTTTGTATTGGAATCAAGACGATCAACGCGTCGGACCCGCCTGAACAGCGGGTCCGAAGGAGAATCAGAGTTTCGGCAACTGCCCGATGCGCCCCATCATCTCGGTCACGATCTGCAGATCCAGCAGGAACTGGTCGACGGTCTTGAACTCGCTGTCGGTGTGGCCGGTGTACTTGACCTCGGGACGCGCCAAGCCGAATTGCACGCCATTGGGCAGTTCATGCACCGAGGTAGCGCCGGCGGAGGTGCCGAACTCTTGTTTCATACCGAGGTTTTCGCTGGCCACAGCCAGCAGCGCCTTGACCCATTCACCCTCAGGGTTGCGGTACATCGGCTCGGCGATCGAGTAGTCAAAGGTCGCGGCAACATGGGTTTTCTTGCTCCAGGCAGCAATCTTCTCGGCTATTTCCGCCTTGAGCGCTTCCGGCGATTTGCCTTTCGGCACCCGCAGGTTGACCGCGAGTTTGAAGGCTTTTTCATCCATCCCGACGTAGGTCAGGGACGTGGTCAGCGGGCCCATGAACGCATCGGAAAAACCGACGGCCAACTTGCCACCCTTGTAGTCCAGGCCCCAGTTGTCGGTGGCGTAGCGGGCCGCGTCCGTGATGTGGTTGTGCTTGAGCGCGACCTTGCCGTCCAGACCGTGGATGAAGTCCAGCATCCGAGCCACCGGGTTGACGCCTGATTCAGGTTCGGACGAGTGGGCGGAAACGCCGGTGACGGTCAGTTTGACGTCTTTGCCGTCGACCTTGGCGCTTACTTCGAAGTCGCCGCCATTGCGTTTGGCATAATCAGCGCCGGCCTTTTGCAGGCTGGCGGCCAGTTCGACGGGTTTGTCAGTCAGCAAGGTGACGACGGAAGCCGACGGAATCTGGTTGGTGGCCAGGCCGCCGGTCATCGAAATGATTTCCGCGCCCTTGCCCTCGGCTTTGCGTTTGGGGAAGTCCGCCATCACCGTGCCGTAGCCCTTCTCGGCAATCACCACCGGGTAGCCGCCATCCAGTGCCATGTTGTAGTTGGGGGTCGGGTTGTGTTCGAAGTAATAAGGAATGGCGTCGCCAGTGGTTTCTTCGGTGGTATCCACCAGCAGCTTGAAATTGCGCGCCAGCGGCAGCTTCTCTTCCTTGATCACCTTCATCGCGTACAGCGCCACGACGATGCCGTTCTTGTCATCTTCGGTGCCCCGGCCATACATGCGGTCGCCGATCAGGGTTATCTTGAATGGATCGAGTTTGGTGCCATCCTTCAGCACCCAGTTCTCCGGCGTCACCGGCACCACATCAGCGTGAGCATGGATGCCCACGACTTCATCGCTGCTGCCCTCAAGGGAGATTTCATAGACGCGATTGTCGATGTTGCGGAAGTTCAGGTTGAAAGCCTGGGCCAGGCCCTTGATCTTGTCGGCGATCTTGATGAATTCCGGATTGTCGTGCTGGTCAACGCCGTCCACACGAAAGGTCGGGATTGCCACCAGTTCACGCAGGGTCTCGGTGGCAGCGGCGCCGTACTTCACACGTGCGTAGAGGCCAAGCAGGCGATGGATTTCGTTCTGCTGTTCAGCGGAAAGCGGCTTGTTGTCGAGGAAGGCACTGATGGCCGGGCCGAGATCGTCGGTTTTGGCGAGGTCGCTCTTGGCCAGGCCTCCCAGGAACTGCCTGAAATCCGTTACCGATGCATCACTGAAGGTATTGAGGATGATCGCGCTCTGTTGCGGGGTGATGTTGGCGTGCGCTGTCAGGGTGAACGACGAAAAGCTGGCCAGTATCAGGGTTGACGCAGCCAGGTGCTTGAGTGAGAAATTCATTGCTGGGGGCATTCCTTTGCAGGCAGTTTGTGAGAAGTTTTTGATCGATGAGACAGAAACATTTCCAAGCTAACACCACGAGGGAGCGGTAGGGAGTCCCTGAAGTGGGATCTGTCGCACAGAAATGCAAAAGCGCCGCAGAAACGAAAAAGGCCCGCCAGTTTGATTGAGCGGGCCTTTTCCATTGGCGCAGGTGTTACATCGACAGAATCAAGCGTCCAGCGAACAAAATCAGAATCACCCCCATCGTCCGCTCGAACCAGTGCCCCATGCGCATGAACAGCAATCGTACCCGGGCGCTGGAAAAGAACAGCGCGACGATCACGAACCACAGCGCGTTCACAAAACACATCCACACTCCATACAGCGCCTGGATCTTCAGAGGTGTCGTGGCGCTGATGAGCGTGGTGAAAATCGCAAGGAAAAACAGCGTGGCCTTGGGGTTAGTAGCGTTGGTCAGGAAACCCGTGGTAAAGGCCTTCAGCAACGTTTGCTCGATAACCGGCTCGTCTGCGCCCTTGTCGCCCTCCAGTACGGTTTTGGGTTTGCTGCGCACCAGGCTGACGCCGAGGTACAGAATGTAGGCACCGCCCACCACCTTGGCTACCGTCAATAGCCAGGGCGTCGTGTGCATCAACGCGCCGACCCCGAGCAGGGTGTAAAGCACATGCACCGAAATGCCTGCGCCGATGCCCAGTGCCGTGCAAATCCCGACCAATCGACCGAAGCGCACGCTCTGACGGATGGTCACTGCGAAGTCTGGTCCGGGTGCGACCACGGCCAGAAAGTGGATAGTTGCCAGCGCCAGAAACTCGCCCAGGTAATTCGAAAGCATCTCAACTCCAGAAAGTAAGGGGTGAAGCATTGCCGCGATAGCCGACAAAGAACGAAAGGCTCAAGCGCGGATCGGCCACACCCGGTGTCACTGAGTGCATGCAGCGCGAATTGAACATGATGAAATCACCGGGTTCGGGAAGAATCTCCAGGGCCGGAGTGCCGAGCAGAGCCGGATCGATGCCGTAACTGTCGCCACGCATTTCGTCGAACTGATCCGGAGAAAGTCCGTGGTCCCACATCTGCAGTGCCCCCCCCTCGGTGGGCATGTTCAGGTAAACATTGCAGGCGAACTGCGCTTCCAGGCTTCTGGCCTGGTAACTGTCCGGCGCGTCCTTGGCGAAAATATCGTGGTGGGCCAGAAAACAGATCCCGGGTTTCACCACCCGAGACAACCCGACATACATCTTGCGACCGTAGAGGTTTTCCAGGTGCGCACCCGCCGGCCACGACTCATCGAGCATGCAGCGCAGGGTGTCGACAGGGGACGAATAAGGCGCACACCGGTTGCGCAGTTCCGCAATGTTGCGGGTAGCGCGTTCGAAATAATCTTCGATCAGCAGCGGCTGGTTTTCCGCTTCATAAAACGCCATGCCGATACGGCCGATGCTCGGCGCATTGACATAGCCTTCGAAGCCGGGGGCGAGGATCTTGTCGCCAATCTGAATCGCCAGCGGCTTGGGCAACAAGCCTTTGACGCGGATGGCGAGGACTTCTTCGTTGACCAGTTTTTTTATGCACGTCTCATCGAGACGCTCGACGTCAAGCATCATGTCTTAGGTCCATCTATCAGATAGTCAACAGAACCCGCGAACGCGGGCTCCCCCGGCTTAGGCGATGACGAAAGCGGCATCGCCCAAATGCTCAATCCACGCTGTAGTGGACTGACAGCGTGCCTTTCTTCTGCGAAAGGGACGCGATCGTGACCGTGCCCAAATCCTTCAGACTACGGACATGGGTGCCGCCGCAACCGTAGGCGGGCAGTTCACCGAAACCGATTTCCCGGGCGCCTTCGCGCAGTGACGTCAGACGCGGCAGGTCGTGGGCGATCCATTGCTCAATGCCGTACTGAAGGGTCTGGGCATCAACGTCCTGTGCTGAATCCGCCGGTTTGAACTGCACACGTCCTTCGCCCGGCCAGTGATGAGCCTTGATCGGCATCCAGCCCATGGCCTGGACGAAGTGGCCGATCAGATGGCCGGCAGAATGCATGTGGGTGTTTAACTGGCGGCGTTGTTCGTCGACCCGAATCTGGGTCATGCCGAGTTTTACCGGGTGGTCGACGAAATGGATGATCCGGTCCGGATCCTGAACCACGCGCAGCACCCGGCTTTCGCCGATCCAGCCGGTGTCAAAGGGCTGTCCTCCGCCTTGGGGGTGAAACAACGTGGCGCGAAGCACCACAGCAAATTCGTTCTCGTAGGGCGTGCAATCCAGGACTTCCACATTGGCCTTGAGGTCATCACTATGGAAAAAGAGGCGAAGCGTCATATTCCATGCCCTTATTAACAATTCTATTTTTATTATATGAAGCGTGGAATTGCGTGATAATCCGTTCAAACATCAAAGGACTGTTGCGTTGTGAGCATAAATCTTCCACTGCCGCTGCTCGGTGAAATGGCGACTTTCGTCAAGGTTGTCGAGACCGGCAGCTTCTCCGAGGCCGCTCGCCAGTTGGGTGCTTCACCCTCGGCGGTCAGTCGCAGCATTTCGCGTCTGGAGAAGGCGCTCGCCACTCGTTTGCTGCAACGAACCACGCGCAAGTTGCGCTTGAGCGACGGTGGCGAAGAGGTGTTCAAGCGTTGCCAGGAGATGGTCAGTGCAGCCAAGTCGGTGATGGAAATCAGCGGTCAGTTCACCCATGAAGCGCAAGGACTGGTGCGAGTCAGCGTGCCGAAGGCGGTGGGGCGGTTCGTGATTCATCCGCATATGCCGGAATTTTTGCGGCGTTATCCCAAAGTGGATGTGGAGTTGTTACTTGAAGACCGCCAGGTGGATTTGATCGACGACAACGTTGATCTGGCGATTCGTATTACTGATCGGCCACCCGCTGGACTGGTAGGGCGGCAATTGCTGACCATCGATCATTTACTCTGTGCAACCCCGCAATACCTGGCCGAACACGGCACACCGACTCATCCTCACGACTTGCTCAACCACAGCTGCATCTACCTGGGCGAAACCCCGAGCGATGCGCGCTGGAAATTCAAGAAAGGCACCAAGGCTGTAACCGTTGGTGTACGCGGACGTTATGCGGCCAATCACACCGGCGTGCGGTTAGGCGCGGTGTTGCAGCACATCGGGATTGGCAGCCTGCCGTACTTCACCGCGCGTTATGCGCTGGAGCAGGGGCTGATCGTGCAGGTGCTGCCGGACTGGACCTTTCTGGCGTCTTACCACGGCGGTGCCTGGTTGCTGCATTCGCCAACCCGCTATCTGCCACCGAAGTTACGGGTGCTGATCGACTATCTGGTGGAGTGCCTGGAAAAGGAACCGACCCTGAGCAAGCCAGGCAAGTTGAGTGATTCGGGCAAGGTCGCGGCGGAGTATGAGTTGCCGGAGAGTGATGGGTTGCTCTGAAGCGAAGGTCAAAAAAAGGCCCGCATGTTCAACCATACGGGCCTTTTGCATTTCTGACCGTGGATCAGTGCTTGCTGTCCTGGTTCGACATCGCCAGCAGCTGTTTTTCCTGGTTCCAGTCAAACGGTTCGTCGTTTTGTTCGGCTTCGAAGCGACGTTCTTCCAGCGCCTGGTACAGGTCGATTTCATCGTCGGGCATGTAATGCAGGCAGTCACCGGCGAAGTACCACAACAGGTCGCGAGGGACCAGGTGGGCAATTTGCGGATAGCGGGTGATCACCTGGCACAGAATGTCCTGGCCCAGGTATTGGCTTTCGATCGGGTCGACCGGCAGCAGCGCACGCAGTTCGTCGAAGCGCTCCAGGAACAAGGCATGGCTTTCTTCGGGAACCTGTTCGGCCTCACCCACGGCGACCAGGATGCTGCGCAAGTGGTCAAGCAAGACGAGATGGTCGGCAACGACATTGGACACGAGATAAGTCCTCAAGAGCAAAACGGGCGCAGGAGTATAAAGCTCCTGTGCCCTTTTTACATGACTTGCTGGATCAGCGGACCTTACCTTCCGCCAGCGCGAGCTCCTCTTTGTCGAAATCATCGACATCGATCACCTTGCGCCGCGCCGCTTCGGCGTCACGCAGGGTTTGCGCTTCCACTGGCTGCAACACGCCAGCCTCAAGCGCTGCATCGATGGCGTGTTCCCCGGCGACGGGTTTGACCTGACCGCTTTTGAGTGCGACATGAAGCTTTTTCTGCAGCGGTTGCGCGGAACTCAGCAGGTTGCACGCGTGTTGCAGGGCGCCGACCGGGTCCTCGCTCGATTGCGGACGGTAGCAACCGCCGAGCAACTCTTCCAGAGTTGGATCGCCTTTGGCGCGGCCGATCACCGCCGCCACTTCGGCGCCTAGTTTATCCGACGGCCCTTTGTGGCGGCGACCAAAGGGGAACACGATCACCCGCAGCAGGCAACCCAACACCTTGTTCGGGAAGTTGGTCAGCAGTTCATCCAGCGCACGCTCCGACTGACCAAGGCTTTCTTCCATGGCCCAGGTAAACAGCGGCGCCATGTGCTCCGGTGAATCGAGGTCGTGGTAACGCTTGAGCGCGGCAGAGGCGAGGTACATGTTGCTGAGCACATCCCCCAAGCGAGCTGATAGACGTTCGCGTCGTTTCAGTTCACCGCCCAGCAGCATCATGCTCAGGTCTGCGAGCATGGCGAACGCGGCAGCCTGCCGATTGAGGGCGCGGAAGTAACCCTGGCTGAGCCTGTTGCCCGGCATGTGTTCGAAATGGCCGAAACCCAGGTTCAGCACCAAGGTGCTGGCGGCGTTGCTCACGGCAAAACCGATGTGCTTGAGCAGCAGACCATCAAATTCGGTGAGGGCCTGATCCTTGTCCTCACGACCGGCGAGGGCCATTTCCTTGAGCACGAATGGATGGCTGCGAATCGCACCCTGACCGAAGATCATCAGGTTGCGCGAGAGAATGTTCGCGCCTTCCACGGTGATGAAAATCGGTGCGCCATTCCAGCTGCGACCGAGGTAGTTGTTCGGCCCCATGATGATTGCCTTGCCGCCATGAACATCCATGGCGTGACTGATGCACTCGCGGCCGCGTTCAGTGAGGTGATACTTGAGAATCGCCGACAGCACCGACGGTTTCTCGCCGAGGTCCACCGCGTTGGCGGTGAGCATCCGCGCGGCGTCCATCATCCAGGCGTTGCCGCCGATGCGAGCCATCGCTTCCTGAATCCCTTCAAATGCCGACAAAGGAACATTGAATTGCTCACGGACCTGAGCGTACTGGCCGGTCACCAGGCTGGTGAACTTGGCAGCACCGGTGCCGACCGCAGGCAGCGAAATCGAACGCCCTACAGACAGGCAGTTCATCAGCATCATCCAGCCTTTGCCGAGCATTTCCTGGCCGCCGATGAGGAACTCCAGCGGTACGAATACATCTTTGCCAGAGTTCGGGCCGTTCATGAATGACGCGCCCAACGGCAAGTGGCGGCGGCCGATTTCAACACCGGCGGTATCGGTCGGGATCAACGCCAGACTGATACCCAGGTCTTCCTCCTCACCCAGCAGGTGATCCGGGTCGTAGGCCTTGAAGGCCAGGCCGAGGAGGGTGGCGACCGGGCCCAGCGTGATGTAACGCTTTTCCCAGTTCAGGCGCAGGCCCAAGGTTTCCTTGCCTTCCCATTCACCTCTGCAGATCACCCCAGTGTCGGGCATGGCGCCGGCATCAGAGCCGGCCAGTGGACCGGTCAGTGCGAAGCACGGGATGTCGTCACCGCGCGCCAGTCGTGGCAGGTAATGGTTGCGTTGTTCGTCGGTGCCGTAATGCAGCAGCAATTCCGCGGGGCCGAGGGAGTTGGGGACCATCACGGTGGACGCGAGGTCGCCGCTGCGGGTCGCCAGTTTCATCGCCACCTGGGAGTGGGCATAGGCGGAGAAACCCTTGCCGCCGAACTCCTTGGGAATGATCAGGGCGAAGAAGCCGTTTTCCTTGATGAAGGTCCAGGCTTCGGCCGGCAGGTCCATGGTTTGACCGATCTTCCAGTCGCTGACCATGGCGCAGAGTTCTTCGGTCGGACCGTCGATAAAGGCCTGTTCCTCTTCGCTCAGCTGCGCTTTTGGGTAGGACAGCAGTGTGTTCCAGTCCGGGCGACCGCTGAACAGTTCGCCGTCCCACCACACGGTGCCGGCATCGATCGCATCGCGTTCGGTTTCCGACATCGGCGGCAAGGTTTTCTGGAACCAGCTGAACAGCGGCGCACTGAAATATTTACGGCGCAGGTCGGGGAGCAACAAGGGCGCTGCGACAGCCGCGATCAACACCCAGAGAACCAGCAGCAACCCGCCTGGCGCGCGGCTGAAAGCGCCCATCGCCACCACGTAAACGGCAACGACGCACAGGGCGGGCAGTGGGGCGATACGACGGTGGGCTAAATACGCAATCCCGACAACCAGAACCAGTATCCACAACAGCAGCATATTTAATCCTCCGTGAAACCAGGGCAAAACCAACCTTCAGAGCTTAGACGGCATCCGCAAAACAGGGTGGTCAGAGCGATGTGATTGAATTCGTGGGAAACCTTCGATGAGTTTTGTAGGACCGGTTGGCACCGGGCCGTGCAAATCGTTCGTTGGGCGGGCGGCAAAGCGTCCATGTTTGGCCGAAACGTCGTTATCTCTGTGCTGAACCTGTCGCTAGACTCGTGGCTTCCCCAGGAGATTGTTCTCATGCACGAGTATCTGAGTTCCGGCCGCTTCATCGATAGTGACCACCCGTCAGTGGTGGAGTTCGCCGAAAAACATCGCGGCAGCCGTCGTGACCCGCTCGAGCAGGCGATCAATCTCTATTACGCCGTGCGCGAAGCCGTGCGTTACAACCCTTATACCTTCAGTCGCGACCCAGACACCTTGCGTGGCAGTTATGCGTTGGCAGCGGGGGAGAGTTATTGCGTACCCAAAGCCACACTGCTGGCAGGCGCAGCCCGGCATTGCGGGATTCCCGCGCGGATCGGTCTGGCGGATGTGCGCAATCATTTGTCGACGCCGCGGTTGCTCGAGCTGCTCAAGAGCGACGTGTTCGCCATGCACGGCTATACGGAGCTACATCTGAACGGTCGCTGGGTCAAAGCCACGCCGGCGTTCAACCAAAAACTCTGCGAACTGTTCAACATCGCACCACTGGAATTCGACGGAATCAACGACAGCGTATTCCATCCTTTCAATCGCGACGGCGAGCAGTTGATGGAGTACCTGGTCGACCACGGTCAGTTCACCGACGTGCCTGAAGCGTTCTTTTTCGAGCACCTGGAGAAGTGCTATCCGCATCTGTTCGGCGACACACTGCCAGCGTTGCTGGGTGACATGCAGAGCGATTTGAGTCGCGCCTGATCCGGCGTATGCTGCCTGCGCGTTCATCCATAAAGAGGCGGTCATGCTGAAGATCTGGGGTCGGAAAAACTCATCGAATGTCAGAAAACCTTTGTGGGCCGCCGAGGAACTGGGCCTGGCTTATGAAGCCATCGATGCGGGCGGCGCCTTTGGTGTAGTCGATACGCTGGAGTTCCGCGCGATGAACCCCAATGGCCGCGTGCCGGCGATTGAAGACGATGGTTTCGTGCTGTGGGAATCGAACGCCATCGTGCGTTACCTGATGGCTCGCCACGCCAACGGCACAGCCTGGTATCCAGAGGATCTGCAGGCCCGCGCCATCGCCGATAAATGGATGGACTGGACCACTTCAAGTTTTGCCGGCCCGTTCCGTACGGTGTTCTGGGGCGTGTTGCGCACGCCGGCAGACCAGCAGGACTGGTCCGCCATCAAGGCTGCAATCAAGGAATGCGATGGCTTGCTGTCGATGGCCGACCAGGCGCTGGCGACCCAACCGTACCTGTCCGGCGATGAGATCGGCATGGGTGATATTCCTTTGGGCAGTTTCATTTATGCCTGGTTCGAGATGCCAATCGAGCGCGCGCCGCAGCCTCATCTGCAAGCCTGGTATGCACGCCTGAAACAGCGTCCGGCGTATCAGAAAGCGGTTATGACCGCGTTGACTTAATACTCACTATCGACACACTTGACTGTACTTGTGTGGCAGCGACAAGCACCATTGCGCTCACGCGCCGCGGTTGTATTCGTCGCCGCCCGCCCTTATTTGTCCCTTTCTTCCCTTCTTGGTGCGTAAATCCGATATGAGTTCCGCTCTGTCCATCCGGCAGCTAACCAAAACCTACGGCAACGGTTTCCAGGCCTTGAGTGGTATCGATCTGGACGTCGCCGAAGGTGACTTTTTCGCCTTGCTCGGCCCTAACGGCGCCGGCAAATCCACAACCATCGGCATTCTCTCGACCCTGGTGAACAAGACCAGCGGGACGGTGAATATCTTCGGTCACGACCTGGACAAGAATCCTGCGCAGCTCAAGCGCTCCATCGGCGTGGTGCCCCAGGAATTCAACTTCAACCAGTTCGAAAAGACCTTCGATATCGTCGTAACCCAGGCCGGTTACTACGGCATCCCGCCGAAAATCGCCAAGGAGCGCGCCGAGCAGTACCTGACCCAGCTCGGCCTGTGGGACAAGCGCGATACGCCGTCGCGTTCACTGTCCGGCGGCATGAAGCGTCGCCTGATGATCGCCCGTGCGCTGGTTCACGAACCGCGCCTGCTGATCCTCGACGAACCGACGGCGGGTGTGGACATCGAACTGCGTCGCTCGATGTGGACGTTCCTCACCGAGCTGAACAAGAAAGGCATCACCATCATCCTCACCACACACTACCTGGAAGAGGCTGAGCAGTTGTGCCGCAACATCGGCATCATCGACCACGGCACCATCGTCGAGAACACCAGCATGAAACAGTTGCTCGGCCAACTGCATGTGGAAACGTTCCTGCTAGACATCAAAAACACGCTGCAAACCGCGCCGCAGTTGCTCGGTTACCCGACCAAGCTGCTCGACAGCCACACCGTTGAAGTTCAGGTCGACAAGGCCATGGGCATCACCGCGCTGTTCACCCAATTGGCGCAGCAGAACATCGAAGTGTTGAGCCTGCGTAACAAAACCAATCGCCTCGAGGAGTTGTTCGTGTCCCTGGTGGAGAAAAATCTGTCGAAGGTGGCGGTATGAGTTCCGAGCTGCAACCCAACCTCGTTGCCCTCAATACCATCGTTTACCGAGAGGTCAAACGCTTTACCCGGATCTGGCCGCAGACGCTGCTGCCGCCGGCAATCACCATGGTTCTGTACTTCGTGATCTTCGGCAATCTGATTGGCCGGCAGATCGGTGACATGGGTGGTTTCACCTACATGGAGTACATCGTGCCGGGGCTGATCATGATGTCGGTGATCACCAACTCCTACGGCAACGTGGTCTCGAGTTTCTTCGGCAGCAAGTTCCAGCGTTCCATCGAAGAATTGATGGTGTCGCCGGTATCGCCGCATACGATTCTGATCGGCTACACCCTGGGCGGCGTGCTGCGCGGCTTGATGGTCGGGGTCATCGTGACGCTGCTGTCACTGTTCTTCACCGATTTGCAGGTGCATCACCTGGGCGTGACCATTCTGGTCGTGGTGCTGACGGCGACGATTTTCTCGCTACTGGGCTTCATCAACGCGGTGTTTGCACGCAACTTCGATGACATCTCGATCATCCCGACGTTCGTACTGACACCACTGACGTACCTGGGCGGGGTGTTCTACTCGATTTCCTTGCTGCCGCCGTTCTGGCAGACCGTGTCCCTGGCCAACCCGGTGCTGCACATGGTCAACGCGTTCCGCTATGGCATTCTTGGCGTTTCGGACATCAGGATCAGCGTGGCGATCACCTTCATGCTGGTGGCGACCGTCGTGTTGTATATCGGTTGCGCACGGCTGCTGGTCAGCGGTCGCGGGATGCGTACCTGATCAAGACAGTGGCGCGCCCTTCGCGGGCAAGCCTCGCTCCTACAAGGTTTGTGTCGTCGCCACTGACTTTGTAGGAGCGAGGCTTGCCCGCGAAGGCGTCAGTCCAGACACCACAAAAAAAACGGCCTCCCATGTGGAGGCCGTTTTGCGTTTACTGCATCCGGTTTTTCTTGCGCCGCTTCCATTGCCGCCCAACCCACCAGCGCCAGTACATCATGGTCAGGCAATAGGCGAGGGCACCCAGCACCAGCCCCATCACCACTGAACCGAGCAAAAACGGCTGCCACAGAGTAGAGAGTTCGCCGCTGATCCATTCCCAGGTCAATTCGTCCGGCAGGCTGCGGGCGGGTACGTTCATCAGCCAGGCGCCGGTTTGGTAGGTGCAAAAGAACACCGCTGGCATGGTGATCGGGTTGGTCAGCCAGACCAGGCTGACGGCAATCGGCATGTTGCCGCGCACCACGATGGCGAGGATGGCGGCGACCAGCATCTGCAACGGAATCGGCAGGAATGCCGCGAACAGACCCACAGCCATGGCCCGTGCGACGGAATGGCGGTTGAGGTGCCAGAGGTTCGGGTCATGCAGCAGCGTGCCGAGAAAGCGTAAGGATTTGTGTTCCCTGATGCTGGTCGGGTCTGGCATGTAACGTTTGAATAAGCGCCGGGGCATAAGGCTTCTCGGTCGGTTAAGGCGGCAAGTATGTCTGGATTCTATGAACCGCCCATTCAGACTTTGTGACAATTAATAACGATGCCCCTGCGGTTAGCCGTCTATGCCTAGGAGGGGACTCTCAAGGACGGGCGTATGCGCACAGGGATGATGGCGCTGGCGTTGGGTCTGTTGATCCTGCGTTTTTTACCGGTATTACCGCCGGTCTGGTTTTGGATGTTGCTGCCGGTCATAGGTTTGATGGTGCTGCCGTTTCGGAGCTATCCACTGGCATTTTTGCTGTTCGGCTTCAGTTGGGCGTGCGCGCAGGCGCAGTGGGCGCTGGATGATCGGCTGCCGATGAGCCTCGATGGTGAAACTCGTTGGGTTGAAGGGCGGGTGGTGGGATTGCCCCAGAACAATGAGGCCGTCGTGCGTTTCGAACTGGCGGACGCCCGGTCTCGACACGGTAAGTTGCCGCAACTGATACGCCTGGCCTGGTATGACGGACAGCCGGTGCACAGCGGCGAACGATGGCGATTGGCAATCAAGTTGAAGCGTCCTGCCGGGTTGCTCAATCCCCATGCCTTCGATTACGACGCCTGGTTGCTGGCACAACACATCGGGGCTACCGGGACGGTCAAGGATGGCGAGCGGCTGATGGAAACCCGGTGGGCCTGGCGCGACGGCATTCGCCAGCGTTTGCAGTCCGTGGATGCCCAAGGGCGAACGGGTGCGCTGACGGCGTTGGTGCTGGGGGATGGCGCCGGATTGAGTCGCGAAGACTGGCAGGTGCTGCAAGACACCGGCACCGTCCATCTGTTGGTGATTTCCGGACAGCACATCGGGTTGCTGGCAGGGCTGGTGTATCTGCTGATCGCCGGGTTGGCCCGTTATGGCCTGTGGCCAAAACGCTTGCCTTGGCTGCCGTGGGCCTGTGGACTGGCGTTCGTGGCTGCTCTCGGTTATGGGCTGCTGGCCGGTTTCGAGGTGCCGGTGCGGCGGGCCTGCGTGATGATCGGCCTGGTGCTGTTGTGGCGGCTGCGATTTCGTCACCTCGGTGCCTGGTGGCCATTGTTGTTGGCGCTCAATGGCGTTTTGCTGCTCGACCCGCTGGCGAGCCTGCAACCGGGTTTCTGGTTGTCATTCGCGGCGGTGGCGGTGTTGATCTTCACCTTCGGTGGTCGGTTGGGCCCATGGCGTTGGTGGCAAACGTGGACCCGTGCCCAATGGCTGATCGCGATCGGTCTGTGCCCCTTGCTGCTGGTGCTCGGGTTGCCGATCAGTCTCAGCGGGCCAGTGGCCAATTTGCTGGCGGTACCGTGGATCAGTCTGGTCGTGCTGCCCCCGGCGTTGCTGGGTACGTTGTTTTTAGCCCTTCCTTATGTGGGTGAAGGTCTGCTGTGGTTGGCAGGCGGTTTGATCGACCTTTTGTTCAAGGGCCTGGCGCTGATGGCCGGGTACTTGCCCGCGTGGGTGCCGGTGGCGATCCCGTTGTGGATATGGGCACTCGGCACACTGGGTGCCTTTCTATTATTAATGCCTCGAGGTGTGCCGTTTCGCTCGTTGGGCTGGCCGATGCTGCTGTTGCTGGTTTTTCCGCCCCGGCAAATCTTGCCTGAAGGCATCGCCGAAGTCTGGCAACTGGATGTCGGCCAGGGTTTGGCAATCCTGGTGCGCACCCGTCATCACACGCTGTTGTATGACACCGGGCCACGTTTCGGCGATTTCGACCTGGGCGAGCGGGTGGTGCTGCCTTCGTTGCGCAAACTGGGCGTGAACGACCTCGATCTGATGCTGATCAGCCACGCCGACGCCGATCATGCTGGCGGTGCCCGGGCCGTTGCCACTGGCTTGCCGGTGAAGCGGGTCATCAGTGGCGATCCCCTGGCGCTGCCAGCCGAGTTGCAGGCAGAGGGCTGCGAGAGCGGCAAGCAATGGGTCTGGGACGATGTAAGGTTCCAGCTCTGGCAATGGTCTTTCGCCCGCGACAGCAATCAAAAATCCTGCGTCCTGCAGATAGAAGCCAACGGTGAGCGTATGTTGCTGACCGGTGATATAGACGCAGCAGCCGAGGGAGCCCTGCTCGACAGTCCGCTGGCGGTACCTACGGACTGGCTGCAGGCGCCGCATCACGGCAGTCGCAGTTCATCTTCAATGACGCTGCTCAAAGGGCTGCAACCCAAAGCGGTGTTGATCTCCCGCGGCCAGGGCAATTCATTCGGTCATCCCCATCCTACGGTCATGGCGCGCTATCAAAAGCGCGGCATCTTGATCTATGACAGCGCCGAACAGGGTGCCATGCGTCTGCAACTGGGACGCTTCAAGCCGCCATGGACGATGCGTCAAGAACAGCGTTTCTGGCGCTCTGCGCAATAACCCGGAGTTATTAAAGCCCGACCGGATGCGACATCACGGTCTTCGGTGCGCTCACCCCCTATGTTAGAGTGGCGCACTTTTTCGAGGGGACTGTCACTGTGTGGGAATTGGTCAAATCCGGCGGATGGATGATGATACCGATCATTCTGAGTTCCATCGCAGCCATGGCGATCGTCGCCGAACGTCTCTGGACCCTGCGAGCCAGCCGTGTGACCCCGGAGCATTTGCTCGGGCAGGTCTGGGTCTGGATCAAGGACAAACAACTTAATAAAGACAAACTCAAGGAACTGCGCGCCAACTCGCCGTTGGGCGAGATCCTGGCTGCCGGCCTGGCCAACTCCAGGCATGGTCGCGAGATCATGAAAGAGTGCATCGAAGAGGCCGCCGCGCGAGTGGTTCACGAGCTCGAACGCTACATCAATGCGCTGGGCACCATCGCCGCCATGGCCCCGTTGCTGGGTCTGTTGGGTACGGTGTTGGGCATGATCGATATCTTCAGTGCATTCATGGGTTCGGGCATGACCACCAACGCTGCCGTGTTGGCCGGTGGTATCTCCAAAGCCCTGATTACTACGGCCGCAGGCTTGATGGTCGGCATCCCGGCGGTATTCTTCCACCGCTTCCTGCAACGCCGGATCGATGAACTGGTGGTGGGCATGGAGCAGGAAGCGATCAAACTGGTTGAGGTGGTACAGGGTGACCGTGATGTTGACCTGAATGGGGGCAAAGCGTGAAATTCCGCCGCAAGCAACGGGAGAATGTAGACATCAACCTCGCGTCGCTGATCGACGTGGTGTTTATCCTGCTGCTGTTTTTCGTTGTCACCACCACGTTTACCCGTGAAACCCAGTTGCGTGTTGAGCTGCCGGAAGCGGTCAGCGGTTCACCTGCTGAAGACCAGCAGGTCAAACATCTGGACGTTGCCATCAGTGCCGAAGGCGTGTTTTCGGTGAACAACCAGTTGTTGCCGAAAAACGATCTGGCCACTCTGATGGACGCGCTGCAGAAGGAGTCCAATGGCGACACCAACCTGCCGCTGTCCATCAGCGCTGATGGCAAGACTCAGCATCAGTCCGTCATCATCGCCATGGACGCCGCCGGCAAGCTTGGTTTCAGCCACCTGCGCATGACCACTGTCGAGGCGGCGCCGCCCGCGCCCTGATGGCCATGTCCGATCGCTTGCTCACCGCGTGGTACGAAGGTCATCCGGCCCTGAAGCTGTTACAGCCGCTGGAGTGGCTGTATCGGCGCGTGGTCATGAGCAAGCGCAAGCGCTTCCTGGCGGGTGAGGGCGAGATCTATCAGCCTCCGGTGCCGCTGATCGTCGTCGGTAACATCACCGTCGGCGGCACCGGCAAGACGCCGCTGATTCTGTGGATGATCCAGCACTGCCAGCGCAGCGGCCTGCGGGTCGGTGTGGTCAGTCGGGGTTACGGCGCCAGGCCGGCGCAATTGCCGTGGCGGGTTGAGGCGGATCAAAGCGCCGAGATCGCAGGAGACGAGCCGCTGTTGATCGTCCAGCGCACCGGCGTGCCGTTGATGATTGACCCGGACCGCAGCCGTGCAGTCAAGGCGCTGCTGGCGAGTGAACCGCTGGACCTGATCCTCTCCGACGACGGCATGCAGCATTACCGGTTGGCCCGCGACCTGGAACTGGTACTGATCGACGCCGCCCGCGGCCTGGGTAACCAGCGTTGCCTGCCCGCCGGGCCATTGCGCGAACCGGTCGAGCGCCTGCAAAGCGTCGACGCTGTGCTCTACAACGGCGCTACTGCCGATCGCGACGGCGGTTTTGCCTTCCAGCTTCAACCCACCGAACTGGTCAATCTGCACAGCGGCGAACGGCGTTCCCTCGACCACTTTCCCGCTGGCCAGGCGCTGCACGCCGTGGCCGGGATCGGCAATCCGCAGCGTTTCTTCACGACCCTCGAAACGCTACACTGGCAGCCAGTCCCGCATGCGTTTGCCGACCACGCCGACTACAGCGTGCAGGCCTTGAATTTCACACCGTCATTGCCGTTGGTGATGACCGAAAAGGACGCGGTGAAGTGCCGTGCCTTCGCCGCCGCCGATTGGTGGTACCTGGCGGTCGATGCTGCGCCATCGCCGGCCTTCGTGGCCTGGTTCGATACGCAGCTGATGCGCCTGTTACCGGCTCGTCTTTTGCCTTAAATCCGTTTTTATCCAGGGAATGCTCATGGACACCAAATTGCTCGATATCCTCGCTTGCCCGGTCTGCAAAGGCCCGCTCAAGCTCAGTGCCGACAAAACCGAGCTGATCAGCAAGGGCGCAGGTCTCGCTTACCCGATTCGCGACGGCATCCCGGTGATGCTCGAAACCGAAGCCCGCACCCTGACCACCGACGAGCGTCTGGATAAATGACCACAGCCTTCACCGTTGTCATTCCATCGCGCTACGCCTCCACCCGCTTGCCGGGCAAGCCGCTGCTGCTGATCGCCGGCAAGCCGATGATCCAGCACGTCTGGGAACAGGCGAGCAAAAGCAGCGCCCAGCGCGTGGTGGTTGCCACTGACGATGCGCGCATCGTTGAGGCCTGCAAAGGGTTTGGTGCCGAAGTGGTGCTGACCCGCGAAGATCACAATTCCGGTACCGATCGCCTGGCCGAAGTCGCCACGAAACTGGGCCTGGCGCCGGACGCCATTGTGGTCAACGTTCAGGGCGACGAACCGTTGATCCCGCCGAGCGTCATCGATCAGGTGGCTGCCAACCTGGCCGCTCACACCGAAGCGCGCATGGCCACGTTGGCCGAGCCGATCGAAGACGTGGAAACCCTGTTCAATCCCAACGTGGTCAAGGTCGTCAGCGACTTCAATGGCCTGGCGCTGACCTTCAGTCGTGCCACGTTGCCGTGGGCCCGGGATGCGTTCGCCAAAAGCCGCGACCAATTGCCGGAAGGCGTGCCGTATCGTCGCCACATCGGCATTTATGCCTACCGCGCCGGTTTCCTGCATGACTTCGTCAGCTGGGGCCCGTGCTGGCTGGAAAACACCGAATCCCTGGAACAGCTGCGTGCCCTGTGGCACGGCGTGCGGATTCACGTTGCCGACGCGCTGATCGCACCGCCCACTGGCGTCGACACCGTTGAAGACCTCGAGCGCGTTCGTCGCCTGCTGGAGGCCTGATGCGGGTTTTGTTCGTCTGCCTGGGCAACATCTGCCGTTCACCCACGGCCGAAGGTGTGCTGCGACACAAACTGCGCGAAGCGGGGCTGGCCGATCAAATCGAGGTCGCCTCCGCCGGCACCGGTGACTGGCATGTCGGCAAGGCCCCGGACAAGCGCAGCCAGGCTGCGGCGAAACTGCGCGGGTATGACCTGTCCGCTCAGCGCGCCCAGCAAGTGAATCGTGCGGATTTCGCCACCTACGACCTGATTCTGGCGATGGACAACAGCAATCTGCGCAACCTAAAGGCCCTGCAACCTTCCAAGGGTAAGGCCGAACTGGATCTGTTCCTGCGTCGCTATCAGTCGCAAATCGATGAAGTGCCGGATCCGTATTACGACGGCGACCAAGGCTTTGAGCAGGTGCTGGACCTGATCGAGGGCGCCAGTGATTTGCTGGTGATCGAATTGAAGGGGCGGTTATGAGTTTGCAGGTTCAACCCCAGGTTTCGCTCAAACCGTTCAACAGTTTCGGTGTCGACGTTCAAGCCCGGTTATTTGCCGAAGCCCATAGCGATGCTGACGTGCGTGAAGCCCTGGCCTATGCGGCGGAACATGACGTGCCGCTGCTGGTGATTGGCGGGGGCAGCAACCTGCTGCTGACGGCCGATATCCAGTCGCTGGTGCTGCGCATGGCCACGCGCGGGATTCGCATCCTGAGTGATGACGGCAGCAAGGTCGTTATAGAAGCCGAGGCGGGCGAGCCGTGGCATCCGTTTGTGCAGCACACGCTGGCGCAGGGTTTGTCCGGTCTGGAAAACCTCAGCCTGATCCCCGGCACCGTCGGCGCGACACCTATTCAGAACATCGGCGCCTATGGTGTGGAGATCAAGGATGTTTTCGCCGGCCTGACCGCTTTGGATCGCAAGAGCGGCGAACTGCGGGACTTCACCCTGGAAGAATGCAACTTTGCCTACCGCGACAGCCTGTTCAAACAGCAACCGGGGCGCTGGTTGATCCTGCGGGTACGATTCATCCTGGACCGCGCCACGCACCTGCATCTGGAGTACGGCCCGGTTCGTCAGCGCCTGGCCGAGCAAGGCATCGATCACCCGACCGCCACCGATGTCAGCCGGGCGATTTGCAGTATCCGCAATGAAAAGCTCCCGGACCCGGCGGTGCTGGGCAATGCCGGCAGCTTTTTCAAAAATCCGTTGGTGCCCGCCGCGCTAGTCGCACAACTCAAGGCGCAATACCCGGACCTGGTGGCCTACGCGCAACCCAACGGACAAATGAAACTGGCGGCGGGCTGGCTGATCGAACGGGCCGGCTGGAAAGGTTTCCGTGACGCCGATGCCGGCGTGCATAAACTGCAGGCGTTGGTGCTGGTCAACTACGGCAACGCGACCGGACTGCAATTGCTGAACCTGGCGCAACGTATCCAGAAAGACATTTCAGAACATTTCCATGTCGACCTGGAAATGGAGCCTAATCGGTATTGAGGCTAAGCTTTCAAGACTGGATCCAAAGCCCTGCACATCTTCTAGTGTGCAGGGCTTTTTTGTTAATGCTGGGTTAACTTAGCCACCTAACGATGCAAACGTTTGCTCCACCAAAGGCCCAATGCAGACGCTACCGTCCGCATAAAGAGAGCCTCATTAGCCTGAGCCGATCTGCGTGATGCCAACCGCCAACCCCTGGCGGCAGATTGCTCGACCCCATAACCAATAACTATGCGGGCGTGCCCATGATTACCCTGAAGCTCAATGGTCAAGACCATCAACTTGATGTCACCGAGGACATGCCGCTGCTCTGGGCGATCCGCGACGTGGCCGGTTACAACGGCACCAAATTTGGCTGCGGCATGGGCCTGTGCGGCGCCTGCACCCTTCATATCGAAGGTGCTCCGGCGCGCAGTTGCATCACGCCGATCGGTTCGGTCGTTGGCCAAAACGTCACCACCATCGATAACCTGCACGCCGACCCGGTCGGGCAAATCGTTCAGCAAGCCTGGCTCGACACCGCCGTGGCCCAGTGCGGTTTCTGCCAGGGTGGGCAGATCATGTCCGCCACGGCGCTACTCAAGACCAACCCGAACCCCAGTGACGCACAGATCGAAGAGGCGATGGTCGGCAATATTTGCCGCTGCGGCACCTACAATCGCATCAAGACCGCCATCCGTCAGGCATCCACTCACCTGAAGGAGGCCAAGGCATGAGCCCGTTACCGAATGATTTTGCGCTGAGCAACCTCAGTCGCCGTGGCTTCCTTAAAGGCGTCGGTGCGACCAGCGCGCTGGTGCTGGCGGCGAGTTGGGGCTGGCAAGACGCGTTTGCCGAAGAAAAAGAGAAGCAGTTCGGCGCCGACGGCATGCCCCATGGCTGGATCGATGATCCGAAGGTGTACATCAGCATCGCCGCTGACGGCAGGGTGACCGTGGTCTGCAACCGTTCGGAAATGGGCCAGGGTGTGCGCACCAGCCTGACGATGGTGGTGGCCGATGAGCTGGACGCGGACTGGGCGATGATGAAGGTGCAACAGGCACCGGGCGACGAAGTGCGCTTCGGCAACCAGGATACTGATGGTTCGCGCAGCATGCGCCACTGGTACGAGCCGATGCGTCGCTGCGGTGCTGCCGCACGGACCATGCTCGAGCAAGCGGCTGCCGAACAGTGGAACGTGCCGGTCAGCGAATGCCATGCACAGCTGCATAAAGTCATCCATAAACCGTCCGGTCGTGAACTGGGTTACGGTGCCCTGGCCGCCGCTGCCGGTGCGTTGGCGGTTCCTGCTCGTGACAGTGTGCGGCTCAAACAGCCATCGGAATTCCGCTACATCGGCAAAGAAGGCACCAAGGCAATCGACGGTGACGACATCGTCAACGGTCGTGCAGTCTACGGCGCCGACGTGCATTTCGATGGCATGCTCTACGCCACTATTGCCCGTCCTGCGGTGTATGGCGGCAAGGTCAAGTCCGTCGATTCCAGCGCGGCGATGAAAGTCCCGGGCGTGATCAAAATCATCCAGATCGAAGATCGTCCGCTGCCGTTGGAGTTTCAACCGTTGGGCGGTGTGGCCGTTGTAGCCAGCAATACCTGGGCGGCAATCAAAGGCCGCGACGCGCTGAAAATCGAGTGGGACGACGGCCCGCACGCCAGTTACGACTCGATCGCCTACCGCAAGGAGTTGGAAGCTTCATCCCTCAAACCCGGCAAAGTGGTGCGCAATACCGGCGACATCGACGGGGCCATGGGCAGCGCCGACAGCACGCTCGAAGCGTCCTATTACTTGCCGCACCTGACGCAAGCGCCAATGGAACCGATGGTCGCCATCGCCCGCTTCAAGGACGGTGTGTGCGAAGCCTGGGCCCCCAGCCAGGCACCCCAAGTCACCCGCGAACGCATTGGCGAACGCCTCGGCATTCCGTTCGATAACGTCAGCTTTAACGTCACCTTGCTGGGCGGCGGCTTCGGTCGCAAGTCCAAGCCGGACTTCATCATCGAAGCCGCGATCCTTGCCAAGGAATTCCCCGGCAAGGCGGTGCGGGTGCAATGGACGCGTGAAGACGACATCCACTGTTCCTACTTCCACACGGTGTCGGCCGAATACCTGAAGGCCAGCCTGAACAAGGACGGTCTGCCGTCCGGCTGGTTGCACCGCACCGTGGCGCCGAGCATCACCGCGCTGTTTGCGCCGGGCATGAACCACGAGGCGGCCTTCGAGCTGGGCATGGGCTTTACCAACATGGCTTACGCGATCCCCAACGTGCGCCTGGAAAACCCGGAAGCGGCGATTCACACGCGAGTTGGCTGGTATCGCTCGGTGTCGAACATTCCTCACGGTTTTGCGATTCAGAGCTTTGTCGATGAACTGGCGCACAAGGCCGGCCAGGATCCGCTCAAGTACCAGATCAAATTGCTCGGCCCGGACCGACATATCGATCCGCGTACCTTGAGTGAAGAGTGGAACTACGGCGAATCGCCCGAGCGGTATCCGATCGACACTGCACGGCTGCGCACGGTGCTGGAAACTGCTGCCAAAGCCGCAGGTTGGGGGCGTGAAATGCCCAAGGGCCGAGGCTTGGGTCTGGCGGTGCATTACAGCTTCGTCACCTATGTGGCGGCGGTGCTCGAGGTTGAAGTCAAAGACGACGGCACGCTGATCGTGCACAAGGCCGATATCGCCGTGGATTGCGGTCCGCAGATCAACCCCGAGCGGATTCGTGCGCAGTTCGAAGGCGCCTGCGTCATGGGTCTGGGCAACGCGGTGCTGGGGGAAATCAGTTTCAAGGACGGCAAGGTTCAGCAGGACAACTTCCACATGTACGAAGTGGCGCGCATGTCCCTGGCGCCGAAGGAAGTTGCGGTTCATCTGGTCACACCACCGGGCGTAGTGCCATTAGGCGGTGTCGGTGAGCCGGGCGTGCCACCGATTGCGCCAGCGTTGTGCAACGCAATCTTTGCCGCCACCGGCAAGCGCATCCGCGACCTGCCGGTTCGCTATCAGCTGCAAGGTTGGCAGAAGGCGCAGGCCTGATGGACAGCGTCGATCTGAATGTCCTGCGCAGCGTGCTGGAATGGCGCCGCGCCGGTCAGCGGGTGGTGTTGTACAGCGTGGTCCAGACCTGGGGCACCGCGCCTCGGGCGCCTGGCGCGATGCTGGCCTTGCGTGAAGACGGCGTGGTGATTGGCTCGGTGTCCGGTGGCTGTGTCGAGGACGATCTGATCGCCCGGTTGCACGACGGCCGGATTCCTGCGGATGGACCGCCGGTGCAGTTGATCACCTATGGCGTCACCCGTGAGGAAGCGGCGCGATTTGGTTTGCCGTGCGGCGGCACCTTGCGCCTGACCGAGGAGCGAGTCGGTGACCCGGCTTGGGTCGCCGAGTTGCTGGCGCGTTGCGAGGCGCATGAAATCGTTGCGCGAGCGCTGAATATCGAGACCGGTGAAGTGGTTTTGCAGTCGGCCAACAAGACTGATGTGCTGACGTTTGACGGGCGGACCTTGCGCGCCATCTACGGCCCGCGTTGGCGCTTGTTGCTGATCGGCGCCGGGCAACTGTCCCGTTATGTCGCCGAGATGGCGCGGCTGCTGGATTTTGAAGTGCTGATCTGCGACCCACGCACCGAGTTCGTTTACGGCTGGGAAGAGCAACACGGTCGATTTGTCTCGGGCATGCCCGATGACGCGGTGCTTAGCATCCAGACCGACGAGCGTACGGCCATCGTCGCACTGACCCACGATCCTCGACTGGATGACATGGCATTGCTCACGGCCCTGGACTCCAAGGCGTTTTATGTCGGTGCGCTGGGCTCGCGGATCAACAGCTTGAAGCGCCGGGAGAACCTGGCTCAGCTAGGCTTGTCACAGCAGGCCATCAATCGTCTGCATGGCCCGATCGGTTTGCACATTGGCAGCCACACACCGGCGGAAATCGCCTTGTCGCTACTGGCCGAAATTGTCGCGATCAAGAACGGCGTCGAGCTCAAGCAGAAGAAGCTGTTGCAGGAGGTCGTATGAGCGAACCTATCGGCGTCATCGTGTTGGCGGCGGGGCAGGGCAGTCGGTTTCGACAGGCGGCAGGTGCCGAGAAGGACAAGCTGCTGGCGGATTGTACCGGGCGCGAAGGGGCTGTTCGTTCAGTAATAGAGCAAGTGCTGTTGAATTTGCCGGCTTCCCTTGAGAAGCGCGTCCTGGTCACCACCGACGATCGACCGCAATTGAGTCGTATGGCTCAGGCCTATGGCTGCGAGATTGTGCTGATCGAGTCGACGGGGATGGGAGACAGCATCGCGGCCGGGGTGGCGGCATGTCCGCGGCTCGGTGGCTGGCTGATTGTGCTGGGGGATATGCCGTTTATCCTTGCGTCGAGTATTGAGCGTGTGGTGGTGGGGATTGCTGATGACGCCGTCAGTGTTCCTGTGCATCAAGGCGAGTATGGGCATCCGGTGGGGTTCGGACGAACGTTTGGGCCGGGGTTGATGGCGCTATCGGGTGATCGTGGGGCCAAGGCGTTGTTTGCGTCGGCGAGGGTAGTTGAAGTGGCAGTGGAGGATGCCGGCGTGTTGTGGGATGTGGATGTGCCAGAGAAGTTATTGTTTGTCTGAGTGATTGCCCGCGAAGAACGATAACGCGGTCCACCTGTTTTACCCGCAGACATAAAAAAAGCCCCGCCTGGATCACCAGACGGGGCTTTTTAATGGCCGATGGAGTCAGACGAGAGGTTTAGGCTCGTGTTCTTTTTCCAGGGCTTGTTCGTGTTGCTCGACCGCTTCCTGTACGGAGCGCGGCGCTTCTTCGATGACCGACTCAGCAGCAGGAGCAGCCTCGACCACTTCAGCAACAACCGGTGCAGGCTCGGCAGCGACAACCGCTTCAACGGGTGCAGCAGCGGCAGTCAGTTCGGCTTCCTTCTGCAGACGCTCGGCTTCACGCTGGCGACGACGCACTTCACGCGGGTCATTCGGCGCACGGCCACTTGGCGTCAGCGCGCTGACAGGGGCGGCTTCGACTTCCGGTGCAGCCACTTCGGCAACAACCGGCGCTTCAACCACCGGGGCAGGCTCGGCAGCAGCAACCACTGGCTCGGAAACCATGGCCTCGGCTTCTGGTGCTTCGGCGGCGGCTGGCTCGGCAACCCAGTTGAACGCGGTTTGCTCTTCGCGAACTTCACGGACAGCTTCGGTCACTGTTTCGGTTGATGTTTCGACAACCGGTTCTGCGGCAACCACTGGCTCAGCGGCAGCTTCAAATACAGGCTGTGCTTCACGAACCGGGGCCACTTCGATTTCCGGAGCAGCGGTGGCTTCGACCGGAGTCGTTGCTTCAACCACTGGCGCTTCCACTGGCGCAGTTTCCAGGGTGGCAGCAGTAGCGCGTTCGGCTTGCTCGTTAGCCTGTGCTTCGGCTGGAGCGCTGATCACGGTGCTGGCAACGGCTGCGGTAACTGCCAGGCCGGCGGCCAGATCGGCAGCGCTTGGCGCTTCGTCGGTGTCGGCAGCTTCGCTACCTTCGGCAGACTCGGATTCTTCCGAACCCTCGATCACATTACCGTTGGCATCACGCTGACGCTCACGACGGTTGCTGCGACGACGCTGACCACGGGAACGGCGGCGTGGACGATCGCCTTCGACGCCTTCCTGACCGTCTTCCTGCAGTTGCTCTTCGTTGGTGATCAGCTCTTCTTCAGCGACTGCGGCTGGGGCTTGTTCTGCACGTGGCTGACGTTCTTCACGCGGTGGGCGTGGAGCACGTTCTTCACGTGGCTGACGAGCTGGACGCTCTTCAGCGGTAGCGGCGGCGGCCGGAGCGCCATCCAGAGGTTCACGCAGTTCACGAACCGGACGCTCTTCACGATCGCCGCGTGGCTTGCGATCTTCGCGAGGAGCGCGCGGTGCACGTTCTTCACCGCGCGGTGCACGTTCTTCACGAGGGGCGCGTGGGGCGCGTTCTTCGCGGGCTACAACAGCTGGAGTTTCTTCGCGTGGTTCACGTGGTGCGCGTTCTTCACGCGGTGCACGTTCCTCACGAGGCTTGCGTTCTTCATCGCGGCGACCGTTACGGTTGCGGCTCTGCTGACGACCGTTGCGACGCTCTTCGTTGCGGGCCGGACGCTCGGCGGCCGGTTTTTCAACCACAACCGGAGCGACTGGCTCTTCCTTGGTCGCAAACAGGCTGACCAGCGACTTCACCAGGCCTTTGAACAGGCTTGGCTCTGGCACGGCGATCGGTGCTGCAACAGGTGCGGCAGCGACGACTTCGGCTGGAACCGGAGCGTTGGCGCGGGCCGGTGCAGTCTTGACCGCGGCTTCCTGGCGAACCAGGGTGCGGGTCGCAGCGGCTGGCTGGACTTCTTCGACGTCGGCAGCGGCAGCAGCGATTTCGTAGCTGGACTGATTGATGCTGGCTTCCGGGCTGTCATCGCGCAGACGCTGAACTTCGAAGTGTGGCGTTTCGAGGTGATCGTTCGGCAGAATGACGATGCGGGCACGGGTGCGCAGTTCGATCTTGGTGATCGAGTTGCGTTTTTCGTTGAGCAGGAACGCTGCCACCGGGATCGGCACTTGAGCACGAACTTCGGCGGTACGGTCTTTCAGGGCTTCTTCTTCGATCAGGCGCAGGATCGCCAGCGACAGCGATTCAACGTCACGGATGATGCCGGTGCCGTTGCAACGCGGGCACACGATGCCGCTGCTTTCGCCCAGCGATGGACGCAGGCGCTGACGGGACATTTCCAGCAGGCCGAAGCGCGAGATACGACCGACTTGCACACGAGCGCGGTCGGCTTCCAGGCATTCGCGGACTTTCTCTTCCACGGCGCGCTGGTTCTTGGCAGGGGTCATGTCGATGAAGTCGATGACGATCAGGCCGCCGATGTCGCGCAGGCGCAACTGACGGGCGATTTCTTCGGCGGCTTCAAGGTTGGTCTGCAGGGCGGTTTCTTCGATGTCGCTGCCTTTGGTGGCGCGCGCCGAGTTGATGTCGATGGACACCAGGGCTTCGGTCGGATCGATAACGATGGAGCCGCCGGAAGGCAGTTCAACGACGCGCTGGAAAGCGGTCTCGATCTGGCTTTCGATCTGGAAACGGTTAAACAGCGGAACGCTGTCTTCGTACAGTTTGATTTTGCTGGCGTACTGCGGCATCACCTGGCGAATGAAGGTCAGGGCTTCGTCCTGGGCTTCAACGCTGTCGATCAGCACTTCGCCGATGTCCTGGCGCAGGTAATCGCGGATGGCGCGGATGATCACGTTGCTTTCCTGGTAGATCAGGAACGGCGCGGAACGATCCAGCGAAGCTTCTTTGATGGCGGTCCAGAGTTGCAGCAGGTAATCGAGGTCCCACTGCATTTCTTCGCTGCTGCGGCCCAGGCCGGCAGTGCGAACGATCAGACCCATGTCGGCTGGCGCAACCAGACCATTCAGGGCTTCACGCAGTTCGTTGCGCTCTTCACCTTCGATGCGACGGGAGATACCGCCGGCACGCGGGTTGTTCGGCATCAGTACCAGGTAACGACCAGCCAGGCTGATGAAGGTGGTCAGGGCGGCGCCCTTGTTGCCACGTTCTTCTTTTTCGACCTGAACGATGACTTCCTGGCCTTCGGTCAGGACGTCCTTGATGTTGACGCGGCCTTCGGGGGCTTTCTTGAAGTATTCGCGGGAGATTTCTTTGAGGGGCAGGAAGCCGTGGCGCTCAGAGCCGAAATCGACAAAGGCAGCCTCAAGGCTTGGTTCGATGCGAGTAATCCGGCCTTTATAGATGTTGGCCTTTTTCTGCTCGCGTGCACCGGATTCGATGTCCAGGTCGTAGAGGCGCTGGCCATCTACCAGTGCAACACGCAACTCTTCGGGTTGAGTTGCGTTAATCAGCATTCTTTTCATGTAGTACCGTCGGTTTCCGGGCTGCCGGAAACGGCGTTCGGCACACACGACTTCTCATGGTCGGTGTCAGGTGCGTCAGGAGTGGTTGGACACTCCAGTGTCTAGCGAACCCCGGCCAATTGGGCCAGCGTCGCGACGTACGCGTCCTGCTTGCTGTGGCTACTTAAGCACTCAGTCAGGAGGAGGAATCAACCAGCGGCTGTGGACGAGATGAAGCGTCTTGATAAAGCCTATTGCTACACAGTCCAGCGGTTGTGCATCTCCACCCTACACGTATCCCTGATAATTCGGGTGCTGCCGCGCGCAGAATCCGCAGCGGGTTGGCATTTACCGTGAGCTCCGAAAGGGGAGGTCACGCATCATGGCTAATTTAGGCGTTGTTTCCGAAGCGTTCGCTCGGGGTTGTTCGTCGCTGACTGCACTTTGTGAACTGGCCGTGAATATTTGCTCGCAAGGCGAGTGAAAACTCTGCTTTGCGGCATGCTTCAGGCCTCATGTCACCTGCGCTCGTTACAACTGCAAACTCTACCGTTTCGTAGCGAAAGCCCCGTAGGACGGCCTCTCGTCCTCGTGAATTGCGTTGGTCAGGGCCGGTTTTTGACCGTTAGTCCGCTGTCCAGGCCACTTTTGGCGGCGTTCGCGACTATAGCAGCAATGATTAAGTGCTTCAATTCCATAAAAAATTGTTATCATTCGCGCCATGACGACTACTGCCCCTTCGACCCCAGCCGTACAACTGCTGGAGGTCTCGCCGGAATATGCCGGCCAACGTATTGATAACTTCCTTCTCGCTCGGCTCAAAGGCGTGCCCAAGACCTTGATTTACCGCATTTTGCGCAAGGGCGAAGTGCGGGTGAACAAAGGTCGGATCAAGCCAGAATACAAGCTGCAGGCGGGCGATATCGTGCGCGTGCCGCCGGTTCGCGTGCCTGAGCGAGACGAGCCTGTGCCACTGGCCCAAGGCCTGCTGCAGCGCCTCGAAGCCTCGATTGTCTTCGAGGACAAGGCGCTGATCGTGATCAACAAGCCTTGCGGCATCGCGGTTCATGGCGGCAGCGGCCTGACTTACGGGGTGATCGAAGCCTTTCGTCAGTTGCGTCCGGATTGCAAGGAGCTCGAGCTGGTTCACCGTCTCGACCGTGACACCTCCGGCCTGCTGATGATCGCCAAGAAGCGCAGCATGCTGCGTCACTTGCACACGGCATTGCGCGGTGATGGCGTTGATAAGCGCTATATGGCGTTGGTTCGCGGTAACTGGGCGGCTTCGATCAAGCAAGTTCGTGCGTCGCTCGGCAAGAGCAATCTGCGCTCCGGCGAGCGCATGGTCGAGGTCGACGAGGAGGAGGGCAAGGAGTCTGTGACCGTGTTCAAGGTCCTGCGTCGCTTTGGCGACTTTGCGACCCTGATCGAAGCGAAACCGATCACCGGCCGGACTCACCAGATCCGCGTCCACACCCTGCACGCCGGGCATTGCATCGCTGGCGATACCAAGTACGGTGATGACGGTTTCAGTAAAGAAATTCGTGACCTGGGCGGTAAGCGCCTGTTCCTGCACGCCTATATGCTGACCGTGCCGCTGCCCGATGGCGGTGAGCTGAAATTGCAGGCGCCCGTGGATGAGATGTGGGCCAAAACCGTGGAGCGCCTGAGTGCACCCCTCTGATTACAAGTTGCTGATTTTCGACTGGGACGGCACATTGGCTGATTCCATTGGTCGGATTGTCGAGGCCATGCATGTCGCGTCCGAGCGCTCCGGATTTCAGTTGTGTGATGATTTTGCCGTCAAGGGCATCATCGGTCTGGGCTTGCCGGAAGCGATTCGTACCTTGTATCCGGACATTGGCGATGCCGAGCTGATCGCCTTTCGCGAGCACTACGCCGATCACTACATTGCGTCAGAAGCCGTGCCTTCACCTTTGTTTGAAGGCGTTTTCGAGTCGATGGAGGTGTTTCGTGCCGAGGGTTATCACTTGGCGGTCGCAACCGGCAAGGCTCGTCGCGGGCTGGACCGGGTGCTGAAGGCGCATGGCTGGGAGGATTATTTCGATATCACCCGCGCGGCCGACGAAACCGCCAGCAAGCCCCATCCGCTGATGCTTGAGCAGATCCTCGCTCACTGCAAAGTTCGCCCGGAGCAGGCGCTGATGGTGGGCGATTCGTCCTTCGACCTGCAGATGGCGCGCAACGCCGGCATGGACTCCGTGGCAGTCAGCTATGGCGCTCAATCGATCGAGGCGTTGAAGCTGTTCGAGCCGCGGCTGGCCATTGATCGTTTTTCAGAATTGCATGCCTGGCTGAATCAGCGGGCTTAATACGTTTTTGCAGGGGTAGAAGTCATGACCGACGAATGGAAAGCGCCCGCCAAGGCGAGCGCAGAGAGCGGTGACGAGAAAAGCTGGAAGCTGCTGGAAAAGACCCTGCTGGCCGGCGTGCAGGAGCAGCGCCGGTCCCGTCGCTGGGGAATTTTCTTCAAGTTGCTGACCTTTGTGTACCTGTTGGGTGCGCTGGTCCTGTTCACGCCGTTGATGGACATGGAGAAAGCCGCCACTCGCAGTGCCCATTACACCGCGTTGATCAACGTGATCGGCGTGATCGCTGACAAGGAGTCTGCCAGCGCAGACAACATCGTCGGCAGTCTGCGTGCGGCTTTCGAGGACGAGAAGGTCAAGGGTGTGATCCTGCGGATCAACAGCCCGGGCGGCAGTCCGGTGCAGTCGGGTTATGTGTATGACGAAATTGTCCGTCTGCGCGGCTTGCACCCGGATACCAAGGTGTACGCGGTGATCTCGGATCTTGGGGCTTCCGGTGCTTACTACATCGCCAGCGCGGCCGATCAGATTTACGCCGACAAGGCGAGTCTGGTCGGTTCCATTGGTGTGACAGCGGCCGGTTACGGCTTTGTCGGCACCATGGAGAAGCTCGGTGTCGAGCGTCGGACTTACACGTCGGGCGAACACAAGTCGTTCCTCGACCCGTTCCAGCCGCAAAAGCCTGAGGAGACTCGGTTCTGGCAGGGCGTGCTGGATACGACACACCAGCAGTTCATCAATAGCGTGAAAAAGGGCCGTGGCGACCGTCTCAAGGACAAAGAGCATCCGGAGTTGTTCTCCGGGTTGGTCTGGAACGGGGAGCAGGCGTTGCCGCTGGGCCTGATCGATGCTCTGGGGAGTGCCAGTTCGGTGGCGCGTGATGTGATCGGCGAGAAAGAACTGGTGGACTTCACCGTTCAGGAATCGCCGTTCGATCGCTTCTCGAAAAAGCTCGGTGCCAGCGTGGCTGAGCATCTGGCGATGTGGATGGGCTTCCAGGGGCCTTCGTTGCGCTGATTCTTCCGGCAGCATGAAAAACCGACCTTCGTGGTCGGTTTTTTACGTCTGCGCGGTCTCTGTAATTGGATGGACTCGCCCAAGCCGAGGCGTCAATGCGCCACGGTGGCAGTCTAAACAGCCAACGACAGCGAGGGCGAGTCCATGAAAAAGCATACTTCGATTGATCAATCCCTGTCTTCTTCCGATTTGTCGGCCTGCACAACTGTGGCGGTCGATCTGGCCAAGCAGGTCTTTCAGGTCGCCGGTGAAGACGTCTTCGGCCAGGTGCACTACGAGCGACGGATCAAGTCGCGCGAGGCGTTTTATGAGTTTCTCCGCCAGTTGCCGCCTCATGTCGTGGTTCTGATGGAGACCGGTCCGGGTGCTCAAGCCTGGGCCCGGCAGTTGCAAGAGCAAGGCAATCTGGCGCGGATTCTTCCAGCCGGTTTGGTGGCCACCCATCGCAGCGGGCCTAAAAATGATCGCAACGATGCGCTGGCGATTCTGCGGGCTGGTCGCGATGAAAAGATCTACGCAGTGCCGGTCAAAAGCGTTGCGGCGCTGGCAATGCAGGCGTTGCATCGCGCCCGCCAAGGCTATGTGCGTCGACGCACGGCGGTGAGTAATCAGATGCGCGGCCTGCTGCTCGAGCACGGCGTGGCCTTGGCGCAGGGCGATGTTGCGATCAGCCAGAAAATTCCGCGGGTACTGGAAGATGCCACCCAGCCGGTGCCGGGCCTGCTGCGTGAACTGATCGACGAACTGTTGGCCGAGTGGCGCCATTTGGGCGAACGCATCAGCGTGCTGACGGGGCGCCTGGAAGTGGCCGCCAACGCCGACATGACGGCGAAGCGACTGATGACTGTGCGCGGCATCGGCCCAGTCACTGCCACGGCACTGGTGGCCAAGGAAACCAAGCCTGAGCGATTTCCCAATGCCCGCAAGTTTGCCGCGTACTTTGGCATGGTGCCTGACCAGCACAGCAGCGGGCAGACGGTCCGGCTGGGGGACATGACCAAGCGAGGCGATGTTTATTTACGCAGCCTGATGATCCAGGGAGCTCATGCGGTACTGCAACAACTACGACCTGATTCCCAGCAACCCGATGACCGCCGCTTGTTGCGCTGGATGAGCCGACTGGGCCGTAAGGAGGCTGCGGTCAGGTTAGCCAACCGCAACCTGCGAATCGTCTGGGTGCTTCTACAGAATGACCAGACTTATCGTCGCCAGGCTGGTGATGGCCAGCAAGCGACGATGAGCCACTGAGCGACAGAGTTCTGCCACCGAGGTACTAACTGTCCGGCCCTTTGCTGAAAAAAAATTGACCCCAGGTAAGACCGGCGTGGATTGATGCCTTAGCTGCTACTGGCCTTCGAGGCCTGACTGTAATCGGCATACCACGAGCTCTTCCAATTTTGGCCAGAAGCCGAAGACGGTTTCCTCGAATAGGCCTAATACATAGATGCAACGGGGCGGCGGTTTTTCAAAAGCGGGTAGACAGTGGGGGCGAGTCCATACATAGCAGCTGGCGAAGCCTGCGTTCGAGTGCGCAGCGCTCGCAAATCAGGAGTGCGAGGTTTACCTGAGCGGTCGCGGCATAGGGTTTGGCGAGCGCTGCGCACTCGAACGCAGGCTTCGCCAGCTGCTACACGATTGCGGTGTTCAGGGGATTTGCACGCCTTCGGCCAGCAGCATGTCGACCAAGCGAATCAATGGCAGGCCTATCAGGCTGGTGGCGTCAGGGCCTTCGGTGCTTTGAAACAGGCTCACCCCTAAACCTTCGGCTTTGAAGCTGCCAGCGCAGTCGTAGGGTTGTTCAGCGTGCAGGTAGCGTTCGATGCGCGATGGGTCGAGTGTGCGCATGTGTACGGTGAAGGGCACGCAGTCGTCCTGGCAGACGCCGGTCTGGCTGTTAAACAGTGCGAGGCCGGTGAGGAAGGTCACGCGGGTGCCACTTGCAGCCAGCAGCTGCTCGCGGGCCTTTTCGAAGGTGTGCGGTTTGCCGATAATCCGGTCGCCGAGCACCGCGACCTGGTCGGAGCCGATGATCAGATGAGCGGGGTGGCTGCCGGCCAATGCGCGTGCTTTTTCCTCGGCGAGGCGCTTTACCAGCTCGATGGCGGACTCGCCCAGGCGATGGCTTTCGTCGATATTCGGCGAGCTGCAGGTAAACGGTAGCTGCAAGCGGGCCAGCAATTCCCGGCGATAAACCGAGCTTGAAGCGAGTAATAAAGGCAGCATGCGCATCTCCAGAAGACAGGCGCGAATTCTAGCGAGGCTTCCAAGTGACGGACAGGGCTGAATTTCCTTTGACATGGCTGGGTGCATCCCTATAATGCTGCGCCTATGTTGAATGACCCGATTCCACCTCACGTTGACCCGCGCAAATTGGCTGATCGTGGCACCACCCTTCAAGGTGAACTGCTGCTGGCCGATTTGGAGAGACTCTGCGACCCGCTTTCCGACACTGTCGGTACGGTGCAGGCTAAATTCGTTTTTGAGCGAGATGAACGTAAGTCTGTGGTAATCCACAGCTTTATCGACACCGAAGTCAAAATGGTTTGCCAGCGTTGTCTTGAGCTGGTCACCCTGCCGATCCATAGCGAATGCAGTTATGCTGTGGTGAAGGAGGGTGCGAATACCCAGTCGTTGCCGAAAGGTTATGACGTGCTGGAACTGGGCGAAGATCCATTGGATCTGCAGTCACTGATCGAGGAGGAGCTTCTGCTCGCCTTGCCCATTGTGCCTGCTCATCATCCGGAAGAATGCCAGCAGCCGGCGGGTCTCGATGAGCCCGAACCGAGCGAGGACGAGGTAACGCGGTCCAACCCGTTCAGTGTATTGGCGCAGTTAAAGCGTGACCCAAACGTTTAGGAGTTAATCAATTATGGCTGTTCAGCAGAACAAAAAATCCCGCTCTGCCCGTGACATGCGTCGTTCGCACGACGCCCTGACGGCAAGCACTCTGTCTGTAGAAAAAACCACCGGTGAAATTCACCTGCGTCACCACGTATCGCCAGAAGGCGTATACCGTGGCCGTAAAGTGATCGACAAGGGCGCTGACGAGTAATCACTTGTCTGCTCAAGTCATCGCGATTGACGCAATGGGCGGGGACTTCGGTCCCCGCAGCATTGTTCAGGCCAGCCTTGCTTGTCTGTCTGCTACACCCTCGCTGCACCTGACCCTCGTCGGTCAACCCTCTCTTCTTGAAGAATTGCTCTCTGGCCAATCGGCTGTGGATCGCTCGCGCCTGTCGATTGTGGCGGCGTCCGAAGTCATCACCATGGACGAAAAGCCTGCCCAGGCCTTGCGCGGCAAGCCCGATTCGTCGATGCGTGTGGCGCTGGAGTTACTGCGAGACGGCAAGGTCCAGGCCTGTGTCAGCGCCGGCAATACCGGTGCGCTGATGGCGTTGTCGCGGTTCGTGCTCAAGACCTTGCCGGGCATTGATCGGCCGGCGATGGTTGCGGCGATTCCGACGCAGAAGGGCTACTGTCAGTTGCTCGATCTGGGCGCCAATGTCGATTGCAGCGCCGAGCATCTGTTGCAGTTCGCCGTGATGGGGTCGGTGGCGGCGGAAACCCTGGGCATCGTTCGTCCGCGAGTGGCGCTGCTGAACATCGGTACTGAAGACATCAAGGGCAATCAGCAGGTCAAGCTGGCGGCAACCTTGTTGCAGAGCGCTCGCGGCATCAACTACATCGGTTTTGTCGAAGGTGACGGTGTGTACCGTGGCGAGGCGGATGTGGTGGTATGTGACGGTTTTGTCGGCAATATCCTGCTCAAGTCCAGCGAAGGCCTGGCGACTATGATTGCCGGACGCATCGAAGCCTTGTTCAAGAAAAATCTCGCGTCGAGAGTGGTCGGTGCTCTGGCATTGCCGCTGATGAAGCGTTTGCAAGCCGATCTGGCGCCTGCGCGACATAATGGCGCGAGCTTCCTTGGTTTGCAGGGGATTGTGGTCAAAAGTCATGGTTCAGCGGGGGTTCAGGGCTTCCAGAGTGCGATTCAGCGCGCCTTGATCGAGATCCAGGAAAACCTGCCGGAACGCATTCATGGTCGTCTGGAGGATTTGTTGCTTTAGGCGTTTTCGTCGGACAATGCTTAAATGTGACCGCTCAGTTCAATTTGCCATCCAACTGTCAGTTTCTTGCGTTCCTCCAAGCGGGACGTCAATTCTCCGACGACAAGATCATTAGGGGCTTGTTACATGTCTGCTTCCCTCGCATTCGTCTTTCCGGGACAGGGTTCGCAGTCCCTCGGCATGCTGGCCGAGTTGGGCGCGCAACATCCGGTTGTCCTCGACACTTTCAAAGAAGCTTCCGATGCTCTGGGTTACGACCTGTGGGCACTGACCCAGCAAGGGCCGGAAGAGCAACTCAATCAAACCGATAAAACCCAGCCGGCCATTCTGACCGCCTCGATTGCCTTGTGGCGTCTGTGGCTGGCTGAAGGCGGCGCGCGTCCGGCTTATGTTGCCGGTCACAGCCTGGGCGAATACAGCGCTTTGGTCGCCGCAGGCAGTCTGAGCCTGGGCGACGCGGTGAAGCTGGTTGAGCGCCGTGGTCTGTTGATGCAGGAAGCCGTTCCGGCCGGGCAAGGTGGCATGGCCGCCATTCTCGGTCTGGACGATGCTGATGTGCTGGCAGCCTGTGCCGAAGCGGCGCAAGGCGAAGTGGTCAGTGCGGTCAACTTCAACTCCCCTGGCCAGGTGGTCATCGCCGGTGGCAAGGCAGCGGTCGAGCGCGCCATCGAAGGCTGCAAGGCCCGTGGTGCCAAGCGCGCCATGCCATTACCGGTCAGCGTGCCGTCCCATTGCGAGCTGATGCGTCCAGCGGCCGAGCGTTTCGCCGAATCGATCGCAGCGATCGACTGGCAGGCGCCGCAGATTCCCGTGGTTCAGAACGTCAGCGCCAGCGTGCCGGCGGATCTGGAAACCCTCAAGCGCGATCTGCTTGAGCAGCTTTACAAGCCTGTACGCTGGGTCGAATCGGTTCAGGCGCTGGCTGCCGCAGGTGCTACCCAATTGGTCGAATGCGGCCCTGGCAAAGTGCTGGCGGGTCTGAACAAGCGTTGCGCCGAAGGCGTGTCGACATCCAACCTCAATACCCCCGACGCCTTCGCTGCCGCCCGCGCAGCGCTGGCCTGAATCAGGAGAAGCCTGCATGAGTCTGCAAGGTAAAGTTGCATTGGTCACCGGCGCGAGCCGCGGTATCGGCCAGGCTATCGCCCTGGAACTGGGTCGTCAGGGCGCCATCGTCATCGGCACCGCGACCTCCGCCTCGGGTGCCGAGCGCATTGCCGCTACCCTGAAAGAAAACGGTATTCAAGGCACTGGCCTGGAACTCAATGTCACCAGCGACGAGTCCGTTGCTGCGGTACTGGCGAGCATCACTTCGCAGTTCGGTGCGCCGGCGATCCTGGTCAACAATGCCGGCATCACCCGCGATAATCTGATGTTGCGCATGAAAGATGACGAATGGCATGACGTTGTCGATACCAACCTGAACAGTCTGTTCCGCCTGTCCAAGGGCGTTTTGCGCGGCATGACCAAAGCCCGTTGGGGACGAATTATCAGTATTGGCTCGGTTGTGGGTGCCATGGGCAACGCAGGCCAAGTAAACTACGCAGCCGCCAAGGCCGGTCTGGAAGGTTTCAGCCGTTCACTGGCGCGTGAAGTCGGTTCGCGTTCGATTACGGTAAACTCGGTGGCTCCTGGGTTCATCGACACCGATATGACCCGCGAACTGCCCGATGCACAGCGTGAAGCCTTGCAGACGCAGATTCCGCTGGGCCGTCTGGGGCAAGCTCAAGAGATCGCGTCTGTGGTCGCTTTTCTTGCATCCGACGGTGCGGCTTATGTTACTGGGGCTACAATCCCGGTGAACGGCGGGATGTACATGAGTTAAATGTGACGGGTTGCTTCAAAAAAATGTCATACGAGCTGTCTAAAATCCGTTATAAAGCTGCAATCTATTTATAGGCAGAGGGCCGCCGGGTTTGAGGAGTGAAGCTTTCAGTTGAAAAACTGAAAAGTCTTTCTATACACTTACCCACTGGCCAGCTGCCTGAATTTGTCCATTAGGAGTGAAAACAAGGTATGAGCACCATCGAAGAGCGCGTCAAGAAAATCGTTGCTGAGCAACTGGGCGTTAAAGAAGAAGAAGTGGTCAACACTGCTTCCTTCGTTGAAGACCTGGGTGCCGACTCCCTTGACACCGTTGAGCTGGTGATGGCTCTGGAAGAGGAATTCGAGACCGAAATCCCTGACGAAGAAGCTGAGAAGATCACTACTGTACAAGCCGCAATCGATTACGTTACTAACCACCAGGCTTAATAGCTTGTAATCGTTGCTTGCTGTCATGGAAAAACCGCACTGCCATCACGGCGTGCGGTTTTTTCTTTAGGCCTGATGCAAAGTCGTCATTTGAAAAAGGAGAGTGCTGTGTCGCGTAGACGCGTCGTAGTCACCGGTATGGGTATGTTGTCGCCACTGGGCACGGATGTGCCGAGCAGTTGGCAGGGCATTCTGGCTGGCCGCAGTGGCATTGGTCTGATCGAACACACCGACCTTTCTGCCTATTCCACCCGTTTTGGCGGCTCGGTAAAGGGCTTCAATGTCGAGGAATACCTGTCGGTCAAGGAAGCTCGAAAGCTCGACCTGTTTATTCAATACGGTCTGGCCGCAGGTTTTCAGGCAGTTCGTAACGCCGGTCTGGAAGTCACCGACGCCAACCGTGAGCGCATCGGCGTGGCCATGGGGTCGGGTATTGGCGGACTGACCAATATCGAAGAAACCAGCCGCACGCTGCATGATTCCGGCCCACGACGGATTTCCCCGTTTTTCGTGCCTGGCTCGATCATCAATATGATTTCCGGTTTCCTGTCCATCCACCTGGGTGCACAGGGACCTAACTACGCCATCGCCACTGCGTGTACCACCGGTACGCACTGCATTGGCATGGCGGCCCGCAACATCATGTACGACGAAGCCGACGTGATGATTGCCGGCGGCGCCGAGATGGCGGCTTGCGGTCTGGGCATGGGCGGCTTCGGAGCCTCCCGCGCACTGTCGACCCGCAACGACGAGCCGACCCGCGCCAGCCGACCATGGGACAAGGGCCGTGATGGCTTCGTGCTGTCCGACGGCGCCGGTGCGCTGGTTCTGGAGGAGTTGGAGCACGCCAAGGCCCGCGGCGCGACCATCTACGCCGAGCTAATCGGCTTTGGCACCAGTGGCGATGCCTACCACATGACTTCACCTCCGGCCGATGGCGCGGGTGCTGCGCGTTGCATCACCAATGCCTTGCGCGATGCCAAGATCAATGGCGATCAGGTTCAGTACGTAAACGCTCACGGCACCTCGACGTCGGCGGGCGACCTTGCCGAAGCCTGTGCGATCAAGTCGGTGTTCGGCGATCACGCTTACAAACTGGCGGTCAGTTCGACCAAGTCCATGACCGGCCACCTGTTGGGTGCGGCGGGCGCGGTCGAAGCGATCTTCAGTGTGCTGGCGATCAACAGTCAGGTAGCGCCGCCGACCATCAACCTCGATGAGCCAGACGAAGGTTGCGACCTCGATTTTGTACCGCATACCGCGCGCAATATGAATATCGATGTGGTGCTGTCCAACTCCTTCGGGTTTGGCGGTACCAACGGCTCGCTGGTGTTCCGCCGGTTCGCTGACTGATGGACAGCTGGGTCGACGGTCAGCCGGCTGACGCTTTGTCGCTGAAGGATCGCGGCCTGGCTTATGGTGATGGTCTGTTTGAGACCATCGCTGTGCGCAACGGCACTCTGGTATTGCTGGATCGGCATCTGCTGCGTTTGGTCACAGGTTGCCAGCGGTTGGCAATTAATCTCGACCATGCGGCTGTGTGCACTGAGTTACTGACCTATGCCCAAGCGTTGGGCGAAGGTGTGCTCAAGCTCATCATCACGCGTGGCGAAAGCTTGCGCGGTTATGCGCCCGATCCTTCGGCTCAGGCGCGACGCATTATGCTGGGCAACCCTCCTGCGGTTTATCCCGCCGCCAATGCGGAGCAGGGCGTTCGCCTGTTCCCCTGTGCAACGCGGCTTTCCAAACAGCCTCTGCTCGCCGGACTCAAACACCTGAACCGTCTTGAGCAGGTCATCGCCCGTTCCGAATGGCAAGACTCCGATCATGCCGAAGGCTTGATGCTCGACCAGGCCGGGCGAGTCATCGAAGGCGTGTTTAGCAATCTGTTCCTGGTGCGCGATGGTGTACTGATCACGGCCGATCTCAAACGCTGTGGCGTGGCCGGCGTGATGCGTGCCGAATTATTGTTTCAAGCCGAGTCATTGGGGATCCGCACCCAAATCACCGACATCACCCTCGATCAGCTGCAATGGGCTGATGAAGTCTTTGTCTGCAACAGCGTGTATGGCGTTTGGCCTGTGTGCGCCTATGCAGCACTGAGCTGGCCGGTTGGTCCGCTCACCCGTAAACTCCAAACCACTGCCCGCGCACTACTGGATGCTTGATACGTGAGACGTAAATTCTTGCTGCTGCTGGAAACCGGATTGGTTCTGGCGGGGCTGTGTCTGGGCGCTTCCGCCTGGAAAATCCATTCGGCGCTGGAACAACCGCTGAACATCACCCAGGAAGAACTGCTGGAAGTGCCAAAAGGTACGACACCCACCCGTACCTTCTATCGACTCGAAGCCGACGGCGTCATCAAGGATGCTTTTTGGCTTCGCGTGTATTGGCGCTTCAATCTCGCCAAACAACCGTTGCACAAGGGCGAATACCGCCTGCAGCCCGGCATGACTGTCGAAGGGCTGATTGACCTGTGGAAGCGCGGGGAAATGGTTCAGTACAGCCTGACCCTGGTCGAAGGCTGGAATTTCCATCAGGTCCGCGCGGCGCTGGCCAAGGATGAAAAACTTGAGCAGACCCTGAACGGTTTGAGCGATAGCGAGGTGATGGACAAACTCGGCCACACCGGGATTTTTCCGGAAGGGAGGTTCTTCCCTGACACCTATCGCTTCGTGCGTGGCATGACCGATGTTGAGCTGCTGAAAAAAGCCTACGACCGCCTCGACGAAGTCCTCGCCAAGGAGTGGGGCCAGCGCTCGGCTGACGTGCCGTACACCGAACCCTATCAGGCGCTGATCATGGCCTCGCTGGTGGAAAAGGAAACCGGTGTGCCGCAGGAGCGCGGACAAATCGCTGGCGTGTTTGTGCGGCGCATGGAAATGGGCATGTTGTTGCAGACCGATCCGACCGTGATCTACGGCCTCGGTGATCGTTATAACGGCAAATTGACTCGCGCCCATCTCAAGGAAGCGACCCCGTACAACACCTACATGATTTCGGGCCTGCCGCCGACTCCGATCGCCATGGTCGGCCGCGAAGCGATTCATGCAGCACTGAATCCGGTGGCTGGCAATAGCCTCTATTTCGTGGCCCGTGGTGATGGCAGCCACGTGTTCTCCGATGATCTGGACGCGCACAATAACGCTGTGCGTGAGTTCCAGATCAAGCGCCGTGCCGACTACCGCTCCAGCCCGGCGCCGACCACGGCGCCAGAGGCAACGGATGAGCAGGCACCGATTCCGGCCGCATCGCCCGACACGGCTCCCGAGGCTTTGCCACAAGTGCCGCCGCAAGAGCCTGCTCAAGCGGCGCCACCCGAGCCGCAAGCGCCTGCCCGGGAGCCGTCACAGGAGCCGCCGCAAGAACCCGTTCAAGAACCCGCTGCTGCACCTGTGCCCGAACCGGATGCAACCGCGCCGCAAAGCCCGCAATGACTCTGACTAAGGACTGCCTGTGACTGGCTTGTTTATTACTTTGGAAGGCCCGGAAGGCGCCGGCAAGAGCACCAATCGCGAATACCTGGCCGAGCGCCTGCGCGCCACTGGGATCGAGGTCGTGCTGACCCGCGAACCCGGCGGCACGCCGTTGGCCGAGCGGGTCCGTGAAGTGCTGCTGGCACCGGTTGACGAAGTCATGAACCCGGACACTGAGTTGCTGTTGGTGTTCGCCGCGCGAGCCCAGCATCTGGCCGAGGTGATTCGCCCGGCGTTGACCCGTGGCGCAGTCGTCTTGTGTGATCGCTTCACCGATTCGACCTACGCCTATCAGGGCGGCGGTCGCGGCCTGTCGCTGGAGCGCATCGCGACCCTGGAAACCTTCGTTCAGGGCGATCTGCGCCCGGACCTGACGTTGATTTTCGATCTGCCGGTGGAAGTGGGCCTGGCCCGCGCCAGCGCTCGCGGTCGTCTGGATCGTTTCGAACTTGAAGGCCGAACCTTTTTTGATGCGGTGCGCAGTGCTTTCCTCAAGCGTGCTGAAGCGGATCCTGCGCGTTATGTCCTGGTCGATGCCGCCCAGCCGCTGGCGCAGGTTCAGCAGTCACTGGATGCCTTGCTGCCGCGTCTGCTGGAGTTGACTCGTGGCTGAAGCCTATCCGTGGCAGGACAGTCTCTGGCAGCAGTTGGCCGGTCGCAAGCAACATGCTCACGCCTATCTGCTGCATGGCCCGGCCGGGATCGGCAAGCGTGCGCTGGCCGAGCGCTTGATGGCCCGTTTGCTGTGCCAGCGCCCATCCGCCCAGGATGCTTGCGGTGAATGCAAATCCTGTCTGTTGCTGAAGGCCGGCAGTCACCCCGACAACTACATTCTGGAACCGGAAGAAGCCGATAAGGCGATCAAGGTCGACCAAGTTCGTGATCTGGTCAGTTTCGTGGTCCAGACCGCGCAGATGGGCGGCCGCAAAGTGATACTGATCGAGCCGGCCGAGTCGATGAACATCAACGCCGCCAATGCCTTGCTCAAAAGCCTTGAAGAGCCTTCCGGGGATACTGTTTTGCTGTTGGTCAGCCATCAGACCAGTCGTCTGTTGCCGACGATCAAGAGCCGCTGCGTGCAGCAGGCCTGTCCACTGCCGAGCGAAGCCATGAGTCTTTCGTGGCTGGCGAAGGCGTTGCCGGACTGCTCGGAAGAAGAGCGCATCGAGTTGCTGACCCTGGCCGCCGGTTCGCCACTGGCCGCCGTCAACTTGCAGGCCCAGGGCGTACGCGAGCAGCGAGCGCTGGTGGTCGATGGCGTGAAGAAGTTGCTCAAGCAGCAACAGTCGCCAACACAATTGGCCGAAGGCTGGAATGCGATTCCGCTGTTGCTGCTGTTCGACTGGTTCTGCGATTGGTCGAGCCTGATCCTGCGCTATCAACTGACTCAGGATGAAGAAGGGCTGGGACTGACGGACATGCGCAAGGTGATTCAGTACCTGGCGCAGAAAGCCGGCCAGGACAAAGTCCTGAATATCCAGGACTGGATCCTCGCCCAGCGCCAGAAAGTGATGAGCAAAGCCAACCTCAATCGGGTGCTGTTGCTGGAGGCGCTGTTGGTGCAATGGGCGGGTTTGCCTACCCAGAGGTGAGCGTCTGAGCCTAGACTCTGAACATCAGCAGTGGAGGTCAGCATGAATGAAGCCGTCAATCCGGGGCCGCGTAACGGCATTTTGTCCCTGACGATCAAGGACAAGTCCGTGCTTTACGCGGCCTACATGCCGTTCATCAAAAACGGTGGCCTGTTTATCCCGACCAACAAAAATTACAAGTTGGGCGATGAGGTATTCATGCTGCTGAACCTGATGGATGAACCGGAAAAGATTCCGGTCGCCGGCAAGGTCGCCTGGATCACTCCAAAAGGTGCGCAGGGCAATCGGGCCGCGGGAGTCGGCGTGCAATTCAACGACGGCGACAACACTGCGCGCAGTCGAATCGAAACCCATCTGGCCGGAGCCCTGAAGTCCGACCGTCCCACTCATACGATGTAAGTTGCAGCCCTTTTATGCTCGTAGATTCCCATTGCCACCTTGATCGACTCGACCTCGCCGCCCACGACGGCTCGCTGGATGCTGCACTGGATGCGGCCCGTCAGCGCGGGGTAGGGCATTTTCTGTGTATCGGCGTCAGCGTCGAGAACGCCGCGGACGTCAAAGCCCTGGCCGAACGTTACGACGACGTCGACTGTTCGGTTGGCGTACATCCGCTGGATGTGCAGCCGGGGGCAGCGCCGGCGCTGGATTGGCTGTTGCGCGAGCTCAACCACCCGCGCGTGGTGGCGATCGGTGAAACCGGTCTGGATTATCACTACGAGCCGGAAGCGGCAGAGTTGCAGCAGGAGTCGTTTCGCCTGCATCTGCAAGCGGCGCAGCAGACGGGCAAACCGGTGATCATCCACACCCGTGGCGCCCGCGTTGATACATTGAACCTTTTGCGCGAAGCGGCGCTGCCCCAGGCTGGCGTGCTGCATTGCTTCACCGAAGACTGGGACATGGCCAAAGCGGCGCTGGACATGGGCTATTACATTTCCTTGTCCGGGATTGTCACTTTCCGCAATGCCGACGCTCTGCGTGACGTGGCCAGTAAAGTGCCGGCTGACCGACTGCTGGTGGAAACCGACTCGCCCTACCTGGCGCCGATTCCTCATCGCGGCAAACCGAACCTGCCGCAGTACGTGCGCGACGTAGCGGAATTTCTGGCAATGTTGCGAGGTGAGTCCTACGAGCGGTTTGCCGAGCAAACCACCGAGAACTTCAAGCGACTTTTTCCGCTGGCGCATGTGAAAGGTTAAATCGCAGGCAAAAAAAACCCGGGTTCTGGGGGGTGAATCCGGGTTAAGACCATTAGGAGTAAAACAAAGGCACGCGGTCCGTTGGTACCTATATCGGCGCGACACTTGGGGGAGATGCCCCGCCGACAGTTGAAGTATTGATCAGTATTGCGCCGAGTCCAGTTAACCGGTCGCGATTTTTAAACAAATTTGGAATACGGGCGCTTCGGTTGAGTTCTCATCAGTCTGCGAGACTGCCGGAATTCATCAAGAAGCACATACATGGTCGGATGATCCGTGCATTTTTGCGCAAGTTAGGCATAATACGCGGCTTCGAATTTTGACACCTACAGACCTTTTCTTATGCATAAAGAACCTCGTAAGGTCCGTGAGTTTCGTCGCCGCGAGCAAGAAATTCTCGATACCGCGCTCAAGCTGTTCCTCGATCAAGGTGAAGACAGTGTCACCGTCGAGATGATTGCTGATGCCGTCGGTATCGGCAAAGGCACGATCTACAAGCACTTCAAATCCAAGGCCGAGATCTATTTGCGCCTGATGCTCGATTACGAGCGCGATTTGAACGAGCTGTTGCATTCGGCCGATGTCGACAAGGACAAGGAAGCCCTTTCCCGCGCCTACTTCGAATTCCGCATGCGCGACCCTCAACGCTATCGGTTGTTCGATCGCCTGGAAGAAAAGGTGGTCAAGGGCAATCAGGTGCCGGAGATGGTCGAGGAGCTGCACAAGATCCGCGCCTCGAACTTCGAACGCCTGACCCTGCTGATCAAGGGCCGGATCAGCGAAGGCAAGCTCGAAGACGTGCCGCCATACTTCCATTACTGCGCGTCCTGGGCGCTGGTGCACGGCGCTGTGGCGCTGTATCACTCGCCGTTCTGGAGCAATGTGCTGGAAGATCAGGAAGGCTTCTTCCAGTTCCTGATGGATATCGGCGTGCGCATGGGCAACAAGCGCAAGCGCGATACCGACACCCCGAGCAGCTGAGTCCATACAGTTCGCCTTATCGCGCCATGATATTCACACCATGGCGCAGTACCGCAGGAATATACTCAGGCTTAGGTATTGCTAAAACTTGATTTGTGAGTCAAGTTTTAGCGGTCCGAATATTCTTCCGCCGGAGTGATCCATGATCGTTGACCGTCAAGGCAGGCGTTTTCGCAATTTGCGAATCAGTCTGACTTCAGCCTGCAATTACGCTTGTACCTACTGCGTGCCCAACGGCAAGCGTTTGGTGGCTGCGCAGGATGAGTTGTCGGCTGAGGCCATGGCGCGTGGCGTGGCTTATCTGATCGAGGCCGCAGGCATCGAGCGTTTGCGCATTACCGGTGGCGAGCCGCTGGTCAGCCCCAAACTCGAAACCTTCATGACCGCCGTCGGGCAGATGGGCCTGGCGGACATCAGCCTGACTACCAACGGTCAGCTGTTGGCGAAAAAACTGCCACTGCTGGTGGACGCTGGCATTCGTCGCATTAACGTTTCGCTCGATACCCTGGATGCCAGCGCTTTTCGCAGCATTGCCCGTGGCGGCGATCTGGCGACGGTGCTCGACGGTATGGATCAGGCCAGTGCAGCCGGCCTGAAGATCAAGGTCAATATGGTGCCGCTGCGTGGGCAGAACCTCGATCAAGTGATGCCGCTACTCGATTATTGTCTGGAGCGCGGCTATGAGCTTCGCTTCATCGAGCTGATGCGCATGGGCCACCTGGCCAGCGACTCCAATGCTTTCCTGCAGCAGTTCGTGAGCCTTCAGCAGTTGCTGAGCCTGATTGGTGAGCGCCACGAGTATCTTCAGGCCGATGCGCCAGTCGACGCCACAGCCGTGCGCTACGAGATCCCAGGGCAAGGCCACTTCGGTGTGATCGCCAACGAAAGCGTGCCGTTCTGCCGCACCTGCTCGCGCTTGCGTCTGTCGTCTACGGGCTGGCTACATGGCTGCCTGTCGTCGAGCAACCGCCACTATGTCGGCGATCTGCTGGACAAACCCCGTCATCAAGCATTGCCCGCCTTGCAGAGACTCTTGGTGAAAGCCTTGGGTGATAAACAGGAAGTGGCATTTTCTGGTGGCGCGACCGTGATGAAAATCATCGGCGGCTAAACACGATCCCTGTAGCAGCTGCCGAAGGCTGCGTTCGGCTGCGCAGCAGTCGTAAATCCTGTAAGCAAAATATGTCTGGAACACCGCATCGCCTGATCTCGCGACTGCTTCGTCCGAACGCGGCCCGAACCGAACGCAGCCTCCGGCAGCTGCTACAAGAGCCATGCCTCTCCCGAGCTGGCGCGGAAGCTGCATCCCATGGCCATTCGCCGGTTTTCCGTCACCGGCCTCTGGAGGGTAGGATGCGTAGCCTGGTTTTGCTGCTGGCCGTTTTGGCGCTTGGTGGCTGCATGAATGTCAGCGATCTGGCTGAAGGGACTCGCTACCACATGAGCGATGCGGGGCTGCTCGACCATAGCGACAGCCGTCGTGTGAATAACCTGCGCATTCAACCGGATTCATTCGTCTATATCGCCCAAGGCGCCTTTGTGCCGCCAGGCAGTGCTGTCTACCCACGACCTAACGTGATAGCCGAAATCGCCTTCGATGGCTTTGTCGAATACTTCCCTATGGTCCGCCGCGCCCGTGCCCCGGCAGGCCTTGATCAAGCCATGGGCGAGGCCCGTGCCGCCGGTGCCCATTACCTGCTCTATACCCGATTCGCCAGGTCCGACGACCGTATCGGCAACTCGGACGAATGGCTCGATCAGGAAGCCCTGGATCGCCTCGGTATCGACAGCGGCGTGATTCAGATCATGTTGATCGAGACCAGTACCCAGTATTTGATTGATACTGCACGCATCAAGAGTCGTGGCGGTTTACTGACGTTCCACGACAAAAAGCCAGAGGACCTGATGGGCCCGCCGCTGGAACAATACGCGCGCAGCCTGCTGGGGCTCAGCGACCAGTAATTCAAAAGGAGAACGCCATGAGTGGCCCGCAAAAAGCCAACGATCTGTTGGGGCAAATCCCCAAAACCAAAGGCTTGCCGCCAGTCCACCTGTGGAACCCCGACTTTTGCGGCGACATCGACATGCGTATCGCCCGTGACGGCACCTGGTATTACCTGGGCACGCCGATCGGGCGCAAGCCGATGGTCAAGCTGTTCTCCACCATCATTCGCCGCGATGGTGACGATTACTTCCTCATTACCCCGGTCGAGAAAGTTGGCATCAAGGTCGACGATGCGCCCTTCGTGGCGATTGCCGTGGATGTCGAAGGCGAAGGTGAAGCCCAACTCCTGCGCTTCACCACCAATGTCGATGAGACCGCCGAGGCCGGCACCGAACACCCCATGCGCGTGGTGATCGACCCCGTAACGCAGGAGCCCGCCCCCTACGTGCATGTGCGCACCAACCTTGAAGCCCTGATACACCGCAACGTGTTCTACCAACTGGTGGAGCTGGCCGTGACCCGTGAAATCGACGGGCAGCGCTGGTTAGGCGTGTGGAGTGGTGGCGAGTTCTTCCCCATCGGGCTTGAGCCTTAACTCGCTGAGTTGCTGTGTTCTGGAAAACGGCCCGCTATTAAGCGGGCCGCTGTCATTGGGCTTACAAACCCTTGCTCTTGAGCCGAGCGGCATGGTCAAGGTAGAGCTTGACCGGGTTCACATTCCAGCTGTCGACCCCTGCAATCTGATTGACTGCGTCAAAATGGTCCATCGGGTAATCCGAGCGAATCACTTTCCCCAGGTGCGAACTGTATTGACCGACCAGCCCGTCGTTGGCGTTTTTTTCTTTGTAAAATAGCTTCGACAGCACGACACAGTTCAAGTGGGACGGATCGAGGGGTTGCAGGCTTTGAAAGTTTTGTACGATCCCGCTCCAAGAGTAGTAATACACGCCGTTTTCAATTTCGTTGCCTTCCCCACCCCAATGTTTCGGTATCCCTTGCGGGTACTTGAGATTGAAAGCGGCCAATCCTGCGCTGGTCAGGGATTCGAAAGCCGCTTGAGCGTCCTGAGGGTTTTCCGGATGGCCGCTGATCAACGAAATGAAGGTGCCGACTGCTTTGAACAGGGCTAAAACGAGCGCTTCGGGCAACTCTCCAGGCGTCAGCGCCTTATGCAATTGGTCGGCAATCTCGGAGCCATGATTGGGGCAGCTGACAGACGTGACTGACGCGACCTTTTCCGGGTGCAGCGCCGCTACGTAGCGTGCGGCCAGTGGACCTTGGCTGTGCCCGATCAGATTGACCTTGGCGGCTCCCGTTTCCTGCAAAATACGGTTGACGTGTTCGAGTAGTTTTTTACCGCGCTCCTCGTTTCCGTTAACGGCTGGAATATTGACGGCAAACACCTTGGCGCCAGCATGTTCCAGAGCTTCCTTGATCTCGAAGAAGTAGGGATAGCCGGCAATTTTATCGAAGCCAAAAAGGCCGTGGACTAAAACAATCGGGTATTGCGTAGACGCATCCATGTTCATGCTTATACCTGTCGATAGCTGACTTTAGTGGTACAGATGCTATTGACTGCTTGATCTGTCGTGGCTAACCGTAGGTCACAATAGGGGTTCGTTCAAATTGATCGCCTGGACGCCGTCAAACAGCAAAATTCAAATTGACACCCAATCGTATGATGATTAGCGTGGGCATCCATCGCGAACGGCTTTGTGTCGTTGCTGCACCGAGGTGTCCATGTCCAGCAGTTTTCATGCGTCGACGGTCGATTGGCTGGGTTGCTGGATCGCCACGGGGCAGGTCAAGCCGGGTGAAACCCTCAAGGTCGAAGCCGACCTGGGCGAGCAACTCGGTGTCAGTCGCACCGTTATCCGCGAAGCCATAAAAACCCTGGTCGCCAAAGGTATGCTCGAAGTCGGGCCAAAGGTCGGCACACGGGTGTTGCCGGTGCGACGCTGGAACCTCTTCGATCCACAAGTCGTAGGCTGGCTTTCGCGCAGCGGCTTGCCGGAAAACTTCGTCGACGATTTGCTCGACCTGCGCCGCACCATCGAACCGATGGCCGTACGCTGGGCGTGCGAGCGCGCTACCGTCGAGCAGGTTCAAGCCATCCTTCAGGCTTACAACGCATTGGCGAGGGCAGTGGACAGCGGTGTCGATTACAACCGTGCCGACCAGTTCTTCCACGAGTGCATCCTCGCCGCCAGTCACAATCAATTCATCGAACAAATGGTCCCGGCCCTCGGCGCGCTGCTCGCGGTGTCTTTCGAGGTGTCCGCCGCCGACCCGGACGAACTGCGCCGCACGCTACCGATTCACCAAGACATGGCCGAAGCCATCGCCGCCCGGGATGCCGCGAGGGGTGTCTGGGCCTGCATGACCCTGATCGATAACGCCGACCTGGCCATCAAGCGCTTCTACCCGCAAGTCATGGCCGACAAGAAGGCCAGCTGACAACAATAACAATGCAGGAGGTTTCATGACGTGGACTGCGGTTACCGAACACCGGGCGAGACTGGGCGAAGGCCCGTTCTGGGACGCGCCGACCCAGGCGCTGTACTGGGTTGATATCGCCGGTCAACAGGCGCTGCGGCTGATTGGCGCCAACGTGCAGATCTGGCAGATGCCCGAGCACGTGTCTGCCTTCATACCCTGCGAAAGCGGCGATGCGCTGGTGACGTTGAACAGCGGCGTGTATCGACTCGATCTGGATTCCCCCGGCCTGGAACCACGACTGACCTTGCTTTGCGTCGCCGATCCGCAACCCGGCAATCGCGCCAATGAAGCCCGCTGCGATGCTCAAGGCCGACTCTGGCTCGGCACCCTGCAGAACAACATCGGCGAGCAGGGCGAAGACTTGCCCATCGTGCGGCGTACCGGTGGCTTGTTTCGCATCGATCACGATGCTCGGGTCACGCCGTTGCTTCGAGGGTTGGGCATCCCTAATACGTTGCTGTGGAGCGAAGACGCAACCACCGTGTATTTCGCCGACAGCCTCGACAGCACGCTCTACCAGTATTTCATCCGCACCGACGGTAACCTCGACCCGGCCCAGGTCTGGTTTGGGCCCCATGAACGCGGCGGCCCTGATGGCTCGGCGATGGATGCCGAGCGATACATCTGGAACGCTCGCTGGGATGGCAGCTGTCTACTCAGGCTGACCCCGGACGGGCAGGTTGATCGCGTGATCGAACTGCCGATCAGCCGCCCCACCAGTTGCGTGTTCGGCGGTGAGGACCTGAAAACCCTCTACATCACCAGTGCCGCAAGCCCGCTCAACCATCCGTTGGACGGTGCGTTGTTGTCGATTCGAGTCGATGTGCCCGGAAAACCCTGTACTCGTTTTGCTGGGTGAATCCCAAAATATGGGATGTAAAATTATATATTGAGATTATTTGGTGGTCGGGTTTATAGTCGGCCCCATCAGTGACACGCACTCACACTTAAAAAAACAAAACAGGTGAAGTGATGCAGCGATTTTCCAAAAAGCTTTTTGACCGGACCTCGACAGATGCCCGGTTTTTGTCGTGCCTTCGAAAAGGAGTCTTGATCCATGGCTGAACCTCTTTCCTTGCCACCGGTGCCCGAGCCGCCGAAGGGTGAGCGACTGAAAAACAAGGTCGTACTGCTGACCGGTGCGGCTCAGGGTATCGGCGAGGCGATTGTCGCGACGTTCGCTTCCCAGCAGGCCAAGCTGATCATCAGCGATATCCAGGGTGAGAAAGTCGAAAAGCTCGCGGCCCACTGGCGGGACAAAGGCTTTGATGTTCAGGCGATCAAGGCCGATGTGTCCAGGCAGCAGGACCTGCACGCCATGGCCACACTGGCGATCGAGCTTCACGGTCGGATCGACGTGCTGGTCAATTGCGCTGGGGTCAATGTGTTCCGTGATCCGCTGGAAATGACCGAGGAAGACTGGCGCCGTTGCTTCGCCATCGACCTGGACGGCGCCTGGTACGGCTGCAAAGCGGTGCTACCGCAGATGATCGAGCAAGGCATCGGCAGCATCATCAACATCGCTTCGACCCATTCCACTCACATCATTCCCGGCTGCTTCCCGTACCCGGTGGCCAAACATGGCTTGCTCGGCCTGACCCGAGCCCTGGGCATCGAATATGCGCCGAAGGGCATTCGCGTCAACGCCATCGCGCCGGGCTACATCGAAACCCAACTGAACGTCGATTACTGGAACGGTTTTGCCGACCCGCATGCCGAGCGTCAGCGCGCCTTCGATCTGCACCCGCCACGTCGCATCGGGCAGCCGATTGAAGTCGCGATGACGGCCGTTTTCCTGGCCAGCGATGAGGCGCCGTTTATCAATGCCTCGTGCATCACCATCGACGGTGGTCGCTCGGTCATGTACCACGACTGAATTAATCGGGTTTCAGGCGCGGAACTACGCCTGAAATCCAATCATCATACGATATGACTATTAGCTGTACGGTTTGATTGGCTTTCAAATAACGCTCAAAAAAATAACAAGGAGTCAGTTTATGAATCGTCGTCGTGGGATCCGTTCCCTGTGCTGTGCCGCTTTGGCGGTCACCGCGGTCAGCCTGAGCAGTTCGTTGCTGGCGGCCGAGGAAGTGAAGATCGGTTTTCTGGTCAAGCAGGCGGAAGAACCCTGGTTCCAGACCGAGTGGGCGTTCGCCGAAAAGGCCGGTAAAGAGAAGGGCTTCACTGTTATCAAGATCGCCGTGCCGGACGGTGAGAAAACCCTCTCGGCCATCGACAGCCTCGCCGCCAACGGTGCCAAGGGCTTTGTAATCTGCCCGCCAGACGTCTCCCTCGGACCTGCGATCATGGCCAAGGCCAAGCTCAACGGTTTGAAAGTCATCGCCGTCGATGACCGCTTCGTCGATGCCAGCGGCAAGTTCATGGAAGACGTTCCGTACCTCGGCATGGCAGCGTACGAAGTCGGCCAGAAGCAGGGCAACGCCATGGCCATCGAAGCGAAGAAACGCGGCTGGGACTGGAAAGACACTTATGCGGTGATCAACACCTACAACGAACTCGACACCGGCAAGAAGCGCACCGACGGTTCGGCCAAAGCACTGGAAGACGCCGGCCTGCCAAAAGACCACATTCTGTTCTCGGCGCTGAAAACCCTCGACGTACCCGGCAGCATGGACGCCACCAATTCGGCATTGGTGAAACTGCCCAGCGGCGCGAAAAACCTGATCATCGGCGGCATGAACGACAACACCGTGCTGGGCGGCGTGCGCGCCACCGAAAGCGCCGGTTTTGCCGCGGCCAATGTGATCGGCATCGGCATCAACGGCACCGACGCCATCGGCGAATTGAAGAAGGCGAACAGCGGCTTCTTCGGTTCGATGCTGCCGAGCCCGCACATCGAGGGCTACAACACCGCGAGCATGATGTTCGAGTGGGTCACCACCGGCAAAGAGCCACCGAAATACACCGCGATGGACGACGTAACGCTGATCACTCGCGAGAACTTCAAGCAGGAACTGGAAAAGATCGGCCTCTGGAACTGAGGCGCGGTTGATTTCATCGGCGGCCCTGGTGACGAGGCTTGCCTGATCTGTGTGATGAGGTGGTTATGGCGCAAACAAAAATACAACAACACAGCGGCTGTTCTTTTAGTGGCAGTGGCCGCTTGCGCTTCAACGGGATCGGCAAGACCTTTCCCGGGGTGAAGGCGCTGGATGGCATCAGCTTCGTCGCCCACCCGGGGCAGGTTCACGCCTTGATGGGCGAGAACGGCGCCGGCAAATCCACGCTGCTGAAAATCCTCGGCGGTGCTTACACCCCGAGCAGCGGCGACCTGCAGATTGGCGAGCAGACGATGGTCTTCAAGTCCACCGCCGACAGCATCGGCAGTGGCGTCGCAGTGATCCATCAAGAGCTGCACTTGGTCCCGGAAATGACCGTGGCAGAGAACCTGTTCCTCGGTCATCTGCCGGCCAGTTTCGGCCTGATCAATCGCGGCGCACTGCGGCAGCAAGCATTGGCCTGCCTCAAGGGCCTGGCCGATGAAATCGATCCGCAAGAGAAAGTAGGGCGCTTGTCCCTCGGTCAGCGGCAACTGGTGGAAATCGCCAAGGCCTTGTCCCGTGGTGCGCATGTAATCGCGTTTGACGAACCGACCAGCAGCCTGTCGGCACGGGAAATCGATCGTTTGATGGCGATCATCGGTCGCCTGCGGGACGAAGGCAAAGTGGTGCTTTACGTCTCTCATCGCATGGAAGAAGTGTTCCGCATCTGCAACGCGGTGACGGTGTTCAAGGACGGCCGCTTTGTGCGCACTTTCGAGGACATGAGCGAACTGACCCACGACCAGTTGGTGACCTGCATGGTCGGTCGCGACATTCAGGACATCTACGATTACCGCCACCGTCAACGTGGCGCGGTGGCGCTCAAGGTCGAGGGTTTGCTGGGGCCGGGTTTGCGTGAACCGGTGAGTTTCGAGGTGCACAAAGGGGAGATTCTCGGGTTGTTCGGTTTGGTCGGCGCCGGTCGCACCGAGCTGTTCCGGATGCTCAGCGGCCTTGAGCGCAACACCGCCGGACGCCTGGAATTGCGCGGTCATGAACTGAAGTTGCGTTCACCCCGCGATGCGATTGCTGCCGGGATTCTGCTGTGCCCCGAGGACCGCAAGAAGGAGGGCATCCTGCCGCTCGCCAGCGTCGCCGAAAACATCAACATCAGCGCTCGCGGTGCTCATTCCACCTTCGGCTGCCTGTTGCGCGGCCTGTGGGAAAAGGGCAACGCCGACAAGCAGATCAAAGCACTGAAAGTGAAGACGCCCAACGCGGCGCAGAAAATCATGTACCTGTCCGGCGGCAATCAGCAGAAGGCCATTCTCGGTCGCTGGCTGTCGATGCCGATGAAAGTCCTGCTGCTCGACGAACCGACGCGCGGCATCGACATCGGCGCCAAAGCCGAGATTTACCAGATCATCCACAACCTGGCGGCCAGTGGCATCGCGGTGATTGTGGTGTCCAGCGACCTGATGGAAGTGATGGGTATTTCCGACCGCATCCTGGTGCTCTGCGAAGGTGCAATGCGTGGCGAACTTTCCCGCGAACAGGCCAATGAATCCAACCTGCTGCAACTGGCTTTGCCGCGCCAACGCGCTGACGGCGTGGCGAACTGAGAGGTGACTATGACCATTCAAAACAACGCTTTGCCCACCCAGCGCAAACCTCTGGACCTGCGGCGCTTTCTCGATGACTGGGTGATGCTGTTGGCGGCCGTCGGGATCTTCGTGCTCTGCACCTTGCTGATCGACAACTTCCTTTCGCCGCTGAACATGCGCGGTCTGGGCCTGGCGATCTCCACGACGGGGATTGCCGCTTGCACCATGTTGTATTGCCTGGCGTCCGGGCACTTCGACTTGTCGGTAGGTTCGGTGATTGCTTGCGCCGGCGTGGTCGCCGCGGTGGTGATGCGCGACACCGACAGCGTGTTTCTCGGTGTTGTTGCGGCGCTGTTCATGGGGCTGATCGTCGGGTTGATTAACGGGATCGTGATCGCCAAGCTGCGGGTCAATGCGTTGATTACCACGCTGGCGACCATGCAGATCGTTCGCGGCCTGGCTTACATCTTCGCCAATGGCAAAGCGGTGGGCGTGTCGCAAGAGCAGTTTTTCGTCTTCGGTAACGGCCAGTTGTTGGGTGTTCCGGTGCCGATTCTGATCACCATCGTTTGCTTCCTGTTTTTCGGCTGGTTGCTGAACTACACCACCTACGGGCGCAACACCATGGCCATTGGCGGTAACCAGGAAGCGGCACTGCTGGCCGGAGTGAACGTCGACCGGACCAAGATCATCATCTTCGCCGTGCACGGAGTGATCGGGGCGTTGGCCGGGGTGATTCTGGCGTCGCGCATGACGTCCGGTCAGCCGATGATTGGTCAGGGTTTTGAGCTGACGGTGATTTCTGCCTGCGTGTTGGGCGGGGTGTCGTTGAGTGGCGGGATCGGCATGATTCGGCATGTGATTGCCGGGGTGCTGATTCTGGCGATCATTGAGAATGCGATGAACCTGAAGAACATCGATACGTTTTACCAGTATGTGATTCGCGGTTCGATCCTATTGCTGGCTGTCGTCATTGACCGGTTAAAACAACGCTAAACCCCCCGCTAACTGATCGTTCCCACCCTCTGCGTGGGAACGATCAGCGTAAGTTCACCCGTCACCTCCCTGAAATATTCCTTGCTCGCCCAACCCCGTTTCGGTTATCACTCTGTACATGATTAGACAGGTACGATTTGACAAGAAACAACGGGTGGTCGACGAACTCATCCGGCGCATCGAAAGCGGCCTCATGGAGGACGGCTTTCTGCTGCCGGGCGAGCATCAATTGGCTCAAGAATTCAAAGTCAGCCGCGGCACGCTGCGCGAAGCCCTCGCCGAGTTGAAACGGCGCAACTACATCGCGACGCAAAGCGGGGTGGGCTCCATCGTCACCTTCGACGGTGTGGTGCTTGATCAGCGCAGCGGCTGGGCCCAGGCCCTGGCCGACAGCGGGGCGCTGATCAACACCGAAGTGCTGCGGTTGGAGGCGGTCACCCGTCCGGACCTGTTGCCGCGTTTCGGCACTGACCAATTCATCACCCTCGACCGTCGCCGCCGTTCCAACGAAGGCACGCTGGTCTCCCTCGAACGCTCGTTGATGCCCGCCACCGGAGGCCTGGAAAGCCTGCCGCGGGTCGGCTTGATCGATGATTCCCTGACCATCACCCTGGCCGCCTATGGCTACATTGGCGAGCGCGGCGATCAATGGATCGGCGCCGAACCCTTGAACGCCGAAGACGCCGAACTGCTCGGCCGTCCGGCAGGCACGGTTTTCCTCAAGGCCTTGCGCACCACCTACGACCGGAAAAACAGATTCATGGAGCAGGTCGAAAGCTGGCTCGACCCGGTGCACTTTCGCCTGCACCTGCAGTTTGGAGAGTCAAAATGACCGCGCTCAACCGTGCCTTGGGTGCGTTCTACGGACTGGCCCTGGGCGATGCGCTGGGCATGCCGACCCAATCCCTGAGTCGCGCCGAGATCAAGGTGCGCTTCGGCGAAATCACTGGCCTGGAAGACGCTGGCCCGGATCAACCGATCGCAGCCAACATGCCCAAAGGCTCGATCACCGATGACACCGAACAGGCGATTCTGGTCGGCCAATTGTTGGTTGAAGGCGAGGGCCGGATCGAACCGGCGATGCTCGCCCAGCGGCTGATCGAATGGGAAGCCGCGATGCAGGCCAAAGGTTCCCAGGATTTGCTCGGCCCTTCGACCAAGCGTGCCATCGAGATGATCCTCGCCGGCCACTCGCCGGAAGAAGCGGGGCGCTACGGCACCACCAATGGCGCGGCGATGCGCATCACGCCGGTGGGGCTCGCGGCGGACGTCGCCGATCCGGAGCGTTTCATCAACGCTGTCGTGCAGGCTTGCCAGGTCACCCACAACACTACGTTGGGCATTTCCAGCGCGGCGGCAGTGGCGGCGGTGGTCTCGGCCGGTATCAACGGCATGGACCTGGGCGAGGCGTTGAACCTCGGCCAGCAAATCGCTCAGCAAGCTGAAAGCCACGGTTACTGGGTGGCTGGCGGACGCATCGCCTCGCGCATCAGCTGGGCGCGGACCCTCAGTGTCGACAGCGACAAGGCATTGCTGGCGGATTTGATGTACGACGTGATCGGCACTTCGGTGGCTTCGCAGGAATCGGTGGTGGTCTCGTTTGCCCTGGCCCAGCAAGTGGCCATTGGTGAAATGAACGCTTTCGAAGCGCTGTGCATGGCCGCAAGCCTTGGCGGCGACACTGACACCATCGCGGCGATTCTTGGGGCGATGCTTGGGGCTTGTCTGGGCCTTGAGAGTTGGCCGGTGGCGATGATCGAACAGGTCAAAACCGTCAACGATCTGGAGCTGGAACCGTTGGTGCAGGGGCTTTTAGCTTTGCGCTTGCTGGACTGACGCCATCAAACCCTGAGCCTTTCCGTCATTGCCCACAACCACAACAAAGGCAACAGGAGCATTTTCACATGAGTTCATCGAACGCCGGGCAAAGCGCCGGGCAACTGGAAACCCGTGGCATCGAGCCCGTGCCGGAAGCGGAGTGCAACGGTCATCCGCTGCAACTGTTCTGGGTCTGGTTTGCCGCCAACATCTCCATCCTCGGCCTGCCGCTGGGCGCGACCCTTGTAGCCTTTCGCGGCTTGGCGATCTGGCAGGCGATCATCGTCGCGATCCTGGGTGCCGCCGGTTCCTTCGCGGTGGTCGGGATCATCTCCATTGCCGGTCGCCGTGGTCGCGCACCGAGCCTGACGTTGTCGCGAGCGATCTTCGGTGTACGCGGCAACATCGGGCCGACCCTGGTTTCGTTGATGTCGCGTCTGGGCTGGGAAACCGTTAACACCACCACCGCAGCCTTCGTGTTGCTGTCGCTGTGCTCGATTCTGTTCGGCTCGCCGGTAGAAGCCAAAAGCGCGCCGCTGCTGACCCTGGTGTTCATCGCGATTTTCGTGTTGCTGACGTTGTCGGTCTCTGGCCTCGGTCACGCCACGTTGCTGGTGATTCAGAAGTGGGCGACTTACGTGTTCGGTGGGCTGAACCTGCTGGTGGGCGGCTTCCTCTGCGCCACCATCGACTGGAGCGCGGTGTTTAACGCAACGCCCGCGCCGTTGAGCGCGATGATCATCGGCGTTGGCACCATGGCCGCTGGCACCGGGATCGGTTGGGCCAACGCCGGTGCCGACATGTCGCGCTATCAGCATCGTAGCGTCAAAGCCGTGCGCCTGGTGGCTTCGGCAGCGTTCGGTGCGGGGATTCCGCTGGTGCTGCTGATCACCCTCGGCGGCCTGCTGTCGGTGGGTAACAATGACTTGGCCTCCGCCACTGACCCGATCATTGCAATCCGCGACATGCTGCCGACCTGGATGGCCGTGCCGTACCTGATCACCGCGTTCGGTGGGTTGTTGCTGTCGAACAACCTCTCGGTGTACTCCGCCGGTTTGACCACGTTGACCCTCGGCCTGAAGGTCAAACGCGTCTACGCGGTGGTGGTGGATATCGTCGCGATCTTCGCCGGTTCGATTTATTTCATGCTGATCGCCGACAGTTTCTACGGCCCGTTCATTACCTTCATTTCGCTACTGGCGGTGCCGATCACGGCATGGGTCGGGATCTTCGTCGTCGACCTGATTCACCGGCATTACTACAGCCCCAAAGACCTGCTGGACGTCAGCCCGAGCAGCGCTTACTGGTACAACGGAGGTATTGAGTGGCGCGCCTTCGGTGCGTGGGCGGTGGCGATCGTATTGGGCTTCAGCTTCACCACCATCGGCACGACCGAACAAACCGTCTGGTTCCGCGGCTTCCTGTCCGACTCCTGGCTGGGCCATAACGGCCTCGGCTGGATCGTGACGTTCCTGGTGGCCGGCGGGATTTATTGGGTACTCGGCGGGGCCAAGGATCGTCGTGGCGCGATGACCGAGAACGCTCATGCCTAGATTGCTGCACACCGGCCAGGTCATGATCGACCTGGTCATGGCTGTGGATAAACTGCCTCATTCGGGCGGCGATGTGCTGGCGCAGTCCGCCAGTTTCGAGGCTGGCGGCGGCTTCAATGTGATGGCTGCCGCCCAGCGCAATGGCTTGCCGGTGGTTTACCTCGGCCGTCATGGCACCGGACGTTTCGGCGACCTGGCCCGCGAAGCGATGAACGCTGAAGGCATTCGGATCGGCATCACTCACCGCGCCGAGCGGGATACGGGAGTGTGCGTCGCGGTGACTGAAGCGTCCGCCGAGCGCAGTTTCATATCCTACATCGGTGCCGAGGGTGAGTTGACCGCCGAGGACTTGGCGAGCGTGCCGGCCGAGGCGGGTGACTTTGTCTACGTCAGCGGCTACAGCCTGTTGCAGGGCGGCAAAGCCCAGGCGCTGGTGGATTGGATTTTGGATTTACCGAGAGCGATCAACGTGGTGTTCGATCCGGGTCCGCTGGTGGATTCGCCGGATGAGCCGTTGATGCAAGCCTTGCTGGCGCGCATTGATTTGTGGACCAGCAATAGCGTCGAGGCGATGAAGTTTACCGGTACGTCGGACATTGCCGAGGCCTTGAACCGGTTGGCCGATCATCTGCCAGCCGACGTCTTGATGGTGGTTCGTGACGGCCCTCAAGGGTGCTGGATCAGCCAGCGTGGAGATCGCCAGCATGTGCCGGGTTTCAAGGTTGAGGCGGTAGACAGCAATGGCGCGGGGGATGCGCATGCCGGGGTATTTGTGGCCGGGCTGGCGCAAGGATTATCGGCGGGTGAGGCGGCGCGGCGGGCTAATGCGGCGGCGGCGTTGGCGGTCACTCGTTGGGGGCCGGCGACTTCGCCGGGGATTGTCGAGGTGGATGCGTTAATTAGCCAGACTTTCGGTGCCTGATCGCGATGGGGTCATAAGATTCGCGTCTGTCAAACGGTCGCAGCCGCGCACGACTGCGACCTGATTCGTCTTGTTAAACGTCCAGCTTGCGCGCCGCTTCAACCCCTGCGGAACTGAGTTTGATCGGCAAACTCAACGAATGCTCACCCGCCTCGTTACAGGTCACATGCCCATGTTGAATCAGCCCGCGATCCTGCAGCGTGGCGAGGGTGCTGGCCACGACTTTTTCCCCCCGGTAATTGTCCAGGACCTCTTTGCCCAAGCCGCTTGGATGGGCATGCAGCAGACGGGTCAGGATTTCTTTCTCAAGGTTTTTATCGACGTTCATGGTTACCTCTTCCTGGATGTGGATAGGTCGCTCGCGTCGGCGAACTATTGGCTGGCACCGCCTTCTGAACCCGAGCCACCGGTGGTGGTTTTCGAGCCGACGCCGATGTCGCCTCCATTTAATTAGAGTCCTTACCTGATGTTGGTCCGCCCCCGATTTGGATTGGTGCCTGATGAACGACGAACGGTCTAGGCCTGCTGCAAGGCTTTGCTGGTACAGGCGCGGCGCCAGACCAGCCGGCCGACGCTGATCAGCCAGTTCAGCAAGGCCACTGCCAGCACCGTGAGCAGCAGCGTCGACATCCCTTGTTCGACGATGATTTTCCCGGCCAGCAGCGGAAAGCCGAACACGCCGATGAAGTAGGACAGGCTGAACAGCAGCAAGGATTGCGCGGTGGTGCCGTTTGGCGTCTCGTTGGCCGCCAGGCCGTTGATCACCGAATAGGTCAGCCCGTAACCGACCCCGAGCATCACTGCCGCCAGCACATAGCTGAACCTGTCGTCGACGACGAAACCGAACATCAGGATCGAGCCCACCATCAAGCCCGACAGCAGACAGGACGCCCAGAATGGGTCGCGCTTGACCACGAAGCTGGCGATCAGCATTCGGCTGCTGATCACTGCGCTCATGAAGCCGAGGAAGAACAATGAATAGTCGAGTGAACGCGCCGCCGCGTAGCTGGTTTGAAAACTCGACAGACCGCCGAACACGCAACCACCGAGGCCCACCATGATGATCGGGAACACCGCTTTGGACGACAGCACTTGCGCCGCTGCCCGCCATGAAATCCGTGACACCGCTGCCGAGTAGGCGGGCGCCTTCTTGAACTGCGAATCCAACCGCCAGAACAGCAACACGCCCAACAGGCTGGCCAGCGCCGCCAGGTAAAACGCCGCGGTGATCGGATACCCGAGGGCGCTCGCGGCGCGACCCAGCAATGGACCGCTGCCGATCCCGGTCATCATGCTGCCCGACAGCAGCGCAAAGTATTTTGCACGCTGGGCAGGCGTTACCAGACTCGCCACGATGATCGGCCCCAAGGTGTAGAACACGCCCCAACCCAGCCCCAGCAAGAGTCCGAAAAACAACAGCAGATTGCCGAGACCTGGTGTCAGGGCGAAGCCCAGGCTGGCGGCCACCAGCAAGACGCCGAACAGGGCAATTGATCGAGCGGCGCCGAGTAGATCGGACAAGTGTCCGGAGACGATGACCGCGACAAAGGTGCTGAGCATCGCTGCCGAAATCACACTGCCGGCATCGTGCTCGTTGCCGCCGCGGGAACCGATCAACAGCGACAACAAAAATGTCGAGCCGTAGGACAGCGACAGCAAATAGCTGGCGAGGCAAAACAGGCCGAACAACCTGCTGGAGACTGGGGGTGTTGCGCTAGACATGACGCGGTTCCTTGACCCGATAGAAGAGAGCTTCATCTGTCTATCACGCAAGGCATCGATGTTAGGTCTGAGGTTATCGATTTCAGGGTTAGCGCTGGCCGGAGTAAAGCCTTCAGCAGGCGCCGATTTCTTCCTTGAACAACACCATGAATCCCTTCAACCGTTCGTGGCGAATCTGCGCCAGACGCTGGCCGGTGGTCGTCTGGAATCGGTCCGCCAGGTGCAGCAGTTTGGTCTGGAAGTGGTCGAGGCAAAAACGTTTGTCATCGTATTCCCGCTCCTTCGCTTCAGGATCCTGTGGATCGTACAAAGCGCTACCCATACGTCCGGCGATGTAAAAGGTTCGCGCCACACCGAGCATGCCGAGAGAGTCGAGGCGGTCGGCGTCCTGCATGATTTTGGCTTCGAGCGTGGTCGGCGCGATGTTGGCGGAAAAACTGTGCGCTTCGATGGCATGGGCAACAGCGCTGATTTTTGCGCCTGGCCACGCCATGTCCGCCAACACTATCGATGCCTTCTCGGCGGCCAGCCGCGACGCCTGAGAACGCAGCGGCGAGTTCTTCTCTACCGCCACGCAATCGTGCAAAAGCACCGTCGCGAGCAGCACTTCAAGATCGCCACCTTCTTCAGCATGGAGTGTTCGCACGTTGTGCCAGACACGCTGCAAGTGCGACAGATCATGAGCACCGTCCTCTGAGGGTTCCAGCGCGTGGGGTAGCAGTTGCTTAGCGAGGAGTTGCAGTGGCGCGAAAGCATCAGTGTTCATAAACATCCTGTTAAGTGAAAACGTCTTTTGCAGCGACATAGCCCTGCAGCCGCAGGCTTCGCCAGCGGCTACACATGCTCCATGGATCAGCTTTGAATTTCCAGTGTGACGAGCGCCGCTCGCCGCCTTAGTATGGCGTTCTCCACTTTTGACGAAGGCACGTCCATGACGATCGAGATCCGCCCGGCGACCCCGAGCGATGCACCGCAAATCCTCGGGTTCATCACCGAACTGGCCGATTACGAACGTGCCCGCCACGAAGTCATTGCCAGCGTCGCCGACATCGAGCGCAGCCTGTTCAGCGAAGGCGCCACCGCCCACGGCCTGATCTGCCTGCGCGACGGCTCGCCGATCGGCTTCGCGGTGTTCTTCTTCAGTTATTCCACGTGGCTGGGCAGCAACTGCCTGTACCTCGAAGACCTCTACATCACCCCCGAACAACGCGGCGGCGGTGCCGGCAAAACCTTGTTGCGCCATCTGGCAAAAATCGCCTGCGCCAATGATTGCGGTCGATTTGAGTGGAGCGTGCTGGACTGGAACAAACCGGCGATCGAGTTCTACAAGTCGTTGGGCGCGCAGCCGCAGGAAGAGTGGGTTCGGTATCGCATGGATGGGGCGGTGTTGCGGGAGTTTGCCGAGGGCAATTGATCGCACGCGACATCCTTTAAAGATCGCAGTCTTCGGCAACTTCTACCTCGATTTGTAGGCGTCGCCGAAAGCTGCGATCTTTTTTTGTTTTTCTCCCGATATATGGGATAGATATTTATATATTGAGATTTTGGCGTGTCCGGGTTTATAGTCCAGCTCACTCACTGCCAATAAACAAAACAGGTGAATCGATGCTGGCGCAATTGATCGCGCTCGATTGGGGGACAACCTCATTACGTGCTTACAAACTCGCCGCCGGTGGCCAGGTGCTCGAACAGCGTTCGCTGTCGTCGGGCATCATGCAGCTGCCCAGAACGCTGAGAATGATTGCGGGTCAGGCATGTACCGACGGTTTTGAGCTGGCCTTCGATGAGGCCTGCGGTGACTGGCTCGACGCGCAACCCGATTTGCCGGTGATTGCTTGCGGCATGGTCGGCAGCGCACAAGGCTGGCGAGAAGTGGCTTACTGCGATACGCCGGCGAACGTCGCCAATCTCGGAACTTCCCTACAAACGGTTCGCAGTCTTCGCGGTGTTGATGTGCACATCGTGCCGGGCGTGATTCAGCGTTCGTGCCTGCCGAACGTGATGCGTGGCGAAGAAACCCAGGTGCTTGGCGTTCTGCACACTTTGCCGGGCGAGGCGGGCAACGATCTGTTGATCGGCCTGCCGGGCAGTCACTCGAAATGGGTGGAAGTGGCCAACGGCTGCATCGTGCATTTCGATACCTTCATGACCGGCGAACTCTTCGCCGTGCTCAGCGAATACAGCATTTTGGGGCGTACCCAGCAAAAGGGCGCATCCTTCGATGGCCAAGCGTTTGATCGTGGTGTGCAGGTGGCCCTGTCGGCGGAGGGCGAGATCGGGCCGTTGTCGACAGTGTTCAGTGCCCGCAGCCTCGGGTTGACTGGCGAACTCAGCGCCACCGCTCAACCGGATTACTTGTCGGGTCTGTTGATCGGCCATGAACTGTTAGCGTTGGCGAGTGTTCAGCGCCGCCGACGCAACAGCGTTCATCTGCCTTCGATCATCCTCATCGGTAATGCCCAACTCTGTGCCCGCTACAGACGGGCCCTCGACACCTGCGGTTTTGCCCGGGTGACCCTGGCCGAACACGCCACCGAGCGCGGCTTGTGGCAGTTGGCGGGTGCCGCCGGACTGATCACACCACATTCATCCCGTTAAACCTGACTGGAGGTCTGACATGCTCAAGCAAGCACTGGCGCAAAACGGTCTGATCGCGATCCTGCGTGGCCTGCGCCCGCAAGAAGCGGCAGCCATCGGCGAAGTCCTTTACGCCGCCGGATTTCGCGTCATCGAAGTGCCGCTTAATTCCCCTGAACCGTACGAAAGTATCCGCATCCTGCGCAGTACGTTGCCCCCCGATTGCCTGATCGGCGCGGGCACGGTGTTGACGCCGGAACAGGTCGAGCAAGTGAAAGCAGCGGGGGGCCAAGTGATCGTCATGCCTCACGGCGATGCCAAGGTGTTGCGCGCAGCGAAAGCGGCGGGATTGTTCCTGTCGCCGGGTGTGGCGACGCCGACTGAGGCCTTCGCCGCGTTGGCCGAAGGGGCGGACGTGCTGAAGATGTTCCCGGCCGAGCAGCTGAGCCCGGCAGTCGTCAAAGCCTGGCTTGCGGTGCTGCCGGCCGGAACCATTTTGGCGCCGGTCGGCGGGATCACGCCGGACAACATGCAGGTGTTTATCGACGCTGGCGTCAAAGGGTTCGGACTGGGTTCCGGATTGTTCAAACCGGGCATGACGCCTGAGGAAGTGGCCGTAAACGCCAAGGCCTACGTAGCTGCCTGGAAAGCCCTTCGCTAAGACTTTTTTGGCGCTGCGAGCGCTACATCTATAAGAGCTGCACTTATAAAAAGAGAGCAAAAGATGAAAATCACCCAACTGACCACCTTCATCGTTCCGCCGCGCTGGTGCTTCCTCAAGATCGAAACCGACGAGGGCGTGACCGGCTGGGGCGAACCCGTGGTCGAAGGTCGCGCGCACACGGTTGCCGCCGCCGTTGAAGAATTGTCCGACTACCTGATCGGCAAAGACCCACGCAACATCGAAGACATCTGGACCGTGCTTTACCGTGGCGGCTTCTACCGTGGCGGCGCGATCCACATGAGCGCGCTGGCCGGTATCGATCAGGCCTTATGGGACATCAAGGGCAAGGCGCTGGGTGTGTCGGTCAGCGACCTGCTCGGTGGTCAGGTGCGAGACAAGATTCGCGTCTACTCGTGGATCGGCGGTGACCGCCCGGCGGACACCGCTCGCGCCGCGAAAGAAGCCGTCGAGCGTGGTTTCACTGCCGTGAAAATGAACGGCACCGAAGAGCTGCAGTTCCTCGATTCCTTCGAGAAAGTCGACCTGGCCCTGGCCAACGTCGCCGCCGTGCGTGACGCGGTCGGCCCGAACGTCGGCATCGGCGTGGACTTCCATGGCCGGGTGCACAAACCCATGGCCAAGGTGCTGATGAAGGAACTCGATCCGTACAAACTGATGTTCATCGAAGAGCCGGTGCTCAGTGAGAACTACGAAGCGCTGAAGGAACTGGCGCCGCTGACCAGCACTCCGATCGCCCTCGGCGAGCGGCTGTTCTCGCGCTGGGATTTCAAACGTGTGCTCAGCGAAGGTTATGTCGACATCATTCAGCCAGATGCGTCGCACGCTGGCGGCATCACCGAAACCCGCAAAATCGCCAACATGGCCGAAGCCTATGACGTGGCGCTGGCGCTGCATTGCCCGCTGGGCCCGATTGCATTGGCGGCGTGCCTGCAACTGGATGCGGTTTGCTACAACGCGTTCATCCAGGAACAGAGCCTGGGCATCCATTACAACGAAAGCAACGACCTGCTGGATTACGTCAAGGATCCACGGGTGTTCGACTACGAAAAAGGCTTCGTGAAAATCCCCAACGGCCCGGGACTGGGGATCGAGATCAACGAGGAATACGTCATCGAACGCGCGGCCGTCGGCCACCGCTGGCGCAACCCGATCTGGCGCCATGCCGATGGCAGCTTTGCCGAGTGGTGAGTTCTGTCTGACCCCACTGCGGTGATCGTTCCCACGCTCCGCGTGGGAACGATCACGCCCTCAATAAACATAAGAAGAGGCACTCCCCATGCAACCGCAAACCCTCACTGGGCAGGCGACGTTGGTGACGCCCAGCCGCAAGCGTTTTTTCATCATGGTCCTGTTGTTTATCACCGTGGTGATCAACTACCTGGACCGCAGCAACCTGTCCATCGCCGCTCCGGCGTTGACCAGCGAACTGGGCATCGATCCGATTCATGTCGGTCTGATTTTCTCCGCATTCGGCTGGACTTACGCCGCCATGCAAATCCCCGGCGGCTGGCTGGTGGATCGCGTCCCGCCGCGGATTCTTTACAGCGTCGCGCTGCTGTTATGGTCGATCGCCACCGTCATGCTCGGCTTCGCGGCCAGCTTCATCGCACTGTTCGTGTTGCGTATGGCGGTCGGCGCACTGGAAGCACCGGCATACCCGATCAACAGCCGTGTGGTCACCACCTGGTTTCCCGAACGCGAGCGTGCCACAGCTATCGGCTTTTACACGTCCGGGCAATTCGTCGGTCTGGCGTTCCTGACCCCTGTATTGGCTTGGCTGCAGCATCACTATGGTTGGCACATGGTGTTTGTCAGCACCGGTGCGGTGGGCATTCTCTGGGCGGTAATCTGGTACGCGGTGTACCGCGAGCCACGGGATTTCAAAGGTGCTAATGACGCCGAAATCGACCTGATCCGCGAGGGCGGCGGGTTGGTGGATATCCAGGCTGAACACGCCAAAGTCAAAGCCAAATTCAGCTGGATCGACCTCGGCATCGTGCTGACCAAACGCAAATTGTGGGGTATTTACCTCGGCCAGTTTTGCCTCAACTCGACGTTGTGGTTTTTTCTGACGTGGTTCCCGACCTACCTGGTGAAATATCGCGGCATGGACTTCATCAAGTCCGGCCTATTGGCGTCGCTGCCGTTTCTCGCCGCCTTCGTCGGTGTGCTGTGTTCGGGGTTTTTTTCCGACTGGCTGATCCGCCGCGGTTACACCGTGGGGTTCGCTCGCAAGTTGCCAATCATTGGCGGCCTGCTGATTTCCACCTCGATCATCGGCGCCAACTTCGTCGAGTCGACACCGCTGGTGATTGCCTTCCTCGCGTTGGCGTTCTTCGGTAACGGGCTGGCTTCGATCACCTGGTCGCTGGTTTCAACGTTGGCCCCGGCGCGATTGCTGGGATTGACCGGCGGAGTGTTCAACTTCATCGGCAATCTGTCGGCGATTACCACGCCGATCGTCATCGGTTTCCTCGCCACCGGTGATTCGTTTGCCCCGGCGATCACCTACATCTCGGTTCTGGCGTTGATTGGTGCGCTTTCCTACATCTTGCTGGTAGGCAAGGTCGAGCGTATCAAGTTGTAGTCGCAGCCGTCGGGCGACCATAATGCCGCCCGTTCACTCGCTCAACGGTAAAGGCTGGATATGCAGGAAGACGCCCCAAAAATCGCCAAAGACGCCGCACCGACCGGCACCCAGACACTGCTTCGTGGTTTGGGTGTGGTTCAGGCCGTGGCCAGTGGTGCCCGCGATCTCAAGGAAATCGCTCGGCTGATCGGCACCACACGCAGCACCACCCATCGTCTGGCCAGTTGCCTGGTGGACGAGCGTTACCTGCGTGTGGTGCCGCAAGTCGGTTATCTGTTGGGGCCGAAACTGATCGAACTGGGTTTCCAGGCGCGCGAAGAGCTGCCGCTGGTGACCCTTGCTGGGCCGTATCTGGATGAGTTGTCGGCGTTGACGGGCGACACCATTCATTTGGCGATTCGTGAAGGCGACGAGGTGCTGTACCTGCACAAGAATCCGGGGCGCAATGGCCCGGAAATGCGTTCGCGGGTCGGCCATCGCATGCCGTTGGCGCGTACCGGGATCGGCAAGGCATTGATGCTCGATGACACGCAGGAAGAATGGCAGCGGTTGTACGAAGTCAGTTTGCCGGCGGGTGGGAAAAATCAGTTCTGGCCGCAACACCCGGAGCAGTCCTGGGAGCAGTTTCAGCAGCGCATGGTCGAGTATGTGGCGGGCGGTTATGCCTTCGATCTGGAAGACAATGAACCGTCGATCCGCTGCGTGGCGGCGCCGATCCGCGATGCCAGCAAACGCATCGTCGCCGGCATCAGCATCGCCAGCACCGTGCCGTATATGCCGCTGGAGAAAATGGCCGAGCTGATTCCCCTGATCAAAGGGGTCACAGCCCGGCTGTCGGCGGAGCTTGGCGCTAGGGTCTGATCAGACCTTCAGTGTCGCCATGTCGATCACGAAACGGTACTTCACATCACCTGCAATCATGCGGGCGTAAGCCTCGTTGATCTGGCGGATGTCGAGCATTTCGATGTCGCAGGTGATGTTGTGTTCGGCGCAGAAATCCAGCACTTCCTGGGTTTCTGCGATGCCGCCGATCAGCGAGCCGGCCAATACACGACGGCTCATCACCAGTTTGCCGGCGTGGACCGGTGGATCGACCGGTTCGATCAGCCCGACCAGAATGTGCACGCCGTCGAAACGCAGCGTATCGAGGTAGGGGTTGAGGTCGTGCTGCACCGGAATGGTGTCCAGCAGGAAGTCGAAATGTCCTGCCGCGGCCTTCATCTGTTCGGCATCGGTGGACACGATCACGTGGTCCGCACCTTGGCGACGACCTTCTTCAGCCTTGCTCGCCGAGCGAGTGAACAGCGTGACTTCGGCGCCCATCGCCTTGGCGAACTTGATGCCCATGTGGCCGAGGCCGCCCATGCCGAGAATCCCGACCTTGTCGCCCGCTTTCACGCCGTAGTGCTTGAGCGGCGAGTAGGTGGTGATACCGGCGCAGAGGATCGGCGCGGCGCTGGCCAGGTCGAGTTTTTCCGGGATGCGCACGACGAAGTGTTCGCTGACCACGATGCTGTCGGAATAGCCGCCCATGGTGTTGCTGCCATCGACGCGGTCTGGGGTGGCGTAGGTCATGGTCGGACCTTCGAGGCAGTATTGCTCGAGGTCCGATTGGCAGGCTTCGCAGCTGCGGCAGGAATCAACCATACAGCCGACGCCGACCAGATCGCCGACTTTGTGCTGGGTGACGTTCGCACCGACGGCGGTAACTTTGCCTACGATCTCGTGGCCAGGCATCAGCGGGTAAACGGCAATGCCCCACTCGTTGCGTGCCTGGTGGATGTCGGAATGGCAGACGCCGCAGTAGAGAATATCGATCGCGACGTCGTCGGCCCGTGGGCTGCGGCGCTCGAATTTCACGGGGGCGAGGGGAGTGGTGGCCGACTGGGCGGCGTATCCGATGGCGGTGTACATGATGAACCTCGCAAAAGCTGTGACAGGTGAGGTGGCACATTCTGGGCGCCGCACCTGTCACCGGCCATGGCGATTCCTCCGGGTGTCATGCCTAATCCTCCGGCATCAGCCTTCAATGGGTCGCATTGGCGATCAGACCTGCGATGATGCTTTCATCCCTTTTTCCGCGACTTTTTTTGTGAAGAGCTCTCATGTTGTTGACCCGACATCTCGATGCCAATGCCACGCTGGTTTCGCTGATTCAACCTTTGACTAATCGCGATGGTTTCGCGCCCACGGCGTTGCCGGGTGTTCAGGTTTTGCGGGCCAGTTGTGATGTGGCTCGCGGCCCGCAGATCTACGAGCCGAGTCTGGTCATCATCGCCCAGGGCAGCAAGTTGGCGTATCTGGGGCCGCGTACGCTGGAGTACGGCGCCGGGCATTATTTGATTCAGGCATTGCCGGTGCCGTTCGAATGCGAGACGTTTTCGGCGCCGGATGGGCCGATGCTGGGCGTTTCCATCGCCATTGACCGGGTGTTGCTCGGTGAGTTGGTCTTGGCCATGGGGCTGGCGCCGGGGCGTAGTATTCCGGCGCAAACGCCAGAGTCCATGACCTCGGCGGTGCTCGACGATGCGATGCGTGGTTGTGTTGAACGGCTGCTGCGTTGCCTGCACGATCCGCTGGAATGCCAGGTTATGGGGCAGGCGCGATTGCGCGAGTTGTTGTTCGTCGCCTTGCGTGGGCCGCAAGCCGATGTGCTGCGGGCGCTGGTCGAACAGCAGGGGCAGTTCGCCCGGATCGCGGCGTCGCTCAGCCATCTGCATGCGCATTACACCGAGCCGCTGAACGTCGAAACCCTGGCCAGTTGCGCGAACATGAGTGCGTCGACCTTTCATGAGCATTTCAAACGCAGCACGTTGTTGTCGCCAGTGCAGTACTTGAAGCGCTTGCGCTTGCTCAAGGCGCAGCAGTTGTTGCTTGCCGAAGGTTTGGGCGTGGCACAGGTGGCGCATCGGGTCGGGTATCAAAGTACGTCGCAGTTCAGTCGCGAGTACAAGCGCTACTTCGAGCGTAATCCGGGCGATGAGCGCGCTGCCTGACGGACAACAAAAAGGCCCCCGTTCGGGAGCTTTGATGTTCAGGCATTCGACTTACATGTTCGGGTAAGTCGGGCCACCAGAGCCTTCCGGCGCCACCCAAGTGATGTTCTGTGCAGGGTCCTTGATGTCACAGGTCTTGCAGTGAACGCAGTTCTGGGCGTTGATCTGGAAGCGCTTCTCGCCGTCTTCCTTGGTCACCACTTCGTACACGCCGGCCGGGCAGTAACGCTGGGCAGGCTCATCGTACAGCGGCAGGTTCTTGGCGATCGGGATGCTCGGGTCGGTCAGCTTCAGGTGGCACGGCTGTTCTTCTTCATGGTTGGTACCCGAGATGAACACCGAGCTGAGTTTGTCGAAGCTGATCTTGCCGTCCGGTTTCGGGTAGTCGATCTTCTTGCAGTCGGCCGCGAGTTTCAGGCAAGCGTAATCCGGCTTGTTGTCGTGCAAGGTGAACGGTAGTTTTCCGCCGAAGATGTTCTGGTCGAGCCAGTTGAAACCGCCGCCGACGATGGCGCCGAACTTGTGGATCGCCGGGCCGAAGTTGCGGCTGGCGAACAGTTCGTCGTAGAGCCAGCTCTTCTTGAACGCGTCGACGTAGGTGGTCAGCTCTTCGGTGCCGTCCTTCTCGGCGAACAACGCCTCGGCCACGGATTCAGCGGCGAGCATGCCGGACTTCATCGCGGTGTGGCTGCCTTTGATCTTGGCGAAGTTCAGGGTGCCGAGGTCGCAACCGATCAGCGCGCCGCCCTTGAAGACCATTTTCGGCAGCGAGTTCAGGCCGCCCTTGCAGATGGCGCGAGCACCGTAGCTGATGCGCTTGCCGCCTTCCAGGTACTGCTTGAGCACCGGGTGATGCTTGAGGCGCTGGAACTCGTCGAACGGCGACAAGTAAGTGTTGCTGTAGGACAGGTCGACGATCAGACCCACTACGACCTGGTTGTTTTCCAGGTGATAGAGGAACGAGCCGCCGGTGTTTTCGGTGCCCATGATCTCCAGCGGCCAGCCGGCGGTGTGGACGACCAAGCCTGGTTGGTGTTTGGTCGGATCGATTTCCCAGATTTCTTTCAGGCCGATGCCGTAGTGCTGGGCGTCGGCCTCGCTGTCGAGGTTGAAGTGCTTGATCAGCTGCTTGCCGATATGGCCGCGGCAACCTTCGGCGAACAGCGTGTACTTGCCACGCAGTTCCATGCCCGGGGTGTACAGGCCTTCTTTCGGATGACCTTCGCGGTCAACGCCCAGATCGCCCGTGATGATCCCGCGAACCACGCCGTTCTCATCGAACAGCGCTTCCTGGGCGGCGAACCCCGGGTAGATTTCTACGCCGAGGTTCTCGGCCTGCTGGGCCAGCCAGCGGCACAGGTTGCCCAGAGAGATGATGTAGTTGCCTTCGTTGTGCATGGTCTTGGGCACAAAGAAGTCAGGAATCTTCTGCGCGCTGTCAGCGTTCTTGAGAACGAAGATGTCATCGCGGGTGACCGGCGTGTTCAGCGGGGCGCCAAGTTCTTTCCAGTCCGGGAACAATTCGTTCAGGGCGCGGGGTTCGAAGATCGCGCCGGAGAGAATGTGAGCACCGACTTCGGAGCCTTTTTCGACCACGCAGACGCTGATTTCCTTACCGGCTTCGGCGGCCTTCTGCTTCAACCGGCAGGCGGCGGAAAGACCCGCGGGGCCGGCACCGACGATGACCACGTCGAATTCCATGTATTCGCGTTCCACAGGTTATCTCCTACTCAAGGCTCAACAGTTTTTTCTAATTGGAGGTTTGGTGTCGCATCCATGAATTCCTGCGCAATGCAGGAAGAGGACAATCGATGAGCCACCTTTCTCTCTAAGGTGGCGCATTATATCTACACCACTCCTAGCGTCCAATACAAACGTTTGTTTGAATCGGCTCAAAGCCAGAGAAATCAAAGTCACGCGGCTTATGACTGGCTATTTTGCCGTATTGACCGGAATAGGCGTTCCGGTCAATATACGGTCGGTTTTGCGCTCGCCGTAGGCTGACTGTTGGTTTCAAGAGCACCTCTAAAGACAGGGCGATGGCAGTACAGGGTGATGCGCCGCGCAAGTTTGCTGCGCAGTTTACACGCCGCGATATTGAATGACTTGTCGGTCATCACTGACGAACGGTCATCTGCATCGTGAGCGCTTGTCACTTGACACCTTTGCCAGCGTTTTTAGAGGTGCCCTTGCGCCGATGAGCATCAAACCGCCAGGTTCGCCTAGGCGACTTTCTTTTCACCGGAGAGTAACGAGGAATCCATGAAGGTTCTTGTAGCTGTCAAACGCGTTGTGGATTACAACGTCAAGGTTCGCGTCAAGGCGGACAATTCCGGCGTTGACCTCGCCAACGTAAAGATGTCGATGAACCCGTTCTGCGAAATCGCAGTGGAAGAAGCCGTACGCCTGAAAGAGAAAGGTGTTGCGACTGAAATCGTCGTCGTCTCCATCGGCCCGTCCACCGCTCAAGAGCAACTGCGCACCGCGCTGGCTCTGGGTGCCGACCGCGCCATCCTCGTCGAATCCGCCGAAGATCTGACCTCCCTGGCCGTTGCCAAACTGTTGAAAGCCGTTGTCGACAAGGAACAGCCTCAGCTGGTGATCCTTGGCAAACAAGCCATCGACAGCGACAACAACCAGACTGGCCAGATGCTCGCAGCCTTGAGCGGCTACGGTCAGGGCACATTCGCGTCCAAAGTCGAAATCAGCGGCGACACCGTTGCCGTGACTCGCGAAGTCGACGGCGGCGCGCAGACGGTTTCCCTGAAACTGCCGGCCATCGTCACCACCGACCTGCGTTTGAACGAGCCGCGCTACGCGTCCCTGCCAAACATCATGAAAGCCAAGAAGAAGCCTCTCGAAGTGCTGACTCCGGACGCTTTGGGCGTTTCCACCGCCTCCACCAACAAGACCGTGAAAGTCGAAGCGCCAGCTGCACGCAGCGCGGGTATCAAGGTCAAGTCGGTGGCTGAACTGGTCGAGAAACTGAAAAACGAAGCGAAGGTAATCTAATCATGACTATCTTGGTAATCGCTGAACACGACAACAAAGCAGTGGCCCCGGCCACGCTGAACACCGTGGCCGCTGCGGCCAAAATCGGTGGCGATGTTCATGTACTGGTTGCAGGTCAGGGCGTTGGCGCCGTGGCTGAAGCCGCTGCGAAAATCGCTGGCGTGGCTAAAGTGCTGGTGGCCGATAACGCCGCCTACGCTCACCAACTGCCGGAAAACGTAGCGCCGCTGGTTGCCGAGTTGGGCGCTGGCTACAGCCATATCCTGGCTGCTGCTACCTCCAACGGCAAAAACATCCTGCCACGCGTTGCCGCTCAGTTGGACGTTGACCAGATCTCCGAGATCATCTCGGTCGAAAGCGCTGACACCTTCAAGCGCCCGATCTACGCTGGTAACGCCATCGCTACCGTTCAGTCGAACGCTGCGGTCAAAGTGATCACCGTTCGCGCCACCGGTTTCGACCCGGTTGCTGCTGAAGGGGGTTCGGCGGCTGTTGAAGCCGTTGCGGCTGCGCACGACGCGGGCACTTCCAGCTTCGTCGGCGAAGAACTGGCCAAATCCGATCGTCCGGAACTGACCGCTGCCAAGATCGTCGTTTCCGGCGGTCGCGGCATGCAGAACGGCGACAACTTCAAACACCTGTACGCCTTGGCCGACAAGCTGGGCGCTGCCGTCGGTGCTTCCCGCGCCGCGGTCGACGCAGGTTTTGTACCCAACGACATGCAGGTCGGTCAGACCGGCAAGATCGTTGCTCCACAGCTGTACATCGCCGTCGGTATCTCCGGCGCGATCCAGCACCTGGCCGGCATGAAAGACTCCAAAGTGATCGTTGCGATCAACAAGGACGAAGAAGCGCCGATCTTCCAGGTGGCCGATTACGGCCTGGTGGCGGATCTGTTCGAAGCCATCCCTGAGTTCGAGAAGCTGGTCTAATCCAGCGGCCTGACTTATAAAGAGCCCGACCTTTTGGTCGGGCTTTTTTTTTGTTCCGGATTTGAGTGGGAGAGTGTCGCCATGGATCTGCGCCGCGTGGGTGGCTGGTCATTACTGCTGGGTCTGACAATGTTGCCGATGTTGTCCAATGCTGCCGGCAAGTGCGAACGCCTGGTGGTGACCGGCAGCCCGGATGCGCCACCGTACCTGTGGCAAGACCCGCAAAACCCCAAGCACCTGATCGGCGCCAGTGCTGACCTGTTGCAGCAAGTGGCGGGGGAGCTGGGGATCAAGGTCGAACTGCTTTACGCCGGCAAACGCTCTCAGGCCCTGGACGAAGTGCGCAGTGGGCGAATGGACATGCTGGCGGATGCGTCATTGACGGTCAGTGAACTGCAATCCCTGGACTACATTCATCCTCCGTTACTGGAAAACGATTACCTGGTCTGGACCCGCAAAGATTCGACGCTGGTCTCCAACGAAGCGCAGGACCTTCACGGTCATCCCGGCGCGTTGTCGGAAAAATCTCGCATGACCCCGGCATTTGGTACGTTCGCCGAGCAGCAATTGACCCTCATACGGACTCCCAACCTGACCCAAGCGTTTCAGAAATTGCTGCTGGGCGAGGTGGAATTTGTCCTTGCCGGACGCTACTCGGGCATGGCGGCTGCGCAGACACTTAACCTGGCCAACGACCTGATCGCCCGTCCACAACCGATCGACAAACCCGGCCTGTTCCTCGCGGTTTCCCACAACTCAGCCTGCAACGATCCGTGGTTGCGCGGACAGCTGGCCAAAAAGATGACAGAATTGCCCGCGTCCGGACTGACGGAAGCCGTGCTGCAACGCAATATCGAGCGCTGGAAGGCGCAACAGCAGCAATCGCCGCAACAACCCGTCAGTACCCCAAAACAGTAGGGATTTTTAGTGAGTATTCGACCTCTTTTCGCTGCCCTGGCCGTTCTGGCTCTGGCGGGTTGTGCAGCCGATCCGGCGCCGAATGAACAAATGCGCCTGACCGAACAGGCACTCGAGCAGGCAAAGGCCGTGGGCGCCACTGTCGACGACGTGCCGGAAATGAAACTGGCCGAAGACAAGTTCAACCGCGCCAAGGGCAGCATGAACGACCAATCCTTCAAGAACGCGCGCATGCGGGCCGAGCAGGCCGAGCTGGACGCGCGTCTGGCCGAAGCCCGGGTTCTGACCCTCAAGAGCGAGGAGCAGTTGAACGTGCTCAATACCCGCATCACTCGCCTGCGCAAGCAACTGGGAGATGCCCAATGAGCCTCAAGACCAAAGCACTCGGCGGTTTGATCCTGGCAGGCTGCGTAAGTCTCTATGGTTGTGCCGGTCAGCACAGCGAGTCCGCGTTGCAGCAAGCCAGTACTGACTTCCAGAAGGTCAAGGAAGACTCCAGCGTGCTGCGAATTGCGCCCAAGGACGTGATTCGCGCGGGTGAGTCGCTGGCCCGCGCCGATCGTCTGTCCAGCTACTGGGGCAGTGGATCGGACGTGCTGCATTACGCTTACCTGAGTGAGCGCTACAGCGAAATCGCGCGCGAACACACCAATCAGGTGCTCAACGAAGAGCGTGCAGCGAAGCTCGAACTGGAGCGTCAACGACTGCAACTGGCCCTGCGCGAATCCAAACTGCTCAGCGTGCAGCAGCAGGGCAAGTGGCTCGAAGAACAGATTGTCGCGCTGGCGACCACCCAGACCGACCGAGGCCTGGTGATGACCTTGGGCGATGTGCTGTTCGACACGGGCGAAGCAGAGTTGAAAAACTCGGCGAACCGCGTGGTGTTGAAGATCGTGCAGTTCCTGCAGCTCAACCCCAAGCGCGTGGTGCGCATCGAAGGCTACGCCGACAGTACCGGCGGCAAGCAGGAAAACCTCAAGCTGTCTCGCGACCGTGCGCAATCGGTAGCGAACGTGCTGATGGACCTGGGCATCGACGACAAGCGCATCCAGGTCGAAGGGTATGGCGATGAATACCCGGTGGACGTGAACGCCTCCGAGCGGGGCCGGGCACAGAACCGTCGGGTGGAAATTGTGTTCTCCGACGAAAAAGGCCAGCTCGGCGCTGCCCGCTAAGGGCTGCGTCACTGGAAAACCCGGCCTGCCAGTCAGCGCCGGGTTTTTTTGTGCCTGCCATTTACCGCTCGCCGGGCCAATAAAAGCAGTACAGTTTTTGCTGACAATGCACTGTACGGTCGACTATTGTGGCAACTGTCCCAGTACACTTCTAAACTGTTCCGGTATTGTTTCACACAAGAATAAAATGCCCGTGAAATCGAGTGCTGCGTCATGACCAATCTCTTGCTCTACCAACGTATTGCTCAGCAACTGGCCGAAGACATCCGCCGTGGCGTCTATCAACCAGGGGAGCGCGTGCCTTCGGTGCGCAAGATGAGCTCGCAGCTCAACGTCAGCCACGCGACGGTGTTGCAGGCTTACGCCAACCTCGAGGATCAGGGGCTGATCCGCGCCCGGCCGCAGTCGGGTTACTACGTGCACCAGACCCCGGCCCTGACTGCGCCGACACCGGACATCGCCCGAGTCGAACGTCCCGGTCTGGTCACTCGCAGCAGCATCATTCAGCAAGTCCTGGTCGAATCTCGCCGCGAAGGTGTGTTCCCTTTGGGCGCGGCCGTGCCAAGCGTCGAATATCTGCCGGTGCGGGCGCTGCATCAGCAACTGGCTAAAGTCACCCGTTTCCATAGCCCGCGGGCTTTCAGCTACATGTTCAGCCCGGGTTTCGAACCGCTGCGTCGTCAAGTGGCGATCCGCATGCGCGATGCCGGCGTGGTGGTCGATCCGTCGGAAGTGGTGATTACCCACGGCTGCGTCGATGCCTTGCAGATGTCGTTGCGCGTGCTGACCCGGCCGGGTGACTTGATCGCCGCCGAGTCGCCGACCTACTACGGTTTGTTGCAACTGGCTGACCTGCTGGGCCTCAAGGTCATCGAAATCCCCAGCGATCCAGCCACTGGCATGAGCCTCGAAGCCTTGCAACTGGCGGCCAACCAGTGGTCGATCAAGGCGCTGGTGTTGACCACTCGCCTGAGCAATCCATTGGGCGGCACCATGCCTGAAGAGCGGCAAAAGCAACTGCTGCGTCTGGCCTCAGATTTCGATATCCAGATTGTTGAAGACGATATCTACGGCGAGTTGATGTTCGAGCAGGGTCGCACCAAGTCGCTTAAAGCCTACGATCGGCTGGACCGGGTGATCTACTGCTCAAGTTTCTCCAAAACCCTGTCGCCGGGCGTGCGGATCGGCTGGATGATTGCCGGTAAGTACCAGCAGGAGATCCAGCGTTTGCAAACCTTCAGTACCCATTCGGCCTGCAGCGTCACGCAAATGGGTATTGCGGCCTATCTGGAGAACGGTGGTTACGACCGGCATTTGCGCTACATCCGTCAGGAGTACCGCAAGAACCTCAGCGCCTTCCAGCTGGCCGTGCAGCAATACTTCCCGGAAGGCACACAGATGACCCGGCCTACCGGCGGCTTCATTCTTTGGGTCAGTCTGCCGGGGCGGGTCAACACTCAGGAGCTGCACGTTCGTGCGTTGCAGCAGGGCATCAGTATCGCGCCGGGGCTGATTTTCAGTAACACCGAGCAGTTCAATCACTGCATTCGGCTGAACTGCGGCACACCGTGGAACCGTGAAGCCGAGCGTGCATTGATGACCTTGGGCATGCTGGCCACCCAGCTCTGCCAGGAGATGGCTGGCGGCCTGTGACGGGGCGGGGGCAGGTTATTCCTGTCCGTGCTTGTCATGTTGCCTGCAACAGGCGAGCATATGGCCTCATGCCGTTGCGCCGTTGGGTCCATGAAATCGATTTTCCCCGCCGTCTGGCTTTCGATCTGCCTGCTGATGACCTTCCAGGTCGAAGGCGTCATGGCGGCTTCCGTTCAGGAAAAACCGGCAACCAACGCCACTTCGAAAAAACCGGCCCCGGCCAAGAAAGCCGCGCCGGTCAAAAAGAAAGCCGCCAAGGTGAAAAAACGACCGCCGATTGCTTCCAAGTCCAAACCCGCCAGTGAAGTCGTGAAAACCAAGCTTCCTTCGGTCGACCTGGATTTGAGCCTGCCCGAGGACATGGCCGAGGAGTTGAAACCGATCGGTACGGTAGCGTTGCCACGGCACGATGCCGTATTGCCGCAAATGTTCGGTGACAAGGCTGGCAGCACGCCGTTTCAGCTCAACGGAAGGCTGATCAGCAACGAAATGCAGTTGCAACTGCGCAACGAAGAGCGCCGTGAAGTCGAAGGCGCAGCGCTGGAATTCGAGTTCAAGCGGTAATTCCCTCCCATCTGTGACCCGCTGGCCAGACGCTTTGTCGGAGACTGGTCAGTCACGCTCGTTTGAGCGAAAAAACCCGGGCCCAGGCAATTTTAAACAAGCGTTTTAGCGGTTACTCTGTGCCACGTCCTTTAACACATCGCCCATCGCGAGGAGCTCGTCGTCATGAAATGCCGTGAAGGCTGTGGCGCCTGTTGCATTGCCCCTTCCATCAGTTCACCGATTCCCGGCATGCCTAAGGGCAAAGCCGCCGGAGAACGTTGCGTACAACTCTCTGTCGAAAACCTGTGCAATGTGTTTGGCAAACCGGAACGTCCTTCAGTGTGTTCGGCGTTCGAAGCCGACATCGAAGTCTGCGGAAGCAGCAGTGACGAAGCGATCAGATTGCTGGGTTGGTGGGAGCAAATGACGGCTGCGTGATGTGTTCACCGAACGGAACTTCAACAATAAGGAATAAGATTATGGGTTCGCTGCAACGTATGGCTGTGCTGTGTGGTTTGACGGTAATGCTCGCCACCACGGCTGCTCAGGCCGAAGACTGGAAAGTCGCCAAGGAACAGGACGGCATCAAGATCTCCTTGAGCGAGGTGGCCGGCTCCGATTACAAGGCCTACCGTGGTGTCACGCTGATGAAGACCACCCTGGCCAAACTGCGCGCATTGCAGGAAGACGTGCCAGGGGCCTGCGCCTGGATTCACGAATGCAAGACCCAGAAGTTGCTCAAACACGAAGGTGATCAGAGCTGGACTTACACCCAGTTCAATACGCCTTGGCCGGTCACCGCGCGTGATTCGGTGCTGCATGTGACCACCGTCGAGGGTGCCGATGGCAGTCTGACCCGTAAACTCGAAGGCGTGCCGAAGTACATTCCTGAGGAAAAAGGCTTTGTGCGGGTGACCAAGGTCGACGGTTTCTGGAAGTTCGTGCCCAAGGGTGATCAGATCGAAGTGACCTATCAGGTGCACACTGAGCCGGGCGGTAGCATACCGTCGATGGTGGCCAACAAGTTTGTGGTCGATGCGCCGTTCAATACCCTGAAAGCCCTGAAAGAACGCGCTGAGAAGTAATCGATTCGCTCTTTTGATAAAACGCCTCGACTGGTTCGGGGCGTTTTCTATTTGGTAGGGCGGTTTATTTGATCGGGGGCAGATCCGTTTCTGCGGTCGCGGCCGCTTAGGGTTCCGCCCTTACGGCGGGTCACTTGGAAAAGCCCCAAGTAACCAAGGGCTCTTGCCCCTGACGTTCGGTGCCTCGCCTAGGCTCGGCATGCCCTCGCTCCGGTCCTGCTCCGTGGGCCCGCCGCCATCGGCCATCCATGGCCCAGAGTGTGTAAAAACAGGCTCAAGCATCGTCGGCGCGTAGCGCCGACGAGTGTTGGCTGACTCATTGAGCCTAAAGCGTTCTTCGTCGCTCCAGCCCCTTCTCAAGGCCGCTAACAACGCGTTACAGCCCGTCAATTGGGCAAAAAGGGCCTTTTCAGGCCGACAGCGCTTTCATTAGATTCTGCGCACCGAGGATTTTCATCACCCGCTTCAAGTTATAAGCGAGCACGTTCAAACTCATTTCGGCGCTCACCCCGGCTAATCGTCGCGTCAGGAAATGGGTTGCACCCATCCATTGTTTCAGCGTCCCGAAGGGATGCTCGACCGTTCGCTTGCGGATGCTCATCATCTGCGGCGCATTGTCCAGGCGAACCTGCATCTCCTCCAGCACCGCCTCATGCTCCCAGCGACGAACCTTTCGCTCTCTGGCCGGCGTGCATTGCGCTTTTATCGAGCAGGCCCGGCAGTTGGAACTCCAGTAACTGTCCAGCTTCTTGCCTTTATCAACGTAAGAGGAGCGCCAAATCAGCACTTCCTTGGCGGGGCAGATGTACACATTTTTGTCTGCGTCGTAGACGAAAACATCATTGTTGAAGCGTCCATTGAATTTGGCGCGCGAGCTCAGCGTCTTCGGCACATAAGCGGTAATTCCTGCCTCGTGACAGGCTAGGATTTCCCCGCTTTTGAAGTACCCTCGGTCAGCCACCACCGACAACGATTCGAGTTTCATCGCCTCACGGGCCTGCTGGGCCATCGAGCTGAGCTGATCACGGTCGTGACCCACATTGGTCACCTCGTGCGCGACGATCAGATGGTGCTTGGTATCGACCGCCGTCTGCACGTTGTAACCCACGATTCCATTACCGCTCGTCATCATGGAGCGGGCGTCCGGGTCGGTCAGCGAGATCTGTTTGTCCGGCGATGCTTCAAGCTGTATTTCAATCTCCTGAAGCGCCTTCATCTGCTCCTTCAGTTTGGCGATTTTCTCTTCCAAGCCGCCTTTAGGCCCAGAGGGCTTGGGCTCTTCCCGATCAGCCGCATCCAGCGCCGTTAGATAACGGGCAATGCTCGATTCGATTTCTTCCATCCGCCGCTTCAGTTTGGCGCTGGTGAAATTGCGGTCGCGGTGGTTCACCGCCTTGAATTTACTGCCGTCGATGGCGACGAAATTTTCCGAGAAAAGCCCCAACTGCTGGCACAGCACAACAAACTGACGGCAGACGCCTCGAATGGCCTTGCCGTTGTCTTTGCGGAAGTTGGCGATGGTCTTGAAATCCGGCATCAAGCGACCGGTAAGCCACATCAGCTCGACGTTACGCTGCGCCTCACGTTCAAGGCGCCGGCTCGACTGGATGCGGTTTAGATAGCCGTAGATGTAGATCTTCAGCATGACTGCGGGGTGGTAAGCGGGTCGGCCAGTTTCAGCAGGGATAGCGCTTTCAAAACCCAAGGTGATCAGGTCGAGCTCGTCGACGAAGACATCGACTACACGCACCGGATTGGTGTCGCTGACGTAATCGTCCAGGCTCTCGGGGAGCAAGGTACTTTGACCTCGGTGTTCGCCTTGGATGAAGCGTTTCATGGGCAACCCTTGCGATGAAATCCTGGGGAATCATAGCAAGGGTTTGCTTGGGTGTTTTGACACACTCTGGGCCATGGATGGCCGAGGGCGGCGGGCGGCGGGCCCACGGAGCAATGCCGGAGTGAGGGCATGCCGAGCCTAAGCGAGGCACCGAATGGCGGGGCAAAAGCGTTTGGTTACTTGGGGATTTTCCAAGTGACTCGCTGTAAAAGCGAAACCGCCAGTCGCCGTTACCGCAGAAACGGATATGCCCCCGAACTAACGGACATCAGGATCTGGGGACTTTATTTTGTTTCCGGATATCGCGTTGCACGAAATTTTCACAAAGTCTCCAAGACAATTCGCCCGCGCCAAACATACCGGGCAGTAATCAATGGCAATGCCGCGGTTGATCGTGCAACATTTGCGCGCCGCGCAAGCCCCGGGGCCGAGTACTGGCCAACAGAGGGCAGGGCGCAGCTGTATTTTTGAAACTTCAACTTCCAATGGGTCCTAAAACGACATGGCAAACCCGGACGCCCTGAGTCAGCAGCGAGCTTCTAGTCGCCTGCTGCAACCGACCGTCAAATCGCATCTGGCCTACACACTGCTGTGTGCCCTGGTCATGATGGTCATGTTCAGCCTGCTGCGCGTTGCGCTGCTGGCTTACAACAGCGAGATGATACTCGACACCCCCGCCTCGACCTTTCTCGAAGCGTTCGTCAACGGTCTGCGTTTCGACCTGCGTCTGGTGGTCTATCTCAGCATTCCGTTGCTGCTGGCGCTGTTCAGCGCCCGAGCGATGGCCGCACGCGGGTTCTTCCGTTTCTGGCTGACCATTGCCTCGAGCATCGCGCTGTTCCTCGGCCTGATGGAGATGGATTTCTACCGCGAGTTCCACCAGCGCCTCAACGGCCTGGTCTTCCAGTATGTGAAGGAAGACCCGAAAACCGTCATGAGCATGCTTTGGTACGGTTTTCCGGTGGTTCGCTACCTGCTGGCCTGGGCCGTGGGCACATTGATCCTGACCCTGGCGTTCAAGGGCGCCGACCGCGCCACCCGTCCTCGTGGTCCATTCAGCGGCGGCAGCATCGGCACGCGCCAGATCGCCCCGTGGTATTCACGCATCGCGGTGTTTGTCGTCTGCCTGCTGGTCTGCGTAGTGGCCGCTCGTGGCACGTTGCGTCAAGGCCCGCCAATGCGTTGGGGGGACGTCTACACCACCGACTCGAACTTCGCCAACCAGTTGGGCCTCAACGGCACATTGTCGTTGGTCGCAGCGGCCAAGAGCCGGATGTCCGAAGATCGCGACAACATCTGGAAGGCCACCCTGCCACAGCCTGAAGCGCAGAAAGTGGTGCGTGACATGCTGGTGATGGCGGACGACAAGCTGGTGGATACCGAAACCGCAGCAGTGCGTCGCGATTACACGCCACCGGCCGACAAGACCCTGCCGATCAAGAACGTCGTCGTGATCCTGATGGAAAGCATGGCCGGTCACTCGGTGGGTGCCTTGGGTGCACCGGGCAACATCACGCCGTACCTCGACAAACTGTCGAAGGAAGGCCTGATGTTCGACCGCTTCTTCTCCAACGGGACCCATACCCACCAGGGTATGTTCGCCACCATGGCGTGCTTCCCGAATCTGCCGGGTTTCGAATACCTGATGCAGACGCCGGAAGGCAGCCACAAGTTGTCCGGCCTGCCGCAATTGCTCAGTGCCCGTGACTATGACGACGTGTACGTCTATAACGGCGACTTCGCCTGGGATAACCAGTCGGGTTTCTTCAGCAACCAGGGCATGACCAACTTCATTGGTCGTAACGACTTTGTTAACCCGGTGTTCTCCGATCCGACCTGGGGCGTGTCCGACCAGGACATGTTCGACCGAGGTCTGGTCGAGCTCAAGTCGCGGGAAAACGGCAAGCCGTTCTATGCGCTGCTGCAAACCCTGTCCAACCACACGCCATATGCCTTGCCGACGCCACTGCCGGTCGAGCCTGTCACCGATCGCGGTAGCCTGAACGAGCATTTGACCGCTATGCGTTACGCAGACTGGGCGCTGGGCCAGTTTTTTGAAAAGGCCCGCAAGGAGCCGTATTTCAAGGAAACCCTGTTTGTGGTCGTCGGAGACCACGGTTTTGGCAACGAGCGTCAGATCACCGAAATGGACCTGGGCCGCTTCAACGTGCCGATGCTGATGATCGCACCGGGCATCCAGGAAAAGTTCGGCCAGCGTGACCACACCGTGGGCACGCAGATCGACATCGTGCCGACCATCATGGGTCGTATTGGTGGTGAAGTGCGTCATCAGTGCTGGGGGCGCGACCTGCTCAACCTGCCTGAAGGCGACACTGGTTTTGGCGTGATCAAGCCGTCGGGTAGCGAGCAGACCACCGCCATCATCACGGCCGATCAAATCCTGGTGCTGCCGAAAGAAAAGGAAATGGCGCCGAAGATGTATCAGTACGAACTGGGCGCGACGCCTCACGCCGAGATCGTTGCGGACGCGCCGCGTACCGCTGAGCTGAAACTCAAGCTCGAAGCGTTCCTGCAAACGGCAACCAAGAGCCTGATCGACAACACCGCCGGTGTGGTTGACGGCAAGCCGGACTAAGTTTTGACGCAACAAAAGAAGAGGCCCTTGAAAAGGGCCTCTTTTTTTTGCCGGTTAAACCTTTATATCTTGCCGAGCAACAGCAGGATCAACAGCACCACCAACACGACGCCGATGATACCCGACGGGCCATAACCCCAACTTCTGGAGTGCGGGAACACTGGCAAACCACCGACCAGCAACAGAATCAGAATTACGATAAGAATTGTGCCCATGTCTATTTCCTTGTTGGAAGTGTTCTGGATTACCTGGCGTTTAAGTGTCAGCCGGGATGCTATAAAACCAGGCTGCTTACAAAATCCGACTGTCGCTCATGAAAGAAAATTCCAAGTTTTTTTAATGTTTTTCGAAGAAAGGCTTATTTCGTTTTTTATTACTCTAGTTGGTTCAGACGCTTCCGCGGTTTGCTCGGGCCATTCAGCAATCTTATGGAGCGTGGGTCGGGTATTGTCCTTCGCTACACTCGATGCATCTTCCCCGGAACTACAAGGCTGTTTGCTATGCAAAATCGCATGATGATCACTGGCGCGGGCTCGGGCTTAGGTCGCGAAATCGCGCTGCGCTGGGCGCGTGAAGGCTGGCAGCTGGCCTTGTCGGATGTCAGCGAACCCGGTCTGCAAGAAACCCTGAAGCGGGTTCGCGAAGCCGGCGGCGACGGTTTTATCCAGCGTTGCGATGTGCGTGATTACAGCCAGCTGACTGCCTTCGCTCAATCCTGCGAAGAGAAACTCGGTGGCATCGACGTCATCGTCAACAACGCTGGCGTTGCCTCGGGCGGGTTCTTCAATGAACTGTCCCTTGAAGATTGGGACTGGCAGATCGCGATCAACCTGATGGGCGTGGTCAAGGGCTGCAAGGCCTTCCTTGCGCTGCTGGAAAAAAGCAAAGGCAAGATCATCAACATCGCGTCGATGGCCGCCCTGATGCAAGGCCCGGCCATGAGCAACTACAACGTGGCCAAGGCTGGCGTGGTGGCATTGTCCGAAAGCCTGCTGATCGAACTGGCGCAGCAGGAAATCGGCGTGCATGTGGTGTGCCCGTCGTTCTTCCAGACCAACCTGCTGGACTCCTTCCGTGGCCCGACGCCGGCCATGAAAGCCCAGGTCGGCAAGTTGCTGGAAAGCTCGCCGATCACCGCTGCCGACATTGCCGACTACATCTATCAGCACGTTGCCGCTGGCGAATTCATGATTCTTCCGCACGAACAGGGCCGTATGGCCTGGGCGCTCAAGCAGAAGAACCCGCAACTGCTCTACGACGAAATGACCGTCATGGCCGACAAAATGCGCGCCAAGGCCAAACAAACCGCAGGCTGAGCTTGCCCATGCACAACACCGTCGTTAGGGTGGCCACAATCGGCCATCCTCGCGAGACGTTTGCATGCTCAATTACCTGTGGTTTTTTCTTGCCGCGCTGTTTGAAATCGCCGGATGCTTTGCCTTCTGGATGTGGCTGCGCCAGGGCAAAAGCGCCTGGTGGGTCGTGCCGGCTCTGCTCAGCCTGACTTTGTTCGCGCTGCTGCTGACCCGCATCGAAGCGACCTATGCCGGTCGCGCCTACGCCGCTTACGGTGGCATCTACATCATCGCGTCGATTGGTTGGCTGGCGGTGGTCGAGCGGATTCGTCCGCTGGGCTCGGACTGGATCGGCGTGGCGTTGTGTGTGATCGGGGCGAGCGTCATCCTTTTCGGCCCGCGATTCTCCGCCTCCTGAAGGATCGGTCCTTCAATCAATGGATTTGTCAGACGTATCCTTAGGACGCGTTCGTCCTGCGCTGTAGGGCGGGACTGATTGTCTGTCAGCGTATTGAAGAGCCGCTGCACGCGGGGCATCTTCAGGGTCCGATAACCCTGAAGGATGAATGTCATGCTTGTACTCAGTCGCGTTGTGGGCGAATTGATTTCCATCGGTGACGACATTTCCGTGCGCATTGTTGCGGTCAACGGCAACACTGTGCGCTTCGGCGTCGAAGCGCCGCAGAACGTCAACGTTCACCGAGCGGAGGTCTACGACCGCATCCAGGCCAAACGGGCAAAAAACAAAGGGCGCTGAAGGCCTCAGTCGAACAGGTGCTTGGGCACATCATGCTTGAGCATCAACTGGCATTGCTCGCTGTCCGGATCGAAGACAATCAGCGCCTGGCCCTTGGTCAATGCCTGGCGAACCCGCAGAACACGAGTTTCCAGCGGCGTGTCATCACCGTTGTCCGTACCGTCACGGGTGACGAAATCCTCGATCAGGCGAGTGAGGGTATCGACTTCAAGTTGGTCGTGGGGAATCAGCATGGGCACCTCGGCTAAACAATGGCGCGATGCTACGGCGGTTGAACGTACAGGGCCAGCGTTCGCTTAGTTATCGTTGCGCTGCCCCACCAAGCTATCCACCGACGGCACCCGCGTATCGCTTTCCATCTGCGTGTCATGTTCGATCTGATGACTGAACCGGTCCAATGAGCCCTTGGCCGGTTGCGCATCGCTGGCAAACACCGGCGGACTGAGGATGTAGGCGCCGAGCAATCGACTGAGCGCAGCAAGGCTGTCGATGTGGGTGCGTTCGTAGCCGTGAGTGGCGTCGCAGCCAAAGGCGAGCAGGGCGGTGCGAATGTCGTGCCCGGCAGTGACCGCCGAATGGGCATCGCTGAAGTAGTAGCGGAACAGGTCGCGGCGCACCGGCAACTCGTTGTCACTGGCCAGGCGCAGCAGATGCCGTGACAGGTGATAGTCATAAGGTCCGCCGGAGTCCTGCATCGCCACGCTCACGGCATGTTCGCTGGAATGCTGGCCCGGTGCGACCGGGGCAATGTCGATGCCGACGAATTCGCTGACGTCCCAGGGTAATGCCGCCGCGGCGCCGCTGCCGGTTTCCTCGGTAATGGTGAACAACGGATGGCAGTCGATCATCAGCTCTTCGCCGCTGTCGACGATCGCTTTCAATGCCGCCAACAAGGCTGCAACACCGGCCTTGTCGTCGAGATGTCGAGCGCTGATGTGGCCGCTTTCGGTGAACTCCGGCAAAGGGTCGAAGGCGACAAAGTCACCGACGCTGATCCCCAGAGAGTCGCAATCGGCACGGGTGGCGCAATAAGCATCCAGGCGCAGTTCGATGTGATCCCAACTGATCGGCATTTCATCCACGGCGGTATTGAACGCATGCCCGGAAGCCATCAGCGGCAGCACGCTGCCACGGATCACGCCGTTGTCGGTAAACAGGCTGACCCGGCTGCCCTCGGCAAAACGGCTGGACCAGCAACCGACGGGGGCCAGGGTCACACGACCGTTGTCCTTGATTGAGCGAACCGCCGCGCCGATGGTGTCCAAGTGAGCGGAGACCGCACGGTCGGGACTGTTTTTCTTGCCCTTGAGGGTGGCGCGGATGGTGCCGCGGCGGGTCATCTCAAAGGGAATGCCCAGCTCTTCAAGCCGCTCCGCGACGTAACGCACTATCGTGTCGGTGAAACCGGTCGGGCTGGGAATGGCGAGCATTTCCAGCAGGATTTTTTGCAGGTAGTTCAGATCTGGTTCCGGAATTTTGCTGGTCATGGAAACTCCTGATGAGTTGACGACTGATCGTTGATCGTTCCCACGCTCTGCGTGGGAATGCAGCCAGGGACGCTCTGCGTCCCAAAAGCGGACGCGGAGCGTCCAGTGAGGCATTCCCACGCAGAGCGTGGGAACGATCGTGAGGGGAGCGTTAGCCAGCCGGCTGACTATGCGGAAACAACAAATCCACAAATCGCTCGGCCGTCTGCTGCGGTTCATGGTTGGCCAGTCCGGCGCGCTCATTGGCTTCGATAAATACATAGTCCGGTTGATCGGCGGCGGGCACCATCAGGTCGAGCCCGACCATCGGAATATCCAGCGCACGCGCCGCGCGCACTGCCGCGTCCGCCAGGGTCGGATGCAGGATCGCCGTGACATCCTCGAGAATGCCGCCGGTATGAAGATTCGCTGTACGTCGTACGAACAAATGCTCACCGGCCGGCAGAAGACTGCTGTAGTCATAACCCGCCGCGTGCAAGGTGCGCTCGGTCTCAGGGTCCAGGGGGATTTTGCTTTCACCGCTGGTCGCCGCCTGACGACGCCGGCTCTGGGCTTCGATCAGCTCACCGATGGAATGCTGACCATCGCCCACCACTTCTGCCGGTCGGCGAATGGCCGCGGCGACCACCTCAAAACCGATCACCAGAATCCGCAAGTCTAGGCCTTCGTGGAAGCTCTCCAGCAGCACGCGACTGTCGAACTGGCGGGCGGATTCGACGGCTTGCAGGACCTCTTCGATGGTGCGCAGGTCCACCGCGACGCCTTGGCCCTGTTCGCCATCCAGTGGTTTGACCACCACGCGTTCGTGCTCGTCGAGAAAGGCCAGATTGTCATCGGCGTTGCCGGCCAGTTGCTGCGATGGCAGGTTCAGCCCGGCATTTTTCAAGACCTTGTGGGTCAGGCTCTTGTCCTGACACAACGTCATGCTGATGGCACTGGTCAGATCGCTTAGTGACTCACGGCAACGAACACGCCGACTGCCATGCACCAAGGTGAACAGACCGGCCTCGGCGTCATCGACCTGTACTTCGATGCCGCGCCGATGAGCTTCATCTACGATGATCCGCGCATACGGGTTGAATTCGGCTTCGGGACCGGGGCCCAGAAACAGCGACTGATTGATCCCGTTCTTGCGCTTGATGGCGAAGGTCGACAGGTTGCGAAACCCCAACTTGGCGTAAAGACTTTTCGCCTGGTGGTTGTCATGCAGCACTGACAAGTCCAGGTAACTCAGCCCACGGCTCATGAAGTGCTCGATCAAATGCCGCACCAGTACTTCGCCGACACCCGGTCGCGAACAGTGCGGATCAACTGCCAGGCACCATAAGCTACTGCCGTTTTCCGGATCGTTGAACGCCTTGTGATGATTGAGGCCCATAACACTGCCGATGATCGCGCCGCTGTCCTCATCTTCGGCCAGCCAATAGACGGGGCCACCCTGATGGCGCGGGGTCAGCAAACTCGCGTCGATCGCCAGCATGCCGCGCAATTGATACAGCTGATTGATCGCTTGCCAGTCCGTGTCGCTCTGGGCCCTGCGGATGCGAAAGCCGCGAAACACCCGAGTGGACTGACGGTAATCGCTGAACCACAGGCGCAAGGTGTCGGACGGGTCGAGAAACAACTGGGCCGGCTCCAACCCCAGCACTTGCTGGGGCGCAGCCACGTACAAGGCGATGTCGCGTTCGCCGGCCTGCTCGTTGAGCAGCTCTTGGGCCAGGCTCGCCGCATCGGGGAAGGTGTGGCCGATCAGCAACCGGCCCCAGCCGCAATGCACGGCTATCGGTGCGGCGCCGAGTTCGCTGCCGTCTTCGGCCAGACGCGCCTGCAAACGTTCGTACGAGGGCGCCTGACCGCGCAACAAACGTTGGCTGTAGGCCGTGGCGTGGGGTTTCATCGATCAGATTCCTTGTTCACTGAGCCACAGGTTCAATGCCGCCAATTGCCACAGCTTGGAGCCGCGCAATGGGGTCAACTGGCCTTGCGGATCGGTCAGCAGGCGGTCGAGCATCTCTGGCTGGAACAGGCCGCGATCCTGGCTCGGATCAAGCAGCAGTTCGCGCACCCAGTTCAGCGTATCGCCTTGCAGATGCTTCAGGCCAGGGACCGGGAAGTAGCCTTTTTTGCGATCGATCACTTCACTCGGAATGACCCGTCGCGCGGCTTCTTTCAAGACTTGCTTGCCGCCATCCGGCAGTTTGAATTTGCCCGGCACGCGCGCCGACAATTCCACCAGGCGGTAGTCGAGAAACGGCGTGCGCGCTTCCAGGCCCCAGGCCATGGTCATGTTGTCGACGCGTTTGACCGGGTCGTCCACCAGCATGACCGTGCTGTCCAGACGCAGGGCCTTGTCCACCGCCGCATCGGCGCCGGGCTGTGCGAAATGTTCTTTGACGAAGTCACCGGCCGCGTCATTCGCTGTCAGCCATTTCGGCTGCACAGTGGCGGCGTAGTCGTCGTAGCTGCGGTCGAAAAACGCATCGCGATAGGCCGCGTACGGATCGGCGGCACCGTCGACGTGTGGATACCAGTGATAACCGGCGAACAACTCGTCGGCACCCTGGCCGCTTTGCACCACCTTGCAATGCTTGGCCACTTCACGGGACAGCAGATAGAAAGCAATGCAGTCATGACTGACCATCGGTTCGCTCATGGCGCGGAAAGCCGCAGGCAGTTGCTCGATGATCTCTTTTTCGTCAATGCGCAGTTGGTGATGCTGCGTGCCGTAGTGCTTGGCGATCAGGTCTGAATACTGGAACTCGTCGCCGCGCTCGCCGCCGGCATCCTGGAAACCGATGGAGAAGGTCGACAGGTTTTCAACACCGACTTCACGCAACAGACCGACCAGCAGGCTCGAATCGACCCCGCCCGAAAGCAGCACACCGACATCGACCGCCGCACGTTGACGGATCGCCACCGCGTCACGGGTGCTGTCGAGTACACGGTCGCGCCAGTCTTCGAGTGTCAGATTCATCTCGTCGGCGTGTGGTCCGTAGGGCAGGGTCCACCAGGTTTTCTGCTCGGTGGTGCCATCCGCTTCGATGCGCATCCAGGTGGCCGGCGGCAGTTTTTCGATGCCGGCCAGCAAGGTGCGCGGCGCCGGGACCACGGCGTGGAAATTCAGGTAATGATTAAGTGCCACCGGATCGAGGATCGGGTTGATGTCGCCGCCCTTGAGCAACGCCGGCAGCGCCGAGGCAAAGCGCAGGCGCTGGCTGGTGCGAGACAGGTACAGCGGCTTCACGCCGAGACGGTCGCGGGCAATGAACAGGCGTTGGGCGTCGCGCTCCCAGATGGCGAAGGCGAACATGCCGTTGAGCTTGGGCAGCAAGGCTTCGCCCCAGGCGTGATAGCCCTTGAGCAACACTTCGGTGTCGCCGCCGGAATAGAAGGCATAACCCAGGCTTTCAAGCTCGGTGCGCAGTTCCGGGAAGTTGTAGATCGCGCCGTTGAAGGCCAGGGACAAGCCCAATGGGTTGTCGATCATCGGCTGCGCGGAGCCGTCCGACAGGTCCATGATTTTCAGGCGACGATGGCCAAGGGCAATCGGCCCTTGGCAATGAAAGCCCCACGCGTCAGGGCCGCGAGGCGCCAGGTGATGAGTGATTCGTTCAACGGCCGCGAGGTCCGCAGGTTGATGATCAAAGCGTAACTCGCCAGCTAATCCACACATAAAGTCCTTACCGGTTTTTCCGTTGGGGAGGGTCAATCGATACGCGCCAAAAACAGCGGGTACTCAGAAACTGACCCGGCTCAATCTCCGGAGTTTTAGACCGATAAGTTATAAAGCGAGCCGTCAGATTTTTCCGCGGATCAATTGGCGCACGGCAAAACGGTTGGGATGACAGGCCTCGGCGACCGCTCTGGGCAGGGGCAGAGGTTCGTTCTCGATCCACGCTGCGAGCAATTCACCCGACAGTGGCGCGGTGATCAGGCCGCGAGAACCGTGGCCGCTGTTGACGTAAAAACCCTCAAGCCAGGGGCAGGGAGTGTCTGGTACTTGCCGGGCATCCTTGCTCAGTACGGCGTAGGCGTCGGCGAACGCTGCTTGCTCGGCCAACGGGCCGACGATCGGCAGATAGTCCGGGCTGGTGCAGCGGAACGCGGCGCGCCCTTCAAGCTGCTGCGGGTCCAGTTCCTGAGCATGCAGTCGAGTGGTCAGGTCCGGGGAGATTTCCTCGAGCAAGGCCAGGTTGCCGAGGTGTTCGGCGAGGGTCGGGGTCAGGTCATCGCTCTTGAAATTGAAGCTGGCGCCGAGCGTGTGTTCGCCCAGTCGAGCCGGCGCGACATAGCCTTCGGCGCAGACGACGGTGGCCAGGCTCTGGCTTTCAGGTGTTTGTGCCAGTCGGGTGATCTGGCCACGAATGCGTTTGAGGGGCAGTTCGGCGCTCTGCGCAAAACGCTTGATCTCGGCGGCGCCGGCCAGGATCACCACGGGGGCACTGGCCAGCAAATCATCCCCGTCCCAAGCCTGCCACTGATCATCAACCTTGCGCAGTTCCAGTACATCGCGATGGGGCAGCCACTGGATGTTCGCCGAGGACGCTTGCCAGTGGCACAACGCGGGCGGATGAACCCAGCCGCCTTCCGGGAAGAATAATCCGCCGTGCTCAAGGGCGATGCCGGCCTGGGCCTCGGCTTGCGGTTGATCGAGCAAGTGCACCAGGTCTGGCGCAAAGGCTGAAGCCAATTGCGCCTGACGCTCGGCTTCCTTGGCGTTGAAGGCCAGTTGCAAGACCCCGCAATCGTCCCAGTCGACGCCCCGATGCAGATGTTCAAGCAAGCGCCGGGTGTGACCGAAACCACTGACAATCAGTTGCGACAACGCCGTCCCATGGGCCGAAAGCTTGAGGTACAACACGCCCTGAGGATTGCCCGAAGCCTCCTGCGCCAGTGCGTGGTGGCGTTCCAGCAGACTGACTTGCCAACCCCGCGCCGCGAGGCTGGCGGCCGTGGCGCAACCGGCCAGGCCGGCACCGATCACCAGTGCCCGACGTTCGCCGGTCCGTGGCGTCGGGCGCGCAAACCATGGTTTGGCCGCGGCGGGCGTCGGGACTTCTTCAGGCCAGCCGAGAAACACGCCGCGCAGGATTTCCCATTTGTGGCCAATGCCGGGCGTGCGCTTCATCTTGAAGCCCGCCGCATTCAGCAGGCGGCGCACCCAGCCGGTGCTGGTAAACGTACTGATGGTCGAACCGGGCGCCGCCAGCCGCGCCAGTTCGGTGAACAGTTCCGCGGTCCACATGTCAGGGTTTTTCGCCGGGGCGAAACCGTCGAGAAACCAGGCATCGATTTGCGCGTCCAGTTGCGGCAATTGTTCCAGCGCATCGCCGATCAGTAGAGTCAGGGTCACGCGGCCGTTGTCCAGCACCAGGCGTTGGAAGCCTTGGTGGATCCCCACGTACTGCGCGAGTAACTGATCGGTAAACGGCTTGAGCTCCGGCCAGAGCGCAAGCGCCCGTTGCAGATCCGGTGCACTCAACGGGTACTTTTCGACACTGACAAAATGCAGCCGCGCTCCGGCCACCGCATGCTGCTCGAACAACTGCCAGGCGCACAGAAAATTCAACCCGGTACCGAAACCGGTCTCGCCAATCACCAGTCGACCGCCGGCCGGCAACGCAGCGAAGCGCTCACGCAAAGCGTTCTGTTCGAGGAAGACGTAGCGGGTTTCGTCCAGCCCGGACAGGTCGGAAAAGTACACATCATCGAACACCCGCGAGCGCGGGAGCCCTTGGTCGTCCCAGTCGAGCTGGGCGTGGGGCAATACAGGTTTCATGGCAGGCTCGGCAACGGCAAGGCGGCCATTCTAGCCGATCGCCGGGGCGGTGCTTGATCCATGGCAACGCGTGCGTTCGCAGATTCGCTGAAAATCTGTAGCTGCTGGCGCAGCCTGCGTTCGATCGCGCAGCGATCGTAAATCCTGAATTCACGTTTTACCTGAAAAAATACATCGGCTGATTTTGCGACCGCTGCGCGATCGAACGCAGCCTTCGGCAGCTGCTACAAGGAGCCAGTCGTTGCTGCGAGCAAGGGATTTCTCCCACGCAGGTGAGGTCAATCCGATAGTCTTGCTCAATCCTGGAAGGAGCCGTCCCATGTTCGAATCTGCCGAAATCGGTCACGCCATCGACAAAGAAACCTACGACGCCGAAGTGCCGGCCTTGCGTGAAGCCTTGCTCGAAGCGCAGTTCGAACTTCACCAGCAACGCCGTTTTCCGGTGATCGTTTTGATTAATGGCATCGAAGGCGCCGGCAAGGGCGAGACGGTCAAGTTGCTGAACGAATGGATGGACCCACGCCTGATCGAGGTCCGCACCTTCGATCAACAGACCGACGAAGAGCTGGCGCGGCCACCGGCCTGGCGCTACTGGCGGATGCTCCCGGCCAAGGGCCGCATGGGGATTTTCTTCGGTAACTGGTACAGCCAGATGCTGCAAGGTCGGGTTCATGGCTTGTTCAGCGATCCCAGACTCGATCAAAGCATCAACGCAGCCGAGCGGCTGGAGAAGATGCTGTGCGACGAAGGCGCGCTGATATTCAAGTTCTGGTTCCATCTTTCCAAGAAACAAATGAAGGCACGCCTCAAGGCGCTGGCCGATGACCCGCTGCACAGCTGGCGCATCAGTCCGCTGGACTGGCAACAATCCGAAACGTACGACACATTCGTGAAATATGGCGAACGCATACTGCGCCGCACCAGCCGTGACTATGCGCCGTGGCATGTCATCGCCGGGATGGACCCGCGTTATCGGAGCCTGGTCGTGGGCAAAATTTTGCTCGAGGGTCTGCAAAGCGCTCTGAAACGGCCGAAAATTCACCCGGAAAAAGTCAGCGCCGCGCCAGTGTCCCCCAGCGTCGATCAGGTAAACCTGCTCGACAGCCTCGACTTGACCCTGCGCCTGGACAAGGACGATTACGAAGAACAGTTGATCACCGAGCAGGCGCGGTTTTCCGGGCTGATGCGCGACAAACGCATGCGTCGGCACGCCTTGATCGCGGTGTTTGAAGGCAACGATGCGGCGGGCAAAGGCGGGGCGATTCGCCGGGTTGCCGCGGCGCTGGACCCGCGTCAGTACAGCATCGTGCCGATCGCCGCGCCCACCGAAGAGGAACGGGCGCACCCGTATCTCTGGCGCTTCTGGCGACATTTACCGGCGCGCGGCAAATTCACTGTGTTCGACCGCTCCTGGTATGGCCGGGTGCTGGTGGAGCGCATCGAAGGCTTTTGCAGCTCGGCCGACTGGTTGCGCGCCTACAGTGAGATCAACGATTTCGAAGAGCAGATCGCCGATGCCGGGGTAATCGTGGTCAAGTTCTGGCTGGCTATCGATAAACAGACGCAACTGGAACGATTCGAAGAGCGCGAACAGATCCCCTTCAAACGCTTCAAGATCACCGAAGATGACTGGCGCAATCGTGATAAATGGGACGACTACCGCGCGGCGGTCGGCGACATGGTCGATCGCACCAGCACCGAGATATCGCCCTGGACGCTGGTGGAAGCCAATGACAAGCGCTGGGCGCGGGTCAAAGTCCTGCGCACCATTAATCTGGCGCTGGAGGAGGCTTTCGAAAAATCCGGCAAGCACGACAGGAAGGTGAAAAAGCCCAAGAAGTGAGCGATGGTTGCGCATACGCGGGGTGAATGATTGTCGCGGTCGATAACACGGTGGACTTATGCTCGGTCCACTCCCAACCGACAACAATAATGAGGTATGCCATGCGTGAAGTAGTGATCGTCGACAGCGTGCGGACCGGCCTGGCCAAATCCTTTCGCGGCAAGTTCAACCAGACCCGTCCGGACGACATGGCGGCTCACTGCATCAATGCGCTGCTCGAGCGCACGGGCATTGATCCGGCCAGCGTCGAGGATTGCATCGTCGGTGCCGGCTCCAACGAAGGTGGCCAGGGCTTCAACATCGGTCGCAACGTTGCGGTGCTGTCGCGCTTGGGGACTGGCACTGCCGGCATGACGCTCAACCGTTTTTGCTCGTCGGGCTTGCAGGCGATTGCCATCGCCGCCAACCAGATCGCTTCGGGTTGCAGCGACATCATCGTCGCCGGTGGCGTCGAGTCCATCAGCCTGACCATGAAAAGTATCAACACCGACAACCTGATCAATCCGCTGCTTAAAGAGCAGGTGCCAGGCATCTATTTCCCGATGGGGCAGACGGCCGAAATCGTTGCCCGTCGTTACAACGTCAGTCGCGAAGAACAGGACCTGTACGCGCTACAAAGTCAGCAACGTACCGCTCAGGCACAGGTCGCTGGATTGTTTGACGATGAAATCGTGCCGATGGCGGTGAAGTATCGCGTTGAAGACAAGGCCTCCGGTCGGGTGCAGATCCTTGACGGCATCGTCGATCGCGACGACTGCAATCGCCCGCACACCACCCTGGAAAGCTTGGCGGGATTGAAACCGGTGTTTGCCGAAGACGGTACGGTGACGGCGGGCAACTCTTCTCAGCTGTCCGATGGCGCGTCGATGACGCTGGTCATGAGCCTGGAAAAAGCACTGGAACTGGGGTTGAAGCCGAAGGCGTTCTTCCGTGGTTTCACCGTGGCCGGGTGCGAGCCGGATGAAATGGGCATCGGCCCGGTGTTCTCGGTGCCGAAGTTGCTCAAGGCCAAGGGTTTGCAGGTTGCCGACATTGATCTGTGGGAACTCAACGAAGCCTTCGCGTCCCAGTGCCTTTACAGCCGCAATCGGCTGGAGATCGATAACGACAAGTACAACGTCAACGGCGGTTCGATTTCCATAGGCCACCCGTTCGGCATGACCGGTTCGCGTCAGGTCGGGCACCTTGTGCGTGAATTGCAACGGCGTAATCTGCGTTACGGCATCGTCACCATGTGTGTGGGTGGCGGGATGGGGGCGACCGGGTTGTTTGAAGCGGTGCGTTAAGACTGCAAGATTTGTGTTGCCTGGTTAGCCACTGTCGCGAGCAAGCTCGCTCCCACACTCGATCTTTGTCACACACGAGATCCCTGTGGGAGCGAGCCTGCTCGCGAATGGAGGCGCCGCGGTCTATAGGCTCATACGCAAAAGCAGCATCCGCTCGATATAAGCCTGTACCTCCCGCGCCAATTTCTCCGGGTTTTCAAACGGCCCCTCCAGGGTGTTTTCCCGGGTGCTGAAATACAACTCCCCATTCACACGACACACCCGGTCACAGCGAAAGTGCGTGGTGGGGGCATTGTCCTGGGCGCGCTTGCCGTACATGGCGATCTCCTGCTGCTGGCGAATTCAATGAGCTTAAACATGAACCACTTGCAACGCCTGGCCAGCCGATCGACGGCATAGCGCCAATTTAATGGTGCGACCCGCACAGTTTCATTCGCGGCCCACACCCAACTGTCCCTGTGTGCCGAACGGCTCTAAGCCTAGAATGACCTTTCTCGCCACTTGGCTTCGGGGTTCGCCATGCACATTTCATCGGGTCGCTGGGTTTATGGTCTGTTCCTGGCCTTGCTGACTGCGCTGCTGTGGGGAATTCTGCCGATCAAACTCAAGCAAGTGCTGCTGGTGATGGACCCGGTGACGGTGACCTGGTTTCGCTTGATCGTGTCCGGCGGGTGCCTGTTCATTTACCTGGCGGCGACCAGGCGCCTGCCGAGCCGCAAAGTGCTCGGCCCGCGCGGAGGCTGGTTGGTGTTGATGGCGGTGCTCGGCCTGGTGGGCAATTACGTGCTGTACCTGATGGGCCTGAACCTGCTCAGCCCCGGCACCGCGCAACTGGTGGTGCAGATGGGGCCGATCATGTTGTTGATCGCCAGTCTGTTTGTATTCAAGGAACGGTTCAGCGTGGGGCAGGGGATTGGCCTGCTGGTGTTGCTGATCGGTTTCGCATTGTTTTTCAATCAGCGGTTGGCCGAGTTGCTTACTTCGTTGACCGATTACACCGCCGGTGTGCTGTTGGTGCTGTTGGCGTCCACGGTCTGGACGTTCTACGCCTTGGGGCAGAAGCAATTGCTGACGGTATGGAATTCGTTGCAGGTGATGATGGTGATCTACCTGTTCTGCGCGTTGTTGCTGACGCCGTGGGTGCATCCGCTGGAAGCGCTGCAACTGAGTCCGCTGCAAGGCTGGCTGCTGCTGGCGTGCTGCATGAACACCCTGATCGCCTATGGCGCATTTGCCGAGGCTCTGGCCCATTGGGAGGCATCGCGGGTCAGTGCGACGCTGGCGATTACGCCGTTGGTGACGTTCGCTGCGGTGGCTGTGGCGGCGGGGTTATGGCCGGACTATGTGCATGCTGAGACAATCAATGGTCTGGGTTATGGCGGGGCGGTGCTGGTGGTGCTTGGGTCGGCGTTGGTGGCGTTAGGGCCGTCGTTGATTGCGGGGCTCAGAGCCCGAAAGGTGCGGATGGCCGCCAGTTAGACCGCGTCATCGTTCTTCGCGGGCAAGCCTCGCTCCTACAGGGGGGCGATCCCGATAGTGCGATCGACACAAAACCCTGTAGGAGCGAGGCTTGTCCGCGAAGACTGACTGTCAAGCGCCGAAAATCTTAACCCTTGGCACCCGCCTCCAACATATTCTCCGGCCGCACCCAGGCATCAAACTCTTCATCTGTCAGATACCCAAGTTGCAACGCCGCCTCACGCAAGGTCAGCCCTTCTGTGTAAGCCTTTTTGGCGATCTCCGCCGATTTGTCATAACCAATGTGCGGATTCAGCGCCGTCACCAGCATCAACCCACGCTCCAGGTGTTCAGCCATTTTCTCTGCATCCGGTTCCAGACCCGCAATGCAATGCTGGTGGAAGTTGCTGCAACCATCGCCCAGCAGGCGGATCGATTGCAGCAGGTTATAGATGATCACCGGTTTGAACACGTTCAATTGCAAATGGCCCTGACTCGCTGCAAAACCGATGGCGACGTCGTTGCCCAGTACCTGACAAGCGAGCATCGATAGCGCTTCGCACTGAGTCGGATTGACCTTGCCCGGCATGATCGAGCTGCCCGGTTCGTTGGCTGGCAGTTTCACTTCGGCAAAGCCTGCTCGCGGTCCGGAGCCCAGCAGGCGCAGGTCGTTGGCGATTTTCATCAGGGTCACGGCAAGGGTTTTCAGCGCGCCGGACAGTGTTGTCAGCGGTTCATGGCCAGCCAGGGCGGCGAATTTGTTCGGTGCAGTGACGAACGGTAGGCCGGAAAGGGCGGCCAGCTCGGCAGCGATGGCTTCGCCAAAACCATGGGGCGAATTGAGTCCGGTGCCGACCGCGGTGCCGCCCTGGGCCAGTTCACACACGGCCGGCAGCGCGCTGCGGATTGCCCGCTCGGCGTAATCCAGTTGCGCGATGAACGCCGAGAGTTCCTGACCGAAGGTAATCGGCGTCGCGTCCATCATGTGGGTGCGACCGGTCTTGACCAGTTTCATGTGTCGCGCGGACAGCTCGGCCAATCCGCCCGACAGTTCGCTGATCGCCGGCAGCAAATGCTGTTGCACCGCCTGGGCGGCGGCGATGTGCATGGCGGTCGGGAAGCAGTCGTTGGAGCTCTGAGAGCGATTGACGTGATCGTTAGGGTGAACCGGTGATTTGCCGCCGCGAGGGTTACCGGCCAGTTCGTTGGCACGTCCGGCGATCACTTCGTTGACGTTCATATTGCTCTGAGTGCCGCTGCCGGTCTGCCAGACCACCAGCGGGAACTGGTCGTCGTGGCTGCCATCGAGGACTTCGTCGGCGGCCTGTTCAATCAGCCGGGCGATGTCGGCGGGCAGGTCACCGTTGCGGTCATTGACCCGCGCCGCGGCTTTCTTGATCTGCGCCAGGGCATGCAGCACCGCCAGCGGCATACGTTCGTTGCCGATGGCGAAGTTAATCAGCGAGCGTTGCGTCTGAGCGCCCCAGTAGGCTTCATCCGGGACTTCCACCTGGCCAAGGCTGTCGGTTTCGATACGGCTCATCGTGCACACTCCTGTAGGTCTGATCGCAGTTTAGGCCGTCATCGCCGGCCGTGGTTCCATCAGTCTGGAATTTGACCGTTCAACCCCTCTAATTCAGGCCCTGTAAGGCTTGGGGTTGAGCGACACACTTTTTTAGGCGCAGAATGGACGCCCTTGGGGTTTTACCTCGCCTGCTAGAAAAGGAAACTCGATGACTCGTCTTCGTGCCATCTGTACCGCGGTTGCACTGGTTTGCGCCAGCGGCCCTGTTTTTGCCGATACCGCCAGCCACAACGCCAGTGCCGAAGCTTTCCTGACCCTGGCGCACGCTGACAAATTGGGCACCCCGGTGTACATGCAAGTACAGCAAATGTTCGCTCAGCGCTTTGAACAGACCAAAGCCCCTGAATCGAAAAAAGCCTTGCTGGAAACTTACCAGGCCAAAGCCAACGCTGCGCTGGACCAAGCCATTGGCTGGAACAAGCTGAAGCCGGACATGGTCAAGCTCTACACCACCAACTTCAGCGAATCCGAGCTGAAAGACCTGGTCGCGTTCTACAAATCGCCACTGGGCAAGAAAGTCCTGGAAAAAATGCCGCAGCTGACTCAGCAATCGGCCCAGATGACTCAAGCCAAGCTGGAAAGCGCAGTGCCTGTGGTCAACAAACTGCTGGCTGACATGACGGCCGAGCTGGAGCCTAAAGGCGCCGCCGCTCCAGCCAAGAAAAAGCCTTAAGCGGAGTTCGGTATGACCATGCAACAACGCATCGAATCGACGCTGGGCCTGTTGCAGCCGCAGCATCTGCAAGTGCTGGATGAAAGCCACATGCACAGCCGTGGGTTGCAGACTCACTTCAAGGCCGTGGTGGTCAGCCAGCAGTTCGAAGGGCTCAACCGGGTCAAGCGTCACCAAAAAGTCTACGGCACGCTCGGCGAGCTGATGGGCGAATTCCATGCGTTGGCGCTGCATACCTACACACCAGAGGAATGGGCACAGATCGACGCGGCTCCGGCCTCGCCAACCTGTGCTGGCGGCAGGTAGGAGCGAGCGGTGCGGCGATCCGACTTGCCCGCGAAGGCGTATTCAAGATCGCCTTCGCCGGCAAGCCGTGCTCCTACAGAGAAACATTTATTTTTGCTAGAATCCGCAACGCGCCGCTCACCCGGCGCGTTTTTTTTCGCATCCGGTTCACCCCTTACGAGGGTAGCCACCTGGAGAATCACCCATGACACAACAGATTGTCGTGGCGGCACTGTATAAGTTCGTCACTCTGGAAGATTACGTCGCCCTGCGCGAGCCATTGCTGCAAGCGATGGTCGACAACGGCATCAAAGGCACGCTGCTGATCGCTGAAGAAGGCATCAACGGCACCGTGTCCGGCAGCCGCGAAGGCATCGATGGGCTGATGGCTTGGCTCAAGAACGATCCACGCATGGACGACATCGACCACAAAGAGTCGTACTGCGACGATCAGCCGTTCTATCGCACCAAAGTCAAACTCAAGAAAGAAATCGTCACCCTCGGCGTTGAAGGCGTGGACCCCAACAAAAAGGTCGGCACCTACGTCGATCCAGAGAACTGGAACGCCTTGATCAGCGATCCTGAAGTGCTGTTGATCGACACCCGCAACGACTACGAAGTCTCGATCGGCACCTTCGAGGGCGCCATCGATCCGAAGACCACCAGTTTTCGCGAATTCCCCGACTACATCAAAGCCAACTTCGACCCGGCCGTGCACAAGAAAGTCGCGATGTTCTGCACCGGCGGCATTCGTTGTGAAAAGGCGTCGAGCTACATGCTCAGCCAAGGCTTCGACGAGGTCTATCACCTCAAGGGCGGCATTCTGAAGTACCTCGAAGAGGTGCCGCAGGAAGAAACCAAATGGCAGGGCGACTGCTTCGTGTTCGATAACCGCGTGACCGTTCGTCACGACCTCAGCGAAGGCGACTACGATCAATGTCATGCCTGTCGTACACCGATCAGCGTCGAAGACCGCACATCCGAGCACTATGTGGCCGGCATCAGTTGCCCGCATTGCTGGGATACGCTCAGCGAGAAAACCCGCCGCAGCGCCATTGATCGGCAGAAGCAGATCGAACTGGCCAAAGCGCGCAACCTGCCTCATCCGATCGGCTACAACTACAAGCAAACTCCTTCCGAGGCTTGAACCATGTCTGCGCAACGCCTGCTCTATGTGATGGATCCGATGTGTTCCTGGTGCTGGGGCTTTGCGCCAGTCGCCAACGCGCTGGTCGAGCAGGCGCAAGCCGCGGGTGTGGACGTGCATCTGGTGGTAGGCGGTTTGCGTACTGGCAGCGGTTCCGCGCTGGAGCCGACGACCCGACGTTATATCCTTGAGCATTGGCAGGCGGTCACCGAGGCTACTGGCCAACCGTTCAAGCTGGAAGGCGCATTGCCCGACGGGTTTGTCTACGACACCGAACCTGCCTGTCGGGCACTGGTGACTGCGCGCAGCCTGGCGCCGGATTGCGCGTGGAAACTGCTTGGGCTGATTCAGCACGCGTTTTACGCCGAAGGTCGCGATGTCACCCACGCCAGCGTTCTGGTGGAACTGGCGGAGCAAGCCGGTCTACCGCGCATCGAGTTCGCCGCTGCGTTCGACCGTGCCGATCAGCACGCCGCGACGGCTGCCGATTTCACCTGGGTCCAGGACCTGGGCATTGCCGGTTTCCCTACCTTGCTGGCTGAGCGTGACGGTCAATTGGCGCTGTTGACCAATGGCTATCAGCCTCTCAGCGTATTGTCTCCGTTGCTCGGCCGCTGGCTGGAGCGCGCTGCCTGTGCATGATCTGCCCGACGACGCCCCAACCGCTACACGTGTCGACCGTCTGAGCTGGGTGGAAATCCGCCGCCTGGCGCTGCATCACAAGAAATCCCTGTGGATTGCCAACGGCGTGGCGGTGCTGGCAACCCTGTGCAGCGTGCCGATCCCCTTGCTCTTGCCGTTGCTGGTGGACGAAGTGCTGCTGGGCCACGGCGACACCGCGCTGAAGATCATGAACCACGCGCTGCCCGAAAACTGGCAGAAAGCCGCGGGTTACATCGGCCTGATGCTGTTGGTGACGCTGGGACTGCGTTGCGCCGCTTTGCTGTTCAACGTCGTGCAGGCGCGGTTGTTCGCGGCGCTGGCCAAGGACATCGTGTACCGCATTCGCGTGCGGCTGATCGAACGGCTCAAGCGCATTTCGCTGGGCGAATACGAAAGCCTGGGCAGCGGCACGGTCACCACCCACCTGGTAACCGACCTGGACACGCTGGACAAATTCGTTGGCGAAACCCTCAGTCGTTTCCTCGTGGCCATGCTGACCCTGGTCGGCACCGCCTCCATCCTGATGTGGATGCACTGGAAGCTGGCGTTGCTGATCCTGCTGTTCAACCCGTTGGTGATCTACGCCACGGTGCAGTTGGGCAAGCGGGTCAAGCACCTGAAGAAACTCGAGAACGACAGCACCTCGCGTTTCACCCAGGCACTCACCGAAACCCTCGATTCCATTCAGGAAGTACGCGCCGGCAATCGTCAGGGCTTTTTCCTCGGGCGCCTGGGTCAACGCGCCCGGGAAGTACGCGATTACGCGGTGATCTCGCAGTGGAAAACCGATGCCTCGAACCGTGCCAGCGGCTTGCTGTTCCAGTTTGGCATCGATATTTTCCGTGCGGCGGCGATGCTCACTGTGCTGTTTTCCGACCTGTCCATCGGCCAGATGCTCGCGGTGTTCAGCTACCTGTGGTTCATGATCGGCCCGGTGGAACAACTGCTGAATCTGCAATACGCCTACTACGCGGCCGGCGGCGCACTGTCGCGGATCAACGAGTTACTGGCCCGGGCCGATGAGCCTGAATATCCGGGCGGAGTGGACCCGTTCAACGGCCGCAAAACCGTTGGCATCGAAGTCCAGGGATTGAGTTTCGGCTACGGCGGCGAACTGGTGTTGAATCAGATGGACCTGTCGATCGCTCCCGGTGAGAAAGTCGCGATCGTCGGTGCCAGCGGCGGTGGTAAAAGTACGCTGGTGCAGTTGCTGCTGGGCTTGTACACGCCGCTCGCCGGAACGATCCGCTTCGGCGGTTCGACCCAGCAGGAAATTGGTCTGGAAACCGTGCGCGAGAACGTCGCCGTGGTCCTGCAACATCCGGCGTTGTTCAACGACACCGTCCGCGCCAACCTGACCATGGGCCGTGAGCGCAGCGACGAAGCCTGCTGGCAAGCGCTGGAAATCGCGCAACTGCACCAGACCGTTCGAGAACTGCCCAACGGCCTGGACAGCATCGTCGGACGTTCCGGCGTGCGGTTATCCGGCGGGCAGCGCCAACGCCTGGCCATTGCGCGAATGGTCCTGGCCGAGCCCAAGGTGGTAATCCTCGACGAGGCCACCTCAGCGCTGGATGCCGCCACCGAATACAACTTGCACCAGGCGCTGGCGCGGTTCTTGAGCAACCGCACCACGTTGATCATTGCGCACCGACTGTCGGCTGTGAAGCAGGCCGACCGGGTGCTGGTGTTTGATGGCGGGCAGATTGCCGAGGATGGCGACCATCAGCAACTGATTGCCGAGGGTGGGTTGTACGCCAAGCTTTATGGGCATTTGCAGCAATTGCAGATCAGCCCCAAAGCACCTTGAGCGCGTTGTCTGCGCCATCGTGACCGAACTCTTTCAGCACCACTGAACACGACTCACAAGGGCGCATTGTCGTCGCCACGTCGACGGAGCGGATCTGCGACAAATCGGGATATTTTTTACGAATCGCAGCGATCAGCTTGCTTTCGCTGTCCAGCGAAGTCGGTCTGATCGTCTGTGCCGGTTTATAGGTGTTGATGTCCTTGATCGTCAGAGGGACGGCCAATATCTTGCCCTCGGAAGTGACCTCGAGGGACGTTCTGGGATAAGCCTGATCGAAATCAATGTTGAAGTACGTCGTATCACCCATACGGACCTGATTGCCGCCCAGATGCTGGAACAACGGCAAGCGGGTGGTGGTGCGCTGGGCGCCGGAAACACTGACGTAGACCTCCCGACTCCCCGAAATGGTCGTCACGTCGGCGAAGGCGATGTTTCTGGCATTGAGCGCACGTTCGCGCAGGGGCAACAGCCGTTGCAGTTTCTGCATCGCTCTGTCGATCCGCAACGCGGCGGCGGCATTGGCGGGATTGCTGGTCGGCGACTGGAACAGCGTATCGAAGACAGTGGCTGTTCTTTCCCGGAAGGCTTGCGGCGCTCCGGTGCTGCGTGTCCAGGAACTCGCTCCTTCCGGTAATCGGGTGACGATCATTCGTGTCGAGTTGTCGAACATCAACGCCTCACCCGGGCTGGTGTCCACTCTCAGCCCGTTCATATTGTCGGGCGGTGTCGCCTTGACGCCGAGGGGGATGGCGATGTCATCCATGGTTTTCATGGCGCGTTCAACGGCCTCGACCCCGTGAATGCGCGCGACGTTGTTGGCATTCAGCGAGCCGGTGTAGACCACTATCAGTTCGTTTTTCAGTTCGTCGCCAAGGGTATCGGCTTTCTTGAGGGACAGCAGGCCGTCGTACAGACTCTGCCCTGCGCCGCGCTCGGCCACGTAAAAGTCTCCCGCGTTGAGGCGTGTAAACACATAGTGTTTCGAGCCGTCCTTGGAGGGGCAGATAATCGCGCCTACCTGAAAAGTATCGTCAAGACCCTGCTCCGGTACGTTGATTTTGACGCGCGCATAAATGCCCTTGCGAAATTCGATGGTCGCGGTGAGGTGATCGCGTTTGACAAAGGAGGCCGCTTTCATCGGGGCGCGGCCGCCGGCCGGGGTGTAAATCGTGTCACCGAACCAGAGCGCCCAGCCTTTGGTGTCGTCGAATCGGTCGGCGGGAAGCGGAGGGGCTGCCGGCGGCCTCGTGACGAAACTCGTGGTGCATACCGCTCCAGGGACGCGACGCACTCGGCATGGCAGCGCCGTGTATCCGACCTCAACAAGGTCAGCGCGGCGTAACGTGTTTTCGTGCAGTCTATAGGGCACGTCATCAAGCAGCAGCGTTGTCCGGCCATCAACTTCGAGCAGTTCTCGCGCCCGGACGTTTTCCGGCAGTTCGACGAGTACGTGATCGCCGCTGGTTTCCAGGCTCCGGTAATGAGATCGACCTCGTATCAGTTCATCGTTTTTCAATGCCGGCCCGTAAGGTCTGGACGTCTTCGGGTCCAGCAGACGGTAGTGGGGTTCAGCACCCGTGCGAATCTGACGCACGGGCACATCATCGACCCCTTTGAACGTGACCAACTCATCCGTGGCGGCCAGCGCCCTCCATCGTCCAGCGTCCTGGATATCCGGCAGGCTGCGCAGCACGTCATACCGGGCGGCTTTGCCGATCAGCCTCTTGGACCTGAAGATGCCGGACCTGCCTAATTTGATGATGGCTTTACCCAGTGGATGCACCAGCTGCGGAAGTCCATCAAGGGGTAAAAGTGCTCGCAGGCTGGATGTCAGCAAACGCTTTGTCAGCGTTCCAAACGTGTTCAGACGAGCGAAGACCGTCAATTGGCCTCCGGTCTTCAATAGCGCCACGGAGCCTGAAGCAAACTTGCCGACGGGCTGCACGAACGCGACCAGGTCAGCCAACAGGCCGAACACCCCGTTGATGATTCGATGGCGATCCCCGGACGCCAGGTCTTCGATGCTGTTCCAGAACGGAACGAAGATTTTCACGAGCTGGAGGATTTTTTTATCTTGCGCTTCTTTGCGTTCGAATGCGGTTTGCCCGTTAGCGGCCTCTCTCAGCGCCTTGGGGTCGACATATAGAAGCTCAGTCGCGATCAGGTGGCTGATGGCTTTCGTTCGCTCCGACGACAATGTAGTGGGAGCGTTCTGTGCGCTTGAAGACCCGGAGGCTGTGGCCGGTAGCGTGTTACCCAGCTGTTCAATGATGGCCTGGCAAAACGCATTGTTCTTCGGGACGGTCCCCGATGAGTGAGCGTCCCAGTCGAATGGCAGGTCTTTATGGCGAAGCACTGAAACCTTGACGGTTCCGGATCTGCTGACTTTCCACTCCTGGGTGGTATTTCGGCCGCCAATCAACTCCGGTGACAGCGCTTCGAGACGGCGTATGACCCCGGCGCGAGGCAATAGCTCGTAAGTGACAGTTTGCTGCTCGTGAGTGGCCCGCAATATCAAACCGTTGCGGGCTCTGAGCGGCAGGATCATTTCAGCGGTTTCATTCTGTGCTTCGACACTCGTTGTCTCCTTTCTCAAACTGTAAATTCTGGCCTCGCCGGACTCCAGCATCCGGCGATCAACCCTGGGCAGTGAGGCGAGCAGGCTCTGAATCAGCGTTTCATACGCCGCTTTAGTCAATGTCAGATACTGTTTAAAGGCGCTATCAAAGAGCGTTTTGATATCTGGCAGCTGTTTGTGGGGAGACAGGACGAAAGTGGACATGGGCAATTTCCAGGGGGGCGAGACTCTTATCGTTCTGTCCTCCAGCAGCTGTATTTTCTGGGGAGTAAGGGTGCGGCCGTCATTCTCGGTGATGGTCCAGACTTTCTTATTGTGGAATTGGCCCGAGGCGTAAACATCAACGAAGCTGTAATAGTCATACTCCTTGCCTCTGAGCACGGGAGTGTCGCGAAAACCACTTGGGTCGAGAGGGATTTTCCAGGCAAGTTTTTTTCCGTCGGAAGTGAAGCTGCCTTTGCCAAAGATACGTTCCACCTGCGCTTTCGCCATCTCGAGCCGGCTTGGGGGGGGCTGATCAAGTTGCAGGACGGCTTTCGTCAGTTCGTCCGTATGCCGATCGAGGCAGCGCAGCGCGTGTTCAATTTCGTCATCCGAGTAATTTCCATCGTCGCGATGAGCTACTTCACCCTGGGCTATCGCCCAGGCAAGGGCCGGATCAATCCTTGTCAGGGTAAGGAGTTCCAGTTGTTCGGGCGACGCCTCCCTGGAGGTCTCAATCGGCAGATTGACCAACTGCTGGAATGTCATCTGGTCCAACGCTTGCGCATCTGTCGCCTGAATAAGGTTCACGCCGTTGACAAAATTCACCCAAACGACAGAACCGCAGTATCGAAGCGTGGGCGGAATGTCTCTGATGCGAAATTCGCTCGGAAATCGGGGCAGAAACAACTGCGAAATGATGACGGCTTCTTTTTCCGAGGCTGCCCGTCCGGACTTGATCAGATGGGCCACAAATTCGGACTGGATGGTCTGATAGGTTTTTCCCTGGATCGAGGCGGTCCGCAAGTCGTAACCGGCTACGCAGAGGGGGGATTCACTGTCGGGCCGGTTCATCCAAAGCTGTAAGGCCCGGGCGGTTAATTGGGTGCGGATGGTGGGTGATGTTTCCTCACCCTGATTGCCTCCGTACCAACCAATGGCCTTTAAAAGTGAATGGCCCAGCGTTTCGGCTTCGGCGGTTTGTAGAATCCTCTGTAAAAAAACAGTGGGTGTTGCCTTGATCTGCTCCATAGTCGCCGACGAAAAAACATGTCCGGCGAGATAACTAAAGAGCGAGGAGCTTTTTTCGGGTAAAAAATCCTGGACGGCCAGGATCACTTCTGCCCAGATGATCCGGTCATGCAGTGCCTGCACATCCACGCGGTCGGGATCAGCGGACACTCGTTTGACACTTTCGAACAGCGCCAGGTCTCGGGGGGTCGGGCCTCGCCTCAACTGTAAAAGGTCATTGCCACTCTCGAGCTTTAAAGCGGCGGCCGCCCGTCGTTCTTCCAGCTCGTTTACCGATAAGCCCAAAGGGTTGCTATGTCGACGTTCGGCCGGCAAGGCGTCGTGTTGCGCCATTTGACCTTGAGGTTGTGGTGATGCGGTTATTTCAGGGGGCATGGAAGTCATATCAGTTGGCATCTTCAAGTAGGAGAGACACCAGTCTTGAGCACCTGAAGCTGCTTGTGGCGGTACATAGTTGTTACGGGTCGCGGTTTTTGCACTCCAAGCGTCGAACTGCCCCCCAGTGCGCGTTGCCTGCGCCGCTGCCAATTGAAATTGCCGGACGCGACCTGTCCGCTTGCCGGGAGCGAAAACGCCCCCTAGTCTAGCTATAGCGATTTCGTCCGGAAGACGATCAAGCAGTGTTAATGCAAGGGACCTCATGAATCAAACGCGGACTCTCGGAACGCCACGGTTGTTGGGCATCGTCTGGCCATTCATCGCCGTCGTGCTGTTTCAGGCCCTGCTGGGCGGTGTCAGCCTGTACGTTCTGTCGGCGGTGCGCGGCTATGTAGCCGGTGAAAGCCTCTGGTCCAAGGGCCAAAAAGACGCCATCTATTACCTTAATATCTACGCCGACAGTCGCGACGAGCGCATTTTTCTTAAATACCAGAACGCCATTGCCGTGCCCCAAGGGGGCCACGAGTTGCGCGTGGCGCTGGACCATCAGCCGCCGAATATCGAGGCGGCACGACGGGCGATTCTCAAGGGTGGCAACCACCCGGACGACATCTCCAGCCTGATCTGGCTGTACCTCAACTTCCGGCACTTCACCTACCTAGAGAAAGCCATCGACCTCTGGACGGTGGGCGACGCGTATCTGGAGCGGCTTGATGACGTCGCACGGGAAATGCACCAGCGCATCATCACCAGACAGGCCTCCGAGAGCGATATCGAGCGCTGGAAGGATCAGATTTTCGCCATCAACGATGAAGTGACGCCGGCGGCGAAGGCCTTCAGCGATGCCTTGGGCGAAGGTTCGCGGGTGATTTTGCGTCTGCTGCTGGTGACGAACCTTGCCACCGCCCTGGGCTTGATTGTCTTGGCCCTGATGCGTACGCACAAACTGCTCAAGCAGCGCCATGCCTTCGCCGACGCGCTGCAGTTGGAGAAAGACCGGGCGCAAATCACCCTGCAATCGATTGGCGATGGCGTGATCACCACGGATGTCGAAGGCGCGATCGCTTACATGAACCCGGCCGCCGAGGCGTTGACGCACTGGAAGGCCGAACAGGCGACAGGTTTGCCGCTGGCGGCGCTGTTCAATCTGCTGGACGAGAACGCTCAGACCGATGGCTTTACGCTGATCGAGCACATTTTGAGCGGACAACTCAGCGGTGGCAGCGAACACTCCAAATTGATTCAGCGTCTAGATGGCAGCACGGTGTCGGTCACCCTGGTCGGTGCGCCGATCCGCAACGCTGGCAAGGTCAGCGGCACGGTGCTGGTGCTGCACGACATGACCCAGGAGCGGCAGTACATTGCCAATTTATCCTGGCAGGCGACCCATGACGCCTTGACCGGGCTCGCCAATCGCCGCGAGTTCGAGTATCGCCTGGAACAGGCGTTGCACAACCTGACGCGGCAATCGGGGCGCCATGCGCTGATGTTCCTCGATCTGGATCAGTTCAAACTGGTCAACGATACCTGCGGCCATGCCGCGGGTGACGAGTTACTGCGGCATATCTGCGCTTTGTTGCAATCCGGTTTGCGCGAAGGCGATACCTTGGCCCGGCTGGGTGGAGACGAGTTTGGCATCCTGCTGGCGAACTGCGCCCCAAAAGCCGCGGAGAAAATCGCCGAGGGCCTGCGTCAGACCGTGCAGAACCTGCACTTCGTCTGGAAAGGCCGACCGTTCGTGACCACGGTGAGCATCGGGCTGGTTCACGTCGCTCAGAACCCGACCACCCTCGAAGTCTCGCTGCGCGCTGCCGACATGGCGTGCTACATGGCCAAGGAAAAAGGTCGCAATCGGGTTCAGGTCTATCACGCCGACGATTCGGAACTGTCCCTGCGCTTCGGCGAGATGGCTTGGGTGCAGCGCTTGCACATGGCGCTGGAAGACAACCGCTTCTGTCTGTTCGCCCAGGAAATTGCACCCCTGGGTCATATCGAAAAGGGCGGCGGACATATCGAAATCCTGTTGCGCCTGCATGACGAAGCCGGGCGCATGATTCTGCCCGATAGTTTTATTCCGGCTGCCGAACGTTATGGACTGATGACATCCATTGACCGCTGGGTTGTGCAGAACGTATTCAAGATCATTGCCCAATGCATTGCCGAAAAACACAAAGGGCCGTTAGCCATGTGTGCGATTAATCTGTCAGGCACAACTATCGGAGATGACGCGTTTCTGGACTTCCTGCGTGAACAGTTTGTTACTTACTCCATACCGCCTGAAATGATTTGTTTTGAAATCACTGAAACCAGTGCGATTTCCAATCTTGGAAGTGCAATTAGATTTATTAATGAACTCAAAGGTTTAGGTTGCCACTTCTCGTTGGATGACTTCTGCGCTGGAATGTCCTCATTCGCCTATTTGAAACATTTACCTGTAGACTTCCTGAAGATCGACGGGAGTTTCGTAAAGGATATGCTGGACGACCCCATTAACCGCGCCATGGTCGAAGTGATCAATCACATCGGTCATGTCATGGGTAAGCGTACGATTGCCGAGTTTGTTGAAACACCCCAGATCGAGCAGGCATTGCTGGAGATTGGGGTGGATTACGCTCAAGGGTATGTTATTGAACGCCCGCATCCGTTTACCTGCGACAGTTTACAAAGTCGTCCTGCCAGGCCTCAGCCTTTGTTATTCAAGGCGCCTGGCACGTTCCGTTGAAATCTCTTGCTGATCCTTATAATCACAATCAAAAGGAGCTCGACAGTGATCGACACATTCAACCGAACCGGACCCCTCATGGAAGCTGCAAGTTACCCCGCCTGGGCTCAGCGCCTGATCCAGGATTGCAGCGAGAGCAAACGCCGGGTTGTCGAACACGAACTGTATCAGCGTCTGCGTGACAACAAACTCAGCGCCAAGACCATGCGCCAGTACCTGATTGGTGGCTGGCCAGTGGTCGAACAGTTCGCGTTGTATATGGCACAGAACCTGACCAAGACCCGTTTTGCCCGCCACCCGGGCGAAGACATGGCGCGTCGCTGGCTGATGCGCAACATTCGCGTCGAATTGAACCATGCCGATTACTGGGTGCACTGGAGTCGTGCACACGGTGTCAGTCTGGAAGATCTGCAAGCGCAACAGGTTGCCCCTGAGCTTCACGCTTTGAGCCACTGGTGTTGGCACACCAGTTCGGCAGATTCGTTGATCGTTGCCATTGCCGCCACCAACTACGCCATCGAAGGTGCGACCGGGGAGTGGTCGGCGCTGGTCTGTTCCAGTGGCGTCTACGCGGCATCGTTCCCGGAGGAAGATCGCAAGCGGGCCATGAAGTGGTTGAAGATGCATGCCCAGTACGACGATGCCCATCCCTGGGAAGCACTGGAAATCATCTGCACGCTGGCGGGCATGAACCCAAGCAAATCCCTGCAAGTGGAATTGCGTCAGGCAGTCTGCAAGAGCTACGACTACATGTTCCTGTTCCTGGAGCGTTGCATGCAGCTTGAGCATGCGGAAAAGGTCCCGGTCGCGCGTGAGCGTAGGGCACTGGCCGAAAGCTGATCCGTTATCACTGTATTGAAAAAGCCCGCACCCCTGTCCGTATCGACAGGGGGCGGGCTTTTTAGTGACACCTGCAAATGACTAGGCGCTGACCTTCAGGCCAACCAGCCCGGCTATGATCAGCGCCACACTGGCCAGCCGGAACAGCGCCATGGATTCGCCAAAGAGAATGATCCCGGCGATCACTGTCCCGACTGCACCCACACCCGTCCAGATCGCATAGGCCGTGCCCAGCGGCAATTCCTTCATGGCAAGACCCAGCAAGCCAAGGCTGATGGCCATGGCGGCCACGGTCAAGGCGGTGGGGAGAGGGCGGCTGAAACCATCGGTGTATTTCAGGCCGACGGCCCAGCCAACTTCGAACAGGCCGGCGAAGAACAGAATGATCCAGGACATGAGAGACCTCCATCGATTGACGGGGTCGTCCCCAGATTAATGACTCGATCGAGCCGCCAGGTCGTCCTCGCGTTGCACAATAGAGTGCCCATCATTAACCCAGGGATCAAGTTTTCGGATCAGTCGACAGCCTGCTGGGCCTGTTTCCCGATCCACGACGGCGAAAATCAGTACCCAGTAAGTCCGCTATCGCGAGCAAGCTCTCTCCCACAGTAGAGATCACAAGGCTTTAGATCCCTTGCGGAGTCTCTTCGCCGCCCAGCGCTTCAACCAGCGCCGGCAGGTAGTCGCCGAAGGTCAGCATCATCAGGGTGAAGCTGGCATCCAGTTGGCCGAGGGCTTCTTCGCCACCGTCCTGTTCCGCCTGGTCTTGCAGCAGGTCTTCGAACTTCAGGCGCTTGACCACCATTTTGTCGTCAAGTACGAAAGACAGCTTGTCTTGCCAGGCCAGCGACAGCTGAGTGACCACTTTGCCGGTGCTCAGGTGCAACTGGATTTCTTCGCTGGTCAGGTCTTGGCGCTTGCAACGCACGATGCCGCCGTCTTCGTGGGTGTCGCGCAGCTCGCACTCGTCCAGCACGAAGAAGTCGTCCGCAGCTTTCTGGGTGGTGACCCATTCGGTCATGGTCGCGGTAGGGGACATCTTCACGGTCAGCGGACGCACCGGCAGCGAGCCGATCACTTCACGCAGGGTGGACAGCAAGTCCTCGGCACGTTTCGGGCTGGCCGAATTGACCAGGATCAGGCCCTGTTTCGGCGCGATGGCGGCGAAAGTCGACGAACGACGAATAAAGGCGCGCGGCAGGAAGGCCTGGATGATTTCATCCTTGATCTGATCGCGTTCCTTTTTGTAGACCTTGCGCATTTGTTCCGCTTCGATCTCTTCGACCTTTTCCTTCACGGCGTCACGCACGACGCTGCCCGGCAGAATGCGTTCTTCTTTGCGCGCGGCGATCAGCAGGAAGTCGCCGCTGATGTGCACCAGCGGAGCATCTTCGCCCTTGCCGAACGGCGCGACGAAACCGTAGGTGGTCAACTCCTGGCTTGCACAGGGACGCGCCAGTTTGGTGGCCAGTGCAGTTTCCAACGCCTCGGCATCAAAAGGCAGATCTTGGGTCAGGCGATAGATAAGCAGGTTTTTGAACCACATGGGGCGAGTCTCTCCTTTATGCAAAGGGGGGCATTATTCTCTTCGCCGCGCCATAGGCCAACCCTTCTCTAAGCCTTTGGAAGGCCTGAAAAATTATTTTAGAAAGTGCTTGCCAGAGGTGAAGTCGCTCCGTAGAATGCGCGCCACACCGAAAGTGAAGGGTGATTAGCTCAGCTGGGAGAGCGTCTGCCTTACAAGCAGAATGTCGGCGGTTCGATCCCGTCATCACCCACCATTCGCTTCCAGTGTTACGCGCAGCGGTAGTTCAGTCGGTTAGAATACCGGCCTGTCACGCCGGGGGTCGCGGGTTCGAGTCCCGTCCGCTGCGCCATATTCGGTAATCTGGAACGCTGAACGCCAGGTCACCACGGAAAAGCCCGCTAACGCGGGTTTTTTTCTGTCCGTAGTTCCTGCCGGGTGTATCGCTTTACGGGTTTTCAGATTTTTTTGATAAATTTATTAATTAAATCAACATGTTATGAAAATCTGTGGCACAATGCGCCCCGCAACGAAGGTAAAGGGTGATTAGCTCAGCTGGGAGAGCGTCTGCCTTACAAGCAGAATGTCGGCGGTTCGATCCCGTCATCACCCACCACTACTTTCAATGTTACGCGCAGCGGTAGTTCAGTCGGTTAGAATACCGGCCTGTCACGCCGGGGGTCGCGGGTTCGAGTCCCGTCCGCTGCGCCATATTAGGTAATCTGGAGCGCTGAACGCCAGGTCACCACAGAAAGCCCGCTTAATGCGGGCTTTTTGCTGTCTGGGGTTTGGCTTCTGCCGGGGCACCACTGAGAAAGCGACCTTCGTTCGGGTCGCTTTTTTCGTTCTGCCTTCTTATTGTTCGGCGTTGCGGCTGTGGCGGTAATCGCTAACGGCTTCATACACGGCTTTGCGCAACCGGTTGATGCCGCCAATGGGGCGATGAGCCTCTAGGCCAAACCACGGGTTGAACGACTGGTTGTCGCATTGCACGTTCAGCGCAGGCGTATCGAAGTCTTGGGCGGGTACTTTGATCCGCGCCACGGTTTCGAACAGCGCATCGCTTTCTTGCCACTCTATGCTCGTGTCTTCGATCGGCATGTACTTGGCCGGGTCCTGGCGTTGTATCTGCAGGACGAAACAGGCCGGCATCCGGTCGGCCGACAGTTGTTGGTTCAGCGCATTGCGCAGGAAGTTCGGTAACTTCTGGTTTTGCGCGGGTAGGGTGTAGGTCGGGCAGCTTGCCGGATCGGGCATGGCGCGGAACTTGGCATTGGCTTCGCCGAATTTGTAGGGCGAAACTGAAAAGTAAGTCGTCTGGGTCGGGCTTTCCGGGGCGGGTGACAGTGTCGCCAGCGCGACAAACAGGTGGCGAACCTGCCAAGTCCGCGGGTCCCAACCCGGGAAGAACGCCATCAGCTTCTTGCCGTCAGCCTGTGCGGCTACATTCTGACGGTACTCGGCGACATCGCTGACGAAGAAGTTTGGATGACTGAACATCACAAAGTCCTGTTCACCGCGACGCTGTTGGTCGTCCAGCAGTTGCTTGCCCGGCACATCGAGCAACTTGATCGCCATGCCCCGAGCATCGCGGATGCTGTCGAACTGCGGGTAAGCATTACCGTTGGATAAGCGCATTGTCGCCTGCCAGGTTTTGCCGGGTTCGCTGAACACACCCTGACGCAAGTCACCCGCCAGCTCCGGCAGCACCTGAACCTCGGCCTTCACGCAGCCATGAGCCTTGGCATGAGCATCGCGCAGGTAGCGAGTGCTTTCACGGTGCTGGTCGACGATGCGTACGGCCGTCTGGATGATGTCCTGAGTCATTGCCGCTTCGCCGGCCGGGATCAGCTCTTCAGCCGATACCGAGCCGCTGTGCTGCCAGGCGAACCACGCCGTGGACAGCGCCCAGGCAAACAATCCAAGACCCAGCAACCAAAGCAGGGTCTTGCCGAGAAAGGCGCCAAGGCGCAACCAGAGAATGCTCATGGCAATTGTGACTCCAATGGTCCGCCCAACACTTTCAGATATTCCAGCAACGCCCAGCGCTCCTGGGGTTGCAGCAAGCGGCCGATAACGCCGTTGCCCCGCTTGCCTGCGCGGAACTCGTGACCGCTGTTGTGATTGCCGGTGATGCGGGTGTCGAACACGAAGCCGTTGGTAAAGGCTTCGGTGCGATAACCCAAATGCCTCGGGTCGTACTCGAAAGTGCCTTTGTAGAAGGTGGTTGCGCGTTCATCCTGGGGCGAGAGCAGTTGATAAATGCTTGGCACCGAACCGTTGTGCAGAAACGGCGCAGTCGCCCACACACCCGCCAGCGGCCGGGCCTTGTAGGCACGTAATTCGCGCACGCCAATCGGCAGGCCGAAGCCATCCATCTCCGGTCGCTCGGCTGGGGTAATGTTGGCTTCGCGATACGCGCGATTTTCGACAAATGCGGTGACGTACGCCAGACCTTTGGCCACTGAAAGCTTGCTCAGGTCCAGTGGTTCGGTGGGCTTTGGTTGGACGTCCAGTTGCGCCAGCTCTGCCGGGTCCCACTGCAAGGCGGTCAGATCGAAACGGTGGTCGGCAATATTGTTGGCGGCCCCCGGGTCTGTGCCAATGACCTCCACCGGGAGCATTTTCAGGTGCTGCACGGATCGCCCGTCGCTTTGCGTCACGCGCGGTACATGGCAGCCTGCGCAGTTTTCTGTAAACAACGCGCGCCCTTTGGCGGCCAAGGGTTTGTCGACCGCGCCCAGCAGTTCTTCCGGCCAGGCTGGCGGCTTGAGTCGCTGCAGGGTTTCTTCGATCAGGTGTAAATCGCGCACCCGGACGCTGGATGGATAACGGTTGTCGCCCTTGAGTGGCTGCCCATTGCTGTCGAAGAAGTTCAGCGTGGCGCCAACACCCAACGCCTCGCCGATGTTGCGGGCCATCGGCTGCTGCGCCGAACCGTTCCACTGCACCCAGTCGAAGGTCCACATGTCCCATAACTGCGGATAGTCGACCGGAGCGTTGGCCACCCGATAGTTGGCGGGGGAGATTGCATCGCCGAAACTGGCGTTGGCAATGCGCCCGAAAGCGTCGGTGCGGCCGGGGCCTTCTGCGGTCGGGTAGAGCCCGCGATGGGTGTCGTTCCAGGCCACCTTCAAGAAGGTGTCGAGAGAGATTTTGAAGTCTTTGCGCAGCTGTTGATGCTGGGCATCGTAGTCCTGGTCCAGCACGTTGCGTGCGAAACGTTCGAATTTCCACGGGTTGTAGTAAGTCGACGTCAGACTGGCCACTAGCGCTTGCCCGAAACTGCCGCCGCGCAACGTAGGAACGCTGGATGGCAGAACGTGCTGCGCCGAACCGCCATCGATACGCACGGCCTGACCGTTAAAACGCAGTTCGCCGGTGTGGCAGGCAGCGCAGGTGATGTCCAGAAACTCGTCCTGGCTTCCAGGGTTCTGATGACGGGCAAAACCCACGGGCAGATTGCCGGGGTTGTTCGGCGTGGGTTTCTGGCCGGGATCGACCAGGAAACCGAAGCGGGCGAGGTATTCGGGAGCGGCGAATCGCTGTTGTGAAAACGGCAGTTCGAGCGCTTTGAACCAGTCATAGCGCAAGCCTTTGACCTGGGTGCCCTGGGGAGTGAAATAGTAGGTCTGGCGATCCGCGGCGCTCCATTGCTCCAGGTAATGCACTTGTTGCGCGGGTGACCAGGCCGGCAGTTTCGGGTTGGCAACGTAGTACAGAACCACGGCCAGGCCCAGCCCGAGCAGCACTGCGAGCACAACCAGCAAACGGAAGAAGAGGCGCAAGTTAAACATCCTTGTCGGTTTATAACTCCCTTATGCCTCAACACCAGAGGTGCGGCAAGTGGCCATTACGCCAGATGCTGTGGTATCCGATTCCAGTTTCTATGAGCGCAAGATGACAGAGGCTTCATCATCCCATTCCCGAAATGCGTTAAAACACCTGAACTTATCAGAAGTTTCCTGCTCTCATGCCGGTAGCCATTGGTCGTGGCCGCCTGATAAGCTCGCGGCTTTATTCGATTGCCCTTTAGGCGCATGAACAAGGAAATAGCATGAAACAGCATCGGTTGGCGGCGGCGGTGGCCCTGGTTAGCCTGGTACTTGCGGGTTGTGATTCGCAGACCAGCGTAGAGCTGAAAACCCCGGCGCAAAAAGCTTCCTACGGGATTGGCCTGAACATGGGCAAGAGCCTGGCTCAGGAAGGCATGGATGACCTGGACTCCAAAGCCGTAGCACAAGGCATCGAAGATGCCGTCGGCAAGAAAGAACAGAAGCTGAAGGATGACGAACTGGTCGAAGCCTTCGCAGCACTGCAAAAGCGTGCTGAAGAGCGTATGGCCAAAATGAGCGAAGAGTCGGCAGCCGTCGGCAAGAAATTCCTCGAAGACAACGCCAAGAAAGCCGGTGTAACCACCACCGCTTCGGGCTTGCAGTATGAAGTGGTGAAGAAAGCTGAAGGCGCACAGCCTAAGCCGGCCGACGTAGTGACTGTTCACTACACCGGCACCCTGACCAACGGCACCGTTTTCGACAGCTCCGTCGAGCGTGGCAGCCCGATCGACCTGCCGGTCAGCGGTGTGATTCCGGGTTGGGTCGAAGGCCTGCAACTGATGCACGTTGGCGAGAAGTACAAACTGTACATCCCTAGCGAACTGGCTTACGGCGCCCAAAGCCCAAGCCCGGCGATTCCAGCCAATTCAGTGCTGGTATTCGACCTGGAACTGCTGGCGATCAAGGATCCAGCAAAACAAGACGCCACTGCCAAGTAACCGGCGTCTGCTCTACAAACAACGCCTCGCTTATGCGGGGCGTTGTTGCATCTGGCGTTCAGCGAAGGTAAACAAAGCGAACGGATGCTGTAGGCTGGAGTCATAGCCATTGAGGACGTCTGTGCTAGCCGCGCCAGAGCGCCAAGTCAATGAAATCTTGGGTTTTTTTATGTGAGTAAAAAACGCCCGATCTGAGTTAAGCCCTTATGAAACGGGGCTTTCAGCCGTGAAAAGTAGCTCTGTTCACAAGGTTATCCACAATTTGTGTGGATAACATTTCAGTGGGAGGAATGATGAAAATGCCTTGGAGTTTCGCTCGTTTCCTGCCTCTGGCCGGACGCCTACTCGCGCGTGGACGTTTGCCGACCTTGCTCTTCGCGGTGGCCAGCAAAGGTGCCAGCCAAGGCAACCGGCTGGGCAAACTTAAGGATGATCTACGCTTGTTGCAAGCACTCTGCCTGGCTTATTGGCGCGGTGAGTATCGGGCCATCAGCCCCAAAGCCCTGATATCAGTCGTGGCAGGCCTGATGTACTTCCTCAGTCCGCTGGATGCAATTCCAGACTTTATTCCGGTGTTCGGCATGCTCGATGACATCGCGGTGCTGGCTTGGTTGATGAAAGTCCTCGACGACGAACTCAACGCCTTCCGCGCCTGGCGCAATCGTCAGCTGCCGGAGAAGCTCGCAGTGGTCGAGCGCCTGCCCGATACCCCGGAACAACTGCAGCTTCAGGGGCCGAAAAAAAACTGAGTTGATTCAGTCTCCTCCACAGATTGATGCCCCCCGCGACCTTGGCCGCTGTTAGGATTACACTTCTAGGGAAAAGTGCCGACTCGCTAAGTGTTGTTGTCCTACGGGGTAGTCATGGATATTCAGATAATTACACGCGAAGGCGAGCCCGAATATGCGGTTCTGCCGTGGGCTCAGTATCAGGCTCTACTGAAAGCAGCAGGCATCAACGAACAACCGCCGCAGGTCGCCCCAGAGCGTCACGCGGCAACACCAGACCAGATTCTTCCGGGGCTGGATCAACTACGCAGTTTGCGCGAAGGGAAGGGCATCGCCATCGAGGCGCTCGCCCGCACGGTAGGCATCAGCCCGTCTTATCTAGCCTTGATCGAAAGTGGCGAGCGTCAACCCGACGCTGCGATTCGCCGCAGCCTGGCCTGGGAATTGACGGTGCCAGGATGGAGGGATGAATCGTGAGCGTACGCATCAGTCGTCAACATTGGGACGGGTTGCTGGGTGAACTGGATCAGGCGCGCCGCCAGCGCCATCTGCTGACATACCGGGCGTTGCTCGAACGTTTGCAATTGCCCACGCCGGCCATGCAAACCCTGACCGCCGCCCTTGAGCATCTGGCCGCGCTGGACGCCAAGGCCGAGCAGCCTTTGCGCAGCTCGCTGGTGATCAGCCAGGGTGCCAGCCGCTTGCCGCGCACCGGTTTCTTTGAATGTGTCGAACGTTTGGGGCGTTTCTCCGGGCCGTCCGACGGCGTCGCTGCCGCCTCGTGGCACGCCTCGGAAGTGGTGCGCGTGTTCGAATACGAGTACCCGGAATCGGCGGAGGCCTGAGTGTTTTTAAAGCTCAAGGCGCGGGCCGGTTACTGGCTGGCCCGCCGATTGTTTCACTGGTCGTGGTTCGTGCGACAGCCGCGCGGCTGGAGCTGGCTCGAAGGCCAGTTCGCCCGTATGGCCAACCTGGGTGACGTTGGCGCGCAAAGCTTCTATGGCCACATCCTGACCTTTCGCGGCGTTGGCCTTGGGGCTCGTGAGGAAGGCGTTCGATTGCTGCGCCTGGCGGCATTGGCGGGGGATGGCAAAGCGGCGTATCAGGTGGGAGTGATCAGTTTGGCGGGGACGCCGAGCAAGGCGCCGGATCCGATTGACGCGGCTCGCTGGTGGGGCATGGCGGCGAAGGCCGGGCATCCGTTAGCGGAGATCAAGCTTAAAGAGTTGGCGTCTCGCGGATCTTCGCAGTAACCCTCATCGTTGTCTGCTAAACAAACGTGGCGTGAGGGAAACCTCCTGCCACGTTTGCGTTTCTGCCTGCTTGTCATTCGGTGATCGTTAATTAGGGATTTGCCCTACATCCATATCCTACTCCCCTGACTTCTTTCTGGATTGATCCCCCGCACAGTCTCGCGCGCCCATTTTCTGCGCGAGGGATTGCTCATGTTTGACCCGGTTTTTCACTCTACTTCATACCGTTCGGTGTGCTGATGGAGCACATCGCCCGCATCGAGCAGGAGCTCGACGGTTTTCCGGACACACTGTCCCTCTACCGCGAACAACTTAAGCGTTGGTTTAACCAAACGGCGGATAAGGCCAGCCGTGTCGCTGATTTGCCGTCGCTGATGGGCATGGAACGGCTCATAAAGCTTGGTAATACCACCACTGCGGTGAGCCGTGGCGATGAGGACTTTTTCTCGAGCGTTGCGCAGTGCCCTGCCAATCGGATTCTGCAGATCGAGAGCAAGTTTGAATCGGTCTATGACATTCCGTTGGGGAATATTCAGGTCGATGTGATTGCTGTTGAGGGTGGCGAGAGTACGCCTGTCACGCTCGATGAAAACGGTAAGGGGCAGTTCGAAGGCATTCCCGGCAAGTTCTATCGCGTTCATGTCCAGAATGAAGTCACCCCGACTCAAATCGATGATCTTTTCTCCTCTTACGACGGCCTGACCCAAGAGCTGGACGGCTGGCTGCGCAAAGAGTGGGAAGGGTTCAAACCTCAGTGGTCGCAGTCGACTTTTGCTGCGACGGGTAACGGAATGCTCGCAGGGAGCTGGGCGGCGATCGTGGGCGTGTGGGACAGCATCAGCCTGCTCTCGGACATTCTTCAGGATCCGCGCAAGTTCGTTGAGCGTTTGGGGAGTGGTGCCGAGCAACTCGCCGAGTTGGCAGAAGAATTTCCGGCAACGATGGCAAAAATCCAGCTGCTGGCTAGCGATGAAGCGGCGCTGTGTTTGCTGCTTCGTACGGCCAGTCTCTGGCTGGACATGCTGCCACCCGGCGAGATCGCCGGCAAAACCGCCGAGGCTGTGTCGACGGTAGTAGTGCAGTTGCTCATCGACATTCTAATCGGGGTTGTCCTGACTTTCGCCGGTGCAGGTGCGGGCATTGCCTATCTGGGTATGCGTCTTGCCAATTATGGCAACCGGATCGTCAACGCCGTACTGGGCCTCGTTAAAGCGATCTTCACGATCATCAACAGCTTCATGACCTACGTCGACCGCTACAAAACGGTCGCCGCGCGCGGTGTGGCGGCCGGGCTGAAACAAGGTCGGATGCAACTACGCTGGAATGGCCGCAAGAACACCACGCTGAAAAAAGAAGAACACCACGACAACGTCCCGGACCAAGCGAAAAACCCCAACGGCGACTCCGCCGATTCCGCCGATAAAACCGCCACTCACAAATGCCCGGTGTCGATGGTCACCGGCGAAGAACTGCTGACCCTCACCGACGGCTCGCTGGACGGCATCCTGCCGTTCGACTTCACCCGGCTCTATCGCACCAGCGCCGCCGAGATCGATTGCGGCCTCGGTTTCGGCTGGAGTCACAGCCTCGCCCATCGACTGGAAATCGACGGCGACCACGTCGTCTGGATCGACCACGAAAATCGCCGCACCAGCTTCCCGCTACCCAACCGCGAACGCCCGGCGATCCACAACAGCCTCTCGTGCGCGGCGATTTATCTCGGCGATCAACCCGAAGAACTGATCCTCGCCCAGGCCGGTGACGACACGCGGTTCTATCACTTTCAAAACGGCCGACTGACAACCATCAGCGACGCTTACGACAACCGCCTGCGCATCACCCGCGACCGCCAGGACCGGATCAAACGCCTCGACAACGGCGCCGGCCGCGCCTTGCTGTTGCGTTATGACCGCAGCCATCTAGCCGCCGTCGACTATCAGGTTTTTATCCCGGCGCAGACTCTCGATGAGGCCTGGAAAACTGAGCTAACGCTGGTCAGTTATCGCTACGACGAACGCTCACAACTCATCGAAGCGACCAACGCCGCCAACGAAAGCGAGCGCTACGACTACGACGAGCAGCACGTCATCCTGCAGCGGCAGTTGGCCGGTGGGGCGAGTTTCTTCTGGGCGTGGGAAAGGTCCGGCAAGGCGGCCCGATGCATCCGCCACTGGGCGTCGTTTTCACAGATGGACGCGCGTTACGTCTGGGATGACCAGGGCAGTGTCACTGTCCAGAACATCGATGGCAGCGAAGAAGTTTACGTCCATGACGACCGCGCGCGGCTGGTGCGCAAGGTCGAACTGGACGGTGGCGAACACCTCAAGGCCTACGACGATAAAGGTCGGTTGATTGCCGAGCAGGATCCGCTGGGTGCCGTCACTGAATACCATTACGACGAAGTCGGACGGCTGGTCGCGCTGATTCCACCGGAAGACGAACCAACGGCCTACGAGTATCGCAACGGTTTCCTGCACGCGCGGTATCGCGGCAAAGCGGTCTGGACCTATCAGCGCAATGCTCAGGGCGCTATCACCGAAGCGACCGATCCCGACGGCCATGTCAGCCACTACCACTACGACAAAAAAGGCCAGCTGCTGTCGATCCGTTACCCGGACAACAGCCGGCATGTCTTCGTCTGGAGCGCCTTAGGGCAACTGCTCGAAGAGACCTTGCCGGGCGGTGGCCAGCGGCGGTTTTCCTACGATGTGATGGGGCGGCAGATTACCCGTCAGGACGAACACGGCGCCGTCACCCAGTACCAATGGGATGCCGTTGGCCGACTGATCCAGACGACTTTTCCTACCGGTGCCAGCCGCGCGTTCAGCTACAACGCCTACGGCAAGATCACCGCCGAACGTGACGAACTGGGCCGCGTCACGCGTTACGAATACGTCGACGATCTGCACTTGGTCAGCCGACGAATCAATGTCGACGGCACCCAGCTGAAGTACCGCTACGACAACGCCCAGCTGTTGCTCACGGAAATCGAAAACGAATCCGGCGAAAAATATCAGCTGGACTACACGGCCAACGGCCTGATCCGACAAGAAACAGGATTCGACGGCCAGCGGACGGCGTATGCCTACGACCTCAACGGCCATCTGCTGGAGAAAACCGAGTTCGGTGATGACGACTCGCAGCTGGTGACGGCTTATCAGCGGGACTCTGCAGGGCGATTGCTGGTCAAAACCCTGCCCGACGGCATCAAGGTTGAATACCGCTACGACAGCCTCGGTCGCCTGATCAGCGTCGACGACGGCCACGATCATCCGCTGGAATTCGAGTACGACCAGCAGGACCGCCTGATCACCGAGCATCAGGGCTGGGGCACGTTGCGTTATGGCTACGACGCCTGCGGTCAACTCAATCGCCTGCGCCTGCCGGACGGCAGCAAACTCGATTACCACCACGCCAAGGGTGGTGCGCTGACCGCCATCGACCTCAACGGTGCGCGACTCACCAGCCACCAATTCGCCTTCGGCCGCGAACAGCAACGCCAGCAAGGCCTGTTGCTCAGCGAATATGCCTACGACGATCAGGGCCGCCTGAAGGCCCACGCCGTCAGCCATCAGCAACAAGCGCTGTATCGCCGCGACTATGCCTACAGCGCCAACGGCAACCTCGACAGCATCGCCGACACCCGTCACGGCCAGCGCAGCTATCAGTACGACCCACTCAACCAACTGACCCGCGTGCGCCACACCCGCGACGACCCACCGGAAAACTTCGCCCACGACCCCGCCGGCAACCTGCTGATGCAGGACCGTCCCGGTGCCGCGACCGTCAAAGGCAATCGCCTGCTCATGCAGGGAGACCGCCACTACGACCACGACGCCTTCGGCAACCTGATCCGCGAACGCCGCGGCACCGCGCAAAAACTCGTCACCGAATACCGCTACGACTGCCAACACCGCTTGATCGGCGTCACCACCCCGGACGGTCGTTGCTCAAGCTACCGCTACGACGCCTTCGGCCGCCGCATCGCCAAAACCGTCGATGGCCACACCACCGAGTTCTTCTGGCAGGGCGACAACCTCGCCGCCGAAAGCAGCCGCGAGCACTACCGCAGCTACGTCTACGAACCGGGCAGCTTCCGCCCACTGGCCATGCTCGACGGCAAAGGCCCGCGCCACGCCTGCCCGTTCTATTACCAACTCGATCACCTCGGCACGCCGCAGGAACTGACCGATTTTGGTGGCGAGATCGTCTGGTCGGCGAAATACAACGCCTACGGCAAGGTCACGCGCCTGGCGTTCGGTGGGGGAGAACAGCTCGAGCAGCCGTTGCGGTTTCAAGGGCAGTACTTTGATGCCGAGAGCGGCCTGCATTACAACCGGCATCGGTACTATGATCCGCAGGTGGGTCGGTACCTGACGCCGGACCCGATCAAGTTGGCGGGCGGGCTGAACCAGTATCAATACACGCCGAATCCGACGGGGTGGATTGATCCGTTGGGGTTGAGCGGGAATTGTCCGCCGCCGAATAAGCCAGGGTGTCAGGCGCCGGATGAAGTTGCCGGCGCCACGGTCGCACAAGGTGAGCCAAAGGTCCCACAGCCGAAATCACGCCCTCAGGATTTTGGTAGCGAAGAAAAGCTTGTTGGGCATTATGAAAAACATGGCGCAGAATTTAAGGCTATGAGCAGGGAGGAGTATTTGCTAATAGCTCGTGATGTTATGAATAAAGGTACTCGTGTGGAGTACCAATATAAAGGCGAGATTCGCGCGGGATATTTGCAGTTAATGGGAAATAATCGAAGAGGGGAGACTAAATTCGCGTTTGTGGGCACAAACAATAAGCAGGAAATAACGACTTTGCATACGAAGAGTGGAAAAGAATTTTGGAGAACTATAAATGGTGATTCTCACGACAAAGTATTGAGGCCCACGAATGACTAATAAGTATGCTGCGGTTTTACTGGCAGTAGATCAAATCGTCGAAGAAGAGATTTTATTGCTCGTTAACGGTGTAAAAGTTAAATGCTTTGCGAGCCACTGTCCTGAAAAAATCGAAGTGGGAGAATCCTACGAAGTGGAATTCGAAATCGTCCTTCCTGATGACGATTTTATTGTCGCCATAGAAAAAACAACTGGCACGCCGATTGAAATGACGGGCGACGGGTTCTCATGCACCCTGTACGGGTATCTGGATGGAAGTATTTTCCGATCCTTCGTTGACTTTACGGATCAGGAAATCCACTACGACTTTCCAGAACTCAATGAAAAATTCGTAAAACTCAAGGTGGAGCGAATTGATGTGGCGTTCTAATTGAGGTGCGAAATTTCCGGGCAACGTCGTCGGAAGGTTCCTTCAAGTTGTAGCGGTTTCCATGAACTGGTGCTGAATGAGTTCAATCGATAGCCTTTGCTGGTCATTGGAATTCAGTGATGGGGTGTAGGAACCCGGTATTAGCATCGGTAACGCATTAGCGTTCGAAACCTGATTTGCGGCCGTTAATGTGCGTACGTAAGATCTGTTGCGGCGGCTGTGCGCGGGCACGCTTCGGCGTGGTCGAGTTTCCGATGCTCGGTATTCCTACCCCGCGTATAGCTGCCACCCAAGCCTGTGGGAAGGCTTTTGGCAGCTCCTATTTTCATCGGAAGGTTTCAAATGCCAACACTTCATCCCGATCCACCCTACGAAAAACCAATCCCCCACCCCGAAAAACGTTTCATGGCGTTGACCAGCAACTGCAACGACATGGCCACCCTGTTCGTTGATACCCGCGTACCGCTCGATGTCTTGGCCGACGCGGCCAGCTACCGAATCCTCGCTTGATGATCGTTCCCACGCTCTGCGTGGGAATGCAGCCCGTGACGCTCTGCGTCACATCAGTGTCAGGCTGGACACCAGCGGTGGGGCTGGAACGCGGAGCGTCCCTGGAGGCATTCCCAGAGCGTGGGAACGATCAGTTCACCGATGCCCGGCAACCAACGCTTCCTCAGCTTCAGGCATCGCCAAACTATCAATCACATGCACGCTATACCCCGGCACATTCTTCGCATGGTGCTTGGCTTGCGAGGCCATCTCCGCCAATTGGCTTGCATCGAGGTGTCCACAGGCCTGTGGATGTAAATGCACCACGCCGATCGACAGTGACAACAACGCAAACTCCTGACGCACACCCTGACGGTTTGGGGCGATGAAGCAGCCAGCTTCCAGGTGTTCGCTGCGGTAGAAACGTCGGCACTGGCTCTGGAAGTCGTCCAGCAACTGGTTCAAACGTTTGCGCCAGTCTTCCGGGCCGAGCACCAGCAGAAAGTCGTCGCCGCCGATATGCCCGACGAAGTCGCGGGAAGGGTCGACGCGATCATTCAGGCATTGCGCCAGGCACAGGAGGACTTCGTCCCCACGGCCGTAGCCGTAGATGTCGTTGAAGGGTTTGAAACTGTCGATGTCCACGTAGCAGATCACCGATTCCCGTTGCTGTTGAAGCAGCCGTGTCAGGCATTGCTGGATCGGCACGTTTCCCGGCAGCAGGGTCAGCGGGTTGGCGTAGCGGGCTTGCTGGATTTTCAGTTCGGTAATCAGTTTGAGCACATCGATAACCCGGCCCAACCCCAGATAACCGCCATTGAGGGTGATGATGAAGTCTTCTTCGATGCGCTGCCGCGCGCGGCTGGTGATCAGGCGACTCACTTGTTGCAACGACTGGCTCATCTCAACGGCGAGAAAGTCGTCGCTCATTAACCGGCTGATCGGCTTGCGGGCGAACAGGTCGGTGGCAAAGGGCTTCAGCAACGCGTCCGAGAGCGAATGCCGATGGACGATGCCGCAAGGGTGGCCTTGCTCGTCGAGCACCGCCAGTGAGTTCAGGTTGGCTTGGCGGCGGAAGGCTTCCAGCACTGTGGCGGTCGGGGTGTCGCGGGCCACGGCCGGTTGATCGTTGAGCAGTGCGCTGAGGTCGCTGCCTTCGTCATTCAGCGCCACGGCGGAGCTGTCATGTTTTGGCATCATCGCTCGGGCATCCCGAGGCGGTTGCTCTTGAGGCCGACAGAGCAAATAACCCTGAACCAGGTCAACGCCCATCTCGGTCAACACCGCGAGTTCTTCCGGCAGCTCGATGCCTTCGGCGATCACTTGCGCCCGCGACGCCTTGGCGATTTGCAGGATAGAGCCAACGAATTCGCGCTTGAGGGCGTCCTGGTGAATGCCATCGATGAAGTGTCGATCAATCTTCACGTAGTCCGGACGCAATTCGGACCAGAGCCGCAAGCTCGAGTAGCCTGCACCCAGATCATCCAGAGCAATGGAAAACCCCATCGCTCGATAGTGATGCAGCGCGGTTTGCAGCAGCTCGAAATCGTCGGTCGGGGTCTGTTCAGTCAGTTCGATCACCACCTGACTCGGCGGTATGCCGAAATCCTGCAGCAGTTGCAGGGTGCGACCGGGTTGGTGAGCGGCTTCGAGCAAGGATTCCGGGGAAACGTTGAGGAACAGCTTGCCGGGCAGTTGTTGTTCGTTGAAGCGGCGGCAAGCGCTTTGACGGCAAGCGATCTCCAGTTCGCTCAGGCGGCCAGCCTGCCGGGCGACGGCGAACAGTGCGATGGGGGAGTGCAGCGGACTGTTGGAGGGGCCGCGACTGAGTGCTTCGTAACCGAGAATGCGTCGTTCAGAGAGGCAAATGATCGGCTGGAACAGGCTGTGCAAACCGCTTTGAGCCAGTATGGAACTCAAGGCACTCAGCTGTTCGGTAGTGGTCATGGCGATCTCTGGCGATAAAAAAAGGACTGGGAGCACACTCTTGATTTAAAGAGGGCTCCCAGTCCTGTATTTCACGACAGAATGATGACTGTTTGATGACGCTCCGGGGAGCATCAGTATTAAATTGCCATCATCTTGCTTGTAACAACTTAGTGCTTGGCTACCGCGGTGTTGAGTTTCAGGTAGTCCAACAGAATCCGCCCGGTCTCGCTCAGATAAGCATCGTCTTCTGGTTTGGTCTTGTCTGGCTCGGCCGCGATCGCGTCTTCGTCTTCTTTCTTCAGCTCTTTGAGCGGCTCTTCACCCTTGGCCTTGCGACGAATGTTTTCCATGGCAAGTTGCTTGGCTTCGATATCGGCGTGTTGGGCACGACGATCAGCTTCATTGAGGCTGACGGTTTTTTCCGCCATCAGTTTCTGCGCCAAGGCCAGTTTGTCGCGGATGAACACGAACTCCGCGTCTTTGGTCGAGCGTACGTCATGCTCGGATTTAAGCTGCGAGATGTACGGCTTGAACGGGTCAACCGCAGGCTTGATGGCCGCACGGATGGTGTCCCACGGCATGGCTTCAGGCAGTGCGCTTTCGCCGATTTCCTTGGTGTCGATGATCGATGGGTAATCGATGTCCGGCAGTACGCCCTGATGCTGGGTGCTCTGGCCGGAAACCCGGTAGAACTTGGCCAGGGTCAGTTTCAGTTCGCCATGGTTCAGCGGCTGAATGGTCTGCACGGTGCCTTTACCGAAGGTCTGGCCGCCGATGATCAATGCGCGGTGGTAGTCCTGCATGGCGCCGGCAAAAATCTCCGAAGCCGAGGCGGACAAGCGGTTGACCAGCAACGCCATTGGCCCTTTGTAGAAGGCGCCCGGGTTTTCATCTTCCAGCACATCGACCCGGCCATCGGCATTACGTACGAGAACGGTCGGACCTTTGTCGATAAACAGACTGGTCAGCTCTGTGGCTTCCTGCAGGGAACCACCGCCGTTGTTGCGCAGGTCGATGACTACGCCGTCAACTTTGTCTTTCTGCAACTCGGTCAGCAGCTTCTTGACGTCGCGAGTGGTGCTCTTGTAGTCCGGATCGCCAGCACGGAAGGCCTTGAAGTCCAGGTAGAAGGCCGGGATCTCGATGACGCCGAGCTTGTAGTCCTTGCCATCCTGTTTCAGGTTGAGGACCGACTTCTTCACAGCCTGGTCTTCAAGCTTCACTGCTTCGCGGGTGATCGGGACGATCTTGGTGGTCTGGTCGTTCGGCGCGTTACTGGCCGGGATCACTTCCAGACGCACCACGGTGCCTTTCGGCCCACGGATCAGCTTGACCACTTCGTCCAGACGCCAGCCGACCACATCGACCATTTCTTTGTTGCCCTGGGCAACGCCGATGATCTTGTCAGCCGGTGCGACTTGCTTGGTCTTGTCGGCCGGGCCTGCCGGCACCAGACGCACGACTTTCACCTGGTCGTTGTCGCTCTGCAACACGGCGCCGATGCCCTCGAGGGACAGGCTCATGTTGATGTCGAAGTTCTCCGCGTTATCCGGCGACAGATAGTTGGTGTGCGGGTCGTAGGACATGGCGAAGGTATTGATGTACGCCTGGAAGATGTCTTCCGGACGGGTCTGGTCCAGGCGCGCCAATTGATTCTTGTAACGCTTGGTCAGGGTTTCCTGAATCTGCTTGGGCTCTTTGCCGGCAATCTTCATCCGCAGCACTTCGTCCTTGACGCGTTTGCGCCACAGGTCGTCGAGTTCTGCTGTGGACTTGAGCCAAGGGGCGTCCTTGCGATCGATCAGCAAGGTTTCCTTGGTCGTGAAGTCGATCTTGTCGACGCCTTTGTTCAGCTCGGCAAGGGCGAAGTCCAGACGCGCTTTGACGCGGTCCAGGTAGCGCTTGTAGATGGTGAACCCGGCGTTCAGGTCGCCGCTTTTGAGGAAGTCGTCAAACTGGGTTTTCCACTTGTCGAATTCGGCAATGTCGCTGGCCATGAAGTAGCTGCGCGATGGATCCAGCAACTTGAGGTAGCTGTCATAGATGATCACGGAGCGCGCATCATCGAGAGGTGGTTTGCTGTAGTGATGGCGCTTTAGCAACTCGACGACGTTCAGGCTGGCGATTACTTCGTCACGATCAGGCTGAAGCTTGTCCCAGCTATTGGCTGCAAACGAATTGGTCGACATCGGCAACAGGCCGATACCAATGAATAGAGCTAGGGCGGTGCTGGGGAAAAAATGCTTCATGCTGATTCGACGCGGGGACAATTGATCACGCATATTAGGCCGTCTTTGAAGTCGCCGGTTCCACAAAGGGCCGGTCAAAAAATGCAAGAAAGCCCGGCGCTACAGCTACGGGCTCAGTCCAGACTCACTATGGAGGCACTGTGAAAGCATTGCAAGGCGTTGAAGGTCAAGTGGCGTGGGTGGAAGAGCCCAGTCCTACATGCGATGTAGGACAAGTTCGGATTCGAGTGGCGGCTGCGGGTCTCAATCGAGCCGATTTGTTACAGGCGGCGGGTCTTTATCCGCCACCGCCGGGAGCCAGTCAGGTACTGGGTCTTGAGTGTTCGGGGGTGATTAGCGAGGTGGGGCCGGGTTCGTCCTGGCAGCTCGGGGACCGGGTCTGCGCCTTGCTGGCCGGGGGTGGGATGGCCGAGGAGGTAGTTGTCGACGGACGGCATGTGTTACCGGTTCCCGAAGGTTTGTCTCTGGCTGAGGCAGCAGCGCTGCCGGAAGTGTATGCGACCGTTTGGCTGAATTTGTTTCAATTGGCTGCGCTCAAGCCAGGTGAGAAAGTTCTCCTGCACGCCGGAGCAAGTGGAATCGGTTCAGCTGCCATTCAGCTGTGCAAGGCGTTTGGTAACCCGTGCTGGGTCAGCGTCGGTTCCGCCGAGCGTTTGGCTTACTGCGAAGCGCTGGGCGCACAAGGCGGGGTAGTGCGCAACGGGGATCTGGACAGCTTGGGCGATCTGGGGCCGTTCGATGTGATCCTTGATCCGGTCGGCGGTAACTACGCGACGTTGAATCTGAAACTGCTGGCCCGCGACGGTCGTTGGGTGTTGATTGGCCTGATGGGCGGACGTGAGGCGAAGCTGGATCTGGCGCAGGTGCTGGCCAAGCGCGTGCAATTGCTGGGTTCGACCTTGCGCAGTCGCGACGATCAGTTCAAGGCGGATTTGTTCAGTGATCTGAGCCAGCATGTCTGGCCGCTGTTTGCCGAAGGGCGTTTGAGTCCGCAACTGGCCAAGACCTTCCCGATCAAGGATGCCGAAGCGGCGTTTGCTGAGTTGGCGACCAACAAGGTGGCGGGGAAGTTGGTGTTGGTGATCGACGAAAGCCTGACCTGATTTCCGGCTGACTTAGATCGTCCCACGCAGAGCGTGGGACGATCAGTGGGGAAGGGGGATTATTTCCAGAGATGGATCGGCCAGCCTGCTTTTTCGGCGTGCTCAAGCAACACTGGATCCGGATTCACCACGTGCGGGAAATCCACTTTCAGCAGCAGCGGCAAATCGTTGCGTGAATCCGAATAGAAACTCGCGCCCTCAAGGTTTTCCTCTTCAGCATCCAGCCATTCCAGCAAGCGCGTGATCTTGCCTTCGCGGTAGGTCAGCGTGCCGACGGTGTGGCCGCTATAAACGCCGTGCGCGACTTCCAGCTCGATGCCAAGAATCTCGTCAATGCCCAAGCGATCGGCAATCGGCCTCACCAAGTGCGTGCCCGACGCCGAAATCACCAAAATCCGGTCGCCGGCCTTGCGATGGGCTGCAATCGCTTTGGTGGCGTCACTGAAAATGATCGGCTCGATGAAGTCTTCCACCCAAGGCCCTACCAAATGGTCGACCTCTTGCGGTGTGCGCCCGATCATCGGCTCAAGGCTGAAAGTCATGTACTCCTCCATCCGCAGCTTGCCGTGGCTGTAGGCATCCATCAGTTCGTTGTTCTGACGCATGAACGACTCGGGATCGACCCAGCCCAGGCGGCCCATTTGCTCGCTCCAAAGGGTGGCGCAGTCACCGTGGATCAGGGTTTCGTCCAAATCAAAAATTGCCAGGGCCATCAGTGCGGTTCTCTCTTCAACATCAGCAAAGGCATCAGGCTACCTCACAGAGGGCCGTCGGATCGATGGAAAGCGCCAGACGCTGACCATCGGGATGCAGATCGGCCGCCGAGCGGTTCAGCACATCCACCACCAATTCCACGCCCCGGGCTTCAACCCGGTAGCGAATCACGTTGCCCAACAGGCTGTGGCTGCGGATTTGCGCGTCGAGTTCGCCGTTCAGGCTCAGCTCGATGGCTTCCGGGCGAATCGCGATGCGCTGGGTAATGGGTCGCTGCAGCAGTTTTGTGGCGCTGTCGGCGTCCAGCAGGTTGTAGTTGCCGATGAAACCTGCGGCAAAGAAATCGATGGGTGCGGTGTAAAGGGTCTGGGCGTCGCCGCTTTGTACGATTTTTCCCTGATTCATCAAGAAAATCCGGTCGGACATCGTCAGGGCTTCTTCCTGATCGTGAGTGACGAAGATCGTGGTCAAGCCGAGTTCACGCTGGATCTGACGGATCTGTTCGCGCAAGTGCTTGCGAATCCGCGCATCGAGGGCCGACAGCGGTTCATCCAGCAACAACAGACGTGGTCGGGTCACCAACGATCGGGCGAGGGCGACTCGCTGGCATTGGCCGCCGGACAGTTGATGTGGATAGCGCGCGGCGAAATCGTTGAGTTCCACCAGTTTCAGCACTTCGGCAACACGCTTATGGCTGTCGTCGGCGTTGACCTTCTGCATGCGTAAACCAAAAGCGACGTTCTGCTCCACGGTCATGTTGGGGAACAGCGCGTAGCTCTGAAACACCATGCCGATCCCGCGTTTCTGCGGGCTCAACGGCACAAGGTCGGCGCCATCGAGCAGGATCTTGCCACCATCCACCGAGGTCAGCCCGGCGATGCAACGCAGTAGCGTCGACTTGCCGCAACCGGACGGGCCGAGGAGGGTGACGAACTCACCCTTCTGGATTTCGCAGTTGATGTCGCTGAATACGGTGGTGCCCGAATAGTTTTTTTGCAGGTGTTGGACGCTGACATAGCTCATTCGCTTTTGTCCTTGTTCAAAATATTGGCCGCCCAGGTCAGAACCAGCACAAAGAAGAAGTAGGAGATCACCAGCGCACTGGTGAAGTGGCCGCTGCTGTTACGCATGTTGTTGAGGTAGACCTGCAGGGTTTCGTAGCGGGTGCCGACCAGGATGTTGGCGAAGACGAACTCACCGAACAGGAACGAGAACGACAGCAGCAACGCCACCATCAGGCCCTTGCGCAGGTTCGGCAACACCACCAGGAACGCGGCTTGCCAGGTGCTGGCCCCAAGCAACTGAGCGGAGTCCATCAGGTCGCGCAGGTTGATCGCTTGCAGGTTGTTGGTGATCGCCCGGTACATGAACGGCAGCGCGATGGTGAAGTAGCAGCCAATCAGAATCCACGGCGTACCGACCATCGCAAACGGCCCGGAACCATAGAGCTGCAACAGCCCCACCGACGACACCACCGGCGGCACCGCGAAGGGCAGCAGGATCAGGATGTTCATCAGCGCATCGAGTTTGGGGAAGTGGTAATGCACCACGAACAGCAACGGCAGAATCAGCACCACCGACAGAATCAACGCGCCGACGCAAACCAGCAGCGACTGCCCGAAGGCATGCAGAAAGCGCGGATCGCTCCACAGCTGGATGTACCACTTGAAGGTAAAGCCACTGGGCAGAATGGTCGCAGACCAACTGCTGGCGATCGAGTAGATCAGCGTCCCGAGCAACGGCAACAACAGAATGGCAAACAGCAAGTACACCACTACCCGGTGATAGACACCGATGGGGCCCAGTTCAGCGCGAGACATGGTAGCTCCTCTTCAACAGCAGCTGATGCACGATGGTCACCAGGGTCATCAACGCCACCAGCACCACGGCCAGGGCACTGGCCAGGTTCGGGTCCAGGGAAATATCGCCGGACACCATTGCCGCAATGCGGATCGGCAGCACGTTGAAGTTGCCGGTAGTCAGGGCGTACACCGTGGCGTACGCACCCAGGGCGTTGGCCAGCAGGATCACGAAGGTACCGAGCAGCGCAGGCGTCAGCACCGGCAAACCGATGTGCCGCCAGAACTGCCAGCCGTTGGCGCCGAGCAATTGGGCGGACTCACGCCAGTCTTCGCGCAAGGCATCGAAGGCCGGGTAGAGCAGCAGCACGCCCAATGGAATCTGGAAGTAGGTGTAAAGAATGATCAGCCCGGTTTTCGAGTACAGGTTGAAGTCCTGAATGATCCCTGCCTGCTTGAGCAAAATGGTGAAGCTGCCGTTGAAGCCCAGCAGGATGATGAACGCGAAAGCCAGGGGCACGCCGGCGAAGTTGCTGGTCATGTTGGCGAAGGCGTTGACGAAGTTGCGCAGTTTCGAGTCGACCCGGCGTAAGGAGTAGGCGCCGAGTACGGCGATGATGATGCCGAACACGCTGGACCAGAAACTGATCTCGAGGCTGTACTGGATCGCTTGCAAATAGAACTTCGAATTGAAGATCTTGGTGAAGTTCGCCAGGCCCCAGCCGAACTCTTCCGATTGCAGGCTGTTGATCATCACCCAGACGAGGGGGGCGATCTCGAACACGATAAAGAACAGTGCGAAAGGCACCAGGCACAAGGCTGCCAGCCATTTGCCGCGCGTCATGGCGTTCACTTGAGCAATTCCCGGCAGACAGGTTTGTCGTGGGTCACACCCAGCAATTCGCAGACGGTGCCGCATATTTCAGTCTGTTTCGGTGCGGCGTCGGCGTTGAAACTGAAGGCATCTCCCAGAACGAATAGCGGTACTTCGCGCTCTTCGGCCAGCAGGCCATTGTGGGAACGGTCGTTGTTCATCCCGTGGTCGGCCGTCACCAGCACCTGATAGCCGGCGTCGAGCCAGGTTTGCAGGTAGTCGGCCAGAATAATGTCCGCCGAGCGGGCGCTGTTGCGGTATTGCGGGGTGTCGAGACCGTGCTTGTGCCCGGCGTCGTCGATGTTCATGGGGTGGACCAGTAAAAAATTCGGCGCATGACGCAGGCGCAGATTCTCGGCGTCGGCGAACAGGTGCGAGTCCGGGTAGTGATCGTTCCAGTAGAAATGGCCGTGCTGGATCGGCAGGTCGGGGTTGTCGGTGTGACGATCCCGTGCGGCAACGAAGGGCGAATTGTTATACAGCTCGCTGACCCAGTGATAGGCCGCGGCGGCGGTTGTAAGGCCGGCATCACGGGCGTAGTGATAGATGCTGCGCTGGTTGGACAGGCGCGAGACGTTATTGTGGACGATGCCGCTCTCGATGGGCGGGACGCCGGTGAGGATGCATTCGTAAAGCGGTCGGGACAGGGCCGGCAGTTCGCACTCCAGTTTGTAGAGCGACGCGCGTCCTGCGCCAACATAAGCCTGCAGGTGCCCCATGGCGTGACGCGCGACTTCGTAATTGAGGCCGTCGAGCACGACAAGGATGACGTTGTGCTTCATAGGGGCGATGACTCCGTAAAACATTAGATTTCAGCGAAACTTGTAGGAGCGAAGCTTGCTCGCGAAAGCGGACTTTCAGCCAACATCAATGTTGAATGTCAGTCCCTCTTCGCGGGCAAGCCTCGCTCCTACAAGAAGCACGGCATCACTTCATCTCGACGATGACTTCTTCGTTCCACTTCTGAGGCAGCGCCTTGGAGGTCTTTTCCCACGCATCTGCGTCTTTGATCGGCGTGACCTTTTTGTACTGCTCGTTAGGCAGCAGTTGGGCCTTGACGTCATCCGGCAATTTGACGTGGTCGGCGCGGATCGGACGGGCGTTGCCGCGCGCCAGGTTGATCTGACCGGCATCGCTGAAGATGTATTCGCGGGTCAGCTTGGCGGCGTTCGGGTTTTTCGCGTATTTGTTGATGATGGTGGTGTAACCGGAAATCACCGAGCCATCGGATGGAATCAGCACCACGTAATCATCCGGATTCGCCATCTTGGCCTTGTAGCTCAGGCCGTTGAAGTCCCAGACCACGCCGACTTCGATTTCACCCTTTTCCATCGTGGCGATGGTCGGGTTGGCCATGGACAGGCGTCCTTGTTTGGCGATATCTGCGAACAGCAACAGCGCTGGTTGCAGGTTCTTTTCGTCGCCACCGTTGGCCAGTGCTGCGGCCAGTACGCCGTTGGCGGCCTGGGCGGCGGTACTCACGTCACCGATGGAAACCTTGTATTTACCGGTTTTCAGATCAGCCCACTTGGTCGGGGCTTCGGAACCGTGCAGCAGCTTCTTGTTGACGATAAACGCGATGGTGCCGGTATAGGCCAGCGCCCAATTGCCGTCCTTGTCCTTGGCCCAATCTGGAATCTGATCCCAAGTAGAGGGTTTGTAAGGTTGCACCACATCTTGCTTGACCGCGATCGGGCCGAAGGCTGCGCCGACGTCACCGATGTCAGCCGTGGCGTTGTCTTTTTCAGCTTTGAACTTGGCGATTTCCTGGGCCGAGCTCATGTCGGTGTCGATGTGCTTCAAGCCGTAGTTCTTGGCCAGGTCATCCCAGGTGCCTTTCCAGTTGGCCCAGTTATCGGGCATGCCGACACTGTTGACCTCACCTTCCGCTTTCGCAGCGGCTTCCAGAGTTTTCAAGTCGGTATCAGCGGCCATGGCGGCGGTGCACATGGCAATGGTCGAGCCTAACAGTGATGCCAGGAAAAGCTTTTTCATCCGAAGCTCCTTTGGGCGTTTTCAACGCTGCGATTGCGGTTGTGTTGGTCTAGGTCAGCAATACCTGAGCCAATTTAGGCCGGTTGGATGACATTTTGATGTCGACGACCGGTCTACCTCTATGTTCTGTACTGGAATGCTCAGGCTCCGGGGTAAGCGTAGACCATGGCTAAAGAGCTGATATGAAAGGACTTGGCCATGAAATTGCAGGTGTCTGGATCAACCGTTCGGCGCCTTTGTCATCTGTCAGTCATAAGCAGTGCCTAGGCTTGCAGAGAGTTGATGGGAGCCGATTGAATCGCGGTTCCGCCCCGAAACAGTGCTGGTCTAGTCCAGATAGGTAACGTTGATGCGCATCGAGACAACCAAAGCGGTGACAGCGATCGGGCAGGTTCTGCAGGAACAGCTTGACCATGGCCTGTTGGCGCCCGGTAGCAAACTGCCGGCCGAGCGTAAACTCAGTGAGTTGTTCGGTACCACGCGAATCACCGTGCGTGAAGCGTTGTTGCAGTTGGAAGCCCAGGGGCAGATTTATCGGGAGGAGCGCCGTGGCTGGTTCGTGTCGCCACCGCGCCTGGCGTATAACCTGATGCAGCGCAGTCATTTTCACGCGATGGTCAGTGCACAGGGGCGTGTGCCGTCCACCGAGGTGATTTCAGCGCGGTTGCAACCGGCGTCGGCGGCGGTCTGTGCCTGGTTGCAGTTGCCGGCGTTGTCGAGCGTGATTCAGATTTGCCGGGCGCGGCGGATTGATGAGCGGCTGGTGTTGTACGTGGAGCACTATTTGAATCCGCAGTTTTTCCCGGGGATTCTGGAGTTTGATTTGAATCAGTCGATTACCGAGCTGTACGCGCGGCATTACGATTTGCACTACGGGCGGGTGCGCTTCGAGATTGTGCCGACGGCGTTGTCGGTGGATGCGGCGGCGGCCTTGCGGGTGACAGTGGGGAGCCCGGGATTACGGATTGCGCGGGTCAACTACGATCAGCATGAACGGCTGATCGATTGTGATCTGGAGTTTTGGCGGCATGATGCAATTCATGTCGGGGTTGATGTGGTCTGAACCTGGCCGCCGCAGGACGCTCCTTTCTTTATCCGAAGCGGTAAATGTCCATGCCCAGGGCGCCCATGGTGAATCCCTTGTGAGTCACGCTGAAGTTTCCTCCGGCGCCACGGGCAAAATACAAAGGCAGCAGATGTTCATCACTCGGATGGTTGCGCGCGGCATTCGGTGCTTGCTGACGGTAGTCGTGCAACGCGGTTTCGTCGTTGGCAGCGAGTTTTTCGATCATCCAGTCGCGAAATGCCTGGGCCCAGGGTTCGACGCTTTCCGGGCCTGCGTGCCAGTCCAGTTCGCGCAGGTTGTGGGTGATGCTGCCGGAACCGATCAACAGCACGCCATGTTCGCGCAGACTGGCCAGCGCATGGCCGACGCGGGTTTGCAGGGTCGGGCCGCCACGGGTGGGGAGCGAGACTTGCACCACGGGGATATCAGCTTGTGGATACATCAACGACAAAGGCACCCAGACACCATGGTCGAACGGCCGTTTGGCATCGATGCGTGCGGGCAGGCCATCGCTCTTCAGCAGTTCGACAACTTCTGCGGCCAATTGTGGATCACCGGGCGCCGGGTATTGCACGTCGAACAACGCCTGTGGAAATCCGCCGAAGTCATGCCAGGTTTCGGGTTGGGGATTGCCGCTGACGAGCAATTCACTACTTTCCCAATGCGCGGAAACAACGATGATGGCCCTGGGTTTCGGCAATTCTGCGGCCAAGCGAGCGAGGGCGGGCCCGCTGGCGCCCGGTTCCAGTGCCAACATGGGCGAGCCATGGGATATGTACAGGCTGGGGAACATGAATGAGCTCCTGAGGCGTAAGATGGCATCATCTTCAGTCAGATCATTGATCTAAATCTAATATAAGTTTTAGAGTCTATTGATCGAATTTTCGGGATTAATTATGCAGCCGGAGTTTTGGCACAAGCGGTGGACGTCGAATCAGATCGGCTTTCACCTGCCGGAAGTAAATCCATATCTGCAACGGTACTGGCCGCAACTGGGCCTGGAAGAGGGCGCGCGCGTACTGGTGCCGTTATGTGGGAAAAGTCTGGATCTGCTGTGGCTGGCGAAATGCGGTCACGAAGTGTTGGGCGTCGAGTTGTCGGAAAAAGCGGTGGAAGACTTTTTCCACGAGCATCAATTTGATCCGGACGTCAGCGACCAAGGCCCCTTCACTGTCTATCGGGCGGGCTCGATCGAGATCTGGTGTGGTGATTTCTTCGCGTTGACTGCCGGCGATGTCGCCGATTGCAGTGCGCTGTACGACCGCGCTGCGTTGATCGCCCTGCCGCCTAAAATGCGCGATCAATACGCCGAGCATCTGAAGCGAATTTTGCCGAAGGATTCGCAGGGGCTGCTGATTACTCTGGACTACGACCAGCCGCAAATGGACGGACCGCCCTTTGCAGTGTTGGATGACGAAGTGCAACGGTTGTTCGGGGCGACGTGGGAGCTGAAGATTCTGGAGGATCAGGACGTTCTGGGCGAGAGCTGGAAGTTTATCGAGAGCGGAGTCACGCGGCTTGAAGAGCGGGTGTATCGCCTGATGAGTTGATGGAACAGCAAGGCATAAAAAAGGGGTGATCAGATGATCGCCCCTTTTTTTGTCACCGCAGAACTATCAGCCCCGACGACGCAATGCGTCGATGCGCTCTTCCAGCGGCGGGTGGCTCATGAACATGCGGGCGAACCCCTGTTTGATGCCACCGTTAATGCCGAAAGCATTCAAGGTGTCCGGCATGTGCACCGGCAGACCCTGTTCCGCACGCAGGCGCTGCAGGGCGCCAATCATCGCGTTGGTGCCCGCCAGGCGTGCACCGGCTTCGTCGGCACGGAACTCACGTTTGCGCGAGAACCACATGACGATGGAGCTGGCCAGAATGCCCAGGACCAGTTCGGCGAAGATGGTCGCCACGTAGTAGGCAATGCCCTGGCCTTCTTCGTTCTTGAAGATCACCTTGTCGACAAAGTTGCCGATGATCCGCGCAAAGAACATCACGAAGGTATTCACCACGCCCTGGATCAGGGCCAGGGTGACCATGTCGCCATTGGCTACGTGGCCAATTTCGTGGGCCAGAACGGCTTTCACTTCATCCGGCGAGAAGCGCTCGAGCAGGCCCTGGCTGACCGCGACCAATGCGTCGTTCTTGTTCCAGCCGGTGGCGAAGGCGTTCGCCTCATAGGCCGGGAAAATACCGACTTCGGGCATCTTGATCCCGGCTTCCCGGGACAATTGCTCGACGGTTTGCAGCAGCCATTGCTCGTGGCGTGTGCGCGGCTGGCTGATGATTTGGGTGCTGGTGCTCATCTTCGCCATCCACTTGGAGATGAACAGCGAGAACAGCGAACCGGCGAAACCAAAGACCGCACAGAAAATCAGCAGCTGATTGAGGTTGAGATCAACCCCGTTGGCCGCCATGAACCCGTTGAAGCCGAAAAGGCTCAGGGTGATGCTGGCAATCAGCACGACCGCCAGGTTAGTGGCCAAAAACAGCAGGATGCGCATCATGGTTGTAGAAATCTCCTCATGCTAAAGATGTAGCGTACTGCGGGGTATATAAGGTGCTGAACCGGGCTATTCAACCGGGTGACTATTTCAAACTGTGTCCTACGGCAACAGCCTAGCTATTTGAAGGGCATTTCCGACGTCGATAGGGGAAGTGTTTGTCAGTCATTTCACGTCGCAGGCCCCGTCTTTGTTAGACGCGAGCGCGCAACGAGTCATCAGCCAGCAATTGAAGAAGCGATGTTCGGCAGGGCGCAAAGATATGTTGCTGAATCAATCACCGTGCGACGTGCGCAAGCGTCGCACGGTGACAGGCCGCTTACTGGCGATAGGACTTGAGGAAGTTGCCAATCCGTCCGATGGCCATGTCCAGGTCGTCCACACGCGGCAGGGTCACCACACGGAAGTGGTCCGGCCATGGCCAGTTGAAGGCGGTGCCTTGAACCACCAGCAGCTTCTCCGACAGCAGCAGGTCGAGCACGAATTTCTCGTCGTTATGGATCGGGCAGACTTTCGGGTCGATCCGTGGGAACGCATAGAGCGCGCCCATGGGCTTGACGCAGCTTACGCCGGGAATGGCGTTGAGCAGTTCCCAGGTACGGTTGCGCTGTTCCAGCAGCCGACCTTGGGGTAATACCAGATCATTGATGCTCTGATAACCGCCGAGGGCTGTCTGGATAGCGTGCTGGCTCGGCACGTTGGCACACAGTCGCATGTTCGCCAGCATGTCGATGCCTTCGATGTAGCTCTGGGCGTGGTGTTTCGGGCCGGAAATGGCGATCCAGCCGGAACGGAAACCCGCCACGCGATAAGACTTGGACAGACCGTTAAACGTCAGGCACAGCAGATCTGGCGCCAGGGAGGCCGTGCAGATGTGCACGGCATCGTCGTACAGAATCTTGTCGTAGATTTCGTCGGAAAAAACCACGAGGTTGTGCTGACGGGCCAGTTCCAGCATGCCCAGCAGGACTTCTTTCGAATACACCGCGCCGGTCGGGTTGTTCGGGTTGATGATCACCAGAGCTTTGGTGTTCGGGGTGATCTTGGCCTTGATGTCCGCCAGATCTGGCCACCAGTTGGCCTGCTCGTCGCACAGGTAATGCACCGGGTTGCCGCCCGACAGGCTCACCGCGGCGGTCCACAGCGGGTAATCCGGGGCCGGCACCAGCACTTCGTCGCCGTTGTTGAGCAGGGCCTGCATCGACATCACGATCAGCTCGGAAACGCCGTTGCCCAAATAGATGTCTTCAATGCCGACGCCTTCCACCTGCTTTTGCTGGTAGTACTGCATGACGGCCTTGCGGGCGCTGAACAGACCCTTGGAGTCGCTGTAGCCCTGAGCGGTCGGCAGGTTGCGGATCACGTCCTGGAGGATTTCATCCGGCGCTTCGAAACCAAAGGGCGCCGGGTTGCCGATGTTCAGCTTGAGGATGCGATGGCCTTCCTCTTCCAGGCGTTTGGCGTGCTTGAGCACTGGGCCGCGAATGTCGTAGCAGACGTTGGCGAGCTTGTTCGATTTGCTGACCTGCATGGCAATGTGTTCCCGAAAATGAACGATCCAGGCGGCGTATGAACAACCGTGCTGGGAATCCTGCGTATTCACACAGGCCTGACGCCTTGAGAGGCAGCACCCATAAATCCGTTTGAATGCGCGCGGTCTGGCTGCCAGACTGGCGTATGACGAGGCGCAATCATACGTGCCGCCCGATCCGTGGAAAAGGTACAGATCGGGCTTTTTCAGCTGCTGAGGTGTGATGATGGAAAAGTTGGAAAAAACCCTGGAAGAATGGAAAGCAATGCTCGACCCGGAGCAGTACAACGTTTGCCGCCTCAAGGGCACCGAGCGACCGTTCTCCGGCAAATTTAACGACACCAAAACTGACGGCGTTTACCACTGCATCTGCTGCAACGAGTCACTGTTCGACTCCAAGACCAAATTCGACTCCGGCTGCGGCTGGCCGAGCTTCTACGCGCCGATCGGCGACAGCGCCATGGTCGAGATCCGTGACGTCAGCCACGGCATGATCCGCACCGAAGTGGTCTGCGGCAAATGCGATGCGCACCTGGGGCACGTGTTCCCCGACGGTCCACCGCCGACCGGTCTGCGTTATTGCATCAATTCGGTGTGCCTGGACCTGGTACCCCGCGGAAAATAAGCCAGAGGGTGATCTGATGATCGCCCATCGGATAATTAAATTGCACGCAATTCAATTGCTCGCTATGTTTGTCTCATCTTCCCTCATTTAGAGTCCGAATCATGAGCGACAACCTGCTGAGCATCCCTTGCACCACCATCAAGGGTGAGCAAAAAACCCTGGCGGATTTCGCTGGCAAAGCCGTGCTGGTGGTCAACACGGCGAGCAAATGCGGCTTCACCCCGCAGTACAAAGGCCTTGAAGAGTTGTGGCAGACCTACAAGGATCAAGGTCTGGTGGTGCTTGGGTTCCCGTGCAATCAGTTCGGCAAGCAGGAGCCGGGCAACGAAGGGGCGATTTCCGAGTTCTGCGAGTTGAACTTCGGCGTCAGTTTTCCGCTGTTCAAAAAGATTGAAGTCAATGGCGCCGGTGCCCATCCGCTGTTCGTTCAACTGAAAAAGCGCGCGCCGGGTGTGCTGGGTTCCCAGGGCATCAAGTGGAACTTCACCAAGTTTCTGATCGGCAAGGATGGCCAGCTGGTCAAGCGCTTCGCCCCCGCGACCAAGCCGCAGGACCTGAGCCGCGAGATCGAAGCCCTGCTCAAATGAACACCTTGTCAGTCGATTCCCTGAAGCTCGACAGCCAACTGTGCTTCAAACTGTACGCCGCTTCCCGGGCGGTGATCCGCGCCTACAAGCCGATGCTCGATCAGCTCGGCCTGACCTACCCGCAATACCTGGCGATGCTGGTGTTGTGGGAATGGCAGGAGGCAGCCCCTGAGCAGCCGACGGTCAAGGCGTTGGGCGAACGCCTGACGCTGGATTCCGGCACGCTGACGCCGTTGCTCAAGCGTCTTGAGCAACTGCAACTGGTTCAGCGTCAGCGCTCGGCGCGGGATGAGCGTGAAGTGCACTTGAGCCTGTCGCCCACCGGCAAGGCCTTGCGCGATCAGGTCGGGCCGCTCAAGGCCCGCTTGCTGTGCGACAGCGGTGTGGATCTGGATCGCCTGAATGATCTGCGCGATGGCCTTGATCACTTGTTGGGGCAAATCAAAGCACTGTCGTACTAGGGATCCACAAGTCCAGCAGGGCAGCCAACTCTTCCCGACGGAAGGGTTTTGCCAGGTAATCGCTCATGCCCGCCGCACGACAGCGTTCGCGCTCTTCGGACATGGCGTTGGCAGTCAGGGCGACGATGGGCAGTTGTGGCCAGCGCCCGCTGCGACGGATTTGCCGACTGGCCTCGTAGCCGTCCATCACCGGCATGTTGCAGTCCATCAGCACCAGATCGAATTCGCTCTGCTCAAGCTGATCCATCGCCTCGCCACCGTGACCGGCGACGATCACTTCGCATCCGAGTTTCCCGAGCATCCCCTTGGCCACTAATTGGTTGACCGGATTGTCCTCCACCAGCAGCACGCGTCCGCGTCGTTGTGGGGAGAGGGTGTCGAGCCGGGCATCGTTGATCGTGTTGAGTTCCGGCTGCAGGACTCGTCGCAGCGTCTGGTACAGCGCGTTGCGCGCCAGAGGCCGCGCCTGTTGCTGCAAGGGGGCGAGGGCGACGGCTTCTTCGCTGGGCATGAAACTGCCGTAAGCGGTGACCAGCAGAATGGGGGCTGTACACGAGGGGCGCAGGCCAAACAGGCATTCGGGGCAATCGGTAATCAGTACATCAGGGTTCAGACCCAGCAACGATTCATCGATGGAACGCTGCTGATAGTCGAGCCCCCAGCCGGGCAACACACTGTTCAACAGTTCTGCCAGACCGCTGCTCGCGGCGGTGATTGCGATGACCTTGCCTTGTAAAGAGGCCGGGGGAAGGGCCCGGGTGTGGCTGGGCAGCGGCAGATCCGCGCAGAACTGGCTGCCGAAGCCTGCTTCGGAGCTGATGGTGAGGCGCCCTTGCATGACTTCGCAGAGGTTGTAGGTCAGTGCCAGGCCCAACCCGGTCCCGCCGAATTGCCGGGTGATGCCGGCACCCGCCTGGGTGAAGGGCTGGAAAATCTTGACCTGGGCGTCCTGGGCGATACCGATACCGGTGTCGCAGACTTCGATTCTGACGCCGTCCTCGAATGTCGAGAGGCGCACATCGACCCGACCGAAACGGGTGAACTTGAGGGCGTTGGATAACAGGTTGCTGACGATCTGTCGGACCCGGGTCGGATCCCCGAGCACCAGTGCCGGAAAATGCGGATCGATCAGGCAGCTCAGCTCGACGCTCGGCGCGGCGTTCTGTGACAGCAGGTTGGCGGTGTCCTCGATCAGCGAGCCGAGGTCGAACGGAATATGTTCGAGCTCAAGTTGGCCGGCATCGAACTTCGACAAATCGAGAATATCGTTGAGCAGTTCCACCAGTACTTTGCCCGAGTCATGGGCGATGGACAGCTGTTGCTGTTGCTCGGCATTGAGCGGACCGTCCAGGGAAAGCGCGATCATCCCCAGCAAGCCGTTGAGCGGCGTGCGGATCTCGTGGCTCATGTTGGCCAGGAACACCGAGCGCGCGTCGGCCATGCCCAGGGCGGTGCTGCGGGCGACCTCCAGCTCCTGATTGGATTGGCTGAGCCGATTGTTGATCGCCTTGAGTTCCGCCGTGCGAGCCGAGACGATGTTCTCCAGTTGCCCGAGGTAGTCGGTCAGACGGTTTTCGGCGTTGCGTCGCTGCTGGATTTCGGTGGCGATGTTTTCGAACTGTTGATTGGCAACCTTGACCAGTACCCCGATTTCATCGTTTTCATGGTCCGTCGGACACTCCAGCGACGTCGACTCCGCGCTGCGCGGGTCGCGAATACTGAGTTCACGGATGACCCGCACCAACGGCTTGGTCAGCATCACATAAAACAGCGCCAGCAGGATGCCGGTCAGCAGCAGGCTGCGGGCGAAGCCATTGAGCAGCGTCACCTCGGCCCGGCGCAGGAACCGGTTGCCGAATGAATAGGTATCGACGTCCAGACGCAGAGTGCCGAGGGATTCGGTCGGCAAGTGATCCAGGTAGAGACGGTCTTCGAACTGCCGGTTGGCGCCGAACAGGAAGTCGCTGATCACCCGATAGCCGCTTTGCACGCCTGGGCGTTTGACGTTGGCCAGCACGGTATTGTTGTTGTCGATCAATTGCGCGCCGGTGATCGCCGGCGAGCGCAACAGGCCCAGGGTCAATTCCTGAGCGAGTTCGGCATCGATGTTGTAGGCGATGCGGGACGCGGGGTTATGGCTGATTTCCAGTAAAGACAGGATTTCTCGGTTGATGGAGGCGTCTTCACTGGCATAATCGATGCCTATTTGCATCAGACTGAGCAGCGTACCCAGAATGAAACCGACCAGCACAGTAAGCCTGGCTTGCTTGTAGGACAGTCGGTTGGTGAACTTGATATCCATGGGGTGTCGAACCACTTCCGTTTCCCTTCGCTGCTCAAGCATAGTCGATCATGCATGGATACCGATGTTCTCGCGAGCCCTTGTGCACAGGGATGAACCGGACACCGAGCGCTGTGTTTCGTCGCTGTATCGCCATCATTACTGTGAACGTGCCCGAGGAGAAGACGTGGATTCCCGATTAAATGCTTTTCTTGAACGCGCCGATGCCGTTTTGGCCCGTATCGAACCGCTGCTGCCCGCACCTCGGCAAGTCATCGACTGGAACCACTGCCTGGCTGCACGCTGGCAGCGCGAGGGGCGCAGCGGTTTTATGCTGCCGCTGCAAGTCAGCCTTGACATGCGTTTGTCCGACCTGATCGGCGTCGACCGGCAACTGGAGCAACTGGGGCGAAATACCCAACAGTTCCTCGACGGCATGCCGGCCAACCACGCGTTGCTCTGGGGCTCGCGCGGCACCGGTAAATCGTCGCTGGTTCGCGCCTTGCTGGCCGAACACGCCAAGGGGGGATTGCGGTTGATCGAGATCGAACGCGATCACTTGGCAGACTTGCCGCGAGTGGTCGAACAAATCGCCAAGCTGCCCCAGCGTTTCGTGCTGTTCTGCGATGACCTGTCGTTCGAGTCGGGCGAGGGTGACTATCGCGTACTCAAGAGCGTGCTCGACGGCTCTCTCGAACAGGCGCCGGATAACGTTTTGCTGTACGCCACTTCCAACCGTCGCCATCTGGTGCCGGAAAAGGAAAGCGATAACGAAAACTGGAAAAGGGTCGACGGCGAACTCCATCCCAGCGAGGCGGTGGAAGACAAGATTGCGCTGTCGGACCGTTTCGGATTGTGGCTGTCGTTCTACCCGTTTACCCAAGAACACTTCCTCAACGTCGTCGAACACTGGATCGGTCAACTGGCCGACAAGGCGGACCTTAAGTGGCAACGAGACGAGGAACTGGACATCCTCGCGGTGCGCTGGGCCACGGGCCGGGGTAATCGCAACGGACGTTGCGCGTATCAATTTGCCCGCTATTGGGTCGGGCTGAAGCTGTTGGAGCACAAGGCATGATCGATTTACAGAAGAGCGGCCAGGGCCTCGAAGGCTACGGCATGCTGTGGGCGCAATTGGAGTCATTGCTGGCGGACGAGCGGGATTTCATCGCTAACGCCGCGCAGTTCTCGGCGTTCCTGTACAACCTGCTCGATGACCTGAACTGGGCTGGGTTCTACCTCAATCGCAACGAAGAACTGGTACTCGGCCCTTTTCAAGGGCAGATCGCCTGCGTGCGGATTCCATTCGGTCGGGGCGTATGCGGGGCTGCGGCGACGACCTTGCAGACCCAGTTGGTCGAGGACGTGCACGCGTTCCCCGGACACATCGCTTGCGACAGCGCGTCGAACAGCGAACTGGTGGTGCCGCTCGTCAAGGACGGTCGATTGATTGGCGTGCTGGACCTCGATAGCCCGAAACTGGCGCGTTTTACCGCTGAAGATCAGGCCGGTATTGAGCAATTGGCGGCGATTTTCCTGCGCCTGACCGACTGCTGATCATGCCCTCAAGCCTGCCTTGACCAGCAGGCTCGACGGGTCCACCGCATCGATTTGTTGGGGGTCGAGGAATCGATCGGCGTACTGCAAATAGATTTGTGCGTTGATGAACAGCCCAAACAACTCAGGATCGATGTGGGCGTCCCGGCACAGGGTGGCCATGATGCCCAGCGCTTCGTTCAACGACTTGGCTTTCTTGTAGGGGCGATCGGCGGCGGTCAGTGCTTCGAAAATATCGGCAATCGCCATCATCCGCGCCGGCAGGCTCATTTCTTCACGCTTCAATTGTTTGGGGTACCCGGTGCCGTCCATTTTTTCATGGTGGCCGCCGGCGATCTCCGCGACGTTGTTGAGGTGACCGGGGAAGGGCAGGTGGCTGAGCATCAGAATTGTCTGCACCCTGTGGTGATTGATGATGTAACGCTCCTCGCGGGTCAGGGTGCCTCGGGCAATGCTCAGGTTGTAGAGCTCGCCCCTGTTGTACTTGTAGCGCGGCACATCGAGTTTGAACCCCCAGGGATTATCTTCCGGAATCAGTTCGGCTTCGGGTCGTTCGAACAGGTGCTCGGGTTTGTCCGCCAGCAATGGTTCGCTGACCGGCAGTGCCGGTGCCGGGGTTCGCGCCTGGCGTCGGTTCTCTTCCCAGGAAACGCCCAGCCGGTCATCCAGTGTTCGGGTCCAGGTGCGCAGGGCCATGCTGTGAAGGCGTTGCAGGTCGGACTCGGCCATCGCCTCGCCCCCCAGGTTGCAGCGGGCAACGAACGCGAAGTCATCGTCCAGCCCCGCCAGAGTGGCGTTGCGCAGTTCGGTCAGGTGCTGCTCGTCACCGCCCAGGGTCATGGCTTGCCAATAGTTGATCCAGACATCGCGCTTGAGCACTTCGAAACGGGTACGGATTTCGTGGATACGGTCGTAAAGCGTTTCCAGCTTCGTGGCTTTATCGACCACGTATTCCGGAGTGGTGACCTTGCCGCAATCATGTAGCCAAGCCGCGATGTGCAGCGCTTCCCATTCATCGTCGGTGGGTTGGTAGCCACTGAAGGCCGGGTCCTGGCTGGCCGCTGCGGCCTGGGCGAGCATCAGGGTCAGCGCCGGCACTCGCTGGCAGTGACCGCCGGTGTAGGGGCTTTTGGCGTCAATCGCACCGGCCAGCAGTTGAATGAAGGCGTCCAGCAGTTGTTTTTGTTTGGCTTGCAGACGCTGACTTTCAATACTCACGGCGGCCGCGCCGGATACGGCCTGGAGGAACGCGATGCGGTCTGGACGAAGTTTTTCCAGATCGCTCTGGTTGCCGGTATCGGCCAACAGCAGGACCAGCAGGCCCAGGGTTTCGTGATGACGATTGTGCAGTCGAATACCGATCAGATGAACGCGGGGGCACTCCAGCGCAAGCAACACCTTCTGCAAATCCCCCGCCTGTTCGAAACCAAGTGCGGTGACGATGTTGTCGGCATTCGACAGCTGCCGTAGCCATGCAGGGCTATGCGGAGCCTGGAGTTCGTGTCCTTGAAGATCAAAGGACGGCAACGCCTGTGAGATGCCGTTGATGACCAGACCCTGTGGCTCCATGCGATCGCCATCACTTTCGCGCAGGTAGATCAGACCGGCCTGGGCCTGGCCGATTTTCACAGTTTCAAACAACACGCGTTCCAGCAAGGGGGCAAAACGGACCTCGGCGCTCAGGCTTCCGGTGATCTGGAAAAAACTCGCCAAGGTATCTTTCATGCGCGCCATCGACACGCTCAGTTGGTCGACTTCGAGCACGGGAGAGCGACGTGAGGGCGGAAAGTTGAAGTCGAAACTGCGAACCGCATCGGCCTCCCGCACCAGCGCGCGCAGGGGTTTAACCAGAATCCGAGAGGTCAGCCAACCCAGCGGCAGGCATAGCAACAGCGTGGCCAAGGTAATCAGCGCGCCTTGCCAGCGCATGCGGTAGGCATCGACGAGTAATTCATCTTCCGGTACCAGCAGCGCCAGTTGCAGTCCCTGGGGGCCACCCTCCTGCATGCTGCTGCGGGCAACGATCCATTGACGACCGGCGACATCCAGGCGGTTACCTTCGGGGGGATTGTTGAGCAGCGCGCCGAGGCTGGGGCTCAGGTCGGCGGCTTTGATCAGGCGGGCAGTCTGATCGTCGATGATCAATTTGCTGCTGTCAGGATAAGCAATGGCATTGCCCTCGGCATCGAACAGCACAATTTCTGTACTGGGGGTCACCACATGTTTGGCCAAGGTCGTGGAGAGTTCCGCCAGGGTCAGATCGGCGCCCATGACGGCGTGTTCGCCGCTGCGCCGGGCCAGGGTGGTGCCGACATTGTGGGTGGAGAAAAAAATGTAGGGTTCGGTGGTGATCTGATCCCTGTCGCTGCGGGCGTTGGCATACCAGGCGCGGGTTCGCGGATCGTAGGTTTCGTCGGGATTGTCCTGGCGACTGATGAGGGTCAGATCTTGATCGAAAAACAGTGATTGGGAGCGGACCTTCCCGTTGTTGCCGGTTCGCTCAATGCTCCACACCTGATAAGCCGCAGTGTCCGGGGCATTCAGGAGCGTTTTCAGACCGGAGGTTCGCAAGGGCCGAACCATGAAGAAATCACCATTGCCGTAGCCCAGATACAGCGAGGCCAGGTCGGGGTTGTCCTTGAGTGACTGGCTGAAGGGTTTGAACAACGCCAGGCGTTGCTCCAGGTCAGGTGCCTGCGTCGCTGGATAATCCGCCAACAGGCTCAGCAGATGACGAATCGGCTCATAGGTGGTGTGCAGGTCCAGGCGGACGTCCTGCTCGATGCGGTTGAAGAGCTTTTCACTGCTGGAAAGAATGATCTGCGTGGTGTGCCGGTAGTTGAAAATGCCCAGCACCACTCCAGTCAGCATCAACAGGAGCGTGAACATCACGCTGATATGGACGTGCAGGGGAAACCGCCGTTGATCCGGGCGCAGTGCGCTGGGCATTGCAGGTCTCTCCATGATGGTTAACACACTGCTCAGCGTCCTAGCATAGTTAAGGCTCTGTCATTCTGCTGTTGTCGTTTTGGCCAATTTGTTGCTGCAAGGCTTGCTCCAGTTCGAGCATGGCGCGCTCTATAGCCTTGCTGCAATCGGCCACCTCGTCGTGATGGAACACTTCATGGCAGGCCTTTTCCAACGCCTCGCAGCTGTCGATCACTCGGGAGGCCTGGACGATTCGGGCGGCGCCCTTGATTTTGTGGGCGACGTCGAGAAATGACTGTGGGTCTTTGGATAGGGACAGGGCCAGCAATTCTTGTCGGTCCAAACGGTTGCTGTTCAACAGTTCGGCCAACAATCGCTGGTCCAATAGCGGATTTCCACCCGTCAAAAGACGCAGCCCTTGCAGGCTGAACGCCGGATCGCGGACGGTCGGCCTGATACCTTCAACCCACTGACTCAAGGCTGTCAGGGTGAGGGGCTTGAACAGGCAGTCGTCCATCCCGGCTTGTTTGCAGCGTTGTATTTCTTCCGGTTGCGCGTTGGCGGTAAAACCCAGAACGGTACAGGGCGGGCGTTGCGTTTGTTGTTCCTGTCGGCGAATGGCGCGGGCCAGTTCGTATCCGTTCATGATCGGCATGTTGCAATCGACAATCACCAGATCGAACGGCTCTGCTTTCCACGCCTCGTATCCCGCTTCGCCATCCGCCTGGACGCTGAATCGATGCCCCAGAAACTCCAGTTGCTGGCACATGAGCAAGCGATTGGCCGGGTGATCGTCGACCACCAGAACGTTCAAGGGGGTCGTCGTGGTGTGTATGTGCGCTTCAACAGTCTCCGGCACCTGCTCGAGTGGCAGTGTTGCCAGGTGTAACGAAACCTCGACTTGAGTGCCCACACCCGGCTGGCTGCTCAATTGCAGGCTGCCACCCATCATCTCGCACAGGCTGCGGCTGATCACCAGACCCAGTCCTGCGCCACCTCTGTCTGATTGTGCGCAATTATCGGCTTGAGCGAAGGGTTCGAATAACCGCTGCTGATCCTGTTCGCTGATGCCTATGCCACTGTCCTGAACATGCAACAGCATCTGAACCCGCTCGGGTTCGGCGGTGGACTGCAGGTCGACGATGACCCTGACCTGGCCATGCTCCGTAAACTTGATGGCGTTGCTGACCAGGTTGGACAGCACCTGCTTGAAGCGCATCGGGTCCAACAGGACTTCAAACTCCGAATTGTCAGGGCGGAACTCCAGCAGCAGTCGGAGATTTTTCTGGCGTGCCAGTCCATCGAAGACCCGCACGACCGAGGTCACGATTTCACTTGGATTGACGCGCTCAGGGCTCAGGCTAAGACGCCCGGATTCGATCCGTGCAATGTCGAGAATATCCCCGATCAGTTCCAGCAGGTCCTTCGCCGAGTTGTACGCCACATCGATGGCAGGGCGATCCGGGTGCTCATGATCGATACGCTTGAGCGTCAGTTCGAGCATGCCGATGACCGCATTCATCGGGGTGCGGATCTCATGGCTCATGGTCGCCAGAAACGTGCTTTTGGCCCGGTTGGCTTCATCGGCGCGCTCTTTCGCGCAGCGCAGATCATCGAACAGTTGCCGCCGTTCACTGATGTCGATCCAGCCGCCGATGATGCCTTGCACTTCACCGCTCGAATCACGGTAGGGAAGAATCCAGTGGTAAATCGTCAGCCTGCGGCCGCCGATGTGCAACGCGCGGTCGAGAATCAGCGGTATGCCCTCGGCCACGACACGCTGGTAATCGGCCTGATATTCCCGGGCTTCGAACGCATTGCTCATGTTGCCCTGCATGACGCTTTTGCCAATGACGTCTTTACGTTTCGCGCAGAAGGCTTCCAGGTAACTGTCGTTGCAACTTTGCAGCAGTCCCTGGCGATCGCGTACGTAGATGGGATGAGGCGTACCGTTGACCAGCGATCGCATGAATTCGAGTTGATCGTTCAATGCGCGCTCGGCCGCCTGACGCTGCTTAATCTGGCGACGCATGTAAGCGTTCCAGGCAAAGGAAATCAGCAGCAGCACCCCGGAACCGATAATAATTTGGTAGAACATTCGGTGATAGAGGCGCCAGGTACTTTGCGAGGACGCCGAATAGCCACGCCAGCGGCTGTTGATGATGCCCAGCTCTTGCGGCGCAATGCTCAGCAGCGCCTTGTTGAGGATGGAATTCAGTTCTTTGGTATCTCGTCCTGTGGCCAGGGAGAACGCGGCCTCGCGGGTACCGATGGTGGTACTGATTTGAAGTGTGTGCTCAAAGAGCCGCGATGAGATGAAGTAGTTCGCAATCACCAGTGAGTTCACCGCGCCGTCTGCCTTGCCCTCGGCCAGCCACTCCACGGCGCTGAATGCGTCGGGTGTTTCAATCAGCCTGATCCGCGGAAACTCGCTGCGCAGGTAATCCACCAGGGGGTTGCCTTGGGCGATAGCCAGGCGTTTGTCCTGCAACTGCTCAAGGCTTGTCGGGCTGTCGGCGGCTTTGCGAGTCAGCAGGACAAAGGAGTCTTGCAGATAGGGGCGGGTGAAGTTCAACGTCGTTTCACGTTTCACGTTGGGCGCTGGGGAGCAGGGCGGCGATCAAGTCGGCCTTATTGTCCCTGATCTGCTCGATCATCTCGTCATCGCTGCGGCTGCGATGGACGTCGAATCGCAACCCGGTGCGCAATCTGATCAGCTCGAGCAAGTCCGCGGTAACCCCACGAAAGTTGTTATTACTGTCGAAAAACGTCAGCGGCGCAAAGGCCTCATTGACCACCACACGGACTACCGGATGTTGTGCCAGCCAGCGTTCCTCGGTGTGGGTGAGCTGCAGTTTTTGATCGGTAAGAAGAATGTCACTGCCGGCACTCCAGCGTTTGGCGATGTTATCGCGTTCGCTGGTGGGGATCGCGCTGAGTATTGCGTCGATGATCCCGAGCAATTGCGGGTTGTCCTTGCGCACGGCAAAGCTGAAACCGTGGGCTTCGTGTTTGCCGAAGTTGGCCATGCGGATGTTGTTCAGATAGCCCTTGTTGATCATGTAATGGGTGGAAATTGTGTCTCCCAGAAAAACATCAGCCTGGTCGAAGGCAACTGCATTGATCGCATTCTGGTAGGACGGAAAGGACGTGATGATCGCCCTCGGATACATTGCCTTGACCTCTTCCCGCGGCAAATAGTGATACACCATGCTCAGCCGTAGACCGGCCAGGCCATCGGTCAAGGATCTGGTTTCTCCTTCGCGTGTCACCAGAACCGGCTGGTCCACGGCGTAGGGTGTGGAAAGTACAATGTCGGCGTTATGTGCTTCGAATCCATTGGCGCTACCCAGCAAGTCGACCTCGCCGTTTTCGAGTGCTTTGATTGCGGCCTCCCGGGACGCAAAGCGCAGAACCTTGATTGGCAAACCGGTTGATGTACCCAGGAGGCCCGCGTAATCAGCGGTATAACCTTCGTAGTCGTGACCACTGGTGGTCAGGTCGAAAGGAGGGTAGTCCGGGGCTGACGTGCCAAGGATCAGTTCCCGTTTATTCTTGATCCATTGCCGTTGTAATTTATCCAGTTGGACTTCCTGGTGTCCGGTCATTGAGCGACTGAGCAGGGTGTAGTTCTCGCTGACGGTCTGCGCAGCGAGCACTGAGGTGCTCAGGCATAAACCGGCGGCCATCAGTGTCAGATAATCCTTTATACGACTGGGCATCCTGTCTCTCACACTAAGGCGTTACGTTTTGCCATATCGATGAGTTCAACCAAGGATTTGGCTTTGAGTTTTTGCATGAGGCGTTTTTTATAAGTGCTGACAGTCTTGTTGCTCAGAAACATACCTTTGGCAATTTCCTTGTTGGTGCGTCCCTGGGCAAAGAGTTGCAATACCATCAGTTCTCGGTCATTGACTGACTTGAACAGTTCCAGGTCGGTAAAGCGCGCGTCATCACTGCGAACAGGATTCAAGGCCTGACTTGGGAAATAGTTGTAACCTGACAATACGGCTTTTATAGCACTGACCAGTTCACTCAGGTCTTCCTGTTTGCACACATAGCCCGATGCGCCGGATTGCATGCAGCGAATACCAAAAAGTGTCGGGCACTGCGCTGTTAACACCAATGTTTTGAGACGGGTACTCATTGCGTTGAATCGGGCGAGAACTTCCAACCCGTCCAATTTGGGAATGCTGATGTCGAGAATGACCAGGTCGGGCGTGCATTCGCGAACCATCTGCATGGCATCGACCCCATTATCAGTTTCGCCGACGACTTTGTAACCTTCATGTTCAAGCAACATTCTGACGGCAAGGCGGATGACCGGGTGATCGTCGACAATAAAAACGGAGTTCATAATCAAATCCCATACGAGCTCAAATAAAGCGCGCACCTTAGCTCAGATAGTTGAGGTGACGCATGAACTGACGGACCTGTAGCGGTAATATAGGATGATTCCTACAGATGAAGAGGAATAGGACTACGTATCAACTGGATTTTTTATGAAGAAGGGCGAAGTTTGTTGAGGGGCATTCGAGGTGTTGCAAGTGTTGGGTTGCAAGTTTCGAGTTCTATTTGTGCGAAATTTTTAGTGCGTTTGGTGTGCGTTTTTTACAGTGAGGCCAAGGTCAACAAGTTCCTAAATTCTGATTGTTTCAGCGGCTTGATCAAGTAACCCAATAGTGGCAGCCCGTGTTCGTTGGCCTTTTTTTCAAGTTCGTCCAGTTCAGCGGATGTCAGGCTACTTAACAGTATTGCCTGTCTAATCATCCCCCGGTGGCTGGCGAATTCAACCAGCTCGAGCCCGGAGAGGTCGGGCAGACATTGATCGCATAAAAGAATATCAAACGGTTGCACAGCCTTGAGCATTTGTTGCAGCGCGCCATCGGCACTGTCGGTGGTGGTCAGTTGGGTGAAACCATACGTAACTGTTCAATAGATATGAGAGTCAATAGCGCGTTCTACTGGGATGCAAAACAGAGTTCAATAAACAGTATAATGAAAAATTCAATAGGTATGAGATTTTTTTTAAAATTTTCCATCTGCTGAAAGATTTGTGCCAAGGTATACGGCAGGTACCTAACATGCAATAACTAGCGTTTGCTGGGAGAACCAAAAGTGCTAGAAGGGGTTGTTTTTTATTTGATAAATGTCATCGCTGTCTTCAAGGCTATGGTTGAATCACTGTCCGTCGAATCCTTTAGATAACGGTAGCTTGAAGGCGTCTTGGTCTCTTACGATCATTATGATTTTTCTTTGGGCACGGGAAAAGAGTGGCGTGCCTGTTTTCAGCATGCCTAGGTCGATAAGCGAGTATATTGTGTTTCTTCCAACGGATAGTACTTCAGCAGCTTGGCTTACCGAGAAGTAGTGTTCAAGGTGATCTGACATTCTGATGACGTCATCGGTGTGGATGTAGTTCGTTATTCCCCATATTTGAGGAGAAATAAAGTTTGTCGAAGAAAAGCGAGTGCCTATAATTCCGTGGCTGATCTCTAAAGCGCATTTGACTTCAGCGTATGAACGGTAATATTTTCGCCATGTATCGATAAGTTTTGTTTGTCGAGAAGATAGCGTGGAGTAAGGCGGCAGCCATTTAAAATGATTGCGAAGGAGATCTTTAAGGGTTCTTATATCTAACGAAAGCTCTTTGGATTTTCTATAAAGCCATACGTCATCTGATATTCCTTTATAACTATGGCGGCGATGGGTGGCAAATAAATGCGGTGTTAGGATCTTGTTGGTTGCGTTTCTTAAGTAAATAGAAGGTATCCACTCGCTTAATGATTCTAGGATTGGAGGGATGTTGAGTTTGTGCATGAGGGTAGTAACCGTTTTGCTTGGGACTCGATAGGTTTCGGCGATCTCACCGGCCGTGATGTAATTAGTTGTGAAGTCATCGATTGACGTTTTCGGTATGAAATGGGCTCTATGATTTTTTAACGCTCCGTAAAAAACGCCTATGCTTATTAAGTTTAAGACGGCTGTCGTGGTCGTGCGCAGTCTGTCAGCGGTCTGAGATGCCGAGAGATAAAGAGCTTCGCTTGGTTTTGAATAGCTGTTGTTGATTGGCTTACTTAGTTCTTCTTGAATGATTGTGCACAGATCAGGTGAACCATAATAGATTTCGTTGGAATTTTGAATGGTGATGGTCTCGACGACTCCCTGTCGGATCATCTCTCTCGCCCGGCGGTGTTCGACATGGCAGGCGTAGCACAATTCTGAGAAGTTTAGTTTGACAGTGCTACAGCACTTGGGGGATTGACATTCTGTCTTATCTCGTTTGCACTGGAATAGAAAGTCGAGGATCTCGAAACGTAATTTCTCGTTTTTTAGATTGTGCCAAGGTGCTTCAAATGCCCTGAGTGGAAGTTTGCAATAAGTGTTAATTTCAATTGTGAGTAAAGACTCTATCAAAGGGTTGGCAAAAAAAGCCGTGGGCACATGGCAATTACTACTTGCAAAGCTGCACCTTAATATGTGATTGTCAAAATATTTGTTAAGCGATCTTATCACGTTCTGTTGACCAAAACTCGACGTCAGGGCGAATAAAAATGGCTTGGCTTTTTTGTAATTTACACGATCTTTGAAGTTGAAGCCGCAGGCGCAAGAGTAGCCGTTGATGTTATACCAGTAATTGTGCGCAGAACAGGCGGGGCATTCAGTAATAAATGGAGCGTGATGATAGGGACATTCATCAAAGAAGTTTAAATCTTGTGGGGATCTTGTGTAACCCTCGATAATGCAATAGGCGCATGGGCGAAACTCTTTCATAAGTGAGCTTGCCGGAACCTCATGACCATCAACCAAAATCGGAGCGCTACGACAAATGTGTTTTCGTGGTTGATCATAAAAGACTTGCCGAAGTTCTTCTGTTAGACCTGGCGCTTCAGTGCACATCAGCTTAAAGAATGCGCCTGATTGAAGGCGTAAATCTAACCAGCGTTTTGAACCTGTTGGTAATAATATGCTTGTCATGTGGTGCACATTCAGGAAGCCATTTTTTTTGGCCGTACGAATAAGAACGCTTGTGGGGCTTTCAAAGGGGCGCGGTCGCGGCACATACACTAAATAATTCATGAAATTTTATTAAGTATTCGAGTAAGTTCAAAGTCGCGTGTGGTAAATGGATTAATATCCGGCCTAATACGACCTTTGAAGATGATTTCATCCGCCGCCTTGGCAAAGTCTTCGCAAGTTAATGAATGGTCTCCTCGAGTTAATGCTCTTTTGAACGCGCCGTTTAAAATGAAGCGCAAGCCACGCATGTTGCCGGCGCAATAGATATAGGTGGCTAATGCAAAATACTCATCTGAGAGAAAAATGTAATCGGTGAGTTCCCCTAGTTCAATCATCGCGGAACTTAACTTCGCAAGTACGATCGTCCATTCAGACTCTATTTCAAGACTGTTTCGCTGATATGTCAGATTTTTTAGTCTTGCGCGATAAGGGTATCGCTGGGAAAGTTGTTCATTGTCGTCAACGATGTCCTCAAGCGTGGGAATTCCTGAAAGTAAACAAGCAATATGGCTTTCATTGAGCAGCGTTTTAACCCAATCACACATCGCCGCTTTAGTCTTAGCTGCTCCCTTGTCGGCGAGGGTCTGGAACTCATCGATTATCACCAGTTTGGTTTCGCAGGTATCTAACAGGGTAATAACGATATCTAGAAGTGTCCGATTGTTTTTCGAACTGTGGAAATACCCAAGCCCGCAAAGCATCTGTTCGGCAAGTTTTTTGGTGGTGGGGTCTGCTTGTATATTGCAATATAAACAAGGTATCGTTTTTATTCGGCCTTCGAAACGGTCTTCCTCCTGAGGTTTACCCAATAAGTTTTTTACTCGCTTGCATACCCTGGATTTTCCAGTTCCAGGCTCACCAAGCAACATTGCCGAGGCCGGTTCGCCCAATTCGGCCGTGGTTTCGATGCTTTCCATTATCCGTTGGATAGCCAGTTTGAACCTGGGGTGCTGAACAGTGAATCTGTTGAACTTTCCAAGCACATCGGATACCTTGTTCATATCTTTAAGCCCTCAAAGCTATTCGTCAATATTTTTCACCAGTCACACATGCTGTGTTGTACTTTTGAGTGTGTGGTTTCTATTGTTTGAAGTTCTTCTACAATGATAACTCGGTTTCCTCGCGCGTTGTAGCATCCGGAGTGAGACCAGAGGTATGGCTTGAATGGCGCGAGGTTTTATATTTCTTCGCATTGGCCGTATTTTGAATATTAGTAATTTTTATTCCTGTCTTAGTTGTGGTGGGAAGGTAGAAGAGGTGTAAATGGTTGTTTGTCGGGTGGCTTGTTAGTCCTAAGTCGGTTTTGAAATATAGAACGTTTCATACAGTTCATTGGCAGGATGGCCCTGCTCATCGACAAACATCGGCTCTTTAGGCCGATCTCCGTCCAGGATCGATGTAAGATTAGCGTTGTGGGTGGTATGGATTTTGGTTTTTTGCTTTCTGCTTTTTGCGAAAAGATCTACATCTCTCATTAGTTCTTGGCGGATTTCGTATAAAACGCGAATGGCAAGATTGGGGGAGAGTTGCGCATTGTGCTGTGTCATCCAGCGTGCTACTAAGTCATGTTCGTACAGTGTTAAGTTATTCTGGTAGGCGGGAAGTGTGGCTGTCGCACGAAATAGTTCTTCTGTACGATCGGAGAGTGCGACAAATACTTCACCCAAATTGCTGTTATTGACGTAAATCGTGGCTTTTTGCCCTGGCTTCAGACGGCGCTCCATTTCCGCAAGTCCTGGGCCGGTCCATTGCAATCCAAACAATTTTACGCGTCCTCCTGAAATGGTTCGTCTATGGACGTTACGAAGAAGTTGGTCTAGGTCCCGTTCTGAAAATTTTTCAGGTGGTAGTTGACGAGCGATCGCCCGATCCCACTTTTCATTAGGAGAGGTTTTTTGGCCGCCTTGGGGGTTGTTATGGTAAAAACCCTCTAGCCACTTGCTAAAATAGTTTTGTAGTTGTTCCAATGTTAGACACGCTTTGGCCTCCGAATCGTAATCTCCTCGTTCGACTGGGTTGGAGAATGTCGTACCTGGAAGCCCATGGATGAACTGGGTATTCATCGTTTTAAAGAAACGTTCGATGTGCGGTTTGGCGTCCGGCGTTTTGGGAGGGACATAGCGAATCTGAATGCCCAATACTTGCGCGATGTTTTTAATCGTACTGTTCGCGACCTCAATACCATTGTCGACAATCAATTCCTGCATTTTACCGCGGTGCAATTCCTCTCCGAGTTTGGCTTCGAGCGCCATTTTCATTACGCGGAGCGTTTTTTCTGCACAGGGAGGAGTGGAAGATAGTTCATATGCAATGATCTTGCTGGATTTTACTTCCAACATTGCAGACAGGTGAGCAATGCGCCCTATTGGTGACCCTTGTTTGTCAACCAATTGCACGTCGACAGGTGTGCAATCCATTTCTACTTGTTCCAGCAACCTTTCGGGTTCTGACCACATCTCTCCAAATTTATTTTTTTTTTGCGCTAAGCGGGAGCCTAGACGACAAGTGTCCGTGCGAAAACCACATAGTTTAATGATTCGGCGACGGACAGTGCTCAGTGACGGTTGATGAATGAGTTTGGCGTTATTTTCGCGTCGGTCGATGTTGTCGTGGATTATCTGTCCTTTTATTAGTCTATGTACATAAACGATTGTATTTTGCTGATCTGATAAATAGATTTCCGTGATGTAGCGGTCGATAATCGATGCGGTGTTATCGGGTGTTAATTTTCCACGAGGTACGGCGCTTTTTTGTTTAAGGAGTGAAAACGGCAACCAGTTGTTCTTCATGCAAAGCTGGGTCCACTTGCAGACGCTGGAATAACCTGGAGGAGAAGCGTCGCCATACTGCTTTGCCAGTTTTTGAATTTCGATTAAGCTAAGTTTTTTGGGAAGTGACCCTTGAAACAGGGATTTCAAACCTTGGACGTAATGATATTTTCGTCGTGCTTCAACAACACGTGGATCTTCTGAGTTGGTAAAGAAGATTGCTGTCGACTCCTGTAATGGGGCGTGTTGAAATAGTGTGATTTCTTTCCGAAAGAGCGCCCCTTTAAAATCATCGGGACTAAAATATTGCGCGCGCTTGCCATGAACGTCGCGAAGCGAAATAAGTGTTTCAGTGATGTTGATGACTTCATAGATTCGCCCGTCCAATTGATACTGCGCGCCGACGGTAATTACATTAGAGTTACTCATGATCCTGACCTCTTTGTCAACATGGCCTGGGGTGTTAATGGTGTATTTAAATTGGTTACCAGTTCACCTGTAAAAATGGCCATGGACAATGCCCGAATCGATGGAGGGTGCCGGGACGCCAAGCATTCATTAATGGTTAGGCTATCATCATGGGTCAATAAGAACTCATGTAGTTGGTTGACCTCCCAACCCGTAATTCGATGCAGTCGGTTGTACAGCAGCTTTAGGTTTTGAAGGCGAATTGGTTGATGAATACTTGTACAATCAGCTAATTTTAGATGAACGTCTTTATGGTCGTCATGAGCAATGAAGGATTCGAGGGTAAGCTTGAATTTATTAGATGTCCTATTAAAATCCGGTTTAACTTCGGTAAAGTGGTTCGGTGAGTTCAGGTGAATGACATAAAAATCCGGTGTGTATCGCATCTTTTCTTTTTTGCACGTCCACCGAAACGTATAAGGCTGGGGGTAGTAAGCTTTGACATCGCTATCCCACTCAAGCCAAATACAATAGTCGGCTTCAAGAGCGCTTTCGCACACCAATTGCGTATTATTTTTGATCGAAGGGAAATAGATCGTGTTGCGGCCATACCGGCCCCGCCCAATGTCTCGGGCGGGGGCTGAGCCCTCGGCCATCCATGCATGTTCATTCCACATGAAGGTTGCCCTCCATACACTGTCACCTACGCGGTCAGGGTGGCTAGGGTGATTGCTCGACCCTGCTGGCGATGACAAAGCGCAAGTGGCTTTGTGAATGACGTTACCCCGTTGCTCGCGGGCAGTTGAACACCTAAGCAAACGATGAATTAACCTAGTAGAAATAAGAGTACACCTATAGTACACATCGTCTACTGGCACGCGACAATCGGTATTAATTCAATTAATACAATAGGTTGTAGGTTTGTCAGTGCCTATGTTTTGAATTGTTTGTTAACATCGTACATACCTTTTTGTGAGCTCGAACCTTTCAGTTCGGGCAAGCTTCACAGTGAAGTGTCGACACTTTGGAGGTGGGTGATGGCACAGATTTGACGGGCATTCTGACGGTGTGGGCCAACAACGGACACAAGATTTCGTGGGCCCGGCTTCATGGGCTTTCGACTACGCGGGCGTGACCGGGCAGCTGTGTGGACTTTTTGCCATGCCCGCGCGGATCGATACCGCCCAAGAGTGAGACTATGAGGGGCGCGGGGGGGGGGCGCGAGACTTTCTGAGAAGTGAATTATTCCACTTTGTTTGTTCCTACGCAGTTAGTTTCCGTGCGTTGTTGCCAGATCAACCAATTGCAGGTCAATGATTTTAATGTTGCCCTCCGAATTCTGCATGTAAACTGATTAAGTTGCTCGAAACGGTGATTCCGTGCATGGAGTACTTGTTATTGTTCATGATTTAAACATTGGTCGGCGCTGAGTTTCTCCAGCAGTCGGGCATTCTCACGATGAAGTTCGACCAATTCTTGTTGCGTGCTCATGAGTATGTCGGAGTTGCGTCGTAACTCTTCAGCTAGTTGTGCAACTTGTCGTTCCTGCTGCTGCAGGGTGGCTTCGTGCATCTCCTGGAGGGTCTGGCGAAACTGTTCAAGGGTTTCACTGGCATGCTTATTTTCATTGTTAAGTATTGCTATATGCGTATTTTGATCCTGCAACCGTTTGGTTAATTCCTGGATAGTTTGTTGCGCCAGTGATAACTCCATTATTTGTTGTTCCATTCGAGCCGCTTCTTCTTGTCGCTGTTGTTGCTCGTTGATCAGTTGCGTCTCTAGTTTATCAATAGTGCGCTGCTGCACTTCCACGGTTTTCTGCGCACTCTGCACCTGTGATTGGAGCTGCGTTTTCTCCAGGAAAAATTGAGCTTGTGCCTCATTCAGCTGCTCATCGGCCTCGACTTGCAGTTGTTCACTCAAGCCCTGGATCAGCCGCGCTACCGGTTCTGTGAGGCGCTCGAGCGTGTCCCTGGGTTTTTCTTCGAGTTCTTTGAGGTAGTGGGAGATCGTGGTTTTGGATCCGGTATTGCCCAACGCAATGCGCACGGCATCGATGGTCGGGCGCTTGCCCTGGGCCAGCAGTGCCGTTTTCGCTTGCTGCACCAATTGCTTATTGATGCCTTCGCGAGCCATTTCCCCTCCGACGATTTCGTCCTGTATTACGTTGCATGTAATTACACCGTACAAAACCAGTAATCGAACGCTTGTTTATCAGGATTCATCACACGGGGTAATTCAATGTTACCCTAGGTGATTACCGTTCATCGGTTGTCGCGACTTTTTTAACGTGGTGTTACAGGGTAAGGACCGACTCTCCAATCGATAACGACTCGGTGCCCTTAGGGACTTGAACGCCGCTCTCGCTTTTGCTGCCAATAATGGAAGCTAACTTCGAAAAAGTATAACGTTTACTCGGTATAATAATACGATATCGTAGTTCAAAACGCCGCTGTATATCCTTTATCTTGCTTACAGGGGGGGTAATCAGGTGTGTCTATGATGACCGGTCGGGAATATCGTCAGCTCTACGCCCCAGCAACCGAGAATTGAGCAAGGAGAAACTGCAGTTATGACTATCGTTGCACCTCGCCAATCAGCGTGGGCCCTGATGAGTGGCACTTCCGGCAGGGGGCTTGCAACAAAAGATTGACCTGGCGCCGCATCGGCTGCACTGCCATGAGGTTTGCGGTAGTTTTATTGCCCTGTATCGATTGGCCCCTCACACAACCAGCGACCAGTATCCATAGGGTTTGTTCTGCTTCCGGAAGCATTTTTTAGCTATCGCAGGGTTATTCGTTGTCGGTGTAAAACATTTTCTGCAAATGGACGCAACGTTTGATCACCGTAGCTGCCTGTCCTATCGAGAAAGTAGCCATGGAAGCCGTAGTTGTTGGGAGCATCGCAATCGCATCGTTTGGAATCACCAATCATCCAGGTGTCGCCAGGGGGTATGGATAGCATGGTTGTCGCGTGCCGATATATTTCGAACGACGGCTTGGTCGCCCCGATGGCAAAACTGTAGAAATAGCCATCAAGACTTGGATACAGTCTTTCAATGGCGGCTGCGTAGGGCTTAGCGAGGTTGGAGCAGACCGCCACTCTCACCCCCGCAGACTGAAGCGCCTCAACCACTTCAAGGCCGTCAGGGTAGGCCTGGATGTTGGCCAGTTCTTCTATCAAGTCGGCCTCTAATCGACGCATCTTGTCCGGGTCAACATGGATGCCAAAAAAGACTGCGGCTTTTCTGAGGTCCATTGGCATTGACAGGAGGTGTTCCGCGTCACTCGGTTTCGGCCGTCGACCTTGATCCCTTCCAAGCTTGAGAATGGCCCGATAGGGGTGGGTGCCCTCACTGATTTTTACCAAAGTACCGAATGCGTCAAAAATAGCCGCTTGAACCGTCATAGAGAGACACTCAGTTTCAGGCATTAGGCTCGCGTTACTGACATCAAACTGCAGGCCGCCACTTATCGGGAAAGAACGGCAGCTAAACACAGCGACCGTTGTGACGTTGACCCCGTAATCCATTTTCTTGCGTCAAACCATGCATCTCCGCTGCGCGGAGGTCCTCTGCGTTTAAGCACCGGGTCAGCGTGAATTAGGCACGCAACGGCTGGAGGACATCTCATTGCGTTGGCTACTGAGGCTAAATACTATAACCGGATCTGCCGGTGCCATTTCTCAAATACTCATACACAGATCAGCGCGGCTCAAGAGGATTTTGGCCTGTCGCAAATCTACAGGGCAGGTGAAGCACTCCAACAGCGCGACTGCTTTTCGAATGTGGCTGGGCTAGGTGCTGATCGACCGACACTTTATCCGCTGACGCTGACCTTTTTTGCGGGCGGCGATGCCGCTGCTTGAGAAATGTTCAAGGCTCTTTGTCTCGTATTTACCGTCGTTGCATCTGTCTGAACGCAACGGGGCTAGACAATTGAGAAACGCTGGTGCGGAAGTCTGCCGGGTTCATGGAAACTCATTGTGCTAAGGGCCGGGCCTGTGCAGTCATTTTTTCAGTGTGCAGCTCCGTGGTTTTATCATTTGTACAACCTAAAATTATTTACAGACAAACCCACCTTCACATGACGCGAAGGTTGCCGGATGCTTATGGAAAATACACATCTACGAAGGTGACCTATGTTCGCTCAAGCTATGCGTGAAATTGCCTACTGTGACTATCGGGTACGGTTAGAAGCGCTTCTCCATATCCCCACAGGCGCCTCGGATCAGGATATCCACAGGATGATCGAAGCAGGATTCTCGGCAAACAGTGTCAAGGCTCTTTGCGATCGTGGAACATTGAGCGCCCTAGAGCGCGACCAGATTATTCCCCCCAAAACCCTCCAAACAAGATTGGCGCGCGGTCAGTTACTGACGGCCGACGAAAGTGATCGTCTGTACCGGGTGGTACACATCACGGCCATGGCTGAGGCTCTCATTGCGGATCATGAAAAGGCGAAGCGTTGGCTCTCCGAATCGAAGGACCGCTTTTCGGGCAAAAGCCCCAGAGAGATGCTCTCCACCGTCGAAGGTGCGCGCCGGGTTGAGGAGATGTTGATCCAGATCGCAGAAGGGTTTGCATTTTGACTGGCCGTTCAGTTCTAACGCCGATATGCAGCCACGCACTGTCTCATTTGGCTCATACTTACGGCCGGCATGCCATTAGCGTCGCCTATTAATGTCAGTGGAGCTCTGTCACGCACGGCTTTGCTTTTGGTTGTGGATTCAACCGGTCTATGCAACAGAACGGATAAGTCGCTCAACACATTTCCTCCCTTGCGCAGACTTCAAAACCGTTCAGCCGTTTAGGTCATGGCGCCCTATGTCAATTGCGGAAACAGGCTTACGATCGGTCTGTGATTTTGGCAAGCAACCTCAGCGCGGGTCATCATATGAGTGAAGACAACAAGCTTTCGGAAGACTCCTGTGTCGAAGAGATATTGGAGGTTAAACGACAAGCCAGAATCAGGCTTATAGATGCGGTATACGCGGCAGATCGAGAGAGCCTTGAACTAGCGGCCGAATTCGTCAAAGCTGCATTACGTGGGAAATCTTCGATTCCAAGACCAAAAAGGTTCAGCAGTCTAGGCCGCGAGGACTGAAGAATGCATGACTCGGCGCGGTAGTCATACGTTGCTCACCTCGGCACCGGCCCGATTCCCACGCTCGAGACCAATGGCATGTTATCCATGCGAGACGCTGGTTCTGCCGGTTGAGCCTTGAAGATGAAGTACTCGGTCACTCGACGTTTTCCAAAAAACGACACGGGCGTTTTCGGGACAGTGATGTGTTTCGTTGGTTGTTCAATGAAGTGCTACGTCGCTGCATGGACGCCGGCCTGGTCAAGCCGGAACTCCTTATTGGCGATGCCGCTTAGCGCCCAACGTAGCCACAGATCAGCTTGATCTGCTCCTTCAAGTTATCCGACCGGCTTTGAGCTCCGCCTCGAGCCTGGGTTGATTCGCCTTCATTGCTTTGGTGTAGGCCCCGATCTGAGTCACCGCCTGGTTCGAGGTCGGTTTGCGGAAATTGTGGGCCTGCTGGCCGAGCCGAAGTATCGGATTCGGGAAGTCGCTATCGTGGCGAACACGTGACATGGCTTCCGACAATTTGTCGTAAACCACGTCTAACGCCTCAGTCTAATCCGACAACATCAGGCAGGAACGCCGATTGAAGGCACAGTCGGCAGCGATCGCTGTGATCGTGTGGCTTTTTCCGGTCCCCGGCGGGCCGGAGACGACAACGATCTTGCCCTCCAGCTGTCGTACGGCAATCAGTACCTTGCGCTGCGCCGCGGCGCCTCGTTGAGCGGGAGCGGGAGCGGCGAGTCGGAGACCATGCGGTCTACCATCGGAAGCGCATCCCAAGCAGTCTCTACAGCCGCAGCAATGGACTTTGGGTTCTCGCGCAGTTTGCCGCCAACGATGCCCTCGAACAGTTCAACCACGGCCGAACCGCCATGTTTAAGTGCTTCGAGTATCTCATCGTAGTCGTTGAGCAAGCCTCGTCCGAACGTTCATAGGCGGCCTGGGATAGGGGGCTGGACAACCCGACCTCAATTGTCGAGGCGTCGGCAGAAGAGGAGAAGAGGCTGATCTTGCCGCCGAGGTCCATCGCATTGGCAACGCGCTGGAACAGTACACGGGCCTCTTCGTATAAGGACTGCTCCGGTTTGATGTAATGGATTCGCTCGGGGATCGGAGAGACCCACGCGCGTTCTAGCCCAGCGGCCAGCTCTTGCAGAACAGAGTCGATCGCCTTGCGGTTGGTATAAAGCTGGTTAATCAGTTTTAGCGTGTATCCAGCTCCCTTTTCCTGCCTGTGTACTTCGATGGTAATGAAGAAGAGCGGGTGTGAAAACGCATACACCGTTTTGAAGCCTGCATTGCAACGTAAAATCTGCCGGTGTTTTGGTTAGTCAGCAGACTTGAAATTTACGTAGGAACGCGATCGATCCATTGACGTATTAAATCCTTAGCCTATCTGGTAAATTCTGAAGGTCCTCAGATTCACCTTTTGGATTTCGCATTTAAGGTCATGAAGGGCAGCTATCGACCAATTGCTGCCTGTCGGCAAGGGATGCATGACGGTGAGGAAATGCAGAAACTGCCAAAGCAGAGACGTCTTACGGCCTATCACCTTCAAAGATGCCGCAGGGTGGGCATCAATCGTTTAAAGTCTGACTAGGGCTAGAAAAGGGAACGCTAAGATTTGATTTGCTCGCCAGGTCGGAGCATTGGGTACGGGCACCTTCACATCAATCGCAGACAGACCGAGGCAACAGCTACCAGACTTATCTCTCTGTGGCTTGGCGGATCCTTGCTGTGGTTCGTCAGTTGGGCCATCATCAGGTCATACCGAGCTGGGCATTTTTGGTTGTAAATATAGATGGTCGCCCCAGCTCCTTTCTAAGCAGAGAACAATATGAGCAGTTATATCTTTAGTAGCATTGAAACAGGTCCGGAAATCGAAGGCTTTTTGCATCAGCTTGCTGATTGGTGTGCCCAAAATTATATTCAATGTTATGTTATTGACAAGCCGCTCATTGAAGTTAAGGGTAGCTATGACTCGGACAGATGCTTTGCTATTTTGATTCCGAAGCGAAAAATTGTATTCGTTAGTTATAACGAAAGTAAAGATACACTATCTGACTATGCAGATGATTTCGTGGAGGATATAGGTTACATCTCGACAAAATTCAACTACAAAGACAAGATAGGTAGACCTAAGCGATGGCAAGACGCTCTAACTTCCCAACAGCTAGATGCTGACAAATTCACAATCGCACAGTATCTTGAAGTTTCGATGCTGAGTAATCCAGAAGATCAGAGACTATCAGAGCTGCTCGTATCGCTAGCCACCGGAAGTATTAACGATATTGAGCGTGTTGGGATCGATGTTCCGGAAAATGATTTAGATCGAATCAAGCGTAATATTCTGCTTTTCGATGGAGATCAGACTCGTTTTGTTTACCAAGACTTGAAGCAGAAAGAGGTCAGGATACAAGGCCTTTCTGGCACGGGTAAAACTGAGCTACTACTTCATAAACTAAAAGAGTTGTACGTTTCTGACGACAGTTCGAAAATTGCAATGACTTGTCATAATAAAATTTTAGCGGCCAACCTCCGAGCGAGAATTCCGAAATTCTTTAACTTTATGAAGGTTGAACAGCAGATTGAGTGGAATCAGAGACTACTCTGCGTCCATGCGTGGGGGTCGACAGGTCAACCTTACTCTGGTGCCTACGCTGCAATTTGTAGTGCGTACGATATTCCATGCCACCCTTGGTCTCGATCTACGGATTTTGATAGAGCGTGTACTCTCTCTTTAGAGTCTTTGAAAGCCAAAGGCGGATCAGGTGGTGTCCATGTATTTGACTACATGCTCATAGATGAAAGCCAAGACTTCCCTGAAAGTTTTTTTGAATTGTGTGAAATCGCCACCAAAAATTCTCTGTTTATTGCTGGCGATATTTTTCAAAGTATCTTCGACGAAAGAAAAGACGCAGGTGCAAAAGCGGAATTCACGCTTAGCAAATGCTACAGAACAGCGCCAACAACGCTAATGTTTGCGCAGGCATTGGCAATGGGCTACTTCGAAGATAGAAAGCTAAACTGGCTGGATCACGACGACTTAGATGCTTGCGGATATCAAACTTCGACTGATCCGCTTACAAATGAGTTGATATTAAAGCGCGAGCCCATCAGCAGGTTCGAGGATATATCTCAGGAAAGTAGAAGCGTAGAACTAATCCGGTTGAATGGAGAGTATCGCCAGCAAAGCTGCCTGCAGATAATTGAGTGTATCAGGGAAATAAAGAGTCAATATTCAAACGTCACTGCGAATGATGTTGGAATTATTATGGTTGACAGAGGTAAGTCGATATATGAGATGTCTGATGTGCTCGCTCAACTTATACCAAGGGAGATCGGCTGGCCCGTAAACAAGGCCTATGAGTCAGGTAGTCCTAGTAAGGATGGAGAGCTATTTCTTAGTAACACTAACCATGTTAAAGGCTTAGAATTCCCGTTTGTGATCTGCGTTACCTCTCATCTTTCGGAGTCGTTCAATCACCGAAATGCGCTTTACATGGCAATAACCAGATCTTTCCTAAAAACGTATTTTTTAATTCCAAATGGAGTAATGAATCAAACTCTCGACAAGGTGCAAGCCGGTCTTGAAAAAATAGCGAAAGATGGCGTTCTAAGAGTGACGCCTCCGCCGCTGAGAGAGCAAGAGCAAATAAGGGCATCAGTTAAATGGCACGGCAGACTGAAATCTTTCGATGATCTTGTATTAGACATTCTCCTAGAACTCGGAGTGTCAGAATCTCGACAACCTCGTTATCTTATTGCGATGAAGTCGTTACTCGACGCAGATGCATCAAAAGCCGAAATCCAAAAGCTTGCTCAAAAGATAACGTCGGAATAATCTTAAATGACGGTTAATATTTTTAAGGTTGACAAATATCAAGCGGAAACTTTTACAAAAGCCATTCGCAGCAGATTTGATGTTCTCCGTATATGGATGGATGCGGTTAAGTTAATCATTAATTATACTCCACCTTCAGAGGAATTCACTGCGGCAGAGATTCATGTTCATAACTCGAGAATGAGCAGGCTTTTTTACTTGAGTGGCGCAAAGACATTTTCGATCGCTTTTCCATTCAGAATTGATACTGAAGAAAATTTATTCACTGTCAGAACTCCAGCCGGTATCGATGTTGACAGTAAGCTTTCGTCCGAAATTGTACTAATGGCAACGCTCCTCAAAAACAACGGGTTGGTGAATGAGTGGGCGTTGGCCGAACACTTTGAAGATCAAGGCGGAGCATCAGCTGAGTTTTGGCCAGTGTTGTCCGGGCTACTTGATGCAGAAGACGGGTATTTACGCTTCGACCATGATCCGGGTAGAAGGGACGACCACAAACACCCCCTGGACCATGCTGACCTTTTTTACACAAATGGCGCTAGTTTTAAAGTCGGCTTGCACAAAAAACTTGCCCTTGAAGAGATCATTGACATTCTCAACCGGGAAACTGACTGTCACTACCTCAATCGTGTTGTTGTACGGAAATAGGCGCTTCGCAAACGGCCAGAAGCGGACGTTAGAGCAGGGAAAATTAATCTGCCCCATTTCGTCTCTACGCGCATGATGCGCGGCTGGCTTGGCAGATCGTGGTGTGGGCGAAAGAGGCTTCGGCACCTTTCTTTGATTAAATCTGCTCTTTGAGATATTGAGACATTTCCTCGAAACCACTCACCACGGTGCAATCCAGAAACTTGTCCAACCCAATTCGTTTGTCGGACAAGAGGGTTGCAAATTTCCTGTCTGTAAAAAGCGCATGGGCAACGGGGAGGGCGGATGCCGCTACCATGAAATCGTTTGGATCTCCATTCTTATAACGGCGGTTTGGGTCAAATCGCATCAAGCCATACAGCGAGCTAAGAATGCGCAATGTCGGCAGTGCTTGCGAAGCAGGTTCATGCTTCCAGAGGTTTATCGCGTTCAGTGCATCCAAAGTGATTTGCTGATGATTGAGGGTTTTGTCTTCATTGATGAACCAAGCTTCGATGCCCCCTTTAAGTTCAAGGAAGATGCCCGTGTTGAGATTCGCTACTTCGGATTGATGTTGAACCTTGCCATCATTTAGGTCGGCAATGCCGCGTGAGTTATCCCATTTTCCACCTGGTGCGTTGCTGGCAATTTCCAATTGGATGGAAAACGGAAGCTCATATTGAGCATCAAAAAAAGCCTTATTGAATGTGATCTGATCTACATGTTCTTTGACGAAAGCCGGTAGCGAGATAGTCGGTATTCCCATCATCTCGATAGGGCTGCACAGGAAACCTTCCAGCCCTTCTACTTCACCTAGCTTGTTCGTTCGAAGCATTTCTAACTCAGAGCCCACACGGTCATGGTAGGACGTGATGCAAAGCCCCTGGGAAAGCTCGTCAACCAGTATCTTTAGCATCCCTTGAGTGACTGGATCGTAAGGGATCCATGAACCCCACATTCCAAGCGGATAGCTGACGGCTGATGCTGTGCTCCCGATTTCCATGAGGAGCCCATCACCATGATGCGTCCCAATGCCAGCGTTGAAAAAGTGTACCTCTATCCAAAGCCGGTAGACTTTCGAAAGTCCATCGATGGCCTGGCTGCGCTGGTCGAACTGGATATCAAGGTCGCGGTGTTTGACCCCGTGCTCTTTGTTTTCCTGAATCGCCACCGTAACCGCGTCAAAGTGTTGTACTGGGAGCGCAACGGCTTCTGCCTTTGGCTCAAGCGCCTGGAGTCCGAGCGTTTTAAAATTTCACCTGATGAGGTGGACGAGGCTATCGTGCTGACCGTTCAGGAACTGAACTGGCTACTGGATGGATTTGATCTCTGGCGCAACCGTCCTCACAAGGTTTTAACGCCAAGATTCGTCGCTTGACGGGTATAATCCGGGCATGGTGCGACACGAGATCGCGTGTTCAACTGTTTAACTTCAATAGGTTAGCAGTCAAACACGTGTCGTAAGCTCTGGATCTCATTGCTCAACTCCGCTTTCTGGAGTAACGAGCCTGACGTGTATCCGTCAGTTCACTAGATCGGCATGCGTCAGGAGCCAATCTTGGGGTGTGAAGCCCGATCAACAATGTCCCTCCCGCAAGAGAGTGCAACCCGGTAACGGGATGCGCAGCACAACCGAATTGCACGGTAGTACGGGGACTAGTGACCCAACCCGCATGGCTAACATATGTGAATCGTCGACAGAACCCTCGTAAGGATTGACGGGCCTACGGCAATTATCGGCCCCAGCCAAAAAAAAGGCATTGCAGCCAGCCATTCCTGTCATGTAATGGGATGCGGTACTAGAAGCGCTGCCGGGGGATAGACGAAGCCTAAACGGGGAATTGATGCGATTCAGGGAACGTGGCAATCCCGACCACTCGCCTTACCATCCACATCGGCAAGGCAGACTTTCCGCAAGGGACGTTGATGAGTGTGGGGAATAGGAGGATGCAAAAAGCAAAGGGCCGTCTGTAACGGATGGCATACCGGTTTCAACATTACCGGCAGGGGCAACCCTGGCTGACGTGCATCTGGTTTACGAGCGCAAATACAACTGTTGATTCCGTCGAACTATGAAGTTAGCACGGGTACACGCTAAGAGATCCTGTGCAAACAGTTTCTAACTTCGAGCAGGACTGTATGAATACGCAACCACCGACTTCGGTTACGTCTGCGTCCTTGGATGGGGCCATGAATTGGTACGGTCTCGATTGGGCCAGAATTCAAACCTCCGTTCGGAAAACACAGTTGAAAATTGCGCAGGCAACAAGGAAGGCCGACTGGCGAAAGGTGAAGCGCCTGCAACGCATGCTAACTCACTCGTTTCATGGGCGATGCTTAGCTGTGCGGCGAGTCACGGAGAACCGGGGTCGCAGGACGCCGGGGGTCGATGGCGAAACGTGGGAGACGCCCCAAGCCAAACTTCGAGGGGTGATGTGTCTATCGATCAAGCGGGGTTACTGTTCTAAACCGTTGAGGCGGGTATGGATACCGAAACCTGGCAAACAGGAGAAACGCCCACTCGGAATTCCCACGATGTTGGACCGGGCCATGCAAGCGCTTCATCTGCTGGCAATTGAACCTGTTGTAGAGAGCCAGAGCGACCCCCGAAGCTACGGCTTCCGACCGGATCGCTCCACGGCCGACGCAATGGTAGAGCTGTTTCATTTGCTGGCCCCCCAAGTAGCCCCTGTCTGGATTCTGGAAGGGGACATCAAAGGTTTTTTCGATAACATCAGCCATGATTGGCTTTGTCAAAATATCCCAATGGATAAGACGATACTGCGCAAATGGCTGAAAACCGGGGTTGTTGACCGGGGGCAATTTGTTGCTACGGAGGCAGGCACGCCACAGGGCGGTATCATCTCTCCCTGTCTGGCAAACGCCACCTTGAATGGTTTGGAGCTTTTGCTGAAAGATCACTTGAAAAAGCGCTTTGGCACCATAGAAGCGAAGAAAACCAAGGTTCAGGTTGTGCGCTATGCAGATGACTTTGTGGTTTTGGCAAACTCGAAAGAGTTGCTTGAAAACGAAATCAAGCCTTGGATAGAGCAATTCCTGTCTGTACGCGGGGTTGCATTATCGCAAGAAAAAACGCGCATCGCACACATCCATCAAGGCTTTGATTTTCTTGGGTGGAATTTTAGGAAGTACGTCCCGAAGTCGCCGCACAGAAAGGCAAAGCTGTTTATCAAGCCTGCGAAGAAGAATGTTTCAACGTTCTATCGGAAAGTGCGAGATATTATAAAAAACAGCGGAACCCTTACTCAGGGTGCACTGATGGGGCGACTGAACCCAGTGCTGCGAGGGTGGGCGCAATATCACTCCCCGGTTGTGGCGAAAGCCACCTTTAACAAGCTGGACAACCTTATCTTCTGGCGGATCTTGAGGTGGGCAAAGCGTCGGCATCCGAGGAAGTCTGTTGGTTGGCTTAAACGGCGATATTACTGTTCCAGAATTCACCGGGCATTTGTATACCCAGTAAAGGGGATCGACGGGACAGTGAAGTTTCGCCAGCTATACATGCTGGCGGATACCGTAATCGTTCGTCACAAGCGCTTGCCGGGTGCGTATCAGCCGTACGATGCAGAACAGGAGTTTAAGTGGGAGGCGTTAAGGGTTCAACGGATGCTACATAAGCTCCGGTATCGGCGGCAGATACTGAGTCTTTTCAGGCGGCAACAGGGTAAATGTGCTTTATGCGGGCATGCCATCAGCAAGGATACCGGCTGGCACGATCACCACATTGTCAGGCGGGTGGATGGCGGCCCGGATAAACTAAATAACCGTGTACTGCTCCATCCCGACTGCCACTTACAGTGCCACAAGCAGGGATTCAAGGAGCCACTTAAGCATAGCGGTTTGCAAAAACCACCTTCCGCGTGACCGGCCAGTAATAGACTGGCTTTCGTAAGCTTGAGCCGTATGCGGGGAAACTCGCACGTACGGTTCTAAGGGGGCCCCGGATCAGTAATGATCTGGGGCTACCCGACACTTTGATGCCCGAAGACCTCCCTGATGACCCTATTCTGCTCAAGCAAATGTTGCTTGAGGCACTCAGCCGTCAGCAGGCAACGGCTGAGGCATACCAGACTCATATCGTCGATCTAAAAGAACAGATCAAGTTGCTGCGCGACCGTTTATTCGGACGTAAATCCGAGCAGACCGTTGAACCCAACACGCCTCAACTCGCGTTATTCAACGAGCCCGAAAGCGAGCCGATGCCTTCAATCGGCGACGCTGACGAAGAAGTGGTTGCTCCGACGCCACGTCGTGGCAAACGCAAGCCACTGTCGGCTGATCTGCCGCGCATCGAAGTCATCCACGAACTGCCAGAACATGAACTGACCTGTGCCTGCGGTTGCCGCAAGCATGTGATCAGTGAAGAAACCAGCGAACAGCTGGACATCGTGCCGATGCAGATCCGAGTGATCAAACACATCCGCAAAGTCTACGGCTGCCGTGGTTGTGAAACGGCTCCGGTCACTGCTGATAAACCTGCTCAGTTGATCGAAAAGAGCATGGCCAGTCCGAGCGTACTGGCGATGCTGCTGACCACCAAGTATGTCGATGGCTTACCGCTGCATCGTTTCGAAACGGTGCTGAGCCGACACGGTATCGATATCCCGCGTCAGACTCTCGCTCGCTGGGTTATCCAGTGCGGAGAGCACTTACAACCGTTGCTGAATTTAATGCGCGACCGATTGCTGGAAAGCCCGGTCATCCACTGTGATGAAACCCGCGTCCAGGTACTTAAGGAACCGGATCGAGACCCTACCAGCCAATCCTGGATGTGGGTGCAGGCCAGCGGGCCGCCAGACCGAAAAGTCGTGCTGTTCGACTACACGTCCAGCCGTGCGCAGGACGTGCCGTTGCGCCTGCTGGAAAGTTATCGCGGCTACGTGATGACTGATGATTACGCGGGTTACAACGCATTGGCGTTGCAACCGGGTGTGGAGCGGCTGGCGTGCATGGCCCATGCACGGCGCAAATTCGTCGATGCGCAAAAAGTGCAGCCCAAGGGCAAGACGGGACGTGCCGATATCGCGCTGACGATGATCAACAAGCTGTACGGCATCGAGCGTGAACTCAAGGATGCCAGTGATGAGCAGCGTTTTATTGGCCGTCAGGAAAAGAGCCTGCCGATCCTGGCTCAGTTGAAAAGCTGGCTGGATAAAACGCAGTCGCAGGTGACGCCGCAAAGTGCGCTTGGCAAGGCCGTTAATTATCTGGCCAGCAACTGGAGCCGTCTGGAGCGTTACGTGGAGGCCGGATTTTTACCGATCGACAACAATCCGGCGGAGCGTGCAATAAAACCGTTTGTGATCGGGCGCAAGGCATGGCTGTTCAGCGACACGCCCAAAGGCGCCACCGCCAGTGCGCAGATCTACAGCTTGGTCGAGACCGCCAAGGTCAACGGCCAGGAGCCCTATACGTGGCTGCGCCACGTACTGGAGCGGCTGCCGCATGCGGAGTCGGTGGCCGATTACGAAGCGCTACTGCCATGGAACTGCTCGCCAGAGATGCCACGGTAAACGAGGCGGTTGTCTTACGGTAGGTGTGGTTCATGGATCGGATACGATCTATTGGCGCAGACGGTAAAAATAGCATAAAGCCATCTCTTGTGGGTGGGGCTTGGAAAATGTCACTTTGGGCAATTATGCTCACGATTATAAATTATGTTCGCAAATATAATTTGTCATAAATCTCGATCCACGACTCGAGGCTATCGCTCGATTGCAACGATGGGGTCAAAGATCAGATCGCTGACTTTAGTCCACCAAGGATGTGTGCAGGCCCGCCTGAGGCAGAGAAATGTTTGTATCGCTATCTCTGATTGCGCAGTTAGCTGTAGATATTATGTGGTTTATTAACTTTTGACCGAACTCATATCCATCTCCGGGCTCAAAGTTCCTAGCCAAGCGACTAGGCACACTATGATTATTGCTACCGAGAACTCTATGGCCATACTGTGCCGCAAAACATTAACGACGCCAGTGTATTCTCTGCTCTGGATTGATCTTTCTAAAAGTGGACTCAAGTGAAAACGGTTCAGCGTAGCTAATAAAATCATTGCTGCAAATAGTAAAATTTTTAAACAAAGCAGCACGCCATAAGTGCTAAACGTTATCCCATCCAATGTTGGACCTACAATGAAAAGATAATTTACTATACCGGTAATGCTTAGACTCACTACGATCAATGCACCAGCTGATTCAAACCCGGTAAGAGCTCGGGAGAGAATTCGCACCTCTTGTTCGCCATTTAGAATCTTAGTGCGCAGCAGTAAAGCGAATGCGGCCAGAGCTCCCATCCAGGCGCCGGCGGCCAAAAGGTGAAGAATATCGCTAGCGAAATGCATATAACGACGATTGCCTTCATCCATCGCTCCATGCCCTGTCCACGCCAAGGTTGCGAGAGCTGTAGCACCGAAGAAGGTAACCGCCCAGAGGCTGAGGGTCGGGAAGCGTTTGTTTAGTGTGACAGCTATACCTGCTAGAACAAGGGCTGCTATTCGGACCATCCAAGTGAGTCCGACGTCGGTACCAGTAAGTACCATTTCGAAGATGTGCTGGCGAAGCTCCATAAACTCTGAAACGCCGCTCATTGCTTTCGCAAGCAGCAACATCGCGGCAAGAGACAGAAGTACACCAACAACGACTGTACCAAAAAGGAGCGACTCAAAATTTAAGACCGTGCCGGATACCCGTTCTTTTCCCCTAAGGCTATACAAGCCAAAAATTGCTAATCCAAATAGCAGCATCAGGTCTAAATAAAGAACGAAGCGAAGGGCGATGTTTATTGAGTCGCTCATGGATCATTTCACTTTAAAAGAGAAGTTGCCTGTGATGGGATGAGTATCGGAAGAGACCGCCCGCCATTCGACCTTATAAGTACCGGTGGTTAACGGAGCGGCAGGCGTGATAACCATCATTTTTGGATCGGCGCCTCCTGCGACACCAGCCTTAACGCCCATTGGAGAGTTCGGCATGCCAGGCATGTCGGTCATGATCAGTTTTGCCCCTGAGAACTGAGTCGTGAGGTTCTCCGAGAAGTGCAGCTCGATTTTAGACGGCGCGGCGGACGTCGAGCCTTCTGCAGGGGTAGAGGACACTAGCTTTGGATGCGCCTGGGCGATGGCGCTCACGAGCAAGCCGGCGGTAAGTGCAACAGCTACGATAGTAGTTTTAAAGAGTGACATGCAAGACTCCTCACAGCTAAAGCTGTTGGTTCGAGGTTTGATGGAGTAGATCTAGTTTTTATTTCTCAATTTCGGTTAAAACCACCTGCGAATACCCAGCGTGTGCCGCGAACTGAAGCTAGGTAACAGATCAGGGTGACCGCGTTAAAGAGCTAGGACACGATGCCACATGACTGCCGACTGTTGGATTACATTTCAGTAAGCTTTGCGCGTGCTCTCTGGTCCAGAATTGGGGGGCATGTGGCCCAACTGTACCTCTGAGGTTCGTAGGGAAGTCACTTCGTCTAGGACGCAGTCGCTATCTTTACTTCGATGCGGTGCCTGAACAAGGATCAGGCACGTTTCAATCCGGCACTAGGAAGCTCCATATGGAAGGCTGTTTTCCCATTGGATGAGTCACACCAGATCTTGCCTTCATGGGCTTCTATGATCGACCGCGTAATTGAGAGCCCCAGCCCAGCGTTGCTGGGGCTTCCTTCGCGCCGGGCCGGATCTGCGCGGTAGAAGCGATCGAAGAGCTTTTCCAGATGCTCGGGCGCGATGGTCTCTCCTGGATTTTCGACCGTCACCATTGTTGACGTATTTCTTTGTTGGATATCGATCCTGATGGTTCGCCCCTCCGGGGTGTACCGCAGCGCGTTCGACAGCAAGTTCGAGATGGCTCTGTGCAACATCAACACGTCACCCCGGACACTTCCTACTCCCGAAACGGTCAGTTCGATACCGCGCTCATCCGCCAGCAGGTGGTAGTACTCAAGCAGTTTCGACACGACCTCCAGCAGGTCAATCAGCTTGTTCTCAGGTTTGATTAACCCGTTGTCGGACTTAGCCAGGAAAAGCATGTCATCAATCATCCGCGACATACGCGTCAAGTCATCCAGATTCGAATACAGATTATTTTCGTAGTCCTCAATATCCCTTTTTCTAGAGAGCACCACTTCGGTATGGATCATCAGGTTGCTGAGCGGGGTGCGCAACTCGTGAGCAATGTCCGCTGAAAAATTTGATAGCCGGACAAAAGCATCATCCAGCCGGGACAACATCGCGTTGAACGACGACACCATCTGTTGCAGCTCTTTTGGGACCGGCGCTAGAGGGATGCGGTCATTGAGTGATTTGGCTGACATCGACGCCGCGACCATGGTCACCTGGCGAATAGGACGCATGCCGCTGCGTGCAACCATCCAGCCTAATGCGGCACTGACGAGCGCGCTGATGACCAACCCTATCCAGAACCATTGCTGAAGGGTTTTGAAGAAGGCCATGTGCTGAGTCACATCGAAGATCAAGATTACGCTCAGCGGTTTTTCCTGACCGACCATCGTCGCTTGTGCCGTCATGCCACGGAACATCTGCTCTTGGTCTTGCCATTCCCACACACTCTTGTTAGTCGTCAGACGGAACTGCTCAGGGACATTTACTGGCCCTGGATCAGCGAAAAGCAGCTTTCCATCGCTATCCAGGATCAGGGCTGTCAAATCACGGTGAGCCCCCAGCAGCGCCTGCAACTGGGGTTTTAGCTCGCTGAATTGATCAACACTGCGCAGCTCTCCCAGGATTCTTTGGGTCGAATAGAGCTTTTCGTTCAGGGTCTGCTGATCCAGCATTTTGAAATGACGCTGGCTGAGGTGGTTAAAGCTGAGTCCGGCGACGGTGAGCACAGCCGTTACCGCAAGCATGAACATCAGGCTCATGCGTGCAGTCAGGGATAGACTGTTCATTCCGACTCCGGGGCATCAAGCATATAGCCCATACCTCGGGCGGTCTGGATCAATTTCAGTTCAAAATCATCGTCAATTTTCGCTCGCAAACGTCGGATAGCAACTTCGATCACATTGGTATCACTATCGAAATTCATGTCCCAAACCTGGGAAGCGATCAAAGATTTCGGTAGCACTTCGCCGCGCCGGCGCAGCAGCAGTTCGAGCAACGAGAATTCTTTCGCCGTCAGGTCAATTCGCTTTCCACTGCGTACAGCACGACGTTTCAGCAGATCGACTTCAAGATCTGCTATTTTCATGATGGTCTGCGTGGGCGAGCTATTCCCCCGGCGGAGCAGCGTCCTGACCCGGGCTAACAATTCGGAAAAGGCGAATGGCTTGACCAAATAGTCGTCTGCACCCAACTCCAATCCTTTGACGCGATCTTCGACGCCATCACGTGCCGTCAGAAACAGCACCGGGACATCTTTCCCCGCTGCTCGCACCATCCGCAGTACTTCCCAGCCATCCAGGCCCGGCATCATCACGTCCAGAATCAACAGGTCATACGCTTCGCTCAGTGCATGCTGAAGTGCATCCGTTCCCGTCATGACGCGGTCGACGTTGAACCCAGCCTCAGTGAGGCCTTGCTGCAGGTAAGTGCCTATTTTTGGCTCGTCTTCAGCGACCAGAAGTTTCATGAGGGCAGTTTCCAAATGTTGTGTCGCCTGAGTGTGCAGCCAAATAGCCCCCCCAACCATAAGCTTACGAAAATGTAATCCTAGCTTCAGGCCTTTGTCAGGGAGTTTTGTCTAGTGTGCAAGCATGAGCACTAGGTTGTGCTCTCGGCCCTCGAATCAACAACAACCAGAGGTGCCGGCCACAGCTTCTTGTGAGGAGACTACCTTATGAAATTGCTTAAACATCTGCTTCTCGTTGGTTCGCTCCTGCTGTCCTCAGCTGTCTGGGCAGAATCCGGGGGTGATCGCACCATCCAGCGCATTGAACAACTGCGGGATAAGGCCGAAGCCGTATTGATCCAGGCGGAGAAGGCTCCCCCTGGCCAGCGCCATGTGCACATGAAGGAGCACATGAAGATGCTCGATGAGATGATGAGCGAGCTTCACAAAGGACACCCAGCTCCCGGTATATCTGCGCAAGAGCATCTTGCTTGGATGGAGCGGCACGACAAATTGGTGGATGACGCCCTCGGGCAGATGATGCGGGAGCACAAGTTAATGATGGCTGACAAAGAGTGCCATCCATAAGAAATTCCCTTCAAGGCCTTCCGTGATTGCTCCTTTGACCTAGCGGCGCCACAACGGCGCCGCGTTTTTTCAAGCTGACTAATTTGTAGTTTTGGGGTAAGCCCCGGCAGGAGCCTGGGAATAGCATGAGATTTCCAACCACCTCAGTGAGGTTTCATCATGAAACGTTCACGTCTCCAACGGTTGATCGCCGGACTTCTCTTCGGTGCTGCAACTCAAGCCTTTGCGCAAACGCCTGGCAGTGAAACCAGCATTGGCCGACAGACCCAAGCAACCCCTGCTACGCGTACCGTTTTCGTCAAGATGGATGACATCAGCTACGGCCAGAAGTCGATCGATGTGAAGTCTGGCGAGACCGTCCGCTTCGTGTTGAAGAACGAAGGGGCGCTGATGCACGAGTTCAACATCGGCAAAGCCGTATCGCAGCTGGAACATCAACGCGAGATGGCGGCGCTATTTAAAGACGGCACGCTGACGCCGACGGGCAAGGCGAAGTCGATCGTCTGGCGGGAGCACTTCACTGCCCCTAGCGATTCCGATCCTCCGGGATATCCGGAGGTCAATGAGGCAAAACATGACGATCCTAACGCCATCCTCGTAGAGCCTGGGACGACGAAGGAATTCGTCTGGACATTCGCCGATGTGTCCAACCTGAACTTTGTCTGAACTTTGCCTGCACCCTGCCGGGACATTATCAGGCAGGGATGGTGGGTGAGTTCGTAATGCGTTGAATCGACGCCCAGGGGCCCCGGCGCTGTGTGCCGGGCAGCACCTGATCTCAGCTAACTTCACCGATATGTAATTATTGCGTAAGTCAGCTGGCAGCTCAGCCTGGCTAGCATTAAGGCGTTTTAAACCACTCTGTCCTGCGAGGTTCACCATGAAAGCTAAGTCCGCATTCCTGCTTTTCGTTGCCAGCCTTATGTTTTCAGCGTCTGCAGCGATGGCCAACCCGAGCCACGGTAATGTAGACATTGGTCAGCCAGGCGATTCTCAAAAGGTTGATCGCACCATCGAAGTGAAGATAGGCGATAGCTTCTTCGAGCCAAAGAGCATTGATGTCAAACCGGACGAAACAATTCGCTTCGTGCTCAAAAACGAGGGCACGTTGCTACACGAGTTCAACATCGGCAAAGCCGCTGCCCATGCCGCGCATCAAAAAGAGATGGCGGCCATGTTCCAGAACGGCTCGCTTAGTCCTACTGGTAAAGGGCAAGCCATGAGCGATATGGACCACAGCATGGTCGGTATGAAGATGGACGGGATGGCGCACAACGATCCCAACAGCGTTCTGATCGAACCAGGGACAACCAAAGAGCTTGTCTGGACCTTTTCCAAGAGCACAGGCCTGGAGTTTGCCTGCAACGTTCCGGGCCACTATCAGTCGGGGATGGTGGGTCAGTTTGAAGTGAAGTAAGCGCGGCTTGATCGATATCACAGCCTCAGAGCGAGCGTTGACTACTCTCAGTCGCAGACGTCACCGCAGCTCTTGCCAGAACACTGGGGACCACATCATGACTAACCATCCGCATTCGGTTGAAAATTCGCCTTCTTCTTTCTGGAGAAGCAAAACGGGTGTCGTACTGACCATGCTGGTTGCAATCGGTGTTTTCTACGTCGTCCGGGAACACTTCAGCCATGTTTCACCTTATCTGCCCTATCTGATCCTGTTGATCTGCCCGTTGATGCATTTTTTCGGGCACGGTCACGGCGGTCATGGTCGACACGTGAGCTCCGAATCCAACAAGGACGATAAAGGAAACTAGTCATGTCTAACGCCACGAGTCACCGCGACCATGATCACGTCCATCCGATAAAACCCCACGATGGTGGTCTACACGATCCAGTGTGCGGCATGGCAGTTACCCCGCCGAGCACGTTCAGTGAGCTATACGAGGGGCGGGCCTATCAGTTTTGCAGCCTGAAGTGCCAAGAGAAGTTTCGAGCAGAACCCCAACGTTATGCTCCGAATCCGTCGGGTACCAATCACTCTAGTCGCACTGAACCCGCGGCTGAGCCACAGCTGAGTACTGAATTCACTTGCCCCATGCACCCAGAGATACGACAGCCTGGCCCCGGCACCTGTCCTAAATGCGGAATGGCATTGGAACCAGTCATACCAGGGCTGGAAGAGGAGGAAAACCCCGAACTCAAGGATTTCACCCGTCGCTTTTGGTGGTCGTTACCGTTAACCGTGATCGTGACCGTGCTCGCCATGGCAGGACATTCATTACACCTCCTCTACGGAACCACACAGAACTGGGTGGAGCTGGTCCTTGCAACCCCGGTGACCCTATGGGCCGGCTGGCCCTTTTTTGTGAGGGCCGTAGCGTCCATTCGTCATCGCAGTCCAAATATGTGGACCTTGATAGGACTGGGTACAGCAGCGGCCTATCTTTACAGCGTTGTGGCGACGTTTTTCCCCCAGAGCTTTCCCGCCACCTTCATGCAAGATGGCCGCATCGGCGTCTACTTCGAAGCTGCCGCAGTCATCATCTCACTCACCCTGCTTGGGCAGATTCTCGAGCTCAAAGCCCGCTCGCAAACCTCCGCCGCCATTAAATCTCTTCTGGGTCTGTCTCCGAAAACCGCACGCAGGATCAATGCCGATGGCACAGAAGAAGACATCCCTCTGACGCATGTCCACAAGGGTGATCACCTCCGGGTAAGGCCAGGTGAAAAGGTGCCTGTTGATGGCTCAGTACTGGAAGGCGAAAGCGCCGTCGACGAGTCGATGCTGACCGGAGAACCCGTGCCGGTGATGAAGAGAGCTGGAGATAGTCTGATCGGAGCCACGCTCAATACCCATGGCAGTCTGGTGATGGAGGCACAGAAGGTTGGGGCCGAGACCATGCTGTCGCAAATCGTACAGATGGTGGCTCGCGCTCAGCGCTCCAAAGCACCGATGCAACGCATGGCTGATGCCATTGCCGGCTACTTTGTGATGGGCGTCATCGCTATTGCGGTGCTGACGCTCTTGGGCTGGGGGCTCTTTGGTCCTGAACCCAGTTGGGTTTTCGGCCTGATCAATGCGGTCGCCGTGCTGATCATTGCCTGCCCCTGTGCTCTGGGGCTCGCGACGCCGATGTCGATTATGGTGTCCACCGGTAAAGCAGCCAGCATGGGCGTGCTGTTCAGAGATGCCAGTGCCATCGAGAACCTTTGCAAGATCGACACACTGATTGTCGATAAGACCGGCACCCTGACAGAGGGACGTCCAGTGTTTCACAGCGTGGAGGCCGCACAGAACTTCGACCCCAATGATGTTCTTCAACTCGCTGCCAGTCTCGATCAAGGCAGTGAGCATCCTCTGGCTCACGCAATCGTTGATCACGCCCGAGCTGAAAACCTTGTATTGAGCAAACCCGAATCGTTCGAGTCCGGATCTGGGATTGGTGTCAGCGGTATGGTTAGCGGCAAGAAAATTCAACTGGGCAATACCGCCTTGATGGAAGAAGCAGGCGTGAGTATCCGGCCCCTCCAATACCGTGCAGAGCTGTTACGACTTGAAGGTATCAGCATCATCTATGTTGCGGTCGACGGAGTACTGGCTGGATTGCTCGCAGTGTCAGATCCGATCAAACCAACCTCCAAAGAGGCTGTCACCAAGCTCAAGGCTGACAATGTAAAAATCATCATGGCCACTGGTGATGGCCTCACCACGGCACGAGCTGTCGCCAAGGAGATGGGTATTGAAGAAGTCCACGGTGAAGTGAAGCCTCAGGACAAGGAGCGCTTGGTCGCGGACCTTCAGCAATACGGTCGGCGGGTTGCCATGGCTGGCGACGGTATCAATGATGCGCCTGCCTTGGCCCGAGCAGATGTGGGCATCGCCATGGGGACCGGGACAGACGTCGCGATGAACAGCGCGCAACTGACCTTGGTTAAAGGCGACTTGATGGGAATTCTTCGTGCGCGAGCCCTTTCTGTCGCGACCGTAAAAAACATGAGGCAGAACCTGGGCTTCGCCTTTCTCTACAACTCGATGGGTATACCACTCGCTGCGGGTCTGTTGTATCCACTGACCGGGCATCTGTTATCACCGATGGTCGCGGCCATCGCGATGAGCGTCAGCTCTGCATCTGTTGTTTTCAATGCATTGAGGCTGAGAAACATCCGTATAGATTGAAGCCTGGGAACCATTCAAACCGGGGCGCAGACACTACTTGACCTTCCTATCGTGTCAACGTTGATGCTGTGGTTGCGGCTAAAGTAGCCGCTCAATACGAGAGGAATAACTATGTTCGTCTTAGATGTGTCCGGCATTGGTTGCGGCAGCTGCGTTAGCAAAATCATCAAAGCCATTCAATCGTTGGATAACGAGGCAACTGTTTCGGTGGATCGTGCTGCCGGTAAGGTCAACGTGGAAAGCATCGAAAGCCCGGAGCGAGTCCGCGCTGCTGTTGAAGCGTTGGGTTTTCCTTCCAAGGTAAGCGCCTGAGTGCGCTGATCTGCTCCAGCGTCAACGCCCTCATGCACAGACTCTCCTGGGCTCATTTCAGATACTCACCGAGCTCCAGCTCCGACAGCGCTGAAGACTCAATGACCACTGTCAGCTTCGATTCGGCTGACCAGTTCTCTGCCGGTTGCTTGGTTTCGGACAATTGGGTTCCTCTGGCAGCAGCTTGTTTACACCAATAAAACAGGGACAAATCACTGCAACCCTTTCGGCGCGCGACTTCTGCCATAGAGAGACTGAGTGGAGGGAGCAACATTTTAAGCAGTGCCGCTTTTCGTTCGGGTGAATAGAAAGGCATGACCATACTCTTGCCGCCCCCGGAATGCGTTTAAAAAATCCGGAGACACGACAACTACTCTGACACGTGGGATCACTCTCCACGTATTGCCTTAATTAATCCTTTAAATGAGCCATTTAATCGAGTAAAAGCCGCCTCGAAATGAATTTCATTCTCCGTATACTTCGCGATTTCGATCTGCTGATCCACGGTATTTTGGTCAAGGGACGGTTGATTTTGAGTTCTGTAAAGTAAAGCACGCCCATCAGAGTCGCCTTCTGAGCCATTTCCATGAATATGATTTTGGTTTGTTGTTTGTAAAGAAATCTGAGTGCTCGCAACTCGCTTTGACTGTTCTGCAAGCAAGGTAGGAAAGTCCAGATCGCGAGCCTTAAAATTCGGTGTGTCGGCGTTGACGATATTGTTGCTCAGCACCTCAGCTCTTTGACTACGATAGATTAAAGCTCTTTCTGCAGAGCCAACGGCCTTATCAAAATTAATACTCATGCCAAATCACCTTTGTGGATAACTTCCAGTTCCAACACAATACGCATAGCGAGCAGTCAGGTTAAAAATAATGGGTCCACATTGGTGAGTTTCAGATTCTCAGCAGTTATTAAAAAGCTGTCGAGCACTTTTAAGAACGTTAAATTCCGCCGACATCCGTCGTCTTCGCTGAAAATGACTGGAGGCTTACAAGTTTGTCATATATTGGTTTTTAAGCGGTTAATTGCAGCTTTGGATGAACGAGACCATACGGATTAAGCCGCATGATGTTCAAGAGGGAAATCGCAACCTGACACAACTGTAATATTCACCTAAGGTTTCTGACAGGGGATAAGTCTTAAGGTGACATCGAGCCTTAAGCTCAGTCCCGAGAATCATCTCTTGATGGGGATTCTACGGGGCAACCAAATACTTATCCGAGGCTACCCAAATGAAATCCATGAAAACCCTATTGGTTATTGCAGCTTTGACCGTTTCTTCTCTGGCGATGGCCGAAGGCGGCGGTGACCGGACATTTGCACGTATGGAAGCGGCCAGGAAGGACTCGATGGAGTCGTACCAAATTGCCCAAAAGCAAGGCACTCAAGCCCCCGTAGCCGAGAGCAAAGCCAAAGCCGTCGACCATGCCAACTGCTGATCTATTTGGCGGATTCCCAAGCTGACAGAAATGTAATCCCCTTGATAGTCAAAATGTGGCAACTTCTGAGCTCGCCTGCCGTATAAATTTTGTCATTTGCGGCGGCGGGCAAGACTCATAGGGATTCAAGACGAACTCCAGAGAAATTGCCCCAACCGGTAAGCAAAACGCACAACGTGTTTCGCACGGCTTCCCTTTTGACTGAGTGGACATAAACGGCATGCATTCCAAAACCTCTAGACGGACATTCGTTAAAGGCCTGGCCGCTGGTGGCATCCTTGGCGGTCTTGGCCTATGGCGCACTCCGGTATGGGCGGTGACCAGTCCCGGTTTTCCAAACGTACTGACCGGTAACGAATTTGATCTGTTCATTGGTGAAACCCCAGTGAACATCACCGGCTCGGCGCGCACGGCGATGACCATCAACGGCTCTTTGCCGGGACCGCTGCTGCGCTGGCGTGAAGGGGAAACGGTCACTCTGCGAGTGAAAAACCGCCTGGATCAGGACACCTCTATCCATTGGCACGGGATCCTCCTCCCGGCCAATATGGACGGTGTACCAGGCTTGAGCTTTCACGGTATCGCGCCGGATGGCATGTATGAGTACAAATTCAAAGTCCATCAGAATGGTACTTACTGGTACCACAGCCACTCAGGTTTGCAGGAACAGGCAGGTGTCTACGGGCCCATCGTGATCGATTCGAAAGAACCTGAACCTTTCCAATACAACCGCGATTACGTGGTCATGCTGACCGACTGGACCGATGAAGATCCTGGTCGGGTCATGGCCAAGCTCAAGAAACAGTCGGACTACTACAATTTCCACAAACGTACCGTTGGCAACTTCATCGACGATGTCAGCGAGAAAGGCTGGGCCGCGACGGTGGCGGATCGGAAGATGTGGGCCGAGATGAAAATGAACCCCACCGATCTCGCCGACGTCAGTGGGTATACCTACACCTATCTCATGAATGGCCAAGCCCCTGACGGTAACTGGACCGGAATTTTCAAACCGGGTGAAAAGCTGCGCCTGCGCTTCATCAACGGTTCGGGCATGAGTTATTTCGATGTTCGTATCCCAGGCTTGAAAATGACCGTGGTGGCCGCCGATGGCCAGTACGTCAACCCGGTCAGCGTCGACGAATTCCGCATCGCTGTGGCAGAAACCTATGACGTGATCGTGGAGCCTGTCAGCGCAGAGGCTTACACCATTTTCGCTCAGTCCATGGATCGAACCGGATATGCCCGCGGAACCCTGGCCGTGCGTGAAGGGTTGAAGGCGCCGGTCCCGGCGATCGACCCGCGTCCCCTCGTCACCATGGATGATATGGGGATGGGCGGAATGGATCACGGCGACATGGCCGGCATGGACCACAGCACCATGAAACCGGGCGACATGGCCGGCATGGACCACAGCACCATGAAACCGGGCGACATGGCCGGCATGGACCACAGCACCATGAAACCGGGCGACATGGCCGGCATGGACCACAGCACCATGAAACCGGGCGACATGGCCGGCATGGACCACAGCACCATGAAACCGGGCGACATGGCCGGCATGGACCACAGCACCATGAAACCGGGCGACATGGCCGGCATGGATCACAGCACCATGAAACCGGGCGATATGTCTGGCATGGATCACAGCAAGATGACTGGCATGGATCAGGGCGATATGTCCGGCGGCATGGATCACAGCAAGATGGCAGGCATGGGCACAGGAGCCATGCAATCTCACCCGGCTTCCGAAACCAACAACCCGTTGGTTGATATGCAAGCCATGAGCACAGCGCCGAAGCTGAACGACCCAGGTATTGGTTTGCGCAACAACGGCCGTCGCGTGCTTACCTACTCAGACCTTAAGAGCACTTTCCAGGACCCGGATGGTCGCGAGCCCAATCGGACCATTGAGCTGCACCTGACCGGTCATATGGAAAAGTTCGCCTGGTCATTCAACGGCATCAAGTTCTCTGATGCTGAGCCTTTGCGCCTCAAGTATGGCGAGCGGCTCCGTATCACCTTAGTGAACGACACCATGATGACCCACCCTATCCACCTTCACGGCATGTGGAGTGATCTTGAGGATGAGGATGGCAACTTCATGGTGCGCAAGCACACGATCGACATGCCACCTGGCACTAAGCGCAGCTATCGAGTAACAGCTGATGCGCTGGGGCGCTGGGCCTATCACTGCCACCTGCTATTTCACATGGAAATGGGCATGTTCCGTGAAGTACGGGTTGATGAGTAAAGGAGACGGGTTATGAGTACATATCTGAATCGTAAGTCGCTGATCAGTTGCGCCCTTGCCATTGGCCTGTTGGGTGGAGTGCCCTTTGCACTGGCAGGAGAAAGCAGTGGTGAGCATTCCCATTCCACTCCAGCATCATCAACGGACAAGCCAGAGCCAACGCAAAAGCCCAAGGCCAATGAATCCAAAACCGATGACGGTTCTATGGATCACAGCAAGATGAGTGAAGAGTCGATGGATCATGACCAAAAAACCAAAAAAGCGGATTGAGATCATGACCAATAAGCTTTTACGTCCGACCCTGATGGCGCTGACGGTTTCAGTCAGCACCGCTTTTGTTGGCTGGGCCAGCGCCGCTGAAGAGATGGATCCGTCGATGACCATGTCCTCGGGAACGGAGTCAAAACCGGCGGTGCCTCAAAAGTCGACCCCGGCCAAAGACAGCCAGATGGACCATTCCAAGATGGATCATGGTTCGATGGGGTCTATAGACCAAAGCAATATGGAGGCGATGGACCATAGCAAAATGAACATGGGCCAAGGCCAAGAAAAGCCGATGGACCACAGCAAAATGAATCATGGGCAAATGGACAAAGGCCAGATGGAAGGCATGGATCACAGCAAAATGAAGATGGATGCCGGGGCGACCAGCACGAGTCGAACTCCCATTCCTGTATTGACGGATGCTGATCGTAAAGCTGCTTTTCCGCCAGTGGCAGGCCATGGTGTTCATGACAAAAGCCTCAACACATTCTTTCTGCTTGATCAGTTCGAGTATCAGGACGCTGATAACGGCAGTGCCCTGAGTTGGGATGCAAAAGGCTGGATTGGTGGCGACATTGATCGTTTATGGCTGCGGTCGGAGGGGGAGCGTACCAATGGTGTGACTGAAGACGCCGAACTCCAAGCGCTTTGGGGGCACTCGATCAGTCCGTGGTGGGATGTGGTGACCGGCGTGCGTCAGGATTTTAAACCAGGCTCGCCACAGACCTGGGGCGCCTTCGGTATCCAGGGTCTGGCCCTCTACAACTTCGAAGCTGAAGCCACCGCTTTCATTGGTGAGAACGGCCAGACCGCGGCTCGGTTAGAGGGCGACTACGACATTCTGCTGACCAATCGCCTGATCCTGCAGCCCACAGCCGAAATGAACTTTTACGGAAAAAACGATCCTCAACGCGGCATTGGTTCTGGTTTGGCCAATACCGAAGTGGGTTTGCGGTTGCGCTACGAGATTGTCCGTGAGTTTGCCCCCTACATCGGGGTTACCTGGAGTCGCTCTTATGGCAAGACCGCCGACCTCGCTAGCGATGAAGGAGAGGATGCGAACGAGGCGCGATTTGTCGCCGGTATTCGGATGTGGTTTTGAGAGCCTGACATGAAAAGAACATTGAAAACATTAACTGCTGCTGGTGTGGTCGCCGCAATAGTAGGTGCCGGCGTGGTGTATTTTGGTGTGATTAATGTTGGGGCGGATGATCCACATTCCGAACTCGTTTACTCACTGCTGTCCACTGCTCGGGATCGCTCGATAGCAGTGCGTTCACGCGACATCAAAGTTCCCGACTTGACCGACGGAACTCTCGTTCGGGCAGGTGCTGGCAACTACAACTCAATGTGCATTGGCTGCCACCTTGCTCCGGGTCTCGCAGGAACCGAGTTAAGTAATAGCCTTTACCCTGCACCTCCAAATCTTTCAAAACTGGGCGTTGATGGAAACCCTGCCGCAGCGTTCTGGATCATCAAGCATGGAATCAAATCCACAGGCATGCCCGCCTGGGGTAAAAGCATGGCCGATCCCTACATCTGGGGGATGGTCGCTTTTCTCCAGCAGCTGCCTGCATTGAATGCGGAGCAATTCAACGCCCTAGTAGCCAGCAGCGGTGGCCATCAACACGGTGGCGGCGAGAGCAAAATGCACGACCATGAAGGCCAGCATGATGCCCAAAAAGGGGCTGCTGCTGGACATCATGATGCGGGTGCAGCCGAAGAGGTAGCCAAAGCAGACGACCATCATGGCGAGAAAAACAGCGCCCATGCTCATGAGGCTGCCGCAGCACCTACTCAGGATGAAAGTCCCGAACACGCCCATCCTCAGGGTGCCGAGGCTTCACTTGACGCTTCTGCAACTCCTGCCGCTCAACCAAAAACTCATCCCCATGCTGATGGGAAGGAGCATACCCATGCGAAATAACATTTATCGGCCCGGACGGATACTTCGCCTTGCTGCATTCGCGGCTCTGTTGATCAGTTCAACTGGTCATGCAGCAGAATCGCTGACTATCGACGTCCATCGTGACGCTAACTGTGGATGCTGCAAGAAGTGGATGCAGCACCTTGAAGCCAACGGCTTCACCGTCGTTGATCATGTAGAAACCAACATGAGCGCGGTCAAGCAGGACCTAGGTGTTGTTCCGCGTCTCTCGTCATGCCACACCGCGGTGTTCAACGGAAAGTTTGTTGAAGGCCACGTACCTGCTGAGCAAATAGTTGCTTTGAGCAAACGCGATGACCTTCTCGGAGTTGCTGTACCCGGCATGCCGGCAGGCTCGCCTGGTATGGAGGTCGGTGGGAAGCAGGATGCGTATCAGGTCATCGGTCTGAGCAAAGCAGGTACCGACCAAGTGATCGCTGAGTACCCGGCAAACTAATCACAAACGTTCATAACCCGAACGATGGTAAACCGGTCGATCCGGCATCGGCAAAACCCTCAAATATCCAGGTGCGAAATGCACCACAAAGAAATTGGGAGTCGGCGCGCGAATGGCCCATCATGGCCCAGCATCAATACGATGCCGCAGTCAGATGCCGAATGACTATACGTGTGTGGTCGGCACGGACAAAAGCGGAAGTGGGCCGAGCTAGATAATGAAGAGCTGGGTTACAACAGAGACCGTGCGCTGGGCAGGTCATGCTTGGGTAGGTCCCGGTATCGGTGTCTTTCATGGCCGCGCCGGTCACCAGGAGTGGCACCTCCATCAAGCGCATCAGATCTCAGTTGGCCTCGACTCAACTGTATCGGTTCAAACCCCGATGGGTATTCAAACCGGGGGCGCCATCTTCATTCCGGCCGGCTTGAAACACCGGCTGAGCGCCGATCACGTTCTGTCGATCTATGTGGATGCGCTGTCCGAGGAAGCTCGTGTTTTGCAGGGTGCCGAAGAGGCGAGGGTGATTGGGATCACTCCGGCGGACGTAGCGCCGATTATCGACGCGCTGCATGCGACTGGACACACTGATCTCCAGGTTAGGACTGGGGTGCGCCAGGCACTGCGACTCCCCGATCTCTCGCCCCCAGATCCTCGCTTGATCAAGGTAATTGAGGCGCTGCGCAGAGGCCAAACGAGACGCAGAGAATTGGCCGCGGTGGTGCATCTATCCCCCACGCGGTTTTCTCATTGGTTCGTGGAGCAGACGGGGCTGCCGCTTCGCAGTTACGCGAGATGGTTACGTCTCACGCAAGCCTTGCAGCATTTGGCCAAAGGTGTACGGCTGACTGACGCGGCTCATGAGGCGGGCTTTTCAGACTCTGCTCATTTCTCCCGGACATTCCGGGCGCTATTGGGTATCGATCCGTCATCCGCCTTGGCTGAAGTTCATCTCCAGGAGATTTAGCTCTTTCGTTCAAGTCGAAAGCTCACCTCTTCACATATTGTGATGGTTCCATATCCAGGAGCTGAGCAATGCCTTCCTCTCTCCGATTCGCCTTACGGTGGGTGAGCTATCCACTCGTGTTTGGCGGCTCTGCCGCCTTCATGATCTGGGCGCTGTATACCGGCGTACCGTATTGGCCCACGATTCCCCTAGTTGCTGCAGTGGGACTTTTGATCATTGCTGGTTTGGAGCGTATTCAACCTTTCCGCGAAGCCTGGCTTGAGGATCATCAAGACACCGCGACAGACCTGCTGCACATGCTGGTGAACCTTTCCGTCATTCAATTCACAGCTGGGATCCTGGTCAAGCTTGGTGATGCGGTGCCAGCTTCGGTTCGTCTCTTTCCGATCGAGAGCCCGCTGTGGCTGCAGTTGCTACTGGTCATCGCCGTGCTCGATCTGAGCCTGTATGCCATGCACCGGACCAGTCACCGAGTGCATTGGCTGTGGCGTTTTCACATGCCTCATCACAGCGCCGAGCGGTTGTATTGGATGAACGGGGAGCGACGACACCCGTTGCACGCGGTGCTTATGGCGAGTCCGGGGCTGGTGATTCTGTTCGCATCAGGCGCACCCTCCGCAGTTGTGGCCATCTGGTTTGGAATTCTAACAGTGCACTTGGCCTTTCAGCATTCGAACCTGGACTACCGGCTGGGATGGTTGCGCCACATCATTGGGGTTGCCGAAATTCATCGCTGGCATCACAAGCGCGACTTTGAGGACAGCCAGGTCAACTTTGGTGAGTTTCTGATGGTGTGGGACCGACTGTTCGGCACGTTCTACGACAGTGTGGGGAAACTGGGCCAAGCTGAGGTCGGATTGCATGAAAAGGATTACCCCAAAAACTACCTTGGACAGCTCATCGAACCCTTTGAGCATGGCCGTATAAACAAAGGCTAGTGGGCTCCCTCGCTTGTAGCTACGGCAGCTACCGAGGCCACACTAAAGGCCAAACCGATCAAATGTGATTCGAGCGGCATGCTGTGAGCTGTAACTACTTCCATGCTCAGGGAATTGGGCGTCGTTGTTTAGCGAGTCCTTGTTTCTGAGAGAGGGGCTTCATGTTGATCTGCAAATGCTGTCTGGCAGGCTCTTCCTGACAGATTCGTAATGGTATAGCCCGTCACCAGCGACTAGACTCCCTCGCATGAAACGCTATCTGCGGTGTTGCCTCATTTTCCTGATCAGTCTGGCGCTTCCCCTGAGCGGGATGGCGGGCATTCAGTCACCGACAGAACCTTGCCCGATGAAAACGACGGGCATGACCATGATGGATGATATGAACCAGGACTGCTGCCTTGACATGAGCAGCTCCGCCGATCACGGCAAAACCTGCAAACCTGGCCAGGAATGCAGGAGCGCCAGTCTGCTACAAGTGTCGTTTGGGAAACCTGCCACCCGTTTGTCCAGTCCGCAGATGCTAACAATCTTCAGCGTCCTCCTCCCTACTCAGGCCCCGTCCGGGGTATGGCGACCGCCTCGCGCTTGATTCCTGTACCACACTGAGCCTCATCCCGCCCTGGCGCGGGATGGCATATCTGCGCGCGAGCCCAAGAGGCGCGCAGTGGATCATCACAGGAATCGTGAACATGAACTCCAAGTGCTACTGCACCGGTTGGCCCCTCGTGGCTGCCCTGGCGGCAAGCGTGCTGGCATTGCCGAGCCTTGCTGCGCCGCTGACACTCGATGAAGCCTTGCGGTTGGCCGAAAGCAATGCCCCATCGCTGGCCGCCCAAGCGGCCAAACTGCAAGCCGCCAGCAGCGCCGCCATTCCAGCCGGCGAACTACCCGACCCGAAGCTCCTGCTGGGCGTACAAAACTATCCCATCGGCGGCCCTGACCGCTGGCGCCTTGAACAGGATTTCATGACCATGCAGATGGTCGGCGTCATGCAGGAGGTGCCCAACCGTGACAAGCGACGGGCGCGAATCGAAGTGGCCGAGGCATCCGTAGATCGCGCCGCGGCCGAAAGCCGTGTCGAGCGACTGAACGTTCGTCAGGCCACGGCATTGGCCTGGATCAGCAGCTACTCCGTCGAGCGTAAAGAGGCGCTGTTTCAGGATTTTTACCGGGAGAATCGTCTGTTGGCCGAAACCGTACGGGCGCAGATCGCCGGTGGTCGTGCTCAACCTGCCGATGCAGTAACGCCGAAACAGGAGGCGGCTCAGTTGGCGGAACAACAAGACGATCTGGTCCGCCTGCGGGCCCAAGCCAGAGCGGCTCTCAGGCGCTGGATAGGTCCGGCCGCCAATGATCAACCCGTTGGCAGCTTGCCCGAATGGCCCATCGATGCCTCGGGTTACCCTCATAAGCTGCAACATCACCCCGCACTGGCGGCATTCACGCCAATGACTCGCGAAGCGCAGGCCAAGGTCCGTGAAGCCAAGGCGGAAAAGCAGTCCGACTGGAGTTGGGAGCTTGATTACCAGCGCCGCGGCCGTCAGTTCGGCGACATGGTCAGCGTGCAGTTCACGTTCGACCTGCCACTGTTCCCCGACTCCCGACAGAACCCGAAGATCGCCGCCAAACACGCTGAACTGAATCAGTTGGAGGCCGAGCGCGAAGCTCTCGTACGTGAACATACCCAGCAACTGGAGGACGATCTGGCCGAATACGAGCGTCTGAACCGTGCCGTGCACCGCAGCCAGGAAAGCCTGTTACCCCTGGCCAAGGAAAAGGTCGGGCTGACCATGGCCAGCTACAGCGCCGGTAAAAGCGACTTGGCGGCTGTCATCGCTGCCCGACGTGAACTCATCGAGACCCGCCTCAAACAGGTCGACTTCGAAGAACAGCAAGCCCTCACCAGTGCTCGCCTATATTTTGCTTATGGGGACACCAATCAATGAGCTCTCAAATCTGGAAAGGGGCTTTGCTGACAGGACTTTCGATTGCCTTGGGCGCGGCCGGCGGTTACTGGTTCGCTCAACAGCGCGTGCCTGATAGCACAGCCGAACAGGCCCCTAAAACCCAAGACGAACGCAAAGTACTGTATTGGTATGACCCGATGTCCCCGCAGCAGAAGTTCGATAAACCCGGCAAATCCCCCTTCATGGATATGGAGTTGATGCCCCGCTACGCTGATGCTGCAGCGGACAGTGCGGCCATCAGTATCGACCCAAGCCTGACCCAGAATCTCGGCGTGCGTCTGGCCACCGTCACTCGCGGCGTGCTTGCTTCCAGTCTGGACGTCGTCGGTGTGCTGGCATTCAACGAGCGGGATGTCGCGGTGATTCAATCGCGTACTGCTGGCTTTGTGGAGCGGGTGTATGCCCGTGCTCCAGGCGATGTGCTCAAAGCCAATGCGGCTTTGGCCGATATCCTGGTCCCGGAGTGGGCCGCTGCTCAGGAAGAGTTTCTCGCACTCAAACGCAGTGGCGATGCGGACTTGCTGGCGGCAGCACGCCAACGCTTGCACTTGACCGGGATGCCAGCGACGTTGATTGCTCAAGTGGAGCGAAGCGGCAAGACCCAGCCGGTCCTGACGCTCACCAGCCCCATAAGCGGTGTGCTGCAAGAGTTGAATGTACGTTCGGGTATGACCGTTGCGGCCGGCGAGACTCTGGCTCGAGTCAATGGCTTGAGCAGCGTCTGGCTGGCAGTGGCCGTTCCAGAGTCGGAGACTGGATCGATCAACATGGGGCAAGCGGTCGAAGCACGTCTGCCAGCCTTTCCAGGAACAGTGCTCAAGGGCACGGTCAGCTCGATTCTGCCCGAAACCAATCCCGACAGCCGAACTGTGCGTGTTCGGGTCGAACTCCCCAACCCTGATGGGCGACTCAGGCCGGGTATGACAGCCCAGGTGCACCTGAATCGTTCGACCGAACAAAGCGTTCTGTGGGTGCCGAGCGAGGCAATCATTCGCACCGGCCGACGGGTCCTGGTGATGCTCGCCGAAGACGCTGGTCGCTACCGACCCGTAGAGGTGCAACTCGGGCAGGAAAACGAAGGCAAGACGGTGGTGTTGAATGGGTTGGAAGAAGGTCAGCAGGTAGTCAGCTCTGGACAGTTCCTGCTCGACTCTGAGGCCAGTCTCAAGGGCATTGTTGCGAGCGCGCTGGAAATGTCACCACCCAGCGCAGCAGCCTCCAGCTTTCATGAGGCGGATGGGCAGATCGTCGAGATCAACAACCAAGACGTAACAATCGCCCTTGGTCCGTTCAAGACGCTGGGCATGCCTGGTATGACTATGACCTTCCCATTGGCTGACCCTGCTCTCAAGCAAGGACTCAAGGCGGGCGACAAGGTTCGGGTTGCGGTGAGCCAAACCGATGATGGATTGCGCGTTGAACGCCTGGAAAAACTAGGGGGCCAGCCATGATCGCCGCCCTTATCCGCTGGTCAGTCGCCAACCGTTTTCTGGTACTGCTGGCCACGATCTTCGTCACGGTCTGGGGCGTTTGGTCGGTTCAGAGCACTCCCATCGACGCATTGCCAGACCTTTCCGATGTTCAGGTGATTATCCGCACCCCTTATCCGGGACAAGCGCCGCAAATAGTTGAGAATCAGGTGACCTACCCGTTGGCTACCACCATGCTCTCGGTGCCGGGGGCCAAGACCGTACGCGGCTATTCTTTTTTTGGCGACAGCTTCGTGTACGTGTTGTTTGAAGACGGTACCGATTTGTATTGGGCCCGCTCGCGGGTGTTGGAATACTTGAGTCAGGTCCAAAGCCGCCTGCCGGCTTCCGCCAAACCGTCCTTGGGACCCGACGCCACAGGCGTGGGCTGGATCTATCAGTACGCACTGGTGGATCGCAGTGGCGGACACGACCTGGCGCAACTGCGCGCCTTGCAGGACTGGTTCCTCAAGTTCGAACTCAAGACCCTGCCGAACGTTGCGGAAGTGGCCACCGTGGGCGGCATGGTCAAGCAGTACCAGGTGCAGCTCGATCCGCTGAAACTGGCCAACCTGGGCATCACTCAAGCAGCGGTGACCGAAGCTATCGGCAAGGCCAATCAGGAAACCGGTGGTGCGTTACTGGAGATGGCGGAGACCGAGTTTATGGTGCGCGCTTCCGGTTATCTGAAGACACTCAACGACTTTCGTGCGATTCCGCTCAAGCTGGGTGCGGGTGGCGTACCAGTGACCCTCGGCGACGTGGCGACGATCCAGCTGGGGCCGGAGATGCGTCGCGGTATCACTGAACTCGACGGCGAAGGCGAGACCGTCGGCGGCGTGGTGATTCTGCGCAGCGGCAAGAACGCTCGCGAAACCATTGCCGCGGTCAAAGCCAAACTTGACGACCTGAAAAGCAGCCTGCCGGCCGGGGTGGAAATCGTCACCACCTACGACCGCAGCAAACTGATCGACCGCGCAGTGGAAAACCTCAGCTACAAACTGCTCGAGGAGTTCATCGTCGTCGCGTTGGTCTGTGGGATATTTCTCTGGCACCTGCGTTCTTCCCTGGTGGCCATTATCTCTTTGCCGGTGGGGGTGCTCATTGCCTTCATCGTCATGCGGCATCAAGGAATCAACGCCAACATCATGTCCCTTGGCGGGATTGCCATTGCCATCGGCGCCATGGTCGACGCCGCCGTGGTAATGATCGAGAACGCTCACAAGAAGATCGAGGCTTGGCATGTGGCCCATCCTGGGGAGGAGTTGAAGGGCGAACGTCACTGGCATGTGATAACCGAAGCGGCGGCGGAGGTGGGACCGGCGCTGTTTTTCTGCCTGCTGATCATCACCCTATCGTTCATCCCGGTGTTCACCCTGGAGGCTCAAGAGGGTCGTTTGTTTGGCCCATTGGCCTTCACCAAGACCTATGCCATGGCAGCGGCGGCCGGGCTTTCGGTAACACTGGTGCCGGTGCTGATGGGCTACTGGATTCGTGGTCGGATCCCCAAAGAGGACCAGAACCCGCTGAACCGCTGGTTGATCAGGATCTATCAACCGGCCCTGGATGCGGTGTTACATCGGCCCAAAGTCACCCTACTGATCGCGTTAATGGTTTTCCTCAGTGCGTTGTGGCCGATCTCTCGCTTGGGTGGCGAGTTCCTCCCTGCGATGGACGAGGGCGATTTGCTCTACATGCCTTCGGCTCTGCCGGGGTTGTCGGCGCAGAAAGCGGCGCAGCTGCTGCAACAGACCGACCGCTTGATCAAGACGGTACCCGAAGTCGAACACGTTTTTGGTAAGGCTGGTCGTGCCGAAACCGCGACCGACCCAGCGCCGCTGGAGATGTTCGAGACCACTATCCAGTTCAAACCACGCGAGCAGTGGCGTCTTGGTATGACCCAGGAAAAATTGGTGGAGGAGCTGGATCGAGTGGTGCGCGTCCCTGGGCTGACTAATATTTGGATACCCCCGATCCGCAACCGCATCGACATGCTCGCCACCGGGATCAAGAGTCCGATCGGAGTGAAAATTGCCGGTGCCAATTTGACGGAAATCGACGCGGCGACTCAGGCGGTCGAGCGCGCGGCCAAAAATGTGCCCGGGGTCAGTTCGGCTCTGGCTGAACGATTGACTGGTGGGCGTTACATTGATGTGGATATCGATCGTAAGGCTGCTGCCCGCTACGGGCTGAACATCGCCGATGTGCAGTCGATCGTGGCTGGCGCTATTGGCGGTGAAAACGTCGGAGAAACGATTGAAGGGCTCGCACGCTTCCCGATCAATGTGCGCTATCCCCGTGAGTGGCGTGACTCGCTCGGCGCCCTGGAACAGTTGCCGATCTACACCCCACTGGGGAGTCAGATCACCCTCGGCACTGTGGCGAAGGTCAAGGTCAGTGAAGGCCCGCCGATGCTCAAGAGCGAAAATGCCCGACCTTCCGGATGGGTGTATATCGACGTGCGTGGCCGGGACATTGCCTCAGTGGTTGCTGATCTACGTCGGGTTGTGGGTGAGCAGGTCAAGCTGCAGCCAGGCATGAGCCTGAGTTACTCAGGCCAGTTCGAGTTTCTTGAACGAGCCAACGCACGGCTCAAGCTGTTGGTGCCAGCCACTCTGTTGATTATTTTCGTGCTGCTGTACCTGACGTTTTCCCGATTCGACGAGGCGTTGCTGATCATGGCTACCTTGCCGTTCGCCCTTACCGGTGGAGCGTGGTTCCTCTATCTACTCGGCTTTAACCTGTCGGTGGCCACCGGCGTCGGTTTCATCGCTCTGGCGGGTGTGTCTGCCGAATTCGGCGTGATCATGCTGCTCTACTTGAAAAACGCCTGGGCCGAACGTGTAGAGGCCGGCGACAGTACCGAGCGTGGGCTAATCGCAGCAATTAGCGAAGGAGCCGTGCAGCGGGTTCGACCCAAGGCCATGACGGTGGCGGTCATCATTGCTGGCCTGTTACCGATCCTATTGGGCAGCGGTTCCGGTAGCGAAGTGATGAGCCGCATCGCCGCACCCATGGTCGGCGGTATGGTTACCGCGCCCTTGTTGTCCCTGTTTGTCATCCCGGCAGCTTACCGCTTGATGCGCCGCCGACGCCTCGCTGTTGAATCCATACCCTCGGATGGAAGCAGGCTATGAAGTGATTGTGTCCGCCACTGCCTACACCGTTACTGCACAACCCCTGATTGCCTGTGCAACATCATCCAGCGGTCTGGTTTTTCTGGTCGGGCAGGGGATGCAAACAAACGCTCGACAATGCCGGGCGTTTGTTCTTCAGGTCCGTACTCAGAAGCGGTAGTTGGTGCTCAGCTCCAGCGTCCGTGGTGCGCCGGGAGTGATCAGATCCACTGAGCCATGCGCCGAAGCGTAATAGTCCTTGTCGAAGACATTGCGCAGACGCAGGGCCATGTCCCATTTCGGCTGGTTGTACAGCAGCGCCGCGTCCACTGTTGTGTAAGCCGGCATGACCACTACGTTATCCAGGGCCGTGTAGCGGTCATCGACATAGTTGGCCCCCATGCCCAAACGCCAGGTTTGCGTCAGCGAACGCACCAACCACAGGTTGGCGCTGTGGCGCGGAGTCAAAGTGGGCACCTGACCTTCGTTGGCGACACCGTTGGTACGGCTGTTGGACTTAATGATCTCGGCATCCAGATAGGCGTAACCGGCATAGACCTGCCATTTGTCACTCAACTGCCCGCTGGCGGTCAGCTCAAGGCCGTCGGTACGCTGCTCACCAGCAAGCACCAGCTTGGTCGGGTTCGCCGGATCGGTGGTTTTCATATTGGTGCGTTCCAGACGGAACAGCGCCGCCGTCAACGCTAGGCGATTGTCGAGCAGGTCCCATTTGCCGCCGATCTCGAAGTTGGTGGTTTCCTCCGGCTCAAGGTCCTGGTTCGTCGTGCTCAGGGCGAACATTTCGGCAGAGGGCTGGTAGGAACGGCTTACCGAGACGTAATAGGACTGCACCTGATCAGGCTGGTAGACCAGACCGACTCGCGGACTCCAAGTAGTGTCGGTGCGGGAGAGTTCCTTGTTCGTCAGGTCATCGGCGTATTCCTGGTCGAACACGTCATAACGCACTCCCAGCAGAGCTTTCCACTGCGGCGCCAGTTCGATCAGGTCCTGCACGTAGAACCCGGCGGTGTCCTGGGTATTGGTGCCCTTGGCGGTTTGCCGGTTGGCCTGGAACGGCACGTCGACCAAAACATCGCGGTACACCGGCACCCTTGCCACGTTGGGTTGGCTGAACACGGACTGGTCCTTCACCTGGCGCCCCAGCTCCACACCATAGAGCAGGTTATGGTTCATCCCGGCGAGCACGGCGCGCTGCTTGAGTTCGGTCTGGTTGAACCAACCGTCTTCCTTGCGCTGCACGTTGCCGCGGTTGAGTTTTACCAGCAATTCGCCGTTGGCGGCGGTAACGAAACGCGTTGGACTGGAGTCCGCGAGCGTATTGTTGCGATCCAGGTCGTAGTGGTAGTAGCGGCTGGTGTTGCTCAGGGTGAAGTCGTCATTGATGCTGTAATCGACGCCGGCCGTGAACGAGAACACTTCGCTGCGGGTGTAATCGTCATCTGGATCAGCGGAACCGAAACGCTTATCGCGGTCCACATCGACTGGACGGTCGCCTCGTGCTGGGATACCGAAGTCGATCAGGCGCTTGTCATACAGATAGGTAGCGCCCAGGTTCAGTTCCAGATCGTCGGAGAGCTTGAAGTAGGCCGAAGGCGCGATGGCCTTGCGGTCGATGTAGCCGTCATCCCGGAAGGTGTCGCTGTTCTCCAGCACCCCTGTCACACGAAAGGCATTATCGCCCTGTTGCTGATCGGCCCAACCGGCATCGAACTGAGTGCGCTTTTTGCCCTCGCTGTCGACACTGACACCGACCTCCTGCTTGGGCGTGAAGTTGGGTTTCTTGCTGATGCTATTGATCAGACCGCCCGAAGAGCCTCGGCCATAGAGCACTGCGGCCGGTCCCTTGATCACTTCCACCCGCTCGACGTTGGACAGATCACGGAAGTACAGCGCATCGTCACGAATGCCGTCGACGTACATGTCGCCAATGGCGCTGAAACCACGGATGGTGACTTGATCGCGCTGGCCGTCACCATTGGACAGGCCGATACCGGGGACATTCTTCAGCACGTCTTCCATCGACTGCGCCCCCTGATCCTTGATAACACTCTGGGGAATCACGTTGACGGTTTGCGGGATATCTCGTAGAGGGGCGTCGATCTTCAGCGCGCTCCTGCTCTCGGTCGGCTTGTAGCTCTGCTCGCTGTACTCACTGTTCACAGCGGTTGCCGGTAGGGTTAGAGCAGACGCCGTTTCTGCCTGTAAGTCAGGTACAACCAGAACGCCCAGCAACGACAGAGAGACTGAGTAAATACGCGATCGAGCCACCATGAACACCTTTTGTATGAATTATCGCGCAGATGATAACGATTATCTTTTGTAAGTAAATACATATCATTCTGATTCAAGCCGTTGATACGACTCGGAACGATCGTCTCAATTTAATAGGTGGTCTATCTGTCACTTGCTTGCCAGTCTTCTGCCCTTGGATCACTTCCACCGGGGTAATCGGCAGTGTTCAGAGTGATGCCGAAGCTGTGTCGTTTGTTGAGGCGCATTTTCCGGGCAGAGAGTATGCCTGGTAGCTGATTGGACGCTGGTCGATGTGTCCGTTTCCGACGAGCAGGCAAGAATGCTTGCGACGCTGGGCCTTACGGCCAGCATCGTTTAACCGCTCTGCGCGAAGGAACAACACAACTCCAAATATGGCACCGGCGAATCGCCTCTCGGGTTGATCTTGATGAAGAAGTCCGGGCTAAATGCGGCTTTTTTCGAGGTAGTTGTCGCGTTCGCCGGCTCGGTATCGATACCCACAAGCACGCGGCGTTCATGCCACGGGATTGTCATGTCTGCCGCTCGGAAGGTTTTTCTGCCTTATCACGCATCGAACTTGTCAAAGGAGAGCGACGCGTGATGGCGACGCTCATGGTGGTCAATGAACAGTGGCTAGCAGGCGGAGAGCTGGTGTTTACGTTGATGGTCGTTTGTTGACCAAGCCTGCTCACAATTCGTGTAAGTCCATGATCAGGAAATAAAAAAAAGGCGCCACAAGGGCGCCTAAGCCGCCTCCCACCAAAGGAATAACAAGGAGACGGGGTGTACCTGGTGAGCGAGCATTGCTAATGCTCGATTTATAGAATCTGCAGCGGGTACTCCACAATCAGACGAACCTCATCCAAATCTGATTCGAAGGCGGTAGCTCGAGTCGTTGCTTGGCGCACACGGAAGGACATGTCTTTCAGAGAGCCGGTTTGAATGATGTACTTGGCCTCGATGTCACGTTCCCAACGCTTCTGGTCCTGCAGTGGGGTGCCATCAGCTCCTCGGCGCATATAGACGCTGTTCGCATTCGAGTAGTCAGCATCCCAGCCCTTCGCGTAACGAGTCATAAAGCTCAGGCCAGGAATGCCAAAGGGCTGCATGTTCAAATCATAGCGTAGCTGCAATGACTGCTCTTTCGGGGAATTGAAGTCGCTGTATTGGATAGAGTTATCCAGGAAAATCGAATCAGATTGGCGCAGGTAATCAAAATCGTCATCCCCATGGCTGCGCTGGTAGCCAACGGTCAGCGTGTGGGCACCAAACTGGACACCGGTCTTACCGCTCCAGATATTGTTATCGAAGCTGCCCAGCAGTTTTTCCCCCTCGTCGACTGCTCGGTAGTAGTTCAGGCCACCAATCAGCGCGACATTCTCGGAAAGCGGGTAGTTTAACGTGGTGCCTGCATAGTACTGGTTCCACACATCTTTGAAGCGGCTGGTATAGAGACTCACACCGACATTTTTGTTGACGGTGTAATCGCCACCCAGATAGGCGATCCAAGGCGCGTCTACAGATCCTGCATAGAACGTAGCAAAGCCGTCGCGCATGCTGCTTGAGTTTGGTTGGCTCATAGCATGCAGGCGACCACCCTGCAAGGTCAGGCCTTCAATGCTGGTGTTGGCAAACGTGGCGCCACGAAAGCTCTCAGGCAGCAGCCGTGAGTCCCCATACGCCACAACAGGCGTGGAAGGAAATACGTCCCCAACCTTGACGACCGTATCTAGCAAGCGAAGCTTGGCTGCTCCACCGACTTTTGAGTAGGTATCCTCAGGCTGACCTTTGCTGTTGTAGGGCATGATGTCTACTGTGCCACCGGCTCCAGAACGGCCATCACCCGAGTCAAGCTTGATCCCTTGCATTGCGAATGCATCAATGCCGAAGCCCACAGTGCCCTGGGTGAAGCCTGACTCAAAACGTCCGATAATTCCGTGAGCCCACTCTTCGGAGTAACCGTTCCCCGTTCGACTGGACTGACCGTTGCGGAAGTCGCGATTGAAGTAGAGATTGCGGTTGAGAATGTTAAAACTGCTCCCCTCAATGAACCCCTCTGGTTTTTGCTCAACGGCCACGGCAACCTGCCCCATACTCATGCCAAGGGCAATGAGGGAAAGCCCATAAAAGCTTTTATTATTCATGTAACACTCCAGGCTATAGCTTGGCAGAGTTTCTATGTGAAATATTTTTATGATTATGGGAGTGCAGGTAATTTACCCTGCGTTCCGTCGTCGATAATTCCACATGAAACATAACTGGAGCGTGACCTGAAAATTACTTTTTTGTCAGCAAAAAGTAAGGCCTTGTTGAATTTTCAATAAATTTTTTGACGCTTTCCTGTGTTTGACTTGTAATCGATCAGCCGCCATGAGGGCAGTTGCTTCCCAACACTTGGTATTCGATAGTGTTGAGCTGGCCGCTCGAGTCTTCGTAGGTCATACGCGAAGGGACCAACCCACAATACTTGGCGGCTGTTGGAGTCACGCTAACCACTTTTTCGATATCGAGGTCCATCCCATACTTGTAGTGGACAATTTCAGGCACGGCTTTACCGTTTTTGATGGCGTATTGCTCCATTGCCTGCTGGTTTTTTTGCAACATCCGACCGTAGATGCGATCCCCTCCGCCTTCAGCCATGGCCGCGGAAGAAGCTGCCAATATTGCAATAGCGATGCCTATATTCAATATTTTCATGATTTTCTCCGTGCTCTAACTAATTTATAGTTAAATAGTAGTCCGCGATACCTGTCAGAAGGCTACCGCGAACATTACTAATGTGTCAGGTATGATCTTTGCTCTGTTAATGGCATTCCGAGCGGTGCACCTATTGTGGTCAACACTTCGTCAGCTAATAGGCTTCGGATGGTGCTAAATACCCATGCGCAACGAAGTGCTAACCGACTAAAAGCTGACAGAAATGTAATATTGATTTCTATCGCCTGCCGCCGAGCGTGGTCTAGGGTTAAATGTGAGCTATTGGGCATGCACTAACTTGAATGCTACGAAACATTATCTTGCGCGCATTACGCTTGGTGTTTGTCTGCAGTATCCTCATCCGCGCACAGTCCAAAATGATCAGCTGTTTTTAATAGAAATTGTCGAATGCCGCTGGTCTCAGCACCACTGCTAGCGTTGTCTTTCCTTGGATGCAATGGAGAACATAGCTATGAGCGACACCCCGGTTACCTCTCACAGAAACACTCACCAATACCTGCAGCCTTGCGTTGAGGCGTGTAGTCACTGCCACAAAACCTGTCTGAATACAGCGATGACCCATTGCCTTGAGGCAGGGGGTAAACACCTTGAAGCCGAACATTTTCGCCTAATGATCAACTGTGCCGAGATCTGTCAGACGTCGGCCAATTTCTTGTTGAGTGGTTCCACCTTTCACCACCACGTTTGTGGAGTTTGCGTCGAGATTTGTGAGGCTTGCGCGAAGAGCTGCGAACAGGTCGGTGGTATGGAAGATTGCGTCAGGGCCTGCCGTGAATGCGCAGAGAGCTGCCGCAAAATGGCTGGCGACCAGAGTTAGTCAAGCCCCATGCAGTACAGAAATAGCAATTCCCGTGTTCGGGGGCCATGGCATGCATGTGTCGACCCTCCGGCCCTAACAGGAGATTCACAATGTCACAGCATGTTAAGCACAACAGCTCTAGTCGGTTCACTTTGTCGATGAGGGCGGCAGCGATGGCTGTCGCGGTAATGGTAGCACCGCCGACGTGGGCCCATGCCGCAGAACCCGCGAAAAGTGAAACGATGCCGATGCCTTCTGAGCAGATGGATCCTTCGAAGATGGGCGGCATGAAACAAATGGGCGGCATGTCCATGACCGGTGATGTGGATTATGACTTTGCGGCCAACATGCGCATGCACCACCAAATGGCAGTCGAGATGGCGCAGGCCGAACTCAAGAACGGGAAAAATCCGGAGATGCTCCGTATGGCCAAGGACATAATTGCCGCACAGAAGAAGGAAATCGCCGTATTCGATCAGTGGATTAAAGCGAATAAAAAACCATGACTATGGTGATGCCGAAGTCGGTCTGTGCGCTGCATCTTTGAAAGAAATAGCCGCGCCGTTTTGGATGGTATTTTGCTGCCGATGCATATCATCTTGAACTGGTACTGGACGAAAACTAAGCTCCGCTTGGTCTATAGATCTCCAGAACCATTCGAGATAGGCCGAAGGGCTGCAAGCAGAGGCACTGATCGGAGCCCGAGACGATGCTCTGACTCTGTCACTGCGCCTTGAGAAGCCCAATCGCTTGAGCGCGGTAGAGACATTCCGAGTCCAGAACGTGGGCCAAAGCGTTCTGTCCGGGCTAATTTCGATGACTGCATGATGGCCGGTATTGCCCTGACCGCGGCACTCTTTAATCTGCGGATGAGTGCCCCGCTGCAACGCTGGATATGGCCGCCGGATCCGCGCAGAACTGGAGGCCCTCAGTTCACTGGCTAATGACGCTGGCGTCCGACAGCATCGGCAACAACTGGAGAGCCAGATGACAAGCAAGCAGGCTCAATGTCATGTGCTGGATTGCCTTATTGTCGGTGCAGGCCCTGCCGGGCTGACGGCGGCTATCTATTTGGCGCGGTATCGCCGACAGGTTCTACTGGTTGATGCCGGCCAGAGCCGTGCAGAGCTGATCCCGATCACCCACAACTATCCGGGTTTTCCTCAGGGTGTTTCGGGCGCCGAGTTGTTGACACGGCTACGCAAACAGGCAGAGCGCTACAATGTTTATATCCGACGAGCCACTGTGAAAGCACTATCAAAGCGAGGAGACGACTTCATCGCCGACATTGATGAAGACCGCGTTGTGTCGTCGACTGTGCTTCTTGCCACCGGCGTTATTGATAAGCCTCCCGAGATACCCGATCTACGTGAGGCCACTTTCGGTGGCGATGTGCGTTGGTGCCCGATTTGCGACGGATACGATGTCATCGACCAGAACATTGCTCTTCTCGCCTCCGCCAAGGAAGGTTTCAGGCATGCGCTATTTCTCCGTACCTACACCCGCCAGCTCACACTAATTGTGCAACCGGGCAGCAGAGAACTAGACAATGACGAACGTCTCAAAATTGCACAGGTAGGCATCCGGCTCGTCGAGGATCCGATCGCGCAAATCCGCAAGATCAAAGGGCATCGTGTGGCGATACGCTTGGCTAACGGCGGCGAACTCAGTTTCGACACCCTATACCCGATGCTTGGCTGCAACGCACGGACCGAGTTGGCTAAAAGCCTCGGCGTAACTTTTGACAGCAATGGCGAGTTGGTGGTGGACACCGACCAGCGCACGTCAGTCCTGGGGTTGTACGCGGCGGGTGATGTAGTCAACGCGCTCAATCAGATGAGTGTTGGAGTCGCCCATGCGGCGACTGCGGCGACCGCGATACACAACGCCCTCAAGGACAACTATCGCTGAAAAGTTATCCAAGGACGGTCTGCTTCGGCCATGCCGCGATAGCAACTGCTGCCCACGACATTACGTGCTGGTGAGATGCGGGTCGGACTGAGCAGCGACTTTAGAGTGGTAAGCGAAGCGTCGTCGGGCAATACCGCCGACCTGAGCCTGGCAGGCGGCAAGCTGAGCTGTGCTCAAACTGACGTTTCCCGGCAAGTCGGCTGAGTTGTTTCGCTTCGTCTTGTCGTGAGCAATAACTACTTTTTCCGCAGCGCTCAATGCCAAGTAGTTGATCATGATCAATGAGCGACGGGTTGCGGCGGCGCAGCATGGTAGGCAGGCGATTGCTCGCCGAACACCAGTCGCAACAGTCACTGTTTCGCTAAAAGGATCAGCGCTCATGTTCAAGTTCAAGTTCAAACTGCTTTTGGCGTCCAGTCTCGCTCTGGCTTTAAACGTAGCGCTGGCAGCGCCAGTTGGCACTGTGTACACGGCCAATGAACGCGACAGTTCGATTAGCCAAGTCAGGCTCGACACGGGAGTAGTCAAAACGCTGGCCCTGAACATTGCACCGCATAATTTACAAATCAGCGCCGATGGACGCTGGCTGCTAGTGGTGGGCATGCCTGCGCATGCTGAGCATCAAACAGGAGCCATGAGCGCGGGTGAGTTGCTGGTGTTCAGCACTGCCGCGCTGGATAAACCGGCCTTTAGCCTGCCGGCGGGGCAACATCCTGCCCACGTGGTGACTGACCTGAGCGGACAGCGGGCTTTCGTTAGCGACTCTGCCGCTAATCTGGTGCGGGTGTTTGACCTACAAGCACGCACTCAGCTCGGCACTGTTAAGACCGGTAGTTTCCCCCATGGATTACGCCTGAGCCCGGATGGCAAGAAGCTGTATGTCGCCAATATGCGCAGTGGAAGCGTATCAGCAATCGATACCGCAACGCTGAAAGAGACCACGCAAATTGCCGTTGGTAACGGCCCCGTGCAAGTCGGTTTCGCCCCAGATGGGCGGCAGGCCTATGTGTCACTGAGCGCGGAGAACAAGCTCGGAATCATCGATACGGAAACACAACGTTTGATAGGTAAAGTTGCCGTCGGCAGAACGCCGATTCAGATGTATGCCACGGCAGATGGTCGCCAGGTCTACGTGGCCAATCAGGGCAGCAGCAGTCAGCCGGATGACCGCATTTCGGTGGTTGACCCGAAGACCTTGAGCGTTGTCGCCACTCTGACCACCGGTAAGGGCGCTCACGGCGTGGCCATCAGCAGCGACGGCGCTTATGTGTTTGTTAGCAATATCGAGGCCGGCACCTTTTCTGTGATCGATACTTCCAGTCGCACAGTGGTGGCCAGCCATAAAGTCGGGGCCGGCCCCAATGGCATTAGCTACCAAGTGCCCGAGTGAGCAGCAAACAACCGCTGGTTTGACTTAGGTCAGTTCGGGTGCTGCTTAGCGTGATCCGAATTGATCCCAAGGGTCAGGGTCGGTCCCCCTCAGTCCGGAACTCCTCGAGTTGACTGGATAGCACCGCTTTGTCATGCAGGAGAAGCTGCTTTTCTGTGGCCAATTCGGTCACATGGGTTTCAGCCCGGGTTAAGCCTTCCGCCAAAAGGCTCCGGTTCCCTATCGACCACTGCCAGGCGCGTCAGTGTTTCGGCCAAACGCTGCTCGCAGTTCCCGTGCTCTTGTGCCTGATGGATCCACGACAACATGCGATCCTGAAAAGATGTGTGTAGTCACTGCCACGAAACCTGCCTGTATACCGCGATGACCCATTGCCTTGCGGCAGGAGGCAAAAACGTCGAAGCAACACATTTCAAGAGCCAATCGAACACCCCAATGCAGGCACACAAGAAAGTAATTTTCATGCTTCGTGGGCAATGGCAGCGTGTGTCGACCCTCCGGCCTCTACGTGGAGATTCACGACGTCACAGCAAATCAAACACAGCAGATCTAACCAGTTCACTTTATCGGCCTGCGCCGTAGCGATGGCCGTCACGGTCATGGCAGTAGCACCGACGTGAACGAATAACGCCGAACCCACGAAGAAGGATGCGAAGTCCATGTCCGCGAGCAGATGGATCATTCGAAGAAGGATGGCATGAAGGATATGGGCGGCATGAAGCACATGGAGGGCATATCCATGACCGGCGATGTGGATTATGACTTCGCGGCCAACATCCGCATGCACCACCAGATGGCGGTCCACATGTCGCAAGCCGAACTCAAGAACGGCAAAGATCCGCAGTGCTCCAGGTGACCAAGGACATCATTGCAGCACAGAAGAAGGAAATCGCCGTATTCGATCAGTGGATGAAAGCGCACAAGAAGCTATGATTAAGGCGCTACTGAAGTCGAATTAGGGTGCGGCTGCTTTGAAATAAGCGGTCGTGCCGGTTTGAACAGCAATCCCCAGCCAGGCTGGTTTGCCTGAACTAAGTAGATCCGAGGATGCGCCGCGGAGCTCGGAAGCATTGATGCGCAACCCGCTCGGTATGCAAGCCGTGGTACCGGTGCTGCTCGATGAAGCAGAACCGAAGACCCCAATCTGCCGCGCTATACGGAGATCGTAGCTATTGCGCATACATCGGAAGGGAATACTCGGAGCCAGATGCCGTTGAGCAAAGCAAGTGCCCTCTTATCCGCCTTTTTTGTATTCACGACAACGGGCTGCCAACCTTCCAACGTTCAACCGTTATCAATCACTGGGGATGCCGTAGCGCGGTCTCAATCGGCGTGTCAAAAGGAGGACTTCATCTGGCATAACAAGATTGTGCCTTCCCTCTACGGCTCTGAACTCCCAGCGCTGACTGCGCCAAGCATCGGCGATACCTTAACCTTGGCAATGCCGAGTTTTACGGTTAAGTCGCTGACTGCGCAGGGAGATGAGCTGGAGCAAGGGCGGCGCAAATTGGTGCATGCATTTGGTGCAGAGGCGCGCTTCCGGTTTGTGGCGAACCGTGCAGTGGCGAGTCACTATACCGGCATTTTCCAAAGCGGCGCCGACTGCGTGATTGGTCGTCTTTCGTTGGCGACTAAGCCGACGGATACCCACTCTGTACCGGCCTTGGCTTTGAAGTTTTTCATTGACGGTAATCATCCGTCGGTCAATTTACAGGTTATGAATTCCATCGATGGCCAAGAGAGATACAATTTCTTCGAGAAGACTTTCAGCAACATCATTCCACCCGCAGGCTCTTTTGCGACGCGCTTACTCGCCGGTTTCTTTAAATGGGCAGCCATACGTTTTGGGGCTAGAGATTCAGATCCCGGTCACTTGACCGTTGAGCATCTGGCCGATATTAACGTCGATGGCTCTAAAGTGGCTGCGCCAAGGGCGCCTTACCAACTTCTTTTTAAGCCGCGGCCGGCAGCTGCTGCTCGCTTCAACGGGGTGACAATGCAGAATGACTTTCGGATAAGGTTGACTGACTTCCCTATCGGAGAGGTGCTGTACGACGTTTACGCTGGGGATTCCATGCGCACTTGGACACCCATTCCACGAACACTTGGACAGCGATTCCACGCTGACTTGGACACTCATTCCACGGCCACTTGGACACTGATTCCACGAGCACTTGGACAGTGATCTCTCACTGATCCGACCCCAAGCTCAGGCAGGCAGCAACGCAGGACTATTCACTACCATCGACCTCTTTTATCGAAGCGAAGAGGTCGTCGTGGAGCGTATATCCATGCGTAAAATCCGAGAGGTACTACGCCTAAAGTTCGACGCCGGCCTGTCCGTGCGCAAAATTGCTACCAGCCTGCGCATTAGCAGCGGCAGTGCCGGCAATTACCTGCACCGTTTCAACGCTTGCGGGCTGACTTGGCCGACGTCGTTGTCGGACGCCGAACTGGAGCGATGTCTGTTCCCGCCAGCACCGACGGTTCCCAGTGATCAACGTCCGATGCCGGACTGGGCATGGGCGCATGCTGAGCTACGCCGCCCCGGCGTAACCCTGGCCCTGCTTTGGCAAGAGTATCGGCTCACCCACCCGCAAGGCTTCCAGTACAGCTGGTTCTGCGAGCACTACCGCCTCTGGGCTGCCAAGGTCGACGTGGTCATGCGCCAGGAGCACCGTGCGGGCGAAAAGCTGTTTGTCGATTACGCCGGCCAGACCGTGCCGGTCATCGACCGGCAGACCGGGGAAATCCATCAAGCCCAGATCTTCGTCGCCGTCCTCGGGGCGTCCAGCTACACCTTCGCCGAAGCCACTTGGTCGCAGAAACTCTCTGACTGGCTGGGCTCGCATGCCCGCTGCTTCGCCTTTCTCGGCGGCACATCGCAGATACTGGTACCCGACAATCTGCGCAGCGGCGTTACCAAGGCACATCGCTACGAGCCCGACATCAACCCCAGTTACCGCGACCTGGCCGAGCATTACGGCGTGGCCGTGCTGCCCGCTCGCTCGCGTAAACCCAAGGACAAAGCCAAGGTTGAAGTCGGCGTACAGGTAGTCGAGCGGTGGATCCTGGCGGTGCTGCGCAACCGCCAGTTCTTCTCCTTGGGCGAACTCAACACAGCCATCGCGCTGCTGCTGGATCGCCTCAATCAGAAGCCCTTCAAGAAGCTGCCAGGCTCACGCCGGTCAGCCTTCGAGACCATCGACCAACCGGCGTTGCAACCGCTGCCGGAACACCCTTACGTCTACGCCGAATGGAAAAAGGTACGCGTACACATCGACTACCACGTCGAGGTCGACGGCCATTACTACTCGGTGCCGTACCAGCTGGTGAAGCACCAACTCGAAGTGCGGCTAACCGCTAAGACCGTCGAGTGCTTCCACGCCAACCAGCGGGTGGCCAGCCATCTGCGCTCGCCGCACAAAGGCCGCCACACCACCCAAACCGAGCACATGCCCAAAAGTCACCGCGAACATGCCGAATGGACGCCGCAGCGATTGATCCACTGGGCAGAGCAGACAGGCCCGAATACGGCCGGCGTCATCGCCTACATCCTCGAACGCCGGATCCATCCGCAGCACGGCTTCCGCGCCTGCCTGGGCATCCTGCGCCTGGGTAAACAGCACGGTGAAGAGCGGCTGGAAGCCGCTTGCCAGCGTGCGCTGGCACTGGGCGCGTGCAGTTACAAAAGCCTTGAATCGATCCTGCGCCAAGGGCTGGAACGGCTGCCGCTGGCCCAGCAAAACCTGCCGTTACTGCCTGAAGAACATATCAATCTGCGCGGCCCTGGCTACTACCACTGACTGAAAAAGGAGCATCAAAATGCTGCCCAACCCAACTCTCGATAAGCTGCAAACCCTGCGCCTGCACGGCATGATCAAGGCGCTTGGCGAACAACACGCAACGCCTGACATCAACGATCTCAGCTTCGACGAACGCCTCGGTCTGATGGTCGACCGCGAGCTGACCGAGCGCGAAGACGCCCGCCTGACGACTCGCCTGAAAGCCGCACGACTGCGCCATAACGCCTGCCTGGAAGACATCGACTACCGCAGCCCGCGTGGCCTGGACAAGGCCTTGATCCTCCAACTGGGCAGCGGCCAATGGCTGCGCGACGGCCTGAACCTGATCATCGGCGGCCCAACTGGCGTAGGCAAAACCTGGCTCGCCTGCGCGCTGGCTCACAAGGCCTGCCGCGACGGTTACAGCGTGCGTTATCTACGCTTGCCGCGCTTGATGGAAGAACTAGGCCTGGCCCACGGCGACGGCCGCTTCGCGAAACTGATGGCGGGTTATGCCAAGACCGACTTGCTGATCCTGGACGACTGGGGCCTGGCGCCGTTTACCGCAGCGCAACGGCGCGACATGCTTGAGCTGCTGGACGACCGCTACGGCAACCGCTCGACGCTGGTGACCAGCCAGATGCCCGTGGACAAATGGCATGCACTGATCGGCGATCCGACCTTGGGCGACGCGATCCTCGACCGGCTGGTGCACAACGCTTATCGGATCGAACTGAAGGGCGAATCGATGCGCAGACGCGCAACGAAATTGACGGCGGTAGGAACTTCAGACTAACAATGCAAACCTGCGTCGCTGCGCTCCGACTGCCTGTCCAAGTGGATGTGGATCAGGTGTCCAAGTGAGCATGGAACGAGTGTCCAAATGATCGTGGGCTGAGTGTCCAAGTGTCGTGGAATCCGCAGTTTACGCCTTGGATAAAGGCGAGACGATCGAGCAGGCTAAACTTTTAGGCCAACTGGTTCTAAATTCCAAGATCGTGGCGTCTCGGTATGGCGACGAAAAGCTCTACTTTCAACACAATATGCAAAGATAAGAAGCCTAAGCCGCTTGCGGGACAGCAGGTTGATTCGGTGCTCGCCGGTAATGCGTTGACCATCAACCGCCGTCTCAATGGTCGCGGCAGGAAGGGCAGTTACCTGCCCCCCGGGCACTGACACAGCGCTCGCGCGGGTCGTGGCGGTGTTCGGTGCGGCGCAGCAACACGGTGCTTATCTGTTCGCCAACCGCCGCGCCAATCGCATGAAAGTGCTGGTGCATGACGGGCTGGGTATCTGTCTCGCTGAACGCCGTCGGCATCAGGAAAAACTCTTCTGGCCTGGCTCTCGAAACGGTTCTGAAGTTGAGTTGAACACTGAACAACTACAAGCCCTGGTGCTGGGTTTGCCTTGGCAAAGAGTCGGGCCAAACGGAGCAATTACGGTCTTGTAAATGACAGCCACGGACAGCCTGCCAGCAGGTAAATGCCGGCGGTTGCCAAAATTACGATTCGAACGCAGCATGACTGTGATGACTTTGGACAACGATGTTTGGAGGGGGCGTACAGGTATGAGCGAAGACGAACGCTGGTTTGCGAAATGCCAAGACGCTGGGGATGGAAGTGGCGACCTTGTCATCGATTTACCGCCCGAGCTGCTTAAAAAAATGGGCTTAAGCCTCGGGGACGAGTTGACGATCGAAGTGGTGGATGAGGTGATCGTCCTTACGCCCATACGCCAAGACCATCCATCATCGGCATGACTCTTTGGGTTCAAGCAGCTGCTTTTTGCCGCTTTCTGCCTGTCGCGACTGACTGAAATCGACCAATTGCTGTCCGTCACCACAGGCATTTATGGGGCGGTTCGGCCTTTCAACCTAGAAACGACAGTTGAGCGATGTCCCAGTACTGGCGCGAGTTTTCGGCCCCTTTTTTGACAACTTCGGAGCAGTTTCAAATGGGTGAGTCGGCGAATCGGCAGATCCCACGGCGCGACAAGCATTTGTTTTGGTTTGGGCTCATCAACTGCCGTTTTTAGGCTCAATGGTCGTCCGAGAAGAGGATAGCGTCCTTCAAGCCGGCGGCAACCATCGCAAGGTCAGGCTCGATCCAGTCAAAGTCCGGGGCAAGAATCAATCGCTTGGGTACGCTGCAATCCGCCAGATGTCGGATGAGATCCTGCGAATCTTGGACGACGACCGGGTAGTTGTGCGCCTCAATGAAGAGGGCCAAGGGTATCCGGACAGTATTGTCGTCCGTAATGTCCTGGGGCAGTTTCGCAACGTATTGCGCCATCAACGAATCAGTCAGGGGTATTGCCCCTAACAAGTCGTCGTCGGTATTAGTGACAAGCGCGACATACCCTTTACGAAGTTCGCTCGACAAATCCAATCTCATGCCGCTGAACTCGATGCAGGTTCTTTTGGCAGCGGCGGCACGGTCGTTCCGTTTACTGGCAGCCGCGGCGCTGGGATCGACCAACTTGATTCCGATGGCTTCCATTATGGACAAATCGAGAATCCAGTTCAGCTCTGCGGGTCTTTGCGCTTTCCGCTCACGCAAGTGTGCAGAAAACTCTTCCTCGGTCCATCCGGTGAGTTTGCGAATGTGTGCTCCGACCTCTTGGGTACGTCCAATGTTCCCGGTGAATCCCCAGTGCGTCCCGAGGTGACATGACTTGCAGAGACACATGAGGCGGGTGAGCTTCTGCGTCTTGGTGCTCGCATCGAACGACCAACGTTCATGCGCTTCAGGCCGTCGCTCCGACGAACAAATCTCGCATTTCCCGCCCGCACGGGCCCTCACGTACTGACTGGTCGCCTTCCACTGCGCTGGCGATATTGAGTTCTTGAGGTCTTTACCCCATGAGCTCGCTGGAAGCATGTCCACATAAAAATCGTTGCCGCCGAACGACCGATCCTCCCCGGGCAGGCAGTCGCCGTACTTCGTCAGGTCAAGTGTTTGAGCTTTCATAGTCGGGGTAATCATCCCTTCGATTTGTGAGCAGTGAGTTTGGCCGTAGCACTTGAACGAGGTGCTGGTGACATCGATCGTTGAGCCGCTGGACGCTGAAGGACTCCATTTGGTCGAGTGTAGCCGCTCGCTTCGCGCCGCGTTCGACACATCGCTGCCGGTGGCTACAGGCAGCAATTGGCCGATTTCTGCCTGTTACGAAGGTCAGCAATCGGCCCATACCAGCGGGTAAATGACACCTACAAAATCAGGGGCTATTCAGTTTTTATTTCAAACTCCGCTCCCCGGGCTAGTGTTCTGCGCTCGAACGAAAAAACTGACGAAAACTAATTTGGAAGCGCGGCACTCAGTTAACGCCGAAAATTAATTCTTTTGCGTAAGGACTAAAGCGATATCCTTTATATTCTTCAGGATTTTTAAGAGGCACATAAATTTTATGGCTTTCGTCAGTTCGAAATTTAGGAGAGAAGCTAAATACGGTAACCTTTGTTGCCGTAGCCCAACCCCACAAATAACGCCAAAATCCTTCTTTCTCCCTAAGTTCGATAGCGACATACTCTCCATAGTCCCGCTTGATCCAGTCTCCTATCCCTTTGTTGTCTTTGGCAACAACCCCTCTGTACCTAATATCCCACTCATGCTTTGATTGCGTTTCACTAGATAGAGATACCTTGACATCCAGACCCGAACCAAGCGACATATAGATAGGGGTATCCTTTCCCAAATAATTAGGCACGGCAAACGCACCGTCCGTAAAAGAGATCTTATCTGCAGGTGGCATCAGTGCGATTCGATAGTTGGAATACACGTAACTATCGTTTGAGTTTGTATCATGCAATATATCTGCTGCGCCAAGCGAGCCAGAGTGTGTCTGCGCGCTTTCAGGCAATTTATCGCGATCGGTTGCCTTGACGTATTTCAGAGACAGGTTGACGCTTTTAGCCGCCTTCCTTGATTCATTTAATACCGATATTTCCACAGGAACTATAATGCGCTCTGATTCTGAAAGCCTAGGGCTTGCGTAAAACATATAAACTGGCAAATCACTTTCAAGCGGCTCACTGTGCAGATAGAGCGTCGTCTCACCAGACCATTTTCCATCTGATAAATCACCTGCCACCTGGTAGATAAATGGAGTAGCGGGCATTGCCAAAACAACAACGGCGGCAATCGGATGAGCCATTATATACGCCAAAATTTTGCCAGTCTTCGATAGCTTCGCCACCTCAGTTCGAGTTGGGTCTTGAGTTTTCACAATAGGCTTAGACTGTTTTTTTTTATTTCCCAAAACTTATCCCTTATTTGGCTAAATCCAATTGGCTTTAATCAAAGCCATGAATGTATCGGCAGTAACAAAAAAATCTTGATTTCAAAGAGAGGCATTATTTGTAAAAAATTCACGCTTCCGCGTAGCGCCAACGACGTGTCGGGCAAATTTCGACTGAGCTTAGGTAGCATCGAAATGGGAAAAAAGTGTTGCCGTCTTTACAGCTAGCTGAATAGCCGCGTTTCGCGGATGCATTTGAGTACCCGCTTCTGGCCGATTTCTGCTTGTCGCGACTGGTTGAATCCACAACCCATAACGGTCATTCAGCCTTTAAGCACGGTGGATGTCGAAAGTCCTTACGCGCCTCAGCCACATGCCGAAGCGCGTTAGACTACGATTCAACTGTCATCGTCTTCAACGGCGGACTTCTGGGAAAAGTAACTTTTCACGACTTAGCCCTAGGCTCAAACCTGTTGGGAGTTGCTCAATGGCGATGAGTGAGATGTTGTCAGTGATGATCCTATTGTCGTTCAGTACTGCAAATGATGGACACCATATGAATGCTTCCTTATCGAACTCATAGATCAACTGCCGCGCTGCTGTTCCCCGTGCCTTTAGCTTCGCAACCAACTTCGCTGCCTGAGCCGCCGCAGCAGGCAGGGCGTCGTGCGCTGCGTAGTGCTTTTTCACGTCCTTACCTCGCAAGAGGAACGACACCTGACAGCCATCCTGATGCGTATGAATATCGAGTATCGGGTTACTCCGGTCAGCCATCCGTCCAAGTAATTTCCGGAGCCACGCACGAGTCGCGGCATAAGTACCTTTACCAGCCTCTGATGCAATCGAGGTTATAAACGGATTCCAGATGACGGCCAGATAGATAAGACCAAGTCTGATTAACTCTTGTGCGGAATCTGCTGCGTTGTGTGAAAGTTCAGTGCGTTCAATCCGAAGTGGTGCATCGCTGATTACCTGATCCAGCCATGCCGCATCCACTTCCCTTGGGTCCGTCGCGAACTGAATCCAACTGCCATCGGGCATCATGGGAAGGGTTGCCGGCGGCGGTACAGATGCTGTTGTATCGAGCCCCAATGCTCGAAAGTCCAGTACGTCGCCGCCCGCGTAATACCCCAGAATTGCAGCAATAAACTTGCCACCGCCTGCAGTCTCGAAGTACGCACTTTCAAGGATCTGACCTTTTGGTCGTCCGGGATCGTGATTGTAGAGAAGGATGTGCGGATTTTCGTTGATATTTGCAACTAACTCTAATGGATCGACTGGCACCAAAGGTTCGCCATCATCATGTCGTGCATCAGTCCAAATCACCGCAGACACAAGCTTTCCAAATATACCCGCCGAGTGACGCTGGATTGTGCTGTCCGCCCAATCACGGGCGGTAGGAGTTCCTTCTAACAGATTAGACATAAGCATCTCCAGTATGGTTACTTGCGTTGTACCTAATGAAGGCTTGATTCACCATCCACTAAAAGACATTGCTATTCTATATCGCACGTCTGTGCTGAATTGCCCTAATTCAGGTCCAGTGTGAGGGACCGCGTTTGGCCGGACAGCGACGGTCTAGCCTCGACCGTCGCAGTGGAAAGTCAGACTTCCGTCTGTTCCGCCATTTCAAGGGCATCATCGACCTCAATTCCCAGGTATCTGACGGTGCTTTCAAGCTTCGTATGACCAAGCAGGAGTTGGACTGCTCTCAGGTTCTTCGTCCTGCGATAGATCAGCGATGCCTTGGTTCGGCGTAGCGTGTGAGTGCCGAACATGGTTGGGTCCAGGCCAATGGTTTTCACCCAGGCTTTGACTATTCCGCGTATTGCCTGGTGGAGAGGTGATCTGAATCGTGCAACCGGCTCGGAAACAAGAAGTCCTCACTGCGAAGATGGGCTTAATGCATCCAGGCCTCCAGAAACTTTCGAGTCTGCTCAGTGATTTCAAATTGCACTGGTCGTTGAGTTTTCTGTTGCATCACGATAGCCCGTGACGACACATGTTCCCCATGGGCTATGTCTCGCACGCAAAGCTTGGTTAAGTCACAGGCACGCAGCTTGCTGTCGATGGCCAAGTTGAACAGAGCCAGGTCGCGTGTCTTCTCCGCCAGTTGGAGCCTTACTCGAATGGCCCAGATATCTCTGACTCGAAGCGGGGCTTTTTGCCCGACAAGCTTTCCCTTGTTCCAAGGCCGATGGCTGTATCTAGCAATTTTTTTCATGTCATGTCCTCCACGTTGTGGGAGAACAAGGGTGGATCAGTCACTGTGCGCGGTCGCTATCAGGCCGATGCCGCTTGTCACGACGGGGCTCTTCAATTGGTCGGCGTTTACGAAAGACTCCCGAGAAATTAGGTAGAAGTATGATTGCACGGAGCTCAGGGAGAAGAGGGCTTACTGCGTACTGGCTTTAGCACTATTGCGCCATCAGTCACCTCGAGACTCAACTCATCACCTAGGTCTAGGCCAAGTCTCGCAAGCACTTCTGGTGGCAGTTCGACGATGAAGTCGCCGCTTTCATCTGGGGTGTCCTGGCATTTGACCGCCCAGCTTCTGATGTCACTTATGATACGACTCTCACTACATCGTGGGGGAGTCGCTTCATTATGCTCGTGCTTTGTCCTGCATGGATGGAGGAAATTTAACAGTCGGTGATGGCTGAGCGCCGCCCATTAAGGCAAATGAATTTTGAGTGAACGCACCCGACGCTTCGATCAAAAACGTTGGCCGCGGGGTAGGGCAAAACCGGTGCAGTTCATTTTTTAATGAATTCGTTCCAATTTCTAATGAATCTCTACGCCATAACTCTCAAGCAGGTATTGAGTCGCCTTGAGTTGAAAGGGATGATCTTCCACCAGCAAGATGCGCAGATCGTCTTTGAACATAGGATTATTCACGCTTCTTCTGTCGAACTGAGAGAAGCGGGATTATTTCGCGAGGTTACTGAATAATCGATCAGCTAGCTCAGCACATGTTGTAGGGGGATTCGGCGAACGTTGAGTGCATTTGGGTTTTTGAGAGGTAAATCAACCATTGCAGGCGGCGTAATGGCTGATCAACCGGGTCTCATCAGTGGCTCGAACGACCCGTCATCTCCAGCGCCATTTCGCTCGCATAGCTGTCGGTCATACCGGCGATGAAGTCAATCATCCGTAGAAACGAGGTGTGCAATGGGCCGTGAGGGTCGGGTGCATTGTTGCCCAACAGGTCGAGGATGCGGCGACTCTTGAAGGACGGCGTTCGACCGTTATGCTGTTCCAGTGCCGCGCCGCAGAAGGCGTTGAGCAGGATTTCCAGCGTGGTGTATGCGCCGATTTCATGCAGGGTCTTGCGCTTGTCCTGAAAGATTTTTTTGCGCGCCATGTCCTTGGCATTCAGTACGCAACGCTTGGCGGGACCGTGCATGTGCTCCACCAGATCACCGGGCAGCGTGCCGGCCAGCAACGCGTCCTGTTGCTCGACAAAGGCGCGGGCTGCGGCGTTGGTCAGGTGTTCAATGGCTTTGCCTCGCAGGATCGCCAGTTTGCGCCGACGCGAATCCTGTGGACCGAGCTGGCGGTAGGTTTCCGGCAAATCGTCACCTACAAGGTCCAGCAACAGGGCCTCGACTTCGGCGTATTCCAGCAGCTCCATCTCCAGACCATCTTCCAGGTCGATCAGCGCGTAGCAGATGTCATCGGCAGCCTCCATCAGATACACGAGCGGATGGCGCGCCCAGCGCTGTTCCTCGAGTTGCGGCAGACCGAGTTTATGGGCGATCTGTTCCAGTAGCGGCAATTCGCTCTGATAGCAACCGAACTTGTGTTTCTTATAGCCCAGTGAATCCGCGTGTTTTGCAGTCCATGGATACTTCAGATAAGTACCCAGCGTGGCGTAGGTCAGCCGGGTACCGCCGTCGAACTGGTGATATTCCAGCTGGGTGAGTACCCGAAAGCCCTGGGCATTGCCTTCGAAGTTGAGGAAGTCATTGCGTTCGACTTCGCTCATTGCATCCAGCCAGCCACGGCCGGCGGCTTGCTGGAACCAGTGGCGAATCGCGTCTTCACCGGAGTGTCCGAAGGGCGGATTGCCGATGTCATGGGCCAGGCAAGCCGATTGCACCACCATCCCCAGGTCGCTGGGCTCGCACCAGTCGGGCAAGGCGCTGCGGATGGTTTCGCCGACGCGCATGCCCAGCGAACGGCCGACACAGCTGACTTCCAGCGAGTGGGTCAGGCGCGTGTGGATATGATCGTTGCTGGTGACCGGATGGACCTGGGTCTTACGCCCGAGGCGGCGGAACGCTCCCGAGAAAATGATGCGGTCGTGGTCTTTGTGGAAAGGGCTGCGGCCGAGTTCTTCCGGGCTGTGCAGAGGCTTTCCGAGGCGTTCGCGGGTAAGCAGGGTTTGCCAATCCAAGGCTGGTTCTCTCCGTCAGGTGACTGAGCCCCTAGCTTCCCGTTTCGCGTCATGGCCTGCAAGGGAAAAACACGCACACCTGTAGGAGCACGGCTTGCCGGCGATGAGGGTGTGTCAGGCACTCCATTATCGATTGACCTGCCGTCATCACGCCCTGAGCCTTTCCGTCAACACGATGTTGCTGTGTCCGGCTCGCTGATCAAAGGCGAGCCGTGCCGAAGCAAGGTCTGTAAATAAACGTTTTCGTCGTACACGGTGCTGGTCTTCCAGCACCGATAAACGATGCGGATCCACTTGAACGCCAGAGCCCTGAGGCCTCCTTGGTTAGGTCTTGTTCTGGGGTAAAACCTGGTCACCGGTCAGGCACGCAGGATTGAACCCCTCGATAAAGAGGTTCATCCCGATGATGTTGCAAGAATGCAGCCAGAGGGTGGCTTTAGCGGTTGCGCGAAGAGCCCAGCATGACCAGCTTGATCAGCGGCCCCAGCGTGGTGCCCAGACGAACCAGTCGAGTGAGGCTGCTTATGCCACCGCTCTTGGCACCCTTGCCAGTCAAAAAGCCCAGCAACGTGACGGCTGCCACGCCCCAGAGTGGGGCGTGCTTGATGCCGAAACCATCGTGCAGGTTTTGCGTCATCCCGCGCATGCGCTGCAAGGGTTGCAGCAATTCCCGGGATTCGTGGCGAATTTCCTGGCGATGCATTTCCATGCGCAGGCGGATCAGCGCTTTGCGCATTTCTGTGCGCGAGCTGTTGTGAGGCAGTTCAGGCAGGCTCATGGCAGCAGGCGCTCCCGATCATTGGCCAATTCTTCCAGGGTGCCGTGGAAGGGCGAGGATTCATCGAAAATCGCCGCTCTCAAGCGCATTGCACAGAATATGGCCGCGAGTGTGTAGAACACGCAGAGCCCAATGATGGCCGCCAGGCGATAGGTGTCCCAAAACAGGATCATCACCAGCGTCGACAACCCCACCAGTAACAGCAAGGCAAAAACCAGCGCCAGGCCTGCAAACAGCAACAGGCTTACAGTGCGCGCTTTTTGTTCCTGCAATTCGATGCCGAATAGTTCGACATGGCTGTGCAGCAATCCAAGAAAAGCGGCACCCAGGCGCCGCGGAGAGGAGCTTGTGCCCGTCGCGGACGAGCCGGATTCGCCGATCGCCATATCAGCGCCGCGTTGCCAGCAAACCAATCAGGAAACCTACGCCAGCCGCGATTCCGACCGATTGCCATGGATTTGCCTGAACGTAATCTTCGGTGGCGGTGACGGCGGCCTGGCCGCGTTCGCGCAGGGAATCTTCGGTCAATTTCAAGGTTTCGCGGGCACGCAACAGACTGTCGTGGATCTGCTCACGCAACTCATCGGCCTGATCGCCGGCCAAGGAGGCGGTGTGTTCCAGCAACCGTTCGGTGTCGCTGACCAGTGTCTGAAAATCGTTCATCAGGATCTCTTGAGCAGTCTTTGCCTTGATGCTGGCCATGGGTGGATCTCCGTAAGTGGTTTCTGTTGCTTTCGAGTATGAGCCTTGCGCGAAGGTTCAGTACAAATGACTGGTACAACTTTTGCTACGTCGTGGTGCGTTTGCCTGCGCCGTTGCGCTGTTGCTGGGCATGATTTCAGTAAAACCTTAACTCAAACAATCAAAACTCGCGCAATCGTCCCGGTCTTGATTTGCCTTCATGAATTTTGTGCGCCAAAGCGGTTCACCGCGATCGGCTCCTTGATTCCGGCAAGTCGCAACTTGGTGCATGAATTGTTTGCGCGAACTGCTTTGGTGCTTTTTTCAGCCTTAAGGTCTGCCAACCCATGGAAAATCTGCAAAGCGCTGTGGACAGTCTGGTCCATAGCTCTAATACGTTGTTCATTCTGACCGGCGCGGTCATGGTGCTGGCGATGCACGCCGGTTTCGCCTTTCTCGAAGTCGGCACGGTTCGACAAAAGAACCAGGTCAACGCCTTATCGAAGATCCTTAGCGATTTCGCCATTTCGACCCTGGCCTACTTCTTTATAGGCTATTGGATTTCCTATGGGGTGACCTTCATGCAACCGGCGGCTGTGATCAATGCTGATCATGGCTATGGCCTGGTGAAGTTTTTCTTTCTGCTGACCTTTGCTGCGGCGATACCAGCGATCATTTCCGGGGGGATCGCCGAGCGTGCCCGGTTCGTCCCTCAGTTGTGCGCGACGGCACTGATCGTGGCGTTCATCTATCCCTTCTTTGAGGGGATGATCTGGAACGGCAACTTTGGCCTGCAAGCCTGGTTGCTGGAACGCTTTGGCGCCAGCTTCCATGATTTTGCCGGCTCGGTCGTGGTCCACGCCATGGGCGGTTGGCTGGCGCTGGCAGCGGTGTTGTTGCTCGGGCCACGTCAAGGCCGCTATCGCGAAGGGCGCCTGGTGGCGTTCGCGCCCTCGAGCATTCCCTTTCTGGCGTTGGGGTCGTGGATCCTGATCGTTGGCTGGTTCGGTTTCAACGTGATGAGTGCGCAAACCCTGCAAGGTGTCAGTGGGCTGGTGGCGGTGAACTCGTTGATGGCCATGGTCGGCGGTACCGTGGCGGCGCTGATCGTCGGGCGCAATGACCCGGGCTTTCTGCATAACGGCCCGCTGGCCGGATTGGTGGCGATCTGCGCCGGTTCCGATCTGATGCATCCGGTGGGAGCACTGGTGACGGGCGCTATCGCCGGGGCTCTGTTCGTCTGGTGCTTTACCGCGGCCCAAGGCAAATGGCATATCGATGATGTGTTGGGGGTTTGGCCGTTGCATGGCTTGTGTGGCGTCTGGGGCGGGATCGCCTGCGGTATCTTCGGTCAAAGTGCTATGGGCGGTTTGGGCGGTGTGAGCCTGATCAGTCAACTGATCGGCACGGCACTGGGCGTGGTCGTCGCGCTGACCGGTGGTTTTGCGGTGTATGGCGTGATCAAGGCGTTCCATGGTTTGCGCCTGAGTCAGGAAGAAGAGTATTACGGTGCAGACTTGTCGGTGCACAAGATTGGCGCCGTGAGCCAGGACTAGTTCTCTTCATCGTCTGCACCGGGATAAAACCCGTGCAGCAAGCGATAGCGATCATGCCGCACCTGATCGACCCGGTCCTGCACTTGCTGTCCGGGCAAGCCGAGCATGATCAGCGCATGGGAGGCGAGCATCAGGCTGGACTCCAGCAACTCGGGCACGACTTCGCTGGCACCGGCCGCCTTCAACTCGGCCAACTGACTGTCATCGCGGGTGCGCACCAGGATCGGCACGGTCGGGTTGAAGCGCCGTGCCTCCTTGAGTATCAGCAGGGCGATGTCAGTATTGTCGACCGCAACCACCAACAGCCTTGCGCGCTCCAGCCCTACGGCAACCAACAGTTCGCCGCGACGGGAGTCGCCGTAATGCACACAGCTTTCAGCGACGGCTGCTTCCTGGACTCGCACCGGATCACTGTCCAGCGCAATGTAGGGTTGATGCTCGTAGCGTAAAAAGCGGCCGATGGACTGGCCGACGCGACCGTAGCCACATATCACGACATGGCTGTGTAACCCCGCATTGAGCGCGCTGATTTCTTCAAGTTTCGCTTCTTCGTTGGGTTTGCGGTGCAGGCGTGTGGCGATACGAGGCGCGGTGCGCAGCAGCAACGGGGTGACGAGCATCGAACAGAAGGTCGCCGCCAGCAGCAGGCCGCCGAGGTCGGCGGGCATCAGTTTGTTCAGCTGCATCTGTGCCATCAGCGCGAAGCAGAACTCGCCGCCTTGGGCCAATGCCAAGCCGCTGCGCCAGGCGGTTTCACCATCGCTGCCGCGCCATTTGACCAGCAGCGCAACGACGCTGCCCTTGATCAGCAACAATCCCAGGGTCAGGCCGAGAATCAGCAGGCCGTGGCTGGCGAACAACTGCAAGTCGATCAACATGCCGATACTGACGAAGAACACCCCGAGCAGGATGTCGCGGAACGGGCGGATGTCGGCTTCGATCTGATGCCGGTAGTGGCTTTCCCCCAGCAGCATGCCGGCGAGAAACGCACCCAGGGCAGGGGAGAGGCCGAGCAGGTGAGTCAGCCACGCTGTCAGCAGCACAATGACCAGCGCCAGTAGCACGAACAGTTCCGCGGAACGGGCCGCCGCCACTTCATGGAAGAGCCTCGGCAGCACCCAGCGACTGGCCAGCAGCAGGCCGACGAACAACACGACGGTTTTCCCCAGCGTCAGTGGCAGCGCCCAATACCAGGCCTGATCGCTGCTGCCAGCGAACACTGGCACCAGGGTCAGCAGCAATACAGCCACGATGTCCTGGAACAGCAACACGGCGATGGCATTCTGGCCGTGGCTGCTGAAAATCTCGCCAAGACTGCTCAGCTCTTTACTGACAATGGCAGTGGATGACAGCGACAGGCCGGCGCCGAGTAACAGCGCAGGCGTGATCGGCATGCCGAGCAATATCAGCAAACCGCCCAACAGCATCCCCGAGCACAACACCTGCAGACTGCCAAGCCCGAACACCACCTGGCGCAATGCGAGCATTTTCGACAGGGAAAATTCCAGACCGAGGGAGAACAGCAGGAACACCACGCCCAACTCTGCGAGGTCTGGTAACTCTTCGCTATCATTTATCCAGTCGAACGCCGTCGGCCCGATCATCAGCCCCACGCACAGGTAGCCCAGCACCGGTGGTAATCGCAGGCGCTGGAACAGTGCAATCACCACCAGGGAGGAGGCGAGGATGATCAACAGGTTGGCGAACACAAAAAACTCCGGTGATGGACGCTGGCCACTCAAGCGTAGAGGCAAAAAAAACCGTGAGCATGGTGCAAGTGATGTTCAGGCCGATTGATGTGCGTCAGGGAGTTGCCGAAATCTCTTGAAACCCGGCTTTGGTCCAGACGTCCGGATCACTGGCTCGACTGCTTTTCATGGCGGGCCTAGAATGAACGCCTACTTTGCCGGGTCTTATGGTCATGCTTCCTGAATGTCAGCTGTTCGGCACCCTTGGGTGTCATCTCTGTGAAGTGGCTGAAGCCATGCTGATGGAATTTGTCGAGCGCGGTCTTCCGGTGGAACGGGTGGATATCGCTGACGACGAAACATGGTTCGAAGCTTACAGTCTGCGTATTCCGCTGTTACGACGGGTTGATACCGGCGCGGAGCTGGGTTGGCCGTTTAGTGCCGATCAGGTAGTGGCGTTCCTGAGTTAAGCGGTTTTTGCGGTGACGGTGTTCCCGCCTGTCGAACTTTGCGATTGATCCCCTTGGCTTTACCGGTGTTGTTCGGATACTGTATGCGCATACAGTTATTCGTAATGCCTGCCTCGCGTAGGCAGTCCGGGCGTGAGAGGGATGAATCGTGGTCAATGTCGAACAATTGAAGAACAGCGTGAACCGGATGTCGGCGGACGTGGTACGCGAGGCTGTCCTCGAATTGCGTCTGGATGGCCTGGTGACAGAAGGAAAAACCCCCTTCAACAAACTGCATTTCAATACCTGTTTCGCCGAAATCGAAGCCTTGTTCCAGCGCGCGGGCTATCACCGGCAGCTGGATGTCGTGGGTTATCAGGGGTTGTTGTACGCGCTTTATGATCCCGGTCGCTGGGAAGCGGTCGATGTGTTGCGCTGGCTCAAGGAATTCACCGAAGCGGCAGCGCGCACGCAGATAACGGCTTGAGGATTCTCTTCTAGGTTCGTCCCGGCCGCTGTTGGATAATGCCGCCCTGTATTGAGGGTTAGAGCTTTCGTATGTCCACTTCATCTTTTTCTGCTGCACACAACCAGGCCAGCACGCTCTACTTGCCGCCTGGCCCGTGGCAGACCGTACTCGATTGTCTGTGCGAACATTTCAGTGCCATTGGCCGTGATCAATGGCTGGACAGAATCGCCCGCGGTCGTGTGCTTGATGGCCATGGCATGCCAATCGCCCTGGACTTGCCTTACAAGGAAGGCCTGCGGATTCACTATTTTCGCGAAGTGCCGGACGAAAAGCCGATTCCGGTGGTTGAGTCGATTCTGTACGCGGATGAGCATCTGGTAGTGGCGGACAAGCCACATTTTCTGCCAGTGACTCCGGCGGGTGAATACGTGGAGCAGACCTTGCTGCGACGGCTGATACGTCGACTCGATAACCCGCATCTGGTGCCTTTGCATCGCATTGACCGTCACACGGCGGGGCTGGTGCTGTTTTCCGCCAACCCTCAGAGTCGTTCGGTGTATCAGTCGTTGTTTCCTACGCGGCAGATCGAAAAGCGCTACGAGGCAATTGCCCGAGCATTGCCTGAACGCTCTTTTCCATTGGTCCATAAGAGCCGGCTCATCGATGGCGAGCCTTTCTTCCGCATGCAGGAAGGTCCTGGCGTCAGTAATACCGAGACGGCAGTCGAGGTCAGGGAGAAGAATGGTGACCTCTGGCGTTATGCGCTTTACCCGGTGACGGGCAAGAAACATCAGTTGCGAGTACACATGACCGCCTTGGGCGCCAGTATCTGCAACGACCCGTTTTATCCGCAGGTACTCCAGGATGTTGAGGATGACTATGACAATCCTTTGAAACTGCTCGCTCAGGGGCTACGGTTTATGGATCCGGTCACCGGCCAGGAAAGAGTGTTCGAAAGTACCATCACCCTGCAGTGGTGATCGCGAGTTCAGCGAACCTGCTGATCTTCAGCCACGAAAAAGCCCGCATAAAGCGGGCTTTTCCATATCCGGTTATCACCGCAAAAATTAAAGCTCTTTAACGGTACGAACCTGATCCTTGTTGATGCGGGTCTGCTTGCCATCCAGTTGTTCGAATTCGTAGAAACCTGAATCCTTATCGAACTGTGGCGCATCGACAGCCTGGATTTCTCGACCGTCATTCAAGGTGATCACTGTAGGCGATGCACAACCGGCGAGGGTAGCGAGGCCCAGTGCGAGCATGAAAGTGGCGAGGGTCCGTTGAGTCATGAGTGTGTCTCCGAATATGAATTTTTTGGTTACTGTGCTTGAGACGTGTACAGCGCGCGCAAGTTCCTTCTCCTGTCAGTCTGACACAGTGTTGTGAGCACTTAACAGTTCTGGCGTGTTGAGGTTGGCCAGGCGCGGGTCATTGTCGGAGCATTGCAGGGCGGTAGTGCCCAGTTTGCGCATGAGGCGACCCGGGCTGCGTTCACCGTGGTTCCAGGCACTGTCGAAATCTGCCAAGAGTGCCACGGGGATAATGCACAACAAGGGCTCCCAGTGTTCACCATGGCGCAGCATTAGCGGTTGGTCCGGGTGCTGGCTGGCGGTTTCGCGCATGCTATTGAGCAGCGCGGCGTCGATGCGCGGTACGTCACAAGGCAGCACCAGCAGATGCGCATGGCGGGCGGCCTTCAAGCCTGCGCGAATACCGGCCAGGGGGCCAGGAAAGTCGCCTTCATCGTCATGAACCAGTTGGTCGGCGTAGGGCGCATACTTTTCCAGGTTTCTGTTGCAGGAGATGATCAGGTCATCGCTCAGCGAACGGGTCTTGCGGTGCAAGTGGGCAATCAGTGGTTCGCCGTGCCATTCCAGCAACCCTTTGTCCTGTCCGCCCATGCGTTGGCCACGACCACCTGCCAGGAGCAGAATGGAACAGGGTGGCAAATGTGTATTCGAGGTCATGGCAGGTCTCCACGGGGGCGGCGAAAAAATGAGGCGCTGTGATATAACACCGGGCTGTTTCTCCTACAACTGGATGAGCCTATGACAGCCAAGGCTGATGTGCCTTTCGCGCCGCTCAATATCGCGGTGCTGACGGTCAGCGATACCCGTACCCTGGAAACCGATACCTCAGGCCAGGTCTTCGTCGACCGGTTGAGTGCCGCCGGTCATAACCTTGCGGCCCGTATTCTGCTCAAAGATGACCTCTACAAAATTCGCGCGCAAGTCGCCAACTGGATTGCCGACGATGTCGTGCAGGTCGTGTTAATTACTGGCGGTACCGGTTTCACTGGACGCGACAGCACTCCGGAAGCGGTGAGTTGCCTTCTGGACAAACAGGTCGACGGTTTTGGTGAGCTATTCAGGCAGATATCGGTGGCGGATATCGGCACCTCCACTGTTCAGTCCCGTGCCCTGGCCGGCCTGGCAAATGGCACGCTAGTCTGCTGTTTGCCGGGCTCGACCAATGCCGTGCGTACCGGTTGGGATGGCATTCTGGCCGAGCAGCTCGATTCGCGGCACCGCCCGTGCAATTTTGTGGCTCATCTCAAACAGGCGGCACCCTGTGAATCCCGTGGGTAAGCCAGGCAAGACGGGTAGTCTGCTGGCTGTCGAGGTGGCTCTGGCACGCTTGCTGGCAATGGCTGAAGCTTCCCCGATTCGTGAACGTGAACGCTTACCATTGGCGCAGGTTCAGGGCCGCGTGCTGGCCGATGACTTGGTCTCGACGCTTGATCTACCACCTTGGCCCAATAGTGCCATGGACGGTTATGCCTTGCGCATGGCCGACTGGACTGGAGAGTCACTGGTGGTCAGCCAGAAGATTTTTGCCGGACAGGCTCCGGAGCCCTTGAAGCGCGGCACCTGTGCACGAATCTTCACCGGTGCGCCCGTTCCCGCAGGGGCTGATTGCGTCGAGATGCAGGAAAATGCCGAGGTTCAGGCGGATGAGCGAGTACGTTTCACCGAAACCATGGCTTCAGGACAAAACATCCGTCCCCAAGGCCAGGAATCCACTGTCGGTGAATTGATTCTGCCAGCCGGCACGCGCCTCGGGCCGATCGAACAGGGACTGGCTGCATCGCTGGGATGTGCAGAGCTGGACGTGATTCGCAAGGTTCGTGTTGCTGTTCTGTCCACCGGGGATGAACTGATTGAACCGGGTCAGGCACTGGGGCCGGGACAGATCTACAACAGCAATCGAGTGTTGCTTTGCAGTTGGTTGCAGCGCTTGGGTTGTGAGGTGATCGATGCCGGTATTCTTCCGGATGATTTAGCAACCACTCGCGCTCGCCTTGGTGAACTGAAGGGTGTCGATTTGATTCTTTCGACCGGTGGTGTATCGGTGGGAGAGGCTGACTTTCTGGGCATTGCCTTGCGTGAAGAGGGCGAGTTGACGTTGTGGAAACTCGCCATCAAACCAGGCAAACCGCTGACATTCGGGCATTTTCGCGGTGTACCTGTGATTGGTTTGCCCGGCAATCCGGCGTCGACCCTGGTGACCTTTGCTTTGTTGGCAAGGCCCTATCTCTTGCGTCGACAGGGCGTAAAAGAGGTTGAACCCCTGAAGTTCCAGGTGCCGGCAGGGTTTGCCTGGCCCAAAGCAGGCAATCGGCGCGAGTACTTGCGTGGACGTCTGGAGAACGGCCGGGCAATCATCTACAAGAATCAGAGTTCTGGTGTACTGCGTAGCGCCGCCTGGGCCGATGGTCTGGTTGAGGTGCTGGAGGATCGCACGCTGATCGAAGGTGACTGCGTAAGCTTTATCCCGCTGAGCGAAGTCCTGAGCTGATTCCTGCAGCAGGCTTGCCGCAACCCCGGTTGATCGAACCGGGTTTTGCATTCATGGCTACCCCTTAATGAGCCAGGAGTGTCACGACCTGGTCAAAACGGCTATTGGCGATCCAGGCCAGCAGCCCGATAACCACGGTTGTTCCGCCAGCCGAATAGGCAAGCCTGTGTTTAATGGATTTGACGTCACTACGGACTTCATCCATGTCTCGTCGGATGTATTTGAGGTGAGTCTCCAATTCAACGACGCGAGGTTCCATATCAACTTCTCCAGTGGGTTGTGCGCTGTTTTTGAATTCAGCTTGATGATTGGCGCGTTTTTCTGCGTACGGTACGACCGGAATGACCGGTGACCTGATCTCATGGTTATGCATGGCACGTCCCTGTGTGTTTCCTGCTGATGTTTGATAACCGCAGACGCCAAGGTGTACCAATCGCACTTGCCGGTCAATTGAGCCGATTCCTCAGGTTTTGTAAGAAAAAGCCCCGCCTTGTAGGACGCCATACTGCTCGCCTTCAAATAATTCAAATTCTTGCGACTTTTATGTGGCGCGACGAGGTCAACATCTCTCATACGGAATTCAATCATGGGAGTGACAACAATGAGCGAACGCAAGGCGGTGTTGATTCTGCATGGCAAGCAAGCGCTCAACGAGGCGGTTCGTTCTGCCGTCGAGGGCAAGCGTAAGCAGGGTTGGGAGCTAGCCGTTCGAGTGACCTGGGAGGCCGGCGACGCACAGCGGCTGGTGGATGAAGCGCTGGCGGCAGGCTACATGCAAATCATCGCCGGCGGCGGTGATGGCACCTTGCGTGATATTGCCGAGGCCATGGCGGCGCATTCGACGCAGGCCAGCCTGGTACTGATGCCCTTGGGCACCGCCAATGATTTTGCGCGTGCCGCCGGTGTGCCTCTGGAGCCCGCTCAGGCGCTGGATCTTCTCGACACTGCGCCGAGTGCCATCGATCTGGGGGAAGTTGGCGGGCAGGTGTTCCTGAATATGGCCACGGGGGGGTTTGGCAGTCAGGTCACTGCGAACACCTCGGAGGACTTGAAAAAAATCCTCGGGGGCGCGGCTTACCTGTTCACCGGTTTATCGCGATTCAGTGAACTGCACGCGGCCTATGGCGAGTTGCAGGGTCCTGATTTTCAGTGGAGTGGCGAGCTGTTGGCATTGGGCATCGGCAATGGCCGACAGGCCGGCGGAGGACATGTGTTGTGTCCAGAAGCGCTGGCTGACGATGGCCTGCTGGACATCAGTATTCTACCTGCGCCACAGGAACTCGTCGGCACCTTGAAAAACCTGCTGGCCGATGGCTTCGGCATCGACAATATGTTTGTGCGAGCCCGACTGCCCTGGGTCGAAATCAAGGTCTCGGAAGGCCTCTATATCAACCTCGATGGCGAGCCTCTGGAAGGCGACAACTTGCGTTTCTCGGCACGTCCGGCGGCACTGCGCGTACATTTGCCTGAAAACTCGCCGCTGCTGGGGGCATCGCAATTGATCAATCATCCAGGCTGATGATCTGCTCGCGAACGGCGAACAGCACCAGGCCCGCCACATCGTAGATCTGCAAGCGCTTCATGACCTGCGAGCGATGAGTTTCGACCGTCTTGATACTGAGACCCAGGCCGTTGGCGATCTCTCGGGTGGATTTTCCGCGAACGATCAGCCGAAGGATTTCCAGCTGACGCGCTGTCAGGTTGTGCGAGTCGGCAGGTTCCGGCGGGTGTTTCTGAGATCGGGTCAGCGCCTGGTTGATGACGGTGTGAGCGATGGCCGGGCTAAGGTAACGTTCGTTGTTACGCAAGGCTTGCAGGGCATGTTCGAGCTCGGTGGCCGTGGTGTCCTTGAGCAGGTAGCCATGTGCACCGGATTCCAGTGCCTGCATGATGAGTGCAGGATCGGTGTGCATCGACAGGATTAGCACCTTGCTCTGCGGGCGTACTCGCTTGAGTCGCTGCAAGGCTTCAAGGCCGCTGGTTTCCTTCATGGAAATATCCAGCAGGACGATGTCCGGGGACAGCTGCTCGACCATCTCGAGCAACTGCGAGCCATCATTGGCCTCACCGATTACCGCGTAGCCTGGAATATCCAGCACCAGAGCGCGCACACCTGCCCTGATAAGCGAGTGGTCATCCACCAAAAGTAAGTTACAAGTCAATGCATAACCTTATTCGAACTGGCCCGTTCGAGCGCACGAGGCGCCCAGGGAAAGAGAGTTTCGATTTGAGTGCCTTTGCCCGGCTCGCTGGTAACGCTCAGTGTGCCGCCGAGCTGATCGATCCGTTCCGACATCCCCGCCATTCCGCGTTGCCCTTCACGACCTGGATCCATCGATGGCGCGAAACCCAGACCATCGTCGCTGATCGACAGCGCCAGTCCCTGAGGCAGACGTTGCAGGCGGACCAGCAGATTTTTCGCGTCGGCATGGCGCAGTATATTGGTGACCGCTTCCTGGGTTATTCGAAAGGCGGCCACCGCCATTTCTTCCGGCAGACCGGTTAAGCGCTGATGGCATTCCAGGCTCCAGTGCACCGACGTGTTGGCCAGTGTCTTGAGTAAATGCGCACGCAGACTGGCTTCCAGCCCGAGACTGGTCAACTGCCTGGGATTGAGAGTGGCCGATACATCCCGAACTTTGGTCAGAGTTTCTTCCAGCGTGTCGCAAAGCACCGAACACTGGCCCTGAAGTTCTTCGGGCATTCGGCGTTTGAGCCAGTCACTTTGAAGTTTTGCCGCGGTCAGCAACTGGCCGATGTCGTCATGCAGTTCTCGACTGAGCCGGTGACGTTCGTTTTCTTGAACCTCCAACAGCCGGTCGGCCAACTCTTGAGGTTGAAACTTTATCGATTTGCGCGAGAGGCAATGCCCCACCCAGACGCAGGTCAGCGCCGCCACATTGAGCACCAGCAGGCTCAGCGGCAGGCGAGTGGACAGACTGTAAATCAGCAGGCTGCCAATCGCCGAGCAGGTACACAACATAAGCGTGACCAAGCGCGCGTTTTTTCGGGAGGGTGGCCATAGGGTGATTGACTTGAGGCTGGCGTACATAGCGGATGGAGCCAATGGATGTTCGCTGCGGGAAGACCGGTCATAACGGATGACGGTCTCTGTCTGGAGTCACTCTGCCATTAATTGACGTCAACTAATGGGCGGCATAATACCACTTAAGATACCGTTGGTCGCGTTTGGTATATAGGTCCGCAGGGGCAGGAAATAAGAGGTTATGGACTGCAGTTCCATAATGGAAAAAGTTGGGTGGCAGGCATTGTTTATGGTTTTCGAGTTGTCGTTAACAGGTAGGGGATATTCAATTGCGACATGACTTCGCTAAAGTTAGAGAGGCGGTCACGGCAATAAAAAATCGGAGCTCGGCAGAGTGCTCCGATAAATTCAGGCTTGTCGCCCTGAAAAGGAAACGAGTGCAAACGGTTTGGAATGAGCGGGTGGATGAAACTGACTGTGTCCGACCTGGCAGGCGAAGGCTTCGATCAGAGAGGTCTGTTCACTGTCATCGAGGCTGAGTTGGCCGGTGTTCTGATCGATAAGCTCGAGTTGCCAGGCGATCAACGTCAGGCAGTCTTTCAGCGCACCCAAGGCCTGCTCGTGCAAGTCCATGTGATTCTGGGCGTGGCTCAGCAAACCATGAATGTGCAACGAGAACTCCGAAACGGCTGCCAGGGCGAGCGCATCAGCCTTTTTGGCCAGTTTGAGCAGGGTGCTAAGCATGCAGTCGATGGCGTCCATGTCATTGCTGATCAGTTGCAAATGACTCAGGCATTCCTCGGTTTTGTCCAGGAGCGTCTCAGCTTCGACGAGAAACTCCGCGAGCTGCTGAGCCAACTCTTTAGGATCGTTCGGCATGCTTAGCTCCACAACGTCATGTCAAATGAGGGAATGTCGTGTGTGTCGACGAGGACGATCAGAGTACCGGCATTGCCGTGCCATCGTGGGATCGCGCTCCGGCCTGTCTCGCTGCAGGTTGGGGAATTCGATAGGGTGGATGGCCACTGACCTGCGATCGCACACAAAAGCCTGACTCCGTTCATGCAATGAGAATGGCGTCACATTAATGGCTATTGGATATTGCGAACATCAGGTTAGACCTGATTGCTACTAGGGGAATCCCTTACACAGAGGAACCAACCGACCGAAACGAGGTCTCGCGGGAGGGAATGAAGCAGGTGAAATCACGTGGCCAGTAAAGCATGATGTTAATGTGACATCAATGTTCGATCGTGGCATTTTACAGGGGGGTCAAGGTCCGGCAAAAACAGCCGATAACCTCCTTTAGTGAATTCATCAGAACAAGCCCAGGAGTCATTGATGGCCGGCATTCTCGACACGGTAGACCAACGCACGCAACTGGTGGGTGAGAATCGCCTGGAAATTCTCATGTTCCGGCTGGCCGGACGGCAATTGTTCGCGATCAACGTCTTCAAAGTGCAGGAAGTGCTACAACTGCCGAAGCTGACCCTGATGCCCCAGCGTCATCCGTTTGTCTGCGGCGTGGTCAACCTGCGCGGCCAGACCTTGCCGGTGATCGACCTGTCCCAGGCGATCGGCATGCGTCCGCTGGTGCCAAGCCCTACCAGCACGATCATCGTCACCGAGTACAACCGTTCGGTGCAGGCGTTCCTGGTCGGCGGCGTGGACCGCATCGTCAACATGAACTGGGAAGCCATTCTGCCGCCGCCGGCCAGCGCCGGTCGTCAACATTACTTGACCGCTATCAGCAAGGTCGACGACCAGTTGGTGGAAATCATCGACGTCGAAAAAGTCCTGGCGGAAATTGTCCCGTACAACGCGAAGGTATCGCGCGACAAACTCGACGATCCGGTTCTGGAACGTGCCCGTGGCCGTGAAGTGCTGCTGGTGGACGACTCTAACGTGGCACTTTCGCAATTGCGTGACACCCTGGGTCAGTTGGGCGTGAAGATGCACATTGCCAGCGATGGCTTGAAGGCACTGAACATGCTCAAGGCCTGGGCCGATACCGGTGTGAACATGACCGACAAACTGCTGATGATCTTCACCGACGCGGAAATGCCGGAAATGGACGGCTATCGCCTGACGACGGAAATCCGCAACGACCCGCGTCTGCGTGGCCTTTACGTGGTGATGCATACCTCGTTGTCCGGTAGCTTCAACGACTCGATGGTCAAGAAAGTCGGCTGCGACAACTTCCTCTCCAAATTCCAGCCGGACAAACTCGTCGATGTGGTGCGCCAGCGCCTGATGCTCGACGAAGTGCCTGCCTGACACCCCCCGCAGAGGCTGGCCTGAAGTCAGCCTTTGATTCGGCGATCAAGCTCGTATAGGGTGGCGTTTTTTGCCCACCAGGGAGCTGGCCATGCTGCGTCTGAGCGCGCTTTATCGTTATCCGTTGAAATCCGGCAAGGGCGAGATCCTGCAGCAGGTCAGCCTCGACAAGCTGGGCCTGGACGGTGATCGACGCTGGATGCTGGTGGACGAGGCCAGCGGCCGTTTCCTGACCCAGCGCGTAGTGGGGCAGATGAGTCAGTTGTCGGCGCTGTGGAATGCCGGCGGTGGTTTGACCCTCAGGGCTCCGGGGCGCTCAGCGATCGATATTGCCTTGCCGGCCAGCGACGCTGAACTGCGCGGCGTGACGATCTTTAGAGACAGTCTGCGAGTGCCCGATGCCGGTGATGAGGCCGGTGCCTGGGTCAGTGAGTTCATTGGCAAGCCGACGCGACTGGTGCAAATTCCTCTGGGTCGCGCGCGCACCACTCAAGCGGGCTACGGAAGGGACGACGATCAAGTGGCTTTCGCCGATGGCTTTCCGCTGTTGCTGATCGGACAGGCTTCCCTGGTGGACTTGTCGCAAAAGGTCGGCCGTGCGCTGGAAATGCTGCGCTTTCGGCCCAATCTGGTGATCGAGGGCAGCGAAGCGTATGCCGAGGATGGCTGGAAGCGCATCCGCATCGGCGATGTCGAGTTCCGCGTGGTCAAGTCGTGCTCACGCTGCATTTTGACCACCATCGACCCGCAAACCGGCGAGCGCAGTGAAGATCGCGAACCGCTGGCGACCCTGCAGAAATACCGCGCGCAGGAAGACGGCGCAATGTTCGGCCAGAACTTGGTCAATGACGGCAATGGCCGGCTTGAAGTCGGTATGCCGGTGACGATCCTGGAATAAGACAATCTGAACGACTGTCCTTGAATAAAAAGTGCCCGTGTCCTAGGACACGGGCATTTTTTTTCGCTGTGAAAACCCGAGGGTTTAGCCGCGGTATTCGCACAGGTAAGCGGTGTCGACGGCCACTTTCAGCTGGAACTTGCTGTTGGCGGGTACGTTGAACTGGCTGCCGGCGGCGAAGGTTTCCCAGTCGCTGCTGTCCGGCAGTTTGACGGTCAGGGCGCCGGTCACCACGTGCATGATTTCACGCTGGCTGGTGCCGAATTCGTATTCGCCCGGTGCCATGACGCCGATGGTCGCAGGACCTTCAGCGGTGCCAAAGGCGATCGACTTGACGGTGCCGTCGAAGTACTCGTTGACTTTAAACATGGGCGATTCCTCGAAAAGGGCTAAAAAGGGCTGGCCAGTATGCACAAGGCCCTTGGCGCCGTCACCTCTCTAGAGGGGGAGAACCAGTGGTAACAGACGCGCTGTATTGCGCGCATCTTCAAGCGCCCGATGTTGTTGGCCGCTGAACTGCATACCCGCCAGTTGCAGCGCGCCGTTGAGCCCCAGCGGGCGTTCCAGCCGGCGAGCCTTGGCAAAGCGCTGCTTGAGGTTCATGTGCGGCACCCGGCTCAGGGCGCTGTCGAGTTGCAGTTTTTGCCATTCCTGAAGCAGCTGTTTGCGGTCGTAGTCGCCCCAACTGGCCCAGCCTTCCAGGCGCGAGTGATGTTGGCCGAGCCAGCGTTCGAACGACACCCAGACCTCGCTCAGCGACTCGGCGTCATCGATGTGGGCCTGGGTGATGTGGGTCAGTTCCCGACAAAACGGCGTCAGCAAAGGCCGACGCGTCGGGCGCACGAAGCGCTGAAAGCTATCCAGTTCTCGACCTTTTCGGTCCACCAGGGTGGCACCGATTTCGATGATTTCCATTTCAGTTACTGGCCAACCACCCTGATCGGTGGTGGCTTCGAGATCAATGACCAGCCAGTGAGGCATCGCAGGGTTCCTGGTATCCGCGTCCTGATAGGGCTTGAGCGTAGCCAAACCCGGCGGATCCGCCTAGCGGCTTATTCGACCTCCAACAAAATCTGACGATTTTTCACCTGATCACCGACCCTGACCTGCAAGCGTTTGAGCACACCGTCGATGCCCGACTTGAGCGGATGCTCCATTTTCATGGCCTCCAGCACGACCAACAACTGGCCTTTAATGACCAGACTGCCCTCAGTGACCAGCACGTCGACGATCGCCCCGTCCATCGGAGCCTTGAGGGTGCCGGTGCTGACGCTGACCTGGCTGCTGACCAATGCCTGGGTCCGTTCCACCAGCCGTAAACTGCCGGGTCGGGTGAACAGCCAGAGGTGTCCGGCTTCAAGACGGTAGGCATGGCGTCGCCGTATACCGTTGATTTCCAGACTCGCCCAGCGTCCGTCACACTGGATGACCTTCAGTTCAAAGGGCGTTGTGGCAACTTGAATCCGATACGGTTCGCCCGGCTCAGCGTTCAATTCCACTGACCAATCCTGATCATCAAGGCCGATTCGATAGTGCAACGGCACGCTGGCGTTGTTGCGCCAACCGGCCAGTGGCGCCGGATGAACCTGCGCCGAGGCCTGATAGAACAACGCTGCGGCGATTGCCAGTGCTTCGGCGCCGGGTGCACGGGGGTGCAGACAGGCATGGTCGGCAAAATACGTCGGGATGAACCCGGTGCTGAACTCGCCACTGATGAACTGCGGGTGTTCGAGCAGACTGGCGAGCAAGCGCTGATTGCTTTGCACGCCGAGCAGCACGCTGTCTTGCACCGCCCGCAGCAACTTGCGCCGGGCTTCTTCGCGGGTAGCACCGTGGGCAATGATCTTGCCCAGCATCGGGTCATAGAACGGGCTGACGTTCTGGCCTTCGATCAGACCATGGTCGATTCGTATATCGCCCTGCAACGCTGGCTCCCACGCGGCAATGCGACCGGTTTGTGGCAGAAAATCGTGCGCCGGATCTTCGGCGTACAAACGGACTTCCATGGCATGTCCGTTGAGTTGTACGTGTTCCTGACGCAGCGGCAGCGGCAGCCCTTCAGCGACGCGTAACTGCCAGGCCACCAGATCGAGGCCGGTGACTAATTCAGTCACCGGGTGTTCCACCTGGAGTCGGGTGTTCATCTCCAGAAAGTAAAACTGCCCGCGCGCATCCAACAGAAACTCGACGGTGCCAGCGCCGACGTAATTCACCGCGCGACCGGCCTTGAGCGCCGCTTCACCCATGGCCTGACGCAAGTGGGCGGTCATCACCGGGCAGGGCGCTTCCTCGATGACTTTCTGGTGGCGGCGCTGGATCGAACAATCGCGCTCGCCAAGGTAGATCAGGTTGCCGTGCTGGTCGCCGAACAGTTGAACCTCGACGTGGCGCGGATCAACCAACGCTTGCTCAAGGATCAGCTCGTCACTGCCAAACCCGTGCAGCGCTTCGGAGCGGGCAGTGCGCAACTGCTCCAGCAAATCCTTGGCCTCGTGCACCAGGCGCATGCCACGCCCGCCACCGCCGGCACTGGCCTTGATCATCAGCGGATAGCCGATGCGTGCGGCTTCGCGGCTCAGGGTGGCGTTGTCCTGTTCGGCGCCCTGATAGCCTTTGATGCACGGCACACCGGCTTTGATCATGGCGAGTTTCGACAGGCGTTTGCTGCCCATCAGTTCGATGGCCTCGGGGCTGGGGCCGATGAAGGTGATGCCGGCATCCTGGCAGGCGCGGGCGAATCCGGCGTTTTCCGAGAGGAAGCCGTAGCCGGGATGGATTGCGTCGGCACCCGTGCGCCGGGCGGCGTCGAGCAATGCCGGGATGCTCAGATAGGATTGCTGTGCCGGGGCCGGGCCGATGTTCACCGCTTCGTCGGCCATCTGCACATGCAGGGCATCGGCGTCGGCATCGCTGAACACCGCGACCGTGCGATAGCCCAGGGCCTGGGCGGTGCGCTGGAGGCGGCAGGCGATTTCACCACGGTTGGCGATCAGGATTTTGCTGAATCCGGGCATGGGGTTTTCCCTTTTGTTTTGCGGTGAATGTCAGGGCCTCTTCGCGGGCAAGCCTCGCTCCTTGTATGTTGACCCTGACTCCAGCGAGAGAGGTTACGCTCAAGGATTCATTCAACAGCAAGTGCGTTTCTGGGGGAGGCCGATCGCTCCTGAAGGCAGGATTTGCTCCTGACCTTGTCTGTAGAGAGGCCCCCCCGCCTCATTGCCCACCACGAAGAGTATCGAGAAGCCGACAAGTCGGACTTCGCATTACAAGGTTGCAGTGGCATGAAGTTCGAGGTCGGGGGAACCGGAAGCAATCTTACCTAAAGTCAGGGAAGTGAAAAGCATGAATACTCATGTCGGCATAGACATTGGTGCCAAAACGTCTGCCATGGGATGGCGGCAGAACGGCAAAACAGTCGGCCAGTGGGACATTCAGCACACGCCCAAGGGTCGTAAGGCCGCGGTGAATAAGATGATGGGCCTCAAACCGCTGAGCGTGGTCATGGAGGCCACCGGTATTTACTACCTGGATCTTGCGTTGGAGTTGCATGCCGCGGGCTTACCGGTCTCGGTGATCAACCCAAAAAGCTTCCACAACTTTGCCAAGTTGATGTTGCAAAACAGCAAGACTGACCAGATCGATGCGCAGTTGCTGGCTGAATATGGCGAGCGCATGGCACCCAGGCTTTGGGTCCCGCCTACGGCGGATCAAATGATGCTGCGTGCGATTGGCCGTCATATCAATCGACTGATTGGCCATCGGACCAGAGCCAAGAATGAGCTGCATGCGCTACAAGCGACAGATACGAGTATTGAGTTGCTAATCGCAGATGAGAAAGACGCGATTGCTGCATTGGATATACGCGTTGACCGTTTGAAAAAGGCTGCGCGCGACGCCATCGCCAAGTGCCCGAACCTGACCTTGCAGTTTCGCTGCATGATGGCGGCACCCGGCGTGGGAGAGGCTTCAGCGATTGCTGCACTGGCTGAGTTGACGACGCTACCTGTAACGCTCAAATCGGCACAGGTGAGCCGTTATGCGGGGCTGGACGTGAGATTGACCCAGTCAGGAACAAGTGTGAACCGCCCTGGCCGAATGTCGAAATGTGGCAACGCCTACTTACGCGCAGCGATGTTCATGCCGGCAATGACGGCAATCCGTTGCGATGAGAACGTGAAAGCCTTCTACGAAGCTCTGGTGGCCCGGGGCAAGAAGAAAATGCAGGCCATTGGAGCGGTGATGCGCAAGTACCTGACGGGTTTATGGGCTTGCATGCGCTCCGGCGAAGAATTTGATACGGCCAAGCTTTTTAGCGAAAAACATCTCGCGAAAGCTTGACCGTGAACAGAGTATCTACAGGTTTGCGCAAAGCTCTGTAGGAGCGAGGCTTGCCCGCGAAGCTTTTAAGGCGCCCACCCCGGTTTACGCTTTTGTACAAAAGCCATGGTCCCCTCAATACCTTCAGCCCCGGTCACCGCTTCGCTGAACCACTCGGCCGCTTCATCCAGCAACGCATTCGACGGCTGCCCCGCACTCGCCAGCAACAGTTTTTTGGTCCGCGCATTCGCCTCCGGCGCGCAGCACAACACATGGGCCAGAATTTCATCGAGACGCTCGGCCAACGCTTGCGCGTCATGCTCGACAAAATGCACCAACCCCATGCGCCGTGCCTGTGTGCCATCGAAACGTGCCGCGGTCAGCGCCAGTCGGCGAGTCTGAGTCAGGCCGATGCGCTGCACCACGAACGGCGCAATCTGCGCCGGCAGCAGACCGAGGCTGGTTTCCGGCAGACCGAATTGCGCCTGGTGATCGGCCAAGGCGACGTCGCTGACGCAGGCCAGACCCAAACCACCGCCGAGCACCGCGCCTTGCAGGACCGTGATCACCACTTGCGGCGCGTGTTGCACCGCTTGCAGCAGCGCACCGAACGCTCGATTCAAGTCGCGATAGGCGCTCGGACCTTGAGCGCGTGCATTGGCCATGTCCTTGATGTCGCCACCGGCGCAGAAATGCCCGCCGGCACCGCCGATCACCAATGCACGAACCGCGCGGTCATCGTGCACGGCCGCCAGCACCGCGCGCAGTTCAGCGACCATCTCCAAGCTCATGGCGTTGCGGCTTTGCGGGTGATTGAGGGTGATGTGCAGGACACCGTTATGGGGTTCCAGCAGCAACGTCTGGCAAACCGGCAGGGTGCTCATTTCTTTTTCCCCGGCAGGATGCCCATGAGTTTGCAGATGATCCCCAGCATGATTTCGTCGGCGCCGCCGCCGATCGACACCAGCCGCACATCGCGGTACGCGCGGGCCACCGGGTTGTCCCACATGAAGCCCATGCCGCCCCAATATTGCAGGCAGCTGTCGCTGACTTCACGACCCAACCGTCCGGCCTTGAGTTTGGCCATGGACGCCAGGCGGGTGACGTCCTGGCCTTTGATGTATTGCTCGGTGGCCTGATAGACCAGTGCCCTCAGGCATTCGATTTCGGTTTGCAGTTCGGCCAGTCGGAAGTGGATGACCTGGTTATCGATCAGCGCATTGCCGAAGGTTTTGCGCTCCTTGCAGTACTCGATGGTGCTGTCGATGCAGTACTCCAGGCCTTTGATCATGTTCGCCGCGCCGAACAGCCGTTCCTCCTGGAACTGCAGCATCTGCATCATGAACCCCGCGCCTTCGTGGCCGATGCGGTTGCGTTGCGGCACCCGCACGTTGTCGAAAAATACCTGAGCGGTTTCCGAGCTGCGCATGCCGAGCTTGTCCAGGTGCGAGCTGAGGCTGATGCCCGGCGTGTTCATCGGCACCATGATCAGCGACTTGTTGATGTGCGGTTTGTCGTCTGAGGTGTTGGCCAGCAGGCAGATGAAATCCGCGCTCGGTGCGTTGGTGATCCACATCTTGCTGCCGTTGATCACGTAGTCGTCGCCGTCTTTGCGGGCGGTGGTCTTCAAACCGGCTACATCGGAGCCGGCGCCGACTTCGGAAACACCGATGCAGCCGACCTGCTCGCCAGTGATGGCCGGACGGAGAAACTCTTCGCGCAATTCATCGGAACCGAAGCGGGCGAGGGCCGGGGTGCACATATCGGTTTGCACGCCGATGGACATCGGAATCCCGCCGCAATGAATGGTGCCGAACGCTTCGGCAGCGACGATTGAGTAGCTGTAGTCCAGACCCATGCCACCGAACTTTTCCGGTTTGGAAATCCCCAACAGGCCAAGATCGCCGGCCTTGCGAAAGATCTCGTGGATCGGAAAGCGTCCGGCCTTTTCCCATTCCTCGACGTGTGGATTGATCTCGTGATCGACGAATTGGTGGACGGTGCGGCGCAGTGCTTCGTGTTCCTGGGTGAAGATCATTTTTATTGTTCTCCTGAATGATCGTTCCCACGCTCTGCGTGGGAATGCAGCCTTAGACGCTCTGCGTCATCAAAAACGGGCGACACCAAAACTGTTGGATTGCAGCGGCCGCACGTCGGCCTCATGGCAGATATCCAGCAAGTACCCAAGCAAGGTCCGGGTATCGCGAGGGTCGATCAACCCGTCATCCCACAGGCTGGCGCTGCCATACAGCGCGGTGGACTGGCTGTCGAGTTTCTGCGCGGTGACCTGTTCCAGCAGGTCGAGCATTTTCGGGTCGTGCACCAGGCCGTCCTTGGCCTGTTTGGCCTCGGTGACGATCCGCAGCACTTTGCCGGCCTGGGCGCCGCCCATCACCGCCGTGCGGCTGTTGGGCCAGGCGAAGATGAAGCGCGGGTCGAGGCCGCGGCCACACATCGCATAGTTGCCGGCGCCGTAGGAGCCGCCGACGACGAGGGTCAGTTTAGGCACCCGGGCGTTGGCCACCGCTTGAATCATCTTCGCGCCGTGTTTGATCACGCCTTGCTGCTCCGACTCGGTGCCAACCATGAACCCGGTGGTGTTGTGGAAAAACAGCAGCGGCGTCTGGCTCTGGTCGCAGAGCTGAATGAACTGCGCCGCCTTGCTCGCACCCTTGGGGGTGATCGGCCCGTTGTTGCCGATGAACCCGCAGGCGCGGCCTTGAATCTGCAAATGGCCGCAGACCGTTTGCTGATCGAACTCGCCCTTGAATTCGAGAAAGTTCGAGCCGTCGGCAATCCGCGCGATGATCTCGCGCACGTCGTAAGGTTTTTTCGTGTCGTCAGGAATCAGTCCGAGCACTTCGTCGATGGGGTAGAGCGGTTCTTCCCAGTGCCGCGCAGGCGCTAAAGGTAACCGGGCATTCCACGGCAGCAGGCTGACAATCTCGCGCACCTGCCGCACGCCATCGGCATCGCTCTCGGCCAGGTATTCAGCGGTGCCGGCGATTTGCGCGTGCATCTCGGCGCCGCCCAGTGCTTCATCGGTGGCGACTTCGCCGGTGGCCGCCTTGAGCAGCGGCGGGCCGGCAAGAAACAGCTTGGCCTTGCCACGCACCACCACGACGTAATCCGAGAGCCCCGGCTGATAAGCGCCGCCGGCCGTGGCCGAACCATGAACCACCGTGATTTGCGGCAACCCCATGGCTGACATCCGCGCCTGATTGGCAAAGCTGCGGGCACCTTCGACGAAAATCTCCGCCGCGTAATTGAGGTTCGCGCCGCCGCTTTCGGCCAGGGTAATGACCGGCAGTTTGTTCTCCATGGCGATCTGTTGCAGACGCAGGGATTTTTTCAAACCGCTGGGGGAAATGGTCCCGCCCTTGATCGCACTGTTGTTCGCCACCACCAGAACCCGAACGCCGGACACGTAACCGATCCCGGCGATCAAACCGCCGCCAGCCGAATTGCCGTCCTTGTCGTCATGCAGTTTGTAGCCGGCCAGGCTGGCCAGTTCAAGGAACGGTGCGCCAGGGTCCAGCAGCAGATTGAGGCGTTCGCGGGGCAACAATTGGCCGCGCTTGTCGAACCTGGGTTTGGCTTCGGCAGCCTTGTTCAGCAGGTTCTGTTCGAGCTGGCGGACGTGCTCGATGCCGACCAGCATCGCCGCTCGATTGAGCGCGAACTGCTCGCTGAACGGGTCCACTTGCGACTGAATCACCGGCATGACTTATTCCTTGTCCTTGAGCACGTCGGGTCTGAGCACGTCGGGTAAGTACGCGCGGTGGAAACCGTTATACGACGTACTGATCTGCGCCTTGTGTATCGGCCAGGCGCGCCCGCCCAGGCTGGCGGCGCCGTCGATGCGCAAGGTGCTGCCGCTGACAAATGCCGCTGCCGGGCTGAGCAGGAAAACGATCGCCGCGCTGACCTCCGATTCGGTGCCGATGCGTTTGAGCGGCACGTGCTCGCTCAACGTCGGGATCACCGCTTTGAATGCGCCTTCGTAGGTGTCCATGCCGCTGGACGCGATCCAGCCCGGCGCCACGGCATTGACCCGGACCCCGGCGTAACCCCATTCGAACGCGGCGGTCTTGGTGAGGTTGTCCATGCCCGAACGCGCTGCACCCGAGTGGCCCATGCCGGGCATACCGCCCCACATGTCGGCGAGCATGTTGACGATGGCGCCGCCGTGCGTGCTCATGGACTGGTTGAACACTTCCCGGGCCATCAGGAAGCCGCCCATCAGGTTGGTGCGCAACACCGTTTCGAAACCTTTTTGATTGATCGACGCCAACGGCGCCGGGTACTGCCCGCCAGCGTTGTTGACCAGACCGTGAATCGGTCCGTGCTTGCGGATCAACTCACTGACCACATGCTTGACCGCTTCCTCCTCACGAATATCGCAGACCATCCAATCCGCCTTGCCGCCATCTTCGGCAATCTCGGCAGTGACGTTTTTCAGCTTGTCGACCTTGCGCCCGAGCAGCAGCACATGGGCGCCGAGGGCCGCCAGTTCGTGAGCGGTGCAACGGCCGATGCCGCTGCCGCCACCGGTGACGATGATGGTTTGGCCTGCAAACAAATCGCCTTTGAAAATCGAATCGTATGCCATGGCGACAGTCCTCTAGTTGACTTGGTCGGCGATGCGCTGAGGCACCGGTATCTGGATTTCCAGCAGTTGCTGGGCGAAGGCTTTGCCTTGCGGATCGATCCGCAGGCTGGCCACGCCACCGCCTCCAAGGGCGTTCTCCAGCAGAAAATTAAGGCTGTGGGTGCCCGGCAGATACCAGCGTTCAACACGGCCGTGGATCGGGTCGAGGACATGACTCATCCAGTCGACGATCACTTCTGGCGTCAAGGCTTCGGCAATCCACGGCAGGTACTCCGGCTCGCGGGCCATGACGCCGATGTTGCTGTGGTTGCCCTTGTCACCGGAGCGCGCCACGGCGAGTTTGACCAGGGCCACACTGGCATCGGCCCGGTCTGAGGGTTTCGGTGGGGCACACGCCACGGGCAGGTCGGCGGTGTCGAGCACATCCACGGCGGGCAGGGCGCATGGGTGGCGCTGGCCCTTGAGGTCAATTTCCAGCGTGCAGGCAGTTTTGTCGATAAGGAACGAGAACAGCCGGATCAGCGGATACACCGTCGGCCGTCCACCGACAATCCCGGTCAGTCCCGGCGCCATGCCAGTGGCGGCCTGGGCAATTTCCCGGGAGAACACCATCAACGCCTGTTTACCCGGATGGCGCACCGCCAGTTTGATCACCACTTCGCGGCTGTCATGGCGCTGACCGTGGGGGCCGTAAGTGGCTTCGCTGCCGAGCAGTTCGATGTTCACTTCGCTGTAGGGCGGCCAGCCACGCTGGCTGAAGATTTCCGACGTCTTGTTGATGATCGCTTCGCTGACTCGACGCGCCTTGTCTACCGCATCGATCCCGGCGATCAGGCAACTGGCGGTGCAGCGAAAACCGTCCGGGTAAGTCGCGCTGACCTTGTACTGATCGGTCGGCGGCAGGCCTTTTGCCCCGTGCACCTGAACCGCATGTTTGCCTTGTTGCACGAGTTTGACTTCAGTGAAATCGCAGACCACGTCCGGCAGCAGATAGGCCTGCGGGTCGCCGATTTCATACAGCATCTGCTCGCCGACCGTCAGCGGTGTAACCAGTCCGCCGGAGCCTTCGGGTTTGCTGACGATGAACTGGCTGTCGGCGCTGACTTCGACGATGGGGAAGCCGATGTGTTCGTAGTCGGGCACCTCGCGCCAATCGGTGAAGTTGCCGCCGGTGCACTGGGCGCCACATTCGATGATGTGGCCGGCCAGTGCAGCCTGGGCAAGTTTGTCGTAGTCGTGCCAGGACCAATTGAATTCATGCACCAATGCAGCGCTGACCACGGCGCTGTCGACCACACGCCCGGTGATCACAATGTCGGCGCCCAGGCGCAGGGCTTCGACGATGCCCGGTGCGCCAAGGTAGGCGTTGGTCGAGACGCACATCGGCGGCAGGGGCGCGCCGCTGAACATTTCATGGATACCGCTGCTGCTCAGCTGTTTGAACTGCGGCTGCAGGTCATCGCCCAGCAGCACGGCGATTTTCAACGCCACCCCGGCCTTGTCGCAGGCAGCGGTCAGGGCGGCGGCGCAGGCCTGCGGATTGACTCCGCCGGCGTTACTGATGACGCGGATTTTCTGTTCGGCGAGTTGACCCAGCAGCGGGCTGAGGACTTCGATGAAGTCGCTGGCGTAACCAGCCTGAGGCTCTTTCATCCGCGCACCGGCCATGATCGACATCGTGATTTCGGCCAGATAATCGAAGACCAGATAGTCCAGGCGCCCACCTTCCACCAATTGCGCGGCGGCGGTCGAGGTATCGCCCCAGAAGGCGCTGGCGCACCCGATGCGAATTGTTTTAGGCCCAGTCAACTCCATAGCCACCTCCGACAGAAGTGCATCGAGACTACCAAGCAAGCGCTTGGTTTGTAAACGGCTTAACTATCTTCTTCCCGAGCGCTTGCTTGGGCGCCCCGGCCAGCTTAAATTGCCCGCGCAACCCCGCTGTTTTAGCGGTGATTGGCGTATTTGATTGATCGACTGTAGGAGAGAACGGGTGGACGAGCAAAAAGCCCTGAGGGTGATGCGCGAATTGGTCGACAACGGCCAATTGACCGACCCGGACAGCGCCCGCGGCAAATTGCTGCAAGTGGCGGCTCACCTGTTCCGCAACAAAGGTTTTGAACGCACCACCGTGCGCGATCTGGCCGGCGCCGTGGGCATTCAGTCGGGCAGTATTTTTCATCACTTCAAAAGCAAGGACGAGATCCTGCGGGCGGTGATGGAGGAAACCATTCGCTACAACACCGCGTTAATGCGTGCAGCCCTGGCAGACGCCGGCAGTGTGCGCGAGCGCGTGCTGGCGCTGATTCGTTGTGAATTGCAGTCGATCATGGGCGGCAGTGGCGAGGCCATGGCGGTGTTGGTGTATGAATGGCGTTCGCTGTCCGAAGACGGGCAGGCGCAGGTGCTGGCGCTGCGCGACATTTATGAAGATCTCTGGCTACAGGTGCTGGGCGAGGCCAAGGACGCCGGTTTTATTCGCGGGGATGTGTTCATCACCCGCCGCTTTCTGACGGGGGCGTTGTCCTGGACCACCACTTGGTTTCGCGCCGGCGGCAGCATGAACCTCGATCAGTTGGCCGATGAGGCGTTGATTCTGGTGCTGGAAGAGAAACAATAGCTTTCCAAGTCAGACGGAAACTGGCTAAGTGGCCGAAACCACCTAGCTTGAATGCATTGATGCGTATTTTCTCGGGGAGTAGGTTGTTTTGATATCTTCGCCAAATCGGACGGCCTCGCGGCTTTTGCTGGCGGCGCTTGCAGTGTTCTGGGTGTTGCCTTCTCAGGCTGCGCAACTGGTGCGGATCGGTGCCGCACACTTTCCGCCCTATACCGTGCGCCCGGAGTCCGGTGCCGATACCGGTCTGTTGCCGCAACTGGTCGAGGCACTCAATGCCTTGCAAAGCGACTATCAGTTCGCCCTGGTACCTACCTCCATTCCCCGGCGCTTCGGTGACTTCAAGCAAGGCCGGGTGGACATGGCGATTTTCGAGAATCCGGATTGGGGCTGGAAGGACATCCCTCACACCAGCGTCGACATGGGCCTGGAAGATGCCGAGATTTTTGTCGCACAACGGGAGCTCGATCGCCGGGAGAGTTACTTTGCCGACCTCACCGGCAAGCGTCTGGCGCTGTTCAGCGGCTATCACTACGAATTCGCCAACTTCAATGCCGATCCAAAATTCCTCGCGCAGAACTACAACGCCACGCTGACGTATTCCCATGACAGTAACCTGCTGATGGTGCTGCGCGGGCGTGCCAACGTTGCCTTGGTGACACGCTCGTACCTGAGCGATTACCTGCTGCGCAACAAGGAAGTCGCTGATCAACTGCTGGTGTCCCAGCGTATCGATCAGGTTTATCACCACTACGCCATCCTCCGTCCGGCCGCACCCATCAGCGGCGTGGCGTTCAGCAAGTTGCTGCAAGGGTTGCGGGACAATGGCCAGATGCTGAAGATTTTCGACCCCTACAAGATCGCCGTGGTGCCGGTCCCGGGAAGCTGAGATCGCGCCACAGGTCGCGTATTTGCCGACCTCTCTTAAATTTCCCGCGCTGGCTCACGTCACATCGTTGAACTGCCGACGATTAACGTGAGCCCGACCCATGTCCACTCTGAATGTCCTGACTGCCCTGGCCTTGCCGACAGGAAGCCGTCTTGTAGCTGATGAAACCGAACGCCGCCTGTGCCTCAGCCTTGAAGGGCAGCCGCTGATCCAGCTGCGCCTGACTCGCGAGCCCGAGCTGCATGTGCAAGTCGAAGAGCGTTTCGACCACGCCGACAGTCAGGCAGTATGGGTGGCCTGTTATTGGCTGTTTGCCCGTGACCCGGGCTGTCAGCGCCTGATCTGGCAACTCGATGTAGCCCCCACCGAAGCATTGCTCAGCGGGTTGCTGATCCCCACCGAACTCGTCGGCCAGTATCGCTGTGAGCGAACACTGTTCTGGCAATTGCCTCAGCCTTGGCTGGGTGTGTCGCTGACTTCGAGTTATCCCCAGCAAATGATCATCAGTGGCGGCAAGCGTCATCCGCTGCGCCCGATGAAACCGCGCGGTGAAGTCTATCGGCGTTTTGATGCGCGCCTCGGTGCCTGGATTTCCCTGCGCACGGTGGACATCGACCTGGACCTGGCGCGTTTCAATCGTTGGCAGAACAGTCCGCGAGTGGCGAGTTTCTGGCAGGAGGAGGGCAGCCTCGACCAGCATCGCGAGTACCTGAGCAAACTTGAAGCCGATCCCCGCACACTGACGCTGATCGGTTGTTTCGATGATCAGCCGTTCGCCTACTTTGAAGCCTATTGGGCCAAGGAAGATCGCATCGCGCCGTTCTATGACGCCGGCGATTACGACCGCGGTATTCACATGTTGGTGGGTGAGGAAAATCACCGTGGCCCGCACAAGGTGGCGAGCTGGTTATCGGCGTTGACGCATTACCTGTTTCTCGACGATCCACGCACTCAGCGGGTGGTTGCCGAGCCTCGCGCCGACAACGCGAAGATGATCGGGCATATGCAGAACCAGGGTTTTCACTGCCAGAAAGAGTTCGACTTCCCGCACAAGCGCGCGGCGTTGATGATGTTAGGGCGTGAGCGGTTTTTTGATCGGTGTGCGTTGGCTTGATACAAAAAAACGCAGCCTTGGGCTGCGTTTTTCCTGCGTGCGCTTGCGTGTCAGCGGCGAGCAAAGGTATCCACACGACTGCCCGACACCTTGCGGCAATGCACCAGCGCATCGCGAATCATGAAGTTCACCAGGGTCGGCGAGACGCCAAGCTCCTTGGCGATGTCCTTTTGCGGCACGCCGTGCAGGCGATACATCTCGAAGGCGTAGCGGGTGCGGCTGGGCAGCTCGGTCAGCGCATCGGCAATGTTTTCCAGCGTCGAGAAGTTGATGTGCGAGGTTTCCGGCGAAGCGCCTTGAATCACCACGTTCAGGCCTTCCTCTTCAGGGCCCGAATACTTCTGCTCCAGTGCCTGTTTGCGGTAGTGATCGATCGCCAGGTTGCGCACGATCTGGAACAGGTAGCTGAGCTGAGCCTTGAACGAGGACGTGATCTGCGGCGCAGATTGCAGCCGGAAGAACGCATCCTGCACCACGTCTTCAGCACGCGACCGGCAACCGGTAATGCGGGCTGCAATCTTGACCAGAATCAGTCGATTGTCGACGAATGCCTGAAGTAGCGGTGAATCGCACCTGCCTGTGGACATTTGTTCCGTCATGGAAATCACCTTGCTGCCAATAGGTTCGTGGGACGGCAAACGGGGCTGAGCCGTCCTACACATCGAGCGACAAATTATTCTGAATGATAATGATTGTCAAATGAGAAAGAGAACTAATGATCGACAAGGGTGCAGAGTGAGAACGGCGACACGCTGCCGCGCCCGCTTGCCGCACCGCAGCCCCATTGGCGATCTGGTCTTCCGACTAATTATTTGAAGACGTCAACCGTTCTCATTGGTGAAGGGTTCCGGGTAGCACCTGCGGCCAAAACAGCATTCCCAAACCTTGCGCGGTCGGCGAAGACCGCGTCCTGCGCGCCCTCGAAGGGGCGTGACGTCAGAAAACCGATTTCACTTGCAAGCCGAATTCAGGCAGGAAACCTCATGACCGACGCGTTCGAACTCCCCAGCACACTGGTCCAAGCCCTTCAGCGCCGAGCGGCCCTGACGCCGGACCGGGTGGCCTTGCGTTTTCTCGCCGAAACCCAGGATCAGGCTGTGGTGCTCAGTTATCGCGAGCTGGATCAGCGGGCGCGGACCATGGCTGGCGCGTTGCAGGCCGAGGCTGCATTTGGCGATCGCGCGGTGCTGTTGTTTCCCAGCGGCCCGGATTACGTCGCGGCGTTCTTCGGCTGCCTGTACGCCGGTGTGATCGCGGTGCCGGCTTATCCGCCGGAGTCGGCTCGTCGTCATCATCAGGAGCGTCTGCTGTCGATCATCAGCGATGCCGAACCGCGTCTACTGCTGACCAGCGCCAGCCTGCGCGATGCGTTGCAGCAAATTGAGGGCGCGCCGCCATTGCTGTGTGTCGATACGCTCGACAGTGCATTGGCCGAACGTTGGGTGGCGCCGAACCTTGCAGACGACCACATCGCGTTCCTGCAATACACCTCCGGCTCCACCGCGTTGCCCAAAGGGGTGCAAGTCAGCCACGGCAACCTGGTGGCCAATGAACTGCTGATTCGCCACGGCTTTGGCATTGATCTGAATCCTGACGACGTGATCGTCAGCTGGCTGCCGCTGTACCACGACATGGGCCTGATTGGCGGTCTGTTGCAGCCGATTTTCAGCGGCGTGCCTTGCGTGTTGATGTCGCCGGCGTATTTTCTCGGCCGGCCGTTGCGCTGGCTGGAAGCGATCAGCGAGTACGGCGGCACCATCAGCGGCGGGCCGGATTTTGCCTATCGACTGTGCAGCGAGCGGGTCAGCGAATCGGCCCTGGAACGCCTCGACCTGAGCGGCTGGCGCGTGGCGTACTCCGGCTCCGAGCCGATTCGCCTCGATACGCTGGAACGCTTCGCCGGGAAGTTCGCGGCCTGCGGTTTCACCCAAGACAGTTTCATGGCGTCCTACGGGTTGGCCGAAGCGACGCTGTTCGTGGCCGGCAGCCCTCGCGGTCAGGGCATTGGCAACCTGTGCGTGGACGATCAAGCCCTGGCACAAAACCGTGCGGAGGCAGGCGACGGCAGCCCGATCATGAGTTGCGGCATCAGTCAGCCGGAGCACGCGGTGCTGATTGTCGATCCGATTGCGCTCAACGCGCTGGCGGACAACACGGTTGGCGAAGTCTGGGCCGCCGGGCCAAGCGTCGCCCACGGCTACTGGCGCAACCCTGAAGCCAGCGCCAAGACGTTCGTTCAACATGCCGGCCGTACCTGGCTGCGTACCGGCGACCTGGGCTTTATGCGCAACGGTGAACTGTTTATCACTGGGCGCCTGAAAGACATGTTGATCGTCCGTGGTCACAACCTTTACCCACAGGACATCGAGCAAACCATCGAACGCGACGTGGAGGTGGTGCGCAAAGGGCGGGTCGCCGCTTTCGCGGTCAACATCGAAGGCCAGGAAGGCATCGGCATTGCGGCGGAAATCAGCCGCAGCGTGCAAAAAATCCTCCCGCCCGACGCGTTGATCAAAGCCATCCGCCAAGCCGTGGCCGAGGTGTATCAGGAAGCGCCGAGCGTGGTGGTGCTGCTCAATCCGGGGTCGCTGCCGAAGACCTCGAGCGGCAAACTGCAACGCTCGGCATGCCGCAATCGCCTGGCGGACGGCAGCCTCGACAGCTATGCGCAGTTCCCGTCGGCAAACGTCGACAGTAAATCCACAACTGAATCAGGTTCTGAACTGCAATCCTTGATCGGCCAGATCTGGTGCGAACAATTGCAGGTCAAACAGGTCAGCGCCGACGATCACTTCTTCCTGTTGGGCGGCAACTCCATCGCGGCCACTCAGGTGGTCGCGCGTCTGCGCGAAGAACTCGCTCTGGAGCTGAACCTGCGCCTGCTGTTCGAAGCGCCGACCCTTGGCGCGTTTGCCGCCGCGGTCGCTCAGCAACAACAGGAGGGTGGCCTCGCCCAAGGCGCGATCACCCCGCTGTCGCGCGCAGAAGCCATGCCGCAATCCCTGGCGCAGAACCGACTGTGGATTACCTGGCAACTCGACCCGCAGAGCAGTGCCTACAACATTCCCGGTGCCTTGCGCTTGCGCGGCGAGCTGGATGAAGACGCCTTGCGCGCCAGTTTCCAGCAACTGATCGAGCGTCACGAATCCCTGCGCACGCGGTTCTTCGAGCGTGACGGTGTGGCGCTGCAACAGGTCGATGCCGCGAGCGAATTCAACCTGCAACTCATCGATATCAGCGACCTGCCGGTGGCCGAGCGTGAAGGCCGTGCGCAGCAAATCCGTGAGGACGAAGCCCGTACTCAATTCGATCTGGAAAAAGGCCCGCTGCTGTGGGTGACCCTGGTGCGCCTCGATGATGAGGACCATCAACTGTTGGTGACGATGCACCACATCATCGCCGACGGTTGGTCGCTGAACGTGCTGATCGACGAGTTCTCGCGCCTGTACGCCGCAGCGTCCCAAGGACAACCAGCGACGCTCGCGGCATTGTCCACGCAATACGCCGACTACGGCAGCTGGCAGCGCCAATGGCTGGCGCAAGGGGAGGGCGAGCGTCAGCTGGCTTACTGGAAAGCGCAATTGGGCTCTGATCATCCAACCCTGAGTTTGGCCACCGACCATCCACGCTCGGCGCAACACACTCACCGTGCTGCCCGCCATTGCGTGAAGCTGGGCGCGACCCTGAGCGACGCCATTCGCCAGACCGCCCAGGCCCATCAATCCACTTCGTTCATGCTGTTGCTCGCGGCGTTCCAGAGCCTGCTGCACCGCTACAGTGGCCAGCGCGACATCCGCATCGGCGTGCCGAACGCCAACCGTCCGCGCCTGGAAACCCAAGGGTTGATCGGCTTCTTCATCAACACCCAAGTGCTGCGCGCGGAGTTGGATTCGCAGCTGCCATTCGTGGCGTTGCTGGCGCGAACCCGTCAGGCCGCGTTGGGCGCACAAGCGCATCAGGACCTGCCGTTCGAACAACTGCTCAAAGCCTTCCCGCAAGCCCGCGAACAAGGTTTGTTCCAGGTCATGTTCAACCACCAGCAGCGGGATTTGAGCGCACTGCGTCGCCTGCCTGGGTTGCTGGCCGAAGAGCTGCCGTGGCACAGCCGCGAAGCCAAGTTCGACCTGCAGTTGCACAGCGAGGAAGACCGTAATGGTCGCCTCAGTTTGTCCTTCGACTACGCCAGCGAACTGTTCGACACCGCGACCATCGAGCGTCTGGCCGAGCATTTCAGCAACCTGCTGCGAGCGATCTGCGAGCAACCGAAAACCGCTATCGGCGACCTGCAACTGCTGAACCCGTCCGAGCTCGATCAGCAAACTTTGTGGAGCGCCGCACCGTGTACGCCGGCCCGCGTTTGGCTGCCCGAGTTGCTCAATGAACAGGCTCGCCTGACCCCTGAGCGCACCGCCCTGATGTGGGACGACGGCAGCCTGAACTTCGCCGAACTGCACACCCAATCCAACCGCCTGGCCCATTACCTGCGCGACAAAGGCGTCGGCCCGGATGTTTGCGTGGCCATCGCCGCCGAGCGTTCGCCGCAGTTGCTGATTGGCCTGCTGGCGATCATCAAGGCCGGTGGCGCCTACGTGCCGCTGGACCCGGATTACCCGGCCGAACGCCTGGCCTACATGCTCAGCGACAGTGGCGTCGAATTGCTGCTGACCCAAACCGAGCTGCTTGACCGCCTGCCGGCCGCCGACGGCGTCAGCGTGATCGCCATGGACGCCTTGCATCTGGAAAACTGGCCGAGCCACGCACCAGGCCTGCACTTGCACGGAGACAACCTGGCCTACGTGATTTACACCTCAGGTTCCACCGGCCAGCCGAAGGGCGTCGGCAACACCCACGCAGCCCTCGCCGAGCGGCTGCAATGGATGCAGAACACCTATCGCCTGAACGAAACTGACGTGTTGATGCAAAAGGCGCCGATCAGTTTCGACGTGTCGGTGTGGGAGTGCTTCTGGCCATTGATTACCGGTTGCCGCCTGCTGCTCGCCGGGCCGGGTGAACACCGCGATCCGCACCGCATCGCGCAGCTTGTCCAACAGTACGGCGTGACCACGCTGCACTTCGTGCCGCCGCTGCTGGCGCTGTTCATCGACGAACCACTCACCGTCGAATGCACCAACCTGCGCCGCATATTCTCCGGTGGCGAAGCCTTGCCTGCGGAACTGCGCAATCGCGTGCTGGAACAACTGCCAGCCGTGCAATTGCACAACCGCTACGGCCCGACCGAAACCGCGATCAACGTCACTCATTGGCACTGCACAACCGCCGATGGCGAACGCTCGCCAATTGGTCGTCCGCTGGGCAATGTGCTGTGCCGCGTACTCGATGAGGCACTCAATCCCGTTCCGGCCGGTGTGCCGGGCGAGCTGTGCATCAGTGGCATCGGTTTGGCGCGCGGTTATTTGGGTCGTCCAGGCCTGACCGCCGAACGCTTCGTCGTCGATCCGCTGGGCGAGCAGGGCGCTCGCTTGTACCGCACGGGTGACCGTGCGTGCTGGACCGCCGATGGTGTGATCGAATACCTCGGCCGTCTCGATCAGCAGGTCAAACTGCGTGGTTTCCGCGTTGAACCGCAAGAAATCGAAGCACGCCTGCTGGCTCAGGACGGCGTCGCTCAAGCCGTGGCGCTGGTGCGCGAAACGGCGGCCGGCGCACAGTTGATCGGTTACTACACCGCCACTGAAACCAGTGAAACTGAAGACGTTCAAACCACCCGCCTGACAATAGCGCTAGCCGCAGAGTTGCCGGAGTACATGGTCCCGGCGCAGCTGATGCGTCTGGACGAAATGCCCCTGAGCCCCAGCGGCAAACTCGATCGTCGCGCCTTACCGGAACCGCAATGGCAAGTCCGCGAACACGTCGAACCGGTCACCGCGCTGGAACAACACATCGCCGGTATCTGGCGTGAAGTATTAGGCTTGGCGCAAATCGGTCTGCGCGACGACTTCTTCGCCCTCGGCGGCCATTCCTTGCTGGCCACGCAAATCATCTCCCGCACCCGTCAGGCCTGCGACGTCGAGTTGCCGCTGCGCACGCTGTTCGAAAACAGTGAGCTGGGCGTGTTTGCCGAACAGGTTCGCTTGATTCAGGCCAGCGGCAAAACCAACCAGCAACCGCCCATCGAGAAAGTCGACCGCAGCCAACCGGTGCCGTTGTCCTATTCCCAGCAGCGCATGTGGTTCCTCTGGCAGATGGAACCGGACAGCCCGGCCTACAACGTTGGCGGCATGGCGCGGCTGCGCGGGGTACTTGATGTCGGGCGCTTTGAAGCAGCGCTGCACGCATTGATCATGCGTCACGAAACCTTGCGCACCACGTTCCCGAGCATCGATGGCGTGGCGCAGCAAAGGGTTCACCCGGACACCGGCATGCGCATGGACTGGAAGGACTTCTCCGCGCTCGACGCTGATAGCCGCGAACAGCGCGTCCAGCAACTCGCGGACGACGAAGCGCATAAAGCCTTCGATCTGGAAACCGGACCGCTGCTGCGCGCCTGCATGGTCAAGACCGCCGAGCAGGAGCATTACCTGGTACTGACCTTGCACCACATCGTCACCGAAGGCTGGGCGATGGACATCTTCGCCCGGGAACTGAGTGCACTCTACGAAGCCTTTGTCGATGACCGCGAATCGCCGCTGCAACCACTGCCAGTGCAATACCTGGATTACAGCGTCTGGCAGCGTCAGTGGCTGGAATCCGGCGAACGTCAGCGCCAACTCGATTATTGGACCGCACAACTGGGGCGTGAACATCCGCTGCTGGAATTGCCCGCCGACCGTCCACGTCCGCCCGTGCAAAGTCATCGGGGCGAACTGTTCCGTTTCGACCTGAGCGATGACCTTGCCGCCCGGGTCCGCGCCTTCAATGCACACAACGGTCTGACCCTGTTCATGACCATGACCGCCGCGCTGGCCGTGCTGCTTTACCGCTACAGCGGCCAGACCGATTTGCGCATCGGCGCGCCGGTGGCCAACCGGATTCGTCCGGAAAGTGAAGGGCTGATCGGTGCGTTCCTCAACACCCAGGTGCTGCGTTGCCAGCTCGACGGGCAAATGTCCGTGGGTGAGTTGTTCGAGCAGGTTCGCTACACCGTGATTGAAGGTCAGTCCCATCAAGACTTGCCGTTCGATCACTTGGTTGAAGTCTTGCAGCCACCGCGCAGCGCCGCTTACAACCCGCTGTTTCAGGTGATGTGCAACGTGCAGCGCTGGGAATTCCAGCAGAGCCGCACACTGGCCGGCATGACCGTCGAGTACCTGGCCAACGATGCGCGAGCGACCAAGTTCGACCTCAACCTGGAAGTCACCGACCTCGACCATCGCCTGGGTTGCTGCCTGACCTACAGCACTGATCTGTTCGATGAACCACGCATTGCGCGGATGGCCGGGCATTGGCGCAACCTGCTGGAGGCGCTGCTGGCCGATCCGCAACAGCGCCTCAGTGAGCTGCCGTTGCTGGAAGCTGCCGAACAGCAAAACCTGCTCAACAGCCTCGGCGTCGAGCCGGGCGAACATCGACTCGATCAGTGCATTCAGCACCTGTTCAGCGAGCAGGTCCTGGCCCGCAAAGATTCACCCGCACTGACTTTCGCCGGGCAAACCCTGAGCTACGCCGAACTCGACAGTCGCGCCAATCGCCTGGCCTGGATGCTCCGCGAGCGTGGGGTTGGGCCGCAGGTTCGGGTCGGCCTGGCACTTGAGCGGTCGCTGGAAATGGTCGTCGGCCTGCTGGCGATCCTCAAGGCGGGCGGCGCCTATGTGCCGTTGGACCCGGAATACCCGCTGGATCGTTTGCACTACATGATTGAAGACAGCGGCATCGGTTTGCTGCTCAGCGATGCGGCGATGTTCCAAGCGCTTGGCGAACTGCCGCCTACCGTGGCTCGCGGGTGCCTCGAAGAGGACGCCGCCACACTGGCCTATTACCCGGACACCGAGCTGCCGTTTATCAGCCTGCCACAACACCAGGCGTACCTGATTTACACCTCGGGCTCTACTGGCAAACCAAAAGGCGTGGTGGTGTCCCACGGTGAAATCGCCATGCACTGCCGCGCCGTGATCGAGCGCTTCGGCATGCGCCCGGACGACTGCGAGCTGCATTTCTATTCAATCAACTTCGACGCCGCGACCGAGCGTTTGCTGGTGCCGCTGTTGAGTGGGGCGCAAGTCGTTCTGCGTGCGCAAGGCCAGTGGGACGCGGAAGAAATCTGCGGTCTGATTCGCCGTCACAACATCAACATCCTCGGCTTCACCCCAAGCTACGGCAGCCAGTTGGCGCAATGGCTGGCGACTCAGGGCGAGACATTACCGGTGCGGATGTGCATCACCGGCGGTGAGGCCTTGACCGGCGAACACCTGACGCGAATTCGCGCAGCGTTCAAGCCGAGTCTGTTTTTCAACGCTTACGGCCCGACCGAAACCGTGGTCATGCCGTTGGCCAGTCTGGCGCCTGAGCAGCTTGAAGAGGGAATGGGCAGTGTGCCGATCGGCAGCGTGATTGGCGCTCGGGTGGCTTACATCCTCGATGCCGATCTGGCGTTGGTGCCGCAAGGCGCGACCGGCGAGTTGTACGTCGGCGGTGCCGGGCTGGCGCAGGGTTATCACCAGCGTCCGGGCATGACGGCCGAGCGGTTTGTCGCCGATCCTTTTGCCGCCAATGGCGGGCGCCTGTACCGCACCGGCGATCGGGTGCGTCAGCGCGCCGATGGTCTGGTGGAGTACCTCGGGCGCATTGACCATCAAGTGAAAATTCGTGGTTTCCGCATTGAACTGGGCGAGATCGAAACCCGTCTGCTGGAGCATGAATCCGTGCGTGAGGCCGTAGTGTTGGCCCTTGATGCACCGAGCGGAAAACAACTCGTCGGCTACCTGGTAACTGACATTGCCGAGCAGGACGAAACCCAACAAGCCTCACTGCGCGAGGCCCTCAAGGCTCACCTGAAATCCCAGTTACCGGATTACATGGTGCCGACGCACTTGATCTTGCTGGCTCGCTGGCCACTGACCGCCAACGGCAAACTCGACCGCCGCGCACTGCCGGCGCCGGATCCGGAGCTGAGCCGTCAGCACTACGTGGCGCCGAGCAATGAGCTTGAACTGACGCTGGCCGCGATCTGGTGCGAAGTGCTGAATGTCGAACAAGTGGGCCTCAACGACAACTTTTTCGAACTGGGCGGCGACTCGATTCTGTCGATTCAGGTGGTCAGCCGTGCGCGGCAGCAGGGCATTCACTTCAGCCCGCGTGACCTGTTCCAGCACCAGACTGTACAGACCCTGGCCGCCGTGGCGACCCGTACGGAGCAGGTCACGGCCGAGCAAGGTTTGCTGATCGGCGAATCACGGTTGACGCCGATCCAGCACTGGTTCTTCGACACCGATATCCCTCAGCGCCAACACTGGAACCAGGCATTGCTGCTGGAGCCCACCGTGGCGCTGGAACCCCATCGCCTCGAGCAAGCATTGCTGGCGGTGATCGAACAGCACGACGCCTTGCGTTTGCGCTTCACCGAAGTCGCAGGTCAATGGCAGGCCGAGCATCAGGCGATTTCCGATGCGCCGGTGCTGTGGCAAGTGCGCGTTACGTCCATGGACAAATGCGCGGCACTGTTCGCCGATGCCCAGCGCAGCCTCGACCTCGAAGCGGGGCCGTTGATGCGGGCGCTGCTGGTCGACGGCCCCGAGGGCCAACAGCGGCTGTTCATCGCCATTCACCACCTGGTGGTGGACGGCGTTTCGTGGCGAGTGCTGCTGGACGACCTGCAAGCGGTGTATCGCCAACTGGACGCGGGGCAGTCGGCAAAACTGCCGGCGAAAACCACTGCCTTCAAGGACTGGGCCGCACGCTTGCAGGCATATGCCGGCAGTGAATCCCTGCGTGAAGAACTGAGCGGGTGGCAGTCGCAACTGGCCGGTGAAAGCGTCGAGTTGCCGTGTGATCGCCCCGAGGGTGGCCGGCAGAATCGTCATGCACAAACCGTCAGTGTGCGTCTCGACAGCGAGCGCACCCGACAATTGTTGCAGCAAGCGCCGAGTGCCTATCGCACCCAGGTCAACGACTTGCTGTTGACTGCATTGGCGCGCGTTCTGTGTCGCTGGAGCGGTCACGCATCGGCGTTGATTCAACTCGAAGGCCATGGCCGTGAAACGCTGTTCGACGAAATTGACCTAACGCGCACCGTCGGCTGGTTCACCAGCGCTTATCCGTTGCGGCTGACGCCAGTGGACGGGCAGGGCGCCTCGATCAAGGCGATCAAGGAACAACTGCGTGCGGTGCCGCACAAAGGTCTGGGTTATGGCGTGTTGCGTTATCTCGCCGATGATCTGTGCCGTCAGAGCATGGCGGCCTTGCCGGTGGCGCCGATCACCTTCAATTACCTCGGTCAGTTCGACCAGAGCTTCGGCGCGGACGCCTTGTTCCTGCCTCTCGATCAAGCGGTCGGCGCGGCCCATGATCCTCGCGCGCCGCTGCCCAATGAGCTGTGCGTCGACAGTCAGGTCTACGGCGGTGAGCTGGTGCTGCGTTGGACCTTCAGCGCCGAACGCCACGACCCGCAGACCATCACTGAACTGGCGGACGCATACCTTGGCGAATTGCAGAGCCTGATCGAGCATTGCCTGGGCGACGATGCGGGTGGCCTGACGCCGTCGGACTTCCCGTTGGCGAAACTGACCCAGCCACAACTCGACGCGCTGCCCATCCCCGCCGCCGCTATCGAAGACGTCTACCCGCTGACCCCGATGCAGGAAGGCATGCTGTTGCACACCTTGCTGGAACCGGGCACCGGCCTCTATTACATGCAGGATCGCTACCGCATCAACAGCGAGCTCGACCCGCAGCGTTTCGCCCAGGCCTGGCAAGCCGTCATCGCCCGTCACGAAGCCCTGCGCGCGTCGTTCTGCTGGAACGTCGGCGAAGACATGCTGCAAGTTATCCACAAGCCAGGCAGCACGCCGATCGAGTATCTGGACTGGACCGCAATCGTCGATGCCGAGCAGGAGCCGACGTTGCAGGCACTGCTCAAACGCGAGCGTGAGGCTGGGTTCGATCTGCTCAATCAGGCACCGTTCCACCTGCGTTTGATCCGGGTGGGCGCGGCGCGTTACTGGTTCATGATGAGCAACCACCACATCCTGATCGATGCCTGGTGCCGTTCGCTGTTGATGAACGATTTCTTCGAAATCTACACCGCACTGGGCGAAGGTCGAGACGCGCAGCTGGCCGTGCCACCGCGCTATCGCGACTACATCGGCTGGCTGCAACGCCAGAGCCTGGCCGAGGCGCGGCAGTGGTGGAAAACCAACCTGCAAGGCTTCGAGCGGACCACGCCGATTCCGAGCGACCGGCCGTTCCTGCGTGAACATGCCGGTGAAAGCGGCGGGATGATCGTCGGCGACCGCTACACAAGGCTTGATGCTCGTGACGGTGCGCAACTGCGCGAACTGGCCCAGGCGCATCAACTGACCATCAACACCTTCGCTCAAGCGGCGTGGGCGCTGGCGCTGCGACGTTTGAGCGGTGATCGCGACGTGCTGTTCGGCGTCACGGTGGCTGGGCGTCCGGTGGCAATGCCAGCGATGCAGCGCACCGTCGGGCTGTTCATCAACAGCATCGCGCTGCGGGTGAAAATGCCCGAGGACGATCAGCGGTGCAGCGTTCGTCAATGGCTCAGTGGCTTGCTCGACAGCAACATGCAATTGCGCGAGTACGAATACCTGCCGCTGGTGAGCATTCAGGAAAACAGCGAACTGCCCAAGGGCCAGCCGTTGTTTGACAGCCTGTTCGTGTTCGAAAACGCCCCGGTGGAAGTCTCGGTGCTGGACCGAGCGCAGAGCCTCAACGCGACGTCGGATTCGGGCCGCACCCACACCAACTTCCCGCTGACGGCGGTGTGCTATCCGGGCGATGACCTGGGCTTGCACCTGTCTTACGACCAGCGTTACTTCGATGAGTCGACCGTCGAACGCATGCTCGGCGAGTTCAAGCGGTTGCTGCTGGCGCTGGTCGAAGGTTTCCATGGCAACATGGCTGACTTGCCGCTGCTGGGGGCCGAAGAGCAGGATTTCCTGATCCATGGCTGCAATCAGAGTGAACACGACTATCCGCTGGAGCAGAGCTACGTCGCGTTGTTCGAGGCTCAGGTCGCGCAACATCCACAACGGATTGCCGCGAGTTGCCTCGACAGGCTGCACAGTTACGTCGAGCTGAACCAGCGCAGTAACCGTCTCGGTCATGCGTTGATCGCGGCAGGCGTCGGGCTGGATCAACCGGTGGCATTGCTCGCGGAACGAAATCTGGATTTGCTCGGCATGATCATCGGCAGCTTCAAGGCTGGCGCCGGTTACCTGCCACTGGACCCTGGCCTGCCGAGTCAGCGTCTGAGCCGGATCATCGACCTGAGCCGCACGCCGTTGCTGGTTTGCACTGAGGCCTGTCGTGAACAAGCTGTCGCGCTACTGGATGAGTTCAGTTGCGCCAATCGGCCGAAGTTGCTGGTGTGGGAAGAGGTGCAGGCGAGCGATGTTTCGGTGGTCAATCCGGGTGTCTACAGTGGTCCGGACAACCTCGCTTACGTGATCTATACCTCGGGTTCCACAGGTCTGCCGAAGGGCGTGATGGTCGAGCAGCGCGGCATGCTCAATAACCAGTTGAGCAAGGTGCCGTACCTGAATTTGAGCGCCGACGATGTGATCGCTCAGACCGCCTCGCAAAGTTTCGACATTTCGGTCTGGCAGTTCCTCGCCGCACCGTTGTTCGGCGCTCGGGTGGACATCGTGCCGAACACCATCGCCCATGATCCGCAAGGGTTGCTGGCGCATGTGTCGGCGCAGGGCATCACCGTGCTGGAAAGCGTGCCATCGCTGATTCAGGGCATGCTCGCCCAGGAACGCATGAGCCTCGACGGACTGCGCTGGATGCTGCCGACCGGTGAGGCAATGCCGCCGGAGCTGGCGCACCAGTGGTTGCTGCGCTACCCGCAGATCGGTCTGGTGAATGCTTACGGTCCGGCGGAATGCTCGGATGACGTGGCGTTCTTCCGCGTCGACATGGCGTCGACTCGCGGCAGTTATTTGCCGATCGGTACGCCGACCGACAACAACCGTTTGTACTTGCTTGATGGCGCGCTGGAACTGGTGCCGCTGGGTGCGGTGGGCGAGTTGTGCGTCGCGGGTACCGGTGTCGGCCGTGGCTACGTCAGTGACCCCTTGCGCACCGCTCAAGTGTTTGTGCCGAACTCGTTTGGCGCGCCCGGTGATCGTCTGTATCGCACCGGAGATCTGGCCCGTCGTCGCAGTGACGGCGTGTTGGAATACGTCGGGCGTATCGACCATCAAGTGAAGATCCGCGGCTACCGCATCGAACTGGGTGAAATCGAGGCGCGTCTGCATGAACAGCCGCAAGTCCGCGAAGCGGCAGTAAGTGTGCAGGAAGGGGTCAACGGCAAGCATCTGGTCGGTTATTTGGTAGCGGCTGATTCTTTGATCAATCCAACCGAGCGACTGGAGCGCATCAAGCAACGGCTGCGTGCCGAGCTGCCGGAATACATGGTGCCGCTGCATTGGTTGTGGCTCGACCGGATGCCGCTGAATGCCAACGGCAAACTCGACCGCAAGGCCCTGCCGGCGCTGGAAATCGGCCAGTTGCAGAGCCAGGACTATCAGGCGCCACGCAATGAACTGGAGCAGATCTTGGCTGATATCTGGGCCGAAGTGCTAAAGGTCGGGAAGGTGGGGGTGCGTGACAACTTCTTCGAGCTGGGCGGGCATTCATTGCTGGCGACGCAGATCGCTTCGCGGGTGCAGAAAGCCCTGCAACGTGATGTGCCGCTGCGGGCGATGTTTGAATGCAGCACGGTGGAAGAACTGGCCGAGTACATCGAAGGGCTGGCGGCGAGCGACATCACCGAGGAGAAGGTGGATCGGTTGAATGATCTGATGGCGGAGTTGGAAGGGCTTTGATTCTCTAGCGATTGTGAAGGCCCCTTCGCGAGCCTGCTCGCGAAGGGGTCGGTGACGTCACTTAGGCCCGAGAATCTTCACCAACTTGTCCGGCGAAGGCGCGCCTTGCTGCTGTTGCAACTCGCCCTTGTCGTCCATATAGAAAATCGCCGGGGTGGCCTGCAACTCAAGGTCCTCCATCAGCTGCATGTTCGCCGCCAGTTTCGCCTGAATCGCCGGAGGTATATCCTTCAGGGCTTTTAGCGAACTGCCCTTGCCGGATTTCTCGTGATCTTCCAGCGCTTTGCTCGGATCCTTGGCGGCCAGCAGCGCGGCCGATTTGCCCGGGCTGTCTTCGCGAATGATGCCGACCATAATGTGCCGCAGCTGCACCTTGCCAGCCTTGACCCATGGCCGCGCCTGCTCCCAGAACATGTTGCAGTAAGGGCAATTCGGATCGCTGAACAGGTAGACGATCCGCGGCGCATCTTTCTTCCCGTCACCGATCCAGTTGCTGGTTTCCATTTTGCCCCAGACCTCCTTGGCCATCGGTGCATAAACCAGCTTCTGCAGCGGCGCACTGCTCAGGTCGTTGCCGTCGGCATCGTACAAATTGCCGAGCAACACATGCTTGCCATCCGGAGTCAGGTACAGCGCTATGCCACGGCTCTGGTACTGCGCCGCATAACCCCGCAGACCGTCGGGTGCGTCGAATTGGCCAACGATTTTCGCGCCCTTGGCTTCGATTTTCTTAATCGCGTCGGGCAGCTCTTCAGCCTGGACCGACGGTAGATGCAGCAGGGCAGCGCCCAGGGTCAACGTCAGCAGGTGGTGGAGGCGGGGCATGGCAGTTTCCTTGAAGAGGTGGCCGGTGCGGCAGGACTCGGGGTATCGAAGTTTTCCAGGGCGCGGGCCAGGCTGGCGTCCGACAGCTCACCCAGGTGGCTGCCCAGCAGGCGACCGTCGGGACTATAGAACAGCGTAGTCGGCAACGCCATGGAGCCGACGGCCTGGCCCAAACGGCCACTGCCGTCGAACAGCACGTTGGACAGGCTCAGGCCCTGGGTTTCCAGGTAAGTACTGACGCTTTGCATGCTTTCAGCCTGGTTGACGAACAGGAAGGTCAGGTCCGGGCGGTGTTGCTGGGCGTTTTCCAGCACCGGCATTTCCCGGCGGCACGGCGGGCACCAGGTGGCCCAGAGATTGATCACCAACGGGCCACCCTTGTAGTCGGCCAATTGCACGGTTTCACCGGCGGCATTGCGCAGGGCAATTTCCGGCAGGCGCGTGCCTTGTTCGTAAATCGTCAGGGAGAAAGTCGCCAGCAGCCAGAACGCCAGGCCACTGGCCACGCCAAAGCCCAAGGGGCGGCGCAAGCCCGGGCGACGCCAGCCTCGATGCAACGCGGCGAGCAGCAGCACGATCACACCGGGCCAGGCGAGAAAGCCGCCGTCGCGCAGGTCGATGATCTGCCACGGATCGTTGCGGTACTGCGCCCAGTAGGCGATCACGAAGCTGATCCGGGCGGCCAGCATGCCCAGCAGGAACAGGCTGAACAGCACCGACTCCGGGTTCTCGCCGCCGCGCTTGGCCACTCGCCAGCCGACGAAGGTCGCCAGCGCCAGGGCGCTGATCAGCAGCAGGTGATTAAGCGCAATGGCAAAAGTGCCGAGGGTAAAGGTCAGCATTAACGGGCGTCTCGGGTGGTGGACCAGCGTTGCAGGAAGGTGTCGGCATCGACCTCACCGGTAATGCGCTGGCTGCGACGCTCGATGCCGTCGGCACCGATCCACAGCAGGCTCGGTGGCCCCGGCACTTTATAACGGCCGAGCAGTTCGCGGCTGGCGGCATTGTCGGCGGTGACGTCCAGGCGTAGCAAGCGCACATCGCTCAAGGCTTCCAGTACGTGGGGTTTGCCGAATACCTGTTTTTCCATGACCTTGCACGACACGCACCAGTCGGCGTAGTAGTCCAGCAGCACCCACTGGCCTTGGGCCCGTGCCGCGTCCAGTTCCCGTTGCAGTTCGGCGGTGTCCTTGAGGGTGGTGAAGGCATCGTGGCCGACAGGGTTTGCCGCACGGCTCGAGTTTGAAGTGCTGTAGACCTGCAACGGCTTGAATAGATCGTCACTGCCACCGGCGGCCCCCAGCAGCAGCAGGCTGCCCCACAAACCCAGTAACAATGAGCTGGCCCCGAACACATGAGCGGTGCGTCCGAAACCGTCGGATTGGCGCCAGGCGCTGTAAGCCGCGATCACCAGCAAGGCGCCGCACAAACCGACCCACAGGGATTCATCCAGCACCGGGCGCAGCATCAGCAGGGCAGTGGCGAGGAACAGGAAGCCGAACACACCTTTGAGCAGGTTCATCCAGGCGCCGGGTTTGGGCACAAAGCGATTGCCGACGGTCACCAGCAACAGCAGCGGTACACCGATGCCGATGCCCATGGCGAACAGAATCAACCCGCCCTGCAGCGCATTGCCGCTTTGCGCGATGTAGAGCAAGGCGCCCGCCAGTGGGGCGGTCATGCACGGGCCCACCAGCAAACCGGACAAGGCACCCAACACACCGGCGCCGAACAGGCTGCCGCCGCGCTGATTACGCGAGACATGTTCCAGGCGATCACGCACAGCCACCGGCAGTTGCAACTCGAAGAAGCCGAACATCGGCAACGCCAGCAACACAAACACCGCCGCGAAACTGCCCAGCAACCAAGGGTTTTGCAACAATGCCTGCAGATTCGCCCCGAGCAGCGCGGCCAAAACGCCCAGCGCCGCATACACCAGCGCCATGCTCACGACGTAGCTGGTCGCCAAGGCGAAACCGCGCTTGGGCGTGGCGCCACTGCCGACGATCAAACCGGCCAGAATCGGCAGCATCGGCAACGAGCAAGGCGTGAAGGCCAGCAACAGCCCCAGACCAAAGAACACCAGCAAGCTCCAGCCCAGCGCCCGTTGCTGCAGGTCACTGGCCAAGGCTTCATCCGGCGCTTCGTTTGTCGCAGCGATAGCGGATTTGCCGCCCAGATCCACCACCTGAGTTTGTGGTGGATAACACAAACCGGCGTCGGCGCAGCCCTGGAATCCAACCTTGATCTGGCCGGTCGCACCTGCCGGAATCTTCAGTTCCAGACCCTGACGATAGACCTGCTGTTCGCCGAAGAATTCATCGCTGTGCGCTTCGCCGTCAGGCAATACAGGCTTGTGTTCCGCGGGCAAGCCATCGAACTTCAGGCGTTGCTGGTAGAGGTAATAACCGTCGGCGATTTGCCAATAGAGCTGGGTTTCACCGGAATCAAGGCGTTCGGAGGTGAAGATGAACGCCTTGCCGACGGGAAGAAAGTCGGGTTTGGTCGCGAACGGATCAGTCCCTGCCTGGGCCAGACCCGAGATCAGGAGAACAAAGAATAGAAACAGTCGACGCATGGGTAAGCCTTGTCCCTGTGCAAGTGAGGTGCACAATGGGCGGCGTCGATTAACCGATGATTAACCGCGGTGGCCTTGTGGCATTGGCGCTTGCGGCATAATGTCCGCTTAATCGGCCACCGGCCTAATCAGCTTTTTTCTACGGGGCTCCCCATGCACGTACTGGTTTGCGAAGACGATGAGCTGATTGCCAGCGGCATTGTCGCCGGCCTCACCGCTCAAGGCCTGACGGTAGAGCACGTCGCTACCGCATCGTCTGCCAGGGCGATGCTCAAAGTGGCGGAATTCGACGTGATGGTGCTCGATCTTGGCCTTCCCGATGAAGACGGCCTGAAGCTGTTACAGCAGTTGCGCCATCATGGTCTGGAGATTCCAGTGCTGATTCTGACGGCCCGGGACTCGGTCACCGACCGCGTCGATGGCTTGCAAGCCGGCGCCGACGATTACTTGCTCAAACCTTTCGACCTGCGCGAACTGGCGGCGCGCCTGCACACCCTGTTGCGGCGGGTGGCGGGGCGCAGCGTCAACCTGATCGAGCACGGCCGTTTGACTTACGACCCGAGCAGCCGCGAAACCATGCTGGGCGGCCAGCCGGTGGACCTTTCCCGTCGCGAGCAGTCGCTGCTGCAGGCTTTGCTGCATAACCGGGGTCGGGTGCTGTCCACCGAGCAACTCAAAGACAGCGTCTACGGTTTCAACGATGAACTGGAAAGCAACGCCCTCAACGTGCATATCCATCACCTGCGGCGCAAACTCGGCAATGGCATTGTCGAGACGGTGCGCGGCCTGGGCTATCGCCTGGGGCCGGCCGATGGCGCAGAGGAATTGAAAAAGTGATGAGCCTGCGTTTGCGCCTGAGCCTGACACTTGGCGCCGCTTTTGCGCTGATCTGGGCCCTGGCTGCGGCCTGGATGCTCAGCGACCTGCGCAACCAAATGATGTTTTCCCTCGACCAGCGGCTGGTGGCCTCGGCACGCATGGTCGCCGGCCTGATGGAACAATTGCCCGCATTGCCGACTAAGGGTGAGGGCACCCATTTCAGCGCGGAACAACTGAACATCCCCGGCGGCATGGCCTGTCAGGTCAGTTCGTTGCGTGGAGAAATCCTCGCCCGCAGTCACACCGATCCGCAACAAACCCTGGAAGCCGAGAAAATGGGTTTCCACGACCAGATGATCGATGGTGCACCGTGGCGTAGTTTCACTCTGGCCCGCGGCGATCTGCGCATCACCACCGCCGATCGACAGATCGAACGTGAGGCTCTGAACCTGTCGATCCTGCTGGCGGCTTCGGTGCCGGTGGGCGTGGCCTTGCTCGGTTGTCTGTGCCTGCTCTGGCTGGGCATCGGCCAGGGGCTGGCGCCACTCAACCGCATGCGCGATGCCTTGATGCGCCGCAGTGCCGACTCCCTGGAACCTCTGCAGATCCAGCCGCTGCCCAGCGAACTGCAACCGTTGCTGGACACCCAGAATCAGCTGTTTCAACGGATCGGCAAGACCATCGAACGGGAACGCCGTCTGACCGGTGACGCCGCCCACGAGTTGCGCAGCCCGCTGACGGCGATCAAGACCCACCTGCAAGTGGCGCGCATGACCGACGGCGCGGCCCGGGATCAATCCCTGGCCCGGGCCGAAGAGGGTGCCGATCGCTTGCACCGGACCCTTGAGCAATTGCTGCTACTGGCGCGGGTCGAGGGCAGTCTGTCGTTCGATGATGGTGTGCAATGCAGCGCCGAGCAGGTGGCGAAACTGGCGATTCAGGACGCCGCCAGCGGTGATCGTCAGCGGATCAAGTTTCAGGTGCCGCCGAAGATCTCTCACGCCCCGGTGCAAATGCCCGCCGTGCTGTCGATTGCCGCGCTGCGCAACCTGCTGGACAACGCGCTGCGTCACACCCCGGGCGACGGCGCGGTGGAGCTGAGTCTGGTCACCACCGGCAATCGCGTGCAGTTTGTGGTTCGCGACCACGGGCCCGGCATTGCCGAAGACGATCTGCAACACCTGACCCAACGCTTCTGGCGCAACGGCCAGAGCACCGGCTGCGGTCTCGGTCTGGCGATTGTCCAGGCGATTGTCCAGCGCTGCGGCTGCACCCTGCATTTCGACAGCCGGCCGGATGGGCTGCGGGTTGAGTTGACCATGCCGTTGCAACCCATCTGATCGCCCCCTCAGGGGTTCCGTGTCGCACACCAAATGTAACGTCTCTCCATTAGCCACCCACTCACCATGGCGCTATCGTCCCCGGCAGCTTTGACTCAATGGATTGAGGTAACAGCGCCATGGATGCACCCCTACACATTTGCAAGGCAACCCCCGCCGACGCCGGCATCATCAGCCGGATCGTCGAGCGCTCCATTCGCGTGGGTTGCGCGCTCGACCATCGCAACAATCCGCTAACCGTCGCCACCTGGACCCACAACAAGACCATCGAACACGTGCAGCCCTGGCTGACCGACCCGCGGTTGTACCTGAACATCGCCCTGTTGCAGGACAAACCGGTCGGGGTCGCCATGGCCGGCATCAGTGGCAAGGTCGCGTTCTGTTACGTGCAGCCGGAATGGTTTCGTCGCGGGGCCGGGCAAGCACTGGTGCACGATCTCGAAGGCTGGTTGACCGATCAGGGTTTGCGCCAGGCACGACTCAATAGCACGCGAACCAGTGAAGCTTTTTACCGTCATCTGGGTTACCAGCCTTGCGCTGAAACCTTCGCGGTGGCGGGGCTCCATGCCATTCCCATGTGCAAAGCGCTGACACCCCCTTCATAGAAAGCTGATCGAGGGTCTAAATCCTCGGCGCCCTGACGCGTTTCCAGAACAGGAAAACCTTATTGAGGGGTCGAGAGATGTCAGTCGCTACCAGCCTTATGGAAGATCAGTCGGCCCGGATCACTCCGGCGCCGACTGAGACGCTTTATCAGTTCAATGAATCGCCGTTGCTGGCCCGTCAAAACCAGCAGGAATCGAATGCCCGCAGCTATCCGCGACGCATTCCCCTGGCCCTCAAACGTGCCAAGGGCATTTATGTTGAAGACGTCGAAGGCCGCAGCTTTATCGATTGCCTGGCCGGTGCCGGCACGCTCGCGCTGGGGCACAACCATTCGGTGGTGATCCAAGCGATCCAGCAAGTGCTGACCGATGAACTGCCCCTGCACACCCTCGACCTGACCACCCCGGTCAAGGATCAGTTCGTTCAGGACCTGTTCGGTTTGCTGCCGCCGACATTGGCCGCTGAAGCCAAGATCCAGTTCTGCGGCCCGACCGGCACCGACGCGGTGGAAGCCGCGCTGAAACTGGTGCGCACCGCCACCGGACGCAGCACTGTGCTGTCGTTCCAGGGCGGTTATCACGGCATGAGCCAGGGCGCGCTGAGCCTGATGGGCAGTCTGGGGCCGAAAAAGCCCTTGGGCGCCTTGCTCAGCAGTGGCGTGCAGTTCATGCCGTATCCCTACGATTACCGCTGCCCGTTCGGGCTCGGCGGCGCGCAAGGCGTGCAGGTCAATCTGAATTACCTGGAAAACCTGCTGAATGATCCCGAGGCGGGTGTGCAATTGCCAGCGGCAGTGATCGTTGAAGCGGTGCAGGGCGAGGGCGGGGTGATCCCGGCCGATCTCGATTGGTTGCGCGGCCTGCGACGTATCACCGAAAAGGCCGGCGTGGCGCTGATCGTCGATGAAATCCAGAGCGGTTTTGCCCGCACCGGCAAGATGTGCGCCTTCGAACACGCCGGGATCATTCCCGATGTGGTGGTCATGTCCAAAGCCATCGGCGGCAGTTTGCCGCTGTCCGTGGTGGTCTATCGTGACTGGCTCGACACCTGGCTGCCGGGCGCCCATGCCGGGACCTTCCGCGGCAATCAGATGGCCATGGCGGCAGGTTCTGCGGTGATGCGTTACCTGACTGAACACAAGGTCTGCGAGCACGCCGCTGCCATGGGCGAACGCTTGAGCGAACACCTGCGCATCTTGCAACGGGACTTCCCGCAACTGGGTGACATTCGGGGGCGCGGCTTGATGCTTGGCGTTGAACTGGTCGATCCGACGGGTGCGCCAGATGTATTGGGTCATCCACCGATTTTCGGTCGTCTGGCACCGCTGGTGCAGCGTGAATGCCTCAAGCGCGGCTTGATTCTTGAACTGGGCGGTCGTCATGGCGGCGTGGTGCGCTTCCTGCCACCGCTGGTGATCACTGCGGCGGAAATCGATCGGGTGGCCGAGATTTTCGGCAGGGCCATGGCCGCGGCCACCGCCAGTCTCTAAATTTTTCCACCTCTGGCACGTTCCTTTTACATAACGGCTGCGCACGCAGTGCAGCCCACCCTACAGCGATGGAGAAACACCATGACTTCAGTATTCGACCGCGAGGACATCCTCTTTCAGGTCGTGGTCAACCACGAAGAGCAATACTCGATCTGGCCCGACTACAAAGCGGTGCCTGCAGGCTGGCGCACCGTGGGCAAGAGCGGCCTGAAAAAGGAATGCCTGGCCTACATCGAAGAAACCTGGACTGACATGCGTCCTCTGAGCCTGCGTCAGAAAATGGAAGAACAGGCGGCTGTGGCTCATTAAGTCACGGCGCAGAAAAGAAGCCCGCTGAACCGGTAAGGTCAGCGGGCTTTTTTTGATCTGGAGTTTGTGTTGTCTGACTTTACGCCCCGCTCAACCCCTTGATCACCAAATCCACATTCCCTTCCAGCTCGGCCACCGGATCCGCCGCATCCACACTCAACACCACCAATCGGCTACCTGCCTCGGCAATCACTGCTTTCAGCGCATCCGACGGCTGCCGATGATGCAACACCACCGCCACGTCATTGTCCTTGAGCGTCGCGCCCAATTGCTTGAGCGCTTCAGGTGTCCACTCGGCGTCCGGCCGCGCATCGAGGCCGATCAGCTCCAGGTTGACGCCGCCAATCAGATAGCCAAAGTGATCAGTCAGGCTCATCACGCTGAGGTTGTCGGCGCTGGCCAACCGCGCTTCGCTGTCGGCGCTGAACGTGAGCAAGCGCTGTTTAAGCGCCGCCAGGTTGGCCTCGATTGTCGGCTTGGCCTCGGGCGCCAGACGCACCAGGTCCGCCGCCATCACGTCCGCCATCCGCCCCATATTGTTACTGGAAAACCACGGCTGACTGTTCAACCCATCGACCTTGTTGCCAGCTTGCAGGGCGATGCCGGGCAAGGCGCCATCCACCGGGCGCGCGGCATCGACCTCAACAATACGGATGTTGCTGCGCCGGGCGATCGGGTACAGCGGGTCATCCGCCCACAGCGAGCGCAGGCCGATCACCGCATCGGCATCGGCCGCCAGTTTGGCCAGCGCCGGAGCGCCACGACCTGTGAAGTACGCGGTCTGACGGCTGCCTGGCAGATTGGCTGGCGCGGCCCGTTCTAGGTTGACGTCGGTGCCTTTGAGCAAGACCTCGCCCAAACCGTAGGTGATCGGTAAGGAGGCCAATACACGCAGCGGTTTGGCGCTGTCAGCCGCTATGGATGTATTGACCAGCCCACACAGGGGCAATGTGAAGGTCAATGCCAGGGTCAGTTGACGCAGAGAAAAAGACATTTATCCGAGATTCCCTTTCAGGCTTGGGACGACGCCACGGGCAATGGCAGCGAGAGCGAAGGCGATACCGGCCACCAGAATGATCGCGGCGCCGGACGGGATAGGCAGGTCGAACACAATCGGCGCGAGGATCCCGCACAGCGTGCTGACCGTGGCGATCAGCACCGAGCACCAGAAGAATCCCTTGAGCGACTGGCTGAGCAAACGCGCCGCCGCCGCTGGAATCACCAACAGGGCACCGACCAGAATCGCGCCGATGACTTTTACCGCCGCCACGGTGATCAGCGTCACCAGAATCACAAACAGATAATCCAGCGTCTTCACCGCCACACCGCGAACCGCCGCCAGTTGCGGGTTGAAACTGGCCAGCATGATGCGGTTGTACAGCGGCAAGGCCAGTGCCATGACCAGCGAGCCGACGATGGCCAACACCAGCAAGTCATTACCGTTCACCGTCAGTACCGAACCGAACAGCACGTTTTCGAGGATGTGTACGTTGATCTTGCCCGCCAGAATCAGCAGCAGACTGGCGCCCAATGCCAACGACACCGACAGAAACACACCGATCAACGTATCCGGCGCCAGACCCGTGCGGTTGCGCAGGTAGTTCAGCAAAATGCCAAACAACAAGCAGTAGCCGAACAGGCTGCCGTAAGGCCCGGTGTAAGGTTCGCCCAGCAGAATGCCGATGGCCACGCCGGTCAGCGCCGCATGGCCCACCGCTTCGGAGAAAAACGCGAACCGCTTGACCACCACCAACGTACCCAACCCACCCAGTACCGGGCCGATCAGCAAGCCGGCGAGCAGCGCGTTGACCACAAATCCGTAGGCCAGCGCCTCGGGCAGATAACCCGACGAGGCCCAACCCTGAACCATCAAACGAAAGGCTTCGTAACTCATCAGGCAGCGCTCCGTGGATGGGTCGAAAACAGCGTCAGCAATCGCTCCGGCGTCAGTGCCTGTTTCGGCGCGGCATCGAACAGCACCCGGCGATTGAGCCCGGTGACGCGATCCGCCAGCCGTCCAACCGCTTCCAGATCATGTTCGATCCACAGCACGGTGATCCCGCTCTGGCGCCAGTCGCCGAGCAGCCGTTCGAACACCTGAATACCGGCCTCATCGAGCGCCGACATCGGTTCGTCGAGCACCAGCAACTGCGGCGCCGGAATCAGACCCTGAGCCAGCAATACCCGTTGCCGTTCACCGCCGGACAACGCACCCATGCGCCGCTTGCGTTTGTCCTGCATGCCGACCCGCTCCAGGGCTTCGCCAATAGCGGCGGCGTAGTGTTTGCTCAAGCCGAGGAACGCCGGACGGCGCTGACACATGGCCGCCATGAAATCATCGACGGTCATCGGCAAGCCCCGATCGAATTCCAGGGCTTGAGGCACATAGCCGATGGCCCCCGGCGTGCCGGGCCATTGCAGACTCAAACGGCCCTGATGCGGCATCTGCCCGAGCAGGGTCTTGATCAGCGAACTCTTGCCGCCACCGTTTGGGCCGACCAGCGCATGCACGCTGCCGGGCTGAACCTGGAACGTGACGTTGTCGAGGATCGACGTGCGGCCCAGTGTCAGGCTGACGTCGGAGAAATCGAGGGTCGGGCCGGCGCTTTGCACCGTCAGGGTTTCTTGAACAGTCATTTGCCAGACTCCTGAATCGCCCGGACCACGGTGTTGAGGTTGCCGGTCATTTCCTTTTCGTACTTGTCGGCGGTGTATTCGCCATAGGAAATGTGCGACAGCGGATACAGCTTCACCCCGGATTCACGCTGGATGGTCTCGACGTAGGTGGACGGGAAATCCATCTCCGAGAAGATCACCTTCACGTCCAGATCCCGCAGTTGATCGATGGTCTTTTTCAGCTGGCTCGGGCTCGGTTCGATGCCGTGGGCCGGTTCGACCACGGCGGTCACTTCGAGGCCGAATTCACGCAGCAAATAGTCGTACGCCGCGTGGACAGTGGCCACTCGCAGTTCCGCGTTCGGCGCCTGGGTCAGTTTCGCCAGGGCATCGGCGCGCATCTGCCGCAGGCGTTTACCGTAGGCGCGGGCGTTCTGGGTATAGGTCTTGGCGTTGGCCGGGTCGAGCTTGCCCAGTTCCCGGGCAATGTTGTTGACCTGGGCAATCGAGGCGCTGATCGACAGGAACGTGTGCGGGTTTACGACCTTGCCGGCGCCGCGAGCGGCGACGCCGGTGGCGGCCAGCAACGGCACGTTTTCGTTGGCTTCGATCACGGGGATGTTCGGGGTTTCGCTGGCGGCGATCATGCGGTCGGCGAAGTCGTCATGGCCGACGCCGTTGAGCACGATCACGTCCAACCCGCTGATGCGCTTGATGTCTTCGGCGCGCGGCTCGTAGGCATGTGGGTTGAAACCGGCCGGAATCAGCGGCACCACCTCGGCCTTGTCACCGACGATGTTCGCCACGTAGCTGTAATAAGGGTGCAGGGTGATGCCGATGCGCAGGCGCTTGGCCTCGTCAGCATGGGCCATGGGTGTCAGCAGACAGGCAAACAGGCCAACCAGCAGCAGGCGCAAAAGTAGACGACGTTGAGATGAAATAGGCATGGGAAAGCGTTCTTCTCTCGGGTGAAGGCGAGGGTTCAGTGCCGGTGCTGGCGGGTCACGCCGGCATCGAACTGCGCGACGATCTGCTGCCAGCCGGCGCTTTCGAGCGCGGCGTCGGTGAGATCGCTCGGGACCGCGAGGGCTTTGCCGCGGTTGAGCCAGACGTCCGGAGCATCGCCGTCAGCGGTCAAGCGCATCAAAAACGAACCCGCCACGGTGGGTGTCTGGCTCTGGCCGAAGTAAGCCTTGGCGTCGAGCAATTGCCAGGCATGAGCGCCGCGGCTGACGGAACTGGCGTCCTGGGCGAACGGCGCAAAACCTTCATCGGCAAGGGCCGCGGGGGCGGGGAGCGCCTGTTGCTCCTGACGCAGCAGGTGAATTTCGTCGAGCGTCACCCGCAGGTCGGCGTAGATGCCTTGCTCGGACGCGCTCAAGTCACGGCGGGCATCCAGTTGATGGCTGCCTACGCTACTGACTTCCTGAGATTCATGGCGCCAGGCGACCACCGAGCCGGCAACCGCCAGGATCATCAGGCACAACAGCAACACATAAAGGGTTTCATGGCCGGCACCGGCCGGGCGGACGACGTGGGTGGTTGGCGTACTCATGGGGCTTCGATGTCCGCTTGGTCGATCTCGACGACGTGGCCGGGACCTGCGTCGAACAGCACGTAGAACTCGGCGCCCGGCTTCTTGAAGGTCAAGGTTGAATCGGCACCGAGCTTGCCGGGCACCAGGATGGTTTCGTCGTAGCCGATCACATCCAGGGTCACGCCCGGCGCGCCGCTGCCGTCGGAGAAACCGCCGGTGCATTTGATCTGCTCGGCGTCGATGGCTTTGCATTCGCACATCGGGTTGTGGGCCAGGGCGCTAGCGCTGAAACCGGCGCAGAGCACCAGCAGCACGGCGCTGAGAGGACGTTTAACGTTGCTCATGGTTTGCCTCCTTGTTGGTTCAGCCACTCGACGGTGGCGGGGGATGCCTGGCTCAGCGGGATGGCGGCCTGATGCATCGCGCCATCCCAGCCTTCCATGGTGATCCACAGCTCGGCGTCGGCTTTGGTCTTCTCGGGAATCGGCAGCATCGCGCCCATGCGGTACGGCGTACCGAAGAAAATCACCCCGGCCGCGCGCAGGCTGCGTGGTTTACCAATGCGCAGGTAAGTGGCCTTGACCTGATCACGACAGCGGTCGCACAGCGCCGCGTTGAAGTTCTTCATGTAGCCGGCCGGGCCATCGAGCGTCGGCGCTTCGTTACGCAACTCGGCCAGTCGCAGGCTCCAGGGACCCACCTGAACCTCGCCGATTTCCCGCTCACCCAAACCGGTGTCACCGCGAAACAACGCGGCGTCGGCGAAGTATTTGGGCATGAACCCGAGCGGCACCAGCAACAGCAGCACGTTGATATGGAAGCGCCATTTGTGCCAGAAACGGCTCAGTTTCGAGCCCGGTTTTTCTGCGGCGAACAGGCTCATTGGCTGGCCTCCGTGGTTTCGCGGCGGGTGGCCGCAGCGGCCTGACTGCGTGGGCGTTTGTTGCTGCGTCTGAGGGCGTTGGCCGTGGCCAGGGCGGTGCGCTTGGTCCAGATCAACAGGCCGCTGAGGACCATCATGCTGAGGATCAGGCCGAAGAAGAACCAGATCAGTTTGATCCAGATGCCGCCGAAATCGCCGGTGTGCAGTGGACGCATGGATTCGGTCACCCACTCCAGGCCGGAGCGGTCCGACAACAGGCGGGTGGCGGCGATGTCGCCGGTATACGGGTTGATGTCGGCGGTCTGGAACATCAGCGGATACCAACTGCGCCCGCCCACCGATAGATAGCTATAGGCATTGGCGGGCAGGCTGACGAAACTGTCGTCCAGACCGGGAATTCGTTCCTTGGCTTGGCGAATGGCCGTCTCCAGACTGATCATCGGCGCGGGCGAACCGTCGGCAGTCAGCGGGACACTTTCACGCGGAACCACGGCAGCCACCGGCGCGGTGGAAATCGAAATCTGGTTATCGAACATGAACGCCTGAATCAGGAACCAGGTGCTGGTGACGGAAATTACCGCGATGAACCAGATCGACCAGATGCCGCTGAGGCGATGAAAGTCGCCCCAGAAAATCCGTGCACCGTGACGAATGCGCAAAGTCGGTCGGAAGAAACCTTTCCAGAAGCGCTTGTAGACCACCAGCCCGGTGACCAACGAAGCCAGCAATGGCAGGCTGAGAAACGACACCAGATACCATCCCCAGCTGTAGCCATTGGTAAACGGCACCAGCCACCAGCCATGCAGCGCGCGGGTAAACGCCTTGAAATTGAATGGCGGGGCAGTGCCCTGAATGACGCCGCTGTAGGGATTGACGTAAACCGTCACGGAGCGACCATCGGGATAGCTGACGTCTACGTCGAGGGCGAAGTGCGATTCATCGGGCCGACTGATGGCCTCGACCAGGGTGTTGGGCTCAGCCTTCTTGATGGCGGCGATGATCTGGTCATAGCTGAGCAGCGGCGCATCGTCCGAGGGTTGGCTGGCGCGCATTTGCGGGTTGGCCAGCCAGACGATTTCCTGACTGACCACCGCCAGGGTGCCGGTCACGCAGACGATCAGCACGAAAAACCAGATCGGCAGCGCCAGCCAGCTATGGACCAGAAACCAGAGTTTTGAACGGGATTTCTTCGACATGATTAAAGGTCTTGTTTCGATGAGTGGGCCGCAGCTAGGGGCTTCCCAGCAATGAGGTCCATGAAAGGCCAGGCCGTGGCTTTTGCCTACGCGGGCCGACTGCATCTAAATAAGACGGATGAGCATTGGAAATCCCGAACGGGGATGTGAAAGAAAATGTTTCGTATTGCTGGGGGGCGGGATTTTGTTTACTTGGGTGCGGCTGTGCGTAAATTGTTCATGAAGTGTGTAGAGCCATGATCGTTCCCACGCAGAGCGAAGGAACGATCATTAGGTTCAACCCTGCTTGAACATCTCCTTCGCCCGCTGCTCAATCTGCTCCTGAGTCAGATCTTCCTTGCGCGTGGCCAGAAACCACAGATGCCCATAGGGATCCTTCAAGGTCCCCGAACGGTCGCCATAAAACTGATCCTTGACCTCGGACACCACCGTACCGCCGGCGGCAATCGCCTGTTTATAAGATTTGTCCACATCGTTCACATACAGGTGCAGGCCCACGGACGGCGACGTGTCCGGATTGCTCAAGGGGCCCTGATCGCAAGGCGTGCCGAGCATGATCGGACAATCGCCGATGCGCAGTTCGGCATGCCCGATGCCGCCATCGGGCATGGACAGGCGCATGACTTCGGTGGCGCCAAAGGCTTTCTTGTAAAACTCGATGGCTTCGGCCGCTTTTTGAATGCCCAGATACGGGGTGATGCTGTGATAACCCTCTGGAATGGGTTTGACGCTCATGATGGTTCTCCCTGTTCTCTTGTCGTGAGTGAAAAGTGTTCCTTCGCCGATTTCCGGTCGAGTAACTATAGGTCAGCGTTTTTCGCTCGACCGAACCCCCGACGAGCAGTAATCACTGTTCAGTTATCATTAAAGCAGCTGCGCCCCGGGCCCTTGCTCCCCCAACACATCGCCAAAATTACGCAACGGACACGCCTCCATCGATAGACACCCACACCCAATGCAGCCATTAAGCCGGTCCCGCAGCAGCACGAGCTGATTGATCCGCTCATCCAGATCCCGACTCCATTGCGCTGACAACACCTTCCAGTCCGCCGACGTCGGGGCGCGGTTATCCGGCAGGGACTTGAGCGCCTCGCCAATCTCCGCCAACGGAATTCCCAGCCGCTGGGCCACTTTGATCAACGCCACCCGCCGCAACACTTCTCGTGGATAACGCCGCTGGTTGCCTTGGTTGCGATTGCTTTTGATCAAACCCTTGGACTCGTAAAAGTGCAGCGCCGTGACCGCGACGCCGCTGCGCGCAGCCAATTGGCCGACGGTGAGTTCCTTATGCAGATTTTCCGAGGTGATCATTTAAAAAATGCCCCTTGACCTCTAGTTAGCTAGAGGTTTTACCCTGCAGACCTTCGGATCGCAAGATCTGGCTTACACGCAAGTGGGGACTATTCATGAACGCGTCAGAGAAAAATCGCAGCTTCACCCAACTGATCGAATTCGAGATCGAACCTCATCAACAGCCCGCGCTGGTGTCGGCCTTGTCGAAACAGACCGAGCGCCTCGCCCAGGGCTACAGCGGTTTTCTGAGTGCCAGCATCCAGGCCAGCGACGATGGCCGGCGGGTGCTCAACTACTTGCAATGGCAAACACGAGAGGCGGGAGAAGCCGCGTTTCAAAGCTTTGAAAGCGGCGAGCAGGATTTCTGGCAGCTGATCCGTGCGCATCAAGCGAAAACCGTGACCTTCGGCTCGTTCCAGGTGCTGCACAGCCTGGAACGCAGCCACGACAACGCGCTGCACTGCAATCTGGTGGGTTAGATCGACAACTGCATGACACGCTCGCCCTTGAGGTTTTCCGTGGGCCGGCGCTTGTTCACCGCCAGCTCGCCGATCTTGATCAGTCGCGTGCGTGTTACGTTGCGGCTCAACCCCAGTAGCGCAGCAGTGTGCACCTGGTTGTAATGGCTGAATCGATAGGCCGCCCGCAGCAAAGCGTCTTCGACTTTTTCGTGCAGCGCCCCGGCCTGTTCTTCGAGTGACGCTCGATGCGCATGTTCGACAGGCGCAAGTCGTCGCGTTCGATTACACCGTTTCGGCAGATCAGCAGGGTGTGGTGAATGACGTTTTCCAGTTCGCGGATGTTGTCAGGCCAGCTGTAGCTGCGCAGTTTCAGTTCGGCTTCTTTGCTGAGGGTGATGGCGCCGTATCCGAGGCGCTGGCTGTAGGCTTCGACGAAGTGTCGGGTCAGCGGCAGGCTGTCGCCGGGGCGGTCGCGCAGCGGGCTCAGTTCCAGGCTGACCACGTCGAGGCGGTAGTACAGATCCTCGCGGAAGTGCCCGGCGTTGATGGCTTTTTCCAGTTGCACGTTGGTCGCCGCCAGCACGCGCACGTCGATGGGAATGCTCTTGCGCGAACCCAGTCGTACCACTTCGCGCTCCTGCAACACCCGCAACAACTTGACCTGAATCGCCATCGGCAAATCGCCGATTTCGTCGAGGAACAACGTGCCGCCGTCGGCCTCTTCAAACCGCTTGCCGCCAGCGCTTTCATCCACCGCCGAGACGATCAGCATTTGCGAATTGCTGGCGCCGGAGCAGAAGCTTTTCTTGCCGGAAAACTCACGCCAGCCCCCAAGGTCTTTCACCACGGTGCGGGTGTCCAGCGGGTTGAGAGCGTTGCCCCAGAACCAGTTCTTGCGGGCCGTCTGTTCGAACCACGGCTGCCACTGCTCGGGCCGGGAGAACAGGCGGACGGTGGCGAGCATCAGGTGATGGAAGCCGAAGACATGGGCAATCGAACTGTCGACTTTGGCGAACTCGCGCACGATGGTCAGGGTGTCACTCCAGCTGGCGCCGAGGCCGCCGTACTGGGTGGGAATGCTTAACGCGAGCAGACCGCTGTGACGCAAGGCGTCACGTTCGGCTTTGGGCGTACCGCCACGCTCATCGCGCTCGACAGCGGTCAGGGCAAACTCGGCGGCCTATCGGCGGGCGGTCTGCAAGGGGGACAACAGGGCGCTTTGTGGTTTGGCCGTCACGCAGGGTTCCTCAGTGAAGTCGACCACAGGGATTGCTTGTCAGGCCGAGGCTTTAGCCGGCAGCACATCATTGGCGATCATTTCGCCAAACGGCCCGGTGAGGTTAGTGACGCCGCGCCCAGCAAGGCTGGCGTATGGCTCAGGCAACAGCGGGAACACCAGCTCGGCAAAGCGATAAGCTTCTTCGAGGTGCGGATAGCCGGAGAAGATAAAACGCTCGATCCCCAGGTCCGCGTACTCCTTGATTCGCGTCGCCACTTGCTGCGGATCGCCCACCAACGCCGTCCCGGCACCACCGCGCACCAGGCCGACGCCGGCCCACAGGTTGGGTGAGATTTCCAGGTTGTCGCGACGCCCGTCATGCAACGCCGCCATGCGCCGCTGACCTTCTGAATCGAAACGCGAGAACGACTTCTGCGCTGCCGCGATGGTTTCGTCGCTGATGTGTTCGATGAGTTTTTCCGCGGCTTTCCAGGCCTCTTCGGCTGTTTCGCGGATGATCACGTGCAAGCGAATTCCGAACTTCACCGTGCGACCGTTTCGGGCTGCACGCTCACGCACATCGGCCAGTTTTTCCGCCACGGCGGCCGGTGGTTCGCCCCAGGTCAGATAGACATCAACCTGCTCGGCGGCCAGTTCATGGGCGGCTTCGGAAGAGCCGCCGAAGTACAGCGGTGGATAGGGTTTTTGCACCGGCGGATACAGCGCCTTGGCGTTCTGCACTTGCAGGTGTTTGCCTTCGAAATCCACCGATTCGCCTTGCAACACCCGACGCCAGATTTTCAGGAATTCGTCGGTGACTTCGTAGCATTCGCTGTGATCGAGGAAGATGCCGTCGCCACGGTTTTCATCTGGGTCGCCACCCGTTACCACGTTGATCAGCAAGCGGCCATTGGACAGTCGAGCCAGCGTGGCGGCCATGCGCGCCGAGACCGTCGGCGAGATAATCCCCGGCCGGATCGCCACCAGATAACGCAGCCGTTCGGTCAGCGGGACCAGCGCCGAAGCAATGACCCACGAATCTTCGCAAGAGCGTCCGGTTGGAATCAGTACACCGTGGTAGCCAAGGCTGTCGGCAGCCTGGGCCCCTTGTTTCAGGTAGTCGAGTGTCACCGGGCGTGCGCCCTGAGTGGTGCCCAGGTAATGGCCGTCGCCGTGAGTCGGCAGAAACCAGAAAACATCCATGAAGAGACCCTTAAGCGATTTTCAGCAGATTTTTGGGGTGCACGCCGAACAACGGCGCGGCGCGTTCTGCAGCAAGACGAATGCGGGCCTTCAAGGGCTCACTGGTTATTTGGTAATTGGAGAAGGCGGCTTCGGAGGCATAGACGCCAATGGGCAACGTCAGGGCCTGGAAGAAACTGAATAGCGGTCGCAACTGGTGATCGAGCACCAGTGCATGACGCTCGCTGCCACCGGTGGCGGCCAGCAATACCGGCGTGTTCGATCGCTTGCAGTTCGGCTTCGATCTCGGCGCTCAATTCCTGACGGGACAACGCGGCGCCCAACGGTCGGGCAATGTCACCCAGTTCAATCAGCTTGCCTTCAATCGGTAATTGCTCGGCCAGCTGCGTCAACAGCGCCTGAGTGAGCACTAACGTGCGAGACGGATGCCAGGTACCGCCGGAGAGGGCAACGACTTTCAATGGACGCGACATGATCAGTTCCTTTTTAAACAGTTGCTCAGGGAGCAGTGAGTAGTCACTGACAGTGAGCAAGAGCTGTACCAATCCCTCGGAGCCCCTATTCACGGGGCTTTCAGCGCGTTGGCCGGTTGACGCTTTTCGAATGGAAGCGCTGTTTTTTGAATGACTGTTGCTCGGCAAACAGTTGCTTGGGCAACAGTGCGTGAAGCGATGGTTGTTATAAAGACTCGGTGTTATTCCGTAAAAGACATTAAATTATTATTTATAGATCGTTTGGAGATATAAGGCGGTCTACCTGAGCGGCATTAGTCAAAGTCGATAGCCACTATCGAGAGCGTTGATTTCTGCTGATCGGATGCCCGGCGTAGCCTGTGTTCATTGCCTCGAACCCAGATGTCAGGACGCTCACAATGAAACCTCTAATCGCTACTTTCTTGCTGCTTGCGGTCTCCGTGCTCGCCGGATGTACCAGCCATGTTTCCCCGGAATTACGGCCGTACACCGCGGAAAAAACCAGAGAATTGGCACTTGAGGCGTTGAATCGTCGCGGTCTGTCTTTTGAGGAGTACCACGCGAAAAAAGCCGAATTGCTCGGCCAACCGCAAAAGTCGTTCAGTTTCGACAAACAAGGCGAAATGAATGCCGAACGTGCTGTACAGCTTCACGGACGTCCTGGCTGAGACTGTACGGGTCGAAGTTTTACGTAACTGTCCATGGGTTTCCCTCAAGGCGTGCGATAGGGTCAACACCTGACTGACCTGATGGATCGCCGCTATGACGCTCTCGCTCGATTTGCTGCTGGGCTTCGCCCTGTTTGCGCTTGTTACCTCGATTACTCCCGGCCCCAACAACACAATGTTGCTGGCATCGGGTGTGAACTTCGGCTTTAACCGCACCATTCCCCACATGCTTGGCGTCACCTGTGGGTTCTTCGTGCTCGTCGTGGCGGTAGGTTTCGGCTTGGGGGCAGTGTTTCAAACCTATCCTTTGCTCTACAGCGTTCTGCGTTACGTCGGCGCGGCGTATTTGTTGTATCTGGCGTGGAAAATCGCCCATTCAGGTCCGGTTTCCGAGAGCGAAAAGGGCGAGAGTAAGCCGATCAGCTATTTGGGCGCCGCAGCGTTTCAGTGGGTCAACCCCAAGGCCTGGATCATGGCCATCGGTGCCATCAGCACCTACACGCCGATGCAGGGCTACTTCACCAACGTGATCGTGATTGCGGCAGTGTTCGCCTTGATCAACCTGCCGAGCGTCGGTGTCTGGGCAGGTTGCGGCACGTTGTTGCGCAACGTGCTGAAGGATCGCCGCTGGTTGCGGCTGTTCAACTGGGGCATGGCCTTGCTGCTGGTGGCTTCGCTGTATCCGTTGTTGCTCGAAAGCTTTGACTGACGCATTGCTTCAACCGGTTGCCCGATGCCTGTTAAGCTCGACTTCAGGAGCGTTCCTACGCACTTTTAAATGAAGTTGTTCTTCTTTAACGGCCTCCGATCAGGTATTTCTAACGCTCTGAACGATCGGCGCAGCTCACGAGGCTGCGTTTGACGTTTCAGTGACGAGCTTCCTGATCCCGGAACACGCTCTGCGAGTCTTTTATGAATAAACGTCCGTTGTATTTCGACTACGCCGCCACCACGCCGGTGGATGAGCGAGTCATCAAGGTGATGGTCGAGTGTCTGGGTTTTACCGGCAATTTCGGCAATCCGGCGTCCAGCTCCCATGCGTTCGGGCAACAGGCCCGGCAATCGGTCGAGCAGGCGCGGCGCCAGGTCGCCGAACTGGTCGGCGCTCAGGCGCAACAGATCGTCTGGACCTCCGGCGCCACCGAATCGAACAACCTTGCTCTCAAGGGCGTGGCCCAGGCCCGCGGCGTTTCTGGCGGCCACATCATCACCAGTCAGATCGAACACAAAGCGATTCTCGACACGGCAAAGCAGTTGCAGGACGCCGGTGTTGCGGTGACTTATCTGGTGCCTGACGCCGAGGGTTTGATTACCCCGCAAGCGGTCAGCGAAGCGATGCGCGAAGACACCTTTCTGGTGTCGTTGATGCTGGTCAACAACGAGCTTGGCACCCTCAACGACATCCCGGCCATCGGTCAGGTGGTGCGTGATCGCGATGCGTTATTCCATGTCGACGCGGCTCAGGGCGCGGGCAAAGTGGCGATCGATCTGGCCCAGTGGCCGGTGGATCTGATGTCGTTTTCCGCCCACAAACTCTATGGCCCCAAAGGCATCGGCGCGTTGTATGTCGGGCCTCGCGCGCAACAGCGCTTGCAGGCGCAGATCCACGGCGGTGGTCACGAGGGTGGTTTGCGTTCCGGCACCCTGGCGACTCACCAGATCGCCGCCATGGGTGTGGCGTTCGCGTTGGCGGCGGCCTCGTTCGATGAAGAGAAGGCCACGATCGTGCGTCTGCGTGAACGCTTGCTTGAGCACCTGCTGAGCATTCCCGGGGTTCGGCTTAATGGCAGCCCGACCCAACGCATTCCCCATACCCTGAGCCTGACCTTCAACGAAGGCGAGTTCAACTCTGCGGCGCTGGGCCATTCGATTGCGTTTTCCGCGACCTCGGCCTGCAACTCCGCCAGCAATGCTCCCTCCCATGTGCTGCTGGCCCTGGGGCATGACGCCCGCTCGGCGAGTCGCACCATTCGCTTGAGTCTCGGCCGGTTCAGTACCGAGCAGGACATCGACCAAGCGGTACACCTGATTCAAGCGGCCTGCGCCAGTGCTCCGGCATTCTGGCAATAAGGTCTGAAAGTGCCGGCGTTGATCGGCACTCAACAATAATGATGCAGTGATTAGCAGGAGACACGATGAGTACGCAGCCTTCGATCAATGGATCGGTGCCCCAACGCCTGGCGCAAACCCGCGAACTGATGAGCCGGGAGGGCATTCACGCTCTGCTGGTGCCGTCGGCCGACCCGCATCTTTCGGAGTACCTGCCGGGTTACTGGCAAGGGCGGCAATGGTTGTCGGGCTTCCATGGCTCGGTCGGCACGCTGATTGTTACGCCGGACTTTGCCGGTGTGTGGGCCGACAGCCGTTATTGGGAACAAGCGACCAAGGAACTCAAGGGCAGCGGTATCGAACTGGTCAAGCTGCAACCGGGTCAACCCGGCCCGCTGGACTGGCTGGCCGAGCAAACCCCTGAAGGCGGCGTCGTCGCGGTAGATGGTGCAGTGATGGCCATGGCGTCGGCGCGTACGTTGGGTGGCAAGCTCGAAGAACGCGGCGCACGCCTGCGCACCGACATCGACTTGTTGAGCGGAGTCTGGAGCGACCGTCCGACGCTGCCGAATGAACCGATCTATCAACACCTGCCGCCTCAGGCGACTGTCAGCCGCGGCGAGAAACTGGCCAAGCTGCGTGAGGTTTTGAAAGATCGCGGTGCCGACTGGCATTTCATCGCCACCCTCGATGACATCGCCTGGCTGTTCAACTTGCGCGGCGGCGACGTGTCGTTCAATCCGGTGTTTGTTTCCTTTGCTTTGATCAGCCAGCAGCAGGCAACCCTGTTCGTGGCCCTGAGCAAGGTCGATACCGAACTGCGCGCAGTCCTCGAACAGGACGGCGTAACCCTGCGCGACTACAGCGAAGTGGCTGCCGCCTTGCGCGCCGTACCGAACGGGGCGAGTCTGCAAGTCGATCCGGCGCGCGTCACCGCAGGCTTGCTGGATAACCTGGATAGCGGCGTGAAGCTGGTCGAAGGCCTGAACCCGACGACGTTGGCCAAATCGCAAAAAAGCCTGGCCGATGCCGAGCACATTCGTCAGGCCATGGAGCAGGACGGCGCGGCGCTATGCGAGTTCTTCACCTGGCTGGACACTGCGCTGGGTCGTGAGCGCATCACCGAACTGACCATCGACGAACACCTGACGGCGGCGCGTACCCGACGTCCCGGGTACGTGTCGCTCAGTTTCAACACCATTGCCGCATTCAACGCCAATGGCGCGATGCCGCACTACCACGCCACCGAAGAAGAACATGCGGTGATCGAAGGCGATGGTTTGTTGTTGATCGACTCCGGCGGCCAGTACCTGGGCGGCACCACCGATATCACTCGGATGGTGCCGGTCGGTACGCCGACCGATGAGCAGAAGCGCGATTGCACGCGGGTGCTCAAAGGCGTGATTGCGCTGTCCCGTGCGCAATTCCCGAAAGGCATTCTGTCGCCGTTGCTGGACTCCATTGCCCGCGCGCCGATCTGGGCTGAAAGCGTTGATTACGGTCACGGCACCGGTCATGGCGTCGGCTACTTCCTCAACGTGCACGAGGGCCCGCAGGTCATCGCCTACCAAGCCGCCGCCGCGCCACAAACTGCAATGCAGCCGGGCATGATCACCTCCATCGAGCCGGGCACTTACCGTCCGGGACGCTGGGGTGTGCGGATCGAGAACCTGGTGTTGAACCGCGAGGCGGGCACAAGTGAATTCGGTGAGTTTCTGAAGTTTGAGACCCTGACGTTGTGCCCGATCGACACTCGTTGCCTGGAGCCGTCGCTGCTGACGGATGACGAAAAACAATGGTTCAACGCCTACCACGCCGAGGTGCGCGAGCGCTTGAGCCCGTTGCTCGACGGTGCAGCCCTTGAGTGGTTGAACACCCGCACTGCGGCTATTTGATCGGTTGGAGTGCAGGCGCTTCATAGAGCGCCTGGCTCATGTGGTCGTCGAGTTTTAACTCAGGGCTTCAAGGACGAAGTCCAGGCGATCCTGACCGAAGAACAGCTGATTATCGACAAACATGCTCGGGGCACCAAATACGCCTCGTTGCACGGCTGTCTCTGTGTTGTCCTTGAGAGTGGCTTTGACTTCCTCGTCGGCAGTCAGGGCCAGCACCTCATTAGGATCGAAACCGTTCTGTGTCAGAACTGTCGCGACAGTCGCCGGATCAACAAGGTCGCGGCCTTCAACCCAAAGCGCGTGAAACAGGCAATCGATGAACGCCTGAAAGCGTTCGGGATGGCGCAACTGCATGCCGGTGATGGCGCGCATCAACATCAGGGTGTTGATAGGGAAGTGTGGATTGAACTTCAGCGGCACGCCGTAGCGCTTGGCATAGCGATCCAGGTCCTGAAACATGTACCGGCCCTTGGCCGGGATGGTTGCCGGAGACGCGTTGCCGGTGGCTTTGAAGACCCCGCCCAGCAACATCGGCTTGTAGATCAGCTGGCTGTCGGTCTGCTCGCAGATCTTCGGCAGCTGGGTATAAGCCAGGTAGGTGGCTGGGCTGCCGAGGTCAAAATAGAACTCTACGGTTTTGCTCATGGTCGATGCGCTCTGCTTATTATTTTAGGGTGGGTTTACCAGCGTTCGCTCCAGGGACGCAGGTCCAGCTCGAAGGTCCATGCGTCACGGGGCTGGTTGTGCAGGTACCAATAGTTCTCGGCGATGTGCTCAGGATTGAGAATGCCGTCCTGGTCCTTGGTCGCGTACTTCTCGGGGAAACTCTCGCGGATAAAATCGGTATCGATGGCACCGTCGACTACGACGTGGGCGACGTGAATGTTCATTGGCCCCAGTTCTCGAGCCATGCTTTGCGCAAGGGCGCGAATCCCGTGCTTGGCGCCGGCAAAAGCCGCAAACCCTGCTGCTCCACGCATGCCTGCGGTGGCACCGGTGAACAAGATAGTGCCGCGTTGACGCTTGGCCATGCGCTTGGCCACTTCACGAGCGTTGAGAAAACCTGAGAAACAGGCCATTTCCCAGATCTTGAAATATTTGCGCGCGGTTTCTTCGAGAACGCTGCAAGGCACATTGGCGCCGATGTTGAAAACGAACGCTTCGATTGGGCCAATCTGGCTTTCGATCTGCTCGACCAACGCAATCACGTCCTCTTCCTTGCGCGCATCACAGGCAAAACCATGGGCTTCACCGCCATCGGCCTTGATGGTATCCACCAGCGGCTGGAGTTTGTCCGCGCTGCGGCGGGTGACACAAGCCACAAATCCTTCCTGCGCAAAGCGTTTCGCAATGGCGCCGCCTGTGGCATCTCCTGCGCCTACAACCAGTACGACTTTCTTGTTATTCATGGGTAGATCCCTTTGCTAAACGATCGTTAACTAAACGAACGTTATGCTACGATTCGGCAAGCGTCAAGGCGATCAATCCTGAGGGCAAGGCAATGCGTTACTCGGCCAATCACAAACTCGAAACCAAAGAGAAACTACTTGAAAGCAGTGCGGTGTCGGCCAAGAAGTCAGGTTTTTCAACGGTAGGTGTCGACGGTCTGATGAAGGCGATCGGCTTGAGTGGCGGGGCTTTCTACAGTCACTTTTCTTCGAAGGATGAACTATTCGCCTCAATCGTCGAGCGTGAGTTGTGCCAAAGCCTGGAGCGTTTAGGGGCGGACCAGAATCGTGACAAGCTCGAGCGCTGCCTGAAACGCTACCTGAGCATGGCCCATGTCGAGCACCCGGAATCCGGTTGTGCTTTGCCGGCATTGGGGGCTGAAATTGCACGCTCAGACGTGATGATTCGTCAGCAGGCGGAGAACTGGATTTGTCGGCTTCAGCAGAGTTGGGCGCGGGTTCTGGAAAGCGACAGCCTGGCATGGGCAATTCTGTCGCAATGTATCGGTGCGTTGGTTGTGGCACGAATGCTGGCCACGCCAGACATCCAGCGCACGGTGCTGAAGTCCAGTTACGATGAGATTGGCCGCCAGATTGCAGGTCCACGAACCTGACAAGGCGGTATCAACCTATTTGCAGATGACAATCATGCTGCGGCTGGTATAGCCGGCAGGGTTGAGGCCGAACGGGTAATCGCCTGGTTCCTCCACGGCGTCCCCCGACTTGGCGATGACCTTGTAACCTTTGGGTGCGCACGAGTTGGCAGCGCTGGTGTAGCACTTGTCCCAGGATGATGAGAGCCCGGAACAGTTGATATGCAGCCCTTTCTTGCCGTGTTTTATCTGGGTTTTCGATGTCGCCGCGCAGCCCGCAACCGCAAGTACGGCGATCAGTATCAAAATTCGTTTCATTGCTGTCCTTATAGCGTCCCGGATCTTTGCGCCCGGGTCTGGCTGCATTCGCTTTCGCTTGAAGCGTTCTGATATCCCTATCTGAAAAATCCATGTCTGACACTGGGTTACGGGCCTAAACATGGCCTAATTGCGCGGCAAATACCAGACCCTCGTCAAATCCTGTCTCAATCTGCAGCGACTGCAGGCTTGGCCGCACGCCCCATCGTCATGGTCGCGCCTATGGAAGCCAGAATGATGCACATGATGGCCATCCATTGTGACAGTGAGAGGTACTCATGAAGAAACAATAGGCCTGACAGTGCGCCGATAGCAGGTTCAATGCTCATTAACGTTCCGAAGGTCCGGGTTGGGATTCGGGTGAGGGCGATCATCTCCAGCGTGTAGGGCACGGCGGTGGACAGAATGGCGACAGCGATGGCCACGGGGATCAGTGAGGGAGTGAGCAGCGCGGCGCCAGCATGGACGATGCCGATAGGGGCTACAAAAAGTGCCGCAATCATCACCCCCAGTGCCGCGGTCTGCACGCCATTGTCGGCGCCGGCCTTTTGGCCGAACAGAATGTACAGCGCCCAGCAGACACCCGCGCCCAATGCATAACCGGCGCCTACCAGATCGATTCCCGCAGTCGTTTCTCCCGTAGGTATTAACAGCAGTAAACCGATGGTAGCCAGGGCGATCCACAAAAAGTCAATCGCGCGACGTGACGCAAAGATGGCTACCGCCAGTGGGCCGGTGAATTCCAGCGCAACCGCGATCCCCAGAGGTACGGTTTGCAAGGACATATAGAAGAGGAAGTTCATGCCGCCTAACGCCATTCCGTAGACGATGACGGTGCGCAGGGATTTTGCGGTGAGCTTCGCTCGCCAGGGACGCAGTATCAGCATCATGATCACGCTGGCAAAGATCAGTCGCAGGGTGGTGGTCCCCTGCGCGCCGATAATGGGGAACATACTTTTAGCAAGGGAGGCTCCCGACTGGATCGATGCCATGGCTATCAACAGCAGGCCAACCGAAAACAGAGTCGAGGCAAGGCTGCGGGGTTGGTCATTCATTGCGTGGCATCGTCCGAAGTAGAAAGCAAGAGTGTTGTTGAGCAATATACTGCGCATTCGTTACGGGCGCGTCTATATATAGCAACGATTTTGAACATCCTTATAGAAAAGCGTAATTAGGTGTTGACGGCAGATTCTGGACGTCTATAATTCGCCCCACTTCCGGCGCAGTCGAAACGGAAAACTCCTTGGTAAACAATAAGTTACGCAGTTTTCGGCAGCGAGTTGCTTCAGGTCATCGAAGCCCAGAAGGAGTTGAAAGAGCGGGGTTGTTTGGCTCTTCTAACGGTTCGGTCTTCTCGGTCGAAAGCGGTGTAAAAGAGGTGTTGACAGCAGCGAGTAACGCTGTAGAATTCGCCTCCCGCTAACGAGAGATCGAAAGCGCAAGTGGTTGAAGTTACAAAGGAAACTTTGAAAACTTCTTAAAATAACCGCTTGACAGTAACAGGGGCTGCTGTAGAATGCGCGCCTCGGTTGAGACGAAAGATCTTAACCAACCGCTCTTTAACAACTGAATCAAGCAATTCGTGTGGGTGCTTGTGGAGTCAGACTGATAGTCAACAAGATTATCAGCATCACAAGTTACTCCGCGAGAAATCAAAGATGTAACCAACGATTGCTGAGCCAAGTTTAGGGTTTCTTAAAAACCCAAAGATGTTTGAACTGAAGAGTTTGATCATGGCTCAGATTGAACGCTGGCGGCAGGCCTAACACATGCAAGTCGAGCGGCAGCACGGGTACTTGTACCTGGTGGCGAGCGGCGGACGGGTGAGTAATGCCTAGGAATCTGCCTGGTAGTGGGGGATAACGCTCGGAAACGGACGCTAATACCGCATACGTCCTACGGGAGAAAGCAGGGGACCTTCGGGCCTTGCGCTATCAGATGAGCCTAGGTCGGATTAGCTAGTTGGTGAGGTAATGGCTCACCAAGGCGACGATCCGTAACTGGTCTGAGAGGATGATCAGTCACACTGGAACTGAGACACGGTCCAGACTCCTACGGGAGGCAGCAGTGGGGAATATTGGACAATGGGCGAAAGCCTGATCCAGCCATGCCGCGTGTGTGAAGAAGGTCTTCGGATTGTAAAGCACTTTAAGTTGGGAGGAAGGGCATTTACCTAATACGTAAGTGTTTTGACGTTACCGACAGAATAAGCACCGGCTAACTCTGTGCCAGCAGCCGCGGTAATACAGAGGGTGCAAGCGTTAATCGGAATTACTGGGCGTAAAGCGCGCGTAGGTGGTTCGTTAAGTTGGATGTGAAATCCCCGGGCTCAACCTGGGAACTGCATTCAAAACTGTCGAGCTAGAGTATGGTAGAGGGTGGTGGAATTTCCTGTGTAGCGGTGAAATGCGTAGATATAGGAAGGAACACCAGTGGCGAAGGCGACCACCTGGACTGATACTGACACTGAGGTGCGAAAGCGTGGGGAGCAAACAGGATTAGATACCCTGGTAGTCCACGCCGTAAACGATGTCAACTAGCCGTTGGGAGCCTTGAGCTCTTAGTGGCGCAGCTAACGCATTAAGTTGACCGCCTGGGGAGTACGGCCGCAAGGTTAAAACTCAAATGAATTGACGGGGGCCCGCACAAGCGGTGGAGCATGTGGTTTAATTCGAAGCAACGCGAAGAACCTTACCAGGCCTTGACATCCAATGAATCTGCTAGAGATAGCGGAGTGCCTTCGGGAACATTGAGACAGGTGCTGCATGGCTGTCGTCAGCTCGTGTCGTGAGATGTTGGGTTAAGTCCCGTAACGAGCGCAACCCTTGTCCTTAGTTACCAGCACGTCATGGTGGGCACTCTAAGGAGACTGCCGGTGACAAACCGGAGGAAGGTGGGGATGACGTCAAGTCATCATGGCCCTTACGGCCTGGGCTACACACGTGCTACAATGGTCGGTACAGAGGGTTGCCAAGCCGCGAGGTGGAGCTAATCCCAGAAAACCGATCGTAGTCCGGATCGCAGTCTGCAACTCGACTGCGTGAAGTCGGAATCGCTAGTAATCGCGAATCAGAATGTCGCGGTGAATACGTTCCCGGGCCTTGTACACACCGCCCGTCACACCATGGGAGTGGGTTGCACCAGAAGTAGCTAGTCTAACCTTCGGGAGGACGGTTACCACGGTGTGATTCATGACTGGGGTGAAGTCGTAACAAGGTAGCCGTAGGGGAACCTGCGGCTGGATCACCTCCTTAATCGACGACATCAGCTGCTCCATAAGTTCCCACACGAATTGCTTGATTCATTGAAGAAGACGATAAAGAAGCAGCCCTGAGGGGTTGTAGCTTGGTTGGTTAGAGCGCACCCCATGCTCTGTGGTAGAGAGCAGGGTGAGGTCGGCCTTATAGCTCGAAATTGGGTCTGTAGCTCAGTTGGTTAGAGCGCACCCCTGATAAGGGTGAGGTCGGCAGTTCGAATCTGCCCAGACCCACCAATTTTGTGTGGGAAACGCCTGTAGAAATACGGGGCCATAGCTCAGCTGGGAGAGCGCCTGCCTTGCACGCAGGAGGTCAACGGTTCGATCCCGTTTGGCTCCACCACTAACTGCTTCTGTTGTTGAGAGCTTAGAAATGAGCATTCCATTGTACGATGGTGAATGTTGATTTCTAGTCTTTGATTAGATCGTTCTTTAAAAATTTGGGTATGTGATAGAAAGATAGACTGGACGTTACTTTCACTGGTAACGGATCAGGCTAAGGTAAAATTTGTGAGTTGCTCTTTATGAGCAAGAATCGAATTTTCGGCGAATGTCGTCTTCACAGTATAACCAGATTGCTTGGGGTTATATGGTCAAGTGAAGAAGCGCATACGGTGGATGCCTTGGCAGTCAGAGGCGATGAAAGACGTGGTAGCCTGCGAAAAGCTTCGGGGAGTCGGCAAACAGACTTTGATCCGGAGATGTCTGAATGGGGGAACCCAGCCATCATAAGATGGTTATCTTAAGCTGAATACATAGGCTTAAGAGGCGAACCAGGGGAACTGAAACATCTAAGTACCCTGAGGAAAAGAAATCAACCGAGATTCCCTTAGTAGTGGCGAGCGAACGGGGACTAGCCCTTAAGTGGCTTTGAGATTAGCGGAACGTTCTGGAAAGTACGGCCATAGTGGGTGATAGCCCTGTACGCGAAAATCTCTTAGTCATGAAATCGAGTAGGACGGAGCACGAGAAACTTTGTCTGAATATGGGGGGACCATCCTCCAAGGCTAAATACTACTGACTGACCGATAGTGAACTAGTACCGTGAGGGAAAGGCGAAAAGAACCCCGGAGAGGGGAGTGAAATAGATCCTGAAACCGTATGCGTACAAGCAGTGGGAGCCCACTTTGTTGGGTGACTGCGTACCTTTTGTATAATGGGTCAGCGACTTATTTTCAGTGGCGAGCTTAACCGAATAGGGGAGGCGTAGCGAAAGCGAGTCTTAATAGGGCGTCTAGTCGCTGGGAATAGACCCGAAACCGGGCGATCTATCCATGGGCAGGTTGAAGGTTGGGTAACACTAACTGGAGGACCGAACCGACTACCGTTGAAAAGTTAGCGGATGACCTGTGGATCGGAGTGAAAGGCTAATCAAGCTCGGAGATAGCTGGTTCTCCTCGAAAGCTATTTAGGTAGCGCCTCATGTATCACTGTAGGGGGTAGAGCACTGTTTCGGCTAGGGGGTCATCCCGACTTACCAAACCGATGCAAACTCCGAATACCTACAAGTGCCGAGCATGGGAGACACACGGCGGGTGCTAACGTCCGTCGTGAAAAGGGAAACAACCCAGACCGTCAGCTAAGGTCCCAAAGTTATGGTTAAGTGGGAAACGATGTGGGAAGGCTTAGACAGCTAGGAGGTTGGCTTAGAAGCAGCCACCCTTTAAAGAAAGCGTAATAGCTCACTAGTCGAGTCGGCCTGCGCGGAAGATGTAACGGGGCTCAAACCATACACCGAAGCTACGGGTATCACTTAGGTGATGCGGTAGAGGAGCGTTCTGTAAGCCTGTGAAGGTGAGTTGAGAAGCTTGCTGGAGGTATCAGAAGTGCGAATGCTGACATGAGTAACGACAATGGGTGTGAAAAACACCCACGCCGAAAGACCAAGGTTTCCTGCGCAACGTTAATCGACGCAGGGTTAGTCGGTCCCTAAGGCGAGGCTGAAAAGCGTAGTCGATGGAAAACAGGTTAATATTCCTGTACTTCTGGTTATTGCGATGGAGGGACGGAGAAGGCTAGGCCAGCTTGGCGTTGGTTGTCCAAGTTTAAGGTGGTAGGCTGGACTCTTAGGTAAATCCGGGAGTCTAAGGCCGAGAGCTGATGACGAGTTACCCTTTGGGTGACGAAGTGGTTGATGCCATGCTTCCAAGAAAAGCTTCTAAGCTTCAGGTAACCAGGAACCGTACCCCAAACCGACACAGGTGGTTGGGTAGAGAATACCAAGGCGCTTGAGAGAACTCGGGTGAAGGAACTAGGCAAAATGGCACCGTAACTTCGGGAGAAGGTGCGCCGGTGAGGGTGAAGCATTTACTGCGTAAGCCCATGCCGGTCGAAGATACCAGGCCGCTGCGACTGTTTATTAAAAACACAGCACTCTGCAAACACGAAAGTGGACGTATAGGGTGTGACGCCTGCCCGGTGCCGGAAGGTTAATTGATGGGGTTAGCTAACGCGAAGCTCTTGATCGAAGCCCCGGTAAACGGCGGCCGTAACTATAACGGTCCTAAGGTAGCGAAATTCCTTGTCGGGTAAGTTCCGACCTGCACGAATGGCGTAACGATGGCGGCGCTGTCTCCACCCGAGACTCAGTGAAATTGAAATCGCTGTGAAGATGCAGTGTATCCGCGGCTAGACGGAAAGACCCCGTGAACCTTTACTATAGCTTTGCACTGGACTTTGAATTTGCTTGTGTAGGATAGGTGGGAGGCTTTGAAGCGTGGACGCCAGTTCGCGTGGAGCCAACCTTGAAATACCACCCTGGCAACTTTGAGGTTCTAACTCAGGTCCGTTATCCGGATCGAGGACAGTGTATGGTGGGTAGTTTGACTGGGGCGGTCTCCTCCTAAAGAGTAACGGAGGAGTACGAAGGTGCGCTCAGACCGGTCGGAAATCGGTCGTAGAGTATAAAGGCAAAAGCGCGCTTGACTGCGAGACAGACACGTCGAGCAGGTACGAAAGTAGGTCTTAGTGATCCGGTGGTTCTGTATGGAAGGGCCATCGCTCAACGGATAAAAGGTACTCCGGGGATAACAGGCTGATACCGCCCAAGAGTTCATATCGACGGCGGTGTTTGGCACCTCGATGTCGGCTCATCACATCCTGGGGCTGAAGCCGGTCCCAAGGGTATGGCTGTTCGCCATTTAAAGTGGTACGCGAGCTGGGTTTAGAACGTCGTGAGACAGTTCGGTCCCTATCTGCCGTGGACGTTTGAGATTTGAGAGGGGCTGCTCCTAGTACGAGAGGACCGGAGTGGACGAACCTCTGGTGTTCCGGTTGTCACGCCAGTGGCATTGCCGGGTAGCTATGTTCGGAATAGATAACCGCTGAAAGCATCTAAGCGGGAAACTAGCCTCAAGATGAGATCTCACTGGGACCTTGAGTCCCCTGAAGGGCCGTCGAAGACTACGACGTTGATAGGTTGGGTGTGTAAGCGCTGTGAGGCGTTGAGCTAACCAATACTAATTGCCCGTGAGGCTTGACCATATAACACCCAAGCAATTTGCAGGCTTTGAGCTGAAAAGCGAAAGAGCATCAGATTGCGGTGTGTGAAGACGAAACGAACCGAAAGTTCGAGATACTCACAAAACACCAAACTATCACTTACCCATTCGCTGGAGCGTGAACCTGAAAAGGCCCACGACCTGGCTACCGAATTTCTTGACGACCATAGAGCATTGGAACCACCTGATCCCATCCCGAACTCAGCAGTGAAACGATGCATCGCCGATGGTAGTGTGGGGTTTCCCCATGTGAGAGTAGGTCATCGTCAAGATTAAATTCCGAAACCCCTATCTGCGTATGCAGGTAGGGGTTTTGTTTTGTCCGCAGGAAAGTGACGTGACGAAAAAGGGAAGCCGATTGACTATCCCTGGTTCCAGCAGCATCGTTGTGAAACTTCGGCAAAATGTATTCAGCGATCTGTTCAATAACTCCGGCAACCGGTCGTTCGCTACGACGCAGATGCAAGCCAATATGCTGCACACCGGCCTCTCGCAACACCTGAAGCTCATCGATCAATGCCAGCTCCCGCAGCTGCCACCGAAACGCACACGGCGCATCGGCGCATGGGGAGTGGCTGCCAGATCCAGGTGCACGAAGCTGATGTAGGGTTTATCGCCACCGACCTCCCGCCACTGCCCCACTCGACGACGATGTTCCTTTGGAGTGCCGGGGTAGGCGAGCAGCCGGATCGCTTGACTGTGTGAGTGTCAGCTTATGGCCGTTCACTGCCTGTAAGGGAGGACGGCTCTCATAGCGGACACACAGAGGAAGTACAGCTACTTATTCTAGGCAGTCAATCCAGGGATGGGCCGCCCGCTAATTGAAAGAGCGGCCTATAACCATCGCAGAAGGGGCCGAATTTTGTATTTTGTTTATGTGAAATAGCGATCCATAAAAATCTCGGTAAATCAATGTGATAGGTCTAAAGTCCTGGTTTTTCCCTTATCTTGGCATGATCCCGATTTCGGGTGAGGCTGATCGCGCCTCAGTTCGTCAAACCGTACGTCAAGAGCAACAAGAACGACGCCAACGATGCCGATGTAATTTGTGAGGCAATGAGCCGTTCCAGCGTCTGCTTCGCCGCCATCAAGACCATCGTACAACAAGATTTCCAGGCGACGCATGGCATCCGAGCCGTCTAAATTGAACAGCGGACGGCCAACGCTAATCAGATCCGTGGTCTGGTTGCGGAGTACGGCCTCGTCGCTCCGAAAGAGTTACTGATGCTACGTCTTGGCATACCGAATTGCCGATGCGCGGAGATCCACGCACCGGTGCCGTCATTATCCATGGAGTGGATAAGTTCGATGCAACTGTCAGTGTAAGACAGTGTGCCTTCTGATGGGAGCCTTACAGATGCCATTCAAAGTTCAGAAACGGCGTATTGGCCTCGGTGCCAGATGTGTTGGAAGAGTTGTTGCCGAACTTGTTCTTCCAATATTCGTAACCCACCCCGGCAAAGAAGGTATCTTTCTTGCCGAAAGTGAGCTCGCCCACGTCCATAAGTAAGGAGGCGTGCACGAGCGTCTCGCTCACGGTGTCGTTCCCGAAGCCATCCTTGCCTTTGGGGGGGATGAAGTTGGCAAAGCCCTTGAATTTGAGCGGTACCGAACCGAGCTGGAAGGGAATGTCCCAAGCAGTTTCCAGGTAGTAAGTGTCGTTGAAGCGGATATCGTGCTCTTGGGCGAACGCTAAGCCATTATGGTTGGTCTCGGAGCGGTACATCACACTCAAGTCCCAGAAACCTGGTACGTCGAAATTGATAGTCGGGCCGATGACGAGCATGCGTTTTGCTGGCGCGAAGGTAGTGTTTTTGGTGTTCCAGTCGAGGCCACCCGATAGTGACCAGTCCCGAACGGGGCCCCATTTGAAATCCTGACCGGAAATTTTATTGAGTGAAAGTTGATGGCGATACACCGCATACACCTCGGTAGATCCGTTGTCGCCACCGGCGGCTGGATCATTTTTATCGGAAAATAGCACCTGTACGTCGAGGAAGTTGCTACCGTATTTGTATCCATCAACATGAGTGAACTCGACTATATTCTTGGCTATCGGACCATCGATACCCGGCTCAGCGAAGTGGGTGCCATACAAGTAACTAATAGAGTTGTCGCTCCAGTCGGCCGCTTGCACTGAAGTGGCCGTACTCAATAACAGAGCACTGATGGCAAAGGTCTGGTGGACAAGCAACTTTCGGTTCTGCATATTCTATTTCCTTGAGTAGTCGTCCATTTCGGCTAAAGGGACTGTTTTTTATATTTGCCGAGGAAATCTCGCAGTTGTACAAATAGTCTGAGTAGGTTAACAACCCCATTCCCTACTCGAATTCAGAACGTATTCAGCACTATCACAGCTAGGAAAACTCTGAACGCCGGCTTTTATGAAGTCACTGGCCTGTAATGTGCTTAATTACTTGGGCACTTTTTGGGGTATGGATTTTTTCAGACCATCCTTAGTTACTCGACTCACCCTTACGCTGGGCAAGACGATGGAACGATGCAGGCAAGAGCAGCTTCACGTGATTGCGGTCTTTTGATCTTCATTGAAAACACCTCAATTAACCGCTGCCGCCACCTCAAACTTTTCACACACCAACAAATCCACTTGATGAATTGGTTTGCTCCGGTGCTTCAGCATCCCGCCGTTACGCTGATTCAACGCTGCCATCATCTCCGCCAGAATCGAGAGCGCCACGCTTTCGGGCGCATCGCCGCCAAGGTCCAGGCCCATGGGGTAGTGCAGTTGTTGCAACGCATTCAGGACCGGAATGTGTTGGTGAATGTCGGTCAACAATCGCTCGGTCCGCTCTCGGGGGCCGAGTTGGCCGATGTAGGCCGGTGCGTCTTGCAGCAATTGGCCGAGCCAGTGACGGTCCTGTCGGTAGCTGTGAGTCATGACGGCCACCGCTGCCCCCTCGATCAACGGTCCGAGGACGAAGGGGGGGCCGAGGTTCGCGACGATTACCGCATCTGCCTGCGGAAAGCGTTCAGGTCGGGCAAAATGGCTGCGGCTGTCGATCACGCTGACATGCCAGTTCAACAACTTGGCCATGCGTACCAGTGGTTGGGCGTCGTGGCCGGCACCGAAGATCACCAGGCGCGGCGGCGGGGCGATGTACTCGAAGAATACTTCGACTTCGCCACGGGCGTCGGTGTAGAGCCGCAAGGAGGATTTTTTCTCGCTGAGTGTCTTGTGCAGGTCGTTGTGGATGGCCTGTTCCAGAACAGGGTGTCGAAGGCTGGCAGCGGCGTTCGATATCACCCGATCACCGACTCGAACCAATGCGTTGCGTGAGGTGGCAATGATGGTCGCCATGGCCGCAGGCTGCTGACGATCACGTACCTGGCGTAGCAGCTCAACGGCGGCTGAGGGCGTTTTCACCCGTAGGCGTTCGAGCATGACGAACACCGTGCCATTGCAGCCGAGGCCGAAAGTCAGGGCGCTTTGTTCATCGTCTTCATCCTCGGTGGCGCCGGTGCTGTAGCGGCGCACGACTGGTTCGCCGGTGTCGGTCAGCCACCAGGCTTTTTTGGCTAGGTCCTGTTCCAGGCAACCGCCGCTGACGGTGCCGATGGTGCGGCCGTGGAGGGGAATGAGCATGCGTGCGCCGGGGCGGCGGTAGGCTGAGCCTTCGACCTTGACCACGGTGGCGAGGATGGTTTCTTCGCCCTGACCGGCGGCGGTTTCGATGGCTTGCAGCAGATCATTTACGCCGGACATGTAATCTCATCCTCAGTCTAATTCCTGCGCAAGACACAAGCGGGCTTGCCCGCGATGACGGCGGAACATTCAACATCTCTGTTGCCTGACACACCGCTATCGCGGTCAAGCCCGCTCCCACAGGGGGTGTATTGGGGGGTGGTTAGTCATGCACGTTCATTAACTGCCGCACCCCGTCCCACGCCTCGGCGCGTATTTTCGCCAAATCCAGCCCCGGTATAACGCCGTCATCGACCACCACGCGGCCACCGACGAGGCTGTACCTCACGGTAATCGGTTCACCCGCTACCACCGGCGCCACGGCGACGTCGTGGAAGCCGAAGAACCGTGGATGATCTAGGCCATAGATCACCAGATCCGCCGCCTGACCGACTTCCAGCGTCCCAACCGCACCGAGCCCCAACACCTGCGCGCCACCGGCCGTCCCCCAATGGATCACGTCTTCGGCGGTGGTGGCCGAAGCCCCTTGCTCCGCTCGATGAATCAGCCACGCCGTGTGCGCTTCACCGACCATACTCCCGGATTCGTTGGACGCCACGCCATCCACCCCGAGGGAAATCGGTACGCCAGCCTCGTACATCTGCGGCACCGGAGCCACGCCGCTGCCCAACCGCGCGTTGCTCACCGGGCAATGAGAAATGCCGGTGCCGGTTTGCGCGAGCATGCGGATTTCCCCCGGTTGCAGATGCACCGCGTGGGCGAACCACACGTCCGGGCCGAGCCATTCGTGTTCGGCGACGAATTCCACCGGCAGGCAGTTGTATTTCTCGCGGCAGAAGTTGACGTAGTTCTGCGTCTCCGAGAGGTGGGTGTGCAACCGCAACCCAAGGCCGCGGGCGGTGTGGGCCAGTTCCCGCAGTAAGGTGGGTGGCAGCGAGAAGGTCGGTGTCGTCGGCGCCACCACCACTCGACGCATCGCATCGGGGCTGTCCTGGTGGTACAGCGATTTGAGCCGTTCGATGTCACCGACCATTTGGTCCAGCGTCTCCGGTTGCAGCGCGGTTTTGGAGAATCCCGGGTGAGCGCTGGCCGATTCCAGCGCACCACCCCGGCACAGTACAAAACGCATGCCGAACTCATCGGCCAAGTCGAACAGCAAATCACCGGTTTCGGTAGTGCCGTTAGCATGGTAGAGATAGTGGTGGTCGGCGCAGGTCGTCACCCCGGACAACAGCAACTCGGCCATGCCCAACCGTGCGGCGATCTGCGCCAATTGCGGAGTAAAACGGTTGAGGCGCGGGTAGGGCACGCTGGCCAGCCAGCCTTGCAAGTCTTGGTTCAACCCTTCCGGCACGGCTTTGAGCAGGTTCTGGAACAGGTGATGGTGGGTGTTGATCCAGCCCGGGTAGACCACCGAGTTGCGTGCGTCGATCACCCGTTCACCGGGTTGCGCTACGAGGTCCGCAGCCATTTCCGAGATGCGACCGTTGACGATGCGAATGTCCACGCTACCTGCCCGGGCACGCGGGCCGCGCAAACCGGTCATCACCGCCACCGGGTTTTTGATCAGTATGTTTTGAAGTTGAGTCATGGGCTTCTCCAGTCAGAGGCTGTGGGAGGCAGGCTTGGTGGCCGCACTGTCGGGAACGCTGACGCCGTTGAGCGCCGCGTTAAGCAGCACTGACACCAGGCAGGCGATCACCACGCTGCTGTGCAGGAACGGCTGGGACCACTCGGGCATTTGCTTGAACAGGGCCGGCGCGAGTACCGGCACCAGAGCCGCGGCGATGGTGAAACCGACGATCAGCACGTTGTAGCGGTTGCGCTCGTAATCGACCTTGGCCAGGGTTTGAATTCCGGCTGCCGCGACCACGCCGAACATGGCAATCCCGGCACCGCCGAGGGCGGCAGTCGGCATCGACGCGATGATCGCCCCGGCTTTGGGCACCAGTGCCATGGAACACATCATCAGCCCGCTGATTGCCACCACCCAGCGACTGCGCACTCCGGTCAGAATCACCAGCCCAACGTTTTCCATGAAGGCAATGAACGGAAACGCCGCGAACATCCCGGCGATGGTGCTCGCCAGTCCGTTTGCCCGCAGGCCGTTGATCACCTGTTTCTCCTCCACCGGTTTGTCGACGATGTCGCCGATGGCCACGAACAGGCCCATGGACTCGACCATCTGCACGATCATCACCACCACCATGGTCGCAATCGGGATCAGGCTGAAGGTCGGCAGGCCGAAATAAAACGGGTAGGGCACGGTGAGCCAGGGTGACCCCTGCACGCTGTGAAAACTGCCCATGCCCAGACCGTAAGCCAATGCGGCGCCGACCAGCATGCCGACCAATACAGCCATATTGCGCATCATCGGGTTGCCATAGCGGTTGACCAGAAGAATGGTCGCGAGCACCACGGCGGCGACGGCAAGGTACGCCGGCGCCCCGAAATTACTGGCGTTGCGGCCACCACCGATCCATTCATAGGCAATCGGGAACAGCTGCAAACCGATCACGGTGACGATGCAGCCGGTGACCACCGGTGGAAAGTACCGGCGCAATCGGCCCACGAACGGCGCGACGAGCATCGTAAAGATCCCCGCGCCGATCACCGCCCCGCAGACCCCGGCGAATCCAACCTCCGGATTAGTGCCGATGGCGATGACCGGGCCAACACTGCTGAACGCCACGCCCTGCAAGATCGGCAAACGCACGCCGAATTTCCAGAAGCCGACGGTTTGTAAAAGCGTGGCGATGCCCGAGCAGAACAGTGTGGTGCTGATCAGCACCACGGTGTCGGCTTGGGACATTTTCAACGCGCTGGCGACAATCAACGGCACGGCGATGGCGCCGATGTACGAGACGGCCATGTGTTGCAGGCCGAGGGTGAGCATTTGTCGGATCGGCAGAATCTGGTCTACCGGGTGCACGGCTGAAGTCATGGCGAAACTCCTCTTGCTGTTTTTTGTTGTAGAGAGGGATACCCGTTCAGTGTGCCCGGAGCCGCCATCCACCGGCCCCGGAGCCGTTTAGCCTGCCAGGCAGGCGGCAAAGCCATGGTTCAACGCCGCGCGGTCCAGGTCGCGGCCAATGAACACGATCTTGCTGGAGCGCGGTTCGGCGCCCCATGAAGTGGACGCGCGAAACTCGACCAGGCTGTGCACGCCTTGCAGCACGTAGCGCTGATCCTGGCCCGCGACCGCCAGCACGCCTTTCATGCGATAGAGGTTGTCGGCCTGTTCGGTGCGCAGTTTGCTGATCCAGCGGTGGAAGTCACCCAGATTCACCGCACCGTCCACGGCGATGCCGACTGACGACACGCTCGGGTCGTGGTCATGATCCAGATCGTCATGCTCGTGATGATGTTCATCGGCGTGATGGTCATGCTCAGAGCCAATCTCCATCAGCTTCTGAGTCGACTCAAAGGCACCGATGCCGAGGATCTTCGACAGGTCGATCTCGGCGTAGCTGGACGTCACCAGCTCTGCCGTGGCGTTCAATCCACGAATTTTGTCGCACAGGGCCGCCACTTCCGCGGCACTGACCAGATCGACCTTGTTGATGACGATGCGGTCAGCGCAGACGATCTGATCCACCGCCTGGTTATCGACGCCATCCAGTTGCAGGTCTTCCAGATGTTGAGCGATGTGCTTGGCATCGACCATGGTGACGATGGCGTCCAGTTCCACTTCATCGGCAATCGGGTCGTTGATAAAGAAGCTCTGCGCCACCGGGTACGGATCGGCCAAACCACTGGTCTCGATCAAGATGTGATCCAGCCGCACCGGGCGCGCCACCAGTTCGCGGACGATGCGCACCAGGTCCTCTCGAACCTCGGCGGTGCAGCACACGCAGCCGTTGACCATCTCGTAGATTTCTTCGGTCTCAGAGCTGAGCACCAGGTCGCCGTCGATGCCGACTTCACCGAACTCGTTTTCGATCACGGCGATTTTGCGGCCGTGGTTTTCCTTGAGGATGTAGTTGAGCAGGGTGGTTTTGCCGGCGCCGAGAAATCCTGTGAGGATGGTCACCGGGATCTTGCGGTTCGGGGTCGGGGCGTTGAATGGGCTGTTCATGCGAGCTCCTTCATGGTTGCGGAATGGCCGGTGGCCGATGGGCTGGGTTCACCCCAGCGCAGCGCGGTCCCGGCGTCGAGGCCGAACAGGTCGAGGACACGGCCGAGGCTGTGATCGACCATTTGCGAAAGGTTTTGCGGGCGGGCGTAGAAGGCCGGCACCGGTGGCGCGATGATCCCGCCCATTTCGGTGACGGCGGTCATGTTGCGCAGGTGGGCGAGGGTCAGCGGCGTTTCCCGGGCCATCAACACCAAGGTCCGGCGCTCTTTCAATGTGACGTCGGCAGCGCGACCGATCAGCCCCGAGGAGGAGCCGGTGGCAATCTCCGCCAACGTGCGCATGGAGCACGGCGCGACCACCATGCCCAGGCAACGGAACGAACCGCTGGCGATCCCGGCAGCCACGTCGTCAGCCCGGTGGTAGTGGCTGGCCAGCGCGGTGACGTCCGCCAGTTTGTAGTCAGTTTCATGGGCCATGGTCAGCAGCGCGGCGCGGCTGATGATCAGGTGGCTTTCGATGTTCAGCTCAGCCAGCAACTCCAGCAGGCGCACGCCGTAGATGAAGCCCGACGCGCCGCTGATGCCGACCACCATGCGCTGGCGGTTCATGATTGAACGCTCTTCAGCAGATTGCGCGCCCGCTCGACCACGTCTTGATCCAACTGCGCCTTGATCCCGTCGAATCCCGAGCCTCGCGTGGCATCCAGGCCCATGCGCGAGGTGGTGCCGTTGACCGAGGACGACGGATCGAGCGGACTGCCGGGCAAACCGTCGATGACGAAAATATCCTGATGCGGCTGAAAGTGTGTGGCCAATGCCCACAGCACCTGGCTGTCGTCGCTGATGTCAATGTCGCTGTCCACCGCGATCACGGTTTTCAGGTACGGGTCCCAGCCGAGCAGGGCGAGCATGATCTGCCGCGCCTCGCCGTCGCGGCTTTGATCCAGCGCCACGTAGCAATGAAAGTGCGTGCCGGAGTTCGGGTAGTGCACGGCGGTGACGGCGGGGAAACGTGCCTTGAGTTTTTCGCTCATCTCCGCTTCCCGTGGCAGCCGCGCCAGAGTCAGGTGTTCGGCGTACCGTCCGCCGACCACGTCCACCAGCCAGGCGTCCTTGCGGCGCATCAGGGTGTCGACGCGCAGCACATTATTGGTTGAACGGTCCGAGGAATAGCCGCTGAACTCGCCGAACGGACCTTCCTCGGCATAGGCCGTCGGGTCGATGGCGCCTTCCAGCACAAACTCCGCGTAGGCCGGCACGCCGATGCCATAGCGCGGAGTCTTGACCAGTTCCAGCGGTGCGCCAAATAGGCCGCCAGCCACCGCGCGTTCATCACTGCCAAACGGCAAGCGTGCCGCTGCCGCGAGCATGAACAGCGGATGCGCGCCGACCACCATCGCCACGCGCAATTCTTCGCCGCGCTCGCGAGCGGTTTGCAGCATGCGCCACAAGTGACCGCGTGAATGCAGGCTGGTGGCGAGGGTCTGCCGGGCATGGCGCATCGAACGGTGATAGCTCATGTTGGCGATGCCGGTGACCGGGTCCTCGGCAATGATGATTGCGTTGGTGATGTACGGCCCGCGATCGCTGTCGAAGTGCTTGAGCATCGGCAGCAGCGCGAGGTCCACGGCTTCGCCTTCAAAAATCTCGTCGAGTACCGGGCCGGTTTCGACGTATCGCGGTGGAATCGGGTGGTTGGCACGGGCCTGGAAAGTTTCGTGCAACTGTGCCGGGCTGACACCGAAGATCCGTGCGATACGGGTCCGGGAAGCGAACAGATTGGTAGCGACTTGCACACCGAGGCTGCCAACCTTCTCGCAGATCAGCAGCGGGTCGCGACCTTGGGTGGCCAGGGCATCGACCAGGGCGGTGACGTCCTGATCGGCCGACAGCGATTGGTGAACGGTCAGCACATCGTCCGGGTATTGTCGGCGATAGGCGTCGATGAAATCGTGGAAGTCCTGGGTATCGCCGAGCGTAGAGAGGGTCATGGTTTCACCTCGTAAAAAGCAGGCGCGCAGGGCTGAGGGCGACGTTCGATCGACAAGCCGTTGGCCTGCCGGTCGATCGAACTCCGGTTCATCTGTACGCCTGTAAAGTCGCTGTGCTCTGGTTTTAAAACGTTTAGAGGTAGGTCGTGGTCAGACGAATGTCCGCCTCGATCAGGTCCTTGGGTGGCGGTGTCGGTTCGATACCGCACAACCGGGCAATGTTGTTGCCCAGGTAATCCTCAAGGTGATCCTCATCAATCCCCAGGCCTTGCGGCGCTGGCGAACACAGGACTTCGAGTTCGCGCAACCACATGCCCGGTTCGTTCGGCGGCGAGTCGGTGCCGAAGACGATTTTGTTGCGCGGCAGTTCCTTGGCGAACTCGACGATCCGCGACTGGAAGCACCAGCCGGATTCGCAGTACACGTTCGGCGTGTCCATGGCCATCCAGAACGCTTCGAACGAGTAGTTGCCGCCGGTCTGGATACCGAAGTGGCCGATGATGAAGTTGACCATCGGGAACTCGCGGATGATCGGGTAGAACATCGTCGGGATGGTGTACGGGCCATCACCGGTGTGGATCAACACCACGATGTTGTACTTGGCGCAGACTTTCATCGCCGGGCGCAGCCAATCGAGTGCGCGGTCCGGGCGATAGCCGTGCATGTTGGCGTGCAGCTTGAGCATCTTGAAACCGTATTCCTTGATGTGGAATTCCAGCTCGGCCGCACCGTTTTCCGGTCCCCAGCGCGGATTGAAGTTGAAGTTGCCGATGAAGCGATCCGGGTACTTCATGCACAGCTCGGCGATGTACGACATGTAGTCGCGCACGCCTTCGCGGCCCCGCCGGTTGCCGTCGCGATAACCGGTGTTGCCCGGTGGCGGCTGGATGAAGCCCATGTCGATGCGGCGCGGTTTGCCGTTGATCATGTACGGGCCGTCCATCAGCTTGAGCATGCGCTCGCCGGTAAACGGTTCGCCGGTGTGGCGCCAGGCCTCGTCGACCAGGTTAGTGGGGTGCAGGTGGGTGTCGATAATCATCGGTTTAGCTCCTGGCCAATTGTGTGGTGACAGGGCGCTTGAGCTGCGCCTCGGCTTCGGACACGGAACGTGGCGGCGGGGTCGGTTCGAGGCCGATCATCCGTGCGGTGTTGTTGCCCAGGTATTCTTCGAGGGTGTCCTCGTCGAGGTTCAGGCCTTGGGGCGGCTCATGACAGAGCACTTCCAGCAGGCGCAGCCACATGCCCGGTTCGTTTGGCGGGGTGTCGGTGCCGAACAGGATCTTGTGGGTCGGCAGGACCTTGGCGAACTCGACGATCCGCGATTGCAGGCACCAGCCCGATTCGCAGTAAACGTTGGGCAATTCCATCGCCCATTGCATTGGCTCGAACACATAGACGCCACCGGTCTGCACCCCGAAGTGCGCCATGATGAAATCGACGTTGGGGAATTCCTTGATCATCGGCACCCATTCCGACGGGATGCTGTAAGGCCCGTCGCCGGTGTGCAACTTGACCGGGATACCCAGCTCAGCGCATTTCTCGAAGGCCGGGCGGACCCAGTCCAGCGCACGGTCCGGGCGATAGGCGTGCATGTTGGCCTGCATCTGGACCATCTTGAAGCCGTGTTCCTTGACGTAACGCTCAATCGCCTCGACACCGTTTTCCACGCCGCAGCGCGGGTTGTAGACGAAGCAGCCAATGAATCGATCCGGGTAGGTCTGGACCATCTTCAGCGTGTAAGCCATGTAGGCATCGATGGATTCGCGTCCGCTGAGGTCGCCGTCGGTCCAGGTGTAGATGGTGTTGCCTTGTGGCGGCTGGATGAAGGCTTTGTCGATGCGGCGAGGTTTGCCGTTGACCATGTACGGGCCATCCATCATCTCCAGCAGACGCTCGCCGGTGAACGGGTCACCGTCATGCCTCCAGGCGAGGTCCACCAGGTCGGTGGGATAGCAACTGATATCGATGATCATTGAAGTCGATCTCCTGATAGCGGGGAAGGGAACCTTGCGGTTCACAGCAGCCACGTCCCGGGTAATCGGCCATTTCTATGCGCACTGCTGCGCATTCCCTCGCCTGGTCGCATCCGGCTCGGGACGCTGGCTGCTTGGGAGGAAGTATTGGAAGGGGGGATCGGGTTCGTACAATATTAATTGGGCGGGGTGTTGATATGTGTTCGATATGGGGCAGGGTTTGGTGGTGGATGTGCCGGCGCCATCACGAGCTTGTTCACGATGGCGTCAGTCCAGTGTTTGCCGAGCCAACTGGCGGATCACTTCAACCACCGGCGCCACCCGCTCGGCCTGCCCTGGTGGCCACACGGCGTAGAGGTTGTAATGCGCGGGAATCTGCGCGTCGTTCAGCTCCACCAAACGCCCCGCGCGCAACGCATCCGCCGCGAGCAAACCGCGCACCAGCCCCGCGCCAACTCCGGCTTCGGCCGCTGCAATCAGGTTGGCCGCATTATCGAAAACCACCCGCGCATTCGGCTCGGTCGACGCCATTGCGGCTGCATCCAGCCAGGGAATCCACGAGCGCCGCGTATACCCCAGCAGCGGTAATTCCAGCACCTGCGCCGGCGTGATCGGCACCTGCAATCCATAGCGCTCAAGCAACGCAGGTGAAGCCACCGCAGTCACTCGATCACCACAGATCTGCGTCATCTCGCAGTCTTCCCAATCGCCATACCCGTAGCGCAACGCCAGGTCTACGCGCTCGAACGAACTGCGATCCGACCGCGGCATCGACAGCAATACCACTTCATGGGCAGGCAACAAATCGAGCAGTTCCGGTAGCCGTGGATTGAGCCAGCTCTGGGCCAATTCACTGTCGACATCAAGGGTCAGCCGTTGCGCGACGCTGCGGTTTTTCACCGAGGACAGCGCCCGGTCGATCTGCGCCAGGCCGTCGGACAGCACGCTGGCAAACAATTGCCCGGCATCGGTCAGGTTACTGCCGCCACCTTCGCGTACGAACAGCGGCTGGCCGATGAAGTCTTCCAGGCTGCGGATCTGCTGGCTGATAGCGCTGTGAGTCAGGTCGAGTTTGCGCGCGGCACTGGAGAAGCTTCCGCTGCGCGCGGCCTGGATGAATGCACTCATGGACTGCACTGACGGGTATCGCTTGTACATGCTGTTAGTCCTACTTACACAGGATGGCAGAAATCGTCGCTGGCCCGTTTTTGCGCGGACTCCCAATAATCGGCGACCAGGCCTGCACAAAGACGGGCCGCTCTCTTGGAGCCTGACAATGATCGAATTCACGGTAAACGGCGAACGACACGAGCTGGTAGAGCCATCGCCCTCCATGCCCTTGTTATGGGTGTTGCGAGACCACTTGAAACTCACCGGCACCAAGTTCGGTTGCGGCATGGGCCTGTGCGGTGCCTGCACCGTGCACCTGGACGGTGTCGCGATACGTTCCTGCCAACTGCCGGTCGCCGCCGTGGCGGGGCACAGCATCACCACCATCGAAGGCTTGTCACCCACCGAACAGCATCCGCTGCAACTGGCCTGGGTTGCCGAAGATGTCCCGCAATGCGGTTACTGTCAATCCGGGCAGATCATGTCCGCGGCCGCGTTGCTCAACACCGGTGCGACAATCACCGATGACTCGATCCGCAACGCCATGTCCGGCAACGTGTGCCGCTGCGGCACTTACGGGCGAATCAATAAAGCCATCAAGCGCGCAGCTGCTGCGCCGAAGGAGGCGTGATGACGTTTATCGACGACACACAGATCGAACTGCCGCGCCGTCTCTTTCTCAAGCAGGCTGCCACGGTTGCCAGCGGCCTGGCAATTGCGTTTTATCTGCCCTCAGGCATAGCCGCGACGGACCCGAAAGCACCTGCGCCTGCGGGTGAATTCGAGCCCAACGCCTGGGTTCGGGTATTGCCCGACGGCACGGTGAAACTGGTGGTGCACAAACACGATTCCGGCACCGGCACCCACACCGCATTGGCCGCTTGCGTGGCTGAGGAACTGGACGTCAACCCGATGACCGTGCAAGTGATATCGCCGGAAAATCCATTCTTTGAAACCTATATTCACCCGATATGGAAAGTCTTCTCGACGGGTGGTAGCACCAGTGTTTCGCTGGAATACGATCGCCTGCGAATGGCCGGTGCCACGGCGCGCGCACTGCTGATCACTGCGGCGGCCAAGCAATGGAAAGTCAGTCCCGACAGTTGCACAACCGAAGAGGGCCGGGTGGTGCATTCCGCCAGCAAACGCAGCCTGGGTTACGGTGAGCTGGTGAGTGTTGCCGCGAAATTGCCAGCACCGGCCAAGGTCACTCTGAAGGACCCGGCGCAGTTCAAATACATCGGTAAGTTGCGGCATAAACGGGATGCAGCGGCCAAGGTTTGCGGGCGCTTCAAGTACAGCATCGACGTGGTGTTACCGCAGATGCTGGTGGCGGTGATTCAACGCACACCAGTGGTCGACGCGAAAGTGCTGGCGGTGGATTCCAGCGCCGCGTTGCAGGTGCCGGGAGTACGCAAGGTGATCGCGATTCCGGGCCGGCCCGACGTACTCGGTGGTAACCAGGAAGGCGTCGCCGTCCTGGCCGATAACTACTGGGCCGCCCATCAGGGTCGCGAGTTATTGAACGTGCAATGGAGCGACTCGCCCCTCGCCGGGTTCGATAGCGATCAACTGGCAACGGCGCAAGCAGCGGCCATCGACGACAAGGCTGCGCAACGGGTGTCCGCGATGGCGGCGGGGGATGTCGCCGCGCAATGGCCGAAAGCCGCGAAGCTGCTCGAAGCCGATTACCTCATGCCGTACAAGGTGCAGAACCCGCTGGAACCGATCTGCATCACCGCCGAGGTGAAGAATAACGCCATCACCTACTGGGGCGGCGTTCAGGTGCCATCTTCGGCGCTGGAGGCTGCGCAAAAGGTGTGCAAGATCGCCAAGGATAAGGTCACCATCAATGAGTTGGTGTCCGGCGGCAGTTTCGGGGCGCGGGAGGCCAAGTACTGGTTGTTCGAAGTGGCATACCTGGCGCAGGAGGCCAAGGTGCCAGTCAAGTTGATGAACAGCCGTGAAGACGAAATGCGATCGCTGTTCATGCACCCGGCGACTCTGCATCGAATCAAAGGTGCGCTGGATGCTCAGGGCAAACTCACGGCGTTGAAACTTGACGCGGTCTCACCGGCTTCGCCGGAACAGTGGGAACCAGGCTATTTCGAACGCCCCGACCACATGGACTACAGCACCACCGAAGCCATCACCGCGTGGGATTTTGCCTATCGCCCGGCGAATCTGGACCTGGTCTGGGTCAAGCATGAAAGCAACGTGCCCAGCGGCTGGTATCGCTCGGTGAGCTTCATTCCCAACGTGTTCGCCGTGGAAAGCTTCATGGATGAACTGGCCCACGGTGCTGGGCAGGATCCATTGGCCTTTCGCCTGGCCAACATGCACGGTCGCCCTCGGCACGTCGCGGTGCTCAAAAGCGCCGCCGAACGCGCCGGTTGGGGCCAGCCGCTGCCGGAAGGCACAGCATTGGGGATTGCTACCAATCAGGGTTACACCAGCTTCATCGCGGTGGTCGCCAGGCTTTCGAAAAAGGACGGTGTGATCAAGGTCGATAAGCTCACCTGCGTGGTCGATTGCGGCCTGGCCGTGTCGCCGGGCGGTGTCGAAGAGCAGATCTACGGCGGCCTGATGTGGGGCCTCGGTCACGCGCTGTTCGACCGTATGGACATCAAACAGGGCAGGGTGGTGCAGAGCAACTTCCATGACTATCGGGTGACCCGCATGTCTGACATGCCGGCGGTGGACATCCTGGTGCTGGACGGTGAGCCGAGCAAACCCGGCGGCGTCGGTGAGCTGGGCAGCCCGTCGGTGGCCCCGGCCATCGCAAATGCACTGTTCAGCCTGATCGGAGTGCGCCAGCGCTCGACGCCACTGACCCTGGGGTAAGCCGTCATGGACCTGCGATTGCTGCGGTATTTCATGGCCGTTGCTGAAGAGCTGCACTTTGGCCGGGCTGCCACGCGTCTGCACATCTGTCAGCCGCCGCTGAGCCAGCAGATTCGTCTGCTGGAAGAGGAACTGGGTACGCCGCTTTTCGAGCGCAGCCATCACCGGGTCGAGCTGACGGCGGCTGGACAGATGCTCAAGGAACAGGCGCCGCTGGTGTTCGAACAACTGAACCGCGCGCTAGACCTGACTCGTCAGACCGGTCGAGGTCAGTTGGGCGAGCTGGAAATCGGCATGATCAGTTCGGTGATGGTTGGCGTGCTGCCGCGGGCCTTACACCTCTTCCGCGAGCGCTATCCTCAGGTGTCCTGGCGTCTGCATGAAATGACGCCGGCGGCACAGGTCATGGCGTTGAAGGAGAAACGCATCGATGCCTGTGTGTTCCGGGTCGGCTATGACGATCTGCAGTTGCGCAATGAACTGTTGATCTACGAGCCGATTCGCGTGGTCATGCCTGTCGACCATCCCTTGGCACGGCGCGAAAGCCTGGCGCCGGCGGACCTGGCACAGGAGCCTTTTGTGGCGCTGGAACTCAAGCAGTCGCGGTTTGCCGATTTTCTCTTTCAGTGCTGCATCAAGGCCGGGTTTACCCCGCAAATTCGCCAGCAGGTGATCGAGGTTCAAACCTTGCTCAGCTTGGTGCGGGCTGGTTTCGGCGTGGCGTTGTTGCCAGCGTCCATCGAGCAGATGGCGCCAGCCGGGCTGGTGTTCCGCCGCCTGACCCCAGCATTGCCGGAAGTGCCGCTGTACGCCACTTACCGCGCAGACGATGACTCGCCGGTGCTCAAACTGTTTCTCGATACACTGCGCGAACTAGTCCTGGAAGAACGCGGTGGCCGCCCCTCAACGATCTCCCAGGAGCTGCCGAAGGCTGCGATCTTTTGATCTTGCCCTAAACCTCCCAGCCTCTCCTCGCCCTGCTGCGGCTGCCGCATTCAGACTGATAACCCGACCAGCCCGGCAATCGCAAGACGATGCGGTCGCACGAAGCTTTAGAACCAGCTGGCCGGGACGTTTAACGATGTGGCGATTTTTGATCCCGAGAGCATGAAGCAGATTGGCAGCATCAAGTTTCCGGGTAGGGATATGGCGATCACGACTGCGCAACTATTTGTTCGGTAGCTGCGGCGCCTGAGCTGACGCCTTCGCGAGCAGGCCCTTAAAGGCACCGAATCATCAAGCACCGGGCACCGGGCAACTCAAATCCCCCTCCTGACACTTCAGATAATTCTTGAAAGTCTCAACCCGCGCCTTGGTCAATTCAGTAACGCAGCTGCTGTAGATCAGCGCAAACACACTCCCGCCTTCCATACCGGCGCTCGAGAACTTGCACTCGGCATCCCGAAACGCAACCCACGAACGCTGCGCCCCGATCAGCAGTTTTTTGCTTTCGGGGTTGCTCTTTAAACGCGCATTGATCTGCTGGTAAAGCGTATTTAACTCCTTATCCGCCGCCTTGTGCTGCTGCGCCACGCACTGATTCATCGCGGCCTGATCGGCGGCGTTGTCGCAGTCCACAGCATAAGCAGCGGTGGTGAACAGCAGAGGCGTCAGCGCCAGAAAAAAACGTGGGTGCATGGGGAGTCTCGTTGTGACGTGGAAAGTTGAGGTGCAGTGTAACGCTATGTATTGGCCTGGCTACGCCTGCCATTCAGGGTGATTTTCGATCGGCTCGTAGTTGAGCCACGGCACATCAAGTGACGTCCAGATATGGGCCTGCGGCGTCATTTTCGGGTCATCGTCCAGTGTTGCCACACGAACAATGACGTGGGGTTGGGCCAAGCGCTCAGCCATCAAATGTGAACCGCAGACCGAACAGAAATGCCGAAGCTTGCCCGGCGACGATTCATAGCTGCTCAGATGGGGCCATGAAGGCTATTCATGATGTTTCCCTGAGGGCATGAGTGAGTGTGGGGCTAATATTCTTGTCTGGTTTGCAAACGTTACCAGCTTCAGCCCGCTGACTCTTGTCTTCAAACCGTTGCTCAGGGGCAGAAAGGCAGCCGAACATTTCCTACTGGGTTGATTGCGATACCCGATTGATACAACTTTAGGGTTGGTCTTGTGGTCTTACAGGCCTACTGTTCAGTACAGGAGGTGACTTATGAATCCAGCATCAGATCGCATCGAAAGGAAGATCCTGCTCAAAACGCCGCGTTCGCAGGTCTGGCGCGTGCTGGCCAATGCCGAAGCCTTCGGGCAGTGGTTTGGCGTGGCGCTGGAAGGCAAGCGTTTTGTCGCCGGTGAATGGACCCAGGGGCAGATTACATATCCCGGATATGAGCACCTGCTGTGGAATGTGCTGGTGGAGCGAGTCGAGCCGGAACGGGTGTTTTCGTTTCGCTGGCACCCGTATGCGATTGAGCCCGAAATCGATTACTCCCAGGAGCCCACCACGCTGGTGAAGTTCGAGCTCGAAGACATGGATGAAGGCACGTTGCTCAAGGTCACCGAGTCCGGTTTCGATCACATTCCTCAGACGCGCCGGCTCAAGGCGTTCCGCATGGACAGCCGCGGTTGGGATGAACAGATGAACAACATCGAAGAGTTTCTCAAAGTCAGTGCCAAGGAACGCGAGCGCCAGGAAGAGTGATGGCTGCAAGTTCGAACCCAATTCCGACTTATGCTGCCGAAGGTCAACTGCAGGCCGCTGAGCTCGAGGCCTCTATGCTTGATGCCTGACCTGTCTAAGGGTTTTCGGAAGGCTGGCTATAGCGAATGTCTTACACGCGATGGTAGCTATGTCGTCTATTGCACATTGGATCCGAAGCGTAATCTAGCCTTATCAACCGAAGCACAGGAAGTGCTCGGGATCACGGATGATCGACCATAAGCAAGGAATCGCTACCGACAGGGAGTCGTAATGGTCTTGGAAAAACCCGCTTCGGCGGGTTTTTTTTCGCCTGCTGAAATTCGCTTCAGGACCCGAGTAGCCGAAGGCTTACACCCGCTGACGGGTATGTCGTCTTTTGATGCGGCACCGATGTGTTTAATCTGGATTTATCAACTGAGTCGCAGGATGCACTCAGGATCACGGATGATCGACCATAGGCCCGGATGGCTGCTGACAGGATGTCGCAATGGTCTTGAGAAACCCGCTTAGGCGGGTTTTTTTGTGGGCGATGGAAAGTCCTCGATGCAGCCGGGCGCTGGCAGCACCGAGGAACGGATCAACGTACTGACGCCCGATCAAGTTTCGCCGCAACACGCTCGGTAATTTCTGAGCGCAGTTTCAACGATCCGGCAGCACGTTTCCGTGCTTCCTCCAGCACGCTGACCGGTGCTGTCTCAGGACTGCCCGACGCAAACGGCGGTGCTGGGGCATATTCCAGCTGCAACTGCACCAGCTCTGCCGTGTCCTTATCGAACAACTCCGCGGCCAGCGTCAGAGCAAAATCGATGCCCGCCGTGATCCCGCCACCGGTCAGCAGATTACCGTCGCGCACCACTCGATCCTTCACCGGGATCGCACCCAAAGGCGCCAGCAATTGGTGATAGGCCCAGTGAGTGGTGGCGCGCTTGCCTTTCAACAGACCCGCCGCGCCGAGCACCAGCGCGCCGGTGCAGACCGACGTGATGTAACGCGCGTTGGCGGCCTGAGCCTTGATGAAAGCCAGTGTCTGTTCATCCTCCATCAATGGCCCGACGCCGCTGCCGCCGGGGATGCAGATCACATCCAGCGGTGGGCAATCGTCGAACGTGGTGGTCGGTTTCAGCACCAGGCCCGTGCTCGCGGTGACCGGCATCAGGTCCTTCCAGATCAAATGCACCTTCACGTTCGGCAGCGAGGCCAGTACGTCGTAAGGGCCGGTGAGGTCCAGTTGCTGAACCTGTGGAAACAACAGAAAACCGATCTGCAACGTCATGGCATTTTTCTCATGAAATGGGGGTAGACGACTTCACTTTAGGTTCGTAGGATTTGGCGTATACGCCAATAACCCCACGAATTACGCCAATCATGCCGAAAACCATTCACGTACTCGCCTTTGCCAATGTGCAATTGCTCGACGTCACCGGGCCATTGCAGGTGTTCGCCTCGGCCAACGATATTGCTCGCCAGAAAGGCTTGCTGCCGCCTTACGCGCCGACGGTGATTACCAGCGGCGGCGGGGCGGTAAAGTCGTCGGCGGGGTTGGTGCTGTTAACCGAACCGTTGCCCGAGGGGGGGAGTGACACGTTGATCATTGCCGGTGGCTGGGGTGTTTACGACGCGGCGCAAGACCCACCGTTGGTGGCTTGGGTGCGTGAACATGCGGCGGGGTGTCGGCGGGTATCGTCGGTGTGCACCGGGGCATTTTTGCTGGCGGCCAGCGGCTGGCTCGATGGCCGGCGGGTGGTCACTCACTGGACCCGTTGCGAGCAGTTGGCGCAGAAACATCCGCTATTGCGGGTCGAACCCAATCCTATTTTCATCAATGACGGCCCGGTCTGGACCTCGGCCGGGGTCACCGCCGGCATCGACCTTGCGCTGGCGATGGTTGAAGAAGATCTTGGCCGCACGATGGCCCTGGAAGTCGCCCGGCAACTGGTGGTGTTCCTGAAACGGCCCGGCGGCCAGGCGCAGTTCAGCGTGACCCTCTCTTTGCAAAAGGAGGGCAACCGTTTCGACGAACTTCACGCCTGGATCAGTGAAAACCTCACCAAGGATCTGGGCATCCCGGCCCTGGCCTTGCAGGCGGGCATGAGCGAACGCAGCTTCGTGCGCCATTACCGCGCCGACACCGGCCAGACGCCAGCGCGGGCCATCGAGCTGATTCGGGTCGAGACCGCCCGACGCTTGCTCAGCGACACCGGAGTGCCGATCAAACGGGTGGCGGTGCAATGTGGATTCGGTAGCGAAGAGACGCTTCGGCGCAGTTTTCTGCGGGCCATGGGCGTGACCCCGCAGGCCTATCGCGAGCGTTTCAGCGTCAGCCCTCCAGCAGATCCAGTAACGCTCTGACCGTTGCCTCCGGCGCCTCTTCGGGAATGTTATGCCCGACGCCCACCAGCACTCTCCGCTCATAACGCTCGGTGAAATGGGCGATGTCTTCGTCTAACTCCGGTGCCGGTCCGACGCCATCGTCGGCCCCGCACAGGGAAATCGTCGGTACGCTGATCGGCGGCTGTCGGGTCAGCGCTTCTTCGATCCACTCCAGTGCCGGGTCGCCGGGCGCGTACATGAACCGATGGCGGTAGGAGTGAATCACCACTTCGACGAAATCCGGATTATCGAAGGCCGGTGCGCTTAACGGATACAACTCAGGGCCTTTGCTCCAGGTGGGTGACCACAACGTCCAGAGCAATTCGCACAAGGCTCGGCGATTTGTCGTCAGGCCTTCGACGCCGCGTGGTGTGTGGAAGTAGTACTGATACCAGAGGCGGTGCTCGGTTTGCGGGTCCAGCGGTTCGGTGGAATGGGGAATGTTCTGAAGGTTGTAACCGTCGCCGGTCACCAGGCAACGAACCCGCTCAGGCCATAGCGCCGCCACGATGCACGCCGCCCGACCGCCCCAGTCGTAGCCGCACAGGGCGGCTTGTTGAATGGCGAGGCCGTCCATCAAATCCAGCAAATCCTGGGCGAGCGCGGCTTGTTGTCCGGAGCGCAGGGTGTCGGGGTTGTTGAAACGGGTCGGGCCGTAACCGCGCAGGTAGGGGACGATGACGCGGTAACCCTTTGCGGCGAGGGCTGGGGCGATTTCGTCGTAGGCGCGCGGGGAGTAGGGGAAGCCGTGGAGGAGGATGACGGGGTCGCCGGTGGTGGGGCCGTGTTCTTCGTAGGCGAGAGACAAACTTGGAGTTTTGGTGAAGTGGATCCGCGCTTCATTGTTCATTCGATTCTCCAGAGAGGTTGTTCTTGCCGACTTCCTAGACTTCGATTTCCGCCACCTGATTGAAGTACTTCGACCGATCCGGCGTAAACGTCACCACCATTTTTGTCCGCGAACAGGTCAACGCCCGTTCTTCACTCAGATCGATATCCAGATCGTCCCCGCGCAACCCCTGCCACTGAGCTAGGTATTTGAGGGATCCGTATTTTTCGAGTTTCTTCAGGCTACGGCTGGCACCCCCTTTCCAGCCCAGCACCGGCAGTTCGCCGGCAAGGCATCGTTGGGCGAGCTCGGGAAAGCGGGCGGCGCGTTGGCGGCCGATCTCCCAGCATTTGATCAGGCCTTTGTCGTGGGCTTCCCACAATTCGTCGCGGTTCAGGCCGGACCTGAGTGAGGTGTCAATGCTGCGGTGGATGCGCTGGGTCATTCTGGTTCCTTGAATTCGGGTTTTGTTGGACAGCTCCGCTGTACCCGTTGACGGTGGATGGTAGGGGTGGAGGTAACGGCTGGCAACAAAGGATTTTCGGGGGGGGATGCGGACTTTGTTTATGAAATGTAAGGTTTTGGTCTACACAAAACCTGTGGCAAGGGGCGACTCGGTCTCAAGGCTGCCAGTAATTCTTCTCCCCACTCAGTTTTCGATCCAGAAAACTGGCCGCACTGATCAGCGCCAAATGCGTCAGCGCTTGCGGCGTATTCCCCAGATGCCGCGCATGGCTGTCGAACTCTTCGGCGTACAACCCCAGCGGGTTCGCATACCTCAGCAACTGTTCAAATTCCAGATGAGCCTTTTCCACCTTGCCGGCGCGGGCCAGGCATTCGACGTACCAGAACGAGCACGCGGCGAATGCGCCTTCGGTGCCGTCGAGGCCATCGATCCGGGTGTCGTCATTGCGATAGCGGTAAACCATTCCATCGCGCACCAGATTCTTTTCGATAGCGTCGAGGGTCGCGAGCCAGCGCGGGTCCTTGGCACTGACGAAGCGCACCAGCGGCATCAGCAGCATTGAGCCGTCGAGGGCGGTGCCGCCGATGTGCTGGATGAAGTGCCCGCGTTCTTCGTTCCAGAAGTTTTCCCAGATGTCAGCGTAGATCGCCTGTCGGGTCTGGTCCCAGCGGGCGAACGGGGCGGGCAGCGAGCGTTTGGAGGCGAGGCGAATGGCCCGGTCCAATGCGACCCAGCACATCAGTCGCGAGTGCAGGAAGTGATGTTGTTCGCCGCGCATTTCCCAAATGCCAACGTCCTTTTGCTCCCAGGTTTCGCAGACTTGATTGACCACTTGCACTGCGTGTTTCCAGCCTTCATGGGAAATGGCGTCGCCGTATTTGTTGACCAGGTACACCGCGTCCATCAGCTCGCCGAAGATATCGAGCTGGACCTGTTCGTAAGCCTGATTGCCGATGCGCACCGGTGTCGCACCGCCATGGCCGGACAGGTGCGAGAGTTCGGATTCCGGCAGTTCCTGACGGCCATCGATGGCGTAGAGAATGTTGAGTTTCATCGGCTTGCCGTGGCAATCACTGACTCTGCCACGTAGCCAGCGCATGTAATCGTTGGCTTCGTGAACGAAACCCAGGCGCATGAACGCGTAAACCGTGAACGAGGCGTCGCGGATCCACGTGTAGCGGTAGTCCCAGTTGCGCTCGCCGCCAGGCGTTTCCGGCAGGCCGAAGGTCGCGGCGGCGAGGATTGCGCCATGCTTGCGCGAGGTCAGCAGCTTCAGCGCCAGGGCCGAACGATTGACCATTTCCCGCCAGCGGCCGCGGTAGGTGGACTGGCCGATCCAGTCGCGCCAGAACTTCAGGGTACCTTCCAGGCATATCGCGGCGGCACCTTTCTTGAACCGCGGGTCGTCGATACCGCCCAGCATGAATTCGGCGCTCTGGTCCTGTTCAAGGGTGAACTCTGCGACCGCCGCATGGCCATCTATGCGTAAAACCTGGTCCGAAGACAGGCGCAGGGACGGCTGACCGGCGGCCTCGAAGGTCACGTCCTTTTCATCCATGCGTGCGCGGGTCTTGGCGCGAGCGTAGTCATGACGCACGGCGCAGCGCATGTGAAACGTTGCCTGGCCACTGACCACGCGAACCCGGCGCATCAGCACCGACGTGTCATCTTCGCTGTCGCCAATGGGCAGCAGGTCGGTGACTTCGACGACTGCGCGGTCGCTGAGCCATCGGGTTTGCAGCACATTGGTGTCGGGCAGGTAAATCTGTTCGCGGCGAGCGTCGGGTAAATCCGGGGACAGTTGGAAAATCCCGGCCTCAGGCGTGTCCAGCAGCGAACAGAAGATCGACGGGCTGTCGAATTCGGGCCAGCAGAAAAAATCCACGCTGCCCTTGTCATTGACCAGTGCCGCGCTGCGCATGTCGCCGATGATGCCATGGGCATCGATAGCGCTTTGTTTTTCGGGATGATGATCAGCCATTGCCACGAAACTCCGGATAAAGGCTCATGCAGCCGTCGATGAACAGGGTGGTACCGACGATGTAGTCGGAGGCGTCGAGAGTTTGTGCAAATAACTATTCGATGCCTGCTTCTTTGGATACGTCGGCGCCAATGCCCGATCTGGCACCCGTGATCAGGGCGACCTGTTGGTCGAGGGAAATCTGCATGAAGGTTAAAGACTTGAGTCGAGGGCTTACCTAGCTGACTGGTTTGAGCGGCAGAGAGTTCATTTGTGACTGCGCTGGCCCCTTCGCGAGCAAGCTCGCTCCCACAAGGTTTGCGTAAATCAGTGGGAGCGAGCCTGCTCGCGATGGGCCTTCACATTCAACCAACAATTAGCCGCTTTCCCCTCGCTCAGCGTTTATGGCAACTTGCACGCCCTTGTTGAGACCCGAACCATGGCCAACCCCTACCGCGAACTATTCAAAGCCCCCGGCAGCAGAGCCTTTGTGCTGGCCGGCATGATCGCGCGCATGCCGATTTCCATGACTGGCATCGGCCTGATCACCATGCTCTCGCAATTGCAGGGTGGCTACGGATTGGCCGGTGCGGTGGCGGCGACGTTTGCCCTGGCTACGGCATTTTGTGCACCGCTGGTTTCGCGGCTGGTTGACCGTTTCGGGCAGCGCCGGATCTTGCCGGTATCGGCGCTGATCGGTGGCGGGGCGTTGTTGCTGGTGTTGCTTTGCACTCGCTTGCAGGCGCCGCAGTGGACGTTGTTTGTGTTCGCAGCGCTGGCCGGTTGCATGCCGAGCATGTCGGCGATGGTGCGGGCACGCTGGACCGAGATGTATCGCGGCCAGCCAGAATTGCAAACCGCCTATGCGTTGGAGTCGGTGCTGGACGAAGTCTGCTTTATTGTCGGGCCGCCTCTGTCGGTGGGGTTGTGCGTGGTGGCGTTCCCCGAAGCCGGGCCGTTGGCGGCGTTGCTGATGCTGGCGATCGGGGTCACGGCGTTTGTGCTGCAACGTGACACCGAGCCGGCGGTTCATCCTCATGAAGACCATCATCAAGGTTCGATCATTCGTTCTGGCGAGATTCAGTTGCTGATGCTGTTGATGGTCGCGATGGGCACCATCGTCGGGGTGGTGGATGTGGTCAGCGTGGCGTTCGCCCAGCAGCAGGGCCAGCCAGCGGCGGCGAGCATTGTGTTGTCGGTGTATGCCATCGGCTCGTGCCTGGCCGGGCTGGCGTTCGGGGCATTGCGCTCGAAACTGCCGCTGCCGCGACTGTTTCTTTACGGCGGGGTGGCGACGGCGGTGACCACGTTGCCGTTGCTGCTGGCGACGAACATTCTCGGGCTGTCGCTGGCAGTGTTTGTCGCCGGGTTGTTCTTTGCGCCGACGCTGATTGTGGCGATGGCGTTGGTGGAGCGCATCGTGCCGCCGGCCAAACTCACCGAAGGCCTGACCTGGCTGGTGACCGGGTTGAGCATTGGCGTGGCGATTGGTGCGGCCAGTTCCGGGTGGCTGGTGGATGCGTTCGGGGCGCGTAGCGGGTTCTGGGTGGCGATTGTTGCTGGCGCCGTGGTCCTCGGTTCCGCAGTCCAAAGCTTCCGCCACTTGAAATGATGATTTACCTGTTCGACTAATTCCCCTCGGCGCTCACCCGTTCTTCTATACAGACAACTTTCGAGGTAAGCCTGGTGACCCAGCTGACATTGCTCTGCCTGCCCTATTCGGGCGCGAGCGCCATGGTCTACAGCCGCTGGCGGCGCAAACTGCCGGAGTGGCTCCAGCTGCAACCCGTGGAACTTCCGGGACGTGGCGCCCGGTTTGGCGAACCCTTGCACACCGACATGCGGCGCTTGGCGCTGCAACTTGCGCAGGAACAAAAAGCCACGCTCAAGACGCCGTACGCGCTGTTCGGTCATAGCCTTGGCGCGTTGCTGGCCTGTGAGATGGCCCATGCGTTTCGCTCGCTTGGCTGCGCGGAACCGGTGGCGCTGTTCGCCTCGGGCACCGCCGCACCGACCCTGCGTGCCGACTACGATCGCGGTTTCGCCGAGCCCAAAACCGATGCCGAATTGATCGAGCAACTGCGCACCCTCAACGGCACCAGCGAGGAAGTGTTGGCCAACGAAGAGCTGATGAGCCTGACGCTGCCAGTGCTGCGCGCGGACTTTCTATTGTGCGGACGTTTCGAACCGCAGCAACGGCCGTTGCTCACGTGCCCGATCCATGTGCTCGGCGGCAAGGCTGACCGTGCCACCACCGAACAGTTGATCGGCTGGCGTAAGGAAACCCACGGCAGCTTTTCGGTGGACATGCTCGCTGGCGGTCACTTTTTTATCCATAAGCACGAGACCAAGGTGTTGCGGGTGATCAAGGATCAACTTGAGGTTCATCATCGGCGGCATGCCATGGCCACCAGCGCCTGACCCAATACCTGTGGGAGCGAGCTTGCTCGCTCCCACATTTTGAATTGCTACAACCTGACTTTCCTCGCTACAACCTTCCTTTCTGATACTTGTTCTCATTCGCTAATTTTTCCGGTCTGCATTCGTTTTATAGGGACGACGTGCCGTTGTGCTTCCCGCCACTGATCCGGATGCTAAGAAATGAATGCTGAAGACTCCTTGAAACTAGCTCGCCGGTTTATCGGGTTGCCCCTGGAAAAGCGCCAGATGTTCCTTGCGGCCTTGCACAAGGAGGGCGTTGATTTCGCCCGTTTTCCGATTCCTGCCGGCGTTGACGCCGACGATCGCCAGGCGTTGTCGTACGCCCAGCAGCGCATGTGGTTTCTTTGGCAGCTTGACCCGCAAAGCGGCGCCTACAACCTGCCCGGCGCGGTGCGTCTGACCGGGCTGCTGAATCTGTCAGCGCTGGAGCAAGCCTTCGCTAGCCTCGTCGCGCGCCACGAAACCCTGCGCACGGTGTTCCAGCGTCAGGCCGACGGCAACCTGCTGCAAGTGCCGGCCAGCGCGCCTCTGGTGATCGATCAGGTGGATTTCAGCGCATTGCCGGCTAATGAACGTGAGCAAGCAGTCGCCCGCGCGGCCGAGCAGCAATCCGTGCTGCCCTTCGATCTATCGGCCGGCCCGCTGCTGCGCGTCACCTTGCTCAAACTCGCCGAGCAGGAACACGTCCTCCTGCTGACCCTGCACCACATCGTTTCTGACGGCTGGTCGATGAACGTGCTGATCGACGAATTCATCCGCTGCTACGACGCCTTTGAGGCGGGCGCACAACCGCAACTCACGCCGTTGCCGATCCAGTACAGCGACTATGCCCTGTGGCAACGCCGCTGGCTGGAGGCTGGCGAACAGGCGCGCCAACTCGACTATTGGCAGGCGCAACTGGGCGCTGAGCATCCGGTGCTGGAGCTGCCCACCGATCATCCGCGTCCGGCGATGCCGAGCTATCGCGGCACCCGCTACGAATTCGCGATCGACGCGCAACTGGCCGAGCAACTGCGGGCCACCGCGCAGAAACACAACATCACCCTGTTCATGCTGCTGCTCGGCGCGTTCAACGCGCTGCTGCATCGCTACACCGGGCAGACCGACATCCGCGTCGGCGTGCCGATTGCCAACCGCAACCGCGCCGAAATCGAAGGGCTGATCGGCTTCTTCGTCAACACCCAAGTGCTGCGCACCAAGCTCGACGGTCAAATCCGGGTCGACGATTTGCTGCGCGCCATCAAGGAAACCGCTCTCGGCGCCCAGGCTCATCAGGATTTGCCATTCGAGCGCCTGGTCGAAGCGCTGAAGCTGGAACGCAGCCTCAGCCACACGCCGCTGTTCCAGGTGATGTACAACCACCAGCCGCAGGTCGCGGACATTTCTACGGTCAGCACCGCGTCCGGTCTGGCGCTGGGCGTGATCGAGTGGGAAGGGCGCACAACTCAGTTCGATCTGACACTGGATACTTACGAGAAGCGCGGCAAGCTGCACGCCGCGCTGACCTATGCCAACGACCTGTTCGACGCGGCGACCATCGCGCGTATGGCGCAGCACTGGACGCATTTGCTGCACGGCATGGTCAGTGATTCGCAACAACGCATCAGCGATTTGCCGCTGCTTGAGACAGTCGAATATCAGCGCATCGTGCATGACTGGAATCGCGCTGACGAAGGCTTCGCCCAGGACCTGTGCATTCATGAGTTGATCGCCCGGCAAGCCGCCGCGAGCCCGGATGCATTGGCGGTGACCTTCGGCACAAAGCAACTGACTTACGCCGAGCTCGACACTCGGGCCAATCGTATGGCCCACAAGTTGATCGAGCTGGGCGTAGGCCCGGAAGTCCGGGTCGGCGTGGCGATGCAGCGTTCCGAAAACTTGCTGGTAGCGTTGCTGGCCGTGCTCAAGGCCGGTGGCGCCTACGTGCCGCTGGACCCGGATTACCCCGCAGAACGCGTTACCTACATGCTTGAAGACAGTCGCGCGCTGTTGCTGCTGACGGAACAGGCTGTCGCCGCGACATTGACCGTCGCCGCCGACACCCAAGTCCTGATGATGGAGGGTATGGAGTGGGCCGATTACCCAAGCAGCGCGCCGGTGACCCGCGTCACGCCGGATAACCTTGCCTACGTCATTTACACCTCCGGTTCCACCGGCAAACCCAAAGGCGTGGCCATCGCCCATCGCAACGTGCTGGCGCTGATCGACTGGTCGCAGTCGGCCTACAGCCGCGAAGACATTCAAGGTGTGCTGGCCTCGACATCGGTCTGCTTCGACCTGTCGGTGTGGGAGCTGTTCGTCACGTTGGCCAACGGCGGTTCGGTGATCATTGCCCGCAATGCCCTGGAATTGCCGCAGCTGCCGGCCCGTGATCAAGTGCGCCTGATCAACACCGTGCCGTCGGCGATCAATGCGTTGCAGCGCGACGGGCAGATCCCGCCGAGCGTGCGCATCATCAACCTCGCCGGCGAGCCGCTGAAGCAGAGCCTGGTGGACGCGTTGTATCAGCAGCCGACCGTCGAACACGTCTACGATTTGTACGGTCCGTCGGAAGACACCACCTACTCAACCTGGACCCGTCGCGAGGCCGGTGGCCGCGCAAACATCGGCCGCCCGCTCAAGCACACCGCCAGCTACTTGCTGGACGCTGACCTGCAACCGGTACCTCAAGGCGTGTCGGCCGAGCTGTACCTGGCTGGTGCCGGCATCACCCGCGGCTACCTGGCGCGACCGGGCATGACCGCCGAAAAGTATGTGCCCAACCCGTTTTCCAGCAATGGCGAGCGCCTGTACCGCACCGGCGACCTGACCCGTTATCAGGCCGACGGCACGCTGCAATACGTCGGGCGCATCGACCATCAGGTCAAGGTCCGCGGTTTCCGCATCGAACTCGGTGAAATCGAAGCGCGGCTGTTGCAGCAGGACGCCGTGCGTGAGCTGGCGGTGCTGGTACAGGACGGCGTCAACGGTCAGCAACTGGTCGCCTACATCGTGCCATCCGATCCGGCCATGTTGCTGGACGATCTCGACGCTCAAGCGACCCTGCGTGAAACCCTGAAAGCTGCGCTGCGCCGACATTTGCCGGACTACATGGTCCCGGCATTTCTGCTGTTCCTCGAACAGCTGCCGCTGACCCCCAACGGCAAACTCGACCGCAAGGCCTTGCCGGCGATTGACGGTACCCAGCAACAACGCGAACACGTCGCGCCGCGCACTGCGATGGAAAAATCCCTCGCGGCGATCTGGCAGGACGTGCTGGCCATCGACAATGTCGGTCTTGAAGATAACTTCTTCGAACTGGGCGGTGACTCCATCGTTTCCATGCAAGTGGTCAGCCGCGCGCGTCAGGCCGGGATCGTGTTGAGCCCGAAAGATCTGTTCCAGCACCAGACCCTCCGCAGCCTGGCCCAGGCCGCTCGCAGCGGCGAGCAGCCGTTGATCGACCAAGGTCCGGCCATTGGCGCGGTGGCGCTGGCGCCGGTGCAACAGTGGTTCTTCGAACAAACCATTCCTGAGCGTCAGCACTGGAACCAGTCGCTGCTGCTGGTGCCGCGCGAGGCGTTGAGCGTCGAGGCGCTGGATCGCGCGTTTGAGCAGTTGCTGACTCATCACGACAGCTTGCGTCTGCGCTGCGAGCAGACCGAAAACGGTTGGCAGCAAGCCTACGCGGCGCCGACTACTGAATCGGTGTTGTGGCAGCGTCAGGCGCAATCGGTTGAAGAACTCAATGCCCTGTGCAACGAAGCCCAGCGCAGTCTTGATCTGCAGAACGGCCCGTTGCTGCGCGCACTGCTGGTGGCGATGGCCGACGGCTCGCAACGTTTGCTGCTGGTCATTCATCACCTGGCGGTGGACGGTGTTTCCTGGCGTGTGCTGCTGGAAGATCTTCAGCAGTTCTACAGCGGCAGCCCTGTTTCGCTGGCGAGAACCAGCCCCTATCAACGCTGGGTCGCCCGTCTGCACGATCATCTTCCAGCCTTTGAAAACAGCCTCGGTCACTGGCAGGCCCAACTGCGCGACGCACCGAACGATCTGCCGTGCGACCGTCCAACTGGCGCGCTGGAAAACCGCTTCGAGCAGAAACTCGAACTCAAATTCGACGCCGAGCAAACCCGCAAACTGCTGCAACAGGCCCCGGCGGCCTATCGCACGCAGGTCAACGACCTGTTGCTGACTGCCCTGGCGCGAGCGGTGTGCCGCTGGAGCGGGCAGGGCAGCACGCTGATCCAGCTCGAAGGCCATGGCCGCGAAGACCTGTTCGATGACATCGACCTGACCCGCACCGTGGGTTGGTTCACCAGCCTGTTCCCGGTCAACCTGATGCCTTCCAGCAATCTCGGCGCGTCGATCAAAACCATCAAGGAACAACTGCGTGTCGTGCCGGACAAAGGTCTCGGCTACGGCGCATTGCGTTACCTCGGCACTCCGGCGATGCGCGCCGAACTGGCGGCGTTGCCGCAACCACGTATCACCTTCAATTACCTGGGGCAGTTCGACCGTCAGTTCGACGAGGGCGCGATGTTCGTGCCGTCCACCGAAGGCAACGGTGTGGCCCAAGACACCTCAGCGCCATTGGGCAACTGGCTGACGGTTGAAGGCCAGGTTTACGGCGGCGAGTTGTCGCTGAGCTGGGGCTTCAGCCGTGAGATGTTCGACAGCGCAACCATCCAGCGTCTGGCGGACGATTACGCACTGGAACTCAACGCGCTGATCGAGCACTGCTGCACGCTTGAGGAAAGCCAGGCCACACCGTCGGACTTCCCGTTGTCGCGCATCAGTCAGGCGCAACTCGACGCATTGCCGGTCGCTGTCTCGACCCTCGAAGACCTTTATCCACTGTCGCCGATGCAGCAGGGCATGCTGTTCCACACCCTGTACGAACCCGAAGTCGGCGCCTACATCAGCCAGTTGCGTTTGGACATCCAGGGCCTCGATCCCGTGCGATTCGCTCAGGCCTGGCAGACCGCGCTGGAGCGTCACGATATTTTGCGCAGCAGTTTCCACTGGCAGGGCCTCGACACCGCGCATCAGGCGATTGTCCGCCAAGTGGCGCTGCCGCTTGAAGTGCTTGAAGCGACCGACACCGATGCGCTGGGCGACACCGAGCGTGCTCAAGGTTTTGAATTGGGCACTGCGCCGCTGTTCCGTTTGAAGCTGGTCCGCACGGGCGTCAATGACTGGCACCTGATCTACACCAGCCATCACATTTTGATGGACGGCTGGAGCAACGCGCAGTTGCTCGCCGAAGTGATCCAGCACTACGCCGCCGAGCAGTCGCTGCCAGCGCCGATCGGACAATACCGCGACTATCTGGGCTGGTTGCAGCAGCAATCCGCCGTCGCTGGCGAGCAGTTCTGGAAAACCGCGTTGGCACCGCTGCAAGCACCAACGTTGCTGGCCGAAGCCTTGCGGCCACCGGTAGGCGCCGAAGGTAACGAGGAATATCGCGCAGCACTCGACAGCCGCGCGACCCAGCGTCTGGCCGAGTTTGCCCGCCAGCAGAAAGTCACCCTTAACACCCTGCTGCAAGCGGCCTGGAGCCTGTTGCTGCAACGCTACACCGGCCAGGATTGCGTGGTCTTCGGTGCCACGGTCGCCGGTCGATCCGCGCCGCTGCCGGGGATCGAAGAGCAGCTTGGGCTGTTCATCAACACGTTGCCGCTGGTCTGCGCGATGAAGCCGGATCAAACCGTCAGTCAGTGGCTGAGCGAGTTGCAAGGGCTGAACCTGGCCATGCGCGAGTTCGAGCATGTGCCGCTTTACGACATTCAGGGCTGGGCGGGGCAGCAGGCTTCGGCGCTGTTCGACAGCCTGCTGGTGTTCGAAAACTTCCCGGTGGCCGAAGCGCTGAAACAGGGCGCGCCGGCCGGGCTGTCGTTCGGCAACCTGCACAACCACGAGCGCACGCACTATCCGCTGACGCTGGGCATCGAACTGGGCGAAGGCCTGAGCCTGGACTTCAGCTACGACGCGGCGCGGTTCAGTGCCGCTCAGGTCACTGAGTTGTCGGCCAATTTTCAGCACCTGCTGGCGCAATGGGTGGCGCTGCCGGACGCGGCATTGGGCGCGCTGGAGTTACTCGATGAGGCCGGAAAAAATGCGGTGCTCGCGGTCAGCCAACCGGCTGCAGTTGAGTTATCCACAACACTTTTGGCGCACGAACAAATCGCGGCTCAGGCCGCAGCCACCCCGTACGCGGTGGCGTTGCAGGTGGGCGGTCAGTCGTTGAGCTACGGCCAGTTGAACGCTCAGGCCAACCGCTTGGCCCATCGCCTGATCGACAACGGCGTCGGCCCAGGCTCGCGTGTCGGTCTGGCGCTGCATCGTGGTCCGCAACTGATCGTCAGCCTGCTGGCGGTACTCAAAGCCGGCGCGGCCTATGTGCCTTTGGACCCGAAATACCCGACCGAACGCCTGACGTACATGATCGACGACAGCCGTCTCGATGTGCTGCTGTGCGAGTCCGGTGTGCTGGAAGATGTGCCCGGCGTGCGACGTCTCAGCCTTGAAGACAGCACCGACTACCCCGACAGCAATCCGCAAAACCATGCGGTCGCCGACAATCTGGCCTACGTCATCTACACCTCCGGTTCCACCGGTCAACCCAAAGGCGTGGCCATCGCCCATGCCGCGCTGCGCGAGTTCTGCCAGACCGCCGCCAACTATTCAGTACTGTCGGCGTCCGACCGCGTGTTGCAGTTCGCGACCTTCAGCTTCGATGGCTTCGTCGAGCAGTGCTTCCCGGCGCTGTGCGTCGGCGCGGCGTTGATCATGCGCGGCGATGACGTGTGGGATGCCGGCCGACTCGCCGCCGAAATCGTTCAGCAGGGCGTGACCGTGGCGGACTTGCCGGCCGCTTACTGGTACTTGCTGGCCCGCGAATGTGCGAGCGGCGCGGTGAGCAACCTGGGTGATTTGCGCCAGGTTCACGTTGGCGGCGAAGCGATGTCGGTCGAAGGTCTGCGCTTGTGGCACCAGGCCGGTTTGACCCACGTGCGTTTGCTCAACACCTACGGCCCGACTGAGGCGACGGTGGTGTCCAGCGTTCATCAATGCCGTCTCGACGATGCCAGCGACGCGTTTGGCATCCCGATTGGTCGAGCCATCGCAGGTCGGGCGCTGTACGTGCTGGACGCGGCCGGTCAATTGTTGCCAAACGGTGGCGTCGGCGAATTGTGCATCGGTGCTCCGGCCAGCCTGGCGCAAAGCTACTTTGATCGCCCGGTACTGACCGCCGAGCGTTTCCTGCCAGACCCGTTTGCCCGTGAGCCGGGCGCGCGTTTGTACCGCAGCGGTGATTTGGCGCGTTACAACGCTGAAGGGAATCTGGAATACGTCGGCCGCATTGACCATCAAGTGAAGATTCGCGGCTTCCGCATTGAAATGGGCGAGATCGAAGCCTGCCTGCAAGCTCGGGAGGAGGTGCGCGAAGCCGCCGTCATTGCTCAGGACGGGACGCAACTGGTGGCGTATATCGTGGCCAGCGGCGCGGTGATTTCTCAGGCTGATTATCTGGAAGAACTCAAAGCAGTTTTACGCCAGTCGTTGCCGGAATACATGGTGCCGAATCACCTGATCCTGCTGCCGAAACTGCCGCTCAACAACAACGGCAAACTCGACCGCAAAGCCTTGCCGCGTGCGGCAGCCGCCGATGCACAACGGGCGTTCGTGGCGCCGGCCGAAGGGCTTGAAGCGCAACTGGCGCTGATCTGGCAGGAGGTGTTGCAGGTCAAGCAAGTGGGTCGCGACGACAACTTCTTCGAGTTGGGCGGGCACTCGTTGCTGGTGCTTCAAGTGATCTCCCGTGTGCGTCAGCAACTGCAACTTGAACTGTCCGTGAGCAGCCTGTTCTCCGCCGCCAATCTGGCGCAATTCGCCGAGCGTGCCGCACTGTCGAACGTCAGCGGCCAACCGGTGCTGCAACGTGCAACGGTCGATCAGCCGCAGATCCTGTCGTACGCCCAACAGCGCCAATGGATTCTCTGGCAGCTGGACCCACAGAGTCCGGCCTACAACATTCCCGCCGCGCTGCGCCTCAAGGGATCGCTGAATCACGACGCCCTGCGCGAAGCCTTCGCCCAGTTACAGGCCCGTCATCAAACTCTGCGCACGACCTTTGAACAGGATGGTCAACAGGCGCGTCCGGTGCTGCACGACACTCTGGCGCTGCAACTGGATGAACGCACACTCGATCAGTCGTCGATCGACAATGCCGTGGCCGAAGAAATCGCCCGTCCGTTCGACCTGCGCAACGGTCCGCTGTGGCGCGTGTTGCTGTTGCAAGTGAACACCGACGAACACGTGCTGGTGCTCACCGTGCATCACATCGCCGCCGATGGCTGGTCGATGCAGATCATGGTCGATGAATTCAGCGCGCTGTATCAGGCCGCCGTCGAAGGGCATCTGGCAAACCTGTCCAACCTGCCGGTGAACTACAGCGACTACGCCCGTTGGCAGCGTGACTGGCTGGAGGCCGGGGAGGGCGCACGCCAACTGACGTGGTGGAGCGAGCAACTGGCGGGCAGCCAGGCACCGCTTGAGTTGCCAAGTGAACTGAGCCGTCCGGCCCGTCGCACCGAGCGTGGTGCCAGCCTGGCGCTGAACGTTGATCGCGAGTTGCTGGCCGGTTTGCGCCAACGCGCCCAGGAACAACAGGTGACGTTGTTCATGGTGTTGCTGGCAAGTTTCCAGACCTTGCTGCATCGCCAGAGCGGGCAGTCGAGCATCAGTGTCGGCGTGCCGAGCGCCGGTCGTTCGCGCCTCGAAACCGAAGGCCTGATCGGCTTCTTCATCAACACTCAAGTGCTGCGTGCCGAGATCGACGGGCAGCAGACGTTCAGCACCTTGCTGCAACAGGTTAAACAGGTAGCACTTGGCGCGCAGGCCAATCAAGACGTGCCGTTCGAGCAGTTGGTCGACGCCTTACAGCCTGAACGCAGCCTCAATCACAGCCCATTGTTCCAGGTGCTCTACAACCATCAACAGCAATTGGGTGCCAGTGTCGAGCGCACGGTTGCCGACTTGCAGGTCGAGCGTCTGCACTGGCAGCAACACACCACGCAATTCGATCTGGTGCTCGACACTCAAGAGCAGGGTGAAGCGCTGGACGCCAGCCTGACCTACGCCACTGATGTGTACGATGAGGCTTCGATGAAGCGCCTCGCCGAGCAGTGGCTGAACCTACTGCGAGCGGTGGTCGCGGATCCGCAGCAGCGGGTGGCGGAACTGCCAATAATTGACCGGCTGCAACGGGAGGCTTTGGCGCAGCACTGGAACCCAACGTTCCAGGCGCAACCGCCGTCGCCCACCTTGCACCACTTGTTCGAAGCCCAGGCTGCCGAGCGGCCGAACGCAATCGCCTTGGTCTACGAAGGCGAGCAACTGACCTACGCCGCACTCAACGCTCAGGCCAATCGACTGGCGCGCAAACTGCGTGAGCAGGGCGTCGGGCCAGAGGTGCGGGTCGGCATTGCCACCGAGCGGGCGATGCCGCTGGTGGTGGGCTTGCTGGCGATTCTCAAGGCCGGCGGCGCCTACGTGCCGCTGGACCCGCATTACCCGGCCGAGCGCTTGAGCTACATGATCGAAGACAGCGGCATCACGCTGCTGCTGACCCAGCAACACCTGATCGACGGTTTGCCGTCCCGCGACGGTGTGCAAGTGTTGAGCCTGGAGTCGTTGCAACTGGATGGCTACAGCGCCGACAACTTGCCGGCACTGGCGACCCCGGAAAATCTCGCCTACGTGATCCACACCTCTGGCTCCACCGGCCGGCCGAAGGGTGCCTTGCTCAGCCACGGCAACGTCGGGCGCCTGCTCACGGCCACCGCTGCCGAGTTCAACTTCGGCCCGGACGATGTCTGGACGCTGTTCCATTCCTACGCCTTCGATTTCTCGGTGTGGGAGCTGTTCGGTTCGCTGTGCACTGGCGGGCGTCTGGTGATCGTGCCGTATGACATCAGCCGCGAGCCGCAAGCGTTCCACCGCTTGCTCTGTGATGAGGGCGTGACGGTGTTGAACCAGACCCCGACTGCTTTCCGGCAACTGTTGCCGATTGCCTGCGCCAGCGAGCGAAACCTGGCGTTGCGTCAGGTGATATTCGGCGGCGAAGCCCTCGAAGTCGCGAGCCTACGTCCCTGGTTCGAACGCTTCGGCGACCGCCAGCCAACCTTGGTCAACATGTACGGCATCACCGAAACCACGGTGCACGTGACCTACCGCGCCATCCGCCTGGCCGACCTCGATGGCAAGGCCCAAAGCCCGATTGGCCTGCCGATTCGCGACCTGCGCTGGTACCTGCTCGACAGCCAGTTGCAGCCGGTGCCGGTGGGTGTGGCGGGTGAGCTGTACATCGCCGGCGCCGGTCTGGCGCGCGGTTATCACGGACGTTACGGCCTGACCGCCGAGCGCTTTGTGCCGAGCCCGTTCGAGGCCTCCCAGCGCCTCTATCGCAGCGGCGACCTGGCGCGTCAGCGTGCCGACGGCAGCATCGATTACCTCGGACGGATCGACCAGCAAGTGAAGATTCGCGGTTTCCGCATTGAGCTGGGTGAAATTGAAGCCGCGTTGCTGGTGCAGCCGGGCGTGCGCCAAGCGGTACTGAGCGTGCATGCAGGCGACGGCGGCCCGCAGCTGTGCGCTTACGTGGTGGCCGAGCAAACCCCGCACGACCCGATCGCCTGGCGCGACAATCTGCGCGCCGCGCTCAAGGTTGATCTGCCGGATTACATGGTGCCGAGCCACTGGTTGCTGCTCGATGCCTTGCCGCTGACCGGCAACGGCAAGCTCGACCGCAAGGCCTTGCCGGTGCCCGATGCCGAGGAATGGCAGCGACCGTTCGAGGCCCCCGAAGGCGATCTCGAACGACAACTGGCAGACATCTGGGCCAGCGTGCTGGGCGTGGCGCAGATCGGTCGGCGCGACAACTTCTTTGAACTGGGCGGGCATTCGCTGCTCGCCGCCCAGGCCAGTGCCCGTGTGGAACTGGAACTGGGCATCGAGCTGCCGCTGCGCGCGCTGTTCGAATCCACCGACCTTCAGGCTTATGCCGCCATGGCCGGGCAACACGCCCCGGCTGACAACGATGCACGTCTTGATGCGCTTGAGTCGCTTCTCGACGAGATGGAGATCAACTGATGGAACACACCACTGCCCAGCGTATCGCCACTCGCTTCGCCGGCCTGCCTGCTGACAAGCGCCGCGAGTTTCTGCAACGCATGCAAGAGCAGGGTGTGAGCTTCGGGCAACTGCCGATTCCGCCGGCTGCCGAGCCGCAAACGACCTTCGAACTGTCGTACGCGCAGCAGCGCCAATGGTTCCTCTGGCAGCTTGATCCGCAGAGCTCGGCGTACAACATTCCGGCCGCATTGCGTTTGCACGGGCCACTGAATGTCGCGGCGTTGCAGCAGAGTTTCGACGTGCTGCTGGAGCGGCATCAGAGCCTGCGCAGCCGTTTCGTCGAAGACGACGGTCAGGTGGTGCAGACACTGGCCGAGTTCACGTCGCTGCCGATCGCACAGATCGACCAGCGCGCCGAACCTCAGGAACAGCGCCTCGATCTGGCGATGAAAAGCGTCGAGCACGAGATTGCCCGGCCGTTCGATCTTCAGCACGGTCTGTTGTTGCGGGTCAGCCTGTTGCAACTGGAACGCGACGACCATGTGCTGTTGCTGACACTGCACCACATCGTCACCGATGGCTGGTCGATGGGCGTATTGGTGGAAGAATTTTCCCGGCTCTACGCCGCGCATTGCCAAGGTCAGAACGCAGCGCTGGAAGCGTTGCCGATCCAGTATTCCGATTACGCGATGTGGCAACGCCGCTGGATGGAAGCGGGCGAGCTGGAACGTCAACTCAACTGGTGGCGTGAAACGCTGGGCAGCGAACAACCGCTGCTGGAATTGCCCACCGACCGTCCACGCCCGGCGCGGCCGAGTCAGCGCGGTGCGCGTCTGGATTTCGCCCTCGACGCGACCCTGGCCAGCGGCCTGATGAGCCTGGCCAAACAGCGCGGCGTCACGCCGTTCATGCTGTTGCTGGCGAGCTTCCAGGCGTTGCTCTATCGCTACAGCGGCCAGTCCGATTTGCGCGTTGGCGTGCCGATTGCCAACCGTAATCGTGCGGAAACCCGGGGTCTGATCGGCTTCTTCGTCAACACCCAGGTGATGCGTGCCGAACTCGATGGACGTCTGCCGTTCAGCCAGTTGCTCGACCAGACCCGTGCCGCTTCGCTGGATGCCCAGGCCTATCAAGACTTGCCGTTTGAACGTCTGGTGCAAGCGTTACAAGGTGAACGCAGCCTCAGCCACAGCCCGTTGTTCCAGGTGATGTTCAACCACCAGCAAGCCAAACCGGCGGCGGTCAGCGGTTTGCTCGCAGGCCTGCGCGTCGAAGCACTGAACGCGACGGCGCACACCACGCAATTCGACCTGCAACTGGACACTCAGGAAGAGGGCGACAAGCTGTTCGCCAGCCTGACCTATGCCACCGATCTGTTCGACGCCGAGCGCATCGAACACCTGGCTCGTCACTGGCGCAATCTGTTGGCCGGGGTGCTGGCGAATCCGCAATGCCCGCTCGCCGAGTTGCCACTGCTGGATGCCAACGAGCGTCTGCGCATTCTTGATGACCTCAACGACACCGCTCAGGATTTTCCGGGTGAAGTCTGCGTGCAGCGGCATTTCGAGGCGCGCGTGGCTGAAGACGGTGAAACGACGGCGCTGGTGTTCCAGGGCCAGCGCCTGAGTTACGCCGAGCTGAACCGGCGCGCCAACCGCTTGGCCCATCACTTACGCGCCCAAGGTGTTGGCCCGGAAGTGCTGGTGGGGATTGCCTGCGACCGCTCGTTCGAAATGGTCGTCGGCCTGCTGGCGATTCTCAAGGCCGGTGGCGCTTATGTGCCGCTGGACCCGGAATACCCGCTCGATCGCCTGAGCTACATGATCGAAGACAGCGGCATTTCGTTGTTGCTGACTCAGGAACATCTGCTGGCGCAATTGCCGACGCCGGACAACGTGCGCACCTTATGCCTGCACGCCGAAGGCGATTGGCTGAGCGATTGGCCGGGTACTGATTTACCCAACCTGGCAATCGCTGAAAACCTCGCCTATGTGATTTACACCTCCGGTTCCACCGGTAAACCCAAAGGCGCCGGCAACCGCCATGTGGCGCTGCATAACCGTCTGGAGTGGATGCAGCAAGCCTACAACCTGTTGCCGAGCGACCGCGTGCTGCAAAAAACGCCGTTCAGTTTCGACGTGTCGGTGTGGGAGTTTTTCTGGCCGCTGATGAAGGGCGCAACACTGGTCATTGCCGCGCCTGGCGAGCATCGCGATCCGCAACGCCTCGCTGCGTTGATCGTCGAGCAGGCGATCACCACGCTACACTTCGTGCCGTCGATGCTCTCGGCCTTCATCGGTGCCGACGAGGCGCTGGCCTGCACGTCGTTGCAACGGATCATTTGCAGCGGCGAAGCGCTGCCGGTGGAGCTGCAACGCCAGACCCTGCGCAGCCTGCCGCAAGCCAATCTCTACAATCTGTATGGCCCGACCGAAGCAGCCATCGACGTGACCCATTGGACCTGCGTGGAAGAGGGCCGCGACAGCGTGCCGATCGGTCGGCCGATTGCCAACCTGCGCACCTGCATCCTCGACAGCGAACTGCAGCCGTTGCCACTCGGCGCGGTGGGTGAGTTGTACCTGGGCGGCGTCGGCCTCGCTCGCGGTTACCACCGTCGTGGCGCGCTGACCGCCGAGCGTTTTGTGGTCGACCCGTTTGGCAGCGGCGAGCGCCTGTACCGCACCGGTGACCTGGCGCGTTATCGCGCTGACGGCGCCATCGACTACTGCGGTCGTATCGACCATCAAGTGAAAATTCGCGGTTTGCGCATCGAACTGGGCGAAATCGAAGCGCGTCTGCAAGAGCATGCCGACGTTCAGGAAGCCGTGGTGTTGGCCCTCGACGGACCGAGCGGCAAGCAATTGGTCGCGTACATCGTGCCGCAGGATCGCGCATTGGTCAGCGTCGATGCAGAGCAACAAGGCGCGTGGCGCGAAACCCTGAAAAGCCATTTGCTGGCGAGCCTGCCGGATTACATGGTGCCGGCGCAGACTGTGCTGATCGAACAAATGCCGCTGAGTCCGAACGGCAAACTCGACCGCAAACGCCTGCCCGCGCCGACCGCACAGGTCAGCCAACGCGCGTTCGAAGCGCCACGCAGCGAACATGAACAGGTGCTGGCGCAGATCTGGCAGGACGTGTTGGGCGTGGAGCAGGTCGGGCGTCAGGACAACTTCTTCGAACTGGGCGGTGACTCGATCATTTCGATTCAAGTGGTCAGCCGTGCCCGTCGTGCAGGCCTGAGCCTGCAACCGCGCGATCTGTTCCAGCAGCAAACCTTGCAAGCGCTGGCCGCTGTGGTCAAAGAACAAGCGGCACCGCTGGCGCAACAAGGGCCGGTGGACGGTGTGCAAACACTTACGCCGATCCAGCGCTGGTTCTTCGACGAACCGATCCCGCGGCGCGCGCATTGGAACCAGGCGGTGTTGCTGGTGCCGCGCGAAACCCTCGAATTGCCGCGTCTGCAAGCCGCGCTGCAACGTTTGCTCAAGCAGCACGATGCGCTGCGTTTGCGCTTCAGCCAGGTCGACGGTCAATGGTCGGCGCGCTACGTCGGTGCCGACAGCTGCGATGTCATCGACATGCTCTGGACCGCTCGCGTGGCCAGCGATGCCTCGCTGGAAGCGGTGTGCGACGAAGCCCAGCGCAGCCTTAGTTTGCAAGACGGTCCGTTGCTGCGCGTCGCGTTGATCGCCCAGGCTGATGGTTCCCAGCGGTTGCTGTTGGTTATCCACCACTTGGCGGTGGACGGTGTGTCCTGGCGGGTGTTGCTGGAAGATCTGCAGGCGGCTTACCAAGGGCAAGACCTGCCGCCGAAGACCAGCGCCTTCCAGGCCTGGGCCGATAAGCTCGACGCTTATGCGCGCTCCGATGCCGCTGCCAGCGAGCTGGACTGGTGGCAGGCGCACCTTCGCGTCGCGAATGATTCGTTGCCAGCGGCAAATACCGGGGCCAGTCAGGCCGGGCATCTGCGCCAGGGCGTCAGCATCGGTCTGGACCGCGAACAGACCCGCCAGTTGCTGCAACAGGCGCCAGCGATCTACCGCACGCAGGTCAACGACCTGCTGCTGACCGCGCTGGCCCGAACCCTCAGCCGCTGGACCGGCCACGCATCGGCGCTGATTCAGCTCGAAGGCCATGGCCGCGAAGCGCTGTTCGATGACATTGACCTGACCCGCACCGTTGGCTGGTTCTCCAGCTTGTTCCCGGTGCGCCTGACGCCGACCGCCAACCTTTCGGGTTCGATCAAGGCGATCAAGCAGCAATTGCGCGAGATTCCGGTCAAAGGCATGGGCTACGGCCTGTTGCGTTACATGGGTGATGCCGCGACCCAAGCGGCATTGGCCGCGCTGCCGCAAGCGCGCGTGACGTTCAACTACCTTGGGCAGTTCGACCAGAGCTTCGCCGAAGACGCCCTGTTCACCCCGGCTCGCGAATCCAGCGGTGCCGCGCAATCGGCGGACGCACCGTTGCCGAACTGGCTGTCGGTGGACGGCCAGGTGTATGGCGGTGAACTGAAACTCGACTGGACCTTCAGCCGCGAATGCTTTGACCCGCTTGAGATCGAGGCGCTAGCCGCGCAATTCCGCAGCGAGTTGCTGGCGCTGATCGCCCATTGCCTGAGCGATGGCGCGGGCGGCGTGACCCCGGCGGACTTCCCGTTGGCGCGCCTGACTCAAGCGCAACTCGATGGCCTGCCGGTGCCGCCAGCGCAGATCGAGGACCTGTATCCGCTGTCGCCGATGCAGGCCGGTTTGCTGTTCCATAGCTTGTACGAATCCGATTCCGGCGCGTACGTGAACCAGCTCAGCGTCGAAGCGCGAGGTCTCGACGCCGAGCGTTTGGGCCGCGCCTGGCAAGCGGTGCTCGACACCCATCCAATCCTGCGCAGCAGCTTCCACTTCCCCGACGGCTTCGAAGCGCCGGTGCAACTGGTGCATCGTCATCTGCACTTGCCGCTGACCTGCCTCGATTGGTGCAACCGCAGCGATCAAGCCGACGCGCTGGCGCAGTTGATCGACAGTGAGCGCCTGCAACTCGATTCGACCCAGGCGCCGTTGATGCGTTTGACCCTGGTGCGTCTGGACAATGAGCGTCAGCAACTGATCTACACCCACCATCACCTGTTGCTCGATGGCTGGAGTAACTCGCTGCTGTTGAGCGAAGTCTTGCAGCGTTATGCCGGGCAAGAAGTGCAGGCACCGACCGGGCGTTTCGCCGATTACATTGGTTGGCTGCAACGTCAGGATGCCCACGCTGACGAGATCTTCTGGCGCGAGCAACTGGCGACCCTCGACAACCCGACCCTGTTGGCGCAGAGCCTGGCGCATGTCGATCTCAAACAGCAGGCGACGGCAGCGTTCGCCGACCATCGCCAGACCTTCGATGTCGCCACGAGCAAGCGATTCAGTGAGTTTGTCCGTCAGCAAAAAGTCACGCTGAACACCTTGGTCCAAGGTGCCTGGGCACTCTTGCTGCAACGCTACAGCGGTCAACGCAGCGTCGCGTTCGGCGCCACGGTGGCGGGGCGTCCAGTGGACTTGCCGGGCGCCGAAAGCCAGCTCGGCCTGTTCATCAACACCCTGCCGGTGATCAGCACACCGGACGCGGTCGAAAGCGTCGGCCAGTGGCTGACCCGCTTGCAGGCGCAGAACCTGGAATTGCGTGAGCATGAATTCACCGCCCTCGGTGATATTCAGCGTTGGGCCGGACGTGCCGGTGAACCGCTGTTCGACAGTCTGTTGGTGTTCGAAAACTTCCCGGTGGCCGAAGCGCTGCAACAGGGCGCTCCAGCCAGTTTGAGCTTCTCGATCCCGCAGAACCACGAACGCACCAACTTCCCGCTGACGCTGGCGGCCACTGCCGAAAGCCAACTCAGCCTGAACTGGAGCTACCAGTGCGCGCACTTCAGCAGCGAAGCGATTGCCCGCATGAGCGAGCATTTGGCCGCGTTGCTGGCGGCGATGGTTGCCGCGCCACACGCTGCATTGAGTGAACTGGACCTGCTGACTGCGCCGGAACGCGCACAACAGTTGGTGGAGTGGAACCCACCGTTCACCGTGACGGAAAACCCGCTCTGCGTGCATCAGTTGATCGAGGCCCAGGCCGTCGCCCGACCAGACGCCACGGCGCTGATCTTCAACGACCTGGAATTGAGCTTCGACCAACTCAACCGCCGCGCCAACCAATTGGCCCATCGCCTGCGTGCACTGGGCATTGGTCCGGAAGTGCGGGTCGGCCTGGCGATGCAACGCTCGCCGGAGATGATCATTGGCCTGCTGGCGATCCTCAAGGCGGGCGGCGCCTACGTGCCGCTGGACCCGGCGTACCCGGCCGAGCGTCTGCGCTATCTGATGGAAGACAGCGGCATTTTGCTGCTGATCAGCCAATCGTGGCTGCGAGAAAAACTGCCCTTGCCGCAAGGCCTGTCGGTGCTGGAAATCGACCGCGAACCGCTGGCGTTCATGGCGGACACCAACCCGGTCAACCTGACCTGCGGCGAGAACCTCGCGTACCTGATTTACACCTCGGGCTCCACCGGGCGACCAAAAGGCGTCAGCGTGGCTCATGGTCCGTTGGCCATGCATTGCCTGTCGATCGGCGAGTTGTACGGCATGACCCCGGATGATCGCGAGTTGCAATTCGCCTCCATCAGCTTCGACGGCGCTCACGAGCGCTGGCTGACACCGCTGGTGTTCGGTTCGGCAGTGATGCCGCGCGATGACGAGTTGTGGAGCGTGGAGCGCACCTGCGCCGAGATCGAAAAGCACGGCATCACCCTCGCCTGCTTCACCCCGAGTTACCTGCTGCAGATGGCCGATTTCATGGGTGAAGCGGGGCGTGATCTGCCGATCCGTTCCTACACCCCGTGCGGGGAAGGGATGGCCAAGCATGCGTTCGACGAGGTGCAGCAAGTGCTGCAACCGAAGCGCCTGATCAACGGCTATGGCCCGACCGAAACGGTGATCACGCCGCTGATCTGGCTGGCGTATCCAGAGACTGAATTCGACTCGGCGTTCATGCCGATTGGTCGGCCGGTCGGCAACCGCAGCGCCTATATCCTGGACGGTGGCTTGCAGCCGTTGCCGGTTGGCGTGGCGGGCGAGTTGTACCTGGGCGGCGAGGGCGTCGCGCGTGGTTACCATCAACGTCCGGACCTGACCGCTGAACGTTTCGTGCCCGATCCGTTCGTGCCGGGCGCACGTTTGTATCGCAGTGGCGACCTCGCGCGGTTCCGTGCCGATGGTGTCGTTGAGTACCTCGGCCGTATCGACCAGCAAGTGAAGATTCGCGGGTTCCGTATCGAGCTGGGTGAAATCGAAGCCTGCCTGCTTGAACACGAAGGTGTGCGTGAAGCGTTCGTGATCGATCGCGAAGGCCCGGTGAGCCGCCAGTTGGTTGGTTATGTGGTGCCGCGCGATCCGCTCGCTGATGAGCAGGACCTGCGTGAAGCGCTGACGTTGCACCTGCGCAGCCGTCTGCCGGCGCACATGCTGCCGGCGCACTTGATGTGCCTGGCCGCGTTGCCGCTGACGCCGAACGGCAAGCTCGACCGTCAGGGCCTGCCGGCGCCCGAAGCGTCGCGTCAGAACCACGATCAAGTGGCCGCCGCGTCGCCGGTCGAAGCGTTGCTGGTGGAGATCTGGCAAGCGCTGTTGGGGCTGGACTCGGTGGGCGTCACCGAGAATTTCTTCGAACTCGGTGGTGACTCGATCATCTCCCTGCAAGCGGTGAGTCGTGCCGGGCAGCGCGGGCTGGTGTTCAGTCCGAAGCAACTGTTCGAGCAGCAGACCATTCGTGCTCTGGCCGCAGTCGCCAGCAGCCGTGAAGCGGCGTTGATCGAAGCGCCGAAAGTCCCAGCCTTTGCGCTGGTGCCGCACATCGATGTGGCCGCCCGTGAGGGGCTGCAAGACTTGTATCCGCTGTCGCCGATGCAGCAAGGCATGCTGTTCCATTGCCTTGATTCGCCGGAGCTGAACCCCTACGTCAACCAGTTGAGCGTGGCGGTGGACGGCTTGCAGGTGCCGCGTTTTCGCGCGGCCTGGCAAACGCTGGTGGAGCGTCATGAAGTGCTGCGTGCGGCGTTCCGCTGGCGCGATGGTCTGGCCGATCCACTGCAAGCGGTGTTCGCCGACGTCGAGTTGCCGATCGAAGAACTCGACTGGCGCGACCGCACCGACACCGAGCAGGCGCTGAGTGAATTGGCGGCAGCGGAACAAGCCAAAGGCTTCGACCTGAGCTGCCCGCCGTTGATGCGCTTCATTCTGGTGCGTCTGGGCGATGACCGTTACCAGATGATCTGGATTTACCACCACTTGCTGCTGGACGGCTGGAGTGCTTCGCGCCTGTTGGGCGACATGTTGCGCCTGTACCACAACGACAGCCTGCCGACCCTGACTGGTCGATACGCTGACTACATTGCTTGGCTGCAACGTCAGGACGGTGCGCAGGCAGAAGGTTTCTGGCGCGAGCGCCTGGCGTTGCTCGAAGCACCGACCATTCTGGCCAAGGCATCGGGTGCCGCAGGTTCCGGTCATGGCGTGATGTACAGCAACCTCGACGCCGAGGCGACGCGCAAACTGCACAGTTTCGCCAAGCGTCAGCGCGTGACCCTCAACACGCTGGTGCAAGGTGCATGGCTCTTGCTGCTGCAACGCCACAGCGGCCAGCGCAGCGTCGCGTTCGGCGCCACGGTGGCGGGGCGTCCGACGGGACTTGCCGGTGCGCAGGACATGCTCGGCCTGTTCATCAACACCTTGCCGGTGATCCAGACCCTCGATCCGGAGCAACCGTTGGGCGAGTGGTTGCGCGCGTTGCAGGATTACAACCTGATGGTGCGCGACTACGAACACACGCCATTGTCGGACATTCAGCGCTGGGCCGGGCAGGGTGGCCAGGGCTTGTTCGACAGCATCATCGTGTTCGAAAACCATCCGGTGGACCGGGCCTTGAAAGGGGGCGAGGAAGGTGAATTGCGTTTTGCCGAAGTCGGCAGCGGTGGCGTGACCAACTTCCCGATGGACTTGATGGTCAGCGCCAACGAAGAAGGTCTGGAGGTCGAGTACCTGTTCCTGCGTGATCGCTTCAATGAAGTGGAAGTGCAGCGGATTCGCGCGCAGCTTGAAGGGTTGTTGCGTACGTTGCCTGAGGATGCTGCTTGTCTGCTCGGCAACATTGGCTTGCCTGAAGCGCGTTTGAGTTTGCCGCAGGTGTCAGACGACAACGCCGATTTGCTCCACGTCTTCAATCAACATCTGCGCATTCAGCCGCAGAAAATCGCCCTGATCTGCGAGGATCGGGACGTCAGTTATGCCGAGCTTGAGGCGCAGGCCAATGGGTTGGCGCAGCAATTGATCGGTCGTGGTATTGGCCCGGAAAGTCTGGTGGCGGTGGCGTTGCCGCGTTCCGAGCGCACCATCGTTGCGTTCCTCGCGGTGCTCAAGGCCGGGGCGGCTTATCTGCCGCTGGACCTGGCCTACCCGGCCGAGCGACTGGCCTACATGCTCAGCGATTCGGCCGCCAGCCTGTTGCTCTGCGACAGCGATCTGGGTGAACGGTTGACGCTGGCTGATAGCCCGCCGCGCTTGTTGCTCGATCAACTGTCCATTGCCGGCAGCACCGAGTGCCCGGTTTCCAATCCGCTGCCGGGGCACCTTGCGTACCTGATTTACACCTCCGGTTCCACCGGTCAACCGAAGGGCGTGGCCGTGGCGCGAGGACCGATTGCCCGGCATTGCCGAGGCATCATCGAGCGCTACGAATTGGCGCCGCGCAGCCGTGAGTTGCACTTTATGTCGTTCGCTTTTGACGGCGCTCAGGAGCGTTGGCTGAGTGTGCTGTTGGCCGGTGGCAGTCTGGTGATCCGCGATGACAGTGTGTGGACGCCGGAGCAAACCCTGGACGTGCTGCAGCGTCATGGCGTCACCGTGGCCTGCTTCCCGCCGGCGTACCTGCAACAGATGGCCGAAGTGGCTGAACGTCTGGGCAATCCGCCAGCGGTCGAGGTGTATTGCTTTGGCGGTGATGCGGTGCCGGAGGCCAGTTTCGAGCAGGTCAAGCGGGCTCTGCGTCCGCAGCGTCTGATCAACGGTTATGGCCCGACCGAAACCGTGGTCACGCCGCTGTTGTGGCGCGCCGAAGTCAGCGAAACCTGCGACGCGGCCTATGCGCCGATTGGTCGTGGTGTGGCCGGACGTGGGCTCTATGTACTCGACGCCGACCTCAATCCGTTGCCGGTCGGTGTCAGCGGCGAGTTGTACCTGGGTGGCGAATGCCTGGCGCGCGGTTATCACCAGCGTCCCGGCATGAGCGCCGAGCGCTTCATCCCCGATCCGTTCGAGGCCGGTGGCCGCATGTACCGCACAGGCGATCTGGTGCGCCAACGCGAATGCGGGTTGATCGACTATTTAGGGCGGCTTGACCAGCAAGTGAAAATCCGTGGTTTCCGCATCGAACTGGGCGAAATCGAAGCCCGTCTGCGCGACTGCGCCGGGGTGCAGGATGCCGCCGTGGTGGTGCACGAAACGCCGACTGGCAAGCAATTGGTCGGTTACGTGGTGGCTGCCGGCGCTGTAGGCCTTGATCGCCGCTTGAAGGCTGAACTGCAAGCACAACTGCCGGACTACATGGTGCCGGCGCGAATCCTAGTGCTGGAACGCTTCCCACTGTCGGCCAACGGCAAGCTCGACCGTCGCGCGCTACCGGAACCTGAATGGGCGCTCGGCGGTTATCGTGCGCCGCGCAACGCGCTGGAAACGGCGTTGACTGCTATTTGGCAAGAGGTGCTCGGCGTGCCGCAAGTGGGCATCGACGACAACTTCTTCGAACTCGGTGGCGACTCGTTGCAGGTGCTCAAAGTCATCTCGCGGGTGCGCAGTCAGCCGCAACTGGGCTTCGAATTGAAGCTGCGGGATTTGATGCAGAAACCCTGCATCGCCGAACTCAGCGGTTATCAGGCGGCCGAGCCGGCCAAGGCGCCAGACCCATTGCTGGCGCTGAATGCGCGGATCCCCAACGTGCCGGCGCTGTTCTGCCTGCACGCCGGTTTCGGCACGGTGTTCGACTACGAACCGCTGGCCCGCCGACTGGAAGGACGGCGCACGGTGTACGGCGTGCAATGCCGCATGCTGCTCGACCCGCACTGGCAGGACGAGTCGCTGCTGGCCATGGCTCAGGCCTACGCGCAACGGATTCGCAGTCAGCAGGCCAAGGGGCCGTATTACTTGCTGGGTTGGTCGTTGGGCGGCGCGTTGACGCAACTGGTCGCTCACGAACTGGAAACCCAGGGTGAGACGGTGGCGTTTGCCGGGCTGGTCGACAGTTACGTGGCCGGCGCCGCAGAAGCGGGGGACTGGCGCGAGGACCTGGGCGACTTCCTGAAGTTTGTGCTCGGTCTGCCGGCCGATGAGGCTCAAGCGCTGATTGCGCTGAAAGCCGCTGATTTGAATGAACGCGAGGGTTCCACGGCGGTGATCGAGGCGGCCATGCACGGCTCCAATGAACAATCTGCGTTGGGCGCGGGGGAACTCACACAGATCTTCGCCACCGGTTCACGGCTCAAGCAATTGGCCCTGGCGCATCGGCAACTGCCGGCGATTCAGGTCACGGCACATCGCTGGTGGGTGGCCGAGCGCGACGACGAACGCCGAGTGTTCGAGGCTCAGGTTGGTAGCCACGGCGTTGATCGCTTGTTGGCGGGCGGGCACTACGAGTTGCTGCGCGGTGACGAGTTGCTCGACGCGCTTGAAGACTTGCTGGAACGCCGATTGGCGATCATTTGAAAACAGCCGGGTGCTTCACCGCGCCCGGTTATTGACCTATTTGTGTGAAGGATTCGTCCCATGGCTGTGTTGCCAGAACTTGAAGCATTTTTAGAACTCGCCGAGTTCGGCCGGATGACCGGCAAAAGTCGCGCGATGCACGAACTGTCGCCGCAACAGGCGCGGATCGATTTTGAAGCGTCGTCCGGGTTTCTCGATGTGCCGCTGGACAGCGTTTCCTGCGAAGACTTCAGGATTGCTGCGCGTGACGGTCACAGCCTGTCGGCACGGCTTTATCGCGATGGGCACACGGTCGACGGGTTGCAGCCGGTGGTGTTGTATTTCCATGGCGGCGGCTACGTGGTCGGCAGCCTCGATTCCCATGATGCGCTGTGCCGGCGATTGGCGGCACAGGGTGGTTTTGCGTTGTTGACCGTGGGTTATCGCCTGGCACCGGAATGGCGTTTCCCGACGCCGGTGCAGGATGCCTGCGATGCGGGGAACTGGCTGGTCCGCGAAGGCGCGGCGCATGGCCTGGACGCGACGCGAGTGGCCGTGGCCGGTGACAGCGTGGGTGCGACGCTGGCGACGGTGTTGTCGATCATGGCGGTGCGTGAACCTCAGGAACTGGCGTTGAAACCCAAGGCACAATTGCTGGTGTACCCGGTGACGGATGCCACGACGAAACGGGCGTCGCATCGGGATTTCGCCGAGGGTTACTTGCTGGAGACGCCGACGCTGGACTGGTTCTACGGGCATTACGCACGCACGCCTGAGGATTTGGCGGATTGGCGTTGTTCGCCGTTGCTGGCGGCGGATCTGTCAGGTGTGGCGCCGGCGTTGGTGTATTTGGCCGGACATGATCCGTTGCATGACGAAGGGTTGGCGTATGCCGAGCTGTTGCGTGCCGCCGGTAACGACGTGTCGTTGCTGGAACAGCCAGGGATGACCCATGACTTTTTGCGCATGGCGGGGTTGTTGGGGGAGGTTGAGGGGATTCAAGCGGAAGTGGCGGGGTGGGTGCGTTCGCGGCTGTGATCTGAAGTCTGGCTCAGATCGTTAAACGTCGTTTGATCGCGCTTGTTTAATTCCCCGCAGCGTTACTTCATGAAAGCTACAACGCCTTGCGTCGTTGCCTACAGTTACGCCAGAATCCGCCGGCTTGTGCGCCTTGGGGCCGGCCGGTAACTTGGTTCCCGTCACTGATTGTCAGTGATCGGGTTTAGTAGCCCGCAGTCCCCACCATCGGTTGCATAAGCGTCATTCAGTCAGGTTCACCTGCACTTAATGGTGGCTGTGCGCATGGCGTCCTCGGACGCGCCGGGTTTGGTGGGTGTTACCGGTCTACTAACTTGCGCACAGCCGCCACCCTTTCGTGTAGTAGCGGAATGGGTGTGGCCCTATGAGGAACACCACCAATGTTCAAACCTACACCGAATCCACCAGACACCGATCCAGCATCCCCGCACGAAAGCCCTGCTTCAAAAAAACGCCACGAAGCCGCCGACCGCGCCCTCGATTACCACCTCCACCCTGCCGCTTTCATCCACGTCACCCCGCGCAAACTCAGCACCATGTTCACCGTCAACCCGGAGCTCGATACCGAAACCCTGCTGGCCCATGCGTGCGAGTCGCTGGCCTCGGCCAATGTCATGGCCATGGACCTGGCGGACCATATGGATGGGCCGAGTCGAAATTCCCTGTTGGGCATTGCGCAAGTCATCATGCTGGGCGAGCTGGCGGTGAACCGGGCGCTGGATAGACTCGATCAACCTGAATAGTTGACACCTGATCGTTCCCACGCTCTGCGTGGAAATGCCGCCAGGGACGCTCCGCGTTCCGCTTCTGAAGGTGACGCAGAGCGTCACGGGATGCATTCCCACGCGGAGCATGGGAACGATCATGGAGTAGCCATAAAAAATGCCCGTATCTCACGACACGGGCATTTTTCATTTCAGCTCAGCAACTCAGAAATCATACTTCGCGGTGAGCTGCAGGTTGCGTGGCTCGCCGTAGAACGTGGTATCGAAGTTGCCAAGGCCCGTCAGGTATCGCTTGTCGAAGACGTTGTTGGCGTTGACGGTGAAGCTCAGGTGTTCGTCGAACTGATAACGGGTCATCAAATCCACGAGGGTGTAGCCGCCTTGCTTGATCTGGGTGTAGTCGCCCACGCTGGAGCTGTAGATCTTGCCGTAGTAGGCACTCTGCCAGCTGACGCCGCCACCGACGGTGAACGGGTTCAGGACGCCCGGCAGACGGTAAGTCGTGAATGTACGCACGACGTGTTCCGGCCGGGTGGTGGACAGCGGGTATCCGAAGATACGTTGCTCGTCCTGGTCACGGGTACGGGCGTAGGTGTAGCCGGCGGACAGGTTCCAGCCTTCGGCCAGTTCGCCCGCCAGTTCCAGTTCCACGCCTTTGGTGGTAGCGCCGTCGATGGCTTTGTAAATGCCTTCGTTGGTGACCGGGTTGGTGCCGATCGATTCGGCGACGTTGTCCTGCTCAATGCGGAAGAAGGCCAGGCTGGCGTTCAGTTTGCCTTCGAAGTAGGCCGCTTTCAGACCGGTTTCGTAGGCGCTGCCTTCAACCGGTGCCAGGGTCGAACCGTTGGCGTCCTTGTAGATTTGTGGCTGGTAGATAGTGGTGTAGCTGGCGTAGGCCGAGTACGTGTCGTTCAGGTCATAGACCACGCCGGCGTACGGTGTGACGACGCCGTGTTCCTTGTAGCTGGCGTGAGTGTCGGAGAGGGTGCCACCCGGAGTGTAGGAGTAATCCTCGTTGTACTTGAAGGTGCTCAGACGGCTGCCGAGGATGAACGACAGGTCGTCGGTCGGACGCAGGCGCGTGGCCAGGTAAATACCGTTTTGGCTTTGGGTGCGTTCGTATTTGCCGTTTTTCGGGAACTCCTGTTTCGGCAGATTGCCTTCCCAGTCATAGATGCTACCCGGCACCAGTTGGAAAGCGCTGGAGTCGTAAGTCGAGCCGGTCTGGCGCGAGTGCGATGCCATGACACCGGCAACCACTTCGTGTTCGCGACCGCCGAGGGTGAACGGGCCGGAGACGTTGACGTCAGCGGTGTTCTGCACGCGATGGCCTTCCCAGCGACCCCAGTAAAGGAACATGCCTTCACCGGTGGCGCGGTCCGGGCTGCCGCCGCTGGCCGAGGCCAGTTGGGTATCGTGATCGGTGGTTTTCTGGTCCAGGCTGAGTTTGAGTTTCCAGTCATTGGCCAGCGCTTGTTCCAGCGATGCGAAGTAGGTGGTGCTGTCGAAATCACGACGGCTCCAGTCGGCGCCGGAGTTGAAACTGCGAGAGAAGTCGGTACGGCCGCCATCGGCGAAGTAGGTAGGGTTACCTGTCCAGGATGTACCGCGCGGGGTGGCGCTGGATTTGTCGATGCCGAAGGTCAGCAGGGTGTCGTCCGTGAGGTCGGCTTCGAGGACGCCATAAAACAGGTCTTTTTTCTGGCTGTAATGATCCAGGTAAGAGTTGGCGTCCTGATAAGTGCTCACGAAGCGACCGCGCACGTTGCCGGAATCGGTCAGCGAGCCGGAAATGTCGCCTTCTGCGCGGTATTTATCCCACGAGCCGGCGGCGGCGCTGACCGAGGCCTTGAATTCCTTGGTCGGCTTCTTGCGGATCAGGTTGACCGTGGCGGAAGGGTCGCCGGTGCCGGTCATCAGGCCGGTAGCACCTTTAATGACTTCGATGTGGTCCAGGCTGGCAGCGTCGTCGCTGTTGTTCGGGTTTTCACCGTAAACACCGTCGTAGAGGGTGTTGACGCCATCGTACTGAAAGTTGGTGATGGCCTGGCCACGGGCGGAAAACTCGGTACGGTCGCTGTCGTACTTCTGCGACGTGATGCCGGGGGTGTTGCGCAATACGTCACCGACGCTTTTGGCGCCGCGATCGTCCATCTGCTGACGCGTCACCACGGTTACCGATTGCGGTGTTTCACGCAGGGTCAACGGCAGCTTGGTCGCGGTGGTGGTCGCGCCGGTGGTGTAAGAACCGGTGTCTTCGGTGGTCAGGCCCAGGGCCTGGCCGGAAATGGTGGTCGCGCCCAGTTGCAGGCTCGAGGAACCGCCGGACACCAGGGTGACGCTGTTGCCGTTGATCTGGAACGCGATGCCGGTGCCTTGCAGCAGGGCCTTCAGGGCGTCGGACGGTTCCAGCGAACCGGACACCGCGCGGGACTTGATGCCTGCAACCTGGTCCGGGCTGTAGAGGATCTGCAGATTGGTCTGCATGCCCAGCTCGGTCAGCGCGTTGGAAAGCGATTGACCTGCAATGTTCACTTTCACAGGTGCAGCATTGGCCATCGAGCTCCCCAGCAAGGTGGCGGTCAGCAATACGCTAGTGAACAGGGTGCGATGCAAAGTCGGGCGCTGTACGGCCAGCGCGAGAGGTGTGCGGCGTGTTTGAGGTCGCATTACTTACCTGAGCTCCAGAAAAAGAGTTGTGCAGAGTTTTTGTTAATAGGAATGATTATTAGACGCAGCACGAACGAAAAACCGGAAAGAAACCGGAAAAATAAATGTCGAAAGGTGGTTGTAGGAGCCAGGCTTGCCGGCGAAGGCGTCCTCAAGATCGCTTTCGCCGGCAAGTCGGATCGCCGCACCGCTGGCTCCTACGGGGGCCGGGTTGTCAGGCGGGGGCCAACTCGGTGACGACCCGTCCGCTTTCCATGCGCACCAGTTGGTCCGCCACGTCGAAATAACGGTCATCGTGGGAGATCACGATGATGGTCTTGCCCAGACGTTTGAGGTCCGGCAGCAACTCGGTGTAGAAAATCCGGCGGAAGGTCGGGTCCTGATCGGCCGCCCATTCATCGAACACCAGCACCGGACGTTCCTCCAGCCAGGCATTGACCAGGGCCAGGCGTTTGCGCTGGCCGGTGGAGAGGTCGGTGGTGGTGAAGTTGCCGTCCTTGACGCTGACCTTGTGCGCGATCTCCAGCCGTTGCAGGTATTGGTTCGCATCTTCGGGGATGTGCTGATCGCCCTGGACCACATCATCGAACAGGTAATAGTCGGCAAAGATGGTGGTGAACAACTGGCGATAGTCATCGCGGTTCTGCGCGTCGATCGCTTCGCCGTTGACGCGGATTTCGCCCTGTTGCGGTGTGTACAGGCCCAGCAGCAGCTTGATCAGCGTGGTCTTGCCGCAGCCGTTCTCGCCGACAATAAAGGTGATGTCGCCTTGCTTGATCGTCAGGTTCACCGGCCCGAGCTGGAATGGCGCAGCACCTTCGGCAGCCGGGAAGCTGAAACGCACATCGGCCAGTTTCAGTTCGTGTACCGCTTGTTTGACGTTGCCTTTATCACTCAGCAGCAGGTGAGGTTCCGGGGTGGAAAACTGCTCCGAGAGTTCGGCGATGCGGCGGAAGGCGATCTGCGCGCGGCTGACGATTGGCAAGGTGCTGATCAAATGCTCCAGCGGACCTTTCATGTACAGCAGCACCAGCACGAAGCCGCTCATCACGGTTTTGTCGGCACTCGGCCAAAAGGTTTGCAGGGCCAGGGCCAGGCCGATCACCACAAAGAACAGCATCGAGCCGAACGTCTTGGCAATGACGAAGGTGTTGATCGAGCGCACCTGAGTGTTGCAGATGAACTCGGCCGTTGCCTTTATGCCCGAGACGAACATGCGCTGGCGGCGTGGACGATGAATGCGCAGTTCCTTGGCACCTTCGGCAATCGCGTTGTAGTGCTTTTGCAGTTCATCTTCGGCCTCACGGGCAGCCATGAAACCCTGCACTCCTTTGCTCTGAGCGTAAGCCTGAATAGCGGTGCCGATCAGGATCGCGGCGACCATGATCAGGAACATCGGCCACGACAGAATGGCCAGGTAGCCCATGCAGCCCAGGGTCACGGTGACGGAAATGGCCAGCGGCGCAAAGGCGAAAGCGAAGTCGCTGATGGTGTCGACGTCGTGGGTCAGCACCGGAATCAACCGGTGGCTGCGATAGCGCTCGATGTGTTCGATCGGTGCCGAGAGAACCTTTTCACCCAACTGTTTACGCAGTTTGGCGATGATGTGCTGGCCCACATAGTTGGTGCCGATGTCCGAACAGATCGAACTGGCCAGTGCCAGCAAGCACAACCCGGCGAACAGGGCGACGACGCCCTGGGTCAGGCCGGTGTCCGAATGCAGGGCGTTGTTGATGGTCGCCAGCAATACCGTGACGCTCAGGCCGCCGACCATGCCCAGGAAAATGGACGCGGCGACGATGAGCCGAAAGGGTTTCAACAGGGCGAACAACTCGCCGATGGCACCACGGGTAGGCTGGGTCATGGAAGACAGTTCCTTGGGTCGTAAAGGCAGATACCCAGTAGAACGTCTGGTGGAAGGCTTAATTTACAAGGTCGCCGATTGGTGGCGATCCGATAATAACTGCGTGCCTGATGATCGTTCCCACGCTCCGCGTGGGAATGCATCCCGTGACGCTCTGCGTCACATTCACCAGCGGAACGCGGAGCGTCCCTGGCGGCATTCCCACGCGGAGCGTGGGAACGATCAACACCAGAAAGCTTAAAGGTCACGCACGATACGGAATCCCATCCAGTCGCCGCGCTCTTGCGGGTACTGGCTGTTGCGGTTGCCGGAGCGCGAGAACACCGGCGCTTCACCCCAGTCGTTGCCGCGAATCCGCACGGCTTCGCACGTGGGCTCGACCCAGGCGCTGCCATCGGTGGGGGCACCGACGTAATCAGGGTGTTCGCAGTCTTCGACCCATTCGTAGACGTTGCCGTGCATGTCGTACAGGCCGAAGGCGTTCGGCGGGTAGCTGCCCACTGGCGAGCTGTAGCTGTAACCGTCCGCGGGGCCATACGTATTGGCGTGCTTGGCGATGCTGTATTCCTTGCCTTCATCGAACGGGAAGGGGAACGGCCCTTTGCTGCCGCCACGCGCGGCATATTCGCGTTGGGCTTCGCTGACCATGTGGTACGTCTGCCCGGTCTTTTTCGACAGCCAGGTGACATAGTTTTTGACGTCGTCGAAGTTCATGCACACCGCCGGTTGACGCGGGCTCTGCGGATAGCGCGGCTTGCTGGCGACGCACTCGCGACCCGGCCGGGTGTCGCCATTGGCGATGGTCACGCCACTTTCGCGTACGTAGCTGTCCCATTCGCCGGCGGTGACCTGGAAGCGGCTCATGGCGAACGGTTTGGCAAAGGTTACCTCGTACATCGGACTTTCATCAGGCTCGCGCCCGACTTCGTCGTCCGGCGTACCCATGGTGAAGGTGCCAGCCGGCAGCACAACCATTTCCGGGCAGCCCCGGCAGTCCTTGAACACTTTGCCTGGTTGCGCCGGTGCGGCGGCCTGGGCGGCGGTCGGCAGCAGTCCTGCGAGGAGGGCAGTCAGCGTCAGAGTCAGCAGATCACGGTTCATGAGTCATCTCGATTAAAGGAAATCACAGGCTCTTGCTCAACACGGCCATGAAACGGTCGATATCGTTTTCGGTGTTGAGCAGGCCGGGGGCGATGCGGATCACCGGGCCGACGTCGCGGTCCACCGAGTCGCAGACCACGCGGTTTTCCATCAGCTGGACGGCGACTTTTTCGCAGTCCCGGTCCTTGATCCGGAAGAAGGTAAAACCGGCCGACAGGTCTGGACTTTTTGGCGTCACTGTTTCGATCTGCGGGTGCTCCAGCAGACGGTTTTTTGCGTAGGTATTGAGCGCGTGGATGCGCGCCTGGACCTCGGCCTTGCCCAGCTCCAGGTGCAGCTTGAAGGCTTCGTTCAGGGCCCAGCGATGCTCAAAGCTGTGATAGCCGCCGGGGGTCATGAGGGTCGAGAAGGTGGTGGCTTCGGAGAACGTCGGGATGGTCGGCGTCACGTCCTTGAGTTCGGCCGAACGCGCGCAGATGATCCCGGTACCGCGCGGGCCGAACATCCATTTGTGGGTGCCGGCAATGAAGAAATCGCAGTGCATGTCGGGGAAGTCGAGGTCCTCGACGCCGAAGCCATGGACGCCGTCCACTACATACAGGATGCGGTCCTTGTCCTCGCGGTTGCGATTATGTTCGTCCACCAGTTTGCCGATCTCGCCAATCGGCAGTTTCACACCGCTGCCCGATTGCACCCACGTCATGCCGAGCACTCGGGTTTCAGGGCGAATGCCTTTGGCGATCGAACCCAGCACTTCATCCACTGAAAGGGTGTGACTGTTCTCGAACAACTTGAGCTTGCGAACCTTGACGCCGTCCTTTTGCTGGCGGTACGCCAAGGCGTAGTTGGTGGCGTAATGTTCGTGTTCGCTGGTGAGGATTTCCTGGTCGGGGCGCACATGAATGCCGCCATAAATCAGCGACAGGCCTTCGGTGGTGCTGCCGGTGAGGGCGATTTGCTCGGGCTTGGCCTTGAGGTAGCGACCGGCCCAGACGCGCACTGCTTGCTCGCGCTTTTCGGTTTCCCCCAGGTCCCAGTCCATGGCCCGACCGGGATTACGGTCGAGGTTGGCGCGGTGCATGTCGATGGCTTCACGCACCGGTCTTGGGTGTGAGGTCACCAGAAAATTGGCGAAGTGCAGGTAATCCGGGTCCTGATTGAACATCTGGCGCAGTTGCGCCCATTTATCCTTCGGCAGCGGCGCCGGATTGGCGGCCAGCGCCGGCAGGTTCACGGCTGCGCCCAAGGGCAGGCTGGCCGCGAGAATACCGGCCTGCTTGAGGAATGAACGACGGTTGGTCATGAGCTCGATTCGCTTTTGCAAAAGAGGGGATCAGTTCTTGGCGACAGGCTTGGACGATTTTTGCACCTGGTCCCAGACCCGCAGGAAATTGCCGCCCCAGAGCTTGGCGATATCAGTTTCGCCGTAGCCGCGGCTGATCAGCTCGGCGGTCACGTTGCGGGCCTCGCTGACGTCTTTCCAGCCGTCCAGGCCGCCGCCATCGTTGAAGTCGGAACTGATGCCGACGTGGTCGATGCCGATTTTCTTCACCGCGTAGTCGATCGCGTCGCCGTAGTCCTTGAGCGTGGCCTTGGGCTCCTCGTCGACGATGGCGTAGAGCTGGCTGGCGTATTCGCCGAAGCGTTGTTCGGACCAGACGGTGATCACCGGATCCCCCGGCATCAGCGCCATCTCCAGGCCTTGCAACGGTTGCAGGTCGAAGCGTGCGCGCAGGGCGTTGAGTTTGTCCTGGGTGGCCTGGCTGAGTGGGCGGATGTAGGTCGGGAAACCGACAATCTGTACCACGCCGCCGCTGTTTTTGATCAACTGCATTTCCTGATCGCTGAGGTTGCGCGGGATGTCCACCAGCCCGCGTGGCGCGGAGTGGGAAGCGACCATGGGTGCACGGCTCAGCTGGGCGACTTGCTCCAGTGCCTTGGTCGACATCTGCGAAACATCGATGATCACGCCGAGGTCGTTGAGGCGGTGCACGGCTTGTTTGCCAATCTCCGAGAGGCCGCCGAGGGCGTCCCGCGAGTCATTGAAAAACGGCAACGGCCGGGACGAATCTGCCCAGGCGTTGTTGCCCACGTAACTGAAGCCGAACATGCGCATGCCCCGGGCCGCCCATTTGTCCAGGGCATTCAGGTCGTTGCCCAGCGGATAGGCGTTGAGCATGCTCATGAAAATCGCGAACTTGCCTTCGCCGTGCAGGCGGCGGAAATCGTCGGGGGTGTAGGCGATGGCGACCTGATTGGGGAAGTCACGAACCAGGGTACTGATGATTTTGTAGCGGGTTTCCTGCTCGAACCGTGCTTCGTCGACAAAACCGGCGGTTGGGCGGTGCGGGGCGTTTTCGCCGTTCCAGATTTCCGGCCAGCCGAAGATTGTCAGGGCCGCACCGGACAGGCGTCCGCGTGCGGACTTGACCAGGTCGAACTGCCCGGTGCCGTCCTTGTCGGCTTCATTGCCGGCGGTGCCGAAGTCCAGCGGAACGGTGACGTGGCTGTCGAAGGAAAGGATCCGCTCGTGCAACTCATCGGCCTGTTTCATTACCTTGACCGAGTAACCGGGATTGTCCTTGAACCCGTAATCCCAGGCCGCAAAGCCTGCACCGGCGCTGATCGCCAGGGCCAGCGGCAGGCCGATGTAAAGCGCCTTTTTCGAACGTGGTTTTGTCATTGCCGTCTCAGTCAGGTTCGCCGTTGGGGGGCAGGCGCAGGGGCCTTTGCTATCTGGGAAGAACGAGTGACCGACGAGAGAATTTAGGTGTTTGTGCTGACACCATGGTGATCGTTCCCACGCAGAGCGTGGGAACGATCTTTCGGGGGCATCATAAATTTTCGGTGGCAACAAACGTTCTAGCTTGGATAAAGCCTGCTTCATGGCTGACACAGGTAGGGCAATGACGATTTCTCGACGATGGTTCATGGCAGGCCTGGCGCTGACCGGCGCCGCGGTGCCTGCGGCTTTTTATGGGCATCGTGAATGGACGAAACCGGATCCGACGATCACCCCCGGCGAAGCTTCGTTCGATGTCGCGGATGTCGCTGGCCAGCACTTGGCGAACACCTTGCGCGGTGTCTGGCAGATTCGTTTCGAGGGGCCTGACGCTGGCATCGAAGGCCTGCCACGGGACGGGCTGGAGGTGTTTCTCGACATCGGTCACAAAGGTCGCGGCTTGAGCGGGTTCCTCGACACCGCCGAACGTTTGCGTTCGAGCGAAGCGCCGCGTTATCGGGTGCTCGGCGACCTGGCCGGCGCCAACCCGGCGCAGTTGCGCTGGCGACTGCTCAGCGCCAGCGGCACAGCGGACTATGAATTCAGCATGGCGCTGGACGAGGTCTGGGCCGGTTTCGGCAACGCCGGCAGCGGCACCCTCAGTGGTCGGGTGTTGAATCTGGACCGTCCGTTGATGTTGACGGCGCAGGACAATCGCTTCATTGCCGTCAAGCGCGTGTTCCCCGAAGCCCGCGAGCGAACCGGCCTCAATCCGACGCTGCTGGCCTGGCTGATTTCGCCCGGGCATCGACTGTTCCACCAGCTCTGGCATGCCTCCCGGGACAAATGGCACACACTGTCCGAAGACAAGCGCGCAGCCCTTCGCGGCATTGGTTGGCAGCCTGGCCCGCGAGACAAGGAGCGTGATGCCCGTGGCGCGCGCAAGGATCGCAACGGCTCGGGGGTGGATTTTTTCTTCATGCACCGGCACATGCTCGGCACGGCGCGCTCCCTGCAGGACTTGCCGTCCTGGCCGCATTTCCCGTTGCCACAGCCGGAACTGGCGCGGGATCGACTCGGGTTTGCCGATTATTTCGACAACCACGACGGCACCGCGCTGCCGCCGACCTGGCTGGCCGATGACGATGCCGAGTACTCGCAATGGGTCAGCGACATCAAGACCGCCGAGACCTACCACAGCAATTTCCAGGTCTGGGAGTCGCAGTACCGCGATCCGCGTTATCTGTCGACATTGACCCTGGGTCAGTTCGGTTCAGAGGTGGAATTGGGGCTGCACGACTGGCTGCACATGCGTTGGGCCTCGGTGCCGCGTGATCCGTCCAACGGTCAGCCGGTGCCGTTTGCCCGGGATCCGGCGGACTTTTCCGCTCGCTGGTTTGCTCCGGAAAACGACTTCCTAGGCGATCCGTTTTCGTCCCACGTCAACCCGGTGTTCTGGCACTTCCATGGCTGGATCGACGATCGTCTGGAAGACTGGTTCCGCGCGCATGAGCGTTTTCATCCGGGGGAGGTCAGTCGGCTTGAGGTGAAGGGTGTGCCTTGGTTTGCGCCGGGACGTTGGGTCGAGATCGACGACCCGTGGCTCGGCCCGAGCACTCATGGTTGCAGCACTACGCCGGGGTTACAGACCGGCAAGTCGGTCGAGATGGACCCGGAAACCATGAAGCTGGCGTTGCGGATTACCTTTGGGGATGACGAGAAGAAGCTGGAGGATTTGTTCCGCAAGGTGCCGCAGCGGCCTTGGTATGCGCGGCATTTGAAGGCCAAACCGGTCGTCACATGATCGTTCCCACGCTCTGCGTGGGAATGCCTCAACGGACGCTCCGCGTTCGGCTCTCGATGGGACGCAGAGCGTCCCGGGCTGCATTCCCACGCGGCGCGTGGGAACGATCAATTACAGTGTCTGCCACCCCCCACCCAGCGCCTTGTACAACGCAATACTCGCCTGCAACCGCGACAACCGCAGCTGCACATTCAAATCCTGCGCCGCATACAGCGTGCGCTGCGTCTCCAGCACCGTCAGCAAATCCTCGGCTCCGGCCTGATAACGGCTTTGCGCAATGTTGAATGCCGTCTGCGCCTGGTTCAGTTCTTCACCTTGCCACTGCCGCTGTTCGTCCAGTCCGCGAATGCTGTTGAGGGCTTTTTCCACATCGGCGAACCCATTGATGATCGCCCCGCGATACGTCTCCAGCAGTTCTTCCTGGCGGGCCGTGGCCTTGTCGCGCTCGGCACTCAGGCGCCCATTGTTGAAGACTGGCGCGAGCAATCCAGCGGTCAGGTTGTAGAACGGACTGCGCAGGATGTCGGCTGCGCGGTCGGCACCGGAGCCGATGTCTGCGCTCAGGGTCACGGCCGGCAGCATGGCGGCGCGGGCGACGGTGACGTCGGCCTGTGCGGCGGCCAGTTGTGCTTCGGCACGGGCGATGTCCGGTCGACGGCTGATCAGTTCACTGGGCACACCGGCAGCGATGGTTGGCCATGACAGTTGATCAAAGCGTTCCTGGCCCAAAGACAATTCCTGTATCGGCCGGCCGAGCAGGGCGGCAAGACTGATCTGCGCGTCCTGAGCCTGTTGCTGCACCAGCGGCAATTGTCGTTGTTGTGCGGCGACCAGACTTTTCTGCTGCGCCAATTCCAGCGCCGTCGCCGAGCCTGAGTCAAAACGCGTCTGCACCCGTTTCAAAACATTCTGCGCGTTCGCCAGATTCAACTCGGCAATGCGACTTTGCTCACGCAACGACAAGCTTTGCGCGTAACTGTTGGCGACGCCGCTGAGCAGCGTCAATTCCACGGTCGCCTGATCGAACTCACTCGCCTGCAAACCGAATTGTGCGCCTTCACGGGAAGCGCTTTGACCGCCCCAGAAATCGATTTCGTAACTGGCGCTGAGGCTGGCGTTGAAGTAATCGACGGCCTTGTTGTCGCTGTCGGCATCAAGCTGGCTGTAGCCGTTGCCGCGCAATAGTTTTTCCCGATTGGCGTTCAGGGCACCTTTGACTTCGGGTAGCAGCGAACCACCGACAACGACCGTTTCAGCCCGAGCCTGGCGCACCCGGGCGATGGCGGCGGCCAAATCGTAACTGCCGACCCGGGCCTGTTCGATCAGGCGATCAAGCTCGGGGCTGCCAAACTGCGTCCACCATTGCAGGTTGCTGCGTGTGGCATTGGCGGTATGCGGCGACTGCCAGGAGGCGGGCGGCTGGAGGCCGCTGTCCGGGCGCTGGGCGGGACTGCCGCAGGCGCCGAGCAGCAGGCAGAGGGTCAGCAGACTGAGTTGCGGCTTCATGGAGAGATCATTCACTGGTAAGGGCCGTGACCGGGTCGAGTCGGGCAGCTTTGCGGGCCGGCATGAAGCCGAAGACAACACCGGTGACCAGGGCGCAGCCGAAGGCGCCGAGCACCGCTATCAAGGAGAACGCGACAGCGACTTCGCTGAGGATCAGCACGCCGCCGACGATCAGCGCCAGGGCGATCCCGGCGAGCCCGCCGACCACCGAAAGCATCACCGCTTCGGTGAGGAACTGGCGCAGGATGTCGCGTTGGCGCGCGCCGGTGGCCATGCGGATACCGATCTCACGTGTCCGTTCGCGCACGGTCATGAGCATGATGTTCATCACGCCGATGCCGCCCACCAGCAACGAAATCGCGGCAATCGAGCCGAGCATCAACGACAGGGTATTTTGCGTGCGTGCCTCGGCTTGAATCATTGCCGCGTTGTTGGTCAGTTCGAAATCCTTTTTGCCGTTGTGCAATCGCAGCATCAATTGCTCGATGGCTTTTTCGGTCTCCTTGACCTTGCGCGCATCGGCGGCGGCGATGGCCACGTATTCGGGATTGTGGGTGCCGAACAGCCGCACACTCGCAGCGGAATACGGAATGGCGATGCGGTCGTCGCTGTCGGAGTCGCCGGAGCTGGCGCCTTTTTCGGCAAGCACGCCGACCACCTGGAACGGCACGTTCTCAATCAGGATGTACTGGCCGATCGGGTTGGCGACGTCCTTGAGCAACTTGGTCCGCACCTTGTGGCCAATCACCGCGACCGCCGCCGCATTACGTTCATCGTCTTGAGTGAAATAGCTGCCTTCCACCACCGGCCAGTTGAAGATGTTCGGGAAGTTGGTGTCGTTGCCGCCGACGTAACTCAAGTGGTCGAGGTTGCCGAAACGCACCCCGGCCTCCTGGCCATTGACCGGCATGATACGCATCACTTGGGGCAGGCTCGCCACCGCTGCGACGTCATCCAGGGTGACGATGCCCAGTGGTGTTCGCGGGTTTGGCGACGAGCCGCTGAGGTAAATGATGTTGGAACCGAACGCGCCCATTTGCGCCATCACCTGGCGCTTGCTGCCTTCACCCACCGCCAGCATCACCACCACCGACGCGACGCCGATGATGATCCCTAGCAACGTCAGCGCGGTGCGAAAGCGGTTGATCCACATCACCCGCCACGCGGCTTGCACGGCATCGACCAGTTCGCCTTTCCAGGCCCCGGTGGCTTCGGCGCCTTCGGTGAGGCGCTTGCGCAAGTCCACCGCTTGCAGCGCGCCGGGATTGGCCGACGCCTGTACTTCGGGGTTGTCCCGGGCGCTGTCGCTGATGATCAGCCCGTCGCGAATTTCGATGATGCGTTTGGCCCGCGCCGCCACTTCGCGGTCGTGGGTGATGAGGATCACCACGTGGCCCTGGCTCGCCAGTTCGTCGAGCAGGGCCATGACCTCGGCACCGCTGTGGCTGTCGAGGGCGCCGGTGGGTTCGTCGGCGAGGATGATGTGGCCGCCGTTCATCAAGGCGCGGGCGATCGACACCCGTTGTTGCTGGCCGCCGGAGAGCTGGTGCGGACGATTGCCGGTGCGTGAAGCCAGGCCGAGACGGTCGAGCAGGGCGGCAGCGCGGGCGTGGCGTTCGGCGGCCGGCGTGCCGGCGTAGATGGCCGGCATCTCGACGTTTTCCTGGGCCGAGCCGGACGGGATCAGGTGATAACCCTGAAAGACAAAACCAAAGGCTTCGCGGCGCAGCCAGGCCAGTTCGTCGCTGTCGAGTGCGGCGACGTTTTCGCCGGCGAAGCGGTACTCGCCCGAGGTCGGACGGTCGAGGCAGCCGAGGATATTCATCAGCGTCGACTTGCCGGAGCCGGAGGCACCGACGATCGCCACGAACTCCCCGGCATGGATCGACAGGTCGATGCCGCGCAACACGTGAACTTCTGGTGAGTCGCCGCCGCCGTAGGCTTTGCGGATGTCCTGCAGGTCAATCAGGGGCGTCTGCATTCAGCCGCCACTCCCGTCGGCCGGGCCGATCAACAGGTGATCGCCTTCCTGCAAGCCGTCGAGGACCTGCACCCGCAGGCGATCGCTGATGCCGGTGCGTACGTCGCGCTGCTCGATGCGGCCATTTTTGGTGACGACCTGCGCGGTCTGACTGTCGGTCTGATTGTGGGTTTGAGCGCCGACTTGCAGGGCCGCGATGGGCGCGGTGAGGACGTTTTTCGCCTGCTCAGCGACGAAGAATACTTGTGTGGTCATTTCCGCCATCAGCGCGTTGTCGGCGTTGTCGACGTCCAGCAGTACGGTGTACAGCACCACGCGAGCGCTGCCGCTTTTACTCGAACTGGCCGGGCTGCCGCCACCTTGGCTGGTTTGGTCCAGTGGCTTGGGCGTCACGGGCAGAATTTGCCGCACGGTGCTGTTCCAGCGACGGTTGCCGCCGCTGAGGGTGGTGAACCAGGCGGTCATGCCGGGTTTGACGTGACCGATGTCGGCTTCCGACACCTCGGCCCAGACGGTCATCGGCGACAACCTGGCGATGCGCAGAATCAGTGGCGTCTGCTGCTGGGCGTTGAGGGTCTGGCCCTCACGGGCGTCGAGTGCAACGACGGTTCCGCTCATGGGCGCATAAATTCGCGTGTAACCGAGTTCCGCCTGATCGCTGCGCAGACTGGCCTGGGCCTGGCGGATCTGCGCCTGGAACATGTCGATACGGGCCTGGGTGGCGCGCAGTTCGGCCTGGGCGGTCTGCACATCTTCTTCACGGGTGGCGCCACCGGCCTTGAGGTTCTGCTGGCGCTGGAATTTCTGCCGGGCGAGGTCGTGCTGCGCCCATTGCTCCTGCAGCTGTGCCTTGAGGTTTTCGATGGAGAAACGCCCGGCGTCGAGTTTGGCCTGCTGCGTGGAGGGATCGATTTCCACCAGCAACTGGCCATCCTTGACGGTGTCACCTACTTCCACGTGGATCTTGTGGATCTGCCCGGACGCTTGGGCACCCACGTCGACATAGCGGCGAGGTTGCAGAGTGCCCAGCGCGGTGACGCTGCTTTCGATGTCGGCGCGGGTGACCTGAACGGTGGCGAACTGGTCGCGGCCGGGCGGGATGATCCGCCAGGCGGCCACGGCGATAACGGGGATCAGACAAAGTGCTACAAGCAGTGCGCGTCGGGTCTGTCGGGGACGTTTCATGCAGGGTTCCGGCCAATGAATATCGGCCCGTCGTTCAAAACCGTTGAATAGGGACGGGGAGCTGTCCTGTAAACGAGGAAAGTGGCAGGAAATTTAGGCGACGACGCTCCCACAGTTCAAGACTATTTGTCGGGCAAGGTGAAGCAACACTTTAAATCTATATGAGAATTACTATAAATTACGCGCCTCGAACTGCCACTATCGTGCCACTGCCTATGTCGGCGGTCGTCGATCTGGCTCAAGGACAGAAACCGCACCCCTGCGGCCGGGAGTCATGTTGGAAAACTACTATCGCGAGCTGGTGTGTTTTTTGAACGCCAAGCTGGGCAACCGTCAGGTGGCCGAAGATGTGGTGCATGACGCTTATCTGCGGGTACTGGAGCGTTCCAGCGACACGCCGATCGAGCAGCCTCGGGCGTTCCTGTATCGCACCGCGCTCAATCTGGTGATCGACGACCATCGGCGCAATGCCCTGCGTCAGGTCGAATCGCTGGAAGTGCTCGACAACGAAGAGCGCTACTTCACCCCATCGCCTCACCACAGCCTCGATCACGGTCAACGCCTGGAGATGCTCCAGCGTGCATTGGCGGAATTGCCACGGTTGTGTCGCGAGAGTTTCCTGCTGCGCAAGATCGATGGCCTGTCGCACCCGGAGATCGCCCAACACCTGGGTATTTCCAGGGCCCTGGTGGAGAAACACATCGTCAATGCGATGAAGCATTGCCGTGTGCGGATGCGTCAATGGGATGCCCATTGATCTTTTCTGCTTCATCAACATTGCGTTAAATTTTGTTTCATTGTCCTCGTTCCCTTCAACAGACGACTTGCTGTCCTGCTCAAGGCCGGTCAGGTCACGTAGGCTTATTCCCCGCAGTAGAGGGGTTCATCCAGAGGACACTGGAAATGACACAGGCAATTGCATCGCCCATCGTTCACGACCTGATCGGCGTCGGCTTCGGCCCTTCGAACCTGGCGCTGGCCATCGCTCTGCAGGAGCGCGGGCCGAGTCAGGGCGAGCTGGATGTTCTGTTTCTCGACAAGCAGGCCGACTACCGCTGGCACGGCAACACCCTGGTGACCCAGAGCGAGTTGCAGATTTCCTTCCTCAAGGACCTGGTGACCCTGCGCAATCCGACCAGCCCTTACTCGTTCGTTAACTACCTCAAGCACCACGGCCGTCTGGTGGACTTCATCAACCTCGGCACCTTCTATCCGTGCCGTATGGAGTACAACGACTACCTGCGCTGGGTCGCCGGGCAATTCACCGAGCAAAGCCGTTACGGCGAAGAAGTGCTGACCATCGAGCCGGTGCTGCACAACCAGCAGGTCGAAGCACTGCGGGTGATCTCGCGCGATTCCCAAGGTCAACAGCACGTTCGCACCACCCGTTCGGTGGTGGTCAGCGCTGGCGGCACACCGCGCATTCCCGAAGCGTTCAAGGCACTCAAGGGTGACAGTGGCGTCTTCCATCACTCCCAGTACCTGGCGCAGATGGCCAAGCAGGCGTGCGTGAACAATCAGCCGATGAGCATCGCGATCATCGGCGGTGGGCAGAGCGCGGCGGAAGCCTTTATCGATCTGAACGACAGCTTCCCTTCGGTACAGGTGGACATGATCTTGCGCGGCTCGGCTCTGAAGCCGGCGGACGACAGCCCGTTCGTCAACGAAGTGTTCTCGCCGGAGTTCACTGACCTGGTGTTCCAGCAGGCGAACAGCGAGCGCGAGCGACTGGTCAACGAGTACCACAACACCAACTATTCGGTGGTGGACATCGACCTGATCGAACGCATCTACGGCATCTTCTATCGTCAGAAAGTGTCGGGCATCGCGCGCCATGCGTTCCGCACCCTGACCACGATCGAAAAAGCCACCGCCACCGAGCGCGGTATCGAGTTGGCAGTACGCAACAACGCCACGGGTGAAGTCACGGTCCGTCATTACGACGCCGTGGTGTTGGCCACCGGTTACGAGCGCCAGATGCACCGCAAACTGCTGGCGCCGCTGGAGCAATACCTGGGTGATTTCGAAGTCGATCGCAACTACAAACTGATCACTGACGAGCGCTGCAAGGCTGGCATTTATATGCAGGGCTTCTGCCAGGCCAGCCACGGCTTGAGCGACACCTTGCTGTCGATCCTGCCGATCCGCGCCGATGAGATTGCCGGCTCTTTGTATGACCATGGCAAAAACCGTGGACACAGCCGTTCGGTGGTGGATTTGTTGCTAGCCACCGCGAGCTGACTCCACACCTTGATCGTTCCCACGCTCTGCGTGGGAATGCCTCAACGGACGCTCCGCGTTCGGCTTTGAATGGGACGCGGAGCGTCCCGGGCTGCATTCCCACGCGGAGCGTGGGAACGATCTGCGCAGCAATCCTGAACCCTTCCTGAAGAACCTCGCGATTCCCCCATCCCACGCCTTTGCATCGTTTACTCTCCAGAAATCGGGGCGTAAGCTTCGTGCGTTTTCAATCAATAGCGGAGACCCACAGTGGGTACTTGTTCGAGTGACAGTAGTCGGCCGGTTTCGATAACCGGCACCTTCCCGGCAAGATAACGCGCCACTTTTCGTGCCGTTGTCTCGCCGAAAAGCGAGCAGCGGCATCCCGAACGCGGCCAGTCCTGGCCCGATTCCCGACGTCCTCTCATCGACGCTGAACCGTGCGTGATGTTCGACTTTTTCGTCGTCATCGCGGCGTATCGACACGCCTGCTCGAAGGTTTCCCGGCCGACCCTTGGGGAACTGCCATGAACCTGACCCTGCTCAAAGAATTCTTCGCCGGATTCCTGCGCACCCGCCACATCGCCCGACACTTCCGTCGACTGGCGCTGCTGGAAAACTTCACCGCCATCACGGTCAGCCGCGAGGTGCCGCCCTCCCTGGCGCAAACCCTGGTAAGCGCCGCCAACAGCGACACCGGCCAACTGCTGGACAAACTCGGCAGCCACACCGATGGCTTGAGCGAGCTCGAAGCCGATGCACTGCGCGCGCAATACGGCCTCAACGAAGTCGAGCACGAACAGGCTCTGCCGTGGTGGACTCACCTGTGGCACTGCTACAAAAACCCGTTCAACCTGCTGCTGACATTGCTCGCGGTGATCTCCTGGCTGACCGAGGACATGAAAGCCGCCATCGTGATTTTTTCCATGGTGGTGCTCTCGACCTTGCTGCGCTTCTGGCAGGAAACCAAATCCAACCAGGCCGCCGATGCCCTCAAGGCAATGGTGAGCAACACCGCCACGGTGTTGCGTCGGGACGCGGCACGTACCGAGTTGCCAATCAAACGGTTAGTACCGGGCGATCTGATCGTATTGTCGGCCGGCGACATGATCCCCGCCGATTGCCGGGTGCTCGGCGCCAAGGACTTGTTCGTCAGCCAGGCCGCGATGACCGGCGAATCGATGCCGGTGGAAAAATTCCCCCGTCAACAGGACAGCGACACCCGCAACCCGCTTGACCTCGACAACATTCTGTTCATGGGCACCAACGTGGTGTCCGGCACGGCCATGGCGGTGATTCTCACCACCGGCAACAACACCTATTTCGGTGCCCTGGCCCAGCGGGTCGGCGCTACGGATCGCGCACCCACCTCATTCCAGACCGGCGTCAACAAAGTCAGCTGGTTGCTGATCCGCTTTATGTTCGTCATGGCGCCGCTGGTGTTGTTCATCAATGGCTTCACCAAGGGTGACTGAACCGAAGCGCTGCTGTTCGCGCTGTCGATTGCCGTGGGCCTGACCCCGGAAATGCTGCCGATGATCGTCACCTCGACCCTGGCCAAGGGCGCGGTGTTCCTGTCGCGCAAAAAAGTCATCGTCAAACGCCTCGACGCGATCCAGAACTTCGGCGCCATGGACGTGCTCTGCACCGACAAGACCGGCACGCTGACTCAGGGCAAGATCTTCCTGGCGCGCAATGTCGATGTCTGGGGCAACGACTCCGATGACGTGCTGGAAATGGCCTACCTCAACAGCTACTACCAGACCGGCCTGAAAAACCTGCTGGACGTGGCAGTACTCGAACACGTGGAACTCCACCGTGAACTGAAAGTCGGCACGGCGTTTTGCAAGGTCGACGAGATCCCGTTCGACTTCACTCGCCGACGGATGTCGGTGGTGGTCGCCGAGCGAGATCATTCGCCCTTGCTGATCTGCAAGGGCGCGGTGGAAGAAGTGCTGGCAGTCTCCACGCGAACAGGCGCTGACGCTGATCGGTTACGTGGCCTTCCTCGATCCACCCAAAGAAAGCACCGGGCCAGCCCTCAAAGCGCTGGCCGCCCACGGCGTCGCGGTGAAAGTGCTGACCGGCGACAACGAACGGGTGACCGCGAAGATTTGCCGCGAAGTCGGCCTGGAGCAGCAAGGTCTGCTGATGGGCAACGACATCGAGCGCATGAGCGACGCCGAACTGGCGGTGGCGGTGGAGTCCACCAATGTCTTCGCCAAACTGACGCCGTCGCACAAGGAACGCATCGTGCGTCTGCTCAAGGGCAACGGTCATGTCGTCGGCTTCATGGGCGACGGCATCAACGACGCGCCAGCGCTGCGCACCGCTGATATCGGTATTTCGGTGGACAGCGCGGTGGACATCGCCAAGGAAGCGGCGGACATCATCCTGCTGGAAAAAAGCCTGATGGTGCTGGAGGAGGGCGTGTTGGAAGGGCGCCGGACCTTTGCCACATGCTCAAGTACATCAAAATGACCGCCAGTTCGAACTTCGGCAATGTGTTTTCGGTGCTGGTGGCCAGCGCGTTCATTCCGTTCCTGCCGATGCTGCCGTTGCATCTGCTGGTGCAGAACCTGCTTTATGACATTTCGCAGATCGCCATCCCGTTCGATAACGTCGATGAAGAAATGCTCAGCAAACCCCAGCGCTGGCAACCGGCGGATGTCGGGCGTTTCATGCTGTTCTTCGGACCGATCAGCTCGATCTTCGACATCAGCACATTTGCCCTGATGTGGTACGTGTTCGACGCCAATACCCCGGATCACCAGACCCTGTTCCAGTCCGGCTGGTTCGTGGTCGGGCTGCTGACCCAGACCCTGATCGTGCACATGATCCGCACGCCAAAGATTCCGTTCCTGCGAAGCCGCGCGGCGATGCCACTGATGGTAATGACCGTGATCATTATGGCCGTGGGTATCTTCCTGCCGATGGGACCACTGGCGCACTACTTCAAACCGCAGGCGCTGCCGTCGCTGTACTTTGTGTTTTTGCCAGTGATTTTGCTGGCGTACATGGCACTGACCCACGCGGTGAAAGGCTTCTACATTCGCCGGTTTGGTTGGCAGTAAAGGGTGCTCATTTAGGAAAGGTCCTACAGAAAACGCGACAGGTCTTCCGTAGCCTTGCGCCCTCACAAATCCGACACCTTCTGGGGGCCCCTGTTGTCGAACAAAGCCATACGTATCCTGATCGCCGACGAGCTGCATTTTCACCGCATGAAGGTTGAGCGGTTGTTCAATCAACTCGACTACTACCGGATAGCGCCGGTGCACAGCCTGGGAGAGCTATTGGCCCTGGTCGAATACGGTTGCGAGCCAGTTGATCTGGTCGTCATCAATGCATCGCTGGCGGGTCGAGCGTTGAACCTGCTCGATTTCTTCCTCGATAACCAACAGGTTCATCACGCTTTGATCTACGACGGCCAGCAGGCGCAGTTGCCGCCCATTCCTGCCTGCGATCAACAGACCGTTCAGGTGAGCCATGCGACGTTGCCTGATTTGCCGTCCATCCAGCGGCTGATGGCGATCATCGATCCTCGTCTCCCGTTCGTCGGCACTGTCATTTCTGTCAGGTAGTTGCGTCCGGATTTTCATGCAAAAGTCTTTGCGCAGCCGGTGCGTTTAACCGGGCCGGGCTCATGGGCATTGAGTTCTCAATCGTCGTGTTTTTTGCACAGGAAGTTGACATGAAGTCAGTGCCGTCAGTACTGGTTGGAGACGATCATCCGGTGGTCCGTGCCGCGGTCAAAATGGTATTGAAAGAAGAAGGCTTCAAACAAATATACGAAGCGTCCAGCGGTAACGAGGTTTTATCGATTGTCCGGGAGCATTCACCCGATCTGGTGGTGCTGGATCTGGTGATGCCCGGTGGCGACGGGCTGGATGTGCTGGCGCGGATCCACGCCAGTCAGGTGCCGTGCCGAGTGCTGGTCTTCACGTCGCAGGAGCCTATGTTTTATCAGGATCGGTGCATGCGCGCCGGTGCCGCGGCCTATGTCGCCAAGACCAACACGTTGCAGCATTTGCACAAAGCGGTTCACGCCGTGATGGCCGGTTATACCTATTTCGCCCAGCTTCCCTGTGCGTCGGTGTCGCTGAACACGTTGCAACTCAGTGAAAAACAGATGATCGACACACTCTCCGACCGCGAACTGGCCATCTTTCAGCATCTGGCCCGAGGCATGAGCAACAAGGTAATCGCCGACATCATGCACCTGAGCCACAAGACCGTCAGTACCTACAAGACCCGTTTGATTGAAAAACTCAACGTGGAAGCGTCGGTGCACCTGAGGGATTTTGCCAAGCGTAATCATCTGATCTGAGTGAGCCTGATCATGCGTAATTGTTTGTGGGCTCTGTTGCTGTTCTGTGTACCGGGAGCACCGGTTGCGGAAGCTGACGAGCCACAGCTTTTGCATTTGCTGGGACGTTCCTCGGTGGAGGGCTATCAGGTCCAACTGAATCAAAAGGACTGGCAGTGGCTGCGCGACAAGCGAGTCTTGCGCCTCGGGGTGTCGGGGCCGGATTATCCGCCGTTCGAGATCACGCGCAATGTTGATGAACTGGAAGGCATCACCGCAGACTATGCCGCGCTGGTGGCGCAACTGCTGCACGTCAAAATCGAAGTGCTTCGTTACCGCACACGCGAAGCGGCCATGAATGCGCTCAAACACGATGATCTGGACCTGCTCGGCACGTCCAACAACTTCGAGGCGGCCGATCCCGAGCTGACCCGTTCCAGTGCTTATGCTGAAGATCAGCCCATTCTGGTGAGCCGAGTGGACGAGCAAATGCCCGTCGATCTGGCGGGTAAACGCATCACCATGGTCGATGACTATCTGCCGTCGCAGACCGTCGAAGCCTTCTATCCCGAGGCCAGCCTGCAACGTTATGCCTCGGTGGTCGATGCGCTTGGGGCGGTGGCGTATGGGCAGGATGACGTGTACCTCGGTGACCTCATCAGCGCCAATTACCTGATCAACTACAACAACCTCAATAACGTTCACCTGGTGGGGCCGTCCGGCCTCGACGCTAACCCGTTCGGTTTCGCATTGGCTGGGGGCAATGTGCGTTTGAAAAGCATTGTCGACAAGGCCCTGACGGCGATCCCCATGGATCAACGCTCGGCCATTGAGCATCGCTGGAGCGTGGGCAAGGCCAAAATGATGGGTCAGCAGCGCGTGAGTCTGAGCGCGAGTGAAAAGCGCTGGCTGGATCAGCACCCGACGGTGAATGTCGGCGTGGTCGAGAATTTTGCGCCGCTGACGTTTTACGACGCCGAAGGGCGATTCAGCGGGTTGACGGCGCAACTGCTGACGCTGATCAGCCAGCGCAGCGGCTTGAACTTCAACGTGCTGCGGGGGCATTCCCTGGACCAGCAAATCCAGCAACTCAAGGCTGGCGAGATCGACGTGTTGCCCGCCCTCATCCCTACGACCGAAGGCGTCGCCGAGCTGCGTTTTACCAGCCCCTACGTGACGAATCCGTACACGCTGGTCAGTGCAATCAGCCCCGGTAGCCCAAGGACGCTGGACGATCTGGCAGGGAAACGCCTGGCGATTTACCACAGCCATCCGATGCGCTCGTTCATTCAGGCAAAGGCGCCGGATGTGCGGATGGTGGATGTCGAAAACCCGGCCCAAGGTCTGGAGTTGGTCATGAAGGGGCAAGCCGATGCCGCGCTCAGTTCGTTGTTCATGACCCGTTACCTGATTGCCCGGTATTACCGCGAGCGTCTGCGGATCAGCAGCACCGTGGGCGATGAACCGGCGCGCATTGCCCTGGCCATCGGTCGTGATGCGCCGCAGTTGCAGTCGATTCTAAACAAGGCGTTGCTGAGCATTTCGCCCCAGGAGATGGACGAACTGGTCGCCCGTTGGAGCAATGATGTGGTGGTGGATGACAGCTATTGGCTGCGTCATCGCGAAGGGATTTTCCAGGCATTTGCTGCGGCCGGCGCCTTGTTGTTGCTCGCACTTGCCTGGATTGCCTGGCAGCGTCGGCAGATCCGTCAGCGCCAACAACTGCTCGGGCAATTGCGAGACGCCAAGAACGCTGCCGATGATGCCAATCGCGCCAAAACCACATTTTTGGCGACCATGAGCCATGAAATCCGAACGCCGATGAATGCCCTGATCGGCATGCTCGAATTGGCGCTGAAGCAAGCGGAGGAGGGCGTCACTGACCGTTCTGCCATTGAAGTGGCGTCCGAAGCCGCGCAGCAATTGCTGGCGTTGATCGGCGACATCCTGGACATCGCCCGCATTGAATCCGGGCATTTGTCGTTGACCCCTGCGCGAGCGAATCTGCGGACACTCGTGGCGTCGGTGTGCCAGGTGTTCGAAGGCCTGGCACGGCAGAAGAATGTGCAGTGGCGAGTGGAATTGGGTGAGCACTGCGACCGTGACGTGTTGGTCGACCCCACGCGCCTCAAGCAGGTGCTGTCCAATCTGCTGAGCAATGCGATCAAGTTCACCCGTGAAGGTGAGGTGAGCCTGACGCTGCAAGTGGACCCGGGTTTGCCGGGGCATCTGGCAGTCAGTGTGCGCATTGAGGACAGCGGCATCGGGATCAGTCTGGTCGATCAACAGCGATTGTTCAGCCCGTTCGTGCAGGCCGGCAGCAGCCAGCAGTCCGGCCGTAACGGGTCCGGCCTGGGGCTGGTCATCAGCCGTTCTCTGTGCGAAATGATGGGCGGCCGATTGCAGCTCGTCAGCGTCCTCGGACTGGGGACGCAGATTGAAGTCAGCCTTGATCTGATCGCGTTGCAACCGTTGTTGCCCCGCGAGTGGGTGGATAGCGGTTTGCAGGTGCTGACCCGGCCGCTGACGATTCTGGTGGTCGACGATTACCCGGCCAATCGATTGTTGCTCTCACGCCAGCTGAGCTATCTGGGGCATCGTGTGCTGGAGGTGGAGAACGGCGAGCGCGGTCTTGCGCAGTGGCGCGAACATGAGCTCGATTTGGTCGTCACCGACTGCAATATGCCAGTGGTCAGCGGTTATGAGCTGGCAGGTGCGATACGCGATGAAGAGCGTGCCCATGGATTGCCGCCGACGCTGATTCTGGGATTTACCGCCAATGCACAACCTGAAGAGAAGGTCCGCTGCCTGGAGGCGGGCATGGATGACTGCCTGTTCAAACCAATTCGGCTGGCGGATTTGCGTGCCTGGTTGGCGTCCCGATTTGTGAGTGAGCCGCCAGCGCCGGTAGAAGAGCAATCAACGTCCGAGATCGACTTGACCGGCCTGGAGCTATACGTCGGTGACGACCGGACGCTGATCAATCAATTGTTGCGCGAACTGGCCGTGACCAACCTCTACGATCGCGATGATCTGCTTGCAGCGCACGTCAGTGGCAATTGTCACCGTCTGCAAGACCTGGCGCACCGCATCAAAGGTGGTGCGCGCATGGTCCGTGCAGAACGTTTGATCGAGTGCTGCGAACATCTGGAGCGTGCCTGCGCCGAGGGGCGCGCGACGTTGATCGACGAGGCCGTCGATCAATTGCAGCACGCCATGTCACGCCTTGATCAGAGCCTCAAGAGAGACTGACGCTTAATCCCAGTGTGGCGCGATGCGTTTGGTCGACGAAGGAATCACTCCGAGTGTTTTGGCTTCTAGCAGGGCGCCCATGAGCGCCTCGACCGGCACTTGATCTTCCGGGGACGGCCAGTGGATCAGGGTCAAGTCCAGGTAGTCGGTTTGCAGCTTTTGCAGGCTTTTTTTGAGGCTGTCGATCAGTCGATCCCTGGCGAAGTTGGCGACCCAGATCTTGCTGGTGATGAACAGACCGTCGAACATCTACTGACTCAGTGGGCGGCGACTCGTAAACAGCTTCTATCCGGTATCTACCGGCCCAGTCCGGTAAGCCGCGTGGTCATTCCCAAACCCGACGGTGGTCAGCGCGAGTTGGGAATTCCGACGGTCATCGACCGTTTGATCCAACAAGCGTTGCTGCAAGTCTTGCAGCCATTACTCGATCCGACTTTCAGTGAACACAGCTACGGCTTTCGCCCGGGACGCTGCGCGCAGGACGCCGTTCTGGCGGCTCAGCGCCATGTGTCTTGTGGGCGCAGAGTGGTGGTGGATGTTGATCTGGAGAAGTTCTTCGACCGGGTCGATCACGACATCTTGATGGATCGTTTGCGCAAGCGGATTACGGATCAGGCGGTTATCCGGCTGATTCGGGCGTATCTGGATGCGGGAACGCTGATCAATGGCGTGGCCGAGAAAAGCCGCTGCGGGGCGCCGCAAGGCGGCCCGGTGTCGCCGTTGCTGGCGAATGTGCTGCTGGACGAAGTGGATCGGGAGCTTGAACGTCGAGGACAAGGCGCGCAAGCAGTTCAAGCAACGGATACGCGAACTCACCCGTCGCTCAGGTGGCCGCAGTCTGCGACAAGTCGTCGAAAATCTACGCCCTTATCTCTTGGGCTGGAAAACTTACTTTGGGTTGTCACAAACACCGAAAATCTGGCGAGAGCTGGACGAATGGATACGACACCGATTGCGAGCGATCCCGCTTAAGCAGTGGAGGCGTGGACCGACGATCTACCGCGAACTGAGGGTGCTGGGAGCCAGCAGTCAAACGGCCCGGAAAGTGGCGGCCAACTCGAATAGCGGGTGGCGTAACAGCCGATTTGAGCTGAATCGAGTGTTGGATGTGGCATGGTTCGACAGGCTGGGACTGGTGCGACTCTCATAACCTCAATCTCTCGAACCGCCCGGTGCGGACCCGCATGCCGGGTGGTGTGGCAGGGGAGTGGCCTATGAAGGCCGCCCCCTATGCCGATTTTTTCAAAGCTATAACTCCACAAGCGAAATGTGTGCGATCTTCCGCTCATTGGCCTTCGCTGGAGTTGCTTGATGCTGTCACTGCTCACCGATCACCCTTTGCTCTGCGCGATGGCTTTGATCGTTATCGATCTTGGGCTGTGGCGTCTGCTCAGTGCCAATGGCAGCCACTGGAAACTGTTTGTGCGGCTGGTGATTTTCTCGTTGTTCAGTGTCCTGCTGTTCAACGAGGGCATGAACCCCATGGAGCCGGCGCCCTGGGCCGACAACGTCCCGGTGCACCTGGCGGCCACCGGTTTGCAGATCGGCTGGTGGCTGTTCGGCGCACGAACCCTGACGGTGCTGATCGGCGCGGTGATGACGCAACGGGTCGGGCACACCGGGCGCTTGCTGCAGGATTTGCTCGGCGCGGTGATTTTCCTGATTGCGATCATCGCCGCCCTGGCGTATGTACTCGATCTGCCGGTCAAGGGCGTGCTGGCGACCTCTGGTGCGTTGGCGATCATTGTCGGCCTGGCCTTGCAAAGTACCCTCAGCGACGTGTTCTCAGGGATCGTCCTGAACACCACCAAACCCTATCAACTGGATGACTGGATCTCCATCGACGGCACCGAAGGTCGAGTCACCGATATCGACTGGCGCGCGACGCGCCTGCAAACGGCCCAGGGCAGCATGGCGGTGATCCCCAACTCCCTGGCGGCCAAGGCCAAGATCATCAACTTCAGCCGGCCCAGTGATATTTTCGGCGTATCCATCAGCTTGCAACTGAGCCCGCACGCTCGTCCGCAAACGGTGATCGACGCGCTGGAACGGGCGATGCAAGGATGCCGCTATCTGTTGAACAAACCGGCGCCGAGCGTAGCGTTGAAGGGCACCAGCGCCACCGGCGTGGAATACGAAATCAGCGGTTTCGTGGTCTCAATGGACCAGAAACGCATGGTTCGTAATCTGCTGTTCGACCTGGCGTTCCGGCACTTGCAGGCCAGTGGTGTCAGCCTGTTGTCGAACGACGAACCGAATGCACCGGCCAACCTGTCACGGCCACGGGCATTGCTGGACGCGTCGAACATTTTCTCGACCCTGCGTCAGGAAGAGAAAGAAACCTTCAGCCAGAACATGACACTGCAAACCTTCCGCGCCGGTGAAATGATCCTGTCGGCGGGGGAGGTCAGCGATCATTTGTTCATCATTGAATCCGGCGTCGTATCGGTGGAGCTGAGCCGAGGCGGGGTCAAGTTCGAAACCGGGCGCATGGGGCCGGGAGAGGTGATCGGCGAGGGCGGGATTTTGTCGGATACGGCGTTGCCGGCGGACTTCAGCGCCAAGACGGTCTGCAGCGTGTACCGGATCGAGAGGGAATACCTCCAACCGTGCCTGGATGCGCGGCATGACATCGGCGAAGCGATGAAGGCGTTGCTGGATTTCCGCTTGAACAAGGCCCAGAGGTTGACTCAAGAAGCGCCTAAGGTTGTGCAGAAGAAGGGGTTTTTGCAGTGGCTGCGCAAGCGAGCGTAGGGGTTCGAAGGTCACGGGCGCCCAACGGGGCAGGCGATCAACAGCAAGGCTAGATAAGCCAGGGTTTGTCGACGCGTCAGCGGTTTTTTGTGCACCGACTGCTGCGCTGCGATCCGGGTGCGGTCATGTCCGTGAATCTGGGAGAGCAGAAAGGCTTCACCCGCCTGTTCCGGCATTTCCCACAACAAGGACTCCAGGTGCCAACGCGCTTCGGAATTCGGTGTAGTGGCCGGTGGCAACGGCATTTCGGATGAGGACGACATGGCGTTGCGCAAAAAAAAACTTTTTTATTTTTTGTGTTTTTTGCGATATCAAACGTCAATTTTGCAGCGTCATTGCTAAATTAAAAAATAATACTGTTTTCTGGTAGTTTCTCAATCTCAGAAATATTTGCCGTATTGAAACCTAGGTGCGCACATTCTCTGAGGAAGTCTTCTGAATCCGAAATTATTGATAACTCCCCCTGACCAAAGAGCGTCGATATTATTTTTGATGTTGGCATAAAATCCTCCTCTTCTTTCCAATGAGCGGCAAGAGAGTTCTTGTCGCTCATTGGTATTATTTACTTCCCCGTGTGAGCCCAAGCCAGAGGTGCCCAACCAAAATTATCCGGGCCAGAAGTGATTCGGTTGAGTTTTTCTTTGATGATGTTTTTCTTTTTCATCTGATCTTCCTTGTTCATTTTGTTGGTTTGTACTCCCTGAAATGCTTGGGAGTGGACTAATTAATACAGGGTTTTTGATGTGTTAAATAATTTGTTAGGAGTTTTTTAGAATTAATTTACTGTTGGAGTCCTCGTAAAGCTCTATAGGTTATTTGTGTAGGGCGTATCTGTAATATTGTTCTGAAAATTTAATATTTTCCTTTTTTTTGGTTGTGGCTGATGACCTGATGTCGTTAGGTTTATTTATGGGTTTTGTTTTTTGAAAGCAAATGTTCAACTGTTAATAGAGGGTTATATAGTGCATGCATCAAAGAAATGCCTGACAGATACGTCTGTCCATCAAGCTCTACTACTGGTTGATCTTACCGAGGCAAGCGCACCCGATCACGCCGTCCGACTATTGCTAAATGAAGTTCTTCAGGAGCTTGCTGAAAAAGGCTGGCCCCAAGCGCAACTTCAGACCGGACCACGAATTGTGTCCGCTGAAGAAAATTACGGTTTGCTGGGTTATGACCCAGCAGAAGTCACTCTTGGAAGTGAACACACCCGTTGGGTCGATGAGTGTTCCCTTTTGCGTACACAAACCACCAGTCAAATTCCGGCGCCACTTCAGCGTGCAGCTCATGTGCGGCAACCGGGGGAAACGATATTGCTGGCCGCGCCAGGTATCACTTTTCGTCGAGATAGTCGGGATCGTTGGCATTGCGCAGAACCACATCAAATGGATATCTGGGTGCTGGGTGATCCGGAACTGTCGACGCATGACCACGTGTTGCGTCTGGTCAGCGATATCCTCAAATCAGCCGTTCCTGACAAGCGTTGGGTCTACAGCGATAGTCCGCATCACTACACGGAGGGCGGAATAGAAGTGAATGTGTTGAATGACGGCGCTGCGGTCGAGGTGCTGGAGTGCGGTCGTATTGCTACGTCTTTGTTAGAGCGCTTGAAGATTGATCCGCAGTGTCATGGAGGGCTGGCGCTCGGGATGGGGTTGGATCGACTGACCATGCTGCGCAAGGGGATTCCGGATATTCGCTTGCTGCGTGATCAGAACGTACGAGTACAGGCGCAGATGCATGATTTGAATCCCTGGAGCGCTGTATCACGTTTGCCTTCGATTGCTCGTGATATTTCGTTGGCGGTAACGCCAGGGTTAAGCGAGGAAGTGTTGACCGAGAGGATGTTACAAGCTGCTGGCGACAACTCTGACTGGATCGAGGAGATGCAGGTCAAGGGACGTTGGGGATTCTCGGATTTACCTGTGCAGGCAATTGAACGCCTCGGACTGCTGCCGGGCCAGGAAAATGTGCTTCTGCGCGTTGTACTGCGTGATTGTTCGCGATCAATCACTACCCACGAGGCGAACGCCTTGTATGCGAACATTCAGTCGGCGTTGCATGAAGGCGCGCCGGGGGCGGGTTACAGAATGGATCTTCCAAAGGTTTGAAAGCGCCATTGTCGAATTGCCCAAGTAATCAATGAGACCGCGTAACTGCCGTTTGAAGCGGGTCATCAGTGATGACTGGTTGGAAAATCCATCGGGCATCCAGCATAGAACTGACACAAACGGAAATCGGAGACGGTCATTTCGGAAACCTCCCACACCCAGAGTTTGAGCTTCCCGGTAGGGTCAACGGCCCCGGTACCCTGCCGGGACACCCCAAGGAAGAACGAACCATGACCAGAAAGGCCGTTATCGTTTTCAGCGGCGGACAAGACTCAACCACCTGCTTGATCCATGCATTGCCGATGTACGATGAAATTCATTGCATTACGTTTGATTATGGCCAGCGCCATCGTGCGGAAATCGAAGTGGCGCAACAGCTTTCGAAACAGCTTGGTGTGAAGGTACACAAAGTAATAGACGCTTCATTGTTGAGCGAACTGGCCATTAGTAGTTTGACGCGCGACCACATTCCAATTGCAAGAAGTACGGGGAGCGGTGTGCCTGATACGTTCGTGCCAGGCAGGAATATTTTGTTTTTAACGTTGGCTTCTATTTATGCCTATCAAGTGGGCGCTGAGGCTGTCATCACAGGCGTTTGTGAAACAGAGAGTTCTGGCTACCCGGATTGTGGTGATGAGTTTGTCAAGGTGTTGAACAGCGCCATTCACTTGGGCATGGGTTATAAGATTCGAATCGAGACGCCGCTTATGCGGCTTAATAAAGCTGAGACTTGGGCTTTGGCTGATTACCATAAGCAGTTGGATTTGATTCGTTACCACACATTGACTTGCTATAACGGAGTAATGGGAAGTGGGTGCGGCGACTGCGATGCATGTGTTCTTCGTGCGAAAGGATTAAATGAATTTCTGGAAAGCAGAGCAGAAATCACAAGTAGTCTAAAAATTCAATTAGGTTTGTGAAATGAAACTTGCTAATCAGGGTGGAGCTATTAACTGCTAGCTCCCCTTGGTTTTATGGTGTTTGGATGCGAGCGGTGTACCTTTTAAACAATGACCTCGCCCCGTAGGCAGGTAGAATATTAAAAAAAGCAAAACACATTTTTATAGCTATCTGAACATAGGCTATATGTAGTATTTCGCTGTTTTGCATGGTTCCATAAAACGCAATAAAGCAAAAAAGGAAGCTGTCGATTATCACTGCGAAGAATGTACTAAAAAAGACTCGCAGAAAAAGAAGTCTGGAGTTTGTAAGCTCTTTTATTTTACATAGCAAATAAGAGTTTACGTACTCGGAAAAAAGAAAAGAGACGGAAGACGCCACTAATACGGATGAAACATGGCTGATGAGTTCGCCATAAGAAGTATCAAGCTTCCAGCTAGGCAGTCCTGGAAGATAGCTAGTGGCGTTTAATAGAGCAAAAATAAAAGCGTTACTTAAGAATGCGAACAATATAGCTTTTCTTGCAAGCCTGAATCCATAAAATTCGTTCAATAAGTCGACTATTAAAAATGTCAATGGATACAGGAAGACACCTGGGGTGACAATGACGCTAAATTGCTCTAGATAAAACAATTTTGCCGTGGCGAAGTTTGTAAAGATGTACAGCGTAAAAAGTATTAGATTTAATACAACAAAAATAATCCACGCTCCTTCGTGACGATCATTTACTTCGTATGCGGTCGGTGCGGTTCCGCGAGAATAGAACTTCCGATACACGCTTTTTATTTCTGCTTTGTTTAAATTATCCAGTATCTCGCTTTTTAATAGCGAGCTCAGCGTTATTTTTATAACTTTTCCAGTGGAGAGAATCATGATTATTGCTAGGTTTTTATCGTTTTCAAATCCCAATAATTTATATTTACTGTTCTCGATCGCGTCTTTGTTAATCATTAAACCTTTCCTCAATGATTTCCCCTACTACACAGAAAACATCAGAAGTAAGAGCGCGATCATTGGCTATAAATAATTTTCTTGTGGTCTTGTTGTATATTAATTTTTCTCTATCGCTGTTCAAATGTCCCTTGTTTATTATTAACAGGTCTCCAGGTTCATTGGTCCCACTGATTTCGCTCTCAAGAAGCACGCCGATTAAATTGCACGCAGCACCGAAATAGTATGTCAAGGGATGAAGTGTCGCTAGCTCACCGATTCTTTTGTCCAAACTCTGAATAAGCAGGCTTTCTTTGATTATGGGGACTGCGGCTGGATTCATGTTTCCGTGAAGGGAAATACTACTTTCGATTATCTCTTTCTCCTCAAAATCTATGCTTTCTATTTCTTTATAGGATACTCCGAAAAAATCAGAAATCTTGCGAATTGTGGACTGTTGAACATTTACAACTTTACCCTCCAAAATGTTGTATATCGTAGTTCTGGTTAAACCAATTGAGTTGCATAGTGATAGTTGTGTTTCTCCGCGACTTTTTATCAGATACTTAATATTGTTTTTCAAGGTTTCTGTTTTTTCTTTTCTGTGCATTAAATATCACCGTTTGTTTATTGCTAGAGAAAATTTCCCCGATACAGCTGAGTAACGATGGTGGTGTTGTTTTCAGAGAGCCCTACATCCTGAATGCTTGAATTATGTGCAAAATAATGCCGTAAGCACGTTGGCAAACGTTAGATAATGTGTCGCGGTGGGGGCGTAGGGGCATATCACCGAAATTTCTTACAGAAATGAGGAAGTAATGGTTGTTTCGTGTGCGGCACAGTTTGCCGGGGGAAATATCGTCTATTTTTTTGTAGCTATCGAATCTTGCTAAATGTACAAATATTAACCATTTATAATCATTTTTTTGCACAGATGTTCACTTGTTTGATTAACAAAGTTAAATTTATTATTAATGTTTTTACCTCTCTAATAACACGCGTACAGTAAGCATCCTTGTCCCGGCTGGCAGTGTGGGACTTGCATTTTTTAACTTTGCAAGGAGCTCTGTTATGAAAAAATCCACCATCCAATCCGCGGAATCACCAAACGATTCCCCCAACAACACCGTCGATTCATCCAATCCCGCCAAAGTCACCGAACAACTCGTCAGCGTGCCCCTGCGCAATCACACACGTCCCGAATCTGCCAAGTATTTCTTCGCCGTCGTTCCGGATGTCGACATGGAATCCCTGCTCTGTCACGCCTCTGAAACCCTCGCCTCCCTCAGTGTCATGGCCACTGATCTCGCCCGTGAACTGGAAGGCCCTCGTCGCCATGTCATTGTGGGTATTCAGCAACTGTCCGCGCTGGGCGAATTGCTGGTCAATCGAGCGCTGGACAACCTGGAGCCGCCCCGGGGATCGTCTGAAGGTCGTCCAACTGCCAACGCTGAATAATCGTGTGCCTTTTCCCAATGGAGGTTTTTCATCATGGATCGATACATGCCTATCACTGGCATCGACTGCAACATCCCATCATTGCTGATCGACACTGAAGCACCACTGGACGTGTTGCATGAAACCGCGGCCTACCGCATTCGTACCGCAACGCAACTGCTGGAGAGCATTGCGTTTGGCGAGGGTGTCCACAGTGAGCTGGCGCGGGTGTTGGTGACTTCACTGCGCGATGGCTGTGATTTGATGGATGTCGTCGGACGACGACTGCAGGTGCACGTTTCAACGTAGAAAAAGGGCGCCTTTCGGCGTATTGCCGATCAGTTAAGCCGTAAGACGATCTGTAGCAGAGATCGTGTTACGGGTTAACTGATCGGCTCCGACGGCTGGCTACTGTAAGGGCTTCAAAAAAGATGATTATTTGTTATTAATAAAATCAATGAGTTACGCATTTTTTTGAAGGATCAGCACCGTAGACTTTTCAGATTTACTGATAAAAACATATGAAACTTTCGAAATAAATGAACCGCTCGGGCCGGGTCTGTTTCCATCCCGAGGATCACTTGTTCGCCCCATTTTCGCCGGCCACGTAGACCGGGCTGCGGACCACGGCGAGGGGGCCGTTCCAGGTTTTCAGTTCACCGTCGACGAGGTACTCGCGTTGCTCGGTCTTCGCGTCGAGGCGGTATTTTTCCGGGATGTCGCGAGCGTGAGAGAACAGGTTGCCAAGGATGTTTTGGGTGATGCGGATAAGGGTGTTATCGCCACTGCCGTGAGGTCAAGGCGTGCGAGCAGGGCTTTTCTCGAGATGATGGTTAGTGGCTACAGTTCGGTCTTGTTGCTGCCTTGGGCTCGGCGTAGGATGCGCGCCCTGATCAGCATGGCTGAATCGTTTTACCCGGACTCGACACGGATTGTTATGACTCACCCCACCCGTTTTTTTTCACCGCTGCTCATTCTTACGATAGTGACGATCCCGGTTATTGCCGATGCAAGTCCCGATCGCGCCGATTTGCTGGGGGTTTACCGTCAGGCGGTCGAGCACGATGCTCAGCTTTCTGCGGCGCGCCATGATTACCAGGCCCGGCGCGAAAGTGTTCCGCAAGCCCGGGCCGGGTTACTGCCAACGCTCAACGCCGGCAGCACGGTGGAGTCAGTGCGTCTGCAACGTGATGAGCCGGGTCTGACACGCACTCGCAGCACCGCGGTATTTCAGGCCAACCTCAACCAGCCGCTGTTTCGTGCCGATCGCTGGTTTCAACTCGAAGCGGCGCATGCCAGTGTCTCGCAGGCCGAACTTGAATTGGGTGCCAAGGAACAGGGACTGGTCCTGACCACGGCCCAGGCCTATTTCGAAACCTTGCGTGCGCTGGATTTGCTGGCTGCCTCCAAAGCGGAGGAAGCCGCGCTCAAGCGCCAACAGCAACAGGCCCAAGCGCGTCTGGAAAATGGTGCGTCGAGCATCACCGATGTACTCGACGCCCAGGCCGCCTACGACAACGCCAATGCCAATCGCAAACTCGCCGAACGCAAGGTCGACGATGCATATGAAGGGCTGTCCCGTTTGACCAGTCAGGACTATTCGGCGATCGAGGGCATTCAACATCAACTGCCCGTGGAGCTTCCGGTCCCCAACGATGCCAACGAATGGGTCAGCCGCGCGGTACGTCAGAACCTTGCATTGCAGGCCAGCAGCTACGCGGTGATTGCTGCCGAGCAAACCAATCGCCAGCGCAAGGCCGGCTATGCACCGACCGTCGATGCGGTGGCGTCCTGGCGCAAGGGCGAAAACGACAGCTTCGGTTATAGCAACCCCACCGACTTCGGGCGTAACGGCTATCGAGGAAATGTCGCGCAAGGCAGCATCGGCCTGGAGCTGAACATTCCGTTGTACGCCGGTGGCATGACTCGCTCGCAAGTGCGCGAAGCGACCGAACGGCTGGCCCAGAGCGAAGATGAGCGAGAAGACCGGCGCCGCGAGGTGGTGCAGAACACCCGCAACTTCTACCGCGCCGTCAATTCCGATATCGAGCAGGTGATTGCCCGCCGACAGACGATTCGCTCCGGCCAGGCTTCGGTCAAGGCCAATCAGGTGGGTCGTGATCTGGGCTCGCGTAATACCGCTGATGTGCTCAATGCCCAGCGCCAGCTGTATAGCGCTGTACGTGAATACAACAACGCTCGTTACGACTACATCATCGACACGCTCAAACTCAAGCAAGCAGCCGGAACGTTGAGCCCCACCGACCTGACCGATCTGGCGATGTACCTGACAAAGGACTACGACGCGGATCGGGATTTTCTGCCGCCTCAGGAGCGCAAGGCGCTCTGATCATCGATTCATACGCCTGAGTGAAATAAATCTCAGGCGATGATGTCGTATTGATACTAATTGTTTCGGGTTTGATATAACCTCTTGAAAGATTTATGAATTTATTGCCGCTATGCGGCACGCATGGAAGCTTATGAGTGATCAAGGAAGGGGCGCCGAGTCGCCCACGCCAGACACCGGTCTCGTGTGTCTGGTGATGCTGGCCCGGTTTCATTCGGTGGTGGCATCCGCCGAGCAACTGGCTCACGAATTCGCTCCGGCGAATCAGCCATTCACGCAACGTGAACTGCTGCTCGCCGCACGCAAGCTGGGACTCAAGGCCAAATCGGTCAACACCACCATCCCCCGTCTGGACCGTACGCCAATGCCTGCGATTGCGGCCGATGGCGACGGGACGTTTTTCATCATTGCCAAGCTGGACCAAGGGAAGGCGCTGATTCAGGACCCGCGATCGGAGCGTCCTGAAGTCATCACCTTCGAGGCCCTGGCGGCGCGCTGGACCGGTGAACTGCTGCTGGTGCGTTCCGAGGCCGGGTTGCCGGGTGAAACCTCGCGGTTCGACTTCACCTGGTTCATTCCCGCCATCGTCAAATACCGCAAGCTGTTGGGCGAAGTGCTGCTGGTGTCCTTTGCCTTGCAGCTGTTTGCGTTGGTGACGCCGTTGTTTTTCCAGGTGGTCATGGACAAAGTGCTGGTGCATCACGGTCTGACCACCCTCGATGTCATCGCAGCAGGGTTGTTGGGCATCATGGTGTTCGAGTCCGCCTTGAGCGGTCTGCGCAGCTACGTGTTTGCCCATACAGCGAGCCGTATCGACGTGGAGCTGGGTTCGCGATTGTTCCGACATTTGATCAACCTGCCACTGGCGTACTTTCAGGCGCGGCGGGTTGGTGATTCGGTCGCCCGAGTGCGTGAACTGGAGAACATTCGCAGCTTCCTCACCGGCAACGCCATCACCTTGTTGCTGGACGTACTGTTCTCCGTGGTGTTCGTCCTGGTGATGTTTTATTACAGCGGTTGGCTGACTCTGATCGTGCTGCTGTCGTTGCCGTTGTACGTGTTGGTCTCGTTGCTCATCACGCCACTGTTGCGTGCCCGGTTGCAGGACAGTTTCACCCGTGGCGCGGAGAACCAGGCGTTTCTGGTTGAGACCGTGAACGGTATCGATACCGTGAAATCCATGGCCGTCGAGCCTCAGGCCATCCGTAAGTGGGATAACCAGATGGCGGCTTATGTCGCTGCCGGTTTCAAGACCCAGACCTTGTCCACCATTGCCAACGAAAGTGTGTCGTTGATCGGCAAACTGGTCACGGTAGCGACTCTCTGGCTGGGGGCTCGATTGGTGATTGACGGTCAGCTGTCGGTGGGCGAGCTGATTGCCTTCAACATGCTCGCCGGTCGCGTCAGCGGCCCGATCATGCGCCTGGCGCAGTTGTGGACCAGCTTCCAGCAAACCGGGGTTTCGGTGCAGCGTCTGGGCGACATTCTCAACACCCGCACCGAGCTGTCCCAGGCCACTCGTAGTGCGTTGCCGCCACTGAGGGGGCAGATCGAGTTCGACCAGGTGCATTTCCGTTATCGTGCCGACGGCTCGGAAGTCTTGCGCGGGGTCAGTCTGCAGATCGCGGCCGGTGAGGTCATTGGTGTCGTGGGGCGTTCCGGCTCCGGCAAAAGCACTCTGACGCGACTGCTTCAGCGCCTGTACGTGCCCGAGCGCGGACGGGTGCTGGTCGATGGCATGGACCTGGCGCTGGCCGACGTTTCCTCCCTGCGCCGGCAGATCAGCGTGGTGTTGCAGGACAACATGCTGTTCAACCGCAGCATCCGCGAAAACATCGCCCTGAGCGATCCGGGCGCACCGCTCGAAGCGGTGATGCATGCCGCCACCATGGCTGGCGCTCATGAATTCATTCTGGAGCTGCCCGAGGGCTACGACACCATGGTCGGCGAGCACGGCACCTCGCTCTCCGGCGGTCAGCGGCAACGGGTCGCCATCGCTCGCGCCTTGATCGGCAACCCGCGGATTCTGATCTTCGATGAGGCCACCAGCGCCCTGGACTACGAGTCCGAGCGGATCATCCAGCAGAACATGCAAAGCATCTGCGCCGGCCGCACGGTGATCATCATCGCCCACCGATTGTCGGCGGTTCGCGATGCCAATCGCATTCTGGTGGTCGATCGCGGGCAAATCGTCGAGCAGGGCAGCCATGCCGAATTGCTCACGCATCAGGCCGGCCACTATTCGCGTCTGCACCGTATGCAACAGGGCTGAGCAGCCCTTCACTCACTCGTCATTGGTTTGTCGACCGCGCCTGATATCGGGCGCGGCGGCACTCACTGTATTCCGGATTCAAGGACCGATTTCCCATGAGCGCAACGCCTTCGTTATTGCAGCGTTACCGCCACGCCTGGCGAGACTCCTGGCGCCAGCGCAAACAGATGGACAGCGTGCAGCGCCTGCCACATGAAGCGCAGTTTCTTCCCGCCGCGCTGGAGTTGCAGGACACCCCCGTGCATCCGGCACCGAGAATCTTTGTCTGGAGCATCATGGGGTTCGCCGTGTTGGCGCTGCTGTGGGCCTGCATCGGCAAGATCGAAGTGGTGGCGGTCGCGCCGGGCAAGATCGTTCCGAATGGCAAAACCAAGCTGATTCAATCCAGCGAAACGGCGGTGGTCAGGGCGATCCATGTCAGTGATGGTCAGGCCGTGAAAGTCGGCGAGTTGCTGGTCGAGCTCGACCCGACGGCAGCGGACGCCGATGTCAGACGGATTCAGAGTGACCTGCTGGCAGCACGTATCGACAGTGCCCGCAGTGCAGCGATGCTCGATGCGATCAATCAGCAAAAGCCACCGGCATCGCTGATCGGAGCGATTGCCAACGCCAACCCAGAGCAGGTGCTCAGCGCCCAGCGTTGGCTGCAAGGGCAGTATCAGGAATACCGCAGTAACCTTGAGTTGGTAGACGCGGAAATCCTTCAGCGCAGCGCCGAAATCCAGTCTGCCCAGGCCCAGGTGGCCAGCCTGCGACAAACCGTGCCGATCGCCACGCAACTGGCCGAGGACTACCAGCGGCTGTTGGCGCAACAGTACGTGGCGCGTCATGAATACCTGGAAAAGGAACAGGCCCGACTCGACTTGCAACGTCAATTGAGTGTGCAGCAAGCCAGCGTGCTGCAATCCACTGCCGCCCAGGGTGAGGCGCGGCGTCGACGCGAAGGCGTCGTTGCGCAGAATCGCCGCGCCATGCTCGACCTGCAACAAGAGGCCAACCAAAAAGCCGCGAGCCTGGTTCAGGAACTGGCCAAGGCCCGCTACCAGGAAACCCTGACCAGCCTCAAAGCCCCGGTGGACGGCACCGTCCAACAATTGGCCATCCACACCGTCGGCGGCGTGGTCACACCGGCCCAGCCGTTGATGGTCATCGTCCCGGCGGATCAGCCGGTCGAAGTGGAAGCGATGCTGGAAAACAAGGACGTCGGCTTCGTCCGCGCCGGCCAACCGGTCACGGTCAAAGTAGAAACCTTCACCTTCACCAAATACGGCACCGTCGCCGGCGAAGTGCTCAGCGTCTCGAACGACGCCATCGAAGATGAAAAACGCGGGTTGATCTACAGCAGCCGCATTCGCCTGAAGTCCGATCACTTGATGGTCAATGGTCAGCGAGTGGCGCTGTCGCCGGGGATGTCGGTGACGGCGGAAGTGAAGACGGATCAGCGTCGGGTGATCGAGTACTTCTTGAGTCCGTTGCAGCAGCATATGGATGAGAGTTTGCGAGAGCGTTGAATGTTGCTGCAAAGGAGGAGCGTGCGAGTGATGCGGTTATTGAAGTTTGTATTGGCGGCGATCGGTTTTCTTACCGTGTTGAAGTATGGCGTCATCACCTTACTGGGCGTGACCTTTGATCCCGATGAAGAGGTGACTATCCAGGTTTATCCCTCACCGACTGGACAGTACAGCGCCGCCCATGTCTCCCGCTCGGGAGGCGGGGTAGCTCCATTCTGTTCTGACGCGGTGGTCGTATTTAACCGCCTGTTGGATGTAAATGACGTGGTTAAGAACGATAACTACCAGGTTTATTCGAGTGAGTGCGGCAGCTTTTTTGATCACGCGCTCTCGCCCAACGTGCAGTGGGAATCTGATGACGATGTGCGAATTGATGTTGCGATTGGGGAAGCGCGGGTATTTAGCCGCAAGGTAGATCTTCGCGGGACGGATGCCTCGGGGAACGTGCAGGTCAGGTTTGCGGCTTATCGTTGAAGAACGAGTGGTGTGTTGTGCGCAGTAAAGCGACTGTCGGCCAATCAGAGTCAATACAGGAAGTAGGAATGGAGTTTTAAGGCAGGAGCAGCGCGCTTTTTACAGCAAGTATTTTTTGATGGCGGTTTTTTCCGGCGTCTGCGTATTTTTACTGCTCAAATTCGTCGTGAAAATGCCCGGTACGTTCTTTGGTGACCTTTATCCTGATTGGAGGGCGTTGATTTGTGTGAATATTTTTATTGGGTTGTATTTGTCGGGTAGGGAGGAAGTTTTGATCGTTTGTTTTGCTCGTTTATATGTGCTGTTGAATTTTTAATTATTTGGGTTTTTTACAGGGTGTTGTCTTGGTTGTCTGTCGGCTAATTCAAGATGAATGGAACTAGGCGTTGGATAAAGGGGGCGGATTTATTTTTCAGAGTGGTTCTGGCTTCAGGAAATAAATCTGTCCACTTTAGTGGTCTCGATAAGGTTTTGGTTGAATAAAAATTGTCTGTGGGTTGGTAAGATTTAAGTGGCGTTTGTTGAGGATAAAAAAGTGGAGTTAGTCATGCATAGAGTGATAAGTGTCCTGCGCAATTGGGTTATAGGTGGCATGTGTGTTTTGTTGGTAGCCTGTTCAGCACCTATATCAATAGTAAAACCCTTGGATGTCTCTCGGGCTAACCAGTCCGCCAGTGCGCAGTTTGTGGTTAACAAGTCCGGCGATTACAGATTCGCTTTGCTATTTGCGAAGGGAAATGGTTTGGCTGAAATAAATAAGCAAATTAAAATATGGGGTGATCTTAATCATGAAGGTGTAGCTATTCCCATACACCTTCGGGTCTTGAAAGATGAACAGGTTTACTTTGATGAGGAATTGGTGACAACAGGTGTGCAGTGGGGGCAGGGGATTGAGTATGAGGGGCGGTATGTTAATGCAGCAATTCGGTTGATTGAGGTTTTAGAGTTGGTGCCTGGAAGTTGTACCGTCGAAGTTAGTACTCTTAAGGATCGGGAAGCGTTCGGGGTATAGAGGGGTTTGTGAAAGTTACTTATTACAGCCCAAAGCATTGAAGCGATTTTTTTAAGTTGATCAGGGAGCGTCAGAGTGGATAAGAAGTACAGTGTGACTTATAAGGTTGCAAAGACGGATGCGGAGTACGTTTATCAACAAAATAAAGGCGATTACAAAGCGGGCGATACGCATGCTTCGTCTGGCGGACACATAAACGGGGACAGACCACGTTTTTTAAACTGCGCAGCTGTAAGCCATCGATTTAATCGTGGTCTGTCCCCGCTTTTCGTCCCCGCTTTTCTTTTAGCCGGTCCTTTAGTGGTCTTATGTTGTTGGCAATCTAAAAAAAGGAGTTGGTTGTGCATGGAGTTATAAATATATTGCGCAAAGGGGCTATTGCTCTGCTTTGTGTGTTGTTAGTGGCCTGTTCAGATCCTCTATGGATAGTTAAACCTATGGACGTCTCTCGAGACAATCAACAGGTATCTATGGATTTCGTGGTCAAGAGGGTGGGTGAGTACAGATTTGCATTGTTGTTTGTTCGAGGTAAGAACTTGGTGGAAATGAACAGGCAAAGTGAGATATGGGGCGAAAGTGGCGGAAAAGGCATTTCAATACCCGTGCACGTTAGAATTTTTAAAGATAGAAAGATTTTTTCTGACGAAAACATTAGTACCAATGGGGTGTTTTGGGGGCAGGACTTTGAGTATCAAGGTAAAACGTTGAATACAGCGGTCAGACTCATCAAGACTTACGAGTTACCTGCTGGAGCTTATTCCGTTCAGGTCAACACCCTCGAAGATGTAGAGGCGTTTCGTGGAGTCGAAATTTATATAGAGTTTGCTTATTATAAGCCAAAGCATTGAAGCATTTTTGTTAGTAAGGAGGAGAAAGGGGACAACAGGAGAAAGGGGACAGATTTATTTTTCTGAATGGTTCTGGCTTCAGAAAATAAATCTGTCCTCTTTAGTGCTCCCCTTTAGTGGGAGTTTTGCCTGGAAGTTAGTCGGTTGAAGTCAGCACTCTTGATGATTTGGAGCGTTCCTGAATATCGAAGGCTTCGTAGAGGTTTGTTACTATAACCCCTTGCACTAACATGGCTTTTTTAATGTATTTGTTTTTAGTGTCGAAAACGGAGTTTTTATGTGTGGAATGATGAATGCTTTACGCAATGGCGTTGTAAGTGCTGTGTGGTTTTTGTTGGCAGCCTGTTCAGCACCTGTGTCAATAGTAAAGCCTTTGGATGTCTCCCAGGCTAACCAGTCCGCGAGTACGCAGTTTATGGTAAGGAAATCCGGAGACTACAGAATTGCTTTGCTGTTTGCCAAGGGGCATGGTTTAACCGAAATAAATAAACAAATTGAGGTGTGGGGTGATTTAGATAATGAAGGTGTAGCTATTCCCATACATCTTCGGATCTTGAAAGATGGTCAGGTTTACTTTGATGAGGTATTAGTGACAGCAGGTGTGCAATGGGGGCAGGGAATTGATTATGAGGGGCGATATGTAAATGCAGCAGTTCGATTAATTAAAATACTAGAGCTGGTGCCTGGAAGTTATTTTGTTGAGGTTAATACGCTTGATAAGCTGGATGCGTTTCGGAGTATAGAGGGGTTTGTGAGTTTTTCTTACTATAATCCAAAGCATTGAAGCAATTTTAAGTTGGTGAAGGATCGTCACATTGGAAAAGAAGTATAGTGTCATTTATAAGGTTGCAAAGACGGACGCGGAGTACGTTTACCAACAAAATAAAGGCGATCACAAAGCGGGCGATACGCATGCTTCGTCTGGCGGACATATGTGGTATTCCTTGAGTGATGGTGCAGGAAATAGGAAAAGTTACGGCTTCGAATCCGTTTACGGCGAGATGCGTGGTCTAGGGCAGGTGGGTAATTATGATGATGCTGGGTACAAGGAGACAGTGTATGAAGTAAGTGTTGTATTGACTGAAGATCAATTTAATAAACTAAAAAATTTCTCGGAAGACCCCCAATCAGGCGGGTTTGATAATACGCGCTACAGGCTACTTACTAATAGCTGTGTGGATTTTGTATACGCGTCTTTGAAGACCGTCGGTTATAACGGTAAGGGATTCGAAGGTGCTTTTTTTCCTGCTGATAACGTTAGTCATGTAAATGATTTACTGCATACTTATGGCGCCCAAATCATTCGTGACGATTTAACACGGCATGGTGAGTACTATGAAGCAAAAGATGGCCAGCAATGCTTGTGGCTTGGCGTGGGTGACATTTCTACGGCCACTCATACATCCAACCTGATCAACATCGACATCAACCCATCCCCCCAACCCCAACAACACATCCAGGGCGAAAGCAAAGCCCAGCAAGACGTCGCCAACGGCTTCATCCAAAACGCCGCAACGCACAACATCTTCGCCGTCGGCGGGATTCTCAACAAAACCGATTTCACCTCCACCCAAATGGCCAGCCTGGCCTCGGGCGGTATTCGTCCGGGTGAAATGCAACTCGATCCCAACGCTCGGCCCAATACCTATCTGTCGAATTTCTACCAAGCCCCAAACAGTACCAAACCGGATTTCAGTCTGCGCAATGCCGTGACCCTGAACGGTTTGTCGGCGATGTCGACGTTCAACACTTACGTTGACCCGCTGTTGCTGGATCTGACCGGCAATGGCGTGCACATGACCGACATCCGCGACGGTGTGCTGTTTGATACCGACCACAGCGGTACGGTCAAGCGCAGCGGCTGGGCGGATCGCAGCACCGGCATGCTGGTGATCGACGATGGCAGTGGCCAGATCAAAGACGTCAGCCAGATGTTCTCCGAGTATTACGGTGGCAAGGCTGGCGTCAACGGCGCTGCTGGCGAGACGCGGTTCAAGGACGGTTTCGCGGCATTGGCCAGTGAAGACGCGAACAAGGATGGCGTGATCGATCAACGCGATCCGATCTGGAGCAAGTTGCGGGTCTGGGTTGACGGTACGCATGACGCGAAAGTCGATGCTGGTGAGCTCAAGACGCTGACCGAGTTGGGCATCACCCAGATCAACGTGCGCGCGGCGACGTCTACTCAAGCTGAAATGCGTGACGGCAACCGGGTGCTCGCCACCGGTTCGTTCACCATCAATGGCAAAAGCCAGGAAGCGCTGGCGGTGGATTTCCTTGGCGATCCGGTCAGCAATACCCTGACCAGTCAGGGCACCGGTACGCGAGTGACTTCGACCACCAGTGGCATCAACAGCAGAACCACTAGCGCGTATGCCAGCCAGAGCACCATGGGTGAAACCCTGGATGCGGCAAAACTGGGCGTGAACAATTTGTATGGCGGCAGCGGCGACGACACCTTGATCGCGGCGCCTGCTGGCGGTTGGCTGGTGGGCGGTGCGGGCAGCAACACCTATAACGGCGGCGTGGGCGATGACGTATTTGTCATCAGTGCCTCGGACAATCCGGTGAACATCCACGGCAATGGCGGTCATGACACGGCGATCATCGTCGGTGACAAAGGGGTGGTGCTGAACATGGCCCGCGCCGGTCTGACCATCGCCGAAGGGGGTGGCGGCAACGACACGATCATGAGCGGCGGCACCGGCAGTGCCTTCATCAAGGGCGGCTCCGGCAATTCGACCCTGGTGGGCGGGTCAGGCAACGACGTATTGGTCGGCGGCACTGGCCACAACACCATCATCGGCGGCAGTGGCAAAGCGGTGATTTATGCCGGGCCACAGGGCGACACCATTTACGCCTCCGAAGCCGGCAGCATCATCCATGCGGGTGGCGGTGCCGATAAAATTTACGGCGGTGCCGGCAACGACATCATCGAAGTCGGCCACGGCAACGCGACCATCGACGGTGACGGCGGGATCAACCTGGTGACGCTGCACGGCAACCATGGCGACTACCGGATCACTCGCACCGCGACCGGTTATGAAGTGGCCGACAAGGTCGCCGGGCGTGATGGCACGGTCACGCTGACCAACATCCAGAAGCTCAACTTCTCGGACATTTCGGCTGTAGATCTGCTGACCCCGAACGCGATGCCAGTGGCGGATGTGCTCACGCTCGACAAGGCTGGCAAGGCCTTCGATCGCACGCAGGTGCATATGATCAGCGCCGACAGCCTGTTGGCCAACGATCAGCGCCTCAATAGTCAGGGCGCGCTGCATATTGCCAACGTGGGTGACGCGGTCGGCGGCTCGGTCAGTCTCACCGCCCAGGGCGATGTGCTGTTTACCCCGGATGCGCGTTACACCGGTCTGATCAGCTTCAAATACGGTGTGGCCGATGCATCCGGCAATCTTTCGGCGTCGGTGGTGGACCTCAGTAGCGGGCAGACCGCACCGATGCGGGCCGGTGTCACGTTGCTGACGCCGGAAGTGCCGCTTGATCCGCTGGCGGCTCAGGAATGGTACTTGAGCGATACCAACGTGCTGCCGGTCTGGAAGGACTACACCGGCAAGGGCGTACGCATCGGTCAGTTCGAGCCGGGTGGCCAGTTCGCCACCGCGCCGGAAATCTTTGATATCGCCCACCCCGACCTTGCGCCGAATGTCGACAAGGCCTGGCTGCAAACGCAGCAGACCAATGGCACCTTGCCGGGTCTGGTGTCCAACCACGCGACGATGGTGGCGGGTGTCATGGTCGGGGCCAAGAATGGCATCGGCGGCGTGGGCGTCGCCTACGGCGCGACGCTGGGCGGTTACTACCTGGCCGGTAAGGGCGATGACTTGGCGGGGCTGGGGCATATGGTCAGTTTTGACATTGCCAACAACAGCTGGGGTTTCACCAATGACTTCGCCCTCAGCAGTTTTCAGGACGGCACGTTCACAACCGCCACGGCCCTGAGCATGAATGCGCAGTACGCGGCGAGTAACGGCCGTGGCGGATTGGGTACGATCATCGTCGCAGCGGGCGGCAATAGCCGTGCAACCGGCGGCAATGCCCAGGGGTCGCTAACCAACAACAATCGCTTTTCGGTGGAAGTCGGCGCGATCAACGCACAGGGCGATTTGTCGACCTTGCAGATCGGCTCTTCACCGTTCTCCAACCCGGGCGCGAGCCTTCTGGTCTCGGCGCCGGGCAGCAATGTCGTGTCCACCAGCCACATGCTGGAAACCGAACGCGGTTCCACCTTCGGCAACGACTACACCAGCATGCAAGGCACCAGTTTTGCCGCGCCGATCGTTTCCGGTATCGTCGCGCTGATGCTGGAAGCCAACCCGAACCTGGGTTATCGCGATGTGCAGCAAATCCTGGCGCTGTCGGCGCGCAAGATCAACGACCCGTCCACCCAATGGAGCGATAACGCCGCCCACGGCTGGAACGGTGGCGGTATGCACACCAGCAACGACTATGGCTTTGGTGAAGTCGATGCGCGCGCCGCCGTTCGGTTGTCCGAAGCCTGGATGACCCAAAGCACCGGCGCCAACGAATACGTCTATAGAGCTTCCAGCGGTGCCCTCGGGAAACCGTTGGCGGCGGGTGCGACGCTGACGTCGTCCATCGCGATGAATGCCGGTCTGAATGTCGAACACGTCGAGATCGATTTCGACGCTCAGGTTGGCCGTCTTGGCGATCTGACGCTCAAGCTGATTTCTCCCGATGGCACGCAGAGCATCCTGCTCAACCGTCAGGGCAAAGTCCCGGATGGCATGCCGGGCGCGAGTGCAACCGACGTCGGCAGCACGCAGTCCGGGTCGTTCAAGTACACCTTCATGTCGACCCATGACTTCGGTGAGCGCTCGGCGGGTAACTGGACGTTGCAGGTGACCGATTCGGCTTCCGGTCTGCCGGTCACACTCAACACTTGGTCGCTGCGTTTGTACGGCAGCAAGACCACCTCGGACGACACCTATTTCTACACCGACGAATACCTCAAATCGGTGGTCGGGCAGGCCAACCGTGCGGTGCTGGATGACGCGGTCAATGGCGTGGCGGGCGGGCGTAATACCCTTAATGCGGCGGCTGTTTCGGGGGACACCTCGGTCAACCTGCTGACCGGTGTCGCCAGCATCGGCGGCGCGGCGTTGACGGTGAAAAATCCGTCGGGCATTCAGAACATTGTCACCGGCGATGGCAACGACACGCTGGTGGCCGGCAAGGCCGATGCCTTGCTCGACGGCGGGCGTGGCAACAACACGTTGACGGGCGGTGCGGGCAAGGACTTTTTTGTGGTCCATCGCCGTGACGCGGGCAGCGATACCATCAGCAACTTCGAAGCTGCCCGTGGCGAAATCGTCGATCTGGTGGGGTTTGCCGGAAAGAAATTCGCCGATCTGCAGCTGACGCAGCAGGGGGCGGACGTCAAGGTTGATCTGGGCAAGGGCCAGAGCATCGTCCTGAAAAATCTGGCACTCGCTGGCATCACCGCAGCGAACTTCAAGTTCCAGGACAGCTTTGTGGCGCCGACGGCTTACGTCAACAGCGATGCTTCGGCGGTCAAGCCGCAAGAAGGCCTGGGCACCGTGGTGCTCAACGGTGGCGGTAAAGGCGTGATGTACAGCAGCGACGCTCAGGGCAAAACCGTGGCCTCGCTGAACGGCACGATCTACAGCCATGACAGCGCAACGTCGGATGTGTTTGTGGTGTCGGCTCAACCCGGCGCCAAGGATTACAGCAACGCCTTGCGCGGGTTCCGGCATGGCGTCGACAAGATCGACCTGCGCCAGACCGGCGTCACCGATTTCAGCCAGTTGACCGTCGAACACCAGAACCGCGCCACCTTCAATGGCCTGACGCAGATTCATGGTGTGTACGTGACGCGCAGCGATTCGAACACCAAGCTGTTGTATCTGGATGCGCTGGATGTGGCACAGGTCAGCGCTTCGGACTTCCTTTTTGCCGATCATGCGCCGGCTGTGGTGACGCCGGTCGGACCGGTGCCGCCAGTGGTCGTGCCGCCAACGATCACCGTGCCGGGTACATTGACGCCGATTATCGATCGCCCTGGCATCGACAAACCTGTGGTGGTCGGACCGCTGCCGCCGATTGATCTGCATCCGACCATTGTCGTTCCCGACCCGGTCCTGCGACCGTCAGTCACGATTCCGGTCTTCAAGTTGCCGGAGACCAAGACGATCGAGCAGATCCTGGCAGAACGCGGTGTCGACCTGAACCCGAAAGTGCCGGAGCGTAAAACTGTTGAGCAGATCCTTGCCGAGCGTGATGCGAATCGCGGTGCGACGACGGTCCCTGAACGCAAAACCATCGAGCAGATTCTCGCCGAGCGCGGTGTCGGTTCGCTGGAACCGTCGAAAGTGCCAGACATCGGCCCGGTCGGACGTGATGTGGCTGGGCGCACGCCGATTGATATTCCGAGCCCACGGCCGATTGTCATCCCGGATATCCCGACGGTCGATATCGCTCATCGAGACCTTGATCTCCCGACTCGTCGACCGGTAACCGTTCCTGACGTCATCGGTGCGCAAGATCCTCGGCTGAAGTTTGATGACACGTTCGGCGGGGCCGCATCAACGGCAGACACCACGTTTGCATCAATTCGAGACAGAATCCGTGGCGGTTCAACACCTTCGACAGCGGACCCTCTGCCGCCCGCCACCGACCCCAACGTCATGACGGTCAAAGGCTTCTTCGCCGATGTCACGCTGGGTGACGAGAGCAAGACCATCAACGTCGAGGCCTCGAATGCCAAAGTGGTTGCCGGCAACGGTGACAACAAGGTGAACGTGACGGGCCGCCGGGGAGATATCACCCTGGGCAACGGCAATAACGTTGTGACAGGTGACGTCAACAAACTCACCGTCGGCCATGGCAATAACACCATTACCGACTCCGGCTCTTTCACCACGGTGAAACTGGGGGATGGCAATAACAAGGTGCTGGTCAGCGGCAACATGCCGACAGTGGAAGTCGGGCACGGAGTCAACGACATTGAGTTCAGCGGCGGGATGGGAGAGTTGGTGTTCGGCAAAGACATCAGTCCCGATCGTCTGTGGTTCCAGCACGAAGGGCAGGACCTGCAGATCTCGGTCATTGGCAGCAAGCAGGAGGTCACGCTGCATAACTGGTATGCCAGTACCCCTGAGCGTCCACGCGACATCATGACCGGAGACCGCCATCGGTTGATGGGCAATGATGTCGAACACCTGGTCCAGGCCATGGCGGCGTTCGCGCCGGCGGCACCGGCGACCATGACCTTCGGTGCTGCCGAGCAACAGGTATTGCAGCCTGTGCTGGCGGCCAACTGGATGTAACCACCACACGTTGACTCGGTAACACGGCCCGCGATGGTTATCGCGGGCCTTCGACCGTCTCGTTCGAGACCGGTCATGGCCTCATGATTCGCCGCCGGTACCCCAGGCATTGGAATTCATTGCTTCCAGTTAATAGGAAGCATTACTATTCACGCCTTATCCCCACAGCACACCGCAATGACCCCCAAGCTGCCCCCCAGACACGGCTTTTTCGAGCACTACGAAGAGTTGGTCGGGACCTGGACCCGTCGCCTGAGAAATCGTCAGCAGGCCGAGGACCTGGCCCACGACACCTTTGTGAGGGTGCTTGAGTCCGATTCGGCGACGGTGGAACAACCTCGGGCGTATTTGCACCAGACCGCACGCAACATCGCGGTGGATGGTTATCGGCGTGAGGATCGGCGGGGCGCGATGGCGTCGGAGGCGATCGATCACAGTGTGTCGTCGTCCGGCGACCCGGAGCATTTCATGCATGCGATCCAGTTGGCGGACTCCATCGAACGGGCGCTCACCGAGCTGCCGATCAATTGCCGCAAAGTGTTTGTCTGGCAGAAGATCGAAGGCCTGACTCAGGCCGAAATCGCCGACCGCCTGGGGCTGTCCAAGAACATGGTGGAAAAGTACATGATCCGCACGCTGCGGCATCTGCGTGACCGCCTTGACGGACTGCAGTCATGATCGGCCGTGCCTTCTCCTCCCCAGCCAAACAGGAACTTCCATGATGGATACTCGTGATTGTGCGTGCGGGCAAACAACGGTTCGCGACGCTGCGGCGTGCTGGTTTGTGCGTTTGCAGGAACCTGCGATGAATGTCGAAGAGTCTCGGCATTTCGAAGCCTGGCTGGACGAACACCCTCAGCATCGCGACGAATTCCAGTTATTGCAGGGCGTGTGGACGGCGGCTGATTTGCTGCCGGCGGCGCGTCTGCAAGCCTTGTGTGAAACCGTGCCGGCGCGCAGCAAGCGCCGCCCGCTGATGCGTTATGCGGTGGCCGCCGGTGTGTTGGCCGTCGCGCTCGGTTTGGGGCTGTTCAGCGGCTTGAATCCTCCGACGATCTACACCGCCGAATTTTCCACTGCGCTGGGTGAGCGACGTCATGTGGCGTTGCCGGACGGTTCGGTGATCGACCTGAACAGCCGCAGCCGCGTTCAGGTGCGCTATGAAAACGACCGTCGCAGCATCGAGCTGATCCAGGGCGAAGCGATGTTCAGCGTCGAGCACGACACCCGGCGGCCCTTCGTGGTCGAGGCGGGCAGCAGCAAGGTCACGGTCACCGGCACCCGTTTTGATGTGCGCCGTGACACCGCCCAAACCCGGGTCGCGGTGGAGCAGGGCACCGTCAAGGTTCAGGGCCGTACAGCGCTGGACAGCGATTTCATCAGCCTGACTGCCGGCCTCGGCACGCACATCGATGCACAAGGCAACGTCGCGGCCGCCTACGCGGTCAATCCTGCCGAGCTGACCGCCTGGCGCAGCGGCAAACTGGTGTTCAACAACGCCAGACTTAGCGACGTCGCCGAGGAAGTCTCGCGCTATCGGGAGAAACCGCTCACCGTCGGCAACGACAACGTGGGCAATCTGCGCCTGACCAGCGTGTTCAAATCCGACAACACCGACGCGTTGCTCAAGGCCTTGCCGAGCATTCTGCCGGTAGCCGTGCGCACCCTCGATGACGGCAGTCAGGAAATAATTTCAAAATAGATTCAGGTTTTTTTCGAGTTCATCGTCTTCTTGTCCAGCTGCAACTGGTTTGCATTAACAAGCGCACACTCTTGCGATCCACAGGACTACGTTCGACGTGAAAAAATCCACCGCTAAAAACAACAGATCTTCTTGGTTGCACCTCGCTCTCGCCCTGGCCGTCTGCACGGCGCTGCCCCAGGTCTTTGCCGCCGACGCGATTCACATCCCGGCGCAACCCCTGGGTCAGGCCCTGAGTCAACTGGGCCAGCAAACCTCGCTGCAGGTGTTCTTCAGCCCTGAGCTGGTCGCCGGCAAACGGGCCCCTGCGGTGGACGGTAACCTCTCGCCAGAAGACGCGTTGCGCCAGCTGCTGCAAGGCAGCGGTCTGCAATACCAGATCGATGAAGGTTCGGTCACGTTGATGCCAGCACCGCCTTCTGCTGCGAACGGCCCGCTGGAACTGGGCGTGACCGACATCAAAGTGGTCGGCGACTGGCTGGGTGACGCCGATGCCGCCGTGGTGCAGAACCACCCCGGCGCGCGTACGGTGATTCGCCGCGAGGCGATGGTCGAGCAGGGCGCGATGAACGTCGGCGACGTGTTGAAGCGCGTGCCCGGTGTGCAAGTGCAAGAGGCCAATGGCACCGGCGGCAGCGACATTTCCCTGAACGTCGGCGTGCGTGGCCTGACTTCACGCCTGTCGCCACGCTCCACTGTGTTGATTGACGGCGTGCCGGCAGCCTTCGCCCCGTACGGCCAGCCGCAGTTGTCCATGGCACCGATTTCCTCCGGCAACCTCGACAGCATCGACGTGGTTCGCGGCGCCGGTTCCGTGCGTTACGGGCCGCAGAACGTCGGTGGCGTGATCAACTTCGTCACTCGCGCGATTCCGGAAAAAGCCACCGGTGAAATCGGCTCCACCCTGGAAACCTCCCAGCACGGTGGCTGGAAGCACATCGATACGGCGTTTCTTGGCGGCACCGCAGACAACGGCATCGGTATGGCGCTGTTGTACTCGGGCGTGAACGGCAACGGTTACCGTGAGCGCAACAACGGCAACGACATCGAAGACGTGATCCTCAAGACCCACTGGGCACCCACCGATGTGGACGATTTCAGCCTCAATTTTCACTACTACGACGCCAGCGCCGACATGCCCGGCGGCCTGACCCAGGCGCAGTTCGACGCCGATCCGTTTCAGTCCGATCGCAACAACGACAACTTCAGCGGACGCCGCAAGGACGTCTCGTTCAAGTGGGCACGGCAGATCGACGACCGCACTCAGGCCGAAGTGCTGACTTACTATTCCGACAGCTTCCGTGGCAGCAACATCGCTGCTCGCGATCAGAAAACCCTCGGCTCGTTCCCGCGTACTTACTACACCTTCGGGATTGAACCGCGGGTGTCCCGTGTGTTTGATGTCGGCCCGACCACCCAGGAAGTCAGTGTCGGTTATCGCTACCTCAAGGAAGGCATGCACGAAGAGGCGAGCCGCCTGGCGCTGGTCAACAACGAGCCGGTCGCGACCAAGAGCTCGGATGGCCATGTCTATCAGGACCGCACCGGCGGCACTGAAGCCAACTCGGTGTACGTCGATAACAAAATCGACGTCGGTAACTGGACCATCACCCCCGGCATCCGCTTTGAACACATCAGCACCGACTGGCATGACCGCCCGGTACTCGACACCGCCGGCAAACCCGTGCTGGAAAAGAACCGCAGCATTGAAAGCAACGAGTCACTGCCGGCCCTGAGCGTGATGTATCACATCTCCGATGCCTGGAAACTGTTCGCCAACTACGAAACCTCGTTCGGCAGCCTGCAGTATTTCCAGCTCGGCCAGGGTGGCACGGGTGACAACACCGCCAATGGCCTGGAGCCGGAAAAGGCCAAGACCTACGAGGTCGGCACGCGCTACAACAATGATGTGTGGGGCGGGGAAGTGACGCTGTTCTACATCGACTTTGATAAAGAGTTGCAGTACATCAGCAACGATGCGGGCTGGACCAACCTCGGCGCGACCACGCACCAGGGCCTTGAAGCCTCGGTGCATTACGACATGGTGGCACTGGACCCACGGCTCGACGGCCTGACCGCCAACGCCGGCTTCACCTACACCCGCGCCGTTTATGAAGGCGAGATCCCAGGTTTCAAGGGCCGTGACCTGCCGTTCTATTCGCGTCAGGTGGCGACTGCCGGCCTGCGTTACGACATCAATCGCTGGACCTACAACCTCGATGCCTTTGCCCAGTCCAAGCAGCGCTCACCGGGCGTGGCAGTGAACGCTGATGGCAGTTTCAGCGGCAACTACATCACCGAAGGTACCGCGGACGGCCAGTACGGCGACATCCCGGGTTACGTCACCTGGAACGTACGCGGCGGCTATGACTTCGGCGAACAGCTGTCGAACCTGAAAGTCGGCGCGGGGGTGAAGAACGTTTTTGACAAGCAGTACTTCACCCGATCGAGCGACAACAACTCGGGGATGTACGTCGGCGCACCGCGCACGTTCTTTGTGCAGGCCAGCGTCGGGTTTTGATAGACCTGTGGCGAGGGGGCTTGCCCCCTCGCCACAATTCAGACTTTCAACACCTTCCCGCCAATGGCCACCGCCACCAGCAACACCGCCATCAACCCAAAGGCAAAACTCAAACTGCTGCCATGGGCGATAAACCCGATCAACGCAGGCCCCGCAAGAATTCCCGCATACCCCAGCGTGGTAATGGCCGGCACGGCGATGCTTTCGGGCATCACCGTCTGTTTGCCCACCGCGGTGTACAGCACCGGCACAATGTTCGAGCAGCCAACCCCCAACAATGCATAACCTACCAGCGCCGCTTCCCAACTCGGTGCGAAGGTCGCCACAAACAGGCCCGCCGCGGCCGTCAAACCACCAAACACAATCACCCGCGTAACGCCGAGGCGACGCACGATCGCATCACCGGTCAAGCGCCCGACGGTCATGGTCAACGCAAACGCTGCATAACCCAGCCCCGCATACGCTGTGTCGATTCCCCGCTCCTGTGCCAGAAACACCGCGCTCCAGTCGAGTGCCGCGCCTTCGGCGAGGAACACGATGAAACACATCCCGCCGATGAACAACACGATGCCATGGGGAACGGCAAACGCCGGCCCCGAACTTTCGCTGCCGTATGGCAATAGGTGCGGTGCGGCCTTGAACAGGGCGATCAGCAGCATCACGATCACCACCAGCGTTGCCCCCAACGGTGAAACCCCGAAGCCGAGCAGGGCGCTAACGCCCGCCGCACCGACAATCCCGCCAAGGCTGAACAGCCCATGAAAGCCCGACATCATGGTCTTGCCGCTGGCCCGTTCGACGATCACCGCTTGCAGGTTCACCGTCGAATCCACCGTGCCAAGGCCCGCGCCGAACATGAACAACGCGACAATCAACGCCGGAATCGTCGACACCGTCGCCAACATCGGCAGGGCCGCACAGATCAGCAACACCCCGGCGCTCACCACCCGGCGACAGCCGAAACGCGTGGCCAGCATCCCCGCCATCGGCATCGCCAGAATCGACCCCACCCCCAGGCACAACAGCAGCAAACCGAGCGTCCCTTCATCCAGCTCGGCCCGAGCCTTGGCGTAGGGCACCAGTGGCGCCCACGCAGCGATGCCTAAACCGGCAATGAAAAAGGCGATGCGCGTGGACATTTGCTCCAGGCGTCCGGGGATGACGGGCGCAGGTGTGTTGAGGGCAGTCATGAAAAATCCTTGGCGTTGCGGGTTGCTGACAATGGCAGAGGAGCATCCTTGCATATCAGACAGCGTGTCGCGACCCAGTCGAACACGGTGCAGCGTGAACGATCGGACCAATCCTTGAGTGCGTCCTGCCAGCTGGCGTTATAGCCCCGATCACCCTCGGCATATTCCTTGGGACCTTTCCACATTTCGCCGACACAAAACTGCTGATTACCAAACAAGTGTTCATCCAACGATTAACGTTCTCCGGTGCATAGCCTCTGACAAAATCGAAGCGCAGACCCTGGGTACCGTAATGGTCGCGCAGATTGATGAATTCGGCAGCATCCAGATGGTGGTGAACCCGTCCCGTCCGATCTGACCGGCCGTACCCTCCAGTACCGCATACCATTTCTTCGGGGTGTTGCGACTGGAGTACCAGTGAAAGCCTTGCAGCAGTTGGATGGGCTGTCTGATGTCACAACTGGCAGGTTGCAGTAATTGTTTTGCGATAAGAAGCGGGGGGTTAAATAACCGGATCGTTGCGGTCTTCTTCCGGGAGCCCCTAAAGTACAGGTTCTTTTCTGGCTGATTTCAGGACCGATCCATGACGCCGTTTTACGATGCTCGAGGCAATATCTACGCGGTTGTAGCGCCCGAGGCCGCGCGCGGTGCGGGTATCGATTTACCTGAGCGGGCCGATCCGGCAGCGCAAACCCGCGAGGCATGGGCGCTGCCGGCCATCGAGGCGTTCTGCGGCTGGGCGCCTGGTACACAACCGTCCGGCAGCAAGGACCATCGCTGCGATGGCTTGCTGGTCGGTCCGTTTCAAGCGGCGCCACCCTTCGATCTGCTGATCGTCAACACTGACGGTACCCTGGCTGAGCGCAGCGGCAATGGGCTGACAATTTTCTCTCAGGCCCTGAGCGAGCAAGGACTGCTGCCGAGCGAGAACGCTTGTTTGCTCAGGGTTCATCACGACAAGACGGATGCTGTTTCGCCGGTGGAAACATCGGTGAAGCCGGCGCAGGTCGATGACGTGCAGGGGTTCTGGCTGGATCTCGGGCAACCGTCGTTCGGGCCGGCGGCGGTGGGTGCCCGAGGGGTTGCGAAGGAGGTGCTGAACGGTCGCGAGGTCAGCCATGTGCTGGCGTTGTCATCACTTGATCCCGCAGGGTCTCGAAGCCAGTTCGTGCGCATCGGCAATCCACATTGCGTGACACTTTTAGATAACGTCGCTGCATTGCCGAGCAATGAGCAGATGCGCGAGCCGGGGTTGTCCAAAGGGCTGACGCGTATCGCTTACGCCATGCCGACCGGGGCAGGGGAACCGTGTCCTGCTGGCGTCAATCTGCAATGGGCGATGCTTGAGTCTGAAGGGCGAGTCGTCGCGCGGGTATTTGAACGCGCAGAAGGTCCGACGGCGTCGTCGGGCACCAGCGCCAGTGCGGTGGCTTGCGCCGCATGGCGGGTGGGTTGGGTCAGTGCCGGGGAAGTGAAGGTGGTGATGCCCGGCGGTACGGCGCCGATTTTGTTGGAAGAACAAGACGGCGAGTTGAGTCGGGTCAGGTTGTTCGGCACGGCGCGGTTGATGGAGTGAGTTCGAGACCCCCATCGCGGCATAGGTATCTAGCTGGCCCACGAGGGTTGTCGCGATAACTGCGATGATTACGCAATGGTCATGCACGATTGGTCTCGGCTCAATTATATGCACCGCCACAGCAAGGCTGATCGCCTGCAAATGAGCGAGTCAGGCGTGTGCAGTAAGTGGGCGTCTGATGCGGGCAAAGGGTAAGTTTTCCGAGCAAACAAGGGACTTTTTGGTCCATCTGTCTGATCGACAAATGAAACGCTCGCAGCCGGTAAGGGCCAGCCGAAGACTTTAGAGACGTGTAGATACCTATGCCGCAATGAGGCCAGTTGCTTCACTCAAGAATCTCAGGAATCCCGCTCATTCTCATACCGATCCATCGTATCCCGCGCAATCTCCCGCCCCAGCGCGATCAGTTCCGGCGCTTTATAGAACTCGAAAAACCGGCACACCCGTTTGGGCACGTTGATCAAGATATCCGGCGGATAACCGGCGATCTTGTACTGAGCCAATGAGGTTTGCATCACCTCGAAACTCTGGTTGATCAGGTCCAGCAAAGAGGCCGGGCCGACGTTGTCGATGATGAACGAGCCTGTCGCAGATTTCGGGGCGCCCGCGCGTTCTGGGGCGGCTGCCGGTTGCTGGGCTTCGGGTTCGGCGGATTCGATCCACGGGTTGATCTCGGCCGCTTCTGCCATCAACGCTTCCTTCTCCAGCAGCAGCAATTGTTCCGCCTGTTTGCGGCGAAATGGCAATTTTGAACCGAGTGAGTTGATCAGACTGTCGAAACGACTCTTGAACGCCGCCGGGCGCTGGATCACCGGCAATTGATAGTGGCGCTGGTTGGTGGAGTTGAGGTTGACCGCGATGATCAGGTCGCAATGACTCGACACCACCGGCACGATCGGTAAAGGGTTGAGGATGCCGCCGTCCACCAGCATGCGATTGCCTTGCATTACCGGGGTGAACAGGCTGGGAATCGCCGCCGAGGCGCGCATGGCCTGATGCAGGCAGCCTTCCTGGAACCAGATTTCCTGCTGGTTGGTCAGGTCGGTCGCCACCGCCGTGTAAGGGATGCGCAGGTCTTCGATATTGATCTCGCCGACGATCTTGCGGATCTGCCCGAAAACCTTCTCCCCGCGAATCGCGCCCAAGCGAAAACTGACGTCCACCAGCCGCAAGACGTCGAGGTAGTCCAGGCTTTCGATCCAGTCGCGATATTCGTCGAGTTTGCCGGCGGCATAAATCCCGCCGACCACCGCGCCCATGGAGCAACCGGCGATGCAGGCGATGTCGTAGCCACGCCGCTCGATCTCTTCAATGACACCGATATGGGCATAGCCCCGGGCTCCACCTGAGCCCAGCACCAGTGCGACACGCTTTTTCATGAATCGCCCTCGTCTGACAAGGTTCAACAATGCACCCATCGAGGGGCGCGCTTCAATCGCTAAGGTCGTTTCGTGAGGCGGGTGCGTCGTTTTTTCGACACTCCGTGGCGGCAGATGGGTATTCTCGCGAGCGCTAAAGTTTCCGCGGTGGGACCAAGGCACTTTTCACGCGCCAGACCGTCTTAACTGCACGACTGTTGACCTATTTTTGAGGTGTGAGTGATGAAAACCTGGATCTGTGTGCCATTGATTGCCCTGGCACTCGCCGGTTGCGCCGGCAAAACCGCTTATCGTGACAGCTGCGCCAACGGGATCGATGCCGCGTGGCATGAGCTGGACCTGGCCAAGGCTGAAGGTTTCGCCGGGAATGTCAGTTACTCCAAGGCGCTGTCGCTGTTGACCGGCGCCAAGACCCAGCAGCAATTCGAAGCGTTCGAAGGCTGCGCCAAGAAGGCCGAGAAGGCGCGCTTCTATATTCGTGAGTCACGCGCGGGCCGTTGAGGCATGATGTAGGCAATTGGGGGAATTCGATTCAGGGAGCAAGCGATGTCTGCCTTGATTGATCGGTTGGTGGCTCATGTCGTGGGCCTGGAAGTTCGTCTGCTGGCCTGTCAGGCACGCTTGAGTGCCTGCACCGACCCTGAAGCGTTGCACGATCTGCGCACCACGGTTCGCCGTTTGCGCAGTCTGCTGCGGCCATTGCGCGGCTTACCCGGGGTCGAACAGCTGGAAGCGGCGGCGTCCCGGGTCGGCGACCTGACCACGCCGTTGCGCGATCGCGAAGTGCTGGCGGCGTACTTGCTCCAGCATGACCAACCCGAGGCTGCCCATCGGCGCATGGCGCAAATGGCCAAGGCTTATCCGGCGGTGGCGGCAAGTCCTGAAGTGGCGCAGTTGCTGATGATCCTCGACGCCTTTCCGCGTTTTTTGCGGGCCTCCCAGCGTCAGGGCTTGCTCAAGGGCTTGCGTCAGCGCATCGAAAAACGTCTGGCCAACCAATGGAAAAAACTCGATAAGGCCCTGCACGATCCTGCCCATGATCGTCATCGTTTGCGCTTGCTGATCAAGCGTGTGCGCTATGGGATCGAAGCCTATCCCGAGCTTGATCGATTGCCGAAACCGGCGCTGCCCGGACTCAAATCGGCCCAGGGTGCTTTGGGCGATTGGCACGATTGCTGGCAATGGCTGGCCCGGTCCGAACAGGAGGCCGATTTGCAGCCCTGCGTCGCAATCTGGACAACCACCATGGCCAAGGCCGAAGACCGCGCCGACCGCGTCCTCGACAAACTCAGTGCCGCCTGTTTCAAATCCTGAAACCACCACATATTAGAGCTATGTAGCAGCTGCCGAAGGCTGCGTTCGGCTGCGCAGCAGTCGCTAATCCGGTTATCTCGGTGATAGCTGTAAAATCGAATTGGCAGGTTTTACGACTGCTGCGCAGCCGAACGCAGCCTTCGGCAGCTGCTATGTATGGACTCGCCCCCACTGTCTACCCGCTTTTGAAAAACCGCCGCCCCGTTGCATCTATGTATTAGGCCTATTCGAGGAAACCGTCTTCGGCTTCTGGCCAAAATTGGAAGAGCTCGTGGTATGCCGATTACAGTCAGGCCTCGAAGGCCAGTAGCAGCTAAGGCATCAATCCACGCCGGTCTTACCTGGGGTCAATTTTTTTTCAGCAAAGGGCCGGACAGTTAGTACCTCGGTGGCAGAACTCTGTCGCTCAGTGGCTCATCGTCGCTTGCTGGCCATCACCAGCCTGGCGACGATAAGTCTGGTCATTCTGTAGAAGCACCCAGACGATTCGCAGGTTGCGGTTGGCTAACCTGACCGCAGCCTCCTTACGGCCCAGTCGGCTCATCCAGCGCAACAAGCGGCGGTCATCGGGTTGCTGGGAATCAGGTCGTAGTTGTTGCAGTACCGCATGAGCTCCCTGGATCATCAGGCTGCGTAAATAAACATCGCCTCGCTTGGTCATGTCCCCCAGCCGGACCGTCTGCCCGCTGCTGTGCTGGTCAGGCACCATGCCAAAGTACGCGGCAAACTTGCGGGCATTGGGAAATCGCTCAGGCTTGGTTTCCTTGGCCACCAGTGCCGTGGCAGTGACTGGGCCGATGCCGCGCACAGTCATCAGTCGCTTCGCCGTCATGTCGGCGTTGGCGGCCACTTCCAGGCGCCCCGTCAGCACGCTGATGCGTTCGCCCAAATGGCGCCACTCGGCCAACAGTTCGTCGATCAGTTCACGCAGCAGGCCCGGCACCGGCTGGGTGGCATCTTCCAGTACCCGCGGAATTTTCTGGCTGATCGCAACATCGCCCTGCGCCAAGGCCACGCCGTGCTCGAGCAGCAGGCCGCGCATCTGATTACTCACCGCCGTGCGTCGACGCACATAGCCTTGGCGGGCGCGATGCAACGCCTGCATTGCCAGCGCCGCAACGCTTTTGACCGGCACTGCGTAGATCTTTTCATCGCGACCAGCCCGCAGAATCGCCAGCGCATCGTTGCGATCATTTTTAGGCCCGCTGCGATGGGTGGCCACCAAACCGGCTGGAAGAATCCGCGCCAGATTGCCTTGCTCTTGCAACTGCCGGGCCCAGGCTTGAGCACCCGGACCGGTCTCCATCAGAACCACGACATGAGGCGGCAACTGGCGGAGAAACTCATAAAACGCCTCGCGCGACTTGATCCGTCGCTCGTAGTGCACCTGGCCGAAGACGTCTTCACCGGCGACCTGAAAGACCTGCTTGGCCAGATCGACCGCCACAGTTGTGCAGGCCGACAAATCGGAAGAAGACAGGGATTGATCAATCGAAGTATGCTTTTTCATGGACTCGCCCTCGCTGTCGTTGGCTGTTTAGACTGCCACCGTGGCGCATTGACGCCTCGGCTTGGGCGAGTCCATCCAATTACAAGGGGCGGCGGTACTATCCGGCCTATCTGTCCGCCTCTTTGGCCGGAATAAGCGCTGTGCCGTCCTCGCAGGCTGGTTAAGATCTCTTCATCTTTTCCCGCACCGAGGTTTTCATGCGTTTTTCCGATCTGCTCGACGCTGTTCGCAGCCAGCCGCTGGAGCTGTCTATCCCGGCCGAATGGGCTCAGGGGCGTGCCAGTTTCGGTGGCCTGGTGGCCGCCTTGCAATACGAAGCGATGCGCGCAAAAGTCCCGGCGGATCGTCCGGTGCGTTCGCTGGCGATCACCTTTGTCGGCCCTGTCGAGCCTGATGTGCCGGTCAGCTTTGAAGTCGATGTGCTGCGCGAAGGCAAAGCGGTCAGTCAGGTGCTGGGCCGGGCGATGCAGAAGGGCCAAGTGGTGACGTTGGTCCAGGGCAGCTTCGGCGCCTCGCGACCGTCGGAAGTGGCGGTAACCGCCGAACCGGCACCCGAGATGAAGCACTGGGACGATTGCCAGGAGTTGCCTTACATCAAAGGTGTGACCCCGGAATTCATGCGGCATCTGGCAATGCGCTGGAGCGTCGGCGGTCTGCCGTTCACTGGCAACACATCCCGCGAGATGGGCGGCTGGGTGCGCTTGCGCGGGGACGTTAAGGAAGAGGCGGTCAGCGAGTCGCATATCCTGGCGTTGGTCGACGCCTGGCCACCGGCGCTGTTACCGCACCTGAAGAAACCGGCGATGGGCAGTACGCTGACCTGGACCCTCGAATTCGTTCAGCCATTGCTTGAACTGAGCACGCTGGACTGGTGCAAATACCTCGTCGACATCGAGCATGCCGCTGACGGCTACGGTCATGCGGCCGCGAAGCTGTGGAGCGCGGACGGTCAGTTGATTGCCATGAGCCGGCAGACGGTGACGATTTTCGCCTGATCAGTGACGCTGGCCATGGCGATGCAGGCCGAGCGCTGCGAGCAGGCCGATCACACCGATCGCGACATTGGCGAAGCTCAGACTGAATACCCCCGAAACAATCAGCAGAAACGCCACGATGAACAGCGGCACGGCCATCAGGTGCAGCACCCGATTGGTCGGGTGCTGGTGATTGTTCGGGTACGCTCGCCATTGCCAGGCGGGCAGGTTGGGGTGACGTTTGCCCATGATGGTACTCCTCGATCCATGTTGAACACATGATTGAAGAATAGGCGTGGCACTTACGGGCGGCGAATCAAGGTTGGCTATCGAAGTGATAGGTGTCATGGTCAAATTTGATGTTGACCGGTCTGACGCCATCGCGGGCAAGCCTCGCTCCTACAGAATTGAGTCGTGGCGATAATTTGTGATCGACATCAATCCTGTAGGAGCGAGGCTTGCCCGCGAAGGGGCCGTCAAAGTTTGAGCTGCCCGATAGCCTTGCTCAATTCCCCGGCCAACGCCGCCAATTCATGACTGGTGGTCGCCGAATTCACAGTCTGCTGCACAGTGGTCTCGGTCACATCCCGAATGCTCACGATCGACCGGTTCATCTCCTCCGCCACGTGGCTCTGCTGCTCGGCGGCCACGGCGATCTGCGTATTGCTTTCGCGCATCTGCGCCACTGCGCTGGTGATTTCCGCCAACGCTGCGCCGGCCTCCTGAGCCTGCTGCACGCAATCGTCGGCCTTGAACGAGCTTTCCTGCATGAAGTCCACTGCGTCCCGAGTCCCGGCCTGCATCGCCGAAACCATGATTGTGATCTCGTCGGTGGACGTCTGGACACGCTTGGCCAGGTTGCGCACTTCATCAGCGACCACCGCAAAGCCGCGACCCATTTCACCGGCACGGGCCGCTTCGATGGCCGCATTCAGGGCCAGTAGATTGGTCTGCTCGGCAATGCTGTGAATCACACTGACCACACTGTTGATCTTCTGACTGTCCTCGGCCAGACGCTGAATCATCTCGGCAGTCTGCTGCACCCCGCTGGACAACCCGGCAATCGACTTCTGCACCCGACTCACCACTTGCTGCCCGCTGCCGGCCAGGGTGTCGGCGGTTTGCGAGAGGTCGCGAGTGGCGCCGGCGTGCTGGGCAATGTGATGGACCGTGGCGGTCATTTCGTTGATCGCCGTGGCGGCCTGATCGGTTTCGCTTTGCTGGCCGAGCATGCCGTGACGCACCTCGTTCATGCTCGACGCCATCCGCGCTGCGCCGATATCCAGTTGCCGGGCGGTGCTGGCAACGGTGTTGACCACCCGCTGGTAACCGGCCTGCATGGCGTTGAAGGCATTGGCCATCTGCCCGACTTCGTCAGTGCAGGCCAGCGGCACACGGGCCGACAGGTCACCGGTTTTCTCGACGTGAAGCATGACGTCCTTCAACGTATTGAGCTGGCTGAGCAGGAAGCGGATCAATAACTGCGAAGCGCCGAGCATCGCCAGCATCAGGATCGCTACCGCCACTGCATAGTTGGGAAAACGCTCACCAAATACTTGGGTCAGGCTCGGGCCATGGGCAATCACCGCGACCTGATTGCCATCCGTGCGCGTAAACACTTCGGCGCCCATCAACGGGTTGTCGCCAAACAGCGGCATGGCATTGATCCCGACCCAGCCGTTGGTATCGGCCAGGTCCAGTGCCGGCTGCCCGTTCAGCAACGGTGCCTGCCCGCGACTGTAAGTCAGCACGTTATCGGCTTTGGGTAGAGGTTGCCCGGCGGGCCAGGCGCCGAGCAGTCGCGCCTGGGCTTGTGCCGATGCCTGGGAGGCATGGCTGCGGGCCTGTTGTTCGAGTTGCACGGCATAGATCACCAGCAACAAGGTCGTGACAAAGGCGACGGCGTTGACCGCCCAGAATTTGTATTTCAGTGAGATATTGCTAAGCCAGGCACCCATGGAGGTCTTCTCTGATAGCGGAAACAGTTTCGGCAAGGTGCCAGTATTTTGCCGCTACTCAGTGCGTCAGACTTTGATGTGTGTCAACAATCCCGACCCTGCTCGCGCACAGGAAATGCGGGGCGTAATGCGCTATCCTTCGTGGCTTCAAAATTCCCTCGCTACAGGATTCCGCCCCATGAAAGCCGCACTCGTCGAACTCATCAGCAAAATAAGCGCCGGGTGCATGAGCGATGACGAAATCCTGAAAGTCGCTGACGAAGCGTCCCAGGCCTACGCCAATCCCGAGGCTTTTCTGACGGCCAATCCGGACATCAACTACGACGACACGTTCCCGATTCCGCTGGGTGAGTGGGTGGTCGTGGGCAGCCTGCCGGAAACCGTGCTGTTCCAGTCTGACACCTACATGGACCTGTTCGCCCAGATCGTCGCCTCGTTCGGGCCTGGCGTTGATTTCAACATTAAACCCAAGCAACTGGCCAAGACCGAAGCCCTGACCGCGCTCAATCGCATTCAGGTGCAGATGAGCAGCATGAACAAGGAAAACGGCGGCTACGTGCTGATGAACTTCAGTCAGTTGCTCGACGACCAACTGCAAGCGGTGCTGGTCTACGGCAACGACGTGCCGCGCGTGCTCGAGTTGTGCGCCAAAGTCGGTATTGCTGCCGGACCCTCCCTGGAAGCCCTGAAAGTGGCGATCCACGTCTGAAGCCAACAAGGCGCTAATAAAACGGAACCCTCGCAATGGCCGGCTATCCTAAGAGTGCATACCACTCTTAGGGAGCGTCACCATGGGTTCCACGTTCAACGGTCTGATTGGCCTGATTATTCTTGCCCTGGACATCTGGGCCATCATCAACGTACTGAAAAGTGGCGCCACCACCGGGATGAAAATCGTCTGGGTGCTGTTGATCCTGTTGCTGCCGGTCCTGGGGCTGATCATCTGGGCCATCGCCGGGCCACGGGGAAACGTGCGAATCTGAGCACGCACTCAAGGCCGACACATTTCCCCTGTGGATATCCGAATGATCACGTCTTGACCAAGGTTCGACCTGTCATATTCCGCGACGTAGAATTCGCGCCTTCCCGGGCAATCGAGGTGATCGATTGACCCTCATGGGCGGGTAACCGTCCGTTGGCACCGCATTCATCGGAGCACTTCCCATGAGCAACTCACCAACCAGCGAATACCTGGAAACCCTCTACGAAGGCTACGGCCAGCGTTTTCGCATGGAAAAACTGCTGCACGAAGTGCGCACCGAACACCAACACCTGGTGATTTTCGAAAACCCGCGCATGGGCCGGGTGATGGCGCTGGACGGCGTGATCCAGACCACCGAAGCCGATGAATTCATCTACCACGAGATGCTCACCCACGTGCCGATCCTGGCGCACGGCACCGCCAAGCGCGTGCTGATCATCGGTGGTGGCGACGGCGGCATGCTGCGTGAAGTGGCCAAGCACCGCAGCATCGAGCACATCACTATGGTCGAGATCGACGGCACTGTGGTCGACATGTGCAAGGAGTACCTGCCGAACCACTCCAAGGGTGCGTTCAATGATCCACGACTGAACCTGGTGATCGACGACGGCATGCGTTTCGTCGCCACCACCACCGAAAAATTCGACGTGATCATTTCCGATTCCATCGACCCGATTGGCCCGGGTGAAGTGCTGTTCTCGGAAAACTTCTACCAGGCCTGCCGTCGCTGCCTGAACGAAGGCGGCATTCTGGTGACCCAGAACGGCACGCCGTTCATGCAAATCGAAGAAGTCAAAACCACCGCGGGGCGCCTGCGCAGTCTGTTCCCGGACTGGCACTTCTATCAGGCGGCCGTGCCGACCTACATCGGCGGCGCCATGACCTTCGCCTGGGGCGCGACGAATACCGCCTATCGCAAGTTGTCCCGCGAAACCCTGCAGCAGCGTTACGCCGGCAGCGGCATCATCACCCGCTACTACAACCCGGAAATCCACATCGGCGCCTTCGCCTTGCCGCAATACGTCCTGCAGGCTGTGAACAAACCTAGCAACGACTAATGGCACGCAGGTCGGAAAGGGTCGCCCCGGTGTAAAACACGTCGGAGGCGACCCTTTTTTCATGCTTCACTTATAGAGAGAGGGTCCGGTTGAACGATTGGCCGGGGTACAAGGTCGAGATAGTGGTAAACCCATCCGCGGGTTTTATCGAGGAGGCACCGATGCAAAAGTGGAAAGTCACTTTCGTTGATGATCACGGTGAGCAAGTTGACGAGGTGTTCGAGAGCGATGAATGCCCGAACAACGAGCAAGCCGCGAAACTCATTCGCGCCCGGCGTCTGCCTGTGGCTGCCGAACTGGACCTCAACGATCTGGAAGGGCGCGCCGATGATCCGACTGTCAAAAGTCTGAAAACCCAGAACAGCATTGAAATCCTCAGCATTACTCCCGTCTGACACTCACGTTGTCACATTCACAACCAGGCCTTGGCAGCGGCTCTCTCTTGGGGCTACTCTGCAAGCGAGATCAGCGAACGGATCGCTAAGGTCTGGTCTTGTCAGCTACATGCTTGCTTCCCACCGGCAATGTTGTTGCCGCATCGCTCGCCCCATTCGGTGGCGAGTGCCGGGAATACGGAAAGTCTATCCATCAGTCTGAGGGGGACGTTTCATGAGCACAGCCTATCAAGAAGACATCAGCAGCAGCGTGTTGCGCCGCATGAAAGAAGGCGGTTTTGACTTTTCACGATTTCATCCCATCGAGTTCTACGCCATTTTCCCGGACGAGGAGCGGGCGCGCAGGGCGGCGGGGCATTACTGTGGTGAATCCTTGAATGCACAAATCAGCGTGCGCGACGACGGCGCGTGGTACCTGGAACTGAGCAAAGTGATGTACGCCACTTATGACGGCATCGGCGACTTTGAGCAGGATTTCGAGGCGGTGGTCGAGCCTTTGGGCGGCATCATCGAAGGATGGGGCGTCAAGCAGGAGGTACGAGGGCTACTCGCATAACCTTATGAACAGTAACAACACTCAGCAACGGCTGACCTCAGGGTTGGCCGTTTTCGTTTTCGCGGGGCAGAAAACGTACCTGGCAAAACCCTGAAACAAGAATCCGGCACAAAAAAGCCGCCTGAGCAGGCGGCTAAAGGGAAGAACGATCAGTTTTCCAGCGAATGCGCGGATTATCCGCATCGACTCCCGAGCAGTGAAATCAACGCTGGCTATGCTGGAGATAGACGACAACATTGCTTCGCAATGAAGCGGGGGCGATCAGGTGCGGGCATTTACCGCACAGGATTGGTGCGGTGCGTGCAGTGCGATTATCCAACTGATTGATATCAAAGCGTTTATGCCGATGGCACGGGCTTTGCGAAGCCCAGATGTCCGGGTGACAAGGAGTACGGCATGATCCGCACCTATTTTGATGAGATGTACGATGCCGGCGGCCAGGTCCGCCCGCATTATCGTGAGTTTGCCCGTTGGCTGGCCGAAACGCCTGACGAACTTTTGGCACAACGGCGACGCGAGGCCGATCTGTTATTTCATCGCGCCGGGATTACGTTCACGCTCTATGGTGATGAGCAAGGGACAGAGCGCCTGATTCCCTTCGACACCATCCCCCGCAGCATCCCCGCCAGTGAATGGCGAGTCGTCGAGCGCGGCTGCATTCAGCGGGTCAAGGCGTTGAACATGTTCCTCGCCGACCTCTATCACGAGCAGCGCATCATCAAGGCCGGCATCATCCCGGCCGAGCAAGTGCTGGCCAACGAGCAATACCAGTTGGCGATGCAAGGGCTCGATCTGCACCGGGATATCTATTCCCACATCTCCGGTGTCGATCTGGTACGCGATGGCGACGGCACGTACTACGTGCTCGAAGACAATCTTCGTACACCGAGCGGCGTCAGCTACATGCTCGAAGACCGCAAGATGATGATGCGCCTGTTCCCCGAATTGTTCGCGGCGCAACGCATTGCCCCCATCGACCATTATCCGAACCTGTTGCTCGATACCCTGAAAAGCTCCAGCCCGATCGATAACCCCAGCGTGGTGGTGCTGACGCCGGGCCGTTTCAACAGCGCGTTTTTCGAGCATGCATTCCTGGCGCGGGAAATGGGCGTTGAGCTGGTGGAAGGCGCGGATCTGTTCGTGCGGGACGACAAGGTCTTCATGCGCACCACGGACGGGCCGAAAGCCGTCGACGTGATCTACCGTCGCCTCGACGATGCGTTCCTCGATCCGCTGGCGTTCAACCCGGACTCGATGCTCGGCGTTCCAGGGCTGCTGTCGTCGTACCGCTCCGGCAACGTCGTGCTGGCGAATGCTATCGGTACCGGGGTCGCGGATGACAAGTCGGTGTATCCATTCGTCACGGACATGATCCGTTTCTACCTGGATGAAGAGCCGATTCTGAAAAACGTGCCGACGTGGCAGTGTCGTAATCCCTCCGAACTTTCCCACGTACTGGCCAATCTTCCAGAGTTGGTGGTCAAGGAAACCCAGGGCTCCGGCGGTTACGGCATGCTGGTGGGGCCGGCGGCGACGGCGGCGGAAATCGAGTCTTTCCGCGCGCGGATCAAAGCCAAGCCCCATGCGTACATCGCGCAACCGACGCTGTCACTGTCGACCTGTCCGACCTTTGTCGAAAACGGCATCGCTCCACGCCACATCGACCTGCGTCCGTTTGTATTGTCTGGCCGCGAAACCCGGGTTGTGCCCGGCGGTTTGACCCGTGTTGCCCTGCGCGAAGGCTCTCTGGTGGTGAATTCGTCCCAGGGTGGCGGAACCAAGGACACCTGGGTGGTTGAGGATTGAAGGACGCCAGCCATGTTAAGTAGAACTGCCTCGGATTTGTATTGGATGTCGCGTTACCTGGAGCGGGCGGAAAACCTCGCACGGATGCTCGACATCAGTTATTCGCTGTCGCTGATGCCGCAGGATGGCCGTGGTGATGGCCTGCATGAACTTGCCATGCCATTGCTGATTACCGGCACCCTGGACGATTACCTGGAGCGCCACGGCGAATTGCACGCCGAACGGCTGCTGCATTTCTTCGCCCTGGACGCGGCCAACCCGGCGAGTATCTACAGCTGCCTCGGCGCCGCGCGGGCCAGTGCCCATGCGGTACGTGGGCGAATCACCGCCGACATGTGGGAAAACATCAATGCCACCTGGCTGGAAATTCGCGGGATAGCCGATCAGGGGTTGAGTCGCTACGGCATGAGCCGTTTCTGCGAGTGGATCAAGGAACGTTCCCACCTGTTTCGCGGCGCATCCTACGGCACCATCATGCGTAACGACGCGTTCCGCTTCATTCGTCTGGGGACGTTTATCGAAAGGGCTGACAACACGTTGCGCCTGCTGGATGCCCGCTACGAAATGGCCGGCGATCAGGCCGAAGCGGTCAGCGATGGCACGGCGCACGCGTACTACCAGTGGAGTGCTTTGCTAAGGGCGTTGTCCTCTTTCGAGGCCTACACCGAAATCTACCGCGACGCCCCCGGCGCCCGGCATGTGGCAGAAATGCTGCTGTTGCGGGCCGATGTCCCGCGTTCCCTGCGCGCCTGCACCGAAGAAATTGACCAGATCCTCGCCCAACTGCCGGGGGCCAACGGTCGTCCTGCGCAACGCCTGGCCGCGGAAATAGACGCACGCTTGCGCTACACCGGTATCACCGAAATTCTCGACGAAGGCCTGCACGCCTGGCTGACCGAGTTCATCCCGCTGGTGCGCCAGCTGGGTAACGCCATACACAGTTCCTACCTGGAGGCTGCATGAGACTTTCCATTAGCCACGAGACCACCTATCACTACGAAGATCAGGTGCGGGCGAGCATCCAGTACTTGCGACTGACACCCCACGACAGCGAGCGCCAGCATGTGCTCAGCTGGCAGCTCGACCTGCCGCGCCCGGTGCGCGCGCAACTCGATCCGTTCGGCAACATCCTGCACGTGCTGACCCTGGATGAGCCCCACGAGGCGATCATCATCGGCGCGCGTGGGCAGGTGGACATCGACGAATTGCGTGAGGCGGAGCATGAAAGCCAGTCGGCGCTGCCGTTCCTGCGTTTCACGCGCTTGACCGAAGCCGATGAAGCGCTGCGTACGTTCGCCGAGAAAGAATGCAAGCAACGCCGGAATCGCACGGCGCTGATCGACTTGATGCATGGCTTGAACCAGCACATGACCTACACGCCGGGCTCCACCGAAGTGGACACCAGCGCTGCTCAGGCCTTCGCCGGGCGTTCGGGCGTCTGCCAGGACCACACCCACGCGTTTCTCGCCTGCGCTCGCAGCCTGGGCATTCCTTCGCGTTATGTGTCGGGTTACTTGTACAGCGAGAACAGCGAACACCTGGCCAGTCACGCCTGGGCGGAAGCCTGGCTCGATGACGCCTGGTACAGCTTCGACGTGACCAATGAATTGGCGAGGCCTGAGCGTCATCTGAAACTGGCGGTGGGTCTGGATTACCTGGATGCCTGCCCGGTGCGAGGCATGCGGCGGGGCGGAGGTTGCGAGCAGATGCATGCGAAAGTGTTTGTGTCACCGACACCGATGCCGGTGATCTCCGTCCAGCAGCAATAATCCCTAACACGATCGTTCCCACGCAGAGCGTGGGAACGATCGGTCAGGGTTTAACTTTGCGCCCAGCCATATGCTTCAAATACCCCACCAACATTTCCAGATCCCCGTCCGGCAACACCGTCGCCGAGAACCCGGGCATTTTCGCCTGCGGCCACTGACGCAAACTCTGCGGGTCACGAATGTAGCGCTTAAGGAAATCCGCACCAAAGTACTCGGTCGGGTTAAACGGAATATTCAGATCAGGCCCAAACTGCGCATCCCCGGCACCATTCAATCGATGACACGCCAGGCAATTCTTCTGAAACAGCGCAAAGCCCTTGTTCACCGGATCGTTGGCTTTAAGCGCCGGATCGGGCAGCAGGGTAGGGAAGCGCTCGGCCACCGGTGCCATGCGCTTGATGCTCGCCACCTGAAATGGCCATTGCTCGGGGCTGATGTCGCCCGCCTGCGGATCGGTCCAGACCAGATAGAACGGTCCGGCGCCGGGCTTGCCTTCCGACAGCGCTGGCCACGGCTTGGTGGACTCTTCAATTGCCAACCATGCGCGCGCACCCTGGGTATTGAGCAACGGCGCAGCCGACAGTTCTGCGGCAAAACCATCCAGGGCGACAGCCTGTAGATGATCTTCAGGCTTGATGCCGGTCAACAACGCAGCCAACGGAACAGCGTGATAGCTCATGTCCCGTTTGTAGGAAACGTCGTTGCTGATCGTGATGGTCTGAACCTGAGGATGCTTGAGCAATTCCTCGGTTTGCCAGGTGCGACTGCTAGCGCCCAACTCAAGGTCCAGCTGTGCAGCAGACAGAGGCGTACTGAGCAGCAAGGCCCCGAAAAGAATGAGCGTTTTCAAGTGACCGCCGTCCATGTCGTGGAAGTGCCGCAAAGGTTGGCACACCCACGCTGGCCCGGGTAGCGAGCCCGTCACATTTTAATAGGGCGATATAAAATCTGTCGCTAAGTCAGCCGATCACCTTGGTCAGGTTCGGCAAAATCAACAACAGCGTAGTGGCGAATAGAATGAGCCCGGCTTGACGTACTTTCGATTGTTTGAACATGGCTTGACCGCCTTTATTGTTATTTCCTGATGCCTGCCTGCATTTCTCCATGACGGCAGAGCGTTGCACTTCCTGTTTGACGAGCGCCTCGGCAAAACCCGACGACAACTTCGTACAAGTTCACCTTAGAGCCCGCGTCACGCTTGGTTTAGATCCATTTCGTATGGGCGTCATACAAATTGCTCTTAAAATGGCATGAGGCCTATTGCCAGCTTCTTGGGCGCCCGTTTGCTAGACAGCTTGGTGTCCTGAATCGGTTAAAGCGGTGGTTGACTACCGTCCGTCTGAGCGCGTCCGTCAACGTCAGTGAGCGCTGCGGTCATTGAATCCATGGGCGCTCGGCCTAAGGTGGGAACTCTGTATTTGCTCCCCGCCCAGGTTCGAGGACGTCATGACCCAAGCTTTGATTTTCGACGCGTTACGTACGCCCCGCGGCAAAGGCAAGGCCAACGGCGCCTTGCACAGCGTCAAACCGGTGAACCTGGTCGCCGGGCTGCTAAAGGCGCTGCAACAGCGCACTTCCCTTGACACCCGTCAGGTTGACGATGTGGTGCTTGGCTGCGTGACGCCCATCGGCGACCAAGGCTCAGACATTGCCAAAAGCGCGACCCAGGTGGCCGATTGGGACGTCAGTGTGTCGGGTGTACAGATCAATCGCTTCTGCGCATCGGGGCTGGAGGCAGTGAACCTCGGCGCGATGAAAGTGCGTTCCGGCTTCGAAGACCTGGTGGTGGTCGGCGGCGTCGAGTCCATGTCCCGCGTGCCGATGGGCAGCGATGGCGGTGCTTGGGCACTGGACCCGCAAACCAACTTTCACAGCCATTTCACCCCTCAGGGCGTGAGCGCTGACCTGATCGCGACGCTGGAGGGTTTCAGCCGTCAGGACGTCGATGCCTATGCGCTGCACTCCCAGCAAAAGGCTGCGCGGGCGAGGGCCGACGGTTCGTTCAACAAGTCGCTGGTGCCGGTGCAGGACCAGAACGGCATCATCCTGCTCGATCACGATGAATTCATCCGCGCCGAATCGACCCTGGAAGGCTTGGGCACGCTCAAGCCGAGCTTCGAAATGATCGGGCAAATGGGTTTCGACGCCACCGCGATTCGGGTCTACAGCCATGTCGAGCGGATTAACCACGTGCACACGCCGGGCAATAGCTCCGGCATCGTCGATGGCGCAGCGCTGATGTTGATCGGTTCCGAGGCCAAGGGTCGGGCGTTGGGCTTACAGCCACGGGCGCGGATCGTTGCCACCGCAGTCACCAGTACCGATCCGACTATCATGCTCACCGGCCCCGCACCGGCTACCCGCAAGGCGTTGGCCAAGGCCGGGTTGCGGGTCGACGACATCGACCTGTTCGAGGTCAACGAAGCCTTCGCCTCGGTGGTGCTGAAATTCATCAAGGACATGGCGATTGACCCGGACAAGGTCAACGTCAACGGCGGCTCTATCGCCATGGGCCACCCGCTGGGGGCCACCGGCTGCGCAATCCTCGGCACGTTGCTCGATGAACTGGAAACCCGGCGTCTGCGCTATGGCCTCGCGACGCTGTGTGTCGGCTGCGGCATGGGCATTGCCACCATCATCGAACGCCTCTGAGCCCCGACCTTAAGGAACAAGTGACATGACCGAAGCCATTCGTTACGAAAAAGGACAGGACCAGATCGTCGTCTTGACCATCGACATGCCGGGGCAGAGCGCCAACACCATGAACGCGGCCTACCGCGAAGCCATGGCTGCTTGTGTCGCCAGACTCGTTGCCGACAAGGATTCCATCGCCGGCGTGATCATCACCTCGGCCAAGAAAACCTTCTTCGCCGGCGGCGACCTCAATGAACTGATCAAAGTCGGCAAGCCCCAAGCCAAAGCCTTCTATGACAGGGTGCTGTCCCTCAAAGGGCAACTGCGCACCCTGGAAACCCTCGGTAAACCGGTGGTCGCGGCCATCAACGGCGCAGCATTGGGCGGCGGTTGGGAAATCTGCCTGGCGTGCCATCACCGGGTTGCGCTGGATGATTCCTCGGTGCAACTCGGCTTGCCGGAAGTGACCCTCGGCCTGCTGCCGGGCGGCGGCGGGGTGGTGCGCATGGTGCGGATGCTCGGCATTGAAAAAGCCTTGCCGTACCTGCTCGAGGGCAAGAAAGTCCGGCCGCAGCAGGCGTTGCGGGCAGGGTTAATTGATGAGCTGGCGGCGGATCGTGATGAATTGCTGGCCAAGGCTCGCGCCTGGATTATCGCCAATCCTTCGGTTGTGCAGCGCTGGGACGTGAAGGGTTACCAGATTCCGGGTGGTACGCCGTCGAACCCGAAAGTCGCGCAAATGCTGGCCATCGCGCCGTCGATCCTGCGCAGCAAAACCAATGGCTGCATGCCCGCACCAGAGAAAATCCTCTGCGCCGTAGTGGAAGGTGCTCAGGTGGATTTCGACACCGCGCACCTGATCGAAACCCGTTACTTCACCGAATTGACCACCGGGCAGGTGGCGAAAAACATGATTGGCACGTTTTGGTTTCAGCTCAATGAGATCAATGCTGGTGGCTCGCGGCCCCAGGGCTTTGCGCCTTACGTGACGCGTCGCGTGTGTGTGCTGGGCGCCGGCATGATGGGCGCCGGTATCGCCTTTGTCAGCGCGTCGGCCGGCATCGACGTGGTGCTCAAGGACATCAATCTTGCGGCAGCGCAGAAGGGCAAGGCGCATTCGGCGGCGCTGCTGGACAAGAAGGTCGCTCGGGGCCAATTGAGTGCTGATCAGCGCGATGCAACGCTGGCGCGAATTCACCCCACTGAAAGCGATGCCGATCTGGACGGTTGCGACCTGATCATTGAAGCGGTGTTTGAAGATCGCGATCTGAAGGCCAACGTCTCTTCGGCTGCGCAAAAAGTCGTTGGCCCGGACGCGGTGATTGCTTCCAATACGTCGACTTTGCCGATCAGCGGCCTCGCTGCCGCCGTGCCGGATCAGACGAAATTCATCGGTCTGCATTTCTTCAGCCCCGTGGAGAAAATGCCGCTGGTGGAAATCATCAAAGGCGCCCACACCAGCGACGAAACCCTGGCTCGCGGGTTCGATTTCGTCCTGCAAATCAAGAAAACGCCGATTGTGGTCAACGATAGCCGTGGCTTCTTCACCTCGCGGGTGTTCGGCACGTTCACCAACGAAGGCATCGCCCTGCTGGGCGAAGGCGTGAGCGCGCCGATGATCGAGACCGAAGCGCGCAAGGCGGGCATGCCGATCGGACCTCTGGCGATCTCCGACGAAGTTTCCCTCAGCCTGATGAGCCATATCCGCCAGCAAACCGCCAAAGACCTGCAAGCAGAAGGGAAAGCGCTGATTGAGCATCCAGCGTTTGCCGTGATTGACGTGCTGCTTAACCAATACAAGCGCCCCGGTAAAGCCGCAGGTGGCGGTTTCTACGATTACCCGGCCGGTGGCCAGAAGCATCTGTGGCCGGAGTTGAAGTCCCGTTTCGAGAAGGCTGACGGGCAGATTTCGCCGAAGGACGTGCGTGATCGGCTGCTGTTCGTGCAAGCCATCGAAACCGTGCGCTGTGTGGAGGAGGGTGTGTTGACCTCGACGGCGGACGCCAACGTCGGTTCGATCTTCGGTATCGGCTTCGCCGCCTGGACCGGCGGCGCGCTGCAGTTCATCAACCAGTACGGGGTGAAAGACTTCGTCGCCCGTGCCCAGTACCTGGCGGAGCAATATGGCGAGCGATTCGCCCCCCCTGCGCTGCTGCTGGAAAAAGCGGCCAAGGGGGAGGCGTTCTAGGGGACGGGAGACGCATTCTGGGGCTTGCCTTGCCACCGTGTTTCAAGGCAGGCTCTGGGGTGTGCATTACTCCCATCACGTGTCAGGTATTTTATGTCGTTACGCATCTGCATTCTGGAAACTGACATCCTGCGTCCGGAACTGGTCGATCAATATCAGGGTTACGGGCAGATGTTCCAGCGTCTGTTTTCGCAGCAACCCATCGCTGCCGAGTTCACCGTCTACAACGTGATGCAGGGCGAGTATCCCGGCGAAGAGCTGACGTTCGACGCCTACCTGGTCACCGGTAGCAAGGCCGATTCCTTCGGCACCGACCCGTGGATTGAAACCCTCAGGACGTACCTGCTGACCCGCTACGAGCGCGGCGACAAACTGTTGGGCGTGTGCTTCGGCCATCAACTGCTGGCGCTGCTGCTGGGCGGCAAGAGCGAGCGTGCGCCCCAAGGCTGGGGCGTCGGCACCCACAACTACAAACTCGCCGCCAAGGCGCCGTGGATGAGCCCGGTGAGGGAAGAGCTGACCTTGCTGATCAGCCACCAGGATCAGGTCACCGCGCTCCCGGAAAATGCCACGGTCATCGCTTCCAGCGATTTCTGCCCGTTTGCCGCGTACCACATCAACGATCAGGTGCTGTGCTTCCAGGGGCATCCGGAGTTCATTCACGATTACTCGCGCGCGCTGTTGGATATTCGTCAGCAAGCGCTGGGCGAGCAGATTTATTCGAAAGGTATGGCGAGCCTAGAGCACGAGCATCACGGCACTACCGTTGCCGAGTGGATGATGCGGTTTGTGGCGCACAAGCCTCAGAGTGTCTGAAACTGATCGTTCCCACGCTCTGCGTGGGAATGCATCCCCCGACGCTCCGCGTCACAGCCACCCGGACTTCTTGAAGCTCACCCACAAACTGACGCACCCAACACCGATAAACCCCAGCACCCCGAAATACCCGTAATGCCACGTCAATTCCGGCATGTTCTGGAAGTTCATCCCGTATATCCCGGCCACCGCCGTCGGGAACGCCAGAATCGCCGCCCACGCCGCAAACTTGCGCTGCACCACGCTTTGGCGTGACGCCTCCAGCAACACCCCGACCTCGATGGTCTGGCTGGCAATATCGGCCAAGGTCGTCAGGTCTTCCATCTGCCGCGTCACGTGAATCTGCACATCGCGAAAGTACGGCCGCATGTTCTTGTCGATGAACGGGAAGTTCAGTTTCTGCAGTTCCTCACTGATCTCCACCATCGGCGCCGCATACCGGCGCAAACGCACTACATCGCGGCGCAAGCTGTGGAGCTTCTGGATATCGTGTTCATTCAGGTGGCTACACAGCACGTTGATTTCCAGCGCATCGATCTCGGCATGGATCGCTTCGCCCACCGGCTGGTAGTTTTCGATCACGAAGTCGAGGAGGGCATAAAGTACGAAATCCTCCCCATGTTCGAGCAACAGCGGACGCGCCTCACAACGCTGTCGGACATGAGCGTAGGACGCCGAGTGGCCGTTGCGTGCGGTAATGATGTAACCGTTGCCGGCAAAGATGTGAGTCTCGATGAATTGCAGTTTGCCTTCATGCCGGATCGGCGAATACGTGACGATAAACAGCGCATCGCCGAAGGTTTCCAGTTTCGGTCGACTGTGTTTTTCCAGGGCGTCTTCGATAGCCAGTTCGTGCAGGTTGAACTGGCGTTGCAGGTTGGCCAGCTCCTGCGCGTTCGGCTCTTCCATGCCGATCCACACAAAGTGGTCAGGCTTGGCAGCCCAGGCAGCGCCTTCGTCGAGGGTGATATTGGTGACTTTCTTACCGGCGCTGTAAACCGCAGCAGCAACAACTCTACCCATGATGGTGGTTCACTTCTTAGTGGCAGCTGTTTATTGGCAGCTTTCTATTGGTAAAGAATGGCAGTGCCAGGCAGTGCTCAGCTTAGCCCTGTCTGCTGCTTGAGAGTCAGCAAAGTCTGCAGAGTTCGCAGGCAAAAGAAAACCCGCACTGGGCGGGTTTCTTTTACGCGGCTTGCAGTTGCCGATCCATTGACGCGATGCACTCGCGCATTTGCTCGCGGCATTGGGCAATCAGCAGCGGCATGTCATCCAGGCTCAATCCAGCCGTAGGAATCGCCGGTAGCGAACGGATCAGAATCTTCCCACTGCGCCAGCGGTTCAATCGCATGTGTTTAACGTAACTGCTGACACACACCGGAACGATCGGCACCCCGGCGGCAATGGCCATTTGAAAGGCACCTTTCTTGAACGGCAGCAACTCTTCGCCCAGGTTGCGCGTACCTTCCGGGAAGACCCAGATAGAGGTGTCTTCATTCTGCAGCGTGTGGGTCGTGGTCAACATCGACTGGCGCGCTTTCTGCGCATTGCCGCGATCGATCAGCACGTTGCCTGCCAGCCAGAACAACTGACCAAACAGCGGTACCCACTTCAGACTCTTCTTGCCAATACACACGGTGCGGCGGGGTACCACGTTGCCGAACACAAACAGATCGTAGTTGGACTGGTGGTTGGCGATGATCACGCAGCTGTCGGGTTTATCCATCAACGGTCCGACGTCGGCCTTCACCCGCAGACGCAAAATGCACATCGCCGGCCATGCATAAAGACGCGCGCACAAACGGCTGTTGTCCGGATTAAATGGTCGGCACAGACCGAGAATCACCCCGAGCACACCGGCCAGAATAAAGTGCAGGCCCATCAATAACATACGAAACACAAAGAGCATCTACAGGCCCCACCGGAACAAAAGGTGGCGCAGTGTACGGATGTGCACTGTTTTCGGCAATTGCCGCTATAGAGGTGGGAGATAGGCGATGTTTGAGCGCATGTTTCCGACTTATGAGACAGACGCGACCTAGAGCGGTTGTAGGCTTTTCAACAGGGCGCGTAAGAAAAAGCCCGACACGACGGTCGGGCTTTTCGGTTTTCCAGATATAGGCTTAAACCAAAAGCTCCTGATCCTGGATGATCGCGTTGTCCAGCGTCTCCAGCAGCGCTTTGCGCACTTTCAACTTGGTGTTTTTGTGAGCCGTCATGTTGATCTTCTTCAACTGACGAGCCGCCGCCAGCGCCGCGCCCTGCAACTCTTCGGCCGACACCACCAGATCGAGGAAGCCGGCATCCACGGCGCTCTGCGGATTAAACATCTCACCGTTGATGACGGAGCGGTGGAACGCCGACTTGCGCAGGCGATCACGGGCCAGCTCGATACCGGCGTGGTGCATGGTCATGCCGATCTGCACTTCGTTCAGACCAATGCTGAACGGGCCGTCGACACCTATGCGGTAATCCACCGACAGCAGCAGGAACGCACCCTTGGCCACCGCATGCCCAGGGCACGCCACGATCACCGGGAACGGGTGCGACAACAGACGACGAGCCAGCGTCGAACCGGCAGTCACGAGCGCAACGGCCTCTTTAGGGCCGGAGGTCATCACCTTCAAGTCATAACCGCCCGACAGAATTCCGGGCGTACCGGTAATGATCACCACCGCACGATCAGTCACCGCCTGATCCAGCGCAGCGTTAAACGCAGTAATCACGTCCGGGGAGATGGCATTGACCTTGCCATTGCTCAAGGTCAGGGTCGCGATACCGTCTTCGAGATGGTAGGAAATCAACTCACTCATGACGCTATTCCTTTGAATTAAGTAGGGTAGACGTTACCCACCGCCGTAGGCCAGGTAAAGTGCCGTGACTGACCACCCAGTCACCCTTTTCCCGCCCGGCGAGCATCGCCCGCCACGCCAGCCGCGCACTCCCCTCTATATAGAAGCGGGGCGTGACGCCGGAGATTGGCCGGTTTGCCATGGCCCGGAACTCACCGGAACGACTAAATCGCTAACCGCATGAAAATTCTGAAAAAAATATTTGCCATCGGAAAAGCTTTCGACTACATTAGCGCGCCTCGACAGACAGAACATGTTTGAAGAGATACGGTGAAGTGTCCGAGTGGCTTAAGGAGCACGCCTGGAAAGTGTGTATACAAGAAATTGTATCGAGAGTTCGAATCTCTCCTTCACCGCCACATTCGATGTAACCAAAACCCCTGACTTTGAGAGAAGTCAGGGGTTTTGTGGTTTCTGGCGTCTGGATTTCGTGGCTGGCAATGTTATTGACCCAAGCCTATCGGCGGAGGCGCTTCCGAAATTTATGTAGGACGTGTGATAGGCATGTGGGAAGTAATGCTGGAAAGCCAGGTGGCTGGGTGCTTTCATAGGTTTTAGCACCTGACATGAGTCGTTTCGGAAGGGGTATTCGGTTTGCGCCTTTAGGGTACAAAATGAATCAACGGGCAAGGCACATGACGCGGCCCATTATCTGGATGGACGCACGCGCGTTGTGCAGGAATTCACCATGAAACAGGCCGAACTGGAAAAGGTTCAGGTGGAGATCGTCAAGCTGATGGCTGAGCAGCGCAAGCTGAACGCCGAAGCCGGGAAGATGACCCATGAAACTTTTTGGTATCCGGTGGCCATTGCTATTGGCCTGATCGGTACGGTCGCCACTGTCACCGCAGTGTTGATCAAGCTGCTCTAATACTTTGGGCCGTAGTCGATGAACAAAGAACTCCGCCTCACGGCTGTGCAACGGACTTGAATTCTGGTTGACGACTTTGCATCTCTTGGCTCCTTTTTAGGTACGACCTGTTCAATCCCCCTCGAATGGAATCGACACCATGTCTCACCCTCGCGCCGCTTCCCGCCGCATAGCTATTGCATCACTGCCGTATCTGTCCAGACTGCCTTGAGTCAATATCCCGAGTATGAGGAAGGAAGTTTAATGATCACCACCACAACCCACACCATCGAAGGCCGGCAAATCACTGCTTATCTGGACATCGTCAGTGCCGAGTCGGTGCAGGGTGTCAATGTTATCCGCGATATGTTCGCCGGGATGCGGGATTTTTTCGGTGGGCGCTCTCAGACATTGGAGCGGGCGTTGAAGGAAGCACGGATTCAGGCAACCGACGAGCTCAAGGAGCGGGCACGGGGTCTTCAGGCCGATGCGGTGGTGGGGCTTGATTTTGAGATTAGCATGCCGGCCGGGAAGGGCGGGATGGTAGTGGTGTTTGTGACCGGGACGGCGGTCAAGCTGAGGTGAGTGACGCGAGGGGCCATTCGTCGGGCATGCAACAATCTGAATCACAAGTCCAGTAATGACCGGCTAGTCTCAAAAGCCTGGGTGGTCGATATTTTTCAGGCAAATAGGGCTTGCCGGTGTCGACCCTTTTGAGAGGGGAAAGGTATGGCTAATCCGTATATCGAAGAGGAAGGGGCAGAGTTTCCGATCAACAATTGCGTTCAGTGTGGCCAAACGGAGTATGTGGCAGGCTTTGGTGAAGACCCGGTCCAAAACAACAAATTGAAATCTGCGGTGCGCCGAGGGCCCAAGGCGAAGTTTATGCCCAGGGTGGCGCCAACCAGGAAGTAACTATCTACCGTACAGCCCCCCCGCCATTGAGCGGGGTTTTTATTTTCATGAGGTTGGTTCTTGGGATTTGGACTACAGGTACATCATTAGCTGTTGGTATTTTTTTTCACAAACTTTTCACACCTACCTACGTAGGCTCAACTCATCCGTTAGAAAGCAGTACCTGGCCCGTTCCCCAGCGGGCTTTTTTTTGCCTGTCATAAAACCTTTTCTATAAACGCTGTCCAACCGTCGCCTATAGCGAGGTTGAACCCGTGCGTGTCTGGTCCTCTAAAGCATTCAATCTCGCCCCTTTCGGTTACCCCTATTTTTTGAGGTTTTTGTCATGCGTTTAACACTGCCTGCTCTGGTTCTGGGGCTTTTGGTTGCTCAAGGTGCGATGGCTGCTGGTGACGGCACTGCCGCGATCGGTGGTGGTTTGGGTGGCGCGCTGGGCAATGTGGTCGGCCAGAGTATGGGCGGCAGCACCGGTGCAGCGATTGGTGCGGGTGTCGCGGGCGCGGCCGGCAGCGCTGTTGCCGCACGCAAAGGCAGCCGCACTAAAGCAGCCATTGGTGGTGGTGTCGGCGCAGCAGGCGGTTCGGTGATCGGCAACAGCCTGGGCGGCAAGACCGGTTCCACCCTCGGCGCAGGCTTGGGCGGCGCATTGGGTGGCGGCGTTGGCAGCAACCTGGCCAAAGGTCACAAGCGGCACTGATCCTGATCGATAAGTTCAAAACGCCCGGCTTGATGCTGGGCGTTTCGTATCTGGATGTTTCTACTTCACGCTCTTCGGGTTTACAGCTGTCCAACGATCAGCGCTGACGTGGGGAAAAAGCTAGACTCACGCCATCCGTAACGCGTTCTCTTACCCCCGATACGGAATTTAGAGGTTCATATCATGCGTTTGACATTGTCCACGTTGGTTCTGGGACTTTTGGTCGCTCAAGGTGCAATGGCAGCCGGTGACGGCACCGCTGCAGTGGGCGGTGGTATTGGCGGTGCGCTAGGTAACGTGGTCGGCCAGCAAATGGGCGGCAGCACGGGTGCCGCGATTGGCGCCGGATTGGGCGGCGCGGCAGGTAGCGCGGTCGGCGCAAACAAAGGCAGTCGCACAGAAGCGGCGATTGGCGGTGGTTTGGGGTCGGCGGGTGGCTCGGTGATCGGCAACAGCCTCGGCGGTTCTACCGGCTCGACCATTGGCGCAGGTTTGGGCGGCGCGGCGGGTGGGGCAGTCGGCAACAACTTGGGTAGCGACAGCGGCAGTTCGCACTCCGGTAGCGGCCACAAGCATAAGCATAAAAATAAGCATAAAAACAAACATCACTGATTCGACATCAGCTACACCAGAAACCCGGCCTCAGCGTCGGGTTTTTCGTTTCTGGTAGTAGGACTCTGGAACGTTTGGTCGTAGGTCGCCTCGAACTTCATACACCCCAGAACCTTGTGAGGCATGCCATGACTCCTGAAACCGAAGGCAAGGAAGAAAAAGGCCCGAGCGGGCTTCCGTTCATTAACGATCCCGGTAACGAAGACCCTGGCTCGCTGATGGATAACGCAACGGTGCCGCTCAACGATTCCGATGATGCAGGCGATGTCGGAAATATCGAAGACGAGGATGAGGGCGACGATTGACCATGCTTTGCGACAGGCTTGACCGATCGTCTCTCTGATCGAACGCTTGCATGGCGCAATCCTCGAAATGTCAGGGCCTGCTTTTCAGGCCCCTCGAGAGGTGCTTTATGAACGTTGATCCGAAAGACGCCGACATCGACGAAACCCCTGAGTATCCATTGCCTTCACCGACCGACTCCCTGAGTCGCGATCAACGTCCGCCTGACGACGACACTGCTGTGGAGCAATTGCCGTCTGATGACGTGAAGCGTGGGGACGTGGAAGCTGACCCTGAAGATCCGGACATTGCCGGTGATGACCGCTCAAACGAACCGAGCTGAACATATGAGTGGGAGTGGCGGGAGTTTGGGAGGAAGGACGGGGGAAGCTGGTATGAGTGGTTTGGGTGGTTTGAAATCCACGCCCCCGAGGGTGTCCCTGATTTTGTGTAAACGGGATTTCTATTAAACCGTTAACAGCCGATCTTCAAACTGGATACTGAAGCGATTCAAAGCCGCTTTCCAGTCCCGGACCGGCATTGTCCACTTTTTGCTTCAGCCGCGACTTCCTTCTGCCGTTTCCACGACACGAAGTTCAAACTGTTGCGCACCCATGTGCACGATGCACAGCTGAACGACGGCTTTTGGGTAAACCGTTTCAATCGCCTCAGGGAAGCCTTTGAGGCCGTCCACGCAGGCGATGAAGATGTCCTGCACGCCCCGATTCTTGAGTTCGGTCACCACTTGCAGCCAGAATTTTGCGCCTTCGGTTTGCGCGATCCACAAGCCCAGCACCTCTTTGTGACCCGCCATGTTGACGCCGATGGCCAGATAAACCGCCTTGTTGCGCACGGCGCCGGCATCGCGCACTTTGACGTGAATGCAGTCCAGATAGAGGATCGGGTATAGCGCGTCCAGCGGCCGCGCCTGCCAGAGTTTGACCTCATCACTCACCGCGTCGGTAATCGCCGAGATCAGGCTGGGAGAGACCTCGGTGCCGTACATTTCCTGCAAGTTCGCCTGAATTTCTCTGACACTCAAACCGCGAGCGTAGAGCGAGATGACTTTGTCATCGAAGCCCGTCCAGCGGGTTTGATGCTTGGCCACCAACTGCGGCTCGAAGGACGCCTGCCGGTCGCGAGGGATGTCGAGCGGCAGTTCGCCGAAGTCGCCCTTCAGGGTTTTACCGCTGTGACCGTTGCGCGCATTGGCGGCGGTGTTGGTGATCGTCGCGCTTTTGTCGTGCCCCAGGTGTTCGGTCATCTCGGCTTCAAGGGCCCGCTCGACCAGCATCTTGGTGAGCTGTTTGAGCAGGCCGTTTTCGCCGATAAGATCTTCGGGCTTTTTGTAATTGGCCAGCAGACTGTCGGCCAGTTTAACCAGTTCAGGATCAGGTTTGACTCGTTTGGCTCGGTCATTGGATTTCCTTGGGGTAGGCAGTCTCCTGCCAAATGACCGTTTACACAAAACTAATTACACCCTCTCCTCGGGGTGCTCCGCGATAGAGATATTCGGTTTTGACGCCAGGTACGGGGGGAGTTACTTCCACCTTCCCATCCGAATCCTCATCCCCAAACGCCGGCTTCTTACACCCATCCCCCCCAGGACACTCACTCAACCCCAGCGGATCAACCCACCCCGTCGGACTCCTCGTGTACTGATACCCGTTTAACCCACCCGCCAACCTACTCGGGTCCGGCGTCAGATACCGTCCAACATCCGGATTGTAGTAGCGATGCCGGTTGTAATGCAGGCCCGTTTCCGCATCGAAATACTGCCCCTGAAACCTCAACGGCTGATCCAGCACTTGATAGGTGTCGCGGTTGAGACGAGTCAGACGGCCATACGCTGTGTATCGGGCGGCCCAGATGATGTCGCCGCTGTAGTCGGTGAGTTCTTGTGGCGTGCCGAGGTGGTCGAGTTGGTAGTAAAACGGACAAGCCTGGCGTGGGCCTTTGCCGTCAAGCATCGCCAGTGGGCGGAAGCTGCCCGGCTCGTAGACATAGCTGCGGTAATGTTCGCGACTACTTTCAGCGACGAGGTTGTCGCCCTGCCAGAAAAATTCGGTGGAGTTGCCGTCGACGGTTTTGGCGATGCGGCGGCCGAAGGCGTCGTAGCGATAACTGGCACAACGTCCATCCGGCAACGTGACGCCTACTAACTGGTGCTGGCAGTCGTAGCGGTATTCGGTGAGCAGTTTTTGTGCGGTGCCGCGGCGCTCGCGGATCAGATTGCCAAAGGCGTCGTAATCGTAATGGCGGTCGCCTTGCTTCAATAGGCGATTGCCTTTGACGGTGGTCGGGCCTGGACGATCCTGCATCAGCAGGTTGCCCGCCGGGTCGTGGGCGAAGCTTTCCGGTTGGTGATCGCGGGAGTGGCGGATTCGGATCAGGCGGTCGAGTGGATCGTATTGATAGCTGCGTTGGCCGTGACGGGTGTCGGCAATGGAGTCGAGGTTGCCGTTGGCGCTGTAGGCATAGTCGCGGCGATACAGCGATTGGAGGTCTTGGCTGACAGCGTGAGCTTTCAGACGGCCCTGGTCGTCGTGCTGGTATTCGCTGAGCAACAGGCCTTGTTGGCGGTTTAGTTCGCGACCGGCGAAGAAGGTATGTGACGTCAGCCGGGCGCCATTGAGGTCGATCGCCGTCAACGCACCGCCCTTGGCGTGGTGGTAGTCGAGCTTGCTGTTGTCCGGCAGGCGCAGGCGATTGAGCTGGCCGCAGACGTTGTAGCCATAGCGCAGGGTGCCCCAGCCCTGATGTTCGGTGATTAGTCGGTCGTGTTTGTCATACTCGAACTCCAGTGGATGGTCGTGACCATCGTCGACGCTGACCAACCGGCCAAGGCTGTCATAGCGATACTCGACGTTAACGCCATCGGACAGGTTTTTAACCAGCAGGCGTCCAGCCGAATCCCGCTGATAACCCGTAACCAGTTGCGAGCCGTCATCGCCGAACTCGGTTTTCTCCAGTAAGTGGCCGTTAAGATCGTAGGCATACGCCGTGCGTCGGCCATCGAAGCCGGTTTCCTGTCGGATCAATCCGTTGGGTGTGTAGTCCAGTCGATAGTGTTCGCCGGATTCGTTTTCGATTTCCGTCAGCAGTAGCTGCGCGTTGTCGTAGCGATAACGCAATTGCGTTCCGTCAGGGTTGATCCGGCGACTGACCAGATGCAGGTCATCGTCGTACTCAAAACGAGTGACGCGCCCCAGTTCATCGCGCTCGGCGGTGATCTTGCCGTAGGCGTTGTAGCTGAACGCTCGACTGGCGCCCGTAGGAAGAATCGTCTGGCTCAGACGCCCGACAGCGTCCCATTGGTATTGAGTGACAGCGCCGTGTTCGTCCTGACGGGTAATCTGCCGACCCAAAGCGTCGTAGGAAAACCGCTGCTGACCTCCGTCTGGCAACGTTTCTTCGAGCAGCTGTCCTAATGAATTCCACCCGAAGACATGCCGACTGTTGTCTGGATAACGGATCGACAGCACCCGTCCTTGAGCGTCGTAGTGATAGTGGGTGACATGACCGTCAGGATCGGTCGCTTCCGTGACGTCACCCTGAACATTGCGCTGATAGGTCCATACCGCTTTACCGCGATACCGCGCGAGCAGGAAACCATTGCGATATTCGTAGGACGTCGGCTCGTCTTCGGGTGAGATCAGGGCAATCAGCCGCCCGATCTCGTCATAGCGGTAGTGGGTAATCGCCCCCAACGGGTCCTGTTCGGTCAGCAACCGGCCTTTGTCGTCGTAGGCCTTCAGGTGTTCTGCGCCATTGGGTTCGACCCGACGCACCAGTCGCGCCTGTTCGTCGTGCTCGTAAATCTCCTCGCTGCCGTCGGCGTTTTTTACCACCACACTGCCGTTGTCATCCCAGACATACCGCGCGTCCCACTGCGAAAACGACGCCCAATGGCGGACGCATCGGGCAGCCTTGCCGGACCTTTCCCACGCCCAGAAGAAACTTGCCCCACCGGCCAGTTGTCGCTGGAGAATGACGTGCTGATCGTCATAGTCGTACCGTTCGATGTCGCCGTCGGCATTGGTCGCTTCGATCAAGCGCTGACACGCGTCGTAGCGGTAGGCAACCAGTGTTTGCTCGGTACGCCAGGCGTCTTCCTGGGGCTCGGCCGGATGAAAGCGTTGATACTCGACGGCAACTATGTGTCGGCGCGCATAGCGCAACAGCAGGGAACGCCCGGCGCCGTTGTCGAGGCGCTTGATCCTGTCAGAAGTGTCCCGCTGCACCGTCAGCCGATTGCCATAGGCATCGCTGATCGCCGTCAGTCGCCCTGTACGAAAGTGGAAGAACCGCGTTTTTTCGCCGGCCAGAGCGAGGATCAGTTCTTCGTGCTCATCACCTAGATAAATCGCTGCTCGCGACAGGCTGTTGTGAATCGTCGGGCGCTCGCTACTCGGTAGCGGAAAAATCGTACGGCGGTTTTCGTGGTCGACCCAAATGACGGTGTCGCCATCGATATCCAGTCGATGTGCGAGGGAATGACTCCAGCCGAACCCAAGTCCACAATCGATCTCCACAGCACTGGTGCGATAGAGCCGGGTGAAGTCGAACGGCAAAATCCCGTCCAGCGAACCATCGGTCAGCGTGAGCAGTTCTTCGCCCGTGACCATCGACACCGGACAGCCATGGGTACAGGTCAGCGGTCCGCAATCGGCGCTGTCGCCGTTGGGGGTTTTCGCCTGATAGGGAGCATCGTCGCGATGTTCCTGACGAACCAAGCGGGTCATGGCCTCGGACTTGTCGCGAGCGATTGCGACCGGGTTCTTTACCAGCACAACCGGTGCAGCCCCCGCGCTGATCTGCAGTGACACCGCGGGTGCGGGGTTCAGCGGAACATTCCGGGCGCTGACTGCGAGGAGTTTGAGTACACCTGCGTGGGTTGTCAGGTCGGACTTGGCCGTCAGTTCGGCCAGCCGCAAACTCGAGGCCGCCAGCCAGCTCCGTGCTCGCTCCGACTTGACCTTGTTCAGCACCTTGGCGCTTATGCCAAGTGTCAGTCCTGTAGGACCTGTGAAGCGCGCGAACAGCAATCCGATCAATATTCCTGTACGAATTTGCGCCACGACCTCAGCGATATGTTGCGGTGGCAACATCCTCAGCCAACGGGTGATCGCCGCGAGATGAATGAACATCAACGGCTCGTCGCTCAGCATCAGCAACACATTGGCAATGGTCTCGGCCGAAGCGTTCAGCTCGTTGCGCAGCCAGCCTTCCAGTTCGCCGATCACGCCCTGATACGAGTCGTACAGCGCTTTGACGTGATGAGCGCAAACATGGGGGAAAAAGGTGATGCGATAACGCAGACTGCGCTCGCAATCGGGGATTTCCAGGATGCCGCTGGGACCAATCTCGCGGTAGATCGGCTCGCCAAACGTGCCTTCAGAGAGGTAGGGTTCAAGCATCACCGGTGTATTGCCGATCGGCACAAACCGCGCGGCATCGAACATGTGCACCAGGGTCAAAGAACCACTGGCCGAGCACGAAGCGACTGTCGAGCTGACTGGCGTGGTGGAATTCTTCGGTGCGCTAAGACGGACTTCGTTGCCGACCTTGAACACTTGCTCGACATCCAGTGTCCTGCCGGTCCAGAAATTTTCAGCCCAGGCGTCGTAGTCATTGAGACACAGTCGAAACTCACCGAGCAGCGCTTCGACATCGGGCTGCTCAGGGTCCATGGCGGCGACCACCAGCAGCCCGATGGTGTTATTCAAGGCCAGGACCTTGTCAGGTACGAACATTCACAGTCTCTCGCGCGGATCAATTCAGAACGCGGGACTTTGCGGGGGATCGACGTGGAAAGAAGTCGGGAAAGTAGGTGTTTGGTGTAGGGGGAATCGTTAAATGACGGAGAGCACTTCGGCGCAGGTTTTAGTAGCGATCAGGCATTGCCCGTTGCCCTATGCCAGTCGCGCTCGCTATGCTGCTGAAACCTTTAATCGATCGCGGACCCGGCCGTACCTGAGCCGCCTCTGGGATGTCATTAGAAAACGGATCAGATGCGATGAATGCACCGCTGAGTGAACTCGGCCCGATCAAGGCCGTGATTTTCGATATGGACGGCCTGTTGCTGGACACCGAGGGCATTTACACCGAGGTCACGTCCATGATTGCCGCGCGTTACGGTCGGGTCTTCGACTGGAGCGTCAAACAGAACATCATCGGTCGTGGTGCAGGAGATCTGGCGCGCTATGTGGTCGAGGCGCTGGACTTGCCGATCACCGCCGAAGAGTTTTTGGTGATCCGCGAACCGCTGATGCGCGAGCGTTTTCCTACAGCGTTGGCGATGCCTGGCGCACAGGAGCTGGTTCGGCACTTGAAGGCCAACAATATTCCGATCGCGGTGGGCACCAGTTCTTCGCGTCAGTCGTTCGGCCAGAAAACCACCTTGCACCGCGACTGGTTCGCGCTGTTCGATTTCATTGTGACGGCCGATGATCCGGAAGTCGGCGCGGCCAAACCGGCGCCGGACATCTTCCTCACGGCGGCGCGGCGCCTGGGTGTCGCGCCCGAGGATTGCCTGGTGTTCGAGGATTCGCCGTTTGGTGTCACAGCGGCGAAAGCGGCGGGGATGACGGCGATTGCGATCCCGGATGCGGCGATGGCTGACGAAAAATACGCACACGCCGATGGCATTCTTCGTACGCTGACAGCGTTCAAACCGAGCGCCTTCGGCCTGCCGGCGCTTGAATGGGCTTAAAGCTGCGTACATAAAAACGCCGGCAACCCTGATCAGGGTTGCCGGCGTTTTTTATGCGAGATTCAGAACATCAGGCGCCGAAACCTCCGTCGATGGTCAGGCTGGCACCGGTGATGTAGCCGGCTTCGGGGCCGACGAGGTAGGCGACGAAACTGGCGATTTCTTCCGCTTTGCCATACCGACCCACCGCCATCAACGGGATCAGGCTTTCGGCGAAGTCACCGCTGGCCGGGTTCATGTCAGTGTCAACCGGGCCCGGTTGCACGTTGTTGATGGTGATCCCGCGCGGGCCGAGGTCGCGAGCCAGGCCTTTGGTCAGGCCGACCAGCGCCGATTTGCTCATGGCGTAGGGGCCGCCACCGGCGAAGGGCATGCGGTCGGCGTTGGTGCTGCCGATGTTGATGATGCGGCCGCCTTCGGTCATGTGTTTGGCAGCGGCCTGGGTGGCGATGAATACGCTGCGCACGTTGATCGCGAGGGTCTGGTCGAAGTCTTCAAGTTTGAAGTCTTCCAAGGGGGCAACGGCCAGAACGCCTGCGTTGTTGACCAGAATGTCCAGGCGACCAAAGGCTTTAACGGTGGCGGTCACGGCGTTGCGGATGGCCTCGGCGTCGGCGCTGTCAGCCTTGATGGCGAGGGCTTTGCCGCCGTTACTGGTGATGCTGTTTTGCAATTCTTCGGCTTTTGCCGTTGAGCTGACGTAGGTGAAGGCGACTGTCGCGCCTTCAGCAGCCAGGCGTTTGACAATGGCGGCGCCGATACCGCGGGATCCGCCTTGAATCAAAGCCACTTTGCCGCTGAGGTTCTGAGTAGTCATATCGATCTCCAAGTCTCGAGGCGGGATGCGTCGGTTGATAGAGCCTAGTATCGATTCGGGAACCCGCTGCAAGCTATATCAGGGTCATTACTACCCCGGGTCAGGGTTAATTTTACCCCTTATGCCGTAGTTCAAATCACCCTACGAATTTCAATCTATTGATATATAGCCAGTTTATGGTTGGCATGAATGATGACCTATATAAGTTCAAGCCTTCCTTCAGCGAAACGAATCAAAGTCGTCTTTCGCTGAGGCCGTACCGCACCCATGGGACGATTTTTATGTTTGAAGTATTCGGTGGCAACCTTGAACAAAGTACCGAGTGTTTTGCGGCCTATCTTGCTGACCCCAAACGCCCGGTCGACGTGGACGATACTTGTTCAGGTCTGAGGAATTCCTGGTCGATGGCCGGCCTGCAACGGGCAGGCATCGTCGCTTGCGTGCTGACAATGCTTGATGTGGGTATTGTTTACTTATATGTGCGTTAATGGCGTATCGATAATAATTATATGTGTTCAATTGCCTTGGTTTTTATTGTTCTTGCGTGAGTTGTTGATCTTGAGTTGTCTGCCGTGAATCAGCCATCTGTGGCCGGATTCTGTTTCGGATACCGAGGATCATTCTTGCCGCGAAACTTCCAGCGATTGAGCATTCTGTATGGTCCAAGTCACTCCAATTCCCTGTGTGCAACACACCCTGCTAGAAGATGTTCTGGCCGTGCTGGTCGGCACATTGATGGTCTCGTTCGGGATCATGTTGCTTCGCCAGGCGGGTGCACTCACCGGCGGTACGGCAGGGATAGCCTTCCTCATTCATTACACGTCGGGTGTTTCATTCGGTACGGCCTTCTTCTTCATCAATCTGCCGTTCTATTACCTCGCCATTCGGCGCATGGGCTGGGCGTTCACCCTCAAGACCTTTTGTGCCGTCGCATTGGTGTCGCTGTTCACTGACCTGCATTTGCGCTTTATCCATATCGATCAACTCCAGCCGATCTATGCCACCTTGTTCGGCAATCTGATCATGGGGCTGGGGTTCATTGTGCTGTTCAGGCACAAGGCGAGCCTGGGTGGGGTCAACATCCTCGCACTCTACCTGCAGGACCGACTCGGTATACGTGCCGGTAAACTGCAATTGATCGTGGACGTTATGGTCATGTTCGCTTCGCTGTACGTAGTGACTGTGCCAGCGCTCATCATTTCAATCGCAGGAGCGGTGGTGTTGAATCTGATCATCGCGATGAATCATCGGCCTAATCGCTACGCAGCGTGACTGTAGACGCGAAGGCTTAGCGCCCAAACCGCCCCGACCAACCAATGATGTTTTTCGGCCGCGGCGTCGCATAAGTCCGCACCTTGGAAGTCGACAAGCCCAACCGCACCAACGACTCGGCAATCGTTACCGCCGCCGTCACGCCATCCACCACCGGCACGCCAGTGCGCTGACGAATCTGTTCATCCAGCCCGGCCATGCCGCCGCAGCCCAGGCAAATCACCTCGGCCTTGTCTTCAAGCACTGCCAATTCCGCCTGACGAACAATCGCCTCCAGCGCACGCTCGGGATCGGATTCCAGTTCCAGTACCGCCAGGCCACTGGCCCGTACCGATGCGCAGCGGTCCCAGAGCCCGGACAGTTTGAGGCGATCCTCGATCAGCGGTACGGTGCGGTCCAGCGTGGTGACCACCGAGTAGGCATGGCCGAGGAACATGGCGGTGCTGGCCGCCGCATCGGTGATGTCCACCACCGGCACGTTGAGCAGCTCCTGCAAACCCTCGCGGCCGTGCTCGCCGTAACCGGCCTGGATCACGGCATCGAAGGGTTGGTCGTAGGACATTACTCGGTCCATCACCGCGATGGCGGCCAGATAACTTTCGAAATTGCCTTCAATGGAGTCAGCACCGAAGTAGGGCGTCAGGCCGATGATTTCCGTGCCCGGCGCGGCCACGGACTGAGCCGAGCGTGCGATGGCCTGGGTGATGGATTCGGTGGTGTTGACGTTGACCACGAGAATTCGCATGGGAGGTCCTTATAGCGGGGGGGGGCTGCGGCCCGCCGGTGCCGGGCCGCCAAGGGATTAATGGCAGACGTTATCGACGGCGATGGCTTCGCCGCTGACGTCTGCGTAATGGGGCTGCCGTTTGGCGATGATCAGGTAGAGCATCCCGGCAATTCCGGCCCCAATCAGCCAGGAGAAGGGCGATACGCTGTCGAAGCCCGGTACCAGCGCCAGGACGATGGCGATCAGCGCGGCAGGAATGAACGCCGCGACGGCGCGTAAATTGACTCCGCGGCTGTAGTAATAAGCGTCGTTGGGATCCTCGCTGTACAACTGCGGCACGTTGACCTGGCCTTTTCTTACGATCCAGTAGTCGACCATGATCACTCCGTATAACGGGCCGAGCAGGGCGCCAAGGCCGGACAGGAAATACACGATCACCAGCGGGCTGTTGTAGAGGTTCCACGGCAGGATCAGCACCGCGATGGTCGCGCTGATCAGCCCGGCGCGGCGGAACGTCAGGTACTTCGGCGCCAGGTTACTCAGCACGAAGGCCGGGGCGACGAAGTTGGCCATGATGTTCACCGCCACGGTGACGATCAGGAACGCCAGGCAGCCGAGCACCAGAAAGAAGGTGTTGGGGATCGAGGCAATGATCTCGGTCGGGCTTTCGATAATCCGTCCATTGATCTGAAATTGCGCGCCACAGAGCAAGACGGTGATGCAGGCGAACACCAGAATATTCACCGGCAGGCCCCAGAAATTGCCGACCTTGATGGTCTTGCGGCACGGTGAAGAACGGGCGAAGTCGCAAAAGTTGAGGATCAGCGTGCCGTAGATCGACAGCCACAACGCACCGCCGGCAAAGATGTTGCGCCACATCTCGCCACCGGTCAGCGGTTCGCGGATCGACCAGGCGATGGTCGCGTTGGCCTGGGTGTACATCCAGGCGGCGAGGGCAGCAACGGTCAGCAGAATCACCGGCCCGGCGAACGCCTCGTAGCGCCGCACCATTTCCATGCCGTAGGCGAGAATCGCCAGTTGCACGAACCAGATCGCGACGAAACACACCCAGCCCAGGCTCGATAGCCCGAGGATCGAGTTGTGGTCGTAGTCAGCGAAGCCTGGATGAACCGCTGTCAGCAATACTCGAAAGACCACCGAGGCCAGGTAGGTCTGAATCCCGAACCAGGCGATGGCGATAACGGCGCGGATCAGCGCAGGAATCTGCGCCCCGTGAATACCGAAACTGATCCGGCTGATGACAGGGAATGGCACGCCGGTCTTTTGCCCCATGTAACCGGAGAGGTTCATGAAGCAGTACACCAACGCAGCGCCGATCCCCAAGGACAGCAGGATTTGCCAGCCGCCCAGCCCGAGCGCATACAGCCCAATCGCGAATGAGTAATTGGCGATGTTGTGAACGTCGTTGGTCCACAGGGCGAAGATGCTGTAGCGGCCCCATCGCCGACCTTCGGCCTTGGTCGGCGCCAGGTCCTTGTTGTGCAGGCGAGGGCTGAGCACGACGGGTTCTTGAAACGTTTGGTCGTGAGTGATCGAAGTGGGTGGGAAGGAGGGCAGATCCAGCGCGACATTGTTATTGGAGAGGCTAGTACGCATTCCGGCAGGCTCCGAGCTTGGCATCGCGATGACTGTGCATGAGCGTTGGCTCGACAAATCTTCGTCGCGGGCAGTAAGCATCATTGGTTACGGGGCATCTGCAGCCTGTACGGGATAGGGCGCTTCAGGCTTGCGGATCTAAAGTGTGTGTATGTTTTGACATGATTGTATACAAAACATGTATGCACTTAAGCCAAATCCATGCCAGATCCCGATCTATGAATTTCATCGCTAATTTCGTTTTGTTATCAGTTGTCGATAAGTAGCTGAAATAAAAGCGATATAAATTGACCACTTGAACAGGTATTTATTTTTCAGCAGAGTTTGTACGAAAGGTCGACTGAGGAAGTCAGGGCGGGAGTGTGTAACTTTTGGGGGCGTAGAAATGAAAAGTGCACACACAAATGGCACCTATGGTGACAGTCGTGTGTACACATTTTTTGTAGAGGGTGGGTTAGGCCTTGGATTTACTGATGATGTTGCCTGCGTGCAAGCCGCATTCTTTCTGCGTTGCCTCTTCCCACCACCAACGACCTTCGCGCTCGTGCTGGTTCGGCAACACCGGACGGGTGCACGGTTCGCAGCCGATGCTGATGAACCCGCGTTCGTGCAAGCTGTTGTACGGCAGCTCCAGCATGCGGATGTAACCCCAGATCTCCTCGCTGGTCATTTGTGCCAGCGGGTTGAATTTGTACAGGGTGCGTTCCGGGGTGGAGAACGCGCTGTCGATTTCCAGCACCGCGACGGCGCTGCGAGTTCCTGGGCTCTGATCCCGGCGCTGACCGGTGGCCCAGGCCGTCACACCCGAGAGCTTGCGACGAAGCGGCTCGATCTTGCGGATGCCGCAGCATTCGCCATGGCCGTCTTTGTAGAAACTGAACAGGCCCTTTTCCTTCACAAAAGGTTCGAGCTTGGTGTAGTCCGGCGACACCAGTTCGATGTCGATCTTGTAGTGCTCACGCACCTGATCGATGAAGCGGTAGGTCTCGGGGTGCAAGCGGCCGGTGTCGAGGCTGAACACTTTGACGTTCTTGTTCAGCTTCCAGGCCATGTCCACCAGCACCACGTCTTCGGCGCCGCTGAAAGATATCCACAGGTCATCGCCAAACTCGGCGAACGCGAGTTTCAGGATGTCCTGGGCGGATTTGTTGGCATAAGTCGTGGCGAGTTCCACGACATCGAACGATGGGCTCATCAGGGCGGCTTCCTACAGGTCGGTGGCGCTGGGCGCTCTATATGGCTCTGATGGTAACAAAATCCTGCAGCCGCTGGTGCGCACTCTGCGTTGCGCAGGCTAGCCTGAGTCGCTAGAGTTCGGCAGTCCTTTTGCTCGCTTGACTCAATAATCAATACCAATGGGAGTGTCTTGTGGAAATTGCCTGTCTGGATCTTGAAGGTGTACTGGTCCCGGAAATCTGGATCGCCTTCGCCGAAAAAACCGGGATTGAATCCTTGAGGGCTACCACCCGGGACATCCCCGACTACGACGTGCTGATGAAGCAGCGCCTGAGGATTCTCGACGAGCATGGTCTGAAACTCGCTGACATACAGGAAGTGATTGCCACGCTCCAGCCGCTGGACGGTGCCATCGAGTTCGTCAACTGGCTGCGAGAACGCTTTCAGGTCGTGATTCTGTCGGACACGTTCTACGAGTTCTCCCAGCCGCTGATGCGTCAACTGGGCTTCCCGACCTTGCTTTGCCATCGTCTGATTACTGACGATGCCGGGCGGGTGACGAACTATCAATTGCGTCAGAAAGATCCCAAGCGCCAGTCGGTATTGGCCTTCAAGAGCCTTTACTACCGGGTGATCGCGGCGGGGGATTCCTACAACGACACCACGATGCTGGGTGAGGCGGATGCGGGGATTCTGTTCCATGCGCCGGACAATGTGATTCGCGAGTTTCCGCAATTCCCGGCGGTGCACAGCTTTGAAGCGCTGAAGCAGGAATTCATCAAGGCTTCGAATCGTGCGTTGAGCTTGTAGTCGTTTTCGAGGACGCCTTCGCGGGCAAGCCTCGCTCCTACAGAGGATCGTCGAACCCTGTAGGAGCGAGGCTTGCCCGCGAAGCTTTTAAAGGTTTTGCAGGGTATCGAGCAACACCTTCACTTTGGTAATCGATTCCTGATACTCGGCCTGCCATTCCGAATCCGCGACGATTCCGCCACCGCCCCAGCAACACACCTGCCCATCCTTGACCAGCAAACTGCGAATCGCGATGGAGCTGTCCATCTCGCCGCGCACGTCCAGATAGAGCAAAGACCCGCAGTACAACCCCCGACGCGTCGGCTCCAGCTCGTCGATGATCTGCATTGCGCGAATCTTCGGCGCTCCGGTAATCGAGCCGCCGGGGAAGCTGCCAGCGATCAGGTCCAGCGGATCCCGGTCATCCGCCAGTTCCCCAGTCACGCTGCTCACCAAATGATGCACATTCGGGTAGCTTTCCAGGCTGAACAACTCCGGCACCCGCACCGAACCGATACGGCAGGTGCGGCCGAGGTCATTGCGCAGCAGGTCGACGATCATCAGGTTTTCTGCGCGGTCCTTGGGGCTGGCCAGCAGTTCGGCGGCGTTTGCCGCATCTTCGGCAGCGGTCAGTCCGCGAGGACGGGTGCCTTTGATCGGGCGGGTTTCCACATGGCGTTCACTGACTTTGACGAAACGCTCCGGCGACAGACTCAGCACCGCGCCGCCGTCTGGCAGGCTCTGAAAACCGGAGAACGGCGTCGGGCACGCCGCCCGCAGTGCGCAATACGCAGCCCATGGATCGCCCTGGCACTGCGCGCGGAAACGCTGGGCGAAGTTGACCTGATAGCAGTCGCCGGCCTGGATGTAGTGCTGAATGCGTTCTAGCGCGTGGCGATACTCATCAGCGCTCAGGTCGGCCTTCATCGGGGCTTTCAACTTGAAAGGCTCGACCGCTTCACCCGTAGGTTCACTGAATAGCGTGATCAGGCGCTGACGTTCGCTGTCGACCAGCGACGGGTGGAAGACCAACTGACTGGTACTCAGTTGGTGATCGCTGATCAATGCCCAGGCGTACAGGCCGAAACGTGCGTCGGGCAATTGCAGGTCGTCCTGCGCCTGAGTCGGCAGATTCTCCAGATGCCGACCGAAGTCGTAGCTCAGGTAACCGATCAAACCACCCGCGAAGGGCAGGTCAACAGGCACCGTCGCTTCACCGAGTCGTGTCAGATGGTCGCGAAGACGTTGCAGGAAATCGCTGCCACTTTCGTCAGGCAACACCGCCAGTTGTTCCCGCGGCCAAGCGCTGAGCAGGTCATAACGCCCACGCTCGGCAGTCGGTCGGCCACTGTCGAGCAGCACGGCACCGGGGGCATGACGAATCGCCGCGAAGTACTCGGCGGGGTTGGCGCGATAGGGGAGCGGGTGTACGGAACAGGTCAACATGGGCGGGGCAGATCAGCCATCGAGGCGGGGGTGGCGATTGTAGTCCCCTCGGGGAATTGCTCCTAGAGGGGATGTCGGGGATTGGCAGGTTGAGAGCTTCGGTGACTGTCAGTCAGTCTTCGCGGGCAAGCCTCGCTCCTACAGATTTGTGTCGTTCGCCGGGAATGTGAGCGACGCTAGATCTGTAGGAGCGAGGCTTGCCCGCGAATGCCGCGACTCGATCTTGGATCAACCCTCAACCGCCGGAATATGCCCAAACATTTCCTGAACAAACTCAACCCGCTCCTCAACCGTCTCAACACTACCGCGAGCCTTCAACGCTTCCAGCCGCGCTTCAACCGCATGGGTGCGCAACGTCAGCCCGCAATCATTGGCAATCTGAATGTTCAGCCCAGGCCGGGCATTGAGCTCAAGAATCAGCGGCCCTTGATCCTGGTCCAGCACCATGTCGACACCGATGTAACCCAGCCCGCACAGCTCATAGCAGCCCGCGGCGAGTTTCATGAAACCGTCCCAGTAGGGCAGTTGCACGCCATCCACCGCGTTGGTGGTGTCCGGGTGTTTGGTGATGATGTTGTTCAGCCAGGTGCCGCGCAAGGTCAGACCGGTGGCGAGGTCGACACCGACGCCGATGGCGCCCTGGTGCAGGTTGGCCTTGCCGCCGGACTGGCGCGTCGGCAGGCGCAGCATGGCCATCACCGGATAGCCCATCAGCACGATGATCCGAATGTCCGGCACGCCTTCATAGCTGATGCTCTTGAAGATCTGGTCCGGGGTCACGCGGTACTCGATCAGCGCCCGATCCCGGTGACCGCCCAGGGAGTAGAGGCCGGTGAGGATGCTGGAGATATGGTGCTCGATTTCCTCATGACTGATGATCTTGCCGGACACCGTGCGATAGCGGCCCTCAAAACGGTCGGCAATCACAATAATGCCGTCGCCGCCGGCGCCCTGGGCCGGTTTGATCACGAAGTCGTTGCGCCCACCGATGATCTCGTTGAGGTTGTCGATTTCTTTCTCGGTGGAGATCACGCCATACAGTTCCGGCACGTGAATGCCGGCGGCGATGGCGCGCTCCTTGGTGATGATCTTGTCATCGACGATCGGGTACAGGCTGCGCTTGTTGTACTTGAGCACGTAATCCGCGTTACGCCGATTGATCCCCATGATGCCCCGGGCTTCCAGGGCCTTCCAGGTCTTCCAGAAGCCGAACATCAGGCGTCAGCCTTCTTCAGGAAAGCCTTGAAGCGCACCAGTTCGGTCAGGCGGTAGCCGCGATAGCGACCCATCGCCAGCATGAAGCCCACCAGGATCAGCAGGATCGCCGGGAAGGTGAACACGAAGTAAACCAGCTCCGGAACGCTCATGATCAGGTGCGCCAGCGACGCGGCGAACAGCGTACCGATCGCCACTTTCATGGCGTGGCCGGAACCGCGTTCTTCCCAGGTAATCGACAGGCGTTCGATGGTCATGGTCAGAATCACCATCGGGAACAACGCCACCGACAACCCGCGTTCCAGGCCGAGTTTATGGCTGAGCAGGCTGATCGCCGCGATCAGAACCACCACGAAGGTCAGCACCACCGACAGCCTCGGCAGCATTTGCAGCTTCAAGTGTTCAAGGTAGGAACGCAGCGACAGGCCCAGCGCCGTGATGATGGTAAACAGCACGATACCGAAACCGAGCTGGGTTTCCCGGAACGCCAGGGCGATCAGCACGGGAGTAAAGGTGCCGAGGGTTTGAATGCCGATCAGGTTGCGCAGGATCAGGATCACCAGCACGCCGATCGGGATCATCACCATGATCATGAAGGTCTGCTGGGTTTGCAGCGGTAAACCGTACAGCGAGTATTCGAGGAAGTTGGCATCGGTGTTTTCGTCGGTCAGCTTGGCCAGGCGAATCGCATTCATCTCGCTGTTGTTCAGGCTGAAGGTCACGTTGGCTTTCTTGCCGCCATCGACAGTGATCAGGTTTTCGTCGCCGGTCCACCACAGCAGACGGTCGGTCGGCAGGCCTTGCTCACCGGTTTCCGGGTTGAAATACAACCAGTCAGTGCCATTGAAACTGCGCAGCCAGAGTTCCGGCGTTTGCGGCTGGTCGGCCACCAGGCGAATGGTGTGGACCTTTTCCACCGGCACGTGGGCGATGGACAGCACCAGCTCGACGATCTTGGCCTTGTGCCCGGCGGACGGATCGCCACCCAGCAGCAGCTTCACGTTGTCGTCGTTGAGATTGTTGACACGCTTGATGGCTTCGCCGATGAAGGTTTCGACGTCGGCCGAGTGCTGGCGAATGGGCGCAAGCAGGGCTTCGGCGGCGACTTTTTCCGCGCCTTCAACCGCAATGCTGTCGCGGAAGGTCGGGCCTTTGACCTTGGATTTTTCGCCGGTGTAGCGTTTGGTCAGCACCAAGCGGTAATAAAGCGTCTGATTGCCCTTGGCCCGACGCGCCGACCAGGTGACCTTGCGGTTGCCGTCGACGCGGTTCACGGCCACGCCGTAGTTATTGGAAATGAAACTCTCGTTGAGGCTGACGTAATCGCGGCTCAGCGGCGGCACGAACATCTGGATCTTGACCGGGTCCTTGGCGCTGGCGACGAACTCGACTTTGGCGTCGATGTTCCACAAGTCGTCGGTGGCGTCTTCGGTCACGGGGATGCCGAGCACGAAGATCTGATAGGCCGTGACTGAAATACCCAGCACCACCAGGATGGCAATCAGGAATTTCAGATGGAGGGTAAGAGAGCGCATTGGATTACTCTGCGGTATGAGCGTTGGTGGCGCAGGCGGGTTTGCCAGCAGCGTATTTAAGACTGGGGTCGACCAGCGCATCGAAGCGTTTCAGTGCTTCAGAGCCGATCAGGAGCGGATATTGGAAAGCGCTGCGGTCGGTCAGGTTCACTTCGATACTGCGTAAAGCCGAACCCATGCAGATATCCAGCTCGATGACCGGACGGGCGGTGTACTTCTTGCCTTCTTCCGGGTCGAAGTCGCCGGCCCGGCGCTTGATCTTGCTGACCCGGGCCAGTGGCCGTTCGATGGGATGCGAGTGCGCCGCGTCGATCGCCAGATAGAAGCGCACCCAGGACTCGCCATTGCGTTTGAAGCGTTTGATGTCGCGAGCACTCAGCGACGCGGTTTTCGCCCCGGTGTCGAGTTTGGCGGCGACTTCCAGGTCGATGCCCCCCAAGGAGGCGTACTCGTTAAGGCCGTACACGGTCTTTTCCCCCGCCGCGGCAACACCTGGCAGGCAAAGAAGATAAAGGAAGGTGGGGAAGGGCTTGAGTCTCATAAATCCTGGTGCGCAGCGGTCCGTACTTCTATTCAAGGCCCTGGCATCGCTGCGCAAGCTCCCTCGTATGCCTATCAACTATTTATGACAGGCAGTGCAGATGTCACAAACAAATGCGGCCGGCATTCTAGCACGGTGGTTTTATGGCGCCAGCGCCGGGAGGCGGCGATAAACAGAGGCGCTGCGTTGTTATGGTGCTGTCGGTTATTAGACGATTGTCGACAATACCTATTTATCCTTTGACTAAAAGGTCTGTATTCGCTAGTTTTTGCGGCATCAGCTTTCAAGGTGTCGACAATATGCTGGATCAACTCGATCCCCCGGTGATTGCCCAAGACGAATCGGAAACACTTTCCGAGAACGTCTTCCGACGCATACAGGCGGCCATCGTCAAGGGCGAGATCGCCCCGGGCAGCAAGATCTCCGAGCCGGAACTGGCGCGCACCTATGGCATCAGCCGCGGGCCGTTGCGCGAGGCGATCCACCGTCTGGAAGGCCAGCGCCTGCTGGTTCGCGTGCCGCACGTCGGGGCGCGGGTGGTTTCGTTGAGCCATGCCGAACTGCTGGAACTCTACGAAATTCGCGAATCCCTCGAAGGCATGGCCTGCCGTCTGGCGGCCGAGCGCATGACCCTCGAAGAAATCGACGAACTGCGCCGGGTCCTCGAAACCCATGAGCGTGATGCGGCGTTTCAGGCCGGTGTCGGCTACTACCAGCAGGAAGGCGATTTCGACTTCCACTACCGAATTATCCAGGGCAGCGGCAACCGCACCCTGACGCAGATGCTCTGCGGCGAGCTTTATCAACTGGTGCGCATGTACCGCATCCAGTTTTCCACCACGCCCAATCGCCCGCGTCAGGCCTTTGCCGAGCACCACCGAATTCTCGATGCCATCGCCGACCGTGACGGTGAACTGGCCGAGTTGTTGATGCGCCGTCACATCGGCGCCTCCAAACGCAATATTGCCCGTCACTACCAGGGCGGCGCTAACCCGACAGCCACTGAACGAGGTGAGTCATGAGTTTGAACAAGAGCACTCCAGGCCAGCGTTTCCGCGATGCGGTCGCCAGCGAGCATCCTTTGCAGGTGGTCGGCGCGATTAACGCCAACCACGCACTGCTGGCCAAGCGCGCCGGTTTCAAGGCTATTTATCTGTCGGGTGGCGGGGTGGCTGCCGGCTCCCTCGGCGTGCCGGACCTGGGCATCACCGGCCTGGACGACGTGCTGACCGACGTGCGCCGCATCACTGACGTCTGCGACCTGCCGCTGTTGGTGGACGTGGACACTGGCTTCGGTTCCTCGGCGTTCAACGTCGCGCGCACCGTCAAGTCGATGATTAAGTTCGGCGCGGCGGCAATTCACATCGAAGACCAGGTCGGCGCCAAGCGCTGCGGTCACCGTCCTAATAAAGAGATCGTGTCCCTGCAGGAAATGGTCGACCGCATCAAGGCAGCTGTCGATGCGCGCACCGATGACAGCTTCGTGATCATGGCCCGCACCGACGCCCTCGCGGTGGAAGGTCTGGAATCTGCACTGGATCGCGCCGCGGCGTGCATCGAGGCTGGCGCCGACATGATCTTCCCGGAAGCCATCACCGAACTGGACATGTACAAGCTGTTCGCCAGTCGCGTGAAAGCGCCGATCCTGGCCAACATCACCGAATTCGGCGCGACGCCGCTGTACACCACCGAGCAACTCGCTGCTGCCGACGTGTCGCTGGTGCTGTACCCATTGTCCGCGTTCCGCGCGATGAACAAGGCGGCGGAAAACGTCTACACCGCGATCCGCCGCGACGGCACGCAACAGAACGTCATCGACACCATGCAAACGCGCATGGAGCTTTACGATCGCATCGACTACCACACCTTCGAGCAGAAGCTCGATGCGTTGTTTGCTTCAAAGAAATAATGAGGTTCCTGTAGCAGCTGCCGAGCCCGCGAGGCTGCGTTCGAGGCCGAAGGACTCGCAAAACCGGCAGACCGCGCAAGCAGGTTTTACGACTGCTTCGCAGCCGGACGCAGCCTCGCAGGCTCGGCAGCTGCTACAAAAAGAAGATAACCGTGTAGAAATTGCCGATTCCCTAACAAATTCAAAAACTGGAGACAGCAATGGCCGAAGCAAAAGTACTCAGTGGCGCCGGGCTCCGTGGCCAGGTTGCCGGGCAAACCGCACTGTCCACCGTGGGCCAGTCGGGCGCAGGCCTGACCTATCGCGGCTACGACGTTCGCGAATTGGCGGCTGACGCACAATTCGAAGAAGTGGCTTACCTGCTGCTTTACGGTGAACTGCCGACCAAAACACAACTCGCTGCTTACGTGAGCAAACTGGGCAAGCTGCGTGACCTGCCGCAAGCGTTGAAGGAAGTGCTGGAACGCATTCCCGCCGACGCCCATCCGATGGACGTGATGCGCACGGGTTGCTCGTTCCTGGGCAACATCGAGCCGGAGAAAGACTTCTCCGAACAACACGACATTACCGACCGCCTGCTGGCCGCGTTCCCGGCGATCATGTGCTACTGGTATCGCTTCAGCCACGACGGCAAACGCATCAGCTGCGTGAGCGACGAGCAATCCATCGGCGGTCACTTCCTGCACCTGCTGCACGACAAGAAGCCGAGCGAGTTGCACGTCAAAGTGATGAACGTTTCGCTGATCCTCTACGCGGAACACGAGTTCAACGCATCGACGTTTACCGCACGGGTGTGCGCCTCGACCCTGTCGGACATGTATTCCTGCGTCACGGCAGCCATTGGCTCGCTGCGTGGCCCGCTGCACGGCGGCGCCAACGAAGCGGCGATGGAAATGATCGAGCGCTTCAGCTCGCCGGAAGAGGCGATCAAAGGCACCCTCGGCATGCTTGAGCGCAAGGACAAGATCATGGGCTTCGGTCACGCGATCTATAAGGACAATGATCCGCGCAACGAGGTGATCAAGGGCTGGTCGAAAAAACTCGCTGACGAAGTGGGCGACACGGTGCTGTTCCCGGTCTCCGAAGCCATCGACAAGACCATGTGGGAGCAGAAAAAGCTGTTCCCGAACGCCGACTTCTACCATGCGTCGACGTACCACTTCATGGGCATCCCGACCAAGTTGTTCACACCGATTTTCGTCTGCTCGCGTCTGACCGGCTGGGCGGCGCACGTGTTCGAACAACGTGCCAACAACCGCATCATCCGCCCGAGCGCCGAGTACGTCGGCGTCGAACAGCGCAAGTTCGTGCCAATCGAACAACGCTGAATGGTGGGGGCTGACGCTGGCAACTGAAGGAACCGAAAGCCCTTGTAGGAGCGAAGCTTGCTCGCGAAGACGGACTGACATTCAAGATTGATGTCGACTGATACACCGCTTTCGCGAGCAAGCTTCGCTCCTACAGGGGACGGTTTCAATTCAGGACTGTGCCAGGCCCCACCTTTTGTAACCACCGTGACCGAGTCCTGACGATGAACACTGAATTCCGCAAACCGTTGCCCGGCAGCCATCTGGATTACTTCGACGTCCGCGCGGCAGTCGAAGCCATCCAGCCCGGCGCCTACGACACTCTGCCGTACACCTCCCGTGTACTGGCGGAAAACCTGGTGCGTCGCTGCGACCCGGCCACGCTCACCGAATCCCTGAAGCAATTCATCGAGCGCAAACGCGACCTCGATTTCCCGTGGTTCCCGGCCCGCGTGGTGTGCCACGACATTCTCGGCCAGACCGCGCTGGTCGACCTCGCCGGCCTGCGTGACGCTATCGCACTGCAAGGTGGCGATCCGGCGCAAGTGAACCCGGTGGTGCCGACGCAATTGATCGTCGACCACTCCCTGGCCGTCGAGCGCGGTGGCTTTGATCCAGAGGCGTTCGAGAAGAACCGCGCCATCGAAGACCGTCGCAACGAAGACCGTTTCCACTTCATCAACTGGACCAAAAAGGCCTTCAAAAACGTCGACGTGATCCCGCCGGGCAACGGGATCATGCACCAGATCAACCTGGAGAAAATGTCTCCGGTGATCCAGGTGCGCGACGGCGTGGCGTTCCCCGACACCTGCGTCGGTACCGACAGTCATACTCCGCACGTCGATGCACTGGGTGTGATCGCCGTCGGTGTCGGCGGTCTGGAAGCGGAAAGCGTGATGCTTGGCCGCGCGTCGTGGATGCGTCTGCCGGAAAGTGTCGGCGTCGAGCTGACTGGCAAGCTGCAGCCGGGTATCACCGCCACCGACATGGTGCTGGCGCTGACCGAGTTCCTGCGTCAGCAAAAAGTGGTTGGTGCGTGGCTGGAGTTCTTCGGCGAAGGCGCCTCCGCGTTGACCCTCGGCGACCGCGCGACCATTTCCAACATGGCCCCGGAATACGGCGCTACGGCGGCGATGTTCTACATCGACCAGCAGACCATCGACTACCTGAAACTCACCGGCCGCGAAGACGAGCAGGTGCAGCTTGTGGAGCAATATGCCAAGACCACAGGTCTGTGGGCTGACAGCTTGAAGAATGCGCAATACGAGCGTGGGTTGACCTTCAACTTGTCGTCGGTGGTGCGCAACATGGCCGGCCCGAGCAACCCGCACGCCCGTGTCGCCACCTCGGATCTCGCCGCCCAAGGCATCTCCGGCCAGTGGACCGAAGTGCCCGGCCAGATGCCGGACGGCGCGGTGATCATCGCCGCCATCACCAGTTGCACCAACACCAGCAACCCGCGCAACGTCATCGCCGCCGGCCTGCTGGCGCGCAATGCCAACAAGCTGGGGCTGACCCGCAAACCGTGGGTGAAATCTTCCCTGGCGCCGGGTTCGAAAACCGTGGCGCTGTACCTCGACGAGGCCGGCCTGACCAGCGAGCTGGAGCAACTCGGTTTCGGCATCGTCGCCTTCGCCTGCACCACGTGCAACGGCATGTCCGGCGCCCTGGACCCGGTGATCCAGCAAGAGATCATCGACCGCGACCTGTACGCCACGGCGGTATTGTCCGGCAACCGCAACTTTGACGGCCGGATTCACCCGTACGCCAAGAACGCGTTCCTCGCTTCGCCGCCGTTGGTAGTGGCTTATGCTATCGCCGGGACCATCCGTTTCGACATCGAAAAAGATGTGCTGGGCGTGGTTGATGGCAAGGAAATCCGCCTGAAAGACATCTGGCCGAGCGACGAAGAAATCGACGCAGTGGTCAAGGCTTCGGTCAAACCGGAGCAGTTCCGTCAGGTCTACATCCCGATGTTCGCCATCCACGAAGACACCGGCCCGAAAGTGACGCCGCTGTACGACTGGCGCGAGATGAGCACCTACATCCGCCGTCCGCCGTACTGGGAAGGCGCGTTGGCTGGCGCTCGTCCGCTCAAGGGCATGCGCCCGCTGGCAGTGCTGCCGGACAACATCACGACCGATCACCTGTCGCCATCGAACGCGATCATGCTCGACAGCGCCGCCGGCGAATACCTGGCGAAAATGGGCCTGCCGGAAGAGGACTTCAACTCTTACGCAACGCATAGGGGCGACCATTTGACTGCGCAGCGCGCAACCTTCGCCAACCCGAAACTGTTCAACGAAATGGTTCAGGAAAACGGCAAGGTCAAACAGGGTTCGCTGGCTCGCGTCGAGCCGGAAGGCCAGGTCATGCGCATGTGGGAAGCCATCGAAACCTACATGGAACGCAAGCAGCCGCTGATCATCATCGCCGGCGCCGACTACGGTCAGGGTTCGTCCCGCGACTGGGCAGCCAAAGGTGTGCGTCTGGCGGGTGTGGAAGCGATTGCGGCCGAAGGCTTCGAACGCATTCACCGCACCAACCTGGTGGGCATGGGTGTGTTGCCGCTGGAATTCAAACCGGGCACCGACCGCAAGATCTTGGGCATCGATGGCAGCGAAACCTACGACGTGATTGGGGAGCGCACCCCGCGTGCCGAGCTGACGCTGGTGATCAATCGCAAGAACGGCGAACGCGTCGAAGTGCCGGTGACTTGCCGCCTCGACACCGCCGAAGAAGTGTCGATCTACGAGGCGGGCGGCGTGCTGCAGCGCTTCGCACAAGACTTCCTGGAATCGGCCGTCGCCGTTTAAAACGCAGAGCCGCAGGGGATTTCGAATCCCCTGGCGGCCAATAGAGGAATGACATGGCTCACGTACCTCAAATCAAAATCCCCGCCACCTACATGCGTGGCGGCACCAGCAAAGGCGTGTTCTTCAGCTTGAAGGACCTGCCCGAAGCGGCACAGATTCCCGGCCCGGCTCGCGATGCCTTGTTGCTGCGGGTGATCGGCAGCCCCGACCCGTACGACAAGCAAATCGACGGCATGGGCGGTGCGACCTCCAGCACCAGCAAAACCGTGATCCTGTCGAAAAGTATCAAGGCCGATCACGACGTCGATTACCTGTTCGGTCAGGTCTCCATCGACAAGCCCTTCGTCGACTGGAGCGGTAACTGCGGCAACCTGTCGGCAGCGGTGGGTTCGTTCGCCATCAGCAACGGCCTGGTGGACGCCAGCCGCATCCCGCAGAACGGCATTGCGGTGGTTCGCGTGTGGCAGGTCAACATCGGCAAGACCATCATCGCCCACGTACCGATCACCAATAGTGAAGTACAGGAAACCGGCGATTTCGAACTCGATGGCGTGACCTTCCCGGCCGCGGAAGTGCAGGTCGAATTCATGGACCCGGCAGCGGAAGAAGAGGGCGGCGGTGGTTCGATGTTCCCTACCGGCAACCTGGTGGATGACCTGGAGGTGCCGGGTGTCGGGACCTTCAAGGCGACCATGATCAATGCCGGCATCCCGACGATTTTCGTCAACGCCGAAGACATTGGTTACACCGGTACCGAGCTGCAGGGCGCGATCAATAGCGATCCGAAAGCGTTGGCGATGTTCGAAACCATTCGGGCTTACGGCGCGTTGCGCATGGGCTTGATCAAGGATCTGGACGAAGCGGCCAAGCGCCAGCACACGCCCAAGGTTGCCTTTGTTGCCAAGCCAGCGGACTACGTTGCCTCCAGTGGCAAGGCGATTGCGGCGGATGATGTCGACCTGCTGGTGCGCGCGTTGTCCATGGGCAAGTTGCATCACGCGATGATGGGCACGGCGGCGGTGGCGATCGGTACGGCGGCGGCGATTTCCGGCACATTGGTGAATCTTGCGGCGGGCGGCATCGAACGCAATGCTGTGCGCTTTGGGCATCCGTCCGGCACCTTGCGCGTGGGTGCTGAAGCCAGCCAGGTGAACGGTGAGTGGACCGTGAACAAGGCCATCATGAGCCGCAGTGCGCGGGTGTTGATGGAAGGGTTTGTTCGTGTGCCGGGTGATTCTTTCTGACTGACACCTATCCCCTGTAGGAGCACGGCTTGCCGGCGAAGGCGTCCTCAAGATCGCCTTCGCCGGCAAGTCGGATCGCCGCACCGCTGGCTCCTACAGGACCGCATTTCAACAATAAGAATCTTGTAACCGACTGAGATTGCCCCTGAACCGAGGTCCCATCAACGAACCACTTCAAGAGTGAATCGAACATGAGCGCCAACGTCGACCTGAACAACCGCCCCGACTACGACACGGTCCTGCAAGACATCGCCGATTACGTCCTGACCTTCAAAATCGAATCCCAAGAAGCGTTGGACACTGCCCGCAACTGCCTGATGGACACCCTCGGCTGCGGTCTCCTGGCCCTGCGTTTCCCCGAATGCACCAAACATCTTGGCCCGATCGTCGAAGGCACCGTCGTTCCGTTCGGCGCTCGCGTCCCCGGCACCCCTTACCGTCTCGATCCCGTCAAAGCGGCGTGGGACATCGGTTGCATCGTCCGCTGGCTCGACTACAACGACACCTGGCTCGCGGCCGAGTGGGGGCATCCGTCCGATAATCTCGGTGGCATTCTTGCGGTGGCCGATCACCTGTCGCAAAAACGCCTGGCCAATGGCGAGGCGCCACTGACCGTTCGCGTGGTACTCGAAGCCATGATCATGGCCCACGAGATCCAGGGCGTGATCGCGCTGGAAAACTCCTTCAATCGCGTGGGCCTCGATCACGTCATCCTGGTGAAAGTCGCCTCGACCGCCGTCACCGCCAAGCTGATGGGCGCCAATCGCGAGCAGTTGTTGTCCGCGTTGTCCCATGCCTTCGCCGACGGTCAGGCGCTGCGCACTTACCGTCATGCGCCGAATGCCGGATCGCGTAAATCCTGGGCGGCAGGCGATGCGTCCAGTCGCGGCGTGCGGCTGGCGGACATTGCGATGCGTGGTGAGATGGGCATCCCCGGCGTGCTGACCGCCAAACAGTGGGGCTTCTACGACGTGCTGTTCAGCCACACCAACAACGATCTGGCGCTCAAGCCGCAAGATAAACGCGCGTTCAGCTTCTCCCGGCCGTACGGCAGTTACGTGATGGAAAACGTGCTGTTCAAGATCAGCTTTCCGGCCGAATTCCACGCACAAACCGCTTGCGAAGCCGCTGTCACCCTGCACCCGCAGGTCAGAAATCGCCTGCACGAAATCGACAAAATCGTCATCACCACCCACGAATCAGCGATCCGCATCATCTCCAAGGTCGGCCCGCTGGCCAACGCCGCGGACCGTGACCATTGCCTTCAGTACATGACTGCCGTGCCGCTGGCGTTCGGTAATCTGGTGGCCGAGCAGTACGAGGACGACTTCCACGCGGCGCATCCGATCATCGACGTGCTGCGCGAAAAAATGGTCATCGTCGAAGACCCGCGCTACACCCGCGAATACCTGGAGGCCGATAAGCGCTCGATTGCCAATGCGATACAGGTGTTCTTCAAGGACGGCTCCAGCACCGAAAACGTGTTGGTGGAGTACCCGATCGGCCATCGCCGTCGCCGCAGCGACGGCATTCCGTTACTGGAGGACAAGTTCAAGGCCAACCTGGCGACCCGCTTCAACGCCCAGCGCAGCGCTGAGATTTTTGCGTTGTGCAAGGACCAGGCGGCGCTTGAGGCGACACCGGTGAATCGGTTTGTGGATTTGTTTGTGATCTGAGCCTACGGCGCTGGCGTATGTCCGAGGGCGGGCGCCAGCCACTTCTCCACCGGCAACTTGGTAATGGCAAACCCTGTCAGCAGAACCGCCGAGTAAACCATCAGCTCCGGCGAAAGACTCTGCCTCTCATACCAGGCACCAATGATCACCGCGAACACCGGAAAAATGATGAACACAAACGACAGAATGATCGGGCTCAGTCGCTTGAGCAGCAGGAAGTAAACGATAAACCCGCCCACCGACGCCACCAGCCCCAGATAGAACAGGGCGCTCCACGACCGCGCGGTGATGGCGTCGAACACCGGGGCTTCGACAGCCAATCCCGCGCTGAACAGCATCAATCCGGCGATGCCGATCGGCAGGGTGTTGTAGGTAATCACGCTGATCGCGCTGGCGTGTTTCTTGGTCACCACGTAACACAGTGCATGCATCACGGCGGCACAGAGAATCGCCAGCACCCCGAACAACTCTGCGTGGTCAAGATGCAGCCCCTGACTGCGGATAATCATGAACAGCGAGCCGAACCCGATGGCGATGCCGAGCAGTTGTGAGGGGTAGATTTTCTCCCGCAGAAACAGCGCGGAAAACATCAGGATGAACACCGGCATGCAGCTGAACAGCAGCGCCGTCAGACCCGACGAAACGTGCATCTCGCCGTAGTTGAGCAAGTAGTACGGCAGGCTGAAGTACGACAGCGTGACGAAGACAAAGAACCCGCGGCTTCCCCTCGGAAACAGCAGCGGTTCGCGGCGCAGCAGGGCAAAGCTGAGGAACAATGGAAAGGCGATCAGGAACCGCAGTCCGGCGGCAGTGAGTGGCGGCACACTTTCAACTGCAATCTTGATCCCGAGCCACGTCGTGCCCCAGCTCAAGCAAACGATCAGGAACAACACGCTGGTGACCAGGGCGGCCAGCCGGGGGGTTGCAGTACTTGAAGGTGCACTGACGGCAATGGACATGATCGAGTTCCTGTTGTTGTCGGAATTGACCTTCATCTGCAAAAGGTTTATCCATGATTGAACCTGTTTTAAGCACGCTATTCGGGACTGTAATGACTGTCAAAACAAGTATTGCCATGGTGTCAATCCTGCGCGACGGCCTCGCCAACGGTCTGGGTGTGAAATACAAACGCCTTGCTGAGGCTGTCGAAAAAGGCATTGCCGAGGGGCTGATCGAGCCCGGCTGCAAATTGCCGCCTCATCGACTGTTGGCCGACAGCCTCCAAGTGACCATCGGCACCATCAGCCGTGCTTACGGGGAACTCGAACGTGTGGGTTTGGTAGTCGCTCGCGTAGGAGATGGCACGTATGTGCGTCAGCGCGGGATGGAACGACCGCGGGACAGTGGCTTTCGCAATGTCAGCGATGAACCGCAACCGTTTTTCGACATGAGCCGCAATCAACCGATTCCTGGGCAGGAAGCGCTGTTTTTGAGTCAGAGCCTGCAAGCGTTGTCCCTAGATCCTGAGGCGTTGCAACACATCAGCGGCTACACCGCCGATGTCGGTTTGCAACGCTATCGTGCGGCGGGCGCGAAATGGCTCAGCCATCAAGAATTTGTCCCGAGCGCCGAGCAGATCGTTTGCGTGAACGGCGGCCAGCACGGTCTGTTGTGTGCCTTGATGGGGTTGCTCAAGGCGGGCGATACGTTGGTGACGGAGCACCTGACCTACCCGGGGCTGATCAGCGTCGCACGCCAGCTCGGGATAAAACTCATCGGCGTCGGGATGGATGATGAAGGACTCATGCCCGATGCCCTGGAGGAGGTTTGCCGCAACCATCGTGTCTCAGCACTGTATTGCACGCCGACGATCCAGAATCCTACGGCTGCAGTGATGTCCGTCGCACGACGCGAGGCGATTGCTGAGCTGTGTCGTCAGCACAATTTGCTGATCTTCGAAGACGAAGCCCATGCCGTGCTGGCGCAACAGCGCCCGTTACCGCTCAGTCATTTCGCCCCGGAGCGCTCGGTGCTGATCGGCAGTTTGAGCAAGGCCGTATCGGCAGGTTTGCGGGTCGGTTACCTGCATGCGCCGCAACCGTTGATCGGACGTTTGAGCGCAGCGGTGCGCGGGACGTGCTGGATGGCCAGCCCGCTGTCGCTGGAAGTGGCTAGTCTGTGGATAGAAAACGAGATTGCCAAGCAGTTGCTGGGCCAGCAGATTGTTGAGATCAGTCGACGCAAGGCGTTGGTCAGTGGGCTGCTGGAGGGTTTGGCGTACAAAACCCATCCCCATAGTCCGCACTTCTGGATTGAAGTGCCTGAGCCTTGGCGGGCGTCGCAGATTGCAGCGGAGCTCAAGGAGAATAGTTATCTGGTCGCCACCGCCGAGGCGTTTGCGGTCGGGCATGGGGCAGTGCCGCAGTTTGTTCGGGCAAGTGTTTGTCATTCGGCGGGGGATGATCGGTTGTTGCTGCGAGGGTTTGAAGCGCTGGCGGGGGCACTCAGGGAGACCGAGTAATCGTTCTTCGCGGGCAAGCCTCGCTTCTACAGGATGTAGGTGCCCTTGTAGGAGCGAGGCTTGCCCGCGAAAGCGGTGTAACAGGCGCTAAAGAACTACTTGAATCGCCGCTCCACGCCTTTCTCCACCAGGATCTTCGCCGAAATCTCTTCCACCGAAAAATGCGTGGAATTGATGTGCGGAATGTTCTCGCGGCGGAACAGATTTTCCACCTCGCGCACTTCGAATTCGCACTGGGCGTAGCTCGAATAGCGGCTGTTGGGCTTGCGCTCGTTGCGGATCGCGGTGAGGCGGTCCGGGTCGATGGTCAGGCCGAACAGTTTGTGCTGGTGGGCACGCAGGGTGCCTGGCAGTTGCAGGCGCTCCATGTCGTCTTCGGTCAGCGGATAGTTGGCCGCACGGATGCCAAATTGCATGGCCATGTACAGGCACGTCGGCGTCTTACCACAACGCGACACGCCCACTAGGATCAGGTCCGCCTTGTCGTAATAATGCGTGCGCGCACCGTCGTCGTTGTCGAGGGCGAAGTTCACCGCCTCGATCCGCTCCATGTAATTGGAGTTGCTGCCAATCGAGTGGGATTTGCCGACGGTGTAGGAAGAATGCTCGGTCAGTTCCTGTTCAAGCGGCGCCAGAAAGGTCGAGAAAATGTCGATCATGAAACCATTGGACGTTGCGAGGATCTCACGGATGTCCTGATTGACAATGGTGTCGAAGATGATCGGCCGAAAGCCGTCGTTTTCGGCGGCTTTGTTGATTTGTTGTACCATGGCCCGCGCTTTATCCACGTTGTCGATGTAGGGCCGCGTGAATTTGCTGAAGGTAATGTTTTCGAACTGCGCCAGGAGGCTTTGGCCGAGGGTCTCGGCTGTGATGCCGGTGCCGTCGGAAATAAAGAAAGCAGATCGTTTCATTTGCACCTTGGGCCTTAAGCTAGTGACGAATCTTGGATATAGTAGGCGCGATTTGCCGGCCGCCAGTGGCCCGCATTCTCACTTATTTTCCAGGTCCAGGCCATACAGCTGGCAAACGCTCCCTGTAGCAGCCGGCTTCTGAGCTTTTCCAACACAGTTAGTGGAGAGATCACCTTGGTAGAGTACGTAGTTTCCCTCGATAAGCTCGGCGTCCATGATGTAGAGCACGTGGGGGGCAAGAACGCATCCCTCGGCGAGATGATCAGTAACCTTGCAGGTGCCGGTGTATCGGTGCCCGGTGGCTTCGCCACGACAGCTCAGGCTTATCGTGATTTTCTGGAACTGAGCGGCCTGAACGATCAGATCCATGCCGCCCTCGACGCCCTGGACGTCGATGATGTCAACGCCCTGGCCAAGACCGGCGCCCAGATCCGCCAATGGATCATGGAAGCCGAATTCCCCGAGAAGCTCAACGCCGAGATCCGTACTGCGTTCGCTACGCTGTCGGCCGGCAACCCTGACATGGCCGTGGCCGTGCGCTCTTCCGCTACCGCCGAAGACCTGCCGGACGCTTCCTTCGCCGGTCAGCAGGAAACCTTCCTGAACATCCGTGGTGTCGAAAACGTTATTCGCGCCGCCAAAGAGGTGTTCGCTTCCCTGTTTAACGACCGCGCCATTTCCTATCGCGTGCACCAGGGCTTCGACCACAAGCTGGTGGCCCTGTCGGCTGGCGTGCAGCGCATGGTCCGCTCCGAAACCGGCACCGCCGGCGTGATGTTCACCCTCGATACCGAGTCGGGCTTCCGTGACGTGGTGTTCATCACCGGCGCCTACGGCCTGGGTGAAACCGTCGTACAAGGCGCGGTGAACCCCGATGAGTTCTACGTCCACAAAGGCACGCTGGCAGCCGGTCGTCCGGCCATCCTGCGTCGCAACCTGGGCAGCAAAGCCATCAAGATGATCTACGGCGAAATCGCCACGGCCGGTAAATCGGTCAAGACCATCGACGTGGACAAGGCTGATCGCGCACGTTTCTGCCTGAGCGACGCCGAAGTCAGCGAACTGGCCAAGCAAGCGATGATCATCGAGAAGCACTACAAGTGCCCGATGGACATCGAATGGGCCAAAGACGGCGACGACGGCAAGCTCTACATTGTTCAGGCCCGTCCTGAAACCGTGAAGAGCCGTACCTCGGCCAACGTCATGGAACGCTACCTGTTGAAAGAAACCGGCACCGTGCTGGTTGAAGGTCGCGCCATTGGCCAGCGCATCGGCGCCGGCAAGGTGCGGATCATCAAGGACGTGTCCGAGATGGACAAAGTCCAGCCCGGCGACGTTCTGGTCTCCGACATGACCGACCCGGACTGGGAACCGGTCATGAAACGCGCCAGCGCCATCGTCACCAACCGTGGCGGTCGTACCTGCCACGCGGCGATCATCGCTCGCGAGCTGGGTATCCCTGCCGTGGTCGGTTGCGGCAACGCCACCCAGCTGTTGAAAGACGGTCAGGGCGTGACCGTTTCCTGCGCTGAAGGCGACACCGGTTACATCTTCGAAGGCGAACTGGGCTTCGACATCAAGAAAAACTCCGTGGACGCCATGCCTGATCTGCCGTTCAAGATCATGATGAACGTCGGCAACCCGGACCGCGCCTTCGACTTCGCGCAACTGCCGAACGCCGGTGTGGGCCTGGCCCGTCTGGAGTTCATCATCAACCGCATGATCGGTGTTCACCCCAAGGCGCTGCTGAACTACGCCGGGCTGCCGCAGGAAATCAAAGACAGCGTCGACAAGCGCATTGCCGGCTACGACGATCCGGTCGGTTTCTATGTTGAGAAGCTGGTTGAAGGCATCAGCACCCTGGCCGCTGCGTTCACGCCGAAAAAGGTCATCGTGCGTTTGTCGGACTTCAAGTCCAACGAATACGCGAACCTGATCGGTGGCAAGCTCTACGAGCCGGAAGAAGAAAACCCGATGCTGGGCTTCCGTGGTGCCTCGCGTTACATCAGCGAAGCGTTCCGTGACTGCTTCGAACTCGAATGCCGTGCCCTCAAGCGCGTGCGCAACGAGATGGGCCTGACCAACGTCGAAATCATGGTGCCATTCGTCCGTACCCTGGGCGAAGCCAGCCAGGTCATCGACCTGTTGGCGGAGAACGGTCTGAAGCGCGGCGAAAACGGCCTGCGCATTATCATGATGTGCGAACTGCCGTCCAACGCGATTCTGGCTGAAGAGTTCCTCGAGTTCTTCGACGGTTTCTCCATCGGCTCCAACGACCTGACTCAGCTGACACTGGGTCTGGACCGTGACTCCGGGATCATCGCTCACCTGTTCGACGAGCGTAATCCGGCGGTCAAGAAGCTGTTGGCCAACGCGATTCAGGCGTGTAACAAGGCTGGCAAGTACATCGGCATTTGCGGTCAGGGCCCTTCGGACCACCCTGATCTGGCCAAATGGCTGATGGAACAGGGCATCGAAAGCGTTTCGTTGAACCCCGATTCCGTACTGGAAACCTGGTTCTTCCTGGCTGAAGGTCAAGCTCCGGCCTGATGTGAATGAAGCCTCGGTCAAGTGGCCGAGGTTTTAAGAATCAAGTAGGGCGGGCTCCTCTGGACGCCGCCCTTTTTTGTGCAAGAGCATTATGCAAAGCAGCAGCAACCTATTTCCTGTCGCCCTGATCAGCGCCGAGCGGCGCGGCGATCTGAGCGAAGACGTCTATCGTCTGAAACCCGGCAACAGCCCTGATGGCACCGTCGAACTGGCTGTGACACGACTCGGTATGGCCGACGAGCCTGCGGTGCGTGGCGTGCCGGTGATCCTGTTGCACGGCAGCTTTTCCAATCGCCGGTTCTGGTTTTCCCCAAAAGGCCTGGGTCTGGGCGCCTATCTGACGCGTCTGGGATTCGATGTATGGATTCCGGAAATGCGCGGTCATGGCCTGTCCCAGCGCAACCAGAACTACCGCAAGAACCGCGTCGCCGACTACGCTCGTTACGATCTGCCGGCCATTGGCGCGTTCGTGCGTGAGCAGAGCGGCCAGGTCCCGCACTGGATCGGTCATTCGCTGGGCGGGATTACGCTGGCGGCGGCGCTGGGTGGCAAGTACATCGGCGAGCCGGTCGTGGCTTCCGCGGCATTTTTTGGTACACAAGTCAGCCGCACCTACTGGCCGTTGAAGATTCCACCGGTGGAGTGGAGCGGGCGCTTCATTCTTAAACGCTTTGCCCAGTTGTCCGGTTCGCGGCTCAAGCGCGGCCCGGAGGACGAGCCAATTGGCCTGGCCCTGGAAAGCATGCGCTGGTATGGCCTGTTCGGGCGCTTCGGCGATGCCGACAAGGATTGGTGGGCCGGTCTGGCTGATGTTCAGGTGCCGATACTGGCGGTAAGTGCAGCCAGCGATCATCAGGACCCGACGTGGGCTTGCCGTAAACTGTTCGATCAGATCGGTTCCGAGCAAAAGCAATTTATCAACCTGGGTCGCGAGCAGGGCTTCGGTGATAATTTCGGTCATGTGCAAATGCTTGTCAGCAAAGCCGCCCAGGCTGAAGTCTGGCCGTTGGTGGCGCGCTGGTTGGTAGATCAGCAGACGCCATTGCTCGGTGAAGAACCGGATCTGGCGGCGGCGATCTAAGCTGGATGCTCTAACAAGGGCATTTCGCTCCGTTCGGCTTGCGGCTAAGATATGACGCATTGAGCTTTTCTGGTCACTTTGCGACACACTCGATTGTCTTCCTCTTTACAGGAGTTTCTCGATGAACCATTACCTCACGCCTGACCTGTGCGACGCCTATCCGGAACTGGTGCAGGTGCTGGAACCGATGTTCAGCAATTTCGGCGGTCGAGATTCCTTCGGCGGCGAAATCGTGACCATCAAGTGCTTCGAAGACAACTCGCGGGTCAAGGAGCAGGTCGAGCTCAAGGGTAATGGCAAGGTGCTGGTGGTCGATGGCGGTGGTTCCCTGCGTCATGCGTTGCTGGGCGACATGCTGGCCGAAAAAGCCGCGAAAAACGGTTGGGAAGGGCTGGTGATCTACGGTTGCATCCGTGACGTCGATATCATCGCGCAAACCGATCTGGGCGTTCAGGCCCTTGCCAGCCACCCGAGGAAATCCGACAGGCGTGGGCTCGGCGATATCAACATTGCGGTGACCTTTGCTGGCGTGACCTTCCATCCAGGTCACTACATCTATGCGGACAATAACGGCGTGATCATCTCGCCTAGCCCGCTGAAGATGCCTGAATAAAAGCGCTTTACTAACAAAGGGGTGAGGATGTTCGAGGAAGAAAACGCGCAGTGGGGGCTGGTGCATGCCCTGGTGCTGGACGGTAAAGGCGGTGCGCGTTCGATAGCCCGGACTGAACTCGATGACTTGCAGCTGCAGGCCCATGAAAGCCTGTGGCTGCACTGGGATCGAAGTCACCCGCAAACCCAGACCTGGCTGCGTAAATCCAGCGGTCTGAGTGAGTTCAGCTGTGACCTGTTGCTTGAAGAAAACACCCGGCCGCGTCTTGTACAGCTTTCGGACAGCGAACTGCTGCTATTTTTGCGTGGGGTCAATCTGAACCCGGGCGCCGAGCCGGAAGACATGGTCTCGGTGCGGATTTTTGCGTCGGCCCAGCGGGTTATTTCTCTGCGTTTGCGTCCGTTGCGCGCCACCGATGAATTGCTGGTGCAAATCGCCGAAGGTAAAGGACCGAAAACTGCGTCAGAACTCATCCTTTATATGGCGCAATACCTCACCAACAAGGTGCAGGATCTGGTGAGTTGCCTCTCGGAAGTGGTCGATGAGGAAGAAGAAAAGCTGGATGCCGACGAACGGTATACACCCGAGCACGGAGCCGTTCTGCAGATCCGTCGCAGGGCTGCCGCACTGAAACGATTTCTTGCGCCGCAGCGGGATATTTTTGGTCAGCTGACACGAATAAAACTGCCTTGGTTCGTCGAAGATGACGGTGACTACTGGAACGAATTGAACAACAGCCTGACCCGGTATCTCGAGGAGCTTGAATTGACCCGGGAGCGGGTGGGGTTGGTCCTCGAGGCCGAAGATAGACGTTTGAGCGTGCGCATGAACCGCACGATGTACCGCTTCGGGATCATCACCGGGATCTTTTTGCCAATGAGTTTTCTGGCCGGTCTCTTGGGTATCAACGTCGGCGGGATTCCGTTCTCCGCAAGCCCTTATGGCTTCCCGATTGCCTGCCTGATGATGGTCTCGGTGGCACTGGGTCAGTGGTGGTTATTCCGACGTTTGCGCTGGGTCTGAGGGTGAGTCATGTGACCCGACCAAATTTGATCGCGTCTTTCACAGACATCACGAGAGGTGCGTATGCACGATCCGTTTGAACAGTCTTTGCGTGACATGCTCAAGGCATCACCGTCCACCCGGGACGACGATGCGTGCCTGGGGCGTGTACTGAAAACCGCCAACCGTCAGGTCGGCGCCGGTGATCTGTTCAGTCTGCTGGGCCGTTGGCTGCCCGCGCTGATGATTGCCCTTAACAACGGCTCGGCCCACGTCTCGCCGGTATCCCGCCACCGTAAACCTACCGTTCGCACTGCTGATAAGGCTGATTGAATATGGAACTTGATCTCTGGACTCAGAGCCTCGTCACTGCCATGACTGCGTTATGGACCAAGGTTGCAAATTTCATCCCGAACCTGTTCGGCGCACTGGTTGTGCTGCTGTTGGGTTTCGTCGTGGCGAAACTTTTGGATACTTTGTTGTCCAAGTTGCTCGCCAAGCTGGGCCTTGATCGCCTGATGGGTGGCACGGGTCTGACTAAATTGCTGTCCCGGGCCGGCCTTCAAGTGCCGATCTCGACGTTGATCGGCAAGATCGTCTATTGGTTCGTTCTGCTGATTTTTCTGGTTTCTGCCGCAGAATCCCTTGGACTTGAGCGAGTTTCGGCTACGCTTGACATGCTTGCGCTGTATTTGCCGAAAGTATTCGGCGCCGCGCTGGTGCTGCTGGTGGGTGTACTGCTCGCGCAACTGGCCAATGGGCTGGTGCGTGGGGCGGCAGAGGGCGTAGGACTGGATTACGCTGCGGGTCTGGGGCGAATTGCTCAGGGCCTGGTGATTATCATCAGTATTTCGGTCGCAATCAGCCAGTTGGAGGTCAAGACTGACCTGCTCAACCATGTGATTGTGATCGTATTGATTACCGTTGGTCTGGCGGTTGCGCTGGCCATGGGGTTGGGAAGCCGGGAAATTGCCGGTCAGATTCTTGCGGGAATCTATGTGCGTGAGTTATATCAGGTTGGGCAACAAGTGCGTGTTGGCGAGGTCGAAGGCCAGATCGAAGAGATCGGCACGGTTAAAACCACATTGCTGACCGATGAGGGTGAGCTAGTCTCTCTCTCCAATCGGATCCTCCTGGAGCAGCATGTGAGTAGCCGCTAATCCGGCAAACCCTGCTAATGTATGCCGCCGCAAAGTGCCCTGAAAGGGCGCGGCGGACATTGACCTGACTGTCGGCCCGACTTGTTTTGAATAAAGCTCAATCGCTGTCCACGCGCTACGACCCCCGCGAGCTCTCTGATGAGGAGTTGGTCGCGCGCTCGCATACCGAGCTGTTTCACGTAACGCGCGCCTATGAAGAACTGATGCGGCGTTACCAGCGAACATTATTTAACGTCTGTGCGCGATATCTTGGGAACGATCGTGATGCAGACGATGTCTGTCAGGAAGTGATGTTGAAGGTGCTGTACGGCCTGAAGAACTTCGAAGGTAAATCGAAGTTCAAGACGTGGCTATATAGCATCACGTACAACGAATGCATCACGCAGTATCGGAAAGAACGGCGAAAGCGTCGCTTGATGGATGCTTTGAGTCTGGACCCCCTCGAGGAAGCGTCTGAAGAAAAGGCGCCGAAACCTGAGGAAACGGGTGGACTTGATCGCTGGTTGGTGTATGTGAACCCGATTGACCGTGAAATTCTGGTGCTACGATTTGTCGCAGAGCTGGAGTTTCAGGAGATCGCAGACATCATGCACATGGGTTTGAGTGCGACAAAAATGCGATACAAACGTGCTCTAGATAAATTGCGTGAGAAATTTGCAGGCATTGCTGAAACTTAGTTCGGCGCAAATATCTCTTACGTGTAGGCAAGTTCTGATAGACTTGCCGCCGAGTTGTCCCCCGGTTTGCGGGACTGCTTCACAATCACCAGATGGGGATTTAACGGATGAAACTGAAAAACACCTTGGGCTTGGCCATTGGTTCTTTGATTGCCGCCACTTCGTTCGGCGCTCTGGCACAAGGCCAAGGCGCAGTTGAAATCGAAGGCTTCGCAAAGAAAGAACAATTCGACAGCGCTCGTAACTTCAAGAACAACGGCAACCTGTTCGGTGGTTCTGTTGGTTACTTCCTGACCGACGACGTTGAACTGCGTCTGGCTTACGACGAAGTGCACAATGCACGTGCCGAAGACGGCCGTAACATCAAGGGCTCCAACACCGCTCTGGACGCTCTGTACCACTTCAACAACCCGGGCGACATGCTGCGTCCGTACGTATCGGCTGGCTTCTCCGATCAAAGCATCGGCCAGAACGGCAAAAGCGGTCGTAACGGTTCCACCTTCGCCAACGTTGGCGGCGGTGCCAAGCTGTACTTCACCGACAACTTCTACGCCCGTGCCGGCGTTGAAGCTCAGTACAACATCGACCAGGGCGACACCGAGTGGGCTCCAAGCGTCGGTATCGGTGTGAACTTCGGTGGCGGCTCCAAGCCTGCTGCTGCGCCAGTTCCTGCACCAGCTGAAGTTTGCGCCGACAGCGACAACGATGGCGTATGCGACAACGTTGACAAGTGCCCGGACACCCCAGCCAACGTAACTGTTGACGCTGATGGCTGCCCAGCAGTTGCTGAAGTTGTTCGTGTTGAGCTGGATGTGAAATTCGACTTCGACAAGTCGGTAGTCAAGCCTAACAGCTACGGCGACATCAAAAACCTCGCTGACTTCATGAAGCAGTACCCATCCACCAGCACTACTGTTGAAGGTCACACTGACTCCGTCGGTCCTGACGCTTACAACCAGAAACTGTCCGAGCGTCGTGCAAACGCCGTTAAGCAAGTTCTGACCAACCAGTACGGTGTTGAATCGACTCGCGTTCAGTCTGTTGGCTACGGCGAATCCCGCCCAGTTGCTGACAACAAAACTGACGCTGGTCGCGCTGTAAACCGTCGCGTAGAAGCGCAGGTAGAAACTAACGCTAAGTAATTAGCTCGCAGCTCTGAAAAGCCCGGCTTAGGCCGGGCTTTTCTTTGTCTGCGATTTGGTGAGGGCAGGGTTGAAGCAGGGCGAGTCAGGCTGACTGATTGACTGCATTCGCGGGAAAATCAGATACCGACAGGGATACTTCTGCGCAGGCCGCGACCGCGCCGATGACCAGGATTGCCGGACTCTTCAACTCAAAGGCGTAGGCATCGTCTTCCATCGCTGTCAGATCGCTCCGACAGTCCCGTTGGTGTGGCAGGGAAGCATTTTCAATCATCGCCACCGGTGTATCCGCCGCCATTCCGCCGGCCAGCAGCTGCTCACGAATCTCGCTCAGTTTTGCGACACCCATATACACCACCAGCGTCGTGCCACCTTGCGCCAGGGCTTGCCAGTTCAAGCTGCTGCCATCCTGAGTGTGGGCGGTGACCAGCGTCACGCCACGCGCGACGCCCCGCAGGGTCAAGGGAATATCGCATTGCGTTGCGCCGGCAAGCCCGGCTGTGATGCCGTTGACCAGCTCAACCTCGACGCCGCGTTCACGCAGCCACTGTGCCTCTTCACCGCCACGGCCGAAAATGCACGGATCACCGCCCTTGAGCCGCACCACGCATTGACCGTGGCGGGTATAACGCAGCATCAGGCGATGAATGAACGCCTGAGGCGTAGAGCGACAGCCGCCGCGCTTGCCCACGGGAATGATCCGCGCCTGCGGGCAATGCTCGAGCACTGCGTCGTTGACCAGATCATCGATCAGCACCACATCCGCTTCTCTCAACGCTCGCACAGCCTTGAGGGTCAACAATTCCGGATCCCCGGGGCCCGCACCCACCAGCCAGACTTTTGCGCTCATAGTGTTTTCCTCACGAGATGACGGCGATCGGCTGCGCTGTGGCGGCCAGCAAACGCTTGATTTCCGGGACGCAGGAACCGCATTGCGTGCCGCAGCCCAATTCTTGTTTCAGACCCTGCAGATCCAGGCCGCGGCTAATGCCCGCACAGACCGCGCTCTGGCTGACGTTTTTGCAGTTGCACAGGGTTTTGTGATCGACGGCCGGTGTATTGGCGTTGCCCGGTGGTGCGCTCAGCGGGGCCAGCAGCCAGCGCCGCAGTTGTTCATCCGCGCGACCTTCGAGCCACAGGCTTTGCAGCCAGTGTTGGGCGAGGGTTTCGCCGGCCAGACGAATCGCGGTGATCCGACCGTTCTCGATCCGCACGCGTTTGCCGATGGAGCGCCGTGGGTCGTCGTAAGCCAAAACCGGGCCGTCGTTGAGCCCCAGGCATTGATCGATATCACGCAGCAGTTGCGGATCTGGTGCGCCGGTGCTCGCAGCGCGTATCAGCAGCGCGGGGCGTTCACGGCCAGCCAAGCTGAGGCTTACGTAGGAAAACGCCTCACAGAGCGGTCGTAGCGTCTCAAAATGCTGTTGAACATCGTCCTCGACCAGGGCGAAAAGGTTCCACGGCAGTTGCACAGGTTCGAGGCGCACGCCGCTGTGCTTGAGTTCGGGTTGTTTCGACAGCGGGTCGAAAGCCGGTTGGGTGAGTGCATTTACGCCACCCTTGAGGAAGCGGTCACCCCAATGCATGGGGAGAAAGGCCTGGCCCGGGCGCACGCTGTCGTCGCTGCCGACGGCGACAATCACCGCGCCACGGCGACTTTTCAGGCTGACCAGGTCGCCCGTTTGCAGCCGATGCCGACGCAGTTCTTCCGGGTGCAGACTCAACACTGCTTCGCTGACGTGGCCGAATAGCTGCGCGGCGGTGCCGGTGCGGCTCATGCCGTGCCATTGATCCCGCAGGCGGCCAGTGATCAGGGTCAGCGGGAAGTGCGCATCGCGTTGTTCCTTGGCGGCGCGATACGGGTCGGCCACGAATTGCGCACGTCCACTGGCAGTCGGGAAAATCCCGTCCAGGTACAGCCGAGCCGTGCCTTCACGGGCGCCCGTGGGGAAGGGCCATTGCTGAGGGCCGAGGCGGTCGATCAGCGCGTGACTGATGCCGGACAAGTCCAGATCACGCCCGCGGGTCAGTTGTTTGTACTCATCGAAGACGTGCGCCGGCGTTTCAAAGGTAAACAGGCTGGTTTGCCCCGGACGCAGATGTTGTTCCAGGCGTTGTGCGAAATCTACGGTGATCGCCCAGTCGGAGCGGGCTTCGCCCGGTGCGACGATGGCTCGACGAACGTGGGAAATGCGCCGCTCGGAGTTCGTCACCGTGCCGTCCTTTTCGCCCCAACTGGCGGCCGGCAACAGTAGATCAGCGAACGCTGCGGTTTCGGTGGTGCGGAAAGCTTCCTGCAACACCACGAACGGACAGGCTTGCAGTGCCGCGCGCACGGCGGTTTGATCCGGCATTGACTGCGCGGGGTTGGTGCAAGCGATCCATAGCGCCTTGATTTTCCCGCTACGCACCTGCTCGAACAGTTCAATGGCGGTTAGCCCGGTCTTCTCGGGGAGTTGTTCAACGCCCCAATAGGCTGCCACTTCCGCGCGATGTTCAGCATTGGCGGCTTCGCGATGGCCTGGCAGCAGGTTCGACAAGCTGCCGGTTTCGCGGCCACCCATGGCATTCGGCTGACCGGTCAGGGAGAAAGGCCCTGCACCGGGGCGGCCGATTTGCCCGGTGGCCAGGTGCAGGTTGATCAGTGCGCTGTTCTTTGCGCTGCCGGCGGTGGACTGGTTCAGCCCCATGCACCATAGCGACAGAAAACTCTTCGAGGTGCCGACCCATTTGGCGCATTGCTGCAGTTGCTCGACGCTGATCCCACAGAGCTGCGAAACCATCTGCGGCGTGTAATCGCGCACCAGGTTTTTCAGCTCGGCCAAGCCTTCGGTGTGGGCCTTGATGAAGTCCCGGTCGACCCAGTCTTCCCACAACAGCAGGTGCAAAATCCCATGGAACAACGCGACATCGGTACCCGGCAGAATGGCCAGGTGCAGGTCAGCCAAATCGCAGGTGTCGGTACGACGCGGGTCGATGACGATGACTTTCATCTGCGGCCGACGGGATTTCGCTTCCTCCAGCCGACGGAAAAGTATCGGGTGGGCGTAGGCCATGTTGCTGCCGACGATCATCACGCAGTCGCTCAGCTCCAGGTCTTCGTAGTTGCACGGCGGTGCGTCGGCACCCAGGCTGCGCTTGTAGCCGACCACTGCCGAAGACATGCACAGGCGCGAATTGCTGTCGATGTTGTTGGTGCCCACCAGCGCTCGTGCCAGTTTGTTGAACGCGTAGTAATCCTCGGTCAGCAATTGCCCGGAGATGTAGAACGCCACGCTGTCCGGGCCGTGTTCGGCGATGGTCTCGGCAAAAACGCTGGCGGCGTGATCAAGGGCGGTGTCCCAATCGGTGCGGCTGCGGGCCAAGCCTTTGCCGAGGCGCAGTTCGGGGTATAGCGCCCGAGCCGTCAGGTCGCCGGTCAGGTGCAATGTAGAGCCTTTGCTGCACAGTTTGCCGAAGTTGGCCGGGTGCGCCGGATCGCCGCTGACGCCGAGAATGCGCTCGCCGTCATGCTCGATCAGCACGCCGCAGCCGACCCCGCAGTAGCAGCAGGTGGAAGCGGTGATCTGACTGTTCATCAGCTTGCTTCCCGCAGAGCCAGCAGCACCCGGCCATTCTCGACCCGTGCGCAATGGTGGTGAGCGCAACCGATGTCCGGAGCCTGTGCTTCGCCGGTTTCCAGATCGATCTGCCAATTATGCAGCGGGCAGGCGACCCGTTTACCGTAGATCAAACCCTGGGACAGCGGACCGCCCTTGTGCGGGCAGCGGTCGTCGAGTGCGAAAACCTCATCGTCGCTTGTACGAAAAATCGCGATGTCACCTGTCGGGCCCGCGATGATCCGGGAGCCGAGGGCATTGATTTCTTCCAGTGCGCAGATATCCAGCCAGTTCATGCCGGCACCTCCAGGTTCTTCACCGCGATGACGTCGAATTCTTTTTTCAGCAGCGGCTGCTCCAGGCGTTCCCTCCACGGATCCTGTTCGAAAGACAGAGAGAATTGCAGGCGATCGTTGAGTGCCTTGCGTCGCTCCGGGTCTTCCAGCACGGCTTTCTTGATGTGCTCCATGCCGACCCGTTGCAGGTAATGCACGGTGCGCTCGAGGTAGAAGGCTTCTTCGCGATAGAGCTGCAGGAAGGCGCCGTTATACTCGCGCACTTCTTCGGCGGTTTTGAGCTTGACGAAGAATTCCGCGACTTCGGTTTTGATCCCGCCGTTGCCGCCGATGTACATCTCCCAGCCGGAATCCACGCCGATAATTCCGACGTCCTTGATGCCCGCTTCCGAACAGTTGCGTGGGCAACCGGAGACGGCCAGTTTCACTTTGTGCGGCGACCACATGTTGAACAGGTCGTGCTCAAGCTCGATGCCCAGTTGCGTGGAGTTCTGGGTGCCGAAGCGGCAGAACTCACTGCCGACGCACGTCTTCACGGTGCGGATGGATTTGCCGTAAGCGTGGCCGGATGGCATGTCGAGATCCTTCCAGACGCCCGGCAGGTCCTGCTTCTTGATCCCCAGCAAATCGATACGCTGGCCGCCGGTAACCTTGACCATTGGCACGTTGTATTTGTCGGCCACGTCGGCAATGCGCCGCAGCTCCGAGGGATTGGTCACACCGCCCCACATCCGTGGGACTACAGAGTAAGTGCCGTCTTTCTGAATGTTGGCGTGGGCCCGTTCGTTGATCAGGCGCGATTGCGGGTCGTCCTTGGCTTCGCCGGGCCAGGTGGAAATCAGGTAATAGTTGAGCGCCGGGCGGCACGTGGCGCAGCCGTTCGGAGTGCGCCAGTTCAGGTAGCTCAGAGTGCCAGCGATGGTCAGCAAATGCTGCTCGCGGATGGCCTGACGAATGTGCCCGTGGTTGAGGTCGCTGCAACCGCAGATGGCTTTTTCGCTTTTCGGTTTGACGTCCGCCGCGCCGCCCACGGTGTTGATCAGAATCTGTTCCACCAACCCTGCGCAGGAACCGCAGGAGCTGGCCGCCTTGGTGTGTTTCTTGATGTCGTCGACGCTGAATAATCCGTGTTCCTGAATCGCCTTGACGATGGTGCCTTTGCACACGCCGTTGCAGCCGCAGACTTCGGCGGTGTCGGCCATGCTCATGGCTTTGTCCTGGCCTTGATGTCCTACGTCGCCGAGAGCCAGCTCCATGGATGAAGAGCCGCCGAACATCAGGTGATCGCGGATCTGCGCGATGTCGTGATTCTCACGGATCTGCCGGAAATACCAGCCACCGTCCGCCGTATCGCCGTACAGACAGGCCCCGACCAGCACGTCATCCTTGATCACCAGTTTTTTGTAGACCCCGCCGATCGGGTCGGAGAGGGTGATGGTTTCGGTGCCTTCGCCGCCCATGAAGTCGCCGGCGGAGAACAGGTCGATGCCGGTGACTTTTAATTTGGTCGACGTCACCGAGCCCTTGTAGGTGGCGAAGCCCAGTTGGGCGAGGTGGTTGGCGCAGACCTTGGCCTGTTCGAACAGCGGCGCCACCAGGCCGTAGGCGATGCCGCGGTGGCTGGCGCATTCGCCGATGGCATAGATGCGTGGGTCGTAGGTTTGCAGGGTGTCGTTGACCAGAATCCCGCGGTTGCAAGGGATGCCGGATTTTTCCGCGAGTTCGGTGTTGGGGCGAATGCCGGCGGCCATCACCACCAGATCGGCGGGGATGATGTCGCCATTCTTGAACTCAACCGAACCGACCCGGCCATTGCCGGCATCGTGCAGGGCCTGGGTTTGCTCGCAAAGACGAAAATGCAGGCCGCGGGCTTCCAGGGCGGTTTGCAGCAACTGGCCGCTGGTTTTGTCCAGTTGCCGTTCCAGCAGCCACTCACCGATGTGCACCACAGTGACGTGCATGCCGCGCAGCATCAGGCCGTTGGCGGCTTCCAGGCCGAGCAGGCCGCCACCGATCACAACGGCGTGCTTGTGGGTTTTCGCGGTGTCGATCATTGCCTGGGTATCGGCGATGTCGCGGTAGCCGATCACGCCGTGCAAGGTGTTGCCGGAGATCGGCAGGATGAACGGGGTCGAACCGGTGGCGATCAGCAGGCGATCGTATTCGGCCTCGCTGCCGTCTTCGGCGATGACCCGGCGTTTGACCCGATCGATCTCCACCACTTTGCGGTTCAACATCAGCTTGATGTTGTTGTCCAGGTACCAGTCCAGATCGTTCAGCACGATGTCTTCAAAGGTCTGTTCACCGGCCAGCACGGGCGACAGCAGGATGCGGTTGTAGTTGGTATGGGGTTCGGCGCCGAAGACCGTGATGTCGTACAGCTCATTGCTCAGCTTGAGCAGCTCTTCCAGGGTACGAACCCCGGCCATGCCGTTGCCGATCATCACCAGTTTTAGTTTTTTCATCAGGTTCTCCGGGGAGCTCAGACCCGCCTCATCAGGGCTTTCAGGTCTTGCTCGACACATTTTGCGCAAACAAAAAAAGGCGTCCCGCTAGTTGCCTAGCGAGGACGCCTTTGTCCTGGTCCCGTTCTCTCGGGAAGCGCATCCTTCGTCGTTGAAGGCTGGGCTTTATAGTTGATGAGAGAGGTAATGCAGTGGTTGTGCCAAGTTCCTCAGATGCCAGGGTTTACTGGGGTTGGTCGCGGTCTCGGTATTTGATTGGGATGTTTTTGCACCGAATCAATGCACGTTGCCCGCAATTGGAGCGGTCTCTGTAGCAGCTGGCGAAGCCTGCGTTCGGCTGCGAAGCAGTCGTAATTCCTACATACACAGTGCATCAGGCACACCGCGGTGAATGAAATCGCGACTGCTTCGCAGCCGAACGCAGGCTTCGCCAGCTGCTACAGGGGTTCGAAGTCAGCCGTGAAATAACATGACCAGCAGCACCAGATTCACCAACAATGACGCCAGCGCCAAGGTCCGCCAGACCTTCAATGGCTCGCGCTCAAGCAACGGCCTGGGTCGCACGCTCAAACTGTGTCGCTCACCCTGTTCCAGCAGCAACAACCATTCTTCCGCCGTTTCAAATCGTTGACCCGGATCCACCGTCACGGCGCGCTCCAGACTTTGCGCAATCCATTCCGGCAGGTCGGGTCGATAGCGATTGGCGCTGACAGGAACCCCGAACCGGGGGCGCTGGAAGGCTTCGATTTCGCCGTAGGGATAATGCCCGGTGAGCAGGAAATACAAGGTCACGCCGACGGCGTACAGGTCCTGTTGCGGTGTCGGCGCTTCCCCGCGAAAGGCTTCCGGCGCGATATAGCTGGGCGTTCCGGGCAGGGCAGAAGGCTGATCTTCGGACAGGCCGGGGCAGTAGGCGAGGCCGAAGTCCAGTAGGCGTAATTCGCCGTCGTCCCCCAGCAGCAGGTTCTCCGGTTTGATATCGCGATGGAGAATTTGCCGTCGATGCAGCATGCCAACGGCTCGCAACAGGCGTTCGGCCAGATCCTGCCATTGCGGCAGAGGTAGCGGTCCGACATCTGCGTGCAACGCTGCCAACGTAGATCCGGAATATTCCCGCATCACGTAGTACAAATGCTGACGCTGACTGGCGGCATGGACTTCGGGGAAATGCCGCCCGGCCACGCGCTTGAGAAACCATTCTTCCGACAGCAACGCTTGCCCGGCCAAGTGATCGTCGCGCAGCGCGCCGGGCAAGGTTTTCAGCAGCCAGGGTTGTTGTTGCCCGTCGCGTACCCGATAGAGCAACGACTGCTGGCTCTGACCAAGGATCCCTTCGACTTGCCAACCCTCGAACGTCTGCCCCGGCTTCAGTGCTGGCGGCAGCGGCCATTGCTGCAAATGAATCAACGCATCGCCGATGCTTGTTTCACCGAGGGCATCGACCCGCACCAGCAAGGCACTGGCGTTATCCTGGCTGCCGGCCAGATGCGCCGCGTTGACCAAGGTCTGCGCAGCGCTGTTCAGATCCGGCTGATCGCGCAGAATCGCAGCAATGGCCGTGTCGCCCAGCACGGCCCAGATGCCGTCGCTGAGCAGCACGAAGCTCTCATTAAGGCGCAGTTCGCCATCGAGAAAATCCAGCACCAAATGCTGATCGAGTCCGAGCGCCCGCTTGAGCACATGCTGCATGCCGGGTTGGTCCCAGACGTGATCCTCGCTGACCCGCTGCAAGGTGTCGGCATGCCAGCGATAAACCCGGCAATCGCCGACATGGGCCAGGGTAAAACGCCTACCGCGTATGACCAAAGCACTGACAGTGGTCAGCAGCGGCTGCCCACCGCCGTTGGCCTGTAGCCAGCGATTTTGCGCCAGTAGCAGGCGATCCAGCGCTTGAGCGACGCCCCAGGTTTCCGGTGTGGCGTAGTAATCCAGCGCCAGGGCCTGCAACGTCGAGCGGGCGGCGAGGCCACCGTCGGCGCACTGGCTGACGCCATCGGCGATGGCGAAGAGGTAACCCTTGCTCGCTGCCAGCGCCGGGGCCGGGGTCACCAGGCGCAGGGCGTCCTGATTCTCCTCGCGAGGGCCGATGGCGCTGGCTTCGGCAAAACTCAGTTGCAGGCTCATTGAGGCGTCAGACCCGTGCAGCCGTCACGGCGGCCGAACCCCAGGTAGTTCTCCAGCGCCGTTTCACACCGTGCAGGCCGAACCAGGCGAGTACGCCGAGGCTGGCGAACAACCACAAGGCCAGTTGATAACTGCCGGTGCTTTGCTTGATCGCGCCCATGCCCGCTGCCAGTGCAAACCCACCGATACCGCCAGCCATGCCGATCAAACCGGTCATCACACCGATCTCCCGACGAAAACGCTGCGGCACCAATTGGAAAACAGCGCCGTTACCTGCACCCAAACCGAGCATGGTGCAGACGAAAAGTGCCAGCGCAGCGTAGGAACTCGGCAGATTGAAACCCACCGCTGCGATGCAGACTGCCGCCACCGTGTACATCCCCAAGAGGGTGCGAATGCCACCGAAACGGTCGGCCAGAGCGCCGCCCAACGGACGCATCAAGCTGCCGCCGAACACGCAGGCTGCGGTGTAATAGCCGGCGGTCACCGGGCTGAGGCCATATTGGTCGTTGAAATAGCCGGGCAGAGCGCTGGCCAGGCCAATGAAGCCGCCGAACGTCACGCTGTAGAAAAACATGAACCACCAGCTGTCGCGGTCGCCCAAGGCCTTGAAGTAGTCGGACATGGACTTGGCTTTTGGCCGCTCAGGCGCGTTTTTGGCCAGCCAGGCAAAGATGATGATGGTCAGAATCAGCGGGATCAGGGCGAAGCCGAACACGTTACTCCAGCCAAATGCCGCGGCCAGGACCGGGGCGAGCAGGGCGGCGAACACCGTGCCCGAGTTGCCAGCACCGGCGATGCCCATGGCTTTGCCTTGGTGTTGTGGCGGATACCATTGCGACGCCAGCGGCAGGGCGACGGCAAAGGACGCGCCGGCCATGCCGAGGAACAGGCCCAGCACCAGCGCCTGCTCGTAGCTGTGGATACCGAGTTTCCAGGCGCCGAACAATGCGCAGATGACGATCACCTGGCCAATCAGTCCGGCAGTTTTTGGCGACAGGCGATCAGCCAGCAAGCCCATCACAAAGCGCAGCACGGCCCCGGCCAGAATCGGCGTGGCCACCACCAGCCCGCGCTGTTGGGTGGTCAGGTGCAAGTCGGCGGCGATTTGCACCGCCAGTGGGCCGAGCACGTACCAGACCATGAAGCTCAGGTCGAAATAGAGGAAGGCCGCGAACAATGTCGGGGTATGGCCGGATTTCCAGAAGCTTGAATTCATCGCGCACCTCAGCTGTTAATAGTCTCGAGAAGGAGTCATGAGCTTGCAGGTGGGGCGCCGCATCGGCCGCACCACCGGCCCCGGTCTCTGGGGCCAAAACAAAAAAACGCCGCCACCGGATTCGCCATGGGCAAATGAGGTGAGCGACGTCTTTGTCGTAGGTGGGGCAACCGCCGTTGGTTACCTGTAGTGATTACCTAGCGAGATTTGTGCCAGGTTCAAGATCGGTTACCCGAGCAACTCGCTCATCGCGATGATCTGTTCCGCCACCTGGATCAGCTTCTGCTGCCGGCTCATCGCCTGGCGGCGCATCAAGGTGTAGGCCTCTTCCTCGTTGCAGTCCTTCATTTTCATCAACAGCCCTTTGGCCAGTTCGATACGCTTGCGCTCGGCCAGTTGCTGGTCGCGGGCGTTGAGTTGGGCGCGCAGGGCCTGGTCGCTTTCAAAACGTGCCATGGCGACGTCGAGAATCGGCTGCAAGCGCTGTGCGTGGATGCCTTCGACGATGTAGGCACTGACCCCGGACTTGATCGCCTGACGCATCACATCGGGGTCATGTTCATCGGTAAACATCACAATCGGCCGCGGTTGGTCGCGGCTCACGAGCACCACTTGCTCCATCACATCGCGGCTCGGTGACTCGGTATCGATCAAAATCACATCCGGACGCACCGTTTCGACGCGCGCAGGCAGATCGATGGTCAGGCCCGACTCATCGATCACCTCGAACCCGGCTTCGGTCAGCGCCGCCTTCAGGCGACCGACTTTCTTCGCGGTGTCGTTGATCAGCAGGATACGCAACATATTCGCAGTCTCCTGTCAGCGGCTGGCGAGAAGGGGCGAGCTGTCGCTCAGGGCGTGCAGCTTGAAACTGCGGGCATATCCGGCCGGGTCCGAGCCGTCCCAGACCTTGCCGTCGATCAACTGGCTGCTGCGCATTTCCTGACCCGGGGCGGCGACACCCACCGCCGTGGCGGCCTCTCGATACAAGTCTAGTTGCTGGACCTGACGGGCCACGCCCAGATAGTCCGGGTCATCGCGCAACAAACCCCAGCGGCGGAACTGGGTCATGAACCACATGCCGTCGGACAAGTAAGGCAGGTTGACTTCGCCGTCCGCATGGAACCGCAGGGAATGCGGATCCTGCCAACGATTACCGAGGCCATCGGCGTAGTCACCGAGCAGCCTCGGCGCGATGCAGTCGAGTGGCGCGTCGAGGTATTCGGACGCACTCATCAGCTTTGCGGTGCTGCAGCGATTTTCCGTGCTTTGTTCGATGAAGCGGCTGGCTTCGAGTATCGCCATCACCAGCGCCCGGGCGGTGTTGGGGTATTGCTCGACAAACGCGCGGGTGCAACCGAGGACTTTTTCTGGATGATCGGGCCAGATGGTCTGGGTTGTGGCCAGGGTGAACCCCAGGTTCTGCTGCACCGCGCTGGCGGACCATGGCTCGCCGACGCAGAAACCATCGATGCGACCGGCTTGCAGGTGCGCGACCATTTGCGACGGCGGCACCACCACGCTGTTGACGTCCTGCAGCGGATGGATGCCCTGACTCGCGAGCCAGTAATACAGCCACATGGCGTGAGTGCCCGTAGGAAATGTCTGGGCGAAAGTGAGTTTTGGGCGACTTTGGTGCACGTGCCGGTCGAGTGCTTCAGGACTGGTCACGCCCAAGGCCTGTAAGCCATGGGAGAGATTGATGCTCTGGCCATTCTGATTCAGGCCCATGAGCACCGCCATGTCGGTCGACGCGACACCGCCGATGCCCAAATGCACGGCGTAGATCAAACCGTACAGGCTGTGGGCGGCGTCAAGTTCGCCACTGACCAGTTTGTCCCGCAGGCTGGCCCAGGACGGCTGGCGCTTGAGGTTCAGGGTCAGGCCATAAGGTTGCGCGAAGCCCTGCGTGGCCGCGACCACCACGGAGGCGCAGTCGCTGAGGGCCATGAAGCCGAGGTTGATTTCGGTCTTTTCCGGGGCATCGCTGCCGTTGACCCAGGCCAGAGGGTTGGCTGGAACTTCAATCATCTGTAAACACCTTCCATAAAAAAGCGCCGTACCGGGCTGCTTGCCAGAGCAAGGCCAAGTGACGACGCCTTTGTCTTTCGACTCATCCCGCCGTTGGCATGAGTGCTGATGTCAGTGACGATGCAAGGCATATGCCATCGCTCACTGATTTTGTCGCGCGCCTCGCCTGCAACCTCGATGCCCGGCTATAATCGCCGCCACTTTTCGTAGCCCAGAGTCAAAGCCGCCCATGTACACCCTGGCCCGTCAGCTGTTGTTCAAACTTTCCCCGGAAACCTCCCACGATCTGTCCCTGGACCTGATCGGCGCGGGCGGGCGTTTGGGCCTCAACGGCTTGCTGTGCAAGGCACCGGCGAAAATGCCGGTGACCGTCATGGGCCTGGACTTCCCGAACCCGGTAGGTCTGGCGGCCGGTCTGGACAAGAACGGCGCGGCCATCGACGGGTTTGCCCAACTGGGTTTTGGTTTTGTCGAAATCGGCACCATTACGCCACGTCCGCAACCGGGCAACCCTAAACCACGGATTTTCCGTCTGCCGGAAGCCGAGGCGATCATCAACCGCATGGGGTTCAACAACCTCGGTGTCGATCACCTGTTGGCCCGAGTGGCGGCGGCCCAGTACAAGGGTGTGCTGGGTATCAATATCGGCAAAAACTTCGATACCCCGGTTGAGCGGGCGGTCGACGACTACCTGATCTGTCTGGACAAGGTCTACGCCCACGCCAGCTACGTGACGGTCAACGTCAGCTCGCCGAATACCCCGGGCCTGCGTAGCCTGCAGTTCGGCGATTCGCTGAAGCAATTGTTGGCTGACCTGGCTACGCGCCGCGCAGAACTGGCGCTGCGCCATGGCAAACATGTCCCACTGGCAATCAAGATTGCGCCGGACATGACCGACGAAGAAACCGCTCAGGTCGCGCAAGCGCTGATCGAAACCGGGATGGATGCGGTGATCGCCACCAACACCACCCTGAGCCGCGTCGGCGTTGAAGGCATGGAGCACGGCGACGAGGCGGGCGGTCTGTCCGGCGCACCGGTTCGCGACAAGAGCACCCACACCGTGAAGATGCTGGCGGCAGAGTTGGCCGGTCGCTTGCCGATCATCGCCGTGGGTGGCATTACCGAAGGCAAGCACGCGGCTGAGAAAATCGCTGCGGGGGCGAGCCTGGTGCAGCTCTATTCCGGCTTCATCTATAAAGGCCCGGCGCTGATTCGTGAATCTGTAGACGCCATCGCCGCCTTGCGCTGACTTGTAGCAGCTGCCGAGCACCGCGAGGCTGCGTTCGGCTGCGAAGCAGTCGTAAAACCAGCATGCGCGGTGTACCTGTAAGACCTCAGTGCCTGACTTAACGACTGCTTCGCAGCCGAACGCAGCCTCGCGGTGCTCGGCAGCTGCTACAGGGGAATGTGTGGGGAGCAGGCATAAAAAAGGGCTCCTCGAAGGAGCCCCTGGGCCGGAGCCCGCCGCCCGGATGGGGCGTGCGTGGTAAGTCGTTACATAATCAGATTGTCGTGTCGGAGTGTGTGCCCTGCGTTAGCCGACGGCGTGAAGTTCGTTGAGTCTATGGATTCCCGCAGTGCCGGTCATACCGTCCCAATTGTCGCCGCGTCCTTCTCGCCAGCCGTTAATCCAGGCTTGGCGTACCGACGGTAGAGTAAATGGGCAAAGCTCACGGGATTTGCCACCAACGCCATATTGATATCCGCGCAAAAATGCTCTTTCCAACGGATCACGCTTAAGTCTTCTCATAGGGTGTTGCCCTCACTTGTTGACTGTATTAATCGCGTTGACCTCAATCGAGGTCTGGCAGAAAAACTCCTGCCGTTGGGGCTCGCTGCCGGCGTCGCGAGCCAAGGTGTTGACGTCATTGCGGCGTCAACCTGAGTTGAGTTCTAACCAATGCGTCACATCGAGGGAATGATCGTTTTGTCATAAGGACGTAACTATTAAGGTGGTATGGCCATAAGTAACACGATGTTGTCCCGTGTTTATTGGCAAAACCCCGGTATGATCGGCCCTGCGCTGCAGGATGTATTGAACACCTAAGTGAGAATGCCTCCTGTTGAGCAGGGGGACTATTCGACGAAGGGTCGAGTTATGACATTTTGTTGCATCAACTTTTTTATCTGCCTTTGCATCTAAGCTCTTTTAACCCGAGCAGCAAGGGTGGAACGGCACACCTTCGTGCCACGCGGGCGCTCTTTTAGAAAAGCGCCTGATTGAAAACCGGGCCGGCAATGCGTTGTCGGTTCACTTAGCCAAAGGCTCTGAAATTCCAATGTCCGATCAATTCGAAATCTTCCTCACTTGCCCAAAAGGCCTTGAAGGCCTGCTCATCGAGGAAGCCATCGGGCTTGGCCTTGAGGAAGCGCGTGAGCACACCTCTGCCGTGCGCGGCATGGCGACCATGGAAACCGCTTATCGCCTGTGCCTGTGGTCGCGTCTGGCGAACCGGGTGCTGCTGGTGCTCAAGCGTTTCCCGATGAAGGACGCTGAAGACCTCTATCACGGCGTGCTGGATATCGAGTGGCAAGACCACATGCTCAACGACGGCACCCTGGCCGTCGAGTTCAGCGGTCACGGCTCGGGCATCGACAACACCCATTTTGGTGCCTTAAAGGTCAAGGACGCCATCGTCGACAAACTGCGCACACCGCAGGGCGACCGCCCATCCATCGACAAACTCAACCCGGACCTGCGCATTCACCTGCGCCTGGACCGTGGTGAAGCGATTCTGTCCCTCGACCTCTCCGGCCACAGCCTGCATCAGCGCGGCTATCGCTTGCAGCAGGGCGCGGCGCCGCTGAAGGAAAACCTCGCGGCAGCGATCCTGATCCGTTCCGGTTGGCCTCGCATTGCGGCCGACGGCGGCGCGCTGGCTGACCCGATGTGCGGTGTCGGTACGTTCCTGGTGGAAGCGGCGATGATCGCCGCCGACATGGCGCCGAACCTGCGTCGCGAGCAGTGGGGCTTCACGGCCTGGCTCGGTCACGTCCCGGCGCTGTGGAAAAAGCTTCACGAAGAAGCCACCGCCCGTGCCGCTGCCGGTCTGGCCAAGCCGCCGCTGTGGATTCGCGGTTACGAAGCCGATCCGCGCCTGATTCAACCGGGTCGCAACAACGTCGAACGTGCCGGCTTGAGCGAGTGGATCAAGATCTACCAGGGCGAAGTCGGGACGTTCGAGCCGCGTCCGGACCAGAACCAGAAAGGTCTGGTGATCTGCAACCCGCCGTACGGCGAGCGTCTGGGTGACGAAGCGAGCTTGCTCTATCTCTACCAGAACCTCGGCGAACGTCTGCGTCAGGCCTGCTTGAACTGGGAAGCGGCGGTGTTCACTGGCGCCCCGGACCTGGGCAAGCGCATGGGCATTCGCAGCCACAAACAGTATTCGTTCTGGAACGGCGCCTTACCGTGCAAATTGCTGCTGATCAACGTCACGCCGGACCAGTTCGTCACGGGCGAACGTCGCACCCCGGAGCAGCGTCAGGTCGAGCGTGAGCAGGCCGAAGTCGATGTCGCAGACAACGACGTAGCCCCCGGCAAGTACGAGAAGTACAACAAGAACGGCAACCCGATCAAACCGGTACCGGTGGTGATTGAGCAGCCGCGCTTGAGCGAAGGCGGGCAGATGTTTGCCAATCGTCTGCAAAAGAACCTCAAGGCCCTCGGCAAGTGGGTCAAGCGTGAAGGCATCGACTGCTACCGCGTCTACGATGCCGACATGCCGGAATACTCCATGGCCATCGACCTGTATCAGGATTGGGTCCACGTCCAGGAGTACGCCGCGCCGAAATCCATCGATCCGGAAAAAGCCTCGGCGCGTATGTTCGATGCCCTGGCCGCGATTCCGCAGGCCCTGAACATCGACAAGAGCCGCGTGGTGGTCAAGCGTCGCGAACGTCAGAGCGGCACCAAGCAGTACGAACGCCAAGCGGCACAGGGCAAGTTCGTCGAGGTCAATGAAGGCGGCGTGAAGCTGCTGGTGAACCTCACGGATTACCTCGACACCGGGCTGTTCCTCGACCACCGGTCGATGCGCATGCGCATCCAGAAAGAGGCGGCCGGTAAACGCTTCCTCAACCTGTATAGCTACACCGCGACCGCCAGTGTTCACGCAGCCAAGGGCGGCGCACGCAGCACCACCAGCGTCGACTTGTCGAAAACCTATCTGGACTGGGCGCGTCGCAACCTGTCGCTGAACGGTTTCTCTGACAAGAACCGTCTGGAGCAGGGCGATGTAATGGCCTGGCTCGACACCTGCCGTGACGAGTACGACCTGATCTTCATCGATCCGCCGACCTTCTCCAACTCCAAGCGCATGGAAGGGATCTTCGACGTGCAGCGCGACCAGGTGCAATTGATCGATCTGGCCATGGCGCGTTTGGCACCGGGCGGCGTGTTGTATTTCTCCAATAACTTCCGCAAGTTCCAGCTCGAGGAAAACCTCACTGAGCGTTACGCGGTCGAGGAAATCACCGCCCAGACCATCGATCCGGATTTCGCCCGTAATGGCAAGATCCACCGGGCATGGAAAATCACGGCTCGTTGACACTCAAAGGGATTGGATCCACAGAGCCTTGATTTTTAAAGGCTCTTGGCTTCTTTCTGTGCTGGTCAAATTGATGGCTAATAGCTATAACTCAACGCATGGCCATTGGGCTTTCCCGCACCTGGCGTTTTGAGTTGCGTCTATGTCGTTGCACGCCGTGCGCCCGAAGATCCTGGGTTTTATCAGTGAAGATGCCTCGACCTGGCTGGTCGCGCTGCTGGTATTGGTCGTCGGCGCAATTCTCACGGGATTGCTGGCGTGGTCGACGCTGAATCTGTTTCACCATCAATTGCGGCAACGTTTCCAACTGCTGGCCAGTGAACGTTACAGCCGTATCGAAGAACGTTTCGAAGATCAGGAGCAGCGTCTCGATGGCCTGCGCCGGTTCTTTGCCAATTCCGATTCGGTCTCCCGCGAGGAGTTCGACGGTTACACCCAACCGCTGCTGCACCGGACTCAGGCCTACTCCTTCGCCAAGCGGATAACCCGCGCCGAACGAGCGGAATTTGAACGCCAGGTGCGTGCAGAGGGTTTACCCGACTTCACCCTGCGTGAGCTCAATGCCGACGGCCAACTGCAACTGGCGGCCGAACGTGATGAATACGTGGCGGTACTCTATAGTCAGACCCAAAGCAAAATCGGCGCGCCGCTGGGCTACGACTTGTTGGCTCAACCCTTGCGCCGTTCCACCCTTGAACGGGCCGATCAGCACGGCAGCATGGCGGTATCGCAGCCAATGCATCTGGTCAATATCGAGCCGGGCTATGCACGCGGCGTGCTGCTGGTCGCGCCGGTGCTGCTGCGCAATAGCCCGGCTACGGCGCGATTGAAACCGTTCGGTTATGTCATGGCTGTGATCAGCATGCGCCAGTTGCTCGCGGACGGGCTGCCGGAGGCGGGCCGTGACTACCTTTCGGTGCGCGTCCTCGACTTATCCACAGATGATCAGCACGAAGTGCTTTATGAGTCTTCCAACACACCGGCCCCCAGTGAATTGGCCGTGACCCGGCTGCTGCGGCTCGCCGACCATGACTATCAAGTCGACATTCAGCCCAGCGATGCCTTCCTGAAAGCCAACCACTCTTCGGTGACCAGCCTGGTGGTGCTGGGTGGCTTGCTCAGTCTGTTGCTCAGTGCCTTGCTCTATGTGCTGGTCAGTCAGCGTCAACGGGCGCTGAAGATGGTCGAGCAACGGACCCAGGAACTGCGCGCCCGCGAGCAGGAGTTGCGCGGCACCCATGGCCAGTTGCGCGGCGTGCTGAATGCCGCGACTCAGGTGGCGATCATCGCCACTGACTTGCGCGGGGTCATCAGTACCTTTAATGCCGGTGCAGAGCAAATGCTCGGTTACACCAACGCTGAGGTGGTGGGCCACATGACCCTGGAAAACCTGCACCTGCCCCGTGAACTCCTTGCACGCTCGGCGGAGTTGAGTGCGCGCTATGGCAAGCCGATTCCGACCTGCCAGGCGATGTTGGTCGAGGGCGGCGAGGAGGGCGGTCACGAAGCGCGGGAATGGACGTTGCTACGTAGCGACGGCAGCCATTTGACGGTGAACATGCTCGCGACCCCGGTACTCGACGAGCAAGGCCTGTGGGTCGGGCACCTGGCGATCTGTATCGACATCACTGAACGCAAGCGAGTCCACGAGGCCCTGGCGGCACGGGACCTGTTGTTGAAGAAACTCAGCGCTCATGTACCCGGCGGGATCTACCAGTTCAAGATGGAATTCGATGGGCGCTTCAGCGTGATCTACGCCAGCGACGGTATTCGCGAGATCTACGAACTTGAGCCGGATGTGCTGTTGCTCAACGCCGAAGCGATTTTCACGCGGATTCATCCGCAGGACACCACCCGAGTCCGCGCCTCGATCCGGGCGTCGGCGGACACCCTCAGTCCTTGGCGCGAGGAATACCGCGTGCTGCTGCCCCTGCGCGGCCTGCGCTGGGTTCGTGGCGAGGCGACGCCAGAGGAATTGCCCGGTGGCGGCGTGCTTTGGCATGGCTACATCTCAGACATCTCCGACCTCAAGCGGGTGCAAGAAGAATTGCGTGCGCTGTCGATCACTGACTCGCTGACCGGGATCCACAACCGCCGCTATTTCCAGGAACGCCTGACCACCGAAATGGCCCGGGTCGAGCGCGGTGGCGGCGAGCTGTCAGTGATCATGCTCGATATCGACCACTTCAAACGTATCAATGACCAGCATGGCCACGCTGTCGGCGATCGGGTGTTGCAGATCGTGTGCGAACGCATCGGCCATCGGCTGCGCCGCACCGACGTGTTCTGTCGTCTGGGTGGCGAGGAGTTCATGGTGCTTTGCCCGGACATCGACGGCGGCCATGCGCATGTCCTGGCCTTGCAGTTATGGCAAGGGTTGCGCAGTTCGCCCATCGAAGGCGTCGGGACAGTGACCGCGAGTTTCGGGATTGCCAGTTGGCGAGTCGGCGAGGGCGCGGATGCGCTGCTACTGCGGGCGGATTCAGGGGTGTATGCGGCGAAACAGGCAGGACGGGATCGGGTTGAGGGGGAGATGAACTAAGTGCTGGCTGCACGCGATGATCGTTCCCACGCTCTGCGTGGGAATGCCTCTAGGGACGCTCTGCGTCCAGTGACGCGGAGCGTCACGGGCTGCATTCCCACGCAGAGCGTGGGAACGATCAAGTGCTTGGAGTATCCGGTTACAACACCGAAGCCGTTTCCGGCAGTTTCGGCTGGCGATACAGGTCCAGCAGCACCTGATCCAGCACCGAAGAGGCGCCAAACGGTGCCTTGTCGTTGAGGATCGCCACCACCGCCCAGGTATTGCCGTTGATGTCGCGGCTGAAACCCGAGATGGCGCGCACGGTGTTCAGGGTGCCGGTCTTGACGTGAGCTTCACCGCGCATCGCGGTGGTCTTCAGGCGTTTGCGCATGGTGCCGTCGGTGCCGGCAATCGGCATTGAACTGATGAACTCGGCGGAATAAGGGCTACGCCATGCGGCTTGCAGCATCGCGGCCATTTCCCGGGCACTGACGCGTTCGGCGCGGGACAGGCCGGAGCCGTTCTCCATCACCAGGTGCGGCGCCGTGATGCCTTTCTTCGCCAGCCACTGACGGACCACACGCTGTGCGGCTTTAGCATCATCGCCATCAGCGTCGGTGCGGAATTTCTGACCCAGACTCAGGAACAGCTGCTGAGCCATGGTGTTGTTACTGTATTTATTGATGTCACGGATGATTTCCGCCAGGTCCGGCGAGAACGCCCGGGCCAGCAATTTGGCATTGCTCGGGGTAGCCGCCAGCAAATCCTTACCCTGAATGCTGCCGCCCAGTTCCTTCCAGATCGCCCGCACGGCGCCCGCGGTGTAGGTCGCGTGGTCGAGCAGCGACAGATAAGTCTGGGAGCTGCAGCCCTCGCCCAACTGGCCACCGACCGTCACGGTCACGCTGCCATCGGCCTGGGTCACCGGGTTGTAACGCACGCCACCGGCGCATTGCTTGGAGCTGGCGGCTTTGACCTGGTTTTCGATGCGAATCGTGGCAATCGGCGGTTCTACCGAAATCAGAACCCTGCCATTGTCGTTACGCGCCACAAAACGCAGGGCCTTGAGGTTGACCATCAGCGAGTCGGGTTTGACCAGGAACGGTTTGTTGTCGTCATTGCCATCGTCGTTGAACTGAGGCAGTTGCGGTTGTACGAAGAAACTGCGGTCCAGCACCAGGTCGCCGGTGATTTGGGTCACGCCGTTGGCGCGCAGGTCACGCATCAGCAACCAGAGTTTTTCCATGTTCAGCTTCGGATCGCCGCCACCCTTGAGGTAGAGGTTACCGTTGAGGATGCCGCCGCTGAGGGTGCCGTCGGTGTAAAACTCGGTTTTCCACTGGTGGTTCGGGCCGAGCATTTCCAGCGCCGCGTAAGTGGTGACCAGTTTCATGGTCGAGGCCGGATTGACCGAGACGTCAGCGTTGAAAATGGTCGGGGTGCCAGGGCCATTGAGCGGGATCATCACCAGCGACAGGGCGTTGTCCTGCAGCTTGCTGGCCTTGAGGGCTTTTTCAACGTTGGGCGACAGCGCGGTGTTGATCGAAGCGGCGGAAACAGAGAAGGCCAGAGGGAGTAGAAAACCGGCCAGTAGCAATGGACGCAAAGATTTGATCATGTGAAATAAAACCCTACAGCCGAGGGGAAAAAAGACGAGGGCATGCAGATAAATTCCCTCAGCGGTCATGAAAGTGTCGGCATTATGCCCCAAGGTGTAGCGGCTTGTGCCGTACCCTGGTCGTCTAATCCGCTATTTTTTTACCGACGGTAGGGCCTGCAACCCAGAGAGACGGGCAATCGGCGCCTTAAACTGCTAAAGTGCCGCCCGTTATTACTTATGAGGATTGTTCCAATGGCGACTAACCGTTCCCAGCGTCTGCGCAAAAAACTGTGCGTCGATGAATTTCAAGTTTTGCTAATTAGCACAAAATAGTTCGAATGTTGTCAAAAACGCCTTACCCCCTCTTTTCTCTGAATCCCCGCTCTTCCCGCTCTCCCCTCAAGCATCAAGCCGCTTTCAGCTGATCACTCCCTCGGGGTGTGCCACGGTAGTCCTATCACCACACCAACATCAGTGAACGTTCCAACCTACAGTCCTCCAGCCATCCCTTTATCTCAATAAGAGGAGATGGGCGCGTGCTCGAAAGCTGACTAAGCTCTGCCGCAATTGATCGTGCATGGAGTCCGCCATGCCCCTAACTGCCTTCTCGTCATCCTGTGAGTTCGAGTTGGATGTAGAACAGCTTCTGGATCGTTTAGAGGTAGAGCCCTGAGAGCCATCACCGACTCTGTTTGAATGGCTTGAACAGCTTATCTGAAACGAAAAATAGATTGCCTCTTGCACGCGAGCAGGCTACGTACAGCTTGTTTCGGGTCTGGGGTTTGGCTTCGTGCAATTTCCCGCCTTGGTAGCGTTTCCATGCCTCCAAGCCCAGGACAACACAGACGTCTTGGAAGTCATCCATGCCTTTACTCGCTCCCCAGTTTTGCGAGTAGCAACCGTACTTGCCATGCTCTTGCAGGAATAACTTCACCACCGAAGGGTCGGCGTGCAGAGCATTGGCTTGGGCTTGTTCCAAGACCGTGACGATTTCACTGGCACGCTCCACATGCGAGCCCATCGCGATCTGCAGCTTGGCGCTGATGAAGTTGCATACCGACGTTGCGCATCGCCAACTGCGACCGAGGGTGGCCTTATCGACGGCGACACCTGCGTCGCGAAATCGTTTTTCGTACTTGGCCATGTCGTCATGCAGTGTGCTGTTAACACTGCCGTCTCGGCTCGTGTCGAACGTATGCTGATAGAAATCTCCAACGAAGGTCATCTTCGCTTTGGCCTTGGAAATGTCTAACAGCAGGTTGAAATCGTGGCCGGCAAAATCCTGCACCTCATCGACATAAACGCAGTCGTAAAAGCGCTCTATGCGAGCCTGTATCGCGGGTATGCAGCCTTTCAGTTGCAGAAATTTCGCTAAGCGATTGTGGTAAAGCCTACGGCTGCCGTCACGGAAACGTGCAATGTCGGTCAACGGGATCTGGCGATTTGGCGGGCGTCTGAAGGTCAAACCTCGGCTGCCTATCTCCAGCTGCATCAGCGGGCGGTAACAAAATCCGTGCAGGAACGAGAAATAGGTCATCAGGGTGATGTTGGATGGAATTATCCCGAACTTCTGAATGATCCTGTTGCGCAGATGGCGGTGGTTATTTTCCGTGTACGTGATGATCAGCGCGCGCTGGTCGAGGCTGAGACGTTCGATCACGAGGCTGGTTTTGCCGGATCCGGCCACCGCAAAGATCACGCTCTTATCCACTTGATCGCCTCCTGGATGTAAGCAGGAGCGATCAGATCACCAGCTTTATTCGTGAGCAACTCGAATGCCACGTCTGCCTTGTTCTTGAGCATGTACTCCTGAACCGTCAAGGTTTTACGCTCCTTACCAAACAGATCGTCACACGTTTTCTGGTTGTCCAGGTACAAACCGATTTCGAACGTCGAGCGCTCATCGTTAGCGTCAGCAAAAATCCGAGCGTCGTCGTAGAGGCTCTCCTTGTAGTTTTCAACGCAATTCTGCTGGTGGTTACGGTCGTTGTCCCGGATCGCAGCCACCTTGATTCCCAGCAGCTTGCCCAACTCCAGGTAGCGCTTGAAACTGGTACCGCCGATGGAAATGATGTGGACGTCATCGGCCTGCGGGGTATTGCCTTGTGCATGCTGCTTGTAGAAGTGTTCGATGAGGATGAATTCGGCATCGCCCTCGACCAGGATGACGCGTTTCGAGAGCGCGAACTCAAGTACGTTGTTGTCCGGTGCCTTCATAAAAAATTCGGCGGTGGGTTTTGTCAGATCCTTCAGCCGTCCGGCTTTTTGCTCGGTGCCCAAGAGTAGCGCATGACGAAGATCAAGACGGGAGCAGATGTGGCTGCTGTGAGTGGCAATGAAAAGTTGAGTGCCTTGGGTACGCGTGAGCCGCTCCACGAGCCGTTTCATATTCGTGTGGCTCAAGTGGTTCTCAGGCTCTTCCAGCAGCAGTGCGTGTAGGCCGCCCTTGGCGTCGTGCTTCTGCAGCGCAAAGTTGGTCTTTATGAAGCACTGTTCCCCCTTGCCTCGGTTCTCGATCGGAATGCCGTCCTTGGTGATGACAAGGTCTGTCTCCAGGTTCGAGCGCACGCTGGTTCTGAGGGCAAACTGGTAGTCGCCCAGCGTTTCGTTAAGGGCCTTCAGGTTGTCTTTCTGAAAACCTTCCTTGCCTTGACGGTACTGATTTTCGAGACGATATCGATCTGGTGCCTGCGTGTGGAATCCGAACACGGTTCGCGTGTATTCCCGGGCTGCGTATTCGGTATCGATGCGGGAGCTATCGATCAGCAGGTGTTTCACCGGTCGCCTGTAGCTGACATGCGGAGCACCCGAGAACGTCGAGAAATGCACGGTGTAGTACTCGAACGGAAAGCTGTCCTTGTTAGCGTGCAGCAACTCCAGAATCGTGGGGCCAAATTCCTCCACAAGGGGCACGATCACCATGCGCAAACCATCGCTGTCGGTTCCCACAAGATTCTGATACCCGTATAAGCCTTGATCTTCACCATCCGAAAGGAAGACGTCTACGATGACTTCTGGTAGCAGGTCGAGGCGCGGCGGCCCGGCCAGAAATTTCTTCACTGCAGCCTGATTGAACAGGGCTTCATAGCCAATGGTCTCAACGCGACTTCGGCTTGCGCTGAGTGCCAGATCAAGAGCCAGCAGAACGCTGCTCTTGCCCGTTTCGTTATCGCCGATCAGCACGTTGGTGCCGGCATCAAAGTGGAGAGTCAACTCAGAAAAGCTTTTGAAGTTTTGCAGCACTAACTGTGTGATGGCCGGCATTTTCGCTCTCTCTAACCTGCTTAATGTGGTTATCTACCCGCTTAATGTGGTTATCTAATTGGCCCTGCCTTCTATCCTCTTTGCATTGGCAGCACGGCATCTACTCTTCGATTTTGGAGACTTGTGTCTTTAGGACTAACGTAAGACTCAAGCGACGCCGAGTGAATGTGCTGTAGCGGCCGCCTTCTGGAGCAGGCGATGTCTTTGTGCTGTGCTTCCACATTCCAAGTACGACAATCTCATCGCCCTTATTGAAACCTTGCAGCCACGCAACATCGCGCGCCCAAATGCTCACCTCCAGCCCAATGCCGTTCGATGGGTCATCGGGATTGGGTCGGAACTTGTTCATTTGAATGTTCAGGACGTTTTGAGTTTTATTGCCGTTAATCGCCGGCTTCATTCCGCCGACGATGCCTTGGATGGCGATCGGATGCTGAACGGTGTTATGCGATACTGCATAGTGCGCTTCCATATGACGCTCAGGCTCGAAGTAGAATTGGTTCCAGGCGACCTTTACATTGCCTTCAAAGACCAGCTCTAAATGTTGTTCGATGTCATGGTCGTTGTCGCAAAGAGATCGAAGTCTCAAGGCTCTTTTGGCAGAGTTGATGTAGGCGGGCAGCAAGCCAGGATTGCGCGTATAGGTTTTGCCAGTTCTGGCCCTAGCTCCGTCCCCGTCCTCAGGTGTGGGGTTGGCACCTCTTTCCAGCGCTTCCTTGATCATGACTAGGCGCATGCGGTATCGATTGTTCTGTATGCTTTCGATCAGGTCTTCTGAGTTCTTCGCGATTTCCGTAATTTTCTCATCAACCCCGAAGCGACAGTTGGACGCGTGCGCACCTTTGGGGTAGAGACGAAAGTAGCCTTGGACGAAAACAGGCTTGTCATACATTTCTTTGGGATAAGGAGGGTTGTGGGCGACTGGTGTGCCGCATTTGCACTGCAGAGGCTCCGCACCCATGCCTTTCGCATATGTAGCAGCTTCCCATCGAATGCCATTCTGGTCGAAGGCGTGATCCATCTTTATACCCATACAAACCCCTCATGCGTCTGGAGCCGACTTCCTTCAGGACTCCTGAATCTCAAATGGCACAGCCGGCTGCGTGGAAGGCTCTGACTCGCGGCAGGCAATGAGCCATCAGTGTACTGACCGGGCGTGCTGCTGCAAGCGATTGATATGGATGTTTGGCGTTACTTCAGAGAGCCGCTCTTGGCATTCCAGCCATGAATTGGAAGGGCTGAAGATCGCAAAATGTCGATCGCCCCGGCTTCGATTTCCAGCCAGCTGCGAGTAGGGAGCTATCGCGGTGTTCCCAGCCCGTCTTGCAAGCGATGCATGACAAACGGCTGTTTCTGAATGGGGGGGCGGGGGAAGAGTCGAAAAGCTAGTCACCAACTTTCACGGCAGCCGGTAATCGATCCGAAGGTGCTGTGCGCGCAAGGCGAGATAGCTGACAGGGTGGCCGGAAAAAGCGTTTAAACGAGGGGGTGACTAATGCGAGGAGAACCAGGGGGGCTCAATTTGACAACGAGAGGCATTCGTCCCGAGCCAGAAACAAAAAGGGCCATCACGATGGATGGCCCTTTGAACATCAAGCTACCGGATTGATCGGCTTTTCCGGGTACCAGACGTCCAGCAGCGGGCTGACTTCAACGCTCGTCAGCTCGGTGCGGCCTTTGAGCCAGGCTTCAACGGCAGCGCGTTGTTCAGCGCTGACCGAGCCACGCTTCTGCAGGCAAACCAGACCGAAGTCGTCGCCGCCAACATAGCCCAGACCGTTGGCTTCCATGGCTTCTTTCAGGAATGCGTCGAGGAATGCATCGATTGCCTCGTCAGCCAAGTCTTCCTTGAAGTCCAGGTTCAGTTCGAAGCCCAATTCCTGGAACTCGTCTACACAGAGCTTTTTGCGCAGACGCTGGGAGCGGTTAGTGGCCATTGAAACAATCCTCATAAGTAATAACGCCGCGCATCTTACCAGCTAAGCGACATGCCTGCCTGACAGAGTGAGGCTGTATGTCCAGCGAGTCGGGATAAAGCGACCGACGTACTGACATTTCCTTGAGACCTATTTGCGTTAGCGGAGCCTGGGTGTGAAAAGAAGAGTAGGTGCGCCCGAAAAATCGCATGGGAGGCTAAAAAGTCATTTCGCTCTGCCTAATGGCGGCGCGTTGGCATGGGAGCAAGAGTGGTTGCACCCACGCCGTCAGAAAAGACTACAAAGTCTTCTTCCTATAGAGATCAGTGGATAACGGTCGGCCCAGCCCGGCCCGGTATCCAACAGCTAAGAACGGGTTTTCTGCTTTTCTCTTTGCAGTTGCTCCGGGTTCGTTTTTGAACTGTTGCTATTTGAGACTTTAAGCAGGTAATGGCAAAAAATCTAAAAAATCGACTAATCTTACTCCTCATACTGCCAGTGATGTCCCTGCCAGAGTGCACCGTCATGGGGAAATTTGAAAAGAGATGTTTGATTATCGGGGCGGTAGGCTCAATGTTTGGTATTGCGTGGGGACTCTATATTTACTTTTTTCCAGGCGAAGATGGTAAGTCGCGTGAGTCTATGAACTCTTCTCAGAGCATTGCGAACTCAACTCTTTCAGGGCGTCAGTCGCAACAAGCCATTTCAGGAACCGGCCCAGCGATAGCCACGGGCTCGGGTAATGTAACAATAATAAACTCTCCATCACCATCCTTCTCGATGCCGGTCATCCGGGGGTACTACACGCTTTGCCCGGGATTTCCTGCGCGCGGAACAAGTCCGAAATGGGGGGAGTTTCTTAAAGATGTATATGAAAATATGCAAAGGGTAGTTTTTGTTGATGTTCAGGTGTATTTACTATGTGACGAGGGAGCTTCGAATGTGGAGAATGAAAAGACTTTTCCTCGGTTTGAAATGAAAGATGGGGTTTCCTATGGATTTGGTGGTGAGTTCTACAGGATGGCAAGTCCTAGCGATCAAAAAATATACGATGAAATGCTAGCCCCCGGCGTTACAAATATAAGGATTCATAAGGATAAGCAGGGAAATAATTCGTATACAAATTTTGTTACTTCTGAAGGTATGATTGATATTATATACGGGCCGTTTCAAATTAAGGTTAGTGAGCAAGATTCAATAGTTGATATGGATCTTTATGCGCCAGTGTTGGACTCTGCTATGCAGAACGAAGTAAGTCGTATAGTGAAGGCTGAAAGTGTTGGGCGTTAGTTTCTTGGTATTTGGTGGCGTACTTGGTGAGTCTTTAGGTTTTTTAAGTTGACTGGCGTCGAATTATTTGTTGGTGGGTGAGTTGTGACTAGAGAGTGCGGTAGTGTGGTCTGTAGGGGCAGAGACTTATGGTTTATTAGGTCTGTTGTACTCAAGGCTCGCTGCTTTTTTGGGGCGGAATTTAAAGTTGTGTTTGGGGTTATGCAAGCTGGTGCCGCTAGTTTACCGTTTCGAAAGAGGTGGTCTTAGTGGTGTATATAACGAGCGATCAACAATATTTGGCCTTTTTTAGCAAAACCGGTTGGGGGGCAAAAAAGCGAACGCCCCCATCCGTATCGTCGATTAGCTCATATAATTGCGAGTGCTTAATTATACCAGCTAACAAAATAACTAATCACCGGCGTCTTGCCAATGTTGCGAGACGTCTGAACGCTGGTGTCGAAGCCATTTCGGGTGCTGCTGCTTGAACATAATCCAGCGCTTGCACCAAATCCATGGGAATCACAGCACCTTCTGTGCTGGCGATTGTTGCATCGAGTAATCTGATCAAAGCCGCGGCGTTTTTTTGAGATTTCCCGAATGGAAACACCGGAATGATCTCCCCACGTTCATAAAATCCGTAATCATGCAGCGACCAGCAGTTGAACGGTACAAGAAACCTTTCTACTGCCTCAACAGCTTCGGCAAAGGTATCGCCAACGTATGCGGGCAACCTTGCAAGCGCGGCACTGCTGCCTGGCGTAACCAATGATTGCTCTTGAGGCCACACGGAAGCGAGGAATGGCAGTATTGCTACGTGAAAAAGCATTTCAATCGTAAACGGTGATCTTCCAGGTTCAGCATTGCTAGAGAGATCCGTTACAAATTGCTGTAACACTCTCGCGCCTTCAGCTCGAATTTCATCTTCAACTGATCGTATCGATTGTTGAATCGCGGAATATGGAACAGACGGTTCTCGCTTCTCCAGAAAAGCATACAGCGCTTCTACCACTAGACTAGACAGTAACGATTTCCGGCTTTCACGTCCCAGCCGTAGATCGGTAACCCGACCGACAAGCTGTAAGCCAATTATTGCAAGTGTGTCTTTGAATTGGACACGTCGAGCGATGGCCCGCCATAACGCAATAGCAGCAGAGTCGTTTTCTGCCAAAGGTGCAATCAGGTACCGTTCAGTCCACGCGTGATCAGCTTGTAAAAAGTAGGTAAGCCATTCGATGAGCCGGTGTTTGGCAATCAAACCTGATCGACCGGTGGATTCGACTAGATTTCGACGCATTTTTATTAGGGCCGGGCTGCCGGAGAACGACTTTCCTGATGGGGTGCTCAGGTCGGGGCATGCCGCGAGAAACACGTCAACGAGTCGCCCTGCTGGCGTGTTCAAGGTATCCAGGTCAGAGGGCTCTTCCTCGTTGGAGGTTACGATGAGGTTTAGGTCAATCTCCTCTCTGTCATCGGTCGTAGCATTGGTGGCCTCTACTGCGAGTGGCCAAAACAGAGTCCAGATCTTTGAAAACTTTTTGGACTTCACCACAACCTTGCGCCACTCCGATAGCCAGTGAGTAATTCCCTCAATGGCTTGCAGTGCTGTCTCCCTTTCCAGGTGCACCAACAGTGAAATTACACGCCGACCTTGTTTCAGGCTTTTATCGTTGATTGTGGTAGCCGATCCTCGCATGCCTGTCCCATGACGCCATCCGAAGGCATCCCAGACACGAGGGAATTTACCAATTTGGCTTGGGATAGATTCGAAGTCGCTGATCAACTGTTCAACGTTCCCATCCAAACGAATCCATTCGTTTGCACGCTCTGCTGGATCATCATCCCATCCACCACGAGTAGAGCTCAACGAAGCCTCTAAGGTTCTGAGTCGTGCCTCTCCTGAGAGATGATCGAATTGGGCATCTGGTTCTGCCTTATACCAGTAAGCCTCAGCAGACTTCCGGAAGTGATGGTCAACGCTATCCATTGCCATAAGATCAGGAAACTGATTTATGGTTGAGGCCATCCAGTTCTGAATTGCCTTTGGTAACTGACCCTTGGCCACCTCAATGCGTCTGAACTCCAGCAAGCTCTTATGTAAGCGGAACGACTCGACCTGATCTGCCGGGATATTCTTTGACATAAGACGTTTCGGAAGGCCTTTACGAATTCGCACCGCCATTTCGGCCTGAGTTTCCGCTGAAAGGTCACAAAACCGTATCGCCCGTAATTCGGCTATTTCTGGATATTCGGTAGCGTTCCAAAAAGGCTCGTCAGCCAAAGCCAATAATTTTTCACCCACCTCGGCAGGCGTGGAAATCGAACCTGCTTTTGATAGTGCCGCCCAGAGCCTCAGGTGGATTGGATCTGGCATCGATTTCCACTGTTGAACGACTCGTTTGGCTGCGCCGGGATCAAGTTCTGCCAAGCGTTTGACCACTACATGCAGTAACTTAACGACTGGCCCAATGCCGACGTGACGTTGATCCTCGTCTCTACCAATTCCATTTGTGGACTTTTTTTCGGTGTACTCAACGCGGTAGAGAAATCCCAAGCGCCACAATTTGGATTGGCCATCCCAGCCGATTCTCTTGGCTATATCCATCCCTTTTTGCACGCTTGCATCCAACGCATTGATCAGTTGGGTCAGAAATCCAGCCTCGTTCAAATTGTCGATGCGGAGAGCTTCGAGGTCGATAAGACCGGGACTAGTAAGGCTTGCATGCAATAGCTCATCCACACGTCGCAGGCCTTTTCTCTTACCTAAAAGCACTCCAGTTGACACCCGGCTTTCAACCTTTAGTCGTGGTGCTACAAGACGATTTATCATCTCGATCACCCCTCCCGATCTGTCGCCAGACTTTAGCCTTTCTTGCACGCGATAGATGTCTATTGTTGAAAATCCAGATTGCTCCAGACCGGCCCAACTTTCTTCAATCAAACGCCATGCACTTAAGAAAGGCTCCTTCAATCGGCTACCTTCCTGAGCTGCAAGTAGTTCTAGAATCGCTACACGCTTGACTGTGTCGTGAGGTAGAAATGTAAGCGCCCACTCGACCGTATCTGGACTACTCAATCTACCTTTAAGGAATTCCAACGCAGTTCGCGCTGCGATTTTTCCTGGTTCGTCAAGGTTTGTTAAGGGCTGTCTCAATGAAGGATCCTTCAGAGTTTCTCTGTGCCAATGGCAATGATGGCATCCAACCAACCTAGATCGGCACCCGCCTTACTGGCAAGGCGGGTTAGCCTTATTCGAGTCGTGTTGTCACTGCGGCGGATTAAATGATCGAAAAGGTCGCGGTCAGCATCGATCGCTTCGTTCCTCTTGAATTTCGCGATCCGCTTCACCTCTGAATCAACAACCTTAGGATCACCGTTTACTGCGGACAGGGAGGCCCACCGATCTAGTGTTTTTAATAGCGCGGCATGTTTATCTTTGCTGTCATAACTAACGGGTGTAATACCGCGTCCTTTCCAATCCTCATCAGCTACAGGGTCTGGGACTTCTTGTCCGACGAAGGTGAAGCGCTCTTTCAAATCGTCAAATCGAGCTCCATCCGCAGCCACCGCATTTAACAAATAACGCATGGGTGGGTCGTTTGCGCTGTACCCAATGAGTACCAAGTGGAAGAGCCTTGCAGCGTCGTAAATAAAGTCCGGCACCGTCCTTCGTCTGAGGTAGAACTCCCCGAAATCGTGATCAGTGACTACAAAATCTGAAAACTTCGCAGGGTCTCGATCGAGTGCACCGTGTATGTGCAACACGCCGTTGAATTCGGCGTTTCGCCCTGGTCGGGGCATGCCTCCCAACGCATAGGTCGGCAGTTTTGATCTTGCTTTTTTCGACACCGCTGCCTGCAATAACAGATCGAAATTGGTCGTCACGATCGTAACCGCACCTCCACGATCGGCGAGCCGCATCAACGCGAGGTGCACATCAGCTGGTTTCGCTCCCGCTTTTCGAATTAACTCAGCAATGGTCTTGCGCACCTGGCTGGCACTACCCGGCTGCCGATCCATTCGGCGCTCAAGCATGCCCAAGACCACATCGTAGTCACGTTCGATAAAGCGCTTTACCTCAGCTGCTTGCTGATAGCTGAGCGAGTGAATGGTGGAAGGCTCAGGATCACCATGTTTATAGGTGGAAATTAAGGCGTGGACAGCTCGATCCAGTACCTCATAAACCCCGATGACGAGCGTCCGAAAATCAGGAAGATTGGCAGGCATGGAAGCACCGGCGCCAGCGATAAACAGAACTTCACCTCTCGCATGAGCTAACAGCAGTCGCTCTGGGATTGCTGGTAACCCTTCACCAAGGGAGATGACTCTATCTATAGGGCTGTCTGTGCGTGGAGGCATTCGAGATAGGGCCATGGTCTTCCTGAGGCATTAGCATCCTAGAAGGGGGATTAACCCTGAAAATCGATGAGTCCGTCAAGGTCGCAATGACGGGTTTTGCTGTGGCTATTACGACTGAAATTGCGGCACTTTTGGGGGAGACAAGCTTCCGAAGTCGCAGAGCCTTAATGTGAGGTTATTCCACGCTCACCGACCTACCATAGCTCACAACGATGCCGAGTCTCGCGCTTTGAGAACCGCGCTGGATCATCGGTTGGCCCAATGCGCGAGCGATTGACTGGCAATGAGCCACCGCCGTAGGCTAAGGCTCGGGGTTCAACGACCAGGGAAGGCCATGATTGAGTTTGCCTGCAAACACTGCCAACAAAGCATTCGCTTGAGCAACAACAAGGCCGGTATCACTGGTAGATGCCCCCACTGCACGCACCCGGTGACGGTTCCGACTGCCAGTGAACTCCCGTTGCATGACGATGTTTTCGTCGAGTTCGAGCCTGTACAGTCCCTAGTTTTTCAATCGTCCACGAGTAATGGAAGTGCAGATCTAGGATCAAGATCCGTCGCCCTCGCGAGCAAAGTTGTCGCCTGGTTTTTTGGGCTGCTTTTCCTGGGGTTGTTCCTTACAAGTGTCTGGCGTTTTCCATTGGTGTCGCTGCCGGCGCTGGCAGGTGCGTCATTGCTCATCCCCCCTATATACCAGCGTGTTCGGTCTATCTTTGGGTTCGATGTTGGTGTTCAGTTAAAGGTCATCGGTTCGGGAGCGCTGTTCATCTGCTACATGATGATGTTCGCCTCTGCCACGTCGAATGAATCTGCCGAGCGCAGCAAGCTTGCGGAAAAACAGGCCGAGCAACAGCGTCAAACCGAGCGTGAGCTGACCGCTCAATACCTCAAGTCAAACAAAGCTGCGATTCAGGCGGAGGCGAACGCTTTTATTGAGCAGGGCAAGGTTGCCGAGGCGCTGAACGTTGTACGCAACTATCAAGGTCTTGGAGACGCCGATATCGATGCAGTCGCAGTGAAGGTGGAACTCAAGAATAAGACCATGGCCAATGAAGCCAAAAAGACCAAGCTCGTCGAGAGCCTTGGCACTATCAAAGATGACAATATCTCTGAGCGAGCCAGGATTTACGAGCAACTGGTCGCTTTGGCTCCAGACAATGCCGGGTACAAAAAACAGCTGACGGAGCTCAATACTAAAGTCGCGCAGGCTGCCGCCAAGAAAAAAGCAGAGGAAGAAGCGGCTACACTCAAAGCCCATCAACGGCAGATGGGACTGGTTTGGCGCTACGGCACCCACAACGATGAAATGACCCAGAAAGAGGTGCTGACAGCGGAGGTCGACTCGATCAACACCCTTTCCTTCGGTTTTCCTTATTCAGGTGCACAACGGGCTACGCTTGAACTACGAAAACATCCTCGGTGGGGATCGGACGTTATTCTTCAGGTTGAACGGGGACAGTTTCTATGCAACAGCTACGATGGTTGCAGTGTAAGCGTTCGTTTCGGAGGTGGGAAACCTCAACGGTTTTCTGCCAGTGAACCGAGTGATAACAGCACGACGTACCTCTTCATTTCCGACTACAGAAAATTTATGAGTCAGCTGCGTAAGGTCGACGAAGTGGTCATCGAGGCGAGCTTCTATCAGTCGGGTAACCAGGCGTTGAAGTTTTCCACGGCAGACTTGGACTGGAAATAAACCAGGTCTGACTAAGACTCCGCAGCCCCGTCCAACCTCGCAATCCCTTGCTTGATGTGCCCGGCGTTCTCACCAATCCTTTCAAGTGCCCCGCGCGCATTCTCACAAGCCTCAGACGATCCGCGTTGCTCCTCCAAAAGGACGAGCTCCATCAGCGCCGCTTCGATCGCCAGTTGGTTTCATACATTCTTGCGAGTACGTCGGGAAGGGAATATTGCTCAGCCATGACTCGACTCCGTTCGGATGGAGAGCAAAGCATAGCAGCGGTTCGATATTGGCTTTGAATGACCGTTGAACAAAAGTAAGAAGGGGCAAAAAAAGCAAAAAGCTCAGTCCGAACGATGCCAATGACGCTGAACCGTGGTCTTTGCCATCCCCAGCTCCCTCGCGATTTCAGCCTGCGAAAGGCCTTGCTCTTTGAGCGCTTGAACTTCCTCTCGCATTTTTGCCGCAGCGGTAACGCGAGGGTGAGGCGTCGATTCAATTTCCAGCGGAATCGAAGCCTGCAGTAGCGCTATAACCTGGAGATCCTTTTCAGCGATTTTCAGGACATCGCCCGCACTCAGTTCGTCTTGTGCACCACACACCAGTGCCATGAGGGCAACAGGGCTGAGCTCCAAAACTCTGGCGAGCTCAATGATGGCTTCTAGGCTGGGGGAGGTCATTTCATTTTCGATGCGGCTTACATGCGACTGAGTGACCTTTTTGCTCAGCTCATGCTGTGTGAGGCCACGCTTTGTTCGCAAAAGCTTCAGTGCTACGGCGAATGCGGTGCGCACAGACATTTTTCCGTTCCGTCAAAACAGATCTGTATGCCGTGATTGCCATGATCCACTCAAATGTATATATTCATATGAGTGGATCTATCGGCTCGTTTGCGGTTTAAGAATCTGCGAGAGCTCAGTCCCGCCCCTTTATTCGCTCCATCAATTTAGCTGTAAATCGAGATCGGGATATAGATGAAGCTTCATGTGCTTTCAGATCTACACAACGAATTTTCTCCGTTCGAGCCTGTGTCAGGAGACTACGACTTGGTCGTGCTGGCTGGTGACATTGATGTCAAAGCCAGAGGGGTGAAGTGGGCGAATGAAGTATTTGCTTGTCCCGTGATTTACGTGTGCGGTAACCACGAATTTTATGGTGGGCACATCGATTACACGCTTCGAAAAATGAAGGAGCAATCCTCATCGCACGTTCATGTTCTGGAAAATGAGGTCATCATTTGGAACCAAACACGGTTCCTTTGCGCGACAAGCTGGACTGATTTTTCGTCGACCGGGAATGTCGTTGCGGCGACCCAAACTGCGTGGGATTGGATGAATGATTTCCGTGTTATCCGGACTGAAGAAAACTATCGTCGTTTGCGCCCGTTCGACCTGGTCAGCCGAAACCAAATCTCGCACGATTGGCTAGCTGAGGAATTGGACAACCCCTTTGATGGCGAAACCATCGTCGTGACGCATCACGCACCTGTTCCCGAGGTAATGGGTGGGAAACATGATGGTCATCTCTGCGCGGCGTACACGAACCGTTGGCACGTTCTGATTGAGAAAGCAGATCTCTGGATTTTCGGTCATACGCACAGGGCTATCGACATAACGCTGGGTCGATGCCGTGTAGTCTCGAATCCTCGGGGTTATCCAGGTGAACAAACGGGGTTCGACCCTGGCCTCGTGATCAGCCTTTCCTGAGTCCGCTCATATCCATGGACTGTAAACGGGCTCCGTGTAGGCCTAGTTGATAAGAAAGGGAGACTGGATGATGTATGGAGTAGACAAAGAAATACCTAGCTCGACTATTCCGGCTGACCTGACTGGTGTGTTTCGGCATGACTGAGCAACAGCGTGCACCATCCATTCCTACAGCGGTCGCCGAGGCAATGGAAAAAGATTTCGGCGTGTCTATCACCGCGTTCTTGTTCGCAGCCGTCGACAGCCCACCTGTGATCATGGGAACGATTTATGGCGATACCACGGGCCGATTTCGTGAGGGTGCGAGTGTGCGGACGTCCAGGATAACGAGCGTCCTCTTCATCGATGGGTATTCATTATTTCAAACGGTCTCAGGCAGCCGCTATGTAGTGGTCAGTTGGGCGCCTGGCGGCCACAACATCTACATGAACCGCATTTATCACTGAGCGATCTGCGGCTACGGATACGCGGCGCGAAAAAGGCTTTCGGGTTATCCAGGTGGTGATGGGAATCGGGAAAAATGATTCTTAACCTGGTACTCGCGGGGGAGAACAGTTAAAGCGAAATGAAGAATATGAGCGTTACAGACAATGAGCTGCTGGGAGATTTACTGTATGGGTCAGCACACCCCCTTGGGGGCTCAAAACTTGGCGATGATGAGTTGGTCGAACTAGCCGCTGATACCTTCAAAGAAAAACCGTTCTGCGTCGTCCGACACTGGCTGATTTTGGATGTCATGCTTCCAGAATCTACTGAGCAGGAAATCAAAGCCCAGGGCCTTGATGCGACTGTCTTGTATGCCCAAGCGGCAGTGTTCGACAGCCAGAACAAGCATTCACCTGGTGACAGCATTTTGAGCGGTTACCAATGTGACTTCGACGGCTGCATTTTTGAAAGCAAAACCACGATTTTTATCTTGGCCGGCCGAGGCGCTCGCAAACACGTGAGCTTGCCCGCTGTTCAGTCAATGGCCGCATACATAAACCGGAAACAATAATCCTATGATTGAAGATTTGTTGCCGATCCTGCGCGATCGCTATCCGGAGTTTTTCTCCCACGCGCCCCTTCGCGAAATCGCCTGTTTGCCGGGCTGGCTGGATTTGATAGATGAGCTGTGCCGCACGCTGAAAACTCACATGGATGCTCACTCTGAGCTGTCGCCAATCCAAGTCCGTCAGGTCAAGGAAAAATTCGGAGGGTTACGCTTCTACTATTCCGGTGGAGATTTGGTTTGCCGTGAAGCGGTGGCCGCTGCAGAACAGCGGTCATTTACGACATGCGAAGTGTGTGGCCATACCGGGACGTTAGGAGGGGAGCGCTGGCTGAGCGTGCGATGCCTCGATCACGTCAATTGGACACCCTCAGACGACTGCGCATGAGCTCACGAAAAGCTTCTTGTTGAATCCATGCAAACAGACATTTGGGTCACTGTGAATTTGCCTTCGCCGAGCGTTGAACGTCACGATATCGTTCGGCGCCGCATGCCTTTTCCGTCATTTCAATTGCTAGCCGAGATGTTGTGTATCGATGAAGAGCTGCTTAGTAAGCACATGGGTATTTCTTCCGAACTCTTGTCGAACGCGGCGACTGTAGGTTTTTTTTCTTTGTGCGAGAGCAGACGTCTGTATGGATTGATTGTTGCGTTACAGGCGTCCTGCGAACTGTTCGAAGGCGATGTCCAGGCAGCGAGGGCTTTCTTACGCTCGCCCCTGCGTTGTTTTAAGTCAAAAGCACCTTTGGAAATGCTCATTACCGAGGAGGGCGCGAGCGCCGTGATCGATCTGATCGGAAAGCTTGAACACGGCGTCCTCCCCTAAATAGTTTCCTTTTTACGCGCTGACAAAATGACGCCGGATGGGGAGCTTCTTGAAAGAGTATTTCGCAGTAGACCAGATGCTGACTTTGTTGAGCGCTGACATTTTTCACCGGCCCGAACGGTTGCAGCCGTTGAACTGGGAGTTGATCGCACGCATCACCTTACTCGTCGGTGATGGAGACGTTGATCTAAACGTATCGCTCGTATTCGATGATGAATGATGCAGGCGATCCTCTGATCTTCGTCAAACTCGGGTTTCACGGGCTGGTGTTGAGGTCATGCCATCATGCTGAGGTGCTCGATCAGTGTCTCTCTAAGACCCGTAGGGCATAGCAAAATCGTTAACCTTTGCGGCTGTAAGCCGCTGCTTTCAGGTTTGACTTCAAACAACGGGTATTTTTTAAATACCCGTGTTGGGCAACATGCCACGCAAAGCCACGTAATAAGGGGCGGTAATGTATAGAGAGCGTGAATCGGCCATTTGGAGGTCTGTGTATGAGACATGTGGTGCCCCTACATTTGTGCGCCTGATCGAAGAGGCGCTCGACAGCTACAAGCGTGTACCTTTGGTTGATTGGCCCACTCGACTTCACGTATCCGAAGTCGGGTTACCGTGCGTTCAGGTATTGCACGGCGTAGTGAGCAGTCGAGGGTTATATGCCAGCATCTCGGAGAATTACATCGAGATCGGATCCCGTCTGACAAATCATCTGTGTCAGCAGCTGCAATGGCATCTCGTGGTCAATGACCTGGCGTCTGACGCAATGAAGGAGGATCAATTGGGCATAGATTTAGGTCTGTAACCGGGTCACTTGCTGACAGGTCGCCGTATCTTCGAGTCGGGCTTTTTCATGCGTGTCAATTACTTCAGCCCGCACCTCAAGGCTCGGGTACTCCATTTGAGCGAACTTGATCACCGTGCTTCGTGGTCTTGACTGGCAGAGAACGACCCATAGCTGCCTATCGTGAAGGGCCGCAGTCGACCCATAGCTGCCTTTCGCGCAAGGTAGCTAACGGCCAATTTCTGCATGTGACGACTGATCTGAATCTGGACTTGCCCCTACAAAACCGGACACCAACTCCCCGTTAAATTGATGCTGCCGCCAAGCGCCTGAACTCCCTCGGTGAGCGATAGTTCAAGGCGCTGTGCGGATGCTGCTCGTTGTAATGCTCAAAGGCAATTGCCAGGTTACGCAGCGCCGTTTCTCGATCCGGCTTGGGCATGTGCGCCACGTAGTCACGCTTGATCGTCTTCACGAAGCTCTCAGCCATGCCGTTGCTCTGCGGACTGCGCACAGGTGTGGTCACCGGCTGCAAACCGATCTGTCGAGCAAACAGGCGCGTCTGTTCGGCGGTATAGGCTGAGCCGTTGTCGCTTAGCCATTGCACCGGCGTGGCGGGCAGTTGATCACCAAAGCGCTTTTCCACGCTTTCCAGCATCAAGTCGCGGATATCATCGCCGCTGTATCCCGTTGGACTTGCAACCCAGCCGATGGCCTCACGATCACAGCAGTCCAGGGCGAAGGTCACGCTCAGTTTGGCGCCGTCCTCGCAGCGGAACTCAAAACCGTCCGAGCACCAACGTGTATCGCTGGTTTCCACCGCAATACGGCCTTCGTGCCGACGCGGCATGCCGGGCTGTTTGATCCGGCGCTCCAGCAGCAAGTTGTGATCGCGCATGACCCGGTAAACCCGCTTCACGTTGATCGCCGGCAGCGACTGGGTTTCACGGGCGCGACGCAGCAATCCCCAGACACGACGGTAGCCATAGCTGGGAAGCTCGCTGACCTGTTGCTGGATTTCGACCACCAGCGCAGCATCGTCCACAGGCCTGCTTCGCCGTACTTTGGGCGATACTGATTGCTTGATTCGAACCGTTAATTGCGAGCGCGCCACACCGAGACATTCGCTGACCAGCTTCACTGGTCGTCCCCCGGCAACAAGGGTGAGTGCGCAATCCATTTTCGCGACCGGGCAATCTCCACGGCCTCTTTGAGGATTTCTGCTTCCATCGTTTTTTTGCCCAGCATCCGTTGCAGTTCACGGATCTGCTTGAGCGCATCACTCAGCTCGGAGGCCGGCACTACAGCCTCGCCAGCACTGACCGCCGACAGGCTGCCGTCCTGATACAGCTTGCGCCACAGGAACAGCTGGTTGGCATTGATGCCGTTGCGCCGAGCCACCACCGAAACGCTTTGCCCTGGCTCAAGACTCTCGCGAACCATGGCCAGTTTTTGCTCTGGGCTCCAGCGGCGCCGCCGCTCTTGGCCCAAAAGCTCCCCACTCTTATCGTTGCTGTTAGTCATAAACATAACCGTTTGCCTATCCCTTATCGTAAGGGGGAAACGGTGTCCTGTCTTTCATGGGGCTCGTTCAGAATCCAACGATTGCGGCTTCTGACTAGAGACATTTATGCGGATGTGGCTGCCGCGTTCTGCAAAATAGGCGAGTGGTGATAGACGGGAAATTGGTGTTGAATACGAGCCTTTTCAGGAAGGGTCGTATGAAGAAGGATTTGTTTGCTCTGGCCTTTGCCACCTCGCTGATTGCTGGATGTGCATACCAGGCGCCCTATGGAACTCCGGAGGCTACCTCTCAACTGGTGAGCGACCTTGCACTTGATGGAGTGCCGGAACTTGTTGTGCCGGCAAACTGGATGTCTGTGCCCTATGGGGTTACGAAACCAGCTGAACCGACAAAAGGGCTGCTTGTCTCGGAGCGTAGTGGTTTACGTTTGGTAATTTTCGACAATAAGCACTACCGGCAAGCTGGCGAACTTCGCGCGCCCAAGGTGCAATGCGGTTACATCTGGAGGGGGGAGCAGGACACGATGCCTGTGCACCTATTCGAGGCGGAGCATTTTTACGCGTTGAGCCTAGGCGAAACTGTAGGAGCAATGGACGTGAAAAAAAGGGCGCAAGTAGTTCGGTATTTACAGTCCCAACACATACCGTTGCTCACCGTACAAGACGGCTTGTTTGTTCGTGAACGAGCCCCATGAAAGACAGGACACCGTTTCCCCCTTACGATAAGGGATAGGCAAACGGTTATGTTTATGACTAACAGCAACGATAAGAGTGGGGAGCTTTTGGGCCAAGAGCGGCGGCGCCGCTGGAGCCCAGAGCAAAAACTGGCCATGGTTCGCGAGAGTCTTGAGCCAGGGCAAAGCGTTTCGGTGGTGGCTCGGCGCAACGGCATCAATGCCAACCAGCTGTTCCTGTGGCGCAAGCTGTATCAGGACGGCAGCCTGTCGGCGGTCAGTGCTGGCGAGGCTGTAGTGCCGGCCTCCGAGCTGAGTGATGCGCTCAAGCAGATCCGTGAACTGCAACGGATGCTGGGCAAAAAAACGATGGAAGCAGAAATCCTCAAAGAGGCCGTGGAGATTGCCCGGTCGCGAAAATGGATTGCGCACTCACCCTTGTTGCCGGGGGACGACCAGTGAAGCTGGTCAGCGAATGTCTCGGTGTGGCGCGCTCGCAATTAACGGTTCGAATCAAGCAATCAGTATCGCCCAAAGTACGGCGAAGCAGGCCTGTGGACGATGCTGCGCTGGTGGTCGAAATCCAGCAACAGGTCAGCGAGCTTCCCAGCTATGGCTACCGTCGTGTCTGGGGATTGCTGCGTCGCGCCCGTGAAACCCAGTCGCTGCCGGCGATCAACGTGAAGCGGGTTTACCGGGTCATGCGCGATCACAACTTGCTGCTGGAGCGCCGGATCAAACAGCCCGGCATGCCGCGTCGGCACGAAGGCCGTATTGCGGTGGAAACCAGCGATACACGTTGGTGCTCGGACGGTTTTGAGTTCCGCTGCGAGGACGGCGCCAAACTGAGCGTGACCTTCGCCCTGGACTGCTGTGATCGTGAGGCCATCGGCTGGGTTGCAAGTCCAACGGGATACAGCGGCGATGATATCCGCGACTTGATGCTGGAAAGCGTGGAAAAGCGCTTTGGTGATCAACTGCCCGCCACGCCGGTGCAATGGCTAAGCGACAACGGCTCAGCCTATACCGCCGAACAGACGCGCCTGTTTGCTCGACAGATCGGTTTGCAGCCGGTGACCACACCTGTGCGCAGTCCGCAGAGCAACGGCATGGCTGAGAGCTTCGTGAAGACGATCAAGCGTGACTACGTGGCGCACATGCCCAAGCCGGATCGAGAAACGGCGCTGCGTAACCTGGCAATTGCCTTTGAGCATTACAACGAGCAGCATCCGCACAGCGCCTTGAACTATCGCTCACCGAGGGAGTTCAGGCGCTTGGCGGCAGCATCAATTTAACGGGGAGTTGGTGTCCGGTTTTGTAGGGGCAAGTCCAGTTCGTGCAACCGGAAACTGGTCTTCCAATGTCCCCTTGCCGAACAACTATGCCCCATGGGACATCGGAGTACCTCTTCCCCGTGGGGAGTTGGAGGCATTCAACCCATGCAAGCATTAATCGGTACTCCGGATCACTCCAGATTATCCAAACACATCTGACTGGCTGCTCCTGGCCGCTCTCTGCCGGTCACGGTTACAAAGCCTCAATGCGTTGGTGTTCAGAACGGAAGCAAATGACGGATGAGGTCGAATGCAAAGGGGTGGACAAGTCATCAACCTCCGTTGCGCCGCAAAGTAGGTGAGCCAGTGTGTCTCGCTCCATCATGGCGTTCCATAGCGCGATCCTTCGCCACGGTTACCGCTGGCAAGCGGACTACATGCTCACCAGCCTCCGGAGCAGATGCTACTGGTATGACTCGTCGCTGATCGACGTAAATGGATAGAGTTGTCTCGATCGCGTCCAGGGCTTCGCTGATTGCTCTCTCCCGATCATCGCCATAGCTGTTCAGCTCTGGAAGGTCGCGGCAGAACATGGCAAGTCCTGAAGCACTGCATTCCTCGAAGCGGATTGCATAGTCGTACATGGTCACTCCTCGGAGGTCATCGCGGTAATTTCACTCGCGCACTGCGTCGGTAGGCGTCCTTCAGGTACGCATACGGATCATGGGGTAGATCATTCCGGTGCCATTAGCACCGCTAAAGTCATGGTGATGAACTCCTCATTCTTGCTGGTCGTTTCCAGCGCACCACGCACATTGCCTCCAACCTCACCCGATCCACGCTGCTCGACCCAGAGCGTAAGTTCCATGATGGCAGCCTCAAGGGCTTGCCGGTTTTCATTGATCTTGAATAGCAGGGAAGGGAGCAGGTCAGAGTTTGGCATCGCGATTCCTCCATGGAAAAAGGACAGCGTAGCAGTAGGAAAATTTGGTGGGATCTTGTCGCTGATATTGATGGTCGCACAGAGTCAGAGTGCGTTCAGCAGACGCTCAAGCTGATCACGCTCCCACCCACTCAATAGGTCGACTGGATCAGTGCCATAGCGCGGCCAGGTTTCAAGTGATCCAACTCTGCCATCTGGTGCCCGGCAATCCTCGCAGTAATTCAAGGCGCCGCCGTCATTGAAAAGCGTGAGATACCAACCATCGATCGCAACAGGTATGTGGCCGTTGTAGATTTCGCTCAAAGACTGGCTGCTGGTTCTTCTCATGATGCGTATGCCGAGCGCGACGTCCTTCAGGAACTGGTAGACCTCGCGGGAGGTGAGAGGGGCGTTCGTGTTCAAAGTAGTCTCTGCATGAATCATGGCTCTTACGTAGATAGCTCTAAGCGAGTGGATGCTGATTGGGTAATGCCACCCTAAGTCTATGAGCGTTTGATGCCACTCGCTTTGGCTTAGAATGGTACGGTCTTGGCCGTTTACTGGAACCCTGACAGCGCGCGACTGCCATGACAGACATCTGGGCGCCCAGGATCATTCCTACGTGGCGCGACTGGGAAGCCGCTGGGTACCAATATGCTGAGCGGCCGGAGATGCATGTAGAAGAAAATAGGAAAAAATCAAAGCCAGCTTAAATGACGAGATCAGTGTAAAGGACAACCCTCGACTCGTGCCCCTTTACGTCATTGCTAAGTCGATTTCATTGTCTGGCTCGGTGCTTTGAACTCGCATGATTTTGTTGCCCCCGGTCTACGCAATTTGGCATCCACTAGCAAAGGCATCGCATTGCCACGCTGGTAACGCAATTCTTCGAGGAAGCGATCTTCTTGGACGGCGCCCCCTTCGGCGAAGAACCAACTGACACGATTGGAGTAATAAGCTGCAAGATCGCGCATGGCGCCATAGATCCAGGGCGATGAGTCCATTGTCAGGGCGACGGTGCCGAACTGCGGATAGTTCGGACAGCCGTCGCTGGCTATGCCATCGCTATTGCCGAAGTTTTTGCTGATAAACGCATACACCTCGCAGGATGGAGGTGGGGCGCCTTGCCACATAGGACTGTCTTTCGTCCCATTAGGTGTGGTGCACGCATGGCGCACGATTTCCTGGCATTTTTTATTACTGCTTTCGTTGCAGGCGCCGCTTATGGATTGCAACTGAACCCGCATTGACTTCGTCCCCAATGCAGGTTTGATCAAGAACAGGTGAGCGGCGTACTGATTTTTGCTGAGATTGGCGGGAAGGTTTTCGCAGTCCGAATTGGCCAGTGCTGTAGAAACGATGCAGCCGACCAATACCGGGTGCTCCCAGGCGTAGATGTCGTAACCGGTGAGTTCGTACTTCACGATTTTGCACTGCTTATCCAGACTGCTCAAACCAGGCAGCAGCAGGGTCAGTCCTTGATCTACCAATCCTTCCTTTAGTCGACAGATGTCAGCCATCCAACCCTCCCGGTCTTGCGAATGGTCGGAAATGATCAGGTTGGAGACGCCTCGGCGAACGAGCGCGTAGGCGCCAAGATTCTCTGACATGCCGCCGTCTGACAGGTGAATAAAGGTTGAATGTTTGGCGTCGCCCAAGCGATCGACATGGTAGAGCGGGAAGGGCAAAAGGTAGTGCATCGCATAAATGGTATCGCTGGTGTTGTTTGGATTGGGAAATGAAAGACCCCAGTCCAGCGCTGCGATTTTTTGTCCGGCATTGTAGATATTGCGCAGTGGAGGTTCGGCTTCCACTTTCTGCTGGGAATCGAGGAAAGCTGCGGATGACACAACGGCTTTGGCAGGCGTCAGGCCCGGTAAAGCACCTGGCCAATACCCGTAAAGTCCTGAACCGTAGTGGTAAGAGTTGACCTCGAATGCAGAAAGGAAAAATGGCTGCTGCTCTCCGATGTCGAACACGCTGCGATCTTCCCCAGCGGTGGCGTTAATGATCCATAGTGGCGCACCCTTTACCTCGTAAGCCCTCTGAAGTTGGGTATAGCTTAGAGATCTGGCTTGCTCAATATCGCCTTCCAGTCGCACGCTGGTGCCGTACATCGTCGTCATGCAGGCGTCGTCTTTTTCGTCACAATTAGGTGCGCTGGCGCCGTAGGTTCGTGTAATGCCTTTGGCGTAAGCATGTTGTGTGCTTGAGAGATTGATGTTCCAGCCAAAGACAATATTGGCGAACGCATTGAGAACCATCGAGCCGATTTCCATTGGAACCATTTCCAGCGTTTCATTGGTAAATCGCTGGTCATCCTCAGTGGTGGTGTAGTCGAAGGCATGGGCGCCAAACATGTTCCGCCCTGTGCTGAACATGTCCTGGTAGCCACGTAAGGCATTCTGTACGCGGTATGGATCTTTGCCTAACTCAGGTCGATTCAACGTAGCTAGGCGCAGGTCATATTGATGCTGGGTATGCCGGCGCTTTTCGTCGCTCTCAAATTGATCGTCCCTCGCAATTTTAAGCAGATTCGTATTGTTTTGAGGCGGGCAGGGTAGGGGTTGGCCTACAAGCCAAGATTCCTCCGGTGCCCCGCTGACACCCAAAGTATCCATATACCGCGACGGTAAGCAGTCGAGAAATAGTGTCTGCCGGAATGCATCAGGGGTTGGCTTATTTTGTTCAAATTCTGGGTCGTCGAAGACGAGGCGGGTGTAATACCAGTAGGCGGCGTAGCTGCCACCGGATACCGAGGAAATAACATCCACGTGTTCCATCTGGCCGGACTCCACCAGCCCCTTGAGTATCCCAATGGAAAACCCCGATGCCTTTGTGCCTCCGCCCGCGAGCGCTAAACCAAGATTAGGGGTGTGGCCGGCAACAGGTCGTCGCTCGACAGCAAATTCACGATTTAGGGTTTTGCTGGTGAAATCCAGAGGGGGTGCTTTGGGAGGGGTGCCGCACCCAGCGATCAACAAGCCGGTGAGTACTAGCCAAGTCCACCACGACGAAGCTACTGGAGTTTTCATTTCAATCCCCATCCCTGGCGCGGTGCTGGTCTATTGCTAGTATCCCCAGCGTAGTAGCTACTTCTATGTACCGCTAACGAATAGTGGTGAACCATGCTCGACTGCTTCGCCTGCCTTGAACATAGATTCGTTTGCCGACGGCAAATCCAAATTCGCTTTGCTTGTAACGCAGATGAGTCAATAACCATTGGTTACATAGTTTATGCCGAATCGATAATAGCCCAAACCTCTTTCTGTTCGAAATATTGATCGCGAATAAACTAAGCTTTTGACAACAGCGATCGAACGTGTGGTTTAGTACGCCAGTTTTGATAAAAAAATCTAAATCCCCACGTTCAAAAAAAGGAAATAGCCTATGGACTTCCCGCGCCGAATTGTAGATATGCACACTCACTTATTTAATGCTTGCTATATGCCACTCGCAAGCGTCATCGCGGATGCAATGAGGAATGAGGACAGCGCCCTTGCAAAACATGTTGCAAGCCTTTTGGTGGCCCTTACAGGATCGTCCTACAAGGAACATAGAGGGGGATTCTCAGATACACATTTTTTGAGCGAAGAGGCGAAGAATGAATATCTAATCGATCAGATATGGAAAATCACTCAGCATGAACTTCTAGCTCGATCAGCCTCCAAGAACGCAGTCACCAACGGGCCCCAGGTGCTTCGAGAAATCCCTTTCAGCTCACAAAATTTAAATAGAATCTCTACCAGCGATATTTCAAAAATCGTTGATAAACTCGCAAAAATTAACTACGAAGCCGAAGGCTTTGATGAAGAGCTGCCCAAACCACTTGCGCCACCAGAGGTCATAGATGGCCTGTTGGGCACGACGCTATTTAAGCATGACTTGCCCTTCGGCAGTGTTCTTGACGGCGCTGAGGAGGCGGTCAAGAAATCCTTGCGAGCAGTGACCAAGCTTATGGATCCCATGGCATGGGGCAAACCAGAAAACTACCTAGAGTTCTTCCTTACGATGCTGAAGTCAGAGGAAGAGATGCTGGCGAAGGTATTTGATGGCTATGGCCCTGGGTTGCCTCCGCTTCAGATTGTCCATTTTATGATGGATATGCAAATGGCCTATCCGGGCAAGGAGGAGCCTAAGTATCCATTCTTCCCGACTCAAGTCGAGTATATGCAGAAACTGCAGCGTCTTCATCCGAACGAAGTATATGGCTTCTGCGCCTTTGATCCACGCAGACCGGGTGATTGGCGTAAGCGCTGCCAGGACGCAATCGAAAAAGGCTTCATTGGCTTCAAATTCTATCCACCTCTTGGATACAAGCCTTCGGGCGATAAACCAGAAGTTCAGGAAATCACAAACGAATTTTTCGATTTCTGTGTTGAGGGAGACTTCCCTGTTTTTGCCCACTGCACACCCCAAGGGTTTCAAACCCGTCTGAAAGAAGGGAGGAACGCTCATCCGAACAACTGGAAGGCCGTCTTGGAAAATGAAAGATGGAGCAATCTGAGGCTGTGCCTTGGACATGCAGGCGGCGAAGATGTCGTAACTGACGACATTAACTCTCCTGGTTGGATGGCAGCCGACGACAATGAATGGAAGTCTGCTGATAATTTTGCTCGGATCGTAACCGAACTTTGCACAACCTACCCGAATGTCTACTGCGAAGTTGCCAATATGTTCCCAATGCTTAATCCAGATAATGGTGCAACCTTTGTAGCCAACTTGGAGCGTGCCAGAACTTCAGCCTCCAATCAGGGGCGCCCCTATGATCTGATGGATAAAATTGCTTATGGTACTGACTGGCATATGCCGGACATGGTCGATAACACCAGAAGATACTTTGATGTGTTTTTGAAAATCATGAATAGAGATGAATACAAGCAATTTTTAAACAGGTTTTTCTGGCAGAATTCGTACAAGTACATGAAAATTACTGAGTAGATCAGAGTTAACATGAGTCGTTGATGTGTCGAGGGTTTTACTGGAGTAGCTCTGGTAGGCCAGCGTGACATTGTAATGAAATCTATAAGGAAGTAATTGGAGGATTAGGGGAAAGCGCTCCGAATCCGTATCCAGAGTATGTCCTCAGAACAATAGATTTCGTATGGGCGTCAAGGGTTATGACCAGTTGACGGATGTTGGTGCGAATTTTAGATTTTTAGGTTAGCCGTGAGTGGAAGGTTTTTACGATGTCAGAGCGGATCCTGAAACGCCTCGGTTGTTAGCTGATCACCTTGCGTTTCAGTTAAAGTGCTAAATTGGTGAGACAAAATTGACTGGAGACAAGCGTAAGCCGTTTGAGAACTGATTGTTTACACTGCGTTAAAATAGCGGCATTCAAATTTTTTCTGGTGTTACTTGACTAGGTCGTCATGTGTGCTAAACCTACAGTAGTATATCGTTTTCTTAATTCGTCTTTTTTGTATTTGTGTATGTTTTTAACCTCTGATGTGTTGAGGTGCGCCTAATGGCTATTTGTGTTTTGGTGCCTCCAGGTGCCTTGCTATGTGTCGTCATGGTTTTGAGGTTGAACGCTAATTAAGCGGTTCAACATTCGGTAAAAGTTGGCCGCTTTAAAGTTGGTAGTACTTACGTGCAAATGAGTCTGTCGTATTTCATGTTGGTGCTGTAGTTTTTGAGGTTTCAATGCTCAGTCTTTATTTGTTGCTTTCTCTCTGAAGCGGGTGTGTACACTGAGTGGTATCGTCGGGGTTGCAGATATTTAAATTTTAATTGGAAGAAAGGGGAAGATATGCGCATAACGATTCTCTCTCTAGTTTTTTTTATGTTATCGGGTTGCGCCATAACTTCGACTTCTAATAGAGGGACACCACCTGCAATTGATGATTTTCCCAGCGAGGAGATTTCGTTTCGAGTTGTGGGTGATAACAATACCGTACTCAGGGAAATTCAAGATCATCTAGCTGTCCGTGGGTTACCCTCGATTGAAACAGTTCGGGTGCCTAAAACCTTTATTGTTACGACTTATATAGAGGAACCAAGTACAAAGCAGGATCGTCGCGTCCGGAGGACGGCGTTCCGATTTGGTCTGGCTAAAATCTCTGATATCGCTGCGCCAGTCTGTACGTCGGTTAGTGTTGTTACATTAACAAAGTCTCGTGGAGTGCGCGAGGAGCTATGGTCGGTTCAGGATCAGGATGTTACCTATGTTTCGAGCGCTTGGCCTGACCTGCGGAATCTATTTGAGAAGCGAGCTTGCAAATGACCAAATCACTAATAGGTAGAAGAATTATACTTGTATTAATGCTTTCAGGATTTATTCTTTCGTTCATTGTTTTATGGTGGATTGGTCGGAACGGCGCAATTTCCTTCGAGGCGGCTGCTCCTGCAATTAAAGTGCTCATGCAGCACTATCTTCCACTGTTAGCAATTTTGGGAGGTTTTTATTTTTCGGAGCGCGCTTTCGTAGATCAAGGGGGCGATACTTCAATTGAGACCGTGGCTTTTGCACTAGTAGTGGTCGGGATTTGGGTGTTAGGGCCGCCAATACTTATTGCGATAAGTCAGACGATTGAGGGAGCGATGCGTCTCCTAGATTCCGGCGCGGTAATTGGAACTTCGCTTGTTTCTGCATGTTTGGCTTTCTATTTCTCGAAGAGCTCGAAGACTGCGTAATGTAATAAGGCGTAGTGTTGTATTTTTGGCAGTTATGTAAAAATCCAATAGGTATAGAATGAAGTGTGAGAAATGAATCGTATTAACAAATAAGGAAGAGGTTATATATGAATTCGAAATTCATGAGTCTGGCAGTTATGTCATTGTTGATGACGGGCTGCGTGTCGATGGATGCTGTAACAAAGTACTCCGCGTACTCAAAAGATACTGTAGATAGTATTAATGTTGTAGCGAGAGATTATGCTTTATCGTGTGCAAGAAGTAATAGCTACAAAGCCTTAAGTGAATATAACGATTGCGTTGATGCAAAAAAGGGCTCCAAGGCAATAATTGATGTGTCAAAAGTTCTTAGTGATTATAGTGATGCTTTAGGGGCATTAGCTTCAGACGAGATTGTCGACTATAACACGAATATCGATAAGGTTGTGGCTGAAGCAAAAAATATCAAAGGATATGATGAAGGAAAGGTAAGTTCTTTGAAAAAGCTTTCGGGCTTTGTAGGGCAGATGGCTACAAATCTTTATCGCCAGAAACAAATCTCTGAAGTCATTGTTTCTGCGAATTCAACAGTTGTTAAGTTTTCTGACGATCTTGCTCAGGTAATAGATGAAAACATAGTTTATCAATATGATAATGAGCTTGAGACATGGAGGCAAAGATACCAATACCTTGAGCAATCACAACGGAGCTCTAATCCTTTTGTATGGGAAGGTTATTCAAAAAATCAGTGGGATAAGCGAATCGAGATAGAAACCAAACTAGCTGCCGCAAAGTCGCTAGCAAACGGAGTTCGCGAAATTGGAAAGACTCATAATAAGTTAAGTAAGGATGCTGGGGATTTATCGGGGAAGGAAGTTTATGCTGCTGTCCGTGCTTATGTGAATCAGGCAAAACCTATTTTGAAAGAGGTACAAGAAGCATTTTCAACTAACAAGGGAGATTAGGGTATGAGCAATACACTTGAAACTCAAGATCTTTTCCGAATGGCAAAAATTTTTCATGGCCTCGCCAAATATGTTGGTGACTATATGTATGAAAACTGGGACGATATTTCTGAGGAATCTAGAAAATCTTTAGATCACCAGGCGATGGTGCTGCTCACGATTTCAAGTCAACTCAACTCAAAAGCCTTGATACAAAATATTGATCTTCTTGATGATGAAGCAGAGGCTATCAAGGTCGGAATTAAGAAAATCAAAGAGACTATTGATAATGTGAATGATGTTAAAGAATTGATCGATATCGCCGCAAAAGTTATTGCCTTTGGGATCGCCATTGGTGCAGGAGTATCGACCGGTAACTTAGGAGTTGCCGTTCCTGCTGCAGTGGCACTAGCACAGGAGGTCGGCAACTAGTTTTTAAATAACGTCAGTGCCGATGATGTGAGTCGACGAAGTCAGATGCTGGGAGGAGGTTGTCCAGTAAAGTGTAGAGCCTAAGTCTGCGAGACGAACTCGTTCGAAAGACTGAGCAAACTCATGGATACGATTCTTGATGATCAGAAATTACGGCGTTTCAGTTGTAGAGGGTGCGCTAATCATACCAGTATCCTGCGCCATGTGATGCCCAGGACGAGAAGCAAGTAGTGGCCGAGGAGGCTTTGAATATGCAGGGCAGTGCCCTCGCAGGTCGGTAATGATTTCTAGCTGACAAAGTTAGTTTGAGTACAAAAGGGCCCTTCGAGGGCCCTCTTTTTTGATGTGTATGACAAGTCTGTCTTCGTGGCTGATGATGCTCTGGAGCTAGTCTATAAATTCGCTTTTCGCAGTAGTCTTGCTTCTCACCATCATTATTCAACATCCATATTGAAAGCATCTCTCTGATTTTTTTATCATAGAGAGCGATCAGATATGCGCGCTTGTTGGTGTTCTAAATGCCACTCTTGAACTCTTCGAAGGTGATCTTAGCGCTGCCAGAGAATGGAGGAAGTCACCCGCGCGAGGGCTTAATTCAAGATTGCCGTTGGACATGACAAGCACCTGGGTAGAGGCCCAAGCCGTCATTGATCTCATTGGGCAATTGGAACATGGGTACACGTCTGAATGGCGCCTGGATAGGCTTGACATCTCAAAGGTGATCATCCCGCTCTGGTGACGCAGGTCATATGCCCAAGTCGAGCTGTAGCCTCCATTCAAGTAGATGTCTGGGCAATCGATCCGCTGGTATCGTTTGAACGATGCCGCGCAACAGTTGAGAGCGATGTCCGTTCGGGAGCGCGACGGCGTTTAGATTCTCCTCGAATAGCAATGGCCCCCTTTTTGCCAGGCGCTGACCAGCACGTAGCGCTGCCATTGCTTCAGGGCCTAGCCACTCGCGCCGCAGGTATCCGAGGTTGTCCACTTTGTGGGTATTCACATAGCTTTCAGAAGCACTTCCACGAGCACTTGTAGTTGCTGCGCCCCCAGCGTTTCAACGGCCAGCTTCCAAATTTCCCATTCCCTTGGCACTGTGATCGCCATGCCGCCTCCAAAATCGTTATGTGCTCGGCAATTTCATTGCGGACGCGAGTTTCGTTGCTGGAATCGTTGCAACGCACGTGGACAACATCACGCGAAATGAAGATTTGGCTGGAGTCTTGTTTCGGTCGACAGCGAAACAAACGAGGTAAGAGACGTAGCTTAGCTAATCTGAATCTTTAAGGTGCGACACCAAAGCTTCTCTCAATTCGAGCAACGCGTCACGCAGTCGAGAGTCTTCGCGCGCGTCACCCGGCGCAGGTCTGAAATCTTCAACATGCCGGAGCAGGGCTTCGCTGTCGTTTCTGTTGAGATCAAAAACAATCATGTTGAGTCCGGGGATTTGGAGGAGGGACTCGCATTAGCAGGTGAACCCGTGACTGAGCTTTTCGAGCTCAGCTTTTACGAGGTCGTATCCCGTTTCAGTGTGAGCGACTTGCAGTGGTGTCTTTCCGCCGAGGATAGCTTTCGGTTGGTTTAGCCAGGTGTCGGCTTTGTTTTTGTTGCCAAAGACTCGCTCGGCTTGATGCTGAATCAACTCTACATAATTCATCGTTGGCTCTCGTGAGGTTTGCCGATGTGCGCTCGATTTCAGCTTGCTGCCGTAGCGGGGGGCCTTGGCATAATATTCGCGAAAAGCTTTGATGCCACGCGTGGTTCCGGCAAGTGGAAGCCCAAAGAAGATGCCCACCAAATTGCGTTCATTCTGAGCTCGTTAAGCTGAGGAGGGAAGGCGTGTGTGTTGCGTCCGCGGAGAATACGGAGAGTGGCTGACATGGGTGATTTCATTCACTTATTGAACGACTAACGTTGCCGCTATCTACGGAGTTCTCATCAGAAATGCTGTTGACATACCAAATAGCTTCGCCGGTCGGGGTCTGCACCACGGCCTCGTCACCTTGCCCCTTCTTTAGCAGCGCCCGGGCCATGGGCGAGTCGATCGAGATGTAATCGTTGCGCCCGTAAATTTCGTCGCAGCCCACGATCCTGAATTTCTTTAGCTCTCCTTCGTCATTTTCAACCTCAACCCAGGCTCCAAAAAATACCTTTCCCTCCTGCTCGGGGGAATAATCGACGACCCTGACGTCCTCTAAGCGTTTGCGTAGATATCTAACCCGTCGATCAATTTCTCGCCGCAGCTTTTTGTTGTACTGGTAGTCCGCGTTTTCGCTCCGATCCGCGAGGGAAGCTGCTCACGTGACCTTTTGGGTGATCTCAGGTCGGTAAACGCGCCACAAGTGATCGAGCTAAGCCTTGAGGGCGTCGTGGCCGCCGCGCGTAATAATGTTTGTGGCCAAAGCAGCCTCCTTTTGAAAAATTTTGCATACCAAGGGGGGCGAAGCAGAATGCCTTAAGAGCGAAGATCAGAATCTCGTGGGGCTTTGCGAGTTTGCCCCAGGACATACGGACAAAGGCTACCATGCGAGCGCTAGCGTTCGTACTGGATAGAGATTGAGGTAGGAGAGAGCTTGGAATACCGCCGTTGAAAAGAGTGATCGGTTCTTGATTTATGTGCGGTAAAAAAGATCGGCGAAAACGGCGTGTTTGTTGGAGAACACGGTGGTGATCCAGCGTTCGATAAAAACCGGGATACTGACTGTAGGGTGTCTTTCACCGGCGATTGATCAGCGACTGAGGGGCAGTTGGGCGAGTGCTCGAACGTTTTGATTATCGCCAATTCAGCGTGGGTAATTTACCGATGAATTTTTCCTTTGAATTGGAAAGGAATGAGGTTTCAATGGCCCATTCGATTCGACCTGGATTGGATCAGTAATAGGGCTTGGTTTGATGCCCCGCATTCTGTAAAGACGACCTTGCAGAGGTCACCTTTAAGGTCAAAATCATAGAAGCGGCAGCGAACCGTAGTGGACTAAGAATGTATACGCCAACGCCTGTAAACCTCATCAATTCCTTGGATGCCTTGTCGCCTGCACGGCTGTCTTCGTATCGCCAGTTTTTTTCCCCAGCTTCTGATCAAGAGCTCTATGGCATTTATTGCTGGAATGAAGTCCTTTCCACGAATTTCATGCGCCTGATCGGCAACGTAGAGATCACGCTGCGCAACAAATTTCATTACTACCTCAGCCAACATGTCTCGCGTGTGCAAGGGGCGGCATATGTGGGAACACCCGATTCCAATGATTGGTACAACCATGTGGGGTTAAGAGGTAAAAGTCTCAAAAAAGTGCAGGATCTAACCCACGATAGCCGTTTCAATCCTCGGACGAACCAGCGTGTCTGGACGCCAAAACCGGTGATGCCAACCGCTAATCAAGTGGTTTCAAACATGACCCTCGGATTCTGGGCGCCACTTTTGGATCTGCAGTTGCCCTGGACGGTCTTGATTCCTCAGATTTTTCCTAAGCATCGGTATGCCTCCAACGCCAATCACTGGAGAAGCTCAACGAATATTGGGCAGGTATATGAGCGTCTAAATCGGGTTAGAGACATTCGAAACCGGGTGGCCCATTTTGAACCGCTTTGGAAGATCAGAAATATTGACGAGGAAGTGCGCAACATCCGGGGCGTAACCCCATTGGTGGAATTTATTGCGCCTACGAATGAGGTAGAAGCTCTTGATCGCTTGCAGATTTTTTATGACAGGACGGTGCAGCTGCTGCACTGGTTGTCACCCGATCGCGCGCTTGATCATCGAAGCACGGAGCTTCATCTGAAGACCTGCTTTTTGATGACTCAGAAGGGTCTTGATCGCTACAAGCGAGGTGAGGCAACTCAATCCTATCGGACGAGTAGCTTGACGAAGTCTTGGGGGGCAAAGCTGATGGTGAAGGATCGTCGACCGATGGAGCTGATGCACAGAGGGCAAGTTATTGGTGTTTTCTACCCCACGCCGTAGGCCGACGGCGAGATTTTCAGTCGATTTTTTGGTTCGTGTTTTTCAGTGGAAAAAGAAAAAGCCACCCTTTCGGAGTGGCTTTTTCAATGTTTCTCATTGCCCTTGGATCTTCAGTGGTACTCATAACCTGCTGAGGATGTCTTCCAAGCGCCTACGGATTGAATCTTACACTTTTGGATATAAGGTATCTAGCTATAGGGTGTAGGTGTTTTGATAGGCTGTGACTATTAGAGGTGATCCACCTGCCGTTGGACGCCCCTTTTAGCCGCACGACATGTTGACGAACACTGTGTAATCCCATTCGGCAGAGCTGCGTTCCCGGATTTGTAAGATTCGATCCTGTGACTCTAGGAGTCGTTTCGGTATCGTCCCGCTCATGACGAACGTGCCCTATAGGAGCATATTGTGAGCAACAATATCGTATTTACACCAGGTCGGCAGATGTATCACTTCACCCAGCTTCGCCAAGAGGTCGGCGATCTGCAACTCATCGGACTGATGGCGCAGCGGCTGCTGCATACCAATCAGCTATCCGCCCCCATGGCTGTGAGGGCAGCAGCAGATCAGTTTGAGATTCTTGATCAACTGCAGCAGGGCAGTCCGGTATTTTCGCAGATGAGGGCGGACGCCGGCTTTGGTCGACTCGCCGTAGATCCTGCTTCGATGAATTCAGAGATACAGCTCATTGAGCATAAGGACGAATAAAATGAATGCGCAACAGAGCACATTGCACGATGACGCGCGCTATGAACCGGCGCTCCCGGTAGACACGATCAAACCGTTGGTGCCGTTCAGCAAGAAAGATTTTGCTACCTACATTGAGGGGAGGTTCGATGTCTCAGAGAAGATCTATGAGCCCTTGAAAGACCTGCTGGCAACCTACCGCATTGAGCCCCATCAGATATTGGGCACGGACTTTGCGGATGAGGAAAACAATACAGAGTTGTTCGAGTATGAACAGGCCAAGCTCATGGTTTTGGCGCGAAAAATGTCCATGCGCAATAACAAATGGCGCACGATCGTGAGCCGATCAAAACCCACGATGAGCGCAGTTCTGGGCTCTAGTGCACCCGGCAGCTTGGCTCAGAAGGAAAAGATTGAGCTGTTCCAGTACTACATATCCTTACTCAAAGCTGGCATCCCTGCAGCTCGAATGGACTCAGCTCAGCCATTGCTCGCAAACGCACAGGGTGAGGAGTACGAGGGAGGGCATTTTGAGAAGCTCACAGCACTGATGTCGAAGTACACCGCCGATTTTATCTCGGCGCGCCAGCGTGAGATTTTAGTCGCCTCGAATAAGCAGCACGACCGCGTGCACCCCGAAAAAGGCCATAAATTCTGGCCGGTGGATGTTTCACCCGAGTTCGGCGCGGCAGAGGCTGTTCATGCCGCTAGAGAAAGTTTCATCTCGATGTTGGAATCAACCCCTCCTGACGCAGCGAAGGATATGGCTCGCGTTCGGTTACTGAAGGATTTCTTTCTTGATGCCGAAAGCTCTTATTGGAAGGAAACCCATGAGCTCAACAAAGCCGTCCTAGGCGATCTTCCTCCTGAGCTTGGGAAGGTGAATCTTTCAGCGTCGCGAGAAGATATACCTGAAAAAGTGGCTCAAGCATTCGGTGTCGGCTCAGGTGGTCTTCCTGCCAGTCTGATAGCTGAGGCTGAATGCTTGATCTGGCTTTACGGGCTCAAGCACTGCCCATTCGAAGTCGGAGCAATGGACGACAGGCGAGCTGAGTATTTTGAGCAAAACCAAGTGCCACACTACGTAGCAATAGCTGCAGTGATACTGAATTACCTGCGACTCACGTGTAAAAATATAAAAATCAGCGTTCCCGGAGAAACCTACGGGAAAGTACCGGTCTACAAGGCATTTCGAGAGGCATTGAAGAGCGCAGGTGTAGATTTGGCGCTTGGGGTGGAAGCGAATCAAGCGCAGCTTGCTCAAGCATTTCGCTCAATAGACACCAAGGCGATGACGTACCTGGCATCACTGTTCTCCATCGCTACCAACGCAGACGATGGCCAAGCCCAATTCCTGCGTATGGACTATGTCGCTGGGCATGTAGAAGTCAGAGTCGAGCGCACCGCGCTTCTCGCTGAATTACCGAAGATGCTGAAGCCCTACAGTTGTCAGACTGCCTTCATGCTGATCTGCACCTACATGAGTGCAATGCGTGATTGCACACATAACCCTTTGGCGTGACCCGGGACTTGAGGGACTCGGGAATACACCTGGTTTCGAACCGGAAACAGTGAGCGACGAGCCGCTAGTGATAGCGGCTTCGTACGCGGATGGAGCCGAAGGCGTCGGCTACGTGAGTTTCGATGCCACTGAATTCTCGCACCCTGGGCAACCTGTCTTCTTTACCGACCCTTGAGCATTTGAGCGACTTAATGGCTGTAAAAATGCTGCCCCAGAAGGCTTCCCAGCAAGTCTTCAAAGACCATCGACTCTTCAAGATCCAGTTCGAATGGGCCATAACCCTCGATGAAATAGGTGAGCTTTTCGTAGTTGTAATCGAGCACCTTGCTGACGACGAGCTTGCCCTTGAGGAAATGCACCTCCCCTCTGCTTGCGGGATGAAGCTCCATCATCAGATTTTTGATGTCATCTACCTCCAGCTCATATTGATGCTCATCGATTTTCAGAAGCAGGGTGTCACCACGCCACTGGATATCATTGAACCTGTCCCGCCCAGCACTACATAGTCTGAAGGGGCTCAAAACTTCATTCGCTTTCTTGAATCTTTCGTAAAGCTCTTCAAGAGGCGGAATACCGACGAAGTCAGAGTGGATGACGTTGTTCCTCAGGTTTTTCAGCTGCTTGGCCTCGTCTACAAACTTAGGCCAATATTCTGGGATCTCAGGAAACAGAGGGTAGTCCCCCAGCATTTTCTGAACGATGTGCCCAAGTGGTTGCTGAGGGGCAGTTCCTGACTTTCGGTGGACATAGCTGACAATGGACTTTTCGAATTCGATAGCTTCAAAGCGCAAGTCATCAACGGACGGCACTCCGTAGCCCGGTAATTCCTTGTAATTTATTTCACTGAGAACGTTCATATTTTTCTTGCGGCGTAGGCGTTCAAACATCTCGCTATCGGTTCCTTCGTCAGGTTGGGCCTTGGGGGTTTACAAGTAGACTTAGCCATCCTCGAATGACAAGTATCGAGGTCTTGATCAGGGGGGGATCGGTACTGCCAGGATATTTACGGCTCGCTTTATCCCACACCCATAGCGCCACTCCGAGTTCGAATGGCGCTGGGTCGTTAATCTACGCGGCAGGTGACAGCGGCGTGGGCGTTGCTGGTTTACCCGAGATTGAGAGTGTCTTGAATGTCTCGATTTTCTCTGACTCCAGCTCCTTCAGGATCGTTTCTTTCGCATCGTTCTTGTCAATCGACTTGCCGCTATTGTCGAAGGTGATCTGCTTGATCCGTAACTCGATTTCGCTGTCCTTGCTCTGACCGGCAGAGAATTCTGGGAAGCCAAGGGAAATAACGCAGTTGCCATCGAGGCCCGACGTGCTGAAACGAAATTTTGCGTCCAAGCGATGCAAGAACAAGCTCGGTCGATAGGACACATTGGAGAGAAAGTCCGAATGTTCCAGGCTGAATCCCTTCAGATCCAGGTTGCGGATTTTCTCTTTCATCCACTCCAATTCGTTTGGAAGCAGGATGTCGGGATCCGGCGCTATCCCCATGTCCACGACCTCGATAAACGAGATGGCCACCAACTTGCTGTGCTGAGTCAGGCCCAAAAGATATTTGAATCTGTTCTCATTGGTAAAATCGCAGAAGCGGATGGCCGTGACCGTCTCGTTCTCGTCGATTTGCTTAACTGATTTGAAGTGCGAGACCAGGTGCTTGGACATCGCTTTGTTCGTGGTTCTTGTCTCTGGTGCAGTATGCGTGCTGATCAGGATCAGTTCATCCTGGGCCTTGTTTTTCTTGATCTCGATTGACCCTTTGAAGGTCTTGTGCGAATCCGCCCAGCTTTTGGATCGATCAATTCGTTCCAGGAGGTAGTCCATCCGGATGGTGTCGAGGTCTTTGTTGACGGGATAGAAGCCAGGCGTGCCCAGTACCTTGAAATTCACGAAGTCGAGGTCGAGGAGTTTGTTTACGTCGATCGAGTCGGGTACAGAGTCGAGCAGCGTGTCTTGCCCTTGCCACTTGATGGTTTGGGTGGTGATTTTCGGATTGTCTTCCTTCGTCGTGTAGGCAAGCTGGAGCTGAGAGAATTCGCTAGGCCTGATCAGGGACAACGTCAGGGCAGGGATAGACTGTTCCTTTTCCTGACTGTTGATGAAGACGCCCCGACTTTTCAGCACAGTCTTAATATCAGCTGCGCCGATGTAGGGTTGGGCCAGATAGGTGCGCAGCGCCTCACCTTGCGGCAGGATCGAGTCAATATTCTGATTACTCACTGTATCAACCTCTGAAATCTGCCTGGTAAGACTCCACATCTACTATGGAGGCGAATTCTTTGTTCGCGATTGCCAGCTTGGCAATGTTCGCGATTTCCTCGTGTTCAACGTAGTTGAAGTCAGGGAAGGCAAGCGTGACCTTATGTGGAAATTCAAGGGCGATCGCCATCGAAAATCCGATCATGCGTTTCACCGCTTCTTCGCTGAAACCATCCTGGCAGCAGATGACCAAATGCTTCTTGTCATACTCCTGAACGAAGAAAGGGATGAGGCCGCTGTTGAGATATTCGGGAGGTAAAATCGGGCCATTAGTCAGCCTTTGGATGGGACTGACGTTCTTCCCTGTAGAGGGATACAGGAAGCTCACGTTCTCAGCTCCAAACGTGTTTCTAACGTAAGTGATGGTGTCGAACAGGAAGCTCGCGCGGTAGTTGTCCACCACATAGATGGTTCCATAATTGGAGTCATCAAGCTTGCGCGAACCTGCGACCTGACTGACCACATCTGCCTCGGCATCTGATTTTGCGCTGAGCCAAAAAAGGACGCCTGCGATCGCTTGGGAGCTTGCATCGGTGTAGCCCGAATTGATGGACTTTTTTACGGTCGAGCGATTGAAGCATTCGACCGTTGTCGCCAGGTCGACGAAGTGTTCTTTGAATTTGGTTCCCGGTGAGGTGGGGTAGGACACACTCGAAAACTTGGACGAAATGACCATGTGCTTGAGCACGCCATCCTCAAGGGGGGACAGGCAGCTGAAGATGAAATCCGCCCCATGCGTCTGCCTCGGGTTCTCGGACGTACTGTGTGGCTTTGGCTTGACGCAGTCGATGCTTGTTCCCTTGAGTGCCGCTTTCCATCCGATGAGGTTGAGCAGAGTCTCAACAACGTGTTCCCCACGTTCACCCAATTTCTTTGACCATTCGCCCATCACAAGTCCTTTATAAGTCGAGACGCACCAACCCTATGTGAGCCGAACGCTACGGAGTCTGAGCGGTGATGTCTAGTGGCACTTTGTCCACAAAACTGAAGCACAGCGTTGCGTACTGTGGATTGCTGAATATTCAACTGATAGACAGCAGGGGTCATGAGCTTAAAAGGGGTATACCGGTAGGTGTAGCCTGTAACATTCGATGACATCCAACCCGACGTTCCAGAGGTACATTCTGCTCATGGACTTATCCGTAAAAAAATACGTCCCCGTCGGCTCTGCTCCAGTCAATGTATGGAGGATGGTAGGAATACCTTCACGCGGCGCGCAGCTGCATAAATGGATTCATGAAGACTTGCGTCTTTTGTTTTACAAGCGGTTGGCAGCCGTCTTGGACGTACCCGAGCGACGGCTTCGCCAGTACCTGTGTATCACGCCTTCAGCGTTTTCTAGAAGGGTAAGCGGCTGGCGCTGGCTGGCTGATGTGTATGCGAATGGTGTTTTGAAGAAGGAATTTTCGGCAGGGCAGGCTGGTTAAGTTAATCTGGACTACCCAGCAAGGACGCGCCCAGATGAATCTCGTATGTCTTGAATGTTTAACTGATCACTATCTTCAGCAATTCTTCGCTGACAACGATTCAGATGAGTGCAGCTACTGTAGTAAAGAGTTACCTGTAGTCGAGCTGGATGAGCTAGCCAGCCACTGCGAAAACTTCATCCTTGATGCCTTTCAGCTGGTGGAGCAATCTGACGCGGTCATTCATTACAACCGAGATCCCGTAGGCGATCCTCTACCCGTTGTTTTGGAGCGAATGCTGCGGGCCCCGGAAGCAATCCTGGACGACCTGACGATTGCTTTGCTTAAGATCTGGAGCGAATGGCCAGACGAGGATCTCTTCTTCATTGAGCAGACGTTTGTATCATCCCATATGGACTCAGAATGGCGGAAAATGGAGCGCAGTCTGCGAGATGAAGCGCGATTCGTGAATCCGTTAGCTAGTCGGATGCTTGAAAAAGTCTTCGGATCAATCGACCAGTTTCGCGCCCCTGATCAATCCACCGCGATCCTCACCGTCGGCCCAAATGAGCCTATTCGAACCTTCCAACGAGCTCGGGTTTTTTCTGATGCTGATGAGATGGCCAAGGCCTTGCTTCACCCTGAACGTCATCTTGGCCCACCTCCTTCAGGCGTTGGCGCTGCCGGGCGGATGAACGCTAAGGGTGTGTCGGTTTTCTATGGTGCTACCAATGATGAAATCGCCATTGCTGAAGTGCGCCCGCCAGTGGGCAGTCTTGTTGTCACCGCGACCTTTGAGGTTATCCGGCCATTGCGCCTACTAAACCTAGAACATCTCAGCTTGATTCAGCCTAGCAGCGAGCTCAGTTATTTCGATCCAGCGCGTCAGGATGAGGCTCAGCGTTGCGCATTCCTGAAGGCGCTCGAAAATACGCTGTTGATGCCGGTCATGCCGGAGCTGGTTGATCAGGGGTATCTGATTACTCAGGCTATCGCAGATTTTCTTTCGACACATCCCTCCCTTGCGGTCGACGGCATATTCTTTCCTTCTGTGCAGCATGCAAAGAACGTTGGGCACGCCATTGGGCATAACGTCATTTTGTTCAACAAAGCATCTGGTGTGCTCAAGTCTGAGTTGAAATACCAAGCCTCGTCAGTCAGCTTGTGGGAACACGAAGAAGGGTACAGCCGCTACCGTCCTGAAATTTGGGCCGGGAGCGAGCACTCAAGCCCTTTAAGACGTTCGAGCGATGTGCGTCTTATGGTCGCCTTGGCGTCTTCAATTGCGCCAAGCCTGGAGTTGGATCGCACGCGTATATGTATCCACCATGTGGAAGGTGTGAAGTTCACGACCAAGGCAGACGCTGTTGAGTACCATCAGGATGCTGAAGAGAACAGTGGTTAACCACTGCCGATAAACACTCGAGCGGATTTTTGAGAGGTGGGGGAGTTGGCGCTTCGGATTCAGCTCTTGGGGCCGTCAGGAGACCAGGCTCGCTGCTGATAAGCAGCGCGCATAATGGAAAGCTGCAATCGAACATTTAAACGAAAGGACGCGACATTTATGGAAATCTCCTTTGCTCAAATCAGCGAGCGTTTGAACAATCGCCGATTTACCGTAGCGGACAACACTCACGGGCTCTCCGGGGCAGGCACCGTATTCCATTACCAGGTCGAGGGAGATACCATTTCGGGCACTTACCAAGGCGGCCGGATCCGCATCGGTCATCAAATCGGGCGTGTGGCCGGCCCCGATACCATTGAGCTTCTTTTTCAGTGCTTGACTGTGGATGGCGAGATTCTTTGTGGCTGGTCGCGCGGCACGGTAGGCGTCGATCATACAGGACGTACCACGCTGACATTTGTATGGGGTTGGTTGTCGGGCGCGACTGGAGGTGGGGAGTCTAGCTACGTTGAGCTTGCTGCTTAGCCTAAGATTTTTTCGTCGGGGCTTGGTTGCGAAAGCCGGGATGGTTTGCTCCAGCTCTAAACGTCCCCCGTCAAAGCATGGCCGTGTGGGGGTAGGTAGGTGCCCGCGAGCAGTGATATCCCGGCACTCATCATGCTCAACGAGGTAGGCTGAGATCCAGCATCACCGAGACTAAATTCACGATTGGAAGAGAGTGCTTGTAGTTGGCAATGATCGACTCAAGCCGAAGAAGGATTTTCTCCCTGTTTAGCTCTTCCTCGCGCAACACTGTTTTGTAGAGAAGATCGAAACTGGTTGTAGCAACAGTGTATCGTCCTTGTTCTGACCGGCTCATGTCTCCGAACATCGCAAGGACAACCAAGTAACATTTCCCGCCTACCCTTAGGGCAAGCGGCACTAAGCATGCAGCTTCAAACGGCTCGTGAGCCTCGACAAAGCTAAAGGAGATATTTGCCCCAGCCTCGCTGTTCAAGAAAGCAAAGATGCCTCTAATGTTTCGATCGCTGCGCATGAGTTCTGTTGCAGAGATCACCAGGTTCCCCCTATCTGCGAAAAAGCTCTTCGTCTTGAGCAATATGTCAGCTGTTTCTAGTGCCTGTGAATAGTCGGGCAGGCCTATGCCGTTTTTGACGATTACAGAGCTCTGGGAACCGTAGAAGTCCATGTCTATGGAAAGGCCTTTTGGAGCATGCAGCAAGCAAACGATCTGAAAAAAATTAGAAAGCTCCTCCAGGTTTACCGGCAAGTCCGGGTCAAGCGTTGCGGTGAATTGGGCGCTCGAACCATCCTCATACATAAACCAGTCAAAGGTGCCGCAATCGAACCGGATTTTTTTCAGGTTCTTGGGGAGCCAATCATGCATTGGGCTGAAATAGGCTGAAGCATCCACCTGCGCGCTCGCGCCAGTAGACAGATCTCGGAAGGTCAGTGTGCCCTTTGCAGCTGGCGCCACCGGCGTGAGTTCCATAACACCCGCAAATGATTCACGGCGACTACAGGGGTCTTCATGCCCAAACCGTTTGGTGGAAAAGTGCATATTCTGCAAGTCGACGCTTCCGCCCATTCCTAGGGTAGCGTTCACCAATGCGGTTAGATTTTCCATGCCTTCAAGCTGGAAGTGCATTGCGTGGCAGCCATCCTCAAAGCCAACATTTTTTAGAAACATTGATTTCTTGTCGGTGTATTCAGCCGGTGAGCTTCCGACGGCCCGTAGGATTTCTGATTTGAAGGTGCTGGGTTCGCTGAGCTTTATTTCGCGACCTAGCCCAAAATCAATGCGTAGCGTGAGCTTGTGTAACCTTTTTGCTTTGCCGGCGATGATGTGAGTGTTGACCCTCTCCAGGATTTCACGGATCAGGGCTTCATCCACGTGGCGTATGAATGCCCTTTGGGGATGCGGCCCTTGCGAAAAGTCCATCAGCACATAGAAGGAGGGAAGCGGGCTGGTGGCCATCTTGCGAAGGTTGGACAGGGTGACATCGACTTTCAATGACGTGGTACGGGTGGACTTTACCTGGACTTTGCCTGCAATGATGGGCTCATGAAGCGTCAGCTGAGTAAGATCGCTCGCTTCCTGTTCGACCTCGACGAAGACGTCCCACCCATGTTTGTCAGCATTGCTTTTATTGGCGGTCACTCCATCGACGGAGCAGAAACCCATAAAAAAATGCTCACCACCCGCTCCTATATCGCCCATAAATTCCTCTGACTTTCCTTTCTTATCTGACGTTCTTTCTTTATCTGATTTGCTGGCTGGAGGCTCTTCTGTTGCCCACGGCGGTGGCTCGTGATTAGGTGTGCTCATCCAACCCTTATGCTCACGAAGACGTTTTTTGAGTGCGATCGAGCTTGCGATGCATCAGCGACACCATCGTGAGGATATCTAAGGCGTCCTGCTCGGACATTGGCCAGTTTACTTTTGGAGCGTGGGCGAGGGGATTGCGTACAGCTCCGAATAGACCGATCAGCAGGTTGGCAAATCCCTTCTGTTCGCTCTTTTCAGATTCGGAAGTCAACGGCCCCAAAGCGAGGACGGGGTTTTGACCAAGGAATGCCTTCGTCACCAAATCGGCACCATCGCCGTTCAAGCCTGACAAAACGCGGATCCTTTCAGCGATCCCCTTGGTGGCCTCAAAAACGGCGTGGAAGTAGTTATCGCTTAGTAGCTCGGCGCGACAGTAGTTCAGAACCTCCTGATGCACAGAACGGGACTCCAGCGCAGCCCTGAGTCGTCCTACTCGTGCGCGTGCCTCGTCCAGGGTGGTGGCTTTGTCCGAGTGCCCCACTTTTCCATCATCGCGTACGTAAAATCCAGAAAAGAAGAGAACAACATTGAGCTCGTCCCGACGCCAGATGAATGCCGCGCGGTCTCGGGCGTAACTGACGGGGTTCATCGCGTTGTTGATGAACAGGACAAGATGGTTGCCGGCCTTATACTGGTTCTGCATGTCCGCCAATGCATTGAACAGACGTTTCCATTTGGTATTGTTCGGGTCTATGTCTGGAACCCGTATATCTTGGAGAAGACGCCCTATTTGAGGGCCGGTCAAGCCTCGTTCGGTGTCAGCCAGAACACGACAGGCAGCTTCAAGGTGTTGTGAATTGAATGGTTCGATCCGTTTACCCAAAGCTAATCTCCCTAAGTAGGCGAAGCGACATCGAGCGGTTGGCCTGGAACAACTCAGTACAACACTGGCCAGGCTACGCGCTCAAGTCTCGCCTTAATGGCTTTACCGTACGCAGGCTCGATCTGAATAGCGTAAGCGGCAAGGCCCATCAGATGATTACGCATACCTGCAACCGCTGAAAAACCCCGACGCTCTGCATGCTTCAAAGGGCCGACATCTTCACGCTCAAGATAATGCAGATGCATGCGCATCTTCATTTTGAAGGCGCGGGTCAGTCTCGGCTCATCCTGATCAACCTGAAGCCCTAGAACGATCTTTCTGCTTCGTGGCGAGACGATTGCCGTTTTGCTCAGGTTAGGAGCCAGCCCGAATCGCCTCAATATTCCATAGATTTCGTAGACCGCCTTTCGGGCATCATCTCTTTGAAACTCAGGAGCACCCGTGGAGAACGTAAGGTCGTCAGCGTACCGCGTGTAGGTCAGACCGTATCGGTTTGACAGGGCGGTCAACAACACGTCCGCCTCTCTCATGGCGAGGTTTGCAAGCATTGGACTTGTCGCAGCCCCTTGAGGGAGATGCCCAATCCTTGGTACGGCATAGGATCTGATTTTCGACTTTGTAACGGGAGCCTTGCGGAACCATCTCCAACTGCGGCGCAAGCCATTAAATGGCCCGATACGAGTACAGATGCGCGTCAGCTCCAACGATACGAGAGGTTGATAACCAAGGCTGCGGAATACTCGGTAACAATCGACTTCTGATATCGATTCAAAGAACCGCTGCACGTCGACCTTGATCAGCCAGCGACTGGCGCAGTGGGGGGCAGCAGCGTCGACCAGGCGGCAGTTCGGGGCAAATGCTGTGCTGGCAGAATGGGGCTTCCCTTTCGCCAACACGTGCTTGGCAATCCATTGCTGAGCCACTGCAAGGCTATGTGGTGGCACACAGATCACTCTGAATGAGGTGGGCTGGCCCGGCCGTGCACGCTTACGAACACGGAAGATTTTGTAGGCGTCTATTTCTCGCGTGACGTAATCACGTAGGTGTGGGTATGGCACCTGAGTCAGATGGGCCAGATGCTTCAAGGTCAATATCGGAGGAAGAGAGGAGTGTACTGCGACGGTTTTTTCGCCCGTTGTGATCGCCGCAGCCATCACTGATGCCGGTACGTCACCTGCTCCCGGGGCGCGACGATAGTGTTGAGGCTTCCAATCCTTCATCTACTTTGACACCCGCAGGGTGAGTGCTCCCGCCGCAGGCCGAAGGCTACGCCACGTGAACTGTGGCGAGAGCGCTTAGCCGTAAGCAGGGGCTAGGACATAGGGCTGCAGTAATCTGCGCCCGGTAGATGAGTCGTAAAGCCTGACTCATCTTGGCGGCAACATTCCAGGAATGCACGCCGATGCTAGAATCTAGACTGGTCGCCTCAACGAGGTGGGATAGTACGGTTGCGGCTCATGATTGCCAACAGACATTGCGTTTGAAGCGAGCTGAAGCTGCTTTTTTGCATGCATGAGTTGGCCGACGCCTTGGTCAGTGACCCGCCGTTGGGAGTCTATCCAGCCGTGTGCTGTCATCACTCTCAATAGCTTGGTCAGTTCGTGCGTTGGCAGGCCAGTTCTTCCAGCGAGCACTCTGTCATTGAGCCGTAACGGACGTGATAGGGCGCCCAGAAGAAGAAATATCTGCCCGGTCGGTATATCTGATTTCATTACCGCATTGGATTTGGCGAGGGTGTGCTGACCGAGATTATTCAGGCGTGCGTTGATTTTTTCCGTAGTCAGACCAATCCCGAACTCGTCTTTGCTAATGCCGGCAGAAACTCTGGCCGGGAACAGCGGCGTCCAAGGATTCTTTTTATTTTTGGAAGCCTTGTGAAACATCAACGGGACATTGTTCGGCGCACCATGGGCGAAGACGAGCAGTGCGCCAGCACTTCCATAACCCAGGCTTGGCCCACTCCATCCCCATGGCGCGTGACCTGGCTCTCCATCAGTTGGGTTGTAGGCCGTGCAGAGTCTTTTCATTTGCTCTGCCACCGGCTTTGAAAACGTCGTGTCGATGGTCGGGCAGGGCAGAACGATGTGAACCTTGGGACGGCAGGGATGACGCGACACAAATTTTTCGCCGTACTGCGTGGCCGAATAGCTCATGACTGCAAATTTCATCAGTCCGCCTGACCACCAGCTGCGAACGGATCTCACACGCCAAGCAGCTTCAAGGTAGCGCCGCGCTCGATCGCCACTGCCAATCAGATCCGTCACGACCCAGAAACCTCGTGCATGCTTGCGTCGAATTTGATCAGGCCCCGGATGGTTGAGGAATTTTTTGGGGAGCTCACGGCAGAGCTCTGATATCAGCTGCGCGACAATTCCTTCACTACCGACGGAGGGGTCATATGACTTGGTTGGTTTAACCGCTGCCGGCCCGGCCGCCCCACAGGCTCGCCGAGGAGTTCTTCTAACCTCCTTGAACAAGCGATGAGGTATCCCCTGGCGATGTCGAAGTTCGCGTTCGGCATACAGTGCGACAGCGCCATCAATGCTCTCGGCTTCATTGATGAGCATCGTGCGCATGTGATCTATGAAGTCGTCACGTGAGACCAGGCAAAAGGCTTCAAGCAGCTTCTTAGCGAGCGCACGGTCTCCCAGATTAAACTGCCCCAACCACGCCTGGGCTTGGTTATTACCACCTATAGCTGTCAACTCATCCATGGTGCATCCTGATTCGAGAAGCCACTTCGATCCCCTCGGAGTAAGTCTACCAAGGGCTGAGCGCATTGATGCCTCAGCGTCAGCCGGAGGCTTGGCAGCGTTTCCAAGTTACCATGACAGGCATCATCGCGCGTTTAGTGGCAAAGTGCAGATCGATCCGATCGGTCTATGGGATGGTGACTCGACTTCGCGCCTCGAAAAGAAGGAAGTAAAACCTTGAGTGTGACGTCTATTCAGATCGACGGCGGTCGTACAAGGATCAGCGATTCTTCACTTAAGCCATCCTGCAGGTAAAGCTCGGGTATGAATTCTTCCCCAGGTGCTTCCATTGCCACCAATGCTTTGGCTTGATCGAAGGCCTTGGAAACGGATAGTCCAAAACCAATGGCCGAGTAGAACTGCGCAGAAAAAATGCGTGCAGGCAGGTCTCCCACATCCCTGTTCATCCCGATGGTCGCTGGAATGTACCGCGTGCAGCCTTGGGCCTGATTGAAAGAGAAGCAAGTATTGAAGAACACCAGCTTCACACTTTCCGAACCCAAGGCCATCGCGCTCACAATCGCTTCCATGGACACATGTTTCGGCTGGCCTTGGTCGTCTTGCAGCACCAGAGTATCGGCGATCGTGCCATGACCACTGAAATGCACGATGGTCGGCCGCAGCTCATTGATGGCCTGTAGTACATCCATCGGCCTCACAGCCCAACGAGTGTGAAATTCCACGGCGTCTCTAAACTCGGATGCCCGAATTCGTTCCCTGATCAACCTGGCTTCCTCATCGAGCGCAAGCTTGGTGCTTGAAGTGCTGCCGGGATCTGCTGCGAAGAAAACGACCGCTATCTTCTCTGGCAGAGCCTTCAGTCGCTCGATCTCCCTTGCAGTCTCGGCATGAAGGTCAGCGTGCTTAGACAGACCATCGTCCAGCACCCGCATCTTGCGATTTTGTTCTCTCATGGCACGTTCTTGATCAGCGAACATCTTCTTTTGATCCTTCACGTGCTTAGACTGAACAGCATCCTGTTGCTTGAGCTCTCGTTTAATCTCATCGTCCCGGCGACGTTGAACCGCAATCAGCTTTTTATTCTCTGCGGCAATTTTCTTCTCGATTTTGCCGACCTCCACCTGCGCTTTCGCTTGGTCGCCTGCATATCGCACTGCGTCTCGATGTCTCGAGGTAGCCGTGGAGATCGAAGACGTGCGGGCAGCAGCGGTTAACGCATCGGAGCTTCGTTTTCCTGCCTTCGCCGCATCCTCGACTTTCTTGGATTTATCGCCTTGAAGTTTGACAATGATTTTTTGAAGGCTAGCCACCTGGTTGCGAAGCTGATCTGCACTCAACGACAAACTCCTTTCGGGCAATGCTATTAAATCGCTACTATACGCAGAATGAGTCAGTTGCCGTATCGGCTCCTGCAAGCAACGCTCCTGTGGCAATTCTCTTGCAAGCAGCGTGAGTCGAGATTTCTGTTCCGATGAATGAATCCATTTCGTACCTGAAAGACCGCTTCAAGGAAGAACAAGCTCGCTTTGATCAGGTTGAGAACAAAAGCGCGAAATTCTTCACCGCAGTGTCGGTGCTGATTGCCGGTTTGAGTGCGCTGGCGGGGCTGAAGAATGGCATCCTCTTTCAGCTTCAATCTCCCATCGCTATCCTCGCCTTCGTATCGTTCGCTGTGGCAGCTTTTGCCATCGCATGCGCTTGGGGCCATGCCTTGAGTGCCCTTAGCATCAAGGCCTACCCAAACCTGCCTTCCAATCGGGAAACGGCAGAGTACTTAAAGGTGGCGAACGAAGATGAACGCAATAAGCACCTCTACAACTGCTACATCGACACCCTCGAAAAACTCAAAACATCGATCGATGAAAAATCCAAACCACTGAGCCTTGCGTACTCAGAAATCATCATTGGTGCCAGTGCCTTCGCAATGCTTGCCGTACTCATCATTATCAGGGAGCTAACAGCGTGACAGACGAGCAAAAACCACAGAACAATGAACAGACGCGCACACCGCCACCGCCTGCCACTACGGAATATCAGCGACGCTCCCAAGAGCCTCCAGTGAATCAGCAGGATCGATCCGGGCGCCGGTAATTGGTGCCGGACTCGTTTCTTTAGGGGCACGCGGTCGTGTGATAACTCACGAAATCACTGCCATCAGGGGGGAGTGAGGTATGCGGTCGCTACTAGGTCTCATGCGGCCGTAAGCACGCGCTCCATGGATGCTTCCAGAGCCTCTTCCCGCTCGATGTATTCATCTTTGCTGAATTTTCCTTTTTTATAATCCGCCACCAGCCGTTTTCTTCGCTTCTGGTATGTTTCGAAAGTCCTGGCGACTTCAACATTATGAATGACCTGTTCGTATTTGGATTTGACCTTGAATGCAGTGTCTACGTAGTCCAGTAGGCTCTCAAGTGTGGCATGACCGCTCTTGGTCATCGCTCGCTCGGCCAGCATTTTGTTGGTCATTAATGTCTGCTTGAACGAGTCTGGGCTTAGTGCCTGTGTTTCGGCAATTAGCTGGGCGACAATGTTCGTGCAGAATGCGTGCCTGAAAAGGTGTGCGCAGGCCTGCTCTTCGACTCCAGCTGCGCGCCGGATCAACGAAAACTCAGTTGTGAAAGTGTCTATCCCAAGGGGGCGCCCACCACGCTCGGTGACAAACAGGAAGCCGTGATCTGGGACGCCTTTGAATCGCTTCATGATGGTGAAGCGGTCGCCGCGAATGTAGTTCAAGAGCTCCTCAATCATGGGAGGGCTAAGTTCAAGCGCTCGCGTCAAACCCATCCCTCCTCGTTTTAGAGTGGTAACTGGAATAGTTGGTTTTTTTACTTTGGACGCAGCAATCACTTTGGCAACTGTAATGGGTTGAATCTCGCCCCGCCGCGCGCCTAATTCCTCAAATAATGAAATCATCAGATGCCGACGATTACTTAAAAATTCCGACGTCGATATTTCATCTATAGCACTACGCAATTTTGCGATAGTAGCTTCTCCAATAGGCTTACGGGTCTTCCTGGCATCAGGCGTCCTGAACGACCTGTGGTGAACGCTGGAGCGCTTGAAGGCCTTTCCATTTCGATAGAAAACTGAATCCACCATGTAGATTGAGATGGTTCCACCTATACCGACGAAATTGTGTACACCGCTCATTTCTCCCACCTGGGCGAGAAAGTTCAAGCACCTTCTGCCAATGCCGGTAATGGTGCGTTCACTTCTTTTAGGCAACTTTGGATTATTGGGCTTTTTCTCTATGCGCAGACCATCTATGAACTCGCAGAAGTCGTCATCAGAAAGGGCTATAAAACTGAGATTGTTGTAATAGCAGAATCTGATCAGGTGGCTGATCTGGCCAGCGTATTCGCCAAAGGTGCCCCCTTTGGTTCCCAATCTTGATGGGCCATTGCCACCTCGACCGGGTTGCATACGTGTCTTGATCATATAAGAGTTGGCTTGAAGGCAAGGCATGCCATTTGGCCACGTCATGAAGGGCATGTTGCCACCGTCAAGCGTATTCAGCTTATCCAGCGATAAGTAGTCGTAAAGCCGAAGCTTTGGAATTAAAGTAAATAATTGAGCGGCTTCGGGAAACTTAACGCGTCGTTTGATCATGGGGCACCAACTGCAAAGGCTTCTTCATGGTTAAAAGGGTCACGTCATCAAAAGGTGCAGGGTTCAGCCCTAGTATTTTGATGATCCTGTTGATGGCATCTTTGATCCTTTTTTGCCGCAATCCCGTATTGGCTGTGTCGGAGATTGTGATCAAGTCCCTCCGGTTAACCTCTAATGCTTGTATCAGTACCATGTTAACGGCTTGTAGCGAGGAGATGGAGTTCTTCAGCTCGTCGACCTGCTCCTCTAGCGCGGTTCGAGTTCGCTTCTTCGGCGCAGTTAGTTCCTCTTCTGATCTGTGTATCACTTGCTGCGCGTGTGAGCGTAGCCTGTCTAGATACTGAAAATCTCGATCGGATTCGGCTCCTACGAGTCTTTTCTTCAAAGTATTGAGACTGATCGGCCTGATCGTGAACTGTTCATCTCGAATTGAGAAGTCCATGTCCAAGGAGCATAAGCCGCCTTGGCTTTTGAGTGCATTCAGAATCTGTTCGTTTTTTGCATACGTGGCTGGTGAGCGGCTTATGTCAATCAGCAGTCTGAAAATGCTTTCGATGGAGTGATCAATCAGCTCACGCTTGGTCATTGTGCTCATTTTTTATTCTCAGCTAACAATGAAAAGAATTTTCATGGATTTGCCATTTTCATCTTTGAAGAACTGCGGCTCTACCCTGGCTTTCCCTTCTTCCAGCATCGCTGTGAGGTAATTTTCAATTTTCTGATCATCGACCAGCGAAAACTTAGTAGTGCCGAACTCCGCAGACAGTAGATCCTGCAAGTTTTGGTAATTTTCCAACCGGTCTTGCTTGGCCAAGTCTGCGAAATAGCGCGCGCCCGCACCACGTAGGTCTTTAGGTTCCAAGCACTCGGTCAGATAGTTCCAGACGTGTTCGATGTCGCGGTGGCCGAGCATCCAGCGCAGTGTATCCAAGTCGCCAAAGCTGTTGGTATAGAAAAACATGATGGCAAAAAAGCGCCGCAACTGGTGTTGGCGAACGTAGTAGCGCTCACCGTCTGCAGTGACATCGCTTTCAAAGTAGTCACAGGCGAAATCCAGGTGGCGGTTGAAAAGGTGCAAGGAGCAGTCCTGGAGTACTTTATGTCCCATAGACGACGGGGTGGCAAAAAGGTCGGTCAGATCTTCGATAACGCCAAGACGCTTGAGTAGCTTTTGGAAGCGACGCAGTTCCTCAATCATTTCGACGGCGATGGCGTCGATGGGGCGAGACTCGCGCTGTCGAATACCTAGGGCGTTGCGTGTGGACTTGGCTAGTTTGAAGATCAGCCATGACTTGGTCATGTCCAAGCATTTTTTAGCCTCCAGAGTGACCAGCTCATCAACGCGTCTCGCCATTATCATCCCGACGGTCAGCTGTATGCTGCCGAGGTAGACGTAAACCAATTCAAGTAGTCCGTGGTTTGCACGTATCTGCTTGAAGTATTGATTCCTGTCTCCTTTTCGTCGGGATCTCGTCCCGGTTTGGCGGTGACTAGAAAGACCTAGTTTTTTGACGCCCAAATCTACGAGCTCTGGGCCGATGATTTTCAGGAAATCGGCGTCAGCTAGTCGGATCATCGAAATGTTTTGGGCGTGGCAGTAGCTCGCGACTCTAATGAATCCATTCAGAATCTTCCTTCCGTGGTCGACATGGAACTCCATGCTGCTACGGAACAGTTTCAATAGGTTTCCAGAGGGCACGCTTCTAAATCGGGATGGTTGATTAAGCTTTGGAACATATTCTTTGATCGTAATCGTATCTGAGGGGACAGGTAGTCCTAGCGCACTGAGCGATGCACTATTTACGAGGGTGTACCTGTAGTAAAAATACAATGATTCTTGGAGAAACTCGGCTTCGCCGGTGGTAACTCTTACTGAGGGATATTCTCGTTTGTAGTTCTGTTCGTTAGGGTAAAAACTCAGTGCCTCCAGCGCTGATTTTGCGGTCTGTCGTCCTCGTAGCGTGTCTGGGTACAATCGTTCAGAAAGCACTTTAGTGCTGATCTTGTAGCCGTTGTGGTTGTTTCCGTAATACAGGTTCGCTTTCATCATTGCCGCACGAATTCTCGGAATGTCGGAGGCGGTGATGTCGAGCCTGAGATCCTCACAGACGTCATCGCTGACCTCCAGCATGCTCGGATGCTTGGCAAAAAATTCCTTTGCCTCAGCATTGCTGAGGTCGCCTAGTTGAAGCTTGCAAAACGCGGACACGCGCTCATGCCATGCATAAATGGAGTCTTCAGAACGTGCATAGGAGGCCAGTTGATTGAGTATCCCCTTCAAGTCATCGGCGTTCAAAGCGCCTAGGCCGAAGGTGATAAGGTCGTAGCTTTGAGCATTGATCAGCAAGTAGTCGATGACTCTCAATGTGCAAGCTAAGCGCATGTTTTGAGAATCGTGCGAGAGAGTAGCAAATTCATCGTTGACGCCATTTGTGCTGATGATGAGTAGATGCTTAAGCGAGCGAAGCAAGATCTCATTCTTGCCGTCAGTCAAGACGCTGCCATCCCAAAGACGAACCCCCCAATCGAGTTCGTATGGTTTTTTCTGGTTGGTCAGTATTACCCAGGAATTCTCTTCGAATTTGCACCGCAGCCAGGATGCTGTTGTGTGGGGTGATGCTTCGACCAAGTCAAAGTCATCAAGAAACTCATATCCGGATTCACGCCCAGTGAGCAGGGACATAGATCAGCGCCTCCATCTTCTTTGAATCGACCAATTTCAAAGCAGCATCCAAGTGCTTCTTCAGCAGCCGGTTATATCCATTGGAAATCTCGGCTTTAACTTTCTCTGCAAACGACGCCCAGTACTCTGCTTTGCCGCATACACGAGCTCGATTAGTGGACGTCGTCACTGCTGCTTCAAGTGAGAGCAGCGAAGCGAGGAAAGGGACGCCGATTGAGAGCACGGCCTCGCTGGTTTCAATGGGGGTGCGCTGTTCCTTGCGCTCAGGATCTGAAGCTTCAGATGGGATCTCTTTGATCCGATGGTTATCCAGGAAGGTATCCAGCTCGTCCATGTTATTGAACTGAGTCACGCGAAGCAGGTGAGGGCTGTCCTTCATGGCCTCGCACACCATAGCCTTCTGAAAAATCCTGATCCATCGCGCCTTAATGAAGGCCAGTAGGGCGTCCGGCAGGTAGTGACTGAGCAAGTCTGGGTAATAGTGTTCATGGCCAAGAGCCTTGGACATCGCCTCAGTACTTTTACTCGTAATGAAAACTGCGACCGCTGCAGAAGCTCTGATGCGCCCCAGTCGCACTCTCTGAATAAAGTCCACCAGCTGCATCTCTGGGAGATTGATGTGTGGTGTGAATTGAGCGATCAGTTGCTCGCGCAGACCGCTATTGTTAGCAAAGCTACTGTTATTCCATTGGGGAATAATGTCGGCCCCAAAGACGGTTGTACCCCTGGCGGAATTCACAAACAGCTGGCGCCAGACATCATTACCTTGGGCCTTAAGTTTTCGCCGACCGAGGCTGGTTATCTCGATGATGTCTTTAACGATGGCAAATGAGGTGTCATTGAGCTCAATGGTCTGCTCCCGGACATCCGACTGTTTACGGTCTTTATAGCCAATGAGCAGCCGTTTCTCTTCATCAAACCCTGACAACTGCCCTCGCGGGTTATAGAGCTCGAATCCGTTGAGAAAGTCCGCCGTGATCTCTGGGTGCTCAAGCACGAGGAGGCACTGCAGCGGATACAGACAGCCTTTCAATTGGAAGCCGTAAGTACTGGCGAGGTGCATGGCGCTGCAACTTTCACCCGTGATCTGCTCGTGAACTTTGCAAAGAAAATTATGTGGCACCGCGGAACCTATATCTTCCAAAGTCGCGCAGATGTCCGCCTGTGTATACCGCTTGACCATGCCACGGCCTGTGTACTCGATAATTGAAGTACCCTCCTGAGCTAGAGAAACTCGGCGGGCCCAGCGAGATTTCAGATCTGCTGCCTGCTTGCTAGCCCAGTTACGTACCGTCGCGAGATCGTTCTTGATATGAAAGAACAACACGTCGATAGCCTCGGCATCGGTTACGTGCAGTGGAATACTCGTGATTAGCTTTTCTTGTATAAGCAGGCCGTCCTCATCTTCACGCAGCCTCGTTTCCGATCCATGTTTGGTAGCTGGAGGAGGGCGCCGGATCGGTGAGGTAAGGCTCGCCCATACGCCTGTTTTGCATAGGCAAGATTCAACAGCGTTGAGGAACTTGTTCCACGCTTTGATCTTGTATTTGCTGTCGTGGCCGTCTTTCTTAGCCTTATAGAAATGAGCAAGAGTGAAAGCGTGCATGAATCGCTTCACTCCTTGTTCGCTCTCGAATGTACGCAGAGGCCATTGGGCTTGATGTTTGTGGAGGTAATCGAACATGAAGCCCCATTCGAGACGATAATCACCTCCTCGGCCACGGTAGTGTTTCTCTAGCTGGGCATACATGCCCTCGACAAAAGCCCTTCCATAAGCGGCCACGAGAGGTGCTAGTCTCAGGTGCGAGCTCCCACCGCCTTCCCGAAAGATCGTCCAACCTCCCCAGTACCACCTCTTGAAATCGTCCGCCGATGCCACTTTCGCGCATTCGGCTGCATCAGGTTTGAATAGGGCGAAGTCCCAGCTAACGGGATAGAGATCCGAGTGCGCGAGCTTAGCTGCAGCTAGCGCCTGATAGATGCGGCGACAGAAATTCACTGACTCTCTATTTGGTAAGTCAAGCAGCTCATCGCCAGCCAAGGCGGCTGTGTAGCCTTCCAGGACTGCCTCGATCGCGGGGCTTCTAAGCGTCTCCATCGTGATCCGCTGGCCAGTGATATCGCAGTACGCTTCGAGTACCTGTAGAGCAGGTCGAATCGTAAAACTTCTCGCCTTTGTCGACTGTCGGTAGACCTCGCCAGCCTGAAGGATCAGGTCACCGACCTCTGGGTCGATCGCGGTAAGTGGATGGTAGAGGACAGTAGAGGCGTTTTTGATAATTGTCATTTTTTTTGAAGCTGTCCGTGGTGTCTTTTGAGCCCGTGTTAGAGCTGTTAAACCAATAATGACACCCATCGCTAAATAGTCAAAGCAAAGAGCTGGGTTTCGAACTGAACCTGGATTTCAAAGAAGATTTGGCTGATGAAGCCATTGATGCTTTCCTCGACGCGTTCCTGAAAGAAGCCATGGAAGCCAACGGTCTGGGCTATGTTGGCGGCGACGACTTCGGTCTGGTTTGCCTGCAGAAGCGTGGCTCGGTTTCCGAAGAGCAGCGTGCCGCAGTTGAAGCCTGGCTCAAAGGCCGCAGCGAACTGACTGAAGCAACCGTCAGCCCGCTGATCGACGTCTGGTACCCGGAAAAGCCGATCAATCCGGTAGCTTGATGTTCTAAAAAACGGCGACCCAAGGGTCGCCGTTTTTTTATCAAGATTTAAGGCTCGCAGCCTCGTTTCACTCGACAGCTGCTACACGGATCGCATTCCATGTAGCAGCTGTCGAGTGAAACGAGGCTGCGATCTTTTGCTTTTCAAGCCTTGCGCCAGTTCAAGATCACCAGCGTCAACACCCCCGCCACAATCCCCCAGAACGCCGAACCGATGGAAAACAGCGTCAGCCCCGACGCCGTGACCATAAAGGTAATCAGCGCCGCTTCACGTTCCTTCACTTCGCTCATGGCAATGCTCAAGCCATTGATGATCGAGCCGAACAACGCCAGTGCCGCAATCGACAGCACCAACTCTTTCGGCAGTGCGGCAAACAACGCTGCCAGCGTTGCGCCAAACACCCCCGCGATCCCGTAGAAAATCCCGCACCAGACGGCCGCCGTGTAGCGCTTGTTACGATCCTCATGGGCATGCGGCCCGGTGCAAATCGCTGCACTGATGGCCGCGAGGTTGATCCCGTGGGAACCGAACGGCGCCAGCAGTAACGAGGCGATGCCGGTGGTGGTGATCAGCGGCGAAGCCGGCACGGTGTAACCGTCAGCGCGCAGCACGGCGATGCCCGGCATGTTCTGCGACGTCATTGCCACGACAAACAGCGGGATGCCGATGCTGATGGTCGCGGCCAGGGAGAAGTGCGGCGTGGTCCAGACCGGCGTCGCCACTTCCAGATGGAAGCCGCTGAAATCCAGCAGCCCCATGAACCCCGATAGCGCCGTGCCGATCAACAGCGCGGCCAGCACGGCATAACGCGGCGACAGGCGTTTGACCACCAGGTAAGTGAAGAACATCCCCAGTACCAGAGCAGTGCGATGCTGGGCGGCGACGAAGATTTCGCTGCCGATCTTGAACAGAATTCCCGCCAGCAAAGCGGCGGCCAATGACGCTGGAATCTTTTTCACCAGCCGTTCGAAGCTGCCGGTCAGGCCACAAAGGGTCACCAGTACCGCGCAGGTAATGTAGGCGCCAATGGCTTCGCCGTACGTCACGCCGCCCAGACTGGTGATCAGCAACGCCGCGCCGGGGGTCGACCAGGCGATCGTGATAGGGGTGCGATAGCGCAAAGACAGGCCAATCGAGCACACCGCCATGCCAATGGAGATCGCCCAGATCCACGATGAAATCTGCCCGCTGGTCAGCCCCGCCGCTTGCCCGGCCTGGAACATCAGGACCAGCGAGCTGGTGTAACCGGTCATCATCGCGATGAAGCCGGCGACGATCGCCGAAGGCGACGTATCGGCCAAAGGGCGGAGCTGCGTGTGCGTGGCGTCGTTCATGACCGCGGTGTTCCTTATACTTTTGAAAGGTAAAACCCGGGTTCAAGCCTAAACTCAAAAGTAACCAAGCGTTGCAATACAGCCGAGGCCGCAAACAGCCGTACAGTCGTGTTGCCACCCTCCATTGTGTACAATCGCAGTGTTTTTTACGCGATACTTGCCAGCGACCCACTGTGCCGTATTACAGTCACGGTCAATTCGCCGCAGTTCTTCCGACTCGAGTGCCCATGAACGAACAGTTGCAACCCCTAAAGAAACAACCGCGAGCAGGCAAAGCCGGCCGTAGCGGCACCCAGGACGATATTGTCTACGCGCATATTTTCGAGGCCATCCTCGAACAGCGTCTGGCGCCCGGCACCAAGTTGAGCGAAGAAGCGCTGGGGGAAATTTTCGGGGTCAGTCGCACCATCATTCGCCGCGCGCTGTCGCGCCTGGCCCATGAAGGCGTCGTGCTGCTGCGTCCGAACCGTGGCGCTGTCGTCGCCAGCCCGAGTGTCGAAGAGGCTCGCCAAGTGTTCTTGGCCCGGCGTCTGGTGGAGCGAGCGATCACTGAACTGGCTGTGCAGCACGCCACTGCCGAACAGATTGCCGAGTTGCGCCAGATGGTTAACGACGAGCGCGACAGCTTCTCCCGGGGCGATCGCGGTGCCGGCATCCGCTTGTCGGGCGAGTTTCACTTGAAGTTGGCTGAAGCGGCGAAAAACGCGCCGCTGATCAGCTTCCAGCGCAGTCTGGTGTCCCAGACCTCGTTGATCATTGCTCAGTACGAAAGCGGCAATCGCTCCCACTGTTCCTACGATGAGCACACCCAACTGATCGACGCCATCGAAGCGCGCAACGCTGAGCTGGCGGTGGACCTGATGATGCATCACATGGATCACATCGACAGCAAACTCAACCTCGACGAAGAAAGCGCGTCGGATGATTTGCATGCGGTGTTCTCGCATTTGTTGCAGACCAAAAAGCCAGGGCGGCCGGTCGCCAAGCTATAAGTCAGACCGAGTGATGATCGTTCCCACGCTCTGCGCGGGAATGCAGCCCGTGACGCTCCGCGTCACTGGACGCAGAGCGTCCCTAGAGGCATTCCCACGCGGAGCATGGGAACGATCAGCGTGGAGAGATTTTAGCGCTGATGCACCTGATTACCCGCCGCATACGTCTGCAGAACAGTCCGGTCATCCCCCAGCGTCATCAATACAAACAACGTTTCGGCAATGTTATTGGCCTGCTTCAAGCGATAGCTCAGCAGCGGCGTGGCGTTGTAGTCCAGTACCAGGAAGTCGGCGTCGGTGCCCGGTTGCAGGGTGCCAATCTTGTCTTCCAGGCGCAACGCGCGGGCACCGCCGAGGGTCGCCAGGTACAGCGACTTGAACGGGCTCAGTCGCGCACCTTGCATCTGCATGACCTTGTAGGCTTCGTTCAGGGTTTGCAGCAGCGAGAAACTGGTGCCGCCACCGACGTCTGTGCCCAAACCAACATTCAATTTGTGCTTCTCGGCCATCGGCAGGTTGAACAGGCCGCTGCCGAGGAAAAAGTTCGAGGTCGGACAGAAGGCGATCGCCGAGCCGGTTTCCGCGAGCCGCGCGCACTCGTCATCGCACAGGTGCACGCCGTGGGCGAATACCGAACGCTCGCCGAGCAGTTTGTAGTGGTCGTAGACGTCCAGGTAGCCCTTGCGCTCTGGAAACAGTTCCTTGACCCACTCGACTTCTTTCAGGTTTTCGCTGATGTGGGTTTGCATGTACAGGCCAGGGAATTCGCTGAGCAACTGGCCTGCAAGGGTCAGCTGTTCCGGGGTGCTGGTCGGGGCGAAGCGCGGGGTGACCGCGTAGTGCAGTCGACCCTTGCCGTGCCAGCGTTCGATCAGTGCCTTGCTTTCGACATAGCTGGATTCAGCGGTGTCGGTCAGGTAGTCCGGGGCGTTGCGGTCCATCATCACTTTGCCGGCGATCATCCGCAGGTCCAGCTGCTCGGCGGCCTCGAAAAACGAGTTCACCGATTGCGGGTGCACGCTGCCGAATACCAGCGCAGTCGTGGTGCCGTTGCGCAGCAGTTCCTTGATGAAAATGCCCGCGACCTCGTCGGCGTGAGCCTTGTCGGCGAACTGGCTTTCGCACGGGAAGGTGTAAGTGTTGAGCCAGTCGAGCAGTTGCTCGCCGTAGGCACCGACCATGCCGGTTTGCGGCAGGTGAATGTGGGTGTCGATGAAGCCTGGGGTGATCAACGCATCCTGGTAATGGGTGATTTCGATGTCGGCCGGCAGGGTCGGCAGCAATTCGCTGGCGTGGCCGACGGCGCTGATCTGGCCGTTATCGACCACCAGCAGGCCGTCCTCGAAATACTCGTACGAGGCTTCGATGCCCACTTCAGCGGGGTCGGCGATGCTGTGCAGAATGGCGGCGCGGTAGGCTTTTCGAGTCAAAGGCATGTGAGTTCTCAATGGGTGGCTTGGCTGCGGCGTGAAGCAGGCAGCAGTTTGGCAATCGATGATCCGGCGCTGGCGGTGTGCTGGCCGAAATTCGCGTTATAGGTGGCGATGATTTCGCCGGCGATGGAGATGGCGATTTCCACAGGCAACTTGCCTTTGACTTCGCCGATGCCCATCGGGCAGCGCATGCGTTGCAGCGCGGCGCTGTCGAAACCACGGTCACGCAAGCGGTGTTCGAACTTCACCCGTTTGGTCTTTGAACCGATCAGGCCGAAGTAGGCGAAGTCGTTGCGTTTGAGGATCGCGGCGGTGAGTTCGAGGTCGAGCTGATGGTTGTGGGTCATGACGATGCAATAGCTGCCGGCGGGCAGGTCATCGATTTCGTCCACCGGTTCTTCGGCGACGATTTTACGGACGCCGTGGGGGATCTGTTCAGGGAATTCGGCTTCCCGCGAGTCGATCCAGCGCACCCGGCAGGGCAGGCTGGCGAGGAGCGGCACCAGCGCCCGACCGACATGACCGGCGCCGAACACGGCAATCTGCGCCTGGACCTGGCCCATCGGTTCGAACAGCAACACGGTCACGCCGCCGCAGCACTGGCCCAGACTGGCGCCGAGGCTGAAGCGCTCCAGATGGGTGTCCTGCTTGCCGCTGGCAAGCATCTCCCGGCCGATCTGCATGGCCTTGTATTCCAGATGCCCGCCACCGATGGTGTCGAAGGCCTGGTTGGCGCCGATGACCATCTTCGAACCGGCATTGCGCGGCGTCGAGCCGAGCTCTTCGATGATGGTCACCAACACGCAGGGTTCACCCCGGGTTTGCAGGTCGGCGAGGGCGTCGATCCAGTTGTACATGTTTCACCTCAACATCTCTGTTGTCTGTTCGGGCGTCTTCGCGGGCAAGCCTCGCTCCTACAAGTTTTGCAGCGAATGTATTATCGCGATACACCGTCAATCTGTAGGAGCGAGGCTTGCCCGCGAAGGCCGCGCCTCGGTCTAGAGCGAAGCCAACTCCGGCTCAGCCTCGGCAGCTTTCGCCGCCTTCAACTGCCGCATCTGCTCACACCCCCACAACACCCGCTCCGGCGTCGCCGGCGCGTCGATGTTCGGTTGATGCTTGTAGTCGCCAAGGCTCGCCACTGCGTCCTTGATCGCACACCACGCCGCGATGCCGAGCATGAACGGCGGCTCGCCCACCGCCTTGGAATGGAACACCGTGTCTTCCGGGTTTTTACGGTTTTCCACCAGCTTCACGCGCAGGTCCAGCGGCATGTCCGCCACCGCCGGAATCTTGTAGCTGGCCGGGCCGTTGGTCATCAGTTTGCCTTTGTTGTTCCACACCAGTTCCTCCATGGTCAGCCAACCCATGCCCTGGATGAAACCGCCCTCGACCTGACCGATGTCGATCGCCGGGTTCAGCGAGTCGCCGACGTCATGCAAAATGTCGGTGCGCAGCATCTTGTACTCGCCGGTCAGGGTGTCGATGATCACCTCGCAACAGGCTGCACCGAAGGCGTAGTAGTAAAACGGCCGACCACGAGCCTGGCTGCGGTCGTAGAAGATTTTCGGGGTCTTGTAGAACCCGGTGCTCGACAGCGACACCTGAGCGAAATACGCCTGCTGGATCAGCGATTCAAAGGTCAGGATGTGATCGCGAACCCGCACGTGACCGTTGTGGAATTCCACGTCTTCTTCGCTGACCTTGTACTGCCGCGCGGCGAATTCCACCAAGCGCTTCTTGATGATTTCAGCGGCGTTCTGCGCGGCTTTACCGTTCAAGTCGGCACCGCTGGAAGCGGCGGTCGGCGAGGTGTTTGGCACCTTGTCAGTGTTGGTCGCGGTGATCTGCACGCGGTCCATTTCTACCTGGAACACTTCGGCCACAACCTGCGCAACTTTGGTGTTCAAACCCTGGCCCATTTCGGTGCCGCCATGGTTCAGGTGGATGCTGCCGTCGGTGTAGATGTGGATCAGCGCGCCGGCCTGATTGAGGAAGCTGGCGGTGAAGGAAATACCGAATTTCACCGGGGTCAGCGCCAGACCTTTTTTCAGGATCGGGCTGTTGGCGTTGTAGCGACGAATCGCTTCGCGGCGCTCGGCGTACTGGCTGCTTTCTTCGAGTTCGGCGGTCATTTCCTCGAGCATGTTGTGCTCGACGGTCTGGTAGTAATGGGTGACGTTGCGCTCGGTCTTGCCGTAGTAGTTGGCCTTGCGCACGGCCAGCGGATCAAGGGCCAGATGGCGGGCAATCGCGTCCATCACTTCTTCGATGGCGACCATCCCCTGCGGGCCGCCGAAACCGCGGTAAGCGGTATTCGACGCGGTGTTGGTCTTGCAGCGATGACCGTTGATGGTCGCATCGCCCAAATAGTACGAGTTGTCGGCGTGGAACATTGCGCGGTCAACAATCGACGCCGACAAGTCTGGCGAGCAACCGCAGTTACCGGCGAGCTCCAGGGCGATTCCGTGCAGCCGACCGGTGCTGTCGAAGCCCACGTCGTATTCGACGTAGAACGGGTGACGCTTGCCGGTCATCAGCATGTCTTCGACGCGCGGCAGGCGCATTTTGGTCGGTTGTCCGGTGAGGTGCGCGATCACCGCGCACAGACACGCCGGGCTGGCGGCCTGGGTTTCCTTGCCGCCGAAACCGCCGCCCATGCGGCGCATGTCGACGACGATTTTGTTCATCGACACATCGAGCACTTCGGCCACCAGTTTCTGCACTTCGGTGGGGTTCTGCGTCGAGCAATAAACGATCATTCCGCCATCTTCAGTCGGCATCACTGAAGAGATCTGGGTTTCGAGGTAGAAGTGTTCCTGGCCGCCGATGTGCAGCGTGCCCTGGATGCGATGCTCGGCAGTTGCCAAAGCGCCGGCCGAATCGCCGCGCTGATGGGTGTGGCTGTCGAGTACAAAGTGGCGTTTGCGCAGGGCTTCGACCACGTCCAGAACGGGTTCGAGATCCTCGTATTCGATGATCGCGGCCATGGCGGCTTTGCGTGCGGTTTCCAGGTCTTTCGCGGCGACGGCGAGCACCGGTTGACCGACGAATTGCACATCGTCGATGGCCAGCAGCGGGTCGCCCGGCAGCAATGGACCGATGTCTTTCAGGCCCGGCACATCTTCGTGGGTGATAGCGATGCGCACGCCTTCAAAGGCGTAGCAGGGCTTGGTGTCGATGCTGATGATTTTCGCGTGGGCGCGGTCCGACAGCCGTGCGTAAACGTGCAGCTGATTCGGGAATTCCAGACGGTCGTCGATGTACTGCGCTTCACCGGACACATGCTTGTCGGCGCTGTCGTGCTTGACGCTGCGGCCGACGCCGGTGGTCAGGTCCTTGGCAAACAGTTCAGCCAGTTCGGCTTGGGTCTTCTCTACAGCGTGATGATTAGACATAAGCGGTCACCCGAGTCTCGATGTGCGGTGTTTGCAGTTCGATGAAGTATTTGCGCAGCAGATTTTGCGCGCTGAGCAGGCGGTATTCCTTGCTGGCGCGGAAGTCCGAGAGCGGCGTGAAATCTTCGGCCAATGCGGTGCAGGCGCGTTCGACGGTGTCGTTGTTCCACGTGGCGCCGAGCAATACAGCTTCGCAGGCCTTGGCACGTTTTGGTGTAGCCGCCATGCCGCCGAAGGCGACGCGGGCGTCGGCGATCACGCCATTGTCGATGCGCAGGTTGAACGCGGCGCAGACCGCGGAAATATCATCGTCCAGACGCTTCGACACCTTGTAGGCGCGGAACAGTTGTTCGGCGCTGGCACGCGGCACGATGATCTTTTCGATGAACTCGCTTTCCTGACGCGCGGTGACCCGGTAATCGATGAAGTAATCTTCCAGGGCCATGGTGCGGCGGACTTCGCCTTTGCACAGGACAATCTGCGCGCCGAGTGCAATCAGCAGGGGTGGGGAGTCACCGATCGGCGAGGCGTTGCCGATGTTGCCGCCGAGGGTGCCCTGGTTGCGTATCTGCAGGGAAGCAAAGCGTTGCAGCAATTCGCCGAAGTCCGGGTACTCGGCCTTCAAGGCCTCGTAGCAATCGGAGAGGGCCGTGGCGGCGCCGATTTCCAGGCGATCGTCGAAGCGTTCGATGCGCTTCATCTCGGCGACGTTGCCTACATAAATCATCACCGGCAGAGTGCGGTGGAATTGCGTGACTTCCAGCGCCAGGTCCGTACCGCCGGCCAGCAGGCGAGCCTGTGGATAAGCGTCATAGAGGTCAGCCAGATCGGCGACGGTCAGCGGCACCAGGCAGCGTTTGTCGCCGCTGTTGAGTTCGCCGATGTCGGTAGGTGTGATGGCTTTCAGTCGAACGATGGTGTCGGCTTCGCGAACATCGAACTGATCCGGTTGCTTGCCGCAGCAGGATTGTTCGGCGGCAGCCAGAATCGGCCGATAGCCGGTGCAGCGGCAGAGGTTGCCGGCCAGGGCTTCGTGAGCTTTATGAGCATCCGGTTGATCGCTGTTCTTTTGCAGCGCGAACAGCGACATCACAAAGCCTGGCGTGCAGAAACCGCATTGCGAGCCATGGCATTCGACCATGGCTTTCTGCACGCTGTGCAGTTGGCCCTGGTGCTTGAGGTCTTCGACGCTGATCAGTTGTTTGCCGTGCAGTGACGAAACGAACGTCAGGCACGAGTTGAGGCTGCGATAGCGAATGTGTTCGCGGCCATCGTCATCCGTTTGCAGCTCGCCGACCACCACGGTGCACGCACCGCAGTCACCGCTGGCGCAGCCTTCTTTGGTGCCGGGTTTGCCCACATGGTCGCGCAGATAATTGAGCACGGTCAGGTTTGGGTCCAGGGCGTGCTCGCTACGGAGTTCCTGGTTAAGTAAAAACTGGATCACGGAAGGCCTCGCAGACTCATTATTGTTGTTAACCGACTTGAACCGAATTTATCAGGTCTGACTTTTCGGTCAATGATTTTCTGACTTAAAGGTCAGGAAATGGCATTTTGTCGATCAACGACTCGTTCCTTCATTATTGACCCTCACGGGATAGCCTGCTTTTTGCTTGAATCGTGCCAAAAACCGCCAAGTGGGCACTCCGCCATGACCCTTTATGTGCGGTACACTGCGCCGCTTGTGCAAATCGAAGAGTTTGAAGGACAACCATGACGTTCAAGGCGCCGGACAGCCTCGCCGAGCAAATTGCTCACCACCTCGCCGAACGCATCATTCGTGGCGAAATGAAGCCCGGGGAGCGCATCCAGGAACAGAAGGTCACGCTGGCTCTCAATGTCAGCCGCGGTTCGGTCCGTGAAGCCTTGCTGATCCTCGAGCGCCGCCACCTGATCGCGATCCTGCCGCGACGTGGCGCCCACGTGACTGAGCTCACGGTCCACAAGGTCCGGAGCCTGTGCACGCTGATGAGCGAGCTTTACATCCTGCTCGGCAATGCAGTGGCCAGCGGCTGGCAAGTCCAGGCCGACATGGCGCCGTTCGTGCAAATCCAGCAGCGTCTGACCGCCAGCTACGAACGTCAGGACATTCGCACCTTCGTCGACGACAGCTTCAGTGTGATGCGCGCCGCGTATCCGTTCGCCAACAATCCGTACTTGCAGGAAACCGTCGAGAACCTGCAGCCGGCCATGAGCCGCGCGTATTTTCTCGCCCTGGAACAGCGCAAGGCCTCGATGAGCGAGTTCCTCGAGCTGTTCGAACGCTTGCTCGCCGCCGTGCTGGCCCGTGATTTTCCGCAGATCCGCATCGTGCTGACGGCGTACGCCAAGCGCAGCTGCGATCTGGTGGTTTCTGCCCTGACGGACGCTTAAGCGTGCGGCTAAAGTGCATCAAACTGGCGGGGTTCAAATCCTTCGTCGACCCGACCACGGTGAACTTCCCCAGTAACATGGCGGCCGTAGTTGGGCCCAATGGTTGCGGCAAGTCGAACATCATCGACGCCGTGCGCTGGGTGATGGGCGAGAGCTCGGCCAAGAACCTGCGCGGCGAGTCGATGACCGACGTCATCTTCAACGGCTCCACCAGCCGTAAACCGGTGAGTCAGGCGAGTATCGAGCTGGTTTTCGACAACTCCGACGGCACCTTGATTGGCGAATACGCCGCCTATGCGGAAATTTCCATTCGCCGCAAAGTAACCCGCGACAGCCAGACCACTTACTACCTCAACGGCACCAAATGCCGCCGCCGCGATATCACCGATATCTTTCTCGGTACAGGCCTGGGCCCGCGCAGCTATTCGATTATCGAGCAGGGGATGATCTCCAAGCTGATCGAGTCAAAGCCCGAAGACCTGCGCAACTTTATTGAAGAAGCGGCCGGCATCTCCAAGTACAAGGAGCGCCGGCGCGAGACCGAAAACCGCATCCGTCGCACCCATGAAAACCTCGCCCGCCTGACCGACCTGCGCGAAGAGCTCGAGCGTCAGCTCGAACGCTTGCACCGCCAGGCCGAGGCCGCCAAGAAGTATCAGGAATGCAAGGGCGAGGAGCGTCAGCTCAAGGCCCAACTGTCGGCGCTGCGCTGGCAGGCGTTGAACGAACAGGTCGGTCAGCGCGAAGCGATCATCGGCACTCAGGAAGTCACGTTCGAAGCCCTGGTTGCGGAGCAGCGCAATGCCGACGCGGCCATCGAACGCCTGCGCGACGGTCACCACGACCTGTCCGAGCGCTTCAATCTGGTGCAGGGGCGCTTCTATTCGGTTGGCGGCGACATCGCCCGGGTCGAGCAGAGCATTCAGCACGGACAGCAGCGCCTGCGCCAATTGCAGGACGACCTGAAAGAGGCCGAGCGTGCGCGTCTGGAAACCGAGTCTCATCTGGGCCTCGACCGCACCTTGCTGCAGACACTCGGCGAAGAGCTGGACTTGCTCACCCCGGAACAGGAAGTCTCCAGCGCCGCCGCCGAAGAGGCCGCCGCCGCGCTGGAAGAATCCGAAACCACCATGCACGGCTGGCAGGAGCAGTGGGACACGTTCAACCTCACCGCTGCCGAGCCTCGTCGTCAGTCTGAAGTGCAGCAGTCGCGCATCCAGCAGCTGGAAACCAGCATGGAGCGCCTGGCCGATCGCCAGAAGCGTCTTGGCGAGGAGCGCGCGTTGCTCTCGGCGGACCCGGAAGACGCGGCGATCATGGAACTCAGCGAGCAACTGGCCGCGAGTGAAGCGACCCTCGAAGATTTGCAGGCCAGCGAAGAAGCCCAGGTCGAACGCCTTGAGCAACTGCGTCAGGAATTGCAACAAGCGCTCTCGGCGCAGCAGCAAGCCCAAGGTGATTTGCAGCGCCTCAACGGTCGTCTCGCATCGCTTGAAGCCTTGCAGCAAGCCGCACTCGATCCGGGCACCGGCACCGCTGAATGGCTGCGCGAACAACATTTGGCGGACCGTCCGCGTCTGGCCGAAGGTCTGAAAGTCGAAGCCGGTTGGGAGCTGGCGGTGGAAACCGTGCTCGGCGCCGACCTGCAAGCGGTGCTGGTGGATGACTTCGGCGATTTCGATCTGGCCGGTTTTGCCCAAGGCGATTTGCGCTTGCTCAGCCCGGCCAGTGATGGCGTGCGGGTGCCCGGCAGCTTGCTTGATAAAGTGGAAGCGCAGATCGATCTGTCGCCATGGTTGGGGCAGGTTAAACCGGTCGACAGCCTAGAACAGGCGTTGGCCCTGCGCAGTCAATTGAGCGCCGGCGAGAGTCTGATCAGCCGCGATGGTTACTGGGTCGGTCGGCACTTTTTGCGTGTACGTCGGGCCAGCGAAGCGCAAAGCGGTGTGCTGGCTCGTGGTCAGGAAATCCAGCGCCTGGGCCTTGAGCGCGATGAGCGCGAAGCCACGGTCGAAACCCTGGAAACCCAACTTCAAAATCTCAGGGCGCAGCAGCGTCAGCAAGAAAACGGTCGCGAACATTTGCGTCGTCTGCTGCAAGACGAAGCGCGTCAGCAAGGTGAGTTGAAAGCCCAGTTATCCGCCGGTAAAGCCAAGGCCGAACAGCTTGAGTTACGTCGTACCCGTCTCGACGAAGAGCTGACCGAGCTGGGCGAGCAGCGCGCACTTGAACACGAAAACATCGGCGAAGCGCGCCTGCAATTGCAGGAAGCCCTTGACAGCATGGCGCTGGACACCGAGCAGCGCGAATTGCTGCTGGCCCAACGCGACAGCCTGCGCGAGCGCCTCGATCGAGTGCGTCAGGAAGCCCGGCAGCACAAGGATCACGCGCATCAACTGGCGGTGCGTCTGGGCTCGCTCAAGGCCCAGCACGATTCCACGCGTCAGGCGCTGGAACGTCTGGAAATGCAGTCCGAGCGCCTGACCGAAAAACGCGAACAGCTGAGTCTCAACCTGGAGGAGGGCGAGGCGCCGCTGGAAGAGCTGCGGTTGAAACTTGAAGAGCTGCTCGACAAGCGCATGACGGTCGACGAAGAACTCAAGACTGCGCAGATCGCCCTGGAAGATGCGGATCGCGAATTGCGCGACGCCGAGAAACGCCGCAATCAGGCCGAGCAGCAATCCCAATTGATCCGCGGCCAACTCGAACAGCAACGCATGGAATGGCAAGCCCTGACCGTGCGCCGCAAGACCCTCGAAGATCAATTGCTCGAGGACGGCTACGACCTCCACGGCGTGCTCGCCACGCTGACGGCCGAGGCCAACGAGAAGGACGCCGAAGAAGAACTCGAACGCATTGCCGCACGCATTCAGCGTCTCGGCGCGATCAACCTCGCGGCCATCGACGAATACCAGCAACAATCCGAGCGTAAACGTTATCTTGATGCACAGAACGCCGATCTGGTGGAAGCACTGGATACCCTCGAAAACGTGATTCGCAAGATCGACAAGGAAACCCGTAACCGCTTCAAAGATACCTTTGATCAGATCAATGGCGGATTACAGGCGCTTTTCCCAAAAGTTTTCGGTGGAGGCCGCGCGTATTTGGAACTGACGGGCGAAGATCTACTCGATACAGGGGTGACGATCATGGCGCAACCGCCCGGAAAGAAGAACAGCACCATCCATTTGCTCTCCGGTGGCGAAAAAGCCCTGACCGCACTGGCCCTGGTTTTTGCGATCTTCAAGTTGAATCCGGCGCCGTTTTGCATGCTCGACGAAGTTGACGCACCCCTGGATGACGCTAACGTTGGACGCTACGCACGGCTGGTCAAAGAGATGTCCGAGACGGTGCAGTTCATCTATATCACCCACAACAAGATCGCCATGGAGATGGCTGATCAACTGATGGGGGTGACGATGCATGAACCGGGATGCTCGCGTCTGGTGGCAGTGGATGTCGAGGAGGCGATGGCGATGGTGGATGCGTGAGGGGGCACTTGTAGGGCAAGTATTTTTGGTCTGTAGGACTTTTTTACCCACATCTACTTGCTGGCCAATCGACATATTCGCGCAAGCCATTGTGACAGACGGTGTAAAGTTGCCTTTGGTCGTGCTAGTTTAATGTCAATTTTTCGTATACGTGGGCAAAACGCCTGTCAGAACATAGAGTTGGCGCCACGTTTTAAAGCGGTTTACGAGTTGTAAACCCCTTATTTTTCAGCATTTTTTATAGAGGCACGGGATTACATGGAAATCGGTCTGCGCGAGTGGCTGATCGTCATCGGCATTATTGTCATTGCCGGTATTCTTTTCGATGGCTGGCGCCGTATGCGCGGCGGCAAGGGAAAACTGAAATTCCGTCTTGATCGGAGTTTGTCCAATTTGCCGGACGAGGACACCAGCGCCGAGCTGTTGGGCCCGCCCCGCGTGCTGGATGCCCATAAAGAACCGCAACTGGACGAGCACGATCTGCCATCGGTGAGCATGCCTGCCCGTGAACCGCGTGAGTCGGGTTCCAAGCGCGGCAAACGTGGCCACGGCGAGCCTTCCCAGGGTGATTTGAACCTCAACCTGGATCTGGACGGCGGCCCGAGCTTCAGCAGCCGTGACGACGATTTCCCGGATGACACCAAGGCGTCCAGTTCGACCAGCGACAAGGAACACCCGCAAGCCGAAGAAGTGCTGGTGATCAGCGTGATCTGCCGCGACGCCGCTGGCTTCAAAGGCCCGGCGTTGTTGCAGAACATTCTGGAAAGCGGTCTGCGTTTCGGCGAGATGGACATCTTCCACCGTCACGAAAGCATGGCCGGCAATGGCGAAGTCCTGTTCTCGATGGCCAATGCGGTCAAGCCGGGCGTCTTCGATCTGGACGACATCGACCACTTCAGCACGCCGGCGGTGAGTTTCTTCCTCGGTCTGCCAGGCCCGCGTCATCCCAAGCAAGCCTTCGACGTGATGGTGGCCGCAGCGCGCAAACTGTCCCAGGAGCTGAACGGTGAGCTCAAAGACGATCAGCGCAGCGTGCTGACCGCCCAGACCATCGAGCACTACCGTCAGCGCATCGTTGAGTTTGAACGTCGCGCCCTGACCCAGAAGCGTTGATTCAAAAGGTTGTTCCCGCGCTGTGCGCGGGACGATCAGCAAAATAGATTGAGCAGCCTCGGCTGCTCTTTTGCTTTATGAGAGAACACCCATGACCGCCGCCAAAAACCGCATTCTAGAGCTGCGCGCTGAGCTGGATCAGCACAACTATCGCTACCACGTGCTGGACGAGCCGAGCATTCCGGACGCCGAATACGATCGGTTGTTCAATGAGCTCAAGGCCCTCGAAGCGGCCAATCCCGAATTGATCGCCAGCGATTCGCCGACCCAGCGCGTCGGCAGCGCGGCGCTGTCGGCGTTCACTCAGGTGCGTCACGAAATGCCGATGCTCAGCCTCGGTAACGCCTTCGAAGAAACTGACATGCGCGAGTTCGATCGTCGCGTAACCGAAGGGCTGGACCTGCCGGTCGGCGATCTGTTCGGCGGCGGCGCGGCGGTGGAATACAGCTGCGAACCCAAGCTCGATGGCTTGGCGGTCAGCCTGCTGTATCAGGACGGCGTGCTGGTGCGCGGTGCCACTCGCGGCGATGGCACTACTGGCGAAGACATCAGCGTCAACGTACGCACCGTGCGCAACATCCCGCTCAAGCTGCACGGTACTGGCTGGCCAGCGACCCTGGAAGTGCGTGGCGAAGTGTTCATGTCCAAGGCCGGTTTCGAGCGCCTTAACGCCACGCAACTGGAAGTCGGCGGCAAGACCTTCGCCAATCCGCGCAACGCGGCGGCCGGCAGCTTGCGGCAGCTGGATTCGAAGATTACCGCCAATCGTCCGCTGGAATTCTGCTGCTATGGCATCGGTCAGATTTCGGCCGACATTGCCGGCACGCACATTGGCAACCTGCAGCAACTCAAAGCCTGGGGCATGCCGATCAGTCATGAGCTGAAGCTGGCGCAGGGTATCGATGAATGCCTGGATTACTACCGTGACATTGGTGAGCGTCGCAATTCGCTGCCGTATGAAATCGACGGCGTGGTATTCAAGGTCAACAGCATCGCGTCCCAGCGTGAACTCGGTTTTCGCGCGCGTGAACCGCGCTGGGCCATTGCTCACAAATTCCCGGCGATGGAAGAGCTCACCGAACTGCTCGACGTGGAATTCCAGGTCGGTCGCACCGGTGCGGTGACGCCCGTAGCGCGCTTGAAACCGGTCAAGGTGGCCGGCGTCACCGTGGCCAACGCGACGTTGCACAACATGGACGAAGTGGCCCGCCTTGGCTTGATGATCGGCGACACCGTGATCATCCGTCGCGCCGGCGATGTGATTCCGCAGGTGGTGCAAGTGGTCACCGAGCGTCGCCCGGATAACGCGCGGCCGGTGCAGATTCCCGAGAAGTGCCCGGTCTGCGGTTCCCATGTCGAGCGCACGCAACTGGTCAAGCGCAGCAAGGGTCGCGAAACCGTCAGCGAAGGCGCGGTGTATCGCTGCGTCGGTCGTCTGGCCTGCGGTGCGCAGCTCAAGCAAGCGATCATTCACTTCGTCTCCCGTCGCGCCATGGACATCGAAGGCCTGGGCGAGAAGAGCGTGGAGCAACTGGTGGACGAAGGCCTGGTGAATTCACCGGCCGATCTGTACGCCCTGACGTTCGAGCAGATTGTCGACCTGGAAGGCTTTGCCGAGCTGTCGAGCAAGAACCTGCTCAGTGCCATCGAAGACAGCAAGAAGCCGAGCCTGGCGCGCTTCATCTACGCCCTCGGGATTCCGGATGTCGGCGAAGAGACGGCCAAGGTGCTGGCGCGTTCCCTCGGCGCTCTGGAGCGGGTTCAGCAGGCGTTGCCGCAGGTGCTCACGTACTTGCCGGACGTTGGCCTGGAAGTGGCTCATGAGATTCACAGCTTCTTTGAAGATGCGCATAACCAGCAGGTGATTGCCGATCTGCTGAGGCACGGTATGCAGATTCAGGATCAGGGCGAGCTGGGTGCCGAGTTTGCCGCGAGCACCACGTTGGGTGGTTTCCTCGACAAGTTGCACATCCCTTCGGTTGGACCGGGTGGGGCGCAGAAATTGGCCGACAAATTTGGTTCGCTTGAAAGGGTTTTCAGCGCCGACTGGCTGGATATGCGTCAGGCACTGCCGGAGAAGCAGGCCAATTCCGTTCGGGAGTTCTTCGCGGTTGCGCAAAATCGTCAAGTTGCTGAAGCCGCCGAGAAGCAGCTGCGCGATTTCGGCATGCACTGGCAGAGCGAAAAGAAAGTCGTCGAAGGCTTGCCGCTGGCCGGGCAGACCTGGGTGCTGACCGGTTCGCTCGAATTGATGAGCCGCGACATCGCCAAGGACAAGCTTGAAAGCCTCGGTGCCAAGGTGGCGGGCTCGGTATCGGCCAAGACACATTGCGTGGTCGCTGGGCCGGGTGCAGGTTCCAAGTTGACGAAGGCTAATGAGCTGGGATTGAAGGTTCTCGATGAAGAGGCTTTTGTCGGGTTTCTGAGTAAGCACGGAATTGCGGTTTAGTTGATCGTTCCCGCGCGCGTGGGAACGATCGTTGTCAGGGAATGATCTAGTCTTGGCAAGCCCCAGGGAGAGATCGCCATGTACCGTTTCTTCGAACAGCTCAGTTCACGCATCGCTGCGCCCTTCATTGGCGAAAGCTCGCGCAACAGTAAGGTCTGGCAGTGCCGTTGCGGGCAGTCGCTGTTTTTTCGCAACAGTCAGTGCCTGGCCTGTTCGGCGGCGTTGGGTTATCAGCCGGAGCAAAGTCGCTTGTCGTCGCTGCAGCCCGGCTTGCAGGCCGACACCTGGTTACTCGACACCGATCCCGAAGCGGGTGTCTTGCGCCGTTGCGCCAACCTCGATTCCCCGGCAGCGTGCAATTGGCTGCTCCCCGCCAATGACCACGATGCGTTATGCATTGCCTGTAGCCTGAACCACGCCATCCCCGACTTGTCGATTGCCGAAAATCACGAACGCTGGCGCAAGGTCGAAACGGCCAAGCGTCGTCTGGTCGCACAGTTGGTTAGCCTTGGTTTACAGGTGATTCCCAAAACCGTGGACGAAGAGACTGGCCTGGCTTTCGATTTCATGGGTGTTGACCTCGCAGGCAAGCCGCCGACCACCGGTCACGCCAACGGTCTGATCACCCTCGATATCAAAGAAGCAGACGACGCCCATCGCGAGCAGATTCGGGTGCAGATGCATGAACCTTATCGCACGCTGCTCGGGCATTTTCGTCATGAGGTCGGGCATTATTACTGGGATCGGCTGGTCGCCAACAGCCATTGGCTGGAACCGTTCCGCGGCCTGTTCGGCGACGAGCGCGCCAGCTATGCCGACGCCCTCGAACGGCATTACCAACAAGGCGCGCCGCTCGACTGGCAGCAACATTACGTCAGCGCCTACGCGACCATGCATCCATGGGAGGACTGGGCCGAAACCTGGGCTCACTACCTGCACATGATGGACGCGGTGGATACGGCGTTGGGATTCGGCATGAGCGCGCGGGAAATGGACTTCGACTACAAGCCATTCCCCGCCAGCACGCTCTTCGACTCGCAGCATCCCGGCGGCGCGGCGTTCCTGTCGTTCGTCAATGCGTGGATCGAACTGGCGGGCATGCTGAATGAACTGTCACGCAGCATGGGTCAGCCGGATTTCTATCCGTTTGTCCTGCCGGCAGCAGTGATCGCCAAGCTGCACTTCATCCACCTGGTGATCCAGCAGGAGGGCGGCCGGCCGGATGAGGTGTTGCAAGACCTGTAGCAGCTGTCGAGCTTGCGAGGCTGCGTTCGGTTCGGGCCGCGATCGGACGAAGCAGTCGTAAAATCAGTTGGCGCGGTTGTGCAGGTAAACCGCAAGTATCGGATTTACGACTGCTGCGCAGCCGGACGCAGGCTGCGCCAGCTGCCACAGGTCGCGATCTTTTCAAGAGATATGCATGTCCTTGAAGCAGCACATATTTTTTAATCCTCTCGAACGGTTGTAACTTCGTCTCAGATAGGTACAATGGCGCCGTTCGCCGTCAGGTGAGCGTCGTTATGGTGACCCCATCGGTCCCCCCGCAACGATTACCCGTGAACCTGGTCAGACCTGGAAGGGAGCAGCCACAGCGGGAACATTGTGTGCCGGGGTGTGGCTGGTGGGGTTGCCTCCATAACGCACCGCGAGTCCTCTCTCGCGTTATCTGTCTAAAAATACGTTCTTGTTGCTCTGCCATGGACTTTGTCCAGGGCGGTGTTTTTTCGTTTCCGATTTTTCAGAACGAACCTATAAAGGAGGCCGAGCTGTCGAATGCGACACTCGACCTCTTTTTTTATTTCTGGCACTAAGGCGTGGACAAGGCCTGGTCAACCGCTGCAATCAGCTTTCCCAGATCCTTCGGGGTGGCTTTATGTATGACACCGAACAGATACGCCCGCTGTTCTTCTTCATCGCCTAAGTCTGCGAAGAAGGCTTTCAGCTTCACGCCCAGTGCATCGGCAAGCAGGAACAAGGCTTCCACGCTGGGGGTGTAGGTGCCGGTTTCGAAGCGGCTGATGGTTTTGGGGTCAAAACCGGTTTTTTCGCCGAGTTCAGCCTGAGTAAGCCCTGCGACCTTGCGGTAGCGCCGAATGGCCGCACCCAAACTTGAAATTTGCATCGCTTAATTCCCATTTAGAATCAAGAACTTAACGATAGATTTTTGCATTAGACAACTGCATGATCCATCACCTTGCTTTGCAAAATGTGATGCATTTCGTAGAATCGCCGCTCAAAAAGGGTATTTGGGGTCTTTAAGGTTAGTTGATCTCTGCTGTCAGGAGGCCATCAATCGCTGTTCATGGAGTGATATCGTGTTGCTGCGCATTACCTATAAAAACATCTCTTCCGGGCATCCTGCACTGGTCGAGCGGTACCACCGCTAGCCACCGCGAGCCTGACTCATGGATGAGAAATACCGCAGGGCCGTGGATGCCGCCGCGATTTTTTCCGAGACCGATCTGAGCGGCCGGATCACCCACGTCAACGATCAATTCTGCGCCGTGTCCGGCTATAGCCGCGAAGAACTGCTCGGGCAAAACCATCGTCTCCTCAACTCGGGTCTGCACTCCGCTGATTTCTTCGCTGCTATGTGGCGCACCATCGCCTTGGGCAACGTCTGGAAAGGCGAGATTTGTAATCGCGCCAAGGATGGCAGCCTGTATTGGGTCGAGAGCACCATGGTGCCGGTGCTCGATGACGCCACTGGGCGAGTTGACCGTTATCTTTCGATTCGTTTCGACATCAGCGAGAAACGCCAATTGCTGCATTCACTGCAATGGCGGGTGGGGCATGACGTGCTGACCGGGCTGCCGAATCGCGCGTTTCTCTCGGATTTGCTGGATCAGGCGCTGGAGTTCTCCCGGAACGAAAACATCCCGCTGGCGGTGTGCATGCTCGACCTCGACGGCTTCAAAGCGGTCAACGATGGCTACGGGCATGCCAGTGGCGATCTGCTGTTGGTCGAGGTAGCCAAGCGTTTGCGCGACATTGTGCGCGGCGAAGATGTGGTGGCGCGGCTGGCCGGCGACGAGTTTGTGCTGGTGTTGCGTTACGTGCGTGATCTGCCGGAACTGCGTGCGGCGTTGAACCGGGTGCTCGGCGCCATTTCGGCGCCGTACTCGCTGCATGGCAAGGGCATCAATGTTTTTGCCAGTATCGGCGTCACCCTGTTCCCTCACGACAATGAAGATGCCGAAACCTTGTTGCGTCATGCCGATCAGGCCATGTACGTGGCGAAACAAAGGGGTCGCAATCGCTTTCATTTGTTCGACGTGTCCCGGGATCAGGAGGTCAAGGCCACTCACCAGACGGTCGAGCGAGTGCGCCAGGCGCTGGCTGCCGGTGAGTTTCGCGTGCATTTCCAGCCCAAGGTGAATATGCGTCGTGGTGAGGTTGTCGGCCTCGAGGCGTTGTTGCGTTGGGAGCATCCGCAACAGGGCATGGTACCGGCCCGGGAGTTTTTGCCGCTGGTGGAGGAGACGGACCTGATCATCGATATTGGTGAATGGGTGATGGATCAGGTCCTGTCGCAGTTGCACCATTGGCAGCAGGCCGGGCAGGGCTGGCCAGTCAGCATTAATATTGCGGCGCGACATTTTCAGCGCGCGGATTTCGTCGACCGGCTCAAACACGTGCTCGCCCGGCATGCCCAAGTGGCTCCGCAGATGCTCGATCTGGAAATTGTCGAGTCGGTGGCGATCGAGAACATTCAACATGTCAGTGAATGTTTACAGGCCTGTCAGGCGCTGGGGGTGCAGTTTTCACTGGGGGACTTTGGCACCGGTTATTCGTCCCTGAGCTACCTCAAGCGTTTGCAAACCCAAACCATCAAGATCGACAAGTCGTTCGTGCGCGATATCGTTAATGATCGTGATGATCTGGCCCTGACCATGGCGGTCATTGGCCTGGCTCGGGCCTTTGGTCGGCAAGTGATCGCCGAAGGGCTGGAAAGTATCGAGCACGGTGAGTTGCTGCTGCGTCTGGGCTGCGAAGTTGCTCAAGGCTATTTCATTGCCCGGCCGATGCCGCCCGCAGACGTGCCGGGCTGGGTCGCGGGGTTTGTCGCGCCGGCGCAATGGCAGATTCTGGAGCAGGCGGGCTAAGGCTTGCCATTGTGCTCGTTGGGCGGCTCCGCGCCAACATAGAGCCGGATAATGTCGTCGATTTCACCGGACAGTTTCATTCGCAGCAAGGTGCGCAAAATGCGCTGCACGGGCACCTCGGGATCGTTGCGTACATAGCAACCGACGCTGTGTTCCTGCAGCAAAGACCCTCTTAGCCAGATTAGACGAGCGCACCGGATGCAATTTTGGCCTTGCTCCGCTAGCATTAGCCGCTTATGTTCCTTCGTTGCGACGGTTTTCGATGAGTTATCAGGTTCTTGCACGTAAATGGCGTCCGCGCTCGTTCCGCGAAATGGTCGGCCAGACCCATGTGCTCAAGGCTCTGATCAATGCCTTGGACAGCCAGCGGCTGCACCACGCCTATCTGTTTACCGGTACACGCGGGGTCGGTAAGACCACCATCGCGCGGATCATCGCCAAATGCCTGAACTGTGAAACAGGTATCACTTCAACGCCTTGTGGCGAGTGCTCGGTGTGCCGTGAGATCGATGAGGGCCGCTTCGTCGACCTGATCGAGATCGACGCCGCGAGCCGGACCAAGGTCGAAGATACCCGCGAACTGCTCGACAACGTGCAGTACGCGCCGAGCCGCGGGCGCTTCAAGGTCTACCTGATCGACGAAGTGCACATGCTTTCCAGCCATTCCTTCAATGCGCTGTTGAAAACCCTTGAAGAGCCGCCGCCCTACGTCAAGTTCATCCTGGCGACCACCGATCCGCAGAAACTTCCTGCAACGATTCTTTCGCGGTGCCTGCAGTTCTCTCTGAAGAACATGACGCCGGAGCGGGTGGTCGAGCATTTGACCCACGTGCTGGGTGTCGAGAACGTGCCGTTCGAGGACGACGCGCTGTGGCTGTTGGGCCGTGCTGCTGACGGTTCGATGCGCGACGCCATGAGCCTGACCGACCAGGCGATCGCCTTCGGTGAAGGCAAAGTCATGGCTGCCGACGTACGGGCGATGCTCGGCACGCTCGATCACGGTCAGGTCTACGACGTTCTGCATGCGCTGATCGAAGGCGACGCCAAGGCCTTGCTCGAAGCCGTCCGTCATCTGGCCGAACAAGGCCCGGACTGGAACGGCGTGCTCTCGGAAATTCTCAACGTGCTGCACCGTGTCGCCATCGCCCAGGCCCTGCCTGAAGGCGTCGACAACGGTCACGGCGACCGTGATCGGGTGCTGGCGCTGGCTCAGGCGCTGCCGGCCGAAGACGTGCAGTTCTATTACCAGATGGGCCTGATCGGCCGCCGCGACTTGCCGCTGGCGCCGGACCCGCGCGGTGGTTTCGAAATGGTCTTGCTGCGAATGCTCGCGTTCCGACCGGCAGACACCGCGGACGCTCCGAGGCAACCGCTAAAGCCGGTGGGGATCAGCCAGGCCACAGTTGATTCCGCACGCTCAGTGGCTGCCGCGCCCGTTGTTGCGCCGGTAGTCGCTGCGGCAGTTGCCCCGCCAGTGGCAACAGTTGCGCCTGCGCCAGTTGCGGCGGTGGTTGCTCCAGTGCAAGCGCCTGAGCCAGTTGCGCCCGTCGTCGTGCCCGAGCCTGTGGTTGAGGCCGTAGCGGTCGAAGCAATCGTCGATCTGCCCTGGAACGACCCGATAGAACCCGAAGTCGTTCAGGAACCCGCCGTCGAGCCGGTGCTGGAAACTGCCGCCGAACAACCCGAATTGGCGCCGATGCCATTGCCGACCCCCGACAGCGTGGTGCTGGACGCTCCTGAGTGGGCCGCTGCGCCGATTCCAGAGCCGTCGGTGGCCGAAGTCGATGCCGCGACGCCGGGCATGGACCTGGACGACGAGCCGCCGCTGGACGAGGATTACATCGAGCCGGATGTGGAATCGGCCTACAGCTACCTCGACGAACTGGCCAGCGAACACACCGCCGAGCCAGCACCGGAACCGGAGCCAGAGCCGGCCGCCATGCCGGCCACCGGTCTGGCGCTGCAATGGCTGGAGCTGTTCCCGAAACTGCCGATCTCCGGCATGACCGGCAGTATCGCCGCCAACTGCACGCTGATCGCCGTCGAGGGTGACAACTGGCTGATGCACCTGGACCCGGCCCACAGCGCGTTGTTCAACGCGACTCAACAGCGTCGCTTGAACGATGCGTTGAATCAGTTTCATGGGCGTACGCTGAACCTGAGCATGGAGCTGATCAAGCCCGAGCAGGAAACCCCGGCCCAGGCTGGCTCCCGGCGCCGTGCGAACCGTCAGCGCGAGGCGGAAGAGTCGATCCACGGTGATCCGTTCATCCAGCAAATGATGCAGCAGTTCGGTGCGGTCGTCCGTAACGATACTATTGAACCTGTCGAGACCCTGGTCACTCAGGGCTAATACTGAAGACGTTCGGCCGAACGGGCCGGGCGCTGTTTTTATCCAAGTACTTTTGAGGTGATTCCCATGATGAAAGGTGGCATGGCCGGCCTGATGAAGCAGGCACAGCAGATGCAGGAAAAAATGGCCAAGATGCAGGAAGAGCTGGCCAACGCCGAAGTCACCGGTAAAGCCGGTGGCGATATGGTCACCGTGGTGATGACCGGTCGTCACGACGTCAAGCGCGTGACCATCGATCCAAGCCTGGTCGAAGGCTTGAGCGAAGACGACAAAGAGATGCTGGAGGCTGTGTTCGCCGCCGCCGTCAACGATGCCGTGCGCAAGATCGAAGCCAACAGCCAGGACAAAATGTCCGGCATGACCGCTGGCATGCAACTGCCACCGGGTATGAAACTGCCATTCTGATTCGCTAAAGCGCGTCGGAAGGGCTAAAAAAAAATGCCAGGCATCGCGCCTGGCATTTTTGTTTCTGGCTATTAGGGATAGGGGCCTGGGAGGCCGCCTTCGCGGGCAAGTCAACTCAGTCTGTGGACAGAAACATCGAACGCGAAACCGCCACAACGGTCTGCTCCCTATACCGCCGAATTCATCGATCAAAGGAGACGCTCACATGCCAGACGCATTGACCCTCAACCAACGTATTGTCCTGGCGTCCCGCCCGGTAGGCGCGCCGACGCCGGAGAATTTCCGCCTGGAGCGCGTTGCGCTGCCGGACCTGGCCGACGGTCAGGTGCTGCTCAAGACCCTTTTTCTGTCTCTCGATCCCTACATGCGCGGACGCATGAGTGACGCGCCGTCCTACGCCGCACCGGTTGAAATCGGCGAAGTGATGACCGGTGGCGCTGTCAGTCGGGTCGAGCGCTCGCTGAATCCGAAATTCCACGAAGGCGATCTGGTGGTTGGCGCCACTGGCTGGCAAAGCCACAGCATCAGCGACGGTCGCGACATTATGCCGGTGCCGCCCGGGCTGCCGAGCCCGTCGATGGCGCTGGGCGTGCTGGGCATGCCGGGCCTAACCGCTTACATGGGGCTGATGGACATCGGCCAGCCCAAGGCTGGCGAAACTCTGGTGGTTGCGGCGGCGTCCGGGGCGGTGGGTTCGGTGGTCGGTCAGGTGGCGAAGATCAAAGGCCTGCGCGTGGTCGGTGTGGCCGGTGGCGCGGACAAATGCCGTTATGTGGTTGAAGAGCTGGGCTTCGATGCCTGCATCGACCACAAGAGCCCAAACTTCGCCGATGAATTGGCCAAGGCATGCTCCGAGGGCATCGATATTTATTTCGAAAACGTCGGCGGCAAGGTGTTCGATGCAGTGCTGCCGCTGCTCAAGCCCAAGGCGCGAATTCCACTCTGCGGGCTGATCGCGTCCTACAACGCTCACGAAGCACCGACCGGCCCGGATCGACTGCCGCAATTGCAGCGCACGCTGCTGACCAAGCGCGTGCGAATCCAGGGCTTCATCGTGTTCGACGACTACGGCGACCGTCAGCCGGAGTTCGTCAGTGCCATGGCGCCGTGGGTGCGCGACGGCAAGGTAACGTTCCGCGAAGACGTGGTCGATGGCCTGGAGCAGGCGCCCGAAGCGTTCATCGGTCTGCTGGAAGGACGCAACTTCGGCAAACTGGTTGTGCGGCTCGCCCAGGACTGAGTAATTGACGCTAAACAGAGGCGCGGGTATAAACCGCGTCTCGTTGTTTTGTCGGACTTTTCCCCATGAGCTTCAGCCCTTTGATTCGCCAACTGATCGACGCCCTGCGAATTTTGCCAGGTGTGGGTCAAAAAACCGCCCAGCGCATGGCATTGCAGTTGCTCGAGCGTGATCGCAGCGGCGGCTCGCGGTTGGCCCTGGCACTGAGCCAGGCCATGGAAGGGGTGGGCCATTGCCGGTTGTGCCGCACGCTGACGGAAGATGACCTCTGCCCGCAATGCGCCGATACCCGTCGCGACGACACCGTGCTCTGCGTGGTGGAAGGACCGATGGACGTCTACGCGGTGGAGCAGACTGGTTTCCGTGGTCGCTACTTCGTGCTCAAGGGTCATCTGTCACCGCTCGACGGGCTCGGGCCGGAAGCCATCGGTATTCCGCAACTGCTGGCGCGGATCGAGGAGGCGGGCACGTTCACTGAAGTCATCCTTGCGACCAACCCGACCGTGGAAGGTGAAGCCACAGCGCATTACATTGCCCAATTGCTCAGCAACAAAGGCCTGATCGCCTCGCGCATCGCCCACGGCGTGCCATTGGGCGGCGAGCTGGAATTGGTGGATGGTGGGACGTTGGCGCATTCGTTTGCCGGGCGTAAGCCGATCGTTTTGTAGCTTCTACCGTGTCACCTCTTGAAAACCAAGCAAGCGCTCGGTTAACTTTCGCTGACCCTTCAGTGGAGCTTGCCGATGCCTGCCTTTCAGGAATACTTCGACCCCAGCCACCAATTGGTCCGCGACAGCGTCAGACGCTTCGTCGAGCGCGAGATCTTACCGGACATCGACCAGTGGGAAGAAGCCGAAAGCTTTCCCCGTGAGCTCTACCAAAAGGCCGGAGCGGCGGGGATTCTGGGGATCGGTTATCCCGAAGCCCTGGGTGGCAGCCACGAAGGCGATCTGTTCGCCAAGGTCGCCGCCAGCGAAGAGCTGATGCGCTGCGGCTCCGGCGGCTTGGTGGCGGGGCTCGGCTCGCTGGACATCGGCCTGCCGCCGATCCTCAAGTGGGCCAGGCCTGAAGTGCGCGATCGCGTTGTGCCGCAGGTGCTCGCCGGCGAGAAAATCAGCGCCCTGGCGGTTACCGAGCCCAGTGGTGGCTCTGACGTCGCCAACCTGCAAACCCGCGCTGTGCGTGACGGCGACGTCTACCGGGTCAGCGGCAGCAAAACCTTTATCACCAGTGGCGTCCGCGCGGATTTCTACACCGTCGCGGTGCGCACCGGTGCGCCGGGTTTCGGTGGCATCAGCCTGCTGTTGATCGAGAAGGGCACGCCCGGTTTCACGGTCGGCCGGCGCTTAAAGAAAATGGGCTGGTGGGCGTCGGACACCGCCGAGCTGTTCTTCGACGATTGCCGGGTCCCTGTAGGAAATCTGATCGGCGCCGAAAACATGGGCTTCCCCTGCATCATGGGCAACTTCCAGAGCGAACGCCTGGCGCTGGCGCTAATGGCCAACATGACCGCGCAACTTGCGCTGGAAGAGAGCCTGAAATGGGCTCGCCAACGCGAAGCATTCGGTAAACCCATCGGCAAGTTTCAGGTGCTCAAGCATCGCCTTGCCGAAATGGCCACGGCGCTGGAAGTGTCACGGGAATTCACCTACCGTCAAGCGGCGAAAATGGCGGCGGGGCAGAGTGTGATCAAGGAGATTTCCATGGCCAAGAATTTTGCTACCGACACGGCTGATCGCATGACTACCGATGCGGTGCAGATTCTTGGTGGTCTGGGTTATATGCGCGAGAGTCTGGTGGAGCGGCTGTACCGCGATAACCGTATTTTGTCGATCGGCGGCGGAACGCGGGAAGTGATGAACGAGATCATCAGTAAGCAGATGGGACTGTGAGTTTTACGGTGAGCTGATCGTTCCCACGCAGAGCGTGGGAACGATCAATCAAGCCCAGCTGCCTTACTTATCGTCCAGGGCAAACTGCGTCAGGCAAAACGTCGGAATCCCCATGTCTTCCAGACGCTGCGACCCGCCCAGTTCCGGCAAATCAATGATCGCCGCCGCTTCATGAACCCGGGCACCCATGCGTCGAATCAGGTTTGCTGCCGCAATCAGCGTACCGCCCGTGGCGATCAGGTCATCGAACATCACCACCGAATCGCCCTCGCACAGGCTGTCGGCGTGGACTTCGAGGAACGCTTCGCCGTACTCGGTCGCATAACCCTCGGCCAGCACGTCGGCGGGCAGCTTGCCTTGCTTGCGGAACAGCACCAGTGGCTTGTTCAGTTGATAGGCCAGGACCGAACCGATCAGAAAACCACGCGCGTCCATCGCACCGATATGGGTGAAGTCGGCCTCGACATAACGATGGGCAAAGCTGTCCATCACCAGACGCAGGGCCGTGGGGGACTGGAACAGCGGGGTAATGTCGCGAAAGATCACGCCCGGTTTGGGAAAGTCGATCACGGGGCGTATGAGGGATTTGATGTCGAAGGAGTCGAAGGCCATAGTCGAAGAATCCTGGCAGGCTGCAAACGACGCAGTATAACGGCGGCTGAACCGTTTCGCTCAGCCGCAATCGCCGAAATCAGCCTTCTAGCGAACCGCCGGCCAGGGCGCAGAGCTGGATCGGGTCGAGGATATGGATTTCCTTGCCTTCAGCGGCGATCAGTTCGTTTTGCTGGAAACGAGTGAATACCCGGGACACGGTTTCCACCGCCAGGCCCAGGTAATTACCGATTTCGTTGCGCGACATGCTCAGGCGGAACTGGTTGGCCGAGAACCCCCGGGCGCGGAAACGGGCCGACAGGTTGACCAGAAACGTGGCGATGCGCTCGTCGGCGGTTTTCTTCGACAGCAGCAACATCATTTGCTGGTCGTCGCGAATCTCGCGACTCATCACGCGCATCAACTGACGACGCAGTTGCGGCAGTTGCAGCGCCAGTTCGTCGAGGCGTTCGAAAGGGATTTCACACACCGATGTGGTTTCCATGGCTTGCGCCGAGACCGGGTGTTTTTCGGTGTCCATGCCCGACAGACCGACCAGTTCACTCGGCAGGTGGAAACCGGTGAGTTGTTCTTCGCCGCCATCGCTCAGGCTGAAGGTCTTCAGGGCGCCAGAGCGTACTGCATAAACGGAATCGAACGTGTCGCCCTGGCGGAACAGGAATTCGCCTTTTTTCAGCGGGCGGCCACGTTTAACGATTTCGTCCAGCGCATCCATGTCTTCCAGATTCAAAGAAAGTGGCAAGCAAAGGGGGGCCAGGCTGCAATCCTTGCAATGGGCCTGGTTATGAGCGCGCAGTTTTACTGGCTCGGACATTTCTTCAATCCTTGTGGGAAAACACACATAAGCCGTAAGGGTAACCCACGGGAGGACGTTCAGGCACGCGACGATTTTGTCGCAGGGTCGTAAATCAGCGTTTCGTAGACCGGCAGTGAGGTGATTGCTAGATCCCCCGTGAAAACCGCTGGCGATTTTGCTGCTCCAGGTACGCGTCGAACACCCTGCACACCGAACGCACCAGCAATCGTCCGGCGGGCTGTACAGTAATCCGTTCGTTATCAAGCTCTATCAGTCCATCGTCGGCCATTCCCTGCAACTGTGGCCAGAGTTCGCCGAAGTAGCCCTGAAAGTCGATGTTGAAGGCTTGTTCGATCTGGGCGAATTCCAGGCTGAAAGTGCAGATCAGTTGTTGGATGACCGCACGTCGCAGCCGGTCATCGGTGGTGCACAGCAGACCACGGCTGGTGGCCAGCTGCGCGCTGGCCAACGTGTTCTGGTACTGATTCAGGTCGCTGCTGTTCTGGCAATACAAGTCGCCGATCTGGCTGATGGCGGAGACGCCCAGGCCAATCAAGTCGCAATGGCCGTGGGTGGTGTAACCCTGGAAGTTGCGTTGCAGGGTCGATTCTTCCTGAGCAATCGCCAGTTCATCGTCGGGCAGCGCGAAGTGGTCCATGCCGATGTAGCGGTAACCGGCCTTGGTCAGCTGCTCGATCGTGCCCTGGAGTATTTCCAGTTTCTGCGCCGGTGTCGGCAGTTCGTCGCTGTTGATTCGTCGTTGCGGTATGAAGCGTTCTGGCAGGTGCGCGTAGTTGAACACCGAGAGGCGGTCCGGTTGCAGGTTGATGACTTCATCGACGGTGTGGGCGAAGTTCTCGGGCGTCTGTCTCGGCAAGCCGTAGATCAGGTCAATGTTGATCGAGCGAAACTGCAGCGTGCGGGCAGCGTCGATCACCGCGCGGGTTTCTTCCAGGCTTTGCAGGCGATTGACCGCCCGTTGCACCGCCGGGTCGAGGTCTTGCAGGCCGATACTGACCCGATTGAAGCCCAGTTCACGGAGCAGGCCCATGGTCGACCAGTCGGCTTCGCGAGGGTCGATTTCGATGCCGTAGTCGCCGGAATCGTCGTCCAGCAAGTTGAAGCTTTTGCGCAACTGGGCCATCAACTGGCGCAGTTCATCGTGATTGAGAAAGGTCGGGGTGCCGCCGCCGAAATGCAGTTGCTCGACTTCCTGCGCGGGGTCGAGGTGGCAGGCGATCAACTGGATTTCCTGCTCCAGACGCTGCAAATAGGGCAGGGCCCGGCCGCGATCCTTGGTGATGACTTTGTTGCAGGCGCAGTAGTAGCAAATGTTCGCGCAGAACGGCACATGCACGTACAGCGACAACGGACGCAGGGCCTTACGGCTTTCGCGCAGTGCATGGAAGAGGTCGAAGGTACCGACATGACCGTCGAATTGCGCGGCGGTCGGGTACGAGGTGTAACGCGGTCCCGCCAGGTCATAACGGCGGATCAGATCGGTATCCCAACGAATGGCGTCGAGCAACATGCGGGCATTCCCCCGGATAGGCTGGCAGTGTCAGCGAGTCTATGGGGAGGCGCGGTGGGGCATCTTGATTTGCATCAAAGTTGGTCGGGTGGGCAGCGTGAACCTGAAGCAGCTGCCGAAGGCTGCGTTCGAGGACGCAGTCCTCGCCAATACGGTGCACGCGGTTGATCCGGGGATCTGCGGTGGAGGGTTTACGACGGCTTCGCCGCCGAACGCAGCCTTCGGCAGCTGCTACAGGGGCGCGCCGCAAATTTAGTGGCCCATGAGCCAATGCTGATGCGGTCCCGGCAAGGTCCAGATGCCGAACAGAATCACCAGTAATCCGCCAGTCATGCGCACGCTACGCTTGCGCAACAACGCCGTGACCCGCTCAGCCGCCAGCCCTGTGGCGAGCAACACTGGCCAGGTGCCCAGCCCGAACGCGAGCATCAAAAGCGCACTGTCCAGCGCATTGCCCTGACTCGCCGACCACAGCAACGTGCTGTAAACCAACCCGCACGGCAACCAGCCCCAGAGCGCGCCCAGCAGCAACGCACGGGGTACACTCGACACCGGCAGCAGTTTATTGGCAACCGGCTGGATATGCCGCCACAGGCCGCGACCGAGGCTTTCGATGCGGGTCAGGCCGCTCCACCAACCGGCGAGGTACAAGCCCATGGCGACCAACAGCAATGCGGCGATGACGCGCATGAACATCGCCGCCGGGCTGTTGGCCACCGCCCAGCCGGCCAGGCCGATCAGCAGGCCGGCCGTTGCATAGCTGAGAATTCGCCCCAGGTTGTAGGCCAGCAGCAGCCGAAAGCGTCGGCTGCGTTGTTCTTTGGGAATCGCCAGGGTCAGCGCGCCCATCAAACCGCCGCACATGCCCAGGCAATGCCCGCCACCGAGCAGACCGAGAATCACCGCAGACACCAGCAGCGGCGCCAACTCAAGCATGGGGAGGGGCCTTGTCGTCCGGTTTGGCCGGATGGCCGCTGGCTTCGTCGACGGCCGCCTTGTGGTTAGGGTCCTGGTCGTCGAACAGAATGCTGTGGGCCGGGCCGTCGAGGTCATCGTACTGACCGCTGTCGACTGCCCAGAAGAAGATGTAAATAGCGATGGCCACGATCAGCAGCGCGGCCGGGATCATCACATAGAGAGCTGGCATCTGGACTCCATGCCCACGCGGCTCAGGCCGGCAGCGGGCGGGTTTCTGGCGTGGCGCTGACCGCAGGCGTCTTTGGCATGCGAGTCAGGCGCAGAGCGTTCAGCACCACGGTCAACGAACTGATGGACATGCCGACCGCGGCCCACACCGGAGTGATCCAGCCGAGGGCAGCGAACGGCAACATAAGGCCATTGTACAGCCCGGCCCACAGCAGGTTCTCGATGATTACCCGACGGGTGCGCCGCGCCAGGCTGAAGGCTTGTACCAGTGCGTCGAGGCGGTTCGACAGCAATACCGCGTCGGCGCTGGTTTTCGCCAGGTCGGTGGCCGAACCCATGGCCACGCTGATGTCGGCGGCGGCCAGCACTGGCACGTCGTTGACGCCGTCACCGAGCATCAACACCTTACGGCCTTCCTTGTGGAGCTGTTGCAGGACCTGCAATTTGTCGTCCGGACGTAAGCCGCCACGGGCTTCATCGATGCCGAGTTCCGCGGCGACACTGGCGACCATCGGCGAGCTGTCACCGGACAACAACAGCGTGCGCCAGCCGCGAGACTTGCAGGCGGCGAGTAGCGCGGGTGCGTCGGCACGCAAACGGTCGTCGAGAACAAACCATGCCAACGGCCCCTGGTTGTCGCCGAGCAACAGCCATTGACCGGCTTCATCCGGCATCAACGGCACGGCAGCGCCACTGAGTTCACAGACAAAACCCGGTTGGCCGATGCGCAGGCGTTGCTCACCGACCAACCCTTCGAGGCCTAGCCCTGGTGTGCTGTGGACTTCTTCGGCAGCGAGCGGCGCGCGGCCAAATGCGCGGGCGATCGGATGTTCAGAGCGGTTTTCCAGAGCAGCGGCCAGGCTCAGGCACTGATCGCTGTTGAGTGCGCCGAGCGGGCGGATTGAGCGCAACGCCAAGCGCCCTTCGGTGAGCGTGCCGGTCTTGTCGAAAATCACCGTGTCGATCTGGTTCAGGCCTTCCAGCACATGACCGCGAGTCAGCAGCAAACCGAGTTTGTGCAGTGTTCCGGTGGCGGCAGTGAGGGCGGTCGGCGTGGCGAGGGACAAGGCACACGGGCATGTCGCAACGAGCATTGCCAACACAATCCAGAAGGCCCGCGACGAATCCAGTTCCCACCAGATCAGGCCGATGACGGCAGCGGCAATCAGCGATAGCAGCAGGAACCATTGCGCGGCGCGGTCGGCTATTTCCGCCAGTCGCGGCTTCTCGGCCTGAGCACGGTCCAGCAGGCGGACGATGGCGGACAGTCGGGTGTCTTGCCCCAGCGCCAGGACTTCCACGGTCAATGCACCTTCGACATTCAGGGTGCCGGCGGTGACGGCATCGCCCGGTGTGCGCGGCTGTGGCAGGTATTCGCCGGTCAGCAGGGATTCGTCGATGTTCGACTGACCGTCGAGGATCTTACCGTCAGCCGGAAGGATTGCGCCGGGATGCACCAGCACTTGATCGCCGACGCGCAGTTCGCTGAGCAGGATCCGATCGCTCTGGCCGTCGGCATTCAGGCGCAGACACGAGGCGGGCAACAGGTTGACCAGTTGCGCGGTGGCGGCGGCGGTGCGTTCGCGGGCACGGCGTTCCAGATACCGTCCGGCCAGCAGGAACAGCGCGAACATGCCCACCGCATCGAAATACAGTTCTCCGACGCCGGTGATCGAAGTCCAGATCCCGGCGATATAAGCACTGCCAATCGCCAGCGAGACCGAGACGTCCATGGTCAGGTGGCGGGTGCGCAAATCGCGCATCGCGCCTTTGAAGAATGGCGCGCAGCTGTAGAACACGATCGGGGTGGTGAGAAATAACGCGACCCAGCGCAGGATAGTGTGCAGCTCGGGGCTGAGATCAATGTTGAATTCCGGCCAGGTGGCCATGGTCGCCATCATCGCCTGGAACCACAGCAGCCCGGCCACGCCGAGTTGGCGCAGGGCCAGGCGGTTTTCGCTGGCCAGTTGTTCGCTGGCGCGGTCGGCTTGATACGGGTGCGCGGCGTAACCGATGTGGCGCAATTCGCTGAGTACCTGGCTCAGCGGCAGTTGCGCATCGGCCCAGCGCACGTGCAGGCGATGGTTGGACAGGTTCAGGCGCGCTTCGGCCACCGCCGGCAAGCCGCGCAGGTGTTTCTCGATCAACCAGCCGCAAGCCGCGCAACTGATGCCTTCCATCAACAGAGTGGTTTCGGCAAGGTCGCCTTCGTGGCGGACGAAGGGTGCTTGTACATCGGCGCGGTCGTACAGCGCCAGTTCGTCCACCAACTGCACCGGCAGCGCTTCGGGGTTGGCCGATGACTCGCTGCGATGCTGGTAATAGCTTTCCAGGCCGCCAGCCACGATTGCTTCGGCCACGGCCTGGCAACCCGGGCAGCAGAACTCGCGGGCTTCACCGAGGACGGCAGCGGTGAAGCGGCTGCCGGCCGGGACGGGCAGGGCGCAGTGGTAGCAGGAAAGTTGGGTGGTCATGAGGCGTTGTCCGATGATCGTTCCCACGCTCTGCGTGGGAATGCCTCCCCGGACGCTCCGCGTCCGCTTCGGCTGGGACGCGGAGCGTCCCTGGCTGCGTTCCCACGCAGAGCGTGGGAACGATCAGGGTAAGGCTTACTTCTTCAGGTCTTCCGCACCCTGCAGCGGCTCATCACCCAGCAGCAAATCCTTGTCATGGCTGACCTGTTCTTCTTCGAACATGCGCCAGGTCTTGTCGTCCTGTACGCCCAGCAGTTCTACAAAGCGGCGACCGTCGACCTTGTCGCTCAACTGGCCAATGTAGCGGCCCTGTTCGGTTTCGCTGCGCGCCAGGGTGATCTTGCGATCCTTCTCGGGCTGGGTCGGCGAGATCAGGTTCAGCTCCAGGGTTTTGGGTTGGCTGTTGCCGCTCAGGCGCAAATCGACTTCGCCGGTCACGTCGTCCAGATGAACGCTGGCGCGCAGCAGCAGGGTCTGCGCCAGCAGTTCACGGTCGAGGGAGCGGTTGATGCCTTTGCCGGCCTCGTAATAGTTGTCGTTGACCAGGTTATCCGGGTTTTTCACCGCGATCGTCACCATGGACAAGGTCAGCGTCACGGAGCACGCCAGGATGGCGATGATGATCCACGGCCAAAGGTGCTTGTACCAGGGACTTGCGGCAGTTGGTGCGGGCATGATCACTTCTCTCAACGAACTTGTGGGCCGATGAATCGGCTCTTGGCTTCAATGTGGACGTTGTTGTCATCGGCATCCTTGAGGATGAATTTCACCTCGTTGGTGCTCGATGGCAGTTTTTCCGGAGCGATGGACAGTTCGACGGGCTGGCTGAAAATCTCACCGGCGGCGACCTTGATCTCGCGCTTGCCTTGCAGTTTGAGGTCCGGCAGGCCAGCGGCTTCGAGCAGGTAGGTGTGGTCGCGTTGATCCTTGTTCATGATCTTCAGGCTGTAGACGTTTTCGATCCGGCCTTCGGCGTTCTCACGGTACAGCACGCGGTCCTTGCTGACGTCGAAACCGACCAGCGAACGCATGAAGAACGCGGTCATCAGCAAAGCGATCATCGCCAGCAGCACCGTGGCATAGCCGATCAGGCGCGGGCGCAGTTTATGGGTTTTTTGCCCGGACAGGTTGTGCTCGGTGGTGTAACTGATCAGGCCGCGCGGGTAATCCATTTTGTCCATGATGCTGTCGCAGGCATCGATGCAGGCCGCACAGCCGATGCATTCGACTTGCAGGCCGTCGCGGATGTCGATACCGGTCGGGCAAACCTGGACGCACATGGTGCAGTCGATGCAGTCGCCCAGGCCCATGGCCTTGTAGTCGACGCCTTTCTTGCGCGGACCGCGGCTTTCACCACGACGCGGGTCGTAGGAAACGATCAGGGTGTCTTTGTCGAACATCACACTCTGGAAGCGCGCGTACGGGCACATGTAAATGCACACCTGCTCGCGCAACCAGCCGGCATTGCCGTAGGTGGCGAGGGTGAAGAAGCCGACCCAGAAATACGACCAGCCGTCGGCTTCACCGGTGAAGAAGTCGATGGTCAGTTCGCGAATGGGCGAGAAGTAACCCACGAAGGTCATGCCGGTCACGAAGCCAATCAACAGCCACATCGAGTGTTTGCTGAGTTTGCGCAAGAATTTGTTGGCGCTCATGGGCGCTTTGTCGAGCTTGATGCGCTGGTTGCGGTCGCCTTCGGTGACCTTCTCGCACCACATGAAAATCCAGGTCCAGACACTCTGTGGGCAGGTATAGCCGCACCAGACTCGCCCGGCGTACACGGTAATGAAGAACAGGCCGAAGGCGCTGACGATCAGGATCCCCGAGAGCAGGATGAAGTCCTGAGGCCAGAAGGTTGCGCCAAAGATGAAGAATTTGCGCTCCGGCAGGTTCCACCAGACGGCCTGATGGCCGCCCCAGCTCAGCCAGACCGTACCGAAATACAGCAGAAACAGCCCGGCACCGCCCATCATCCGCAGGTTGCGGAACAGACCGGTGAAGGCGCGGGTGTAGATTTTTTCTCGAGAGGCGTAGAGGTCGACGCTGTTGTTCTTGGCAGGTGTGACGTCGTGTACCGGAATCTGGTTGCTCATCATTGCATCCCACGGCAGTGGAAAAATGCCTCGGTCAGTACATGCCGACCGCGGTCAAAAAGAGGTGTTGCAGTGGCGCAATGATACGCCTGTCGCTCTGGCTCAAGGGTGCGACCTTTGGTCACGTTGGTGGAAATCTACTGACGGTGTAATGACTTGAATCAATTGACTTGTGAATTATGGACGGTTTTCCCGACTTGGGGATCAATCATTCAAAGGGTTGAGCAGCGCAACGCCACTCGCCTGGAATCCGACACGTTGCCCGTGACCACCATCCATGTCGGCATGTCCTGCTCCACAGAAACATTACAAACAATAATCGCCAGTTGTTAGTCTCAAGTATTGGGGGGCGGAAATATATTAATTTAATTGGCTTGGATGTGATGTTTGTGGTTTTTGTGTTCTTCGAATAAGTTGTGGCGAGTGCGCTGCAAAGTTGTGGTGCATCTATCAGTTATTAACGGAAACGGAATTCTATGAATATCAAGAAGCGCGCAGGTTTTCTTGCGTGTCTATGGGTGTTGTCGATGGCGCCTGCTGCGCATTCTATTGAAAACGCACCTCGTCATATGGTCTTTGCCTCTGACCCGCAATACCCTTGGACGGAGAAGTCCGACAGTGGTGAAGAGCAATCGGCATCGGACCGTGACAAGCGTTCCCAAGGGCTGATCGAAAGCCAGTTTGCCAATATCGCGGATTTCCGCGGACGGCACGCCGGTCAGGGGCCTGTGCCCTTGATGATCAATGGTGATATGACTGCCTTCGGGCATATTTCCGAGCGTTCGTATATTCGGACGGCACTGAATAAGTACTTCGGAAAAGATTTCTTGTATGGCTTGGGTAATCACGATTATAAAAATAACGTGGGTGATTGTTTTTCTGAAAGTTGTGCGGCTGGGAGCATTGTCGATTACAAGGAACATCACTGGGGCAAAGTAGATAACTTTGATTTGCGCGTGAGTGGTGGCGGTCTGGTTAATAAATATAACGGCAGCCTGGCGTATTCAACTACGGTCGGCGATGTTCATATGGTGCAACTCAACAATGAACCGACGTACGAGGTGGAAATCTCGCACTTTCTTAATCCGACCTCGTTCCGCATCACTCAGGCGCTGGACTGGCTGGAGACTGATTTGCGGCTCGCACGAGCACAGGGCTACATCATCATCGTCAACCTGCATGAGCCCGATCGCTGGGGCAACCCGCAGCAGGTCGAGCGTTTCAACCGGATCATTAATCAGTATGGCGTCACGGCTGTGTTTGCCGGTCATTACCATAGCGATGCGGGCAGCTTCAGGAGTTCGTGGTACTACGGCAAGGTTCCGGTCTTTCTCAGCGGTGGCGCGTCGCAGCAGACCTACCTGATCGCCAGCTTTTCCGAGGATCGCAAGGCCTTGCACGTCAATAGGGTCGAGAACAATGACTGGTCGAGTCGCAACACGATAGAGACGGTACCGGTCAAATCGGTCTGGTCAGGCATCCAGTAAAAAAAAAGCCCCGCCAGTTCCCTGGCGGGGCTTTTGGTATTGCATCAAGCGTTTGCCTTATTGGGCGTCCGCCACCGGCGCTTTCTCACCGTGAGACAGGCTATAAACGTAAGCCGCCAGCAAGTGAACCTTGTCGTTGCCTTGCAGCTGTTCTTGCGCAGGCATCTGGCCTTGACGGCCGTAACGGATGGTCTGCTGCAGTTGAGCGAAGCTCGAACCGTAGATGAACGCGGCCGGGTGGGTCAGGTCAGGTGCGCCCATCGCGGGGGTACCTTTACCTGCCGGGCCGTGGCACACCGCGCAGTTGGCGGCGAACAGCTTCTGGCCGGCAACCGGATCAGCCTTGGTGCCTTCCGGCAGCTTGCGGCCATCGAGGTTGGTCAGCACGTAGCCGGCAACGTCGGCAACGCCTTGCTCACCAATGACTTCGGCCCATGCCGGCATGACCGCATGACGGCCGCCCATGATGGTGGTCTTGATGGTTTCCGCTTCGCCGCCCCAGCGCCAGTCGGCGTCGGTCAGGTTAGGGAAGCCATAAGCGCCCTTGGCATCGGAACCGTGGCAGACCGAGCAGTTGGAGGCGAACAGACGGCCACCCATCTTCAGGGCTTGCGGGTCCTTGGCCACTTCTTCGATGGGCATGGAAGCGAATTTGGCGAAGATCGGGCCGAACTTGGCGTCCGACTTGGCCATTTCCTTTTCCCACTCGTGAACGCCGGTCCAGCCGCTCTGGCCGTTGGCGAACGCGGTCTGCTTGTCGTTATCGAGGTAGTTGTAACCCGGCAGCAGGCCTTTCCAGTTACCCAGGCCTGGGTACAGAACCAGGTAGCCCAGGGCGAAGATGATGGTGCCCACGAACAGCATGAACCACCATTTCGGCAGTGGGTTGTCGTACTCCTCGATCCCGTCGAAGGAGTGGCCAACCGTTTCTTCAGTGGCTTCGCTGCGCTGGCCCTTGCGGGTTGACAGCAGCAGCCAGGTCAGGGTGAAGATTGTGCCGAGGCTGAGGACTGTGACGTACAGACTCCAGAACGTAGTCATTCTTTGTTACTCCTAGAAGCTTGCTCGACGTGCTTGATGGCTTCGGGATCATCCGCGAAAGGCAGCAAGGTCGCGTCTTCAAACTCCGACTTGCGCTTGGGGCTGAACACCCACAACGCCAGACCGATGAAGGCCACCATCACAACAACGGTGCCCAGGCCACGAATCATCCCGATATCCATCTAAATCACCGTTTGCTTTTGATGATGGTGCCCAGGCCTTGCAGATAGGCCACCAGCGCGTCCATTTCGGTTTTGCCCTTCACAGCATCCTGGGCACCGGCGATGTCTTCGTCGGTGTAAGGGACGCCGAGCGTGCGCAAGACTTCCATTTTCTTGGCGGTGTCTTTGCCGTCGAGCTTGTTTTCCACGAGGAACGGGTAGGCCGGCATTTTCGACTCAGGCACCACGTTGCGCGGGTTGTACAAATGCGCACGCTGCCAGTCATCGGAGTAACGACCGCCGACACGGGCCAGGTCCGGACCGGTACGCTTGGAACCCCACAGGAACGGGTGGTCCCAGACGCTTTCACCGGCAACCGAATAGTGGCCGTATCGTTCGGTTTCAGCACGGAACGGGCGGATCATCTGCGAGTGGCAGCCGACACAACCGTTGGCGATGTAGATGTCGCGGCCTTCCAGTTCAAGGGCGGTGCGAGGCTTCATGCCTTCGACCGGCTTGTTGGTGACGTCCTGGAAAAACAGCGGAACGATCTGGGTCAAGCCGCCGATGCTGACGGCGATAACCATGAAGAAGGCCAGCAGGCCAATGTTCTTCTCGACTGCTTCATGCTTCATCAGTGAGCTCCAACTACAGCAATCTGAGCCGCGGCTTCGGCTTCAGCCGGGTTCGAGGCACGTACGGTACGCCATACGTTGTAGGCCATGAACAACATGCCGCTGGCAAAGAACGCACCGCCCAGGGCGCGAACGATGAAACCAGGATGGCTGGCTTGCAGCGCTTCGACGAACGAGTAGGTGAGGGTGCCGTCGTCGTTGATTGCACGCCACATCAGACCTTGGGTGATGCCGTTGACCCACATCGAAGCGATGTACAGAACGGTACCGATGGTCGCGAGCCAGAAGTGCGTGTTGATCAGGCCGATGCTGTGCATCTGCACACGACCGAACAGTTTCGGGATCATGTGGTAGATGGCGCCGATCGAGATCATCGCCACCCAGCCCAACGCACCGGCGTGCACGTGGCCGATGGTCCAGTCAGTGTAGTGAGACAGTGAGTTGACGGTCTTGATGGCCATCATCGGGCCTTCGAAGGTCGACATGCCGTAGAAGGCCAGCGATACAACGAGGAAGCGCAGGATCGGGTCGGTGCGCAGCTTATGCCAGGCGCCCGACAGGGTCATCATGCCGTTGATCATGCCGCCCCAGCTTGGCGCCAGCAGGATGATCGACATTGCCATACCCAGCGACTGAGCCCAGTCCGGCAGAGCGGTGTAGTGCAGGTGGTGCGGACCGGCCCAGATGTACAGGGTGATCAGCGCCCAGAAGTGCACGATCGACAGACGATAGGAGTAGATCGGACGCTCGGCCTGCTTCGGAACGAAGTAGTACATCATTCCCAGGAAGCCGGTGGTCAGGAAGAAACCCACCGCGTTGTGGCCGTACCACCACTGGATCATCGCGTCAGTCGCACCGGCGTAGGCCGAGTAGGACTTGAACAAGCTGACCGGCAGGGAAGCGTGGTTGACGATGTGCAGCATCGCCGTCACAACGATGAAGGCACCGTAGAACCAGTTACCCACATAGATGTGCTTGGTGTTGCGCTTGGTGATGGTGCCGAAGAACACCACGGCGTAGGTGATCCAGACAATGGCCAGCAAAATGGCGATAGGCCATTCCAGTTCAGCGTATTCCTTGGACGTGGTGTAGCCCAGCGGCAAGGAAATGCCTGCGCCGACGATCACCGCTTGCCAACCCCAAAAGGTGAAGGCCGCGAGACTGTCGGAAATCAGTCGCGTTTGGCAGGTTCGCTGCACGACGTAATAAGAAGTGGCAAACAGTGCACAACCACCGAAGGCGAAAATCACCAGGTTGGTGTGCAACGGGCGCAGGCGTCCAAAGCTCGTCCATTCCAGACCGAAGTTCAACTCCGGCCAGACCAGTTGCGAGGCAATGAAGACACCGAGCCCCATGCCAAGGATCCCCCAGACCACCGTCATGATGGCGAACTGGCGGACTACCTTATAGTTATAAGCAGTCGGGCTGATTGCTGTGCTCATTCTAAGGTTCCACGGTTTGGGTGTTTTATTAGGAGTAAAAATCGGCCGCAAGTATGGAGAAAGCGAGGGGTCATTGCAACGCGCCATGACCTGGGTCAATGCTTTCAAAAGCTGATTCTGCGGCCTTTCCATGCGCCGCGTAGGGACAAAATTGCCCAAGGGCAAAATGTCGCGGCAGACGAAATTGGTGAGGGGTTCAGGTCGGATGTAACGAGGTGTGTTCAAACCCAACGATCGGGTGACAGATGGCAATTGGCAGGACAGCCGGTATCTACCAGCCTTTGCGGCTTGTCATCGAGCAGATTCGTCAAACACATCGGGTTGGGTCGACCTGGAACCGGCTCACGCCAGTCCGCATCGGAGCAAGCTTAGCCCCGAATCTGGGGAACTGAAAGGAGGACTAACGGAGGGTGCGACAATGGGTCGCAAAGGGGCAGGGAACTGCCGCATCCGGGAGAATGCGGCAGCAGAGCGGTCGAGATTTATTCGTGTTTGCCTTCAGCCTGCAAACGCTCGGTGCTCAGACCCTGAGACAAGCTGTAAACGTAAGCGGCCAGCAGTTGCACCTTGTCGTTACCGAGTAGTTCGTTCTGCGCCGGCATATGGCCCTGGCGGCCATGACGAATCGTTTGTTCAAGCTGCGTCAGGCCTGTTCCATAGATAAAACCGGCTGGTTGCGTCAGATTCGGCGCGCCCATGGCTTCAGTGCCCTGGCCGTTTGCCCCATGACAGGCTACACACAGGGTACTGAACGCTTGCTGTCCGGCGTGCAGATCGGCACCGCTGTCGGCAGGCAACGGCAGGCCGGCCAGGTCATGCCGCACATACGCCGCGACATTCTTCACTCCGGCGTCACCGAGGATTTCACCCCAGGCCGGCATCGCGGCCATACGACCGCCCATGATCGTGGCTTTGATGGTGTCGGCATGACCGCCCCAGCGCCAGCTGTTGTCAGCCAGGTTCGGGAAGCCAAAGGCGCCCTTGGCATCAGAGCCGTGGCAGACCGCGCAATTGGAGGCAAACAGGCGACCGCCCATTGTCAGCGCTTGCGGATCCTTGGCCACTTCTTCCACGGGCATCGCCGCGAATTTGGCGAAGATCGGTCCGAACTTCGCATCCGACTTGGCCATTTCCTTTTCCCACTCGTGGACGCCGGTCCACCCGTCCTCGTAACCCGGCAGAACGCCTTTCCAGTTGCCCAGCCCTGGGTAAAGCACCAGATAGCCCACGGCAAACACCAGCGTGCCGGCGAACAGCATGAACCACCACTGCGGCAGCGGGTTGTCGTACTCCTCGATGCCGTCGAAGCTGTGGCCCATGGTCTGGTCGACGCTGCCCTTGGTTTCGCCCTTGCGGGTGCCGATCAGCAGCCAGGTCAGGCCGATCAGGCTGCCGATGGTCAGTACGCAGATCCACGTACTCCAGAAGGTGGTCATGGCCGGGTACTCCTTGTTGTTGCAGGTTCTTGGGTGATGACGCTGTCAGGCTGCGGCTCGTCGGCGAACGGCAGCAAACGCGCTTCGGCAAATTCCGGATTGCGCTTGCCATTGAACACCCAGAGCGTCAGGCCGACAAAGGCCACGAACACCACGACCGTGCCCAGGCCGCGGATCATTCCACTGCTCAATTCGCTACTTATTCCAAAGAACATGGCCATGACTCACCTCTTGCTCTTGATGGATGTGCCAAGCACTTGCAGGTAAGCGACCAGTGCATCCATTTCGGTCTTGCCCTTGAGCGAGGCGACTGAGCCTGCGATGTCGTCGTCGGTGTACGGCACGCCGAGGGTGCGCATCGCCTTGATCTTGCTTTCGGTGTGGCTGCTGTCGAGTTGATTGTCCACGAGCCACGGATAGCCGGGCATTTTCGATTCCGGCACCACGTTGCGCGGGTTGTACAAATGCGCGCGGTGCCAGTCTTCGGAGTAGCGACCGCCGACCCGAGCCAGGTCCGGACCGGTACGTTTCGAGCCCCACAGGAATGGGTGATCCCAGACACTTTCACCGGCCACCGAGTAGTGGCCGTAGCGTTCGGTCTCGGCGCGAAACGGGCGGATCATCTGCGAATGGCAGCCGACGCAGCCTTCGCGGATGTAGAGGTCGCGACCTTCCAGTTGCAGCGCGGTGTAGGGCTTCATGCCTTCCACCGGCTTATTGGTCACGTCCTGGAAGAACAGCGGGACGATCTGGGTCAGGCCGCCAATGCTCACGGCCAGCACCATCAACAACATCAGCAGGCCGACGTTTTTCTCGATTGTTTCGTGTTTCATGGCGGCCTCCTCAGGCGATCTGCGCGGCAGCGGCGACTTCGGCAGGCTGTGAGGCCCGCACGGTGCGCCAGGTGTTGTAGGCCATCAGCAACATGCCGCTGAAGAAGATCGCACCGCCCACCAGTCGCACGACGAAGCCTGGGTGGCTGGCCACCAGGGTTTCGACGAAGGAGTAGGTCAGCGTGCCGTCTTCATTGACTGCGCGCCACATGAGGCCCTGAGCGATGCCGTTGACCCACATCGAAGCGATGTACAGCACGGTGCCGATGGTGGCGAGCCAGAAGTGCGCGTTGATCAGGCCGATGCTGTGCATCTGCGTGCGGCCAAAGATTTTCGGGATCATGTGGTACAGCGCGCCGATGGAGATCATCGCTACCCAGCCTAGGGCGCCAGCGTGAACGTGGCCGATGGTCCAGTCGGTGTAGTGAGACAGCGCGTTGACCGTTTTGATGGCCATCATCGGCCCTTCGAAGGTCGACATGCCGTAGAACGCCAGCGAGACCACGAGGAAGCGCAGGATCGGGTCGCTGCGCAACTTATGCCAGGCGCCCGAGAGCGTCATCATGCCGTTGATCATCCCGCCCCAGCTTGGCGCGAGCAGGATCAGCGACATCACCATGCCCAGCGACTGCGCCCAGTCCGGCAGCGCGGTGTAGTGCAAGTGGTGCGGGCCGGCCCAGATGTACAGGGTGATCAGCGCCCAGAAGTGCACGATCGACAAGCGGTAGGAATACACCGGACGCTCGGCCTGTTTCGGCACGAAGTAGTACATCATCCCGAGGAAACCGGCGGTAAGGAAAAAGCCTACGGCGTTGTGCCCGTACCACCACTGAACCATGGCATCGGTCGCACCGGCATACACCGAGTAGGACTTGGTGAAACTCACCGGCAGCTCAAGGTTGTTGACGATGTGCAGAATCGCCACGGTGATGATGAATGCACCGAAGAACCAGTTGCCGACGTAGATGTGCTTGGTCTTGCGCGTCGCCAGCGTGCCGAAGAACACCACGGCGTAAGCGACCCAGACGATGGTGATCAAAATGTCGATCGGCCATTCCAGCTCGGCGTATTCCTTGGAGCTGGTGTAACCCAGCGGCAAGCTGATGGCCGCCAGCAGGATCACCACTTGCCAACCCCAGAAGCAAAACGCGGCAATTTTCGGCGCGAACAGCTGGGTCTGGCAAGTACGTTGCACCGAATAGAAAGAACTCGCAAACAAGGCGCAGCCGCCAAAAGCGAAGATCACTGCGTTGGTGTGCAGCGGGCGTAGACGCCCGAAGCTGGTCCACGGCAGATTGAAGTTAAGTTCAGGCCAGACCAATTGAGCCGCGAGAAAAACCCCGAGGCCCATGCCGACGATGCCCCACACCACCGTCATAATGGCGAATTGGCGGACCACCTTGTAGTTGTAGGCGGTACTGATAGAAGTGTTCATGGTTCCCCATCCACGGTTCAGCCGAAGTGAAAGGCGTTTGCGCAAGGCAGACGCTCCCTTCGCCTGGAGTTATAGGCAGACTAAAAGCGAGGCAAGCATGGACAAAGAGCACAAGGCCAGTATTGACGGGGGTCAATGGGCGCAGTGTGTGGCGGAACATGGCTGGCTGTGGGACGCCGCCTCGGCGCCGTCATCGACGACGCTGATTCTGGCTCACGGTGCCGGTGCACCGATGGACAGTGGCTGGATGAACGACGTGGCTGCGCGCCTTGCTGCTCAAGGCGTCAATGTGCTGCGCTTCGAGTTTCCCTACATGGCACAACGGCGCATCGATGGTGGAAAACGTCCACCGAACCCTGCGCCAAAGTTGCTGGAGTGCTGGCGTGAGGTGTATGCCGTGGTGCGACGCCATGTCGCTGGACGTCTGGCCATTGGCGGCAAGTCCATGGGCGGGCGGATGGCGAGTTTACTGGCCGATGAGTTAGGGGTGGATGGGTTGGTGTGTCTGGGTTATCCGTTTTATGCGGTGGGCAAACCGGAGAAACCTCGGGTCGAGCATCTGGCCGCGCTCAAGACACCGACGTTGATAGTGCAGGGTGAGCGGGATGCGCTGGGGAATCGTGAGGCCGTCGAGGCTTATACGTTGGCACCGAGTATCGAGGTGTTCTGGCTGGTGGCGGGGGATCATGACTTGAAGCCGTTGAAGGCTTCGGGGTTTACGCATGAGCAGCATTTGGAAGCTGCGGCGCAAAAGGTAGCTGATTTCCTTGGTTAAGCGATCGTTCCCACGCTCTGCGTGGGAACGATCAGGACGATCAGCGGTTAAACCGCTCCACCAACGAATACTGAGTATTCGCCGTCTTCGTCAGCTCTTCACTCAACAACGCCGAGTGTTGAGCCTGTTCCGACGTCTGATCCGCCAGTTGCGAGATGTTGCTGATGTTGCGGCTGATTTCTTCGGCGACAGCGCTTTGCTCTTCGGTTGCGGCGGCAATCTGGGTAGTCATGTCGGTGATGTTGGCCACCGCTTCGCTGATCCCCACCAGTGCCTGGTCCGCTTCCAGTACCCGCGCCACACCTTCTTCGGCCTGGCGATGCCCGGCTTCCATGGTTTGCACCGCGGTGCTGGCGGTTTGCTGGAGCTTGGCGATCAGCGCGTGGATCTGCCCGGTGGATTCGCTGGTGCGTTGCGCCAGTTGACGGACTTCGTCGGCAACCACCGCAAACCCACGCCCCATCTCGCCGGCACGGGCCGCTTCGATGGCGGCGTTCAAGGCCAGCAGGTTGGTCTGGTCGGCGATGCCTTTGATCACATCGACCACGCCACCGATTTCGTCGCTGTCCTTGGCCAGTTGGTTCACGGTCATACCGGTTTCACCGACCACCACCGACAGACGCTGGATGGCTTCGCGAGTTTCCCCGGCGATGTCGCGGCCGCGACCGGTGAGGCGATTGGCTTCCTGGGTGGCGTCGGCAGTGCGTTGCACGTGGCTGGCGACTTCTTGAGTGGTAGCCGCCATCTGGTTGACGGCGGTGGCCACTTGCTCGGTTTCGACGCGCTGGCGTTCCAGGCCGGTGGAGCTTTTGTGCGCCAGGGTGTCGGACTGTTTCGCTTGCTCGGTCAGGTGCTCGGCGGTGTCCTGCAGACGGGTCAGGCAGGTTTTCAGGCGGGCTTCCTGGCTGAGGATCGACATCTCCAGACGTGCTTGAGCGCCACGGCTGTCGGTGTACATCTGCGCGATCAGCGGGTCGGAGGTCGTCTGTCCGGCCAGTTGCAGCAGACGCTTGAGGCCGCGCTGTTGCCAGCTCAAACCCAGCAAGCCCAATGGCACAGAGAGACCGGCGGCCAACGCAAAACCCCATTGGGAGTTGAGCGACGCACCGATCATGAAGCTCAGTTGGCTGACCAGAATGAACGGCAGCCAGTCCTGCAGCACCGGCAGCCATTTGTCTGTTGAAGGAATCGCCGACTTGCCCTGGTTGATGCGTTGGTAGAGTGCTTCGGCACGCTGGATCTGTTCGGCGGTGGGTTTGATTCGCACCGACTCGTAACCGACCACCTGGTTGCCGTCGAAAACCGGTGTGACGTAGGCGTTAACCCAGTAGTGATCACCGGTTTTGCAGCGATTCTTGACGATGCCCATCCATGGCAAGCCTTGTTTCAGTGTGCCCCACATGTGCGCGAACACCGCGGCCGGAACGTCAGGGTGACGGACCAGGTTATGCGGCGCACGGATCAGCTCTTCACGAGAAAACCCGCTGATCTCGACGAACGCATCGTTGCAGTAGGTGATCACGCCTTTGGCATCGGTGGTGGAAATCAACCGTTGCTGAGCCGGGAAGGTCCGTTCGCGTTGTGTATTGGGTTGGTTGTTACGCATGGCAGTTTCAATCCGCAAGGCTTTGACTGGTTGTCGGCGCTGTCAGGAATTAGTTGAAATTTTTTTTCAGTAATCAGCATTGCGTCGCAAAACGGCCATTGCGTCAGCCGGCGAGCATCGGATAGGTGAACAGGCCGAAGTGCAGCAAGTTCGAGCCGAAATGGGTGGCGATGGCGGCCGCCAACCCAGCACGACAGTGATCCCGGCCCACCAGCCGAGTCGGCCGCAGATCAGTGGATGTTGCGAGGGGGGCGATTATAAGCAGCACACAAACAAAAACACCGCCCGAAGGCGGTGTCTGTGTCAGCAGGCTGTTACGAGGCAATCAACTGCCGCAACACGTAATGCAAAATCCCCCCTGATTTGAAGTACTCCACCTCGTTAAGGGTATCGATCCGGCACAGCACCTCGATTTTCTCGCGGCTGCCGTCTTCACGGGTGATCACCAGCGTCAGGTTCATCCGCGGTGTCAGCTCGACGCCTGTCAAACCCAGAATATCCAGCGTCTCCTTGCCGGTCAGGTTCAGGCTCTTGCGGTTTTGATCCAGCTTGAACTGCAAGGGCAACACGCCCATGCCCACCAGATTGGAACGGTGAATCCGTTCGAAACTTTCGGCAATGACCGCTTTCACACCCAGCAGATTGGTGCCCTTGGCCGCCCAGTCGCGGCTCGAACCGGTGCCGTATTCTTGCCCGGCAATCACCACCAGCGGCGTGCCTGAGGCTTGATAAAGCATGGCCGCGTCGTAGATCGGTATTTTCTCCCCGGTGGGCATGTAGATCGTATTGCCGCCTTCTTCGCCGCCGAGCATCTCGTTACGGATGCGGATGTTGGCAAAGGTGCCGCGCATCATCACTTCATGATTGCCGCGACGCGAGCCGTAGGAGTTGAAGTCCCGCGGTTCTACGCCTTTCTCGCGCAGGTAATGGCCCGCCGGGCTGTCAGCCTTGATGTTACCGGCCGGGGAGATGTGGTCGGTCGTCACCGAGTCGCCGAGCAGCGCGAGGACCTTTGCACCGACGACGTCTTTGACCACCGGCGCCGGGCCACCGATGTCATTGAAAAATGGCGGGTGCTGGATGTAAGTCGAATCGTCTTGCCAGACATAGGTCGCCGCTTGCGGCACTTCAATCGCCTGCCACTGCTCGTCGCCGGCAAACACTTCGGCGTATTCCTTGTGGAACATCGCGGTGTTGACCTGGTTCACCGCGTCGGCGATCTCTTGGGTGCTTGGCCAGATGTCCCGCAGAAAAACCAGATTGCCCTCTTTGTCGGTACCCAAAGGCTCGCTGCTGATGTCGATGCGCACCGTGCCGACCAGCGCGTAAGCAACGACCAGCGGTGGGGAGGCCAGCCAGTTGGTTTTCACCAGAGGATGCACGCGACCTTCGAAGTTGCGGTTGCCCGACAGCACCGAGGCGACGGTCAGGTCGGCTGCCTGAATGGCTTTCTCGATGGGCTCCGGCAAGGGGCCGGAGTTGCCGATACACGTGGTGCAGCCGTAGCCGACCAGTGCAAAACCCAGTTCATCAAGGTACTGGGTCAGGCCGGCAGCCTTGTAGTAGTCGGTGACCACTTTCGAGCCTGGGGCCAACGAACTCTTGACCCACGGTTTGCGCTTGAGGCCTTTCTCCACGGCTTTCTTCGCCACCAGGCCGGCGGCCATCATTACGCTCGGATTGGAAGTGTTGGTGCAGGAGGTGATCGCGGCGATCACCACCGCGCCGTTTTTCAGGCGATAAGTCTGACCGTCGTACTCGTAGTCCGCTTCGCCGACCAGATCGGCATTGCCCACCGCGACGCCACCGCCGCCTTCACTTTCGAGACGACCGACTTCCTTGCTGGTGGGTTTGAATTGCAGTTCGATGAAGTCACTGAACGCTTGCGCGACATTTGGCAGCGATACCCGGTCCTGGGGGCGTTTCGGCCCGGCAAGGCTGGCCTCAACACTGCCCATGTCCAGCGCCAGGCTGTCGGTGAACGCCGGTTCCTGGCCCGGCAGGCGCCACAGGCCCTGAGCTTTGCTGTAGGCCTCGACCAGTTTCACGGTTTCGCTGGGGCGACCGGATAGACGCAGATAGTCCAGGGTGATGTCGTCCACCGGGAAGAAGCCGCAGGTGGCGCCGTATTCCGGGGCCATGTTGGCGATGGTCGCACGGTCGGCCAGCGGCAGGTCGGCGAGGCCGTCGCCGTAGAACTCGACGAATTTGCCGACCACGCCTTTCTTGCGCAGCATCTGGGTGACGGTCAGCACCAGGTCAGTGGCGGTGATGCCTTCCTTGAGCTTGCCGGTGAGTTTGAAGCCGATCACTTCCGGGATCAGCATCGACACCGGTTGGCCCAGCATCGCCGCTTCCGCTTCGATCCCGCCGACACCCCAGCCGAGCACACCGAGGCCGTTGATCATGGTGGTGTGGGAGTCGGTGCCGACCAGAGTGTCCGGGAAGGCATACGTGCGGCCGTCCTCTTCCTTGGTCCAGACCGTGCGCCCCAGGTATTCCAGATTCACCTGGTGGCAGATCCCGGTGCCCGGGGGCACCACGCTGAAGTTGTCGAAGGCGCTTTGGCCCCAGCGTAGGAACGCATAACGTTCACCGTTGCGCTGCATTTCGATGTCGACGTTCTGTTCGAAGGCACTTGAACTGCCGAATTTGTCGACCATCACCGAGTGGTCGATCACCAAGTCTACCGGCGACAACGGATTGATCCGCTGTGGGTCGCCGCCGGCCTTGGCCATCGCGGCGCGCATGGCGGCGAGGTCGACCACGGCAGGCACGCCGGTAAAGTCCTGCATTAATACCCGCGCGGGACGGTATTGAATTTCGCGGTCGGAGCGACGCTCCTTGAGCCAGGCGGCAATCGCCCTGAGATCGGCGCCGGTGACGGTTTTTTCGTCTTCCCAGCGCAGCAGGTTTTCCAGCAGCACTTTCAACGACATGGGCAGCTTGTCGAGATCGCCCAGGCTTTTGGCGGCATCCGGCAAGCTGAAATAGTGATAGGTCTTGTCGTCGATTTGTAAGGTTTTAAGGGTTTTCAGGCTATCGAGGGACGGCATTGAAATAACTCCTTTGGGTCCGCACGGCTACGGACTGACGGGACAGACAGAGCCTTTAACCTAGCCCTGTTCATTCGTTAAAGCTAATAACTGGACTCTATGGCCGAGTCCAAGGTTGCGAACTCGGCTATCATGCGCCGGTTTTCGTGACAGGCTTTGCTTCAACGCAAGTCTGGGCATCGCGCAGTGGCTGAATTCTTCGCCAACTGCCCAGGAGTAAGAATGAACACCCTCTTTATGCATTGCCGGCCGGGCTTCGAAAGCGAAGTCTGTTCCGAGATTGCCGAACACGCCGCGCGGCTGAACGTGGCCGGTTATGCCAAGGCCAAGACTGCCAGCGCCTGCGCTGAATTTATCTGCACCGAAGAAGACGGCGCCCAGCGCCTGATGCGTGGTCAGCGTTTCGCCGATCTGATCTTCCCGCGCCAATGGGCTCGCGGGATCTTCATTGATCTGCCGGAAACCGACCGCATCAGCGTAATCCTCGCCCACATGGCAGACTTCCCGCTGTGCGGCAGCCTATGGCTGGAAATGGTCGACACCAATGATGGCAAGGAACTGTCGAACTTCTGCAAGAAGTTCGAAGGCCACCTGCGCAAGGCGCTGATGGCGGCTGGCAAACTGGTTGAAGATGCCCATAAACCGCGTCTGCTGCTGACTTTCAAAAGTGGCCGCGAAGTGTTCATGGGACTGGCCGAGTCGAATAACTCGGCGATGTGGCCGATGGGCATTCCGCGCCTGAAGTTTCCGCGTGAGGCGCCGAGCCGTTCGACGCTGAAACTGGAAGAGGCGTGGCACCACTTCATCCCGCGCGATCAGTGGGATGAGCGTCTGCACAGTGATATGACTGGCGTCGACCTTGGCGCCGCGCCCGGCGGCTGGACCTGGCAACTGGTCAATCGCGGCATGCTGGTGACCGCGATCGACAACGGTCCGATGGCCGAAAGCCTGATGGACACCGGTCTGGTGCAACACTTGATGGCTGACGGTTTCACCTTCAAGCCCAAGCAACCGGTGGACTGGATGGTCTGCGACATCGTCGAGAAACCGGCGCGCAACGCCGCGATGCTGGAAGAATGGATTGGCGAGGGGCATTGCCGCGAAGCGGTGGTCAACCTCAAGCTGCCAATGAAACAGCGTTACGCCGAAGTGAAGCGATTGCTGGAGCGCATTGCCGACGGGTTCAAGGAGCGCGGTATTCGGGTCGAGATCGGCTGCAAGCAGCTGTACCACGACCGTGAAGAAGTGACGTGCCACTTGCGCCGGCTCGATGTGAAGAAACCCAAGTCCCGCTGATTTTGTGCACTGATCGTTCCCACGCAGAGTGGGAGCGATCAGCTGTCAGTGACTAGACACCCGGCAATGCGCGACAATGCCGGCACGTTTCAGGAGTGACTCATGAGTGAAATGATAGATGCGCCGGTAGACGGCACCCTCGACGCCACCGGCCTCAACTGCCCGGAACCGGTGATGATGCTGCACCAGCATATCCGTGACCTGGCGCCCGGCGGTCTGCTGAAGGTAATCGCCACCGACCCGTCGACCCGTCGCGACATTCCAAAGTTTTGCGTGTTTCTCGACCACGAACTGGTCGCGCAGCACGAAGAGGCAGGCACCTACCTCTACTGGATCCGCAAGAAATCGCTTAACCTGCCGAATGACTGATACGAATCCGCTTGCGTGCGCTGCGCGTCAGGCGGATCGACAGCATCAGCGCCGCGCAACTCAAGCCGACGATCAAACCCTGCCACAGCCCGCTCGGGCCGCCCGGCGTACCAAACCAGTCGGTCAGGCCCAGCGCGTAACCCACCGGCAAACCAATCCCCCAGTAAGCGAACAGCGTCAGGATCATCGTCACCCGAGTGTCCTGATAGCCGCGCAACGCACCGGCTGCAGTCACCTGGATCGCATCGGAGAACTGGAACAGCGCCGAATACACAATCAGCATTGCCGCGACCTGAATCACCGTCGGATCAGCTGTGTAGATCGTTGCGATGTGTTCACGCAGCAACAGCATCATGCTCGCGGAAACGCACGCATAAGCCAGCGCCGTGCCCATGCCGACGCCGGCGGCGAAGCGTGCTTCACGAGGTTCACCACGGCCCAGTGCCTGGCCGACGCGCACGGTGACGGCCATTCCCAGCGAGTAAGGGATCATGAACACCAGGGAGCTGACGTTCAGCGCAATCTGGTGGCCCGCCACGACAGTCGCGCCGAGGCTGCCGATAAGGAGGGCAATCACCGCGAAGATACTCGATTCGGCGAACACCGCAATGCCGATCGGCAGGCCGATGCCCAGCAGGCGTTTGATCACCGACCATTGTGGCCAGTCGAAGCGGCTGAACAGCTCGCTTTTCTGGTAGGACGGCGCCCAGCGTGTATAGGCCATCATGCCGAGGGCCATGAACCACATCACAATCCCCGTCGCCCAGCCACAACCGGCACCGCCCATGGCGGCCACGCCCAAGTGGCCATAAATGAAGACGTAGTTCAGCGGGATGTTCAACGCCAAGGCGCACAAACCGAGGATCATCGCCGGGCGAGTGCGGCCCATGCCGTCACTGAAACAGCGCAACACATGGTAGAACGCGACCGCTGGTAAACCGGCGGCAATGCCGTGGAGGTATTGCATGCACGGGCCGATCAGCTCGGGGTCGACCTTCATGATGTGCAGGATGGGTTCGGCGGCGATGAGCATGCCGGTCGCCATCAACCCCACCACCAAGGCCAGCCACAGCGCCTGACGCACAATCGGGCCGATCTCGCTGTGGTTGCCGGCGCCGAAACGCTGGGCGACTTTGGGCGTGGTGGCCAACAGAGTGCCGGTCATCAACAGAAACACCGGCACCCAGATCGAGTTGCCCAGTGCCACGGCCGCCAGATCCCGTGGCCCGACCCGACCCGCCATCACCGCATCGACGAAGCCCATGGCAGTGGTCGCCAGTTGCGCGATCATGATCGGCAGGGCCAGGCCGAGCAGATTTTTCAGCTCCAGGCGAACCCGGGCCGGGCGGGTGAGGGAAGTAGCGGCGAGGCGGTCAGTCACGGAATTCAAGGGCGAAACGTCCAAAGATATTGATGCGCTAGGCGGCGCATTCTACGCCCTGACGCAGTGGTCAGGAAAAGAGCTGTGTTGCGGATTTGTAATCGACGTACGACGCAGTCCCTGTAGCAGCTGGCGAAGCCTGCGTTCGGCTGCGTAGCAGTCGCGAGACCTGAGCATGCGATTTTCCTGAATCACCGCAGAGCCTGATTTCACGACTGCTACGCAGCCGAACGCAGGCTTCGCCAGCTGCTACAGGACTGTGCAATGCTTGCTGGCTCACACTGGTCGTCTCCGCCTACACTGCCGATCCGCCAAAGGAGCCTGCCATGCTGATTGTTGCCGACGAAAATATCCCGCTGCTCGATGCCTTCTTTGAAGGTTTCGGTGAAATCCGCCAAGTGCCGGGACGCTCCATTGATCGCGCCACCGTCGAACAGGCCGATGTGCTGCTGGTGCGTTCGGTGACTAACGTTAACCGCGCGTTGCTCGAAGGCAGCAAGGTACGCTTTGTCGGCACCTGCACCATCGGCACTGATCACCTGGACCTGGATTACTTTCAGCGGGCCGGCATCACCTGGTCCAGCGCACCTGGCTGCAATGCCCGCGGCGTGGTCGACTACGTGCTCGCCAGTCTGCTGACCCTGGCCGAAATCGAAGGCGCTGACCTGACGCAGCGCACCTACGGCGTCGTCGGTGTCGGTGAAGTGGGCGGCCGTTTGGTCAAGGTTCTGCAAGGTCTGGGCTGGAAGGTGCTGGTCTGCGATCCGCCAAGACAGGCCGCTGAAGGTGGCGATTACGTCAGCCTCGAACAGATCATCGAGCAGTGCGATGTCATCAGTCTGCACACGCCGTTGAAGAAACACGGCGCTCAGGCGACCTGGCATCTGTTCGATAAAAACCGATTGAACCGGCTCAAATCCGGTACCTGGCTGATCAACGCCAGTCGCGGTCCGGTGGTGGACAACGCCGCCCTGCGCCAGGTGCTGCTGCAACGTGAAGACCTGCAAGCGGTGCTGGACGTTTGGGAGGGCGAGCCTGAGGTCGATGTGGCGTTGGCCGATCTCTGCGTGCTGGCGACCCCGCATATCGCCGGTTACAGCCTTGATGGCAAACAGCGCGGGACCGCGCAGATCTATGAGGCGTATTGCACATTTATCGGGCAACCGGCCCAGGTCGCCTTGAGCGATTTGCTGCCGTCGCCGTGGTTGTCGCAAGTGACCTTGAACGCTGAAAGCGATCCGGCCTGGGCGCTGGCCATGTTGTGCCGTGGCGTGTACGACCCGCGCCGCGACGATGCGGATTTCCGTCGCAGCCTTGTAGGCAGCGTGAACGAGCAGCGTGCGGCGTTTGATTCACTGCGCAAGCATTATCCGCAACGACGGGAGATTGATGGGTTGAAGGTGCAGGTTGACGGGGATTCTGCGGTATTGCGGCAGATCGTAGCAGCCTTAGGCGCAACAGCAATCTAAAGATCCTGACCGGGCCCCTGCAAAAGCTACAAAACAACCAACCAACCAACCATAAAAAACCCGGCCGTCAGGGGCCGGGTCAAGAAGAAGGTGGCTATATCACTTTTGTTCGGCAGGCTTGACCAATCGCTGCTCCAGTTCGCGGCAAGCGTCCTGGATCATGCCTTCAGTGATCGGTACTTCGTGCCCATCCTTATCGATCATTGAGCAACCCAGAGACTGGTCTGGCTGTGTGCGGATCACTTCAATCTTGTCATCACTGCTGTTTTGCAAGGACATGGCCTGTCTCCTCATCAGGTTGTGTGCTTACTGTAGAACCGCCAAGTGACCGGGCTGTGACAACTCCCTGCGATCTTTTCTGGACGGCGACATCAGTCCACCAGAAATACCGCGGTGTTGCCACCCGGACTTTAGACCAATACCGTCTAGGGCCTAGTCTTTGCGGTCATAATTAACCTGACTCATTATGATTTACAGCGTTCAATCTCATCGACCGGTGTACGCTTCGCGTCAAACCCTATTGGTTGCGCCATCGAATGATCTCCATCCTCTCATCCCGTCAACGGCGCGCCATGCGCCTGGCTTTGCGTTTCGTCGCGCCCTATCGATTGCCGGCCTTCGGTGCCTTGCTCGCATTGATCGTCACGGCGGGCATCACCTTGTCCATGGGGCAGGGGATTCGCCTGCTGGTGGATCAGGGTTTCATGACTCAGTCACCGCATTTGCTCAACCAGTCCATCGGCCTGTTTATGCTGCTGGTGGTCGGCCTTGCGATTGGCACCTTTGCGCGTTTTTACCTGGTCTCATGGATCGGCGAGCGCGTTGTCGCGGACATCCGCCGTCAGGTGTTCAACCATCTGATCTACCTGCACCCAGGATTTTACGAAGACAATCGCAGCTCCGAAATTCAGTCGCGCCTGACTGCCGATACCACGTTGCTGCAATCGGTGATCGGCTCTTCGCTGTCGCTGTTTCTGCGCAATCTGTTGATGGTGATCGGCGGGATCGTCCTGCTGTTTATCACTAACCCCAAGCTCACTAGCATCGTGGTGGTCGCGTTGCCGTTGGTGATCGCGCCGATCCTGATCTTTGGCCGTCGGGTGCGTAGCCTGTCGCGCCTGAGTCAGGATCGGATTGCCGATATTGGCAGCTATGTCTCCGAAACCCTGGGCCAGATCAAAACCGTGCAGGCCTACAACCATCAGGTCCAGGACGAACAGCGCTTTGCCGTAACGGTGGAGGACGCCTTCAGCACCGCTCGCAAGCGGATCTTCCAGCGGGCCTGGCTGATTACTCTGGTGATCGTGCTGGTGCTTGGCGCGGTCGGGGTGATGCTCTGGGTCGGCGGAATGGATGTCATCGCCGGGCGGATTTCCGCGGGCGAGCTGGCAGCGTTTGTGTTTTACAGCCTGATCGTCGGCAGCGCATTCGGCACGTTGAGCGAAGTGATCGGCGAACTGCAGCGTGCCGCCGGCGCCGCCGAGCGGATAGCCGAGTTGCTGCGCTCGGAGAACATTATCCAGCCACCGACCACTGGCCTGGTGACCTTGCCTGAACGGGTGAAGGGTGACCTGGTGCTGCAAGACGTGCGCTTTTCCTACCCCTCGCGTCCCGAGAGCTATGCCGTTGATGGTTTGAATCTGACCATCAATGCTGGCGAAACTGTTGCATTGGTAGGACCCTCCGGTGCCGGCAAGTCGACGGTGTATGACTTGCTGCTGCGCTTTTACGACCCGGTCGAAGGACGCATCCTGCTCGATGGCGTGCCGCTGACTCAACTCGACCCGTTGGACCTGCGCCGCTGCTTCGCCCTGGTCTCGCAAACGCCGGCACTGTTCTTTGGCAGCATCGAAGAGAACATCCGCTACGGCAATCCGACGGCAACCCTGGCCCAGGTTCAGGACGCGGCGAAAATCGCTTACGCCCACGACTTCATCGAGCAAATGCCCAACGGCTACCAGACCCATCTTGGCGACGGTGGCCTCGGTTTGTCCGGCGGCCAGCGCCAGCGCTTGGCCATTGCTCGGGCGCTGCTGGTCGATGCGCCGATCCTGCTGCTGGACGAAGCCACCAGCGCCCTCGACGCGCAGAGCGAACACCTGATCCAGCAAGCCCTGCCGAGCCTGATGAAAAATCGCACCACGCTGGTCATCGCCCACCGGCTGGCTACAGTGAAAAACGCTGACCGGATCGCGGTGATGGATCAGGGGAAACTGGTAGCGGTGGGCACACATCAGGAATTGATTGCGAGCAACGCGCTGTATGCGCGGTTGGCGGCGTTGCAGTTCAGTGATGGGCGCCATGCCCCAACCGACCCAGTAACCGACTAAGTAACCGACCCAGTAGAGCTCCCAAAAAAATGCCCGCATCAATCGACGCGGGCATTTTTGTCAGCGCTTCACAGCAGACTCATTGATCGTCAAAGTAGCGCTCATGCCAATCCACCAGTGGCTGCGGTGAGTTGAGCTTCTGGCCGTAGATCACCGAATACGACAGCACGTTCTGCACGTACTGGCGGGTTTCGTCGAACGGGATGCTTTCCACCCACACGTCGAAGCTCAGGTGGTCCGCACCGCGCAGCCACTGACGCACGCGGCCCGGGCCGGCGTTGTAGGCGGCGGAAGCGAGGACGCGGTTGCCGTTGAACTGACTGTGGACCTGGCTCAGGTAAGCGGCGCCGAGTTGGATGTTCTTGTCCGGGTCGAACACTTGCTGCGGCGAGGCCAGCGGGATGCTGAACTTGCGCGAGGTCTCCTTGGCGGTGCCGGGCATGAGTTGCATCAGGCCGCTGGCGCCGACACCAGAACGGGCGTCGACCATGAAAGCACTTTCCTGACGGGTGATGGCGAACACCCAGCTCGAATGCAGGCCACGAACCTTGGCTTCGCGCACCAGGGTTTCGCGGTGGGCCATCGGGAAACGGATGTCCAGGTCGTCCCAGTACTTCGCCTGACTGATGGTGCGGATTGCCGGAAAATACCATTTCAGGTCGTAAGCCAGTTTCGCCTGGGCAACCATTTCGTCGCGGCTGAAGTGGCGGCTGACGTGGTACCACTCGCGGCGACCATCGACGATCTGTCCGCGAGCGTGAAACTCAAGCGCCCGACGCACGCCTGGGGTATTGCGGACCTTGTTGATCAGCGCCTGACTGAGCACCAGCGGTTTGTTGTTCAGCGAGTAGGGCAACTGCGAGCGATCCGCCGCGAGGAACCCATAAAAATCACGTTCGCGGGCGAGGCCCTTATAAAGCGTCTGCGCTTCCGGGTTCTGCGGCTGCGCCAGTTCCAGGCTACGGGCCTGCCAATAGCGCCAGCGATTGGTGGTCGCCAGATCCGGCGGCAGGCGGCGAGTCAACTGATAGGCATCGTCCCAGCGGGCCAGGCGCAGCAACAGACGCAAGCGCCATTCGGACACCGTGTTGTCACGCAGTTCCGGGTCGTATTTAGTCATCATGTCCAGCGCGCGGCTGTCGAACCGTTTAGCCAGGGACAGGCCGATTTCCCGGGCGATCGCCACTTTTTCGTCACGGGAGAAGTGCATGCTGCTGGCATAACTATCGAGCATCTGCATCGCCCGGTCAGGATCCTGCCGCGCCAGACGGCGCAGGCCAAGGCTGACCACGTCGGACATCGGCTCGTCGGCCGGAATGAACCGTGAAGGAGCGTTGAGCAGTTCGGGTTTCTGCGCCACCTCCACCAGCAAACGACCGCGAGGGGCGAGGGTGGTCAGTCCGTTGACCAAGCTGTTGGCCAACGGATAGTTGCGTGCCTGGGCGGCAAGCTTGGCGCGCTCCCAGCGTTTCTGCTCGGTCAGTTGACCTTCGGCGGCCCAAATACCAAACAGCGCATCGCACGCGGCGGGTTGGGATTTGCCGGTCAACCAGAGTTTATTGGCGTTGGCGTAACCCTCGGATTTCTGGTTATGCCCGATCTGATACTGCGCGTTCAGGCAGTCCAGTTCGGTGAAATTGAGCTTGGGGTCGTAGTACTTGACGAAGGTCGCCCAGTCGCCGCGTTCGGCCAGCCAACGCAACCAGCGCAACTTCATCCAGTTGGCCTGGGGCAGGTCACCGTGCTCGGCGAGGAATTTCTCGATTTCGGCATTGCTCGCGGTTTTAAGGCGGGCGGTCAGTTCGTCATACGCCAGGTACGGCTCAAGCGGGTAATCGCGGAGGGCCTGGCTGTAACGGAAATAAGGACCGGTATCCCCCTTGGCGAGGGCACGCTTGGCTTCATCGTAATACTGGCGCTGGGTGGACAGGTCCACCGCCTGGGCGGTTTGAACGGCAGTGGCAGAAAGAAGAAAACAGGATAAAAGACTGAAAAGGCGACTGCGCATGAGACGTCCGGGCAGAGAAATCATGACAAGCGCGGGCAATGCCCGCGCTGAATTACCTGTAGCTTAGCCTTTTGCCAGCAGCGGGCGAAAGCTTTGCCGGCCTGTCAGCATCAGTTCGCAACATTTATCATGCAGAGTGCCACGAAGGTGAAATTGCCGGCCTTCTGAAGCCTCAAGTCAGGTAGAATGCGCGCCCGGTTTTTGGAGAAGCTCATGACCCTGCTCAAATTCAGCGATGTGTCCCTTGCTTTCGGCTCTATGCCGTTGTTGGACAAGGTGTCCTGGCAGATCGCCCGTGGAGAGCGGGTGTGCATCATCGGCCGCAATGGCACTGGCAAGTCCAGCATGATGAAGCTCGTCAAGGGCGACCAGAAGCCTGATGACGGTTCTGTTTGGCGTGCACCCGGCCTCAAAATTGGCGAATTGCCGCAAGAATTGCCGGTAGCCGACGAGCGGACTGTGTTCGACGTGGTGGCCGAAGGCCTGGACGGTGTCGGCGAGCTGCTCGCGCAGTATCACCACCTCAGCCAGAACATCGTCACCGACGCCGACCTGGACAAACTGATGCACGTCCAGCACGACCTCGAAGCCCGTGACGGCTGGCGTTTGCAGCAATTAGTCGACAGCACCTTGAGCCGTCTGCAGTTGCCGGCCGACAAGACCCTCGCCGAGTTGTCCGGCGGCTGGCGTCGTCGCGTCCTGTTGGCTCAGGCTCTGGTTTCCGAACCCGATCTGCTGCTGCTCGATGAACCGACTAACCACCTGGACATCGGAGCAATTGCCTGGCTCGAAGAAGCGCTGAAGGATTTCCAGGGCGCCGTGCTGTTCATCACGCACGACCGTTCATTCCTGCAGAACCTCGCCACCCGCATTCTCGAACTGGATCGCGGTGGCCTGATTGACTGGAACGGCGACTACGCCAGCTTCCTCGTTCACAAAGAAGCCTCTCTGGCGGCTGAAGATACGGCCAACGCGCTGTTCGACAAAAAACTGGCCCAGGAAGAAGTCTGGATCCGCCAGGGCATCAAGGCTCGTCGCACCCGTAACGAAGGCCGCGTGCGCGCCCTCAAAGCCCTGCGCAACGAGCGTAGCGAGCGTCGTGAGCGCAGCGGCAAGGCCAATATTCAGCTGGACACCGCTGACAAGTCCGGCAAGCAGGTAATGGTCCTCGACAACGTGAGCTTCGCTCACCCGGGCGGCCCGTTCCTGATCAAGGATTTCTCGATGGTCCTGCAGCGCGGCGACCGTATCGGTCTGCTCGGCGCCAACGGTACCGGCAAGACAACCTTGCTGAAACTGATGCTCAACGGGCTCCAGCCAACCAGCGGCACAGTGGAAGAGGGGACGCGTATCGACGTGGCCTACTTCGACCAGTTGCGTCATCAGCTGGACCTGGAAAAAACCGTAATCGACAACGTCGCAGAAGGTCGCGACTTCATCGATATCGATGGTCAGAGCCGTCACGTGCTGAGCTACCTCGGCGACTTCCTGTTCAGCCCGCAGCGTGCCCGCACGCCGGTCAAGGCGCTGTCCGGTGGTGAGCGCGCCCGTCTGTTGTTGGCCAAACTGTTCAGCAAGCCAGCGAACCTGTTGGTCCTCGATGAACCGACCAACGACCTCGACGTCGAAACCCTCGAGTTGCTTGAAGAGGTCTTGCTGACCTTCAACGGTACCGTGCTGATGGTCAGTCACGACCGGGCATTCCTCGACAACGTGGTCACCAGCACCCTGGTCTTCGAAGGTGAAGGCAAGGTTCGCGAATACGTCGGTGGTTATCAGGACTGGCTGCGTCAGGGCGGCTCGCCGCGCCTGCTGGGCGTGACCGAGAGCAAGTCTGGCAAAGCCGACCTGACCTCCGCGGTCGTGACAGCCGAAGCTGCGCCCGTTGCTGCGGTAGAAGCGCCGGTGGCGAAGAAGAAGCTCAGCTACAAGTTGCAGCGTGAGCTGGAAATGTTGCCGGCTCAGATCGAAGCCATGGAACAGCAGATCGCTACCGTTGAGGCGCAAATGGCCGATGCCGGTTTCTATCAGCGTCCTGCTGCCGAGACCGCTGCAGTGATCGCCCAGTTGGAGCAGTTGCAGGCTGAGCACGATGTAATGGTCGAGCGCTGGGCCGAGCTGGATGCCTGATTGATCCTGCTATAAAAAAGCCCGGCGTTCAGTGATGAGCGCCGGGCTTTTCGTAGGAGTCGTTTAGCTTCTGACCAGGCGCACCGCGAGCACATCGCATGGCGCACCGTGCAGCACGTCATTGGCGGTCGAACCCAGCAGCAATGCCAGGCCATGTCGGCCATGGCTGCCCACCACGATCAGGTCGCAGGTTTGTTCCTTGGCCAGGTGGTGGATCTCCTGGCGTGGCTGACCGTAGGTCAGATGGCTGTATTCCTTGGAGAGCTCCGGATACTTCACGATCAGTCGGTCCAGGCGTTCCTTGGCCTGATCAAACTGCTGTTGTTGCAGTTGTGACAGGTCCATGGGGACGTCGCCGCCAAAGGCCATGGCCATCGGCTCGACAATATGCACCAGGGACAATTTCGCGCCGTTGCTCAGCGACAGTTCGCGAGCGCGGTGGATGACAGGATCGCACTCTTCGGTTAGATCTACAGCGACCAGAATGTGGGTGTAGGGCATGAGGTGCTCCTCCTGAGGATTGCAATATTGGTAAGTATGGCTGGTTTCAAGCGCATTGGTTTCAAAGTGATTCAATGCGCTCATCAAAAATCGGGAGTACACATATGACGGTCTGGATAGTGGTGTCAATCCTGCTGGTGGTTCTGAGTCCGCTGGCATGGTTGCGGCCGTCACGCCACCAGAGCGGTCGCATGTCCCTGCGCATGGAGGCGCGACGCATCGGATTGGCGATGCAGCTGGCGCCCCAGGAGTGGCCGCACTGGCTGAGCCAGGAGCCGCCGAGCCCTTGCGCGCAGTACCATCGGCCGCGGCGTGGCAATCAGCCGGCGTGCTGGAGTTACTGGCAAAAAGCACCCGGTGTATGGGTCAATCAGTGGCAGGAGGTCTGCGAGGATCGAGCGCTGCTTAATCATTTCGAAAAATTACCAGCTAACGTTTACAAAATCGAAGCGGACAAGCAGATGATCACTTTGTATTGGGGTGAAAAGGGCGAAGCGACGGTTTTGCAGGATATTGATGCGCTGCTGAAAGCGCTGGCATAAATCGCGGAAATTTCGCGCCGCAATGGCGCGAAACGTCCGGCAGGCAGGCAATAAAAAGCCCGGCATAATCATCGGGCTGGAGTTGGCCAGGCAGGCCGGTAATTCGGTGTGGAGCTGATCTTACGCTGGGCACTCGCCAAAAGCGTTGATGTTTATTCCTCAAGGTCCCGCCGGCGTAGCTTGTTAAACAAAGGCTGCAGCGAATTAGGGCGACTTTTCTAACTATTGATCCTATGAATAGCCTCACATGCAGCGGCGTGTTGCAGGTCTTCGCGGTACGGAAATGACCGGAAAGTCGCTTTTCAACCAGTATTTTGGGCGATTGACAATTGTCGGAAATTCCGTGAAGGTGACATACCCAAATCAAACGGGCGTATGAATTGAGCGTTTGTATTACAGACCGCTCCTACAGAATCCCGACTATCGCGTTGGCGGGTGTGCCGGGTGGATTGGCGTTAGCATCGACGATAAACGTCTCTGCCGAGCCATTCGCCTGCGTCCGACGTGTACTGTTCAGCTTCCATATCGTGGAGATCAGTTGATGATTTACGAAGGTAAAGCCATCACGGTTAAGGCTCTTGAAAGTGGCATCGTCGAATTGAAATTCGACCTCAAGGGTGAGTCCGTCAACAAGTTCAACCGTCTAACCCTGAACGAACTGCGTCAGGCCGTAGACACTATCAAGGCAGATGCTTCGATCAAGGGTGTGATCGTCAGCAGTGGCAAGGACGTGTTCATCGTCGGCGCCGACATCACCGAATTTGTCGAAAACTTCAAGCTGCCTGATGCAGAGCTTGTTGCTGGCAATCTGGAAGCCAACAAGATTTTCAGCGATTTCGAAGACCTCAATGTCCCGACTGTCGCCGCGATCAACGGCATCGCCCTGGGTGGCGGTCTGGAAATGTGCCTGGCGGCGGACTACCGCGTCATGTCCACCAAGGCCAAGATCGGTCTGCCGGAAGTCAAACTGGGCATCTACCCGGGCTTTGGCGGTACCGTGCGCCTGCCGCGGATCATCGGTGCCGATAACGCCATCGAGTGGATTGCCGCCGGCAAGGAAAACCGCCCTGAAGATGCGCTGAGAGTCGGCGCAGTCGACGCCGTGGTCGCCCCAGAGAAATTGCACGAAGCGGCGCTGAACCTGGTCAAGGGCGCCATCTCCGGCGAATTTGACTACAAGGCCAAGCGTCAGCCGAAACTGGAAAAGCTCAAGCTCAACGCCATCGAACAAATGATGTCGTTCGAAACTGCCAAGGGTTTCGTGGCAGGGCAGGCTGGCCCGAACTACCCGGCGCCGGTTGAAGCGATCAAGACCATCCAGAAAGCGGCGAACTTCGGTCGCGACAAGGCGCTGGAAGTCGAAGCCGCCGGCTTCGTCAAACTGGCCAAGACCCCTGCCGCGCAGAGCTTGATCGGTCTGTTCCTGAACGATCAGGAACTGAAGAAAAAGGCCAAGGCCTACGACGAAATCGCCAAAGACGTGAAGCAGGCTGCCGTATTGGGCGCCGGCATCATGGGGGGCGGCATCGCTTATCAGTCGGCTTCCAAAGGGACGCCGATCCTGATGAAGGACATCAACGAGCACGGCATCGAGCAAGGTCTGGCGGAAGCCGCCAAACTGCTGGTAGGCCGCGTTGATAAAGGTCGCATGACCCCGGCGAAAATGGCTGAAGTGCTTAACGGCATTCGTCCGACCCTGTCCTACGGTGATTTCGGTCACGTCGACCTGGTGGTTGAAGCTGTCGTCGAGAACCCTAAGGTCAAGCAAGCCGTTCTGGCCGAAGTCGAAGACAAGGTCAAAGAGGACACCATCCTCGCGTCCAACACATCGACCATTTCCATCACCTTGCTGGCGAAAGCCCTCAAGCGTCCGGAAAACTTTGTCGGCATGCACTTCTTCAACCCGGTGCACATGATGCCGTTGGTAGAAGTGATCCGTGGCGAGAAGTCCAGCGAGCTGGCCGTTGCCACCACCGTTGCCTACGCCAAGAAAATGGGCAAGAACCCGATCGTCGTGAACGATTGCCCGGGCTTCCTGGTCAACCGCGTGCTGTTCCCGTACTTCGGCGGTTTCGCCAAACTGGTCAGCGCCGGTGTGGACTTTGTCCGTATCGACAAGGTCATGGAAAAATTCGGCTGGCCAATGGGCCCGGCCTACCTGATGGACGTGGTCGGCATCGACACCGGTCACCACGGTCGTGACGTGATGGCTGAAGGCTTCCCTGATCGCATGAAAGACGACCGTCGTTCGGCTATCGACGTGCTCTACGAAGCCAAGCGCCTGGGCCAGAAGAACGGCAAGGGCTTCTACGCCTACGAGACCGACAAGCGCGGCAAGCAGAAGAAAGTCGCCGACCCGTCGGTGCTGGAAGTGCTCAAGCCGATCGTTTACGAGCAGCGCGAAGTCACGGACGAAGACATCATCAACTGGATGATGATCCCGCTGTGCCTGGAAACCGTGCGCTGCCTGGAAGACGGCATTGTCGAAACCGCTGCCGAAGCCGACATGGGTCTGGTCTACGGTATTGGTTTCCCTCCATTCCGTGGCGGTGCGCTGCGCTACATCGATTCGATCGGTGTTGCAGAGTTCGTTGCCCTGGCTGACCAGTACTCTGATTTGGGCGCGCTGTACCACCCGACCGCGAAGCTGCGTGAAATGGCCAAAACCGGCCAACGGTTCTTCGGTTAAGCGTCCAAACACTTGAGCGAGAGTGAAATTTTATGAGCTTGAATCCAAGAGACGTCGTGATTGTCGACTTCGGTCGTACTCCGATGGGCCGCTCCAAGGGCGGCATGCACCGCAACACCCGCGCCGAAGACATGTCAGCGCACCTGATCAGCAAATTGCTGGAACGCAACGTCAAGGTTGATCCGAACGAAGTCGAAGACGTGATCTGGGGCTGTGTGAACCAGACCCTGGAGCAGGGCTGGAACATCGCTCGCATGGCGTCCCTGATGACTCAGATCCCGCACACCGCTGCCGGTCAGACTGTCAGCCGCCTGTGTGGCTCGTCGATGAGCGCATTGCACACTGCCGCGCAAGCGATCATGACTGGCAACGGTGACGTGTTCGTGGTGGGCGGCGTCGAGCATATGGGCCATGTGAGCATGATGCACGGTGTCGATCCGAACCCGCATATGTCGCTGTACGCGGCGAAAGCCTCGGGCATGATGGGCTTGACCGCTGAAATGCTGGGTAAAATGCACGGCATCACTCGCGAACAACAGGACGCTTTTGGCGTGCGCTCCCACCAGCTCGCTCATAAAGCGACGCTGGAGGGCAAGTTCAAAGACGAAATCATCCCGATGCAGGGCTACGACGAGAACGGTTTCCTGAAACTGTTCGATTACGACGAAACCATTCGTCCGGAAACTACCCTGGAAAGCCTGGCGGCTCTCAAGCCTGCTTTCAACCCTAAGGGCGGCACCGTGACAGCCGGTACTTCGTCGCAGATCACCGACGGTGCTTCGTGCATGATCGTGATGTCGGCACAGCGTGCACAGGACCTGGGCATCCAGCCTTTGGCGGTGATTCGTTCGATGGCGGTAGCAGGTGTGGACCCGGCAATCATGGGCTATGGTCCAGTACCGGCTACACAGAAAGCACTGAAGCGCGCAGGTCTTGGCATTAACGATATCGACTTCTTCGAGCTCAACGAAGCTTTCGCCGCACAGGCCCTGCCAGTGCTGAAAGATTTGAAAGTACTCGACAAGATGAACGAGAAGGTTAACCTGCACGGCGGCGCGATCGCCTTGGGTCACCCGTTCGGTTGCTCCGGTGCGCGTATCTCCGGCACCCTGCTGAACGTGATGAAGCAAAATGGCGGTACCTTCGGGGTAGCTACCATGTGCATTGGTCTCGGCCAAGGCATCTCCACCGTCTTCGAACGCGTTTAAGCGTTTCGTTGAAGGAAGCCGGGGCCAAGTGCCCCGGTTTTTGTTTTTCTGATTTTATTTTTTTTATTTTGAAAAGATTTGAGTGAGGGCCAAAGCATGCCGATACAACCTGGGCTCTACCAACATTACAAAGGTCCGCAGTACCGCGTGTTCAGCGTTGCACGGCATTCTGAAACCGAAGAAGAAGTGGTCTTCTACCAAGCCCTGTATGGCGATTACGGCTTTTGGGTGCGTCCCTTGAGCATGTTCCTGGAGTCGGTCGAGGTTGACGGTGAACAGGTGCCACGCTTTGCTTTGGTGCAAGCCGAACCGAGCCTTTTTTCGAAGCCATAAGCTGAGTGCGCGCAAAACCCTGCGCTTGACCTCACCTTGTAGCCACTATATATAGCGGTGCCGCGTCAGGCGCCAACCGCCTTTCACTTCTAGAATTCAGGAATTTTCTGATCCATGGGCAAATCGCTGGTCATTGTGGAATCCCCGGCTAAGGCCAAGACCATCAACAAGTATCTGGGTAACCAATACGTGGTGAAGTCGAGTATCGGCCATATCCGAGACCTGCCCACCAGCGGTTCGGCTAGCGCCAGCAAAGAGCCAGCCGCCAAGCGCGGCAAGGCCGCCGCGGGTGAGGGTCCGGTGCTCACGCCGAAAGAGAAGGCGCGCAAGCAGCTGGTCTCGCGCATGGGTGTCGATCCCGATCATGGCTGGAAAGCCAAGTACGAGATCCTCCCGGGCAAGGAAAAGGTCATCGAAGAGCTGCGCCGGCTCGCCAAAGATGCTGACACCATCTATCTCGCAACCGACTTGGATCGCGAGGGGGAAGCCATTGCCTGGCACCTGCGCGAAGCCATAGGTGGTGATGACAGCCGCTACAAGCGCGTGGTGTTCAACGAAATCACCAAGAAGGCGATTCAGGAAGCCTTCTCGAAGCCGGGCGAGCTGGATATCGATCGTGTAAACGCCCAGCAGGCGCGTCGTTTCCTCGACCGTGTGGTGGGTTACATGGTTTCGCCACTGCTGTGGGCCAAAGTGGCCCGTGGCTTGTCCGCTGGTCGCGTGCAATCGGTTGCCGTGAAGTTGGTGGTCGAGCGTGAGCGCGAAATCCGCGCGTTCAACCCGGAAGAATACTGGGAAGTTCACGCCGACCTCGGCACCGCCAAGGGCGCAACCGTGCGCTTTGACGTGGCTCGCGAGAAAGGCGAAGCCTTCAAGCCGCTCAACGAAGCCCAAGCGATGGCCGCGCTGGAGAAGCTCAAGGCTTCCAGCTACAGCATCGTCAAGCGCGAAGACAAACCGACCAGCAGCAAGCCGTCGGCGCCTTTCATCACGTCCACTCTGCAACAGGCTGCGAGTAACCGCCTCGGCTTCGGCGTGAAGAAAACCATGATGATGGCCCAGCGTCTGTACGAAGCCGGCTACATCACTTACATGCGTACAGACTCCACCAACCTCTCGGTTGATGCGGTGACGATGGCGCGTACTTATATTGAAGGCGAATTCGGCAAAAAGTACCTGCCGGAAAACCCGAACGTCTACAGCAGCAAAGAAGGCGCACAAGAGGCTCACGAAGCGATTCGTCCTTCCGACGCCAATACCGAGCCAAGCAAACTGTCGGGCATGGAGCGTGACGCAGAGCGGCTTTACGAGCTGATCTGGCGCCAGTTCCTCGCTTGCCAGATGCTGCCGGCCCAATACCTGTCGACCACGGTGACCGTGGGTGCCGGTGATTTCGAGCTGCGTGCCAAGGGCCGCATCCTGAAGTTCGACGGTTACACCCGCGTCATGCCGCAAATCGCCAAGCCTGGTGATGACGACGTGCTGCCGGACATGGCTCAGGGCGACGCGATGAAGCTGATCAAGCTTGATCCGACCCAGCACTTCACCAAGCCGCCGGCGCGTTACTCGGAAGCCAGCCTGGTTAAAGAAATGGAAAAACGCGGCATCGGTCGTCCTTCGACCTACGCAGCGATTATTTCGACCATCCAGGACCGTGGCTACGTGGCGCTGCACAACCGTCGTTTCTACTCGGAAAAGATGGGCGACATCGTTACCGAGCGTTTGGCCGAGAGCTTCTCCAACCTCATGGACTACGGCTTCACCGCCGGCATGGAAGAGAACCTCGATGACGTGGCCCAAGGCGAACGCGACTGGAAAAGCGTGCTCGACGAGTTCTATGGCGACTTCAAGAAGAAACTCGAAGTAGCCGAAAGCGCCGAAGGCGGCATGCGCGCCAACCAGCCGGTGATGACTGACATTCCGTGCGTGTTGTGCGGTCGTCCGATGCAGATTCGTACCGCATCGACCGGCGTGTTCCTCGGCTGCTCGGGCTACAGCCTGCCGCCAAAAGAACGCTGCAAGGCCACCGTCAACCTGGTGCCGGGCGACGAAATCGCGGCGGACGACGAGGGTGAATCGGAGTCGCTGGTGCTGCGTGGCAAGCACCGCTGCCCGATCTGCAGCACAGCGATGGACGCTTACCTGCTGGATGAGAAGCGCAAGCTGCACATCTGCGGTAACAACCCGGATTGCTCAGGTTACGAAATCGAAGAGGGCACTTATCGCATCAAAGGCTATGAAGGTCCGAGCCTGGAATGCGACAAGTGCGGCAGCGAGATGCAGCTCAAGACCGGCCGTTTCGGCAAGTTCTTCGGTTGCACCAATGCGACGTGCAAGAACACCCGCAAACTGCTGAAAAGCGGTGATGCAGCGCCGCCGAAGATGGATCCGGTGAAGATGCCTGAGCTGAAATGCGAGAAGGTCAACGACACCTACATCCTGCGCGACGGAGCTTCCGGCTTGTTCCTGGCGGCCAGCCAATTCCCGAAAAACCGCGAGACGCGTGCTCCGCTGGTCATGGAAATTGTGCCGCACAAGGATGAGATCGATCCGAAGTATCACTTCCTCTGTGATGCACCGAAGAAAGATCCGGACGGCCTCCCCGCTGTGATCCGTTACAGCCGCAAGACCAAAGAGCAGTACGTGCAGACTGAGGTCGACGGTAAGCCGACTGGCTGGAAGGCGTACTACGACGGCGGCAAGTGGAAGGTTGAAGACAAGCGTCCATCAGCCAAGGCTTAAAAGGCGCTGTACAAAAGGCCGCATGACAACCCTCGGGTTTTCATGCGGCCTTTTGTTTTGTGCTTGCGGTGTACTTGGGTGATCCATGACACTGTCTGACCTGCGTGAAGCAATTATTTCGTTGTGGAGGCTGCCGTCATGGCCCACGAACTCTATACCCGTACCAACCAGAAGATTTACTTCGCCGGCCTGTCGCTGGAAGCGCTCGCCACTGCAGAAGAGGGGCGTGCGATGAACTCGCTGGCGCTGATTCAGGCCGGACGCGAATCGGCGTTATTTCACTTGTACGGTGCGTTGCTGGGACTGTGCCATGAAATCGCCGGTTTCTATCGCTTGCCTCAGGCCAATGCACCTCGGGCCGAGTTGCTGCTGACTCGCGAAGTACTGGAAGCCATCGCGATTCCAGAATTGGCCGAGATGGTTGAGTTGGCACAAAATTCTGAAACCTGGCTGGCCAAACTGCTCGCGGCTCATGCTGCGCTGTTTCAGCCGCCACGGGCGCCGCATAAGCCTAAGGGTGACGTGACGCAACCGCTGATCCTGGCCGTTAACCTGGATGAAGAAGAGGCTTCGCAAGAGCTGAGCCGGGAAGAGCTGGAGAGTTGGCGTCAGAACCTCAAAGGCCTGGCGATTCGCTTTCGCGAAGGGTTGAACGAATGCTGAAGGATCGAGCGGAATAACGGATGGCCCTGTGGGTTGTTCGCTCAGGGATGAGAGCTGTCGGAAATTTCTCTTTGTAGTGGCATCTGGTCAAGATCCCGAGCGGAGCCTGGCCGATGCCTATATAATCCCCGCCTTTCGTGGAGAACAGACCTTTATGCCAACGTCCTTTCTAGAAATTGTCGAGTTACCAGACGGCCGTATCGAGCTGCGCAGGGCCGAGGACGAGGGTTCTCTGGTTACTTTGGATTTCTCCGAGGATGCCAAAGCGTTCCTGCAAGGCCAGCACGTTGAGGTCGCGAAGGCGATGCTGAGTGTCGGCGTTCAGATGGCCGGGCGCCTGGTTGAAGGCGAATTCAATACAGATGAGGGATCACGGGTTCTTCATTGATACCGCTCGTCGTTTTTTTGCTGGTATTGCTACAGGTCGGCTTCTCTATCCTTGGAGAAGCCCTGCGCTATTCAAAGCGCATATTGTTTGTCAGTTAGCCCAATCGAATATTCAGACTTTGTGCGTCCCCGATCCGGGCGGCGCTGATCAACTGTTGCCGTGAAGTTGTGCTCAATGGGTTGAGCCAACTGACCACCGTGTGGCTGCGGCCCAGGCGCAAGGCCTCGCAGGTCAACTGCTGTGCGCTCTGAGCGCCACGTGGTTGCAGCAGCAGGATGCGTTCGCGGTTAAGGCCGGCGTCCCGCAACCAGGTCTGGGTGAGGCTGGCGGGCGGGGCGATCAGCGTCAACCAGCGCGCGTCCAGTTCCTGGCTCAGTTCCCTGAGGATCGGCGCAAGAAGGTTCAGGCAGTTCCCGGCTGCACCACGCAGCGACAGCTCACTGAAGACTTCGGGCTCGGCGCTCCAGGGTGACTCGACCACGTCTTTCAGGATCGGCGCCAACGGCTGCACCATGAAAGCCTCGAACAGCGGCAGTTGGGCTTGCTGTGATGTGTGTGGGAACTGCATAAAGCCTCCTTTAGCGGCGAATGACGCCGACACTCAAGCCTTCGATCACCAGTTCCTGATCTTTCAGGTTCACTTCGATAGGGGCGAATTCAGGGTTTTCCGCAATCAACCAGACCTTGCTGCCATCGCGCTTGAAGCGCTTGACGGTCACTTCGTCGCCGATCCTCGCCACTACGATCTGGCCGTTGCGGGCTTCACGGGTGGTGTGCACTGCCAGCAGGTCACCGTCGAAAATGCCCACGTCCTTCATGCTCATGCCATGAACCCGCAGCAGATAATCGGCGCGAGGATGGAAGAACGACGGGTTGATGTTGCAGGACTCTTCGATGTGTTGCTGGGCTAGGATCGGAGCACCGGCAGCCACTCGGCCAATAATTGGCAGGGTGGACTCGTCGGCTTTGGCTTCGAAGCCGGGAATGCGAATGCCACGGGAAGCGCCGGGCGTCATCTCGATCGCACCCTTGCGAGCCAGCGCCTTGAGGTGTTCTTCCGCAGCGTTGGGTGACTTGAAACCCAGTTCCTGAGCGATTTCCGCACGGGTGGGCGGGTAGCCGTTGTCTTCGAGGCAACGTTTGATGAAGGCCAGAATCTCTGCTTGGCGTGGCGTCAGCTTTAGCATATTGATCGCTCTGTCTTTTTATACAGTGACTGGGATTATATACAGTGAAACAGTATTGGCAATGCCCCTTTTTTTGCCGACCGCCAGACGGTCGATCAGCCTGCTGATTCACGCTTGGAAGTTGTATGGTTAAATAGCTGACCGACCATTCCCAAAACGAACGGGCAGGCTTGACATTGCACAGGCTGAAACGTATGTTTCAAACAAGTGTTTGTCAGGCGGAGTAGCCATGGCCCAGTCGGAAACCGTTGAACGCATTCTTGATGCTGCCGAGCAATTGTTCGCGGAAAAAGGTTTCGCTGAAACCTCATTGCGTCTGATCACCAGCAAGGCCGGTGTCAATCTGGCGGCGGTGAACTATCACTTCGGCTCGAAGAAGGCGCTGATCCAGGCCGTTTTCTCGCGCTTTCTCGGGCCGTTCTGCTTAAGCCTTGATAAAGAGCTGGAGCGGCGTCAGGCCAAGCCAGAGAACAAGCCGACACTTGAAGAACTGCTGGAAATCCTCGTCGAGCAAGCCCTGGTGGTGCAACCACGCAGCGGTAACGATCTGTCGATTTTCATGCGTTTGCTGGGTCTGGCTTTCAGTCAGAGCCAAGGGCACTTGCGGCGTTATCTGGAAGACATGTACGGCAAGGTGTTCCGCCGCTACATGATGTTGGTCAACGAAGCGGCACCGCGTATTCCGCCGATTGAGCTGTTCTGGCGCGTGCACTTCATGCTCGGTGCCGCCGCGTTCAGCATGTCCGGTATCAAAGCCCTGCGCGCAATTGCCGAGACCGACTTTGGCGTCAACACCTCCATCGAGCAGGTCATGCGCCTGATGGTACCGTTCCTGGCTGCCGGCATGCGTGCCGAAACCGGCGTCACCGACACGGCCATGGCCACTGCGCAGTTGCGGCCGCGCAGCAAATCGACCCCGGTTGCCGCCAAGGTTTAACCGCGCACGGGTGGGCGCGGCAGCTGACATCCGCTAAGCTAGCCGCCCATGCCGACTCTCGTTCTGAACCTGTTCCCCATTTATGCCGCCGACCTGCCGGGTACAGCCCGTGGCGGTGAATTCGTGCGAGCCGGGTTTATCGTTATCAAGGAATCTCTATGACTGCTGGCCTGCAAGGCTCGTTGATGGTGGACGTCGCCGGTACCTGGCTGACGGCTGAAGATCGCCAATTATTGCGCCAACCTGAAGTGGGCGGCCTGATCATTTTCGCCCGCAATATCGAACACCCGCGCCAGGTGCGCGAGTTGAGTGCCGCAATCCGCGCCATTCGCCCTGATTTGCTGCTGGCCGTCGACCAGGAGGGTGGCCGGGTTCAGCGTTTGCGTCAGGGCTTTATAAGGCTGCCAGCCATGCGCGCCATCGCTGACAACCCGAATGCCGAATACCTCGCCGAACAGTGCGGCTGGATCATGGCGACTGAAGTGCTGGCCGTCGGCCTCGACCTGAGCTTCGCTCCGGTGCTGGACCTCGATTATCAGCGCAGTGCCGTGGTCGGCACCCGTTCATTCGAAGGTGACCCCGAGCGCGCTGCGTTGCTGGCCGGTGCATTTATTCGTGGCATGAACAGCGCCGGTATGGCCGCCACCGGCAAGCACTTCCCCGGTCACGGTTGGGCCGAAGCGGACTCCCACGTCGCAATCCCTAGTGACGAGCGCAGCCTTGACGAGATCCGCGCCAACGACCTGGTGCCGTTCGCCAAATTGAGCAAACAATTGGCTGCGGTCATGCCGGCCCACGTTATCTATCCGCAAGTCGATTCCCAGCCCGCCGGCTTCTCTCGCCGCTGGTTGCAGGAGATTCTGCGCGGTGAGCTGCAATTTGACGGCGTCATCTTCAGCGACGACCTGTCCATGGCTGGTGCCCACGTGGTCGGCGATGCTGCCAGCCGTATCGAAGCGGCGCTGACGGCCGGTTGCGACATGGGCCTGGTGTGCAACGATCGCGCGGCCGCCGAACTGGCCCTGAGCGCCGCCCAGCGTCTGAAGGTAAAACCGTCCGAGCGCATCGCGCGGATGCGCGGCCAGTCATACGCCAACATCGAATACCGTCAGAACCCGCGCTGGCTCGCAGCGGTCGGCGCGCTCAAAGAAGCTCAACTGATTGAATAAGGACTTTCCGTTATGACGGTTTACGCGATTATCGGCGGCACCGGCCTGACTCAACTCGAAGGCCTGAGCATTCGTCAGTCATTGGCGGTGGACACCCCTTACGGCGCGCCTTCGGCTGAAGTGCAGATCGGCGAGTACGCCGGCAAAGAAGTGCTGTTCCTTGCGCGCCACGGTCATCCTCACCGTTTTCCGCCGCATCAGGTGAACTACCGCGCCAACCTCTGGGCGCTGAAGCAGGCCGGTGCCGAAGCGATTCTCGCGGTCAACGCCGTGGGCGGGATTCATGCCGCGATGGGCACCGGACATTTCTGCGTCCCGCATCAGTTGATCGACTACACCAGCGGTCGCGAACACACTTATTTCGCCGATAATCTCGAACAGGTCACCCACATCGATTTCAGCTATCCCTACAGCGAAGCCCTGCGTCAGCAGCTGATCGCGGCATTGGCGGCTGAAGGCGTTGGTTTTAGCAGTCAAGGCGTGTACGCCTGCACCCAGGGGCCACGTCTGGAAACCGCAGCGGAAATTGCGAAACTGGAGCGCGACGGATGCGACATCGTCGGCATGACCGGAATGCCGGAAGCGGCATTGGCTCGCGAGCTGGAACTGGATTACGCCTGTCTGGCGTTGGTGGTGAACCCGGCAGCGGGCAAGTCCACGTCGGTGATCACCATGGCCGAGATCGAGCAAGCGTTGCATGACGGGATGGGCAAGGTGAAGTCGACGTTGGCGCGAGTGCTGAAAAGCTGAGTTGGGTACCGGTAAACTTCAGTCACTTTAAGAAGCGTTGATTTTATGCTGACAATTATTGAGCAGCTTCATGAACTGCCGTGGACGGAGGCGTTCAGTCGTCGCTCTCTGGATAAGGCTTGCGGATACGGGCAGGACAACAGGGTGCAGATCCGCAAAGTCGAGGACACTTTCATCTTCGCGACGTGCAAAGGCTCCCAAGGAAACGTCTACGAGCAAATCATTGAGCTTATCCAGGTTGTCGGTGAGTTTGAGCTGGCCTGCAGCTGCTCTTGTCCTGTGGTGGTCAATTGCAAGCACTGCGCAACCGTGCTTTACAGCTTGCAAGAACTCCCCGGGGACTCATTCAAAAGTGACGCTCCGGCCAAGCTGAATCTTGAGTTAGAGCGCTGGCTCGATGGTATTCCCCTTGAGACCGAAAATCGCGATGGGGTTGCTCAGAGTGTCGGCACGTGCTGGGTATACAAACTCAAAGCGGCGGCTTCCGGCCTCAATGGCGGAGCGACCACGCACCAGAAGAAACGGTTCTTGCACTGGAACCCTTGTACTACCTGGACCGCGAGCGGATGGAGATCGGACTGCTGCAAGGCGAGTTGGACGAGAAACTGGCTTGCCATTTGTCATTGGCGCCTGAGATTCCGGCGCGCCAGGCCATGCAGTTCAGTCATCGCATCAGTGCTGTGACTCGCGTTGTGCCCCCTCCGCATGCACTGATCGAGCGGATAGTCGATGACATCGAACCCCAAGCCTTTCTGACGCTTGCCAGTACCAACCGTTTCAGACACTGGAAGTATGAGCCCGAGCACCGCGCCGCGTTGGCGTTTACCTACAACGGCCATGTGGCGGCGGACAAGAAATCCGCGGAACTACTGATTCTGTCCGGCACCGAAACCCAACGCATTCAACGCAAACCCGCGGCTGAAAAAGCCTTACGCCTGGCCTTGCAAAAACAAGGTTTCAAAAAAGCTACCCGTAAAAGTGATGCGTTGCCCGATAGCGCGGGTGAAATGTTTGGTATGCCGGATGACTCGGCGTGGATTGCCTTCGTGCAATCCGGAGTGCCCGTGCTCAGAGAGGCTAATTGGCAGATCAGCATAACCGACGGCTTTCATTTCAATTTTCAGCCCGTGGATGAATGGTATGCCGACGTCGAGGAGTCTCCGGGGCGGGAGTGGTTCGATCTGCAGTTGGGCATCGTGGTCAATGGCGAGCGACACAGTTTGCTGCCGATCCTGCTGCAACTGTTGCGCAGGCAACCGCAGTTGATGGATCCGGGTAACCTGGCCTTGCGCGACGATGACGATCAGGTGCTGATCGATCTCAACAGTGGTCAACTCGGTGCCAAACCTGGCATCAAAGTCGCGCTGTCCCTCGGGCGGATCAAGCCGTTAATGGCTACGCTCAGCGAGTTGTATTTAAACGTGACCAGCGGTGATTCGCTGCGCTTGAGTGGCCCTGATGCGGCGCGCTTAAGTGCGCTTGAAGGCCTGCCATTAGTGTGGCAGGGCGGCGAGCGCTTGCGCGGTTTCGCAAAACGCTTGCGTGAATCGACTCAGCAAAACGTTGCTGCTCCGCAAGGCCTCAACGCCACACTACGGCCTTATCAGCTTGAAGGCCTGAACTGGATGCAAACCCTTCGTGAGCTGGAGGTCGGCGGTATCCTCGGCGACGACATGGGCTTGGGCAAGACCCCGCAAACCCTGGCTCATCTGCTGTTGGAAAAGCAGTCGGGTCGACTCGATCGGCCGGCGCTCGCGGTGATGCCGACCAGCCTGATTCCCAATTGGCTAGACGAAGCGGCACGCTTCACGCCGCAATTGAAAGTCCTGGCACTGCATGGCGCCACTCGGCAAAAGGACTTCATCAACCTTGCCGAATACGATCTGGTGCTGACCACCTATGCGTTGCTGCCGCGTGATCTTGAAGTTTTGCAACCACAGGTCTGGAGCGTGCTGATTCTCGATGAAGCGCAAAACATCAAAAATCCGCTCAGCTAGGCCGCTCAAGCTGCCCGGGATCTGGAAGCTCGGCAGCGTTTGTGCTTGTCCGGCACGCCGTTGGAAAATCACCTTGACGAGTTGTGGTCACTGTTTCACTTCTTGTTGCCCGGCTGGCTTGGCGACAGTAAAACCTTCAATCGTGACTACCGTACCCCGATCGAGAAGCACGGCAATATCGAACGGATGCAGCACCTGACGGCGCGGATAAAACCTTTTCTGCTGCGTCGCAAGAAAGAACAGGTCGCCACCGAGTTGCCGCCTAAATCCGAGATTGTGCATTGGGTCGAACTCAGCGATGGGCAGCGGGATGTCTATGAAACCGTGCGTGTGGCGATGGACAAGAAGGTGCGTGACGAAATTGCCCGAAGCGGCGTTGCGCGTAGCCAGATCATTATTCTCGATGCCTTGCTCAAGCTGCGTCAGGTGTGCTGCGATCTGCGGCTGATCAAAATGCCCCTGACGGCGAAAGCACTTCGTGCGGGCAGCGGCAAGTTGATCGGCCTGATGGAGATGCTTGAAGAGTTGCTCAGCGAAGGCGGCAAGATTTTGCTGTTCTCGCAGTTCACGTCGATGCTTGCATTGATTGAGGAAGAACTGCAGCGTCGAGGGATCGGTTATTCATTGTTGACGGGTGAAACGACGGATCGGCGCACGCCGGTCAAAGACTTTCAAGGCGGCAAGGTGCCGTTGTTCCTGATCAGCCTCAAGGCAGGCGGGACAGGACTGAACCTGACAGCGGCGGACACGGTGATCCACTTCGATCCTTGGTGGAATCCTGCCGTTGAAAACCAGGCGACGGACCGTGCTTATCGTATCGGTCAGGAGAAGCCGGTGTTCGTCTACAAGATGATTGCGCGCGGCACGGTGGAAGAAAAAATACAGGCGCTGCAGCAAGAGAAGGCGGCGTTGGCCGGGGCGGTGCTTGAGGGTGGGACGTCGGGTGGATGGAAGCTTGAGCAGAGTGATATTGAGGCGTTGTTTGCGCCATTGCCAGATGTGAAATCCTGATAAAGGGTTACTTCAGTCAGTCCGAGTTGAACCCTTCGCGGGCAAGCCTCGCTCCTACGCGTTTTGAGTTGATCGCGACATTTGTGGTCAATATAAAACTGTAGGAGCGAGGCTTGCCCGCGATAGCGATCTTACAGTCGCCGCTATTTTTCGAGTTTGTCCGGCAGCGGCGCAAACAACGCTTCAATATCATCACTCTGCAACTTCCAGTCCCCGGTCTTGCGCCCATCCAGCACGCCTGCCGCCAAGTCGGATTTTTCCTTCTGCAAGTGCTGAATCTTCTCTTCCACAGTGCCTCTGGCAATCATCTTGTAAACGAACACCGGCTTCTCCTGACCAATGCGATACGCCCGATCAGTCGCCTGATTTTCCGTCGCCGGATTCCACCACGGATCGTAATGAATCACCGTGTCGGCTTCGGTCAGGTTCAGGCCAACGCCACCTGCCTTCAGGCTGATCAGAAAGATCTGACGCTTGCCGCTTTGGAAGTCTTTTACCGGGGCGCGCCGGTCGCGGGTCTGCCCGGTCAGCAGCGCATAGTCGACTCCGCGCTTTTTCAACTCATCTTCAATCAACGACAGCATCGAAGTGAACTGCGAGAACAGCAGAATCCGCCGACCTTCATCGAACAGTTCCTCTAGCATTTCCATCAGGCTGTCGAGCTTGCCGGACGTGCTGCCGCGAGTGGGCAGGGCGGCGTCATTGACCAGGCGCAAATCGCAGCACACCTGACGCAGTTTGAGCAGCGCCTCAAGAATGATGATCTGGCTGCGCGCCACGCCCTTGCGGGTGATCTCGTCGCGGACTTTCTTGTCCATGGCCAAGCGCATGGTTTCGTACACGTCGCGCTGGGCTTCGTTGAGCTCGACCCAATGGATGATTTCGGTTTTCGGCGGCAGCTCGGTCGCCACCTGTTCCTTGGTTCGACGCAGCAGGAACGGTTTGATCCGGCCATTGAGGTGCTGGAGTCGTACTTCGCTGGCGCGCTTTTCAATCGGCACACGGTAATCGCGGTTGAAGCTTTTCACGTCACCCAGCCAGCCGGGCAGCAGGAAGTGAAACAGCGACCACAGCTCGCCCAAGTGGTTTTCCAGCGGTGTGCCGCTCAGGCACAGGCGCTGACGAGCATTCAACTCGCGGGCAGCCTGGGCGGCCTTGCTGTTGGGGTTCTTGATGTATTGCGCCTCATCCAGAACCAACACGTGCAATGGCTGCGCCGCCAGACGTTCGACGTCCTTGGGCAGCAATGCATAGGTGGTCAGGATCAGGTCGTAATCGGTCAGGTTGTCGAAATGCTTTTTGCGACTGGCACCGTACAGCGCCAACACTTTGAGTTGCGGTGTGAAATGCGCCGCTTCGTCGAGCCAGTTAGGAATCAAGCTAGTAGGCATCACCACCATGCACGGCCGATCGAGGCGTCCGGCGTTCTTCTCACTGAGAATGTGCGCAAGGGTCTGTAGGGTTTTGCCCAGTCCCATGTCGTCCGCGAGGATCCCGCCAACTTCCAGTTGCCGCAACGACTGCATCCAGCTCAGGCCTTCCAGCTGATACGGGCGCAAGGTCGCGTTCAAGCCTTCCGGCGCGGTCGCGGTGAAGTCCTTGATGTCCCGCAGGCGCTGGGCAAAGGTGCGAATTTGCTCGCCACCCTCCCAGAGCAACGGCAGGTCTTCCAGCGGATTCAATCGCGTGGCATCGGCCTTGCTCAGGCGCAGCGTCGTTTCGCCGGGCCCTTGCAGGTAGAACTCGCCGAGGGTCGCCAGCACCGGTTTCAATCGACCGAAGGGCAGGGCGACTTGCAGCGGGCCGTACTCAGAGTTCGGGCGATTGGGGATGTTCACCAGGATCAACTCGTCGTCGCGACGTCGTGCGAGGCGTTCCGGGTTGAGGATCTCGGAGTGGGAGCGCATCAGGTTCAACAGGATCGGCAGCAGACTCAACCGTTCGCCGTTGACGATGATTCCCAGTTCCAGATCGAACCAGTCACGCTCCGGCGCTTGTTCGACAGTGGCGTACCAATCATCCACGGCAGTCAAGTCGAAACCGAAGTCTTCGTCGATCTGCAGCTCCCAGCCCTGAGTGCGCAACTTCGGCAGTTCATTGAGGGTGAAGGTCAGCCAGGCGCTGTCGTTGACCATCTCGAAGAGCTCGCCAGCGCTTTCCGGCAAGGCCTTGCTTTGCCGGGTGGCAATTTTGAAGCCGAGGATTCGCAGCTGCTCCCTGTAGGTCTGTTCGACTTCCGGGTGGCGTTTTATCCGTAACGTTTGCGTCTCCTGACGAATCAGGATGTCGGCGTTCTTCTGCCCGGAAACGTATTCATCCAGATAGCTGAATGACAACGCCGCGCGATGCTGAATATAACGCTGCATCTTGCCATTGCGCGGTTCGAAGGCGCTGAACTCGATGCTCGCCAGCCACAAGCGCGGCACCGGTTGCACGTTATCCACCCGCACTTGCGGCGGCGCTTTCGGGCTCCGGTTTTCCAACACCGCCTGAAGTTTTTCCAGTAGCTCCGCGTCTTGCGCCGCAGCGGGGTAGGCGAGGGTTTCCTGCACTTTCAGTAGCACCGCCGCGCAGTGTTTGCAGTTGCTGTGGACCGGGCAGGTGCAAGTGGCGTCAATCATCAGCAAGGTGGCTTTGGCTGACTCGCGCAAGCGAATGGTCTGACGGTAAACGTTACCGCCAGAGCCTTCGCAGGCGGCGATGATCGTGGCATCGCCGGCCTCGACGATCCTGACACGGTTCTCCAGCGCGTAGCGGCGGCCACGCTCCAGGCTCTGTTCCTTGAATCGGCTGACCCAGGAAGGGGCCAGGGGTTTGCTCAGGGTCGCAGGCATAAGGACTTCAATCAGTCCGGAATTTCATCGGGGACTGGCCGAGGCGCAGGGGCGGTCAAGGACGTGATCTTGATCAGCAAGCCGAGGTGGCCGTTGTCGAGGAAGTTCAGCTGGCCGTTCTTGGTGTGGCTTTCCTGCTTCAGGCGTTCGCTGGCGGTGACCATGCCGTTGGCGTCGATCTGGTTGACCCAGAAGTCGGCGTCGACGTCGGTGAACCGTCCCAGTGTCAGGTTCAGCGTGCCCTCGATCGGGAATTGGCCGAACTGTTCTTTGCCCTCGCTGATCGCGACTTTGCTGGTCTCTTCACCGAGAGTCTGTTGCCAGGCCTTGTGCAGCAACACCGTGTATTCATTGCTGGCGGTGAGTTTTTCCACTTCGCCATTGAGGCTCGGCGTGCGCAGGCTGTCGGGGCTGATGGGCTGCGCTCCGGCCGCCCAGTCTTCCGGTGCGGCGCGGCTGACGATGGCGGGCACGGCGTTTTGGCGGACCAGAATCATTTCAATCTGATACAGGTCATCGGCAAATGCCGTAGGGGCGACCAAGGTTATCAACAAGGTCAGTGAGCGAAACAGGCGCATGCGGCGTCCTTCAAGCAGTTTTCGGAATGAGGTGCTCAAACAGCGCCTCTACAGTATTAAAGCGCTCTTCCGAGCGTTCCATCGGCACCTGGAATTTAAACATCGTGGCGCCTTCGAATTTGTAACGTTTGGGCTGGCTCTGGATCAGCTTGATCAGCGTCAGCGGGTCAACCGGGGTTTGCGCCGCGAACTCGATTCGACCCCCTTGCGGGCCGCCGTCGACTTTCTTGATGCCCAGTAGCTCGGCCTGCAATTTCAGTGCGGTGATGCGCATCAGGTTCTTGGTCGGCTCCGGCAACAGGCCGAAACGATCGATCATCTCCACTTGCAGGTCCTTGAGGCCTTCCTCATCGGTGGCCGAGGCGATGCGTTTGTAGAGAATCAGTCGAGCATGTACGTCTGGCAGGTAGTCCTCGGGAATCAACGCCGGTACTCGCAGATTGACTTCCGGGCCGCCACCCAGCGGTTGATCGAGATTAGGTTGTTCGCCCTTGCGGATCGACTTCACCGCGCGCTCGAGCATTTCCATGTACAGCGTGAAACCTACGGCCTGGATTTGCCCGCTCTGCCCGTCGCCGAGCAATTCGCCGGCGCCACGGATTTCCAGGTCGTTGGTGGCGAGCACGAAGCCCGCGCCAAGGTCCTGTGTATTGGCGATCGCTTCCAGACGTTTTTCCGCATCGGGAGTGATCTGCTGACGCGGCGGCGTCAGTAAATAAGCGTATGCCTGGTGGTGACTGCGACCGACTCGGCCGCGCAACTGGTGCAGCTGCGCCAGGCCGAACTTGTCCGCGCGCTCGATGATGATGGTGTTGGCGCTCGGCACGTCGATGCCGGTCTCGATGATGGTCGAGGCGATCAGCACGTTGAAGCGCTTGTGGTAGAAGTCGCTCATCACCTGTTCGAGATCGCGTTCGCGCATCTGCCCGTGGCCAATGCCGATCCGCGCCTCCGGCACCAGTTCGGCGAGGTCGGCGGCGCATTTCTCGATGGTCTTCACATCGTTGTGCAGGTAATAGACCTGACCGCCACGCAACAGCTCACGAAGCAAGGCCTCTTTGACCGTGCTCTTGTTCTGCTCCATGACGAACGTCCGTACCGACAGGCGACGGGCCGGTGGCGTGGCGATGATCGACAAGTCGCGCATGCCCGAAACCGCCATGTTCAGCGTGCGCGGAATCGGCGTGGCGGTCAGGGTGAGGATGTCGACTTCACTGCGCAGGGCCTTGAGCTGTTCCTTCTGACGGACACCGAAACGGTGCTCTTCGTCGATGATCACCAACCCCAGGTTTTTGATTTTTACGTCGTCTTGCAGCAGCTTGTGCGTGCCGATGACGATGTCGATCTTGCCTTCGGCCAGATCCGCGACCGCAGCATTTATTTCTTTGGTCGACTTGAATCGGCTCATCACTTCCACGCTCACCGGCCAATCGGCGAAGCGGTCGCGAAAGCTGTTGTAGTGCTGCTGCGCGAGCAGGGTGGTCGGCACCAGAATCGCCACCTGACGACCGCCGTGTACCGCAATAAACGCTGCACGCATCGCCACTTCGGTCTTGCCGAAACCGACGTCGCCGCAGACCAGGCGGTCCATCGGTTTCGGCGCGAGCATGTCGGTGCGCACCGCTTCGATGGTGGTTTGCTGGTCCGGAGTTTCTTCGAACGGGAAACCGGCGCTGAAGGTTGCGTAATCGGCTTTCGGGTCGGCGAACGCATAACCTTCGCGAGCGGCGCGGCGGGCATAGATGTCGAGCAGCTCGACGGCGACGTCGCGCACTTGTTCGGCGGCTTTGCGTTTGGCTTTCTGCCAGGTCTCGGAGCCGAGACGGTGCAGTGGGGCCAGGGCATCGTCGCTGCCGGTGTAACGGGCGATCAGGTGCAGGTTGGCCACCGGCACGTAAAGCTTGGCGTTTTCGGCGTATTCAAGGGTCAGGAATTCGGCGGCCTGATCGTCGATTTCCAGAATCGTCAGCCCGAGGTAACGCCCGACCCCATGATCGATGTGCACCACCGGCGCGCCTTCGCGCAGCTCGGTGAGGTTCTTGATCACGGCATCGTTGTTGGCGTCGGCGCGTTTCTCGCGGCGACGGCGCTGCATCACGCGCTGGCCGAACAACGGGCTTTCGGCGACCAGGGCCAGCGCCGGGTTGTCGAGCACCAGACCTTCGTCGAGCGGCGCGATGGTGATCGCCAAGCGCTCCTTGCTCGCGACGAAGTCCGGCCAGCTGTCGACGGTTTTCGGTCGCAGCTTCAGGCGTTCCAGCAATTCCAGTAGCACTTCACGACGGCCCGCGGACTCGGCGGTAAACAGCACGCGACCGGGGAACTCGTCGAGGAAACCCGCCAGCGCCGCCAACGGTTGAGTCGCCTTGGCTTCGATGGCCAGGTTCGGCAGCTCCCGGGCGGGGAAGCGCTCGCGGCCGACGCCGGTTTCAACGTCTTGTTGACTGGCGACCACGCGCGGCCAGTTCTTCAGTCGAGCGAAGCAATCTTCCACCGGCAGGAACAACTCGACTGGCGGTAGTAAAGGACGGGCCGGATCGACGCGGCGCTCTTCATAACGATTGCGTACGTCGTTCCAGAAGTTTTCCGCCGCCTGCTCGATGCCCGGCAAGGAAAACACTTGCGTGTCCTGCGGCAGGTAATCGAACAGCGTGGAGGTTTCATCGAAGAACAGCGGCAGGTAGTACTCGATACCGGCCGGTGTAATCCCGCTGCTCAAATCCTGAAAGATCGGGCAGCGACGGAAATCCACATCGAAACGCTCACGGAAGCGCGCCTTGAAGCGGGTGACCGCATCTTTCTGCAGTGGGAACTCGCGAGCTGGCAGGAGGCGAACCGTTTCCACTTTGTCGATGGAGCGCTGGTTTTCCGGATCGAATGTACGAAGGGTCTCGATTTCGTCGTCGAACAGGTCGATGCGGAAAGGTAATTTGCTGCCCATCGGGAACAGATCGATCAGCGAGCCGCGTACGGTAAATTCGCCGTGCTCGTAGACGGTATCGACGTAGCGATAGCCGCTGGCCTCAAGCCGGGTGCGCATTTGCTCGACATCGAGCTTCTGGCCGATGTCCAGCACCAGGCTGCTGCCGAGCAGGAATTTGGTCGGCGCCAGGCGATGCAGGGCCGTCGTGATAGGCACGACCAAAACGCCATGACTCAGCTCCGGCAATCGATACAGCGCGGAAATTCGCTGGGAAATAATGTCCTGGTGCGGCGAAAACAGATCGTAGGGCAGGGTTTCCCAGTCCGGGAAATGCAGCACTGGCAAATCCGGGGCGAAGAAGCTCAGCTCCTGTTCCAGCCGTTCGGCACTTTGGCTGTCGGCGGTCAGTAGCAGGGTAAAGCGCTTGGCCGCGCTGGCGGCCTCGGCGATGGCCAGGCTCAGGGCGGCACCGGGCAGATTGCCCCAGTGCTGTTTACCTGCCGCGGCAGGGAGAAGCGGTAGACGCAGAACGGGCACGGAAGGTTGAGCTCCAAGCGTTGCGACAAAGTCGGTAATTGTAGCGGTCTCAGGTGCCGGCTGTCAGTTGCAGATATGTCTATTACGCGGGTTGGGCGAAATGTAGTGGTAAAGACAAAATCCGGCCGTTTTTTAGTGAAAACTACCGATTATGTAGTGGCAAAACGAACAGGTGTTACGGATGGTTACGGATAAGGCAGCGCTGCCCCCAAAAAATTGACGGCGCTGGAGGCCCCGGTTTTAATGGGCTTTAGCGGTGTGTGGTTTTTTTGAAGAGGATTTTGTTACTGGCCGCGCGACAGGCGCGCATTGCTACGGGAGGCACTCGGCGGCATAATGTAGCCCCTTTTTTCTGCCCCTACATGTGGAAGGTTCCCGTGACTCAGAAGCCCGACCAGTGTCTTGGTGAATGGATCGACCGTGAAGCACTCGCAGAAGCGATGATTCCGCTTATCGGTCAGCTCTACCGCAACAACAGCGTGGTGAGCTCGATCTATGGCCGCAGCCTGATCAATCGTTCAGTCATTGCGATTCTCAAAGCCCACCGCTTTGCCCGCCATCGCCAGTCCGACGACAGCGAACTGTCCGTCCACGAAACATTCCCGCTGATCAAGGCCATGAGCGAGCTCAAGCTCGGCGCCGCTTCGGTAGACTTGGGCAAGCTTGCAGTCAAGTTCAAGGCCGAAGGCAATGGCCGCACTGCCGAGCAGTTCGTCCGTGAGGAAATGGCTGACGTCGTTGGTCAGCAAAACATTTCCGCCCGCAAAGGCACCGACGTTGTTCTGTACGGCTTCGGTCGTATCGGCCGTTTGCTGGCGCGCATCCTGATCGAGAAAACCGGTGGTGGCGACGGCCTGCGCCTGCGTGCCATCGTCGTCCGCAAGGGCGCCGAGAACGACCTGGTGAAACGTGCCAGCCTGCTGCGTCGCGACTCGGTTCATGGTCCGTTCGATGGCACCATCACCATTGATGAAGCCAACAACACCATCACCGCCAACGGCAACCTGATCCAGGTTATCTACGCGAAAAACCCGACCGAAGTCGACTACACCCAGTACGGTATCAAAGACGCGCTGCTGGTGGACAACACCGGTGTGTGGCGTGACGCCGAGGGCCTGGGCCAGCACTTGGCTTGCCCTGGTATCGATCGCGTTGTTCTGACCGCGCCGGGTAAAGGCAAGCTGAAGAACATTGTTCACGGCATCAACCATGGTGAAATCACCGCTGATGACAAGATCGTTTCTGCCGCTTCTTGCACCACCAACGCCATCGTGCCGGTGCTGAAAGCGGTTAACGACAAGTTCGGCATCATCAATGGACACGTCGAAACCGTTCACTCGTACACCAACGACCAGAACCTGATCGACAACTTCCATAAAGGCGATCGCCGTGGCCGTAGCGCCGCGTTGAACATGGTGATCACCGAGACAGGTGCTGCCACCGCTGCTGCCAAGGCACTGCCTGAACTGGCCGGCAAGCTGACCGGTAACGCGATCCGCGTTCCGACGCCAAACGTGTCGATGGCCATTCTCAACCTGAACCTTGAGAAAGCCGCCTCCCGTGAAGAGATGAACGAGTACCTGCGCTACATGGCGCTGCACTCCGATCTGCATAAGCAAATCGACTACGTCAATTCGCAGGAAGTGGTTTCCACCGACTTCGTTGGCTCGCGCCACGCAGGCGTGGTGGATGCTGAAGCAACCATCACCCAAGACAACCGCGTTGTTCTGTACGTTTGGTACGACAACGAATTCGGTTACAGCTGCCAGGTGGTTCGCGTGATGGAAGACATGGCCGGTGTAAACCCGCCAGCATTCCCGCGCTAAGCATTAGCTGCACATGAAAACGCCCCGACTTTGGTCGGGGCGTTTTAGTTTGTGCGGTGTTCGCTCCCACACTTCTACCGCATAATGGCGAGCCTTGGCGTTGTGTCATGGGGCTCTCCAGGGGATGCAGGATTGTTGAAATGGCGGCTGTGCGGTTTTGTGGTCCTGATGGGCGCCCTGACAGGCTGCGGAAACGGCGACTCCATGGAAAGCTTCGGCGGCCCGACCATGGGCAGCACCTATTCGATCAAGTACCTGCGCCATGCCGGTCTTCCCGCCCCGGCCGAGGTCCGTGTCCAGGTCGAAAAGATCCTTGCTGAAGTCGATCAACAAATGTCGACCTACCGCAGCGACTCGGACATCGAGCGCTTCAACGATCTACCCGCCAACCGCTGTCAGAAAATGCCCGCGCCAATCCTCAAACTGGTGCGCGTCGGTGAGCGTCTGTCGGAACAAAGCGAAGGTTCCTTCGATCTGACCGTGGAACCTCTGCTCAACCTCTGGGGTTTCGGCCCGCAGGCTCGCGAGGAAAAAATCCCCGCGGCCCAAGCGCTGGCCGAAGTGCGGCAGCGAGTCGGTTACCAGCACCTGCGTATCGATGGCGATCAACTGTGCAAGGACGCCGCCGTCGAGGTCGACTTCAATAGCATCGCCGCCGGTTACGCGGTCGATACGATTGCCGCAAAACTCGACGGGATGGGCATCCATAACTACCTCGCCGAAGCCACCGGCGAACTCAAGGCGGCCGGTAAAAAACTTGACGGCTCACCGTGGCGCATCGCCGTGGAAGAACCCCGCGACGACCAGCAAGTGGCCCAGCGCATCATCGCTGTCGACGGCTACGGCGTTTCTACCTCCGGCGACTATCGTAACTATTTCGAGCAGGACGGTCGGCGTTATTCCCACACCTTCGATGCCCGCACCGGGGCACCGGTCTTACACACCTTGGCGTCAGTCACGGTGATTCATCCTTCAGCATTGATGGCCGATGGCTTATCGACGCTGTTGCTGATTCTGGGTCCCGAAAGGGGTTGGGACTATGCCGAAACGCATGACATCGGTGCATTCTTTGTGATTCGTGCCGATACAGGTTTCGTCACACGAACCAATCAGGCTTTTGAACGCTTGAGTGGCGGAACAACCGAGTGATGACGGCGATTCAAGCATCGAAGACTGGCGTTGTAGTGCAGGCAAAAGTAGCCTACGACGCGACCAAGGGTTAATGTGCCCGGCGTTGACGCTTATATAGACTGTGTCCGGGTTCTGCACTGGCCCCAAATTGTTCCTTCACGCCGCAGATCGGCGTGATTTAGCCGCAGGTGCCGATGGCGCCGCGGCCTGTTCTGAGGAGTACGCATGGCTGTCTACAACTACGACGTGGTGGTGCTGGGTTCCGGCCCGGCGGGAGAAGGCGCGGCAATGAACGCCGCCAAAGCAGGGCGCAAGGTGGCGATGGTCGATAGCCGTCGCCAGGTCGGCGGCAACTGCACCCACCTGGGTACCATCCCGTCCAAGGCACTGCGTCACTCGGTCCGGCAGATCATGCAGTTCAACACCAACCCGATGTTCCGGGCCATTGGTGAGCCACGCTGGTTCTCGTTCCCGGACGTGTTGAAAAGCGCCGAAAAAGTCATCTCCAAACAAGTTGCTTCGCGCACCGGCTACTACGCCCGTAACCGCGTCGACGTGTTCTTCGGTACCGGCAGCTTCGCCGACGAGCAAACCATCGAAGTGGTCTGCGCCAACGGCGTGGTCGAAAAACTGGTGGCCAAGCACATCATCATCGCCACCGGTTCGCGCCCGTATCGCCCGGCGGACATCGATTTCCACCACCCGCGTATCTACGATAGCGACACCATCCTCAGCCTCGGTCACACCCCGCGCAAACTCATCGTTTACGGCGCCGGTGTGATCGGTTGCGAATACGCCTCTATCTTCAGCGGTCTGGGTGTACTGGTTGAGCTGGTGGACAACCGCGGTCAGTTGCTGAGCTTCCTCGACTCGGAAATTTCCCAGGCCCTGAGCTACCACTTCAGCAACAACAACATCACGGTTCGCCACAACGAAGACTACGACCGCGTCGAAGGCGTGGACAACGGTGTGATCCTGCACCTCAAATCCGGCAAGAAGATCAAGGCCGACGCCTTGCTCTGGTGCAACGGTCGTACCGGCAACACCGATCAGCTGGGTCTGGAAAACGTCGGCGTGAAGGTCAACAGCCGCGGCCAGATCGAAGTCGACGAGGCCTACCGTACCTGCAAGCCGAATATCTACGGCGCCGGTGACGTGATTGGTTGGCCGAGCCTGGCCAGTGCCGCTCACGACCAGGGTCGTTCGGCCGCTGGCAGCATCGTTGACAACAATAGCTGGCGCTTCGTCAACGACGTGCCGACCGGCATCTATACCATTCCGGAGATCAGCTCGATCGGCAAGAATGAGCAGGAGCTGACTCAGGCCAAGGTGCCGTACGAAGTGGGCAAGGCGTTCTTCAAGGGCATGGCGCGTGCACAGATCGCCGGCGAACCTCAGGGCATGCTGAAGATTCTGTTCCACCGCGAAACCCTGGAAGTGCTTGGCGTTCACTGCTTCGGTTATCAGGCGTCGGAGATCGTTCACATTGGTCAGGCGATCATGAACCAGCCGGGTGAACTGAACACGCTGAAGTACTTCGTCAACACGACGTTCAACTACCCGACCATGGCCGAAGCCTATCGGGTAGCGGCGTACGATGGCCTCAACCGGCTTTTTTGAGCGGCTCCGGCCGGTGGCCTGAGCCGGCCGGGGAGACCGATTTCAGCAATTCTCGAGCGTGGCGCTGGCCAAACCGGGAAAGTCTGTAATCAGGCTGTCAACGCCGAAGTCGGCGAGTCTGCGCATTAGCGCGGGCTCGTTGACTGTCCATACCGACACATGCAGCCCTTGACGCTGCGCCTTCTGCAGGCGTTCCGGCGTACACAGGGTCCAGTTCAGCGCCAGAATCTCACAGCCATAGCTTTGCGCGACCTTCAACGGATCGAGCCAGGCGTACTCGGCCACCAATCCGCGGGACACGTCCGGCACCAGGTCCAGTGCGGCTTTCAACACTTCGCGTGAACTCGAGGTGATCGTGACCTTGTCGAGCAGGCCGAAACGCTGAGCCATTTCGCGAATAGCCAGCACCGTCGTCGCGGCGCGGGTGCGTGAAGCGCTTTTGACTTCCAGCTGCCAGTGCTCGAAATCGCATTTCTCGAACAGTTCTTCCAGCGTTGGAATCGGGCAGGGCTTGATCCAGCCCGGGCCGCCCTTTCGCGCGTCGTAGGTCACCAGTTCGGCCGCCGTGTGCTCGACGACTTTGCCGCGTCGGTCGGTGGTGCGCTTGAGCGTAGGGTCGTGGATGACCATCAACTCGCCGTCCATGGCCAGGTGCAGGTCCAGTTCGCAGCGGCGCACGCCGTGCTTGAGGCATTGCTGAAAGCTGGTCAGCGTGTTTTCCGGTGCTTCGCCCTTGGCGCCGCGATGGCCGTAGATGTGAGTCACGGTTCTTCCTTAAATTAAATGCCTGATTCGTTTTGTTCGCGGGCCAGACGTCGTTCCTGAGCCTGCTTCTGCAAAATGTAGCGGGCCAGCAATTGGCGCTGGGCATCGGTCGGGTACTCGAACTCGGTACCGACGTCGTAGCCGTCGCCTTTGCGATCGCAATGGGTGACGCGAGCCCGCAGCAACAGTCCGAGGGCTTGCGGCATCAGCACCAGTTTGACCGACAGGTGTGCGCCCTCGGCAATCGGCGTCGGATGCTGAAAGTCGATCCCACCTTCGGAAATGATCACCGGCTGCGGCTCGCCGATTTGCCCGAGCACGGTGATTGCGATCACCTGGCTCAGCAAATCGATGCGTTTATTCTGAGATTTCAGGAACGCCGCGAGGTTCCGGTCGCGCTCACTGATTTGGCGCAACAAGTGCTGTGACTCGAATTCGCTCAGGTGCAGTTCGCTGAGCAAGTTGAACAGAGGAGAAGCATCCTGCAACACTTCCTGGCCTGCGGCTTCGGGAGCGGACAGGGGCCGAATTTCCAGTGCGATCGTGTCCTCGATACGGTAGTATTCGCGGCGATCTTCTTCATCTAATGTCGACATGGCGAACCCATGGTAGCGGCGGTGGTCTGAGTGTAAAGCTGGTTATCGACCCCCGCCACAAGGACGTTCCTTTTCCCTCCGAACAAGCCCCGACATGTTCAGACCTCTCTTCGTATTTATTGGCACGCGTTATACCCGTGCAAAGCGTCGCAATCATTTTGTGTCATTCATTTCCCTGACCTCGATGATCGGACTCGCCCTTGGCGTGGTCGTGATGATCGTTGTGCTGTCGGTCATGAACGGCTTCGATCATGAAATGCGCACCCGCGTGCTGGGCATGGTGCCCCACGCGACCATCGAGTCCGGTGAACCGATCAGCGACTGGCAAAGCCTGGCCGCCAAGGTCAAGCAAAACCCGCAGGTGACGGCCGTGGCGCCGTTTACCCAGATGCAGGGTTTGCTGACCAACAACGGCAAGGTCTCCAAAGTCCTGCTCAATGCCATCGACCCTGCGCTGGAACGCCAGGTCTCGATCATCGATAACTTCATGCAGCAGGGCAAACTCGACGACCTGGCGCCGGGCAGTTTCGGCATCGTCATCGGCGACAAGGCCGCGGCCAAGTTGGGGGCGGCGATCGGCGACAAGCTGACGTTTGTGGCACCTGAAGTCACCGTGACCCCGGCCGGGATGTTCCCGCGCATGAAACGCTTCACGGTGGTCGGCATCTTCCACGTCGGCGCCGGTGAACTGGACGGCTACCTGGGCATCACCAATCTGCAGGATCTGGCCAAGCTGCATCGCTGGAAGCCGGATCAGGTCCAGGGCATTCGCCTGAAGTTCGACGACCTGTTCCAGGCACCACGCGTGGCGTGGAGCATCGCCCAGCAACTCGGCGAAGACCATTTCTATGCCCGCGACTGGACGCGCAGCCACGGCAATCTGTATCAAGCGATCCGCATGGAAAAAGCCATGATCGGTTTGCTGTTGCTGCTGATCGTCGCCGTCGCTGCGTTCAACATTATTTCCACACTGGTGATGGTGGTGAACGACAAGAAGGGCGACATCGCGATTTTGCGCACCCTTGGTTCCACGCCGGGGCAGATCATGGCGATCTTCATGGTCCAGGGTACGGTCATTGGTGTGATCGGTACGCTGATCGGCGCCGTGGTCGGGATCTTCGCCGCGCTGAACGTCAGCGCCGCGATCTCGGCCCTCGAAGGCCTGATCGGGCACAAGTTCCTGAACGCCGACGTGTACTTCATCGATTACCTGCCGTCGCAAGTGCAGAGCCAGGATGTGTTGATGGTCTGCGCCGCCGCGTTGGTCCTGAGTTTCCTCGCCACCCTGTATCCAGCCTGGCGTGCCGCGCGCACCCAGCCTGCGGAGGCGCTACGTTATGAGTGAGTCGGGCATGAGTGATAAAGCAATCTTGAGCTGCCGCAACCTGGGCAAATCCTACGAGGAAGGCCCGGAGTCGGTTGAGGTTCTGGCGGGTCTGCAACTGGAACTGCATCCGGGTGAGCGCGTGGCGATTATCGGCACCTCGGGTTCGGGCAAAAGTACGTTGCTCAATCTGCTGGGCGGCCTCGATACGCCGACCAAGGGCAGCGTCTGGCTCGACGGCGAAGAACTCTCGGCACTGAGCGAGAAGAACCGTGGCCTGCTGCGTAACCGTTCCCTCGGCTTCGTGTACCAGTTCCATCACTTGCTGCCCGAGTTCACCGCACTGGAAAACGTCTGCATGCCGCTGCTGATCGGCAAAACCGCGATCCCCGAAGCACGTCAGCGTGCCACCGCGTTGCTGGAGCGGGTAGGGCTGGGCCATCGCCTGGAACACAAGCCTTCGGAACTGTCCGGTGGCGAACGCCAGCGTGTGGCCATCGCCCGCGCCCTGGTGAACAAGCCAGGCCTGGTGATGCTCGACGAACCGACCGGCAACCTCGACTCACACACCGCCCAGGGCATTCAGGATTTGATGCTGGAACTCAGCACCTCGATGCGCACGGCGTTCCTGGTGGTGACTCACGACATGAACCTGGCTCGCCAGATGGATCGCGTCCTGCATTTGCAGGAAGGTTGCCTGACGCCCATCTGATTGACCAAAACCCGGCGTGCTGAAAAGTGCGTCGGGTCTTTTATTTTTATACGGTGCCCCAGCGAATGTTCAGACCGTTATCGATCTTTATCGGCACGCGCTATACCCGCGCCAAGCGCCGCAATCGCTTTGTTTCCTTCATCTCGATGACCTCGATGATCGGCCTCGCCCTGGGCGTGCTGGCGATGATCGTGGTGCTGTCGGTGATGAACGGCTTCCAGCGCGAAATGAGCTCGCGGATCCTCGGCATGGTGCCTCACGCGACGATCGTCGGCGTCAATCCGATCGATAATTGGCAGCCCGTCGCCGCTGCGGCCATGAAGAATCCTGAAGTGACGGCCGCCGTGCCGTTCACCGAGATGGAAGGCATGCTGTCCTACAAGGGGACGATGCAGCCGATCCAGGTCAGCGGCGTTGATCCGGCGCTGGAAGGCAAGGTATCGATCGTCGCCCAGCACATTGTTCAGGGCCGTCTCGATGCCTTGAAACCCGGTGAGTTCGGCGTGGTGGTCGGCGAGATCACGGCACGCCGCTTCCGCTTGAACGTCGGCGACAAGATCACCCTGATCGTGCCGGAAATCAGCAACGCACCGGGCGGCATCACCCCGCGCATGCAGCGGTTGAACGTGGTCGGCGTGTTCAAGGTCGGCGCCGAACTGGACGGTTCCATGGCGCTGATCCACGTGGCCGATGCCGCGCAGATGCAGCACTGGGCGCCGAATCAGGTGCAAAGCGTGCGTCTGGCGGTGAAGGATTTGTACGCGGCGCCGAAGGTTTCCAGCGATATTGCTGGCGGGCTGGGCACCGCTTACAAGGCTGACGACTGGACCCACACTCAGGGCAGTCTGTTCAGCGCGATGAAAATGGAAAAAACCATGATCGGCCTGCTGTTGCTGATGATCGTCGCGGTGGCGGCGTTCAACATCATTGCAACCCTGATCATGGTGGTGAACGACAAGGGCGCGGACATCGCGATCCTGCGCACCATTGGTGCCACGCCGGGGCAAATCATGGCGATCTTCATGGTCCAGGGCACGGTGATCGGGATTGTCGGCACCTTGATCGGCGGTGTGCTCGGCGTGGTTGCGGCGCTGAATGTCAGTGAACTGGTCGGCTGGATGGAGCGGGTCAGTGGGCAGCACATCTTCAGTTCCGACGTGTACTTCGTCAGTAACTTGCCATCTGAACTGCAGGGCGGGGATGTGTTGTTGATCTGCTCGGCGGGTTTCATTCTGAGCTTCCTCGCCACCGTTTACCCGGCATGGCGTGCGGCGAAGATCGAGCCGGCTCACGCGTTGCGGTATTCGTAAGCCGTTACGCCGCTATATGATCATTCCCACGCTCTGCGTGGGAATGAGGCCTGCAGGCCTCAATCCCCCTTCGGCATTTCAATTACAAACCGCGTCCACCCGTTATCCGACTCGCAACGAATCTGCCCGGTAGAAGCGATCAAATAAACGCGGCAGCAACGCCCCGTCAATTCCGTCTCCACTGTTCTCAATCGTCACGCTCAATCCTTTGGCTTGCTTTTCCGCTTCTTCCGTCAGCTCCAGCGGTTCGCGCTGGGCATCAACAACCCGTGGTCGGCCTTGGCCAGGTACAACATGTCGTTGACCGCCGAGCTGACCTGGACCTTCACCAAGGCCACCAACCTGGAATTTTCCTGCAACATCTCCGGTCCTTACCAGACCGGGATGGTCGGCAAGTTGACTGTCAGTCAGTAAGCACTCAAAGGCGGGAGCAAAGGCTGGTAGAATCCGCTGATTCTTCAGTCAGGTTTCCGCCATGCATCCCGCAGCCGAACACTCGCCGCTGGGCAAATCCAGCGAATACATCGCCACCTACACACCGTCGTTGCTGTTCCCGATCCCGCGCACCGCGAAATGGGCCGAACTGGGCCTGACGGCTGAAACCCTGCCCTACAAAGGCGTGGATTTCTGGAACTGCTTCGAATTGTCGTGGCTATTGCCTTCGGGCAAGCCAGTGGTGGCCATTGGCGAATTCAGCATCCCGGCGGATTCACCGAATATCATCGAGTCGAAGTCGTTCAAGCTGTATCTCAACTCCCTGAACCAGACGCCGTTTGCCGACACTGCAAGCCTTGAATCGACGCTGGTCAAAGACCTGTCGGCCGCGGCCGGTAAACCGGTCGGCGTGCGGATTCGCAGGCTCAAGGACGTCGAGGCCGAAGGCGTTGTGGCGTTACCGGGTGTGTGCATTGATGATCTGGATATCAGCGTCAGCAACTATGAGCAACCGCGTCCGGAACTGCTGCGTTGCGATGAATCGCGCATTGTGGAGGAGAGCGTGCACAGTCATTTGCTCAAATCCAACTGCCCGGTCACCCGTCAGCCGGACTGGGGCAGCGTGGCGGTGGAATACCGTGGCGCGGCGCTGGATCACGCGAGTTTGCTGGAATACATCGTGAGCTTCCGTCAGCACTCCGACTTCCACGAGCAGTGCGTGGAGCGGATTTTCCTCGACCTGCAACGGTTGCTGAAACCGGAGAAATTGACGGTGTATGCGCGGTATGTGCGGCGCGGTGGGTTGGACATCAACCCGTATCGCAGCACTGAAGAAGTGCAGTTGCCGAACGATCGGCTGGTCCGCCAGTAAGAGCAAAAAAGCCCCGCTATCACTAGCGGGGCTTTTTTACATTTGGCGGGTTCAGATTCCCATATTGCCCAGCGCTTGCACGATGTTGCGCAAGGTGCCGGCAAGGGTCGGGTGTTCGATTTCGAAGCGATCGACGGCCAGGTTCACATTGTCGGCGAGGCTGGAGTCCTTGGTTTTGGTTTCGAGATCAAGCTCCAGTTCGATCTGTTGCATCAGCAAGTGCAGGTCTTCGCGCTCGGCCTCGGTCAGCGGTGGATTCTGTTCCAATTGCTCGCGCAGAGTATTGAGCTGTTGTTGCAGTTCGCGGGCAGGCATGGCGTTCTTCCTTTTATCGATAGGCACTGGCATAGACCGCAGCAGCACGCCAAAGGTCTATGGCTTGACCCTTAGATTAATCCACTTGCGTGCAACCTGCATGATCTCCATCAGGGCTTTTCGCCCTTGAGTCGGCGCAGGCTGATATCTGCCAGGCAAGTGTCAAGTTCACCGAGGTGATCGATCACCGAATGCACACCCAGACCGAACAGTTGCACCGTTGCCTTTCCGCGTTTGAATTCCCGTTCCTGCTGAGTCAGCGCCTGCCAGTCGTTGGGCGCCAGGCCGCAGAGCGAGCCGCAGGACGCCAGCCCAATCGTCCACAACCCGGCATTGAGCCCCGCTTGCAGCAATCGCGGTTCGCCGCTGACCAGTACGCAACCCTCCAGTCGTTCGACATTCAACGTCATCAAGGCTTGCCAGCAGGCGTGCGGCGCCGGCCATGGATTGTTTGTTTCGGGGTGTTGCGAGGGTTTGATCCATGAAGGCAATGCGACGGCCAGGGAATGGCTGAGGGCAGGGGGGAGCTCATCGAGCCAGGCACAGGGAATCTGCTGATGCTGCAAGCTGCGCAGGCTATCCAGCGCACCGGGCGTGGCTTCGGCGTGCACGGCAGAGTGGCTGCTTTGCGTGCGCGTGCGTGCGCCGAAATCCACCAGGCAACCACTGAGGCCGAACAGGACGGCGGTCAGGCTGGGCGCAATGTGGGGCAATGTTTCAGCGTGCGGCATATCAACATCCCTGAAATAGCCTCAAGGCTAGGGGGCGACGGTGACAGTTGAGTGACACTGATGTGAATCGCTCACAATCATCGCGAATGATCTGAAGGTTGCCTCGCACGGTGCTGCCTTAGGCGGCTTTTCCGTCTTATACTAGCCAGCTTCACGCTTGGGCCAAGCGCCCGCGACAGTACAATCCAAGGAGTTTTCTATGCGCTGGAGCAATCATCTAGCTCAGCTTTGTGTGTTTGCCAGCGTACTGCTGGTTCCGTTCGTTGCCCAGGCAGCCTCGGAAGACGACCCTTGGGAAAGCATCAACCGCCCGATCTACACGTTCAACGACGTTGTCGATACCTATGCACTGAAGCCTTTGGCGCAAGGCTATCAGTTCGTGACGCCACAGTTTCTTGAAGACGGTATTCACAACATGTTCCGCAACGTCGGTGATGTCACCAACCTTGCCAACAACATCTTGCAGGCCAAACCGGCCGCCGCTGGCGTCGACACCGCACGCTTGATCTTCAACACCACCTTCGGCCTGCTGGGCTTCATCGACGTGGGCACCAAAATGGGCCTGCAACGCAGTGACGAAGACTTCGGCCAGACACTCGGCTACTGGGGTGTGGGTAGCGGCCCGTATGTGATGTTGCCGTTGTTGGGGCCAAGCACGCTACGTGACGCGCCGTCCAAGTATGTCGACGGCTATACCGGCCCGTACCCGTATATCCACGACGTGCCCCTGCGTAACTCGATCTTCGGCCTGAACATTGTCGATACCCGTGCCAGCCTGTTGTCGGCCGAGAAGCTGATCAGTGGCGACAAGTACACCTTCATCCGCAATGCGTACTTGCAGAACCGCGAATTCAAAGTCAAAGACGGCCAGATTGAAGACGATTTTTGATCTCTACCGGTAAACCCAAGAAGGCGGCCAGTTGGCCGCCTTCTTTCGTTGGGCCTCCGGGACCGGTTTGACGCATGGGTTCTAACCTTCCATTAGGTTACGGTTTTGCCTGTTTTTATAACTCCCGGTGATTTGAAATGGAAAGACGTCAAGCGACCATCGGCGTGAGCTTGAAACGCCCCGCGGATGGGAGTACCGTCTGCGCCTTAGAAGGGCACCTCTGGTGTGCCTGTGTGTAGGGCAAACGCTCGAAAACAGTGCAGTAGAGAGGCTAGAAAGCGAATCCAGTAGTGTGAGCCGGGACAAAGCCCCTGCCTGCTACGCCAACCTAATTCTGGCGCCGTTTGCCCACATGCCAAAAACCAGTGCCACGCTGCTGATAATCGATGATGACGAAGTAGTGCGCGCGAGCCTCGCGGCCTACTTGGAAGACAGTGGTTTCAGTGTCCTGCAGGCCAGCAATGGCCAGCAGGGTCTTCAGGTATTCGAGAAAGACAAGCCCGACTTGGTCATCTGCGATCTGCGTATGCCGCAGATGGGCGGGCTCGAACTCATTCGCCAGGTCACCGAGCTGTCGCCACAAACCCCGGTGATCGTGGTTTCGGGTGCCGGCGTGATGAACGACGCGGTCGAGGCCTTGCGCTTGGGCGCGGCGGACTACCTGATCAAGCCTCTCGAAGATCTTGCCGTGCTCGAGCATTCTGTTCGCCGGGCCCTGGATCGTGCGCGCCTGCTGCTGGAAAACCAGCGCTACCGCGAGAAGCTGGAAGAGGCCAATCGTGAGCTCGCCGCCAGCCTGAACCTGCTCCAGGAAGACCAGAACGCCGGTCGCCAGGTGCAGATGAACATGCTGCCGGTCAGTCCCTGGACCATCGACGAGTTCCAGTTTGCGCACCAGATCATCCCATCGCTGTACCTGTCGGGTGATTTCGTTGACTACTTTCGGGTCGACGAGCGTCGGGTAGCCTTCTACCTGGCGGACGTTTCCGGTCATGGCGCCTCTTCAGCCTTCGTTACCGTGCTGTTGAAGTTCATGACCACGCGCTTGCTGTTCGAATCCAAGCGCAGCGGCACATTGCCGGAATTCAAGCCTTCAGAGGTCCTTGGTCATATCAACCGAGGCCTGATCAGTTGTAAGCTGGGTAAACACGTCACAATGGTCGGTGGTGTCATCGACGAGGAGACAGGTTTGTTGACCTATAGCATCGGCGGTCATTTGCCGTTGCCTGTGTTGTACACGCCAGACAGTGTTCGTTATCTGGACGGTCGTGGTCTGCCGGTGGGCCTCTTCAATGAAGCCACCTACGAAGACCACGTAATGGAATTGCCACCGACGTTCAGCCTGACGCTGATGTCTGATGGCATTCTGGACCTTTTGCCAGAACCTACACTCAAAGAGAAAGAAGCGGCGTTGCCCCAACGGGTCAAGGCTGCGGGCGGCACCCTGGATGGGCTGCGGCAGGTTTTTGGATTGGCCACGCTAGGGGAGATGCCGGATGATATCGCCCTGTTGGTGTTGAGCAGGAATCTTTAATGAGTACCGGTAGAATCCAGTTCGCCGAGCAGGATGGCACCTTCGTCCTGAAGTTCGTCGGTGAAGTTCGCCTGACCCTGTGTTCGGCGTTGGATGCGACTATTGAGCGGATCTTCACGGCGTTGAACTTCAATGCGATCGTGATCGACCTGACCGAAACCCGCAGCATCGACAGCACCACCCTTGGCCTTTTGGCCAAACTGTCGATCCTGTCGCGGCAAAAGGTCGGCTTGCTGCCGACCGTCGTCACCACTCACGAAGACATCACCCGTCTGCTGCAGTCCATGGGCTTCGAGCAGGTGTTCAACATCGTTGACCGCCCGATCCCGTGCCCTGAGTGCCTGACCGACCTGCCGGACCAGGATCAGTCCGAAGAAGTGGTGCGGATCAAAGTGCTCGAAGCACACAAGATCCTCATGGGCCTCAACGACTCCAATCGTGAAGCATTCCATGATCTGGTGAACGCCCTCGAGCGTCACTGATCCTGTGGCGAGGGAGCTTGTCGGAACGCCGCACCGTCCCGCTGGACTGCGAAGCAGACCCAAAAATGGTGCACAAAAAAGGGCGAGCCTGTGAGGGTTCGCCCTTTTTGCATTGCTATGAACTAGATCACAACTTGGCTTGCAACAACGCCTCAAGCTTTTCCTGGTCGCGAGCGAACTGACGAATACCCTCAGCCAGTTTCTCGGTCGCCATCGCGTCCTCGTTGGACAACCAACGGAACTGCGCTTCATTCAGGCTCAAACGTGTTTCACCGGCATGACCTGGCGCCAATTTGCGTTCCAGCTTGCCAGTATCCGTCGCCAGCTTATCAATCAAATCCGGGCTGATGGTCAGACGGTCACAACCCGCCAGCTGCTCGATCTGATTCAGGTTGCGGAAGCTCGCGCCCATGACCACAGTCTTGTAGTCATTGGCCTTGTAGTAGTTGTAGATCCGCGTCACCGACTGCACACCCGGATCATCCGCGCCGGTGTAGTCGTTGCCATTGGCCTTCTTGAACCAGTCGTAGATACGACCCACGAACGGCGAAATCAGGAACACCCCTGCATCAGCACACGCCGCAGCCTGAGCGAACGAGAACAGCAACGTCAGGTTGGTCTGGATGCCTTCCTTTTCCAGCGTCTCGGCGGCACGGATGCCTTCCCAGGTGGAAGCGATCTTGATCAGCACGCGGTCACGACCAATGCCGGCCTTGTCGTACAAGTCGACCAGACGGTGCGCACGCTTCAATACGGCGTCAGTGTCGAACGACAGGCGCGCATCCACTTCGGTGGAAATACGACCAGGGATCACTTTCAGAATTTCTAGCCCGACCGCAACGCCAAAACGGTCGCTGGCCAGGCCAACATCGCCCTTGCAGTCACTGACGCATGCGTTCAGCAACTCGGCATAACCGGAAATGGCCGCCGCTTTGAGCAGCAGGGAAGGGTTGGTGGTAGCGTCCACGGGTTTAACGCGAGCGATAGCTTCGAAGTCGCCGGTGTCGGCGACCACGGTGGTCATTTGTTTGAGTTGTTCCAGCTTGGAAGTCATGGGCGTGCTCTGTCCTATGGGTCTAATGACATTACCCGAGCGCTGTCAGCCACTCAAGGGTGCGTGTACGTATCGATGGCCCCAGCGGCAACAACCTGAAAACGGCTGTTTGAAAGGCGGGGCGCGGTATCGGTAAATACGATGCCAAATCAGACCACAGGTTCAACCCAAGCGACCGCTAACGGCCCTCAAGCAACTCTGCCGCCTGATCCAGCAACACCAAAGGCTCCTTGGCCTTATGAATATCCACCGACAACAACTGCCGAAACTTGCGCGCCCCCGGAAACCCGGTGCCCAGTCCCAGTACATGCCGAGTGATGTGGTGCATCGAGCCGCCCGCATCGATGTGCGCTGCTATATAAGGCCGCAACTGCGCCAGCGCCTCGGCCCGGCTGATCACCGGCGAAGTGCTGCCGAACAGTTGCTGATCCACCTCAGCCATCACATAAGGATTGTGATACGCCTCACGACCCAACATCACGCCGTCGAACGTCTGCAAATGCTCGTGACAGGCTTCCAGTGTCTTGATCCCGCCGTTGAGAATAATCTCCAGCTCCGGAAAATCCGTCTTCAACCGCGCCGCCACGTCATAGCGCAGGGGCGGAATGTCGCGATTCTCCTTCGGCGACAACCCCTCCAGAATCGCAATCCGCGCATGCACCGTAAAACTCGTGCACCCGGCATCCCGAACCGTGCCGACGAAATCACACAACTCCTCGTAACTGTCCCGCCCATTAATCCCGATCCGATGCTTCACCGTCACCGGAATCGACACCGCATCGCGCATCGCCTTCACACAATCAGCCACCAACTGCGGATGTCCCATCAGGCACGCACCGATCATATTGTTCTGCACCCGATCACTCGGGCAGCCGACATTCAGATTCACCTCGTCGTAACCGTGCTCCTGCGCCATGCGCGCGCACATCGCCAGGTCCAGCGGCACACTGCCGCCGAGTTGCAGGGCGAGCGGGTGTTCGGCTTCGTTGTGACGCAGGAAGCGGTCGTGGTCGCCGTTGAGGAGCGCGCCGGTGGTGACCATTTCAGTGTAGAGGAGCGCGTGCTTGGAGAGTAGGCGCAGGAAAAACCGGCAATGCCTATCAGTCCAATCCATCATCGGGGCGACGGAGAAGCGGCGGGAGAGCGGGGCGGGTGTGGCGGTGATTGGGGGCATTGGCGGTTCTGAGATGGGTGGGGCTGGGAGGTGGGGAGTTTAACAGGGTTGGGCTTGCAGGGCTTAGGCAAGCCTTGTTGCGATTGTTCAGGGCATCTGAGCAACGACGTAGAAGGAAATCGACTGGATCGCTACGAGTAAAACAATCTGTCCCCATTTTTTACGAAGCTTCTTTTTGTTGGCAGCTTCCATGAGTCCGAAGGGGCGTTCGAGGAGGGCGCCCCGTTGTGACGTCAGGACGGTTCAGCATCCAATACATCGCAGCCATCGCGCAAGGGTATGCAGCAAAGCAATGCGAAGTCGCTGAGGATCACCGAGTCCGTGGTGATGTCGCCGCGCATCGCGAGGTTTTCCAGGATCTGCGTTACCGCGCCAATTCGGTAGCGAGCGGTGCTAAGCAGTGAGTGCAGCGGTTGGGTGGTATTTACATACAGCGAGGGAAGGTCATCGACGTTGCTGGTTAAAGCCATACATACGTTCATGTGGAACTCCATTAATTTGAGAGAACTACAACTCAGACGTCGCCAAACGAATGGGTGGTAGCCGTACGCGGGTTGGCGAACCGGGCAATGGAGAAACCGGCAGATCCTAAGGTCTCCCGCGCACACAGTCCCAACAACGCCAACAAGTTGAGCTTCGGTGGGAGCGCAATCGGTAGCAGTTTCAGTGAGTACACCTCGGGGTTGTTGCACGACGATTGAGGTGTGACGCAACGGCTTGGGTGTTTCTGCCGTTGCGTTGTCTTTGAAGGGCGACTGCTGCGCAGCCGGACGCAGGCTTCGCCAGCTGCTACATGGATTGTGTACGTGGCGGCTATTTAGGCTCGGGCGTCGCCAACCATTGACCGAGGACTTTTTGGTAATTACCCGTCACCTTGGCCAGGTGCAACCACTGATCGACATACAATTTCCAAGTGATGTCGTCCCGGGGCAGCAAGTATGCCTTCTCGCCATACTGCATGAATTGCGTCGGGTTCACCGCGCACAAACCGGGTTTGAGTTTCTGCTGATACAGCGCTTCCGAGGCATCGGTGATCATCACGTCAGCCTTCTTGTCCAGCAGCTCCTGGAAGATGGTCACGTTGTCGTGAAGGCGCAACTGCGCCTTGGGCAGAAACGCGTGAACAAACGCCTCGTTGGTGCCACCGGCCGGTTCGACCAGGCGAACCAAAGGCTGGTTGATTTGCTCGACGGTCTGGTACAACGCCTGATCTTCGCAGCGCACCAGCGGGATTTTACCGTCGACGTCCAGTGTGGTGCTGAAGAAGGCCTTTTTCTGACGTTCCAGCGTGACCGAGATCCCGCCGACGCCGATGTCGCATTTACCTGCGAGCATGTCGGGCATCAGGGTTTTCCAGGTGGTCTGCACCCACTCGACCTTGACGCCCAGGCTGTCGGCCAGCGAGCGGGCCATGGCGATGTCGATGCCAGAGTATTTATCGTCCTCGGCTTTGTAGGTATAGGGTTTGTAGTCGCCTGTTGTGCACACGCGCAGTTGGCCTTGTTGGATGACGCTGTCCAAATGCGATTGCTCTGCCTGAGCGGCAAACGATAGAGCAAGCAGGCCACCGAGCATCATCGTGCTTTTTATGTTCTTCATTGTTATCCGGCTTCCATGATGGAGTGGGGGCTGAGGGTACTTATTTTTTACTGCGCCGCTCAACATCATCCTGGGTTTTCAGGTCGGTCTCGATCCCCAAATGGTATTTTCAGTAGTCGATAATCCACGCGCGTTGCTCTTCCGTAAGGCGTTCCACTTTTCGAGTGTCGCCGTCATTGTCGTGAATGTTGTAGAACTTGATTTGCAGGGTAGGGTGTTCTTTATGATGGGGATTGTTTCGATATCGGCGTCTTCAAAGGCTTCGCAGAACTCGGCATTGTGAGAAGAGCAAGCCCAGAGCAGGGCTCAGGGCCGACCGACTCTCAAACAGTTGCTGGATGTGTCCCTTCAGCAATAAGGTTGACACGTTCTGACCTGTTTTCAGGGCTGGACACACAAAATGCGCCCCGGCCTCAATGTCATCCTGACCGGGGCGGACTCAGTGACAGCGGCAACTTGAACCACCGCAGCCAGACTTTGTCTTTATGCCTTCTTCATGTTTGTCTTCTGCCAGTACGCTTGCTGGATACCCAGCCTCCTTCAGTGCCGATAACAGAACATCGCTCTCGGCATCCCCAGTCACCTTGACCCGGCCGGACGCCAGATCGACAGTCACTTCACCAACCCCCGCGAGCGGCTGCAACGCGGCGTTGATGTGTTTGACGCAGCTCCCGCAGCGCATGCCTTCGACTTGCAGTTCAGTGCTGTTCATTGCGTAAGCCTCTTTTATTGTGAGTGGCAGGTGGTGTGATGACGTGGATCGATGGTTGACCCTGCCATGATGGCAAGGTCAAGCGCTTCTTTAAGGACGTTAGTTGCTCATCGGCATCTTCATCATGCTCGATTGCTGATCCATCATTTTCATCATCATGTCCATCATCTGGTTTGAGCGGTCCTTGCCGTGGGACATGCCTTTGCCCATTCCCATGCCTTGGCAATGGTTGTGCATCATGCCCATGCTGTCCTTCATCGTGGCCATGCCTTCTTGCATGGCGGCCTGGCGTTCGGCCGGGGTTTTGGCGGCGATCATTTTTTCGTGGGCCGCCTGCATTTTTTGCATCTGTTCGCTCATGGCCTTGTCTTGCGTGGTAGCGGTAGCGGTGGCGGTGGCGGTGGCCGGTGCGGTTGGCGGTGTGTCCGGGTGATGTTCGTCGACGGCCAGAGCAACCAATGGGCTACTGATGAGCAGTGCGGCGACGAGTGTTTTGAAGTGCGTATGCATGGCAATCTCCAGTGAGTCAGGGACGTACAGGAACTATTGAGCCGCGCTAAAGAGGCGAAGCCAAAGGGGGCGGCCGGAATTCCGGGCGCTCGGAGGACGGTTTTAATCGTTGAAGCGAACGAAGCGCAGGCGTGCTGGCGGCCAGGGTGGCGCCGGGCGGTGTAAGGTGAGAAACGCGAACGGAGTCTGGGAACGGGCACTCAGGATCAGTGCAGGCAGCAGAAACAGGACGACCCAAAGGGTGTGTTTGAAGGTGGGCAGGAGCAGGGTGGGGCTCAGTGCTGTCGAGCTGTGTTCGCAGTATTGCAGGCAACCGCTGGCATGCAGTTCATGACTGTCGTCATGGCCGGCGCTGCGGGTGATTTCATGGGCGGCGGTCAGGTCATGAGGCGGCAGACTCAGGCATCCCTGGCTCGCCGCTACCGCAAAGGCCAACAGCCACAGTGCGAGCACTTGGCGGATCAGCAGCGGTAAGTGAGTGCGGAGCCAGAGCATATTGTGTACCCGATCCGAGGGATTATCTTGAGCTTAGTCCCGAGCAAGAGGCCGTCATTGATCCATATCAAGTGGTGCCCCTTGCGTGACTCCGCGCTCACTTCCATCTCTGGACTCAATGCCCCCAGCCAGGCCACCAACCCCACAATCAACACCGCCGCCACCTACTCCACTACCACACTGCACCGCAATGCATTTGCCGCTACAACAGGCAACAGAAAACCCAGCACCGCCGTCCCCGCCACCATCGGCCGGAACGGCAACACGACTCCCGACACCGCGATGCGACATTCATCGACGCTCTTTGTTGTAGTGTCTATTGGCGTGAACTGGGCGTTGAAGCCGCGGCTACAGTGCCGCCACGGCAGTTGATATACGAAGACGACTTCAACCAACGCTGATCCGGATAGTAAGAAAACAACAACTGCCCATCCTTCATCGAATCAATCAACTTATGCGCAATCGCCGGCCGCACTGCCGGACAACCCAGGCTTCTACCAATCCGCCCATTGGTTCGGGCAAGAACCGGACTGACATAGGGCGCCCCGTGAATAACGATCGCCCGCTCGAACGCTTTGTCGTTGAAACCCGGCTCCAGTCCTTCCATGCGCAAGGAGTAGCCGTTCTGCCCGACATAGCTCGACTGGGTGCGGTACAAGCCGAGGCTGGTGGCAAAGCTTTCATTCTGGTTGGAGAACTTGACCGCCATGTTCTCGCCGCTGTTGCGGCCATGGGCAACCAGTTCGTGGAACAGTAATTTACGTTTTTTCAGATCGAACACCCATAGCCGTTGTTCGGTCGAAGGCAGGGAGTAGTCGATGACGGCAAGCCTTTGGACAGGTGCTGTGCCTTGGGCCAAGCTGCATTGGGTGGCGCGTACGGCCAGTCCAATGACTTTGGCGTTAGCGCCTGGTGCTGCTTTGAGCAGCGCGGCTTCAAGCGAATCGGCGTAGGCTGCCGGTACCGAAACTGACGTCAGCAGCAGGGCCGTGAATAGAAAGCCAAAGCGGTCTAGCGCCATATGTAAATCTCACATTAATGTTTCGAGTCTAGCAGTGTGCAGGGTGCTAGCCGTTGAATACGGGGCGATTAAGGATTATCCATGGGGCAATTAACAAGGTTATTCGTCATAAGCCGCATCTTTTTTATGGGCTTGCTGATCAGTGGCGCAGCGATTGCAGAAACTTCGCCGATTGAGCCGGTATCTCCGGCAAACAGCAGAAATGGCGTAGCACCCGACGACTTCGTCGCCCAAACGATTCAGGCGACACTTGAGCCATTGAGTTCATCTTTTCCACCCTTACTCACCTCACCTGGCCACCAACGGATGGATCCGAGTCGTGTGGTCATGGATTTTTACATGCATCGGGGTTATCGCTCGGCCTGGGCGAGCGACAGCGATGTCATCCAGTTATTGAAAAGCCTGAGTGACACTCAGGCCGACGGGCTGGACCCCGCGGACTTTCATATTGATGAGTTGGCGAACGCCAGAGCGTCGATGCGGGCAGCAGAGCCGACGACGGCGCAAAGGGCGGCGTTCGATATCGCCGCCACCCGGACCTTTATCACGGCGCTACTGCAGTTGCGGCGCGGCAAGGTTGATCCTTCGCGGCTGGACATCCATTGGAACTTTGACCCCGTAGGTGCCGATCCTCGTGGAGACATGAATAACTTGTTCGCCGCGCTCGATGCTCATGATGTGGCACGCGCCTTCGCGCAAGCGCCACCACAAGAGGCGGTCTACGGCAGCCTGCGCGTGGGCCTGGCGCAACTGCGCAAGGTTCGAAACGCGGGTGGCTGGCCGAAAATTACCGAAGGCCAATCGCTCAAGCCAGGCATGGATGACGCCTCTGTCGCGCAGTTGCGAACACGTTTAGTGGTGGGTGGGTATCTGGCCCCATCAATGAAGCAACGCACTGATTACGACGGCAGCGTCGCCGCGGCGGTGAAAAAGTATCAAGCCGAGCAATACCTGGGGGCGGACGGCGTGGCGGGGGCCGCGACACTGGCTGCGTTGAATGTGCCCGTCGAGGCTCGGATAGACCAGGTTCGGGTGAACATGGAGCGCGCACGTTGGTTGCTGTACAAACTTCAGGGCACTTTTGTCATCGTTGATATAGCTGGTTACAAAGTTGCGCTCTATCGCGACGGTAAGGCGATTTGGCGTTCCCGGGTACAGGTCGGTAAGCCGTTTCGCAGTACGCCGGTGTTTCAATCCGAGATTACTTATGTAACGTTCAACCCCACCTGGACCGTGCCACCGACGATCCTCGTCAAAGATATGCTGCCAAAAATTCAAAGAGACCCCGGCTACCTTGCCGCCAACCGGGTAAGAGCCCTAGATCGAGAGGGGAATATGCTCGATCCGTCGACCGTCGACTGGGATAACCCGCGTGGTATCACGTTGCGACAGGATGCCGGGCCGGACAATTCGCTGGGGCAGGTGGTCATTCGGTTTCCCAATGACTATTCGATTTATCTCCACGACACGCCGCATCGCGAGTTGTTTGCTCAATCGCGCCGTGCCACCAGTTCAGGCTGTATACGGGTGGAGAATCCACTGCAGTTGGTTGAGCTGTTATTCAACGACCCGGTTCATTGGAATAGCGCCGGGATACAGGCCCGGTTGGCTAACGGCAAGACCGAAAATATCAGGCTTCCCGTCAAGGTGCCGGTGCTGTTGGCTTACTGGACAGTGGACCTGAGTAACGATGGTCGAGTGATGTTTAAACCCGATGTCTACGGGTACGATTCCGCGGTGCTGCGGGGATTGAATCTGCCTTCGGAGCTGCCCATTCTGGATGTGCGACAAGCAGGAACGTCCTCTGTAGCCACGGAGCAAAACTGGCAGTAGGCATGAAGACGGAGGGATTGATATCTGTAAGGTAAGGGCTGTCATCGATGCGCCAACGATGCAAGCGCTCTGCGTCAGCCTTTGCGCTCCGTCGCAGATTCCGGCGTTGGCAAAGCCAAAAAGTTGGCTCGCCTGTTGAAAACTATCACAATGCAAAATAGTCACCGATCATCGATGTGAAGGGATAGGGAAATTGAAGATGGATGTTGCGCAAAAAAACTCGTCACTCATCACCGGTATGCTTCATGCGCATGACCTCGATGAGTGCCGCAACATTCAAAAAGGAGCTGTGTTTATAATTGCCTCGGGGGCGTCCGCTAAAGATTTTCCGCTGGAAAAGTTTGCCGACGTTCCGATGATCACGATGAACGGCGCCATCTCTATGTTTACCGGGTCGGGTATCCGGCCGTTCTTTTATGCCTGTACGGATCAAGGCTTTTCCCGACAACAGCCCGAACTGTTTTCACAGGCCATGCGTATTAGTCAGCGGGTTGCACTGTGGGAAGAGCATATCTGGCATACGACGGTAGCGCCTGAGGGCGAGCTGTATTTACTCGGACGAGCCCCCAAGCTCTCCTGGACGGACCTGGTTTTCAGGGCTGATAAAGAACTCGTCAGAAGTCGCAAACTCGGAAATGGCCGCAATAGAACCCTCGGTTTCAGCAAGAATCTTAAGCGCGGTTTTTTTGATGCCCGCACTGTGGCGTATCTGGCTTTGCAGATTGCGTATCACGTGGGGTTTACCAAGGTGTTTTTGGTAGGCGTCGACTTGAATCAGTCTGTGAGCCGTTTTTACGAAGAGGCCGACACGTTAACGTCGCCATGCCTGCTCGATCAGCATTTTTATACGCGAATCCTGCCGTCGTTAGAGATCTTGTCGAAGTACGTCGTGGATGAAGATTTTCAGGTCTACAACCTGTCGAGTTCCTCAAGAATTCCGGGTGAACTCATTCCCCGGGTGACGTTGGATGAGATCGACAAGATGATCTAAAGGTTGTTCGTGGTACGCCCATTCTTTGTGATCATGCCTGGCCCAGCTCCTCGCACAAAAACCCCACCAACGCCCGTTGCAGCCCGGTCAGCGCACCCGCGCGGCTGATCAACGCCAACTCCATCGGCGGCAATTCGGGCAGGTCGGTGCATATGCTGTGCTCAGGTAATACCACACCAACACTTCCGGCCAGGCTACCCAGCACGGCCCGCTGTCCGGTTCGCGCTTGACCAATGCAATGTCGAGGGCGCCGGCGCTCAGTTTCTGCTTGAGATCGGTGCTCATGCCGCTGACGGTTTCCAGACGCGCTTGCGGTCTGGCCCGGTTGAAACCAGCGAGGATCAGCGCCATGCGCCGGGCATAGTGAATCAGCAGTTTGCCATGCTCGGTGACGCTGATGTTCTGCCCGGTTCGACCACGAAGCAGCAGCGAATGCCCGACCAGTTCTTCGAGTTTGCGAACCTGTTGGCCCACGGTGGATTGGGGTCGATGCACACGCTCGGCGGCGCGGGTGAAGCTGCCTTCGTCGACCACGCAGACGAACGTCTTGAACAATTCGAGGTCGAGCATGGCGGCTTCCCTTCGATTGCTACGGCACGCTGATACAGTGGGATGAAGGCTTGAAGGCCGTGGCCGCCGAGATTTTGCGCGACAAGGGCGACCACGCCGTTGATGTCGAGCGACTGATCGAGGTGTACGACCGGCATGAACACCGCCTGGAGCAGGTCCCGCTGCATCGCTCGTTTCGCCAATTGAGCACGCAGGGATTGCACCTCGCCCAGGTGCAGTTGATGGCGATGGCGACCCAGCGCGAACTCAAGCCGGTGCCCCATGAGATTGCCCTGCGGGCGTACAAGCAAATGCGCCTGGGGGATGCAGAAAGTGCCCAGGCACATTTGCAGAGTGCGATGCGGCGGCTGTCCAAAGGACATTTGCCCGTTACCCCCCCCGTAGACTAAGCTCACAAAAAATAAGGGTTTTGGGTCTTTGACCCATGCCTTGCCCTTGCAGGACGAGCTTTTGCCAATCCCTCTTCACGAGCCGCACAACGCCACGGGTGTCACCCTGAAACGGTTACCGCTGCGCAAAGCAGCGGTGCTGTTTATTGCGGTCGTCTGCCTGAGCCTGTGCGGTTTGCTTTACCTGCAACTGGAACAGTCGCGCCGGCATGACCTAGCATTGGCACAAGTGGCCTCTTCAAACCTGACGCGGGCCATGGCGCAGCAGGCCGAAGACACCTTCATGCAAGCCGATCTGGTGCTGACCAGCCTGGCGGACTGGATTCAGGCTGACGGTTTCGGCGCGCCCCAAAAGGCACGCTTGCAGAAAACGTTCGCCCGGCGGGTGCAGGCGCTGAATCAATTGCACGGGATATTTCTGTTCGACCAGAAGGGACAGTGGGTGGTTACCTCTTTCGACGATCTGCCACGCGGTCCGGGTGTGGCAGATCGCGATTATTTCAAGTTCCACCAGCAGAACGTCTCCTCCCTGGCGCACATCGGGCCGGCGATTCGCAGTCGGAAAAATGGCGAGTGGATCATTCCGATATCCAAGCGTGTGAACGACAAGAATGGCAATTTCCAGGGCGTCTTGTTGGCCGGCATCGAGATGGCGTACTTCGATCAGTTCTTCAAAAGCTTCAGCATTGATGACAACGGTTCAATGTTTTTGGGGTTGACCGACGGAACCCTGCTGGCGCGACGACCGTTTGTGGAATCGCTGATCGGCACGTCACTGGCCAAGAGCGAGATCTTTGAAAAATTGCTGCCCAATGCACCCTCCGGTAATGCGATGTTCAGTTCGCTGATCGATGGTGTTGTGCGGTTGCATGGCTACCGTCTGCTCGACACTTATCCGCTGGTAGTGTCCGCCGCCTCGTCCAGGGAATCGATTCTCAAGGATTGGTACGACACGGCGTTTCATTCAACGGTCATCGTTGCCCTGGTGGTGCTGGGCGTGGGGCTGTTCGGCTGGGTGTTCCTTCATCAGGTGCGCCTCGGCGAGCGGGTCGAGGCGGATTTGCGCAAGGCGAAGGAAGCGCTGAAGCTGATCGCGACCCATGACAGCCTGACCGGCCTGGCCAATCGCCGGTTGTTCGGAGGGGCGCTGGACATCGAGTTCGGCCGTGGCGCCCGGCAGTCGAGTTCGCTGAGCCTGATCATGCTCGATATCGATTACTTCAAACCCTACAACGATGCATACGGCCACGTGGCGGGGGACCATTGCCTGGCTGAAGTGGCGCGGGCGGTGAAGGGGTGCTGCCATCGAAAGGCCGATTTGGCCGTGCGTTACGGCGGTGAAGAGTTTGCGGTTTTGCTGCCCGACACCGACATTCACGGCGCGATGGTGATTGCCGAGCAGATCCGCCGCAGCGTCATGGACAAGAACATCATCCACAGCGGTTCACCCACGGGCTTCGTGACGGTCAGTCTTGGCTGTTATTCGTTTGTGCCGACGGGGCGGGACAGCATGGAAGTGTTTATCGAACGAGCGGACGCGGCGCTGTATCAAGCCAAGCATTCGGGGCGAAACCGCTCGGCGGTGCTGTCGATGGAGGGCGGTGTCGAGGCACTGCTGCGTTCGGATCGTTGAGGTGTAGCTCGAGGTTGTTTCACCCGCGCAACACCTCGGCCAGCCGGCTGTCCGCCTGTCAGCTCCTCTTGAATTGATCGTCTAGAGTTGCGGTAGCTTTGCCGATTCCGGCAGGTCTCCCCACCGCACGGACGATCGCCACAATGTTGATAACTCAAGCATTGACAGCCGTTGCTCTAACCGTTGCAGTCACCGCTATTTTTCCGCTCGCGAGCCACGCTCAATCGAAAGTCACAGCCGAAGAAGCTCGCGTCATCGGCGTGGATGCCTACCTTTATTTTTACCCGCTGTTGACCCTGGACATCACCCGCAAGCAATTTACCCCTATCGAACCGGGCAAGGAATTCGGTAAAGGTCCGATGAACAGGTTTGTCAGCGTGCCGCAGTATCCACCTGCAGATTTCAACGGGGTGGTGCGCTCGAGCGTCGACACCCTGTACTCCATTGCCTGGCTGGATTTGACCAAAGAACCGCTGGTGATCGCAGCGCCCGATACGGCCGGGCGTTTTTACGTGCTGCCGATGCTCGACATGTGGACCGATGTATTCGCCTCACCGGCTTGGCGCACCACGGGTGCAGAAGCCGGGCAGTTTCTGGTGACACCACCAGACTGGACCGGGACGGTGCCTGCCGGACTGAACCATCTGCCGGCACCTACACCCTTTGTCTGGGTCATTGGCCACACTAACACCGACGGTGCGGCGGACTACGCGGCCGTGCACAAAGTTCAGTCTGGCTACACCGTGACACCGTTGTCCCGGCTGGGTAAAAGCCCTGAACCTGCCAGCGTGAAAGTCGACACAACCGTGGACCTGAAGACCCCACCAAAGACCCAGGTCGACGTAATGTCGGTGGCCGACTATTTCGCCTACGCCGCCCAGTTGCTCAAAGTGCACCCTGCGCACATCACCGATCAACCGATCCTGGTGCAGATGAAGCGTATCGGTCTCGAACCCGGAAAATCGTTCAACATGGATGCGCTGGAGCCTGAAATCAAAGCAGCGCTTCAGACCGTGCCGGAAGACGCGCAGACGCTGATGACGTGGAAGGCTCCAACGCTCACTCGCATGGTCAACGGCCGAAGGGTCGGTTCAACCTGAGGCTTAGCGGCAGTTACAGCAAGAGCCAACTGAGTCGGCGATATGGCGTTATCCGGGCGCCAGAGCCCAGCATGGCTGCTATGGTCAGTGAACGTTCGGCGAGTGCCCTGGCAAAAAGGCATCTCGAGCGTCGCATCCCGATCAGGCAATCGATTGACAGGATCAAGTGCATGGATATAACTGCCGTTACCACCGTCGCCGCTCCCCGTCATACGCCGATAACCCGCAACCTGGTGATTGTCGTCGGCCTGCTGTCTGTTCTGGGTGTGTTGATCGCCCTGTTGGCCCTGTTCAACATTGCCGGGCGGCTGGACGCCCAAGACCTGGCCAAGACCACGTTCTACACCCAGCGTGCGCTGGAAAACCGCATCACCGCTTCGAAAAACTACGTCGCCAGTTATGCAAACTGGACGACCGCCTACGACCATTTGAACGGCAAGGTCGATGTGCAATGGGCCTACGTCGAGCAGAACCTGGGCAAAACCTTATTCAGTATCGATCACTACGATGGCGTCTTCGTGGTCGATCATCAGCAAACCAAATACGCCGTGGTGCGCGGGCTTCAGGTGCAAGAGGCGGCGACCACCTATCTTTCGGCATCGATGGCGACGCTGATACAGGCAGTCCAGAGTCAGGAAAGCCTCATTGATCCCGTCAGCCAGTTCACACTGTTCGAGGGCAAACCGGCATTGCTGACGGCTGCCGCAATCGTCCCCAATGACGAAAGGCCGGCGGCCGATCCCCAAAGCACCTCGGTGCTGGTATTTGTCGACCCATTAAGCCCTGACAAGCTCAGCGCCCTGAGCACCGATTACGGTTTGCATGATTTAAACCTGGCGCCTGATGACGCCCTCGCGCCCGGCAGGCCAGCCGTGGCACTGGCGGGCACCGGCTACAGCCTGGTTTCCCGACTTGAACAACCGGGTCATCAGTTGCTCTGGTCGTTGCTGCCGCCATTGGGCGGGGCGCTGTCGGTGCTGGCGTTGTTAACGGTTTATTTCTTCCGGTATGTCTTACGCACGTCTGGGCACGTGGATGCCAGCTACACCAGCCTCGATTTATCGAACCAGGCGCTGGAGGCCAGTGAAGAACGTTTTCGTGCAGTGGCTGAGGCCGCTTCCGACTGGATCTGGGACATCGACGACAAGCTTTGCATCTCTTATCTGTCAGGACGTTTCGCCACCGTTACCGGTTATTCCGATCAGCAATGGATAGGGCAGGACATCGGGCAACTGCTCAATTGCGATACGATTCCCTTGTCGCTGTGGCTGCATAAGCTCAATGAAGAACAGCCCGTCAGCCATTTGCGCTGCTCCTATCGCGATCAATCGGGGCAACAGCGTATTTGCCGGGTTTCGGCTCGACCGATCCATCGCAAGGGCGCGGTGCGGGGCTATCGCGGAACGGCCAGCGACATCACCGATGAAGTCGCCGCCCATGCCCAGATTCAGCATCTGTCGTTGCACGATGCCCTGACGGGTCTGCCGAATCGCAACAAACTGGCGCGATTCCTCGATGAGGCCCTGGCGCAGAAAGAGCATTCGGCGGCGCTGGCGCTGTTGATGATCGATCTGGATAACTTCAAGCCGATCAACGATTCCCTCGGCCACCCGGCCGGTGACGCAGTGCTGCTGGAAGTTGCCACCCGATTGCGCGAGTGCACGCGGGACATTGATCTGGTCGCTCGGCTCGGCGGTGATGAGTTTGTGCTGGTGCTCAACGGCATGGACAGCCACGCGGAAATCGACCGGTTCTGCGAGCGCTTGCTCGAGAGCCTGCACCAGCCGATTCATTACGAGCATCACACGCTGCACATCGGGGCGAGCATCGGTGTCGCCTTGAGTCGGCGTCAGGGTCACATCCCCAATGAGTTGATCCGGTGTGCCGACATTGCGCTGTATCAGGCTAAATCCGATGGCAAGAGGACCTGGAGCTATTTTGCGCCGCACATGAACGATCAGATCCAGCACCGCCGGCGACTGGAAAACGACCTGCGCCGGGCGATCAAGAACAACGAGTTTGTGATGCATTACCAGCCGCGCTACAACATGGGCGGCAAGCAGGTCGTCTCGGTGGAAGCGTTACTGCGCTGGCAGCATCCGGAACAGGGGCTGCTGAGCCCCGACGCGTTTATCCCATTGGCCGAGCAGACTGACTTGATCGTGCCTTTGGGGCGTTGGGTGTTGCGTGAAGCCTGTGAAACGGCCTTGACCTGGCCCGGTGCGTTGATGGTGTCGGTCAATTTGTCGCCTGTTCAATTTGCCCGCAGCGATGTGGTGGAGGACGTCAGGGAGGCGTTGATCCAGACCCGTTTACCGGCCAGTCGCCTGGAGCTGGAGATCACCGAAAACGTGATGCTCATCGACGTGGAGGGCGCGCTGGCGACCATGAATGCGCTCAAGGAGCTGGGTGTGCGGTTGAACATGGACGACTTCGGCACCGGCTATTCGTCCTTGGGTTACCTGCGCTCGTACCCGTTCGACGGGATCAAGATCGACAAACGTTTCATCTCGTCCATGAGCGGCGGCGGCAATGACCGCGCCGTGGTGCAGGCAATCATCAACCTGGGCAAGGCCATGGGCCTGACCGTGACGGCAGAGGGGGTCGAAACCCCGGAGCAGATGGACTTCCTGATCTCGGATCAGTGCCATGAGGTACAGGGATTCTATTTGAGTCGACCCATGGAAAAGCAAGCGTTGCTGCCACTGCTCAAGGCGTCGCAGGACGAGTTTCCAGTGTAGGGGCGTGCCTTTAGTCACCTGTCGCGCTCGCGATGGCAACTGCCGGGGCGCACCCCGGTCACAACTGGATATCGACCCGCCATTGCGAGCGTTGGAACATGAAGAGCCTGAGAATCGCGACGTTCAACGTCAACGGCATGCGCGCCCGGCTGCCGAACTTGTTGGCCTGGCTTGAGCGAGAGCAGCCGGACATTGCCTGTTTGCAGGAGCTCAAGTCGGTCGACAGTGCATTCCCCGCCGCCGAGCTTGAGGCCGCTGGCTACGGCGCGATCTGGCAAGGTCAGTCTTCGTGGAACGGGGTGGCGATTCTGGCGCGGGATGCACAGCCGCTGGAGAGTCGTCGAGGTCTGCCGGGCGATGACAGCGACACCCATAGCCGGTATCTGGAGGCCGCCGTGCACGGGATTCTGGTGGGCTGCTTGTACCTGCCCAATGGCAACCCGCAGCCGGGGCCGAAGTTTGATTACAAGCTGGCGTGGTTCGAACGGCTGATCCATCACGCGCAGACGCTGCAGACCAGTGAGCATCCCGTGGTGCTGGCCGGTGACTACAACGTGGTGCCCACCGACATGGACATCTACAACCCGCGATCCTGGCTGAAGGATGCGTTGCTGCAACCTGAAAGCCGCGAGTGTTATCAGCGCCTGTTGGCCCAGGGCTGGACCGATTCCTTGCGTCAACTGTATCCGGAGGATCGGCTCTATACCTTCTGGGATTATTTTCGCCAGCACTGGCAGAAAAACTCGGGCCTGCGCATCGATCATCTGCTGCTTAACCCGGCGCTGAGCCCTTATCTGCATGAGGCCGGAGTCGATGCCTGGGTTCGCAACGAGCCGCATGCCAGCGATCACGCGCCGACGTGGATTCGGTTGAGTTCGCGCAAGCGGCGTTGATCTTTATGTGTGCGGCGATTGGCTAAATCAATTGTCAGTCGAGCCGCTTTATCCCTTATACATGGCGCCCATCGACGGAGAAATCCGCGGCCCCTGCATAAGGACTGAGCAATGAGCGAGCCACACCTGAGCAATCTTGCGTTGTACCTGCAGCGTCTGGGCTTCGACGCGCCCCCGGCGCCGACTCTGGAAACCCTGCGCCAACTTCAACTGCGTCACACCGGCGCCTTCCCGTTCGAAAACCTCACCACGTTGTCGGGCCAGCCGGTGCTCATCGACCTGCCGTCCATCGAGCAAAAGGTCCTGCACGACGGTCGCGGCGGTTACTGCTACGAACTCAACAACCTGTTTCTGGTCTTGCTCCAGGAACTGGGCTTCGATGCTCGCGGCATCTCCGGCCGAGTGGTCATGGGCCAGCCCGAAGGCGCGAGGACCGCCCGTACGCACCGCTTGAGCCTGGTAACCCTGGACGGCGTGCGCTACATCACCGACGTCGGCTTCGGCGGCATGGTGCCCACTGCACCGCTGATGCTCGATAACCCGGCTGAACAGCTCACACCTCACGAACCTTATCGCATCGAACAACACGTGGATGGTTACACCCTGCGTGCCAACGTCGGCGGCGAATGGCGAGCGATGTACATTTTCGATTTACAGCGCCAGGAAGACATCGATTACGCCGTCGGCAACTGGTACGTCTCGACCCATCCCGAATCGTCTTTCGCCAGGCAGCTGATGGTGGCGCGCACCGGGGAAGGGTGGCGACGCACGCTGAATAACGGCAATTTTGCAATTCATCGTATCGGCAGTGAGACTGAACGGCGGCAAGTGACGGATGTGGATGAGTTGATCGGATTGCTGGAGCGTGAGTTCGGAATTCGGGTGCCGGTGCATGCCGGGTTGAAGCGGGTGTTTGAGGGGCTGATTGAATCAAGCTAGCTCAGCTTTAGTACCAAGCAGCGGCACTCGGGCGTGAATCACTCGACAGGGTTCATGAGGCAGGATCAAGACTCCATCACTCGATGGATTTCGCTGAGTACCTCTGAGAGTTTTTTCTCCAGGCTGCGCAGTTCGCAGGCTGTAATCCCTTCTTTGAAATGTCCCGCGTTCGCCACTGCGGTGCACTGATCCGACTCAGCCGTTTTGCCTTTATCGGTGAGCAAGGTCTGGCGCAAGGTGTTGTTGATTACCGTCTGATAGCCAAATCCCTCGCTCTCGGCCATAGAGCGAGCAGCCTCTATGACGACATCATCCAGCATAATGGTAATTCGGGTTTTGCCTTTGCCAGAAGCAACTGCTCCGCGCTTGGCATTGCTGAAGTCGTATTCGTCTTTCATTGATCAAACCTCCGTATAGCGCCGGCGCTCGCTTTTGGTGGCGATGCGCGCAGAAATGATTCGAACGAAATTCGGATCGCGATAGGTGTACGCGACGACCAACAAACGACCTTTGGCATCCTGCCCCATGATGATCCATCGCTGCTCATCGTGATGGTTGTCTTGCAACGAGAGGGCTCTCTCGTCATAAAACACGGCCTCGGTTTCCGCGAGGCTGATTCCTTGGTGCTTTAATTTGTTAGCTGCGTTCTTTGCCTTGTGATACTGAATGTCGAATGGCTTCATTATGCATACTTTATATGTATAAGCGAGAGGCGTCCGTGCCAACGGTCGCTTTGAACTCCCAAGACTAGCGGGCGAAGAACGAGGCAAAGAAAGGATGTATTTCAAAAGTTCTTGGAGGGGGAGGCTGCGCAGGTAAAGGACCGTGTGGACAGGTGTCCATAATCTGACTGATTAGTTGTATACAACTCTATAGACATTTGTCCTGACTCTTGCATACAGTGTGCGCACAACAAAAACCAGGGAACCCCCTACACCATGAAAACGCCCCCTGTTTCACACCTACGGCCTGAGGACGAAAATCTCGGTGTCGGCGCGAATATGGCTTACGGCCTGCAACACGTTCTGACCATGTACGGCGGCATTGTCGCGGTGCCTTTGATCATCGGCCAGGCGGCCGGGCTCTCGCCGGCGGACATTGGTTTGCTGATTGCTGCTTCATTGTTTGCGGGTGGCTTGGCGACATTACTGCAAACGCTGGGATTACCGTTTTTTGGCTGCCAATTGCCGCTGGTACAGGGCGTGTCTTTCTCTGGTGTCGCGACGATGGTGGCGATTGTCAGCAGTGGCGGGGAGGGCGGGTTTCAATCGATTCTCGGGGCGGTGATTGCCGCCTCCCTGATTGGTTTGTTGATCACGCCGGTATTCTCACGAATCACCAAGTTTTTCCCGCCGCTGGTCACGGGCATTGTGATCACCACCATCGGCCTGACGCTGATGCCGGTAGCCGCACGCTGGGCCATGGGCGGCAACAGCCACGCCCCGGATTTCGGCAGCATGGCGAACATCGGTCTGGCGGCCGTGACGCTGGTGTTGGTGCTGTTGTTGAGCAAGATCGGCAGCGCGACCATCTCTCGTTTGTCGATCTTGTTGGCCATGGTCATCGGTACGGTGATCGCAGTGTTCCTCGGCATGGCAGACTTCTCGTCCGTCACCCAGGGCCCGATGTTCGGCTTCCCGACACCCTTCCATTTCGGCATGCCGACCTTCCACTTCGCTGCGATCCTGTCGATGTGCATCGTGGTGATGGTAACCCTGGTGGAAACTTCGGCGGACATCCTCGCGGTGGGTGAAATCATCGACACCAAGGTCGACTCCAAACGCTTGGGCAACGGCCTGCGCGCCGACATGCTGTCGAGCATGATCGCGCCGATCTTCGGCTCCTTTACCCAAAGCGCCTTCGCTCAGAACGTCGGGCTGGTGGCGGTGACCGGCATCAAGAGCCGCTTCGTGGTGGCTACCGGTGGTGTGTTTCTGGTGGTCCTCGGCTTGCTACCGTTTATGGGCCGGGTCATCGCCGCGGTACCGACTTCTGTTCTCGGCGGCGCCGGTATCGTGCTGTTCGGCACCGTGGCAGCCAGCGGGATTCGTACGCTGTCCAAGGTCGACTACCGCAACAACGTCAACCTGATCATCGTCGCCACCTCCATCGGCTTCGGCATGATCCCCATCGCTGCGCCGAATTTCTACGACCACTTCCCAAGCTGGTTCGCAACGATCTTCCATTCAGGCATCAGCTCCTCGGCAATCATGGCCATCGTACTCAACCTGACCTTCAACCACCTCACCGCCGGTAATTCGGATCAGCAATCGGTGTTCGCGGCCGGTACTGAGCGTGTCCTGCGCTATCAGGATCTGGCGGCGTTGCGCGAAGGGGATTACTTCAGCGAAGGCAAACTGCGTGACTGCGACGGGAATGAGATCCCGGTGGTGGAAGCGGACCATGGACATGCAGAGCCGCGGGCGGTGCATTCGAAAAGTGGTGAGCATGTCTGACGGCTGCACTCGCTAATAGGGCTGTAGATCTGTCGCCCACAAAAAAGCCCCTGAATCTTTCGATTCAGGGGCTTTTCGATATTGCTGTATGGCTCCACGACCTGGACTCGAACCAGGGACCCAGTGATTAACAGTCACTTGCTCTACCAACTGAGCTATCGCGGAATGGCGTGTATGTTACTGATTCAAAAAGAGAAGTCAAGTACCTGTTGGCCTCTTGACGGATTCATGGGGACGGGCGGTGGTTTATCGACCGTGGGCGGTTACCAGAATCGCCTCAGAGGTCTACCATGGCCGCCCGGAAGTGGTTACACGCGCTGCCGGCCATTCGCCGAAAAGGTACGCGCCATGAATCAACCAACCACCACGCCTCGCCAGAACGGGGTGTTCGCATGAGCATCGCTCAGATCAGCCTGCCCAAAGGCGTCGGTCCTCACGCCGAAAAACTGTTCGACGCAATCACTCAGGCCAGTACCGCTGACGAATTGAACCGTGCCGGTGGCAAGGCCGAAGGTTTTGTCCTTGGCCTGGAAAGCACCAAGGCCATCAAAAGCCAGGTCGCCGAATCGCTCTACGTCGCCTATGACGACGCTGCCAGCCAACGCGCAACCGAACTGACCTAACCGCCGAAGGTGACGGTGGCGAGCATCAGTTTGGCGTACAGCATCGTCGTGATCAGTTGCACCAGCCACAAGGCCAGGCCGCCGAGAAACACGCCGGCAGCGACTTGCATCACCAGGTTATTGCTACGTTTGGCCGGAGTGCGAGGCGCGAAATGGTCCAGCTCATCGCGGTCGGCGCGTAGGTCATCGTTTTTCATGTTGGCTCTCGTAAGAATTTCGGGGTGTACATAAAACCTGTGGGTGCAGTCTAGAGCCCTCGGTCGATGCATTGAGAATTATCTGAGACAAATAAAAAACGGGAAGCCCAAGGGCTTCCCGTTTTTTTACCACTCGACGACTCAGATCACCGCAACGATGGCCTTGGTCACGACATCGATGTTGCTCTGGTTCAGCGCGGCAACGCAGATGCGGCCGGTGTCCAGGGCGTAGATGCCGAACTCGCTACGCAGGCGGGTCACTTGCTCAACCGTCAGGCCGGAGTAGGAGAACATGCCGCGCTGACGGCCGACGAAGCTGAAGTCACGCTGGGTCGCTTTCTGGGCAAGCAGGTCGACCATCTGAATGCGCATGCCGCGAATCCGCAGGCGCATTTCAGCCAGTTCTTCTTCCCATTGAGCGCGCAGTTCCGGGCTGTTCAACACGGCGGCGACGATGCTTGCACCGTGGGTCGGCGGGTTGGAGTAGTTGGTGCGGATCACGCGTTTGACTTGCGACAGCACGCGCGCGCTTTCTTCTTTCGATTCGCTGACGATCGACAGGGCGCCCACGCGCTCGCCGTACAACGAAAAGGATTTGGAGAACGAGCTGGAAACGAAGAACGTCAGGCCTGATTCAGCGAACAGACGCACCGCAGCGGCGTCTTCGTCGATCCCATCGCCAAAGCCCTGATAGGCCATGTCGAGGAACGGCACGTGACCTTTGGCTTTCAACACGTCCAGAACGTTTTTCCAGTCTGCCGGGCTCAGGTCCACGCCGGTCGGGTTGTGGCAGCACGCGTGCAGCACAACGATCGAACCGGACGGCAGGGCGTTCAGGTCTTCCAGCAAACCAGCACGGTTCACGTCGTGGGTTGCGGCGTCGTAGTAGCGATAGTTCTGAACCGGGAAGCCGGCAGTTTCGAACAGCGCACGGTGGTTTTCCCAGCTCGGGTCGCTGATCGCCACGACAGCGTTCGGCAGCAGTTGCTTGAGGAAGTCGGCACCGATTTTCAGCGCGCCAGTACCGCCAACGGCCTGGGTGGTGATGACCCGGCCTGCAGCGATCAGCGGCGAGTCGTTGCCAAACAGCAATTTTTGCACAGCCTGGTCGTAGGCGGCGATGCCGTCGATTGGCAAGTAGCCACGGGAAGCGTGTTGAGCGACGCGAATCGTCTCGGCTTCGACAACGGCGCGCAGGAGTGGAATTCGCCCCTCCTCGTTGCAGTAAACACCGACCCCCAGGTTGACCTTGTTGGTACGGGTATCGGCGTTGAATGCTTCGTTGAGGCCCAGGATTGGATCACGTGGTGCCATTTCGACAGCGGAGAACAGGCTCATTTTGCGGCGGCTCTGAATGGAGAGTGGAGGGACGTGTCGCGCTCCAGCCGAATGCACTAGAGCGGTGCACAAACGGGGAGCTAGTATAGAGGCCATCAGCGATTGATGGCGACAGACGATTCTGCTTTTACGGTAAGTTTTTCCGATTATTTTTCGACCGTTAGTCGATTGGCCGCGTCAAACGTTTTACCCGATGTAGGACGTTTGCCTTGAAAGCGCGGGCAGTCGGCACCACATTAAGCACAATCCAGTTTTTTCCTCGGGCGACATCGGTCGTTTGCGGTCTTTCTCGTTGCTGTCCGGTTTGACCGTACAAGGCGCGACTCCTGCTTCGAAAACCGAGAGGTTATTTCATGTCTGAATTCCAGCTAGTCTCCCGCTTCGAGCCCGCCGGCGATCAGCCGGAAGCCATCCGTCTGATGGTCGAGGGCATCGAAGCCGGGCTGGCGCACCAGACGTTGCTTGGTGTGACCGGCTCGGGCAAGACTTTCAGCATCGCCAATGTGATCGCCCAGGTGCAGCGTCCAACCCTGGTGCTGGCGCCGAACAAAACGCTGGCTGCACAGTTGTACGGCGAGTTCAAAGCGTTCTTCCCGAACAACGCCGTCGAGTACTTCGTTTCCTACTACGACTACTACCAGCCCGAAGCCTACGTGCCGTCGTCGGATACGTTCATCGAGAAAGACGCCTCGATCAACGATCACATCGAACAGATGCGACTGTCCGCGACCAAGGCGTTGCTGGAGCGCAAAGACGCGATCATCGTCACCACGGTGTCGTGCATCTACGGCCTGGGCAGCCCGGAAACTTATTTGAAGATGGTTCTGCACGTGGATCGCGGCGACAAGCTCGATCAGCGTGCGTTGCTGCGTCGCCTGGCAGACCTGCAATACACCCGCAACGACATGGATTTCGCCCGTGCGACCTTCCGGGTCCGCGGCGATGTGATCGATATCCACCCGGCGGAATCCGATTTTGAAGCGATCCGCATCGAGCTGTTCGATGACGAAGTCGAGAAGATTTCCGCCTTCGATCCGTTGACCGGCGAAGTGATCCGTCAGTTGCCGCGTTTCACTTTCTATCCGAAAAGCCACTACGTGACGCCACGGGAAACCCTGCTCGGCGCCATCGAAGGCATCAAGGTCGAGCTTCAGGAGCGCCTGGACTACCTGCGTTCCAACAACAAACTGGTGGAAGCGCAGCGTCTGGAGCAGCGCACCCGGTTTGACCTGGAGATGATTCTCGAGCTGGGTTACTGCAACGGTATAGAAAACTACTCGCGCTACCTGTCCGGCCGTGAATCTGGCCAGGCGCCACCGACCTTGTTTGACTACCTGCCGGCCGACGCCTTGCTGGTGATCGACGAATCCCACGTCAGCGTGCCGCAGGTCGGCGCCATGTATAAAGGCGACCGCTCCCGTAAGGAGACGCTGGTGGAATACGGTTTCCGCCTGCCGTCAGCGCTGGATAACCGGCCGATGCGTTTCGACGAGTTCGAAAACATTAGCCCGCAGACGATTTTTGTCTCGGCGACGCCGGGTAACTACGAGGCCGAACATGCCGGTCGCGTGGTCGAGCAACTGGTGCGCCCGACCGGCCTGGTGGACCCGCAAATCGAAATCCGTCCGGCGCTGACCCAGGTCGACGATTTGCTCTCGGAAATCGGCAAGCGCGTGGCGCTGGAAGAGCGGGTGCTGGTCACGACGTTGACCAAGCGTATGTCCGAAGACTTGACCGATTACCTGGCTGACCATGGCGTACGGGTGCGTTATTTGCACTCGGACATCGACACGGTTGAGCGGGTCGAAATCATCCGCGATCTGCGTCTGGGCACCTTCGATGTATTGGTGGGGATCAACTTGCTGCGTGAAGGTCTGGACATGCCGGAAGTGTCCCTGGTGGCGATTCTCGATGCGGACAAGGAAGGCTTCCTGCGTTCCGAGCGCTCGCTGATCCAGACCATCGGCCGGGCGGCGCGCAACCTCAATGGTCGGGCGATTCTCTACGCGGATCGCATTACCGGCTCGATGGAGCGGGCGATCGGCGAAACCGAGCGTCGTCGCGACAAGCAGATCGCCTTCAACCTGGCCAATGGCATCACGCCCAAAGGCGTGTTCAAGGACGTTGCCGACATCATGGAAGGCGCCACCGTGCCGGGTTCGCGCAGCAAGAAGCGCAAAGGCATGGCCAAGGCCGCCGAGGAGAACGCCAAGTACGAAGCGGAATTGCGTTCGCCGGGCGAAATCGCCAAGCGCATTCGTGCGCTGGAAGAGAAGATGTATCAGCTTGCTCGCGACCTGGAATTCGAAGCCGCGGCGCAGATGCGTGATGAGATTGGCAAGTTGCGGGAGCGGTTGATCACCGTTTGAGTTTTGCAGCACCCGAGCGGGCCTCTTCGCGGGCAAGTCGGATCGCCGCCCGCACGCTCCCACAGGTTTTGTGTCGTTTATCAATTATGCGAACGACACAAAACCTGTGGGGGCGTGGCTTGCCCGCGAAGGCCGCGCCGCGATTTCAATGTGTTTCGTCGGCCTTCAACCCCGCCGGCAACGCCTTGGTCAGCAACACCGCCAGCATGCTGATCCCCAACGCAATCCCGACAAAGTGAAAGGCATCGTTGTAAGCCATGATCGACGCTTGCTGATGCGCAATTTCACTGAGCTTGCCCAGCGCTGCCGTCTCACTGCCAAACCGATCCGTCAGCGATGCCATGCGCTCGGCTACCTGCGGGTTGGTCGGCACAATCGCTTCACGCAAGTAATCAAAGTAAGTCTTGGTCCGCGCATCCAGCAACGTAGCGAGGAGGGCGATGCCAATCGCGCCGCCGAGGTTGCGCAGGATGTTGAACAGGCTCGATGCCGACCCCGCGTCCTGCGGCAGGATGTAGGCGGTAGCGATCAATGAGATGGTCACCATGATCAGCGGTTGGCCCAGCGCCCGGATGATCTGGATCTGATTGAACTGCGGCCCGGCGAAGTCCGGGTTCAACACGCCCGATGAAAAACTCGCCAATCCAAATAGCCCGAAACCCAGCGTACACGCCCATTTCGGCGAGACGTATTTCATCAGCTTCGGCACCAGCGGAATCAGAAACAGCTGCGGCACGCCCATCCACATGATCACTTCGCCGATCTGCAAGGCGTTGTAGTTCTGGATCTGTGCCAGGTACAGCGGCAACAGGTAGATCGAGCCTTACAAACCGACCCCCATCCCGACACTGGAAATACTCGATAAACCGAAGTTGCGATTGCGCAGGATGCCGAGGTTGATCAGCGGATTGGGCTTGGACGTCTGCACGATCACAAAGGTGATCAGGCTGATCAGCGCGATGCTGCCCAGGGTCGCGATCAGGCTCGATTCCAGCCAGTCCTTGCGATGGCCTTCTTCCAGAAACACCTGCAAACAACCGAGGCCGACGCCCAGCGTGAGAATGCCCATGTAGTCGGTGCTTTTCAGCAGTTCCCAATGGGCTTGTTTTTTTTTCAGGCCGTACATCAGGCCGGCGATCATGATCAGCCCCGGCGGAATGTTGATGTAGAAGATGTATTCCCAGCCCCAATTCTCGGTCAGCCAGCCGCCCAGAGTCGGGCCGATGGAGGGTGCGAAGGTTGCGGTCATGGCGAACATGGCCATGCCTTTGGCGCGGTGGTGTTCGGGGAGTTTGATCAGCGTGAGGGTGAACGCCAGCGGAATCAGCGCACCGCCGGTAAAGCCCTGCAAGGCGCGGAAGACGATCATGCTTTCCAGGCTCCAGGCCATGGAGCAGAGCAGGGAAGCGGCGAGAAATCCAAGCGACACCCACACCGCGAGCCGACGCGCCGAGAGCAACTGCACCAGCCACGCCGTCAGCGGGATCATGATGATTTCCGCCACCAGGTACGAGGTGGAAATCCACGAACCTTCTTCCAGGGTCGCCGCCAGCGCGCCCTGAATGTCCTTGAGTGACGAGTTGGTGATCTGGATGTCGAGCACCGCCATGAAGGCGCAGAGCATCACGCTCATCACCGCAATCCAGTCCCGCCGGGTCGGTTCGCCGGCCGGGCGGATCAGTTGATCACCGGCCATCGTCAGGGGCGTCTTTGATGTTCACTTTAGCGGTGACTGACATGCCCGGACGAATCTTGCCTTGCAGCGGATTGTTCGCGGCGAAGGTCAGTTTTACCGGAATCCGTTGTACGACTTTGGTGAAGTTGCCGGTGGCATTGTCCGGCGGCAACAGGCTGAACTGTGCGCCCGAAGCGGCGAACAGGCTGTCCACCCGCGCATCGATGGGTGTATCGCTGCAGGCATCGAAGATCAGTTCGGCTTTTTGGCCGGGCTGCATGTGGCCGATCTGGGTTTCCTTGAAGTTGGCCTGAATCCAGATGTCCTGGTCCGGGACGATCGACATCAGATAAGCACCCGCCTGCACGTACTGGCCTTCACGGGCAGCGCGCTGGCCGATCAGGCCGCTGATGGGGGCGTGGATTTCACTGCGGGTCAGGTTCAGTTCGGCCTGGGCCAGGTCGGTTTTGGCGTTGGCGATCATGGCGTCGAGGCGGTTGATCTCGGCGGCCAGGGCGTTGATTTGTTGGCGCTGACTTTGTGTGTCCGCCTGGGCCTTGGTCACTTGCGAGCGGGCGATGTGGTTGTCGGCGGAGAGGGTGGTTACTCGTTCTTCCGACACGTAACCGGGTTTGCGCAGGGTCTGCGCGCGAGACAAGTCGATCTGCGAACGACCGAGGCTGGCCTGACTGGAGGCGACTTGCGCGTCACTGGCATCGGCTGATATTCGGCCATTCACCGCGGCATACGTGCGTTGTAGACGCAACCTTGGCTTAAATGCCCTGTTCACTGGAGCCGGGCGGGCAACGCCTGTTACCATTCGCCCTTTGTTATATCTTCATTTCGAGACTTGCCATGACCACCGTCCGCACTCGCATCGCGCCATCGCCCACCGGGGATCCCCACGTAGGTACCGCTTACATCGCTTTGTTCAACTACTGCTTTGCCAAGCAGCATGGCGGTGAGTTCATCCTGCGCATCGAAGACACCGACCAATTGCGTTCGACCCGCGAGTCCGAACAACAGATTTTCGACGCCCTGCGCTGGTTGGGTATTGACTGGAGCGAAGGCCCGGACGTCGGCGGCCCGCACGGTCCTTACCGTCAGAGCGAGCGCGGCGAGATCTATCAGAAGTACTGCCAGCAGCTGGTTGAAATGGGCCATGCCTTTCCTTGCTTCTGTACGGCCGAAGAGCTGGACCAGATGCGCGCCGAGCAAATGGCGCGCGGCGAAACCCCGCGTTACGACGGCCGTGCGCTGTTGCTGTCTGCGGATGAAGTCGCGCGTCGCCTGGCCGCTGGCGAGCCGCATGTCATCCGCATGAAGGTGCCAAGCGAAGGCGTCTGCGTGGTGCCGGACATGCTGCGTGGCGACGTCGAGATCCCATGGGATCGCATGGACATGCAAGTGTTAATGAAGACCGACGGCCTGCCGACGTACTTCCTGGCTAACGTGGTCGATGATCACCTGATGGGTATCACCCACGTTCTGCGCGGCGAAGAGTGGCTACCCTCGGCGCCGAAACTGATTCTGCTGTACGAGTACTTCGGCTGGGAACAACCGGAGTTGTGCTACATGCCGCTGCTGCGTAACCCGGACAAGAGCAAGCTGTCCAAGCGCAAGAACCCGACCTCGGTGACGTTCTACGAGCGCATGGGCTTCATGCCGGAAGCGATGCTCAACTACCTGGGTCGCATGGGCTGGTCGATGCCGGACGAGCGCGAGAAGTTCTCGCTGCAGGAAATGGTCGACCACTTCGACCTGAGCCGTGTTTCCCTCGGCGGGCCGATTTTCGACATCGAGAAACTGTCGTGGCTCAACGGCCAGTGGTTGCGTGACCTACCGGTGGAAGAATTCGCCAGCCGCTTGCAGACCTGGGCGCTGAATCCGGAATACATGATGAAGATCGCGCCGCACGTGCAGGGTCGGGTTGAAACCTTCAGCCAGGTCGCCCCGCTGGCCGGTTTCTTCTTCGCCGGTGGCGTGAACCCGGACGCCAAGTTGTTCGAATCCAAGAAGCTGTCGGGCGATCAGGTGCGTCAGTTGATGCAGTTGATTTTGTGGAAGCTGGAAAGCCTGCGTCAGTGGGAAAAGGACAGCATCACCGCAACGATTCAAGCAGTGGTCGAATCCCTGGAACTGAAGTTGCGTGACGCCATGCCGCTGATGTTTGCCGCGATCACTGGCCAGGCCAGTTCGGTGTCGGTGCTGGATGCGATGGAAATCCTCGGTCCGGACTTGACCCGTTTCCGTCTGCGCCAGGCGATCGACTTGCTCGGTGGCGTGTCGAAGAAGGAAAACAAGGAATGGGAAAAACTCTTGGGCAACATCGCCTGATTCACGTTGTTCCCCTGTAGCAGCTGCCGAAGGCTGCGTCGGGCTGCGAAGCGGCCCCCGATGGCTGCCATCACTGTTTGAAAGGGCGGGGCGCCCGGCTGGCGAGCGCTGCGCACTCGAACGCAGCCTGCGGCAGCTGCTACAGGGACAGATACACCCCGGATTTACGGGGGAGGATGGTAAGTGATTGTTATGGCGGCAAAAAATTTTTGAAATTGTTAAAAATAAGTTTGACAGCCTTCCGAAGCGCCATTAAGATTCGCCCCGTCCTCAGCGATGAGGGGCTATAGCTCAGCTGGGAGAGCGCTTGCATGGCATGCAAGAGGTCGACGGTTCGATCCCGTCTAGCTCCACCAATTTACACTTCAAGGTCTGGCCACACCGGTCTTGAAGCGATCGACTCTCAGGGTTGATCAGTTGTATAGAAGGGTTTACGTCCCCTTCGTCTAGTGGCCTAGGACACCGCCCTTTCACGGCGGTAACAGGGGTTCGAGTCCCCTAGGGGACGCCAGTTTTACAGAAGCAGTATCGCAAGATGCCGCTCCGCCGCCAGGCGATAAATCGGGGCTATAGCTCAGCTGGGAGAGCGCCTGCATGGCATGCAGGAGGTCAACGGTTCGATCCCGTTTAGCTCCACCAATTTTACAGTTCAAGGTCTGGCCACACCGGCCTTGAATCGATCAGCTCTCAGCGCTGATCAGTTGTATAGAAGGTTTTGCGTCCCCTTCGTCTAGTGGCCTAGGACACCGCCCTTTCACGGCGGTAACAGGGGTTCGAGTCCCCTAGGGGACGCCACGATTACCCGCTCTGCGGGATTTTATAAGGGTCATTCAATTATTGAATGGCCCTTTTGTTTGTCTGGCGTTTGCCAAATCCCCTAATTCTTTCAAACTGTTCTTCAGACCAGCGGTCACATCCACGACTTGCGAAAAATTATTATGAGAATAATATTCTAGTCGTAATATTCGGAGGCAACGATGAACGATAAAAAAGCTCAAACCCGCGAACGCATCCTCAAGGCTGCCAGTGCAGCGCTGATTCAGCGTGGCCCGGCCGAACCGAGCGTGGGCGAAGTGATGGGTGCAGCCGGCCTCACCGTCGGCGGCTTCTATGCGCACTTCGAAAGCAAGGACGCGATGATGCTGGAAGCATTCAAGCAGTTGCTCGGCCACCGCCGTGGCTTGATTGCCGACATGGATGCCCAGTTAACCGGCGAAGAGCGTCGCGCGTTGGTTGCTGCGTTCTATCTGTCACGCAAACACCGTGATTCCTCTGAGTCAGCGTGCCCGATTCCGGCTTCGGTCGGTGAACTTGGCCGGCTGCCGGACGCGTTTCGTGTGGCACTGAATGAGCATGTGGAGTTGATGGTCGCGCAGTTGGCGGCCAGCCCGGAAGAGACCGACAAAGCCTTGGCCGACATGGCCTTGATGGTCGGTGGTTTGGCTCTGGCGCGCGCGCTGGGGCCAGGAGAGTTGTCCGATCGATTGCTGCGCGCCGCCAAATCGGCGGTGCTATGACCTGAAGGCCTTGGCCTGAGGAGTGAGAGCGATGAGCACGTTGAAGTGGGTTCGTGGCGTTAATGGCACCTTGGGCTGGTTCGCACCGAAACTGGTCGCGAGCATAATGCGACTGGCATTCATGACACCGCGGGAGCTGCCGCCGCGTGATTGGGAATTGCCGCTGTTGGCGAAATCCGAGCGGATCACCTTGCGCTTTGGCCTCTCGGCACTGCGTTGGGGGCAGGGTCCGGCCGTGTTGCTGATGCACGGTTGGGAGGGTCGGCCAACGCAGTTTGCCAGCCTCATCACCGCACTGGTCGATGCCGGTTACACCGTGGTTGCTCTGGATGGCCCGGCTCACGGTCGCTCGCCGGGCAGCGAAGCGAACGTCGTGCTGTTTGCTCGAGCCATGCTTGAAGCCGCTGCCGAGTTGCCGCCGCTGCAAGCGGTTATCGGTCACTCCATGGGTGGTGCCAGTGCCATGCTCGCCGTTCAACTGGGCTTGCGCACCGAAACCCTGGTCACCATCGCCGCCCCGGCTCGGATTCTCGGCGTGTTGCGCGGTTTCGCCCGTTACGTGCGGTTGCCACCGAAAGCCCGTTCGGCGTTCATTCGCCAGGTCGAGAAAGACGTCGGGATGCGCGCTGCGGCGCTGGATGTCGCGCACTATCAACTCGACATGCCCGGCCTGATCGTCCATGCCGAAGACGACTGCTACGTTCCGGTCAAGGAATCGCAGCTGATCAACGAAGCCTGGTTTGACAGCCGTCTGTTGCGCCTGGAAGCGGGTGGTCATCAACGGGTGCTGGCGGACCCTCGGGTGATCGAAGGCGTTCTTTCGCTGCTGGCCGGTCGCAGTCTGCAATCGCGCCAATCGGCCTGAGCATCCGTTACACTGCCCCGGTCAAAAATTTCTGACCAGGAGTGGGGCATGGGCTGGGATCGGGCAACGCCATTTATCATTGATCTGGAAGTCGGCGCAGAGGACATCGATGGGCTGGGTCACGCGAACAACGCGGTGTACGTGACCTGGCTCGAACGCTGTGCCTGGCGCCACTCCCAGCGGCTGGGCCTGGATCTGGTCGAGTATCGTCGGCTGGACCGGGCGATGGCGGTAGTGCGGCACGAAATCGATTACCTGGCGGCCGCCTATGAAGGCGATGAATTGCAATTGGCGACCTGGATTGTCGATTGGGACCAGCGCCTGAAAATGACCCGGCACTTTCAGTTGAAGCGCCCCAGCGACAACACTACGTTGCTGCGGGCGCAAACCACCTTCGTCTGCATCGAACTGTCGACCGGCAAGCCCAAGCGTATGCCAACGGAATTCATCGAGGGCTACGGCCCCGCGTTGCAAGTCGCGATCTAATCGATGCTTTCGAGTAAACTGCCGCACGTTTTTCGTTGAGTGTGTTTTTCATGCAAATTGCTTTGGCGCCCATGGAGGGGTTGGTCGACAACATCCTGCGGGACGTACTGACCCGTGTGGGCGGTATCGATTGGTGCGTGACCGAGTTCATTCGGATCAACGATCAACTGCTCACGCCTGCCTATTACCACAAGTTCGGCCCTGAACTGCTGACCGATGCCCGGACCGCGTCCGGCGTGCCGCTGCGGGTGCAGCTGCTCGGTTCCGATCCGGTATGCCTGGCAGAAAACGCCGCGCTGGCCTGCGAGCTGGGGTCCGAGGTTATCGACCTGAACTTCGGCTGTCCGGCCAAGACCGTCAATAAGTCCCGTGGCGGCGCGGTGCTGCTCAAAGAGCCTGAGCTGCTGAACCAGATCGTCGAGCATGTCCGTCGTGCCGTTCCGGCGCACATTCCAGTGACCGCGAAGATGCGCCTCGGTTTCGACAGTCCGGACGGTGCGCTGGTGTGTGCCACGGCCCTGGCCGAAGGTGGCGCGGCACACATCGTCGTTCATGCTCGGACCAAGACCGATGGCTACAAACCGCCGGCCCACTGGGAATGGATTCCTCGGGTGCAGGACGTGGTCAAGGTGCCGGTGTTCGCCAATGGTGATATCTGGAGCGTCGAAGACTGGCGTCGTTGCCGCGAAATCAGCGGTGTCGAGGACATCATGCTTGGTCGCGGTCTGGTCTCGCGCCCGGACCTGGCGCGGCAAATCGCGGCAGCGCGGGCCGGTGAGGACGTCATCGAGATGACCTGGGCCGAGCTGCTGCCGCTGATTCAGGACTTCTGGCTGCAAGCCAAGGCGCAGATGACGCCACGCCAGTCGCCGGGTCGCTTGAAGCAGTGGCTGGCGATGCTGACCCGCAATTATCCCGAAGCGGTCGAGCTGTTCACCGTCCTGCGTCGCGAGACCGAACTGGATCAGGTCTCGCGTTTACTGGGTCTTCAGGTGTCTGAAGCGGCCTGAATCCAAATTAAAAAAAAACAGCACATGCAGGCAGAACTCACGACTGCTTCGTCCGAATGCGGCCCAAACCGAACGCAGCCTCGCGCTGCTCGGCAGCGGCTACAAGGTCCGCGTCATTTGAGCAGCTTTTGAAACTCCTCCACCGGCAGCGGCGGGCTGTGCAAAAACCCCTGATAAAAATGGCAGCCCAGCCCCTGTAAAAATTCCAGCTGCTCCGGTGTCTCTACCCCTTCGGCAATCACTTTCAATTCGAGGCTGAGGGCCATGGCGACGATGGCGCGGATAATCTCGGCGTCGTTGGGGTCGGTCGTGGCGTCGCGGATGAACGACTGGTCGATTTTCAGGGTGTCGACCGGCAGACGCTTGAGGTAAGTCAGCGAGGAATAACCGGTGCCGAAATCGTCCATCGCAAAACTCACGCCGAGTTTTTTCAGGCGTCGCATTTTGCTGATGGTGTCTTCCAGGTTCTGGATCACGATGCCTTCGGTGATTTCCAGTTTCAGCAGCGAGCAGGGCAGGCCATGACTGCTGAGGCTGTGTTCGATGCGTTCGACGAAGTCGTTTTGCCGGAATTGCCGCGGGCTGATATTCACGCACAGGCTGAAGTCCAGCGGGTCGACCAGGCCATTGGCGATCAGTTGTTTGAAGGCGCTGCAGGCTTCGTCGATGATCCAGGTGCCCACTTCCAGAATCAGTCCGCTGTCCTCCAGCACCTTGATGAACTCGGTGGGCGATTGCGCGCCAAGTTCCGGGTGGTTCCAGCGTACCAGCGCCTCGGCGCCGACGATGCGGTCGTTCCGGGCGTCCACCTGAGGTTGGTAGTGCACGCGGAACTCACCCCGGGAAAGGGCCAGGCGCAGGTCGGTTTCCATGCGCAGGCGTTCGCTCGCAGCCTTCTGCATGGTGTTGTGGTACATCTGCGTGGTATTGCGGCCTGAGTCCTTGGCTCGGTAGAGGGCGATGTCGGCGCGTTTGAGCAGGTCGGTCGGGGTCGAACCATGGTCGGGAATCAGCGCGATGCCGATGCTCGGGGTCACTTGCAGGCGTTGTCCGTCGAGGAACATCGGCTCCGACAGCAGTTCACGCAAGGTGTCCGCCAACTGCTGAACCTGCTCGCTGACCTCGTTGCGCGAGCCTTCGAGCCCGCTGAGCAGCACCACGAATTCGTCACCGCCCAAACGGGCGACGGTGTCCTCCATGCGCACGCTGGCTTCGAGGCGCGCGGTGATGATTTTCAGCACGGTATCGCCCACCGGATGACCGAGCGAATCATTGATGTGCTTGAAGTGATCAAGGTCGAGAAACATCAGGGCACCGCGCAGGTTGTGGCGCTTGAGCAGGGCGATCTGCTGGCTCAGGCGATCCATCAGCAGCGCGCGGTTGGGCAGGTTGGTCAGCGGGTCGTGGTAGGCCAGGTGACGGATTTGCGCTTCAGCGTTTTTCAGCAGGCTGACGTCCCGCGCAGTCAGCAGCAGGCAAGCGGTTTCGTTGAGGGTGATCGGCTCCACCGAGACCTCGACAGTCAGCAGCTCGCCGCGTTTATTGCGCCCGAGCGTTTCCTGGTGGTGCACCCGGCCCTTGATCTGTAGTTCGGCGAGCAGCGCCGAGCGTTGTTTTTCATCGGCCCAGATGCCGACCTGATACACCGTGCGACCAATCACTTCGTCGGCGCGGTAGCCGGTCAGGCGGCAGAAGCCGTCGTTGACCTCCAGATAGCGTCCGGTGTCGCGCTCGGTGATGGTGATCGCGTCGGGGCTTGAGTGGAACGCCTTGGCGAACTTCTCTTCACTGGCCTTGAGCGCCGCTTCCGAGCGTTGTTGCTGGGTAATGTCGCGCAGGGTGGTGACGATGCACGGCTGGTCGCCGACGCTGATCTGGCGGCTGGAGATCACGCAGGTCAGGGATTGCCCGTCTTTGTGCTGAACCAGGATCGCCACGTTGTTCAGGCCTTGTTCTCGGATGACCTGCTCGATCCGTCGCAGGCTTTTCGCCGAAGCGTCCCATAGACCGATTTCGTCGGCGCCGCGGCCAATCACGTCGGCGGCGCTCCAGCCGAAGGCCTGGGTGAAACTGGAGTTGATCTCGATGAATTGGCCGGTGTCCTGACGGGTCACGCAAATCGGGTCCGGGCTGACCTGGAACAGGGTGGCGAACTTCTCTTCGGACGCCACCAGCAGCTGCTCGCGCTCCACCTGATCGGTGATGTCGAGCAGCGTGCCGGCCATGCGCAACGGGGCGCCGTTGTCGTCGCGATAGAGTCGGGCGCGGCTTTCCAGGAAGCGCGAGCTGCCATCCGGCAATTGCACGCGGTAGGTCAGTTGATAATTGCCGGCCGGGCCTTCTCGCAGGCTGCGATAGGCGTCGCGCATGGTGCCGCGCTCTTCGTCGGGCACGCCTTCGAAAAACTCGTCAAAGGATTCATGGAAAGGTTTGGCCTCCATCCCGTGTAACTGGGCGGCGCGTGCCGAGCCGTACAGCATGCCGCTGGGAATGTGCCAGTCCCAGGTACCCAGTTGCGCCGAATCCAGAGCAAGGTCGAGCCGCTCCTGGCTGTCTTTCAGGGCAAGCTCGGCGGCTTTTCGTTCGGTGGTGTCCAGAAACGTACTCAGCAGATACGGCTGGCCTTCGAGCTCCACCTTTTGTGCGCTGAGAATGCCGTCATGGACTTGGCCATTGCTGGCACGAAACTGCACCTCCATGCTGACCAGTTCGCCCTTGGCCTTGGTGGCCTTGACCAGTTGTGCCCGTTGCTCCGGGTGCACCCAAAGGCCCAGTTCCAAAGTGGTACGACCAATGGCGTTTTGCACGGGCCAGCCGAACAGGCTTTCAAAATACTGGTTGGCTTCGGTAATCAGGCCGTCTTCCTGACGGGTCAGCAGGACCATGTTCGGGCACAGGTGGAACAGCGTGGCAAAGCGCTTTTCCGAGCTGCTCAACGCTTGTTCGCGCTGGCGCTGGTGGGTGATTTCGCGGATCACGCCAATCATCCGTGGCCGACCGTGTTTGTCCGGCAACAGGCTGCCGTTGATCTCCAGCCAGTGCAGGCTGCCGTCGGGCCAGCGAATGCGGTGGTGCATCGCCTGTTCCAGCGGAGCGCCGGCGATCACCGCGTGGAAAGCGCGAATGGTTTTCGCCCGATCCTCTGGCGGCAGCAAGTCGAGGTATTCCAGATCCGCCGGCAGCGGTTGCCGGGGATCGAAGCCGAACAGCGCCTGGGTACCGCGCGACCAACTGATCTGCCCGCGCTCGATGTCCCAATACCAGGCGCCCAGACGTGCACCGTTGAGGGCGGCCAACAATTGTGGGGCGCTTTCCCAGCTCTGCTCGGACCGTTTCGGGTCAAGCGCCTGTATACGCGGCATCGGCGGAACACGGTCAACAGATTTCGGCATTGGCAAGCCTTGGCTGAGTGGGGTGTTAGTGACAGTAACTCGAGGCTCTACAGAAGTAGCACAGCTTAGCCGAGAGTCCCTGGCAGATCGATTTGTGCATCCAGCAAGGCCATGAAGGCTCGCGCCGCATTCGATAGCGTCCTTTCTGTGTGCAGGATATAGCCTAGCTGGCGAGTCAGTTGTATGCCCGGTAAAGGTATTCGCGCAACCTGATCATCCAGCATGGTGCGCGGCAACACGCTCCAGGCCAGGCCAATCGAGACCATCATCTTTATGGTTTCCAGATAATTCGTGCTCATGGCGATGTTCGGCGTCAGGCCTTGAGCTTCGAACAGGCGCCGGACGATGTGGTGGGTAAAGGTGTTGCCACCAGGAAATACCGCCGGGTGCAGGGCAATGTCCGCCAGGCTGACCGGGCCGTCGCTGATCAGCGAGTGCTCCGGGGCGACCACGAAGTCCAGCGGGTCGTCCCACACCGGCGTGGCCTTGACCAGTGCGTGGGGCTCCGGTGCCAGGGTGATGACCGCCAGTTCGGCGCGGCCATGGAGTATTTCTTCGTAGGCCACCTCCGAATCGAGGAACTGAATATCCAGCGCCACCTGTGGGTAGCGTCGGGTGAATTCCCTTAATAAGGGTGGTAAACGGTGCAGGCCGATGTGGTGACTGGTGGCCAGGGTCAGACGACCGGTCACTTCGCCGGTCAGGTTGGTCAGGGCGCGGCGGGTGTCGTCCAGCACATTCAGGATCTGATAGGCCCTCGGCAGCAAAGCGCGCCCGGCCTCGGTCAGGCTGACTTCACGGCCCAGGCGATCGAACAGGCGCACCTTCAATTGCTGCTCCAGTCCGGCAATGCGCTTGCTGATCGCCGGTTGGGTCAGGTGTAGCCGTTCGCCAGCGCCGGAGAAACTCCCGGTCTCGGCAATCGCGATAAACGCGTTGAGGTTGGCCAGATCCATTGTGGTATTCCAGTTGGTTATCCAAAGCATGAAAAATATGAATTTGAGTTATTTAATGTAACCCCCTAGGATCGACCTCACAAGCCAAGGGGTTATTGAACCGTGCATGACCCAAGGCATAGAAAATAGCAGCAAGCTGATGAGGACCGTCTGATGGCCGGCAAAACGCTTTACGACAAGCTCTGGGATTCCCATGAAGTGAAACGGCGCGACGATGGGTCGTCGCTGATCTATATCGACCGCCACATCATCCATGAAGTGACTTCTCCCCAAGCTTTCGAAGGCCTGCGTCTGGCCGGGCGCAAGCCTTGGCGCGTCGACTCGATCATCGCGACCCCGGACCACAACGTACCGACCACGCCGGATCGCAAGGGCGGCATCGAAGCGATTACCGACCAGGTCTCGCGTTTGCAGGTTCAGACCCTCGATGACTACTGCGATGAATACGGCATCACCGAATTCAAAATGAATGATGTGCGTCAGGGCATCGTTCACGTGATCGGTCCGGAGCAGGGTGCCACCTTGCCGGGCATGACCGTGGTCTGCGGCGATTCGCACACCTCGACTCACGGCGCGTTTGGCGCCTTGGCCCACGGCATCGGGACTTCCGAGGTCGAGCACGTGTTCGCCACGCAGTGTCTGGTCGCCAAGAAAATGAAAAACATGCGGGTGTCGGTCGAAGGCAAATTGCCGTTCGGCGTGACGGCCAAGGACATCGTGCTCGCGGTGATCGGCAAAATCGGCACCGCCGGCGGTAACGGCCACGCCATCGAGTTCGCCGGCAGCGCCATTCGCGATTTGTCCGTTGAAGGCCGCATGACCATCTGCAACATGTCCATCGAGGCCGGCGCTCGCGTAGGTCTGGTGGCTGCCGACGAAAAAACCGTGGCTTACGTCAAGGGTCGTCCATTCGCCCCGAAAGGCGCGGAATGGGACATGGCGGTCGAATCCTGGAAAGACTTGGTGTCCGACGCTGACGCCGTATTCGACACCGTGGTCGAGCTCGACGCCACTCAGATCAAGCCTCAAGTCAGCTGGGGTACGTCGCCCGAGATGGTCTTGGCGGTTGATCAGAACGTTCCCGATCCTGCGAAGGAAATGGACCTGGTCAAACGCGGCTCCATCGAGCGCGCCTTGAAATACATGGGTTTGAGCGCCAATCAGGCGATCACCGACATTCAACTGGACCGCGTATTCATTGGTTCCTGCACCAACTCGCGGATCGAAGACTTGCGCGCTGCGGCGGTGATCGCCAAGGGCCGTAAAGTCGCTTCGACGATTAAGCAAGCCATCGTGGTGCCGGGCTCGGGCCTGGTGAAGGCACAAGCCGAGGCCGAAGGCCTGGACAAAATTTTCCTCGAAGCCGGTTTCGAGTGGCGTGAACCGGGTTGCTCGATGTGCCTGGCGATGAACCCGGACCGTTTGGAGTCGGGCGAGCATTGCGCCTCGACCTCCAACCGCAACTTCGAAGGGCGTCAGGGCGCTGGTGGTCGTACTCACCTGGTCAGCCCGGCCATGGCCGCGGCGGCTGCCGTCAACGGTCGTTTCATCGACGTTCGCGAACTGATCTGAGGAACCGCACATGAGAGCTTTTACCCAACACACCGGTTTGGTCGCACCCTTGAACCGTGCCAACGTCGACACCGACCAGATCATTCCGAAGCAGTTCTTGAAGTCGATCAAGCGCACCGGTTTTGGTCCGAACCTGTTTGACGAATGGCGCTACCTGGACGTGGGTTATGCCTACCAGGACAACTCCAAGCGTCCGCTGAACAAGGACTTTGTCCTCAACGCCGAGCGTTATCAAGGCGCCAGCGTGCTGCTGGCCCGCGAGAACTTCGGTTGCGGCTCGAGCCGCGAACACGCGCCGTGGGCGCTGGAAGAATACGGTTTTCGCAGCATCATCGCGCCGAGCTACGCCGACATCTTCTACAACAACAGCTTCAAGAACGGCTTGCTGCCGATCATCTTGAGCGACGCTGAAGTCGATGAACTGTTCCAGCAGGTCGAAGCGAATCCTGGCTACGAGTTGACGGTCGACCTGCAAGCCCAGACCGTGACCCGGCCTGATGGCAAGGTTTACAGCTTCGAGCTTGACGAGTTCCGCAAGCATTGTCTGGTCAACGGCCTGGACGACATCGGCCTGACCTTGCAGGAAGGTGAGGCGATCGCGGCGTTTGAAGCCAAACACCGTGCGAGCCAGCCCTGGTTGTTTCGCGACGCGTGATTGTTTGTAAAACGTGATGACGCCTTCGCGGGCAAGCCTAGCTCCTACGGTTGTAATGCATTCTCCTGTAGGAGCGAGGCTTGCCCGCGAAGAGGCCCGCCCAGACAACACAAATATCAGGACATTACGATGACCAGCACCGCCCACAGTCAGGTTGTACAAAAGCAATTCGGTGAACAGGCCTCGGCCTACCTGAGCAGCGCCGTTCACGCTCAAGGCACCGAATTCGCACTGCTACAGGCTGAACTGGCAGGGCAGGGCGATGCCCGAGTGCTGGACCTGGGCTGCGGCGCCGGTCACGTGAGCTTTCACGTGGCCTCGCTGGTGAAAGAAGTGGTGGCCTACGACCTGTCGCAGCAGATGCTCGACGTGGTGGCCGGTGCCGCCGTCGACCGCGGCCTGAGCAATGTGTCCACGGTGCTGGGCGCCGCCGAGCGGTTGCCGTTCGCCGATGGTGAGTTCGATTTCGTCTTCAGCCGTTATTCGGCGCACCATTGGAGCGATCTCGGCTTGGCGCTGCGGGAGGTTCGTCGGGTGCTGAAGCCGGGCGGGGTGGCGGCGTTCATCGACGTGTTGTCACCGGGCAGTCCGTTGTTCGACACTTACCTGCAAAGCGTCGAAGTGCTGCGCGACACCAGCCATGTGCGCGATTATTCCGCCGGTGAGTGGTTGCGTCAGGTCAGCGAAGCGGGGTTGCATACCCGTAGCACCACCCGTCAACGGCTGCGTCTGGAGTACACCTCCTGGGTCGAGCGCATGCGCACGCCAGAGGTAATGCGCGCGGCGATCCGCGAGTTGCAGCAGTCGATGGGTAATGAAGTACGCGAGTATTTTGAGATTGAAGCCGATGGTTCGTTCAGTACCGATGTGCTGGTGCTGATGGCTGAACGATAAGCGCCGAGCGATAGAATTTTTCCGGGTGCGCCCAAGGGCGTACCGACTGATGACATGAGGAAAGCATGAGCAAGCAGATTCTGATTCTCCCGGGTGACGGTATTGGCCCGGAAATCATGGCCGAAGCGGTCAAGGTGCTGGAGCTGGCGAACGACAAGTACAACCTGGGCTTCGAGCTGAGCCACGACGTCATCGGCGGCGCCGCCATCGACAAGCATGGCGTGCCGTTGGCCGACGAAACCCTGGATCGTGCGCGCGCCGCCGATGCTGTACTGCTCGGCGCTGTGGGCGGCCCTAAATGGGACACCATCGAACGTGACATCCGCCCTGAGCGCGGCCTGCTGAAAATCCGCGCGCAACTGGGCCTGTTCGGCAACCTGCGTCCGGCGATCCTCTACCCGCAACTGGCCGAGGCTTCGAGCCTGAAGCCAGAAATCGTTGCTGGCCTGGACATCCTGATCGTCCGTGAGCTGACCGGCGGTATCTACTTCGGCACGCCACGCGGTACCCGCACCCTGGAAAACGGCGAGCGTCAGGCTTACGACACCCTGCCGTACAGCGAAAGCGAAATCCGCCGTATCGCCCGTGTCGGTTTCGACATGGCCATGGTGCGTGGCAAGAAGCTGTGCTCGGTGGACAAAGCCAACGTACTGGCCTCCAGCCAACTGTGGCGTGAAATCGTCGAGCAAGTGGCCAAGGATTACCCTGAAGTCGAACTGAGCCACATGTACGTCGACAACGCCGCCATGCAACTGGTGCGTGCACCCAAGCAATTCGACGTGATCGTCACCGACAACCTGTTTGGCGACATTCTGTCCGACCAGGCGTCGATGCTCACCGGTTCCATCGGCATGCTGCCGTCGGCGTCGCTGGATACCCACAACAAAGGCATGTACGAGCCGTGCCACGGTTCGGCGCCGGACATCGCTGGCAAAGGCATTGCCAACCCGTTGGCGACCATTCTGTCGGTGTCGATGATGCTGCGTTACAGCTTCAATCTGCAGGATGCGGCCGATGCGATCGAGAAGGCCGTCAGTCTGGTATTGGACCAGGGCCTGCGCACTGGCGACATCTGGTCGGCGGGTTGCACTAAAGTCGGTACGCAGGAAATGGGCGACGCAGTAGTCGCCGCGCTGCGGAATCTGTAATCTCTTGGGCCCGCTGCAACTTTCACTCTTGAAAGCAGCGGCCCACTTTTTAAAGAAGGTGTAGTTGCGATGAAACGTGTAGGTCTGATCGGTTGGCGCGGTATGGTCGGTTCCGTGCTCATGCAGCGGATGCTGGAAGAGCAGGATTTCGATCTTATTGAGCCGGTGTTTTTCACCACTTCCAATGTCGGTGGCCAAGGCCCATCCGTGGGCAAGGACATTGCTCCGCTCAAGGACGCTTACAGCATTGAAGAGCTGAAAACCCTCGATGTGATTCTGACCTGCCAGGGTGGCGACTACACCAGCGAAGTCTTCCCGAAACTGCGCGAAGCCGGCTGGCAGGGTTACTGGATCGACGCCGCTTCCAGCCTGCGCATGCAGGATGACGCGGTGATCGTGCTGGACCCGGTGAACCGCAAGGTCATCGACCAGCAGCTCGATGCGGGCACCAAGAACTACATCGGCGGCAACTGCACCGTCAGCCTGATGCTGATGGGCCTCGGCGGCTTGTTCGAAGCCGGTCTGGTGGAGTGGATGAGTGCCATGACCTATCAGGCGGCCTCCGGTGCCGGCGCGCAGAACATGCGTGAACTGATCAAGCAAATGGGCGCGACCCACGCCGCTGTCGCCGATCAACTGGCCGACCCGGCCAGCGCGATCCTCGACATCGACCGCCGTGTCGCCGAAGCCATGCGCAGCGACGCGTACCCGACCGAAAACTTCGGCGTACCGCTGGCCGGCAGCCTGATCCCGTGGATCGACAAAGAACTGCCGAACGGTCAGAGCCGCGAAGAGTGGAAGGCCCAGGCCGAGACCAACAAAATCCTCGGTCGCTTCAAGAGCCCGATCCCGGTTGATGGCATCTGCGTGCGCATCGGCGCTATGCGCTGCCACAGCCAGGCGCTGACCATCAAACTGAACAAAGACGTGCCGATCGCCGACATCGAAGGGCTGATCAGCCAGCACAACCCTTGGGTCAAGCTGGTGCCGAACCAGCGTGACGTCAGCATTCAGGAACTGAGCCCGACGAAAGTCACCGGCACCCTGAACGTACCGGTTGGCCGTCTGCGCAAACTGAACATGGGCACGCAGTACCTCGGCGCGTTCACCGTCGGCGACCAGCTGCTGTGGGGCGCGGCCGAACCGCTGCGTCGCATGCTGCGGATCCTGCTTGAGCGTTGATCGATTGAAGTAATGAACGAACCCGTGCCTTGAAAGAGGTGCGGGTTTTTTTATGGGAAATGTGTCGTCAAGACGGTCCCCTTCGCGGGCAAGCCTCGCTCCTACAAGTGCAGCGCGATCCCATGTAGGAGCGAGGCTTGCCCGCGAAGGGGCCGGCGCAGGCACCACAAATCCCCGGCAGAATTGCCTGCATGCCAACCACCCGGTAAAGTGCCGCTCCCCCCGTTTCGCCAGAGGTAGAACCATGAGCCAGTCCTTTGATATTGCCGTGATCGGCGCCACCGGTACTGTCGGCGAAACGCTCGTGCAGATTCTCGAAGAACGCGACTTTCCGGTCGGCAATTTGCACCTGCTCGCCAGCAGCGAATCGGCGGGGCATTCGGTGCCGTTTCGCGGCAAGAACGTGCGGGTGCGGGAGGTCGATGAGTTCGACTTCAGTAAAGTCCAGCTGGTGTTCTTCGCTGCCGGCCCGGCGGTGACCCTGAGTTTCGCTTCGCGTGCCACGGCGGCCGGTTGCTCGCTGATCGACCTGTCCGGCGCCTTGCCGGCTGATCAGGCGCCGCAAGTAGTGCCTGAAGCCAATGCCGAAATTCTGGTCGGTTTGAAAAAGCCGTTCCAGGTCAGCAGTCCAAGCCCTTCAGCCACCACGCTGGCGGTAGTGCTCGCACCATTGCTCGGTTTGCTCGACCTGCAACGCATCAACCTGACCGCCAGCCTGGCCGTGTCCGCCCAAGGCCGCGAAGCCGTGACCGAGCTGGCCCGGCAAACCGCGGAGCTGCTCAACGTGCGTCCGCTGGAGCCGACCTTCTTCGATCGGCAGATGGCCTTCAACCTGCTGGCGCAAGTTGGCAAGCCCGATGACCGGGGGCATACGCTGCTGGAAAAACGCCTGGTACGCGAGCTGCGTCAGGTCATGGCACTGCCTTTATTAAAGATTTCCGCCACTTGCATTCAAGCCCCGGTGTTTTTTGGCGATAGCTTTAACGTGACGTTGCAGTCAGCGAGCGACATCGACCTGGCGAAAGTCAACGCCGCCCTGGAAGACGCGCCCGGTATCGAGCTGGTGGAAGCCGGTGATTACCCGACGCCGGTAGGCGATGCGGTAGGGCAGGACGTGGTCTACGTTGGTCGGGTTCGCGGCGGGATCGACGACCCGTCGGAACTTAATTTGTGGCTGACGTCAGATAACGTACGCAAAGGCGCCGCGCTCAATGCTGTGCAGGTGGCTGAATTGTTGATAAAAGACCTGCTGTAAAAGATACTTCGCAACAATTCACAGAATGATTCGGGCCGAGCGCTATGCTTGGCCAGATTGCCGAAGGCGAGCCACCCTCCGGGGCTTTGCGTGGCATGAATGAAATGATCGCGCGCGACGACTCTTCGCCGCCGCGCGCAATGCCTTACGGCAGCGGCTATCAACACCTTCTCGCTGGCCGAGGAATGTTCAAACAAAGGATTAGGCTATGGTTCAAGTTCGCAAACTGGTGTTAGCAATAGCGGCCGCCTCGGCGCTGTCCTCCGGTATGGCGCATGCCCTCGGGCTCGGGGAATTGACCCTGAAGTCGACGCTGAACCAGCCTCTGGTGGCGGAAATCGAGTTGCTCGACGTCAAGGACCTCACTGCTGCTGAAGTGCTGCCGAGCTTGGCTTCGCCCGAAGATTTTGCCAAGGCCGGTGTCGACCGCCAAGCGTTTCTGAATGACCTGACCTTTACCCCGGTGCTCAACGCCAGCGGTAAAAGCGTCCTGCGTGTGACGTCCAGCAAACCACTCTCCGAACCCATGGTGAAATTCCTGGTTCAAGTGATGTGGCCCAACGGTCGCCTGCTGCGCGATTACAGCGTGTTGCTCGATCCGTCCAAATTCTCGCCGCAAACCGCTGATGCGGCTGCGCAACCTGTACCGACGCAAACCGTCACCGCGCCAGTGACCGGCGCGACCGGGCCGACTCAATACACCACCACGCCGCGCGATACCCTGTGGGAAATCGCCGCAAAGGCGCGCAATGGCGGTTCGGTCCAGCAAACCATGCTGGCCATCCAGGCGTTGAACCCGGATGCTTTTATCGACGGCAACATCAACCGGTTGAAAACCGGTCAGGTGCTGCGTTTGCCGGATCAGGCACAGAGCACCAGCCTGCCGCAACCGAAGGCTATTGCTGAAGTCTCTGCGCAGAACACCGCGTGGCGTCAGGGTCGTCGCTACGTGGCGAAGCCCGGGACCGGACAGCAGCAGCTCGATGCCACCAAACGCGGTCGCGGTGAAGGCACTTCGTCGCAAACGGTGAAAGACAGCCTGAGCCTGGTCTCTGCCGAGTCCGGCAAGGCCGGAGGCAAAGGCGCCGCGGGTGATGCCAAGAACCTGAGCAACAAGCTGGCCGTGACCCAGGAAAGCCTCGACACGTCCCGTCGTGACAACGCCGAACTGAAAAGCCGCATGACCGATCTGCAAAGTCAGATGGACAAGCTGCAACGACTGATCGAACTGAAGAACAATCAACTGGCCAAGTTGCAGGCTGAAGGTGCCCCGGGCGCACCGGTGATGTCAGCCGAATTGGCGGCCAGCCCTGCGACAACGCCTGCGGACGCGGCTCCGGCGGCACCTGTAGCTGCTGCTGCTGCTGCTGCGCCTGAGGCCACGCCGTCTCCGGTTGAGAAGCCAATCGAGCCGACACCTGTAGCGTCCGAGGATCAAAAATTCAACGAACTGCTGACCAATCCGGTGCTGCTCGGCCTAGTGGGCGGCGGTGCGGTGGTTCTGCTGCTGTTGCTGCTGTTGCTGGCGCGTCGCCGCAAAGCCCAGCAAGAAGCCGATAAGCATTTGCGCATGGCTCGTGACTTGGCCGAGGAGCAGGACTTCTCCGCTGACCGCGACCTGCCGAAAAGCATCTTCGAAGACCTGGAAGTGCCGCCGCCGAGCGTGAAGCTCGCTACCGCGCCAACGCCACCACCTGCACCAGCCCCGGCCCCCGCATCGGTGATTGCTCCGGTTGTGGTAACCCCGCCGATCGCCGCGCCACTGGTATCGCCTGCTGCCGAGCGCGATGACGACGTACTGAGCAAGGCGCAGTCGCACATCACTGCCGGTCGTCTGAATCAGGCGGCTGCCTTGCTGGAAGACGGGATCAAGCAAGAGCCGCAACGCAGTGACCTGCGCCTCAAGCTGATGGAAGTCTACGGTCAGCAAGGTGACCGCGATGCATTCGTTGCCCAGGAACGCCAACTGGTGGCCAACGGTGACAACTTTGCTCAGGTCGAAAAACTCAAGAGCCGCTTCCCGGCCATGGCCATTGTGGCTGCCGGTGGCATCGCAGCTGCTGCGATCGCTGCCGAACTGGACGCGCAATACGTCAAGGATCTGCTGCTGGACGAGCCTGAAGTGCCGGCACCGGCAGTGCCCGATGACTTCGACAGTGCCTTCGATTTGAGTCTGGATGATCTGGAAACTGCCTCGCCGGCAGTGGTTGCACCAGAAGCAGCAGAAGCAGAGCCAGTGTCTGCGGCTGAGCTGGACGAGTTTCCGCTGGATGACGACCTGAGCTTCGAGTCGGTGTTGCAGCAGCAGACCGACATCAAGGAAAACCTCGATGACCTGTCGGACTTTGACCTGGATATGGATCTCGGTGCGGACGCCTCGCCGGCGACTCTGGCCGAAGACGACTTCCTGCTGAGCCTGGATGACGGCGTCAAGGACTTGGATTTACCTGCCGCTGAAGCGCCGGCTGTTCCCGAAGTTGCGCTGGACGATCTGGAGCTGCCAGCCGATTTCGACCTGTCGCTGGCTGACGAAATGGACGCCCCTGACGTCCCGGATGCTTTCGCAGCCGAGCTGGATGACGTCAACGCCGAACTGGATCGTCTGTCGCAGAGCATTAGCGAGCCGACCTTCACGGCGGAAGACGCTATGGCCTCCGCAGCTGACGAGCCGGAATTCGACTTCCTTTCCGGCACCGACGAAGTGGCTACCAAACTCGATCTGGCCCAGGCCTACATCGACATGGGCGACGCCGATGGCGCCCGGGACATCCTCAATGAGGTGGTGACCGAGGGTGACGACGGTCAGAAGAGCGAAGCCAAGGAAATGCTTTCGCGTCTGGCTTGACTGATCGGTAAGGTGTAAACAAAACGGCAGCCCTTGAGGCTGCCGTTTTTGTTTCTGTCCTGGGTACCGGGCAGGGTACAAAAAGCACGCGCCTCTGGCGTCCCGGTCCGGTGGCCTTATAATGCCCGCCTTTGCGTACATCAGCAGGCTGTCACTCCTTGGCAAATATAGATAATCCGGGCGCCGAAATGGCGGCCGACGGCTTATTCCGGATCGCGTTGGGCGTTGAGTACAAAGGTTCGCGCTATCGCGGCTGGCAGCGTCAGGCATGCGGCGTACTCACCGTGCAGGAGACGCTCGAAAAGGCCTTGTCCAAAGTCGCCGACTCACCCGTGTCGCTGCTCTGCGCCGGGCGTACGGATGCCGGCGTGCATGCGTGCGGTCAGGTCGTGCATTTCGATACGCCGGTCGAGCGTTCGATGAAAGCCTGGGTCATGGGCGCCAACATCAACTTGCCCCATGACGTCAGTGTCAGTTGGGCCAAGGTCATGCCGGCGCATTTTCATGCGCGGTTCAAGGCCATTGCCCGGCGCTATCGCTACGTGATCTACAACGATCAGATTCGTCCGGCGCACCTGAACGATGAAATCACCTGGAACCACCGCCCGCTGGACGTCGAACGCATGGCCGAGGCGGCCCGGTATCTGGTCGGCACCCACGACTTCAGCGCCTTCCGCGCTGGCCAGTGCCAAGCCAAGTCGCCGATCAAGGAACTGCATCACCTGCGCGTCACGCGCCACGGCAAGATGATCGTGCTGGATATCCGTGCCAGTGCCTTCCTGCACCACATGGTGCGCAACATTGCTGGCGTGCTGATGACCATCGGTGCCGGCGAGCGCCCGGTGGAGTGGATGAAAGAGGTCCTGGAGAGCCGCATTCGCCGTTCCGGTGGCGTGACGGCGCACCCGTTCGGTCTGTACCTGGTGCAGGTCGAGTACCGCGACGAGTTCCAATTGCCCGAGCGTTACATCGGGCCGCACTTCCTCACCGGCTTCTCTGAACTTGACGGCTGACGCCCTCGAACGCTTTTGTTACCATCCGGGACTTTCTCGGATATGCCTAGGGGTTCTATCGACATGTCGTCCGTTCGCAGCAAGATTTGCGGGATTACCCGCATAGAAGATGCGTTGGCAGCGGTCGAGGCCGGGGCCGATGCCATCGGGTTTGTGTTCTATGCCAAAAGCCCGCGGGCCGTGACGTTTCAGCAGGCGCGCTCGATCATCAAGGCGCTGCCGCCGTTCGTGACCACCGTGGGGTTGTTCGTCAACGCCAGCCGCTGCGAGTTGGGGGAAATCCTCGACGCCGTGCCGCTGGATCTGTTGCAGTTCCATGGCGACGAAACCGCAGCCGACTGTGAAGGCTGGCACCGCCCGTACATCAAGGCGCTGCGGGTCAAGGCCGGTGATGACATCGCGGCCGGTTGCGATGCTTATCCAACCGCCAGCGGTATTTTGCTCGACACCTTTGTTGAAGGCGTGCCCGGCGGAACCGGCGAAGCGTTCGACTGGTCATTGATACCGCAAGGCTTGAGCAAACCGATCATCCTCGCCGGCGGCCTGACTGCGGCTAACGTCGCCGAAGCGATTGCCCGGGTTCGGCCTTATGCCGTGGACGTCAGCGGTGGGGTAGAGGCGAGCAAGGGCATCAAGGATCACGCAAAGATTCAGGCATTCATCAAAGCGGTACGTGATGTGACGGCTGGCTAACTGCCGCCGTCCATAACTTCACTTGCACAAAGCAGGCACGGCTGAGGGTTTTTCGGGTTGTACGCAGGTCAGTTTTTCTGACCCGGCAATTCATCGATCATCGCCGCACACATGAATTTAGCTCAAGGGCATACGCGGGGCTGCGAACCAAAGCGTTCGGGCCGCCGGTACTGGAGAAAGAAAGCATGAGCAACTGGTTAGTAGACAAACTGATCCCTTCGATCATGCGTTCCGAGGTCAAGAAGAGCTCGGTGCCTGAAGGTCTGTGGCACAAATGCCCGTCTTGCGAGGCTGTGTTGTATCGTCCGGAGCTGGAAAAGACCCTGGACGTTTGCCCAAAGTGCAACCACCACATGCGCATCGGCGCTCGCGCTCGTATCGACATCTTCCTCGACGCTGAAGGCCGTGCCGAACTGGGCGCGGACCTGGAGCCGGTTGACCGTCTGAAGTTCCGCGACGGCAAGAAGTACAAGGATCGCCTGACCGCTGCGCAAAAGGCGACTGGCGAAAAAGACGCACTGATCTCCATGAGCGGCACTCTGCTGGGCATGCCGGTGGTGGTTTCGGCGTTTGAATTCTCCTTCATGGGCGGTTCGATGGGCGCCATTGTGGGTGAGCGTTTTGTTCGCGCTGCCAACTACGCGCTGGAAAACAAATGCCCGATGATCTGCTTCGCCGCTTCCGGTGGTGCGCGGATGCAGGAAGCCCTGATCTCCCTGATGCAAATGGCCAAGACCTCCGCGGTACTGGCGCGTCTGCGTGAAGAAGGCATTCCGTTCATCTCTGTGCTGACCGACCCGGTCTACGGTGGTGTTTCCGCCAGTCTGGCGATGCTCGGTGACGTGATTGTTGGTGAGCCAAAGGCCCTGATCGGCTTCGCCGGTCCGCGCGTGATCGAGCAAACCGTGCGTGAAAAACTGCCGGAAGGCTTCCAGCGCAGCGAGTTCCTGCTGGAACACGGTGCGATCGACATGATCATCCACCGTCAGGAACTGCGTCCGCGTCTGGGCAATCTGCTGGCACAAATGATGGGCCTGCCAACACCGAAATTCGTCGCCGCGCCAATCGAACCCATCGTGGTCCCACCGGTACCTGCCAACCTATGACCCAACGTACCCTTGGCGAGTGGCTCGCCTACCTTGAGCAGTTGCACCCTTCGGCCATCGACATGGGCCTTGAACGCTCGCAACAGGTAGCGTCCCGCATGGGACTCGGCAAGCCGGCGCCTCGGGTGATTACGGTCACCGGCACCAACGGCAAAGGTTCCACCTGCGCATTCGTGGCGTCGTTGCTGCGGGCGCAGGGCCTGAAAGTGGGTGTCTACAATTCTCCGCACCTGCTGCGTTACAACGAGCGGGTGCAGGTCAATGGCGTCGAAGCCACCGACGCCGAGCTGTGCGAAGCCTTTGCTGCAGTCGAGGCGGGGCGTGGCGACACTTCCCTGACGTACTTCGAAATGGGCACCCTGGCGGCGTTCTGGCTGTTTCAACAGGCAGGGCTAGATGCCGTGGTGCTGGAAGTCGGGCTGGGCGGGCGTCTGGATACCGTCAACGTGGTCGATGCCGACATGGCGCTGGTTACCAGCATCGGCGTCGATCATGCGGACTATCTAGGCGACACCCGTGAGTCCGTGGCTTATGAAAAGGCCGGCATCTTTCGTCAGGGCGCGCCTGCGCTGTGTGGCGATCTGAATCCTCCACAACCTCTGCTGGATAAAGCGCGCGAGCTCAATTGTCCGTTTTTCCTGCGTGGGCGCGATTTCGACCTCGGCATTACCGATCACAACTGGCAATGGCGTGGTCTTGACGCTCAAGGGCGCGTGGTCGAGTTGCATGATCTGCCGTTACTCGATCTGCCGATGGAAAACGCCGCGCTGGCATTGCAGGCTTACTTGCTGCTCGGTTTGCCTTGGGTAGATGCACAGATTATTGAAGCGCTGATAGCGACGCGGGTGGTCGGTCGCCTTGATCGCCGTCAGTTCGACTGGCAGGGCAAGCGTCTGAATCTGCTGCTGGACGTGGGGCATAACCCTCATGCGGCAGAGTATTTGGCTCGCCGCTTGGCCAGCCAACCACCGGCTGGCAAGCGTCTGGCGGTGTTCGGATTGCTGGCGGACAAGGATCTGGATGGTGTTGTCGGTGAATTGAATGCTAGTGTCCAGCATTGGGCCGTCGCGCCGCTGGATTCACCGCGAGCACGCCCGGTTGCCGATTTGCACGCGGCGTTGCAGAACCTTGGCGCCTCGGTAGCGTCCTATGGCAGCGTGGCCTCCGCCCTGGAGGGGCAATGCGCGCTGGCGACGAGCGACGACGAGATTCTGTTGTTCGGATCATTTTATTGTGTCGCCGAGGCCCTTGAATGGCTGGCCCGGCGCTCCACGGAGGAAGCGGCAAATGGCATTGCTGGATAAGGCATACAAACAGCGCATGGTTGGCGCCCTGGTTCTGGTGGCGCTGGCGGTGATTTTCCTGCCAATGCTGTTTTCCCGTCAGGATGAACAGCGTCAAGTGACGGTTGAAGCCCCGGCTGCGCCGCAAGCGCCTTCGATGCCGCAAGTGCAGGTCGAGCCGGTGGTGGTGCCTGAGCCGCAAGCGCTGCCTCAGGAGCCAGTGCCGAGTGATGATGAAATTGCTCAGCAAGAAGCGCCGTCGACAGCGATTGCCCCAAGTGTCCCGGTGGCGCCTGCGCCTGCCGCCAAGCCGGTCGCTCCGGCTCCGGCTCCTGTGCCGGTCACCAAGCCTACGACAGCGCCTAGCCAGCCGATTGCGGCCTCACCGGGCAAGCCGGACACGACTCAAAGCCGCGTCGATGCCAATGGCCTGTCGGTCAGCTGGTCGGTGCAACTGGCCAGTCTGTCTAGCCGTGCAAGTGCAGAAAGTCTGCAGAAATCCCTGCGCAGCCAGGGCTACAACGCCTACATCCGCACTGCCGACGGCAAGAATCGAGTGTTTGTCGGACCGCTGATCGAGCGCGCAGAAGCCGATCGTTTGCGTGACTTGTTGAGCCGCCAGCAGAATCTCAAGGGTTTTGTGGTGCGTTTCCAGCCTGAGCGTGGTTAAAACTATCGCCCCGATTTGAAATGCACTGACAATCGCGGCTTACCGATAAGCATGGGCTCTGCTAAAATGCGCCGCCTTATCCGTCTTTAGGCTGCACTGTGCCATTTACCTGGGTTGACTGGGCGATCGTTGCAATCGTCGCCATCTCCGCATTGATCAGTCTGAGCCGCGGCTTCGTCAAAGAAGCACTATCGCTGGTGACCTGGATCATCGCAGGAGTCGTCGCCTGGATGTTCGGTGGTTCATTGTCTGAATACCTCGCCGGATACATCCAAACGCCGTCGGCTCGTGTGATCACGGGCTGTGCCATCATGTTTGTCGCCACGTTAATCGTAGGCGCAATGATCAACTATCTTATCGGCGAGTTGGTTCGCGTCACCGGGCTATCCGGGACCGATCGATTTCTTGGCATGGCCTTCGGCGCCGCGCGGGGCGTGTTGCTGGTCGTCGTGGCGGTCGGGCTGTTGAGCCTGGGGCCGGTACAGCAGGACGGGTGGTGGCAAGAATCACAGCTCGTGCCAAAATTTCTATTGGTCGCAGACTGGTCCAAAAACCTGATCCTCGGGTGGAGCAGTCAGTGGCTTGCCAGCGGTATCAGCGTACCCGCTGAGATACCGTTCAAGGAGCACCTCTTGCCGATGGCCAAAACGCCTCAGTGAGTTGTGTTCAGTTCAGATCCATTAAGTAGGGGTTGCGTCGCATGTGTGGCATCGTCGGTATCGTCGGTAAGTCGAACGTCAATCAGGCGCTGTATGACGCGCTAACCGTCCTCCAGCACCGCGGCCAGGACGCTGCCGGTATCGTAACCAGCCATAATGGCCGGTTATTCCTGCGCAAGGACAATGGCCTGGTACGTGACGTGTTCCATCAGCGTCACATGCAGCGTCTGGTCGGCCACATGGGTATTGGCCATGTGCGTTATCCGACCGCGGGCAGCTCGACTTCGGCCGAAGCCCAACCGTTTTACGTCAACTCGCCTTACGGTATTACCTTGGCGCACAACGGTAACCTGACCAACGTTGAACAGCTGGCGAAGGAGATTTACGAATCTGACCTGCGCCACGTCAACACCAACTCCGATTCGGAAGTGCTGCTCAACGTGTTTGCACACGAACTGGCCCAGCGCGGCAAGTTGCAGCCAACCGAAGAAGACGTGTTCGCCGCCGTCACTGACGTGCACAACCGTTGCGTCGGTGGTTACGCGGTCGTGGCGATGGTGACCGGTTACGGCATCGTCGGTTTCCGCGACCCGCACGGCATCCGCCCGATTGTCTTCGGCCAGCGTCACACGGATGAAGGCGTCGAGTACATGATCGCCTCCGAAAGCGTCTCTCTGGACGTGCTCGGTTTCACCCTGATTCGCGACCTCGCGCCGGGCGAAGCGGTCTACATCACTGAAGACGGCAAGCTGCATACCCGTCAGTGCGCGACCAACCCGTCCCTGACCCCGTGCATCTTCGAACACGTTTATCTGGCGCGTCCGGATTCGATCATCGACGGCGTGTCGGTCTACAAGGCCCGCCTGCGCATGGGTGAGAAACTCGCCGAGAAGATCCTGCGCGAGCGTCCAGAACACGACATCGACGTGGTTATCCCGATTCCGGACACCAGCCGTACTGCGGCGCTGGAGCTGGCGAACCACTTGGGCGTCAAGTTCCGCGAAGGCTTCGTGAAGAACCGCTACATCGGCCGGACCTTCATCATGCCGGGCCAGGCGGCACGGAAAAAATCGGTACGCCAGAAGCTCAACGCCATTGAGCTGGAATTTCGCGGCAAGAACGTAATGCTGGTGGACGACTCGATCGTTCGCGGCACGACTTGCAAGCAGATCATCCAGATGGCTCGCGAAGCCGGCGCCAAAAACGTCTACTTCTGCTCCGCGGCACCGGCCGTTCGCTACCCGAACGTCTACGGCATCGACATGCCGAGCGCACACGAGCTGATCGCCCACAACCGTTCGACCCAGGACGTGGCTGACCTGATCGGCGCTGACTGGTTGATCTATCAGGACCTGCCTGACTTGATCGAAGCGGTCGGTGGCGGCAAGATCAAGATCGAGAAGTTCGATTGCGCAGTGTTCGACGGCCAGTACGTGACCGGCGACGTCGACGAGGCTTACCTGAACAAGATCGAGCAGGCACGTAACGATGCCTCCAAGGTCAAGACGCAGGCAGTCAGTGCGATCATCGATCTGTACAACAATTGAGTTTCTACCGGCCCTGAGGGGCCGGTTTTGTATCGACTAAAAACGCTCTAAATCAAGAGCAGGGCAAGGAGTGACAGCATGAGTCAGGATTGGGATGCCGGTCGGCTGGACAGCGACCTCGAAGGCGTAGCGTTCGATACCCTGGCCGTACGCGCCGGTCAGCACCGCACGCCGGAAGGCGAACACGGTGATCCGATGTTCTTCACCTCCAGCTACGTATTCCGTACCGCTGCGGACGCGGCGGCACGCTTTGCCGGTGAAGTGCCGGGCAACGTTTACTCGCGCTACACCAACCCGACCGTGCGCGCGTTCGAAGAGCGCATTGCCGCACTGGAAAGCGCCGAGCAAGCCGTGGCCACGGCGACCGGTATGGCCGCGATCATGGCGGTGGTGATGAGCCTCTGCAGCGCCGGCGATCACGTATTGGTGTCGCGCAGCGTGTTCGGTTCCACCATCAGCTTGTTCGAGAAGTACTTCAAGCGCTTTGGGATCGAAGTCGACTACGTGCCCCTGGCGGACTTGTCCGGCTGGGATGCAGCGATCAAGGCCAATACCAAACTGCTCTTCGTCGAATCGCCGTCCAATCCGCTGGCCGAGCTGGTGGACATCGCCGCACTGTCGCAAATCGCTCACGCCAAAGGTGCGCTGCTGGTGGTCGACAACTGCTTCTGCACCCCTGCGTTGCAGCAGCCGCTGAAGATGGGCGCGGACATCGTCGTGCATTCGGCGACCAAGTTTATCGACGGCCAGGGCCGTTGCATGGGCGGTGTTGTGGCGGGTCGTAGCGAGCAGATGAAAGAAGTCGTCGGTTTCCTGCGCACTGCCGGGCCGACGCTGAGCCCGTTCAACGCCTGGATCTTCCTCAAGGGCCTGGAAACCCTGAGCCTGCGGATGAAGGCGCATTGCGCCAGCGCTCAGCAACTGGCCGAGTGGCTGGAGCAGCAGGACGGCATCGAAAAAGTCCATTACGCCGGCCTCAAAAGCCATCCGCAGCACGCGTTGGCCCTGCGTCAGCAGAAGGGCTTCGGTGCGGTCGTGAGTTTTGAAGTCAAGGGCGGCAAAGAGGGCGCCTGGCGCTTTATCGATGCGACCCGTCTGATTTCCATCACCGCCAACCTCGGTGACACCAAGACCACCATCACTCACCCGAGCACCACCTCTCACGGCCGTCTGGCGCCGCAAGAGCGTGAGGCCGCGGGCATTCGTGACAGCCTGATCCGCATCGCGGTCGGTCTGGAAGACGTGGCAGACCTGCAAGCCGATCTGGCGCGCGGGTTGGCTGCCTTGTGATCGAGTTGTCCACACCGACCACCGGCACCAATGGCCGCGTCGCACTGGTCACGGGTGCTGCGCGGGGCATTGGTCTGGGTGTCGCGGCGTGGCTGATCAGCGAAGGCTGGCAGGTGGTACTGACCGATCTTGATCGAGTGCGCGGTTCGAAAGTGGCGAAAGTGCTCGGCGACAACGCCTGGTTCATCGTCATGGACGTCGCGAACGAAGGGCAGGTGGCGTTGGGCGTCGCCGAGGTGCTGGGGCAATTCGGGCGCCTGGATGCGCTGGTGTGCAACGCGGCGGTTGCCGATCCGCACAACGTCCCCCTTGAAAGCCTTGAGCTGGCGTACTGGAATCGGGTGCTGGCAGTCAATCTCAGTGGGCCGATGCTCTTGGCCAAGCACTGTGCGCCCTACCTGCGCGCTCACAGCGGTGCGATCGTCAACCTGGTCTCGACCCGCGCCAGGCAGTCGGAACCCGACACCGAAGCTTATGCGGCGAGCAAGGGTGGCCTGTTGGCCCTGACTCATGCCTTGGCCATCAGCCTCGGGCCGGAAATCCGTGTCAATGCGGTCAGTCCGGGCTGGATCGATGCGCGAGACCCCTCCGCGCGTCGAGCCGAACCGCTGACCGATGCCGATCATGCCCAACATCCGGCGGGCAGAGTAGGGACGGTCGAGGACGTGGCGGCGATGGTCGCTTGGCTATTGTCAAAGAACGCTGGTTTCGTCACAGGCCAGGAGTTCGTGGTCGATGGCGGCATGACCAAGAAGATGGTTTACAGCGAGTAATCCGAGCAGGGGCCGCGACAGCTGCGGCTTGAGGCTGCAGGAGGCCATTGGCAGCGCCGCGGGAAATGACATGATTTTGTCTTTTTCAGAAAAACTTCAAGCGGGGTATTGACTTAGCTTCGGTACCTGCGTAAATTTCGCGGCCTCGGAGATGCAAACGGGTGATTAGCTCAGCTGGGAGAGCGTCTGCCTTACAAGCAGAATGTCGGCGGTTCGATCCCGTCATCACCCACCACTTCCGAGAGTCTTGCGAAAGCAAGATGGAAGCTTTTAAAAGCCTCCACCGACGCGCAGCGGTAGTTCAGTCGGTTAGAATACCGGCCTGTCACGCCGGGGGTCGCGGGTTCGAGTCCCGTCCGCTGCGCCATATTTTCCGAGTCAGGTTCGCCTGCCTCGAGATTGAAAAGCCTCGAAGCTTTCCAGTCAGACGAGTTAATTGGACGCAAGTCCAAAGCGATACGCAGCGGTAGTTCAGTCGGTTAGAATACCGGCCTGTCACGCCGGGGGTCGCGGGTTCGAGTCCCGTCCGCTGCGCCATATCTGCTTCAAGGCCCACTGAACGCCTTGGCGCTACGAAGAGAGCTGCTGGTAAAGCCAGTGTCTACTTCGAGTCGATAGCAAAGACCCTGGTCGAAAGACCGGGGTTTTTTGTGTCTGCGATTTGGCTTTTCTCTCCTTATTCCCTGACCCTCAGGGATTCGCATCTGCCGGCCAAGTGCGGATGTGCAATAAGTTCTGACTCTACCTTATGATTTCCTTCAATAACGCGCAGCCTCGACTCCCCGGCGCCTGCGTGGCCGAAATGCCTGTCCGTCATTCATATATTCACGTTTTTCCTGGGTGCAAAACGCACAAAGGGCTTGGTTTGAAGTCTCAACACTAATTAGAATGAGTCGCATTTAAAATATTTCTTCGCGCAGGGTTCCTTTAGATGAGTGATGCAGCGATGCCGACGGGGCAAACCTTCCACGACCTGTACCGCGACCATCGTGGCTGGCTCGAAAGTTGGTTGAGGCGACGCATGAGCAATGGCCATGATGCGGCGGACTTGAGCCAGGATACGTTCGTGCGGGTACTCGCCAGCTCCCAGCGCATTGCCGACCTGCAAGAACCACGCGCCTATCTGGCGACAGTCGGCAAGCGGCTGCTGACCAACTTCTACAAGCGTCGCAGCCTGGAGCAGGCTTACCTCGATGCCCTGGCGCTGTTGCCGGAGGACTGCGTGCCGTCGCCCGAGCAGCGCTGGTTGCTTTTGGAAACCCTGCAGGCCCTGGATGAACTGCTCGATGGATTGGCGACAGCGGTGCGACGGGCATTTCTCTGGAGCCAGTTGGAAGGCCTGGGTTATCACGAAATTGCCGAGCGCCTGCAAGTTTCTGAGCGCACGATCAAGCGCTACATGGCCCAAGCCTACGAACATTGTCTGTTGGTGGAATTGTGATCGGTTCGGCACCTTCGGCGGAAGCACGGCAAGTCGTGCGGGCTGCCGCTCGATGGCTGGCACTCATGGAGTCAGGCGCTGCCAATGAGCGTGATTGTGCCAATCTGCAGCACTGGCGTGACAGTCATCCCGGTCACGAACAGGCCTGGCAGAAAGCTCAACTCTTGCGCCAACGATTTGCCGACCTGCCGTCGGCACTGGCCATGGCCAGTCTGGATCGTCCGCAGGCGAGTCGGCGCACGGTGCTCAAACGTGCCGTAGGGGCGGTGGCGCTGGTGCCGACCGCCTGGCTGATCAGTCGGCAGTTACCTCTGGATGTCTGGAGCGCCGACCTGCGGACCGCGACCGGGGAGGGCAAAAAAGTCCAGTTGGCCGATGGCAGCTCGTTGCAATTGAACACTGCGAGTGCCGTCGATATCGACCTGAAGAACCGGCGACTTAAACTCGTGGAAGGCGAACTAGCGCTGAATGTGCCCGGGACCTTGCCGCTGACGATTCAGACCCACTTCGGGCAAGTGGTCGTCAGTCAGAGCGAAGTGTGTGTTCGTCAGGGGCAGACGAGCTGCAAGGTCTCGGTGCTTAAGGGCACGGTGCAGTTGCAGCCATTGCACGGACCGGTCTTTTCATTGCGCGCCGGCCAGCAAGTCAGCCTTCAGGCAATGGACGCGGGAGCCGTAGAGCCTTTCGATGTGCTTGCCCCAGGCTGGCGGGACGGTGTGCTGATGGCGCAGAACCAGCCCTTGGGCGATTTTCTGCGCGAACTCAGCACCTATCGTCCGGGCGTGCTGCGCTGGGCGCCGGAACTCGAATCACTGCAAGTCACCGGCAGTTTCCGCCTGGAAGACACCGATCGCATCCTGACGTTATTGGCGGCCAGCTTGCCGCTGGAGGTGCATAGGCGAACCCGTTATTGGGTTACGTTGCTGCCGCGTAAAAATATTGTCTGAGGTGTGTCCCCTTTTTTCGCGTCGGTTGTCATTCAAGGCAAGTGAAACTAAATCAGAGAGATTCTCAATGCCCGTAGTGATGCCCTGCAGTAAGCGTCTGGGTTCTTCCAGGCTGCGCCCGTTGTTGCACTTGAGTCTGTTGTTGAGTCTGAGTGCCTGTCCGTTGTTTATCACAGCCGGTTGGGCCGAAGACGCGCCACGACGCAGTTATCAGGTGCCGGCTGGAAGCCTTAGCGCAGCACTGACCCGTTTCGCCGGGTTGGCCGGGGTCAATCTGTCAGTGGATCCGGCTCTGGTGGGTGGACGCACCAGCCCTGGTCTTTCCGGCGAATACGCGGTCGAGGAGGGCTTCGCCCGACTGTTGCAGGGCTCCGGTCTGCAACTGCAGCCGGTGGGTGAACAGGCGTACATCCTGACCCCGGCGCCAGAAGGCGGCAGCCTGCAACTGGGCGCCACCTCGATTCTCGGTGCCACTGACTCGGCTGACGGCGATCCGTATGCCGGCGGCCAGGTCGCGCGCCGCGGTTCGCAAGGTTTGCTGGGCTCGCGAGACTTTATGGAAACGCCGTTCAGCATGACCACTTACACCAGCGAGGCGGTCAAAAACCAGCAGGCTCGTACCCTGGGCGACCTGATTGCCAGCGATCCCTCGGTTCGCGCCACCAACCCGGCGGGAGGGCGCTATGAGCAGTTCACCATTCGAGGGTTGAGCCTGTTCAACAGTGATGTCGCCTACAACGGTCTCTACGGCGTCCTGCCGACCTATACGATCGACATGGAGATGGCCGACCGCGTCGACGTCATCAAAGGCCCGAGCCAGCTCATTAACGGCATCTCGCCGCGGGGCAGCGTGGGTGGCGGGATCAACGTGGTGCCCAAGCGCGCGACCGACAAGCCCATCACTTCGTTCACCGGCAGTTACGCTTCCGACAGTCAGGTCGGTGGGGCCGTGGATGTCGGCCGGCGCTTCGGTGAGGACAACAAGTTCGGTCTTCGTTTCAACGGCGTCAAGCAGTCCGGCGATACCGAATGGGATCACCAGAATGTCGACCGCGAGATGGCGGTGCTGGGCCTGGATTTTCGCGGTGAACGCCTGCGGCTCTCGACGGATATCGGGCGTACTGAGCGTGATACCGACGCCCCGCAGGAGCGCGTGCAGGTTGGCGCCAACGCGCAGGTTCCGCATGCCAGCGATGTCCGCCACAACTATGCGCAGCCTTGGAGCAAGGCGAGTACCAACGACACGTTCGGCACGGTAAACGGCGAATTCGATGTCAACGACTCCGTCATGCTGTACGGCGGAGTAGGCGCGCGCAAAAGTAACCATGACTTCCTCCGGCATGCCGTTGCGGTCACCAACGACGCTGGCGCTTTCAGCGTTCAGCCGCGTGACTTCACCCGCGACGAAAATGTCCGGACGGCCACGGCAGGGGTGCGCAACTGGTTTCATACCGGCCCGGTGAGCCATGAAGTCAACCTGGCCGCCAGCTATTTCTACATGGACTTCGAGAATGGCGGTGCCCGTTATGCCGCAGCCCGCAGCAACCTCTACGACCCCGTGGAAACACCAACGCCTGTCAGACCCACGCGACAGGATTCGCAGGTCTATACCGAGAACCGCTCCAGCGGCGTGGCGTTGTCCGACACCTTGGGTTTCTTCGATGACCGGCTGCTGTTGACCCTCGGTGCCCGCTGGCAGCGCGTGAAGGTTGACGACTGGTCCGATAATGTCAAAGGCGACACCGCCTACGATGAAGAAAAGGTCTCGCCGTCGGGCGGCATCCTGTTCAAGGCGACCGATAAGTTGTCGCTGTATGCCAACTACATGGAAGGCCTGAGCCAGGGCAAGATTGCGCCGTCGACCTCGGTCAACGAGGACGAGATCTTCCCGCCGTTCATCAGCCGCCAGGTCGAGGTCGGCGCCAAGTATGACGCGGGTGCGTTCGCCGTCACCGCCGCCGTGTTCCGGATCAAGCAGCCGGCCTACGAGACCAACGCCACGACGCGGGTCTTCGGCCCGAACGGCAAGCGTGAGAACACGGGTGTGGAACTGAGTGTGTTCGGTGAACCGCTCGATGGTTTCCGCCTGCTCGGCGGTGTCATGTACATCGACAGCGAGTTGGCCAACACCACCAACGGCACCTTCGATGGCAACCGTGCGCCTGCCACGCCGAAATACAACGTCAACCTGGGCGCCGAGTGGGATGTGCCGACCGTACAGGGCCTGACCCTGACCAGCCGCGGCATCTATTCCAGCTCGCAGTATCTGGACCAGTCCAACAACAAGGAAATCGACTCCTGGGAGCGTTTCGACGTGGGCGCACGCTACGCGTTCAAGGTCGAAGAAAAGAACATCACCCTGCGTGCCAATGTCGAGAACGTAGCGGACAAGCGCTACTGGAGTTCGGCCGGGGCCTCGGATGACAGCGAGCCTGGCTTGACGCTGTCGACCCCGCGCACCTACCTCCTTTCGGCGACTGTCGACTTCTGATTCACCTGTGTCATGCGCCCCAGGGACCGGGGCGCCGTCGTTGGGCCATGACCTGATTCGTATGGAGGAAGGACATATGCACACCCTCAATTAATGAACAATCAAGACACTTGCGTATAAGTCGCTATCTGTCGGTAGCCAATACAGAAGTTGTCAGTTGCATTGCAAGATCATGGCTAGATCATGGCACTTCCGGAATTTATACCAGGTTTATTAACTTGGTTTTTTGCGTGCCTGATTATTTTTAAAATAGTCAAAATCGCTATATGTAAATTTCCAAATAGGTTGTAAGAATTAGTTGCAACGATTTGTTAATGAGAATAAGTTGCATATCGAATTTAACGAGGGTGAAGCGATGTTGAATGATGGCGTATTGCACTCTAATCCTTTGCAAAAAACCAATGCCGACTATTTGGCTCGACAAAGCAAGTTCGAATCTAATGTGCGCAGTTATCCACGCAAGTTACCGCTGGCAATCGCCAAGGCGCACGGGCTCTGGGTCACCGACGTCGAAGGCAACATCTACCTCGACTGCCTGGCCGGCGCCGGCACGTTGGCCCTGGGGCACAATCACCCGGCCATCATGGCCAGCCTCGACAGTTTTCTCGCCTCAGGCCTGCCGATGCACACCCTGGACCTGACCACCGCGGTCAAGGACGCTTTCAGCGAAACCTTGCTCAGCCTGTTGCCGAACCAAGGCCGTGATTACTGCCTGCAATTTTGCGGGCCGTCCGGGGCGGATGCAGTGGAGGCCGCGCTGAAGCTGGCCAAGACCTACACCGGGCGCAACAACATCATCAGTTTCTCCGGGGCCTACCATGGCATGACCCACGGCGCCTTGGCCCTGACCGGCAACACCGCGCCGAAAAATGCCATCGCCAGCCTGATGCCCGGGGTGCAGTTCATGCCGTACCCCCACGAATACCGGTGCCCGCTGGGCATTGGCGGTGAGGCCGGGGTCGAGGCCTTGACCCACTATTTCACCCAGTTCATCGAAGACGTCGAAAGCGGCGTGTCACTGCCGGCGGCGGTGATCCTTGAAGCGGTGCAGGGTGAGGGCGGGGTCAACTGTGCCCCAGCGAGCTGGCTGCGGGCGATCCGCGAGGTGACGCGCAAGCACGGAATTCTGCTGATCCTCGACGAAGTGCAGACCGGTTTCGCACGCACCGGCAAGATGTTTGCCTTCGAACACGCCGACATCGAGCCGGACCTGATCGTCATGTCCAAGGCGGTCGGTGGCGGTTTGCCCATGGCGGTGCTGGGCATCCGTCGTGAATTCGACGCCTGGGAGCCAGGCAACCACGCCGGCACCTTCCGCGGCAACCAGATGGCCATGGCCGCCGGGCTGGCCACGTTGCAGGTGCTGCAACAGCAAAACTTCGCCGCCCAGGCCGAGCGCCGTGGCCAGTGGCTCAAGGACCGACTGGTCGAGTTGCAGGCGCATTATCCAGCTCTTGGCCAAGTGCGCGGTCGCGGCCTGATGCTGGGCATCGAGATCGTCGACGAGCGCCAGCCGGCTGATCGCCACGGGCATTTCCCGATGGACCCGGCGCTGGCCGTGGCCATTCAGCAACAGTGCTTCAAACAAGGCCTGTTGCTGGAACGCGGCGGGCGTAAGGGCAATGTCATTCGCTTGTTGCCGCCATTGATTATCGACGATGAGCAATGCCAGCAAGTGATCCAGCGTGTTGATAACGCCGTGGCGGCAGCTTTATTGCAATTGCGCCCTTGAATGAAACAGTCGAAGTTACGTTAACACCTCGCCGAGTTGCAGTTTTATGGCATTGGCTCAAGTAACTTTGATCGTCGTTCGATTATTTAAAAGGTTCAGCGAAGTGATGTCGTTAGGTGGGGGTCTGTCGGCTGTTAATTAGGTCGGCCAGCAACTAATTTTCTTCCGCGATATAACGTATTCAGTGACCTCACGGGCTACTGTGGAGCACCCATGAATCATCCAGATCGCAGTGTTTTATCGACTATGGTCAGTGAGTTGGCGACGACGCGTGCGTTGCTTAATTGTTTGATCAAAGAGTTCGCCTTGCCGGAAAACTGCCTCCGTTACAGTTGGCCGACGCAGATGCAAGGTATCGCCCCGGGCAGTTACCTTGAGGGCCTGGAATGGAGGGGCATTCCCCTGACCATCAACCTGCCCAACCAGCAGCAGTTCTTTGTGATGGTGGACCGTCGTGATGGCCTTGGCAGCCATCGTTATCTGTCGGACGTCTATGCCCGGCGCGGTGAGGGCGACTGGTCGTGCCTGAGGTTTGCCGAGTTCGTCGAGCAGTTGCTCACGGCTTGCGAACACATGACCCGCGCCAGCAACGACGAGTTGCTGGATCAGGTGTTGCAAAGCCAGTTACTGACCGCGGCCATCATCGCCCACAACATGGACGGCCAGCACCCGGCACCGCTCAGCGGTTACCTGGCCAGCGAGCAGGGCTTGTGGTTCGGTCATCCGAACCATCCGGCACCCAAGGCGCGCCTGTGGCCAGCTCATCTGGCCCAGGAAACCTATGCCCCGGAATTCCAGGCCCGCACGCCGTTGCACCTGTTCGAAGTGCCGCTGGAAGGATTGAACGTCGGGGCCAACGGCCTGAGCAAAGCCCAAGTGCTGGCCGGTTTTGCCGATCAAGCGCAGGCGCGGCCAGGGCACGCGGTTATCTGCATGCATCCGGTACAGGCCCAGCTGTTCATGCAGGATGGCCGGGTTCAGCGTCTATTGAAATCCGCGGCCATCGTCGACCTCGGCGCCACCGGGTTGATGGCCAACCCCACGGCGTCCATCCGTACCTGGTACATCGAGGGCCATGAGTTCTTCATCAAGGGCTCGCTGAACGTGCGCATCACCAATTGCGTCAGGAAAAACGCCTGGTACGAACTGGAAAGCGCACTGATGATCGACCGCATCTTTCGTAACCTGCAACTGACCCGGCCTGAAACTCTTGGCGGGCTCTCGGTGGTGGCCGAACCAGGCATTCTGAGCTGGGCGCCGCAACAGGCCAGCGAAGCCGATAACCATTGGTTTCGCGAACAGACCGGGGCGATCCTGCGGGAGAACTTCTGCCTCGACACCGGCACCGATTGCAGCATCATGGCCGGTACGTTGTTCGCTCGCGGCCTGCATTTACCGCCGTTGGTGCATGAGTTCCTGAGCCGGTTCAACGGCAACGACATTCACGACCAACAGCTGTTGAGCTGGTTCGACGACTATCAGGCGCTGTTGCTACGGCCGGTGCTGGCGCTGTTCTTCAACCACGGCATCGTGATGGAGCCGCATTTGCAGAATAGCGTGCTGGTGCATGACAACGGTCGTCCACAACGCTTGCTACTGCGGGATTTCGAAGGGGTCAAACTGACCGACGAACTGGGTGCTTCCCGGATCGACGCGGACGTTCATCCACGGGTGAGTGAGTCGCTGCTCTATTCCCGCCAGCAAGGTTGGGATCGCATCGTTTATTGCCTGTTCGTCAACAACTTGTCCGAGGCTGTGCTGGCCCTGAGCTGGGAGCGTCCGCACCTGGCGCCGCTGATGTGGCAACGGGTCGAGCAGCAATTGATCAGCATCCGCGCCGAATTGACCCGCGCTGCGCCGGAGCTGGATGCACTGATCGCCGGTCAGCCGATTGCCTGCAAAACCAACCTTAAGGTCCGCTTGGCGGCCAAGGCCGATCGCCAGGCCGGTTACGTCAGCCTGGTGTCCCCGTGGGGCAAGGAGGCCAAGCATGGATAAATTGCCCGCAATGGTTGTGGCCGCCATCAACCAAGCCCGCACGCAGCACGAAGATCCGTTGGCGCTGTTCATCTACGACCTGGACGCGCTTAAACAGCACGTGACGCAGGTGATGGCGGCGCTCCCCGAAGGCGTGGAGCTTTACTACGCCATCAAGGCCAACAGTGAACCGCAGATAGTGTCCGCCGTGGCGCCGTTGGTGCACGGGTTCGAGATTTCCTCCGGCGGTGAGATCGATCGACTCCAGGCCTGCCCGACGCGCAAGCCGTTCATCTTCTCCGGCCCCGGCAAACTGGATTCCGATCTGCGTTCGGCGCTGCAACATCAGGTCGAAGCGATTCACATCGAAAGTCTGAATGAAATCGTCCGTCTGCAGCGGCTGGCACTGGAAGCGGGGCGCGTGCAAGACGTATTGCTGCGGATCAACCCCGAACTGCCGTCGCCGCTGTCCAGCAAACTGGCGATGGCCGGCACGGCCACCCCGTTCGGGATCGATGAGTCGGAACTGGCCCAGGCGGTCAGCTGGGTCGATAACGCCAGCCACCTGCGGCTCAAGGGCTTCCATGTGCATGCGATGTCTCATCAGTCGCTGGTGGAACGGCATGAACAATTGCTTGATCTGTATCTGCAGCGCTGGCCGCAATGGAAGGCGTTGTCGGCCAATCCCACGGCGATCACCCACCTCAATGTGGGCGGTGGCATCGGTGTCAATTACCTCGGGGCGCAGCAATTCGACTGGCAGCGCCTGTGCGCGCATTTGGGGCAGAGCCTTGCAGCCTGTGCCGATGCGCCCATCGTGCGCTTTGAGCCCGGTCGTTTCATCAGCGCCTTCTGCGGCTACTACGCCATTGAAGTGCTGGATAAGAAAACCAGTCACGGCAAGCACTTCCTGGTCTGCCGGGGCGGCACCCATCAGTTCCGTTTGCCGGTCGCCCAGGGACATGATCACCCGGTCATTCATCTGCCCAGGCATCAAGCAACACCCGGCGCGTTGCAACAGGACTGGACCGTGGTCGGGCAACTCTGTACGCCCAAGGATGTGCTGAGTCGCGATTGCCCGCTGACGGGTGTCGAAGTCGGCGACATGCTGGTGCTGCCGCTGGCCGGTGCCTATGGCTACAACATTTCCCATGCCGATTTCCTCTGTCATCCGCGACCACCGCAGGTGTTTGTACAAGAAGCCGGAGTCGCCCCGTGGGATTGACGTTTGCCGTGCCGCGTTGGTTGGTGGTGGTCAATGTGTTGTTGGGCACGCTGACGGTCAGCCTGAACAACAGCTCGCTCAACCCGGCGTTGCCGGCATTCATGGAGGCCTTTGAGATCGGCCCGCTGTTGGCCACCTGGATTGTGGCTGCGTTCATGGTGAGCATGGGCATGACCATGCCCCTCACCAGTTTTCTCAGCCAGCGGGTGGGGCGTAAATCCCTCTATTTGTGGGGCGTGGCGTTGTTTGTCTGCGGTTCGTTGCTCGGGGCGCTGGCCAACTCCATCGCACTGGTGATTACCGCGCGCGTGGTGCAAGGCATCGCCAGCGGGCTGATGATTCCGCTGTCCCTGGCGATCATTTTTTCGGTGTACGCCAAGGGCGAGCGGGGCAGGGTCACTGGCCTATGGGGCGCGGCGGTCATGCTGGCACCGGCATTGGGACCCTTGTGCGGCAGCCTGATGCTGGAGTGGTTCAGTTGGCGCTCGCTGTTCCTGATGAATGTGCCCATTGGCCTGCTGGCGCTGATCCTGGGTGTCGGTGTGCTTCCGGCCTCTGAAGCGTCAGAGCGCAAACCTTTCGACCTGGCGGGTTACCTGTTGATCGCGACGGGCATCGGCCTGCTGATGATCGCCGTTGGCCGTCTGCGCCACGCTGAAGCCCTCACTGATCCTCTCAACCTTGGCATGCTGCTGGCGGCGATCCTGTGTCTGGTCGCGTTTGTACGACTGGAACTCAACCGGACTTCGCCATTGCTCAACCTGCGCATCTTTGCCCTGCGCGGTTATCGCTTGAGCGTGATCATCGCCGTGGTGCAGTCGGTGGGCATGTTCGAATGTCTGGTGCTGCTGCCGCTGCTGGTGCAAGTGGTGATGGGTTACAGCGCTATCTGGACCGGCTTGTCGCTGCTGTGCACGGCGATGTTCGCCAGCCTGTTCGGGCATCTCGGCGGCAAGTGGCTAGACCGCCACGGCCCGCGCGGAGTGGTGCTATGGGGGATGCTGCTGACCGGGGGCGCCACGCTGGGATTGGGCATGCTGGGGGTTGGCGCTTCAATCGGTATGGTGTTTTTTCTGATGATGGTCCGCGGCGCCGGGCTGGGCCTGTCCTATATCCCCATCACCACCGCCGGGCTTGATGCGCTGCCTGAACCGATGGTCACTCAGGGCGCGGCGATGAACAACATTTCCCGTCGTCTCGTCTCGTCACTGGCCATCGTGATTGCCTCGCTCTGGCTGGAGTTTCGCCTGGCCGACGATTCGGCGGGCGGCATTGTTTCGGTGGCAACCCCGGGGGCGATCAGCGAGGTCTTCATGGCCACCGGCATTCTCATTCTGCTGGCATTGCCCTGTGCCTGGCGTTTTCCAGTTCCCGCATCCGACGAGTCGGCCGAGGCACTTCCCTCAGCCCTCGAACACCGTTAATTCTTTCATGGACAAGGTTATGACTATGGCGACCTCTTCACAGGCAACACATCAGGCTGCGGATTCAGCGCCAGGCGTCTGGCTGGCGACGGCCGATCCGCGCCACTATCAGCACGTGGAGCAGCGCGTGGTGGGCCAACTGCTGCAAACGCTGCTGTATGAAAACGTCCTGCCGTATCGCCATTCACCCCTCGATGGCGGCCAGCACCGTTTTGTCGTCAGCGGCCTCGATGCGCAGCAACAACCGGTGGAGTACCACTGCAGTGGATTGCTCAGCACCAGCTTCGAGCTGATCCGCCTCGACTACGCCAGTATCGAGCGTGTAGATGCATTGGGCGCGCGCAGCCGGCCGCACCTTCATCGGGCATTGGCGGAGCTGTTGAGCGAACTTCAGGACAGCCCGCATCTGCCACGCTTCACCCATGAGCTTGAACAAACGCTGCTCAAGGATCTGCAATCGCGCAGTCAGGGTTATCGTGCGGCCAAGCCGTCGCATCAACTGGACGTCGATGCCCTGGAACAGCACTTCATGGACGCCCACAGCTATCACCCTTGCTACAAATCGCGCATCGGTTTCTCGCTCAAGGACAACGCCAGTTACGGGCCGGAATTTGCCGCGCCCATCGCCATTGTCTGGCTGGCCGTGGCCAAGTCCTGCGGGGCGATGAACATCTCGCGGCACCTGGATTACGACGGGTTTATCCAGCAGGAATTCGGACTTCAGCGCTGGCAGCAACTGGCTGAGAGTCTCACCGACCAAGGCAAGTCGATGGGCGATTACTGGCTAATGCCGGTGCACCCGTGGCAGTGGGAAAACGTCATCGTTCCAGTGTTCTACCCAGAACTGGTCAGCGGCGAGGTGATCTATCTGGGCACCACGGATGATCGCTATCAGGCGCAGCAATCGATCCGCACCCTGGCCAATGTCACTGAAAAAAAGCGGCCTTACGTCAAGCTCGCGCTGAGCATGACCAATACCTCCAGTACCCGAATTCTGGCCCGGCATACGGTGATGAACGGCCCGATCATCACCGACTGGTTGCAGCAGTTGATCGGCAGCGACAGCACCGCCCGTGATCTCGGTTTTGTGATTCTCGGAGAGGTGGTCGGCGTCAGTTTTGACTACGATCATCTGCCCGCCACGCGGATGTCCCAGGCCTACGGCACGATGGGCACCCTGTGGCGCGAGAGCATTCACCAGTACCTGCAAGACGATGAGCAAGCGGTGCCGTTCAATGGCTTGAGTTCCGTGGACAATCGCTACGGACCGGGGGAACAAACCCCGTTCATCGATGCCTGGATCGCTCAATACGGCCTGCACGCCTGGACCCGTCAACTGTTGCAGGTGGCGGTGTCGCCGATCATTCACATGCTCTACGCCGAAGGCATCGGCATGGAATCCCATGGGCAGAACATCGTCCTGATCGTGAAGCAGGGCTGGCCGCAACGTATTGCCCTGAAAGACTTCCACGACGGCGTGCGCTATTCACCGCAGCACTTGGGGCGCGCCGATTTGTGCCCGACCTTGGTGCCGCTGCCCGCCAGCCACGCCAAGCTCAACCGCAACTCGTTCATCCTCACCGACGACCTGGATGCAGTCCGGGATTTTTCCTGTGATTCGTTCTTTTTCATTGCCCTGGCCGAGATGGCGATCTTCCTGCATCAGCACTATCAGCTGGAAGAAGCCCTGTTCTGGCAGATGACTGCCGAGGTGATCAGCGCTTACCAAGTCGAACATCCGCAACACCGCCCGCGTTATGCAGCGTTTGATGTCTTCGCGCCTTTCTATGAAGTGGAAGAGCTGACCAAGCGCCGCCTGCTGGGCGACGGCGAACGTCGTTTCAAATCGGTGCCGAATCCGCTGCACGCGTTCCGGCCGCAATCATGCTGAGGACCAATCTGCTCAAGCAGAAGCTCAGAACAGGTGAGCCGGTCTACGGCCTGATCAGCTCGATTCCGTCGCCAGCGGCCGTCGAACTGATTGCCGAGGCCGGTTTCGATTTTGTGATCATCGATATGGAACACGTGCTGATCAATCCCGAGACCGTGGAGAACATGATTCGCACCGCCGAGAGTTACGCGATCACTCCGCTGGTGCGGGTGGCGGACCTCAACCCGAAAACCCTGCTGCGCCTGCTCGATGGCGGCGCTCAGGGCATTGTGTTGCCGATGATCGAAAGCCCTGAAGCCTTGACCGAGAGCATTCGCGCCTGCAAATACCATCCGCAGGGCACCCGCAGCCTGAATGCCGGGCGCCCCGGCGCTTTTGGCAAACACAGCCTGGCGGAATACGTCGCGCTGGCCAACGAACAAATCATGATCGTGGCGATGATTGAAAGCGCCGAAGGTGTGCGGCGGGCGACAGAGATTGCCGCGGTGCCTGGCCTGGACATGATTCTGGAAGGGGCTGCCGATTTATCGCAATCGATGGGCATGCCCTGGCAGATCGACCGGCCCGAGGTGCAGCAAGCGCTGCTCTCCAGTTGGCAGGCCGCCAGCGCCGCGGGTGTGCCGTACTGCGCGATTCCACGCCAGCCAGGCGACCACGAACGGTGGTTGGCGCGGGGCGTAAAAAGCTTTGTTTTGGGTGACGAGCGTGGCATCGCTTTTCGTGCCCTCCAGGCCAGATTGGCCGCCACTTCAGCAGAAGGAAAATAATCGGATGAACTTCACCGCAATGGCCGCCGACAGGGTGATGCAGGATCTGGTCGATTGTTTGCTGGCCGAACATTTTTTTGGTACCGAGCCGCTGAACCTGGTGGCGCCCTCGTCATCGGCCGATCAGCCGTTTACGGGGTTGAGCGCCGGGCAGCGGATCTGGGAATGGCCCAGCGAACCGCAGGGTTGCATCGTCATTGCCCTGCGTCCCGGTATTACCCAGCAATGGGAAAAAGTACCAGGCACGCCGGTATGGGCTCGACAGAATGACCAACTGACCGCGCTGTCACCCGAGACCTTCACGACCCAGGTGTTGGCAGGGATGACCGATCGCTACCCGGACAATGAAAAAGGCTTCGCCCTGTTCCTGGATGTATTGCGCACCAGCGTCAGGCAAACCGAGTTGTCCCTGACCCATCGGGTTGACAGCGAACACTTGCTGGAAAAGAGCAATGCGGGCTTTTTCCTGGCGATGGAACAGTGGGCTTCGCTGCGTGATCGTCCCTACCACCCGCTGGCCAAAGCCAAGCAGGGTTTGAGCGAAACCGAATATCAGCAGTATCAGGCGGAATTTGCTCGTCCGGTGGCGCTCAATTGGGTCGCGGTCGACCGCACGTTGCTGCAATGTGGCGACGGTGTGGCGGACCTGGCGCAGTGTTATCCCGCCCACTACCTGTTGCCGCCGCTGTTGCAGGCCAACTTGCAACAAGAGCTGCAGCAACGGGGCATTGCCCAGAGCCACGTCGCGCTGCCGGTGCACCCATGGCAGTTCGAACACGTGCTGGAGGCGCAACTCGGCGATGCCTTCGCCAAGGGTGACTGCCATCGACTGGACTTCACCGAGGGCGATTTCTTCGCCACCTCGTCGTTGCGCTCGATGACCCCGTGCTTCAACAGTGCCGATTACCTCAAGTTGCCCATGGCGATCTATTCGCTGGGCGCTTCGCGTTATCTGCCCGCCGTAAAAATGATCAACGGCGGCTTGAGCGAGGCGTTGTTGCGTCAGGCACTGAGCAAAGATCAAACGCTGCAGCAGTCGCTGCACCTGTGCGACGAAACCAAATGGTGGGCATTCATGCCGCCGGACGCGACGCTGTTCGACGAAGCGCCGCGCCACCTGTCGGCCATGGTTCGCGGCTATCCATCCGCGCTGCTGGAAGATCCGGACACCCGACTGGTGCCCATGGCCGCGTTGGGCACACCGCTGCCGGGCAGCAACCAGCACTTTTTCGATGACTGGATGGCCTACCGCCAACTGCCGGCCAACGCCGCGTCGGTGATGACGCTGTTCCGCGAGCTGTGCCACAGCTTCTTCGATATCAACCTGAGAATGTTCCGCATCGGCATGCTGGGGGAAATTCACGGGCAGAATGCAGTGCTGGTGTGGAAGGCGGGTTACGCGCAGGGCCTGCTGTTGCGCGATCACGATTCGTTGCGCATCTTTGTGCCGTGGCTGGAACGCAACGGCCTGGCCGACCCGGCTTACCGGTTGAAGAAGGGGCACGCCAACACGCTGTACCACGAGCGCCCTGAAGACCTGCTGTTCTGGTTGCAGACCCTGGGTATTCAGGTCAACGTCCGCGCCATCATCGATACGCTGGCTGAGGTCTACGCATTGCCGGCGACCGGATTGTGGAAGGCGATGGGCGAAGTGCTCAACGAGTTGATCGACACCATCGGGTTTGACGCCGAGGCGCGGATCATGATCAAGCACCAGCTGTTCGAATCGCCGCACTGGCCGCAGAAATTGCTGCTCACTCCGATGATCGAACGTGCGGGTGGCCCTGGCAGCATGCCGTTTGGCAAAGGGCAGGTGGTCAATCCGTTTCACAGGCTCGATCGTGAAACCTGAGCCACGACGTGATCCCTCCAGGCGCACGCTGTTGCGCCTGTCCCTGGGGGCGCTCGCCCTCAGGTTTTCCGCGCCGGCGTGGGCTGCGGCCGACGCCGTGCCGTTGCGGGTGATCACCCTGTTTCAGGGAGCCACCGACTGCGCCGTGGTGTTGGGCGTGACCCCGTGTGGCGTGGTTGATTCCTGGAGCGAAAAACCGACCTATCGCTATTTGCGCGCAGCACTGGGTGCTGTGCCCCATGTTGGGCTGGAAACCCAGCCCAGTCTTGAGGACATCGCGCTGCTCAAACCGGACGTGATTATTGCCTCGCGCTATCGCCATGAACGCATTGCGCCATTACTCAAGCAGATCGCCCCGCTGCTGATGCTGGATGAGGTGTTTGAGTTCAAAAAGACCCTGGCGCTGATGGGCGCCGCCTTACGCCAGCAACAGAGGGCCGACGAAATTCTGAACCGATGGCAGCAGCGCGTGGCACAGCTGGGCGAGCAACTGCAGCAGACATTTGCCGGACGCTGGCCACCCACGGTGTCGATTCTGGATATCCGCGAAGACCACATCCGTAGCTATCTGCCGGCCAGTTTCCCGGGCTCCGTGCTCAGCGAACTGGGCTTCAACTGGAGTGACAGCAGCCGGAAGGCGAGCGGGGTATCGATCAAGCTCACCAGCAAGGAGAGCCTTGCCGTGGTGAATGCCGACATCTTTTTTGTTTTCCTGCGCGGGCAGAACGCGGCGGTGCAGCGTAACTACGAGAGTCTGGTGCAACACCCGCTGTGGAAGCAGATGCGTGCCCCGCAGCAAGAGCAGGTGTGGCAGGTCGATGGCGTCGCGTGGAGTCTGTCGGGCGGGATGTTGGGGGCGAACCTGATGCTCAACGACGTTGCCCGCGTGGCTGCGGCGCAGGTGAGCTCATGAGCCCCGGTGTAAAACTGTGCGGCGCGGGTGTCGTGTTGCTGCTGAGCTGCGTGTTAAGCCTGGCGGTCGGAGCCACCTGGATTCCACTGCCACAGATTGCCGCGGCGTTTGTCCATCCCGACCCGTTGAGTATCAGTCATGTACTGGTGACCACTACGCGTCTGTCGCGCACCTTGATGGCGATTTCCGTAGGCGCCAGTCTCGCGGTCGCGGGCGCCTTGATGCAGGCACTGACGCGCAATCCATTGGCATCACCCGGACTGTTCGGGATCAGTGCCGGTGCGACCTTTTCTATCATCCTGTTTTCCTCGATCTTCTTGCTGTCATCCCCGGATGCCTGGCTAGGGTGTGCGTTCATTGGCGCTGCCGTGGCGGGTTGTCTGGTGTGGCTGATCGGTAACATGGGGCAAGGCAGTCTCAGTCCGCTGCGCATCGTGCTGGCGGGTGCGGCGATTGCCGCGTTGTTCTCCGCTTGCAGCCAGGCGCTGCTGGTGGTGAATCAGGATGGCCTGGACACGGTGCTGTTCTGGCTGGCCGGTTCGTTGACCGAACGCAACCTATCGAGCGCCGCACCCTTGTTGCTGACTGATGTGTTCGGGTTGTCGGGTGCGCTGTTGCTGGCTGGCCAGGTCAACGTACTGAACGCCGGGGAAGAGATTGCCACGGGCCTGGGGCAGCGAACCGGCCTGATCCGGCTGCTGATGAGCGTGCTGGTGATCTGTCTCGCAGGCAGCGCGGTGGCGTTGGCCGGTAGCATCGGTTTCATCGGTCTGCTGGTACCGCACATGGTGCGCAAGGGGTTATCCATTGACCATCGCTGGTTGCTGCCTGGATGTGCGCTGCTCGGCGCCATTCTGCTGCTGTTGGCGGATACGCTGTCGCGGGTATTGATCCTGCCGCAGGAGGTACCGGTGGGGGTGATGACGGCGCTGTTCGGCGCACCGTTCTTCATTATGTTGGCCCGGCGTGGAGGCCGTTATGGATAAGGTGGTGACCTGGCGCCGAGGCGGGTATTCCCGGCGGGTCAATCTCTCCACATGGTGGCGGCTGGCGGCGGCCCTGGTGCTGACGGTGCTGGTGATGCTCGGCTCGTTGTCGCTGGGGAAAGTCATCCTCTCGCCCCTCGAGGTGATGCGAATCCTGTTTTCCAGTCAGGACGCCAGCCTGACGTTGATCGTCGAGCAACTGCGTTTTCCACGCATTGTGCTGGCGGCGCTGGTGGGGGCTGCGTTGTCAGTGTCCGGGTTGATCCTGCAAAGCATTATCCGCAACCCGCTGGCATCGCCCGACCTGCTCGGCATCACCAGCGGTGCCAGCGCCGCCGCCGTGCTTTACCTGTCGTTCTTGTCCGCGACGCTGGGGCAACAGTTTCTGCCCCTGGCCGCGATGCTCGGTGCGGCTCTGGCGACGCTGGCCATTTATTTGCTGGCCTGGAAGCAGGGGACTTCACCGTTGCGGCTGGTGCTGATCGGTGTGGGCGTCTCGGCGATGTTGACGGCCGCGACCACGTTCATCCTGGTCTTCAGTCCGCTGACCACCACCCTGTCTGCCTACGTTTGGCTGACTGGCAGCGTATACGGCGCCAGTTGGCCCGAACCGCTGGCACTGGCGGGCTGGTTGTTGGGCATTTGTCCGCTGCTGGTGCTGTTGGCCCGTCAGGTGATGGTGCAACAGCTGGATGACAACTTGGCCCAGGGCATCGGCGTGCGCGTGCAATGGCTGCGGGCCGGTTTGTTGCTGGTCAGTGTGGCGTTGGCCGGTGCAGCCATTGCCTGGGGTGGGGCGATCGCGTTTGTCGGGCTAATTGCGCCGCATATTGCCAAACGTCTGGTGGCACCTGGTTTCGGTGGACAGGCCGTGATGGCGGCCCTGGTCGGGGCAAGCCTGGTCATGCTTGCGGACTTGGTCGGGCGCACGCTGTTCTTGCCCTTGGATCTACCGGCCGGCATCTTTGTCGCGGTGCTGGGCACACCCTTTTTTCTCTATTTATTGATTAAGCAGCGTCATTAAGGAATTCAACGTATGACGTCGATTGCAAGTCGCGGCCTGACCCTGAGTTATCAGCGCCAGGTGATTATTGACGCGCTGGACATGCAACTGCCCAAGGGCAAGATCTCGGTGCTGATTGGCAGTAACGGCTGCGGCAAAAGTACCTTGCTCAAATCCTTTGCCCGACTGCTGAAACCGCAGCAAGGCTCGGTGATTCTCAACGGTGTGGATATCCAGCAAAAATCCACCGCGGCGGTGGCACGTGAGTTGGCCATCCTGCCCCAGACGCCAACGGCGCCGGAAGGCATTACCGTGCGTCAGCTCGTGGCCTTGGGCCGATACCCGTATCAGAGCTGGATGCAGCAGTGGTCGGCAGAGGATGAAACCATGGTCAATCGCGCGCTGACGCAGACCAGTCTGCAGGCGCTGGCGGATCGGCCGGTGGATGCCTTGTCCGGTGGGCAGCGTCAACGTGCGTGGATCGCCATGACCCTGGCCCAGGACACCGGCGTCGTGCTGCTGGATGAGCCGACAACCTTCCTCGACCTGGCTCACCAGATTGAAGTGCTGGACCTGCTGCGCGACCTCAACCGGCTCGAGAACAAAACCATCATCATGGTGCTTCACGATCTCAACCTGGCCTGTCGCTATGCGGATCACATGGTCGCGGTGCATGACCGCGCGGCGTTTGCCCAGGGTCGGCCTGAGGACGTCTTGACTCAGGCGCTGGTCAAAACAGTATTCGACCTCAACTGCAGGATAATTCCTGACCCGTTTTTTGGTACGCCGATGTGCATCCCGTTTGGTCGGGAATTGCCGCAATGAGTCTGGCGCGCCACTTCACCGCGCAAGAATGGAACGTGCTGGGCGGTGGGTTGCGGTTGAAGGACAGCGCCGAGCGTGACCCGTTACGTTCTCTGATGGCGCGTGACCTGCTGCAAGAGGACGTGTGCGAGCGTCTGCTGGATGCATTGACGCCGATCATCGGCTCACCGTCGCGGGCGATCACTGCCTCGCTGCTGGGCAAGCGCCTGTCATTCCTGGCAACCGGCGCCTGTTTGTACGCCATGTCGGTCTACGACAAAGGCTTGCTACTGTCGCTGGACAACGCAGTGATCGAGTACGGCCACGATGAAGGGCTGTGGACGTCTTCGATGCCGCTGGCTCACTCCCCGGCGCTGACGTATGGGGCCGGTGAACGCGAGGTCTGGCGGGAAACCCTGGTGCAGGCGCTGTTTGTCGGGCTGCTGAAACCGCTGTGGCAAACCTTCAACCGTGTCAGCGGCGTTTCACGGCGCATCTTGTGGGAAAACACCGCGGTACGCGTGTATTCGTTGTATGAAAAACGAATGGCAAAAATCGAGGAACCGTCGGTGCGCGAGCGCTATGAAGCGGACTTCAGGTGGTTGCTGACCGAGGCAGAACCTGCGCTGTTCGGCCTCGATTACAACCCGCTGAGCCACTTCCGTCGTCCACCAACACCGCTCGACGAGGGGCAGCGCAGTATTCGCTTTCGACGGACCTGCTGCTTCTACTACCTGGCCTCCGAGCCCGTTGAATACTGTTCGACCTGCCCATTGCTACGCCCGGGGAAATGCCGATGAGTTATCAGATTGCCACGCGCCAACAGCTCGTCAGCCCGGAGCAGCTCCACGCTTACCGGTCGATCCCTTCGTCAACCATCGGCCATTTTTCCGATCGGGGCTTCCTGCGGGGGATCAAACCGCTGTTCAACAACATCCGAATGGTCGGCAATGTCGTCACCGTCAAAGTTTTCCCGCCGGATGGCAGTATTTTGCGTGAAGCGCTGTTGCTGAGTGAGCCGGGCGACGTGTTGGTGATCGAATGTGTGGGCGACGAGGAGTGTGGTTGCTGGGGCGAACTCCGCACGCTGGCCGGGTTGATCAAAGGGTTGGCCGGGGTGGTGGTGTCGGGTGCGGTCACGGATGTCAGCGCATTGCGTCGCCATGGTTTGCCGATTTTTTGTCGGGGCGTCAGTGCGTACACGACTCGCGGTATTGGCGCCCGTGGGGAGGTCAATCAGTCGATCAATGTGGGCGGAGTTCAGGTGCAGCCGGGGGACTTGGCCATTGGTGATGATGACGGCGTCTTCATCCTCGATGCCCAGCGTGCGGCCGAGTTGCTTCCCGAGCTCTTGGCCAAAGAGGAAATGGATCAGCAGCGCAGCGCCGAGTTCTTGCAGAGGCTCATTCAGCGAGAGAGCTGACTTCCCGAGCTGAAATGAAAAGGGCCATCTTGCAGTGGCCCCTTTTTTTGCATCTATCGGTCAGAAGCCGAATTTGTCTCGCAGTCCGTAATACCAGGCGCCCAACGCGGCAAACGGTGTGCGCAGCAGTTGTCCACCGGGGAACGGGTAGTGGGGCAGGTCGGCAAAGGCGTCGAAACGCTCGGCTTGGCCACGCAACGCTTCGGCCAGCACCTTGCCCGCCAGGTGCGTATAGGTCACGCCATGGCCGCTGCAGCCCTGGGAATAGTAGATGTTGTCGCCCAGGCGTCCGACCTGAGGAAGACGCGACAAGGTCAGTAGGAAATTGCCGGTCCAGGCGTAATCGATCTTCACGTCCTTGAGCTGCGGGAAGGCTTTGAGCATCTTCGGCCGAATAATCGCCTCGATGTTCGCCGGATCCCGCGCGCCATACACCACACCACCGCCGAAGACCAGGCGCTTGTCGCCGGTCAAACGGTAGTAGTCGAGTAGGTAGTTGCAGTCCTCGACGCAGTAATCCTGCGGCAACAGGCTCTTGGCCAATGCGTCGCCCAAGGGTTCAGTGGTGATCACCTGAGTTCCGCAGGGCATCGATTTGGCGGCCAGTTCCGGCACCAGATTACCGAGATACGCGTTACCCGCAACGATGATGAATTTAGCCCTGACCTTGCCCTGAGGTGTATGCACCACCGGATTCGCGCCGCGCTCTATGCGCACCGCCGGTGACTGCTCATAAAGGATACCGCCCAACGACTCGACGGCCGCCGCTTCGCCCAGCGCCAGGTTCAATGGATGAATGTGCCCGCCGCTCATGTCGAGCATGCCGCCGATGTATTGATCGCACGCGACCACTTCACGGATGCGACGCTGATCCATCAGTTCAAGCTGCGTGTGACCGAAACGCTCCCACAGACGCTTCTGGGATTCCAGATGACCCATGTGCTTGGCGGTAATGGCGGCAAATACACCACCGTCCTTCAAGTCGCACTGGATATTATATTTGGCCACCCGCTCACGAATGATCCGCCCACCCTCGAACGCCATTTGACCCAGCAACTGCGCTTGCTTGGGACCCACACTGCGCTCAATCACATCGATGTCGCGGCTGTAACTGTTAACGATCTGGCCACCGTTACGCCCCGACGCACCAAAACCTACCTTCGCGGCTTCAAGCACCGTGACTCGGAAACCGTTTTCCAGCAGAAACAGGGCAGAGGACAGACCGGTGTAACCGGCGCCGATCACACAGACATCAGTTTCTACGTCATCCTGCAGGGCTGGGCGCGGTGGTACCGCATTGGCCGATGCGGCGTAATAGGATTCCGGGTAGGGGGTGTTCGCCATCCTGCAGCCTCTGTTTAATATATTTTACGAGTGCATCGATCCTACCCGAGATAAAAAACGACCGCCAGCCACCGCAAAATCTTCTTTGCAGCGGCAAAATTAAATATTTTGCATATTCATAGGGTTAGCTCAAAAAAAGGTGTTGACACCCCTTCGGAATTCCGTAGAATGCCGCCTCACAGCAGGCACGTAGCTCAGTTGGTTAGAGCACCACCTTGACATGGTGGGGGTCGTTGGTTCGAGTCCAATCGCGCCTACCAAACAAAATCCGCTCTGCTGGGCGGTCTGGAAGGGCTCACCGAAAGGTGAGCCCTTTTTTGTTGTCTGCGATTTGCAAAGCTTTTGCAAAACCATTCAAAACAATGCTCTGGCCATCGCCAAGCGAGAGACGCGGTGACGGGCTCTCTTCGGATGACCGCCCAGTTTGCGGATCGTCTTCAGTGCGCGGGTTGTCTGCGGTTCAGGCGTAAGATAGCGGTGCTACCTCATCAAAAGGAGCCGCATATGATCGCCGACCAAACGAACAAACAGGCATCTGAGGACAGAGCTGTTTGGGATCAATACTTCTGCGCTGCGTTGATTGCGGAAAGCAATTTGACGGCACCGGTTGTAGGAGGGGCTACTCATGAAGACAGGCAGAACCTGTTGATTGAAAGGGCCAAAGCTCTCGCCGACAAGATGATGGAAAACAGGAAATAGCCAGAGCCCAGCCATCGTGCTGGGCTCTTCTAACTTTTTGGCATCGGGCAATTCCCGGCTTTATGGGCTACTACTGACAGGCCAATCCAAATTTCGTCCTGACAGGAGTATCTCGATGCTGGCTCACTGGTTTCTTGCGGCGATACATCTCTTGGCCTTTGCGCTGGGCTTTTGGGCTGTGCTGACTCGCGGGACTGCATTGCGTCGTCTGGCTGCCGGTGCGGGGGAGGTTCGCAGCGTTTTGGTCGCCGACAATCTATGGGGAATCTCTGCAGTCATTCTATTGGTAACGGGTGGGGTGCGAGCCTTTGGAGGGTACGAAAAAGGCACTGACTACTATCTTCACCAGCCACTGTTCCATCTCAAGATGACGTTGTTTGTCCTGATCCTGTTGCTTGAAGTTGCGCCGATGGTGACGCTGATCAGATGGCGGATTGCCTTAGGTCGTGGCATGGCTATCGATACCGGTCGGACACAGCTGTTTGCCCGAATCAGTCATATCGAAGCGTTGCTGGTGTTGCTGATAGTTGTGGCTGCCACGGGCATGGCGCGCGGCGTGACGTTTGGTTAGCCGCGATTGATCGGGCTCTTCCTCGGGGTTAATCGGAAGCGTCTGACAGCCATGACATGAAACTTGCCGGTAGTATCGGTTTCACGTTCTGGAGGGGATGGCAGCGAAGTGCCGTGACCCGTCTCGGGACTGGGGCGAGCGAGTAAGCGGATGACGATGCGGCGCTTGAATCTCTAGCCAGCCATGGTTCTGGGGCGAAACGGGCTGGCTACTGACTACAACAGGATTCAGGGGGTCTGCGGTTTGTCTGGAGCAGTGAGGCCAGCCTGAATGCGCTGATAGATTTCTTCGCGATGCACCGCAACGTCTTTCGGGGCGTTAATGCCAATCCTGACTTGCTGGCCGCTAACGCCCAGAATGGTGATCGTAATGTCATCACCAATGTTTATGCTTTCACCGACTTTGCGGGTGAGTATCAGCATGGTTTTCTCCTTGATTGCTTTGTAGGGCACCTGATTCGGACAGTGCAGAGGTCGGTGGTATGTATAGATTAGTGCGAAGTCTCACGGTTTGGGTGCCTCTTTCTGACGTGCAGATGCTGCATTAATTCCCAAGGCGTAACTATACAGAGGCCGCAATCATCATTCTCGTTGTTTTAAGCCCATTTTGCGGCACTCGGGAAGTATTCATGAATGTTAAAATCGTCGCTTTAAGCATTCAGAGGGAAGCGTTGTGGGCAAAATGGTCTTGGTAATCGCGGTACTGGCGCTGGCGGGATGCGGTGAGGGCAAGAGCGTTGACGCGCAAAAGCCGCAGCCGGCAGCTGTGGCTGCACCTTCGGTAGCATCCGCGCCACAATGGGATCTCGAAGTTCGAGGCGAAACAACTCAAGCGGTCAGCGACCTTAGCGGCTGGCTGATTGAGCACAGTTTCGTTTCCAATGTTGTCAAGGAGAATGGAAAGACCCGGATTCTGGTCGGGCCATTCAATTCGAAAGCCGAGGCCGAGGCCAAACAGGCAGAAGTGGGTGCGGCGCTCGTCCGGGCTAAGAAACAGAACATCGAATTGCTGGTTGTCGAACGTCCAGTGGCCCAGTAACGGACTTTTCCTGGGTGCTTTCGACAGAACGCCTTAAAGGGGATCCACATTGACTCGTTTCTAGACGTAGTCACTGTCGATTCCCAACAGGAATTCCCCCATGGCCTCCACCACCCCGTACAAAATATTCGACGCAGTCCTGCGGCACAAAAAGACACTGAGTCCTCATTTGATGCGCGTCACTCTGGCCGGTCCGATGCTCACCGAGATGACAACCTGGGCACCGGATCAGCGCGTGAAGCTGTTCTTTCCGGCTGTGGACGGCTCGCCTGCCAGGCTTTCTCATGACGATGGCTGGTACGCACGTTACCGCTCGATGCCGGTTGTTCAGCGCCCGGCATCCCGTTGGGCAATGCATGCAGCAGCGGGCGAGCCGATCCAGATCGTCGCACCTGATCGCCAGTTTTCGGCGCAAGACACGGGAGGTTTCGAATGGAAGCCGCCTCAACAGCTCCAGCATCTGTTACTGGTCGCCGATGCCACTGCTTTGCCCGCGGCACTCGGGATTCTGGACGAGATGGCAGCGCTTGCCGAACCACCGATAACCCAAGCGATTTTTGAAGTGGACAGTGTAGACGATGCGCTGCCGGCCCCTGACTGACCGGGCCTTTCGGTGGAGTGGCTGATTCGAGATCACGCCACCGCGACTGAAGGGGGCTCGCTGATGGTCGACGCGGTGCGTCGGGTAATTCTGCCGTCATCCTCTTCGAAAGCATTCGAAACGGTGGAACTGGCGGCAGTCGATGTGGACGAGGGCAGCAGCCAAGGCATCGAAGCCCTCTACTAATTCACAAAAAATGTCACGCTTCATCATTCGCTCTTTTCTCGATTTCTCCGTCCGGCAGTCACTCAAGATAGAACCAAGCGCTCAATATTGGATGTAGGACGAAGCGGACAATCCGGCGAGAGCTTTCTGGATTATGGGAGGCGGCGGCCACATCAATAACAAATCCTACAAACGCAAAAACGGCACCCGAAGGTGCCGTTCCTGTTTTCTACGATCTACCGCTTAAGCGATCAACCTGACAAACCGGCCTGCTGAACCAGGACCAGCAACGGCTGCGGATACAGTCCAAGGAAGAACGCCAGTGCGGCGATGGCCAGCAGCATCACGCCGCCTGCACGTTGTTCCCAGTGCAATTGCGCGTCGTGGCGACGCAGGTTCGGCTCGATCAGGAACAGGGTGACCATGACGCGCAGGTAGTAGAAAACGCCGATGGCGCTGCCCAGTACCAGGGCGCCGACCAGCCACCATTGCTGCGACTCGACACCGGTGGCGATGATGTAGAACTTGCCGATGAAGCCCGCGGTCAGCGGGATACCGGCCAGGGACAGCATCATCACGGTCAGGACGGCGGTCAGGTACGGACGGCGCCAGAACAGGCCGCGGTATTCGTACAGGGCATCCGCGTCACGGCCGTTGTACGGCGAGGACATCAGCGTGATCACGCCGAACGCGCCGAGGCTGGTGATCACGTAGGTGACCAGGTACACGCCGATGGCTTCCACGGCCAGACCCTTGCTCGCCACCAGGGCGATCAGCAGGTAACCGAAGTGAGCGATGGACGAGTAACCCAGCAGACGCTTGAGGTTGCTTTGGGTCAGTGCCAGCAGGTTACCGAACAGGATCGACGCGATGGCGATGATGGTCAGCACGTCGCTCAGCACACCGCTGCTTGCCGCCGGCGAGATCTGGAACAGACGCACCATCACTGCGAACACAGCGACTTTCGACGCGGTGGCCAGGAACGCTGCCACCGGTGCCGGAGCACCTTCGTAAACGTCCGGGGTCCAGAGGTGAAACGGTACCAGCGACAGCTTGAACGCCAGACCGATCAGCATCATGCCCAGGCCCAGTTGCGCCAGCGAACTTGGCAGGCCGGTGGCGGCCAGGGCCTGGCCGATGCCAACGAAGCTCAGGCTACCGGAGTCGGCATACAGCAGGGCCATACCAAACAACAGAAACGCGGAACCGGCGGCCGACAGCACCATGTACTTGATACCGGCTTCCAGCGAACGCTTGTTGAAGAAGGCGTAAGCCACCAGACCGTAGACCGGTACCGAGAGCAGTTCCAGACCGATGAACAACCCGGCCAGGTGCTGCGCGCTGACCAGTACCAGGCCACCGGCGGCGGCCATCAGGATCAGCAGGTAAAGTTCTTCACGGTTACCCGGGTAACCCGAACCGCCATCGCCGAGGTAGGCGTGGGCGAGGGTCACACAAGCGAGGGTGGCGACCAGGATCAGCGCCATGTACAAGCAAGCGAAGGTGTCGATCTGCAGCAACGGGGTCACGGCCAGAGGCGCGACTTTCAGGGCTGGCAGGATCGACAGCAACGCCAGGTTCAGACCCGCCACGGAAATCAGGAAGGTCTGCGAGTGGTTGCGACGCCAGGCGATTGCCAGCATCACCACGATGATCGTGGCGCTGGTGATCAACAACGGCGCAAGCGCGATAAAGTGTTGAGTCGTGAATTCCATAGCGCTCTTACCGGGCCGAAGCGAGTTGAGTGAAGGCGGTACCGAGCCATTGCTGCACGCCATGCATCGTAGCGGCAGAGGTATCGAGGAACGGTTGCGGGTACACGCCGATGTAAATCAGCAGTGCCGCCAGGCCGACCACCATGATCAGTTCGCGACCATCCATGCCATGCAGCACCGCATCCGATTTGGACGGGCCGAAGTAGGCACGGTGGATCATGATCAGCGAGTAGACCGAACCGAACACCAGACCGGACGTCGCGATGATAGTGATCCATGGGGCGCTTGGGAACGTGCCGATCAGGATCAGGAACTCACCCACAAAGTTACCGGTACCCGGCAAGCCCAATGACGCGGCTGCGAAGAACAGGCTGATGGCCGGCAGGTAAGCAATCTTCGACCACAGGCCACCCATCTCGCGCATGTCGCGGGTGTGAGTGCGCTCGTACAGCTGACCGCTGAGGATAAAGAGTGCCGCGGCCGACAGACCGTGTGCCAGCATCTGCATCACCGCACCCTGCAGCGCCAGTTGGCTGCCGGAGTAGATGCCGATCAACACGAAGCCCATGTGGGAAACGGAGGAGTAGGCGATCAGACGCTTGATGTCGGTTTGTGCGAAGGCCAGGAACGCACCATAGAAAATCCCGATCAGACCGAGGGTCATGGCGATCGGCGCAAACTCGGCCGAGGCATTCGGGAACAGCGGCAGGGCGAAACGCAGCAGACCGTAAGCAGCCGTTTTCAACAAGATACCGGCCAGGTCGACCGAACCCGCCGTCGGCGCCTGGGCGTGAGCATCAGGCAACCAGGAGTGGAACGGCACGACTGGCAACTTGACCGCGAAGGCGATGAAGAAGCCGAGCATCAGGATGTACTCGGTGGTCAGCGACATCTTGGTTTTCAACAGATCGGCGTAGTTGAACGTAATCACGCCGGTGTCGTTGAAGTTGACCAGGACCAGACCCAGGATCGCCACCAACATGATCAGGCCGGAAGCCTGAGTGAAGATGAAGAACTTGGTCGCCGCGTAGATCCGGGTTTTCTTGCCGTCCGAAGAACTGTGACCCCAGAGCGCGATGAGGAAGTACATCGGCACCAGCATCATTTCCCAGAAGAAGAAGAACATGAACAGGTCGAGGGCGAGGAACACGCCAACGACACCGCCCAGGATCCACATCAGGTTCAAGTGGAAGAAGCCAACGTGACGCTGGATCTCTTTCCACGAGCAGAGTACCGAGAGGATACCCAGCAGACCGGTCAGCAGGATCATCAACAGCGACAGGCCGTCGAGGGCCAGGTGCACGCTGATGCCGAAGCGCTCGATCCAGATGTGCTTGAACTCAAGCACCCAGGTCGGATCGGCACCCGGTGCCGGAGCAAATGAATAATTACCGTGGGCCCACAGCCAGAGGCCGAGAGCGAGTTCCAGGGTCATGGTCAACAGCGCAATCCAGCGGGGAAGGGTAGCGCCGAAGCGCTCACCCATCCAGCTCAGCAGGCCGCCGATGAAGGGGATCAGGATTAGCCAAGGCAGAATCATGACGGGCTCAATTCCTTTCGCAAGTTCGCAAGGTTCATATCAGACCGCTACCAGCACGATGGCGCCGATGACCAGCACGGAGCCAGCAGCCATGGATGCCGCGTACCAACGCAGTTGACCGGTTTCGGTACGGCTCAGGGCGCTGTGACCGCCTTTGGCCATGCGCGGGATCAGACCGATGGTCTGGTCGAGCGGGTCTTTGCGCAGTCCGTGGGTGATCGCAAGGTAGGGCTTGACGAACAGTTTGTCGTAGATCCAGTCGAAGCCCCAGGCAGCGAACCACCAGGCCGAAAGGAAGCGGCCGATGCCGCTGTTGGCGACTGCAGTGACGAAACGACGCTTGCCGAGGAACAGCAAGGCGGCCAGCAGGATACCGGCCAGGGCGATGGCGCCCGAGGCGATTTCCAGACTGTGCTTGGCTTCGCCGCCGGCATGGCCGACGCTTTCCGGCAGCACGCCGTGCAGCGGTGGAACGATCATCGCGCCAATGGCGGTAGACAATACGATCAGCACCGACAGTGGCAGCCAGTGAGCGATGCCGTGACCGGCGTGGGCTTCGGTCTTCGCTTCACCGTGGAACGCGATGAAGATCAGGCGGAAGGTGTACAGCGACGTCATGAACGCGCCGACCAGACCTGCATAGAGCAGACCGTGGTTGCCGCTGGCAAACGCTTCCCAGAGGATTTCGTCCTTGGAGTAGAAGCCCGCGGTCACCAGTGGCAGGGCAGACAACGCCGCGCCGCCGACGATGAAGCTGGCGTAGGCCAGTGGTAGTTTCTTCCACAGGCCGCCCATCTTGAAGATGTTCTGCTCGTGGTGGCAGGCGACGATCACCGCACCGGAAGCAAGGAACAGCAGCGCCTTGAAGAAGGCGTGGGTCATCAGGTGGAAGATCGCGCCATCCCAGGCGCCAACGCCCAGCGCCAGGAACATGTAGCCGATCTGGCTCATGGTCGAGTAGGCGAGGATACGTTTGATGTCGGTCTGAACCAGTGCGGCAAAACCGGCCAGCACCAGGGTCACACCGCCGACAACGCCCACCAGATGCAGGATGTCCGGCGCCAACGCAAACAGGCCGTGAGTACGGGCGATCAGGTAAACACCGGCGGTCACCATGGTCGCGGCGTGGATCAGTGCCGAAACCGGAGTAGGACCTGCCATCGCATCTGCCAGCCAGGTTTGCAGCGGCAGTTGCGCGGATTTACCGACAGCGCCGCCCAGCAGCATCAGGGTCGCCATGACGATCCAGAAGTCGCCGGACTTGAAGTGCTCCGGCGCCTTGATTAGCAGTTCCTGGATGTTCAGCGTGCCCAACTGTTGGAACAGGATGAACAGGCCGATGGCCATGAACACGTCGCCGATACGGGTCACGATGAAGGCTTTGAGTGCCGCGTTACCGTTGTTACGGTTGCTGTAGTAGAAACCGATCAACAGATACGAGCACAGGCCCACGCCTTCCCAACCGAAGTACAGGAACAACAGGTTATCGCCCAGCACCAGGAACAGCATGCTGGCGATAAACAGGTTGGTGTAGGCGAAGAAGCGCGAGTAACCGGCTTCACCGCGCATGTACCAGGACGCGAACAGGTGGATCAGGAAGCCGACGCCGACTACCACACCGAGCATGGTCAGGGACAGACCATCCAGGTACAGGGCGAAATTAGGCGTAAAGCCTTCCACCGCCATCCATTGCCACAACACTTGCGTGTAGTGACCGCCTTCAGGCGGCGCAACGTTGAACTGCCAGATCACATAAGCCGTCACGATGGCCGACAGGCCAATGGAGCCGACGCCGATCACGGCCGACAGGTTTTCCGAGAGGCGCCCGCGTGAGAACGCCAGCAGCAGGAAACCCATGAGAGGGAATACGAAAGTCAGATAGAGAAGATTCATCCGCGCATCTCGCTGGCAGCGTCGATATCGAGAGTGTGGAAGCGGCGATACAGCTGCAACAGAATCGCCAGGCCAATACTGGCCTCGGCGGCTGCCAGGCTGATCACCAGGATGAACATGATCTGTCCATCCGGCTGACCCCAGCGGCTACCGGCAACGATGAAGGCCAGTGCGGAGGCATTCATCATGACCTCCAGGCTCATCAGCACGAAGAGAATGTTGCGCCGGACCATCAGGCCGACCAGACCGAGGCAGAACAGGATGCCGGCAACGGCGAGTCCATGCTCGAGAGGGATAGCAGGCATCGTCATTGCTCCTTGGCTTCGTTGCGGCCCAAGTGGAACGCCGTGACGGCTGCAGCAAGCAGCAGCATCGAGGCGAGTTCGACCACCAGCAGATAAGGACCGAACAGGCTGATGCCCACGGCCTTGGCGTCTACGGTGGTGTGGCCGATGGCCTGACCGCTGGCGTCGCTGAACAACACGTACAGCAGTTCAACCAGCAGCAGGGCGCCGAGTGCGACCGGGCCGAGCCAGATGCCGGGCTTGAGCCAGACGCGCTCTTGCTGAACCGAGGCCGGGCCCAGGTTCAGCATCATCACCACAAACACGAACAGCACCATAATGGCGCCAGCGTAGGCGATCACTTCCAGCACGCCGGCGAACGGCGCGCCGAGGGCGAAAAAGGTCATCGCCACGGCAATCAGCGAAATGATCAGGTAGAGCAGGGCGTGCACAGGGTTGGTGTTGGTGATCACGCGAAGCGTGGACACAACAGCGATACCCGATGCGAAATAGAAAGCGAATTCCATCTTTCTTCCTTAAGGCAGCAAGCTCTTCACGTTGATCGGTTCGGCTTCATTTTGCGCGGCGCCTTTTGGCTTACCGGCAATCGCCATACCTGCAACACGATAGAAGTTGTAATCAGGGTTTTTGCCGGGGCCGGAGATCAACAGATCTTCTTTCTCGTACACCAGGTCCTGACGTTTGAACTCGGCCATTTCGAAATCCGGTGTCAGCTGGATTGCGGTGGTCGGGCAGGCTTCCTCGCAGAGGCCGCAGAAAATGCAGCGCGAGAAGTTGATACGGAAAAACTCCGGGTACCAGCGACCGTCTTCGGTTTCAGCTTTCTGCAGCGAGATGCAACCGACCGGGCACGCCACGGCGCACAGGTTGCAGGCTACACAACGCTCTTCGCCATCAGGGTCGCGAGTCAGGACGATACGTCCACGAAAGCGCGGCGGCAGGTACACAGCTTCTTCCGGGTACTGCAGCGTGTCGCGCTTGCGGAAGGCATGGCCGAAGATCATCACCAGGCTGCGAAGCTGGGTAAAGAAGCCATGCACGATGTCAAAAATGTACTTCATGATTCTCTATCCTCACTGAGCCGCGACGGCGGGCGTGTTGAGCAACACGATCGCAGCGGTCACCAGCATGTTGACGAGGGTCAGCGGCAGGCAGAACTTCCAGCTGAAATCCATCACTTGGTCATACCGTGGGCGCGGAATCGAAGCGCGCAGCAGGATGAAGAACATGATGAAGAACGCGGTTTTCAGTGCGAACCAGATGAACGGGATCTGCGGCAGAATACCGAACGGACCGTGCCAGCCACCGAAGAACAAGGTCACCAGAAGCGCCGAAATCAACACGATGCCGATGTACTCGCCGACGAAGAACATGCCCCATTTCATGCCGGCGTATTCAATGTGGTAACCGTCGGCCAGTTCCTGTTCCGCTTCCGGCTGGTCGAACGGGTGACGGTGAGTCACGGCGACGCCAGCGATGAAGAAGGTCAGGAAACCGAAGATCTGCGGAATGACGAACCACAGGTTCTGCGCTTGATACTCAACGATGTCGCGCATGTTGAACGAGCCGACCTGGATCACGATGCCCATCAGCGACAGGCCCATGAACACTTCGTACGACACGGTTTGCGCCGAGGCCCGCAAGCTGCCCAACAGGGCGAACTTGTTGTTACTCGACCAACCGGCGAACAACACCGCATAGACCGACAGACCGGCCATGGCGAAGAAGAACAGGATGCCGATGTTGATATCCGCCACGCCCCAGGTCGGGGTGATCGGGATGATCGCGAAGGCAATCAGCAAGGCGCTCATGGCCACGACCGGTGCCAAGGTGAAGATCACTTTGTCGGCGAACGGTGGGGTCCAGTCTTCCTTGAAGAACATCTTGATCATGTCGGCCGCAATCTGGAACGCGCCGAACGGGCCGACGCGGTTCGGACCGTAGCGGTCCTGCCAGAGGGCGAGCAAACGACGCTCGACCCAGCTCAGCAGCGCGCCGCACACCACGACGGCGAGCAGAATCACGATGGCCTTGAGGACCGCGATGATCACGTCAATCACTTCAGGCGTGAACCAGGTCATTGAGCTGCCTCCTGCAGACCGTCAACGGATTTGCCAAAGATCGCCGGCGGAATGCCAGCGATACCGGCCGGCAATGCGACCAGACCGGCACCCAGCTCTTCGTTGATGCGCAGCGGCAGACGCAGGGTCTGGCCAGCCACGTTCAAGCTCAGCATGGTGCCATCCTTGACACCCAGGCGGTCGGCTTCGGATTTGGCCAGCGACACGTACGCGGCCGGGATGCGCTCTTGAACCGGCGCGGCTTTGGAAGAGTTCTCTTCGCTGCCGAGCAAGTGGAAGAACGGTACAACCTGCCAGGTACCTGGAGCCGGGTTGAACGCGCGAGGAACACTGGCGAACCAGTTCAGCGAATCACCGGTGCTTTCGATCAGGCGGGTGCCCGGGTCGCCAGCGCGGATGTGACCACCGACTTCGTCCTGGAACTTGTTCCAGGCTTGCGGTGAGTTCCAGCCCGGAGACCAGGCGAATGGCACTTGCTGACGCGGTTCGACCGAGCCCGAGTAACCTTCCATGGAGAACGAGAACGCGGTGTCGTTATCCTGGGAAGTACGCGGTTCGTGCACGCTGATGTCGGCGCGCATGGCGGTGCGACCGGAGTAACGCAGCGGTTCGCGCGCCAGTTTCAGGCCTTTGATACGGAACGCGGCGGACGGCGCGGCGCTGACGATGCCGGCCAGTTGCGCAGTGCTTGCAGCACACGCAGCGGTGACGTGGTCCAGTTGAGTCCAGTCGATTGGCTGGTTCAACAGGGTCGCGCGCAGGGCATGCAGCCAGCGCCAGCCTTCGTGAACGAGGATGCTCGCGTCGAGGTAAGTCGGGTCGAAGACCTGGAAGAAACGCTGGGCGCGGCCTTCCTGGCTGACCAACGTACCGTCGCCTTCAGCAAAGCTGGCGGCTGGCAGAACCAGGTGCGCGCGATCGCTGGTAGCGGTTTTCTGATGGTCCGCCACGATCACCACTTTCGCGGCGTTCAGGGCTGCATCGACACGGGCTTTGTCGGTACGGGTGAACAGATCGTTTTCCAGCACGACGATGGCGTCGGCTTTGCCGTCAATCACGGCTTGCAGGGCCGCGTCGACCGATTCGCCACCGAGCATGGCCAGGCCGAGGCTGTTGGCCTCTGGCACGATCAGGCTGATGGAACCGTTCTTCTCGCGCAGCTTCAGCGCTTTGGCGATGTTCGCCGCCGCTTCGATCAGCGCCTTGGAACCCAACGAGGTACCGGCAATGATCAGCGGACGCTTGGCTGCGAGCAGGGCATCGGCGATACGCTTGGCCAGCGCCAGCGCTTCAGCGTCCAGGCCTTCAACGGCAGGCGCGCTGGCGTCGAGGGCGTGAGCCACGGCGAAACCGATGCGGGCCAGGTCGTCTGGCGCCGCGTGAACGCATTCTTCAGCGATGTCGTCGAGCTTGGTTTCAGCCAGGCTGGCGATGAACAGCGGGCTCAGAGCGTTCTGACCGATGTTCTTCACCGCAGCGTCGAGCCAAGGCTGAACGCGCATGGCGTCGGCCATGTCTTCGGCTTTGCCTTTGACCGATTGACGCAGGGACAGGGCCATGCGCGCAGCAGTCTGGGTCAAGTCTTCACCGAGGACGAAGATGGCGTCGTGGTCTTCGATGTCGCGCATGTTCGGGATCGGCAGCGGGCTGTCTTTCAGCACCTGCATGACCAGACGAATGCGTTCCAGCTCAGCGGCTTCGATACCGGAGTAGAAGTGCTCGGCGCCGACCAGTTCGCGCAACGCGTAGTTGCTTTCGAGGCTGGCACGTGGCGAACCGATACCGACGATGTTGCGACCGCGCAGCAGGTCGGCGGCTTTATCCAGCGCTTCGTCGAGCGTCAGCTTGGCGCCGTTGGCCAGCTTTGGCTGACGCGGGCGGTCTTCGCGGTTGACGTAGCCGTAGCCGAAGCGGCCACGGTCGCACAGGAAGTACTGGTTTACCGAACCGTTGAAACGGTTTTCGATACGACGCAGTTCACCGTAGCGCTCGCCCGGGGAGATGTTGCAACCGCTGGAGCAGCCATGGCAGATGCTCGGCGAGAACTGCATGTCCCACTTGCGGTTGTAGCGCTCGGAGTGAGTCTTGTCGGTGAACACACCGGTCGGGCAGACCTCGGTGAGGTTGCCGGAGAACTCGCTTTCCAGGGTGCCGTCTTCAACGCGACCGAAGTACACGTTGTCGTGGGCGCCGAACACACCGAGGTCAGTGCCGCCGGCGTAGTCCTTATAGAAGCGCACGCAGCGGTAGCAAGCGATGCAGCGGTTCATTTCGTGGGAAATGAACGGGCCCAGTTGCTGGTTCTGGTGGGTACGCTTGGTGAAGCGATAACGGCGCTCGTTGTGGCCGGTCATCACGGTCATGTCTTGCAGGTGGCAGTGACCGCCTTCTTCACAGACCGGGCAGTCGTGAGGGTGGTTAGTCATCAGCCATTCAACGACGCTGGCGCGAAACACTTTCGCTTCTTCGTCGTCGATGGAAATCCAGCTGCCGTCGGTAGCTGGCGTCATGCACGACATGACGATCCGACCACGCTTGTCGTTCTCGTCGGTGTACTGCTTGACCGCGCACTGGCGGCAAGCGCCAACGCTGCCTAGGGCGGGGTGCCAGCAGAAATAGGGGATATCGAGGCCTAGCGACAGACATGCCTGTAACAGGTTGTCTGCCCCGTCGACTTCGAGCTCTTTGCCGTCTACGTGGATAGTGGCCATGGTTCAAAGTTCTTCGTTGGCCCGGTGTCAGCGGGCGTGGCTAATGGAATCTTGTTATCCGCGCGAATCAAAACAGCCGTTAAAGGCGTCATCGTGCGAAAAGCGAACGGCACGGACCGTTCGCTTTTTTAAAGCGTTAAGCGCCGACTACGATCGGCCTTGCCAGAGGCGGGACGACGGCGCTGGTAGGCGCGATGCCGGCTTCGAACTCATGGCGGAAGTATTTGATTGCGCTGCCCAACGGCTCCACGGCGCCCGGTGCGTGAGCACAGAAGGTCTTGCCCGGGCCGAGGAAGCCGACCAGACCCAGCAGGGTCTCGATATCGCCGGCTTGCCCTTCACCGTTCTCGATGGCGCGCAGAAGCTTGACGCTCCACGGCAAACCGTCACGGCACGGGGTGCAGAAGCCGCAAGATTCACGGGAGAAGAACTCCTCCATGTTGCGCAGCAGGGACACCATGTTGACGCTGTCGTCCACCGCCATGGCCAGGCCGGTACCCATACGGGTGCCCACCTTGGCGATGCCGCCGGCGTACATTTGTGCGTCCAGGTGTTCCGGCAACAGGAAACCGGTACCGGCGCCGCCTGGCTGCCAGCACTTGAGCGTGTAACCGTCGCGCATGCCGCCAGCGTAGTCTTCGAACAACTCGCGACCAGTGACGCCGAACGGCAATTCCCACAGGCCGGGGTTCTTGACCTTGCCGGAGAAGCCCATGAGCTTGGTGCCCATGTCTTCACTGCCTTCGCGCGCCAACGATTTGTACCAGTCCACGCCGTCGGTAATGATCGCCGGCACGTTGCACAGGGTTTCAACGTTGTTCACGCACGTCGGCTTGCCCCACACGCCAACGGCGGCCGGGAAGGGTGGCTTGGAGCGTGGATTGGCGCGGCGGCCTTCGAGGGAGTTGATCAGAGCGGTTTCTTCACCGCAGATGTAACGCCCGGCGCCGGTGTGGACGAACAGCTCGAAATCGAAGCCGCTGCCCAGGATGTTTTTACCCAGCAGGCCGGCTGCCTTGGCTTCTTCCACAGCACGGTTGAGGTGCTTGGCGGCGGTGGTGTATTCGCCACGCAGGAAGATGTAGCCACGGTAGGTTTTCAGTGCGCGAGCACTGATCAGCATGCCTTCGATCAGCAGATGGGGCAGTTGCTCCATCAGCATGCGGTCTTTCCAGGTGTTCGGTTCCATTTCATCCGCGTTGCACAGCAGGTAGCGGATATTGATGGATTCGTCTTTCGGCATCAGGCCCCACTTGACGCCCGTGGGGAAGCCTGCACCGCCGCGACCTTTAAGGCCCGAGTCTTTCACAGTCTGGACGATGTCGTCCTGAGCCATGTCGGCGAAGGCTTTGCGCGCAGCCGCGTAACCGTTCTTGGCCTGGTACTCGTCGAGCCAGACAGCTTCGCCGTCGTCACGCAGACGCCAGGTGAGCGGGTGAGTCTCGGCCGACCGCTTGATGCGGTTGGCAGGACCGAAGGAAGTCAGGGTCATACGTAGCCCTCGAGCAATTTGGCAACGCCGGCAGGCTGCACATCACCGAAAGTGTCGTCGTCGATCATCAACGCCGGCGCCTTGTCGCAGTTGCCGAGGCAGCAGACCGGCAGCAGGGTGAAACGACCGTCGGCGGTGGTCTGACCCAGGCCGATGCCCAGATTGCTCTGGATTTCGCTGACAACGGATTCGTGGCCACCGATGTAGCAGACCATGCTGTCGCAAACGCGGATGATGTGACGGCCCACTGGCTGACGGAAGATCTGGCTATAGAACGTCGCCACCCCTTCAACGTCGCTCGCCGGGATGCCAAGGATCTCGCCGATGGCGTAGAGCGCGCCGTCAGGCACCCAACCACGTTCCTTCTGGACGATCTTCAGGGCTTCGATCGACGCCGCGCGCGGGTCTTCGTAGTGATGCAGCTCGTGCTCGATGGCCGAGCGCTCGGTTTCGCTCAGGGCGAAACGGTCTGTCTGGATAAGCGTGCTGTTCATGCTTAGCGGTCCACGTCGGCCATAACGAAATCGATACTACCCAGGTACGCAATCAAGTCCGCGACCATGCTGCCTTTGATCACCGAAGGGATCTGCTGCAGGTGCGGGAAGCTTGGGGTGCGAATCCGGGTGCGGTAGCTCATGGTGCCGCCATCGCTCGTCAGGTAATAACTGTTGATGCCCTTGGTCGCTTCGATCATCTGGAAGGATTCGTTGGCCGGCATGACCGGGCCCCACGAAACTTGCAGGAAGTGCGTGATCAGGGTCTCGATGTGCTGCAGGGTGCGCTCTTTCGGCGGCGGCGTGGTCAGCGGGTGATCCGCCTTGTACGGGCCTTCCGGCATGTTGCGCATGCACTGCTCAATGATCTTCAGGCTCTGGCGCATTTCTTCGACACGCACGATGCAACGGTCATAGGCATCGCCATTGGCCGCCAGCGGTACTTCGAATTCGAAGTTCTCGTAGCCGGAGTACGGACGAGCCTTGCGCAGGTCGAAATCGCAACCGGTCGAACGCAGGCCAGAACCGGTGACGCCCCATTCCAGGGCTTCCTTGGTGTTGTAGGCCGCGACGCCGATGGTCCGGCCTTTGAGGATGCTGTTGTCCAGGGCGGCTTTCTGGTATTCGTCCAGACGCTTTGGCATCCACTCGATGAAGTCCTTCACCAGTTTTTCCCAGCCGCGCGGCAGGTCGTGAGCGACGCCACCGATGCGGTACCAGGCCGGGTGCAGACGGAAACCGGTGATGGCTTCGATCACCGTGTACGCCTTCTGACGGTCGGTGAACGTGAAGAACACCGGGGTCATGGCGCCGACGTCCTGGATGTAAGTCCCCAGGAACAGCAGGTGGCTGGTGATCCGGAAGAACTCGGCCATCATGATGCGGATGACGTCGACCTTCTCAGGCACCTTGATGCCGGCCAGCTTCTCGACCGAGAGCACGTACGGCAGGTTGTTCATCACGCCGCCGAGGTAATCGATACGGTCGGTGTACGGGATGAAGCTGTGCCAGGACTGACGCTCGGCCATCTTCTCGGCACCACGGTGGTGGTAACCGACGTCCGGCACACAGTCGACGATCTCTTCACCATCCAGCTGCAGAATGATGCGGAACGCACCGTGCGCGGAAGGGTGGTTAGGGCCGAGGTTGAGGAACATGTAGTCCTCGTTCGCACCGGAACGCTTCATGCCCCAGTCTTCAGGCTTGAAGCGCGCGGCTTCTTCCTCAAGCTGTTGCTTGGCCAACGTCAGGCTGAACGGGTCGAACTCGGTGGCACGGGCCGGGAAGTCCTTGCGCAGCGGGTGACCTTCCCAGGTTGGCGGCATCATGATGCGGGTCAGGTGCGGGTGACCGGCAAAGTTGATGCCGTACATGTCCCACACTTCACGCTCGTACCAGTTGGCGTTCGGCCAGATACCGGTCACGGTCGGCACGCTAAGGTCGCTCTCGGACAAGGCGACCTTGATCATTACGTCACTATTACGTTCGATCGACATCAAGTGATAGAACACGGTGAAGTCGACGCCGTTCGGCAGCCCTTGACGCTTGGTGCGCAGACGCTCGTCCACGCCGTGCAGGTCATAGAGCATGACGTACGGCTTGGGCAGGTTGCGCAGGAAGGTCAGGACTTCGACGAGTTTGGCACGGGCAACCCAAAGCACCGGCATGCCGGTGCGGGTAGGCTGGGCGGTGAACGCCTCCGGGCCAAATCGGTTATTCAGTTCGACGACCACATCCTGGTCGTCTGCCTTATAAGGCGGGATGTACAGAGCACTGCCTGTAGTCATGGTTATTTATCGCTTTCGGTCAACGTAAAGAATGAAACCAGTGTCTCGTTCTATAAAAGAAGCAGAGCTGGATCAGACTTCGTCGGGGCTGCGCAGGTTGGTGACTGCGATTCGCTGTTCGCGGCGCTGTTCCTTTTGCGAAGGCATCTCAGCGCGGTACACGCCTTGATCGCCGACGACCCAGGAAAGCGGACGACGCTCCTGTCCAATCGACTCTTGCAAGAGCATCAAGCCTTGCAGAAAAGCTTCAGGGCGGGGCGGGCAGCCAGGCACGTAGACGTCCACGGGCAGGAACTTGTCCACCCCTTGAACGACGGAGTAGATGTCGTACATGCCACCGGAGTTGGCGCACGAACCCATGGAGATAACCCATTTAGGTTCGAGCATTTGCTCGTAGAGACGCTGAATGATCGGCGCCATCTTGATAAAGCAGGTACCGGCGATAACCATGAAATCGGCCTGACGCGGCGATGCCCGGATAACCTCGGCGCCAAAGCGCGCAATGTCGTGGGGCGCCGTGAAGGCGGTGGTCATTTCCACGTAGCAGCACGAAAGGCCGAAGTTATACGGCCACAGGGAGTTCTTGCGCCCCCAGTTGATCGTGCCGTTAAGCACGTCTTCGAGCTTGCCCATGAAAATGTTTTTGTGAACTTGATCTTCTAACGGATCGGAAACGGTTTCCCGTTCGCCAATCGGATACTGCTCGTTAGGAGCATCGGGGTCGATCCTGGTGAGATTGTATTGCATTGCCAAAGCCTCATTGTTTCAGCTTCGCCTGCCGCTTGCGACGAGCTTCCGGAGCCCAATCAAGGGCGCCCACTCGGAACAGGTAGACAAGACCTGCCAACAGAATTGCTATGAAAACGAGAGCTTCGACGAATCCGGTCCAGCCGCTTTCGCGGACGGACACAGACCAGGCAAAGAGAAAAAGGGCTTCGATATCGAAGATCACGAAGAGCATCGCGACCAGATAGAATTTGGCTGAGAGCCGCAAGCGGGCACCACCTGTAGGTAGCATGCCGGACTCGAACGGTTCGTTTTTGCTGCGGCCCCAGGCTTTTGACCCGAGGAGGCTGGAGACGCCGAGCATGAAGGCGCAAAGGCCGACGACGCCCAAAAGGAAAATGGCAAAGCCCCAGTTGTGGGCCATGAGTCCTGTCGCTTCGGGCATGCTGGTAATCCTTAACAGAGAGCAAAGGTCTCTGAGCTTGAAAAGAAACAAAGCAGTGACGATATGTCGCAGCAATCAATCCCGCTGATTTTATGGCACATCACCGTGCAAGTAAAATTCCTATAGCGAAATTATTTATAGGAATAAGGACATAGCGCACCTCCAAAGCCCCGCAGCCCATGCGTTGCGGGCATTAGCCGGGATTTCATCAATATTGTTTTGTTGGGAATGTAACGCACATAGTTGCGGATGAATGATAATCAATACTGTTCGGGTCTGTTTTTAAACTGTTTAACGGGTGGGTGGCCGGGAAGTTGTCATATAGGCGCGTTACTGCAAGTAGCACACGGGGTAGTTTTACCTTCTTTTCCAGATCGAAAAACTGCTCTGGATCAATGATTTTCAGTGCTTTTTGTGGGAGCGTGCGTGTGAAATCGCGGGCAAAAAAACGCCCCGAACCAGTCGGGGCGTCAGTTGTGCGACGTTGCGGTTAGCTTTCTATCCGATCCGCAACGGCCGTTTGCTCAGGCGAATCAGATCAGTGGAACTGCTCTTCTTCAGTCGAACCGGTCAGTGCGGTTACCGACGACGAGCCACCTTGAATCACAGTGGTCATGTCGTCGAAGTAGCCGGTGCCCACTTCCTGCTGGTGAGCCACGAAGGTGTAACCCTTGGCAGCGTCAGCGAACTCTTGCTCTTGCAGCTTCACGTAGGCAGTCATGTCGTTACGGGCGTAGTCGTGCGCCAGGTTGAACATGCTGTGCCACATGTTGTGAATGCCGGCCAGGGTGATGAACTGGTGCTTGTAACCCATGGCGGACAGTTCGCGCTGGAACTTGGCGATGGTCGCGTCGTCCAGGTTTTTCTTCCAGTTGAAGGAAGGCGAGCAGTTGTACGACAGCAGTTGGTCCGGGTATTCCTTTTTGATCGCTTCGGCGAAGCGACGAGCCTCGTCCAGGTCTGGCTTGGCGGTTTCGCACCAGATCAGGTCGGCGTATGGCGCGTAGGCCAGGCCGCGGGAGATTGCCTGGTCGAGACCAGCGCGCACTTTGTAGAAACCTTCCTGAGTACGTTCGCCAGTCACGAACTCTTTGTCGTACGGGTCGCAATCGGAAGTCAGCAGGTCAGCCGCGTTAGCGTCGGTACGGGCCAGAATGATGGTCGGAGTACCGGCAACGTCAGCCGCCAGGCGAGCAGCGGTCAGCTTTTGTACAGCTTCCTGGGTAGGAACCAGTACCTTGCCGCCCATGTGGCCGCATTTTTTCACGGAAGCCAGTTGGTCTTCGAAGTGAACGCCGGCGGCGCCTGCTTCGATCATGCTCTTCATCAGCTCGTAAGCGTTCAGTACGCCGCCGAAACCGGCTTCGGCGTCAGCCACGATCGGAGCGAAGTAGTCGATGTAACCTTCGTCGCCCGGGCCTTTGCCGGCTTTCCACTGGATCTGGTCAGCACGACGGAACGAGTTGTTGATGCGCTTGACCACGGTTGGAACCGAGTCCACCGGGTACAGCGACTGGTCCGGGTACATCGATTCGGCGGAGTTGTTGTCCGCAGCAACCTGCCAGCCCGACAGGTAGATCGCCTGGATACCGGCTTTAACTTGTTGCACAGCCTGGCCGCCGGTCAGGGCGCCCATGCAGTTGACGAAATCTTTCTCAGGACGGAAGGACGGCTTGGCGCCTTGGGTCACCAGGTTCCAAAGCTTCTCGGCGCCCAATTTTGCAAAGGTGTGCTCAGGTTGAACCGAGCCACGCAGGCGGACGACGTCAGCAGCGGAGTAAGCGCGTGTCACGCCTTTCCAGCGTGGGTTTTCAGCCCAATCTTTTTCGAGGGCTGCAATTTGCTGTTCGCGTGTCAGTGCCATGGAGATAAACCTCGTCGCGTCTTTTACGGAAAGTTGTTCTGCGGTGGAAAATTCATGCACTCGCTGACCAGAAGCTTAGGTGGTCAAGTCGGATTCGGCGGGGATGGCGACGGGATGAACGATGGGCTCGAGGGGAAGTGAGCAGGTAAGGGCGAACTGGCGAGCGCATTCGGGCGTCGTGGGCCTTGGTACGAACTTCAGTGTGGAGCCGGGTTACCTAATTACGCTTCCGTCCCTCGGGACAACTTCGTTCCAGTCGGCAACCTCGTCAAACACACCTTGTGGGCGGTACAGACACGAAGCGGCTCGCGGGGTAGGTGCGAACGGCGCCTCGAAGGCCCTTGCCAGGGCCCCTGATTAGCGGGAGCGAGGCCATCATGCCTTCGCTTTTTTGTATCGTCAAACGTTTTGTAGTGCTTTTTTTCGAGCACTACATCTTTGGTCTAATACGACTAATCAGTCAGTTTTCGGTGGTTTAGTCCAAAGTATCGACTTTCACCCGCAGGGTCATGTCGTCCCGTCCCTGAGTCGAGTAGCTGCGGGTCTGGCCCTGTTTGTCGGCCTGAGTCTGGCGGTTTACGCCAGCCAGGGTGATCCATTCGCCCAGTCGGCCCGTGACAGTTGTGTCGGTACTTTGCACATTCACTACATCGGGACGTTCCTGGCTCATGCGGTCACGATTGGTGCTGATCGCCAGGTGAACGATGTCGCCGGTGACGCTGGCGGTAACGTAGAAACCCTGGGTGACGTTACGGTATTCGGTCTGGCTTCGCAGGTCGCCGTAGGCGTCGGTTTGAGTGCTGGTGAGCGGCACGCTCTGTCCGACCTGGATCAGAGCCGGTGCGCCTTCGCTGGCCTGAATCTGTTGGATCCCGCCATCACGGCTGTCGGTGCTGCGATTGATGATGCGGGTCTGACTCGGTTTGGCACCGTTCACCGAATAACCCTGATCGCCCTGGAAGTTGTTTTCGTTGGTGTCGACGGTGATCAGCAGGCGTTTCGGCTGGGTGTCGAGTTGCGCAATCAGGGCTTTAAGTTCGTCGATCTTGCGTTGATCGGCATTAACGATCAGTTGGTTACCGTAGGCGCTGACCTGGCCATCTTTACCGATGAAATCCTGTGCCATCGGCAACATGTCGGCGCTGGTGTGGTAGTTCAGGGGCACGATCTCGGTGGCTGCCATGACCGAGCAACTGCAGGTCAGCAGCAGCGTGGTGAGCAGGGTGCGTAGGGACATATCCGTTATCTCCGACATCTTGAAGTGTTGATACTGCCAGTTTGTCGGCCCGGCGGGGGGCAAGTTGAATCGTAGACAGCAAAACGCCCCGGCATCCGAGGATGGCGGGGCGTTTTGTAGTGTCCTTGAGTACGCCTTCGCGGGCAAGCCTCGCTCCTACAATACGCGGATAACGGTAGGAGCGAGGCTTGCCCGCGAAGGTGGCGACTCGGTCTTACGCCGAATGACGCACCATGTCCACATGCGGAATCCCTGCTTCCAGGAACTCCTCACTGACCAGGCTGAAGCCCAGGCGCTCATAGAATGCTATGGCTTGTACCTGTGCGCTCAGCCTCTGCTGCTTCAGTCCGCGCTTCTCGGCTTCACCGATCACCGCTTGCATCAGCGCATCGCCGACTTTCAAGCCGCGCCAGTCTTTCAGCACCGACACCCGGCCAACGTGGCCATCGGGCAGCAGGCGAGCGGTGCCAATCGGAAAGTCGCCTTCGAAGGCCAGAAAATGCACCGCAGTTGCGTCATCAGCATCCCATTCCAGCTCGGGCGGAACGGATTGCTCGGCGATGAACACCGTCTCACGAATGCGCCGGATCTCGGCGTTGTCCTTTTGCCAGTCTGCGACACGTACGTGAATTTTATTCATCAGCAAACCCCAGGCTTCCTTGCTTGATCAGTTCACACAGCAGGCCGCGACCGTCTTCGTCGCTCAGCCAGTCGCCGAGGTTGTCGGTGTGCAGCGCGTCTGCGGCGCAAATCAACTTCAGCAGATCGCGCAGTTTGCCCGGCAGGTAACGGCTCTGGCCGCTGGCGAACAGCAGGAGGTCGTCATCGACTTCGGACCAGGCCATGCGCGCGCTCGGGTTGCGGATCAGTACTGCGCCTTGCTCAAGGCTGGCGAGCAGGTCGTCTTCTTCGATCTCTTCCGGTCCCACTACCAGCTCCGGGTAGCGCGGCTCGGTCATGAACTGGCCGAACCAGGTCAGCAGCAGACGTTCGTCGCTCATGTGCTCGGCAAGCAGGCCTTTCAAGCGATCAAGGGCGTCGTGCTGGATCTGATGTGGATCGACCGCAGGCAGGGCGTCGGCGTCGGTGTAACGCTCTTCGTCCGGCAGGAACTGGCTGAGGAAGTCAGTGAAGTGGGTCAGCACCTCAGCGGCGCTCGGTGCGCGGAAACCTACTGAGTAGGTCAGGCAATCATCAACGGCAACGCCGCAATGGGCCAGGCGTGGGGGCAGGTAGAGCATGTCGCCCGGTTCCAGAACCCATTCGTCGGTGGCCTCGAAGTCGGCGAGGATGCGCAGGTCGGCGTGTTGCAGCAGCTTGCTCTCGGAATCGCACATTTGGCCGATTTTCCAGTTGCGCTTGCCGTGACCTTGCAGCAGGAATACGTCGTAGTTGTCGAAGTGAGGGCCGACGCTACCACCTGGGGTGGCGAAGCTGATCATCACATCGTCGATGCGCCAGCTCGGCAGGAAGCGGAAGTTTTCCAGCAGCTCAGCGACTTCCGGTACGAATTGGTCGACCGCTTGAACCAGCAGCGTCCAGTCGCGTTCCGGCAATTTGCTGAATTCGTCTTCGGCGAACGGGCCGCGGCGCAATTCCCAAGGGCGCTCGCCGTGCTCGATCACCAGGCGCGATTCGACTTCTTCTTCCAGCGCCAGGCCGGCCAGTTCGTCGGCGTCGATTGGGCTTTCGAATTCAGGAATCGCCTGGCGGATCAGCAGGGGTTTTTTCTGCCAGTAGTCGCGCAGGAACTCGCGCGCCGTGATGCCGCCCAGAAGTTGAAGAGGAATGTCAGGATTCATGTGTAACCTATTGAAAAAAAGCACTTTTCAGGCGGGAATAAAAACGCCCGGCGCTGCCGGGCGTCTCAAACGGGTAGAGCGGTCAATCAGATGCGCTTGGCTTGCTCCACAGCGTTACCGATGTAGTTCGCCGGGGTGAGCAGCTTCAGCTCGGCCTTGGCCGCGGCTGGCATGTCCAGACCGTCGATGAAAGTTTGCAGCGCTTCAGGGCTGATACCCTTTCCACGGGTCAACTCTTTCAGTTTTTCGTACGGGTTTTCGATGTTGTAGCGACGCATGACGGTCTGGATCGGCTCGGCCAATACTTCCCAGCACGCGTCCAGGTCAGCAGCGATTTTCTGAGCGTTGAGCTCCAGTTTGCTGATGCCTTTGAGGCTTGCTTCGTACGCGATCACGCTGTGGGCGAAGCCGACACCGAGGTTGCGCAGTACGGTGGAGTCGGTCAGGTCACGCTGCCAGCGGGAAATCGGCAACTTGCTCGCCAGGTGCTGGAACAGCGCGTTGGCGATACCCAGGTTGCCTTCGGAGTTTTCGAAGTCGATCGGGTTGACCTTGTGCGGCATGGTCGACGAACCGATTTCGCCAGCGATGGTGCGCTGTTTGAAATAACCCAGGGAGATGTAGCCCCAGATGTCGCGGTCGAAGTCGATCAGGATGGTGTTGAAGCGCGCGATCGCGTCGAACAGCTCAGCGATGTAGTCGTGCGGTTCGATCTGCGTGGTGTACGGGTTGAAGCCCAGGCCCAGCTCGTCTTCGATGAAGGCGCGGGCGTTTTCTTCCCAATCGATTTCAGGGTACGCCGAGAGGTGGGCGTTGTAGTTGCCGACAGCGCCGTTGATCTTGCCCAGCAGCGGAACGGCAGCGACCTGGGCGATTTGGCGCTCCAGACGGTAAACCACGTTCGCCAGCTCTTTGCCCAGGGTGGTCGGCGAAGCCGGTTGACCGTGGGTGCGCGACAGCATCGGCACGTCAGCGAAACGGATGGCCAGTTCGCGGATGGCTTCGGCAGTCTGGCGCATCAGCGGCAGCATCACGTCATCACGGCCTTCGCGCAGCATCAGGGCGTGGGACAGGTTGTTGATGTCCTCGCTGGTGCAGGCAAAGTGGATGAATTCGCTGACAGCGGCCAACTCAGGCAGCTTGGCCGCTTGCTCTTTGAGCAGGTACTCAATGGCTTTTACGTCGTGGTTGGTGGTGCGCTCGATCTCTTTGACACGCTCGGCGTGCTCCAGAGCGAAATCTTCCGCCAAGGTATTCAGCACAGCGTTGGCTTCGGCGGAGAACGCCGGCACTTCGCTGATGGCAGGATGGGCGGCCAGGCGCTGGAGCCAGCGCACTTCAACCAGAACGCGAGCACGGATCAAGCCGTATTCGCTGAAAATTGGGCGCAGGGCCTGGGTTTTGCCGGCGTAGCGGCCGTCAACAGGGGAAACCGCAGTGAGCGAAGAAAGCTGCATGGGGTGTTCTCGGACAGTCGGGCAACGAAATGGGGCGCGTACTATACATGAAAAAATCCGCCGGTCCGTTGCCAACTGACCAGCGTCTTACGCGTTACAAATTACAAAAGGTCTTGCGGGGGCGGTTTCAGCTGCTGCGCATCAGCGGGTAAAGCTCTTTCAGCAACTTGCGACGGCTGATCACCAACTGCCAGCGATGACCGCCCAACTGCCGCCACAGGCGCGCCGATCGAATCCCGGCCAGCAACAGGGCGCGGATTTTCGAAGCATTGCTCGGTTGCTGCAGGTTGCGCATGTCGCCATGCACCTGAATGCGTTGGCGCAAGGTGCTCAAGGTGTCCTGGTACAGCGCACCGCAGGCCGCAATCACGTTTTCGTGAGCCGGGCCGAAGTGCTCGACCTGGGACTGAATCTGCGGCAAGCGCTTGCCGATCTCATCCAGCATATCGTTGCGCTTGGCCAGTTGACGCTCCAGACCGAGCATCGCCAGGGCGTAACGCAGCGGTTCGCGCTGAAGGGTGCTCGGGTCGCGCTCCAGGGCGCCGATCAATGCGCGATAGCCTTCACGCAGATTGAGGTCGTCGCCGCCGTAGACTTCCAGGGTGTCCTTGGGGTCGCGAATCAGCAGGCTACCGAGCATGCAGGTCAGGCCGGCTTCGGTGGTCTGGCCGGTCTTGGCGATCTTGTCGACCAGCACGGCGGCGAGGAATACGCCGCCCAGTGCCGTCAGTTGCTCCTGAGTCGGGCTCATTGCTGATCGCCTTGAGGAGTGCCCTTGCTCGTCCACGGTTCCGCAATTTCGATCACACCGCCGCCGAGGCAGATTTCACCGTCGTAGAACACCACGGACTGGCCCGGGGTGACCGCGCGTTGCGGGTCATCGAAGGTGGCGCGGTAGCCAGTGGCGGTCTTTTCCAGCGTGCAGGGTTGATCGCTCTGGCGATAACGGACTTTGGCCGTCAACTTGCGCGGCTCGGTCAGATCAATCGGGTTGACCCAATAGATGTCCGAGGCAAGCAGGGCGCGGGAGAACAGATACGGATGATCATTGCCCTGGCCAACGATCAGTTCGTTGTTCTCAAGGTCTTTGATCAGTACGTACCACGGCTCGTCACCCGCGTCTTTCAAGCCGCCGATGCCAAGGCCCTGGCGCTGACCGATGGTGTGATACATCAAGCCGTGGTGACGGCCGATGACTTCACCTTCGGTGGTCTTGATCTCGCCTGGCTGGGCCGGCAGGTATTGCTTGAGGAAGTCGCTGAAACGGCGTTCGCCGATAAAGCAGATCCCGGTGGAATCCTTTTTCTTCGCGGTGGCCAGATCATGTTTCTCGGCAATCGCGCGCACTTCGGGTTTTTCCAGTTCGCCGACCGGGAACAGTGTCTTGGCGATCTGTTCACCGCCGACGGCGTGCAGGAAGTAGCTCTGGTCCTTGTTCGGGTCCAGGCCCTTGAGCAGTTCGGTGCGACCCTCGATATCACGGCGGCGCACGTAGTGACCGGTGGCGATCAGGTCGGCGCCGAGCATCATGGCGTAGTCGAGGAACGCCTTGAACTTGATCTCGCGGTTGCAGAGGATGTCCGGGTTCGGCGTGCGACCGGCCTTGTATTCGGCCAGGAAGTGCTCGAACACGTTGTCCCAGTACTCGGCGGCGAAGTTGGCGGTGTGCAGCTTGATGCCAATCTTGTCGCACACAGCCTGAGCGTCCGCCAGGTCATCCATGGCGGTGCAGTATTCCGTTCCATCGTCTTCTTCCCAGTTCTTCATGAACAGGCCTTCCACCTCATAACCCTGCTCGATCAGCAGGAGAGCGGAAACGGAAGAGTCCACGCCGCCGGACATGCCGACAATGACGCGCTTCTTTTGTGTGTCAGAAGGGGCTGGATCACGCATAGGGATTCAATGAGTGTCTTGAAAAAGGACGCGATTCTAACAGGCCCAAGCCTGCAAGGCTAAAGAGAAGGGCGGATCAGTTCGAGACCGAAGTGTTGGCCGTCCAGATAATCATCAATACAGCGGATGATCAGCTCACTGCGCCAGTTTGCGCGCTGTGCCAGCAGTTCGTCACGCGTCAGCCACTTTGCGCCGACGATGCCGTCGTCCAGTGGGTAATCGGGGTGGTGTCTGATCGGTTTTGCGGTGAAACAGACCCGCTGATACGTCACGCCGTTACTCGGGGCGGTGTAGAGGTAAATGCCCACCACGCCCGTCGGCTCGACGTCCCAGCCGGTTTCTTCGAGGGTTTCGCGCACGGCGGCGTCGATCAGGGTTTCGTCCGGGTCGAGGTGGCCGGCGGGCTGGTTGAGTACCGTTCGTCCGCCCTTGGATTCTTCGACCATCAGGAAGCGACCGTTGTCTTCGACGATGGTGGCGACGGTGATGTGGGGTAGCCAATCCATGAAAATACCTCGGTGTTGTGTGGTGTGTAGCAGCTGCCGAGCCTGCGAGGCTGCGTTCGGCTGCACAGCAGTCGTAAAACAGATATGCACAGTGTTCCAGGAAGACCACATTGCCTCATTTGCGGCCGCTGCGTCCGAACGCGGCCCGAGCCGAACGCAGCCTCGCGGTGCTCGGCAGCTGCTACAAAGGTTGTGAATGCCACAAACAGAAACCCCGGCACTGGGCCGGGGCTTCTTTGCATCCTTACAACCTTAAACCAACGCAGCGATCGCGGCGTTGAAAGTGTTGCTTGGGCGCATGGCCTTGCTGATCAGCTCGGCATTGGCGTGGTAGTAACCGCCGATGTCCACTGGCTTGCCCTGAGCGGCGTTGAGCTCGGCGACGATGGTCGCTTCGTTCTCGGCCAAGGTCTTGGCCAACTGACCGAACTGCGCTTGCAGTGCAGTGTCTTCGGTCTGGGCAGCCAGGGCTTGAGCCCAGTACAGCGCCAGGTAGAAGTGGCTGCCGCGATTGTCGATGTTGCCGACTTTACGCGATGGCGACTTGTTGTTGTCCAGGAACTGGCCGGTGGCCTGATCCAGGGTCTTGGCCAGCACCAGCGCCTTAGGGTTGTTGTACGTCACACCCAGGTGCTCGAGGGACGCGGCCAGGGCCAGGAACTCGCCCAGGGAATCCCAGCGCAGGAAGTTCTCTTCCAGCAGCTGCTGAACGTGCTTCGGGGCCGAACCGCCAGCGCCGGTTTCGAACAGGCCACCGCCGTTCATCAGCGGAACGATCGACAGCATCTTGGCGCTGGTGCCCAGTTCCATGATCGGGAACAGGTCAGTCAGGTAGTCGCGCAGTACGTTACCGGTCACCGAGATGGTGTCCTTGCCTTCGCGGGTACGGCCCAGGGTGAAGGCCATCGCGTCGACGGGCGACATGATGCGGATGTCCAGGCCTGCGGTGTCGTGATCCTTCAGGTAAGCCTGAACTTTCTCGATGACCACACCGTCGTGGGCGCGCATCGGGTCCAGCCAGAAAATCGCTGGCGTGCTGCTGGCGCGAGCACGGTTGACGGCCAGTTTGACCCAGTCCTGGATCGGCGCGTCTTTGGTCTGGCACATGCGGAAGATGTCGCCGGCTTCAACCGACTGTTCCAGCAGCGTACGGCCAGCGCCGTCGGAAACCCGAACTACGCCATTTGCCTTGACCTGGAAAGTCTTGTCGTGCGAGCCGTACTCTTCAGCTTTTTTCGCCATCAGACCAACGTTTGGCACACTGCCCATGGTGGTTGGGTCGAAGGCGCCGTGCAGCTTGCAGTCTTCGATCACCGCCTGGTAGATGGTGGCGTAGCAGCGATCCGGGATCACCGCCTTGGTGTCGTGCAGCTGACCGTCAGTGCCCCACATTTTGCCGGAGTCACGGATCATTGCTGGCATCGAGGCGTCGACAATAACGTCGCTCGGTACGTGCAGGTTGGTGATGCCTTTGTCGGAGTTGACCATGGCCAACGACGGACGAGCGGCGTAGACCGCCTGGATGTCCGCTTCAATCGCAGCTTGCTGCTCAGCTGGCAGGGCTTTGATGCGAGCGTACAGGTCGCCGATGCCGTTGTTCAGGTTGAAGCCGATCTGTGCCAGCACGTCAGCGTGCTTGGCCAGTGCATCTTTATAGAACTCGGCAACGATCTGGCCGAACATGATCGGGTCGGAGACCTTCATCATGGTGGCTTTGAGGTGAACCGACAGCAGCACGCCTTTTTGCTTGGCGTCTTCGATCTCGGCAGCGATGAAGCTGCGCAGAGCGTTTTTGCTCATGACCGCGCAATCGAGGATCTCACCGGCTTGCACGGTGGTTTTTTCTTTCAGGACGGTGGTGGTGCCGTCTTGAGCGATCAGTTCGATTTTGACGGCGTCAGAGGCGTCGATCAGGGCGGCTTTTTCGCTGCCGTAGAAATCGCCGGTGCTCATGTGCGCTACGTGGGACTTGGAGTCCGCAGCCCAGGCGCCCATTTTGTGCGGGTGCTTGCGCGCGTAGTTCTTGACCGACAGCGGTGCGCGACGATCGGAGTTGCCTTCGCGCAGAACCGGGTTCACGGCGCTGCCCTTGATCTTGTCGTAACGCGACTTGGCGAGCTTGTCGGCGTCGCTGGTCACGGTTTCCGGGTAGTCAGGCAGTGCGAAGCCCTGGGCTTGCAATTCCTTGATCGCGGCTTGCAGTTGCGGAACCGAGGCACTGATGTTCGGCAACTTGATGATATTGGCTTCAGGCGTAACGGCCAGGTCGCCCAGTTCGGCGAGGTGATCGGCTACGGCTTTGTCACCCAATTGCTCGGGGAAGCTGGCCAGAATACGCCCTGCAAGAGAGATATCGCGAGTTTCCACGGCGATATCAGCGGAGGCGGTGAAGGCCTCTACGATAGGCAGCAGTGAATAGGTGGCGAGGGCGGGAGCTTCGTCGGTGAAGGTATAGATGATCTTCGAGCGGGTGGGCATATTCGGATTAACTCTCTCTTCTTTGCTAAGCGTGCGCAGAAACTCGAGGGGCGCCGTGTGAGCGCGTTCGTTCAAAGTCATCCATGAGCCGAATGTCGAGGTTTCTTCGCGGTGATGTTGGGTGCATCAGTCGAGCGTCAAGCGGGTGGACTGCGGTAACAGTCCGGCTTTTTCGGGCCTGGAGCCTCGTAGTAGAGAGGTTTGGCCGTCGTGACTCTGTGGTCAGCGGGCGGCATTATACATAGGTAGCTGGCAATCTGCCGATGGTTCATAGGCAGCGAATATCGTCCATTGGTCTAAAGGTCGCAGGGGCGAGCGGGGCGTAGAGTCTTGCACCGTGCTTGAGTTTGGCGCTTTTCCCTTTGCTTTCAGGCTTGTAGGCCGCGAACTGTGCGGCTTTGCGGCAGATGGATGGAACATAGGGTTTGCGTGCCGATTTAACTGGGGTACGCTCGAACGAAGCCAGATGTTCAATCCAAACAATGGAGTTCAGCATGGGATACAAGAAGATTCAGGTTCCAGCAGTCGGCGACAAAATCACCGTCAACGCGGACCATTCTCTCAATGTTCCTAACAACCCGATCATCCCCTTCATCGAAGGTGATGGTATTGGCGTTGATATCAGCCCGGTCATGATCAAGGTTGTCGATGCTGCGGTTAAGAAGGCTTACGGCGGCGAGCGCAAAATTTCCTGGATGGAAGTCTATGCCGGGGAGAAAGCGACTCAGGTTTACGATCAGGACACCTGGCTACCTCAGGAAACCCTGGATGCAGTCAAAGATTACGTTGTTTCCATCAAGGGCCCGCTGACCACACCGGTCGGCGGCGGCATTCGCTCCCTGAACGTGGCACTGCGTCAGCAACTCGACCTTTATGTCTGCCTGCGCCCTGTGCGCTGGTTCGAAGGCGTGCCTAGCCCGGTCAAGAGGCCAGGCGACGTCGACATGACGATCTTCCGCGAAAACTCGGAAGACATTTATGCGGGTATCGAGTGGAAAGCCGGTTCGCCGGAAGCGACCAAGGTCATCAAGTTCCTTAAAGATGAAATGGGCGTCACCAAGATCCGTTTCGACGAAAACTGCGGTATCGGCATCAAGCCGGTTTCGCTGCAAGGCACCAAGCGTCTGGCGCGCAAGGCGTTGCAGTATGTGGTCGACAACGACCGCGACTCGCTGACCATCGTGCACAAAGGCAACATCATGAAGTTCACCGAAGGTGCCTTCAAGGAATGGGCCTACGAAGTGGCGGCTGAAGAATTCGGCGCGACCCTGCTCGATGGCGGTCCGTGGATGCAGTTCAAAAACCCGAAAACCGGCAAAAACGTTATCGTCAAAGATGCCATCGCCGACGCCATGCTCCAGCAGATCCTGCTGCGCCCGGCCGAATACGATGTGATCGCGACCCTGAACCTGAACGGCGACTACCTCTCCGACGCCCTCGCGGCGGAAGTGGGTGGTATCGGTATCGCACCGGGTGCCAACCTGTCTGACACCATTGCGATGTTCGAAGCGACCCACGGTACTGCACCGAAGTACGCTGGCAAAGACCAGGTCAACCCGGGTTCCCTGATCCTGTCCGCCGAGATGATGCTGCGTCACATGGGCTGGACCGAAGCGGCTGATCTGGTCATCAAAGGCACCAACGGCGCGATTTCGGCCAAGACCGTGACCTATGACTTCCACCGTTTGATGGAAGGCGCGAAACTGCTGTCTTCTTCAGCGTTTGGTGATGCGCTGATTTCGCATATGTAAGCGAACAGGTAATAAAAAACCGCTCGACTCAAGTGATTGAGTCGGGCGGTTTTTTTATGACTGGATGGTTGCTGCGAATTTAAGCCGTGACGGTTTGTTGTCCGGTAGGAGCGGCTACATTCTGAGTGACCTGAGGCGCGCCGATATTGATGGCGTGCAGGCCTTTGGGTCCCTGGATGATCTCAAAGACGACAGCCTGTCCGGCCTTCAGGGTTTTATAACCGCCCATCTGGATGGCCGAGTAGTGGGCGAACAGATCTTCGCTCTTGCCTTCCTCGTTGATGAAGCCGTAACCCTTGGCATTGTTGAACCATTTGACCTTGCCGCTGACCTTGACACCTGACATACCCATATCCCTCTGCAACAGACTCCATCACTGGAGTATCATCCAGTACATCCGCAGTCAGTTCTTAGAAATAAGATTGACTCCGCGGACCTTTTTTACCCACTGTGGGCTCTATTGGTTGTAACACCGTTTTGCCGATAGTCAAGGTGACCAGGCAGTCGGAGTTGAAATCGACGATGGTCGCCCCCACCACTGTATTTGCACAACTGACGAACCTTTCTTTCCATGCATGCAATCAGCCAGATTCGACTAACATTCAATCAGGATCGCCCGACTCTCCAAAAAGATCATCCGGAGGAACACGACGACGATTCCGCAGGCATTGCTGTTCAGGAGGCCAAGCCTGCTTTACAGGCGCCGCCGATGTACAAGGTGGTTTTGTTCAATGATGACTACACACCGATGGATTTCGTCGTCGAAGTACTCGAGGTGTTTTTTAACCTGAATCGAGAGCTGGCGACCAAGGTCATGCTGGCCGTCCACACAGAAGGACGGGCAGTATGTGGAGTGTTTACCCGCGACATCGCCGAGACTAAGGCCATGCAGGTCAACCAGTACGCCAGGGAAAGCCAGCATCCGCTACTCTGTGAAATCGAGAAGGACGGTTAATCGCCGACCACTTGGGTATGAGGTGAAGCTATGTTAAACCGCGAGCTCGAAGTCACCCTCAATCTTGCCTTCAAGGAGGCCCGATCGAAGCGTCATGAGTTTATGACCGTCGAACACCTCCTGCTGGCCCTATTGGACAATGAGGCTGCCGCCACCGTTTTGCGTGCCTGCGGCGCAAACCTCGACAAACTCAAGCACGATCTGCAGGAGTTCATCGACTCCACCACGCCATTGATCCCCGTGCATGACGAGGATCGTGAAACCCAGCCAACCCTGGGCTTCCAGCGTGTTTTGCAACGTGCTGTCTTTCACGTACAGAGCTCGGGCAAACGCGAAGTGACTGGCGCCAACGTACTGGTCGCGATCTTCAGTGAGCAAGAGAGTCAGGCAGTGTTCCTGCTGAAACAGCAGAGCGTTGCGCGTATCGATGTCGTCAACTACATCGCACACGGCATTTCCAAAGTGCCGGGGCATGGCGATCACTCTGAAGGTGAGCAAGATATGCAGGACGACGAGGGCGGTGAGTCTTCATCTTCAGGCAATCCTCTGGATGCTTATGCCAGCAACCTCAACGAACTCGCGCGCCAGGGTCGTATCGATCCATTGGTAGGCCGTGAGCTGGAAGTCGAGCGCGTCGCACAGATCCTGGCGCGTCGTCGCAAAAACAATCCGCTGTTGGTGGGCGAGGCAGGCGTGGGTAAAACCGCGATTGCCGAGGGCTTGGCCAAACGCATTGTCGACAACCAGGTGCCGGACTTGCTGGCCAACAGCGTGGTGTATTCCCTCGATCTGGGCGCCCTGCTGGCCGGGACCAAATACCGCGGCGATTTCGAGAAACGCTTTAAGGCGCTACTCAATGAGCTGAAAAAACGTCCGCAGGCGATTCTGTTCATCGACGAAATCCACACCATTATCGGTGCGGGTGCCGCATCGGGTGGCGTCATGGATGCCTCGAACCTGCTCAAGCCGCTGTTGTCGTCGGGTGATATCCGCTGCATCGGCTCGACCACGTTCCAGGAATTCCGTGGGATCTTCGAGAAGGACCGAGCCTTGGCACGACGCTTCCAGAAGGTCGATGTGTCGGAGCCTTCGGTAGAAGACACCATCAGCATCCTGCGCGGCCTGAAAGGGCGTTTCGAAACGCACCACGGCATTGAATACAGCGATGAAGCCCTGCGTGCGGCGGCTGAGCTGGCCTCACGCTACATCAATGACCGGCACATGCCGGACAAGGCCATTGACGTCATCGACGAGGCGGGTGCCTACCAGCGTCTGCAACCGATCGAGAAACGCGTGAAACGCATCGAAGTGCCTCAGGTCGAGGACATCGTTGCGAAAATCGCGCGGATTCCGCCTAAGCACGTCAACAGCTCCGACAGAGAGCTGCTGCGTAACCTTGAGCGTGACCTGAAACTGACAGTGTTTGGCCAGGATGCCGCGATCGACTCGCTGTCGACCGCGATCAAACTGTCCCGTGCCGGCCTCAAGTCGCCTGACAAGCCCGTCGGTTCGTTCCTGTTCGCAGGGCCTACCGGCGTCGGTAAAACCGAAGCGGCGCGTCAGCTGGCCAAAGCGTTGGGTATCGAACTGGTTCGCTTCGACATGTCCGAGTACATGGAGCGCCACACCGTATCGCGTCTGATCGGTGCGCCTCCGGGCTACGTCGGGTTCGATCAGGGCGGTCTGCTGACTGAAGCGATCACCAAGCAACCTCACTGCGTGCTGTTGCTCGATGAGATCGAGAAGGCGCATCCGGAAGTCTTTAACCTGCTGCTGCAGGTCATGGATCACGGTACGCTCACCGATAACAACGGGCGCAAAGCGGATTTCCGAAACGTGATCGTCATCATGACGACCAACGCCGGCGCCGAAACCGCAGCTCGCGCTTCGATCGGTTTCACCCATCAGGACCACTCGTCCGATGCGATGGAAGTGATCAAGAAGAGCTTCACGCCGGAGTTCCGCAACCGTCTGGACACCATTATTCAGTTTGGTCGCCTCAGTCATGAGGTTATCAAAAGCGTGGTGGACAAGTTCCTTACCGAGCTTCAGGCGCAGTTGGAAGACAAACGCGTGCAGTTGGAAGTGACGGATGCCGCACGCAGCTGGTTGGCAGCGGGTGGCTACGACACGGCAATGGGTGCTCGACCAATGGCGCGCTTGATTCAGGACAAGATCAAGCGTCCGCTGGCCGAAGAGATCCTCTTTGGCGAATTGGCCGATCATGGTGGGGTGGTTCACATCGATCTCAAGGACGGCGAGCTGACCTTTGACTTCGAGACCACGGCAGAGATGGCCTGACGGTTGTTGCTGTAAAGCAAAAGGCGCCGAAAGGCGCCTTTTTTAGTTTGGGTGTATATCCATTTCTGCGGTAACGGCTACTTAGGGTTTCGCCCTTACGGCAACTCACTTTTTTTTCAAACGCCAAAAAAAAGTAAGCAAAAAAAGGCTCGCCCCGAGCGTCCGGCCCCTCGCTTAGGCTCGGCGTTCCTTCGCTCCGGCATTCATCTGGGGGCATCGCCTCCGGTTGGCTTCGCTTCAACCTCCTCTCGATGTGTTCAACCTCCTCTCGATGTGTTCGACTTCGTCGAACGGCGCTGCGCGCCTGCCCCCCAGATGAACACCTCCGCTCAGCCTCCCGAAGGGGCGGGTGGATCAAAATCAAAAGCTGCAGGCGAGCTAACGCTCGGCCTGTTGAGTGGTGAAGGGCGGGTTTACACCCATGGCCATGTAGCAGCTGCCGAAGCTTCGGGCCGCGTTCGGACGATCTTTTGATCTGGCTGTGGCTGTGGCTTTTGAAGTTGATCTTGATCTTTCGCCCCTTCGGCAGGCCGAGCGGAGGTGTTCATCAGGGGGTTAGGCGCGCAGCGCCGTTCGGCGAAGCCGAACACATCGAGAGGAGGTCGTCGCGAAGCAGACCGGAGGCGATGCCCCCTGATGGACACCGTAGCGAGGGAACGCGGAGCTTTAGCGAGGCGCCGTACGCCGGGGCGAAGCCTTTTGCTTACTTTTCGGCGTCTGGAAAAGTGAGTCGCTGTAAAAGCGAAACCATAATCAGCCATCACCGCAGCAACGGATATACACCCAAAACCCAAGAACCCACCAAATCGCAGACAAACAAAAACGCCCGGCATAAACCGGGCGTTTTGTATTGACTTGATTAGCGAGCGCGGTAAGTGATGCGCCCTTTGCTCAAGTCATAGGGCGTCAGCTCGACGCGCACCTTGTCACCGGTAAGAATACGAATGTAGTTCTTGCGCATCTTGCCGGAAATATGCGCGGTTACGACGTGCCCATTTTCCAACTCCACACGAAACATGGTGTTGGGCAGGGTGTCGACGACAGTGCCTTCCATTTCGAAGCTGTCTTCTTTCGACATGCAGTAAAGCCCTCGGTGTCCAATGAATGGCCCGGTGCAACTGCGCCAGGCAAAAGCGGCGTGCATTGTGCCCGAAAAATGGGGTTTAAGCCAAGGGGTTTACGGCTTGCTCTAGTTCAGGATGACCCAGCGCTGATTAATCAGCAGTTCGATAGGACGATATTGCGTCTTGTAACTCATCTTTTTGCAGTTTTTTATCCAATAGCCCAGATAGACGGCTTCCAGCCCCAGACGCTGAGCCTCGGTGATTTGCCAGAGAATCGCATAACGCCCCAGGCTGCGGCGTTCTTCAGCGGGCTCGTAGAAGGTATAAACCGCCGACAGACCGTTCGGCAGTAAGTCGGTGACGGCGACTGCCACCAGTCGTCCTTCGAGGCGAAATTCGTAGAACCGGGAAAACGGCAAGTCACGTACCAGGAACGTCGCAAACTGATCGCGACTCGGCGGGTACATATCGCCATCGGCGTGACGCTGTTCGATATAGCGCTGATAAAGGTTGAAATACTCTTCGCTGAACCCTGGCCTGGCGGGACGTATCTGCAAGTCGGCATTGCGCTTGAAGATGCGTTTCTGCTGACGGTTGGGCTCAAATTGCGCCACAGGGATTCGCGCCGGCACGCACGCGTTGCAATTCTGGCAATGGGGCCGGTAAAGATGATCGCCGCTGCGACGGAAACCCATTTCAGACAGGTCTGCGTAGACATGCACATCCATGGGCTGACTAGGGTCGAGAAACAGGGTTGTGGCCTGTTCCTCGGGCAGATAACTGCAAGAGTGGGGCTGAGTGGCATAGAACTTCAAGCGCGCCAACTCGGTCATGATCAACCCTCGGGATAGCTTTTGAATTAAGTGTAAGCCACGCGCGCAAAAGTCGCTCAGCAAACCCAGGTTGCACGGCTGGGTTGATCCAGATGCTGCGCAAGGTAGTCGGCAAAATCGCTGCGTGGAATCGCTCGGGCGCCGAGGCTGTGCAGATGATCGGTAGGCATCTGGCAGTCGATCAGCACAAAGCCTGAGCCTTTCAGATGTCGGACCAGTGAGGCAAAGCCATATTTCGAGGCGTTGTCGGCGCGGCTGAACATGGATTCGCCGAAAAACAGCTGACCCATCGCCAGGCCATAGAGCCCGCCGACCAGTTCATCCCGGTCCCAGACTTCCACCGAATGGGCGTACCCGCGCTTGTGCAGCTCGAGGTAGGCGTTCTGCATCGCCTCTGTGATCCAGGTCCCGTCGGCGTAATCCCGTGGCGCGGCGCAGGCGCGGATGACCGCGGCAAAATCCTGATCAAAGGTCACTTGATAGCGTTGCTGGCGCAACAGTTTGTTCAGACTGCGCGAGACATGCAGTTCGTCGGGAAACAGTACAGTGCGTGGATCCGGCGACCACCAGAGAATCGGCTGGCCTTCCGAGAACCACGGAAAACAGCCGTGGCGATAGGCCTGAATCAGACGATCGGCGGACAGATCGCCGCCCGCGGCCAACAGCCCGTTGGGATCGCGCATGGCTTTTTCCAGGGGCGGGAAGGTCAGGGTATTGCGTTGTAACCAAGTCAGCATGGCATCCGGGCTTGCAGAAGGGGAGGGCAGGGGCGGGCTGATGCGCCCGCCGTAAAGTGTGCCGTCAAACGGTGGGAATGTCGTCGAGATACTTCTCGGCGTCCAGCGCGGCCATGCAGCCGGCCCCGGCGGAGGTCACGGCCTGGCGATAAACGTGGTCGGCGACGTCGCCGGCGGCAAACACCCCTTTGATTTCGGTGCTGGTAGCATCGCCTTCGCTGCCGCCCTTGACCAGTAGATAGCCGTCACGCATTTTCAGCTGGCCTTCGAACAAGTCGGTGTTGGGCTTGTGGCCGATAGCAATGAACACGCCGGCCAGCGACAATTCACTGGTTTCGCCAGTGTGGCTGTCCCGCAGGCGGGCACCGGTCACGCCGCTGGCATCGCCCAGCACTTCATCCAGATTCTGGTTCCAGTGCAGGCGGATATTGCCGTTGGCGGCTTTTTCGAAGAGCTTGTCCTGGAGGATCTTCTCCGAGCGCAACTTGTCGCGCCGGTGAATCAGGTGAACTTCCTTGGCGATGTTCGACAGGTACAATGCTTCTTCAACCGCCGTATTGCCGCCGCCAACGACCGCGACCACCTGATTACGGTAAAAGAAACCGTCGCACGTCGCGCAGGCCGACACCCCTTTGCCGGCAAATGCCTCTTCCGAGGGCAACCCGAGGTATTGCGCCGAGGCGCCGGTGGCGATAATCAGCGCGTCACAGGTGTAAGTGTCGCTGTCGCCGATGAGTTCGAACGGGCGCTGTTGCAACTTGGCGGTGTGGATGTGGTCGTAAACGATCTCTGTATGAAAGCGCTCGGCGTGTTTTTGCATGCGATCCATCAGCACCGGGCCGGTGAGGCCTTCGACATCACCGGGCCAATTGTCGACTTCGACGGTGGTGGTGAGCTGGCCACCTGCCTGTATCCCGGTAATGACAACGGGTTTGAGGTTGGCGCGGGCGGCATAAACGGCTGCGCTGTAACCCGCAGGGCCGGAACCCAGAATGATCAGGCGGGAATGCTTCGCTTCGCTCATAAAAACACCTCATAAGCCTTTGTCACAAAAGAGAATGCATGCTCAAATTGAGCCGCGAGTCATGTGCTGTTGGCTATGCTACACCTTGGGTTTCAAGCATGGCATCGGACGAACAAACCCGTACAATGCCTGCCTGTTACAGTGTTTGTAATAAAATAAGCGGTGCGCGCCGTGTTTATAAAAACCGGAGCGTAGTGTTAAAAGTAGTCTCCGTTACGCCTGTTAACTTTTTTACCTGCCTGGATTAGGCAGTTTTTTTAAGTCATTTAACAGATGGACGCGCCATGGGCGCAGGAAAAGAAGCGTTTTGAAGAAATCCACCGCAGCACCAAAAACAGTCGTTCCGCTCTGGCGCCAGCAGTTGCACTACCGGCTCAAGGAAGGTGCATTGATCGCCATCGGCGGCTTGTGCCTGTTCCTGATGATGGCCTTGTTGACCTATGGCAAGGACGATCCGGGCTGGAGCCATAACAGCAAGATCGACGATGTGCAGAACTTCGGTGGACCGGTCGGCTCCTACAGCGCCGATATCCTGTTCATGGTGTTGGGTTACTTCGCCTACATCTTCCCGCTGTTGCTGGCGATCAAGGCTTATCAGATCTTCCGTCAACGCCACGAGCAGTGGGAGTGGAGCGGCTGGCTGTTCTCCTGGCGCCTGATCGGCCTGGTGTTTCTGGTGTTGTCGGGCGCCGCCCTGGCCCATATCCATTTCCACGCCGCTACCGGCCTGCCGGCCGGTGCTGGCGGCGCTTTAGGTGAAAGCCTCGGCGACCTGGCCAGGAACGCCCTGAATATTCAGGGCAGTACGCTGTTGCTCATCGCGTTGTTCCTGTTTGGCCTGACGGTGTTCACCGACCTGTCGTGGTTCAAGGTGATGGACCTCACCGGCAAGATCACCCTCGACCTGTTTGAATTGTTCCAGGGTGCGGCCAATCGCTGGTGGGCCGCCCGCACCGAACGTAAGCAACTGGTCGCTCAATTGCGTGAAGTCGACGACCGCGTCCATGACGTGGTGGCGCCGACCGTCACCGACAAGCGCGAGCAGGCCAAGGTCAAGGAACGCTTGATCGAGCGTGAGCAAGCGCTGAGCAAGCACATGTCCGACCGCGAGAAGCAGGTGCCGCCGGTCATTGCGCCAGCTCCGCCCAAACCAGCGGCTCCCAGCAATCGCGTGGAAAAAGAGAAACAGGCGCCGCTGTTCGTAGACAGCGCCGTCGAAGGCACCTTGCCGCCGATCTCGATTCTCGACCCTGCAGAAAAGAAACAACTCAATTATTCGCCTGAATCCCTGGCGGCGGTTGGCCACTTGCTGGAAATCAAGCTCAAGGAATTCGGCGTCGAAGTCTCGGTGGATTCGATTCACCCAGGCCCGGTCATTACCCGTTACGAAATCCAGCCAGCGGCAGGCGTCAAGGTCAGCCGCATCTCCAATCTGGCGAAAGACCTGGCACGTTCCCTGGCCGTGACCAGCGTGCGTGTGGTCGAAGTTATTCCGGGCAAGACCACCGTGGGTATCGAAATTCCTAACGAAGATCGTCAGATCGTGCGCTTCTCCGAAGTGCTGTCGACCCCTGAATACGATAACTTCAAGTCGCCGGTCACGTTGGCCTTGGGCCACGACATTGGTGGCAAGCCGGTCATCACCGATCTGGCGAAAATGCCCCATTTGCTGGTAGCCGGTACGACGGGTTCCGGTAAATCGGTAGGTGTGAACGCGATGATCCTGTCGATCCTGTTCAAGTCCGGCCCGGAAGACGCCAAGCTGATCATGATCGACCCGAAAATGCTTGAGCTGTCGATCTACGAAGGCATTCCGCACCTGCTGTGCCCGGTCGTGACCGACATGAAGGACGCGGCCAACGCCCTGCGCTGGAGCGTGGCGGAGATGGAGCGTCGCTACAAACTGATGGCGAAGATGGGCGTGCGTAACCTGTCGGGCTTCAATGCCAAGGTCAAGGAAGCCCAGGACGCCGGCACGCCGTTGACCGATCCGCTGTACAAGCGCGAAAGCATTCACGACGAAGCGCCGCTGCTGACCAAGCTGCCGACCATTGTCGTGGTGGTGGACGAATTCGCCGACATGATGATGATCGTCGGCAAGAAGGTTGAAGAATTGATCGCCCGTATCGCCCAGAAGGCCCGTGCTGCCGGTATCCACTTGATCCTTGCGACCCAGCGTCCGTCGGTTGATGTGATCACTGGTCTGATCAAGGCCAACATTCCGACCCGCATGGCGTTCCAGGTATCGAGCAAGATCGATTCGCGAACCATCATCGACCAGGGCGGCGCCGAACAACTGTTGGGCCACGGTGACATGCTCTACATGCCGCCGGGCACCAGTCTGCCGATCCGTGTCCACGGTGCCTTCGTGTCCGATGACGAGGTTCACCGGGTGGTTGAGGCCTGGAAGCTGCGTGGCGCGCCGGAATACAACGACGAGATCCTTGCGGGTGTCGAAGAACCCGGTAGCGGCTTTGAAGGCGGCAGCGGCGGCGATGACGACAGTGAATCCGATGCGCTCTACGACGAAGCGGTGCAGTTCGTACTGGAAAGCCGTCGTGCGTCCATCTCAGCGGTTCAGCGCAAGCTGAAAATCGGCTACAACCGCGCCGCGCGCATGATCGAAGCCATGGAAATGGCCGGGGTCGTGACGTCCATGAACACCAACGGTTCGCGTGAAGTCCTGGCCCCTGCCCCGGTGCGCGACTGATTTGACTGATCTGAACTGAAAAAGCGGTGGCGCACTGATGTGCCGCCGCACTCCCCACGAATGTTATGAGGACTCCCATGCGTCTTATCCGCATGCTGTTGCTGCCGGTACTGGCTTTGACCACGCTTTCGGCCCACGCCGATGACAAGGACGTGGCGCGTCTGACCCAATTGCTGGAAAAATCCCAGACCCTGACCGCGCGTTTCTCGCAGCTGACCCTTGACGGCAGTGGCACCCGGTTGCAGGAAACGGCCGGTCAAATGTCCCTGCAGCGTCCTGGCCTGTTCTACTGGCACACCGACGCACCGCAAGAGCAGTTGATGGTCTCCGACGGCAAGAAAGTTTCCCTGTGGGACCCGGACCTGGAGCAGGTCACCATCAAGAACCTCGACCAGCGCCTGACCCAGACCCCGGCGCTGCTGCTGTCCGGTGATGTGTCCAAGATCAGCCAGAGCTTCGATATCAGCGCCAAGGAAGCCGGTGGCGTGATCGACTTCACGCTGAAGCCGAAAACCAAAGACACCCTGTTCGACAGCCTGCGTCTGTCGTTCCGCAATGGCTTGGTCAATGACATGCAACTGATCGACAGCGTCGGTCAGCGCACCAATATCCTGTTCACCGGTGTGAAGGCCAACGAGCCGATTCCGGCGTCCAAGTTCAAGTTCGTCATCCCGAAGGGTGCCGATGTGATCCAGGAATAAGACGCAGCACCCAGTGAGGTTTCATAAGTAGTGATGGACCTGTTTCGCAGTGCCCCGATTGCTCAACCTTTGGCCGCCCGTTTGCGGGCAGCCAATCTGGACGAGTACGTCGGTCAGGAACACCTGCTCGCTCGCGGCAAGCCTTTGCGCGAAGCGCTGGAGCAGGGTGCCTTGCACTCGATGATTTTCTGGGGCCCGCCGGGTGTGGGCAAAACCACCCTGGCGCGGCTGCTGGCGGAAGTCTCGGACGCGCACTTCGAAACGGTCTCGGCGGTACTGGCCGGCGTGAAGGAAATCCGTCAGGCGGTGGAAATCGCCAAGCAGCAGGCCGGGCAGTACGGCAAGCGAACCATCCTGTTTGTCGATGAAGTGCACCGTTTCAACAAGTCCCAGCAGGATGCGTTCCTGCCGTACGTTGAAGACGGCACGCTGATTTTCATTGGCGCGACCACTGAAAACCCCTCGTTTGAACTCAACAACGCGCTACTCTCACGGGCCCGCGTCTACGTGCTCAAAAGCCTCGACGAAGCGGCCCTGCGTAAGCTGGTGCATCGAGCCCTCACCGAAGAGCGTGGTTTGGGAGCGCGGCAACTGACCCTCAGCGATGAAGGCTTCCAGATGCTGCTGTCGGCTGCCGATGGCGATGGCCGGCGTCTGCTGAACTTGCTGGAAAACGCCTCGGACCTGGCTGAAGACAACAGCGAGATCGGCGTCGACCTGCTGCAAAGTCTGCTCGGTGATACCCGTCGGCGTTTCGACAAGGGCGGCGAAGCGTTCTACGACCAGATCTCTGCGCTGCATAAGTCGGTGCGCGGCTCTAATCCCGACGGCGCGCTGTACTGGTTCGCCCGGATGATCGATGGCGGTTGCGATCCGCTGTACCTGGCCCGGCGCGTGGTGCGCATGGCCAGCGAAGACATCGGCAACGCCGACCCCCGCGCCCTGAGCCTGTGCCTGGCGGCGTGGGAAGTGCAGGAGCGCCTCGGCAGCCCTGAAGGCGAATTGGCGGTGGCTCAGGCCATCACCTATCTGGCTTGCGCGCCGAAAAGCAATGCGGTGTACATGGGTTTCAAAGCCGCCATGCGCAGCGCCACCGAACACGGTTCGCTGGAAGTGCCGCTGCACCTGCGCAACGCGCCGACCAAATTGATGAAGCAACTGGGTTATGGCGACGAATACCGTTACGCGCACGATGAGCCGGACGCCTACGCGGCCGGCGAAGATTACTTTCCGGAAGAACTTGAGCCACAACCGTTCTATCAACCGGTGCCCCGCGGGCTGGAGCTGAAGATCGGCGAGAAGCTCAATCACCTCGCGCAACTTGACCGTCTCAGCCCACGGCAGCGGAGAAAATAGTGATTCCTTTGATCGTTGCCGTTTGTGTGGGCGGTATCTCCGGAACGCTTTTGCGCTTTGCCACCGGTAACTGGATCAACGCTAATTGGCCGCGGCACTTCTATACCGCGACGCTGGCCGTTAATATCGTCGGCTGTTTGCTGATCGGCGTTCTATACGGTCTGTTTTTGATCCGCCCGGAGGTGCCGATTGAGGTGCGCGCCGGGTTGATGGTTGGCTTCCTGGGGGGGCTGACAACTTTTTCATCCTTTTCACTGGATACGGTGCGCCTGCTGGAAACCGGGCAAATGCCGCTGGCCCTAGGCTATGCTGCCATCAGCGTATTCGGCGGGCTGCTCGCTACCTGGGCTGGCCTGTCCTTGACCAAACTTTGATAACGAGAGACCGACATGCTCGATTCCAAACTGTTACGTAGCAACCTTCAGGACGTAGCGGACCGCCTGGCATCCCGTGGCTATACGCTGGATGTTGCGCGCATCGAAGCGCTGGAAGAACAGCGCAAGACCGTCCAGACCCGCACCGAAGCACTGCAGGCTGAACGTAATGCGCGCTCCAAATCCATCGGTCAGGCCAAGCAGCGTGGCGAAGACATCGCGCCGCTGATGGCCGACGTCGAGCGCATGGCGAACGAATTGAGCGCCGGTAAAGTCGAGCTGGACGGGATCCAGACCGATCTGGATTCGATCCTGCTCGGCATCCCGAACCTGCCGCACGAATCCGTGCCGATCGGCGATGACGAAGACGGCAACGTCGAAGTGCGCCGCTGGGGCACCCCGACCGCGTTCGATTTCCCCGTTCAAGACCACGTCGCCCTGGGCGAGAAGTTCGGCTGGCTGGACTTCGAAACCGCCGCCAAGCTGTCCGGCGCCCGTTTCGCCCTGCTGCGTGGCCCGATCGCTCGTATGCACCGCGCCCTGGCGCAATTCATGATCAACCTGCACACCAGCGAACACGGTTACGAAGAGGCCTACACGCCTTATCTGGTTCAAGCGCCGGCGCTGCAAGGCACGGGTCAGCTGCCGAAATTCGAAGAAGACCTGTTCAAGATCACTCGCGAAGGCGAAGCCGATCTGTACCTGATCCCGACTGCTGAAGTGTCGCTGACCAACATCGTCGCGGGCGAAATCGTCGATTCGAAACTGCTGCCAATCAAGTTCGTTGCGCACACACCGTGCTTCCGCAGCGAAGCCGGTGCGTCGGGTCGCGATACTCGCGGCATGATCCGTCAACACCAATTCGACAAGGTTGAAATGGTCCAGATCGTTGAGCCATCGACTTCGATGGAAGCGCTCGAAGGCCTGACCGCCAACGCCGAGAAAGTCCTGCAACTGCTGGAACTGCCTTATCGCACCCTGGCGCTGTGTACCGGCGACATGGGTTTCAGCGCGGTCAAGACCTACGACCTGGAAGTGTGGATCCCGAGCCAGGACAAATACCGCGAGATTTCGTCGTGCTCCAACTGCGGCGACTTCCAGGCCCGTCGTATGCAAGCGCGCTTCCGCAACCCGGAAACCGGCAAGCCTGAACTGGTTCACACCCTGAACGGTTCCGGCCTGGCGGTCGGTCGTACGCTGGTGGCGGTGCTGGAAAACTACCAGCAAGCCGACGGCTCGATCCGTGTGCCGGACGTGCTGAAACCGTACATGGGTGGCCTTGAGGTCATCGGCTAAATGGACTATCTGCCGCTGTTTCATAACCTTCGCGGCAGTCGTGTGTTGGTCGTCGGCGGGGGGGAGATTGCCTTGCGCAAATCCCGCCTGCTGGCCGACGCCGGTGCGCTGCTGCGGGTGGTTGCACCTGAAATCGAGCCGCAACTGCGTGAACTGGTTATCGGCAGCGGTGGCGAGTGTTGGGTGCGTGGCTACGTCGAAGCGGACCTGGACGGTTGCGGGCTGATCATTGCCGCCACCGACGACGAACCGCTGAACGCGCAAGTCTCCGCCGATGCCCATCGGCGTTGCGTGCCGGTCAACGTGGTGGATGCGCCGGCCTTGTGCAGCGTGATCTTCCCAGCGATCGTCGACCGTTCCCCTTTGATCATTGCGGTATCGAGTGGCGGCGACGCGCCGGTGCTGGCGCGGTTGATCCGTGCCAAACTGGAAACCTGGATTCCTTCCACCTACGGTCAATTGGCCGGTCTGGCAGCGCGATTCCGCAGCCAGGTCAAACGCCTGTTCCCGGATGTGCAGCAGCGTCGGGCGTTCTGGGAAGACGTGTTCCAGGGCCCGATTGCCGATCGACAACTGGCCGGGCAGGGCGCCGAAGCCGAGCGCTTGATGCTGGCGAAGATCAATGGTGAAGCACCTGTGGCCACCGGCGAAGTTTATCTGGTGGGCGCAGGGCCGGGTGATCCGGACCTGCTGACCTTCCGCGCGTTGCGTTTGATGCAGCAAGCCGATGTGGTGCTGTATGACCGCTTGGTGGCGCCCGCGATTCTGGATTTGTGCCGTCGCGATGCCGAACGGGTTTACGTCGGCAAGCGTCGCGCCGATCACGCTGTGCCGCAGGATCAGATCAACCAGCAATTGGTGGATTTGGCCAAGCAAGGCAAGCGGGTCGTGCGGTTGAAGGGTGGTGATCCGTTCATCTTCGGACGCGGCGGTGAAGAGATCGAAGAGCTGGCAGCCCATGGCATTCCGTTCCAGGTGGTGCCGGGTATCACGGCGGCCAGCGGTTGCGCGGCGTATGCCGGGATTCCGCTGACGCACCGCGATTACGCGCAGTCGGTGCGTTTTGTCACTGGGCACCTGAAGGACGGCTCCACCGATTTGCCGTGGGCCGACCTGGTTGCGCCGGCGCAAACCCTGGTGTTTTACATGGGGTTGGTGGGCTTGCCGATCATCTGCGAGCAATTGATCAAGCATGGTCGCGCAGCGGATACGCCGGCGGCGTTGATCCAGCAGGGCACCACCGTCAATCAGCGGGTGTTTACCGGCACCTTGGCGAATTTGCCGCAGCTGGTGGCGGAGCATGAAGTGCATGCGCCGACGCTGGTGATCGTTGGGGAAGTGGTGCAGTTGCGCGAGAAACTGGCGTGGTTCGAAGGGGCTCAGGCGCAGGTCTGAAGACCGAGTCGCCTCCTTCGCGGGCAAGCCTCGCTCCTACGGTCGGTGAGATCTGTAGGAGCGAGGCTTGCCCGCGAAGGGGCCCTCAAAAGCTGCACACACCTTAGGCCCTGCGCCAAACCCCTTTCCCGCTCAGCCGCTCCCGATCATGCGGTGCCGTGAAATCCTGCGCCGGCCCTTTCGGTACAACCCCCGTTGGGTTGATGGTCTTGTGGCTGCCGTAGTAGTGAGGCTTTATGTGCTCGAAATCCACCGTCTCGGCAATCCCCGGCCACTGGTAAATCTCCCGTAGCCAGTTCGACAGGTTCGGATAGTCGGCAATTCGCCGCAGGTTGCACTTGAAGTGCCCGTAGTACACCGCGTCGAAGCGAATCAGTGTGGTGAACAGCCGAATGTCCGCTTCTGTCAGGTATTCACCGACTAAGTAACGATTCTCGCCTAACAGCAGCTCCAGCCGATCCAGCTCGGCAAACACATCATCGAACGCCTCTTCATAGGCTTTCTGCGACGTGGCAAACCCGGCGCGGTACACACCATTGTTCACCGCCGGATAAATCCGTTCGTTCAGCGCGTCGATCTCGCCCCGCAGCGGCGCCGGGTAGAAATCCAGGTCATTACCCGTCAAATCATCGAAGGCGCCATTGAACATGCGGATGATCTCCGCCGATTCATTGTTAACGATGCGATTCTGCTGTTTGTCCCAGAGCAATGGCACCGTGACGCGGCCGGTGTAGTCGGCAGTATCGGCGGTATAGCGCTGGTGCATGAAGTCGAAGTGATCGAGCTTGTCGCCGGTCGATCCGAGGTTCTGGTCGAAGGTCCAGCCGTTTTCCAGCATTAGCCAACTGACCACTGACACATCGATAAAGCTATCGAGACCTTTGAGTTTGCGCAGGATCAGCGTGCGGTGCGCCCACGGACAGGCGAGGGACACATAGAGATGATAGCGCCCGGCCTCGGCCGCAAAACCACCGACACCGGTCGGGCCGGGTTTGCCGTCGGCGGTCAGCCAGTGGCGACGCTGCGCCTGTTCACGCTGGAACGCGCCGTCCTTGCTGCTTTCATACCACTGGTCATGCCAGCGACCTTCAACCAACAAACCCATGTTCTAGACTCCTCAACCAGTAAGCATTGGAGAGAAGTCTATTCGCATAGGTTCGATAAAAAAGCGCAAAGGTTTGGCGCTTATGATCGGTTAAATCGATCTGTCCCGAGCATCCCAGTACTGCTGGGCGGTTTCGAAGGCGCTTTCGCGGGTTTGACCGAGGCCCCGCAAGGCCAGGGCCATGGTCGAGATCAGCGCCATTTGCGGGTAGCTGTCGACCACGTCGCCACGCCACACGGCTTTCAGGTGTCCGGGATCGAGCGCGGCCGGTTTGACGTGGCGCTGGCTCGACAGTTGCGGCCATTCCTCATCCCAGCTTTCGCCGCCCGTGGTGCCGTACAGATGACTGTCGGCGTCCGGGTTGATCTCGATTTCGCCGCCGTCGCCTTTCACCACGATCGCGGTATCGCCGAGCAAGCCGCTGGCATCGCGATGCACAGCCTGGTAACCGGGGTGGAAAATGCTTTGCAGGCCACAGCGAGCACCCAACGGATTGAGAATCCGCGCCAGGGAGTGGATCGGCGAACGCAGGCCCAGGGTGTTGCGCAGGTCGATCATGCGCTGAAGTTGCGGCGCCCAATCCACCAGCGGCATGAAGGCCAGTCCGCCGTTATCCAGCGCCACACCCACCTGCTGCCAGTCGCGGCACAACGGAATCTTCAACTCATCCAGCAGCTGTTCGCTATACAGCCGACCCGCCGTGTGCGCGCCGCCGCCGTGCATGAAGATGCGCAGACCATTTTGCGCCAGGCACTTGGCCGCCAGCAGATACCACGGCAGATGACGTTTCTTGCCGGCATACGTCGGCCAGTCCAGATCAACTGCCAGTGCTGGAGAATTGAGACGTTCGCGCAACGCTTCGGTAAAGCCCGCCATCTCCTCGGCGCTTTCTTCCTTGTGCCGCAACAGCATCAGGAAGGCGCCGAGCTGGGTGTCTTCGACTTTGTGGTCGAGCACCATGCCCATCGCTTCGCGGGCTTCCTCGCGGGTCAAGTCGCGAGCCCCGCGTTTGCCTTTGCCGAGGATCCGCACGAACGGGGCGAACGGATGTTCGGCGGGTGTTTCGAGGGTCAGCGCTGGGTAATCGGTCATAAGCAATTCGTCGGTTTGGGCAGGCCCGCCAGTTTTGCGGCGAGTTTGGCAGGGGTGCCTTTGAACAGTCGGTTCAGGTGCAGGCTGTTGCCCTTGTCCGGGCCCAGCTTCAATGCGGTGTACTTGATCAGCGGGCGGGTGGCCGGCGACAACTGGAATTCGTCGTAAAAATTGCGCAGCAGTTCGAGAATTTCCCAGTGTTCAGGGCTCAACTCGATGTCTTCGGCGGCGGCCAGGGCGCTGGCCACCTCAAAGGACCAGTCGCTCAGTTCTACCAGGAAACCGTCCTTGTCCAACTCGATGGCGCGTGCGCCGACCGTCAGGGAGTTCATAGCCAACTGTTGACCTTGTCGTAGTGAATCGACAGCTCGACGAAGGCCGGGTAATCGATGGCTGTGGCCCAATCCGGAGTAACCAGCGCCCGGGCCTGAGCGTCTTCGGCCAACACGAACAGTTTCAGACTGCGGGCGCTCAGCGTGCTGAAAGGTGCGGTGCCCGGTTGTAAGGCATACGCCGCATCGCCAGACAGCAGCAGCGCATCGCCAGCGCCAATCACGCGCAAGCAACTGGTCAGGCGATCGTCGCCGAACGGGGAATGAGACAACACATGCAAAGTCGACATCAGAGGGTAATCACCTGGTCGTAACGGTCAATAAGTGCGGTGATTTCGTGTGCGGCCAGCACTTGAGCGTCTTCCAGCGCTAAACCGGCCGGGTCCAGACCCCGTTCTGCAGCACTGGCGCCACAGACGAAAAGGTCTTCGACACCGAACATCGGCAAGGCTTGCAGGTTGGCGCTCAGGTCCTTCTGCTGGAGGGCCTTGGCATCCTGTTGCGCGGCGAGCTGAAACACCCCGTCATCGAGAAACAGCAGGCCGATCGGCAGGTCGAACGCACCGCCGGCCAGCACGATGTCCAGCGCTTCCCGCGCACTCGGTCCGGACCATGGCGCCTGTCGGCTGATAATCAGCAAGGATTTAGGCATCTCACGCGCCTCCGAAACAGATCAGACGGTCAGCGTCCTGCACCGCATCATGCAACTGGCCGAGTCCGGACAATTCCCACGGCGCGCCTACAGCAACGGCTTCACGCTGATAGCGTCCGGCTTCTTCTTCGTTCAACACACCACGGCGCAGGGCCGCGGCGATGCACACGACACCGTCCAGTTGATGCTCGGTGACGAAGTTGCGCCATTGCTTGGGCAAGTCCAGCTCATCCTGCGGCGTGACTACGCTTGCGGAGGCGTTGTAGACGCCGTCCTGATAGAAAAACAGCCGGACAATCTCATGCCCGCCGGCCAGCGCGGCTTGGGCGAACAGCAAGGCGCGGCGCGAGGAGGGCGCATGGGCGGCGGAAAACAGCGCGATGGCGAACTTCATGACGGACTCGATCAGCAAAACTGCGGCCATGATAATGCTTTATCGCCGGGGCGGCGAAGGGCGTTTTCCTCGAGACCCATCGCTGCACCCACTGAATTCACTGATCGTTCCCACGCTCCGCGTGGGAATGCCTCATTGGACGCTCTGCGTCCGCTTGGGACGCAGAGCGTCCCGGGCAGCATTCCCACGCAGAGCGTGGGAACGATCATGTCAAGATCAGCGCGGCATATACCCCAACTGCCAACGCCGCGGAATTTTCAGCGACAGCAGCCCGATGGCGCCGGCCAGCAGACCGCTGACAAACAAGGCGCTGAGCCCCAAGTGATGTTCCAGCACGGCGCCGATGACCGCGCCAGCAAACATCCCGGTCCAGGGGATCAGTTGCACGCGCCAACCGTTGCGACGTTCGCCGAGCATCCAGCGTCCCAGCCCACGGCCGAAGCGCGACAGGGCGCCGGTGACGTAGGTCAGGCCGACCGGCAGGCCGTTCACTTCTTCGACGGCGGCATTGAGCATGCCCATGGCGATGATCGCCGCCAGCAACGCCGGCAATTGTTCCTCATAAGGCCAGGCCGCAGCCCCACACAGCAGCGTGGCGATGCACAGCAGCAAGGGCAGCGCCCGACGGCCGCCGAGGCGGCTGACGACGATACCCAAGGCGTTGCCGACGACGAAGGTGCCAACGAGTATCATCAGGCGCAAGGTCAGGCCCAGGTCGCCATCGCTGATGGCGACGGCGAGGCGGGTGGTGTTGCCGCTCATGAACGAGACGAAATCGCCGCTGGCCATGAAGCCGATGGCGTCAGTCATGCCAGCGAGCACCGAGAGGCTGGCCACCAGCGACATGCCGATGCGTCCCCGCCATTTCCGGGTATGCAGATGGCCTGGGCTGGCGCGGTCAGTTGAAAGGGATGGCAACATCAGCGAAGGTCGTCCTCAGGCAGCGACCGCGATGGTCACTTACTCAATCCATATAACTCGCAATACTCCAGCCAGTCCATGCCGGCCATCTCGGCCACTTCCTTGTGCACTTCCAGGCGTTGTACCTGATAGTCCTCGGGCGTCGCCGCGGTCAGTTGCAGCGTCAGCTCCCAGGCAAACAATCCCAGGTGCTCGGCCTCGGTTTCAAACGCTTCGTTCAAGCGCTCCTCGCGGTACTGCGCCGCGGTCTCGCCCTTGGCCTGAGCCAACAGAGGGTTGAGATTGTCGAGTTCGACGCGCAGTTCAGGGCGCACATCGAGAAACTTCTTCAGCGCTTGCTCGTGTTGCTGTTCGGTTGCCGCCATGGTCGCTCCTTGAGGCCGGGTTACGAAGATTGCTTCTTGCTGGCCTTGGCCGCTGCTGCCAGGCCCTCAAGGGCAAACTGCTCGGGATACGTCATTTGAATCGGCGTGGTTTCACCTTTGACGGTTCTTTCGCCGTCAAGGATGTAACGAATCCGCTTGTCGGTGACGCCAATTCGCTTGGCAATCCAGGACGGCGTCTGACCGATCTGGCTGATCAGCTTGTCGGCATATTCAGCGGTCGGTTTGTAATATTCGGCGTTGGGTGTCATGGCCTTTCCAAAAAATGAGCCCGGAAATATGGGCGATGCGGCGTTGATGGCGCGACAGGGTGCGCGAATCGTCACTCGGTGTCGCGGTATAAATGAAGTAAAGCAGAACGATACGCCGTGCCGCGGTGATACAGTCCGCTTTTTCTTGATGAGCGAACGCAATGCGAATTCTGATGGTGGCGCTGGCCGTAACGTTGCTGGCGGGATGCGCCGGCTCGGCGATGAACGATGCCCGCACTGGAACCCCGTACAAAACCCTGACGTCGGACAAGCCGGAAAAAGTCGTCGCCCAGTGTGTGCAGTTTTCCTGGCAGGACGAGGCGGTGTTCGGGGTCGATGCGGGCGCGTATTTGCAGCCTGGCAAAAAGGGTGGTTCCACCGTTTACACGCGGTCGGCCGAGTCCTTTGTGGACGTGACGACTGACGCTTCCGCAACCGTGCTGAATTATTACGCGCAACGTGACGACTTTGTGGCCAAGCGCCGACTCGCGGCGCTGGCGACCTGCCTCTGATCCTTTGGACTGACGCATATCCCTGTAGGAGCGAGCGATGCGGCGGTCCGACTTGCCCGCGATGGCGTATTTACTGACACACCGCGTTATCGTTCATCGCGAGCAAGCTTTGCTCCTACGAGGCCTTGTTCTATTCCCTGAGAACGAGTGGAACCGTCGTCCTCCCCCGGATGTCTAGCCTAAACAGCGTCATTCCAGAACGCGGCCTATGAGGACAATCCGTGAATATTTTTGAAGCCTTGCGCGAAAGCCATGACCGCCAACGCGCCTACGCCGATGCGCTGATCCAGACCAACGGCGATACCCCGGAGCGGGTCGAGGCTTACCAGCGGTTCAAGTCCGAACTTCAGGCCCACGAAACCGCTGAAGAGCGCCATTTCTACATCCCGCTGATGGAGTTTGACAACGGCGTCGACCTCAGTCGCCATGCGATTGCCGAACACCACGAGATGGACGAAATGATGGAAACGCTGGACGAGACCGAGATGTCCAGTCCGGCTTGGCTGGCCGTCGCGAAGAAGCTCGCCGAGAAGGTCAATCACCACATGGAAGAGGAAGAGCAGAAGTTCTTCCAGATGGCCGGCAAGCTACTCGACGACAAACAGAAAGAGACGCTGGCGGGGCAATATGTGAAGGAATACAAGGCCCAGCTTTCTTAGCGCCAGGCTTTCGTTTTCGCCTAACATGTGCGCCTTCCGACGAAAAAGGGATGCGTTGTCATGTCGAACACAGCCGAGCGGGTCAACCTCATCGAGTCCCAGGTGTTGTCCCACGACTGGTACCTGCTCAAGAAAATCACCTTCGATTACCTGCGCAACAACGGCGAATGGCAGCGCCAGACCCGCGAGGTCTACGACCGGGGCAACGGCGCGGCGATTCTGCTGTTCAACCGCGAAAAGAAAACCGTCGTGCTGACCCGGCAATTCAGATTGCCAGTGTTTGTCAACGGCCACGATGGCTTGCTGATCGAAGTGGCGGCGGGGCTGCTCGAAGGTGCGGCGCCTGAAGAGCGCATCCGCGAAGAAGCGGAGGAAGAAACCGGTTATCGCGTGCACCATGTGCACAAGGTGTTCGAGGCCTACATGAGCCCTGGTTCGGTGACTGAAAAACTGCACTTCTTCATCGCTGAGTACGATGCCGCGTCTAAGGTCAGCGATGGCGGCGGACTGGAAGAGGAGACCGAGGAACTGGAAGTGCTGGAGTGGAAATTCGACGACGCACTTGAGGCGTTTTATCGCGGGGAAATCTGCGATGCGAAGACCATCATGCTGTTGCAGTATGCGGCGATGAAAAATATTTTCACGGCGGGCTAATCAATGTAGCAGCTGTCGAGCCTGCGAGGCTGCGTCCGACTGCGCAGCAGTCGCAAACTCAGGCACCACGGTTTACCCGGAACAGCTTTATGACTGCTTCGCAGCCGGACGCAGCCTCGCGGGCTCGACAGCTGCTACAGGTCGCGTTACGGCTGATCAGAACAAATCGCCAGTCCTGCCGGCTCCTGACCACTCGCAACCCTCCAGCGTCAGCAGCCGTTCCTTCGCCTCTAGTCCACCGGCAAACCCCGTCAACTTCCCCGAAGCGCCAATCACCCGATGACACGGCGCAACAATCGAAAGCGGATTCTTGCCATTCGCCGCACCTACCGCTCGCACCGCGCTGGGATTGCCGATTTGCCGGGCAATCTCGCTGTAGCTACGGGTCTCGCCAAAAGGGATGCTCAGTAGTGCTTCCCACACCTGTTTCTGAAATTCCGTCCCTGAAAAATCCAGTTCGAGATCAAAACGGTTCCGCGTACCGGCGAAGTACTCCTGCAATTGCTGAGTGGTGCGCACAAGGATCGGATTGTCCGGCGCTTCTGTCATCGGCCCAAGCCTTACCCGACCCGGTTTGTCGTTTTCCCAGAGGATGGCTGCCAGTCGCGAGCCGTTCGCGACCAGCTTTAACTCGCCGACCGGAGACGCCAAGGTGGTGAAGGTGTAACTCATACCGGCGGACTCCGCAAAAGGTTGAACAGCGGCCAAGCATACTGCCTCGACCGGGAGGCGCAATACGTAATCCGGGCCATACTGCGTACTGCTCTTGAAGCGTTTTCCTACTTAAAAACAAGAAGAGACCGACTCATGAAGTTCGAACCTTTTGCCAAATCGCTGATTGCGACCTCGTTGGCGCTCAGCTGCCTCAGTGCTTACGCGGCCTCCGTGGCGCCGGTCGCGGCCGAAAACGGCATGGTTGTCACCGCGCAGCATCTGGCCAGTCAGGTGGGCGTCGATGTGCTCAAGAACGGCGGCAACGCCGTCGATGCCGCAGTCGCGGTCGGTTACGCGCTGGCGGTGGTTTATCCCGCGGCGGGCAACCTGGGCGGCGGCGGTTTCATGACCATTCAGTTGGCGGACGGGCGCAAGACCTTCCTCGACTTCCGCGAAAAAGCACCGCTGGCCGCCACCGCAGACATGTACCTCGACAAGGAGGGCAATGTCGTCCCTGACCTGAGCACCCGTGGCCATCTGGCCGTTGGCGTGCCCGGCACCGTGTCGGGCATGGAACTGGCGCTGGAGAAATACGGCACCAAACCCCGCAAGGAAGTCATCGCCCCGGCCATCAAGCTCGCCGAAGACGGATTTGAGCTGGAGCAGGGCGATGTCGAGTTGCTGGAGTACGCCACCGACGTCTTCAAAAAGGACATGCGCGATTCCGGCTCGATCTTCCTGAGCAACGGCGAGCCGATGCAGGTCGGCCAGAAACTGGTGCAAAAAGACCTCGGCAAAACCCTGCGGGAAATTTCCGAGAAGGGTGCCGACGGTTTCTATAAAGGTTGGGTGGCCGACGCCATCGTCACCTCCAGTCAGGCCAACAAGGGCATCATCACTCAGGCCGACCTCGACAAATACAAGACCCGCGAACTGGCCCCGATCGAATGCGATTACCGCGGTTACCATGTGGTCTCGGCACCGCCGCCAAGTTCCGGCGGCGTTGTGATTTGCGAGATCATGAACATCCTCGAAGGCTATCCGATGAAAGACCTGGGCTATCATTCGGCCCAGAGCATGCACTACCAGATTGAAGCGATGCGTCATGCCTACGTGGACCGCAACAGCTACCTGGGCGACCCGGATTTTGTGAAGAACCCGATCGCTCATCTGCTGGATAAAAACTACGCCACCAAACTCCGCACCGCCATCGATCCGCAAAAGGCCGGCGTGTCCCGCGAGCTCAAACCCGGCGTAGCGCCACATGAAGGCAGCAACACCACCCATTATTCCATCGTCGACAAGTGGGGCAACGCGGTCTCGGTGACTTACACCCTGAACGACTGGTTCGGCGCCGGCGTCATGGCCAGCAAAACCGGGGTCATTCTCAACGACGAGATGGATGACTTCACCTCGAAAATCGGCGTGCCGAACATGTACGGCCTGGTGCAAGGGGAGGCCAATGTCATCGCTCCCGGCAAGGCACCGCTGTCGTCCATGAGCCCGACCATCGTCACCAAGGACGGCAAAGTCGTGATGGTCGTCGGCACTCCCGGTGGCAGTCGCATCATCACCGCGACCTTGCTGACGATGCTCAACGTGATCGATTACGGCATGAACATCCAGGAAGCGGTTGATGCACCGCGTTTCCACCAGCAGTGGTTGCCGGAAGAGACCAACCTGGAGACCTTCACCACCAGTCCGGATACGGTGAAGATGCTCGAAAGTTGGGGGCACAAGTTTGCCGGGCCACAGGACGCCAACCATGTGGCGGCGATTCTGGTCGGCGCGCCTTCGCTGGAAGGCAAACCGGTCGGCAAGAACCGTTTCTATGGGGCGAACGACCCACGTCGTAATACCGGGTTGTCGCTCGGTTATTGAGGGTTGTTTTTCAAAGGGGACGGATCTATTTTTCGTCCCCTGATCCACTGACTTTTCAAGGAAGGGACCATGGCTACCGCACTGCTGATCATCGACGTCCAGCACGCCTTGTGCACTGGCGAGTACGAGTGTTTTGAGATCAAGCGCGTTATCGAGAACATCAACGACCTCAGTACCAGAGCCCGAGATGCCAATATCCCGGTTATCCTCATCCAGCACGAAGAAAAGGGCGAGCTGCTGCAACATGGTTCTGAAGGCTGGCAGTTGGCTGAGGGGCTGGAAACGTCATCCCATGACTTGCGCGTACGCAAAACCACCCCGGATTCGTTCTACCAGACCAACCTGCTGCAATTGCTGAAACATAAGGACGTTGACCGCCTGATCATCTGCGGCCTGCAAACCGACTATTGCGTCAATGCCACCGTCCGTCAGGCCCTGACCCAGGGCTATGACGTGGTGCTCGCCGCCGATGCACATTCCACCGTCGACAACGGCAACCTCGCCGCCGAAGACATCATCGCCGAGCACAACGCAGACTTGGCGCACTTGACGGGGCCCGTGGCGCGGATCGACGTAGTCCCGGTCAGCGACATCCGCGTTTAAAACCGGCTTCGTCCTTTTAAACAAAAATCGTGTCCCCTCGCTCACGATTTCCGCCGCGCTGCCGATTCACTTAATGCCTTCGCAAGCCCCGGTTTTTACATCGGGGCTCGACAGCGAGGGCGCGCGAAACCTGCTTGCCTTCCTGAATCGAAAAATGGACTGATCACAATGACCGGAGTCGTCATGAAATACCTGAAACTCGCCTGCTTGTTGTTGGCTACGACCGCCTTGTTCGGGTGCGTGACCAGTCGTTCGGTAGTCGGCGTAGACGCACCTCAAGCCGCGAACGGCAATGGCCAGAAAGTCGCTATCACGGTGCTCGACGAGCGCCGCTTCGAACTCAAACCTGAAATTCCCGAGATTCCGTCCCTCAAGGATGGCGAGATCACCGACAAAACCATCACCGAGCGTGCTATCGCCCGTAAACGCAACGGCTACGGCATGGCGCTGGGTGATGTGTTGTTGCCAGAAGGCACCAAGCTCAGCGACCTGATCGCCAAGAGCATTGCCGCGGCCTATGGCCAAGCGGGCTATCGCGTTGTCCAGAGCGGTGAAAAGACTGCCGATACCCAAGCCGTCACCGTGCATGTCATTGAGTTCTGGTCGTGGATGTCGCCAGGTTTCCTCACAGCAGGCGTGAACAACAAGCTTCACCTGAAAGTGGAAACAGGCAACGCGTCCCCGGCTGTCGAAATCGTGAGGCAGAACCGCGAAGGCGTGCAGGTCGTCACCGAAAACGACTGGAAGGAGAGCACCCAACAAGGTTTAAAAGCCATCACCGAGACGATGGCAAAAAATCTCTAAGCATTGAAAATACAACCGGCGCCCGCAAGGCGCCGGTTTTAATTCAATCTGTCTGCAACCGCCGCACGACCACCTGAAAACGCTCACCACGTGTGTGGTGAGCGAGCGCCGGGTTGCAAAGCACCACCGATCCATCGTTTTCAAATGCCCGCGCTCATGGACTTGGGCATACTGGCGCCGCCCATAGAATGGAATCTGTCGATGCCCTCAACGTTTTCTCGTTTCAAGACCCCTTACGCTTTCCTGTTGATGCCTGTCTTCTTGTCCGCAGCTGCCCACGCCAGCAGCTTCAACTTCGACAGCGCCGCCAACGTCAGCGAAAAAGCCATCTGTGCGGACCCCTACACCTCGGATCTTGACCGAAAACTGGGCGCACTCTGGAGTTCGACGCTGCCTGAGGTCGCCGATCCCAAGGCGCTGAAGGCGGATCAACGCCAGTGGCTGAAACAACGCAATCAATGCGCTGACAACATCAGCTGAAAGGGCTCGTTACTACACCAACGTACCGGGCTGGCAAGGTCGCTTGCCTGAGTCATTGAAGCGTTGGTACGACGAGCGAGCGAAAGACGAGACGTTACCGCTGGACTTGATGCCTTGAGCCGATAATTGTGGGGGGCTCGCGCCGGTTAACGCTTACGCTGCCCCGAAAATCTCGATCAGCTCAGTCAAAAAAGCGCTCACCACATCACGTAGAGTTGCCAGCACTTTATCGGCACTGGTTCTGCGCTACGCGTCAGGTTGGTTCTTTACGCGCTTAATAGCTGTCGTCACATGAGGCACCGCATACGTTTTGTACCAATGATTCATCCCTTCAATGGCTTTCTTGGCGGGAGCAACGTCGTAAGCCCCGACCAACTCTGCGCCAGCCTGCGCCATGGCAACCAGAATACGAGCTGCTTCCGGTACGTAAGGGAGGTTACTCCCGGCCTCATGCCGCTCACGAATAATCTGATAGCGAATGTTCTCAGGCAGTGTCCAGGCACTGATCAAGAACTCCTGAACGGAGTAATCGACGCCTTTGATAGCCACGGTCGCGGCGCGATGTTCTTCGCAGTAACCTGCCGCTTCGATCTGCTCACAGCTGTCGATGACAGTGTTCATCATTTCTCGAATTTGCTGCCAATCCGTTTTCATTCGAACTCCTTTTCAATGGGGATTCAGAGGCTACCAAGCATACTCAGTTCTCAATCCGGCGAAGGTTTTATCTGGATAGCTGTATCGCGCTGGACGCCATAACCGAGCCTATGGCATCGTCAAATTAATACGCCACGTAGCAATCAGGATCACATCAATGGAGGAGGGTGACGAAGTTGGCGGCAATACGTCGATGGCAACGCTGAAAGCATTCAATCTGTGCGTGCTCCAGCTGGGTCGTCTTGCCCGAGATCGCGGCGCCTCCCAATTCATCGCTGACGGCCTGCAAGCCTTCCATCAGTTGGTGCCCTTCGCGTCAGCCTGGTGGGGCGAGATGTCCGCATCAGGCGCCGATGCTCCGCCCAAAAGCTGGATGCACGGGCGAATCAATCTGCCGGAGTCGTTTGCCGCCGAATGGCACAAGAGTGCGGGCAGCGACAAATTCTCCCATGACACCTTGAGCCAACCCGGCGAGGTCGTGCGCGACAGCGGGTTCACCGACCCGGATGAAAACGTGGATGCGTTCGCTCGGCGCCACGACCTCTACCACCTGATGTGCATCACCTTCGAGTTGCCCGAAAGCGGCTTGATGTTCTTTGTCTGTCTCTACCGTGGCAGTGATGCTGCGGCGTTCAATGACAGCGAAGCCGGGTTGTTTTCGGCGTTCTGCGACCATCTGTTGCAGCTGTGGCGCTTTCAGGTGCAGGACATGATCCGCTTCGATACGGGCAACGGGGCGACTGACTTCGGGGTCGCGCGTATGGACGGCAGTTTGCTGTACGTGGGAGCAAGGCTGTGCGCCACCATTCAGCGCGAGTTGCCTGGGTGGAGTGGTTCAATGCTTCCCTTTGATGTGATCGCGCAGCTGCAAAAGGCACCTTGCGTCATGCGCCTGGGTCGCTGCGCACTGACACTGATCCCTAACGCCGAGCATGTCGTTCTGTCGCTCGAAACACAGTCGCGCGGGGCGGTGCTGGCGCCTCGCGAGCGCACTGCCGCGAGGCTGTTCGCGGCGGGCCATTCCTATAAGGAAATTGCCAAGATCCTTGCCTTGAGCCCTGCGACAGTGCGCACTTATCTGCGCAATTGCTACTTGCTGCTCGGTGTGAAGAGCAAGGTGGAACTGGGTTCTGTCCTGCGTTCTTCGACCTCGCTTGCGGACGCAACGCGCCGCGATTAACCCGCGGTATTTCCAACTAATCGCCTTACCCCTCCTCATTTGTGGAGGTCTATCCGAGCGCCGTGCTCTATAGGGTATGCCCTGCATATCAGGGGTTTGCACGGCAGTCTGTTCGGGCACTTCTAAAACTATAAAAACAGAGGTGAGGCATTTGAAATTTTCCAGGCTATTTATCGCCGTTGGCGTGACAACGGCATTTTCCTGCATGGCACTGGTGGGGTGTCAGACGCAGGGTTCGACACCCGCTGACAGGGTGATGCGCAACGGCTATGTCTACACCGTCGACGGCCAGAATTCCGTGCAGCAGGCGATCGCCGTCTCGGGCGGGAAGATCGTGTATGTCGGCAGCGATGAAGGCGTTTCTTCGTACATCGGCAAGCAGACGCAGCTGATCGATCTGGCGGGACGCATGGTGATGCCGGGCTTCATCGATGCACACATGCATCCGGGGGACGGCGGCCGCGCCATGACGCTGTGCGACCTGAAATATCAGACGATGACCCGCAAGGTTTTCCAGGAAACCATTCAGGCGTGCCTGGATGCCGACAAGGGCAAAGGCCCCGATGTCTGGCTGGAAGTGGGCAGTTGGGATCGCATGGGCATGGACGGACTTGACGGCGACCCGGACAAATCGACGCTGGATGCGCTCAAGACCGATCGACCGATTCAGGTTCGGTCCACTGATTTCCATACCGTGCTGACCAACTCTCGCGGCCTGGAAGTGGCTGGCATCAGCAAGCACACGGCCAATCCCGGTGATGGCAAGTATGTGCGCGACAGCGCCGGCAACCCGACCGGCATTTGCGAAGACGGCGCTGCCGATGCCATGGCCTCGGTGGTTCCGCCAGCCACCGACGCAGAAAAACTCAAGCAGACCCGTGCGGCGCTCGACGCCCTGCGCCAGCAAGGCATCACCAGTTTCTTCGATGCCCTGTCGGGGCCTGAAAATGGCAAAGCTTTCACCGCCTTGCAGCAGTCGGGCGAGCTGACCGCCCGGGCCTTGCTGGCGATCAAACTGGACCCTGCCGCCGCGGCTGCAGACCCGGCGAAAACCATCGCCGAGGCCAAGGCGTTGGCCACGACTTACGACCAGGGCGATGCGAAACCCGCGCCGGGCGTGAGCATGCGTCACGTCAAATTATTCATGGATGGCATCATCAACGCGCCGGCGGACACGGGTGCGATGTTGACGCCGTACCTGCGCAATGCCGGAACCGATGCAGCGCCCAAATGGACGTCAGGCAAGAATGTCGGTGAGCTGTATTTCCCGCCGCAAGTGCTCAACTCTCTGCTGCTGAAGGCCGTCCAGGCCGGCCTCGATCCGCACCTTCATGCCACCGGAGACCGAGCGGTGCGTGACTCACTGAACGGCATCGAATACGTGCGCCAGCAACTGCCGGGCAATGGCTTCCGCCCAGCCATTACGCACAACGAGTCGGTGGACCCCGCCGACTATGCGCGCTTCAAGGCGCTCGACGTGACCGCCAACATGTCCTTCCAGTGGGCGCAGCAGGCGCCGTCCACGGTCGACGGCACCAGCGATCATCTCGGGCCTGCGCGCTTTGCCCGTATGGAGCCATCCGGCAGCATCGCTCGTGCCGGCGGGCGTGTTGCGTATGGCAGCGACTGGCCCGTCGACCCGCTCGACGAATTCCTCGCACTGAAGGTCGGGGTCACCCGCTCAGGCGATCCACTGAACCCGCACAGCTACGGTCCCAAGTATGCGGGCAGGCTGAATGCCGACCCGGCGCTGTCGCGCACTGAAGTGCTGCGCACCATCACCATGAACGCGGCCGAGCAGTTGAAACTGGACGCTGTTGTCGGTTCGGTCGAGGTCGGCAAGTTCGCCGACGTGATCGTCCTGGACAAGAACTTCATGCAAGTGCCCGAGGATGAGCTGGCACGCAACGAGGTGCTGATGACCGTGGTCGGCGGCAAGGTCGTGTGGGCCAAGGCGCCGTTCGTGGGTCTTGATCAGCGGCCGGCTCAAGTCGCCGTGACTGAACAACAATAAAAGCAACAGTCAGCCCCAATGCCCGTCAGTTAAGCCGTAATGCGATCTGTAGCAGCTGGCGCAGCCTGCGTTCGGCTGCGGAGCAGTCGTCGATCCGATATATGCGGTCTACCTGACATATCGCGTGTTCTGATTTTACGACTGCTTCGCAGCCGAACGCAGGCTGCGCCAGCTGCTACAAAGAGTGAGTCGTCGCTCAAATCAATTCACTGATTGGCATTTAGCGCCTACCCATAAGAAGAGAACACCGTAAATGACCAAGGTCAGCGATAGTCAGCAGCGAAGTCCCCTGATCGAGACACGTTCGATCGATTACATTCCCGAGGCCGAGCGTCATGGCAGCCTCTACAGCCAGTTCACCCTGTGGCTCGGCGCCAACCTGCAAATCACGGCGATCGTCACCGGCGCCCTGGCCGTGGTGCTGGGCGGTGATGTGTTCTGGTCACTCATTGGCTTGCTGATCGGCCAGGTGCTCGGCGGTGCGGTGGTTGCCCTGCACGCGGCACAAGGGCCGAAGCTCGGGCTGCCGCAGATGATCTCCAGTCGTGTGCAGTTCGGGGTCTATGGGGCGGCCATCCCGATTGTGCTGGTGTGCCTGATGTACCTCGGTTTCAGCGCCACCGGCGCGGTACTGTCAGGGCAGGCCATTGCCCAGTTGATCCCTGTCAGCGACAGCGCCGGCATCCTGATTTTTGCCACCTGCATCGCGTTTCTGACGATCTTCGGTTACCGGGTTATCCACCTGGTCGGCAGGGTGGCCAGCGTGCTGGGCATCATTGCCTTCGTCTATCTGTTTACCCGGTTGATGACGCTCAACGATATCGGCCTGTTGCTGGAGAACCGCCACTTCGGCTGGAGCACTTTCCTGCTGGCAGTATCCCTTTCCGCGTCCTGGCAGATCGCCTTTGGCCCTTATGTGGCTGACTACTCACGCTACCTGCCGAGCAAGACCTCGTCCTGGAAGACGTTTGCTGCCGTTGGCCTTGGAACGGTGCTGGGCGCCCAGGCGTCCATGGTGCTGGGGGTATTCGCGGCGGCATTGGCCGGTGCGAATTTCCGCGGTCACGAAGTGGCGACTATCGTCGGGTTGGGCAGCACCGGTGTGATGGCGTCCCTGCTGTACTTGAGCGTGGTGTTCGGCAAGGTCACGGTGTCCACGCTCAACGCTTATGGCAGCTTCATGTGCGTGGCCACGATCATCAGTGGCTTTCGCAGTCGTCTCGAGATCTCCGCCAGGCAGCGCATGGTGTTTGTGTTGGTGATTGTCGCGGCGTCCACCACGCTCGCGCTGCTGGGCCAGCACTCGTTTCTCAACGCCTTCAAGTATTTCATTCTGTTTTTGCTGACCTTCTTCACGCCGTGGAGCGCGATCAATCTGGTGGATTACTACTTCATCAACAAGGAGCGCTATGACATTGCGGCACTGTCTGACCCGGCGGGTCGTTATGGCCGCTGGAACATGCGCGGGATCAGCGTGTATGTCCTCGGTGTATTGATCCAGTTGCCCTTCGTCGATACTCACTTCTACTCCGGGCCGATGGTCGCGCAACTCGGCGGTGTCGATATTTCGTGGATTGTGGGTCTGGTGGTGCCGGGCATCCTCTACTACCTGCTGGCCAGGACTTCAGCGCTTGCTGTCCAGTCAGTCCGGGACAATTGAATACCCGGTGCTAGACTTCCAGGCTGATCAGCCTCAGGCGCTTTCGACAGCTTTCGTACGGAGACGACATCCATGGACATCCAGGCCCTACGCGCCGACGCATCCCACATCGATAAAATCACCAGCCTCTTCGACGCCTATCGAGGCTTCTACGGCCAGCCACCGAACCTGGCGCAGTCTCGCGCGTTTATCGCCGAGCGCATCGCCCGGGACGAATCCGCGATCTTCTTCGCCCAGGCTCCCAGCGGCGAGGCGCTGGGTTTCGTCCAGTTGTTCCCGACGTTCTCCTCCATCGACGCACACCGCACCTGGCTGCTCGGCGACCTCTTCACAACACCTGCCGCCCGAGGGCAAGGGGTAGGCAGGTTGCTGATGAACACCGCGCGAGCCTTTGCGCTGTTGACCGGCGCCAAAGGTATGGTGCTGGAAACGGCCACGGACAACGTCGGCGCGCAACGCTTGTACGAATCCTTGGGCTATGTGCGCGATACGGGTTACTACACCTACTGCCTCGATTTGAAGCAAGGCTGAGTCAACCGCTGCCGGTTACCTCAGCGCGTGCAGGAATGCAGCTTGGGCCTTGGGGCACGTGAGGATGCGGTAACGCGTGCTCCGTGACACATCACGGTCGCGAAAGCGCGCATACACCGCCTGGAAAACTTCCCGGTTCAATGGCGGGTGCTGATCCTTCAGGTAGCGTTCACAGCACTCGTTGTAGTGTTCAACCGAAATGAACGTGTTGAACCAGAAACGATAGAAGTAACCCAGCAGAAACCCCAGGCTGAAGTCGTGATCCAGCACCGAATGCGCACAGCATTCGAAATCGATCAGGCGCAGCCTGCCATCCGGGCCAATCAGGATGTTCTTGGGGTGCGGGTCCATGTGAACAAACCCCTCGACCAGCGTCTGCCCAAACAATTGGAAGATGTCCAACAGCAGCGTTTGCGCCTGTTCGGGTTGGGCGATCAGCCGGTCATCGACACTGCAATGGTTGTCGAAAAAGCTGACCAGCAAATACTCTTCTTTGAGAAACGGAAATCGTCCGACATGGCCGAATGCGGCCACTCTCGGCGACGATTCTGACTTGGCGGACACCACCGACAGATTGATGAATTCGTTGGTCAGGTCATGCAGCCCGAACACACGCTTGAGGCCCAGGAAATTCTGCAGTTGCTTTTTCCAGTGGATCAGGCGGTTGTGTTTCAACACCCATTTGCGCTCACCTTCGAGCAGGAACACGCTGCGGGTTTCCTCGGGAATATCCAGCAAGGCATGTTGATCCGGCTTGGCAAAAAAACGCTGAAGCACAGTCACCAGTTCGTTCTGGTCAGACGGATCGAAATGGAAGGTGACGCCAGCGATCTTTTGCTGATTCAGAGGGGAAGTAAGGTGTCTGAGGTGGCGCATGTAAAGTCCCTGCTAAGGCTTTCGGGTCCATAAAACGGCGGCAAACGAGCGTGACGCCTTGTCGTTATCGGCAGGACCTTGCAGACCCTTACTCACAGAGGCGATTATTTTACCGTTCGGTTGGCTCGACGTACGCCGTCACCCGCGGCCTATCCCCATGATCTGGGTGAAGCATGCCGAGAATTTCGACCTGGACATGTTCGCCAGCCCTGAAGACGGCAATTCGTTCCGTAGACTTTTCCGGCAGCGAGTGGGTTTGCTGCCGGCGGCTGACAGGAAGAAGTTTCAACCGAGCGCGAGTTGATTCACTCGCGCCAAGCCACACATGAATGGGAGCAGAAACATGCAGAAAGCGGCTGTACTCACCTTCGCCCTGGTACTCAGTACGGGGCTATTCAGCACGCAAGCACCAGCGGCCGGCGATGCCGAAGCGGGTGCGACACTGTTCAAGCGGATATGCGGTGGCTGCCATCAAGTCGGGGAGTCGGCACGGGGTTCTTTTGGTCCGCAGCTCAACGGCATTTTTGGACGCGCTTCGGGCAGCACCAAGGATTACCACTATTCCGATGCCATGAAATCAGCCGGCATTGTCTGGACCCGCGAAACGCTGACCGCGTACCTCGAAGATCCCAAAGCAGTGATACCCGGCACTCGCATGATTTTCTGGGGGCTAAGCGATTCGGAAAAGATCGAAAATCTGTTGGCGTACCTTCAGACGTTTCAGTCGCAGTAGGACTTTGCGACATTCGTCAGGCGCGGAACACGCGGTGGTTCCGATCTGATTTACAATCCCCCCCCTTTTACAGAGGGCAGCCGTTCATGGATGTTTTCGCGCTTCTATATGACTACCTGATCAAGTGGGTGATCGGGCCTGTCACGGACCAGTTTTTTGGCATTTTCGATCTGAACGGCCGCTTCGGCATCGTGTTTCTCTGCTTGTCCTACAGCATCGCCTACGGCCTTTACCGATTCAGACAGTCTCGCGGGCTGACCGACGCACGTTCTTTCGGGCAGTTCATCGGCGGACGCCGGGTTCATTTTCATCGCTCGGCGTTGCTGGATTACCGGTACTACTTCGTGCGGGCCATCCTGAAAGTCGCGCTGGTGCTGCCGATTGTTGGCCTGGTTGACCCGTACGTCCTGCGCTCCGGCGACTATATCTCGTTTTTCACCCATCTTTGGGGTGCCCGCGTGCAGGTGGGGGAGAACCTTTCACTCTCCCTGCTCTACGGGCTGGGCGTGTTTCTGGTGCAAGACTTCATCCATTACTGGGTCCACCGCGCCTTTCATTCCCGGTATCTGTGGGCGTTCCACAAAGTCCATCATTCCGCGCCCGTCCTGGTACCGGCGACGGCAAGCCGGATTCACTTTGTGGAAAAAATTGTCGAAAAACTGATAGACACTGTCTGCCTCGGCGCCTATGCCGGGGTCTTTTGGTACGCCTGTGGCGGAGAGATCAGCCGGTATACCTTGTTTGGCGTGACCTATATGGTCTTCATCCTCAATGCATTGGCGGCCAACCTGCGTCACAGCCATGTCTGGCTCTCATTTGGGCCCGTGGTCGAGCATGTGCTGAACAGCCCCGCGCAACATCAGATTCACCACAGTGACGCGCCCCGACACTTCAACAGGAACTTCGGTACCAACCTGTCAGTCTGGGACTGGATGTTCGGTACGCTCTACGTCACACACTCGACGCCCGAGCCCATTCAGTTCGGCACCGGCGAACAGGATCACGACCGTTACCTGACGCTCTATAGCCTGATCGTCACCCCCTTTGTGGACATAGCCCGCAAGATTCCCACCAGACGCGCCAGGGAATGGGCGTCGCGTCTCTCCGAAAGATTCCCTTCGACGCTTTTCCGTCGGCGTTGGCGTTCAATCCTCAGGCCTTGACCCAGCGTTGGCGGCTCCAGCTGCTCAGCGTATCGACGACCAACACCAATAACAGCATGGCCAAAATAATAGTGCTGGCTTGAGCTTCCTGGAACAGGCTGAGGCTGACATAGAGCATCTGCCCCAAACCACCTGCGCCGACGAAGCCGAGCACGCTGGCCATGCGGATGTTGTTCTCCCAGCGGTACAGGATGTAGGCCAGTAGTTGTGGCAATAGATTGGGCAATGTGCCGTAACAGAAAGCCCACACGGCATTGGCGCCCTGCAGGCGGATAGCTTCGGCCGGTTCGGGTGGGGTGTTTTCCAGCGCTTCGGCGAACAGGCGGCCGAGCACGCCGGTAGTGTGCAGGGCTAATGCCAGGGTGCCGGCATTCGGGCCGAGCCCGGCGGCAAGGACCATCAACGCGGCCCACACCAGTTCCGGAATCGCGCGCAGGGCATTGAGCACGAGGCGCGACGCGCTCTGCAGCGGCCAGCCGAATCGGCCGGCCGCGGGCAGTGCCAGCAGCAGACCGAGCACCGCTGCGAGCAGGGTGCCAAGGGCGGACATGGCGATGGTTTCCAGGGCGCCATGGCCGATGGCTTGCAGATGCGCCGTGCTCAGGTCCGGACTGAGAAAACGCTGCGCATAGGCACCCATCTGGTTCAAATTGCCGGTGTCACCCAGTTCGGTGAGGTCGATGCCCAGATAGGTGAACGAGGCGGCGACCGCTGCGCCGATGCACAGGACCAGTACCAGGTTGAGCAGGCGATTCATGCCAGCCTCCAGCGCAGCAGGCGGCTGAGTTGATCGGCGAGCAGCACCAGCACGAGAAACGTCAGTAACAGACTGGCCACTTCATCGCCGGCAAACATGCGCAGCGACAAATCCATTTGCTGGCCCAGACCGCCGGCGCCGACGAAGCCCATCACCACTGAGGCGCGGATGGCGCATTCCCAGCGGTACACCGTGTACGACAGCAGCTCCGCAGCGACATTGGGCAGGATCCCGTAGCAAAACGCCCCGAGCCGACCACTGCCGGCCTGCAGCAGCGCGTGGACCGGGCGCTGATCAACCGACTCGAAAATTTCTGCGTAGACCTTGCCCAGCATGCCGCTGTAGGTAATGGCAATCGCCAGGACCCCGGCAGTCGGGCCGAGCCCGACGGCACGCACGAACAGCAGGGCCCAGACGATTTCCGGCACGCTGCGCAGGAAGATCAGTAAACCGCGTACCGGCCAACGCAGCAGCTGGCCCCAATAGCTCGGATGGCCGGCACGGGACGCAGCCGACAGCGACAGAGCCCGGCTGGCCAACAGGCTGGCGGGGACTGCCAAGAGCAACGCCAGGGCCATGCCGGCCGTGGCGATGGCCAGGGTCTGCAGGGTGGCTTGCAACAACAGCTCAATGAACGCCTCGTCATGGGCCGGTGGCCAGAAGGCTGATACAAACTTGCCGATCTCGCTCTGACTGTCACTTGCTACCAGTACGCTCAGGTCCAACTCGCTGAAGCGGATGCCCGGCCACAGCAGGGCAAGGGCCAGCAGAATGAGCAGCAGACGGGGGCGGGTGGCGGGGTCTCGGGTATCGCGCGTCAGCATCGGGGAATCTGCACACTCATGGGTGCCGGAGGAATGGGCGAGGCTTGCAGCTGTTCGTTGGCGTAGAGCTTGTCGAGCAGCTCGCGGTCGACAGCGCCGGCCGGCAGGTCGAACAGGATCTGTCCATCACGCAGGCCGATGATCCGCGAAAAATGCACCAGGGCCAGTTCCACCGCATGCAGGCTGGCGACCAGGGTGACGTTCTGCTCCCGGGCATGGCGGCAGAGCACCGAAAGCGTGTGCTCGGCGAGCACCGGGTCCATGGCCGATACCGGCTCATCGGCCAGCAACACTTCGGGGGCTTGATACAACACGCGGGCAATGCCCACGCGCTGTAGCTGTCCACCGGACAGCTGCTGGCATTGCGCGAACAACTTGTCACTCAGGTCCAGCCTGGCCAATGCCGCGCGTGCGCCCGGAATATCCAATGGATGCAGCAGGTTCAGCAGGCTCTTGCCAAGACCCCACTGGCCAAGCTTTCCGGCCAGAACCGCGGTGACCACGCGCAGGCGCGGTGGCAAGGGGGGCGACTGATGGATCAGACCGATGCGAGCGCGCAGACGCTGACGCTGACGGGCAGAAAGCTGCCAGGCTCGTTCGCCGAGCACCTGCAGCTGGCCGTTGTCCGGTCGCAGGGCGGTGGCCAGCAGGTTGAGCAGGCTCGACTTACCCGCGCCTGACGGGCCGATGATGGCGACCTGTTCGCTTTCACCGATGTGCAGGTCCACGCCACGCAGCGCCTGGACGCCGTTGGCGTGGGTAAGGTTGACCTGGGTCAGACGCAACGTCATTTGAGCAGGTCGGCGGCGCGTGCGGCTTCCTCGATACCCTTGTAGTTTTCAGGCTTGGTTTCGATGAAGCGGCTGGCGGCCTGCAGATCCAGAATCTCCTTGTCCTTCGGGTTCGCCGGATCGAGCGCAAGAAAGGCGGCCTTTATCTTGGCCGCCAGCGCCGGGTCGAGGGTCCCGCGCACCGTCCAGTTGTAGTCGTAGTAGGCCGGGGTGGTCGCAAACACTCTGACCTTGGTGGTGTCGACCTTGCCGGCGGCGACCAGTTTTTCCCACACGCTGGCGTTCAGCACCCCGGCGTCCACCTTACCGGCCTGGACCCAGGCGACGGTGGCGTCATGGGCACCGGAGTAGCCCACGCGACTAAAGTACGTTTCCGGTTTGATGCCGTCCTTCAGCATGAAATAGCGCGGCATGAGACTGCCTGAAGTGGATGACACCGAACCGAAGGCGAAGGTCTTGCCCTTGAGATCGGCGAGGGACTTGATGGTTGGGTCGGCGGTGATGAACTTGCTGGTGAACTGGGCGTCTTGTTCGCGCTGTACCAACGGAATGGCATTGCCGGTTTTCAGGCGTGTCTGCACGAACGTGAAGCCGCCCAGCCAGGCAAGGTCGATTCGGTCGGTGGCCAGCGCCTCTACCACGGCCGGATAGTCGGTCACTGGCACGAACTCGACCTTCATGCCTGTTTGTTGTTCCAGATAAGCGCCAAGGGGCTTGAACTTGCGGAGCAGTTCGGTAGGCGCTTCATCAGGAATGGCGCTGACTTTCAGGGTGTCGGCGGCCTGCGTCAGCAGGGTACAACAAGACAGGGTTAAGCCGATGGCCAATGCCAGGGTACGCTTGAGCATGTAAGTTCTCCGTTTCATTAGCGCAAAAATGTCGCTGCGCTAGGCACACGCTGATTGCTGAAGGGCGCTTTGTGAGGGTAGACGAAACGCAGTGACTATATGAACTCCTGCGTCGTTGGCCTGCTTTGCCGTTAGTGGGCGGGATTAGAGCGTGTAATGCCCCAGTCCCGCCATGGCTATTTTTTACCACCCGGCAATGGTGGGGTGAGAGGCGGGATTAATCGTTTTGTCCCAACTGACTCGAACGCCGACGCCAAGCGCAGCAGCGCCGAATCGTCATAGGCACGACCGGCAAAGGTCAGCCCGACGGGCATGCCGATGTCCGGCATGACGCCCATCGGCACGGTGACCGTGGGAACACCCAGGTGCCGGATGGCGAGATTGCCGTTGGCGACCCATACGCCGTTGCTCCACGCGATATCCGCAGACTTCGGGTCGACATCGGCATTCGCTGGCCCAACATCGGCCACGGTCGGGAATATCACCGCATCGAGCCCCAGCCGATCCATCCAGTCTTCCAGATCGATTCGACGTGTCTTTTCAAGTCCGCGCAGCCCGTCAGGCAATGTGGCGATCTGGTCCCACGGTGTAATGCCGCGTTCGGCCATCTTCACGTACTCGTCCATGCCAGCGGCAAGGTCGTCCTCCCGGTTGGGGAGAGTGCCCGGATCGTGCGGGAAAATCAGCGGTCCGTCGACATCGGCCAGACGGTTCAACGTGGGATCTCCATTGGCCCGCAGAAAATCATCGAACGCCCAGGCCGACAGGTCCCACAACTCATGGTGAAGGAACTCTTTGGACACCAGGCCTCGAGTAAACACGGTCGGCGCACCGGGGCGATCACCTTCGCAATTGGAGACCAACGGGAAATCGACTTCGACGACTTCGGCACCCAAGGTTTCGAGTGCCTTGCGAGCGGCCTCCCAGAGCCCGATCACGGAAGGACGAGTGATGATTCGCTGCCCCGTCGGACCACCGATGCCAGGCGCATCGCTCGTACCGGCATCCGGATCCGCGTTGATGTACATGCGGGGAACGCCAAATCGCTTTCCGGCGAGCGCATCAGTATCCGCGGCAAGCGACCCATAGGAGGCGGGACGCACCGAGGCGACACTCGGAATCGGCACCCAGGGTTGCATCCGCCACAGGTCGCCCCGTGTGTCGGGATCATCCGCCACCACCACGTCGAGCACCTCGAGGAGGTCGGCCATGGTTCTGGCATACGGCACGACAACGTCCATCGTCGGCGTCAACGGCCAGTTCCCGCGCACCGAGATCACCCCGCGCGAAGGCGTATAGGCGCACAAACCATTGTTCGAGGCAGGACCGCGACCGCTCGACCAAGTTTCTTCCGCGAGGCCGAATGCCGCAAAACTGGCGGCGGTGGCAGTACCGGCGCCGTTCGATGAGCCTGATGCGAAAGGAGCGGTGAGATAGTCACCGTTGTATGGGCTTTCCGCACGGCCGTAGACCCCGCGCTGCATGCCGCCGTTTGCCATGGGCGGCATATTGGTCTTGCCCAGGCAGATCGCGCCAGCGGCGCGAAGCCGTTCGATCGTGAACGCATCGCGATAAGCAATCAGGTTCGCGAACGCGGGACTTCCAGAGGCGGCGGTGAGCCCCTTGACCAGATAACTGTCCTTGGCCGTGTAGGGAATGCCATCGAGCGGACTCAGCGTCTCGCCCTTGGCCCGACGGGCATCGGACGCCTGCGCCTCGTTGAGTGCCTCGGTGTTTCGAACCACCACCGCGTTGAGGGCGGTGGGCGTGTCGGGTCCGTCGTAGGCATCGATCCTGGCGAGGTAGGCCTGGACAAGCTCAACCGCAGTGGTTCGGCCAGACTCGAGCGCGGCACGCAGTTCGGCAATGGAAACCTCGGTGACCTCGATCATGCTGTTACCACCGGCGGCTGATGGGGGAGGGGGTGAATGTTTCCATCGCACTGGGTCTTGGACTCAGGGGCATCACTTGTCTCAAAATGGGTATTCATCGGTGTTCTCGTTGCGCGGCTTTACGCGTTCTATCAGCCGGGGTCATCAGGCTTTGCTGGCCGCCAGGTAAGCGCCAAGGCGTTGTCCCATTTGCTCGCCCAAGGCTTGCAGGCCACTCAAGGGACGGACCATCACCTCAAACTCAATGATTTTTCCTTGTTCGTTGAAGCGGATCATGTCGATGCCCTTCAGCTCTTTTCCGCCGACTTTGGCGCTGAATTCCAGGACGACGTTCAACCCGTCGGCCGTCGACAGCTCCCGGTGGTAGACAAAATCCTCAAATACCTCGATGACCGTGTTGAGAATCATCGATACCACGGCCGCTCCCGGGTAAGGCGTGTGAGCCATCGGCGAGCGGAATATCGCCTGTGGGTCCAACAAACCGGGCAAGGCGCTCAAGTCACGCTTGCTGATCATTTCATGCCATTGGTTCAGGGATTCTGCAGCGTTGGGATGCAGTTTCAGTTCAGACATTTTCAACTCCTGTATTTTTGTTGTTTTGCAAACACTCATAGATCGGCGACGCACAACTCCCCGGTGGCGCGTATCAGTGCCTGACCATGCAGACTATCCTTGATCAGGCCGGATCGTTCTTTGGCCAGCCAGTTCGCGCATTCCGGGTCATGGCGATAAGGCGCGAAGTCAGCGTATTGCTGCAACAGACGGTTTTGCAACGCATCCAGCTGGGGCCGGATTTGATTGGCGAGGTCCGGCCTTGGCGTGTCAGGCGCTTTGCCAGCCGCTCGCCAATGAGCGATCAGTCCGTACTGCACCAGCTTGCTGGCTTCTATCTGTGCCGCGATCAATTCGGCCACTTCGTCCGGGTCCAGTTTGCGGTCAACGGCCATCTTCCTGGCGTTGGCGATGACTTGCGTTTCCCGGGCACTGTCCTGGATCGGTCTGCCACTGTCCCACTTGGTCAGCGCCACGAGATCGCCCATGCTCAGGCGCTCGTTCAACGTCACCAGCAACGGTTGCAAGCTATCGGGCGCCGGGGAGGGCGCGCTGGCTCGTGCGCTGCAGGCGAGTAAACCGAGGACGGCGCAGGTCAGCAGTTGCGGTAAGCGTGGGGAACGGGGCATCGGCAAACCTCATTGGGTACGGGACTCACAATCAGGTGTTATGTATCACAGGTGCGGCAGAGGCATTAAGTGGGGATTGATTTATTTTACGCACGAAAAAGCCCGGCTGTTCAGGCCGGGCTTTTCGTTGCGTACTGCGGTCACGCTATTCATTTATGCAGCGCGGTTTTCGATCAGACGATCCGAGCCGCCTTCAGCGACAACCGGGTGAGCAGAGGTAGCGGCGAAAGCGTTAACTGCAAAAACCGAGAAAGCGATGCTGAGGAGGATTTGGCGTTTCATGAGGGTGTGCTCCGGGGTGTAGTTGTTGGGTATGGAGCCGATGAAGGGCAGCAATGGGGCGCAACGGTGACCGAGCAGTGTTTTGTACGACCCGGCCAAGCCGCTGCGCAAACTTGAGCCGGTATCAAGCGGTTAAAGCCATTGGTGCGTTTCGTATTGGCCAATCATTCACTCATCTAAATCGAAAGGCCAAACCGATATTCGTGCTCTGTCCCTTCTTGCCGAGATATATGTTCGATCAAGAAGCCACACCGTTTGAGTATTTTTGCCGAGCCGATATTTCCAGCGTATACGTTGGCAACCCGTTGTTTAAGGTTCCAATGCAACTGCGCCTCCTGGATCAGATGCCTCACCGCTAGCGTTGCCAGTCCCCGTCCGCAAGCACTTTGAGCAATCCGATAGCCGACTTCTGCCGACCGCTCGGACCTGTCGATGCCCTGAAAACCACTTTGTCGAGTCCGGTAGCCAAGTTAACTGACACAACCTGTGGTCCAGGGCGACATTGCGAGTTTTCAAGGCGCACCACTTGACTTATAGCCAGTATTCCCAGAGTCGCGCCATCTGCTCTTTGGCTCTCACAGCGAGCGAGCGACGCTGCCACTTTTCCAGCTTGATTTCGTTCGACTTGGCCAGATCAGCCATGAATGCCGCCTGCATCTTTTTTCCAAACCCGGTGCCCAGCACAACGACGTTAACTTCATCGTTGTGCAGGAAGCTGCGCCAGTCGAAGTTGGTGGAGCCGACACTCGACCACACGCCATCGATTACTGCAGTCTTGACGTGGAGTAGCGCGTCACGGCGTTCGTAAATCTTGACGTTGGCCTTCAGCAACTCGCTGTAGTAGGCGCGTCCGGCATGGAGCACCAGCCACGAATCGGTGCTGCTAGGCAGCACCAGCTTGACGTCGACTCCACGCGCTGCCGCCTCCTTGAGTGCCGCCAGCAACTGAGGATCGGGCACAAAGTAGGCGTTAGTCAGCCATATCTCGGTCTGCGCGCTATGCAACGCCGAAATCAGCGTGGCATAGATCAGGCTAAACGGCTCATCTGGTGAGCTGCCGATGGCGCGCACCACCTCGCTGCCTTTGCGCTCAGGTGGCGGAAAGTAGTGGCGAGCCGCGAGTGGTTCACCTTTCTGGGTAGTCCAGGTTCCGATGAACAGCTTCTGCAGTTCCGCAACCACGGGCCCCTCGACGCGCAAGTCGGTATCGCGCCAAGTCAAATCACCATTTGGGCGAGTCTTCGAGTGAGAGCTGAACGAGCCCCCCGAATAGACGCTGCTGATGTTGATCCCGCCGAGAAAGGCAATACGGCCATCCACTATCAGCAGCTTTCGGTGGTCGCGCTGGTTCACGTCCCAGCCCACTTTGGCCGTCACCGGATTGATTGGGTTGTACTCCAGCACCTTGATGCCCGCGTCGGTCAATCGAGAAAAAAACGCTGATGGTGTTCCAAGGGTTCCGACGCTGTCACGGATCAGATTGACCTGTACGCCTTTTTGTTGCTGAGCGATCAATGCGGCGGCGAAGCGCTGGCCGACTTCATCATCGTCGAGGATGTAGGTCTCCATATTGATGTGGTCGCGCGCAGCCTCCACGGCTTTGATCATCGACTGGTAGGTGGTGGGGCCGTCCTGCAGCAAGTCGACTTTGTTTCCTTCCGTTAGCGGGCTACCGGTGATGGATTCTTCGATTGCGAGGTGCACATCGAAGATGTTGGTTTCTGCGCCGGTGGACTTAAGTCGGTCGAGAATGGCTTTGCTGCGCTCGGCTGACAGAGGTCCATGTACTCCGTCGAGTTGCACGGGCGCAGAGGGCGCGCGAGCCATGTCGGGCACAATCCTCGGCAATGTACTGCAGGAAATCACAAAGGCCAGGAGCACAGCCACGCACAGCACCAGAGGAATAAAAACACCCTTGCATGTGGTTAGAATCTTCATTAGGCCTCCTCTTGGCGAGGACGGTGATAGCGCTCAAGAATCTAAAAACTTCCTTTCGAACCAGGAGGTATCGATCCTGGACATACCTTGGTCATCCTCAAAAATGTGAACCAAATCTTTCATTCATGCAACGCTACTTTCAATCAGACGATCCGAGCCGCCTTCAGCGACAACCGGGTGAGCAGTGGTGGGGGCGAAAGCGTTAACTGCAAAAACCGACGATCAGGCTTCGCTGATCTTACTGACACTGGTCACCTGCCCATTCCAGATCATCTCGTAATGCGCTGCTTGAATGATTGATAAAACCGGTCTCGGTGTCATCAGCGCCCAGCAGTAACTACCTTGCATGCGCACGGAGTTGTAACGAATGCCGGGACAACCCGCTTTTTTGATGGATTTCCCCAGGTGACGGGAGTGCGTGTAATCGTCAGGCGCGTAGACAGGATCAGTCATCGCAATGGCTGCAGCATCTTTCATCGCCACGTCCACGAAGGAGCAGGACAGTCCCCGAAAAACGAACCGCTCATAGTTCAGGCTGGGGACATTCGACCAATACAAACTCTGGTGATGCCGCACCTCGGCCAGCGCCGTTTCCATGGAATCCGCCAGGTACAACACCCCAAAACTGCCATCGCTGAACCGCGAACCTGCCGGGTTGACGTGGGTAAAAGGCGCTGTCGCGTAAGAGCAGCCAGGAATGCCGAAAGGGATCTGATCACGGGGAATCAACTCAAGATGACTCACTTCATTTTTCAGCCTGGGATTTGTCAGCGCCTGTATCTGATACAGCACCTCAAACTCATCCGCGTCCGCAACGTCATCAAACATCGCGATCGGTGGAAACTTTGAGTTGACCAGTCGATAGGCCTGTAACTGCTCTCCGGCACGTTCTGCCAGTTCGTTCACCTTTACCATTGCGCACCACGCAGCACGTCAATGCGCCGAAAGGTTTCATACAAAGAAATCATATCGCCCTGAGACATGATCTCGAGCGGGCTACGCCCATTGAAAAACTCGTTGTCGTTGGTCATCGACGGGAAGCCGTAGACGTTCTCCGGGTTATCGAAAACCAGGCGCAGCGCGGCGTGGATGTTGAGCACAAAACTGATGCGCTGCATCTGGTCCGAGTCCAGAGTCACAGCCCAGTCGGGATCACGCTGCCGGGCGCGGGTGTAGGTGCTGCGTGAAATGCGCAGGATGCGGCAGGCCTGATCGCTGGACGCACCCCATTTTTCGAGGATGCCGACAGCGGCGCGCAGGCCCGTCACACACTGGCTCTTGGTAAAGGCTTGTTCCTGAAGGGCAACGGCCATGTTCAATACCTCATCGTGAATCCATAGACTCAAAGATAGTCATGTTGAATCTACAGATCAAGACTGCCTCGACCAGCGGACGTTACAGGCGATCTTCCAGGTTACTCAGCAGCCACGCACTGAAGCTTCGCGCCAGCGCATTATTCTCACTGTCACGATGGGTCAGCATGGCCCAGTTCGGACCACGAATGGTTTGCTCCACCAAGGGTTGCAACACGCCATTGGCGCGTGCCTGTCGACTCAATAATTGGCTGACCAGAGCGATACCGAGCCCTGCGCACGCGGCGTCCAGCAGAAGGCCGGGGTCGGAAAAATTCAGCCCCTGATCTTTCTGACCGACATCAATGCCAGCCTCCACCGCCCAGTGACTCCAGTCCATTTCCCGCTCGCCGTGAAGGGTTGTTCGCTGTTCGCGTGGCAACGCCAACAGGTTCGGGTGACACGCCGGATAGAGGCGGTCGGCGTGCAGCACCTTGAAGCTGCACTCGGCTTGGGAACTGATGTCATCGCGCACCGCGAGGTCGATAGTCTGGGTGGTCATGTCCGGGACTTCATCGGTACTGAAAATCCATAGATCAACGTCCGGATGCTCGCGGCGAAAATCCCCCAAACGCGGCAGAAGCCAGTGACGGGCGAACGCCGGTGTGGTGTTGAGGACCAGTTGGTTGGGTTTTTGGTACTGCCCCAGGCGGCGAATGCCGACGGCAAGTTGTTGCAGCATCGCCTGGGTGGTGCTGAGCAAATCGTGACCGGCATCGGTCAGGCTGACGCTGCGTCCACTGCGAAAGAACAAGGGTTGTTCAAGGTACGCCTCAAGGCTGCGGATCTGCTGACTGATCGCCGATTGGGTGAGGTGCAACTCGGCGGCCGCCTTGTGGAAGCTGCCCAGCCGGGCGGCGGCTTCAAAGCCGCGAAGGGTGCTGAGTGGCGGCCAATGCTTGAGCATATCGATAAGTTCCTCTAATCATTTGTCTGCAAAATCCATCGTTTGTTTGCCTGTATTTACGGCCGTAGCATTCATGCCAGGACCACCCAAGCAGTTTTCATTGAACACAATGACTTAACTTAAAGGGCTTTTTATCATGCAGCATGTCATACAGCAGACTGCAGTTCGAAACAGTGGTTGGATGATGCCGGCCGAGTGGGTGAGGCATGTCGCCACCTGGATGGTCTGGCCACACAACAAAGCACTCTGGGAGTCCGATTGGGGCGTGACGTTGCCACTGGTGCAAGAGGACTTCGCTCGCGTGGCCAACGCCATCGCCCGTTTCGAACCGGTGAAACTGGTCGTCGATCCTTCTGCTGTTGTCAGCGCCAAAGCGTTATGTGGGCCGAACATCGAATTGATCGAGCTGGCGGTGAACGACAGCTGGTGCCGGGACTCGGGTCCGAGCTTCGTCTGCCATCCGCAACAAGGCCTGGCAGGGGTGAGCTGGCGCTTCAATGCGTGGGGCGGCAAGTCGGCCCACCACCTGGACGAAAGCCTGGCGCGTCGAGCACTCACTCACTTGGGCGTGGAGTGCTTTGGTACCGCGCTGCGTAATGAAGGCGGGGCCATCCATGTGGACGGCGAAGGCACGCTGATCACCACCGAATCGGTATTGCTCAACCCCAATCGCAACCCGGGCATGAATAAGGCTGAAATAGAGGAAATCTTCACGCGTCTGCTGGGTGTGAAAAAGACGATCTGGCTGCCAGGCGATCCGGACTATGTGACCGGCGATATGACTGACGGCCATGTCGATGGCGTGTGCGCATTCGCCCGTCCTGGGGTTTTGCTGGTAGACGCCACCCACGACCAGCAATCGGTGTATGCCGAAGTGGCCCGCGAAAACCGTCGTGCGCTGGAGCTGGCCACCGATGCCCAGGGTCGACGGTTCGAGCTGATCGAATTGTATGAAGCCACCGATGCCGTGGACACCGAGGCTGAAGTGTTCTGCGCCTCGTACACCAATTTCTACATCGCCAACGACGCGATCATCATGCCGGCCTACGGCATTGCGGCCGACGAAAAGGCTGCCGCCGTATTGGCCAAGGCGTTTGCCGGGCGCGAAGTGGTGCCGGTTCGAATCAATCACTTGGCGCATGGCGGTGGCGGAGTGCATTGCATCACCCAGCAACAGCCCGCCTGGCCGGTGGAGGGCTGATGCCATGACGCTTCTGACCATCGCTACAACCCAGATGCCCTGCACCTGGGACTTGCCACACAACCTCGATCAGGCCGAGCAACTGGTGCGTGAGGCGGCTGCGAAGGGCGCCCGGCCGTACATTCGCAAGTTCCAGTCGCAGCCGGTGACTGACCTGCTGAACGGCAACCTGTGCCTGTCGCTCGGTTACAGCGGGGATATGACTCAGGCGCAACGGACGGCGGATTCCGCAGGCAAGAACACCACGTTCCAGTACCGCATCCCCCGTGAAGGCACCACGGTGTGGATGGATACCATGGCGATTCCTGTCGACGCTAAACATCCGGATTACGCCTATGCGATGCCAAGGCACGTCCGAGCGTCGATACGACAATGCGCGACAACCCGGACATTTACATCGATGAGGCTACTTACGCACGGCTGATTCCTGGCAAGGACATTCCCCAGTCCGACATGCGGGCGCGCATGCGAACCTGGACCAAGTTCAAGACGGCCACCGCGAAATGAGAGCGACCGGTCAATCACCGTTGGCTTAGTCCAGATCAAGCATTACTGATGAAACGTGCGACCCAGCGCATCCAGGCGAATTATCTTTTAACTGACCTGCAGAGCCCGGGATTTAAATGGTTTGTCGGCATAATCGAGGCATATTTGAGAAATCGAAAAGTCAGAAATAGAGGCAAGTAATGCTGAAGTGACGCGGCCAAGGTCTGCACCTGTACCGGCTAGGGTCAATTGCTGGCGTCGCGACGCACGAAAAAGCCCGGCTTGTAAGGCCGGGCTTTTCGTTGAGTACCGCGGTAAAGCTACTCATTCATGCAGCGCGGTTTTCGATCAGACGATCCGAACCACCTTCAGCCACACGATGAAGGTGACTATCGACGCCCGCAATGGAGGCGCCTCACGCCCAGGTTTGCCCGAGCGTCGCCAGATCGGCCTTTTGCAGATCCTGCGCGCTCAGCACAATACGGAACTTGCAGTTGGCGTTGAAGTTGAGAAAAAAGGGCTCTGCAAAAGCGGGTATGTCGGATGGGTCTTTTACGTCGACCAGAAAGATCCCGCCGCGCATGCCATCCTGCTCAGTAAAGTACGCCGCCTCCGGCTTGATGCTGACCAGAATGCGCTCAATGACCTCGCCCACTTTTCCGGCTTTGACAAGGGAATTGAAGGGTTCATTAGGGCACTCGACCATCAGTAACATCTTCATCATTCAATCCTCTGCTCAACTTGTAACCCTGTAGCCAGACCTTTGCGTCTGGCGCTCATGCCGCAGGCCATTCATTCAACAGTCCTCGCGGTTTGTGTCATGAAGAATAGCGAAGCGTGAGCCAGCCCTCGTGCACGGGTTACGGGCGGTCATGAAGCCTTATTTCAAGGATTGAGAAAGTCCTGATAGTTGCGGATGCGGTAGTCGGTCATGGCTTGGCAGGGGACATCGAGGGGGGGCTTGGGTGTTGATGGGAAGAAATGGAACCAACATCGTCAATAGCGTCTAAATTTCATTGAGATATCCCTCCACGCTGAAGGAACGACTCATGCTCAGATCTCGCTCGTTGATTGCAGCTGTTACATGCCTTGCGCTGGTCTGCGGCTCAGCAACTGCGTTAGCCGATCCCGGTAATGGAAAGGGTCAAGGAAACGCCAAGGGAAATCCGCAAAACAGCCAAGTTCATGGCAGTCAGGGTGGACAGGGAAGCAAAGGCAAAAATTCCGGGGGCGGCGATTGGGATAATGGCCCAATCATCAGTCGCGCAAGCGTACTTGGGATTGTTGGTGGGTATCGAGACTACTGGAGCCCCGGACCTGCATTGCCACCCGGCATTCAAAAGAACCTCGCGCGAGGTAAGCCGCTTCCACCAGGGATTGCCAAAAAACTGGACGGTCGGTTAATCGGCAGGCTGCCTCATTATGATGGATATGAATGGCAGCAAGCTGGCACCGACTTGATATTGGTTGCGCTGGCAACCGGGCTCATCTACGAAGTGCTCAACGGTGCTTTTGATTAATGCTTGAGTGGCGCGGGCAATGGGCATGATCCGTATGCCCATTTGAAGGGTGTTCTGAGGCGGTTGCCTATGACATTGCCGTTACCTTGCTACGCTATTCGTCCACGCTGATGCCCGATCCCCCTAATTCGTTGGGGACATCCTTTAGCTTGGGCAATCCATCCTTGATGCGCAGCACAGTCTCCTGATAGTGCACGTGAACGCCTGGCGAGTATGCGAGATCCGGGATGACCGCGGCATACACGTCGATGAGCCCCATCCCCGGGTGTTCAGTAAAGATGTGTCCGCCGCACGTCTTGCACCACTTGCGGTAACTGCGCGGTGTCTTGTTGTAGGTGCCGATGTTGTCAGCACCCCGAGTCACTTGCACCGCCTCGGGTTTCCACAGCGTGAAGGCATTGACCGGTCCTGCTGACCAATGCCGACACGACTCGCAATGGCAATAGCCCATTCCGACCGGCTCGCCGCTGACTGTGAACTCGACTGCGCCGCAAAAACAATTGCCCTTGTAAGACCGTTCAATGCTCATGGCATGACTCCTTGATTAATTGCCAGGCGATACCGCCGGACATGGCATGGATCGCCTGAACGTTGCCTGCCTTCACCCGTCGATGTAGCGCACCGCTGTGGCCGGCGTGCGCCGCACCTGCAGTTCGAAAATGTCAGGGCGCGCGTAATGCCCGGTGACGTCGAGCGCACGCCGCGCTGGCGCCACGAGTGAGACGTCGATGTCCGCATACAAAATGCCTGCCTCTCGGTGTAATGGACCGGCCACGATCCGGCCTTGAGGGTTGACCACCACCGAGTCGCCGTCGTTGATCCATTCGTCCGGATCGGGAAACAGTTGCGTACGCGCCGGGAAGTCATCGGGGATATCGCTGCCGCGCAGCGCGGTGCCACTGCCGAGCACCCAGCAGCGGCCTTCAAGTGCAATGTGACGCATCGTGCTGATCCAGCCCTCGCCAGTGTCGTACGTGGGGGCGACGTAGATTTCCACCCCTTGGGCATACAGTGAATAGCGTGCCAGCGGCATGTAGTTTTCCCAGCAGATGAGCGCACCCACGCGGCCGACCGGTGTATCGACCGTGCGCAACCCGGAGGCATCACCGAAGCCATGCACCATACGCTCGGGATTGGTTGGCATCAGCTTGCGGTGTCGGTTGAGCACTGCGCCGTTCGCGCCGATAACGACTACGCTGTTATAGAGCGTGCCGCCACCATTGCACCGGTCGCATTCATTGATGCCGCACACGATCGTCACGGCGTGAACCCTGGCGGCCTCGCACAATTGGCTCAGGTCACCGTTAGTAATATCGACGGCGTTGGCCAGCAGCCGCGTGTGCAACTGACCGATTACAGCCCCGTCCTTTCCCGCCGCCAGCCGCCAGATCCACGACGGGTAACCGGGAATGTACGATTCGGGCAAAACGATCAGCGAGGCTCCCGCCGTCGCGGCCTCAGCGACCGATTGCACGGCCCGGGCGATCGTCGCGCTGCGATCGAGCAGCACGGGCGGGCGCTGAATGATGGCTACCTTGGTCATGGCGTTCTCCTTTGGCTTTTGGCTTTCGAAGGCTTGAGCGTGCGCGTGGCGAAGTCGCGGGGCTAGTTCAGAATCTGAAGCGTTGTAATCGCGGAGCCCAGGCAATGGACGAAAGCTACGGTCAGTTCTGCACGGTCGCACGCGGTGCTGAAGCGCTGTGCGAGCGCTGGACACCTTTAGTCGTGCGCGAGTTGCTGTGCGGCAGTAAACGCTTCAATGAACTGCACCGCGGCGTACCACGGATGTCCACCAACCTGCTGACACAGCGGCTGCGCCATCTGGAAGAAATCGGCGTCGTGCACCGCACGGCCGCAGGCAAAGTCTGGGAGTACAGCCTGACCGAGGCGGGCGAGGAATTGCGCCCCATCATCATGGCGCTAGGTCATTGGGGCGCGCGCTGGATCGGCAGTCGCCTGCGCGATGACGAACTCGACGCGGGCTTGCTGATGTGGGACGTGCGCCGGTTCGTGCGCATCGAAACGTTCCCGTCCCGACCGGTGGTCATCCAGTTCACGTTCCGCGACGCGCGGCCCGGCGAGCAAGCGTGGTGGCTCGTGGTCGAACAGGGCGTGGCAGACCTGTGCCGCGACGACCCCGGACGCGAACTGACGCTCGTCGTGGACTCCAGCGTGCGCGCGTTGACCGAGGTGTGGACGGGCGACCGCACACCGCGGGAGGTTCTTCAGTCGCGAGAGCTGCGTGTGGCTGGCGCGGTGAAGGATGCGGAAAGCTTGTGGCGCTGGCTTGGCACGAGTGCGTTTGCGAGTACCCGGAGCGCGGCACGCTAGCGCTGGCAGCATCCGTCGGTCGCAGGACTTTGAACTGTCTGGGGCTTACAGCGTCATAAGATTCGCGATATCAACCTATGGAAGCCATCATGCTTTTAAAGAATAAGAGTCTCGTTGCTGTAATGTCCTGCGCCCTGATGCTGGCGGCCGCCCCATTACTCCCTGCTGACCTGTCCCTCATGAACTCCGCCTATGCGAAAGACGGTGGTGGTGGTGGTGGTGGCGGTGGTGGTGGTGGTGGTGGTGGTGGTGGTGGTGGGGGCGGCAACGGAGGTGGTAATGGCGGTGGCCACGGCGGCGGTATAGGCGGCGGTCACAGCGGTTCAGGTCACTCCGGCAACTCTGACAGCAACGGCCGCGGTAATGGGCTGTCCAGCGATCATGCCGGCAAGGCTGTTCGCGACCGTGGCGAAAGCGGAAACCACTACGGCAGTGTTCGCAATAGTGATAGCGGTCATGGCCAAACGACTTCAGGCATCGCCAACTCCAAAGATACTCGCGGCTTGGACAAAGCCAGAGCAGTCTCGACCACGACACCAGGCGATCACAACACGAAAGGGTTGAGCAAAGCCGGGACTTCGGTATCGAAAAAATCGCACTGATCAGCCATAAGGGTTGATGGGAAAGTCCAACAGACTCAACTGCAAAGTCTGCCGCACGCTTGAGCTCAATTGGACTTCTTCGGTGGGTAGTTACCGCGCAATCCCCCGGACTGGGTGCCTGTTTTGCAGGGCAGGGCAGGCACTACCGGGCGGGATCTGGGTTGGGGGTTGGAGCGGCTCCGGGGTTGAGGTTGTTTGCTCATTGTTTGCCTCCTGACTTTTCAGGGTTTCGCGAAGGCCTCCTGATAAAACTTAGCTGCTTGCTGCGATGGGCTGCATCGTTCGGCAGTGGGTGAATAGCTGCAAGTGACCAAAACCCGCAGCACGCAACCCTAAACAAAGCGGGCGCCCGACAAGGCGCCCGTTTTCGATTGTTCCGCTGCTTGAGTCCGTAAGCGTCGACCGATCACATCCTCTCTAGCGCAGCAGATGCACCGCCAAGCCGACAATCGCGCAAGCCATCAGCACCTGAATGACACCCCGTTTGAAGCGGAACAAGGCAATTGCCGCCAAAATGGCGATCAGTGCAGAGGGCCAGTCGAGGTTGCCGCTGAAGCCTTGCGGCCACAGCACGTGATAGCCGAAAAAACATGCCAGATTGAGGATCACTCCAACCACCGCCGCTGTGATTGCGGTAAGCGGTGCAGTGAACTTGAGTTCGTTGTGGGTCGATTCCACCAGCGGGCCACCGGCGAGGATGAACAGGAACGAGGGCAGGAAGGTGAACCATGTCACCAGGGTGGCCGCGACAGCCCCGGCCAGAAACACCTGATCGGCGCCGAACACTTGTGAGACGTACGCTCCAACAAAGCCGACGAAGGCCACCACCATGATCAGCGGCCCCGGTGTGGTTTCCCCCAGTGCCAAACCGTCGATCATCTGAGTCGGGGTAAGCCAGCCGTAGTGACCGACCGCACCTTGATAGACATACGGGAGGACTGCATAGGCCCCGCCAAAAGTCAGCAACGCGGCCTTGGTAAAGAACCAGCCCATCTGGGTCAAGGTGCCTTCCCAGCCAAAGAGGGCGATCAAAATACCCATCGGCAAAGCCCACAGCGCTGCGCCGATGAGGGCCAGCAGCGCCAGTTTCATCCAGCTGAACCGGGCATGTTCCGGGGACGGGGTGTCGTCATCAATCAAGGCCGGGCCGAAGGATTTTTTGGCAGCACTATGGCCCCCGGCTCTGAACTTCTCAGGCGCCAACCGCCCTCCGACATAGCCGATTAACGCTGCCCCCAATACGATCAACGGGAAAGGAACATTGAACGCGAAGATCGCGGTAAATGAAGCTGCTGCTATCGCCCACAGCCAATTATTCTTCAGCGCCCGAGTGCCAATCCTATGTGCCGCCTGCACCACGATGGCCGTCACGGCAGGCTTGATCCCATAGAAGAGGCCGGCCACCACAGGCACTTCGCCGAACGCGATGTACATCCACGACAAAGCGATGAGGATGAACAGTGAGGGCAGCACAAACAACACTCCGGCGATCACTCCGCCCCAGGTTCGATGCATCAGCCAGCCAATGTAAGTCGCCAATTGCTGAGCCTCTGGCCCAGGCAGCAACATGCAATAGTTGAGCGCATGGAGAAAGCGACGTTCGGAGATCCAGCGCCGACGTTCCACCAGTTCCTGGTGCATGATCGAAATCTGTCCTGCTGGCCCGCCAAAACTGATGAAGCCGAGCTTCAACCAGAACCAGAATGCCTCACACAAGCTGATCGCCTTCGGCCTCGATAGATCCTCTTCAGCCGTTGATGCCAACACCTTACTCATTGGGTTGTTCCTCTTTCACAAACTCGGCGAGCAGGCCGTCGAAGATGGCGCTGGCAGCAGCCAGCAAGTGGTCGTCATGGGTAATGGTTTTGCGCAGTCCTGCCAGCACGCGCTCGATACCGGCAGCCTCCAAAGGCTGAATACCGCCGATATCGAGGTAGTGCACCAAGGTCGCGATGCGGTTCAGGCCGGGCTCTTGAAGCTCAAAACTGGCTTGCAGGGTTTCGAAGGTCACGCGATTGCCGACATGACTGAAGGTCGCACCATCGAAGTCGAAGCCCAGCGCGTCTGCCGGACAGTCATGTGGAGTACTCAGCCAGAGGATCTGAGCTTGTGGATCAATGAAGCGCCGAATCAACCAGGCACAAGCCAGACGGTCAACCCACGGACGCTTACGTGTTGCCCAGACACGACTTTGATAGTCACCACGGTTGAGTGCCATTATGGGCTCGTCGCGGCTATGGGGTTCATCCGCGGACAACGCTCTGCTGGCAGCCGTCTCAAGCTCCTGCAAGGCTGAATCAATCTGCTCCTTGGGCTTACCTGGGAAATAATCGATGTGGGTGAGCTGATCGTAGTTTTTGCGCAGCTTGCGAATTTGTTTGGTGGTGGCCAATGCGTTTTCAGGATTGAGCTGCCCACGGCACTCTTCAATCTCTGCGCGTAGCTTGATGTAGTCATCGCTACGGTCGAACAACTCGACAAAGCGCTCACCCTTCGGATCGACCACGGGCAGGATGTAAACAGTGCCATTGATAGAAAGGATGTCGCGCTCGACAGACGCCAGAGCTTCACGACAGACACCGGTATCAGGCAACAGATACGCACCATCGCGCAGAACCGCCGCACCTGAGGCTTTCAGCGCACGCCAGGCTCGCATGCGCTCGGTGGAATTCGCGGTGGGTAAAGCGAGAATCAGTGTCAGCCAGTTGTTCATGTAGAGAACGCTATTTATTTTGTAGTTGTTATTACATTAACTGTGGTTTTGGCGTTTGGAAAGCCATCCTTAAAATCTGCATTAAATGGGGATTGATTTTGAGGTGAAGGCCGGCAGTCCGATGGATGCTGGCGCACCTCTTTGTTTGCGGACACAAAAAAACGGGCGCCTTCACGGCGCCCGTTTTTGTTTATTCCGCTGCTCGAGCCCGTAAGCGTCAGCCGATCATATCCATCAAGTCGCAACCGATCTCGGCGCGCAAGGCAATGTTTCCCGCACCTGCGCAAGGCCGTTGATTACTGGTCAGCAACGGGCTGCAATCGACCCAAAGTTGACGCGGGTGACAGGCAGAAAACGACACATAGCTGCCGTAGATGGCCGGATGCGTCCCCCGACGTCCCTAACGGTCGCGGCTTTAACAATAGGCCGCCTTGCTTATGGCTCCAGGGTAGCTTTAATCAATGGTGACAGCCTTGGGCAACATTTGTTCCGCTCGAAAGGAGCAGGAAATGTACAGATTAAGAGTCTTTGTGGTGTGCGCGTTCACACTCGCCGCATTCATGACGTTACCCGTGTCGAGCGCTGAGCAACCGATGGCGGGCCACATATCAGTTCTACCCTCCGATCTCAAATGGTCTGATGCGCCATCGGTCGCACCCGGCGCCCAAATCGTAGTTATTGAAGGCGACCTGAAAACTGTAGATCCGTTTACCTTTCGGCTCAAGCTACCTGCCAACTCTAAAATAGGTGTCCATACTCACCCGGCAGTGGAACGTGTCACCGTAATTTCCGGAACTTTTCACCTAGGAGTCGGCGACAAATTTGACCCCGCCAAAGCCAGGGCCTACACGCCGGGCGGTATCACGATCATGCCTGTTGGTATGCCGATGTATGTATTTACCCAAGAAGAAACTGTCGTGCAGATCCATGGGACCGGCCCGTGGGGTATCAATTTTCTAAATCCCGCGGATGACCCCAGGAAGAAGTGACCTTATCTACCTGGTATTCCGACCATCACGCAGGCGTATGGGCGAGCACACGCGTCTGCCCCTGCGACCAGTCCCTGATTGTGCGCATTGAATGAAATCAATGCTGCTTCTCTTGAGTTCGGTTGCAACACGAAACGATCGGAGCTCTTCGACCCAGACTGACTGTCGCTCCCGGAGCTTGGGCGGTGAGCAGACGTTCCCGGGTATACGCTAATGGCCGATAGCGGACACCCAAACGGCAGGCGAGAGTGAGCAAAATCGCGCCTCCCGCTCTTCCGCCAAGCCTGACCAGGTAGCAACCGGAGAAAATTGGCGCCGAAAGGACTAGCACCGGTGCCAACGTGTAACCGACTTACCCGTACATGTATAAAAGGCCGTCGATCCGTTCCAGTTCCTGTTGCGTGAATTGCACGTTGTTAAATCGCCTAATGTCTTCGAGCATGCCTCTGATGGGAACTTGCAGCGATGGATCCTGAACGATTTCGATCAGACGTTCGTAATCGGGATCTCTTCCCTTGAGGTATTTTTCGATTAGTTCTTTGAGTGATAAACGAGCCTGCTGGTCTGTTAGCACTTTTTATTTCTCCGGCAAAATAGTGACTTCATCCGCCGTAATGACAGAGGAATTGCCCGGTTTTTGGATGAGTTGTTGCGAGCCACCCGTTCCGTATTCAGGGTGCGCTTTGGTGTTTGCGATCACTCACTATAGGTGGTGTGGCGTGCGAAACAGGCCGGAACTGTCTGGGCTCAACGTCCATATTCAACGTAGGGGCCCAAGTAGAAACCTTGCGTATCCCAGTTGATTCGATAAATCACTTCTTTCCCTGGCTTGATGTTGGCCGCGACAGTTTTGATCGCAACACCAGCACATAATCCAGACTCGGCGAGCCCGGTACCGAGGTTCACTTCACCGGCAGGCAAAACGAAAGATGCCTTCTGACCGGGACCTATCTTGGCTGCGCGCTGACCATCAATGTAGAACATGAGGTCACATCCCGCACCGACAAACCCGTCATCACGGAGAATGGTCAGGCGTCCCGGATCTTTCGTACCCTGGCTTTTGAACGCGTACATCTCATTGGCCGGCACTGGCCGCGCGTCAGAAACCCGCATAGGTGATGTTGCGCAACCGCCCAAGGCCAGCAAGAGCGCCCCCGTTGCGATAATCCTTCGCATAATTTTTCCCTCCTGAAAAAGGGCAAATGTATCAGAGCTACATACTTCCAACGACCCAAGCGGGCAGCCGTTAGCGATAGAAGTTGGCCAAAAGCAGGCGCCTCTCGTGCGCACAGCGCGGGCTTGGGAGCCGTGCCGGTCAAACGGGGCAGGCTCCCTGCGGATACTCAGCCGAGCAGTATCCGGCCAGGCGGTTCGCCTTGCCCGAATTCATCGATTGCACTCACCCCCGCTCGGCCACCAACAGCAACGACTGCGGCACAGGACTTTACGGGTGCTGCGGCTCCTGCAGGCCGGCCAAGCGAAAGCTGGCCATGTCCAAAGCATTGCAGGGCGTTCATGGCAGCGAGCAGAGGGATGATGTCCTGGTGCAGCAGGATCGCCATCCACGCCTCGATCATTTCGTCCTCAAGGGCCCGCTCGACCAGCATCTTGGTGAGCTGATCTGAGCTGATAAAGGAAGTTTCGCAGAAGATGGAAAGTTGCCTGGACCTGTCGCGAGCCAGTGTGTCCTCGATCGAGAGCGCATGTGACAGCTTTGAAGGCATCCAGTTGTCGGTCAATAAAATCAGGGATCAGAACCTGCAGATATCGGCGGCGGCGGAAGAGCAGCACAGTGTGGCCGAAGAGATCAATCGGCATATCCAGCAGATCTACGACGAGGCGCGGCTGGTCGAAAGCCTGGCCGGCTCTGCGCAAGAAGACTCAGGCCGGCTTTCGCACCTCTCGAATGAACTGAACGGACTGGTGGGGCGCTTCAAGTCGTAGAGGCGGCCCGATGCGCTCGGCTATCGGTACAGCAGAGGTGCCAGCAGTGCACACATGCCGCGCCAGTGCGAACCCTCCCAGTAGACTCGCTGGCAGGCGTCGCAGCGCAGGAAGTGCGAATAGAGGGCGCCAACGAGTGGCGGCACCTGCGACCGGGCCAGTTCCGGGCTGATCTCGTGCAGCGGCAGGTTGCAATGAATGCACAGGCTGAATGGCCGCGCGCTACGCGCCAGGTCGAGGCGCTCGTACAACTCGCGCAGCTGCAGCGACGGTTTCAGGGCATGCACGTAACAGCCGTGGCTGATGATCCGTCGCTTGAGCAGTTCGCGGTCACGGGTTAGCACGATGCGTCCTTGCTGCGCAGCGATCTCGGCGATCTCGCCATCCTCGAAGCCATTGTCGTAGAGAGTGTCGAAGCCGCTCATGCGCAGCAGGTTGGCCAGCCCGCCAAGGTGCGCATCAGCGACGAAGCGCAGCACCCGTAAAGGTTGCGCACGAACCTTGAGCAGCGGGCTGATGTCCAGCGCTTCGAACTTGGGATACACCGCCAGTCGGTCACCGTCGAAAATCACCCGCTCGAAGCCCACCGACTCGCCGTTGAGCAGCACCAACTCGACCTCGGTGTGCGGTATCCCGAGCGCCTCGATCATGTGCTTGACCGTCGCCGCTCGCGCGCACTCGCAGGTGAAGGACTGCCGCCGCCGTTCGGCCGGCAGGAAATCGTTGAGCTCCTCGTAGAAGCGGAAGGTTGCACTGGTCATGTTGAACAGTATGGCAGGGCTGCAAGGATGAGCGAGTCTAGTCCGGACATCTTCTCCGGCAGGCACCAAACTACGATTTGCCAACCGATTTTACTACCTGCACCCCGAACGTCTACGCTCCGTTTCTATCGGTGCACCACGTAACCTTGAGGCCTATGACATACGTGTTCAGCAAGACATTGTTCCCAACACTGCCCACGCCGGAATATCGGTCGTGCCCTACGTCCAGGATTTTCTATTGCAACTAGGCGATTGAATCAAAACGCCGTCGAGGCCACATGAATTTATGAGCACTAATTACCAGCAAACCTTTTATGAATCCACGGCCGACATCACCACGAAGTTGCGGGCGTGCTCTCCGGCGCGGCTGGGGCTGAAGTCGTAAACGACCGCCGCCAAGTCCGAGAACTGGCTGGTCGCATACGCCCAGACATAGGCGCGATGGGTTTTCTTCGCGCCCGGCATGAGCATCTGCACCGGTGTTTCATCGGCGTGGATTACGCCATGTTCGAGGCCAGCATCGCGCAAGGCATCGACCAGCGGGTGCAACTGCACACCACAGTTGCCGACCCATTGCGCCAAGGTTGAGCGGGCGATGGCCAACCCAGCTCGACCGAAAATCGATTCCTGGCGATAGAGCGGCAAATGGTCGGCAAACTTCGCGATCATGACATGGGTCAGCAGCCCTGCGGTCGGGATGACCTTGTCGATGACCTGAGCCGGAACCGGTGCCTGGATCAGGGTTTCGCACTGATCGCAGACCCGTTTGCCACGGATGTGCCGTTCAACGGTGAACACGCCCGGCGTGTAGTCGAGTTTCTCGCTGACGTCCTCGCCGATACGCTTGAGAGCACAGCCGCACTGGCAGTGGCTGCTATCGGGTTCGTGGTGGATCAGAGTGCGCGGAAACTGCGGTGGCAAGGCGGTGCGTTTAGGTTTTTGCCGAACCTCAGTCGAAGCGGGAGCAAGTTTCAGCGCTTCAAGTTCAGCTTCGATGGCTGCAATGTCGGTGTCGATCAGGTCATCAAGAAGACTGGCTTGATCCGGACTTAATTGCTCACTGCGCTTGGCAAACTTGAAGCGCTTGAGCTGCGCAATCTCGTGGGTCAGCTTTTCGATAACCGTTTGGTCGCGGTGGATCTTCTTGCCCATTGTCTCGACTTTCTGATCGAGACTCTCGACACGCTGCATCAACTGCGCCGGCAGAGCGCGCAGTTGTTCAGGATTTAGTTGGTCGAGATTGGGCAGCGAAGTCATGCCGCCGATTTTGCCAGAGCCGGCGAAAACCGACGATAGGCTCATCGGACAATTGCACGGCCTGGGTGGTCATGGCAGGCGTTAAACGATGGAAATCGCGCTGCCAGGCCCGACTCTTTGCCATGGCAAACCCAGCACCAGGGCATGTAGTTGTTCGGCACCCAATTCCATCTGAGAGCCGTGTCGAGAACCCGGCCAGAAGAACTTGCCTTGGTGCAGGCGGCGCGCCGCCAGCCAGATACCCAACCCGTCGTGCACCAGCACTTTCATCCGATTGGCGCGGCGGTTGGCAAACAGATAAGCACAGTGCGGCTGCGCCGCACCGAACACCGCCACCACCCGCGCCATTGCTGTGTCGGTGCCGGTACGCATGTCCATGGGCTCGGTGGCGAGCCAGATGGCGTCGATGCGGATCATCGCAACAGGTCTCGAAGAAAGGTGGCGCAGGCAGCCGCGCTTTCGGTCGGCCAGTTCACTTTGACGGTGCCGCGCGGGTGTGGGATTTCGACGCAGATAGTCGATGACGCGGCTTGCGAATTTGCTCCGGCTAGCTGCAAGGGCAGCGGAATGAAAGCAGGTTGCAGCGCCATGGCTTTCTGTGTTTGTCCCCGAATCCATTTATGGACGAGGTTCGCGTTGAGGCTGTGGCTCAGCGCAACGCTGGCAATCGAGGCCCCGGGCTGGGCGCACTCTTGAATGACCTGGGCCTTGAAGGATTTGGAGTAGGAACGGCGTTGTGGATGCATGAAAGACCCGCTTAAAAGGCTAGAACTGGTGTCCACTAAAATTTAAGTGCACACCATGTCTTGGCTTTGCAGAACGGGCTAGATAACTTGGCCGGACGGATACAAATGACTGGGTTTTTTTGCGTTGCTTGGTAGCATGGCGCTAAGTGAATCGCCCACTTTTTGGTAGGTACTCTGACTGGCGGCTTTGGGGCGATACCCTCAGATTGGTCGAAGGAGTGGGGCCAGCTTGTCGAGTGAAGACAGGTTCTGTTAACAACACCTCTAACGCCCAAAAGTGAAAGGTCCAGGCAAGCAAACACTCATTGCGGCGCTCGGCTTGGTCATTGAAAATATGCCTAACCGTAGAAGCAGAAGGCGTTGCAGCAGATGGCAAGGATGATTCCGGATCACGGTCCTCACGAAACAGACAGCAGAGGCGAGCGAGATCTCTATTGGGTTTTGAAAACAACCCTACCTGACGATTACACCGTGATTCACAGCCTACCGTGGCTCTGTGCTGCTGTGAATGAAGTCGGCTTGAACGCCGCGCCTACCGGTGAGATTGATTTACTTGTGATTCATCCGGAAAACGGTGTGCTGGCTTTAGAGGTTAAGAGCGGCAAGTATCACATTGAGAATTCAAGATTTTTCCACGACAGCCGGAAATTCACCATCGACCCGGTCACCCAGGCGAGAAAAAATGTCCATGGCTTGGCACGCTGGCTAGGAAACAAGCCCTCGTTGCGCCTGAAAATTGGTTACGGATTTGTATTCCCCGACTCTGACTTCCGGGATCTGCCGGCTTCGCCAGGAATGTACGACACGTCCAGCAATCCACCACAGCCGATTTACATCGATTACCTCGGCATGCCAGATATTGCCCAACACATCATCGCCCTGATGATGTATTGGAAAGGCGCACTACTAAACTTCAGGCTGGGAACAGCCCGAGTCCAGGAACTCATCGATTTTCTCACGCCAACCATCGACGGGCAGCCTCAATGGGGGAATCGGATACTTTACGACAACAAGGTGTGGCTTAAGCTTACCGACGAACAAAGCGCGGTGGTGCGCAACGTTTTAAGAAATGAAACGTCGCTGATCACAGGATGGCCAGGGACAGGCAAAACTCTGATCGCTATCGAGTCCGCCCGAAAGCTGGCGGTCGACGGTAGACGTATTCTTGTAATTTCTTTCAACATAAATCTAACCGATTTCATTCGTAACCAGCTCGCTGATTACAGTTCATGCACAGTACTGACGTGGCATGGTCTCTGTAGACAAGCCGCGAAAGTTCTCGGGCACGCCCATGACGCGGACGGATGGTATAAGACGACTTGCGTCGAGGACTTGAGCAAGGCGCTAAGCCAAGACCTAATGGGCAGTTACGATGCGCTAGTGGTGGACGAATCTCAGGCGCTTAGCCCAACGTGGTGCGAGGCTCTGGCGACATGGTTCCGAGACAAGCCGAAAGCCTTCTTCTGCGATGAAACCCAAGTTTTCTCTTTCGAGCGGGAAAGCGTTTCGCTAGAGGTGCTGAGTGAAATATTGGGCGTAAAGCCGTTCCCCCTGACCATTATTCTAAGAATGCCCAAGGCGGTTACGGACATACTTGCGGAAGTCGTGCCCCCTAAGCTGCAACACTCCTCGCCTAGAATACTGGAGTTAGATACTGCGGTTGAAATTATAGCCCTCAACCCTTGCGAAGACTTGGTGAAAATAAAGCAGACTCTACTAGATGAGGGTGTTAATGATGACGATATTGTTGTATTGACAGGGTCAGTTATCGGGAAATTATATTATGACTTCTTGGCATCCTCTAAAGTTTCGAGCAAAAACATAGCAAAGTTTCGCGGAATGGAAGCCTCGATCATTCTCGTCCTTGGGGCCGAACAACTCAGTGCTGCGGAATTATTTAGCGCATACTCGCGCGCCACATCCAAGTGCATCGTGATATATAATGCCCATAACCGTTATTGGAGAAGCAAACAAGGGTTTCAATCGCGACTTCAAAACAACCCAGAGACCTTTGCGATACTGAAGAAAGAGCAGATAGCACTCCGAATTAAGAACTTAATTTCAACCAGCACCTCTGCTACTTCACTTAACCTGAAAAGCCTTAATATTGCATGGGCTATCGACTGGAAAGCCTGGTTGATAGAGATCGACGCTCACGAGACTCAGGTAATGCTGTGGCTCGAACATCTCTGCAAAAAATTGGCACATCCAATTTTTTTCTGGCACAAAGATACACTCACCAAATTTTACCAAGCTGATGCCTACAACTTCGACGACCGCGAATCGGTTGCTCAGTACTCTGTTATCCTTGAGCACTGCAACGCCTGCAACCGCTTAACACCGCATACGGACAAAAGCGTGAGTGAATGCACTCTGTGTGCGGCCAGCGATAGCAAGGGTTTGTTACGCGATTTGGAAACCATTGAAGAGTTGCGACTACTTGATGCGATCATAACATCTCAACTGTCCAAGGATCGTACAATTGAGCTTCAGCCTACACTTCCGATTTGCATCGCAGCCGCTGCCGCACTCTTGCGAGCGAGTCGAAAGAATTTTCGGAACAATGTACTGCTAGTTCCATTGCCGTCAGGCCGAAGCCTATACCTAGCGGCTTTCGCATTTACACAATCTAGGATAGCTATGCATCCTCGCAATAGCACTATGTCCGTGAGCAGTCTGGCAGATGAAGTTTACGGACGGTTTAAATCTCTAGATCACATAACCCTCCTTGAATGGAGAAAGATATTTGCGAATGCGATGGGCACCTTCTACCAGAAAGGTTATGTGACAAAAGCTGGGAAAGGCCTGTATAGGCCCGTTGAAGACGCCGAGGCACCGGTCCCAGAGCGTCCAACACAAATTGGCGGCAACCTCGACGAAGAAAGATTAGAGTTGGTTGCGGTTGACGACTCCGAGGCGATTTGATTCCAATTTGAACCGTCACCTCAACTGTACGTGTGTTTAGTCCTGAAACAGGTTTACACCCACCTCACCACACGCCCGATGTATTTCATCGGGCGTTTTGTATTTCATAGACAGCTGCGGACGCTCGCTATTCACTTCACTTCACTTCACTTCACTTCACTTGAACTGAGCAACCAGCCAATCCTTCAAACGCCCACACGCCGGATCCTCTGCCTTCTTCTCATTGATCATCAAATACTGAACCGCTTCCCTGAGCGTCAGCTCCTCCGTTACCGGCCGAACCAGGCGCCCCTGCTGTTGTACCAGATGTCTCACCAAATGATCCCGGCCCAAGGCGAGCCCTTGATCATCCAGCGCCATTTGCACGAGAAGGCTGTAGTCATTGCTGCTGAAGTAGTGCGGGCTTTCCGAGGCCGGGATCTGTAGATCATGGGACTGAAAAGCGAACCACACATTCCAGTCGACCTGTTCTGACAGCTGGGAACGGCCATAAGGGTTCAGGTCCAGCAGTACGCTGTTGCGCATGCCCTCCAGGGTGCTCCGTTCTGGGTGAGCCTCCAGATAACGAGGTGCGCACACGGGATAGACGACTTCATGGAACAAGGGTATTCGCAGATAGCCGGGGCGCAGATCACTGTTCTTGGTGATAAAAATATCCGGATTTATCCCGGGCTCCATCACCAGAAAATGCTGGGTGGTGATGACATTCAGGTCGACATCGGGATTGGCGCTGAAGAAGTCTTTCAGTCTGTGGGACAGCCAAAGCGCCGACAAGGCGGGTGAACAGCAAAGGGTCAGGGTGCGCTTATCACTTTTTTCCCGGCGGATTCTTTCAGTCGCTTGAAAGATGTTGAGCAGGGACAGCTGTGCAGCATCGAAGAGTGCGGTGCCTGACGCTGTCAGCCTGACTTCCCTCCCTGTACGGGTGAACAACTCCGTCCCCAAGTAGAGCTCAAGCTCGCGAATCTGACGGCTGATGGCCGCCTGGGTAACGCACAACGCCTCGGCGGCCCGGGTAAAGTTCCGATACTTGGCGGCGGCCACGAAAGATCTCATGGCCTTGAAGGACGGCATTGAGAGCAGGGCCTGATCAGGCTGGGAGCTTCTAGCCATAACAAAAACTACCTGTTTTCTCGAAAAAAAAGTCGGTTCTGCCCATCGGGCTCCGGGTCCACACTCTACCGCACGATGGGCTGAGGACCACGGTCAATCGAACCCGCGCCGCGAACACAAAAACAAGGAGACGACATGCCGTACCAATCAGGAAGGGAAGCGTTCATGCAAGGTGTCCGGGCGCTCATTCCATTGAGTCCCGGTGTCATTCCTTTCGGCTTGTTGACGGGGGTCATGGCGATCAACATGGGCATGTCGCCCGGCACGACCATGGGCATGACGCTGCTGTTCTACTCTGGGTCCGCTCAGATGGTTGCACTGCAACTGCTCCATACGGGCGTTGTGCCGCTGGCGATCGTGGTGACCGCCCTGGTCATCAATTTGCGCTTCATCATGTACAGCGCGTCGCTGGCCCCCTATCTGCACCACTTGCTCCGACGCTGGACGTGGCCGCTGTCCTACATGCTTTCTGACCAGTCCTACGCGCTGTGCAGTCTCAAGCTTTCCTCTGGCGAGCTGGGTCAATTCGCACACCACTACTATGCCGGCACCGCCGCTGCCATGTGGCTGTCCTGGCAATTGTCGGTATTGGCGGGCATCTACCTGGGAGCAAGCATCCCCGAGACCTGGTCATTGAGCTTTGCCATACCGCTTTCGTTTCTGGCGCTTCTGGTTCCCGGCATACGCAGCGCGGCGAGCCTGGCCGCCGCCTCGGTCGGCGGGCTGATCGCCGTGTTGGCGGTCAATATGCCCTATAACCTTGGGCTAATAACCGCTTCCATCGGCGGTGTCATGGCGGGTCTGTTGATTGAGAGTGTTCGCAAGCGCCCATTGAGCGATGTGCTGACCCATGACGTCGAGAGGGAGACACCATGAGTGATTTAGCCTTGTGGGGGATGTTCCTGGCGGTCGGCCTGGGAACGTTCGCGATGCGTCTTACCTTTGTCGAACTGTATGGCCGGTTGCGCATCCCGTCAGTGCTGAGTCGGGCCTTGCTTTATGTACCGGCGAGTGTTCTGGCGGCCCTTGTGCTGCCTGCCGTGGTGTACCCCAATGGGCAGGGTGAATTCGTGTTGAATAACCCCCAGATACCCGCCGCCATAATTGCGGCCTGGGTCGCCTGGCAGACTCGCAATACGGTCCTGACGCTGGCGGTTGGTATGGGAGGGTTGTGGCTATTCAAGTTTTTCGGTTTGTAATGAATCGATGAGCAGCCGGGACGGTCTCAACAGCAGGGGGCCGTCAGCGACAAACTGTCTGCCAGGCTCCTGGCCTGCTGAGTCGCGTCCTCACGCGCGCGCAGATCAACGTCTTCCCCCAGGATGGTTTTCTCCACAATCACCGAATGCACATCCGTGACGCCGATAAATTTCAGCCAGGCTTCCACGTAGGGCTTCTGGAAGTCGAAGCGCTCCGCCGGTGTGATCGAGTGCGCCGAAAAATCCAGGCCGCGGGCGTACATCACCACGGCGAGTTTGTTGTGCAGCATGCCTTCCAGACCGCGTTCCGGGTCAACGCTGAACAGGATGTCTTTCTGCGATACCAGGTCGATGAAGTGCTTGAGTTTGTACGGGATGCTGAAATTCCACAGCGGTACGGACATCACGAGTACATCCGCGCGGTGCAGGTGACTTGCCAACTCTTTTAACGTGTTCCAGGCGTCTTGTTGTGCGGGGGTCAACGGCGTGCCATTGAGCCCGGCGTATTTGGCCTCCATGGCCAGATCATCGAATTCCGGCAGCGTCATGTTCCAGAGGTCGAGGGTGATGATTTCGGTGTCCGGGGTGTTTGCTTGATAACGCGCAATGAAGCTGCGCGCGACTTCAAGGGAAGCCGAACGCTGCTTGCGTGGAGAACATTGAATATGGAGAAGAGTCGTCATGGCACACCTTGAATGATGGGAAGGCAGGGCAGGTGTGAGCATTGCAACATAGTTGTATTTGAAATATAAATCGTAAATTAGTACTCAATTGATCACGTATAAAACTATGTTCGATGCTCTGCTGCTCAAGACATTTGTCACTGTCGTCGATGAAGACGGCTTCAGCCGTGCAGCCCAGAAGCTGCACCTTACTCAGTCTGCGGTCAGTGGCCATGTGCGGCGATTGGAAGAACAGATTGGTAAACCCCTGTTGACGCGTACCACCCGTTCCCAGCAACTGACTGCCGATGGCGAGCGCCTGGTCTCTTATGCGCGCACGATCCTCGCGCTGAACCGTGATGCCTGGACAGACCTGACACGCACACCGTTTCACGGGCGGCTGCGGATCGGGGTGTCCGAAGATTTTGTCGAGTCTCGATTACTGCGCACTGTTCAGGATTTCGCAGCGCAGTACCCCGGCATGGAGATCGAGGTGCAGGTGAACATTCCGGGTACGTTACTGGCGCTTATGAAGCAAGGGCATCTGGAAGTGGTCATCGGTTCGCTGTGCGAAACCAGCGAAGCGGGGCTGTTGCTATGGCAAGAACCGCTGGTGTGGGCCTGGTCGGCGCAACCCGTCGCCCGATTACCCACGCCGTTGCCGCTGGCCCTGTTCCCCGAGCCGTGCCCTTATCGCGAGGCCGCGCTGACGAGGCTGGCGCAGGCGGGGATCGCCCAACGCACGGCGATGTTGTGCAGCAGCACCGCCGGGTTGCGGGCGGCGGCCCTGGCAGGCTTCGCGGTAGCGCCCATGCCACTCAGTCAGTTGGGGCAAGGATTGGCGGTTATTGGGGTAGAACAAGGGTTGCCGGATTTGCCAGATGCGCAATGTCGGCTGTTCACCTCGCCTGAAGCGGATCAGGCGATTGTGGCAGCGGTCACTCAGCTCATTGTGGAGTACTGCTCTAAGCGCAGGGCTTGATTGTCATTTCAAGGGCCTGCTTGAACGTCTCGGGTACGCGGTCTTTGCCTTCCTGAGGGAAGGTCAGCCGTCTGTTGGATGCTGGTGAGCCACGTTGATCATGGACACAAAAAACGGGCGCCTTGATGGCGCCCGTTTTTACTTACTCCTTCGCCTGCGCTCGTAAGCGTCGACCGATCACGTCCATCAAGTCACAGCCGTCGCGTAACGGAATGACTAACAGCTGAGAAAAGTCTTTCAACACCACCGTGTCGCAACCGAGTTCGGCGCGGTAGGCGATGTTTTCCAGCACCTGCGTGACCGAACGAATGCGGTAATCGGCCATGGCTTGCAGGACGTCGAGTGGGGCTTGGGTGTCGATGAGCAGGGAAGCCGGGATCAGGTCGATTCCGGTGAGGGGCATGTATCTTTCCATAGGTGAAACTCCGAATCAGATTTATGGGGACTGATCCGATCTGCAGGTCGCCAAACCTGGTCGCGTTGTGGGCGACGGGTGACAGTAGATTTTTTCTATCAATGGGCGATAGGAGCAATTTCCGACGTTGCTGTAGGAGTGGTATGGAAAGCAAGTGCGAAGCTGTGAATTTATGTGAACCAGTGTCGTGGGTCTGTTTTTGACCCATAGCTACCAGTCATCCGTATCGAATGCTAAAGCTTGAGCGCGGAAGTCCCCCTAGGCTTCAGCAGTGTTCAGAAGGTCTCCAGTTCGTGCTGTTACATCACGATGGGCATCGGTCAGAACGCTTGAGCACCGCACTGAGGACGCGCTGTCCGTATAAGCCGACACCAAGACCCGACACGATGAGAACGACCGCAACGATTTTGTTGAGTGACAGGCTCTCATTGAAAATTATGACTGAACCGAGCAGTCCGAATACGGGCACCAATAACGACAATGGCGCGACGGTAGACACTGGATATCGTTTCAGAAGTGAGTTCCACACCCAGTAGCCGAACAGTGTATTGGGGACAGCGTAATCAAGCGCGAAAAGAGGGATGGGCGAAAATGCGCTGGACCAGACCAGAAAAGCGAAAACCTGAGTGGTCTTGGCTTTTTTGTTGATCACGTTGGCCGCGCTCCAGGCGACAGCTCCCATCAGCACCCAGAACAGCCCGGCCGTCGTTACTGTCCCATCAACAATTAAGATGATGCTCAACAAGCCACAGGAGGCAATACCTATACCCGCAAGTTGGTAGCGGGAAATCGCTTCCTTGAATATCCATGAACCCAGCAGGATGGTGAAAAACGCGCTGAACTGAAGCACCAACGAAGCGATGCCTGCGGAAAGACCAGACTTGATACCAAGGTTAACAACACCCCAAAGTCCGATACCGAAAACCAGGCCGTAACCAATGATGTAGCGCCACTGCACATCAGGTTTCGGAATGAAAAAGATCGCCGGGAGCGCGCAAAGCGTGAAGCGAATGCCGGCAAGAATGAATGGGTCAACGGTGGTGAGGCCCAGTTTGATAACCGAGAAATTCACACCCCATATGGCAGTAATCGAGAGGGCGAGTAGTAGGTGCCCGGCTTTCATACTGATCTTCCTTGAATGGACGTCGAGAAATGATTCGTAAGAACCCACAGCGCCAAAGCTATAGCGCTGATCAAGGCGCCCAGCAGGCTTACTGCCATCCAGCCCCAGAGCGCATAAACCTGGGTCGCGGCTGCCGCCCCCAGCGCGCTACCGACCGAGTAGAAGCACATGTATGCGCCGACCATGCGACTTTGGGCGTCGGGTCGTGCAGCAAAAATGAGGCTCTGGTTGGTGACGTGTATTGCTTGCACCGCGAAGTCGAGCAAGACCACTCCGCAGACCAGCGCGATCAGGGACGTCTCGGCAAAAGTGATGGGCAACCAGGAAAGCGTCAGGAGCCCCAGTGAAATGCCGGTAACTCGTTGTCCAAAACCTTGATCGGCCCAGCGACCGGCTCTACTGGCAGCAAGGGCACCGGCGACGCCGGCCAAGCCAAACATGCCGATGGCAGTGTGTGAAAGCGACAGCGGCGGAGCGCTCAACGGCAGCACCATGGATGTCCATAGCACGGAAAAAGCGGCAAAGATCAGTAAGGCCAGCAGGCCCCTGATCCGCAAAACCGGTTCGGTCATGAACAGCTTGAAGAGCGATCGGATAAGAGCTTGGTAGGAGGGTTGATTGCGTGGCGACACTGCGGCAGGAACCACTTTCCAGAACACCGCCGCGATGGTCAGCATCAACCCTGAGGAAACGAAATAAACGGCGCGCCAGCCCGCTAGATCTGCGATCAGTCCAGAGGTAAACCGCGCCAGAAGAATGCCCAGGACAATTCCGCTGGTTACGGTTCCCACTGCCTGCCCACGTTGTGATGGCGTTGCCAGCACGGCGGCATAGGCCACAAGCACCTGAACGACCACTGCCAGTAAGCCCATCACGATCATGGCTCCCAGCAGGGCCAGCCATTGCTGTGATGCGCCGACTGCCGCCAGCGCAATTGCAGACAGCATCACTTGGGTCAAAATCAGCCGTTTACGGTTGACCATATCGCCCAGCGGTACGATGAACAGCAACCCCAGCGCGTATCCAACCTGAGTGGCCGTCACCACGACCCCGATCAATCCTGAGGTGACGCCCAGGCTCTCAGCCATTGAGGCGAGCAAGGGTTGGGCGAAGTAAACATTGGCTACTGCAAGTGCGCAGGTGACGGAAAACAATAACGTGAGCGACGGAGAAAGCCCCGGAGACCGGTCGGTCTTGCTGCTTTCTCCGGTATCCGTATGGGGCAATCCCGAAGGCTGCCTGGAGAAACGTTTGGTGGCTGAGTCGGCATCTGCTGTCATGCACACCTCCATGGCGTTAAACTGGTTTCAATTAAAAACTTGTTTCAATTATTGTTGAATCAGGTTTCAAATTGCAACCATGTTGCTCCAGATTGATCGATAAACTTGGCAATCCTTATCCAAAAGGTAAATACGATGGTCGAAGGCGCTTCACCGCAAAGCAGCGAATGCCCGGTAGCAAGAACACTGGAGGCAATTGGGGATCGCTGGTCGCTCATGATCATCCGCGACGCATTTGACGACATTCGCCGATTCAGCGAATTTCAAAAGAGCTTGGGCGTGGCCAAAAATATTCTGGCATCGCGACTGAAAACGTTGGTTGAGGTCGGTGTATTCGACGTTCGACCGGCGTCAGATGGAAGCGCCTACAAGGAGTACGTCCTTACGGACAAAGGACGGGAGATCTTTCCGGTTGTGGTCAGTATGAGGCAGTGGGGCGAACGTTTCCTGTTCAAGCCGCAAGAGACGCGTTCTGTGCTGTTGGACAACGAGTCCGGACAGTCTCTGATGCCGATTGATGTTCGCTCATCAAGCGGTCAAAAACTTGGACCGTCTGACTGCCACAGAGTGAGACTTGTTGCCGGCGAGTCGTGAATCGACAGCAGACTTCCTCTCACGCCAGAACGACCCTAGGGAAATTCAAGCCAGTATGCTAGGCGCAGTTGACAAGAGCATGTCCGCTTTTGGCCGATAGTTGACACCGCCATGCTCTCTAAATCCTCAAAATGAGAAGGCATTGGTATCAGTCCCCTAGCGTAGAATTTCCAAAACACGAGCCCACCCCGAGACGGACCCTCAATGCAAACCCCCACCACCCACCACCCGCTCTGGAAAACCTACCTCCTTTTCCTGGCCCCCATGGTCCTCTCCAATTTCCTCCAATCCATGTCGGGCACCATCAACAGCATCTACATCGGCCAAATGCTTGGCACCCAAGCCCTGGCTGCCGTCTCCGGCATGTTCCCCATCGTCTTCTTCTTCATCGCCCTGGTCATCGGCCTCGGCGCAGGCGCGGGCGTGCTCATCGGCCAAGCCTGGGGCGCGCGCGAACCGCATCTGGTGAAAACCATCGCCGGCACAACCTTGTTGTTAGGCGCAATGATCGGCCTGACAGCAGCGGTACTCGGCAGCGTATTCGCAAGACCAGCGTTGCAGGGTTTGGGGACCCCGGCAGACGTACTCGACGACGCAGTGTCTTACGCGCACGTAATGATGTGGATCATGCCGTCGCTGTTGGTCTACGTGCTGTTCACCCAGCTGCTGCGCGGAGTGAGCGATACGGTGTCGCCGCTGGTGGCGTTGGTGGTGTCGACGTGTATCGGGTTGGCGCTGACGCCGGCGTTGATTCGCGGTTGGTTCGGGCTGCCGATGATGGGGATTCAGAGTGCGGCGTATGCCGGGTTGGCGGGTAATTTGTCGGCGATGGGGTGGCTGGCGTGGCGGTTGATTCGCAAGGGGCATCCGTTGGCGCCGGATCGGGAGATGTTTGCGGCGATGCGGTTGGACTTGGTGATTCTCGGCAAGGTGTTGCGTATCGGGTTGCCGACCGGGTTGCAGATGGTGGTGTTGTCGGTGTCGGAGCTGGTGATTCTGGCGCTGGTGAATCAGCACGGTTCGCAAGCGACGGCGGCGTACGGGGCGGTGACGCAGATCGTCAATTACGTGCAGTTTCCGGCGCTGTCGATTGCGATCACGGCGTCGATCCTCGGCGCTCAGGCGATCGGGGCAGGGCGCCTTGAGCGCATGGCGCCGATTCTGCGCACGGGGCTGTTGATCAATGTGTGCCTGACCGGTGGGTTGGTGGTGTTGGGTTATCTGTTGTCGCACTGGTTGCTGGGGTTGTTCCTCACGGATGATTCCACCCGGGCGATGGCGGAACACCTGTTGCACATCATGCTCTGGAGCCTGCTGGTGTTCGGCTTCCAGGCGATCGTCGGCGGCATCATGCGCGCCAGCGGCTCGGTGCTGGTGCCGATGGCGATTTCGATTGTTTGCGTGGTGCTGGTGCAATTGCCGGTGGCGTATGCGTTGGATGCGCGGTTTGGATTGCAAGGTGTGTGGATGGCGTTTCCGGTGGCGTATCTGGGGATGCTGGCATTGCAGACGGCGTATTACAAAATGGTCTGGCAGCATCAGAAGATTGAGCGGTTGGTGTAGGCGGGCAGGAGGAGTGCTGAACATGCAGCAGTTCGCAAACCGGTAACAACACTTTGACTCGCGGGCGCCCTTTTTATGGAAGGTGCGCCAGCTAAACCACTGCGCCAAACAAGTGCCCCACCAGTGCCGTAATACCCATGGCCAGAGCCCCCCAGAATGTCACCCGCCAGGCGCCGGTGATGACCTTGGCGCCGCCGGCCCTGGCAGCAATGGCGCCGAGTGTCCCGAGAAACACCAATGACATGCCCGATATCCAGGGCACCGCGCTGTGCTCCGGTGCGACAAACGTCACCGCCAGAGGCAATGCGGCGCCCACCACAAAACTGGCGGCGGAGGCCAGGGCGGCCTGCAAGGGTTTGGCGGTGAGGGTGTCGCTGATGCCCAGTTCGTCCCTGGCATGGGAGCCCAGCGCGTCGTGGGCCATCAATTGGTCGGCCACCTGATGCGCCAGTTCCGGCGAGACGCCGCGATGCATGTAGATGTTGGCGAGTTCAAGGTGTTCGGCTTTCGGGTCGCTCGCCAATTCTGCCCGTTCCCGAGACAGGTCGGCCTGCTCGGTATCGGCCTGGGAGTGAACGGAAATGTACTCGCCTGCGGCCATGGACATGGCACCGGCCATCAGCCCTGCCATTCCGGTGACTAGCAACGTGGCGTGGCTGGCGTTGGCTGCCGCGACGCCGATCAGCAGACTGGCGGTGGAGACAATCCCGTCGTTGGCCCCCAGGACGGCGGCGCGGAGCCAGCCGATACGATCACTTCGGTGGGACTCGGTGTGCCTGCGCATGAATTTCATTGTTTAACGAGACTCACTGTCATTAGGTGTTTCAAATCGGACGGGTTCCGAGCGGCTCGGCAATCGGCGTCAGCGCGTTTCAATCTGCGCCTGCAACTGGCCGCCGACAATGGATATTTCTTTGAACTGTTCACCCTCGCGCAGCACGAATAACGCGTCCATCCCGCGCTCCTGAGCCAGACGTGGGCCTTCGGTTTCGCCCAATACCATCAGCGCCGTGGCCCAGGCATCGGCTAGCATGCACGAGGCCGCCACCACGGTGACGGCGGCGAGCGGGTTGCACAGCGGTGCGCCGGTAGCCGGGTTCATGGTATGGGCATAGGATTGACCGGCCACGTCGACCCAGTGTCGATAGTCCCCGGATGTCGCAATAGCGGCATCGCTGAGTTCCATCACGCCCATGACTTCACGCACGCCCCGGTTGGGCTTTTCCAGGGCCACGGCCCAGCACTGGCCGTCAGGTTTGACGCCCCGGGCGCGCATCTCGCCATCGATGCCGACCAGGTAGCAGGTAATGCCCAAACCCTCCAGGCAACGAGCCAGTTCATCAACGCCAAAACCTTTGGCGATGCCACTCAAATCAAGGTTCAACGGCACGCGCTTGCGCACCTGATTGCGTTGCGGGTCAACCACCAACGCTGCGCTGGCTAACAGCCGGGGGCGCGGCGGAATCGTGCCCGGCGTCTGCTCTGTGACCGTCTGTTCCCCGGGGCCGAACCCCCAGGCGTTAACCAGATCACCGACAGCGATGTCAAAGGCGCCGCCGGATTGCTGACTGACACGCAGCGCGACAGACAGCACCGTGGCCAGTTCCTTGGGCACTGACACCCATCCCTGTTCTGGGGCGGCGTTGAGACGGTTGAGGTCAGAGTCGGGTTTCCATGCGGACATTTGCTGGTCCACCCGGACCACGGCGCGCGCCAGACGGTGGTCGATTTCGTCGGTGTCGATCCCGGTGCCTGCATAGAACAGGGCGGTGTAGCGGGTGCCCATGGTTTCGCCGTTCAGGCTATAGCGCTGCAACTCAGTAGACGTCTTCACGGTAGCGTCCTTGTGCCTTGAGGGTCAGCACACTCAGGTTGAGAGGTGCCAACACTTCATCGAGGGCCTGCATCACCCCTTTGGCCATTTCGCGACTGCCACACACCAGCACCTGGGCACCTTTTTCAATCAGTCGGCGCAAGGCCAGGGCATCGCCGATCAGCCGGTCTTGCACGTAGCTGCGGTCCTGAACCTGAGAGAAGGCGGCGCGCAATGCCGTGAGGCGTCGGTCCGACAAGTACTGGTTGAGCTCCGGTTCATAGAGAAAATCCGAGGCCGGGTTGCGCCCGCCCCAATACAAGTGCATCGGGTGTCGGGCCTTGTTGTTGCGGATAAAACCGGCCAGAGGACCGATGCCGGTACCCGCGCCGATCAGGATCACCGGGTGCGTGCCCGATGCGGGACGAAATTGCGGGTTGGGCTGGATAAAAGCTTCGATCTGCGCACCGATATCCAGGCCATGAAGAAATTCCGAGCACATGCCACCTTTGTGTTTACGTACACAGATCTCCAGTACGCCGTCCTGCGAACCACTGGCCAGCGAGTAGAAACGTGGGATCGGGCTGCCCGGGGGCAGAATCCCGACTAGGTCACCGGCCAGAAAGCCCGGCAGTTCGCCGGGTGCTTTGAAGCGGAGTACGTGGGTCGGCGCGTTCACCTGTTCGCCATAGGCAATGCGCTCCGTCAGCTCCAATTGATGGGTCGGCGGCTGCTGCGGGGTGTGAACCAGCATCAGGTCATGCCCCAACACTTCACCCAAGGTGTGGCCCCAGCGCGCAAATTCCTGAGAGGACTGGCGGTTGACGGTTTCCAGCCCCAGTAACGGCGAGCCACCGGCTTGCAACATCGCATCCTGCACCTGTTGGGCGTACTGACAGAACTGCGCGAACTGGCGGTCGCCCAAGCCCAGCACGGCAAATGGCATGCCGGGGTTGAGGCCGGTTTTGGCCAGCCGTGCCAGGAACTGCGAAGCCGAGGCCGGCGCATCGCCGTCACCGTGGGTCGCGGTGAGGATGAACACGCGTTGGGCGCTGCCGTAGTCGTTGGCGTATTGATTCATCGCCGCGCTATGCACCCGGTGTCCGCCCTGGTGCAAGGCTTCATGCAAGGTGTTGGCAAAGCCCCAGGTGCTGTTGTTTTCACTGCCCACCAGAATCACGCTGTCGGCGGATTGAGCAGGGCTGTTGTGGCGAATGTTCGGGCCAGCCTTGCGGCGGCGCCACCACAACAGGATGCCGGTCACGCTCATCAACGGCACGCAGAGGGCGCAGAGCCCAAGCGGCAGGCCCAGCCACCAGAGGCCTTCGCCGGTGTGCATCTGATAGATCCATTCGTAGAGGTTGTGCATCGAGTCGTGGGCTTGATAGGACAACAAGGCGCCGCTGGCCTGATCCACGTAGCCGTCGCCCTGGACCGTGCGCAGGGAAAACACGTCTTGAGGGTTGCCGGGGCTCGGGTAGACCAGCTCGCGCAGGTCATTCAGGTCGGTGGCCTGCAAGGCTCGCAGGCTCGCCACCGGTAAGGCCGGGCCGACGCTGACGTGGGCGGGGAAGGCGGGTTCACTCTGACTGCCGTCGGCGATCAAACCGAAGGTGGTGGCGGACATGTAGAGCCCGCTCAATGCCGACAGCAGCAGCCCGAGCAATGCCAGTCGCCCGACTTCCGCATGCCAGCGCTGGCTGAAGCTGCCCCGCAGTGGCCGCAACAGGTTGCGCCAACCGCCCAGACGCCGGGCCAGCAACAGCGCGCCGGACGCCGACAGCATCAGCATCAACAGCGCGCCAACCCCCGACACTCCGTGTCCAGGCGCGCCAAGGAACAGCGAGCGGTGCAGGTCTTTCACCCAACGTGAGAACGCGGATGGCTCGTAGGGTGCGAGGCCTTGGCCGGTCAGTGGGTCGATTTTTTCGGCGCCGGCCTGACCGTTCTGGTTGTAGTAGACGATAACTGTCCCGGACGCTGTGCGCTGGATCTGCTCCACGCCCGGGAAGTGGCTGGTAACACGCCCGGCCAGTTGGCCGACGCTGAGTTGTCCTGCAGTGGTGGACGTGCTGTGCAGGCGTTCCAGGGCCGGGTCGACAGACAGGATCGCGCCGCTGATGGCCAACAGCATGACCAATAGGGCGGCGATCAGGCCAGGTAGGGAATGGAACTGGCGAAGCATGTTCAGCCTCCAGAAATGGCAGGTGCTACAGATCGTAAGTAAAGGACTCGACGTAGGTACTGCCGGTCGCCGGCTTACCTGCGCCCTTGGACGTCAGGGGCACGCTGACATCGGCGCGGGCGTCACGTTTGTCCTCAACGGCGCTGTCGATGCGGATCTGATACCCGGCATCGATCAGGGTGTCTGCCAGTTCGACGCTGACTTTGAGCGTACGTCCACTGCCGACACTGGCGCCGCTGATTCCGTCAAACTCGCTCGGTTTCAGCCCGCTGCCACGGGCCCAGTCGCCCAGGTGCTTGTAGTACTTGGTCTTCTTGCCCGCCACCCAGAGGGTTTTCTGGTATTGGCCATTGGCGTCGGTGACGTAGATCGCCAGGTAGGCATCATTTGCGCTGTAGTCCTTGAGCTGGGTGGTCAAGGTCACTTCACGGGCCTGGGCCAGCCCTGGCAGGGCAATGGCGCCAGCGAGGCAGGTTGCTGCGATGATCTTTTTCATGGGGGTGTCCTTTTGATCGTTAGGTCGAGAGCCTGGACCTGCTGGCTGACAGCAACCTGAATGGCAGGAAAAACTCATCGACAGGTGAGGCGTCATTCGGTGAGCGGGCTGCCGAGGTATTCCCTGGCGTCGCCGTTGTCCCGGAAATGGATCTCCAGTGTGCGCAGGCGCAGCGATGCCGGTGAGTAACTGGCTTCAATGGTGTTGCCTTTGCGGTCCAACCCCTTGAGCTCGTAACAACCGTCGTCGACCTTGATGCGCTGCACGCTCCAGCCGTATTGCTGCTCTACCTGCTGACGCAAGGTTTCGCGCGGTTGCCAGTCGCTCACCGAGTCGCTGCAGTCGTCATCCGCCAGGGCGTAACCGCTAACCAGCAGGCTCAACAGCGCGGCATTGGCAAAAAAACCTGATTTCATGATCTGTCTCCTGCCGAGGGCGGCGTCTGTGGCATACCCTAAGGTGCATTCCTGACAACCAGCTGAATCTTCAGATTCACGTCAGGTAAGGCGATTAAGGTGCTGCACGAGAACCATCACAGGAGGTGCCAGATGCGGGTTTTATTGGTCGAAGATGCACCGGGGTTGGGGGAGGCGGTGCGCGAACAGATTGCCGATGACGGCCACGCCGTGGATTGGGTGCAGCGCCTGGACCATGCGCGCAACAGCGTGCGCACCACGCCTTACGACCTGATCCTGCTCGACCTGATGTTGCCGGACGGTCGCGGGCTGGATTTTTTGCGTCAGCAACGCTCGGCAGGGGAGGTGACCCCGGTGATTATCCTGACCGCCCAGGATCAGATTTCCGATCGTATCGCTGGCCTCAACGCCGGCGCAGACGACTACTTGGTCAAACCGTTCGATTTGTTTGAGCTATCGGCCCGTGTGGCGGCGGTGGCCCGGCGCTACAGCGGCAACCCCAATCCGCAGATCAAGCTCGGTGATTTGCAGGTCGACATGAGTGCCCGTACGGTGCTGCGGGCCGGAGCGACTGTGGACCTGACAGCGCGGGAGTGGGCGCTGTTCGAGGCGTTTGTGCAGCGCCCCAGCGCGCTGCTGTCCAAGTCGCAGCTTGAAGAACGGCTGTATGCCTTCGGCGCGGAAATTGAGAGCAATACCATCGAGGTCTATATCAGCCGTCTGCGTAAGAAACTTGGGCGTGACTTGATTGAAACCGTGCGGGGCATGGGGTACCGGTTGATGTCCGTATGAAGCCGTCGTCAAGCCTGCAAAAACGACTTGGCCTGGGGTTGACGTTGGGCACGACCTTACTTTGGCTGGCGGCGACCGTCGGCGCCTGGCTGGTGGTGCAACATGAGTTGAACGAGGCGTTCGACAGTGCGCTGGAAGAGACCGCGCAGCGCATCCTGCCCTTGGCCGTGTTGGAAATCAGCAACCGGGAAAACCGCCGTGGGGCACAGCACGTCGCCACCTTGAAAATGCACAAGGAATACCTGACGTATCTGGTGCGCGATACTAAGGGCGAAATCCTGATGCAGTCCCACGACGCCAACCCGAAGATCTTCAACCAACAACCTACCGAAGGCTTTTCAACCACGAAAAAATACCGTCTGTACGGCGCCAGTGCGCTGCGTGAGACGGTGTTCATCGAAATCGCCGAACCTCTGGAGCATCGCCGTGAAGCCGCGCGGGAAGCTTTGCTTGCCTTGTTGTTGCCGTTATTGGCGCTGATTCCCATCAGCCTGTTTGGCACCTGGATATTTGTGCGCATCAGCCTGCGCAGTGTATTGGCCTATCATCGTGCCGTAGAGGCCCGCGGCGTGGGTGATCTGTCGCCGATCAAAGTGGCGCGATTGCCGGCGGAAATCGCCCCGCTGGCCGAGGCGGTCAATCATCTGCTGGAGCGCTTGCGCAAGGCCTTGGAGGCCGAACGCAGCTTTACTGCCAACAGCGCCCATGAACTGCGCACGCCACTGGCCGCGACCCTGGCGCAGATCCAGCGTTTGCGTCACGAAGCGCCCGAAGGCCCGTTGCGGTTACGTGCGGCTAAAATCGAAAGCTCGTTACGCGAGCTGACGCGGCTCTCGGAAAAACTCATGCAGCTGGCCAAGGCCGAGGGCGGTGGGCTGTTGTCCGAAACGCCCCAGGACCTCATTCCGTTGCTGGCCCATGTAGTCGATGAGTGGAACCACAGCCGTGGGCACCGGATCGAGTTGCAACTGCCAACCCAAGCCAGCGTGTACTCGGCGATTGATCCGGACGCCTTCGCAATCCTGTTGCGCAACCTGGTCGAGAATGCGCTCAAGTATGGCGCCGCGGATCAACCGGTCGAAGTCAGCCTCACCGACCAGGCGCTGCTGCGGGTGGTCAATGGTGGCCCGGCGGTGCCCGAGCCGGTGTTGCAGCGCCTCACCGAGCGCTTTGTGCGGGGCAACAGTGAAACCAGCGGTTCAGGGTTGGGGTTGGCGATTGCCAAAACCATTGTGCAGGGAGTCAACGCGAGAATACGGCTGGTATCGCCGGCTACAGGTCGAACGGAAGGATTCGAAGTCTGCGTCTGGTTTCCGCTCGCGTCGACTGTCGAAGGCTGAGGGCTGTGCCAAATACTGACGTTATCAACGTTAACGTGCTGTCCGTACGCTCGATAAAGTTAGTGTGTTTTTTAAAGTTAAAAGTATGACTATTATAGTGGGTGTCAGTCCTAAATGAGAGCGGGTGCTATTGCACTCATCGTGAGCGTGGCCAATAACCACCGTTTGTCGGTAGTGTGATCAAAAAATGAACATTCCGGGACCGGGGGCCTCTGATCCCGCAGCGCGTCACCCAAGACCTGGAAAGTACCGTGGCGATAAATACAATTATGAGCCTGCTCGAAAATAAAGAGTTTATGGAGTTTTTTTGCGATTGGGCGTGATTTACGTTCATTTAGTGTCGTGTTGTGTGGCCATCGGCTTGGTATTGACCAGCGATATTGCGATGGTTAGAGATCTGTTAAAGCGAAAAGCATTCACTGAGCATGATAGTGCTCACATGGAAAGTCTTCAGACGTCTGTCATCGTTGCATTGATAGCGTTGTGGGTGACCGGTATCGCCGTTATCGGTATTGATTACCTGGATAAAGGTATGAATTACTTTATGAACCCAAAACTTCAAGCCAAAGTCATTATTGTCATGTTGTTGAGTTACAACGGCATCTTGTTGCATCGCCTGGTATTGCCCGCACTGCAAAAGGCGGGCGCCTTGCTCAACTCGGATTCAGCGCACGGATGCTGGCGCTGTTCTGCGGCTCGCTGTCAGCCGTGTCCTGGATGTATGCGGCCATGCTCGGGGTCGGGCGCCCGTTGGCCTGGAAATACTCCCTTTGCGAACTGTTGATGGCGTATCCGCTACTGATTGCACTGGGTTTCCTGACGATGCTGGCATTGACTCAGCCGATGGCGGAGCACCTGTTGCACATCATGCTCTGGAGTCTGCTGGTGTAGGCAACCAAACAATGGGCTGCCGTTAACACGGCGGCCCATTGGCTTTCTGGATTGAATCGATTTGCGATCAACCCGCGAGTTCTTCCGGCGACACCACCCAAACGCTGCAGGGCATTTTGTACAGCAGGTGTTCCACCGTGCTGCCGATCAGCCGCTCCAGGCCGTTATGACCGACCCGTCCCATGACAATCACGTCGACGTTATAGGCATCGGCATAACTGGCCAGAACCTTGGCCGGATTGCCCATGACCATGTGGCGTCGCTCCGGTGGGATGCCATTGCGCTCGGCCAACTCATTGAAGACTTCGCCCTGTGCATCGAACAGGGTCTTGGCGTTGCTCGAGGAAAAGAAGGCAGAAGCGTTGTCGAAGCCGAATTCATCGGCGCCGATAGAAGACAGGTCATAGGCGTAGAGGACGTCGATCTGGGCGTTGCACGCCGTGGCCAACTTCACCGCCTCATGCAGGATTCGGTCATTGAAGCCTTTGTATTGACCGTCGCGATGGAAGGGATCGACCGCCGCGACGATCCTGCGCGGCAAGGCATGCTGAACATGGCTGACAAAATGCAGCGGTACCGGGCATTCGCGCAGTAAGTGGATATCCAGGGGCGTAAACAGCATCCGCGACAGCAGCGACGGGTGTTCCAGCGCTTTGATCAGCAAGGCCATCGGCTGCTCTTTGAGGTGGATCAGGATTTCCTGCAAAGGTTTTTCAACCCAGACCACTTCCGTGGTGACAGTCACGCCGATTTTGCGCAAGGGGCGAGCCTGTTCTTCCAGCCATTGACGATGGCGCTCGACATACCCAAGGCGCATCTGTTCCAGGGCCTGTTCATTAACCATGCCGGCGGTCGCCAGGCCTTCCAGGTAATCGAAGGCCACGATGTGCAGCGCTGCACCTTCAGCCTTGGCCAGCGCGGCGGCGCGGTCGAAAGCTGGGCTGTTTTCCATCAGGGGCGAGGCGACCAGCATGAAACGTGATTGTTCGGACATGATAAATCTCCCTTAAATCATTGCGCAGACGCTGGCCCGAAATGGCCGCGGGTTAGTTGGATGGGCAACTGATGCCGATGCTGCCGCTGGCCGAGGTTTGGGGGTTGATCTGCATCAAACAGACGCGTGACGGAGCGGGCTGTCCGACGTGTGGTCACCCGGTATTGCTGAGATTGACGGTGTGGGCGGGCATCCTGATGCATTAAGTGTACGCGTGGTGTAGCTGACAAAGATCAAGTCGTCCGAACCTGAAACGCTCAATCTGCAGTTCTTACTCCAGGCAGATGGCCGCGTGCCGAGGTGCCCCATGTCGCAGACTCAACGTTTACTGTTAATTGCCCCGCCAGCCATGACCCGCACACCGGCGTTCGACCGTGCCGCCGCATTGGCACTCGCCATGCAAATGCCGTTGCACATCGTGGCGTTCGATTATTTGCAGGCGCTGGCGGTGGCCGGCCTGTTCGCCCCTGAACAAATCAACCTGGCCCGGGACGGTTATTTGCACACCCATCGGCATTGGCTCGCGGAGCAAGCCGGGTTAATGAGCAAACACGGTGTCGAGGTCACCAGCGAAGTGGTGTGGGTACAGCATCCTTACGAGGAGATCTTGCACTTCGTCAACGAGATGCCGCTGGCGCTGATCATCAAGGATGCCGAGGAAGAATCAGCGTTGAAACGGGTGTTTTTCACACCGCTGGATTGGCAGCTGCTGCGCGATTGTCCGGTGCCGGTGCATCTGGTGACCAACGCCCTCAATCCACGACCACGCAACGTGCTGGCCATCGTCGATGTCTTGCGCAGCGAAGAGCAGGACCAAGTGTTCAACGACCAGATTATTGACGCCGCGGCGAAGTTGGCCGCGCTGTGTGATGCCCGGCTTGAGCTGCTGCATGCCTATGACTGGACGGCCGTGTATGCCCAGGACATGGGCTTTGGCGCACTGCCGCTGGCCACGGGGATTTATGAAGTCTTGGGATCGGTTCAGCACGAGGCATTTGCCGCCCTGGCCGAACGCCATGGCGTGCCACCGGAATGTCGCCACTTCATCGAGGGCGTGCCGCTGTCGAGTATTTGTGAGTTTGCCGCAGACCACCGCACCGATGTCATTGTGATGGGGACGGTGCAGCACAAGGGGTTGAACACGTTATTGGGAACCACGGCCGAACAACTCTTGCATCGGGCGCCTTGCAGTGTGCTGGCGATCAAACCCGGCAGGATGCTGCAATCCTGAGTGCTGGATCGCCCCGCGATGAACCGTTGGCCGGAACATCGCGGGGAAATTTTTAAAGGTACAGACGATGGATGACCTGACGGCTGTCATCGGGATCATTGTGCGTCTCAAAACCCAGGGCTTTGGCCAGGTCGCGCATGGGGGCGTTGCTGGAGGCATCAACCGAATACATCTGACGAAAACCATTCTTGCGAGCAGCCTTGATCAAATGCTCCATCAGTAGCTGACCCAGGCCCAGATGCTTCCAGTCATCGGCGACGGTCACGGCGCATTCACATTCATGCTCGCCCGTGGCAGCGTAGCGGCTGACGCCGATCTCGATCAGTTGGCCGTTTTCATGGACCAGCGCGATGTAAGCCAGCCGCTGATTGTTATCGGTGTCCATCAACTGATTGAGCAAGGCGGTGCCGGGTTCGTTGATCTGCGCGAGAAAGCGCATATGCCGGGACTCGGCGGACAGACGCTTGATAAAGGCGTATTCACGCTCGCGGTCTTTTTCCGCCAGCGGCCGGATCAGTATATGGCGGCCATCCTTGAGCGCTTCAATCCAGTATTGTCCGGTGACTGTCGCGTAGGCGGCCGCAACCCGATCATTGTGGTCTTTGACATTGAGCATGGGGTGATCCTCCATCCGGTTTGAAAGGCTGTCGCGCGGTGTCGAACCACGCGGTTCATTCCTTTTTACGCCGCTGGCGGCGCTTGAATCTGATCTGGATCAGAGAGTCGTGACAGAAGGTGTTCATGTACTCATGTTTGATGTAAATCAACCTGGGGGAGGGGGCAACGAGCGCAGTCTTAGACCTTGCCGGCGCTTGAGGGCCGGCGTCGAGCCGAGGTGTGTGATGGGTCAATATCAACGTTTGTTGCTGATCGCCGATCAAACCCTGCATCAGTCTCCAGCCTTGTTCCGGGCTGTCGCGCTGGCCAGGGCAGCATTCTGGCGGTCAGGCCGAACGTCAGGGGGTGAGCACGATCGCGCCGCTGAACTGACCTGCCCATTCGGCACCCAGTGATCGGGCATAGGCCTGGCCTTCGCTGTCATCCGGTCGGGTGAAGGCATACACCTGCTGCCCGCGGCCGCGCGCCGCTTGTATGGCCAAATGTGCTGCCGCACCGAAGCCATAGAGGCGCGCATGATGATTCTCCAGACGTGCGGTATTAGCGAAGGTGGCGATGACAGCCCACAACCAGCTGCTTGAGTCCTTCCATGTTGTGGATTTTGACGTCGCAGAAAAGCGGCCAGGCGCTCATCCGAGTTCATGTTGCCCAGCATCATCAGCATGTCGTGATCGCGCACGATTTCCCGACTCAGTACTTTGTTCAGGTTGTGCTGCAGCGACGGCAGTTCCCGGGTGAGTTTTTCCAGATGAGCAAAGTGGGGGGCAGACTTCGCTGTCCTCCAGAGCAAACGCATTGCAGGCATGCAGGTCCGTGCTGATGGCATCCAGGCCGAGCATCTCGCCAGGCATCTGGAAGCCGGTGACCTGCTCCCGACCATCGACCAAGAGCACACGGGTCTTGAACAAGCCGATACGGACTGCGTACAGGGAGCGCAACGGATCGCCTGCGCGGTAAAGTGCAACGCTTTTTTTTAACCTTGAAGCGTTGCACGATCAGGGTGTCCAGGCGCTCGACTTCCTGACCGGTCAGGCCAATTGGCAGGCACCACTCCAGTACGCTGCAGTTGGAGCAGGCAGCCTTTAGGTAATGAGCTTGAAGGGGGCGAACTTCAGGCATGTCAATGACGCCATTCCATGGACGTATCAAGCATAGAGGGTAGGCCGTTTCGGACACCCGGAATCGACGGATGTCTATGCTTCACACAGGGATCTGATATAGATCAACGGCAGGGGAGTGCTGGAGGAGGAATCTGGATTAACGCGGGTGCTCGATCCTGCGGGGACGCAACGGCTGGCCTCGGCAACGGTCGATGGACAGCGAGCGTCAAAGACCCACCTGACTGGAGGTAGATCATGAGCCAGTATCAACGGTTGTTACTGATAATCAACCCGGCCCTGCGCCATTCCCAGGCAATAAACCATGCTGCAGCGCTGAGCATGGCCAGCGGCGCGAGTTTGCATATCGCCGCCTTGATTCCATCATTGGATCTGTTGTCGCTGCTCGAAGAAGGTGACCGGGAAAAGGCTCGGGAGCGCTACCTGCAGGATCATTGCGACTGGCTAAAGGCTCAGGCAAAAAGTCTGCGAGGCAGGGGCATCGGCGTCACCACAGAGGTGGCATGGGCCGATGATATGCGCGAAGCAATCCTTGATCACGTCATGGAAATGCAGCCCGACCTGTTGATCAAGGAAGTTCAGCATGAATCAGCGCTTAAACGCGCTTTTTTCACGCCACTGGATTGGCACTTGCTGCGCCACTGTCCGATACCGCTTTATCTGGTGGGCGGGAGCGGCTACGTGTTACCACGCAAGGTCGTTGCAGCGGTGGAAGTGTCGGATGCCGCGTCTCCCGACAACGAGCTGAATGACCGGATCATCCAGCAAGCGTGCGGCCTCGCCATGCAGTGTGATGCCGAGTTGCATTTGCTGTACGCCTGCAATATTTCGGCCGCGTTCCTGGCGGACATGGGCGGTCTGACGCTGGCTGAACTCACTAAAGCGCTGCGCAGAGACCTGGAAAAATCATTCCTCAAGTTGGCCGGTCGGTTCGGTGTGCCCTCTGATCGTCGACATTTCATTGAGGGGCAACCCGTCACGGCGCTGAGCGAGTTCGCCAACGCGCATCAAGTGGATGTGATTGTGATGGGCAGAGTCCAGTCCCATGGGGTGGACAAGCTTCTGGGCAGCACGACCGAACATATTCTGTATCAGGTGTCTTGCAGCGTTCTGGCGGTCTAGAGGGCGTCGAGGCTGAACTTGATGTCAGCCACCGTCACACCGACAATCCTGGGTGGCCGTGTGATGCGAACCAACAGGCGTGATCGCCCGAGGAGGTTTTCAAATGAGTCCCTCATCGCCAACCATCCTGCAGGACCGGGCCGCGGCCGGTCGACGTCTGGTGGAGCCGTTACTCAAATACGCGCATCGACCCGATGTCATCGTCCTTGCCTTGCCCCGTGGTGGTGTGCCGGTCGCCTATGAAGTGGCCACTGCCCTGGAGGTTCGCCTCGACCTGATGCTGGTGCGCAAGCTCGGGGTTCCGTCCCATCAGGAGCTCGCCATGGGCGCCATCGCCAGCGGCGGCATCCAAGTCCTCAATGAACACGCGCTGCGGACCCATCCGATTGATAAGGCCACGTTCGATACCGTGGTCGAACGGGAAACCCGGGAGCTGTTGCGCCGCGAGCAGGTTTACCGGGGAACGCGCGGGCCTGTGCAACTCAAGGATCAAGTGGTGATTCTGATCGACGACGGCCTGGCGACAGGCGCCTCGATGATGGCGGCGATACACGCGGTGCGTGTGCAGGCGCCGTCGCGTATCGTCGTTGCCGTGCCGGTGGCGCCGATTGAGACGGCGGAGGCGCTGCGCAGCGAGGTGGATGAGCTGATATGCCCGCTCATTCCCGACTGGCTCATGTCGATCGGCCGTTGGTACATGGACTTTACCCAGACCTCGGATGCCGAGGTCATCAAGCTGTTGCGGCGGGCCTGGCAGCGAGAGTCCAGCGCCGCTGATCATTATCGTCAATAGCGACTCAGAGGGATGCGAGGCCTCTAGCCAGTCTTCAAACCGGGTCGCTCCGACAATGGGCTTATCGCCTGGCGTGAGGGATTTGTCATCGATCGGCGCGCCGAAGTAAGGAACCGTGTCGTCCGAAACCGCCTCGCGCGGGTCCTTGGTGTGTTTGAGGTACTCGCTCACGAACTCGACAATCGGTCGGCGATCAGGCCCGGCTACTTCCACTGTCTGATTGATCGGCGCTTTTTGAGCGAGATCCGTCAGTGCGGCTGCGACATCGACCGAGGCCACCGGTTGCAACGCGGCAGACGTTAAATGGATGGTGTTACCGTCCTCGCGACCCGAGTAAGCAATGGCACCAATGAACTCGAAGAATTGCGTGGCGCGCAGGATGGTGTAGGGAACGCCTGACGCTTTGATGAGTTTTTCCTGGGCCATCTTGGCCCGAAAATAACCACTGCCGAGCATACGTTCGGTGCCGACGACTGACAGGGCAACATGGTGTTTGGTGCCGGCTACCTTTTCGGCAGCGAACAGGAGAGCGCCAGGTGGAATAAACGGCGTTTCTTTGCTTTAGTCCACCTGTCGCTGGCTAACGTGTGCGGCGCCTCAGCTCATGACGGGAGCCCCGACCGGAGAACCCATGAAACATCGATTCCTGACCTGCGCGGTGCTGGTTGCCGCCTTTGCATTCGGCGCGTTGCCTTGTGTCCAAGCGGTCGAGTACACGCAGGTGAATGAAACCGCCAGCACGATCTCCTTCACGTATAAACAGTTCTCCTCGCGGGTATACGGCACGTTCGGCAAGTTCGAGGCCACGCTTGATTTCGACACGGCGAACCCGTCAGCAGCCCACACCGCGCTCACCATCCAGCTCGACAGCATCGATGCCGGAAGCAGCGACGCCAACAGCGAACTGCAAAAGCCAGCCTGGTTCGACTCGGCATCGTTTCCAGTGGCGACGTTTGAATCGACCGGCGTGAAGGTGTTGAGCGACAACCACTACTCGATCACCGGAAAACTCACGCTCAGGGGGATAACGCGTGAAGTGGATGTGCCGGTCCTCCTGAAGTCCGAGAACGCCATCGGGATTTTCGATGGCCAGTTAACGCTCAAACGCAGCGACTTCAAAGTCGGTGAAGGTGAATGGGCCGACGGTGTCGTCTCTGACAAGATCAATATCCGGTTTCGCATGGTTGCGCCGGAGCAGTAACGTGCGTCTGGTACTCCACGTTGTTTGCCCCTCGCCACAGGGACTTGTCCATACCGGCGAGTACTTTGTAAGCCGCGCTGCTCCAGCACGTTATGATAGGCACGCCCGCGAACACATTCTTCACGTCCGCCCCAGAGTCAGAGCCACGAATGCCCCAGATCACCCATTTCAAGACCCCGTGCCCCGAGCACATCAATAGCCAGATCCTGCAGATGGTGGTCGATTACCTGACCGACATCAGCATGATCGCTATCGCGCCGAGCAACCTGTTGTACAACGTGTACCAGTACGCGATCGGCTACGAGGTTCACCTCTATCTGGAGGCGTTGAACGGGGCGAAAGGGATTGCCGTGGAGTTGCTCGTCGCGACCGACGAAGACGACCCCGAGAAGGTTGTCGGCTTTCTGTTGTACCTGCCGGTCAAGGACGATCCCGATGCGTGCGGCGTGGCTTATATGGCGGTGCAGGCCAGCCATCGGCGTCAGGGTGTCGCCCGAAAGATGCTGCAGGAAATGGTTGCCCGTTACCCTCATGCTGAACTGACATGCGCTGTGACCAAGGTTCCGTATTTTGAGGCAATGGGCTTTAAGCTAGTGGGCGTGCGCGGTACTCAGGTGCTGATGAACACCCGTGACCATGGCACCGACGGCTTGATGGCCCTGCTGGACGTGGCGTCGATCTACAGCTCGTTGGAGGTGCGGCAGATTCATACCTATCTGCTGCAAAAACACGGCAAACGGGCGATGCTCGATGCGGAAAAGCAGCGTGACCGGCATCTGGACCAGATGACGCGCAAGGCGAATGAGTGTGTCCGCGAGCGACTGGGTGAAGGTGCCGTGCCAGCCCATTCCCCTCGACTGCGGTTGGTCTAAGTCACCTTCGACGCAATGCAAAAAAAGCCCTTGGTGCGGACAACGCGCCAAGGGCTTTCTGGTGTCTGGAATTCATGCAGATAAAAAAAGAGCCTCAAAGCTCTTTGATGGGGAGGAAGTAGAGCCCTCGAGGCTCAAGATGCGCATGAAACAAGTGGTGAGCTTGGTAGGGGTTCATTTCACCCACCACTTACGCAACGGCTTGAGCAAACAAGCGGCTGCGTAAAATCATCTTAGAAAGATGGGGGTTCGCACTCAAGTACCGCTAGTCGCATGCTGTTTCAGGCGTCACCCCGGCGATCTCTCCAGCGTCTCCACGCGCACTCCTTTCAACCATCCCCACGATGGTTTCAAACAATTCGTCCTGTGCCTGCACGGCAGTGACTTCTCCATTTGCCGCGGCGTGGGACAAGGCTTCCGCTGCACCGAGCATCGCCCGCAATCCCGCTGCCTTGATATCACCCGAGCCAGCAAAAGGGGCGAGGGCGGTCCGGCACTTGTTGAGGAAAATCGCTTCGTACTCGCGCTTGATCTTCTCCAGTTCCGGGGAGCTGGCCAATGCCGCGATGACGCCGGGGATTTCGTTGCCCTGAAGCAGCACGCAGTCGACGTACGACGAAGCGATCACCCTGGCGGTGCCGGGCAAAGTCGGTTCGTTGTCCTGAAGCGCAGCATCCATCAGTGCAGTCTGTCGGGCATCGAAGTCCTGGTAGAGCGCCGCCAACAACCCGGATCGCGTGGTGAAGTGATCGTAAACCACCGGTTTGGTCACCCCGGCTTGCTCGGCGAGCCGACCCAATGTCAGCGCGTCCGTGCCTTCTTCCCGAACGAGTTGCCAGGCAACGTCCAGCAACTGGCGTTGGCGGTCCCCCCGGGACATTCGTCGTCGCGGTGGCGGGGTGGAATCTTGCGCGTCTGTTTCGGTGGTTGACATGACTATGTACCAAAAGTAACTTAATGATCATAACTTACCAAGAGTATATAAATTCCGCCTTGTGCTCTCAATCAGGAGTTTCCAGCATGCACGCGCTTATCGTTGTGGCTCATCACGATCCTCGTTCGTTGACGCAAAGCCTGGCTGCGCAAGTCGCTCAGGGCATCACCCTGGACGATCCCGGTCATACCATTGAAATCGCCGATCTCTCGGCCGAAGGGTTCGACCCGAGGTTCAGCGCCGCTGATCTGGCAGTGCATCACCGGGAGGCGCCGCCCCCTGCTGATGTGGTTGCCGAGCAAGCGCGGATAGACCGCGCCGATGCGCTGGTGCTGGTTTATCCCGTCTACTGGTGGTCGATGCCGGCGCTGCTCAAGGGCTGGATTGATCGGGTGTTTGCCAACGGCTGGGCGTTCGATTTCGGTGCAGATGCCAAGCTGGAGAAGAAGCTTGGTCATCTGCGGGTTCACCTGATCGGCGTGGGCGGTGCCGACGCTGCAACCTACGCCCGGCACGGTTATGCCGAGGCCATGAAGACGCAGATTGACCATGGAATTTTCGATTATTGCGGTGCGCAGGTGGTGACGTCCGAACGGCTGCTCGAATCGGAAATTCAGGATCCGGCGGTTCATTTGGCTGCCGCACGGGCCTTGGGGCGCGAGCTTTTTGCGGCATCCAGCCCCATCAACTCTGCTAGACCTGTTCGCCTGGCCAACCGGCCAGACGCAACGCGTTGAGCAGCGTTCCGGCATCCAGTCCCGGCACCGCATGGCCATTGCCTTCGGCAGTATCGGAGGCCAGCAAGGCGTTGATGATCGCTTCCTCCACCGCTTCGGTGGCGGCCAGGAACAACTCGCTGATGTGGTCGTTGTTGACCATGCTCAGGTTGTCGCAGGTCGGTGCGCCTTTGCCTTCATAAGCGGCGGGTGGCACGTGTTGGTTGCCGGTGGCGAAAGCGATGAAGATGTCACCGCTGTGGTCTTCATTGCCGCCGCCGGTGCGGGCGAGGCCGAGGCTGGCGCGCTGCGCGAGGCGCGTGCACTGGTGTGGCAGCAACGGCGCATCGGTGGCCAGGCAAACGACGATCGAACCCATGCCAGGATGCGGCAAGGACGCCTTGAGGAACGGCGAGTCGGCCTTTTCCATGTAGCGCCCGACCGGGTAACCGTCGACGCGCAATTCGTTGCGGATGCCGTGGTTGGCCTGGACGATAGCGCCGACGGTCCAGCCGCCCTGAGCACTGTTCAGACGTCGCGAAGCAGTGCCGATCCCGCCCTTGAATTCGTGACAGATCATGCCGCTGCCGCCGCCGACGGCGCCTTCACTGACTGGGCCATCCACCGCCGTGCGCAGGGCTTCGGCGACATGTTCCGGCTTCACGTGGAAACCGTTGATGTCGTTGAGCAGACCGTCGAAGGTCTCCAGCACCACGGGCATGTTCCAGTAGAGGCGCCCGTCATCGGGCTGGTTCTGGCGATCCAGCGTCACCAGCGCATCGCGCACCACACCCAGGCTGTGGGTGTTGGTGAAGGCGATCGGACTGGTTAACAGGCCTGCCTCGCGAATCCATTCAAGCCCCGTGGCATCACCGTTGCCGTTGAGCACATGGACGCCGGCAAAGCACGGTTGCTGGTTGGTGGAACCGGCACGCGGCTCGATCACGGTGACGCCGGTCAAGATGTCGCGGCCGTTTGCGGTGCGTCCTCGCACATTGCTGTGGCCGACCCGGACGCCGGGCACATCGGTAATGGCGTTGAGCGGGCCGGGTTGCAGTTGGCCGAAGTGGATGTTCAGGTCGCGGGCACGTGGTTTCATCGTTTCTCTCTTATTCAAAATAGTTATTGGCTAACGCAATCCCTGTAGCAGCTGGCGAAGCCTGCGTTCGGCTGCGAAGCAGTCGTGAATTCGGGGATTGCGGTGTTTCAGGTGGACCGAAATTTCAGGATTTACGACTGCTTCGTCCGAACGCGGCCCGAGCCGAACGCAGCCTCGCAAAGCTCGGCAGCTGCTACAGATTTCGCTATGGCTTAGGTTTATTGACCGTTCTTCACTTTGCTCCAGATCCGCGTGCGCACGCGCTCGGTGGCGGGCGGCAGAGGCTGAAGGGTGAATAACGTGGCCATGGCTTCGGCCGACGGATACACGGCCGGGTTGTTGCGGGTGGCTTCGGCCATCAGGGGTGTCGCGCTGCGGTTGCCATTGGGGTAGGAGAGGTGATCGCTGATGGGGGCGATGACTTCGGGGCGCATCAGATAGTCGATGAAAGCCTGGCCCTGTTCCGGATGCGGCGCGTCCTTGAGCAACACCAGCGTGTCGAACCACACCGGAGCGCCTTCCTTTGGCAAGCTGTAGGCGATCTTCACGCCGTTGTTCACCTGTTCGGCATTGGTCTTGGCTTCCAGCATCGCGCCGGACCAACCCACCGCCACGCAGATGTTGCCGTTGGCCAGGTCGCTGATGAACTTGGACGAGTTGAAGTAGGCAATGTGCGGACGCAGCTTGAGCAGCAGCGCTTCGGCCTTCTTGTAGTCCTCGGGGTTGGTACTGTTAGGTGGCAGACCGAGGTAGTGCAGGGCGACCGGCAACATCTCGGCCGGCGAGTCGAGCATGGCCACGCCGCACTGGCCGAGCCTGGCCAGGTTCTCTTCGTTGAACACCAGGTCCCAAGAGTCCACCGGCGCCTTGTCGCCCAGCGCAGCGCGGACCTTGTCGATGTTGTAGCCGATGCCATTGGTGCCCCACAGATACGGCACGGCGTACTGGTTGCCCGGATCATTGTTGGCCAGCTTCGCCAACAGATCAGCGTCCATGTTTTTGAAATCAGGCATCTGAGCGTGCGGCAGCGGTGCAAGGGCACCGGCCTTGATCAGGGTCGGCAGACTGAAATTACTGGCCACCACCACGTCGTATCCACTGCGGCTGGTGAGCAATTTGCCCTCCAGGACTTCGGCGCTGTCGAAGGTGTCGTAGACCGGCGAAATTCCAGTGTCACGCTTGAAATCCTGCAGGGTCGTGGGACCAATGTAGTCATACCAGTTGTACACGTGCACGGTGGGCCCGTCGGCGGCAATCGCCGATAGCGAGACCGACAGACAGGCGCCCAGTCCAAGATTGATATACGCGCGGTGACGACTCATGATGCGGCACTCCTGGCCTGCTGCAGGCCGGTGATGATCAGGTGCCTGCAGCGTATCGGCCGGGAGTGGACTCACCCATTCCCACCATGGGTTACTCGAAAGGGGTAGTGCGTGGACGCGTTGTTGAAAGAATTACCGGTGCACCAAGGGCTGGCAAGGGTATTTGGTGCCGTGGGGCAGGACGGGTTCTGGCGTGCGCTGGTCGACACACTGCGCCTGCTGGTGCCGCTGGATAATGCGTTGGTCGCGGTGATGCGGGCCGGGCGGGTGCCGCGTCTGCTGATTGATTTCGACGCTAAAGGTGGCGCGGACGAGCATGAAGAACTGGCGGATTACAGCGCCGGCATGTACCTGCTCGATCCGTTTTATCAGGCCGCCTGCGCCGGCATTGCCGACGGCTTGCACAGCCTCGATTCGGTCGCTCCTGACCAGTTCCAGCAGAGCGAGTACTACCTGAGCTACTTCCGTACCGTGGTGGGCGGTGACGAGTTGCAGTTCATGGTCAACGTCGATGGCGCCGTGCTCGGTTTGTCCCTCGGCCGCTCGACGCGGTTCAGCCCTGAAGAGCAGGGCCGCCTGCTCTGCGTCCGTGATTGGGTGCTGGCGGCGATGCGCCGTCACCTGCAATTGATGCCGCCGGAAGGTCCAGCCGCCGAAGCGGTGGCCGGGGATCTGGCGACCTTGCTGGATCGCTTCGACGCGCGACTGTCGGTGCGGGAAATCGAAACGGCGCGACTGATTCTCCAGGGCTTCTCAAGCAAGGCCATCGCCCAACAGATGGGCATTTCCCCAGAGACGGTGAAGGTGCACCGGCGCAACCTCTATCACAAGCTCAATGTGAATGGACATGGTGAGTTGTTTGCGTTGGTGCTCAATCCTCCAGCCTGAACACCAACGCCTTCAACCCGCATTCAACATCGGCGTCCGCAAACTCCGGCGGATTGTCCAGCCGTTGCTCGAAACGCAGGCTCGGTGCTTCGCGGGTGACGCCGTCGATGAGGAAGTCCGGACCGAACGCCGGATCGTTCATGCACGCCAGAACCGTGCCCTGGGGGCCGAGCAATTCCGGCAGCCGGCGCAGCACGCGCTGGTAGTCCTTGGTCAGCAGAAAGCTGCCTTTCTGAAAGGACGGCGGGTCGATGATCACCAGGTCGTAAGGGCCCTTGCCGATCACCTTGCCCCAGGACTTGAACAGGTCATGACCGAGGAAAGTCACCTTGCTCAAGTCGTGGCCGTTGAGCCGGTGATTGTCGCGGCCACGGCTCAGTGCCGGGCTCGACATGTCCAGATTGACCACGTGCGTTGCACCACCCTCGATGGCCGCCACCGAGAATCCGCAGGTGTAGGCGAACAGATTCAGCACGCGCTTGCCCTGGGTGTTGGCCCGCACCCAGTCGCGGCCGTAACGCATGTCGAGGAACAGGCCGGTGTTCTGTTTGCGGCCCAGGTCCACCCGGTAATGCAGACCGCCCTCGGTGATCGTCATCTCGTCGATCGCGTCCCCCAACAGCCACTCGGTCGTGCTTTGCAGCAGGTAGCGATGTTGCAGCAACAGCGTGTGCGCGCCGGATTGCGTCCACGCAGGCGATTGCGTGACGTCCATCAGCTTCTGTTTCAACGCGTCCAGTTGCAATGCTTCGGGTTCCTTGAACAGCGACACCAGCACCACACCCTGCAGCCAATCGACGGTCAGTTGCTCCAGCCCCGGCCAGCACCGGCCACGGCCGTGGAACAGCCGACGGGTTTCGGCGGGGGCCGCTGCCAGGGCCGTCAGTAAATGGTCGTGGAGGGTGGAGAGGGCGTCTGAGTTCATCGGGCAGCGTCGGCAATGAGAAGGGGCGGCATTTTAAACACAATTGAGCAAACTCGCTCCCACAGGTTATTGGGGGGTAGTTATCACGTTTAATTTAACTTTACGTGAGGATTTAGCGATCTATCGGCTCACATAATCGGCTCCAACGATCAACCGCCGGGAGCCCATCATGTCGCCGTTACCTGCTTCACCCACGGTCAGCACCCATCCCCGCTGGCTACGGCTGACCCATTGGCTGAACGCCCTGGCGGTGCTGGTCATGGTCACCAGCGGTTGGCGAATCTATAACGCTTCCCCGCTGTACGACTTCAGTTTCCCCAAAACGATCACCTTGGGTGGCTGGCTCGGCGGGGCGTTGCAATGGCATTTCGCGGCGATGTGGCTTCTGGCCGTCAACGGTCTTGTCTACCTGATCATCAACCTCGTCAGTGGTCGTCTGAAGCGGCGCTTTTTCCCGGTTTCGCCGAACGGTGTCCTGCATGACCTGTGGGCGGGGTTGCGAGGGCGGTTGGGGCATGCCGATCTGAGTCATTACAACCAGGTGCAACGGGTGGCGTACCTGTTCGTGATGGTCGACATCACACTGCTGGTGATTTCCGGGCTGGTGTTGTGGCAGTCCGTCCAGTTTCCGCTGTTGCGTGAACTGCTGGGCGGTTACGAAGGCGCACGGCACGTGCACTTCATCACGATGTCGCTGTTGGTGGCCTTTGTCGCGGTTCATCTGGTGATGGTCGCGCTGGTTCCAAAAACGTTGTGGGCGATGATTGTCGGTCGCAAGGAGCCCGTATGAAAAAGCGCATCGAAGGCTCAGGGCTGGACGAGTCGTCCATCCTGACAGACGCCAGAAAGATCCTTGCACCACAGATCGAAGACCGCTCACGACGCTCGTTCCTGATGCGCGGCCTGACCCTCGGCGGCGTGGCCATCTTGTCCGGTTGCAACCTCACCGACAACAAAAGCGTCGAAACCGCGTTGTCCTCCATGTCCCGATTCAACGACCGGGTGCAGGGCTGGTTGTTCAACCCCAATACACTGGCGCCGACCTATCCCGAGTCGATGATCACCCGGCCGTTTCCCTTCAATGCCTTTTACGGCATTGACGAGGCACCTGTCGTCGAGGAAACCGATTATCGACTGGAAGTGACCGGGCTGGTCGCGGACAAGCGCAGTTGGCGGCTCGAAGAGCTGCGAGCCATGGCGCAGACCGAACAGATTACCCGGCACATTTGCGTCGAAGGCTGGAGCGCGATCGGGCGTTGGGGCGGCGTACGGTTCAGCGACTTCCTGACGCGGGTCGGTGCCGACACGGATGCCAAATATATCGGCTTCAAATGCGCGGACGACTACTACACCAGCATCGACATGGCCACCGCACTGCATTCGCAAACCTTGTTGACGCTGACCTATGACGGCGTGGTGCTGCCTCGCCAGTATGGCTTCCCGATGAAGCTGCGCATGCCCACCAAGCTGGGCTACAAGAATCCCAAACACATTCAGGCGATGTTCGTCACCAACACCTATCCGGGTGGCTACTGGGAAGACCAGGGCTACAACTGGTTCGGTGGCAGCTGACGGTGCCTGGGTACTTCACCGCGCAGCGCTCGCTGCGCTCAGCCGCAACCTGTGCTTCAAGGAGTTTCATCATGAAAAAGTTAGCGACCACCGTACTGTCCATGTGCCTGGCATTTGGCGCTGCCAGCGTGTTTGCCGCCGATGCAACAACCCATAACGGCATGAGCAACGACAGCATGAGCAAGGATTCAATGTCTAAAGACGCCATGCAGAAAGACACGATGAAAAAGGACGCCATGCCCAAGGATTCCATGAGCAAGGACACGATGAAGAACGACACCCTGTCCAAGGACGGAGTGAAGAAGGACGCGATGTCCAAGGACACCATGAAAAAAGACGCTCCGTCGTACTGATCCGAACACCGTCAAATGGGGGTATGACTTGAAGTCATGCCCTCATGACTTTTAATGGTTACAGCCCCGCAAACCCCCAGTGTTAAAAAATCGCAAACACAGCTCATCAACAACAAAAAAGAGCGTTTGCACCCATGACTAATCCTCACTGCCACGCCCCGCGCTCTTCGAACCCCGACATTTGTCACGCGACCTCCACGGTTCGCGTGCACTTCTGATCAACCTAAATCCCTGAAGAGTAATGACTCATGAAAGAACTCGACCTGTACATCGGTGAAGGCTTCGAAGGCCCTGGCGTGAATGCCGCGCACATCAACATTCTGATCGGTCCGCGCAACGGCCCGGCAGGGCAGGCGTTTGCCAATAGCCTGGCATCGCCAAGCCAAGGGCATTGCCCGTTCATGGTGATCGCCCAGCCGAACATTCCGGTCAAGCCGATGACCCTTTACGTCAACAAAACCCCCATCAGCAGTGACCTGCACGGCAACGCCACGTGGGGCGCGTCGCAGGCCGGGATCGCCAAGGCTGTGCTTGAAGCGCTGCTGGACGGCACCTTGCCGCCGGAAGCCGAAGACGAGTGGGCCATCGTGACCGCGAACTGGGTCAACCCGGCCTGCGACGACCTGGATGCGGTCTACCTGAATAACTACAACGCCTGCCGCACGGCGATTCGTGCGGCGCTGACCGGCCAGCCGGAAACGGCGCAACTGGCGGATGTGGTCAATCACATCAGCAACCCTTTCTACACCCCAAAAGCCTGAGGTCCGCGCCATGCAATACATTCGTTTGGGTCACTCCGGCCTGCAAGTCTCTCGCCTGTGCCTGGGCACCATGAACATGGGCACCCCGGACTGGAAACCGTGGATCTTCGATGAGAAGAAAAGCGAGCCAATCGTCGCGCATGCGCTGGACAACGGTGTGAATTTCATCGACCTCGCGGACTTCTACTCCGCCGGTGTCGGCGAGGAAGTGGTGGGCCGCATCGTCAAGCGCCTGGCCTGTCGCGAAGACCTGGTGATCACCACCAAGGTCGGTTACGGCACTCGCACCGGGATCAACGCCAGCGGTCATTCGCGCAAGCACATCATGGACGGCATCGATGCGTCGCTGAAGCGTCTGAACATGGATTACGTCGATGTGTTCATGCTGCATTACTTCGACGTGAATACCCCGGTCGAAGAAACCATGAGCGCCATGAACGACATCGTGCGTTCCGGCAAGGCGCGATACATCGGCGTCTCGACCATGCTCACCGGGCAACTGGCGAAAATTCTCATGGCCTGCGAGCGCAATGGCTGGGTCAAACCGATCAACATGCAGCTGCAACTGAACTGCGCCTACCGCGAAGAAGAACGCGAGATGATCCCGTTCTGCCGTGATCAGGGTTTGGGCGTGTCGGTGTTCAGCCCGTTGGCTCGCGGGTTGTTGACCAGTGATGTGCAATCCACTCGCAACCAGACCGACTTTTTCACTCAGCAGATGTACAGCGACGAAGCTTCGTTCGAAATCGCCCATTCGGTGCAGCGTGTGGCCCGTGCTCGCGGCGTGTCCAACGCACAGATCGCGCAGGCCTGGGTCGCCAATCATCCGGGCGTGGATTGCATGCTCGTGGGCGCCGACACCACAGAGCAGTTCGACAGTGCCTTGGCAGCGCTGGAGACCAAACTCGACGCAGATGAGCGGTATGAACTGGAACGCAATTACACCCCGTGCGACGTGATCAACGATTACACCGCCGGCAAACGTATCTTGCGTTCGGCCCGTCCGGGTCTGGAGCGCTTCAACCTGACTGAGGCTGTGGCATGAGCGCGCTGATCCGCAACGGCAACTTCATCGACGGCCAATGGTTCAGCGGTGGTTCGACCTACTCGGTTTTCAATCCGGCCAATGGCGAGTTGATTACCGACGTACAAAAGGCCGGCTCTGAAGAAACCAACCGAGCCATCGACGCCGCCAACCGCGCTTTGCCGGCCTGGCGCAAGTTGACCGCCAAGGACCGCAGCCAGAAGCTCAAGCGCTGGAGCGAATTGATGCTGAGCAATCAAAAGGATCTGGCGACCCTGCTCAGCCGCGAACAAGGCAAACCGCTGGCCGAAGCCATGGGTGAAGTGGTCTATGCCGCGAGCTTTCTGGAGTGGTTCGCTGAAGAAGCCAAACGCGCTTACGGCGACGTGATTCCAAGCCACAAGGCCGATGCGCGGATCATCGTGGTCAAGGAAGCCATCGGTGTAGTCGCTGCGATTACCCCGTGGAACTTCCCGCTGGCCATGGTCACCCGCAAGGTTGGCCCGGCACTGGCGGCAGGTTGCACGATGATTCTCAAACCATCGGAAGAGACGCCTTTGTCGGCTTTCGCCTTGGCGGTATTGGCTGAACAGGCAGGCATTCCGGCCGGTGTGTTCAACATCGTTTCCGGCGACGCCGTGGCCATCGGTGGTGCACTGCAAGCCTCCAGCATCGTGCGCAAACTTTCGTTCACCGGTTCCACCCGCACTGGCAAATTGCTGATGCGTCAGGCCGCCGACACATTGAAAAAAGTCTCGCTGGAACTGGGCGGCAACGCGCCGTTCATTGTCTTCGACGATGCTGATCTGGAGGCTGCCGTGAAAGGCGCAATGGCCTCGAAATTCCGCAACACCGGGCAAACCTGCGTCTGCGTGAACCGCTTCTTCATTCAGGATGGCGTCTATGAAGCCTTCACCGGAAAACTCGCGCAAGCCGTTGCGGCGATGCGGGTGGGTAGCGCGCTGGAGGGTGAAACCGAGCAAGGTCCGCTGATCAACGCAGCGGCGCTGGCCAAGGTCGAGCTGCATGTGGGCGATGCGCTGGAGAAAGGCGCCAAGTTGCTATGCGGCGGTAGCCGTCACGCACTGGGCGGCACTTTTTATGAGCCGACCATCCTCACCGAAGCCAACAGCGACATGCTGATCGCTCAGGACGAAACGTTCGGTCCGGTGGCTGCGTGCTTCCGCTTCAAGGACGAGGCTGAGGTGCTGCAACGGGCCAACGACACGCCGTACGGTTTGTCGGCTTACTTCTATAGCCGCGACATCGGCCGGGTCTGGCGCATGGCCGATGGCCTGGAAGCCGGCATGGTCGGGATCAACGAAGGGATCATTTCCACAGAGGTGGCGCCATTCGGTGGCATCAAGGAATCGGGCCTCGGACGCGAGGGTTCGAAATACGGTCTGGATGACTACCTGGAAATCAAATACCTGTTGATGGGCGGCCTGTAACGGCGCCAACACCCCCCCTGTGGGAGCGAGCCTGCTCGCTCCCACAGGAACAAAAGCTTTCAGTTTCATTTCTCCTTCAATAACAACAACTGGAGACGAACATGTCCGCTCAATCGATAAAAATCGACGACCTGCCCATCGGGCGCTTCCACATCAAAATCGCCGGCCTGACGTTTGGCGCGCATTTCACCGATGGCTACATTCTCGGTCTGATCGGTATCGCGTTTACGCTTCTGAGTCCGCAGATGCAGCTGGATGCGTTCTGGCAGGGATTGATTGGGGCTTCGGCGCTGATCGGTTTGTTTCTCGGCAGTCTGTTTTTTGGCTGGATTTCCGACAAAGTCGGTCGGCAGAAAATCTTCCTGGTCAGCTTCGTGTTGATCACCATTGCTTCGGTGATGCAGTTCTACGCTGAAACGGCCATGGGTCTGTTTTTCTGTCGGGTGCTGATCGGCATCGGGTTGGGGGGGGACTTCAGCGTCGGCCACGCCATGCTGGCCGAGTTTTCGCCGAAGAAACATCGCGGTGTGCTGCTCGGTTCGTTCAGTGTGATCTGGACGTTCGGTTACGTCGCCGCGACCTTCGTCGGCACCGCCATGCTCAGTCTCGGAGACGATGCCTGGCGCTGGATGCTGGCCTCGTCGGCGATTCCGGCGGCATTGATTCTGATCGCCCGTATCGGCACGCCGGAGTCGCCGCGCTGGCTGGTGAATCAGGGCCGGATTAGCGAGGCTCGGGCTATCGTGAAGAAACACTTGGGTGACAACGTCGAACTCGACGAAACACAGTCCACCGAAACCCGCTCCGGCTACGCGGTGCTGTTCAGCCGTGAATACCGCAAGCGCACAGCGTTCAATTGCCTGTTCTTCGTTTGCATCGTCATGCCGTACTTTGCGATCTACACCTTCCTGCCGTCGATTCTGCAGAAGATGGGCTTGGCGGAGGGCTTTGGCACCGAGGTGATGTTGAACATGCTGCTGATCCTCGGCGCATTGATCGGGATCTGGTGCACGATCAAATTCTCTCGCCGGGGTTTTTTGATCAACTCGTTCATCATTCTCGCAGTGGCGTTGTTCCTGCTGGCTGTGCTGCCGGGCAGTGCGGCGTTTTTAATGGTGTTGGTGTTTGGACTGTTCACGCTGGTGCTTTCAGCCGTGAGTAACCTGGTGGGCGTGTTCCCGGCGGAGAGCTTTCCGACTGAAGTGCGGGCCAGCGGGATTGGCCTGGCCACGGCGGTGAGTCGCTTGGGTTCGGCGGTCAGCACCTTCCTGTTGCCGGTGAGCGTGGCGGGGATTGGCTTGAGCCCGACCATGGGCATACTGGCGGCGATTCTGGCGTTGGGCGCGATCATTTCCTGGGCTTGGGCACCGGAGACTAAATCGCTGACACTGAGCCAGGCGTGCAAGGCGCAGAGCCCGGTGGAGGGTGGTGCAGCGGTGGCGGTGAAAGTGGCTGCCCCAATTTAATCGAGACTCACAACCATAGATGTAGCAGCTGTCGAGCCTGCGAGGCTGCGTCCGGCTGCGAAGCAGTCGTAAACCAGAATCCGCGGTCCTTCAGGATGACCGGGTCGCCTGGAATGCGACTGCTTCGCAGCCGGACGCAGCCTCGCAGGCTCGACAGCTGCTACGGGTATGGGGGTGTCAGGGGTTGCTCACCAACCCTAACCAATCCGTAAACAACCGCACCTTCGACAACCCCTGTTTGTCGTTCGCCACATCCAGCCAATAGCCGTACGGCCCGATCACTTCCACCGGGGTGATCGGCAACAGGCTGCCATTCGCCAGTTCCTTCTCGATCATCTGCCGATCAATCACCGCCAGCCCACCTCCGGCCAACGCGGTATGGATTACCTGATCCAGCGTGCTGAATTCCAGTCCTTGCCCGGCATCAACATCGTCCCGGCCCATCGCCGCCAACCAGTTCTCCCACACCTTCAAACGCTTGCCGTCGTGCAGGATGTGCAGCAATGGAAACTGGCGCAGATCCGGCGGTTGGCCATTGATAAACAACTCCGGACTGGCCACCGCCATGTGCCGTTCCATCACCAGCAACTGACTGCTGCAGTGGCTGGCCGCTTCGAGGCCGAAACGAATGTGGCAGTCGATTTCCGCAAGGTTGTCGTGGCCGGTTTGGTTGGTCACGCTCAGGCTTATGTCGGGGTAGCGTTGGCAGAATGCGCGCAACTGAGCCGATAACCAACGCGTGGCCCAGGTCGGTGGCGCGACGATGCGCAGGCGTTGGCGCAGGTTGGGTACGCGCACCGCTTGCAGTGCGCGTTCGACGTGGTCGAAGGCATCGCTCAGTTGCGGGGAGAGGGCGAGACCGGTTTCGGTCAGCGACAGGCCCTGCGGCGTGCGGATGAACAGCGCCACACCGAGATAATCTTCGAGCTGCTTGATCTGACGGCTGACCGCGCCTTGGGTGACGTTTAACCCCAGGGCCGCCTGGCTGAAACTGCGATGCCGCGCAACTTCTTCAAAGACGCGCAGCATGTTGAGCGAGGGCAGTTGACGCATGAAAGGGTGACTCCGGACCTGACGCCGACGCCGGGAAACGTGGGCAGGTTTATTGTTTTTGGTGAATGTTCTGTAGGGCGTATCTGACTCCTCTGTGATGGGCTGATGCAAGTGTTGTTCTCCTACGGATTGGCGGTGGCGCCTCCACCGCATACCTGTAGGAGCAAGGCTTGCCCGCGAAGGCGCCCTCAAAGACGCCAAATAAACTGGATCAGAAGTAATACCCAATGTTCATGTACAACTGATTCTCCCACTGGTTACTACCCCCAGCCCCCAGACTCTGTGTATAGCTGCTGCCACCGATGTACGGATCATTCTTGCCATACAACCACTCAGTCGCGATCCACAGTTTGCTGAAGGAAAACGAGGTGCCCAGGATCAACCGCTGCGACGTCTTGAACTCATCGGCGGATTTGTCGAAGGCGCTGTAGTTGGCGTACAGCTTCACGCCGCTGATCTGGTCGAACAGGTACTTGCCGCCGACGTCGTAGCTCAGGTCTGCCACGTACAAATTGCCGCGACTGGCGACGTTGTAAGTGCCGTCGTAACCGCCGAGGGTGACCACTTCATCGGTGCCGGCGTTGCGCGGCGACATTTGTTGCCGCGCCGCTTGCAGTTGCACGCCCCACGGGCCGTTTTTGCCGAGGTAGTGCACGGCCACGGCGTTGCGGCGGCCGTCGTTGTCGGTGTCCTTGTTCTCCAGGGTCGAGGTCAGGCCGGAGATCCCGATTTCGGACTTCCACGGCCCCAGGTCCAGGGCCTTGGCCACCCGCAGCACCACGGTGTTGCGTTCCTGGTTGTCGCTGCCATCGCCAATGTAGCTGTCGGCCCCGGACACTACGCTTGAGTAAGTGACGCCTTTGCTGGTGCCTTTGCCTTGCCACGCCGGGCGCAAGTAGTAGCCGGCCTGGATATTCCAGTCGCCACTTTGCTGGATGTACTTGGCGCCGACCTGTTGCACATCTTCCAGGCCGATGACGTTGCCCAGGGTTTCGTAAAAGGTGCTGCCGAAGTACGGCTGCAAACCGAACGGCACCGTGTTCAGGCCGACCTGCACTTGCTGGTCGGGGTTGAACTTGTAGCCGGCCCACGCGAACTTGGCGAATTGGATATCGCCGTAGTTCTTGGTGTACTGGTAAGGGTAGGAGCGTCCGTAGAAACGGTACTGGGCCTCACCGATCCAGGTGTCGGAGTTGTACTTGGCGCTGAGGAACACCGTGTCCAGGCCAAACTTCTGGATGTCGCGGTCCGGGTCATAGTCCCAACGCGCCCGAATGGCGCCGCCAAGGTCGAGGTTGTCGGTGACCTGCACCGCCATGGCCGGTGCTGCGAAGGTGCAGAGCAGAGCGAGGTACGACGGACTAAGGCGCAGAGAAGCAGGGAAGGGCATCGGGTGGCTCTCGGTTTTTTTTATTAGAGATGCCGGCAAGTCTTGCTATGAGCGAGGTGATGAACAAACGATAAAAAATGCGAGTAAACCTTCGCCAGATGCATGTTACTGAGAAAATCCTGTAGGACAATGCACAGCGAGCGTGGGATGCTTTGCGTCTTGTCACTCATCCCGAGAGCCCTCCATGAAACGAAAAATGCCCGGCCTCAACGCGCTGAAAGCCTTTGAAGTCGCTGGTAGCACGGGCAGCTTCACCCGTGCCGCCGAGTTGCTGAACGTGACGCAAAGCGCCGTCAGCCGGCAGGTGCGTCAGCTGGAAGAACAGCTCGAAGAAACGCTGCTGGAGCGCCGACACCACCACCTCGAGCTGACCAGCGCCGGTCGGATTCTGCTGCGGGCATTGCATCAGTCCTTCGACAAGATCGAACTGACGGTGCGCAGCATTCAGCAGAAGACCCATTCCAATCGCCTGCACATCAACGCGCCGCCAACCTTCACCAGTCGCTGGTTGATGCCGCGTCTGGGGCGGCTGCGGGAGAAGCACCCGGAGCTGGAACTGAGCATCACCACTCGCTTGCAGGACAGCCTGGCGCAAACCAGTACCCTGGACTGTGCGATCCGTTTTGGCGATGGCGAATGGGATGGGCTGGACAGCTCGCTGCTGATCCAGGAGCGGCATATCGCGGTGTGTGCGCCGTCGTTGTATGCCCGGGAATGGAGCGAGGGCGGCATTGACCTCAATCGCCTGACCCTGCTGCATGTGCTGGCCCGGGAAGACCAGCGCTACCTGACCTGGAAGCACTGGCTCGACGCGGCGAAAATCAGCGGCGTCGACACCCAGGGCGGTTATGAATTCGACCTGCTGGACCTGGCGATCCGCGCGGCCACCGACGGTTTGGGCATCACCATTGCCGACTGGCACATGGTCGCCCCGGAGCTGGCCAGCGGGCAGTTGACCCAGGTGCTGAACGTGCACGTGGAAGGGCATCAATCCTACTGGCTGGTGACCCGGCCGGAGCAGACGTTGATGCCGCAATTGCAGGTGTTCAGCCAGTGGTTGCAGGAGGAAATCTGGTTGGCACAACGCCAGCTCGAACCCTCCACCGCCGCCAGCTAATCCCCCCAAAACCCATGTGGGACAGGGAATTTGATGTCGTTCGCGGGTAACCTGCCTTTTTCGAATGTTCCCCCGCTCAATAAATCGTTTGTTCAACCCGCCCAGGATGCCAAGACTGGGGGAACTGGATAAAAACAACGATGGGCGATGCACATGCGACTCGAGCGAAACTTTGTAAACGGTCACTTCATTGAGCCAGCCAGCGATGCGCTGATTGCAGTCTACAACCCGGCGACCGAAGCCTTGGTCGGCCAGGTTTCAGCGGCCACCACCGCTGAAGCAGCCGCAGCTGTCGATGCCGCCGCTGCTGCCCAGAAGGTCTGGGGCAATCTGACAAGCATCGAACGCGCCGAACACCTGCGCTCATTCGCCGACGCCCTTGAAGCCTGCGCCGAAAATATCGGTGCAGCGCTGGCCGCCGAATCCGGCAAGAGCGCAAGCGACGCCAGCAACGAAGCCCGTTACGCCGCGCAGATCACCCGTTACCATGCCGAGTGGGCGCGCCGGATCGAAGGCGAGATCATTCCAAGCGACACCCCGAACGAAAACCTTTTCCTGCACCGCGAGCCGATTGGCGTGGTCGCTTGCCTGATACCGTTCAACTATCCGGTCTACACCTTGCTGCGCAAAATCGCCCCGGCACTGATTGCCGGCAACACCGTGGTGGTGCGCCCGAGCAACAACACCCCCACCTCGGCATTTGAAATCGCCAAGGCTGTGCAGCAATCCGGTTTGCCGGCGGGTGTCGTGAATATCCTGACCATGGACCACGCCACGGCCGCAGCGGTTTGCACCCACAAGGCCGTCGGTTTGATCACCCTGACCGGCAGCGTCAACGCCGGGCGCATCGTGCTCGACTATTGCAAGGCCAACATCGCCAAGCCATCGCTGGAGCTGGGCGGTAAAACCCCGGCGATCATTGAAGCTGACGCCGACCTTGAAGCCGCCGCCAGCGCAATCGTGGCCTCCAAGACCACCCATTGCGGCCAGTTGTGCACGGCGGTGGAGCGGGTCTATGTGCAGGAAAGCGTCTACGAGCAATTCCTCGCGCTGCTTAAAGCCAAGATCAGCGCAGTGAAATTCGGCGACCGCGCCACCGACGCCAGCTTGATGGGCCCGTTGGTCAACGCCAGTTCGCAGCAGAACATCCACGCCATGGTCGAGCGCGCCGTCGCCGACGGTGCTGTACTGGAAACAGGCGGTTTTATCCCGCAAGGCAACGGTCATTTTTACCCACCGACGCTGCTCAGCAACTGCCGCCAGGACATGGAAATCATCCAGGAAGAAATCTTCGGTCCGGTACTGCCGGTGCTCAAGTACCGCGATATCGACGAAGCGCTGGCCATGGCCAACGATCATCAGTTCGGTCTGTCGTCGGTGCTGTACACCGAGAATTACCGCACCACCATGAAAGTCGCCAACGCCATCGAGGCCGGCGAGTTGTACGTCAATCGCACCCCGGCCGACCCGTATCAGGGCTTTCACGCCGGCTGGAAACGTTCCGGTCTGGGCGGCGATGACGGCAAGCACGGCATGCTCGAATTTACCCAGACCCGTCTGGTCGTCATGAAGTATTGATCCACCCGCAACGCGCCTCACGCCACACCCATAAAAACAATTATTTGGGGCACCCGGACCACCGGGCTGCCCGAGGTCCCACAGATGTCCAAGCCTGCAACCACTGTTGCCGCTGTTCAGGGTTCGAACGCGGGTGCAAAAAGCCACAGTGACAAGGGAAGTCGCTATGTCCAGTTGATGTTATTGGTGCTGGCCGCCGGGGCGATCTACCCGATCCTGTACCTGCGTCAGGTCTACCAGACCACCATGCTCGAAGTGTTCCAGATCAACCACAGCGAGCTGGGTTATCTGTACTCGATGCTGGGGACGATTTTCCTGCTCAGCTACTTGCCGAGCGGCTGGCTGGCGGACCGGATTGCGCCACGGTTCCTGATTTTCTTCTCGCTGGTCGCCACCGGAGCCCTGGGGCTTTGGTATTCCACGGCGCCGTCGATGACCGGTTTGATGATCATCTTCGGTTGCTGGGGGCTGACCACTGGCCTGACGTTCTGGGCTTCGGTGCTCAAGCGGGTGAAGATGATTGCCCATCACACTGAACAGGGCCGGTTTTTCGGCATCCTCGACGGCGGTCGCGGCCTGGTGGAAGCCCTGCTGGCGACGGTTGCTCTCGGTCTTTTCGCCTTCGCCACCGAAACCCGTGGCGAGTCGGCCGCCGAAGGCTTCAAGCACGTGGTCTACCTGTATGCCTTCACCTGTATCGCCATCGGCTGCGTGCTGGTGCTGATCAAAGACCCGAAGTCGATGGAAGACACGGCGGCGGTGGAGAAGGGCAAATACAGCTTGCTCAGCGACCTGACTACGTTGGTGAAAATTCCTGAGCTGTGGCTGGTAACGGCCATCGTGTTCTGCGGCTATCACATCTTCTGGGCCACCTACAGCTTCTCCGATTACCTGCAAGGCGGCGGCATGACGGCGGTCATGGCCGGGACCATCACCACCATCAAATTGTGGATGCGCCCGATCGGCGGTATCGGCGGTGGCTGGCTGGGTGACAAGTTCTCGAACATTTCGGTGCTGATCGTGGCGCTGTTTTTGGCGACATTGGCGATGGTCGGCCTGATCGTGTTCCCTGCACTCAACAGCATGGGCCTGCTGATTGGCACGGTGATTTTCATCGGTTTGATGACCTACGCCATTCGCGGCTTGTACTGGGCGATCCTCGACACCTGCAATATTCCGCTGCGCATCACCGGCCTGGCCATCGGCATTGTCTCGGTAGTCGGGTACCTGCCGGATGCTTTCATTCCCTTGATCAACGGCTACCTCACCGAACATTTCCCCGGTGCCTTTGGTTACAAGCTGTATTTCGGCTACATCGCCTTCGTCGGCCTGCTCGGGACCCTCGCGGCCCTGATCTTGCGCGCGCGTATCAATCGTAAATCTATGAAGCAGACAGGTGCCTGAGATGAAAATCGTCGCCCTTGAAACCCATATCGTTGCCGTACCGCCACCGCACATCGGCGGCATGTACTGGCTGTTCGTCAAGCTCAAGACCGATTGCGGCATCGAAGGCGTGGGCGAAATCTACGCCGCAACCTTCGGCCCCAAAGCCATGCTGCCGATCATCGAAGACGTGTTTGAACGCTACCTGCTCAATCACGATCCTCACCACATCGAACGCTTCTTCCGTCAGGCCTATTCGAGCGGTTTCACCCAGCGTCCGGACCTGACCATGATGGGCGTGGTCAGTGGTCTGGAGATGGCGTGCTGGGACATCATTGGCAAAGCGGCGAACAAGCCGGTGTATGAACTGCTGGGCGGCAAGGTCAATGAACGCCTGCGTTCCTACACCTACCTGTACCCGGTCAACAGCAAAGGCGAGTACGACTACGACGACCCGGACCTGGCCGCCGAATGCGCCATCGAGAACATGAACAAAGGCTTCACCGCCGTGAAGTTTGACCCGGCGGGGCCCTACACCGCGTACTCCGGGCACCAGATCTCGCTGGAAGTGCTGGAGCGCTGCGAAACCTTCTGCCGCAAGATCCGCGAAGCGGTGGGCGACAAGTGCGATTTGCTGTTTGGCACCCACGGGCAAATGGTGCCGTCCTCGGCGATCCGCCTGGCCAAGCGCCTGGAGAAATACGATCCGCTGTGGTTCGAAGAACCGGTGCCGCCGGGTCAGGAAGAGGCCATGGCGCAAGTCGCGGCCAAAACCAGCATCCCGATTGCCACCGGCGAACGGCTGACCACCAAGTACGAGTTCTTCAAGCTGTTGCAGGCTGGCGGTGCGTCGATTTTGCAGATGAACGTGGCCCGCTGTGGCGGTCTGCTGGAAGCCAAGAAAATCGCCAGCATGGCCGAAGCCTATTACGCGCAGATCGCCCCGCACCTCTACAACGGGCCGATTGGCGCAGCGGCGAGTTTCCAATTGGCCACGTGTACGCCGAACTTCCTGATCCAGGAAAGCATCATGACCTGGGGCGGTTTCCATGCCGAAGTCCTGACCAAACCGTTGCAATGGGAGGACGGCTACATCATCCCGTCCACCGAGCCGGGCCTGGGGGTGGAGCTGAACATGGATGTGGTGCGCAGGCATTCGCCGTACACCGGTGAGCGTTTGCACCTGCAAATGGCGCCAACCCCGGCTGACGTCAAAGACACATCGCCAGCCAGAGGCTGACGGGATTTGCCGCTCCCACAGGGACTGCACTTGGCTGACGGGCATGACCTGGCGGTTTTTTTGTACAACGACTTACGCGGTAACCGTGCATGACTTACGACTACATCATCGCTGGCGCAGGCGCCGCAGGTTGCATCCTTGCCAATCGGCTCTCGGCATCGGGCAAACACTCGGTGCTGCTGCTGGAAGCGGGCGGCAAGGACAGTTCCTTGTGGTTCAAGATCCCGGTCGGCTTCGCCAAAATGTATTACAACCCGACTTTCAACTGGATGTACTACAGCCAGCCGCAAAAGCAGCTTAACAACCGCGAAATCTATGCCCCGAGGGGCAAGGTGCAGGGTGGTTCGGGCTCGATCAACGCGATGATCTACGTCCGTGGCCAGGCCCATGACTTCGACGACTGGGCGGCCAACGGCAACGACGGTTGGGGCTTCAAGGAGGTGCTGCCGTACTTCCGCAAACTGGAAAACCATCCGTTGGGCGACAGCGAGTACCACGGCGGCAGCGGCCCGATCAGCATCACGCCAATGAAGGGCCAGACCCATCCGATTTGTGACGTGTTCCTCAAGGGTTGCGATGAACTGGGTTATCCCCATAGCGACGACTTCAACGGCCCGAAATTTGAAGGCTCGGGCATTTACGACGTCAACACCCGCAACGGTCAGCGTTGCTCCAGCAGTTTTGCGCATCTGCATCCAGCACTGAGCCGGCCAAACCTGACGGTCGAGCATTACGCGCTGGTGGACCGGGTGTTGTTCGATAACGGTCGGGCGACCGGGATTTCCATCGCCCAGCACGGCGTAGTGCGCACCTTTACCGCCAACAAGGAAGTCATTCTTTGCGCCGGTGCCGTGGACACACCGAAGATCCTGCAATTGTCCGGTGTCGCGGATCAGGCGTTGCTGGCCAAACACAACATCCCGGTGGTCAAACACTTGCCGGCGGTGGGGCAGAACCTGCAAGACCACCTGTGCGCCAGTTACTACTACAAGGCCAACATCCCGACGCTCAACGATCAACTGAGCTCGCTGTTCGGTCAATTCAAACTGGGTTTGAAGTACCTGTTCACCCGCAAGGGCGCACTGGCGATGAGCGTCAATCAGGCCGGCGGATTCTTCCGTGGCAACGAACTGCAGGCTAATCCGAACCTGCAGTTGTACTTCAATCCGCTGTCGTACCAGATCCCGAAAAACAACAAGGCCAGCCTCAAGCCCGAACCTTATTCAGGCTTCCTGTTGTGCTTCAATCCCTGCCGCCCGACCAGTCGAGGGCACATCGAGATAGCCTCGAAAAATCCGCGGGACGCGGCGCTGATCGACCCGAATTACCTGAGCACGCAAAAGGACATCGACGAGGTGATCCAGGGCAGCCGCTTGATGCGCAAAATCATGCTGGCGCCTGCGCTCAAGGGCATCACCGTTGAGGAAGTATTGCCGGGGCCGGTCGTCGAAACGGATGAACAGATGCTGCAGTATTTCCGCGAAAACAGTGGTTCGATTTACCACCTGTGCGGCTCATGCGCCATGGGGGCGGACGAGCAGAAATCGGTAGTCGACAAACGCTTAAAAGTGCACGGTCTGGAAGGTCTGCGTATCGTCGACGCGTCGATTTTCCCCAACGTTACCTCAGGCAATACCCATGCCGCAGTGCTGATGGTGGCGGAGAAGGGCGCCGACCTGATTTTGCAGGACGCCTGATTTCATCGCTTGCCTGTATCAAAAATGAATTTTCCGCCGAGTCCGCTGCTCATACCTGATAGACAGCGGATTTGAGCCCGCGAAATCATTTAGGCAATCAGGGAGTGGCACAGTCATGAGTCCAGTATCGACGGCGGGCGAGCACCTTCCTGGCGGGTTGATTCTTGTGGTTGAGGACGACCCGCTGATCCTGGAGTTTCTCTGCGAAGTTCTTCAGGAGGAAGGCTTTTTGGTTCAACCGCAGGCCAGCGCAGACGCCGCATCGCAATACCTGGAACTGCATGCACAAAAGGTGAGCTTGTTGCTCACGGACATCACCATGCCGGGCAAACTCAATGGCGCAGACTTGGCCAATCTGTTTGGCGACCGCTGGCCGGACAAACCGATCATGATCATGTCTGGCTTCGAAACACCGGAAAGCGCCGGGGTCAGGCATTCGGTTTCGTTTATCAAGAAACCGTGGGCGCTTGGAAAGTTGCTGGACTGTGTGGACGGTGCCTTGAAGTCGAAACGTACCCTGTAGAACCTGCGGCAACTTCTACCTCGCCAATGCTACATTGCTCGGCGAACCCGCCTGGCATTTGCGAGGAAGCCCCCCTTGTCTGCTCACGACTCCATCTTCAACACCCCGTACCGCGCTTTTCTGTTCGATATGGATGGCACCGTCCTCAATTCCATCGCCGCTGCCGAGCGGATCTGGGCAGCCTGGGCCTTGCGCCACGGCGTCGATGTCGACACCTTCCTGCCAACCATCCATGGCGTTCGCGCCATCGACACCATCAATCGTCTGGCGTTGGCCGGGGTGGATGCCGAGGCTGAAGCAGCGTTCATCACTGAGGCAGAAATCGAGGATGTCGAGGGGATCATTGAGGTGCCTGGCGCGGCAGACTTTCTGAAGTCGCTGCCCGCCAACCAATGGGCGATCGTCACCTCGGCGCCGAAGGCATTGGCGCTGCGCCGGATGGCCGCGGCGGGCATTGCGCAACCTTTGGTGATGGTCACTGCCGAAGACGTCAGTGCCGGCAAACCCGATCCCGCGGGCTATCGACTGGCGGCTGAGCGGTTGGGTGTTGAACCGGCCGATTGCCTGATTTTCGAAGACGCCACCGTGGGTATTCTCGCGGCCGAGGCGGCGGGCGCGGACCTGATCGTGGTGACCTCGACCCACGACCATCCGCTCCAGACCCCGCACGCCACACTCGCCAGCTATGAGGCAGTCGTCGCCCATGTGGATGACGGCGACCATATCCGCCTACACACAATCTAATGTGGATGGCTAATAAACCCCGGGAATCAACCGCCAACTGCGGGCGCAGTAAGCCTCGTATTCGCTGCCGAACTGCGCGAAAAACGCCAGGTTGGCCGAGATTTTCATCTTTATCTCCACACGTGGGCCCGACACGTTTCATCCTACGCCGAACGGGCGTTGCGTCGAATCACCTGCGGCGGCTGCCCGAACGCTCGAAGGAAGGCTTCGCGCATGCGGCGACAGTCGCTGAAGCCCGACTCCTCGGCGATTTGATCGAGGGTCAGTCGCCCGCGCTCCAGCATTTGACGCGCCGTTTCCAGACGCAGGTTTTCGATGGCCTTGGCCGGCGATTGACCGGTTTCCGCCCGGAAGGCCCGGCTGAATTGCCGAGGGCTGAGGCGCGCGACGTCCGCCAGTTGCTCCACCGACAACGTCTTGGTGAGGTGTTCTCGCGCATAGCCGAGGGCGGTTTGAATGCGGTCGGATTTCGCTTCCAGTTCCAGCAGCGCCGAGTGCTGCGACTGGCCTCCCGCGCGGCGGTGGTACATCACCAGTTTCTGCGCCACGGAACGGGCCAGTGCGGCGCCGTGATCCTTTTCAACCATGGCCAGCGCCAGGTCGATGCCGGCGGTCATCCCGGCGGAAGTCCAGATCGAACCGTCGACGACGTAGATGCGGTCTTCTTCCACTTTGATCGATGGAAACCGCGCTTGCAGCTCCCGTGCATAAGCCCAATGGGTGGTGGCCCGCCGTCCGTCGAGCAAACCCGCCTGGGCCAGGACGAATGCTCCGGAGCAGATCGACGCCGTTCGTCGTGCGGATTTAACGTTTGCACGCAGGTAAGTCAGCACACCCTCGGGGGCCTGCTCGAGGATCGCATCGCCGCCAACCACGATCACCGTGTCGAACACCTGCTCACCAAAGGCCTGCGTGCCGACACTCAAACCGCCGGAGGCACGCAACGTGCGGCCGTCTTCGGACACCACGCTCACTTCATAGAGCGTCTCGCCAGCGCTGAAGTTGGCGTACTCGAACACTGGCATGGCCGCCAGCGCCATGGACTGGAACCCTTCAAACACTACAAACGCTACGGAAGTCATTGAGGTGTCCTCAAAATCTTATGTCCTAAAAACGTACTTTAAACGTCATCTGAGACGAGCATGAGTCAATCTATAACGGTTCACACCGGCGAAGATATCGCCTCACTGTGAAGGAAATCGACATCGCCCTCTCATCCAAAGGCACCGCACTGATCACTGGCGCCTCTTCGGGCATCGGCGCGGTGTATGCCGACCGACTCGCCCGACAGGGTTACGACCTGATTCTGGTCGCCCGCAGCCAGGCGAAACTGAACGCCTTGGCCAACCATCTGAGTAACGAAACCGGCCGCGTCGTGGAAGTGGTCGCCGCCGACTTAAAAGACAAGGCCGACGTGCTGCGGGTCGAAGCGATTCTGCGCTCCGACGCCCGTATCACCCTGTTGGTCAACAATGCCGGGGTCGGCGCTGTCATGCCGCTGCTCGCCAGCCCCGTGGACGACATGGAAGGCATTCGCATCCAGGCCGTTTTGCCAGGCGCCACCGCCACTGACTTCTGGAGTGAGGCCGGCAACCCGGTGGAAAACCTGCCGCAAGAGATCGTAATGTCTGCCGAGGACATGGTCGATGCCGCACTGGTGGGCTTGGCGAGTGGCGAAGTGGTGACCCTTCCGGGCTTGCACGATGGCGATCAGTGGGACGCCTACGAAGTCCAGCGCCAGGCGCTTTCACGCTTGTTCGGTAATTCCACGGCGGCACCGCGTTATCGCTGAGACGGTCACCGCCGGGGCAGGGTGAACTAAGCTTGGATTAGGGCCGTTCACCCTTAAGGAATTCCACCATGCTTCACATCAGAACACCGTTGATTCTGCACCCGGGCCTGTCGACGCCGGCCCGGCGGATCTGGCTCAAACTGGAAAACCTGCAACCCAGCGGCTCGTTCAAATTGCGCGGCATGGGCCTTTTGTGCAGTCAGGCAAAGGCGCAGGGCAAACGCAAAGTCGTCTGTCCTTCCGGCGGCAATGCCGGGTTTGCTACCGCAGTGGCTGCCGCCAGCCTGGGTTTGAAAGCCTGCATTGTGGTGCCGCACACCACACCGGAAACCACCCGCGCACGGATCAGGAAAACCGGTGCCGAGGTGATTGTCCACGGCAAGCTCTGGGACGACGCGAATCAACGGGCGAAGGAACTCTCACAGCACGCGGACACCGAATACGTGCCGGCCTTCGATCACCCGGTGTTGTGGGAAGGGCACAGCACGATAGTCGATGAAATCCTCGAAGACTGCCCTCAGGTCGATGCCGTGGTGACGTCGGTAGGGGGCGGTGGTTTGCTGGCGGGGATCCTCACCGGGCTGATTCGCCATGACCGCATGGACTGCCGGATCATTGCTTGCGAAACCCGGGGGGCGGCTTCTTTTGCGACCGCGGTTGCTGCCGGGCATCCGGTCAGACTGCCGCGGATCGACACCGTTGCCACTTCGCTTGGTGCTGCTCAGGTAGCCGCCTGGCCGGTGCAGCACATCCTCGACTTCCCCCACGAGTGCGTGGTGCTCAGCGATGACGAGGCGATCATGGGCGTGGTCCGTTACGCCAACGACTTGCGTCAGTTGGTCGAGCCTGCGTGTGGTGTTTCGTTGGCGATTGGATACCTGGACCATCCGGCGATTGCCGATGCCCATGATGCAGTGATTGTGGTGTGCGGCGGCGTGAGCATCAGCGCGCAATTGGTGGCGGGGTGGGCGCGTTTATTCACAGGCGCTGAAGCAAGGTAGGGCTGCAAACGCTATCCGTTGCGAGCCCCACCCCTATTTTTTCAGCCTTCATTGACCCGCAGCAATGCCATCCTGGACGAGAATCGCTCTGGCCAGGTCTTCGTCGCTGGCGTTGAGACCGGGATTGTCCTGACGAATCTGTTTTAAGACCGACTCCAGATAAACCCCACGAATCGCACCGCCACTGGCAACGAAGCTGGAGGCGTCATCTCGGGCAGGAATCATGAGTTTGTCGTCCTTGAACGTCGAGTACAACGATGCGGAAACCCCGGCTGACGTGGCGACATCGCCTGTATCCACTTTGGCCATAGCGGAGCCGAAGGGTAAACACAGCAGAAGGGAAGAAGTAATTATCAGACGGCGCATGACGGTGTCCTCTAAAAACGTGAAGCAAAAAAGGAAGTACCTCATCTATTAGGATGCGTGGCAGTCGTCAGGAGTTCCCTGTCGATGCGTGATCAGTCCAAAGACTGCCTCTGAAATAGCTCAGGCCCTCGCCGCACACACGATGATCTCCACCAATAACGCGGGGTCAGCCAGCTTTGCTTCGCCACAGGCGCGCTGGAGCGTAGTGGCCCGCCCGAGCATGGTGTGCCTGGGCTGGTGAACCTGTTCAGGATCGAATCACCGGGTTTGACCAGTTGCCTGGCGCTGGCTGATCGGGTGGTGCAGCGGCTTTCCCCAATTTAATTCGCTACGCGATCCTCGTAGCAGCTGCCGAGCCTGCGAGGCTGCGTTCGGCTGCGCAGCAGTCGTCAATTCAGGTACTGCGGTCTATCAGGTAAAACGCGTGCGCAGGTTATACGACTGCTGCGCAGTCGAACGCAGGCTTCGCCAGCTGCTACACAGATCGCGTCGCGGCGAAGTGACCGGGCCCACCTCGAAGGCCGAGGGCACGGCTTCAAGACGTCACACGATCTGCTGCATCCCGATCTCGCCGAGCTGCGCATGGCGCAAAAGGACATCGATCGCTGGTACTGCGACTGGAACGCCCGGCAGACCGATGTCTCGCTGGATAAACCGGTCGAGTTCACCTTTGTCTCGGGGGAGAGCGGTACCATGAGCGCCGGCGCGATGCTGATGCATGTGGTCAATCACGCCAGTTATCACCGGGGTTGGGTGATCCAGATGTATTTCGACATTCCGGCCATGCCGCCGATGACGGACATGCCGATATACCTGCGCGAGACCGATCCGGATTTCAACGCGCTCAGAGCACCGGCAGTTCGGCCGACATGTGTTGGGCAATACGCGAGCGCAACCAACGTTCTGCCGGATCGTTATCGTTGACGCCGTTCCAGACCATGGATAGTTCGGACAGTACGATGTCAAACGGCGGGTCGTCGGCACGCAACTGGCTGCTGCCGTCGATTAGCGCGCACGCTGCGTAATCCGGCACTGTGGCGAGCATTTCGGTGCCCGCCAGCAAGGCCCGCAGGCCTGAGAACTGCGGGACCGCCAGCACCACTCGCCGCGAGCGACGGTAGTCGCCCCACAAGAATTTTGGCTATGTTGGCGGGTCTATGCGATCCAGTGCCCGGTTCACAGCGAGTTCGCCGAGCATGATGACTTGGGCTATGCCCAGCAGGGTATTGCGGCTCGACCCATGCGTGCGATCTGCCAGATCCATGGTCATGACATGGGCGGAGGCCAGCGATTCGCATGCGTTACCCAACAGGTCTTCGGTGTTGATGTGCGGATCGATGACGTACATCGTGGTGAGTCTGCGCGGGGTAGCTCGGATGTCGGCATAGGACGGGATGCGGTCCGAGGTTTCGTCGGGTTTTTCTGGGTCGAAATTTTCGGAGGGGGATGTCGGATCGGTTTCCGGCGGGTTGGGCGTTACCTTAGGCATAGATGGAACTCCAGTACTTTCTAAAATGGAGCCATCACTATCGCTACCAAACGAAGGGTGGTGGCCATGCACAGGTTGGTAGACCGGAGTACTGGAACCGGCGCCTCCGAAAAGGCCCTGCGCACGACCACCATAAAAGCCACGACCTGAACGGGCGTCAGCAAAATGCGGCGTTGTACGCAGTACTCCAGGCTACCAAACCCCATCGCTGTTATTCAGCGACCGGAAAACGATAAAGCCCAGGTCCAAAGCGCACAAGCCGGCGGATTCTGGCGTAACCGTAGGCAATGACGCAAGACGCTGTAGCTCTCGGGAAGTTACTTGGAAGGCTTTTAAACACGGGATGTTTAACTGTACGAATCGATATCCAGCGTGTGCGGTGCCCCGATGGTATGCCCATAGGTCGAAGACATCAGCGCATCGCCATCCGGGTCCACCGGCGCCATGGCTAACGGGTCCTTGACCTTGCTTTCAGGATGCGCCAGCCAACGATCGACGTTTTTCGTCAGCTCCTCGGGCTGTTCTGACAGCGATCCGTAAAGGTCTTGTGTGCTAATCCTCTCAGGACGAATCTTTTTCAGTCGGTTGACTGTGGTCTCAATCTTGCTCCGTTCAAGCCTCAGTGCGCGGATGTCGTTCTCTCGGGTGCGAGCGTAGGCATCCGAACGCCCCGGCAAATTATCTTCTTCATCCCTGAGCTGCCGGGTGATTCGTGCCAGCGCCCCGACGACCCAATTGAACTCGAGATCTGTAACCCGCGACCTTTTCGATTCGTGCGCTTCCTTCCACCGCAGCAGAACGGCCCAACACGCCGGAATGTACCCGCCGGTCATCAAATGATTTCCAGCCTGGAAGATCTGCGCCAGCAATGGCGGCCGATGCGGCAGCCCGTTTTTCTGCTGAATCGCCAAGGAGCACGCCGCATGTTGGGTGATGGTGTCGCAGCCAGGGTCCCACAGGATCGCGGATATTTTCCCACGAGCAAATTCCACCGGCATGAAGTGCCGCAACGAGCCATGGTGATCGTACGGCTCGCCTGTCCAGTTAGTGATGCCCGCAAAGAACACCGACAAACCAGCCGGCACGTTGACAAACGTCAAGGCTAACCCCGCCCCGAACACACCGGCCTTGGTGTCCATCCAGCTGCCGGGCACGCTCGGCACCGGGTCGTTGTGGTTGACGATGCGGTGATGGATCAGGTCCTTCGCACCGGCGACAAAGTTGGCGTCGCCAGCGCGGGGCGCGCCTACTGGACCAGTTCAAGCCCGCTCCCACAGGGGAGATGTGGCGGTTCAGGGTATTTGGGTCAGGTCTGTGGAATCAAATTCTGTCGACAATCCAGCACCAACCGCGCCCCTCCAAGCTCACTGGCGCCCACCTCTAACGTAAACCCATGCAAGCTCACAATCGCCGCAACGATCGACAGCCCCAACCCAAACCCGCTTTTCTGATTACCACCCTCTGCACGATAAAAGCGTTGAAACACCGCCTCTCGCTCTGTCTCAGCAATACCAGGCCCCGAATCGAGCACTTCGATTCGCGTACGCCCGCCTTCATTGAGCCCACGCAAAATCACCTCGCCACCGGGCGGTGTGAATTTGATCGAGTTGCTCAGCAGGTTTGCCACCGCCTCAAACAACAACGCTCGATCACCGTTCAGTGCAGGCAACGACTCCGGCAATTGCAGCTGGAAAACCAGCTCACCTTCCTCCGCCAAGGGTAGGTAAAAGTCGTGCAACTCTTGCAGCAACGGCACCGGATCCAGCTGTACAAAACCCGAACGGCGCTGGCGATCTTCCAGTTCGGAAATCCGCAGCAACCCGCGAAAACGCGCCATCAAGGTATCCGCCTCGCCGAGCACTGAATCCAGTTGCACGGCCAGCGTCGAACCGTCGTCAGCCTGCTGCTGAATCCGGTACAGCTGCGCCCGCAGGCGGGTCAGCGGCGTGCGCAAGTCATGGGCGATGTTGTCGCAGACGCCCTTGACCTCGTTCATCAAGCGCTCGATACGTTCGAGCATGGCGTTGACGATAGCGGCGAGCATGTCCAGCTCATCGCGGCGATTGGACAGTGGCAGTCGCCGGGTCAGGTCGCCGGCAACGATGGCCTCGGCGCTGGCCTGAATTGCGCGTATTCGCCGCAGTGGCCGGCGGCGCAACAAGTGCCAACCGGCGATGCCCGGAAGGATCGTCAACGTCACGCCCCAGAGCAACGCATGAAGGATGATCCGGGTGACGGCGAACAACGAACCGTTGTCCCGCACCAGCACCAGCCAGCGTCCGTCCTTTGTCTGGGTCGCCACCGCGTCGCAGCTGTCGGCGGGCAGGGTCGGGTCGTCGGAATCGGCGCAGTCGCTGAGCATGTGAATCTTGCCGTCCAGTGGCAGCCCTTCGGGAATGTGCTGCAGAGCGCCGCTGAGGTAGCGATGCTGGTCATCGAACAGGCCATAGGCGTCGATGCCGCGAATGTCGAAGGTCATGCTGACGGCGAGGGCTTCTACCAGTTGTTCGCCCGAAAAGCGTGAAAACAAGTGCTGACGTTGCATCAGCGAGTGTTTGGCCAGGTTGTCCAGGTAATCGGAAACCTCGTAGTACATGACCCCCATGAGGATCCCGCTCCAGAGCACGAACAGCGAACTGTAGAGCGCCAGCAAACGGCTGCTGGAAGAGCGCCAGCCGTTAGAGGGGTTCAGCAATGACATAACCCGAGCCTCGCACGGTTCGAATCAGTTGGACATTGCCTGGCGGGTCGATTTTCTTGCGCAGCCGGCCGATGTGCACGTCGATCAGGTTGGTGCCGGGGTCGAAGTGGTAACCCCAGACCTCTTCGAAAATCATCATCCGCGACAGAATCTGCCCGGTGTTACGCATCAGGAATTCCAGCAATTTGTACTCGGTGGGCAACAGCGTCAGCAGCTGACCGTCGCGACTGGCTTCATGGCTGATCAGGTTCAGCTCCAGATCCGCCACCCGCAACGTGGTGGCCTGGGCGGTCACGGTGTTCTGTCGGCGCAGCAGGACTTCGACCCGGGCGGCCATTTCATCAGTGGCGAACGGTTTGGTCAGGTAATCGTCACCACCAGCGCGCAAGCCGCGCACACGCTCATCGACGTCGGAGAGGGCGCTGATCATCAGGATCGGCGTGGCCACGCCCATGGTCCGCAACGTGGTGACAATCGCCAGACCATCGAGCTCGGGCAGCATGCGATCAAGGGTGATCAAATCGTAGTGGCCGCTGACCGCCCGCGCGAGACCCTCGCGGCCGTTGTCGACCCAATCCACGTCGAGACCGTGGCTGCTCAATTCGGCGACGATTTCCCGGGCAGTCACGGCGTCGTCTTCGATGGTCAAGATGCGGGTCATAGGGCGGGCCTGATTAAGAGTTCACAACGTTGCGCGGCATTTTGCCAAGAAATGAGCGCAGGCTTTCTAAATAAAACTTCATGCAGGCACCTATTTGGTCAATGCATAAAACCCGCTGCAATTGGCAGTTCCTTGCAAATTGCATGGTCATGGGAAGTAAAAAATTTTATAACTTATTGAAATACTGCGATTTATTGAAAGTTGGCAACTGGCACGGTGACTGCATTTCTTCCATTGAAGAGTTGTAACACCATCTTTCCTGCCTGGAGCGATATAACAATGAATAGATCCTCTGATGGTTTCTCTCCTGCCTTCGAAGAAGCGAGCACGCTTTCTGGCGTGTCCTGGGGGGCGATATTCGCAGGGGCCGCGGCGGCGGCGGCGTTGTCGCTGATCCTTCTGTTGCTCGGCTTTGGCTTGGGTTTTTCGGCGGTATCGCCTTGGGCCCATGAAGGCGTGAGCGCCAAGGGCCTGGGGATTTCAACGATCGTCTGGCTGGCCGCGACCCAAATCGCGGCGTCCGGGCTTGGCGGTTATATCGCCGGTCGACTGCGGGTGAAGTGGGCGAACATGCATGGTGATGAGGTTTATTTCCGTGACACGGCCCATGGTTTTCTGGCCTGGTGCGTGGCGACGTTGGTGACCGCGACATTGGTCGTTGGCTCGGTCAGCAGTATTGTCAGCGGTGGTGTGCAGGCTGGGGCAAGTGTCGTCGGTGGTGCGGCGAATGCGGCGACTCAGGCTGCTGGCACCGCGGTCGGCAAAACCGACAGTGACCAATATGGTTACTTTATCGACAGCCTGTTCCGCGATGATCGTCCGACTGCGGTCAGTGATGACGCCGTTTATGGCACCGTGACGCGCATCTTCGTGCGCAGCCTGAGCAGCGATGGTCAGCTGGCTGCCGAAGATCGCACCTACCTGGCGCAACTGGTCGCCCAACGGACCAACCTCACTCAAGCGGACGCTGAACGTCGCGTCGATGAAGTGTATGCCCGCACCCAGAAGGCCGTAGCCGACGCCAAACTGGCTGCCCAACAAGCTGCTGATAAGGCTGCGAAGGTGGCTGCAATGACCTCGCTGTGGATGTTCATTGCACTGCTCATTGGCGCGTTTTTCGCCAGCCTTGCTGCAACTTTCGGTGGTCGTCGTCGGGATGCGGTCGAGTACCTCGAAACCGACGCTTATGTATCCACCACTTCCGTACCTGTTCGTTAACCCAGGAGAACGCTCATGCGCTCACTACTGCTGTTCTTTCTTGGCATACCCATCCCGATCATCATCCTGATCGCTCTATTTACCTGATACGCCATATCGCGAGCGAGTTCGCTTCCACAGGGGCGCGCGGTCAACTGTGGGTGCGACGGTGCGACGATTCGACTTGCTCGCGATGGGGCCAGATCAGGCACAACAAATCGATCTACTCGATCGGCGTACTCACAAACACCTCAAGCCCCTCGGCATACGCGGTAAACGCGCTGATCAGCGGAAACTGCGCAGCCTCCACCTGATCCGGCACCACCAGATTGGTAAAACTCCAGGCCACCGCCAAGGTAATTCCGTCCTGAGCAATCGAACCGTCAGTCTTAAGCGGCTGCTTTTCCAGCTCCCGCTCCAGCGCCGAATACGCCGCCGACAATTGCCCTTCCACCCGTTCCACCCACGGTTCAAATTGAATGTGCGCCGGACGCAGGCTGCGTTCGTAATAAATCTGCACGGACTTCTCGCACGCCGCCAACCCCAGGCCAATCAGGCGCAATGCGCGCAGTCGTTGATCGAGATCAGCCGGCATCAAACGCTTGCCGGGACTGGCCAGCGCTTCCAGGTAATCGATGATCAGCGTCGAGTCCATCAACACTTCACCGTCATCCAGCACCAGGGTAGGGGCCTTGACCACCGGGTTGATCTGCTGGAATTGCTCGAAGTGCCGAAACACCGAAACCGATTGATGTTCCAGCGAGATGCCAAGGCGTTTGGCAGAGATGGCGACGCGCCGCACGTAGGGCGAATCCAGCATGCCGATTAACTTCATTGAACCGCTCCTTCAGATGTCCATTCGGGATGGACTACCTTAGCTGAGGTTCCGCGCGCTGCAACCGGCGACGCGCTAATCCTCGAAGCCCACCTGTTCGTGAATCTCATCGACCTTCAATTCCAGCCGATAGGCCACGGCGATAAACAGCGCCTGGCACAGGCACAGCGTCGCACTCAACGAACGGAAGGCAAACGAACTGCCTTCATTGACCAGCAGCACGGTGTCGGCGCGCTTGGCCAGGGGCGAGAGGTTGCTGTCGGTGATGATCAGGGTTTTTGCCTGATTATGCTGGGCGATGCGCAGGCAATGCTGGGTTTCCTTGCCGTAGGGCGTGAAGCTGATGGCGATCACCAGGTCATTGGCGCGCACGCTGCGCATCTGCTCGCGGTAGCTGCCGCCGAGGCCGGAGACCAAATGAATGCGCTTGTTGGTGTGCTGCAGGTTGTAGACCAGGTAGTCGGCCACTGCGAACGAGCGCCGCACCCCGACCACGTAGATATTGTCGGCATTCACCACCAGGTCGACAGCTTTGTCGAAGGCCTGGTCATCCAGTTCCAGTCCCAGTCGTTCGATGCCCGAGAGGGTCGCATTGATGCACTCGCGCGCCAGGTCGCCGCCGCTGGCCTTCTGCGACTTGTTGGCGATCATGCTGCGAATGCGCTGTTGGTAGTTCTGAACCGGCGTGGTCTTGTGGGTATAGGCCTCGCGGAACAACGCCTGCATTTCGCTGAAGCCGCTGAACCCGAAGCGCTGGGAAAACCGCACGATCGCCGAGGGGTGCACTTCGCACTCACGGGCGATGTCGCTGATGCGGTCAACCATGATCCGGTCGCTCTGCTGGCTCATGTAACTGGCGATGCGCTTGAGCTGGCGCGGCAGGCTTTCGTATTCGTGGGTGATCAGCTGCAGCAGACGCTCGGCATTGATCGGGGGGCTGGCGAGATCGCTGTCGAGCGTGCTCTCGCTCGTCGCCGGCTGATCGGTGCGGGTCATAAGGAATCCTTCTGGCTTGTTCTTATAGGGACGACAGAGAGCGTCATCCCGTGACAATAGGTTGGCTGTGCGCAGTCTACAGGGTAGGCCGGAATAAAATCTTGAGCGTGCAGTCAGTACGCGGTGTGCTGAAACGATGCACTGCCTCGGGAACGCTTGCACTAAAGCTTATTGGAAAAAATATTCCATGTAAAAAGTATTTGGAATAATTATTGATTTTTCGGTCCCGAACGTTTTAGTCTGCATCCACCCAGCGTGTTCGGCGCGGCCATCGCCCCGAACGCAGGCTGATAAAAATAACAGGAGCCAACATGGGCCAGACTCGTTTTGCCAGTGGGCGTCAATTGGATCTGATTTGCCTGGGGCGCCTTGGCGTCGACCTCTATGCGCAGCAAGTCGGAGCGCGGTTGGAAGATGTTTCAAGCTTCGCCAAATACCTCGGTGGATCGTCCGCCAACATCGCTTTCGGCACGGCTCGACTGGGTCTGAAATCGGCGATGCTGAGCCGGGTAGGGGACGACCACATGGGCCGCTTCCTCGTTGAATCCCTGGCCCGCGAAGGTTGCGAGGTCAGCGGCATCAAGGTCGATCCGGAACGCCTGACCGCCATGGTCCTGTTGGGCCTCAAGGATCGCGAAACCTTTCCTTTGGTCTTCTACCGCGAAAACTGCGCCGACATGGCGCTGCGGGCCGAAGACATCAGCGAAGCCTTCATGGCTTCCAGCAAAGCCTTGCTGATCACCGGCACCCATTTCTCCACCGACGGCGTCTACAAGGCGAGCATCCAGGCGCTGGATTACGCCGAGAAGCACAACGTCAAACGCGTACTGGATATCGACTATCGCCCGGTGCTCTGGGGCCTGGCCGGCAAGGCGGACGGTGAAACCCGCTTTGTCGCCGACCAGAACGTCAGCCAGCATGTGCAGAAAATTCTCCCGCGTTTCGACCTGATCGTCGGCACCGAGGAAGAGTTTCTGATTGCCGGCGGTTCCGAGGATTTGCTCACTGCGCTGCGTAATGTGCGGCGCCTGAGCGCGGCGACCCTGGTGGTCAAGCTCGGCCCGCAGGGATGCACGGTGATTCATGGGGTGATTCCGGTGCGTCTGGAAGACGGCGCCATTTATCCTGGAGTTCGGGTAGAAGTGCTCAACGTATTGGGTGCCGGCGATGCCTTTATGTCGGGCTTCCTCGCGGGTTGGCTGGAAGACGCCAGCGACGAGCGCTGCTGCCAGTTGGCCAATGCCTGCGGTGGTCTGGTGGTGTCGCGTCACGCCTGCGCCCCGGCCATGCCGACCCGCGCCGAACTCGACTATCTGTTCAACAGCCCGGTGCCGATTACCCGGCCGGATCAGGACGCGGTGTTGCAGCGTCTGCATCAGGTCAGCGTGCCGCGCAAACAGTGGAAACAGCTGTTCATTTTTGCCTTCGACCATCGCGGGCAACTGGTGGAACTGGCCCAAAAGGGCGGTCGCGACCTGAACGCTATCGGCGAACTCAAGCAGCTTTTTATCAAGGCTGTGGAACGGGTCGAAGCCGATTTGCGCGAGCAGGGCATCGAGGCCGATGTCGGGCTGCTGGCCGATCAACGCTTCGGTCAGGACGCGTTGAACGCCGCCACCGGTCGCGGCTGGTGGGTGGCGCGGCCGGTGGAAGTGCAGGGTTCGCGGCCATTGGCGTTCGAACATGGGCGCTCCATCGGCAGCAACTTGATCGCCTGGCCGCAGGAACAAATCATCAAGTGCCTGGTGCAATTCCACCCCGACGACGAGCCGCTGCTGCGACTTGAACAGGAAGCGCAGATCAAGGGTTTGTATCAGGCCTCCCAGGTCAGCGGTCACGAGCTGCTGCTGGAAATCATCCCGCCCAAGGATCACCCGTCGCCGCATCCGGACGTGCTGTATCGCGCCCTGAAACGCCTCTACAACCTGGGCATTTACCCAGCGTGGTGGAAGATCGAAGCGCAGAGCGCCGAGGAGTGGAAACAACTCGACGAGCTGATTCAGGCGCGTGATCCGTACTGCCGTGGCGTGGTGTTGCTGGGGCTGAATGCACCGGCAGCGGCACTGGCCGAAGGGTTTCAACAGGCCAGCCAGAGCCAGACCTGCCGTGGTTTCGCCGTGGGCCGGACGATTTTCCAGGAGCCGAGCCGAGCGTGGCTGGCCGGTGAAATCGATGACGAAGCGCTGATCCATCAGGTGCAGGGCACGTTCGTCGAACTGATCGATGCCTGGCGCACGGCGCGGGCCTGACGCGACACCGCGTTATCGTTCTTCGCGGGCAAGTCGGATCGCCGCACCGCTCGCTCCTACAGATCACCGCAGCTTCCCGTAGGAGCGAGGCTTGCCCGCGAAGGCGGCCTTAGACTCAACGGAAATTTAGAAAACAATAAAAGGTGCAGCCATGCCCGCTATTCGAATTGGCATCAACCCGATCTCCTGGAGCAACGACGACCTGCCGTCCCTCGGTGGGGAGACGCCGCTGAGCACCGCCCTGAGCGAAGGCAAGGACATCGGCTACGAAGGTTTCGAACTCAATGGCAAATTCCCCAAGGACGCCAAAGGCGTCGGTGACGTGCTGCGGCCATACGACTTGGCCTTGGTGTCAGGCTGGTATTCCAGTCGTCTGGCCTGCCGCTCGGTGGCCGAAGAAATCGATGCCATCGGCAGCCATGTCGAGCTGTTGGCGAAGAACGGCGCCAAGGTGCTGGTGTACGGCGAAGTCGCCGACTCCATTCAAGGCCAGCGCATTCCGCTGGTTGAACGCCCGCGTTTCCACACCGAACACGCTTGGCAGGAATATGCCGACAAGCTCACTGAGCTGGCACGCTTCACCTTGTCCCAAGGCGTGCGCCTGGCGTATCACCACCATATGGGTGCCTACGTCGAATCCCCGGCGGACATCGACACGTTGATGGCGTTGACCGGCAGTGAAGTCGGCCTGTTGTTCGATTCGGGCCATTGCTATATGGGTGGCGGCGAACCGTTGCAGGTGCTGCGCAAACACATAGAACGCGTCTGCCACGTGCATTTCAAGGACGTGCGCAAACCGGTGGTGCAACTCGCACGCAACAATCTGTGGAGCTTCCCGGACTGCATCATCAACGGCACGTTCACCGTGCCCGGCGACGGCGATATCGACTTCGGCGCCTTGCTCGACGAGCTGCTGGCGGCCGATTACCTCGGCTGGCTGGTGGTCGAAGCCGAGCAGGACCCGGCGGTGGCGCCGAGTTACGTCTATGCCAAAAAAGGCTACGACACCCTGCGCACGCTGCTCGATGAGAGGACTAAGTGATGAACCTGCTGGTCAAAAGCAATGCCCATGGCCGGACCATGGTCGAGCTGGGTAAAGGTGAGCTTGAGTACGTCGGCTTCGCCGCTTACCGCTTGAGCCTGGGCGAAACCCTGCCGGTGTCGGCCGGTGATAAAGAACTGTGCCTGGTGCTGCTCTGCGGTCGGGTCAGCCTCAAGGGCGAAGCGCCGGGGCAGGGCGCGTTCGACTGGGACAACATCGGCGATCGTCAGTCGGTGTTCGAAGACAAATCCCCGTTCGCGGCGTACTTGCCGCCGGGCAGTCAGGCGCAAGTGGTGGCGCTCAGCGACGTGCAGATCGCTGTGTGCGCCGCACCTGGTTCGACGAGCAACGGCCTCGGCCCACGGCTGATCAAACCCGACACCATGAAACGCAGCGTGCGCGGCAAGGGCGCCAACACCCGTTACGTCTGCGACATTCTGCCGGACACCGAACCGGCCCATTCGCTGCTGGTGGTGGAAGTGCGCACGCCATCGGGTCACTCGTCGAGCTACCCGCCGCACAAACACGACACCGACGATTTGCCGCACCAGAGCTTTCTTGAAGAAACCTATTACCACCAGATCAACCCGCCCCAGGGCTTCGTGTTCCAGCGGGTGTACACCGACGATCGCAGCATCGATCAGGCCATGGCCGTGGAAAACAGCGACCTCGTGGTCGTGCCCAAGGGCTACCACCCGGTCAGCGTGCCGTACGGTTACGAGTCGTATTACTTGAACGTGATGGCCGGCCCGAAACGTGTCTGGCAGTTCCACAACGATCCGCAGCACAGCTGGCTGATGGATCTCTGAATTACAACGTCTGCACGGAGAACAACAATAATGAGCACACCCCTGCGTTTCGCCCTGAACCGTATGGTCGCCCCACGGTTGTCCCTGCCCGCGTTCATTGAGCTGGCGGTGACCCTCAAGGCCGACGCGATCGAAATTCGCAACGACCTTAAAGACGTCGAGATCGAAGACGGCACCGCGCCCGAGCGCGTCCGTGAGTTGTGTGACGCCAACGGCATCACCGTGCTGTCGATCAACGCGCTGTATCCGTTTGATGTGTGGAATGACGAGCGCCGCGCACACGCCTTGAAACTCGCCGCTTATGCCCGTGATTGCGGCGCTCAAGGGTTGGTCATGTGTCCGCTCAACGACCGTGCCGACCCGCGTGACGAGGCCGAACGTGCTTCAGGTCTGCGCACGGCGTTGAGTGAACTGGCGCCGATCCTGCGCGAACACGGCATTCTCGGTTTCATCGAGCCGCTGGGTTTTGAAGAGTGTTCGCTGCGCCGTAAACGCACGGCGGTGGAGGCGATCAAGGCCATCGGCGGGCTGGATGTGTTCCGTCTGGTTCACGACACCTTTCACCATCACCTGGCCTGCGAGCATGAGTTCTTCCCCGAGCTGACCGGGTTGGTGCACATCTCCGGTGTCGAGGATGCCGAGGCACCGTTGGCGACCCTACGCGACGGCCATCGGGTGCTGGTGGGCGAGGGCGACATCCTCGGCAACGCGGCGCAAATCGACACCTTGCTCAGCAGCGGTTACAGCGGCTATCTGTCGTTCGAACCGTTTGCCGACAGTGTCCACGACCTGGCGGATATCCAGCAGGCGATCGGCGCGAGCATGGATCACCTGAAGAACTCTTTGGCCTGAAAGGTGCGGTTATGACCACAACAAGACTGACCATGGCCCAGGCCCTGGTGAAATTCCTCGATAACCAGTACATCGAGGTCGATGGGGTTCAAAGCAAATTCGTCGCCGGGATCTTTACCATTTTCGGTCACGGCAACGTGCTGGGCCTGGGCCAGGCACTGGAGCAGGACAGTGGCGACCTGATCGTCCATCAGGGCCGCAACGAGCAAGGCATGGCCCATGCGGCCATCGGTTTCGCCAAGCAACACCTGCGGCGCAAGATCTACGCCTGCTCTTCATCGGTCGGGCCGGGCGCGGCGAACATGCTGACCGCCGCCGCGACGGCGACCGCCAACCGCATTCCCTTGCTGCTGTTGCCCGGCGACGTTTACGCCTGCCGCCAGCCGGACCCGGTGTTGCAACAGATCGAGCAGTTCCACGACCTGAGCATCAGCACCAACGATGCGTTCAAGGCCGTGAGCAAATACTGGGACCGCATCAACCGTCCCGAGCAACTCATGACGGCGGCGATCCACGCCATGCGTGTGCTCACCGACCCTGCAGAAACCGGCGCGGTGACCCTGGCCTTGCCACAAGATGTGCAAGCCGAGGCCTACGACTACCCCGATTATTTCCTGCAAAAACGCGTGCACCGCATCGAGCGTCGTCCGGCTACCGAAGCGATGCTCGGCGATGCCTTGGCGCTGTTCAAAGGCAAGCGCAAACCGCTGATCATTTGCGGTGGCGGGGTCAAATACTCCGGCGCCAATGCCGCCTTGCAGGCGTTCGCCGAGCGCTTCGATATTCCCTTCGCCGAAACCCAGGCCGGCAAGAGCGCGGTGGTGTCCAGTCACCCATTGAATGTTGGCGGGATTGGTGAAACCGGCTGTCTGGCGGCGAATCTGTTGGCCAAGGATGCGGACCTGATCATCGGTGTCGGCACCCGCTACAGCGATTTCACCACCGCGTCGAAATCCCTGTTTCAGCATCCTGAGGTGCAATTTCTCAACCTGAACATCAGCCCCTGCGATGCCCTGAAGCTCGACGGCGTGCAACTGCTGGCGGACGCCAACGTCGGGTTACAAGCCTTGGCTGATGCCTTGGGCGAGTACCGTTCTGCGTGGGGCGATCAACCGCGTCAGGCCAAGGCGCAACTGGACGAGGAAGTCGACCGCCTCTATCAGGTCGACTACCAGAGCAAAGACTTCATCCCGGAAATCAACGACCCCATGGACCCGGCGGTGCTGCGCGAATTCATTGAGCTGACCGGTTCTTGCCTGACCCAGAGCCGAGTGCTCGGTGTGCTCAATGAAGTTCTCGCCGATGACGCAGTGATCGTCGCCGCCGCCGGCAGCCTGCCCGGTGACTTGCAGCGCAGCTGGCGCAGCAAGGGGGTGAACACCTATCACGTCGAGTACGGCTATTCCTGCATGGGTTACGAGGTGAACGCCGCGTTGGGTGTGAAGCTCGCCGAGCCTGAGCGCGAGGTCTATGCGCTGGTCGGTGACGGCTCTTACATGATGCTGCATTCCGAGCTGGCGACCTCGATTCAGGAGCGACGCAAAATCAACGTGGTGTTGCTGGACAATATGACGTTCGGTTGCATCAACAACTTGCAGATGGAACACGGGATGGACAGCTTCGGCACCGAGTTCCGTTTTCGCAACCCGGAAACCGGCAAGCTGGACGGCGGTTTCGTGCCAGTGGATTTCGCCATGAGCGCGGCGGCCTATGGCTGCAAAACCTACACAGTGAACACGGTCGAAGAACTGAAAGCGGCATTGGCCGATGCGCTATTGCAGACGGTATCGACGCTGATCGACATCAAGGTCCTGCCCAAAACCATGATTCACAAATACTTGTCGTGGTGGCGGGTTGGCGTGGCGCAAGTCTCCACCAGCGCCCGCACCGATGCGGTGGCCAAGACCCTGAATGAGCGACTGGCCAAGGCCCGTCAGTACTGATTGCTCTGAAACGAACAACAATAAGTCTTCACAGGAGAGTCTTCATGTCTTTGCTTTCGAATCCATTGCGGCTGGGCGTCATCGGCACCGGGGCCATCGGCCAGGATCACATCCGTCGTTGCAGCCAGACCTTGCTCAACAGCCAGGTGGTCGCTGTCACTGACATCAACTTGCAACAAGCAGCGAAGGTGGTTTCTGACCTGAAGCTGACCGCCGAGGTCTATCCCGACGGCCATGCGCTGATCAAGGCGCCGGAAGTCGACGCCATTTTGGTCACCTCCTGGGGGCCTAGCCACGAAGCGTTCGTGCTGGCTGCGATTGCTGCCGGCAAACCGGTGTTTTGCGAGAAGCCGCTGGCGGTCACCGCTGAAGGTTGCCGCAAGATCGTCGAAGCCGAAGTGGCCCACGGCAAGCGCCTGGTGCAGGTCGGCTTCATGCGTCCGTATGACGAAGGTTATCGGGCACTTAAAGCCGTGATCGACAGCGGTCAGATTGGTGAGCCGTTGATGTTGCACTGCGCGCACCGCAACCCGACCGTCGGTGAAAACTACAAGACCGACATGGCGATCACCGACACGCTGATCCATGAACTGGACGTGTTGCGCTGGTTGCTCGACGACGATTACGTGTCGGTGCAAGTGGTGTTCCCGCGCAAGAGCAGCAAGGCGCTCGCGCATTTGAAAGACCCGCAGATCGTGCTGCTGGAAACCGCCAAGGGCACGCGCATCGACGTCGAAGTGTTCGTTAACTGCCAATACGGCTACGACATCCAGTGCGAAGTCGTGGGGGAGACCGGCATTGCCAAACTGCCTGAGCCGTCGCAGGTTCAATTGCGCAGCGGGGCGAAATTGTCCAACGCGATTCTGATGGACTGGAAGGATCGGTTTATTGCCGCGTACGACGTCGAGTTGCAGGCGTTTATCGATGGTGTGCGGGCAGGGCAGGTGGGTGGGCCTTCGGCATGGGATGGGTTCGCTGCCGCCGTCGCCGCAGACGCATGCATCGAAGCCCAAAACAACGGCCAGATCGTCAAAGTCGGCCTGCCAGAACGCCCACACTTCTACGGCTAACCCCCCGTAATGATCGTTCCCACGCTCCGCGTGGGAATGCAGCCCGGGACGCTCCGCGTCCCAAAAGCGGACGCAGAGCGTCCATTGATGCGTTACCACGCAGAGCGTGGGAACGATCGGCGTCAGGTGATGGAGAACAAAAACATGCGCATCGCACTAGACCCCTACATGTACCGCACCCTGTCCCTGGGCAAGATGGTCGATAAGGTCGCCGAGCTCGGTTACGAACACATCGAACTCTCGCCCCGGGAAGATTTCCTGCCGTTCTACAAAGCCCCGCGAGTCGACAAGGCGCGGATCAAGGAATTTCGCAAAGCCCTGAGCGACACCGCGGTCAAGCTCTCTTCCTTATTACCGATGTACCACTGGGCCGCTGCCGACGAAGGCCTGCGAGTGGCCGCCGTACGCAACTGGAAGCGGGCGATCCAGATTGCCGTGGAGATGGACTGCAAACTGGTCAACACCGAATTCACCGGCCAGTCGGACAACCCGCTGGTCTGCGAGAACCAGTTCATGCGCTCGATGGACGAGCTGATCCCGGAGTTCGAGCGCGAAGGCATCAAGCTTGATATCCAGGCCCACCCTTACGACTTCTGCGAGCGTAACAACGAGTCGGTGGACATCATTCGCGGTCTGGATCGCGAGTGGATCAACTACCTCTACGCGGCGCCGCACACCTTCTTCTATGACGATGGCAAAGGCGATATCGCTTCGATGCTCAAGTACGCTGGCTCCAAACTGAGCCACCTGATCATCGCCGATACCTACAACCACAAGGCGTCTTCAGGGTTGCGCTACATCGTCAACCCGCCGGGTGTAGTCGCCACCGTGCACCAGCATCTGGACATCGGTCAGGGCGAAGTCGATTGGGACGCGTTTTTCGGCACCTTGCGCGAGATCCAGTTCGACGGTATTGCGACAGTGTCGGTGTTTGCCTGGGAAGACCGGCCGGATGAGTCCAGCCGGATGATGCTTGAGCGCGTGACCCGCGAACTGTGCCAATAACCTCGAAACCGATCGTTCCCACGTCGAGGCGTCGAACCGTCCGCGTGGGAATGCATCCCGTGACGCTCCGCGTCACATAACGGCGGACGCAGAGCGTCCATGGCGGCATTCCCACGCAGACCGTGGGAACGATCATCAGGAGAACAACATGCGTATCGGACTTGTCGGTTACGGCCATGGCGGCCGGTTTTTCCATGCTCCGCTGATCAGCAGTTTGCCGGCGGCGACGTTCGTGGGTGTGGTCACTCGTTCACCTGAGCGCCGACAGTTGCTGGCGGCCGAGCATCCAGGGGTGCCCGCGTTTGACAGCATCGGCCAGTTGGTGGAAGCCGGGATCGATGTGCTGGTGGTGTCCACTCCGCTGAAGGGCCGTCCGGCGCTGGTGCTCGACGGCATCGAGCACGGTGTGGCGGTGGTCAGCGACAAACCGTTCGCCGCTGACGCGCAGCAGGCGCAAACCCTGATCACCATGGCCGAGCGCCAGGGCGTACGGCTCAGCGTCTACCAGAACCGTCGCTGGGACTCGGATTTCCTTACCGTGCGCAAACTCATCGAATCCGGTGCGCTGGGCCAGGTCACCCGTTTCGAATCGCGGATCGAGCGTTACTCACCGCAAGCGGTGAACAACGGCAGTGGCGGTGGCTTCCTGCGTGATCTCGGTAGTCATCTGGTGGATCAGGCGTTGCTTTTATTCGGTCCGGTGACACGGGTCTACGCCGAACTGGATTACCTGGAAAAAGACCAGGTCTTCGATAACGGCTTCTTTATGGCCCTGACCCATGCCAGTGGCGTCACCTCCCACCTGGGCGGCAGTTGCCTGCAAAACACCCCCGGCCCGCGCTTTCGGGTGACCGGCACCCAAGGCTGTTACAGCGTCGATGGCCTGGACGGGCAGGAAGCATTGGCGCTCGCCGGGCTCTCGCCCAAATCCGAAGGTGAACGCTGGGGCGTTGAAGAGCATCGCCGATGGGGCTGGTTCGAACAGGGCGAAGTGCGCGAACGGGTGCCCTCCGAGCGCGGTTGCTGGAATCAGTTCTATTTACAGCTGCAAGCCGCGTTGCAGAGCGGTGGCCCACTGCCCGTGGACGCCCGTGATGCACTGGCGACCACCCGCGTGCTAGACGCTGCGCGACTGAGTTTCGAGCGCCATCAAGTGGTGGAGTTGAGTCCGTTCGAAAGCCATGGAACAAAATTAGAATAAAATTCTAAAATGAGTTGATATAGAAATTATATTCTAATAGAGTCATTTCCAGCGACCTGCCTCGCGACGCGTTTTCACTCTTTTGCCGCTTACTGAAATCGTCACGCCTCATCCATAAAACCAACAAGAATGTGGAGAAAGACTTTTCATGAAGACCAAGATCCGTTTCGCCTCACTTGCCTTGTCCCTGATGTTCGCCAGCGGCGCTGTACTCGCCGATATGAAGATCGGCGTCAGCATGTCGCAGTTCGATGACACCTGGCTGACCTACCTGCGCGAATCCATGGACCAGAAAGCCAAGTCCTATCCCGATGGCGTCCAGCTGCAATTCGAAGACGCCCGCAGCGACGTGGTCAAGCAGTTGAGCCAGGTCGAAAACTTCATCAGCCAGAAAGTCGATGCCATCGTGGTCAATCCGGTGGATACCGCCGCCACCAAAAAAATCACCGAAGCCGCCGTCAAGGCCGGCACTCCGCTGGTCTATGTCAACCGCCGCCCCGATGACCTGAAGTTGCCCAAAGGCGTGGTCACAGTAGCCTCCAACGATCTGGAGGCCGGTGAAATGCAGATGCAGTACCTGGCCGACAAAATGGGCGGCAAGGGCGATATCGTGATTCTGCTGGGCGACCTCGCGAACAACTCCACCACCAACCGCACCAAGGGCGTCAAAGACGTGCTGGCCAAATATCCGAACATCAAGATCGAGCAAGAGCAGACCGGCACCTGGTTGCGGGACAAGGGCATGACCCTGGTCAACGACTGGCTGACCCAGGGCCGCAAGTTCGACGCGATCGTAGCCAACAACGATGAAATGGCTATTGGTGCTGCGATGGCCCTGCAACAGGCCGGCGTCGACAAGGGCAGTGTGCTGATCGCCGGTGTCGACGGTACGCCGGACGGCTTGAACGCGATCAAGAAAGGCAACATGACGGTGTCGGTGTTCCAGGACGCCAAGGGTCAGGCGGACGGTTCGATCGACACGGCAGTGAAGATGGCCAAGAACGAGCCTGTTGAACAGGCCGTGTGGGTGCCATACCGCTTGATCACCCCGCAAAACGTCGACACGTTCAAATAGCCCGTCCGTTCAAATAACAACAATAAATACGCAAGGTGGCGACCGCGACCTTGCTGATGGAGTACCTGATCATGTTCGCTTCAGCGACTGCTTCGAGCACCCCGTTGGTGGGTATCCAGCCAACTGCAACACCTGTCGATGAGCCGTACCTGCTGGAGATCATCAACGTCAGCAAGGGATTTCCCGGTGTGGTGGCCTTGTCCGATGTGCAGCTTCGGGTACGCCCCGGTTCCGTGCTGGCCCTGATGGGCGAAAACGGCGCCGGCAAATCCACCCTGATGAAAATCATTGCCGGCATCTATCAGCCGGACGCCGGTGAACTGCGCCTGCGGGGCAAGCCGGTGGTCTTCGAAACGCCACTGGCAGCGCTCCAGGCCGGGATCGCGATGATCCACCAGGAACTCAACCTGATGCCGCACATGAGCATCGCCGAGAACATCTGGATCGGCCGTGAGCAGCTCAATGGCCTGCACATGATCGATCACCGCGAAATGCACCGTTGCACGGCGCAACTGCTGGAACGCCTGCGGATCAACCTCGATCCGGAGGAGCAGGTCGGCAACCTGAGCATCGCCGAACGGCAGATGGTCGAGATAGCCAAAGCGGTGTCCTACGACTCCGACATCCTGATCATGGACGAACCGACCTCGGCCATTACCGACAAGGAAGTCGCGCATCTGTTCTCGATCATTGCCGACCTCAAGCGTCAGGGCAAAGGCATCATCTACATCACGCACAAAATGAACGAGGTGTTCAGCATCGCCGATGAAGTGGCGGTGTTCCGTGACGGTGCCTACATCGGCCTGCAGCGGGCCGACAGCATGGACGGCGACAGCCTGATTTCGATGATGGTCGGCCGCGAGCTGAGCCAGTTGTTCCCTGTGCGTGAAAAGCCGATCGGCGATCTGCTGCTGTCGGTGCGCGACCTTAAACTGGACGGCATTTTCAAGGATGTTTCCTTCGACCTGCACGCCGGCGAGATCCTCGGCATCGCCGGGTTGATGGGCTCGGGGAGGACCAACGTCGCCGAAGCGATTTTCGGCATCACGCCGAGCGACGGTGGCGAGATTCGTCTCGACGGCGAAGTGGTGCGCATCAGCGATCCGCACATGGCGATCGACAAGGGCTTCGCGTTGCTGACCGAGGATCGCAAGCTCAGCGGCCTGTTCCCGTGCCTGTCGGTGCTGGAGAACATGGAAATGGCGGTGTTGCCGCATTACGCCGGTCACGGTTTCATCCAGCAAAAAGCCCTGCGCACCTTGTGCGAGGACATGTGCAAGAAGCTGCGGGTCAAAACCCCGTCGCTGGAGCAGTGCATCGATACCTTGTCCGGCGGTAATCAGCAAAAGGCGTTGTTGGCGCGCTGGCTGATGACCAATCCACGGATCCTGATTCTCGACGAGCCGACTCGCGGTATCGACGTCGGCGCCAAGGCCGAGATCTACCGGCTCATTTCCTACCTCGCCAGCGAAGGCATGGCGGTGATCATGATTTCCTCGGAACTGCCGGAAGTGCTCGGCATGAGCGACCGGGTGATGGTCATGCACGAGGGCGACCTGATGGGCACCCTCGACCGCAGCGAAGCGACCCAGGAACGAGTGATGCAATTGGCTTCGGGCATGTCCGCGGTTCACTAATCGGCGACGCGATAGAAGGGTGAGTGTTTATGAACGCGATACTGGAAAACAAGCCAGCAACGGCACCGGTCAAGAGTCGCCGGCGCTTTCCGACCGAGTTGAGTATTTTCCTGGTGCTGATTGGCATCGGCCTGGTCTTTGAAGTGTTTGGCTGGATCGTGCGCGACCAGAGCTTCCTGATGAACTCCCAGCGTCTGGTGCTGATGATCCTGCAGGTGTCGATCATCGGCCTGCTGGCCATCGGCGTGACCCAGATCATCATCACCACGGGTATCGACCTGTCTTCCGGCTCGGTGCTGGCGCTGTCGGCGATGATCGCTGCCAGTCTGGCCCAGACGTCGGACTTCGCCCGGGCGGTGTTCCCGTCGCTGACTGACTTGCCGGTATGGATTCCGGTGATTACCGGGCTTGGGGTGGGACTGCTGGCGGGGGCCATCAACGGCAGCATCATTGCTATAACCGGTATCCCACCGTTCATTGCCACCCTCGGCATGATGGTCTCGGCGCGTGGCCTCGCGCGTTACTACACCGAAGGCCAGCCGGTGAGCATGCTCTCGGATTCCTACACGGCTATCGGACACGGCGCGATGCCGGTGATCATTTTCCTGGTGGTCGCGGTGATCTTTCACATCGCCCTGCGTTACACCAAGTACGGCAAGTACACCTACGCCATCGGCGGCAACATGCAGGCGGCGCGTACCTCGGGGATCAACGTCAAGCGGCATCTGGTGATCGTCTACAGCATCGCCGGGTTGCTGGCAGGCCTGGCGGGTGTGGTGGCTTCGGCACGGGCCGCGACCGGGCAGGCCGGGATGGGCATGTCTTATGAACTGGACGCGATTGCCGCGGCAGTGATCGGCGGCACCAGCCTGGCCGGTGGCGTAGGACGCATTACCGGCACGGTCATCGGCGCACTGATCCTCGGGGTCATGGCCAGCGGTTTCACCTTTGTTGGCGTCGATGCTTACATTCAGGACATCATCAAAGGCCTGATCATCGTGGTGGCAGTGGTCATCGATCAGTACCGCAACAAGCGCAAACTCAAGCGCTGAGCCACCGATAAAACAGCCAATGCGCCACGCCTGACCCGCGTGGCGCAGCCGTTTATCTTCTATATACAGCCGCTCGATTGAATTTCTTGCTATAAACGCACTCCGATAATCATCGCAAAGGTTGCCATAGAGCACTTTCTGGGCTTTGTCGGACAAATCCGCTGTCTTTTCAGTTGCTGAGGCCTCAAGTCGGCCTTAGACTGCCGCCCCTCGTAAATTGAGTGCCGGGTGGCGCTTGGAATTAGACGGCGTCTTTCCGATGACCAACGCAGGTCCGCCGGAACGCTCCCTTATTCGCCTTAATGCACGTTTTTTTATAGAGATATCAATGACAAAGGACAAGTTGCTGGCCATGCCGGCAGATGACTACATGAATGCCGAGCAACATGCTTTTTTCTCTGAGCTGTTGCAGAACATGAAAGTCGAAACCCATGAGCGCATCGAACAGAACCGCATCGCCATCGAAAGCCTGGACACCCCGGCCGATCCGGCTGACGCTGCTTCTGTTGAAGAAGAGCGCACCTGGCTGGTGAACGCGATCGATCGCGACCAGCGCATGTTGCCTCAGTTGGAACAGGCTCTGGAACGTATCAAGGAAGACAGCTTTGGCTGGTGCGACGACAGCGGCGAGGCCATTGGCCTGAAGCGCCTGCTGATCAGCCCGACCACCAAGTACTGCATCGAAGCTCAAGAGCGTCACGAACAGATCGACAAGCACCAGCGTCAGGCCTGATTTCGTAACGCCCGCATCGCGGGCAAGCCTCACTCCTGTAGGAGCAAGGCTTGCGAGCGATGCTTTTTCTCGTCTGCAGAAAACTCCCGCACTTCTATTGATCTGCTGCAACGCCCACTACTAATGGACCATAGATAATGGCCTTGTAGTGGCGTTTAATGCCGATACAACAATTAGAATGATGGGTGGGGTGACGAAGATGACGCGAGACGGATCGCTGGTTGCGGCAGTGCCTGCACCCGTGCCTTTGCCAAAAAACCTTTGGCTGACGCCGACCCTGCAAAGCGTCGCGCTGATGCTTTTGTTGTGCGGTATGACGCTGGGCGGCTGGTCGCTTTACCTTGGCCTGCCATTGGCCGTGCTGGTGATCTGGCTACCTCGCTTGCGCTCGCGCGCCATCCCGCAGGCATTCCCCGCCGACAGCGCCAGCGCGATTGCCGAGTTGACTCGCGATCTTTCCTATACAACCAGTCATAACGCTTTGTCTGCCGCCGGTGTGGCCTTTTCGGTCAAGCAACTGGCCGACAAACTGCAATCACAGCTCGGTGCCGCGGCGCAGATCGTCAACAACGCCGAAGTGATGATCGCCACCGAACAAGCCACCTCGACACTCAGCCGGGAAGCCCTCAGTGCGGCCAGCGAGGCTCATCAAAGCAGCGCGGCAGGGCGTACGGAGTTGATCGAGTCCATCGCTCGTATGCATCAACTCAGTCAGCGCGCCAGTAACAGCCGTGAACTGATCGAAGCCCTGAGCCTGCGCAGTGACGATATCCAACGGGTCACCCTGGTCATCCAGTCCATCGCCAGCCAGACCAATCTGCTGGCATTGAACGCTGCTATCGAGGCGGCGCGGGCCGGGGAGCATGGTCGCGGATTTGCAGTGGTGGCCGATGAGGTTCGCGGTCTGGCCGCGCGTACGGCGACGGCTACCGGCGAAGTGGGGGAAATGGTCGCTGATATTCAGCAACGCACCGCGCAGGTGGTGGAGCAGATCCGTCAACTGTCCGGCGACCTCGATACCGGTGTCAAGCAGGTCGAACACACCGGTCAGCACCTGGAGAACATTGCACGTCTAGCCGCTGGCGTCGAAAGACAGGTCGGGGAAATCGCCAGGGGCGCTGACACCAACCGCGAACAACTCGATAGCCTGTTTCACGCCATCGAGCAGATGCGCAGCGACCTGGCAATCAGTGATCAACAGACCCAGCGCCTGGCCCAGGCCGCGGTGCAAATGGAAGGTCAGGCCGAAACCATCAGCGAACGCCTCGCGGAAGTCGGACTGGATGACTATCACCAGCGGGTTTATGACCTGGCCCGCGAAGGCGCGAGTCAGATCGCGGCGCGCTTTGAAGCGGATATCGACGAGGGCCGCGTCAGCCTCGATGACCTGTTTGATCGCAATTACCAGGCCATTCCCAACACCAACCCGGCCAAGTACCAGACTCGCTTTGATCGCTACGCCGATCAGGTCTTGCCGGCGATCCAGGAACCGTTGTTGCCGCGCCATGAAGGCCTGGTGTTCGCCATCGCCTGCACGCAGCAGGGCTATGTGCCGACCCACAACAAAGTCTTCAGCCAACCTCTGACCGGTGATGCGCAAGTTGATACCTTGCAAAACCGTACCAAACGCAAATTCGCCGACCGCACCGGGATCCGCTGTGGCAGCCATCAGCAGGCCGTACTGCTGCAAACCTACACCCGCGACACCGGTGAGCTGATGCACGACCTCTCGGTGCCGATCATGCTTAAGGGCCGGCATTGGGGGGGGTTGCGATTGGGTTACAAGCCGGAAAATCCTCATTGAGAGGACGGGATTCTCAAGTCACGAAGAGGCGCAGGAGTGCAGGGCTGCCTGGTTGGCGCAACTGAACGCCGAAATACCCGACAGCCTGCCTTTAATTACAGGCTAGTGGACCTGATGCATACGCAGGTTCAGGTCGTCGACCACCCGTGCCCAATCGGCGTCTTCGCGCAATTGTTCTTTCAGGAAGCCGGCTTGCTGCGGGGTCCAGAACTCGGCATCGATGAGTTTCTTGTCGTCGGCCAGCGGGGAATGACGGGCAATAAAATCGTCGATGGCCTTCTCGCTGGAGTCCAGACCGAGTTGGTCGAACAAGCCTTTCAAGTCGTGTGTCGGTGAATCCATGTTCATCTCCTTGCGGGGCGCGTCGAGTGCGAGTTCTGAGGGGCAGCTTCAATACATCTGAGGGAGCCGCGCTTCAGGAGTTCGATGGCGATGTTCGAAAGCAGAAGTGAGCATAGACTGCAAACCGACTATCAGGCTTTCAATGCCCCTTCATCGACCGCAACCTTCAGCGCCTTGGCGGCTTCCTGGGCGGCAATGGCGGCGACGTCCGAGGTCTTGAACCAGCGATCCTTCTCGACCTGGTGATACGTCACGGTGGTCAGCGGTGGTTTGGCGCGCATGACAATGACTGCCTGGAATTCGCCTTCGACCTCTCTGACTTCGCCCCGGATAAAAAATTCGCCGATATCAAATTCCGTCACGTTGCAGCCTTCCCTTGGAAATATTCTGTTGTTTTGAACGCCGCCCGCCCTGGGGACGGGTTTCATTGGTCGGGCAGTATGGCAGTAGTTGCAGGCCGGCGGCTGAGATAAGTCTGCGGGATGACGAAGCGTCTATAGAAATGAATGCGGCGGGGCCGTCAACTGCGTAACTCAAGAGAGAGGGCAAGGGCGCAGGCTTCGTTATGATTGCTGCGGAAACCTCTGACACGACCGGTGGAAATTTCCTTGATATGGAAGAAGGCATTGCCGGCCAAAACCACCTGAAAGCGTGGCCAGGCAAGCTCTTCAGGGTGGTATTCATGCGGTTGAAATATCACCGAGTGCAGGGTCGGCGAGCTGTTTGTGTAAGGTGTCGGGGGGTGAGCGAAGTGTGTCAGCGTGCACATAGGAAGTCCTTTTCGTTGTTTTACCGACGTGTGTTCGTCGTTTTGGGTAGTCTCGGTGAGCATCGCTGCTCTAGAATCACCACCACTGGTTGGCGATTGATGCTCATCTAAAGCAATTTTCTGCGGGCGATATGTAGGAAAAGTGCTTTTATTAAAGAGTTTGTTCCCTAAGGTTGGTAGTCCGGTTTTATCTGGCCGTTAGAAGGGCGTTTTCCTTCAACCTCTGACGAATGCCAGGCAAGACGACGTGAGTGACGTTCCAGTAGTCTTCATAAACCTCGCGATGAATGAGCGCTCTGCTCGTTTCAGGATTTCAACCCGGGTCATTTGGCTACACCTTCGGCATTGCCGCTTTTTTCTGCTGTGCGCTATTTTCCTGCGTGCAGCATCATTTTCAGATGTGGGGATGTTTCCTTGGCAGTAAGTAATCTCGATATGCATGCTTTGTTCGTGCTGGGTGATTTGCGCGCAAAGCTGGTTAAACAGTTCCAGTCCCGTTTTGTTTACATCACCGAACAGAACGCTGAAGGCATTTATATTGCCGAAATCGACACCGAAGAGGCGCTGGTGGTTGATGACAAACCTGGGCTTAAACTCAAGGTCGGCGATCATTTCAGCGCCTCTGTATTGCCCAGCCGCGAAGGCGGCAAGCTGGACATCAAGTTCCGCGACATCAAACTCACGGTTTACGGCCTGGGTGATTACGCGTTCGTCACCACCGCTGATGGCCACGGGATCGTGTTCAAGGAAGGTCATAGCGTGGTGATGGTGTTCGCTGCTCACCAACAGTTGCAGGAGGGCCTGACCAAAACCCTCAAAGCCGTTACCGCCAAGGCTGCCAAGTGGCGCAAAGGTGAACTGGTCACCTTCAAGGCCAGCGAGTAATGACCCCGACCCGCGCCGATTTCCACGTACAGAACCAGGCCAGTGCGCAAGTCGAGGCCCAGCGATTGTTCGACCAGAAGGCTGTTTTGCAAGGTGCATGGCTGGGTTGGGTGGCGTCACAGATCTATACGTTGCGTCCGGCGGAGTACGCCAGCATGGTACGAAGAGAGCTGGCGCGCTTGCAGGAAACTTCCGAAAATTAGTTGACACCCCTCGAAAGCAGGAACCTCTACTACAGTCAGTTGACTGAGTATTCAGAGGCTTCGCGGTCTTCTGCCAGGCCACCCTGCTATTGCTGTGAACAGCACGAGGTGCAAAAGCATGAACGGATTTCGACGGTTGCTGGCCGCTACCCTGGCCACTTTCGGTTTGCTGGCTTCACCCGTTCCGGTGTTCGCTGCCCAGGCGCCGATCCACTTCGCCGACCTGAACTGGGAAAGCGGCAGTCTGATCACCGATATCCTGCGGATCATCGTCGAGAAGGGCTACGGGCTGCCGACCGATACCTTGCCGGGGACGACCATCACCCTGGAGACCGCACTGGCCAACAATGACATTCAGGTGATTGGCGAAGAGTGGGCCGGTCGCAGTCCGGTCTGGGTCAAGGCTGAGGCCGAAGGCAAAGTCGTGAGCCTCGGCGATACGGTCAAGGGCGCGACCGAAGGCTGGTGGGTGCCCGAATATGTGATCAAGGGTGATCCGGCGAAAGGCATCAAGCCGCTGGCACCGGACCTGCGCAGTGTCAGCGACCTGCCGCGCTACAAGGATGTATTCAGCGATCCGGAAACCCCGGGCAAGGGGCGCTTCCTCAACAGCCCGATCGGCTGGACGTCGGAAGTGGTCAATAAACAGAAGCTCAAGGCGTATGGGCTGGACGACAGCTATGTGAACTTTCGCAGTGGTTCGGGGGCGGCACTGGATGCGGAGATCAGTTCTTCGATTCGTCGCGGCAAACCGGTGTTGTTCTATTACTGGTCGCCTACGCCATTGCTCGGACGCTTCAAACTGATTCAGCTCGAAGAACCGCCGTTCGACGCCGAAGCCTGGAAAACCTTGACCGACGCCGACAACCCGAATCCGAAACCGACGCGCTCACTGGCCTCGAAGTTGTCCATCGGCGTGTCCACGCCATTCCAGAAACAGTATCCGCAGATTGCCGAGTTCTTCAGCAAGGTCGACTTGCCAATCGGTCCGCTGAACAAGGCGCTGGCCGAGATGAGCGAAAAACACACCCCGCCACGGCAGGCGGCAGAGGCGTTCATGAAGGCGCACCCGGACGTGTGGCAGGCCTGGGTGCCCAAGGATGTGGCGGATAAGGTGTCTGCCGAGTTGAAATGATGCGGTGAGTTTGATGGCCCCTTCGCGAGCAAGTCGGATCGCCGCACCGCCGCGTGCGATCAGTTCGGGCGAGCTTCATGGGGTGGCACTTTATCGTTGCCGATGACGAATACCCTTACAAAATCGTTCAAGGAAGTTCATCCTGCTGCGACATTTCACGCTGGAAGTCTGAACATGAGCCTATTGATCGCGCAATGGATGGCTGCCATCTTCCTGTTGATCAGCCTGATCCACCTGTACTGGGCGGCGGGTGGCAAGTTGGGGCGCGAGGCGGCGGTCCCGCGAATATCCGCGGAGGGCGGCGGGGAATCCAGACCGGCCTTCAAACCTTCAGGCTTTGCCACGTTATTGGTGGCGGTCGGGTTGCTGCTGATTGCGATGCTGGTGTGCTTGCGGGTCGGCCTGTATTTGCCGACGGTGCATCACTCGTCGCTGCAATGGGTCATCAGCGCCATTGCGATGCTGATGTTCGCCAGGGCAATCGGCGATTCGAATCTGATTGGGTTCTTCAAACAGGTGAAGGATTCGAAGTTTGCGCGGCTCGACACCTGGGCGTATTCGCCGTTGTGTGTGGTGCTGGGGGCGGGGTTGTTGGCCGTTGCCTGGATTTGATCTGAGGTAATGCAAGATCAAAAGCTCGCAGCCTCGTTTCACTCGACAGCTCCTACAGCGGAATGCAAAGCCCATGTAGCAGCTGTCGAGTGAAACGAGGCTGCGAGCTTTTGGCGTCTAACGCCCGCTCTCGGTGCGCCGACTACTCACTTCAGCCGGCACATCATCCCCCGCCATGCGCTTGCGAAACAGCGCCGCCCGCGCCAGCAACAGCGTGGTCACGGGCACCGTAATCGACAACAGGATCGGAATCAGCCAGGCATGCAACACCGGCCCGGACTTGAGCGCCGAAAAGTAAACGATCGAGGCCAGTGCCACGCACCAGGCACCCAATGTCGACGCCAGCGCCGGCGGGTGCATGCGCTGGAAGTAATCTTTCATCCGCACCAGGCCAACGGCGCCGATCAGTGTAAACAGACTGCTGAGCACCAGCAGGACCGCCACCGGAATTTCCACCCACAGAGACAGTTCAGCGCTCATTCGATCACCTCGCCACGTAACAGGAATTTCGCCAGGGCAAACGAGCCGACGAAACCGAACAGCGCAATCAGCAGCGCTGCCTCGAAGTAAGTGTCGCTGGAGTAACGAATGCCCAGCGCCAGCATCATCAGCATCGCGATGATGTACAGGTAATCCAGCGCCAGAACCCGGTCCTGGGCCGACGGCCCCTTGAACAGCCGGATCAGGGTCAGAATCATCGCCAGCGAAAAGATGAACAGGCTCAGCAGGATTGCGTTCGACAGCAAGGCGCTCATTCGAAGATCTCCATCAAGGGGCGCTCATAGGTCGCCTTGAAGTGCTGGATGAACAGCGCTTCGTCCTCCAGATCGAAGACGTGCAGCAACAGAATGCTGCGGTCCAGCGCCAGTTCCGACCACACGGTGCCGGGAATCACCGTGCAGATCATCGACAGTGCCGCGAGGCCGTTGGCATCACGCAGGTCCAGCGGCACTTTGATGAAGCGCGAGCGCGGCGGGCGGCGACCGGCGTTGAGCACGCCCCAGGCCACGGCGAGGTTAGACACCACCACATCGCGGCCGACCAGAAAGAACAAACGCACCATCACGCCCGGCCGATGAATGCGGATCGGCAGCGGTCGCAGCTTGCGCATCATCAACGGCGCGCAGAACCCCAGCACCGCGCCCAGCAGCAGATTGCCGGGGCTCATCGACAGGTTCAGCACCAACCACAACAACCACAGCGCCAGCGACAACCACGGTGCAGGAAACAGACGCTTCATAGCTGCACCTCCGCCACGGCAGCTTTGGCTTCCGGACTCGGCACCGCGCGCGTGCCGAGCACCGCCATCACGTATTGCTGCGGGTTGTTCAAGGCTTGGGCGGCCGCCTGGGTGTAGAGCAGCAGCGGTTCAGCCTTGAAGGTCAGCGCAATGCTCAAGCCCAGCAGCGCGATGATCGGCACGCATTCGAAACGTCGCAGCAATGGCGACGGCCGCTCCTCGGGTGTCCAGAAGCGCTGGATGCCCAAGCGCGAGAAGGCGATCAACGACGCCAGCCCGGAGAGGATCAACAACGCGAGCAAGCCCCACGCCGCGTTCGAAACTGGCTCATCGCTGCCATTGCCCAGACCCAACGGATTGAGCAGGGCGCTGAGCAGGCCGAGTTTGCCAATGAATCCCGAGAGCGGCGGCATGCCGATGATCAGCAGCGCGCAGGCAATGAAGCTCAACCCGAGGAACGCCATGGTCCAGGGAATCACTTGGCCGACCACGGCTTTCTGCTCGTCATCGAGGTTGATGCCTTTGGGCGGCTGCAAGGATTCCATCGGTCGAGGAAGCAGATCGCCGTCATCGAACAATGGTATTTCATTGGCCGAACGCGAACGCTCGATCAGCTCGGCCAACAGGAACAACGCGCTCAACGCCAGGGTCGAGCTGACCAGATAGAACAATGCCGCGCCGATCAGGTTCGGCTGGGCGAAACCGATGGCCGACAGCAGAATCCCGGCCGACACCAGAATGCTCAAACTGGCCAGACGCTCCAGTCGTTGTGCGGCGAGAATCGCCACGGCGGCGCAGACGATGGTCGCCATGCCGCCGTAGATCAGCCAGTCGCCGCCAAAATACGCCGAGGCGCCGGCCTGGCCGGAGAACAGCAGGGTCCACAAGCGCAGCAAGGTGTAGACGCCGACCTTGGTCATGATCGCGAACATCGCCGCCACCGGCGCGCTCGCCGCGGAATACGCCGGCACCAGCCAGAAGTTCAGCGGCCACATCCCGGCCTTGGCCAGGAACGCCACGGCCAGAATTCCCGCGCCGGCATGCAGCAGGCCGCGATCGGCCTCCGGCACCAGCGGGATCTTCAGCGCCAGATCGGCCATGTTCAGGGTGCCGGTGACGCCGTAGATCAGCGCCGCGCCGATCAAGAACAGTGACGAGGCCAGCAGGTTGATCGAGATGTAATGCAGCCCCGACGACACCCGCGACCGACCCGACCCGTGAAGCATCAGGCCGTAAGAGGCTGCCAGCAGCACTTCAAAAAAAACGAACAGGTTGAACAGGTCCGCCGTCAGGAACGCGCCGTAAAGCCCCATCATCTGGATCTGGAACAGCGCGTGGAAACTTGATCCGGCGCCGTCCCAACGGGCCATGGCGAACAGCAGGGCGCAGACGCCGATGATCCCGGTCAGCACCAGCATCAGCGCCGACAGGCGATCGACCACCAGCACGATGCCGAACGGCACCTGCCAGTTGCCTGGCAGGTACACGCCGATGGAGCCGGGGACGCCAGTCTCCTGAGTCCATTGCAGCAACAGCACGGCAATGCCCAAGCCCACCAGGCTGGAGAGCAGGTTGATCCTGGCTTTTAACGGCCGGTGTTTCTCGCCCAGCATCAGCATCACGGCGGCGGTCAGCAGCGGCAGTAGAATCGGTGCAGCGATCAGGTGCGGCATCAGATTCATTCTTTAGGCTCCCGGCCATCCACATGGTCGGTACCGGTCAGGCCCCGGGAGGCCAGCAGCACCACCAGAAACAGCGCGGTCATGGCAAAGCTGATGACGATCGCGGTCAACACCAGCGCTTGCGGTAGCGGATCGGTGTAGTGCAACAGGTCTTGCGGCACGCCGTCCTTGATGATCGGCTCCTTGCCGATAAACAGGCTGCCCATGCTGAAGATGAACAGGTTGACGCCGTAGGACAGCAGGCACAGGCCCATCACCACCTGAAACGTCCGTGGCCGCAGGATCAGCCAGACCCCGGACGCCGCCAATACGCCGATGGCGATTGCGATGACTTCTTCCATCAGACGGCTCCTTTGGTGGCGACGGATCTAGGCAGGGCAGCGGTCTTGTGACCGCGTACCGATTGGTGAGCGAGGGCGGTGAGGATCAACAGAGTCGAACCGACCACCACGGCGTACACGCCGATGTCGAAGAACAGCGCACTGGCGATGTGAATATCGCCCAACACCGGCAGGTCCAGATGCCAGGTATGGGTGGTCAGGAACGGATAACCAACCGCCATCGCCCCAAGCCCGGTGACTGTGGCGAACAGCAACCCGGTGCCCATCCAGCGTAGTGGCCGCAGGCTCATTTGCGCCTCGACCCATTGGGTGCCGGCGACCATGTATTGCAGGATGAACGCCACCGACATCACCAACCCTGCGACAAAGCCGCCGCCCGGTTGATTGTGGCCGCGCATGAACAGGTAGACCGATACCACAAACGCAATCGGCAACAGCAGGCGCACCAGCACTGCGGGCACCATCATGAAGCCGAGTGCGGTGTCGCTGGCCTGCCGCGGGTTGACCAGATCGGTGACCACGTCGGGCGCCAGCAGACGTTGCTGGGCGGGCAATTGCAGGCTTTCTTTCGGCGGGCGGAAGCGTCGGAGCAGGGCGAATACGGTCAGGGCCACAGCCACCAGCACGGTAATTTCACCGAGGGTGTCGAAGCCGCGGAAGTCCACCAGCATCACGTTGACCACGTTGCTGCCGCCGCCTTCGGGCAGGGCACGGCTGAGGTAGAACGAAGAAATGTGGTTCGGTGTCTGGCGCGTCAGCATCGCGTAGGCCAGCAACGCCATGCCGCCGCCGACCACGGTCGACAACAGCAAGTCGCGGATACGACGGATACGTGCCTTGCGCAGGGTGCTCGGCAGCGGCGACACCTCTTCAATCCGGCGCGGCAACCAGCGCAGACCAAGGAGGATCAGCACCGTGGTCACCACTTCGACCGCCAGTTGCGTCAGCGCAAGATCGGGCGCCGAGAACCAGACGAAGGTCACGCACGTCATCAGGCCGCAGACGCTGACCATGGTCAGGGCCGCGAGCCGGTGATACTTGGCCTGCCACGCCGCGCCGAGGGCACAGGCAATCGCCAGCAGCCAGAGGGTCACGAACACGATCGAGCCGGGAATCTTCGGCCGGTCGCCCCAGCTCAGGCTGCTGTGGAGCATCGGGATCAACCCGGCCAGCACCGCCGCCAGTACCACCAGGAACAATTGGGTTTGCAGGTGCTTGGTGCTGATCCGCCGCTCGAGACGACGGGCCAGGCGCATCATGATTACCAGGCAGCGTTCGAACAGGCGCTTGCCGTTGAACCGGCCAATGATCGGCGGGTACTTGAAACGCCCGCGCTTGAGTTGATTCCGTAGCAGCAGATAAAGCACGATGCCGCAGGACATGGCGATCAGGCTCATGATCATCGGTGCGCTCCAGCCGTGCCAGATCGCCAGGCTGTATTCAGGCAAGGTTCCGCCCACCACCGGCAGGGCAGCAGCGGCCAGCAACGGGCCGACCACCTGCGCCGGGAAAATCCCCACGACCAGGCAGACGAACACCAGCAGTTCCACCGGTGCGCGCATCCAGCGTGGCGGTTCGTGCGGGGTGTGCGGCAGGTCGGTGGCGGTCGGGCCGAAGAACACGTCGACGGTAAAGCGCAGCGAGTAGGCGACGCTGAAAGTCCCGGCGATGGTCGCGACGATCGGCAGGGTCATCTCGATCCACGCTGTCGCGTTGATGAACACCGTTTCGGCGAAGAACATCTCTTTCGACAGGAAGCCATTGAGCAGCGGCACACCGGCCATCGAGGCGCTGGCGACCATGGCCAGGGTGGCGGTGAACGGGATCAGCTTGATCAGGCCGCTGAGCTTGCGGATGTCTCGGGTGCCGCTTTCGTGGTCGATGATCCCGGCGGCCATGAACAGCGAGGCCTTGAAGGTCGCGTGGTTGAGAATGTGGAACACCGCGGCCACGGCGGCCAGCGGACTGTTCAGGCCCAACAGCAGAGTGATCAGGCCCAGGTGACTGATGGTCGAGTAGGCCAGCAGACCCTTGAGGTCATTCTGGAACATTGCGCAGTACGCGCCAAGCAACAGGGTGCAGGCGCCGGCGCCGCTGACAATGTAGAACCATTCTTCACTGCCGGACAGCGACGGCCACAGTCGTGCGAGTAGAAACACTCCGGCCTTGACCATGGTCGCCGAGTGCAGATAGGCCGAAACCGGTGTTGGCGCCGCCATCGCGTGGGGCAGCCAGAAGTGGAAGGGGAATTGTGCGCTTTTGCTCAGGGCGCCGATCAGGATCAGGGGGAGCAGAATAGGGTAGAGGGCGTGCGTGCGAATCAGATCGCCGGCGGCCAGGACCTTGTCCAGATCATAGCTGCCGACCACATGGCCGAGCAGCATGACCCCCGCCAGCAGACACAAACCGCCTGCGCCGGTGACCATCAGCGCCATATAAGCACCGCGTCGCGCATCAGCGCGGTGGTGCCAGTAGCCGATCAGCAGGAACGAGAAGAGGCTGGTCAGCTCCCAGAAAAACACGACCTGAATCAGGTTGCCGGAGATCACCAGCCCGAGCATGGCGCCCATGAACGCCAGGAAAAACGCAAAGAACCGCGGTACTGGATCGTCCGGTGACATGTAGTAGCGGGCGTACAACGAAACCAGCGTGCCGATGCCCAGCACCAGCATCGAGAACAGCCAGGCGAACCCGTCCATGCGCAGGACGAAGTTCAAGCCCAGGCTGGGCAACCAGAAAAATTCTTCGCGGATCACGCCGCCATGGGCGATTTGCGGGTACAAGAGGGCGACCTGAACGGTCCCAATCAAGGCAACCAGGCCAGCCAGCAGAGATTCGGTATTACGCGCGTGGTGCGGCAGCAAGGCTGCCAGACAGCTGCCGATAAAAGGCAGAAGCAGTAGAACTATCAGGGACATAGTCTTCTAATCTGCGGAAGTTTGTGAAGCATCATACGTGCCAGCTCCCGGATCGCAAAACGCCAAGCTGTCGCAGAATCCTACACGGTAGACAGAAAAAACCTGATTCACATTGTTTCCAGGGACCGGTTTCAACCGTTCCGGCCCCTTCGCGAGCAGGCTCGCTCCCACAGGGGTAACGCGTTCCAACGGTGGGAGCGCTATCTATCAAGCGCCGCAATCACTGCGGCTTAACCTTGTGTCTCCCGTTCCAACTCATCTGCAGGCGCAACAGCCTTACCCTTGGTCTTCAACTCACTGACGATCACCGCCGCCACAATCAACCCCGCGCCGACCAGCGCAATGGCCGGCAACCGCTCCCCGGCGATCCGCCCGACAATCCCGGCCCACACTGGCTCACCGGCATAGATCAACGTCGCCCGGGTCGGCGAAACGCTCTTTTGCGCCCAGTTCATCGCCACTTGAATCGCGGCACTGGCCGCGCCCAGGCCCAGGGCGCTGCACAACAACAGCCACGAGAAGTCGGGAATCACTTCCTGAGTCGGCACCACCATCAAAAATGCCAGCGCCGAAGTGACCGCCAATTGCACCACCGTCACCCGTCGCACATCGACCTGGCCGGCATAGGTGCTGATCAGAATGATCTCCGCCGCAATCGCCACCGCGCTGATCAGCGTGGCGATTTCACCGGGGCTGAAATTGAACGAAGCGCCGGCCGGTCCCGACAGCAACATCAACCCGGTAAACGCCAGCATGATCCCGATGCTCGGCATCAGCCCCGGACGCCGACCCAGCACCAGCCATTGCAGCAACGGCACGAAGGGTACGTACAACGCGGTAATAAACGCCGACTGACTGCTGGGAATGCTCTGTAACCCGACGGTCTGCAAACCATAACCGAGCATGATCGCCACACCGATAAAGGCCCCGGCCTTCAATTCGAACAACGTCAGTTCACGCAGGTGACGCCAGGAGAACAGCGCAACAATGAGCGCCGCCGCGGCAAAACGCAGGCCGACGAAAAACATCGGCCCGCTGACGGTCATCGCGTGCTGCACTAGCAAGAAGGTGCCGCCCCAGACCATGGTGATCAGCACCAGCACGCACTCGGCCTTGCTGAATCGCGAGAAGCGGGGGGAAGTGTGAGAGGAATTCACCGACGTCATGACCTTGCGCGCTACCTGAGGGGGACGCACAATGCGCCGAATGTTGCGCAGTATACTGCCCAATCCCACCCAGTGAGCAATATAGTGCACAAAGATTCCACGCAGCGGGCTTCGGTCCTCCAGCACGTCAGTCAGAACGTTCGACGCTTGCGCCACGCCGCCGACATGAGCCAAACCGCGCTGGCCGAAAAGTCCGGGGTCAGCCGTCGGATGCTGGTGGCCATCGAGGCCGGCGAGAAGAACGTCAGCCTCACCACCCTCGACCGTGTGGCCGAAGCGCTGGACGTGGCGTTCAGCGACCTGATCCAGGCGCCGGATGCCCGCGATCCAAGCCGTATCAACGAACTGGCGTGGGCCGGGACGATTCCTGGCAGCAAAGCCGTTTTATTGTCCAAAGCCACCGCCACCCGTGAGGTTGAACAATGGGAGTGGTGCCTGCAGCCGGGGGAAATTTACCCGTCGCAACCGGACGCCGAGGGCTGGAGTGAACAAATCTACGTCTTTGAAGGCTGCCTGACGTTGATGCTGGGCGACACGCCGCAGGACATTGGCGCCGGCGAGTTCTACATGTTTGCGAGCAGTCAGCCGCATTGCTATCGCAACGATGGGCCGGTGGCGGCGCGGTTTGTGCGAAATGTGGTGATCTAAGTGTTGGCCGATCAACACTGGATAGACACTTTGCTGTTTTGAAGCTGCGAGTCTTTCTCGGATATTTCTTTAACCCATTGAAAATAAAGTTATTTCATCAGGTTTATCTGAAACTTCCTGATAGCCTTGCAAAACATTAATGTGGACGATCTGCACGCCTTCTATTTAGGTAAACACTGATCAGTGAGAACGGCATGAGTGAAATCCAAAGCGGCCAGGCGACCGACGGCCTCCGCCACGCAGACATCCTGATCGTCGGCGGTGGCCTCAGCGGCGCAATGCTGGCGGCGCAGTTGCTACGCCTGCCGGGCAAACGCCAGGTGCTGGTGATCGAACCCCGCGCCGAACTGGGACGGGGCGAGGCGTACAGCGCGGTCGAGTTGGGTCACACGCTCAACGGCAATGCGGCGCGGATGAGCGTCGACCCGGACAACGCCGACGACCTGACCCAATGGCTGACCGAGTACATCGCGGCCGGCGGCTGGCCGGAGTCTGACGAGCAACAGGTGCCGGTCAGCGAATTGTTCCCGCCCCGGGGGATGTTCGGTCTGTACGTGCAGCAGCGCCTGTCTGAAGCGCAAGCGGTGGGCGCCGTGAACAAGTCAACCGTCGAGCATGTCCGGGCCGAGGTGGTTGACCTGCAAACCCGGGACGATTCGGTGCTGCTGACGTTGAGTGACGGGCAACGCTTGCAGGGCGTTTATGCGGTGTTGGCGACCGGGATGTTCCCCGCTGCGCGCACGCCACAGACCGAGTCCAGCGGCTTGAACGGCGCTGCGCTTGATCCGTGGGATGTCGCCGCCATGCAACAACTCGATCCGCAGTCGACCGTGCTGATCATCGGATCGGGCCTGACCATGGTCGATGCCGTGGTGTCGCTGGAACAGGCCGGGCATTGCGGGCCAATCGACGTGTTTTCCCGTCATGGCTTGCTGCCCCACGTGCGTCGACAGCCACCGGCCTGGGCAGATTTTCTCGCCGAGGATCAGAGCATTCGTACGCCGCGTCAACTGATGCGCGAACTGCGTCGGCATTGCCGGGACGCCATCGCTCAAGGCATCGACTGGCAGGCGCCGCTCGACACCGTGCGGGCGCACATCGGCCGCTTGTGGAATCAGGCGACGGACGTGCAGCGTCGGCAGTTTGTGCGGCATGTGCGGCCCTGGTGGGAAAGTCACCACCACCGTTCGCCGCCATTGAGTGCAGAGTTGGTGGAACGCTTGCGCAAGGAAGGGCGGTTGCGGATTCAAGCGGCGTCGTTCAAAGGGCTGGCGCCTTCAGTGGACGGAGCAGTGAGCCTGCGCATTCGGCGTCGTGGTGAATCAGAAACCACCGTTGTCAGCGGCGCGGCGTTGATCAATTCCAGCGGCATCGAATATGACTGGCGGCGAGTGGCTCGACCGCTGCCACAACAACTGCTGGCGCGCGGACTTGTACGGCCGGGGCCGTTAGCGCTGGGGATTGCAGCGGCGTTGGATGGCGCGGTGTTGGGCGCCGATGAACACGTCGCTAGCCGTCTGTTTGCCATGGGTCCACCGCTACGCGGCATGTGGTGGGAAAGCACCGCAGTGACCGACGTGGCGAGCCAGGCAAAAGCCCTCGCAGCACGACTGGCAACAACGCCGCCCCTGTAGATACCGTCTTGAACCTCACCGGGCAAGCGCAAGTTTCGGGTCATAGGGTTGACCCGACTTGAGCACGCCGTAAACAAAGTGCAGCAGCTTGCGCATCGCTGCGCAGTTGTACTGTCGCGGGTGCTTATACAGAGGGACACAAAACCCTATGAAAAACGCTCCTCAGGTACTGCTGGGGAAAGCTTCATGATTCTGCGCCGAGCAATTCCACTGGGTAGGAGAACACGTAGCCTTCGTTGCGCACGGTTTTGATGTAAGTGGATTCCCGCGAGTCATCCATCAATCGTTGGCGCAGACGACTGACCAGCAAGTCGATGGAGCGGTCGAACAGGTCGGCGTCGCGGCCTTGGGTCAGATTGAGCAACTGGTCACGGCTGAGCACCCGTCGCGGGTGATCAAGGAACACGCGCAGTAAACGGTACTCGGCACCACTGAGGGCAACCATCGTACCGTCTTCGTCGAGTAAATGGCGGGCGGTGGTGTCCAGGGCGCCAGCGACCGAAACCCAGCAATCGGCAGCTTTCGGTGATCAGCAGGTTGGGTGGCAGCATCCGCGTACGGCGCAATACGGCGTTGATCCGCGCCAGCAACTCGCGGGCGGCGAAGGGTTTGGTCAGGTAGTCGTCGGCGCCCATTTCCAGGCCGAGGATGCGATCGGTTTCGTCATTGCGTGCGGTGAGCATCAGGATCGGCGTGGCTTTGTGCTTGCCCGAACGCAGTTCGCGGCACAGCAGCAGGCCGTCATCGCCGGGCATCATGATGTCCAGCACGATCAGGTCCACCTGATTGGTTTCCAGAGAACTGCGCATCTGCCGGCCATCGGCGACCACAGTGGTGCGCAGCCCGTTCTTTTTCAGGTAATTGCCGACCAGCTCGCGAATCTCCCGGTCGTCGTCGACGATGAGGATGTGGTTCACATGTTTACGCTGAAGTCGGCCCCGGTCATTACGGTGCCGACCATCAGGATGGAAGGAGACGCCAACGGGGCGCCGCATCCGGCTGCCGAGGATTATGCCAAGCGCTTCACCGGCAAATATGAGTACCGACTCATCAATGGCGGCATCGGCCACAACTTGCCGCAGGAAGATACGCAGGCCTTTGCCAGGGCAGTGATCGATGCGGATCACCTCTAAGCATTAGTGCCGCGAGCTTGAGGCATTAATTTGCTGATCGTTCCCACGCGGGAGCGTGGGAATGATCTTTCGCCGAGCTACGCAACCACCTGATAACACGGCACATACGCCGCGCCACCGGGCAGTTTCATTCGGTGCTGGGCGACGAAGGCTTTGAGCAGTTGATCCAGCGGTTGCATGACCGCCGCATCGCCACGGATCTGGTACGGCCCATGCTCTTCGATCAGGCGGATGCCCTTGTCCTTGACGTTGCCGGCGACGATGCCGGAGAACGCACGGCGCAGGTTGGCGGCCAGTTCGTGGGCCGGCAGGTTGCGGCTCAGTTTCAGGTTGGCCATGTTTTCGTGGGTCGGATCGAACGGGCGCTGGAAGCCTTCGTCGATCTTCAGCAGCCAGTTGAAATGGAATGCGTCGTTGCGCTCGCGGCGGAACTGTTTGACCGCTTTGAGGCCTTGAGTCATTTGACGCGCGACTTCAACCGGGTCGTCGATGATGATCTCGTAATGTTGTTTTGCCGCTTCACCCAACGTGGCGCCGACAAACGCGTCCAGTTGCTCCAGATACGGCGCGGCATGTTTCGGTCCGGTGAGGACCACGGGGAAGGGCACGCCTGCATTGTCCGGGTGCATCAGGATGCCGAGCAGGTACAGGAACTCTTCGGCCGTGCCGGCGCCGCCCGGGAAAATGATGATGCCATGGCCGACGCGGACGAAGGCTTCCAGACGTTTTTCGATGTCCGGCAGGATCACCAGTTCGTTGACGATCGGGTTTGGCGCTTCGGCGGCGATGATGCCTGGCTCGGTCAAGCCGAGGTAGCGGCCGCCGTGGATACGCTGCTTGGCGTGGGCGATGGTCGCGCCTTTCATCGGGCCTTTCATCACGCCAGGACCGCAACCGGTGCAGATGTCGAGGCTGCGCAGGCCCAGTTCGTGGCCGACTTTCTTGGTGTATTTGTATTCTTCGGTGTTGATCGAGTGGCCGCCCCAGCACACCACGATCTTCGGCTCGACGCCGGGGCGCAGGGTGCGGGCATTGCGCAGCAGGTGAAACACGTAGTCGCTGATGCCCTGGGAGGTGCTCAGGTCGATGCGTTGGGCGTCGAGTTCGTTTTCGGTGTAGACGATGTCGCGCAGGGCGCTGAAGAGCATTTCGCGGGTGCTGGCGATCATTTCGCCATCGACGAAGGCGTCGGCCGGGGCGTTCAGCAGTTCGAGACGTACGCCGCGGTCCTGCTGGTGAATGCGGATTTCGAAATCTTTGTAGGCTTCGAGGATGGTTTTGGCGTTATCAACATGGGCGCCGGTATTGAGGATGGCCAGGGCGCACTGGCGAAATAAGGTGTAAGTGCTGCCGGATCCGGCTTCGCTCAGTTGCTGTACTTCACGTTGAGAGAGGGTTTCCAGGCTGCCTTTAGGGCTGACCGAGGCGTTGATTACTTGTCGTTGGGTCATTCAATGATCCTTAAAACGATGCCATTCATACAGGCAACTGGCATCCGAATGGTATGTATCCATGAAAGAAGATGGCACGAACTGCGCTGTATCGCCATTTCCCCGTTTGACGATGAAAAGTTGAAAAGGAGCCTCAGCATAGCTAAATCCCCTGCAGAGGCGATAATGCCCCGCAGTCTTTTTACCCATGCCCTCAAGGAAACCCGTCGCGATGTTCGAAATACAGCCGCAGAACCCCGAACACTATCGAAGCCAGACGCGACGCAGCACAGTGATCATAGCCCTGATTTTCCTGGCCCTGGCGATGGTGCTCTCCACCGTGGCGGTGGCGCTGTTCGGTGAGCCCGACGGCGACAATCTGCGATTTAACGTCGGTGGCGTGTTTGTGGCGGTACTGCTGATGGCAGCGCTGATGCGTGGCACGTTCTGGACCCGGCAATGGATGGCCCCGGCAGTTTACGGCTGGCAGCTCAAGCGCAGTTTGATGAGCATCACCAACGTCATGCATCAGGTGACGGCGGCGGTGGAGAAGGAGGATCCGAGCGCCATGAAGCTGCTGCGTTTCTATCATCTGGGGTTGAGCCAGATGCACGAGTTGGACGGCAACTCCAGTGATCACAGCCAATTGACCCGAGAGATGGATCAGCACAAGGCACGGATGGAAGCGCTGGGCATCGAGACGGATCAAACGCAATTGAATCCGGCCTGGATCGAGGCCGTCAAGCAGGTGCCTCGGTAGGACCTCTGGTGTGGGCAGAAACCGCTCAGTTAGGTCTAATGCCAATCAGCTAAGTCATTTCAGCTGCTACGGATCGCGGTTAAACTGACTGGCATTACGCACCCTATCGGGTGTTTGATGATGCATAGTCGCCTTGCACCAGGCGGCTCATACCCGCCAGGGGTCATAAAAAGGCCGAACGGGAAGTTTCGCCATGGGGTCAGAATTCAAGGAGCGTCATGGGTCATCCGTCCGTTAAAGATCGAATTGAACAAGCCCGTCACGGCATTCCCTTGATAGCCGAGCAGGTCGGGGTAACGCTCAAGGTTCGCTCTGCAGTGTTTCTGCTGGTCGCGGTGTGCCTGTCCATGACGGCTATCGTGATGTGGGAAGCCTGGAACTCGCGCCAGTACCATCTGCATGACAAGGCAGTGGCGATGTCCAACCTTGCGCAGACCCTGGCCTCGCAGGCGCAGGCGTCGATCAAGCAAGCCGATACGCTGCTGTTTACCCTGGTGGATCGCCTCGAAAACGACGGTTTCGACCAGGCCAGGATGCCCGGGCTGGAGCGATTGCTCAGGGCCCAGCGCAGCGAGTTGGGCCAGCTCCATGGCTTGTTCGTGTATGACGAAAAAGGTCGCTGGGTTGTCAATTCCAATGGTGCCGTCGTGCCCGATGCGAACAATGCCGACCGTGAATACTTCATCTTCCATCGTGATCATCCTGATCGAGGGCCCCACATTGGCCCGTCGATCAAGAGCCGTTCGAGCGGTGAATGGATCATGACGGTTTCCCGCCGGATCAATCATCCGGATGGCAGCTTTGCCGGCGTGGCGCTGGCAAGCCTCTATCTCAGCCACTTCCTTGCGCTCTACAACAGCATCGACATGGGCGGTAACGGCGTGATCAACCTGATCGCCGATGACGCCACCATCGTTGTTCGCCGGCCGTTCAAAGAAGCTGAAATCGGCACCAGCGTCGCCAAGGGGCTGCTGTTTACGCAACTGTTGCCCAAGGGCGATTCGGGCACGGCAACGGTTCCGTCCTATGTGGATGGGGTCGAGCGTGTGGTCGGGTTTCGCAGGGTCGCCGGTTATCCGCTGATCATCTTTGCAGCGTTGAATAAAGAAGAAGTCCTGGCAGCCTGGCGTAAGGAGGTACTGCTGAGTGCCGGGATCGTCTCGTTGTTCCTGGGATTTCTGGGTGTACTCGGTTATCGCCTCATACGCCTCATGACGCAGCAGAATCACGTGCAGAGCGTATTGCTGGATGCGCAGGAAAAGCTGATCGAGGTCAACCGCAGTCTTGAGTTGCTAGCCCTGGAGGATGCACTGACCGGGCTTTCCAACCGGCGTCAGTTCGATCATTTCATCCTTGCTGAAATGGGCCGCGCCAGGCGCAACCAGACCCATCTTGCGCTGCTGATGATCGATGTCGATCACTTCAAGAGCTTTAATGATCTTTACGGCCATGTGGCCGGCGATGAGTGTTTGCGCAACATCAGCACGATCATCAGGGACAACATGAAGCGCCCCGGCGACCTGGCTGCGCGCTATGGCGGCGAAGAGTTTGCGGTAGTTCTGCCCGGGACCGATTACGTGGGGGCGTTTATGATGGCGGAAAAAATCCGGCGCGCGGTTCAGCAGGCAGGCATCGAGCACAGTGCAGGTGCTGAAGGCACGGTGACGGTCAGCCTCGGCGTCGCCGCTTACGATCCGACGTCCCAGGCCCAGCCAGATGACTTGGTGGGTGCCGCCGACAAGGCGCTTTACGTGGCCAAGGCCAGCGGCCGGAACATGAGCGTTATTGCCAACTGAATTCAAACAAACCGGTCACAGGGGAATCCTTGAGCGGAAAAGATCAAAAGATTGTCCGACCGCGGCGGCAGCTACGCGCCCGTTGGGCGCTGCCACAGCCTGATCACCCGAAGATAGACCAGCACGTTGATCGCCAGCACCACGCTGCCCAGTCCCAGCTGAATCGCTGGCGTCAGGCCCGCCGGGTAAATGACCGGCCACACGTAATGTTCGATGAAACCGCCGCCATAGCCGGTTTGCCCGGCCGCGTGACGCATGAGATTTTCCCACTCGGTCAGCGGGCAGGCCAGGTGGAAGACTTCCACCGATACGCCCCACGCAGCCACGGGCAGGTGCCACCAGATCAGGGGGCGCCATTTGAGCACCAGCAGCCCGCCGAACAGCACGAACAGAATGAACAACAGATGAAACAGCACCAGCCCGTCGGCCGCGATTCGGTACAGCATGTCGACTCCCTGACGCGTTATGGGAATCGCTCCATGGTACTCGGGCGGGTTGCTCGTGCTCTATCGATTGTTTGCGGCTGCGCAGCACGCATCCTTGCGGTGAGCTTGGCGAATCAAGCGTGCAGTCGATGAATGGCACAAGTTCGCAGCAGTGCGCAAGATTGTTCAAGCCATCGGCCGCAACTGCTGGCACAGTCTGAGGTCTTTCCCTGGTTGAAGAGCGTTATGTCCAATTCACTCATGCCGCGCAGTGCCTTTCTTCGCGGCGCTGCGGCGATCATGCCGTTGTCCCTGGCGACCGCGCCCTGGGGACTGCTGGCCGGCTCCATGGCCATCGAGGCCAATCTCACGCCCCTGCAAGGCCAGGGTTTATCGAGCATCGTGTTTGCCGGGGCTGCGCAACTTGTGGCTATTGGCATGCTCAAGGGCGGTGCCGGGATCTTTTCGATTCTGTTGACCACGTTGTTGCTGACCTCCCAGCATTTGCTGTACGGCATGAGTATGCGTCCGGTGATTTCGCCGTTGCCGGGTCGCTGGCGTGTGGGGTTGGGCTTTTTGCTCACCGACGAGCTGTTCGCCCTGACCAGTCAGCATGACAAACAGCAGTTCAACCGTTGGTACGCCCTTGGCGTGGGCCTGACGTTTTACATCGCCTGGAACCTCTTTACCCTGGCCGGCATCGTGCTGGGCAGTAGCATTCCGGGGCTGGAACATCTGGGGCTGGACTTCTCCATCGCGGCGACTTTTATCGCCTTGATCACCCCGGTGGTGCGAAGCGTGCCGACCGTGGTGTGCGTGGCGGTGTCGCTGTTGTGTTCGGTGCTGTTCAGCTACTGGCAGTGGGGTTCGGCGCTGGTGGTGTCGGGGTTGGCGGGCATGACCGCCGGCTTTATCTGCAACAAATTCTACGGTGGACGCACATGATGGTCTGGGCGGTTATTGTCGGTATGGGGATACTGGTTTTCCTGAACCGCTATGTGTTTCTGGAGCCTCGGCTGCCCGTGCGCTTGAGCAGTAATGCGCGACAGTTCCTGGGTTTTGCGGTACCGGGCATGCTGACCGCGATCTGCGGGCCGATCGTGTTCATGCCGGACAAGCAGCTGAATTTACAGTGGGACAACCCGTATCTGATCAGTTCGCTGGTGGCAGTGGGGCTGGTGCTGTACACCCGCAATACCTTGCTCAGCATGGTGTTGAGCATGGGGTTTTTCTTTTTGCTGCGCTGGTGGCTCTAAATCGTTCCCGTCGAAACTGTTCTACGCTTAAAGGAGATCCCTTCAGGAAGAGAGGTGAGCATGGCAAATGATCCAAAGCGTCCGAACCCGGATGAAGAGCTGGATGAACCCACGGAAGAGGAGCTCAAGCGACAGCGGCGTTCGACGCCGGACTGGAAGCACCCCGACGACGGTAAAGAGCTGTCAGATCGCGACCAGGAGCGTCCGCTGAAGCCTTGACCGATTTGCACATACAACAAGCCCCGCTATCAAACGGGGCTTTTCTTTCGACGATTATTTAATTCAGATCGCTTCGTTCCAGCGAATGTGTGTAATGCCCAATTGCTGCGCTTCGATACGCGCGGTTACGGGGATGGACCAGTTGCGCCGCCAGCTCCTGACGAATGCTGCTGGGGCGATTGTCCATTACCAGCCCCGATCACTGAGGTACAGCGCTTCATCCACGTCGTGGGTCACCAACAGCCGCGCTGAAGGGTTCGTCGAGCAACAGCACTGGCGGTCGCGAGTCGATCCTCACCGCCAAGAACCTGATGCCCGGCGTGAGCGCCATCGCCGCGTCGACGCCTTCGATCGACAGCAAGCGCGAAGCCCTTGCCGACTTTCTGGTGCGCCTGAAAAAGGCCCGGGCCTGGGTCGACGACCACACCGACGAGTACGCCGATCTCTGGGCGAAGAAAGCCAACCTTGACCCGAACGTTTCGCGCCATTGGTTGCGCCAGGCCCACATGACTGTCGGTCCGGTGGATGCGTAGGCAGCAAAGGATCTGCAAAGCACCGCGGACTTCCTGTTCAAGGTAAAAGCGCTGCCGGCTGCGCCGACGACGGCGCCGATTATCGACAGCTCGTTTCAGCAGGCGTTTACCCAGTCACCCACGATGCCGGGCAGCACTGGAACCAAACACTGTGTACCCTGATCGAACCTACGCCCGCAGAGATGTGCGGGCTCAACGGTCCGGCCAAGGCAAAACATGAAACAGCTGTTCAAGGTTCTCTCTGCACTCATCATCGCCACAGGGTTGGTTGGGTGCATCGCTTCTCCCATCGAAATGACACCGCAGACCGAACAGCGTCTGAGTGGGCAACCACCGATCCGTTTTCTGCTGACCTTTGACGACGGTCCCAGCGCATCGAGTTTCTGGAATCCGACGATGACGGTGCTCGACAGTCTGGCCACTAACCCGGTGCAGCCGAACCTCAAAGCGGTGTTTTTCGTGCAGACCCGCGCCTCACGAGCCGGCGGCAGTGAAACAGGGCGCCAGGTCATGCACCGCGAACAGGCCGAAGGTCAGATCCTGGGCTTTCACACGGCCACGCCCGGGCACACCAACCATCGCTCGCTGGACCCGCAAGCACTGGAGCAGTCCCTCACCCACGGCAGCGCCGACATCGCCGCGATCACCGGCGCGCCGCCGACGCTGGTGCGTCCGCCATTCTGGAGCTACGACAAACGCACCTTCGCGGCCTATCAGCAACATGGGATGCATGTGCTGCTGACCGATTTAAGCGCCAATGACGGCAAGATCTGGGGTTTCAACGCCAGCCCCCGGCGGCGCGCCCACATGCTGCGCTCCATGTCCGAAGTGCGCGAGCGCATCGCCCTTGGAGAGTTACCGGTGGTGGATGGGGTGATTCCGGTAGTGGTGACCTTCCACGACCTCAATCGATACACCGCCCGGCACACGCGGGAGTACCTGCAAATCCTCCTCGACAGCGCACAGGCTACCGGTGTGAAAACCGCAGAAAAGCCGTTTTACGACGACACGGCAGCGCTGCAACGGGCCGCCATGGCGCGTACTGTTCGCGACAGTTCACAGCCGGTTAAATTGCCGGGGTTCTGGAGCTGGATCTGGGGTGGGGATTCTCACTGAAAAGGCTTCAAAGTGAGAAACAGCTAACACTTATTTTGATCAATGGCGGGCGCAGGATGGGAAATGTGCATCTATGCTGAGTAAGTTGGATCCGATTAACTGCCACGGAGGCGCCAGTCATGGTTACAGTTCCTGAACTTTGCCGCATTGTTGAGTCCGGTTTTCAACCGCTGTCCTGTGCTTGCACGGTGAATCCCGACGCAACGTTACGGATAAAGGTCTACGAACCCGCCACCGGGCGAACTGATCTGTTGATTACCGGTGTATCACCCGAACGGCTGACCAGCATTCGCGATATCTCCAATCTGATTGGCGAGTTGCGCATCGAGATGCGCGCCGGTCGTCGGGCGTTTGCCGGCTAGTCCCGCGGCAGCAGCTCATCAATCATCTGCAAGCAATGATTCAACCCCGGCGATACGTCGCCCACGCGCCGGCTGAGAATAATCGGCGAGGTCGCGTTGTCTTCCAGCAGCGGCGTGAAACCAATGTCGTCGCGGTGCAGCAATTGCACCGAGGCCGGCACCAGCGTGACGCCAATTCCCGCGCCTACCAGGCCGATGGCTGTTTGCAGCTCGTTGGTCCATTGCGCCACATGGATGCTCACGCCATAGGATTCGAACAACGCGATCACATGGTCGGCGTAGCTGGGGCGCGGGTTGCCGGGGTACAGCACAAAAGGTTCTTTCGCCAGGTCGCGAAGGCTGATCGGCCCGGCCAGTAATGGGTGACCAGCGGGCAGGGCGGCGACCAGCCGATCTTCGGTCAACACCGTCTGGATGATGGCCGGGTCGTCGATGCGGATCCGGCCGAAACCGATATCGATACGCCCGGCCTTGAGCGCCTGAACTTGCTGCAACGTGGTCATTTCCGAGAGCCCCAGTTCAAGTTCCAGGGGCTCGCCGCTGCGCAAACGGCGAATCAGTTCCGGTAGCACGCCGTAAAGCGTCGACGGTGCAAAGCCGATGCCCAGCCAGGTCTTTTCTCCCAGACCGATCCGTCGCGTGTTGTCGCACACCTTGCTCAGTTGCTCGAGCAGCGCGGTGGAGTGTTCATGAAAAAACCGACCGGCGTCAGTCAGCTTCAGCGGTCGCCCGCGTTCCAGCAACAACACCCCGAGTTCATCCTCCAGTTGCTGCATCTGCCGGCTCAGGGGTGGTTGAGCAATGTGCAGGAGCTCGGCGGCACGGGTGAAATTGAGGGTTTGAGCCAACACCTGAAAATAACGCAGGTGACGCAGTTCCATGGAACCTCCAGACACAAGTCGGTTGCATACCTTAAAGGTATCAAGTCAGACCAATTCTATATTGGCTTCACGAAAAAAGACGCACCAGAATCGGTTCCAGAACTTTAAGAACCTGACGGGTATCGACATGCTTGCAACAGCCATTGAATCGATCGAGACGATCATCGTCGATCTGCCGACCATCCGCCCGCACAAGCTGGCGATGCACACCATGCAGAACCAAACGCTGGTGATCATTCGTGTGCGCTGTGCCGATGGCATCGAGGGCATTGGTGAGTCCACTACTATCGGCGGACTGGCTTATGGCAACGAAAGCCCTGACAGCATCAAGACCAACATCGACAGACACTTTGCGCCGCTGCTGTTTGGCCAGGACAGCGCCAATGTGAATGCCGCGATGTTGCGCCTTGAGCGCAGCATCCGTGGCAACACCTTCGCTAAATCAGGTATCGAAACCGCCTTGCTCGACGCTCAGGGCAAACGCCTTGGGTTGCCGGTCAGCGAGCTGCTGGGCGGCCGCGTTCGCGATGCCTTGCCGGTGGCGTGGACCCTGGCCAGTGGCGACACCGACAAGGACATCGCCGAAGCGGAAAAAATGCTCGACCTGCGCCGCCATCGGATCTTCAAACTGAAAATTGGTGCGGGTGAGGTCAACCGCGACCTGGCCCATGTCATCGCGATCAAAAAAGCCCTGGGCGATCGCGCCAGCGTTCGGGTGGATGTCAATCAGGCCTGGGATGAAGCGGTCGCACTGCGCGCCTGCCGGATCCTGGGAACCAACGGCATCGACCTGATCGAACAGCCGATCTCGCGCAACAACCGCGCCGGCATGGCGCGCCTAAACGCGATGAGCCCGGCGCCGATCATGGCCGATGAATCCATCGAATGCGCGGAAGATGCCTTCAACCTGGCGCGGGAAGGCGCGGCCTCGGTGTTCGCCCTGAAAATCGCCAAGAACGGCGGCCCGCGCGCCGTGCTGCGAACCGCTGCCATCGCCGAAGCCGCCGGTATTGGCCTGTATGGCGGCACCATGCTTGAAGGTGGAATCGGAACACTGGCCTCGGCCCATGCCTTTATCACGCTGAATAAATTGGCGTGGGACACCGAGCTGTTCGGCCCATTGCTGCTGACTGAAGACATTCTCAGCGAGCCGCTGGTCTATCGCGATTTTGAGCTGCACGTTCCGAAAACACCGGGCCTGGGTTTGAGCCTGGATGAAGAGCGCCTGGCGTTTTTCCGTCGCGACAAGCCATCCACTTCCGTTCATCAAGCCTGAGGAGAGCATCATGCTATTCCACGTAAAAATGACCGTGGATCTGCCAGTCGACATGAATCCGGAAACGGCCACGCAGCTGAAGACCGACGAGAAAGCCCTGGCCCAGCGCCTGCAAGAGCAAGGCAAGTGGCGTCACCTGTGGCGCATCGCCGGGCACTATGCCAATTACAGCGTTTTCGACGTCGACAGCGTTCAGGAACTGCACGACCTGCTGATGCAATTGCCGCTGTTTCCGTACATGGCGATCAAGGTCGACGCGATGTGCCGGCATCCTTCTTCCATTCGCGAGGATGACCGCTGAATCCAGCCTGTTCAGTTCGCTACGCTAATAATTACAAGATGAGGAACCCACCAAAATGAACGTCAAGATTTCCCACACTGCCAGTGTCCAGAAGTTTCTCGAGGAGGCCAGCGGCCTGCACAACGAGGCTGGGGACCCGCGGGTCAAGGCCCTGGTTTACCGCATCCTGCGTGATTTGGTGAACATCATTGAAGACCTGGCCGTGACCCCGGAAGAGTTCTGGAAAGCCGTCAACTACCTCAACGTGCTGGGTGCGCGTCAAGAGGCCGGGTTGGTGGTGGCCGGGCTCGGCCTGGAACATTACCTCGACCTGCTGATGGACGCCGAGGACGAGCAAGCCGGCAAGGCTGGCGGCACGCCACGGACGATCGAGGGCCCGCTGTATGTGGCGGGTGCGCCGTTGTCGGAGGGTGAGGCGCGACTGGATGACGGTGTCGATCCAGGTGTGGTGCTGTTCATGCAGGGCCAGGTCAAGAACGCCGCCGGCGAACCGTTGGCCGGCGCGGTGGTGGATGTCTGGCACGCCAACACGGGCGGCACTTACTCCTACTTTGATACCACCCAGTCGGAATTCAACCTGCGTCGTCGTATCGTCACCGATGCCGAAGGCCGCTATCGCTTTCGCAGCATCGTCCCGTCGGGCTATGGCTGCCCGCCGGAGGGTCCGACCCAGCAACTGCTGGATCAACTGGGCCGTCATGGTCAACGGCCGGCGCACGTTCACTTCTTTATTTCCGCGCCAGATCATCGTCACCTGACCACCCAGATCAACCTCGACGGCGATCAATACCTGCACGACGATTTCGCTTATGCCACACGGGATGAGCTGATCGCGAAAATCACCTTCTGCGACGATCAAGCGCGTGCGGCGGCCCATGGTGTGAGCGGTCGCTTTGCCGAAATCGACTTCGATTTCACCTTGCAGGTCTCCGCGCAACCCGACGAGCAGCAACGTCACGAACGGGTCCGCGCACTCGAGGACTGATATCTTCGAACAGCGGAACCGGGCCACGAGAAACCGACCGTTTATCTCGTGGCCTTCTGCGTTTCGATCATTGCCCTGGTATGGCCCGACGCAACCGATAACAACAATGAGAGTGACCCGATGATGCAAGCGCAACTGTTGAGTCAGCGCAGCACCGTATTCGACCACGCCGATCCTTACGCGGTGTCGGGCTACGTCAATCAGCATGTCGGTAACCATTGCATTCTGATGCCCCGGGCCGGGCGACCGCTGGCCAGCCTCAATCACCGCAAGTTTGCCAGCCTCGACCTGTGCCGCATCAGCTATGGCGGCAGCGTACGGGTCACCTCCGGTGCCCTGGAAAGCATCTATCACCTGCAAGTATTGCTGCGCGGCCACTGCCTGTGGCGCGGCCACGGCCAGGAACACTACTTCGCGCCCGGCGAATTGCTGCTGATCAATCCCGACGATCCGGTGGACCTGACCTACTCCGACGATTGCGAAAAATTCATCCTCAAAATCCCCACCCCGTTGCTGGAGTCCGTGTGCGATGAGCAGCGCTGGCGGTATCCGGGGCAGGGCGTGCGGTTTCTGGAGAACCGCTATCAGCTCGATGACCTGGAAGGCTTTGTCGGTCTGTTGGCGATGATTTGCCAGGAGGCCGAGGCCACCGAGCAGATTCCCAAGGTCCAGGAGCATTACGCACAGATCATCGTCAGCAAGATGCTCAGCCTGATGAAGACCAATGTCAGCCGAATCAGTCTCGGCTCACAGACGGCTACGTTCGAGGTGATTGCCGACTACATCGCAGGCCACCTCAAACAGGACATCGACAGCGAAGAACTGGCACGCCAGGCGCGGATGAGCCTGCGCTCGTTGTATGGATTGTTCGAACGCAATGCCGGCACCACGCCGAAAAGCTACATCCGACAAAAACGCCTTGAGCGTATCAACGCCTGCCTGAGCGACCCGACCTGCAACGTGCGCAACGTCACGGAAGTGGCGATGGATTACGGCTTCCTGCACCTGGGCCGGTTCTCCGACAGCTACCGCAAACAGTTCGGCGAATTACCGTCCGACACCCTCAAACGCCGGCACTGAAACACCGCAAATCACCTGTAGCAGCTGCCGAGCCTGCGAGGCTGCGTTCGAGTGCGAAGCGCTCGCAAAATGGCTCGCACGGTATTTCTGGCAGACCGCATTGATCCTTGGCGAGCGCTACGCACTCGAACGCAGCCTCGCAGGCTCGGCAGCTGCTACAGGTAGTGGGCCGTTTGCAGTAAACGGATACAGGTCTGCACCCATCGGATAGTCCGCCACATCCCCCCGTCCTAGCATGGCCCTGCCTGAATAAAAACAATGGAGGCGGCGGCCATGACCCTGCGACCCGAATACCTTCACTCCCTGCTCGAAGATGACAAAGAACAGGGCATCTATCGCTGCAAGCGCGAGATGTTCACCGACCCGCGGCTGTTCGATCTCGAGATGCAGCACATCTTCGAAGGCAACTGGCTGTACCTGGCCCACGAAAGCCAGATCCCCAACAAAAACGACTTCTACACCACCACCATGGGGCGCCAGTCGATCTTCATTGCGCGCAACAAGGACGGTGAACTCAATGCGTTCCTCAACGCCTGCAGCCATCGTGGCGCGACGCTGTGCCGGCACAAGTCCGGCAACAAAAGCTCGTACACCTGCCCATTCCACGGCTGGACTTTCAACAACTCCGGCAAGCTGCTCAAGGTCAAGGATCCGGCCGAAGCGGGCTACCCGGCGAGCTTCAACTGCGAAGGCTCCCACGACCTGACCAAAGTTGCGCGTTTCGAATCCTATCGTGGCTTCCTGTTTGGCAGCCTGAAGGCTGATGTTGTGCCGCTGGTTGAACACCTGGGCGAGTCGGCAAAGATCATCGACATGATCGTCGACCAGTCCGCCGATGGCCTGGAAGTGCTGCGCGGTTCCTCCAGCTACATCTACGAAGGCAACTGGAAACTCACCGCCGAAAACGGCGCCGACGGCTATCACGTCAGCTCCGTGCACTGGAACTACGCGGCTACCCAGAACCAACGCAAGCAGCGCGAGGCCGGCGATTGCAATCCGACCATGAGCGCCGGGTCCTGGGCCAAGCAGGGCGGGGGCTTCTATTCGTTTGACAAGGGCCACATGCTGCTCTGGACCCGCTGGTCCAACCCCGAGGATCGTCCGCTGTACGAGCGTCGCGATGAATTGGCTCAGGATTTTGGCAAGGCTCGCGCCGACTGGATGATCGAGAACTCGCGCAACCTGTGCCTGTACCCGAACGTGTACCTCATGGACCAGTTCAGCTCGCAGATCCGTATCGCTCGGCCGATCTCGGTCGACCGCACGGAAATCACCATTTACTGCATCGCCCCCAAAGGCGAAAGCGACACCGCACGTTCGAGCCGGATTCGTCAGTACGAAGACTTCTTCAACGTCAGCGGCATGGCCACGCCGGACGATCTGGAAGAGTTTCGTTCCTGCCAGACCAGTTACCAGGGCAGCGTGACCGCCTGGAACGACATGTCCCGTGGCGCCGAACACTGGGTTGAGGGCGCCGATGAGGCGGCCAAAGAAATCGACCTGCATCCATTACTCAGCGGCGTGCGCACCGAAGACGAAGGCCTGTTCGTGCTGCAACACAAGTATTGGCAGCAGACCATGCTCAAGGCCTTGGCCGCCGAGCAGTCCGAACTGATTCCTGTGGAGGCCGTGCAATGACCATCACTTATGACGCCGTGCGCGATTTTCTCTACCGCGAAGCGCGCTACCTCGATGACCGGCAATGGGACGACTGGCTGGAGTTGTACGCCGCCGATGCGACGTTCTGGATGCCGTCCTGGGACGACAACGACGAGCTGACCGAAGACCCACAACGGGAAATCTCGCTGATCTGGTACGGCAACCGCACCGGTCTGGAAGACCGCGTCTTTCGCATCAAGACCGAACGCTCCAGTGCAAGCATTCCGGACACCCGCACCTCGCACAACATCAGCAACATCGAACTGCTCGAACAGGCCGACGGACTGTGCAAGGTGCGCTTCAACTGGCACACCCTGAGCTTTCGCTACAAGACCGTCGACAGCTATTTCGGCAGCAGTTTCTACACCCTCGATGTGCGCGGTGAGAACCCGCTGATCAAGGCCAAGAAAGTGATCCTGAAGAACGATTACGTTCGCCAGGTCATCGATGTCTACCACCTCTGAGGCAGCGGTCATGACGCATTCCATTGCATTCAATTTCGAAGACGGCGTCACCCGATTCATCGACGCCAACGCCGGCGAAACCGTGGCCGATGCCGCGTACCGCCAGGGCATTAATATTCCGCTGGATTGCCGCGATGGCGCCTGCGGTACCTGCAAATGCTTCGCCGAGGCCGGCCGATATGATTTGGGCGAGGAGTACATCGAAGACGCCCTCAGCCCGGAAGAAGCCGAGCAAGGTTTCGTCCTGACCTGCCAGATGCGCGCCCAGAGCGATTGCGTGATTCGCGTGCCGACCTCCTCGCAGGTTTGCCGTACCCGTCAAGCCAGCTATGACGCCACCATCAGCGCCGTGCGCCAGTTGTCCGACAGCACCATCGCGCTGTCGATCAAGGGCGAGGCGCTGAGCAAACTGGCGTTCCTGCCGGGGCAATACGTGAACCTCGGGATTCCCGGCAGCGAGCAGACCCGCGCTTATTCGTTCAGCTCGTTGCAGCGTGACGGCGAGGTCAGTTTCCTGATCCGCAACGTGCCGGGCGGCTTGATGAGCAGCTTCCTTACCCACATGGCCAAGGCGGGTGACAGCATGAGCCTGGCTGGGCCGTTGGGCAGTTTCTATCTGCGCGATATCCATCGTCCGTTGTTGCTGCTGGCCGGTGGTACGGGGCTGGCACCGTTCACGGCGATGCTGGAAAAAATCGCCGAGCAGGGCAGTGAACATCCGCTGCATTTGATCTACGGCGTGACCAACGATTTCGACCTGGTGGAACTCGATCGACTCGAAGCCTTTGCCGCACGAATCCCGAACTTCAGCTTCAGTGCGTGCGTGGCCAACCCAGACAGTCAGCACCCGCTCAAGGGCTACGTGACCCAACACATCGAGCCGCAGCATTTGAACGAAGGCGACGTCGATGTCTACCTGTGCGGCCCGCCGCCGATGGTCGAAGCGGTTAGCCAGTTCATCCGTGAGAAAGGCATCGCGCCGACAAACTTTTACTACGAGAAATTTGCCGCCAGCGCGGCCTGAGCCGCGCTGTTGTGGGAGAGAGACATGAACAGATTTCACGAAAAAGTCGCGCTGATTACCGGCGCCGCCCAAGGCATCGGTCGGCGCGTTGCTGAACGCATGGCGGCAGAAGGTGCGCGGTTGATTCTGGTCGACCGCTCCGAGCTGGTATTCGAGGTGCAGAAGGAATTGGGGGTGGTGAGCCAGGTGCTGGCGTTGACCGCTGATCTTGAGCAATACAGCGAATGCAGCCGCGTAATGCAAACCACTATCGAGCGTTTCGATCGTCTCGACATTCTGATCAATAATGTCGGCGGGACGATCTGGGCCAAGCCCTTCGAGCACTACGACGCGCAGCAGATCGAGGCTGAAGTCCGCCGTTCGCTGTTCCCGACGCTGTGGTGCTGTCATGCCGCGCTGCCGTTCATGCTTGAACAGGGCAGCGGCGCCATCGTCAACGTTTCGTCCATCGCCACTCGCAGTGTCAATCGCGTGCCGTACGGTGCGGCAAAGGGTGGGGTCAACGCGCTGACTGCTTGCCTGGCATTCGAAACCGCCGGTCGTGGGATTCGGGTCAATGCCACTGCGCCTGGTGGCACCGAAGCACCGCCGCGGGTCATTCCGCGCAACAGCGCTGAACAGAGCGCGCAAGAGAAGGTCTGGTATCAGCAGATTGTCGACCAGACGCTCGACAGCAGTTTGATGAAGCGCTACGGCACGCTGGATGAACAGGCGAGCGCTATTCTGTTTCTGGCCAGCGACGAAGCGTCCTATATCACCGGCATGATCATGCCGGTCGGTGGCGGCGACCAGGGTTGACACGCAATCAACCCTACGGACACCATCCGGCGCGACGTCTGGTCGGCACTTCAATGAAGGTCGGGTGTAAGGTATTCAGGTGAATCCAGGATCATCACTGCCGAGATGGAGGTGACTATGAGCGTTCCGATGCTGACCAAAATGCACATGAACGGTTATGACGTACTCAGCGTGAACAATGGCCCGTGGCGGGTGTGCACCAAAGGTGACCGGCTTGGAGCCTTCGGCAGCAGAGAGGAAGCACTGGCCTTTGCGGCCTCTCTTCCCGGCTACAAGGCCAGATCAAGCCGGCCTGCACGCAGCCAGAAGTCAGATTGATAGTGCGCTTGCAGCCCCGGTTCGCCGGGGCTTTTTCGCATGGCGTTAAGGTCTGGGGCTAATAACCGCCACCACCGGAGCTGCGGGAAGGCTCTCGGGCTTTTTGCTGCATGCGACTCCATTCCGCGCAGGTCATGAAGCTTTTTTGGTCGACCTTGCCCATGCCATCGAAACTGACGTTGTACGTTTCCTGATGGCCGGCCTGCGTCAGCTTGTAGTCAAAGCACGTGCCTGGCTCAACAGTGCGATCCGTTATCGATAAAGGCTGGCCGCCGATCTGCTGGACTTGATCCTTGCTCATGCCGGTCTCCACCTTTGCGGACCAACGGCTGATCCCGATAGATGCGCGACTCAGTGCTGCAGCCACTCGACGCTGCCAGTACGACGACCAGCGCGCCTATTGGCTTGTTCATGGCAGCGCTCCTGCTAATGAGATTTCGTTCGAGTGATGAACTTGGCTTTCACTTCCTCGGCATAACCCTTCAGTCGTTCTTCATCTCCCTGAAACAACTCGCACAGCTTTTGGGCTGCTTGCGCATCCACATCATTGCCGAGCTGGCGTAGCTGCTCTGCGATGCGCAATAGCTCTACCGCTGACCATCTCAAGTCCGACGCAACGCCTTGCAGGTCACGCCGAAGTTCGTTTTCAGATTCGTTAAGCCACATGATGACCTCCTGAGAATCTCTGCTACGAAATTTTAGCCCCATTTCCCACTTCATGGCGTTTTGTTCGTCAGGGCCGTTGGCGTTGCCTTTTGTCGGGAAAATGAACGCGAACGAGCAGATCTGATGTCGTAGTGAGGTAGTGAACTTTCGCGAGGGCGAGGCAACTTCCAATGACGACCACCGATGACTTTCGATCTCATGCCCATGAGCTGATCGTTGACCTGGACGCGGCTACCACGGAGATGATGAAGCTGATTTCCGCACATCAGCTCAGCGGCCCGGAATGGGAGCGGGTCACTCAATGGCAGCATGAAGCGTACGAAAGATGGATGACCTATCTCAACGAGAGGTCATACCCGGGTCCGGGCGATAACAACGCGCCTCGCTGAGTGCATTTCAGCGGATGGATGTCTGGGCAGCGACGCGCTACATTCCTCTTTTTCGGGATAAGGAAGCGTCATGCGCAAGTTGATTGGGGGAGCAGGGTTGGCGTTGCTGGCGGGCTGTTCGTTGCCCGCGTCCTTGGTGCCGGGTGAGCCCAATGTCAGCAAGTACAGCAACAAGGCGCCAAAAGACTATGCCGCGTGCGTTCTGCCGGCGTGGCAGCAGGAAATACCCAATACAACCCAATCGGCGATTTCCAACGGCTACCGGCTCACGGCGCCGAGCATCATCACGGTCGACGAGATCGTGGATATCGTGAAATCGAAGGAGGGCAGTCACGTATCGCTTTATCAGGGGCCGCCGTGGGCGAAATCAGGGGCGCTGCGCAAGACAGTGCGTGATTGCCTGTAAGGTTTAGCCGGTGATATCGGTCACCTGGATGATGTCGTCGATTGCCTGAGTGCTCGCACTGGTTTTCTTTTCCCGACGTTCGTTCATCCAGTCGTCCACCTGAGCATTGAATTGCGCCGGCGCTTTTCGTCCGACCTTCCTGGCGAGATCAAGAATGGTCTGCTGGGCGAGGGCGTCTTCCATACGTTTCTGCGCGATCATCATGGCGGCATGGACTGAGCAGTGATCAGCCACCGCCCACGCCGGCGCGGAACCTTCGAACAAGGCGCAACGCCCCCGAATCTCTCGGCAATCGAAGATGAGCTTCTGGCCGTCGATGGCATTGACGATATCCAGAAGGCTGATTTCGTCAGAAGGCCGGGCCAGCTTGAACCCCCCGCGCACGCCTTCAGTGGCGACCACCAGTTTTGCCTTGGCCAGTTTGGTGAAGATTTTTGCCAGATAGTCCTGAGGGACGCCTTGCAGTTCAGCAAGGTCGCGCACGCTCGCCTCACGGGTGTCGCCGCAATTTCCCACCAAAAAAATCAGGCAATGAATGCCGTACTCAACGCCCGCGCTGTAAAGAGACATATCGATCTCCGACTAAAGTAGTCGTAAATGTTAGCAGTGGAAAGTGAGCTGAGCAATGAATCGATCCCGTATTCACTGCGTCTGCTCAAACTTCATACGCTGGTTGGACGATTTATTGCTCCTCCTGAGGACAAATCAAACTTTTCGATGGTAACCATCAGTAATTTCGTTTGTGCTAAGCAACTGGGATCAATATAGTCGTAGTTATCAGGTCGGCAGCCGCTACCGAAGAGCGTGACCTTTAACGAATTCATCACTTGGTCTTCTCCCCCGGAGTTAAAAATGAAACAGCACATCTTGGTTATCGGCGCAGGTTTCGGTGGCATGTGGACGGCTTTGAGCGCCACGCGCCTGTTCGACATTCATGGTCACAACGACGTTGAAGTGACTGTTCTGGCCCCTCAGGCCGAGTTGCGTGTACGTCCGCGCTTCTACGAGCCGAATGCGCACCAACTGGCCGCGCCGATTGGCGAACTGTTTGATGCGGTCGGCGTGAAGTTCATCAAGGGCGCTGCAGAGAGCATCGACGTCGCGCAAAAACGCGTCGGTTACGTCGATGCATCGGGCAATCAGCAAGTGTGCAGCTACGACAAACTCGTTCTGGCGACCGGCAGCCGTCTGGCACTGCCGAACACTCCAGGTGTGGTGGAACACGCCTTCGACGTCGACCAGATCGAACAGGCCGTACGCCTGGAAAATCACCTCAAATCCCTGGTAAACCTGCCAGAAAGCAAAGCCCGCAACACCGTAGTAGTTGCCGGGGGTGGCTTCACCGGGATTGAAACGGCGACTGAAATGCCTGGGCGTCTGCGTGCCATCCTGGGTGATCGTGCCGGCATCGAAGTGATCATCGTTGATCGTGGCGAGAAAGTTGGCGGGTCCATGGGTGACGAGATTGCCAAGTCGATCGCTGAAGCCAGTATTGAAACCGGCGTGAAATGGCGCTTGAAATCGTCGGTGGTCGCCGTCGACGATAGCGGCGTGACCCTGGCCGATGGTCAGCGCATCGATGCCAAAACCGTGATTTGGACCACCGGTGTGCGCGCCAGCTCGCTGACCGAGCAGATTCCGGCCGAACGCGATCACCTCGGTCGTCTGCACGTCGACGCGCACCTGAAAGTCATTGGTCAGGAAGACATTTTCGCCACCGGCGACGTCGCCTGCGCCGCCAGCGATGACATCGGTAACTTCGCGTTGATGACCTGTCAGCACGCCATCTCGCTGGGTCGTCATGCCGGCAACAACGTTGCCGCACAGATCCTGGGTGTGGATCCGACTCCGTATAGCCAGCCTAAATACGTGACCTGTCTGGATCTAGGCGCCTGGGGAGCGGTCTACACCGAGGGTTGGGACCGTCAGGTGAAGTTGATCAAGGCGGAAGCCAAGGCGCTGAAAACCCAGATCAACACGACGTGGATTTACCCACCTGCGGCTGACCGTGTCACTGCGCTGGCTTCAGCGGATCCGATGATTCCTGTTGCCTGAAGCGTCGGCAGCGTTGCGTCGATAACGCTGTCGGCTTGAAAAAAATCCCGCCCGGGTTCTCTTGCGCGGGATTTTTTTTGCGCCTTGAACGGTTGCGGTCGTGAAAATTAACGTGTATTTTTTCATGAAATTATAAGTATAGAAGTTCACGAGGCCCGCATGTTTCAGCAATCTGCCCAGCACGTCGCCAGCTATTACGCTCACTCCTGTGCGGATCGTCTGTTGGATCGAGCCCCTTTGCAGGGCGAGCAGGACACCGAGGTGTTGATCATCGGGGCTGGCTTCAGTGGATTGCATACGGCGTTGCGTCTGGCCCTGGCTGGCAAACGCGTGACGTTGCTGGAAGCCAGTCGGGTGGCTTGGGCAGCCTCGGGCCGCAATGGTGGTCAGGCCATTCTCGGTTGGTCGTGTGACATGCCGCCATTGGAGGCGGCGCTGGGTTATGAGCGCGCGCGCCGGTTATGGGACGGCATGCGCTGGGCTGCACGAGAGTTGCGAGCGTTGCCTGCACGCCATGATTTCGATTGCGACTATCGGCCCGGCCACCTCTGGACATCGGTGATGCCGCGACGGGTGAGTCTGCTGACAGAATGGCAACACGAGGCCAGCCACAAGTGGGGTCACGATGGTTTGCAGTTCATTGAGCGCGAGGCGTTGCCGGAATGGGTCGCCAGTGAGCGCTACCAGGCGGGCCTGTTTGATCCTGAAGGCGGGCATTTGAATCCGCTGAAACTGGCGCTCGGGCTGGCTGCCGCGATTGAACGTGCCGGTGGATGCATTCATGAACACAGCAAGGCGCTGAGTTATCGCGAAGAAGGCGATCGTTACGTGGTCACCACTGAGCGCGGTCGCATTCAGGCGGACGTGTTGGTGCTGGCGTGCAACGCCTATCTGGATCGGCTTGATCCGAAACTGTCGAGTTGTGTGTTACCGGTCGGCACCTATCAGGTGGCCACCGCGGCACTTTCAGAGGAACAGGCAACCGCATTGCTACCGAGCAATGTGTGCGTCACCGACAATCAGTTTGTCCTCGATTATTTTCGTCGTACGCCGGACAACCGCCTGCTGTTCGGCGGTGGATGCACCTATCTGGGTGGCATGCCGAAGGACATCGCGGCCGCGACGCGGCCTTATCTGGAGCGCGTATTTCCCCAGCTAAAGGACGTCGAGCTGGATTTTGCCTGGGGAGGGCACATCGACCTCACCCTCAAGCGCACGCCAGACATCGGTCGACGTGGCGATCTCTACTGGCTGCAGGGTTACTCAGGCCACGGCGTGCTGCCGACATTGGCCGGGGCCCGCGCCGTGTCCGACGCGATACTTGGCCAGCCGGATGAGTTGGCGTTGTACCAGGGTTTGATCAACGGTAGTTTTCCCGGTGGTAAGTATTTGGCAGCACCGCTGGAAGCCATCGGCAAGGCCTGGTATCGGCTGCGCGACAGTCTTTGAAGCATCAATTTCTGGAAGCCTTTAGATGGACATGCAAGAAGAAATATCGGCGCTGGCGATCCTGATCCAGGACCTGCGCAAGCACAAAAAATACACGCTGAAAGACCTGGCAGACAAAATCGGTCGTTCGGTCGGCTTTCTCTCGCAAGTCGAGCGGGGGCTGTCACGTCCCACGGTGGCGGACTTGACCGCCATCAGCGAAACCCTTGGCGTGCCGACCACTTATTTCTACAGCTTGCCCAAACCCATGGCATTGCCTTGGGTGACCCGACCGGATGAGCGACGCACGCTGTATTACGCCGACGGGATTACCGACATCCTCGTCTCCCCGAAGATGAGGGCGTCCTTTTCAATGCTTGAAAGCCAACTGATGCCCGGCGCCAGCAGTGGTGATCGGCACATGAATGACAGTTCGGAGCAGGGTGGCTATGTCCTCGAAGGGGAGTTGACGCTGTGGCTGGATGACGATCAACCGGTGACATTACGTACCGGCGACAGTTTTCAACTGGCCAGTCACACGCATTGTCGCTACGGCAACCTCACGGATCAGCTCACCCGAGTGCTTTGGGTTTACACCTGATAAAAACAACAAGGAACACTAACGATGGATGCTGTCTGCTCTGATCTGGTTGCTGAGGTTCGCGCGTTTCGTCAGCGCTTCCCGCAGGTACGTTACGTTGACCTGATTTCCCTGGATATTCCCGGGCATTTTTACGGTAAGCGCTACCCGATAGAAATGCTCGAGAAGGTCGCCGCCGGCAGCGTGCTCAAGCTGCCGCAAAACTGTGTGTTGCTGGGCACGCAGGGCGGTCTGTTCAAAATCGGCGACTACTGTTTTAACGACGGTGATCCGGATGCTCCCCGCCGACTGGTGCCCGGTACGCTCAAGCCAGTGAGCTGGGAAAAACAACCGCTGGGGCAGATGCTGATTACCTCAAGCGGTACTGAAAAACCTATCGTCTTCGAGCCGCGAGAAGTGTTGGCGCAGGTGCTCGAGCGCCTTGGCCGAAAAGGGATTTTTCCCGTGGTCGCGTTCGAGTTGGAGTTCTATCTGTTCGATCGCCAACTGCGTGACGGCTTGCCACAGTTCCCTCGCGATCAGATGACGGACGATGCCGATGATCAGCCGAATATGCACATCGAACGGCTGTCGAGATTTTCACCGGTACTCGATGAAATGGTCGAGACCGCGCGGGCGCAAGGCATCGACGCAACGGTGATCACTGCAGAGCTGGGCCCAGGCCAGTTCGAGATCAATTTTGGTCACCTTGACGACGGCCTGCGCGCGGCCGACTGGGCGGCCCTGTTTTGCCGCAGCACACGGGGGGTGGCCCTCAAGCACAACCACCGCGCCAGCTTCATGGCCAAACCCTACTTGCAGCACCCCGGTAGCGGCATGCATGTGCATGTGAGCCTTTACGACAAGTCGGGGAATAACCTGTTGGCGGCTAACGATCAGCAGGCGCTGCGCCATGCGGTGGCCGGCTGCCTTGAAGTGTTGCCGCATTGCATGCCGATCTTTGCACCAAATCACAACGCAATGCGTCGCTTGAGCGGCACAGTGAACGTCGCGACGCGCGCCAGTTGGGGGTTTGAAGATCGTGACGCCTGCCTGCGGGTGCCTGAGTCGGACGCTAAAAATCTGCGCATCGAACATCGCCTGGCGGGCGCGGATGCCAACCCTTATCTCGTGTTGGCGGCGATTCTGGTAGGGCTGGAGCAAGGGCTGGAAATCGGTCGTGAACCGATTGCATCCCTCAACGAAGATCGTGGCAGCGGTATCGACTTCCCGCTGGAGATGCTGGAGGCCGTGCGTTCGATGCAAAACAATGCGCAGTTGCGCGAAGGTTTGGGGTCGGAATTTGTGGATGTCTACTGCGAAAACAAGCGCCAGGACCATTTGGCATTCCTGCAGGACATCAGTGCGCGGGAGTATCGCTGGTACCTCTAAATTAGGCCTTGTCGACGCTCATCCGTTAAAATTGTGTGGGTATTTAATGGGTTAGACGTTTTAGTAACTCGATAGTGAATCAAAGTATCTTGTTACAGGCAGAAGTATTAAGTAATATTCGCCCCGCGTTCACCACCACGGTTTATGCATTTTGAGTCCCAGGCTTCCATCAGCTGCCTGGGATTTTTTTTGCCTGAAATTCGGCACTTGCTCAATCTAAGTGGACCGCTCGCCGCGCAGGTAAGCCTGCTCGGCGCCCCAGGGAAGGGCAAGTGATGGGAGACGACCGTTCAGCATTGGAATCGACCCTACACGTCAACGGATCACGCTTAAATGATGGGGTGGTAAAAAATGAGACTGGTTGTGGTGGTCTGCGGATTCCACGCCATCCGCAGTGGCCGTTGCAGCGGGAATTTGGTCAATAGGGGCCCTGTATCGGAGATGCCGAGCAGCGCTGGTGGCCTGTTTTACGGCAGTGCCGTCCGAGATCAGCCGAGTCCGCCCCCTGATGCCAACCAAGAATTTTCTGCCGGGTCTCATCCTGGCGTTCTGCGCCGTCGCGTCGCTTTGCTCGGTTGCTGCCGAGCGCAGAGCGCCCTCGCAAAGTAACAGCGCTTCAACCACCCTAATCGAAACCGCCTCGCGGCAGTATGAAGATGGCCAGTTGGACCCAGCCGCTGCCACGCTGGAGCGTGCCCTGCCTATCCAGCCGAACAATCCCGCTACGCTGCATTACCTCGGAGTGTTGCGTCTTCAGCAGGGGCAATACCAGCAGGCTGAAACGTTGGCGGTGCGCTCGAACATGCGGGTTGGTCGTGACGTCGAGTTACGCAACCGCAACTTGCAATTGATCCAGGCAGCGCAGCAGGCCAAGCGCTACAGTCCCTCAGCAAAACTCCCATTGAACATGCACTCGATACTTTGAACGACTATCAAGTACTTGGATGGACTAATAAGGCCCGCACCTCTGACGTCCGTTTTTAAAGGTATTAACTGTTGCGTGTAGTGCCGGCGCCAATAAATAGTTAATAAAAAATTGACATGTTTCATTCGCTTTACACTCTGCGATGAATTTAATGGCTGCGCTTACAATGTTGTAGCGTTGGCGTTGCACCGTGTCAGGGTTTTAGGCATGTCTGTGCAGCAAGTACCGTAAGCGCCTGCTTATTTTTGGTGCGTGGATATATTTTTTGTTCAAGTTGCCAGTCTCGATAACTTTTATATCTGGCTGATTTTAGTAGTGATTTTTCTAAACGTTAACGTGTTGTCGATTTTGGCACTCGCTTTGCTGATCTCACTGCACATGTTGTCGGCGCGAAGTGTTCGAAATATTTTTAAAAAATGACAGTGTCAAAGTGATGTTTGTCTACACTCAAGTTCTTCGAGTGTGGTCAAGAATCAAGTTGTACCTAACTGCCGGCTAGTTGGCGCGGTAGAGCGACTGTCGGTCTGCGTGGCATGCCGATGGCCTTCCTGAATCAGGGTAACGGGGGTATTCACCGATGCGTATCAGCATTTTTGGTTTGGGGTACGTGGGCGCTGTATGTGCGGGCTGTCTCTGTGCTCGCGGACATGACGTAATCGGGGTGGATGTCTCGCAAGTCAAGGTCGACCTGATCAACCAGGGTAAGTCGCCCATCGTTGAGCCGGGCCTGGAGACGCTGCTCGAGCAAGGGGTAAATTTTGGGCGGCTGCGGGGTGGCGGTGATGTGAAGGCCGCAGTGATGGGCACGGATATGTCGTTCATCGCCGTCGGTACGCCCAGCAAGAAGAATGGCGATCTGGATTTGGTCTACATAGAGTCGGTCTGCCGCGAGATCGGCGAAGCCCTGCACGACAAGGACAGTTGGCATACGGTCGTGGTGCGTAGCACGGTGCTGCCGGGCACCGTGAAGAACGTGGTGATCCCGATACTTGAAGACTGTTCCGGCAAGAAGGCCGGGGTCGACTTCGGCGTGGCGATCAACCCGGAGTTCCTGCGCGAAAGTACCGCGATCAAGGATTATAACTGTCCGCCCATGACGGTGATCGGTGAACTCGACCAGCGCAGCGGTGACATGCTCGCCGCGCTCTATCAAGAGCTGGACGCGCCGCTCCTGCGCAGGAGCATCGAAGTGGCGGAGATGATCAAGTACACCTGCAACGTCTGGCACGCGACCAAAGTGACCTTCGCCAATGAGATCGGCAATATCGCAAAGGCCGCCGGCGTCGACGGTCGCGATGTGATGGACGTGATCTGCCAGGACACCAAACTCAACCTGTCGCGTTATTACATGCGCCCCGGCTTCGCGTTCGGCGGTTCCTGCCTGCCCAAGGATGTGCGTGCGCTGAACTATCGCGCCGGGCAAATGGACGTCGAGCACCCGCTGCTCGCCTCGATCATGCGCAGCAATGCGGTGCAGGTACAGAGAGCCTTCGACATTATCAGCAGTTATGGCAAGCGGCGTGTCGCGCTACTCGGCCTGAGCTTTAAGGCGGGCACCGATGACCTGCGCGAAAGCCCGCTGGTGGAGTTGGCCGAGATGTTGATCGGCAAGGGCTACGACCTGCATATCTTCGACCGCAACGTTGAGTACGCGCGTATCTACGGGGCCAACAAGGAATACATCGAGTCGAAGATTCCACACCTCGCTTCGCTGTTATGCGCTGACCTTGCGAAGGTGATCGAGCAGGCGGACGTGATCGTGCTGGGTAACAGTGACGAGTCCTTCGAAGCCATTGCGCTTCAAGTGCCCGAGGGCAAGCAAGTGGTCGACCTGGTGGGCTTCATGCCGCACGCCAGTGGCGATCGGCTTGAGGGTATCTGCTGGTAAGCGAGGCGCGCGAGCGGGGCGCGGAGCTGGTGCGCCCCGAGCAACATGGGTTTATCGAACAGGGCTCACATCTATGGCTGATTCCAGGGTTTACTTGCGCGAAGCGGCGGGCTGGCTGTTCTACGTCACCGCGCTGATGGGGCTTGCACTGTTGCTGCCGCGCACAGTGCTCGATCCCGAATCCAGGGACTTTCTCCTGTTGCTGGGGGCGGTCGGTATCTGGCGTTATTCGATGGGCGCGATCCATTACCTGCGGGGGGTGCTGTTCCTTTATCTGGTATTCCCTTATTACAGACGCAAAGTCACCAGGCTGGGCAGAAGTGCCGATCCGTCGCAAGTGTTTTTGCTGGTCACCAGTTTTCGTATCGATGCGTTGACCACGGCGCAGGTCTACCGCTCGGTGATCGAAGAGGCCATTGGTTGTGGCTACCCGACCACGGTGGTCTGTTCCATCGTCGAGCTGGCCGATGAACTGCTGATCAAAGCGCTCTGGGACAGCTATACCCCGCCGGAGCAGGTCAAGCTGAGCTTCGTGCGGATTCCCGGCACCGGTAAGCGCGATGGCCTGGCCCATGGTTTTCGGGCGATCTCCCGGCATTTGCCGGATGCCGATGCGGTGGTGGCGGTGGTCGATGGCGACACCGTGCTTTCGCCCGGGCTCGTGCGTCAGACCGTGCCCTGGTTCAAGCTGTTCCCGAAAGTCGGCGGGCTGACCACCAATGAGTTCTGCGAGGTGCGCGGAAGCTACCTGATGAGCCAATGGCACAAGCTGCGGTTCGCCCAGCGGCACATCAATATGTGTTCGATGGCACTGGGCAAGCGAGTGCTGACAATGACCGGGCGGATGTCGGTGTTCCGCGCCCAGGTGGTGACCGACCCCGGCTTTATTCAAGACGTTGAGAGCGATTATCTGCAGCACTGGCGCCTGGGGCGTTTCCGCTTCCTGACCGGTGATGACAAGTCCAGTTGGTACAGTCTGATGCGGCTGGGCTACGACACCTTTTATGTGCCCGATGCGGCGATCAACACGGTTGAGCACCCACCGGAAAAGAGCTTCTTCAAGGCCAGCCGCAAGCTGATGTTCCGCTGGTATGGCAATAACCTGCGGCAGAACTCGCGGGCCCTGCACCTGGGCGTGCAGCGGTTGGGCTGGTTCACCTCGCTGGTGCTGTTCGACCAACGCGTATCGATGTGGGCCAGCCTGCTCGGGCCGTCAATAGCGATCATTGCCAGCCTCAAATACAGCGTGGCCTACCTGCTGATCTATGTGCTCTGGATCGGCGTGACGCGCTTGATCCTGAGTCTGCTGTTGCTGGCTTCGGGGCACCCGGTCGGGCCGGCTTATCCACTGATTATCTATTACAACCAGTTGGTCGGCGCCATGGTGAAGATCTATGTGTTCTTCCGCCTCGACCGGCAATCGTGGACGCGCCAGAAAACCAGACTCGACCGCGGGCTGGCCAGCTATCAGCGCTGGTTCAATACCTGGTCGTCGCGGGCCATGACCTTTTCGGCCGGCAGTGTGTTTTGCGCGCTGCTGATGTGGGTGGTGTAACGCGGGTATCAGGGTAGTCGGCGTGCCGTGTCGGTCTGCTCGACGGTAAAAAATAGAGGTGAGCACCGGCACTGACCTGCCGGATCGGTCTGAATCGTGGATGGGAAGGGACGCGTTATGAACACAGCCGTTTTTGCTGTTGATGACAATGTCGTGCATGAGTCAGAGGTGCAGCGTCAGCATGCGCGGCTGAATCTACCGGCACGGATCAAGTTTAATGGGCCGGACCGGGAGAAGTTCGATTGCGAACTGATCGACTTGTCGGCCGGTGGCTTCAGCCTGAGTCAGCCGGACACTCCACTGATCGCGGGCCGCCATCACAAAGGCAAACTGGTGTTCCAGGTCGATGCGCTGGGGTTTGCCATCGACGTGGAATTTGTCGTGCGCTCGGTCAGCAGCGAGGGACTGCGGGTGGGTTGCGAGTTCCACAACCTGCCTCCGCGCGCGATCTCCGCATTGCGTTATCTGATCACCTCCTACCTCTCGGGAGGGGTGATCAGCCTGGGTGACATGCTCGCGACCCAACAACGCGACAACTTCACCAAGCCGCGAAAGCACGAAAGCGGCAATGGCATGGGCTTTTTCGCACGATTGCGGGCGACCACGGTGAGCCTGCTGATGTTTCTGGTGGGACTGGTTGCCTTTGGTTATGTGCTGAACCAGTTGTATGGCATTTATTTCGTCACTCACGCCGAATCGGCGCGGGTCAATGTGCCCGGTCAGTTGATCGGCCTGCCGCGCGACGGCAGCGTCAATTCGTTGGTCAAGGTGGGCGCGGTGGTGTCCAAGGGAGCCCCACTGGCGACCTTTTCTGCCTCGCTGCTGGATGTGATGAAAGGCAATCTGCCGCCCGGGCAGGCGACCCCGGAAAACCTTGAGCGCCTGTTCAGCCGCACCCTGCAAGGTTCGCTGACCAGCCCTTGCGATTGCCGGGTGGTGGCGCAGTTGGTGCCGGACGGGCAGGTCGTCGGCAAGGGCACCACGGTGTACGAGTTGATGCCGATCGACGGTGTGGCAACCATCGAAGCGCGCTTCCCCTATAAGAATTTTGCCAAGATCCAGCCTGGCAAGTCAGTGAGCTTTCAACTGATCGGAGAAGAACAGCCACGCACGGGCAAAATCGCCGCCGTGGCGCTGGACAACGGTGGCCTGGCCTCCGACCTGCGGGTGACCATTGAGCCTGACAGCCCGTTGCGGACCGAACTGGGCGGGCGTCCGGTGGAGGTCAGTGTCGAAGATCTGCAGGACAATGTCTGGGTGCAGAATGCCGTGGCGGCCAACACCTGGGTGAAGAACGCCTGGGAGAATAAAGTCATGGCGGCCGGAAAATGAACGGCGTATGGCGATCGGGGCTGCGGTTTTCTGCGCTGGCCGCTGCTCTGACGATGAGTCATGGGTGTGGCACCCTGCCGGATCAGGGGGTGGCGCGCGAGGCCATGTTGCGCAGCGATTATGAAACAGCACGCAAGCACTACGCGGCGCTGGCGGAAGACGGCTATGCCGATGCCCAGGCCGGGATGGGCGACTTGACGGCGTCGGCGGGTGACCCGACAAGCCTGAAAGAGGCGGAAGTCTTGTACCGGCAGGCCGCGCCGGAATCGGTCAAGGCGCAGTCACGTCTGGGCCGTCTGTTGCTGCGTCAGAGCCCGAGTGATCCCCAGCAAGTGCACGAGGCCCGGCAATTGTTGGAAGGCGCGCTGGATAAAGGCGAGTTCACTGCGGTGGTGCCGCTGACGTTGTTGTACCTGGGCTACCCGCGAATGGCGCCTGTGGTGGAACCGCAGCAGAAGGTCGACAGTTGGCGCGCCCAGGGCATTGTCGAGGCGGACCTGGCGCAGATTCTGATATACCGCAATCAGGGCACTTATAAGGCTCACCTGCCGCAGATCGAGCAGATGTGCCGGGCGCGGCTGGCGGTACTCGATGCCTGTTATGTGGAGCTGGCCACCATCAACCGAATGCGCGCCCAGCCCAAGGCGCAAGCGGACTTGCTGGCGCAGTTGCGCCAGGGTTGGCGCGAGGGACGAGTAGCGCCCTTGCGGGTCGAGTCGGTGGCGCGCGTTCTGTCCTCGCCAGCCCTCGAAGGCCCGGCCGACCCGCAAAGCGCCCAGCGCCTGCTCGAGGAACTGGCACCGGTCTATGCGCCGGCCTGGACCAGCCTCGCACGGTTGATCAACGACTATCCCGTGCAAGGCGATGCGCCGCAATTGCTTTCGGCCTTGCAACGCGGACGCGAGGCGGGCGACCCACGGGCGGAACTGCTGACCGGGCGGCTGTATTACCTCGGCAAATGGTTGCCACAGGATCCGCGCCTGGCTGAAGAGCATTTGCTCAAGGCGACCGCGGCCGGTGAAGTCGGGGCGCATTACTACCTGGGCCAGTTGTACCGGCGCGGTTATCTGGGCCAGGTCGAACCACAGAAAGCGCTGCTACATTTGTTGCTGGCCGCCCGCAACGGCTCAACCAACGCCGACCTGGCTCTGGCCCACATGTTTTCCGACTCTCGTGGGATCAAGGTCAATCGGGTCAATGCTTTTGTCTTTGCGCAACTCGCGCAACGCCAGGGCGTGGTAAATGCAGAGCCAGTACTGTCGGCCCTGCAGTCGGGGCTGACCCCGGCAGAAAGGAAAATCGCGCAGCCCTTGCTTGAGGAAGAAGCCCAGGCCCGTCTGACGGGCGCGGCTTTAGCCAGGTTGCAAACTCCGGAAAATGGACAGGACTTACTATGAAGCAAGCATTGTTGGCAGGATGTGGTCTTGGGGTTTCGCTGATGTGCAGCGTCGGTCTGGTGCTGGCGGCGGAAGTGGCACCGAAGAACTTCGGTCTGGATGTGAAGATTACCGCTGAGTCGCAGGAGGACCGTGACCTGGGCACCGCGTCCGGTGGCACGGTCAACGGTATCGGCATCGACGTGCGCCCTTGGGCCTTTGGCCAGTGGGGAAACTGGAGTGCCTATGCGATGGGGCAGGCGGTAGCCGCGACCGATACCATCGATACCGATACGATCAACAACGGTGTCGACGCCACTAACGCCCGTGAGACGGATGACAGCTACCTCGCGATGCGCGAGTTCTGGGTCGATTATGCGGGCATCACCGCTTATCCGGGCGAGCATCTGCGTCTGGGGCGCCAGCGTCTGCGTGAGGACAGTGGCGAGTGGATGGACACCAACATCGAAGCGCTCAACTGGACCTTCGAAACCACTCTGCTGCGCTCCCACCTTGGCGCTGCTCAACGCTTTTCCGACTACCGCACCGATGTGGACGACCTGTCGCCCGAAGACGAAGATCGTTCCCATGCCTTCGCCGACATCTCTACGCAATGGACGCCCAATAATTGGGTAGGCCTGCGGGTACATCACTCAGAGGACAGCGGCAATCTGCCCGACGCCGGCGAGCAGATCGATGCACTTGACAAGACCAACACCGGCAGCCTGACCTGGGTCGGCCTCGAAGCGAACGGTGACGGCTACAACTATCGCTCGACGATGCCGGTCAATTACTGGCTCAACGCAACCTGGCTGACCGGCGATCGCGACACCCTCACCACCGTGGTGGGCCCTGACGGCGATCGGGTCGCGACGGGCCACACCAGTGGCGACGTCAACGCCTGGGCCGCAGACTTGGGTTTGCGCTGGAACATCGATGAGAGCTGGCGCCTCGGTGCGGCCGCGGCCCGCGGCGACGGCGGTGGTCGCGACCAGGAGAATCAGTTCCAGCAAACCGGCCTGCAGAGCAACCGCTCGAACTACACCGGCACGCGTTCGCGCGTACACCGCTTCGGTGAAGCCTTTCGCGGTGAACTGAGCAACCTCCAGGTGGCTACCGTGTTCGGCTCCTGGCAGTTGCGCGAGGACTACGACGCCAGCCTCGTCTACCACCGCTTCTGGCGGGTCGACGACCAGCAGGACACTGGCGACGACGGGATCATCAATGCGGCTCTGGTGGACGGTGAGAAGGACTTGGGCCAGGAAGTCGACCTGGTCATGACCAAGTACTTCAAGCAGGGTCTGTTGCCCGCGAGCATGGTGGATTGGGTTGACGAACCCTCGGCACTGGTCCGCTTGCGCCTCGGCGTGTTCTTCACGGGCGACGCTTACGCCAGCGACACCGATTCGAGCATGCACCGGGCGTTCATTGATTTCGTTTGGAAAATCTAGGTCCGGGTTGTTGCCCGCAGTGATGCCATTGTGGGCAACAACGCCTTGATCACACCAGATTGCATTTATTTTGATGGGTGAGACTTATGGACAGTGTCGTCAAGATCACGCTGTTGCTCGCCGGACTGCTGTTGGTGCAGGCCGCGGGTGTCAGCGCGGCGGGTCTCGTCGAACCGCCGCGCTATACCATCAGCGAGGCTCCGGGAAAGCCTTTGCTGATCAGCGAGCCGAAGATCCCCGACCTGTCCGGCTATACGGCCGAGGCAGCCATGGCGAAGATTTCCTACAAGCCCGCCGGCCGTGCCTTGATCCAGCCGATGCTCAAGGAAAACTCGCTCGACGAGTTCATCGGCGGCAAGGAGCGACTCAAGGAGTGGGTGGTGCGCCAGCAGCGAATGCCGGTGGCGATCTTCATCGACCGTGGCTACATGAGCCTGACGCAACTGGCGCGCAGCCTGCCACCGACGGCCTTGCGCGAAACTGCGCCGGGGGTGTTTCTGGCACGCTTGCCAATCGTCATACGTCCCGGCGGGACCCTGCATATCGACAAGTCGGTCAAGGAATTGCGATTGTCCCAGGAGGGCGGTTCCTTCCTGGTCAATGACGGCAAGCTGTTTATCACCGACACCAAGGTCAGCGCCTGGAGCGAGAAGAACAACAGCCCGGCCTGGTACAAGAAAGAGGGCGAGTTCCGACCCTTCCTGGTGTCTTGGGGTGGCACCGAGACCTACATCGTCAACAGCACCATCGCCAGCTTCGGCTACACCGCGAGCAAAAGTTATGGGGTGAGTATTTCCCAGTACAGCCCGAGCATGGCGCCGAAGATGAAACGTAAACGACCGACCGGCTGGCTGCTCAATTCGGAGTTCGTCGACAACTGGTACGGCTTCTATTGCTATGAGGCCGACGACGTGGTGATTCTCGGCAATGCCTATCGCGACAACATCGTCTATGGCATCGACCCGCACGATCGTTCGCGCCGGTTGATCATTGCCCACAACGATGCCTTCGGTACCCGCAAGAAGCACGGCATTATCCTCTCGCGCGAGGTCAATGACAGTTGGATCATCTACAACCGCGCCTACAACAATCACCTGTCGGGCATTGTCCTGGACCGTTCCAGCGTCAATAACCTGCTGGCCTACAACGAATCCTACAAAAACCACTCCGACGGCATAACCCTGTATGAGAGCGGCAATAACCTGCTCTGGCGCAACCGCGCAATCGACAATAACCGCCATGGGATTCGGGTGCGTAACAGTACCGGTGTGCGGCTGTATGAAAACGAGCTGATGGCCAATGCCCTGACCGGCATCTACGGCCACATCAAGGATTTGCGCGGCACCGACCGCGATCTCAAGGAAGACCCCTTCGACGCCAAGCTGTCGCTCACCGTGGTCGGCGGCAAGCTGATCGGCAACGGTTCCAGTCCTATCACGGTGTTTTCACCCTCGCGTCTGGAACTCTACGACTTGACCTTTCTGGCGCCGCAGAAACAGGACGGCCTTGCCTTCACCGGTTTGTTGGGGGAAGTGCAGGGCGACTTGATGGACATTCTCCTGCGCCGCCGTGAAGCCGCATTGATTCTGCCGGTGAAACTTTGAGGAGCCTGCTGATGAAGACAATCCATGGGTATGCCGCGCTATGCATGCTGTCTGTGCCGGCGTGGGTCCAGGCGCAGCCGGAGTACACGGCCGAGGCCTGCTGCAAACTGTGCCCGCAAGCGGCGCAGGCGGCACTTTACGAGCAGCCGACGCTGAAAAACTACGCGACCCTGGTGGAGGCCAAGGACCAGTGGCTCTTTCGCACCCAAAGCGATTTCCGCACTGACTTCGGCCTCGATGAGAGCGGTTACAAGGCCCTCAAGCGCTTGCGCGACGGGCTGGCCCAGCGCGGGGTCGAGCTGGTGCTGGTGATGCCACCCAGCCGCGGCTTGCTGCATGCCGACCGCCTGACGCCGCAGGAACTGGCCAGATTCGATCAGGCCAAGGCCCGGCAGAACTACGTGCAAACGCTGGTCCGGGTGCGTGACTTGGGCGTTCAGGTCCCCGACTTTACCAACCTGCTGAGTGCGCCACAGCCAGCGGGGCAGCCCTTCTACTTCAAGGGCGATCACAATTGGACGCCCTATGGCGCCGAACGCAGCGCACAGTTGGTGGCCCAGGCGCTCAGGGGCAACGATGTGCTCAAGGCATTGCCGCATCAGGTCTTTGCCAGCCAGCCAGCCGGCCTGCTGGGACGCTCTGGCACGTTGCAAAAAGTCGCCGCACAGATCTGCGGCAACGGTTATGCGGCGCAGTTTGTCACCCGTTATCAAACCCGGGCCCAAGGCGATTCCAAGCTTCCCGCCAAAGTCGCATTGATCGGTACCAGCGCCAGCGGCGAGGCGTTCAACTTTGCCGGTTTCCTCGAACAGTATCTACAGACGCCGGTCAGCAACTTCAGTGTTCCGGGCGGTGGCTACGATGATTCGTTGATCGCCTACCTGCTCGGCGACGACTTTCAGAAGCGCCCGCCGACGGTGCTGGTGTGGGAAACCGATAATCTCGACAGCATCCAGAAATCCAGCTTCTACCGGCAGGCGATGGCGGCGCTGAGCGATGGCTGCGACAACCAGGCGCCGCTGCTCAAAAGTCATTCGACCTTGCACAGCGGGCGCAATCAAGTGTTGTTCAACGGCGGTGGCGGCACGGTGTATCCGATCAAGGGCAATCGCTATCAGGTCGACCTTCAGTTCGCCGATCCTGGCGTGCACCTGATGAGCGCGACCCTGACCTACATGAACGGTCGCCAGGAAAACATCAGCTTGAGCCGTGCGCCGACGGTCAATACCCAGGGCCGCTTCGCCTTTGAGCTGCGAGCCGATGCAGACTGGGACGAACTGACTTTTCTTTCAATGGATGTGCAGCCACCGCCTGGAACGGCCTCCATGGAACTCTCGGCCCGCTTGTGTGCCAAGCCAGTCATCTCTGCGGCACCATCCCTGCGCACCGCGCAGATGGAGGGGCACTGATGCGTCAGGCGCACTGGGCCGCCGTTGGCGTGGCCTTCATTTTGATGGGGCCGATCGTGCAGGCGGCGGCCGCTCAACTCCGCCCGCCGCAGGGCTATTACGCGCCGGCCGTGGACAAAGATGGCGACGCTCCGAGCTGTCCGGCGGCACCCAAACCTTATACCGGTGACCTGTTGATCCCCAGCAAGTACGAGGGCTCTGGCAAGGCACGTGATCAGTTCAACGCGCAATCCAACCAACGCTACAAGCAAATGTCAGCCGATATCAACGAACTGGAGAAGGGCGTCAACAAACACGTCGCAGCCTATTTACGGCTCGGCCGCGCAGGCCATGTGGAATGCACCCTGAGCTGGCTGGGCGAATGGGCCAAGACGCAGGCGCTGCTGAGTACCACCTACACCCATACCGGCAAGTCGATGCGCAAATGGGCGCTGGGCAGTATTTCTTCAGCCTATCTGCGGCTCAAGTATTCGCGTTCGCAGCCATTGAAGGGCCGCGAGGCGCAGACCCGGCCGATCGAGGCCTGGATCGGCCAAGTGGCCGATCAGGTGGTACGGGACTGGCGCGACCAGCCGCTGGACCGGCTGAACAATCACCAGTATTGGGCGGCCTGGGCCGTCATGGCGGCCTCGGTGGTGGTCGACCGGCGCGATCTGCTCGATTGGTCGGTAGCGCAGTTCCGCATCGGCGCTTCCCAGGTCGATGCAGACGGTTATCTGCCCAACGAACTGAGCCGCGAAACCCGCGCACTGGCTTACCACAACTACGCGATGGGGCCGCTGATGATGATCGCTGCCTTTGCCCGAGCCAATGACATCGACCTGCGCGAAGAAAACCACGGCGCCATGCGGCGTCTGGCGGCGCGGGTGGAGGAAGGGATCAAGGATCCACGCTCGTTTGAACGCAAGACCGGCTACAAGCAAGAACTCGAGGACCTCAACGAGGACGGCAAGTTTGCCTGGCTGGAACCTTACTGCGCGCTGTACGACTGCTCGGTGCAAACCAACCGCTGGCGCCAATCGATCGAACCGATGAAAACCTATCGCCTGGGCGGCGATATCACCCAGCTATTTGCTGGTCAGAAAGAATAAATGCAACAGCCAATACGCACTGGATACCCGGTGGGGCCATTCGTAAATGGGCTTGTGTTGCAAAAGGGAAGGCAATCCTTCGCTGTTCGAAGAGCCTTCATGTCGAGTGATGAAGGTGCGGGAGGAAAGTGAAAATGATTCCAGTCATTCTGTCCGGTGGCACTGGTTCGCGGTTGTGGCCGTTGTCGCGCAAATTGTATCCCAAGCAATTCCTGAGTCTGGCAGGCGAGGGGTCGCTGTTTCAGCAGACCCTGCAGCGCCTGGCGTTCGAGGGTGTCGCCAAGCCGATAGTGGTTTGTAATCAGGAGCATCGCTTTATCGTCAATGAACAACTCGCCGCCATCGGCTGTACGCCTCAGGCGATACTGCTCGAACCCTTCGGCCGCAATACCGCACCGGCGGTGGCGCTGGCGGCCCTCAAGCTGATCGCCGAGGGTCGCGATGAGCTGCTGCTAGTGCTTCCGGCTGACCATGTGATCAGTGACGTGCCCGCCTTGCGCGCCACGCTGTCACATGCGCAGGAAGAGGCGCTCAAAGGCAATATGGTGCTGTTCGGCATTCCAGCGACGCGTCCGGAAACCGGCTTTGGGTATATCAAGGCCGCCTGCGGTGATGCTGGCGCCGGCGCCTTCAAGGTCGAGAAGTTTATCGAGAAACCCGACCAGCAAACCGCCACCGAACTTGTCCGGTCCGGCGAGTACTTCTGGAACAGCGGCATGTTCCTGTTCCGTGCCAGCCGCTATCTCGACGAGTTGCGCACTCACGAACCCGACATGTACGACACCTGCGTGCTGGCCCTGGAGCGCAGCCGCAGCAGTGAAGGCGTGACCAGTATCGATCGGGTCACCTTTGAATGCTGCCCGGACAACTCCATCGACTATGCGGTGATGGAGCGCACCAGCCGCGCCTGCGTCGTTCCGCTAAGCGCTGGCTGGAGTGATGTCGGTTGCTGGTCTTCGCTGTGGGATGTGCATGACAAGGACGCCGAGGGCAATGTACTCAAGGGCGATGTAGTCAGCTATAACAGCCGTAATTGCTTCGTGCATGGCAGTAGCAAGCTGGTGACCCTGTTAGGGCTGGACGATTTGGTTGTGATAGAAACCAAGGATGCATTGATGGTCGCGCACCGCGATGCCGTGCAGGACGTGAAAAAACTGGTCAATGCGCTCGATGCCAAAGGCCGCTCGGAAACCCAGAGCCATTGCGCGGTGTATCGCCCCTGGGGCAGTTACGATTCGGTGGACAGCGGCACCCGTCACCAGGTCAAGCACATCACCGTGAAACCTGGCGCGCAGCTTTCCCTGCAAATGCATCACCACCGCGCCGAACACTGGATCGTGGTGTCCGGCACCGCCCAGGTGACGTGCAACGAAAAGGTCTTCCTGCTCACTGAAAACCAGTCCACCTACATCCCGATCGCTTCGGTGCATCGCCTGTCCAACCCCGGCAAGATCCCGCTGGAAATCATCGAGGTGCAGTCCGGCAGTTACCTGGGTGAGGACGATATCGAGCGCCTGGAAGATGTCTACGGCAGGAACCAACAGGTCAAGAGTTGAGCCCGTCGCACCTCGTACCTCGCCGGGTTGTTGAAAAGCCTAGTGAGCAGCCACCGAATCCGCCCTCTACGACCGGGGGCGGGTTAGGGCTGACTGCTTATTTCTTATGCACGTCCAGGTAGTCCCTGTGCCAGGAGAGTGGCCTATTTCTGCGTGAATGACATATTTATTACAAAAACCATATATGCCTCCCCTCAAATATTATGAAGCGCCCCCCCCCCAAGCAATTTACGTATATCACGCCATTGCGCGTGGCTTTAAGTGCAGGCGAATGGCGGCGTCCTATCGCTTCAATGGATTAATTTACCGCTGAGTGTTTATCTTGCATGCGGAAAAACATATATTCGTTAAACCGCATGAGCTGAGATTTCACTATGACCAGCAAAGCCCGTGTCCTGTTTGTCTGTACCGCCAATGCTGCACGCTCCCAGTTGGCCCAAGCGTTGCTGCGGCATACCGATTCGGAGCATTTCGAGGCGTTCAGCGCCGGCACCGTTCCGACTCAGGTAGATCCGCGCACCTTTGAGGCGCTTTCACACATCGGTGTGAGCACCGAAGGATTACGTAGCAAGTCGATAGACGAGTTCCGTGGTGAGCGTTTTGATTACGTCATCACCTTGTGTGATAAATCCGCAGCGCAATGCCTGTCTTTACCTGGAGCCGGTGAGGCCTTGGCCTGGAGTTTTGAAGACCCGGTGACCAGCATCAAACCGATGCCTTCCGTCACACCCTTCACGAAATTCATGAGCGCATCAAGATGTTCGTCTTGGTCAAAAACAAACACTGAGAACCGATATGGCTGACCACCTGACACCGACCACTGTTTTCAAATGCCTGGCCGACGACACTCGGGTCCGCACGATGATGCTTATCACCCGTGAAGGAGAGCTTTGTGTTTGCGAGCTGACCTGCGCGTTGAATGAGAGTCAGCCAAAAATATCCAGGCACCTCGCGCAGCTGCGCGGTTGCGGTTTGCTGTCGGACCGTCGGCAAGGCCAATGGGTGTATTACCGACTGCACCCGAATCTCCCTGATTGGGTTCATCAAGTACTGACCACCGTGCTCGAAAGCAACAAGCACTGGTTAAGCCCTGATGCCAAACGGCTAGATGAGATGGGTGACCGTCCCGAGCGGGCACTCGCCTGCTGTGAAAGCTAAATCGCCTGATTCCGCCTTCGACTACGAGATCGCTCGATGAAAATCCTGTTCCTCTGCACTGCCAATAGCTGCCGCAGCATCCTTTGTGAAGCAGTCTTCAATCACTTGGCACCGGAAGGCATGAAAGCCTACAGCGCTGGCAGTCAACCCAAAGGCGAAGTGCATCCGTTGAGTCTCAAGACTTTGGAAAGCGCTGGTGTTTCGACGCTTGGGCTGTTCAGTAAGTCCAGCGATGCCCATGTGAATTTGGCACCTGATTTCGTCATCACGGTATGCGACAAGGCTGCCGGTGAGGCCTGTCCGGTATTTTTCGGGCCGGCCACCAAGGCCCACTGGGGACTGGCTGACCCTTCGGAATACCACGGTACTCAAGAAGAAATCGAGGCGGCTTTTGAAGCCACTTTGGAGCAGATCAAAATCCGTATTGAAGCCTTCCTGGCTTTACCGCTATCCCAACTGAGTGCCGAACAGCTCAAGGCAGAGCTGGCCCTGATTGGCACGCTGTAATCACAGGAGCAATGATCATGAGTAAAAGCCGCCTTTCCTTCCTGGACCGTTACCTGACCCTGTGGATTTTTTTCGCCATGGCCTTGGGCATCGGTTTGGGGAGCCTGTTCGAAGGCTGGCCGCAGTGGCTCAACAGTCTTTCTGTGGGCACAACCAACATCCCCATCGCTATCGGCTTGATCGTGATGATGTATCCGCCTCTGGCCAAGGTTCGTTATGAGGAGCTGCCGGAAGTCTTCAAGGACAAGCGCATCCTTGTTTTGTCTTTGGTGCAGAACTGGGTAATCGGACCGGTATTAATGTTCGCGCTGGCGATCATCTTCTTGCGGGACCAGCCGGAATACATGACGGGCCTGATCCTGATTGGCTTGGCTCGTTGCATCGCGATGGTGCTGGTCTGGAATCAGATCGCGGGTGGCAACAATCAGTACGTCGCCGGGCTGGTGGCATTCAACAGCATCTTCCAGATCCTGTTTTTCAGCGTGTATGCCTGGATCTTTCTGGGGCTGTTACCGCCGCTGTTCGGGCTGGAAGGCAGTGTGATTGAAACCAGCTTCGTCAGCATTGCCGAGTCGGTCCTGATCTACCTGGGTGTGCCGTTCCTGGCGGGCTTCCTGACCCGCAAGATCCTCATCGCCCGTAAAGGTGAAGCTTGGTTTCAGGAGCGCTTCATTCCAAAGATCAGCCCGCTGACGCTGGTGGCACTGCTGTTGACCATCGTGGCCATGTTCAGCCTCAAGGGTGACGTGGTGCTGCAATTGCCATTGGATGTATTGCGCATCGCGATCCCTCTGACGATCTACTTCGTGGTGATGTTCTTCATCAGCTTCTGGATGGGCAAGCTGCTCAAGGCTGACTATCCGCGCACCACCGCACTGGCTTTTACAGCCGCAAGCAACAACTTCGAACTGGCGATTGCCGTGGCCATTGCCACCTTCGGCCTGGCTTCTCCGGTCGCTTTCGCCACGGTGATTGGCCCGTTGGTAGAAGTGCCGGTACTGATTTCTCTGGTCGGTGTGGCCCTCTGGTTGAAACGCCGCTGGTTCGATGAATCCAATAGCGCCGTTGCGCAGGACAAAGACTATGTTTGATGACCCTATCCCCCAACTCGATACTGAACTGGTTGATCTCCCATCGACAGACAAACTCGGTATCGAAAAGACCTCCATCCATAAGCCGCGCATTTTGCTGCTGTACGGATCGACCCGTGAGCGCTCCTTCAGTCGCCTGATGGTCGAGGAGGCCGCTCGACTGCTGGAACACTTCGGCGCCGAGGCGCGGATTTTCAATCCGTCAGGTTTGCCGCTACCCGATGACGCTCCCGACGATCATCCACGTGTGAAGGAACTGCGCGAGCTGATGCTGTGGTCCGAGGGGCAGGTTTGGTGTTCTCCAGAACGTCACGGCTCCATGAGCGCAGTGTTCAAAGCGCAGATCGACTGGGTGCCACTGGCCATGGGCGCGGTACGTCCGACCCAGGGCAAAACCCTCGCCGTCATGCAGGTGTGCGGTGGCTCGCAGTCGTTCAACGTGGTCAATCAGCTGCGAGTGCTGGGACGGTGGATGCGCATGTTCACCATCCCCAACCAATCCTCCGTACCGAAGGCCTACATGGAATTCGATGACAACGGCCGAATGAAACCTTCTCCGTTCTACGACCGTGTAGTGGATGTGATGGAAGAGTTGGTGAAATTCACGCTGCTGCTTCGCGACCGTCAGGACTATCTGGTGGATCGTTATTCCGAGCGCAAGGAATCGGCCGAAGAACTCATGAAACGTGTCAATCAGCGCTCCATTTGAAAGGGGGAAACATGACTATCAAAGTTGGCATCAATGGTTTCGGTCGGATCGGTCGCCTCGCGCTGCGAGCAGCCTGGAGCTGGCCAGAGTTCGAATTCGTGCAGATCAATGATCCGGCAGGTGACGCGGCGACTCATGCGCACCTGCTGAACTTCGACTCGGTGCATGGCCGTTGGAATTACCAGGCCGACTCCGAAGCCGACAGCATCGTCATCGACGGCAAACGAATCAAGGTAACGACCAACAAGGCGATTGCCGACACCGATTGGTCGGGCTGCGACCTGGTGATTGAAGCCAGCGGCAAGATGAAGACCGTCGCTGTGCTTCAGGCTTACCTCGACCAAGGTGTGAAACGTGTGGTGGTCAGCGCCCCGGTAAAGGAAAAAGGCGCGCTGAACATCGTCATGGGCGTCAACCATCAGCTGTTCAAGCCGGCTGAGCATCGAATCGTCACTGCCGCTTCGTGCACCACTAACTGTCTGGCGCCCGTGGTGAAAGTCATCCACGAGAAACTGGGCATTCGCCACGGATCGATCACCACTATCCATGACCTGACCAACACCCAAAGCATTCTCGATCAACCGCACAAGGATCTGCGGCGTGCGCGTGCTTCAGGCATGAGCCTGATTCCAACCAGTACCGGCTCGGCCACCGCCATTGCCGAAATTTTCCCGGAGCTGCGTGGGCGCCTGAATGGTCACGCCGTACGCGTGCCGCTGGCCAACGCTTCGCTGACGGACTGCGTCTTCGAAGTCGAGCGTGCCACCACTGTCGAAGAGGTGAATCAACTCCTCAAGGACGCTTCCGAGAACGAGCTAAAGGACATCCTCGGTTTCGAGACGCGTCCACTGGTGTCCATCGACTACCGTACCGACCCGCGCTCATCGATCATCGATGCGCTGTCGACCATGGTCATCAACGGCACTCAGGTTAAACTCTATGCCTGGTACGACAACGAATGGGGCTATGCCAACCGCACCGTCGAACTGGCCAAAATGGTCGGTCTTGCTGTCTAAGGAGCGGTCATGAAAGCGTTGTCAGCCCTCGCTCCGGAAGTGCGGCAGTACCTGCTCGTGACGGGCAACTACTGGGCCTTCACCCTTACCGACGGCGCCTTGCGCATGTTGGTGGTGCTGCACTTTCACGCGTTGGGCTACAGCCCACTTCAAATCGCGGCGTTGTTTCTGTTCTACGAACTCTTCGGCGTTATCACCAACCTGGTGGGTGGCTACCTCGGCGCCCGGCTGGGTCTGAACCGGACCATGAACATCGGGCTGGGCATCCAGGTCGCGGCGCTGCTGATGTTGACGGTTCCGATAGCTTGGCTGACCATTCCATGGGTGATGGGCGCTCAGGCACTGTCGGGGATTGCCAAAGACCTGAACAAGATGAGTGCCAAAAGCTCCATCAAGCTTCTGGTCCCCGATGGGCAGCAGGGCAAGCTCTACCAGTGGGTGGCCATCCTCACCGGCTCGAAGAACGCCCTCAAGGGTGTTGGCTTCTTTCTCGGTGGAGCCTTGCTGGCATTGATCGGCTTCAAAGGTGCATTGCTGGCCATGGCGGGTGTTCTGGCGCTGATCTGGATCAGCAGCTTGATCCTGTTGAAGAAGGACCTGGGTAAAGCGAAAGCCAAGCCAAAGTTTCGAGACATCTTGTCCAAGAGTCGGGCAATCAACATCCTTTCAGCGGCGCGGATGTTCCTCTTCGGTGCCCGCGACGTCTGGTTTGTGGTGGCCTTGCCGGTCTACCTCAGCAGCGTGTTCGGTTGGGACTTCTGGAAGGTTGGCGGCTTCCTTGCGGCCTGGGTGATTGGCTACGGCATCGTACAGTCCTTCGCACCCAACATCACCGGAAAGAAACGTGGGCACGTACCGGATGGTCGAGCGGCGTTTCTGTGGGCACTTGCACTGGCGGGTCTGCCGGCGGCAATCGCTCTCGGGCTCAACACCGAATTGTCACAGCAGGTGGTACTGCTCGGGGGATTGATGGTCTTTGGTGCGCTGTTCGCGGTGAACTCCTCGCTGCACAGCTACCTGATCGTGTCCTACGCCAAGGAAGATGGCGTGTCATTGGATGTGGGGTTTTATTACATGTCCAACGCCATGGGACGGTTGATAGGCACGGTGCTCTCCGGCTGGGTTTATCAGGTGTATGGGCTGGGGGCGTGTTTATGGATATCGAGCGCCTTCGTGCTGCTCGCAGCACTGATTTCCATCGGGTTGCCGAGGCATACCGAGACGATGTGAAGTCACACTGAAAGTGGTTTGCAGCCCATCGCTCTCAGCAGTCAGGCAATTGATGTAAGGCAGGCAGTGTGGGAGGCAAGTTGTAAGTCCGCCGTAATTTTTTTACGCTTTCTTTACGGTAGGTGTTTTTGCCCGCAACGATACTGGCCGCGATTTTTTTTAGATCGTCCATGCGCCTCGCTTTTCCGTGGCCCTGGAAAAATGTATTGCCCAAGGATGGCGTGCAGTTACTTCCCGCTAATTGAGAGAAGCGCCCCTTGAGTGAGAAAGCGACCGTTGCAAACGAAGACTCCCAATCCAAAACCTCAGGAGTAGGCTTGCTCGTCGCTGCCGTCGGGGTGGTTTACGGGGACATTGGCACCAGCCCCCTCTACACACTGAAAGAAGTATTTTCCGGCCATTACGGCGTTCAAGTAAATCACGACGGCGTGCTGGGCATTCTGTCGTTGATCTTCTGGTCACTGATCTGGGTAGTTTCGATCAAATACGTGCTGTTCATCCTGCGTGCCAACAACCAGGGCGAAGGCGGCATCATGGCGTTGACGGCGTTAGCCCGCCGCGCAGCAGCACCTTATCCGCACATGAGCAAGGTACTGGTGCTGCTCGGCCTGTTCGGTGCGGCACTTTTTTACGGGGACAGCATGATCACCCCGGCCATTTCGGTGCTCTCTGCGGTTGAAGGATTACAGCTGGCGTTTGACGGAATAGAGCACTGGGTGGTGCCCTTGTCAGTGATCGTGCTGGTGGCGCTGTTCTTGATACAGAAACATGGCACGGCTCGAATCGGCATCCTGTTTGGCCCGGTCATGGTGCTGTGGTTTGTGGTGTTGGGTGCCCTTGGGATCTACGGTATTTTGCAGCGTCCCGAAGTGCTGCAAGCGCTTAACCCTGCTTGGGCAGTGCAGTTCTTTGTGGTTCATCCGGGAATGGGTGTAGCGATTTTGGGCGCTGTCGTGTTGGCATTGACTGGTGCTGAAGCACTGTATGCCGACATGGGCCACTTTGGTCGCAAACCGATTTCTCGTGCATGGTTCATTTTGGTGTTGCCGGGGCTGGTACTCAATTATTTTGGCCAGGGTGCCTTGATCCTGGAGAACCCGGAGGCTGTGCGTAATCCGTTCTATCTGCTTGCGCCGAGCTGGGCACTGCTGCCGATGGTCGCGCTCTCCACCCTGGCCACCATCATCGCCTCTCAAGCGGTGATCTCCGGTGCTTTCTCCCTGACTCGCCAGGCCATTCAGCTGGGTTACGTTCCTCGCATGTTTATCCAGCACACCTCCAGCCAGGAGCAGGGGCAGATCTACATCGGCACGGTTAACTGGGCGTTGATGGTCGGTGTCGTGCTGCTGGTGATCGGTTTCGAGTCATCCAGTGCCTTGGCCGCCGCTTATGGAGTCGCGGTGACGGGAACCATGTTGGTCACGACAATCTTATCCTCGGCCGTCGTCCTGCTCCTTTGGAAAACCCCGCGCTGGCTGGCCATCCCGATGCTGCTAGGATTTTTGCTGGTGGACGGTCTGTATTTCGCGGCCAATGCGCCGAAGATTTTTCAGGGCGGTGCGTTCCCGGTGATCGCTGGCATTGGTCTGTTCATCTTGATGACGACCTGGAAGCGGGGCAGGAAGATTATTGTTGAGCGGCTGGATGAAACCGCGCTTCCACTACCGCTATTCATCGCCAGCATCCGTACGCAGCCTCCCCATCGCGTACAAGGCACGGCGGTTTTTCTGACGGCCAGGGCAGATGCTGTTCCGCATGCACTACTGCACAATCTCCTGCATAACCAGGTTTTGCATGAGCAAGTGGTACTGCTCACCGTGGTGTCCGAAGACAGTCCTCGCGTGAGTGCTGACCGGCGGTTTGAGGTTGAAGCCTATGGGGAAGGCTTCTTCCGGGTCAGTCTGCACTTTGGTTTTATCGAGGAGCCCGATGTACCCCAAGCGTTGAGTCTCTGTCACTTGTCTGAGCTGGATTTCAGTCCGATGCGCACGACCTATTTCCTGAGCCGAGAGACGGTGATCCCAACCAAGCGCATTGGTATGGCACGCTGGCGGGAGAGTCTTTTCGCGTTTCTGCTGAAGAACGCCAACAGCAACCTGAAGTATTTCAAATTGCCACTGAACAGGGTGATTGAGCTGGGGACTCAGGTGGAGATGTAAGGATGAGCAAGGACGCCTCTGCCAGTCGCCTGAGGTTCGGCATATCCGAATACCCCAGAGCAAGTCAAACAGAGCGAAATCGCAGAATCTGCGCGCCGTCGAAAGGATCGACAAGGTAATGCCCGTGTACGCCGAACGTATCCTGCAAGCATTGCGGGGTCAGCACCTCAAGTGGTTTGCCGAGGGCCACTAATCGCCCCCGATCCAGTACCGCCAAACGATCACAGATCAGCGCCTGATTCAAGTCATGCAGGGCTATCAATGTCGTCACCGACAGAGCCTGTACAACTTTTAGAATGGCGAGTTGATGCTGGATATCCAAGTGATTGGTCGGTCCGTCCAGCAACAGAATCTGCGGGCGCTGGGCCAAAGCGCGAGCGATGTGGACACGCTGACGTTCACCGCCGGACAGACTGTGCCAGTTTCGGTTTTTCAGGTGCGCCACATCGACGTCGCGCAGCGCCTGCAGGACGATGGCATCGTCCTCGCTCGACCACGGGCTCAAGGCCGACAGCCACGGCGCTCGACCCAGGGCTACGGCGTCAAACACACTGATGGCATCCAAGGTGTCGGCCTGTTGCTCTACCACCGCCAGGGTTTGCGCGATGGTTCGCCGTGACAGCGCCTTGAGGCACTGGCCGTTGAGGTGGATGTCTCCCCGGCTGGGGACGCGCACGCCGGCCAGCAGTTTGAGCAGCGTGGATTTTCCTGAACCGTTGGGTCCGACGAGGCCCAGGGTTTCACCACGACGGATGTCCAGGTGGATGCCGTGCAGCAACTCAGCGTCGCGGACATGGAACCCGAGGCCGGAGCAACGCAGTACGGAGTCGCCGATAACAGGCGAGGCAGCATTCATCGGGCATTCCTCCGACCGATCAGGATCAACGCGAACACCGGCGCGCCAACCAGTGCGGTGATGACGTCGACCGGGATCACCTGGCCTTTGATCAGCGTTCGGGAGAGCACATCGGCGGCGATCAGAAACACAAAAATGAAGGCATCCAGCGCCCGACGGTGCCACAGGCACACCGCGAGACCGGTCAATGCCACGGGCACCGACAGCCACACCGATGGCCAGCGCACGCCGCTGAGATTACCCAGCAACCAGAACATGATGCCGCGGGCTTGTTCGGAACTGGCCGACTTGGTGATCAGAAACGCGGTGAACGCATTGAACAATTGCGAACCGGCAATCCCCGCGAGGATGATCTGCCCGGTACCGCCGATTGAACCACTGGCGCGGGCCAGCAGAACAACCACGGCGAAGGCGGCAACGGCGCCGACAAACGCCCCGGCCGACAGCGAAATCAGCCCCGCCCCGAGGGCCAGCAATGCCAGCAGCGTACGAATCAGCGTCGTGGTCATTTCGGCAGGTCGTAGCCGCTGATGGCTGATGCCAGGGCTTCAAGGCCGTCGAACATTCTCACGCTGGCCTGCATGGCCATGGCGTCGAGGATGATGATGCGGTTGTATTTCACGGCGTCCATGTTGCGGGTCACCGGGTCGCTGCGCAGGAACTCCAGTTTCTTTTGATCGTCGTCAGCCGGGAAGCGACGGCGATCCATGCGTGCGATGACCAGGAAGGTCGGGTTGGCCTTGGCGATGGTTTCCCAGCCGACGGTTGGCCATTCTTCGTCGGACTCCACAACGTTACGCACGCCCAAGGTGTTGAGCATGAAGTCGGGAATGCCCTTGTGCCCGGCGACATAGGGGTCGATATCCAGACTGGCGCTGGAGAACCAGAACAGCGCACTGGTGTGCTTCAGATCCTTGTGCTGTACGGTGGCAATGGACTTGGCCAGACTGGCCTTGAGTTGGGCGTTCAACTGCTGGCCACGTTCCTGCACATCGAAGATTTCAGCCAATTGGCTGATGCTTTTGTAGAGGCTGTCGATGCGAAACGCCTCCAGACGTGTGCCGTCGGCACCGACCAGGTTGTCCTTGGCTTCGCAGTCGGTCGGCATCAAGTAGGTCGGGATTTTCAGTTCGTGAAACTGGTCGCGAGTACCGACCGCGCCTTGCGGACCGACCATCCACTCCAGCTCCACGGCCACCAGCTGTGGACGCTTGCCGATCACCGCCTCGAAACTTGGCTCGTTATCGGCCAGGCGTTCAATCGTGTCGTTCTCTGTCCTGTACTTGGCCAGCACCTCGTTGAACCACAGCGAAGTGCCGACCAGCGTGTTGCCAAGGCCCATGGCGTAAAGCATTTCGGTGCCCGCCTGGCCGATGGTCACGGCACGGCTGGGTGCCTGCTGAAAGGTCAACGTGCTGCCACAGTTCTCGACAGTCAGGGGGTAGTGGGTCGGGGCCGCATGGGCGAGGGTGGACAGACCCAGGGTGGTGACGAGGGTGGCAAGGCGGGACAGCAGCATGACGCAATCTCCATTTGACCGTACAAGAGCCGGGGTACGGACTGGAAACACATCATCGAACGCTGCCATTAAAGCAGTGAAGTGCCGACTATCGCCACTGACCGACACTTTGTGTCTGGCGCATCCGTGCGCCAAACGGTCGGCTTTAGCGCTTGATCAGGGAAATCTTGGTTCCTTCGATGCTGACCCCGGCCATTAACCCCTGCTGGTCGAAAATGAACGCGTAGGCATCGTCCTTCAGCGTCGAGCTGGACAAATTCTTCGACACCCCTTCATCAACCACAACAACAGTGGGTCCTACGCCGATTTCCCAGCCCTTGGTTTCGCGTACATAGTTCACGGCTTTGTCGGTCATCAGGAAAACCACATAGCCATACGACTGGGCGCCTGCCTGTAGCCCCCATGACCCGGTTACGGAGTTGTAATAACCCTCTACTGTCTTGCCCTTCATCAATACGCCTTCGCCATAGCTGCCGCCAAACACAAGGCCCGCCTTGATGATTTTGGGGAAGACAAGTATCGCTTTGGCGTTGTGCGAAATGGTTTCGGCAAAGGGCGTGGCCTTGTAGAGAGACTGCAACGCTTGTCGAGAGTCGACATCCAGATCCTCGGCGGTTGCTGCACCTGCAGTGTTCAAGAAGCTCGCCGATGCCAGTGAGGCTGTCGCAAGGATGATCGATAGGAAGAACCGCATTGACTGAGTCATTTTCGAACTCCGATACGGGAGCATTGGATGTGAGCAGCAGTCAGCGCCTGCCCCTGGCAGAGTCCGAGCCTACTGAAATTATCCGGCGCACCCTAAAGTGTGTGAACCACTGGCTTCGCCCTTGGATGAAACAGGCCAGAGGCAGTTGATCATTGGCGATGCCATCACCTGCTTTGACCTCTGCGCAGAGGCCGGGTTCGTCGTCAGAGACCTCAGTTTTACTGACGGACTCGGTCAAGCTACCAAAACCTGCAGCTTCGACGGGTACGGCATCGCCGTAGTCCGGGGAGTTGAGTGCGCGGATACCGATCAGCGACGGATCGCCGATGTGCTCGGGGGCGCCGTGAACGTTGGGCATGTGTGCGGTGATTAGAATGGCCTGGATGGCCGCCGCCGCTTTCATCGGTCGCATGCTGACCACCAGTTTGCCACTCAGTCGAGCGGTGGGGCGCGTGTCTATGCTGGTCTGGTACATCCCGAGATTGCGTAAGTACGGATCACCCCGCATCGGACAGGCTGTCCGCCTGCCGGCATACGTCGAGTACGGCTTTGAGTTGCAGGCGATCGAACAGGTCCATCACGAGGTTTTCACCGAGCAACCTGTTCAGGCCGTCGTCTGGCTGAGCCAGGCCCCAGGCATAGCGCAGGCGGTCAATTTCCTCCTCGACCTGAGCTTCATCGATCCGCCCGCTGTCGGCCAATGTCGCCATGCGGGTGATGGAGGCCGACAGCTCTCGAAAGTTGCCCAGCCAGGCCGCTTCACTTGAGCTGGCGAATGCCAGATAACGACGCCGCGCTTCGAGGTTGAAACGCACCATTTGACCGTGTTCCCGGGCATGGCGCTCGAGTTCGAAATCGATATTCGGCTCGATGTCTTCGCGTCGACCGACCAGACCGGGAAGGTCGAACGTCCACAGATTGATTCGCGCATACAAATCTTCGCGAAACAGCCCTTCGGCCACGCGGCTGCGCAGGTCGCGGTGGGTGCCGGCGATGATCAGGAAGTCGCTTTCCACTTCCTTGTCCGACCCCAGTGGAAAGAAGCGTTTTTCCTCAATGGCTTTGAGCAGCATGGCTTGCTCATCCGCGCCCAACTCACCTATTTCATCGAGAAACAGCATGCCTCCATCGGCCGCTCGCAACAGGCCGTCGCGGGCGTTCTGCGCGCCGGTGAAAGCACCCTTGATGTGGCCGAAGAGGGTCGACATGGCGCCATCACCCCGCAACGTGGCGCAGTTCACTTCGACAAAGCGACCCTGCATCTGATGCCGACTGCGCTTGAGTTCATAGATGCGCCGGGCCAGAAAGGATTTGCCGGCACCGGTCGGGCCGATCAGCAGCATGGGCGCTTGTGAACGCACCGCCACGCGCTCGATCTGCTCGATGGAGCGGTTAAGCGCTGCGTTTCGAGTGGCAATCCCGGACTTGAGAAAGGCCAGGCCTTCCAGGCGTTTATGGGCGAACCGCGTGGCGATGCGGTCGTAGCGCGACAGGTCAAGATCGATCAGGGCATGGGTGCCGATGGCGCGCTCTTGCTCCTCAAGCCGGCGGGGAGTTCAGCTTTGCTATTGGCACCGCTGGAAGCTGCACGCTGGTGTTACAGACGCTGTTGCCTGCCTTGCTGTTGGCACCTGAAGCCAGTCGCGTGCGGATTTCGGGTGGTACTCATAATTCGATGGCGCCGCCCACTGACTTTCTGCAACTGGCCTGGTTGCCCCAACTGCGGCGCATGGGCGCGAAGGTTGAATTGCAGCTGGTGCGCCATGGGTTTGTGCCGGCCGGGGGCGGCGAGATCGAGGCGTTTATTCAGCCGTCGACCCTGACTCCGTTGCACCTGCTGGAGCGTGGTGCCTTGCTCTCGAAACGCGCTTGTGCGCTGATCGTGGGCATTGCGCCCAATGTGGCCGAGCGTGAATTGAGTCAGGTGGCCAAACGGTTGGAGATGGCGCAGGACGAATTGCAGTGTGTCGCCCTCGATCAGGACCGTGGCCCCGGTAACGTCCTGCTGCTGGAATATGCTTTTGAACACGTCACTGAAATGTTCAGCGCATTCGGTCAGGCGGCCCTTCGCGCAGAACAGGTCGCCGATGGCGCAATCAATCAGGCGGCGGCCTGGCTGAACAGCGAGGCAGCCGTGGCCGAACACCTTGCCGATCAATTGCTGTTGCCCATGGCGCTGGCGGGAGGCGGAAGCTTTACCACACCGCGAATGACTGAGCATCTGCAAAGCAATATCGCGGTGATTGAACGCTTCCTGCCAATGACAATCGATTGCCAGGAAGAGGGGGCAAACAGGATCAGGCTTGAGTGCAAGCGCTCTACGCCATGATCCACTTTATTCAGATTCGATCACGAGGCCTTCGAGCTTCCTGCGCTGTATTTAGCCTTCGTGCACTTTTATAAGGCCGCGCAACACGCCTCTGCACTATGCGAAGGCAAATATCGGGCATTCATGGGCCCCCGTGGTCAACGTTTACTGGCGCAAGGACTGCCAATGGCAGACTGGCACAAAGTCTGCAAGACACTGTTCAGGCCCACTGTGAACGCAGTCGAGTGGGCAGCCCCCTCGGTCAACGACGATCGATTGGCCGAACAGGTCGTGGGCAACATCGGTGGATCCGGCATAGATGCCTGACTTAGCACCGTAAATGAACAGGCAAAGACGCCTGGAACCGCAAGGTTTCAGGCGTTTTTTTTGCTTTTTGAACAGCTATAGACGGGTGTCTCTTATGAATTCCAATGTTGCCACTTTGAACAAGCTGCAATCGCTGATCGTGATCGGCAATGGCATGGTCGGACATCATTGTGTCGAACAGCTGATCGAACGCGGTGCCCTTGATCACTATCAGCTGCACGTCTTCAGCGAGGAGCCGATGCGTGCCTACGACCGCGTGCACCTGTCCGAGTACTTCTCCGGTCGCGATGCCGAGTCGCTGGCCCTCGGTGCAGCCTCGCTGTACCAGACCCCGGGCGTCACCCTGCATTTGGGTGTGCCGGTATTGGAAATCGACCGCGTCCGTCGCCAAGTGATCACCGCGCAAGGGTGTGTCCCATTCGACAAATTGGTGCTGGCCACCGGATCCTATCCGTTTGTGCCGCCAATCGACGGCGCCGAAGGCGATTCGCGCCTGGTGTATCGCACCCTTGAAGACCTCGACGCCATCCGTGCCGCGGCGACCAATGCCCGACGCGGTGTGGTGGTCGGCGGTGGCTTGCTGGGCCTGGAAGCCGCCAACGCCCTGAAAACCCTGGGGCTGGAAGCTCATGTGGTGGAATTCGCCCCACGCCTGATGCCGGTGCAGCTGGACGAGTACGGTGGCCTGGCGCTCAAGGCGCAGATCGAACGGCTCGGCGTTGGTGTACACCTGTCGCGCGGAACGCAATCGATCAGCGCAGGCGAGGACTACCGCTACCGGATGAACTTCGCCAATGACGAATTTCTTGAAGCCGACCTGATCGTGTTCTCCGCCGGTATCCGCGCGCAAGACGCACTGGCCCGTCAATGCTCGCTGGAAGTCGGCCCGCGCGGCGGCGTCGTGATTGACGACCAATGCCTGAGCAGCGATCCGAACATCTATGCCATCGGCGAGTGTGCCGCCTGGAATGGCAGCATTTTTGGTCTGGTTGCCCCGGGTTATCAGATGGCGCGCGGTGTCGCTGCACTGTTGTGCAACGAGGCTGCCGAGCCGTTCATGGGCGCGGACATGTCGACCAAGCTCAAGCTGCTGGGTGTCGATGTCGGTTCCATCGGCGACGCGCACGGCAGCACGCCGGGCGCGCGCAGTTATCAGTTCATCGACGAAACCACGGCCAGTTACCGACGCTTGGTGGTGGATGCCACGGGCAAGCACGTACTCGGTGCGGTGCTGGTCGGTGACAACAGCTATTACGACACGCTGCTGCAATACATGCAGAACGCGATTGCGCTGCCGGCGGAACCCGCCAGCCTGATTCTGCCGTCGTCCGAAGGCGCGCCGACCCTGGGCCCGGGCGCCTTGCCCGAGTCGGCAACGGTCTGCTCGTGCCACAACGTCACCAAGGGTTCCATTTGTTCGGCCATTGACGGTGGCTGCACTGACCTCGGCCTGCTCAAATCGCAGACCAAAGCCTGCACCGGTTGCGGCGGTTGTGCCGGGCTGCTCAAGCAGGTCTTCGAGCATGAGTTGATTGCCCGTGGCGTCAGCGTCGATAAAAGCCTGTGCGAACACTTTGCCTATACCCGTCAGGAGCTCTATGCGCTGGTGCGGGTAGAAGGGGTGATCACCTTCGAAGAACTGCTGGCCAAGCATGGCCGTGGCCACACCGGTTGCGACGTGTGCAAACCGGCGGTGGGCTCGATCCTCGCGTCGTGCTGGAATCAGCCGATCATGGACGCGTCGCTGGTGCCGCTGCAGGACACCAACGACACCTTCATGGCCAACATGCAGAAAAACGGCACCTATTCGGTGGTGCCACGCATCCCCGGTGGCGAGATCACCGCCGACAAACTGATTGCGATCGGTGTGGTGGCGAAGAAATACGACCTCTACACCAAAATCACCGGCGGCCAGCGTATCGACCTGTTTGGCGCGCAGTTGCATGAATTGCCGGACATCTGGGCCGAGCTGATCGAAGCCGGTTTTGAAACCGGGCACGCCTACGGTAAATCCACCCGCACGGTGAAGTCCTGTGTCGGCAGTACCTGGTGCCGTTATGGCGTGCAGGACAGCGTGCAAATGGCCCTGACCATCGAGGAACGCTACAAAGGCCTGCGCTCGCCGCACAAACTCAAGTTCGCGGTGTCCGGTTGCACCCGCGAGTGCGCCGAAGCACAGAGCAAAGACGTGGGCGTGATCGCCACCGAGAAGGGCTGGAACCTTTACATCGCCGGCAACGGCGGCATGCGACCGCGCCATGCCGAGCTGTTCGCTACCGACCTCGACGATGAAACCCTGATTCGCTACATCGACCGCTTCCTGATGTTCTACATCCGCACCGCCGACAAATTGCAGCGTACATCGGTCTGGCGCGAAAGCCTGGAGGGCGGCCTCGATTACCTCAAAGAAGTGGTCATCAACGACAGCCTCGGGCTGGGTGAAGAGCTCGAGTCGCAGATGCAGTTGGTGGTCAACCGCTATGAGTGCGAGTGGGCCAACGCCCTCAAAGACCCGGAAAAACTCAAGCGCTTCCGTACCTTCGTCAACGATAAACGCCCGGATCCGGACATCCACTTTGTCCAGGAACGTGGCCAGCGGCGCCCAATCATGGCCGCCGAACTCAACCTTATCCCCGTCACCGAGGAGATTGCCTGATGAGCCAGTCCAATACCCAACGCATCGATTCCCTGGAAAACACCGATGCCTGGCAAACGGTGTGTGACCAACAGGATCTGGTCAGCAACTCCGGCGTCGTCGTCTGGCTTGACGGCGCGCAAGTGGCGCTGTTCTACCTGCCGGATGCCGAGGGTCGGACCCTCTACGCCATCGATAACCATGACCCGCAATCCGGTGCGAATGTCATCGGTCGCGGTTTGGTCGGCAGCATCAAGGGTGATCTGGTCGTTGCATCGCCGATTTACAAACAGCATTTCCGTCTTGAGGACGGTAGCTGCCTGGAGTACCCGCAACAGCGTCTGCGTGTCTGGCCCGTGCGGTTGAACAGCGGCGTGGTGGAAGTCGGGGTGGCTTGAGCCTGTTCAACAGCATCGCGTATCCGCATCGGAGGCATTTATGAAAACAGCCGCACAATTGCTGAAACTCAAGGTCGTGCAAAACCGCCAGGTGCATAGCATCGCGCCCGATGAGATGGTGCTTGAAGCTCTGAGGATCATGGCCGAAAAGAACGTGGGCGCGCTTCCGGTGATCGAGGCCGGGCAGGTGGTCGGCGTGATCAGCGAGCGCGACTATGCGCGCAAGGTCGTTCTGCAGGGGCGTTCCTCGGTCGGTACGCCAGTGCGCGACATCATGAGCGCGCCCGTGGTGACCGCCGACAGTCAGCAGAGTATCGAGCGTTGCATGGCAGTGATGACCGACAGCCATCTGCGTCACCTGCCGGTGGTGGACGGTGGCGAACTGATTGGTCTGTTATCGATTGGGGATCTGGTCAAGGAAGCCATCGTCGAACAGGCTGATCTGATTCGGCAGCTGGAGCATTACATTCGCGGGCACTGAACAGGTCGGCGCCTCGGTGAGTGGTAATGCTGTTCACTTAAGGTTGGGGTACCTATCCGTTTCTGCGGTAACGGCGGCTTAGGGTTCCGCCCTTACGGCGGGTCACTTGGAAAAGCGCCAAGTAACTCGCTGTAAAAGCGAAACCAATAGCGGCCATTACCACATAAACGGATATGCACACGATCAACAAAGCACAGGTCGGCCGCTCTTGATCCACCGCCCCCTCGCTACGCATGTGTGTGCCTGGAAACACCAAGCTTGGGGGTTTTGCGGCTTTCTTGATCGGTGTCAACCGCATGGATCGGCGGGCTCTGTAGTCTCCAGAGACCGACAGCCAGTGCGCTCACCCCAATGTTCGCCGTAGCGCGGGTTGCCTTGACTCAAGGCGAAAACTCCATGATCTATCCGCTGATTCTGACCTTGCATCTGTTTGCCGCGCTGATCTTCATCGGCACGGTGTTCTTCGAAGTCCTGTTCCTGGAAAGCATCCGCAAACAGTTACCCGGCAAAGTGATGCTACTGGTCGAGCAGGGCATCGGCCGCCGAGCCCGCTCGCTGATGCCGTGGGTGCTGCTGGTGTTGTTCGGTGCGGGACTGGGCATGGTCTGGTTGCGTTACTTGCCAGCCCTTGCCTCACCATTGGCCTCATCGTTCGGCACATTGCTGGCGTTGAAAATCGCGGTGGCCGTGAGTGTGCTGCTGCATTTTCTGGGCGCTATGTTTTTGTTCAAAAGCGGCCGAATGAGCCCGCGCTACCTGCACTTCATCCATGGCAGCCTGTTTTGCCACATGGTCGTTATCGTGCTGCTGGCCAAGGGAATGTTTTACTTGACGTGGTAATCGGGGCTGACCGGTGGTCCGTTGTGCAGACACTTCGCTTGCGCTTGATGCAAATCAAGGCGCATTGATGGTCAGCCCCGCAGACTGAAAATCCGCAGCCAGTCTCGGAGACCGTCATGCCCGATTTATTTCACAACCCAGGCGAGTTGATCGCTCGGTGCGATCAAGGCGTGCTTGACCCCAACTGTCATGCCGACACGCAAAAATTTCATGACGGTATTGGCTCTCTGGATCTGCTTCGTGCACTGCGCGTCAGCCGCCAGAAGTGCCATCCGCTGTCCCTGAACGTGCAGCTGCCTTCCAGCCTCAAGCCGTCTTCCTGTGCCCCGCGCGATATCGCCGGCGAGCACAGCGGTATCGAGCAGTACCTTCAGCGCCTGGAGCGTGAAATCGACCTCGTCGGTTGTCACCTGGGTGCGGAGCAACGGATCGAGCAGTTTCATTTGGGGGGCGGAACGCCCATGGCTGCGCATTTGGAGCGGCTGATGAATCATCTGCGTGGCCGGTTCAACTTTCTTGAACATGAGTGCGGCGACTACAGCGTCGAGGTGGACCTTCACCATACCGACTGGTCAACCATGGGCTTGCTGCGCGACCAGGGGTTCAATCATGTGAGCATTGGCGTTCCGGACATCGACTCCGACTGTGATATGTCGGTGGCCTGCTACCAGAACCCGGCACCGATCCACTCGCTCATGGATGCCGCGCGCACCTTTGGCTTTCGATCAATCAACGTCGATCTGGGTTTTGGCCATGCCTGGCAGACACCCGGCAGTTTTGCGCTGAAACTGGCGACCATTATCGAGCTGGAGCCGGACAGGCTGTTGGTGTTCGACTATGCCCGGCCACCACGCCGCTATCGGCCGGTACTCGGTGACAACATCAGAGAGCTGTGCAGCCAGGACGATAAAGGCGCGATGCGCCAGATCTGCTTTGAGCAACTGATGTGCGCGGGTTATCACTACATTGGTCTGGGGCAGTTTGTCCGGCCTGATGATGATCTGGCGGTCGCCCAGGAGCGAGGCCGGTTACGCCGTACCTGTGAGGGTTTCTCCCGTCACGGCTATTGCGATCATGTCGGATTCGGTTTGGGTGCCATCAGCCAGATCGACGATTTGTACACGCAAAACACCGATGAGATTGAACGTTATCAGCAGCAGCTGGACATAAGACAATTGCCGACGTGTCGAGGCTGGCGCTTCGAGGCAGGGGATCAGATCAGGCAAATGGTCATGGAGCGTCTGGCCTGTGATCAGGAACTGGATATCCGCGCCATCGAGAGGCGCTATGGGCTGGTTTTTTCAAAGTACTTCTGCGCTGTCTGGCCGTTGCTGGAGCAATTGAGCCGGGATGGGTTGATTGAGTTGTCAGACCGTTTCATCAGCATTCTTCCCGCCGGTCGGCCGGAAGTGGATGCCATCTGCAGCCTGTTCGAAAAGGATTTGGCCGGTGCAAGGCATTAACCCACCTGCGAGTTGATTGATCATGAAACCTTCATTCGATTTCAATCGAACCCTGGTCGAAAAGTATGACCGCCCCGGGCCGCGCTATACCTCTTACCCCACGGCGCCGCAGTTTCATCAGGCGTTTGCCGTCGACGACTATCAGCGTGCCGCCCGCGACAGCAATCAGGTGGCCGCGCCAAAACCGCTGTCGGTGTACATCCACATTCCGTTCTGCAAAAGCCTTTGTTACTACTGCGCCTGCAACAAAATCATTACCCAGAAAACCCATCGCGCCGTTGAGTACCTGAAGTATCTCAAGCGCGAAATCGCGATGCAGGCGGCCTTGTTCGACAACACGCGCAAACTCACTCAGTTGCACCTGGGTGGCGGCACACCGACCTATTTGACCAGCGAACAGCTGGCGGACCTGATGGACTGCCTGCACCAGGCGTTCAACATGGATGACAGCGATGACCATGAGTTTTCCATCGAGGTCGACCCGCGCACCATCAGTACCGAACAGATCCAGTCGTTGCGCCAACTGGGCTTCAATCGCCTGAGCTTTGGCGTGCAGGATTTCGACCCCGACGTGCAGGCAGCGGTCAATCGCCAGCAAAGTGAAGAGCAGATTTATCGGCTGGTGGCGGCGGCGCGCGAGGCGCAATTCAAGTCGATCAGCGTCGACCTTATCTACGGTCTGCCACTGCAAACCGTGCAGAGTTTCGACGTCACCCTCAGCAAGATCATCGCGCTGCGCCCGGACCGGATTGCCGCCTACAGCTACGCGCATTTGCCGGAGCTGGTGCGCGCGCAGCGGCTGATTCGACCCGCCGACATGCCGCCACCGGAGCGCAAGCTGGAACTGCTCGAGCTGACCATTCGCCGACTGACCGAGGCCGGTTACGTCTATATCGGCATGGATCATTTCGCCTTGCCGGATGACGAGCTGGCGCTGGCCCGGGCCAATGGCACCCTGCAGCGCAATTTTCAGGGCTACTCCACCCATGCCGACTGCGATTTGATCGGCCTTGGGGTGTCGTCGATCGGCAAGGTCGGCGACAGCTATAGCCAGAGCGTCAAGGAGCTTTCGCAGTATTACAGCCGTATCGATCAAGGGATGTTGCCGGTGCATCGGGGTTACCGCTTGAATGCTGACGACCTGCTGCGCCGCGAGGTGATCAGCGACCTGATGTGCCATGGCCGTATCGAGTTCGACAAGTATGAAGTGCGTCATGGCATTCGCTTCACCGAGTATTTTGCCGAGGCGCTGGCGCAGCTGGACGAGCACGTGCGCGATGGATTGCTGCAGATTCATCGCGACGAATTGGTGCTGTTGCCACAAGGGCATTTGATGATGCGCAGTGCCGCGATGGCGTTTGACGCCTATCTGGGTGGTGAACAAAAAGGGCAGTTTTCCCGCACCGTCTGAGACATTGGAGCGTGTCCTCTAATGACTTTTGTTGATTTCAATCAAGGGCCGGGGGCGCAACGCTCCCTAACATGACCGCAAGCCCTTTTGAAATCAGCGAGCCCATGACAATCCATCAGCCTTCGATACACGGCAACCTGCGCGTCTGGGGCGTCGGGCTGGTGGTCCTGCTGATGCTGATGCTCGCCACCTTTGAGGTCGTTCAGGCCAAGCAATACGGTGACATCGAGCAGCAGCGCATCGAAAAAACCTTCCCTCAGACTGACTCGGTTTCCGCCCCCGAAGGCCCGTTCAAGGTGCGCACGCTGTCCGCCGCCGGCAAGGTGCTCGGCTATGTGTTCCAGAGCCTGGACGTGGTGGATATTCCGGCCTACTCGGGCAAACCGATCAACACCCAGGTGATCCTCGACACCGCCGGCATGATTCAGGATGCCTATGTGCTGGAGCACCACGAGCCGATTTTGCTGATTGGCATCCCTGAGGCAAAACTTCACGGCTTCAGCGCCAAATACAAAGGCATCAAGGTCAGTCAGCGGGTCGTCGTCGGCCATTCCAGTGACCCGAACGCGGTCACCGTCGATGCGATTGCAGGGGCCACCGTTACGGCGATGGTGGTCAACGAGGTCATCATGCGCGCCGCCCATGAGGTGGCCGTATCGCTCAAGCTGGTCGAGGACACGGGCGCTGTGGCGCGCAAGCCCGCCACCGTGCGCCAGGACTTTTTCGAGCCCGCGACCTGGGAACAACTGACCGGCAACGGCGCTATCCGCCGGTTGAACCTGACCCGTGGCCAGGTCGACACCGCCTTCAAGGGCACCGAAGCCGAAGGCGTCGACAACGCCAGCGCCGATCAGGTTGATGAGACCTTTATCGAGCTGTACACCGCCGACTTGAACCCGCCGACCATTGGCCGCGCGCTGTTGGGCGACAATCAATATCGCTTCCTCATGCAAGACCTCAAGCCTGGCGAGCAGGCCATCGCGGTGCTGGGTCGTGGGCTGTTTTCCTATAAAGGCTCGGGGTATGTGCGCGGCGGTATTTTCGATCGGGTGCAACTGCGTCAGTTCGGCAACGTCATCAGTTTTCGCGACATGGACCACCAGCGGCTCTCGGATGTGTTTGCCAAAGGCATGCCCGAGTTCACTGAGATGTCGATTTTCATTGTGCGCGAACCGGTCCGGTTCGATCCGGGATCGCCCTGGTCCCTGGAACTGCTGGTGCGTCGCCAGACCGGTCCGGTCAGTGGCACCTTCAGCAGCTTCGAATTGCCTTATCAACTGCCCGAGCCGTACCTTGAACGGCCACTGCCCAGCGCCGAAGAACTGGCCGCCCTCGAGGAAGCCAGTCGGCCGATGTGGTTGACCCTCTGGTACCAGAAACACTTCCAGATCGCTGTACTCGGGACCGCGTTGCTACTGCTGACGGCGATCCTGTTTTTGCAGGACACATTCACTCGCCGGCCACATTTTCTGCACTGGCTGCGTCGGGGTTACCTGATCTTTACCGTGGTGTTTCTCGGCTGGTATGCGCTGGGGCAGCTGTCGGTAGTCAACGTCCTGACGTTTGTGCATGCGCTGTTCGAGCACTTTCGCTGGGAGTTGTTTCTCACCGATCCGCTGATCTTCATGCTCTGGGTCTTCGCCGCCGCCAGCATTTTGCTGTGGGGCCGTGGCGTGTTCTGCGGCTGGCTGTGCCCATTCGGCGCTTTGCAAGAGTTGATCAACGAAGCCGCGCGCAAGCTGAAAATCCCCCAGTACGAACTGCCGTTCGCGGTCCATGAACGGCTGTGGGCGATCAAGTACATCATTTTGCTGCTGCTGTTCGGTATCTCCCTGGAGTCGATGTCCACCGCCGAGCTGTTCGCCGAGGTGGAACCGTTCAAGACCGCTATCACCCTCAGGTTCGACCGCCAGTGGTGGTTCGTGGCCTATGCGGTGGCGCTGCTGGTCATCAATATCTTCACGCGCAAAGTTTATTGCCGCTACATCTGCCCCTTGGGCGCGGCGCTGGCGATTCCGACCAAGTTGCGCCTGTTCGACTGGCTCAAACGCCGCAAGGATTGCGGCACGCCCTGCCAACTGTGCGCCAAGGAATGCGAGATCCAGGCGATTCATCCCGATGGCCGGATCAATGCCAACGAGTGCCACTACTGCCTCGATTGCCAGATGACTTACCAGAACGAGAACAAATGTCCGCCGCTGATCAACAAACGCAAGAAGCGCGGCAAACCGGCACCCGCCGCGGTGCAACTGATACCTGTCGTGGAAGTCACCGCTCTGGAATGAACCCCGCGAGCGCCTGTGCGCAGCGACCGTTTTTATCCCTTCAAGGAACACACCTCATGAACGACACAGAATCCAAAAAAACCACTGAAGTGCCGGAGTCGACCGGCCTCAGTCGTCGCGGCTTCCTGGGCACCAGCGCGGTGACCGGCGCGGTACTGGCTGGTGCCACGGCCATCGGTGGCGCGGTCTTCACCCGTGAGACATGGGCGGCAGCGGCCAAGGACGCGCAACTGAAAACCCACGTCGGGCCGGGCGAACTGGATCAGTACTACGGTTTCTGGAGTGGCGGCCATCAGGGCGAAGTGCGGATCATGGGCATTCCGTCGATGCGCGAGTTGTTGCGTGTTCCGGTGTTCAACGTCGATTCCGCCACCGGCTGGGGCCTGACCAACGAAAGCAAACGGATCATGGGCGACAGCGCCCACTTCCAGAATGGCGATTGCCACCACCCGCATTTGTCCATGACCGACGGCAAGTACGACGGCAAGTACTTGTTCATCAATGACAAGGCCAACAGCCGGGTTGCGCGTATCCGTCTGGACATCATGAAGTGCGACAAGATGCTCACCGTGCCCAATGTTCAGGCCGTTCACGGGCTGCGCCTGCAGAAAGTGCCGCACACAAAATACGTGTTCGCCAATGCCGAATTCGTCATTCCACACCCCAATGACGGCAGCACCTTCGACCTGCAGGACAAGAACAGCTACACGATGTTCAACGCCATTGATGCCGAGAAGATGGAGATGGCCTTCCAGGTCATCGTCGACGGCAACCTCGATAACACCGACGCCGACTACACCGGCAAGTACGCGGCTTCGACCTGCTACAACTCGGAGAAGGCCTACGACCTGGGCGGCATGATGCGCAACGAACGCGACTGGGTGGTGGTGTTCAACATCCCGCGCATCGAAGCGGCGATCAAGGCGGGCAAGTTCATCACCCTGGACGGCTCGAAAGTGCCGGTGGTCGACGGTCGTAAAAACGAAGGCAAGGACAGCGCGTTCACGCGTTACATCCCGGTGCCGAAAAACCCTCACGGTCTCAATACTTCGCCCGATGGCAAGTACTTCATTGCCAACGGCAAGCTCTCGCCGACCTGCACGATCATTGCTATCGCCAAGCTGGATGATCTGTTCGACGACAAGTTCAAGGATCCGCGCGACGTAGTGGTCGGTGAGCCAGAGTTGGGTCTTGGCCCGCTTCACACCACCTACGACGGTCGCGGTAATGCCTACACCACGCTGTTTATCGACAGCCAGGTGGTGAAGTGGAACGTCGAGGAGGCGATTCGCGCGTACACCGGCGAGAAGGTCAATTACATCAAGCAGAAACTCGACGTGCATTACCAGCCGGGCCACAACCATGCGTCGCTGACCGAAACCAGCGAGGCCGACGGCCAATGGCTGATGGTCCTCAGCAAGTTTTCCAAGGACCGCTTCCTGCCGACCGGCCCGCTGCACCCGGAAAACGACCAGTTGATCGATATTTCCGGCGAGGAGATGAAACTGGTACACGACGGCCCGGCCTTCGCCGAGCCCCACGATTGCGTCATGGCCCGTCGCGACCAGATCAAGACCAAAAAAATCTGGGACCGCAACGACCCGTTTTTCGCCGAAACCGTGGTGATCGCCGCAAAAGACGGGATCAAGCTGGAGACCGACAACAAGGTCATCCGCGACGGTAACAAAGTCCGCGTCTACATGACCTCGATGGCTCCGGCTTACGGCCTGCCGGAATTCACCGTCAAACAGGGCAACGAGGTCACCGTAATCATCACCAACATCGACCAGATTGAAGACGTGACCCATGGCTTTGTGATGACCAACCATGGCGTGAGCATGGAGATCAGCCCGCAGCAGACGTCATCGATCACCTTCATCGCCGACAAGGCCGGCCTGCACTGGTACTACTGCAGCTGGTTCTGCCATGCGCTGCACATGGAAATGGTCGGCCGCATGAAGGTCGAGAAGGCCTGACCGTTGCCCATCGACAGGAGCGGGCCAATGACCGATTTCAAGCAAACCCCCGTGAAGGTCATTGCGCTGGCGCTCCTGTCGCTTGGCGGCAGCGCGCTGGCGGCGGTACAACCCGTCACTAGCTTGCCGTTGAAGGTGGACGCCGATCAACGCTGGCACCTGCCGGCGGGGGAATACCGCGGCTCGTTCAGCGTCGATCAACCGATGCAGATTGTCTGCGAGCCGGGCGCGGTGTTCCAGGGAGAGGGGCAGGGCAACGGTTTGATCATCAGTGCGCCGGATGTCGGCATTGAGGGCTGCACCTTTCTGGATTGGGGCCACGATCTCACCGCTATGAACGCGGCGCTGTTCATCCAGCCAAAGGCCTATGGCGCGATGATTAAAGGCAATCGCCTGCAAGGTCGGGGCTTCGGTATCTGGGTCGATGGTACTCGGGATGTGAGCCTGATCGACAACCGCATTCAAGGTGATGCGACGATGCGCTCGCAGGATCGCGGCAACGGCATTCATCTGTATGCCGTGCATGGCGCCAAGGTCATTGGCAATCAGGTCCGCGACACCCGCGATGGCATTTACATCGACACTTCCAACGGCAACTTGCTGCAGGGCAATACCCTGGAAGACCTGCGCTACGGCGTGCATTACATGTTCGCCAACGATAACCAGCTGATCGGCAACACCACTCGCCGCACCCGCACCGGCTACGCCTTGATGCAAAGCCGCAAGCTCACGGTGATCGGCAATCGCTCCGAACAGGATCAGAACTACGGGATCCTGATGAACTACATCACTTATTCGACTTTGCGTGACAACTTCGTCACTGACGTGCGCGACGGTTCGACCGGCGACAGCATGATCAGCGGTGCCGAGGGCAAGGCGCTGTTCATCTACAACTCGCTGTTCAACAGCATCGAACACAATCACTTCCAGCACAGCGCCGTGGGCATCCATCTCACCGCAGGCTCGGAAGATAACCGCATCGCCGACAACGCTTTTGTCGGCAATCAACGGCAGGTCAAGTACGTCGCCACCCGCTTGCAGGAATGGTCGGCGGATGGCCGGGGCAATTACTGGAGCGATTACCTGGGCTGGGACCGCAACAACGATGGCCTCGGCGATATCGCTTACGAACCCAATGACAACGTCGACCGTCTGCTGTGGTTGTACCCGCAGGTGCGGCTGTTGATGAACAGCCCCGGTATCGAGTTGCTGCGCTGGGTGCAACGGGCCTTTCCGGTGATGAAGTCGCCGGGTGTGCTCGACAGTCATCCGCTGATGAAGTCATCCACTCAAACCCTGACCCAGGAGCCCACCTCATGAACGTCATCGACCTCCAAGGCGTGAGCCAGCGCTATGGGCATGCCACCGTGTTGCATCAGCTCAACCTCAGCCTGGCGGAAGGTGAAGTGCTGGGTTTGTTCGGGCACAACGGCGCGGGCAAGACCACCAGCATGAAACTGGTGCTTGGCCTGCTCCAGCCCAGCGAAGGCCAGGTCAGGGTGTTCGGCCGTTTGCCCAGTGATCCCCACGTGCGGCGCCTGCTCGGTTATCTGCCGGAGAACGTGACTTTTTACCCGCAGCTGAGCGGTCTTGAGACGTTGCGCCATTTCGCGCGACTCAAAGGCGCCGCGTCCGCTCAGGTGGACGTGCTGCTGGAGGAAGTCGGCCTGGCCGGTGCGGCACATCGACGGGTCAAGACCTACTCCAAAGGCATGCGTCAACGCCTGGGGCTGGCGCAAGCGTTGCTCGGTGAGCCGCGTTTGTTGCTGCTCGACGAGCCGACCGTCGGCCTCGATCCCATCGCTACCCAGGACCTTTATCGCTTGCTCGATCGCCTGCGCAGCCAAGGCACCAGCATCATTCTTTGTTCCCACGTATTGCCCGGCGTCGAGGCGCACATCAACCGCGCAGCGATTCTGACCCAGGGCCGCCTGCTGGCCCTCGGCAGTCTGCACAGTTTGCGTGAGGAAGCCGGGTTGCCAACGCTGATTCGCGCCAACGGCCTCAAGCACGCCGGGCCCTTGCAACAACGTTGGAACGACGCCGGGCACGTCACCGAGCGCTGGGGCGTCGAAGGTCTTGAAGTGGCCGCGCTCAATGGCAGCAAGCTCGGGCTGTTGCGCCAACTGCTCAATGAAGACGAACCGGTCGACGTGGAAATCCATCAGCCGTCCCTGGAAGATATTTACCGCTACTACATGAGCCGGGCCGGTGCGGCGTCGATCGGGGAGGCCGTATGAACGCTGTCTGGAACATGGCCCGCAAGGAATTCAGTGACGGTTTGCGCAATCGCTGGTTGTTGGCGATCAGTGTGTTGTTCGCGGTGCTGGCCATCGGCATCGCCTGGCTGGGCGCGGCGGCTTCCGGGCAATTGGGTTTCACTTCGGTGCCGGCCACCATCGCCAGCCTCGCCAGTCTGGCAACGTTTTTGATGCCGTTGATTGCGTTGCTGTTGGCCTATGACGCCATCGTCGGCGAGGACGAGAGCGGCACATTGCTGCTGTTGCTGACCTACCCGTTGGGTCGCGGGCAGATTCTGCTCGGCAAGTTTGTCGGCCACGGGCTGATCCTGGCGCTGGCGACACTGATCGGTTTCGGCTGCGCGATGCTGGCGATTGCTGTGTTGGTGGACGATGTCGAACTGAGCCTGTTGCTCTGGGCCTTTGGCCGTTTCATGGCGTCGTCGACGTTACTGGGCTGGGGTTTTCTGGGGCTGGCCTATGTGCTGAGCAGTGTGTCTGCCGAGAAATCCACGGCGGCCGGGTTGGCGCTGGGCGTCTGGTTCTTCTTCGTGCTGGTGTTCGACCTGGCACTGCTGGCGCTGCTGGTGCTTAGCGAAGGGCAGTTCAACCCGAAAGTGCTGCCCTGGTTGCTGTTGCTCAATCCCGCCGACATCTATCGCCTGATCAACCTTTCCGGTTTTGAACCCGGCGCCCATGCCGCTGGAGTACTGACCCTGGGCAGCGATTTGCCGATGCCAGGCTCGATGCTCTGGCTGTGCCTGTCGCTGTGGGTGGCGGCGCCATTGGGCTCGGCCTGGCTGTTGTTCCGTCGCCGGGCGACATGAGTTTCCCCTTTGATAGTGTTGGAGTAGTTGACGATGAGTAGGTTTTATCTGACGACGGTGCGCGCAGTGACGGTTCTGATGATGTGTCTGTTACTGACGGCCTGTGACAATCCGGCGCAAGCCACCTACAGCGACGCCGCGGCAGCCTTTCATCCCAGTGATGAATGCCATGTCTGCGGGATGATCATCAACGGATTCCCCGGGCCCAAGGGCGAAGTGGTCGAGCCGGCCGGGATCAAGAAATTCTGTTCCACGGCGGAAATGATCGGTTGGTGGTTGCAGCCGGAAAATCATCATGGCGATTCAAAACTGTATGTCCACGACATGGGCCGCAGCCCGTGGAACGCGCCGGATGACGCCCACCTGATCGATGCCAAAGATGCATTTTACGTGGTCGGCACCCAACTCAAAGGCGCCATGGGCGTGGTGCTGGCGTCGTTCTCCGGTCGCGAGGCCGCTGAAAAGCTTGCCGCAGAACAGGGTGGTCGTTTGCTGCGATTCAGCGAGATCACTCCTGCGCTGCTGCAGCAGCAACACTAACGTCGTCGCGAAAATCTGATCGCCGTCAAGTCGGTATTTCTTCACCTGCTCAAAGATAGGCGTTCGCTACGTCCCCAGTGCTAGGCATCCGTGATGTCCAGGAGTAAATGATGAAAACCGAGTTTCAGGATCGTTTGGCGGTGGTCACGGGGGCCAGCTCCGGGATTGGCCTGGCGCTATGCGCCGCGCTGTTACCGCGCGGCGTCAAGGTGCTGGCGATGTCACGGACCCTGGGTGAACTGCCGGCCTTGCAGCAGATCTACGGCGAACGGTTGCAGTGGTTTGCCGGGGACGTCACGAATCAGCAAGACCTGCGCGAGCTGACCGAGCGCGCTGCGGCGATAGGCCCCGTGGACTATCTGGTGCCCAACGCGGGGATCGCCGAAATGGCCGACAGCCTGGATATGTCGGCCTTCCAGCGCCAGTGGGCGGTCAACGGCGCCGGAGCGTTGAACACCCTGGCGGCGTTGCGCGGTGAATTGGCGAGTCCGGCGTCGGTGGTGTTTGTCGGGAGTTTCCTGACCGGTTCGAGCTTCCCCGGGCTGGCCGCCTGCATTGCCAGCAAGGCCGCGCTCGCGGCTCAGGCACGCACGCTGGCGGTGGAATTCGCGAGCTTTGATGTGCGCATCAATCTGGTCTCCCCGGGACCGACTGCGACCTCGATGTGGGACAACTTGGGGTTGAGCGAAGATCAGCTTGAAGACACCGCTACCCACCTCACCAAACGCCTGCTGCCCGGTCATTTTCTCGACGCGGCGGCGGTGGCCAATGTGATTGTCTTTCAGCTGTCGCAGGGTGCGCGGGGTGTTTACGGTCAGGACTGGAAGGTCGACAACGGTTACACCTTGGGCTGAAGGGTAAATGTTTACGCTCGGAGTACATATCCGTTGTTGCGGTAACGGCCACTTAGGGTTCCGCCCTTATGGCGGGTCACTTGGAAAAGCGCCAAGTAACCAAACGCTCTTGCCCCTGACGTACGGTGCCTCGCCTAGGCTCGGCATGCCCTCGCTCCGGTCCTGCTCCGTGGGCCCGCCGCCCTCGGCCATCCATGGCCCAGAGTGTGTAAAAACAGGCTCAAGCATCGTCGGCGCGTAGCGCCGACGAGTGTTGGCTGACTCATTGAGCCTAAAGCGTTCTTCGTCGCTCCAGCCCCTTCTCAAGGCCGCTAACAACGCGTTACAGCCCGTCAATTGGGCAAAAAGGGCCTTTTCAGGCCGACAGCGCTTTCATTAGATTCTGCGCACCGAGGATTTTCATCACCCGCTTCAAGTTATAAGCGAGCACGTTCAAACTCATTTCGGCGCTCACCCCGGCTAATCGTCGCGTCAGGAAATGGGTTGCACCCATCCATTGTTTCAGCGTCCCGAAGGGATGCTCGACCGTTCGCTTGCGGATGCTCATCATCTGCGGCGCATTGTCCAGGCGAACCTGCATCTCCTCCAGCACCGCCTCATGCTCCCAGCGACGAACCTTTCGCTCTCTGGCCGGCGTGCATTGCGCTTTTATCGAGCAGGCCCGGCAGTTGGAACTCCAGTAACTGTCCAGCTTCTTGCCTTTATCAACGTAAGAGGAGCGCCAAATCAGCACTTCCTTGGCGGGGCAGATGTACACATTTTTGTCTGCGTCGTAGACGAAAACATCATTGTTGAAGCGTCCATTGAATTTGGCGCGCGAGCTCAGCGTCTTCGGCACATAAGCGGTAATTCCTGCCTCGTGACAGGCTAGGATTTCCCCGCTTTTGAAGTACCCTCGGTCAGCCACCACCGACAACGATTCGAGTTTCATCGCCTCACGGGCCTGCTGGGCCATCGAGCTGAGCTGATCACGGTCGTGACCCACATTGGTCACCTCGTGCGCGACGATCAGATGGTGCTTGGTATCGACCGCCGTCTGCACGTTGTAACCCACGATTCCATTACCGCTCGTCATCATGGAGCGGGCGTCCGGGTCGGTCAGCGAGATCTGTTTGTCCGGCGATGCTTCAAGCTGTATTTCAATCTCCTGAAGCGCCTTCATCTGCTCCTTCAGTTTGGCGATTTTCTCTTCCAAGCCGCCTTTAGGCCCAGAGGGCTTGGGCTCTTCCCGATCAGCCGCATCCAGCGCCGTTAGATAACGGGCAATGCTCGATTCGATTTCTTCCATCCGCCGCTTCAGTTTGGCGCTGGTGAAATTGCGGTCGCGGTGGTTCACCGCCTTGAATTTACTGCCGTCGATGGCGACGAAATTTTCCGAGAAAAGCCCCAACTGCTGACACAGCACAACAAACTGACGGCAGACGCCTCGAATGGCCTTGCCGTTGTCTTTGCGGAAGTTGGCGATGGTCTTGAAATCCGGCATCAAGCGACCGGTAAGCCACATCAGCTCGACGTTACGCTGCGCCTCACGTTCAAGGCGCCGGCTCGACTGGATGCGGTTTAGATAGCCGTAGATGTAGATCTTCAGCATGACTGCGGGGTGGTAAGCGGGTCGGCCAGTTTCAGCAGGGATAGCGCTTTCAAAACCCAAGGTGATCAGGTCGAGCTCGTCGACGAAGACATCGACTACACGCACCGGATTGGTGTCGCTGACGTAATCGTCCAGGCTCTCGGGGAGCAAGGTACTTTGACCTCGGTGTTCGCCTTGGATGAAGCGTTTCATGGGCAACCCTTGCGATGAAATCCTGGGGAATCATAGCAAGGGTTTGCTTGGGTGTTTTGACACACTCTGGGCCGGGTGCGGCTACCGCGGCATCCTTGCCGCGGTGCCCACTGCGCAGAACCTGCGCTCGGCCTTCCGACGGGGCAGATCAAGATCAAAAACCAAAGCAAAGCAACAGGAACCGTTCCGACACTGATCGTTCCCACGCATGGGAACGATCAGAAGCGCTACGCGGTCCGTAGCAGCTGCCGAAGGCTGCGTTCGGCTGCGAAGCAGTCGTAAAATCAGTCGCTGCGGTGTGTCAGGTTTACCGAGGAGGTAGGATTTACGACTGCTACGCAGCCGAACGCAGCCTTCGGCAGCTGCTACAGGGAGTGCGTAGGGGTACAAGAGCTAGTGCGACGTCCCCTCGGCAAACTCGATCTTGTTGCCGACGTTGTACTTGCCCGAGGGTTTGTTCATCGGAATGCGTTTGATCTCCTTGAGGGTGTTGCTGTCGTACACGATCAGCGCGCCGTCGGTGGCCCAGATGCTCAGCAGCAGGTAACGGCCGTCACGAGTGAACTCGACGTGAGCGGCGGTCTTGCCAGGCATCGGGCGCAAGGTATGGGCGATCTCCAGGGTCTGTTTGTCGATCAGGTGGATCGCATCGTTGTCGGGCCCGAAGAAAACGTCGCTCCAGGCATACCGTGAGTTGACGTGACTGCGCATGAAGAAACCCGGCCCCAGGGTCGGAATTTCCTTGATCAGTTTCCAGGTCTTGAAGTCGATGACCGAGATTAGCCCCTTGCTGATATTCGGCGTGGCGAACACCCACTCACCGTTACGTTTCCAATAGGTCCCCGACCCCAAATGCGGCATCCCCGGCAGCGGGATGTCGGTGACTACCTTGCCGCTGTCGAGGTCGATCACCTGACCGCCCTGGGCCTTGCGCGAGGTGGCTAGCAGTTGTTTGTAGTCCGGGGAAAAGGAGAAGTCGTCCAGCACATCCTCGGCGCGGATTCGTCGTGGTACGAAATCTGGAGTGCCGGCCCAGGACAGTTCCCAGACTTCCTTGACGTCCTTGAGCGCCACGATAAAGCTGTCGCGCTGCGGGGCGGAGTAGACCGCGCTGACCCGTGACGCGGTGCCGTCCTGACCGATCGTGGGAATGGTTTTGACCAGCGACAGGTCGCGGGCATCGAGCACCACCAGGTTGCCGGGCAAATAGTTGCCCACCAGCACCCAGCGTCCATCCTTGCTCACCGCCAGGTTGCGGGTGTTGAGCCCGGCGCGAACCTCGGCGATCAGTTTCAGGTTGTGCAAGTCATACAGGCTGATCCAGCCGTCACGGGAGGCGAAGTAGACGAATCGCCCGTCCGGCGAGAATTTCGGTCCGCCATGCACGGCAAAGTGCGACGCAAACCGCGCCAGCACCTCAAAGCGGTCACCGTCGAGGATGTCGATGTGATGGTCACCGGCTTCCACCACCACGAACAGGTTCAGCGGGTCGGCGCCATGCTGGGGCGTGGTGGGCAGTTTGCTGATATCCGCGAGCAGCGAATGACTGCCGAGAATGTCGTCATTGCTCCAGGTGGGCGGGATGGCGGGCGGTTGTTGAAGGTAGTCCACCAGCGCGTCGATCTGCGCGGGGCTGAATACATTGGCATAGCCGGCCATCTGGCTTGCGGGGCGGCCGTTCTGGATCACGCGGCGAATTTCATCCGGTTTGATTCGGCTGAGACTCTCCGGCAACAACGCCGGCCCCGCACCGCCGAGACGGTTAATGCCGTGACAGCTCTGACAATGCTGCTGATAGTTTTGCGCGGCCTGTTCAAGTGCCGCGCCCGGGAGTGGAACCGCTGCGCTGGCATGCGCCGCACTGACCCATAGCACCTGGGCAAGGACCCTGCGCCTCATGTCGCCACCTTGGCATGGCGTTGCAGTGCTTGAGCCGGGTAAAGCCGCGCCGGGTATTCCAGTTGTTCTGCGGCAAACAGATCGACCACGGTGCCGATCACCGTCAGTGTCGGAATGCCCGGTGGACAATCCAGCGCCAGGGTCGGCAATTGGTGCAGCTTGCCACGGGCGACGTGCTGGTCGGGACGCGTGCCGTTGCTGATCAGCGCCGCCGGTGTATCGGCCGACAGCCCGGCTTCGATCAAGCGTTGAGCGATGAGCCCCAGGTTCGACAACCCCATGTAAAACACCAGCGTCTGACTACTGTCGGCGAGGCTGCTCCAGGGCAGCGACAACTCACCATCACGTTGCAAATGGCCGGTGATGAATCGGCAGGAATTGACCAGGTCGCGGTGGGTCAACGGTATGCCCGCGTAAGCGCTGCAGCCGGAAGCGGCGGTAATCCCCGGCACGACCTGGCAGTCAACACCGCGTTGCAGCAGGTACTCCAGTTCCTCGGCGCCACGGCCAAAGATAAACGGGTCGCCGCCCTTGAGCCGGACCACGCGCTGTCCTTGATCGGCGAGGTCGGCAAGCAGTTCGTTGATTTGTTCCTGGGGCAGGCTGTGACAGCCGCTGGCCTTGCCGACGTAATGCCGGGCGCAGGTGAGGGGAATCAACGTCAGCAGCTCGGGGCTGATCAGCCGGTCATAGACCACGGCGTCGGCCTGCATCAACAGACTCCAGGCGCGCAAGGTCAGCAGGCGTGGATCGCCGGGGCCAGCGCCGACCAGGGCAACTTCGCCCGGTCTGAACGGGGACTGAAGGGTGGCCGGTAGAGCAATCGATGGAGGCATGGGACGTCCTTGGTGCTTCATCAGGTTGGCCGGCCCCAGCCTTTGTCAGGTGGTTGGCCGGACGGGCTATTCAGTGGGTGATGCAAGGAATGGTCGTTGACGGAGGCACACCGATTTCGTCATCGCTGAGGTGGCAGCCAGGGTCCTGGCCCCAGAGGTCACCCTCGGCCCAGGCGCGCGTGCGGGTATTGCCGTTGCAGATGTGCAACCAGCGGCATTGGGCGCAGCGGCCGCCGACGGCGCGGGGATGCTCACGCAAGCGCAACAGCAGGGCATCCGGCTGGTCCAGCCACAGCGTGCGGAAGGGTGTGCGCCGGACATTGCCCACCGAGTGCTGCCACCAGTAGGTGTCCGGGTGCACTTCGCCGGTGTTGTCGATGTTGGCAATGCCGCTGCCGGAGGCGTTGCCGCCCCAGGCACGGAGCATGTTTTCCAGACGGGGGTAATGCTCGGGAAGACGAAGGCCGGCCCATTGCAGCAGGAGAATGGCGTCGGCATCGTTGTTGCCGCTGACAAAATCGCTGTCGCGACCCTGTTGGATGTCTGCCCAGGCGCGCTCGAAGATCAGCGTCATGGCCTCGCGGCTCATCTGCTGTTGCGCGTCGAGTTTGCGACTGCGTTTGCCGCGACCGCTGTAGTTGAGGTGCGACAGGTAAAACTTTTGCACGTCGTACTCGCGCATCAGCGCCAGTAACTGGGGCAGCTGCGCATGGTTCTCCTGGGTCAGGGTGGTGCGCAGGCCGACGCGAATGCCCTGTTCGCGACAGAGCCGGATCGCCTGCATGGAACGGGCGAAGCTGCCCTTGAGTTGGCGGAAGGCGTCATGGGTGGCTTCCAGGCCATCGATGCTGATCCCGACGTAGTCGAAATTCGCCGCGCTGATCTGCGCGATGTTCTGCTCATCGATCAGCGTGCCGTTGGTGGATAAGGCCACAAAGAAACCCTTGGCTCGGGCGTAGGCACTGAGCACAAACAGATCCTCGCGCAGCAGCGGTTCGCCACCCGAAAGGATCAATACCTTCACCCCGGCATCGTGCAGGTCGTCGATCACGGTCAGCGCGGCGGCCGTATCCAGTTCGTCGCGAAAGACACTGTCGGCGGAGGTGGCGTAGCAATGTTTACAGGTCAGGTTGCAGCGCCTGAGCAGGTTCCAGATCACCACTGGCGGGCGGTTGCTGCCCGGTGGACGGGTTCTGGGCGCAGGCGCCTGGCCGGCCAGCGCCCGCAGGTATTGGCTGATCCTCAACATGCAACTCTCCTTGAGTCAGGGTGTGTTCAGCGCAAAGCGATAGGCAAACGCAAGCCTAATGCCCGTAGCAGCTGTCGAGCTTGCGAGGCTGCGTTCGGCTGCGCAGCAGTCGTGAAATCAGGCGATGCGGTGTTTCAGATAAACCTCGCACACAGGTTTCACGACTGCTTCGCAGCCGAACGCAGGCTTCGCCAGCTGCTACAAGGTCTGCGTTGAGCTGACTGGCGTTAAACGCAAGCCGGTTTTTTTCAGGATACGGCTGCTCACCAGCATCTCGTCGGCGGCACAGGCGTCGCCCAGCAAGTAGCGCAGGTGCTCGCGGTAGCTGTTGATTTCATCGCTGCTGCGGCCATGAACCATGGCGAACAGGTTGTAACGCCAGTCGGTTCGGCGCGGGCGGCGATAGCAGTGGCTGACGAAGGGTTGCGCGCCGATCAGCGCGCCGAGGCGCGGCATGTCGGTGTCGCGCACATCCCAGACCGTCATGCCGTTGTGGCGATAGCCCAGTCGGTAGTGATTGGGCACGGCGGCGATCCGCCGAATCGCGCCCTCGGCCTGCAATCGCTTGAGCAGATCCAGGGTGGATTCGATGCTTAGTTCCAGCTGTTCGGCGAGCCAGGCCCAAGGGTCGTCCAGCAACGGCAGACCGGCCTGGGTCAACGCGATCAGCCGCTGGGCGAGGGTGTCTTCAGACCGGGAAATACAGACCGACATGGTAAGTCTCCTCTTTGGGCAGGTTGAGCAGCGGCAGGCCGGTCAGGGTTTCGATGCGCTGCAGCGTCTCGGCGATGGCATGTTCGGTCGCGCAGCCGAGCACGAACCACATGTTCCAGGCGTGCTCGCGTCGGTAGTTGTGCGCCACTTCGGGCATGCCATGCAGTTGCTCGGCGACGTCGTCGAAACGTTCTTCCGGCACCGCCAGCGCGGCGAGGGTGAAGGCGCCGCCCAGCCGTTCGATGTCAAACATTGGGCCGAAGCGTGTGAGCACGCCGTCATCGAGCAGGGCATGCAGTCGGTCGAGCAGTTCAGTGCTGCTGCTCTCCAGTTCGAGAGCCAATGCCTGCCAGGGGTGGCGCACCAGCGGCAGGCCCAATTGCAAGCGGTTGATCAGACGACGGTCGAGGTCATCCATGGGTCGGTGCTCCTGTGCGCGAGGGCGCAAAGCGGCCGCCGCACTGTTTGAAGACCTGAGTGCTGAACAGCAGTTGATGGGGCAGGTCGCTCAGCAGATGGTCTTCCAGCAACGCCTGAATCTGCGCCTCCACCTGTTCACGTTGACGCCCGTGCACCATGCAAAACAGGTTGTACCGCCACTGCGGCAAGCGCCGGGGCCGCTGATAGCAAAGGTTAATGCCGGGCGCTCGCCCCAGGCGCTGGCCGACTTCGTCGATCAGCGCATCGGGAATGTCCAGCACCAGCATGGCGTTGGCGGTAAAGCCCAGCGCGCGATGGTGCAGCACCAGGCCGACACGGCGAAACAGCCCTTGCTCGCTCCACTGGCGCATTTGCTCGAGCACGTGGTTTTCGTCGGTGTTTATCCGTTCGGCGAGAGCCTGATAGGGGCGCGCTACCAACGGCAACCCGCCTTCGAGGTGCCGACGCAGCGCCAGCGCTTGTTTGGGGCTCAATCTAGATGTCATGAGTTTTCTCCCAGGGCAAAGCCCAGGTCGATGCGGTAGGCGGTCAACATCGGCAGGTCCAGCGGCATGAGGCCGGTGTCGTGCTCAAGTTCTTTGAGCACCCGGTCGATGTGTTGGCGATCAGGGCCGGTCAGCACAAACCACAGGTTGTAGAAGTGCTCCCGTGCGTAGTTGTGATTGACCTCGGGGTACTGACTGACGCGATCGGCCACCTGTTGCAGGCGTTCGGCGGGCACGGCGAGGGCGGCGAGGGTGCTGGCCCCGGCGCGGCTGTGTTCGAACACCGGGCCGATCCGTGAGAGGGTGCCGGCCTGATCCATTTCTTCCAGGCAGGCCATGACTTGCGATTCGCGGCAACCGAGGATCCGCGCCATCTCCTTGTACGGTGCCGGGCACAGCGGCATGCCGTGCTGGAAGCGGTCGATGAGTTGGCGACTGAGCAGCTCAAGGTTCATTTCAATACCCCATTTTCTGCGCGCGACTGCTGAAGAAGATGCCGCTCGGCGCGGAGGCCGGCAGGGTGTTTAGCAGCTTCAGGCTGTACGGATCCCAGACCTGAACCTGATCGCCGTCGCGTAACGACAGCCACAGTTGGTCACCGCGCGCGGTGAATTCCATGTGCAGTACCGCCGGCCCCGGCTTCAGATCCGCGACTACGGCATGGGTTTCGGTGTCGATGACCTGAACCCGATCGTTGTCCGGGTAGGCGAAATTGACCCATAGCTGTCGACCGTCCGGGCGCGACGTGACGAACACCGGCTGACCGGCGACCGGAATCACAGCGGTCTGCTGCCAAGTGCGCGCATCCATCACCAACACTTGATGACGGCCAACGGCGGGCACGAAGGCCTGGTGATCGGCGACGGCCCAGCCTTCCAGGTGCGGCATCTTGTAAACGGGGAGTTTCGCCTGGCCGCGTCCGTAATCGCCGAGTACCCGCTGCACACCGCGCTCTGGATGCCAGAGGTCGAGTTGGGCCATGCCGTCTTCACCGAACAGGCCGGCCATGTAGTAGCGCCCATCGGGGGTAATCAGGGCGTCGTAGGGTTGCTGGCCGATGTTGGTGAAACGGCTGATCTGCGGTGTGCTGACCTGACTGAAATCGGCGGTCCAGATCTCGCCGGTATCGAACAGGCTGAAGACAAAACGTTGCCCCGGCGCGTCGACCAGGCCCACCACCCGGGAGCGCTTGCTGCCATCGGCCAGGGGTGTGGCCGGAATATCGGCCACCAACTGCAGGGTTTCGGCATCGAAGACCTTGACCCCGCCGGGCACGTAGTTGGACACCGCGATCAACTTGCCGTCCTGACTGATGGCGCCGCCAATGCTGTTGCCGCCCTGGATCACACGATGGTCGATACGCCGGGTCAGCAAATCGATTTTGCTCAACCCTCCGTCGCGGCCGAACACATAGGCATAGCGCTGGTCGCGGGAGAACACCACTGACGCATGGGACAGGTCGCCGAAACCCTTGAGTCGGGCCAGCGCGGTGTGGGTGTCGCTTTCGATGATTTGTACGCTACCGGTGGCGCGCTCCACGACCACGCCCAGATCGCCGGTGCCACGCAACGGTGGCTGAACGCAAGCGGACAACAACAGCCCGGTCGCCGCTGACAGCAGGATTGAACGGATCATGGTGCGGGGTATCCCTGGAGAAGAAGATCGACCAGCCACCGGATGTCGCCGGGGCTGAGCAACGGGGCCCAACCGGGCATCGCGGTGCCGGGCCGACCTTGGGTGACGGTGGCAATCAGGCTGTCCCTGGACTTGCCGGCCAGCGCTGCGCGCGTCAGTTCGGGACCCAGCCCACCGGTCAGGTGCAACCCATGGCAGGCCCCGCAGTCCTGGGTCAGCAAGTGTTCGAGTTGTGCCTGACGCTGGGCGTCCGGCGCCGCAACCGCAGTTGCGCAAATGAGGAGGAGGGCCGCCAGAATCACAGCGTGTCGATAAACCATCATGACGCCCTCCAGGCGGTTATTTGAGTGTCAGTACCCAGGTCGCGAGAATTTTTGCTTCTTCATCCGTTACCGGGTTGGCCGGCATTGGCATCGGCCCCCAATTACCTTGTGTGCCGTTCTTGATGCGGCCAGCCAGGGTGTCCACGGCCCCGGGTACGCCAGCGTTCTTGGCCGCGACATCCTTGAGTGCAGGGCCGACGACCTTGGCGTCGATGGAATGGCAGGCGGCGCAGGGTTTGCTCTTGAACAACGCCAGCCCGTCCTCGGCCATGGCCGGCTGCACGCTCAGCGCAGCGGTCAGGGCGAACAGTGAAAACAGAGTATTTTTCATGGTGGTTCCTTGCATTGATGGAGCTCAATAGATGTCGTGTTGGGTGTTGTAGACGTTGAACTTCCCGGTGGGTGTGATCAGTCGTTTGTCCTTGATGACTGACTTGAGCTTCAGTGTTTTGTCGTCGATCACCACCAGCGCCGACTCGTCTGCCTGGCCGCTCCAGACGGAGAACCAGACTTCATCGCCGGCCTTGTTGTATTCCGGTTGCACGACACGCATGGCGCCTTGCTTGATGCCCGCGTATTCAGCGATGGGCAGCACGGTGTAGCCGGCGTCGAGCTTGTCGAGGTTGAACACCGCCACCGACTGACTCAGCTTGGTGTCAGGGTTGAGGGTGGTGTCGACGTACAGGTGACGGGATTTGGGGTGGGTTTTGATGAACAGCGAACCGCCGCCCTGGCCCTTGAGTGAGGCGACCTGTTTCCAGGCGTATTGCGGGTGTTTGGTCGGGTCGGTGCCGATCAACGAGATGCCGTCATCACCCAAGTGGCTGGTGGCCCAGACCGGGCCGTAGGTCGGGTGGTTGAAGTTGGCGCCGCGACCTGGGTGAGGGGTTTTGCCGACGTCCACCAGCGCGGTCAATTTGCGCTCCTTGGAGTCGATCACGGCGACCTTGTTGGAGTTGTTGGCGGCGGTCATGAAGTAGCGGTGCGTGCTGTCCCAGCCGCCGTCATGCAGGAAAGGCGCGGCATCGATGTAGGTGACGGTGAGGTTTTTGATGTCCTGGTAATTGACCAGCATGACCTTGCCGGTTTCCTTGACGTTGACGATGAACTCCGGCCATTCGTGGGAGGCGATGATCGCCGCGACCCGGGGTTCCGGGTGATATTCCTGCTTGTCGACGGTCATGCCGCGGGTCGAAACGATCTGTTTCGGCTCCAGGGTTTCGCCATCCATGATGGTGAATTGCGGCGGCCAATAAGAGCCGGCGATGGTGTATTTGTCTTCGTAGCCCTTGAACTTGGAGGTCTCGACCGAGCGCGCCTCGATGCCCACTTTGACCTCGGCGACCTTGGTCGGCTCGACTGGCCACAGGTCAATCATGTCGATCCGCGCGTCCCGGCCAATCACCAGCAGGTAGCGACCCGAGGCGGAGATTCGAGAGATGTGCACCGCGTAGCCGGTCTCGATCAGCTTGACGATCTTTTTGCTGTCACCGTCGATCAGGGCGATCTTGCCGTCATCGCGCAGCGTCACCGAAAACAGGTTCGGCAGGTTGAGTTTGCTCAGCTGCTTCTTCGGACGATCCTCGGGTTTGACCAACACTTTCCAGGTCTTCAGCGTCTCGGCCATGCCCCATTCCGGTGGCGTCGGCGGCGCGTGCTGAATGAACTTGGCCATTGACGTTATCTGATCCTTGGTCAGCGCATTGGACGTTCCCCAGTTCGGCATGCCTGCCGGTGAACCATAGGTAATCAGCGCCTCCAGGAACGGTTGTCCGCGGTTCTGGGTAATGTCCGGTGTCAGCGGTTTGCCGGTGGCGCCTTTGCGCAGAACACCGTGGCAGCCTGCGCAGCGCTGGAAGTAGATTTCCTTTGATGAGTCGAACTCGGCCTGGCTCATGTCGGGAGCACCAGCGGTTTTGACCATGGGCGGGGTGGCCGCAGCAGCGGCGGGCTCCTCGGCGCTGGCGGCAGGACTCACCGCCAGAGCCAGTGCCGAACACAGCGTGGTAAGGGTCAGAGCAAACGTTTTTCTATTGCTGATCAGCATTCCATTTCTCCTCAGGCAAGACCTTTGCGATGTGCTGAAACGGCAGCGCAGAACGCAGGTTCTTAGTGCCGTGCAAGGCTATGCCGAGCAGGCCAATGCTCGCTTGACGGCGATCAAGTTTGCCGGCCATCTCCCTTGCCAGGTTGTCGCAGGGGCCCGTAGCGTGTTGCTTGAATCCGCTTTTGGAACAGGCAGCCCATGGACCGAATCCAGTCTTGCGAACACCCGATCGAACCCTTTTATCAACCGCTCAATAATGAGGAGGCGCTGTTCGAGCAAGCCTGGCGACACGGCATGCCGGTGCTGATCAAAGGCCCGACGGGATGCGGCAAGACCCGTTTCGTCCAGCACATGGCCCATCGACTGAAACTGCCGCTGTACACCGTGGCTTGCCACGATGACCTGAGCGCGGCTGACCTGATCGGTCGCCATCTGATCGGAGCACAGGGCACTTGGTGGCAGGACGGACCGCTGACCCGCGCGGTGCGTGAAGGCGGCATCTGTTACCTCGACGAAGTGGTCGAGGCGCGCCAGGACACCGTGGTGGTGCTACATCCCCTGGCCGATGATCGTCGGGAGCTGTTCCTGGAACGCACCGGCGAAGTGCTGAAGGCGCCGCCGTCATTTATGCTCGTGGTGTCTTACAACCCCGGCTACCAGAACCTGCTCAAAGGCATGAAACCCAGCACCCGGCAACGCTTCGTGGCGATGCGCTTCGGCTATCCGCCGGTGGCCGATGAGGAACGCATCGTTGCCCGGGAGGCTCAGGTGGACAACGCGCTGGCGGCGCAAGTGGTCAGGCTGGGCCAGGCGCTGCGGCGGCTCGATCAACATGATCTGGAGGAGGTCGCCTCAACGCGACTGCTGATTTTCACGGCGCGTATGATTCGTTCCGGCATGAGCCCGCGTGAGGCCTGCATGGCCTGTCTGGCCGAGCCGCTGAGCGATGATCCGCTCACCGTTGCCGCGCTGATGGACGTGGTTGATGTCCACTTCGGTTGAGTCCTCGGGCGTCTCGCGTCGCCACTTGCCGGGCGATCTGGCGATGTGGTTTTTCATTCTGGCCGAGCTGTCGGTGTTCGCCATCCTGATCCTGACGTTCGCCGTAACCCAGGCACTCAAGCCGCAGATGTTCAGTGAAAGCCGTCTATTGCTGAACACCTCAACCGGGCTGGCGATGACCCTGAGCCTGCTCACCGCGGGGCTGTTCGCCGCGCTGGCTCAAGAGCAAGTCAGGCGCTCACGGTCCCGGCGCGGCGCCGTCTTCCTGCTGATGGCGTTGCTCGCCGCCAGTGTCTACGTGGTGCTGAAACTTACGGAATACCGGCACTTGCTGACCTCGGGGCTGGGCATTGAGCACAACACGTTTTTCACCCTCTACTGGATCCTTACCGGGTTTCATTTTCTCCACGTAGTGCTCGGCATGGTCATTCTAGGATGGCTGGCCGAGCGCTCTCGCCGTGGCCTGTACGACGCCAACACGCGCAGTGGATTTGAATCCGGCGTGCTCTATTGGCACATGGTCGATCTGATCTGGGTCATGCTTTTCCCGCTGGTCTATGTTCTGAATTGACGAGGTTCTCATGTCTGTTTCCAGGTTTTTGCTCGTCTGTTGGGCCGCGCTCGCGACGTTAAGCGTCTGCACCGTGGTGCTGGCGCAGGCCGGGGCGACGTGGTTGCTGTCGATTGCCATCTTGCTGGTGGCGGTCGGCAAGGCGTGGCTGATCACCGACGGCTTCATGGAGATGCGCCACGCACCGCGCCTGTGGCGCAGCTTGATGTTGAGCTGGGCGCTGGTGTTGGCGACCGTTGTGGGGCTGACGCTGGTGTTAATCGGTTAGCCAACTTGAAAAAACAATTCAAGCGCGACGTTTGTCGGTCGGACTTAAACGCTGTACCTCGGCAAAAATCTCGGTGATCGGGCGTCGCGGCTGACGTTTGTGCAGGGCGCGAACCTGTGCGCTTAGGCGCAGAAGTTCTTCGCTCGGCTTCGCCCATTGTTCCTTCGATAACGGCTCGGACCATTGGCGCATCGCCTCGGGCAACGCCTGGTTGCCCTTTTTCTGGAGGCGGCGGATTTCCCATTCGGTCAGGTGGTTGGGAATCGTCCACAACGTCATGACGTGGTACAGGTACCAGAAGAAGCCGGACACTCGACCATGCTGACCGTCGCGGACTTGCTGGTGCAGGCGCGCACGGGCGTTGTGGAAGGTGTGCAAACCCTCGTGCGGCGGGTCGTCGGGGACTTGCAGGTCTAGCGGGTCCTGAATGGATTTGAGATCGTGGATTTCGTATTCCATGTAGCCGCGGATCGCTTCCCAGTGGCTGATGGCCAGGGACAGACCGAAGCAGGGAAATTCGACGCTGGTCAGCGTCTCTCCGTGCTGGAAACCGGTGCCCATGCCGTACTGGCGGTGGATGCCGTATTGGGTGGCGCCTTGGGCTTCGATGACCCAGGCCGAGAGGGATTCCCAAGGGACGAAAAGAGGTTCGGTGGCGTCTTCGGGCATGAAGCAGACTTCGCGGCGTTGGCGGTTGAAGCGGGTGGGGATGATGTGGAGGCGCTTTTTGTGGTTGTGGTGCCAGACGCCGAGGCCGATGAGTAGGGTCCAAAAGCCAGTTTGTATGGCTAGCGGGTAGGACGCATGGAAGATCCCTTGTATGGCATGAGAAATATCGTCCCAACCCATCCCGAATAAAAAAAACATGAAGCCGCCAATCAGGGGAAACAGGAATGCAATCATAAATGCGCCGCTGAATGGCCCGCCCAATGTTATCTGCCACATAAAGACTTGCGGTGATCCCAACCCGAAGTCCATGTACACATCATTTAATTCCCCGATGTGAGGACCATGCGGCGGCAGCGGCGTCGGCAATGGCAACGGCGCGAGATAGGTGATTCTCCCACTGGGAAACGGTTCGACATCGCCGGCTTTGCGGGATTGCTCAAGGTGCGGGGAAGGCAGAGGCATTTCAATCTTGGTGGGCATGGTCGGCCAGCTCCAGCAGATGGGTTTCAACCAGCAACAACGGTGGATGCTCGGTAACGGATTGACGGGGCAACGAAGGGAAATGGCCCTTACTGCGCGGGTTGAGGTGAATAACGTCAGTCAACGATTCCCACACCCCCTTGGCGTTCAAGGTCTGGATGCAGACGGCCAGCTCCAGTGTTTCGGACATCGGAGCAAATACATTGAAAAAACAACTCATGCGCGACGTTTGTCGGTCGGATTCGTGCGCTGTACCTCGGCAAAAATCTCGGTGATCGGTCGGCGCGGCTGACGTTTGTGCAGGGAGCGAACGTGCGCGCTCAGGCGCAGCAGTTCTTCGCTCGGCTTCGCCCATTGTCCCTTCGGAAGCGGTTCCGACCATTGGCGCATCGCCTCGGGCAACGCCTGTTGGCCCATTTTCTGGAGACGGCGGATTTCCCATTCGGTCAGGTGGTTGGGAATAGTCCACAGGGTCATGACGTGGTACAGGTACCAGAAGAAGCCGGACACTCGACCACGTTGGCCGTCGCGGATTTGCTGATGCATACGCGCGCGGGCGTTGCGGAAGGTGTGCAGGCCTTCGTGGGGTGGATCGTCGGGGCCTTGCAGGTCTAGCGGGTCCTGAATGGATTTGAGATCGTGGATTTCGTATTCCATGTAACCGCGGATGGCTTCCCAGTGGCTGATGGCCAGGGAGAGGCCGAAGCAGGGGAATTCGACGCTGGTCAGGGTCTCGCCGTGCTGGAAGCCGATGCCCATGCCGTATTGGCGGTGGATGCCGTACTGGGTGGCGCCTTGGGCTTCGATGACCCAGGCCGAGAGGGATTCCCAGGGGACGAAGAGCGGTTCGGTGGCGTCTTCGGGCATGAAGCAGACTTCGCGGCGTTGGCGGTTGAAGCGGGTGGGGATGATGGCGGCGCGTTTGTTGTGGTTATGGTTCCAGACGCCGAGGCCGATGAGCAGGGTTAAACAACTGGTTTGGATTCCGAGCTCAGAAGCGGGAAGGAAAACATCCTCCGCAAATTCCCAGGAATACAGCCAGTCATATCCCAAAACGAGACCGAAAAAAAAACTAAACAATGGGAACAAAAAAACAAACATGCAAGCCAGCGTGAACGGGCCTCCCAGTGTCATTTTCCACATAAATACTTGGGGAGATCCCACCCCGAAATCCATAAACACCTCATTTAACTCACCGATATGCGGACCATGCGGTGGCAACGCTGTCGGCAATGGTAGAGGCGCAAGGTAAGTGATCCTCCCACTGGGAAACGGCTGCACATCTCCCGCTTTTCGGGGTTGTTCCAGGTGCGGTGCAGGCATCGGCTTATCAAGGTTGTGCGGCATGGTCGGCCAGCTCCAGCAGATGGGTTTCAACCAGCAACAACGGTGGATGCTCGGTAACGGATGGAGGGGCCAACGCCGGAAGCGGCCGTCACCCCAAGGGTTCAGGCGAATGACCCGAATGTGAGAAACCCACGCGCCGTTGGCGTTCAAGGTTTGGATACAGACCGCCAGCTCCAGCGTTTCGGAGGCAGGGGTAAATTCGGCATCAGGATCCGATGGATATTGCAGGCATAACACCAGCCGGTCAGGTCCTGCTTGCACGATGCGCAGGCTGTTTGCGACTTCTTCACTGATGACGTCCTTGCGCTCGCGCGGTACACCACGACTGTGGAGAGGAACGGAAAGACGGTGGGCGCCGATCCCCAGGCGATGAGCCGGTTGACCGCTCAGGGGCGGCTGAAAATCATTGAGCTTGAGCCCTGGCAGCACCAGATGGATGTCTTTGGGCTTGGACTTTAACAGTAGGTCTTTCAGCCAGGAGTCATGCTTGTTCGGACCCAGTTGTGCATACGAGGCGTGAAGCAAATAGGCCAGATAGCGTTGGTATTCATCCAGGGTATGGTCGCCGCGATGATCGGTGTCCAGACTCCATGGCGTGGTTTTCAGCCACTTATCGTGGGCGCTGAGGTTGTAACGGTTGAACAGCCAGGTGCCACCCAGTTCCAGCACGGTGAACAGGGCTCCCGCGAGGTTGAAGCGGAAGAATACGGTGGAGAGGCGTGTGCCCGCCGCGGCCCAGGCGGCGGTCCTTGCGGCAGTGTTTTTTGCCATCAGCACGGTGGATCCCGCGTGTAAGGTATGACCAAAGCCATAGGCATTGACGGTCGTCATGCCGGCTGCCCCTGCCGTGGCGAGCGCTGCACTACTCTGAGCTGCGCTATTTCCGCTTCGCGTCGCTTGTTGCCAATTTTTGTGTTGGGTATTGAGGCTGGTCATTGAAGATGCGAGACCAAAGCCGTAGGTAAAGATACCCAAACCGACATGCATTTTCCCCATCTGCACATGCACATTTAGTAACGCATGGCGTTGAAGTCCTGCAACAAGTTCGCTGCTACGTGATTTAAGGGCTGTATCCAAAAGGCTTTGTGCCGCTGTGAATCCAGCAGATCCAGTGGCAGCCGCCGCCGCAAGCAATGGGCCTATAGCTCTCTCGTTTCTAGACTGTTTGAAAGTCTCCTTGAACACTCCCACCAAATTCACCCCCTGCACCAAAAACACCAACAACCCCATCCCCTCGCTCCGAATCAACTTCGCATTCGGCACACTCTGAACCCCCAGCCGAATATCCTTCAACAAACTCCGCACCTCCAACTGCTGCGCCGGCGGAAACACCACCGTCACCCCCGCCCGAGCCTGCGTTGCGCCGTACAGGCGCGCCGACTGATCCGGCAGCTCCGCAATCGGGCTCAGCGCCCCAGCCAACCGGCCTTCAAGTTGCGTCAACTGCCCGCGTACTCGCACGATCTCGCCCTGCAACTCCACCGCCCGTGGCGTCTTGTGCCCCGCCCGGTTTTTGTTGTGGGTGAGCTGGTTGCGTTCGCGGGTCAGGGTTTTCAGATAGTCGCGCTCCCTGAGCAGTTCCTTGAGGTTGGTTTGCAGCGCCGCATGTTCCGCCGGGCTGGCGACAGTAAAGGTCACGCCGGTGGTTTTTGCCGCATCGAGTATCCGCCCCGACAAGGCTTTGGGCAGACGACTGAACAGCTCGTCTAGGTCGGGGATTTTCTCTGCCGACAGGTCGAACCCTTCCAGCGCCCGGCTCAGGCCCAGGTTCAGCGCCGGGCTGAGGCTGTGCTGCGCCGCGTCCGCGACAGCGCGGGTATGCTCGGGCAGGTCGTCGAGGGCCGGCAGGTGCGCTTGTTCGATTTTCTGCAGCTCGCCCAACCAGTGCGGCAGGTTGTTGAACACCCCCATGCCGGCGTTGAACAACGTGGCGTATTGCGCGGCCCGTTCTGGCTGAAGACGCAGGGGCAAGGTGTAGAACAGTGGCCGGGTCAGTTCGGGGTGTTTCTCCAGATAACCGAGGAGGATTTCGCTCGCGTGGTCACTGCGGCAGATGTCCTTGAGGCAGGCGTATTCGGCGGTGAAGGCCTGGTGGAGTTGCTGTCGATCCTGCGCGTCGTAGTACCAGGCCGAGCGATGGAAGCGACCGGCACATACCATCATCGTACGGTCAGCGGTGATGCGTTCGAGCAAGCGGTTCCAGCGACCAAGGTCGTCACGATGCTGAAACAGCGCCGCGTCCATGGCCGGGCGGTCGATGAAATCATTGACCCCGCGCTTACCACTGAAGCTGGAGCCTTCGAGCACATCCACGATGCGTTTGTTTTGCTCTTGGCCGAGCTTGATCAAGGTATCGAGGTGACGTTCGACGAAATCGTCGGGGGCGACCTTGAAATGTTGGCGCGTGTAGTAACGGCGGTCTGCATCGTCACTGGCGCGACTGTGGGCGGTGAAGTCGGGTGTGGCGCCCTGGTACTTGGCGAATTTGAACGCTTCGGCATGCGCTTCTTTACGCGCCTGCTCCAGTGCCGGGGGCACGGGAGCGTCCAGCGATTCGACCTTGCCGCCCTTGTTCAGGTAATCCAGCAAGGCTTTGCGGGTGTGCTCCCGATCCGGTTCGGGCAACTGTTCCAGATCGTCAAAAAGCGCCTGGACTCGCGGATCGTTGCTGGCCTCGGCCAGGTTGCCGATATCGGCCGGACTGAGCTGGCTCAGGGACTCGATAAAACAGGCCAACAGGTAATCGCGTTCGTTATGGTCGGCATTGCTCCAGTTGTCGACCCAGCCGACCACGGTGTCCTGATACTCGGCCAGGTCGCGCAGCACGCCGAGGTCGTCGTGCACCACAAGGAACAGGGTGTCGTCCTGATAAGCCGGGCGCACCCGCCCGAGAAACTCGCCAATGTGCGCCTCGCGAAAGCGCCGCGGTTGTTCCCATAAGTAGGGTTCACGTTCGTGCTCGGGGGCATCGCTGACGTGCACCGTCGGCATTAGAACGGCGTCCGACGGCGACTCGGTGTCCTGTTCCGCGCGGTCTTGCGCGGCTTGCGCCTGCCGGGCCGGATCGGTCGCAATCTCCGCCAGCCACTGTTTGCCTTGCGCGACCGTCAGCAGATGCTCGCCACCGGTTTGGCAATGCACCGGGCCGAGATCGACGGCCTGCATGAAGTGTTCGCGTTCCTCGCGGCTGTCAGTGACTTGAGCGCATTTGGCCACCGTCCACTGCACTTCGGCGAAGGTCACATGCAGCGTGCTGCGTCTTGAAAACACCAGAGCAGGACGCTCTTCGATGGGCGTGCGCTGATCGTCGGCAACCTTGGCGCCCTTGTGCAGCAAGGCGCTGACCAGTCCGTTAAGTACTTGATACTCGTGCAGATGGCCGGTCACGCTGTCGATGACGTACAACCAGCCATCGCGCAGCATGCGAATGCCCAGCGGGCGGGTCGTCAGGGTATACGGCAGCTTCAGTTCGGCACTCGGGTCGAGGGGCTTTTCCACCAGTCCGTAACGCAAGGGCAACAACTGCACGTGGGTTTGGCGCAAGGGGCAGGCACCGGGTGAGCCGATGGCGGTTTTGGAGGCGGCGGCCGCCGCGAGGTCGGCAGGGTGTGGCTTGTTCATGGACGACCTCGTTCATTTGCCCATTGGCGGGCCAGGTCAGCGGCCAGTACGATGCGCTCGCCGATGGGTTGCAGGGAGGGGTTATGCAGCAATCGATTGATTTCGGGATGCTGGCCTAGGGGAGATCCGTCCAGCCGGGCCATGACATTGGCGTAATAGAGCAGCCCGGACGGGGCATCCAGGCCCAGGGCGCTGGCTTCGGCCTCCAGTTGTTCGAGCATTGGCCAACGTTCAGACACGCTTTCGCCGCGAAGGAGTTCGGGGAAGTGCCTGAGCAGATGAGCGTCGAGTTCGAGCAATACGCGACGCCGATCAGCATGGTCCAGCGCCGAATTCTGTTCTGCGCTCAGGCGATAGGGCGTTAGCAATTCAGGGCACTCGGCCAGCCGGGGTTGGTGCTGTTGCCAATTAACCTCGACACCGTCGGCGGTTACCACACAGGACAGAGGCCCAAACAATCGCTGATCGCCGCTGCCAAACAGTGCCTGCGCCACTGCCGCATCGGCCAGGCGCAGGACCACCGGCAGACCTTCGGGCAATTCAACGGTCAGCAGTTTGCGTAAGTGTTGGGCGACGTCATGCGCAGGAGCGGTGCTGAACAGCATCACGCCCCACTCTTCGTGCGCCTGTTGCAGATAGAACTGAAAAATCGGTTCGTCAGGTTGTTCGATCGCCACCAGCAGCGGTGAGATATCCCGCAGCGCAGTGAACGGCGCACAGTCATACAGCGCGACGGTGGTGGCGCCGGGACTCAGTTGTTTCAAGCGCTCCGGCAAATCACTCAAGGTCGCACCGTCCAGCAACAGGAAAGCCTGTTGCTCGCTCCAGGGCAGGTCTTCAGGCAATGAGGTCAAAAGCTTCATGCTTGAGCGGCCTCGCATATCAGGCAGCGAGAAGCGCGGGTTGAAATCAACGCATGGCGTTGCTGGATCGCATCGAACGTCACTTTCAGCAGGGGCAAGGCTCCCGGCATCAGAGGCTCGGCGGGTAGACCCACGGTCGGGGCGCCGCCCACTAGAATCGGCACACTGCTGAAAATGCCTTCCGGCCCCAGCGTCAGCCAGTGACCGCCAGCCTGGACTGACAGGCGCGCTCCGCCATCGATGACGACTTGCTGCCCGGCGCCCAGGTGAATTTGGTGGGTGGCATTGAGCAGGTGATTGGTGGTTCGGACGTGGCGGTCGCCGTGAACCAACAGATGATCGTCCTGTTTGAGTTCCGTCAGGCGGTTGCCGTGGGTCAGGTGCTGTTCTTCGCCACGCAGGTCATGGCTGGCGATACCGCCGACCACCACGGTGCGTTGGTTATCGACTTGAATGCGTTCATCATTGAGCACGAGTTGGACGAAATCGCGCTGGGCACGCAGGGCTATTTCCTCTGAGCCTGCTCTGTCCTCGATGCGCAGTTCGTTGTATCCACCACCGCCGGGGCTGCTCTGGCTACGGAAAATGCTGCGAGTGTGCTCGGCGGGCAAATCCAGTGGCACGGGGGTTGAGGCGTTGGGCATACAGCCAAGGACGAAGGGTTTGTCGGGGTCGCCGTCGGTGAATCCCACCAGCACTTCCATGCCAACCCGAGGGATCAGCACGCTGCCATAGCGGTCATGGGCCCAACCGGTAGCGACCCGAAGCCAGCAGCTCGATTGTTCGCTGTGCTGACCCTCTCGGTCCCACGGCAGTTGAACCTTTACCCGACCGTATTCATCGCAGTAGATCTCTTCACCGGGCGGGCCGGTGACGACCGCCTGCTGGTTGCCCGTCATTTTGGGTTTGGGGTGTTCAAGGGCCGGTCGGAATATCACGTCCCAAGGAGTGGCGACGAAGTGGTTACGGTAGCCCTGACTGAAACCATCCTGCGGACTACTGTCGGTGATTGACTCCTCAAGCACTTGGGGTTGCAGGCCAACATGTTCGACTTCAGTCAGAAGCCACAGGCCATTGCGGTCAGCGCGTGGGTGTTCGGTCATCTCGACAAAATGGCCGCTGCGCAGGGCGCACTGATCGCTACGCCCTTCGGCTTGCTGGTAATCGGCACGGTGGCGTTCCAGCGCCAGATTGGCCAGATGTTTACCGCGCTCACGATGGGTGAACTGACCTGGGAATCCATAATCCTCAAGGTGCGGCAGCAGCGGGTTTTTAGTCTCGCTGTCGAGTTGCAGGCGCGGTTTCTCGAAGTCGTAATCACGACGGCTGACGTGGGTCGGGCGGGTTTCCAGTCGCAGCTTGAAACGGTCGATCACCGGCGCTCCGGCGACCATGCCACTGCCTGGCCTGTACGCGGTTGACTGGGAGGGTTTCGAGAAGCTGGTTTGATCGTCGCCGAACACCAGCACATGCCCATCGGCGCTGTGCTCAAAATGAAAGTGCAGGCCTTCTTCCTCACACAACCTTTGCAGGAAATGCAGTCCGGTTTCGTACTGCACGCAATACAGCCGTGGCCGGTACTCGGCGCTGAGTTGGAAGCGCCAGGCATCGGACTGCATTCCTTGGTCTTTCAGTACTTTTGCAATGATCTGCGGCACGGTCAGGTGCTGGAAAATACGCTGATTGTGGCAGTGGGTGAGGTAGGCGAGTTGGGGCACCAGGGTCATCTGATAGCGGGTCAGGCGTTTGCCTGAATCGCCTTGGGCGGCTCCAAAGATCTGCCCGTGAATGCCGGCGCCGTCAGGACCGAAGCTCAGAAAAGCCGAGCGATGCAGCAGAGAATCGAGGTCCAGGTCGGGGCGTTCGCTGACCAATTCGAGTTTGACTTCGTAGGGCTGGTTAAGCGCTTCCTTGGCGCGGAATTTGAGTACCTGAAGGTCGTGGGAAAAACCGTCAATGTCGAGTTTGAAAGCGACCTGCTTGGCATCGCTGAGCATCCACATGTCCCTGTGTCTATTTGTAAGCACGGGACTTTGCGTGGATCTACCAATCGGCGCAGTCAGACGAATCGATATTTAGCGTAGGACGCTTCCGGTAATCCGGATCGAGGGGAACACGTTCCTTAGCCACAGGTAAGGCGCCCGGCTTCTTGAAACGAAGACCCGACCAGAACCATCTGGCTTTCTTGATCGCCATCAAGCAGGTTTCAACCCTTCGCTTCCTATCATGGACACGCCTAGCAAAGAGGAAGCGACCATGTCAGACACCTTCACCAAAGGCATGGCCAGGAATATTTACTTTGGGGGAAGCATCTTCTTCTTCCTGATATTCCTGGCTTTGACCTATCACACGGAACAGACCTTTCCAGAGCGCAGCAATGAAGCGCTGTTAACCGAATCAGTGGAGCGGGGCAAGTTGGTCTGGGAGCAAAACAACTGCATCGGCTGCCACACGTTGTTGGGTGAGGGCGCCTACTTCGCGCCTGAGCTGGGCAACGTGTTCCAGCGGCGCGGCGGGGAGGCGGGCTTCAAACCCTTCCTGCATGCCTGGATGAAAATGCAGCCACTGGGCGTACCGGGCCGGCGCGCGATGCCTCAGTTCAAATTGAGTGACCAGGAGGTGGATGACATCGCCGAGTTCCTCAAATGGAGCTCGAAAATCAACACCAATGGCTGGCCGCCAAACAAGGAGGGCTAAGCGATGAGCATTGCTAATCCGCATCTGAAATTCGCCTCGCAAGCCGTGGCCAAACCGTACTTCGTGTTTGCCCTGATCCTGTTTCTCGGTCAGATACTGTTCGGTTTGATCATGGGCCTGCAATACGTGATCGGAGACTTTCTCTTTCCGATCATCCCCTTCAACGTGGCGCGGATGGTGCACACCAACCTGCTGATCGTCTGGATATTGTTCGGCTTTATGGGGGCTGCCTACTACCTGATTCCGGAAGAGGCCGACCGCGAATTGCACAGTCCGAAGCTGGCGATCATCCTGTTCTGGGTGTTCGCCGCCGCGGGTGTGCTGACGATTCTCGGTTACCTGCTGGTGCCGTATGCCGGCCTGGCGAAGCTGACCCACAACGAGCTGCTGCCGACCATGGGTCGAGAGTTCCTCGAACAGCCGACCATTTCCAAGATGGGCATTGTGGTGGTGTGCCTGGGCTTCCTCTACAACATCGGCATGACCTTGCTCAAAGGGCGCAAGACCACCGTCAGCATGGTGATGATGACCGGGTTGATCGGGCTTGCGGTGTTCTTCCTGTTCTCCTTCTACAACCCCGGCAACCTCGCCCGCGACAAGTTCTACTGGTGGTGGGTGGTGCATCTTTGGGTAGAAGGCGTGTGGGAACTGATCATGGGGTCGATGCTGGCCTTTGTGCTGATCAAGATCACCGGTGTAGACCGGGAGGTCGTGGAAAAATGGCTCTACGTGATCATCGCCATGGCGCTGATAACGGGGATCATCGGTACCGGTCACCACTTCTTCTGGATCGGTGCGCCTGAGGTTTGGTTGTGGGTCGGTTCAATCTTCTCGGCACTCGAGCCGCTACCCTTCCTGGCGATGGTGATTTTCGCCTTCAGCATGGTCAAGAACCGGCGCCGGGACCACCCGAACCGCGCTGCCACGCTGTGGGCCAAGGGCACCACGGTCACCGCGTTCTTCGGTGCCGGCGTCTGGGGTTTCCTGCACACCCTGGCTCCGGTCAACTTCTACACCCATGGTTCGCAACTGACGGCGGCTCACGGTCACCTGGCCTTCTACGGTGCTTACGCGATGATCGTGATGACCTTGATCAGCTACGCCATGCCGAAACTGCGCGGGCTTGGCGAGGCAGCGGACGAGCGTTCGCAGCAACTCGAGATCTGGGGTTTCTGGCTGATGACTCTGTCGATGGTGATGATCACGCTGTTACTCACCGCTGCCGGTGTCGTGCAGATCTACCTGCAACGCTGGCCGGTGGATGGCGTCGCGTTACCGTTCATGGCCACTGTCGATCATTTGCAAGTGCTGTTCTGGGCTCGTCTGGGCGCCGGTCTCGGTTTCTTCGCAGGGCTGCTCTGCTACCTGTTCAGCTTCAAGCGACGGGTGCCAGTGGGGATCACTGCGACTGCCGCCTCCGCTGTTCGTTCGTGAGTCAATAACATCCCGGAGGAGGACGGCCCGGCTGGTACAGCGGGCCGTTTCACATTGGTTTTCAGAGGGGAAAAACCATGGCCTTTACCGTCGAACTGGAAGAGTGGGTCGGCAGTGTCTGGCATCGCTTCATCACCCGCCGCGCCAGCCCGGACTTTCCCGAGGCCCGCGTCGAACTGATCAACCAGCAGCGACCGCTGGCGCTGCTGTTTCGCGCCATGGGCGGCGCCAGTGGCATCGGTGTCGAAGCCGCCAGCGACCGCGATCTGCTGTTGCGGCGCAACGTGCTGCAGCAGATCGCCGGCACCTGCAAACAAGTGCCATTGGCGTGGTGCGACGAGACGAACCTTCGCCTGCCGTCGAGCCTCGCGGTGTACCCGGATGCCGCGTTGAATCAAGAGCTGTATCGCTGGCTGGCGCTGCTGGCGGCCCAGGCCGGGCAGATGCGCCACTGGGGGCGAGATAATCAACGCTGGACACAAATCCTTTTACAACGTTACCCGGCGTTGCGTTCGCGCTACGAACGGCTGGTCGATGCTCATCTGCAATTGCGCCCGGATCCCGCCTCGTTGAAGGGCGGCGAAGCGGCGCTGGAGCGGGCCTTGCGCCAGGCACTGTGCGACCCCGGCAGTGTCGAACATTTTCCCCGCAGCGAACGGGCGGCCTGGCCGCTGCCGCTGTGGTTGTATCCGCCGCTGCACCTCGCAAGCCCCCAAGCGGGGGATCTCGAAGAATCGCAAGACGCGGAAGATCATCTGGCCACCCCTCCCGGCGAACAGAAAAGCGGACGCAAGCGCGCCACGCGGATCGATGAAAGCACCAGCAAAGGAGGGCTGCTGGTAGTGCGTCTGGAAAACCTCTTCAGTTGGAGCGAACACGTCGATCTGGATCGCTGGTCGGACGACAGCGAAGACCCGGACGCCGCCAGGGTCGCCGACGACCTGGACGAATTGACGCTGTCGCGCACCCGTCTGCGCAAGGGCGGCGGTCTCAAGCTGCACCTGGATTTGCCGCCCGCCGATGTCGACGATATTCCCCTGGGCGAGGGCATCAAGTTGCCGGAGTGGGACTATCGCAAACAGCAGATGCAGGACGGCTTCGTCAATCTGCAAATGATGGTGCCCCGCGACAGTGAGGCACAACCATTGCCGCCACGACTGAAGGCTTCGGCGCTCCGTCTGCGCCGCCAGTTCGAGCATTTGCGCAATGACCGTCAATGGTTACGCCAGCAACCTCAAGGGTCTGAACTGGACATGCAGGCCTGGCTGGACTTTCACGTTGAACGCGAGCATGGCCAGTGTGCGGAACGAGGTTTGTTCATGGAACAACGACAGACACGCCGCGACCTGGCGTGCCTGTTGCTGGCCGACGTATCGATGTCCACCGACGCCCACTTGAACGATGAGCACCGGGTGATTGATGTGATTCGCGACAGCTTGCTGCTGTTCGGCGAAACCCTGTCGGTGCTGGGCGATGATTTCGCCCTGTACGGGTTTTCCTCGCTGCGTCGTCAGCAAGTGCGCATGCAGGAACTCAAGTCCTTCACCCAGCGATATGACGACAACACCCGAGGTCGCGTTCAAGGGCTTAAACCGGGTTATTACACGCGCATGGGCGCCGCCATTCGCCAGGCCACCCAACTGTTGGGCAAGAGCAAACGACGCAGCAAACTGTTGCTGCTGCTGACGGATGGCAAACCGAATGATCTGGATCTGTATGAGGGACGCTACGGTGTTGAAGACACCCGCGAGGCGGTGCTGGAGGCGCGGCGTCAGGGGTTGACGCCGTTCTGTATCACGATTGATCGCGAAGCCGGGGATTACCTGCCGTACATGTTCGGCGCCAATGGCTACACCTTGATCCGCCAGCCCGAGCAATTACCCCTGCGCTTGCCACAGTTGTATCGCCAGTTGACGCAACCTTGAGGCAGACTTCCCCTGTAGCAGCTGCCGAAGGCTGCGTTCGGCTGCGAAGCAGTCGTAAAAACCATTCACCGCGGTGTTTCAGGAATACCGTGGGCTCAGGATTTACGACTGCTACGCAGCCGAACGCAGGCTGCGCCAGCTGCTACAGGGGATTTGTGCAGTCTTCAGGAGATGCTGCGTGGCAGCCAGAAAAACATCGTCACGCAGAAGATCGTCAAACCGATGCAGAACCCCATGAATCGGCGCAGTCGACGCTGCGCCGCATGTGCGGCCAATACCGGCAGGGGCATGCCACATTGGCTGCATTCGGATTCCTGTGGTGGGTTGGCGTGTTGGCAATACAAACAGACGGGCATGGCGCTCACTCGAACTGTTCCAGGCGCAGACGATCAAGAATGGCGATCTGGCGACCGTCCTGCGTGATGATGTTTTCATCGATCAGGCGACGGATGATCCGCGAAAAGGTTTCCGGCTGGATCGACAGATGCCCGGCAATCAGTTGCTTGGCCATCGGCAGTTCGAATTGGCTGTCAACGGTTTGCTGGCGCACTAATTGAGTCAACAGATAGCGCACGACCCGGTGGGTAGCGTTTTTCAGTGACAGGGTTTCGATTTCGTTGACCCGCTGATGCAAGCGAACACAGAGCTTGCCGAGCAGTGCAAAGGTCAGTCGGCTATTGCTCTGCAGGAGGCGCATGTAGGTGTTGTTGGATAACCGGTAGAGCTGAGTGGGGCAGATCGCCTCGGCCGAGGCCACATAGTTCGGGGTGTCCATCAGCATCATCGCCTCGGCGAAGGTTTGCCGATCGCTGATGACCTCAAACACTTTTTCCTGCCCATCCGGTGTCAGTCGGTAGATTTTCACCGCCCCGGCAATTATGAAATAAAACGAGTCAGCCGGCTCACCCTGGCGGAACAACGGCTCGCCTTTGTCGATACTCAGCAAGTGGCTGGTACTCATTAATTCATCCAGCTGTTCTTCGTTCAACGGCTCGAACAAATGATGACTGCGCAGAATCTGGTGATGGACGCGATGAAGCACCATAAGAATTCATCCTAAAGGTTGAGAAGGGGGCGGCTATCAAGTCAAACGAGGCCTAGAGAGACGCCGCTGGCCAACGCCAGGACCGAGGTCAGCACCACAAACCAGGCCAGTGGCTGGATGACTTTTTTCATGATGACTCCTAAGGATCGAGAGGGAGCAAGGTTTCTTTGATTCCCGTAGCTTGAGCAAAACGCGGGCCATGCCTGGAAGTCCTTGTTTAGTGGGGTTGTTAAACAGAAGGGTAAAAAAGACCATGAGCGTTAGGGTTCAAATGACCACTAAATGGTCATTTGAACCCTGAGTGGATGACCACTACGGGGGATGAGAGCCTGCCCCGGCGCAGAGCGTCAGCGGGGCACGCCCCTTGCACACTTGATCTGCGACAAAGGCAATTGATCGCTGATACCCGATGATTGACCCACGTATTGACCTCGGCGCTTGCGGGTGAGCGCCAGGTCAGCAGCAAGGTAAAGGAGTGGCTTTATGCAAGTGCTTGACCGCCGTAAAGCGATGGCAATCGCGCCGCTGTTACGTCTGGCCTTTCGGCCGTTCTTCCTCGCGGGCTGCCTCTTGGCCGTGCTGGCCATTCCGCTTTGGCTGGCCGCCTTCAGTGGTGCGCTTTCCGGCTGGCAGCCGGCGGGTGGGTGGCTGGGCTGGCATCGACACGAATTGCTGTTCGGATTCGGTTTGGCGATTATTGCGGGCTTTCTGCTGACGGCCGTGCAGACCTGGACCGGTCGCCCCGGCATCAGCGGGCAACCGCTGGCCGCGCTGGCGTTGCTGTGGTTGTTGGCGCGTGTAGCCTGGTTGGTCAATGCACCGTGGCCGGTGCTTGCGGTGCTGGAATTGGCGTTTCCGCTGGCGGTGGCCGCGCTCATGGGGTTCACCTTGTGGAAGGTGCGGCAGACACGTAACTACCCGATTGCAGTGGTGTTGCTGTTGTTAGCGGCGGCCGACGGATTGTCCCTGTACGGCCTGGTCGAAGGTCATGAAGGCTGGCAGCGTCAAGGCGTGCTCACCGGTCTCTGGCTGGTGGCGGCGATGATGGGGTTGATCGGTGGGCGGGTCATTCCGTTCTTCATCCAGCGCGGCCTCGGCAAGGTCGAGGGCGTTGCTCCTTGGCCCTGGCTGGATTGGCTGCTGCTGGTTGGTTCACCCCTCGTGGCCTTGTTATATGCCGCCGGACCTGCGCTTGAGCCCACTCTCTGGGTGGGCCTGTTGTTCGCCGTGTTGGCCGCAGCGCATCTAGTGCGTCTGGTGCGCTGGCATGATCGCGCACTCTGGCGCGTGCCGTTGCTGTGGTCGTTGTACCTGGCTTATGGCTGGTTGGCGGTGGCCTGTCTCGGGATGGCGCTGTGGCATTTCGGCGTGCCGATGAACCCGAGTCTGGCGGTGCATTGCCTGACGATCGGTGCCATGGGCGGACTGGTGTTGGCGATGATCGCGCGGGTTAGCCTGGGGCATACCGGCCGAGCGCTGGAGCCGCCGTCGGGCATGACCCTGGCGTTCATTCTGCTCAACCTGGCGTGCCTGAGCCGGGTCGTGTTGATCTTGTTCTTTCCCTTGCCTGCGTTGTGGCTGGCCGGTCTGTGCTGGGCGCTGGCGTTTGCGCTGTACGCCTGGCGCTACGGGCCGATGCTGCTGCAGGCCCGGGTGGACGGTCATCCGGGATAAGCACGCGAACTGATGGAGGCTGCCGGTGATGTATCCCTTTTTACTGGTCACCCACTTGCTGGCGGCGATTGCCTTCATCGGCACGCTGTTTTTCGAGGTGGTGATCTGGCACCACGCCCGCCAGCCGTTGGCGGCTACCGCGCAAACGACGGCGGATCAGGCAATCGCAGTGCGTTCGCGCAAGGTGCTGCATGGCGTGGTGTTGCTGTTGTATGGCGCCGGCATCAGCCTGGCGTGGCAGCACCGTGGCGTATTGAGTCAGCCGCTGGCCAGCAGCTTCGGCACGTTGCTGAGCCTGAAGATCGTCTTGGCCCTGAGCATCATCGGCCATTACTTCCTGCTGGCGTATTGGCTGAAAAGCGCACGATTGACCTCGACCCGCGCCCGCTGGATTCGCCGCAGCATCCTCGGGCACATGGTGTTGATCGTGATCCTGGCCAAGGCCATGTTTTATTGGCACGTTTGATCGCACGCCGTCCCTGACAGACAAAACCCGCGTCAACCGGTTGGCTGGCGCGGGTTGGGTGTGACCGGCAATCGATCAATGGCGAGGGTTCAGGGCGTTAATGAACAACACGTTGTTTTCCAGATGGATGTGTTGCATCAGGTCATCTCGAAACTCCAGCAGCCCACGATAAAGGGCACGCCAGGTGTTACAGGCATCGGCAGGCGGGGTGATGTTGTGGGTCAGCGCGAGCAGCCTCTCCAGCGCTTCGCCATGTTGATCATGTTCAAAACGCAGCACCTGGATCGGCGGAGCGGCCTGAGGGCCGATGCCCTGCTGCAGCATCGGGAAGAGCACTTGTTCTTCCTTGAGCATGTGGCCTTCGAGTTCTTGCTGAATGTCCGTCAGGAGGTCGGCCAGTCCGTTGGGGCAGCTGCTGCGCGCACCATGGACCTGCTCGACACGACGGGCCAGGCGGATCAGTTCCGGTAGCTGCTCGCGGTGGCGGGCGTGGTAGCGCGCCAGAAGGTGGGCGATCAACAGCTCCGACGGTTCGTTGCGCCAGTCGTGTTGCGTTTCGCCAGTGTCTTGCAGCCTGTGCAGCGCATCGGCAATCAGCACCGGATCGAGCGCTTTGCCAAGGGCCGCTTCACGCAGGCTTTTATGCCCGCCACAACAGAAGTCCAGTTTGAAGGTGTGGAAAATCCGGGTGGCGCCGGGAATGTCGCAGGCCAGTTGGCCAAGACTTTGTTCCAGTAGGGTCAGGCTCATCAGGGTTCCTTGTTTGGATTTCAACGGTTCCCCAGGCTTATTGCATCCGGCATGCCATATTTAACGTATTGAAAAATATCGATTAATTTTTAGTTGTGGTGATAGACACCCTGACGCTTTAGGGTGAATCCAACCATAGAGGGTAATTACTACCATGCTGCGTGAAAGCCTGGCGGCCGACCTGATTGTCGAGTTGCCCAATGCTGTGCGGTTGCAACGACTGGTCCAGACCCTGCGCGAGTACTTCAACAGTGGCGCCGTGGGATTGCTGCGTCTGGATGACGACAGCCTGAGGCCGGTCGCGACGGTGGGGCTGGTGCATGAAGCGTTGGGGCGCCGGTTCGTCATCGCCCAGCATCCGCGGCTGGCGGCGATCATGGCGTCGCGCGAACCCACTTGGTTCGAGCCCGACAGTCGCCTGCCGGACCCCTATGACGGCTTGCTCGACAACCACGTCGGCGAACCGCTGCCGGTGCATGACTGCATGGGCGTGAGCCTGTATGTGGAGGGTCGGATCTGGGGCGCTATCACCCTCGATGCGCTGCATGCCGGGACCTTCGACAGCCGTGCGCGGGAAGAGCTCAAGCGCTGTACCTTGCAGATCGAAGCCGCCGTGCGGGTGACCCGGCTTGAGCAGGAAAACCGCAGCCTGCGCTTGTCCCGCAGTGACCAGCAAGACCTGCGGATGCCCATCGATGAAGGTGAGATCCTGGGGCAGAGTGAAGTGTTGCGGCAGTTACTCAATGAGCTGGACGTATTGGGCGACTCCGATTTGCCGGTGTTGCTGTTGGGCGAGACGGGCGTCGGCAAAGAGCTGTTCGCCCGGCGCTTGCATCGTCTTTCACGTCGCAGCCACAAGCCGCTGATTCAAGTCAATTGCGCTGCCTTGCCGGAGTCTCTGGCAGAGAGTGAATTGTTCGGCCATGTCAAAGGCGCCTTTTCCGGCGCCACCAGTGACCGTGCCGGACGTTTCGATGCCGCCAACGGTGGCACGCTGTTTCTCGATGAAGTCGGTGAATTGCCATTGGCCGTGCAAGCGAAACTGCTGCGCACCCTGCAGAACGGCGAGATCCAGCGCCTCGGCGCCGACAAGCCGTTGCATGTCGATGTGCGAATTATTGCAGCGACCAACCGGCACCTGCCGGACAGCATCCGCGACGGCTTGTTTCGGGCCGATCTGTATCACCGGCTCTCGGTGTATCCGGTGCCGATTCCGCCCCTGCGCGAGCGGGGCAACGATGTGTTGATGCTGGCCGGGCATTTCCTTGAGCTCAATCGGGCGCGGCTCGGCCTGCGCGGCTTGCGTCTGTCGCCGTCGGCTGAGCGCTCGCTGCTGGCTTATAGCTGGCCCGGCAACGTGCGAGAGCTGGAACATGTGATCAGTCGAGCCGCGTTGAAGCAGCTCAGTCGCGGCACGAGTCGTACCCTGATCATGACGCTGGAACCCGAGATTATGGATCTCGACAGTGCCATGGGCGGGCAGGGCGCTGAGGTCGAAAGTCCCCTGGAGGATACGGCTGATACGCCGTTCCAGCCCTTGGGCGAAGCGGTTGACGATTACCAGCGCAAGAAAATTCTTCAGGCCTTGAGCCTGTCCGGGGAAAACTGGGCCAGCGCCGCGCGGTTGCTGGAAATCGATCCCAGCAACCTGCACAAACTGGCTCGGCGTCTGCGTCTCAAATAAAGGTGGGCATGCTCAGTGTTGATGGTGGTCAAGGTGGTGTTGCGCAGTGCCTTGCACACTGTGCAGAACCTTCTGGAGATCACCGTTATGCCCCTTTCCCTGGCACAAATGCGCCGCAACTACACCCTTTTTGGCCTGCAAGACGAGTCTGCGCTGAACGACCCGCTGGCGATGTTCCGGCAGTGGATGCAACTGGCCCGCGACCTCGAGTGCCCGCCTGTCGAAGCCAACAGCATGGTGTTGGCGACGGTCGACAGTGAAGGGCGCCCGCACTGCCGGGTCCTGCTGCTCAAGGGCTTTAGCGATGAAGGCTTTACCTTTTTCGGCAATTACCAAAGTGACAAGGGCCAGCAGCTGGCCGCTAACCCGAATGCCGCCATGACCTTTTTCTGGCCGGGGCTGGAGCGTCAGGTGCGTATTGAAGGCCAGGTGTCCAGGCTCGCCCCGACGCTGTCGGATGCGTACTTCGACTCCCGTTCGCTGGACAGTCGTTTGGGCGCCTGGGCTTCACCGCAGAGCCAGCCGTTGGCCAATCGGGCCGCGCTTGGATCGCTGTTGAGGGAAACCACCCAACGCTTCGCCGGCAAGACCGTCCCGCGGCCCGAACATTGGGGCGGTTATTGTCTGCAGCCCGACCGTTTGGAGTTCTGGCAGGGCCGTGCCGACCGCTTGCATGACCGTCTCGATTACCGTTTGCGCGATGGCGTATGGCAACGCAACCGCTTGGCGCCTTGAGGGATACTGCCCCGACGAGGTACCTCCTTGGAGGAATAGGCTCGCTCGCCATTCCGGTTCAGGCTTTGGGCCATACCCTCATCTACGGGAAGGCTTGGATATGGCCCATTTGGCGCAACGCACGTTTGAACCCCTGAACATTGCCGTGCTGACCATCAGCGATACGCGCACCTTTGACACCGACACCTCGGGGCAGACCCTGACAGATTTGCTGCAAACGGCCGGGCATGTGTTGATCGACCGTGATCTGGTCAAGGACGACATTTATCAGATTCGCGCGAAGGTCTCCCACTGGATTGCCGACCCCAAGGTGCAAGTGGTGTTGATGACCGGCGGCACCGGTTTCACCGCTCGCGACAACACGCCACAAGCGGTCCTGCCGTTGCTGGACAAACACGTGGAAGGCTTCGGCGAACTGTTCCGTCAGGTATCCCTGGCGGAAATCGGCATGTCCAGTCTGCAGTCACGAGCATTGGCCGGGATGAGCAACGGCGTGCTGGTGTGCTGCGTGCCCGGTTCGCCGGGAGCGTGTCGAACCGCCTGGAACCAGATCCTGCTCGAACAACTGGACAGTCGCACCGGCCCGTGCAACTTCGCCCCGCATTTGAAACCGCAGGAGCAGCGGGTCGTTGACGCCTGCGAGACACGCTCATGACCGGGCGGGTGTGCGACCTCGGCCATTTGATGCCCGTGGACGAGGCCATCAGCCGTCTGCTGGAGCAGGCACCGCCGCCGCCCCTGATGCAAAAGATCGGTCTGGATCAAGCCTTGGGGAGGGTTCTGGCGGCGGACATTCATTCCCCGGTGAACTTGCCGGCCTGGGACAACAGTGCCATGGACGGTTATGCCCTCAGGGCCGCTGAGCTGTCACCGGAAGGTGGCTATTTGTCGATTGGCGGACGAATTGCGGCAGGAGATTCGGCGTACTCGCCCTTGCTCGCGCAGCAGGCGGTGCGGATTTTTACCGGCGCACCATTGCCACCGGGTGCCGACACGGTGGTGCCGCAAGAGCGTTGCCGAATCGAGGCCGAGCGTGTTTGGTTCCCGCCCGTAAACGCTGGCGATCACGTGCGCAAGGAAGGCGAGGAAGTTCGTCGAGGCGATCTATTGCTCAAGGCCGGCAAGCGGCTGCGCGCGCAGGAAGTGGGGTTGCTGGCCGGCGCAGGCATTGCGCGGATCGAGGTCTATCGACCGTTGCAGGTGTGCTTGCTCAGCAGCGGCAATGAACTGCGTGAACCGGGCGATCCGTTGGCGCCCGGACAAATTTACAACAGCAATCGTTACTGCCTCGCGGCGTTGTTGAGCGGTTGGGGCGTCGAGGTGCATGACTATGGCGTCATGGCCGATGAGCTGGCGGCCAGCCGGCATGCCTTGAGCCTGGCGTCTTCGGAGTGCGACCTGCTGTTGAGTTCCGGTGGCGTCTCGGTCGGTGAGGAAGATCACCTCAAACAGGCCATTGAGGAACTCGGCAGCCTGAATTTTTGGCGACTGGCCATTCAGCCGGGTAAACCGCTGGCCTTTGGCGAAGTGGCCGGCAAACCCTGGATCGGTATGCCGGGCAATCCTTCGGCGGCGCTGATTACCGCGTTGGTGGTGGTGCGTCCGTTCCTGCTTAGGGCTCAAGGCGTGAAAGACGTGTTGCCGGTGCCAATGGCCGTGTCCGCCGGGTTCGACTGGTTGCAGCGCAACAAGCGCCGGCAGTACCTGCGGGCAAGGCTCACTCCTGACGCTAACGGCCAGTTAAGCGTGGAGCTGCACCCTCAGCAAAGCTCCGCCATGCTGAGCGCTGCGTGTTGGGCTGACGGGCTGGCGGTGATCGAGTGCGAGCAGCAAGTGCTCAAGCACGACAAGGTCATGTTCCTGTCCTTCGCCGACCTGATGCATTGATGGCAATTGATTGCCGTCAAGGCTGGGCCTGCCGGTCTCGCTAGACTGGCAGCGCCTTTTTCGATCGCTGCGCCACAGGCATCGATTGATGGTCGAGACGCGTTTTTCCATGAGGATTACCCATGCAACTGGTTTGCCCGGCAGGGAACCTGCCTGCGCTAAAAGCGGCGGTGCGCGAAGGCGCCGATGCCGTCTATGTCGGTTTTCGCGATGACACCAATGCCCGGCATTTCGCCGGGCTGAACATGGACGACAAACAGTTCGACGCCGCGGTCTCCCACATCCGCCAGCATCAACGCAAACTCTACGTCGCGGTCAACACATACCCGCAACCCAAGGGCTGGGAGCGCTGGCAACGCGCGGTCGATCGGGCCGCCGATTTCGGCGTGGATGCGCTGATTGCCGCTGATCCTGGGGTGCTCAACTACGCCAGCCAGCGGCATCCGCAACTCGCGTTGCACCTGTCGGTGCAGGGCTCGGCAACCCATGCCGCGGCGCTGGAGTTCTATGCGCAGCGCTACGGGATTCGTCGCGCGGTGCTGCCACGGGTGTTGTCGTTGGCGCAGGTGCGCCAGGTCGCCGCGAGTAGCCCGGTGCCCATCGAAGTCTTTGGCTTCGGCAGCTTGTGCATCATGGCTGAAGGGCGTTGCCATCTGTCTTCCTACATCACCGGCGAGTCGCCGAACCTGTGCGGTGTGTGTTCGCCAGCCAAGGCGGTGCGCTGGAGTGATGACGCTGATGGCTTGAGCGCACGGCTCAGTGAAGTGCTGATCGACCGCTACACCCCTGACGAACCCGCGGGTTACCCAACCCTGTGCAAAGGCCGCTTCCTGGTCGGCGGCAAACGCTTTCATGCGCTGGAAGAACCCACCAGCCTCGACACGCTGGACTTGCTGCCGGAACTGACGGCCATCGGCGTCGAAGCGGTAAAAATCGAGGGCCGCCAACGCAGTCCGGCCTACGTCGAACAAGTCACCCGTGTCTGGCGCGCGGCACTGGATGCCCATCGTGGCTCGCCGGACAGTTTTCGGGTCAAGGAGGAATGGCGGCGGGTGCTGGCCGGTTTGTCCGAAGGCAGCCAGACCACCCTGGGTGCTTATCATCGATCATGGCAATGAGGGAGGCGACATGAAGCTCAGCCTTGGACCGGTCCTGTTTTATTGGGACAAAGAGCAACTCAGTCACTTTTACGCCGAGATGTCGGCCTTGCCCCTGGATGTGATTTATCTGGGGGAAACCGTGTGCTCGAAACGCCGGGCATTTTCACTGGATCAATGGCTAGGGCTGGGGCGCGAGTTACAGGAATGCAGCCAGGCACAGTTGGTGCTCTCCAGCTTGACGTTGATCGAAGCGGCGTCCGAACTCTCCAGCCTACGTCGGCTCTGCGACAACGGCCAGTTGCTGGTGGAAGCCAACGACATGGGCGCGGTGCAGTTTATGGCCGAGCGCAAGTTGCCTTTCGTGGGTGGTCCTGCTCTTAATCTGTACAACGGTCATACGCTGGCGCAGCTGCTGGACTGCGGGATGACGCGATGGGTGCCGCCCGTGGAATGTTCGGCGGCGCTGATTGGCGATGTACTCGAACAGGTGCGCGAACTGGGCCGTGAGGTTCCGGAAGTCGAGATCTTTGCCTATGGGCATTTGCCCTTGGCCTATTCCGCACGCTGCTTTACGGCCCGGGCGGAAAACCTGCCCAAGGACGACTGCCGGTTTTGCTGCCTCAACTACCCCGACGGCCTGGCACTGACCAGTCAGGAAGGGCAGGCGCTGTTCACCATTAACGGTATTCAAACGATGTCGGCCGAGGTGACCAATCTGCTGGCGGATTACGCCGGGTTGGTAGCTTGCGGTGCCGACGTGTTGCGTCTGAGCCCCCGCGCTCAGGGCATGGCCGAGGTCATTGCCGCCTATCAGCGGGTTCGACTGGGCGAGACACCGCCGTTGTTCGTCGACGGTTGCAATGGCTACTGGCATGGCCAGGCCGGCATGTTGCGCGTCGAGGAGGTCGGCCTGTGTTGAACCGAAAAAAGTGGCTGTTGAAGGGCGCCGACCGGTTACTGCCGTTGGTACGCCGGGTGCCCTTTGCGGTGCAGCGCCTGGCGTTGCAGCAGGCGCTCAATCGCTGCCTCGCCGAGCCGTTGCGCGATGGCGAATTTGAAGTGTTGCGCGGGCGCTGGTTATGCCTGCGGATCCCGGATCTCGGCTTGTCCTGGTACTTGACCCTGAGCCGTGAGGGGTTGCGAATTGCCGAGCACGCCACGGCGCACGTGACCATCAGCGGCAACTGGCGAGAGTTTTTATTGCTGGCCAGCCGTCAGGAAGACCCGGACACGCTGTTCTTTCGCAGACGCCTGGTGATCGAGGGCGATACGGAGTTGGGGTTGGCGCTGAAGAACCTGATCGACAGCCTTGATCCTGATGTCTTGCCTGTGTGGCTGTGGCGCAATCTGGAGCGGGCGGGGAAGGGCTTGGCGGCAGGATGACCAACACTGATCAACTAATGAAATGGGCGATCTGCGAGGCGGCGACTCGCCCAACGATGCGCTTATTTCAGCTCCAAAAAACCTTTTCACTCACCCACTCATCGAACCTGCTGAGCAACACCACCAAACGTGATTTAATACCCGCCTTTCACATTTGCGGGACAGGGAAGCGGTACTTTCACGGCCAAAAGTCGCCCGCCATCCACCCCCATAACCCTTAAGTATTCTTCGCATAAGGCTGTCATGGACACGGGCTCACGACTCAAATTAGTACGCGAAAGCTACAAACTGTCCCAGCGCGAGCTGGCCCGGCGTAGCGGCGTCACCAATGCCACCATCTCTCTGATCGAACAGAATCGCGTCAGTCCCTCCGTCAGCTCCCTCAAAAAACTGCTCGAAGGCATCCCCATGTCCTTGGCAGACTTCTTCACCTTCGACCAACCGCCCCGCGAGCATCAATACGTGTTCCGCGCCAATGAACAGCCGGATCTCGGCCGTCATGGGCTGCGGTTGCTGCTGATTGGCGCTTCGGTGCCGAGTCGGCAGATGCGGCTTTTGCGCGAGCAATACGCGCCTGGGGCGAGTTCGGGGGAAGAGCCGATTGTGCACTCGGAAGGGGAGGAGTGTGGGCTCGTCACCCGTGGCACGGTTGAGCTGACGGTTGATGGGCAGATTAGTGTGCTGAATGCTGGGGATGGGTATTACTTTCCGACGACGCTGCCGCATCGGTTTCGGAATATTGGGGCGGATGAGGCGGAAATCATCAGCTCCAACACCCCGGCTAACTTCTGATCTCAACAACGGACGCCAACCTGTAGCAGATGCCGAAGGCTGCGTCCGCGGCCAACACCAATTCCCAATGGAAACCGCGGCACAGGTTTTTTTCAAAGTAAATAGACTTCACTTCATGACTGGACCCTGCATCCGGCCCCTCGAATGGCTGCCAAGGGTCGATTACTGCCTGTCATGACGGGCAGTAATCGACCCTTAGCTGCCGCTCATGAAGTCGTGTCCCAATAGAAATGGATGTACTCGTCTTCATACTCCGCGAACAGCGAAACGATGAACTCCGTCTTCATTGAGTACATCAATAACGCTCCGACGAAACCGGTCGACTCATGCAGCGGTTGTTTGAGCGGAGCGATCAATTCAAAGTAAGCCTCCAGCCCAGCCACCTTTACTCGGCAGCTGATCTCAACGGCAGCAACTCATCCAGCCGGCTATTCGGCCAGGTCGGTAACTTCTCCAGCGTGTCTTTCAACCACGCACTCGGCTCGATACCGTTCAATTTGGCTGTCGCCAGTAAACTCTGGATCGCCGCCGCCCGTCGACCCGCGCGCTCTGACCCGGTAAACAACCAATTTTTCTTACCGACAGCGATCGGCCGAATGACGTTCTCGACGGGATTATTATCAATGGGCAAGTCACCGCTCAGTGCGTAGCGCGACAGTGCCGGCCAGCGCTTGAGGCTGTAATCCATGGCTTTGGCCAGGCTGCCGCCGTTGGCCACGCCTTGGCGAGTCGACTGCAACCAGTCGTGCAGCGATTGCAACTTGAGGTCTGTTTCTTGAGCGCGCAGTTGTTGCCGCTGTTCTGCGTCGAGTTTCCTGCCGCGCCCTTCAATCTCGTAAAGCTCGGCGATCCTTCGCAATGCCTCTGCGGCCACCGGACTCTGATTGCTCGCATGCAACTCGAAGAATTTGCGCCGCGCATGGGCCATGCAGCCCACTTCCGTAATGCCAAGACCAAACAACGCTTTGTAACCGGCATAGTCGTCGACCACCAGATGACCTTTCCAGCCCTCCAGGAACGCACGCACATACGCACCGCTGCGTCCGGGCTGATAGTCGAACACGGCAAGGCCTGGCCCCTCATCCAGGTCGTTGCTGCGATAGCACCACAGATAGGCGCGTTGGGTTTTTCCTTTGCCGGGATCCAGTTGCTGCACCGGGGTTTCGTCGGCATGCAAAATCAGGCGTTGATGCAGTAACTCACGCAATCGATCGGCCAAGGGCTGCAGGGCAAAACCATAGCGGCCTACCCACTCCGACAAGGTTGAGCGGGCCAGCGTGACGCCGTCACGCTGGGCGATCTGCTCCAGCCGATACAGCGGCAAATGATCGAGATACTTGCTGATCAAGATCCAGGCAATCAAGCCGGGGGCCGCCATACCACCGTCGATGACAGCCGGAGCAACGTCGGCTGAGACAATACTTTCGCAAGGGCGGCAGGCGTACTTGCTGCGAATATGGCGTGGACGAAGAACTTCGCAGGTTCGACATCGAGCTGCTCGGTGATGTCTTCACCGATTTTCACCAAGGCACCACCACACTGGCCGCACGTGCACACTTCGGGTTCGTGATGATGTTCGATGCGCGGCAGATGTTCCGGCAGTGCCTGACGCCCGGCCCGCGGACGCTGAGCCCGCAGTTCAGGCACTTGCACCTCGACTTCAGCCTCAATGGCCGCGCAGTCGGCCTCCATGGTTTCGTGAAACAGATCGCGCTGCTCAGGCGACAGGGCTTCGTTCTTGACGCCGAAACGGATGCGCTTGTAGTGCGCCAGTTCAAGCGTCAGAGCCTGGATTTTCAAGGCGTCGTGTTGAGCCTGGGCACGTAACTTATCGACATCGGCCTTATGTAGAAGCGCAGCCATGATCTGCTCCCGCAGTGCGGGATCAAGGTTCAGGGCGGCGATTTCGTCGGCGATAGGCATCCGTGGATTTTACTGAAAAAGTGAACACTATCGTTATCCGCGAACGGTAATGAAGGTTATTTTCTACACTTTCCAGTGACTCATGGGGCGAGCTTCCAAGCGCTGCCAGTCAACGCCGGTGATCAGCCAGCGCCATTGAGCCTGGGTCAGTGTGAAGGCTTTATCGCCTTCGTCTGGCCAGACAAAAGCACCATCATGCAAACGTCGCTGGCTTAGCCAGACGCCGGTTCCATCCGACTGTAAAAGTTTGAGGCGGTTACCTCGGCGATTACGAAAGGCATAGGCGGTGCCGTCGCACGGCGAGTTCCCCAGCGCGTGTTGAACACGTGCCGAAAGGCCATCAATGCCAAGGCGCATGTCCATGGGTTCAAGTATCAACCAGACCTGTGTCGGCAGCAGCATCAGAGCATCTCCTGAAACAAGTGAGCCAACCACGCCGGCTCCACCTCGCGGGGCAATACCAATTCCCAGCCGCTTGGGTGGCGTAGCAGCAAGTCACTTGTTTGGGCAGGTTCATGCACAGCTATGGGTACCAGCGTCAGCGTCTCGTTTCCCAGCTCGCGACTTCGAAACCAATAGCCAAAAGACTTGGTGTTGAGTTGGTGCTGCTCACAGTAGGCGACTTGCGTGAGCCCACTGCTGCGCCATGCCTGGACATGTTCAGCCCAGAATGTGCGCCGGGCAGTGAGTGTGGTGGGTGGTTTCATGTGTGCTCCTTTTTTGGAGAGCACAGCGTGGCGAGTGGAGGTAGGGAATTACAGGTGGCTGGGCTGGAGGCTTACAACAATCGAATCACACGGACGTACCCAAAGAGCAGAACCAATCGCTTCCTTGAGCTTGATTATCCGGCCCTCAATCCGCTCCCAGAGCAGCGTTATGGCTATAGCCAATGGGTCTATCAGGTTCGGGTGGGCAGCGACTATCACGTCGAGTTTGAAGAGCACAGCTACTCGGTGCCCTATCATTTTGCGAACCTTCTCGTAGATTTACGAGTGGGCGATGACTGGCTCTACATCGTTCATCAACGACGCATCATCAGTTCTCACCAAATAAACCCGGAGCGCGGCTTCAGTACGCTGAGCGAACACTTGGCGCCGAATCACGGTTATTTTCAAGACTCTCAGCCGGAAGCTTTGCTGGCATGGGCAGGAGGCATTGGCCAGGAAACGCTCAGATACGTGAAGGATAACCTCGCTCGGCGTAGAGACTTTGCAACCGTTCTAAAGGCTGTGATCGGATTAAAGCGTGACGTCCGCAAAGGCGATATCTCACCACCTCGCCTAGAGTCGGCCTGCGCTTATGCCAACAGTCTAAACATTCTGAGTTCAGAGCGATTACGTTCGATCATACGAAACGAATCTGATCTGCGTCCCAGCTTCCAAAGATCCGCCCCATTGGTAGAACACGCCAACATACGAGGGGCTGAGTACTACGCCTCAAACGGAGATGAGCCGCTATGAAACCAATTTTCAACACCGTTCAGAACTTAATGACTCTTGGCCTTCACGGCATGGCAGTGGCTTATGAGCGGCAACTCGAAAGCCCAGCGCTGCTGAAAGAAGCATTTGATGCAAGGCTTGGATTGATGGTTGATGCCGAAAATAGCGAGCGGGAAAGCAGAAAGATCGCACGTTTATTAAAGGGTGCGAGGCTTCGTGAGAACGAGGCTACCGTGGACAGCATTGAATTCAAAGCGTCTCGTGGTATAGACAGAAACACTTTCATGACCCTTGGAGAGTGCGATTGGTTGGCTCGACGTCAAAACGTGATCATCACCGGTGCCACTGGCACGGGTAAAACTTGGCTCGCTTGCGCCCTTGGAAACCAGGCTTGTCGTCTTGGGCGACTAACGCTCTATCGCACTGCCACCAAGCTTTTTGAAGAAATCTCCCTTTCTTACGCCGACCACACCATGCCGAAGCTGCGTCGGCAGTTGATACGTGCTGAGCTGCTGATTATCGACGATCTTGGTATCGGTGGTATTGATGCCCAGCTAGGGCCGTTCCTTCTCGACGTTATCGACCAACAGTCACAGAACGGGTCGTTGCTGATCACTAGCCAGTACCCGAAAGAGAAATGGTATGACTTGTTCTCCGACCCAACGATTGCCGACGCGATTCTTGACCGTATTGTTCACAAGTCTCACGTCATCGAGCTAAAAGGCGAATCGATGCGCAGGGTGAAAAGTCGTAGACGCACGTAAGAGGCTCTGGCGCAAACCTCGACTGGGGAACGTGAATGCAAATGGTCAAGTCGAATGCAAATGGGTGGTTAAGTGCAACGCAATCACTTGGTATTAAAAACTTTGTTCAACTTCAGAGTCGCCGATTTGCCATGCTGCGTCGTTCGCGTCCTCAGTTGTTTGGGGGCCTATCAGAACGGGTCGGGCCCACCTTCAACGCCGGTAAAGGTGATGTCAGGTGGTTCGCCTTCTCGCTGCCATCCGAATTGATAAAGCAGCCATTGGCAAGCACCTTCCTGACGATCAGCTATGAGCAAAAGCGTCCACCCAGCCCGGAGTAGCAGGTTCGCATTCTCTTCACTGCGGGTACTGGTCAATTTTGTCGTCTTGTCGATGCTCATCTGGCGCCTTTATGCTGAGACTATTGAAGAAATATAGTCTTGAACGCGTAAGCGTCCAGCCGTCCCACCTGTTAGGCGTTGTACGCCCAAACCACCGAAATTTCCGTCAGGCCGATAAATGCGTATTCTGAGACTGAATGGCGTTGCGCAAACGTTCCTTTGCACGAGCAAGATCGAATAGGGCCGCACGAAGATTGTGTGAGTCGGGGCGATAGGTGTCACCTAGTTTGCGTCGAATAGTGTCGCGTCTGGTATCTGGGTGGTCAGGCGGCCGTGTGATCCGCTGTACCCGTTCGGCTCTGTCTTACTCGGTCGGTTCGCAGAATCTGAGCTCGTTGCCGAAAGGATCGGTGATGGTCATGGTCGGTCCGCCGGGAGCGTCGAGGCCTACTCCGGGAGGTTGCGAACCTATAGGGTTCTTCATCCGTCTGCCGCGATAGGACACAAGGGCTCGTGTGGGAATCCAGACGACGATGCCAGGCGTGCCGGGCGGGGGATGAGTCAGACGTTGACTGTGACGCTCCCGATGGTTAGGCTGCCGCACTCTTTATTGCCGCCGACGTTGCCATTCCGGTGCTACGTGGTCGTCGGTCAGGATTGGTCCCCGGGCGTCGTAGGCCCGGACCACAAGGCGATAGCGGGGCATGTCGACCGTTGTAGCAGGGGTCGCGGTCTCATGCGCGAGATGCGTAGAGCGATGCCCTCTGTGGCCGAGCCGAGCAGAACTCCACCGCGACCGCGACTTGAACCGCTCCTCATTACGCTTGCCAGATTGCGCCCGTCGCACATCACGGCTGCGCCTCGCGGTGGCCCACTGGGGCGATGGGTAATGCGGCGCTCTTTCCAGTTGAAGATGTAAAAGAGCTCGAAGCCGTGCCACTGAATCAGCACCTACGCTATTGTGGAAAAATGAATGCCCTATGAAAGAGCCCAGTGCAAGTATCCATCCGCTCGACCAGGATCGTGACCCGATCAGCACAGCCCTTGTCCGGGGCTTGGCCGCTGAGGTGGCGGCTCACTATGGTGGCGAACTCGCGCGAATGCAGCGAGCCAATGGGTACTCGAACGCGACGTGGGTCGGTAACGGCATCGCCGTGCGGATCGCGCATACACCCGTCGACATGGCACGCGAGGTTGCGCTCGTGCGGGCTCTTCCGCGAGAGGTCGGGCACCCAGAGATCCTTGGAGAGGGCACTACCGAGGGCCACGGCTGGATCGTGAGCGCGGAGATTCGCGGCCAGAACCTCCAGGAGGCGTGGCCGACGCTGACGCCTGCGGAGCGGGAAGCGGCGGTCCGTCAGCTGTGGGCTCGGGCCCAGATCGTGCACGACGCGAGCCCGTCTCTCAGGACGCTTGTCGCATCTCACGGTGGGTTCGTACCGGCTACGCTCGACGCTGCCACCGCGGCGGCTAGCCGCGCCAAAGTCAAGCTGGGGTTGTCCAGCGCCCAGCAGTCGCGGCTCCATGGAGTCATCGAGGGTTACTTCCGGGCTGCACCCTTGGTAGAACAGACCGTCAACCATGGCGACCTCGCGCTGATGAATGCCTTATGGGACGGAGAGGTCGTCGCCCTGCTGGACTTTGAGTTCGCCGTGCTCGGTCCGGTCGAGATCGACCTGTGCCGGCTGGTATGCGAGGCCCGCGTATCCGAAGAGGGCCATCGCGTTGATTCGGAGGCAGGCAACGCCGCGGTTGAGATCGCCGCTCGTCATATGGATCCGATTCATGGTCGTGCGCTTATCCATGGCGCCGCGATTCTCGACCAGCTCCGTGACCTTGACATCTGGATGGCCCTTGAGAGTGTCGAGGACTGGCGACCGTGCCGCCTGCTCGCTGACCTGCTCGACGTCGACGGCGGCTATCTCGCACCCCTGCTCAGGTAACCGGCGCTATCACGATACGATGAACGTCATCGACTCGATCGGCGGCGCAGACGGTCCCCGCCGTCCCGAGGACGGGCCGGACGCCGGGCCGGATCTCTCGCGTTGATCTGACAGCCCAGTGTCCCCCGTGGGCAGCACGAGCTATTTCACTCGGGCTCGTCCCGACCACAGGGGGACGCGGGACCCGACGTACCACCCGAACTACGCGCCCGATGGCGCCGTACCCATGAGCCATGCCGACGCTGGTCCTTCGACTCGCGATCGCCGGGTTGACCTAACCTCACCTCCGTCCTCTGCGACAGCGGATAACACCAATCGCTGCAACGAGGACTGAATCAGGTGGACTAAGCGGCTGTTAAGGTTCTCTGTCACACCTAAGCCCTTGTTCATTCAGGCTACCTACAGCATAACGATCACTCTCGGCCTCACTGGTCAAGTCGAATGCAATTGACTGGTCAGTGGCAATGCAAATGAGTGGTCAAGTCCATGCAATTACGCACAAAAAGTCAGTTGCTCACTGGAGAGTTGATCAAAGTCGCTTCTGTTCAACATGGAAGAACCTAAGATTTACGTCGCGCTAATGGGTAAGAGCGCCCGATAGTAGCAAAATGCTTTCAATGATGTTTTTCGGGAACCGTCCGCTTTTGGCCGATTGCTGCCTGTCACAATCATCTGAATCTAGCCCCCCCAGATCAAAAGCTAGAACTACAGCACATGATCAAGTAATAAAAACCCGCATCAATGCGGGTTTTTTTGGGTTGAAATTCGATCATTGGCCTTTGGAGGTATCAAACCCACGCTGCTCAATCATCCGAAACACATCACTCACATCCTGGACCATGATCCGGGCGATGTTGGTGACGGTGTTGATATCGTTCTCGGCGTAGTCCGGCAGGCTGGTGCAGGCCATCAGATGCAAGTATTTGAGGACGGCATTGAGGCGCTCGCTGACGCAGTTGTGGAGTTCGCGTAGCGGGGCGTCGCTGTCGATGAGCAGGACGGGGTAGTCGGTGGCGAATTGGGACATGGGGGTGAAGCGGCGGGACGGGTGTTGAGTCGACATGGTGTAAATCCTCACAAAAGAAGAATTGCCACCTTTCTGCTGCGAAACAAATGGGTGGCAGCTGTGCGCGGGTTCGCAGACCGGAGACCCACACCAAAAACCCGGCAGACCCGAGGGTCTCCCACGCACAACCGCCATAAAACTAATGCAACCAGAAGCGGCTGCATCATGCCTTACGGTACTTTGGTGTCAATCTAGAGGGCTGCGAAACCCTGTCACTAACTGCGGTTAGCGACGGGTCGAATATAGGCGTCCATTTTGGTGCTCACAACCGGGCTGTAGGACGCTTTTGCGGTCGTTGTGGCAAGGCTGATTGCCACTGTTTGCGGGCGTTTCGCGGCATTCCGGGAGGTGCGGAGTGCCGTGAGAAATGGAGGGCAGGTTTTGGGGCCGCTTCGCTGCCCAACGGGGGCAAGCTCCCTCGCCACTAAAGGTAAATTCCTACACGATTTTCGGGCGTCAGGTTTATAAAATCGGATGCTCAGGGTCATTCAGTTAGGTGGGCAGGTGTGGGCGGGGTTCATTAAATTTGGGAGCTTTGTGGGGATGGCGGGCAAAGCGAAAACGGGCTTGCTCGCGAAAGGTGTGACAGTCGACATGGATGTTGAATGTCATGGCCTCATCGCGAGCAAGCCCGCTCTCACAGGGATTTAGGGGTATTCAAAATCTTCGTTATTCGCTGATTGATAGCAGCATTCGCCGCAGCATTTCATCGCAGCCGTTCAGTTGATCAAGGCTGACAAACTCATCCGGTTTATGGCCCTGATCCATGCTGCCGGGGCCGCAAACCACGGTCGGAATACCTGCTGCGTTGAAAAGGCCGCCCTCGGTGCCGAAGGCCACGGTGCCAAACTCCCGAGAGCCCGAAAAAGCGGCGATCAACTCAGCCGCTTCGCTGTGAGCACCGGTCGCCAAACCGGGGTAAGCCGACAACTCGCTAAAGCGGATCTCGCTCTGCTCACTCACGGCGCGCATGCGGGGCAGTACTCGCTGCTCGGCGTAGGCCTTCAGTTCCTGCGCAACAAGAACAGGATCATGCGAGGGCAGGGCGCGGATCTCAAAATCGAAGCGGCAATCGGCGGGGACGATGTTCAACGCCTTGCCACCGGAAATCACGCCGGTTTGCACGGTGCTGAACGGCGGATCGAAACGAGCATCGTGATACTCAGGCGCTTTGAGTCGGTGGCCAATCTGTCCCAACTCACCGATCAGTTCGGCGGCGTATTCAATCGCATTGACCCCGAGCGGTGCGTACGCCGAATGGCAGGCTTCACCGTGAATATCGCAACGCATCGCCAGTTTGCCCTTATGGCCGAGCACCGGTTTGAGCTCGGTCGGCTCGCCAATGATGCAGAGCATTGGTTTGACCGGGCGCTGCTCCAACTCCACCAGCAACGAGCGCACACCCAGACAACCGACTTCCTCATCATAGGACAGCGCGATGTGCACCGGAAGCCGCAGCGACGCACTCACCAAGGAGGGAACGAGAGCGAGTACGCAGGCGATGTAGCCTTTCATGTCTGCCGTGCCGCGGCCGTACAGCTTGCCGTCACGCTCGGTGAGTTTAAACGGCGCAACCGTCCACGACTGGCCGTCGACGGGCACCACGTCGGTGTGCCCCGACAGCACAATGCCCGGCCGATCCGCCGGGCCAATGGTCGCCAACAGGTTGGCCTTGCTGCGCTGCTCGTTGTAGACCAGTTCGCAAGGCACATCGAAGCGTTCGAGGTAGTCGCGGACGAACTCGATGAGGTGCAGGTTTGATTCGCGGCTCGTGGTGTCGAACGCCACCAACGTTTTCAGCAAATCGAGGCTGTTGCTCATCGGTCGTCTCCGGCGACACCGTAGCTAGGCGACTTGTCGGGGGCCAGGGCGCGGTCGATGTAGTCCTGAACCTGTGGGCGATAGGCGTCCCAGAGTTTCTCAAGCTGGCCGATCGGGTCGTGATCCGCCCAATCCACCCGCAGGTTGACGATCGGCCAGGTCAACTCGCCGACCACCACCACCGCCGCCGAATGCACCGGCCCGGCTTCGCCGCCCGCCGCGATGGCCGCTTTCATTGCCGCCAGCAAGCGGTCGGTCAGTTGACCCTCGCCATGTTCGAATGCCTCGACCATGGCCTCGATCACCGACCGATCCGCCAGCATGTTGCCGGCGGCCACGCATTGCTCGCCTGACACGGCGTTGTGGTTGCCCAAGGTTTGCGAGCCGCTGAGATGCGCGGTGCGGCCGAGATGGTCAATCGCGGTGATCTGGCGATATTGGCTGTAGCCGTTTCGGGTCAGGACTTTGTCCAGTGCTTCAGCAGGCGCGAGGCCTTGCTCCATGAGGGCAAGGACTTCCGGGCCGAGTGACGGCAAGGTGATGTTTTGTGTGGAGACGGCACCAACACCCGGCAGCAGCCAAGGGCAACGGGCGCCGACGGCGATGCTCGAGGAACTGATCGCAATGCCGAACTGACCGGTTTCGGGGCAACGGGCGGCGATGGAGAAGGTCATGGTTTTGCTCCTTGTTGAGCCTTGGCGATGTGGGTGTTTGTGCGGGCCCCTTCGCGAGCAAGCTTCGCTCCTACAGATGGTCGGGGTCGTCCATGAAATGGGGATCTACTGTAGGAGCGAAGCTTGCTCGCGAAGGCCGCGCCTCGGTCTTACTTCCTTACTCAGGAATCACCGCAATCACATCAATCTCCATCAACCACTGCGGCTGCCCCAACGCTGAAACCACCAACCCGGTCGAAATCGGAAACACGCCTTTCAACCATTTGCCCACTTCCTGATACACCGGCTCGCGGTAACGCGGATCGATCAGGTAAGTGGTGGTTTTCACGATGTGGCTAAGGTCGCTGCCGGCCTCTTCCAACAACTGTTTGACGTTGCGCATGGCTTGCTCGGTTTGCGCGCGCGGATCACCGAGGCCTACCAGTTTTCCCTCGAAATCAGTGCCGACCTGACCGCGAACATAAACGGTGTTACCGGCCCGGACCGCCTGACACAGGTCGTTGTCCAGGCTCTGGTTCGGGTAGGTTTCTTTGGTGTTGAACATGCGAATACGGGTATGGGTTGGCGTGGACATTTGAAGCTCCTGAAAAGACTTAAGCACTGACCGTGGTTTTATGGGCGACCGGGGCGGATTCAGCCTCGCGTTGCGCCGCATCGTGGTAGTCGAGGTAGGAACGCTGGATGGCGATGTGATCAGCCACATATTTGGCATCGTGCCAAACGCCCCAGATGAACGAAGAGCCACGACGCGACTGCCACGGCAGACCGAGGAAATACACGCCAGGTTCGCTCGATACTCCGCGCTGATGCTGCGGCTTGCCATTGGCGTCGAGGGCGTCAACCTTGAGCCAGCTGTAATCCATAGCAAAACCGGTGGCCCAGATGATCGAAGTCACGCCGGCCTTGGTCAGGTCGAGTTCCAGAATTGGCTGGGTCACACACTCCGGATCGGCGAAGGTGTGGCGGGCTTCAGGCTCTTCCGGCAGGTCCAGGCCATTGCGTTCGATGTAGGCATCGGCGGCATTGAGCAACGCCAGATAATTCTCATCGCCGCGCGCCAGGTTGTCGGCAAGGTTCGACTGGAAGGTCGCCACGGCGCCGTTGAACGATTGGGTCAGACCGACGAGTGTCATGCCGCGATGGGCGAGACCACGAAAGTCCACCGTCCGACCGCCATGCGCACCGCTGACAGCGATGGTCACGTGTTCCCGACCGGGTTTCATGGCCGCCTGATCCCACTCGCCGAGCACACCCAACCACCAGCAGAAATCACGGTTGCGATAAGCGCGGGGAGGGCGATCGTGGGCGCCGACCGAGAGGTAAACCTTCTTGCCGGCACGCTGCAATTCATCGGCGATTTGCACGCCCGACGAACCGGCGCCGACGACCAGAACACCCCCTTCAGGCAGTTGCGCTGGATTGCGGTATTCGGCCGAGTGGATCTGCAGGAATGGCTGATCTTTCGGCGCGATGGGCGGGATCACCGGCTGCTGGAAAGGCCCGGTAGCGGCGACCACACGGCTGGCCTCGATCACGCCTTCAGAGGTTTCGATGGTGAAGCCCGGCCGACCGACATTGCGCTCAACCTTCAGCACGTCCACGCCGGTGCGGACGGGGGCGTTGAATTTCTTGGCGTAGGCTTCGAAATAGTCGGCGACCCGCTCTTTCGGGGCAAAGCCGTCGGGGCTGAGGTCGTCGAACTCAAGACCGGGAAAACGGTCGTGCCAGGCCGGACCATTCGCCACCAGAGAATCCCACCGCCCGGTGCGCCAGCGCTCGGCGATGCGATTGCGCTCCAGTACCAGGTGCGGCACGCCGAGTTTGCTCAAGTGTTCACTCATGGCCACGCCAGCCTGACCGGCGCCAACAATCAGCGTATCTGTTTTTATTTTTTCAGTGGTCATCTCTATACCCTTCGAAGTTGGATTTAGGTCGGTAACGGCCTGCCATTTCTTGGGGTCAAGACTAGGGATCACCCGGGTATCGGTAAAATATTATTAAGCTGGCATTTGAGTATAAATAACTGATGCAGAGCGCTAGGCGCTGGCATCGGCTTCATGCTCGTCGGCGGGTCGAGCGGAAGCACTCCTCCGAACATACCCCATGGCTAATGGACCGCTAGAACGACAAGCGACGGGCCCGCCTTAACATCCTCGCCGATTTGCTCAGCCGCCTCCCGCATGGAGCGGAAGTCGGTGAGGACCTCTAAGCGACATTGGAGTATTCGGCGACGGTCTTTATCAACGTTATCCAAAATCGAGATCGACCCCATAAGCTCGTCGATAAAGGGAGCCTTCTGTGCCAAGTATTCACCGATGCCGCCGGTGTTGCTCGCTTCCAGCTCAAGTTTCAAGTCTTGATACCGCTGGCGAATCACAGGGTCGTCCCTTAGCAGATCACGAAAGCGGACCATTCTTTCGATTTGACCGTGGCCGGAGATACAAACGTGGGCTTTATGAGTTCGCACACCCTCAACATCGCGACGATAAAAGTGGTGACCTGGCGATAGATCGCTGCCTCGTGCGTACCCGAGTCCACGCATGACATTGTCTTGGGAGGGTTCGTTTCGATGTTCCGTCACTTCGACCAGGAGGTCGATCTCTGGCTTGGCTGCGAGCTCGGGAACGGCGGTGCTGCCGACATGATGGATGGCAACAAGCTCAGTGCCAAACGCCTTCTCGATCTGCCCTTTGGCGCCTAGGAAGAGCGCGGGCCAGCGACTGTCATAGGGGGAAATCTTGCTAGTTAGCGCCATGGTGCTTCTTCCTTGTATCCGCAGGCTTGACAATGTTGAAACTGCGAGATTGTGCGTGCGCGATCCACACGCTGCCAGGCAGCATCCATGCGAGGCCGGGATGTTATCGCCTCCAATGCGGGGCAGCTGCTGGAGTTGGCAGATTAGGAACTTGGGCGCTGAAGCACCCGCTGACTGCGCTGCTAAAATGCACGCACCAGTCCCCATTTTGGAGAACCAGGATGATCAGCAAAAACACGATTTGTCTCTGCTACGACGGCACCGCGTTGGACGCTGCGACGTTCTACGCCGAGACGTTCCCGGACAGCGTTGTCGGCGCTGTCCATCGCGCCCCTGGCGATTACCCGGCGGGCAAACAGGGCGATGTCTTGACGGTCGAGTTCACGGTGATGGGCATCCCTTGTCTCCGACTGAACGCCGGCTCCGCGTTCAAGTATACCGAGGCTTTTTCGTTCCAGGTTGCAACCGACGACCAAGCCGAGTTAACCAACACGGCTTGGGGCTGGGCGCTCAGGCAGGTCGAATGATGCCGGTGCTGAAGCTAAGCGCTGGACTGGACTGAACTGAACTGAAACGGTAGCCGGCAGCGGGGAGATAAGCCCGGGAAGACACATGGTCACTCACCCTTCAGCAACTGCAGCCGATAGCTTGAGATGCAGCCGACTTGCCTCAACGACCAACGGGAATCTATGTCGAACAATCTCCCTTCTATCCCCCGCACATCGATCGATCGTTCAAGCGTATCGCTGGCACGCGCTTCTCTGTTCAAGTTTGCGGGTCTCTTGGCGGGCGTTTTTTTCCTTGCCAGCTATTCACTGGTTTATCTTGCGCATGATTTAGACCGAACGGAGGAGGTCGAAAGTGCTTTCTACACGAAGAAGGCCATGCAATCGCTGGAAAAATCGCTGCGGTCGACCGTCAAGGATTACGCATTTTGGGGCGATGCTTACAAGCACCTGCATGTTGAAATGGACGCTGACTGGGCGTACGTACGACAAAACGTCGGGACAACGCTTTACACGGATTTTGGATTTCCGGGCGTATTTGTCATCAATGACGTCAATCGCACTGTTTACTCTGTGGTCAAGGGTGAGTTGAAATCGGTTGAAGTCCAAGAGTGGCTCGAGCAGTCCATTGATGCGATTCTCGTAAAGGCTCGTGAAGGCGCGGAAACAGAGACGCCGACAACCGCCTTCATTGTCGTTGGAGGCGTACCAGCCTTGGTCGCGGCAGCGGCGATTACGACGGGAACTGACCCGACAGTGGTGCCTGATGACAGGTCGCCGTCGGTGTTGATGTTCGTCGACATTCTGGACAGCGTCAAACTCGAGACGATAGGCAGGGATTACGGGGTTAATGGCCTGCGCGTCGCCACTTCCGATGAAATCGGCAAAACGTCTGTCTTTCCATTGGACGAGAACGGTACTGCCGGTAGTGTGCACTGGAGTCCGTCCAGGCCAGGTCTGCGGTTATTGGGACTAGGGTTGCCATTGATCGGCATCACCGCGCTTTTGGTGTGGCTGATGACCTGGGCCATCTTGCGTCGCACGACCGCGGGTGCACAGGCGCTTGACGCCAGCTACACATCACTGCAAAGCAGTCAGGCTGCCCTCGCCACCAGCGAAGCGCGCTTTCGCGATGTCGTTGAAGCCAGCTCGGACTGGGTATGGGAAATAGACGCTGATTGGCATTACACCTATCTATCCGAGCGATTTGGGGATGTAACAGGGCTCTCCAGGGATGCTTGGATTGGTGCGGCGATGGATGATCTGCTGAGCACCGAATCAGGCACGTTATCTCAGTGGCTCAGCATCCCGAACCGTCGCCCGGATATCAGTGTTCAGTGCCGCTACGTCGATACTAAAGGCCACGAGCGAATCACGCGTCTGTCGGCGCGAGAAATGGCCGGTGGAGGATTCCGGGGTACTGCAACTGACGTCACCGAGGAAGTTGAAGCCCGTCGAAGAATCGAATTTCTCTCACAGCATGACGCGCTGACCGGGTTGCCTAACAGGACACGGCTTCAGGAGTTTCTTGACGGTAAACTCAAGGCTTTGCCAACGGTAAAACAACCTCTGGTCATGCTCAGCCTGGACCTGGATCGATTCAAGCCGGTGAATGACCTGTTGGGGCATGCGGCAGGTGATCGGGTACTTAGCGAAGTATCGAGCCGCCTGGCTGGCTGCGTGCGCCACGGGGACCTTGTCGCCCGGGTCGGGGGTGATGAGTTTGTACTGATCCTGACCGATGTGAGCTCCCAGGAAGAAGTCGAGGCGCTATGTCACCGCCTGATCGAGTCCATCGAGCGACCTATAGAGATCGATGAGCAGGAAGTGTTCGTCAGCGCCAGTATTGGCATCGCAATGGCGCCAAATGACGCTCGCGAGGCTACTGAGCTGCTTCGCTATGCGGATATCGCGTTGTACGAAGCCAAGGCCGGGGGTCGCAATACATGGCGTTTTTACGCGGGCGATATGAACGCGAAGATCATTGAGCGCCGCCGTTTGGAAAGCGACCTGCGTTTTGCGATCAAACACGGAGAGCTGCGGTTGCATTTCCAACCGCGCTATCGCATCGCTGACGGTCAGATGGTCGGTGCCGAGGCGTTGGTACGGTGGCAACATCCTGAGCGTGGTTTGATATCACCCGACACGTTCATCCCCATTGCGGAAGAAAGCGGGCTGATTCTTTCCATGAGCAACTGGGTCATCGATACCGCCTGCAGATACGCCGCGCGATGGCCGGAAAGTCTGTTCGTATCGGTTAACCTTTCGCCCATCGAATTCAAGCGAGGCAGTTTGGTAGAGCGCCTCCAGAAAATACTCTTCGACTCAGGAATCGATCCTGCCCGAGTAGAGCTGGAAATTACCGAAAACGTCATGCTCGAAGATGCTGAAGGCGCGCTTGAGATAATGCGTACGCTCAAACGCCTCGGCGTGCGCATAGCCATGGATGACTTTGGAACGGGATATTCTTCGCTGAGCTACCTGCGCGCCTTCCCATTCGATGGCCTGAAAATAGACCGCAGCTTTTTGAACAGGCTGGGTGAAAGCGAGGATGACAAGTCGATCATCCAGGCCATCGTGGGCTTGGGCCGCGCGTTATCGCTCACCGTTACCGCAGAGGGCATTGAAACAGCCGAGCATCTGAAGTTGCTGAAAGCGGTGTCGTGTGACGAAGGTCAAGGCTATTTCTTGAGCCGGCCGCTCGATACTTGCGCGTTCAACGCTTTGGTGGGCGTCAGAGAAAGCACGGGTGCCGAAAGCAGCGTTTAAGGCGCAGTACACTGTTCCCATCTCAGCCCCGTAGTGGAAATTCGACGCCACAGGAGTGGCAGGTCTTTTCAAACTACAATGAAGTGGGTTGAGGTATTGGTGAGGTCTTGGTCATGGCAAAGGACAAGAAGAAAGCCCCTAAGCGTGAAAGCCTGAAACTGAAGAACACGGATTATCTTGAACAACTGCGCCACCTGCACGTCGAACTGGTCAAATGGCAGGAATGGGTAAAAGCCAAGGGCATCAAGATCTGTATCGTCTTCGAGGGGCGCGATGGCGCGGGCAAGGGCGGGACGATCAAGGCACTCACCGAACGCATCAGCCCGCGTGTCTTTCGGGGGGTGGCGCTAACTGCGCCGAGTGATCGAGAGAAAAGCCAGATGTATGTCCAGCGTTACCTGCCTTACCTTCCCGCGGCTGGTGAAGTGGTGATCTTCGATCGTAGTTGGTACAACCGGGCGGGCGTCGAGCGGGTGATGGGGTTCTGCACTAAAGAGCAGGTTGCCGGTTTCATGAAGACAACGCCTCTCGTGGAGCGTGCAATCGTCGACTCGGGCGTGATCCTGCTTAAGTATTGGCTGGAAGTCAGCGAAGACGAGCAGACCCGCCGGCTCGAGGCACGCATCAAGGACGGACGCGAAATCTGGAAGCTAACCCCAATGGATCTTAGTCATACAGCCGCTGGTATGACTATTCACGCGCGCGTGACGACATGTTCAGGGCGACCGACACCGAACATGCCCCATGGCGGGTGGCCAACTCGAACGACAAGCGGCGGGCCCGTCTTAACATCATCACCGATTTGCTCAGCCGTATCCCGTACAAGGATGTAGCACGCGAGGAGGTGATACTGCCCAAACGGCAGAAGCCAGGCGGCTATCGCGACCCGGATTATCCGCACCGACGAGTTCCCGAAAAATTCTGACGGGCACGTTTAAGCGAATCTGCGCAGTACACCAAAGGGCTACAGTCCTATGAGCCATTCGGATTCTTCGCCTCCCGTCCCGGAACCGGGCCGGATTGCACGCCGGGATACCGGCGACGATACCGGCTGGGGCCGCTGGCTTCCTGGACTTCGTACACTGCGTGGATACCAGGTTGCCTGGTTGCGTCACGACATCATGGCCGGGCTGGTGCTCACCACGATGTTGGTACCCGTCGGCATCGCCTACGCCGTGGCATCGGGCGTACCCGGCATCTATGGCCTCTACGCGACCATCGTTCCGCTAGTCGCTTACGCATTGTTCGGGCCTAGCCGGATTCTGGTGCTGGGCCCGGATTCTTCATTGGCCGCCGTTATCCTTGCTGTCGTCCTGCCTCTGTCGGGCGGCGACCCGCATCGCGCCGTCGCCCTTGCGGGCATGATGGCGATCGTTTCAGGAGTCGTGTGCATCCTGGCGGGCATCATGCGTTTGGGCTTCATTACGGAGTTGCTTTCCAAACCGATCCGCTACGGGTACATGAACGGGATTGCGCTCACGGTTTTGATCAGCCAATTACCCAAGTTTTTCGGTATTTCGATTGAGTCCGACGGCCCGTTGAGAAACATAGGGGCTATCGTCACCGCGGTGATGGAAGGAAAGACCAACTGGACCGCGTTCATGATCGGCGCAGCCACCTTGGCCGTGATCCTGCTGCTCAAGGACTACAAGCGCGTGCCGAGCATCTTGATCGCGGTGGCAGGTGCGACCGTTGCCGTCGGTGTGCTGGACCTTGCCGCACGCGCGGGTGTGTCGGTCCTCGGTGCTCTTCCACAAGGTTTACCTGCGTTCGCCATCCCTTGGATCACCCGCGCCGATATTGTCCCCGTGCTCATCGGCGGTTGCGCCGTCGCCCTGGTGTCGTTCGCCGATACCAGCGTGCTCTCTCGTGTCTATGCGGCACGGACCCGTACCTATGTCGATCCGAACCACGAGATGGCAGGGCTCGGCTTTGCCAATCTGGCGGCTGGATTTTTCCAAGGCTTTCCAATCAGTAGCAGTTCTTCACGTACCCCCGTGGCCGAAGCCGCAGGCGCCAAAACCCAGTTGACCGGCGTTGTTGGCGCGTTGGCTGTTGCACTGCTGTTGGTGGTGGCGCCGAACCTGTTGCAGAGTTTACCCAGCAGCGCACTGGCAGCGGTTGTGATCGCGTCGGCTATCGGCCTGATTGAAGTCGCCGACCTGCGACGTATTTATCGTATCCAGCGCTGGGAGTTCTGGTTGTCGATTGTCTGCACCGTCGGCGTAGCCGTGCTGGGTGCGATCGAGGGTATCGGCCTGGCCATTGTGATAGCCGTCATCGAATTTCTGTGGGATGGCTGGCGGCCATATTCCGCGGTACTGGGGCGGGCCGATGGCGTCAAGGGGTATCACGACACCCAGCGCTATCCTGACGCGCGCCTTATACCCGGCCTGGTGCTGTTTCGCTGGGATGCGCCGTTGTTTTTCGCCAACGCCGAACTGTTCAATGACCGAGTGCTCGACGCAGTGGCGGCATCGCCTACGCCAGTGCGCTGGTTGGTCGTTGCGGCGGAACCCGTCACCAGTGTAGACGTGACCTCTGCCGACATGCTGGCTGAGCTGGACGACACCTTGCACGCCGTGGGCATCAAGTTGTGCGTGGCCGAGATGAAGGACCCGGTCAAGGACAAGTTGAAACGATTCGGTCTTTTCGCACGGCTTGGCGAAACGGCGTTCTTTCCAACCATAGACGATGCAGTCGACAGCTATCTCTTGATCCATCCGGTGGATGGGGCGGGTCGACAGGACGAGGCGCGTTAAGTGGCATTGGAGTCACTCAGCGACGGTCGTTCTCAGCGTTATCCCGATTGACTGGATCACCCGGTTTGACGCCGAGGTTGTCGCGAATATCCTCGTACATCGCGTCGTATTCTTTGTGCCCGCGCATGATGAGGCTGGCATTCGCCGGCACTCCATGCTTGATCGCAGCCTTTGCCACGCGGCTGGCAAAGTTGAAGGCCGTGTCGCGGTGCATATCGAATTCTTCAGTGAAGCTTTTACCTGATACCTCTCCGACCATTTTGAAGTGCATCAGCATGCCTTCCTTGGGGTCGCGGCGGACTTCATAGAAGACATCAATGTTGTATTCCGGGACTCCGGGAATGCCAGGAGTATTAGTACGATTCAGGTGACCGGGCTTGAACATGGGAGGCTCCTTTTTGGTTAATGGCTAACTTTTTACCAGTTCATGGAATCGCATTAATGGAGCGTGTTCCATAGTGTGGTGCTATCAATGTGTCGCAGCGCAAATCTCCCCTTAGAGCTTAGGTGATCGCTTGGTGCTTTCTACCTCCGCTTCACATTGGACAAGCCAGCCCTCCACCAACTCCGTCCGCCACTGGCTAACGGAGATTGAAATGTTAGAGATTAAACGAGCCCATCACGGTGATTGCCGGACGGCATTCGACATTCGCTTTCAAGCGATACGGCATCAATGCATCGGCGCCTATACCCCGGCGCAACGGGAAGTCTGGACGGCAGGAGCCGCTGAGGACGGATATTGCGACCTGATGGAAAAACACTTTTATCTGGGGTGTATTCAGGGAGAACCGGTGGCGACAGGAATGCTTGATCTGGAGAGGCGCGAAATCGGCGCGATTTTTGTCCTGCCTGGCTTTATGCAGCGAGGCATTGGCAAGCGCATTCTGGATTACCTTGAATGTCTGGCACGGGATTTGGGGCTGGTGGAAGTTAAACTGGACGCTACGTTGAACGCTGCTCAGTTCTACCGGCGATGCGGTTTCGTCGGTGAGCAGCCGGCTATTTACCCGTCGCCCTCCGGCCTGCAACTCGCTTGCATTCCAATGATGAAGGGGCTGTTGCGTTCTTGAACAGCTACTTCGCTTTCCAGTGACCACCGCCCGACTCGCAATCAATCTTCGCCTGACTCAAATGCTCAGCGTTGTAGTAATACGTAGTCACTTGAGCATTGTCGGGAATGTTGAGCGATTTGCTGTTCTTGTCCTTGCTGGTTGAGTGAGGGTTGGCCAGCGATTCTTGCGTCAACGTCGCGATACACGTGGCCTGATAACGATCGGCGCACTGTTCGACTTTTTTCTTGGTGCTGGCCAGCATGTCTTTACTCTCGTTGCTGCATGACCAATCGATGGCGTTCACCGGCATGCCTTCGTACTCATAGCAGCTATGAGATTCCACCACCGGAACGGAAGGGCTTTGAGAGCGGGTCAGCACGTCACAGCCTTCAGCCATGACCAGGGTGGGACTCAGGCTGGCAAGCAGAAACAGCAGTCTACTGTTCATCGGGAATTTCCTCTCCAGTGGCGCCTTACTTGATCAAGAATCGCGCTTATAGGGTTTCGAAAACGCGATGAGGCGCGGGGTTCAATTCGTTTTATAGGCCCGCTGCGGGAGGGGGCGCAAAAAGCGAAAACCCGATGGTATGCTCACCACGCCACGCGCTGGCAATCCAGGGAACACTCTTTAAGGAAAGGAATGGCGGATGATTGATTTCAACAACAAAGGCTTTTTCAAGCTCAAGCAAAACAACGAGTATGCAGAGCGAGTCACCGCGCTGCTGCTGGACGGCGAGCACGTCATTGATGCCTACAAATCCATGCGCGACGGCGTGGTGTTTACCAATAAACGAATCATCGCGGTCAATGTACAAGGCATCACCGGCAGCAAAAAAGACTTCACCTCACTGCCTTACAAAAACATCGTCGCCTACTCCGTGGAAACCTCGGGCACCTTCGACCTGGATTCTGAACTGGAAATCTACTTTTCGGCGCTGGGCAAAGTGAAGTTTGAATTCACCGGGAAGACGTCGATGGTCGAGATTTCGAAACTCATCTCACTGCATCTGTTGGGTTAAGTCCGGATTTATACGGGCATTGCGTCGAGGAGGCTTACCCCCTCGTCGCAATGCGGACGCCGATTACCCAGGGAGAGCGACATGCACCAGACACTGGAACGCGCCATTGCCATCGCCGCCACCGCGCCCGGCGGACCTGGAAGAAAACAGCGACTTGTCGCGGATCGCGCAGCCGTTGTGGGAAGACCTGGAGCATATTGAAAAGTATCGACGGGCGATTGGCGTGTTGCGCTCGTAACGGGCCGAACAAATAGATCTGTCCCCATTTCCGGTCCCCATTTCCGTCCGTCCCCATTTCCCTCTCCCCTGCGGGAGAGGGCGGGTGCCTGCCTAGGTGTGATGAATTTCCCGATCCTTGGTTTCCGGCAGGAAGAACGTGCCAAGAATGGCCGTCATTACGGCGATGACGATGGGGTACCACAGCCCGTAGTAGATATCACCCGTGGCCGCGACCATGGCAAATGCCACCGTGGGCAGAAAGCCGCCGAACCATCCATTGCCGATGTGGTACGGCAGCGACATCGAGGTGTAGCGGATGCGCGCCGGGAAGAGCTCCACCAGCCAGGCGGCGATCGGGCCGTAGACCATGGTCACGTAGATCACCAGGATGGTCAGGAGCAGCAGCACCATCGGATAGTTGGTCTTGGCCGGGTCGGCCTTCTCGGGGTAGCCGGCGTCCTTGAGGGCGGTGCCGAGGGTGGCGGCGAAGGCGTCGTTCTTGGCTTTGAAGTCGGCGGCCGGCATGCCGGTGCCCTCGAAACTCGGGATCACCTTGTCGCCGATGCGGACCTGCGCGACGGCGCCAGGCTCAGCTTTCTCGTTCTTGTAGGGGATGGCCCTCTTCGCCAGCACCGTCTTGGCGAGGTCGCAGGAGCTGGTGAATTTGGCCTTGCCCACCGGGTCGAACTGGAACGAGCACTGGCTGGGATCGGCGACCACCGTGACCGGGTTCTTCTCCTGCGCGATGAACACGTCGGGGTTTCCGTATTGGGTCAACGCATGGAAGATCGGGAAGTAAGTCAGCGCCGCGATAATGCAGCCGGCCATGATGATCCCTTTGCGGCCGATGCGGTCGGATAGGCTGCCGAATATGACGAAGAACGGCGTGCCGATCAGCAGGGAGCCGGCAATCAGCAAGTTGGCGGTCTGCGGGTCGATCTTCAGCGTCTGCAGCAGGAAGAACAGCGCATAGAACTGCCCGGTGTACCAGACGACGGCCTGGCCGGCAGTGCCGCCGAGCAGGGCCATGATCACGATCTTGAGATTGTCCCAGCGGGCGAAGGATTCGGTCAGCGGCGCCTTGGATGACTTGCCTTCGGCTTTCATCTTCAAGAACACCGGCGACTCGCTGAGTTGCAGGCGGATGTACACCGAGACAATCAGCAGCAGGATCGACAGCAGGAAGGGAATCCGCCAGCCCCAGGCCTCGAAGGTTTCGGTGCCGAGGATGGTGCGGCAGGCGAGGATCACCAACAGCGAAAGGAACAGGCCGAGGGTCGCGGTGGTCTGGATCCACGAGGTGAAGTAGCCGCGCTTGCCTTTCGGCGCGTGTTCGGCCACGTAAGTCGCCGCGCCGCCATACTCACCGCCCAGGGCCAAGCCTTGCAGCAGGCGCAGGGTGATCAGGATGATCGGCGCCGCCACGCCGATGGTCGCATAGCCGGGCAAAAAGCCCACGATGGCCGTGGAGATACCCATGATCACAATGGTGATGAGAAAGGTGTGCTTGCGCCCGATCATGTCGCCCAGTCGGCCGAACACGATGGCGCCGAAGGGGCGTACGGCGAACCCCGCGGCGAATGCGAGCAGCGCGAAGATGAAGGACGTCGTCTCATTGACGCCGGCGAAGAAGTGCTTCGCAATAATCGCGGCGAGAGAGCCGTAAAGGTAGAAGTCGTACCACTCGAACACGGTGCCCAGAGACGAAGCGAAAATAACCTTGCGCTCCTCCTTGGTCATCCCGTGGCGGGGCGCGCTGCCCGTGGGAGTGTTGTCGATTGCGGCCATGAGTCTTCTCCGTCTTGCTCTTGTTGTAGGCCGGAGTACCTCACTACCTTTTTGCCGCACCCAGGCCCTGGGGCTGATGTCGTCGATGACGAATTGCGCGAAGCATGCACACAGGCTGACGGCCTCGCATCGCTGCAAGGTTTCTTGAAGCATAATTGGCTTCGCGCAGATATCCACTCGTCATCACGCTTAACCCCAGGGTGACACGCCGCTGGAGGCGTGAAGACTCAAGTCTTGATCACGTACCCATAGGCGCGAATGCGGCCACCTTCCTGTTTCAAGTACACGCCCTGGAGTTCAGGCGTGAAGCCAGGCAGAGAGTTGATACCTTCCTCCAGCGCCAGGAAGTACTTGAGCACCGCACCCCCCCATATTTCCCCGGGCACTACGCAGAGCACGCCGGGCGGATAGGGAAGGGCGCCTTCGGCAGCGATGCGACCTTGCGCGTCTGCCAGCGCCACCCATTCGACGTTGCCACGGATGAATTCGAACTGTGCTGCCTGAGGGTTCATGGCCTTTTTCGGGAAGTGTTCTTTGCGGAACATTGCCTTCTGCAATTGCTGGATGTTGTGGTCGCGGTAAAGGTCGTGCATCTCTTGGCAGAGTTGGCGAATGGTGTAGTTGTGATAGCGCTCCTGGTGTTGCGCATAAATGGCCGGCAACACCCGGCTCATCGGCGCGTCATCACTGATGAAACGTTCAAAGCGCGCGATCTGTGAGGCGAGATGAGTCATCTTCGCCCAGTCTTCGGCCGGGGTGAGCAGGAACAGGATCGAGTTCAGGTCGCACTTTTCCGGAACGATGCCATTCTCCCGCAGGAAGTTGGCGAGGATGCCGGCATGGATACCGAAGTCTGTGTAGCTGCCATCGACCGGGTCGATGCCTGGCGTGGTGAACAGCAACTTGCAGGGGTCGATGAAGTATTGCTTGTCGGCGTAACCGCCGAAGGCATGCCAGCGATCCTTCGGATGGAACTCGAAAAACCGGATGTCGTTGGCGATGACCTCAGTCGGATGGTCCTGCCATGGGCGTCCGTCAATGGTGTCCGGCACGAAGGGGCGGACCATGGTGCACGCTTCCAGAATCAACTTGCGCGCATCAATACCGAACTTCACGCAGTCTTCCCACAGCCGCTGGCCACTGCGCCCGGAATGGATACGCGCGTTCACATCCAGTGAGGCGAACAGCGGGTAAAAAGGGCTGGTAGACGCTTGGGACATGAAGGCGTTGTTCAGCCGTGCATGGTTGCAATAACGGGCCTGGCCCTTGATATGGCGATCTTTCTTGTGGATCTGCGAAGCCTGGGAAAATCCCGCCTGCTGTTTGTGCACCGATTGCGTGACAAAGATACCGGGGTCGTTTTCATGCAGGTCAAGCAGCAGCGGCGAGCAATCCTTCATCATCGGAATGAACTGTTCGTAGCCCACCCACGCCGAGTCAAACAGGATGTAGTCGCACAGTTTGCCGATGCGATCGACGACTTGTCTGGCGTTGTAGATGGTGCCGTCATAGGTTCCCAGCTGAATGATCGCCAGGCGAAACGGCCGTGGCAGTTGGGCCTTGTCCGGTGCGACTTCGCTGATGAGTTCGCGCAGGTAATCTTCTTCGAAACAATGGGCGTCAATCCCGCCGATGAACCCATAGGGGTTGCGCGCGGTTTCCAGGTAAACCGGGGTAGCCCCTGCCTGGATCAATGCACCTTGATGAATGGATTTGTGGTTGTTGCGGTCGAACAGCACCAGGTCGCCAGGCGTGAGCAACGCGTTGGTGACTACCTTGTTGGAGGCCGATGTGCCATTGAGTACGAAGTAGGTCTTGTCGGCGTTGAACACCTGCGCCGCGTGTTTTTGCGCCAGAAGTGCCGGACCTTCGTGGATCAGCAAGTCACCGAGCTTGACGTCGGCGTTGCACATGTCGGCGCGAAACAGGGTCTCGCCGAAGAAGTCGAAGAACTGCCGGCCAGCCGGGTGTTTGCGGAAAAACTGGCCGCCCTGGTGGCCAGGGCAGGCGAACGTAGCGTTGGCCGATTCGGTGTAGTGCTTGAGCGCGTCGAAGAAGGGCGGCAGGAGACTTTCCTCATAGGCTTTTGCCGCTGTCTCCAGCTGGTTGCCATGGTATTCGGCGTTGTTGCGCGAGGGGTCAAAAATGCCATTCACCTGAAGCAATACGTCCTGCAGGTGCTTGTAGACGTCCCGAGCGCGGTTGCCGGAACCAGGAGAGGCGACGAGGAAAATGGGGATATCGAAACCGGTTCGCTGCAGGGCGTCCAGGGCGCCCGCCATCACATCCTCGACAGAGAACACCGCAACCGCGACGTCGGTGTAGTCAGTTTGATTGAGTGAAATCACTTCTCGGGAGGTGTGGAAACAATCGAACGCGGAATCACTGGCGGCTATTTTCAGGGCTTTCATGCGGGGAAATCTCCTAGCGGACACTCACTTGTCTGCTGTTTTTCAAGAGATCAATTTACCGAGGGAGCCTTCAAGGTCCCCTGATCCAAATCATGTCGACACTGGTTATAGACCATGTTTGGCAAGGGTTATGGTTTTTCTACTCGCCGCGTCGACGCCATAAGCGCAGCGATAGACCGCCACTACGCTGCCCGGACCGCCGCCGGTGTGTCCGCTCAAGATCAGGCCGCCTGCCACCGCGCAGGCTGTTCAGGCGTGAGAGGCGAGCCGTGCGATACAAGGGAAAAAAGCATCAGTTGACTCTGGAGAGAGGAAGGTGCGTATCGCCATTGGCTTGCGCTGATCAGGCGTGCCCCAACGCAATCGCAAACGAGACCACGATCATGCACGCAAAGGCAAAGTTTAGATTCATGAAGTTTTCATCCAAAGCATGTGTGATGGCGCCATCTTGAACAGGTCACATAAAAATAAAAAATTCGGCTTCATGATTTGAATCATCAAAAGAATTGATGTCCGGTGGGTTTGTGTTTATCCCGCGCATTGACTAGTCTCGCACAAACACGCAATTTCACGCAATTTCACGCAATTTCACGCAATTTCACGCAATTTCACGCAATTTCACGCAATTTCACGCAATTTCACGCAATTTCACGCAAAAACAGGCAAAAGCATGCGCGCCCAACACTCAGCCGCCGAGCTCCCTCATCTGCGCCGGCAAAAAATCCTGCTGATCCTCGAACGTGACGGCAAGGTCATGGCCTCCGAGCTGAGCCAGCATTTCGCGGTGTCCGAAGACACCATTCGCCGTGATCTGGCGGAGCTGGCCACCGCCGGGCTGGTGCAGCGAGTGCACGGCGGGGCACTGCCGCGACCCAAGGACACCGGCAAGGATTTTTTCACCCGCGTCAGCGAAACCGATGAAGTGAAAACACACTTGGCGCAACTCGCCGCACGCCAGGTACAGGACGGCCAGATTGTGATTTTCGATTCGGGGAGTACGACGCTGCAGATCGCCCGATCGCTACCGTCGGACATTTCCATTACGGCCGTCACCGCCTCGCCGATGATCGCGATCACCCTGGCCGAATACAAAGGCATCACGGTGATTCTGGCCGGCGGGCAACTCAATCCCGCGACTATGTCAGCCAGCGGGCATGAAACTCTGCGGCTGATCGAGGGCATCAAGGCTGATCTGCTGTTCACCGGGGTCTGCGCGATTCACCCGGAAGTCGGTATCAGCTCCCTGCATTTCGACGAGGTGCTGGTCAAACAGGCGATGCTCGCCAGTGCCTCCCATGTCGTTGCCGTCACCACCGCCGACAAGCTGGGGGCGATGGAGCCGTTCGTGGTCGCACCGTGTCAGCGCATCCATACCCTGATCACCGAGCGTCATGTGGCGTCGGGCAATGTCGAGGACTATCAAAAGCTCGGGATCGAGGTGGTGCAGGTGGAGGTGTGAAGAATCCATGACGGGTTTTTACTGTCCGGAGCCCAAAAGGGAGCTCCGGGTTCTGCCTGCAAAAAAAACCGGGCGTTTATGGCGTCCCGAACATTGCCGTCCAGTAAATCCCCGAATCACTCTTCGGATCTACCGCATACGCAGCCCCCAACTCCCGGTACTGCGGGTTCATCAGGTTCGCGCAGTGACCGGCGCTGGACACCCAGCCATCGACCACCTTGCGCACAGAGTCTTGCCCGGCAGTGATGTTCTCGCCGATCTGCCCGCCGCTGTAACCCGCCAGTTCAGCCCGGTCACCCGGCGTACGACCATCGCGGTCCTTGTGATCGAAGTAATTGTTGTTGGCCATTGACCGGGAGTGCTCCTCGGCCGCGGTCGCGAGCGTGACGTTCCAGGTGAGTGGCGTGGTGGCGGCAAAGGATTGCGTGCCGCACTGGCGCGGCTGGGTGCGCGCGGCGTTGAGCTCGGCCAGCAGCTTCTGGCCTTCCGCCTGCCAGTCGCCCAGGCGAGCGCTCAACAGCGGTCGTGCCAGCACGATGCGCCACTCGCGGTCCTGGTGGCTCACGCCGACATCGACGAACTGTGGGTCCAACACGATCTGGCAAAAACTTTCCTGAATGGCTTTCATCGCCGACGGCGCATCGCGCGGCCCGGACAGGCTGATCGCCTGTACGTTCTTCATCGGATAACCCGAGGTCGCCATCGCCTGCTGCAGATTGCCGATGCTGGTGGCGGACAGCGCCAGCCGTGGGTCGGCTGCCAGCGGTGGCAGTTCCTGCGAGACCTGACCCGCGCAACGCTGCACCTGGCTGCGGTAGACGTTGATCGAATCAATCAGTTGTTTCTCGTCGGCCGCCAACGCATTCACGGCGAACAACAGACCCAGTGACAACGTGGCAAAACGCGTAACGGATGATTTGAAACGCATGGAAATCCCCTTGAGCTGACTGCGCCCATGATGCGCGATTTCACCCCCGCGAGCGCAATGCCTTTCGCGCCCAAATACAGTTTTTTTTGTCCGTCTGTAGGAATGATTTTTCGCAACTACAATCAAGCAAAGTCGCCAGCGTGGCGTGCTCCCGGTTCAGTCGGAAGGGTTGGTCATGCGAGTTATCTGGATAGCCGCCTGCTTCGCAATAACCCTTCTCTTCGGCCACGCCACTGCATCTGAGCAGGAGCAAAAAAAGGAAGTGGCTGAAGACAAGGCCGAGGCCCTTGAACATAAAGCGGCGGAGAAGGGCACCGATGTACCGGTACCCCAGTCCGAAACCATCACCACGTCCGAAGTTCAGGCGGTCGATCCGGCCGGTCAGTCGCCTATGGACGATGCAATTACCTGTCTGGCCCGTTCCATTTACTGGGAAGCCAAAGGCAAATCGTCCGCCGACATGGAAGCCGTCGCCAGCGTCGTCATGAATCGACTGGGCCATGAGGGATTTCCGGCCACGGTGTGCGCCGTGGTCAAGCAGGGGTCTGAAACCAAGAATTGTCAGTTTTCGTGGTGGTGTGATGGACGCTCGGATCAGGTCCAGGAAGAAACCCAATACGCGACCGGCAAGGAAATCGCGCGCAAAGCGCTCAACAAACAACTGAACGACCGAACCCACGGCGCGATCTATTTCCACGACCGGAATGTGAAACCCAATTGGGCCAGGAAGTACATCAAGACCACCGAGACCTCGATGTTCCTCTTTTATAAGCCGCGTGGTGGGTCGGCGCGGTAGAACTACTTAACGGAGCGTGCTCAAAGTTTATAGCCGATCTGTCGCAACAGGTTCTTGCGCCACAGGATGTCCTCCTCGTCTTCAATGCCACTGGCACAGAAGCCATCCACGACGCCCAGAATCGCTCGCCCTTGTTCCGTCTCGGCGAGAATCACTTCAGTCGGATTGGCCGTTGCACAATAAATACGGCACACCTCTGGCACCATTTTGACGGTGTTCAACACGTTTAGCGGATAGAAACCATCGCCGAGGAAGATGATGAAGCTATGCCCTGCGGCGATGGCTTGCGCATTCTTCAGGGCCAGTTCGATCATGGCGCTATCGGTGCCAGACCCCCTTACCAGGCATTTGCCGGAGGCTTCGCAAAAGGCCACGCCAAAGCGGATACCTGGCACGGCATTGACCAATGCTTCGTGGATGTCCTCGACGGACTTGATGAAGTGCGTCTGACCAAAAATGAAATTCGTCGCTTCCGGTTTATCGATTTTCAACGTGATGAGTTGCATTTCAAACGCCTCCTTTCACGATGTTGCTACCAGGGGCTGGCCACACATCAAGCATAGCTACTCATAGGCTAATGCCTGTCAGTTAACGTAGATCTTGAGCCTGGTGAACACTCTGTGGCGAGGGGGCAAGCCTCCTCGCCACAGTCGAGCTCCCTGACCACAGGTTTCTCGCTAGTTTGTGTCGGCCTTACAGTTCCATCCCCAAAAAGATCAGCGTATTGCCATGTGCCTCAGCCGCTGCGCGCTGGTTGTAGCTGTCGCGGTGCGAGCAGTTGAAGCCATGTTCGGCTTCCGGATACACGACAATCTCCACGTTATCGTTGGTATCGAAACGCTCGGCGATTTTTTCCACGGCCTCCAACGGAATGTGGCTGTCCTGCTCACCGAAGTGCATCAGCAGCGGCACCTCGATTTCATCGGCCCGGTCCAATTGATTCTGGATCCCTCCGCCGTAGTAGGCGATTGCCACGTCCACCAGCCCATTGGCGGCGGTGTGGTACGAGAGCAAGCCACCGAAACAGAAACCGATAGAAGCAATGCCGCCGTCCAGGCCGGGCTGGGCTTTCAAGGCGTCGATGGCCAGTTCGATATCTTTCTGCGCCTTGCCGATGTCGGTGGCGTTCATCAATTCGACGGCGCGTTTCCAGCCAGCTTCGTCGTAGCCCAGTTCGATGCGCGGGCCGCTGCGCCAGAACAGGTCCGGTGCAATCACCAGGTAGCCGTCGGCCGCGTATTGCTCGACGACCGAGCGGATGTGTTCATTCACGCCGAAGATTTCCTGGATCAACACGATCCCCGGGCCTTTGCGGGTGTGCGGAATTGCCAGGTAAGCGCCGAATTTACCGTCGGGGCTGTCGATCTCGATCCATTGGGTGGTCACGCTCATGGTGGCTCCTGTCTTCGCATGTGAGTGGGGTGAAGCTTATTGGGGTTGTGTGGCCTGGAAGCTTGGGAGTGCCTGCATACGTTACGATTGCTCCGTTCTTGTGGAGTTCGAGGCATTATCGACGTGCTGGTGTTTAGCGATTATCACGACGCCAGAAAAATCGAGCCAGCAGCGCATCGAGGCTGAGCTTGCCGGCACCCGAGAGCAACAGCGGCGTAAAGGCCGCAAGGTAGATCAGCGGCAGTTTGAAGTTGCCGTGACCCTTGTTGCTGATGGCGTAACCCTGAGCAAGCTCACTCAATGTAGACCAATCGGCGGGCCAGTGAACGGCAGCGGTCGCGACGACCGTGACCACGGTCAAAATGATTGCCGAGATCCGCGTTCCCAGGCCGACCAGTATGGCCAGGGCGCAGATCAGTTCGGCCCACATCGACAGTTCCCAGTTCAGCGTGGCCGGAACGTGGTTGAAGGGAAACGGGAAGCTGTCCTGAATATCGGCGAACCAGTTGAATTTTTCCAGGCCGGACTCGAAGAACTCCCAGGCGAGAAACACCCGCAGAGTCAGCGGTGCGATCCAGCTGCCGGCACGGTCGAGGTTCAGGTGCAGGCCTTTCACGGCCGATGAGAGTGAGGTGGTCATGGGCTTGATCTCCGTTCAGTCAGGGGAGTGGGGCAGCGGCGTGCCCCACGCGGGGGTTACTCGCCGGCGCCACACTTGCCTTCGCCACATTTACCTTCCGCCGGTTTTTCTGCCGTGTCAGCCTGGGCCTGGCTGTAACCGTGGGCCAGTTGTTTCATGGTGATACTCCGTAGCATTGAGTGAGTTGAGCGCTTTGATCGGCGAAGCCAATCGACAGTCACATTTCATCAAGCAGGTGTATCTGCGATGTGTCTTTGGCGCGGGGTTTTAGGGGCGGGGTGTGTCGGGGGCGCGGCTGTACACACTCTGATACGTAACCCCTGAAATTTCTCAGCCAGACCGCAGCCCTGTAGCAGCTGCCGAGCCTGCGAGGCTGCGTTCGGCTGCGAAGCAGTCGTGAAATCGATCGACTTGGTAGTTCAGGTAAATCGCGTAAATAGGGTTTACGACTGCTTCGCAGCCGACGCAGCCTCGCTGGAGCTCGACAGCTGCTACAGAGCCGATCGCAGAGCTGCTACGGGTTTGGCCGATGGCATGGTACAAAACTGTGATCCGGCCCCGACCAGTGGCGTCTAGCGTCAGTGTCCCCGCAATCCCATGGGGCGAGACTTCGGAACCCGGCATGCAAGCGCTGTTGAACGAGATCCTTGACGCAGTACGTCCCTTGATCGGCCAGGGCAAGGTGGCTGACTACATTCCCGCCCTTGGCACGGTGCCGGCCGATCAGCTGGGCATTGCGGTGTATGGCAATGACGGCGAACTGTATTGCGCCGGCGATGCCCACACGCCGTTCTCGGTGCAGAGTATGTCCAAGGTGTTCAGTCTGGTGCAGGCCATCGAACACTCCGGCGAGGCCATATGGGAACGCCTGGGTCACGAGCCTTCCGGCCAACCGTTCAATTCGCTGGTGCAACTGGAGTTTGAGCGCGGGCGCCCGCGCAATCCCTTCATCAACGCCGGTGCGCTGGTGATCTGCGACATCAACCAGTCGCGCTTTGCCGCGCCGGCGTTGTCCATGCGCGACTTTGTCCGCCGGCTGTCCGGCAACCCGCAAGTCATGGTGGATGGCAAGGTCGCCGAGTCCGAATACCTGCATCGCGCGCGCAACGCTGCGATGGCTTATCTGATGCAATCGTTCGGCAATTTTCATAACGACGTCGAAGCGGTGCTGCGCAGTTACTTCAGCCATTGCGCGCTACGCATGACCTGCGTGGATCTGGCCCGGGCGTTCTGTTTTCTGGCCAACGACGGTTTCTGCAAACACAGCGGCGAACAGATCCTCAGCGCCCGCCAGACCCAGCAGGTCAACTCGATCATGGCCACCAGCGGCCTCTACGATGAAGCCGGCAACTTTGCCTACCGCGTCGGTTTGCCCGGCAAGAGCGGCGTGGGCGGGGGAATTGTCGCAGTGGTGCCGGGGCAATTCACGGTGTGCGTCTGGTCACCGGAGTTGAACACCGCCGGCAACTCCCTCGCGGGCATGGCCGCGCTGGAGTTGCTGAGTCAGCGGATTGGCTGGTCGGTGTTCTAGACACGGTGGTGCCGGGTCACAGTGGTCTTTTAGCGTAGGGGGTGACGGGTTGCCGGGTTTTCGATTCCGGTCAGGCGTGCGGGTAATGACGCTCCAGGGATTTTCCTATACATTTTCCGGCCGCCCATTGCATGGTGAAACCGCTTCATGTCCCTTGCGCTCGAACGTCTAGTCGCTGGCACGCCGATCCCTTTCGCCGGGAATCGTGTCTCTGTGGTCAGCCCCGAACTGGCCGCGCGCTTTAAGCCCGGGGACCATTTGCTGGTGGAGCAGGTCAGCGGCGAGTTGTTGCTGATCCCGGTGGCTGACCAGCAAGCGGCGGCCATTGCTATCGAGCGTGCCGAAGCGGCTTTCAGCGCAATGTCCGCGGTCTCGGATCAAGCCATCAGCGAGTTCTTTGATCGCTTCGCGCAACGCCTGGAAGATCCTGACTGCTGGGCTTTGATCGAAGCCGCCAACCTGGCCGACATCGAGCGGGCCAAGGCCCGCGGACGTTCCACCACACGGCTTCTGGCGGATGAACGCATGCGCGGTGACATGATCGTCGGCCTCAGGGCCTGGCGCGATGCGTCTGCCACGCGCGGCAACGTGGTCAGTTGCGTCGAGCATGACGGCTGGAAAGTCGAGCAAGTGGTCTCGCCCTTGGGCATCGTCGCTTTCGTCTTCGAGGGCCGACCGAACGTCTTTGCCGACGCCGCCGGTGTGTTGCGCACGGGTAACACGGCGGTGCTGCGCATCGGCAGCGATGCGTTGGGCACGGCGCAAGCCATCGTCACCCACGCGCTGAATCCGGCACTGAGCGACGCCGGGTTGCCGACTGGCGCGGTGTCGCTGGTGGAAAGCGTCAATCACGCCGCCGGCTGGGCGATGTTCGCCGACCGGCGCCTGTCGCTGGCGGTGGCCCGGGGTTCGGGTCGTGCCGTCAGCCAACTGGGTAGCATCGCCCAACAGGCCGGCACCGCCGTCAGCCTGCACGGCACTGGTGGCGCCTGGCTGATCGCCGACAAGGTAGCGGACGCCAAGCGCTTTGCCGCGGTGGTGCGCAACTCGCTGGATCGCAAAGTCTGCAACACCCTGAACGTCTGCCTGATCCACCGTGACCGTATCGCCGAGTTGCTGCCGCTGTTCCTGGACGCGCTGCAGCAGGCCGGCACCGCACGGGGGCAGGGCTGCAAATTGCACATCGTCGAAGGCAGCGAGCAGTACTTGCCGACCGAGTGGCAGACCGCAAGCGTTGAGGTGTACCGCGCCGAAGGCTATCAAACCGAAGCCTTGGCCGAACCGCTGCCCGAGGATCAGTTGGGCCGCGAGTGGGAATGGGAAGAAACCCCGGAAGTCAGCCTGAAGATCGTCGATGACCTGGACAGCGCCATCGCGTTGTTCAATCGCTATAGCCCGCAGTTCACCGTGTCATTGATCAGTGAGGACGCCGAGGCTCAGGAACGCTTCTACAACGCGGTCAACGCACCTTTTGTCGGCAACGGGATTACCCGTTGGGTCGACGGGCAGTACGCGCTGAACAAGCCAGAACTGGGTCTTTCGAACTGGGAGAGCGGTCGACTGTTTGCTCGCAGCGCGATTCTCTCGGGCGATGGGGTGTTTACGATCCGCAGTCGCATGACCCAGACGGATCTGTCGGTCAAACGCTGAGACGGCATCCCGACCCCAGGCGACGGCCGCACTATACTTAATGTGCGTCTGTATTGGCGTGGCGAGCACTCCAAAACGAATCAGATGTCCCTTAACGCTCGCCTGAGAGGCAGAGGGCTGTATAGCAAATAGGACGGACAGCGCATCTGATTACGTGAAGAGGGTTGCACCATGAAACTTCATTCGTTTCAACATTACTCCCAGGATCTGGAAAGGGGCGTTCACGACACGTGGATTACCGCCAGGGTGAAGTCAGCCCTGGCAATGGCCGAACCAAGCCTCGGCCTGCAAATCCATGTCAAAACCCATGGGAGCACGGTGGCGTTGAGCGGTCGCGTCAACACCCACAAACAGTGTGAGCAGGCTGTTGCTCTGGCCCGTTCGGTTCAGGGAGTCGTCGAAGTCGATGCCAGAGACTTGCTGACTCACGTGTTCACGCCTGGCACTTTTCCAGAGCCACCCAACGCCGAAGAGAGCACTGAGATTCGGCCTCAATCGTCAACCAAGATGGACGATAAATGACCCCGTCGATCGAGTCAGCGCAGCGCTCCCGTTAGCCGGGAGCGCTGCATCGATCATCTCGCGGCAAGTGGATTAAGCTTCAGGCTGCTGCTTCTACGGATCGAGTTTGAAGGGCGCAGGTGTCCAGATACTCGGCGAGCCCCACGAAACGGCGGCTGTTGGCATCCAGGGCGTCGACCGAACCGGTCTCGATGTCGTAGACCCAACCGTGCAAATTCAACAGGCCTTTCTCCTGAGCCAGGCGCACGCTTGGGTGCGTCTGGATATTGGCCAGTTGCGCGATGACATTCTCCCGAACCATTGAACTCACCTTCGCCGCATCACTCGCGTGAGGACGGGATTCGTTGATGACTTTCGCCGACTCGGCATGTTGCAACCAGCCGCTGACAGCGGGCAGGTGGTCCATGCAGGTGCACGTCGCGACGGCAGTCATGGCGCCACAGTCTGAATGCCCACAGATCACAATGTCAGTAACGCCGAGCACCGCGACCGCATATTCGACCGTGGCCGATACACCGCCGGGGTGCGGGCTGTAAGAGGGCACGATATTGCCGGCGTTGCGGATCACAAACAGTTCACCGGGTTCTTGTTGGGTCAGCAGTTCCGGCACGACACGGCTGTCGGAACAGGTGATGAACAACGTACCCGGATGCTGGGTGGTGGCCAGGTGTTTGAACAGGTCGGTGCGTTGCGGAAAGGCTTCCTTCTGGAACTTCAAAAAACCTTCGATGAGCGCTTTCATGGCGATGTCCTCATGCGTGAGTCGAATGAATATTTTGTAGCAGCTGCCGAGCCCGCGAGGCTGCGTCCGAGGCGGGCCGCGTTCGGACGAAGTCCTCGCAGAACTTAGAAAGGACGCAGTGGCAGGAACTTGCCGTCGAGGGTAATCACTGCGCGGGAGCCGCCTTCCGGGTCTTCGACTTTCTTCATGTCGAGCTTGAAGTTGATCGCACTGATGATGCCGTCGCCGAATTGTTCATGAACCAGGGCTTTCAAGGTGGTGCCGTAAATCTGGATCATTTCGTAGAAGCGATAGATGGTCGGGTCGGTCGGGACACCCGAGAGGCTTCCGCGCAACGGGATGATCTGCAGGCGGGCCACGGCGTCGGCGTCCAGGTCCAGTTTTTCGCCAATGACTTTGGCGGCGCTTTCCGGCAGTGGGTGCTGACCGAGCAGGGCGGCGGTGACGTAGGCCAGACCCAGGCCGGTGCCGTCGGTCAGGTCCTGCCAGGACAGGTTTTTACGCGCTTTTGCATCGAGGATAGACGTGGTCAGGGCCAGACTTGGGTCGTTGTAAGCGTGGGACTGTTGCATGGGGTTTCTCCTGTAGGGGTGGTATGGCTTGGGTGTGGAGCAATCTTCTGTCGATCGATCCATAGCGTCCAAGACCGATATACAATGCAACGCATAAGCACAGCCTATAGTTGGTAATTCCCCATGCTGCTACGACATTTGCGCTATTTGCTGGCGGTGGCCGACCACGGCGGTTTCACCCGTGCCGCCGAGGCGCTTCACGTCTCGCAACCGACCCTGTCCCAACAGATTCGGCAACTGGAAGAAACCCTGGGCGTGAGCCTGTTTGACCGGACCTCGCGCAGGGTGAAACCCACCGATGCGGGACAGGCCTACATCGAATGCGCTCGTCGGGTGCTGGTGGAACTGGAGGCAGGTAAACGTGCGCTGCATGACGTGAAGGACTTATCTCGCGGGACCTTGCGGCTGGCCATGACGCCAACGTTCATGGCGTACCTGGTGGGGCCGTTGGTGCGCGATTACGTGGCGCGCTTTCCGAACATCCATCTGCAGATTTTCGAGCTGTCGATGGATGACATCGAAGCCGGTCTGGTGGATGACTCACTGGACATCGCCATCGCGTTTACCCAGGTCAGAAATGCCGACATCGAGTCCATCCCGGCGTTTACCGAAACGTTGGGCGTCATGGTGGGGCGCGATCACCCGTTATACGAAAGCCAGGTGGCGTTGTCCGCTGAAGAGGTGGCGCAACTGCAATTCGCGCTGTTGGCTCCGGACTTCGTTACCCGCACCCGCATTGACGCGTACTTTGCCCAGGAGCAGATCACGCCGAGCGTGGTGATCGAGGTCAACTCGGTGAGCACCTTGCTGGAAGTCATTCGGCACACGGCCATCGCCACTATCCTTCCGGAGCCCATTGCCACCCAGGACCGCGCGTTGCGCAAAATCCCGTTGCTGGGTGAAGCGCCCAAAAGAGGGGCCGCGCTGCTTCGACGCAAAAACAACTATCACAGTGCGGCGTCGGTGGCGTTTATGGAGCTGGTGTTGGGTGCGGCTACCGGTGAGTCGACGACGTCAGTCATCCATTGATTGGCACATGCCATTGGGCGTCTTGCCAGTGGAGGACACCGTGACCGATTCATCATCGGCGAGGATGATCGAGATTGTGTAGCCCGAACCCTTGGCTTCGAAGCGGCGATCGTTGATGGCTTTGGTGGCGGCTTCCTTGCTGTTGATTAATACCGGCCCGTCCTGATCCGCCTGGACGACGATGTTTCCGGGGCAGTCCATATTGAATGAGGGAACTCCGGGGACGCTGTTTGCATGGGCAGCACTGGCCATCACCAGCAACAGCAAGCCCGTCAGATGTTTTTTCATCGCAAACCTCCAATGATCCAGTGCGCACGGTTAACGATAGCGTTGTTTGGTGCGCACGAGGCAAACAAAAAGGCCCCGCTCGATGTGACGAGCGGGGCCTTTTTATGGAGGGGTGTGGAATAAAACCCCTGGGAGGTATCAGGAGAACCGATCAATCACCCGAACTTCGTTCTGGTTCTGCATCGATGCCCACGCCTGTTTCAGCGTTTGCAGAACATGACCGATGAAGTCCTTGTCGGCCGCGGCTTTCTTGCCGACATAGCCTTGGCCGCGACGGTACATCTTCAGTCGGGCGAGCAGGTTCTGGTTGTTCTTGTCGAACTCCGCTTCATGGGCGTGAGGCGACAGGCAGTCGATATGCACCTGGCCCGACTTGCTGATCCACAGAATATGGCTGTCATGGCTGTCTTTTTGCGCAGCGAACAGATGAGCCAGTTCATCGATAGTGGGTTGATTGTTCAGATTCATAGTAAGCCCCTTGACCATTTGGTGATCTTTCAAAGTTGATTCGCTAATACAGGTAGCCCATCGGTTAGTTGATCCCTGGCACCGAAACCAGGACGTCAGCGGTCGGCCGCCAAATTGACGGGGTCACGCATCTGTTGCATGTAGTCGTGTTGAATAACTGCTACGCAATAGCGTCACAACGAGGAGAAGCAGCGAAAACCTTCAGGCCACTGCCGACATTTTCAGGGTCGGCCACAAGCTTCATGAGGATTGATCGCCAGCGTTTCTCGTCCTTGTACTGGACGTTCAGGCCAGGTCAGCTTCTTCAATCTGCCTTGTGGGCAGCGTGTATCCGGGAAAAACAGCTCGGCGGTCAGACGAGCTTGTTCAAACGTGTTGCCTGTACTCCCGATCGGGGAGATGTCTGCATCATGCAAGGGCAAATCGGACGCGTCAACGGTTTTGTAGTGATTATTTTTGGTCACTACATCTTGTCGGACAAAGTCGTTTGGAATTAAAAAGCGCGATCGGAAGGCGCCAGTCAGGACGATGGCGGCGATATCTGGAATCGGTAAAAGGTGCAGGGATAACCGTCTACTGATAGCTGATGCAGGGTGAACTCGCCATGGGTGAGATTAGCTATGACCCGGGCCCAGAACGCCCGCGCAGGCTGGTTCGCGTCGAGGTGGAAAATTTGCCATTGACCGGGGAACCGGCTCAAGAGGGTGGAAACGACGAATTTCGCGACGCCTTGGCCACGAAAGCGTCGACTGACAAAAAAGTAGCCAATGTTGTGCTCGGCGCCGTGGGTATGGATTTCGTCGTCCACGGTCACGAAACCGGCCAATTCGCCGTCGACCTTGATCAGAAACGGTCTGGTTGCGGGCTTGCGCCAGTAACCCGGTTTAGGCTGTGCATTGAAGAAGCCATGCTCCCCGAGCTTCAGCGGCAGCCACTCGCTGAAGTCATACAGATAGAACTGCATCAGGTTTTCAATCGTTTCCAGTTCGTCGCGCTGGGCAGCGTGCAGTTCTATCAAGGGCATGCGGGGGGCTCCTGAGGCACTCAGTGCGGGGCGAAATCGTATTTCCCACCTTTTTTCAGTGCGGCTTGATAGGCCGGGCGAGCCTGGAAGCGTGCAATCCAGGACGCTATATGAGGATAGTCGCCGAGCTTGCCCTGGGCTCTGGCGATCTCGCCGATAAAACTCATCTGGATGTCGGCGGCGCTGCACTCATCGCCCAGCAGGTAATCGGACTGGCTCAGCGCCGTGTCGAGGTAGCCCAGGTAGTTGGCCACCTCCGAGTCGATCCGCGGATGCAACGGCGCGCCGGCGTCACCAAGACGCCCCACGTACAGGTTCAACATCAGTGGCAACATGGCCGAACCTTCGGCGAAATGCAGCCACTGCACGTATTCATCATAGGCGGGGGTGGACGGATCGGGTTGCAGGCGCCCGTCGCCATGGCGGCGAATCATGTAGTCGATGATCGCGGAGGACTCGATCAGCTTCTGCGCGCCATCTTCTATGACCGGTGATTTACCCAGGGCATTGATCGCTTTCAATTCCGGCGGTGCCAGGTTGGTCTTCGGGTCGCGCTGATAACGTTTCAGCTCGTAAGGGATCGCCAGTTCTTCCAGCAACCAGAGAATCCGCTGGGAACGGGAGTTGTTCAGGTGATGCACGATAATCATGGTCGATGCCTTATCAGAAAGTGGGGCTGTCGCTGGGCTTGAAGAACAGTAGACCTTTTTAGCTCGCTCGAAGTGCCGTCAAGCCTTGCTTGCCGGTTTTACCACACGTTTAGTGCCCGTCGAGGGCTTGCGTTTGGCGGGCTTGCGTTTGTTTTTCCACGGCGTGGCACCGCGCCCGGCGGGGCTTGCCGGCCCGCTGATGGTCAGGCTCAGGCCGGCGCAACGGGCGACCTGTTTGCTCATCCACGCGGCCTGCTTGGTGACGAATTCTTCCAGGCTCATCTCGCCGCTCTGCACCATGTCCAGCGCCTGCTCCCAAATCGCCGTGGTCCCCGGGTCGGCGATGGCACGCGGCACGGCATCGATCAGGCTGAAAGCGGCCGGGGTAGCGGCCAGGGCCTTGCCGTTCTTGATCAGATAACCACGGTCGAGCAGGCCCTGGATGATCGAGGCACGGGTCGCTTCAGTGCCGATGCCGGTGGTGTCCTTGAGTTTCTGCTTCAGTAACGGATCTTCTACCAGTTTGGCGACGTTCTTCATCGCCTTGATCAGATCGCCTTCGGTGAACGGTTTGGGCGGTTGCGTCCAGAGGTCCTTGAGCTTTACGTCGGCCACCGCGCAGTCACGCCCTTCGGCCAATGCCGGCAGTGTTTGCGGCGCCGGTACTTCGCGGCCCCTTGCCGGGGCGAGGGCCTCGGGCAGGGCGCGCTTCCAGCCGGGCTCGACGATTTGCTTGCCGACGGCACGCAAGGCTTCACCGGCGCAGTCGAAGTCGGCCTGGGTCCGGTCGTATTCATGGTTGGGCAGAAACTGCGCCAGATAACGCGCGCGGATCAGGGTGTAGACCGCCCGCTGCTTGCCCGCCAGTCGCTCGAGGTTTTTGGCCGCAGCGGTGGGGATGATGCCGTGGTGAGCGCTGACCTTGGCATCGTTCCAGGCCCGTGAGCGGCGCTGAGGCTCCAGGAAATCGTTCAAGACGTTCAGTGCCGGATCAGCCTGCCTCAGCGCGGCAAGAATGCCCGGTGCTTCGCTGTGCTGACTCACGGGCAGATAACCGCAGTCGCTGCGCGGATAGGTGATGACTTTGTGGGTTTCGTACAGGGCCTGGGCGATGTCGAGGGTTTCCTGGGCGCCGAGCCCGAGTTTCTTCGAGCAGACTTCCTGCAAGGTGCCCAGATCGAAGGGCAGGGGTGCCACTTCGCGCATCCGCTCGGTGCGCAGTTTGATGACCCGAGCACCCGCCGCGCTGCCAATCGCCGCCGCTGCTTGCTGCGCCAACGCTTGATTCAGGCAGCGATCCTGATCGTCGCAAACCACGGAGGCCGCGCGCCACTGGGCGGTGAACGCGGTACCGTCGTGCAGCAGTTGCACATCGATGGCCCAATAGGCGACCGGTACGAAATCGGCGATGCTGTGATCGCGATCCACCACCAGGCGCAGGGTGGGCGTTTGTACCCGGCCGACCGGTAATACGCCTTGATAACCGGACTGACGCCCCAGCAACGTGAACAGCCGGCTCATGTTCATCCCGATCAGCCAGTCGGCGCGGGAACGTCCGAGTGCCGAATGATAAAGACTAAAGGTCTCGGCCCCCGGCTTCAGGGCTGCCAATGCCTTGCGGATCGACGCATCGTCCAGCGCCGACAGCCATAGCCGCTGGATCGGCCCGCGATAACGGCAATGCTCCACCAGTTCTCGGGCGATCATCTCGCCCTCACGGTCGGCGTCGGTGGCAATCACCAGTTCGGTGGCCTCACCGAGCAGCCGCTTGACCGCTTTGTATTGGCTGGCCGTGCGCGGTTTGACGGTCATTTTCCACTTCTCTGGAATGATCGGTAGATCCGCCAGCACCCAACGCTTGTAACGCGCGTCATAGGCGTCCGGCGGCGCGGTTTCCAGCAGATGGCCGATGCACCAGGTCACCGTGACGTCCGTTCCCAGCCAGCAGCCGTCGCCGCGACGTTTGGCGCCGAGGACGGCCGCAATGTCTTTGGCCTGGGAAGGTTTTTCACAGAGGTACAGCCGCATAACCACCATCGTTCAGTCGGTTTGAAGAGGTGAACAGAATGCGCAGGGAATGAGATTGGAGCAACCTTTATCTGTATGGATATACAGATAACCAGTTCAATTTGCTCTGGCCCTCCGGGCGGCAGGTGCCGCCGAAGCTGCGGGTGTTTATTGAGTTGGTGGCGGCGCACATGCCGCTGACGCGTTCCCCAGGGTCATGGTTTAACTCCCGCTGATGGCTTTTGGAACGCCGCACCGCCCCGTTCGGCTGTGAAGCAGTCGCGGTACGGAAACATGAGGTATACCTATTAATCGCGGTCGCAGTTTTTTGGGCTGCTTCGCAGCCATCGGGGGCAAGCCCCCTCGCCACAGGAGCGTGGCGCTCCCGATAATCCAGGAGAATCCGATGAAAACCTCCGGTCCTAGTCCTGTCATCACCATCGCAGAGCAGCCGGGCTGCCTGCTTGTAAAGTTTCACGGTATTCAGGTGGCCGCGTCCGCACGGGCGCTGGTGTTGCTCGAGGCCAACTATCCTCCGGTGTATTACGTACCCCGGGAGGACATCGATGAAAAGTACTTTGCCCGCACCGATCACACGAGTTATTGCCCCTACAAGGGCGATGCCAGCTATTTCAGCCTGCAAATTCCGGGACATGAAGGCGCTAATGCGGTGTGGAGCTATGAAGACCCAAAAGTGTCGGTAGAACAGATTCGCGGCTACATGGCGTTTTATCCCGATCAAGTGATCTTTGAGGTTCTCAAAGACGTCGAGTGATGGCCGCTTTTCAGACATTTACGAAAACGCCGCGCATTGGCGCGGCGTTTTCAAGGTCAGGTGTTCAGCTCATCGGGCAGCATCCACCAGCGTGGATTCATCAATCTGACTAATCGAGGTCACCCCGGTCAAGGTCATGGCGACGCGCATTTCCTTGGCGAAGATATCCAGCATATTCTCCACCCCGCGTTGACCATCGGCGGCCAATGCATAGGCCATGGAACGCCCCAGCAATACGCCTTTTGCTCCCAGCGCCAACATCCGTACAACATCAAGCCCCGAGCGGATTCCCGAGTCGACCAGCACCGTCAGATCATTACCGATGGCTTGCATGATGGGCGGCAATGCCTTGGTGGTGGAAAGCACGCCGTCCAGCTGTCTCCCACCGTGGTTCGACACGACAATGCCATCCGCGCCAAAGCTGACCGCGTCTCTGGCGTCCTGAGGATCGAGAATGCCTTTGATGATCATCGGGCCTTTCCAGAAATCACGAATCCACTCCAGATCACTCCAACTGATCGAAGGGTCGAAGTTATTGGCCAACCAGCCCATGTAGTCTTCGAGTGTCACGGCTTTACCAAGGTAATTCGAGATATTGCCCAGGTCGTGTGGACGTCCCATGACGCCAACGTTGAATGCCCAGTCGGGTTTGGTCATGGCCTGAAGCATTCGCCGCGATGCCGCAAAAGGGCCTGACATGCCCGAGTGTGCGTCCCTGTATCGGGCGCCGGGCGTGGGCATATCTACGGTAAAAACGAGGTTCTGCACCCCGGCGGCCTTCGCACGTTCCAGTGCATTTTTCATGAAGCCCCGGTCTTTCAACACATACAGTTGAAACCAGATGGGTTGTCGGGTTTGAGCTGAGACCTCTTCGATCGAGCACACCGATACCGTTGATAGGCAGAGTGGGATGCCTTTATTTTCCGCCGCTTTGACAGCCTGCACTTCACCACGACGCGCGAACATGCCCGTCAGTCCTACCGGGGCCAATATGATGGGCATTGAAAGTCGTTGGTCGAAGAGGGTGGTTTCAAGGCTCAGGGTTTCGACGTTTTTCAGAATGCGCTGACGAAGGCTGATACCCGTCAGATCAGCGCTATTGGCCCTCAGCGTATGCTCTGCATAAGCCCCGCCATCAATGTAATCAAACAAAAAACGCGGGAGTTTTCGGCGTGCTGCCTCGCGATAGTCAGATGCGGATGAAATGATCATGAGGCCTCGGTCGGGTGAGTGGCGGGGCGATGGTTGCGTCGAGCGTCGGATCAGATTAACGAAAACGCCCCGCATTGCGGTAATGCTGTTCATTTAAGCTCGGTGTTTCCAGGCACACACACATGCGTAGCGATGGGCGGTGGAACAAGAGCAAAAGCGAGGCGGCCGACCTGTCTTTTGTTGATGGTGTACTTATCCGTTTCTGCGGTAACGGCGGCTATTGGTTCCGCCCTTACGGCGGGTCACTTGGAAGAGCCCCAAGTAACCAAGGGCTTTTGCCCCTTTCGTTCGGTGGCTCGCCTAGGCTCGGCATACCCTCGCTCCGGTCCTGCTCCGTGGGCCCGCCGCCCTCGGCCATCCATGGCCCAGAGTGTGTAAAAACAGGCTCAAGCATCGTCGGCGCGTAGCGCCGACGAGTGTTGGCTGACTCATTGAGCCTAAAGCGTTCTTCGTCGCTCCAGCCCCTTCTCAAGGCCGCTAACAACGCGTTACAGCCCGTCAATTGGGCAAAAAGGGCCTTTTCAGGCCGACAGCGCTTTCATTAGATTCTGCGCACCGAGGATTTTCATCACCCGCTTCAAGTTATAAGCGAGCACGTTCAAACTCATTTCGGCGCTCACCCCGGCTAATCGTCGCGTCAGGAAATGGGTTGCACCCATCCATTGTTTCAGCGTCCCGAAGGGATGCTCGACCGTTCGCTTGCGGATGCTCATCATCTGCGGCGCATTGTCCAGGCGAACCTGCATCTCCTCCAGCACCGCCTCATGCTCCCAGCGACGAACCTTTCGCTCTCTGGCCGGCGTGCATTGCGCTTTTATCGAGCAGGCCCGGCAGTTGGAACTCCAGTAACTGTCCAGCTTCTTGCCTTTATCAACGTAAGAGGAGCGCCAAATCAGCACTTCCTTGGCGGGGCAGATGTACACATTTTTGTCTGCGTCGTAGACGAAAACATCATTGTTGAAGCGTCCATTGAATTTGGCGCGCGAGCTCAGCGTCTTCGGCACATAAGCGGTAATTCCTGCCTCGTGACAGGCTAGGATTTCCCCGCTTTTGAAGTACCCTCGGTCAGCCACCACCGACAACGATTCGAGTTTCATCGCCTCACGGGCCTGCTGGGCCATCGAGCTGAGCTGATCACGGTCGTGACCCACATTGGTCACCTCGTGCGCGACGATCAGATGGTGCTTGGTATCGACCGCCGTCTGCACGTTGTAACCCACGATTCCATTACCGCTCGTCATCATGGAGCGGGCGTCCGGGTCGGTCAGCGAGATCTGTTTGTCCGGCGATGCTTCAAGCTGTATTTCAATCTCCTGAAGCGCCTTCATCTGCTCCTTCAGTTTGGCGATTTTCTCTTCCAAGCCGCCTTTAGGCCCAGAGGGCTTGGGCTCTTCCCGATCAGCCGCATCCAGCGCCGTTAGATAACGGGCAATGCTCGATTCGATTTCTTCCATCCGCCGCTTCAGTTTGGCGCTGGTGAAATTGCGGTCGCGGTGGTTCACCGCCTTGAATTTACTGCCGTCGATGGCGACGAAATTTTCCGAGAAAAGCCCCAACTGCTGGCACAGCACAACAAACTGACGGCAGACGCCTCGAATGGCCTTGCCGTTGTCTTTGCGGAAGTTGGCGATGGTCTTGAAATCCGGCATCAAGCGACCGGTAAGCCACATCAGCTCGACGTTACGCTGCGCCTCACGTTCAAGGCGCCGGCTCGACTGGATGCGGTTTAGATAGCCGTAGATGTAGATCTTCAGCATGACTGCGGGGTGGTAAGCGGGTCGGCCAGTTTCAGCAGGGATAGCGCTTTCAAAACCCAAGGTGATCAGGTCGAGCTCGTCGACGAAGACATCGACTACACGCACCGGATTGGTGTCGCTGACGTAATCGTCCAGGCTCTCGGGGAGCAAGGTACTTTGACCTCGGTGTTCGCCTTGGATGAAGCGTTTCATGGGCAACCCTTGCGATGAAATCCTGGGGAATCATAGCAAGGGTTTGCTTGGGTGTTTTGACACACTCTGGGCCATGGATGGCCGATGGCGGCGGGCCCCGGAGCAATGCCGGAGTGAGGGCATACCGAGCCTAGGCGAGGCACCGAATGGCGGGGCAAAAGCGCTTTGGTTACTTTCGCGCTTTTCGAAAGTGACCCGCCGTAAGGGTGGAACCCTAAGCCGCCGTGACCGCAGAAACGGATATGTACCCCAATCTTAAGTGAACAGCATTCCCCGCATTGCGGAGCTTTTTTTTCCGTGCTGTCAGTTGGTATCCAGGTCCACGTTCTTGGTCTCACGCAAACAGATCATCCCGACCACCAGGCTCACCCCGGTAATCACCACCGGATACCAAAGCCCGTAGAAGATGTCCCCGGTGTACACCACCAAGGCAAACGACACCGTTGGCAGGAAACCGCCGAACCAGCCATTACCAATGTGGTACGGCAGGGACATCGAGGTGTAGCGGATGCGCGTCGGGAACAGTTCGACCATCAGCGCTGCCAGCGGGCCGTAGCACATGGCGGAAATGATGATCAGCACTACCATCAGCGCCACGATCATGGATTTGTTGACCTGTTGCGTATCGGCTTGTGACGGATACCCCGCCAATGTCACCGCGCCACGCAGGGCTGCTTCATCGTAACCATCGAGTTTCACTTCGCCGACGCTCACCTGCACGGCACTGCCAGCGGGTGCGGCTTCGCTCTTGTAAGGAAGGCCCTGTTTCACCAGGAAGGTTTTGACCTTGTCGCAAGGGCTATCAAATTTTGCCTTGCCCACCGGGTCGAACTGGAAGGTGCAAGTGGCCGGGTCAGCCAGTACGGTGATCGGTGCCTGACGGCTGGCCTGGTCGATGGCCGGGTTGGCGTAGTGGGCGATGGACTTGAAGATCGGAAAATACAGCGCGGTGGCTAGTAACAGGCCGATCATCAGCACCGGTTTGCGCCCGACCTTGTCCGACAGCCAGCCGAAGAAAATAAAGAACGGTGCGCCGATGATCACGCTGACGATCAGCAGGCTGTTGGCCAGCGCCGGGTCCATTTTCAGGAACTGGGTGAGGAAGAACAGTACGTAGAACTGCGCCGCGTAGAAAGTCACGGCTTGCCCGGCGTTGATGCTGAACAGGGCGATCAGTACGACTTTAAGGTTTTCCCATTTGCCGAAGGAATCGCGCAGTGGCGATTTGCAGAGCTTGCCTTCCTCTTTCATTTTCACGAACGCAGGCGACTCGTGCAGGCTCATGCGAATCCAGGTCGAGATGCCCAGCAGAATGATCGAAAACAGAAACGGAATCCGCCAGCCCCAGACTTCGAACTGGTCACCGGTGAAGTAGCGGCAACCGAGCACCACCAGCAGCGACAGCAGCAACCCGAGGGTCGCGGTGGACTGAATCCAGCTGGTGTGGAAGCCGCGTTTACCCATCGGGGCATGTTCGGCCACGTAAGTGGCAGCGCCGCCGTATTCACCGCCCAGGGCCAGGCCCTGAAGCATGCGCAGCACCACAAGAATGATCGGAGCGGCGATGCCGATGCTCGCGTAGGTCGGTAGCAGCCCGACACAGAAGGTCGCTACACCCATGAGAATGATGGTGGCGAGGAAGGTGTATTTACGCCCGATCATGTCCCCCAGCCGTCCGAACACCAGCGCGCCGAACGGCCGCACGATGAAGCCGGCGGCGAACGCCATCAGCGCAAAGATGAACGCCGTGGTGTCGTTGACCCCGGCGAAAAACTGTTTGCTGATCACCGCCGCGAGTGCGCCGTAGAGGAAAAAGTCGTACCACTCGAAGACTGTCCCAAGCGACGACGCGAAGATAACTTTCTGGGTCTCGCGGCTGGTGCCCGCGCTGCGCACGGCTTCCAGAGGCTGAACATGTTCTGACATATCGGTATCCCTCACAGTGATTGTTTTTTTTGTTCCACTGTCGGCGCCGGGCTTATGGACTGGCGCCGCTATTCCTTTGCTCAAGAGACTGCGGTCAGTGCTTTTTCGTCGGGTGCAAAACTCCTTGTGGGTGTGTCCAGGATCAGTTTCGCGGCTTTTTCGGCAATCATCAGCGTAGGCGAACACGTGTTGCCTGAGGTGATGCGTGGCATGATCGAGGCGTCGGCGATGCGCAGGCCGGGGATGCCATGGACGCGCAGCTCGGCGTCGACCACGGCGTCCGCGTCGTTGCCCATACGGCAGGTGCCGACGGGATGGAAAATCGTTGTGCCGATGCGGGCGGCGGCTTCGTGCAATTCTTCGTCGCTCTGCAAGCTGTCTCCGGGCAAGTACTCGACCGGTTTGAACGCTTGCAGGGCCGGTGCGGCGACGATGCGGCGGGTCAGGCGAATGGCATCCGCTGCAACCCGCAAGTCCTCCGGATGGCTCAAGTAATTGGGCTGAATCAGCGGTGCTTCCTGCGGATCGGTGGAGCGAATCTCTATGCGACCACGGCTTTGCGGGCGCAGATCGCACACCGAGGCCGTGAAGGCCGGGAAGGTATGCAATGGCTCGCCGAAACGCTCCAGCGACAGTGGCTGAACGTGGTACTCGAGATTCGCTGACGTCTGTTCCGGTCCTGATCGAGCGAAGGCGCCGAGTTGACTGGGCGCCATGGACAACGGGCCGCTGCGGTCATACAGGTAACGCAGGCCCATGCCCATCTTGCCCCACAGGCTGCCGGCAATTTGATTCAGCGTGCGGGTGTTTTCCAGTTTGTAGATCAGGCGCAGTTGCAGGTGATCCTGCAGATTGCCACCCACGCCGGGCAGTGCATGGGCAACGCCGATCCCCAGTCGTTGCAGCAGCGGGCGAGGGCCGATCCCGGAACGTTGCAAGATGCTGGGAGAGCCGACGGAACCGGCGCACAGCACGATCTCTTTACGCGCTTTGAAGGATTTCGCCTGACCTTGCCAACACGCGCTGACCGCAGACGCACGGCCGTTTTCCAGCAGCACGCGATCCACTTCGACGTCGGTCAGCACGGTGAGATTGGGGCGGTTGCGGATCGGTTTGAGAAACGCCTTGGCCGCGTTCCAGCGAATACCGGCTTTCTGATTGACCTGAAAATAGCCGCAGCCTTCATTGTCGCCCTGGTTGAAGTCATCGATGCTGGCGATGCCGCTTTGCTCGGCAGCGCTGCGGAAGGCATCCAGAATCGGCCACGACAGGCGCTGGCGCTCGATCCGCCATTCCCCGGCAGCACCGTGAAATTGCGAGTCGCCGGCAAAGTGGTTTTCGCTTTTTTTGAACAACGGCAGCACGTCGTTCCAGCTCCAGCCGGAATTGCCTTGGGCTGCCCAGCCGTCGTAGTCGCCCGCTTGGCCGCGCATGTAGATCATGCCGTTGATCGATGAACAGCCGCCGAGCACTTTGCCACGCGGATAACTCAGGGCCCGACCTTGCAGGCCGGGTTGTGCTTCGGTCTTGAAGCACCAGTCGGTGCGCGGGTTGCCGATGCAGAACAGGTAACCCACGGGGATGTGAATCCACGCGTAGTTGTCGCGGCCGCCGGCTTCGAGCAGCAACACGCGATGTTGCGGGTTGGCCGACAATCGATTGGCCAGCAAACAACCGGCCGGCCCGGCCCCGACCACGATGTAGTCGTATTCATCCAGAGAAGTCTGCATGCGTGACCTTATGGTGTTGTTCTTGTTGTCGGTCATCCTAGTTGTTAGCTTTCGTCAAAAGAATGTTAGTTTTTGCGCAGCCGCTGTGCGTTTTTAAACACCTCGCTTCAAGGACGACTCATGTTCGACTGGAATGACTTGCGGTTTTTTCTCGAGTTGCAGCGTAGCGGGCGCCTGCTGACCGCTGCCCGCCGTTTGAACACCACTCACGCCACCGTGGCCCGGCACATCGAGGCCATCGAAAAGAGCCTCGGCACCGCGCTGTTTGTCCAGCATGCCCAGGGCTATGAGTTGACCCCGGCCGGCGAAGCGCTGCTCAAACACGCCGAAGCCATGGAAAACGTCGCGCTGCTTGCTCAAGAGGAAATCACCCAATCCACGGCGCCACTGGGCAAGATTCGCGTCGGCGTGACGGAAGGCCTGGGCATCATGTTCCTCGCCAGTCGCATGAACGGCCTGTTCGAGCGCTATCCGGGGCTGGAAGTGGAACTGGTGGCGGTGCCGCGGTTTGTCAGCATCCTTAACCGCGAAGCCGAGATCAGCATCCACCTGGAGCGTCCGTCCGCTGACATGCTGGTCACCCGTAAACTCACTGACTATCGCCTGGCGCTGTATGCCAGCCAGGACTACCTCGACCGCTCGCCACCGCTGTGCAGCCGCGAAGACCTTGGTCGTCATGCCTGGATCGGCTACGTCGACGACTTGTTGTTCAGCCAGGAACTGATGTTCCTCAACAGTTTCTGTCGCAACCCGCAAGTGGTCTTCCACAGCACCAGCGTCATCGCTCAGCAACAGGCTGCGCGCTCAGGTTTGGGCATCGCCGTGTTGCCGTGCTACATGGCCAGCGCTGACCCCGATTTAGTGCCGTTGATGCCGGATGAGAGCATTCAGCGCAGCTACTGGATCAGCACCCGCCGCGAGCTGCACAAATCCGTGCGGTTGCGAGTGTTGTGGGATTACGTGGTGGAGTTGTGTGAACGCGAGCAGGGGATGTTGCTCGGGCCCAATCCCGGGTAGGAGCCCTCGTTTCAAACGTCCGGAATCGACAGGGTCGCCCGCAACCCGCCCTCCGGCCGGTTGACCAGAGTGATTCGTCCGCCCAGGCGAGTCGCAATGGTGTTGACGATCGTCAGCCCCAACCCCGCCCCCTGGACGTTTGCGCGACTGTAAAAGCGTTCGAACAAGCGCCCGCGTTCCGCTTCGTCGATGCCCGGTCCCTGATCCTCGACACTCAATGAATAGAAGCCGCCCGCTTGATTCAGCTGCACGGTGATGACGCCGTGCTCGGGGGAAAAATTTGCCGCGTTGCTGATCAGGTTGTTCAGGGCGATGTCGATGGCGGCGGCGTCGGCAACCACTTTAAAGGGACGATCGGTGACGTCGAAGGTCAGCTCAAGGTTTTTACTCAGTAACCAGGGCGTGAGCTGTACCAGGCTTTCTCGCACGGTTTCGGCCAGGTCGATGCTGTGCAATACCGGAGCCATTGCTTTGGGTTCGAGGCGGGCCATGGTCAACAATTGATTGACCAGACGGCTGGTGCGGTCGACGCCGGCGATCAGAAATTCCAGGGATTCCCGACGCTCCTGTTCGGTGCCGGCCTCCAGCAGGTTCTGCGCATGCACCCGCAGCACCGCCAGGGGCGTGCGCATTTCATGGGCGGCGTCGGCGATAAAGCGCCGCTCGCGGCCGAGCACTTCCTGAATTTGCGCGAGCATGCGATTGAGCGCTGCTTGCATCGGTTCGAGCTCGCTGGGCAACGGGGTCAGTTGCAGCGGTTCCAGAGAGCCGCTGTGCCGTGCCCGCAGAGTCGCCGCCATATCGGCCAGGGGCTTGAGGCCCCAGCCAAAGGCCAGCCAGACCATCGCCACTAGAATCAGGCTGCCCAGCACATTGGGCCACAGGGTATGGCGCAGGATTCGATCCACCAGGTCCGAACGCACATCGTCGCGTTCGCCCACCCAGATCCGCAAATCCGTTTGTCTGTCTTCCAGCATGAACGCGCGCCAGTGACGGTTGTTCAGGTCCACCACATCGCTGAAGCCGGGTTTCGACGGGGGCGCGGTGAAGGAGGGCGCGCTGGCGGTGTGCACCAGCACTTCGCCCTGACGATTCCAGACCTGAAAGGCAATCTTGCTTTCATAAGGATGGCCATCGACCCTCGGCACTGCTTCGCCCAAGGCCCTGTTGAACGCCTGATACAGCTCGGCGTGTTCCTTGCTGGCCAGCGGCATGCGCATCACACCCTGCAGCAGCCGGGCGTTTTGCGCCAGTTGAGCGTCATAGACTTCGGCAATTTCGTGGTTGCTGTCGTGCCAGTTGAACACGCTGATCACCGCTAGACCGGCGAGCATCAAGCCAATGATCAGCGTCAGGGTGCGACGCCGGATCGAAGTCATCGACGCTCCTCTACCAGGTAACCGACACCACGAATAGTGCGGATCAGGTCGGTGGAGAATTTCTTGCGCAGGTGATGGATGTGCACTTCAAGCGTGTTGCTTTCGGCTTCCTCGTTCCACCCGTAAAGCAACTGCATCAAGTGATCTCGGGTCATGACCCGGCCTGGTGGCGAGAGTAATTCGTGGAGTAGCTGATATTCCTTGGGCGTCAGCGCGACCGGTTCGCCCTGATAGCTGACTTGCTGGGTGCCGGGGTTGAGGCTGATGCCGGCGTGTTCGATCAGCATCTGCGCGCGGCCGGCGCTGCGCCGCAGCAAGGCGCGCAGACGCGCCTTGAGTTCGGCCAGATCAAACGGCTTGATCAGGTAATCGTCGGCGCCGGCATCCAGCCCGGCGATACGGTCTTCGGTGGCATCCCGCGCAGTGAGGATCAGCACCGGCAAGTTGGAGCCGCTGTCGCGCAAACGACGCAGCACTTCGAGGCCGTCCATGCGGGGCAAGCCGAGGTCGAGCACCGCCAGATCAAAGGATTCGCTGAGCAGCGAATGCAAGGCGCTGCTGCCGTCCTGCAACCAGTCGACGGTGTAACCTTCGCGGCCCAGGGCCTGATGAATGCCTTCGCCCAGAGCCACGTCATCCTCGATCAGTAATAAGCGCACACGGACTCCTGTCAGTTGAGTTTCTTGTTCACGTCCACCAGCAACGCTTCAATTTCTTTGCGGCGCCCGGCGTCGGCGGTTTCCCGGCCTGGCCGTGGGTCTGCTAGCAGGGCTTTTTGCAGCGCGCCCCGGGCTTCGCTGTAGCGTTTTTGACGGTAGAGGTGATCGCCCCAGAAGTACAGACTATCGATGCCGTTCGGGTTGAGTTGCAAGGCCTGCTTGAGCAACTGTTCGGCCTTGTCGGCGTCACCGAAACCGATGGGCCAGCCCGGTACCCGGTCATAGAGCGCAGCGAGGCTGGTGTAGGCCGAGCCTTGCAGGGCTTTGGGGTCGAGGGTCAGGGACTTTTCCAGGTCGGCCTTGGCGTCTTTGGCTTTGCCCAATGCACCGAGCCCGCCCTGGGCACCGGCCCAACTGCTGGTGACGATACCTTTCCAGATCCAGGCCTCGGCCACAGACGGGCATTCCGTGGTGAAGGTCGTCGTTTGGGCGGCCAGTTGTTCGAAAGCCGCGGTACGCTGCTTCTCCGGTGTTTCGTATTGAATGTGCGCCCAGCTTTGCTGGATGCCATTGAGACGTTGCTGATCGGCGGCGTCCAGGGCCCAGACGCTTTGGCTCAAGGCGCCCATCAGTAAGCAGGCAAAGAGTTTTTTCATGGTTTGAGGTTCTCGTTATCAGGCTTTTGACTCAGGCGACGGATCAGTGGCAACTGCTTGCGCAGGCCGCGATCCACCAGGTTTGGCAACAGACTGTTCAGGCCCACGAAAAAGCGTTCTGGCCAGCCCAGGTACAAGTCGCGGCGGTCACCGGCAATGGCGTGCATCACCGCCGAGGCGACTGTTTGCGGGTCGTCGACATTGGATTTGAGCGCGTCATTCAAGGCCTGCGCCGCCGGGCTGTTCATGCTGGTGCGGGTGGCACGTGGCGCGACGTACAAAACGCCGACCTGGGTGTCGGCCAGTTCCCGGCGCAGGGCTTCGGAAAAACCCCGCAGGGCAAACTTGGTGGCGCAATAGCTGGCGTAACCGGGGTAGCCGATGGAGCCGTAGGTCGAACCGACGTTCACCACCATGGCGCTTTCAGCTTGCTTGAGCAGCGGCAGCAATAATTTGGTCAGGCAGATCGGCGCGCCGATGTTCACCGCCAGCATGGCGTTGATGTCGCTGTCATCGAGCTGTTCGAGCATGGCGAAGTGATTGACCCCGGCGGCGTTGATCAGCAGGTTGATGCCGTCAATGGCTTCGGCGGTGGCCAGTACTTTGCGGCGGTCGGCGAGAATCGTCAGGTCGGCGCCAACCCAGCACAAATGCTGCGGATAGCGTTCGAGTAAAGGCTCCAACGGTTCCCGATGCCGAGCCACGGCCAATACCTTGGCTCCACTGGCGCACAGGGCGGTAGTGATCGCCAACCCGATGCCGCCGCTGGCGCCGGTTAGTACGACGCGAGCCTCAGACAGGCGCATGCAGGTTCTCCCCATCGCGTGGCAAACCGCGGAACATTTCGGTGTAAAGCGTGTACACCACTTTGGAGGCGTGAATCACCGCGGCCTGGTCGGCCGGATCATCGAGAGTGTTCATCAATCGGCGATAGGTCTGCATGTGCTCGATATCCAGCGAACCATGGGAACTGAGGTAACTGAAGGCGCTTTGCGGCAAGTCCAGGCGCTCGCGGATGCTGTCGGCGGCATGGGTGGCCAGGGCGATGCTGGTGCCTTCGAGCACGTTGACCATGCCGAACAGCCCAACCGGGTTGTCCCGGGCAATCAGGTCGTAGAGGAAGCTGACCATTAATTCGATCGGCAAGGATGAACGACCGTCGCGCACCACATCCTTGTCGCCGCCGCAGGCTTCGATGTCGTTGAGTACCCATTGTTCGTGGCCGTATTCTTCCTCGATGTACTCGCACACCGCTTCACGCAGCCATTCCAGGCGCAACGGCAGGCGAGCGCCGCAGGCCATCATCAATGGCACGGTGTGGCGCACGTGGTAATAGGCTTGCGTCAGGAAAGCCCGGTAGCTTTCCAGGCTGACGTTGCCCTCGAGGGCGTCGCGAATGATCGGCAGATTGAACAGCGCGTGACGTTCCTGTTGGGTGGCTTCTTGCAGCGTGTCGAAAAAACTCATGACGCAGATTCCTCTAAAAAGGCAGCTTCAGTCAGTTGCGCGCGGTAACGCTCGACGATCGCGTCCCGGCGCGGGCGGCCATTGGCAGTCAGCAGGCCATTGGCGGGTGTGAACGGTTGAGCCAGACGGGTCCAGTGATGGACCTGAGCGTAATCGGGCAAGGCCTCGTTGGCGTGGGCCACGGCGGCGGCCAGGTCTTCATCGGTGCAATCCGGGCGATGGGGCCAGAGCAGCGCGTGGTTGCTCGGCATCGCTTCGCCATAGACAAAGGCCTGGGCGATATGAAGGCGTTGGGTCAGTTCAGCCTCGACCCATTCCGGGTTCACATTGCGGCCGTAACTGGTGACGAATTGATGTTTCTTGCGCCCCTTGAGGTAGAGAAAACCCTCGGAGTCGAATTCACCGAGATCGCCGCTGGGCCACCATTCATCGGTGTGCGGCGCTTCGCCCAGATAACCGAGCAAGGTCGACCCCTTGATCAGCACTTCGCCATCGTCGGCCAGGCGAATGTCCACGTGGGGCAGGGGCCGGCCGACACTGCCGGGGCGGCGCGTCTCTGGCCGATTGAGGCACACCACCGACGCGCACTCCGACAGTCCGTAGCCTTCGTAAACCGGTAGGCCGATCCGTTGCGCACGGTGCAGTAATTCTTCGCTAACCCGCGCCCCACCCACCGCGGCAAAACGCAACGCGTAAGGGCTGAAGGCTTTTTGCTCGGCGGCGCTGACCAGTATCAATAGCAGCTGCGGTACGAGGATCAAACTCTCGGGGGTACGGTTAGCCAGGCAACCGAGCAGCCGAGGCACATCAACACCGCTGGCACCCTGAATGCCCAGGGTTTTCTGGCTGGGCAAGCTCAACGTCGCGCCGGCGTACAACGCGGCATAGCAGCCGAGGTTTTCCAGCAGAATCGCCAGGGGCAGAAGCGCGAGATGGTGTTGGGGATCGGTGGGTTTGCTGGCCTGGTCCAGTTCGCGGGCGACCCGCAGAATGCTCTCGGCACTCAGGCACACGCCTTTCGGTGTGCCGGTGGTGCCCGAGGTGAAGGTCAGTTTGGCGGTGCCTTCGGGCATCCGGTTGGGGCCGCTGAAGGTGCGGCGCCAGAACTCGCCAGTCTTCTCGTAGCCGGCCGTTTGCAGTTCACCTTCCAGTTCCGGCTCGGCAATCACCAGTCCGGCCTGGCTTAGCTCCAGACAATGGCTGCGTTGAGCCGGGCTGAAAAAGGGTGGCAAGGTCAGACAGGTCAGGCCTTCGAACAACACGGCCAAGTCCCAGAGCATGGCTTCGACGCCATTGTCCAAGGCCAGTGCAACCACCTTGACGTGTTCATCGCGCAGACGCTGCTGGCGATACACTACTTCGGCGTACAGCGTGGCGTAGTCCAGTTTCAGCTGATCACCCCACACGGCGATGGCATTGGTCTTGCGTTCAGCATGGCTGCGCAGGGCCTGTTTGAAACGCTCCCTTTCAGGCGACATGGCTGGACTCCTCGTTGGACGACGGCAACCCCAGGGGATTGAACATCCCAATGTTGCGCAAATGGATGAAGCCGGCGCGGATGTTGCCAACGTGCACCCAAGGCTTGCTCTCGTAGTAACTGCCCCAGCTGTGGCGGTCGTCGCCCAGCCGCGCAGGATCGGCGGCGCAAAGGGTCACGGGTTTCAAGCCCAGACGGTGAAAGCTGTTCACCAGGCCGATGTTGCCGGTGAACGCCACCCATTCCAGCCCCCCCATGGCCAGCAGGTAAGTGATGGCGATGATGCTCATTCGCGCACTGCCGGTGTCGCTGGCGGCCAGGTTGCCCACCTCGACGATGCCAGTCCGGTCTACTGCGCAATTGGCAGCGGCACTGATCAGCGGATCGATCGGTTCGTCCAGGTAACGTTCCAGAAACAGCTGTCCGCTACTCGCCAGACGCATGCCGGCCACGGCACAGAGTTCACCTGAAGCGTTGTTCATGCCGAACAGCTCCGGCATGAAGTGACGGATATCGGCACCGTGGGCCTTACGGAAACGTTGCTGGATAAAGGCTTCGAACACTAAACGCTGAGGCTCGTCCGGCAGGGCTCTGGCCAGACTCATCTGCGGGGTTTCGGCGTGGCCAAAATGCAGGGGTAGAGGGATGTTCCAGTCGAAATCGGGCATTGGAAGACGCCTCCCTGAGTAAGTGTGGGAGGAGTATCGGAGGCATTTCTTAACGGAGTCTGAAGGTGGCCGAAAGATCGGTTGGGGCTGTCTTCAGATTGCGTTAAGACTGGGCGGGCAGGGTGGCGCCATTCGGTTCGGCAACAAGGCGGAACCGGGCTGCGCGAATGAGTCGGCAGCCACAATAACGTTCACGAGGCTAGTTATGACCCGCGATGCACTCGCTCACCGGTATGGAAAACTCTCGATCACCTTGCACTGGCTGATGCTCGTGCTGTTTGTCGGCGTGTATGCCTGCATCGAAATCAAAGGGCTGTTACCCCGCGGGCATGCGTTGAGGAGCTTGTTCCTGGGGCTGCACGGCGTATTTGGACTGAGCATTTTTGTGTTGGTCTGGGTACGCTTGCTCGGGCGGCTTACCCCGCGTCCACCAATCACTCCCGCGCTGCCCGGCTGGCAGACTGGCGTTTCGCACCTGATGCACCTGGCGCTGTATGGGCTGATGATCGCCACGCCATTGTTGGCCTGGCTGATGCTGTCGGCAGGTGGCAAGCCGATGCCTTATTTTGGTTTTTTCCTGCCATCGCCGGTGGCCGTCGATCCGGACCTGGCCAAGCAGTTCAAGGACTGGCACGAACTGCTCGGCAGCGCCGGTTACTGGCTGATCGGCTTGCACGCGGCGGCGGGGTTGTTCCATCACTATTGGGTCCGCGACAACACCCTGACGCGCATGCTACCCGGTCGATCCGGCAACACGGTCAGTCAGCGTCAGCGATAATCTCGAACCCGGTACTGGCCAGGCGCTCGCCGTTCACCAGAATGTGCACGGCGTGCTTGCCTGTGTAATGCCGGCGGGTGGTGAGTTCCTTGATGTGCTGACCTCGCGCAACCGTCTCGGTAGCCTTGCCGGAAAGCGTCAGCGCCTTGAGTTTGAACACCTTCGCCGACGTGCTGCCGTTGGCTTTGACGTAATCGATGGCGTAGTCGATCACCAGTCGCTGATTGTCCTCGATCCTGGATTTGACGCCAAAGGACAGGGTGATTTTTTCATCCAGGCGAATCACCGCCGGTTCCACCTTCACATCGATGATTTCGACCTCAGGCTTGCCGCCCGCGCCAATGATCGTCAACGCTCGCGGGTTGCCCTGTTTGATCAGGTTGCGCAGGGCATGTTTGGCGATCCATGCCGTGTGTTTGTTGTCCAGCGACCAACCTTCGATCAGGTCCAGCACCCACTCTGGATGATCCTTGGTGATGTCGTTGAGGTGATTGGCCACGGACTTGCGCACATAGAGGCTGTCGTCTGCCTTAAGGTTGTCGAGGATCGTGGCGGCGAGTGTCGGGTCGGCTTGCACCTGTTCCAGTCGGAACGACCATGGCAGGCGCGGTCGACTGCCTTCGCTGGCCAAGCGCCGGACGTGTTCGTTGCCATCCAGGGACCAGTCGTGCATCAGCGCCAGTGTGGGTTTGATATCGCTGCGCAGGAAATAGCGGATCGCAAACTCCGATGAACCGAACGCGGTGAAGTATTTGAGGGCGTCCATGGACAACTCGAATGCATGTTCGCCATACGTCGCGACGTAATGCGGCAATGAGATGCTGACGAAGCCGCTGTTCAGGCGCGGAGCGAGGGCGCGCAGCACCTCAAGCGTCTCTTCATAACTCAACGGCAGTACCGCGTGCAGGCACTCGCTGACCCGGGCCATGCGCTGCATGATCGATAATTGCGCAAGCCCGTCGTTGGCCATTTTCAGGAAGGCTTTGGCGTTGAACTCGGGGTAGACCGCGGTCATCTCGGTGGCGATGTGTTTGAGGCGATCGGCGTTGAAGATTTCCTTGAGGGCGGGGGAGGTTTGGTCTGCATTGCTCATCGAGATGTCCTTATGATCGTTCCCACGCGGGAGAGAGGGAACGATAAGTTACGCCTTGCCTGATTCTTCTTCCAACTGATCCGCCTCAAACAACCTCGCCAGTTCCGCCCGCGCTTCCTGCGCCGTCTGCAATACCTTCGCCGCATCGTCATAAATCGCATGCTGGGCTTCCAGCACTTGTTCGTCGTGATGCTTGAAACGCTTGATCCGCGCATCGGCCTGGGTTTGGGTCAACCCCAGCCCGACCAGCGTGCGCCGGCTCATTTCCAGGCTCGAATAATAGGTTTCCCGAATGGCCTCGGCGCCAAGGTCAACCAGACGATGCACATGCTGACGGTTACGGGCCCGGGCGATGATTTTGATGTGCGGATAGAGTTTGTGTACCAACTCGGCGGTCTTGATGTTGGTGTCCGGGTCGTCAGTGGCGATGACAAAGTACTCCGCCTGCTCGACCTTGGCCGCACTGAGGATCTCCGGGCGCATCGGGTCGCCGTAGAACACCGGTACGCCGCCGAAGCTGCGCGACAGTTCGATGGTTTCCACCGAGGTATCGAGGGCGACGAACTTGATGTTTTGCGCGCGCAATATCCGCGCAACGATCTGCCCCATACGGCCCATGCCGGCGATCACCACGCGCGGCGCGTCGGTATCGATCTCGCGGAATTTCTCCGGCACCACCACGGGTTGAACCTTGGGGCTCACCAGTCGCGCGCACACCAGCAATAGCAGCGGCGTCACCGCCATGGACAACGTGATGGTCAGCACCAGCAAGTCGTACAGGCGCGGCTCGAACACCCCCTGGTCGCGGCCAATCTTGAACACCACAAAAGCAAACTCACCACCGGCGGCCAGCACGATGCCGAGGCGAATGGCACTGACCTTGCCCAGACCTCCCGCCAGCCGACCGACGACAAACAGCAGCGGTAATTTGATTGCGATCAGCAACAGAGTCAGGCCCAGCACCGTAATCGGCGCGCTCAGTAGCAGACTCAGGTTGGCGCCCATGCCGACACTGATGAAAAACAGCCCCAGCAGCAATCCCTTGAACGGCTCGATTTGCGCTTCCAGTTCGTGGCGGTATTCGGAGTCCGCCAGCAGCAACCCGGCGAGGAACGCCCCCAACGCCATGGACACGCCCACCAGGTCCATCAACCACGCCGTGCCGATCACCACCAGCAACGCGGTGGCGGTGGAGACTTCCGGCAAACCGGTCTTGGCCACCACCCGGAACACTGGTCGCAGCAGATATCGCCCACCGATCACCACCACCGCGATGCTGCCCAGCATGCGCAAACCGTGATTGAGGTCTTCGGCAGTACTGGTGGAGTGATCGCCGCCCGCCAGCAACGGCACCATCGCGATCAACGGGATGGCGGCGATGTCCTGGAACAACAGAATCGCGAATGCCAACCGCCCGTGAGGGCTGGTCAGTTCCTTGCGTTCGGCCAGGCTTTGCAAACCGAACGCGGTGGACGACAGCGCCAGGCCCAAGCCCAACACGATCGCGCTGTTCAGCGGCTGGCCGAACACGAACAGTGCCAGCACACCAATCACCGACCCCGTCAGCAGCACCTGCGCCAGACCTACGCCAAACACCGATCTGCGCATTACCCACAAACGTCGCGGCGACAGTTCCAGACCAATGATGAACAGCAGCAACACCACCCCCAGTTCGGAAATGTGGCTGACACTTTGCGGATTGCCAATCAAGCCCAGCACCGATGGCCCAATGATCACCCCTGCAAACAGATAACCCAGCACCGCCCCCAGTTGCAGGCGCTTGGCCAAGGGAACGGTGAGCACCGCCGCGAACAGAAACACGACAGCGGCTTGCAACAGGTTGCCTTCATGGGGCATGGCTTACTCCAGAAATCGGTACGGCGGGGGCGCTCAGGATAAAGGCTTGAGAAGCATGCGTCAGTCAATGCAATCGAATCATCGCAGCAGTAAGGAATGATTCAGCGCCAGCGCAGTCGGATTTCAGGTACCACAACATCAATGGAGGTTCACCGATGAATTACAAGACCCTTATCGCCAGCCTCGCCCTGGTCGCAGGCATTGCCGGTATCAGCCCGATCGTTCAAGCGGATGACCCCCCGCAAAAAACCGTCCAGCCCGGGGCTAACAATTCCCGCCAACTGGTGGTCGGCGACCGCGCCCCCGACGTTTACCAACGCAGCGAAAAAGCCCTGGTTAATTGGAAGCAGAAAGGCCTGAAAGCGCCAAAGGCTCAGGCGCAGTGGGTGCAGATCAATGACAAGTACATGATGGTGATGATCACCAACGGGACGATTGTGGATATCACGCCGGCGGAGCGTTAGGCCGCCGAAAGGCTATTCGCTATGAGCGCGTACCGGGCTTTCAGTGCCCAACCGATACTGATTATTCCCACTGCGCTTCGCCTCATACATCGCCAGGTCCGCTATATGAATCAACCGGTCCATGCTTGGCGCATGGTCCGGGAACACCGCGACCCCCAGACTGGTGCCGATGTGTCGTTGATCATTACCGATGGTCACCGGTGGCGACAGTTCGACGAAGATTTTCTGGCAAATGCTGCGGGCTTCGTCTTGCAGGTTGTTGCCCTGGGACAGGCCTTGAAGGATGACCACAAATTCGTCGCCACCGATCCGGGCGACGGTATCGGTTGAACGCAGGATTCGCTTCAGTCGGTTGGCGGTGGTGATCAGGACCCGGTCGCCGGCCGCATGACCGTAATGGTCGTTGATTGCCTTGAAACCATTGAGGTCGACAAACACCAGCGCAACCCTCGTGGCGCTGATGCGGGCCTGTTCCAGCGCTTCGGACAGGCGCTCTTCGAGCACCAGGCGATTGGGCAGACCGGTCAGCGGGTCGAAGTGGGCCAAGTGTTGCAGGTAGCTGGCGGAGGCTTTTTCCTCGGTGATATCGCGCACCACGCCCATCATCTTGATCGTTGCATCGTGGTCGTTCTTGACCACATTGCCGGTTTCCCGAAGCCAGCGGAGGGTGCCGTCGGGCCAGACGACCCGGTATTCCTCGTCATGGTTTTCGCCGGTTTCCAGGCAGCGCAACTCGCCGGCCCGGACCTTGGCCCGATCGTCCGGGTGAACACATGAGCAAAACAGCGCGTAGGAGGGCGTTACTTCCTCGATCTTGAAGCCGAACATGGCGTAGATCGCGTCCGACCAATAGAGCTTGTCGGTATCGACATCCCAGTCCCAGGTACCGATGCGGGCGAAGTATTGGCTGCGCTTGAAGCGTTCGGCGTCGCCGTCCTGACGGATATTTTGTCCGTCAGTCAGGCGGGTGATCAGCACGCGATACTCGGCCAGCTGCTTTTGCAGCGAACGCTCGCGACAGATCAACGCGATGATCAGGGCAAGCATCACTAAGCCGATGGTTGCGCTGGTCCAGTCTCCATTCATTCAGGAATTGCCATCATTGCGTGTTGAGCCGTGCGGGTAGGTGCTGCATATCTTAGTTCACGGTCACTGCAGGAAACAGGTTTAAACCCCTCGCCAGTCGATTCGAATGGTTGCCAATCGGCTGAAAATCTGGGAAAACGGCGCCCATAAAGCCTTTCGGGCAAACGAATACGCGAGTGCATGCAATGAATGACGAGCTTCAGATAATCGACCTCCAATCGGGCGACGGCAAAGCCGCCGTCAAAGGCGCGCTGATCACCACGCAGTACCGTGGCTGGCTGGAAGACGGCACCGAGTTCGATTCTTCCTACAGCCGTGGCAAGCCTTTTCAGTGCGTGATCGGCACTGGTCGGGTTATCAAAGGGTGGGATCAGGGGATTATCGGTATGCAGGTTGGCGGTAAGCGCAAGCTGTTGGTGCCTGCGCATTTGGCTTATGGCGAGCGGACCATGGGCAAGATCACGCCGCACTCGAACCTGATCTTCGAGATTGAATTGCTGGAAGTGCTGACGCGCGATGATTGATGCGTGAGTTGAAATTAGCTTTATGACGAGGGCAGCCCCCTCGCCACAATGTTCGTGCGTTCGAGGTCCCTGGCGGATCAGGTGAATGCGTCAATATCGTCACGCGTGTCAGCAATAATTCCTTCAAGGCAAGGGAATTTGCTTTTCACCTTTTCGAGTGCCGCCAGCACCGTTTCCTTATCCAGTTCGCCCTGACGGCGAGCGAGATGACCAAGAGCCGTGATGGCGGATGCTGCAACTGATTCGGTCTCACTTGCGAGGTATTTAAGGCAAGTGTTCTGAGCCCAGGTGATGTCTGCTTCATTCAGACCGATGGAAACCAATGCTGCAGTAACATTCGTATCCACGCAGCTTGCAAGAAGCGTCGTTGCTTCATCATGGCTCATTGATGGGTCTTGATAGAGAAGGCTCACTTTTTAGCTCCCAGAATATTGCCCTTGTTGTCTACTTTCTTAGCTTTGATCAGAGCATTTTTCATATCTTGGTGGAGTTTATCCCATGGCCTGACGTGGCCGTGGTAGACATCCCCTCCCGTACGGTCAAAGACAACAAGCTCATTTGTGCCTGGATCGAGGCCGATTCTGCGTGGTGATGTAGATTTCACCTGAACTGAGTTCTCAAGCGCTTCCTGTCCATTAGCGGGGCCCTTACTTTTGACTGGAGTATCTATCTTGCCATGGTAACTGGCTGCATCGAACTCCAGTGCCAAGACAATATAGAGAGGTTTGATACCGGAATCGGCTGGAAATACAAGGATGAAGTCCTTGTACTCAGGCGGGTAAATCGGGTTGACGATGATGTTATCTGCCTGTTCGGTAGGCGGATAAATCCAGATGTGCGGGGCTTGTGGGGCACCTTCTAGCGGTGGGATTCCCGAAGTGCTCGACGGGTCAACGGCTGGCGTCCACATCAGCGTTGTCCCATTGCCGAAGTCAGCCACTTGCTGAGTGCCTTGAACTACGAACTGCACTACAGGAATCATTTCCCAATCGCTGCGCTTCTGGGTGTTGTATCCGTATCCCTTCAAGGTGCCATCGGCCTGTTGTTCGACATGCAGTCGGACACGTGTACGGCCTTCTTTGATCGACTTGAGGTGTTCTTCGGTGTACAGGGAACTGTCCCCCAGACTCGACGGCCAGAGTAGTGCAACCATTCCCGCCAATGCGCCTGCAGCAACACCTCCCGTTACTACGCCTGCACCACCAGCAGCACTTGTGCCGGTGCCAGCAGCACCAACCCCGCCTAAGAGAAGCGTTCCCAATGCAGCAGGTAACGCGTTACCACTGATTTTTTTGAGAGGGATGTTTCCCGCTGCATCTCTTTCGCGACCACCCAGCAGGGAGAGTTTTCCGTAATCGGCCAGTTTCTCGATAGGGACAAAACCGGCTGGGTTGTCGTGATTGATTACGCCGTCGGGGAGGTTGCAGCTTTTGGCGAACACGCACCCCCTGGAGCCGGGAGGGTCCCGTTGTTGAGGTTGTCTGACGAAACGGTCTTCATAGACCTGTTGTCGGGCCAGCATGTCGTCATATGTTTTTTGTCTGGCGTCCCGCTCTGCCAGTTCGGTGGCGTTCATGTAGCGGCTGGTGACGTGGTGCCCGTCGCCTGACGGTGGGTTCTGAATCCGAGGTATGCCTGTTTTGCGAGCCATGAGCGTCCTTGTTTCATCTTTTGAAAACGATGCGGACGCTATATCAAAGGGCATTTGATAGATGTAGGACGGGTCTGAAACTCTATGAACTGCGGAAGTGCTGACGCGCGATGATTCGGATGCAGAGCGTGTTGGTCGATCCGACTTGCCCGCGAAGAACGATGACATGGTCTACGGCAAATCGCGAAAGAGCGGAATCCGCCCGTTCAGCGAAGGCCTGTAGTGCCAGGTCAGGCGATCCAAAGCAGGTTTCATCGCTAGAATTTCCATCAACGTAGCGCAGGCAATGCTCAGGGCCAGAATCTGCCCCGGACATTGATGCCGCCCCGCACCGAAAGTGAAACTGCGACGGTCTGGACGATCCAGAAGAAAGACTTCGGGATGGTCATTGAGTTGCGGATCACGATTAGCCGAAGCCAGCAGAACCAGAATCACATCGCCAGTGTTCAGACTTATACCGTCGATTTCACAAGGCGCAGCGACAAACCGGCGAGTGTTCTGCACCGACGGATCGAAGCGCTGAACTTCTGCAATCAAGTCTTCAACGCATGTCGATTCGTTCCGCAACGACGGGTTTCGGATCAACGTCAACAGCGTATTGCCGATCAGCCCGGCGGTGGCTTCATAGGTCTGGGAGAACAGGCCGATCAGGTTGGCGATCAACGTTTCAGAGTCGTCAGATGTTGCCGCGAAGCGCTGGCGGATCCCGGCGAGCAGGGCGCTCTGATGGCTCGGGTCATCCAGCAGTTCAATGAAATAGCCGCTCAACTGTTCGGCAGCAGCCTGTGCCGCGTCCAATTGCCCCTGATCGCTGAGGGGCGACAAACAGGCCACGAAGTCGGCGGTCAACTCGCCAATGGCGCGGCCCTGAGCAGGGGAAAACCCGAGCAATGCAGCCACCACGCAAACCGGCCCGCGGAACATCGCGTTGTACAACCCATCGGCGCCCGGAGTAATCAGACGAGCGCCAACCAGCACATTGACTTCATCGACATCAATCAACGCCAACTCCGGTTGAATCGCCGACCTCGGGCAACGCTGCCGTTCGCCCTCATTCATCCGCATCAACTGACCAAAGACCCGTCCAGCCATGCCGCCAACAATCGCCTTGGGCACCGGCTCGTGGGACGGCCGGACATGACAGTCTGGATGCGCCAGCACGGCCGCAACGGCTCGGGCGCTACTCGTCACCCACACGTTCAGTCCTTCGTGAAAAACCAGCCCGCCCTCCGCGCGCAGTTGCGCGTAATAGGGATAAGGATTGGCATGAGTCGCAGCGATGATCGGGTCCATGGGTCGCAGCCTTGTTCGTGGTTGGAAAAGAGTTGCTACTATCTCCAGTCCGAAAGGGCCTTGATTCGTCCGGGAGCGAAATATGAACGTAGAACAGCACGACATCGGCGTTTCTCACGTGGCCGCGGCCATCGCGGAACCGGCCCGGACGAAAATCCTCTGTTCGCTGATGGACGGCCACGCCCGCACCAGCACCGAGTTGGCGGCGATTGCCGAAGTCAGCGCCTCCACCGCCAGCGCGCACCTGGCCAAACTCAAGGAACTGGCGCTGGTGCGATTGCACGTTCAGGGCCGCCATCGCTATTACAGGTTGGCGGACAAGCGCGTCGCCCAGGCGCTGGAAGCGTTGATGGTGATCGGCCAGAACGCCGCGCCGACCTTCAACCCGCGTACCCCGGATCGCCTGCAATTTGCCCGCACCTGCTACGACCACATGGCCGGCACGTTGGCGGTGCTGCTGCATGACCGGATGATCGAAGCGGGGTGGTTGCTGGAAACCGATGAACAGGTCTATCAGATGAGCGACAGCGGTGAGGCGTTGTTCGGAGGATTGGGTATCGAGGTCAAGGACCTGAATACGCTGCGCCGACGCTTCGCCTGCCCATGCCTGGACTGGAGCATGCGCCGGCCGCATCTGGGCGGCTCGTTGGGGGCGGCGTTGTTGCAAGTGGCGATCAAGCGTAAATGGGTGACTCAGGACCTGGACAGCCGCGCGCTGGCGTTGACGGCGACGGGGCGCAAGGAACTCAGCAGCCGGTTCGCTGTTGAACTGCCGATTCAGGTATCGACAGCACAGCCCACGTCCACCCAGACCAGGCGTCGCGCGATCGCCAGTTCTGTACCTTAGCGACTGGCCGAGGCCATCAGCACGCCGAAACCGGCGAAGGTCACGCCCGAGACTTTCGCCGCCAGCCAGGAACCCTTCGGGCTGGACAACCAGCCTTTGGCAGCATTGGCGAGCAAGGCATAGCTGCCATGCACCAGGATCACCAGTACGGCGTAGGAGGCGACGAGCTTGAAGAACTGGGTGGAGAAGTGCGCCGAGGTGTCGATGAATTGCGGGAACACCGCCAGAAAGAAAAACACAGCCTTGGGGTTCAAAAACTGGATCGAAGCCGCTTCAAGGAAGCGATAACCCGGGCTTGAGGGGCGCGTTTCAAGCCGCGCGTTGAAACGATCCGAGCGCCAGCTCTTGTAACCCAGGTACAACAAATAGGCGGCCCCGGCGTATTTCAACGCGGTGAAGGCGTTGGCGGAGGTGCTGAGGATCAGGCCGACACTGGTGGCGCTGATGGCGGCGACGACAAACGCCCCCGACGCGATCCCCAGAATTCCCGGCACTGCGCCCGTCCAGCCGTGACGCACAGCGTTGGACAGGGTCAGGACCACGCCAGGTCCCGGGCTCAAAATGGTCAGGGTGGCGAAAAGTAGAAAGAGTCCGTAGCTGTTCATGTCTTGCTCCGTCGGGTGGCGCTGGCTGCATGCGGGCAGATTGGCGTGGCGACGTGGGCGTGACAAACGCTTTAATTGCGGTGCATATGTGACTAAATTAGACGCATGACAAATCCACTACCGCCACTTAATGCTGTTCGCGCGTTCGCCGTTGCTGCTCGTCATCAGAGTTTCAGCCTGGCGGCCGAAGAGCTGCATGTCAGTCACAGTGCCGTCAGCCGGCACGTCAAATTGCTTGAGGAGCACCTGGGCGTGCTGCTGTTCGAGCGGCGTATCCGTCAGTCGGTGCTGACACCGGTCGGCCAGCGCTTTTATGAGCAAGTCAGTGCCGGGTTGTCGCAGATCGCCAATGCTGCCGCTGCGCTCAAACAACATGCCTCGCTGCCGACCGTGAAGATCAATGTCCGTCCGTCCTTTGCCATGCTTTGGCTGACGCCCAGGCTGGCGGACTTCATTGCGCAGCACCCGGACATCAATCCGCAGGTGATCACACAAACCCAGGCACCCGATCATGTACGCGACGGATTCGACATCGTCATTCGCCGTGGTCGTGACGATTGGGCGCCGGCGATTGAGGCGCGAGCCCTCTTCGACGACAAGTTGTTACTGGTCGCGGCACCCTCGTTGATCGAGCGCCAGGTCCTTGAAAACCTCACGTCCCTGAGCCGGCATACGTTATTGACCGCCAAGGCGCGTCGCGAAGACTGGCACAATTGGGCCATGCACTTTGGTCAAACCCAATCAGCCACTCAGGTCACCCGGCAGTTTGATCACATGCACCGGGTGCTTGAGGCCGCCGTGGATGGACAGGGTATTGCCTTGTGCCCGACCTCGTTGCTGGGCACCCACCTCTCGAGCGGACGCCTGATCTGCCCGTTGCCCGAGTTGCGCATGCCGCTGCCGCGTTATTACTACGGGGTTGCGCCGGACGCTACGGCGCAGACGCGGGTGTTTGTGGAATGGTTGTTTGCCCGGATTGCTCAGGAGGCGGCTCTTGTGCTGTGACCCGACCAAGGGTTCGATGGTGACTTGAACAGCGGGCGTTGACTCTGTACTGTATATCCACACAGTATAGGCGTGCCCCATGGAACTCATCGACAAGCTCAGCATTCTCGCAGACGCCGCCAAGTACGACGCCTCATGCGCCAGCAGCGGCGCGCCGAAGCGCAGCTCCGAGGGAAAGAGCGGGCTGGGTTCGACCGATGGCATGGGCATCTGTCACAGCTATACGCCAGACGGACGTTGCGTTTCGTTGCTGAAAATTCTGCTGACCAACTTCTGTCTCTACGACTGTCAATACTGCGTCAATAGACGCTCCAGCGACGTGCCCCGCGCCCGCTTCACGCCGGAAGAAGTGGTGACGCTGACCATGGATTTCTACCGGCGCAACTGCGTTAGCGGGCTGTTTCTCAGCTCCGGGATCATTCGATCGGCGGATTACACCATGGAGCAGCTGATTCGCGTGGCCAAGCTGTTGCGCGAAGACCATGAGTTTCGCGGTTACATCCACCTCAAGACCATTCCCGAAGCCGACCCTGCGCTGATCGAGGAAGCGGGGCGTTATGCCGATCGCTTGAGCGTCAACATCGAGTTGCCCACCGACGAAAGTCTGCAAACACTGGCCCCGGAAAAACACCTGGGCTCGATCAAGCAAGCGATGCAGACGATCTACACCGGCGAGCAAACGGTGCTCAACGAACCGCGCGCGCCGAAATTTGCCCCGGCCGGGCAGAGCACGCAGATGATCGTTGGCGCCGATGACACCGACGACAGCACCATTCTTCACAGTGCCCAGGCGCTGTACGGCAACTTCCGTTTGCGTCGGGTCTATTACTCCGCGTTCAGTCCGATCCCCAATAGCCCGAAGAGCGTGCCGCTGGCCGCGCCGCCGCTGATGCGCGAGCACCGTCTGTACCAAGCTGACTTCTTACTGCGCAGCTACGGCTTCACGGCGGGCGAATTGTTCCAGGGGCCGGGACATCTCGCGCTCGACATCGACCCGAAACTGGCTTGGGCACTGGAAAATCGTGAGGTTTTCCCGCTGGATCTCAATCGCGCCGAGGCGTCGCTGATCGCCCGAATTCCCGGCATCGGCCTTCGGACCACCGAGCGTCTGGTGGAACTGCGTCAGCAGCGACGCATTCGTTATGAGGATCTGGCACGGATGCGCTGCGTACTGGCCAAGGCCAAGCCGTTCTTCATCACCAGTGATTACCACCCGCAGCAGGCCGAGGTCACCAGTCATCTGCTGTATCAGCAACTGCGCGACCGTCCGCAACCGCAGCAAATGGGATTGTGGGGATGATTAATCTGGACTGCGACGACCTGTTCGACACCTGGCGTCAGCAGGCGCGTTGGTTGCTCAGTCATGAGGTCGATCCGAGTTGGGTGGGCTGGGCCAGTGAAGGTGTGGCAGACCTGTTCGCCAGTGACGATGTACTGCCCAAAACGCAGGGGCCGTATCAGGCACGAGTTCCCAGAGCGCTGTTGGACACCCTTGAGCGCGCCGCCCGTTATCGAGGCGATCAGCGTTGGAGTCTGTTGTACGAGGTGCTGTGGCGGGTTAGTCACGGCGATCGCACGGCAATGCTCGCGGGTGACAAACTCGGCAGTGAATTTCAGAGGCGAATCAAACAGATACAACGTGAATCTCATCATTTACATGCATTCGTCCGGTTTGTCGCGATGCCTGAAAATGAGGGTCCGCAATACGTTGCCTGGTATGAACCGGCCCATGACATCCTGCACAGCGCCAGTGAACACTTCATCGGCCGAATGGGCCGTCACCGCTGGCTGATCGCCACGCCTCGAGACGGGGTGTACTACGATGGCGAGCAGTTGATTCACCAACGGCAATGCCCGGTTGAATGGCAGCAGCTGGCGCGAAATGTCGACGACCCGCACGGCGAGATGTGGTTGACCTACTACCGCCACATCTTTAATCCGGCGCGGTTGAACCCGAAAGTCATGCAGGGGCATTTGCCGGCGCGGTTCTGGAAAAACCTGCCTGAAGGCGCGTTGATTCCGGGGTTGATCACTCAGGCACGGACCGGCAAGCAACAGGACGGTCAGGCCAGCGGCATCAAGGGCAGGGGCGGCAAGCGCATTGCGCTGGGAGAGGGCGAACGTAGCCAAGGCTCATAAAAAAGCCCCCCATCGCCAATGCGATGGAGGGCTTCATTGCAGCGGACGTCAGATCAAACTTTGACGATCCAACCCGCTGGCGCCTCGACGTCGCCAGTCTGTACACCGGTCAGCTCTTTGTAGAGCTTCTGGGTGACCGGGCCGACTTCAGTTTCGCTGTGGAACACGTGCAGTTTGTCGTTGTAGCTGATGCCGCCGATCGGTGTGATCACCGCGGCAGTACCGCAAGCGCCGGCTTCCTTGAAGTCGGACAGCTTGTCGATGAACACGTCACCTTCGACCACTTCCAGGCCCAGACGCGATTTTGCCAGCTCGATCAACGACAGACGAGTAATACCCGGCAGTACCGACGGCGAGTTCGGGGTGACGAACTTGTTGTCGTGGGTGATCCCGAAGAAGTTGGCCGAACCGACTTCTTCGATTTTCGTGTGGGTCATCGGGTCCAGGTAGATGCAGTCGGCGAAGTGGGCTTTCTTGGCTTGGGAACCTGGCATCAGGCTGGCCGCGTAGTTGCCACCGACCTTGGCCGCACCGGTGCCTTGTGGGGCGGCGCGGTCGTAGCTGGAGATCAGGAACTTGTGCGGGGTCAGGCCGCCCTTGAAGTAGGCGCCGACCGGGATGCAGAAGATCGAGAAGATGAACTCGGGTGCGGTACGCACGCCGATGTTGTCACCCACGCCGATCACGAACGGACGCAGGTACAGCGCACCGCCGGTGCCGTAAGGCGGGATGAAACGTTCGTTGGCGCGGACTACTTCTTTACAGGCATCGATGAACTGCTCGGTTTCCACGAACGGCATCAGCAGGCGCGCGCAACTGCGTTGCATGCGTGCGGCGTTCTGATCCGGGCGAAACAGGTTGATCGAACCGTCCTTGCAACGATAGGCCTTCAGGCCTTCGAAGCATTGCTGGCCATAGTGAAGGGCAGTGGAACCTTCGCTGATGTGCAGCACATTGTCTTCGGTCAGGGTGCCTTTGTCCCACTCGCCATTACGCCAGTGCGACAGATAGCGCTTGTCTGTCTTGATGTAGTCAAAACCCAACTTGTCCCAATTGATGCTTTCGTTACCCATGACACCCTCTATCACTTAACGACCGCCGAAACGGTTCAAGGCTTCTGACGTTTTTCTGGATGGGGACAACAATACTTCATTCCGAGCGCATTTCGCAGCCCAGATTACGATCCCTGTAGCAGCTGACGAGCACCGCGAGGCAGCGTTCGGCGGCGCAGCCGTCGCAAAACCGGCCATCGCATTCTTTCAGGGAGACCGCGTCAGGCAGATTACGACGACTTCGTCGCCGAACGCTGCCTCGCGGTGCTCGTCAGCTGCTACAGGGTTATGCGTCCGGTTTTAGAGGTGCAACGCGTGACCGAGGGCACGCAACGCCGCTTCCTGCACCGCCTCGCCGAGCGTCGGATGCGCGTGGATGGTGCCGGCGATGTCTTCCAGCCGAGCGCCCATTTCCAGGCTCTGACCGAACGCGGTCGACAATTCCGACACGCCCACCCCGACTGCCTGCCAGCCGACAATCACATGATTGTCACGCCGCGCCACGACCCGCACGAAGCCGCTTTTGGACTCCAGGGTCATCGCCCGGCCATTGGCCGCGAACGGGAAACTCGACACAATGCAGTCCAGGCCAGCAGCCTTGACGTCGTCCGGGGTCTTGCCGACCACCACCAGTTCCGGGTCGGTAAAGCACACGGCGGCAATCGCAGTTGGGTTGAACTCACGGGATTTACCGCTGATCAGTTCTGCAACCATTTCGCCCTGAGCCATGGCCCGGTGGGCGAGCATCGGTTCGCCGCTCAGGTCGCCGATGGCATACACGTTGCGCATGCTGGTCTGGCAGCGGTTGTCGATCTTGATCGCCGAGCCGTTCATGTCCAGGTTCAGCGCTTCAAGGTTCCAGCCCTGAGTGTTCGGTTTGCGACCGACGGCCACCAGTATCTGATCGCTTTCCAGGTTCAGGGTGTCGCCATTCGGGTCAAGAACCTGCAGTGTATTGCCTGCAGAATCAAAGCCTTGAACGCTATGCTTCAAGTAAAGCTTCACGCCAAGTTTTTTCAGTTCGTCATGCACAGGCTGCGTCAGTTCAGCGTCGTAGGCCGGCAGGATACGATCCTGAGCCTCGACCACGCTGACCTCGGCGCCGAGCTTGCGATAGGCAATCCCCAGCTCCAGACCGATGTAACCGCCACCGACCACGACCAGCCGTTTCGGCACGGACGTCGGCGCCAGGGCTTCGGTGGAGGAGATGATCGGCCCGCCAATCGGCAACATCGGCAAGTTCACGCTTTTTGAACCGGTGGCCAGCACCAGGTGCTCGCACTGAATCCGCGTGTCGCCGACGTCGACGGTTTTGCCGTCGATGACGTTCGCCCAACCTTTTATGACCTGGATCTTGTGCTTCTTCATCAGCGCCGAAACGCCGGTGGTCAGGCGATCGACGATGCCGTCCTTCCACTCGACGCTTTTGCCGATGTCCAGCGTCGGCGCCGACACGCTGATGCCCAGCGCCGAGTGCTGGCTGTGGTGCTGCGTCTGGTGGAACTGTTCAGCCACGTGAATCAACGCCTTCGACGGAATGCAGCCGATATTCAGGCACGTACCACCCAGTGATTCGCCTTCCACCAGAATGGTCGAAATGCCCAGCTGACCGGCACGAATCGCCGTCACATAACCGCCAGGGCCGCCGCCGATGATCAGCAGCGTAGTGTTCAGAGTTTGCATGCCTTGCTCCACAAATGCTTATTCCACAAACAGCGTGGCGGGTTGTTCGAGCAAGCCGCGAATGGCCTGGATGAATTGCGCCGCGTCCATGCCATCGACCACGCGGTGATCGAAGGAGCTGGAAAGGTTCATCATCTTGCGGATCACAATCTGGCCTTTCACCACCATTGGGCGTTCGACGATTTTGTTGACACCGACGATCGCCACTTCCGGCAGGTTCAGTACCGGCGTGCTGACGATCCCGCCCAAAGCGCCGAGGCTGGTCAGGGTGATGCTCGAGCCGGACAGTTCATCGCGGCTGGCCTTGCCATTTCGGGCTGCGGTGGCCAAACGGGAGATTTCGGTCGCGCTGTCCCACAAGCTGCGGGCTTCGGCGTGACGTACGACCGGCACCATCAAACCGATGTCGGCTTGTGTGGCGATGCCCACGTGCACCGCGCCGAGGCGGGTGATGATCTGGGCTTCGTCGTCGTAACGGGCGTTGATCTGCGGGAAATCTCGCAGGGCGACGACCAGCGCGCGGACCAGGAACGGCAGCAAGGTCAACTTGCCACGGGTCGCGCCGTGTTTTTCGTTCAGGTGCGCGCGCAGTTCTTCCACGGCGGTAACGTCGATTTCTTCGACATAACTGAAGTGAGCGGCACGCTGAGTGGCGTCCTGCATGCGCTGGGCGATTTTGCGGCGCATGCCGATGACCGGGATTTGTTCTTCATCGTTACGCTGGGCGTAAGCGGCGGCAACGGTCGATTGCGGTTGTTGACCTTGCGCCAGATAAGCGTCGAGGTCTTCGTGCAGCACCCGCCCGGCAGGGCCGGTGCCACGCACCAGACGCAACTGGATGCCGAGATCCAGCGCATGCTTGCGCACTGCCGGGGAGGCCAGCGGGCGCTCATCGGCCTCGCGAGCGACCATCGGACCTTGGCACACGGCAGCCGGACGAGGCGCTGCAACCGGTTTGCTGACTACAGCAGCTTCAGCTTTCGATGCCGCAACCGGCACTTCTTTCACGGCAGCGGCTGCCGGTTGAGCGGACTCTTTAACGTTGCCCGCGCCTTCAACTTCGATGCTGATCAGAATGCTGCCGACGGCCATGACTTCGCCCGGCACACCGCCCAGCGCGATCACTTTGCCGTGAACCGGTGACGGAATGTCGACCATCGCCTTGTCAGTCATGACATCAGCCAGTACCTGATCTTCGACGACCATGTCGCCGACTTTGACGTGCCATACCGACAATTCAACTTCTGCAATGCCTTCACCAATGTCCGGCATCTTAATAACGTGCGTGCCCATTCAGACCTCCATAACCCGATGCAAAGCCGCGCCCACTCGGGTCGGGCCAGGGAAATACGCCCACTCTTGTGCGTGCGGGTAGGGAGTGTCCCAACCGGTGACGCGCTCGATAGGCGCTTCCAGGTAGTGGAAGCAGTGCTCTTGCACCAGGGCGACCAGTTCGGCACCGAAACCGCACGTGCGGGTCGCTTCGTGAACGATCACGCAACGTCCGGTTTTCTTCACTGACTTGACGATGGTGTCCAGGTCCAACGGCCACAGGCTGCGCAGGTCGATGACTTCAGCGTCGATGCCGGTTTCTTCAGCCGCGACTTGCGACACATAAACGGTGGTGCCGTAAGTCAGGATGGTCACGTCCTTGCCGGGACGCGCGATGGCGGCCACGTCCAGCGGCACGGTGTAGTAACCGTCCGGCACTTGCGCGGCGGGGTGTTTCGACCACGGGGTAACCGGGCGTTCGTGGTGGCCGTCGAACGGGCCGTTGTACAGGCGTTTTGGCTCGAGGAAGATCACCGGGTCATCGTTTTCGATGGAAGCGATCAACAAGCCTTTGGCGTCGTAAGGGTTGGAAGGCATCACGGTGCGCAAACCGCAGACCTGGGTGAACATCGCCTCGATGCTCTGGCTGTGGGTCTGGCCGCCGTAGATGCCGCCGCCGCAAGGCATGCGCAGGGTCATCGGGGCGGTGAACTCGCCGGCCGAGCGATAACGCAGCCGAGCGGCTTCGGAAATGATCTGGTCCGACGCCGGGTAAACGTAATCGGCGAACTGGATCTCGGCCACTGGCCGCAGACCGTAAGCGCCCATGCCCACGGCCACACCGACGATGCCGCTTTCGGAAATCGGTGCATCGAACACCCGGGAGGTGCCGTACTTGTTCTGCAGGCCTTCGGTGCAACGGAACACGCCGCCGAAGTAGCCGACGTCCTGGCCGAACACCACGACGTTGTCGTCACGCTCAAGCATCACATCCATGGCCGAGCGCAGGGCCTGGATCATGGTCATGGTGGTGGTGGTCATGGCGGTTTCCAACTCGATTTTATTGTTGTGATCGTTCATGTCAGATCCCCAACTCTTGACGCTGGCGCTTCAAGTGTTCCGGCATCTCTTTGTAGACGTCTTCGAACATGGTTGCGGCGCTTGGAATCTGGCCGCCGGCGAGGGTGCCGTATTGTTCGGCTTCTTTCTGCGCGGCGATCACTTCGGCTTCCAGCTCGGCGCTGACGGCGACGTGTTCCTCTTCGGACCACTGACCGATTTTCACCAGGTGCTGCTTGAGGCGCGTAATCGGGTCGCCCAACGGGAAGTAGCTCCAGTCGTCGGCAGGACGGTATTTGGACGGATCATCGGACGTCGAGTGCGGGCCGGCACGGTAGGTGACCCATTCGATCATGGTCGGGCCGAGGTTGCGGCGGGCGCGTTCAGCAGCCCAGGCAGAAGCGGCGTAGACCGCGACGAAATCGTTGCCATCGACCCGCAGGGAGGCAATGCCGCAACCGACGCCACGTCCGGCAAACGTGGTGGCTTCACCACCGGCAATGGCCTGGAACGTGGAGATCGCCCACTGGTTGTTGACCACATTGAGGATCACCGGCGCACGGTAAACGTGGGCGAAGGTGAGGGCGGTGTGGAAGTCGGATTCAGCAGTGGCACCGTCGCCGATCCATGCCGAGGCGATTTTGGTGTCGCCCTTGATCGCCGAGGCCATGCCCCAGCCCACGCCTTGTACGAATTGGGTGGCGAGGTTGCCGGAGATGGTGAAGAAGCCGTGATCGCGCACCGAGTACATGATTGGCAGCTGACGGCCCTTGAGCGGATCGCGCTCGTTGGACAGCAATTGGCAGATCAGGTCCACCAGCGGCACTTCGCGGGCCATCAGAATGCTTTGCTGACGGTAGGTGGGGAAGCACATGTCGTCGATGTTCAAGGCCAGGGCCTGGGCGCTGCCGATGGCTTCTTCGCCAAGGCTTTGCATGTAGAACGACATTTTTTTCTGACGCTGGGCGACCACCATGCGGTTGTCGAAGATCCGCGTCTTGAGCATGGCGCGCATGCCTTTTCGCAGGATCTCGACCGGTACGCCTTCGGCCCATGGACCGAGGGCATTGCCCTCGTCATCGAGCACGCGAATCAGGCCCTTGGCCAGGTCGGCCGTGTCGGCCGGTTCAACGTCGATTGGGGGTTTGCGCACCGTGCCGGCGTCGGTCAGACGCAGGTAGGAGAAGTCGGTTTTGCAGCCGGGGCGGCCCGAAGGTTCGGGAACGTGCAGACGCAGCGGTTCGTACGCTTGGTTCATGGCTTCTACGCTCGATCTTGTGAATTTCTTGTAGTGAGCTGACTGTCATTCTTCTGTGGAAGAAATCTTGTCCTACAACAATCATAGTCCCGGCCAAGAAGAATATTTATCTCTGTTTCGTTGCGCTTCGGATCATTTGAGGATAAAAAATCTTCATAAACATAAAAAACAGGTGGTTTTGTCTCATGCGCAAACTGGACCGTACCGATATCGGCATTTTGAACAGCCTTCAGGAGAACGCGCGCATCACCAACGCCGACCTTGCACGCTCGGTCAATCTGTCGCCGACGCCGTGCTTCAACCGGGTCAAGGCGATGGAAGAATTGGGGTTGATTCGTGAGCAGGTGACGCTGTTGGATGCCGACCTGTTGGGGCTGCACGTGAATGTGTTCATTCATGTGAGCCTGGAGAAACAGGTGGAGGAGGCGCTGCAGCATTTTGAAGAGGCGATCTCGGATCGCCCGGAAGTGATGGAGTGCTATTTGATGGCCGGCGACCCGGACTATTTGATTCGGGTGCTGGTGCCGACCATTCAGTCGCTTGAGCGCTTCATGATGGATTTTTTGACCAAGGTGCCCGGGGTCGCGAACATCCGTTCGAGCTTTGCGCTCAAGCAGGTGCGCTATAAAACCGCGCTGCCGTTGCCAGCGAATGGGTTAACCCTCGCCAACTAAATGCAAAGCCTCTGTAGCAGCTGTCGAGCACCGCGAGGCAGCGTCCGGCTGCGTAGCAGTCGCAGACCCTACAACCGAGTTCCTTCAGGTAAACCGCGGACGCAGCCTCGCGGTGCTCGACAGCTGCTACGGGTTAAGTGTTCGATCGTTAAAGTTTATTCAGAGGGATTTTCAGGTAGGTCACGCCATTGTCTTCCGCCGGCGGCAAATTCCCCGCACGCACATTCACCTGAATCGCGGGCAGCAACAGCGTCGGCATGCCCAGCCCCGCATCACGCTGAGTGCGCATGGCGACGAACGCGGCTTCGTCGATACCGTCATGGATGTGAATGTTGCTTTTACGCTGCTCGCCCACCGTGCTCATGCACTGAGGTTCGCGACCCTCGGGCGGGTAATCGTGGCAGACATAGAGTTGCACGCTGGCAGGGAAGGCCAGCAGTTTGCGAATCGAGGCGAACATCTGGTTGGCGTTGCCGCCGGGAAAATCGCAACGAGCGGTGCCCACGTCCGGCATGAACAATGTATCGCCCACCAGAATCACATCGCTGTCGATCAGATAGGCCATGTCCGCTGGCGTGTGCCCGGGAACATGCAGGGCCGTGGCCTTGAGGTTGCCGATCCTGAACGATTCGTCCGGCGCGAACAGATGGTCGAATTGCGAACCGTCACTGCGAAACTCCGGCTCAAGGTTGAACAGGGTTTTGAACACGCCCTGAACCTTGCTGATCGACTGACCAATAGCAATCTCGCCCCCCAATTCCCGACGCAGATACGGCGCGGCAGACAGGTGATCGGCATGGGCGTGGGTTTCCAGCAGCCATTGCACGTGTAACTGGTGGTCGCGAACGAAGGCGATGATCCTGTCGGCCTGGACGGTGGCGGTTCGCCCAGCGGCCGGGTCGTAGTCGAGCACCGGGTCGACGATCGCGCAGTGCCCGCCATCGGCTTCGTAGATCACGTAACTGTAGGTCGACGAGGCAGGGTCTAAAAAAGCTTCAATCAAGGCGGGCATGGTGGCCGTTTCTTACTGGATAAGCCATGAGGGTAGTTTCATTTTCCCTGCGCTGACCAGCCCTCAGTCAATTCAAAGAAGGAAAAAAGCTGTGCGGGCTCTATCCTGTCTGTCATCGATACCGGGCGTTCCCGGCTTTATTCCGCGGATCACGAGCGTTTTATGTTGCTGGCAAGTTTTTTTGGCGTGGTGATGGGACTGGTCCTGGGATTGACCGGCGCTGGCGGCGGCATTCTTGCGGTGCCAGCCCTGGTGCTGGGGTTGGGTTTGACCATGACCCAGGCCGCGCCGGTCGCTCTGTTTGCGGTGGGCAGTGCCGCGGCAGTCGGCGCCATCGATGGTTTGCGTCATGGTTTGGTACGCTATCGCGCCGCGATGCTGATCGCATTGCTGGGGGCGATTTTTTCGCCGGTAGGCATCTACTTCGCCCATCAGTTGCCGGAAAAAATCCTGATGATTCTGTTCAGTCTGCTGATGGTCATGGTGGCCTGGCGGATGCTGCGTCGTGAGCGCCAGGAAGAAGGTCCAAGCGACCACGGCCACGCCAACTGGGGCCAGAAAAACTGCATGCTCGATCAGCAGACCGGGCGCTTTTCCTGGACCGCCAAGTGCACCGCGACCCTCGCGGCACTGGGCGCGGTGACCGGGGTTGTCTCCGGGCTGCTCGGGGTGGGCGGTGGCTTCTTGATCGTTCCGGCGTTCAAGCAGCTGACCGATGTGCAGATGCGTGGAATCGTCGCCACCTCCTTGATGGTGATCAGCCTTATTTCCGCCATCGGCGTGATCGGCGCGTTTCAGGCCGGGGTGCGAATTGACGGTGTGGGCATGGCGTTTATCGTCGCGAGCATCGTTGGCATGATCATCGGCCGCAGGCTTTGCGCGCGATTACCGGCCCGGGGATTGCAGATCGGCTTCGCCAGCATCTGTGTCGTGGTCGCCGCTTACATGCTGTTTAGAGCGGGCGTCTAGCCAGTACCGGTGCTTGTGGACGCCAGTCCGTTCTGCAGGCGTACTCCCTAAGTTCCGAGCCTGCCGACGCGCGGTCTTACACCGAACTTGCCGCGCATGACCTGCCACTCCAAAGCACTTCAAAACCGCCTCCAAGGCAGCGTATGACGCCGCCGGTCAGCTTTCGATAATCGCCTCCGACATCCAGTCCCCCGCTGCGGAGCGCGTCATGCACAACAATAAGAACATCAAGCATCGTTTCTTGCCTGTCTTCATCGCCAGCCTGTCGACCCTCGGTTTGAGCTCGATGGCCGAAGCCGAGATCATGCTGTACGACAAGGACCAGACCACGTTTTCCACCGATGGCTACATCAACGCCTTCTATGTGAACAGCGATGTGGACCGTGCCGGCGACCAGTTCGACCGCAAACAGGCGCGTGTGAAGATGGGCTTTTTGCCCAACTACCTGGGCTTCAACATGAGCAAGCAGATCGATGACCTCAAGCTCGGTGCCCGGACTTCGTTCTGGGTGACCATCAACGACAGCGAAACCAACGGCACCGACACCGCCATCGATGTGCGGCAGTTCTACGGCACCGTGGCTAATCCTGAGTGGGGTGAGGTGTTGATCGGCAAGGACTTTGGCCTGTTCGCCCGCTCCAACATCCTGCTGGATGAAATGCTCACCGGTTACGGCCAGGTCAGCGATTCCCTGGGGCTGGTGGACGGTGGCGGGGTGTCGTTCGGCAACATCGGCACGGGTTATCCATACCCGTTCCCTACGTCGCAGATTACCTATCGCACGCCGGTGATGGAGGGCTTGCGGGTGGCGGTGGGGATCATGGACCCGGTGGACACCAACGACAGCAGTCCATTGGGCAAGGCCTATCAGGAGAACCCGCGCACCGAGAGCGAGATCACCTATCAGTTCGACGTTGCCGGGGCGAAGATCTACAGCTGGGTCAACGGCAGCTACCAGACTTCCGACAATACCGACTCCACTGTCCAGTCCATCACCTCCAAAGGTGTCGGCTACGGTGTGCAAGCGAAGATGGGTGGGCTGTCTCTTACCGGCTCCGGTTTCCAGGCCAAGGGCATCAACCCGTTCTTCACCAACAACGCCGGTGAACCGACCCTGCGCAACGTCGACAGTGACGGTTACTTGCTGCAGGGCTCCTACAAACTCGGCAAGAACCGACTGGCCTTGTCTTACGGCAAGACCAACGACGACGGCAATGGCGTGGTCGGCAGCGGCGCGGACTACGAGACGCGCGGCATTGCGCTGTTCCATGACGTCAACGACAACCTCAAGCTGGTGGCCGAGTACAACCAGTTCGCAATCAACGGCCACGACACCAGCGACCAGAACGAAGACACCGACACCTTTGCGGTGGGGGCGGTGCTGACCTGGTAATCCCTTGGCGAAGGAGATGGCCCTGATGCCTTTCGACTAGCCATTACCCGATCTGTAGCAGCTGTCGAGCACCGCGAGGCAGCGTTCGGCTGCGAAGCAGTCGTGAAATCAGACAATGCGATGTTTCAGGAAAACCTCGCACTCAGGTTTTGCGACTGCTTCGCAGCCGAACGCAGCCTCGCAGGCTCGACAGCTGCTACAGAATTTGAGTTGTCCTTGAAACGGTCGCACAGACTCTCATCCCATCGAAGCGGCTACCCGCTACCCAAGTAGCATACGTCGCGACCCTCAGGCTTCGTACACTCGAGCCTCATACATGCGCACCTGCGGGAGGCGACGATGCAGCAGGTCCAGAACGAAGGTGTTGTCAGTGCAATGTCCCAGGCCACCGATGCCCAGCAGGCTGCTCAGGAATTGGCGCGGCAGTTGTTGCACCCGCATCTGGGATTTGTGCTGTTCTTCTGTTCCGCCGAGTACGACTTGCAGGCACTGGGCCTGGCCTTGCAACAAAGCTTCGGTGGCATTCGCCTGGTGGGTTGCACCAGCGCCGGGGAAATCACGCCGTTGGGCTACGGTCGCAACTGCGTGACCGCGGTGGGCTTGGACCATCGGCATTTTTCCATCGACGCCGAATTGATCTCCGAGATGGAGCGCTTCAGCCTGATCGACGCCCAGCAAATGGTCGAGCGACTGGTCAGTGGCTGTCGCAGCAACACCCAGGCACCGATCAAGGGCAACAGCTTCGCGCTGACCCTGCTTGATGGTTTGTCCAGCCGTGAAGAAATGGTCCTCGCGGCCCTGAGTGCGGCGCTGGGTGACATCCCGCATTTTGGCGGTTCGGCCGGCGACGACAATTACCTGACCCACACCCACGTCTATTTTAATGGCGAGTTCCACAGCGGCGCGGCGGTGGTGGTGCTGGTCAACACCTGGCTGGATTTCGAGGTGTTCACCACTCACCATATTTTGCCGAGGGCGGAAAAACTGGTGGTCACCGGCGCCGACAGCGCCTCGCGCCGGGTCTTTGAACTCAATGCCGAGCCGGCCGCCGAAGAGTATGCCCGGCACATCGGTGTGCCGGTAGCGGAGCTCGATCATCGGATCTTCGCCGCACACCCATTGGCCGTACGGATCAACGATGAGTATTACGTGCGGGCGATCCAGCAGGTTCATCCAGACCTGAGCCTGAGTTTCTACTGCGCAGTGGAAAACGGCATCGTCCTCACGGTCATGACGCCGGGCCCGATGCTGCCGAATCTGCAAACGCTGTTCGAAGGGTTGCAGGAGCGCCTCGGCGATCTGCTGCTGACCATCGGCTGCGATTGCTTTCTCAGGCGTCTGGAACTGGAAGACGGCGGCAGTCTGGAGCAGATAGGGGCTTTTTTGCGTGACCAACGGGTGATGGGTTTCAACACCTACGGAGAACAGTTCAATGGCATGCATATCAACCAGACCTTCACCGGGGTTGCCATTGCCCGAGGCCGGTCCCCTGGACACCGCTGAGCTTCAAGCGCAGATCGCCAGCCTGCAGCGCGACAACCACAAACTGCAGCGCATCAATGGCGCGCTGATCGAGCGGATCGAGTCCGGCATCACTCGCGGCAACGACCCCTACGCGGCGTTCCAGCATTCGGTGGTGCTGGCCGAACAGGTGCGTGAGCGCACCGACGCCTTGAACCAGGCCATGGCTGAACTCAAGTCAGGCAATCACTTGCTCAGCGAAGCGCGCCTGCGCGCGGAAACCGCGCATCAGCATTTGATCGATGCCATCGAGAGCATTTCCGATGCGTTTGTGCTGTTCGATGCGGACCAGCGGATCGTGCTGTTCAACAGCCGCTTCAAGGCTTTCTGGGGCAACAGCCGGGTGCGGATCAACGCCGGCATGCGCCTGGCCGAGGTCAAGCGGCTGATGTCCGCCACGGGGCTGTTCACCGAAGAACCGCGCGGGCATGCCGACGAAAATCTGCTGTATCGCCTGCAGGACGGTCGCTGGTTGCAAGTCAGCGAACGACCCACCCAAGAGGGCGGACGGGTGATCCTGTTCACCGACATTACCGACGTCAAACTCAGCGAAACCGTGCGCCGCGAGCAGGCGGTGGCGCAGAAATCGCATCTGTTGCAACGGGCGGTCGACAACCTTTCCCAAGGGGTGGCGATGGTCAACGCCGAGGGCATTCTGGAACTGTGGAACCGACGTTTCCTCGAGCTGAGCGGCCTGGCGCCGGTGGCGGCCCATCGGCAGTTCGCCGAGGTGATCGCCGACAGCGAGTTGCACTTGCTGACGCCGGCCAGTCGTGATCTAAACGGGCGGCACGTGCAGGAATGCGAGCAGCGCCTCTACGATGGCCGGGTGCTGGAAATCCGCACCCATCCATTGCCCACCGGCGGTTTCGTCAATACCTTCACCGACATCACCGAACGCTACCAACACGCCGAAGCGCTGAGCGAAAGCGAGCGCTGGATTCGCCTGATCACCGACCACGTGCCGGCGCTGATTGCCTACCTGAATGCCGATCTGGTCTACGAATTCACCAACAAGGTGTATGAAGAATGGTACTGCTGGCCTCGGGGCGTGATGCTTGGGCAGAGCCTGCGCGAAGTCCACAGCGAACAGCATTACCAGCGCCTGGAAGCCTATGTGGCTCGGGCGTTGGCCGGTGAGAGCGTGACGTTCGAGTTCGCCGAAACCAACATCAACAACCAGGAGCGCTACATGCTGCGCTCCTACGTGCCTAATCGCCTGGCCACCGGGGAAGTGGTGGGGATTTTCGTGTTGATCCGCGACATCACCGAGCGCCGCCGCACCGCCGAGGCGCTGCACCAGGCCTATCAGAACCTTGAGTTGCGGGTGCGCGAGCGGACGGCGGAACTGACGACGCTCAACGACCAATTGCTGCGCGAGATCGACGAGCGTCGGCGCGTGGAGTCTCGCCTGCGCGAAGCCAAACTCGAGGCCGAGCAGGCCAACCTGTCAAAGACCAAGTTTCTCGCCGCCGTCAGTCACGACTTGCTGCAACCGCTGAACGCCGCGCGGCTGTTTACCAGCGCTTTGCTGGAACGACGCGAACCGGTGGCCAATGCGATTTTGGTGCGTAACGTCAGCAATTCCCTGGAAGACGTGGAAAACCTGCTGGGCACCCTGGTGGATATCTCCAAACTGGATGCCGGGGTGATCAAGGCCGACATTGCGCCGTTTGCCCTGAGCGAACTGCTGGAAAACCTCGCGGCCGAGTACACCCAGGTGGCTCGCAGTGAAGGCCTTGAGCTGCATTTCATTCCGTGTTCCGCGCTGGTGCGCAGCGACATTCAGTTGCTGGCGCGGATTCTGCGAAATCTGTTGAGCAACGCCATTCGCTACACCTACAGCGGTCGTGTGGTGCTCGGTTGCCGGCGTCATCACCAGCGCCTGTCGATTGAGGTCTGGGACAGCGGCATGGGCATTGCCGAAAACCGTCTGGAAGAGATTTTTCAGGAGTTCAAGCGCGGTGACGTGCAGCGTCCTGATCAGGATCGCGGGTTAGGTCTGGGCCTGGCGATCGTGGAGAAGATTGCCGGGATTCTCGGACACCGCATTCACGTGCGTTCGTGGCCGGGCAAGGGCTCAATGTTTTCCGTCGAAGTGCCCTTGAGTGCTACGGCACCCAAGGCGCTGCCGAGTCTGCTGATGAGTGAACCGATGCTTGAACGTCTGCGTGGGGCGCGGGTGTGGGTGCTGGATAACGACGCGGCCATTTGCGCCGGCATGCGCACATTGCTCGAAGGGTGGGGGTGTCTGGTGGTCACGGCGCTGTCCGAGGAGGACCTGGCGCGGCAAGTGGACAACTATCACGAAGAAGCAGACTTGCTGATCGCCGACTATCACCTGGATGACGATCAGAACGGCGTCGATGCCGTGGCCCGGATCAACGCCCGTCGCGGCTCGGCCATTCCGGCGATGATGATCACCGCCAATTACAGCAACGAACTCAAGTTGCAGATCCGTGAGTTGGGGCACACCTTGATGCACAAGCCGGTGCGGCCGATGAAGCTGAAGACGGCGATGAGTCATCTCCTAGGCCTATCCCGATAACTTGAGACTGACTGAACCTGTAGCAGCTGGCGAAGCCTGCGTTCGGCTGCGCAGCAGTCGTAAACCCTAAAGGCGCGGTCCTCCTGAAGCACCGCATTGTCTGAATTCACGACTGCTGCGCAGCCGAACGCAGGCTTCGCCAGCTGCTACAGGGAGTGTGTCGCCGTAAACTCCCCTTAACTGATCGGCATTAGGGCATGCCACTCAGCACAGTAAACGTGTTTCAACGCCGCAAATACGACCCGAAATCAATGTCGCCGGCACTCAAAATCGCCTGCACCCGGTTGTGCACATTGAGTTTGCGCAGGATCGCCGAGACGTGGGCCTTCACCGTGGTTTCGGCGATTTCCAGGGTGTAGGCGATCTGTTTGTTCGACTCGCCCTTGGTCATGCGTTCGAGCACCAGCAATTGCTTGCGGGTCAAGGCCTGGAGCAGCTCCGGTGGGAAGCTCGGGGCATCGTTCATGCGTCGTGAGCCGCATTTTTGCGTGCGGATGATGTCCGGCGGCAAGTAGACATTGCCGTTGAGAATCTGCTGGATGGCCTCGGTCATCTGCACCCGTGGCGAGGATTTGGTGATGAAACCCACCGCGCCATAGGTGATGGCTTGCAGCACGACTTGTTTGTCCTGTTCGGCCGAGACGATCACCACCGGAATGGTCGGCGCCTCGTTGCGCAGGTTGATCAGGCCATTGAGGCCGTGCATGCCGGGCATGTTCAGGTCGAGCAGGATCAGGTCCAGGTCGTCGTGTTCCTGAGTCAGCGCCAGGGCGCTGTCCAGGTCGGCGGTTTCCATCACCTCGCTGCCCGGAAAACCATCGCTGATGACGTTATGAATGGCTTCGCGAAACAGCGGGTGATCGTCGGCAATCAGAATTTTGTACATAGCCTTTCACCTCATTATTTTGATTAGGGTGTGGCAACAACGCGCCCGCGTAAAGATCAGGGAAAGGGCTCGGGCTGGGCGGGCGCTACGGGCAGGTTGGCTGCCTGCCAGGCGTCCAGGCCGTCGCGATACCAGTACAGCGTCTTATAGCCCATGGCGGCGGCGCGTTTCACGGCGTTCCAGCTCAGCCAGCAATCGGAGCGGCAATAGAAGACCAGCGGTTGCGCGAGATCGCCTGCAGTCAATGTGTTCAGCTTATGCGCAAAATAGTCCTGCCAGTCGGGCGTCAGGTCACCGTCGCCGGTATTGGCCAGCCAATGGCTGCCGGGCAGGTTTTCGTGGGGCTGGTCCTCGATGAAACGTCCTTGCAGCCATTGCCGGCGGTAGACGTCGATCAGCACCGGACGGGGCGTCTGGGTCAGCAGGGTTTGCAGGGCCGCGGTGTCAATGATGCCGGCGCCCTGTACTTGATTCGGGGTCGGGCTGCGGTAAAGACCGATGCGATAGCCGTCGGCTGAGAACAGCGGTGTTTCGGCCTGCGCGACGCCCAGCAACAGGCTTAGCGATAGCGCAGCGAGAGAAGGGCGCAGCAGACGACGTCGGGCACGCGGCATGGGGTTCAATCCTTATAGTTATGAACCCATTACATGCCAGTCTCGGTGCGTTGGGAATGCGACGATAGACAGGTAAAGCAGTACTAAAGTAGTAATTTCGTCCTGTTCTGTGTTGTTAGCTGGATTTGCGCAATGCCGCATGTTGCGGGTTGAAGGTGAGCACGGCGAGCAGAGCGAATAACAATGTCAGCCCCACACACACCGCCAATGCCAACGGATTGAAGCGTTCATGCAGGGCAAACCGCACCAGCTCCACCGCATGGGTGAACGGGTTCAACGCGCACAACCCGTACAGCCACTCGCTGGACTCGCGCATTTTCCACAGTGGGTACAGCGCCGACGACAGGAAAAACAGCGGGAAGATCACGAAATTCATCACCCCGGCAAAGTTCTCCAGCTGACGGATGGCGTTGGACAGCAACAAGCCCAGTGCGCTGAGCATCAATGCCACCAGCAGCAACGCCGGTAATGCAATCAACAAGCCCATGGCCGGTGGTTGCACACCGTACAGCCAGGCAATCGCCAGGAAGGCATAGACCTGCAACAGCGAGATCAGCGAGGTGGCCAACAACTTGCTGCACAACAGAAAGGGGCGGGACAGGGGGCTGGTCAGCAGCACGCGCATGCTGCCCATTTCCCGGTCGTAGACCATCGACAGCGAACCTTGCATGCCGTTGAACAGCAGGATCATGCAGGCCAGCCCGGGGATGATGTAGACCTCATAGGGAATGTAGGTGTCGTAGGGCTCGATGATCGCGATCCCGAGAGCGGCGCGAAAACCGGCGGCGAACACCAGCAACCACAGCAACGGCCGCACCAGCGCGCTAAGAAACCGCGTGTGCTGCAACACAAAGCGCAGCCATTCACGCAGCACGATGCCGCTGAAACATTGCCAATAAGCATTCATAGGGCGACTCCTGATGTTGTCAGGCGGGTGAAGGCCGACCCGAGATCGCCGCCATGTTCCTGGCTCAAGGCATCCGCCTGCCCGCTGGCCACCAGCCGGCCTTGATGGAGAATCAGCAAGTCGTCGCAGGGCTGCACCTCATCCAGCAAATGGGTGGTCCAGAGCACGCTGATGTTCTGCTCGCGGCACAGGCTGCGGATGTGCTGATTGAGGGCCAGCCGGCTGGCCGGGTCGAGGCCGGCGCTGGCCTCGTCGAGCAGCAGCAGGCGCGGTTCATGCAGCAAGGCGCGGGCGATTTCCACCCGGCGACGGTGGCCGCCATTGAGTTCGCGGACCCGCTCGCGACGGCGTTCAGTCAGGGACTGACGGGCCAGTTCGGCGTCGACCCGGATTCCGGTCTGACGCCGGGACATCCCATGCAGCGCGGCGTGATAACGCAGGTTTTGCTCGACGCTGAGGTCCAGGTCCAGGGTGCTTTGCTGAAACACCACACCCAGTTGCTTGAGCGCCGGACGCGCCGCGTTACGCAGCGAACAACCGCCGACGCGGATGTCACCGCGCTGCACATCGTAGAGACGAGTGAGCAGGGCGATCAGCGTCGATTTACCCGCGCCGTTCGGCCCGAGCAGCGCCGCGAAACGTCCGGGTGCCAAGCTGAAACTCACCTGACGCAACGCCTCGCGCGCGCCATAGGCGAAACTCAGGTCGCTGACTTCCAGTGCGTTCATGGGGTCACCACCACGCCCCACGGATAGCGCCCGACCTTGATTGATTGGGTGACCTTGAGGCTGTCGACATCGATCACCGACACGTCGCCGCTGACACCGTTGGTGGCCAGCAGTTGCCGTTGATCCGGGGTGAATGACATCTGCCAGACCCGTCGTCCGACCAACAGATAATCAAGAATCTCGAAGGTCTTGGCGTCGATCACCGCCACATGATTGGCCGGGCCGAGGGCGACGAAACCGTACTTGCCGTCGGCGCTGAGTTTGATGCCCACGGGTTGAACCTTATCCGGGTGCACGCCCTTGATCTGGAAGGTCAGGGTCCTGAGGATCTGCCGGGTCGCGACATCGAGAATGGTCACCGTGCCGCCGATTTCCGCCGAGGCCCAGAGCTTGGAACCATCAGGCGTGAATTCGACGAAGCGCGGCCGCTGATCCACCAGAGTGTTGTCGGCCAGCGTCTGGGTGCTGGTGTCGATCCAGTGCAGCATGTTGGTGGTTTCGCTGGTGTTCACCGCCCACTTGCCGTCGGGGCTGACGGCCATGCCTTCGGGTTCAACGCCGACGTTGATCTGGCTCAGCACCTTGGAGGTTTCGGTGTCGATCACCGTCACCAGCGCATCGTCTTCGTTGGAAACGTACAGCCAGCGATTGTTGGGGTGCAAGGCGAACTGCTCAGGATCTTTGCCAGAGGGCAGTTCCTTGATGATTTTGCGCGTGGCGACGTCCATCACCTGGACCCGATCCGAGTCACTGGCGCAGATGTACAGCAGCTTATTGTCGTGGGACAGCAGCAGGCCGCGTGGGCGCTGGCCGACAGGCAGGGTATCGGTGACTTGCAGGGTCTGCAGGTCGATCAGGCTCAGGCTGTTGTCCTTTTCGTTGGAGACCCAGGCGGTGCTGGCCGCGGCGTGCCCGGCGGCAAGCAGCAGGGCGCAAGAGAGCAGGGTGCGGCGCATGGCGGATTCCTTTTTATTGTCGTTGTTGTGGAGGTGGGATCAGGGAAAGCTGCAGCTGACCTCGGGCTTGTCGTAGCCCAGGCTGTCCATCTCGTTAAAGGGGTGCAGGAAACCGTCCTGTGGCGAAGTGCTGACCAATGCGCGGGGCTGGACGATGGGAATGGGTTGGCGCAACTGGCCGTTCCACGCCCGATAGCTGAGCTTGCGACCCTTGAAACCATCCAGCGGCAATTGATCGCTGGTTTCAAGCGTACGGATCGCCATCGGATCGGTCTGACGCAACTTGCTCACCGCACTGGCGATGCTGCGCACGGCGATCCAGGCGGCGAAATCGCGGTCATTCATCCAGCGCCCGGCCATGGCTTCGAAGCGTTTCTGCAACTGGGCGGCGCCGTAGGTTTCCACGGTTTTGTGCCAGCCCACCGGGGTCAGGCCCTGAGTGCCGGCGACCGGCCGTGGGTACCAGGTCTGGTAGGGCACGTATTCGCCGAAATCACCGCGTTCATCCGCCACCAGCACCACATCGTACTCGGCGGTCTGGGTGAACAACGGCATGTCGGCCTGGGCGCTGCGACGCTGATCGTTGTCGAAACTCCAGGTTTTTTCCGCGACCAGTTTCAACCCGAAGCGTTTGGCGGCGCGGCGCAGGGCGGCGGCATAGGCTTGATCGTCCGGGGTCGGGCCGACGATCAGCAGCGCCCGTTGCCATTTGCGTACCACCAGAAATTGCGCCAGCGCATCGGCGAGCATCGCCCGACTCGGCAGGCTGTGCAGCACGTTCGGCAGGCAATCGGTGCTGCGCAGGCTGTCATCGGGACTGCCGGCATTGAACAGCAAGCTGTCGGGCAGCACGGCGCTGAGCCGGCGCAGGCTCTGCGCCGGTGCATTCACCACAAACAGACGCAGACCCTGTTCATGCTGGGCCTTGGCCGCTTCGACCAGGGCATCCGGTTTGTCGACGTTGGCGCTGACCAGGCTGTAACTCTGGTTGAGGAAACGCCCGGTGCTGTTGCTGTCGGTGATCGCCAGTTCGGCGCCACGCAGCCCGGCATCGACCGGCTCGGGAATGATGTTCGACAGCAACGGGCCCGGGTCGGGGCGATAACCCAGGTAGCCAATTTTCACCTGGAACGGCGCATCGGCGGCCTGGCTCTGGGTCGCCAACCCGGCGGCGCAGGCAATCGCCAACAGGTAAATCAGGGCGTAAGGGGCAAGCTGGCGCATAAGGCACTCCATTACAGGTAGCGCCAGCATAGGAAGCCTGCGAGGCAGAAGGAAATATGCAGAAAGTACCAATGAGTCAGTACCAAGGTAGTAACTCGCCCGGGGCGGCGTGGTTTTAGCGATCCGCGGCTGTATTTGGATGTGCGCCACAAGCCCTACTACCAAGGAATTAGACGGCGGCCACCAAAGCAGCATGGGGTTTGCGCGAAGCCCTTCCTAAGATGGGTGCCGTAGCCTCTTCAAAGAGGTTTTGCGTGCAATCAAGAGGGCATAACAATGACAACAAAACGCAACGCCTTACTCATTGCCGGGCTGCTGGCCGGTTTTATCAGCGCAGGTTCCGTCTGGGCCCACGGCAACGTGGTACCTCAGGCTGTCGCCACCCTGGGCCTGACCCCGATCAAAGACGCCGGCGTGCAGGTTGATGGCGATGGGTGGGCGGCGGTGAACCCGTATCGCACCTCCCCGGAACACGATAAGGCCGTGGAGATCGGTTCTTCGGCCTACAACCAGAACTGCGCAGCCTGTCATGGCCTGGAAGCCAAATCCGGCGGCATCGCCCCCGATCTGCGCCTGCTGGATGTCGCCGAAGCGGGTGATGAATGGTTCGTCGAACGCGTGCGCCACGGTGCCGTGCGTGACGGCCGGGTCTACATGCCGAAGATGGCCGATTACCTGAGCCAGGAAGCCTTGTGGGCGGTGCGTACTTACCTGGACAGCGTTCACGTCGAGGAGTAATCCATGCGCCTGCTCGCTGTGTTGATCAGCGCTGTGTTGCTGTGCTGCCAGACCGTGCAGGCGCAGGTCCGAACCTATGACGAAATGATCGCCGCCGGGGAGCTGAAAGTGGCGGTCTACAAGGACTTTGCCCCCTACAGTTTTGAAGACGCCGGCCAGGCCCGCGGCGTTGATGTCGAACTCGCCGAGGCGTTAGCCAAGGCCCTCGGTGTGCACCTGACGTTGATGTGGGCGCCCGCCGGCGAGAAGCTCGATGACGACCTGCGCGATTACATCTGGCGTGCCAGTCAGTTGCACGATCTGCAACTGGCCGACCTGATGATGCGCGTGCCGTACGATCGCGATTACGCGCAGAAGCGCAATGAACTGGGTGAGTTGGAAAACGGCCATGTGGTGATGTTCGGGCCGTACCAGAACGAACAATGGCAGGTCGCCTTCGACCGTCGCCGACTGGATAAGGTGGGCAGCGTCGCCGTGTTCGAGCACCACCCGATCGGCGTCGAAGTCGACAGTGTGCCGTCGTTCTACCTGACCTCGGTATTCAGCGGCATGCTCGCTGGCAACACCCATCACTACCCTGGTGTGGCACAGGCTTTCGCGGCCATGAAGGCCGGTGAAGTCGACGCGGTGATGGCCATGCGCGGCGAGATTGACTGGCAAGTGCATGAAGCGGCGGACCCGCAAGTGGCGCTGGCGGAAAACGCCTACCCGAACATGGGCAAGCAGCTCTGGGAGATCGGCATGGCGGTGCATGAAAGCAACCGTCAGTTGGCCTATGCGGTGGAAGAGGCGCTGGAAACCTTGATCCGCGAGGGCGCCGTCAAAACCATTTATGGTCATTACGGCCTGCGCTATGACGTGCCCGAGATGTATCAACAGTGAACTGGCGAGCGAGTTGTCTGTTGGCCTGCTGGTTACCCCTGGCTGCGCTCGCCGCGGACATCGACCCGGGCAAAGACCCGGTGCCCTCGGTGATGTGGGCCTTCTATCACAAGCAGATGCTCGGCGATGCGCCGTTCGTGTTCGACGACCGGGTCAAGCTGCTGGCGCCGCCGTTCGCCGAAGATGCCCGGCAGGTGCCGCTGGAAATCGACGCCCGGGCGTTCAAGGGCGAGGTGGTGAAAATCCTCGCCTGGGCCGAACTCAACCCCTTGCCAAAAATCGTCGATTTCCAGCCGCTGGACCGGGTGCTCCCCTGGCTGTCGATCCGCATCCGTATCGAGCAAGCCACGCCATTGCGTGCGGCGGTGCTGACCCGTGACGGGGTGTGGCATGTCGGCTCGACCCTGATCGATGCGGCGGGCGGCGGTTGCACGGCGCCGAGTGTGGTGCGTACTCAGCCGGGCTGGGAAGACCACATCGGCGAAGTGCTGGGCGGTCGTTATCCCCGTGGCGAATTCAGTCGCGTGCGGCTGCAGGTGGCGCATCCAATGGACAACGGCATGGTCAGCGGCATCCCGGAGTTCTTCATCAACCATGCCGAACTGCGGGATCAGAACGATCAGCTGCTGGCCCGACTTGAGCTGTTTCCCGCCGTCAGCGAAAACCCCAACCTGGCCTTCGACATCGAAGGAACAGGGCAGACGCGCCTGTTACTGCGGGACAACAGCGGCAATCAATTCGATGCGGCCATACCCTGACCCAAAGGAGCGCGTGATGCGCTGGATGCTGCTGTTGTTCATGAGCCTGAGCCTGCCGGCCCTGGCCGAGCTCGAGTATTCACTCAAGCCCCGACAGATCGCCGAAGACACGTGGCTGCTGGAAGGCAGCACTGACAATTTTGACAAGGCCAACGGCGGCAACATCGTCAATACCGCGTTCATCGTCACCGAACGCGGTGTGGTGGTGATCGATACCGGGCCGTCGAAACGCTACGGCGAAGCGATGCGCAAGGCGATTGCCGCGACCACCGATAAACCGGTGATTGAGGTGCTGCTGACGCATCATCATCCTGATCATGTTCTCGGCAACCAGGCCTTCAGTGACGTGCCGATCGGCGCGCTGGCCGGCACCACCGAGCTGCTGCATCAGCAGGGCGATGCCATGGCCGAGAACCTGTATCGACTGGTGGGTGACTGGATGCGCGGCACCGAAGTGGTGTTGCCGACCGAAACGCTGACGCCCGGCGTGCGAAGTTTTGGGGATCACGATTTTCGTCTGCTGGGCCTGGGTGGGCACACTGGCGCGGATCTGGCTATTCTCGACCAGAAAACCGGCGTGTTGTTTGCCGGGGATCTGGTGTTTTATCAACGGGCGCTGACCACGCCCAACAGTCCGGGGCTGTCGGTGTGGCTGGCGGACATTGCCACACTTCAAGGCTTGCCCTGGACGCTCATCGTTCCCGGCCACGGCCCGGTGGCCACGGATCAACAGCCGTTCGAACAGATGCGCGACTACCTCACCTGGCTCGATCAGCTCATGCGCGACGGCGCCGCCAACGGCAGCGACATGGCCGAGATGATCCGCAGCCCCATCCCCGACCGTTTTGCTGGCATCAGCCTGAGTCGTTACGAGCTGATCCGCAGCGTCAGCCATCTGTATCCGCGTTACGAGCGTGGGCAGATGACCCGGGTCGATTCCGCTGCAGAAAAATGACCCTGCGGCGACACAACCCCTTGTAGCAGCTGGCGAAGCCTGCGTTCGGCTGCGCAGCAGTCGTGAAATCAGAGTTCGCGGTGTATCAGGAAAACCGTGCAAGTCGGGTTTACGACTGCTACGCAGCCGAACGCAGGCTCCGCCAGCTGCTACAGGTCGAGGTGAGCCCTGACGGGGTAGCATCCTGACCCGGTACTAAGGAACTAGCAATCTCAGCACTGCGGGCAATTGTTCCAAGGGCGGCGGCGCCCAAGAATCTGCACCAGACCGGGAAAATTTCCCGGGTATAACAAAAACCGCAGAGGTAGCCGTCATGACCCAACCCGCACGTCGCCAACCCTTCGTCTTGAGTGTGCTGCTCAGTGCCATGCTGTTGTCTGGCTCGGCATTGGCCGGCGTCACTGATCAAGACATCCTCCAGGACCCCAAGAACCCGGAGCAGATCGTCACCAACGGTCTGGGCGTCCAGGGTCAACGATACAGTCCGCTGGACACCCTCAACGTCAACAACGTGAAGGACTTGCGGCCGGTCTGGGCGTTCTCCTTCGGCGGTGAAAAACAACGCGGTCAGCAAGCACAGCCGATGATCAAGGACGGCGTCATGTACCTGACCGGTTCCTATTCGCGGGTGTTTGCGGTGGATGCGCGCACTGGCAAAAAACTCTGGCAATACGATGCGCGCCTGCCCGATGACATCCGTCCCTGCTGCGACGTGATCAACCGTGGTGTTGCGCTGTACGGCGACCTGGTGTTCTTCGGCACCCTCGACGCCAAGCTCGTGGCCCTGAACAAGGACACCGGCAAAGTCGTCTGGAGCAAGAAAGTCGCCGACCACAAGGAAGGCTATTCGATCAGCGCCGCGCCGTTGGTGATCAACGGCAAACTGATCACCGGCGTGGCCGGTGGCGAGTTCGGGGTGGTCGGCAAAATCGAAGCCTACGACCCGAAAAACGGCGACCTGCTGTGGACCCGGCCCACTGTCGAAGGCCACATGGGCTACACCTACAAGGATGGCAAAGCGGTAGAGAACGGCATCTCCGGCGGCGAAGCCGGCAAGACCTGGCCTGGCGATCTCTGGAAAACCGGCGGCGCGGCGCCTTGGCTTGGCGGTTACTACGACCCGGAAACCAATCTGCTGCTGTTCGGCACCGGCAACCCGGCGCCGTGGAATTCGCACCTGCGTCCTGGCGACAACCTCTACTCGTCGTCGCGTCTGGCGCTGAACCCGGACGACGGCACCATCAAGTGGCACTTCCAAAGCACGCCTCACGACGGCTGGGACTATGACGGCGTGAACGAGCTGGTCTCGTTCAACTACACCGAAGGCGGCAAAGAGATCAAAGCCGCCGCGACCGCTGACCGCAACGGTTTCTTCTACGTGCTGGACCGCACCAACGGCAAATTCATTCGCGGCTTCCCGTTCGTGGACAAGATCACCTGGGCCACTGGCCTGGATAAAGAGGGCCGGCCGATCTACAACGAAGCCAGCCGACCAGGCGCACCGGGTACCGAAGCCAAGGGCAGTTCGGTGTTCGTAGCCCCGGCATTCCTCGGCGCGAAAAACTGGATGCCGATGGCCTACAACAAGGACACCGGGCTGTTCTACGTACCGTCCAACGAGTGGGGCATGGACATCTGGAACGAAGGCATCGCCTACAAAAAAGGCGCGGCGTTCCTCGGTGCCGGTTTCACCATCAAACCGTTGAATGAAGACTACATCGGCGTGCTGCGCGCCATCGACCCGAAAACCGGCAAGGAAGTCTGGCGCCACAAGAACTTCGCACCGCTGTGGGGCGGCGTGCTGACCACCAAAGGCAACCTGGTGTTCACCGGTACGCCGGAAGGTTTCCTGCAGGCATTCAACGCCAAGACCGGCGAGAAAGTCTGGGAATTCCAGACTGGCTCCGGCGTACTCGGCTCGCCTGTGACTTGGGAAATGGACGGCGAACAGTACGTCTCGGTGCTGTCCGGTTGGGGGGGGGCTGTTCCGCTGTGGGGCGGCGAAGTGGCCAAGCGCATCAAGGACTTCAACCAGGGCGGCATGCTCTGGACCTTCAAGTTGCCGAAAGACCTGGTTGCCAAACACTGATCAGAGCAAACCTGTATCCCTGTAGGAGCGAAGCTTGCTCGCGAAGAATGCGCCGCGGTCTGACTGGATGACCGCAGTGCCCCGATCGCGGGCAAGCCTCGCTCCTACGACCAAATAACGAGAGTCCCCCTGCCAACGGCGCATTCGTCTGGCACGCGGGGCTCTCTACTATCGGTTCATCGCCTGTTTGCCCGACAGGCATCGACCCAGACAGAGGCCCACCATGATCTACGCACAACCTGGAACACCCGGCGCCGTCGTTACGTTCAAAGCGCGCTACGGCAACTTCATCGGCGGTGAGTTCGTCGCCCCGGTCAATGGCGAATATTTCATCAACACCTCGCCGGTCAATGGTGAAGTGATTGCCGAGTTCCCTCGGTCCAGCGCCGCCGACATCGAAAAAGCCCTCGATGCCGCCCATGCCGCCGCCGATGCCTGGGGCAAAACTTCGGCGCAGGACCGCTCCCTGGTGCTGCTGAAAATTGCCGACCGCATCGAGCAGAATTTGGAAATCCTCGCCGTCAGCGAAACCTGGGACAACGGCAAGGCCGTGCGCGAGACCTTGAACGCCGACGTGCCGCTGGCCGCCGACCATTTCCGTTACTTCGCCGGGTGCATCCGCGCTCAAGAGGGCGGTGCCGCCGAGATCAATGAGTTGACGACGGCCTATCACTTCCACGAGCCATTGGGCGTGGTCGGGCAGATCATTCCGTGGAACTTCCCGCTGCTGATGGCCGCGTGGAAACTCGCCCCGGCCCTGGCCGCCGGCAACTGCGTGGTCCTCAAACCCGCCGAGCAGACGCCGCTGTCGATCATGGTCTTCGCCGAACTGATCGCCGATTTGCTGCCGGCCGGTGTGCTGAACATCGTCCAGGGGTTCGGTCGCGAAGCGGGTGAGGCGCTGGCCACCAGCAAGCGCATCGCCAAGATCGCCTTCACCGGTTCCACCCCGATAGGCGCGCACATCATGCATTGCGCCGCCGAGAACATCATTCCAAGCACCGTGGAGCTGGGTGGCAAATCACCGAACATCTTCTTCGAAGACATCATGAACGCCGAACCGCAGTTCATCGAGAAAGCCGCCGAAGGTCTGGTGCTGGCGTTCTTCAACCAGGGCGAAGTCTGCACCTGTCCGTCCCGGGCGCTGGTGCAGGAATCGATCTACGAGCCGTTCATGGCCGAGGTGATGAAGAAGATCGTCAAGATCAAGCGCGGCGACCCGCTGGACACCGAAACCATGGTCGGCGCCCAGGCGTCCGAGCAGCAATACGACAAGATCCTCTCGTACCTGAAAATTGCTCAGGAGGAGGGCGCCGAATTGCTCACCGGCGGCGCGGCCGAGCGCCTCGAAGGCGACCTGTCCAGCGGCTATTACATCCAGCCGACCCTGCTCAAGGGCCACAACAAAATGCGCGTGTTCCAGGAAGAAATCTTCGGCCCGGTGGTGGGTATTACCACCTTCAAGGACGAAGCCGAAGCCCTGGCGATTGCCAACGACAGCGAGTTCGGCCTCGGCGCCGGTCTGTGGACCCGCGACATCAACCGCGCTTACCGCATGGGTCGGGCGATCAAGGCCGGGCGTGTCTGGACCAACTGCTACCACCTGTACCCGGCCCACGCCGCGTTCGGTGGCTACAAGAAATCCGGTGTCGGCCGTGAAAACCACAAGATGATGCTCGATCACTATCAGCAGACCAAAAACCTCCTGGTGAGCTACGACATCAATCCGATGGGGTTCTTCTAACCCCCGCAAGAACACCGCAATCCCCTGTGGGAGCGAGCCTGCTCGCGAAGAGGCCTGCACATTCAACATTGATGTTGACTGTCGGACCGCCTTCGCGAGCAGGCTCGCTCCCACATTGGTTTTGTGTGTACTAGAAAACCCCGCAACACCCCCTACCAATGCACGCCGCCACCTCGTTCGAAAGTAGCATTCGGGTGCCTGGCACCTCGTGCATTAATGGCTTTACCGGAATCGTCCGGCATAAGAAGAGGATTGACCCATGTGGACTAAACCCACGTTTACCGATCTGCGCATTGGCTTCGAAGTGACGATGTATTTCGCCAACCGCTGACTGTTCACCCGGCCAGCTGTTGCGTTGGCCGGGCCTGCCTTCTGGAGCATTGCCCATGCACATTCGCGTTCTCGGATCCGCCGCTGGCGGTGGTTTTCCGCAATGGAATTGCAACTGCCGCCAGTGCGCCGCGATGCGCAATGGCAGCCTGCGGGCGCAACGGCGCACCCAGTCCTCGATTGCCCTGAGCGACAACGGTGTGGATTGGGTGCTGTGCAATGCTTCACCGGACATTCGCGCGCAACTCGAGAGTTTCGCGCCGCTGCAACCGGCGCGCCGGGTGCGTGATACCGCGATCGTCGGCGTCGTCCTGATGGACAGCCAGATCGACCATTGCACCGGCCTGTTGAGTCTGCGCGAAGGCTGCCCGCATTCGGTCTGGTGCACCGAACGCGTGCATGAAGACCTGAGCAGCGGCTTCCCCTTGTTCACCATGCTCAAACATTGGAACGGCGGGTTGCAGTGGCAACCGGTCGGACTGGACCGCGAGCCGTTCAGCATCGCGGCCTGCGAACACCTGCAATTTCGTGCAATCCCCTTGGTGAGCAACGCACCGCCGTACTCGCCCAATCGCGGCAATCCGCAGCCGGGCGACACCATCGGGCTGTTTGTAGAAGACCGGCGCACCGGCGCCTCACTGTTCTATGCGCCAGGCCTGGGTCAAGTCGACGACGAAGTCCTGAGTTGGATGCAACGCGCCGATTGCCTGTTGCTGGACGGTACCTTGTGGCGCGACAACGAGATGCGAATCTGCGAAGTCGGCCAGAACCTGGGCAGTGAAATGGGTCACCTGTCGCAAAGCGGCCCTGGCGGAATGCTCGAAATCCTTGAAGGTTTCACCCGCCAGCGCAAGGTGCTGATCCACATCAACAACACCAACCCGATCCTCGATGAAGACTCGGCCGAAAGGGCATTGCTGGAGCGACACGGGATTGAAGTGGCCTATGACGGCATGAGTATTGTGCTGTAGCGGAGGGCCCTTTCGCGGGCAAGTCGGATCGCCGCACCGCTCGCTCCTACAGATCACATCGAATTTGTAGGAGCGAGGCTTGCCCGCGAAGGCGCTGGACCAAAAACAGCAGAGCTTCCAGGAGAACCGCAATGACTGACACCGCAATGACCCCCAGCGAATTCGAAGCGGCGCTGCGCGCCAAAGGCGCCTATTACCACATTCATCACCCGTTCCACCAAGCCATGTACGCCGGGCGCTCCAGTCGCGAGCAGATTCAAGGCTGGGTCGCCAATCGCTTCTATTACCAGGTAAACATCCCCCTGAAGGACGCAGCGATTCTCGCCAACTGTCCAGACCGCGACGTGCGCCGGGAATGGCTGCAACGGATCCTTGATCACGACGGCGCACCCGGCAGCGAAGGCGGCATCGAAGCCTGGCTGCGGCTGGGCGAAGCGGTGGGGCTGAATCGCGAGCAAATCCTCTCACAGGAACTGGTGTTGCCCGGTGTGCGTTTCGCCGTGGATGCCTATGTCAACTTCGCCCGCCGCGCCTGTTGGCAAGAAGCCGCCAGCAGTTCGTTGACCGAGCTGTTTGCGCCACAGATTCACCAATCCCGGCTCGATGCCTGGCCGACCCATTACCCGTGGATCGATGTCGGCGGTTATGACTATTTCCGTACTCGCCTGAGTCAGGCACGGCGCGACGTAGAGCATGGTTTGCGCATCACCTTGGCGCACTACGTCACGGTCGAAGGCCAGCAACGCATGCTGGACATTCTGCAGTTCAAGCTCGACGTACTGTGGAGCATGCTCGACGCCATGAGCCTGGCCTACGAGCTGGAACGCCCGCCGTATCACACCGTCACCACTGAAAACGTCTGGCACCGGGGGATTGCCCTGTGAGCCTGATCAACCGCGAGCAATCACCGTCGCTGCGCCGGGGTTTTCGCCTGCAATGGGAGCCTCGTCAGGACTGTCACGTGCTGCTGTACCCTGAAGGCATGATCAAACTCAACACCAGTGCCGGGCAGATCCTCGATCTGGTGGACGGCCGGCGCAGCGTTGCGGCGATCATTGATCGACTGTCTGCGAGTTTTCCCGGCGTACCGGGGATCGACGAGGACGTGCTGGCGTTTCTGGAGGTGGCCCATGCTCAATTCTGGATCGAGTGACTCGCGCCCGGGGCCGCCGCTGTGGCTGTTGGCGGAGTTGACCTATCGTTGCCCGCTGCAATGCCCGTACTGCTCCAACCCGCTGGACTTCGCCCAGCAGGGTGAGGAATTGAGCACCGAGGAATGGATTCGGGTGTTCCGCGAGGCCCGGGAGATGGGCGCCGCGCAACTGGGCTTTTCCGGCGGCGAGCCGTTGGTGCGTCAGGACCTGGCCGAGCTGATCAAAGCCGCCCGGGACATGGGTTACTACACCAACCTGATCACCTCGGGCATCGGCCTGACCGAGCAGAAAGTCCGCGATTTCAAGGTCGCGGGGCTGGACCACATTCAGATCAGCTTCCAGGCTGCCGACGAAGCGGTAAACAACATGCTCGCCGGTTCGCGCAAAGCCTTCGCCCAGAAACTCGCCATGGCTCGCGCGGTAAAGGCGCAGGGCTATCCGATGGTGCTGAACTTCGTCACCCATCGGCACAACATCGACCAGATCGCGCAGATCATCGACTTGTGCCTGGAGCTGGAGGCAGATTTCGTCGAATTGGCGACGTGCCAGTTCTATGGCTGGGCTGAACTCAACCGCGCTGGCCTGTTACCCACCCGCGAACAATTGCAGCGCGCCGAGCGCATCACCCACTCATACCGCGAGCGTCTTGAAGCGCAGGGCCACCCGTGCAAGCTGATTTTCGTCACCCCGGATTACTACGAAGAGCGCCCCAAGACCTGCATGAACGGCTGGGCCAATCTGTTTCTCGATATCACCCCCGACGGCACGGCATTGCCTTGCCACAGCGCCCGACAGTTGCCGGTGCAGTTTCCCAACGTGCGCGAGCACAGTATCGAGCACATCTGGACGGATTCTTTCGGTTTCAATCGCTTTCGTGGCGATGACTGGATGAAAGAGCCGTGCCGCTCCTGCGATGAAAAGCACAAGGATCTGGGCGGCTGCCGCTGCCAGGCCTTCATGCTGACCGGTGATGCCGCCAACGCTGACCCGGTGTGCAGCAAGTCCCCGCACCACGGCTTGATTCTCAAGGCCCGCGAGGAAGCCGAGGCCCCGGGGCTGGGCATGGAACACCTGACATTGCGTAACGAGAAGGCTTCGCGACTGATCTATCGAGGCTGAGCCCAGGGCTACCCATTGGTCTGATTGCATTCACAGCCGGATGCTTTAGTGTGAACGTTACCTTCCAAAACAATAAAAACAGGCTTTCCAATGAGCCAGAGTCTCAGCCAGCTGCGTAAATTCGTTTCGCCTGAAATCATCTTTGGTGCCGGCTGCCGGCACAACGTCGGCAATTGCGCCAAAACCTTTGGCGCCCGCAAGGTGCTGCTGGTCAGCGATCCCGGTGTGATTGCTGCCGGTTGGGTCGCCGATGTCGAGGCCAGTCTGCAAGCCCAGGGCATCGAGTATTTCCTGTACAGCGCGGTCTCGCCCAACCCTCGGGTCGAAGAAGTGATGCTCGGCGCCGATCTGTACCGGGAAAATCATTGCGATGTGATCGTGGCCGTCGGTGGCGGCAGCCCGATGGATTGCGGCAAAGGCATTGGCATTGTCGTCGCCCATGGGCGCAGCATCCTCGAATTCGAAGGCGTGGACACCATCCGTGTCCCGAGCCCGCCGCTGATCCTGATTCCGACCACGGCCGGGACCTCAGCCGATGTCTCGCAATTCGTGATCATCTCCAACCAGCAAGAACGCATGAAGTTCTCCATCGTCAGTAAGGCGGTGGTGCCGGACGTGTCGCTGATCGACCCGGAAACCACTCTGAGCATGGACCCGTTCCTGTCGGCCTGTACCGGCATCGATGCGTTGGTGCATGCCATCGAAGCGTTTGTTTCCACCGGTCACGGGCCGTTGACTGATCCCCACGCACTCGAAGCGATGCGTCTGATCAACGGCAACCTGGTGCAGATGATCGCCAACCCGAACGACATCGCCCTGCGCGAGAAGATCATGCTCGGCAGCATGCAGGCCGGGCTGGCGTTCTCCAACGCGATTCTCGGCGCGGTGCACGCGATGTCCCACAGCCTGGGCGGTTTTCTCGATCTGCCGCACGGTTTGTGCAACGCCGTGCTGGTGGAACACGTGGTGGCCTTCAATTACAGCTCGGCACCGGAACGTTTCAAGATCATCGCCGAGACCTTCGGCATCGATTGCCGTGGCTTGAATCACCGGCAGATTTGCGGGCGTCTGGTTGAACATCTGATCGCCCTGAAACATGCGATCGGCTTCCACGAAACCCTGGGACTGCACGGGGTCAGCACTGCGGACATTCCGTTCCTGTCGCAACACGCCATGCACGACCCGTGCATCCTGACCAACCCGCGCCAGTCCAGTCAGCGTGATGTCGAGGTCGTTTATGGCGAAGCCCTCTGACGAACAGCAACGGGCGCTGGCGGGGTTACTGGGATTAGGCAGCCATTCGGCGCGCAAGAGTCATTACCCGGAACTGGCCGCGCGCCTTGACGAGCTGGAAGCCGAGCGCAATCGCTACAAATGGCTGTTCGAAAACGCGGTCCATGGGATCTTCCAGGCAAGCCTTCTGGAAGGCATGCGTGCCGCCAACCCGGCACTGGCGCGGATGCTTGGCTATCAGAACCCGCAAGAGGTGCTGTTCTCACTGGCCGACCTGGCGAGCAACCTGTTTGTCGGTGGTGCTCAAGAGCTGGAAAACATCGGTGAAATGCTCAAGCGCGAGCGCAGCCTGCTCGGGTACGAAACCCAATTGCGGCGCAAGGATGGCAGCAGCCTCGACGTGCTGATGAACCTGTTGCTCAAGCCCGATCAGGAAGGGCTGGTGGAGGGGTTTGTCGCCGACATCACCGAACGCAAACTCGCCCAGCAGCGCCTGCAGCAACTCAACGACGAACTGGAGCAGCGTGTCACCGCGCGCACTGACGAGTTGCTGGAAGCCAACCGCAACCTGCAACAGCAGATCACCCAGCGTAAAGAGATTGCCCAAGCGTTGCGCGATGCCCGAGACGCCGCCGAGGCCGCCAATCGCAGTAAGGACAAATACCTCGCCGCCGCCAGTCACGACCTGCTGCAGCCGCTCAACGCCGCGCGTTTGCTGATCTCCACCCTGCGCGAGCGCAAGCTGCCCGACGTCGAACAAGTGCTGGTGGAGCGTACTCACCAGGCGCTGGAAGGGGCGGAAGATTTGCTCACCGATTTGCTGGATATTTCCCGGCTCGATCAGGCGGCGGTCAAACCGGACATTGCGCTGTACCGTCTCGACGAATTGCTCGCGCCGTTGGTGTCGGAGTTCCAGTCAGTGGCCCAAGCTGCAGGGTTGAACCTGCGGGTGCACATGGGCGATTACGCCATCAGTACTGACTTGCGCCTGATGACGCGGATCCTGCGCAATTTCCTCAGCAACGCCTGTCGCTACACTGACGAGGGCAGCATCTTGCTGGGTGCCAGACGCCGGGGTGAAATGCTGCGCCTGGAAGTCTGGGACACCGGGCGCGGGATCGCGGCGGATCGACTGGATTCGATCTTCCTGGAATTCAACCAACTGGATGTAGGGCGCGCCGCCGACCGTAAGGGTGTGGGCCTGGGGCTGGCGATCGTTGAGCGTATCGCCAAGATCCTTAACTACAGAATCCAGGTTCATTCACGGCCGGGACGCGGTTCGGTGTTCAGCATCGACGTGCCGATTTCCCATGAGGTTCCGCTACCGATCAGTCTGGCCGCGCCACTGCCGGGCACCGGCAATCCATTGCCGGGCCGACGTTTGTTGGTCCTGGACAACGAAGTGAGCATCCTCGAAAGCATGAGCGCGCTGCTCGGGCAGTGGGGCTGCGAGGTGGTGACGGCCACAGATGAGTTCTCCGCACTGGCGGCCTTGCAGGGGCGACCACCAGAATTGATTCTGGCGGACTACCACCTCGATCACGGAGTGGTGGGCTGTGATGTGGTCAGGCATTTGCGCGAGCATTACAAACAGGTGATTCCGGCGGTCATCATCACTGCCGACCGCACGGATCAGTGTCGGCGCTCATTGCAGAGACTCGACGCACCGCTGCTGAACAAACCGGTGAAACCCGGCAAGTTGCGCGCGGTGTTGAGTCAGTTGCTGGGGTAGCGATGCAGTCGTCAATCCGGTGGATGCGATTTTCCTGAGACACCGCGCCGTATGGTTTTACGACTGCTACGCAGCCTTCGGCAGCTGCTACACAGGGGACCTGATGATTTTTATCCCTTGAACACCGGCTCCGGCAAACCTTTCACCCCGGGATTGAGGGCGAACACACCGCCGGCCAGTGACTGTTCGTCGTGGTCGCCGCCGGGGCGGATCGAGGTGACGAACAGCGTGTCCAGTCGGCTGCCACCGAAGGCGCACATGGTCGGTTTTTTCACCGGTACGGCGAGGGAACGGTCCAGTCGGCCGTCGGGGGTGAAGCGGTGAATCAGCCCGGCGTCATTGGCGCAAATCCAGTAGCAGCCTTCGGCATCGACCGCTGCGCCATCGGGACGGCCAGGGAACTGATTCATGTCGACAAACAGCCGGCGATTGGACGGCGTACCGCTGTCGATGTCGTAATCAAAGGCCCAGATCTGCTGGACCAGGGGATGGGAGTCAGACAAGTACATCGTCCGCCCGTCGGGGCTGAAACCCAGGCCGTTGGGCACGATAAACCCGTTGAGTTGCGCCTCGAGTGGCCCACGTTGACCGGCGCTGTAGCGGTAAAGCGCGCCGTCGGTAGCATTGGCGCCCATGTTCATCACCATGCTGCCGGCCCAGAAGCGGCCCTGACGATCGCAGCGCCCATCATTCAAGCGCATATCGGCGCGGGCGTGATCGACGTCCGCCAGCAGTGCGCTGTCGAGGCTGCTGTCGTTGTGCGGGTGCAGATGGAAGAACCCGCTCTCCATCCCGGCAACCCAGCCACCGTCGCGGTGACGTGCGATGCAGGCGAGCATTTGCGGCGTTGTCCAGGCGTGGACATGACCGGTTTCGGCGCTCCAGCGTTGCAGACCCCCGACGGAAATATCGACCCAGTACAGGGCGTTTTCCTCGGGGACCCAGACCGGGCTTTCACCGACCGCGTTACGGGCATCGACAATCAATTCAACGTTCATGGCAACTCATTCCCTTAGGTTTTTGTTCGGGGTGAGGAGGTTCAGTCGCCAAACGGGCCAGCCGCGACAAACGCGCCACCCTGGTAAACCATCGCAGGGTCATCCGCGGCCGGCATCGGTTGGGCTTCGACTTTTTCGCGGAACACTTCGGAGTTGTCTTTTGCCGCGTAGCCCAGGGCGGTGGCGAAACGGTTGTCCCACCAGACGTTCTTGTTATCGGACACGCCGTAAACCACGGTATGGCCGACGTTCGGGGCGTACAACGCGCATTCGAGCAGGTGGGTCAGATCACCGAAGCTCAGCCAGGTGCTCATCATCCGGCGGTTTTGCGGTTCCGCAAACGAGGAACCGATACGCACGCTGACGGTTTCGATGCCGTAGCGATCGAAGTAGAAACTGGCCATGTCTTCGCCGTAGGACTTGGACAAGCCGTAGTAGCTGTCCGGGCGGCGAGGGGAGTGGGCGTCGATGACGTCGTCTTGCTTGTAGAAGCCAATCACGTGGTTGGAGCTGGCGAAAATCACGCGTTTCACGCCATGCCGGCGAGCGGCTTCGTAAATATGGAAAACGCCGCAGATGTTGGCGCCGAGGATCTCTTCGAACGGGCGTTCTACCGACACGCCGCCGAAGTGCAGAATCGCGTCCACGCCTTCGACCAGTTGATGGACCGCCTGCTTGTCCGCGAGGTCGCAGAGGACGACTTCTTCTCGATCATCAAGGGCAGGGGTGATGTCGGCGATGTCCGACAGGCGAATGACATTGGCGTAAGGCCGCAGGCTTTCGCGCAAGACTTTGCCAAGGCCACCGGCGGCGCCGGTCAGCAGCAGGCGATTAAAAGGGGGGCGGGCTGTAGGAGTGGGTGTCATGGAAGTTCCTGCACAAGCAGTTATTGTTATTGAGTTCGTTGTAGGTTGTCGTACGACTGATTGAAGTATCGTTAGGCTTTCCGGTCCTTGTCAACGAGTCATCGTTTGAAATTGACGGAGGGTCATTCCACCCCCCATCAACCACAGGGTTTTTGTGAGCCTGCAAAAGACGGGCGCTGCCGTTTTCCTTGCGGTTTTATTTTTGTCATGCGTCGACCTTTGTGGGAGTGTCAGCCAGTGATCATCGGCGGCAGGGTGCCCAGAAGTGAGACCGCGGCCACCGCTCCCTTCCCGAGCAACCCTTCGAGGATGACGCTGCTTTTCAGAGCGGTCCGACGCTGCTTGCAGTGGTTGATTCGCAGCCGATTGAACAGTGCCAATCCCGGTGAGTCCCCGAACATTGATCAGCCCGGTGATCAGCAGCCCCGCAACCAAGGCGTAACCGACACCGCCAAAGCGTTGCAATATCGCTTTAACGCAATGCTCTGCCGGTTGCCGCAGGATCATCACCAACAGCATCAAGCCGCCGAGCCAGGCACCGACGATCCGCAGGGGCAGGTTCGAACGCAATGGCGTCATCAGCAGCGCTACCAACACAGCGTTGAGCAGCAGGTGCCAGCGCCAGGCCTGGGTCTGAACACCCAGGCCCCGAACAGCATCAGCACCACGGTGAAATGCAGAAAGCGGCACAGCACCATCGCGCTCGTCATGAACTACTGGTCAACCTTGAAGCTGTAGGCGCCTTCGCTTTTGTGCGTATCGACCGACACCGCGTGCCATTCGACTTTGTAGGCACCCGCCGCCAGCGGTGCAGCCGGGGTGACGATCAGGGTTTTCTTGTCGCTGCCTTCGGTCGAGGCTTTTCACCGGAACGGGGGCGCCGTCCTTGAAGCGGCGAGCAGCGAGCCGAGCAGGGCGCCGGTGGTCAGGGCTTTCTTGAGCAGCATCGTGAATACCTCTGAGGCAAGTTCGAAAAGGCGCCAATTTACCTGCGGGAAGCTAGGTGTACGAAGTTTCGTTTTCCCTTGTCGCCGCGATGTAGAGCGGATGCTAGTCTTGGCCAACGCTGTTGTCAGGGAGCCCTCATGGGCAATCACAAGATTGAGATTCGTCGCAGTAACGTCGAGAAAATTCTGCTGGGGGCCGAAAAGATTTTTGCCGAAAAAGGTTTCGGCGGCACCGCCATGGCCGACATCGCCGCTGAAGTGCAACTGCCGCGCTCCAACCTGCATTACTACTTCAGCACCAAGAGTGAGCTGTACAGCGCCGTGCTGTTGGGTTTGCTGGAAGTGTGGAAACAGGACGCCCTGTGCTTCGAGATGTTCGACGATCCGCGCGTGGTGCTCAGCAGCTACATCCGCGCCAAAATGAACCACTCCCGCAGCCGGCCTTACGGCTCCAAAGTCTGGGCCAACGAGATCATGCATGGTGCACCGACCCTGGGTGAGAAGCTGGACGTGAGTCTGTACGACTGGGCAAAGATGAAAGAAGCGAAAATTCGCCAGTGGGTGGACGACAAACGCATTCTGCCGGTGGAGCCTTCAAGCCTGCTGTACATGATCTGGGCCTCGACCCAGCATTACGCCGACTTCGATCATCAGGTCAATATTCTTAATGACCATCAGCCGCTGTCGGACATGCAGTTTGAGCGGGCGGTGCAGACGGTGACGAGTGTGATTTTGCGTGGGATCGGGTTGGAGCCCTGACTCGATCATTCCCACGCTCCGCGTGGGAATGCCGCCCGGGACGCTCCGCGTCCCTAACGCGGACGCAGAGCGTCCGTTGAGGCATTCCCACGCAGAGCGTGGGAACGATCGGTTAGAGAGCGACGTGATACGGATTCCTCGGGTCATGATTCCAATCCAAAAACGGCTTGCCCGTATCCATCGGCACCATCTCGATACAATCCTGCACCGGACACGTGATCTGACACAGATTGCACCCTACGCACTCATCATCGATCACTTCATATTTATGCGTCCCGTCCGCCTGCTTCAGGCTGGCAACCGCCTGGTGCGAGGTGTCTTCGCAAGCGATGTGGCAACGACCGCAACCAATGCACGCTTCCTGGTCAATCTTCGCAATCACCTGATAGTTGATGTCCAGGTACTTCCAGTCCGTGGTATTGCCCACCGCACGCCCGGTAAACTCCGACACGCTTGCATAGCCCTGACTGTCCATCCAGCGCGATAAACCGTCCTTCATCTCCTCGACAATCCGGAAACCATGCAGCATCGCCGCCGTGCACACCTGCACCGAGCCGCTGCCCAGCGCAATGAACTCTGCCGCGTCGCGCCAGCTGCCGATGCCGCCAATGCCAGAGATCGGCAGGCCCTGCGTCTGTGGGTCGCGAGCGATTTCGGCGACCATGTTCAGCGCAATCGGCTTCACCGCCGAACCGCAATAACCACCATGAGTGCTTTGGTTGCCCACGGCGGGATTGGCGACCATGCGCTCCAGGTTGACGCTGGTGATCGAGTTGATCGTATTGATCAACGACACCGCATCCGCGCCACCGCGATGGGCCGCGCGGGCGGCGACACGAATGTCGGTGATGTTCGGCGTGAGCTTGACGATCACCGGCAGCGAGCAGTACGTCTTGCACCAGCGGGTGACTTGCTCGACGTACTCCGGCACCTGACCGACTGCCGCACCCATGCCACGCTCCGGCATGCCGTGGGGGCAACCGAAGTTCAGCTCGATGCCGTCGGCGCCGGTGGCTTCCACCAGCGGCAAGATGAATTTCCACGATTCCTCGACGCAGGGCACCATCAGCGACACGATCAGCGCGCGGTCCGGCCAGTCTTTTTTGACCTGAGTGATTTCCCGCAGGTTGATTTCCAGCGAGCGATCGGTGATCAGCTCGATGTTGTTGAAACCCATGACTTCACGATTAGCGCCGAAGAGCGCGGAGTAGCGCGACGACACGTTGACCGCCGCCGGGTCTTCACCCAGGGTTTTCCAGACCACGCCACCCCAGCCGGCCTCAAAGGCGCGGACCACGTTGTAGGCCTTGTCGGTCGGTGGCGCGGAGGCCAGCCAGAACGGATTGGGGGCTTTGATGCCGGCGAAGACAATCGAGAGATCGGCCATTTACGCAGCCTCCACGTTGAGCATGAGTTGAGCGTTGATGGCCTCGGCGGCCCGTTTGCCATGCTGCACGGCCTGCACGGTAAGGTCCTGATCGAGACGGGTGCAGTCGCCACCGGCGTACACGCCGGGAATGCTGGTGCGCAGGTTTTCGTCCACTTGAATCCGCTCACCCTGACGCTTGAGTTCACGGGCCAGCGGGTCGGCGAGGGCGCTGGCATCGAAGGCTTGGCCGATGGCTTTGAAGATCGCGTCGGCGGCCAGTTCGAAAGTTTCACCGGTGGTTTGCAGACGACCGTCTACCGGCCGCGTGCGGGCGAAGCGCATGCCGCGCACGTGGCCCTGATCATCGAGCAGCACTTCTTCCGGTTGCGCCCAAGTCAACAGCCGCACCTGATTGGCCTTGGCGATGTCTTGTTCGTGACCGGTGGCGCCCATTTCCTCGACACCGCGGCGGTACACCAGATTCACGTCGCGAGCGCCGAGGCGAGCCATTTGCACGGCCATGTCGATGGCGGTGTTGCCGGCGCCCAGCACGATGCAATGATCGGCCAGCGGCAGTTGCGTCAGGTCATCGGCCTGGCGCAGTTCGCGGATGTAGTCGGTGGCGGCGAGCAGGCCCGGCGCCTCTTCGTTGGCCAGCCCCAGTTGTTTACTGGCATTCAAGCCGAGGCCGAGGAACACCGCATCGAATTGCAGATGCAGTTCGCTTAAGGTCAGGTTCTCTCCCAGTTTTTGCCCGTGGCGGATCTCGATCCCACCGATCTCCAAGAGGAAATTCAGTTCCTTCTGCGCGTAATCGTCCACCAGTTTGTACTTGGCAATCCCGTATTCGTTGAGGCCGCCAGCCTTTTCCCGTGCCTCGAAAATCACCACGTCATGACCGTGCATGGCACTGCGGTGAGCGCAGGACAAACCGGCCGGTCCGGCACCGACCACGGCAATGCGCTTGCCAGTAGATGCCGCACGTGGGAAGGGGTGTTCGCTGAAGTGTGCGTTGTCTACGGCGTAACGCTGCAACAAGCCGATCAGCACCGGTGCGCACTCATGGTCGTTGTTGCGCACGCAGGCTTGCTGGCAAAGAACTTCCGTCGGGCAGACCCGGGCGCAACTGCCGCCGAGGATGTTCGCCGAAAGAATTTTCTGCGCGGCGCCCTGAATGTTTTCCTGATGAATATTGCGAATGAACGACGGAACATCAATCTCGCTCGGACAGGCATTCACGCACGGCGCGTCGTAGCAGTACAGGCAACGCGAGGCTTCCAGATGGGCCTGACGGTCGTTGAGTGGTGGTGCCAGATCGGTGAAATGGCCAGCGAGGGCGGCCGCATTCTCATAGGGATGCGGGAGGTGGTTGAGGGTCTTGATCACGGTGTTGGCCTCACGGTTATTGAGGTACTGCCTCTGATGGGCTGATCGTTCCCACGCGGAGCGTGGGAATGATCGGGTGTACGGCGTCAGCGTTTCACGGCAACAGGCTTGTTCAACTCCGCCCGCTTACTCAGCAAATCAAACACCGCCGGATACGCCGGCCGTTCGACATACCGCCCGGCGCCACGCTCGGCCCGCAAATCACCATCTGCCCAAACCACCCGGCCCTGGCTGACGGTGTGGCTCGGTACACCGCGCACGGTCTTGCCTTCGAAGATGTTGAAGTCGACCTGCTGGTGATGGGTCTTCGCTGAAATCGTCCGCGTACCTTCCGGATCCCACAGCACCAGGTCCGCATCCGCACCGACGCGGATCGCCCCTTTGCGCGGGTAGAGGTTGAAGATCTTCGCGGTGTTGGTGGAGGTGAGCGCCACGAAGTGCTGCATCGACAAACGCCCGGTGTTCACCCCTTCATCCCACAGCACCGCCATGCGGTCTTCGATACCTGCCGTGCCATTGGGGATCTTGCTGAAATCGTCACGGCCGGCGGCTTTTTGTTCGGCGCAGAAGCAGCAATGGTCGGTGGCGGTGGTGTGCAGGTTGCCCGATTGCAGGCCGTGCCAAAGCGCCTCTTGATGGCCGCGAGGACGGAAGGGCGGGCTCATCACGTAACCGGCGGCGGTCTGCCAGTCCGGGTGTTGATAGACGCTGTCGTCCAGCAGCAAATGCCCGGCCAGGACTTCTCCGTAGACTGGTTGACCCTTGCTGCGGGCGTAGGTGATTTCGTCGAGGGCTTCCTTGGTCGAGACATGCACCAGGTACAACGGCGTGCCTAGCGTTTCGGCGATGCGGATCGCCCGGCTGGCCGCTTCACCTTCAACCTGCGAAGGGCGGGACAACGGATGCGCTTCAGGGCCGGTCATGCCCTGGGCCATCAACTTGCGTTGCAGGTGATAGACCAACTCACCGTTCTCCGCATGCACAGTCGGCACTGCGCCCAATTCCAGACAGCGCTCGAAACTCGCCACCAAAGTGTCGTCGGCGGCCATGATCGCGTTCTTGTAGGCCATGAAGTGCTTGAAGCTGTTGACCCCGTGATGATTGACCAGCTCGGCCATGTCCTCGCGCACCTGTTCGCTCCACCAGGTGATCGCGACATGGAAACCGTAATCCGACGCTGACTTCTCGGCCCAGCCGCGCCACTGATGAAACGCTTCCATCAAGGATTGCTGCGGATTGGGAATCACAAAGTCGATGATCGACGTGGTGCCGCCGGCCAGACCTGCCGCCGTGCCACTGAAAAAATCCTCACTGGCCACCGTGCCCATGAAGGGCAGCTGCATGTGCGTGTGCGGGTCGATGCCGCCGGGCATCAGGTATTGGCCGCTGCCGTCGAGCACTTCGGCACCCGCTGGAACATCAAGATTTTCACCGATGGCTTTGATCACGCCGTCGGCGCAATAGACGTCGGCGCGATAACTTTCATCGTGGGTAATAACGGTGGCGCCACGGATCAACAGAGACATTCCGAGTTCCTCGCAGGCAATGACCGACTTGTGCCGGTTCTAAATGTTTTATATGAAGCCGACGCAAACAGGCGTATTCCTGTCAGCGCTGTCAGGAATAAAAGTTAGTCTGAGTTTACGGATAGAGCAAGAATATTTTTTATAAGCTTATATCTGTTTTAACGTATTGATATTTAAGGTTTAAATCGTGAATTTACCAAAATGGTGAGGCCTCTCACCATTTTGACGCACTTGACAGGTTCTAAAAATAGACGAGATTTCTTATGTGAAATCAGCCGGTTGAGGATGGTCTATGGTTGATGCGCGACGTTGAAAAAAAGTGGTATGCACCAGATTGAGTCCTGACGGTTCGGACAACTTGCCTCGCATTCGGCCTGAGTGAACAAGCAAGTCACCGGTGACTCATCGGGTATACAAATAAAACTGATCAACATCAGTTGGTTACAACGTTTTGATGGAACTGCCCGATGCGCAAACGGGGTGGCCGGCACGTTTATTGATGCCGCCAGCCCTTGATGAGCAAAAATAATCAAAAGAACAGTGGAGCGGCCATGCAACAGATCAGATCGCAAGTGACCGAGCGCGACGGCTTGTTTGAGCTCGAAGCCGGCAGTGACGTCCTCGACAGTCCCCGTTACAACCACGACATGGCACCGACCAAGGTGCACGAACGAACCTGGAACAAATGGCACATCACCGCGTTATGGATTGGCATGGCGGTCTGCGTGCCGACCTACACCCTCGGAGGCGTGCTCACCGCCTATTTCGGCTTGAGCGTCGGCGAAGCACTGCTGGCGATTCTGTTCGCCAACATCATCGTACTGATCCCTCTGACCCTGAACGCCTTTCCCGGCACCAAGTACGGCATTCCGTTTCCGGTGCTGCTGCGTTCGTCTTTCGGGATTCTCGGCTCCAACATTCCGTGCCTGATCCGTGCGCTGGTAGCGTGTGGTTGGTTCGGCATTCAGACGATGTTCGGCGGACTGGCCATTCACCTGTTTCTCGGCTCGGTGTTCGAGGATTGGAAAGCCCTTGGCGGTATCGGTGAAGTGATCGGCTTCATGGTGTTCTGGGCCTTGAACCTGTGGGTGGTGATTCGCGGAGCGGACTCGATCAAATGGCTCGAAACCCTCTCGGCGCCGTTGTTGGTGGTGGTGGGCGTGGGTCTGCTGGTGTGGGCCATGCCGAACGTGTCGATGACCGAGTTGCTGGCGATCCCGGCCAAACGTCCGGAAGGGGCCAGCGTGGTCAGTTACTTTGCCGCCGGGCTGACCGCCATGGTCGGGTTCTGGGCCACCTTGTCCCTGAACATTCCGGATTTCAGCCGCTATGCGAAAAGCCAGAAGGATCAGATCGTCGGGCAGATTATCGGCTTGCCCCTGACCATGTTCCTGTTTGCTTCCCTAGGCGTGGTGATGACGGCGGCCTCGGTAAAACTGGTGGGCGTCACCGTCTCCGATCCGGTCACCCTGATCGGCCATATCCAGAGCCCGGTCTGGGTCGCGCTGGCCATGGCGCTGATCATCATTGCCACGCTGTCGACCAACACCGCGGCCAACATTGTTTCGCCGACCAACGATTTCCAGAACGTCGCGCCCACGTTCATCAACCGCACTAAAGCGGTGTTGCTCACCGGCCTGGTCGGCTTGGCGCTGATGGCCCATGAGCTGTTGAAGAAGCTCGGATTGATCGTCTCGGATTTAAGTCTGGAGACGGTGTATTCCAACTGGTTGTTGGGCTATTCGAGTCTGTTGGGGCCGATCGCCGGGATCATGGTGGTGGACTATTTCCTGATCAAGAAACAGCAACTGGACCTGGCTGGCCTTTACCGCGACGACGTTTACCCGGCATGGAACTGGTTCGGTTTCATCGCGTTTGGTGTGCCGGTGGCGCTGACGCTGCTGTCGCTCGGGAGTGACGCATTCAGCTGGTTCTACAGCTATGGCTGGTTCACCGGCTCGGCGCTTGGCGGGCTGATTTATTACGGGTTGTGCTCGATGCGCCCCAGCCCGTCAATCGCGAAGTCCGCGGTTTGATCGTCCCTACGCTCCGCGTGGGAACTAGAAGAACAGAGGAGATCATCATGAACGCTGCCGTAGACGTTCTGCAGTCCACCCATCAGCACATCAACCGCGACCGCTTGTGGCAGTCGCTTATGGACCTGGCCAAGCTCGGCGCCACGGTCAAGGGCGGCGTCTGTCGCCTGGCCCTGACCGACCTCGACCGCCAGGCCCGGGACATTTTCGTCAACTGGTGCGAGGAGGCCGGTTGCACCGTCAGCATCGACGCCGTCGGCAACATCTTCGCCCGTCGTCCGGGCCGCAACCCGAACCTGCCCCCGGTGATGACCGGCAGCCACATCGACACCCAACCCACCGGCGGCAAGTTCGACGGCTGCTTCGGTGTGCTGGCCGGCGTCGAAGTGCTGCGCACCCTCAATGACCTGGGCGTGGAAACCGAAGCGCCACTGGAAGTGGTGGTCTGGACCAACGAGGAAGGCTCACGCTTCGCCCCCTGCATGATGGGCTCCGGTGTGTTCGCGGAAAAATTCACCCTCGAAGAAACCCTGGCCAAGGTCGATGCCGAGGGCATTACCGTCGGTGAAGCCTTGAACGCCATCGGCTATGCCGGCGAGCGCAACGTCAGTGGCCATGCCGTCGGCGCCTATTTCGAGGCGCATATCGAACAAGGCCCGATCCTCGAAGACGAGCACAAAACCATCGGCGTGGTGATGGGCGCCCTCGGCCAGAAATGGTTTGACCTGAAACTGCGCGGCGTCGAAGCCCACGCCGGCCCGACGCCGATGCACCTGCGCAAGGACGCCCTGGTCGGCGCTTCGGTGATCGTCGGTGCGGTCAATCGCGCGGCCCTCGGTCATCAGCCGCACGCCTGCGGCACCGTCGGTTGCCTGCAAGCCTATCCCGGCTCACGCAACGTCATCCCCGGCGAAGTGCGCATGACCCTGGACTTCCGTCATCTGGAACCGGCGCGTCTGGATTCGATGATTGCCGAAGTCCGCGAAGTTATCGAAACCACCTGCGAGGAACACGGCCTGTCCTTCGAACTCACACCCACCGCCGACTTTCCGCCGCTGTACTTCGACAAAGGCTGTGTCGAAGCGGTGCGCGGCGCCGCCCAAGGGCTGGGCCTGTCGCACATGGACATCGTGAGCGGAGCAGGGCACGACGCAATCTTCCTCGCCGAACTCGGCCCGGCCGGGATGATCTTCGTGCCGTGCGAAGGCGGCATCAGCCACAACGAAATCGAAAACGCCGCGCCGGATGATCTGGCGGCCGGGTGTGCGGTGTTGTTGCGGGCAATGCTGGCGGCGTCGGCGGCGATTGCCGGCGGTCAATTGGCAGTTTGAAACGCAAAAAAATCGTAGCCGCCGGCAACACTTGCGCCGCCGAAGGCTACGATCTCTTGACATTGACCTGGCGAGACGACTTAACGACGCGCTTGCAACACTCTGAATATCAACATCCCCGCCAGCATGGCGATCGCAAATACCCACGCCTGCCAATGCCCCGTCGGCAACAGCACCAGCGCCGGCCCGGGGCAGATGCCCGCAATGCCCCACCCGACCCCGAACAGTAGGCTGCCACCGATCAAGCGTCGATCCAGTTCACGACTGACCGGCAACTGCATCGGCGCCCCCAGCAACGACGTGGATTGTTTCATGGCCCAGTGAAACGGCACCCAGGCCACGGCAATCGCCCCGATCATGACCAGCGCCAGGGATGGGTCCCACAAACCGGTTATATCGAGAAACCCCAGCACTTTGGCCGGGTTGGCCATACCGGCCAACAGCAGGCCGATGCCGAACAACAGGCCGGCGAGGAAAGCCGTGAGTTTTTTCATGTTCAAAACCCCAACAGATGGCGCAGGACAAACACGGTCACAAAGCCCGCGAACATGAAGCTCAACGTCGCGACGATGGAGCGTGGTGACAGCCGCGAGATACCGCACACCCCGTGGCCACTGGTGCAACCAGAGCCATAACGGGTGCCGATCCCGACACACAATCCGGCGATGATCAGCCCCACGGTACCGGTCTTGAATTCGATGGCCGGCCACACCTGAAACAACGCCCACAACAGGGGGGCCGCCAGCAGTCCGAGGATGAAAAAGGCTTTTTCGCCCCGTCCCGAACCACCCGGCGCTAGCAGACTGCCGAGTAATCCGCTAATCCCGGCGACCCGCCCATTGGCCACGAGCATCACGCTGGCCGCCAAGCCGATCAACGCACCTCCTGTCAACGCGGACCAAGGAGTGAAATGCAGCGTATCCAGCATCATGGCAACTCTCCAGGCAGGTAAAGCACAGCATTAAACCACTCTTTGACTTGAGCTTAGGGCAGCCGCCGCGAAAAGGATCTACGACCAAAAAATCACAGGTACTGCCGGCGCGTCACAAACTGTAGTGCTATTTCGTCATCTCGTTGAATCCCTTAAACAGTTGAGCAACACGATGTCGTCCAACACCCAACCGATTAACCTGCTGCAATCCATTCCTCAAGTCTTCGAAAGCCTGACTCAGGTGCATGTCACCCTCGACAATCACGACCTGCCAGCGAGGCTGAAGCATTTGATCCACCTGCGTGCCTCGCAGATCAACCAATGCGGTTTCTGCGTGAAGATGCACACCCGCGAGGCCCGTGACGCCAATGAAAGCAACGAGCGGCTGGACCGTTTGATCGTCTGGCGCCACGTCAGTGATTTCAGCGCCTCCGAACGTGCCGCCCTGGCCTGGACCGAGGCCCTGACCGTACTCGATGAAAAGACCGACTACGCCCGCTTGCGCGGTGACTTGCGCGGGCATTTCAACGACGCCCAGATCGGTGCCTTGACGGCCGAGATTGGCATGATCAACCTGTGGAACCGTTTGCAGGTGTCGAGGCACTGATCGATGAATTCCGCTGAACACGTTGCCGCTGTGTTCGAGCAGCGCCGGCCCTTTTTGCTCGGTCTGGCGTATCGCATCCTCGGCTCGCGCGCCGAAGCCGAGGATGTGGTGCAAGAGCTGTTCATCAAGTGGCTAGAGGCCGATCGGGCTTCCATCGCCACCCCGGCCGCCTGGCTGACCACGGCCTGCACCCGGCACTGCATCGATCTGCTGCGCTCGGTCCACAAGTCGCGGGTTGATTACGTCGGCACCTGGCTGCCAGAACCGATTCACACCACCCATCAGGATTCACCCGAACACAAGCATGAACTGGCCTCGTCGCTGTCCACCGCGTTCTTGTTGTTGCTGGAACGGCTAACCCCCAAGGAGCGCGCCGCCTATCTGCTCTACGAAATTTTCGACATGGATTACGCGCAAGTCGCGGACGCGGTCGGGGTTCAAGAATCTGCGTGCCGCAAACTGGTGTCCCGGGCGAAGGCCCGCCTGGGCAGCGGACAAACTCGCTTTCAGCCGGAACCGGCTCGTCAGGACCAATTGCTCAGCGCTTTCCATCGCGCCATCGCCAGCGGCTCGACCTCGTCCTTGACCGCGATGCTCGCCGAAGACGTCGAACTCTGCGCTGACAGTGGCGGCAAGGCCTCGGCCATCCGCGAAACGTTGTCCGGCATTTCCAGCGTGCTGGATTTCATTGCTCAGTCGTTGCACGTCTATTGGCAGACTTGCGAATGGCTGCCCTGCGAAATCAATGGCGCTCAAGGTGTAATCATCAAGGCCGACGGGGTCATCACTGCATCGATGACCTTTGGTGTTGACGAAGCAGGGCGGGTGAGCCGGATTTTCATCATGCGTAACCCGGAGAAGTTGGCGGGGCTGGAAGCGTCTTTGCTGTTGCAGTAGTTAAACCCCAACCGTCAGTTTCACACCGTCCGTAGCAGCTGCCGAAGGCTGCGTTCGGCAGCTGCTACACGTGCTTTGCACTATCCCAACCCCCCGCGGTCGTAGTCTTCACAGGGTTGCGCATGAATGCGCCGCCGCACGCGTGGAGATCCAATGAGCCAGGACGTCCTGATCACTGAAACCAATCGTCGTCAGTTGCAGCAGATTATCGCCGGCCTGTCCGATGGGGTGATTCTGGTGGAGCTCGACCAGACCCTCCTCTGGGCCAATGACGCCGCGCTGGCCATGCACGGCGTCGGGGAGCTCAGCGAGCTGGGGGCGAATGCCAAGGAGTACGCCAAGCGCTTCGCCTTGCGTTATCGCAATAATCATCCGGTTCAGCGCGACAATTATCCGATCAGCCGCGTCGCCCGAGGCGAGACCTTCAGTGATGTGTTGGTTGAGGTGACGCCTGCGGACGACGAAGAGCGCACCCGGGTCCACAGTGTGCGCAGCATGATACTGAGCGACAGCGCGGGCGAGCCCGAGTCGCTGGTGCTGATCATGAACGATGTCACAGAGTGGGCCAGCGCCGAGCAGCGTTTCGAAAAAACCTTCAATGCCAACCCGGCCCCGGCTGTGATCTGTCGCCTCAGCGATTTGCGCTACATCAAAGTCAACCCGGGCTTCCTGGAGATGACCGGTCATGCCCGTGATCAGGTGATCGGCAGTTCGACCTATGAACTGGACATACTGGAAGGGGCCGAAAACAAAGACCTGGCCAAGCAGCGTTTGCGCGAAGGGGCGACTATTCCGCAAATGCAGGCCCAGCTGCAGTTGCCAGACGGTGGCAGCAAACAGGTGATCGTCGCCGGCCAGCCCCTTGAGCTGAACGACGAAGCCTGCATGCTGTTTTCCTTCGTGGACATCGAGCCCCGGCATAAGGCCGAAGTCGCCTTGCGCCAGAGCGAGGAGCGTTTTGCCAAGGCTTTTCGTCTGACCCCGGTGCCGATCCTGGTGTGTAACGCCAGCGATCAGGTGGTGATGGACGTCAATGAAGCCTTCCTCGATACGCTCGCGTATCCCAGTGAAGAAGTGCTCGGCAAGACTGTGGCGCAGATCGAATTTATCGATGACACAGGCGCTCGCACGCGACTTTTTTCGGCCCTGGAAAAAACCGGAAGTGTGGATCGTGTCGATGTTCGGGTACGCAAGAAAGGCGCCCAGCTGATCGATTGCGCGGTCTCGGCCGACACCGTGAACATTCAGGACAACCCCTGCTACCTGCTGGTGTTTATGGACATCACCGAGCGTAAACGTACAGAGCTGGAGTTGGTGTCGGCGATCGAAGAGGTGATGAAAGACGCCTCCTGGTTCAGCCGCACGCTCATCGAGAAGCTCGCCAACGTGAAGAACGTCAACTCGCCGCAGTTGCCTAGCGTGTCTTTCACCGACCTGACTGCCCGTGAACGCGATGTGCTGGGGCTGATCTGCGAGGGCTTGGCCGACAAGGAAATCGCCGCGCGGCTGAAGCTCGCGCCCAACACCGTGCGTAACCATGTGTCGACGGTGTATTCCAAACTCGATGTGCACAGTCGCAGCGAGGCGATTGTCTGGGCTCGCGAGCGCGGTTTGTTCTCCAGCGAGTGGCGGCCCAAGGCCCAGCGTTAGGTGCAAATGCACTACTCGAAGGGGTGCAAATGGATGTTCTGGGCGGGTGCGGCAGTTCTTAGGCTGTGAGGGTGCGATACAGGTCTTCGGGTATCGCGTCCCTTTCGAAAACAGCTACAGGAACTGCAGGATGATTTACGTGGCGCAATTGCGTATGCAACTGGAGCGGAGTTTTTCGCCGTTGGCCTGTGACTGCAGTGTTACAGGTGATAACTCGCTGACGGTGAAGCTCTATCATCCGGTGTCGGGGCAGGTGGATCTGGTGGTCAGTGGGTTGAGCGTGGGTAATCTTAGAACGCCGGAGGCGGTGGCAGTGTTGATCGAAGAGCTGCGGTATGAGCTTGAGAGCAATACGTTGCATCGTCCCGTGATTTCCTAGGAACTGTCGGGTTTGGCTGGCGGTCGTACAAGGTATACGAAAGTATTTTTTCTGTGACCGGTCCGCGTGTTCGCGGTGAGGGTGTTGGGTCGCGGAACTATCTCGATCACTTACCGCGGGTCAGCCTATGAACAGTCTTGGGAAACGCGTTTTTGCTCCACTGTCGTTTGCACTCTGCGTCGCGATTCTCGGGGGGTGTGCCAGTCCTCCGCCGCCACCTCCCGCCGCGCCGCCGCCACCTCCTGTACGCACTTGCCAGACCACCGAAAACACCGATGTGCAAGGCGATATGAGGGCTGAGGGGCAGGTGACCCGGGAAACGACGCTCACTCGTTGCGTCACTCAGTAAGCATTCATTTGCTCATGTTGTACCGCCAGCGGCGCTGTCTGCTGGCGGGTATCCCCCGCGTTTCGTTCAGACATCCTCGATCCTGACCCACCGTGACTCCCGCGCTGCCAGCCGAATCGCCGTCGCTAGACGTTCGACTTCCCACGCCTGCTCGAAGTCCGTTCCACCTTGGCCGACCCCTGCCAACGCCATCACCAGATCATGGACCTCCAGTGTCTTGAGTTCGTTGTAGCCAAGTTGATGCCCTGCCGCCGGGCTGAACGCCGCATACCCCGGCAGGTTCGGCCCTGCCAGCAAGCGTTGGAAGCCATCCTGCCCGGCGCGATAAAGACGCAGTTCATTCAGACGTTCCTGATCGAACGCTAACGTCCCTTGGGTGCCGCTGATTTCAAAACTCAGGTGATTTTTGTAGCCGTGCTTGAGCCAACTGCTGCTGAACGTCCCCCGGGCGCCGTTAGCAAACCGCAACAAGGCGTGGACCTGATCGTCGACGGCGATACGGCGTTGTTCCGGACTGCCAGCCGAGGCGGGACGTTGCCGGTGCACGGTCTGGGTGTCGGCGCTGACTGCCTCGACATCGCCCACCAGATAACGGGCCATGGCCAACAAGTGACTGCCCAGATCGGCCAATGCGCCGCCGGCATGATCGGCATCGCAACGCCAGGACCAGGGTGATGCAGGATCGGCCATGAAGTCTTCGCTGAATTCACCCTGGAAACTGATGATCTGGCCCAAGTCGCCGTTTTCAATCAGCTCCCGGGCAAGCCCGATCATCGGGTTGTGCTGATAGTTGTAACCCACCCGCGTCACCACACCCGCCGCGTTGGCCGCCAGGCGCATGGCGTCGGCCTGTTCCAGATTCACCGCCAACGGTTTTTCGCAGTACACCGGTTTTCCGGCGGCGAGGGCGGCCATGGCCATGGGGTAGTGCAGGTGATTGGGCGTGGTGATAGCGATCAGATTGACCTTGGGGTCATCGATCAGTTGCTGCCAGTCGGTATGAGCGGTGTCGAACCCCCAGGCATCAGCACAGTGGCGGGCACGCTGCGGATCGGCGTCGGCCAGGGCCGCGAGTTTAAGCTTGAGGGGTAGTTCGAAAACCGCGCTGACGTTGCGAAACGCCAAGGCATGGGCGCGGCCCATGAAACCTGTGCCGATGAGTCCGATACCGAGTTCGCGCATAGCCGGGGTCCTTTTGGATTTTATTTTCAGGAGGGGCTATTAATGGAATAAATATTCCTAATGAGCAATATGTAGAATAAATATTCCCTAGTCTGTACTGAAAACAAAAAAGGCAGCCCAGGGCTTAATGCCGATCAGTTAAGGAACTGCAGGCAAAACACGCTCTTTGTAGCAGCTGGCGAAGCCTGCGTCCGGCTGCGTAGCAGTCGTAAAGCCTGAGTGCGAGGTCTTCCTGAAACATACTTGTCGACTGATTTCACGACTGCTACGCAGCCGGACGCAGGCTTCGCCAGCTGCTACAGATCGTGTTACGGCTTAACTGATCGGTATTAGCCCAAGGCTACCTTTTTTACATTCAAAAACGGATCAGGACAGGAACCCCCCATCCACATTCAATGAAACGCCAGTGGTATAGCTCGATGCATCACTCGCCAGGTACAACACCGCACCCGCCATCTCACTCGGATCCGCCACGCGCTTGAGCGGAATCTGCTGCAATGCGGTGTTCAAAATAGCCTCGTTCTTCACCAGCGCCGAAGCAAACTTGGTGTCGGTCAGGCCTGGCAGCAGGGCGTTGCAGCGAATACCGAACTGCGCGCATTCCTTGGCGAATACTTTGGTCATGTTAATGACGGCAGCCTTGGTCACCGAGTAGATGCCCTGGAAAATCCCCGGCGAGATGCCGTTGATCGAAGCAACGTTGATGATGCTACCGCCGCCGTTTTCGCGCATCAACTTGCCGGCTTCCACCGACATGAAGAAGTAGCCGCGGATGTTCACGTCGACGGTTTTCTGAAAGGCGCTGAGGTCGGTGTCCAGTACGTTGCAGAACTGCGGGTTGGTCGCGGCGTTGTTGACCAGGATGTCCAGGCGGCCGAACTGTTCGCGGATGCCGGCGAAGACCTGGCTGATCTGCTCCATTTCACCGATGTGGCATGCGACGGCGGTGGCTTTGCCGCCGGCGGCGATGATCGCGTCGGCCACGTGCTGGCAGCCGTCGAGTTTGCGGCTCGAGACGATGACGTGGGCGCCTTGCTGGGCCAGCAGTTTGGCGATGGCTTCACCGATGCCGCGGCTGGCGCCGGAGACGAAAGCGATCTTGCCGTCGAGGTCGAACAACTGAGTCTTGGACATGGTTTTTCCTTGTTATGGAGGCCAGGGGTGCGATCAGAGCCGCGATCAGAGGCTGGATTTCGAAATGACTTGCAGGCTCATCTGCTCCAGCAGTTTGTTCATGTGAATGAACTGCGCGAAGCGTTTGTCCTGTGTCTGACCATGGAAGAAGCGGTAGTAGATCTGCTGCACGATGCCGGCCAGGCGGAAGAGGCCGTAGGTGTAGTAGAAGTCGAAATTGTCGATCTGGATGCCTGAGCGCTCGGCGTAGTAATCGACGAACTCGCGGCGGGTCAGCATGCCCGGGGCGTGGCTCGGCTGGCGGCGCATCAGTTGCACCGGCGCCGGGTCATCGGCTTCGATCCAGTAGGCGAGGGTGTTGCCCAGGTCCATCAGCGGGTCGCCGAGGGTGGTTAGCTCCCAGTCGAGCACGCCGATGATTTGCATCGGGTTGTTCGGGTCGAGGATCACGTTGTCGAAGCGGTAGTCGTTGTGGACGATGCTGGAGGTCGGGTGATCGGCAGGCATCTTGTCGTTGAGCCAGGCTTTGACCGCCTCCCACTTCGGCGCGTCCGGGGTCAGGGCTTTCTCGTAACGGTCGCTCCAGCCTTTAATCTGCCGCGCGACATAACCTTCGGGTTTGCCAAGGTCGCCCAGGCCATAGGCGTTGTAGTCGACCCGGTGCAGTTCAACAAACTTGTCGATGAAGCTTTTGCACAGCGTTTCGGTTTGCACCGAATCAAGACCCAGTTCCAGCGGCAGTTCGGAGCGCAGGATAATCCCGTTGACCCGTTCCATCACATAAAACTCGGCGCCGATCACCGATTCATCGGTGCAGTGCACGTAGGCTCTGGGGCAGTACGGAAAACCGTCGCGGAGCTGATTGAGAATGCGAAATTCGCGGCCCATGTCATGAGCGGACTTGGCCTTGTGCCCAAACGGCGGCCGACGCAGGACGAACTCCTGTTCGGGGTATTCCAGCAAGTAGGTGAGGTTCGACGCACCGCCGGGAAACTGGCTGATTTTCGGTAAGCCACTGAGGCCCGGAATGTGGGCCTTGACGTACGGATCGATCAGGCTGGCATCGAGTTCTTCGCCGGTGCGGATACGGGTGGACTGGTCAGTAAGCGCCATGCTTATCCCTTCTACTTATTCTGGAGGCCAGAGACTATTGGATAATCTAATGTGCATACCCGGCACCCACAACCACGTGCAGCCCTTATAGGTGAGCGTGTTGCCGGGCAATCATTGTTTTTGATACATCTGTTTGAATGGTCGTCAAATCACACTCATCGACGATGGCAGGGCAATCGGGGTCAATACTGGATCTCCGGAGAAAAACGCTACCAGGTTGCGACCTACCAGTTCCACAGTGCCTTGAGTGGCTTCCGGGGACAGGCCGGCGACATGCGGGGTGAGGATCACATTGGCCAACACCTTGAGCGCATTCGGTATCTGGGGTTCTGCGTCGAAGACATCCAGCGCAGCCCCGGCAATTCTGCGCTGCTCAAGCGCGCTGATCAGGTCTGCAGTGACGATCACGCTGGCTCTGGCGATGTTGACGATGAACCCGTTGGGCCCCAGGGCGTCGAGTACTTGTCGGTTGATCAGGTGTTTGGTGCCCAGGCCACCGGGGGTGGCAATAATCAAAAAGTCTGAGGCCCGTGCCAGCTCGGCGGGCGTCGAGCAGAAGCTGTACGGCACGTCGCGGCGATGTTGGCGGTTGTGGTAACTGACCGTCATGTCGAAGCCGTTGGCGCCGCGTTTGGCGATGGCCATGCCGACCGCCCCGAGCCCCAGGATGCCCAGGCGCTTGCCGGCCAGGGAAGGGCGCATGATTTTCGGCCACTCATCACGGCGCACGGCGGCGTCGCAACGGGGAATGTCACGCACCAGCGAGAGCAGCATCGCCATGGCATGGTCGGCGACCGAAGAGGCATTGACTCCTGCGCCATTGGTGACAGTAATTCCCCGGTCGGCGGCGGCTTGCAGGTCGACGTGTTCGTAGCCGGCGCCGATCACGCAGATGATCTTCAGATTCGGCAGGGCAGCGATTTCATCGGCATACAGGCCCAATGGGCCACGGGTCAGCACCGCATCGATCTGGGCGCCATGCCGTGTGATGGCCTCGGCGCGCTCCGCAGGCGTAGGCGCCAGAATCAGGTGAAAGCCCTGATGTTCGAGAATCGGCAGGTAATCATTGATGGTTTCAACCAGTACCAGAACGGTTGCGGGCATGCTGGACTCCTGTGGGCATCGGAAAGTCGGGGCTCGAACGTCGCTTCAGATTGCTGATTGCGCAACGGTTTGGCAATCACCAAAGGTCACAGGCTTGTGGCCTGCGACCTCAGTGTAGGAGGTTCGGCAGCTCTTACCTCTCCACAGTGTTCAACACTTTTATGAATGACTTTTAAACGGCCGTGTCCGAGGTGAGAAACGCGCGAGCCGCGTCGAGAATTTCATCGGACAAGGCGTCACCACGGGTAGCGCGGGCCAGGGTCAGGGCACCGACCATCAGCGAATAGTCCACCAACGCTTTTTGCCGATTGATGTCGGGCTGATCCGCGCCCATCAGCGGTGCCAGCATCTGCAACAATGCCTCAAGCCCTTGGGTATAGGTCTGGTGCAAACCGCTTTCAGCGGTTCATGACACATGTCGCCGGCAAAGCGGTCACCGGGCAGCTTTCGCGGGAATCTATTCCACACAACCACTCCTCAGCTAAGCCTTTGCTTCTGCTCATTAATCCCGGACAATCGCGCCCCTGTTTCGGCCAGGGCGCTGCCTGTCGGGTTTTTCCGACTCGTCCTGACCGGGTAGCAACTGACCGGAATGCGGAGATCCCACCGGATGAATGATCGGGCCAATAGCGTCGACGAACGCTATGTAGCGGCGGCACCAGCGACGCTTGAGCGCTGGAATCGCCATGACACCACCTGGATGCTGGGCCTGTTTGGCACGGCCATTGGGGCTGGCACGCTGTTTTTGCCGATCAACGCGGGTCTGGGCGGCTTCTGGCCGTTGCTGGTCCTGGCGGTGTTGGCGTTCCCCATGACTTTTTACGCACACCGTGGCCTGACACGCTTTGTGTTGTCCGGACGCGAAGGCGCGGACATTACTGAGGTGGTGGAAGAACACTTCGGGATCAAGGCCGGCGCGCTGATCACCTTGCTGTATTTCTTCGCGATCTTCCCGATCCTGTTGATTTACAGCGTGGCCTTGACCAACACCGTGGGCAGTTTCCTCGAGCATCAACTGCACATCATGCCGCCACCGCGCGCTGTGCTGTCGTTCGTGCTGATCCTCGGCCTGTTGGCGGTGGTACGTTGCGGCGAGCAAGCGATCGTCAAGGCCATGAGCCTGATGGTTTATCCGTTCATTGTTGCGCTGCTGTTCCTCGCGGTGTTCCTGATTCCTCACTGGAACGGCGGCATCCTCGCCACCGCTTCGACGCTTCCAGAACCATCGGCACTGTTGCACACGCTGTGGCTGGCGATTCCGGTGATGGTGTTCTCGTTCAACCATTCGCCGATCATCTCGGCGTTCGCGGTCGACCAGAAGCGTCGTTACGGCGAGCACGCCGAAGAGCGCAGCTCGCAGATCCTGTCTCGCGCCCACGCCTTGATGGTGGTGATGGTGCTGTTCTTCGTCTTCAGTTGTGTGCTGACCCTGTCGCCGGCGCAATTGGCGGAAGCCAAGGCGCAGAACCTGTCGATCCTGTCGTACCTGGCCAACCACTTCAGCAACCCGACCATCGCCTTTGCGGCGCCGTTGATTGCGTTCGTGGCCATTTCCAAGTCGTTCCTGGGTCACTACATCGGCGCCAGCGAAGGTCTTAAAGGTTTGATCGTGAAGACAGGCAAGCGCCCGGCGCCGAAGACCCTGGACCGCATGACCGCCGCCTTCATGCTGGTGGTCTGCTGGATCGTCGCCACGCTGAACCCGAGCATTCTCGGGATGATCGAAACCCTCGGTGGCCCGATCATTGCCGCGATCCTGTTCCTGATGCCGATGTACGCGATCCGCAAGGTGCCGGCCATGGCGCGTTATCGCGGTCAGGCTTCCAACGTCTTCGTGACGGCGGTGGGCCTGGTGGCGATCTCGGCGTTGATCTATTCGCTGACTGCCTGATTGGGCAAAACAACGGCCGCACTGTGCATACCGCACAGTGCGGCCGTTTTTTTTTGCCTGGCGTAAAGCTCGGCACCTGACCCAGTACACTCATCCCGTGGGGATTAGCGACTAAGCTTGAGGCTGCATTAGCTCGTCGTAGAGCGTTTGCCGGGGAGTTGCCCCGGCCCGTCAATCTTACTCTGGAGACGCTTCATGGCTCGAGCCCACGGCGCATCGGCGCAACCCCTTGCCGATAGGCCAAACCGTTGGCTGGATGTGTTGGCCGGGCTGTCGATTGCCGGTTTGTTGTTACCTGAGGCGGTCGCCTATTCAAGCATTGCTGCGTTGCCGCCTCAGGCGGGTGTGATTGCGTTATTTGCCGGCCTGCTGTGCTACGGGCTGTTCGGCACCAGTCGTTTTGCCATCGTTTCTGCGACGTCGTCTTCGGCGGCGGTGCTGGCCGCCGCCACAGCCACTTTGGCCAATGGTGATTCGGGCCTGCGCATCACCCTCGCGATTGGTCTGGTGCTGATGACGGGTGGGTTTTTCCTGCTGGCCGGTTTGTTCAAGCTCGGCAGCGTGACGTCGTTTATTGCCAAACCGGTGCTACGAGGCTTTGCCTTCGGCCTGGCAATGACGATCATCCTCAAGCAAGTAGCGAGCATCGTTGATGTGCACTTGAGCAACGGCAACCTGATCCGTTTCGTGCCGCAACTGCTTGAGCAGTTACCGCAGTGGAACCGGGTCGGCGCGCTTGTCGCGGCCGTGTCCTTGCTGGTGCTGTGGCTGTGCGCGCGGGTCAGGCGTTTGCCGGGTGGCTTGCTGGTGGTGGCGCTCGGCATCGCGGCCGGCCAATGGCTGAACTTGCCAGCCTATGGGGTGAAACTGATCGGCGTGATCGACCTGAGCCTGGAAGTGCCTCGTCTTCCCGTATTGCCATTTACCGACTGGCTGCGCCTGGGAGAATTGGCGTTTGCCATGGTGATGATTCTGTATGCCGAGTCTTACGGATCGATCACCTCGTTTGCGCTCAAGCACGGCGACCGTGTGTCCTCGAACCGCGATCTGCTGGCGCTCGGTGCGGTCAATGTGCTGTCGGGCCTGTTCCATGGCATGCCGGCGGGCGCTGGTTACTCTGCGACGTCGGCCAATGAGGCCGCGGGTGCAGGATCGCGTCTGGCCGGTGCGGTAGCGGCGGGGGTGGTGTTGCTCATCGTGTTGACGGTGTTGCCCTGGATTGCCCTGACCCCCGAGCCGGTGCTGGCGGCCATTGTCATTCATGCATTGGCGCGCGGCTTGAGCCTGCAGCCCTTGGGCCGGTACTTTATCTGGCGCCGCGACCGTCTATTGGTGATCTGTGCGGTGGCGGCGGTGCTGGTACTGGGTGTGTTGGACGGCTTGTTGGTGGCGGTGGTGATCAGCGTGGTGCTGATGTTGAAACAGATGTCGTCGGCGGATATTCAGGTGCTAGGGCAAATGGGCGGTGGCCATGATTTTGTCGACGTGCAGCGCCATCCCCAGGCCATCGAGATCCCCAGTGTGCTGATTGTCAGACCGAGCGAGGCGCTGTTTTTTGCCAACGTGGAGCGCATTCTGGGCGGTGCACTGCGTCTGGCCCGACAGGCAGAGCCACCGATTCATACAATAATTCTCAGTCTGGAGGAGTCTCCCAACCTGGATGGCACCAGCATCGAGGCGCTGGAGGCGTTCTTTATGCACGTGCGAGCCGAGGACAAACTGCTGATTCTGGCGCGGCTCAAGCACGAGGCCAAAGCGGTGCTCTCACTGTTGCCGCCGCAGGAATTGGAGCAGGTGATACTCAGCGGCTTGAGCGTTGACGGCGCTGTGCAACAAGCGCTTCAGGCAAACGGGCATCTTTCGCAGGCATAAAAAAACGCCGCTCATCTCACGATGGGCGGCGTTTTTCATGGCGTTGCAGCGTTAGGCTTGAACGACCGGGATGTTGGCGTTCGCAGCAGCTTCACGGAACTCGGCGATCTGGTCAAAGGACAGGTAGCGGTAAACATCGGCCGCCATGCTGTCGATCTTGCCAGCGTATTCCATGTACTCCTCGACGGTCGGCAAGCGACCCAGGATGGAAGCAACAGACGCCAGCTCAGCCGAAGCCAGGTAGACGTTCGCGCCGTCACCCAGACGGTTCGGGAAGTTACGGGTCGAAGTCGACACAACTGTCGAGTTCGGCTCTACACGTGCCTGGTTACCCATGCACAGCGAGCAGCCTGGCATTTCCATGCGAGCGCCGGCCTTGCCGTAGATGCCGTAGTAGCCTTCTTCGGTCAGCTGGTGAGCGTCCATTTTGGTCGGCGGCGACAGCCACAGACGGGTTGGAAGCTGACCCTTGACCTGATCCAGCAACTTGCCGGCAGCGCGGAAGTGACCGATGTTGGTCATGCACGAACCGATGAACACTTCGTCGATCTTCTCGCCAGCAACGCTGGACAGCAGACGGGCGTCGTCCGGATCGTTTGGCGCGCAGAGCACAGGCTCTTTGATGTCGGCCAGGTCGATTTCGATGATTTCAGCGTACTCGGCGTCAGCATCGGCAACCATCAGCTCAGGGTTGGCAACCCAGGCTTCCATCGCTTGAGCGCGACGTTCCAGGGTACGAGCATCGCCGTAGCCTTCGCCGATCATCCAGCGCAGCAGGGTGATGTTGGAGTTCAGGTACTCGGTGATCGAGTCTTTCGACAGTTTGATGGTGCAACCGGCAGCCGAACGTTCAGCCGAGGCGTCGGACAGCTCGAAAGCCTGTTCGATGCTCAGATTGTCCAAGCCTTCGATTTCCAGAATGCGGCCGGAGAAGGCGTTCTTCTTGCCTTTCTTCTCGACGGTCAGCAGGCCAGCCTGAATCGCGAAGTAAGGAATGGCGTGAACCAGGTCGCGCAGGGTGACGCCCGGTTGCATTTTGCCTTTGAAGCGCACCAGGATCGATTCCGGCATGTCCAGCGGCATAACGCCGGTGGCCGCAGCGAACGCAACCAGACCGGAACCGGCCGGGAACGAAATGCCCATCGGGAAACGGGTGTGGGAGTCACCACCGGTACCGACGGTGTCCGGCAGCAGCATACGGTTCAGCCAGCTGTGGATGATGCCGTCGCCCGGACGCAGGGAAACGCCGCCGCGGGTCATGATGAAGTCTGGCAGGGTGTGGTGAGTGGTCACGTCGATCGGCTTTGGATAAGCCGCGGTGTGGCAGAAGGACTGCATCACCAGATCGGTCGAGAAGCCCAGGCACGCCAGGTCTTTCAGTTCGTCACGGGTCATGGGACCGGTGGTGTCCTGGGAACCGACGGTGGTCATTTTCGGTTCGCAGTAGGTGCCTGGACGAACGCCTTTGCCTTCTGGCAGGCCGCAAGCCTTGCCGACCATTTTCTGTGCCAGGGTGAAACCCTTGCCGGTGTCGACAGGTGCTTCAGGCAGTTTGAACAGATCGGTAGGGCCCAGGCCCAGCTCGGCACGGGCCTTGTCGGTCAGGCCGCGACCGATGATCAGCGGAATACGACCGCCGGCACGAACTTCGTCCAACAGAACCGGAGTCTTCATTTCGAAGGTGGTCAGGACTTCGTCAGTGCCGTGTTTGCAGACTTTGCCAGCATGCGGATACAGGTCGATCACGTCGCCCATGTTCATGTTGGTCACGTCGAATTCGATCGGCAGTGCGCCGGCATCTTCCATGGTGTTGTAGAAGATCGGGGCGATTTTGCTGCCGAAGCAGAAACCGCCAGCACGCTTGTTCGGGACGTGAGGAATGTCGTCGCCGAAGAACCACAGCACCGAGTTGGTCGCCGATTTACGCGACGAACCGGTACCGACCACGTCACCGACGTAGGCGATTGGGAAACCGGAGTTGCGCATTTCTTCGATCTGCTTCATCGGGCCAGTCACGCCTTGGGCGTCAGGCTCGATGCCTTCACGGGCCATTTTCAGCATGGCCAGGGCGTGCAGCGGGATGTCCGGGCGGGACCAGGCGTCCGGGGCAGGGGACAGGTCGTCGGTGTTGGTTTCGCCGGTGACCTTGAACACGCGCAGGCTGATCTTGTCGGCCAGGGTAGGGCGGTTCTGGAACCACTCGCCGTCGGCCCAGGATTGCAGCACGCCTTTGGCGTGAACGTTACCGTTTTTGGCTTTTTCAGCGACGTCGTGGAAGGCATCGAACATCAGCAGGGTGTGCTTGAGTTCTTCGGCAGCGACCGGGGCCAGTTCGGCGCTGTCGAGCAGGTCAACCAGGGTCACGATGTTGTAGCCGCCCTGCATGGTACCGAGCAGTTCAACAGCACGCTTCTTGTCGATCAGAGGGGATTTTGATTCGCCTTTAGCGAGGGCAGAGAGGAAACCGGCCTTAACATAGGCAGCTTCGTCCACACCTGGCGGAACGCGATGGGTGATCAGGTCAACGAGGAAAGCTTCTTCGCCAGCCGGGGGATTCTTCAGCAGCTCGACCAGGCCTGCAGTTTGTTCGGCGTTAAGCGGCTGGGGAACGATACCCAGTGCTGCACGCTCTTCGATATGTTTGCGGTAGGCTTCAAGCACAGTTATTACCCTCATCAGTGGTCCCAAATGGGTGTCCGGGACGCTCATCCCGAAATTGCCGTACTCATGCGCTGCGTGGCGTTGTGGGCCACTTAGCCAGAATTACCGGCAATTCCTTACAGAAGCTGCTTTCAAAGTTTTACGCCTGCAGAACGGGGAGCTGATGAGGGTTGGCGTAGAGCTTTTCCCCGCTGGAAAAACCCTTCGCCAACTCCGCTCTGAAGGAACGACTGTGCTCGTGACGCTTTGAAAACAGCTTCTAACGGACATTGGCGCCTTAAAAGGCTGGCTGATTCTACGGCAAAAAAAAATTAAAGGTAAGTTAGACCCTCAAGATTGAGGGGTGATCAATGTTAGACAAAGGGCTAACATGCCGACCTGTTCTGCTTTCCCGTGTTCTCCCTGACTATGCCCAATCAGACCATCAAGACCCCCTGCGTCGGCCTCTGCTCCACTGTTTACGGTGATTTGGTGTGCCGTGGCTGCAAGCGTTTCCACCATGAAGTGATCAACTGGAATGGTTACAACGAGGAAGAGAAGCGCGCGGTGTGGCTGCGTCTTGAGCAACTGCTGTCCCAGGTGATGGCCAGCAAGCTGGAAATTTTCGATCCCCAGCGACTGCGACTGCAGTTGGAGCAGCGCAAGATCCGCTTTGTGCCGCATCAGTCGGAATATTGCTGGGCGTATCAGTTGATCGCCCGGGGCGCGCGGGTCATCAACAATCTGGAAGCCTACGGAATGGTGCTGATGCCAGAGTTTCGCGACTGGAACCTGCCCGAATTACGGGACGCCATTGATCGGGAATTCTTTTTGCTGTCAGAGGCGCATTACCAGCGCTACATCGCGCCAGGCTTCCTCAGGGACGCCTTCGGCGCCTGATTTTTAAAGTCAAAAGATCGCAGGCTTCGCCAGCGCCTACACGTTGAACACATTCCCATGTAGGCGCTGGCGAAGCCTGCGATCTTTTGATCTTCTCTAGTGCTGGGTCACAATCTCCTCCAGATGATCCATGATCGTATCCGGTTTCAGCACCAGCACATCGCTCTCCACCGCATCCAGTACCACTTCCGCCGTATTACCGATCAACGCCCCCGACAACCCGGACCGCGCGACCGTACCGATCACGGTCACTGACGCCTGCAGCTTGTGGGCCATGTACGGAATCAACACATCCGCCGGGCCTTCGGCGATATGCAGGTGGTCGTCGTCGATGTCGAATTCAGCCTGAAAGGCCTTGCACTGTTCGCGATAGCGCGCCTCGATGGTTTCGCTGAGCTGCAACGTCGGGTCGGCTGACGACAGCATCGGTGATGGATGGGCGCTGATCACATGCAGGTGAGCCTTGGCCAGGCTGGCGATGTCATAGCCATGATCGATGATGGCAGCGTGCAGCGTACGGTGTTCGCCATCGGTATTACCGACGTCGATCGCCGCGAGAATGACCCCGCCCGACCAGGGTTTCGAGGTTTTGACCAGCAGCACCGGCGTCGGGCAGTAACGCAGCAGTTTCCAGTCTGCCGGAGTGAGGAGGGCTTTTTTCAGCGGGCTGTCGGGGTAATGCTGTTTGACCACCAGCCCGCAACCTTCAGCCTGCTGCACATCGACGATGGTTTCGTGCAGGCTTTCGTTCCAGGCCTGCTCGGTGGTGACGCTGTAGCCATCCTCCAGCAGCGCGGCCTTGAGCACGCCCAACATGCCGCTGTGGTCATGCTTGCGGTCGCAGACCAGCAGATGCAGATGCGCTTGGGTCACGCCGGCTATCAATTTCGCCCGTTTAAGCGCCAGGCTTTCCGAGTGTTCGGGTTCGATGACCACCAGGATGCTGCGAATGGCTTGCATGATCGGGATCTCCAGGAAGTAAAAAATACTGCGTTGGACAACTATAGTTGCTGGTCGCGCTTTCGGGGCTTGATGCATATCAACGGTCGCGACTGGTGGTCTGCCGACAGGCCGGTATAATCGGCGCCCTTCGATTTGAACCTCTTATCCGTGAGCCCCATGATCCTTCCCGAAATTCACGAGTTCCTCGGCTGCCGTACTCCCGATGGCTGGGTTCAGGCCGCGCTGGCCGATCAGGAAACCCTGCTGATCGATCATAAAAACTGCGAATTCAAGGCGGCCAGCACGGCGTTGAGCCTGATTGCCAAGTATCACTCCCACGTCGATCTGATCAACGTGATGTCGCGCCTGGCCCGGGAAGAGCTGGTGCACCACGAACAGGTCATGCGCTTGATGAAAAAGCGCAAGATCGAGCTGCGTCAGCTGTCCGCCGGGCGCTATGCGTCGGGCCTGCGCAAAGTGGTGCGCAGCCACGAACCGGTCAAACTGGTGGACACCCTGGTGGTCGGCGCTTTTATCGAAGCCCGCAGCTGCGAGCGTTTCGAGGCGCTGGTGCCGCATCTGGACGAAGAATTGGGCAAGTTCTACTTCGGCCTGCTGAAAAGCGAGGCCCGGCATTTCCAGGGTTACCTGAAACTGGCCTACCAGTACGGTGACGCCAAGGACATCGCCCTCGTGATCGACAAGGTCCGCGTCGCCGAGCAGGAGCTGATCGAGTCACCGGACGTGGAGTTCCGTTTCCACAGTGGTGTGCCCGTGGCGGCCTGACGGTAACGGTCGCGGTCAACCCTTCAAATCCAACCGCTCGTGCCACTCGGCGATGGACTCATCCGGCCAGACATCGCTCTGCCGATCACCCGCCTGCGTCTTGACCTCCACCCACGGCGCTTTCGAACCGAGCATCACGTGGGTGAGTTCCGGCGGCACTGGCAACGGCGTGTCGATGGCCGAGGCAAACGGGTGGATCAACTCCGGCCATTCGGGACTGAACAGCCACAACCCCGAACCACACACCGAACAGAAATGCCGTTCGGCCGTGCTGCGGTGGGCGCGTTTGTCACTGTCGCTCTTGAGCCGTGCATGATAAATCGCGATGTGCTTGCGGCCGCGAACCTTCAGGCTGCCAGCGTCGCCACCGATGTTGATCGAATAACCGCCACCGCCCTGGGTCTTGCGGCAGATCGAGCAGTAACAACGCTGGTACGGATAGGGATGGGCGCTGGTCAGACTGAACGACACCGCGCCGCAATGGCAGGAACCTTCGAGCTGCATGGGAACCTCCGACAGGTCAGAAACTTACCCAAGACAGCCTAGACCGGCTTTGTGAACACTGAAGATCAAGTGTGGGAGCGAGCCTGCTCCGGGCGGCGATCCGACGATGAACAATAACGCGGTCCCGCTGGACGCCCACCCATGGCCGGGGCAGCATGTGCGCCTTCCTATTGGAGCCTTTGCCATGCGACGACTGCCTTCTCTGGCCGCACTCAGAACTTTCGAATGCGCCGCCCGCCACGCCCACTTCGGTCGGGCAGCGGCGGAGTTGTGTGTCACCGACAGCGCGGTCAGTCATCAGATTCGCCAGCTCGAAGAGCAATTGGGCGTGTCGCTGTTCGTCCGCGAAGGCCGGCAGATTCGCCCGACGATGGCCGCCGGGCGCCTGATGCAAAGCTTGCAGCAGGCCTTCGAACTGATCGGCGAGGCCTGCGATGAGCTGCGTGACCCGTCATCGCTGGCGGTGTTGCGCCTGGCGGTGACTGCCGAGTTGGCGCAAAAGTGGTTGATGAGTCGCCTGACTGATTTTTACGCGCGCTATCCGCACATCACCTTGCACCTCTACGAACAACCGATCGACGCCACGGCGCCGGGCGAAGACATCGACCTGGCGATCACTTACGGCACCGGCCCGGTGGACAGCAGCGCGTACTTCGTCCGGCCCTTGCCGGCGTTGCAGTTCTTCCCGGTGTGCAGCCCCGGTCTGTTCAACCAGGGCACGTTGAAAACCCCGAAGGATCTGGCGCGTCATTGCCTGCTGCACGACGATCAGGACGGCAAGACCTGGACCGCCTGGCTCACCAGCCATGCCGGTGATCAGCGCCCCGAACGGCAGCTGTATTTCGCCCACGCGGGTTTGGCGCTGGAAGCAGCGGCTCAAGGCCAGGGTGTGGCCATGGGCGATAACTTGACTGCGCAGGAGGATTTGCTCAGCGGTCGTCTGGTCCGGCCGTTCACCTCAAGCATGACTGCACTCGGCCAATATGCACTGGTGTGCGAGCGGGTGAGGCTGGAACGCCCAGCGGTGGCGCAGATGCTGGAATGGTTCAACGATCAGCTGGTCGATTGATGAGTTGAATTCAAGTATTCCGAAATAATCATCGTTGGCGGGGAGGGCGCCGACGACCTTAGCCTGTGGTCATTCCAATCCCTGTTGATGAGGTTTGACCATGGCACGTTTGCTCGACTCCACCCCTAAACTCGACGGTTTCCGGTTGCCTGGCGAATTCGAAACCAAGTCCGGTTGCTGGCTCGGCTGGCCGGAGCGTACTGACGTCTGGCGCAACGGTGCCAAGCCGGTGCAGAAAGTCTGGGTGCAGATCGTCACCGCCATCTCCCGGAGCGAACCGGTCACCGTGTGCGCCTCCGCCGCGCAGTTCGCCACCGCTCGCCGCCAATTGCCGCCGCAGGTGCGCGTGGTGGAAATGACCTGCAACGACACCTGGTTCCGCGACAGTGGCCCCTGCTTTGTGGTCAACGACGACAGCGGTGAGGTGCGCGGCGTGGACTTCGAGTTCAACGCCTACGGTGGCCTCGATGGCGGCCTCTATTACCCGTGGGACAAGGACGACCAGATCGCCAGCAAAATCCTCGAAATCGAACGTTTCGACCGTTACCGCGCGCCGCTGATCGCCGAACTGGGCGGCATCCAGAGCGACGGCCAGGGCAGCATTCTCACCACCGAACAATGCTTGCTCAACCGCAACCGTAACCAGCACCTGGGCAAGGACGAAGTCACCCGGCGATTGACCGATTACCTCGGCGCCGAGCAAATCATCTGGCTGCCACGTGGGTGCAAGTTCGACGAAACCGATGGCCACGTCGACGACCTCGCGTGCTTCGTGCGTCCCGGTGAAGTGGTGCTGCAATGGACCGACAATCGCGATGACCCGCAATGGGAAATCTACCAGGAGGCGTACGACATTCTGCGCAGCACCCGCGACAGCCGTGGCCGCGAGCTGAAAGTGCACAAGCTGCCGCAACCGGATGTGCTGGAATGGACCGCCGAGGAAGCCGAAGGCCTGGATCAGCAAGACAGCACGCACACCCGCCAAGCCGGGACCAAAATCTGCGCGTCGTACATCAACTACTACGCCGGCAACACCTCAATCGTGGTGCCGCTGTTTGGCGATCGCAACGATCAGGCCGCACAGGCGACCCTCGCCGAACTGTTCCCGCAACACAAAATCGTCGGTATCGAAAACTCTCGGGAAATCCTCCTCGGCGGCGGTAACGTCGCGTGCATCACCATGCCGCAGTACGCTGGCAGTGCCTCCAACAAAAAGGGAGTTTAATCATGGGCCTGCACAAACTGACTCAAGCATTGCTGCTGGTGCTCGCACCCCTGTGTGTGCAGGCCGCCGACACCACGAAACCGGTGGTCAATCTGTACATCTGGGGCGAGTATCTGGCCCCGGACACCCTGACCAATTTCGAAAAGAAAACCGGCATTCATGTGGTGGCTGATCACTTCGATTCCCTTGAAACCGCCGAGACCAAACTGCTCACGGGTCGCAGCGGCTATGACCTGGTGCTGACCGCGGGTCAGCATTTGTCCCGGGCGATCCAGAGCGGTGCGATTCAAACGCTAAACCCGCAACAGCTGCCACATTTTGCCGGCGTTGGTGACGAGTTCCGCCAGCACATGGCCGTGTTCGACCCGGGCAACCGCTACGCCGGGATCTACGCCTGGGGTACCACCGGCGTCGGCTATCAGGAAGAGGCGATCATCAAGCGTTTGCCCAACGCGCCAACGGACAGCTGGGCGATGCTGTTCGATCCGGCGGTGGTGTCGACATTTGCCGATTGCGGGGTCAGTCTGCTCAACGACCCCAATGAGGTTTTCGCCGCGGTCATGAAGTACATGGGGCTGGACATCAACCTCCAGAACCTCGATGACCTGAAACGGGCCGAGCAGCAACTGGCGAAAATTCGGCCCTACATCCGCTACTTCGACAATGACCTGAATATCAGCGACCTGGCCAACGGCAACACCTGTGTGGCGATGTCGTGGAACGGCAACGTGGCCATCGCCGCCGGCCAGGCAGAAGCCGCGAAGAAACCGTTCACCTTGACCTACCGCATACCGAAGGAGGGCACACTGATCTGGTTCGACGCGATGGTCATTCCCAAGGACGCGCCTCATCCTCAGGCGGGGCTGGCGTTGATGGATTATCTGATGACGCCGGAGGTGATTGCGCCGATCACTGACACCATCCATTACGCCAATGCGATTACGGCGGCGGACGGCTTGATTGATCCGGCGATTCGCAATGATCCGGGGACGTATCCGTCGGCGGAGGTGAGGGCTTCGTTGTATAGCAAGAATGACAATGGGAAGGCGTTCAACCGGGCTTTGATTCGGGCGTTCAGTCGGTTGAAGTCGGGGTTGTGACTGGGACGGGCGGCTTTGGAACACGCCACAAATACCACGCCGCCACCGTCCGAAACGGACGCCACCCCAACCCAATCTCAACCATCTGCTTACGCGTCGGCTGCACCTCCAACCCCTTCAACCGCCGATACCCCTCACGCACGCCAAAGTCATCGGCCGGCAAAATATCCGGCCGTTCCAGGCTGTAGATCAGCAACATCTCAACCGTCCAGCGCCCAACCCCACGCAGAGTGATCAACCGTTCGATCAACGCTTCATCATCCATCGCCACTGCCTCAGCATAATCCGGCACCACACCGTCCAGCGCCGCTTGGGCAATGCCTTGAATGGTCGCGATCTTGCTGGCGGAAAAGCCGCAACTGCGCAGTTGATCGAACGCAGTCGCGACAATCTGTTCAGGCCTCGGGAACGCGCCCGTCCCAAACAGCGCCAGTAGCCGACCGACAATCGCATCCCCGGCCTTGGCATGCAGTTGCTGGTAGGCAATCGCCCGCACCAGCGACTCATAAGGATCGCGGGCCGCATGGGGCTGATGCAGGCAAGGGCCGATGGTGGCGACGTGGCGACGCCAATCTTCGTCGATGGACGCCAGAAACTCAGTGGCGGCCAGGTAGGTATCGGGCATGGAGGTCAAACTTTCCGTGTCGGCGCCAAGAGGGCGTTAACTTCCCCGTAGGTGAAGGCCTTGAGGTGGCTACTGTCGAGCTTGCCGGTTTCCAGAAAGCGCTTGGCCAGGGATGCCATGGCACCATAAAGAAACTCGGCAATACCCGAACCTGCGCTCAAACGGCGTACGCCGAGCGCCTTCAGCTCTTCGGGCGACGGCAGGCCGGGGAGCCCGAGCACGTTCACCGGCAGCGAGGTGCCTTGGCACAACGCAGCGATTTCGTATTCTGCCGTGACGCCAGCCGCGAACAACCCATCGGCACCGGCCGCCTGATACAACGCGGCGCGCTTGAGCGTCTCTGCGACTCGATCTTCGGCAGGCACCAGACTTTTAAGGTACACATCGGTGCGGGCATTGATGAACAGCTTCACCTGCCGACGACTGGCTACCTTGCGAGCGATTTCAATCTTGCGCGCCAGCAGTTCGGGCGGGGAAGCGCCGTCCTCGATGTTGATCCCGACAGCCCCGGCGGCCATCACCGCATCAATGACTTCGGCAACCCGTGTCAGGTCATCGGAATAACCGGCCTCGATGTCCACGGTCAACGGCAGCGAGATCACCCGAGCGATGGACTCGACCGTAGATATCAGGCGCTCAAGGGGCAGGGCATTGCCATCCTGATAACCGTGAGCCCACGCCACCGCCGCGCTGCTGGTGGCAACGGCTTTGCTGCCCAGTTGCTCAACGATTCGCGCGCCGGCGGCATCGGCGACGTTGGTTAGAATCAGCAGGCCGTCCTGGTGCAACTGATGAAACTGGCTGTCGAGTGTGTCCATCGAATGTCCTTCCTTATGACTATTTGAGAAAACTGCGAGTGATCAGAATGCGAGTTGTTGCGTGATCTGCACCGCCGCTTTTTCCAGCCTTAACAAGAACGCCTTGCGCGGTTGTCCTCCACCATAGCCGGTCAGTGAGCCGTCCGCACCGATCACCCGGTGACAGGGCAACACAATCGCCAGACGGTTATGCCCGTTGGCCAGGCCCACGGCGCGACTGGCGCCGGGTTTGCCCAATAGCGCGGCAATGGCGCCGTAGGTGCTGGTCTGGCCGTAAGGGATTTTCGCCAGTTCAGCCCAGACTTGCCGGGCGAAATCGCTGCCAGGCAGGTGCAGTGGAACGTGGAATTCAGTCAGTTTTCCGGCGAAATACTGCGCCAGTTCCTGTTCGATTTGCTGCAAGTGTCCGTTGTGCCCCGGTGCCACGGCATAGCCATAGCGGTTCTGCAGCGCTTCGACTTCCTTGGTCAGCGCTGGCCGATCAAGAAACTCCAGCAGCACCAGCCCGCGTCGTTCGGCCATGGCGATCATCGGCCCCAGCGGTGTGGTCAGGCGGGTGAACAGCAGCGGCTCGCTGTAGGCGGCGCGGCCGGGTGTGATGTGGAAGGACTTTTGAAACGCATCACGAAACCCGCTCAGGGACTCGTAGCCCGAGTCGAACGCGGCGTTGTCGATGGAATCGCCCTGTTTGATCCCGCCCAACGCCATGCCGAGGCGTCGAGTGCGCAGCCAGGCATGAAACGTCATACTGAAATGCTGTTTGAACCAGCGTCGCAACTTCAGCGGCTCGATGCCTTCGGCCAGCAACTGGGCATCGGTCCAGCGCTGGTCGGGCTCGGCGTCTACCGATTTCAGCAGCCGCTGCACCCAGTCCGGCGCGATGGCCGCCGCGTCCAGCGGCTTGCAGCGCAGACAGGCGCGGTAGCCGGCCGACATGCACTCATCGGCATGGGCGAAGAACTCGACGTTCTCCGGCTTCGGCTTGCGCGCCGTGCAGCTGGGGCGGCAAAAAATGCCGGTGGTTTTGACCGCGGTAAAAAACACCCCCTCGTAGGCGGTGTCTCGTTCGAGCATGGCGCGAACCATCTCGGCGTGGGGCGGAAGCACAGCGTTTTGTAGGTTCATGGAATGAGCATAAGACGCGTCGGCTATCGCCTCCACCGGAAAATCGACAGAGAATTCGTAGGCCCTGTAGACGGCGGCATAAACTACAGGCCTGCCGCGCCTCGTCTGGCTATATAGTTTAGTTTTTCTTCTTGATTAGTTTGCTCATGTAGTACTTGAGGCTAAAACGATCTTTAGGCCTAGGCTTGTAGTGGGTTTTGTTTCGTTGTGCGGGGTCGATCGCCATGGTTCCTGCGGTGTAGTAATAAAGCGCTATAGACTTGCGCGTGATGTGCTCTGGCGTCGTTAAAGGCTCTGGGTGCCCATGATTACTGTCTTTGTCTGTGTTGAAAATGACACAGCGATTGTAAATGGGCAGGACTTTTTTAAGGCAGGTCTTCATGTCAACATCCCAAAGTTCCAGGTGGCCGCCGAATTCGTCTTGCCAGCCTTCATTCAGATAAATGATGACATTCAGTCTGCGCTCAACATTAAGCTTTTTGTTGAGCCTGAAGTCCGAGTGTACCCCCAGGAAACCACCGCTTTTCGTTTCATGCAGCCCGCCACCGGTAAAGTACGGGTCGGGTATCAAACCTTCGATGCCTGTGAGCTTTTCAAGAAACTGCAGCATGGGAGCCGAATTAAAGGCGTTGAAAACAGTCTTCAAATAAGGGGGGCATTCGTTGGGACTAATTTGACGTTTTCGTTGACCTTTATAGCCGCGCTCGTACAGCATTTCGTTGTGGGTCGGCTCGACTGGGAAGTGCGAGCAGATACTTGCAATCAGGTCTTCGTGCAAGAAGTTATCGATGACGATGTGCGGAAATGGCGTAGCCTGAGTATAGCGACTGGCCAATGAGTCACCAAAGGCGCTGGCGGCGCTCTGGTCGAAATCAAGCTCCGGGGAGAGGGTGATCGGCAGTGCTTGAGTGATGGGTGTCATTACCGCTCCAACAACTTAATATAAAGACTTATGGGTGGCTTCAAACAGCGTCGAACGCCGTGCTCGTTGCGTGTCTTCGTCGCTTAAACTTTGCGGTCGTCATTGTTGAGGCGCTTCAGGATGTTGTTGTACATTTTGGTTCGTCTATGAGTCTTTTCATAGCCGCCAGCCGCTGCGACAGTGCCGGACTGGATATGATCCAGATAGCTGAAAATTTTACGCGGTGATAACAATTCAACGATGTAGCCCAACTCGGTCATGCGATCTTGGAGGGTATAGCCAGGCACACGATCATCCATCGAAAAATGCAGGTTGTGCTGTTTAATAAGTTTGCAGTTCCACAATGTACAGAAACTCTTCAAGTAGACTTCTCTGTACGGTTTTGGTTCTCTGGAACGTAATCCTATGGAGATTTTCAGGTGTCTGAAATGGTGTTTGAATAGTCGTGAGCTAAAGCGCCAAAGCGTTCTCGTGGCGCCACGATTTAGTTGCTCTACACAGCCGACGGCTACGATTTTTTGGTTGTTGATGCATTTATTCAGCATCATTGGAAAAACATTTTTATCGAAAATAAATGTATCGGTGTGCAATAGGAATAAATAATCAGTTTCGACTCGCTCCAACACCAGGTCAAGTGCTTTGCCATGTGCGATATGGCCTGGTTCTGGCTCAGAAACAGAACGCTCGATTAAATTGATCCAGTTAAGTGTGCGCAAATATTCAGTGCTTTCATCGGCGGAATAGTTGTCAACTACCCATATGGGTACGCTCTGGTTGCCTATATGCTGACGCAATAAGTCTAAGCATATCTTGGTAATTTCCGGCGTCTTGTAATTTACTATAACTATGCTAAAGGTTTTAGCGCTTTCAGTTGGAAGGCTAATATTGTTCATCGTTCAGGTGCTCAATAGTATTATATGTAGTTATAGAAATAATTGAACCCGTATACAGCTTCCGTTTATTTGTCCGCGCACAATTTGCGTGACGATAGAGCACAATTTGTTAGGTCGCTTTGTCATGCACTGAATAACCATAGCCTACTCATACCTGATGGAGAGCACTAGATGCGGCTTCATCGTATAAGGATCTGCTCTACAGGTAAATATCCGTGAATTATTCCGTTACATCAGAAGGCTGGTCAGGCGAGCTTCTTGGGCGGCCGCGGGCAGGTGAGGGGTGTTTTCTTCAATACAGCCATCAGGCCGCTCTTTACCGTGAGGCCTTGTTCAACTGAATTGAAAAAGGTCTGTGATGAGTCTGATTATCTCCATGGCGGCGTTTGCATTGGTCGCTTCGATAACGCCGGGACCGGTGAATATTGTCGCGCTGAGTTCAGGGGCACGGTTTGGTTTTCGTGCCAGTCAACGGCATGTGGCCGGCGCAACCCTGGGTTTTGTTGTGTTGTTGGTGCTGATGGGGTTGGGGCTGCACGAGTTGTTGCGGTTATGGCCCGCGCTGACGCAGGTGGTGCAATGGGCGGGTGTAGCGTTCCTGTTGTACATGGCCTTCAAGTTGGCCGCCGACAAGGGCCATCTCGATGCGAAGGAATCAGGCCGGGCGCCGTCGATGTTGTACGGCGCCGTCATGCAGTGGCTCAACCCGAAAGCCTGGTTGGCCTGCGTGGCAGGCATGGGCGCGTTTGTCGCCGATGGTGAGGCGCGGTTGGTGTGGCAGTTTGCGGCGGTGTATCTGGTGATCTGCTACCTGTCCGTCGGTTGCTGGGCGTATGCCGGGACCTTTTTGCGTGGCTATTTGAACAACCCGGCGGGCATGCGACTGTTCAATCGGAGCATGGCGTTGCTGCTGGCGGCGAGCGCGGTGTACCTGTTGTTGCCCTAGAGTACTTGAGTCACCCGCGGTACTGCCCCGGCGTCGCCGCCAGATGCTGTTTGAACGCACGCTGAAAATGCGCCTGATCGGCAAACCCCGCCTCCAGCGCCACATCGGCGATCAGCTTGCCGCTGCGCAGTTGATCGCGGGCGAACTGGATGCGCCGGTTGACCAGAAACGCGTGGGGTGTCATGCCGTAATGCTGCTTGAACGCGCGGATCAGGTAGGACGGCGATAGCTGAGCAGCCTCGCAAATAGCTTCGAGCTTGAGCATTTGCGTGCAGTTGTCGCGAATGTAATCGGCCGCCCGTTCCAGTTTGAAATTGGGCTCGCGCAGCGGCTGATCGATCGGATTGAGCCGCTGCTGCAGGTCGGTGAAAAACTCCACGGCCGCGCTTTGCTTGCGCAGCACGTCTTGCTGCGCATCGACCAGCACTTCGTACAAACCTTTGAGGCCGGCAAACAGGTCGCTGTCGTGAGTGTGGGTGATGGAAAACCGGCGAAACGCCAAGTCCTGGCTGATGCCGAGCTGATGCTGCAAATCGGTCAGCCAGGGTGTCTCGACGTACAGCATCAGGTACGACCACGGTTGGTCATCGATGGGATTGCAGGCGTGGACATCACCGGGGTTCATCAGCACCACGGTGCCGGCACTGACCTGACATTCCGATTGCTCGTGGAGATAGGTGCTGCGCCCGGCAGTGATCGCGCCGATGGAAAAGTGCGCGTGGGAATGCCGTGAATAGCAGACCTCGCGGCCGTCGGCGATGGCCCGCGCCTCGATGAAGGGCAGTGCGTCGTCGCGCCAGAAGCGCGGGGCTTTGTCAGCGTCTTTGGCAACGGCGGGCTTCATTATCAGCGTCCTCGGCAGGTCAGAACCGGAGTGTATTAGCTCTCGCCGTTAAAGGCCCGCTGCAAGGTGGCGATGTCGAGTTTTTTCATCTGCATCATGGCTTGCATGGCGCGCTGGGATTTTGTCGTGTCAGGGTCTTTCAACATGTCCATCATGGCGACCGGCACGATCTGCCAGGACAAGCCGAATTTGTCCTTGAGCCAACCGCATTGCTCGTTCTGTGGATGGGCGGACAGCGCCCCCCAGAAATGGTCGACTTCGTCCTGGGTCTGGCAGTTGACCTGAAATGAAATCGCTTCGCTGAACGTGAAATCGGGGCCGCCATTGAGGCCTGTGAAAGGCTGTCCGTCGAGTTCGAAACTGACCGTCAACACCGAGCCTTCAGGCTTGCCATGAACCTCATGACCGGCGTTGCCGTAGTGAGTGATGGTGGTGATTTTCGAATGATCGAAGACCGAACAGTAAAACTTCGCCGCCTCTTCGGCCTGATCGTCGAACCAGAGGCAGGGGGTCAGTTTTTGAACGCGGTGCATGGCGTAGCTCCTCTACGGATTGCTCAGGCTGGACTTTCAGCGTAGTCAGCCTCTGGGCGTCTGGCCTTACCGTAGATCGACAAGTTAAAAACAACTCTGATGTAGTCGTAATGACTTTTCATAGTGTCTATATGACTACTTTTGAATGTAGTCATACTGACTTGAACTACTTCAATTGTTTGATTTTTATAGGTGTTAAATCTGGCACGAGACTTGATACATCCTACGTACAACTGATCTGATTCAGGAGTACGGAAAAATGTTCGAGTTCTTCAGCAATCCCCAGAACGTTCTGCAGCTGTCGAGCCGGGTACTCGGCGCCGGCCTCGCGCTGCTTTTGGCAGGTATCTATGGCGCTTATCTCTACGATGGTCACTTGCCGATCGTGGTGCTGGTGTCGATGCATGCGATGACCATCATCGGGCCAACCTTGCTCAAAATCGGCTATGTGATGCGTCTGCTGGCGCAACATCGACTGGGTAAACGTCTGGTTGGCGCTGTGGCCTGAAGGCGGCGGTTCAGCGCCGGCCCAGCGCTCCTTTTTCGGCGATCCACCGGGTCGCCAAATCGAAAACTGCCAGCGATGGGCGCTGCCTGAGGTCGAGAAGCGAAAGCCGATGCATTGATGCCGGGTCAGGTCTTCCGGAATGACCGGTTTGCCCGCCTTGGCGAAGTACTCCGCAGAACCCACCACCGACCATTGCAGGTCAGGTGTCAGGCGCACCGCGATCATGTCTTTTTCAATCGACTCTCCCAGACGAATCCCGGCATCGAAGCCGCCGGCCATCAGGTCGACCGTGGCGTCGTCCAGGGAAATATCGAGGGTGACTTGCGGATAGGCCTCGCGGAATAGCGGAATCAGCGGCTCCATCAACAAGGCCCCCGGACAATTGCGGTGCCGTCAGTCGCAACGTACTCATCGGCTGATCACGGAAACCGCTGAGGACCGCCAGTGCTTCATCGATTTCACTGGCCGCCGGACGCAAACGGGCAAACAGACTGGCGCCAGCTTCGGTCAGCGCCACCCGACGCGTGGTGCGCTGAAACAGCAGCACGCCGGTGCGCCGTTCCAGCAGTTTGATCGCATGGCTGACAGCAGCATCACCCAACGTTTTGGCGAGCAGCCAGGCTTGCTGGCAGCCACCCTTGATGTGACCAACGAAGTCCAGGGTGTTGCGGTGGTCAAGGCGGCCATCGAACACTTCGGGCGCATCGACGTGCTGGTCAACAACGCCGGTTTCGGCGTGCTCGGCGCCGTGGAAGAAACCATCGCCGATGAAGTGCGGCGCGTGTACGAAACCAACGTCTTCGGCTTGCTGAATGTCACTCGCGCCGTCCTGCCGCACATGCGCGCCGCTCGCCGTGGGCATGTGATCAACCTCTCGTCGGTGGGGGGTTACACGTCGGGGCCGGGCTTCGGCGTCTACTGCTCCACCAAATTTGCCGTCGAAGGCTTGAGCGAGGCGCTGCACGCTGAGCTGGAGCCGCTGGGTATCAAAGTGATCCTGAATCAGTCGGGTGATCCGGACAAGCTCGCCCAGGCCATGATCACCCTGGTGGAAGCGCAGAAAGCCCCGCTGCGCTTACCGCTAGGCAGCGACTGTGTCGCGGCGATCGAAGCCAAGAACACCTTCGTCGCCGATGAGTTGCAGACTTGGCGTGAGCTGTCAGTGTCCACCGACTTCTAAGCCATAACACGGTCCGTAGCAGCTGCCGAGCCTGCGAGGCTGCGTCCGGCGACGAAGTCGTCGTGAAACCAGGCAACGCGGTGTGTCAGGAGAACCTCGCGTATAGGGTTTACGACGACTTCGTCGCCGGACGCAGCCTCGCAGGCTCGGCAGCTGCTACAAAGAACTCGGCCTTTGTGTGACCGGTGGTCGATGAACCTGTCTCGCCCGGCAATTTGCGCTTAGCTGAAAGGATAACGCCGACCCAAAAAAATAAGGCGTCACCGTGAGTCTGAGGACATTCGCAATGCTGACCCTCAACATCAATGGCAAGGACCAGGCGCTGGATGTCCCCGCAGACATGCCGCTACTGTGGGTCCTGCGCGATGTCGCGCACCTGACCGGCACCAAATTCGGTTGCGGCATGGCCCAATGCGGGGCCTGCACCGTGCACGTCGACGGCGCGCCGCTGCGCTCCTGTATCACCCCCGCCACGGCCGTGGCCCACGGGCAAAAAATCCTCACTATCGAAGGCCTGTCCACCGACGGTTCACACCCGGTGCAACAAGCCTGGGCCGAACTCGATGTGGTCCAGTGCGGTTACTGCCAGTCCGGGCAGATCATGTCGGCGGCGGCCTTGCTGGCGAAGATTCCTCGACCCACCGACAGCGACATTGATCAGGCGTTGTCCGGCAACATCTGCCGCTGCGGCACCTACCCAAGAATCCGTGCAGCGGTCAAACGCGCCGCCGAGATTGGTTGATGCCACATTGAAGGGAGTCTGAGCAATGAACAGCCTCAATCCTCTGTCGCGCCGTGGTTTTCTCAAGGGCAGCGCGTTGCTGGGCGGTGGTCTGGTGGTGGCATTTGTCATCCCTGGTGCCCATCGCTTTGCCCTCAGCGCCGAGAACCAAGGCAATGTTTTCGCGCCCAATGCGTTTTTACGGATCGGCAATGACAACAGCGTCACCGTACTGCTCGGCCATTCGGAAATGGGCCAAGGCATCTGGACCGGCCTGACCCTGTTGATCGCCGAAGAACTGGACGCCGACTGGTCGAAGATCCGTGTAGAACATTCGCCGGCCTCGGCAGCCGAGTACGGTATGGCCGGGTTCGGCGGGATGCAAATTACCGGTGGTTCGACCTCGACCTGGATGGAATTCGACCGTTACCGTCAGGCCGGTGCCGCAGCGCGTTTGATGTTGATCGACGCGGCCGCTAAACGCTTCAACGTCGCACCTTCCGAGATTCGCACCGAATCGGGTGTGGTGATTGCCGGCGACAAACGCGCCACCTACGGCGAACTGGCCGATGACGCCGGCAAGTTACCGGTGCCGGATCCGGCGTCGATTAAGCTCAAGGAATCCAAGGACTGGAAACTCATAGGCAAACCGACCAAGCGCCTGGACACGCCGGAAAAAATCACCGGCCGCGCCAAGTTCGGCATGGACGTGCAGTTCGACGGGCTGATGACCGCCATGGTCGCGCGTTCACCGGTGTTCGGCGGCAGCGTCAAATCCTTCGAAGGCGCCGAAGCGCTGGCGATACCGGGCGTGCACAAAGTCGTGCAGGTGCCCACCGGGGTGGCGGTGATTGCCGATCATTACTGGGCGGCGAAGCTGGGGCGCGATGCGTTGAAGGTCGATTGGGATCTGGGGCCGAACACCGGACTCGACAGTGAGAAGCTACTGGAAAGCTTCCGCAAACTCGCCGCCACCCCTGGCATGTCGGCCAGTCAGGCCGGTGATGTCGCGGCCAGCCTGGGTAAAGCAGCGAAGACCATTGATGTCGAGTACAGCGTGCCGTACCTGGCCCACGCGCCGATGGAGCCGCTCAATTGCACGGTGAAAATCACCCAGGACAAATGCGAAATCTGGACCGGCACTCAATTCCAGACGCTGGATCAAATGATCGCGGGGAAAATCACCGGGCTCAAACCCGAGCAGGTGGAGATTCATACCGAGTTTCTGGGCGGCGGTTTCGGTCGCCGGGCCAATCCGACCTCGGACTTTGTCGCTGAAGCCGTGGAAGTCGCCAAAGCAGCGGGCGCGCCGGTGAAAACCGTCTGGTCCCGGGAGGACGACATCCGCGGCGGGTACTACCGTTCGGCGTTCCTCCATCAGGCACGCATCGGCCTCGATGCCGACGGGATGCCGATCGCCTGGAAGCATGTCATGGTCGGGCAGTCGATCATGGCGGGCACGTCATTCGAGGCGACCATGGTCAAGAATGGCATCGACAAAACCTCTGTCGAAGGGGTCGCCGACAGCCCTTACCTTGAGGGGTTGGCCAATCACCAGGTTGATCTGCATTCTCCGCAAACCGGCATCCGTGTGCTCTGGCTACGTTCGGTAGGGCACACCCACACCGCGTTCGTGATGGAGTCGCTGATCGACGAACTGGCCACGGCTGCCGGCAAGGATCCGGTCGAATACCGGCGAACCTTGCTCAAGGACCATCCACGGCATCTTGGCGTGCTGAACCTGGCCGTCGAAAAAGCCGATTGGAAGGCGCCACTGCCGGACGGCCATGCGTTGGGTGTCGCGGTGCATGAGTCCTTCGGCAGTTACGTTGCCCAGGTGGCCGAGGTGTCCCAGGACAACCTGGCGATCCGCGTACACCGGGTGGTGTGCGCAGTGGATTGCGGCATTGCGGTCAACCCGATGAGCATCGCGGCGCAAATGGAGTCGGCCATCACGTTCGGCCTCGGATTTACTTTGCACAGCAAACTGACCTTCAAGAACGGGCAAGTGGTGCAGTCCAATTACCACGACTATCAGGTGCTGCGGCTCAACGAAATGCCGGTGGTCGAAGTGCATATCGTGCCCAGCAGCGACAAACCCGGCGGCATCGGCGAGGTCGGTGTGCCGCCCACGGCGCCGGCAGTGGCCAACGCGGTGTTTGCCCTGACCGGGCAGCGCTTGCGCGAACTGCCGCTGCAACTGTCGGGGGTGTGAGATGAGACGACATCTGATTCTTGGCGCGGTGGTATTGATCGGCCTGATCGGTTACGCCGAGGACCTGTTCGCTGACGATAAGGACGCCATCAAGGCGTTCGATACGGTGCAAAAGGTCTTTCAGAGCCCGCGTTGCCAGAACTGCCATATTCCCGGCGATTCGCCATTGCAATTCGATGCCGGGATTCCCCACGCAATGAACGTTGTGCGGGGCATGGACGGCAAGGGCGCGGCGGGTTTGCCCTGCGCTACTTGCCACGCCGACAGTAATCCGCCGGCCAGTTATGGCGCTAACACCCCACCGGGAGCACCGCACTGGAGCCTGCCACCCGCTGCGCACAAAATGGCTTGGATCGGTCTGCCGGCCGATAAGTTGTGCGCAATGATCAAGGATCGCTCCAGCAACGGCGACCGCGATTTCGCCGCGCTGATCAAGCACGTCAGCGACGACAAATTGGTGCTTTGGGGCTGGAATCCGGGTCAGGGAAGGGCGCCGGTACCGGTGCCGCACGAGATTTTCGTCACCCAGTTCAAGATCTGGGCAGACGCTGGAGGGCCGTGTCCGGTACTGGGTAGTTGACCGGCGGTCCGTTTACAGGGAGTCAAACCGGGTATGGACGACTCTAAGAAACATACCCGCCAATGGAGTGAGCAATGCTGATCCCAGGGAAACCGGTAAAACCAGGCGCGTGCGCTGACCCGTTGCGTACGCCACTGCAGGAGCGCGAACTGCTGCGTGACCTGGCCCGCAAGGCCGAGGAGGAACTGATGGGCGTGCAGATGGCGAGCATGGACGAATTGACGCTGCTCTCCAATCGACACGGTTTTACAGCGCTGGCCCAACAAGGGCTGGAGGCCTGCCAGCACCTGGAAAAGCCAGCGACGGTGCTGCTCTTCAATATTGAAGGCTTCAAGCACATCAACTATCTCTATGGTCGTGCCGAGGGCGACAAAGCCCTGAAAAGCTTCGCTGATGTGCTGCGCATTGCCTTTCGCGAGAGCGATGTGATCGGCCGACTGGGTAACGACAAGTTCGTCGCGTTACTGACCGGCTCAAGCGTTGTGGAGATACCCGCTATCAAGGCGCGGCTCGAAGAAATACTTGAAGAGCGCAATGCCACGGTGCATCGCGGTTATGACATCCGCTTCAGCATCGGGCAAATCGAGTGCAGCCCTCAGCTACCCGGCTCGATCGAGGAGCTGCTGGCACAGGCCGATGCGTTCACTTGGCAAACAACTGACCCACATCCTTGAATGCCTTGAACTCAAGTGCGTTGCCGCACGGATCGAAGAGAAACATCGTCGCTTGCTCACCCACCAATCCTTGAAAGCGAATGCCCGGTTCGATCACGAATCGGGTGTCGAGGGATTTCAGTCGCTGGGCCAGCGCTTCCCATTGCGCCATTCCCAACACCACACCGAAATGCGGGACGGGCACGTCATGACCGTCGACAGCATTGGTGTGCGCGGCTTCTTGAGACGCGTTTTTCGGTGCGAGGTGAATGACCAACTGATGGCCGAAAAAATTGAAATCGACCCAATGATCGCTTGAGCGACCTTCTTCCAGGCCGAAGACTTCGCCATAAAAATTCCGCGCGGCGGTCAGGTCGTAAACCGGGATGGCCAAGTGAAAAGGGGAGAGTTGCATCGCAAGTGCCTCGACTGTCTGGATTCAGACTGAGTTTAGCCCTGTGCTTTTTGATTGAGGGACGATAATTTTCACATCGAGCTCAAATTATTTCGATCAATCGAGAAGGTCATGCTGCGGGAACTGAAAACCTTCATTGCCGTGACGCGCTACGGCACTTTTGCCGCAGCCGGAATGCACATCGGCCTTACCCAGTCGGCCGTCAGCGCGCAGATTCGCAATCAGCACGAACGGCTCCCGGCGAATGACCTGCGCCGACAATTCCTTGGCTTGAGCATGGGGCGAAGGTTCGGATCATCCCTTTGGGGGCGTTGACGTTCTACCGCGAGATCGTCGTGTTGCAGCGTTACAGTCAGCGCACACAGCCGATCCAGCAGCTGTTTTCCAGCTGCCTGACACAAGTCGATGTTTAATCACAAATTCCCTGTGGGAGCGGGCTGTTCTTGGAATTTCGGGCACAAAAAACCCGCCTGGAAAGGCGGGTTTTTCTATTGGCTGACCGAAGATTACTCTTCGAGGCTGCCCATGGCTGTGGTGTTGAAACCACCGTCCACGTACATGATTTCGCCGCTGATGCCGGACGCCAGGTCCGAGCACAGGAAGGCGCCGGCATTGCCGACTTCGTCGATGGTGACGTTGCGACGCAGCGGGGTTTGCGCTTCGTTGGCGGCCAGCATTTTGCGGAAGTTCTTGATGCCGGAAGCGGCGAGGGTGCGGATCGGGCCAGCCGATACGCAGTTGACGCGGGTGCCGTCCGGGCCCAGGGAACCGGCCAGGTAACGAACGCCAGCTTCCAGGGAAGCCTTGGCCATGCCCATGACGTTGTAATTCGGCATGGTGCGCTCGGCGCCCAGGTACGACAGGGTCAGCAGGCTGCCGTTGCGGCCTTTCATCATTTCGCGGCCAGCTTTGGCCAGGGCCACGAAGCTGTAGGCGCTGATGTCGTGAGCGATGCGGAAACCTTCACGGGTGGTGGCTTCGGTGAAGTCGCCGTCCAGTTGGTCGCCCGGGGCGAAGCCAACGGAATGCACGATGCAGTCCAGGCCGTCCCACTTCTTGCCCAGCTCAACGAAGACCTTGGCGATTTCTTCATCGCTGGCCACGTCGCACGGGAAGCACAGGTCAGGGTTGGAACCCCAGCTTTGTGCGAACTCTTCGACACGACCCTTGAGTTTGTCGTTCTGATAAGTGAAGGCAAGCTCAGCGCCCTCGCGATGCATGGCGGCAGCGATGCCGGATGCGATGGACAGCTTGCTGGCGACACCGACGATCAGTACGCGCTTACCGGCGAGAAAACCCATGTGTTGCTCCTCTCTTTCAGGTTATTACGCAGTGGCTGGAACCAGGAAAGCGGCTTCCAGCAACTGCTGTGTATACGGATGTTTGGGGGCCGCAAAGATACTTTGCGCGTCTCCCTGTTCGACCACTTGGCCTTGCTTGACCACCATCAGCTGGTGGCTCAGCGCCTTGACGACAGCCAGGTCATGGCTGATAAACAGATACGTCAGGTTGTACTTGGTTTGCAGTGAGCGCAGCAGCTCCACCACTTGGCGTTGCACGGTCCGGTCGAGGGCCGAAGTCGGCTCGTCCAGCAGAATCAACGCCGGTTTTAGCACTAATGCCCGGGCAATGGCGATTCTCTGCCGCTGCCCGCCGGAAAATTCGTGGGGGTAGCGGTGCCGGGTTTCCGGGTCCAGACCTACCTCCTTGAGTGCCGCAATAATCGCTTGTTCCTGTTCCGCCTCGGTGCCCATCTTGTGGATCCGCAGGCCTTCGCCGACGATCTGGCTCACGCACATCCGTGGGCTCAGGCTGCCGAACGGGTCCTGAAACACCACCTGCATCTCCCGACGCAGCGGCCGAACCTGTTGCTGCGTCAGGCAGTCTAGCTGCTTGCCTTCAAAACGGATGGCGCCTTTGCTACCGATCAGCCGCAAAATCGCCAAACCCAGTGTCGACTTGCCTGAACCGCTTTCTCCCACAATCCCCAAGGTCTGGCCTTGAGGCAGGCTGAAATTGATCCCGTCCACCGCTTTGATGTGGTCGACGGTTTTTTTCAGAAAGCCCTTCTTGATCGGGAACCAGACTTTCAGGTCCTCGACTTGCAGCAATGGCGGGCCAATAACGTTGGTCGCAGGCGTCCCGCTGGGCTCCGCTGCCAGCAGTTCCCGAGTGTACGGATGCTGCGGCGCGCGGAACAACTCTTCGCACGATGCCTGTTCGACGATGCAACCGCGCTGCATGACACATACGCGATGCGCAATTCTTCGCACAAGGTTCAAATCGTGACTGATCAGTAGCAGCGCCATGCCCAATCGGGCCTGTAATTCTTTGAGCAATTCGAGGATTTTCAGCTGAACGGTCACGTCCAGCGCGGTGGTCGGTTCGTCGGCGATCAGCAGTTCCGGCTCGTTGGCCAGGGCCATGGCAATCATCACCCGCTGACGCTGGCCGCCAGACAATTCGTGGGGCAGGGCCTTGAGGCGCTTCTCGGGCTCCGGGATGCCGACCATTTCCAGCAACTCCAGCGTGCGCTGGGTCGCGACTTTGCCGATCAGGCCCTTGTGGGTGCTCAACACCTCGTTGATTTGTTTCTCGATTGAGTGCAGCGGATTGAGCGAGGTCATCGGCTCCTGGAAGATCATCGCGATCCGGTTGCCGCGGATGTGACGGATGGTTTTCTCTTTCAGGCTCAGAAGGTTTTGCCCGGAATACTCGATGGTCCCGGACGGATGCCGGGCGAGCGGGTAGGGCAGCAACCGCAGGATCGAGTGAGCAGTCACCGATTTGCCGGAGCCACTTTCACCCACCAGCGCCAGGGTTTCCCCGCGCTTGATATCGAAGCTCACACCTTCGACCACCCGTTGAACACGCTCGCCAACGACGAATTCGACGGACAGGTCGCGCACTTCGATCAGATTGTCCTGATTCATTTCACTTCCTCGGGTCGAAGGCATCGCGAGCGGACTCGCCGATGAACACCAGCAAACTCAACATCAACGCCAGCACCGCAAACGCGCTCATGCCGAGCCACGGCGCTTGCAGATTGGATTTGCCCTGGGCCACCAATTCACCGAGAGACGGTGCGCCGGGCGGCAGACCGAAGCCCAGAAAGTCGAGAGCGGTCAGGGTGCCGATGGCGCCGGTCAGGATGAACGGCATGAAGGTCATGGTCGAGACCATGGCGTTGGGCAGGATGTGGCGGAACATGATCGCACCATTCTGCATTCCCAACGCCCGCGCGGCGCGCACGTATTCCAGATTACGCCCTCGCAGGAATTCGGCGCGGACCACGTCCACCAGGCTCATCCACGAGAACAGCAGCATGATACCCAGCAGCCACCAGAAATTCGGCTGGACGAAACTGGCGAGAATGATCAGCAGGTACAGCACCGGCAACCCGGACCAGATCTCCAGAAAGCGTTGTCCGGCCAAATCCACCCAGCCGCCGTAGAAACCCTGCAAGGCCCCGGCAATCACACCGATGATCGAGCTGAGGATGGTCAGCGTCAGCGCAAACAACACCGAAATCCGGAAGCCGTAAATCACCCGGGCTAACACATCTCGACCCTGATCGTCAGTACCCAACAGGTTGTCGGTCGAAGGTGGCGCCGGAGCCGGGACTTTCAGGTCGTAGTTAATGCTTTGGTAACTGTAGGGAATCGGCGCCCACAGGACCCAGGCGTCTTTTTCCTTGAGCAATGCGCGGATGTACGGGCTCTTGTAGTTGGCTTCCAGCGGGAATTCGCCGCCGAAGGTGGTTTCCGGGTAACGCTTGAGCGCCGGGAAGTACCAGCCGTTGTCGTAGTGCACCACCAGCGGTTTGTCGTTGGCGATCAGCTCAGCACCGAGGCTCAGCCCAAACAGCAGCAGAAACAGCCACAGCGACCACCAGCCACGCTTGTTGGCCTTGAACAGTTCGAAACGTCGGCGATTGAGAGGGGAGAGATTCATCTCAATGCTCCCGGCTTTCGAAGTCGATGCGCGGATCGACAAAGGTGTACGTGAGGTCGCCGATGAGTTTTACCACCAGGCCCAGCAGGGTAAAGATGAACAGCGTGCCAAAGACCACTGGATAATCGCGGTTGATCGCGGCCTCAAAACTCATCAGCCCGAGACCGTCGAGGGAAAAGATCACCTCCACCAGCAACGAGCCGGTGAAGAAGATGCCGATAAACGCCGACGGGAACCCGGCGATCACCAAGAGCATGGCGTTGCGGAACACATGGCCGTAGAGCACGCGGTGATGGGTCAGGCCCTTGGCCTTGGCGGTGACCACGTACTGCTTGTTGATTTCGTCGAGGAAGCTGTTTTTGGTCAGCAGCGTCATGGTCGCGAAGTTGCCGATCACCAGTGCGGTGACTGGCAACGCGAGGTGCCAGAAGTAATCGAGAATCTTGCCGCCCATGCTCAACTCGTCGAAGTTGTTGGAGGTCAGCCCTCTGAGCGGGAACCAGTCGAAATAGCTGCCCCCAGCGAACACCACGATCAGCAGGATGGCAAACAGAAACGCCGGGATCGCGTAGCCGACGATGATCAATGAGCTGGTCCAGACGTCGAAGTGGCTGCCGTGTCGTGTCGCCTTGGCGATCCCCAGCGGGATCGACACCAGGTACATGATCAGCGTGCTCCACAGCCCGAGGGAGATCGACACCGGCATTTTTTCCTTGATCAGGTCGATGACCTTGGCGTCGCGGAAGAAGCTGTCGCCGAAATCCAGGGTCGCGTAGTTCTTGATCATGATCCACAAGCGTTCCGGCGCCGATTTATCGAATCCGTACATGTGTTCGATTTCCTTGACCAGCATCGGGTCCAGGCCCTGGGCGCCGCGATAGGCGGAGCCGGCCACCGAGACTTCGGCACCGCCGCCGGCGATGCGGCTGGTGGCGCCTTCGAAGCCCTCGAGCTTGGCGATCATCTGCTCCACCGGCCCGCCGGGAGCGGCCTGGATGATCACGAAGTTGATCAGCAAAATGCCGAGCAAGGTCGGGATGATCAGCAGCAGTCGCCGAAAAATATACGCCAGCATCTGATTACTCCGTGCCCGCAGGGTCGGCTTGCAGTTTGGTTTCGACTTCTACCGCAGGTTTCGCGTCAGGCTTGACCCACCAGGTGTTAATGCCGATGTCGTACTTGGGTGATATTTTCGGGTGACCAATGTGGTTCCAATAGGCTACGCGCCAGGTCTTGATGTGCCAGTTGGGGATCACGTAATAGCCCCATTGCAGCACGCGGTCCAGCGCGCGGGCGTGGGCTACCAGGCTTTTGCGCGAATCGGCGTTGATCAGTTGCTCGACCAATTGGTCCACCACCGGGTCTTTCAGGCCCATGGAGTTGCGGCTGCCGGGTTTGTCGGCGGCAGCGGACATCCAGAATTCACGCTGTTCGTTGCCCGGTGAATTGGACTGCGGGAAGCTGCCGACGATCATGTCGAAGTCCCGGGAGCGTACGCGGTTGATGTACTGCGAGACGTCGACCCGGCGGATCACCAGGTCGATGCCCAGGTCGCTGAGGTTGCGCTTGAACGGCAGCAGCACCCGCTCGAATTCGGTCTGGGCCAACAGGAATTCGATAGTCACCGGTTTGCCATTGGCGTCGACCATCTTGTCATCGACGATCCGCCAGCCCGCCTCTTGCAGCAGTTGATAGGCTTTGCGCTGTTGGGCGCGAATCATGCCGCTGGCGTCGGTCACCGGGTTCTGGAACGCCTCGCTGAACACCTGCTCGGGAACCTTGCCGCGGAACGGGTCGAGGATCGCCAGTTGATCGGCATCCGCCAGGCCAGTGGCGGCCATTTCTGAGTTTTCGAAAAAACTGCGGGTGCGGACGTAGGCGCCGTTGAACAGCTGCTTGTTGGTCCATTCGAAGTCCAGCAACAGGGTCAGGGCCTGACGCACGCGCACGTCCTGGAACACCGGGCGGCGCAGGTTGAATACGAAGCCTTGCATGCCGGTCGGGTTGCTGTTCGGGATCTGTTCCTTGATCAGCCGGCCCTCGGTGACGGCGGGGATGTTGTAGGCGTTCGCCCAGTTCTTCGCGGCCATTTCCAGCCAGTAATCGAACTGCCCGGCCTTGAGCGCTTCCAGGGCCACGGTGTTGTCGCGGTAGTAGTCGGTGGTCATGACGTCGAAGTTGTAGAAGCCGCGGTTGGCCGGTAGGTCCTTGCCCCAGTAATCCTTGACCCGCTCATAGCGCACCGAACGCCCGGCCTTCACTTCACTGACCTTGTACGGGCCGCTGCCCAACGGCATTTCCAGGTTGCCCTTGTTGAAATCGCGAGTTGCCCACCAATGCTTGGGCAACACCGGCAACTGGCCGAGGATCAGCGGTAACTCACGGTTGTTGGTGTGTTTGAACTTGAACAGCACCGTCAGCGGGTCTTCAGCGACCACTTCCTCGACATCGCTGTAGTAACCGCGGTACAGCGGCGCGCCGTCCTTGATCAGGGTCTGGAAGCTGAACACCACGTCCTCGGCGCGCATCGGATGCCCGTCGTGGAAGCGCGCTTCGGGGCGCAGGTAGAAACGCACCCAGCTGTTGTCCGGGGCTTTTTCGATTTTGCCGGCGACCAGACCGTACTCGGTGAACGGTTCATCCAGGCCCTGTTTGGCCAGGGTGTCGTAGATCATGCTGATGTCGTCGGCCGCGACACCCTTGCTGATGAAGGGATTGAGGCTGTCAAAGCCGCCGAAACCGGCTTGACGGAAGACCCCGCCCTTGGGCGCATCGGGGTTCACGTAATCGAAATGTTTGAAGTCGGCCGGGTATTTCGGCGGCTCGTTGTACAGGGTCAGGGCATGTTGCGGGGCGGCGCAGGCCAGCCCGGCGAACAACAGACCGCTGGCGTGCAAGAGCAGGGCACGTACGGGGTTCATCGATCTTTCTCCGAAGATTTCAGCCACCACGCGCTCAGGCCCAACGTGTAGGGCGGCGTGGTGACGAAGGCGAACCGGTTGCGGTAGGCCAGGCGGTGATAATTGAGGTACCAGTTGGGAATGATGTAGTGCTGCCACAGCAACACCCGGTCCAGGGCCTTGCCGGCGGCGACCTGTTCATCGCGGGTCTGGGCGGCGAGCAATTGTTCGAGTAAATGGTCGACCACCGGATTGGCGATGCCGGCGTAGTTTTTGCTGCCCTTGACCCCGACCTGGCTGGAATGGAAGTACTGCCATTGTTCCAGGCCCGGACTGAGCGTCTGGTTGAGGGTCATCAGGATCATGTCGAAATCGAACTGATCGAGGCGTTGCTTGTACTGGGCGCGATCGACCGTGCGCAGCTGAGCATCGATGCCGATGTTGGCGAGGTTTTCGACGAAAGGCTGAAGGATGCGTTCCAGGTTCGGGTTGACCAGCAGAATTTCGAATCGCAACGGTTGGCCAACGGCGTTCTGAACGTGCTGGCCGTTAAGCTTCCAGCCGGCCTCGGCGAGCAGTCCCAGGGCTTTGCGCATGGTTTCCCGGGGAATGCCGCGCCCTTGGGTCTGCGACAGGCTGAACGGCTCGGTGAACAGCTTGGCGGGCAACTGCTCGCGATACGGCTTGAGCATCAACCATTCATGGCCGACCGGAAGGCCGGTGGCGGAGAACTCGCTGTTGGGGTAGTAGCTCATGGCGCGTTTGTAAGCGCCGCTGAACAGGGTGCGATTGGTCCACTCGAAGTCGAACATCAGGCCCAGGGCTTCACGGACCTTGGTCTCGGAGAAGGTCGGGCGCCGGGTGTTCATGAACAGGCCCTGGGTCTGGGTCGGGATCTGATGCGCGATTTGCGCCTTGATGACGTCGCCGCGTCGCACCGCCGGGAAGTGGTAACCGTTGTTCCAGTTCTTCGCCTGGTGCTCGATATAGATGTCAAATTCGCCGGCCTTGAAGGCTTCGAAGGCAACGTCGCTGTCGCGGTAGAACTCGACTTCCATGCGGTCGACGTTGTATTTGCCGCGATTGGCCGGCAGGTCTTTGCCCCAGTATTCCTTGACCCGTTGGAAAACGATCTGGCGCCCAGGCTCTACCGACGTGATGCGATACGGTCCACTGCCCAGTGGCGGTTCGAAGGTGGTGGCCTTGAAGTCACGACCTTTCCAGTAATGCTGGGGCAACACCGGCAATTCGCCCAGGCGCAGGATCAGCAACGGATTGCCGGCGCGTTTGAAGACAAAACGAATGCGCTGCGAGTTGAGGATGTCGACTCGCGACACTTCCTGAAGGTTGGTGCGGTACTGCGGATGGCCTTCCTTGAGCAACAAACGGTAGGAGAATGCCACGTCATAGGCGGTGATCGGCGTGCCATCGTGGAAACGCGCTTCGGGGCGCAGGTTGAACACCACCCAGCTGCGGTCCTCGCTGTACTCCACGGATTGGGCGATCAGGCCATAGCTGGAGGTCGGTTCATCGCCGGACGGCGCGTACTGCCCGGTGCCGACCATCAGTGGTTCGTTGAGCTCATTGATGCCGTATTGCGAGAAATTCGGCGTGGAAACCGGACTTGAGCCCTTGAAGGTGTAGGGATTGAGCGTATCGAAGGTGCCAAACGCCATCACCCGCAACGTACCGCCCTTGGGCGCTTGCGGGTTGACCCAGTCGAAGTGGGTAAATCTGGCCGGGTACTTGAGCGTGCCGAACTGCGCATAACCATGGCTTTCGCTGATCGTCGCGCTTGCGGGGCAGCTCAAGGCCAGGCTGATCAGGAGCAGGAGGAGGGGACGCTTCAAGTCAGAGATCCGATCCAGGCGGCTTGGGCTTTGTGGCCCGTACAGTAACAGCTTGTATCGACAGGAAAAAGACGGGTGCTTAATGCGTTGTTAATTGCCAACCCGGCCCCCCTGTAGCAGCTGGCGAAGCCTGCGTTCGGCTGCGAAGCAGTCGTGAATTCGGTACTCGCGGTGTTTCAGGCAAACTGCATTCTCAGGTTTTACGACTGCTGCGCAGCCGAACGCAGGCTTCGCCAGCTGCTACAGGAATTTAGGGCAACCTTTTGAGCAAAAAAAGCCCCTGAAGTCAGGGGCTCATTTTAGTGCGGCGAATACACCGTCAGCATCTGGCCCGGTTTGAGCGCCTGACCGACACGCGGGTTCCAGCGCTTGAGGTGCTGCATTTCAACGTTGAAACGCTTGGCCACCATGTACAGCGAATCGCCTTGCTTGACCTTGTACTGGGTCTGCGACTTCTTGGTGTTGGCCGCCACTACGGTGGTGGTGCGCCCGGAACTGCGCTTGGTGGTGTCCTGCATGACCAGCGTCTGGCCGACCTTGAGGTTCTTGCCGGTCAGTTTGTTCCAGCGCTGCAGGTCCTTGATATCGACTTTGTTAGCCTTGGCGATGGTGCCGAGGTTGTCGCCGCGTTTAACGCGGTAAGCGCGTTTGAGGCTGGCAATTTCGGAGTCGTCTGCGCCTTCGAATACTGGCTTGAGCGGCTTCTTGCTGATCAGCTCCTCAGGACGCATGGTCGAGAGACTGGCCGTCAGCAGTTGCGCCTTGGATGTTGGCACCAGCAAATGCTGAGGGCCATCGATGGTGGTGCGTTGCTTGAAGGCCGGGTTGAGCTGAAACAGTTCGTCTTCGTCGATGTTGGCCACCGCGGCGACCTTGGACAGGTCCATGCGCTGGTTGATTTCGACGACCTGGAAGTACGGTTCGTTGGCGATCGGGTTCAGGTTCACGCCGTAGGCTTCGGGCGCCAGCACCACTTGCGACAACGCCAGCAACTTCGGCACGTAGGCCTGGGTTTCGGCCGGCAGTGGCAGGTTCCAGTAATCGGTCGGCAAACCGAGCTTTTCGTTACGCTCGATGGCCCGGCTGACCGTGCCTTCGCCAGCGTTGTAGGCCGCCAGGGCCAGCAGCCAGTCGCCGTTGAACATGTCGTGCAGGCGGGTCAGGTAATCCATGGCCGCGGTGGTCGAGGCGGTGATATCGCGACGGCCATCATAAAAACGGGTTTGACGCAGGTTGAAGTAACGCCCGGTGGAGGGGATGAATTGCCACAAGCCAACCGCGTTGGCCCGGGAATAGGCCATCGGGTTGTAGGCGCTCTCAATCACGGGCAATAACGCCAGTTCCAGCGGCATGTTGCGTTCTTCAAGGCGTTCGACGATGTAGTGGATGTAGAGGCTGCCGCGTTCGCCGGCATTTTCGAGGAAGGACGGGTTGCTGGCGAACCACAGGCGCTGTTGCTCGATGCGCGGGTTGACACCCAGGCTGTCCTGCAACTGGAAGCCCTGGCGCATGCGCTCCCAGACATCTTGTGGAGCTTGTGGAGTCGGTTTTTCACTGAGCCAGATAGGCTTCTGCTTGGCTCGGGCGGCGATATTCGGAGTGTGTGCCGCGTCGGTTTGCGGCACATGGCTTGAACAGCCCGCCAATGTGGCGGACACAGCCACCGCGATGGCTTGAGCCAAGCGGGTCAATGCGTCTGAATTGATGGCTTTACGAATAGATGACGACATTGGCTGGAAGTAAGTTCCGGGCAAAAATGTCGGGCGATTCTAGAAAGCGTACCCCCTGAGGTCAACCATTCAGAATTTTTGTACCAACGGGATGGCTACTTAGAACTTATCTTTCCAAGCCCGAAGAGCAGCAAAAACCGCACTCGGAGCCCGGTTATCGGTTCCGTTCCGTTCGTCCATTTTTTCTTTAACGGATGTTTCGTCGACCCGCAAAAACGGGTTGGTAAGCTTTTCAAGCGCCAGAGTAGAGGGCAGCGTGATGATTCCGGCTTCACGTTGTGCGGTGACTTTTTCCAGACGTGCGGCGGTGTCCGGATTGCCCGGTTCGACCGCTGCGGCAAATTTCAGGTTGCTCAGGGTGTATTCATGGGTGCAGTAGACCTGCGTATCTTCAGGCAGGGCGGCGAGGCGGGCAAGCGAGGCGTGCATTTGCTCCGGTGTGCCTTCGAACAAGCGCCCGCAACCCGCGGCAAACAGCGTGTCACCGCAGAACAGCAAACCGTGATGGTAATAGGCAATATGCCCCAGGGTGTGACCGGGGACGGCAAAGATATCGAAGTCCCAGCCCAGCACGGTGACGCGGTCGTTGTCCTTGAGCGCCACGTCCCGGCCCGGGATGGTTTCGCTCGCCGGACCGTAGACTTTCGCGTCTGTCGCTTTTTTAAGCTGCTCGACGCCGCCGACGTGGTCATGATGATGGTGAGTGATCAGAATATCACTCAACACCCAACCCGGATGCGCTGCGAGCCAGGCCTGCACGGGCGCGGCATCGCCCGGATCGACCACTGCGCAGCGCTGGGTGCGGTGGTCTTGTAACAACCAGATGTAGTTGTCGGTGAAGGCGGGCAGGGCACTGATCTGTATCATCGTCGGATTCGCCAAGCGGAAAACAATGGTGCATCTTAGAACTTCCTGGCGCGTTGGAGAATGCAATGACCGATAAAGCGTTCGCTCAGGCTGATCCTGAGTGGCTGACATTGATCAGCGCGGCCCGTGAATGGCTGTCCGGCCCCATTGGGCAATTTCTGCTGGACGAAGAACGTCGCATGCTCGAAGACGAGTTGGGACGCTTCTTTGGCGGTTACCTGGTGCATTACGGCCCGTCGGCCCAGACACCGCCGTCGGCGCCGCAAGTCCAGCGCAATGTGCGGCTCGGTGCGCCGTTGCCGGGTGTCGAGATCGTCTGCGAAGAGCAGGCGTGGCCTTTGAGCGAGCATGCCGCCGACGTGGTGGTGTTGCAGCATGGGCTGGATTTCTGCCTGTCGCCCCACGGTTTGCTGCGTGAAGCGGCGAGTAGCGTGCGGCCCGGCGGGCATCTGCTGATCGTCGGGATCAATCCCTGGAGCAGCTGGGGTTTGCGACACGTTTTTGCTCACGACGCCTTGCGCAAGGCTCGCTGCATCTCCCCGTCGCGGGTCGGCGACTGGCTCAATCTGCTGGGTTTCGCGCTGGAGAAACGCCGCTTCGGGTGCTATCGTCCGCCGCTTGCGTCACCCGCCTGGCAGGCTCGTCTGGCCGGTTGGGAGCGCAAGGCCGGTGACTGGCAACTGTCGGGTGGCGGCTTCTATTTATTGGTGGCGCGCAAGATCGTGGTGGGCCTGCGGCCCGTCCGTCAGGAGCGGCGCGAACCGATGGGCAAGCTGATTCCATTGCCGATGGCCAAGGTCAATCGTCGCCGCCTCGATCCGTAATACATTTTTTACTTTCCCGGCCGGGTTCGCCCCGGCCTCGGGCATCGTCGATCACTGATCGGCGAGCCGCCGCATTTTCTGGATAGATTGGCATGAGCGATAGCGTAGAACTCTTCACCGACGGCGCCTGTAAAGGCAATCCTGGCCCAGGCGGCTGGGGCGCTTTGCTGGTGTGCAAGGGCATTGAAAAAGAACTGTGGGGCGGCGAAGCCAACACCACCAACAACCGCATGGAGCTGATGGGCGCGATCCGCGGCCTGGAAGAACTCAAGCGCTCATGCGACGTACTGCTCGTGACTGACTCGCAATATGTGATGAAAGGCATCAACGAGTGGATGGACAACTGGAAGAAGCGCGGCTGGAAAACGGCGGCGAAAGAACCGGTGAAAAATGCTGATTTGTGGAAGCTGCTCGATGAGCAGGTCAACCGCCACAACGTCACCTGGAAATGGGTGCGTGGCCACATCGGCCATCACGGCAACGAACGGGCCGACCAATTGGCCAACCGCGGCGTGGATGAAGTGCGCGGTTACAAGCAGGCTTGATCCCTGTGGGAGCCGAGCTTGCTCGCGATGAACGATGACGCGGTGCACCTGAAAGACCCCAGCGAGCGTGTTAACATCGCCGCTTTTGCACGATTGACCCGTTGAGAGCTGAGCACTGATGGCCACCAGATCCGTTGTACTCGATACCGAAACCACCGGCATGCCGGTGACCGACGGCCACCGGATTATCGAAATCGGCTGTGTCGAGTTGATCGGTCGGCGCCTGACGGGCCGGCATTTCCACGTTTACCTGCAACCAGACCGCGAGAGTGATGAAGGCGCCATTGGCGTCCACGGCATCACCAACGAATTTTTGGTGGGCAAGCCGCGCTTTACTGAAGTGGCCGATGAGTTCTTTGAATTCATCAAGGGCGCGCAGCTGATCATTCATAACGCGGCGTTCGACGTTGGTTTCATCAACAACGAATTCGCCTTGATGGGCCAGCACGACCGTGCGGATATCACGCAGCACTGCTCGATCCTCGACACCCTGATGATGGCCCGGGGACGTCACCCGGGGCAGCGCAACAGTCTCGACGCCTTGTGCAAACGTTATGGCGTCGACAACTCCGGTCGTGAACTGCACGGCGCCTTGCTCGACTCCGAGATCCTCGCCGACGTTTACCTGACCATGACGGGCGGCCAGACCAGCCTGTCCCTGGCCGGTAATGCCTCCGATGGCAATGGTTCCGGTGAAGGGGCAGATAACTCGGCCACCGAAATCCGCCGTCTGCCGGTCGATCGTCAACCGACGCGAATTATTCGCGCCAGCGAAGATGACCTGGCCCAACACGTGGCACGCCTGGAAGCCATCGCCAAATCCGCCGGCGCCCCATCGCTCTGGCAGCAACTGGCCGAGGCCAAGGCTCAGGCCTGAGTTGCTGGCCACATGATGGTGCATCCGTTGACCCACATCAGGGCATCGCGCTCGCCACAAGCGCTTGAACCCTCTACCCTGAGGTGATTGGCGGACCACGGTCTGCCGCCTCAGGATGCTGAGCCCCATGTATAAAGATCTGAAATTCCCGGTCCTGATCGTCCATCGCGACATCAAGGCCGACACCGTCGCCGGTGACCGCGTGCGTGGCATCGCCCGGGAACTGGAACAGGAAGGCTTCAGCATTGTCTCGGCGGTGGATTACACCGAAGGGCGCTTGGTCGCCTCGACCCATCACGGTCTTTCCTGCATGTTGATTGCGGCCGAAGACGCCAGCACACACTCTCATCTATTACACAACATGGCCGAGCTGATCGGCCTGGCGCGGGTTCGTGCGCCTGACTTGCCGATCTTCGCCCTTGGTGAGCAAGTGACGCTGGAAAATGCACCTGCCGACGCGATGGCGGAGCTCAATCAGCTGCGCGGCATCCTTTATCTGTTCGAAGACACCGTGCCATTCCTGGCCCGTCAGGTGGCCCGAGCCGCGCGCAAATACCTGGATGGTCTGCTGCCGCCGTTTTTCAAAGCGCTGGTGCAGCACACTGCCGACTCCAATTATTCCTGGCACACACCCGGCCATGGCGGCGGCGTGGCGTACCACAAGAGCCCGGTGGGTCAGGCGTTTCACCAGTTCTTCGGGGAGAATACCCTGCGTTCGGACTTGTCGGTGTCGGTGCCGGAACTCGGTTCTTTGCTCGATCACACCGGTCCGCTGGCAGAAGCGGAGGCCCGTGCTGCCCGCAACTTCGGTGCCGATCACACGTTCTTCGTGATCAATGGCACCTCGACCGCCAACAAAATCGTCTGGCATTCGATGGTCGCTCGCGATGACTTGGTGCTGGTGGACCGCAACTGCCACAAGTCGGTGCTGCACTCGATCATTATGACCGGCGCCATCCCGCTGTACCTCTGCCCGGAGCGCAATGAGCTGGGGATCATCGGCCCGATTCCGTTGAGCGAATTCAGCCGCGAATCGATTCAGGCCAAAATCGACGCCAGCCCGCTGACCAAGGGCCGGGCGCCCAAGGTCAAGTTGGCGGTGGTGACCAATTCGACGTACGACGGCCTCTGCTACAACGCTGAGCTGATCAAGCAGCAGCTGGGCAACAGCGTCGAGGTCTTGCACTTTGATGAAGCCTGGTACGCCTACGCGGCGTTTCACGAATTCTTCGCCGGACGTTATGGCATGGGCACTTCCCGCAGTGAAGACGGCCCGCTGGTGTTCACCACCCATTCCACCCACAAACTGCTGGCGGCGTTCAGCCAGGCGTCGATGATTCACGTGCAGGACGGCGGCGCGCGGCAACTGGATCGGGATCGCTTCAATGAAGCGTTCATGATGCACATCTCCACTTCGCCGCAGTACAGCATCATCGCTTCGCTGGACGTGGCTTCGGCCATGATGGAAGGGCCGGCCGGGCGTTCGCTGTTGCAGGAAATGTTCGACGAAGCGCTGAGTTTCCGTCGGGCGCTGGCCAATCTGCGCCAGCATATCGCCGCTGACGATTGGTGGTTTTCCATCTGGCAGCCGCCGTCGGTGGAAGGCATCGACCGGGTTGTCACGCAAGACTGGCTGCTGCAACCCGACGCCGACTGGCACGGCTTTGGCGGCGTGACCGACGACTACGTGCTACTCGATCCGATCAAGGTCACTTTGGTGATGCCGGGCCTGACGGCCGGCGGCGCACTTAGCGAGCGTGGGATTCCGGCGGCGGTGGTCAGCAAATTCCTTTGGGAGCGTGGGCTGGTCGTTGAAAAGACCGGGCTGTATTCATTCCTGGTGCTGTTCTCCATGGGCATCACCAAGGGTAAGTGGAGCACCTTGCTGACCGAGTTGCTGGAATTCAAGCGCAGCTACGATGCCAACGTCAGCCTCGCGACGTGCCTGCCGTGCGTGGCGCAAGAGAATATCGCACGCTATCGGGGCATGGGTTTGCGCGATCTGTGCGATCAATTGCACGCTTGCTACCGCAGTAATGCCACGGCCAAACACCTCAAGCGCATGTACACGGTGCTGCCGGAAATCGCCATGAAGCCCTCTGACGCCTATGATCAATTGGTGCGTGGCGAGGTTGAAGCGGTGTCGATCGATGCTCTGGATGGGCGGATCGCCGCGGTGATGCTGGTGCCGTACCCGCCGGGGATCCCGTTGATCATGCCCGGCGAGCGTTTTACCGAGTCGACACGCTCGATCATCGATTACCTGGCATTCGCCCGCACGTTCGATAGCAGTTTCCCGGGGTTTGTCGCTGATGTGCACGGTTTGCAACACGAAGACGAGGGCAATGGACGGCATTACACCGTCGATTGCATCAAGGAATGAGGACCTTTCCCAGTATGCAACCACTCATGAATCCGAAATATCCAGGGCTGTCGGTGCGCGTTGCCGACGACGGCTTCGCCGCTTACATCTGGGGCAGTGATTTCAGTTTTGAAGTCGTGGCCTACGGCGCAGCCGAAATTGGCAAGCCGGTTGAGCAGTGGGTCGTGACACCGATCACGCCCTATCGCAAGTGCTACGGCATCGATCCTGAAGAGTTCAGCAGTTTCCGCGATGCTGCTGACAGCGCGATTTTCATGGCTTATCTCGATGATGAACCGGTGGGTCACCTGGTGGTCAGCACCAACTGGAACGGCTTTGCCCATATCGACGAGTTGGCGGTGCATGCGCCGGCGCGGCGCCATGGTGTGGCCAAGGCGTTGCTGGATGTGGCGCAGTTCTGGAGCCGCAAAAAAAAGCTGCCGGGCATCATGCTCGAAACCCAGAACAACAATTTGGATGCCTGTCGGCTTTATGAGCGCTCCGGTTATATGATCGGCGGGATCGATCATCTGCGTTATCGCGGGATCGATCCGAACACCGCCGAAGTGGCGCTGTTCTGGTATCGATTGTTCGATAACCCTCTGGAAACCTTGCCTAGCTCGCCAGCATCGCCACGGCTTGTTCCGTGATGATGCCGAGTAAGGCCTGAACCGTCGGTGATGGCTTGCCGCTCTTGAGGGTCAAGGCATACAGGCTGATCGGCACGGCAGGCGCCAGCGGGCAGACATCCAGCCCGGCCGATTTGGCCCCGAGGGCGGTGAAAGGGTCGACGATGGCCAGGCCTTCACCGGCCTCGACCATGCTGCGCATCATCTGGTGAGTCTGTACGCGGGTCTGAATGACCGGGACAGGGCGCAGGGCATGCAGTTTGTTCTCCAGCGCCGGACTCAGCGGATCATGGCCCTCCAGGCCAACCATCGATTGGCCGGCCAAGTCCTGCAGCGAGATGTACTTTTGTTTGGGTTGCAACCAACCGTGAGGTGCCAGCAGCTGAAGTTTGCCTTGGGCAATCACCTGACAATGAATGTCGGCGTGATCGGGATCATGCAGGCTCAGGCCCAGATCGCTTTCGCGCAGCAGCAGGCTTCTGACGATCTCGCGGGTGGGTTGGCTCAGGAGGGTGCAAGGCGCATCAGGGAGACGTCGGCGCAGGGCGGCAATGCTCTGGGGCAATAACTGCTGTGCCAAGGGCGGCGTGCAAATGATCCGCAAGGGCGGAGCCTGATATTGCTTGAGACTGTTGGCCAGGCGCTGGACCGGCTCGAGCGCTTCATAGACGTGGGCGATCTGAACTTGCAACTCCCGCGCCTCGCGCGTGGCCTGCAGGCGTCCACGCACGCTGGAAAACAGCATGAAACCCAACTGATCCTCGGCGTCGCGAAGAATGCCTTCGACTTCGGCCACAGGCAGCTGTAGCCATTCGGCCGCGGTGCCCAGGTGACCGGTTTGCAGGAGCGCCTGGATCACTTCGATATGACGTAAACGCATGCTTGAAGTCCATGTTCAGCAGGTGAGGGAGTCAGTGGCTGAATCCTAACTCAAGTGCGCGCATATGACTTCTGCTCATAACACGGGGTTATGAGACGACGGTGGTTTCCGGCAAACTTCCGACATGGGTATCGGGTTCGCGAACGATGGTGACGTCCGATTGCACCAGCAGAAACTGGTTGTCATCGAGCTTTTTGACGCGATCGCCAATGGCCAGCTTATAAGTGGTGACAGGCACCGAGCCAGTGAGGCCGTCTGCCGACGGGGTGGATTCCTGGAACTCATGTACGGAATAGACACGGCCTTCTGCGTCTCTTGCATGGAACTGACCGACGAGTACTGCTGCCATCTGCTTAGAACCTCTGGAGATAAATCACTCAATATGCGGCTCTGTAGACCGTGGTTGGGCGAGGTAAGTTTTCCTACAGGAAAAAAATAGTCAGGGGCGGCGTTTTCGGTCGCCCACTGGTTGAATCGTCATCTATAACTACAAGCTCTTTCCATCGGACAGTCGAGAATCTTCCATGAGCAACGTCTATACGATCGCCGTACTGGTCGGCAGCTTGAGAAAGGAATCGATCAATCGCAAGGTGGCGCTGGCCCTGGCCGACCTGGCGCCTGCCAATCTCAAGCTTACTATCGTCGAAATCGGCGATCTGCCGCTCTACAACGAAGACATCGATGGCGCTTCACCGCCGGCAGCCTACAGCACTTTCCGACAACACGTGAGTTCATCCGACGCAGTGCTGTTCGTGACCCCCGAATACAATCGTTCGGTACCTGCACCACTGAAGAATGCGATCGACGTTGGATCGCGCCCTTATGGCAAGAGTGCCTGGAGCGGTAAGCCTGGGGCGGTAATCAGTGCTTCACCGGGCGCTGTCGGCGGTTTTGGTGCCAACCATCACCTGCGCCAGTCCATGGTGTTTCTGGATGTGCCGTGCATGCAGCAACCGGAAGCTTACTTGAACGGTGCCGGCTCGGCATTCGACGAAGCGGGCAAGCTGTCCGAGTCGGTCAAACCGTTCTTGCAGAACTTCATCAATGCTTACGGCAAGTGGGTCGAGCAACACAAGAAGCAATGACGCTCATTTAGCCACGAAGCCGGCCACAGATCATCGACTCGATCTCCAGCAGGTATTGTGGGTGACGTTGGCGGCTTTGGCTTTGCGGTTATCTTCTTGAACCGCTTCGGCCCTATCGCGAGCAAGCTCGCTCCCACAGGGATCTTCGCCAAAAGGAGATCCAGTGTGAGAGCGGGCTTGCTCGCGAAGCGGCCAGCCCAGACGCTACAAAAACTCAGCCACTGCCAGGAACGTTAGGCCAAAGATCCGCCACCAGAAACAGCCGCTCGGCTTCTTCCCAATCGCCCGTGGCGTTTTCTGTGAGTCGCACCAGCAACTGCGCAGGGGCCAGTGGCTCCAGATCGCTGAGCCAGGCATTCAGTTGCTCAGTGTTCCAGGTCTGCTCCACCGGATAGTGCGCCGGTGCCAGCCAGGCATGGCGGGGCAGGGGTTGCCAGCGACCGAATGGACGCTGCACGACAAAGTCTGCCCAGTCCTTCTGATGCAGCCAGCTACCGCGCAAATGTTGTGGATGTGCGCCGTTCGGTGGCTCGGACGGTCCCGGCCACGGATACAGCAAATAGCCCCCCAGCCACAAATGCGCACTGAACTGCTGGATATCCAGCGCCGCCAATACTTCGAGGCTCTCCGGGCGCGCCGAAATCGGCAATTGATGCTGAGTCAGATGTGCCAGTTTGCGGTCCAGTCGATCGTGGCAGCCGGGGCCGAGCCACTGCGCCGTGTCGTGTCCGTCGCCATTTTGCGGGCCAAGGTAAAGTTTGATCGCCAGTTCCAGATGATGCACGCCGTCGCGATCGCGCAGCAGCATGTCCAGCTCGCCCAACGTGTGGCCTTCGCGGCGGATCGGCATGTTGGCGGCAATCAGGTCGATACCCGGCGCGTGCCGCACGGCGTATTGCCAGAGGCGTTCGTAGTACACGCCCAATCGCCGGGTTCTGGCCTGCGCTAGCCAGTGCAGCAAGTCATAACTGTCGCGATCGAGTTGCCGCAGCCAGAGTTCCAGTCGCTCCGGTGCCTGCACCCAGTCGCTTCCAGCCAGCGGATGACGTTGCGGCCACGGGGTTTCGCCGAGCATCGGCGGCGCGAGGATGACCCACGCCAGGTCGCGCACTTCGGGGTGGCGCAACTGGTGGGGTAACTGCAGCAAATCTGGAAATAGGATCATCTTGCGAGCATAGCCCTAAACATGAGTACATCCTTGTGGCTGAAAGGATTTTGTCTATCCTGCGCTTTCGCCCATAATCGTGTTTTTCGCCGCCGCGCAGGAACCCCATGGAGCAATTTCGCAATATCGGCATCATCGGTCGCCTGGGCAGTTCTCAGGTGCTGGATACTGTCCGCCGACTGAAACGGTTTCTGCTCGATCGTCACCTGCACGTGATCCTCGAAGACACCATCGCCGAAGTGCTGCCGGGTCATGGCTTGCAAACCTCGTCGCGCAAGATGCTCGGCGAAGTGTGTGACATGGTGATTGTGGTCGGTGGTGACGGCAGCCTGTTGGGCGCCGCCCGCGCGCTGGCCCGCCACAATATTCCGGTGCTCGGGATCAACCGTGGCAGCCTGGGCTTCCTGACCGATATTCGCCCCGATGAGCTGGAAGTCAAAGTCGCCGAAGTGCTCGACGGCCATTATCTGGTCGAGAACCGCTTTCTGCTGCAAGCCGAAGTCCGCCGCCACGCCGAGGCTATCGGTCAGGGCGATGCGCTTAACGATGTGGTGCTGCACCCCGGCAAATCGACGCGGATGATCGAGTTCGAGTTGTACATCGACGGCCAGTTCGTCTGCAGCCAGAAGGCCGACGGCCTGATCGTCGCCACGCCCACCGGTTCGACGGCCTACGCGCTGTCGGCGGGCGGGCCGATCATGCATCCCAAACTCGACGCTATTGTGATTGTGCCGATGTACCCCCATACCTTGTCGGGTAGGCCGATCGTGGTCGATGGCAACAGTGAGCTGAAAATCGTCGTGTCCAAAGATATGCAGATCTACCCGCAAGTCTCCTGTGACGGACAGAACCACTTCACCTGCGCGCCGGGTGACACCATCACTATCAGCAAGAAAGCCCAGAAGTTGCGGCTGATTCACCCCCTCGACCACAACTATTATGAAGTCTGCCGGACCAAGCTCGGCTGGGGCAGTCGGTTGGGTGGTGGAGGCGATTGATGCTCGATCCCGCGCGTAGCTACGACCTGATCGGTGACGTGCACGGTTGCGCTCTGACCCTTGAGCACTTGCTCGACCGGCTCGGTTATAAAAAACACGGTGGCGTCTGGCGGCACCCGTCGCGTATGGCGGTGTTCGTCGGCGACATCATCGACCGCGGTCCGCGGATTCGCGAAGCGCTGCACATTGTTCACGACATGGTCGAAGCCGGCCAGGCGCTGTGCATCATGGGTAACCATGAATTCAACGCCCTCGGCTGGAGCACGCCGGCGCTTCCGGGTAGCGCCAAGCAGTTCGTACGTGAGCACACCCCGCGCCATGCCCGCTTGCTGAACGAAACACTGACCCAGTTCGAAGACCATCCGGCTGACTGGCATGACTTCCTGCAATGGTTCTATGAGATGCCATTGTTCGTCGATGCCGGGCGTTTCCGGGTGGTGCATGCCTGCTGGGACTCGGGACTGATCGAACCGCTGCGAGCACTGTTCCCCAACGGTTGCGTCGACGAGCACTTCCTCCAGGCCTCCGCGGTGCCGGGCAGTTTCGCCTGCACCGTATTCGACCGCTTGCTGCGCGGTACCGACATGCGCTTGCCTGATGGTCTGACCATGACCAGCGGCGATGGCCTGACGCGTTCGTTTTTCCGCACCAAATTCTGGGAAGACGACCCGCAAACCTACGGAGACATTGTGTTCCAGCCCGACGCCTTGCCCGAACCTGTGGCCCAGACGCCGCTGTCGTCTACCGAAAAAAACACCTTGCTGCGCTATGGCGTCGATGAGCCACTGTTGTTCGTTGGCCATTACTGGCGCAGTGGCAAACCGGTGCCGATCCGGCCGAACCTGGCGTGTCTGGATTACAGCGCCGTGCTCTACGGCAAACTGGTCGCTTACCGTCTGGACCAGGAAACCCGGCTCGACCCGCACAAGTTTGTCTGGGTCGATGTCGAGCGGCCGGAGGTGCTGCGATGAGTGCTGTTGCCGTTTTACGTCTGCCGCTGGCGGCGGACTTGAGCGGGTTCGTCAAACTGTTGCAGCGCATGCAGGTGCCGCATCGGGTCAGCGAAGAGGCGGGTGAGCAGGTGCTGTGGGTGCCGGCCAACATCAGCGAAGACGTGCGCTCGTTGTACGAACGCTTCCCGGCCGGTGATCCCGATCAACAGCTGGACATTCCGGTGGCGAAAACCATCAAGCGCCCAAGTTTCGTCGAGCAACTGCGCCAGGCCAAGGCGACAGCGTTGGTGTTGCTGCTGAGCCTGCTCGTCGGCGCGGTGACGCTGCTGGGCGAAAACCTCGACACGATGCGCTGGCTGACCTTCCTCGATTTCCGCATTGTCGGCGAATACATCCACTTTGTGCCATTGGCCGACAGCCTGGCGTCGGGGCAGTGGTGGCGTCTGGTGACGCCGATGCTGATTCACTTCGGCATCCTGCACCTGGCCATGAACGGCATGTGGTACTGGGAACTGGGACGACGCATCGAGTCGCGTCAGGGCAGCATCAACCTGATCGGCCTGACCTTGCTCTTCAGTCTGGTTTCCAACTACGCCCAGTATTATTTCAGCGGTCCGACCTTGTTCGGCGGGTTGTCCGGTGTGTTGTATGGCCTTTTGGGGCACTGCTGGATTTTCCAGCTCTTGTCGCCGAACCAGGCTTATCGCCTGCCGCGCGGTGTGCTGGTGATGATGCTGGTGTGGCTGCTGCTGTGCCTGTCCGGGCTGGTCTCGATGATCGGCTTCGGTGAAATTGCCAATGCGGCCCACGTCGGCGGGTTGCTCGTCGGATGCTTGACCGGTTTGTTGGGTGGTTTGTACAAGCGCCGTAAACTGGCCGCCTAAATTAGTTATGTGAATAAAGAGCGCGGAGCCCTTAATGTCCTCTTTTAACGAAATGATCCAAAACATCACCCCCGATATCTACCAGCGCCTGAAACTGGCGGTGGAAATCGGTAAATGGTCCGACGGTGGCAAACTCACCGCCGAACAACGCGAGCTGTCGCTGCAAGCGATGATCGCCTGGGAAATCCAGAACCTGCCCGAAGACCAGCGCACCGGTTACATGGGCGTGCAGGAGTGCGGTTCCAAGTCGATCACCGTGCCGAACATCCTGTTCAAGTCGGATGCCGTCCATTGATCGAGATTGGCCGCGGTGCAATCAGCAAAATGTCGGCGCGCCTTGACGGGCCGAACGTGCAGTACGCGTTTCGTCTGGATGACGTCGAGGTCCCGGTCAATCCATTGATCGGCACCACGGTGCGTCTGGAATACCTGGGGGCGATTCACTGCTCGCATTGTGGACGCAAGACCAAAACCAGTTTCAGCCAGGGTTATTGCTACCCGTGCATGACCAAACTGGCCCAGTGCGACCTCTGCATCATGAGCCCGGAGCGCTGCCACTATGAGGCTGGCACCTGCCGAGAGCCGGAGTGGGGCGAGAAGTTCTGCATGACCGATCACATCGTGTATCTGTCCAACTCGTCGGGGGTGAAGGTCGGGATTACCCGCGCCACCCAGCTACCAACCCGCTGGATCGATCAGGGCGCCCGTCAGGCGTTACCGATCATGCGCGTTTCGACCCGCCAGCAATCGGGCTTCGTCGAAGACCTGTTCCGCAGCCAGGTGGCGGACAAGACCAACTGGCGTGCTTTACTCAAGGGCGATGCGGTGTCGGTGAATCTGGCCGAGGTTCGCGATCAACTGTTCGACAGCTGCGCCGAGGGTTTACAAGGTTTGCAGGAACGATTTGGCCTACAGGCAATCCAGACTATTGCCGATGTAGAAACGCTCGAGATCCGCTATCCGATCGAGCAATACCCGGCGAAGATAGTCAGCTTCAACCTGGACAAGAACCCGATTGCCGAAGGCACGCTGCTGGGGATCAAGGGCCAATACCTGATCTTCGACACCGGCGTGATCAATATTCGCAAATACACGGCCTATCAGCTCGCCGTGCATCAGTAAGGACTCCAGCATGCGCACCGAACAACCGAAGATGATCTACCTGAAAGACTATCAGGCGCCTGAGTACCTGATCGACGAGACGCACCTGACCTTCGAGTTGTTCGAGGACCACAGCCTGGTCCATGCGCAACTGGTGATGCGCCGCAATCCTGAACGTGGCCCGGGCCTGCCGCCGCTGGTGCTGGACGGCCAGCAGCTTGAATTGCTGTCGGTTACCCTGGCCGACAGCGAGTTGACCGCCGCCGACTATCAGCTGACGGAAAACCACCTGACTCTGCACCCGTCCAGCACCACCTTCACGGTCGACACCAGCGTCAAGATCCACCCGGAAACCAACACCGCGCTGGAAGGCCTGTACAAATCCGGCACGATGTTCTGCACCCAGTGTGAGGCCGAAGGCTTCCGCAAGATCACCTATTACCTCGACCGTCCGGACGTGATGAGCACGTTCACCACCACGGTCGTCGCCGAGCAGCACAGTTACCCAGTGCTGCTGTCCAACGGCAACCCGATTGCCTCAGGTCCCGGCGAAGACGGCCGGCACTGGGCGACCTGGGAAGATCCGTTCAAGAAACCTGCCTACCTGTTCGCGCTGGTGGCCGGTGATTTGTGGTGCGTCGAAGACACCTTCACCACCATGACTGATCGCTCCGTAGCGCTGCGCATTTATGTCGAGCCGGAAAACATCGACAAGTGCCAGCACGCCATGAACAGCCTGAAGAAGTCCATGCGCTGGGACGAAGAGGTCTACGGTCGCGAGTACGACCTGGACATCTTCATGATCGTCGCGGTCAACGACTTCAACATGGGCGCCATGGAGAACAAGGGCCTCAACATCTTCAACTCCAGCGCCGTGCTGGCCCGCGCCGAAACCGCCACCGACGCCGCGCACCAGCGGGTCGAGGCGATCGTTGCGCACGAGTACTTCCATAACTGGTCGGGTAACCGCGTGACCTGCCGCGACTGGTTCCAGTTGTCGCTCAAGGAAGGCTTCACCGTGTTCCGCGATTCCGGTTTCTCCGCCGACATGAACTCGGCCACGGTCAAGCGCATTCAGGACGTCGCTTACTTGCGGACCCACCAGTTCGCCGAAGACGCAGGTCCCATGGCCCACGCCGTGCGCCCGGACAGCTTCATCGAGATTTCCAACTTCTACACCCTGACCGTGTACGAAAAGGGTTCGGAAGTGGTCGGCATGATCCACACCCTGCTCGGCGCCGAAGGCTTCCGCAAAGGCAGTGACCTGTACTTCGAACGCCATGACGGACAGGCCGTGACCTGCGACGACTTCATCAAGGCCATGGAAGATGCCAACAGTGTCGACCTGACCCAGTTCAAACGCTGGTACAGCCAGGCCGGCACACCGCGCTTGGCGGTCAGCGAGTCCTACGACGCTGCGGCGAAAACCTACAGCCTGACGTTCCGTCAAAGCTGCCCGGCAACCCCGGACAAGGTTGAGAAGTTGCCGTTCGTGATACCGGTGGAATTGGGCCTGCTGGACGCCAAAGGTGCGGCCATTGCGTTGCGTCTTTGCGGTGAAGCCAGCGCTCAGGGCACCTCACGGGTTATTTCGGTGACTGAAGCCGAGCAGACTTTCACCTTCATTGACATCGCTGAACAGCCATTGCCTTCGTTGCTGCGTGGCTTCTCGGCGCCGGTGAAGCTGAGCTTTCCGTACAACCGCGATCAGCTGATGTTCCTGATGCAACACGACAGCGATGGCTTTAACCGCTGGGATGCCGGTCAGCAACTGTCGGTGCAGGTCCTGCAAGAGTTGATCGCCCAACAGCAGAAGGGCGAAAAACTGGTGCTCGATCAGCGTTTGATTTCTGCCTTGCGCACCGTGCTGTCTGACCAGACGCTGGACCAGGCCATGGTCGCGGAAATGCTCTCGCTGCCGGGCGAGGCGTATCTGACCGAAATCAGCGAAGTCGCTGACGTTGACACCATTCACATCGCTCGCGAGTTTGCTCGTAAGCAATTGGCTGAAGGGTTGTTCGAGGCGTTGTGGCTGCGTTATCAAGCCAATCGCGATCTCTCGAAGAAAACCCCGTATGTGGCTGAGGCCGAACACTTCGCTCGTCGCGCGTTGCAGAACATCGCGCTGTCGTACCTGATGCTCAGCGGTAAACCGGAAGTGTTGGCGGCGACGCTGGAGCAATTCGAGACGAGCGACAACATGACCGAGCGCCTGACGGCGTTGGCGGTGGTGGTCAATTCGTCGTTCGAAGAAGAGAAGGCTACGGCATTGGCGAGTTTTGCCGAGCACTTCAAGGACAACCCGCTGGTCATGGATCAGTGGTTCAGTGTTCAGGCGGGCAGCACGTTGCCAGGCGGTCTGGCGCGGGTGAAAGCGTTGATGCAGCATCCGGCGTTCAACATCAAGAACCCGAACAAGGTGCGGGCACTGGTCGGCGCGTTTGCCGGGCAGAACCTGATCAACTTCCATGCGGCCGATGGTTCGGGATATCGGTTCCTGGCGGATCTGGTGATCGAGTTGAACGGGTTTAATCCGCAGATTGCCTCTCGCCAACTGGCGCCGCTGACGCGCTGGCGCAAGTATGACGATGCGCGTCAGGCGTTGATGAAAGGTGAGCTGGAGCGGATTCGTGCTTCGGGTCAGTTGTCGAGCGATGTGTTTGAAGTGGTCAGCAAAAGCCTGGCTTGAGTTTGGTTTCGCTCTCACAGGGGACACTTGGATTCCTGTGGGAGCGAGCTTGCTCGTGATGGCGGCCTTGGAGCCGACCGTGATTTTGAGGGTGTACATATCCATTACTGCGGTAACGGCTGCTTAGGGTTTCGCCCTTACGGCGAGTCCATTTTTCAAACGCCAAAAAGGAACCCAAAGGCTTCGCCCCAGCGTCCGGCCCCTCGCCTAGGCTCGGCGTTCCTTCGTTCGGGCATTCATCTGGGGGCATCGCCTCCGGTTGGCTTCGCTTCAACCTCCTCTCGATGTGTTCGACTTTGTCGAACGGCGCTACGCGCCTGCCCCCCAGATGAACACCTCCACTTAGCCTCCCGAAGGGGCGGGTAGATCAAGAGCTGCAGGCGCGCTGACGCTCGGCCTGTTGAGTGGTGAAGGGCGGGGTGTACTTGCTTCAGGAGCTGCCGAAGGTTCGGGCCGCGTTCGGACGATCTTTTGATCTGGCTCAGCGGAGATGTACACAAAACCCGAAACCCGAAATCCAATCACCCCACCTGATACCGAATCATTCAGCAACTGCGCATCCCCCCCAGGTTAACAAAAGATAACGTGGCGTCGATTGTCAGACCTTTCCAAACCCCGATAGGATAAGCCAGCTTCCGAAGGGGCTCTAGATTGCGTATTCCAGGACTATGCTCCAGAAAAGGCAATCCTGAAGAACAGTCCTTACGGCGCCCTGAAAGGTTGAACGACCTAACAATAATAATGGGGGAAGGTCTATGAGTGAGCCTGTCATGGGTGTGGGTATCTGCCGCCCGCCGGCACTACGCAAATTCGCGTTGCTGGCTACAGCGCTCTCGCTGTTGGGCTGTGCCGTGTTGTCGGCACCTGTACTGGCCGCTGCTGCGCCAGCATCCGACAGTGTTTATTCCGTTGAGTCTGCCAAAGCCAGCAAGAGCCTGATGCTTGACGTCGTGCACGCAGGCTCTCGTCTGGTCGCGGTCGGGGATCGCGGGCACATTCTGTATTCCGATGACCAGGGCGCGACCTGGACCCAAGCCAAAGTGCCGACCCGACAACTCCTGACGTCGGTATTTTTCGTCGACGACAAACACGGTTGGGCCGTCGGCCATGACGCTCAGATCCTCGCCAGCGAGGACGGTGGCGTCACCTGGACCAAGCAATTTGAAGATCTGAAACGCGAATCGCCGCTGCTCGACGTCTGGTTCAAGGACGTCAACAGCGGCTTTGCCGTGGGCGCTTATGGTGCGTTGCTGGAAACCACCGACGGCGGCAAGCACTGGGAAGACGCCAGCGATCGCCTGGACAACGAAGACCAGTACCACCTCAACGCCATTGCCGCGGTCAAGGATGCCGGCCTGTTCATCGTCGGTGAGCAGGGCAGCATGTTCCGCTCCGCCGATGGGGGCCAGACCTGGGAGAAGCTGGAAGGCCCATACGAAGGTTCGCTGTTCGGTGTGATCGGCACCGCTGAAGCCAATACGCTGCTGGCCTACGGGCTGCGGGGCAATCTGTTTCGCTCCAGCGATTTCGGCACCACCTGGGAGCCGATCGAGTTGAAGGCGGCTCGCGGTGCGCTGGAATTCGGTCTGTCCGGCGCGACGCTGCTCGACGACGGTTCCATCGTGATCGTCGGTAACGGCGGCTCGGTGATCAGCAGCAACGACAACGGCGAAAGCTTCAGCGTGTTCAACCGTCCGGATCGTATTTCCGTTTCGGCGGTGACTGCGGCTGGCAACGGCAATCTGATTCTGGCAGGACAGGGTGGCGTTCGCGTCACCTCGCCAAACGGCGCCGGCGCAGAGAATGGAAAAAATGGGTCGTCCAAATGAGCCGGGCAAATAATAAAAAGGCGGGTCTATGACATCCTTGAGCAGTCATCACCAAGACAAGGCGACGTTTCTTGAACGCCTGATTTTCAACAACCGCCCGGCAGTGATCGTGATCTGCCTGCTGGTGAGTATTTTTCTGTTCTGGCAGGCGACGCTGATCCGGCCGTCCACCAGTTTCGAAAAAATGATCCCGCTCGACCATCCGTTCATTCAAAAGATGATGGAGCACCGCAATGATCTGGCGAACCTGGGCAACACGGTGCGGATCTCGGTTGAGGCCACCGACGGCGACATCTTCTCCAAGGAATACATGGAGACCCTGCGCCAGATCAACGACGAGGTGTTCTACATCTCCGGTGTTGACCGTTCCGGCCTCAAGTCGCTGTGGAGCCCGAGCGTACGCTGGACCGAAGTAACAGAGGAGGGCTTCGCCGGTGGTGAAGTGATTCCACAGAGCTATAACGGCTCCCAGCAAAGCCTCGATCTGTTGCGCAACAACGTGCTCAAGTCCGGTCAGGTCGGGCGTCTGGTGGCCAACGACTTCAAGTCGAGCATTGTCGATATCCCGCTGCTGGAGTCCTACCCGGACCCGCAGGACCAAGGCAAGTTGCTGGCGCTGGACTATCGGAAGTTCTCTCACGAACTCGAAGACAAGATCCGTAACAAGTTCGAAGCCCAAAACCCTAACGTGCAGATCCACATCGTCGGTTTCGCCAAGAAAGTCGGCGACCTGATCGATGGGCTGGTCATGGTGGTGATGTTCTTCGGCGTCGCCTTCGTCATCACGTTGATCCTGCTGTATTGGTTCACCAACTGCATGCGCAGCACCGTGGCGGTGTTGAGTACAACGTTGGTGGCGGTGGTCTGGCAGCTCGGTTTAATGCATTTCTTCGGCTTCGGGCTTGATCCGTATTCAATGCTGGTGCCGTTCCTGATCTTCGCCATCGGTATTTCCCACGGTGTGCAGAAAATCAACGGTATTGCCTTGCAGTCCAGCGAGGCGGACAACGCTTTGACCGCGGCGCGGCGTACGTTCCGTCAGTTGTTCCTGCCGGGGATGATTGCGATCCTCGCGGATGCGGTGGGTTTCATCACGCTGCTGATCATCGACATCGGGGTGATTCGCGAACTGGCCATCGGCGCGTCCATCGGCGTTGCAGTGATCGTGTTCACCAACCTGATCCTGCTGCCAGTGGCGATTTCCTACGTCGGCATCAGCAAACGCGCCGTGGATCGCAGCAAAAAGGATGCAACCCGCGAACACCCGTTCTGGCGTCTGCTGTCGAACTTTGCCAGCCCAAAAGTCGCGTCGGTATCGATTGTTTTGGCCTTGCTGGCCTTCAGTGGTGGCCTCTGGTACAGCCAGAACCTGAAAATCGGCGACCTCGACCAAGGCGCGCCTGAACTGCGTCCCGACTCGCGCTACAACAAAGACAACAACTTCATCATCAGCAATTACTCCACCAGTTCCGATGTGTTGGTGGTGATGGTCAAGACCAAGTCTGAAGGTTGCTCGCGCTACGAAGCCATGGCGCCGATCGACGAGCTGATGTGGAAGATGCAGAACACCGAGGGCGTGCAGTCGGCAATCTCGCTGGTGACGGTGTCCAAGCAGATGATCAAGGGTATGAACGAGGGCAACCTGAAATGGGAAACCCTGTCGCGTAACCCGGACGTGCTGAACAACTCCATCGCCCGTGCTGATGGCCTGTACAACAACAGTTGCTCATTGGCACCGGTGCTGGTGTTCCTCAACGATCACAAGGCCGAAACCCTGGATCGCGCGGTGCATGCAGTGCAGGACTTCGCCAAGGAGAACAACAAGGAAGGCCTGGAATTCATCCTCGCTGCCGGTAACGCTGGCATCGAGGCGGCCACCAATGAGGTGATCAAGGAATCCGAGCTGACCATCCTGATTCTCGTCTACATCTGCGTCGCGGCCATGTGCATGATCACCTTCCGTTCCTGGGCGGCGACTTTGTGCATCGTGCTGCCGCTGGTACTCACCTCTGTACTCGGCAACGCCCTGATGGCCTTCATGGGCATCGGCGTGAAAGTCGCAACCTTGCCGGTGGTGGCGCTGGGCGTGGGGATTGGCGTGGACTACGGGATCTACATCTACAGCCGACTCGAAAGCTTCCTGCGTGCCGGCCTGCCGTTGCAAGAGGCGTACTACCAGACGCTGAAGTCCACCGGTAAAGCCGTGTTGTTCACCGGTCTGTGCCTGGCGATCGGCGTGTGCACCTGGATCTTCTCGGCCATCAAGTTCCAGGCCGACATGGGCCTGATGCTGACCTTCATGTTGCTCTGGAACATGTTCGGCGCACTGTGGCTGCTGCCAGCGCTGGCGCGGTTCCTGATCAAACCGGAGAAGCTGGCGGGGCAGAAGGGTAATTCGTTGTTTGCCCACTGATCTATCGCTGAAACTAAAAAGCCGCAACCTCAGGGTTGCGGCTTTTTTACATGCCGAATTCCACACCAAATCCTTGTGGCGATCAGGAAAGGTCGGTACTCAGCACCACGTTCAGCGCACTGCGCGCATCATCCAGCTGCACCAACGTCGCATGCCGTGCACCGAGTGCATCACGATTCTCGATAGCCGTCAGAATAGCCTTATGCCGTGGCAATGCCAGTTCATGCAGATTCGGCCGCTGGTTGGAATGCTTCAAGGCTTCGGCAATCGCCACTGACAGCATGTTGCACAGGTTCGCCAGCAAGTCGTTGTGCGTCGCATCGGCAATCCGGCTATGGAAATCCAGGTCCGGTTGCAAGAGCGCTTCGGGGGTCGGTGCGGCTTCCATGCGTTGGTAGGCTTCACCGATGGAGGCGATGTCATCGTCCGTGGCGAACTGCGCGGCGAGGGCAGCCGCAGCGGGTTCGATGATGCTGCGCACGCTGGTCAGCAAATCGAAAAACTCATTCTGCGGGCTGCTTTGCATCAGCCAATGCAAAACGTCCGGGTCGAGCATGTGCCAGTCCTTGCGCTGCTTGACGACCGTGCCGACCCGCGGACGGGAATACACCAGTCCCTTGGCGACCAGTACGCGTGTGGCCTCGCGCAGCACCGGGCGGCTGACCGCGTACTCCTCGCACAGCAGGGCTTCAGGGGGCAGTTTGTCGCACGGTTTAAAGCGCCCGGAAACAATCTGCATGCCCAGTTCCTGGACGATGCGCGAGTGCATGCTTTTGCGGTCGGAGGGTTTGCGGTAATCCATGGGAAGCGGCGCGATCCTGTGCGATGGGGTGCCGCGCATGATAACAGGCGCGGCGATGACGGTCGCCAGAGCAAGCACGGTCCCACAGGGGATTTGTGGTGTTAGTGGGAGTGACGCGGTACTTCGGAGCCGCGGCAGCCGACCAGAAAGTCGAAATCGCAACCCTGATCCGCCTGCAACACATGGTCGATGTACAGCTGACGATAACCGCCCACGATCAGTTGCAGCGGTGGCTGCAGATCGGCCATGCGCGCTGCCAGTTCCGCATCCGGAATGTCCAGGTGTAGACGACCATTGGCGCAGTCGAGTTCGATCCAGTCACCTTCCTTCACCGTCGCCAAAGGTCCGCCAGCGGCCGCTTCAGGGGCCACGTGCAAAACCACGGTGCCGTACGCCGTGCCGCTCATGCGTGCGTCGGAAATGCGCACCATGTCCGTCACGCCTTGGGCCAGCAGCTTGGCCGGCAAGCCCATGTTGCCGACTTCGGCCATGCCCGGATAACCCTTCGGCCCACAGTTCTTCATGACCAAAATCGAATTGGCATCTACCTCCAGCTCCGGATCGTTGATCCGTGCCTTGTACATGTCGAAGTTCTCGAACACTACCGCACGCCCGCGATGTTGCATCAGTTCGGCACTGGCGGCGGAGGGCTTGAGCACCGCACCCAGTGGCGCCAGGTTGCCGCGCAATACACAGATGCCGCCGTCAGCGCGGATCGGGTTGTCGAGGGTGCGGATCACTTCGTCCTGACCGTAGATCGGTGCGTCCTTGGTGTTCTCTCCGAGGGTCTTGCCGTTGACGGTCAGCGCATTCGGATTCGGAATCAGGTTGGCTTCCCCCAGACGTCGCAGCACCGCTGGCAGGCCGCCGGCATAGTAGAACTCTTCCATCAGGAAACGCCCGGACGGTTGCAGGTCGACAAGGGTCGGCATGCCGCGACCGATGCGGGTCCAGTCATCGAGGTCCAATTCCACGCCGATGCGCCCGGCAATGGCTTTTAAATGGATCACGGCGTTGGTCGAACCACCGATGGCGGCGTTCACGCGAATGGCGTTTTCGAAGGCCTCTTTGGTAAGGATTTTCGACAGCTTCAAGTCTTCTCGAACCATCTCCACCGCACGCATGCCGGACATATGCGCCAACACATAACGACGCGCATCCACCGCTGGAATCGCCGCGTTGTGCGGCAGGGAAGTGCCGAGGGCTTCGGCCATGCACGCCATGGTCGAGGCGGTGCCCATGGTGTTGCAGGTGCCGGCCGAGCGGGACATGCCCCCCTCGGCCGCGAGGAAATCGTCGAGGGTGATAGTGCCGGCTTTCACCTGTTCGCTGAGCTGCCAAACCACGGTGCCCGAGCCAATGTCCTGCCCTTTGTGCTTGCCGTTGAGCATCGGCCCGCCGGTGACGACGATCGTCGGCACGTCGCAACTGGCCGCGCCCATCAACAACGCCGGAGTGGTTTTGTCGCAACCGGTCAGCAGCACGACACCGTCAATCGGGTTACCGCGAATCGCTTCTTCGACGTCCATGCTCGCCAGGTTACGGGTGAGCATGGCGGTCGGGCGCAGGTTTGATTCACCGTTGGAGAACACTGGGAACTCCACCGGGAAGCCCCCAGCCTCGATCACCCCACGTTTGACGTGTTCCGCAATCTGGCGGAAATGCGCGTTGCACGGGGTCAGCTCCGACCAGGTGTTGCAGATGCCGATGATCGGCTTACCGTGGAACTGGTGGTCGGCGATGCCCTGATTCTTCATCCAGCTGCGGTACATGAAGCCGTTCTTGTCGGCAGTGCCAAACCATTGGGCGGAGCGCAGGGTGGGTTTCTTATCAGGCATGATCGGTTCTCTTATTGTATGACTATATTGTTCGGGATGAGGGGTAACATAAGCTCTAATTCGACCGTTTGGAAGTGTTGTTGCATAAATAGTAATACTATATAGTCCGTTGCAACGGAGGGATGACCCTGGCGGTTTTCCACGAGAGGCGTCCCCCGAGGTTCTATAACAACAACAATCGGAGACCGATCTCATGAGCCAGGAACTGCGGCTTATTCGTCGCATCACGCTGAAACTGATTCCCTTCCTGATCCTGCTGTACCTGATCGCCTATGTGGATCGCTCCGCCGTAGGCTTCGCCAAGTTGCACATGGGCGCTGACCTCGGTATCGGTGACGCGGCTTACGGGCTGGGTGCCGGGCTGTTTTTCATTGGCTATTTCCTGCTGGAAATCCCCAGTAACCTGATGCTCGATCGCTTCGGCGCGCGACGCTGGTTCGCGCGGATCATGGTCACTTGGGGCGCCATCACCATCGGCATGGCCTTCGTCCAGGGGCCGCACAGTTTCTATGTGATGCGCTTTCTGCTCGGTGCGGCGGAAGCCGGGTTCTTTCCGGGCGTTCTCTACTACATCACCCAATGGTTCCCGGTGCGCCATCGCGGCAAGATCCTTGGACTGTTCATCCTTTCCCAACCCATCGCCATGCTCATCACCGGCCCGGTGTCCGGCGGTCTGCTTGGCATGGACGGCATTCTTGGCCTGCATGGCTGGCAGTGGCTGTTCATCGTCATCGGTACCCCGGCAATCCTGTTGACCTGGCCGGTGCTGCGTTGGCTGCCGGACGGCCCGAAACAGGTGAAGTGGATGGACCAGGCCGAAAAGGACTGGCTGACCGGCGAACTGAAAAAGGATCTCGAGGCATACGGCCAGACTCGCCACGGCAATCCGTTGCACGCCCTCAAGGACAAACGGGTGTTGTTGCTGGCGCTGTTCTATCTGCCGGTGACCCTGAGCATTTACGGCCTGGGCTTGTGGCTGCCGACCCTGATCAAGCAGTTCGGTGGCACGGATCTGATGACTGGCTTCGTGTCGTCGGTGCCGTACATCTTCGGGATCATCGGGTTGCTGATCATTCCGCGCAGTTCCGACCGCTTGAATGATCGGTACGGCCACTTGGCGGTGCTTTACGTATTGGGTGCCATCGGCCTGTTCTTCAGCGCCTGGCTGACGGTGCCGATGCTGCAACTGGCGGCGTTGTGCCTGGTGGCCTTCGCTCTGTTTTCCTGCACCGCGGTGTTCTGGACCCTGCCGGGCCGCTTCTTTGCCGGGGCCAGTGCGGCGGCCGGAATCGCGTTGATCAACTCGGTGGGCAACCTCGGCGGCTACATCGGTCCGTTCGTGATCGGCGCGCTCAAGGAATACACCGGCAACCTGGCTTCGGGTCTGTACTTCTTGTCCTGCGTGATGGTGTTCGGGCTGGTGTTGACCGGTGTGGTCTATCGCCTGCTGGAACGCAAGCACGTACTACCGGCCGACCAGTTCGCTGCCAGCGCCCGTGGCGCTACCCGCACCTGACACACATTTTGTGATGCCCACCATCCCTGTGGGATCGGTGGTGTTTTGAATAACAGGAGAAAATCATGCGTTTAGTTCAGTTCGAATTGAGTAACGGCGAGCGCCGGGTTGGCGTGGTCGAAGACGGTCTGGTGCGCGAAGTGCAGGACGCGCGCACGGTTCGCGACCTGGCGTTGGCGGCGATCGAGGCGGGCGTCAATCTTGAGCAACAGGTGAACACCCTGGGCCTGGGCATCAGCCATGACTATGCAGAACTGTTGGCCAAGCTGCGCATCCTGCCGCCGCTGGATCACCCGGATCCGGCGCACATGCTAGTCAGCGGCACGGGCCTGACTCACTTGGGCAGCGCCTCGGCCCGGGACAAGATGCATCAGCAAGTTGGCGACGAAGCCGCGATGACCGACACCATGCGCATCTTCAAATGGGGCGTGGAGGGCGGTAAACCGGCAGCGGGGCAGGCCGGCGTGCAACCGGAATGGTTCTACAAAGGTGACGGCAGCATCGTCGTTCGACCGGGCCAACCGTTCCCGTTGCCTCCGTTCGCCGAAGACGCTGGTGAAGAACCAGAACTCAGCGGCCTCTACGTCATCGGCCACGACGGCAAGCCGTATCGCCTCGGTTTCGCGGTGGGTAACGAGTTCTCCGATCATGTAATGGAACGCAAGAATTACCTGTACCTGGCGCACTCCAAATTGCGCAGTTGCAGTTATGGCCCGGAACTTCGAGTCGGCGAATTGCCTCAACATCTGGCAGGCACCAGCCGCATCCTGCGTGACGGCGAGGTGCTGTGGCAGAACGAGTTTCTCAGTGGCGAGGCCAACATGTGCCACAGCCTGGAAAACCTCGAGTACCACCATTTCAAGTACAGCCAGTTCCTGCGTCCGGGCGATGTGCACATTCACTTTTTCGGCACCGCGACCCTGTCCTTTGCCGACGGCATTCGCACCCAGCCGGGTGACGTGTTCGAGATCAGTCAGACCGAGTTCGGTGCACCGTTGATCAACGGTATTGCACCGGTTGAAGCGGCGTTCGAGCCCGGCACCGTCGGCACCCTTTGAGGAGATACCCATGCCCCAGATTCTTGGTCACAACTACATCGGCGGTCAGCGCAGTGCGGCCGGCCAGCTCAAACTACAGAGCGTCGACGCCAGCACCGGCGAAGCGTTGCCGTACTATTTCTCCCAGGCGACCCCGGAAGAAGTCGATGCCGCTGCCAAGGCTGCCGCCGCGGCTTATCCGACGTATCGCAGCTTGAGCGCCGAACGTCGTGCGCAATTTCTCGATGCGGTTGCCAATGAACTGGACGCGCTGGGCGATGACTTTGTTGCGGTGGTCTGCCGCGAAACCGCGCTGCCCGCCGCACGGATTCAAGGCGAGCGCGGTCGCACCAGCGGCCAGATGCGTCTGTTCGCCAACGTGCTGCGTCGCGGTGATTTCTACGGTGCACGGATTGATCAGGCGTTGCCTGAGCGCAAACCGTTGCCGCGTCCGGACTTGCGTCAGTATCGCATCGGCCTCGGGCCGGTTGCCGTGTTTGGCGCCAGTAACTTTCCTTTAGCGTTCTCCACGGCTGGCGGCGACACCGCGTCGGCGTTGGCCGCCGGTTGCCCGGTGGTGTTCAAGGCCCACAGCGGTCACATGGCAACTGCCGAGCGGGTAGCGGACGCGATCATCCGCGCCGCAGAGAAAACCGGCATGCCGGCCGGCGTGTTCAACATGATCTACGGCGGTGGAGTTGGCGAAGCGCTGGTCAAGCATCCGGCGATTCAGGCGGTTGGCTTTACCGGCTCGCTGAAGGGCGGACGTGCGTTGTGCGACATGGCCGCTGCATGTGCGCAGCCAATCCCGGTGTTCGCCGAGATGTCGAGCATCAACCCGGTGATCGTTTTGCCGCAGGCGCTTGAGATTCGGTCAGAAACTGTCGCTCGGGACCTGACGGCCTCGGTGGTTCAAGGCTGCGGTCAGTTCTGTACCAATCCGGGTCTGGTCATCGGTATTCGTTCGCCGCAGTTCAGCGCGTTTGTGCAACAGGTGGCTGGACTGATGGGCGATCAACCCGCGCAAACCATGCTCAATGCCGGGACCTTGAGCAGCTATGGCAAAGGTCTGCAAAAACTACTCGCTCATCCGGGCATCAAGCATCTGGCCGGTCAGGCACAGCAGGGCAATCAGGCCCAGCCGCAACTGTTCAAAGCCGATGTCAGCCTGTTGATCAATGGCGATGAAGTGCTGCAGGAAGAAGTGTTCGGCCCGACCACGGTGTTCGTAGAAGTTGCCGATACGGCACAACTCAGTGCCGCGTTGAACGGCCTGCACGGGCAGCTGACGGCGACGATCATTGGCGAGCCGGCGGACTTCGAGCAATTCGGCGAGCTGACGCCATTGCTGGAACAGAAGGTCGGACGGATCCTGCTCAACGGCTACCCAACCGGCGTCGAAGTCGGCGACTCGATGGTCCATGGCGGTCCCTATCCCGCAACTTCCGATGCTCGGGGCACGTCGGTGGGCACCTTGGCCATCGACCGTTTCCTGCGCCCGGTGTGCTTCCAGAACTACCCCGACAGTCTGCTGCCGGATGCGTTGAAGAATGGCAATCCGTTGCGAATCCAGCGCTTGGTGGACGGCCAACCCTTGCGCGACGCGCTGTGATCCGCTGACTGATCGTTCCCACGCTCTGCGTGGGAATGCAGCCCGGGACGCTCCGCGTCCCTTCAAAGCCGAACGCAGAGCGTCCGAAGCGGCATTCCCACGCAGAGCGTGGGAACGATCATTGCGGTGTGATGAGCTATCATTGCGTTTTTCCCATTCAAAGATTACTGCCATGACTGCCGCTACCGACACCTTGCTCTACACACTCGAACACTGTGACATGGTGGAAATCGACGGGCTGCACGCCTTCGAATTCTCCCTTGATGAGTTCGACAACCTGCACATCGAATGCATGGACGGCCGGGCAGCCAAGCACTGGGAGTTTACCCCGGCGCAGATTCAGGCAGCGACCTTCGATCCAACCCTGCAAAGCTGGGTCATCACCGGTGATTCCGGCGAACACCGGCTGGTGTGCATGACCGCGTTCCGCGGTGGTGACGACGAGGAAGAAGCGAAAGAGGATGCGTAAGCTCTGGCCGCTGTTGATCGCCGGCAGCGTCGGTGCGATGGGCGTTCAGGCCGCGTCGGCCGAGGTCTATCAGTTGCTGGTCGGTTCCTACACGGCGGGTCAGAGCCAAGGGATTTATCGCCTGAACTTCGACGCCGCCACCGGGCAGATCAATGCCAAGCCGCTGCAAGTGGTCAAGAGTGAAAACCCGTCCTGGCTGACCCTGTCCAAGGATCAGCGTCACCTTTTCGTGGTCAACGAAAACGGCCCGGGACAGACCGATCCGGTAGGGCGCGTCAGCAGCTATGCGATCGATCCCAAAACCCATGCGCTGAGCCCGATCAATCAGGTGCAGAGCCTGGGCAACGAGCCGACTCATTCGAGCCTCAGCCTTGAAGCCAGTCACCTGTTTGTCAGCAACTATTCGGTGGCTGAAGATCCGGGTGGCACCCTGGCGGTGTTGCCGGTGGGCGCCGAAGGCCAGCTCAATTCGGTGGTGCAGATGAGCAGCCATCCGTCCAGCCGGGTTAATCCCGAGCGGCAGATGTCGGCGCACGTGCATTCGACGGTTTCGTCGCCGGACGGCAAGTATGTGTTCTCCAATGACTTGGGCGCCGACAAGGTCTTTGTCTACCGCTTCGACCCCAAGGCCAACCCGGAACTGCCATTGACCGCCGCTACACCGGCGTCCGTCCAGTTGCCACCCGGCAGCGGGCCGCGTCATTTGCTGTTCAGCGCCGATGGCAAACACGCGTGGTTGATCATGGAAATGAGCGCGCAGGTCGCGGTGTTCGACTACAAGGACGGCAAACTCGAGCAAACGCAAATGGTCGAATTGGCGACGGGTCAACCCACTTCGGACAAGGCAGCCGCTGCGCTTCACGCGTCGCACGATGGCAAGTTCCTTTACGTCAGCAACCGTGGCACCGCCAATCAGCTGCTGGTGTTCGCCATCGATCCTGCGACCGGCCACCTCAAAGAACTTCAGCGACGGGCCGTGGAGGGCGATCACCCGCGTGAGTTCTGCCTCGACCCGAGTGGCAAGTTCGTGTTGATCGCCAACCAGAAAAGTAACCAGATTGTTGTCGTCGAGCGCGATGCCAAGAGCGGTTTGCTGGGTAAAACCGTGCAAAAACTGCCGATGGATGCCCCGAGCGACCTCAAGTTCCTGGTGCGTCAATAGGCCGCAGGCCCCGGTTGATGGGGCCTGCATCCTTCTATTAATGACGCTGATATCTGCTAATGCTACAAAAGATTTCAAGGCGCCAACCTTGACGGTTAAGTTTGCTTCACGGCCCCACCGGGCAAACAAGCCAACTGAATCCGAGGAATACCGCCATGAACTTCAATCTCTTCTCCGTAATCGCTGCTTCCGCTATCTCTGCCACTGTTGCTCTGCCAGCCAGCGCCAACATTGAAATCAGCGACAAAAAATCCCACGCGCAAAGCTACACCCAGAAGTACCTGCAACAGAGCGCCAACTTTTACGCGGCTCTGGATCACAAGACCCAAGCCTGAAATTTGAACCCTGCACCTTTTATGCAGGAGCGAAGTCACTTGCGCCGATCGAGCTGAAAGCTTCGAGAAACCCTGAGTGATGTCGCTCCTGCATAACGCGTTGCCCGTTCCAGACGAGCCCGATGCGGCCCGCGAGCGGTTGATGAGTTGTGTTGGCGTGAGTCGGTTATTTCTGCATCACGCCAGTAAATAACTCCGACGCCAGAAACCGCTGCAACCAGGCCTGCAAACGCCGATAGGGCGTCTGCCCGAACCACTCGCGATCTACATGGGCGAATTGCCGCACGAACGGCATCAGCGCCACATCCGCCAGACTCGGATGCTCGGCAAGCAAGTAGTCGCGTCCCTCAAGCAATTCCTCGAGCCTGCGCAAAAACACCTCGCCCTCGGCGCGATAAAATGTCATCGGATGCTCGAGATAGCGTTCGGCGTACTTGTAGTGATTCAGGTGCACCTTGAACACCTGATCGTTTTCTTCGATCAGCCCGGCGATGTGTTGCTGCCCGACAGGATCATCCTTGAGCAACCAATCCTTTGGATCGTTCTGCGCCAAAGCCCAGTGCATGATCGCCAGGCTTTCATCGATCACCTGACCGTCGACGCTCAGCACCGGCACCGTGCCTTTGCTCGACAGCGCGAGCATTTCGGCAGGCTTGGCCTTGAGGCTGACCTCAACAATGTTCACCGTAACCCCTGAATAGCGCAGCGCCATGCGCGCCCGCATCGCGTAGGGGCAGCGGCGGAAGGAATACAGCGTATTCATTTCACCTCCAGGGTACTCAGGCCGTTGCCCTGACGGCGGACCTGAATCTGCACCGGAATCCGTTCATGCATGTCCTGGACATGGGAAATCACCGCGACCTTGCGGCCCTGCGCTTGCAAGCCATCCAAGGCGTCCATGGCCAGTTGCAGAGATTCCGGATCAAGGCTGCCAAAGCCTTCGTCGATGAACAGCGATTCAATTTTCAGTGTGCTCGACGCCATTGATGCCAGGCCCAAGGCCAGGGCCAGCGACACGAGGAATGTCTCACCGCCGGACAGCGAATGCACCGAACGCAGTTCATCACCCATCTCGGTGTCCATCACCAACAACCCGAGCATGCTGCCGCCGCGTTTCAGGCGATAGCGCCGCACCAGTTGCCGCAACTGAACGTTGGCGTGATGCACCAGCAGGTCGAGGTTGTAGGCTTGCGCGATCTTGCGGAAAGTGTCGCCCGTGGCCGAACCAATCAATGCATTCAAACGTGCCCAGCGCTGGTACTCGGTGTAGGCGTCGGCGATCCGCTGCGCGAGAGCCTGATTGGCGTTTTGCCGGCGCTGATCCTCGGCCTGTTCGGCGCGCAGTTCGGCGCAACGGTGTTCGATGGCAGCGGACAGGGTTTGCAGGTCGGTGAGCGCGGTCGCCAGTTGTTCGGCGTCGAGGTTGCCATTGTGCTGGGCCTGATGGCTGAGCAAGCGTTGATCCCGCTCCTGCAGCAGCACGTTGGCCTGCTCAATGGCTTTTTCGCTGTGCTGCAACTGCTGGCGCAGCTCGCTGACCTGTTGATCATTGACGCTCAGCAGATCTTCCAAGCCACCGTCATCCAGTTCCGGATGCAAGGCGCGCCAGTCGGCAATCTTGCCGCTCAGCTCGCGATCTTCGGTTTCCAGTGCCTGCGAGCGGTCTTGCTGAGCCTTGAGCTCGGCGCCCAGTTGCACCCGCCGCGTGCGCACGGTTTGCAGTTCCTGATTGGCCGTTGTTTCGGCATTACGCGCCTGTTCAACGGCTTGATCCAGTTGTTGCTGCCACTGCTCGGCGCTGGTGTGTTTGCCGAGCAATTGCGTCATCTTTTGCTGGCAGGCCTGTTGCTGGTCGGCGAGGGCGGTGAACTGCTGTCGGGCCGTTTCCAAGTGCTGGACACGCGTGAGTTGGCGGTCCTGTTCTTTCTCCAGCGTCTGTTGCCGTTGTTGCTGTTCGCTGAGTTCATCGCGTTGCTGATCGAGTTGTTCCAGACGCTGGGCGATCTGCCGATCCAGTTGCATGAAGGTCGCGGCCGGTTCGTTGCGCAAGGCTTGCAGCGTATCGGCAGGGAGCAGGGTGCTGAACGCCGTCAACTCCTCGTCCAGGCGCTGGCGATCACTGCTCAACTCACGTTGCTGGTTGACCAAGTGCTGGGACGCTTGCTGGCTCGCCGCTTCAGCGCTACGCAGTTGCTGTTGAAGGCGCGCGGCGTCCTGTTGCAGGGTGAGCAGGGCGGTTTGCCGTTGTTCGTCCTGGGTAATGCTTTGATTCAACTGGTTGCTTTGCTGCGCCAGCCAGGCATCGCGTTTGAGCGCATCGTGGGTTAGCAACTGCGCAGACAACGGATGTGCTTCAAGGCTCGGCGCCAGGCTCTGCTGCTGGGTCGCGAGTTGTTCTTGCTGTTGCAGCAACTCTTTTTGCTGAGCAATCACGCCGCCCACTTCAGTGCGCAGGTCAGTAAGTTTTTCTTTCAACAGGTCGACGGCTTTCTGGGCGTTGGCCTGTTCGCTTTCATCATGCCGACCAAGGCTTTGCAGCAGGGCTTCGGGCTGATGATAGGGATGGTCGGGACTGCCACAGACCGGGCACGGCTGATCGTCCTGTAACTGCTCGCGCAGTTCTTCGACGCTGGCGCTGCGGGCCAGACGCTGGCGTTCCAGCAATTCACGGGTGACGGTCAGCGTCTGTTCGGCCACGGCCAATGCGTTCTTGGCTTTCACACCGTCCTGGGTCAGACGCTCACGTTCTTGCTGAGCGGTCAGCTGGCGCTGCTGGAGTTCGGACGCGCGTTTGTCCAGTTCCTGCTGACTGGCCCACAGTCGCGTCAGCTCTTCAAAGGCCCGCTGTTGCTTGCGGTTGTCTTGCAACAGGCTACCGAGAATCTGGATCTGCTCGGCCACCGCTTCCGGTTCTGCGCCGGCCTCTTTGTACAGCACTTCAAGGCTCTGGCGCTGGGTGGACAGATCCTCGGCAGCGCGAGCGGCGCTGTGTTCCAGGGCGGCCAGTTCGGCCTGACCCTTGTTCAGACGATTACCCACCAGCATCAGCTGTTGCAGACGATCGCGGTAGGCGTTCCAGGCATTGCTCAACGGCGCCAGAGGGGTGCTTTGCTCAAGCGCCGTGGCGATTTGTTCCAGGCGTGACGCGACCTGCTTTTGCTGGTCGAGCACGCCTTGAATCGTGCTTTGGCCCTGAGTGCAGGCTAGTTCCGCCTGCTGCTTGAGGTCGGCACTGAGGCCGACGTCTTTGACCAGGCGGGCGACGGTGCTTTGCTCTTCGAAGGCCTGACGAAGCAGCGGAGCGCTTGAGGTGTGTTGGCTTTGGGCCTCGACCAGCGCGGTCTGCGCAGCGCCCAGGCTTAGTTCGAGCTGAGCCTGGCGCTGGCTCAGTTCGGTTTGCTGTTGGGTGTGTTGCGCAATCTGCGCGGTCAGTGGTTTGAGCTGGGCGGTGAGTTCGGTCTTGCGGGCGAACTGGTGCCGTTGCGGGGCCAGTTGCTCAAGCCGGGTCAGCTTCAGGCGTTCACCCGCCAGACCGTCCCAATGCTGTTGGGCCGATTGCAGCTGCTCGGTGGCGCTCTGTTGCTCGTCCTGTAATTGACGCAGGTCCTTGAGCCAGGTGTGTTGCAGTTCTAATTGCTTGAGTTGCGCTTGCTGGGTCTTGAGTTGTTGCTGAGCCTCGTTGAAGCGTTCATCGAGTTCCGCCCGGGCTTCTGGCAACAAAGGCGTGACCCCGGTGGCCTGGTCCTGCAGCAGCTTGTGGGCTTCGCGAGCCTCTTTGGTTTTGTCGAAAGCCCGGCGACCGAGGCGCGTATACAGCGCAGTGTCGGTGAGTTTTTCCAGCAGTTCGCTGCGTTCGTTGTCGTTAGCCTTGAGGAAGGCACTGAACTCGCTTTGGGCCAGCAGCACGGCTCGGGTGAACTGTTCGAAGTTCAGGCCCAGTACGGCTTCGAGCTGGGTTTTGAATTCGACTTTCTGACTGGCTAGCAGTTGATCCAGATCGATGTCGCGCAAACTCTGACGGCTGGCTTGCAGCTTGCCGCCGGCCTTCTCCCGGGCGCGATTAGCTTCCCAGCGAGCGCGGTAGCGCCGGCCATCGATGCCAACGAAATCTACTTCGGCATAGCCTTCGCCCGTGCCGCGACGCAGCAGCGTGCGGGGATCGCCCGTGCTGATCTCGCCGTCGGCGTCCGGCGCTTTGGCAGACACCTGAGCAGAGCTCAGCCGAGGCACAGCGCCGAACAGCGCCAGGCACAAGGCGTCGAGCAAGGTGCTTTTGCCGGCGCCGGTTGGCCCGGTGATCGCGAACAGCCCAGCGCTGGCCAGCGGTTCCGCGGTAAAGTCGATTTCAAAAGGCCCGGCCAATGAGGCGAGGTTTTTCAGGCGGATCGCGAGGATCTTCATGCTTGTTCGCTCTCCATCTGCACGTCTTGCAACAGCTCGGCGAAGTCCTTGAGCGTTTGCTCATCGACCTCGCTGCCGTAGTTGTCCAGCCAGGCGCGGCTGAACAGTTCCTGAGGTGTGAGCTGGTCGAGTTCGATCAAGGTCGTGCCGTCATCGAGTCCCTCGCGGCTGCCGTTGCCGGCGTATTCAGCGGCGATCCGCACCAGGCGCACGGCTTTGCCTTGCAGGGCGGTTTCGACTTGATGACGCAAGTCGGGTTGCGGCTCATCGAGACGCACCCGAACTTCCAGCCACGGCTGGCGCTGGATATCGGCCAGCAGGTCGATGTTCGGCAGGTCGGCCAGTTGCAGCAGGATTTCCGCCAGTGGCGCGGGACCGATGCGTTGCAGATTCACTGCCCGGGGGATCAGTTTGGGTTCGACGCTGACGAGGGTTTCGCCCTCGAGTTTGATGTCGAGAATCTGGTGCTGATAGCCGATCTCTGAGAACGACAACGGAATCGGTGAGCCGCTGTAGCGGATGCGCTCTTCACCGTTGACCTTCTGCGGCTTGTGCAAATGACCGAGGGCGACGTAACTGATGCTCGGCCCGAACAGGCTGGCGGGCAGCGCTTCGGCGTTGCCGATGATCAGGCTGCGCTCGGAATCTTCCGACACCGAGCCGCCGGCCATGTGCGCGTGGCTGATGGCGATCAGCGCCTGGCCAGGCTGGCGTTTGGCGTTGGCCGCTTCGATCAGCCACTCGTGAACCTGACCGATACCGCGCAGGTAGTTGTCACCCAAATGCGCACCGGTCACTTCTGCCGGTCGCAGGAACGGCAGCGCCAGGCACCAGGCGACGGTTTTGCCCTTGGCATCCGGTAATGGCAGCAACAAGCGCTCGGCGTCGAGTTGACCGTCATCCAGCCACAGCACACGGCCCAGCGCATGCGTGCGCAAACGCCGCATCAACGGCGCGGGCAGTTCGATCCGCGAGCCGGAATCGTGGTTGCCGGCGATCATCACAATGGTCAGCTTCGGCTGTTGTTCATGGGCATTGACGATGAAATCGTAGAGACGTTCCTGGGCTTTGACCGGCGGGTTGACCGTGTCGAAGATATCGCCGGCGATCAGCAGCACATCAGGCTGGTCGAGCTTCAGCTGGCGCAACAGCCATTCAAGGAAACAGCCGTGTTCGAAATCGCGTTCCTGGCCGTGCAGGTTTTGTCCAAGGTGCCAGTCGGAGGTGTGAAACAGACGCAAGGCGAACTCCGTAGGAAATAAGGTGATGGCCGCGAGGAAAAAGACAGCGGCGAAAGGGGAGAGAGTTTACTGGCAAAAGACCGGGGATGCTGAAAGCCTTGAAAGATTGCTTATCGATTGGACGGGGCCTCAGTATGGTAGACCGCGGCCGAGGTGACGAGGCGGACGCTGTTGCGCAACACCAGGGAGTTTTGAATAGTTAAGGAGACGTCATGACTCAACGGTTACTTCAACTTGATCAAGTGTCGTACAACCTGCCCGACGGGCGCGTTCTGTTCGATCACTTGAACCACACCTTCAGTACCAGGGCCACCGGCATCGTGGGCGCCAATGGCTGTGGCAAGTCCTTGCTTGGCCGACTCCTGACGGGGGAGCAACTGCCCACCAGCGGCATCGTCCGTCGCGAAGGCCGGGTTTACGCCGTGGCGCAGTTACTGGAACCCGAGCGCTATCCCAGCGTTGCCGCGATTGCCGGGGTCGCCCCTATTCTGGCGGCGCTGGATCGCATTGCCCAAGGCAGCGTCGACGATGACGACCATGCGCTGGCGGTCGATCAATGGGATTGCGCCACACGCCTTGAGGCGCAACTGCAGCAGATCGGCCTGGGTCATTTGAACGCCGACGCGCGCACCGACGCACTCAGTGGTGGCGAACGGCAACGGGTGGCGCTGCTGGGGGCGTGGTTATCCAGGGCCGACTGGCTCATTCTGGATGAGCCCAGTAATCACCTGGATATTGATCAGCAACACAGTCTTGCGCAGCAGATCGATCGCTGGCCCAACGGCCTGGTGTTGATCAGCCACGACCGGGGCCTTCTGGAGCACGTGAACGAAATTGTCGAGCTTTCACCCTTGGGGCTGGGGGTTTATGGCGGCAACTACAGTCAGTATGCGGCGGCACGCGAGCAAGAACAGCAGTCGTTCCAGTCGGCATTGCAAGGTGAGCGGGCGCAGGCCAAGCGCGAGCAACGTGAGATGGCCGTGCAGATGGAGCGTCAGCAACGGCGGAATGCGCGCGGCGACCGTCAGGCCCGCGACGGCAATCAGACCAAACTGATCACCAATGCCCAGAAAGAGCGCAGTGAAAACAGTCAGGGAAAATTGCGCCTCAATCAACAGGTGGGCCGGGAGCAGCAACAACAACGTATCGCCGAGGCCCGTGCGCGGTGTGCGCCGGACATTCAACGCATGATGTTGTCTCCGGAAAGCGTAGTGCCCAATGGCAAGCTGATTGTGCAGCTCAACGACGTCATTCTCCCGTTCGGTTACGCGGCGCCGCTCAATCTGACGCTGACGGGGCCTATGCGCATGGCAATCCTGGGCGCCAACGGCAGCGGCAAGTCGACCCTGTTGCGAGTGATCGCCGGCCAACTGCCGGTGCGCGAAGGCGAACTCATCCGCAGTTGCCAGGTCGGCTGGCTGGATCAACACGCCGGATTACAGTACCCCGAACGCACGGCGGTGCAATGGCTCTACGAGAGTAATCCGGAGTTGCCCGAGGCCGAGGCGCGGACCCGCCTGGCCCAGATGGGGATTGACGCGGATCGTGCGATGCTCAAGACCTGCCAATTGAGCGGTGGCGAACGCCTGAAAATAGCACTGGCGGCGCAGTTATATGCACAGCGACCACCGCAATTGCTGTTGCTGGACGAACCGGACAACCATTTGGACTTGCCCAGTAAAATTGCGCTGGAGCAGATGCTCAATCAGTACCAAGGGGCATTGATCGTCGTCTCTCACGACAGCGCTTTTTTACAGGCCATTCATCTGGACGCCGAGTTTCATCTCAACAGCGAGCTGTTGGTGTCCGAAACCTGATGATGACCGGCTAGGTGTTGCCCCGCGCACAGGCGCTGTATGCCTGCAATCGTGACCTTGGCCGGCATCATTTTGGATAGAGCGGCGGCAACCCGGGGGTTGATGCGAATGACACGATTGCGAGAAACCCATGCACCGTTGGTGTTCAAGGTCTGCATGTATGCACCCATCATGCGCGACGTTTGCCGGTCGGATTCAATTGCTGTACTTCAGCAAAAATCTCGGTAATCGGTCGGCGAGGTTGGCGTTTGTGCAGCTGTCGGACCTGTTCGCTAAGACGCAGCAGTTCTTCACTCGGTTTCGCCCATTGTTCCTTCGGCAACGGCTCGGACCATTGGCGCATCACTTCGGGTAAGGCGTGCGGGGCCATTTTCTGGAGGCGGCGGACTTCCCATTCGGTCAGGTGGTTGGGAATCGTCCATAGGCTCATCACGTGGTACAGGTACCAGAAGAAACCGGACACTCGACCACGTTGGCCGTCGCGGATTTGCTGATGCATACGCGCACGGGCGTTGTGGAAGGTGTGCAAGCCTTCGTGGGGCGGGTCGTCGGGGCCTTGCAGGTCTAGCGGGTCCTGGATGGATTTGAGGTCGTGGATTTCGTATTCCATGTAGCCGCGGATGGCTTCCCAGTGGCTGATGGCCAGGGAAAGACCGAAGCAGGGAAATTCGACGCTGGTCAGGGTCTCGCCGTGCTGGCAACCGATGCCCATGCCGTATTGGCGGTGGATGCCGTATTGGGTGGCGCCCTGGGCTTCGATTACCCAGGCTGAGAGGGATTCCCAAGGGACGAAGACGGGATCGGTGGCGTCTTCAGGCATGAAGCAGACTTCGCGGCGTTGGCGGTTGAAGCGGGTGGGGATGATTTGGAGACGTTTTTTATGGTTGTGGTGCCAGACGGCGAGGCCGATTAATAAGCTAGAAACCCCTCCTAATATGGCGTATTCGGATATGGCAAAAAAAAAGTCAACGACAAACTCCCATGTGTATGCAAGGTCATATCCGAACATGAGACCGAGGCAGCCAATCATTGGCGGGAAAATGAATGCAATCATAAAGGCACCGCTGAATGGCCCACCCAATGTTATCTGCCACATAAACACTTGAGGCGAACCCACCCCGAAGTCCATGTACACATCATTTAGTTCCCCGATATGCGGGCCATGCGGCGGCAGCGGTGTCGGCAATGGCAACGGCGCGAGATAGGTGATCCTTCCGCTGGGAAACGGCTCGACATCGCCGGCTTTGCGGGATTGCTCAAGGTGCGGTGCAGGCAGGGAGCTATCAATCTTGGTGGGCATGGTCGGCCAGCTCCAGCAGATGGGTTTCAACCAGCAACAACGGTGGATGCTCGGTAACGGATTGACGAGGTAACGCAGGGAAATGACCCTTACCGCGCGGGTTGAGGTGAATAACGTCAGTCAGCGATTCCCACACCCCCTTGGCGTTCAAGGTCTGAATACAGACGGCCAGCTCCAGTGTTTCGGAAGCCGGGGTAAATTCGCTGTCAGGATCCACGGGATATTGCAGGCACAGCACCAGCCGATCGGGTCCTGTTTGTACGATGCGCAGGCTGGCTGTGATTTCATCGCTGATAACGTCCTTGCGCTCTCTCGGCGTGCCACGGCTGTGGAGAGGAATGGCAATGCGGTGGGCGCCGATCCCCAGGCGATGAGCCGGTTGTCCACTCAACGGTGGCTGGAAATCGCTGAGCTTGAGCCTTGGCAGCACCAAGTGAATGTCGCTGGGTTTGGCTTTTAGCAGCAAGTTTTTCAGCCACGAATCATGCTCGTTCGGACCCAGTTGCGTATACGGGGCGTTCAGCAAATAGGCCAGATAACGCTGATATTCATCCAGGGCATGGTCGCCGCGATGATCGGTGTCCAAGCTCCAGGGTGTGGTTTTCAGCCATCTATCATGGGCACTGATGTTGTAACGGTTGTACAGCCAGGTTCCGCCCAACTCCAAAATGGTGAACAGGGCACCGGCCAGATTGAACCGGAAGAACACGGTGGACAAACGGGTACCAGCCGCGGCCCAAGCAGCCGTTCTTGCTGCAGCGTTTCTGGCAATCGCTACGGTATACCCCGCGTGCAAGGTGTGACCCAAGCCATAGGCATTAGCAACCGTCATGCCGCCTGCACCCAGGGTGGCAAACGCCGCACTAGTTTGTGCCGAGCGATCTCCGGTACGCGTCGCCTGCTGCCATTTCTGCTGTTGGGAATTGAGGCTGGACAGTGATGATGCAAAACCAAAAAGGTAAGTAAAGAAACCCAGTCCAACATGCATCTTCCCCATCTGCACATGCACATTCTGCAAGGCGTGGTGTTGAAGTCCGGCAACTAGCTGTGTACTACGCGCCTTCAAGGCCGTATCAGCCAGGCTCTGTGCAGCCGTGAATCCAGCTGCACCCGTAGAAAGGGCCGAGTTGATCAACGGCGCCAACTTACGGTGATCCCGTGACTGGCTAAACGTTTCCCTAGCTACCCCTACCAAATTCACCCCCTGCACCAAAAACACCAACAACCCCATCCCCTCGCTCCGAATCAACTTCCCATTCGGCACGCCTTGAACCCCCAACCGAATGTCCTTCAACACACTCCGCACCTCCAACTGCTGCGCCGGCGGAAACACCAGCGTCACCCCCGCCCGAGCCGGCGTCGCGCCGTACAGGCGCGCCGACTGATCCGGCAGCTCGGCAATCGGGCTCAGCGCCCCCGCCAGCCGACCTTCGAGTTGCGTCAACTGCCCGCGCACCCGCACGATCTCGCCCTGCAACTCCACCGCCCGTGGCGTCTTGTGCCCCTGGCGGTTTTTGTTGTGGGTGAGCTGGTTACGTTCACGGGTCAGGGTTTTCAGGTAGTCGCGCTCCCTGAGCAGTTCCTTGAGGTTGGTTTGCAACGCCGCGTGTTCTGCCGGGCTGGCGACAGTAAAGGTCACGCCGGTGGTTTTCGCCGCATCGAGTAGCCGCCCCGACAAGGCCTTGGGCAGGCGCCGGAACAGTTCGTCGAGGTCGGGGATCTTCTCCCTCGTCAGATCGAACCCTTCCAGCGCCCGGCTCAGGCCCAGGTTCAGCGCCGGGCTGAGACTGTGCTGGGCCGCGTCCGCGACGGCGCGGGTGTGCTCGGGCAGTTCGTCGAGGGCCGGCAGGTGCGCTTGTTCGATTTTCTGCAGCTCGCCCAGCCAGTGCGGCAGGTTGTTGAACACCCCCATGCCGGCGTTGAACAACGTGGCGTATTGCGCGGCCCGTTCCGGCTGAAGACGCAGGGGCAAGGTGTAGAACAGTGGCCGGGTCAGTTCCGGATGTTTTTCCAGATAGCCCAGCATTTTTTCGCTGGCGTGGTCACTGCGGCAGATGTCCTTGAGACAGGCGTATTCGGCGGTGAACGCTTGGTGGAGTTGCTGTTGATCCTGCGCGTCGTAATACCAGGCCGAGTGATGGAAGCGACCGGCACCCACCAACATGGTGCGGTCAGCGGTAATGCGCTCCAGCAATCGGTTCCAGCGGCCAAGGTCGTCGCGATGCTGAAACAGTGCGCTGTCCATGGCCGGCCGGTCGATGAAATCGTTGACCCCGCGTTTGCCACTGAAGCTGGAACCTTCGAGCACATCGATGATGCGTTTGTTTTGCTCTTGGCCAAGTTTTATCAAGGTATCGAGGTGACGTTCGACGAAATCGTTGGGGGCGACCTTGAAATGTTGGCGAGCGTAGTAACGGCGGTCTGCCTCGTCACTGGCGCGGCTATGGGCGGTGAAGTCAGGTGTGGCGCCCTGGTACTTGGCGAATTTGAACGCTTCGGCATGGGCTTCTTTGCGCAATTGCTCCAACTCCGCAGGCACGGGAGCGTCGAGCGCCTCGGTCTTGCCGCCCTTGTTCAGGTAATCCAGCAAGGCTTTGCGGGTGTGCTCCCGATCCGGTTCGGGCAACTGTTCCAGATCGTCAAAAAGCGCTTGGACTCGCGGATCGTCGCTGGCGTCGACCAGATTGCCGATATCCCCGGGACTGAGCCGGCTCAAGGATTCGATGTAACAGGCCAGCAAGTAATCGCGCTCGTTGTGGTCGGTATTGCTCCAGTCGTCGACCCAGCCGACCACGGTGTCCTGATAGTCAGCCAGATCGCGCAGCACGCCGAGGTCGTCGTGCACCACAAGGAACAGGGTGTCGTCCTGATAAGCCGGGCGCACCCGCCCGAGAAACTCGCCGATGTGCGCCTCGCGAAAGCGCCGCGGCTGCTCCCACAAATAGAGTTCACGTTCGTGCGCGGGGGCATCGCGGACGTGCACCGTCGGCAATAGAACGGCGTCCGGTGGCGACTCGGCTTCCAAGTCGGCGCCGTCTTTTGCGACTTGTGCCTGCTGGGTCGGAACGGTCGCAATCTCCGCCAGCCACTGTTTGCCTTGCGCGACCGTCAGCAGATGCTCGCCACCGGTTTGGCAATGCACCGGGCCGAGATCGACGGCCTGCATGAAGTGTTCGCGTTCGTTGGAGCTGTCGAGCACTTGCGTGCATTTGGCCGCCGTCCATTGCACTTCGGCGAAGGTCACATGCAAGGTGCTGCGTCTTGAAAACACCAGTGCAGGACGCTCTTCGATGGGCGTGCGCTGATCACTATCGACCTTGGCGCCCTTGTGCAGCAAGGCGCTGACCAGTCCGTTGAGGACCTGATACTCGTGCAGGTGGCCAGTCACGCTGTCGATGACGTACAACCAGCCATCGCGCAGCAAACGGATGCCCAGCGGGCGGGTCGTCAGGGCATACGGCAGCTTCAGTTCGGCACTCGGGTCGAGGGGCTTTTCCACCAGCCCATAACGCAAGGGCAACAACTGCACATGGGTTTGCCGCAAAGGGCAGGCACCCAGAGAGCCGATGGGAGATTTGGATGCCGCCGCTGCGGCGAGGTTGGCGGGTGAAGTCATGGGTGGCCTCGTTGGCTGGCCCACTGGTGGGCGAGGTCAGCGGCCAGCGCAACGCGCTCGCCGGGGGATTGCAGCGACGGCGTATGCAGCAATCGGTTGATGTGCGGGTGCTGATCGAGTGATGAGCCATCCAGCGAGGCCATGACGTTGGCGTAATAAAACAATTCGGACTGGCTGCTCAAACCCAGCGTGCTCGCCTCAGCCTCCAGTTGCTCGAGCATTGGCCAGCGTTCGGTCACGGTTTCGCTGCCATGGCGTTCGGGGAAGTGCGTGAGCAGATGAGCGTCAAGTTCGAGCAGTACGCGGCGCCGATCAGCATGGTCCAGCGCCGAATTCTGTTCAGCGCTCAGGCGGTAGGGCGTTAGCAATTCAGGGCACTCGGCCAGCCGGGGTTGGTGCTGTTGCCAATTAACCTCGACACCGTCGGCGGTTACCACACAGGACAGAGGCCCAAACAATCGCTGATCGCCGCTACCGAACAGGATTCGCGCCACGGCGGCGTCTGCCAGGCGCAGCAAGACCGGCAATCCCTCTGGCAACTCAACCGTCAGCAGTTTGCGCAAGTGCTGAGCGACGGCGTGCGCCGAGTCCGGGCTGAACAACAGCACGCTCGATTCCTCGTGTGCGTGCTCCAGATAAAACTGAACGAGTGGCTCGTCAGGTTGTTGAACGGCCACCAACAGCGGTGAGATATCCCGCAGCGCAGTGAACGGCGCACAGTCATATAGCGCGACGGTGGTGGCGCCGGGACTCAGTTGTTTCAAGCGCTCCGGCAAATCACTCAAGGTCGCACCGTCCAGCAACAGGAAAGCCTGTTGCTCGCTCCAGGGCAGGTCTTCAGGCAATGAGGTCAAAAGCTTCATGCTTGAGCGGCCTCGCATATCAGGCAGCGAGAAGCGCGGGTTGAAATCAACGCATGGCGTTGCTGGATCGCATCGAACGTCACTTTCAGCAGGGGCAAGGCTCCCGGCATCAGAGGCTCGGCGGGTAGACCCACGGTCGGGGCGCCGCCCACTAGAATCGGCACACTGCTGAAAATGCCTTCCGGCCCCAGCGTCAGCCAGTGACCGCCAGCCTGGACTGCCAGGCGCGCTCCGCCATCGATGACGACTTGCTGCCCGGCGCTCAGGTGAATTTGCTGGGTGGCATTGAGCAGGTGATTGGTCGTTCGGACGTGGCGGTCGCCGTGAACCAACAGATGATCGTCCTGTTTTAGTTCCGTCAGGCGGTTGCCGTGGGTGAGGTGGTGTTCTTCGCTGCGCAGGTCGTGGCTGGCAATGCCGCCAACCACGACGGTGCGTTGGTTGTCGACCTGAATGCGTTCGTCGTTGAGCACGAGCTGGACGAAATCGCGCTGGGCACGCAGGGCTATTTCCTCTGAGCCTGCTCTGTCCTCGATGCGCAACTCGTTGTAACCGCCACCGCCGGGGCTGCTCTGGCTGCGCAAAATGCTTTGCGTATGCTGAGCGGGCAGATCCAGTGGCACGGGTGTCGCCGCATTCGGCAAACAGCCATGTACGAAGGGTTTGTCAGGATCGCCCTCGCTGAAGCCCACCAGCACTTCCATGCCGACTCGCGGGATCAGCACGCTGCCATAGCGGTCATTTGCCCAACCAGCGGCAACTCGTAGCCATTCCAGGCGCGACGCGGGTGTTCGGTCAGGTCGATGAAATGGCCGCTGCGCATGACGCTCTGATCGCTGCGCCCATGGGCTTGCCGGTAATCGGCGCGATGGCGCTCCAGCGTTCGCTTGGCCAGATGTTTACCGCGATCACGCTCAGTGAAAAGCCCTGGGAAGGCGTAGTCCTCCAGATGGGGCAGTTGCGGGCTCTTGCTCTCGCTATCCAGTTGCAGGCGCGGTTTTTCGAAGTCGTAATCCCGGCGGCTGACGTGGGTGGTGCGGGTTTCCAAGCTTATCTGGAAGCGATAAATTACAGAGGTTTCGGCGACCATGCCGCTGCCCTGGGCATACGCCGTCGGGAACTTGGGTTTCGGGAAAACCGTCTGATCATCGCCGAACACCAACACATGCCCTGAGGCACTGTGCTGAAAATGAAAGTGCAGACCTTCTTCCTCGCACAGCCGTTGAATGAAGTGCAGGTCTGACTCGGTGTATTGAACGCAGTAGAGTCGTGGCCGGTACTCTGCGTTGAGTTGGAAACGCCAGGTATCCGCTTGGATTCCGTGGTCGGCCAGTACTTTGACGATGATCTGCGGCACGCTCAGGTGCTGAAAAATACGTTGGTTGTGGCGATGCGCGAGATAGGCGAGGCGGGGTGCCAGGGTGATTTGATAGTGGGTCAGGCGTTTGCCCGAGTCACCTTGGGCGACTCGATAGACATGGCCATGAAGGCCGGAATTGTCAGGGCCGAACGTCAGAAATGCCGGGCGATGCAGCAGCGACTCGAGATCTAGATCGGGGCGCTCGCTGACCAGTTCGAGTTTGACTTCGTAGGGCTGGTTAAGCGCTTCCCTGGCACGGAATTCGAGGACGTGAAGGTCGTAGGAAAACCCTGCAATGTCGAGTGTGAAAACAACTTCGTTCGCCGTAGAGAACATCCGCGCATCCCTGTGTTTTTAAGGCACAGGACTTTGCGTGAATCAACGAGTTGGCGAAGTCAGTCGATTCGATATCCGTTGTAGGACATGTCCGTGAAGCAGAATCGCAGCCGGGATGGCGACCTTTTCTGACAGTTACTTCGGATAAAGCGGCGGCAACCCGCTGTCGCCCACCGGGTCCTGAACCCGCTCGGCAATCGGAATCGCCTTGATCGCCCGCCACAGATCGTCACCTTGCCAATGCTGGCCGGTTTCGCTGTAGAGCGCGCCGTTCAAGCCGTCGAGGGCGTCGGACAGCGGTACAAAACGCGCCGCCATATCGGCCAGGGTTTCCGGTTGTTGCCGGGCCCAGGCGTCGAGGGCCTGGCGGGTGGCGTGGGAATCGTTGGCCTGACAGGCACGCTTGAGGTCGTCGAGCACGGTGCGCGGGCTCGGTCCGGTCTGCGCCGCGCGCAGGATCGCCGGTTGCCAGCGGGCGCGCCACCAGAGACCGAAGCCCAGCAGGGTGGTGCAGGCCAGGATCAGCGTGCTGAATTTCCACCACCGGAGGGCTTCGTTGCCGGCAGCGGAAAGGACTTGAGGCGTGCCGGCCGGGGTGTCGACCATCAGGCTCGGATTGTTCGCCACTGGCAAGGTTCGGGCCGGCAGGCTGCTGTGTTCCAGGTGGTCCTCGAAGGTGTTCCACCAGACTACTTCAACCGCTGGCAACTCGATTGCGCCGCTACGCGTCGGCACCAGGGCTTCACGGTCTTCACGACTGCCGACCAGGCCTCGCTCGCTGTTCTGGTTGCCCAGCACCGGTTGATCCGGGTAGCGCCGCAAGCCGTTGACGTCGGTGGCGGGCAGTGGTGGCAATTGCGAACTGGCCAAGCCTTCAGCCTTCACTGTCAGGCTGCGGGTCAAAGAGTCACCCACCTGCGCATGATCCGGTTCCGGGTTCCAGCTTTCGCTCAGGCTGAGGCTACGGGCCGGCAGCCATGGCCTGTCGGCCGGGTACGTGATGGGTTTGGCCTTGACCGTCAGCAGAAGCTCTGAGGAGCTGACCCGCATCAGTTTGCCAGACTTCGGTGCCTGGGTAGCGGCGTCCTGGGCGGGCTGCGCGTCCACGAGTGCGGCATTGAATATCTGCGCTGGAATGATCAGCTCACCGCTGTGTTGCGGGTAGATCGCGTAACGCATTTCGATCACGCCGTGGCGCAGACCATTGATGTCTTTCTCGTAGGTACGCGCCTCGCCCAGTTGTTCGATGCGCACATCGGGGATCTGCAAGGGGGGCAGGCTGCTGTCGTCGTACAGCGACACCGAATGGTAGATGCGCAAGGTCAGGATCGCCTGGGCTTGCACGTACACGCTGTTTTGATCGAGGCTGGCGTCGATGAACACCGGGGGCCGTTTGTTCGGGCTGTCCTGGGTTTCGGTCTCGACCACTTGCACGGTGATTGGCTGGCTCTGTACGTCACCCAGTTGCAGTGAAGGAATCACCACGCTGCCGTTCTGCCGCGGCAGCAGGGTGACGATCCAGCGGGTGGTCGCACGGTTGTCGCCGTTCAGGGTGGTCAGTTGGTTGACCTGACGGGTGCCGCGCACTTCGAACAGCGGCTCCAGCGGTGCCAGATCAGGCTTGCCGAACTGCGTCACGTCGTTGGTTTCCAGCGTCAGCTCAATCGTCTCGCCGGTGTTCAGGCGACTGCGATCCACACTGGCGACCAGCCCTGCTGCCTGTGCCTGAACGGTGCAGAGCAACAGGGCGGGCAGCAGTGCGAGCAAGAAGGCGGTGAAGCGGGTCATCGAGTTTTTCCCTGATCCTGATGTTGTTGCTGTTCGTACCAGAATTTGCGCCTGAGCAATTCACCCGGGTCGTCCGGGATCTTGCGCAGCCATTGCTCCAGCGCCTGGCGCTGTTCACCATCGATGCTGTCGCTGGCGGGGCGCAACGGTGGTCTGGTGCTTTGTTCGTCTCCCAACTCGCTACCCGGAACTTCATTGGTGCCGGGTTTCGGTGGCGTTTTGTTCGGTTGCTCGGAGTCCGGCGTGGTCTGCTGGGCGTCGGTTTTTGGTTCGCTATTATCTGACGGTCGCGTGGCCGCGCCGGGCGGCGTTTCTTGTGTGGGGGGCTCGGTCTCGTTGCCGGCGTTTTTGTCCGGATCAACCGGCGGCGGTGTGTTTTTCTGCTTGAGCAGTTTTTCCACCAGCGCCTTGTTGGTCTGCGCCGGACGCAAATCCGGTTGACGCTCCAGCGCCTGTTCGTAGGCATCCAGCGCTGCTTCCAGTTCACCGCTTTTGGCCAGGGCGTTGCCACGATTGTAGTGGGCGTGGGCGTCGTTGCCTTCGGCGAACCGCTGGGCGGCGCCGTTGTAGTCGCCGGCTTCGTAGAGCGCTATACCTTGCCATTGTCGATCGTCGAAATGCTGCGCAGCCTCGGCCGAGTGTTTCTGCCTGAGCAAGAGCAAACCCTGTTGGTCGGGTCGCAGCCACAAATCTTCGAAGTCGAAGGCATAACTTGGTTGTGGCACCAGCAATAGCAGTGGCAGGCAGAACAGCCAGCCGCGACGGCCGGCGCAGGCGGCCAGCAGCAACAGCGGCAGCAACAGCCAGTAACCCTGATCGGCCCACGTGTCGAGACGCAGGGTGTGGCCGTCGTTGCGCAGCGTGCTTGGGCCCTCGAGCAAGCCGAGGGCGCGCAGGTCGGCATCGTCCAGGCGTGCATGGCGATAGCGTCCGTCCAGGTCATTGGCAAAGGTTTTCAGGCCGGGCTCGTCCAAATGTGGCACCAAAATTGCGCCCTGGTCGTCCTTGAGAAAGCTGCCATCTTCCTGGGTGATCGGCGCCCCTTCGGCAGTGCCAACACCGAGCATCAGAAATTGCGTCGATTTACCGTCCAGCACCTGCCGGATCCCTTGACGTTCCTGTTCGGTCAAGGTTGAACCGATCAACAGGATCCGGCCGTCGCCGAGGGCGCCCTGATCCAGCAGCTCAAGGGCCTTGGCCACCGCCAGATCGGCGCGATGGCCCGCCTCGGGCATCAGCGAAGGCTTGAGAGCATCCAATAGATTGCGGCTGGTCGACAGGTCATCCGACAGCGGCACCAACGTGTGAGCGCTGCCGGCGTAGACGACGATCGCGGTCTGGGCGTCGCTGCGACTCTGCAGCAGGTCGAACAGCTTGCGCCGGGCCTGTTCAAGCCGGTTGGGTGGCGCGTCAGTGGCGAGCATTTCCGGGGTCAGCTCAAGTACCACGACCAGCGGGTCGGCGGGTTTCTGACTGGATTGCTCGACACGCTCCCAGCTCGGCCCGAGCAGCGCCAGAACGGTCAACACCCAGGCACAGCCAAGGATGACCCACGGCAATTTGCTGTCGCGACCGCTGCCACCACTGAGCAACGCCGCATGGAAGGCCGGTGGCAAAATCATCTGCCAGCGCCCGGCGCGCTTCTGTCGATGCCAGAGTTGCCAGATCAACCAGCCGAGCAACGGCAACAACAGCAGCCACCAGGGGCGGAACCAGTACGGCCAAAGCGCACTCATCGGCGTCTCCGCAGACGCAGGCGTTTAAGCCGCTGGCGCCAGTCGGGCAATTGCGTTTGCAGAAGATCCTTGGTGAACAGTCGCCGCAACGGGTTGTCCGGCCAGCGCTCGCGAACCACCAGCAGCATGCTCAACAGTAACGCCATCGCCAAAGGCCAGTGGTACAGCGCTTGTGCCGGGCGAGCCTGAGTCGGTTGTTGGGTCACGGGTTCCAGTTTGTCGAGGGTGCCTTTGATCGCTTGCAGTTCCTTGTCATCGTGGGCGCGAAAATACTGGCCGCCCGTGGCTTCGGCGATCGCCTTCAAGGAGGCTTCATCGAGGTCGAGGCTCGGGTTGACCCCCAGGAAACCCAACGTGCCGCTTTGCTCCGGATCGGCGCCGATACCGATCGGGTAGATTTTTACGCCTTCATTAGCCGCCAGGCGCGCCGCCGTGAGCGGGTCGATTTCACCACCATTGTTGGCGCCGTCAGTGACCAGAATCAGTACGCGGCTTTGTGCCGGGCGCTGGCGCAGGCGTTTGAGGGCCAGGCCGATAGCATCGCCGATGGCGGTGTTCTTGCCGGCGATGCCGATCCGCGCTTCGTCGAGCCACACGCGCACCGTGTGCCGATCGAACGTCAGCGGTGCTTGCAGATACGCCCGGCTGCCGAACAGGATCAGCCCGACGCGATCGCCCTCACGACTTTCGAGGAAGTCACCGAGCAAGTGTTGAACCAGTGTGAGTCGACTGACGTCTTCGCCCTGCCATTGCATGTCGGGAAAATCCATGGAGCCGGACACGTCGACCGCCACCAGCAGATCGCGACCGCTGGCGGCAATCGGCAGCGGTTCGCCGAGCCATTGCGGGCGCCCAGCGGCGATCAGTAACAACAGCCACAGCAGAATGAAAGGCGCTTGTTGACGCCAGGCCGGCAGGTTGGCCCGGGCGCGGCGGCGGGCGAGGCCTTCGAGGTCACTGAGGAAGCTGACTTTGAGCGCCGGCTCGCCACTGTCGGCGACCGGCAGCACGACGCGCATCAGCCAGGGCAGCGGCAGCAGGGCAAAGATCCACGGCCAGGCGAACTCAAACATGTTTACGAATCCAGGTGTCGACGGCTTGGGTCAGGCCGGCGATGGCCTTGTCGTCGAGTTTGCATTCGGGTTTGTAGGCGCCTTCGACCAGCACCATCCAGCGGGTCAGACCGGCGGCCGGGCAGCGATTGTCGAGGAATGCCAGCCATTTGCGACCATTGAGGGTGTGGCTCTGGCTGTAGGGATAGTGGTTGCGGCACAGGCGTTTGAGCAAACCGTTGAGTTGCTGCAACCAGGCGCCGGCCGGAGCGCCGTCGTAGGGTTTGGGCATCCGTGCCAGTTCGGCCAGCGCGGCGAGGCGCACCGGGTCCAGCGGTTGTTCGGCGCGCACGATTGGGTGTTTGTTCGTAAAGAAGCGCCTGGCCTTCCACAGACCGAAACCAATGAGTGGCAGTAACAACAGCAACAGCCACCAGCCCGGTGCCGGTGGCCAGAATTCGATCGGTGGCGGGGAGATCAGTGGTTGCAGTTGATCGAGGCTGCTCATCGACCTTTCCCCGGTTTCTGTGGGTTCAGGTACTCGCGCAGTTGCTCGACCATCTCACTCTGCGTGCTCAAGGGCATCAGCAAAACCCGCAGCTTCTGCGCCAGCAGTTCCCAGCGAGCGATGCGCGCTTCGGCCTGGGCGCGATAGGTCTGGCGCAGCTCGAAATTGAGGGTGTCGAGTTCCAGTTGCGCCCCGCGTTCGGCGAAGCGTAAAAGCCCGGCGGCGGGCAGGGCGTGATCCAGTGGATCGGACACCGGCAGCAGCAACAGATCGCAATGCCGCGACAACAGGCTCAACTGTTGTTCGGCGCCCTCCGTCAGGGTGCGTTCGTCGCAGATCACGATCACCAGACTGCCGGGACGCAGTACTTCCCGGGCCCGACGCAGGGCAATGTTGAAGGCGTCCCGGTCCGGCTCGCTTTCCGTGTGCAGAGACTGATTGACCCGCACCATACGGTTGAGAAACTGCAGCAGGCTCTGTTTGCTGCGTCGTGGCTTGATTTCATAGTGCTCATTGTTGCCGAATACCAGTCCGCCGACCCGATCGTTATGACCCAGTGCGGCCCAGCCAATCAGGCTCGCGGCCTGCGCAGCGAGCACTGATTTGAACATCAGCCCCGAGCCGAAAAACAGCCGGCGACTTTGCTCGACCATGATAAAAATCGGCCGCTCGCGCTCTTCATGGAACAGCTTGGTATGGGGTTCCTGGGTGCGGGCGGTGACGCGCCAGTCGATGCTTCGCACGTCGTCGCCGGCCTGATAGACCCGTACCTGATCGAAATCCACCCCGCGTCCGCGCAGTTTGGAATGGTGCAGGCCAATCAGCGGGCTGCGCTGGCTCGGTGTGGAAAACAGTTGCACTTCACGCACGCGATGGCGCATCTCGATCAGCTCGGCGAGGCTGACACGGATGCCCGGCTCGGGCGGCAGGATGGCGTTCATCGGGGTCAAGCGACGGCTACGACGTCGAGAATCCGCTGGACCACCCGGTCCTGGTCGATGCCCGCGGCTTCGGCTTCAAAGGAAAGAATGATGCGGTGACGCAGCACATCGAACAGCACCGCTTGAATGTCTTCCGGGCTGACGAAGTCGCGACCCGCCAGCCAGGCATGGGCCCGGGCGCAACGGTCGAGGGCAATCGAGCCACGCGGGCTGGCGCCGTAGGCGATCCACTCGGCCATCTCTGGGTCGAACTTGGCCGGGGTGCGCGTGGCCATGACCAGTTGCACCAGGTATTCCTCCACGGCGTCGGCCATGTACAAGCCGAGGATTTCCTTGCGCGCGGCAAAGATCGCCTGCTGACTGACCCGGCGCTCGGGTTTGGTTTCGCCGTTCAACGCTTCGCCCCGGGCCTGTTGCAGGATCCGCCGTTCGACGGCGGCGTCAGGGAAGCCAATTTTTACGTGCATCAGAAAGCGGTCGAGCTGCGCTTCGGGCAGTGGATAGGTGCCTTCCTGCTCGATCGGGTTTTGCGTGGCCATCACCAGAAACAGCGGCGACAGCTCGTAAGTACTGCGCCCGACGCTGACCTGGCGTTCGCCCATGGCTTCGAGCAGGGCGGATTGAACCTTGGCAGGGGCGCGGTTGATTTCGTCCGCCAGCACCAGATTGTGGAAGATCGGGCCTTGCTGGAACACGAAACTGCCGGTTTCCGGGCGATAGATTTCCGTACCGGTGATGTCGGCGGGCAGCAGGTCGGGGGTGAACTGGATGCGATGGAACTGTGCTTCGATGCCTTCGGCAAGTTCTTTGATGGCCTTGGTCTTGGCCAGGCCCGGAGCGCCCTCGACCAGCATGTGGCCGTCGGCGAGCAAGGCGATGAGCAAGCGCTCGATGAGTTTTTCCTGGCCGAGAATCTGCGTTGAAAGAAAGGTTCGCAGCGCTAGCAGCGCTTCACGATGTTCCATCGATGACTGTTCCTGGAAAGGGTGACCGAAGACGTTCGAATAACGCCAGGGCTGGGGGCGTTACTTTAATCCATCGCAGGGGGCGGCGACTAACGGCATTTTGTGCAAAGTGCGGGAATAGGCGGGCGAAATTGTTGGAGATTTGTAGGGACGGGGTATTGCGGTGTTCTTTCGGACGCCTTCGCGGGCAAGCCTCGCTCCTACAAGTATTGGTTCAGACGCAATATCGCGACCGCCTCGGTACTGTAGGAGCGAGGCTTGCCCGCGAAGGCGCACGCTCAGACACCATCAAAGTTCGCTGATATAGGTGCCAGTACCCTTGAGAATGTTCTGCAACGTTTCTTCCACTTCCGCCAGATCACTTGCATCAGTGCTGTGAATGATTTCCAGCGAATCATCACCATTGAGCGCATCGGCGTCAGCGGCGGCGATTTCGATTAGCAGGCGGGTAGAGCTGAGGGTGACTTTCACGCCGTCCAGCGTCGAAGGCTCGCCGTCGAGGGTGATGTCCAGCGCGTCCTCGTCCGGGTAGCGGGTCATCAGGAACATGTCGCCCTGATCGCTGTGGCAGCAGAGCATGGCCATGTTGTCTTCTTCGTCGTCGCACGGGTTGACGATCAAGAGGGCGGTGGTCATTTGCATGGGGAATTCCTGGCTCGACGAGCATTGTGAAGACGAACAAAGGGCGATTCTGCCAGCAGACGGGAATTTCTGCTCGCCTGAGTGTCAGAGGATGTGTCGTGAACATCCGGGGTGTTGCTGGTCATTTCTGGTATGGATGTGCCGCAAAACCGGGCTTAACCCCCCCGTTTTGCCGCACGGCTGCTAGTGTTGTCCCAGGCACATGCCGCGAGTTACGTGCCGATGACCGAATATGTCGCAGCGCTGCAAGCACGGGCCTTGCCGCACTCGTTAAGCTGCGCAACGGATGAGCACCTGTAAAGACATTGCGCGATACATGGCCCAGTCGTTTTTGCAGATGCCCATTCTATGGAAGGTGAATGTGACCTGAGTGTCTCGTCCAGCTTCACCCACCTGTCATCCTGTTTCCTCTGCCCGAGAATCAGGAACAGGGTAACGGATCACCCCGAAAGGGGTTTGCACGCGACGCTTCCATCAATAACAAGCCCAAGCGGAGTACCACAGATGGCGTTCTTCACCGCAGCCAGCAAAGCCGACTTCCAGCACCAACTGCAAGCGGCACTGGCGCAGCACATCAGTGAACAGGCACTGCCACAAGTGGCGCTGTTCGCGGAACAATTTTTCGGCATTATTTCCCTGGATGAGCTGACCCAGCGTCGGTTGTCCGACCTCGCCGGCTGTACCCTCTCTGCGTGGCGCCTGCTTGAGCGCTTCGATCACGCGCAACCGCAAGTGCGCGTCTACAACCCTGACTACGAACGCCACGGCTGGCAGTCGACCCACACCGCGGTCGAAGTACTGCACCACGACCTGCCATTTTTGGTGGACTCGGTGCGTACCGAGCTGAACCGTCGCGGCTACAGCATCCACACCCTGCAAACCACTGTGCTGAGCGTGCGTCGCGGCAGCAAGGGCGAGTTGCTGGAAATCCTGCCGAAAGGCACCCAGGGCGACGACGTTCTGCAAGAGTCGTTGATGTACCTGGAAATCGACCGTTGCGCTAACGCGGCCGAACTCAATGTCCTGAGCAAAGAGCTGGAACAGGTTCTCGGTGAAGTCCGCGTCGCGGTCGCCGATTTCGAGCCGATGAAAGTCAAGGTCCAGGAAATCCTCACCGGCCTGGACACCAGCCAGTTTGCTGTAGACGCCGAAGAAAAAGCCGAAATCAAAAGCTTCCTGGAATGGCTGGTGGGCAACCACTTCACCTTCCTCGGTTATGAAGAGTTCGTGGTTCGCGATGAAGCCGATGGTGGCCACATCGTCTACGACCAGGACTCCTTCCTCGGCCTGACTAAACTGCTGCGCACCGGCCTGACCTACGATGACCTGCGCATCGAAGACTACGCCGTGAACTACCTGCGCGAACCGACGCTGCTGTCGTTCGCCAAGGCTGCGCACCCAAGCCGTGTACACCGTCCGGCTTACCCGGATTACGTGTCGATCCGTGAAATCGACGCCGACGGCAAGGTCATCAAGGAATGCCGCTTCATGGGCCTGTACACCTCGTCGGTGTATGGCGAGAGCGTGCGGGTCATCCCGTACATCCGTCGCAAGGTCGAAGAAATCGAACGTCGTTCCGGCTTCCAGGCCAAGGCTCACTTGGGCAAGGAACTGGCGCAGGTGGTTGAAGTGCTGCCGCGCGACGATCTGTTCCAGACCCCGGTGGATGAGCTGTTCAGCACCGTGATGTCGATTGTGCAGATCCAGGAACGCAACAAGATTCGCGTGTTCCTGCGTAAAGACCCGTACGGCCGCTTCTGCTACTGCCTGGCCTATGTGCCGCGTGACATCTACTCCACCGAAGTGCGCCAGAAGATCCAGCAAGTGCTGATGGATCGCCTGAAAGCCTCGGACTGCGAGTTCTGGACCTTTTTCTCCGAATCCGTGCTGGCCCGTGTGCAACTGATTCTGCGCGTCGATCCGAAGAACCGTCTGGACATCGATCCGGTTCTGCTGGAAAAAGAAGTGGTACAAGCCTGCCGCAGCTGGCAGGACGACTACGCCAGCCTGGTCGTCGAAAGCTTCGGCGAAGCCCATGGCACCAACGTGCTGGCAGATTATCCGAAAGGCTTCCCGGCCGGTTACCGCGAGCGTTTCGCAGCCCACTCGGCTGTGGTCGACATGCAGCACTTGCTGAGCCTGAGCGAAAAAAATCCACTGGTGATGAGCTTCTATCAGCCACTGGGTCAGGTATCCGGTCAACGCGAGCTGCACTGCAAGCTGTATCACGCCGATACGCCGCTGGCGCTGTCCGATGTGTTGCCGATCCTGGAAAACCTCGGCCTGCGCGTGCTGGGTGAGTTCCCGTATCGCCTGCGTCACAACAATGGCCGCGAGTTCTGGATTCACGATTTCGCGTTCACTGCCGCTGAAGGCCTGGAACTCGACATCCAGCAACTCAACGACACCTTGCAGGATGCATTCGTCCACATCGTGCGCGGGGATGCCGAGAACGATGCGTTCAACCGTCTGGTGCTGACCGCCGGTCTGCCATGGCGCGATGTTGCGCTGCTGCGTGCCTACGCCCGGTACATGAAGCAGATTCGCCTGGGCTTCGACCTGGGTTACATCGCCAGCACCCTGAACAACCACACCGACATCGCTCGCGAGTTGACCCGGTTGTTCAAGACCCGTTTCTACCTGGCGCGCAAGCTCGGTACTGACGATCTGGAAGACAAGCAACAACGCCTGGAACACGCGATTCTGGCTGCTCTGGACGATGTCCAGGTGCTGAACGAAGACCGCATCCTGCGTCGCTACCTGGACCTGATCAAGGCCACCCTGCGGACCAACTTCTACCAGACCGACGCGCACGGTCAGAACAAGTCCTACTTCAGCTTCAAGTTCAACCCGCACCAGATCCCGGAGCTGCCAAAGCCTGTACCGAAGTTCGAAATCTTCGTTTACTCGCCTCGCGTCGAAGGCGTGCACCTGCGCTTCGGTAACGTTGCTCGTGGCGGTCTGCGCTGGTCCGACCGCGAAGAAGACTACCGCACCGAAGTCCTGGGCCTGGTAAAAGCCCAGCAAGTGAAGAACTCGGTCATCGTGCCGGTCGGCGCCAAGGGCGGCTTCCTGCCGCGTCGCCTGCCATTGGGCGGTGGTCGGGACGAGATCGCGGCCGAGGGCATCGCTTGCTACCGCATCTTCATTTCGGGCCTGTTGGACATCACCGACAACCTGAAAGACGGCGTGCTGGTACCGCCGGCCAACGTCGTGCGTCATGACGACGATGACCCATACCTGGTGGTTGCTGCGGACAAGGGTACTGCGACCTTCTCCGACATCGCCAACGGTATCGCCATCGACTACGGCTTCTGGCTCGGCGATGCATTCGCATCGGGCGGCTCGGCCGGTTACGACCACAAGAAAATGGGCATTACCGCCAAAGGCGCGTGGGTGGGCGTACAACGTCACTTCCGCGAGCGCGGCATCAATGTCCAGGAAGACAGCATCACGGTGGTCGGCGTCGGCGACATGGCCGGTGACGTGTTCGGTAACGGCTTGTTGATGTCCGACAAGTTGCAACTGGTCGCAGCGTTCAACCACCTGCACATCTTCATCGACCCGAATCCTGCGCCTGCCAACAGCTTCGCCGAGCGTCAGCGCCTGTTCGACCTGCCGCGTTCGGCCTGGTCGGATTACGACACCAGCATCATGTCCGAAGGCGGCGGGATCTTCTCCCGTAGCGCGAAAAGCATCGCGATTTCCCCGCAGATGAAAGAGCGCTTCGACATTCAGGCGGACAAGCTGACCCCGACCGAACTGCTGAATGCCTTGCTCAAGGCCCCGGTGGATCTGTTGTGGAACGGCGGTATCGGCACTTACGTCAAAGCCAGCAGCGAAAGCCACGCCGATGTCGGCGACAAGGCCAACGATGCACTGCGCGTGAACGGCAACGAGCTGCGCTGCAAAGTCGTGGGCGAGGGCGGTAACCTCGGTATGACCCAGCTGGGTCGTGTCGAATTCGGCCTCAATGGCGGAGGTTCCAACACCGACTTCATCGACAACGCCGGTGGTGTTGACTGCTCCGACCACGAAGTAAACATCAAGATCCTGCTGAACGAAGTGGTTCATGCCGGCGACATGACCGAGAAGCAACGTAACCAATTGCTCGGCAGCATGACCGACGAAGTCGGCAACCTGGTGCTCGGCAATAACTACAAGCAGACTCAGGCCCTGTCCCTGGCGGCCCGTCGTGCCTTGCCGCGGATTGCCGAATACAAGCGTCTGATGAACGATCTTGAAGGCCGCGGCAAGCTGGATCGCGCCATCGAGTTCCTGCCGGCTGAAGAAGCGATCAACGAGCGCATCGCGGCAGGCCATGGTCTGACCCGTGCCGAGCTGTCGGTGCTGATCTCCTACAGCAAGATCGACCTCAAGGAAGCGCTGCTCAATTCCCAGGTGCCGGACGACGACTACCTGACACGCGATATGGAAACCGCTTTCCCGCCGACCCTGGTGAGCAAGTTCTCCGATGCCATGCGCCGTCACCGTCTGAAGCGCGAAATCGTCAGCACCCAGATCGCCAACGATCTGGTGAACCACATGGGCATCACCTTCGTTCAACGACTCAAAGAGTCGACCGGCATGAGCCCGGCGAATGTGGCGGGTGCCTATGTAATTGTTCGGGATATCTTCCACCTCCCGCACTGGTTCCGCCAGATCGAAGCCCTGGATTACCAGGTTTCAGCCGACGTACAACTGGAGTTGATGGACGAGCTGATGCGTCTGGGCCGTCGCGCTACGCGCTGGTTCCTGCGCAGCCGTCGTAACGAGCAGAATGCTGCCCGTGACGTCGCGCACTTCGGTCCACACCTGGCAGCGCTGGGCCTCAAGCTCGACGAACTGCTGGAAGGCCCGACCCGCGAAGGCTGGCAGACCCGTTATCAGGCCTACGTTGCGGCTGGCGTTCCTGAGTTGCTGGCGCGCATGGTTGCAGGCACCACTCACCTGTACACCTTGCTGCCGATCATCGAAGCGTCCGACGTGACCGGCCAGAACGCAGCAGACGTCGCGAAGGCTTACTTCGCCGTCGGCAGCGCGCTGGACATCACCTGGTACCTGCAACAGATCAGCGCTCTGCCGGTTGAAAACAACTGGCAGGCCCTGGCCCGTGAAGCGTTCCGCGATGACGTCGACTGGCAACAACGTGCGATCACCATCTCGGTCCTGCAACAGGGCGACGGTACCCAGGACGTGGAAACTCGTCTCGAACTGTGGATGGAAGAGCACGAAGGCATGATCGAACGTTGGCGCACCATGCTGGTAGAAATCCGTGCCGCCAGCGGCACTGATTACGCCATGTATGCGGTGGCCAACCGTGAGTTGCTGGATCTGGCGTTGAGCGGTCAAGCGGTAGTGCCTGCCACTGTCGCTGCCGCTGTCAGCGTCGAGCTGGAGCCGGCTGCCTGATCAGGCGCTGAATGAAGAAAGCCCCGCATTGAGAGATGCGGGGCTTTTTTGTCTGATATTTTTGTGACGTTTTGTCGGGCCTCTTCGCGGGCAAGCCTCGCTCCTACAAAGAACTATGCAGTCCCTGTAGGAGCGAGGCTTGCCCGCGAAGAGGCCATCAGCCTTAGTACAACTTCTGGTTTGCTGAGCTATCGATCATCGACAACTTATCTGTCGGCCTGGTCAATAAATTACTGAGCGACAGGTCAAACTTCTGCACAGCCCTGACGTGCACATTCTGTTGTAAAAGCCCGAATGGATAGTTCAGGGCTTTTTATGTATGGCTGTACGTTCAGCTATCAGTTTTCCAGCGGGATCAACACTTTCTCGTCGGGGGACAACACCATAAACACCAACAGTTTGGCTGGCTTGGTTGCACTGGCATTTTTCGAGACCAGATGTTCCGAGCCGGCCGGTTCATACCAATACTCGCCGGTCTTGTAGGTCTTCGGTTGCTCGCCTTTCACTTGTGAAACGATCGATCCAGAAATCACGTAGGCCATTGCCGTGCCTTCGTGTTTGTGGGCGATGGAGGACTGCCTCGGCTCGTAGTCGACCTCGATCATCAACGCCTTTTTGCCCGGGACGTTCTTCAGTACTTCGTCCTGCAGGATCGTGACTTTTTCCGAGGGGTCGTGGGCGAATGCCGCGGCTGAAACGGTCAAGGCCAGGACAGCCAGGGGGGCAGCACAGAAGCGCATAGCTTGCATGGTTCATCACCTGCGGTAGTTAGTCGTCAGGGACTACGTTAGTCCGCAAGTCGGGGCATTCAAACAGCCAATTTTCGGGAAGCTGAGGGGACCAATATCTGCGGCCAAAAAAAAGATCGCAGCGTCCGGCGGTTCTTGCAGAGGTACCCATTGCCCTGTAGGAACCGCCGAAGGCTGCGATCTTTTAATCTTGTTTTAGCGGATCGGAAAGCTGTTGAAGTCCACGGCATTCGCCAATTGGTTGTCGATCAGACCGATAAAACCTTGTACTTCAGGGCAGTTGAAATGCATGTGCATGGCCGCTTCCGATTGCCAGCGGGCGCTGACAGTCCAGCGGTTGTCGTCCTCGGGGCAGCGGTCGACCATATAGGAATCACAGCCCGGTAGTTCGCGCAGGGTATCGACAATCTTTTGCAGTTGCTTACCCAGTTCATCCGAGCGCCCGGCGACGGCCTGCACCTTTACGGTATTGAACACTTCGTAGGGCATTGCTCACACTCCTGAATCAGGCCGGACGAATCCTGCTCATTGAGGGATACGCTTATGCAGGATAGGCCTGCACTCCCGGACCACCAATAGCCAATTGCCGGATAAAAACGCAGACCAATCTGTCAGGCGACCTGCTGCAAAATGTCCCGCAAGCGGTCCAGGGCAATGTCGATGTCCAGGGTTTCGATGGCGCCAAAACCCAGGAAAAGCCCGGCCTGCGGCGCTTGCTGGTAGAAAAAACTATCGATGGGGTAGAGCCCGACTTCGACTTTTTTTGCCAATTCGATTACCAATGGAATATTGATAGGCACTTTGCACATAACCACCATGTGGAACCCGGCTGTGGTGGGGACGGCCTCGAGCCACGGGAAAAGGTCGCCGGCCATGCGCGCGAGGATTCGTTCGCGGCGTCCGGCATAGATTGTATGGCAGCGCCGAATGTGCTTGAGCAGGCAGCCTTCGGCGATGAACTTGGCCAGCGCCCATTGGGGCAGGGTGGAGGTGTGCAGGTCAGTGAGCTGCTTGGCCCGAATGACCGCTTCGAGAATCGCCGGCGGCAGGATCGCATAACCCAGCCGCAGCGCCGGCAGCAGGGTTTTCGAAAAGGTCCCGACGTAGGCGACGATGCCGCGTTCGTCCATGCTTTGCAGCGAGTCGGTGGGCCGGCCTTCGTAGCGGAATTCGCTGTCGTAATCGTCCTCGATGATGATCGCGCCCAACTCATGGGCCCGCTCCAGCAGCGCAACCCGGCGCGCCTGGCTCATCGGCATACCGAGCGGGAACTGGTGAGACGGGGTGACGTAAATCAGCCGGGTGCCGAGGGGGATCTTGTCCACCTGTATGCCTTGCTCATCCACCGGGACGCCGATCACCGTGGCGCCGTGGGTACCGAACAATAGGCGTGCGGGCGGATAGCCGGGGTCTTCCATGGCAACAATGCTGCCAGGGCGCGTGAGCACCCGGGAGATCAGGTCCAGCGCCTGTTGCGCGCCGTTGCACACCACCACGTCTTCGTCCTGGCAATTGACCCCGCGAGAAAACGCGATGTGCCGGGCGATCGCGTTGCGCAGCGCCGGCAGCCCCTCGGGCAGGCTGTAGAAACCCTTGGAAGCGGCGATCTGGCGCAAGGCGTGAGAGGTGCAGCGCCGCCAGTCATCCTGGGGAAACTGGCCCTTGCTGGTGGCGCCGCCGATGAAGTCGTAGCGCAACGAGCCTTCCAGCGTCGGATGGCGCAGAAACACCGGCAGGTTGCGCCAGGACTCGATGACCTCGGCACTGGCCAGTTCCGAATGGCTCTGCTTACGGGTGACTTTCGCGGTCCGGGCGTTGACGTAGGTGCCTTTGCCGATGACCCCGGTGAGGAAGTTTTCGTAGGTCAGTTGTGTGTAGGTGTCGGAAATGGTCTTGCGGGAAATGCCCAGTTGTTCAGCCAGTAAACGACTGGGCGGGAGCTGCGTCCCGGCTGCCAGACGGCCGGATTCGATGGCGCTGCGCAGTTGGTTGTACAACTGGCCTGCCAGGTCCTTGCGACCGTTGATGACAACGTGAAGTTCCATACCGGCGAGGCTCCTGGGGCGATTGAGGCGCGTGTGCGTCGCGCCAGATTACCCGCATGAGCGCCTGCGCAGAAGTTGCGTGGGCGAAAAACCTCCAATTGGTCTGGTGGCTCAGTGGTCAACGGGTATTTCGCAGAATTGGATCTGTAACGCCAGCGCATCAACGCCTACCTTGAGGGGCACACATCCGATCCACGAGGTCACTCCATGAACGCCCGCCTGGATTACTACAGCGCATCGCCCAAAGCGATGAAAGCGATGATTGCCATGGAGGCCTTGACCAGCAACCTCAGCATCGAGCCAGCCTTGCTGCATTTGATCAAGATTCGCGCCTCGCAGCTCAATGGCTGCGCCTTCTGCACCGACATGCACTCGGTGGATGCCCGGCGACTCGGCGAGACCGACCGCCGTTTGTATTCGATCGTGGTCTGGCGCGACAGCGGCTTCTTCAATGCGCGAGAACGTGCGGCGCTGGCCTGGACCGAAGCCGTCACCTTGCTCTCTGAAAGCCACGTGCCGGACGACGTCTACGCACTGGCCCGAGAGCAGTTCAGCGAAGGCGAGATGGTCGACCTGACCATCGCCGTCACCACCATCAACAGCTGGAATCGCCTGGCGGTGAGTTTTCGGCAAACCCCCGGAGGCTGAATCGATTTTCCACCCCGAGCGTCACATCAGGTTCATAAACGCTGCGCAGGATGAGGCTTTCAAGGATAGATCGACAGGGAGTCAGCGATGCCATTTATGGAAACCACAGGTCGTCAGCGCGTTGCCCAGTACCGCTCGCCCGTAGAAAAAACCTCATCCTGGCGCACACTGGCGGCAGGGATCGATCCGGTACTGGCGCAGTCTTTTCGGGTCAGTGCCCGTTGCGGCTGTTTCATGCAGGCAGCACGCAGTCTAAACATCAAGGCCACCCAGCTGCGCAAACAATTGGCGCAGCTTGAAGCGCAGTTGCAGTGTTCGCTGTTCAGCCATTTAGAGAATGGCGTTGCCCTCAGTTGTGACGGGTTGCAGTTGCAATCGCAGTTGATTGCCTTGGCCAACGAGCGCGACGTGCCGGTGATCGCACAGCCGTTGATTCGCCTGGCCGTCGCCGAATCGATCCTGCATGACATTCTCGGTCGCGACCTGGTTGCTCTCTTGCGGCGCAACGCCAGCGTGCGTCTGGACATCATTACCCTCGACAGCGAACTGTCCCTGCAAGCGGTCAGTGCCGATGTGGTGCTGTGGCTGGCCGGCACCGATTCACCACTGCCAGGACCGAGTTTTGCGGTTAGCGAGCCCCAACGTCTGGCACGGCTCGACTACCTGCCACACATCGCCAAACGTTACTCACGGGTCGCGTCCCGCCCTGACAGCCTCGATGACCTCGCCGATTTCCTGCTGGTGCAATGGCAGCATGACCGTCAGGTCGACAGCTTTCGGCCGTGGAATAGGCTCGTGGACCAGCGCCTGGCCGGGGTGGTGCAGTTGCATTCCTACGAGTTGATGCTGGAGATGATCCGTTGCAGCGCCTGCATTGGCCTGTTGCCCGGATACATCAGCCGCTTCGATCGCGGCCTTGTTGAATTGCCGGGGTTGTTCACTCAGCCGATGCGGCGCCAGGTGTGGATGGCGGTCAATGCTGAATCCGAGGATTCAGCGCAGGTGCAGATGATCGTTGAGCTGATCCAGAACACCTTCAGTGAACGGCGGGAGTGGTTCGAATAACCTTCGGCGGTATAGAGTAAGCGGCCATGTCTGTATCAAGGATGAATCACCCATGCCCGCCACTGATGCTGTCATCTCCCTCGAACGTTTCAACGAATCCCACCTCGACGGCATTACCGCGCTCTACAACGCCCCGGCCATTACCCGGCAGGTGCTGCAAATGCCGTTTCAGTCCACCGAGGTCTGGCGCAAACGCCTGATGCCCGACAACGAGCGTGTGGTGCAACTGGTGGCGCTGCATCAAGGGATGGTCATCGGCAACATTGGCCTGGAGCAGTTTTCGCGGATACGTCGCAGCCACGCCGGTAATCTTGGAATGGGGGTCGCGACGGCGTGGCAGGGCAAGGGCGTTGGCTCGACACTGCTGACGGCGGCGCTGGACATCGCCGACAACTGGATGAACCTGCAACGGGTCGAGCTTTCGGTCTACGCCGACAACGAAGCCGCCATCGGGCTCTACCGCAAGTTCGGCTTCGAAACCGAAGGGCTGTTTCGCGACTACGCCGTGCGTGACGGCGTGCTGGTGGATGCCTTGAGCATGGCGCGCCTGCGTCGCACGCCCAAGGCCGGTTGAGTCACTCGCCCAACGCGAACGCGAACGCCACCGCCGCCTGCGCATGCAGTTCGGTGGTGTCGAGCAAGGGCAGGGCGCTGTGCTCGGGTTTGATCAGCAGGCCGATTTCCGTGCAGCCAAGGATGATCGCCTGGGCGCCGCGCCGCGTCAGTGATTCGATCACCTGCTGATACACCTTGCGTGACGCCTCGCTGATCACCCCGACGCACAACTCGTCATAGATGATCCGGTGGACGGCCTGACGTTTATCGGCCTTCGGCACCAGTACCGTCAGGCCCTTGGCTGTCAGGCGCTCCTTGAGAAAGTCCTCCTCCATGGTGAATGCGGTGCCCAGCAAACCCACCCGCAGCGTACCGGCGTCCAGTGCCGCCTGACCGGCCGGATCGGCGATGTGCAGGAATGGAATCTCGATCGCTGCCTGAATCTGCCCGGCCACCTTGTGCATGGTGTTGGTGCACAGCACCACGCACTCGGCGCCACCGGCCTGCAACCGCTGCGCCGCGTCCACCAGAATCGCCGCTGCATCGTCCCAGCGCCCGGCATGTTGAGCCTGTTCGACAGGCCCGAAATCGACGCTGTACATGAGCAATTTCGCCGAACGCAACGGCCCGAGCCGGTCGCGCACCTGCTGGTTGATAAGACGGTAATACTCGGCGCTGGACTCCCAGCTCATGCCGCCGATAAGGCCGATGGTACGCATTGGATCTCCTCAGGCTATCGCCTGAGTCGAAATGCCAGGCACTCGGCAGTTTCTATTCCTTCGTGGGTCGATGCCAGTGGAAAATGACTTGGTATACGCGGCCAGTGTTCATTGGGTCACCACCTGGTCCGCCGCGACGTATGCAAAGGAGGCGGTGCCGGTCGCGCTTTCGGGTGGCGTGAGCCGAATGATCGGTACCACGATCTTCGGGTTGGTTGAGTTATAGAAATCTCTTTGGTTGTACTGAGCATCGGCCAGACCCGCGTTAGCTCCACCAGCAACGAAGAAGAACGCCATGATCGGGAGTGTGTTGGGGCGACCTGCTGTCCAGGTCTTGATCAGTATTTCGTTATGCTCGATGAATCCCTGCGCAGCCAGCAGGCCTTTTGCTCTCACCGACTGATAGAACGCGGGGGCCGATAGTGCATTGCGATCATCCTTGACGTCGAAACCACATGAGCGTTGGTTTTTACTTCCACCGGGCAAATCCCATGTGGCTTTCCATTGTTCTGCAGTGGTCACGCCGGCGTTATGGCAAATCTGGCTTTGAACGGCATAAGAGGGGTGCGCGACACAGACTGCCGTTGCGCTTCGGGTCCAGGTCCAAGCATCCATTGGGTAGGAACACAAATAGTCCAGGTCGATTTTGTCGGCAGGTGCTTCAAAGATGGGATACAGGATAAAACCATTACCGTAGCCCCAGGCCAGTCGTCCAAAGTTTGTATCCGCTCTTAGGTATGAGAACGAAACACCACCACTTTTTATCGACGTAGGGCTGGGGTCCCATACTTTATATTGGTTGGCCGGGTCCTTTACCGTAACTCTGAGTGTGACCCCCGAACACAGGAACGCAGGCTGTGAATTCGAGTTGTTGCAGTTGGGGTACTTTCGACTATAAAGCGTATTCAGTTGAGCGGCGGTGGCAGAGCCATCTAGCGTCTGGACATTGTTGACCGTTCCCACTACACCCGGCGGTAGTGTATCGACCTGAGTACAACCCACCATCAACGCGATTAACAGAGCACCTATTATTTTTTGCATGATTAATCCCTCGTCTACATAGACGCCAAGCGGTTTGAATAATTGATTGACGCAGCGGTATCGCTGAAGGCGAACCCGTTACAGCTTCACTCTCAGGCACCATGAAAAGATTATTGGCTCGGCGGTGCCTCTTTTTTTCAGGGTGTAATTGAACATGACGCCCTTCCCTCGATTCTCCGTCAGCCACGTAGATGGCACGGGAATATCGGTGTACGAAGATTGAGTGATGGTGACTTCGTCGCCGTAACGAGTGACAACCCCAAATAGCGCCATGCGCACGCTGTAAGTGCCCTCCAGAGTCGGGTAGTACGCCCTGAGATTGTCCTTGGAGGAATTAAGAGTGGGTTCTGGAAGACGGTGCTTTTGCCCGGTGATCGTGATCCTCAGGTCTTTGGACATTAGATCCTCGGAGGTACCTGGCAACCTCACGGTGTAACTGACCTGCGCACCGGTACCAATACAATCGACAACTTCTAGCCTGGGAACCAGAAATTTCAAAGTCTGCCCTGCAGCGGAGACAGTTTGAATCTCGCTGCCATAAGTCGAGTTTCGTCCGAGCCAATAGACTTTGACGGTTTGTCCGCGGGCGGAGCCGGTAAAAGCGACTTCGACGGTGGCGGATGTGGCTTCGTAAAAATCTTTTTCGAAGTTTAATACGGTACCGTTCTGTTCCTTGGCTTCCAGGACTTTGGCTGGCTTCAGATCGAGTTGTTCTTCCTTCAGATGTACGTCTACCTCGATACTTTCGGATGGGCCGGACGAATTACCTAGCTGATCAGTGACCGTGTACCAGAATGGGGTGCGCGGCTTGTCGCCGGTTTTTTCGAACGTGGGGGTGAAGAGCGTGTTGGTTACAACCGGATTGCCTGGAATGGCTTCACCGGGAGTAATTTTTTTATCAACATAGGTCGTGCCAACGGTCAGCCGAATATCGTCATGGGCGCGTCTATTGGGATAGTCGAACCCGACCACGACACCGCGCTCCGCCTGGGCTTTATCCACGCCCTTGGTCTGCACATCGGCGGAGACCTGGACCTTGCGCGCCGAATGGCCGGGTTCTCCTGGTGCAAGGGTATGGTAAAGAACTTTTAATTTCAGGGACTCTTCGGGTGTTGTCTGACCTACCCTCAACACTTGGTAGAAGATGTCGTTGACACCGTCGTGCAGAATCCCTTTCGGGATGTACAGTCGAACACGATCGTTTTCCTCGTCGCGCCCAATGGTTTTGCCAGTCACAGGCGTTTCTCTGCCGTCGACGAACAGATCGATGCGGTCGTCTACAGCCATGACAACAGACTTGGACGCCGCATTGAGCCAAGGGTCAATAAGGCATAAGAGTCCCTCAAGATGTTCGTCGAAGAGGGAAAGGGGGATGCCCCCATCTGGATTGGAATCATGGATGACCGGAGTTTTCCACCCCGGGAGGATCACCGGATAAAGTTTCAGAACATTGTTGTTGGTTTGACTATCCATCACCCGTCTCCTTGAGCGTAATTCTCACCATCCTGATTATTTAGATGGCGGGTCTATCAAACACCCGCTCAAGCGAGCTGGCTACTGTCAGATCTGACAGGTAACGCTGCGTAAATCGTGATTTTCGGTACCGTTTGTCGTATTTCTTCCCTGCCTTTCATTCATCAGTCTCCGTTTTAATTGAACAGTCCGGTGCTCAATCTGCCATGCTCAAAAACCGCAACACCGCTTGAACAAAGGAACACCGCAATGGACGACGTACAGCAACTGGGTGAGATGCTTCGCCATTACGCAGAAAGCGAAGCGCACAAGAAGCAACTGTTCGAGTCGCAATCGGCCGTGTGGGCGACGCGCATTGGTGAGCTGTTCGATCAGATCCAGCAATGGCTGGAACCGGTCCAGGCGCCGAATCTGCTTGAGGTGAGCCGGGAAGTGTATGTCGCCTCGGGGCCGAGCGTGCCGGCCGAGACGTCGACTTTCAAGACCGAGAAGCTGACGATTGTGATTGCCGGTAAACCGGTGGAGTTTGTACCGGATGTGATGGGTGTCGGTGGTCAGATTTCGCTGGCCGTGATGGGCCTGACGGCCGCGCGCTACGGCAGCATTTCGCTGGTGTGCCTGCCGCCGTCCAGTAGCTGGCAATGGCGCAAGACCAATGGGTTGAAAGATCCGGATACGTTTGCGTTCGATGCGAACTTTTTGGCGCAGCAGTTGCAGAGTTTGATTCCTCGCGAGCGCGGTTGAGGTCACTGATCGTTCCCACGCGCAGCAACGAGTTTCCGTGATGGCCGCGGTTACAGCCAGGCGTACTTGCTGCGCACTCGATTGGGCTGGACGGGCGAGTTGCGTGCGGTCGGCGATGTACTGCGCGATCAACTCAGCCACATGCGTCAATGTGGGTTCGACAGTTTTGCTGTGCGTGAGGACAAATCGGCTGAAGATGCGCTAAAGGGGCTGGCGGGGATGAGCGTGTTGTATGGGCGTTCGGTGATTGAGCCGCGGCCGTTGTTTCGCCGACGGGAGTAGACCGTCGACGAAGAGGGCGCATCTTTTACGGCAGGATGCGCCGGGCGCTGTCAGTTGATGCGTACCAGGGCTGCTTTAGTGTCAGGTGAAAGCTGATCGATTTCGAGCAGTGTCAGGTTTTTTGGCGCTTCACCGGCCAATGGGTTGCCAAGATTGCCCGCGGCGCCCTCGGGCAGTTTGTACATCGCGCCAGTCAGCGGGTCGACGACCAGCATGCCAATCAAGCCACCGAACACGATGTTGCCCCAGTACCAGCCGCTCATGCTGGTTTCCAGTGTGGCGTTGGCATCGGCATAACCTTCTTTCTTGAAGGTAATGGTGTAGGCCTCGCCCTTGAAGTAGCCACGACCTGAAGGCAGCGTCACGGTATTGGGCGTGGAACCGTTATGTACGATGACACCGGCCTTGTTCGTGATGGTGAAGTTGGCACCGCTTGGGGTGCTCGATACGTTCACCGGGTACTTGCTGTCTCCGGCGATGCTTGCGCAGCCCGAAGTCAGAAGAGTGGCGGCCAGGGCTGTAACGGTGAACAGCGTGCGGAGAGCTTTCATTGTTGATCCTTGAGACCGAGTTTGCCGTCATTGGCCGAGGCACGCTTCATGTGGCCTCGATGTGATTATTGGGACAGATTGCACGGCGCGGACTCTAGCACTAATGGCGGTGCGCCACTATTGGGATTTCGAGTTAATTCGATTGAGTCGCACGCCCGGGAAATGTTGTGTGGTGGCGGAAGGCATTTGTACTGGGTGTGGGGCGGTAACTTTTTCAAGGTGGGTGGCGAATCAGGGTTTGGGTGTACCGCTGTATTTTTATGTTTCGGCATTGCGACTTTCATAGCCCGGGTACGTTTGCCGTCAGGCGCGCGTTCAAGCTCGATGCAGCGTTGCCGGCTGGCCGGCGTCTATCAAATGACGGTTGTGATCTTGTACGGAGATCGATTCACCAGGCCGAGCTGTTGAAATGAAGGTCTGCCTGACGGCAGGCCGTTACCGGCCCGCACACAAAAAAACTGACCCCCTCGGCCAAATCGCCATCGGGTGCCACGGTGATGCGCTGGGTGGATCCCCAACTCGACATCAACCAGTTCACCTGTGTCTACATCGAACCAACCCAGCTCTATCCCAAACCTCAACCGAGCGTGAAAATCCCGCAGGCTACCCTGAACGGAATCACCAATTACTACGATCAAGCGCTAAAGCGTGAAGTGGGTAAAGCCCTGCCGTTAGCCGCGGGCCCTGGCCCGGGTGTGATGGTAGTGCGCGCTGCCATCACTGCCGTGAGCAGCAAGCCTTATGAAGTGATCCCGATCGCCCTGGTGGCAGCGGCGGTGAGCTCAGCCAGTGGCATTCGCGATCAGGATACCGACCTGGCCACTGAAGCGGTGTTCCTTGATGGCGGCAACAACAAAGTCTTGGCCCAGGTTGTGCGCAAAGGCACTGGTAAACCATTGGAAAACGAGTCTCAGGTGATGAAGGCCGATGATGTGAAAGGTGTGATCGATGGCTGGGCCTCCGATCTGCATCAGTCGTATTTGAAGCTCAAGTCCAAGTAGGTTTCGCATGATCGTTCCCACGCTGCGTGGGAATGATCGTGGAAGCGCCGCATCACTCGCTGACTGGTCGCCGTCTGAACGCCGAGCTTGTCACGGAATTCTTCCTGTCACTGCGCGTTGGAAACCAGCGGCAAGACCCACAGATAACGTTGGGCCGCCTGTTGGAAATCCGGCTCGGCGTAGAGCCTGGTGATCGATTCATGGGCCGACCGTTCGCCTTCCATTGCGATCTTGACGATCCGCGGATCAATCTCCTGAGCACCAACGCCGCAACTGACGAACATCGTCATCAGGCTGAAACCGGCTGCGCGAATTGCAACGTGCATATTAAGGCCTCATTCGCCGAAGGTGACGTTGATCCCGGCGAACAGCGTGAACTGTGGCCTGCTGTTTCACCGGTGTTGTAGCTGCCGTTTGGATAGGGGCGTGTGCTGATTCCCTCGTTACTGCGCAATCTCTTTCCTTTCAAAACCTGTAGAACACGTCTGTTGAAGCTAGCAGCTAACGCCGGGTTCGCCAGTCGAAGTGGGGAATACTTCAAACCCGTTGGATGCGATTTGTCAGCGCGCCGACCCTCGATATAAATCCACTCCTATAACTATGTACCGCACCTGACCACCGCCTCATCGACATGCTGTGCCCTACAGACAAGGAGTGACTGTATGGCACAACACACATTTAACGATGGATCTTCAGGGAGCGTTGTCATCAGGTCCGGACCGCCCTCTTCGGGTGGTGGTTCTGGTGGAGATTTCGGTGGCGGCGGTGGGGTTTCAGGCGGATTCGGTAAAACCAACAAGAAAAAGCCAAAAGCCCGAAAGCGGGCCATAGAAGCTGATCGTAAGGCAAGGGAACAAGCGAGCGCGCAAGCAGCGGCTCAGGCGCAAGCCGCCGCTGCACACATGCAGGAGCAGGCCCGTGTGCAGGCCCTGCATCAACGACTCGCGGGGCTGGCGCAGCGTTATGCCGCCGTAAGAGTTGAGGTAGACCAACGTTTTGCAGCCCGGGCCGCACAACTCGCGCCCGCCCTCGAACAGGAAGTCGTGGCGGCACGACGGCCGCCCAATAGTGACTCAAGCGAGCGATATCACCTTTACACCATCACTACAGACAAAAACGAAGTCGACGGGCTGGTCGCCCGTAGAACCGCAGAACTGAACGCAAAGAACACGGTTGCCCGATCGTTCGATGGGCACGATCCACTCACCCGCACGGTGAACGACTACCAGGTCCGACTGGGGCAATTCGGTGAGGCGCTCAATGACGGCCACCATATTTGGGAAAACGCCTACAACGCGGCCCATGAAGCTCGACTGCTATCGGCACAGATAAGCGCACTCAGCGATAGATCCAATGCACTGGCCAGGCACCACGCCGAGCAGACCATTGTCTGGCGTGAGCGGGAGGCCGTCTGGGAGGCCCAGCGTCAGTTGGACGAGCAGCGTGAAGCGCGAGTTCGGTTCAAGCAGCAGTCTGATGAAGATGTTCGTGTCAAACGGGTCAGGCATGCCAATACGCTGACGGCTCCGGTAACTTCGGTGGCCGCTGGCGGAATGTTTTTGACTCGAGAAAGTGTGTTGGTTGCGCATGACGTCGCCGCTGCACTTGAAAAGGCTGTCCAGGCTGCCATCGACACCCTTATCGATGCCGGGCGCATCGTAGCCAGGACGGGGCCAGTATTTGTCACTGCAATGGTTTATTCGCCAACCCTTGGCAATGGCGAGCTGACCCCCGAGCAACGTCAGCGATTGCTCCAGTCGGTCGGCGTTCCGGCGCAGGCGTTGGGACTTACTGACCGTCAGGCGCTGCAATCAATCGCCAACGCGGGCGGTTCGGTGGAAGTGGCGTACCGGCTCAAACCCGAAGCCGTACCGGAAGGTACCGCGATTATCGTCACCGGCACCGGTGGCGAGGTAGGCGCTCGCGTACCGGTCATCAATGCCGTACTTGACCCGCTGACCGGGGTCTACAGCGCCGAGGTCCCGGGTTCACCGCCACGACTCCTGCAGTTCACACCCGAGTCCACACCTCAGGTGACCACTTCCGGTCAGGCCGGACTGGCGGTGATGACGCCGCAGATCCAGGACATCCCGGCAGGTGTCGACTTGCGCATTCAGGATTGCATCGTTTGCGTGCCGGGTCTGCCGCCGATGTACCTGTCCTTCAATCTACCGCCCATGGGTTCGGGCATCGTCACCGGGACTGGTCAACCTGCTGCGAATGACTGGTGGAAAGCCGCAAGCCAGGCACAGGGTGCGGCCATTCCGGTGCAGATTGGCGACCAGTTCCGGGGTCGGGAAATCAGCTCGTTCGGTGCCTTCGATAGAGCACTGTGGCAAACGGTCGGCGAACACCCTGCGCTTGTTGCCGAATTCGATGAGGTGAACAAAAAACGCGTCGAACAAGGCTTCGCACCCTACGCCCCGAAGAGCACCTGGGTCGGTGAACGGCGTGAATTCGAACTGCGTTATCAGGAGCGGGCAGAACTCGGCGCGAACCCCTTCAACCTCGACAAAATAAGCATCACCACACCGCAAAGTACCCAAGGCCGGATGGGGATCACGCCGGCAGTTCTACCCTGGCCGATTCGTCCCGTGGGTGGCGGTACCTGGACCCCGTTGGTTCCTCCAGGCATCGAACATCTCGGGCCAACGACCTCGCCGATCACACCGCCGATTCCAGCGGTTTATCCCGGCGCACCGACCCTCCCGGTCCTACCGCAAAACGAGACGTTTCCGGCTGTTGACGAAGGGCAGATCGGTGCCAGTATTCCTGGGTATCCGGGGGATATGGAGTTGCCTTCGCCGGATGTTCTGTTTCTGGATCGGCGCGATGATCCAGGCGTGGCGACCGGGTTTGGACAGTCGGTTTCAGGGATTTGGCTGGGCGCAGCCGCGCGAGAGGAGGGGGCGCCTATTCCTTCGCAGATCGCGGACCAGTTAACAGGGAAGGAGTTTGCTAACTTTCATAGATTCAGAGAGGCATTTTGGAAGGCGGTTGCGGGTGACAAAAGTTTAAGCGATCAATTCAATGCCACAAACTTAAGGTTTATGCGTAAGGGCAGTGCGCCTTTCCCTATCGCAAAAGATCAGCACGGAGGTCGAGTTAAGTTCGAACTCCATCACCGACTAGAGATTGCGCAGGGAGGTGCGGTGTATGACATGGAAAACATTGTCGTGATGACACCGAAACGACATGTTCTTGTGCATAAAGGAGGTAAGCAACTATGAAAAATACTTCACGTCTCGAAGACTATACAGAGTCTGAGTTTCTGGACTTCCTTAGAGAGCTTTTTGATGGAGGGGAGGATTTGACAGCAGATGAGTTTGATAAGTACATGATTGATCGAGTTAAACATTTCGAAACTGTCACCGAACACCCAGACCGCTCAGACGTCATCTTCTACCCCAAGGAAGGCCAGGAGGACAGCCCGGAAGGCATCCTGAAAGAAGTCAAAGAATGGCGCGCATTCAACAACAAACCTGGCTTCAAACCCGAATGACTTGCCACCAATGACTAACTGGCATCTGTTCATAACGAAATGAGCAGGTGCCATTGTCTTCAGCAGTTTGCCCAAGAGACACAAGGAAGAACCAAAGATGGAACTTAAAGCAACTCTCAAGGATTACACCGAGCCGGAATTCCAGGCGTTGGTAAATAGAATCTGGGTCGTCGATCTGCCGAAACGGGACCATGATCGGTTGATCAACCATTTCGACCGGATCGTCGGCCACCCCAAAGGTGCGGACCTGTTTTTTTACCCTGACGACCAAGTCAATACGAATGGTGCTGGATCGATTGTCTTTTTCGTCAAGAATTGGCATCGCAAACGGGGTATGGCGGCGTTTAAGGACGAGAATGTTTCCGTATCGGCTCCACCGGTACAGCTAAGCGATGTCGCCCGGAGTCTGGCAGAAGTACAAGAAATCGCCGCTGATGTGGCCGTATCGGAGCGGGCTGTCGAAACGGCCTTCAGCTTTTTCGAGCAAGGTATCAAGCGCTTGCGAAGTCAACAGAGCCTTCGCCTGGATATCCCTGAGCAAGACACGAATATCCGGGCTCTGGAACGTACTCAGCATGAAACACTCATGGCAATCAGTAAGTTCGAATTCTGCAAAATGCGCGTGGAGTTCGCCAAACGCGGTGCTCAGCGCGACATGACCTATGCCCGGTCGGAGCAAGCACGGTGGCAGAGCCTCGTGCAACAGATCAACTCAACACACGACCGGTACATTGCGCGATTGGCCGGCATTACTCAGCGCCATCGCGTTCTACATGACGAGGCTGAAGCGCTGTTGATAGCGGCGCAGGAACAGTTGATTCGGTCACGTAATCTGGCAGGGACCGGTCCGGCTCAAGCTGCCTGCGCGATGACCGCATCATTGGATTTTGCCGATAAACGTCCCGATGTATTGCTGGAGGGTGGGCCATCGGCATTGTTGGTGTCGCAACGGACATATTTACAAAAAGCCATTCGTTCGGCCGTTGCGCAATTCGCTTGGCAGAACACGTCAGGCGAACCGCCCGATGATGTCCAGTGCGCTGCGGTGTTGCGCTTTGAGTTTTCCAGTCGCGCCGATACGCAGGTATACGGTCTCAGTGTTCCCTTGGCTGAGCTTCTACCAATCGAAGGTCAGGATTGGCAAAGTCTGGCGGCGAACAGGGCTGAGGTCGATGTTCCTTTCAGGATGACTACCGCCCTAGTACCTGCCGAACCTGGAACGATGTTTCAGGGATTACGCGAAATCAAAACGCTGTCACAGGTTCACATCACACCGTCCAAAGGCAGTCATCCGGCATCTGGGGTTCGGGTCAGAGCAGCGCAACTCAATGAACGACTGAATACTTTCAGTTTTACGGCTGATGGCGCCGCACCGATCACCGTTTACTGGTCTGCCCCGGTCACTCTTGAAGCTAGCCCGCCCGTGGCCCCGGCCCCTTCGCATCGTTTGGGTTTTGTTCGATCCTTACCGGTGCCAATACTCGAAACCTCGACGGGAGAGGAAGATGCCCGGTTTGACGACTACATCGTTGTCTTCCCCATCGCGGCAGGACTGGACCCGGTGTACGTCACGTTCAGAGATCGGCGCGAATATCCTGATATGACAATTGCTGAAGCATAACCTTAACCCCGACGTCGGACACAACCGGCTGCGCCGAATATTCCAGTCGCGGCACCGCATTCTGTTGCGCGCTCAGCGTTTCTTCACCTGCTCGCGCAGCCGTTCTTCCTGCTCCCGCAGTTCCGGCGTGAACTCAGCCCCAAAATCTTCAGCCTCGAACACCTGGCGAATTTCGATCTCGGCATCGGTGCCTGGCATCGGGTTGGGGCATCGCTTGACCCACTCGATCGCCTCTTGTTTCGACTTCACCTGCCAGAGCCAGTAGCCGGCGATCAGCTCCTTGGTTTCGGCGAACGGGCCGTCGATCACCGTGCGCTGCTCACCCGAGAAACGCACGCGGGCGCCTTTGCTGCTCGGTTGCAGGCCATCGCACTCGATGAGGATGCCGGCCTTGGCCAGTTCCTCGTTGTAGTTGCCCATCGCGGTCATCAGTTCCTCGCTGGGCATCACACCGGCCTCGGAATCCTGGCTGGCTTTCACAATGATCATGAATCGCATGGTCCTTATCTCCGCTGGATTTGAGTGACTCACTTCCTAGTCGAATGGCCGTCATCTGAATCGACAACGTTTCTTACGGAAAATCGCCGAAAAAGCAGATTTGTTTCTCGACAGTAAGCTCGCTATACGGTTGTTGAGACGGGTTGTATCCAATGTGTGCGACGAGACATCACAATTTGTATCTGGGCATAGGTCGTCGGACCATTTCGTGGTTAACTTCGGCCTCTTCAAAATTCTCTACAACAACGTCAGAAGGACTCCGTTCATGGCTCAAGTCACCCTTAAAGGCTCCCCGGTTCAAGTCAACGGCCAACTGCCACAAGCCGGTTCCAAGGCGCCAGCCTTTTCCCTGGTTGCCGGCAATCTGTCCGACGTGACCCTAGCGAGCTTCGCCGGCAAGCGCAAAGTGCTGAACATCTTCCCAAGCGTTGATACCCCGACCTGCGCGACGTCGGTTCGCAAGTTCAACGCCCAGGCCAGTGATTTCGCCAACACTGTCGTGCTGTGCATCTCCGCTGACCTGCCGTTCGCTCAAGCGCGCTTCTGCGGCGCCGAAGGCCTGGAAAACGTACAGAACCTGTCGACCCTGCGCGGTGCCGAGTTCATCGAGAACTACGGTGTTGCCATCGCTGACGGCCCGCTGAAAGGCCTGACTGCCCGTGCCGTCGTGGTGCTGGACGAAAACGACAACGTTCTGCACAGCGAACTGGTCGGTGAAATCGCTGAAGAGCCGAACTACGAAGCGGCACTTGCCGTTCTGAAATAAGCGTACTTTTACAATTGTTAACGGCCTGGCCTTGTCCAGGCCGTTTTCATTTGCGATTCAGTGTCTTGGCCAAACATCCTGTTACGTAAGCCGAAGGTAAATTGCCGGTAAAGGCGCTTTGCTTAATACCCACCAGTGCTTATCGTTCAGCCTCCTGTAGAAAGAAGCTCACGCGCCCAATGGTTGATCATTCCATGCAATCCTCCGTTTCCCGTAGTCCCCGTCGCTGGCTGTTTGGCCTGCTTGTCCTGTTGGTCATCGCTGGCCTGTGCTGGAAATTCTGGCCCACCGGCACTGCCCAAAAAGAGGGCGCAGGGCAAAAAGCCGTTGCCGGACAGACCGGCAGGTCGGGAGGGATGCGTCCGGGTTTTGGCGGGGCGACCGGGCCCGTTCCAGTGCGTGTCGCTCCAGCGGTCAAGGGCGACTTCCCGCTGTACTACAAGGCGCTGGGCACCGTGACGGCGCTGAACACCATTAATGTGCGCAGCCGCGTCGGTGGTGAGCTGATGAAGATCTCCTTCGAGGAAGGGCAGATGGTCAAGGCTGGCGATCTGCTGGCTGAAATCGACCCGCGTCCTTACCAGAACGCCTTGCTTCAGGCCGAAGGCACGTTGTTGCAGAACCAGGCACAACTGAAAAACGCCCAGGTCGATGTGGAGCGCTATCGCGGCTTGTACCGCGAAGACAGTATTGCCAAGCAGACCCTGGACACCGCCGAAGCGCTGGTGGGCCAGTATCAGGGCACGGTCAAAACCAATCAGGCGGCGGTCAACGACGCCAAGCTCAATCTGGAATTCACCAAGATCCGCGCCCCGATTGCCGGGCGTGTGGGCTTGCGTCAGCTGGATGTCGGCAACCTGGTGGCAGCCAACGACACCACGGCGCTGGTGATCATCACCCAGACCCAACCGATCAGCGTTGCCTTCACCTTGCCGGAAAACAGCCTGGAAACCGTGCTGGCCCGTTATCGCACTGGCGCCAAATTGCCCGCCGAAGCCTGGGATCGTGGCGACACCAAGTTGCAGGCCACTGGCGTCTTGCAGAGCCTGGACAACCAGATCGATGTCACCACCGGCACCCTGAAATTCAAGGCTCGTTATGAGAACCGTGATCAGGCGCTGTTCCCGAATCAGTTCGTCAACGTTCATCTGCTGGCCGACACCCTCAAAGACGTGGTGCTCGCACCTTCAGCAGCGATTCAGTTCGGCACCAACGGCACGTTTGTCTACGCCCTGGACGGCGACAAGAAAGTCACGATTCGTCAGTTGAAAGTCGGCGCCAGTGACGGTGAAAACACTGTGATTACCGAAGGCCTGGTCCCTGGGGATCGCGTTGTCCTTGAAGGCACCGACCGCTTGAAGGAAGGCAGCGAAGTGGAAGTGGTCAACGACACCAAGGACGTGCCGACGACCCCGACCGGCCATCTGCAAGGCAAGTCGGCGGCCAACGCGACAGAGCCGGCGACCACCGACAAGGCGAAAAAGGGCGGCGCATGAACATCTCGCGGCTGTTCATCCTTCGCCCGGTAGCCACCACCCTGAGCATGCTGGCCATTATCCTCGCTGGCGTGATCGCCTATCGGCTGCTGCCGGTGTCGGCATTGCCTCAGGTCGATTACCCGACCATCCGCGTCATGACGCTGTATCCCGGCGCCAGCCCGGATGTCATGACCAGCGCCGTGACCGCGCCCCTTGAACGTCAATTCGGGCAGATGCCTGGCCTGACGCAGATGGCGTCGACCAGTTCCGGCGGTGCCTCGGTGCTGACTCTGCGTTTCAGCCTCGACATCAACATGGACGTCGCCGAGCAGCAGGTGCAGGCCGCGATCAATGCCGCGACCAATTTGCTGCCCAAGGACCTGCCGGCGCCGCCGGTGTACAACAAGGTGAACCCGGCGGACACCCCGGTGCTGACCCTGGCCATCACCTCCAAGACCATGCTGCTGCCCAAGCTCAATGACTTGGTCGACACGCGGATGGCGCAGAAAATCGCCCAGATCAGCGGTGTCGGCATGGTCAGCATTGCCGGTGGCCAGCGTCAGGCGGTGCGGATCAAGGTTAACCCTGAAGCCCTGGCGGCCAATGGCTTGAACCTCTCCGACGTGCGAACCCTGATCGGCGCATCCAACGTCAACCAGCCCAAGGGCAACTTCGACGGCCCGACCCGGGTGTCGATGCTCGATGCAAACGATCAACTGACCTCGCCCAAGGACTACGCCAACCTGATTCTCGCCTACGCCAACGGCGCGCCGTTGCGGCTCAAGGATGTGGCGGAAATCGTCGATGGCGCGGAAAACGAACGTCTGGCGGCGTGGGCCAATGAAAACCAGGCGGTGCTGTTGAACATCCAGCGTCAGCCCGGTGCCAACGTCATCGAAGTGGTCGACCGGATCAAAGCCCTGCTGCCAAGCATCACCGACAACCTGCCGGCGGGTCTCGAAGTCACCGTGCTGACCGACCGCACCCAGACCATCCGCGCCTCGGTCACCGACGTGCAACACGAATTGTTGATCGCCATTGCGCTGGTCGTGATGGTGACCTTCCTGTTCCTGCGTCGAGCCAGCGCCACAATTATTCCGTCGGTCGCGGTACCGCTGTCGCTGATCGGCACCTTCGGCGTGATGTACCTCGCGGGTTTCTCGGTCAATAACCTGACCCTGATGGCACTGACCATCGCCACCGGTTTCGTGGTGGACGATGCGATCGTCATGCTGGAGAACATCTCCCGATTTATTGAAGAGGGCGACAGCCCCCTTAATGCGGCGCTCAAGGGCGCCGAACAGATCGGTTTCACTCTTATTTCCCTGACCCTGTCGCTAATCGCCGTGTTGATTCCACTGCTGTTCATGGCCGACGTGGTGGGGCGGCTGTTCCGCGAATTTGCCATCACCCTGGCGGTGGCAATCCTGATTTCCCTTGTCGTCTCCCTGACACTGACGCCAATGATGTGCGCGCGGCTGCTCAAGCGTGAACCCAAGGAAGAAGAACAGGGCCGTTTCTACCGGGCCAGCGGCGCCACAATTGATTGGATGATTGCGGCTTACGGGCGCAAGTTAAAGTGGGTTCTCAAGCATCAACCGTTGACCCTGATGGTGGCCATCGGGACGCTGGCGTTGACCGTGTTCCTTTACATGGTGGTGCCCAAGGGGTTTTTCCCGGTGCAGGATACCGGGGTGATCCAGGGCATATCCGAGGCGCCGCAGTCGATTTCCTTCGCCGCCATGAGCGAGCGTCAGCAGGCATTGGCCAAAGTGATCCTGACGGATCCGGCGGTGGAAAGCCTGTCGTCCTATATCGGTGTGGACGGTGACAACTCGACGCTCAATAGCGGTCGTCTGCTGATCAACCTCAAATCGCACAGCAATCGCGACTTGAGCGCAACCGAGGTGATCGCACGTCTGCAACCGGAACTGGACAAGCTCACCGGCATTCGCCTGTTCATGCAGCCGGTGCAGGACCTGACCATTGAAGACCGCATCAGCCGTACTCAATACCAGTTCAGCATGTCGTCGCCGGACTCGGCGTTGCTGAGTTTGTGGAGCGGTCGTCTGGTGGACGCACTGGCCCAACGGCCTGAGCTGACCGATGTCGCCAGCGATTTGCAGGACAAGGGCTTGCAGGTCTATCTGGTGATTGACCGCGATGCGGCGTCGCGGATCGGTGTGTCGGTGTCGAACATCACCGATGCGCTGTACGACGCCTTCGGTCAGCGGCAGATTTCCACCATCTACACCCAGGCCAGCCAATACCGCGTGGTGCTGCAATCGCAGTCCGGCGAGAAGATCGGCCCGGATGCGCTAAACCAGATTCACGTGAAAACCACCGACGGCGGGCAAGTGCGCCTGACCAGTCTGGCGCACATCGAGGAGCGTCAGGCCCAACTGGCGATCACTCACATCGGTCAGTTCCCGGCGGTGATGATGTCTTTCAACCTCGCACCCAGCGTGGCGCTGGGGCACGCGGTGGAGATCATCGACCAGGTGCAGAAAGACATCGGCATGCCGATTGGCGTGCAGACCCAGTTCCAGGGCGCGGCCGAAGCGTTCCAGGCGTCGCTGTCGAGCACCTTGCTGCTGATTCTGGCGGCGGTGGTCACCATGTACATCGTGCTTGGCGTGCTTTACGAGAGTTATATCCACCCGATCACCATTCTTTCGACCTTGCCCTCGGCGGCGGTCGGCGCCTTGTTGGCGCTGCTGTTGAGCGGCAATGACCTGGGCATGATTGCGATCATCGGCATCATTTTGTTGATCGGTATCGTGAAAAAGAACGCGATCATGATGATCGACTTCGCCCTCGACGCTGAGCGCAATCAGGGCATGGACCCGGAAACGGCGATCTATCAAGCGGCGTTGCTGCGTTTCCGGCCGATTCTGATGACCACACTGGCCGCGTTGTTTGGCGCTGTGCCGCTGATGCTGGCGACCGGTTCCGGTGCAGAACTGCGTCAACCGTTGGGTCTGGTGATGGTGGGTGGCTTGTTGGTGAGTCAGGTGCTGACGCTGTTTACCACTCCGGTCATCTATCTGTACTTCGACCGCCTCGGCCGGCGCTGGGGGCGCAAGACTGAATCCGTGGAAGCGGTAGAACAGCCATGAACCTGTCCAGACCTTTCATCAAGCGCCCGGTCGCGACGATGTTGCTGAGCCTGGCGATCCTGCTGCTGGGCGGCGTGAGCTTCGGCCTGTTGCCGGTGGCGCCGCTGCCGCAGATGGACTTCCCGGTGATCGTGGTCCAGGCGAGTCTGCCCGGTGCAAGCCCTGAGGTCATGGCCTCGACCGTGGCCACGCCGCTGGAGCGCTCCTTCGGCGCCATCGCGGGGGTCAACACCATGAGCAGCCGCTCCAGCCAAGGCTCGACCCGGGTGATTTTGCAGTTCGACCTGGACCGCGACATCAACGGCGCGGCGCGGGAAGTGCAGGCGGCAATCAACGCCTCGCGCAATTTGCTGCCGAGCGGGATGCGCAGCATGCCGACCTACAAGAAGGTCAACCCGTCCCAGGCGCCGGTCATGGTGCTGTCGCTGACCTCCGACGTACTGGAAAAAGGCCAGCTCTACGATTTGGCCTCGACGATTCTGTCCCAGAGCGTGTCTCAGGTGCAGGGTGTCGGCGAAGTGCAGATCGGCGGCAGTTCCTTGCCGGCGGTGCGCATAGAGCTCGAACCGCAGGCGCTCAACCAGTACGGCGTAGCGCTGGACGATGTGCGCAACACCATCGCCAACGCCAACGTGCGCAGGCCAAAAGGGTCGGTCGAAGACGGCCAGCGACTGTGGCAGGTTCAGGCCAACGATCAACTGGAGAAAGCCAAGGATTACGAGTCGCTGATCATTCACTACGCGGACGGCGCGGCCCTGCGCCTGAAGGACGTGGCCAAGGTCAGCGACGGCGTCGAAGACCGCTACAACAGCGGTTTCTTCAACAACGACGCAGCGGTACTGCTGGTGATCAACCGCCAGGCCGGCGCCAACATCATCGAGACGGTCAACGAAATCAAGGCTCAACTGCCGGCGTTGCAGGCCGTGTTGCCGGCCAGCGTGAAGCTGAACGTGGCGATGGACCGGTCGCCGGTGATCAAGGCGACCTTGCACGAAGCGGAAATGACCCTGCTGATTGCCGTGGCGCTGGTGATTCTGGTGGTGTTCCTGTTCCTCGGTAACTTCCGCGCCTCGTTGATTCCTACCCTTGCGGTGCCTGTGTCGCTGGTCGGCACCTTTGCGGTGATGTACCTCTACGGATTCTCCCTGAACAACCTGTCGCTGATGGCGCTGATTCTGGCCACCGGGCTGGTGGTGGACGATGCCATTGTGGTGCTGGAGAACATTTCCCGGCACATCGACAAAGGCGTGCCGCCGATGAAGGCCGCGTACCTGGGGGCGCAGGAAGTCGGCTTCACCTTGCTGTCGATGAACGTCTCGCTGGTGGCGGTGTTCCTGTCGATCCTGTTCATGGGCGGGATTGTCCAAAGCCTGTTTCGCGAGTTTTCCATCACATTGGCGGCGTCTATCGTGGTGTCGCTGGTGGTCTCGCTGACGCTGACGCCGATGCTCTGCGCCCGTTGGCTCAAGCCGCATACGCCGGGTGAGGAAAACCGATTGCAGCGTTGGAGTCAGCGGGCTAACGAGTGGATGGTCGGCAAATACGCAACAAGTCTTGACTGGGTGCTGCGTCACCGCCGGTTGACCTTGCTTAGCCTGATCGTGACAGTTGGCGTGAACATTGCGCTGTATGTCGTTGTTCCTAAGACTTTTATGCCTCAGCAGGACACCGGTCAGCTGATCGGGTTCGTGCGTGGCGATGACGGGTTGTCGTTCAGCGTGATGCAACCAAAAATGGAAACCTTCCGCCGGGCCGTGCTCAAGGATGACGCGGTGCAAAGCGTCGCCGGCTTCATCGGCGGTACCAACGGCACCAACAACGCCTTCATGCTGGTGCGGCTGAAACCAATCAAGGAACGCAACATTTCTGCGCAAAAAGTCATCGAACGTCTGCGCAAGGAAATGCCCAAGGTCGCCGGTGCGCAGTTGATGCTGATGGCCGATCAGGACCTGCAGTTTGGCGGCGGTCGTGAACAAACCACGTCGCAGTATTCCTACATCCTGCAAAGCGCCGATCTTGGCGAGTTGCGCGAGTGGTACCCGAAAGTCGTTATCGCACTCAAGGCTTTGCCGGAATTGACCGCGATTGACGCCCGTGAAGGGCGCGGCGCCCAACAGGTGACGCTGATTGTCGATCGGGATCAGGCCAAGCGCCTGGGTGTAGACATGGACATGGTCACTGCGGTGCTGAACAACGCTTACAGCCAGCGGCAGATTTCGACGATTTACGACAGCCTTAACCAGTATCAAGTGGTCATGGAGGTCAATCCGAAATATGCCCAGGACCCGATCACCCTCAAACAGGTGCAGGTGATCACCGCTGACGGCGCGCGGATTCCGCTGTCGACCATCGCTCATTACGAAAACAGCCTGGAAGACGACCGCGTCAGCCACGAAGGCCAGTTTGCCTCCGAAAGCATTTCCTTCGACATGGCCGAAGGCGTGACGGTGGAGCAGGGCACGGCGGCCATCGAGCGGGCCATTGCCCGACTCGGCATGCCGGAAGACGTGATCGTGAAAATGGCCGGCACCGCCGACGCTTTCGCCGCGACCCAGAAGAGCCAGCCGTGGATGATTCTCGGGGCGCTGGTGGCGGTGTATCTGGTGCTCGGTGTGCTGTATGAAAGCTACATCCATCCGCTGACTATTCTCTCGACCTTACCGTCGGCGGGGGTCGGCGCGTTGCTGTCGATCTATGCGCTGGGCGGTGAGTTCAGCCTGATTTCGTTGCTCGGGCTGTTCCTGCTGATCGGCGTGGTGAAGAAAAACGCCATTCTGATGATCGACTTGGCGCTGCAGCTGGAACGGCATCAAGGCCTGGCGCCGCTGGAGTCGATTCGCAGTGCCTGTTTGCAACGTCTGCGGCCGATTCTGATGACCACCCTGGCGGCGATTCTCGGCGCGTTACCGTTGCTGCTGAGCCGCGCCGAAGGTGCGGAAATGCGTCAGCCGCTGGGCTTGACCATCATCGGCGGGCTGATCTTCAGCCAGGTGCTGACCCTTTACACCACCCCGGTGGTTTACCTCTATCTCGACAAACTGCGCCATCGCTTCAACCACTGGCGTGGGGTGCGTACCGATGCTGCTCTGGAAACTCCGCTATGACTGACCGTTCGCTTATCAATCTGGCTGCACCGCTGGTTACGGCCCGAGGCTCGCGTTTGTTGAGCCTGGCGCTGTGCGTGGCGATGCTCAGCGCCTGCGCCATCGGCCCGGACTATCAGCGCCCGCAAGCCGCCTCGCCGGTGCAATACAAGGAAGCTGCCGGCTGGCGTCAGGCCAACCCAAGTGATTCCCTGGCACGTGGCGCCTGGTGGGAGTTGTATGGCGATCAACAGCTCAATGGCCTGATCGAAAAACTCAACAGCGCCAACCAGACCGTCGCGCAGTCCGAAGCCCAGTACCGTCAGGCTCAGGCTTTGGTGCGCAGTGCCCGAGGTGCGTTTTTCCCGACCGTGGACCTGACCGTCGGGAAAAACCGTTCCAGCCAGGGCACCGGCAGCAGCAGTTCGAGCCTGACCAGTTCTTCCAGCGGTATTCGCGACACCTACACCGCTCAGGCCGGGGTCAGTTGGGAAGCGGATATCTGGGGCAAACTGCGCCGTGGACTTGAGGCCGACACCGCCAACGCCCAGGCCAGTTTTGCCGATCTGGCGGCGATGCGCTTGAGTCAGCAGTCGGAACTGGTGCAGAACTATCTGCAACTGCGGGTGATCGACGAGCAGAAACGCCTGTTGGAAGCGACGGTCGAGGCCTATCAGCGATCGTTGAAAATGACCGAAAACCAGTACCGCGCCGGTGTCTCCGGCAAGGACGCGGTGGCGCAGGCGCAGACTCAGCTCAAGAGCACCGAGGCTGATCTGGTCGATCTGATCTGGCAGCGAGCCCAGTTCGAGAACGCCATTGCCGTGCTGATCGGTTTGCCGCCGGCCGAATTCAGTCTGGCCGAAGCCAAGAACATCCCAGACTTGCCCGAGGTCCCTCTGAGCCTGCCTTCGCAGTTGCTCGAACGCCGCCCGGACATCGCTTCCGCCGAACGTTCGGTGATGGCGGCCAACGCCAACATCGGCGTGGCCAAGGCTGCGTATTATCCAGATTTGACCCTGAGCCTGAACGGGGGTTATAGCAGCAGCACCTATGCCAACTGGATCAGCGTGCCGAACCGCTTTTGGTCGGTCGGGCCACAATTGGCCATGACCTTGTTTGACGGCGGCCAGCGCTCCGCGGAAGTTGACCGCAGCGAAGCGGCCTACGACGAAACGGTGGCCAAGTACCGCCAGACCGTGCTCGACGGCTTCCGTGAAGTGGAAAACTACCTGGTCCAGCTCAAGGTCCTCGAAAACGAAGCGGGCGTGCGCCAGGAAGCACTGGACGCGGCGCGGGAGTCCCTGCGTCTGACCCAGAACCAGTACAAGGCAGGTTTGATTGCTTATCTGGATGTGGTGGCGGTTCAGGCCACGGCGTTGAGCAATGAACGCAGCGTACTGAGCCTGTTGCAGAGCCGGCTGATAGCGAGCGTGCAGTTGATTGCGGCGTTGGGGGGCGGCTGGGATGGTCAGCTACAGGTGAGCGAAAAAGAATAGGCGCCAGCGCAACTGATCGTTCCCATGCTCTGCGTGGGAATGCAGCCCGGGACGCTCCGCGTCCCTTTCGAGAGCTGGAACGCGGAGCGTCCCTAGACATTCCCACGCAGAGCGAGGGAACGATCATATCGGTTTGATGGCCCTTTGCTAATTTTGTCAGTGCGTTCGTTTGCGGAATCAGTACAATCGCCCGATTTGCCCCCCGAGAATGGAAGCAGTACGGAGGGGCTGTCGCGAGTAGTCTCATGCTTATCGGTAGCTTTTCCCCCACGCTAGTTATCATCTCGCTTTTTGTGGCGATTCTCGCCTCCTATACCGCGCTCGACCTGACCGAACGCATCTCCACGGCCAAGGGCCGAGCCGTGCATCTATGGACGGCGGGCGGCGCCTTTGCCATGGGGGTTGGCGTGTGGTCGATGCATTTCATCGGCATGCTCGCGTTTGAATTGCCCATCGACCTGGGTTACGACATCAGCATCACGGTGCTGTCGCTGCTGATTGGCATCCTGTCCTGCGGCTTTGCCCTGTGGCTGGTCAGCCAGCCACAATTACCGGCCTGGAAATTGGCATTTGGCGCGCTGGTCATGGGCGCCGGGATCAGCGCCATGCACTACACCGGCATGGCCGCCATGCACATGCAGCCGGGTATCGATTACGATCCGACGCTATTCGGCGCCTCGCTGCTGATCGCCGTAGTCGCCTCAGGCGCCGCGTTATGGATCGCTTTCCGCCTGCGCCAGCACACACCTTATGTCGGCCTGATCCGTGGCGGTGCGGCGGTGATCATGGGCCTCGCGATTGTCGGCATGCACTACACCGGCATGGCGGCGGCGCGTTTTCCGGACGGCAGCTTCTGTGGGGCTGCCGTCAGCGGCTTGAACGGCAAGGGCCTGGACAATCTGGTGCTGATCACCACCCTGGCGGTGTTGAGTCTTGCCTTACTGACTTCGATCCTCGATGCGCGCCTTGAGGCCCGCACCGCAGAACTCGCCAACTCATTGACCCAGGCCAACCGCGAACTGACCCAACTGGCCCTGCATGACACCCTGACCGGCCTGCCGAATCGCGTGTTGCTGGCTGACCGCATCGATCAGGCGATGTCGAGGGTGCGTGAGCAGGGCGGTTGCTTCGCGTTGATGTTCATCGATCTGGACGGTTTCAAACCGGTTAACGATGCCTTCGGTCACCATATGGGCGATCAGTTGTTGCGTGAGGTCGGCCTGCGCCTGCGCGAGGATTTGCGCAGCCAGGACACCCTCGCGCGGATCGGCGGTGATGAGTTCGTATTGCTGGTGCAGCTCGGCGAGCAGAGCGACGCATTGAATCTGGCTGCCCGTCAGGTCGGGCTGATCGCGCGCGCGTTCCGGGTCGCCGAACATGACTTGCAGATATCCGCCAGCGTTGGCATCGCGATTTATCCGGGTAACGGTGAAACCGCCGAGGAATTGCTGATGAATGCCGACGCGGCGATGTATCACGCCAAGGGCGCCGGGAAAAACGGCTATAGCTTCTTCGATGCCTCGATGAACTGCAACGCGCGCAAACAGCTGCAATTGCTGCAGGACTTGCGTATTGCCCTCGATCAACAGCAATTCAGTCTCTATTACCAACCCAAGTTCGATGCCAGCAATGGCCGGCCGGTCGGCGCCGAGGCGTTGTTGCGCTGGGTGCATCCGACCCAGGGCATGCTGATGCCGGACAGGTTCATTGAACTGGCGGAAAAGACCGGGCTGATCATTCCGATTGGCGAGTGGGTGCTCAACGAAGCCTGCCGTCAGATGCGCGAATGGTATGTGCTCGGGTACACCGACTGGCGCATTGCCGTGAACCTTTCAGCCTTGCAGTTCTGCCACGCGGGTCTGGTCCAGAGTGTCGCGAAAGCCTTGGCCACTCACCATTTGTCGGCCAACAGCCTGACCCTGGAGATCACTGAAACCACCGCCATGAGCGATGCCGATGCGAGCATGACGGTGCTTCAGGAACTTTCGACAATGGGTGTCGACCTGTCGATCGATGACTTTGGCACCGGCTATTCGAGTTTGATGTACCTCAAGCGCTTGCCAGCCAATGAACTGAAAATCGACCGGGGGTTTGTCCGCGATCTGGAACGCGACAGCGATGACGCCGCCATCGTTTCCGCCATCGTCGCCCTCGGCCGGGCGCTGGGGTTGCGGATCGTCGCCGAAGGGGTGGAGACCAACTCGCAGCAAGACTTCCTGACGCAACTCGGTTGCGACTCGTTGCAGGGATACCTGCTAGGGCACCCGCTGCCGGCCGAACGCTTCATGGTGGATATTCACCGCGCAGAGCAATTGGCGGTGTGCTGAGAACAAGCTGATCGATGTGAGCCCATGCAAAAGCCTGCGATGACGGTTATTCTTGCCCCCGACTGCTAACGCTTGGAAAGGGGGAACGCTCGCATGGACAAAGTCATCGTCATCACCGGCGGCAGCCGCGGTATCGGCGCCGCCACAGCGCTGTTGGCCGCTGAACAAGGCTATCGGATCTGTATCAATTACCTGGCCGACGAATCGGCTGCGCAAAAGGTGTTGGAGCAAGTCCGCGCCCTCGGCGCCCAAGCCATCGCAGTACGCGCTGACGTCAGCATCGAAGACGAAGTGATCGCGCTGTTCCACCGTGTGGACATTGAACTGGGCCGGGTCACGGCACTGGTGAATAACGCGGGCACCGTCGGGCACAAGTCCCGGGTCGATGAAATGTCCGAATTCCGCATCCTCAAAATCCTCAGAACCAACGTCCTGGCGCCGATCCTCTGCGCCAAGCACGCGATCCTGCGCATGTCGCCCAAACATGGCGGGCAGGGTGGCAGCATCGTTAACGTGTCCTCGGTGGCCTCACGCTTGGGCGCCCCCGGCGAGTACGTCGACTACGCGGCGTCGAAAGGTGCGCTGGATACGTTCACCATCGGTCTGTCCAAAGAAGTGGCCGGCGAAGGCATTCGCGTCAACGCGGTGCGGCCTGGTTACATTTACACCGACTTTCATGCGTTGAGCGGTGATCCCGATCGGGTCAGCAAGCTGGAGTCGGCGATTCCGATGGCGCGGGGCGGCCGGCCGGATGAAGTGGCTGAGGCAATTGTGTGGTTGCTGTCGGACAAGGCGTCCTATGCGACGGGGACTTTCGTCGATCTCGGGGGCGGGCGGTAGTGCATTTTTGAACTGAAAGTTAATTAAGGAAGCAAGTGAGCGATACAGGGTGATATGCCATTAAGGAATGCTACCAATCCCTGCTCGCTCCTTTATCAGAACCTAGTCTTGCAAAACTTCTATGAAGTCAATCTCTAGATTTTTTCCATTTACGCCATTTGTCGCATCGAAATAAATCCATAGTTGGGGTATTCCGCCAATCTTTGGCGTCCACGTCCATTGGATATCCTGCCAATCCTCCGTATTTGTATCAAATTCTACAGGTACTTCTTCGCCTGCACCCTCGCCGGTAAGGGAAATACCCTGGAGATTAACTTCTTTTGAAGTGCGAAAGCGGAGTTTGACCGTCAGAGGTTTTTTTTCGATATTAAATTTCTTTCTCAGGTCCGCCATAGCTAGGTTGAGTTTTTGAGGGCGGTCAGCGATGGTGCTGTCAGCAAACACTGTTTTGTAGTAGTCATTTTCAACTGTTGGAGGACCCAATGTAGAAAACCAACCTTGCGCGTCGCCGTTATCTTGAAATTTTGAAATGTCCTTAATGTTCATTTTTTTCGCCTCGTAGGAATTTGGTGTTAGTAGAAGATGAAAAGAAGCGAAAAACTTGAGTTAGCAAAGTTGTTTCTCAATTCGCCTCTCGCTTAATTAAATAGTTAAGTCGTAGTGCCGGCTACTGTCAGAAGTAACAGGTTTTCTGAAAAAAAGTGACCATTCGTCGATATTTTCCATATGAAGCTTTGTCGGAAAGGCTTCTTTTTTGGGCCGGGGCGACTCGAGTCTTAGAACGACCGCACAATCCGTCCCAACGTCTCCATCGCTTTCTCGGCAGTCTCATCCCAAGGGCTGCCGTAATTCAGCCGAATACAATTCCTGAACCGCTGGGTCGGTGAAAAAATCGGCCCCGGTGCGATGCTGATCCCTTGCGCCAACGCCATCTGAAACAACTTCAGCGAATCCATCTGCGGTGGCAATTCCAGCCACAGGAAGTAACCGCCGGCGGGTTGACTGACGCGCGTCTGCGCCGGGAAGTAGCGTGCGATGGCGGCGAGCATGGCGCGTTGCTGTTCTTCGAGCGCGTACCGCAGTTTTCGCAGGTGCCGGTCGTAGCCGCCGTGTTGCAGGTAATCGGCGATGGCTGCCTGGGCCGGCATCGACGCGCACAGAGACGTCATGAGTTTCAGGCGTTCGATCTTCTGCGCATAGCGCCCGGCAGCGACCCAGCCGATGCGATAGCCGGGGGCCAGGCTTTTGGCGAACGAACCGCAGTGCATCACCAGCCCTTCGGTATCAAAAGCCTTCGCCGGTTTCGGCGCCTGTTGGCCGTAATAGAGTTCGGCGTAGACGTCGTCTTCGATCAGTGGCACTTGATGGCTGCGCAATAGCTCAACCAGTGCCTGTTTCTTCGCCTCGGGCATCGTCGCGCCCATCGGGTTCTGGAAACTGGTCATGCACCAGCAAGCCTTGATCGGGTGCCGTTCCAGGGTTTGCGCGAGTACGCCAAGGTCGATGCCGTCGCGCGGATGCACAGGAATTTCGACGGCTTTGAGCTTCAGCCGTTCGAGTATTTGCAGACAGGCGTAGAACGCCGGGGCTTCGATGGCCACCAGATCGCCGGGCTCGGTGACCGCTTGCAGGCACAGGTTCAGCGCTTCCAGCGCGCCGTTAGTGATCAGCAGTTCTTCCATGGGCAGCATCAGCCCGCCGACCATGTAGCGCAGGGCGATTTGTCGACGCAGCTGCGGGTTGCCCGGCGACATGTCGGTGACGACCATGCGCGGGTCCATCTCTCGGGCGGCGCTGGCCAGGGAGCGGGACAGACGCTGCAACGGAAAAAGGGTCGGGCTGGGGAAGGCCGAGCCGAAGGGCACGGTGTTCGGGTCTTTGATCGAGTCGAGGACCGAGAACACCAGTTCACTGACGTCGACTTCGGTGGACTCGTTGACCTGGCTGCTGATCACCGGCTCCGAGAACGGGCTCGGCGCGTGCGCGTTGACGAAATAGCCGGAACGCGGGCGAGCGCGGATCAGGCCTCGGCGTTCGAGCAGGTAATAGGCCTGGAACACTGTGGACGGGCTGACCCCATAGGTCTGGCTCGCGTAGCGCACCGACGGCACGCGCTGACCGGGGCCGAGGACGCCGGAGCGGATCAGTTCAGCGATGTCGTCGGCGAATTTTTCGTAGCGTTTCATCTAAAGCCCGGTTTGGAGTAATTCAGAGGACCGTATTCCACAGGAGGATTTGCATCTTAATAGCTCAACGATTCATCGGCGCAACAAACCGGCTCTTCGCCACGCTATAAATCTCCGGTTCATCACTGTCGACAACCTTGAAACTGATGTTCTGCGAACGGCTGCTCGGCCGTTCCGTGGTCATCGCCACCGACACTGGCACATCAACAATCTCTCCGGGCGCGAGGCTCAGTTCGGTCTTGCCTTGCAATTGGAAGCCGTCGCCATCGACCAGGGTCAGACGATAGTCCTGACGTTGCTGGGTCTTGTTGATGACTTTCAGGCTGTAGATGTTTTCGATCTGCCCCTGACTGTTCTCTCGGAACAAGCCACGGTCCTTGCTCACGTCCAGCGAGACCATCGGCCGCTCAACCAGCGCCAGGGCAAGCGCACCGATCATCACCAGCAGCACCGCGGTGTAACCGATCAATCGCGGCCGCAGCAGGTGAGTCTTGCCACCTTGCAACTCATGCTCCGAGGTATAGCTGATCAGCCCACGGGCATAGCCCATTTTGTCCATGATCGAATCACAGGCGTCGATACACGCGGCGCAGCCGATGCATTCCATCTGCAAACCGTCGCGGATGTCGATGCCGGTCGGGCAGACCTGCACGCACAACTGACAGTCGATGCAATCACCGAGGCCGACGTCAACCGGCGCCACGTCACGTTTGCGCGGGCCACGGTTTTCGCCACGGGCGACGTCATAGGAGATGGTCAGGGTGTCCTTGTCGAACATCACGCTTTGGAACCGCGCATACGGGCACATGTGCATGCACACTGCTTCACGCAGCCACCCGGCGTTGACGTAAGTCGCACCGGTGAAAAACAGCACCCAGAACAGACTGACGCCACCCATCTGCAAGGTCAGCAGTTCTTCGGCCAGCGGCCGGATCGGGGTGAAGTAGCCGACAAAGGTCAGGCCGGTCAACAGGCTGATGGCCAGCCACAAGGTGTGCTTGGCCGAGCGGCGGATCAGTTTGTTCAGGCCCCAGGGCGCGGCTTGCAGCTTGATCCGCTGGTTGCGTTCACCTTCGGTGAGCTTCTCGCACCACATGAAAATCCAGGTCCAGGAGCTCTGTGGGCAGGTGTAACCGCACCAGACCCGTCCGGCGAACACGGTGATTGCAAACAGACCGAAGGCAGCGATGATCAGCAACGCCGACAGCAGGATGAAATCCTGCGGCCAGAAGGTCGCGCCGAAAATGTGGAATTTGCTTTCGGACAGGTCCCAGAGCACCGCCTGGCGGCCGCCCCAGTTCAACCACACCGTGCCAAAGAACAGCAGAAACAGAAACCCCGCGCCGCTCATGCGCAGGGTGCGGAATAAACCGGTGAAGCTGCGGGTGTGAATCAGGTTGTCGCTGGACTTGGCCTTCATCTTTGGACGCGAAGGCTCGTAGCTTCGTACTAGTGGAGCACTTTCAACAATTCGGACGGGGATTCTATCGCTCATGGTCTTTCGCTCATCAGCCTCCATCAGGCCTGAGCACTATGAGCGGCGATCTGTTTGCATAACAGACTCACCTATTGCAATAAAAAGCGGATCAGATGGGCGTTGATCCGCTGCCTGCGACAACTTGTTGCACCCGCTGCAGCAGGATGCAAAGGCCTACATCAAGCGTCTGCGAGTGTTGATCCGGGTCAGTCAAATCACCGAATCACTGTCGGTAGCCTTCAAATGCCTACGACCGTCGACTGCGCCTGCAACGGTCAATGCGTCGGCTTCTGCTTCGGTGATGTAAACGCGCTGGCCGTTGAGTTCCACCGCCGACATGGCTTTTTCCGAGTCGGTAATGATGGTGACGTCGGGGCACAGACGAATTTCTTCGCCGTTTTCGGTTATGAAGAAGCAGGTCTGGTTTTCGATGCGCACAGTCATGGAAGTGTCCTTTTTTCTGCGGGGTCTAACGTGTTAGGACACAGCCGAGGATCATCGTTCTGTGCAACCGATTAATGGTCGATGCGGTCCATCCTGAATCGAGCAACTTTCTATCCAGTCATCACAAGGACAACACCATGAACGCTTGGTGGCATGAGGTTTGGGTAACCCTGCAAGCGGAGTTCGCTGACATCGGCGACGCTTCACAACTGACGCGAATTACCGTGCGACTGCTGATGGCGGCGGTGTTGGGCGGGATTCTCGGCTTCGAGCGCGAACACAAAGGCAAGGCCGCTGGCGTGCGCACCCACATGCTGGTGGCCCTCGGCGCCGCGCTGTTTGTGCTGGTGCCGCAAATGTCCGGCTCTCAGGCCGATGCCATGAGCCGTGTGGTGCAGGGTGTGATCGCGGGGATCGGCTTTCTTGGTGCAGGGACTATTCTGAAAAACAACGAGGGCGATGAGGGGCATGTCAAAGGCCTGACCACCGCTGCCGGGTTGTGGATGACCGCGGCCATTGGCGTTTCGGCCGGGTTGGGGCGAGAGGCGACGGCGGTGTTCAGTACGTTCCTGGCGCTGGCGATCTTCAGTGTGATGCCAAGGATCGTACGCATGCTCGATAAGGATCACGCCCCGTAAATTGTCATGACGTCGGCTTCACAATAACCGGCGGCGTGGTGCTCGGTGGCTCTTCCCGAGGTGGCGGGGTGGTGCCGGGCGGCTCTTGCTCAGGCACAGGTTCAGGCTCGGTCGGCGCAATGGTCGGGCTGTCGATGTTTGGATCAGGCGTCTCGGCAGGGATTGGAATGCTCATAAATTTAGCCTCCAGTTGCACATGGCGTAAGTCGTGCTTAAGTGTGTTGACCACCGTGCAAAGGGATTGATTCCCCCAAAGGCTCAGGCCAATGCTCGTGAACTTTACCGGTGCCTGTCGCTCGGAACCTAAGTGAGTTCATTCCGGGGCGGACGGTCCTGCGGGATGGCTATCCAGTGACAAGCCACAGACACAAGAGCGTCCCTGGGGCGTAAAGGAGAGATGCTCGATGACTGCTGAAAAACCGACAGAGCTGAACTACAACCCTCATATGCCGCTGTCGCAGGCTTTACTGCTACCGCGCATCGCAATCGAAAACACCATGCCGACACTCGATGGCGGGCAGTTCGCCGTCAAAGCCGTGGTGGGTCAGGACGTGGTGGTGACCAGCAAAGTGTTTGCCGACGGTCACGACACGTTGGCCGTGCGAGTGCGCTCGCGTGCCGAGGGCGACGAAACCTGGCAGAGCGAAGTCATGACTGACTTGGGCAATAACGGGTGGCAGGGCCAATTCCGGGTCGCGCGCCAGGGCCGTTATATGTTTTGCATCGAAGCCTGGATCGATCAGTTCGCCAGCTTCTGTTATGAGCTGGAGAAAAAACACGCGGCCAGGGTGCCGGTCAGCCTGGAATTGCAGGAAGGGCGAACGCTGGTCCAGCAAGCCGCCGAACGCATGGGAGGGCTGCTGAGTGAACAACTGGCGGCACTGCACCATGAATTGTCGGGTCTGCTCGAAACCGAGCAGGTCGAGCTGTTTCTGCACCAGCGTAGCGCCGAGCTGATGTCGCAGGCCGATCATCGGGCCTATTTGAGCATCAGCCCTGAGTACCCGCTCGACGTCGAACGGGAGCTGGCGCAGTTCGCCAGTTGGTATGAACTGTTCCCGCGTTCGATCACTGACGATCCGGCCCGTCATGGCACTTTCAACGATGTGCATTCGCGGCTGCCGATGATCCAGGACATGGGCTTCGATGTGCTGTACTTTCCGCCGATCCACCCGATCGGCCGCAGTTACCGCAAAGGCCCGAACAACTCCCTCACCGCCGGGCCGGACGATCCGGGCAGTCCGTATGCCATCGGCAGCGAAGAGGGGGGGCATGAGGCGATTCATTCCGAGCTGGGCACTCGCGAAGACTTTCGGCGTCTTGTCGCGGCAGCCGCTGACCATGGGCTGGAAATCGCCCTCGACTTCGCGATTCAGTGTTCCCAGGATCACCCGTGGCTGGAGCAGCATCCGGGCTGGTTCAACTGGCGGCCGGACGGCACGATCAAATACGCCGAGAACCCGCCGAAGAAATACCAGGACATCGTCAACGTCGACTTCTATGCCGCCGATGCGATTCCGAGTCTGTGGGTTGAGTTGCGCGACATCGTGGTGGGGTGGGTCGAGGAGGGCGTGAAGCTGTTTCGCGTCGACAACCCTCACACCAAACCGCTGCCGTTCTGGCAGTGGCTGATCGCTGATGTGCGGGCGCTGTACCCGGAGGTGATCTTCCTGGCCGAAGCCTTCACCACCCCGGCGATGATGGCGCGGTTGGGCAAGGTCGGTTACTCCCAGAGCTACACCTACTTCACCTGGCGCAACAACAAGTCCGAACTGGCGACCTACTTCACCGAACTCAACGAGTCGCCGTGGCGTGAATGCTTCCGGCCGAATTTCTTCGTTAACACCCCGGACATCAACCCGGCGTTTTTGCATGAGTCGGGGCGCGCCGGTTTTCTGATCCGCGCGGCGTTGGCAACCATGGGCTCTGGTCTGTGGGGCATGTATTCCGGCTTCGAACTGTGCGAAGCGGCACCGGTGCCGGGCAAGGAGGAGTACCTCAATTCCGAGAAGTATGAAATCCGCCCACGAGGCTTCAACGCGCCGGGCAACATCATTGCCGAGATCGCCCAGCTCAATCGCATCCGTCGGCAGAACCCAGCGCTGCAGACGCATCTGGGCTTGAAGGTCTACAACGCCTGGAACGACAACATTCTGTATTTCGGTAAACGCAGCACGGATGGCAGCAATTTCATTCTGGTGGCCGTCAGCCTTGATCCGCATAACGTCCAGGAAGCGAATTTCGAATTGCCGCTGTGGGAAATGGGCTTGTCCGACGACGCCAGCACCCAGGGCGAAGACTTGATGAACGGTCATCGCTGGACCTGGCACGGCAAGTATCAATTCATGCGGATCGACCCGGCGAATCAACCGTTCGGGATCTGGCGAATCACCGTTTAGCACTGACGCAGAGCGTGGGAACGATCTGGGCCGAGGCGCTTTCCAGTTTTCAACAGGAGCTTCAAATGGCGAAGAAACCCAAGGCAGCCACCTTTATCAAAGACCCGCTCTGGTACAAGGATGCGGTGATCTACCAGGTACACGTTAAGTCTTTTTTCGACTCCAACAATGACGGAATCGGCGACTTCCCCGGCCTTATTGCCAAACTCGATTACATTGCCGATCTGGGCGTCAACACCATTTGGCTGTTGCCGTTCTATCCCTCGCCACGGCGCGACGACGGCTACGACATTGCCGAATACCGTGGCGTGCATTCCGACTACGGCACCATGGCCGACGCCAAGCGTTTCATCTCTGAAGCCCACAAACGTGGCCTGCGGGTGATTACCGAACTGGTCATCAACCACACCTCGGACCAGCACGCGTGGTTTCAGCGTGCGCGCAAAGCCAAACCGGGCTCGGCGGCGCGCGACTTCTATGTCTGGTCCGATGACGATCAAAAATACGACGGCACTCGCATCATCTTTCTCGACACCGAAAAGTCCAACTGGACCTGGGATCCCGTGGCGGGCCAGTACTTCTGGCACCGCTTCTATTCCCACCAACCCGACCTGAATTTCGATAACCCGCAAGTCATGAAAGCGGTGCTGTCGGTGATGCGCTACTGGCTCGACATGGGCATCGACGGTCTCCGGCTGGACGCCATTCCGTACCTGATCGAACGCGACGGCACCAACAACGAAAATCTGCCCGAGACCCACGACGTCCTCAAGCAGATCCGCGCCGAAATCGACGCCAATTACCCCGACCGCATGCTGCTGGCCGAGGCCAACCAATGGCCGGAAGACACGCAACTGTACTTCGGCGATACCGATGCCAAAGGCCTGAACGGCGACGAATGCCATATGGCGTTCCACTTTCCGCTGATGCCGCGCATGTACATGGCGTTGGCTCAGGAGGATCGCTTTCCGATCACCGACATCCTGCGCCAGACCCCGGAAATCCCGGCCAACTGTCAGTGGGCAATTTTCCTGCGCAACCACGATGAGTTGACCCTGGAAATGGTCACCGACAAGGAGCGCGATTACCTGTGGAATTACTACGCGGCCGACCGTCGGGCGCGGATCAACCTGGGGATTCGTCGGCGTCTGGCGCCGTTGATGGAGCGCGATCGTCGCCGCGTGGAATTGCTCAACAGCTTGCTGCTGTCGATGCCCGGCACGCCGACCCTGTATTACGGCGACGAAATCGGCATGGGTGACAACATCTACCTCGGCGACCGTGACGGTGTGCGTACGCCGATGCAATGGTCGATTGACCGTAACGGCGGCTTCTCCCGCGCCGATCCGGCGAGCCTGGTGCTGCCACCGATCATGGACCCGCAATACGGCTACCTGTCGGTCAACGTCGAAACCCAGGCCGGCGACCCGCATTCGCTGTTGAACTGGACCCGGCGCATGCTCGCCGTGCGCAAGCAGTCCAAGGCCTTCGGTCGCGGCACGCTGAAAATGCTGTCGCCGAGTAACCGGCGGATTCTGGCCTACACCCGGGAATTCACCGGGGCCGACGGCAAGCACGAGATCATTTTGTGCGTGGCCAACGTGTCGCGTAGCGCACAAGCGGCGGAGCTGGACCTGTCAGCCTACGTCGGCATGGTGCCGGTGGAGATGCTCGGCGGTAACGCCTTCCCGCCGATCGGCCAGTTGAATTTCCTGCTGACCCTGGCGCCTTACGGTTTCTACTGGTTCGTGCTCGCGGCGGAAAACCAGATGCCGAGTTGGCACGTGGAACCGGCGCAAAGCCTGCCGGACTTCACCACGCTGGTGCTGAAGAAACGCATGGAGGAGCTGCTTGAGGCGCCGTCCCGCGGCACGCTGGAGCAGGGCATCTTGCCGAGCTGGCTGCAGAATCGCCGCTGGTTCGCCGGCAAGGACGCGGCCATCGAGCAGGTCAACATTGCTTACGGTGTGCGTTTCGGCGATCCGCAACATCCGATGCTGTTGAGTGAAATCAACGTCACCAGCGGCGGCCAGACCAGTCGCTATCAGTTGCCGTTCGGCTTTATCTCCGAAGATCAGGTCGGTGCCGCGTTGCCTCAGCAACTGGCCTTGTCTCGGGTCCGGCGCGTGCGTCAGGTCGGTTTGATCACCGACGCCTTCAGCCTCGACACCTTTGTGCATACGGTCTTGCACAGCATACAAAGCAATTCCGTATTGCCATCCAGCGCGGGCGAGATCCACTTCGAGCCGACGGCGGAGCTGGCGAAACTCGGTCTGACCGGGGAATCGGAAGTGCGTTACCTGTCCGCCGAACAGTCCAACAGTTCGGTGGTGATCGGCAACAGCCTGGTGCTGAAACTGATCCGCAAGGTCGCGTCTGGCGTGCACCCGGAACTGGAAATGAGCGCGTACCTGACCAACGCCGGTTTCCGCAATATTTCGCCACTGCTGGGTTCGGTGGTGCGCCGTGATCCAGTGGGCGAGGACAATCTGCTGATGATTGCCCAAGGCTACTTGAGCAATCAGGGCGACGCCTGGGAATGGACCCAGAACAACCTCGAACGGGCACTGCGCGACGAACTGGCCGACGCCATGTCCGAGCAGGATCAACACTACAACGCCTTGGGTGAATTGAGAGACTTCGCCGGCATGCTCGGTCAGCGTCTGGGCGAAATGCACCAGCTGCTGGCGGCGCCCAGCGACAACCCGGACTTCGCCCCGCAGGTCACCTCCCAGAAAGATGCCCTGGCATCGGCCAAGGACGTGGCGGCGCAACTGGAGTACGCGCTGAAGTTACTCAAGCAGCATCAAAGCGAATTGAATCCGGCAGACAACGCCTTGGTCAGTCGTTTACTGGACAACAAAAAAACCATCCTCAGCCATGTTCAGGAACTGGGTAAAAAAGCCACCGGTGGTCTGCGGATTCGCGTCCACGGCGACTTGCACTTGGGCCAGGTGCTGGTCATCAAGGGCGACGCTTACCTGATCGACTTCGAAGGCGAGCCGGCGCGACCGCTGCACGAACGTCGGGGCAAACACAGCCCGTACAAAGACGTCAGTGGCGTATTGCGTTCCTTTGACTACGCTGCGGCAATGGCGATCAACGTGCACAACGTCGACAACACGGCCGATGCCCAAGCTGCTCGTCAACGTGTTGCCGATCGCTATTTAAATGAAGCAAGACAAGCATTTGTCGACGCTTATCGGCTGGCGGCAGCTAGTCTTGCTCATGCATGGCAAGATCCGGAAGGCGAGGACGCCGCGCTGGCGTTGTTCGGCCTGGAGAAGGCAGCGTATGAAGTGGCCTATGAGGCAGAAAATCGCCCCACCTGGTTGCCCGTGCCGTTGCACGGTTTGTATGGGTTATTGAGTGGGCTTAAACCCTTTTCCGATCTTGGTGGAGAGTAGTCATGAGTTTCTCGAACAAGGAACAGGGTCACGCTAAAGAAGCGTTGCTGCCCAGATCGCGGGACATCGACGCATTGGTACGCGCCGAACATCACGACCCCTTTGCAATTCTCGGCCCCCACGGCGATGGTGCCGGCGGGCAATTCATTCGGGCCTATTTGCCGGACGCCTTGAGCGTACAGGTACTGGCCAAGAACTCCGGGGAAGAACTCGGCAACCTTGAGGCCACCCAGACACCGGGCCTGTTCGTCGGGCATTTCGATCGGGAGCAGCCCTATCTGCTGCGAACCCGGTGGGCCGGCGGCGAACAAGTTTCCGAGGATCCTTACAGCTTCGGCCCGTTACTCGGCGAGATGGACTTGTACCTGTTCGCCGAAGGCAATCACCGCGATCTCAGCGCTTGCCTCGGTGCGCAGCTGAAGACGGTAGAGGGTGTCGATGGCGTGCGGTTCGCCGTGTGGGCACCGAATGCCAAAAGGGTGTCGGTGGTGGGTGACTTCAACAACTGGGACGGTCGCCGGCACCCGATGCGCCTGCGCCATCCCACCGGAGTCTGGGAGGTGTTTATCCCGCGACTGCAGGCGGGGGAAACGTACAAATACGAAATCCTCGGTGCCCAAGGCATTCTGCCGCTGAAGGCTGACCCGATGGCGCTGGCCACCTCGCTGCCGCCGGATACCGCGTCAAAAGTCGCTTCACCGCTGAACATCGATTGGCAGGACCACGAGTGGATGCAATCGCGTGGGGACCGTCATCAGCGGAGCGCACCCCTGTCGATCTACGAATTGCATGCCGGGTCCTGGCAATGCGAGCTGGATGATCTGGGCGAAGTGGCGCGCCAGTACACCTGGCACGAGTTGGGCGAACGACTGATTCCGTATGTGAAGGAACTGGGCTTCACCCACATCGAACTGATGCCCATCATGGAACACCCGTTCGGTGGTTCATGGGGTTATCAGCTGCTGTCGCAATTCGCCCCGAGCGCCCGCTACGGTTCGCCGGATGATTTCGCCGCGTTCGTCAATGCCTGCCACCAGGCCGGCATCGGCGTGATCCTCGACTGGGTGCCGGCGCATTTTCCGACCGATACCCACGGCCTGGCGCAATTCGACGGCACTGCGCTGTACGAATACGGCAACCCGCAGGAAGGCTTCCATCAAGACTGGGACACGCTGATCTACAACCTGGGTCGCACCGAAGTGCACGGCTACATGCTGGCCTCGGCGCTGCACTGGCTCAAACATTTCCACGTCGACGGCCTGCGGGTCGATGCCGTGGCATCGATGCTGTATCGAGACTACTCACGCAAGGCTGGCGAGTGGGTGCCGAACCGTCACGGTGGTCGGGAAAACCTCGAAGCCATCGACTTTCTGCGCCATCTCAATGATGTGGTAGATCTCGAAGCCCCCGGCGCGCTGGTGATTGCTGAAGAATCCACGGCGTGGCCGGGTGTCAGCCAGGGCACGCAACAGGGCGGACTGGGTTTTGACTACAAGTGGAACATGGGCTGGATGCACGATTCGCTGCACTACATCCAGCAGGACCCGGTGTACCGCGCCCATCACCACAACGAACTGAGCTTCGGCCTGGTGTATGCCTGGTCCGAGCGCTTTATCCTGCCGATCTCCCATGACGAAGTAGTGCACGGCAAGCACTCGCTGATCGACAAGATGCCGGGCGATCGCTGGCAGAAATTCGCCAACCTGCGCGCCTACCTGAGTTTCATGTGGGCGCACCCGGGCAAGAAGCTGTTGTTCATGGGCTGCGAGTTTGGTCAATGGCGTGAGTGGAACCACGATCAGCAACTGGACTGGTACTTGCTGCAGTACTCGGAACACAAAGGGGTGCAGAAACTCGTCGGCGATCTTAATCGGCTGTATCGCGAAGAGCCGGCGCTGCATGATCAGGACGACGCGCCGCAAGGCTTCCAGTGGTTGATTGGTGATGATGCGATCAACAGCGTCTACGCCTTCATGCGCTGGAGCAAGGACGGGCGTCCGGTGTTAGTGGTGGCTAACTTCACTCCGGTGCCGCGCGGGGGGTATCGCGTCGGCGTGCCGTTTGCCGGGCGTTGGACCGAGGTGATCAACAGCGATGCTGCCACCTACGCCGGTTCGAACTATGGCAACAGCGGCGGGGCGTTTACCGAGGAAGAGCCGAGCCATGGGCAGGAACTGTCGTTGGTGTTGAACTTGCCGCCGCTGGCGGTGTTGATGCTGCGTCCGGAGGGTTGATCTAACGACCGAGTCGCCGGCATCACGCGAGCAGGCTCCTGCTCGCGATGTGCAATGACGCGGAGTCAGCTCAACAGGCGAATCGGTTCTCCGACCGACCAGGCTTGAATGTCCTCGATCATCTGCGAGAAGAACTGCTGGTAGTTGTGCTGGCTGACATACCCGACGTGGGGCGTGGCCAGCACATTGTCCAGGGTTCTGAACGGATGATGAGCAGGCAAGGGTTCCTGCTCGAAGACGTCCAGCGCCGCGCCTGCCAGTCGCTGTTTCTGCAGCGCCTTGATCAACGCCACCTCATCGATAATCGGCCCGCGGGCGGTGTTGACCAGCAGCGCCGTGGGTTTCATCCAGTCCAGCGCTTGGGCGTCGACCAAACCTCGGCTCCGATCACTGAGCACCAGATGGACCGACAGCACATCAGCCTGTTCAAACAGCTCCTGCTTGCTGACATAGGTCACTCCGGCTTCGGCTGCACGTTCGGCGGTCAGGTTTTCGCTCCAGGCGATCACCCGCATACCGAACACCTGGCCGAACTGGGCAACGCGAGTGCCGATGCTGCCTAAACCGAGAATCGCCAAGGTCTTGCCATGCAGGTCGCCGCCCAGCGCTTGCTGCCATTTGCCTGCGCGCAGGGCATTGGCTTCGGCCATCAGGTTGCGGGTCGCGGCCATGATCAGTGCCCAGGTCAGTTCCGGGGCGGCGTGCTTGTAACTGTCGGTGCCACAGACCTGGATACCCAGCGCGGTGGCGGCTTTCAGGTCCAGGGCGGCGTTGCGCATGCCGCCGGTGACCAGCAGCTTGAGTTTCGGTAAGCGGCGCAGCAGGTCTTCATCGAACCGGCTGCGTTCGCGCATCACGCAGATCACCTCAAACTCACCCAGCCGTGCCGCCAGGGTGTCGTTGTCGGCCGGGTAGTCATGGATGAAGTTCACCTGACCGATGGCGTCCAGCACCGACCAGTCCACCACGCCACGGGCCACATCCTGCCAGTCATCAATCACCGCAATCTGCACAGCCATCAGAGCCTTACCTCATCAATGAGCGGGGTTGGTTTTGTTCAGCCAGGCGAGCAGGGACTGGTGGAATTGCGCCGGTTCTTCCATTTGCGGCGCGTGGCCCATGCCGGGGAATTCAACCAGCGTCGACCGGGGAATCAGTTTCGCCACTTGTTTGCCGAGGACGTCGTAATGACCGATTTTCGCCTTGACCTCGGGCGGTGCGATGTCCTTGTTGATGGCCGTGGTGTCAGAGGTGCCGATCAGCAGCAGCGTCGGCACTTTCAGGTCTTTGAATTCGTAGTACACCGGTTGGGTGAAGATCATGTCGTAGATCAGCGCCGAGTTCCACGCCACTTGGGTTTTACCCGGGCCTTTGGCCATGCCCGCGTACATGTCCACCCAGCGGTCAAACTCGGGTTTCCAGCGACCGTCGTAATAAGTGCTGCGCTGGTAGTCGTGGATGCGTTGCGCGGTCACCTTCAGCTCGCGTTCATACCATTGATCCACTGTGAGATACGGCACGCCGAGGGCTTTCCAGTCCTCAAGACCGATAGGGTTGACCAGGGCCAGTTGTTCGACCTGTTCGGGGTATTGCAACGCATAGCGGGTGGCAAGCATGCCGCCAGTGGAATGCCCGAGCAGACTGGCCTTCTGGATGCCGAGAGCTTTGAGCAGTTGTTGGGTGTTGGCGGCCAGTTGCTGGAAGCTGTACTGATAGTTGTCCGGTTTGCTGGAGGTGCAGAAACCGATCTGGTCCGGGGCGATGACCCGGTAACCGGCTTCGCTCAGGGCCTTGATCGAGGTTTCCCAGGTTGCACCGCAGAAATTCTTGCCGTGCATCAGTACGATACTGCGCCCGTTGGCCTTGCCAGACGCGGCAACATCCATGTAACCCATTTGCAGTGATTTGCCCTGGGACTCAAAGGCGAAATGCTTGACCGTGTAGGGATACTCGAAACCCTGCAGTTCCTGACCATATTCCGGGCCTTCGGCGTGAGCAATGACGGGCAGTGCAGCGGTCAGTAGCAGGCCGGGCAGCCATCGGGAAAGGGTGAGGGACATGGGTGAACTCCGTTGGAAATCGGCCGATGCTGGATCGGCACGATTAGGGCGACATTAAACACAGGCAATCACGGTGCATGATTGTTCACCCCATCCAGCCCAATGTCGCGAAGGCCAACACGCCATAACGGGCGCCTTTGGCGAGGGTCACGATCAGAAGGAAGCGCCCGAGCGGTTCGCGCATCACGCCGGCCACCAGGGTTAGTGGATCACCGATGACGGGCACCCAACTCAGCAGCAACGACCAATGACCATAGCGCTGATAATGGACTCGGGCTTTTTCCAGATGACGCGGGCTGACCGGAAACCAGCGCCGATCGCGAAACCGCTCGATACTGCGGCCCAGCCACCAGTTCACCAGCGACCCCAGAACATTGCCCAACGTCGCCACGGCGAGCAGCGACCAGAGCCCATACTTGCCGCTGAGCAACAGGCCCACCAACACCGCTTCGGACTGCAAGGGCAGCAGGGTTGCCGCACCGAATGCCGCGAAAAACAGCCCGAAGTACGCACCGAACATCAATGGGCGGGGTAGTCCGCCACCACCACATCAGTGCCGTCCTTTTTCAGGCCGATCACCTGATATGCGTCGCTCATGCCGTCCATTTCCATGCCGGGCGAACCCATGGGCATGCCGGGGGCGGCAACGCCCAATAGATCGTCGCGCTTGCTCAAGGCCAACACCTGATCGGCCGGAACATGGCCTTCAACGAATTTCCCGTTGATCAAGCCGGTGTGGCACGACGCCAGGCGCGGAGGCACGCCGTGCTGTTGCTTGAATTCGCTCATGTTGGTTTCGACGTAATCGTCGACTTTGAAGCCGTTGGCCTCCAGATGGCTGATCCATTTTTTGCAGCAACCGCAATTGGCATCACGGTGAACCTCGATCGGGATCAGGTCAGCGGCCTGGGCCAGGGAGGAAATCAACAGGGCGCTCAGGGCGACCAGTCGCAGATGGGTTCGCATGGGGAATCTCGTCTCGAATTGCGGCCAAAAAAAGCATTCTGACCCGTTTAGCCAACATCGAGGCAGGAGATTGTTTCGAAGTAATACCGAATAATTAGCTGCGCTCCAAATCTTTGTAGCAGCTGCCGAAGGCTGCGTCCGGCAGCTGCTACAGGTCGTGCGTCAGCTGAAAATCAGCGGACCTTGAACCGCCCCATAATCGCGCTCACGCGGCTGTTGGCTTCCAGCAGTTGTTGGGTGTTGAGCTCGCTGGCCTGACCGCTTTTCACCAGTTCATCGACCATGTGGCGGATCTGCACCATGCTGCGGTTGATCTCTTCGGTCACCGCACTTTGCTGCTCGGCGGCGGTGGCGATCTGGGTGCTGAGGCTGTTGATATGGCTGACGGAACCGGCCATTTCATCCAGACCGGTGTTGACCCGTGCCGTGGCATCGGCGGCCGATTGGCAGCTGGCCTGGGTGTTTTCCATGGCGCTTACCGACGAACTCACGCCCTGAGTCAGGCGGGTCAGCATTTCGTTGATTTCCGAGGTGCTGGCCTGAGTGCGGGCGGCAAGGGCACGCACTTCATCCGCCACCACCGCAAAACCGCGGCCTTGTTCGCCGGCACGGGCCGCTTCGATGGCAGCGTTGAGTGCCAACAAGTTGGTTTGCCCGGCAATGGCGCCGATCACTCCGAGAATCTCAGTGATGCGTTGCGCGTCCTGCTGCATGCTTTCGACCTTATGAGTGGCGCTGGCCACTTCGTCGATCAGCGCAATCACACTGCTGGACGCTTCGCCCACCACGACCCGCGAACGGTCGGCGTTTTCGTTGGCGCGCTGGGTGAAGGCAGCGGTTTCGGCGGCGTTCTGCGCGACGCTCTCGGCGGTGGAACTCATCTCGGTGATGGCGGTGACGGTCTGATCGGTTTCCGAAGCGTGACGCACCAGAATCTGGTTGGTGTGGGCGGACGTGCGTTGCAGGTTATCCAGGCTGGATGCCATGGCGCCAGTGGCCTGGGTGACTTCGCCGATCATGTTCTGCAAGTAGGCGATGAAGGCGTTGACCGAGTGGCCGATGGCGCCCAGTTCGTCTTCGGCGCGAATGGTGATGCGTTTGGTCAGGTCGGCGTCACCGGCAGACAGTGCGTCGATGTTGGCCTTCAGGGCTTTCATTCGCTGGATCAGTTGGCGAATCGCGTAGATCTGCAACAACACCAGCAGGATCACCATCGGGATTTGCAGCAGGCTCAGCGTGCTGAGCACGTCGTCGCGCTGGGCGGTGATCAGCTTGGTCGGCAAGGCCGTGGCAAGGAACCAGGGTGTGCCTTCAATCGGACGCATGAAGAAAGTATTGGGTTCGCCGTTGTCGTCGAATTCGACACGCTGCGACTGGTCACGGTTTTGCAGGCCGGCCTTCACCTGAGTGGCGAATGGCGAGTTGCCGGCCAGTTCACTGATGTTCTTCAGTACGATCGGCCCGCTGATGCGCGAGCTGTTGCTGATGATCTTGCCGTCGGCCTCGACGATCAGCATTTCGGCGCCGAGGTCTTTTTCCTTGCGCGCGATCAGGTCATTGAAGAAGCCCAGGGTCACGTCGATGGTCGAGACACCATAGGCCGCGCCATTCTTCTGGATTGCCATGGCGCAGTTGGTGCGCGGCTCGGCGCTGGCGTCATCTTTATAAGCAGCTGCCCAGGCGCATTGGCCGCGTGGGGTCTGCATGCCACCCTTGTACCAGGTCTGGTCGTAATAGTTGGGCGCGGCGTCGCTGTTCCAGAACATGTTAACGGCCAATTTTCCCGAGGCATCGCGGTGCCAGAAGGTGCTGAACTTGTTGCGTCCGGCTTCACGCTGACCGGGCAGTGGCCAGATGCCGCCGCCGAAGACTTTCAATTCACCGTACTGGTCGACTAACCCCGGCAGAACGCTGTCGATGGCCGCACTGTCGAGCAGGGGAATGGTCTGGGTGATGCTGCGCTGTTGCGCCTGAACCTTGTTTAATTCGCCCTGGATTTGCTCGGCGACTTCGGCGATGCGGTTGAGGGCCACTTGTTCTTCAGTGTGGCGCAGCTTGGGTGCGACCAACTGGCTGATGCCGACCACTGTCAGCACGGACAACAGCAGAATGAACAGGACCAGAAATAGCGTGTAACGAGCCTGAATGGTACGGAATGCGGGCATGGGACCGGTCCTTGTGCAGCGTTCTTGTTGTGATTATTGGTATGGAAAATTGGCGCTTTCAAGGGCTATCGGCTTGGGAAAGCCGAGCTTTAGGTACGATAGTGCAAGAACGGCGTGAGGTGACGGGTGGCGCGCGTGAAAGGTGTCGTAGTGGATACTAACTAACGCAGCCAGCGTGTACTTAGTACTTGTTCAGTTACCTATGCCCATTTCTAATTAATGTCTAGACCAATGAAACAGGGCACTTTCCAGATGCTGGCATTGGTGGGAAGCAATCCCATCGTGCTGAACATGAAGATAATGGATGAGCAGAAACTGCACAGGAACATCAAAGGCTTCGATCCGGAAAATGTCACCCCCAAGCAAGAACCGGGTAATGACTTTCATCGAAAAGACTCAAGCGGCTGAGCAAGCGCTGTCCTGTGCAGCGTTGCTGCTGAGGGTGTTGCCGTTTTGCTGTAAGTCGTCATGCAACCGTTGCATGTACGGGCAATGCAGTTCGAGGTGCCGAGGCTCGGCCCCTCGGTGAAACAGCGCGAACCACCCTTGACTGTATTGCGTGGGCATCAGCCCGGTGAAGGTGAAGCCGAGGGCCGACAAATTGCTTAAATCCTCGGCAAAGTGCCAGGACAGTTCGAGTTTGGCCGAGATCAACCAGCGCCTGGGCAGGTGCCGGATTTGATCCAGCAGATGTTTGTTCAAGCGATGAATGAGTATTTCGAACCGTTCATGGTGTTGTTCGATTTGCACAGGCAGAGGGAGGCAAGGCGCCATGCCCTGGTGAGTGCCGAATACTGAACAAAGGTACTCCATGAACGCTCGGCAACTCTCGGGCCATGGGGTATCGGGGAGCGGGCGTTCATGTCCTTCATTCATGTGACAACCCAGCACCATGGTTTCCCGCAACGGTTCAGTGAGTGGCGACGCGATGTAGTCGGGAAGCAAGCCAGTGCTATGGAAGCCGATTTTTTCTGCCATGCGTTGAGTGTACGGATGGTGAGTCACTTGCTTGATCGAGAGGCTTTTGAGTTTCAAGAATTCTGAAAGCTCGATGAGTTGCGAGCCAAGAAGCGTCGCGACGTTTTGCCCCTGAGCGGCGGGATGCACTGCCATGAGCGCCAGTTCAGCGGTTAATGAAAGCGCATCGAGGCACAACGCGGCGTGTCCCAGGACGTGCTTGTCGTCCACCGCAACGACGGATTGCCAGCGGCCCTCGGCATTGTGCTGACTGATCATGGCCGGCAAGTAAATATCTGGCCTGGCGTAATGATCGCCGTAGATCTCGCGAAATAACTGGCTCACGGCCTGTGCGTCGGAAGGCTGGTAGCGCCGAAAAATCAATTGGCTCATCACGCGGGCTCCGGCGAGGGGGCGTCATACACTCGTAAGTCCAGGACCCGCGGTTGTTTGCCGGAGCGGGGATGCAGGCTCAGGTCTGTGACTGCGCAGGGCAGGACTCGCAATTCGAGCAGCCCATCGCGACTCAGGTCGTCGATGTCGGGGTATTGGGTGACCAGCGCTTCCTGTAATGCCCGGAGCATTGGCTCGACACTCTGTTGCTGGGGCCCGGGTACCCATTTCACACTCAGAATGTCCTTGTAACCGGTATTTTCGATGAGCAACTGCCATTGGTTACTGTTGGCAATCCGCTCGACGATCTCGCTTATTTCGGCGGGAAACAGCGACATCACACCAACTCGTACCCGCTGGCTGTACGCACTTCGCCCCTTTAGCGCAAATTTACGCCTCGGGGTCGCGCCGGGTTCACGCCAGCAGGCAAGGTCACCCACCGGGTAACGTAGCAAGGGCATGAGCCGACGAGCCAGATTGGTCACCACTAACAGCCCGGTGCGATCGCATTCTTCGATGACCTCACCGGTGAGTTCATCGACGATTTCCAACAGGGTATGGTGTTCGAACACCCGATGTTCGCCCAATGCACAGTCGCGGTCGGAAGCCCCGATGAGACCGGCGTCCACGCTGGCATAGCCAATCGAAGCGATGCGGGCGTTGGGGAACACTTCGGCGAAGATTGCCAGTTGCGCAGCAAACAGGCTTTCTCCTGCATAAAGTAGCGTTTCGACCCCGCATAGCACTTGCCGATGCTGTGCCAGGTAAGCAGCGAATCGCAGTAACTGTGCCGGGATCCCGGCCAGAACATTGATTCGATGTCGGGCAATGGCCTCTGCCAGTCCATCCAGTTCGACTTGCCCGGTGAACGGAAATTCACAGATGGATTTCCCGACGTGTGCCAAAGAGTGATGCGTAAACAGAAAGCTGGCGTAAAGATCCCCGGAAAAAAACAGATTCGCCACCCGGTCGCCATGGTTCAGTTGAGTCGTGAGGCTTTGACCAAACGTACTGACCATGGCGTGCCATTCGTCGCGGGAGTAAACCGAGAGTTTGCCCTGGCCGGTCGATCCTCCAGTTTTAAACACCAGAGCATCATCGACGGTGCCTGTCAGGACCGGCCAGTGATGCAGGTCATCGCTGTCAGCCCAATAGTCGGTCAAGTTGATCAGTGGTAAATCTTTTAAATCAGTACTGTTTAACGGCAAGTGTTTCAGGTGTGTGCGATAGAAGTTGGAATGTTGCCGTACATAAGGCACAAGTTGCTCAAGCGAATAGGGTGATTTCACTGGATTCTCGTTTGCTATCAGGCGTCTGGTTAAATAACAAGGTCACGGAATAAACAGTCTGTTTTTATTTTCTTTGATCGATGACCAGGGGTGTCTTGCCACTGTGTTTGTTTCGGCTGAACTCATGTTCGGCACACACTTCAATGTCCACTATTAACAACGCGGCGCTCACGGCGTTCGCCACGGCTATGTGTGTCATTAGTTGGTCGTGAACTCGGTCGGCGTCAGCATCCACTCGGATCCGCATGCGTTCGACGCCGTTGGCGGCGTGGTCCAGAAGAACTTGAATGGGCAAACCCAGACTTTGTTGCAGAGCGGAAGGCGAAATGAATTCCGTGCCAATTCGCACCAGCTTGCCGTGCCGCTGCAGTAGCTCGAACCGCGGTGAGTCCAGTCCACAGGGACAGGCGTCGGGTATCCAGCGACCGGTATCTCCTACTTCATATCGACGTACGGTTTGATCTTGCCGAGCGAGGGAAGTAAAGAGCAGGCGACCCCTCTCGTTGTTCTGCACCGGTACGTCCTGTTCGAGCTGCACGATTTCCAGGTGCTGGATGTCGCTCATCAAGTGAAACACGCCATCCGCTGTTGCCGCGCAAGCATGCCCCAGGGGACCTGCGTCAACGGAGCCGTAGAGTGCAGAGCGAATTGTCGAGACCCCACAGCTTTCCATCAGGCGCCGACTGGCCTCTCCCGGATGCTCTCCGCCGAGGAACACTTTGCCAATGCCCGCGTACGCGCGAAGTCGGGCCTGCTCGGTGAAAAACAGTCGGTGCAAGGTACTCGGCATGCCGATCAACACGGTGATGCCCTGGTCTACGATCAATTGGGCGATTTCGCTGAAGTCATCCTCCTGGGGCGCCCCCATGGGGAAATGCGTAACGGCCATCTGTTCAAGGATTGTGGAAAAACTGAAGAACCCGCCGTACAGGTTGCCGCTGTAGAACAGGTTCATGACCCGGTCTTGTGACGGATCTAGCCCCGCAGCGAACATGCCATCAGCCGCGGCACGCATCTCTCGTTGATAAACGCGATAGCTTAAACCGGCCAGGGCCGGGATCCCGCTGCTGCCTCCAGAGCGGAAATACAATTGTGCCGCAGGGCCAATCGACTGGGCCGTGAAGGTGTCTTTGTCCATGATCGGATCATTGGCGGTGTCGGGGGCGGGTGGAGCCGGGTCGAGCGTTGCTCGGCCCGTCGAGACATCGGGAGCCAGACTTACGGAGAGACGGCGACTCAGGCGCGACAGTGCATAGACACCATCGTGGGGCTCACCGGCGTAGCCGTCATGAATCGACGCGCAAGGCGCAATGCGGGTGACGCCGGCGTTGACCAGTGTTCGAACGAGCTCGGGTGTTTCTACCGGGGTGCACATCAGCGCGCAGCTTTGCAACACCGTGCGCCAGGGCAACAGCGTCTCGGCGATCAGGTGCCGGGGTACTGGCTTCAACACAATCGTTCGAAACAGCGGCGACGGTGCGAGCGTCTGATGGTGCTCCCAGATCACACGCCATCCGAGGCCGTTCCAGACCTGGCCAGTCTGGTTCGTAAAGCAGTGTTCCAGCCGCGCCATGGTCGTGCAGGTAGTGATCTCGCAAGCTTCCGGGTCTGTGGGAACCCGCGCTGGCCAATGGGCAGCGCGACGTTTGAAGGCTTCGGCCAGGCGCTCCCCCAGATCTTGCAGGACTACCGGATCGTTGCTGTCCACCAACACCCATTGCGGGCTGGAGCACGCCTGCTGATCGAAACGACAGACCTCATCCACCAACGCATCCATCGTCGAAAGACTCGCCGCGTCGGGCAGTAGATAGGCAAAGCTGATCCTGTGCCCCCAGTCGATCCAGCGGCATCCGGCCGGGATCTGCTGTCGAATCGATTTGAGCGCCTTTTCCCCACCCCAGGCTGACACGCCGTCGGCCTGAGCGCAGAGCTGAGGTATGCGAGAGGTGCTCACAGGCAAAACTGCGACGAATTCGGCAAGCCTGCCGCTGATGTCGCAGCGCACAAGGGCGGCCAGCAACTTAGCGGTGAAACCCTCATCACTTGAGCTAGGGCGTAGCCAATTGATGTTACCGGCCAGCAGGCCTTCGATGACTGCGCAGAATGCCAGCATTGGCGCATTGCCCGGTGTGACATGTACCACCAACCCTAAGGGGTGCCAACTTTCGAAACTCGGCTGTTGGTAGTCAATTCGCCTCAGCGAACGAGGGTGCACGCCCAGTTCCCGCTCCAGCTTTGTGCTCAGATTGCCGGGCTGGCAGAAATCGATAAGTCCCTGACGTTGATCGTCTTCGAGGGACAGATCCAGACTGCGAGTCTGTAATTGCGTGGCGAAACGAGCCGCCGAATCGATGACGGTATCGCTGTCGATCGGCGCAGAAAGCAACTGAGGCAATTGATTCTGAAGGAGGTCGAGGGCGCTTTCCAGGGTAATGTCGTCACGCAATTGGCCATTGATCAAGTACATATCAAACTCCTTCGAGCAGTTCTGAGGCAGCCATGGCACAGCTGCGACTCGCGGTGGTGCCGGCACGACCATGCAGCTCGAACCAATCGGTCGCCAGGCCGCATCCGCAACTTGCTCCGGGGTGCAATGTCGCCAGATCGCCCATGACCACGGCATGCGCCGGGCTTGATGATATGTACGGGGAGACAAATTCCAGCAAGCCGCGCTGGCCATATGGCTGGACAGTGAAATCGGATGGGTTGCGCACGAAAACCTTCGAGTAAACCGGTACATGGAAATGATGGTGGGCACACTGGAGGTAAGGCACGGCATGCTCTACTGCGCCGTAGCCGTCCCGGCAGCGGGGCAGGTCGACACCTAATTGCCGATTGGTTCGGGCATACAACTCAAGCAACGGTATTTCCTGCGCTGCCTGGGTTTTCCAGCCGCCGCCCAGAAGCACCAGGGACTGGGCAGGTAACTTGAGATTCGGCGCAGTGGTGTCTTCCATGTGCTGTAGCGCATGCGAAAGGAATGCTGGAAATCCGAGAATTCGAACGGGTAAGCCTTCGTCGGCAAACGCCTGCAAGGCGCGAATAACACCAAACAGGTCGAACTCGTGACCTTTACGGGTCAGGCGCAATCCGTAGACAACTCGATTGACGGGCGCATAGCTGCAGAGAAACTGGTCGGTATAAGCGGTGCCCAAGGTGTTGCTGGGCTCGGGTTCGTAGCTCAGGAGCAAGTAATTGCAAGGGCTGTCCTGGGTATCCCAGCCGTAGTGGCGGAAAATGTGGCTCACCATGCCTTGGGCCGCCGCCATGCTGCGAGGGTCATAGCGCATGCGACTCTTCTGGCCGCTGGTACCCGACGATGTCAGCTCCAGCGCGCCTTCGCCGGTGGGACTGAACAACACGTGACGTTTGAAATAGTTGGCGAAGATCGGCGGCAGTCTTGACCAGTCATCCAGTGTTTCAAGGTCTCGGGCATCGAGCCCATTGGCGTTTAGCCAGCGTTCGTAACCCGGCGTGTGGTGACAATGAAACAGGCTGATTTCCCCCATCGCCTGGTCGAACAGGCCTTCGGGCACGGAATCCAGGCAATAGGGTTGCGTTAACGCGCAGAGCGCATCGGTGTGGGGTAAATGGATCATCAAAAGACCTACGTTGTGGTGTCAGACGGCAAGCACGATGTGGGAACGCCGCAGAAACAGGCGTAGGGGCGCCAGGCACAGAAGCCCCGCAATACCCGCCATCAGAGCAAAGGATTCGTGGCTATTACCGGCCCCGGCCGCAGCGATAATCGAGCCGCCACCGCCCATGACGGCGATCGACATCATGCCGATCATCGCCGAGACCAAGCCTTTGCTGTCGTCGCTTGCAAACAGCGCAAGCCGGTACAGCGCGGCATTGCTCATGCCTAGCCCAACGGCGTAAAGCGCCAGGCAGCTGATCAGCACTGCTGTCGAAGCGCCGTAGAAGCTGACGGCGACTAGCGCGATGAGGCCGCCGCAAAACGGCCAAAGCGCGTATCGAATCAACTGTGGTAATTGAGTGTGGGGAATCAGTCGGTTGAGAATCAGGTTGCCGAGAATGACCGCCGCAAACACCGGGACTTGCCACAGGCCGTACTGCAAAGGTGAAAGTCTCTGGTTCTGGATCAGCAAGAGCGGCGCCAGCCCGATCCACGCAATCAACGGCAGGCTCATCACGCCCAACGCGACAGTTGCACTCAGGAATCGCGGGTTAGCCAGCAACGCCAGATAGCGGCACACGGTGCTGCGCCATTCAAAATGCACCGCTTGCAGTCGCTGACCGTCGTGGCGCAGGGTGCCCACGGTTTCCGGCATGAACAGGTACAGCCCAAGCCAGACCATCACGCCGCCGATACCCAGCAGTAAAAACAGCTCCCGCCATGACAGCCATTCCAGCAGCAGGCTCCCGAGCAACGGCCCCAGAAGTGGGGAGAGCAACGCAACGTTCCCCAGCAACGCCATGATTTTTACCGCGTCGGCTTCGCAGAAAACTTCTTGCAGGGCTGGATAGCTGACCGCAATGACAAACCCCAACCCCATGCCCTGAATCAGTCGCAAGCTGTTGAACGCATAAATACTTTGCACGTTGAACGCTGCGGCACAGGCCAGCGCAAAAACCGCACAACCGATGAGCAATATCTTGCGACGACCGAAGTGATCAGACAACGGACCAACAAGCCATTGCAGAAGAATGCCGCCGGCCAGATAAAGATTGAAAGCGTAGGGGACATGGCCGGGGCTGGCATCCAGTTGACGGGTGACGGTCAGCATGGCCGGCATGATCATGTCGCTGGCCATATAGGTCAGAAGTTCGAAAAAAGTGATCGCAAGGCAAAAGCCAAATAAATAATGGGGGCTGATATTGATTAAAGGCGTGTGCATGGCATCCCTGTTCTTTACTCGAAGTTTGATAGCGGGTTTTATTGCGATGCGCCGAGAGTAATCATCGAATATGAATAGCTCAAGTGGACGATTAAGACCAAAAGCTTCAATGGTTATCGCTATGTTTCGATGGGTGCCGGGAACGAAATAAGAAGTGAATATGCATGTACGAAAAATGCCCGCGACACGCGGGCATTTATTCAGAAGTTATTGGGTGGGGTAATTAGCTTACGAATGAAAGTTCAATTACTCACGTTATCGATGCGGGTAACAACCCGGCCCGCCACGGTCGTAATGATGACCGCCGTGCCAGCCACCGTGGGGGAAAATGATGCAGCCGCTCAGGGAAAGTATGGCAAGCAGCGGAATCAGCAGTGTGATTCGACGGAATATTTCAAAACCCTCATGGGGCAATAAAGCCAAAACGCTTCATCGGCTGTAACATGAGACCCCGCTTGTAGCGTCCCATCCCCGGAGAAAGGTAGGGGCTTGGCATGCATCTGGATACAAATCGGATACATTTTTCAGGTTCAGGAACTCGCAATGACTCAGTCGCAACGTTTGAAATACTCGATTCTGATCTCCCTCGTGGTGTTGGGGATCATGTTCGGCCTTTCGTATCTGCAAAACGCAGGCGTCATCAGCGAGAAGCTGTTTCAGTACATCGCCATCGGTGTGGCGGTCATCGTGGTGGTAATCAATGGCATGATGCGTCGCAAGGTCAAACCCTGAGCGACGCACCTTGAGCTGATCACTCGTGTTGGAGCATGGCTGCAGCGTGCGGATGCAGGCTGTAGCTTTTGTCTGAATTGAGTGTGATCACGCCTTCGCTGCACAAGCGTTTCAACACTTCCCGCACACTGAGAAAGGACAGGGGAATATCCAGGTCCAGCAAGTGACTGTGCACGCCGCGCACGCCGAGGCTGCGGTCGCTTTCGGCGGCAGTCAGCAACGCATCGATGACTTTGAGTCGGATCAGACTGGTGCGCAGACCAAAGCTTTTGAGCAGCGACCTGATCCGCTCGTTGCCATTGCGCTCACTCCGTTGACTGAAAACACCGGAGCCCATGGCAGAGCCCTTTGGCGCGTTGCTACCGTCCGTTGGCAGTTGCGAGTTGTACATGCAAAAACTCCTTATCCGAGCCGGCCAGGAAATGTGATGGGTGCTCTCAATCTATAAGACGTATGAGCAGGGCAAATAATGAAGCCCTGAATGTAGAAATTTTGTCGCCATCACGTCAGCAGCCCGTGAGATGGCTGTGAAAAGCGCCTTTCAGGGCCTAAATTTTTTGTCATTTCTTTCGTTTGTAGGGGAAGGCGCAGTGCGTGTGTGACGCAGGGTGTTTGTCTGTTCGATCAGGAGCGAGCGTGATTATTTCCAGGCAGTTAACCAGGTTGAGCCTTGCGGGTGTGTTTGTGGGCTTGAGTCTTGCGGCAAACGCACGCAGTCAGCCAGAGCAGGCGAGCGCTGAGATTCGCCGGACCAGTTTCGGCGTGCCGCATATCCGTGCTGACAACGAGCGCGGGCTCGGTTATGGCATTGGTTACGCCTACGCTCAGGACAACCTGTGCCTGCTGGCCAATGAGATCACCACCGTGAACGGCGAACGTTCACGGTATTTCGGCCCGGATCAGTTCACGGTCGAAGAGCGCGAAAATCTGGTCAGCGATCTGTTCTTCAATTGGCTGAACACCCCGCAGGCCGTCTCCGCTTTCTGGCAGGCGCAAACCCCGCCGATACGCGATCTCATCGAAGGTTATGTGGCGGGCTATAACCGTTCGCTGGCAGAGCATCGGGCGCAGGGTTTGCCGCAGCAGTGTCAGGGCGACTGGGTGCGTGAGATTACCATCCAGGACCTGGTCAAGTTGACGCGGCGTCTGCTGGTCGAAGGCGGAGTAGGGCAGTTTGCCGAAGCCTTGGCCGGCGCGACGCCACCCAAAGCCGTTGCTCAGACGGCAGGCAACCCCGAGGCGTTTCAGGTGGCCGCCTCACGCCTGCAGCGTTTTGCCCTGGATCGCGGCAGCAATGCCGTGGCGGTCGGCAGTGAACGTTCTTTCAACGGCCGCGGAATGTTGTTGGCCAATCCGCATTTCCCTTGGGTAGGCGGGATGCGTTTCTATCAAATGCACCTGACCATTCCCGGCAAACTGGACGTCATGGGCGCGGCACTGCCAGGACTGCCGATGATCAATATCGGTTTCAACCAGCACCTTGCATGGACCCACACCGTGGACTCGTCCAAGCATTTCACCTTATATCGCCTGCAACTCGATCCCAAGGATTCGACCCGTTACCTGCTCGACGGCAAGTCCTTGCCCATGAAGAAACAGACCCTGACCGTGAACGTGAAACAACCTGATGGCCAGACCCATCCGGCCTCTCATGTGATCTACAGCTCGCAGTTCGGCCCGATCGTGCAGTGGCCCGGAAAACTCGACTGGGACAACCAGTTCGCCTACAGCCTGCGCGATGCCAATCTGGAAAACGACCGAGTCTTGCAGCAGTGGTATGCAATGAACCGTGCGGTCAGCCTCAAGGACTTGCAGGCGTCGGTGCACAAGATTCAGGGGATCCCGTGGGTCAACACCCTGGCGACGGATGATCAGGGGCAGACGCTGTACATGAACCTCTCGGTCGTGCCGAACGTCGGTGCCGACAAATTGGCCAAGTGCAGTGATCCTCGCGCCGGGTTGCAGATGATCGTCCTCGACGGTTCCAACAGCGCGTGTGCCTGGGACATCGACCCGCAGGCTGCGCAAAAAGGGATCTATGCGGCAGACAAGTTGCCGCAGCTGTTGCGCAAGGACTTTGTGCAGCACTCCAACGATTCGGCCTGGATGGCCAACCCGGCGCAACCGCTCAGCGGTTTTTCGCCCCTGATCAGTCAGGACGACCAGCCATTGGGGCTGCGCACACGCTTTGCACTGGATCGCCTGAATACGTTGAACAAGACCGGACCTATTGCGGCGGTGGATTTACAACACATGGTGATGGACGACCAGGTGTATCTGGCAGCTCAAGTGATGCCGGACCTGCTGCAGTTTTGTGCTGCGGCCCTGGGTTCCGATGCGCCAACGCTCACGCCGCTGTGTGCCAGTCTCAAGGCCTGGGACCGCAGTGCGAATCTGGACAGTGGTCTGGGTTTTGTGCATTTCCAGAATGTCATGGAGTCGCTAGAGGAAACACCTGATCCCTGGCGTGTGGCGTTCGATCCGAAAGACCCGCAACACACCCCGCGTGGCCTGGCGGTCGATCACCCGGAAGTCGCAAAGGCGGTTCGCGACGCGATGCTGGCGTCGGTAGCGCAGATCAATAAGAGGGGGCTCAAGGCTGATAATCGCTGGGGTGATATCCAGGTGGTCAGCGGTGGTGGCCAACAGACGCCGATTCACGGTGGACCTGGCGCTCTGGGGATTTATAACGCCATTCAGAGTGTGCCGAGAGCCGACGGTAAACTCGAAGTCGTCAGCGGTACCAGCTATTTGCAGGTGGTAACCTTCGATGACAAGGGACCGCAGGCCCAGGGGCTGCTGGCTTTCTCGCTATCCAGTGACCCGGCCTCGAAGTATTCCAGAGATCAGACCCTGGCATTTTCCAGGAAGCAGTTGAGTGTGTTGCCGTTCACCGAGCAGCAGATCGCGTCCGATCCGCAGTACCAGGTTCAGACAATCCGCGAGCAGGATGAAAAAGCCGGGAAGGTGGCTGCACATTAACGCTGATGGCGCTTGAATCAGGAATGAAGGCCGCACCCCGCAAGGCTCGCGGCCTTCAGCTTTTTGGGGCTTGTTGCGGAATGGAGTTGAGGACCGGATTGCCATCCTTGTTGCGGGTCAGGTAGACCGGCAATACCTTGGGCAAGGACGCCACCAGGTTGTTGAGGTCCTTGATGTTGTAGATGCCGCCGATGCGAATCGAGCCGGTACTGTGGTCGGCCACCATCACCGGTTTGCTCAAGTAGCGATTGATCAATGGCAGTGCGTCGGCCAGCGCCAGATCATCGAGCACCAGTTTTCCGCTGCGCCACGCCAGTGAGTTGTCATTGTCGTAGGTCTGACTGATCTGGGAAGTGAAGTCGCCGCGTCTATAGCTTGCCTGCATCGCTGGCTCGAGACGCAAGCCGTCACCCGCAAGGGCATCATTGCTGCTGACCAGCACCGAACCTTCAATCAGGTTCACGCGTACCTGATCTTCATACATCCAGACATTGAATTTGGTTCCGGTTACCCGAATCCTGCCTTCGGCCGCTTTGACAATGAAGGGGTGCCGAGTGTCGTGGCGGACGCTGAAGAAGGCTTCGCCTTTTTCCAAAGTGATCCGGCGCTGGTCCTTGTAGTTGCTGAACGTCAGCTCACTGCCCAGGTTCAGTTCCACCTGACTGCCATCGCTCAGGGTGACCTGACGGACAGTATCGCTCGCCTCGAAATGTTGGTACGAATTGGGTAACCAGCCCAGGTTCCAGCCGCTATAGGCCGCCAATGGAAGCGCCATGGCGCAAACCGCGGCGGCGATACCGAAGGTGCGCCAAGGCGTTTCACGCTTGGCGCGAGCCACCGGTATCACGGTTTCGGGACGTGGCAGGTCCCCCGCGACATCCCAGATTTCCAGCATGGCTTCGTACTCGAACGCGTGAAGCGGATGAGCGTCATGCCATTGCTCGAACGCCAGCCGCTCTTCAGCCGTGCAATCGATGGCGTGCAGACGCATGCACCAATGCGCAGCGGCATCGGTGATTGCGTCATATTGGGCTTGCGAGAGAGGGTTTTCGGTCATTGACTCATCCTGATTTCCTGCATTCTAACCTTGTGAGGAAGTCTGCGAGAACAACCGTCATGGCAATTACCCATCAAAGTGGTGTTTATTTTCTGATTCATGGGGTGCTGGTGTGCAATTGGCGCCCCAGATGGGTGATCAGCCAGGTAACGCTGTCAGCGTTAGCGAGTTGCACCGCCAGTCTGATCAGTGGATCTTTTTTGAAGGTTGTGCGGGCACCGCTCAGGTTGTCCTCGCCGGTCAAGGTCAAGATATGTTCCTTTATCCGATCGGTATTTTCATCAGTAGTACTGCCCAGGTCCTCCCATTCACCGGCATCAGGGTTCTGGATTTTGAACAGCTGTGTATAAGGCGTCTTGATTGACAGTGCGCTGTCCTGAAGTTCGCTCAAGGCTGTTTTGAGATCAGTGGCGAAAGCACTGGCCGTTCCTATCAGGTCGACGAACGGTCTGCTGGAGTCGAGATAAGAAATGTCCTCGGTTTTGCCGGCAATGTGCGAAATCTCATGGATCAGGGTTGCCGCCCGAGCATGAGCGTTGATGGGGAAGGCGGCGTCGGACAGATGATCGCGGTAGTGGTCGAAATGGGGGAAGAAAAATTTATCTGTCAGGTAAATTTTCCCTTTTACGTCCTTTGGAAGGGTGAAGCCGAACGTATTTTCCGCGTGACTGAGGATCTTGCCGACTACAAACCGCCTGGAGTTCGGCTTTCTGAGTGTGGGGTCCAACAGGGCCGCAAAAATGTCGCCCACGACTTTTTCGAGCTTCTGCACATGCGCGTCCGACACGGTAGACACATCGATAAAATCCATGATGAGCTGGTGCACGGGCGTGACCGTACCGTCAGAAGTCTTGAGCATTTGCAGGTTGCGGAAGCTGTTCCAGGCATAGGTGGTTGCCAGATCCAGCGCCTCGTCAATCTGACGAGCCTTTCGCGGAAAAATTTGACGGACTTGAGGCATTCCATGTGCTTCGACATTCATGCTTTCCCAAACCGTTATCGCGTTCTGTAACCGGTTGATGAGGCTGAAGCGGGGCGCCGGTTTTTCCCTGTCCAGAACCCATTGTTTCGATTCGTTTTGACGCAGATAAGGGACGCGAGCGGGGGTGTCGGCGATGCGCCAACGGGTGCCAGGTTTTGCGACCGGATACACTTTTCCTTCAACCGGCCCGTAAAGTTGTTTTGTCGTTGGATGAGAGTAGAGCCCAAGCTTGGCGTTGTGTGTCAGCGAACCCAGATCGACGTCGATGCTCTCATGACGCTTCAATTGCGTGCGCTCGGGTGCAGTGATGTCGATGTCCTGCCATTTGAGTCGAGTGTCGGGCGTTTCTGGCGCGGGCGCGCGGGTCGTCGAAGGCTCCTCCATCGATTGCTGCAACGAGGCCAGTTGTGCAATGCCGCTGATGAACTCTTTTATTGCGGCTCCCCATTTATGTGTTTGAAGGTCTTCGGCGGATTGCTTGATATCGCGGTAACTGCGCCATACCGTGATGGGGTACGCGAGTTTGCCTATACAAAACGAAAATGCCGCGTGCAAATCTTCGCCCAACACCTGTTTGATGGTCGCCCACTCGCCCTGTTTTCTGTCATCGGACTGACAACCGAGCAATCGGGTCAGCAACGCAGCGTTGTCATTGAGTAAATGGTTGAACAGGTTCCCCTTGATCGGATTGGATGCCAGTGTGGTCTCGGTGAAGCGATGACCGGTGCTCGTCGGCGTGGCTCTGGTGACGCGGTGATCAGTGATCGCCATCCGGGTTTCCAGGAGTATCCGATCAGGCTGCGGCAGATTCAGGAGTAGCCAGTCGAGCAGCGGTCCGCGGGTCTTCAGTTCTGTTAGCAGTTGTGCTTCATTTTCATATTCTTTCACCCCATGCCGAGGGCTGTGAGGCGCAATAAGCACCTGTGGTGCAGAGCGATCAGCCGTTGAGCCGATTAGATAAACACCGGGCACTTTGATCGTCTGTGCACTCTTGATACCCAAGAACTCAAGCGGGCGGATGATCGCATGGGCACCGGCGACTGCAGCGCGGGCGATGGCGTCTGGCATGTCCATGACTTGCCGGATCAGATCAAACCCCGAATCGCTCAGACGTTCCTGCAGTTTTTCCGCGTGAGCGTAATGCATCAACTGCCAGGGCAATTGTGTGTAAAACCGCGTCCTGCGGCCCGCATTCGCCTGGGTATCTGCCAAGGCGTCGCTCAGTATTTTCTGCTGATGTTCGCCCGGTTTCAGGTTTCGTATCAGGTCTGTGATGTAGCGTTCGTCCATCCCCTCGGGAATCACGGTGGTATCAAGCGATACCAGTTTGAAATGGACCTGATCCAGATCCTTCAGGTGAGTCAACGCAAAGTCGGTCAGCGTTTGAGTGTTGGCTGCAGATGTCGCGTGGGCACTGATTTGGACCTGGACGTTGTCCGGGTTGATGTTGAAGGTGTCTGCCTTGAGTTGTTTTTCAAGTTCAAGGTGTGCCGTGCGTTGCAGTGATCGTATGCCGGTCAGGTAATCCTGGTCGTCTTTAACGTTATTGAGGTATTGCTGAAGCAGCTCGGCATGCAGCATCAGATCGTTAACGGACGCTTTGGCCAGCCATGCCGGCAGTTTTTGTTGAGTCGTCAGTGACCGCGCAATGTCCATCGCACGGTCGAGCCCCGACCTCGGCTTACGCAGCGCCACGAGATTCAGGAGATGGGTCAGCGGCGTGGTGGAGAGTTTCGTCGCCAGCGCGCTGGTCAGGCACGACGGGTCCAGATGCACAGAGGGTTTTTGTAGATGATCAAGAAAATGCCCATCTACCCGCTGCAGGGGCGCCAACGTGTAAGTCTTGCCAGGCAATCGTTCGCTGCGGCCAAGGTTCTCCAGAAGCGTTGAGCGATGGTTGACGTCTGCGAGGCGTTGACCGAGTTCGGTCAGCAACGGTGTCAATGCTTTGAAGGCTTCAAACCCTAACGCGGGTGTCCACAAAATGGCCCTGCCCGAATGCACCGGGTCCAGGCCTCCTCGTTCAGTCAGCACAAAACAACTGGCCAGTTTCAACGGATCCGTAGCGTCGCCTGCCTTCAACGCCAGGGAAAATACGTCCGGCAGAAAACCGTTCAACGCGCCCCGGTGCAACCGTATCGGTGAATCGAGCACCGTTTTGATGATCGCCTGTTCCGTCACACCCAGCGTGCGGGCAACCGTCTGCAGTTTGAGCTCGCTGCGCAATGCTGTGGACAGGGTGTGGGTGAAACTTGATTGCAAGCCTTCCAGCGACGAACCGACGAAACGTTGGGCGTCGGTGATCGTGCGGGTGGCGGCAGGAATGACGGGGTGGTTTAGAAGGTTTTGTTCAAGCGCCGCGGTGGAGAGCAGTGCCCATTGTTCTTTGACCGATTCGGCGCGCACGGTGGCCGGTTGTGCACTCCAGCGCTGGTCCACGTGTGTACTCCAGCGCCCGTTGGCATCGACGGCCAACAGGCGGTCATCGATCAGTCCCCGAACATCAAGCGCCTTGTCGAGCAATGCATGCGGGTCCAGCGAACCTTCACTTTCGCGGTAGCGGCTCAAGGCGTAAGTCAGGTTCTGCAATTGCTTGTCGAGGATGTCTGCCATCAATTGTTCGAACGCCGGGCCAACGATCGGTTCTCCGATAATCATGCGTTCATCCGGTTCCATTGAAAGCAGCGTACGGCGCTCGTCCAGCGACATGTAGTTAAGCAGCGTGTCCTCATGCCCTTCGCTTTTGATCATCGCCAGCACGATTGTTCTGGCCGCGGGCAGGTTGCTCGTGGCTTCGATACCTCTGGACCGGGTATACAGAAAGCCGAGGGCGTCGCTGCTGCCGATCATCAAGGTGCAGGCCAGTTCCGCGTAGTGCTTGAAGGGCGCGGTGATACGTACTTTTTCGATGCGCAGGGAATCGTTGGAGGCAGGCGCGAGGCTCACATTCATCAAGCGCAGGTATTGCTGCGAGGTTAAAACACCTTGCTGGCGCTTCAATAAAAGATTGACGTGAAAGGTATCGCGAATACCTTCGGTAAGAAACTCCGAGGGTGACTGGCCAGCGCGTGTGGGGGAGTTCCAGTACGTTTTCAGCAGGTTTCGCAAGTGAGGTGTAAAGCGTTGCGCGATCTCTATGATTGAGCTTTCCCATGCCTGGTTATCGGCGTCGCTGCTCACGCCGTGTGCAGGATTGGAAAAGACCCTGGAATCACCCGTTGGCCACTGATGGGTCAGGTAGTACTGCAAGAGGACGTCGCTCAGTGGCTGCGAGGACATCGTGTACCGGGACTCGCGGGTGTCGAAGGTGGAAACCGTGCTGATGAAGCTTTCCAGCCTTGTCTGGCGCTGGTCCAGCCTGGGGAATCGCTTGGCCAACGCAATCTTGAGGATTTCGTCCAGCATCGACTGCAGTGTCGGCATCTTGACCAGTTTGGCCATCATCGACTGGATGTTGTGTGTCTGATTGAGTTCGAGTGTGAGCGCCTGGTCCTGGAATACCGCACCTTCGATGGTTGTTGTAGAAATCTCAGGCATGGCAGCTGCCTGCACAGCGTTACGTTGTTCAATGGAAAGATAACGCAGTAATTCCCGTTTTCCGGTCTCTTGCGCCAACCATGCCTTGAGTGTGCTTTTGAGGTCGACCTTGTCCGCGAATTTGACCAGACCTTTCCACGGCGTGTAGAGCATGACTTCTCCATTATTGGGCCGGCTCATGGCGAAAGCACCGGCCAATGGAATGTCCGTCGGGCCCAGAAGCAATCGTTCGATATGTATGGGCTTGGTAGTGGCCACACGGGCGACATGGGTCGGTAGATAAACACCCTGCAACCAATTCAGGTCATCAAGGGTGAAGGTCAGCGCTTTCTCGCGATCACCGGGCTGTTTGGCATTGGATGCACGTTCTGCTTCGTCAAAAAAATACGGCAGTGGAGAAGCAATCATGATTTTTCCTCGATGTGCTGCGATTGGTGGGTAATCGCAGGCCTTTGGATTGAGGAAAAACAGTACGGCCAGGGGCAGGCTCGAGTGCGGTACATATTGCTTGATCCGAACAGGCTGTCGAGACTTGACAGGACGCTGGTAAAACAGCGCTTAATCGACAACTGTTTTTGGTTGCCGTGCAACCTCGTTTCACCCTGTTGCCCGTACTCAATAATAAAACTGGAGCTTCAGATGACCGCAACGCCCGAAATGACCGTCAGTTCGAACACTCAAACGCTCGATTTCGACGCGCTCGTTCTTTTGCTTGAGCAGATTTTCCAGCGTCATGGCACCAGCGCCGATGTCGCCAAAACACTGGCCCTCAACTGCGCCGGCGCCGAGCGCGATGGCGCCCATAGCCACGGCGTGTTTCGTATTCCCGGTTACGTGTCGACGCTCAAGAGCAGCTGGGTCAATGGCCAGGCCGTGCCGGTGGTCGAGGACGTCGCTTCGGGTTTTGTCCGGGTCGACGCCTGCAATGGATTCGCCCAGCCGGCCTTGGCGGCAGCACGCGCACTGCTGGTTGAAAAGGCCCGCAGTGCCGGCATTGCGGTGCTGGCGATTCGTAATTCCCACCATTTCGCAGCCTTGTGGCCGGATGTCGAGCCCTTCGCTTATGAAGGGCTGGTGGCGCTGAGCATGGTCAACAGCATGACCTGCGTGGTGCCGCACGGTGCCGATCGCCCGTTGTTCGGGACCAACCCGATTGCGTTCGCCGCCCCTCGGGCTGATGGCGAACCGATTGTCTTCGACCTGGCGACCAGCGCCATTGCCCATGGTGATGTGCAGATCGCCGCACGCAAAGGTGAGCGTTTGCCGCCAGGCATGGGTGTGGACGGTCTCGGCCAGCCGACCGAGGACCCGAAAGCGATTCTGGAGGGCGGCGCGTTGTTGCCGTTTGGCGGACATAAAGGTTCGGCGCTGTCGATGATGGTCGAGCTGTTGGCGGCGGCGTTGACCGGGGGGAATTTTTCCTTCGAGTTCGATTGGTCGAACCATCCGGGGGCCAAGACGCCGTGGACTGGCCAACTGCTGATCGTGATCGACCCGAGCAAGGCGGCGGGGCAGAGTTTTGCCGAGCGCAGCCAGGAGCTGGTCCGGCAGATGCACGGTGTGGGGCTCAAGCGTCTGCCGGGTGATCGACGTCACCAACAGCGGGCCAAGGCCAGCGCCGAAGGCATTAAGCTCGATGCTCAGACATTGGCGAATTTGCGGGAATTGGCCGGGCTCTGAGGTCTGCCTAAACCCCGGGCATGAAAAAGGCGAGCGAAAGGCTCGCCTTTTTGCTGAGTGCCCATTAAAGCGGTACCGCTTAACGCCGGCCCAGCAACAACCCGACCACCAGGCCAAAACCGGCAGAGATGGCCACGGTTTGCCACGGATGACCACCAATGTAGGTTTCAGTGGCTTCGACTGCAGGTTTGGTCCGGTCACGAACGCTGGTGACGGAGTCCCGAGCCTGCTGAAGTTTCTGGGCGATTTGCCCACGAAGTGTGTCCGCTTCTTCACCGACGAGTGAGGCACTGCTTTTCAACAGTTTCTCCGACTCTTCGATCAGAGCCTGAAGTTCACTGAAGGCCTGATCCTTGATCTGGTCTTCGGCGACTTGTGCGGCTGTTTTCCGGGCCATTGGGGTACTCCTTGCAGGTAAATGGACAGTGAACAATGGAGTCTGTCGTCAGCGAAAAAGTTGCAGTGAATTTTCGCGTTGACCCTACCCTGAAGAAAAATCCTGAGTCGGACATTTCCTCCTACAGTGTAAGATGTCGCCTAATTTACGCAGCAGGTAACTCCCATGAGCTTCAATCTGGCCGACAAACCCCTTGCCGAGCGCGCGGCGCTTGAAGATGAGAAATCCCGTCTGTTCGATCTCTGGCAAAGCAACCTGGGCAAGTCCAAGGGCGAGGCCGCAAGGTTGTTCGGTGAGCGCGCCAAGCGCAAAGGCAAATGGTCCGAGTGGGTCCGTGCCGAACTTGACGGCATGTCGCCCCCGGAATTCGCGAACATGGTGCGCAGCGAGATCAATCGCCTCATGGCTGCCAAATAGAACATGCGAAACTCGCGACAATGGCCTCACGTACTTTCAACACCAGCGGATCGAGCTGCGTACTGGTGCGCCAACCCAGTTCGATCGGGTAACGCGGCAACGCCAGGGGGCAGGGCAGCAGCGCCAGGCCGCTGAGCGCAGCAATGCTTTGGGCCGCATGGGCCGGAATGGTCGCCACGGCCTGGCTGCCCTTGAGCAAGTGCGGCAATGCCGCAAAGTGTGTGGTCGACGCCCATACCCGCCGACTCAACCCCAGCGCCGCCAGCCCCTCATCGGTGATCCCGATAAAACCACCCGACGACACCAGGATGTGCTCGCGGGCGACGAACTCCTCAAGACTGATGGTTTGCTGTCCCTGGGCCAGGCTCATCGGGTTTGCCAGGCACAGATAGCCTCCTTCTCCCAGCACCTGACGGCTGAGCAAGCGCTCGGCAAATCCGCCTGCAGTAATCGCCAGATCGATACTGCGTTCCATCAACGCCTGGGCGACGATCTGGCTGTGGGTCTGACGGAAGATCAGCCGCAGCTTCGGCGCGACGCGGGCGATTTCCTCGATCAGCCGGCGACCATAAGCAATTTCGAAATCATCTGACATACCCCCGGTGACTGAGCGCCCGTCGTCATGGTGGGCGGCCGGATCGACCATCGCCAGGCTCTGCCGGCATTTGTTCAGGGCATCGCTGACCACCGGTTTCAACTGGTTGGCCTTGAGTGTGGGCGCGAGGCCTCGGCCGGTGCGCACGAACAACTGATCGCCATACACCTCGCGCAGCCTTCGCAGTGCTGCGCACCGCGATGTACGCCAAAGGCGTGGAGGTCTGGTGCGCGCCAACGGTGGACGAGCGGGAAATGTGGCAGGTCAGCATGCGCCATATCGCCCATGAAGGACGTTGCTTTGTGGTCAGCGCCTGTCAGGTTCAGGATTCACCGCACGCCTTGGGCGTTGAGATCGCCAACTGGCCGGCGGACCGGCCATTGATTGCCGGCGGCAGCGTGATCGTCGGGCCGATGGGCGACATTCTGGCGGGGCCGTTGCGCGATGGCACCGGTTTGCTCAGCGCAGAAATCGACACCGATGACCTGATCCGCGCCCGTTACGACTGCGACGTGGTGGGGCACTACGCGCGCCCGGATGTGTTTGAGTTGTCGGTGGATGAGCGCGCCAAACCGGGTGTCCGCTTCAACGCATAACCCCTGGATCTCTAGGTTGAGTTAACCACTCTTCACGGGTGATTTCCCAGAGGTCTCTGGGGAATCGCCCGCTGACGAAGTCGCCCTCATCGCTGCGGATCAAGCGCATGCCGGTGCGTTCCGAGAGTTTGCGCGAGCCGATGTTGGGCGCCGCTTTCGGTACACGCAGCACTGACCGGCCGAGGGCTTTGAACCAATACTCGGTGACGGCCGCACTGGCTTCGGTCATCAAGCCCTGGCCTTGCCATTTTGGCCCTAGCCAGAAGCCGCGGTTGTTGTCCTGTTCATTCATCAGGCTGACAGTGCCAATTAACTGATCGGGCGCGGACTTTAAGCGGATCGACCAATGCCACTCATCACCGCGCGCAATCGCTGGCAGGGCATTGTCACGCAGATAGGTCAGTGCGCCGTCAGCAGGGTACGGCCAAGGGACGAGGGCGTTCAGGTAACGCACCACTTCCCAGTGCGGGAACTGTTGCTGGATGGCTTCGGCATCGGCCAACTCCAGCGGGTGCAGGATCAAGCGTTCGGTGTCGAGCGTGGGTGTGACTTCCATGTTCTTTGTCGCTCCTTGAGTCGCAATTACCAGGTGCCGGTCGTCGACGCTGGCAGGCTGAGTTTGCCACTTTCCACGAAACGCAGGGTGCCGAACAAGCCACCGGCCAGTTTGCCTCGCAGCACGTAGGGCAGGTTGTTCAGGGTTTGTGTCTGGCTCAGGCCCAAGGTCTGACGCAGCACCGAGAACGCCGAAACGCTCACCGGCACCGTCAGCACGGTTTCGGAAAAGCGTGCAATCGAGCCCGCTTGATCGCTGACGCCGGAGGCGAGTGGCTGGCCATTGACCTCCAGGTCCAGGGCCACGCCGTTGTAGTCGATCGCGGTCTCATTGGGATTTTGCACGCGTATTTTCACGGCAAAGCGTACTTCCATGTCCTGGCTTTGCAACGGCTCGAAGCCGACCACGTTGATGTTCAGCGGGTCGCGATTGGGCAGCAGGGCGCAGGCGCTAAGGGAGAGCAAAAGAAGGGAAAGCAAAACGGCGTGGACACTGCGCATGGACATGCTCTCTTAAAGAAAAGGCCGAACCACCCGTGGCTCGGCCTCGAGCATTTTCTAGCGGTTCAAGGGTGCGACAGCTGCAGGCGAGACGGGTTCAGTTCAGAGCATGGGAACGATCATTATCAAACGGGTGCCGCAAATGCCGCCAGCAAATCCTCTTCAAATGCCCTTTGCGCATCCCCCGGCACCTGCGCGCGATGGCGGGCCAGATGGAATGCCACGTCAAAACTCATATCGCCTCGGCGCACGGCCCGCAGCAATCCTTTGTCTTCCCAGCTGCGGGCAAAGTGATTGGGCAAATAGCCAACGTGTTTACCGGAAAGAATGAAGGCGAGGGTGCCTTCGACTTGCTCCGAACGCGCCGAACACATCGTCCCCTGGAAGGGTTCGTCGCTGCGCAGGAAACGGTAAGGGTGATCGACTCGATCACACGCCTGTAGCGCGTGATCGTCAGGCGCATCGTCGGTGAACAGCGGATGTCCGGCGGCGCAATACAGGTGCTGGGTTTCGGTAAACAGTTCGCGGTAGTCAAAGGCGCTTTGCACTTGTGAGAAATAGCCGATCGCCAGGTCCAGTCGTTGTTGCAGCAGCAACCGTTCCATTTCACCGGGCATGGCGCTGATCAATTCGATGCGCACCGATTCGTCCCGTTCACGAAAGCGCCGGATCGCATCGGCCACCCGTTGCAACACGGATTGATCGAGCGCTTCGGACAGCCCCAGACGAACTTCGCCGATCAAGCGCCCGGCCACACCATTGGATTGATGGCGGAAGGCTTCGATGGACTCGAACAGGCTGCGAGTCGCGTTGAGCAGTTGTTCGCCCTTGGGCGTGATTTTGAAACCACCCTTGCCGCGACTGCACAGACGATAGCCGAGCCGGGTTTCCAGTTTGGCCATTTGCTGGCTGATGCTCGACTGGCTCAGACCCAATTCACCCTGAGCCGCGCTGAAGCCGCCGCACTCCACCACGTTGACGAACAGCCGCAGCAGTTGCAGATCGAGATCATGGAGTTGGCCGAGCATCAAACATTACTCCGAGATAAAGTCAGGATAACTACCTTGGTATTTTTCCAATGTATCTGACGACGCATTCTGCATCCACTTCCTCTGGTCAGGTGTTTCGTCATGGCTCCCACGTTCAAGCTGTGTTTGCCCGCACTGTTTCTCGCCATGGCCGTATCGGCCCAGGCCGAGGAAAAAGTAGTCAACCTCTACAGTTGGGCTGATTACGTCGCTCCCGAGACCTTGCAGCGTTTCGAACAGGAAACTGGCATCCATGTGCGGTACGACACCTTCGATTCTTCGGAGGTACTCGAAACCAAGTTGCTCACCGGAGGCAGCGGTTACGACGTGGTCGTGCCGTCTTCCAGTGTGCTGGCCCGCGGACTGGCAGCCGGTGCGTTGAAAGAGATCCCTCACGAAGGCCTCAAGGGGTACGCCAACCTCGATCCGGACTTGCTGGAAAAACTCGCCGCCGTCGATCCTGGCAACCGCTATGGCGTGCCCTACACCTGGGGCACCCTGGGATTGGGGATGAACGTCGAAGCCGTGAAGCAGCGTTTGCCGAATGTGCCGCTCAACAGCCTGGACCTGCTGTTCAAGCCGGAATACGCCAGCAAACTGAAAGACTGCGGCATTGCCATTCTCGATTCACCCCAGGAAGTGGTCGGCCTGGCGCTGCATTACCTGGGTAAAAATCCTTACAGCACCGACAAGGCGGATCTGTCAGCCGCCGAAGCGCTGCTGCATCAGCTGCAACCCAATGTGTTGTACGTCGCCACCGGTCGGCAGATCAGCGATCTGGCCAATGGCAGCGTATGCCTGGCGTTGACCTATAACGGTGACGCCAGCATGGCCGCTGATCAGGCGCGCAAGGCCAACAAGCCGTTCGAAGTGGCGTACCGGATTCCGAAAGAGGGCACGCTGGTCTGGCAGGACAACCTGGCGATCCCCAAGGATGCGCCTCACCCTGAAGCGGCCCACGCCTTTATCGAGTTCATGCTGCGCCCGGAATCCGTCGCGGCACTGACCAACACACTTTTCTTCGCGACGGCCAACCAGGCCGCAACACCGCTGGTGGATGAGGCGGTGCGCACCGACCCGGACATTTACCCGCTGGCTGACGTGCGTGACCGGTTGTACGCCGACCGCAGCATGAGCCTCAAGGACATGCGTCAACGCACGCGCTTGTGGACCACTTTCCGTAGCCGCCACTAAAAAGGAATACCTGATGGACGTCCCGATGCAAAACGATCAGGCCATGACCCGCGACAGCCTCTATGGCACTGCCGCAGAAAGTACCTACGCCGGAATCACCAGTTTCATGCGTCGTCGCTACAGTCGCGACTTGCGTGGCGTTGATGTAGCGGTCAGCGGTGTCCCGTTCGACACCGCCACCAGCAACCGCCCCGGAGCGCGTTTCGGACCACGCGGCATTCGTGCCGCGTCCACCGGGATTGCCTGGGAACGCCACTGGCCATGGACCTTCGACCCGTTCGACCATCTGGCGGTCATCGACTACGGTGATTGCGACTTCGATTACGGCACACCGCAGTCGGTGCCCGAAAGCATCGAAGCCCACGCCGAACACATTCTCAACGCCGGTAGCGCGATGCTGACGTTCGGCGGGGATCACTTCATCACGTATCCGCTGCTCAAGGCCCATGCGCGTAAACATGGTCCGCTGTCGTTGATCCACTTCGACGCCCACAGCGACACCTGGCCGGACGAAGACGGCAAGCGCGTCGATCACGGCACGATGTTCTGGCACGCGGCCAAGGAAGGGCTGGTGGATCCGTCGCGTTCGGTTCAGATCGGGTTGCGCACCACCAATGACGATCACCAGGGCTTTCAAGTGCTGGATGCGCGGCAAGTGCATCGACGTGGTGTTGATGCAATTGTCGAAGCGATTCGGGCGAGGGTCGGCGATCACCCGGTGTACCTGACGTTCGACATTGATTGCCTCGACCCGGCATTCGCTCCGGGCACCGGAACGCCGGTGTGCGGCGGCTTGAGCACGGTGCAGGCGCTGGAAATCCTGGGTGGCTTGCGCGGGATTAATCTGGTGGGGATGGACGTCGTGGAAGTGGCGCCGGCCTACGACAGTGCGGACATTACCTCACTGGCGGCGGCGACGTTGGCGATGGAAATGCTGTGTTTGTATGCGGCTAAACATAAGGTCGACCGGTAACACCGACCTGCGGTGACTCCTCCGACACCATCGCGGGCAAGTCGGATCGCCGCACCGCCACTCCCACAAGTACAGCGCAGTACCTGTGGGCGCGGGCTTGGTCCGGCCGGCGATCCGACGATGCTTTTTCAGGCGACCGGGATGATTGGCAGATCCAGGGTTTCAGCCCTGCTTCCGACTGGCCAGCCTGATAACCGTTGGCGGTGTCGATGAAATTGCCGCCAGCTTCAGAGAAGGGCCGACCCCCGGCCCATCGCTCCTGCCACTTTCTGACAGGATGCTCTGCTAAGCTTCGACAACTTTTCCGGACAGAGCCTGCCGATCGTGTCGCGTACCACTCGTTTACTGACCTTGTTGCAAGTGCTGCGCGGCAAAAGTCGTCCGGTGACCGCGGCGACGCTTGCCGGCGAATTGGAGATTTCCGAGCGCACGCTGTACCGCGACATCGCTGAACTCACCGCACTCGGCGCACCGATTTACGGTGAAGCGGGAATCGGCTACGTGCTGCGCAGCGGTTTGTTTCTGCCGCCATTGATGCTCAACGCCGATGAAACCGAAGCCATCGTGTTGGGCTTGCGCTATGTGGATCAGCGCGGGGATGAGGTATTGAGCAAGGCCGCGGCGGATGCGCTGGCCAAGATTGCCGCGGTATTGGCGCCTGAAGCGCTCGACGCGTTACGCAACCCGACAGTCCTGCCGGGCCCGCGCGGTTATGGCTTTGCGCCCAACGCGGTGCCACTGACTGTGTTTCGCCAGGCCATCCGCGATCAGGCCAAGCTGCACATCGACTACGCGGACGCCCATCAGGTGCCGAGTCAGCGGCTGATCTGGCCACTGGCCCTGGGGTTTCTGAACGAGGCGCGAATCATCGTCGCCTGGTGTGAGTTGCGCAGCGCCTATCGCACCTTTCGCACCGACCGGATCTCGGCCGCCAGTGCGCAGGGCGAGCGGTATCCGGGGCGGCGCAGCGACCTGTTGCGGACCTGGCGCAAGCAGATGCAACTGGATGAAGCCGGGCGTTTCACTCCTGACAAGAACTGACACAGGCCTGTTTTAGCATGGGGCCAGAATCAACAAACAAGGAGCCGTAAACATGCCCAATCCAGACGCTTCACTGGCACCCGCCATCGCCGCCTATATTGCTGCGGCCAATGCCCGCGACACCTCGCGGGTCGCTAGTTTTTTCGCTGAGGATGCCAATGTGTTCGATGAAGGCCAGCACCAGGTCGGCACTCACGCCATCGCGCAGTGGATGCAAGACACCGCCCAGCGTTACCAGCCACGGGTTGAAGTGCTCGACGTGCAACTGCGCACCGGCAAAGTGTTGGTGCACAACCTGATCTCCGGGACGTTTCCTGGCAGCCCTCTGGAATTGCGCTACATGTTTCGCCTGAACGAGCAGGGCAAGATCGCCCGGCTAGACATCTCCCTCTAACCAAGCCGCGTGGCATACTGCCGCGCATGAATGTCGACTCTCCCTTAAGCGCCTGGCAACACGCCATCGAACAGAAGGGCTTCGTCCAGGACGAAGCTCAGGAACATGCCGTCTGGGCGCTGCAAAAATGCTACGAAGCGCTGCATGAAGGGCGCGCGCCGATCACCGGCGTGTACCTCTGGGGGCCGGTCGGACGCGGTAAAACCTGGTTGATGGACCAGTTTTACCAAAGCCTGAAGGTCCCGGCCCGTCGCCAACACTTTCACCACTTTATGGGCTGGGTGCATCAACGCTCGTTTCAGCTGACCGGCACCGCCGACCCTTTGAAGGCACTGGCTCGCGAACTGAGCGAGGAAGTTCGGGTGCTGTGCTTTGACGAACTGTTCGTCAACGACATCGGCGACGCCATCATTCTTGGCCGTTTGTTTCAGGTGATGTTCGAGCAGGGCGTGGTTGTAGTTTGCACCTCCAATCAGCCCCCGGATCAACTGTACGCCGAGGGCTTCAACCGCGACCGGTTCGTGCCCGCCATCGAGGCCATCAAGAAACATATGCAGGTGATTGCGGTGGACGGTGGTGAAGATCATCGTCTCCACCCCGGCATAGGTTTGCAACGTTACTGGGTGGCCGCATCGGGACAGCCCAGTGCGCTGGGTGAAGTGTTCAAGGCACTGACCGTCGGCCAGTCGGTGGCCAGTGACCCGATCAAGGTAGGCTATCGCTCACTCAATGTCGTGCAGGCCAGCGAAACCGTGCTCTGGAGTCGTTACGCCGATCTCTGTGAACAGCCTTTTGCCGCCATGGATTTCATCGCCCTGTGCGACACCTTCAGCGCTATTCTGTTGAGTGACGTGCCCAACCTCAGCGCGCAAAAGCGCGAAGGGCGCATCGCCCGGGGCACTGAAGACGGCGTCGAGCGGGTGGTGGCGGGTGATCGCGAGTTGCCGCAATTGTCGGTGCATGACGACGGTGTACGGCGTTTCATCGCCCTGGTGGACGAGTGCTATGACCGCAAGGTGCCGCTGTGCCTTGAAGCGCAGGTGCCCATGGAATCGTTGTACACCGAGGGTTATCTGGAGTTTCCATTCCGCCGCACCCTCAGCCGATTACAGGAAATGCAGCTGCAACGTTTCGCCGAAGCTTGAACCCAAGGAGCCGCGAACATGAATCAGCCTCTGTCGCACCATTTGCTGACCATGGCCTACCAGAACGCCTGGGCCAATCATCGACTCGCCAAGACCTGGAGCCAGTTGAACCCGGCCGAGCTGGCGGCACCGCGGGTCAGCTTCTTTCCCAGTCTGCGCGCTACCCTCAATCACATCCTGACCTGTGACTGGTTTTACGTGGATGCGCTGGAGCGGGAGTTGCGCGGCGATGATCCGCATCCCGATTGCTACGTGTTTTTCAACCAGGACGAGCCGTTTACGCACGCGGTCGACCTCGAGCGCGAACAAGCGCTGGTAGACCGGCGACTGATCGCCTACTGCGAGCAAATGCGCGATGCCGACCTCGGGAAGATCGTGACCATCGCCCGGGACACGCCGCAATATGAGAGCCGCGTACGTATGCTCTCCCATTTGTTCGAGCACCAGATTCATCATCGCGGGCAGGTTCACGCCATGCTCAGCGGTACCTCGGTCAAACCGCCGCAACTGGACGAGTTTTTCTGTGCCGGAGAGTCAGGCTTGAGGGCCGAGGATTTTGCCGAGCTGGGGTGGACCGAAACGCTGATCTGGGGCGCTTGATCGTAAAGATTGCAGCATGAGCAGCGCTCGCGATATTGTCGTTCGGCTTTCCAGTACGAGCTGCGTGCTGGGGCTACTTCATGTGTAATCGAGGGTGGAAATGGAATCCGCAGAAATTCTTGTGCTTCAGGCCAGCTACACCAATGCGGTGCATGCCGAGGCTATTGGTCTGGTGCTGAATGCTTACGCCGAAGACCCGATGGGCGGGGGCCACTCATTGCCTGCCGACAGGCTGGAACAACTGCCGGCGTAACTGGCGAAGCGTCCCTATGCGTTCAGCGTGCTGGCCTTCGTCGGTGGCGAGCCGGCGGGGCTGGTCAATTGCTTTGAAGGTTTCTCGACCTTCGCCTGTCGACCGTTGGTCAATGTGCACGATGTGATGGTGGTGAAGAAGTTTCGCGGCTTGGGGTTGAGCCAGAAAATGCTGCAAAAGGTCGAGGACATCGCTCGCCAACGCGGCTGCTGCAAAATCACGCTGGAGGTGTTGGAAGGTAATGCAATCGCCCAAGCGTCCTATGGCAAGTTCGGTTTTGCCGCGGGCATGTTCGACCCGGCGCACGGTCGGATGCTGTTCTGGACCAAGGCGCTTTAATCACTTGCGGGCATAAAAAAAAGGGCGTCCATCAGGACGCCCTTTGTTTATTTCGGTCTGTAGGACTCGGTCACCTGTGCGGTTTGATCGTCCGGAACCCGGAGTTCAGAACTTTTGCCTTCGGTGGTGTTACCCAGCGCCTGCTGTTGGTTGTACCGCAGGGTGTCGAAGTAATACCGCATGCGTTCGGCGCCGCCTTCGGCCAATGCGCTTGCCGAGACGAACGTCATCAGGCCGGCGATGATCAGGGGTGTACGTTTCATGGTTTGCCTCCCACTACGATTGTCGGGTGCCTTTCGTCCATGAGCCAGTGTCGAAGGCACAGTTTTCGACGATTCGGTTAAGCGAGAGTTAACAACGCTTAGAGCTTCCAATCCAGGCTCAGGGTCACCGTGCGCGGGTCGCCCCAAAAGACGCCGTTGTAAAACCCGATGTTGTCGTAATACTTCTTGTCGAACAGGTTATTGACGTTCAGCGAGGCCGACAGGTGCTTGTCGAACTCATAACGCGACATCAACTTGACCACGGTGTAAGCCTCCTGGCGGATGTTCGCGCTGGCGGTGATCACCTCGCCACCGGCGCCACGTCCGACCGGGCGCCTGGCGGCGCGGTAGACGTCGCTTTGCCAATTCACCGCACCACCCACGGTCAGTGCCTGCCAGTCGCCGGGCAGGCGATAGGCCGTGGAGAAGCGCAACATATTCAACGGCTGGTTGGTGTTGTTGCGCTGCTTCTCGCCATTGGCTGAATGGGTGTAGGTGTAACCGGCTGTCATGTTCCAGCCCGCCGTGACCTCGCCGGAGACGTCGGCTTCGAAACCCTGAACCTTGTTACCTTTGCCGCCCGATTTGAAGAATTCCTCCCCGGTGACCGGGTCCGGTGGCACCGAGTCGTCGAGCTCCGCGACGTTGTCCTGCTTGCTCCAGAACAATGCGGTGGCGAGGTTGAGGCGCTCTTCCAGGAGGCTGCCCTTGAGCCCCAGCTCATAGTTGCTGCCGACCACCGGTTCCAGGTATTTATGATGGCTGTCACGGTCTTCTTGCGGTTTGAAAATATCGGTGTAGCTGACGTAAGCCGTGTACTCAGGCGTGATGTCGTAGAGCAGCCCGGCGTAAGGGGTCCACATGTCGTTGTGCTGTTGGCGAGTGATTTCGACATCGGTCAGTTGCAGGTTGTTGTCGTATTTGTTGGTCTTCTTCGACATTTCCCAGCTGCCATAACGACTGCCGAGTACCGCGTGCAGGTCGTCGGTCAGGGTCAAGCGAGTGGCCAGGTAACCGGCTTTTTGCCGGGTACTTTCATTGGAACCTTGCAGGCTGGTGACGGTGTCGGGGAATTTGGGGATGCCACCCATGTACTTCCAATCGGGGACGTTTTCGTAATCCGACGGCCGTGCGCCGTCTACCGTGTAAGGGTTTTCTTCGCTGCGTTCGGCTTCGCCATAGCCGATCATCATTTCGTGCTCACGCCCGAACAGCGAGTAAGGTCCCGACACGTTGAAGTCATAGGCCTTCATTTTTTGCGTGCCGATCATGTGGCTGACGTTGGCGCTCATGCCGCTGCGATCGGCATTCGGGAAGCCGCCACCGCCGTAGTAGATCTTGCCGTCGGTGTCACTTTCCCGGTGAGTGTAGGCAGCCTTGAGGTGCCAACCGCCTCCCAGTTGATGGTCCAGATTGGCGAACGCGGTTTTGTCCTTCAGCGGCCAGGAACTCCAGGACGTGGCCATGTTGGTCGAGCGTCCCAGGTTGGCTTTGCCGCCGTCAGAGTTCCAGTACGGTACGGTGCCCCAGGATGTGCCCTGCACATGTTTGTTCTGATAGTCGTAACCCACAGCCAACACAGTGTCATCGGTCAGGTCGGCTTCGAGAATCCCGTAACCGACTTCCCGTTGTTGCTGGTACTTGTCGCGGAATGAATGGCTGTCGCGATAGGCCAGCACGCTGCGTCCGCGCAGGCGTCCGTCGAAAGCCAGTGGGCCGCCGACGTCCAGATAACTGTAGTAGTCGTCATAACGGCCGCCGCTGACGCCGGATTGGGCTTGCCACTGCGCCGTCGGCCGTTTGCGCACCATGTTGATGGTGGCCGAAGGGTCGCCCGCGCCCGTGGTCAGGCCGGTCGCGCCGCGAACCACTTCGATGCGGTCGTAGATGATGGTGTCGGAATCGGACTTCATGTAGCTGAAGGTATTCAGCATGCCATCGATCTGGAAATTGTTGATCGTGTAACCCCGGGACGAATAGCTGACCCGGTCCGAATCGTTGTGCTGAACCACCACGCCGGTGGTCTGGCTCATGGCTTCGGAAAGTGTACCGAGTTTGAAATCGTCCATTTGCTGGCGCGTGACCACGGAAACCGATTGCGGCGTTTCCTTGATCGACAGGTCCAAGCGCGTCGCAGTGCTCATGGCGCCGGTGGTGTACGACTCGGTGTTTTCGGTGGTGCTGCCCAAACTTTGGGCGGTGACATGGGTAGCACCCAGTTCGAGGGTGCGGCCGGGCTCCTGCTCAGGGCTGGTTTCAGCCAGCAAATCGGGGCACAGGGCGGCACTGCACAGGCCCAGGGTAAAAGTCATGGAACGGGTAATAGGCGCGAACATCGCGGCCGACTCCTTGTCGTCGATGGAAAAATTCCGTTTGTTCAAAGACGAAGGGGAGAGGCGGGATTTAGCACTAAACGAGAATAATTACTATCTCTGCGAGGATTCGGGCAGAGTTGTCGCGCAATGGCGTAGGAAAAAGGGGCCGGAGCTGGCCCCTGAAAAGATTACTTCTGAACGACTGCCGGATTGGCAGGCGTGGCCTTGGGTTTCATCAGGCTGAAGTCGATCAGTGCCTTTTGCTCGCGCTCATAAGGATTGCCGATCATCAATGGCCGGGGCTTGAAACTGTCGCTGACCAGGCTCTTGCTGCGATCCAGTTCATCAAAACTCAAGCCTGCCAGATCAGCCCAGGTATGGATCAGATGCGAGCTGCTGTAAGGCCGCCCCAGATCACCGGCAAAACTCCAGTCATGGTTTTCGCGCCATTTCGGTGACGCCCAGGCCATGAACGGGATGGTGTACATCGGCGCCGTCGGTTTGCTCTCGTTGCGACCCAGTGTGCTATGACCAGGCGAATCGAATACGTCCTCACCATGGTCGGAGAGGTACAGCAGGAACCCATTCGGATCAGACTTGGCGTAGTCCTTGATCAGGCTCGAGACCACAAAATCGTTGTACAGCACCGCGTTGTCATAGCTGTTGTACGTCGGCACCTGATCGTCGCGCACACCGTCCGGAACGCCTTTGCGGTCCTTGAACTTATCGAAGGACGACGGATAACGGTATTGGTAGCTCATGTGCGTGCCGAGCAAATGCACGACGATCAGCTTGCGCGGCGCAGCGTCGGCCAATGCCTTGTTGAACGGCTCGATCACGTCGCCATCGTACTGGGCGGCATTCTGGTTGCGGTTGTTGTTCAGGTACACCTGCTCGTCGGCCTGTTGGGAGAAGGTCGTCAGCATGGTGTTGCGCTTTGTCATGGTCTGCTGGTTGGTGATCCAGAAAGTCTTGTAGCCCGCCTGCTTCATCATGCTCACCAGCGATGGGGTCGACAGGTACAGATCCGGGTTTTCTTCGTCGGCGAAGGTCAGCACCTGCTGCAGCGCCTCGATGGTGTAAGGGCGCGGGGTGATGACGTTATCGAAGACCGCCAGTTGTTCCTTGAGCTTGTCCAGCTCCGGGGTGGTTTCCCGAGGGTAGCCATACAGGCTCATGCGCTGACGGTTGGTGGACTCGCCGATCACCAGCACCAGGGTCGCCGGCTGATTGGCCGTCGTATCTTTAAGATTGTGCAGGGGTGGAATCTTGCTGGCGCTATGGAGCATGTCTTGCATACCGGCCAGGGTATCGAGGTAGCGGTGATAGGCCACGGCCATCTGCCAAGGCACGGCGGGCTCGATGCGCGTTTCGAATTTTTCGAAACCGCCGGCGAGGCTGCCGGTACGCGCGGTTTGCTTGATCAGCGGATAACCGACGACAGCGACCACAATGGCCGTTGCAGCCACCAGTGCCCGACCGCGAGGCATGTACACCGGGCGCAAGCGAGTCCAGAGGACGTAAGCGAAAGCGGTGTGAGCGAGGAACGCCGCCACCATCCACCAGGCAAAGTACTGAGTCATGTACTCGCCCGCTTCAGAGATGTTCGATTCGAACATAATGAAGATGACGCTTTGGGAAAATTCCTGCTGATAGATGAAGAAATAACCCAGGCTGGCCATCGAGCAGGCCCACAGCACCACGCCGATCAGCGCGGCCATGACACGTGTTTGTTTGGGGAACAGCAGCATCGGCGCGAGCCAGATGGCGCTCATCACAAAGGCCTGGCGAAACCCGGTAAAACCAGAGGTGCCCGTCAGTTGGATCAGCAGTTGGGTAATGCCCGAAAAATACCAGAAGAACAGGAACAGCCAGAGAAATCCTGTCCAGTCGAAACCTTTCGCAGACGTATTGCTGCGTTTAAACAAAGCCATTGGCGCTCCAGCCTAGTAATCACTTCGACCGCCGAGGCCTTCCATGTCGCCGACGAACGGATGCCGCACGGATACCGAGCGGCCATAATGAACCGGAGTATCAACAGGCCGATGTGAAAACTTTGTGAGATGCCAGGATTGGCGAGGCGTCGAAGCGTTGTCGGAAACAGCAGAGGGCTGTTTCCGACTCAAGCGAGGGGATCAGGCGTGAGGGGCATGGTGGGCGACAGGTAAGGGCTGGGTCTGAGTGCCTTGTGTCAACAAGCGCAATTGCGCGAGCTCCTGCCTCAACTGGTCGCGCTCGTCTTTCAATTGGCGCAATTCATCACGACGGATCGTGACGTAAAGGGTTTGTGCTGGCCGTGCTGCATGTACTGTGCCCATTGCTCACCTCGCAAATGGCTGCCTCAACTGTAAAACCGCCCCGAGATCGGGTGCTGAATTACTATCGGCGCCAATTTTGATTTCTTTTGCCTCAGAAGGGAACTTTTTTATTTTTCACGGTCGTTGTGTCGTCAGCGCGATTACCGACGTTATCGGTCTGGATCGGGCACAATGCCCGGAAACTATGTGCCAACGCTCTGGACTAACCCACATTAGTCGCGTTGGGCTATAACCTTTGACACACATTATTTGTAGTAGGGAGCATCAGTACATGCAACTCGGGATTATTGGACTGGGCCGCATGGGCGGCAATATTGCGCGGCGCCTGATGCTCAACGGGCATACCACCGTTGTTTACGACCGCAATACCGCCTTTGTCGACACCCTGGCCGCAGAAGGCGCCTCTGGCGTCATCGACCTGCCGGCGCTGGTCGCTGGCCTGGCCAAACCACGTGCGGTGTGGGTCATGCTGCCGGCCGGCGCACCGACCGAAGACACCATCGACACCCTGAGCACCTTGCTTGAAGCCGGCGATACCATTATCGACGGCGGCAACACCTTCTATAAGGACGACATCCGCCGGGCGAAAAACCTATCGGAGAAAGGCCTGCACTACATCGACGTCGGCACCTCCGGCGGCGTCTGGGGCCTGGAGCGTGGTTACTGCATGATGATCGGCGGCGAAGCCGAGGTGGTTAAACGCCTTGATCCGCTGTTCGAGAGCCTTGCACCGGGCCTGGGCGACATCCCGCGGACGAAGGACCGCAAGTCCGAAGACGATCGTGCCGAGCGCGGTTACATCCACGCCGGCCCGGCCGGTTCTGGCCATTTCGTGAAAATGATCCACAACGGCATCGAATACGGAATGATGCAGGCCTTCGCCGAAGGCTTCGACATTCTCAAGACCAAGGCCAGCACTAACCTGCCGGAAGATCAGCGTTTTGACCTGAACGTGGCCGACATCGCCGAAGTCTGGCGCCGTGGCAGCGTCGTGTCTTCGTGGTTGCTCGACCTGACCGCCGACGCTCTGGCCAGTGATCCGAAACTCGAAGGCTACTCCGGTTCGGTGGCTGACAGCGGTGAAGGTCGCTGGACCATCGAAGCCGCCATGGAGCAATCGGTGCCCGTACCGGTGCTGTCGAACTCGCTGTTCTCGCGCTACCGTTCGCGCGGGCAAGGCACCTTTGGCGACAAGATTCTCTCGGCCCAGCGCTTCGGCTTCGGCGGCCACGTGGAGACTGCGAAAAAATGACCCGCTTGATCCGCAATAAATCCAAGGCAGAACCCGCACCACCGACCACGCTGTTCCTGTTCGGTGCCCATGGTGACCTGGTCAAGCGTCTGCTGATGCCGGCGCTGTACAACCTGAGTCGTGACGGTCTGCTTGGGGATGGACTGCGGATCATCGGCGTTGACCACAACGCCATCACCGACGAAGCCTTTGCGAAAAAACTCGAAGATTTCATTCGAGCCGAAGTGGCCGCCAAGGTCGGCAAGGGCGATCAAGCCCTTGACCCGGACTTGTGGGCCAAACTGGCCAAAGGCATCAGCTACGTCCAGGGTGACTTCCTGGACGACAGCACCTATCAAGCACTGGCGGCGAAAATCGCCGCCAGCGGCACCGGCAACGCCGTCTTCTACCTGGCCACCGCGCCACGCTTTTTCAGCGAGGTGGTGCGCCGTCTCGGTGCCGCCGGGTTGCTTGCGGAAACCCCTGAAGCGTTCAGACGGGTGGTGATCGAAAAACCTTTCGGTTCCGATCTGCACACCGCCGAAGCCTTGAACGCTTGCTTGCTGAAGGTGATGACGGAAAACCAGATCTACCGAATCGATCACTATCTGGGCAAGGAAACCGTGCAGAACATTCTGATCAGCCGGTTCTCCAATAGCCTGTTCGAAGCGTTCTGGAACAATCACTACATCGACCACGTACAAATCACCGCCGCCGAAACCGTCGGCGTGGAAACCCGCGGCAGTTTTTATGAACACACCGGCGCCTTGCGGGACATGGTGCCCAATCACCTGTTCCAATTGCTGGCGATGGTCGCGATGGAGCCGCCGGCCGCCTTCGGCGCTGATGCCGTACGCGGCGAGAAAGCCAAGGTGGTCGGTGCGATTCGCCCCTGGTCGGTGGAGGAAGCGCTGGCCAACTCGGTGCGCGGCCAATACGCAGCCGGCGAGGTCGACGGCAAGGTGTTGCCGGGTTATCGCCAGGAAAACAACGTGGCGCCCGACAGCAACACCGAAACCTATGTCGCGCTGAAAGTCATGATCGACAACTGGCGCTGGGTCGGCGTGCCGTTCTACCTGCGCACCGGCAAGCGCATGAGCGTGCGCGATACCGAGATTGTCATCTGCTTCAAACCGGCGCCGTATGCGCAGTTCCGCGATACCGAGGTCGATGAGCTGCAACCGACCTACCTGCGGATCCAGATTCAGCCCAACGAAGGCATGTGGTTCGATCTGCTGGCCAAACGACCCGGTCCGGCCTTGAAGATGGCCAATATCGAACTGGGCTTTGCCTACAAGGATTTCTTTGAAATGCAGCCGTCCACCGGCTACGAAACGCTGATCTACGATTGCCTGACGGGCGATCAGACGCTGTTCCAGCGCGCCGACAACATCGAGAATGGCTGGCGCGCCGTGCAGCCGTTCCTCGATGCCTGGCAGCAGGACGCGAGCGTACAGAGGTATGCCGCTGGCGAAGACGGGCCGAAGGCTGGGGAAGAATTGCTGACCCGCGACGGTCGCGTTTGGCACAGCCTCGGATGAGTGATGCAACGCAACATCCCATCCGTTTTCTGCTCAGCGACATGGACGGCACCTTGCTACTGCCCGATCACAGCCTCAGCCAGCGCACCATTGAAGCGGTTCGTTCCTTGCGCGAGGCCGGCGTGCTGTTCAGCCTGGCCACTGGCCGTCCGCCGAAAGCCATGTTGCAGCAGATCGAAGCCTTGGGCGTCGACCTGCCGACAGCCGCCTTCAACGGTGGCACCATCGTCAATCCGGACGGCAGTTTACTGGTCGCGCATTACTTGCCGGCGACGGCTGCGCTGACGGCATTGGCGCTGTTTTCCGATCAACAAGACGTTGAAGTCTGGGTGTTCAGCGGGGGCGACTGGCTGTTGAAGGATCCGAACGGGCCGATGGTCCCTCGCGAACAGCACGGGCTGGGCTATCCGCCGGTGGTGGTCGAGAGCTTCGAGCCTTTTCTTGAGCGTATCGACAAGATCGTCGCCACCAGCAATAACACTCAGTTGTTGATCGAACTGGAAGCGCAGCTGCTGCCCAAGGTTGAGAGCCAGGCGCAGGTCTCGCGTTCACAGCCGGTGTACCTGGACGTGACCGCGATGCAGGCGAATAAGGGCGCAGCGCTGGCGACACTGGCCAAATTTCTCGGTGTGCCGCTGGAGCAGACCGCGGCGCTGGGCGACGGCGGTAACGACCCGGCGATGTTTCATCGCGCAGGCTTGTCGATCGCCATGGGGCAGTCGGAAGAGGCGGTGAAGCGCCAGGCCGATGTGGTGACTGGCGCCAATACCGAGGACGGCGCGGCGCAGGCAATCGAGCGCTATATCCTCAACGCAGGTTAACCGCGTTATCGTTCTTCGCGGGCAAGTCGGATCGCCGCACCGCTCGCTCCTACAGATTCACCCCTGTAGGGGCGAGCGGTGCGGCGATCCGACTTGCCCGCGAAGGCGTCAAACCTGCTGACTCAAAGCCAGAAACTCACTGCATACCACCCCAACACACCCATCACCACGGTGTACGGCAACGCCATCCACACCATCCGCCCGTACGACAGGCGAATCAGCGGTGCAATCGCCGAGGTCAGCAGGAACAGAAACGCAGCCTGACCATTGGGTGTCGCCACGCTCGGCAGGTTGGTGCCGGTGTTGATCGCAATCGCCAGCGTCTCGAAATGCTCACGGCTCATGTGGCCGGAGAGGAAGGCCTGTTTCACTTCGGTGATGTAAATGGTCGCCACGAACACGTTGTCGCTGATGGCCGACAGCAAACCGTTGGCAATAAACAGCATGCCCGGCTGTTGATCCGCCGGCAGGGCCAGCACCCACTGGATCAAAGGCGTGAACAGTTGCTGATCGTGAATCACCGCCACCACCGCGAAAAACACCACCAACAGCGCTGTGAACGGCATGGCATCTTTGAACGCGTTGCCGATTCGGTGCTCGTCGGTGATGCCAGTGAACGCGGTGATCAGCACGATCACCATCAAGCCGATCAGGCCGACCTCGGCAATGTGGAACGCCAGCCCCGCAATCAGAATCAGCGCTGCCAATGCCTGCACGATGAGCGCTGCACGTTGGCGTGAGGTGCGTTCGGCATTGTCTTCGGCGGCGTAATTGGCCAGTACCACACGCACGTTGTCCGGTAACAGCGTGCCGTAACCGAACCAGCGCAACTTCTCCAGCAGGACGCAGGTCACCAGACCTGCCACCAGGACCGGCAATGAAACCGGGGCGACTTTCAGAAAGAACTCAGCGAAGTGCCAGCCCATCTCGTGGCCGATCAACAGGTTCTGCGGCTCACCGACCAATGTGCAAACACCGCCCAGCGCGGTACCCACGGCGCCGTGCATCAGCAGACTGCGCAGAAAGGCACGGAATTGTTCGAGGTCGGCGTGATGGAGTTTGGGCAGGTGCTGGTCATCGCCAAACTCGCTGTCCTGACGCGGATCATTGCCCGAGGCAACGCGGTGATATACCGAGTAAAACCCGACGGACGCACTGATGATCACAGCGGTTACCGTCAAGGCATCAAGAAACGCCGACAGAAACGCCGACAGGAAGCAGAACATCAACGCCAGCAGCGCCTTGGAGCGAACCCCGAGCAGCAGCCGTGAGAACAGAAACAACAGCAGGTCTTTCATGAAGTAGATGCCGGCGACCATGAACATCAGCAGCAGAATCACCGGGAAGTTGTGCACCAGTTCGTCGTAGAGTGCCTGGGGCGTGGTCATCTTCAGCAGCAGCGCTTCGACCAGCAGCAAGCCGCCGGGCATCAACGGATAACACTTGAGCGCCATGGCCAGGGTGAAGATGAATTCCAGCACCAGCAGCCAACCGGCCGCCACTGGGCCTACGGTCCACAACACCAGTGCGTTGAGAATCAGGAAGCCAACAATGCTTGCCTTGTACCAGCGGGGTGAATGCCCGAGAAAATTGTGCGCGAACGCCTGAGCCATTGAACCGGGCATCGGCTACTCCTTGCATTAAGAAGCGCGCAACTTGCCGTAAGCGGAAGAGAAGATCAAGTGTAGGAAAACTATGCAGGCCTACCCCCGATAGCGGGCGACGACCGCCCGATAATTGCCATCCTGTGAATAGCCACCTACGACAATGTTTCCATCGGTCTGGATGATCACTGAAGTCGCGGTATCCAGGCTGCGGCTCAGGTGAGTGCAAACCCAACCGGCGCCATTGCCGAAGCTGTGATCGAGTTGCCCGTCAGGCAGATGCCGGGCCAGAATGAAATCCGCCTCGACAGCGCCGATCGTTGCCCCGACCGTCAGCACACAACCGTCCGGCAATGCCTGCGCGGCAGTCCACTGGCAGCCACTGTGGCCGATCTGCAGCAACTGGGCGTGGCCTCCATTGCAATGAATGTCCGGGCGACCGTTGCTGTTTACTCTCAGTGCCAGGCAGTGCATCGGGTCGCGGCTGCTGCCAAAACACTGCACATCGCCATTTTCCTGTTGGACGACCTGGCTGACCTGAGCGCTATACCCCCGTGCCTTGAAGGTCATAAAACCATCCACGGCGAAACAATTGTCGAGCCTGCCGTCGGTGTGATAGCGGGCCAGCAGACCCTCTTCAGGGAAGTTGATCGACCCGCCCACCAGGATTCGACCGTCTTGTTGCACCCTCAGGCTGCTGAGCCAGGTGTTCATCAGCAAGTGCCTGACAATCACGAAGCCACGACCGTTGAAGGTATCGTCCAGCGAGCCATCGGTGTTGAGTCGTATCAGGATGCCAACATGATCGGCCAGTTCGAAGTGATGATTGGCCTGCAGCAGGATTCGACCGTCCTCCTGCACGCACACATCACAGGCTTCTGCTCCCGGTACGCCGGGTGGTAGCCAGGCGTTACGCACACCCCGGGAAAGACCGCCTGGCAGACGCACGACGCAGCGGCCATTGTCGCCAAAACATTGGACCGGCTGGCCATGCTGATCAAACAGGGCGAGGGCGGGCAGTGTCCGGCGAGCATCTTCGTAGTGCAGGCCGGCGACCAGAATGTGCCCATCGGGCAAAACCTGGACGCTGCCGGCCATGGCCTCGAAGCCGTGTTCAAATTGCCCGATGACGCTGCCTTTACTGCCGAACGCCAGATCTGCCGAGCCGTCCTCAAGCAGGCGAGCCAGACCAAAGCGGTTGCCGCCCCGCGTTTCGACCTTCGCCGCGACCAACAACCTGCCACGTGAATCAATCGCCACGCCGTTGGCCATGCTTGAGAGGCTGCCAGCAAAATACACTTGGGTTTTGCCGGTGCCGGCAAAGGTTGTATCGAGCGTTCCGGCGTCGTTCAGTGCTGCAGGTGAGGCAACCGCTGTCTGGAGTGACATGCACGCAGCTCCTTGCGAGTCGTCCTGATCCAGGAGGTGGGGTGGCGACTGTATAAGGAAATCATTCAATCCTTGAATGATTAGATGCACAACTGTCAAAACTAATAAACGGAGGGTCGCTGTGTGCCAGAACAGTGTCTTTTCGAACCACTGGCAAGCCTGCCAAGTAGTTCACTGCGTGCAACTTCGAAAAATAATCGGGGAGGTGCGGGTTACCGATAAGTAACCCGCAACATGCTTAGTGTGGCATCGACCACGATTGCAGTTGATAACCGTCCTGACTTAACTCGGCGCGTGCCTGTTCGAGCAAGCTTTCAAGTTGTGCAGGATCGGAATACGCACTGCTTGGGATCTGTGTGCGACTGATGCGGGTGTTGGTGCGATCGATAACGGTCAGGCTGAGTTCGCCATTGCCGTCTTGTGGGGCCCAGGCCACGCATTGAAATGGCTTGAACGCGCGGTCGGCAATCAAAAGAGCTTCGTTGATACGGAGCGGGGCGGTCATGGGATTTTCTCTCTGTGTGCCCAATCAAGTGATGTGCCGTCGGTTGGGCTTACCGTTCGGCTGGTTACTTGTACTGATGCCCGCAACCAGGGCTTGGGTCACACACAATCAAAAGAAATTTCAATTTTCTTTCTTGTCCTCGGGAATGAGGCTCGCTTTGAAAGCGCAATGTAAGGAAACACTCGTCAGGTAGCTGGAAAAACCGCTTCTTATAACTCAATACGCAGCAGGCCTATAGTCAAACGGTACAAGCTCCCGTCAAATTCTTGCTAATGTTACAGCCAGATCCGCCAAATGACTGTTTTTAATAAAAATTCCTAAAGTTTGGCGCCAAGGAACTTTCATGAACGAAGCGCCTGCCTTACGACGTTTATTAGTGGTGGATCCCTGCGACGACTGCCATCGTCTGTTACCGGGATTACGCTCCGTAGGTTGGGACGTTGACAGCTGTTCGCTGGAAAACGCCGCCGACCGGGCCTGTGACGTGGGTTTGTTACGTTTGCAGCCCTGTCATCTCGATCACCCGGATGCCGTCAAAGAGGTGATCAGCCGCAGCGGTACCGAGTGGATCGCCGTGCTCAACCAGGAAGTCCTGCGGCTACAGAACGTCGGGGACTTTGTCTGCGAGTGGTTTTTCGATTTTCATACGTTGCCGTTCGATGTCTCCAGGGTCCAGGTCACACTGGGTCGGGCCTTTGGCATGGCGCGCCTGCGCGGGCAGGGCACGGTTCATATCGATCAGCCCGAGCACGAACTGCTGGGCGACAGCAAGCCTATACGCGAACTGCGCAAGCTATTAAGCAAACTGGCGCCCACCGAGTCGCCGGTGTTGATTCGCGGCGAAAGCGGGACAGGTAAAGAACTGGTCGCCCGCACGCTGCATCGACAATCCCTGCGCCACAGTAAACCCTTTGTCGCGATCAACTGCGGGGCTATTCCCGAGCACCTGATCCAGTCCGAACTGTTCGGCCACGAGAAGGGTGCCTTTACTGGCGCCCATCAACGCAAGGTCGGACGGATCGAAGCGGCCAACGGCGGCACGCTGTTTCTCGACGAGATCGGTGATCTGCCCCTGGAGCTGCAGGCGAACCTGTTGCGTTTCCTCCAGGAAAAACACATCGAGCGGGTGGGCGGCAGTCAGCCGATTCCCGTGGATGTGCGGGTGTTGGCCGCGACCCATGTCGATCTTGAGGCCGCGATCGAGAAGAAACGCTTTCGCGAAGATCTGTATTATCGCCTGAACGTGTTGCAGGTCGCGACCGCGCCCCTGCGTGAGCGCAATGGCGATCTGTCGATGCTGGCCAACCATTTTTCCCATTTCTACAGCCATGAAACCGGCCGCCGTCCGCGCAGCTTCAGTGAAGACGCCTTGATTGCCATGGGCAAGCATGACTGGCCGGGCAATGTTCGCGAGCTGGCCAACCGGGTACGTCGCGGGTTGGTACTGGCCGAAGGCCGGCAGATCGAAGCGCGAGACCTGGGGCTGATCAGCCATCAGGCCCTTGCCGCGCCGATGGGCACGCTGGAAGACTACAAGCACCGGGCAGAGCGCCAGGCCTTATGCGATGTACTTAACCGCCACAGCGATAATTTGAGCATCGCCGCCAGGGTGCTGGGGATATCCAGGCCTACCTTCTACCGTTTGTTGCACAAGCATCAGATACGTTGAGCGATTGCAGACCCGTAGGAGCGAGCGGTGCGGCGATCCGACTTGCCCGCGAAGAACGCTACGCGGTTTAACTGAATCACCGCGCTATCGTTCTTCGCGGGCAAGCCTCGCTCCTACAGAATCAACAAAAAAACCCGCCGAAAAAGCGGGCTTTTTCGTGGGGTCCGGATTAGAAGTAGTACGGGAATTTCAGGCTGAAGGAAAAGTCTGGCGAGTCGTCGGTCAGGCCGATGGCCAGGTTGGGAACGATCGTCAGGTTATCGGTTGCTGCCAGGGTCATGCCGATGTTGAAGTTGGCCGAGTTGTAATCGCTGTTGGAAATCGATTGCCAATCACCACCGTCCGGCTTGATCTTGCTCTTGCGGGCGAACTGATCGGTGAATGAGAACGACATACTCATCTTCTCGTTCAAGGCGAATGCAATGCCGGCGCCAACCTGCCAGGAATTGCCCAGTTTCACGTCCCCGGGCACCTTGGAGTTGATCTGAGGGCTGATGTCGCTGAAAGAGTCTTCCATGTTGTAGGTGTAGGCCAGGCTGCCGAACAGCACGGCCGGGTCGAAGGTCTTGACCAGCGAGATACCCGGGGTGATCGACCAGACACCATTGCCGGTAGGCAAGTCCTCGGGTACCGAGAGGTTATCGTTGTTTGGGTCATTGACCAGCTTGATGCCGTAAGGGTCTTTACCGGTCGGCGCCTTGACGCGCAGTGTAACGACCGCGTCGGGCAGGTTGGCCGACTCATCCAGAAACTTGTAAGCAACGCCAACGTTCACATCGCCGATGGTCGGGTCGCGGGTAACGGTTGCGTCCGACGTCACCGGGCCCGCGCCACCGGCGCCACCGGAGGAATACGTTGATTCGCGATAAACCACGGGGACGTTAATATCGAACTGCCAGCGTTGTGCCACGTTGTAGCGGGCGGTCAGGTCCAGGGTCCAGTTATCCGCCTTGATACGGTCGAGGTTGATGTTACCGAGGAAAATCGAGTCCAGTGCCAGGAAGCCATTGAGCGTCAGCGCACGGGTATCGTAGTGCGTGTAGGTCAGGCCGGTTTCGAGGCTGAACTTGCCGCCACCGAAGAAGCCGCTGGCTTCGTCATACAGGTTGGAAACGCTTTGCGCAGGCTCCGAATCATCCTTGAGCGATTGGCCGTATGAACTGCCTGTGGTTCCCGGCGCACCGGCGGCCACCGTCTGGCCACCCTTGGTCGTTTCGGCGGGGGATTTGGTCAGGCGTTTGGGAGCAGGTGTCGCAGGTGTTTCTTCGACTTGGCGAACGCGTTGCTCGAGTACCATCAGCGCGTTCTGTTGTGCTTCGTAACGCTGTTTCAACTCCATGAGTTCTTGTTTTAGTATTTCGACCTGGGGGTCCGGTGCTGCGTATAGCAGTGTGACCGGGGCCAGGCTACTCAAACAAACGATAGCTCTGAACGTTAACGATCGGTGCATGGGTTAGCCGTCCCTTCTGATTACATCTGATGAGACTGAGCGTAGATCAGAATCCGAGAGTGCGAAGGCCTTTGAGCTGGTCCAGGTTGCCGTTCAGCGACCCGGCTGTCGGCACGTTGTCACGCAGCACGACATTGAAGGACGTGAGGTTGCTGACCTGGTTGCCACCGCCGAGCAACGTCGTGTTCTGCATCAGCCCACCCTGGGCCAGGCGTTGTACGGTACTGCCCTGGTTGTTGTTGGCCACGATGTTGAGTTGCACACCAGCACCGGTCGAGGAAATGCTCAGCGAGCCCGCGCCGTTGGCGCCGACCATCGTCTCGCCTGCGGCCAATGCCTGGCCCTGCTGTTGCGTTGCTGGCGCTTGGTTAGCCTTTGTGACGTTGATATCAACGTTGTTGTAGGCAGCGTTATGGTCGCCGGCAACACGCACGACTTGAGTGACGCCTTCGGTGCTGTTGAGGCCGCTGCCGCCAGTGACGGTACCGGTGCCTTGCGAACGCGCTGAGCCATTACCTTTTTCGTTGATTATCGACACATAGAACTGTGGCTTGATGGTCGATTGTTGAATGTGCATCGAGGAAGTTGCCCCGATCACTTCACCGTTGGCATTTTGCCAAGTGCTGGTCATGACAATGCCGAAACTGATGATCCGTCCCGGCATGACATAGCGGCCTCGCAGGGTCGCCAATTCCTGATCATTCAGCTCAATGGGTTTGAACGTCTGTGCAGGGGTCGGCAGGCTGGCGGCCAGGCAAACCACGGCCAGCCAGATTGGAGTCTTCATTGGAATGCTCCCGGAGCGTCGTGCTCCCTTGTTATTAGAAGAAGTCGCTTTGGATGAATCCGAAATCCATCAACTCTGCGTCTTGCACCGGGCTGAAGGTGTTGATGCGGTTCTTGGCGGTCAGTGGCAGGGGTGGGTCGAGCAACGCATTGGTTTTGTCGTAGCCTTGGCCGATGACGGCAAAGATGATGCCGTTCCAGCCTTTGACAAAGTCGTCGACTTTGTAACGTTTATGACCGAGTACCGGATCTCCGATATAGACCCAGCCCTTATCGACTCTTTGCATGACCACAAAATGTTTGTAGCCACGGATATCCAAGAGGACCACAACCGGAATTCTGATTTCGCTCAACGTTTCCGGCGCTACCCGGTAGCCACGGGCCCGCATGCCGATACTTTCCACGTAACGCTTCATGTCGAGCATGGAGAAGCCCTGGACGCGGACAAGATCCTGGTCGGAGTGTGACAGCATGCCTTCGATGATTTGTTCTTCGTTTACGTCCAGCCAATAGGCCTGGCGCAATACGGTCGCCAGCGCAGCTGCGCCGCAACTGAAGTCGGTTTTCTGTTGCACCAGGTCGGAAAACTTGCGCTCACGCACGCTTTGGATCGGCTTGAACACCACCGCGCCACCCGGCAGGACGGAAAGCGGTATTTGTGCAGCCTCGCTCACACTGGTCACACAAAGCAAAAATGCCAAGGCGATAATGCGCATAGTGGGATGCCTTCTGGTTGTGTTGAAAAAAGGCCCCCATAAGGGGGCCTCCAGAGACAGCAATTAGAACGATTGGTTGGCAATGGCCAGCGAGTTGCTTTGTTGGTTACCCACACCGGCAGCCACGTTGACGCCCAGGTTGCCACTGCCACCATTCACCGAACCGCTCAGGGTTGCAGTGTTGGTCACAGGGTTAGCCCAGCCAGTTGGAGTCAGCACTTGATAGGAATAGGTGTTGCTCAAATCAAATGAACTGCTCTCACTGAAGCTTCCCGCTTTTGCGAACTCGGATTCGGACGATTGACTGGCCGATTTTTCGAACGAGGAGGCGTTCGATTTCTCGAACGACTTATCGAACGATTTTTCGAACGAGGAATTGCGCGATTTGTCGTACGAGGATTCATGCGATTTGTCGTACGAGGAGTCGCGAGAAATGTCGAACGAGGATTCGCGCGATTTTTCGAACGATTTGTCTACCGCTACGTCAAGCGTTGCGTCAAGCGATGCGCTAAGCGATGACTCGGAACTCCTGCTGCGGGTGCGATCGCCAAAGCCATTGTTGACGGTAGTGGAACTGGAAGCCGCCTTATCAATGTCCAAAGTAGCGCCCAAGGAAGCGCTCAAGGATGCACTCGAAGAACCGCTCGCAGAACTGCTGTTGGAACCGCTCGCAGAACTGCTATTGGAACCGCTCGCAGCGCTGCTGTTGGAACCACTCGCATTGCTGGCGGAAGAACCGCTTACATCAATGCTTAGGGAACCGCTGCTATTAGAGCTGTTGGAACCGGCCGCGGCCCAGCTCGAAGAAGCGCTTTCACTGCCGCTAACCTCGAATGACTTATCTTTAGAGAAACTACCGCTGGCCGTGTTGGTAACCGTAATCGTATCCACACGGTACGTCCGATCGGCGTTGTTATTCACTGTCAGGCCAGGACCGTTTTGATTGGCAGAGGCGGTGGCTCTTGCGCTACCCAGCGGGGAGTTGGAGTTGGCAATTGCCATGGTGTTTTTCTGTTGGTTAAGGTCGCCGCCAGCAATGTTGATCCCCATATTGCCGTTGCTGCCATCGGCCGATCCGCTCATAACGGCAGAGTTTGTGGTGCCGTGGTTGTAGACCTTGTTGTTGTTGCTGTGTTGCTGGACTCTAGCGCTGGCGTTGGCATGGCCGAACACGAAGCTGTTATCGAGACTGGAGTCGGAGCCAGCGTTTGCGATGGCGGCCGCGTTGTCTTGTTGGTTGCCCGCGCCTGCTGCCACGTTGATGCCGACGTTGCCGCTCGAACCTGAGCCAGAGCTGCTCATCTCGGCTGAGTTCTGAGTCCCTTCGTTGTAGATGCGGTTGCCGGTACTGTTCTGCCTATCGCTCGCATTGGCAGTCGCGTCGGTTTGGATCCATATTGGACGAGGGGTGTGGTTGCCACCACGTCGATCGTTCTGACCAGCTTGTGCAGCAACAGCCAATACCGCGGCGATTGCAAAAACCAGAGGCTTTATTGCCATCGAAGGTTTCATGGTGATTCTCCGTACTTATTTTAGGTTAAGTGTTGTACCTACCTGTTTGGGTCAATCCATGACCCGTACGCTCAGGGTGTTGGCAGTTCGGTTTCCCACCCCGGCGCTCTGATTCAACTGGATCACCCCACGGCTACCGGTGAAGGCCTGATCGCTGGTAGCGACCTGGCGATAGCCTGGTGCAGAGTCAGTTGGATCGGAGTTGGTGATCAGCGTCACGTTCTGTTGCCTGAGGACGCTGTCGTCGATACTTTGCGGCTGAGCACTGACGCTGATACGCAGTGCGTTGGCTTGCTGGTTGCTGGCGCCCGCGCTCTGGTTGACGCCCAGTACGCCGTTGCCGTGGCTGAAGGAATCGCCTTGAATGCTGGAATGGGCATCGATCCTGGGGTCGACCCGCGTCCGCAACCGTTGGCGAATCTGTGTGGTCGCGCTGGCTCCATGGCCAATGGCGATGGCCCGGGCGTTGGCCTGTTGCTGTTGATCGCCCGCAGCCTGGTTGACCGTGAGGTTGCCGTGGTACTGCATGCCCGAACTGTCGATTTCGGCGTTATTGATGACGGGAGGTTGGGCAAAGGTCGTTGCACTGCAAAACATGGCGATAATCAGCAGCGTACGATTCATCTTAACGGTCTCCCGTTATGACTTTCAGAGCACCCAGGCCTTGCTGGATGTTTGAATTGACCATGTTGGCAATACCGTTACCCGAATTTCCCGAACGTCCAGCGGGGAGGTTGGAAAGCTGGGTCTGGTTGGTGATATTGCCGCCCAGGTTGTTGGAACCTTGAGCGACCAGGCGGGAGATGCCTGCACCACTGGCGACGTTGGCAAAGTCACCGTCGCTCAACTCGTTCGTTTGGCTGAGGATGTGTTTGGACGGGTTGGCATTGGCGGTCGTGGGGTTAGGGTCGGGCATTACCGGCGGACGGGTTGCCATGCGCGGTTGGACATCACGTTTGATAATGATAATGCCGTTATCAGCCTGTACAGGCAGGCAAACACTTGAGCCCAGTGCGCATCCGATCAGCAGGAGGCTATAGATTTTTTTATCAAATTTCCCCACAGCGGCAATTCCTTCTGTAAGTGGAACGCTGGCCCTTATCAGCGTTACGAGGAAGAGAGCAGAAGGTGTGCCGGTTTTTGTTTTTCTTTTAAAAACAGTTGATTGGCGTTAATTGTCGAGGTAGTCAAAAAATTTTTGTAACGCCACTGATACAGAGCCGCGCAAAACCGTCGTCCATGCTGGCGGCATTGCTCGCTAGGGGCGTTGAAGGCAGGTTGTATCAGTGGCTTAACATTTTTTTGCTGGAGTGCTCGGGCCGCTTTAGCTCGCGGGTTTTCGCAGGGGAGGGTGTTTCAGGAATGGACATTTGCGGCAGGGCGGGGTACCCCTGTCAGGCCTTGAGCAAGCGCGTCACAGCTTCGAAGGCCACGTCCTTGCGCTGTTTCCAATCACCTTGCAGCACCTGGCAAGGCTGGCGGTGCAGGTCAAGCCATTGGCGGCTGGCCTGGAAAAACGCCTGGCGTTCTGCCAGTTGCGGTTGGCAACGCTGCCCGTCGTCATGCCAGGCCACGGTTTCAGGGCTCAGCAGCAAATGCAGGTCGTAGTGCCGTGCCAGCAATGCTTGCTCGATCCACGTCGGGCAAGCGCCAAACAAAGTGCGACTCCAAAGGATATTGCTTAAGAGGTGCGTATCGAGAATCAACAGTGACGGTTGTTTGGCGCGTGCTTCATCTTCCCAATTCAGTTGGCCATGCGCTATGGATGTAATGTCTTCATAGCAGGTTACGCGGGCTTCACTTTCGATGAAATGCCGAACGTACTCACCGACCAATATGCCGCCAAAATTGCCGTAAATCTCGCTCGAAAGCCAGCTTTTGCCGCTGGATTCCGGCCCTGCCAGCACCAACACCTTCATGGGCACAGCAGCGGATCGCTGCGCCATGTGCGCCAGCCTTTAATGGCCAGCAGGGTGAACAGACCATACAGGGCAGCAGTCAGGTACATTCCCTTGTACAGGAACAGGCCGACGAAAATACAGTCCAGGACGATCCACAGCGGCCAGCACTGCACGCGTTTTTGCGCCATCCATAATTGCGCCACCAGGCTGAACCCCGTCAGCGCGGCATCGAGCCAGGGTTGGGCGGCATCGGTCCAGTTCGCCATAGCAGCACCCAACAACAAACTGCCGACCGCTCCAATGACCAGGCCGAAAGCGACCGATTTACCGTCGAGCAGGCTGACTTGCCGACCCTGCTGCGCATCCCCCGCACGCGTCCACTGCCACCAGCCATAGAGCTGCAACGCGGCGTAAATCACCTGCAGCAGCATGTCCGAGTACAGCTTCACCTCAAAAAAGATCCAGCTATAAAGCAGCACCATGACCAGGCCGATCGGCCAGCACCAGGGGTTCTGTTTGACCGTCAACCAAACGGCAATGACACCGAGGGTGGCGGCAAACAGTTCAAGCCCGGACATGGCGGTTCCTTGGGGGAAGTTTAAGAGGGGGGGCGGATTGTAACGGCAGACGCTACCGAGTAGAACCGGCGTGCGCTGTCCTTTGTAGCAGCTGCCGAGCTAGGCAACTGCCACAAAGGCGGTTACACCCGGAACTGCTTGAGCAGACCGTTCAACTGCTCACTCAATTCCTTCAGGTGAACGCTGGCCACGCTCGACTGTTCGGCCGCCAGCGCCGTGCTGTGGGACAAACCGGCTGCCTGGGTGACGTTCTGGTTGATGTCCTCGACCACATGCGCCTGTTGCAAGGTCGCGCTGGCGATGGAGGCGTTCAGCCCGTTGAGGTTGCGCAACGCCTGGCCAATGGCATTCAGGCTTGCACCGGCCAGACCGGCCTGCTCGATGGTCAACTGCGATGCACGGCTGCTGTCGCCGATCACTTTGACCGCCGCTTCGGAATGACTTTGCAGGCGCTCGATCATCGACTGGATCTCCGCTGTGGATTTCTGGGTGCGCTGGGCCAGCAGTCGCACTTCATCGGCCACCACCGCAAAACCGCGACCTTGCTCGCCAGCCCGGGCGGCTTCGATGGCCGCGTTGAGGGCCAGCAGGTTGGTTTGCTCGGCGATGGAGCGGATCACTTCGAGGACGCTGCCAATCTGCGTGCTTTCGGCGGCCAGGGTACGAATCACTTCCACCGCCTGATCGATGGTGGACGACAATTTGTCGATCTGTTGCAGGCTGCCATCGATATTGACCTGACCTTGCTGCGCCTGAGACTCGGCATCGCGCATTTCGCTGGCGGCGTGCTCGGCGTTTTTCGCAACATCGTGCACGCCATACGTCACTTCATTGATGGCAGTGGCCACCAGTTCCATTTGCTGGGACTGTTGCTGGCTGCGTTGCTGGGCCTGGGCAGCGTCGTTGCCCAGTTCGCTGGACGACTGGCCCAGGGCACTGGCGGACACTTGCAGTTCTTTGATCACCAGTCGCAGCTTGGCGGTGAAGGCGTTGAAGTGCCGTGCCAGTTGCGTGACTTCATCCTGGCCATGGGTGTCGAGGCTGCGGGTCAGGTCGCTCTCGCCGCTGGCGATGTTAGCCATGGCGTTCACGGTTTCCTGCAGTGGACGCACGATGCTGCGGGCAATCAGGATCACCAGCAGCGCCATGATCAGGGCAATCACCAGCCCCACGAACGAGGCCTTCCAGACCTGGGCATAGAATTCGGCCTGCATGTCATCGATGTACACGCCCGAACCGATCACCCAACCCCAAGGCTCGAACAGTTTGACGTAGGACGTTTTTTCTACCGGCGCACTGGCCCCCGGTTTAGGCCAGCGATAGTCGATCGTGCCGGCACCCTTGCTCTTGGCGACGGCGACCATTTCGTTAAACAAGGCAAAACCATCCGGGTCGCGGATTGCCGAGAGGTTCTGGCCATCGAGCTTCGGGTTGGCCGGGTGCATGATCATCACCGGCGTCAGGTCATTGATCCAGAAGTAGTCATTCTGGTCATAGCGCAGACCGCGAACGGCTGTCAGTGCCTGCTTCTGCGCAGCATCGCGGGTGAGCGTGCCGGCGGTTTCGAGGTCGTGGTAATAGGTCAGAATGCCACTGGCGGTTTGCACCACATGCTGGGTTTTCTGAGCCTTGGCGTGGTACAGGTCATCGTGAATCTGCTTGAGCATCAAAACGCCCAACGTCATTAGCATCATCACGGCCACGATCAAGATGAGCCACAAACGTCGGCTGATCGACATACTGCGCAAGCTGTTCATAACGCTGCCACTCCGGTTTTTTTCTTGTAATAAATGATCGCCAGCATCCAACCACACTTTGCCTATCGGTCATATCCGACCCAAGTCCAATAACGCGGCAGCGTTAATCAGACTTGTCTGATAGGATTTCGGCCCCGCACGGAAAAACCTGAATCCAAGTTGATTTTTCACGGAATTTTTACGGTTTTGTCTGGATCCTGCGCGCGCGGCACTTCAGCTACGCTGATCGCAGTTAACGCTCTGACACCTATTAACGGGGCATGCTTTTGCGCATCGCCTTTGGGGGATTGATGGATCTTTGGACCGCCTTGCAGGCATTGATTTTAGGCGTTGTAGAAGGGCTGACGGAGTTTTTGCCCATTTCCAGTACCGGTCACCAAATCATCGTGGCGGACTTGCTCAACTTCGGTGGCGAGAGGGCCATTGCGTTCAACATCATTATTCAGCTGGGGGCGATTCTGGCGGTGGTGTGGGAGTTTCGCCGCAAGATATTCGATGTGGTTATCGGTTTGCCGACGCAGCCGAGCGCTCGACGCTTTACCGCGAACCTGCTGATCGCCTTCCTGCCAGCCGTGGTATTGGGGGTGATTTTCGCTGATCTGATCCACGAGTATCTGTTCAACCCGATCACCGTGGCCACGGCGTTGGTCGTGGGCGGTATCGTCATGCTGTGGGCTGAGAAGCGTCAGCATGAAGTGCATGCCCACACCGTCGACGAAATCACCTGGAAAGACGCGCTGAAAGTTGGTTTTGCCCAGTGCCTGGCAATGATTCCCGGGACCTCGCGCTCCGGCTCGACGATCATTGGCGGTTTGCTGTTCGGCTTGTCGCGCAAGACCGCCACCGAGTTTTCTTTCTTCCTGGCGATGCCGACCATGGTCGGCGCGGCGGTGTACTCAGGCTACAAGTATCGCGACCTGTTCGTTCCGGCTGATTTTCCGGTGTTCGCGATCGGTTTCGTGACGGCGTTCATCTTCGCGATGATTGCCGTCAGAGCCTTGCTCGTGTTCATCGGCAGCCACAGCTATGCGGCGTTTGCCTGGTATCGCATCGCGTTCGGCCTGGTCATCCTGGCCACCTGGCAGTTCGGCTGGATCGACTGGACCGCGGTTAAGCCATGAATGATGGCAGCTCGCGCAACAAGCCCGGACGCAAGCCTGGAGGAGAGATCCAGCAACCACGGCTGAAACTGCTGGTGTTCGCGGTGCTGTGCGCGCTGCCGCTGTTCGGCGCGATGTCGTTGTGGCTGCGCGGGGTTTCGGTAATTCCCCTGGCGGCGTACGGGATCGTCAGCGTGCTGGCGTTCTTTCTGTACTGGAGCGACAAGCGCAAGGCGCGTGCCGACCATTGGCGCACGCCGGAAAACGTGCTGCATGCGGTGGAACTCGCCGGCGGCTGGCCGGGCGCCTTGCTGGCACAGCAGCTGTTTCGGCACAAGACGCGCAAAGTGTCGTTTCAGCTGATCTTCTGGGTGATCGTGCTGCTGCACCAAGTGTTCTGGATCGATCAATTGTTCATGGGGGCCAATCTGCTGGCGCTGTTTTAAAGCAGCAGTCCGACCTGGGTACGCTTGGGCAACTTGCTCACCACCAATTGATGGGAACGCTGCAACAAGCCTTGCAGCTCTTCAGGGCCCAACGGGTAGGGCGTTTCCATGATGATCCACTGAGCTCGCGCCAGATACGGCGCCGGGCGGATTCCCGGGCGGTCGCAATGACCGAGAAACACGTCCTTGTCGACCTTGAAGGCCAGGGAGTCGCCCCGCAGATTCTGCAAGGCGAACATCTTGTTCCCCGCAATCGAAAACACCCGCACGCCACCCCACTTGTAATCTTCCCGCGCACCCGGCAGTGCGAGACAGAATTGCACGACGTCCTCTTCGCTCATACGTCCAGCCTTCATATCAGTTGGTCCCCACAGGCATTGAATGATTCGATCAAATGGTCGAGCCAGGCGCGTACGGCCGGCATCACCCCGCGCCGATGAGGGTAGACCGCTTGCAGCCAGCCGCCAGGCAACGACCAATCGGGCAGCAACTGCACCAGCGAGCCGTTTTCCAGTTCCTGCTCGCAATACATCATCGGCAGCATGGTAAAACCCTGGCCGGCGAGGGTGCAGGCCTTGCGCACGATAAAGTCATCGATGCCCAATCGCGCTTCGAGGCTCAACTCAAAGCTTTTACCCTGTTGGTTGAGCATGCGTATATGCACCATGCGGTCGGCTTCCAGGGCGCCGAGCACGGGCAGGTTTTTCAGGTCTTCGGGGTGGTTGATTTCACGTCCGTGCAAGAACGCGGGGCTGGCGACCATCGCCATCTGTGCCTGGCGCAAACGTCGAGTGACCAGCAGCGGATCCTCATCGCCCAACTCACGCACCCGCAGCGCGACATCGACGCCCTCGGTCACCAGGTCGACGCGGCGATTGAGCAGCATGACTTCCAGTTGAACCTGAGGAAACTTTTCAAGGAAATCGCTAATCACTGTCGGCAGAATTTGGTGGGCCAGCCCGACGGGGCAGGACACCCGCAAACGCCCGCGAGGTTCGCTGGACATGCTGGCAACGGCTTCATCCGCCATCTCGGCTTCCAGCAGCATCGCCTGACAGTGCCGCAGATAACGTTCACCCACGGCAGTCAGCTTCAGTTGTCGAGTGGTGCGTTGCAGCAGGCGCGCACCCAGACGTTCTTCCAGCTCGGCGATGCGCCGTGATAATCGCGACTTGGGAATCCCGAGCAAACGTCCGGCCGCAGCGAAGCCACCGGCTTCAACCACCTTGGCGAAGTAGTAAAGATCATTGAGGTCTTGCATAGTTGAACTCGATTGTTCTATCAGTGGGACGAACTATCGCATTGTTGCGGTCTAATCATCTATTGGTTTCGCCTGTAGGATTCACTCCATCAGATCGCCGCGTAGCGATCCTTACCTGGAGATCCCACATGAAACTGCTGCATATCGATTCGAGCATTCTTGGTGACAACTCGGCTTCCCGTCAGCTGAGCAGCGAAGTCGTTAAAGCCTGGCAAACGGCCGCGCCGGCTGCCGTGGTGACCTACCGCGACCTGGCCGCCGATGCGATCAGCCATTTTTCCGCCACCACCCTGGTTGCCGCCGGTACTACCGCTGAATTGCGCAACGCCGCCCAGCAGCACGAAGCCGAGCTGAGCGCCTCGACGCTGGCCGAATTCCTCGCCGCCGATGCCGTGGTGATTGCAGCCCCGATGTACAACTTCACTATCCCGACACAACTCAAAGCCTGGATCGACCGCATCGCCGTTGCCGGTCAGACCTTCCGTTACACCGAAGCCGGCCCTGAAGGCCTGTGCGGCGGCAAGAAAGTCGTGATCGTATCGACTGCCGGTGGTCTGCATGCCGGTCAAGCGACGGGTGTTGCTCACGAAGATTACTTGAAACTGCTGTTCGGCTTCCTCGGTATCACGGACATCGAGTTCGTCCGTGCCCATGGCCTTGCTTACGGTGACGATGTCCGCACCAAAGCCATGAGCGACGCTCACACGCAAATCAGCGAGCAGTTGTTCGCCGCGGCGTAAGGCTGATGTAAAGAAAATCAAACAGCTCGGGCAATACCCAGAAAACTCTGTATTCTGATCACGCAAGTGCCAGAAGCGGAGTTTTTGTTTCTGGCTGTTTCATCGCCTGGCCCGGGTTATGCAGTCGAGGGTTACCGTCTCCGGTCAAGTAACAAGGTGGGGCATCCCATGGCGCGTCTTTGTGCAACGTTACTGATTTGCCTGCTCAGCAGCTTGAATTCAGTGCACGCCGCGCCTGCGCCGCATCCTCACTGGAGCGCCGGCTTCCATGAGATGAGCTTTCTCGACCCTCTGGACTTGCAGCCGATGCGCGCCATCGCCTTCTATCCCTCCATCGACAAGGAGCACTCCAGCAAAATAGAGGGCTACACGGTCGAAGCAGGCGAGGACACCCCAGTCGCCATCGGCCGTTTCCCGCTGCTGATGCTGTCCCACGGCAACACAGGAACCCCGCTGGCCTTGCACGACCTCGCCACATCGCTGGCCCGCAAAGGTTTTGTGGTGGTGGCGGTGATCCACCCCGGTGACAACTCCAAAGACCACAGCCGCCTCGGTACTTTGAGTAACCTTTACGGTCGGCCCATCCAGATTTCTGAAGCCATTACCGCGACGCTCGGCGATCGTATGCTCGCGCCCTTCGTCAATGCCAATCAGGTCGGTGTGATCGGCTATTCGGCGGGTGGGGAGACGGCGCTGATTCTGTCCGGCGCGACGCCAGACCTGGACCGCCTGCGCCGCTATTGCCAGGAGCGCCCGGACGACCGCGATGCCTGCAACACCCAAGGTGAATTGATTGTCGACCGTGATGACTTGCAACCGGTGGCTGACCCTCGGGTTCGCGCCTTGCTGCTAATGGCGCCGCTGAGCCTGAAGTTTGGCCGCCATACCCTGGCCGACGTACATGTGCCGGTGCTGCTATACAGCGGCGACGGCGACAAACTGGTGGCGTTCGACAAGAATGCCGCCGCCCTGGCGCGCAAACTGCCGATAGCACCGGACTTCAAGTTGCTGGCCGGGGCAGGGCACTTCGTGTTCATGGCGCCTTGCAACGAAGAGCAGATCATTGCCATGCCGGCGCTGTGCACCGATGCCGATGGCGTCGACCGCAAAGACATTCACCGCACCCTGGTGTCCGAAGCCGGACGTTTCTTCTCCCACGCTCTGGGCAAACCGAGCAGGGCCGGGATGCAGACTGCTGATCAGTAATCAGGCGCTCATCGCACGGCGTTTCAACAACAGTGTCAGGCCCAATCCTGCTACCGACAGCAACGCCGCGCTGAAGAAAATCCACGTATACCCCAGGTTCAACGCCACCGCGCCCATCAACGGCCCGGCAATCGCCAGCGCCAGATCGAAAAACACCGCGTAAGCACTCAGTCCCGCCCCGCGACTGGAGTTGGGCACTTGCTTGATCGCTTCGACCCCCAACGCCGGATAGACCAGCGACAGACCGAACCCGGTCAGGCCTGCGCCGATCAGCGCATAACCGGTCGAAGGCGCGAGCCACAGCAGCACCAAGCCCACTGTTTCAATGCTCATGCAGGCAATGGCTGAGGTAAATCCACCGAAACGGCTGATGCTGGAGATGAACAACAGCCGCGCCAGAATGAAACAGACGCCGAACACCGTCAGGCAATAGGCCGCGCCGACCCAGCCGCGGCTGACGTAATACAGGGTAATGAAGGTGGTCAAGGTGCCGTAGCCAATGGACGCGAGGCTCAGGCTCGCGCCGAACGGTGCAATACGCCCGAACACTGCCCAGAACGGCAGGCGCTCGCCGCGTATCACCGGCACCGAAGGCTTGTTGCGGATCAGCAACAACGCCGCCAGCGCCAGCACCGACAGCGCGATCCCAAGACTGGCGAATCCCAGCTCACCCACCATCACCACCCCCAGCGGCGCACCAATGGCGATGGCGCCGTAGGAGGCGATGCCGTTCCAGGAGATTGATCGCGCGGTATGTTCAGCGCCCACCTGACCCATGCACCAACTGATGGTGCCGACCCCGATCAAACCTTGAGCAATCCCCAGCAACAAGCGGCCAGCGATCAGGATCAACAGGCTCAGCAATGGAACGCTTTGCAGCAGCGTTGAAATCAACGTCAGCACGCCGCTCAACACAATCCCCGATAACCCGTAAACAATCGCTCGCTTGGTGCCGATGCTGTCCGACATACGCCCGGCCATCGGGCGGCTGAGCAGGGTGGCCAGGTATTGCGAGCCGATGGTCAGCCCCGCGATGATTGCGCTGAAACCCAGCTGTTCGTGGACATACCCCGGCAACACCGCAATCGGCAGGCCGATGCAGAGGAAGGCAATAAAGGTATAGAAGACGATGGAGACGATCTGCAGGGTGATCGCCGTGGAGCTTTGTGGTGGCAGTTGCTGCGCAGACATGAGGGCTCGTTCGCGGGCGGCGGTGGGAGAACTGCATCATGGCGGGGGCTGCAAATAAAAGGAAGCAGGCTAACTACTTTCTCAAGGTCGATCCGCGCATAAAAAAGCCCCGTCACCAGGACAGGGCTTTTCAGTTGCAGCAGACGCTTAGAAAACAACGCCTTGGCTACGCAGGTAGTCGTCATAGGTGCCGCTGAAGTCGATCACGCCGCTGGCGCTCAACTCGATGATGCGGGTGGCCAGGGACGATACGAACTCACGGTCGTGGCTGACGAAGATCAGCGTGCCCGGGTAGTTCTCCAGCGCCAGGTTCAACGCTTCGATGGATTCCATGTCCAAGTGGTTGGTCGGTTCGTCCATGATCAGCACGTTCGGCTTTTGCAGGATCAGCTTGCCGAACAGCATGCGACCTTGCTCACCACCGGAGATGACCTTGACCGACTTGAGAATCTCGTCGTTGGAGAACAGCATCCGGCCGAGGGTGCCGCGAACCAGTTGCTCGCCGCCCAGGGTCCATTGGCCCATCCAGTCGAACAGGTTGCAGTCGTCTTCGAAGTCGTGCGCGTGGTCCTGGGCGTAGTAGCCCAGTTCCGCGGCGTCGGTCCACTTCACGGTGCCGGCATCCGGGGTCAGTTCGTTGACCAGGGTGCGCAGCAGGGTGGTTTTGCCGATACCGTTCGGGCCGATGATCGCCACGCGCTCACCAGCTTCAACCTGGAAGCTGAAGTCCTTGAACAGCGGCTTGCCGTCGAAGCCTTTGGCCATGCGCTCGACGATGACCGCCTGGCGGTGCAGCTTCTTGGTTTGTTCGAAACGGATGAACGGGCTCACACGGCTCGAAGGCTTGACCTCGGCCAGCTGGATCTTGTCAATCGCCTTGGCGCGGGAAGTGGCCTGCTTGGCTTTCGAGGCGTTGGCCGAGAAACGGCTGACGAACGATTGCAGTTCCGAGATCTGCGCTTTCTTCTTGGCGTTGTCCGACAGCAGTTGCTCGCGGGATTGGGTCGCCACGGTCATGTATTCGTCGTAGTTGCCCGGGAACAGGCGCAGTTCGCCGTAATCCAGGTCAGCCATGTGGGTGCACACGCTGTTCAGGAAGTGACGGTCGTGAGAGATGATGATCATCAGGCTGGAGCGCTGGGTCAGAATGTTTTCCAGCCAGCGGATGGTGTTGATGTCCAGGTGGTTGGTCGGTTCGTCGAGCAACAGCACTTCAGGATCGGAGAACAGCGCCTGCGCCAGCAATACGCGCAGTTTCCAGCCTGGGGACACTTCGCTCATCGGGCCGAAGTGCTGCTCGATGCCGATACCCAGGCCCAGCAACAGTTCGCCAGCACGGGATTCGGCGGTGTAGCCGTCCATTTCAGCGAACTCGGTTTCCAGTTCTGCCACGGCCATGCCGTCTTCTTCGGTCATTTCCGGCAGCGAGTAGATGCGGTCGCGCTCGGCCTTGACCTTCCACAGCTCTTCGTGGCCCATGATCACGGTGTCGAGCACGGTGAATTCTTCGTAGGCGAACTGGTCCTGGCGCAATTTACCCAGACGCACGTTCGGCTCCAGCATGACCTGGCCGCCGGATGGCTCGAGGTCGCCGCCGAGGATTTTCATGAAGGTCGACTTGCCGCAACCGTTGGCGCCGATCAGACCGTAGCGGTTGCCCGCGCCGAATTTGACCGAAACGTTTTCGAATAGCGGCTTGGCGCCGAACTGCATCGTGATGTTAGCTGTAGAGATCAAAGGTTTTTCCTGCGAAGCATTCAGAGTAGCTAGGGTTGCGGCAGTACCGATTCAGTACCCGTTTCCGGTATTCGAACCACAGGAATTGCATCCCGGTCAGAAGCGGAAGGTCCATCTGGCAATAAGTGGACAGCAGCATATGGAGCGCTTGGCCCGAGTCGACGTGCGCTGAGACGGGGTTCATTCCCGTCATCAACCAAGGGGGGCGCGTAATGTTTGGCGGCGATTGTACTGGTCTGGCTCTTTAAACGATAGGGTGTTAGGGCCGCACGGCCGCTTTGGCAGCATCAGCGGACAGATTTTTACCGTTGAAGGTTAACTATTGGTTACAAACTGTGGCTAGAATGCAGGCCCTTGGGCCGATGGGTCGGCAAGGGACGTTCTGACGTGTGACGAATTCTGTGAAACTGATCATTGCCGCTATTTACGTCGTATCCATTGCGTACGTCCACTTGCGCGGACGCGTGCGCCACAAGCTGGGCCGCCAACTGAGCGACCACTCAACGTTTCTGGCGCCGATCAACTGCTTCCTTTATCTGTTCTCGAAAATCCCCAACAAGCCTTATCTCAACCCGGCCGACTTCCCTGATTTGAGTCCGCTGCAGGACCATTGGGAAGAAATTCGCGCCGAGGGCCAGGACCTGCTCAAGGCCGGAGAGATCAAGCGCTCGAATCAATACGACGACGTCGGCTTCAACTCGTTCTTCAAGACTGGCTGGAAACGTTTCTACCTGAAGTGGTACGGCGACAGCCATCCTTCGGCCCTGAAACTCTGCCCGCGTACCACCGAACTGGTGCAAAGCATCGGCTCGATCAAAGCCGCGATGTTCGCCGAGTTGCCACCGGGTTCGAAACTGGTCCGTCACCGCGATCCTTATGCCGGTTCCTACCGTTATCACCTGGGCCTGGAAACACCGAACGATGCCGGTTGCTACATCAACGTCGATGGCGAGAACTACCACTGGCGCGACGGTGAAGCGGTCATGTTCGACGAGACCTTCATTCATTACGCCGAAAACGCCACCCAGCAGAACCGCATTATTCTGTTCTGTGACGTTGAGCGTCCGATGAAGTATCGCTGGGCGGCGGTGTTCAATGGCTGGTTCAGCCGAAACGTGATGTCGGCGGCAGGCGCGCCTAACGATGTGGGTGACAAGACTGGCGGTATCAACCGATTGTTTGCCAAAATCTACAAGATTCGCCTGCGCGGCAAGGCGCTGAAGAAGCGCAACCGCAAGCTCTATTACCTGGAGAAGTGGGCGATTTTCGGTGGCCTGTTGGCGATTATCGTTCTGATCTGAAGACGCCTTCGCTGGCAAGCCATGCTCCTACAGGGGGCGTGTGATCAACAGCGTTTGTTGTGAACAACACAAAACCCGTAGGAGCATGGCTTGCCCGCGAAGAGGCCATAAAACTCACCGCAACTCTTCAATCAACCGCTAGACCGTTTGGTAGCCTTCTTCGCTGTTGTTGCTTTGGCTGCCGGCTTACTCGGGGTTTTGCCCGCACTCTTGCCACCGAGGCTGCGTTTAAGCAGCTCGGTCAAATCAATAACATCCGCAGTTTTACGCTCCTCTTCGCCCGTCGCCGTTTCCACATCCTCGATCTTGCCTTCATTAGCCTTCCTCTCAACCAGCGCCATGATCTTGTCTTCAAAACTGTCGCGATAATCCTCTGGCTTCCAGTCGGCGCTCATGTCTTCAACCAGTCGTTTGGCCATGTCCAGTTCGCCCTTGGCCAGTTCGGGCTTGGTGACTTCACTGCCCAACTCTAGCGTATCCAGACTTCGCACTTCGGCAGGCCAGCGCAGCATCACCAGCACCATCGCCGACTCCAGTGGCATCAGCGCCGCCAGATGCTGGCGGGTATGCAAGACCACGTGGGCGAGGGCGACCTTATTGGTTTTGCTGAGGGTTTCGCGCAACAACGCATACACCTTGCCACCGCGTTTATCCGGCGCCAGGTAATACGGCGTATCGATGTTTTGCAGTGGGATCTGTTCGCTGTCGACAAAGGAAAAGATGTCGATGGTCTGAGTGGACAGTGGGTGCGCCGACTTGATTTCCTCTTCGCTGAGGACCACATACCGACCCTTTTCGTACTGCACACCTTTAACGATGTGTTCCTTGGTGACTTCCTTGCCGGTGACCTTGTTGACGCGCTTATAGCCCACCGGATCCATGCTGCGGCTGTCGAGCCAGTCGAAATCCACCCCTTGAGAAGACGTCGCCGAGACCAGCGCGACAGGGATATGCACCAGACCGAAACTGATTGCGCCTTTCCAGATTGCCCGTGCCATTGTCGTCTTCTCGCGAGTGATGTTCAGGTGACCGGTGACGCTGTGCAAAAGTTTCAGCGGGTGGCGGCCCGGTCCTGGGGGCGGATTGGCGGTGGGGTCAACTCGTGTTACATCTTGTGAAGGAGGTTTTAGTTAACAAATCCGAGCCTCGGGCGTAGCGTGCTAGCGAAGACCCTATCCACGCTGATGTCGAGAGGCTCCCCATGAACAGATTTGTGCTCGGCTGCACCGCGTTGGCGTTGAGTGGCGTGCTGAGCAATGTGGCCCAGGCTGACACCGCAGCGCCACCTTCTTCATTGCTGTTGGCCCAGAGCCCGACGGGCAACACCAGCAATCCTTACAACAGCCCGATCCGCCGGGCCAATCCCAACAGCATGCAAGGCACGCAACCCAGCGCGCCGGCCAACCGTGGGCCGAACACAGTGCCTGTGCCACGCCCCCCGACGCTTGACAATGGTGGCGTCGGCAACCGATATCCCCAAGACCGGCCGCCTCCCGCCACCCCACCGACATTCATCCCCAATCCACCTCATCGAGACGCAGACACCAGCAACCGTTGAACAACAGGACAGCGTTCTTTCAAGCCATTCGAACGACAAAAGGAATCGTGCATGTTGCGTAAGACCTTTCTGGCCACGCTGTGTGCCAGCGCACTGATCACCGCCACGGCACCCGTTTTCGCGGCGCCGACCCAGAATTTTAAAAGCGAACAGGGCACCCTTGAGGTGACGCCGATTACCAAGGGGCTCGAACATCCCTGGGCCTTGGCGTTTCTGCCCGATCGTCAAGGGATGCTGGTGACCGAACGGCCCGGCAACCTGCGGGTGGTCAGCGCCGACGGTAAACTTTCCACTCCTCTCAGTGGCGTACCAAAGGTCTGGGCCAAGGGCCAGGGCGGTCTGCTGGATGTGGTGTTGTCGCCTGACTTCAAGCAAGACCGCACGGTCTATCTGTCTTATGCCGAAGGTGGCGGTGAGGGCGACAAGGCCGGGACGGCGGTCGGTCGCGGACGTTTGTCTGACGACCTGACGGCCATCAAGGATTTCAAAGTGATCTTTCGCCAGGAGCCCAAGCTTTCGGTCGGTAACCACTTTGGTTCGCGCCTGGTGTTCGACCGCGACGGCTATCTGTTCATCACCCTTGGCGAGAACAACGACCGGCCGACTGCTCAGGACCTCGACAAGCTGCAAGGCAAGATCGTGCGGATTTATCCGGACGGCAAGGTGCCAGATGACAACCCCTTTGTCGGTCAGGCCGGCGTACGCCCGGAAATCTGGTCCTACGGCCAGCGCAATCCGCAAGGCGCGGCGCTCAATCCCTGGACCGGCACCCTCTGGGAAAACGAGCACGGTCCCCTGGGTGGCGACGAAATCAATATCATCGAGCGTGGCAAGAACTACGGCTGGCCGATGGCAACCCACGGTATCAACTATTCCGGCCAGCCGATTCCGGAAGCCAAGGGCAAATCCGCCGAAGGCGCCGTTGCACCGCACCATGTCTGGGAAAAGTCCCCCGGCCTCAGCGGCATGGTGTTCTACGATGCTGACCGCTTCAAGGCCTGGCAGCACAACGTGTTTATCGGCGCGCTGGTGAGTCAGGAGTTGATCCGCTTGCAGTTTGACGGCGACAAAGTGGTGCACGAAGAGCGTTTGCTCGGCGAACTCAACAAGCGCATTCGCGATGTGCGGCAAGGGCCGGACGGGTATTTGTATGTGTTGACCGATGAAGACGACGGGGCACTGTACAAGATCGGCCTCAAATAAACCCATACCCTGTAATTGGATGGACTCGCCCAAGCCGAGGCGTCAATTCTGTCAACTCGGTACAGCTCAATACCCGCGCTGGCTGATTTACGGCCGCTTCGCAGCCGGACGCAGGCTTCGCCAGCTGCTACAGGGATTGTGAAACTCATGATCGGGCATAGAGGATGACCGCAGCCCGAAGCTTGCCCCGGCCGAAGCTGCACATCTTGTCGAACTCCCCATGACTGACCGGCAAATGCTGGCAGTCCATGGGCTGACGATGCTGGCTGTGGTCGACATCCGGGTCGTGCAGGTACACGAACTCTTCATCGCAATCGGTGACGATCACCCAATGTGGTGACTTCGAGCGGGTGAGTCTATAACAGCTGATCAGCACCAACGGCTGGCCGCCAGTGTCCAGCAGCCGGCGCAGATCCAGTGGCCCCCCAATCACCCGTTCGACGTTAGTGGCTTGCAACTGCTGCGTAAACTCCTCGTGCACCAGACGCATTACGTCTTTTTTATGCTCATCGCGCACGCCATCGAGAAACAACGGCCCGGCCATGCTCAGTTGCAGGCCCACCCGAAACCCCCGTCGTGATGCCGCCAATGCAAGGCCTTGAGGGCTGCAGCCACCGTGACCGGAGGTCATGAACACGGTGGTCGCCTCGCGCCAGATCTGCAACTCTTCGCGGCGCTCCAGCACTCGATCCTGTTGCAGTGCACCCATAGCCATCAGCAGGCAGGCCGGGCCACAGGTGAAATCGGTGGTCTGCGGGTAATAAGGCACCTTGATATTGCGTGAGTCGCGATGCTCAAGGATGCGCTTTTCCAGCCGCAGCGCGTCGGCATGGTCCTGGTAATAGTCGTGAATCAGTGCAAAGCGTCGGTAACCATTGCGCTCATACAGGGCAATCGCCGCTGGATTGTCGATGCGCACTTCCAGCCGCAGGTAGGCGCAGTCGTGCTCGAGGGCGCTGGCCTCGATGCGTTCGAGCAATCGCCTGCCCAGCCCGCTGCCGCGCGCCTCGGTCGCGATTGCAATTGAATAAAGCCGAGCCAACGAGGTGCCGCGGTGAAACAGCACGACCGCGTAACCCACCAGATGCTCGCCACGCTGGGCTACCAGCAATTGCCCGTGCGCTCGAGTGATCATCCATAAAAAACTGCGGCTGTTGAGCCGATCCGTGGTGAAGCATTGCTGTTCAAGTTCCAGCAATGCGGGCAAGTCTTCAACGACCGCCAAGCGAAAAACCAGATTCATATGACCACCGTAAAAGTTGCGTAACGAAACGCGACTTTCTAAAAAGTTCGTGCTTAATAGGAAAGGTCTTGTTCTCCAACGGATCAATCACTATGTCAGCGGTACAAGGTCATTGGCGCGAAGTATCCGAGCAAACTTTGCCGGCAGCAACGTATTTAAATGATGGAGTTAGAACTTCCAGCCAATTGATTATCATCGTCGAACGCAAGGAAGACTGGACCTCCTACTTCCCCAGTGAAGACATCGTCAGCGCCCAGGAGTACCTCGAACAAACCCGCGCCAATGAGCAGGGCAAACGGGTCCAGGTGATTAATCTGTGCCGCAGCTACAAGTACCTGGGGCACGGTTACTACTGTTCGCTGCTGGCCGAAGCCCGTGGGCACAAGGTGATTCCGTCGGTGCGTACCATCAGCGAACTGACTCGAAAATCCTTGTACGGCCTGGCCCTGGATGATCTGGATAAAACCCTGGAAAAAGCCCTCAGTCATCATCTTTACAGTGATACCGAAGGCTTTACCCTGACACTGTACTTTGGCAAAACTAATATCGAGCCGTTGCAGGATCTGGCGCGACAGTTGTTCGAAGTCTTTCCGTGTCCGATATTGTTAGTTGAGTTTCGTCGAACGAATGGTTGGCACATCGAAGGCATAAAGTCCGGTGCCTTACATAAGTTGCGCGAAGATCAGGAAGACCAGTTCGCCAACTCACTCGACAGTTTCAGCCGCAAGATCTGGCGCGTGCCGCGTTCCCGGCGTTTGGCCCGTTATGACTTGGCAATCCTCCACGATCCCCAGGAAGCGTTGCCGCCGTCGAATGCCAAGGCGCTGGACAACTTCGTCAGGGTTGGCAAGACGTTGGGCATCGACGTCGAGCTGATTGAGCGCAAGGACTACGCGCGTATCGCCGAATACGACGGGCTGCTGATCCGCGAGACGACAAGCGTCGACAACCATACCTACCGCTTTGCCAAGAAAGCCGAGAGCGAAGGGCTGGTGGTGATGGACGACCCGGCGTCGATTCTGCGTTGCACCAACAAGGTGTACCTGACCGATCTGCTCAAGAGCCATCAACTGGGCATGCCCGCCACCGAGATTCTCTACAAAGAGCGACCGGAAGACTTTGAGCGGGTGGGCGAGCGCCTCGGTTTCCCGTTGGTACTGAAGATTCCCGACGGCTGTTTTTCTCGGGGTGTGATCAAGGTCGAAAGCCAGCAAGCCTTGCTCGAAGCCACGGCCGAACTGTTTGAACATTCCGTGCTGTTGCTGGCCCAGGAGTTCTTCTACACCGAATACGACTGGCGCATCGGCGTACTCAACCGAAAACCGATCTTTGCCTGCCAGTACTTTATGTCCAAGGGCCATTGGCAGATCTACAACCACAAGGCCAAGGGCCAGGACATCAACGGCGAATGCCGCACCCTGGCCGTTCACGAAGCCCCGCGGGCGGTGGTGGAACTGGCGGTGAAGACTGCGAACCTGATCGGCGATGGCCTCTACGGTGTCGATCTCAAGCAGTCCGGCGACAAAGTGGTGGTGATCGAGGTCAACGACAACCCGAACATGGACGCCGGCATCGAAGACGCTTACTTGCAGGACGATCTGTATTCGCTGGTGTTGGAAGAGTTCGTTCGTCGCCTGGAACTCAAGCGCCGCGGCCAGGCGTGGTGAGCGGCGGATGATCAAGAGCTTTCAACTGATTCACGGCGCCCTGAAAGCGGTCGAACGGCTGGACGCCGAAGTGATGCTGTTCAATAACCCCGATGCGGCCGAGCGGGACTTGCTGCACAGCCATTTCAAAGTCGATGAACACGCCCTGGCCTCGGCCCTGGACCCCGACGAGGTGTCACGCATCGAGTTTCACCCCGACAACCTGTTCCTGATCTGGAAACGCCCGGAAAACTATTCCGGTGACGGCAGCCTGGCCTTCGAAGTGTCGTCCTGCGGTTTGCTGTTTTCCGAGCATCGTTTGCTGGTGATCGCCACCGACGACTCGCCGCTCAGTGGCCTCGGCATGCGCCAGCCTCTGAACACGCCGCTGGATGTGTTGCTCGACCTGCTGTTCAACAACATCCATCACTATTTGGGCCACCTGAAGGTGATCAAGCTGGTTGCCCGGGAATTGCAGCAGAAGTTCAACGCGTCGATGCAGAACCAGCACCTGATCCAGATGTTCAACCTCAGCGAAAGCCTGATCTATTACATCAACGCGATTCACAGCAACGGCGCAGTCCTGACCCGGTTGCGCAATCACGCCGCAAAGGAACATTTCAGCGCCGAAGCCATTGGGCTGATCGACGACCTGATCATCGAAAACAACCAGTGCTACAAACAGGCGGAAATTTACTCCACGGTGTTCTCTGGCCTCATCGACGCCCGGGGCAACCTGATGAACAACAGCATGAACAACCTGCTGCGCAAACTGACGTTGATCAATGTGGTGTTTCTGCCGCTGAACCTGATTGCAAGTATTGGCGGCATGTCCGAGTTCAGCATGATGACGGCGGGCGTGCCGTGGTGGGTTTCATATCCGCTGTTTCTGACCGCGATGATGATTGGAGCTGGAGTGATGGTGCTCGGGCTCAGGCGGTTGGCAAAGTGACGGCCTTTCTCCGATCCTGCAAGCCACGGACGACGAGGTACAACAACGGCCCAACGGACACAAAAATCGCCGTGATCAGCCAGTAGGGCATCACCGACAACGCTGACTGCCCGCGCTTGCGTGCATCCTTGTACATCCACACGCCGGCTAATGTCGCCAGCAGGTACAAATCAATCACCACCTGCGCAGTATCAGGTCGCAACATCAGGCTGATGCCGAAATCGATTAACGACTGCTCGGCCTGGAGCATCACCGAAACGGTGTAACCCGCGAAGGCAATAAGGGCAATGAGGGGCAGGGCGACAGACTTCATGGTTTCCTTCCTTGGGACGATGAGCAGAATCGTCAGCCTACAGCGGCCGAGGAAAATTGGCCATTGACTTGCCATCAGCGCCCGGCTAATTTCCAGCCATGACTTCCACCGTATTGCGCTGCCAGCCAAGCATTATTACCGCCATTCCTTATTTGGCGGGCTAGCTCACGATTGCAGCACCCAACCCGCCCTAGAGGCGGGTTTTTACTTTCTGTCTCTTGGGCTCCGATCAAAGTCAGGAGACCACCATGAGCAGCATCCCCGCCCAGCAGGCCTTGCTTGAGCAATACGTGAAAAAGATCCTTGCCGCGCCAGTGTATGAACTTGCGGTGCGTACGCCGCTGCAAATGGCACCGGCGCTGTCCGAGGCCCTCGGCAATCAGATCTTGCTCAAGCGCGAAGACTTGCAGCCGACCTTTTCCTTCAAGATTCGCGGTGCCTACAACAAACTGGTGCAACTGAGCGATGAGCAAAAGGCTCGCGGCGTGATCACGGCTTCGGCAGGCAATCATGCCCAGGGCGTGGCGCTGGCGGCGCGTGAATTGGGGATCGCCGCAACGATTGTGATGCCATGCACGACGCCGGAGTTGAAGGTGCTCGGTGTGCGCAGTCGGGGCGCCGACGCGGTGCTGTATGGCGAGAGTTTTCAGTTTGCGCTGGAACATGCACTGAGCCTGGCGCGGCAAACCGGTCGCACCTTTGTCTCGCCCTTCGATGACCCGGACGTGATCGCCGGGCAGGGCACCGTCGCCATGGAAATCCTGCGTCAGCATCAAGGTCCGCTGGACGCGATCTTCGTCCCAGTGGGGGGTGGTGGCCTGATCGCTGGCATTGCGGCGTACGTCAAATACCTGCGACCTGAAGTCCGCATCATCGGCGTCGAGTCAGAACATTCCGCCTGTCTGTACGCCGCATTACAGGCAGGTGAGCGAGTTGTCCTGCCCAGTGTAGGAAACTTCGCCGATGGCGTGGCAGTGGCGAAGATCGGCGCTTATGGCTACGAAGTCTGCCGGTTCTGCGTCGATGAAGTGATCACAGTGAGCAACGATGAACTCTGCGCCGCCATCAAGAACATCTACGACGATACCCGCTCGATCACCGAACCTTCTGGTGCATTGGCCGTGGCCGGAATCAAAAAATATGTGGCGCAAACCGGTAGCCGAGGTCAGACCCTGGTCGCCATCGACTCGGGGGCGAACATCAATTTTGATAGTTTGCGGCATGTGGCCGAACGCGCCGCATTGAGCGGCGCCCCGGTATAAGGGATGTCAGGCCAGCAGTGGGCGCAGGAAGGTCCGCTCATAACTGACGATAAACTGTTTATCGACCAGCGAAGCCACGAGCGCGGTGCTTTCGGCGTCAGTCATCGCGATATGCCGGTAGCTTTCGTAGTCCGCCAGCGAAGGAAAACTGAACAGGCAGTAGGCGATATTGCTCGCGCCCTCCGAAGGCAGGAAGTACCCGTGGTGCGTACCGCCCAACCGCTCGACGATGCCGAGCCAGGCCTTGGCGTAGGCTTCGAATTCACTGAGTTGATACGGGTCGATCACATATTTGACGTGGCAGGTAATCAAAATAGTGCTCCTGTGGCGAGTTATTCCTGGATGCTTTCTCGACCTTGCTCGACGCCGACCCTATCGGGTAGCGGACTTCGACGTCTTTAGGCACGTAGAGCACGATCGGCAGTTTGCTGTTGTAGCGGAGCATGAACCCGTCGCCGACCACGGGCACGAAGTTCTTTTTGCTCGTGCCCTCCGGGCAGGCCAGCAGCGTGCTCATCGGGTCGATAGTTCAGCAACAATCAGCCCAACGGTAGTGATTAAGGTCAACGAACCCATCGTGCCTCCTTGCGTGTGTGTGGGGGCGGCGGATACTGAATGTCTGGCCGCATTCTTACTGCCGTCAGCTGCGAATGCAAACTCAGAGATGTGTGCAAATTGCAGGGGCACAACCGGCCTTTCTTGCAGACTGCATGAGGCCATTTAGCGGTGGTTTCGCTAAATCTTTGATTTACCGATGAGCTGCAGGGCGAAATCCTGGGCATGTTTTATGCTGTAGTTGGTCTTGAGCTGACCGGGGATTTCATTGAGTCAGTGTCGATAGTTGATTGGCAGTCTCACATTAAGGAGAGGGTCGCCATGTTTCTTTCTGCCTTGGAACTTCGCAATATCATTGAAAGCAGTTTTCTGCCGAAACGTTGTCAATGCACGCTGTCGCCGGACCTGTCGATGACCGTTAAGGTGTATTCCGATCGTGAAACCGATCACCTCGATCTAATGAAGACAGGAATAAATGCCAAACAGCTAAATGGTTGTCGAGAAATCAATGACCTGATTGCTGGACTGCGTTCTGACATGCAGCGTCAGGCCGATGCCCGGCCCCTGCATCCAGACAGGAAAGCGCTTTAACCCACGGTTTCGAGTTCTACCGACACGCGCTTGGCCTGGAAAAACGCCAGGCCCAGCGCCAGCTCGACCACCACTGCAAGCAATATGCCCGGACCGGCATGGCCATTGAGCCATTCGCCGAAGCCCAGTACTGCCAACCCCCAACAGCCGACCATGAAGCCATTGCTCAACGCATGGCGGGTAATCGAAGGCGGCTCGTTTCGAACCAGATAAAACATCACGCCCAACGCCGCGAACAGCACCGCGCTGCGCCGCGCGACTACGCCCACCGCCAACGAGTATTCGATGCTCCAGGTTGACAGCAACCCGTCTGGTATCAAACCCCAGACCAGGGCCAGCAAAAAACACAGAAAGGACGTGAAGGTCGACAAGGTACGAAACGATAACTGCATGGCGAATCCTTGCGGCAGTGGGGGTAGGCGCAGAGCATAGCGCCAGAACCCCTTAAAGGAATACCGCAACGTGTTGAATCAGACCTTTCAGTCAGTTTTGATAACTGCAAGCGTCGGAAAACTTCAGGTAGGTGATTTCTGCAGGTTTGCCCGAGGTGTCGATGTACTTCATCTCCGCCGTTATCACTTTGCACTCCAGCGTATTCGGTTCAGTCATGGCAACGACCTTACCCACGTGAAGCGGCATGCCATAGTGATAGGGCACGGCCTGGGAAGTTGAAGTGTCATTGGCCTGAGCCAGGCCGGCGAACGCGGTGCAGGCGAGGGCGGTGGTCATCAGCAAAGTGTGCATGTTCATGAAGGGTCTCCGGTGCAGGCGTAAAGTCAGCTCGGCGTGTGAGGCGCCGAACCTGCCGCACTGGGCGTCAGAAGAGTCTGAAGGCGTGCGGTCCAGTAAAGGTTTGGACCGCGGGGTTAAGCGATGGTTAACCCCGCTGAATGCCGTCTGTCGCGATGATGTTTCTGACAGAGAATTCATACAGGTAAAAAAACTGAGGGAGCTTCGGCCCGGTCCTACACGCTCGGGCGCTTTGTCGTCTTTCGCCGGCAAGCCACCAGCGTTTACTGTTTGGCGTCGCTGCAAAATCAGCGAACAGGTTTGGTCACCTGATTAACACTGCACATATATGTGCCATCATTCGCGCTGCGGACTTCTACGTCTCGTAGTGCGTTGCAATGGTGGCTGTGTGCAGGACGCTTTCGGGCGAGCCGTTTTGAGTGTTAGCGGTTGACCAAGCCTGTACACAGCCGCCTCCATCGTTTGGTCACGGCGCTGGCGATTACTAATTAATACTCGAGTAATTACTATGCCAACGCTAAATCCGTTTCCCGATCGCTATCGCTCAATCAAAAGCAGCGTTACCGACTCAAACCCAATGGTCATCGATACAGAGGCCGATCCCCAAGACATACTCGAAGCCGCTTTACAGCGCATCCGAGCCTCCAGCCAGTTACTTGAAACGCTCCATTGCCAGTGTTTCAGGAACGGTGATGTTCAAGACATTCCGCACATTACGCATGCGCTTTATCTGCTGACGCAGGATGGGTGCGATTTGCTGAAGGTTGCTCAGCAGCGGATGATGGGGTGGAAGGCGCCGGTCTGACGCTATACCTCAACGAACAAGCCAGGCTCCTGTGGAGCCGGCTTGTCTGGGAGGGGAATGATCAGTCAGATTAGCTGATGACGATACGGCAAATCCGGCCCGGTCTTGCTGCAGGTCAGCGCCGCGGCCTGCACTGCAAACTTCAGCATCCCGTCGATCTGCTCGCGGCCGAGCGATTGCACGCCCTCAACCGAGTCCAGCTGCTGCTCGGTCAGCCAGGTAATCAGCGCCGCCTGAAACGTATCGCCAGCCCCCACGGTATCGGCAATCTTCACCGAACACGCCGACACCGACCACGAACCATGGCCCTTGCTGAACACCGTCGCCCCCTCGCCACCACGGGTCAGAAACACCAACTGACAGCGATGCCGCAGCCAGCCTTCAATCACCCGTTGCGGATCCTGCTCGGGGTACAACAGGCTCAAATCCTCATCGCTGACTTTGATCAGGTCAGCCAGCTCAACCAAGGTGGCAACACGCGAACGCCACAGGTCGATATTCGGCTCAGGGTTGAGCCGTACGTTCGGATCAAGACTGATCAAACGTTTGCCGCTTTCCCGGCGTACCAGTGCCAGCAGCGTGTCAGCAATCGGCTGAACAACCAGCGAAAACGAGCCAATGTGCAGGCCGCGCACGTCAGGTCCCAGTTCCGGCAGATGCTCGGTTTTTAGCTGACGATCAGCGCAGCCTTCGCCCCGGAAGCTGTAATGAGGTGAACCATTGGCACCGACGGCAACCATCGCCAGGGTCGTAGGCGCAGCGAAATCCACCAGGTAATCCGGGCGCACACCTTCATCCTGCAACACCTGCTGCAAGCGCCGGCCGAGGTAGTCGGTGGACAGGCCGGCAAACAGCGCAGCCTCCACCCCCAAACGGCGCAAACCGACCGCCACGTTGAACGGCGAACCACCGGCAATCGCCTTGAAATTCACCTTTGAAGCCAGGCCGCTGGCGTCGTCTTCACTGAAGAAATCGAACAGCGCTTCGCCACACACCAGGTACATAGTTATTCACTCTTTAAAGGGTTGCGACATGCTGTTGATAGCGTTCGTAGGCCTGCTGACAGGCTGCCACATTGTCGGCGATCGGCAAGGTTTCGCTGGCCGGATCGAGCTTCACGCAACGCTCGCAAAGATCCGCCAGGCTGTGTTCATGCCCGTTTGCCCAGGACGTGCACCACGCCGCCTGAATCGCCGCGCCGAGGGCTGCGGCTTCGCTTTGTTCGGTGCAGATCACCGGAGTGTTCATGATGTCAGCGACGATCTGCCGCCACACCGGGCTTTTCGAGCCGCCGCCAATCAGGCAGATGCGCAGGCTTTGTAAGCCATTCTGGCGCAGCAGGTCCAGTCCATAACGCAACCCGAAGGTGGTGCCTTCCACCACAGCGCGGCACAGGTTGGCCTGGGTCAGGTTGGTCATCGTCAATCCCAGTAAGCTACCGGTGGCATGGGGCAGGGCGGGGACACGCTCGCCGTTGAGGAACGGCATCATGCACACGCCTTCGGCACCGATTGGCGCTTGCTCAACGAGGGCGTTGAACGGCGCGATATCCAGCTCGAACAACTCGCGAATCACACCGGTGGCATTGGTCAGGTTCATGGTGCAGATCAGCGGCAGCCAGCCACCACTGGAGGAGCAGAACGTTGCGACTGAAGCGTCCGGACTGACGGTCGGTTGATCAGCATAGGCGTACACCGTCCCCGAAGAACCGAGGCTCATGGTGATTGCGCCGGGTTTGATGTTGCCCGTGCCGATGGCGCCCATCATGTTGTCGCCACCGCCGCTGGAGACCAGCGCCTGCGGGTTGATGCCCAGGTGTTCAGCGATGCTGGGCAGGATCGTACCGAGCGCTTGATGGGCATCGATCAACTCTGGCAGCGCGGCTTGCAGACGCCCGGTGGAATCAATGTCGCGCAGCAGTTGCAAGTCCCACTGGCGGGTGCGTACGTTGAAATACCCGGTGCCCGAGGCGTCGCCGTACTCACTGCAACTGCGGCCGGTGAGCCAATAGTTGAGGTAGTCATGGGGCAGCAGGGTGCGCGCGATGCGAGCGAAAATCTGCGGGTGCTGTTCTTTGGTCCAGAGCAGTTTGGACACGGTGTAGCCCGGCGCGATGACCACGCCGAGGCGTTCCAGCGAACCTTTTTCGCCACCCAGATGGGCAAGCAGACGGTCGTTTTCCGGGGTGGATTCGGTGTCACACCAAAGCTTGGCCGGACGCAGCACCTGGCCTTGGTCGTCGAGCAGCACCAGCCCATGTTGCTGGCCGGAGACGCCGATGCCGAGGATGTCCTGGCCGTCGACCTTCGCCGCGAGCAATGCACGGCGCGTGGCAAGCGCGAAGGCTTCCAGCCATTGGGAAGTGTCTTGCTCGCGGCGGCCGTTGGCGCCGGTGATCAAGGTATGGGCGGCGGCACCCTGGCCCAGCACCTGACCGCTGATGGCGTCGAGGACGATGGCTTTGGTGCCTTGGGTGCCGCAGTCGATGCCGAGGAATAGTTGTTGGTTTGTCATGTGTGCCCCGCACAGATCGTTCCCACGCTCTGCGTGGGAATGCCCCAATGGACGCTCTGCGTCCGTTTCTGAATGGGACGCGGAGCGTCCCGGGCTGCATTCCCACGCAGAGCGTGGGAACGATCAAGCGGCGAGGATTTTTTCCAACGTCCGCGTCACACCCACATCCCGCAAGCTGTTACAGCACCACTCAAACGCCGCCACAAACTCGGGTGAATGAGGAATCGCCGTGCCAAAGATCTCCTCGACTTCCAGCATCCGCTGAGTGATCAACGCGTCATCCGCCACCAGCGCCTGACAAAACGCCGCGCGCGGATCAGGAATCGCGTAGGTATCGCCATTCTCGTCCACGCCCTTCAAATACAGGGCCCAAGCCGCTACCACCAAGGCCGCACGTTTGGTCTCCTGCCCATCAACAATCAATCGATTGATCGTCGGCACGGTGAACTTCGGAAACTTCGACGAACCGTCCGAACACACACGCTCCAGCTGATCGGCAATCGCCTGATTGGAGAAACGCGCCACCAGGGTGTTCTTGTACTCGGTCAGGTCAATCCCCGGCATGGGTGACAGTTGTGGGGTCACGTCCAGGTCCATGTAGGCACGCATGTAGCGCACGAACAGCGGGTCGTTCATGGTTTCGTGAACGAAGCGGTAACCCTTCAAAAAACCCAGATAAGTGAGTGCCAAGTGACTGCCGTTAAGCAGTTTGATCTTCATCTCTTCGTAAGGCGTGACGTCGTCGGTGAACTGCACGCCGACCTTTTCCCAGGCCGGACGGCCGTTGACGAACTTGTCTTCCAGCACCCATTGCACGAAGGGTTCGCAGACCACCGGCCAGGCATCGTCGAGCGCATGTTTGTCGGCCAGTTGCAGGCGATGTTCGGTGCTGGTCATCGGCGTGATGCGGTCGACCATCGCGTTCGGAAAACTGACATTGCTGGCGATCCAGTCCCGCAGATCGGCATCGCGCAGGGCGGCAAACGCAAGCAACGCTTTACGGGTGACTGCGCCGTTGTGCGGCAGGTTATCGCAGGACATCAAGGTGAACGCAGGCGTGCCGTCTGCTCGGCGTTTGGCCAACGCGGCGCAGAGAAAACCGAACACGGTTTTCGGTGCGTCCGGGTGTGCCAGGTCGTGCTGGATCTGCGGCAGCTGGGCCATGAACTCGCCGTTGCTGTCGTCGATGCAGTAGCCGCCCTCGGTGATGGTCAGCGAAACGATACGGATCTCGGGGCTGGCGAGTTTGTCGATCAGCGCTGCCGCGCCGTCTTCGGCCAGCAGCATGTCGCGAATCGCGCCGATCACCCGGACTTCGGTGTCGTCGGTATCGCCCAGCTCGAACAGGGTGAAGAGGTAATCCTGTTCTTTGAGATCGCTTTGGGCGCGGCGGTCTTCGGCGCGCAGGCCGACACCGCAGATGGCCCAGTCCAGGCCTTCGCCGGTATTCATCAACGCATCGGTGTAATACGCCTGATGCGCCCGGTGGAAACCGCCGACGCCGATGTGCGCGATGCCTTGGCGGGTGTCGCTCAGGGCGTAGGCGGGCAGGGCTACCTCAGGGTCGAGGCGGTTGAGGTTCTGTTTATTGAGTTTCATCACATGCTCTCTGAAATCAGGCCGCGACAATCAGGCGGCAACGCGCAACGGGCGGGTCAGCGCCACGCCGTCGGCATCGAATAAATGGCAGTGTTCGGCGTCCAGGTGCAGGCTCAGCGTCTCGCCATAACGGCTGGCCAGATCGCCGCGAACGCGCATGGTCAAGGCTTCGTCGGACGAGGTCACGACGTGGCAGAAGGTGTCGCTGCCCAGCCGTTCGCTGACGTCCGCCGTGACCTGCAAGGTGCAGTCGCCGGTTTGCGCGAGGTTCAGGTGTTCTGGGCGAATGCCCAGGGTGACCGCGCCACCGATGCTCAGGTTGACACCGCTCAGCGGCAACGTGATGCGGGTGCCGGCGTCCAGCAGCACTTCGCAGCTCTGGCTGTCGACGCGGGTGACGTTGCCCTTGAGGAAGCCCATTTTCGGCGTACCAAGGAACCCGGCGACAAACAGGTTGGCGGGCTGGTGATACAAATCCAGCGGCGAGCCGACTTGTTCGACTTTGCCGCCATTGAGTACGACCACCTTGTCGGCCATGGTCATGGCTTCGACCTGGTCGTGGGTCACGTAGATCATCGTGGCTTGCAGTTCCTTGTGCAGGCGCAACAGTTCCAGACGCATCTGTACCCGCAGGGCGGCGTCAAGGTTGGACAGCGGTTCGTCGAACAGGAAGATTTTCGGATTGCGCACGATGGCGCGGCCGATGGCGACTCGCTGACGTTGACCGCCCGAGAGTTGCTTCGGCTTGCGCTCCAGCATCGGCCCGAGTTCGAGGATGCGCGCCGCTTCGCCGACTTTCTTCTCAACCTCGGCTTTCGGTACGCCGGCCAGGTCGAGGGCAAACGACATGTTTTTGCGCACGCTCATGTGCGGGTACAGGGCGTAGGTCTGAAACACCATCGCCAGGTCGCGCTTGGCCGGGCTGACTTCAGTGATATCGCGCCCATCGAGCTCGATGGTGCCGCCGCTGACTTCTTCCAGGCCGGCGATCAGGCGCAGCAACGTGGATTTGCCGCAGCCCGACGGGCCTACGAACACCACGAATTCTTTGTCGTTCACCTCCAGGTCGATGCCCTTGATGATGGAAAAGCCTTCGAAGCCTTTTTGCAGATTCTTGATTGTCAGGTTGGCCATGGTGATGGGCCTCCGCTTGTTTTTATTCATTTGAGCCGGACGGGCTTTTTGTAGGAGCCAGCGGTGCGGCGATCCGACTTGCCGGCGAAGGCGTCCGGGAGATCGCCTTCGCCGGCAAGCCGTGCTCCTACAGGGGTTGGGGCGTTTATTTCACGGCGCCGAACGACAGGCCGCGGACCAATTGTTTCTGGCTGATCCAGCCGAAGATCAGGATCGGCGCGCAGGCCAGCGTCGACACCGCCGACAACTTGGCCCAGAACAGACCTTCGGGACTTGAGTAGGAGGCGATCAACGCGGTCAGTGGCGCGGCTTTCGACGAGGTCAAATTCAGCGACCAGAACGCCTCGTTCCAGCACAGGATCAGCGACAGCAGCACCGTGGACGCCAGGCCACCCTTGGCGATCGGCAACAGCACCCGGAGCATTTCCTGCCACAGCGTGGCGCCGTCGAGGCGCGCGGCTTCGAGGATGTCTTTGGGGATGTCTTTGAAGTAGGTGTAAATCATCCAGACCACGATCGGCAGGTTGATCAGCGTATAGATCACGATCAGCGCGATGCGCGTGTCGAGCAGGCCCAAACTCTTGGCCAGCAGGTAGATCGGCATCAGCACGCCCACCGGTGGCAGCATTTTGGTGGAGAGCATCCACAGCAGCGTGCCTTTGGTACGCTGGGTTTCGTAGAACGCCATCGAGTACGCCGCCGGCACCGCGATCAGCAGGCACAGGGCCGTGGCGCTGAAGGAAATCACCACCGAGTTCCAGGCGAAGCTGAAGTAATCGCTGCGCTCGTTGATGTGCAGGTAATTCTCCAGCGTCGGGGTGAAGATGAACTGCGGTGGCGTGGCGAACGCGTCGATTTCGGTTTTGAAACTGGTCATCACCATCCAGAAGATCGGAAAGAAGATCAGGATCGCGATGGCCCAGGCCAGGGTGCCGAGCAGCAGGCTTTGCAGACGGCGGGATTGTTGAAGGGTCATGGCGCAGGCCTCAGGCTTTGTCAGTCAGGTTTTTGCCGATCATCCGCACCAGCACGATGGCCGCGATGTTGGCGATCACCACCGCGATCAAGCCGCCGGCGGACGCCATGCCGACGTCGAACTGCACCAGCGCCTGGTTGTAGATCAGGTAGGCCAGGTTGGTCGAGGCGTAGCCGGGGCCACCGTTGGTGGTGGTGAAGATTTCGGCGAACACCGAGAGCAGGAAGATGGTTTCGATCATCACCACCACCGCAATCGGCCGCGCCAGGTGCGGCAGGGTCAGGTGCCAGAAAATCGCGATCGGGCCGGCACCGTCCAGGCGCGCGGCTTCCTTCTGTTCCTGGTCGAGCGACTGCATGGCGGTCATCAGGATCAGGATCGCAAAGGGCAGCCATTGCCAGGAGACAATGATGATGATCGACAGCAGCGGGTAATGCGCCAGCCAGTCCACCGGCTGCGCGCCGAACAGTTTCCAGACGTAGGCGAGGATCCCCGAGACCGGGTGGAAAATCAGGTTCTTCCAGATCAGCGCCCCGACGGTGGGCATGATGAAAAACGGCGAGATCAGCATCACCCGCACGATGCCGCGACCGAGAAACTCACTGGCCTCCAGCAGCGCACTGATCAGCACCCCGAACACCACACTGATCAACAGCACGCTGCCGACCAGCAACAAGGTGTTGGTGGCGCCGGGCAGGAACCCCGAGTCGCTGAGGAAGTAGCTGAAGTTCTCCAGCCCGACGAACTGGTTTTCACCGGGGTAAAGCAGGTTGTAGCGGATCAGCGAGAAGTAAACGGTCATGCCCAGCGGCACGATCATCCACAGCAGCAACAACGCCACCGAGGGGCTGACCAGGAACCAGCCGGGGTTGGCCAACCGGCTTTTACGCACCGGCTGGGGAATGTCCATGTGAGCGTTGGTAGTTGAAATATTCATGGTGTAAAACCGATTGAGAACAGGTAGATGAAGATCAACTGTAGGAGCGAGGCTTGCCCGCGAAGAGGCCGTCAGATTCACCATCTTTATCGACTGACAGAACGCTTTCGCGGGCAAGCCTCGCTCCTACAAGGGCTCAAGGTTACTTGGGATAACCGGCGCGCTTCATTTCACGTTCGGTGGTTTGCTGGGCAGCGGTCAGGGCCTGGTCGACCGTGGTCTGACCGATCAGCGCTGCCGAGAACAATTTGCCGACCTGGGTGCCCACGGCCTGGAACTCCGGAATGGTCACCAACTGGATGCCGATGTAGGGCACGGGTTTGAGGGTCGGTTTGCTCGGGTCCGCAGCTTTCAGCGACTCAAGGGTCACCTTGGCGAACGGCGCAGCCTTCATGTACTCATCGCTGTACGTCGAAGCGCGGGTACCTGGTGGTACGTTGGCAATGCCGTCTTTCTCTGCAACCAACGCTCCATACTCCTTGGAAGTGGCCCAGGCGCTGAAGGTTTTCGCGGCGTCCTTGGCCTTGGAACTGGTCGGAATCGCCAGCGCCCAGGAATACAACCAGGCTGAGCCCTTGTCGGTGGTTTCGTGCGGTGCGTAGGTGAAGCCGACGTGGTCGCTGACCTTGCTTTGGGTCTTGTCGGTGACGAAGGAGCCAGCGACGCTGGCATCCACCCAAATTGCGCATTTGCCACTGTTGAACAGCGCCAGGTTTTCGTTGAAACCGTTGCTGGAGGCGCCGGGTGGACCGGAGTCTTTCATGGTCTTGACATAAAAGTTCAGCGCATTTTTCCACTCGGGGCCGGTGAATTCCGGTTGCCACTTCTCATCGAACCAGCGCGCACCATAGGCATTGGCGACGGTGGTGATCAGCGCCATGTTCTCGCCCCAGCCGGCCTTGCCGCGCAGGCAGATGCCGTACTGTTCTTTATCCTTATGGGTGAGTTTGCTGGCGAATTCGCTGATCTGGGTCCAGGTCGGGTGCTCGGGCATGGTCAGCCCGGCATCCTTGAACAGATCGGTGCGGTAATAGGTGATGGAGCTTTCGGCGTAGAACGGCAACGCATACAGCGAACCCTTGACCGACAGGCCTTCACGCACCGACGGGAACACGTCGTCGAGGGCGTAGCTGGCCGGCAAGTCCTTCATCGGCTCCAGCCAACCCTTGGCACCCCAGAGTGCGGCTTCGTACATGCCGATGGTCAGCACATCGAACTGTCCGCCCTGAGTGGCGATGTCAGTGGTCAGGCGTTGGCGCAAGACATTTTCTTCCAGCACCACCCAATTGAGCTTGATGTCCGGATGCTCGGTCTCGAAGGTTTTCGAGAGTTTTTGCATGCGGATCATGTCGCTGTTGTTGACGGTGGCGATGGTCAGGGTTTGGGCGCCGAGGCTGACGCTGCTAAGGGTCATGCAGGTGAGGGCAAGCAGAGCTTTTACAGAAGGTTGCATCGTGCACTCCTTTTCTGCACCCCGCGGGTTACAGAAGGACAGTTATTGTTTTTGTGTCTTCCTGCGGAGGGAAGAATGTGCACTGATTACAGCCTTCTATTGATGACGTGACAAATCATCCATCGCACTTCGATCGATACTAATTTGCACTGATGTTTGGAGGGAGAGGTGCAGGGAACGGCTTTTCAGCAGTTGCACCCTATGGTATCCGTATAGGTTTTCAGGCGTTTAACCCAGGTTCTGCTCAGTCAGCCGCTGCACGGCCAATCGCCGGTAATGCGACGGCGTCATGCCCTTGAGCTGCTGAAAACGCCGATTGAAGTTGGAAATATTGTTGAAGCCCGATTCGAAACACACATCGGTCACCGGTTTGTCGCCATCGGCCAGCAGCTCACAGGATTTACTGATGCGCAGGCGATTGACGAACTCGATGAAACAGCGGCCGGTGGCTTGCTTGAACACTCGACTGAAATAAGTCGGCTTCATGCCAAGGTGCTCGGCGACTTCCTCCAGCGGCAGGTCCCGGGCGTAATGCGCGAAGATGTAATCCACCGCCCGATTGGTGCGATCGATGTTGTGCTCGTCGGCCAATTGCGGCGTCGTGGCCCCGGACAGCAGCTGATAGTCGTCAGAGGCCGCCAGCAACTCCAGCAAAATGAAAAAGTGCCCGAGGCGGGTCACGCCTTTGGTGTCGGCAATACGTTGCATCAACGTCATGGCCTGGCGAATGGTGCGCTTGCAGCGAAACTCGATACCGTACTGGGCGCGCTCCAACAGCGGCGCCAGCGTCTTGAGCTCGGCAAATACCAAGTGGCCGCTGTCGAACAACTCGTCCGTAAAGTTGACCAACATGTCGCGTTTGGGCACCACTTCGTTTTCGGCCACCTGGCTGATCCAGTTGTGGGGCAGGTTGGGGCCGGTGAGGAACAGCGTTTCAGGATAGAAGTTGCCGATGTAGTCGCCGATGAACACTTTGCCGGCGCTGGCGACGATCAGGTGCAGCTCGTATTCCTTGTGAAAATGCCAGCGCACCAACGGGCAGGGAAAACCGTGCTGACGATAGATGATGGACAACCCGTTATGGTCGTCCATCAGTTCGTAAGAGGGGTCTGTCACGCGGGCTGTTCGAGTCATGTCAGGGCGCTTTTCTTGTTTTCGCTATCGGATCATGCCTCTTTTGGCGACTGCTGTGCCAGCCTGCCACGATTTTCGCTTATGCCGTCTCATGCAATCTGCGCCCGTAAACCGCCTTCATGCTGGTGGCGCTCCAGCAGTAGCGGACTAGTCAGTTCTATAGCGGGTTTCGATTTTTAGCTTCAATCCATTGCGCCATGTATTGCGTACTTTTGTGGTGGTGATGACGCAACATGCTGCCGGTAAAGTTATCGCTTCTAAGGTGTGCCAAGTGTTGTTGGCAGTGCAGCAACTTTTCAATCAATGCCGGGCCATGTACAGACTGTCGATAACGATCGGCCAGCAACGTCTGTCCCAAGGATTGGGCGTCGGTCCAAAGTGCTTCATCCTTGTACAGCCGAACCGCGCAATCGGCGAACGCCTGTGCTGTCCGGGCCACGGCGCCGGGCCAGAGATGTTCGCCGTGCATCGCTTCGGCGCCGATGGGCGTTGTGATCGTGGGTGTGCCACACAACATGGCGTCGACAATCTTGCCTTTGATACCGGCACCGAAACGGAGAGGCGCCAGACAAATCCGCGCGCCAGACATGACGTCTAACGCATCTTCCGCCCAATTCATGACATGGAACCCCTGGCCGGGATTGTGCAATGCAGTCGCCTTGGGCGGTGTGTACGCGCCGTAAATGTGTAACTGAGCGTCGGGCAGTTGCGCACGGATCAGCGGCCAGATCGCGGTTTTCATCCAGAGCACCGCATCCCAGTTCGGCGCATGTCGAAAGTTACCGATACTGAGAAAGTGCGCCCGGTCTTCAAAAGCCGCCGGCGGCACGCTCGGTAGATCGACCATGAGTGGACACCAGTGCAGCAAATTACGCGGCAGCTTGAATTGTTCGACCAGCAATTCGATCTCCACTTCGGAGATCATCAGATTCAAGTCGCAACGATAAATCGCTGCGATTTCCCGTTTGGCCAGATCGGTCTCGGCCATGTGCTCAAACTCTTCACGCAACGCCGAGGCGAACACTTCATTGAAGTCATTGGCGTCGTCGCTGGCCTTCAAACGCTCCTTGAGGCGTTGATGGCGGGCATCTCGCAGGCTTCGCAGATCGGAGGTCTCAAGCACGCGCAAGGCAGCGGGGCAGTATTGTTCAACGCGCCAGCCGAACTGTTCTTCCATCATGAACTGATCGAACAGAACGATATCCGGGGCCAGTTCACTGATAAAGGTGTCGAAACGGCTGTTGTTCAATTCGATCGGGACTTCGCGAATGCCCAAAGTGCCGAGATCTGCCCGGTGTTCGCCGGTGCCGGCCGGGCTACTGAATGTAATGTCCCAGCCCTGCTGCAAAAAAGTCTCGAGAATTTGCATCATGTGCCCGCCGGCCGCAGAAGAGCGGGGCTCGGGCCAGACGTAACCAATAACCAGGACTTTGGTTGCGTGGGGCTGAGTCATGAACGGGTATTCCTTGGTGCGGGTAGAGGGCCGGGGGGAGAAAACGGGGGAGCGAAGATACCAGTCTCAGGCAAGCATGCCTTTGACCTTGTCGCGCAGCTGATCAATGGAAAACGGCTTGCCGATCACCTGCATGCCTTCAGGCACATCGATGCTCTCGGCATAGCCGCTGGCGAACAGGATCAGCAATTTAGGGCGAACCATTCGGGCCTGGGTGGCCAGTTCACGGCCATCCATCACCGGCAACCCGACGTCGGTCATCATCAGATCGATGTATTGATCCTCGTCGTTGAGAAACTCCAGCGCCTGCTCGCACCCGTCGGCCTCCAACACCTTGAATTCCAGCTCCTCAAGGACATCGACTATCAGCATACGCACGATGTCGTCGTCTTCGACTACCAGGATGATGGATTTTTCGGCGGACATAGTGGGCTCTCAAAGGTTGAATTCACGGTTGCCGGTCGATCGAAATCGCCGGGTTCTTGCTTGAGTAAGTGACGGAACCCGACAAGTTCCCACGCGGTAGAAAAAAGAATAGCCGCACGCGTGCCGGCAAGGATAACCGCTCCTTCGCGCCGGAGCAGTGGAATGTAGGATTTTGCGCGAAAAGGTGTCAGAAAATTGGATCAATGTGCCACTTTTGGGGCAAACTCCGTGGTTTTCGACAGTTCGACAAGGCTCCCCCATGACATCCGCGTCTTCGGTTGATGAGCAACGATTCCGTAAACTCCTGAGCCGCAACGTCAGCCTGCCGTTGGGTGTCGGCGTGCTCAGTGCAGTGTTCTTTGTCTCGCTGATCACTTACCTGTTGTCGGTGATCCAGTGGGTCGAGCACACCGACCGGGTGATCAATAACGCCAATGAAGCGATCAAGCTGACCGTCGATCTGGAAACCGGTATGCGCGGCTTCCTGCTCACAGGCAACGAGCAGTTCCTTGAACCTTACGAGACGGCCAAGCCGCGAATCATTGTCTCCCTCAACACCTTGCTCGAACTGACTGCGGACAACCCGGTGCAGACCGACCGCCTGCACCGACTCCAGGCCTTGCAGGATGAGTGGGCCACTTACGCAATAACAATGATCGATTTGCAACGTGCCAGCGGCGATTACCGCGGCGCGGTCAAGGCTGGGCGCGGCAAGCGGCTGACCGATGAGATCCGCAAGCAATTCGAAGACGTGATCGCCATGGAGCAGCAGTTGCGCACCACACGTAACGAGGACGTGCGCCGCACCACGATCTGGAGCATCAGCCTTTATCTGTTGTTCATCGCCGGTATCAGCGCATTGCTGGCCTACATTGGCCGTCGGGATTTGCTCAACCTTTCGCAGATTTACAGCGCCAACCTCACTGCGCAAGAGGCCAGCGCCCATCGTCTGGAACAGCAGGCCTGGTTGCGCAATGGCCAGACCGAACTGGCCGAGCAAGTGTTGGGGCAACTGTCGCTTAATCTGCTGGGCCGCAACATTTTGCAATTTTGTGCGCAGTACCTTGGCACGGCCGTGGCGGCTATGTATGTTCGTGAAGAACACGGTGGCCTCAAACGCACTGCATCCTACGGTTTCTCCCGCGAGCAGGAAGCACTTGATCAGCAGATTTACAGCGATGAAGGCATTGTCGGCCAGGTAGCGAGCCAGGCGCGCTTGATCCGTCTCGATAACGTACCGAGCGATTACTTCAAGGTCAGCTCCGGCCTGGGCGAAGGTCTGCCGCATAGCGTGCTGGTCGTGCCGACCAGTGACGACGATCGGGTCAACGGTGTGATCGAACTGGGCTTCTTGCGCCCGCTGACTGACCGCGATGTCGAATTGCTTGAACTGATTGCCGGCAACATCGGCACGTCCATCGAGGCCGCTCGCTATCGCCAGCGCTTACAGGAGGTGCTGGCCGAAACCCAGCAGCTCAATGAAGAGCTGCAAGTTCAGCAGGAAGAACTCAAGACCGCCAACGAAGAGCTGGAAGAACAGTCGCGGATTCTCAAGGAGTCCCAGGCGAATCTGGAAACCCAACAGGTAGAGCTTGAACAAACCAATGAACAGCTCGCCGAGCAGGCCGGGATCCTGGCCGAGCAGCGCGACGCGATGGACCTGAAGAACACCGAGCTCAATCAGGCCCAGACCCAGCTCGAAGAACGCGCCGAAGAGTTGCAGCGCTCGAGCAAGTACAAGTCTGAATTCCTCGCCAACATGTCCCACGAGTTGCGCACGCCGCTGAACAGCTCGTTGATCCTGGCCAAGTTACTGGCGGAAAACCCTCAGGAAAACCTCAGCGCCGAGCAGGTCAAGTTTGCTGAGTCGATCTACTCTGCCGGCAATGATTTGCTCAACTTGATCAACGACATTCTCGACATTTCCAAGGTCGAGGCCGGCAAGCTTGAGATACGACCGGAGAACACCAGTGTCGCGCGTCTGGTGGATGGCTTGCGCGGGATGTTCCAGCCATTGGCTGCCGACAAGAAGCTGGATTTCCAGGTCGAGGTGCAGGCCGGTGCGCCGATGATGATCTTCACCGACCGCCAGCGCCTGGAGCAGGTCATCAAGAACCTGCTGTCCAACGCGGTGAAATTCACCGAAAAAGGCACCGTCAGCCTGACAGTCGCCAGCCAGCCCGGCGACGGTATCGCTTTCATCATTCGCGATTCGGGGATTGGCATTGCCGAGGATCAGCAGGACAGCATTTTCGAAGCCTTCCGCCAGGCCGATGGCACCACCAATCGCCGTTACGGCGGTACCGGCCTGGGCTTGTCGATTTCCCGTGACTTGGCCACCTTGCTGGGCGGTTCCATCAGTGTCACCAGCGAGCCTGGGCAGGGCAGTGTGTTCACGCTGGTTTTGCCGCAGCAATACGTTGAACCGGGCGAAGAGCCGGTCGAGCCGATGAGAGCCACGCCGGTGGCCATTGCGCCGAGAATGCCGACCGCCGCGCGGGTGCCGCTGATTGCCGACGTTGATATCCCGCGTTTCGACGACGATCGCACCCAGGCGCCATTCGCCACTCGGTGCATTCTGGTGGTGGAAGACGAGCCGAACTTTGCGCATATCCTTTACGACCTGGCGCATGAACTGGGTTATCAGTGCCTGGTGGCCCACGGTGCCGACGAAGGCTACGACCTGGCCGTAGAGTTCATCCCCGACGCCATTCTGCTGGACATGCGTCTGCCGGATCATTCCGGGTTGACTGTGTTGCAACGCCTGAAGGAGCACGCTGAAACCCGGCACATTCCGGTGCATGTGATTTCGGTGGAAGACCGGGTCGAGGCCGCGATGCACATGGGCGCCATCGGGTATGCAGTCAAGCCGACCACTCGCGAAGAACTCAAAGATGTGTTTGCCCGTCTTGAAGCCAAGCTGACCCAGAAGGTCAAACGCATCCTGCTGGTCGAAGACGATGATTTGCAGCGCGACAGCATTGCCCGGCTGATCGGCGACGATGATATCGAGATCACTGCCGTTGGCTTGGCACAGGATGCCCTGAACTTGCTGCGAACGACGATTTTCGACTGCATGATCATCGACTTGAAGCTGCCGGACATGCTCGGCAACGACCTGCTCAAGCGCATGTCCACCGAAGATATCTGCTCGTTCCCACCGGTGATCGTCTACACCGCACGCAACCTGACCCGAGACGAAGAGGCCGAGCTGCGCAAGTATTCGCGCTCGATCATCATCAAGGGGGCGCGCTCGCCCGAGCGTTTGCTGGATGAGGTGACACTCTTTCTGCACAAAGTCGAATCCAGGTTGTCCCATGAGCGGCAGAGGATGCTCAAGACCGCGCGCAGCCGCGACAAGGTTTTCGAGGGGCGCAAGGTATTGCTGGTGGACGACGATGTACGCAACATCTTCGCCCTCACCAGTGCCCTGGAGCAAAAGGGTGCAGTCGTGGTCATTGGTCGAAACGGCCGTGAAGCGATTGAAAAGCTTAATGAAGTCGAGGACATCGATCTGGTGTTGATGGACGTGATGATGCCGGAGATGGATGGCTACGAAGCCACCATCGAGATCCGCAAGGACCCGCGCTGGCGCAAGCTGCCGATCATTGCGGTGACGGCCAAGGCCATGAAGGACGATCAGGAGCGCTGCCTGCAAGCGGGCTCCAATGATTACCTGGCCAAGCCCATCGACCTGGATCGCCTGTTCTCGCTAATTCGCGTGTGGTTGCCGAAGATGGAACGCATTTAATGGAACGCATTTATTCAGTGGAGCGAAATAGCGAAATCGAATTGCGCTTGTTGATCGAGGCGATCTACCTCAAATACAGCTATGACTTTCGCGACTACTCCGGCGCTTCGATCAAGCGTCGTGTCAATCACGCGTTGAGCCAGTTCGAGTGCGCCACTATTTCGGCGTTGCAGGAAAAGGTCCTGCACGACCCGACGGCGTTCATGCAATTGCTGCAATTGCTGACGATCCCGGTCAGCGAAATGTTTCGCGACCCTTCGCATTTCCTGGCGATCCGTCAGGAAGTGGTGCCACTGCTCAAGACTTACCCCTCGATCAAGATCTGGATCGCCGGTTGCAGCACGGGGGAAGAGGTCTATTCGATGGCCATTCTGCTGCGCGAAGAAGGCTTGCTCGATCGCACCATCATCTACGCCACCGACATCAATCCACGCTCGCTGGATAAAGCCAAGCAAGGGATTTTCTCCATGGAGAATGTCCGCGCCTACACTCATAACTACCAGCAGGCAGGTGGCCAGCGTTCGTTCGCCGACTACTACACGGCGGCCTACGGTTACGCCATTTTCGACAAGACGTTGTGTGAGAACGTGACCTTCGCCGATCACAGCCTGGCGACCGACAGTGTTTTCTCAGAAACTCAATTAATTTCGTGTCGTAATGTTTTGATTTATTTCAATAAAAAGCTTCAGGATCGTGCTTTTGGTTTGTTCCGGGAATCCCTTTGCCATCGTGGAATTCTGGTGTTGGGCAGCAAGGAAACACCGGATTTTTCTGCCTACGGGAACCAGTTCGAACCGTTGGTCAAACAAGAACGGATTTACCGCAAATCATGAACAGTGCAGCGGATTTGCCTTCTATAGAGGCTATCGTGATCGGCGCCTCGGCCGGCGGTGTAGAGGCGCTGCTGAATATTCTCAGCCCACTGCGAGAAGGCTTCACGCTGCCGATGCCTACGGTTCAGCCCTGGCCGCAGTGTTGTTGACCGGCGCCAACCGCGATGGCGCCAGCGGTCTGGCCCAGGTCAAATACCGTGGCGGCATGGCCATCGTCCAGGACCCGGACGAAGCTCAGGTTGCAACCATGCCCCAAGCTGCACTGGATATGCACCAGCCAGACCCTATCCTCCCTTTACGCGGCATCGGCCGTCTGCTTGTCGAGCTGGAACGAATCGCATGTTAAGTACTATCCAAGCCAAACTGCTGATCGTCGACGATCTGCCGGAGAACCTGTTGGCGCTCGAAGCGCTGATCAGGCGCGAAGACCGTATCGTCTACAAAGCCTTGTCCGCCGACGAAGCCTTGTCGCTGTTGCTGCAACACGAATTCGCCATGGCCATTCTCGACGTGCAGATGCCCGGGATGAACGGCTTTGAGCTGGCCGAGCTGATGCGCGGCACGGAAAAGACCAAGAACATCCCGATCGTGTTCGTCAGTGCGGCCGGCCGTGAGCTGAACTACTCGTTCAAGGGCTACGAAAGCGGTGCCGTGGATTTCCTCTACAAGCCGCTGGATATCCACGCGGTCAAGAGCAAGGTCAATGTGTTCGTCGAACTGTTTCGCCAAAGCAAGGCGATGAAACAGCAGGTCGAAGAGCTGGAGCAGAGTCGCCGTGAGCAGGAAGCGCTGCTCACGCAGTTACAAAGTACCCGGCTGGAACTGGAGCAAGCGGTGCGCATGCGCGATGACTTCATGTCCATCGTTGCTCATGAAGTCCGCACGCCGCTCAATGGCCTGATCCTCGAAACCCAGTTGCGCAAGATGCACCTGGCTCGGGATAACGCTGCGGCGTTCGCTCTGGACAAAATGCACGCGATGGTCGATCGCGACGAGCGGCAGATCAAAAGCCTGATTCGCCTGATCGAAGACATGCTCGATGTGTCGCGAATTCGTACCGGCAAGTTGTCGATACGACCGACGCGCTTCGATCTGTCGGCGCTGGTTCGCGGCTTGTTGCAGAACTTCGCCCCGCAGATCACTGCTGCCGAGTGCTCGGTAACGCTCGACGCCGAGCAACCGGTGGTGGGCAACTGGGACGAATTTCGCATTGAACAGGTGATCTCCAACTTGATGACCAATGCTCTACGATACGGCGCCAAGAGTCCGATCACCGTTAAGGTGTACAGTGAGAGCGGTCAGGGTCGGGTGGACGTGCGCGATCTTGGGATCGGCATCAGCGAAGAGAACCAGAAGCGTATTTTCCAGCAGTTCGAACGAGTCACGGCCAAACACGCTGTCGCGGGGTTGGGCCTTGGATTGTTTATTTCCGAGCAGATTGTGGCCGCCCATGCCGGTTCCATTACCGTCGAAAGCCGGATTGGCGAAGGCGCCTTGTTTCGCGTTTGTCTGCCGCTGTAGGAAAACAGCCCGATAAACGCAACCTCTGATCGACCCCACGGTCGTATCAGCAGCTATTGACCGAACAAAGGCTTCCCATGAGTGAAGATGCACAAGACGTCGTATTGATCGTCGAAGATGACCCCTCGATTTTGATGGTGCTATCGGCCTATCTGTCGGGTGAGGGCTACCGGGTATTGCAAGCCGAAAACGGCGAGCAGGCCTTCGAAATTCTGTCGAGCAAACCCCACCTGGACATGATGATCACCGACTTCCGCCTGCCGGGCGGAATTTCTGGCGTCCAGATTGCTGAACCTGCCGTGAAGCTGCGACCGGAGCTCAAGGTGATCTTTATCAGCGGTTATCCGCAGGAGATCCGCGAGACGGACAGCCCGATCACCCGTAAGGCGCCGATCCTGGCCAAGCCGTTCGATCTGGATGTACTGCAAGAGCTTATGCAGGAAATGCTGTCTTGATTCTAGGCGTTGATCAACAGTCAACGTTCTCGCCGTCAGGGCACGACTTGATCCCCGGGTACATACGTGAACGTCGCATCGGCAGCAGGCTTCGCGGGCAGTATAAGCTGCACGATCGGTTTCACTATGCCGCCACTTTTATTGTAGAAATCCCTCTGATCATGTTGTGCACCTGCCAGGCCGCCCGGGGTGTAGAGATAGAAGAACGCCTCGATGGGCAATTCTTGAGGGATATTCTGCGGCCAGGTCGCCAGGATCAGTTCGTTTTGTTGAGGGAACCAACTTGCGCCGAGCATATTCCTCGTGCGTATGGATTGGTAAAAGGAGTCGGCCGCCAGGTGGTTCATGGCGTCACGCACGTCAAAACTGCATTGATAAGCCTGGGCATTCGACGGAACAGGGGCGCTTTTCCAATGTGCCATCCATCGTTCGGCCGTCGTGATGCTCAAAGTTTGGCAACGCCGGCTTTCCAAAGGGTAATAGGGGTGACCGCCGCACCCCGGCTTGTCTCGAAGCTGACTCCAGCCGTCGATGGGGTAGCTGCACAGCACCTCGATCTGCCGGATGCCAGGCGGGTAGGAAAGAACCGGATAGAAAATAAGCCCGTTGATCTGGCCCAACACCAGATCCCTGAATTTCGAATCCTTGCGCAGAAACGAGAACGACACACCACCACTCTGCTGCGAATGCGGGCTGGGATTCCAACTTGAGTATTGCGTGGATGGCACCGTCGAGCGCAGCACAATGCCTGAGCACAGAAACGCCGGCATCGAGGCCTGGCCGCAATCGGCGCGGGTGTCTTGATAACGTCTGGTCAGTTCGCCCGCAACCGCCGCGCCATTGGCGGTAGCGCTGCGGGTTGGCAAAGTGCTCCCCGCACCTTGTTGTTCCTCTCGAACCTGACAGCCAGCCAAAGCAACCATCAGTATCAGCGCGATGATTTCCTTCATTGCCTATCCCTCCCTTGTGACCTGCGCGTGGCAATCGGGCGCAGAGCACCTCAACAGAGGCCTTGCTGCGGACTTCAGAGGAGATTTAATCAAGGAAGAACTACACTGAATAGCTGACAGAGTTGACAGCTGACAGGCTTAAAGTCGCGGTCTATGCTGAGCGGTTGTGCCGTTTGGTCAGTAGCGTGATTTTCCGGATAACGCATTAGACCCGAATCATCTCCCTTACCTTCGCCGTCAACAGGTCGAAGGTGAAAGGCTTGGTAATCATCTGCATGCCTGGGTCAAGGAACCCGCCGCGCACCGCCGCGTGCTCGGCATACCCGGTGATGAACAACACCTTGAGCTCGGGCCGGTACTGCCGGCCGATTTCCGCCAGTTGCCGGCCATTCATGCCCGGTAACCCGACGTCGCTGATCAACAGATCAATACGCTGCGCGGAATCAAGAATCGGCACCGCGCTGTCGGCATCGCCTGCCTCGACGAGGGCATAACCCAGCTCACTCAAGACCGTGCTGACCAACACGCGCACCGCCGGATCATCCTCGACGATCAGCACCGTTTCGCCGTTCTGTGCGACGGGGGCGTGCTGAACGCCTATAGGGCTGTCCGGGGGCACGTCACCGCCGAAACGTGGCAGAAACAGACTCACCGTGGTGCCTTCGCCCACTTCACTGTGAATGGCGACGTGGCCGCGCGATTGTTTGCTGAAACCATAAATCATCGACAGTCCAAGGCCTGTGCCTTGACCGATTGGCTTGGTGGTAAAGAACGGGTCAAAGGCTCGGTTGATGGTGCTTTGCGGCATGCCACACCCGGTGTCCGTGACGCTCAGCACCACATAATCACCCGGTTGAAGGTTGCTCTGGGCCTCGGTGAACTCAATGTCAAGATGTTGATTGCTGGTCTTTACCACCAGTTTGCCGCCGTCGGGCATCGCATCCCGGGCATTGATCACCAGATTGAGCAGGGCGCTTTCCAGTTGGTTGGGGTCGGCCTCGGCCACCCAGAGTTGCTCGTTCAGTTGCATGTCCAGCTGAATGCTTTCGTTGATGCTGCGTTGCAGCAGTTCGCCCATGGAAACCACCAGTGCGTTCATCTCCACAGGTTTGGAGTCCAGCGACTGACGCCGGGAAAACGCCAGCAGGCGGTGGGTCAGGCCTGCCGCGCGGTTGGCTGAAGTCACACCCAGGTCGATAAGGCTGTCCAGATCGTCGGTGCGCCCACGGGCCAGACGCCGGCGTAACAGCTCAAGGCTGCCGATGATGCCGGTCAGCATGTTGTTGAAGTCGTGGGCAATACCGCCGGTGAGCTGGCCGACCGCTTCCATTTTCTGCGATTGGCGCAGGGCTTCTTCATTGTGTCGTAGCTGGGCGGTGCGTTCCTCGACCTGCTGTTCAAGCGTTTCGAGGGTGTTTTGCAATCGCAGCTCGCTTTGACTCAAATCGATCAGCCGGTCCCTGGCTTCGTACTGTCGTCGGCGTCCGCGCAACGCGGTGGTCACCAGGCTGATCAATGTAACCGGGTGAAAAGGGCGCTCAAGAAAGGTCACGTTCCCCAACTGAGGGCCGTAGCGCGACGCCGGGTTTTGTTCCGGGCCGCCATGGTAGGTCATCAAAACAATGGGAAGGTCGGACCAGGCCGGCTGTTGCTCGATCAGACCGAACAGCGGTTCAAGATCACCCCCCGACAAGGCCTCGGAAGAGATCAGGAGCAATCCTGCTCCTTGCTCCAGTTCGCGGCACAACGCCACCAGATCTCGAGTAATCACCCCGTCGTAACCCGCTTCGTTGAGCATCATCAGCGCAATTTGGCTGTCGCGACCCAGCGGCGCGAGAATGATCGCGCGCTCGGACATTGCTTCCTTGGCAATCACGGGCTTTCTTCCTGAAGCAAGGGTTTGCTGGCACCCAGATAAGTAGGGACGCCGCTCAACACCCCCTGAAACGCATCCAGTGGTTCACCAATGGTGATGCCCTGAGCGCTGATGCGGTATTCACGAATGGTTGACTCATGGCTGCCCGTGCGTTTCTTGATGATCGAGATCGCCCGGCGAACCTTGCCCAGTGCCTCGAAGTAGCGCAACAGGATGACCGTATCGGCCAGATAAGTGATGTCGACGGGGGCTTGCATGTCACCGACCAGTCCATGCTGAGCGACCGTCATGAAGGTCGCGGCACCCTGGCGATTGAGGTACAGCAGTAGCTCGTGCATGTGCAGCACCAGCGCGCTTTCTTCGGGCATCGCCGCCTGATAGCCGTTGATGCTGTCGATCACCACGGTCTTGATATTGCCCTCATCGACGCAGCGACGAACCCGGTAGGAAAACTCTCCGGGAGACAACTCGGCCGCGTCGACTTGCTCGATCAGCAGGTTGCCAGTGTCTTGCAGCGCCTTGAGGTCGATGCCGATGTTCTTCATGCGCTCGATCAGTAACCCGAGCTCTTCGTCGAAAATGAACAGCGCGGCTTTTTCGCCACGGGCCACGGCGGCAGCGGCGAAGATCATCGAGATCAGCGATTTGCCGGTACCGGCCGGGCCAAGGATCAGCGTGCTGGACCCGGTCTCGATACCGCCGCCGAGCAGGGCGTCCATTGCTGTGATGCCGCTGGACAATTGCTGGCGGACATAGCAACCGCGATGTTCGGCGGCCACCAGGCGCGGAAATACATGCACGCCATCACCCATGATGGTGAAGTCGTGATAACCGCCACGGTATTTCTGGCCGCGGTATTTCAACACGCGCATCCGTCGACGCTCGGCGCCATAGTGGGGGGTCAGTTCCTCAAGGCGAATGACGCCGTGGGCCACACTGTGTACGGTTTTATCGAGGGATTCGGTGGTCAGGTCGTCCAGCAACACCACCGTGGCGTCATAGTGCACGAAGTAATGTTTGATCGCGAGGATCTGGCGACGGTAGCGCAGCGAGCTTTGGGCCAGCAGACGGATCTCGGAAAGACTGTCGAGCACCACGCGGGTAGGCTTGACCCGTTCGACCACTTCGAAAATCTGCTGGGTGGCTTCGCCCAGTTCAAGGTCCGAGGAATACAACAAACTCTGTTGATGCTCGGCATTGAGCAGGTTTTCCGGGGGTGTCAGTTCGAAGATGTGGATGTTCTCATCCAACTCCCAGCCGTGGGACAACGCTCCCTGCCGCAGCTCGCGCTCGGTTTCCGACAAGGTGATGTACAACGAGCGTTCGCCGGCACGAGCGCCGGCCAACAGGAAATGCAAAGCGACGGTGGTTTTGCCGGTTCCGGGCTCACCCTCCAGTAAAAACACATGGCCGCGGGACAATCCACCGACCAGGATGTCATCCAGACCTTCGATGCCGGTGGCGGCTTTTGCACTGATCAACTCGTTAGATGTAGACAAAAAATGCCCTCTCATGACTAGGGGAAGCGAGGCAGCAGGCCGTAAGCCTGAATGGACTGCCTGCTCACTTGACCCTTGGCCGAGACGACGAGTTCAACGAGATTTTTTGCTGTTGTTAAAGCCCTTGCTGCAACGCAGGGTCGTCGGGATTGAGTTGTTCAAGTTGCGCCAACAGAATCTGCACGTTTTGCAGCTGTCCGCTTTCCTTCCAGTAGTTGATCAGCAATACCCGGGCCTTGCGGTCGGCCGGGTGGCGCTGGACGATCTCCTGCAACTGTTTTTGCGCCGCTTCCAGCTCCTGTTCATCGTGAAGCGTGGTAGCCAGGTCGTAACGGTATTCCTTGTTATCCGGCTCCAGCTCCACGGCTTTGGAAAGGCCGAGCAGGGCGAATTCACTTTGCCCGTGATGCAGCAACCAGAGCCCCAGGGCATGTTGCAGGTAGGCTGAATCGGGTTGAGCCTTCAGCTGCTTGGCCAACAGCTGCCGGGCGGCATCGTTTTGGCCCTGTCGATCCAGCACTTCGATCTGCATCACCAGCGCCGGCAGATTGCCGGGCGCAAGACGCAAGGTGTTCTCCAGTGCTTGCCGCGCCTCTTTCAATTCGGCGTTGTGCAGATGCAGTCGAGCCAATTGATAGTGGTTGTCGGCGCTCTCCGGCTGACGCTTCAGATCCTGTTCCCAGGCATCGATGGCTTGCTCCAGCGGCCCGAAATACAAACCGAGATCGTCCGGAGAAAGCCCCAACAAGGCGTTGACGGCGGCATAGCGGACGCGCTGTTCGCTGTCATCGAGTAACGGGCCCAGCAGCAGACTGCGCTGACCGCTGGGCACCAGACCGCTGATGCTTTTGATCGCCGCAATGCGCACGTCTGGCGATTCATGCTGCAAGTCCGCATCGGCCAGTTTCAGCGCCACGGAGCTGGGGTAGTTGGGCAGTTCGGCATGCAACCAGACGCGGCGTTTGGCCGATATATCAGAGCGGCCCAGTTGCTGGTAGAGAACCCGCGCTGCACCCGGTTGGCCTGCGCGCGCCTGGTTCAGCGCTTCGCTGTAGCCACGCTTGATCGCCTCCGGCACTGCGGGGGTGGTGCTGCGCAGGAAAAACCAGGCAAGGCCTATGGCAAACAGGACACAGAGGCTGATGAGCAGGTAGCGACGGGACTGGGGCATGCAGGAATCCAGGAGCTGGCAAGCTGTTGCAAGGTTGCCAGCTTCGGTCAGGCAGGGCTGTGAGTCAAACCCGGTGTTGGGGGGACGTGGCGAGCAGACAAAAAAAGCCCCGCGACCGAATGAGGCGCAGGGCAAAGGAATTGGTTGGTTGCGGCCAACCAAAGGAGCTCGTTAAAACATTACTGGCTGGCGACCGTCTCTGGTTGCCAGCCACCGCCGAGGGCTTTGTAAATCGCGACAATGCCGCGGAAAAGATCGACTTCGGCCTGGGCCTGGGTGTCTTCAGCCGCCAAACGCTCGCGCTGGGCGTCGAGCAGGACGAGGAAGTCCGCCGTGCCTTCGCGGTAGCGAATGTCGGCCAGGTCGGCCGCGGCGCGGCTGGATTCACTCTGACGAATCAGCGAGATCAGGCGTTGTTGACGTTTGCCGTAGTCGCTAAAGGCGTTTTCTGACTCTTCCAACGCCAACAGTACTTGTTGCTCGTAGGTCGCCAGGGCGCCTTCGGCATCAGCATCGGCGCCACGTAAACGGGCGCGCACGCTGCCAAGGTCAAACGCAGCCCAGGTAATACTTGGGCCCAGCGCCCAGGCGTTGGCCGCCGAGGAGCCGATTTGCGAACCGCGCCCGGCAGTGAAGCCAAGGAAGCCGCTGAGGCTAACCCGTGGGAACAAATCAGCCTTGGCCACGCCGATACGGGCAGTGGCGGAAGCCAGTTTGCGCTCGGCGCTGAGAATGTCCGGGCGACGTTGCAGCAGTTCACCCGGATCACCGATCGGCAGGGCCTTGGCGATCGCCGGCAACTCTTTTGGACTCAGGTCGACGGTCAGCCTGTCCGGACGTTCACCCAGCAGGGTGGCGATGCGGTTGCGTTGACGAACCTGTTCGGCCTGCAACTGCGGCACGCTGGCTTCGACGGAGGCCAGGCGTGCATCGGCGCGGACCACATCGAGCTGATCGCCGACGCCGGCATCACGCAGACTTTCGGTGATCTTGCGCGATTCCTGTTGGTTGTTCAGGTTGGCCAGGGCGATCTTTTCCCGCAGCTGCGCTCCGCGCAGTTGACCGTAGGCGTCCACCAGTTCGGCAATCATGGAGACTTGCAGTTGGTACAGATCGGCTTCGAGCGCCTGCTGTTCGGCGTCGGCGGACTCCAGGTTGCGCTGGATACGGCCAAACAGGTCGATCTCCCACGCCATGTCCAGGCCCAGGTCGTAGCGTTCGCTGTTAACCCGTTTCGTGGTCTGGCCCGGGATCTGACCCTTGGCCAGGTCACTGCTGGCCCGGCTGGTGATGGTCGGCATGGCGTCATTGCTGACGTCGTCGCGAATCGCCCGCGCCGCTTTCCAGCGGGCGAAGGCCACGCGCAAATCACGGTTGCCTTGCAACGATTGAGTCACCAAGTGGTTGAGCGTCGGGTCTTCAAACTGCTGCCACCAGATGCCTTCGAAACGCGCGCGGTCGAAGTTCTTCTGACCGGCGCTGCCATCGGTGGCGGTCGTGATGTTGGCCGGCTCAGTGGCTGGAGCCTTGTAGTCCGGGCCGACGGCACAGGCACTCAGGGCCAGTACCAGAAGGCTCGGCAGGAAGGCTTTCAGGCTCATTGTTGCGCCTCCAGTTTCAGGGCCTTGGCCGCTTTGCGCGCTTCACCGCGCTCCACAAAGTTACGAATCAATACGTAGAACACTGGCGTCAGCAACAGACCGAAGAAGGTCACCCCGAGCATCCCGGAGAACACCGCCACACCCATGGCATGACGCATTTCGGCACCGGCACCGCTGGAGAAGACCAGAGGCACAACACCCATGATGAACGCGAAGGAGGTCATCAGGATCGGCCGCAGACGCAGACGGCAAGCTTCGAGCACCGCCGCCAGCGGGCTCATGCCTTCTTCCTGTTTATCCTTGGCAAACTCGACGATCAGAATCGCGTTCTTACAGGCAAGTCCCACCAGTACGATCAAGCCGATCTGGGTGAAGATGTTGTTGTCGCCACCCGAGGCAATCACACCGGTGATGGCCGACAGCAGGGTCATCGGTACGATCAGAATCACCGCCAGTGGCAGGCTCCAGCTTTCGTACTGTGCCGCGAGTACCAGGAACGCCAGCAGGACGCAGAGCGGGAACACGAACAGTGCAGTGTTGCCGGACAGAATCTGCTGGTAGGTCAGGTCGGTCCACTCGTAGGTCATGCCGTTTGGAAGTTCTTCCTTGAGCAGTTTCTCGATGGCTTTTTCGGCCTGGCCGGAGCTGTAGCCGGGGGCGGCTGCACCGTTGATTTCAGCGGTGATGAAACCGTTGTAGTGCATCACGCGATCCGGGCCCGAGGTGTCGCTGACCTTGATGAAGGTCGCCAGCGGGATCATCTCGCCTTTGTTGTTACGCACTTTCAGCTGACCGATCTGGTCCGGTTCGAGACGGAACTGCTGCTCGGCCTGAACGTTGACCTGATAGGTACGACCAAAGCGGTTGAAGTCGTTGGCATACAGCGACCCCAGATAGATCTGCAGGGTGTCGAAGATGTCGCTGACGGCCACGCCGTGGGTCTTGGCTTTTTCCCGGTCGATTGCCGCATCGACCTGTGGCACGTTCACGGTGTAGCTGGTGAACAGGGCGGCCAGTTCCGGCACGTTGTGGCTTTTGTTAATGATGTTCATGGTTTCTTTGTACAGCTCGTCATAACCCAGGTTGCCCCGGTCTTCGATCTGCAGGCGGAAACCACCGATGGTGCCCAGGCCTTGTACGGGCGGCGGCGGGAAGATTGCCATGTAGGCTTCCTGAATCCCGGCGAACTGGCCGTTCAATGCACCGGCAATCGCACCGGCGGACATGCTCGGGTCTTTACGCTCATCGAACGGTTTGAGGGTCACGAAGACGATGCCGGCGTTAGGGCTGTTGGTGAAGCCGTTGATCGACAGGCCTGGGAACGCGACGGCACTGTCCACGCCAGGCTGTTTCAGGGCCAGGTCGGACATGCGTTTGATCACGTCTTCGGTACGGTCCAGGCTCGAGGCATCCGGCAGTTGAGCGAAGGCCACCAGGTATTGCTTGTCCTGGCCAGGTACGAAACCGGTCGGGGTGTTGGCGAAACCGAAGAAGGTCAGCACCATCAGGCCTGCGTACACTAGCAGGGCGATACCGCTGCTGCGGATAACCCGGCCCACGGTGCCGACATAACCGTGACTGGCCTTGTCAAAGAAGCGGTTGAACGGACGGAACAGCCAGCCACCAAAGATCTTGTCGAGGACCTTGGAGAAACGGTCCTTCGGCGCGTCATGGCTTTTGAGCAACACAGCAGCCAGGGCAGGCGACAGGGTCAGCGAGTTGAACGCCGAGATCACGGTCGAGATCGCAATGGTCAGGGCGAATTGCTTGTAGAACTGCCCAGTCAAACCGGAGATGAAGGCCGCCGGGATAAACACCGCACACAGCACCAGCGCCGTCGCGATGATCGGGCCGGTCACTTCACGCATGGCTCGTTTGGTGGCTTCGACCGGTGTGAGCCCCAATCCGATATTTCGCTCGACGTTTTCCACCACCACGATGGCGTCGTCCACCACGATACCGATGGCCAACACCAGGCCGAACAGTGACAGGGCGTTCAGCGAGAAGCCAAACAGGTGCATCACGGCAAACGTACCGATCAGCGAAACCGGCACCGCCACCAACGGAATGATCGAGGCGCGCCAGGTCTGCAGGAACAGGATCACCACCAGAACTACGAGAATCAGCGCTTCGAAGAGGGTGTGAACCACCGCTTCGATGGAGCCGCGCACGAAAATCGTCGGGTCATAGACGATGCTGAAGTCCATGCCTTCCGGGAAGTTCTTCTTCAGCTCGGCCATCTTGCCGCGCACTTCGTTGGAGATTTCGATCGCGTTGGAGCCAGGGCGCTGGAAGATCGGGATCGCCACGGCCGGCTGGTTATTCAGCAGCGAGCGCAGGGCGTACTGGCTGGAACCCAATTCAATCCGAGCGATGTCTTTCAGGCGCGTGATTTCACCGTTGTCGCCGGAGCGAATGATGATGTTCTCGAACTCTTCTTCAGAAACCAGACGGCCTTGCGTGTTGACCGACAGCTGGAACGCGGTGGCATTCGGTGCAGGAGGTGCACCCAACGCACCGGCAGCCACCTGACGGTTCTGTTCACGGATGGCGGTCACGACGTCGGTGGCGGTCAGGTTACGCGAAGCAGTCTTGTTCGGATCGAGCCAGACACGCAACGAGTAATCGCCCATGCCGAACAACTGCACGTCACCGACACCGCCCAGTCGCGCCAGCTCATCTTTGATGTTGAGCAAGGCGTAGTTGGACAGGTAGAGCATGTCGTAGCGTTTGTCCGGCGAGGTCAAGTGCACAACCATCGTCAGGTCGGGCGAAGCCTTGTCCACGGTGATACCGATTCGCGTCACTTCTTCTGGAAGCTTCGGCTCGGTCCGGGTCACGCGGTTCTGAACTTGCACCTGAGCGTTGTCCAGGTCAGTGCCCAGCGCAAAGGTGATGGTCAGGGTGATCTTGCCGTCCGCGGTGGACTGCGAAGACATGTACAGCATGTTCTCGACGCCGGTGATGGCTTGCTCCAGCGGAGCTGCCACGGTTTCACCGATGACTTTTGGGTTGGCGCCCGGGAAGTTGGCACGGACCACAACGGTCGGCGGAACCACCTCCGGGTATTCGCTGATCGGCAACTGGAACAGCGAGATGGCGCCGGCGATCAGGATCAGCAACGAAAGCACCGCTGCGAAGATCGGTCGCGAAATGAAGAATTGGGAAAAATTCATCGGAGTTATCGTCCCTTAACCGCGTGGAGTCGCAGCAGCCAGTTTCACAACCGAACCCGGCGCGACCTTGGCAGGTGCGACTTGGGGCAGGTTGCTGGCTTCCAGCGCTTGTCGTTGTTGAGCCAGAGCGGCGAGGGTTTCCTTGGTGGCCATCGGGATCACTTCAGGGGTGACCGGCGAACCAGGACGAACCCGTTGCAGCCCCTTGACGATGACGGTGTCATCCTTGTTCAGGCCGCTGCGCACGATGCGTAGGCCTTCGATCTTCGGACCCAGCTCGACCGAGCGATACGCCGTCTTGTTGTCGGCATCCATCACCAGCACGAACTTTTTACCCAAATCGGTACCGACCGCTTCGTCGTTGATCAGCACGGCGGAATAGGTGCCGCTGCCGACCAGTTTCAGACGGGCATACAGGCCGGGGGTGTAGGTGCCGTCGCTGTTATCGAACACCGCACGACCGCGGATGGTGCCGGTTTTCGGGTTGACCTGGTTGTCGACGAAGTTCATCACGCCTTGGTGCGGGTTGCCGTCTTCATTGGACAGGCCAAGATAAACCGGGGTGGTTGCTCCGCGTTTGCCTTGGCGAGCGAGCGCGGTGTACTTGAGGAATACACGCTCGTCGGCGTCGAAGTAGGCGTAGACCTTGTCAGTGGAAACCACACTGGTCAGCGCGGTGGTGTCGGCGGTCACCAGATTGCCGGCGGTGATTTCCGCACGGCTGACACGGCCGCTAATTGGCGCAGTAACACGGGTGAAACTCAGGTTTAGTTTGGCCAGGTCCAGTTGCGCCTGGAGGGCACCAACCGCGGCGCGGGCTTCTTGCGAAGCGCTGGTGCGCGAATCGGCCAGTTCGGCGGAAATAGCATTGCTGGTGCGCAGACGCTCACCGCGCAGGGCTTCATTTTCGCTGCGGGTGGCGTTGGCGCGCGACTGGGCAACCAGGGCTTCGAGGCGGCGAACCTCGGCCTGGAATGGACGCGGGTCAATCTGGAACAGCAGGTCGCCTTTTTTGACCAATGCGCCTTCAGTGAAGGCCACTTCGTCGATCTGGCCGGAGACCCGTGGACGAATTTCTACGGTTTCCGGCGCTTCGAGGCGCCCGGTGAATTCGTCCCATTCATTGACCGGTTGTTCAATCACCTTGGCCACGCTGACTTTGGCTGCGGGCATAGTGGCGGCCGTGTCCGGAGTCTTGCCGCAGGCGCTCATCACCAGCACGGCCAACAGGGCCAACGGGAAGCGCAAATGTTTGAGTGATTGTTCCATGGATGCATCCGCCAATGTATTGAGAATGGACGGATGATGCTCGGCGAGGATGTATCGCACGAATCGAATGAGGCAAAGGTAACTATCATTCGGAATGATATAAGGCCCAAGCAGGCTCTCTAGCCTGCACCTTTCGTTAGGCGGCTATCAATTAGAGTGATCGGCCGCGGTTGCTCATCGTTTAGGCCGGAAAGGTGCTGCCAGCAGGGCGAATCTTCCCAAAAATAGAATTAATTCCAATAAGTTGTGGGTGCAACAGGAAATGCCCAAATAAAGCACAAAATTAGGGAATTACGCGCCTTGAACAGAATTGTGGTTAATTCTATAATTTTGGGTATTAAGCGGTGTGCAGCGACGGGAGACACGTTATGTTGGATTTAAGTTTCAGTAAGCCGAGTGAGATCCTCAAGCGACTCTGCGATCGCCTGCGCACGGAGCGGCTGGCTCTGCAGATGACGCAAGCCGATGTGGCCGGTCGCGCCGGTGTCGGGACCAATACCGTGTCCAACCTCGAAGCTGGGCGCAATGTCGGGTTCGAGAATGTGGTCCGTGTGGCTATGGTTCTTGGACGAACCAAGGAGCTCGAAGGACTGTTCTTGCCAAAGCTGGACAGCCTCGAAGACATTCGCCGATACGAAAACAGTGTCAATCGTCATCGTACCAAGAGGAAGTCCGACAATGCTTGAGCAAGTTGACGTCTACTACGATGGTTGGGGTGAGCGTTGGCTGTGGGGCACGCTGGTGTCTACGACCGCCATCACCGGTCGTCCGCAGATTGTGTTTGAGTACAGCAATGAAGCAAAGAGTAGAGGCCTGGAGCTGTCGTCCTACACACTTCCATTGGAGGGACCCCAGTTACGTCGAGGCTTTCCGTCCCACCAGTTAGGCCTGCCAGGGCCTGTCTATGACTCGTTACCTGACGGTTGGGGCATGCTGCTGATGGACCGGTTGTTCAGGCGCCGCGGCCTCAACACAGCACGCATAGGACCTCTGGAGCGGCTGGCCTATATTGGCAACAATGCCATGGGGGCACTGTCGTTCGAGCCCATGGCGCCCGAGGGGCAGGAGCCGCAAACGCATATCCCCCTTGAGCTGCTTGCGGCTGAGATTCAGGAAGTTCTCAATGGTGAAGGTGGGGAATTCCTGCAGACGTTGCTGCTGGTGGGGGGCTCGCCTCAAGGCGCCAGGCCAAAGGCGTTGGTCTATCGCGATCCTCAAACTGGAGCCTTTACCACCGCCGCCAAGCCGGGCTTTGAAGCCTGGCTGATTAAATTCCCGGCAAAAGAAGAACATCCTGAGGTGTGTGCTATCGAAATGGTCTATGCCAAGTGCTTGCGCATGTGCGGCATCCAGACCCCGGACACGCAGCACTTTAGTCTGCCCAACGGGCTGGCAGCCTTCGCGAGTAAACGCTTTGATCGTATAGACGGTAAGCGCGTGCCCATGCAAAGCCTTGCAACCTTTACCGGGGCCGACTACAAGTCACCGGGGTCCTTGGACTATGTCAACTTCTTGCGTGCGACACAGATGTGCACCAACGATGTACGAGAGAAAGCTATCGCCTTCGAGCGTGCCGTTTTCAATGTCGCGTTCAACAACCGAGACGACCATCCCAAAAACTTCGCCTACGTCATGTCGCCGTCCGGTGTATGGCAGCTGGCGCCGGCCTACGACGTGACTTTCTGCGAGGGACCGGGCGGTTATCACCAGATGGACGTGATGGGCGAGGCCTTGGAGATTGACCGAGATGTGATGCTCAGACTTGCAGACGAAGCAGAGGTCTCAGTGGCGACTGCTGGCGGCATCATTGACAGAATTTGCCACGTCGCTAGCCAGTTTGCGGCCTTCGCCGAGAACATGTACCCACGCGTGATCACCCAAAACACTCTGGATACCATTCAGGGCCGAATCGACGAGAACATCAATCTGCTGCGCTAACGCCACTGCTCGCCTACAACTTCAAACGGGGTGTTGAACCTGCTGGGCGGTAACGCCCTGATGGCGGCGATGAAGGTCTGAGGCGCAGTTGATGGTCCTCTGTACTCATCGCAGGGGATGACGGAAATCTTCATCGAGAGCAAGCTTATCGCTGGAGTTGCTGCCCGGGTCTGCCGCAAAAAAAACCACCGTGATTTTTTCTGGAAGTGCTTTCAATCGCTCGATTTCAAGTGCTGTTTCATCATGCATCCTTTCACGTCTAGATAGCCCTTCATCCAAGTCGCGAAGCCGCCCAGTCTGTTCATCGGTAGCCCGCTGCTGCTCTATCCACTGCATCTGGGGGCATAATCAGGGCTGATTTCTTTTTTTCGAAGAAGGATGCCCCAACTATGATTGAGAATCTTGAAGCCTTTGCGAGACGTAAGCTTAGCGACGCTCGCGTGAGGTCGGTATCAGAGCCAGGCAGTGCACTGATGGCGAGGTGCCTGGGCTGTATCTCGAAGTGGGCAAACCGCGGAAAGGTAGGAAACCTGGCTCCAAGCTATGGCGTTTGAAGTACCGCCTGCATGGAAAGGAGAACCGTTTTGCGATCGGTGCTTATCCTGTGGTCGGTTTGAAGGAGGCTCGCGAGATCGCTTGGGCAGCCAAGAGAGATATCGCCAACTGCATTGCCCCGTTTAAAGCCAAGACGGCAAAAATCGAGGCGCAACGCCTCGACGAGTCTCGAACATTCCAGCGAGCAGCTGAGCTTACCGAGGCGGAGCGTCGCCTAAGCAGTGAGATTAAACATAAAGCAGATGTTGACGGATGGCACTGGAATGTTGGAAGGGATAATACCGAGCAATTCCGGGCCTCTAAGTGGCTTTTCCCAAGCATCCTCAGAGGCTATCCGGATCCCCAAAAAACATCTGAATCCGCGATCTTAACCACCGTTCACCCGGATCATTATCCTGCGACCCACGCCAGGCCATGTGCAGCTCGAAGCTGCGCGTCGGCAACGGTGGATCTTCAGCCCGCACACCGCCGGCCGCCGTCAACGCTTCAGCCGTGTAATCAGGCACCGTCGCGACAATATCGGTCCCGCTGATGAGCGTGCTGAGTCCGTTGAACTGCGGCACCGCGAGCACCACATGTCGTTTGCGCCCGAGCTTTTGCAGCTCTTCATCTATAAAGCCACTGAGGTCGCCCGCGAAGGACACCAGCGCATGAGGCCGCGCGCAGAAATCATCCAGGCTCAACGGCCCTGGTACCGTATCGGCCCGCAACAGCTTCGGCATGCTGCGGCGCAGCACCTTGCGTTTGGCGTTGGCCGGCAGGTCGGCGGTATAGCTGACACCGATGGAAATCTCGCCCGAGGCCAGCAGGCTTGGCATCAGGATGTAGTTGGCCCGACGCACCACCAGCACGATCCCCGGTGATTCGGCGCGCAGACGCTTGAGCAGCATCGGCAGCAGGGCAAATTCGACATCGTCCGACAGACCGATGCGAAACACTGCCGTGCTGGTGGCTGGGTCAAATTCCGCGGCACGGCTGACCGCGGTGGAAATCGAATCCAGTGCAGGCGAGAGCAGGGCGAAGATTTCCACCGCTCGGGCGGACGGTTCCATGCTGCGGCCGGTACGCACGAACAACGGATCATCGAACAACCCGCGCAGGCGCGAGAGTGCCGCACTGATGGCCGGCTGGCCGAGGAACAATTTCTCCGCAGCGCGGGTCACGCTGCGTTCGTGCATCAATGTTTCGAAAACGATTAACAGGTTCAGGTCGACACGACGCAGGTCATTACGATTCATCTGGAGTCCTGGCAGAGTCATCAAGCTTGACGAAAGCGGCCATATGGGAACAATGGCCGGCATGAATACTAAGGGGAAAGGCTGCTACTCTGCACCGAGTAATTCAGTTTTACTGAAAAGGCTGCTTCGGTATCACGGCATTTGACGATGTCGCCGGCGCTGCGGAATCAATGACAGGCATGTCGACTATTAATAGCCACTGATAGTCTTGGGTAGAAAGCCCAGATAGAGTTCAGGGCATTAGAGGTTTCTTTGACGAGGTTTGCGATGTCCCGCACGATCCGTTTTCACAAGTTTGGTCCAGCCGAGGTGCTCAAATGCGAAGAGCATGCGGCCGCTCTCCCTGCGCCGGGCGAAGTGCAGGTGCGCGTCGAGGCGATTGGCATCAGCTGGTACGACATTCTCTGGCGCCAGAACCTGGCCTCGTCCCACGCTCGTCTGCCTTCAGGCCTTGGCCATGAAATGTCCGGCGTCGTCACGGCGGTCGGCGAGGGCGTCGATGATCTGGCGGTCGGCGACAAGGTTGCCAGCTTCCCGGCTGAAAGCCCGAACGACTATCCGGTCTACGGTGAGCAGATTGTTCTGCCGCGCACGGCACTCACCCGTTACCCGGACGTGCTCAGCCCGATCGAAGCCAGTGTGCATTACACGCCGCTGCTGATCGCCTACTTTGCTTATGTCGATCTGGCACGGGTCAAACCGGGGCAATTCGCGCTGGTGACCGACGCCAGTCACTGTGCCGGTCCTTCCTTCGTCCAACTGGGCAAGGCGCTGGGCATTCGGGTGATTGCCGCCACCAAAACCGCGGAAGAACGTGAATACCTGCTGTCCCTCGGCGCCGAGAAAGTCATCGTCACCGAAGAACAGGACCTGCTGATGCAGATCAACAAGATCACCGACAATCGCGGCGTGGACGTGGTGTTCGATGGTCTCGGCGGTCCACAGATGTCGTTGCTCGGCGATGTGCTTGCACCTCGCGGTAGTCTGGTACTGTACGGCCTGCAAGGTGGCAACCAGACGCCATTCCCGGCCTGTGCAGCGTTCCAGAAGAACATTCAGTTCTTTGTGCACTGCATCGGCAACTTCACCGGCAAGCCGGAGCTGGGCATCATCCAGGACCAGGTCGCACTGCAACGTGCCTTGCGCGACATCAACCAGCTGACCGCCGACCGCGTGCTGCTGCCGCTCAAGACTCGGGTCTTCCCGTTTGCCGAGTTTGTCGAAGCTCACCGCTACATGGACGAATGCCCATGCCGCGAACGGGTCGCCCTCCAGGTCCAACCTGCATCAGCCCTTTAGATAAGCCCCTCTGCAAGAGTCCGTGCCCCCGCGGACTCTTTTGCATGCGTCATCTGCCATAAATGAGACCTTCCATTGACCGGTCAATGGGGCAGTTCAGCAACTGAACTGGTTTTTGCTTTCAATCTGTATCTTCTAATCATCATATAAGCCTTGATAATTGAATGATTAATTTCATCTCAAGGAATGAGTCATGGCTGGGTATCTGATTGATACTTTTCAATACACACTGTTAATACATATCCGACAAATAGCGCATCGTTGCGCAGTTGCCGACACAACATGGGCGACTTCTTTCTTTATTTCTTGTGCTAAATGTCTGTGGGACGCTGTCGGACATTTCCTAGGATGTTGCGCGCAGTCGCAAGAGGCTGACTCTGCAGGGGCTCGCGGCAACCTGTCTCTGGCCGGAGCAGGGGTGGCGTCCAAACATTTCAAATAATTACCAAAAACTTAAGTGTTAGCATTTGGCAATAGCGTCCAGTACTTCAAACGTGGCAGGCAACCCATTGCGCAGTGCATGCCGTTGTTAGTGCGATATCGAACTTACAAGCATCAGGTAAATAAAGATGACCAATATCCATGATCAAGCGATGAACTATGTCTATCAGCAAGTGCTGCAGCGATTGTTGAGTTTCTTCTCTCGCGCCGAACGCACGGCATTGCAGCTTATGATTCAGCGCTTGGTGGTCGCCGCCGGGGGCATGGAGCGTATTGGCGAGTACAAGGTCCTGGCGATTCAGTCCGGGTCCCGCGACAGTTGCTACACCTTGGCGCTGCTGCGTGCTGCACAACTGAGCATCGCCGGCCGGGCGCCTGCGACGTTCCGGTTGCGAGTGGCTTCCTTGCGTTTGAACGGCACAAGCTCTACGGTCCTGGAAAATATCCATCGCAGCTACAGTGCCTTGTTCCTCTACGACGATCCTCGGGTCGAAGTGTTGATGGTCGATAACCGGGAAGTCCTGCCGTTCAACCACCTGACACCGATCTCCGAAGCCGGCCGCGAGTCGAATCGGCTCAATCTATTGATGGTTGGTCATCGCCGCGCCTGGAATGGGCTGCTTGATCTGTGGGACGACGGGTACCTGGCCACCGGCGAGTTCTATGGGCAAATCGCTCGTTGGAACAGCGGTGTCGATGCATTGGTCAGTAGCGACACACCTCGCCAGCAGAAACAGTTTCTCGACGGATTGAAACGTGCCGCCGCCAAAGCCGGGCTCAAGGCCTCCAATCACCACGAAAGCGGTTACGAGGAGCTATTCGCGCTGCTCGATGAGTTGGGCAGCGACTGCTACCGCGCTTTTAATGCTGAGCATGACCAGGCAGTGTGGCGTCCGGCCGAACAATTTGAGGCGTGTCGCCGCGCCACCTACATCGACATTCACGACATGCTGGTCAGCAACCTCGAAGAGCGCTGGCCACTGCTCACCGAGTTTCTTGGATTTCAATCTGATGAGCCGGCGACACAGCTCAGCGACAACGAATACGTCAGCTTTTCTATCTGCGCACACGTTCGGGGTTTGCAGTCGTGCTTCGTGTACGGCCGGAGCTACGAGAGGGGCGTCGCCGAGTACCTGCAACGGGCATTGGTGATGATGCGCCGCAAAAGATTGGCTGAACGTTTGTGCGTACAAGCGGTGGAGGTGTTTGGCAACCCGGCAACGTGGGCCGAGCAGCGAGTTCTGGCAGCGGCCGAGGCGCAAAAAGACCTTGGCCTGAGCGAGGCGCAACTGGTGTGCCTGCTCTATTCACCGTTTGTCGAGAATGGCGCGGCGCTTGAGCGTTTTCTGCGTCAGTGCCACCCCGGCATGCTCGTGGCGATGCCTGATTTGCACCGGGCAATGCAGGGCAATCCGGTGCCGGAGCAGGTTCTGCAATGGATGACCGACGTCAGTGGGTTGCCTGTCGCCCTGATCGGTAGGCTTTACTGCATGGGGCCGGTGTCTGTGGGTGAGGGTAGGGCAGGCGTCCCGGAAATCGTCGGCGCAGGTTTGCAAGCCGAAGCAGCCGACTATGACGACGACACGGCTGTGGCAGATGAATGGTCTGCGGGGCGCTGAATGTGCCTGGTTTGACGGACTTATTGACGATGCATGATCACGTTTACATGGCATTCGGCCTTTGCCCATGAAAGGGCCACGAGAAACCGACTTTGCGTATCAGGCGGTGTACCGATACCTGACCAATCTGATCAATGAGCCGGTGGGTGACACGCGCATCCGTCTGCCTTCGTTACGACAGTTGGCGGACCGTCTGAGTGTATCGATCTCGACCATTCAGTACGCTTACTCGCTGCTGGAGAAGGAAGGGCGCGTTTACTCGGTCGCCAAGTCCGGCTATTACGCGTTACCGGTGTCCTCCATCAGCGCACTCAGCAGCGGCAATGACCTGCTTGAAACCGTCTATGTCAACGCCAGGCGCCCAGGAATGCTGGTCTTGAGCGCCGATGAGCCGGCGCTGCTACAGCCGCTCGACAGCCCGCTGTTACTGCTGGAGCGAGAACTGCTGCGCCAGTATCCGCGTCAGCCGCAACCGTCATCGCAACCGTGTGGTGAGCTGGAGCTGCGCATCGCCCTGGCGGCGCGCTACACCACCTCGCCGCAGCGCTGCTGGCACGCTGACGATGTCTATATTGGCGCCGACCTGCGCGGCGTGCTGGAAATACTGATCGCGGTGCTGAGTCTCAAGGACGCCACGGTGCTGGTCGAGTCGCCGTGCGACTGGGCGATTCTGCGGTTGCTCCAGGCTGCGCAGGTGCGAGTGATTGAGCTGGCGGTGCAATCCAGCGGCGGCCTGGACGTCGAGTGGCTCAAGGAGTTGCTGGAGACCGAGCCGGTGCGGCTGGTGATGGTTTCATCCGGGCTGAACATGCCGCGAGGCAGCCTGGCACCCGAGGCCAACCGACAAGCTGTTGCGCAATTGCTGGAGCGACATGGCAGCTGGGTGTTGGAAAACGACTGCTACGGCGAACTCGGATTCGAACCGGACAACCAGCGGTTTCGCGACCTGCTGGACCCCGATCGGCTGATCGTGTTTTCCACGTTCGAGAAAATCATCGGGCCTGAGGCGCCATTCGGCTATCTGCTTTCGCGGCATTTCAGCGCTGAACTGCAACGGCAATTTCTTCTGCGTTCGTTTCGCCTGTCACCAATTCGTCAGAAAGCCATCGCTCGCTTGTACAGCAACGGACGTGTCGATCAGCACCTTCAGGTATTACGGCGAATGCTCAAGGATCGCAAGGCGCAGATGACTCAGCTGTTGCAGGAGCGTCTGGGCGATGCCTTGCGCTACGTCGAGCCTCAGGGTGGCGCAACCATCTGGGTCCGTTCGCTGCGCCGGGTCGATGTACGTCGGGTGTTCCATCGCCTGCTCAAGCACCAAGTGGTGATCGCACCGGGAGAGCTGTTCAGTCTCCAGGGTTTGCACGCGCAACACTTGCGCCTCAGTCACACCTTCGTCGGCGACCACGACTTGGCCGCGGCACTGGGCCTGTTAGGGGATGCCTTGCGTCTGGAGTCGATCGATTGAACGGGGCCACAAAACATCCCTGACACTCGTGGATTGATCCCATCGCGTTGCGGTCAAACTGCCAGTAAACTGCGTCCTATTCCTGAACCACTCTCTTTCAGAGGTTTTGCATGACACTCAGTCCTTTTGCGGGCAAACCGGCACCGGTAGAACTGTTGGTCGACATCCCGCGACTGGTAACGGCCTATTACACCGGCCAGCCCGATGCCGCCCTCTCGACCCAGCGCGTTGCCTTCGGCACGTCCGGGCACCGAGGCAGCTCGTTCGACTTGAGTTTCAACGAATGGCACGTTCTGGCGATCAGCCAGGCGATCTGCCTGTACCGCGAAGCCCAGGGCATTGACGGCCCTCTGTTCGTCGGCATCGACACCCACGCGCTGTCCACCCCGGCCGGCGCCAGCGCCCTTGAAGTGCTGGCTGCCAACGGCGTGACGGTGATGATTGCCGAAGGTGACGAGTACACCCCGACACCGGCCATTTCCCACGCGATTCTCTGCTACAACCGCGGACGCAGTTCGGGCCTGGCGGACGGCATCGTCATCACGCCGTCGCACAACCCGCCGCAAAGCGGTGGCTACAAATACAACCCTACCAACGGTGGCCCAGCCGATACTCACATCACCAAGTGGATCGAAGCCAAGGCCAACGAGCTGCTCGGCAACAAGCTCGCCGGCGTCAAGCGCATCAGCTATGAGCAGGCGCTGAAGGCCAGCACGACCCATCGTCACGATTACCTCAATACTTATGTCGCTGACCTGATCAACGTGATCGACTTCGACGCTATCCGCGATGCCAAGCTGCATCTGGGTGTCGATCCGCTGGGCGGAGCAGGCGTGCGCTACTGGTCAGCGATCGCCGAGCATTACCGACTGGATCTGGAAGTGGTCAACAAACAGGTCGATCCGACCTTCCGCTTCATGACGGTCGACTGGGACGGCCAAATCCGCATGGACCCATCGTCCAGCCACGCGATGCAGGGCCTGATCGGTCTGAAAGAGCGTTTCGACGTAGCGTTTGCCTGCGACCCGGACCACGATCGCCATGGCATTGTGACGCCGTCCGGTGGATTGCTCGCGCCGAACAGCTACCTCGCGGTATCGATTGACTACCTGTTCCAAAACCGTCCGCAGTGGCGCGCCGATGCCGCCGTGGGTAAAACCGTGGTCAGTAGTGGCTTGATCGATCGCGTTGCAAAACGTCTGGGTCGTCGCCTGTACGAAGTGCCGGTCGGTTTCAAGTGGTTTGCCGACGGCCTGTTCGACGGCTCTTTGGGTTTTGGCGGCGAAGAAAGTGCCGGCGCTTCGTTCCTGCGCAAGGATGGCGGCGTCTGGTGCACCGACAAGGACGGCTTGATCCCGGCACTGCTGGCTGCAGAAATGACCGCCCGCACCGGCCGTGACCCAAGTCAGGCCTATCGCGCCTTGACCGACGAACTGGGCGAACCGTTCTCGGTACGGGTCGATGCCAAGGCCAACCCTGAGCAGAAGGCACTGCTGAGCAAATTGTCGCCGGACCAAGTCACCTCAACCCAACTGGCGGGCGAAGCGATCCAGAGCATCCTCAGTCATGCGCCGGGCAACGACCAGGCGATCGGAGGGCTGAAAGTCATGACCGAGAACGGCTGGTTCGCGGCACGTCCGTCGGGCACTGAAGACATCTACAAGATCTACGCTGAAAGCTTCGTCAGTGACGACCACCTCAAGCAATTGGTGGCAGAAGCGCAAACACTGGTGGATGGTGCAATTGCTGCGAAGTGATTGAGTGCAGCAGAAAATAAAATGGGCGGCCATGACGGTCGCCCCTTTTTTTGTCCCGCGTTTACACGATCAGGCCAAGTCCACCAGAACAATTTCACTGTCCTCGATGGCGGTCACCCGCAACACCTGCTCATTGGCAACGGCGATACCGTCTCGAGCTTGTGCACGCAAGCCATTGACTTCAATGACACCGGTGGCCGGAACCAGATAGGCGCGACGGCCATTGTCCAGACGATACTCGACGGACTCACCGGCCTTCAGGTTCGCCGCCACCAGTCGCGCATCGGCTCGGATCCGCAAGCTTTGATCGTCGCCGGCCTTGCCGCTGGCGAGGGTCACGAAACCTTCGCGCTGGCCTTTGGGAAAAGGCTTGGCGCCCCAGGACGGTGCTAAACCGGACTCGTTCGGGATGATCCAGATCTGGAAGATCCTGGTCTCGGTCGCTTCCAGGTTGTATTCGCTGTGGGCGATCCCGGTGCCGGCGCTCATGACCTGAACGTCACCTGCTTCGGTGCGGCCCTTGTTGCCCAGGTTATCTTCGTGAGTGATTGCGCCTTCACGCACATAAGTGATGATTTCCATGTCCCGGTGCGGGTGTTTGGGGAATCCGGTGCCAGAGGCAATCACGTCGTCGTTCCACACCCGCAGGTTGCCCCAGTTCATGCGTTTTGGGTCATGGTACTCGGCGAACGAAAAGTGGTGATGAGCATCCAACCAGCCATGGTGGGCGCCGCCCAGGGAGTTGAAAGGTCTGAGTTCAAGCATGATCGTCTCCTGAAAAGGTTCGTCATGGGGCAGAGCGCCTGAGCCACGAAACGTGAACCGGTGGTTGATGGCCAGCATCATCTATCAGGTATCAATCGATAAAAAGCGTAAAAAATGCCTCAATACAATCGAATAAACTGATATCGAATAACCTCGAAAGATTCTCATCGAACCTTCACTTCACTGCATAAGCCAATGACCTGTAAGCATTTCACTAGAACTGAACGGCAAATGCAGACACCATAGCCGCAACAGCCTCACACCCTGGAGTCAGCCCGCGTGCCGCAACACACCCCCGATCTTCCTCCTGAACTTCGTCCCTTGGCCGAGATGCCACTGCTCAAGCGTCTGGCCGCCCGTTTTTTTGGCCATGGCCTGACGCGGCTGCGTGCACAGCATCGTGCGTCCTGGCTGCACGGCCAGGCGGATGGCTTTCGCAGTGGTCACAGCGCCGGCGTGGATTACGGCTATAAAGAAGGCAAGCTCGAAGGGTTGGAACAAGGTCGGCAAGTGTTGCTGATTCGCGACTCGCGCTCCACCGCGCACCGGCCGCCCAACGTTGACGACCATCTGTTCGACGATTGGCGTCTGCCGTTGAGCGCTGAGTTGAAAAAGCGCATGAAGACGGATGTCGCTCGACTGCTGCCACCGCACGCGCAGCCCAGCGCCGCGCAGTGGAAAATGATCTTCAGCGACACGCCCTCGACCTCGGTGATTGCCGGGGCGGGGGCGGGCAAGTCGACCACGTTGGTGTTGCGGATTTTGCTGCTGACCCATTATCTGGGGTTCGAGCTGAGTTCGATGACGGTGGTGACCTTTACCCGTGAATCGCGCAAAGACTTCATCAACAAACTGATTGAGCTGTTTGCACTCTGGGGCCGGGTGCTCAGTTTCAAAGAGGCGCGTGATCTGGTGCGCACCTTCCATTCGCGAATCCTGCCGATGGTTCGCAGTCTGCCGGGCTTCGAGCGACTGCAAGCCTTCGAAAGCCTCAGTCACCGTCCGCAGAACGGCGATGAGGAGGCTGACAGCAATCCTTTCGACTTGCGCATCAACGATGCCCAGCGCCAACAACTTAACGCTTGCTATCACAGCCTGCACACTCGCAATGAACGCTTCCGCGAATTGATCAAGCCATTGTCCCGTCACGCGCTACAGCTCAAGGAATTGGAACGCGATCACCCTGACGTGCAGAAGCGCATGGCCGTGACCGAACTGGCCGCCAAGCGTGATGAAGAGCTCTGCGATGCTGTTGAAGATCTGTGGTTTCGGGCGGGGGCCTGGCCGATCACAGGCATCGAGCCGAATCGCCAGACGTTCGATATCAACGGCTCAACGTTTCATTGTCATGGCTATATTCCGAGCCTTGACGCTTGGGTGCTGCTGGGGTTCGATCCTCGGGAGAACCCGCAGGTCAGCCGCCCGAATGCCAAACTGACCGTCCGGGCAGAATGGGCGGTAAAACGCACCCTGTTTCAAGCTTTCTGTCGTAAGTCATTGATATGGATAGATAGTTACGAATCTTCAAAGCGTGTACTGGCTTCTCTTGCCGGTGATGCCAGTGCTGGTCCGGGTTTCGATTACAAGGTCAAGGGCGAACTCGGTTCTGCGCCGTTGCTGGACTGTTTTGTCGCTGCGGCGGGGTTTATCGAGAACCTCGGCCTGGATGTGCCCAATGCCGTGGGTCAGATGAGTTTTGCCAAGGACGACCCGGATCGATTTTTCTTCGAGGCCTTGAGTTTGTACTGGCGAGCGCTGGAAGATCATCTGCTCGATCAGAAGCCACCGGTGATGACCTACAACCGGATGTTCGCCTTGTTCAGCGAACATTCTCCAGAAAACCTGAAGCTGCTGAGCGATGAGCTGCTCAGGCCAGTGTCACACTTGATGATCGACGAATTTCAGGACGTATCGCCGCAGATCGTGTCCTGGATCCGCGCGAGCCTGACCGAAATCCGCAGTCGCGGACCGGCCATGCACGTGGGGCGCGGCGCACAACGTTCGTCATTGCTCTGTGTGGGTGATGACTGGCAGTCCATCTATGGCTGGCGGGGCAGTTCACCGACGTATTTCATGGAATTCAACAAGGAATTCCCTTCACCGAGCACGACCAAAGTCATGCTCAGTGACAACTACCGCAGTCACCAGCACATCATCGATGCCGCCGAACATATCGTTCGTGCGGCGCCCGCGATCGCTGGCAAGAAAGCCAGGGCAAGTGGCGAGCCGAAGGCGTTACTGCCGGTGAACGTTCTCGATCGCGACGATCAAGGCATGGCCGAACGCCTGATGGAGCATTACAGAAAGGGCGATTCAATCTTGATGCTTTATCGAAAAAGTAGCGATAAGTCATTGATAGAAGAGCATATCCAGTCTGTAGTTAATGTGGATTCTAGCTTGCCGTACGAAGCACGACGGCTGAAGCAACTGACTTATCACAGCGCCAAGGGGCTGCAGGCTGACGCCGTTTTCCTGCTGGGTGATTGTCAGCACTTGACCCGTTCACCTTACAAAAATCAGGTCTACCGCATGGCAGGTCTGGGAAAGGCTGGCGACAACGAAGCGTACGACAACGCACAGAAAGACGAGACCCTGCGGCTGGCATACGTCGGCATTACTCGGGCGGTGAGTCATTGCTACTGGTATGTCGATGGGCAAGACACCCAGGCGGCCAACCTGCCTAAAGCTTCCGATCGGATTGGCAAGGGCAAGGCGTTCTTTGCCGATCACCGACAGGGCAAGACATTGGCGTGAGCCATAAAATCTTGCGCCACAAAAAAGCCCACTTAACGTGGGCTTGTTATTGAGTGTTCTGCCTTCAGGCATAGCTCCTGAGGGCGACTGGCGGAATGAAAGCCTCAAGCTCATCTTCCACCGCTTCGATAATTCGCTCTACATCAGCAGCATTCATGACCGTCGCGCAAGGAATACCCGCGATGGCGATCATGGTCTCGCCACTGGCACGGTCAAATAGACGGGCAATCATGCTGCCCGGCGCGTCCATGCTCGCCTCGAAACCCATAGGATGAAAATGCCAGCGCATCAGCTGGCAGGCGTTTGGGAAGGTGACTTTACTGAACCCTTTATTCATGTGTTGCCCGCCTTATTCATCGAGCGCTTCCTTTAGCTCATGTTAGGAGGGAAGAGCCTTCAATGGCTCAACCGGTGACTGCCTTTAAAAGTAGCATCCAGATGTGAAACTAATGTGGATTTTTCAGTCCGTTTAGCGATTGCTTCAGTTTTTTTGATGCAGGTCACGAGAACGGTGGGTTTCCGGCAGTTGGTTACCACTGGTTGGCCATTGAAGCTGACGCAGAACTTCGGCAAGCTCGGCTTTTTTCTCGCCGAGTCCTTTATGCAAGCCGATGATGATGGTCCGCTGCAAACCCAGGCCACGGGCGACACAGTGATGCGTTATCACTTGCGTTGGAAACACCGGGATCTGGACGGGGTCATGGCGCTCTATCACCCAGAGATTCAGTACAGCGATTTTTTCCAGAACCGTGTGATGGGCCTGCCTGAATTACGTGAGTACGTGCGCAGCAGCATGCCTCGAGATCCCGATGAAGCCCTGGAGCACTCGGACCGTATTCGCCTGGACGGCAACACGGCGTTCATTCAGTACCGCATCACCCTTCGCGGCGGTGAAGGCCTGGTGTCGTTCCGGGCCAGCGAGGCGATTACCGTCCGTGACGGACTGATCTGGCGGGTCAACGAGTACGCCTCGCTGGTGCATGAGCAGCCCGTCAGCAAAGCCGCCAGCAGCCAACGCCCAGCGGTCAGTCGGCTCGGGCTGTCTGCGCGCCAGCTGAGTTTCATGGCTGAAGACTTGCAGCAGTATTTTCAGCGCCAGCAGCCTTATCTCGATCCCGAACTTGACCTGCAACGGGTGGCGAACGAGTGCGGGTACAGCCGCAATCAGATTTCCTATTTGCTGAATCAGGTGCTTGGCCAGAGCTTTTATCGATACGTCAACCAGGCGCGCCTGCAGCATTTGCTCGCGGCACTGGAGAGCGCCACGCTGCCACTGCGTATTGACGAACTGGCGTTTGCCGCCGGGTTCAATTCGCTGTCGGCGTTCTATAGCTGCTTCCGTCAGCACACCGGCCAGTCGCCCAAGGCCTACGTAAAACAAATTTCTTTGCGTGCACGCGCGCAAGACAGCCTCTAAGTCCACGCACTAGGATCGACGCCATCGAAGTTTGAGTGGCGGAGTCTTGCATGCCGGCGTGGCGCACTATCAGTTTGTGGATGGATCAACTCGACGAGCCATTATTGGCGCGTCCCTCGTTGGAACAGGATCTGGACGTCGACGTCGCCATTATTGGCGCGGGGTACACCGGGCTCTGGACCGCGTACTACCTCAAGCGCCTGGCGCCTGACCTGAGCATCGCCATCGTTGAAGCGCAAACCGCCGGTTTCGGAGCCTCGGGGCGTAACGGCGGCTGGCTGATGGGCAATGTGCTGGGCGAAGACCGCTTGCTCGCCGACTTGCCGCCCGAACAGCGCCGAGCTTCTTTCGATCTGCTGCACGGCATCCCGGATGAAGTAGGGACAGTCCTCGAACGTGAAGGTATCGACTGCGATTACCGCAAAGGCGGGGCGCTGTATTGCGCCGCACGCTATCCAGAGCAGGAAGCCAGTCTTCGGCACTCTCTCGACAAGCTCTACAGCCAGGGATTGACCGAAAGCGATTACCGCTGGCTCAGCCCCGAGCAGTTGGCGCAACAGATCAGAATCGCCAAACCTTATGGCGGTATCTATGCACCGCACGTCGCGACCATTCACCCGGCAAAGTTGGTGCGAGGTCTGGCTCGGACGGTGGAGAAAATGGGTGTCAGGATTTACGAGAACAGCCCGGTCACCCAATGGCAATCGGGTGGCCTGCGCACGGCGAAAGCCTCGGTTCGCAGCCGCTGGATCGTACCGGCGGTAGAAGGTTACTCGGTCACCTTGCCGCCTTTGGGACGTTATCAGTTGCCGGTGCAAAGCTTGATAGTGGCCACCGAGCCGCTATCCGCTGCCACGTGGGATGAAATCGGCCTGAGTCGCGGCCAGGCCTTCAGCGAAAGTAGCCGCCAAGTCACTTATGGTCAGCGCACGGCTGACAACCGTTTGGTGTTTGGTGCCCGGGGCGGTTATCAGTTCGCTGGCAAGTTACGCCATGACTTTGACCTGAGCACCAGCGAAGTTGAGCTGCGGCGCTATCTGTTCGGCGAGCTCTTCCCGCAACTCAAGAACGTGCGGATTACCCATGCCTGGGGCGGCAATCTGGGAATGTCCCGGCGCTTCAAGCCGCACATGCTTTGTGATCAAGCGAGCGGCATTGCGATTTCCGGCGGCTATGGCGGGGAGGGCGTTGGTGCCAGCAACCTGGGCGGCCGGACCCTGGCTGATTTGATTCTGCAGCGCGACACCGAGCTGGTTCGCCAGCCGTGGGTCATCCAGGGTGGTCTCGACGCGCTCAGGGCGTGGGAGCCGGAGCCCTGCCGCTGGCTCGGTTACAACGCGATCATCCGCAGCTTCGTCCACGAAGACCAGACCCTGGCCAACCCGGCCACCGCACCCTGGCGTCGCAAACTGGCCAGCGGTATTGCCGGCTTCATGGAAGGTTTCATGCAGTAAACGGCGCGCTCTTCATCTATAGGCTCAATCGACAGGTACTCCCATGAGCATCACGCAATTCAAGAACACTGCAACCCTGAAGCTGGAAGCGTCGAACCCGGTCGCCGTACCACTGGGCATACCCGTGGCGGTGGCCTCGACCACCAGCGTTGAGCGCGACGATGGCGTCGAAACCGGCGTCTGGGAATGCACACCCGGGCGCTGGCGGCGACAGATCATCGCCCAGGAGTTCTGTCACTTCATCCAGGGGCGCTGCACCTTTACCCCGGATGACGGTGAAACCCTGCACATAGAAGCCGGCGATGCACTGATGTTGCCAGCCAACAGCCTCGGCATCTGGGATATCCAGGAAACCGTGCGCAAGACCTACGTTTTGATTTTTTGATCCTCTGATTGCCTGCCAGCTCTCCAATAAAAAGAATACAAACCAAACAGGAATCGACTCATGATCCGAAAGACACTGACTTTGGCTCCACTGGCGCTCATCGCGTCCCTCAGCCACGCGACCGAGACCGTCAAGATCTACAACTGGTCGGACTACATCGCCCCGGACACCACCAAAAACTTCCAGAAAGAAACCGGCATCGCGTTCAGCTACGACGTCTTCGACAGTAACGAAACCCTCGACGGTAAGTTAATGACCGGCAAATCCGGGTACGACGTGGTATTTCCGTCCAACCACTTCATGGCGCGGCAGATTCAGGGGGTGGCGCTGAAGAAACTCGACAAGAGCCAACTGCCGAACTGGAAAAACCTCAACCCGGCGCTGCTCAAAGCGTTACAGACCAACGATCCGGGCAACGAACACGGCTTCCCGTACCTTTGGGGCAGTACCGGCATCGGTTACAACATCGCCAAGGTCAAGGCGGTGTTGGGTGATAACGCGCCAGTGGATTCCTGGGACTTGATTTTCAAACCCGAGAACATGAAAAAGCTGCAGAAGTGCGGCGTGGCGATCCTCGACAACGGCCCCGAGCTGTTGCCGGCAGCACTGAACTACCTGGGCCTGCCGCATCACAGCAAAAGCCCTGAAGACTACAAAAAAGCTGAAGCGCTGCTGATGAAAGTCCGCCCGTATATCAGCTATTTCCACTCGTCCAAGTACACCAGCGATCTGGCCAACGGCGACATCTGCGTGGCCGTCGGCTTCTCCGGTGACATTCTGCAAGCTGAAAACCGCGCGAAAGAAGCTAAGAACGGCGTCGACATCGGCTATTCGATTCCCAGGGAAGGCGCCGCCATCTGGTTCGACATGGTGGCCATGCCGGTAGACGCCCCGGACGAAAAGGCCGGCTACGCCTTTATGAACTACCTGCTGCGCCCGGACGTCATGGCCAGCATCAGCAACTACGTGCACTACGCCAACGGTAACGAACAGGCCGACAGCTTGATCGACCCGGCGATCAAGAATGACACCAAGGTCTACCCGAGCCCGGAAATGATGGGGAAATTGTTTGCGCTGGAGGCGATGCCGCTGAACATTGACCGAGTGCGCACACGGGTGTGGAACAAGATCCGGACCGGGAGTTAAGGGTTCATATTTTGTAGTCATTGGGTGCCCGTCGGGTCGACTGGCACGCTGTAGATTCCAGGCCTCCTTTCGATGGATCAGGAGGCAATGGAATGCCTGTTTATACAAACGCGGGCCAGCTACGCGTTGGTCGCTTCTCTGAGTCAGGGCGTATTTATCTGCTAACGGTTGTCGTTGATCAGCGACAGCCGTTTTTTGCTGATTACCGATTGGGGAGGTTGGTTATTCAGCAATTGCGTATGGCGCAGGAGGAAGGTTGGGCCGATTTTTTGACGTGGGTTGTGATGCCGGATCATATGCACTGCCTGGTACAGCTGCACGACAAGACGCTGGCGGAGCTGATGTGCCGAATAAAATCCCGGAGCAGCTTGGCGGTCAATCAGGCGTTAGGGCGGCGAGGGCGCCTCTGGCAAAAGGGGTATCACGATCGTGCTGTTCGACGGGAGGAGGACGTGAAGGATCTTGCTCGATATGTCGTGGCCAACCCAATACGAGCAGGACTGGTGACACGCGTTCATGACTACCCACTTTGGGATGCGTGTTGGTTGTGAGTATCTGACGACTGCTTCGCAGCCGAACGCAGCCTCGCGGGCTCGGCAGCTGCTACAGGTTTCGCGTACGCCGCAATCCTTGTAGCAGCTGGCGCAGCCTGCGTTCGGCTGCGAAGCAGTCGCCAAGATTTCAAGCCTTCTACAAATCCGTCTGATATCAATCCACTGGCACTCATATTGATAAGTCCGAAAAAGTGAGACGCCCTCGTCAAAAAAAACTTACCCATATTTAATATTTAAATACGTAATTGTCAGACAACTAGTCCGAAACCCTCAACTTAAAACAATATTTCGACAGCACAGTCATTGTTTCCGGGTACTTGCTGGAACATCACAATTTGACGTCAAAAAAAATGTAGACGTTTGATTTCAAATTGTGTCAGTTTTCTTTCGCCTTCATTGGGCGAGTGATAGGACGATCTCGCCAGAGATTGTCGCTATCTAAAAAAACTGTTCCATAGCAAAACAAGGAAGTGTGTTTATGTCGAAAGTAAAAAACAACGCTATTGATTCCGCCGAACAGGCGTTTCAGCCACTGCACGCATTGGCGGCCTCCAGTTCTGCGTTCAACCAGATCAATAGCTTCAGCCATCAATATGATCGGGGTGGCAACCTCACGGTCAATGGCAAACCCTCCTTCTCCGTCGACCAGGCAGCGACCCAATTGCTGCGCGATGGCGCTGCCTACCAGGACAAGGACGGCAGCGGCAAAATCGAACTCACCTACACGTTCCTGACCTCGGCCTCGTCGAGCACCATGAACAAGCACGGGATTACCGGGTTCAGCCAGTTCAGTACCCAGCAGAAAGGCCAGGCGGTGCTGGCCATGCAATCCTGGGCCGACGTGGCCAATGTCACATTCACCGATAAGGCCACGGGCGGCGACGGTCACATGACTTTCGGCAACTACAGCGGCGGCCAGGATGGTGCGGCGGCCTTCGCCTATCTGCCTGGCACGGGCGCGGGTTATGACGGTACTTCCTGGTACCTGACCAACAGCAGCTACACGCCAAACAAGACGCCGGACCTGAACAATTACGGCCGGCAGACCCTGACCCACGAAATCGGTCACACCCTGGGCCTGGCCCACCCTGGCGACTACAACGCCGGCGAGGGCGCTCCGACCTACAACGACGCTTCCTACGGGCAAGACACCCGCGGTTACAGCGTCATGAGCTACTGGAGTGAAAGCAATACCAATCAGAACTTCAGCAAGGGCGGCGTCGAAGCCTATTCGTCAGGTCCGCTGATGGACGATATCGCGGCCATCCAGAAGCTCTACGGTGCCAACACCACCACCCGTACCGGTGACACCACTTACGGCTTCAACTCCAACGCCGGTCGCGACTTCCTGAGCGCGTCTTCGTCGTCGGACAAGGTTGTGTTTTCGGTGTGGGATGTGGGCGGCAAGGACACGCTGGACTTCTCCGGTTTTACCCAAAACCAGAAGATCAACCTCAATGAAGCCTCGTTCTCCGACGTTGGCGGCCTTGTGGGTAACGTGTCTATCGCCAAGGGCGTCACCGTCGAGAATGCCATCGGCGGTTCGGGCAACGACCTGCTGATCGGCAACAGCGTGTCCAACGAACTGAAAGGCGGTGCCGGTAACGACATCCTCTTCGGCGCGGGCGGTGCGGACAAACTGTGGGGTGGCGCCGGTTCGGACACCTTCGTGTTCGCGGCCAGCAGCGATTCCAAACCGGGTGCCGTTGACCAGATCCTCGATTTTGTCAGCGGCCTGGACAAGATCGACCTGACCGGCATCACCAAAGGCGCAGGCCTGCATTTCGTGAACTCGTTTACCGGTGCGGCAGGCGATGCGGTGTTGACCTCTTCGGGCGGTAACAGCCTGTTGTCGGTGGACTTCTCCGGGCACGGCGTGGCTGATTTCCTGGTCAGCACTGTGGGCCAGGCGGCTTACTCCGACATCGCTGCGTGATGTGAGGTGAAAAAGGAGGGCAGCGCAGATGCGCTGCTCTCTGCCCCTTGAGATGAGTAAAGCGCCTTATGATCCATAACGGCTTCACCTGCAGAACAACCGTGTGGCTACTGGCGACGTTCATGATGATTTTTGGAGATTTAGCCATGGCGAGCAGCCTGAAATTAGCAGACCCCTCGGAACTGGCCGGCAAATGGCTGGCGACCCTGATCGCCAAAGAGGACGCGCCAGCGTCCCAAGCGTTGCAGGACAAACCGTCAAACGTCTGCACCCTCGACCTTCAAGCGAACCAGACCCTGGGTGAGGGCGCCGAGTGCCTGAGCGCCTGGCTGGGCGAGCAAACAATCGGGTGGTTTACGGAGCCTGACGGCATCGCAATCACTGGGCCTGAAGGCTCAAAAGTGCTGTTTTTAAGCCGGCATCGTGATGGGTTTTATCAAAGCACGTTGAAATCCGGGTTGACCATTACGCTCCAGCGAGAAGTGCATTAAGTCCAACGACCGTCAACAGCGTTATATGCCGCAGATCAATAATCGAAGCGCTTTGTCGACGACAAAGAGTTGTTATTGAAGTGCAAGCGGCACTTGCAAAAAAAGATTAAACAGACCTCGCCAGGTATGGCGAGGGATAACACCTCAGGAAGAACCCATGAAGATGGCAAAGAGCCCGGCCACCGCACCTTTAATCAAGGCCCTGGGCGACTATAAGAGCATCCTGATCAGCGTCGGTTGTTTTACCGCATTGATTAACGTGCTGATGCTGGTTCCGTCGATTTACATGCTCCAGGTCTATGACCGCGTATTGTCGTCGCAAAACGAAACAACGCTGGCCATGTTGTCATTAATGGTCGTCGGGTTCTTTGCCTTCATTGGCTTGCTGGAGATTGTGCGCAGCTTCATCGTCATTCGCATCGGCAGCCAATTGGAGCGCCGCTTCAATTTGCGGGTCTATCAGGCCGCCTTCGAGCGCAACCTGTTCAAGGGCGAAGGCAACGCCGGACAGTCGTTGGGGGACCTGACCCATATTCGTCAGTTCGTTACCGGCCCGGCATTGTTTGCCTTCTTCGATGCGCCGTGGTTTCCGGTCTATCTGTTCGTGATCTACCTGTTCGATGTCTGGCTCGGCGTGTTCGCGACGGTGGGCGCGGTGCTGTTGATTGGCCTTGCTTGCCTCAACGAGACCCTGACCAAAAAGCCCTTGGGCGAAGCGGCAGGGTTTTCCCAGAAATCCAGCCAACTGGCCACCAGTCACCTGCACAATGCCGAAACCATTCAAGCCATGGGCATGCTCGGGGCGTTGCGTAAACGTTGGTTCCAGGTTCATTCACGTTTCCTCGGCCTGCAGAATCAGGCCAGTGACACCGGTGCCGTCATCAGCTCCCTGAGCAAAACCCTGCGGCTGTGCCTGCAATCGCTGGTGCTGGGTCTTGGCGCCTTGCTGGTGATCAAGGGTGATATGACAGCCGGGATGATGATCGCCGGTTCCATCCTGATGGGACGCGTCCTGAGCCCTATCGATCAGTTGATCGCCGTGTGGAAACAGTGGAGCGGCGCCAAACTTGCCTACCGTCGTCTCGACGCCTTGCTGCAAGCCTATCCGCCCAGTGACGAAGCCATGGCGCTACCCGCGCCCAAAGGCCAGATCAGCTTCGAGCAAGTCAGTGCCGGCCCGCCGGGGCAACGCGCGGCGACCCTGCACCTAGTCAATTTCAGCCTCAGCGCGGGAGAAGTGATGGGGGTGCTCGGCGCTTCCGGTTCCGGTAAGTCGACGCTGGCCCGGGTGCTGGTTGGCGTCTGGCCAACGCTTGGCGGGACGGTGCGGCTCGACGGCGCGGACATTCATCGCTGGAACCGCGACGACCTCGGCCCCTACATCGGTTATCTGCCGCAAGACATCGAACTGTTCAGTGGCAGCATCGCCGAAAACATCGCCCGGTTTCGCGAGGCGGATCCGCAAAAAGTCGTTGAAGCAGCGCAGCAGGCCGGCGTTCACGAACTGATCCTGCGCATGCCTCAGGGCTATGACACTGTGCTCGGCGAGGACGGCAGTGGACTGTCCGGTGGTCAAAAACAGCGTGTGGCCCTGGCGCGCGCCCTGTATGGCAATCCGAGTCTGGTGGTGCTGGATGAACCCAACTCCAACCTCGACACCGTAGGCGAATCGGCACTGGCTGGCGCCATTGCACACCTGAAAGCCCGGGGCACCAGCGTGATTCTGGTCACCCATCGCTCTTCGGCGCTGGCCCAAGCCGACAAATTGCTGGTGCTCAGCGAAGGGCGTTTGCAGGCCTTCGGCCCGAGCCAAGAGGTGCTCAAGGCACTCTCTGGTGCCCAGGAACAACAACGTGAAAAAGCGGCGCCGGCACCGGGCGGGCTTAGCATGAGTCGGCAGTATCAGGCCTCCACAGGGAATTCGGGTGTATGAGCAGCGCACAGATGGACAGTCAAAACGAAGCGACCATGGAACACGACTACATCGCTGAACGCCCTGAACGCGACGCGGGATTTTTCGCGCGCATGGGCTGGATACTGGCGATCGTCGGCGCCGGCAGTTTCTTCACGTGGGCCAGTCTCGCGCCTCTTGACCAAGGCATTCCCGTGCAAGGCACGGTCGTGGTGTCGGGCAAACGCAAAGCCGTGCAATCGATGAGCAGTGGCGTGGTCAGCCAGATTCTGGTGCGCGAGGGCCAAGTGGTAAAGCAGGGCCAGCCTTTGTTCCAGCTCGACCAGACGCAAGTCGCCGCTGACGTGCAATCACTGCAAGCGCAATACCGCATGGCCTGGGCCAGTCTGGCACGGTGGCAGAGTGAACGGGACAACCTCAAGCAGGTGAGTTTCCCCACTGAACTGAGCAACGATCCCGACCCACGCCTGGCACTGGTCCTCGAAGGCCAGCGGCAGTTGTTCAGCAGTCGCCGTGAAGCGTTTTCCCGCGAACAGGCCGCCTTGCGCGCCAGCATCGAAGGCGCCAGCGCGCAACTGGCGGGCATGCGCCGCGCCCGCACTGACCTGACTGCCCAGGCCAGCTCTCTGCAACAACAACTGAGTAACCTTCAGCCCTTGGCAGATAACGGCTACATCCCGCGCAATCGGTTGATGGAGTACCAGCGTCAGCTGTCGCAAGTTCAGCAACAATTGGCGGAAAACACCGGCGAAAGCGGCCAGGTAGAGCAGGGCATTCTCGAATCGCGGCTGAAACTGCAGCAGCACATCGAGGAATACCAGAAAGAAGTCCGCACCCAACTGGCCGATGCGCAATTGAAAAGCGTGACGCTGGAAGAGCAACTGACCTCCGCCGGGTTCGACCTGCAACACAGCGAGATCATCGCCACGGCCGATGGCATCGCGGTCAACCTCGGGGTTCACACCGTGGGCGCGGTGGTGCGTCAGGGCGAAACCCTGCTGGAGATCGTGCCTCAGGGGACGAGTCTGGAGGTGGAAGGGCACCTGCCAGTCAACCTGGTCGACAAGGTCGGCACGCACTTGCCGGTGGACATTCTGTTCACGGCGTTCAACCAGAGCCGCACGCCGCGCGTGCCCGGCGAAGTCAGCCTGATCTCCGCCGACCAGATGATCGACGAAAAAACCGGTGCGCCGTATTACGTGCTGCGCAGCAGCGTCAGCGATCAGGCCATGGAAAAACTCAACGGCCTGGTGATCAAGCCCGGCATGCCAGCGGAAATGTTCGTGCGCACCGGTGAACGTTCACTCCTCAACTATTTGTTCAAACCGCTGCTCGACCGGGCAGGCTCCGCGTTGACCGAGGAATAAGGATGTTCGGCTGTATGAATAAGCTTTCCATGCTCGCCTCGACCCTGGCGTTGCTGACCTGCAACAGTGTGCTGGCCATGGGGCCGTTCGACGTCTACGAACAAGCGTTGCGCAACGATCCGGTGTTCCTCGGCGCCATCAAAGAACGCGATGCTGGCCTTGAAAACCGCGTCATTGGCCGCGCCGGGCTGTTACCCCGGATCGGTTACAACTACAACAAGGGGCGCAACTCCTCCAAGGTCACCTCCCTCAACGAGCGCGGGCAAAACCGCACCGATGACCGCAACTACAGCAGTTACGGCTCGACCCTGACCCTGCAACAACCGCTGCTCGACTACGAGGCTTACGCGTCGTATCGCAAAGGCGTGGCGCAGTCGCTGTTCGCCGATGAGAACTTTCGCGGCAAAAGCCAAGAGCTGCTGGTTCGGGTGCTGGAGAACTACACCAAAGCATTGTTCGCTCAGGATCAGATCGACATTGCCTTGGCCAAGAAAAAAGCTTTTGAGCAGCAGTTCCAGCAGAACGAGCAGATGTTTCGTCAGGGCGAGGGCACGCGCACCGACATTCTTGAGGCCGAGTCGCGCTATGAGCTGGCCACCGCCGAGGAAATCGAGGCCCGCAACGAACAGGATGCGTCCTTGCGGGAACTGGGGGCGCTGATCGGCGTGCCGGCCATCGACATCGCCGATTTGACGCCACTGGACCCGCATTTCCAGACGTTCACCCTGCAACCGGCCAACTACGACACTTGGCACGAGATCGCGGTGGCCAACAACCCGAACCTGGCCTCCCAGCGCCAGGCGCTGGAGGTGGCGCGCTACGAGGTTGAACGCAATCGCGCCGGGCACCTGCCGAAAGTCAGCGCTTACGCCTCCGTGAGGCAGAACGAGTCGGAAAGCGGCAACACCTACAACCAGCGTTACGACACCAACACCATCGGCATCGAAGTCAACGTGCCGCTGTATGCCGGTGGCGGGGTCTCGGCCTCGACGCGCCAGGCCAGCCGCGCGATGGAGCAGGCCGAATACGAACTGGACGGCAAGACCCGGGAAACGCTGATTGAGCTGCGTCGGCAGTTCAGCGCTTGCCTGTCGGGCGTGAGCAAACTGAGGGCCTACCAGAAAGCCCTGGCCTCCGCCGAAGCGCTGGTGGTGTCGACCCGGCAAAGCATCCTTGGCGGTGAACGCGTCAATCTCGATGCGCTGAACGCCGAACAACAACTTTTTACCACCCGCCGGGATCTGGCCCAGACACGTTATGACTACTTGATGGCCTGGACCAAGTTGCATTACTACGCCGGAACCTTGAGCGAGCAGGACCTCGCCAAGGTTGACGAGGCGTTCGGCCAAGGCCCAAGGATCCAATGATGAACTTGTAGCAGCTGGCGAAGCCTGCGTTCGGCTGCGAAGCAGTCGTAAAACCTGACAACGTGGTTTGTCAGACAGACCGAATGGCGACTGCTCCGCAGCCGAACGCAGGCTTCGCCAGCTGCTACAGGGAGATGTGTTGCTGCCCCTAATGGGGGAACCAGCATTCTAAAAACGCCAAAAAAGCGAGAAGTCATGAACACGGACGTACAGATCAAGCCGAGTTCGGTCGGCACGTTACTGCTCTGGATTTCATTAGCGCCAGGTTCGGCCCACGCGCTTTATCAGGAAACCGGCACCCTCGGCGATGCCGCCAGTTGGCGCACCGCAGAATTTCAGCGCGACTGGGGCCTTGCCCGCATGCAGGCCGATCAAGCCTATGCCGCCGGCATCACGGGCAAAGGCGTGAAAATCGGCGAGCTTGATTCAGGCTTCGATGCTTCCCATCCAGAATTCGCTACCGACCGTTACCACGCGGTGCTGGCCAGCGGCAGTTACGTCGATGGTTCGTCGTTCAACGTCGACGGCACGCTCAACCCCAACAACGATTCCCACGGCACGCATGTCGCCGGCACCATCGGTGCCTCGCGCGACGGCATTGGTATGCACGGCGTGGCCTACAACGCGCAGGTCTACGTCGGTAACACCAACAAGAACGACAGCTTCCTGTTCGGCCCCAATCCTGATCCACGCTACTTCAAAGCGGTCTATAACGCGTTGGCGGATGCCGGTGTGCGAGCGATCAACAACAGCTGGGGCAGCCAACCACCGGATGTCAGCTATCGGACCCTCGACGATCTGCATGCGGCCTATGCCCAGCACTGGAACAAAGGTACCTGGCTCGACGAGGCAGCCGACGTTTCCCGACGCGGCGTGATCAACGTGTTCAGCGCCGGTAACAGCGGTTACCCCAACGCCAGCGTGCGTTCAGCCTTGCCCTATTTTGAGCCGGACCTGGAAGGCCACTGGCTGGCGGTGTCAGGGCTGGATCAAAGCAATCAGCAGAAGTACAACCAGTGCGGGATCGCCAAGTATTGGTGCATCACCACCCCCGGCGCGAAAATCGACAGCACCGTTCCCGGCGCAGGCTATGCGATCAAGTCCGGCACCTCCATGTCCGCGCCACATGCCACCGGTGCCTTGGCGCTGGTGATGGAACGCTATCCGTACATGAGCAACCAGCAAGCGCTGGAAACCCTGCTGACCACCGCTACCCAACTCGACGGTTCGATCACCGAGGCGCCGAATACCCGCGTCGGTTGGGGTGTGGCCAACCTTGATCGGGCGATGCGCGGGCCGGGGCAATTACTCGGGCGTTTCGACGCCAATCTGGGGGCAGGGCAGAGCGATGTCTGGAGCAATGACCTCTCGGACAAAGCGCTGATCCAGCGTCAGAGCGAAGACGCGGCGGAGCACAGTGCCTGGCAACAGACACTGAAGACCAAGGGTTGGGAGAATGGTGTGCCGGTCGGTGCCAGCCAGCAGGATCAGACCGACTATGCGGTGGGCATGGCACGCAATCTCGCCGCCACCACTCGGGTCTACGAAGGCAGCCTGATCAAGTCCGGTGCCGGACGCCTGATGCTGACCGGCGACAATACCTGGCGCGGGCCGACCACGGTGAATGGCGGTCTGCTGTCGGTCAACGGTTCGTTGGCATCGAAGGTGACCGTCAATGACAGCGCCACGCTGGGTGGTTCGGGGCGCGTCGGCGCACTGACCGCCAACCGCGGCGCTACGGTTGCGCCCGGCAATTCCATTGGCACCTTGCAGGTCAGCGGCGATGTCACCTTTGCGCCGGGTTCGACCTACGCAGTGGAGCTATCGCCGACCGAGAGTGACCGGATCATCGCGGGCGGCACGGCCACGGTCGGCGGCGCGACCGTCAGCCTGTCACTGGAAAACAGCCCGACCTTGCTCAGCGCTCAACACGTGCAAAGTCTGCTCGGTCATCAGTACAACATCCTGCAAGCGGCCGGCGGCATTCAAGGTCAGTTCGGCGCCGTGCTGCCCAACTATCTGTTCATCGGTGGCAGCCTTGATTACGCCGCCACCGGCATTCAACTGAGTGTCGAACGCAACGACACGACCTTCGCCAGCGTCGGCCAAACGCCGAACCAGCGCTCCGTTGCCTCCGCCGTGGAAGGGCTTGGGGCGGGTAATCCGGTTTACGAAAGCCTGCTGCTGTCGCCCACCGCAACGTCCGCCCAACAGGCGTTTCAGCAGTTGTCGGGGGAAATCTATCCGGCGCTAGGGTCGGTACTGATCAACGACAGTCGTTACCTGCGTGATGCCGTCGGTGAGCGACTGGTTGACGCCCGAGGTGCTCAAAGCAATGGCTGGATCAAGGCGCTGGGCGCTTGGGGCAAGACCGATGACCGCCATGACACCGCCGGTTACACCACGTCGATTGGCGGCTTGCTCGCCGGTGTCGACGGGTCGCTCGATGAGCAAACCCGGATCGGTCTGGTCACCGGTTATAGCGACAGTTCGGTGAGCATGGGCTCCGGCACGCATTCATCGGCCAAGGTCGACAGCTATCACCTGGGCGCTTATGCCGGCCACGAGTCAGGTGCCTGGCGCCTGAGTGCCGGCGGTGCCTACAGCTGGCATCGAGCCGACGTCAAACGCGACCTGCAATACGGCGACGTCAGCGCCAAACAGAAAGCCAAGGTCGATGCCGGGACCACCCAAGTGTTCGGTGAAGCGGCGTATCGCCTGAACCTGCAACCTCTGGCGCTCGAGCCTTTCGCGAACCTGGCTTACGTGCACCTCGACACCGAAGGTTTCACCGAGAAAGGTGACGCCGCCGCACTGAAAAGCAGTGGCGACCCGCGTGACGCAGTGCTCAGCACGTTGGGCGTGCGCGCGTTGAAAACCGTGAACCTGTCCGGCCAGCAACGACTGGACCTGAGCGGCAGCCTCGGCTGGCAGCACAACCTGAGCAACACCGACTCCGAGGAACATCTGGCGTTTGCCAGCGGCAGCACAGCGTTTTCCGTAGAAAGTTCGCCCATGGTGCGTGATGCGGCGCTGGTGGGCGCCCATGCCAGCCTGGCCCTGAACCGGGACATTCGCTTGAACCTCGATTACACCGGCCAACTGGCCAACCGCGAGAAGAGCCATGGCGTCGGGCTCAGCCTCAATTGGCAGTTTTAACGCGAACCCTGTAGCAGCTGGCGCAGCCTGCGTTCGGCTGCGCAGCAGTCGCAAGATCAGACTCTGCGGTCCGTCAGTTACACCGTGCATTCAGGGTTTACGACTGCTGCGCAGCTGACGCAGGCTTCGCCAGCTGCTACAGGGATCGTGCTTCACAAATATAAAAACAGGTGCTTTCAAGGCCCAGGAATTTTGGCAACACAACTAAGGACGGTAGCTGGATGAATAACAAGTACAACAACCTTGCCTTTCTCTGCGCATTGGCCACCCTCGGTACCGCGCAAGCGGCGCCCTACGTGGAAAACGGCAGAGCGGGTGATCCCAACAGTTGGCGCAGCGCTGAATTCAATGCCGATTGGGGACTGGGAGCGGTCAACGCACAAGAGGCCTACGCCGCCGGTTACACCGGTAAAGGCGTGAAACTGGGGATCTTCGACCAACCGGTCTACGCCGCGCATCCGGAGTTTTCCGGTCCCAACAAAGTGATCACTCTGGTCACCAGCGGCATCCGGGAATACACCGACCCGTACATCCCGGTCAAAGCGGGAGACGCTTTTCGCTACGACGGTTCGCCCTCGATCGGTTCCGACGGCAAGCTCGGTGCCCACGGTACCCACGTTGGAGGGATCGCTGCCGGCACTCGAGATGGCGGCCCGATGCATGGCGTGGCGTTTGGCTCGCAGATCATCAGTGCGGACAACGGAGATCCGGGCCCAGAGGACGGCATTATTCGCGGCAACGACGGAGCGGTTTACAAGGCCGGTTGGGATGCCTTGATCGCCAGCGGCGCGCGGATCATCAACAACAGTTGGGGCATCGGCATCACCGATCGCTTCGACCTCGGCGGACGCAACCCCGCATACCCGCATTTCACCGTGCAAGACGCGCAATTGCAGTTCAACGAGATCCGTCCGTTGCTCGGGACCAAACCGGGCGGAGCCTACGACGGCGCCATCGCGGCGGCTCGCAGCGGTATCGTGACGATCTTCGCGGCCGGCAACGACTACAACCTCAACAACCCGGACGCCATCGCGGGCCTGGGTTATTTCGTCCCGGACATCGCGCCGAACTGGGTCACCGTGGCGGCCTTGCAAAAGAACCCGGACCTCAACAGCCCGGACCTCTACAACATCAGCACCTTCTCTTCACGCTGCGGCTATACCGCAAGCTTTTGCGTGTCTGCACCGGGCAGCAAGATCTACAGCTCGATCATCAGCGGTACCAACGCCGGCAACCTGACCACCGGCTACGCCAACTACAACGGCACCTCGATGGCGGCGCCGCATGTCGCCGGTTCCATGGCAGTGCTGATGGAGCGCTTCCCGTACATGACCGGCGCCCAGGTCGCCAGCGTGTTGCGCACCACAGCCACCGACCTCGGTGCGTCGGGTGTCGATTCGCTGTATGGCTGGGGCATGATCAACCTGCGCAAAGGCATCGATGGCCCGGCGATGTTCGTCACCGAGCAGGACATTCCCGAAGAATTTCGCATTCAGGGGGCCTACGGTTCGAGTCAGTTTGTCGCGGATTTGCCAGGCATCGGCGCGATCATCGACGCGGGTAAACCGACCGAACGCGTCTGCAATGACGTGCACTGCGGCCTCGACACGTGGCGCAACGACATTTCCGGGCACGGCGGTTTGACCAAGCAAGGCATCGGCACGTTGGTCATGACTGGCGCCAACACCTACACCGGCCCGACGCGGGTCAATCAGGGCCGCCTGGCCATCAACGGTTCGCTCGCATCAGCCGTCACGGTCAATGACAGCGGCATCCTCGGGGGTAACGGTCGCATCAGTGCGCTGACCGCCAAAAGCGGCGGCACCGTGGCGCCGGGCAATTCCATCGGCACCTTGCAGGTGGCGGGCGACGTAACCTTCGAGCGCGGGTCGACCTATGCCGTGGAATTGTCGCCCACCCGCAGCGACCAGATCGTGGCGGGCGGTAAAGCCGTGATCGACGGCGCTACCGTCAGCCTGTCCCTGGAAAACAGCCCGACCTTGCTGACCACCGGCGAAGTGAAATCCCTGCTCGGCAATCAATACAACATTCTGCAAGCGGCCGGCGGGATCGAAGGGCGTTTCGGCGCGGTGCTACCGGATTACCTGTTCATCGGAGGCACACTCGACTACTCGGCCAATGGCATCCAACTGGCGGTAGAGCGCAACGCAGCGTCCTTCACCAGCGTCGGCCAAACTCCGAATCAACGCGCCGTCGCCGCGGCCGCCGAGCAATTGGGCGCCGGCAATTCACTCTATGAAACCTTGCTGTTGTCGCCGACCGCGGCGGTCGCGCAACAAGCCTTTCAGCAGCTCTCCGGTGAGATTCACCCGGCGATCGGCACGCTTCTGATCAACGACAGCCGCTACCTGCGCGATGCCGTCGGCGAACGCCTGCGTGAGCGTGATCTGTTCAATGCTGCGGCACCGACGGATGACCGTAGCAACGCCTGGGTCAAAGTCCTCGGCGCCTGGGGCAAGAGCGATGGCGGGCATGACAACGCCAGTTCCAACAGCTCCATTGGCGGCTTGCTGGCCGGTGTCGACGGTCTGATCACTGAAGATACGCGGCTGGGTTTCGTGACCGGTTACAGCGACAGTTCGTTGAGCATGGGCGATGGCACGCATTCGTCAGCCTCCGTCGACAGCTACCACTTGGGCGCCTATCTGGGCCATGAAATCGATGCGCTTCGTCTGAGCGTCGGCGGCGCCTACAGCTGGCATCGCATCGACGTGAAGCGTGATCTGCAATTCGGCGACGTCAGCGGCAAACAGAAATCCAAACGCGACGCGACAACCGCACAACTGTTTACCGAAGCGGCGTATCGCCTGGACCTGCAACCGCTGGCACTGGAGCCGTTCGCCAATCTGGCTTACGTGCACCTGAACAGCGACAGCTTCACCGAGAAAGGTGATGCCGCGGCACTCAAGGGTGGCGAAGACACCCGCGACGCCGTGCTCTCGACCCTCGGTGTGCGGGCGAGCAAAGCGATTGCCCTGTCGGACAAGCAGCAACTGGAACTGTCCGGCACCCTGGGCTGGCAGCACAACCTGAGCAACACCCGTTCCGAAGATCACCTGGCCTTCGCCAACGGCAACACCGGGTTCAGCGTGCAGAGCGTTTCCCTGGATCGCAACGCCGCCGTTGTGGGTGCGAGCGCCGGTCTGGCGGTAGCGCAGGATGTGCGGGTGAGCCTGGATTACAACGGACTGCTGGGCTCCAACGAGAAAGACCATGGTGTGGGTCTGACGCTCGACTGGCAGTTTTGATTTAACGCAAAGGAAGCAAGCATATGGGACTTTTTGACTACAAAAATGCCGACGGCAAGGCGCTGTACTCCGATGCCATCGCGCTGACGCTGTATGCGTACACGCCAACGGGGCAGCCGCTGCCGGCGACCGGATGGGCGCCGATTGGCGCTACGCAGTTGGGTTATCAGGGCAAGGTCGGCGCTCTGGGCACCTTTTATGGCGAGAAGGATGGCTTCACCAGCGCCGAAGCCGAAGTACTCGGCAAGTACGACGCCGCGGGCAAGCTGATCGGTATCGGTATTGCCTTGCGTGGGACCGGCGGCCTGGGTTACAGCGACACCTTCGGCGACATGAAAAACAATTTGCTGGCCGCTGTCGGCCCAGTGGATTACGCGACGAACTATGCGAAAAACGCCTTCGACACCTTGCTCAAGGACGTTGCCGCGTTTGCTATCGCCCATGGCCTGAGCGCCAGAGACGTAATGGTCAGTGGTCATAGCCTGGGCGGGCTGGGGGTCAACAGCCTCGCGCAATTGAGCGGCAGCCACTGGGGCGGCTTCTTCAAGGACGCCAACTACATCGCCTTCGCCTCACCGACCCAGAGCGCCACCGGCAGCAATGTGTTGAACATCGGCTACGAGAACGACCCGGTGTTTCGGGCACTCGACGGCACCACGTTCAGCAGCGGTTCCCTGGGCAAACACGATGGTCATCAGGACTCGGCGACCAACAACATCGTCAACTTCAATGACCAGTACGCGTCCACCTCGCAGAACCTGGTGCCGTTCAGCATCCTCAACCCGTTGAACTGGTCGGCTCACGGCTCGCTGGGTTATGCCGAGGGGTTGAACCGGGTGATCGACTCGCGTTTCTACGACCTCACCGACAAGGACTCGACGCTGATCGTTTCCAACCTGGCGGAATCGTCCCGGGGCAAAACCTGGGTCGAAGACCTTGGTCGCAGCGGCGAACCTCACACCGGCAGCACCTTCATCATCGGCACCGACAGCAACGATCTGCTCAAGGGCAGTGCCGGTAATGACTTCATCGAAGGCCGCGACGGCAACGACCGGTTCCGCGATGACGGCGGCTTCAACATCCTGCTGGGCGGCAAGGGCAGCAACACCTTCGAATTGCAGAAGCCGTTGCAGAACTTCAGCTTTGCCAATGACGGCGACGGCACGCTGTACGTGCGTGATGCCTATGGCGGCATCAGCATGACCCGCGACATCGGCGCGCTGGTCAGTAAAGAGTCGGGTTCATGGTGGGGGAGCAAGGAGGTGACTTACAGCGTCATCGCCAACGGTTTGCTCAACGGCAGTGAACTGACTCAGTACAACCACTCGCTCAACGGTGACGCCTACGGCAACACCCTGGCCGCCAGCGTCGACGGCGACTGGTTGTTCGGCAATGCCGGCGATGACCTGCTGCGCAGCGACAAAAGCCAGGTGACGTTTGTCGGTGGCGCGGGCAATGACGTGATGCAGGCCTCGGGTGGCAACAACACGTTCCTGTTCAGCGGCGCCTTTGGTTTCGACGCGATCAATGGCTACCAGGGCGGCGACAAACTGCTGTTCATGGGCGTTCAGGGCGCGGGGCAGGGGTATGACTACCAGCAACACGCTTCGCAGTCGGGCCATGACACGGTGCTGAAGGTTGGCGACTTTGCCGTGACCCTGGTGGGGGTGGGACTGGATAACCTGTCGGCTTCAGGCATTACGTTTGCCTAAAGGCTGCATGCACTAGATGCTCCGGGGCGCCTTGTGATTGAGGCGTCCTGGTTGTGAGCTATCTCTGACAATTCCAACAAAAAGAGAGGCAATACCATGGGTGTGTACGACTACAAAAACTTCGGTACAGCAGATTCCAAAGCGTTGTTCAACGACGCCATGGCAATCACGCTGTATTCCTATCACAACCTCGATAACGGCTTTGCCACCGGCTACCAGCACAACGGCTTCGGCCTTGGATTGCCGGCGACACTGGTCACGGCGCTGATCGGCGGCACCGACTCCCAGGGTGTCATCCCCGGCGTTCCGTGGAACCCCGATTCGGAAAAAGCCGCGCTGGACGCGGTGCAGAACGCCGGCTGGACGCCCATCACCGCCACACAACTGGGCTATGACGGTAAGGTCGACGCACGCGGAACGTTTTTCGGCGAAAAGGACGGCTACACCAGCGCTCAGGTAGAAATCCTCGGCAAGTACGACGCGCAGGGTCATCTCAGCGAAATCGGTATCGCCTTTCGCGGCACCAGCGGCCCCCGGGAAACCCTGGTCAGTGATTCAATCGCAGACGTGATCAACGATCTGATGGCGGCGTTGGGGCCGAAAGATTACGCCAAGAACTACGTCGGCGAAGCCTTCGGCGACCTGCTCAGTGACGTTGCGGCATTTGCCCGGGCCAATGGCCTGTCGGGCAAGGACGTGCTGGTCAGCGGCCATAGCCTCGGTGGGTTGGCGGTCAATAGCCTGGCGGACTTGAGCAACGACAAATGGGCCGGGTTCTACCAGGATTCCAACTACATCGCCTACGCCTCGCCGACCCAAAGCGGCACGGACAAAGTGCTCAACGTCGGATACGAAAACGACCCGGTGTTCCGTGCCCTCGACGGCTCATCGTTCAATCTGTCGTCGGTGGGCGTACACGACGCCGCCAAAGACTCGGCGACCGATAACATCGTTAGCTTCAACGACCACTACGCCTCGACAGCGTGGAATGTGCTGCCGTTTTCCATCCTTAACATCCCGACCTGGATCTCGCACTTGCCCACCGCCTATGGCAACGGCATGAACCGGGTGATCGAATCGACGTTCTACAACCTCACCAGTAAAGACTCGACGATCATCGTCGCCAACCTGTCGGACCCGGCGCGCGCCAACACGTGGGTTCAGGATCTGAATCGCAACGCTGAAACCCATAAGGGCAGCACCTTCATTATCGGCAGCGACGGCAACGATCTGATCCAGGGTGGCAAGGGCAACGACTACCTGGAAGGCCGCGATGGCAACGACACCTTCCGCGACGGTGGTGGCTACAACATCCTGTTGGGCGGCAAGGGCAACAACGTGCTGGACGTGCAACAGTCGGTGAAAAACATCGACTTCGCCAATGACGGTGCCGGCAATCTGTACCTCCGCGACGCCAAGGGTGGCATCAGCATCACCCGCGACATCGGCAGCCTCGTGACCAAGGAGCAGGGGTTCCTATGGGGACTGTTCAAGGATGACGTAACCCACAGCGTCACTGCCGAGGGCCTTAAGGCGGGCAACAACCTGACTCAGTACGCCTCAACGGTGAAGGGTGGCGCTGGCGCCGATACGCTCAAGGCTCACGCTGGCGGCGATTGGTTGTTGGGGCTGGGCGACAACGATCATTTGATCGGCGGCAAGGGTAACGACGTGTTTGTCGGCGGGGTGGGAAATGACCTGCTGGAGTCGGGAGGCGGGATCGATACCTTTTTGTTTAGCGGCGCGTTTGGTCAGGACCGGGTGGTTGGCTACCAGGCTGACGACAAACTGGTGTTTCTCGGGGTTCAAGGGGTGACGCCAAATGACGACTATCGGGCGCATGCCACGGCGGTGGGGCACGACACGGTGCTGACGTTCGGGGGGGATTCGGTGACATTGGTCGGGGTGGGATTGGATAGTTTGTCGGGTGCGGGGATTGTTATTGCCTGAGGGTGATGTGACGCTTCATCGCGAGCGAGCTCGCGATGAACGATACGCGCAATTCAGTCTTCCTGCCGAATCGTGGTCACTTCATCGGCCTTGACCTTCACTTTTGCCCCGGAAATATCTTCGAACTCGAAGAAGCCATCCTTGGTCTTGGTTTTCGGTATGTCCTTGGTCAAATACTGGGTGCCGTTCTGCAGCGTCACTACCGTTGGCGTCGAGCAACCGGCCAGGACCAGAAAGGCCGCTACCGCCAGGGGCAAGCCCAGAGTCTTGATATTCATAACCACCTCTTATACTTCAAAAAATCAGCGCGACTGTCGCGAACGAAATCAATCGTCACTGCACCTCTAACGCGGTTGGTGCGATGGATCGGCAGAAAGTTCATAGGCACCCGAAAAATTACCGAAAAGCGCCGCCGCTTATCCTTTTCCGTTTGCGCCGGACAGGGCACAGCTGGTATCTGTACGCATAACCAGTACTCGCTCGCCATGGCCTTTTTTCCTGTGACTGCAAATCCTCTCGACGATCCGTTCTACTACTTGAACAACTTCATGCAAGTGCTTGATTGGCTTGAGCATCGCTATGCCGATGTGTTGAGTGTCGAAGAGCAACACTTCATCCGCGAGTTCAATCGGTTGCCCCTTGAGTCCAGGGCGCTGTTGGTCAGGATGGTAATGCGCAAGGGGAATCACTTCAGGGCGAGCAAGCTGCACTACCTCGAAATCGGCGACACCGCCATTGCCGCCGGCCCATTGCTGGCGCTGGGCTGGATCGATGAGCAATTACCGTTGTCGATCGATGCGCTGTTCGAGGTGTTGCTCAAGGCAGAAATCCTCCAGTGTTTTAGCACCAGCATCGACCAGCCCAAGGGAAAAAAGACCGATTGGCTGCCGGTACTGAGCGAGCGGTTTCTCCAGGCTCAACGCTTCGGCCAGTGGTGCCCGTTGCTGGATGACCGATTGTTCAGCCTGACCATCATGGGCCTGTGCGACCGGCTGCGTTTGATGTTTTTCGGCAATCTTTACCAGGATTGGTCCGAGTTCGTGCTGGCTGACTTGGGCATCTTCACCTATGAAAAAGTCGAGTTCTGCGCCGATTCCCGAGGCCTGCGCAGCCGTGACGACGTGGATGCCTGCCTCTTCCTTCATGAGTGTCAGCAGCATTTCGAGGCCGGCGTGCCCGTGGAAGGCATTGTCGAGCAGATCAACGGACTGGCGCTGAGCAATCCCTGGCTGCAACGACGTCGCGGCAAATTGTTGTTCCAGATCGGTCAGCATTGCGAGCGCATGGCGGATTTCTCGACTGCCCTGATGATCTACCGCGAGTGTGCCTATCCCGGCGCGCGCCTGCGGTTGATTCGGGTGTTGGAGCGCTGCGGTGAATACCAGTTGGCCATGGACCTGGCCGTCGCGGTGGAGCATTCGCCGGAAAGTGCCGCCGAGCAGCAACAATTGCTGCGTGTGCTGCCCAGACTGCGGCGCAAGCTTGGCGGGCCGGTGACCAAGCGCGTATCAACACGGGAGATGCTGCGCCTGGACCTGCAACTGCCCAGAACCGACCCGGCGTTGTCCGTGGAGTATTACGTTCAGGCGCATTTGGCGGAAGATTCGGCACCGGTGCATTACGTCGAGAACAGCCTGGTCAACTCGCTGTTCGGTCTGCTGTGCTGGCCGGCGATCTTCGCACCGTTACCGGGGGCATTTTTCCACCCGTTCCAGCGTGGGCCGGTGGATCTGCTCAATGAAGACTTTCACGCGCGCCGCGCGGGGCTGTTCCAGGACTGCCTGGCTGAACTCGATGACGGGCGTTACCTGCAGACGATTCGTGAACGCTATGCCAGCAAGTGGGGCGTGCAGTCGCCCTTTGTGTTCTGGGGTGTGCTGAGCGAAGAGTTGCTGGATCAGGCACTCGATTGCCTGCCGGCCGAACACCTCAAGCACTGGTTCAATCGACTGTTGTTGGACATCAAGGCCAATCGCGCGGGGATGCCGGACCTGATCCAGTTCTGGCCGCAGGACAAAACCTACCGGATGATCGAAGTCAAAGGGCCCGGTGATCGCCTGCAAGACAATCAATTGCGCTGGCTCGAGTTCTGCCATGAACACCAGATGCCGATTGCCGTCTGTTACGTGCAATGGGCGGAGCAGAGCGTGTGAGCTACAGCATCGCGGTGCGGGCGCTGTGTGAATTCACCGCCAAGGTCGGTGACCTCGACCTGCGTTTTACGCCCTCGCCGACGGCGCTGGAAGGGATTGTCGGGCACCGTACGGTGGCGTCCCGACGTAACGAGGGCTACCAGAGTGAAGTCGCGCTTGAAGGCTTGTATCAAACGTTGAAGGTGAAGGGCCGGGCCGACGGCTACGACCCCGTGCAAAATTGCCTGGAAGAAGTCAAAACCTATCGCGGAGACTTGAGCAAGCAACCCGCCAATCATCGTCAGCTGCACTGGGCGCAGGCGAAGATTTACGGCTGGTTGATGTGTCAGAAACTGGAGCTGGCGCAGATCAATCTGGCCCTGGTGTACTTCGACATCGTCAGCGAAAAGGAAACCTGCCTGGTCGAGGCGTTCAGCGCCGTCGAGCTGGGGCTGTTCTTCGAAGACCATTGCGCCTTGTTTCTGCACTGGGCCGAACAGGAAATGGCTCATCGCGCAGGGCGTAATCGGGCCGCGCAACACCTGGCGTTTCCCCATGCCGACTTTCGCCCCGGGCAACGGCATCTGGCAGAATCGGTGTTCAAGGCCGTCAGCACCGGTCGTTGCTTGATGGCCCAGGCGCCCACGGGAATCGGCAAGACGGTCGGCACGTTGTTCCCGATGCTCAAGGCCCTGGCGCCGCAGCAACTGGACAAGGTGTTCTTCCTCACGGCGAAAACCCCGGGGCGCAAACTGGCGCTGGACGCCGCGCAGGTGATCCTTGAGAGCGCCGACGCGCCGCCCTTGCGGGTCCTCGAAATGATTGCCCGGGACAAGGCCTGCGAGCATCCGGACAAAGCCTGTCACGGTGAATCCTGCCCGCTGGCCCAGGGCTTTTATGATCGCTTGCCCTCCGCTCGCCAGGCGGCCAGCGAATTGAGCCTGTTGAACCAGCGCGCATTGCGCCAGGTTGCTCTGGAACACGACGTCTGTCCCTACTACCTGAGCCAGGAAATGGCCCGCTGGGCAGACGTGGTGGTCGCCGATTACAACTACTATTTCGATTTCAGCGCGCTGCTGTTCGGGCTGGCCCAGGCCAATAACTGGAAAGTCGCAGTGCTGGTGGACGAAGCCCACAACCTGGTAGAGCGCGGTCGGCAGATGTACAGCGCCAGCCTCGACCAATCCACCCTCAACGGCGTACGAAAAACCGCGCCTGAGGCGTTGAAAAAACCCTTGCAGCGGGTCAACCGTGAGTGGAATGCCTTGCATAATCTGCAACTCGGCGCCTATCAGGCTTATGACAAGGCTCCGGAAAAATTGCTCCAGGCGTTGTCGTCGTGCAGTGCAAGCATCGGCGACTACCTGAACGATCATCCGCAAGGCTTGGACGGGGCGTTACAGACCTTCTATTTCGACATGCTGCAATTTTGCCGCGTGGCCGAACTCTTCGATGAACAGTTCCTGTTCGACATCAGCAAGCGCGACCTCGACCGCAAGCGCAACCTGTCGCAACTGTGCCTGCGCAACGTGGTGCCCGCCGGCTTCATCCGCCCGCGCTTGACGGCTGCACGCAGTACCGTGCTGTTTTCCGCGACCCTGAGCCCTCGCCACTACTATGCCGATCTGTTGGGTACGCCAGCGAACACGGTGTGGATAGACGTCGAATCGCCGTTTCATGCCGACCAGTTGCAAGTGCACATCGTCAGTCAGATCTCTACGCGGTTCGTCCATCGCCAGTCATCTCTCGCGCCGATCGTCGAGCTGATTGCCCGGCAGTTCAGACAACGTCCCGGCAACTACCTGGCGTTTTTCAGCAGCTTCGATTATTTGCAGCAAGTGGCGCAGTTGCTGGCCCAGAGGCATCCCGACATCAATCTGTGGTCGCAGTCCCGGGGCATGGGGGAAGGGCAGCGTCAGGACTTTCTCGATCAGTTCACCGCCGACAGTCAGGGCGTTGGTTTTGCGGTGCTGGGTGGGGCTTTCGGCGAAGGCATCGACTTGCCCGGTGCACGCCTGATCGGTGCGTTCATCGCCACCCTTGGGCTGGCGCAACTCAACCCGATCAACGAGCAGTTGAAACAGCGCATGGCGGCGATTTTCGGCGCCGGTTATGACTACACCTACCTGTTTCCCGGTGTGCAGAAAGTGGTGCAGGCGGCGGGGAGGGTGATTCGTACTCAGCAGGATCAAGGGGTGGTGATGTTGATCGACGACCGGTTTGACGATAGCAAGGTCAAGCAGTTACTGCCGCGCTGGTGGTCAATTGCCCCGAGGCTTTTTCACTCAGTCGAGTAGGATTTTTACTTTAAAAACATCGACATATCTTGAAAGACACGCCTATTTGAAAAAACAGCGAATGCCCGCTTTATTCAAAGGGCGAGTCATCACATTCAAACCAATCTTTGATAAGGAAATCAAGGTATGTCAGCAGCACCGAAATACACGTACACCCCTGAGCAGGTCACCGCAGCATTCGATGAAATAAAAGCGAGGCTGTTCTGCGGCATCACGGTCGAGGCAATCCCCAAAATGCTGGTCGTTGCCGGGCTGCAAGGGTCAGGTAAAACCTATCTGCTGGAAAAGAATCTGCTGCCTTCAAAACGCTACGACAACTATGTTCGTCTGTACCTGCCCGACTACCGCAAAAAACACCCCCAATACCCAGAGATGATCAGACTCGGCGTCTTGCATGCGTATGAGCATACCGAGGCATTCGTCCGAGAACTCAGCGCGAAGATCTTTACGCAGGTCTTCACCGGCAAATACAACATCATTATGGAATGTGCGTTCGACAGTATCGAATTCGCGGCTTTTCCACCGACGGCAACAGCCCAGGGTTATCAGTTCGAGACTCACATCGTTGGCTGCACTCAAGAGTTTGCTCATGTGTCGAGTATTAAACGAGCACTCAAAAGCCTTGAAAATCAAGAAATGGAAAGGTTTCTCACGGTGTCAAAACTGAATACCAGCATGGGTTACGCACAAGCGATCATCCTGGCTTTCGAGACGGCTGCAAAGGCAGTCAGCGGTTCGCAAATCACTGTGTACGAACGTGGGTTCGGTGTGTTGAACGAGCGGACGGTGCGTGCTCAGAGCACCTACACCAAAGCTGCCGACGGCTCGGTGACTACAACGACGACCCTGAGGCCTTTTGAGTACATCGTTTACTCGCGCATTACGGATAACCACGTTTTCGCGGTGAACGGCCACTACGAAATTGTCAAAGAATGCCATCTGGCATTGCTCAAGGCCGGGACGCATGCCTCCTATGTCCCAGCCTTTGTCTACAACGACCTGTACACCTACATCGCCAAATACGTGATCCGATAACACTTTACGTCGAGAGGTGCTTTGGGGCTTTCCAAAATCCCGGCTTGTCGCATACTCCAGAAAAACAACAGTGACGTGAGGGATCAATGAGCGCGGCCGGACCAAAGCCAGCGCCATCGAGGACAGTCGTTTTCGCCTGTTGATCGATGCTGTGATTGACTACGCGATCTACATGATTGATCCCGATGGAATCATCACCAGCTGGAACGCTGGCGCCAAGCGTTTCAGGGGGTATGAGGAGGCCGAGATTCTCGGCCAACACTTCTCGCGCTTCTATACCGAAGAGGACCGCCGTGCCGGTTTACCCCATCGAGCACTGGACACGGCGATCAGGAAGGGGCGTTTTGAGGGGGAAGGCTGGCGGGTTCGCAAGGACGGCACGCATTTCTGGTGCCATGTGGTTATCGATCCGATTCTCGACCCGTCGGGCACGTTACTCGGGTTTGCCAAGATCACCCGTGATATCACCGAAGTCACACAAGCCCAGCAGGCCCTGGAACAAACCCGCGAAGCGCTGTTTCAGGCGCAGAAGATGCAGGTCATCGGGCAACTCGGTGGCGGTATTGCCACGACTTCAACAATTTGCTGACTGTCATCCTCGGCAATCTGAAAATCATCCGCAAACGCGTCGGGGGCATTCGAGAATTACCCGATTGGTGGACAACGCCACTCAAGGTGCCTTGCGTGGCGTCACCCTGACTCAGCGCATGCTGGCGTTTGCCAGGCGCCAGGCGCCAGGCGCCAGGCGCTCAAAGCCGAACCCGTCGAAATCCCGGCGCGGGTGCAAGGGATCACAGGACCGTTGCGCAGCTCCCTCGGACCTTCCGTGGTGCTCGAAACGTGTTTTTCACCAGAACCCAAACCGGTTGTCTGTGCGTGTTGGTGGTGGACGACGACAGCCTGGTTTTGACGAGTACCTGCCTGTTGCTCGAGGACCTGGGGCATCGAGTGATCAGTGCAGCGTCCGGTGCACAGGCGCTGGCAATGTTCGACAGCAAACAGGCGATTGATCTGGTTATCACGGACATGGCCATGCCGCAGATGAATGGCGCGCAACTGGCGCAGGCTATCCGGGTCATGAAGCCGAGCCTGCCGATCATTCTTGCCACCGACTGCTCAGTTCGCTCAACGCCTGGCCGGGGATTCGCGCGGCATACGACATCATCGATCATTGGCATTTCAAGCAGAGTCAATTGCTGCGCAGTGAGCCCTTGATGGGGCTTGCTTACGATGATTCGCCGCTGTTCAGTGAGATGGAATCGTCCCATAAGGGATATCGCAAGTCGTTGTTATTTTCCGTGCGTACGCCGTGGATTTTCGCCACGTTCTGGGTGCTGCTGGGCAGCTATGCGTTTTACATCCAGGTGACCAACCCCGGCGCGTGAACCGAACAACCAAGAAGGCCCGGCATATGCCAGGCCATTTGCTGTCCCGCCACCTGCATCAAGCCGCCAGATTGGCTGCACTCATTTCTTTCTTGTACTGGGCCTTCAAACTTTCCATTTGCGCGCCCAATTCTTCCAGGGTGGCTTTACCCAGCAGTTTTTTGGCCTGAGGAAACATTTCCGTTTCCTCTTCTTCGATGTGGTGCTCCAGCAGTTCCTTGACCACTTTCACGCGACCGGCGAATTCCGGGGTGGACGGGTCGGTGACTTTCAGGTCTGGTAGCACCAGCGAATCAACGGTGCGATGTTCTTCCTTGGCTTCGTAATACATGATGTCCTGCTCCTTACCCCCGGCTTTCTTGTACGCCGGGTACAAGACTTCTTCTTCGAGACGGGTGTGAATGGCAATCTCCATTTCGAGCTTGGCCAGCAACTCGCTGCGCTTTTTCACACCACGTTCGGTGGATTCGCTTAACTGGGTCAGGATGCCTTTTACACGTTCATGGTCGGCTTTCAACAGGTCAATGGCGTTCATGGTCGAATCTCTCCAACGAGTCAGGGGTGAGCGCGAACGGTCTCAAGGCCGAAAGTCGCTCATAGTCCTTGAGCATTTGTCGTGCCGATTATCCGGTGCGATAACTTGCTTATAAAACAATAGTTTGAAGTGACTAATGGCAATCTGCGGTCATGCAGCCTGCATGAGTCTGGACATTGACTCATGCAGTTCGCAGTGGAGCATTGATGTCCCAGACAATAAAAAGCCCGGCGACTATGCCGGGCTTTTCAGGTTCATGTTCTGGGTTCGAGCGGCGGGTGCAAACGATGAGCGTTTTGTGTGGACAGCGAGACAGGTGGGAAATCCTCGTTGAGCACCCGCAAGTGCTCGATCGCCTCCTGGAACGTAAAGTCGGCTTTTCTGCGCATGGCCTGATAGCGATCAAACAGCTCCACGTCCATGTCACTGCCCTCGAGTAATGCAAAAGCGCTGCGGCTCAGCGCCTGGGCCTCTTCAAACATCTGACGATTACGTTCCAGGGCGAATGCCCGGCAGGCTTTGATTTCATCGGAGGTGGAATAGTGAATCATGACCAGCACCTGATTTTCTCGAGGTCTCTTTTGATAGGCATCGACGCCACAGGGGAACCGAACCTGGCAAGTCCCGCCGTGCAAAAGCCGGGAGGGATTAAGGTTGTGACCTCCAGGATCGCAAAAGGATTTCAATTTTATGAGCGTTAAAATTCGATAGTTCCGGCCCTAAACGCACAGACATAAAATCAAACATCCTGTTTTTTTTGCCGTTCATATCGAATCAGGAGCGGTTGAGTGCTGAGCCCGTGGATGAGGATGCTTAGGGCGACCACCGACAAGGTCAGGTCGATACAGAGCGTTGACATCGACTGGCCCAACCCATGATTAAGGGCATAAAACAAGTAATACAGACTGCCGATACCGCGTATGCCGAACCAGCCAATCAGCATTCGCTGGCGACTGTTGAGCAACCCCCCCCAGGGCATGGCGACGACGCACAGCGGTCGAATCAGGCAAAACAACACGCCGGCGATCGGCAACGCGCGCCAGTCCCAGTGCGCCATCAGCACTACGCCGAGCAGTGTCACCAGAAATACTTCCATGGCCCGTTCCACCAGGCTGCCGAAGGCGAGCATGTCGCCCATCATGATGCCCGCGGCGACCTGAGTGTCTTCAAGGCTTGCGGTATCACCATGAACGGCATGCTGCGGCTCGACGTTCTGATGACCCACAACAGGCTGAACCAGATGCTCGGCGGGAAGCTCGTCATCGCCCGTGGATTTGACTTCTTCGTGGCGCAAACCCAGTCCGGCGGCGAACACCGACAGAAAGCCGTAACCGTGAATCGACTCGGCCCCGACATACGCCAGGGCGATCAAGGCGAGGGCGAGGTAATCATTAGGGGACAGGGTGCTGTCGTCATTCTTGATGCGCATTAACAAGGTCAGGCGGCCAATACCGCGCCCCATCCAGTAACCAGTGAGCAAGCCGGCCGGGACTGCCCACAACAGACTGCGCAGCACCCAATCGCTCAGCCAGCCGGGGTTGCCGTCGTGTTGCACCAGGAGCAGTCCGAGGATCACAAACGGGAAGGCTATCCCGTCATTGAGCCCGGCTTCACCCGACAGCCCGAAGCGCACGCTGTCATCATCCCGGGCATCGTTGACTTGCACCAGGGCGGCGAGTACCGGGTCGGTGGGCGCCAGAATCGAGCCGATCAACACGGAGGCGCCCCAGGACAGTTGGAAGCCGTAATGCAGCAACAGGCTGACGCCAGCAATGGTCAGTACCATGACCGGGCCGGCCAAGCCGTAGGCGATGCGCCAGGTTTTATCCTTGAGCGGCAAGCGCAACTTCAAACCGCAGACAAACAACGAAAAGAGCACCGCGACTTCCGTCAGGTGCTCCATCCAGGTGGACGCATTATCGGTGTCCAGTTTCAACAGCCCAAGCCCCGCGGGCCCGATGGCCACACCCAGCACCAGACACACCGCCGACGTGGTCACCGGCATCCAGCGCAGGTACGACGACGTCAGCGCCAGCGTCATCAGCACCGCACCCAACACCGCCACCCATACAATAAAACTCATGCTCTGTACTCGCCGGGTGCGTGCCGCGATGAAGGGCCTTTGGCAATCAACCGACGGTCGCGCGCAGGTATTCCGGTGTCAGTACGTTGAACCACAGCAGGATCATTGAAATCAGCATGGTGGCCAGCACCAGCAATCCGACGCCCCAGACGCAAGCAGCATTCAGCAGGCCTTGTTCCTTGCGCTCGTGCATAAAGGTCGGCAAGCCGACAAACAGCAGAAACGTGGAATAGATCGCCGCCGCCCCCAGCACCAGGATCGCCAGCCAGCGGCTCGGGTATAAACCAGCGAAGCCTGCAAGGAAAAACGGCGTCACGGTGTAGGCCACAAATCCGATGCATTGATTGACGGTCGGTCGCGTGTCAAAGGTGCGCGACATCCAGCGGATGAACAGCCCCATCAGCGCAACGCCAGCGACGATGGTCACGTACAGCAACACGCAAAGTTGCAATGCGCTGGCGGTGCTGAGCTTGACTGTTTCATTCGCGGCCAGGCTCCAACCAACATAGGTGGTCCCGACAAACAGGCACACGCCGGGGATCAAGGCGAGCAGCAGTAAATGAGCGAGGTAGTGGCGTGGATGCGCTTCCTCTTCCTTGCGGATATCCGTCCACGCGAAGTTCGGTTGGGTAAACAGCTTGATGATAGGTGCGGACATGATGACCTCCTGATCTGGAGCGGCCCATAGCAGGTGGCCCTAAACGTATTGAGGAGCGAGTTCTGACAGGGTTCACTTTTTTATCCCTGAACCGAGCGTGGTCCGATAAAGGGAATGTTTGGAGACGACGAAGGTCAACCGAGCAGCTCTCCTTTCTGGATGATTTGCCATGAGCATCAGCCAATCCGTGGTCGAGTACTTGCGTCAAAACAACTTGCTGCTGACCACCGCCGAGTCTTGTACGGCGGGGGCATTCCGGCCGGCACCATTTGTTTCGTCTGGGCCTGTCAGACCGGGCAGGGGTGCATCCGATGAACGATGAATCCGGCCATACCGATTACCACAGCCGCGACTATCCGGTGCGCGAAGACATGACGCATCAGGTCAAGGTCTGGCGATTCGAACGTTGGGGCTGGTACACCCTGGTGCTGTTGGTGTTGCTGGCGCTGCTCGGGCTGTTTTCACGCGGGCCGCTGAGCACCCGGGATGTTCACGGTGACGACGGCAAGGTCCGGGTGCAATACGAGATGTTCCACCGCCACGGATCGTCCAACCCGATGCAGATCAGCGTGAGCGGTGCGCCCAATGCCACCGTTGAGCTGGAACTGACCGGGGCACTGCTGGACGGTTTCAACATCGAAACCCTGCAACCGCAACCCCTGCGCGCCATCAGTGGCGGGCAGGGCATGACGCTATGGGTGCAGACCGACGCTCAGGGCCAGGCAACCCTTTATCTGACGTTGCGCGGCGATGGGCTGGGACTGTTTCGCAGCCGCATTGCATCGCCCGGCGCCATGCCCGTGAACCTCGATCAATTCATTTTCCCTTAGGTGACCTATGGACTCGGTATTGCGCGCGGCCGCGATGTATCTGGCGCTGATGGTGCTGTTCAAGATTGCTGGCCGGCGTTCTTTGGCCGAGTTGACGACATTCGATTTTTTGCTGTTGATGATCATCGGTGAGGCGACGCAACAGGCGTTGCTGGGCGATGACTTTTCCCTGACCAATTCGATGTTGGTGATCGTCACGCTGATTGTCATCGACGTCGGCCTGTCGCTGCTCAAACAGCGTTCGCAATGGATATCACAGCTGATCGATGGTGGGCCGACGATCATCGTCGAGAATGGCAAATTTCTACACAAACGCCTGCACCACGCGCGATTGATCGAGGCCGACATCATGGAAGCCGCACGCTCCAGTCAGGGCATCGAGACTCTTGATCAAATCAAGTTTGCGATCCTGGAGCGCAACGGCAAGATATCGGTGATTGCTCAAGAGCGGTCGTGAAGTTGGCAATCGCGCCCTTGGTGGTGGCGTAAGGCAGGAGGGTAGGTTTGGGCATGTCCGAATTGACCGAGCGGGTGTTGATGATCGAACTTGATTGTTCCCACGCGGGAGTGGGAACAATCAATCAAAAGGTTAGGCCTTTCGATTGAGCAAACTGCGCTCCATCCGCGCGATGCCTTCTTCCAGCAACGACCGTGGGCAGCCGAAATTCAGGCGAACGAACTGTTTGCTGTCGTCGCCGAATTCCAGGCCCGCGCTCAACCCGACTTTGGCGTGTTCAAGGAAGAACTGCTGTGGGTTGTCCAGCTCCAGCGCCGAGCAATCGAGCCACGCCAGATAGGTACTTTGGGGCACGTTCATAGTGACACCCGGCAATCGGGTGCGAACGGCGTCGACCAGGTAATCGCGGTTGCTTTGCAGGTAGGCCATCAGCTCGACCAGCCATGGCCCGGCTTCGCGGTAGGCGACGCGGGTGGCTTCCAGGCCCAGCGGGTTGACGCTGTCGACCAGTCCGCAGCGCGCGTGGTTGACCCGCTCGCGGATGGCCCTGTCCTGAATGATCATGAACGACGTTTTCAGCCCGGCGATGTTGTACGCTTTGCTCGCCGACATCAGCGTGATGGTGCGCTTGGCGATTTCCGGGCTCAACGTTGCGATCGGCACATGCCTGCGTCCGTCGAAGCACAGTTCGGCGTGAATCTCGTCGGAGATAATCCAGGCGTCCTGTTCCAGGCAGATGTCAGCCACCGCTTGCAGTTCTTCCCTCGGGAAGACCTTGCCCAGCGGGTTGTGTGGGTTGCTCAGCAGCAGGGCGCCGCCACCTTCCAGGGACTGGTGCAAGGCGTCGAGCAGCGAGGCATACGTACCGTCCGCCAGCGCGTCGAAATTCAGTTCGACCTTGTTCAGCCCCCAATGGCCCGGCGCATGGCGCAGCGGCGGGTAGTTGGGCGCCTGGACCACGACGTTCTGCTGCGGCTGGACCAGCGCATGCAGGGCCATATTGAAACCCGACTCCACGCCTGGCAGAAAAATCAGCGCCTGAGGCTCGACGCGCCAGGCGTACTTGTTCCAGAGGTCGGCGACGATGGCATCGCGCAAGTCATCCTGGGCCACGCTGTAGCCGAGCATCGGGTGCTCCAGACGTTTTTGCAGGGCCTGGATGATCACCGGCGGTGCGGAGAAGTCCATGTCGGCCACCCACATCGGCAACACGTCAGCCGGGTAACGGCTCCATTTGGTACTGCCGGTGTTGTGGCGGTCGAACACCTGGTCAAAATCGAAAGTCATGCTCAGTCTCATAAAAGGCGTGGTTGAACGTGGGGCAATGATAAGCGCCAGTTTGATCCGTGGCGACAGAATGAGCCGCAGCGCCGCCGACGGTCGGTTTTCACACAATACGCTGATGCAGTGTCTACAGCTTTAAGTGTCGGCAGCCAGACTGCCGCCACCGTGATTGTCCAGAAGAACCCGATAAAAGCACCGGGTTTCCACCTGACAGAAGTGCACGATGGACCTCAACCGTCGTCAGTTCTTCAAGGTCGCCGGTATCGGCCTTGCGGGCTCGAGCCTCGGCGTGCTGGGCATGGGCCCCGGCGCCAGCCTTCGCCGAGCAGGTGCGCCCCTCAAGGAAGGCAATAGCGCCCGGTGGCGCGGCCGGGCTTCAAACCCGGGATGAGCAGAAAGGGATGCTCGGCCAGCAGCTCATCAGCAAACAGCTGCTGATTGGGCGAGAGTTGAGACGGGATGAGCCAATTCGGGTTCGGCGCATCTTCGGGCTGAACAATCTTGATGAAATTCGAATCCAGCACTTCGAAGCACGTCAACACGTGAGGCACCCTATCGAGCGTATCGAAGCCTGCGTGGGCCGCGACTTCCAAAATGGCAGTGGACGGGAGGGTTCCATCGACCACTGGATTGCTGCGCACCAATGCCACTGTCCCACGTGTCCTTGAAGACCTCGTGGTCAAGGCGCCAAGCGTGCCGCTTCCCATCCCAGGGCAAAGGATTCATTGATAAACCCCGTGTCCAATCCGGGTCAAATAGTCCTCGACTACCTGGAAGCCAAGCGAGTTGTCGATCAGCTCCAGCGGGATATTTCCGTCCAGGTATTTGCAGGGTTTCTTCAACCAGTCCTCAGCCAACAGCTGATTGCCAAACACGTTGATGGCGTGCTCCAGGGCCTGCGCATACTGGAAGGCGACTGTACTTTGTTGTTGGTTTAGCCGCACTGGTTTGGTCTCCTTCGCTAAGCGCTGGACGGTCCTGAGGGACTTCCCTGTAATGCGCTGAACAAGGCCGTGCGCCATGTAAAGATCGGATATAGAAAGCGTGTCCCTGACGTCGCTCTGGTCAAAGCCTTCCTGTGTGTATCGGATGATCAACAGGCGCGTATCACCTTTGCGGCCATGTAACAGCACCTCAGTCGGCTTTCGGGTAACACTCTTTGTCTCCGTCGCTACGACTGCTTTCCCTGTGGATTTGACGGCAGGCTTGTCTGCTTGATGGCACTGGATCAACTCGACCCGTCTGAGTAGCCACTGCCTCTGTGGCGAGGGGGCTTGTCGGAACGCCGCACCGCCCCTTTCGACCCTGTAGCAGCTGTCGAGCTTGCGTTCGGTTGCGCAGCCGGACGCGGGCTTCGCCAGCTGCTACAAGGTATGCGTTACTACTGAAATGGCATTACCACAACGCCCAAGTTTTTCGCGCTCGGCATCAGCACGCAATAGAAGTTATGGCGCGGGGCTGCCTGTCATTGCATCACATAACGCCCCGGTGCCGACTCTATCGCCGGGTATTGCGTGTTACCGGTGTGCAGCACGGAAGGCTGGCGTTCGCCGGACTGTTCAGCCAGCCAGACGAACCAGTCATTCCACCAGCTACCGGCATGTTGCTCGGCATTCTTGAACCAGGTTTCAGGGTTTTTAGTGACCCGATTGTTGGTCCAATAGTGGCGCTTTTCCTTGGCCGGTGGGTTGATCACTCCGGCGATATGCCCCGAAGCGCCCAGCACAAAACGCTTGGTCCCGGAGAGCAACTCGGTGCTGGCGTAAGCGCTTCTCCACGGCACGATGTGATCGTCATGGGTGGCGAGGATGTACGCCGGAGCATCGATGGCGCGCAGGTCCAGCTTGACCCCGCAACAGTCCAGCTCACCGGATTTCAAGTCGTTCTGCAGATAGGTGTGACGCAGATACCAGCAGTACATCGGGCCTGGAAGGTTAGTGCTGTCGTTGTTCCAGAACAGCAGGTCAAGGGGGATCGGTTTCTGGCCCTTGAGGTATTTGTCGACGTTGTAGTTCCACCACAAGTCGTTGGGGCGCAGCAGCGAGAAGGTGTTGCCCATGTCCTCGCCCTTGAACAGGCCGATGGGACCATCCAGGCCGCCGATGGTGCGCTCGCGGTAGGCCACCAATTGTTCGTCGACGAAGATGTCGATGGGGCCGGTATCGAGGTAGTCGAGGAAGGTGGTTAATAGGCTCACGCTGCCGATCTCGCGGTCGCCGCGCGCCGCCAGGACGGCCAGCGCCGAGCTCAACAAGGTGCCGCCGATGCAGAAACCGACGCAATTGGGCCGCTGCTCGCCGCTAATCTCGCGGGTCACTTGCAGGCCTTTGAGGATGCCGGTTTCGATCAGGTCATCCCAGGTGGTGCCAGCGTGTTCCTGGTCGAAGTTGCGCCACGACATCAGAAACACCGGGTGTCCTTGTTTCAACAGATGGCCCACCATCGAGTTGTCCGGGCGCAAGTCGAGAATGTAGTACTTGTTGATTGACGGCGGCACGACAAACACCGGGCGCCGATACTGGGTTTCGGTTTGCGGGTAATACTGAATCAGCTGGAAGAGTTCGTTCTCGAAGACCACTTCGCCGGGGGTGTTGGCGAGGTCGACGCCCACTTTGAAAGCGCCGGCGTCGCACTGGCGCATCTTGCCTTCTTGCAGGTCGCTGGCCAAGTGCAACAGGCCAGTGAGGAGGCTGCTTCCCTGAGTATCGACGACCCGTTGCAGCGCATCGGGATTACTGGCCAGAAAGTTACTCGGCGCCCCGGCAGCAATGGCTTGTTCCACCAGATACAGCAGACGCTGGCGCGGTTTTTTGTCCGGGATCGCTAACTTTTCCAGCAGCTTGAGCAGAAACCCGGCGTTGAGCAGGTAAAAGGCGGCGAGGGAGCCGAACAGTGGCTGGCTCCAGTTGCCGCTGGCGAAACGTCGATCGTCGAAGGTGAAGGGCTGACCGGTCAGCAGACGTTGGCCGAGTTCGCCCCATTGCTGCTGGTAATCCGATTGAAGGCTGTCCAGGGTACCGCGCGGCAGGTCAAACCACTCGTTGTATTCTTGTCCGGTAAACCACGGATTGGTGCTGACCCAGAGACGTAATTGTTGCACTGCATAGGAGGCAATGAACGGTACCTGGCCTGACCAGAAAGTGTTGAAGGTATGCGCGTTGTTGTCCATGGAACTCCTTGCCCACTTACGTAAACCGAGCGAAAAAAAGCCGCGGCGCCGGACTTCGGCGCCGCGTCAGCCACTTAAACGAACACTCCTGTGTTCTAGCGCTCGATCACCAGGCTGACGCCCTGGCCGCCACCGATGCACAACGTGGCCAGGCCTTTTTTGCCGTCGCGACGAATCAGCTCGTGCAACAGCGACACCAGAATCCGCGCGCCCGATGCGCCGATCGGATGACCGAGGGCAATCGCGCCGCCGTTGACGTTGACCTTGCTGGTGTCCCAACCCAGTTCTTTACCGACCGCCAGTGATTGCGCAGCGAACGCTTCATTGGCTTCAATCAGGTCGAGGTCGTCCAGGGTCCAGCCGGCTTTCGCCAGTACCAGGCGGGTGGCCGGTACCGGGCCGATACCCATGATCGAGGGGTCCACACCGGCACTGGCGTAGGCCGTGATGCGTGCCAGCACCGGCAAGCCGAGGGCCTTGGCCTTGGCGGCGCTGGCCAGCAACAGCACGGCGGCACCATCGTTGAGGGTCGACGAGTTGCCGGCCGTCACGCTGCCGTCTTTCTGGAACGCGGGTTTGAGGTTGCTTAATGCTTGCAGCGTGCTGTTCGGGCGCGGCTGTTCATCGGTGTCGAAGGCCAGCGGCTCACCCTTGCGCTGAGGGATCAGGATCGGGGTGATTTCACGCTTGAAGTAACCCGCTTCGATGGCCGCAGCGGCTTTCTGTTGCGAGGCGGCGGCGAAAGCGTCCTGCTCTTCGCGACTGAGGTCGTACTTCTGCGCCAGGTTCTCTGCGGTAATGCCCATGTGGTAGTCGTTGAAGGCATCCCACAAACCGTCCTGAATCACGCTGTCTTGCAATTGCGCATGACCCAGACGCAAACCGGTGCGTGCCTTGGGCAGAACATAGGGCGCCAGGCTCATGTTTTCCTGACCGCCGGCAATCACCAGTTCGGCGTCGCCACAACGGATGGCCTGGACCGCAAGCTGGACCGCCTTGAGTCCCGAACCACAGACCTTGTTCAGGGTCAGGGCAGGGGTGGTATGGGGCAGGCCGGCCTTGATGGCCGCCTGGCGTGCGGGGTTTTGCCCCGAGCCTGCGGTGAGTACCTGACCGAGGATCACTTCATCGATCTGCGAGCCGTCCAGACCTGTCTCTTCCAGCAGGCGGCGAATGACCGCCGCGCCCAGTTCGGTGGCTGGAATCGCGGACAAGGCGCCTTGAAAACTGCCAACGGCGGTACGTGTAGCGGCAACGATTACGACTTCGTTCATGCGTGACCTCATAAAAAAGACAACATTCGTCTAGCGCGAGCAGGGCGCCCTTGCCCTGGCCGGTCTACTGCATGTTCATGCCGCCGTTGACCGAGAAGTCCGCGCCGGTGCTGTAGCCCGATTCATCGGAAGCCAGCCAGGCCACGATGGAGGCGATTTCTTCGGGTTGGCCAAGGCGCCCGACCGGTGTGGCTGCGATCATGGCGTCGAGAATGTCTGGACGGATGGCCGCGGTCATACTGGTCTGGATGTAGCCTGGGGAGACGGTGTTGGCGGTCACGCCCTTGCCGGACACTTCCCGGGCCAGAGCCATGGTGAAGCCATGGATGCCGGCCTTGGCCGCGCTGTAGTTGGTCTGGCCGAACTGGCCGCGCTGACCGTTGATCGACGAGATGTTGATAACCCGTCCCCAACCTTTGGCCAACATCCCTTCAATCACCTGTTTAGTGGTGTTGAACAGGCCAGTCAGGTTGGTGCCGATGACTGCATTCCAGTCTTCCGGAGTCAGTTTGCGAAAGGACGCATCGCGAGTGATGCCGGCGTTGTTGACCAATACATCGATGGGGCCGAATTGCTCACGTGCCATCTCGAACGCTTTGCGCGTTGATTCCCAATCGGTGATGTCGCCATAGATGCATTCGAATTGATAACCCGCCTCCAGTTGGCTCGCCATCCATTCGTTCTTGCGGGCGGAGTCAGAGCTGCAGCCCACGATGACCTTGAATCCTTCCTTGTACAGGCGTTGGCTTATCGCAGTGCCAATCCCACCCATACCACCCGTGACCAACGCAATTCGACTAAGCGACTTCATACACTCTCTTCCTTTTTGTGTTTTGCGCTGCAAGATGGGTGGATTGTTCGGTATTGGCGGGGTGTGCGGAAGTGTTGAGAGGTGACTGTGTGGTGTCCAACGGTGCCATGCATGGAATGAAACTGAACTGTTCACTGCTGTTGGCATCGCCAAGCGGCTGCTACAGGGCGACGAATGGCGTGAAATAGTGGCTAAAAATCAGGACTACCTATACTGGGATCAATATTGGCCACTAAACACCCCGTTAGCATTTCGATTCAACGCAGATCAGTTATGGCTCCGGACAGGATGTTCGGTTCCACAGGTCATTGAGGACGCCATGTATAGAATGAGTTCAGGCTATGCCAGCGTGCTGGTAAATACGCTCTCGGCTCAAGGACTGGATGTTGCCAGTCTGTGTCGGGAAGCTGGACTAGACATTAATCTCGCGAACACACCAGGAGCGTTTTGCGAGCGAAGGAATATCTATCGATTATGGGAGCTGGCCGCTCAGGCCTCGGGCGATCCGGACATCGGCTTGAAGGCCTATGGAAGTTTCCACCCCGGCAGCTTTCAGATCGTCGGCTACACCATGATGTCCAGCCTGAATCTGAAAAAAGCCCTTGAGCGCCTGGTCCGTTTCAGTCCGTTGATTGGCACCGGTTTCAGCCTTTTCTTTACATCGGAACAGCAGAATTACCGGCTGTCCGGGCTCGATCATCAACAAAAAGGTTCGGTCAAACCTCGCCAATACACCGATGCAGCGCTGGCTTCATTGCTGGGTTTCTGCCGTAAGCTGGCGGGCGGCAATTCACCGCACCCCTTGAGCGTGGGTTTCACTTATCCCGAACCTGAAGACACCTCCGAGCATCGACGGCTGTTTGGCTGCGACCTGCATTTCGACGCGCCTTACGACAGCATTTTGTTTGACGAGCAGGAGCTGCTACGTCCGTTGAGCATGGCCAACGAAGCGTTGGCGGTGCTGCACGACAGTTTTGCCGAGGCTCAACTGGATCTGCTGTTTGGTTTCTGCATTGTCGGCACGGTTCGCGCGTTGATTACCGAGCGCTTGAGTCAGGACCAGGGGCAGTGCGATATGGAGTCGATCGCGACAGCATTGAACATGAGCAAGCGGACGCTGCAACGCGCGCTGGAAAAGGAAGGGACGCAATTCAAGGACGTGCAGAACGATGTGCGCCGGCAATTGGCCGATTTCTACCTGCGCCATTCTCACTTCAACATGAAGCATGTCGCGTATCTCCTTGGTTTTCATGATCACAGCAGTTTCAATAAAGCCTGTAGCCGCTGGTTTGGCATGACACCCGGTCGGTACAGGGCCGATGAACCGTTTGAAATCGAGGAGGCCGCGCCGGTGTGACGCAGTTCTCCTCAACGTAAACGTTATTTCACCGGAGGTTTTTTTACGCCTTTCTTGCCCTTGGCAGGTTTGCGCGTTGGACTCGCAACTTTGGCCATGGGGTGAGGGGTCACTGCTGGGGTTTTCTGCTTGATCGGCTCTGGGGTTGCCGTCGGGATTTTCTCCTCGATGGCATCGGCCTCACCGGGTGGTTGGGTCAGGCTGAAACCTGGCAGGGGGACGTCGAGCAGCGTGTGCAGCTCACTCCAGAATGGGTTGTCTGCGCCGCTGGTCAGCAGTTCCGGCAGCAAATTGGCGACGGCCGCCAGCACTTGTTGACGCTCTTCGACCTCAACCAGCATCAAGGGCAGGCTGTGCAGGCTTTCTTGCGGGTGGGTGGCGACCAGCAGTTTTTGCAGGCGCAGGGTTTCGCGCAGATCAAGTGGCTCGGCACTGTCGTCCTGGAGCAGCACCTGCAGTTGCAGGATCAATTTTTCCACGCTTTCCTTGCCCGACTTGTCGCTGTCACGGCCCAGCAGGAACAGAATCCGTGTCAAGGCTTCCATCAGACCGCCAAGGGGCAGGGCATCCTGCAGGCGCTCGATCAGGACCTTGTCGTGTTGCTTGGCATGTTCCTGGAGATTTCGCCCGGGTGCATTGCCGGCGAGGCTGTTGAGTACGCCATACACGCCGTAGAAACACATTTCCTGGGCCGCATCACGCAGATCCCGATAGCCGTTCAAGGCGTCCTGCATCTGGTTGGAAAACAGTTCCTGCCAGGCCAGCAACGGGTTGTTTTGGCTGGCGGGGTGACGATCCTTGCTCACTAGGGCCGCGCTTCCTGCCAGCCACCACAACGCCGGGTTCAAACTGCTCCAGGCCACTTGCTGCTGATGGAAAGGGTGTGCCCGGCGCAGCAGTTCTGCGCTGGGTTCGTTGATCAGCTGGCGCAACCATGGGCGTATGAATTCGTCGTACACACTGTTGTTGATGTCCGACGCGCGCTGGACCAGCGCGAATTCGCGATCGTCATCACGAGGCTTCTGCACTTCGCCATGGATGTCGGCGATACGCCGGGGCTCGAAACGCACGTCATAGGGCGTAGCCGAGTTCTCCGGCAGGTCTTCGATCAGCATTTCATACAGCCCGGCTGGCAGCGCATTGATTGCATCGACCGCACCGAGTAACTCTCGATGTTCACGCCGCGCCACTTCACCGGACACGAAGATGCCCAGATGACCAATGCTCGCGTGCCGTAAGTAAACGATGGTGCGTCCGGCATTGTGCAACGCGAGATCGCTGGGATAGACGTCGGTGATCCAGTCCAATGCCTGCTGCGGGGAGGTGATGTTGTCGCCATACGAGCAGAACACCACCACCGGCACTTCAATCAGTTTGAGGTCAAGCCCGCTGCTCTTGCGACCGAGGCCGCCGGACAGCTGATTACCGATGAACAGGTCGTCGACAATCATCTCGATCTCTTCGCCATTGAGCAGGGTCGGGCTGCCCCACCAGCGTTCGAAATCCAGAAAACGTGCGGCCTCGCTGTCGACTTCACTGAACAGGTGGTAGTACTTGCCCCAATAGGTGTTGGCCGGGTCCAGGCTTTCGAAATTGCTGACCAGCCAGGTGCCGTCGAAACGGTCATTACCCAGGTCGCTACCGAGGCGTGCCATCCAGCCACCGCCCAGCAAACCGCCGGTGTAGCGCATCGGATTGCGGCCATTGACGCCGGCCCAGTACGACAGCGGCGCACCATTGACGATGATCAACCCTGGCAACTTCGGCCGGGTGGCGGCCAGGCCCATTAACGCCCAGCCCGCCTGGCAGTTGCCAATGACGACAGGTTTGGCGCTGTCTGGATGCCGGGCGCTGACGACTTCGATGAACCGCGCCTGGGCTTCTGTGATATCGGCGAGGGTTTGCCCAGGGCGTGGCGAGTGACTGAAGGAGATGAAGTAGGTGGGGTGGCCGGCTCTCAGGCTTTCGCCGATGACTGAATCCTGTTTGAAACCGCCGATGCCCGAGCCGTGACCGCCGCGTGGGTCAATGATGATCACCGGCTGTTTTTTGCTGTCGAGCTGCTGCCCGGGGCCCGCGAGGATTTGCAACAACGAATAGTTGACCGGGCGAGGCAGGTCTTCACCGGCGACCAGCGTTGCATGATTGAACTTGAGCAGCAGCGGATACCCGGCGCGTTCGTGGGACAGGGTGTTGTCGCCGCGCTGGCGCAAGGTGTCCCAGAACAACACGCTGCGCTGGCCAAGGTCCGTGAAGTATTCCTGCCAGTCAGCGGGCGTCGGCTGCCTGAGCTGCCCAAGGCTTAAAGGCGCGAAGGTTTTTGCCTGGCGCTTCTGCACGGCGTCGAGGACGTTGCGGGTATTGAGGCGTTGCAGATGATTCAGGTGTTCAAACAAACCGACGGGTTCGAAGAGCTCTTCATCTTGCAGCGCAATATTCACTTCCTGACCCATCGTGATCTCCTGACGCTCTACATGGGAACCTGCGCATCTGAACCCTTCGTTAACGAGGGTTAGGCTGGTCGTTCGACAGACTGGAGTTTATAGCGAATAGGGAGGGCTTGAGCAAAGTTTATTTTGCACCGCACAAAAATAGACGTTGCCAAATGATTTTGTGCACTGCAATATCAAGGCTAACGCGATGACTGGCCGGATCGCTATCGCGTCTTCAGGTCCATCAGGGCCTTCCAGTACCAGGAGATTCAAGCATGTCTTTTTTCAATTCGGAAAAACTGCAAACCGCTCAGAAAGCCAATCTCGATCTTTTGCAGCAAATCAGCGGCAAAGTCTTCGCCAGCGTTGAACAGCTCAGCCAGTTGCAGTTCAAGGCACTGCGCGACTCCACCGAAGAGCACTTCGAAGGTGTTCGCAAGCTGCTGGCCGTCCGTGATCCACAAGGTTTTGCTGAGCTGCAGGCTTCTTTCACCCAGCCGAGCGCGCAAACCGAACGTCTGGCCGAGTTCAACCGTCAGGTTCAAGCACTGATCGTCGGTACTCAGTCGGACATCGCCAAACTGACCTCGAGTCAGGTCGAGGCTGGCACCCAACAGGTGCAAGAGTTCGTTGAAGCGATCAGCAAGAATGCACCGGCCGGCTCCGAGCCTGTTGTGGCAGCGTTCAAGTCGAGCCTGGCGAATGCCGGTACTGTGTTCGAAAGTGCACAGAAAGCCGTAAAACAGGCTTCCGATGTGGCTCAGAGTAGTTTCGACGCAGCGACTGCCGCGGCCACGAAAGCTGCCCCAGCAAGCGCCAAGGCTACCAGCGGTAACAAGTAAGTCACGTCAAACAAGCGGCACTCATGGCGGTGGGATCATTCCCCATCGCCATTTTTTGTGTGCCGCGAAAAACCTTGGCAGGAAGGCTCTGGTTCACGCTGATACCAGTCGTCTGATCCAGTCCAGCAGTACGCTGGGTAACAGTTCTGGTCTGTGCAGCAAGGCGTATTGCCGCGATCCGAATACCGCCGGCAGGTAATTCGCCGCCTGACGGTCGATGGTCAAACAGAAGGGATAGATGCCTTGGAGCTTGGCTTCGGTCACGGCCTGACGCATGTCTTCGACACCATAGCGGCCTGCGTACTGGTCAACATCGTTCGGCTTGCCATCGGAGAGCAATAATAGGAGGCGGTGGGTGGAGGCTTCGCGCATCAGCAACGTGCTGGCGTGGCGCAGGGCAGCGCCGGCCCGGGTATAGCGTTCCGGTTCGAGTGCGGCAATGCGCCGACCGACTTCATTGCTGTAACGCTCATCGAATGCTTTCAGGGTGCGGATCGTGACCCGCTGCGGCCCTTCGCCGGAAAACGCCAGCACGCTATAGGGCTCGCCCAGGCTCTCAAGCGCCAGACAAACCAGCAGCAACGCCTCGCGCTCGACATCAATGACCCGGCGATGGTGGGACAGCCAGCTGTCAGTGGAGCCGCTGACGTCGATCAGCAACATGATCGCCATGTCGCGTCGGCTACGGCGCTGGGTTTGATACAGCGCCTGCGGCATGCTCAGGCCGGCCCGGGCCTCGGCGCAACCGTCGATATACGCCTCCAGATCGATATCGTCGCCCTCCCATTGTTTGCGCAGCCTGACACGCTGCGCCCGCAGGCATTCGAATTGCCGGCGGATGGCATCGAGCACTGGGCGGTGAGCCTCAAGGGTTCGCTCGACCCACTGCTGCGGGCCTTCCTGGGCGGGACACAGTTGCAGGGTTGTACCCGGAACACGGTAGATCTGGCTGCGGTAATCCCACTCGGGGTAGCTGACTGCGTTGCTGGGAATGTCCTGTGCACCGCGCTGGACGCGGGTCTGTGGCGGGTCGTCAGACAGCAGCACTTCGTTCGGGCGGCCTGCCGTGACCACCAGTCGCGCTTCGTTGAGTTCGGACAATGACTCTGCAAAATCAGCGGCCGGGGTATCGGTATCCCGGTCGGCAGGGCGCTGCATCCCCATGGGGTCTTCGGCCTTTTCCAACGGTTCGGCGGGTTGCACCATCCACAAACCTTGATCCTGATCGTCGTCTTCATCGGTACGGGCCTCGCGCGCAGTGGGCTGGCGTACGAGGCGGGCGCTACGTGGCAGGGTATCGGTGGTGTCGATTTCGCCAGGCAGGGGCGGCGTCTTCACGCCCGCCAACGGCTCGCGCAGGTCGCCGGTCCAGGCATCGAGCAGCAGCAGATGAGCGTCGAGCCTGGGCAGTTTTTCGACGGACATGAGACGTTGTGCGAGGGTTTCTGATTGTTGCAGCGAGTCGGCCGTTTTGGCGGGTATCTCCAGCCCTTCCAGAGGTTTGCCGCATTCGCTGCGCAGCAGTAAACGCAGCAAGTTTTCCAGGGGCTGTCGCTGAATTGGAAAGGCGTGAAGAGGCGGGCGGGTCATCAAGGCATGATGGCGCAAGCCATGGATCGATGGCGCCAACCCCGGCAACAGTCGTACCAAGTCCGAATCAGCAGCCCAGGCTTCGAGGAGCCGATAGACACTGCGCTGCATCGGGTTGTCGAGGGCTGATAGCGCGGTGGCACTGCCTCGCTGGGCGCGCATCGCCTGTTGCAAAGCCAGGGTTTTATAACGTTCCAGCGTGAGCGGACCCTCGTCGCCGCCCAGGTTCTCCGGCAGCCATATAGACACGCCATCGGTCGCCGGGACGGCGCTTTGCCCACACGGCTTTTCGTGACGCAGCAAGAGCTTTTTCAGTAGCGTGGGGGGCGAGGGTGGTTGCGCGACGCGCAGCGAATAGTGGGTGTCGAACACCGCCTTGATCAGCAAATCGAGGTGTTGTGCGACATCCCCGAGGGTAACGATTTTTGCAGTGTCCGAGGGGCCCTGGTGACGTCGCCACAACGCCTGTGCATACACCGTTGCGTGGCGTGCGACATCGGTGATGAGGTCCTCCGCTTCGGCCATTTAGATAAACGTCAGGTCAACGAGGTCGCGCATGGCAGCCACCAGCACGACGTCATCGGAGAGCGGCGAGATCAACGCGACCCGGCACGCGATGGGCGCAGCAATGCCGCGGGTGATCAGCCGAGCAGTGGCGATCAGCAGACGGGTACTGGGGACTTCCGCCAGGCCCCGGTCTTGCAAGGCGCGTAGCCGCTGGGCGAGGGTGACCAGCGCATGGGCGGTGGCGTAGTCGGTTCCACCCTCATGGATGACGATGGCGATTTCGCGCTCGGCCGGCGGGAAGTCAAAATCCAGCGCCACGAAGCGCTGTCGGGTACTCGGCTTTAAATCCTTGAGTATTCGTTGGTAGCCGGGGTTGTAGGACACCACCAGTTGAAAGTGTGGTGAGGCTTCGAGGATTTCGCCGATTTTGTCCAGAGGTAGAATGCGTCGGTGGTCGGTCAGTGGGTGCAGGACGACAATCGTGTCTTGCCGCGCTTCGACCACCTCGTCCAGGTAACAGATAGCGCCTTCGCGCACCGCACGGGTCAGCGGGCCTTCCGTCCAATGGGTGCCCTGGTGACCGATCAGGAAACGCCCGACCAGGTCGCTGGCGCTCAGATCGTCATGGCAGGAAATGGTGATCAACGGGCGCTTGAGACGCCAAGCCATGTGTTCGACAAAACGGGTTTTGCCACAACCGGTGGGTCCTTTCAGCATGATTGCCAGTTGCTGTGCATGGCATTGCTCGAAAATCGCTACCTCGTCGCCGCAGGGTTGGTAATAAGGCTCAGCTTGCAGCGTCGCAGGTTCGGCGTGCATCAGCGAACGTTCCATCACAACGTCGCGCTTGAGGCTTGAGGTGTGGCCAGGACCGGATCGGCTTCATCGACATTGAAGTCCGGTGCATGGCGGAAAAAATCGTAGATGAACAGCCCCGCACCCAGGCTGAACATCGACGCCGTTGCCACCAGCATCAGGAAGTGCACCTGAATCTTCAGCTGCACGTCCAGGTAGCCCAAACCGAGAATGCGCTCCAGGTACACCTGACCAATGCCCGCCGTGGCAAATGACAGGGTCATGCCGAACATGCCTCCCAACTGCAGCCAGAATGCCCAATAACCGATGCTGCTTTCCTCAACGGGACGACGGGTTATGCCGGGTAGCGCATAAGTGATCATCGCCAGGACAATCATGGCATAGGCTCCATAAAAGGCCGCATGGCCATGCATGGCGGTGATCAGGGTGCCATGGGTCCATTTGTTGACGTCGGGAAAGGTGTGGGCCAGCCCCAGGAGGCCGGCGCCAAACATGGTGAACAGGGCGCTGCCCATCGTCCAGTGTAAGGCCAGTTTGTTGGGGTGAGAGAGGCCGGAGCGGCGCATCGCGTTGTAGGCATAGATCGCCATGCCGACCAGCGCCAGGGGCTCAAGTGCACTAAAGAAGCCGCCCAATGGAAGCCAGTAATAGGGGACACCGATCCAGTAATAATGGTGGGCGGTGCCAAGGATGCCGGCAATGAAAACCAAGCCGACAATCACGTACAGCCACTTCTCCATGACCTCGCGATCGGCACCGGACAGTCTGATCAGCAGATAGGCAAGAAAGCCGCCCTGGATCATTTCCCAGACACCTTCGACCCACAGGTGAATCGTCCACCAGCGGTAGTAGATCGACACCACGTAGTTTTCATAATGCAGCAGCGCCGGCAGATAAAGCACAGCGGCACTGGCCAGACCCAACAGAAGAACGCCCTCGGTGGCAGTGAAACGCCCGGCTTTCTTGATCGTCATGCCGATGTTGTAGAGGAACATCAGCATGCAAATCACGATCACGATCTTGTGCGGCAGCGGTTGTTCGAGCAGCTTGTTCCCGGTGCCATAACCGAACAGGTAACCCAGAACGGCGGTGACACCCATGGCCGTCCACAACCCGAGCTGAATGTAGGCCAGTCGGGTGCTGTGCAACTCACCACGGGACTCATCCGGCACCATCCAATAGGTCGCCCCCATAAACCCGGTCAGCACCCAGACGATCAACAGATTGGTGTGTATAGACTTGGTGACATCGAATGGCAAAAGGTCCAGCAGCGGATCCGGCCCGAGGTATTTGGCCGCCGACAGTAGGCCGAACACCAGTTGCAGGCCGAACAGCACCATGGCAACGGCGAAATACCAGTAGGCGACGGATTGAGATCTGTAGCGCATGGTCATCCCCTGCGGTTACTGGAACGACGCCAGATAGGCGACCAGTTGATCGATCTGTTCAGGCGTAAGCGATTTGGCGAAGGTGTCCGGCATGAAGGACATGCCGTTGGCGGAAAACATGTCGCCCGGATGCAGGTAGGCACTCGGCGTGACGATGGATTCGCGGATAAAGTCTTCGGCGTCCTTGGCCTTGCCCTTGTAGTCAGGCGAGGCGATGACCTGCTTGGCCCGGCTGGCCAACCCGGCCAGGGACGGCCCGGCGAGGTTGACGCCCGGCGCAATCGAGTGGCAAGCGCTGCACACCGGGGTGGCGGTTGTTCGAAACAGCGCCTCGCCCAGGGCGATCGGGTCTTCCTTGCCGGACACTGGGCGTGCGGCGGGTGGCTGGTTGCCGCCGGCGACGTTCTGTTGCGCAACGGTGAGGTCCATGCCGGGAATCGACGTGCCGGTCACCAGAATTGGACGCGGTGGCCAGCCTTGGTTGTCGACCTTGCTCACCCAATCCATAAAGGCGATCAAGGCAGCGATTTCTTCGTCAGAAAGATTCAGGTTCGGCATCAACCGGCGATGGCGTTGCTCGTCATAGAACTTTGAAGGGTCTTTGAGAAACGCAGTGAGATAAGGGGCGCCGCGCTGTTGGGTGATTTTCGTCAGGTCTGGGGCGTAATAAGCACCCTCGCCGAACAAGGTGTGACAATTAATGCAATTGTATTGGTGCCAGACATCTTTGCCGCGAGTGACCTGGGGCGTGATCTGTTGGGCATTGGTCAGTGTGGGAAACTGCCGGTGACTATCAACGGTCATGCCCAGAAACACCACGGCAGCAATAGCCGTTGATATCAGCGCGAACGAGCGTGTCTGGCGTTTGTTCATTGCGAACTCCCTATACGCCGATGCCGGTCCAATAGGTGATGCCGATCACTCCGGCATAGACGACCGCGCTGGCCATCAGCACGAGCACCGCATAGCTGACGAGCTTCAAGACTGTTTGCACGACTGCCTCCCAATGTGAAAGTGCAGGTGGAAAGTGCCTGGTCATTCGCGTTGCACATTGAGTATGAGTGCGCGCGAAAGAGCGTTAGCCCGCTGCACTGACGATTGCTTGAGGTCTGCATTCGAACAGCTGCGAGCAGGCGCTAAATATTGACGACTTCACCACGCCTTGCATTCAAGTGCTGTGGTTCAGTGGGGGCGTCAGGATGACTGTGAGCCTAGTACACGTCGCGCTACTGTCAATGACTCGGGAGTACTTCATTCACCGTCTTTTTTCTTTGCACCATCAGCGTCAGGCTTGCCGCCAAACATGCCAAACAGGTTCTGGGTGTTCAGATAAAGCGCCTTTGACTGGTCGACATATTGGCGCATCAGATCCTGCATCACCGGGGCCTGTTGATGCATAAAGTCGCTCCAGGCCTCGGACGACTGCGCGCCGGTTTGGGACTGAATGTCGATGACGGTCTGAATGCTCTTGTCCAGGTAGCTGCCGAGTACGCCCTGATAAGGGCCGTAGAACTGGATAATCCCCATCAGCATCTCGGTGGTGAAAATGGGCTCACCACCGCTTTCGGCTTCCAGAATCACTTGCAGCAGGATGCTGCGCGTCAGATCCTCGCCGCTCTTGGCATCGACCACCTGAAAGGCAATTTTGTCGACCACCAACTGGCGTATGTCCGCCAGCGTCAAATGACTGCTGGTGTGGGTGTCATACAGTCGGCGATTGGGGTACTTCTTGATCAGGCGGGGAGTGTTCCGACTGTTATCTGGCATACGGGGCATCTCGTGGCAAGCCTGGTTTGCAGGCATCTTATCCTACTCTGGCCACTGCCGCGGATGATCGTTCCCACACTCTGCGTGGGAATGATCTGCGGGAAGGTTTTGCTTACCAGATCGGCAAGGTGTAGCTGACGATCAGGCGGTTTTCATCCAGATCGCTGCCGAAGTTAGTCGAGCGCACCGTCGCGTTCCGCCACTTCACCCCGACATTTTTCAGCGGGCCGCTCTGCACGATATAACCGATGTCGGTATCACGTTCCCATTCCTTGCCTTCCGGGCGGTTGTTGCCCAGATCGATATCGGAGCCGGTGATGTAGCGGGTCATGAAGGTCAGACCCGGAACGCCGATGGCCGCAAAGTTGTAGTCGTAGCGAGCCTGCCAGGACTTTTCATCTTTGCTGGCGAAGTCGCCGATCTGCACGAAGTTCACCAGAAATGCATCGGTGCCGTTGACGTAGGCGTAGCCGGTGTCGCCGCTCATGCCTTGATAACCCAGGCCCAACGCATGCCCACCGAGGTTGTAGGTGAACATCGCGCCAATGGCATTGTTATCGACATTACTGCCACCATCATCCGTGGAGCGGGCGAAGCGCAGATCCGTCTTCAGCGACTGGCCGGTTGTGACCGGCAACACGTAGGTCAGGTTGACCAAGTGCTGGCTGTAGAAGTTGTCGAGATGGCCGTAGCTGTAGCCGGTGGCGAGGTTGCTGGTCCATTTGTAGTTCAGGCTGGCGAAATCGAAGCTGTCGCTGTCGACATGACGCGTGGTGATGCCCTTGGCACCGGTCCGGGTGATGCCCATGTCCTCGTAGTCCGAGGAGTCACGCTGATTGACCTGCGTCAGTCGCCCGGCATCCACGGTCAGGTCTTCGATTTCCAGCGACGTCAACTGACCGCCCTTGAAGGTTTGTGGCAACAGCCGTGAATCGTTGGCCAATACCGTGGGCAGCTTCGGCAGCAGGGTGCCGAGTTTCAGCGTACTTTTCGAGGCCCGCACTTTGGCGGTCAGGCCCAGTTCGCCGTACTCGTCCTGAGCACCTTTGCGGGTATCGCTATGGCGTTTGAGCAGACCGGAACCCGCGCGATCAGGGCTTGAATCCAGCTTGACGCCGACCAGTCCAATGGCATCGAAGCCGACACCGATCAACCCTTCGGTAAATCCCGACTCATAGCGCAGCAGGAAACCCTGCGCCCATTCCTCTTGTTTGGATTGGGGGGCGTTGTCCTGGCGATAGTCTCGATTGAAATAGAAGTTGCGCAGCTCAAGGCTGGCCTTGCTGTCTTTGACAAAGTCAGCGGCGGCGGGGGCCGAGAGGCTGATGACGCCGCCGGCCAGCAACAGTCGGGTAGCGCGGGTGTGGGTGTTGCGGTCCATGGTGAAGCCCCTTTGTTTTTATTATGGAAAGACAGGTCCCGCGGCCCTCGCCAGATGGGCGAGGGCTTATCAATAAAAAACGCGAACGCCGAAGAGATAGGAGCGTGGCGCCGCGTGCGGTTCAATCGTTAGAACTGTTCGGCGCTCAGGCCAAACAAGGAGGCACTGCCCGCGCGAATGGATTGCTCCAGACTCAAAATGCGTGGCAACAGGCGGTGGATGTAGAAGTCGGCGGTGGCGATCTTCGCGCCATAAAACCCTTCATCTTCACCGCGCTTTTGTTGGGCAACCTGTGCCATGCGCGCCCAAAGCCAGGCGTAGGCGACATAACCGAACAGGTGCAAATACTCCACCGAAGCGGCACCGACTTCGTTGCGATGGGTCGCGGCCTGATCCTGCAACCAGTCGCTCAGGTCCTCCAGACGCTGCACGGCATCGAACAGTTGAGTGGAGTAGGGCGCGCCGGGCTGATGGGCGAAGCGGCGAATCTCGCCGGTGAACTGGCGCAGCGCGACCCCCTTATCGGCGAGCACTTTGCGTCCGAGCAAATCCAGGGCCTGAATGCCGTTGGTGCCTTCGTAGATCTGCGCGATGCGCACATCACGGACCAATTGTTCCTGGCCCCACTCGCGGATGTAGCCATGGCCGCCGAACACTTGCTGGCCGTTGATGCAGCTTTCCAGACCGGTATCGGTGAAAAACGCCTTGGCCACGGGGGTGAGCAGCGCGACCAGGGTTTGGGCAATGTCCCGTTCCTTGCCGTCATCGGAAAACTTCGCCAGATCGAGTTGCTGACCGACATAACTGGCGAACGCGCGACCGCCTTCGGTCATGGCTTTCATGCTGAGCAGCATGCGCCGCACATCGGGGTGGACGATGATCGGGTCGGCCACTTTGTCCGGGGCGATGGCACCGGTCGGCGCGCGGCTCTGCACACGTTCGCGGGCATAGGCGACGGCGCTCTGATAGGACGCTTCGGCGCAGCCAATGCCCTGAATGCCGATGGACAAGCGCTCGTAGTTCATCATGGTGAACATCGCTGCCAAGCCTTTGTTGGCTTCGCCGACCAACCAACCGTTGGCGCCGTCGAAGTTCATCACGCAGGTGGCCGAGGCCTTGATGCCCATCTTGTGTTCGATCGAACCGCAACTCACGGCGTTGGCCTGGCCGAGGGAACCGTCGACATTGACCAGCACTTTGGGGACGACAAACAGCGAGATGCCTTTGGGCCCCGCAGGCGCGTCCGGCAGTTTGGCCAACACCAGATGGACAATGTTTTCGGTCAGGTCCTGATCACCCCCGGTGATGAAGATCTTGCTGCCGGAAATGCTGAAGCTGCCATCGGCCTGAGGTTCGGCACGGGTGCGGATAATCCCCAGATCGGTGCCGGCGTGGGCTTCGGTCAGGCACATGGAACCGGCCCAGCGGCCTTCGTACATCGGCGGCAGGTAGAGGTTTTTCAGGGTGTCGCTGGCGTGGGCATCCAGCGCCAGACAGGCACCGGAACTCAACGCGGAATAGAGTGCAAAACTTGAGTTGGCGCCGTAGAGCATTTCTTCGAATTGCACGGCGAGCATCTTCGGCATGCCCATGCCGCCGAAATCAGCGTTACCGGACAGACCCACCCAGCCGCCTTCAATGTAGGTGGCATAAGCCTGTTTGAACCCGATCGGCGTGCTGACCTGGCCATCGGCCCACTGGGCACCTTCCTCATCGCCGCTGCGGTTCAACGGCGCAATCAGGTACGAGGTGACTTTCGCCGCCTCTTCAAGAATGGCGTCAGCGGTGGCGGCGTCGACACTGTCGGCCAGGGCCGGCAAGCGTGCCCACAGGGCCGGGGCGTCGAACACTTCATGCAGCACAAAGCGCATGTCGCGCAGCGGGGCGTTGAATTCGGGCATAACGTGAACCTCAAAGGGACGGTTGTACAGTGGGCACGGCGCCGCAACGGCGGGCCGTGCCCTTTTTCAATCAATGGCTGGAAGCGCTGGCGGCGCCGAGGCCGGTCTGGGCCCGAACGAACTGGTCGGCGTAAGCGTCACGCTCCTTGTCGGCCCGCACGCTGCGGTCGAGTTTCGACACCATGACGATCACGAAGAACGCCAGCGGCATGGAGAACAGCGCCGGGTGGTCGTACGGGAAAATCGCGTGAGCATGGCCGAGCACAGTGACCCAGACCGCTGGCGAGAGGATCACCAGCACCAGCGCGCAGAGCAGGCCGGCGAAACCGCCGATGATCGCGCCTTTGGTGGTCAAGCCTTTCCAGTACATGGCCATGATCAACACCGGGAAGTTGGTCGACGCGGCGATGCCGAACGTCAGGCCCACCAGGAACGCGACGTTCATTTTCTCGAACAGAATGCCCAGCAGAATCGCGATGATGCCCAGGCCAACCGTGGCCATGCGGGTCACGCGCATTTCCTGTTTCTCGCTGGCTTTGCCCTTCTTGAACACCGTGGCGTAGAGGTCATGGGAAATCGCCGAAGCACCGGCCAGAGCTAGCCCGGAGACCACCGCGAGGATGGTGGCGAAGGCTACGGCCGAGAGGAAACCGAAGAACAGGTTGCCACCGACCGCTTTGGCCAGGTGCATGGCGACCATGTTGCCGCCACCCATCAAGGTGCCGCCGACTTCGCCATTGACGTAGTACTGCGGGTCGGTGCCGATGATCACCATCGCGGCGAAGCCCAGGGTGCACACCACCAGGAAGAAGAAGCCGATGAAACCGGTGGCGTAGAACACCGATTTGCGAGCCTCTTTGGCGTTAGGCACGGTGAAGAAACGCATCAGAATGTGCGGCAGGCCGGCAATCCCGAACACCAGGCCCAGCGACATCGACGCGGTGTTGATCGGGTCGGCGAGCATCGAGCCGGGGCCCATGATGTTCCAGCCACTGGCATGAGCCTCGACGGCTTTGGTGGCCAGGGCTTCGTAGCTGAAACCGAATTGCGACATGGCCATGACCGCCAGGGTCGTACCGCCGGCAAGCAGCAGCACGGCCTTGATGATCTGTACCCAGGTGGTCGCGATCATGCCGCCGAAAATCACATACACCAGCATCAGTGCGCCGACGATCACCACCGCAACCGGGTAGTCGAGACCAAACAGCAGCTTGATCAATTGACCCGCACCGACCATCTGCACGATCAGGTAGCAGCACACCACCGTCAACGAACCGAAGGCGGCAAAAATCCGCACTTTGTTCTGGTCCAGTCGATAGGACACGATGTCGGCAAAGGTGTAGCGCCCCAGGTTGCGCAGGCGCTCGGCCATCAGGAAGGTGATGATCGGCCAGCCGACGAAGAAGCCGATGGTATAGATGAAGCCGTCGTAGCCCTTGGCAAACACCAGGCTGGACAGCCCCAGCAAGGTGGCGGCGGACATGTAGTCACCGGCAATCGCCAAACCGTTCTGGAACCCGGTGATGCCACCGCCCGCGGTGTAGAAGTCTGAAGTGGATTTGGTTTGCCGCGCGGCCCACCAGGTGATGGCCAGCGTGCCTAAAACGAACACAAAGAACATGCCGATCGCATGCAGGTTGAGCGGTTGTTTTTCCACCGCACCCAGCGCGGGCGCAGCCAGCACAACGGAGGCCGGCAACAGTCCGGCAGCGGCGAGGATAAGTTTACGGAGCAGGTTCATTACTTGCTCTCCTCGAGAATAGCGGCGCCCAGGGCATCGAAGCGCGTGTTGGCGCGGTAGACATACCAGCCGGTGAGTAACCAGGAAAACACGATGATCGCCGCGCCAACCGGCATGCCCAGGGTCAACATCCGATGCTCGGCGATTGGCGCATGCAGCCATTGCGGGGCAAACGCCACTACCAGCATGAACGCGTAGTAAGTGACTAGCACCGCAGCACTCAGCGACCAGGCCAGGCGCGAACGGCTGCTCACCAGTTGAAGGAATTTCGGGTTGGACCGAATGCGTTCACAGCGTTGGGTATCGGTTGAATGGATGTCGATCATGGTGGCTCCACCTTGTTTTTGTTATCGATGCTTTTGGTATTCAAGGGCGGGGCAGGGCCGATTTCGGCCTGCACGAGCCCGAAGCGGCCAGTAAAAACACCGGCCGCTTGACGGGTACAACGTCGATTCGGTTAGAGCGCTTTGGCCCTGTCGCGCAGAACGTACTTCTGGATCTTGCCGGTCGAAGTCTTCGGCAGCAGGGTGAAAATCACCGTGCGCGGGACTTTGAAGCCGGCCAAATGTTCGCGGCAGAAACTGATGATGTCGGCCTCGCGAACGTCCTGGTGATCAGCTTTCAATGTAATAAAGGCGCAGGGCGTTTCGCCCCACTTCTCATCGGGACGGGCGACGACGGCTGCTTCCATCACACCCGGATGGCGATAGAGCACACCTTCCAGTTCGATGGTGGAGATGTTCTCGCCGCCAGAAATGATGATGTCCTTGAGTCGGTCCTTGATCTCCACATAACCGTTCGGATGACACACCGCCAGGTCGCCGGTGTGGAACCAGCCGCCTTCGAACGCTTCGGCCGTGGCGGTCGGGTTCTTCAGGTAGCCCTTCATCACGGTATTGCCGCGCATGAAGATCTCACCGATGGTCTGACCGTCACGCGGGGTGGGTTCCAGCGTCTTCGAGTCGCCGACCATCACGCCTTCGAGCGTCGGGTAACGCACACCCTGACGGGATTTGATTTGCGCTCGCTCTTCCAGCGGCAACTCATCCCATTCGGCATGCCAGGCGCAGAGCGTCACCGGACCATAGGTTTCGGTCAGGCCATAAACGTGAGTGACCTTGATGCCCATTTCTTCCACGGCACCGATCACTTTGGCCGGCGGCGCGGCGCCGGCGACCATGGCGTTGACCGGGTGATCGATCGCCGCTTTTGCCGACGCCGGCATGTTGACCAGCGCGTTGAGCACGATCGGTGCAGCGCACAGGTGAGTGATCTGATGCTCGCGGATCAACGTGAGGATTTTCTGTGGATCGACACGGCGCAGGAACACATGCACACCGGCCAGCGCGGTGATGATCCACGGGTAACACCAACCGTTACAGTGGAACATCGGCAGGGTCCAGAGGTAGACCGGATGGTTGCCCATGGCCCAGGTCATCTGGTTGCCCAACGAGTTCAGGTAAGCACCGCGATGGTGGTAGACCACGCCTTTCGGGTTGCCGGTGGTGCCTGAGGTGTAATTCAGCGAAATGGCGTCCCATTCGTTCGTCGGCCATTGCCAGGCGTAGGCCGGATCGCCTTCGGCCAACAGCGCTTCATAGTCCAGATCGCTGACAGCCTGGCCTTCGCCGTATTCCGGATCATTAACGTCGATGACCAGTGGCGGGTGATCCAGCATGCCAATCGCTGCGTGAATCACATCATGGAACTCACGGTCGGTAATCAGCACCTTGGCTTCGCCATGCTGCAGCATGAAGGCAATGGCTTCGGCATCCAGACGCACGTTGAGTGGGTTAAGCACCGCGCCAATCATCGGCACGCCGAAATGCACTTCAAGCATCTCTGGAATGTTGGGCAGCATCACCGCCACCGTGTCGTTCTTGCCGATACCACGACCGGCCAGTGCCGAAGCCAAGCGTCGGCAGCGGGTGTAGGTCTGCGCCCACGTGCGGCGGATAGAGCCATGGATGACGGCGGGGTAGTCCGGATAAACGCTGGCGGTACGCTCGATGAAGCTGAGCGGAGACAAGGCAATATGATTGACAGCCGCAGGGCCTAGCCCTTGTTCATAGATCGACATGTACGGGTACTCGGTGGCTGATTGTTAGCTCTATAGGTGACCTTGCAGCGTAGCCGCTGAGGTCGCCTTTTATGTCCGGTCTGCTTTATATAACATTCAGCTACAGATATGGAAGTACAACCTATGTCATATAGGATATGTACTATATTTTATTCTGGCAGGTCTAAATGAATACAGTGACACCGCCGAGGCCGGTATATCCTTGGCTTCCCCAACGAAGCGGACCTGTGATGACCCTGACTCCCGTTCGATTGCACAGCTGGTTGCGCCTGCAGCGCGAGGGTGTGTCGCTGGCCGCCCGGGCTGATGCGTTGTGCCGTGCATTGCAGGAATGTCCCGAGGTGCGCCGGGCGGTTTATTTGAGTTGGCAACCCACTGCGCGGATTTACAGCCACGAGGGCGCCGCCCAGCATTTCCCTCCGGGCCTGGGTGACCCGTCGCTGGCCAGCGATCAGTTGCTGTTTGATCGATTGGTCGAGGCGGGGCGCCTGGATCTGGCGCAAGTACGGCAACTCGATTGCTGGTTGTCCGGTCGATTGCGTCGGGCCGCCATCAGCCATGGCCAGGTGTTTGATCTGGCCTTGCAACCGGGGCAGCCGGGGTTATTGCTGGTGGAAGTGTGCGAGGGCGTGAGTCTTGATTGGCTGGGTTGGGTGCAGGACTTGCTGACGACGTTGCTGAGCAGCGTCAACGGTATGCTGCGCGGCTCGCCGCTGTTGGGCCACGATCCGCAACCGAGTCTGTTGCTCGATGCGCAGGGCCGGCCGCTGGAGTTCAATGCCGCGCTGTTGGCACTGCTCGCCGAAAAGCCGCTGACCGATGTGCTGGGCTTTTTGCCGGTCAATCACCGGGTGCTGGTGCGCGCCTGCCTTGACCAGCAACGCGCTATCGAGGGGGTCGAAGCCCAGTTCGAAGCGCAGATATTGATCTGGACGTTTATCCCCGATCCCCAGGACAACCGCGTGCTCGCCCGTTGCCGCGATGCCACGGCACAAGTGCTGGCCGAGCGTGAAGCGGCCACGGCACGGCGGCTGTACCGGCTGATCATCGAGAACACCACCGACCTGATTTCCCGGCACACACCGGACGGGCGTTTTCTCGATGCTTCGCCGGCGTCCTGGACATTGCTCGGCTACTGGCCGGAGGAGTTGCGCGGGCAAATGGCCCAGGGTTTGTTCCATGGTCAGGACCTGGCCAGCCTGGTGCAGCGTGCGCGGGATGCCCTCGAACAGGACGGTTATCACACGATGACGTACCGCATTCGCCATCGAGACGGGCATTACCTGTGGTTCGAAACCGCGAGCCGGGCGATTCGTGAAACCTACACCGGGACGGTGGTCGAAGTGGTCAGCGTCTCCCGGGACATTACCGCCAGGGTGCAAGCCGAGGAGAACAAACGGCGGCTGGCGGAAGTCGTCGAAGCCAACACCGATCCGGTGTTGTTCATCGACCCTGAAGGGCAGGTCACTTACCTCAATCCAGCGGCACGACGCATCCTCGGGATCGACGAGCAACAACCGATGCCAGCCCTGGCGCAATTGTTCGCCAGCAGCGACCTGGCACGTCTACAGCGAGATGGCTGGAGCAGCGCCGAACGCGACGGTATCTGGAGCACCGAGGCGCGGTTGCAGCCACCGGGTGGCGGCACTTCCGTGCCGGTATCGCTGGTGCTGCTGGCGCACCGTTCGGCCGGCGGTGAGCGCTATTACTCCTTGGTCGCACGGGACATGACCGAGCGTGAACTGCGTGAGGTGCAACAGCGCCGTCATCAGGACGAACTGGCACACACCGCGCGGTTGGTCACCCTGGGTGAATTGGCCTCGGGCATCGCTCACGAAATCAACCAGCCGTTAGCGGCGGTGGTCAATTACGCCAACGCCAGCCAGCGCTACTTACAGACGCTGGATTCCAATCCCCAGGCCGCCGAAAGAGTGGCGCAAGGGCTGGAACGCATTACCCATCACGCCACGCATGCCTCGGAAGTGATCAGACGTTTGCGGGCGTTTCTGCGCAAGGGACAACGCCGGATGCAGGCCCTGAACTTCACCGACGTCGCCCGCGAGGCCGTGCGTTTGTGTGCCTGGGAGGCGAGCAATTGCCAAGTGACAATCGAGGATCGACTGCCGGATAATCTGCCGCCGATTTACGCCGACCGGGTGCTGCTGGAGCAGGTCCTGCTCAATCTGTTGCGCAATGCCATCGATGCCAACCGCGAACGACACCCGGGGCAGCCGTCATTGATCGTGATGGCTGCGGGGCAGGGCGGTGGTGCAACCGTGGAAATCAGTGTGCAAGACCAGGGGCCAGGCGTCAGCGAGCCGGAACTGGAGCAGATATTTACCCCGTTCTATACCAGCAAGGCCGATGGTCTGGGACTTGGCTTGTCCATGAGCCGCAGCATCATCGAAGGTTTCGGTGGCGAGTTGCAGGCCCGACGCCAACCTGTCGGGCTGCTGATGTGTTGCCGTTTGCCGCTGGCCGGCCCAACAAAACAACAACAGGAATAACGTAATGGCAGGTGTGACGGAGCACGTGGTGTATGTGGTCGACGATGACCAAGGCATGCTCGATTCAACGGTCTGGTTATTGGAGTCGGTAGGGCTCAAAGCCTTGCCGTTTACCAGTGGCGTAGCGTTTCTCAGTGCCTGTGATGCCACGCTCGATGCCTGCGTGCTGCTCGATGTTCGCATGCCCGGCATGGGCGGTTTGAACGTGCAGGAAGAAATGCGCGTACGTGAGCTGAACCTGCCGATCATTTTCGTCAGCGGGCACGCCGATGTGCCGATCGTGGTCCGCGCTTTCAAGGCAGGCGCCCATGACTTCATCGAGAAACCCTACAACGAGCAATTGCTGCTGGACAGCGTGCAACAGGCGCTCAGCAACTGCGCGGCCAGCCGCTCAGGCAATCAGGGACACGAAGAACTGCAGGCCCGTTTGCTCACACTGACCCCACGGGAGCGCGATGTCTTGCTGCCACTGGTGCAGGGTTACACCACCCGTGAAATCGCAGAACAACTGGGCGTGAGCGCAAAAACCGTCGACCTGTATCGCTCGCGGGTGATGAAACGCATGCAGGCCAATACCTTGCCGGATCTGGTGGGCATGGCCATCGCCGCTGAACTGGTCGATCCGCTCAAGCTGCGGTGATTTCTCGCGTTTTCTATTGAGCGTCTATGCTGGGCTAACCGATCTCATACCTTTGCAGCGATCTGCAGGGAGGCAGCAATGGTGCCCACGTCCAGCTCCGAGAAGGCGTTCACTCGCAGCCTGCTTGACGTCCTGATTCGTGCCGGGCTGATCGCCATTCTGGTGCTTTTCTGCTTCGAGATATTCAGCCCGTTCCGCGACCTGATGCTGTGGTCGCTGATCCTGGCGATCACCCTTTATCCCCTGCAAGAGCGGCTCAAGGGGCCGTTGGGTCAGAAAGAGGGGCGTATTGCGACGCTGATTGTGCTGGTCGCCATCGTTATTCTCATGGTGCCGATCTATCTGTTGGGCACCTCGATTGCCGACTCGGTCGAGCACGCGATAAGCGTGGTCAAGGACGGCGGTTTCCATATTCCGCCACCGGCCGATTCAGTCGCCGATTGGCCATTGGTCGGCAAACCCCTATCAGGCTTCTGGCTGCAGGCTTCAACCGATCTTCCCGGTCTGACGGAGAAGTACGTACCGCAGATCAAAGGCGTCAGCCTGACATTGTTGGGCAAGCTTGCCGGCGTCGGCATGGGCTTCCTCACCTTTATCTTTGCGCTGATCATCGCCGGCGTTTTCATGGCCCATGGCGCGAGCGGCAGCCGCAGTGCGGTCGAGATCGCGACCCGCGTCAGTGGTCCGGGCAAGGGGCCGAAAATCGCCGAGCTGTGTACCGCGACGATCCGTGCGGTCGCGCTGGGGGTGGTCGGCATTGCCTTCATCCAGATGCTGCTGGTGGGCCTCGGTTTCGTGCTCAAGGGTGTTCCGGGTGCCGGTCTGCTTGCCTTGGGGGTGCTGCTGCTCGGCATCATGCAATTACCGGCAACGCTGATTACGCTGCCCGTGATTGCGATTGTATTCGCCACCGAGGGTGCCAGCACGGCGACCATCGTCTTCGCCATCTATGTCTTCGTTGCCGGCCTGGTGGATAACGTACTTAAACCGTTGCTGTTGGGGCGCGGTGTCGATGTGCCGATGCCGGTGGTGTTGATCGGTGCCTTGGGCGGCATGGTCACCAGCGGCATCATCGGACTGTTCATCGGCCCGGTGGTGCTTGCGGTCGGCTATCGGTTGTTCTGGCAATGGGTGCGGGATCAGCCGCAGGACACACCGAACGTCCCGCCGACGTTATGACTGCCTGGGCTTGCGCTAGCATGAAAGATGTTCAGGCCGCTCGCCCTGACGAGAGAGGGTTGAATCATGACCATCCATGCCTGGGAAAAACTCTACCTCGATGACCTGAGCCTGGGTCAGGTGTTCGAAAGCGACACCGTTCGAGTCGAACGAGCGGCGATGTTGGCCTTTGCTCAAGCGTACGATCCGCAACCTTTTCACCTTGATCCCGAGGCCGCCGGCTTGAGCCTGTTCGGTGCGCTGGCCGCCAGTGGCTGGAACACGGCGGCGTTGACCATGAAACTGCTGGTTGCCAGCGTACCGCTGGCGGACGGGATCATCGGCCTGGGCATCGAGTTGAGCTGGCCGACGCCGACGTACCCGGACGATCTATTGCGTCTGCAATGCACCGTGCAGGCCATCGAACCGTCCAGCTCCAAGCCAGACCGGGGCGTGGTAACCCTGTTCATGGAAACACTCAATCAGAATGACAAGGTCGTGCAGCGAGCAACCGGCAAACTGCTGGTATTCAGAACACCGCCGCCTGATTGAGAGGCTAATCATGGGTGTGTGGAGCGCGCATGATGGGTGAGGCCATCTCACTGAATAGATGAGCGCGTTCTCTGTCGATTGCAGGGACCCGGAGGAGGCGTCTTGAAACCATTCCTGCTCAGACCTAGTGCCTCAACGCTGAACATGTTGCGTCAAGCGTGCCTGCAACGCCGTGATGCTGTGCCGCCGACGTTAACCGAAAAAGCGCTCATCCCCGGCATTCCAGATGCTCGCTACTGGCTGGACCAGGACCTGACTCCGTTCATTCGGGATGTGAGTCAGGCCAATCTGCGAGAGGCCGAGGCGCTCGCCAGCGCAGGGCTGCCGAACGATACCCTGCCGCTGGCAAATATGCTGGCCGTTTCGGGGGGCGGTGACGCGGGCACATTCGCGGCGGGAATAATTACGGGATGGACTGTGCATGGGACTCGACCCGTGTTCAAGATCGTCACGGGCATTAGCGCTGGTGCCCTGGTTGCCCCGTTCGCGTATCTGGGGCCTGAGTATGACGGCTTCATTCTGCGTATCTGCCACGCAATCGGTCCAAAAGACGTTTTCCGTTCGCGCAATGTGCTGACCCGTCTTGCCAGCGACGGCATAGCGGACAGCAAGCCCCTGTCGCGACTCATTGCAAAGTACGTCACTGCCGAGACGCTGGCGGCGATCGCGCTGGAATACGCCAAAGGACGACTCCTGATGATCGGCACAACCGACCTTGATTCAGCGCGGCCCGTCACGTGGAACATGGGCGCTATTGCCGCAAGCGAAGCACCAGGAGCGCTTCACCTGTTTCGCAACATCATGGTCGCGTCGATGAGTATTCCCGGCGCCGTCTCACCGGTCATGATCGATGTGGACGTTGACGGCCAACAGTTTCAGGAAATGCACGTGGACGGAGGCGTCCTTACTCAGGTGTTCCTTTACCCTCCAGGCACCGTGATGGCGCTGAACCGCGTGACCGGGGCGCGTTTGCGTGATGAACGGCATTTCTATGTCATTCGCAACGGCAAACTGGAGCCGCAGTGGTCTGGAACGAAGCGCCGCACCTTGAGCATCGGCGGTCGAGCCATCAGCGCATTGATCCAGACTCAGGGGATCAGCGATCTGGATCGTATTTACCGAATTGCGCAGCAGGATGGGGCGGACTTCAATTTGGCGTACATCGGCGCCGATTTTGATATTTCTCGCAATCATAAATTTGATGGCGAATACATGAAGCGCTTATTCGATTACGCCTTTCAACTCAGCGCGAAAGGCTATCCGTGGCATAAATCGCCGAATACGTGAGAGAGGCGCAGTCCGACTTCTAAGCCGAACGCGTATAGATTTCACTTATAGCCACAGCAAGATTCAGTATTATTTTTTCGCAAAGGAAGGTGTTCCACTCCCGCTATCAGTACACGCGGGAGGGCGATTTATGTTTCTTGTGACGGGGCAGGATGATGAGCAAATCAACAAACACTGGATGAGTTGTGTGGTACCGAGACCGATCGGCTGGATTTCCACACTCAGCAAGGACGGCGTACCGAACCTGGCGCCGTACAGCTTCTTCAATGCGCTGTCGGAGAACCCGCCGATTGTCGTTTTTGGCTCCAATGGTCGACATGCTCACGGCGCAAAAGATACGGCCAGAAACATTCTCGATACCGGTGAGTTCGTCGTCAACATGGCCACCTATGACCTGCGCGTTGAAGTACGGGCATCCAGTGAAGCAGCACTGCCTGAGGTCAATGAGTTTGATCGGGTGGGACTCGAATGTGAGGCGTCTTCGCTGGTAATGCCTCCGCGCGTTAAAGCATCGCCTATACACATTGAGTGCGTGTTGCTGAAGGCTATCGAGCTACCCTCGGAGATTGAGGAAAACCTGCTGATCATCGGCCGGGTTGTCGGCCTCCATATCAACAAAACCTGCCTCACCGAAGGACGTATCGATCTCTCCAAAGTCCGACCATTGGCCCGGCTCGGTTACGGCCAGTTCTCAACGATCGGCGAGCCTGTTAAAGGCGTTGCCTGAGGAAGTGGGCAAATTCTCGCGCCAGCTGCGAGGGCTCTTCCTGGGTGGGAAGCAGTAGGGCGATCTCGTATTTGATCACCGGCGAGAATGGCTTCAGGACCAGATTCCTGGTGAAGGGCAGGCTGACTACCGGGTCGATGATCCCGACGCCCACTCCGGCGCAGACCAGTTCGCAGGCCGTGGAGAAGAACTCTGTCTCGGCCACCACGTTCCAGGATGCCCCGCACGCCGAAAAAGCCATGGCCAACTGCTGGTAGATCGGGTCACCCTTGAACAGCGAAACGAAAGGCATGCCATCCAGGTCAGCAGGCGTAATCACGTCCAGTTCTGCGAGGGGGTGGCCGATCGGCACCATGCACTGACATTCGTATGAAATCACCTCCATGTTCGAGGACGGGTAGTCGAGGGGCAGTTCGGCGATGGCCAGGTCGAATTGCTGCGTCGACATCAGCTCACGAACAGACTGGGAGTTGCGAGTGATGATTTTGAGCTCAAGCCCCGGACGCTCTTTCGCGAATTCGGCCATCAAGCGTGGCAACAGGTTGATCGAGATACTGGCGTAGGCGGCAATTGCCAGGTGACCGCGTTTCCCGGTCCGAATCTCCTTGGCGATGCGATTGGTTTTCTCCACCGCCTCCAGCGCTCGTTCCGCCTCGACAAAAAATAGCCGGGCTTCGGGGGTGGGTTGCAGTCGACCGCCTTTGCGCACGAAGAGTTTCAGGCCGGTCTCGTGCTCCAGATTGGCAATGGTGCTGCTAATGGCCGGTTGAGAAATGCCCAAAAGCTCCGCAGCACGGGTCATCGTCCCGTGGATCATCAAGGTTCTGAAGCACTCAAGTTGCCGAATTCGCATGGGCCACCCTATAGATTTCACTTATACAGGGGCGACTTTATATTATTGGTTTGAGGTTTTCCTCTGTGTTTTCCTTTACGGCAGGTACCCGGCCTGTAGGCCATCAGCCCTGCAAGAGGAGAACAACACAACATGACTGCAATTACGTCCGTTTATCCTGGTGAACTGGTCCGCTTGCCTGCCCGGCGTGGTGTAGCGATCCAGTTGAAACGGGGTCAAACCATCAAGCTTATCAACACCCATGGCAAGCAGGTCGTCGACACCTGGGCATTCAACCCGGACGACCTCTGCGAGGCCATGTCGATGGAGCACAGTCGTCCCTTCTGGTTGAAGCTCAATCCTCGGCAAGGTGACAGCCTCGTCACCAACAAGCGCCGGAAAATCCTGACACTCATCGAGGACACCTCACCGGGTATCCACGACACGCTGGTGGCCGCTTGCGATCCGACGCGCTATGAGCAACTGGGCGTTATCGGTCATCATGACAGCTGCAACGAAAACCTGTTTCTGGCCCTGGATGCCATCGGCCTGGTGACGCCTGAAACGCCGAGCCCGCTGAACCTGTTCATGAATGTGCCGGTGCATCAGGATGGGCGCATTGAGTTCGCGGCGCCGGTCAGTGAACCTGGGCAATACGTATCCCTCAAGGCTGAAATGGATGCGATCGTGGTCTTTTCCGCCTGTCCGCAGGACATTACTGCTGTCAATGGAATGCGGCCCCAGGACGTTCACTACAGCGTCACCTGACGCCAGACAACGCCTGCCGGTGGATCGTGTCTGCCGGCAGGACACTGAATCCGTCGCTATCAAAGACGGGTACCCGGAGTAAGCCATGCGCAAAATACCCCCATTGAATTCCGTGCGCGCGTTTGAGGCGGTCGCACGGCACCAGAGTTTTTCTGCGGCGGCCAACGAACTCTCTGTGACGGTCGCTGCGGTCAGTCATCAGGTCCGGCAGTTGGAAGAGGGGCTGGGACAGAAGCTCCTTGAGAGGGGCCGGACGGTGACTCTCACCCCTGCCGGTAAAACGATCTATCCGCTATTGCGCGACGGCTTTGACCAGATTGCCCAGGCGTTTGCCCTGATAGGTGCGCCCAAGGAGGGGAATGCCATTCAGGTCTCCACCACGCGCGCGTTTGCCGAGCGATGGCTGATGCCTCGCCTGGCTAAGTTCAACGGGATTTATCCAAACATCGTGGTGCATATTCATGCCTCGGAGAAGATCGTGGATCTGCGATCCGAGACGGTCGATCTGGCCATTCGGTACGGGCCGAGCGAGGCAGACAGGCAGGGGCCGGTGTTGTTCGACGATGAGTACATCGCCGTGGCGGATCAAAGCATTTGTCCCGTCGACCGCCATCCAACGATCAGCGACTTTTACAACCGCTCCTTGCTGGCGTTCAAATGGAAGAATCAGGCGCTGCAGGCACCTTCCTGGTCCGCGTGGCTGGCCCGGGTCGAGCACGATACAACCCGGGATTTCCGCATCTCCTGGTACAGCGAAGAAACACTGGCCCTGCATGCGGTAGAGCGGGGATTGGGGCCGCTGCTGTGCAGCAATGTGTTGATTGACGATGAGCTTCGCTCGGGTCGTATGCGTCGAGTGGCGGGACCGACCTTGCCAGGTTTCACTTACCACCTGATAGAGGACACAAGGACCAATCCGCGCCGCAGTCTTTCGTTGTTTCGGGACTGGCTCCTGAGTGAAGCGAAATCGTTTAGGGAAACGGCTCTGAATGACCATTCAGGCAGTCGGCTGGCGCTCACTTCCTGACAGGGCCGCCTCTATCGCCAGACAGGCACTGAGCAGTTTATCGTCGCGACCTCGCGTTGTGGAAAACAGGGTTGAGGTGGCAAGACCGACGCTATCCTTGCCAGACGGAATGGCCACCCCCGGCATGTCCAGCAAACTGCCAATCATGGTGAGCGACAGAGTCTCGAGATTGACGGCAGCAAACAACTCGTCATCGTTTTCCAGAGGAGCCATCGGCGGCGCGACGTGTTTCACCGTTGGCATGACCAGGATGGCGCCCTCAAGCTCATGCTCCATCGCAGACATCAACTCAAGGCGCAGACTTCGAATCCTGGCTTCGGCCTCAGTATCGATAAGCTTGGCCGAGCGAAGACGAGCACGCACGCGTCTGTCCATCCGGGAACCCAATGGGCCTTCCACGACCTCGCCCAAGAGACGCCAGGCTTCTATCGCCCCCAACCAACCCGTTCGGGCAATCAGCTCGCGTGTGCGAGTGACGGCGGCGACCGGACGGCGCTCGACATGTGCTCCAATTACACGAAGCAGCGACATCATCGATTGCAGATTTTGTCGTACCGCTGGCTGTAACGCTGGATCAGACATCACGCCGTCGTCGACGACAAAGCGCAGGCCGGTAAGGTTGGCGGACTGGATGGCCGCTTCTTTGAGACCCCGCATCGCTGCGTCGAACGCCACGCAATCCGCCACGGTATGGGCAAAAGGACCCAGACTATCGAGCGTAATAGCGAGAGGGTGCACACCCGCCATGCTGTAACGTCCCGTCGATGCCCTGTAGCCAACAAGGCCATTGAATGCCGCCGGGATACGAATGGAACCCGCTGTGTCAGTGCCGATGGCGCTGGTGACGATACCCCTCTGAACCGCGATCGCCGAACCTGAGGAGGAACCACCTGGAACCCGGGCTTCGTCGACCTGAATGTCAGCGGTTGGCGTACCGAAATGAGGGTTCAACCCCAGGCCCGAATACGCGAACTCAGTGAGGTTGGTTTTACCGATCGGAATCATCCCCAGTGACGCCAGCGCGCCGATGACCACGGCATCCTCAAGCACGATCGGCGCGTCGATCCGGGTGATGGAGCCTGCGGTTGTCCGGCTACCGGCAACATCCAGCAGATCCTTGGCGGCGTAGGGTATGCCGTCAAAAGGGCTCAGGGTCGCACCTTGACGCCAGCGCTCGGTCGACGCTTTGGCTTCACTGATTGCCCGTTGATCGATGACGGAAATGAACACGTGTTCCGAGGCCCTGGCCGCGGCCAACGCGGCCTCGATCAACTCATCAGGTGTCGTGAGGCCTTGTTTCAATCGCTTGGCGGTTTCCAGCATCGTGATCATGGTTGCTCCGATTGGGTGGGCGACTGTACCTGGCAGTCAAGCGGGCGACAGCTCGCTTTGACGCTCTTCAATCAACTGCTTGACCAGCACTGGAACGGCATCGAACGCATCGGCGATGGAGGCCTCATGGCGAGCGTCACCAAACTCTTGGTAGTCGATGGAGATGACGTGGGTCTCATTCACGCCAAGATAATGCGCGCAGGTCTGGATGTGCGTGTCCAGGTGGTTCATCTTTTCGCGAACGCCGCCCGGGCCAAATCCAAACTCGCCCCGAGAAGACAAAATCACCAGTTTCTTGCCGCTCATGATGGGTTCCAGGGGGTAGTCGCCGCGAGCCAGATCAAACGTGAAGGTCTTGCCGATACGAATCACTTTGTCGAACCACGACTTGAGGGAGGCTGGCATACCGTAGTTGTACATCGGGGCGCCCATCACGATGACATCGGCCCGATCGATCTCATCGATCAACTCGTCCGAGAGCCGGGTCTCCTCGCGCTTTTCGGGCGTCATGTGCGCCTCGGGTGTAAAGACCGCGGCAATCCAGGCCTCAGTCACGAAAGGGGGAGGGTTGTGCCCTACGTCGCGGACAATGACTTGGCTCTTGTCATCTTGTTCAATCCAGGCCTCGACAAATGCTGTCGACAGTTTGCGGCTCAGGGATCGATCGGTTCGTGCGCTGGCATCAATGTGAAGAATAGTGGTCATGGGACGCTTCCTGTTAAGCCAGAGGCGGGATTACCTCGGCGACTGAAACAAGTGGGCCACGAGCACCGATGATTCAGCTATTGATATTTATTTGAGCTGTGTCAAATAAAACTCAACAAGCGAGTTTTATTTGTTAATGAGACTTTAAAGTTGTTTTGTTTGATGTTCGGGGAGGATGTTACATGTCTCGGCAAGCTGCACAATTTATGTTTTCTCAACATCACAATATTTCTAAAACGTCTTTTAGTTATTATCAATTACGTAAAAGTACGTAGCTCGCTTTAATGGTTCGGGGCGATACAAGTGGTCGCCGCTCAGCGAGGAAAATAATAATGTCAACGCGTCGTGATTCTGAAAATAGCGTAATGAACGAGGTCAATTATGATGCATTGGGCATTGAGCCAGTGCCTGATAGCCATCGTACTTCAAGCCCGTTGGACCAGTTCTGGATCTGGGCTGGAGCGAATGTGGCGCCCATCAATTGGGTGCTGGGTGCCATTGGTATCCAGTTGGGCTTGAGCCTGATTGAAACCCTGCTGGTAATAGCGGTCGGCAATCTGTTGGGCGCCGCATTGTTTGGCGGCATCTGCCTCATGGGGCACCGCACGGGGGTGCCGCAAATGGTGCTCTCGCGGTTGGCGTTCGGTCGGCGCGGCGCCTACCTGCCCACTATCATGCAAGTGCTGATGCCCATGGGATGGGTGGCCACAAACACCTGGATCGTCCTTGATCTGGCGGTTGCCGCCCTGGAAAAAATCGGTATTAGTGGTGGAATGGAGCTCAAGTACGGCATTGCGTTGGTCGTGATGTTTATCCAGGTCGGCATCGCTGCCTGGGGCTTCAACGCCATCAAGTGCTTCGAGCGCTACACCATGCCGGTGATACTGCTGATCATGGTCGTAATGACCGTGCTGGCCTTCACCCACGTGGACATCCAATGGCACGCCTCGACTACCGCAGGCATCAGCAAACTTTCGGCAATGAGCAGCCTCATGACCGCGATAGGCATTGGATGGGGCATTTCGTGGCTGGTATACGCTTCGGATTACACCCGTTTTACCCAGAGCAAACTGTCTGACGGCCAGGTATTCCGGTCGACCTTCCTTGGCATGTTCCTGCCCACCGTCTGGTTGGCATTTCTCGGCGCTGCCATCGCTTCTGCGGGTGGCGGCTCGGACCCTGCGCAACTCATCATTGCGGTGTTTGGCACGATGGCGCTGCCGGTACTCCTTGTGCTGTTACATGGCCCGGTCGCTACGAACATCGTTGTCATCTATTCGGCAGCACTGGCAACGCTGTCTCTGGATATCCGCGTTCCACGCTGGGTTGTTTCGATGGTCTCCGGGGTGGTCGCACTGTTCATCCTCTACCTGTTCCTGCAATCCGGCGAGTTTGTGCATGCCTTTGAAAACCTGATGGTCTTCTTTGTGGTGTGGATCAGTCCGTGGGCCGGTATCACTCTGGTCGATTTCTTCCTGATTCGTCGTGGTCAAGTCGATCTGAAATCGCTTTATTGCCATCACTCTGAAAGTGCCTGCAGCGACGTCAATTGGCGAGGCGTGTTTGCACTTGCAATAGGTGTGCTGGCGGCGTGGTTGTTTCAAGTGGGAACCATTAAATCGCTGCAAGGGCCACTTGCCATGGCACTGGGTGGGATTGATTTGTCATGGTTGGCGGGATTTGCTGTGGGAGGTGGCGTTTACTACCTGTTGCACCGCTCACGGCGAATAGAAGTTACCCAGTCATCAGTCCTGGTGAAGTAAAAATAATTGATGTGTTGGTTAACTTTTAATTAATTTAAAGAGGTCACAGCAAATGTCTCATCTTGAACAATTAAATGTCCTGACGGCGTTGACCGCTGGAGCTGAAGTCGATGCGTTCCTGGGTAACGTCGTCGAGATTGCGATTGTGACGCGTGATCACAAACGGACCATGGATGGTTTGCTCAAGTTGGGTATCGGTCCATGGCGTGTCTACACCTTCAGCCCGGAAAACACCCAAAACCAGACCTATCGTGGCGAGCCTGCCGATTTTGTTCTGAAAGTTTGCTTCGCCCAGTCGGGAAACATGGTCTGGGAGTTGATGGAGCCCGTTTCGGGACCGACGATTTTCGCTGATTTCCTGGACAAGCATGGCGAAGGCATTCAGCACGTCGCTTATGACTGCAACAACATCCCGTTTGAAGAGCGTATCGCCGAGCTGGAACGACGCGGCTATCAGTGCGTGCAGTCAGGCTCCTGGATGGGCGTGAATCATTTCGCGTTCTTCGGCACCGAGGCTGATACCACCACCGTGTTTGAAACCTATGCATTTCCCGCGGATTGGGATTACCCGGAACCGGAGCAGTGGTATCCGCCGCGGGCATAAAGCAACGGCGGCAATGTCTCAGCGCCTGCGGTATGCAAGCCTGGCGCTGAGGCCTTCACCACAGAGAACGACGCCCGGAGTACAACATCATGAACACCGTTCGTATGGATAACATCAGTTGGGTCGACTACGAGCGCCGAGTGCAATCAGGCGCCGTGGTTTTTCTGCCGATTGGCGCGACCGAACAACACGGCCCTCACTTGCCCCTTGGAACCGATGCATTGCTTGCCAGTGCAATCAGTGAAGACGTGGCCAGAGAAATCGACGGGATCGTCGCGCCAGCCCTATCCTATGGGTATAAATCCCAGCCGAAGTGTGGAGGAGGGCAGCACTTTTGCGGAACAACCAGTGTGGATGGTGCGACCCTGATCGCGATGGTCCGGGACGCCGTACGTGAGTTTCATCGCCATGGCGTGAAGCGTCTGGTGCTGGTGATTGGTCACTACGAAAATCAGTGGTTCGTGACCGAAGGCATTGAGCTGGCAATGCGTGATATTGGCGAGAACTCCGGTTTGGAAGTCATGCGTCTCGAGCATTGGGAGTTCGTAAAGTCACCGACGCTCGACAAGATCTTTCCCGACGGTTTTCCGGGTATCGCGCTGGAACATGCCGCGGTCATCGAGACGTCGATGATGCTGCACTATCACCCACAGATGGTTTCTCTGGACAAGATCCCGGATCACGGGCCCGCTGAGTTTCCGGTTTACGACATGTATCCGACCCGGACCGAATGGGTGCCGGTGAGTGGCGTGCTGTCCTCTGCACGGGGATCCAGCGCAGACAAGGGGAAACTGCTGGTGAATGATGTCATCAGCGGGATCGTCCAGGCAGTACGGTTCGAGTTCAGGCTCGATCACACCTTGCGGTAATCCACGTCTGATTCAGCTTTCAAAGCAGGACACCCGGAAACTCATCACCGCCTGGACGGACGGGGTATGGCGGATGTCGCTGTGAACCACCAGCCACACATCCCGCGCAAGGTCCGCGCTGACGCTTTCCATCGCCTGCAAGCCGTAGCGGTCGCCCAGAAAGTAGGGCAGCGCAGCGACACCGCCGCCTGCTTGAGCAATGGTGGCCTGGATATTCAAGTCATTGCTGCGCAGCAGGATCGGTCGATCACCCGCTTGCGCCTTGAGCCAGACCTGTTGCGGGCTCTGTTCCATGGTCTCGTCGTAAGCGATGAACGCCAGATCTTCCGGTGCCGTTTTGGACACATAGTCCGCCGAGCCATACAGGTAAAACGGTATCGTTTCGACCTTGCGGGCCACCAGGTCCGGCTCCTTGGGGCGACTGAGGCGCACGGCAATATCGGCTTCGCGCCGCGACAACGAGGCGCTGCCCAGGCTGCCAATCAACTGCAAGGACAGCTGCGGATGTTGCGCCCGCAATACATTGATTCGGGGCGCTATCAACGCACACGCCAACGCCGGCGGGGCACTGACGGTGACTTCGCCGGTGTAGCTTTCCTGCCCGGCCAGCGCTGTGCGTTGCACCGCGAACGACTCGCTTTCCATGCGCCGTCCTAACTGGGCGATACGTTCCCCGTCTTCGGTCATGACATACGAGCGAGGGCGCCTGTCCACCAATTTGAGGTTCAGCGAACCTCCAGGGCGCTGATGCGTCGCGCCACGGTGGCATGGTCGACCTTGAGCTTGCGTGCCGCCCCCGATAAAGACTGTTCGTGGGCGAAAACGATGAAGTAGCGCAGATCCTCCCAATCAAACATGGGCGTTTTCTCATAGATGAGGTGAATAAATAGGGAATTTTTCCCCAACGGCAAGCCTGCAAGAATCGTTCAAAACCTGACAAGCAGGTTGGAAGCATTCAGCGGTTTGATCAGCGCTTCTATTGAGCGTTTTGCCATTTCTACCCTGTTGCTCGTACTGATTTTTGGTCTGGCCGGCAAGTTACGGCTCAGTACCCTCAAGAACAATCTGGTGGCCTTTATCGGCCTGGGCCTGCTGGGATTTACCGCGTTCAACCTCGCTACATTCTTTGGCCTGCAAACCACCACGCCCATCAACGGCGCGCTGATCCTGGCGACCACGTTGTGGACGATGATCTTCGCGGTGTTGCTTGAAGGAGAACGCATTGATCGCGGCCTTGCCATCGGCCTGGTGTTGGGCTTGCTGGGTGTTGGCCTGGTGATCAATCGCGGGGATATCCAAGTGTTGCTCGGGCTGAAAGTGGCCACCGGTGACGCGATGATTCTGGCTGGCAGCATGGCCTGGGCGGCCGACATGGTCGGCACCCGACGCTTCGTCAAAGACGCAACCCCGTTGGAAACCACCAGCTTTTCCATGTTGTTCGGTGTCATTGGCCTGATCGTGCTGGGCTTCCTCTTTGAAGACCCGATAGCCAACATCCGTAACGCTTCACTGTCCGTACACGGAGCCGTCGTCTACCTGGTGGTCTTTGGTTCATTGATCGCTTACTTGCTGTGGTTCAAAGGCATCCATGCCATTGGCGCGGCGCGGACATCGATCTTCTTCAACCTGGCGCCGGTATTCACCATGCTGGTTTCTTCGATACTGGGTGTGCTACCCAATGTCTGGCAACTGCTCGGTGCCGGCGGTGTCATCCTTGGGGTGGTGTTCGCATCGGGACTGGTGTTCAGCCCGGCTCGACCTTCGCAGGTCCAAGGCGCACAGGCCAGGTAGATCATAGACCGATCATGTCGCGGTGAACTTCCAGGGAATTACGCTCCACCCAATTGTGCGCCAGCAGACCGTCTGGACGAACTTCCCAAACCGCGGTACCGAGCATTTCAAAAGCGCTGTAGCAGGATCGGCCACCGATGAAACCGTTGTTCTTTCCGGACAGTTTCCAGCGTGAAGCGACCCGAGAGCCTTCTGCATTCTGAAACGTTTCGATGCTGGCGAACTCGAAGTCTTCGATTTTCGACAGGAACACACCTATCCAGTGAATGAAGGCTTCTCGGCCGACAGTATGGATGCCGCCGGACGTGATAACGAAGTCTTCGGCCACGAAGCGCGCCGCCGCTTGCGGGTCTTTTGCCTGCCACACTTCGCGCCAGAAGCGTTCGACAATCTCTACTGCTGTGTTGCCTGACATTTGGAACTCCTCGCATTCAAGGGCTTTCAAGGCCCGCTCATCACGATGTTCGGAGTTTGCGATCCAGAACTCAAACGCATAAATTTAATGGCATCCAGTTGATAGGTGAATTGATCATGCGAGCCAGCGACCTCGAGATGGATCTGCTGCGAGCGTTTATTGCGGAGGCGGAGACAGGCAGTTTCACGGCCGCCCTGCGCGTACCGGGCAATCATGATCGAGGCCTTGGCTACCGTCCGGCGGGAATGGACTTCAGCGTGCCTGGCCAGCAATTTGATTGGCGTTCAGGCTGCAGTCGTCGGCGGGCTGGGCATTACCGCATTGGGAACGTCGTTTCTGCAGGAAGGCATGCGGATTCTGGAACCGTCTGAAAAGTTGCCGACGTTACCGAGCACTGAAGTGGCGGTGATGGGTGACGACGTCCGCACTCAGCATCTCGTCCAGCCGTTGGTATCGCTGCTGACGGAAGGGCTTATGTCGGGCACCCGTCTGACCTGAGAAGAATGAAGTTATGCCGTACTTGTGCCTGAGCAATCAGCCGACCGGCTCGGCCGTACAACTCATTTCTCCTGAGCCCGGCTTCTGGAAAAGGACAACGTTGCCGTCTTGCCAGAACCGGTAGTTCCCCTGGTCATCCTTGCCAGTGTATTGGGTTCCCGAATCACTCGGCACCTGGCTCAGGGTGATCGAGGTGTTCGCCCATTTCAGGTACACGACACCCGGCTGCGTGGTAAAGAAGGTGGCAGCAATCAGCGCGTCAAACCCAATACAACGAAAAGCCAGGGGGCCTTCGGTGAGTCGGTATGGATCCTTGGTTCTCACAATGGCCGAGCCTTGGCGCAACTGGTGCGCGCGTTCGGCATAACTTCGGATCGTGCACATCTTGGGGTCCGGCTCGGAGGCACACTGATTGCGGGCGTCGATCCAGAACTGCTGGTCGATCATGACTTTGTCTGGACGCGGTACTGAATGTTCATCGGTGAGCGCCAGGCGATAAAGACGCGTCAGTTCGATATCCATCTGCGCCAGTTGCGGATCGCGACAGATAAGCTTTTCGACGGATACCCTTGCCTTGGAGCAGTCGAAGCTGGTCTCGAACGACGCAGCATTTGCGCAGGGGCTCGTCGCCGCGCACACACTGGCAGCGAGCAGACAGGTGAAAAGGGCCGTAACCGTTTTCATATTGGCTTCACCCAGATCATTACGTGATGCCCGGATTGCCGTGGGACCTACCGGTCCGTTGAACAGTCATTCATTCGCATTGGGTGTATCGCAGTGTAAGTCAGCGTTCAAAACTTGCCACGATTTCGCTTTATCGCAGCAATTCCTCGACCAACTCAGGCGTCACGTAGTGCGGCCCGTCGAACAGGTAGAGCGGATAACCGTCATAGGCCGCCAGTTGCGGTTTGAGCTCGGCAGCGGTCGCGGGGCGGAAGCCGCCGCCGAAGTTGGGGCGGAAGGCTTCGACGATGATCCGCACACGATCTTTGCCCAGACGCTGGCGCATGGCGTCGGCGTAGGTTCGGGCGACCGGTGCGGTGCGGGCGTAGACGCCGACGCCGTCCTGGAAGAACACACCGATGTCGTCCGGCAGCCATTGCTTGAGCCATTCGGCCGTGGCGACGGGGCCGATATTGGCGCCATCATAAACGCTGATCCACAACGGTCGAGGCAGCTTGGCCAGCAGAGCGGGCAGGTCTCTGGCGCGGGTCCAGCTGGGGTCGACTTCGGCCGGGAAATACCATCCAGTCACGTGTAACGGCGTAGGCAATTTGGCGATCCGTTCCGAGACTGTGGCCAGTTCCTCGATGTTGTCCCGTGAGCGGTTCTCGCTGAAATAACCCGCCAACCCAAGGATGACATCCTGCGCCCAGGGTGCCTTGGCGATGCGCGCCCAATCGGGCAGGACCGGTACGACGGGCAGGCCGGTACCGGGAACGAAGGCCTGATCGTCCACGACGGTCCATTGGACCAGCAGCTCACGCGCTCCCAGTTTTTCCCAGTGTCCGCTGATACCGACGGTCTTGTTGTCCGGCTGCCAGACGATGCCGACAATCCCCGGGGCCAGGGCCTTGGTCTTCGTCACGTAGAACATGCCGGTACCTGCACCGACGGTGACGGCAAACAACAGAGCAGCAACGGTCGCGCGACTGGCGGTGTAGCCGAAAATTTTCACGGCAGTGCCTTTTTGATGCGTTGATGCCATTGGCTCAGTGAGGTGACGCCTTTTGCGTTCCAGTTGGCTGCCGCATCAGGGCCAAGGTGGAACTGACCCTCGTTGAATTGCCAGACAATCACTTGTGGCTTGTGTTCGGCAAAATCCGCCGACTCCAAGTATTGCAGCAGCGTCGCCCACGGACCGACGTCACCGGGGTTCCATGTCAGTGCGACGGGACGGTCCAGGGCATTTGAGAGCTTCTGCGTAAAACCCAGGTAAGGCTGGACAAAGCTGTTGCCGATCACCTGAACCGGCGCCGGCGTGTCATCGATCAGCAAGTCTTTCTCTACCTGATGGCGAACGGTGTAGAGGTCGCGACCAATCACCTTGCGCTTGATCGCTGGCAGGAAATTACTGGCCAGGTCGCCGAACGCGCGCCTGTCGAACCATTGGCCCAGCACCGAGCCCCCACCGGGGTCACCTTGCAGGCGGTAGCGCTCGGTAATGAGTTGCGCCGTGGAGTCGGCGGTGTTTTCGGCGCTCCAGGCTGTCCAGTGGTAGTCGGCGCGATAAAAGGCGGTCTGTTTGCCTTGCTCGGTCCGTTGCAGGATCGGCTTGATGTTCAGCGTGGTCAGGCCTGCTTGGCTCAGGTCGCGCTGCAAATGGTCGTAGCGCTGCATGACGGGCGCGCTCAAGGGTTGATCGGCGGGCAGGCGCTGAGCATAAAACGGCGCTTTCATCGGCACCATCAGCACGACCAGCCCGATGTGTTCGCGTTCAAGTTGCTGCTGGAGTTCTTTGACCAGCGCAATGTTGCGGGCAGTGCCGGTGTTGTCGACCTTGCTCAGGCTTTCCCAGGCAGGGAATAACCAGCCGCCGTTGCCGGTGATCACCGCCGAAGCCGCTTGAACGACGGTGCCTGACAGGCTCGCCAACAGGACGGCGATCATGGCGGGCATCGACAATCGACGGATAAACCGTTCGGGTTTGAATTGAAGGTTCATGGGGCGCTCTGGTCGACAAGGCCGATCAGGCGTGGCGCCTGTCGAGAGCCGATCAGGAATAGGCTATAGCGATCACCGGCCTTGAAGGGCGCCAGTTTCAGCGGCGGGCTGGCGATTTCATTGCAGCTGACAACCAGCGTCGCTTGCACCGGGTTGATCGTGCGTTGGGCTTGTCCATTGAACGGCAGCTGGCTGAATACCGGGGCGCCATTGGCCAGTTTGACTTCAGCCTTTTCGCAACCGTTGCTCAGGTTATAAATATTGAGTTCGGCGCGCAGGTCTTTACCGCGCAGCGGCGGGTCGATGACCAGGCGTGGCGCCCGTGCCGGGTCACTGTCCAGAATCAGGGTCACCCACGCACTTTTCGGTGCGCTCAGGCCCTTTATCTCGCGGCCATTCACGGTCACCTGTAGTGGCTGTCGCGAGTCCACGACCTGGAAGGGGCTGGCCACCGTGCTCTGGGCGGAAAGGCTGAAGCTTGCGCTTTGGCCCACCTGGACCTGCATCGCGGTGTCGGCCGGATTGACCACCCGCACATACGCGGAGCCTTCGGGCAATTTTGGTGCGTACAGCTGGGCGATTTCCGGGGCGGCTTGTGCGCCTGTCGAGAGCAGGCCAAGACCCAGCCACACACAGATTCGAACGTTCATGTAAGTCCTCAATAGGAATAGGTCAGGCGAGCGAAAACGCCTTCGGCACGGTCATCGCCCAGCACCTTGACGCGGTACTGCAGGGAAAAGTCGACGTAGGAGCGGGGCGCGTTGTACGCGTCTTCGCGGAACCAGTACCGGACGTTGTTACCGACACCCACCCCGCCGGCCTTGCCGGATGATGAGTCCGAACTGCCGTCGGCATCTGTGCCGCTGTTCATCTTCGAGTCGTAGTCGAACGCGGCCACGACATGCGGGAAGCTCACCCATCGTGAGCCCGCGCCACCAATCGCATAGCTGCGACCGACCTGCCATTCGCTGTTGAAGTAGTTGCGCGAGTCGTTGACGTAATGACCCGCTTCCGCGAACAACTGCGAGGTCCACCAGCTGGAGGCATCGACGCGCAGGTCAGTGCCGACGCTTGAGCCGTAACCCAAACGCAGCAGCCAGTCGCCGTCAACGTCCGACGATCCCAACGGGAATGTGCGCTCGACGGCGGCCATCACGTTCAGAGCGGTGAAGGGTTTGACCCGTACACCCACGGCGCCTTGCAGCGCATCGAAACCGGTGTCCGAATCGCCGTTCTTGCTCCAGAGCGTGTCGGTGACACGGCCATAGAGTTCGACGAAGCGTGCATTGCGATAGCCCAACGGACGCCAGGACAGTTCGGTGCTGTTTTGCAGGCTGTCATTGCTGCTACTGCCGCTGCTCGGCGCTGAACTCAGTCCACTGTTGGAACTGTTGCCACGATAACTGGTGGTGCTGGTCAACCCCATTCTGCGCGAGACATCGCCCACCGCACGGCGGGTGTCGAACAGTTGCTGCGCAGGCATGTCCAGTTCACCGGCATGCTGCGCGTCGATGACGCGCTCGAAGTAGCCTACGGCTTGCTGGTCTTCGTTGGCGCGCATCGCGGTGTAGGCCGCATCCTGAGTCGCTGTCGGGGAGAGTCGGGTGTCGGTCTCGGACTTGCGGAACGCCCCGAGGGCGGCGTCATCGTCACCGGCCTGGACCGACAAATACGCGATCTGCAGGTCACTCATCGATTCCAGCTCGCCCGTGTCCCGCGCTTGTTGCAGCCGTTCGCGGGCGGTGCGGCGCTGGCCGAGGGCGGCATACAGACTGGCCTCTTCGTAAGCGGGCAGGCTGCCGAGGGCCAGGGCTTGGGTGAAGTCCTTGCGCGCCCCGGCATCGTCGCCGGATTGCTGGCGCAAACGACCGCGCTGGGCCAGCAGCCGCGCGTCATCGCCATTGAGCTTTAGACCTTCGCTGGCGGCCGCGATGGCTTCGGGCGCATGTTTCTGGTCGCTCAGAGCGCTGACCAACAGACGCCGGTACGCCGGATTTTGCGGCGCGCGGCCGATGGCTTCGTTCGCGAGGGCAACCGCTGTCGCGGGGTCCTTGCGGGTCAAAGCAGCGTAGGCTTGGGCGGCCATGTCGGTTCCCGCATCGCGCTGGTTGCCCGGCCAGATATCACAGACCAGGCCGAAGGCACTTTCCTGACAGTTCAAGGCCGGTGCCGGAAAGTGAGCAACAGCGTTCAAGCCGTTGTTTTTCTGCCGCAGCGCCATTCTGGCGGCGGTACGTCGGCGGGCCACTTCGCCGCCTTCATCGTGGGCCAGTGGCTGCAAATGATCGAGCGCTTGCTGAGGCTCGCCATGGGCCAGTGCGGCGTCCGCGGCGAAGAAACGAATGTCACGAATTTCCGCTTCCAGCAGGCCATCGATGGCCAAAGCTTGATTCAGGTCAGCCTGGGCGGCCTGAGTCTTACCCTGACGATCAAGGGCGTAGCTGCGCAGAATCCACGGTGCGATTTCCCCATCGTCCTGAGCCAACGCGCCTGACGCGGCCTGTTCGGCGCCAAGGTAATCATGGGCAGCGAGCAGGGCACTGATCAGCAGTTGCTGATTGGCGCCGATTTCCGGCGCCCAGGCGACGGCTTTTCTGGCCTGGTCCACGGCCAGGGACACCTTGCCTTGCTCCAGGGCGCGATAACCCTGAACCGCCAGCGGCGCCGCCAGTTGACGACGAATCGCTTCGCGACGCATCAACAACGTATCGTCGTCCGGGAACACGGCCAGTGCCTGGGTGGTGGCTTGATCCGCATCCTGCAGATGCTGTTGGCGTTGCAACGACTCGATCAGCAGCAGTCGATAATCCATGCGTTTGGGCGCTTGGGCGATGGCTTTGCGTGCCGCTTGGGCAGCCGCGCCGAAGTCATCGCGATCATAGGCCTTGAACGCCTGGGCAGCGGCGCCGAAGCCCGGTGCCTGAAGTGATTGCGGGTAGCGCTTGGGATGGTCTCGCTGTTCCTTGTCGCGTTGCGCCAGTGCAATCAAGGTGTTCAAGCGCGTGATATCAGCCCGCTGACGCAACGCTTCGCGGGCCTTGGCGATGGCCAGGTCGTAGTCTTTACGCTCGTACGCGCTGTACGCCTCGTTGGCCGTTTCAAAGGCCGGGCCGGTCAACGGCAGGGGCAGCGTCTCGGCATGAGCAAGCCCAGGTAACAGGCTTAGCCCCGTGGCCATGAGGGTCAGGAAGGGGCGGTTCATGTCGCAAGCTCCGCAGGGTAGTGGCTGTGCTGACGCGCCACGGCCTTTTCGATGGTGGAGCGGGGCAGCACGCCGCTGTCGACCAGATAGTCGCCAATGCGTCCGTGATGCTGCGGGCGGTACTGCAACATGGAGCGGCTGAACACGTCGCGATCCAGCAGCCCCATTTCGATCAACAGGTCGCCCAGCAGTGGCGCACGGGCATCCGGCACGGATTGGCCTTCGCGCACGTTCTGTTGACGCAATTGCGCGACGATTTCGCTTTCACGGGCAATCAGCTGCACCGGTTCGCTGCCCAGTTCATCGCTGACCTGCAGCAGACCTTCGGCCGGAAGAGGGCTGGCGACGGCGACTTGCGCGCGGCCGTCGGCATTCAAGCCAAGCGGCACCACGCGCCAACGCAGGGCGAACTCATCGTCCAGCGTCAGGATCGAGTCCCGTGCCTTGGCGGCCACATCGAACACCCGTGGCAGATCGTTCTGGAAGGCGATGGCTTCCGCCAGCGTCTCGTCGTCCAGCCAGCCGTTGCTGAGCAAAATCCGCCCCAAAGGCATGTGCCGGGTTTTCTGTTCGGCGAGGGCGCTTTGCAGGTCAGCGTCGTTGATCGCCTGCCAGGACAGCAACACGCTGCCCAGCTTGCGCGGTGCGACAGCCACCAGGTCGGTGGACGGGAAGTCGTGCATGGTCTTGTCCCACACCAGCTTGCGGTTCAGCGCCTTGCCGACCAGGAACATGCGCCAGGCGCGTGATGCGGCCATGAAGTTGACGAAGTTGCCCACGACCATGCGCGGGATGGACAGCAAACCATGCTGCCAGCCGTACAGCACGGTGGTGAAGTAGCAGCGGTGGGCGATACGCCAGGCCAGCGCGATACCGTTGGCCAGTAGCAGGGTTTGGATAAAGCCATTGGTTTCAAACGGTGTCGGGAAACTCACGTCCCACAGGCCACTCTGGCGCAGGATGATCAGACCCAGCAGCTGCACCAGAATCACGTAGGCGATGATGCTGACGAACGCCGTCACCACACCTTTGCGGTCACGAAACAGCAGATAACGATTGGCCAGCGAACCGTTCCAGCCCATTTGCTCCCAGCCTTGCAGGCCAATGCCCAGCGTCCAGCGGGCTTTCTGGCGGAACGCGGTACGGAAGGTGTCGGGAAAGAATTCCCGCACGCACAACGGCATCTTCAGAGTCGATTCGTAAGGCTTGCGAAACCATGATTTACGCAACACGCGAAACTGCACCGGGAAGCGCACGAAGATCGCATTCATGCCGACCTTGGCCAGGCGTGCGCCGACGTCGTAATCCTCGGTGAGGCTGTCAGTGTTAAACGGCTGGTTCTGGGTTTCCCCGGCCAGTACGCGCAGGGCACGATGGGAGAAACAGGTACCGACCCCGGCAGACGGCACCGTGTCGGTCATGCTTTCACGCACCACCAAATCCTTGCCATGCCATTCGGCGAATTCGTCCATGTAGGTGCCGGCCACCCATTCGTACCAGTTGCGCTCCAGCGAAACCACGGGCAACTGGATCATGTCCTTGCGCGGCAGCAAGTAGTTGAACAGGCGCAATTCCATCGGGTGCAGTACGTCTTCGCTGTCGTGCAATACGACGCCGGCGAAGGTCATGCCGTGGGTTTTCTCGTGCAGGAAGATCGCCTGGATCACCCAGTTCAGACAGTCGGCCTTGCAGGTCGGGCCGGCATGCGGGACTTCCACGCGATGCAGCTGCTTGTAGCGCCGGCGCATGCGTTCCACTTCATCGATGGTGCGTTGGTCATTGATGTAGGTGCCGACGAAGACCACATAGTTCTGGTAATCCAGGGTCGACACCATGTTCTCGATCATCGGTGCGATGACGTCATATTCCAGCCAGGCCGGGACCATGATCGCCAACGGCTGTTCATCCCGGGCCATCAGTTGCTCGGCGGTCAGCGGCCGGTATTTGCGATCCACGGTGAACTTGCGAAACAGGCGGCGAGACCAGTACCACAGGTCAATGAACAGATCGTCCAGGCTGGAGATCAGGATCAGCACTGCGACCACGATGGTCGAGATCTCAAGGAAGCTGTAGTAGTGGGCCAGCCAGTAGGGCCAATAAAGCGACGTCATCGAAAGTTTCCGTTACTGGCGATTGCGACGGGCGCTACGGCCAGCCAGCAACAGGATGAGGAGCAACAGGATGCCACCCGGAATCAGCCACAACAGCGACGGCTTGCGCCAGGCGTCCAGGCCCTTGGGTTCTTCTTTGTCGATCAATTGGCTGCCACTTGGATCCTGGGTGTCGAAGGTGGTCAGTACACCGTTGTCACCGAGGATGGCCACATCGCCGCGGGTCAGCAGAATCTGTTTGGCGAAGCGTGGCGCGTCATTGCCCAGGGCGCGATAGACCAGACCCTGCTGGCCGCCGGCGTCCACCACCTGCAACGAGGCCAGGTGGTTGAGGGGATGGATGTCCAACAACATCTGATCCTTGTGGTTGATGCGCAAGCGACCCTGATCATCGACCTGCACCGATTCCTTGCTGTCCTTGATCGGCAGCTCGAAGGCGAGGAAGGCCTTGTCCGGCGTGACCGAAACCTTTGGGTCGGCGCTGACGTTCAGTTGCGCCCGCAGCGGCGAAACACCGGCGGCGTCAGCCACCGAAATCACCTGCGGCAAGCTGCTTGCCGGATGCTCGAGGTAGGCCTGTGGAACGAGGATTTGCGTGTCCATGGCAAAGCGCGCAGCCATGCCCGAGAAGTCATCATCCAGCGCGGTTTTTTCCAGCACGATGTGGCTGGTCGGCCGCACCGAGACCGGGAAGGCCTGTGGCGTTTCCAGGCAACGATCGCTGACCGGCTGACGCTGGAACGACACGCGCAGCACGTTCTTCGAACCCAGGGCGTAACGCGGGATACGTGCTTCGATGCGTTGCTGTTCACCGTTGGCCACGAGCTGTTGCGCGCCAATCAGGTAATCGTTGAGAAACAGCGAGGCCACCGGCGCGGTGTCCGAGGCACCGGGGGCGGCAGACACATCGATCACCGCCTTCACCGGCAGGCGACCGTCGTAGGCCACACTGCCCAGAGGGAACGAGGTGCTCCAGTCGGATTTGGCCAGCACGTCGATGGCGCCGGGGTTGCCGCCCAGGCGTGACAGGGCCACGCGGCCGTCGGCGCTCAATGGCATCTGTGCTTCGCTGACCGTCAATTGGCGGCTACGTGCGAGTGTGTTCCAGGCCGAGCTGAACAGGGCCAATGCCTTGCCGGTCGCTTGCGGCGCGATCATCAGCACCGGACGTGTGCCCAGCAATGCCAGACGCACGTTGTCAGTGCCGGTGGCGGCCAGACCTGCATTGATATGCCGCTCACGCCATTGCGTGAAGGCATTGGCTGCCGTCGCGTCGAGACCCTGAATCTGACTCTGCAGCGCGTCCAGCGATTCATTGACGGCTTTGAGCAGTTGCGGGTCGTTGATGGCCAGATCCGCCTGGACGTTCGGCGTCTGCCCCAACATCAACAGTGCACCGATTTGCGCCGGGGTCGCCAGAACGTGCGAGCCTTTGCCGTTAAGGCTGGCGAACGCTGGAATAGTCTGCAGTTCGGCCGGGATGCGCAGGCCAGTCAGGTCAACGCTGTCTTGCACGGCGGGGAAGGGCAGGATGCGGCTGTGCTTGCCAATCCGCTCCAGTGCCACACCGAGACGCCAGGCCGCATCGTAGCTGTCGGCGGATAAGGTACCCGGCGCGACCATGATCCCCGGTTTGCCAGGCAATGCCGTCCAGGCAGCACCGACGTCCTGTAACTGGCTGGCGTCGTAGCTGTAATTGAGGCGGGTGTCCGGTTCGATACGCAACACGTTGCCGATGGCACGCTCGTCTTCGCACAACACGCGGGACACGATCGACGACCAGGCAATCCCCAGGCGTAGCGAGCCGCTGTCACGCGCTTGCTTGTCCACGCCCAGCGTGGCGCTGGCATCACCTTGGGCTTCGCTGAGCCCTTCGGCGCGTACCGGATAGCCGTCCAGCGACAGCAACAGCGTGTTGCGTCCGCCTTCGCCATTGAGGTAACTGGCGTCGAAATTCAGGGTCGCGTCCGTCAGTGGCACACCCGCCGGCACCGGCAGATACAGGTCGCGTCGGGCATCGGTGGAGCCGAGGATGATCGGTGCATCGATCCCCAGATCGCTCAAGCGGATCTCACGCTCTTGTCGGGTGTCGGCGTTGAGCCGGTTGATCGCCTGGGTGAGCGGGCTGTCCGCGGCCAAGGCAAAGGTCGGCATGAGCGCGAGCAGGCTCACGCCACAGGCAAGGGCGCTGAGCGCACCCGTATGGATGGCAACGGAAGACTTCATTCAGGTAGATCTCGAGCTGATAAGGGAGAGGATCGGTTTGGTTTATTGAGAGGTAAAAGCCGGGCAATTTTTCTCGGGCACAGGCACCGCTGACGGGTAGTTCAGGAATTTGGGCAAGGGCTGTCCGGCCACGACGAAATCATCGACCGGGCGCCCCATCAGGGCATCGACGATGCGCGCACTGGCCTTGCCATCGCCGTAAGGGTTGGCAGCCTGGGAGCAGCGACGCCACAGCAGGTCGTCATCGAACAATGCGTTGACGCCAGCGATGATCGAGTCCGGCGAGGTACCGACCAGACGCACAGTGCCCGCCGCGACAGCTTCGGGGCGCTCGGTCACTTCACGCATGACCAGCACGGGCTTGCCCAGGGAGGGCGCTTCTTCCTGCACGCCACCGGAGTCGGTGAGGATCACATGCGCACGTTGCATCAGGCGCACGAAGGCCAGGTAGTCCAGCGGCTTGATCAAGTGCACGTTCGGCAGATCGCCCAGCTGCTCGGTGACCGGGCCAATGACATTGGGGTTCAAATGCACCGGATAGACGATCTGGATATCAGCGCGCCGCGCCAGATGGCTCAAGGCCTTGCAGATATCCAGGAATCCTTCGCCGAAGTTTTCCCGGCGATGCCCGGTCACCAGCAGAACCTTGCGACCGGTTTGCAGGAACGAGAACTGCCGGTCCAGGCTTGCACGCAGGTCAGCGTCTTGCTCAATGCGCCGCGCCGTCATCTGCAACGCGTCGATCACCGTATTGCCGGTCACGAAGGCGCGACCTTGGAGGCGTTCGTCGAGCAGGTTCTGGCGCGACTCGTGGGTCGGCGCAAACAGCATGTCCGCACCGAGGTCGATGCAGCGGCGGTTCATTTCTTCCGGCCACGGGCTGTAGATATCACCGGTTCGCAGCCCGGCTTCGACATGACCGACCGGAATGCGTCGATGGAACGCCGCCATTGAGGCAACCATGGCCGAAGTGGTGTCGCCATGTACCAGCACCCGGTCCGGGCGGGTCATTTCCAGCACGGGGTCAATCGCCCCGTAAAGCGCCGCGGTCAAGGAGTTGAGCGACTGGTGCGGCGTCATCACATCGAGGGTGTAATCGGCCTTGAGGTCGAACAGATCCAGCACCTGTTTAAGCATGCTTTGATGTTGGCCGGTGATGCAGATCTGCGATTGAATGCCAGGTTCTGCAGCGAGGGCTTTGACTAAAGGCGCCATCTTGATGGCTTCTGGACGGGTACCGAAGATTGAAAGGATTTTAACCCTTGAATGATGGCGAGCGATGATGTCTTCCTTGCGCAGTTTTAGTGCGCCCACAACAGCGGCCCAAGTTTTATTGAAACTTGAGCACGCCAGCGTTATTTGAATGTAGTAAAGACCGGGACATCAGCGTGAGATCAGATATTCACTTCAATGTGAGGTGGTGCGTCGCCTTCAACCCGGAACCGGCCGGATTATTAGCATCGATGGTGAATGTTTTAAAGAGTTATATGCGTTATTTTTTTTAATGATAAGGGTTTGAAACTTTTATTTTTGTAGCCGGTCTTTTCTAGTTTTTTGTAAATCTTGGAAAGTTTGTCTTGATTGTTGTGGCGATCTTAACGTCATGGTTTATAACGATATTATTTATGTTTATATCCATTCGTCGGCGCGAATGAATTACTCATTGGTTATATCGGTCGCGCTTTGCGTGTTAAAGGCCTGGTTTTTCAGGAGTGAGGGTTATGATAGTCACTGAAATGACGCCTGTATATTGTCATGATGCAATAAGTGTTTCTTTTAGGAGTAATTGAACTTTCTTTCTATCTTCAATATTTAATAATCCTTCAACCTGTGCTGGTTCGGGAGGTGACTCAGAGAAGGGTGCCTTCGAGTACCCATAACAGCGGCGTTTTACATGTTGGTGGTGAACCGGGCCGCGGTCCGGCGAAGAAACCGCGGCGGCCGATCAATCAAGCGGCGGGGAGCAGGCCTTTCTGTTTGGCGACATGAGTCGCCAGTGCGTCCATCAAGTCCGGGGACAGGCAATCATAGGGCTCCAGGCCGATCGAGCGCAGGCGCTCACGGATAGCCTTCATTTGCGCTGGCGGTGTGCCGGTTTCGATGATGGAGGACACGAACGCTGCGAAGCTCGGCGCAGCCCATCCGCTCTGGGGAGAGAGCTCGGTGTGGACGAAGTCGAGGCCATAAAACGCATGGTCCTTGTTCTCGATGCGCCCGAAGAGATGGGTGTGGCACTGCTTGCAGGCGTGGCGCTGGATGGCGGCGCTTTCGTCGACAATTGCCAGTTTTTCGCCGTGGGCAGTGACGCTGACCTTATCCCGAGGTACTACGGCAATGACGGCGAATGTCGCGTTTTGCGGTTTCCAACATTTGCTGCAGCCACACGCGTGGTTATGCAGGGTTTGTGCGTCGATCTTGACCTCGACTTTGTCGGTCGCACACAGGCATTGCAGGGTACCACCTGTGAAATTCGCGGCGGCGGGTTGGATACCATTGTCCAGTGCGGGGTGAAGTTTCAAGGTGCTCACGTTGGCTTCTCCGTTTCAGGGTGTCAGACGAAAGTGCCTGGGGCCGTGCACCAGGCCGGTAGATCATTCGCGCCAGCGGCATGGCGTGAGTGACGAAGGGCGCCCATTCAAGCTCGCCATTCATCGCATCCTAGACCCTCTTCAGCAACTGAGGGCGGTGTGAGCATCTGGAAGGGACGGGCGGACTCCAATGCATCATTTAACGTATGAGCAATGTTGAATGTTCATGAGATTTCGTGCCCCATTCCGAATGAATGCAACATTCCCGCCCGTCACCCACATGAAACCCCAGCCCGTCGAACCAGCACTAACCCGTGGTCACGTTGTCAGTAATTGGCGGTAGCGACGTGGTCGTCTCTGATAGCGGCACGTCAGCCTACGTTTAGTGTTTTCTCCAATGCCTCAGGGCAAAAGCTCGCGATGGATTGCGTCTTCGACCGACTATTCCATTTGCGAGCGACACTCTATGGGTTTGCTTCTCGATCCGCGTCATGACATTGATGCCGCTTTATTAAGCTATCGCCGGGTGTTCTGGTCGCTGGCGCTGTTCAGTGGCGCGATCAACCTGCTGGTGCTGGTGCCTTCGCTCTACATGATGCAGGTGTACGATCGGGTCCTCACCAGCCGCAATGAAACCACCTTGTTCATGCTCACCTTGATCGCCCTGGGACTGTTCATGTTCAGCGCCCTGATCGAGTGGGCACGCGGCGAGGTGATGATTCGCATGAGCGCGGGGCTGGACGAGGCCTTGGGCGAGCGGGTTTTCGACGCCGCCTTCGCCCGCAGCCTGCGCGAGCACAACGCCAACCCGGCGCAGGTGCTCACCGATCTGGCGACGCTGCGGCAGTTGATCACCGGCCAGGGCCTGATCGCCTTGATGGATGCACCGTGGTTGCCCATCTTCGTGCTGGTGGCGTTCATCTTTCATCCCTGGTTCGGCGTGCTGACGCTGGTTCTGGCGCTGGTACTGATCGGCCTGGCGCTGTGGGGCGAGTTAGCGACTCGCACGCGCCTGGGCGAAGCCAATCGCCTAGGCGTGCAGTCGTCGATCTATGTAAACAGCACGCTACAGAATGCCGAAGTCATCCAGGCCTTGGGCATGCTCGGGCCGTTGCGCCAGCGCTGGAGCCTGCTGCAGCAACGCATCATTGCCGCCCAGTCCCATGCTAGCGACCGCAGCGCGCGTATCACTTCGACGACCCGTTTTGTGCGCATCTCCGGACAGTCGCTGGCCCTGGGCCTGGGGGCGTTGCTGGTGCTGGAGGGCCAATTGTCGGCGGGCATGATGATTGCGATGTCGCTGCTGCTGGGGCGTGCCTTGGCGCCCGTGGAAATCGCCATTGGCTCGTGGAAGCAATTCAACTCCGGCCGCCAGAGCTACCAGCGCCTGAGCCAACTGCTTGCCCAGCATCCGCGCGAGCGCCTGCGCATGGCTTTGCCACCGCCCACCGGCGCGGTGCGCCTGGAGCAGGTGTATGTCGGCCCGCCCGGCGCTTCGCAACCGATCCTGCGGGGCATTAATTTCAGCCTGGTCAAAGGTGATGTGCTCGCCGTCGTCGGCCCCAGCGCCAGTGGTAAATCAACGCTGGCCAGGGCGCTGGTCGGGGTATGGCCGGCCATGGGCGGGTCGGTGCGCCTGGACGACGCCGAGATCAGTCAATGGTCCCACGACGCCCTGGGCCCGCACCTTGGATACCTGCCGCAGGACATCGAGCTGTTCGACGGCAGTGTGGCCGACAACATTGCTCGCTTCGGCGAGCAGGACGCCGACAAGACCATCGCCGCCGGGCGTCACGCCGGCATTCACGAGATGATCCTGAAATTCCCCAAGGGTTACGACACGCCGCTGGGCCCCGGCGGGCTTGGCTTGTCCGGTGGACAAAAGCAACGCCTCGGTCTGGCTCGCGCGCTCTATGGGCGCCCGTCGCTGATCGTGCTCGATGAGCCCAACTCCAATCTCGATGAAGCCGGAGAGCTGGCGCTGGTGCAGGCCATCAATGCGCTCAAGGCTGCTGGCAGCACCGTGGTGCTGATTACCCACCGGCCTAATGTGCTGGCGGTGGTCGATCACATCCTGGTGCTCAAGGACGGCACTCAACATGCATTTGGTCCAAGGGATCGGGTGCTCAAGGCATTGAGGCCGGGGCCAAGACCGGCCGCGGTCAGGGAGGCTGGCAGAGATGCGTGATCTGACCACAGAGGCACAAACGTACAACGAGCAGGGACTGAGTGTGCGCGGCACCACACTGCAGCCCCGCGCCAGTACCGACGCCGGGGGGGCTGCTCGCTATGGCGTGGCTTTCCTGGTCTTGACGCTGGGCGGCTTCCTGCTCTGGGCAAGCCTGGCGCCGCTCGACCAGGGTGTCGTGGGCAGCGGCACCGTGGTGGTGGCGGGCGAACGCAAGGCTGTGCAGTCGTTGGTTGGTGGGGTGGTGGAAAAGCTGCTGGTCAGCGATGGCGACCGCGTCACCCAAGGGCAGTTGCTGGTGCAGCTCAATACAGTGCAGGCACAGTCGCAACTGGACGTGACCTTGGGTAAGTTGCTCAACGATCGCAGCGTCGAGGCGCGGTTGATGGCCGAGCGCTTGGGCTCAGCCGAGATCCAATGGCCCGCTGAACTGCTGGAACGCGCCGACGAGCCGCGGGTCAAGGCTGCCATGGCCTTGCAGAGCCAGTTGTTTCTGACCCGCCGTGCAGAGCTGGGCAGTCGCTTGCAGATCATCGAACACGAAGCCGCGGCATTGCAGCAGCAATTGCTCGGCTACGAAGGCGTCAAGCGTAACTACGATACGCAGATGCGCTTCCAGCAGCAGGAGCTGGAAGGCCTGCGTAATTTGGCCCTTGAAGGCTACATTCCGCGCAACAAACTCTTCGAGGCCGAGCGCAACGCTGCCCAATTGGCTGGACAGATTTCCTCTGGAGTGGGCGATGTCGGCAGGACTCGCCAGGCGATCAACGAAAGCCGGCTCAAGGCTTTGCAGGCGCAGCAGGAATTTCGCCGCGATGCTGAAACCCAGCTCAGCGAGGTCTCTGCCGAGGCGGCAGGTTATGCCGATCAGATTCATGCCTTGCAGTTTCAAGTCGACAACGGTGCGATCCGTGCGCCGGCGTCCGGGCAGGTCATGGACGTGAGCATTCATACGGTCGGGGGCGTTGCGCAGGCCGGCCAAACCCTGATGCAGGTGGTGCCGCTGGATGCGCCGATGGCGATCACCGCGCGTTTCGAGCCGCTGATGGCCAATAAGTTGCGCCCGGGTCTGCCGGTGCATGTGCATTTCACCGCGCTGCAACGGGTGGATACGCCGACCGTCACGGGCACGGTGACTACGGTGTCGGCGGACCAGTTGATCAATGAACAGACGCACCAGCCGTATTTTTCCGCCAAGGTCGAAATTCCCGCCGACACCGTCGCCTCGCTGCAGGCCGCCGGCCTGCTGCTGCGCCCCGGCATGCTCGCCGATGTCACGGTGGTGACGGGGGAACGCACCTTGATGAATTACCTGATGAAACCTTTGCGTGAACGCTTGCTTGCGGCCTTCAAAGAGGAATGAGCATGCCCCACCGTTGCCGCTATGGTTCGGTGTGCATCCGGGTTTGTGTACCCGCTGTGGCGAGGGGATCAATCCCCTCGCCTCATCAGGTCAGGCTGTGAAATCGCTGGCCTGCAGCTCCTTGACGCCCACCACTTCGAATTCGAACTCGGGGGTGGCGTCGGCGTTGACGCTGCCGTAGAGGATGCCATCGGCAAAGCGTATTTGGCCGGTGGCGTTGGTGGGGTCGAAGGCGTTGCTGCCGATGAACATGAAGGCGTCGAGGGTGGCGGTCAGCGGATTGGCGTCCAGACTGGTGAAATCCAGATGATCACCCTCGGCGGTTTTGAAACCGCTGATCACATCGCGTAAAGCCCCGACGCCCATGTCCGACAGCGCACCAAACGCGTAGGTGTCCGCGCCAGTGCCACCGGTGAGGTTGTCGGTGCCGGCACCACCCACCAGCCGATCATCGCCCGAACCACCCACCAGCGTGTCGTTACCGGCACCTCCGTTCAGGATGTTCGCGGCGCTGTTGCCCGACAGACTGTCGGCGTAGGCGCTTCCCGTCACGTTTTCGAAGAATTTCAAGGTGTCGAGCCCAGACCCGGCGGTGTTTTGTTGTGCGGACGTCGAGAGGTTTACGGTAACGCCGGCCAAGGCACGCTCGAAGGACACCGTGTCATTGCCATCGCGCCCGTCCAGCACGTTGTTGCCGGCACCGGCGAACAGCGTGTTGTCCAGCGCGTTGCCCGTGCCATTGGCGGCGCCAGCGCTGTCGACATACAGATTCTCGACGTTGTTGCCGAGGGTGTAGGCCGCCAGGCTGCTGTGCACGCTGTCGATCCCTCCGGGCACCGCATTGCTGTTGGTCTCGATCACGGTGTCGTCGGCGTTGTCGACATAGTAAGTGTCGCTGCCATCGCCACCGGTCATGGTGTCGGCGCCCAGGTCGCCATCCAGTGTGTCGTTGCCCGAACTGCCCACCAAGGTATCCGCCTGATCAGTGCCGGAAATCATCCCGCCCTGGTTCTGAGCGTTGTCGAAAATGGCCTGCACGCTGTTGTTGTCATTGGGGTTGCCCTGGAAGCCAAGGTCATTGGCAATGTAATCGGCCAGGCGCTGGCCGACGATTTCCGCCGATTCCTCGTGCAGGTGCCAGACGTCGTCCGGGTACACCAGCGGATCAACCTCGTAGCGCAAGGGCAGGTCGGTGTAGTCCACCGCCAGCTTGACGTCAGCACGCTCGGCGGCGATGGCCTCTTGGGTGGCGCGGACATAGCCGACACCCTCGACGATGGAGGCGATTTTCTCTTCCGAATAACCACGGGCACGCGCCGCGTCCTGCTCGTAGTGACCGGTTTCCATCATGTACACGCTGAAGTTGCCGAACTGGGCATGCAGGTAATCAAACACGTTCAGGGTCGCGGCCTTGTACGCCGCTGCTGCCGCCGGTTTGTCCGTGGCGCGGGCGATCTCCTGGGCGGCTTCCTCGCCCTGGCCCCAGATGATGCCCATGGTGACGTTATCAATGGATTTGAGTTCGGTGAGCTGCTCCTGCAGCAACGCCACGGCACGCAACAGCGCAGGCCCGGGTTGGTTGGTGTCGGTCAGCCACCAGCACAACTTGAGTTGCTCGGCGCCCAGGGTCGACAGGCCATTGACCGTGCTGCCACCCACCGCGATGTCAATGCCATTGCCATCGGCGTCGGTGAACTGGCTGCGCACGTCATAGGGGGTGTAGCGGTCCAGGTCTTTGACCAGCATCGAGGTGCCGGACTGATCGTCGTCCTCCGTCATGCGCAGCAGGCGCGCATTGGATTGGCCGAGTGTGGGTAGGTAGAGGATGTCTTGCTGGGCGCGCTCGCCGAACACGAAATCACTGGCGGTCAGGGTGTTGAGGTAGTTGCCGTTGAGGGCGATTTCGAAGCGATTGCCATCGGCGTCGGCCTCGGCGGATTTGATGTAGGTCTTGTCGCCGGCCGCGTTGAGGGTCATGTACAGCGTGCCATTGCTGCCATCGCCGAGGCCGAGAAAGCCCAGCGCTGAAACGTCGATCTTGTCGACGCCCGCGGTGAAGTCGTAGACCGTGTCGGTCGCCGTGACACCGCCGGTGTCGTAGTCGCGGTAACTGTCGAGTACGTTGGTGTAGCGGAAGGTGTCGGCACCGTCGTCGCCGTACAGCGAATCGCGTCCAGCGCCGCCGTCGACGATGTCCGCGCCGGTGCCGGCTTTGATTGTGTCGTTGCCACCGAGGCCGAGGATCAGGTCTGCGCCCGCCGTGCCGTTGAGGCTTTCGGCGTTGTTGGTGCCGGTGATGGTGTTGGCGGGCGCATCGGCCACCGCCAGGGCGAAGCTGTCGCTGACCGACGCACCTGAAGGATCGGCGGCCTTGACCAGTACGTTGTAATTACCGGACGCCGTGCTGATCGGCGTGCCGGTGAACGTCAGGCTGGTGGCGTTGAAACTCAGCCATGCGGGCAGGGCGCTGCCGTCGGCGAGGGTCGCGGTGTAGGTCAGCACATCCTGGTTGGCGTCGGTGAAGCTGTCGTGGGTCACAGCGTATTTGAACGGCGTGCTTTCGGTGGCGTTCTGGTCGAGGAGGGGGATGGCCACCACCGGCGCTACATTGCTGGGGGTGTTCTGGTCGGCGAAGACAAAATGACTCGCCGTCAGGCTGTTCACCAGGTTGCCCGCCAGCGACACTTCGAAGCGGTTGCCGTTGGCGTCGACGGTGAGATCCTTGAGGTAGGTGCGGTTGCTCGAAGCGCTGTAGGTCACTTGCAGCGTGCCGTTCAGGCCATTGCCCAGGCCCGTGTAGCCGAGTGCCAAGACATCGATCTTGTCGACAGCCACATCGAAATCGAGGATCTGGTCACTGGCACTGGTGGACCCGGTGCGGTAGCTGTCGAGTTTTGAGGTGTAGCGGAATACGTCGGCACCCGCGCCGCCGGTGAGTTTGTCCGCGCCGGTGCCGCCGACCAGAATGTCGTTGCCGGCGCCGCCATTAAGGGTGTCGTTACCGGCGCCACCGAACAGTTGTTCGTTGGCAGCGGTGCCCGTCAGCGTGTCGTTGTTCGGCGTGCCATTGATCACAGTGGGTGCGGCGGGTACGTCCTGTACGGCCAGGGTAAAGCTGTCGTTGACGGTTGCATTGCTGCCATCGGACGCGGTGACCTGTATGGAGTAAGTGCCCGATGCCGTGTCGCTTGGTGTGCCGCTGAAGGTGCGGGTGGCGGCGTCGAAGGTCAGCCAACCGGGCAGGGCGCTGCCATTGGCCAGTTTGGCGGTGTAACTGAGGCTGTCGTTATCCGGATCGGTAAAACTGGAGGCCGGCACCACGTAGCTGAACGGGGTGTTTTCAGTGGCGCTCTGATCCAGCAACGCCGTTGCCACCACCGGCGCATGGTTGACCGTTGGCGAAGTGGCAAAGACGAAATTGGCGCTGGTCAGCTTGTCGAGGTAATTGCCATCCAGCGCCACTTCAAAGCGGTTGCCACTGGCGTCGGCAGTCAGGGTCTTGATGTAAGTCTTGGTGCCGGCCGTGTTGAGCACCAGGTACACGGTGTTGTTTTTGCCGTCCCCCAGGCCGGTGAAACCCATGGCCGAGAGGTCGATCTTGTCGGCGGTGATATCGAAGTCGGTGATCAGGTCGCCAAGGTTGGCGCCGCCGGTGTTGTAGTTGCGATAACTGTCCAGGCGGTTGGAGAACACAAAAGTGTCCGCTCCGGTGCCACCGGTGAGGGTGTCCATGCCGGCGCCGCCGTCAATTTTGTCGTCGCCCGCGCCGCCACTGAGGCTGTCGTTGCCCGCCAGGCCGAGCAAGGTGTCGGCCGAATCACTGCCCAACAGCGAGTCGCTGCCGCTGGTGCCGGTGACCACCCGATTGAAAATGAAGTTGTTGGCGGTCAGGGTGCTGGTCAGGTTGCCCGAGAGAATCAGCTCGAAGCGATTGCCGCTGGCGTCGGCATCATAGTCCTTGATGTAGGTGCGGTCGTTGCTGGCGCTGTAGCTGACCTGCAAGGTGCCGCCACGGCCATTACCCAGGCCGGTGAAGCCGAGGCCGGCGAGGTCGATCTTGTCCTGGGTGACGTCGAAGTCGGTAAGGGTGTCATCGAAGCTGGCGGTTGCGTTGCGGTAACTGTCGGACTGGGCGATGAAACGGAACGTATCGGCACCCGTGCCGCCGGTGAGTTTGTCGATGCCTGCACCGCCCACCAGAATGTCGCCACCGGCCCCGCCATTGATGGTGTCGTTGCCGGCTGCGCCGTAGAAAATCTCGCTGGCGGCGCTGCCCAACAGGGTGTCGTTGCCAGCCGTGCCTTGCACGGTGGTCATCGGCGCTGTGGCGCTGACGTAGCTACCGTCGCCATAGACCAGCGTGGCACCTTTACTGGTGTGACTGATGGTGTTGCCGATGATGGCGTTGCGATCGGTGCCGTCTTCATTGCGCTCTGCAACACCGTAGGTCGACAGGTCGCTGCCGCTGATGATATTGCCCTGGATGAGGTTATCACTGCCGTTGAAGTACCTGCCGGACACGCCCAGGGTGTCGTCGTAGGACTGGATGATGATCTCGGGTACAGCGCCGCCCAGTGAGTTGTTGTTGAGCGTGTTGTCGATGATCTCGACGTGGTTGCTGCCGTAGATGCGGATCCCGGCGCTGGCGTTGTCGTGAATGTCGACACCGCTGACGGTCACGTCGCTGGACAGTTTGACCAGCACCCCTTCGGCGCCGTTGCCGTACACCTCGCCACCGGTGATGGTGATGTTGCTGGGGGAGGGGATGTCCTCGCTGCCGCGCTGCACCACGATGCCATTGCCACCATTGTTGTAGGCAACGTTGTTGGTGAGGGTGAAGTCGTGGGTGCTGGTGACGACGTTGAAACCGTGGCGGTCATTGTCGTAGGCGACGTTGTTTTCGAAGGTGCTGTCGCTGAGGAAGTCAGCAACAAAGCCGTCCAGGCCATTGCCGTGGGACACGCTGTTCTTGATGACCATGTTGACGGTCTGCTCGTGGGGGTCGAAACCGTACCCGGAGCAATCCTTGATCTCGACGCTGTCGAGGGTGACGTTGGAGTCGTAGCCTTCTTCGCCGGGAATGTAGCCGTTGAACCAACCGTCGATCTTGCCCGTGGTGTTGTCACGGTTGCCGTCGATGGTGAGGTTGCTGACGCCAAAATCGTGGGTTTCTTCGCCATAGGCCGAGCGGATGACACCCGTGATCTTGGTGTCGGAGCCGTCAGCCACCTTGACGGTGGTTTCGCCCATGCCGTCGCCGTACAGGTAGACGTTGCTCTTGAGCATCAGGCAGCCGTCGGAGGGTTCCTCACCTCCCGAAACGATGTAAGTTCCGGTCGGCATATACACCTGCCCACCGCCTGCAGCGGACGCCGCATCAATCGCACTTTGTATCGCCGCCGTGTCGTCTGTGATGCCATCTCCTTTGGCGCCAAAATTTTGCACATTGAAAATCATGAGCTTATCTCCGCATTAGGCTAAAAACTCGCTAGACGCCAATATTCCATCGACGACCACCGTGTTATGACCCACCGGAGCGCAAAAGTTATGACCGCGTATCGGGGAAGTGTCAAAAAAATCGGACTGACTGATCAGTGGTTGTGAAGTATTTCGAAAAAGTAACGTTCTGTTGACGCTCGCTCAGGTGGCGAGCGATGCCCCTGCTGGGCGCACGCGCGGCGCAAGTTCGTCGAGGCGAAGCTACGAGCACAGCCTGCCGGTGCTGGCCCAGTTGAAAAGCTGGATGGAAAAGACGCGGCCACAAGTCACGGCTCCGCCGGCATCATCCAGCTGAGCACGCCACCCATTTTGAAGTTGGTGGGGTTTATGGAGCGCTTACGTTGATCTTCGGCTTGCCCACGGTTCGAATTGTTTGAAACGGCGCATGAGTAGAAGCAAGACGTAGCCGTTGAGAGACTCGCGGAGCAGCCAAGGCTGCCTAGCGCCCTCTTGCAGAACGACTAAAAGGAACTCTTTCATCCGTACTTTTCATCCCTCGAGAAATCTAACGCTCTATATTTCTCATTTTTGCTTGCTCGATCCCTCGGATATCAAACAAGAGAATAAATTAGGAAGCATTAGTAAATGCGGCAACCCAAGGCTTAGCAAGAAGCCAAGCGCTGTGAGGCTCGCGCTCAGAATGAAAGAGGCACCAGGCAGAAAGTCAGTACTGTAGAGGATTCCACCGACCGCCGACCCTAAGGTTGTCCCAAGACTGGACGCTGCCGTTTGCTTGCCGAGTTCCCAGCCTTGCGCGCTGCCAGCCTTGGCTGAGATCCAGTAAGTGAGGATCGGCGACAGGATGCCGGCGCTGACAGCGACCGCACCGATCACGACCAGCATCAACATAAAATTAGATGCCCAAGGGACGAGGAGCAATCCAGCTGCCAGCACGGAGAGGGCGGGTGCGATGAGCCAGCGGGTCGTGGCCGGCTTAAACCAGGGTGAGAATACGATTGCTTGCACCCCAAACATGACCAAGCTGCACTCGGTGAACATCAGCGCAATCTGATATGGACTCAAACCTAGTTCCTGTTTGCCACGCAGTGCGAGCCCGACCTCGAAGGCCCCGACGCCGACCGAAACGATGAAAGTGAGGATGAGGAGTTTTGGAACAAGCCATGCTTTTTGATTGGCCGAGGTATTAGATGTCTGCTTTGACCGACCAAGTCCTTCGATACTTGGTACTGAAAACGCAACTGCAGCGGCCACTAGAAAGGCGAACAGTCCCGTCGCCGCGAGCGGAACCGCGATCGATCCTGCCGGCAAGGCGAGGCTGAAGGTATCGGCGGCAAAACGCGTTACGAACACGCTCAGCATTGGTCCAAGCAGGAAGCCGCTAATCCCTGTCATGCTGACGAACGCAAGCCGACGGGCCCGTCCCTGCTCGGTCGTCGTGACGTTGCCGAATACAGCCGCTGCTACGGGCGTCACCGCTGCGGCAAACATACCGCTTATGAAGCGCTCGGCGTAAACAGCGACGAGACTCTCAATAAAAGAGAAAACCAACATGGTTACGCCAACGCCGAGAAGTCCAACAAGTAGTACACCACGCGGGCCGCGCTGGTCGGAAAGTCGGCCCCACATGGGCGCAAACAGAAAAAGTGAGAGAGTGTAGACAGCAGTCAGTAACCCGGTGTGCTGGGAAACTAGCGCTGCATCACCTTCAGCTCCCAACAGCCGCTCAATTAGGTAGGGTAAAAGCGGAAGCACGATGCCGAAGCCAACCGACACAGTGAACACGCTGAGCATAAGCGCGGCCGTAGTCGCTACGGGCAAATGTGCTGAGCGCGCGCTAGTGGCCCTCATGTAGCCGCAGGCCATCGAGTCATGCCTGCGGTCCGACGTCTGAGCATCATAGGGGCGAGTTAACTGCAGCAACCGCCCTTGGGTTGATGATTGGGCGTGGCCTTGGCCGCATTCACTCCATAGCCCGCGCCTTTCACGGCCGATTTCAGTTGGTCGAGAGAGGTGAGTTGCTCGTCATAACGCACGGCAGCCTCGCCGGTCGAGAGCGACACTACTACGTCATCAACTCCGGGAATTGCTTTCAGCGCGTTCGCCACATTGCTGGCACAGCCGCCACACGTCATACCGGTTACATTCAACGTTTCACTTTGCATGGTGATACTCCTTTTCATGATAGGGAATACAAACATCGTTGTAATACGTTCTTAGTCTCCCGTCAGTGGCTCACATTTGTATGCAGATCAGTTTGCTCCGGATTACTTGATTCGGGGATTGCTTTGGATCTAACCACGTCATCTGAGCGTGCTTGAGTTTTTTGGTCGGCACTCAACGATAAGGGCTCCTCAGAGAACCATTGGTTTATCTGGTAATTCATTCTGGTCACCGCCGGCAGCGGGAAAGTGTTTCGTCAAATGCTGTGTAACCGCCTGAACACCGCTGACTACGCCGCCTTCGTAATTGGATTGTTTGAAGGCGGCTTCCATCTGGAGGCAAATGCTTTGCCATTCTTGAGTGCCTGCTTTCGCGTGTATCCCGCGATCGGCAACAATCTCCACGTCCCGGTCAGCGAGCAATAGATAAATCAGCACACCGTTATTGCAAGCGGTGTCCCATACACGCAACTGCGAAAAAACATCGACAGCGCGCTCGCGCGCGGACTGGCCCTTGAAAAGCGGTGTGCTATCCAGGGCGCCCTCAACAACGAAACGGACTTCTCCGGTGTGTGCAGCCTCACTGGCTTTGATCGCTTGTTCGATCACGATCAACGTTTCGCGGGGAAATGCCCGATTGACCTGCCAGTGGGTCATAACAAGATGGTTCAGAATGCGTTTGATATTCATGTTTACCATCTCCCCGATGCGCCGCCACCGCCAAACCCGCCTCCGCCTCCGCCGAAGCCACCACCGCCTCGACCGAATCCTCCACGATGCCCCCCCATGCCGTATCCGCCCATACCGCCACCGACCAACGTGAACAAGAGTGCCATCACTCCCGCACCCAACGCGATGAACAGTGCGCCGGCCACCAACCAAGCGATAACGGCCACAACCCCTCCAGTGACTAGCGCGCCTGGAAATCTGCCCAAAACGGGGCGCAGAACACTGCCGATCACGAGCGCAAGAATAAAAACGAGCGGCCCATACTGCTGAATATCTGTAACACCGCCGATAGTTTGTGCGTCGGGGGCAGGCAGCGGTTCGCCATCAATTACCCGGATCATCTGGTCGAGCCCGGCAGCAATGCCCCCGTAGAAGTCTCCTTGCTTGAAGCGCGGGGTGATAATCTCGCTGATTATGCGCTTGCTGGTGGCGTCATTGAGTGCCCCCTCAAGCCCGTAGCCTACTTCAATGCGAAGCGCACGGTCGTTCTTGGCGACGACCAGGATTGCGCCGTCATCCACTTTTTTTCTGCCTAACTTCCATTGCTCCGCAACGCGCAAAGCGTATTGTTCAATTGTTTCCGGCTGGGTGCTGGGGACAATGAGAAGTGCAATCTGGCTGCCTTTTTTGGCTTCAAACGCCCGTAAAGTTTGCTCTAGACCAGCCAGCTGCTCTGGGGTGAGCGTAGCGGTCTGGTCGGTAACCCGCCCGGCCAGAGGAGGTACTGCGACTTGAGCGCCCGCGAGGAAAGACCAGCAAAGCACAAAGGCGAACAATGCCGCTGCGCTTGTCGTGCGCATCGTCGTCACTTGACTGCTCCCTGAGATCCGCTTGGGGGAACAGCAGGCGCCGACCCAAAATCTACTGCGGGCGGCTTAGCGATTTCTTTTTCGTTTTCTACCGTGAAATTAGGCTTCTCTTTGTATCCGAATGCCATCGCCGTTAGATTGGAGGGGAACGAGCGTACCGTGACGTTGAATTCCTGCACTGACTTGATGTAGCGGTTGCGCGCCACGGCAATGCGGTTTTCGGTACCTTCCAGTTGCGCCTGCAAATCGCGAAAACCGGCGTCAGCTTTTAGTTGTGGATAGTTCTCACTCACTGCCAACAATCGGGACAACGCTCCGGACAGCTGGCCTTGCACAGCCTGAAACTTGGCAAAGGCGGCCGGATCGCTGAGAACCTCCGGCGATATCTGTATGGCGCTCGCCTGAGAGCGGGCTTGCGTCACTTGCGTCAACACTTCTTTTTCATGTGAGGCATAACCTTTGACGGTATTGACCAGATTAGGTACCAGATCCGCCCGCCGTTGGTACTGGTTTACTACCTCAGACCAGCTCGCTTTGATTTGCTCGTCGTTGCTCTGGAAGGTATTGTAGCCGCAGCCATTTAGGTTTAGAGCAACCAGCGCTGCCAGGATGACCCATAATTTGCGCATTTTATTTTTCCACGTTAGCGGGTTGTTAAACCGGGCAACATTGTGACTGTTGTGTCTTTCGGCAATATTCTTGCCATGTTTGGGTTGCGATGACTAAGGGGTACTTATTAGACTTCGGTAGTTCGTTTTACCTCCTTGCGGCATAATCGGCCCGTGGAACAGATCGACTGGTTTATAACGAGACGCCGAGGGAAGGCTGCGCGCCGGCCGTAGGTACAATTTTTTGTGGCCGTACACGCTTGATACCGGCGAGCTTGGTCCGTTTGAGTAGCAGAGCGTTGATTGCCACGACGGCCGAACTGCCCGACATCGATAATGCTGCAATTTCTGGCGATAAAGTAAACGGGTAGAAGACGCCGGCTGCCAGCGGGAAGGCGATCAGATTGTAACCAACCGCCCACCACAGGTTCTGATGCATCTTGTGCAGGGTGGCACGTGACAGTTCTATAGCACCGACGACATCGTACGGGTCGCTTTTCATCAAAATGACCTGCGCGCTTTCCATAGCTACGTCGGTGCCGGCACCGATCGCGAAACCCACATCGGCCTGGGTCAGGGCTGGTGCGTCGTTGATGCCATCGCCTACCATGCCAACTTTGTGCCCCTGCTCTTGAAGCGCCTTAAGCCTGGATGCTTTCTCACCTGGAAGCACGTCGGCCAGCACTATATCAATGCCGAGTTCCTTGCCGATGCGATCGGCCGTGGCTTGATTATCGCCGGTAATCATCGCCACCTTTACGCCGCGCTCCTGCAACTTGGCGATCGTCGCCCTGGAGGTTGGCCGCACGGCATCGGCGATCGCGATTAGGCCGATCAGCTTTGCGGCGCGAGCGACATATACCACGGTGCGGCCCCCACCCTGGAGTCGGATGGCTTCTGTGGCCAAAGCCTGCAATGGGATGTCTTCGGACTCCATCAGCTTGAGATTGCCGAGCAGTACCTTCTCACCGCCGATCATAGCGTGAGCACCCTGACCATCAATGTTGGTAAATCCCGTCGCGACCTCGGCCTGGGAGGTCCCCAATCTTTTGAGCACCGCCAACGCCAAGGGATGCTCCGAGAACTTCTCTACCCCCGCGGCGGTAGCCAGCAACTGAGCCTCGGTGACGTCCTGGGCGGTGACCATCTCTACCACATCAGGTTGCCCGAGTGTGAGAGTGCCAGTCTTGTCGAAAACGATGATGGTGAGCTTGGTCGCGTTCTCAAGTGCGGCGGCGTTTTTGAACAAGATACCGTTCATAGCGCCGAGCCCCGTACCTACCATTATGGCCATCGGGGTGGCCAGGCCTAGAGCGTCGGGGCAGGCAATGACGAACACTGTGATCGTTAGCGTCAACGCGAACAGCAGTGGCTGGCCCAGGACCCAGAACCACACGCCGAAAGTGAGCAAACCAATGACAATGGCTGCCAGAACCAACCACTGCGAGGCTTGATCAGCGAGTAGCTGCCCTGGCGCCTTGGAGTTTTGGGCTTCCTGAACGAGTTTGACGATCTGGGCCAACGCCGTGTCGGCACCAACCTTGGTAGCCTTGTAGCGGAAGCTACCGCTCTTATTGATCGTGGCGCCAATAACGGCATCACCAAGAGTCTTCTTCACGGGCATCGATTCGCCGGTCAGCATAGACTCATCGACCTCAGAGGTACCTTCGATGATTTCGCCGTCAACCGGAAGCTTGTCGCCCGGCTTGATAATGACCGTCTCGCCTGTCAGCACCTCCAAGGTGGCCACCTCGGTCTCTACGCCAGCGCGTAGCACCGTGGTCATCGACGGGGCCAGATCCATAAGGGCGCGGATCGCATCTGAGGCACCCGCGCGTGCACGCATCTCAAGCCAGTGGCCCAGTAGAATGAAGACCAGCAGCACGGCTGCCGCTTCGTAGAACACCTCACCTTCGTAGAGGAAGGTGGCCCCCACACTGAACACATACCCAGTGCCGACCGAGAGTAAAACCAGGGTCGCCATGTTGACCACCCGGTTGCGCGCAGCACGCCAGGCTGCGATGAAGAAAGGCCAACCCGGATAGGCGATCGCGCCAGTGGCGGCGACGAACAGAAACACCTTCCGATTGAGGTCGAACGGAGTTTCGAAATCGCCAAACATTGTGCCCATCGGCGAGTATAGGAAGACAGGAATCGCGAACAATAGGGCAACGAAGAAGCGATTACGCATATCGTCGGCCATGTCCTGAATCGACATGCCGGGTGCATGCCCCATATCGTGCGTCATGTCGCTCATCGGTTGCGCGGGTTTGACGCTGTGGCCGGCACGGGGATCACTTCCCGGGTCCATTTCCTTCGGCACATGTCCCTTGCTACCACCCTGCGCCATGTAGCCTTTATGCGCGTCTGCGGTCTTGTGATCTGTAGGCTCGCAGAGGTGAGCGGGAACGAGTTCACCCCGGCAATGGTAGCCGCAGTCAATGATGCGTTGGCGGATCTCTTTATGCGACGTTTTCGCTTCGTCAAAGTGCACGGTGGCACTGCCGGCCACATAGTTCACTTCGACATGATGAACACCCGATAGCATTGCGATCTGTCGGTGGACGCCGGCCGCGCTCAGGGTGGAGATTAACTCCCCCACTTCGAAGGTGCTTGTTTTCATGTTCGCTCCTGAGGGGCAGACATCAGCGCGCCAGTTTCCCCGCGTCGACGCAATGGGGCGTGAATTCGAATACGATGTCCCGATCCGGCTCGACGAGCTTGTTCTTCTTGCCCGAGTAATATAGTCGCGATGAGGAAGTTGCTTGCCTGCATCGTTGAACCTGCTAATGCAATTCAGGTGTTGATCCATAGCCGCCGGATAAACGGAGTTAAAGGAGTGCCCGCGTGCTTTCAGGCAACATCGCTTCAGGTGGCCGATAGCCGCTTGCGCGGCGACGGCAGAAAGCGTGGCGTCCTCGCCGCATAATCTTCGAACTCCGCGCCGAACTGCTTACGCATCTGGGCCTCCTCTGTGATAGCCAGTCGCGCATACATCACTAGCAAAATAGGGAACATCAACAAGGTCAGCAACGTCGGCCACTGGAACAGAAAGCCCAGCAGAATAAGCACGAACGCAACGTACTGCGGATGGCGGATGTGCGCGTACGGGCCCGAGATGGCGAGACTGTTGCGCTGCTGCGCGTGGTACAGGACATTCCACGCGCTGGACAGTAAATAGAAGCCGAAGCCGAGGAAGACATAGCTGGCGATGTGCAGCACACCGAAGTGCGGATCGCCTTTCTCACCAAGTAACGTCGACCAGAGATGGCCGGTATTGTGGGACAGTAGGTCGAGGCTCGGAAACTTCGTCTGAAGCCAGCCCGACATCAGGTAGATGGTCAACGGAAAGCCGTACATCTCGACGAACAGAGCGACTATGAAGGCTGCGAACGCCCCGAAAGTGCGCCAGTCGCGCGCGGTCTGAGGCTTGAAGAAACTGAACGCGAACATGATGAAGATAGCCGAATTGAGGACGACGAGCGTCCACAGTCCGTAGTCCGGGGTGTCGTGCATGGCTAATCTCCAATCTTTGGCGGCTGCGATGATCCTGGGGGGGCTTTGGTCGACGGGTCTCCGTGATCGTGACCATGGCCGCCGTGCATGAAGAAATGCATCAGCGGGCACGCCAGCAACAGCAGAAACGGTAATGCTCCGAAGAAATGGGCACGATGCTCGCGGAGCAGGAAATACGCAGCAATGGCGCCAAAAACGATCAGACCTATCAAGTAGCGCGAGCTCCAGAATCCAGGTGGCTCGGAGTTGTGCTGGAGGTGGTCGTGCTTCACTAGATTCTCCTTCAACCGGCGCGGGTGTTTCTGTCAAAAATGCAGCGCACTGATAGACTTTGGCATCACCATAGTCATGGTTTTTTATTCGCTTTAATCCACTGGTCGAATACGGCGATTTCCTTCTTCTGTGCGGCAATTATGTCCTTGGCCATACGAAGCATCTCCGGATTTTTTCCGTTCTTGAGTTCGGCTTGCGACATCTCAACTGCCATCTGATGGTGCATGCGCATGTTGGCCGCGAAGTCATAATCTACATCGCCGGTCATGGACATGCCGCCCATTTGTTTCGTCATCTTCGATTGATCCATCTGCTCGGAAGGCATCGGCATCGTTTCGTTTTTCGCGGGTTCTGCGGCATTGGCCAACGTCGGCGCTGCTGCCATTACCGCGACAACCATCGCTACCGCCCTCATCAACAAAGTGAACCGGCTAGAACTGTTGTGCTTGATAGACTGTGACATTGTGAATCTCCTGTTAGGGGCGGAGGGTTGGCCATTGCCCCCCGAACACGGAAACTGTTATTTCTGAACCGCATGGGGGCTGACCAACCCTGAGTGCCAACCATTTCTCGGCAACGCTGTGCGCATTCACAACAGGCCCTGACGCAATCTTTCATACCCCCCACCGACCGTTCGCAACTCTTGGCGCAAACCCCGCACACGAGGTAGTAGAAACGGAACCGCTCAACAAAAAACTGGCCGACGTCTAATAGATTTTTCGGCGCAGTTGATCCAGTTGATCATTAGGCGAAAATGTTCGGCCTCAAGGTGTTTGCCCCAAGCCCCAAGCCCCAAGCCTACCAAGCGTAATTCGAGCAAAATGCTGTATCACAACGCTCAAATAAGCACATACCCAGAGGCACACATTTCACCCTAGACCACGTTTGACGGACAGTCGACTGAAATTAAGATTACATTCCTGTCAGCTTCTAGTTGGTTAGCATTTCGTTGCGCACGGGTGTGAAGCACCATTCGAGCCTATATAGCTGACGAAGCGTAAACCACAACAGGGGAACTGTCAGGAGAGACATTGACAGCGCGAATATCATGCCTGACACATAAGTAACGTTAGCGGCAGCTTTTTGACAGGCATCACTTGCTACTATCTAATTACAAGTTAGTTATTTCAAGGAGAAAATCATGAAGATATTGAGTGCAGGCATCGCTATTGCAATAGCGGTAGCTTCCTTCGCAGTCAGGGCTGAAGGCGGAGGGGATCGCGTCTACAATCGGACGATGCAAGAGAACCAGCACGCAATGGAGCAATATGCCATCAACAACGGTAAAGATGCGCCTGAAATTGTCCACTATAAGTATGGGTTGGACCTTGATGTTGTAAAAATGGTTAACAGGACTCCAGCCACTAATTATTGTGGGCTGGTCCGTTCTCGCATGACTTACGAAGACTCCAATGGCAAGCTCAACACCATCGAGTACCAAGTGTTGGGCAGCAACTGTCCTCATGGTAGCTGATCGCTTAAAAGCCAAACACCGGAAACGAAAAAGGAAACTAGTTGCAGATCCAATGCGCCTTACTTATCGCTGACAAAAAAGTAATTTTCAGGTCACGCTACAGTTATCTTTCATGTGGAATTATCGCCGACGGAACGTCTCTTTCCCTTATTGCCCTTGGCATGAATATGGGGCAGGTTGCAGTGGCCGTTGAGCAAAAACCATAGGCATTGAGGGGAGTGGTTTTAACACTCTCTACCGCAATCTCTACTTCAACCGCGACTTCCGCAACGGTCAGTCCAGGCACTCGAATGCAAACAGCGTCTATATACGCCGAGAAGCTGATGGCGCCATTGCAAGACCAGAAGCGTTGGGAGCATGACGTCGAGGCTAAATACATCATTCAAACCGGCTCTCTGAAAGACATGTCATTCCGCGAGCACCCAGCAACGACACGGGCCACCGACGTTGAATCTAATTTGGATGAGATTCGTCTGATTGTGGAGCACCCACTGCAAATTCTCTAAATCGAGCATTAGCAATGCTCGCTCACCAGGTACAACCCGTCTCCTTGTTACTCCTTTGGTGGGAGGCGGCTTAGGCGCCCTTGTGGCGCCTTTTTTTATGGTGCGCCAGGCATGGCGCGTTGCGCGCAAGCGCAACCAGTTTGGCTGTGGTGGCCACGCTGGTGAGTTGGAGGTGAAAGTCCTCTACACACCCGGCAAGGGGAAGTGTTAGCCAAAGGCAAGGGTGTCGCGGGTGACTGCGAATCTGAAGGAAGCCCGAGGCAAAATGCTGACCTGACGAACAGGAAGCGGATGAGGCGGCGTAGCGGGGTAAGACGGCCATAATCGTCAAAGCCCAATACTTGCACGGAACGCTACGTCGTAGGGCGCCGCAAGGCGGCCCGCTCTCGCCGTTGCTGTCGAACATCCTGCTCAACGAACTCGGTTGAGCGCTTCCTGAATCAGCGCCTGAAACTGACGCTGAACCGGGACAAGAGCCGAGTTGCCGGGTCTTGGAAGTGTGCTTACTTGGGTTACGGGATGAGCTGGCATCAGCAACCGAAGCTGAGAGTGGCGACGATGAGTCTAGGTCGCTTGCGCGACCGACTCAGAGAGCGGCTACGTAAAGCGCGGGGCCACAAGATGGCGAATATCATCGAGCGGATAAACCCCGTGCTGCGTGGTTGGGCGGGCTACTTCAAGCTGAGCCAAAGCAAACGGCCACTTGAGGAACTGGACGGCTGGGTGCGTCACAAGCTTCGTTGTGTCGTCTGGCGTCAATGGAAGCGGCCCATGGTGGAACTCGGGAGCGCCTCATATGAATCAGGCGCTGCCGAAGAAGCTGTGGGACCGACTCGGGCTGGTCTCGATACTGGATACGATAAATCGGCTTAGCCGTGTAACCTGAACCGCCGTATACGGAACCGTACGTACGGTGGTGTGAGAGGACGGCGGGTGTAATCCGCTTCCTACTCGATTGCGCCCAGCATGGGCGCACGCGTTTCTGATAGGCGTATCGCTCCCCCCAGCCTGGGCCTTGGCCGCGCAAGGCACTGAAGGACCCATGCCCCGAGCTCAGCAACCAGCCGTCAATGTCGAAGAATTTGATAAGGCAAGCAGCAGATGATGATCGATCAGCTGATGCAGCGCCAACACCCAATGGACATTCAGCGGCGTTAACCAGTGCCACAGCCGCCTGAAAGGCACTGACCAGTACCTTTTTGATTTTACACTTTGAACTCAGTACGCACCCTAGGGCTGCGAGATTGGCAAGTTCATTGCGATCTTGGAAGTAGGTTCGGATCTGAAAACTCTTTCTCGGCAGGGGAACGTCAATGAAGAGGGAACCCGGCGGCTGAAGTTCTTGAAGTAGGCTCTGCTTAAAGCCAATCCTGCACCCCAGATGTTGGCGCTTGGAGCGCTTGGCAACACGCCTGGGTCAAGCACAGCAATGTGCGGTGGTTGCACAGCGCTGGATGCGAAGATCACGTGCTGGTGATTGGCGATAGACCGCTGGATGATATTGCGCATGCAACCAGGAGCCGTGTAGCAGTGGTGAACACGATCACGTCATAGTCCGCTTCCTTGCGAGAGTGTGGATTCAACAGCGAGGCGCCGGCGGCGCATCAAGCGGTAAGCTGCCGGGATGACAAACAGGGACAACAAGGGCGCGGTGACCATGCCACCGACCATGGGCGCAGCGATGCGGCTCATTATTTCGCTACCGGAACCGCTGCCCAATAGGATCGGTAATAGGCCAGCAATGATGACCGCCACCGTCATGGCCTTGGGTCGCACCCGCTGCACGGCTCCTTCGCTAATTGCTGCGATTAGCCCACGCTCGGTACTGTCGCCGGCCTCTACACGTTCGGCCCAGGCGTTTTTCAAGTAGAGCAGCATGATCACGCCGAATTCGGCAGACACACCCGCCAGAGCAATGAAACCGACGCCGGTGGCCACCGACAGGTTAAAGCCGAGTAGATAGAGGAACCACGCCCCACCGGTAAGGGCGAACGGCAAGGTAGCCATGATCAGCAACGCCTCGTCGAATCGGGAAAACGTCAGGTACAGCAGCACGAAAATAATCAACAGAGTGGCTGGCACCAACAGCTTGAGCCGTGCGTTGGCTCGTTCAAGAAACTCGAACTGCCCTGAGTAACTCAGGCTCATGCCTGGCTGCAGCTTGACCTGTTCACTCACAACCCGACGTAGATCAGCAACCACTGAGGCAATGTCCCGGCCACGCACGTCGATATACACCCATCCGGAAGGTCGGGCATTTTCGCTCTTGAGCATCGGCGGGCCTTCACTGACCTTGACCTTAGCCACCATCCCAAGGGTGATCTGGCTCCCCAACGGGGTGTAGATCGGCAGTTGCTCCAGTGCGCCAAGCGAATCACGCCACTCTCGGGGATAACGCACATTGATTGGGAAGCGGGCGAGACCTTCAATGGTCTCACCAACGTTTTCACCACCAATAGCACCGGCGACGATCGACTGCACATCCGCGATATTTAACCCGTAGCGGGCTGCGGCTTTGCGGTCGATATCCACATCGATGTAGCGGCCGCCCGTCAATCGTTCAGCCAAGGCCGAACTGACCCCGGGCACGTCCTGGGCCGCGCGCTGGACCGCTTGGGTGGCCACATCGATCTCCGTCAAGTTGGTGCCGGCAATTTTCACTCCGATCGGACTCTTGATCCCGGTGGCGAGCATGTCGATGCGGTTGCGGATCGGGGGTATCCAAATATTAGTCAGCCCAGGGACGCGCACCACTCGATCCAGCTCCTCCACCAATTTTTCCTGGGTCATACCAAGACGCCACTGCTCGCGTGGTTTGAACTGGATAGTGGTCTCGAACATCTCCAGCGGCGCTGGGTCGGTCGCGGTTTCGGCACGACCAGCCTTACCAAAAACGTGTTCGACTTCGGGTACCGTCTTGATCAAGCGGTCGGTCTGTTGCAGCAGCTGCGCCGCTTTCTGCGCCGACAACCCCGGCAGAGCCGAAGGCATGTAGAGCAAATCGCCCTCGTCCATCGCAGGGAGGAACTCGCCACCCAAGCGAGAGATCGGCCACAACGCACTGAGGAAAACCATTAACGCGATCAGTAGGGTGACTTTGGGCCGATGTAACACCGCATCCAGGGCCGGTTGATAGATCCTGATCAACCAGCGGTTCAGCGGGTTCTGGTCCTCTTTGGGGATCCGACCACGAATCCAGTAGCCCATCAGCACCGGCACCAGTGTTACCGAAAGCCCGGCCGCCGCTGCCATGGCATAGGTCTTGGTGAAGGCCAATGGGCCAAACAAACGACCCTCTTGAGCCTCCAGGGTGAACACCGGGATGAACGATAGGGTGATGATCAGCAGGCAGAAAAACAGCGCCGGTCCCACCTCCGCCGCCGCTTCGGTTATCACATGCCAGTGACGTTCGCCCTTCAACTCCTCCCCAGGATGGGCCACATGCCAAGCCTCGATCTTCTTGTGAGCGTTCTCGATCATTACCACGGCGGCGTCGACCATGGCGCCGATGGCAATGGCAATCCCGCCAAGGGACATGATGTTGGCGTTGATTCCTTGATGCCGCATGACGATGAAGGCAATGAGCACCCCCACCGGCAAAGAGATAATGGCCACCAGGGAAGAACGCAGGTGCCAGAGAAATATCCCACAGACCAACGCGACGACGATGAACTCCTCGAGCAGTTTGTAGCTGAGGTTTTCCACTGCGCGGTCGATCAGTTTGCTGCGGTCGTAGGTGGTGACGATTTCCACCCCGGCCGGCAGGCTGCTTTTCAGGTCGTCAAGTTTGGCTTTGACCGCGGCAATGGTTTCGCGAGCGTTCTTGCCGCTGCGCAGAATCACCACGCCGCCGACGGTCTCGCCTTCGCCGTCGAGTTCAGTGATACCGCGACGCATCTCCGGCCCCAGCTGGATCGTCGCCACGTCGCCGAGGGTCACTGGTACGCCACCCGCACCCAGCTTGAGCGGAATCGCACGAAAGTCGTTGAGTGTCTTCAGATAACCGGAAGCGCGCACCATAAACTCGGTCTCCGCCATCTCCAGTAACGCACCACCGGTTTCCTGATTGGCCTTGCCGATAGCTTCGGTCACCGCTGCTTGAGTGATGCCCAGGTTGGCCAGTTTCAGCGGATCGAGCTGCACCTGGTACTGCTTGACCATGCCGCCCACGGTGGCCACTTCCGCAACGTTCGGCAGGGTCTTGAGTTCGAACTTGAGGAACCAGTCCTGCAAGGCGCGCAGTTGCGCCAGGTCGTGTCCGCCACTGCGATCCACCAGTGCGTACTGATAGATCCAGCCCACGCCTGTGGCGTCGGGTCCCAAGGACGGTTTGGCGGAAGCCGGCAGGCGGCTTTGGACCTGACTCAAGTATTCCAACACCCGCGAGCGGGCCCAATACAAATCGGTACCGTCTTCAAACAACACGTACACGAAGCTGTCGCCAAAAAAAGAATAGCCGCGTACGGTCTTGGCCCCCGGCACCGAGAGCATGGTGGTAGCCAACGGGTAGGTCACCTGATTCTCAACTATTTGCGGCGCTTGTCCCGGATAAGGGGTGCGGATAATCACCTGAACATCGGAAAGGTCTGGCAATGCGTCGATGGGAGTGCTCTGAACCGACCAAACGCCCCAGACCGTGACGAAGATCGTGGCCAGCAGTACCAGAAAACGGTTGGCGACTGACCAGCGGATAAGGGCGGCGATCATGGCTGGCCCCCTAGTTTTTCCAGGCGTTCAACGCGCAATCCATCATCGGTTTGGCTCACCGCAACCCGAACCTTGTCGCCCGCCTTGAGTCCTTGCTTGAGAGCAGGGTCAGCCAATGGGAAGGTCATAGTCATACCAGGCATGCCCAGCGTCTTGAACGGACCAAGGGCGATTGTTACGTCTTGGTTGTTGATCTCGACGATCTGCCCATCCGCCTCATGAAAGCTGGAGGCTGCTGCGCTGGGTGGTGACATTTCCAGCGCGCTCGCAACAATGCCCTTGAGACTGGCCTCAGAGTCGAGCAGGAACTGTCCAGAGCTGACTACCTGCTGACCTTCTTCCAACCCATTCAACACCACCGTCTTGCCTTCGTTTTCCTGCCCGAGTTGCACCTCTACGGGTCGGTAGCGACCAGCGTCTTCGGCGAGCATCACCAGGACCCGTCGGCCGGTGCGAATGATTGCCTCGCTCGGCACCCACAGAACGCTTTGTTCGGTCGAACGATTCAGGTGCACCTGGGCTGTCATACCCGGCCTGAGTCGCCCATCAGGGTTGGGGAGTTCGACCCGAACACGCACAGTTCGGCTGTCGGGATTGGTTTCGGGCAGAATCGAGCTGACCGTGCCCTTGAGCACTGTTCCTGGAAAGGCTGGCAGACGTGCTTCGACCGCTTGCCCCATGTTGATCGATCCAGTCTCCGACTCTGGAACGGCCACTGCCAGCCAGACGCTGCTCAAGCCATTGACTCGAGCCAGAGTCTCGCCGGCCGCAACGGTCATACCCGAACGTACATTCAACTCTTGCAGCACACCGCTTATGGGGCTGGTGAGCGTCAGGACCGGCTGGGTCTTGCCGCTTCGCTCCACTTGAGCAATCAACGTCGCTGGCATCCCGGTCAAGTGCAAGCGTTGGCGTGCTGCCGCCAGCAAGTCCGCATCGCCACTGCGTTTGAGTGCGAGAAACTCTTCCTGAGCAGCGGCCCACTCCGGGACCAGGATATCGGCCAAAGCCGCATTGGCTTTGAGCACATCGCCTGGAGCACGGGCATACACCCGCTCCACAAAGCCAGCAGTACGCGATTGAATCACCGCGACATCCCGCTCGTTGAATGCCAGCACACCGACGACGTCCAGACTGGAAGCAAGCACGCCGCGAGTGACGGTGGCCAGACGCACGCCGAGATTCTGGGTCAGGCTTGGGTCGATACTGATGGCCGCACTGTCCGCTGCAGCATCAGCGTAGCGGGGCATCAACTCCATATCCATGAAGGGGGATTTGCCGGGTTTATCGAACTTCTGCTGCGGGGACATCGGGTCATACCAATACAGTACTTTGCGTTCGTCTTGGGTTTTAGGGGCCTGTTCGGCTGTGCTATCAGGCACGCGCTGTTGAGCGAACCAGTAACCGCCGGCCGCGCCCAAGGCAATCGAAAGTCCTGTCAGCAAAGCCCCTTTCCAGATTTGAGAGCTCATTGATTGGTGTCCCCATAAGCAAAATATAGGCGAGCACTGGTGAGGGCTTGCTGTTCTTCGAAGTCGACCTGTTTGAGGCGGGTCTCGATGAGTTCACGTCGGGCAGCGATGACAGCCGCCAAGTCGCTTTTACCGGCGCTGTAGCTGGCCATGGTCAGCCCGACCTTTTCCTTGGCCAGGGGTAACAGGCTTTCCTGGCTGCGGTGCACGGCACGGTTCAGACGCTCGTATTCGGCCAGATCGTCCTCCAGTTGCTGGGTATGTTCACGTACGAGAGCTTCGCGCTCGGCCTCCAACTGATTCAGTTCAGCGTGTTTGGCGGCGATCTTCGGGTTCTGTCGGGAGTCGGGGAACAGTGGCAGGTCGAACGTGAACTGCACGCTGACCATGTCGCCGAACTGACGGCCGCGGCGCTGGTAATCAAGCTCCCAACTCCAGTCGGACTGCTTTTCCGCCTTGGCTTCACGGACCTTGGCCTGCGCTTCGCGAGTCATTGGCGTGAATGCCGCCAGTGCGGGGTGATGTTGCAGCTTATGAGGGTAACCCGAGGCATCGATGGGCCATTCGGGCAAGCTGCCAACGGGTTGATCATTGGCGGCCGGACCTATCCAGCGCCTGAGAGCCGCTCTGGCTTGGGCCCGCAGGCGGACCAGATCGTCTTGTTGTTCCGCCAACTGAGCCGCCTCCTGTTTCGGCGTTACTGCATCGGCAGGTTGAGCACGACCACCGGCGATCTGCGCCCGTACGGTTTCGGCCAACAGACGATTCTCCCGGTAAAAATCCTGAAACAGCGCCTCTTTACGCTCGACGGAGTAGCTGCTGATCCAGGCCAATGCCGTGGCCTGACGAACGTTCAGTCGCTCGACACGGCTTTCGGCCGCGGCGCGATCTACGGATGCCTCGGCCACTTCGATTCGCGCCCGTCGCTTGTCACGGTTGGGCACCTCCTGCATGACGCCGACCATCTGCATGGTCATGAAATCCTGTTCAAGGCGCCAGCGGTCAGGGCCGCCGATGGGATAGTTTTGTACGCCCAGCAGGAGCTTCGGGTCGGGTAGTTCGCCGGCTGGAATGGCGGCGCTGCTGGCGGCTTGCAGTTTGGCCGCTTGGGCGGCCAGCGATGGGGCATTGCTTTCGGCCAACCGCAAGGCTTCATCGAGTGTCAGCGGCGCAGCAAGGCTCGGCAATGCCAGCACGCTTGCCGCCAGGGCAGCCACGAGGGGCCAACCGGTGCAGTAGCACTTGGAGTTCATGTTCACGATTCCTGTGATGATCCACTGCGCGCCTCTTGGGCTCGCGCGCAGATATGCCATCCCGCGCCAGGGCGGGATGAGGCTCAGTGTGGTACAGGAATCAAGCGCGAGGCGGTCGCCATACCCCGGACGGGGCCTGAGTAGGGAGGAGGACGCTGAAGATTGTCAGCATTTGCTGGCTGGACAAACGGGCGGCAGGTTTTCCAAACGACACTTGTAGCAGACTGGCGCTCCTGCATTCCTGGCCAGGTTTGCAGGTTTTGCCGTGATCGGTGGAGCTGCTCATCTCGTGACAGCAGTCCTGGTTCATATCACCCATCATGGTCATGCCCGTCGTTTTAATCGGGCAAGGTTCTGTTGGTGACTGAATGCCCGCCATCCCGCTCAGGGGAAGCGCCAGGCTAATCAGAAAAATAAGGCAACACCGCAGATAGCGTTTCATGCGAGGGAGTCTAGTCGCTGGTAATGGGCTATACAATTACGAATCTGTCAGGTAGAACCCGGCAGATGCGGGCGATAGCCAAGGAAACTGGAATATGTCCCAGACAATTGCGACACGTAGCATCCCCCGTACGGTCTGGGCGTTAGGATTCGTCAGCCTGTTCATGGACTTGTCTTCAGAAATGGTTCATAGCCTGCTGCCGATGTATCTGGTGGGTTCTCTAGGCGTCAGCATGATCACCCTGGGGCTGATCGAGGGTATTGCGGAGGCGACGGCCCTGATCGTTAAAGTCTTTTCAGGCGCCATCAGCGATTATTTCGGACGACGCAAAGGCCTGCTGTTGCTCGGTTACGGACTGGCAGCACTCACCAAACCGCTCTTTCCGCTGGCCCACTCCGCAGAAATGGTGTTCACCGCACGCTTTCTGGATCGGATTGGCAAAGGTATTCGCGGCGCTCCACGTGATGCCCTGGTCGCTGATGTATCGCCACCGGAGATCCGTGGCGCTTGCTTCGGCTTACGTCAATCCATGGATACGATAGGGGCCTTCCTCGGGCCAGCAGTAGCCATCGGCCTGATGTATGCCTTCAGTGAAAACATTCCACTGGTGTTATGGATCGCGGTGATACCGGCGTTGGTAGCGGTCAGTCTGATTTTTGTTGGCGTCGATGAGTCCGAACATGAGCCGTCAGCTCAGCGCTTTCGTTCACCCATACGGCCACAACTGCTCTACAGCTTTTCGCCGGCTTATTGGTGGGTGGTGATAATCGGCGCATTGTTCACCCTGGCACGTTTTAGCGAGGCCTTCCTGGTCTTGCGCGCTCAGCAAGCAGGACTGTCTGCAACCTGGGTGCCGATAGTGATGGTGGTGATGGCCTTGTTCTACACGCTCTCGGCCTACCCTGTGGGGAAGGTCTCTGACCGTGTCAGCCGCACAAGTCTTCTCGGGGTCGGGTTGATATTGCTGATCCTGTCCGATCTGGTTCTAGCCAGCGCCGAGTCCGTCTCAATGTTGATACTCGGCGTCGCCCTATGGGGACTTCATATGGGATTCAGTCAGGGATTACTGGCTGCCCTTGTCGCTGACACGACACCGGCAGAACTAAAAGGAACCGCTTTCGGGATTTTCAACCTGGTGAGTGGTGTATCCATGTTGCTGGCAAGCGGGATTGCGGGGTTACTTTGGCAAACTTATGGTTCAGCAATGACGTTTTATGCCGGAGCAATTTTTTCTGCGGTAGCGCTCATACTGCTGATAGCACAACGTAGTAAGAGCACACGTTGTTTGCATGATCACGGACCACGCAAGAATTAAGGAAAGTTTGAAAACTAGTTTGCCGGGTACTCAGCGATCACTTGGTCGGTACCTGCTTTGCTCAGACCGATGACCTGATAAGCATCCTGCTTGCCACCGACCTCCATACCAGGCGAACCTGCCGGCATGCCCGGCACAGCAATCCCGAGAAGGTCATCGCGTTTGCTCAAAGCAACTATTTGCTCAGCAGGCACGTGGCCTTCAACAAATTTTCCGTTGATCAACGCGGTGTGGCATGACGAGAGACGCGGAACAACACCCAGGTCCTGCTTGACCGCGCTCATGTTGGTTTCTACATGATCAACGACGGTGAAGCCGTTGGCTTCAAGATGCTGCATCCACTTCTTGCAGCATCCACAGTTAGCATCACGATGGACGTCGATCGTCAGCGAATCTGCTGCATGACCAGTTGAACTGATCAACAGAGCCGCGAATGCAGCAAGGTGAAGTATCCGTCCGGGCCGATAAATGTTATTTCGCATGGGTATGCTCCTTCCCATCAGCATGGGGATGAGTTTGTGGTTGCGCGACAGGAGTTGTAGAGGCGTCATGTGAAGCCTTGGCACCCTGAGAATGGGCGTGTTCGGGACTTTCATCCTGAAAAGGCGCTGCGGCAACCTCATGGGCGTGGGCGCTGTTCCTCTCGTCATGATGGTCGCCTGCGTCGGCAACTTCTTCGGCTGCCCCCGCATCATGATGTGCAGAGGCTGCCCCCTTTTGACCCTCATGCTCACCTTCATGGTTATGCATTTTGCTCTCGCCGCCGCCGTGTTGATGACCACCACTGCTGACTGCTAGAGCGGTGTATTGCTCTGCATTCAGGGTGGGAAGTTGCTTAAGAAAAGCGACCATTCCCCAGATGTAGGGATCGGCCATGCTTTTACCCCAAGCGGGCATGCCTGTGGATTTGATTCCATGCTTGATGATCCAGAAAGCTGCAGCAGGGTTTCCATCAACCCCCAGTTTTGAAAGATTGGGGGGGGCAGGGTAAAGGCTATTGCTTAACTCGGTTCCTGCGACACCCGGAGCGAGGTGGCAGCCAATGCACATTGAGTTGTAGTTACCCGCACCTGCACGAATAAGAGTTTCATCGCTCAGGTCGGGAACTTCAATGTCGCGTGAGCGCACTGCTATCGAGCGATCCCGAGCAGTGGACAGAAGTGCGTAAACGGGTTCGGAATGCGGATCATCCGCCCCAACATTAATCACACCAAAATACACCACGCCGGCACCTACTATTGCGGCGACCGCACCGGCAGCAGTCAATGTTTTCAATGTTCTTTTCATGTCAGGTACTCAAAACCACATCCGAATACCGGCGACAAATCGCGCCTCGTTCGTATCTTCGCCTTCATCGCTAGCGAGGTCGGCGGTCTTGCCGTAGGAGCGACTCCAGCTGACCCCGATGTAGGGAGCAAACTCCCGGACAATCTCGTAGCGCAACCGCAAACCCACTTCGGTATTGGCCAAACCAGAACCAATGCCGCGTTGACGATCGTTTTTCCCGTAAAAGTTCATTTCGGCTGTCGGCTGCAAAATCAGGCGATTAGTGAGCAGAATGTCGTAGTCGCCCTCTAGCCGAGCGGCGGTCTGGCCGTTCTCACCGATGAAAGCGGTGGCTTCAGCGTCAAAGTTGTAGAGGGCCATGCCCTGGATGCCGAAGGCGCCCCAAGTCTGCGGCGAGCCTGGTTTAAAATCCTGACGCACGCCGGTTACAACATCCCACCACGGGCTGATCGAGTGCCCCCAAAGCGCTTGGAGTTCGGCGTCTTCAGTCACACCGTTGGTACGCTCCCCCTCAGACCGCAGCCATAAACGATCAATGTCGCCACCCATCCAGCCTTTTGCATCCCAACTCAGGGCGCTGCCGTTATCAGCGTCCTGATACTCGAACTGATCAAGGAGAAAGAACGTGTTGAGGCTTTTGTCATGAACACCATGGCCTGCCACAGGCGGAAAAGCAGCTTTACGATCAGCATCTGTTAATACGGGAATGGGAGTTCGACTCGTGCTGGTCGCCCCGGCATCCATATTCATTTTGCTGTGATCCATGCCTTCCATTTGCCCATGATTCATTTTGCTATGGTCCATAGACTCCATAGAACCATGGTCCATCTTGGAATGATCCATCTGGCCGTCTTTGGCGGGCATCGACTTTTGAGGCACCGCCGGTTTCGACTCCGTTCCCGAGGACATGGTCATCGACGGGTCCATCACTTCAGCGGCGTTGGCCCAGCCAACAAAAGCGGTGCTGACTGAAACCGTCAGCGCCATCAGGGTCGGACGTAAAAGCTTGTTGGTCATGATCTCAATCCGCTTTTTTGGTTTTTTTGTCATGATCCATCGACTCATTACTCATCTTGCTGTGATCCATCGAACCATGGTCCATGGAACCGTGATCGGTTTTGGATTCATTGGTCTTGGACTTTTGCGTTGGCTCTGGCTTGTCCGTTGATGATGCAGGAGCGGGATGGGAATGCTCACCGCTGCTTTCTCCTGCCAGTGCAAACGGCACTCCACCCAACAGGCCAATGGCAAGGGCGCAACCGATCAGCGACTTACGATTCAGATATGTACTCATAACCCGTCTCCTTTACTCATCAACCCGTACTTCACGGAACATGCCCATTTCCATGTGAAATAGCAGGTGGCAGTGATAGGCCCAGCGCCCCAGCGCATCAGCTGTTACTCGATAGCTGCGCTTAGTGCCAGGTGGCATGTCGATCGTGTGCTTGCGCACCATGAAGTTTCCGTCCTCATCCTCAAGGTCACTCCACATGCCGTGGAGGTGGATGGGGTGGGTCATCATGGTGTCGTTAACCAGGGTGATACGCAGCCGCTCGCCATACTTGAGGCGCAAAGGCTCAGCATCAGAGAACTTGATGCCGTTGAATGACCAGGCGAACTTTTCCATATGACCGGTAAGGTGCAGTTCAATGGTGCGATTGGGCTCGCGGCCATCCGGGTCCTGGAAAGTGCTCTTAAGGTCTGAGTAGGTAAGCACGCGACGGCCGTTGTTGCGCAAGCCAATACCTGGGTCGTTCAGCTTCGGCGCTGTGCTCATGGCTTGCATATCGACTAACGGGTTGTTGGTTTCGGAAGCCGGATGAGACTGCATTGCTTCTGTGCCCATGCCTGCCATCTTGCTGTGATCCATGCCGGACATATCACCCTGATCCATGCCGGTCATCTTGCTGTGATCCATGCCAGACATATCGCCCGGTTTCATGGTGCTGTGGTCCATGCCGGCCATGTCGCCCGGTTTCATGGTGCTGTGGTCCATACCGGCCATGTTGCCGTGATCCATTCCACCCATTCCCATATCATCCATGGTGACGAGGGGGCGCGGGTCGATCGCCGGGACCGGCGCCTTCAATCCTTCACGCACGGCCAGGGTTCCGCGGGCATATCCGGTTCGATCCATGGACTGGGCGAAGATGGTGTAAGCCTCTTCGCTGACAGGCTCCACAATCACGTCATAGGTTTCTGCCACAGCGATGCGGAATTCGTCGACGCTGACCGGGTTGACGTGCTGGCCGTCGGCGGCCACCACGGTCATTTTCAAGCCTGGGATACGGACGTCGAAGTAGCTCATGCCCGAACCGTTAATAAAGCGCAGGCGCAGCTTCTCACCCGGTTTGAAAATCCCGGTCCAGTTACCGTTAGGGGCCTGGCCATTCATTAGATAGGTGTAGGTATCCCCACTGACGTCGGCGAGATCGGTGGGGTTCATTTTCATCTCGGCCCACATCTTCCGATCCGCCACCGTCGCGGCCCAGCCTTTTTCGCTCACATCGTCGATGAAGTTGCCAACGGTGCGTTTGTGGTGATTGTAGTAGTCCGACTGTTTCTTGAGCTTAGCCATGACCCGACCAGGATCTTCATCAGTCCAGTCGGTCAGCATCACCACGTAATCGCGGTTGTATTGGAAAGGCTCAGGCTCTTTCGAGTCGATCACGATGGGCCCGTAGACACCGGCCTGTTCCTGAAACCCCGAGTGGCTGTGGTACCAGTAAGTACCATTCTGATGGACTTTAAATTTGTACTCATACATGCCATCGGGCGCGATACCGTGAAAGCTCAAGCCTGGCACACCATCCATGTTGGCCGGCAGGAGGATCCCGTGCCAATGGATGGAGGTGTCCTGGTCCAGGCGGTTCTTCACCCGCAGCGTGACCGTTTCCCCTTCACGCCAGCGCAGCAGCGGTCCCGGCAAAGAGCCATTGATGGTCATCGCCGTGCGCGCCGAGCCGGTGATGTTCACTGGGGTTTCGCCAATGAACAAATCAAATTCATTGCCGGTCAGTACGTTCGGAAAACCGGGACTGGTTACTGCCCAAACAGGGGTACGCCACAGGCCAAGACCGCCGAGAATGCCACCAGCGGCCAGGCCTTTGACGAATGTCCGCCTAGAGGTTTTGCAATGCATGCCGTTTATGTCCACTCAGTCAAAAGGAAGCCGTGCGAAACACTTTGCGCGTTTTGCTTACCGGAGGGGGGCAACTTCTCTGGAGTTCGTCTCGAATCCCCCTGAGCCTTGCCCGCCGCCGCAAATGACAAAACTCATACGGCAGACGAGCTCAGAAATTGCCACACTTTAACTATCAGGGTGATTACATTTCTGTCAGCTTGGGAATGCGCCAATCGTTTCAGCACTTAGCGTGGCCGGCTGCGTTTCCTTTGCTCTCTGCTACGGGGGATTGAGTGCCTTGCTTTTGGGCGATTTGGTACGATTCCATCGAATCCTTCCTGGCCGCTTCCGTACGCGCAAATGTCCGGTCACCACCGCCTTCGGCCATAGCCAGAGAAGAAACGGTCAACGCTGCAAGAACAAATAGGGTTTTCATGGATTTCATTTGGGTAGCCTCGGATAAGTATTTGGTTGCCCCGTAGAATCCACATCAATAGATGATTCTGGGGGTTGAGCTCTAGGCTCGATGCCACCTTAACCATCATTCCCTGTCAAAAGCCTTAGGTGAAAATTACAGTTGCGTCAGGTTGCGCTTCCCTCCTTGTACAACCGTTTGCGTAACATCGTTTTGTAATAACCGAATTCGGTGGCGTCATCGGTATCCTCACCATGACCGATATTCTCGAGTCCTTCGCTGAGAGATGCCCGCTGTCAGCGAAGTCGAAGACCCAAATTTTTTTTGAGAGTGGCGGATTCATTGTTAGTGGTGCTCTGAATCTCAAGCGCGTGAACGAACCGGTTTTCAGGCTAAGTCGACCGAAAGCTACCAGACTCTGGCGGGGCTCGTCACGAGCCTGTTGGATCGTGGTAAGCGTCCGCTTAACACACCTTGCCTAATTAACGGGCGCCTATCTGCTGCAGGATTACACTCCAGTTGACCAACCGCTTGCATTCGACCTGACCTGTCATTTGCATGAGCTCTGACCATCGCATCGGATTGTCCAGCATGCTTTCCAACCATGAGCGACAGAGAACGGCTGGCCAGGAACGGTCATACGAGTTTACATCCGCTTTTAGCCTTAATAACTCGGCAGCTTGATGGCGTCAGCTTTCGGCGAGAGGATTTTCCCGAATAAGGTCTTTAAACCCGGTGCTGTGGCGATCCTCAACACCGCGTGGCCAATTGCGATGCCAAGTCGCGAATGCGGTGATGCCAATCTCGGCGCGAACTTGGGTACGCTTTGCGCCTGAGCGACGTATGGGCGCATGAGCTTTTCGTAGGCCGCGAACGCGTTGGCGTGGTCGGCGTGACGACTCAGTTCGCCAGCCAGGACGTAAGCGCCGCACAGCCCCAAGCTAGTGCCCATGCCGCTGATGGGCGATGCACAATATGCTGCATCACCTACTAGCGCGATGCGCCCCTTAGACCAACGGGGCATTTTGACCTGACCCACCGCGTCGAGGTAAAGGTCGCTTGCTTTCTCCAACGCGTCGAGTACGCGAGGTGTCTCCCAACCGGCGCCGGCAAACATCTGCTTGAGTAAGCTTTTTTGTTCGTCCTGCGTGAGCTTCTCGTACCCGCTCGGTGCCTGCTGAAAAGATAGAAAGGCACGCGTGGTGCCTAGGTTATCCGGACGCAAACAGACACAGCGGCCGCCGGGAATGTTGTACCAGCGCATGACCTGGCCATCGCTCGGCTGCCATGGCACGGTGAAATAGGCAGTGTAGAGGTCAAGAGGTCGGCGCTGGACTTCGTTGCCGAATACCCAATTGCGCGTCGTCGAACCAATACCTTCAGCCACGATCACCAGATCGTAAACATGCTCGCCTCCCTGCTCGAAGCGCACATGAACCTGCTCGCCCTTGTCGTCCATGGTTTCAATGCTGTCGCCGAATCGGTAGCTGACCCGATCCTGGCTATGCTGGATCAAAAGCTTTGCAAGTTCGCCGCGCAGGATTTCCAGTTCAGCTATCGGCCCCTCACCGTCGAAAGCATTTACATCGATAAAGGCTTTGGTGCGATTGTCTTGGTCGACAAAGGCGATACCCTGCTCGCGGGTTGTGTTCGCCTGAACCAGAGCTTCCAACCCCATACACTGAACGACGACGCGACCGGCGCCCCGTACGTCAATAGTTTGCCCGCCGTCGCGAAACGCGGGCGCTCTCTCGACCACGGTAACATCCATGCCATAGCGGGACAGCCAGTAAGCCAGCGCTGGCCCGGCGATACTTGCTCCGGTCACAAGAACTTTTTGTGCTTTCATTACGCGTCCTGATTTTCACGGGTAGGGTTAGTGCTGACTGGCAAAGTGCTGCGATAGACCTCGATCACCTGTCCGAGAAATGTCTCGACAACTGCGCGATCCTGACCGTCGAGTGTGCGGAGGACAGCGCCCAGACCATGGAGCATCGGCGCGATATGCCGATAAGCCTGCGCCACCGAGTCGGCTACAGGGCACACCAGTACACGGCGTTTGTCAGTGAGCTGTCGCTCACGAACCACATGTCCGGCGCGCTCCAACCGGTCGATAACCTGAGTAACGCCTGCGGTAGTCACTGAAAGACGCGCTGCAAGCTCGGTCGGCGGCAAAGGCCCATCGGTGATCAGGTGCTCCAGTGCCGCCACGTCGGTCTGATTAATGCCCAATGCTGTGCCCAGATTGCTGGCAGCTTTACGCGTCAGGATGGCAATTTGTTGCAACTGCTGGCCGATGGGATCACTGGCAATTTGCAGGCTTCGTGGATCCTCGGATGGATATGACGGAAATGAAGGCGACTTCATGCGTAGGGGCTGTCCAGAATTTAAGGCCGAGTGTTATGAGGACAGCTAAACTAGCATATAGCTAACTTGCTTAGCTAGCTTTCAAGGCTTTGGCGAAAAGCCGCAAGCGTTGCACGCGCGCATCAATTGTTTATAAGGGTCGAATCACAGCATTTAGGGCCGCCTTGGGTGGTTATCTGCCGGCCATGTCAGCGAAGCGTGCTGCTCAAACCCGATGAAAAGGACTTCTCGGGTCGAAGCAAACAGGTGGTCAACTCTGTGCAATTACCCACCTGTGCGGCAACAGCTCGGAAATCCCGCTCGCCCGCTGGGTGGGCAAACGAGTCAGTACGTCCTTCAGGTACGCATACGGATCATGCCCATTCATGCGCGCCGACTGGATCAAACTCATGATCGCCGCCGCCCGCTTGCCGCTGCGCAGCGATCCAGCAAACAACCAGTTCGACCGTCCAAGCGCCCACGGCCGGATCAAGTTCTCGATCTGGTTGTTGTCGATGGGCACAGCCCCATCCTCCAGGTAGCGCGTCAGCGCTACCCAACGCTTAAGACTGTAATCCAGGGCCTTGGCCGTAGCCGAGCCCTCGGGCACAAGTTCGCGTTGGGCCAGCATCCACTCATGCAGTTTTTCAGCGATGGGCGCCGCCGTTTCCCGACGTAATCGCCAACGGTCTTCGTCGCTCATCTCCTTGGCGTGGCGCTCGACTTCGTACAGCCCGCCAATCGAGTGAAGCGCCTGCTCCGCCAACTGGCTTTTATTCGCCACGTGCAGGTCGAAGAACTTGCGGCGCGCATGGGCCATGCAGCCGATTTCTGTGATGCCTTGTTCGAAGCTGGCCTTGTAGCCTGCGAAGTCATCGCAGACCAGCTTGCCGTTCCAGGCGCCCAGGAAGTTACGCGCATGTTCGCCGGCACGGCTGGGGCTAAAGTCGTAGACCACGGCTTTTATTGCCGAAAACGGCGTAGAGCTGTAGGCCCAAACGTAAGCGCGGTGGGTTTTCTTCTCGCCGGGCGCCAGCATTTGTACCGGCGTTTCATCGGCGTGAACCACGCGCTGGGCCAGCACCACTTCGCGCAGCGCATCGACCAGGGGCTGAAGCTGCACGCCGGTTTGACCCACCCACTGCGCCAGTGTCGAGCGCGGGATGGCCAGGCCGGCACGGCCGAAGATCTTTTCCTGTCGATACAGCGGCAGGTGGTCGGCGAATTTGGCCACCATCACGTGCGCCAGCAGGCCGGCAGTGGGGATGCCCTTATCGATCACCTGCGACGGCACCGGCGCCTGAATCAGTGTTTCGCACTGCCGGCAGGCCCATTTCCCACGAACGTGCTGCTCAACCGTGAACACGCCCGGCGTGTAGTCCAGCTTCTCGCTGACGTCTTCACCGATGCGCTGAAGCTGGCAGCCGCACGCGCACTGGGTGTTGTCCGGCTCGTGATGGATAACAGTGCGTGGGAACTGCGGTGGCAACGGCGCACGCTTAGGTTGCTGGCGTGGCTCTGCCTGCGCGGGTGCGGGATGAAGTGCTTTTAACTCGGCCTCAATGGCTTCGAGGTCGGTATTGAGCAGGTCATCGAGCAAGCTGCCTTGCGCCGGGCTGATCTGCTCACTGCGCTTGGCGAACTTGTGGCGTTTAAGGATGGCGATCTCGTGAGTGAGCTGCTCGATGATCGTTTCATCACGATGGATCTTTCGGCTCTGGGTGTCGACCTTGGACATCAACTGCGCAGCCAGTGTGCGCAGTTGTTCGGGGGTCATTTGGTCGAGATCGGGCAAGGAAGTGTCGGGTAGCCCCAGATCATTACTGATCCGGGGCCCCCTTAGAACCGTACGTGCGAGTTTCCCCGCATACGGCTCAAGCTTACGAAAGCCAGTCTATTACTGGCCGGTCACGCGGAAGGTGGTTTTTGCAAACCGCTATGCTTAAGTGGCTCCTTGAATCCCTGCTTGTGGCACTGTAAGTGGCAGTCGGGATGGAGCAGTACACGGTTATTTAGTTTATCCGGGCCGCCATCCACCCGCCTGACAATGTGGTGATCGTGCCAGCCGGTATCCTTGCTGATGGCATGCCCGCATAAAGCACATTTACCCTGTTGCCGCCTGAAAAGACTCAGTATCTGCCGCCGATACCGGAGCTTATGTAGCATCCGTTGAACCCTTAACGCCTCCCACTTAAACTCCTGTTCTGCATCGTACGGCTGATACGCACCCGGCAAGCGCTTGTGACGAACGATTACGGTATCCGCCAGCATGTATAGCTGGCGAAACTTCACTGTCCCGTCGATCCCCTTTACTGGGTATACAAATGCCCGGTGAATTCTGGAACAGTAATATCGCCGTTTAAGCCAACCAACAGACTTCCTCGGATGCCGACGCTTTGCCCACCTCAAGATCCGCCAGAAGATAAGGTTGTCCAGCTTGTTAAAGGTGGCTTTCGCCACAACCGGGGAGTGATATTGCGCCCACCCTCGCAGCACTGGGTTCAGTCGCCCCATCAGTGCACCCTGAGTAAGGGTTCCGCTGTTTTTTATAATATCTCGCACTTTCCGATAGAACGTTGAAACATTCTTCTTCGCAGGCTTGATAAACAGCTTTGCCTTTCTGTGCGGCGACTTCGGGACGTACTTCCTAAAATTCCACCCAAGAAAATCAAAGCCTTGATGGATGTGTGCGATGCGCGTTTTTTCTTGCGATAATGCAACCCCGCGTACAGACAGGAATTGCTCTATCCAAGGCTTGATTTCGTTTTCAAGCAACTCTTTCGAGTTTGCCAAAACCACAAAGTCATCTGCATAGCGCACAACCTGAACCTTGGTTTTCTTCGCTTCTATGGTGCCAAAGCGCTTTTTCAAGTGATCTTTCAGCAAAAGCTCCAAACCATTCAAGGTGGCGTTTGCCAGACAGGGAGAGATGATACCGCCCTGTGGCGTGCCTGCCTCCGTAGCAACAAATTGCCCCCGGTCAACAACCCCGGTTTTCAGCCATTTGCGCAGTATCGTCTTATCCATTGGGATATTTTGACAAAGCCAATCATGGCTGATGTTATCGAAAAAACCTTTGATGTCCCCTTCCAGAATCCAGACAGGGGCTACTTGGGGGGCCAGCAAATGAAACAGCTCTACCATTGCGTCGGCCGTCGAGCGATCCGGTCGGAAGCCGTAGCTTCGGGGGTCGCTCTGGCTCTCTACAACAGGTTCAATTGCCAGCAGATGAAGCGCTTGCATGGCCCGGTCCAACATCGTGGGAATTCCGAGTGGGCGTTTCTCCTGTTTGCCAGGTTTCGGTATCCATACCCGCCTCAACGGTTTAGAACAGTAACCCCGCTTGATCGATAGACACATCACCCCTCGAAGTTTGGCTTGGGGCGTCTCCCACGTTTCGCCATCGACCCCCGGCGTCCTGCGACCCCGGTTCTCCGTGACTCGCCGCACAGCTAAGCATCGCCCATGAAACGAGTGAGTTAGCATGCGTTGCAGGCGCTTCACCTTTCGCCAGTCGGCCTTCCTTGTTGCCTGCGCAATTTTCAACTGTGTTTTCCGAACGGAGGTTTGAATTCTGGCCCAATCGAGACCGTACCAATTCATGGCCCCATCCAAGGACGCAGACGTAACCGAAGTCGGTGGTTGCGTATTCATACAGTCCTGCTCGAAGTTAGAAACTGTTTGCACAGGATCTCTTAGCGTGTACCCGTGCTAACTTCATAGTTCGACGGAATCAACAGTTGTATTTGCGCTCGTAAACCAGATGCACGTCAGCCAGGGTTGCCCCTGCCGGTAATGTTGAAACCGGTATGCCATCCGTTACAGACGGCCCTTTGCTTTTTGCATCCTCCTATTCCCCACACTCATCAACGTCCCTTGCGGAAAGTCTGCCTTGCCGATGTGGATGGTAAGGCGAGTGGTCGGGATTGCCACGTTCCCTGAATCGCATCAATTCCCCGTTTAGGCTTCGTCTATCCCCCGGCAGCGCTTCTAGTACCGCATCCCATTACATGACAGGAATGGCTGGCTGCAATGCCTTTTTTTTGGCTGGGGCCGATAATTGCCGTAGGCCCGTCAATCCTTACGAGGGTTCTGTCGACGATTCACATATGTTAGCCATGCGGGTTGGGTCACTAGTCCCCGTACTACCGTGCAATTCGGTTGTGCTGCGCATCCCGTTACCGGGTTGCACTCTCTTGCGGGAGGGACATTGTTGATCGGGCTTCACACCCCAAGATTGGCTCCTGACGCATGCCGATCTAGTGAACTGACGGATACACGTCAGGCTCGTTACTCCAGAAAGCGGAGTTGAGCAATGAGATCCAGAGCTTACGACACGTGTTTGACTGCTAACCTATTGAAGTTAAACAGTTGAACACGCGATCTCGTGTCGCACCATGGTGTGGATTTTACCAAAGCAGCCCGACTGCTTCTGCTAAAAGGCAGCATTTAAAGCAGTGTAATTGTGACGCCCGCACCGACTCGTTGCCAGGGTAACCCAAGTACCAGCGCCTGAAGTTGTTCGGGGTCGAGTTCGACCTCCCTCCCACGATGGATGCCTGGCCAGTAAAATTTGCCTTGGTTCAAGCGCCGCGCCGCCAGCCAGATACCGACGCCGTCGTGCACCAGGACTTTCATCCGGTTGGCCCGGCGGTTGGCAAAGAGGTAAGCGCAGTGCGGCTTCGCCGCACCGAACGCCTCGACCACTCTGGCCAATGCAGTCTCAGTGCCGGCGCGCATGTCCATGGGCTTGGTGGCGAGCCAGGTGGCATCGACGCGAATCATTGGGCCAGGCCACGATGAAACACGCGCAGCCGTCCGGATCCGAGGCTGGCCACTTTACCGTGATAGATTTATCACCCAAAGGCAGCGAGATGATCACCGTCTCTTCTGTTGCGCGCTTGGGTGCCGGTTTTACCGGAACGAAGGCCGGCAGGGTTGCAACTGATTGATCCCGGTAAGTCGGTAGCCACTTGCGGATAACGTTGGCGTTGATGCCGTGATGGATGGCTACGCTGGAAATCGTCGCTCCAGGTTGCAGGCACTCCTGGACGACCTGGGCTTTGAACGGTTTGGGGTAAGAGCTTCGTTGGCGCATGAAAATCCTGGCGATAAGGGCAATCGCGTCCGCTTAAAAATACGCGGACACCATCGCCCTTAATGCTGGAGTTCGGTAGGTGTGTTCACCATCCGCTTACGGATCGTGTGACGATCATCGGGAACAAGCTCGATTGGGAGGGGGGGAGCACGACGGTAGTTGGCGTTGAAGAGCATCGGATGACGAGGTTGCTGGTGCTTAAGGAATAAGGGCAGAAAAGCAAGACCGCATTTGCGGCCTCGCTTGTTTTCAAGGTATCACTCGTGCGAGTGCCCGTGCTCAGCGCTCTCGGAGGTTGTTTCTTTCTCGCCGCCGCTGCATGCAGTCATCAGGCCCAAAAAGCAGATCAAGAGCATCGAGCGGAACAACGTTGCTGAAGTTTTCATGGAAAAGTCTTTCCTAAAATCCTGAGGTTAAGCCTCTGTGGTCAGGTCGCCCCTGCCTTTTCGGCAGAAGAGCGGTCGTCTTTGGATTACTGTTTAACGCTCAGGTAATCACCGGTCGTTTTCAGTGAGATGGTCACGTCGCTGTTGCTGCGATTACGCCAGAACCAGCCATGGGTGCCGTCAAAAATGGCGGTGAACTCGCCCTTATCGCCTTTGACTTGCTTGCCTTTGGTGTAACTGTGGAAATAGCCCTTTTCTGCCTTGTAGGGCTCACCATGGGTGTCGTAATTCACAGGGCCCCCAGCCGTTGTCCACTCATAGCTGACGGTGGTGTTCTTCAACATTTCCAGCTTGATCTCTGTCCCTTCACCTGGCTTGAGCGTGACGGTCATCTGATCAGTCTTTGACGCAGGGCCGGCTACCACAGGTTCCGCTACCGGCTTTGCCGCAGGCTGAACTTGTGCGACTTGCAAAGCCGGAGCGGCCGCGACGGGTTGTGGTGGAGCGGCATCGGCCAGGGCCTCTTGTGCGAGGGTGATTTTTAGTTCACCCATTTGCGTCAGGCCCAATGCTCGGCCCACGCCTGTTGGATCAATGGCGTATTCCGAAGGCATGACGACCGTCACCAAAAGGCCGACTGCGGTGAGCAGCGCGATGACTGTCGAACGCACTAACTGGCGGCTGTTGGGTAATTCGTTAACGGTTGGAAGTGGAGTATTGAACATGGTCAGAATTCCTTACGCAGAGACAAACAGGCCGACTAGCTGGTAACCCATCAGCAGGAAACCGGCACTCATCATGGCGACGTTGGCGGCATAGGCGTGGCGCCAAAAACTGGCGGTGCGCCGCCAATACCCCATCAGAATGAGAATCGAGCTAAGGGCCAGCAATTGGCCTATCTCGACGCCGACGTTGAACGCAAGCAAGTTGGGAATCAGCCCGTCGGGCGAGATTTCGTACTCCTGGATCTTGGTTGCCAGACCAAAACCATGGAGCAGGCCGAAGACCAGCGTGGCCACCTTGGTATTGGGTTGGTAACCGAGCCAGCGCTGGAACGCGCCCAGGTTGTCGAGCGCCTTGTACACCACCGAGAAGCCGATGATGGCGTCGATCACGTAGGAGCTGATGCTTATTTCCGTGAGCACACCGAGCAGCAGCGTGACCGAGTGGCCCACAGCAAATAGCGTGACGTAGAGGCCTACATCCTTCAGGCGGTAGAGGAAAAAGATCACCCCGAAGAGGAACAGCAAGTGGTCATAGCCCGTCATCATGTGCTTGGCGCCCATGTAGATAAAGGGCAGCAACATGACGCCAGAACTTTCCTGGATGAAACCCTTGTCCCCCTCGGCAACGGCGTGAGCCAGCGCCTCGGGCATGCCAAAGAAGAGTGAAGCGATAAACAAAAACAGCAGCAGTAGCGGGCGACAGGAGGGCACAGTGAATGCGCCCACGCCGCTCATAGAGTGCGAATGCATGGATAAAATCCTACGTTGCAGTGATCTTGGGCCGCAGCGCGGCCATGGTCAGGATGCGAACGAAGGACGGGGTGGGCGCTTGATCAAGAATATCGGCGGACGGGGAACTGCATATTGCGGGGCATCAACCCGCACCGATAGCTTGGGTTGTTCGGCCAAAATCAACAGGGAAGTGAGCTGCGGTGTCTCGTGCTGGTGGTCTGGGGTCAGCGGCGAATGAAAGTGATCTGAACAGCTCGCGCAGGAAAGTGAGGCTTCTTGCTCGCCGTGGGAGTGGTAGGCGTCTTGCTTAATCTCCCAGGCAGGCTGTTTCGTCGCCACCGACAACGTATAGGTATGCCCGGCCCAAGCCATCAAAACGGCGAGAGCAAGCGCGAATACCACCGTTTTTGTCAGGGATCTACTGAGCATGTTGATCGTCTTTTAACTCGCTTTTTTACTGCGGTGATGCGTTTGACCTAACCCCCCTAGGGGGATAGCATGCCAGCGTAATTCATTGAGACCAAAGGCTCAAGCCATGGATGAACACAAACATAGCCATCCCCACACTCACCGAAGTCATGATGCCATTATCAAGCGCCTCAAGCGTGCGGACGGCCATCTACGCAGCATCATCACCATGATAGAAGAAGGTCGCGAATGCGTCGACATCGCCCAGCAACTGCATGCCGTTGAAAAAGCAGTGTGTCAGGCCAAGCGAACGCTCATCCAGGATCATATCGATCACTGCCTGGAGAATACCGTCTCAGCCTTAAACAATGGCGAGCGTGCACCGCTGGAAGCGTTCAAGCAAATCACCAAGTACCTCTAGGTCTGACATGCCCAGTTTCGCTGAACTCTTGTAGCAGGGCGGATCTAACCCTTGGATATGACGACCGCCAGTTCAACTCAACACAATCCATCCAGTAGCCGTAGCAGCAGCCTTGACCTGATCAAGTGGCTCGCGATGCTGACCATGGTGATCGATCACCTTCGGTTGCTGTGGCTAGACATGAGCAGCCTGTTCATTCCTGGAAGACTCTCTTTTCCCTTTTTCTGCCTCGCCGTTGCGGAGTTTGAGACCTATCCATTGCTGGCTTTAAGTATGGCTTTTACCGCTCCGCTGATCGGACTTTGGCTTCTGCGCCAGACGTTCACGTTCAAGGTATGGCCAGTGCAACACTGGGGTTACTGGTTCTATCCGGGTCACCTTGTCGCATTACAGGCCCTTCGTTTTCTAGTCTGAACTGTGGGTGATCAAACTCAGAAAATCATGAATGCCCTGTGATCAATACGGCCATCGACGATGCTGATCATCGATGACATAAGGGTGTTCGTGACTCGCTCCATCGTGACCTTCTAAATGAGTGTGGCCGTCCGGCAGATTCTGATGGGTGTGCCTAATAGACTCTTGGTCATGAGCAGGACGCCAAATCACGACGCTGACCACCAATGCTCCACCTGCCACGATGGCAAGTCCCACGAAAGAGGCAGTGAGGCTGATATTGGCGCCCAGCCAACCGGCCAGTGGATAAGTGATCAGCCAACAGGCATGGGAAAGTGCAAATTGCGCTGCAAAAAGGGCTGGACGATCCTCGGCATGCGACGACCGACGCAGCAGTCGTCCGCTGGGCGTTTGTGCCAAGGAATATCCCACACCGAGTACCAACCACAGAGGCAGCAGGAAGTTGTAGGTGCTCAGGTTGATGCCAACTGCCAAGCCCGCAACCAGGATCCCACCGCCAAACAGCATTGCTGTCCGGTCTTTTATGCCTTTCAGAAGGCGAGGTAAAATCAGTGCGGCGATCATAGATCCACCCCCAAAAGCAGCGAGCGCTAATGCGGTTGAACTCTGAGGCAAAGCGAATCGAGACTGTACCAACACAACGGTATTAACGATGACCATGGCGCTGGCCGCAGCCACCGTTAGATTAAGGGCTAGTAGTCCCCGCAAGCGCGGTGTGGCCAGAAATATGCGCAATCCTCGGGTGGTTCGCTCAAAGATACTGCGCCTTTGAGTCGTCTTCGCCTTTGGCAGTAATACCGTCGAGACCAGCGCTGCTGAGGCCAGAAAGCCAATCACCGTTCCGACGAATAGGTTATGGAAACTGATCACCGTCAGCAGTACGGCTGCGAGCATGGGGCTGGCGACACTTTCAAGATCGTAGGCAAGGCGAGATAACGACAAGGCGCGAGTGTAATCCTCTTCATCCGACAGTATGTCTGGGATGGTGGCCTGGAAGGTCGGGGTGAATGCAGCAGAGGCCGATTGAAGTACAAAAATCAGCACGTAGATTTGCCATACTTCCGTGACGAAAGGCAGGGCAAGCGCAACGAGGGCTCGCACCAAGTCCAGTGATACGAGCATCGCCCGTCGCGGCAGACGTTCCGCAAAAGCCGCCGCAATCGGTGCTACGCCAATATAGGCGGTCATTTTAATTGCCAGCGCGGTGCCGAGCACTGCCCCGGCCTGTGCTCCCGCAAGATCGAATGCCAGTAACCCCAGCGCAACAGTCGCGAGGCCTGTTCCGACAAGGGCAATCACTTGAGCCAGGAAGAGATGTCGGTATGTTCGGTTAGCCAGGATTTTCAGCATTTGAAGTCTCGGGCGGCCAAGCGCTTGGTCAGGAGGGTTTACGACGAATACTTATCACGACGCCGACGTCAAGGACCAAGCCCATCTTTGCCGAGAAAGGTTGCAGAACTTCTCAACCGCAAAGGACTAATGGCTTAGCTTTGAGCGAAGCATTCGTATCCTCCCCAGGGGGATATTAGGCGATCCTAAGCTATTGGCTGTGTTAGCTCAAGAAAAGGTCCTGTCACTTACCGCGTCGAATGCTGAGGGGACTAAGCAAGCACACTTGCTCAATGAAGGCACGTAGCCATACGCTGCAAGGCGTGAGAGTCCTCACCCTTCATAAAAACCTGAGCATGGAATTAGCCCAATGAAACTATCTGTCCTTCTGATCTCTGCCGTTATCTCGATTTTTTCCATGGCTGCCTTCGCGTATAGCGGCGGCACTGATTCAAAAGGTTGCCATCGCAACCATAAGACGAACGACTACCACTGCCACTAAGTCGCAAAAGCCCAGCCCTGGGCTGGGCTTCAATGTGAACAGGCCTCTTCACGCGTGCGGAGGCCAGTTACGCCTTTGCTTTAGGCCGCGTTAAGCTCAACAGTGATGTGAACCAGTTCCTCATGCACTGACAAGAGGTCTTTGAAGTAAGCCGGTGTCGCATTTTGGTCAGTCGTCAAACTCAGGATGCAGGCATATTTCCCTTTACCTACACGCCATACATGAAGGTCACTAATCTGTGCAGAAATGGGGCTGGAGGCGATGACTTCCCGGACCTCTTCGACGACAGGGGAATCCATTTCCGCATCCAGCAATACGCGGCTGGTTTGACGAATCAAACCATACGCCCAGCTCGCAACCAATCCGGCACCCACTATGCCCATGACTGGGTCAAGCCACGCCGCCCCCCAGAATTTGCCCCCGATCAACGCCAGAATGGCCAGCACCGACGTAGCGGCGTCCGCCAATACATGCATGTAAGCGGAACGCAGGTTCAAGTCATGATGCCCGTGCCCATGCCCATGCCCATGCCCATGCCCATGATCGTGGTCGTGATGTGTGTGGGCATGACCATCCTTGAGTAACCAGGCGCAGGCGATATTCACGAGTAATCCCACAACACCGATAGCGATCGCCTGGTCGTAGTGAATTGCAGAAGGGGAGATCAACCGTTCAATCGATTGATAGAGCATCAACCCCGCCACCATGATCAGCAGGATCGCGCTGGTGTAACCCCCTAGAACTTCCATTTTCCAAGTCCCGAAGGCAAAGCGGGTGTCATTGGAAAATCGTCTTGCAGCCGCATAAGCCAGGACAGAGAGTCCCAAGGCCAAGGCATGAGAGCTCATATGCCAGCCATCAGCAAGCAGTGCCATTGAGTTGTAGAACCATCCACCGGCAATCTCTGCAACCATCATCAATGCAGTTAGAATCATCGCTCGACGGGTGTTTTTCTCAGCTAAGGGGTTACCCTCGTCGAAAACGTGAGAGTGGCCCTGACCGTCGGAGATTGCTGGAGATGACATGGGTTGCAGTCCTGCTTAATGAGCAAAAATATACTATACCCCAGTATAGATACTTGAAGAAGGTACCGCCGCATGCCACATACCATTCACGACAAGAAACGACTGCTGACTCGTGTCAGACGCATCAAGGGACAAGCAGAGGCGCTGGAGCGTGCGCTGGAACAAGAGGTGGAGTGCTCCGCTGTTTTGCAACAGATCGCAGCGGTGAGGGGCGCGGTGAACGGATTGATGGCAGAGGTGCTTGAAGGGCATATCCGTGAGCATCTGGGGGCTGAAGCCGTCACACCAGAACAACGTCAAGAAGACCTGGATCAGGTCATCTCGGCCCTGCGCTCATATCTGAAATGAGCCCAAGAGAATTGTGCATGTGGGCGTTAACGCTGGAGCAGATCAGCGCACTCAGGCGCTGACCTTGGAAGGAAAACCCAACGCTTCAACAGCAGCGCGGACTCGCTCTGGGCTTTCAATGCTTCAACGTTGACCTTGCCGATAGCACGGTCGACCGAAACCGCTGCCTCGCTATCCAACGACTGAATGGCTTTGGTAATTTTGCTAACACAGCTACCGCAACCAATGCCCGATACGTCTAAGACAAACAAAGGAGTGTCCGCCATGGCGAGCACGGTCACGATTACGGTTAATGGCAACGACCACCAGAAGCAACGGGTGAAATCCTGAGCTCGGGGTTTTCCTCCGTTTCCAGCCTTGGCATCGCAGGTTCTAATTCCATGCCGCATTTAGGACAGCTGCCGGGGCCTGGTTGTCGTATCTCTGGGTGCATGGGGCAAGTGTATTCAGTGCCCAGCGGTGGCTCAGCCGCGGGCTCGGTGTTACCAGCGGGATTGGGACCCGACGGATTCGCAGCATCACGTGAGATTTTATCGGATGAACGTGATCATGACCTCGGTAACTCGTGGTGTTAGACATGACTAGTTCCCTTTATCGTCCTTGTTGGATTCCGAGCTCACGTGTCGACCATGACCGCCGTGACCGTGCCCGAAAAAATGCATCAACGGGCAGATCAACAGGATCAGATAGGGCAGATAAGGTGAAATGTGGCCGAAGTGTTCCCGGACGACGTAGAAAACACCGATCGCAACCAGCATGATCAGTACGACACCTGTTTTGCTCCTCCAGAAGGAAGAAGGCGAATGTCCAACCGAATGCGGATGGTTAGTCATGATGTGGTCCTCAGTGTCCTGGCAAGAGCTGCGGTGACGTCTGCGACTCAGAGTAGTCAACGCTCGCTCTGAGGCTGTGATATCGATCAAGCCGCGTTTACTTCACGTCAAACTGACCCACCATTCCCGACTGATAATGGCCCGGAACGTTGCAGGCAAACTCCAGGCCTGTGGTCTTGGAAAAGGTCCAGATAAGCTCTTTGGTTGTTCCAGGTTCGATCAGAACACTGTTCGGGTCGTTGTGCGCCATCCCGACCATCTTCATCCCCCCCATGCTGTGCCCCATATCGCTCATGACTTGCCCTTTTCCGGTAGGACTGAGCGTGCCGTTCTGGAGCATAGCGGCCATCTCTTTTTGATGCGCGGCATGAGCAGCTGCTTTGGCGATGTTGAATTCATGTAGCAGCGAGCCTTCGTTGCGCAGAACGAAGCGAACCGTCTCTCCAGGTTTAACATCTATGTTTTTGGGCTCAAAGGAGATATCGCCCATTTTCACTTCAACCGTGCGGGTAACCTCGGCCGATACTCCAGGCTGACCAATGTCATCTTTCCCGTGACCAACGCTGGCCATGGCTGTAGAACCGAGGAAAAAAGTTATTGCAGCGCAAACCGGGATAGCAAATTTCGCTTTCATAGAGACCTCAAAGTGAAAGTGAGTAGCAGGGGTTATGCTAAGGAGACTGAGTTGCCAGTTAACTGACCTGAACACTACTTTCGGTCAGTATCTGAAATAAAACTCGGCGTCTAAGCGACGCCGTTTGAACCTGATGAGGCACGGAAAACCATGAACATAGAGCCTTTACGGATGCTTCTCTGAAAGCATCAGTTTGTGCTCACGTTGCATTTGGCTCAGAACGTCATCGACGATTTTGTCGTGCTTCTCCATCCAGGCAAGATGCTGTCGAGGTGTCATCGACGCGTCGGGATGATCTTTATGAAGTTCGCTCATGAGATTGCTAAGCATGTCCATATGCTCTTTCATGTACGCAAGGCGTTGTCCCTCGGGGGCTTTTTCGGCTTGCACCAGAACGACTTCGGCTACATCCCGCATGTTTTCCATGCGTTCCATCACTCGATCTCCGCCGCCCTCAGCCCATACCGAGGCCGAGTTGAAAGTGCTCATGATCCAACCCTAGACAACGCTGGCTGACATCCACCTGAAGCCAGGATTACATTTCTGTCAGCTTCTGGTTGGCGGGACCTATTCAATGCAAACTCAGCCCATTATCACTTCGAGAGCCACCCCATGAGACTTCTGGTTGCTGAAGACGAACCGAAAATAGGTATCTATTTGCAACAGGGCCTGACTGAGGCGGGGTTTAATGTTGATCGTTTCACCAACGGCACTGAGGCCCTTCAACACGCCCTGAGCGAAGCATATGACCTGCTGATTCTGGATGTCATGATGCCGGGACTGGATGGGTGGGAAGTCCTTCAGAAGGTGCGTTTGTCAGGGAAGGACGTCCCGGTACTTTTTCTGACTGCGCGAGACCGTGTTGAAGATCGAGTCAAGGGTCTTGAGCTCGGAGCTGATGATTACCTAATCAAACCTTTCGCATTTTCTGAATTGCTGGCTCGGGTCAGGACGCTGCTACGTCGTGGTAATAACGTAGCCTCACCAACCCATATGAAATTGGCTGATCTAGAGGTAGATCTGCTCAAGCGCCGGGCTATTCGGGGAGGTAAACGCATAGATCTTACGGCCAAAGAGTTTGCGCTGCTGGAACTGCTGCTCCGGCGCCGAGGCGAAGTGCTGCCGAAGTCGCTCATTGCCTCGCAAGTCTGGGACATGAACTTCGACAGCGATACCAACGTAATCGAGGTTGCGGTGCGAAGGCTTAGGGCGAAGATTGATGACGAGTTTGAGGTCAAGCTGATCCAGACCTGCCGCGGCATGGGCTACATGCTCGATGCACCGGCTTCGGAATCGGAATCGGAATGAACCGTCTATCCCTGACTACACGCATGAGCCTGATGTTCATGCTTGCGGTAACGGCGGTGCTAACCGTCGCCGGGCTCAGCTTTAATAACCTCAGCCGGCATCACTTCTTAATGCTCGATCAGCAGGCCCTGAACGAAAAACTCCACTCGACCCAAAGAATTTTGGGAGAGCTGAATAGTATCGATCAATTCGACGAGTTAAAGCCCGAATTGCAGGCTTTGCTCGGAGCTCACCGTGATTTGACGGCCCTGATCCTTGACAGTGACGGGAGGCTGATTTTCGCTGATCCAGGGCCAGTAAATGTTCCGAAAGAGTTCATCTCGACGACAAACAACACTGTGTGGGAATGGCAGGACCAGGAGCAGATGTTCCGTGGTTTGACCGCACCAGCGACGGTCACCGGTCAGAACAAGCCGTTGACCGTAATTTTGATCTTTGATGTTACTCAACACATGTCCTTCTTCGAGACGCTCCAGCGATGGTTCTGGGTAGGGCTGGTGATCAGTGCGCTCGTCAGCGCCACTTTAGGCTGGATGGTTGCACGCAGTGGCATGCGTCCTATTCGTCAGGTGACCATGGTCGCGGCGTCGATGTCAGCCAAATCACTGAAAGAACGCATCCCCTTGGCGCTGGTCCCAAAAGAGCTGCAACAGATGGTGTCCTCGTTCAATGCGATGTTATCCCGGCTGGATGATGCTTTTGTCCGGCTATCAAATTTTTCAGCGGACATTGCTCACGAGTTGCGCACCCCGCTCAGCAACCTGATGACCCATACCGAAGTGGTGCTCTCTAGGAAGAGGGATACTGAGGACTACGAAAACAATCTGTATTCGAATCTGGATGAATTGAAACGTATGTCGCGGATGATTGATGACATGCTCTTCCTGGCGAAGTCCGATAACGGATTGATCAAGCCTGAGAACAAACCGATAGACCTACTGGACGTCGTGGAGAAACTGCTCGAATACTACCGCCTGCTCGCGGATGAGCGCGGTATCGAATTGACTGTTTCGGGAGCAGGACGTGTCCGGGGTGACGTGTTGATGTTGCACAGAGCCATCTCGAACTTGCTGTCGAACGCTCTACGTTACACCCCTGAGGGACGAACCATCAGGATCGACATCCAACAAAAAAACACATCGACAATAGTGACGGTCGAAAACCCTGGAGAGACCATCGCGCCCGAGCACCTTGAAAAGCTCTTCGATCGCTTCTACCGCGCAGATCCGGCCCGGCGCGAAGGAAGCCCCAGCAACGCTGGGCTGGGGCTCTCAATTACGCGGTCGATCATAGAAGCCCATGAAGGCAAGATCTGGTGTACCTCATTCAATGGAAAAACAGCCTTCCACATGGAACTTCCGAGTGCCGGATGACACCCTACAATTCTGGACCAGAGAGCACGCGCAAAGCTTACTGAAATGTAATCCAACAGTCGGCAGTCATGTGGCATCGTGTCCTAGCTCTATAGCGCGGTCACCCTGATCTGTTACCTAGCTTCAGTAGGCGACATACGCTTGGTATTCGCCTGTGGTTTTGAACCGGAATTGAGAAGTAAAAATTAGATCTACTCCACCAAACCTCGAACCAACAGCTTATGCTGTGAGGAGTCTTGCATGTCTTTCTTTAAAACTACTACCGTAGCTGTTGTACTTACCGCCGGTTTGCTCGTGAGCGCTATCGCCCAGGCGCATCCCAAGCTGGTGTCTTCTACCCCGGCGGAAGGCTCGACGTCTGCGGCACCTTCCAAGATCGAATTGCACTTCTCGGAGAACCTAACGACACAGTTTTCGGGGGCTAAGCTGATCATGACTGACATGCCGGGTATGCCAAATTCCCCCATGGGTGTTAAAGCAGGCGTCGCAGGTGGCGACGACCCGAAAATGATGGTTATCACACCCGCAGCTCCGCTAACCACCGGTACTTATAAGGTCGAATGGCGAGCGGTCTCTTCCGACACCCACCCCATCACAGGCAACTTCTCTTTTAAAGTGAAATGATTCATGAGCGACTCAATCAACATCGCCCTTCGCTTCGCTCTATACTTAGACCTGATGCTGCTGTTTGGATTAGCCATTTTTGGCTTGTATAGCCTCAGGGGCAAGGAACGGGTATCCGGCGCTGTCTTGAACTTTGAGTCGCTCCTTTTCGGTGCCGCATTTGTTGGTGTACTTCTGTCTCTTGCCGCTATGTTGTTACTTGCGAAAGCAATGAGCGGCGTTTCAGAATTTATGGAACTTCACCACCACATCTTCGAAATGGTTCTTACTGGCACCGACGTCGGGCTCACTTGGATGGTCCGAATAGCAGTACTTATACTGGCAGGTATTGCCGTCACACTTAACAAGCGCTTTCCAACACTCAGTCTATGGGCGGTTACCGTCTTCGGTGCTATAGCTCTCGCTACCCTGGCGTGGACAGGGCATGGCGCTATGGACGAAGGCAATCGTCGTTATATACACTTCACTAGTGATATCCTTCACCTTTTGGCTGCCGGCGGTTGGATGGGAGCACTGGCCGCATTCGCTTTACTACTGCGTGCGAAGGGACTAAACGGCGGACAGGAAGTACGGACTCTCTCCCGTGTCCTGACTGGATTTGAATCAGCTGGTGCGCTGATCGTTGTGATTTTAAGCATTACTGGAATAGCAAATTACCTTTTCATTGTAGGTCCAACCCTGGACGAGGTGATGCTCACTAACTATGGCATGCTTCTATTTCTGAAGGTTTTACTCTTCGCAGGGATGATCATATTGGCGACGCTAAATCGCTTCCATTTGAGCCCGCTATTAGCGCGCTCAATCAAGGAAGGGGACCACGTTGTCGCCGTCAACGCTTTACGACGTAGTATGACGCTGGAGTTCTCCGTTGCAATAGTGATAGTGTGCCTTGTCGCTTGGTTAGGAACGCTGAGTCCAGAAATGCAAATGGATATTGAAATGAAAATGGATATGAGCACAATGCAGAGTCAATAAATCGCATAGCTTGCCACTACCTGAATCACTGATACTTCAGACACAAAAAACCACACTCATCTCATCAATTTCCAGTCTTTGGCGACTTGACACTGGTCGCCGCATCCAAAATCCATGTTGCAAAGTAGCGAATCTCCGTGTAGGCGCTTGCTTCTCAGCGCCCATCAAATAAAATAAATCACCTGAGCGCTAGACGAACAAAATCCATGCCAGATGAGACTTTTCACTCCAGAGTTTCGCGATACCATTTTCTATCTGAAAGTCGAAGTGAGCATGAAACATTTATGGATTTATTCCATTCAGCGCGATTTCCTTTAAATGATGTAACTGATCACGGCTTGGCCGTAACCGTCCGGCCAGTACCCACCCTGAGACCCTCCAAAATCAGCAAAAATAGTGTCCATCATTTTTTAGCGGACACTATCTTGGATATCATCCCCCCAGTCCGTCGACCCGGTCGCCGCCCCAACTTTCCGCCAGTTCAAACGCAAAGTTGTCGAAGCCACGTTCCAGTCTGGCGCCTCCGTGTCGTTGATCGCTCGCGAACATGACGTCAATGCCAACCTGGTCTTTCGTTGGCGGCAGCGTGTCTCTGCCCGGATGGCTCAGCTCTTTGGAAAGGGGCGGCTGAACGTCGGCGACATTTACCGACTTGAAAGTCTGATCGGTACGATCTACGAAAGAAAGGTTGAGACGCCGGTAAAAGTCGGAACCTTCGACGGCATGAAGCCACGTGTCAGCGGCTGGGCTGACGTGATAGGTCACAACACCATTTTCGTTGATGACAAAGACCCTCTAACCCACGGGTTCCAGCTCGCATAAAGAGTTGGTCACGGCGTCAGCGGTTGATTCTTCGGATGCGCAGATTCAACCGTGGTTTGCACAATGGCTTAGTTCGTCAGTGTAAAGAAGCGAGGCGTAACGTGATCGAACGACGGGATTTCAGCGGGTGTATGAAAGGTAAAAACCTGCGCTATCTGGAAGAGACTCGGAGTGAGCCGGCGGCTCATGCTCGCGCAGGATTTTTACTGCTCGAGCACTTCTCGCTGCCTGCATTTACGCAGGAGCTCGATACGATGGTCACTGCCAACCTTTTGCGTCCTACGTTGTTCTCGTCACGCACCTTTGGATTGCAGGATGGTGAGGTAACGAGTGATCTCGGCCTGGTGATTCGACCGGATGCGCGTTTGGAGGTCGCAGCACCACCGCACCGAACTCAAAGTCAATCACGAGCTGATCAGCATCCTCCAAACAGCATCGGGACTTGGTATCACACTGGCCGGGGTGTGAAATGGAGCGTGGTTTTTGGGCGTGTCAGGTTTGCTTGAAGGGTATCGTTGTGCGATTCATACCGAGCACCGACCCGCACTCGCAGAAATTTCAAAAGTCACGCATGTCACCAGTGAAGCATTTGTCATGGATCGAGACAGGCTCACGGCTTCTAGGTGCTTTTCACAGGGCCTTGGAGTGGATCAAGGGGCTGCACGGCAAGGCGCTCGTCGAAGGCTTCGAAGACATTCTATCTTCGAAGAGTCGCGGTATCGGCGTATCAAACCGACGCAGAACATCTCGTTGAGCGCCCCCGTTAAAGAGGTGGTCAAGCTTATGGATGCCAATCTTGAAGAGCCGCTGCAAATGGATCAACTGGCGGTCTATGCCGGACGTTCCCGTCGACAGATAGAGCGCTTGTTCAAAGAACAACTGGGTACCACGCCGCAAAGGTATTATCTGGAAATACGCATTACCGAAGCACGGCGATTGCTTCAGCACACAGAGTTGTCTCAGGTTGACGTGCTGGTCGTATGCGGCTTTGTTTCACCGAGCCATTTCAGCAAATGCTACAGCTCGTATTTTGGTTACCGGCCTTCGAGAGAAACGCGGCTGGTGAAATAGAGAACCGGATGTTGCTGACATTTTATGGAGGAGGGCATGACCGAGGTGCGATTGAAGAGCGACCGAACAAAAAACACTCCGCACTTAACTACGCCCACCGTTGCCGCAAATCCTGGTGTCGTAAGGTCCCAACTCGGGGTTTTCCTCTGCCTGCTTTCAATGCTGATTTTTGCCAGCCAGGACGGTATAACCCAGGTGCTTGTCAAAGATTTCCCGGTTGCCCAACTGGTCATGGTGCGTTATTGGATGTTCGTCGTTTTTGCCCTCGGATATGCCGCCTACCAGGGTCGGGTCAAGGAATCGTTTCGGAGTAAGCACCCTTGGCTGCAAATCATTCGAGCGATGTTAGCCGTGGGTGAAACCCGGGTGTCGGTGCCCTGACGATCACATTTGCGGGGTTGCCAGCATGGGTTTCTCCGACTCCAGTCCGGGGCCTCTTGATGGGGATCCTGTCATTGGGGAGTAGTCGCTCAGATTCTCCTCATCCAAGCTCTGAAATACGCGACCGCATCCACCCTGCAGCCCTTCAACTATGCGCTTCTGGTGTTCGCCACTTTGATTGGTGTGATCGTTTTTGCCGAGCGCCCCGACACCTGGGTGGTTGTCGGCGCAGTGTTGGTGATTATCGGTGGGCTGTATGCGATCAAAGCGAAGACGTGAACATGTAGTACCACTCAGATTGGCTCAGCTGATTTCTCTCCCCTAGACTGCCATGGGTTTAGGGACTAATCCCGGACGACAGGAGCAAAAGACGATGGTTGCGGACTGGAGTGGTCAGGTAGCGCTTGTGAGTGGCGCCGGCAGTGAACGCGGAATTGGCATTGCGATTGCGAAGCGTCTGGGCAGCCAGGGCGTTAAGTTGATAGTCACAGGCAGCAGCGCTCGCATCCATGATCGGGTGGAGGAGTTACGTGCCGCAGGATTTGAAGTGCAAGGCCGTGCGGCGGACTTGAGTGAAGAGGCTCAAGTCCTTGAACTTACCACTTGGGCCGAATCGGTATGGGGACGAATCGATATTCTTGTGAACAATGCCGGCATGGCCGCGCAGGGTCATCCCGAGCCTTTTGCCGATCTGGCGGACATGAGTGTCGATAGCTGGAATCTTTCTATTGCTCGGAATCTGACAACCGCCTTTCTATTGACCCGTGGAATTTTGCCGGGGATGCGTTATAGACGCTACGGCCGTATCGTCAATGTCAGCTCCACGACTGGCACTCGAGCCGGTAATCCGGGTGAGGCGGCTTATGCCGCGGCAAAAGCCGGAATGGTGGGTATGAACATGAGCCTGGCCCTTGAGGTCGCGCGTTATGGAATTACTGTGAACTCGGTCGCGCCGGGCTGGATCGCGACAGGGTCAAGCACCCCAGAGGAAGTGAATGCAGCGAAGTACGTCCCGGTTGGCAGGGCTGGCCACCCGGAAGAAGTGGCTGCTGCCGTTACGTTTCTGGCCTCACCTGAGTCCAGCTACATTACCGGTGAGTTATTGGTGGTCGATGGTGGCAATTGCTTGATAGAGAACAAAGCGCCCAAGTAATCAATGCGTTGCCCGCCGCAAAATTTTGCAACGGAGGTGGGTAAGTGACTCCCTCCGTTGCAAGTCGGGCTGATTCGATCAAAACGGCAGTGGCAGTTTCGCCGTGCGACCCCCATCCACCACCAGCACCTGCCCGGTGATGAAGGCCGATGATTCGCAGGGCAGGAAAACGACTGTCCCGCCAACATCCGCCGGCAATCCGGTACGTCCGACCGGGTGAAGGCGCAGGAGTGCCTGGCGCGCCGCACGCGGATCAGCTTGAGCGGAGAGGTATGCATCACTCAACTCGGAATTGATCCATCCTGGAGCAATGGCATTGCAGCGGATACCGTCCCGGCCGAGATCGATTGCCAAGGCCCGGGTCAGCCCATGGATGCCGGCCTTGGAGGCACAGTGCGCGGCATGCTCCGGGTTGGCGCCTATCCCTTCGATCGAGCCAATGTTGATGATGCTGCCCCGCCTCGCTGACGCATCTGGGGCACTAACGCCTTGCACAAGAACGCTGGCGCCCGCAGATTGACAGCCATTATGCGATCCCAGTCCTGTTCGGTCATATCATCAATGGACTTCTCGAACATGAACCCGGCGTTGTTAACCAATACATCAATTCCGCCAAGCTGCTCCTGGGCGAACTGTGCAATCAAATTGGATGACTCCATCGAGGCGAGATCAGCCTCGACGAAATAGACTTGAGGGCGATTTTGCAAGTCGGCGTACCAGTGCCTGGCGTTGAGCGATCAACACGGAAGCTAGATAGATCTTCGGCACGGACACCGGGTCTTCTAATAAAGTTACCTTAATGGGCTAGCCCCCTCTGAAACAAAGTATCCTCGCGCCGGGTCATCCAGCGACTTGAATTGCGCTACCATGAAATCTATCAGCATTCGCATTGACGGCAACATCCCTTGCCTTGTTGCAAACACGGCGCAAATCATTTCAGTCCTCGGAGTCCAGTCGGGTAAAACCACGACCAATTCCCCTCGATCAATGTAGTCGTGCACAAGGGACATGGGCATCTGTGCGACGCCAACGCTATCTAACGCCGCGCACCGCAGCATTGGCAGTCCCTTGGTTACAAGTTGAGGACGGTGCTGAATAGTGAATTCCGCGCCATCTTGATGAAACAACGTCCAACTGTAACCACGTTGCGGGCTGCCGTGATGGACGCTGGGGAAGCGTGACAGGTCTTCTGGCCCTCGGGGGTCGCCTAGGCGGCGCAATAGCGCTGGACTCGCGACCAGACATTGTGGCCGCTGCGACATAACTCGGGTAACCAAGTCCGAGTCCTGAAGGGGAGGCGGGCGTACTCTCAGCGCAAGATCAACGCCCTCGGCGACCACGTCTACTTGACGGTCGCTTGCCTCCAAATGCACCTCGACACGCGGGTACATGGCCATGAATCGCGTGATCATGCCGCCTACGCACTCTTCCAGTAATACCGTCGGGCAGGTGACGCGCAGCAACCCGCCAGGTTCTGAACGGGTCATGGCAACAGCCGCTTCAGCGGCTTCAGCCTCCTTCAGCATTGAACGGCAATGGGTGTAATACGTCAGCCCTAACTCCGTCACCTTGAAACTCCGGGTGTTACGGATGATTAAGCGCACGCCCAATCTTTCTTCGAGCAGTGCAATCCGTCGGCTGAGATTGGATTTTGGAATGCCTAACGCGCGAGCAGTCGGCGCGAAGCCACCGTGGTCCACCACCATAACAAAGTACTGAAGGTCATTGAGATCTAACACGGGACGACATTCATTCGGCCAAAAGAAGCCAACTATACAAGAACGATCGTCCACTGTATGGGAAAGAGAAACCCACTATTCGGGACTGGTTCACACGGCAGTACCGAGGCTAGATTGCCGCCGGTCGGTTGGTTCACTAAAGGAGATACAGATGTTACGCAGGACGATTCTCGCCATGTCTTTGGGGTTGGCCACACTGGGTTCGGTGTACTACGCAAACGCTGCAAACGATCCTTCCGTGGTACTGGTGCATGGTGCGTTTGCCGACGGGTCTGACTGGGCGAAGGTGATCACTTTGCTGCAGGCCAAAGGTGTGAAAGTACGGGCCGTGCAGAATGGTTTGAATTCGCTGGCCGATGATGTGGCCATAACCCGTCGCGCTATTGAAACGGCACCGGGCAAAGTCGTGCTGGTCGGGCATTCGTGGGGCGGCAGTGTGATCACCGAAGCCGGTGCAAGTGACAAGGTAGCGGCGCTGGTCTACGTTGCCGCCTTCGCCCCTGACGTCGGGCAGACCACGGCCGAGGTTGGCAAAGACTATCCGCAGTCGCCGGGCATGCGCGAATTTGTGGCCGACAAGGCAGGGTATTTGTCGCTGACGCAACACGGTATGGAGCAGGATTTTGCCCCGGACGTGCCTGCTGCGCAGGGGCGGGTGATGGCCGCCACGCAAGGCGCCATCAATTCCAGAGCGTTCGACGAGCGCATCAGCGTGGCTGCATGGAAGCAGAAGCCATCGTGGTACATCGTCAGTGAGCGCGATCGCATGATTCCACCTGAACTACAGCGCGCACTCGCCAGGAAAATAAACGCAACAACGACGGCGCTGCCTACCAGCCATGTGCCGCATCAGTCTCGACCTGCCGATGTGGCCAAGGTCATTACGGAAGCGCTCAACACCACGCGCTGAACATGAACCTGCACCGTTGGATTTTGCGACCAGCGATACAAATAAAAGTCGCCACATAAATATGGATATAACGATGACTGTGTATAGCAAGGTATTCGACTTTGTCATTCTGGGTGGCGGTTCTGCCGGTGCCGTATTGGCGGCGCGTTTGTCGGAAGACAAACATCTAAGTGTTCTGTTGGTTGAGGCGGGTCGAGCCTTTGAACCCGATGAATATCCAGAAGAGATTTACAGTAGCAATATCATCGCCGCCAAGGCTGATAAACGTTTCGAGTGGGGTTACTTTGCAACTCCGGTAGATCAACCGCAAGCGGTATATACGCCGCGTGGAAAAGTACTTGGCGGAAGTTCCGCAATCAATGGCGCTGTTGCCTGTCGTGCTTTGCCCTTTGACTTTGCGCGCTTCACTGCCAAAGGCCTGAAAGGCTGGAGCTTTGAAGAGGTACTTCCCTATTACAAAAAAATGGAGAGTGCTCCGCACGGCGAGGAAAAATGGCACGGCCGTACCGGCCCGCTTCCAATTCACCAAATGTCATGGGAGTACATCACCCCTGTACAGCGTGCAATGGTCGAAGCGTCATGGGCTTGTGGGGCGAAAAAAGTTGACGATTTTAATAACCCAGAGGCCAATAATGGCGCTGGCCCTAATCCAATGAACGTGATCAACGGCGTACGCGTAAACACCGGGATGGCCTATCTCAATCGCGCAGTACGCGGTCGCCAAAACTTATCGGTCCTGGATAAAAGTATCGTAGACAAAGTGTTGATTGAAGACGGCAAGGTTCAATCCGTGCTATTGGCGGGAGGTGAAAAAGTTCACGGAAAAGAAGTTATTCTTAGCGCTGGCGCGTATGGGTCTGCTGCAATTCTACTACGCTCGGGAATCGGCCCTAGGACGGATCTTGAAGCATTGGGCATTCCCATGGTAAAAGATGCGCCGGTCGGTATTCGGCTGCTCGATCATGCTTTTTTCTGGATGAATTTCAGTGGGAAAGAAGAGCTGAAGGGGCAAGATCATCCGGTGGTAGGTTCCCAATTGTGGACCAATTCATCCTATGCAAGTTCGGTTAATGAACTTGACATTGGTATTTCTCCATCGCACTTGCTTGATCCGCAAACGAGCTCAACAGGCGTCGCGTTCTCACTTGGGTTGGAACTGATGCATTGCACGTCCCACGGTAGCCTGCGTTTGAAAAGTCGCAATCCAAAAGAAGCGCCTTTCATTGAGTTGAATCACCTGACCAGTGAAGATGATATGAACCGGATGATCGAATGCTTTCGACTGGCTAGAAAGTTGGCCAAGACAGAACCACTCAAGAGCATGATCGTGGAAGAGCTCTATCCAGGCTCATCCACCGACGACAGTGATGAGCAAATCCGCGCTGCGTTGGCAAAAGGCGTGGGCACTTTGCAGCACCCTTGTTCGACTGCCCCAATGGGGTTGCCGGATGATCCTGGCGCGGTGGTTGATGAGGAAGGTCGCGTGTATGGCGTAGAAGGACTACGCGTTATTGATGCTTCTATTTTCCCCGAGATCCCTCTGATTAACTTGAATCCGACCGTTATCATGATGGCGGAGAAATTGTCCGATGAAATCAAAAAATCCTGTCAGTTAACATAAAAACTTTAAGGGTGCATGCCAATGTAGAAAACATGCACCCAACTTTCTCTGGATTAAAACTTGAACAAACTGTCTGAGATGCATTCTTTCGTCATGGTGGCGGACACTGGTAGTATTTCCGAAGCCGCTCGGCATTTGGGTACAGTCAAGTCAATGGTCTGCCAGCGGATCCAGAAACTGGAAAAGCGCCTGGGTAGCATCTTGCTGGAGCGTGGTCGTCAGGCCCGTCTGACCGAGTCAGGCGAAGTATTTTACCGTTATTGCGTACGTATTCTGGCCGATGTCGAAGATGCTGAAGACGCCGTCCTGGCGTCTCAGTCGAGTTTGCGTGGGAGCTTGCGGCTCACAGCTCCGATGGCCTTCAGCATTCGCTACCTGGCGCCGATTCTTTCGTCCTTCGCTGTGCGTTACCCTGAACTGCGTCTGGATGTCGAGTTTGATGACCGCCACGTCAACTTACACGAAGAGACGTTTGACGCGGCCATCCGCATCGGTGAGTTACCTGACTCCTCATTGGTGGCTAAAACCATTACTCCCAACCGTCATATCATCTGTGCCAGCCCAGCCTACTTGGCCGCTCACGGTACACCGCAGATCCCACAAGAGCTGGCCCAGCATTTCGCCATGCTCTACGTGAATCGCGAACCACATGCCAGATGGGTGCTACCGGTGAACAACGCATTGGAGTCGTTTCCTGTGCGCTGTCGTATGCGCACTAACAACGGCCATCAACTCATGGAAGCTGCCAAGGCCGGTATGGGCTTAGCTATTTTGCCCACGTTCCTGGCCGCACAGGCCATTGTGGCCGGTGAACTTAAAGAGGTATTGGCGCCCTATGCCCCTCGTGGCGGCAACATCTCGGCGGTATACCGGCGATCCCAGAGAGCCTCGCCTAAGCTTCATGCTCTGATTAGTTTCCTCAGCGAACAGATCGGCAGCCCCCCAGTGTGGGATCAAATGCTGGTGGCTCACTCGAATGAACAGTGTTGATGCGTTCGAAAAAAACGAACCATGGATTCGTTTTTTGTCAGCTTATGAGTATCTGAACCCTGAGTTATGCTTTTTCCCAACAGGCGCATCACCTAGCGTCTGACAGGGAAGAAGACGGATGAAGAGTACCCTTAACAATCCCGCTCGCCGTGCTGTACTGGCAAGTGGCGTTGTGGTTGCCGCTACTTTAGCGGCGGGCAGTGGTTTGGCGCAGGCTCTGGAATCGAGCGGCAAAACCGGTAAGAGTGCAGGCCATGGCACCCCGGTCGATGTGATTATCATCGGCGGTGGTTCGGCTGGTGCGGTTTTGGCCCGCCGATTGAGCGAGAACAGTAAGCGTCAGGTGTTGGTGCTTGAGGCGGGGCATAGCTATGGCCCACGTAACTACCCCGAAATCATTGCTAGCAGCGACATCGTCGGTGCTAATGGCAACCCTGAGTTTGAATGGGGTTACAAGACCCGACCGGGCTACATCGACCACCCCATCGGCGCCTTGCGCGGTAAGGTGCTGGGGGGGAGCTCGGCAATCAACGGCGCGGTGGCCATCCGTGCGCGCCCTACCGACTTTAAGCGCTGGGATCTGCCGGGCTGGAGTTATGAAGAACTGCTGCCTTCCTTTAAAAAGCTGGAAACTCACAGCAGTGGTGCCAGCCAGCTACACGGCCATGAAGGGCCGCTCCCCGTGCATCAACTCAGTAATGCCGATGTGACCCCCATGCAGCGCGCCTTCATCGACGCCACGATCGCTAATGGCTACAAAGTGGTTACCGATTTTGACGGTGCTGACGCCAACGGAGTAGGGCCGTACCCGATGAATATCGTCAACGGTGTGCGAGTCAACACCGGCATGGCCTACCTCACCGATGAGGTGCGAGCCCGCGACAACCTGCATATCCGCCCCGACAGCTTGGTAGATAAAGTTCTGTTCGACGGTAAGCGTGTAATCGGTGTGCAACTGGCCAGCGGTGAAAAGCTCCTGTCTGGTGAAGTCATCCTTTCGGCTGGCACCTACGGTAGCGCTGCGATCCTGCTGCGTTCCGGCATTGGCCCGAGGGAGGATCTCCGTGCCTTGCAGATTCCACTGGTCGCCGAGCTGCCGGTTGGGCAAAACCTGGTGGATCACCCGTTCTACTACAACGCCTATGCCGCCAAGCCTGATGTGATTGGCAGCCAGTCGCCGGCCATTGGTGCAAAACTCTGGACTCACAGCACCACAGCCGAGAACGGTGATCTGGATATTCATATTACGGCCACCCACTTGTTTCCCCACGATCAGAGCCCGACCAAGGTTGGCTTCGTTCTCGCGGTAGCCCTGACTCGACCACTGTCCCGAGGCGAAGTTACGCTCGCTAGTCGCGATCCGTTCGTAGCACCGAACATCGATCTGAATTTTCTGGCTGAGGAAAAGGATCGCCAGCGTCTGCTGGATGGCATCCGCCTGTCCCGCAAAATCGGCACAACGGCGCCGCTCAATAAGTTGATTCATTCCGAGCTCAACCCTGGCCAAGGCAACGACACCGACGAGGCCTTGCTGGCCAGCGTCAAAGCCAGTCTCGATACCTATCACCACCCGACCTCGACTGCTCCCATGGGGCGGCCGGGCGATGCGCGAGCGGTGGTCGATCTGCAAGCGCGGGTTCTCGGCGTGCAGGGCCTGCGGGTAGTGGACGCTTCGATCTTCCCAGATGTGCCTTCGGTAGCCACCAACATCACTGTGATTGCCACCGCCGAGCACATTGCCCGTCTCTACGTTTAATTCTCAGGAATCTACCTCTATGAACAGCACTCCAGCTTTAAACTGGATCGACGGCCAATGGCTGGACTCCGGTGTTTACAAAGACTCCATCGACCCAGCGACCTATGAGCTGATTGGTCAATACGCCGAAGGCGGCTTAAACGAAGCGCAACAGGCAATTAAGGCGGCACAACGGTCGTTCGCTGAAACGCCTTGGAAAGACGATCGTAACTTGCGCGCCAAGGTATTGCTGGAGTTGGCGGATGCTTTCGAGCGCAACGCAGATGAGTTGATCGACACCCTGGCGCTGGAAAACGGAAAGATCAGACCCGAAGCCGAGTTTGAGGTCACTATGGTGCCCTCCAAACTGCGCTACTACGCTGCTCTTGCTCGCGCCGAATACGGCCGTGCGGCCGAGCCAAAGCCTGGCAAAATTTCCTTGGTGATCCGTCAAGCAGTGGGCGTAGCGGGCATCATCGTACCGTGGAACTCGCCAGTGGTACTGATGATTCGCTCCCTGGCACCTGCCCTGGCTGCCGGTTGCACCACAGTGATCAAAATGCCCGGGCAAACGGCCCAGACCAACTGCCTGGTAGCACGGATCATGAGTGAGGCGGTGTCGCTGCCTCGTGGCGTCATCAATCTGTTCAGTGAGCTGGGTGCGACCGGTTCCATACATCTGGTGGAGTCGCCCAAGGTTCCGGTGATCAGTTTCACCGGTAGCACAAGCACCGGTCGGGCGATTTCCGCTGCGGGTGCACAGCACCTCAAGCGCTTTGGCTTGGAACTGGGTGGGAAAACGCCAATGCTGGTGTTTAACGACGCCGACCTCGATGCCGCAGTGCCCACCCTGGTGAAAGCCCTGACGGTATTCGCTGGTCAGTTCTGCATGACGGGGTCGCGGCTGCTGGTGCAACGGGATATTGCCACGGCGCTGACGGAGCGCTTGGCCGCGCGGTTGGAAGCCGTGCGCGTGGGGCCGGCTGCGGATCCCGCCAGCGAAATGGGGCCGTTGATAGATAAACCTAACGTGCAGCGGGTCAACCAAGTGGTGGAGGAAGCGATCACCGACGGCGCTCAAATCATCGTTCGCGGCGGACCAATCACCGAGGGGCCATTGGCCAAGGGCGCTTTCTATCGCCCGACCTTGCTGCGCGTCACTGACCCTAATATGTCGATTGTCCAGCGCGAGACGTTCGGCCCGGTACTGACCCTACAGGTGTTCGATAGCGAAGCCGAGGCGATCGAGCTGGCTAACAACAGTGAGTTCGGCCTGGCGGCTGGCGTGTGGACTCGCGATGTCGACCGTTCTCTGCGGGTGGCCCGTGAACTGGAGGTTGGCACTGTATGGGTCAACGACTGGGCGGTGGTCTACGACGAGTTTGAGGAAGGTGGTTTTAAACAGTCGGGCCAGGGACGCCTCAACGGCGTAGCTGCCATGGATGACTTTGTCGAATACAAACATATCGCCCTCAATCCTGGCCTGCGCCAAGCTTAAATCCAATCAGTTCGCCTGCGCGCGTTGGTGCGTAGGCGACTGTACAGAGAATCATGTTCATGAATCGTACAAAAACCTTACTAGATCCTTTAAATGTCGGCCCATTCACCCTGGCCAACCGCGTGCTGATGGCTCCGATGACTCGTTCGCGCTCTGCCCAGCCCGGTGATATCCCCACAGCACTCAACGCCCGATACTATGGACAGCGCGCAGGTTCAGGGCTGCTGATCAGCGAAGGCATGCCGATTTCTCCCAGCGCCAAAGGCTACGCTTACACACCCGGGATCTATACCGAGGCCCAGCAAGCTGGCTGGAGGCAGGTGACTGACGAGGTTCATGCCAACGGAGGTCTGATCGCCGCCCAGCTGTGGCATGTCGGCCGCATTTCCCATCACTCGGTCTTGCCCCAGGGGCAGTCGCCTCTGGCGCCTTCAGCAATTCGTGCACAGGCCAAGATTTTCGCCTTCGACGATGAAGGTATGCCGAGTATGGTCGATTGCGACATACCAGAGGCGTTAAGCGAAGAGGGGATCGCGGCGGTCGTGCAGGAGTTTGTGCAGGCCGCACTGTGGGCCCGCGCTGCAGGCTTTGATCTGGTTGAACTGCAAGGCGCCAACGGTTTTTTGCTGGAGCAATTTCTCTCCGTTACCACCAACGAGCGCACTGACCGCTACGGTGGCTCGCTGGAGAACCGTGCACGTTTTGTCGTGGAAGTGGTGGACGCGGTCTCGGCTGCGATTGGCGCGGATCGGGTCGGCATCCGCCTTTCGCCATGGTGCCCACCCAGCGTCAACGATATGGACTTCAGCGTCGAAGCTCAGGACATTACTTTGTACCTCGCCGAGTCTCTCAGTCAGCGGCGCATCGCTTACCTGCATTTGTCCGAGTGGCCCGGTGTGGATTATCCCTCAGGGTTTCGCGCGCAACTGCGCTCGGCGTTCAGCGGTGCGATCTTCGTATGCGGCGGCTATCAGCAGGCCGACGCGCAACACATCGTCGCGCAAGGACTTGCCGATGCCGTGGCGTTCGGCAAACCCTTCATCGCCAATCCCGACCTGCCGCAGCGGTTCGCGCTCAACGCCGAGTTAGCGGAGCCTGATGGCAGCACCTTTTACGGTGGCGACGCCCGGGGTTACACGGACTATCCATCCTTTGCGGCTCAGAGCTGATCCCCGATGCGACTGCCCCGACTAATGGCAGGCGCGCTGTTGGCAGGGACGCTGACAGCGTCCTCTGCCTTCGCCGCCAACGAAGATAATTCTTCTCCCGTGAGAAACACCTCCATGCCCCAGGACAAACTCTACGACGCGTTGCTTGACGCTCTCTATGCGACCTTCGGGCATCATCCTGGGTTTCGCGTAACGCATGCCAAGGGCGTGTTGTTACGTGGCACCTTTACCGCCTCTGAAGCGGCTCCGGCGCTTACTCGAGCAGCTCATTTCCAGGGACAGCCAGTACCCGTATTGCTGAGGTTCTCCAACTTCAGTGGCCTGCCTGCCACCGAGGACGGTGACCCGATGGCCAGTCCCCATGGTCTGGCCGTTCGTTTTACGCTACCGGACGGTGAGTCCACGGATATAGTGGCGCACTCGTTCAATGGCTTTCCGGTGGCCACCCCCGAAGACTTCCTAAGCTTTTTGCGAGGCATTGCTGCCAACGTCGCCACACCGCCCGATCCTTTGCCACTGCAAGCATTTCTGGTCACCCATCCAAGGGCACAGCATTTTCTTGAGACGCCCAAGCCAGCACCGAGCAGCTACGTTAGTGCTGAATACTTTGGCGTCAACGCCCTAGTGTTCAGCAACCGTCAGAGTGAAGACCATGTCGGTCGCTATCGCATTGAACCGTTGCTGCCAGAACCTGTGTTGAGCGACGAGCAAGCCGCCTCGATGCCTGCCGATTACTTGCAGGACGAAATCGGCGCACGATTGACCAAGGGAGCGGTGAAGTTGCGATTGATGGTGCAACTGGCAGCCCCAGGAGATGCCATCGAAGACGGTTCGATTCCTTGGTCGCGCAACCATCAGGAAGTCGAACTGGGGATGTTGACCCTCGACGCTCTTGTTTCGGCAGAGGAACAACAACTCGCCCAGCAGCGGCTTGCCTTCAGCCCCGGACGCTTGCTCGACGGCATTAAGCCAAGTCACGATCCAATGATTCTCGCACGTCAAGGTATCTACCAGCGGGCGATGCTCAGGAGGCAACAACAATGAGCATTGACGCCGACATTGGCGTCAGTGTGATTGTGCATGAGGTCAATCCGCAGCATCAGGCCTTGTATGAGCAATGGATGAACAAAGCCATCGATGCCCATCAGCAGTTCCCTGGTTATTTAGCTACTGATGTCGTAAAACCCGTAGGATCGCAGCTGCGATACGCAATAATCCTGCGTTTTACCAGCAAGGGCCACGTCTTGGCGTGGCTGGGATCTGAAGTGCGCCAGGCATTGCTGCGTGAGTCGTTGCCCTGGCTGCGGCAGGATTACCATCGCGCCGACGATGATTCGAAATTCTGGTTTGAGCCGATGCAAGGACGGGCCACGGTTGCACGCTGGAAGCAATGGCTACTGTCTTGGTCGGTAGTCTTGCCATTGTCAGTTTTTATGCCGGGCTTTTTGGCGGTGTTACTTGAACTTTCTGATCTACACCTACCGATTTGGTTATTCAAGGTTGCGGTTGCAGGATTAGTGTCCTTCAATATGGTCTATTGGTTGATGCCCTTGACGACACGCCTTTTGTCACGCTGGTTGTTGCGTTGAGACCAGCGGTCGCCCCGCTAATGCTTGGGGCTGGAATAACGCTCCCGAAGCCCATCCTATAAAGGGGGCGTCTATGTGAGTGGCTGTTCCGGCGCATTAGCCGCTGGGGGTGACTCGGCGAGGTGGCACTGCACGAAGGCAGCGTGAACACCTTCCTGGCGGCAGGTGCCGAAGCAGCAGGGTTGTCGTAACCCCGGCTACAAGCTCTCTACCTGGGATGTCGGGGCTCGAACGGCGAGTCCCGCGAACGATGCTCCAGCGTCCACGTAACGCAAGGCAGACTTTACGTCTTTCCAGCCCACGTAACTCATCAAAGATTTGATGTCCCAGCCATTGGATGAGGCCCAGGTTGCAAACCCTCGACGCATGGAGTGGCTGCTGTACAGGTCTGCCGGGACAGCGGCCTGCTTGAAGATACGGCGAAGTATCGGGATCAAGCTGTTGGAGTTGATGCCGCCGTCGGCAAGATTGCCCCAGCGATGAGCATTTCACCCTCGTGCACTGAATTTAATCTAGAGGATGCCCATGAGTAAGTTTGAGGAGTTTTCCAACAGTGAAGTGGGCAAGAAGGCTATGCACGCTAGGCGAAAGCGTAAGCGCGTGATGATATGGATAAGCGACAAAATTACCCCTCAAAATTCAGGTTTGCAAATGGACATGCCTGCGCTTGGAGTAACGTCTGCTGCCCGCGCGCTTTGAAATACTTTTTAGATGATGCCGGTGAGCCGAGCGCCATGCTCGGCGCTTATAATTTCCTGGCAGGCATTGATGTGTATCAACTCAGCAGGACTCAACGAAAATGTCGAGCCAGATTTTGGAGTTATATTGTAGTTAGGGTGAATCTGAAGTAGGTAATCTCGCCTATGGAAAAAATCGAAGTGAGGCATTTCATCTATGAGCAAGCGAACCATGCAGCCTCTTGGCCTGTCGGGATAGAGCTGCTCAACGCTAGGCTTTGGCTTTCACACATCAGCATCCGCTGTCCTGACCAGCCGAGCGAGGCTTGGCCCGTTAGGCTGTCGGTCCTCCTCGATCGCGGTTCACTTATAGCGACTCCGCGGCATCCAGTTTGGCGAGCAGGATCTGGCCACGTTGCCAGAGTGCTCGCTGCTTGGATTCGGGCATGCGGTCGAGGTTTTTGTAAATCATGCCCATGCGTTGATTCCTGCGCAGGAGATCGCTGTGGCGCATCAGGAAATGCCAATAGAGCGCATTGAAAGGGCAGGCGTTGTCGGTGGTGCTTTCAGTCACCTTGTACGCACAGCCACGGCAGTAATCCGACATGCGCTTGATGTATTGGCCGCTGGCGCAGTAGGGCTTGGAACCCAGGTAACCACCATCGGCGTGCATGACCATACCCAGCGTATTGGGCAGCTCGACCCAGTCGAAGGCATCCATGTAAATCGCCAGATACCACTCACAAATCTGGCTCGGGGCGATGCCGGCGAGCAAGGCAAAGTTTCCGGTGACCATCAGCCGTTGGATGTGATGAGCGTAGGCATGTTCCAGGCTTTGACCGATTGCCTGGCGCATACAGTTCATTTGCGTTTTGCCGGTCCAGTAAAACTCCGGCAGAGGCCTGCTGTTCCCGAACGCATTGCCGTCGGCGTAGTCGGGCATTTTGAGCCAGTAGACACCACGGACGTATTCGCGCCAGCCGATCAGTTGACGGATAAAGCCCTCAGCGGCGTTCAGCGCGATACTGCCCGACCAATAGGCAGATTCCACATCGCTGCACAGCTGACGGACATCGAGCAGACCGATATTGAGCGCCGCGCTGATGCGGGCATGAAACAGGAAGGGTTCGTCGCTGGCCATTGCATCCTGGTAATCGCCGAACCCAGCCAGGCCAAAATTCAGAAAATATTCCCACAGCTCCTGGGCATCGGCGTGGGTCACCGGATAGTCGAACGTATCCAGGGAGCCGTAGTGGCTGGCGAAACGTTCCCGCACTAGCGCAATCACTTCCTGAGTAATCGAGTCCGCAGAAAAACGCGCCGGGTAGGGGGCTTTCACGCCTTTTGGCAACGCCTTGCGGTTGTCCGCATCAAAGTTCCAGGCGCCTCCGACCGGACTGCCGTCGCCGTTGAGCAACAGTCCACTCCTGCGGCGCATTTCACGGTAGAAAAACTCCATGCGCAGCTGTTTTTTGCCCTCGGCCCAGGCGGAAAATTCGGCGCGGCTGCACAGAAATCGAGTATCGGCATGCCACTGCAACGCTAAGCCGCAATCGTTGATCGACTGCTCTAGACGCCAGTCACCGCACTCGGTCAGGTGCAGCTCATCCGGTCGCAGCAACGCGTCCCAGCGCTGCAACTCGCCCGGCACCGAACCTGTATTGTGCGGATCATCAAGAGTTACGTACTGCACGCGGACGCCGCGCTGCTGCAACGCCTTGGCGAAATGACGCATGGCACTGAAGATCAGCGCGATCTTTTGCGGATGATGGGGCACATGGCTGGCTTCCTCCATCACCTCGACCAGCAACACCTTATCGCGCTCAGCATCCAGGTCCTGCAATGAGGCGAGGTCAAACGATAACTGGTCGCCCAGGACGAGGCATAGCCGGTGAATCTTATTCATTCGACAGTATCCGAAATAATGCAACTCACCAAGGTGTAGTCAATGAGAAAGGAATGCGCAACGACTCGATGGGCCCCTCACGTGAGCCGCACATCTCGTCGTGGACGCACTGCTGCACAAGCACGCAGGGAAAGGGCGGGACAAGCTTCAATAATTCGCGCAGGTGATTGATGGAGCGCAGGTGCATAGGCTTCGCTGTATCGTCCAGAAGGGTGAACTGGCCGCGGTCTAGCCTGACTCGCGCTAGATAAAACCCGCCCTCCAGTGACAGCAGCTCCAGCTCACGGATTTCGCCCTTTGAGGCTTGTTCGATCAACGCTTGCAGATTCAATGTGCACTCCTTGCCTACCAGGGTAGGCGTTCTCCGTTGTAAGCAAAGAAATTGCCGCTGTCGGCAGGCGCTAAGCGGTCAATCAGTGACAACAATTCTCGGGCAGCAAGGCTTGCGGGCCTCGCCGTAGAGGCACCCCGAAAGGGCTGTGACAGGCCTGAAATAACAGTGCCGGGATGAAGGCTCAGCAGACGGGTCTGAGGACGGGTGCGCGCCAGTTCGATTGCCGCCGTTTTAATCAGCATGTTCAACGCTGCCTTGGAGGCGCGATAGGCATACCATCCGCCCAGCCGGTTATCGCCGATACTGCCGACCTTGGCGGAGAGCATCGCCATCGCGCCTCGTGGATCAAGCAAGGGCAGGAAGTGACGCAACACAAGAGCAGGCCCGAGCGTGTTGACTTGGAATACCGTCTGAAACGCATCCGCTTCAATCGTGGAATAACTTTTTTCAGGCTTGATTTCGTTGCGATGGAGCATGCCAGCGGCATGCACAATCAACTGGTAGGGTGCTTCGGCCGCTAATTCGAGGGCGGCTCTGGCAATACTATAGGGCTCTTCTAGATCCAGACCTGGAACACTTTTGCGCGCCAGTTCACGAACGCCCGCACAGCGTGGGTCTGCATTTAGCCAATCACAAAAAGCCCCGCCGAGTCCTCCGCTGGCGCCGATCACCAAGGCACGGTAGCTATCGCCAAGCGAATTCATCGTGAAGGAATTGTTCATTTGCCTCTCCCGCAGAAAAAGCACGATTGCCGTCTGGGCGTTAATGGCGACACCCGATCAGTTGCAGGAACTCCTGACGCGTCGTGGATGACTCGTGAAAGGCGCCCAACATCACGGATGAGGTCATCACCGAATTTTGCTTCTCTACGCCCCGCATCATCATGCACATGTGCTTTGCTTCAATGACCACCGCCACGCCGGCGGCATCAGTGATGTGCTGGATGGCGTCGGCAATCTGCTTCGTCAGGTTTTCCTGAATCTGTAAGCGTCGGGCGAACATATCGACCACTCGCGCAACCTTCGACAGGCCCAAGACTCGTCCGGTAGGAAGGTAGGCCACATGAGCCTTACCATTGCATAGGTACCGCATCGCTTTAGCTGCGCGCTTGGGCGTGCCCAGCAGTCCTTCGCGCTCAGGGTTCTCGCCTACGCCGACGAGAATTTCACGGTAATGCTCAGCTAACCATGGGTTCACTTTGATGTTCTCAGCCATGCTGCATTTGATGAAAGGGACACTACTGTCAACAGGGGCGTGCTTGTCACTCAAGGTTTGACGCAGGTCACGCAGGCATCGCTAACGCTCCTATGGCCGAGGTTCTTCGTTGGGTGAATGACCGCGTGAAGGATTCCAAACCTGTTTTATTTTTAGTGCAGGTGGCCCGACTGGTGCCGAGTTTGGCTGCACCCCCGAACAGCGGTTGTCGCGACAGCGGCGGCTGCCATCCAACCATGCCAAATGCGGGCGTAAGCGGCAGAACAGGCGATAACCGACGGCAAGCAGCGGGCGGATCGCGCGCCATGTCAGTGGGGTGGCCCAGACACCCAGGCCGGCGGCTCGCCAGCTTCACAAGGTGGTGTCCAGGCCCGTCATCCAGCGGCCATCAGCGAATCTGGCATGAAGAGAAGACTGCATTTGCTCGAACGTGAACCCCAAGGCCCATGCGTCGAACTCTTCGCTACTGATGTCAAAAATCGCAGCCGGGCGTCTATGGCGCGCCAGGAACGTGATTTCCCGAGCGCAGAGCGGGCATTCACCGTCAAAGTAAAACGTGAGTGGCCAAAGCTCTTTCTTGTACGTGTCGGCCGTTTCTGTATAAGTTTTGTATAAGATAGGCCGAAAAAAACAGACTGACAATGTCGACTACTCCTGCGCAGGTTATCGGCGCGCAAACAGCGTGGGATACCCATTTCTCTTCCTGTGAGCTGAGTTCAACCACGGGAAGAGTCTAAGGTGCATTCGCCACCGGCAATTCAAGGACACGAATCGCCGCCATGAAGAATCCTCCAGATTTGAAACCACTCGCTCCGGAAGATCGACGCTCTTTGCAGCTCGCCAAAAACCTGCTTGTGAAAGCGCCAATGGCGCTCCATCTCTGCGGTTCTTAAGGGGAGAGTCCGGTTTTGAGGTATTAGCTGTACAAAAAAATAATTTGGTATAACTTTTAAAGGCGTCTATTGAGTCTTAACGAGGTCTTTGCATGGCTATGCAGACGGACCGCTTAATCCGCCACCTTATCTGTCTTGTTCTGATGCTCCCAAGTGCAGAGCTATTTGCTGATTGGCGCGAGGCGTTACCCGATGCTCGTCGGTTGGGTAGCGGGGAGATGCGCGTGTTCGGTTTCTCTATCTACAACGCGCAATTCTGGAGCCCTCGCCTGATTGCCGGTGAACCGCTGGATGCGGATGTGCCTTTTGCGTTAGAGCTGACCTACAGTCGCGCTATTAGTCGCGATGATCTGGTTGAGGCCAGCATCAAGGAAATCCGTCGCCTTTCGCCCAACTCCCTGAATTCAGAGCTGATGGCCCGCTGGGAGTGGGAGATGCAGCAGGCGTTTGTCGATGTGCGCGCCGGTGACCGCATCACCGGCGTCTATATGCCTGGAGAGGGCGCACGTTTTTACGTCGGCGAGAACCTACAGCATGTGGTGAGGGATGATGCGTTCGCCAAAGCCTTTTTTTCCATCTGGCTTGACCCCCGAACACGCAACCCGGAGCTGCGTGCCCAATTGTTGGGCGCAGCTAAACCCTGAGACCGTTGAGGAAATGCACATGCTGAAGATATGGATATTGCTGCTATGCATTGGCCTTGCAAGTTGCAGCCGGGTGGATGTGCACACCTACAGCCAAGAGACGCCCACGCTTGAGTTGCGCGAATTCTTCGAGGGGCGGGTCGAAGCCTGGGGTATGTTTCAAAAGCGTTCTGGCGAGGTCACGAAGCGCTTCCACGTGGAGATCAATGGCCACTCCGAAGGTAGCAGGCTGATCCTCGACGAATCATTTACTTACAGCGATGGTACTAAGCAAAAACGGGTGTGGACGTTAACTCCAGTTGGTTCTAGCCAATGGCGCGGAACCGCTGGCGACGTGGTAGGCGAGGCGCTTGGTGAGGTGGCAGGCAATACACTGCGCTGGAGATATGTGCTGAGCCTACCGGTGGATGGAAAGGAATATCAGGTTCAGTTGGACGACTGGATGTACCTAATGGACAAGAACACCATGATCAATCGCTCGTTCATGACCAAGTTCGGGGTGGAGGTAGGCCAGATCACCTTGTTCTTCCGCAAGTAGTCTTGAGTCAACGTGCATGCTGTCCGGCTATCCGGTGCAGCGCCGGCATCAACATCGCCCATATCAATGCGATTAGCAGAGCGCTAGGTCAAACACCTAGCGGTAGACCCACGTCTGCTAACCTAGCGCCGCCCAAATATGAGAGCGGCCCGCCAAAGGCCCCCAGTAGGCTGCCCATCCACCAAGGCCGCTTGTCCAGTTCAGGCTGTGACGCAAAGTGCTGGCGAAAAGCAGCCAAAGCATTGCCAGCCATAGCGGCAGAACAATAGTGGTATCTGAAAAGGAGAACAGCCCGAGGTGCACTAGAATACTGTCCAGGACCCAACCGCAGGTTGCCACCCGCAACAGAATGCGCCATTCATTTGGGTCGTTGGCAATCCAAAGCAGGTGTGTAGCTAGGCATGCGATTGCAATCAGCGCCGTCCAAGGCCGTTGCGCACCAAACACGCAGGCAAACCAACCGAGTTGGAACAGCCCTGCGTTCAGCAACAACCGGCCTCGCGTTTGAAGTAGGTGGGCAGGAAGCGGTGGCCGACTGCCTCGATCATCTCAATCGATACTAGCTTGTCGCATTTGCCCTTCAGGTCACGATAGTCCTGCAACAGCAGAGTAATGCGGTCTTGCAGACACTGCTCCTCAATTCGGCGCTTCGTGTACGCAAATTGCTCACGGGGCAGGGTGGTGGTTACCTTGCAGCCATATCGGGACTGCTCCAGTACTCTTGAATATAGGCCTCGCCAGCGCCAATTGAGCCATTCACCGCCACCATCGACCACAGGGTCGTATTATGCACTTCGATCTCGCCATGCAGAACAGCGCCAGACTCGCCGAAGCTCAGGCGCTCACCGTCGAGTATTCACCGCTGGCGGCTTCATGGGAAAACAGCGGCAGACGCTTAAGCAGCAGACGCAGGGCCTGCCAATAAATGCCGAGCAGGGTCTTGCCGGTCATCCAGGGGAAGTCCAGAAGGTGGCGGTGCAGGCTTTGGCGCGTCAGTTCGATGCGCTCCAGGCCCAGCCAGCTTCAAACATTTTTTGCTCGCCCTGCCAGTCCTGCATGGGATGGCGGCCGGACTGCCGTCAGATTCGAAGCAGTAAAACAGGCTGATCGGATTGAAGGACAGCCCCAACTGCGCGGCTGGAGATCCTTCCCTGCGGGCGCGCAGTTCCGCCTAAGTACATCATTTAACATAATATACATTATGCGTACCTACAGGATAATCAATGGCTTGCGTGGCCTTGCTATTTCACACAGCAGAAAGTCATCGTAAGCATCTGTGAAAAAACGAATCATCAGCACGCGCCATCGTATAGCCAGCATTTCTCGTGATAGCCTTTAAGCCGTTCGGTTCAACGAAGAACCCTAAACGCCCAGCCCAAGGAGCTATCAATGTCGAAAAAATTCATCACTACCTGGTTCTACAGCGCCCTAAAAACTAAAAAGGTATCCAGCGGGATTTTGGGAATGTCGAAAAAGGATGTCTACGACCCAAGAACGGTAGATGTCGACGAAATGGCCAAACAGCTCGAAGCTGTCTACAACGACTACGATGCCGAAGGCTATGATGTAGTAAACATCCTTCCGATTTCCCTAGGCACATCGGAAAGCTCTATAGCATCGAACGGCACCTACGTAGGTGACGTCGGATTCTCGATCAGCCGCGGCGCTATAGTCGTGGGAAAACGAAGAGACTAAAACAAGTTATTTTGAAAGCGGAATGTCCACGTTACCCTGCCCTACAAAAGCGGCGAAAAGTTATAACTAAACTAAATAGCTCTTTAGTAGAGCTAGTTGTTAGAGCCGGGACGCACCGTATTGCCCTCGCCCACAGCTGCTATGTCGATTTTTTTATTCACACCGCATTTGTGTTTGCCACACGAGCGGTGCGAATAAACAAGGCGCGCACCTTCTCCCAGAAATTTCCCCCCAGCACAAAAAAGCTGCCGATCAGCATTGCGTCGCCCAACGCTTGAAGCTGCCAGAGGTTGGGCCTGAGCCCTGGCCAAAGGCTGTCGACGTAGGGTTCAAGCAGCGATGAGATCAGCGGCAAACAAAACATGACGATGCCGATTCGATGACGAGCCGACCCTACTTCGAGATCTGCTTTGGGCGCGAGCGTGGACACGTAACCGAATACGCTGCGTTTGAGTTGCTGGAAGCCCGACTTGCCCATGATGGTGATGACAAGAATCAGCAGAACCTTGTTGCTGATGAACAGCACGCCGGTCAGCGCAGCGATCTTTGAGCCCGGTACACCGGCCGCTGCTGCGGCAGGCACCATCAGCCAGGACCCCAACATCAGGCAGATAATGGTTATGCCCACTTTGAAGCGCCAACCGGCTGAATGAGGTTCAACACTGCCCTGGGTGTTATTCATGATCGTCGTACCTTTTTAGCCGGTTGCAGCAGATGTGAAGGAGCTTGAAAAGCGTAGCAGCCGCCTGTCGATTTGGGCGGCTATGCTCCAGTGATCTTCGTTGGTCGGGAAAGGGTTAATGCATCCAAGTAGACCTCTGCTGAATCGGCCAGGCCAGCTCCTGCTGCTGGGTGTGTTCGGCCTCAGTGGTTGCGTACGGCTGGGTCCGGACTTCCAGTCGCCCAGCGAAGAATGGGTCAAGCACTGGAACACTCCTGCCCTCCAGCAATCCAGCCAACGCGGGCTTCACCCGGATCTGCGTCAGTGGTGGCAAGTCTTCGCCGATCCGGTTCTCGACCACCTGATTGCCGAATCGGATGCACACAACTCCAGCCTTAAGATCGCCGGCCTGCGCGTGATGGAAGCCCGCGCCCAGTTGGGCATCGCCCAAAGCGGGCTTTACCCGCAACTGCAGCAGGCCAGCGCCGATAGTCTGTACTTCAATCGAAGACAATCTGGCGGCAGCAATCCGCAGGACAGCCATTTCTGGCAATACAGTGCCGGTTTTGACATTGGCTGGGAGCTGGACTTCTGGGGACGCTTCAGTCGTGCCATCGAGTCGTCCGATGCCAGTTACTTCGCCGCCCAGGCCAACTATGAAGACGTGCTCGTGCTGTTGCGGGCGCAAGTGGCCGACACCTACTTCTCGCTGCGTACCACCGAAGCGCGTTTGCGTGTCGCCCGGGAAAACGCCAGGCAGCAAAAACGCAGCTTCGAGATCACCGATAAGTTGTTCAACAGCGGTCAGACTGCCGAGCTCGACCTGCAACAAGCCAAGACCCAGTACCTGGGCACGCTGAGCACGATCCCCAATCTCGAAGACCAATTGTTGCGCACCCGCAATGCGTTGGCCGTGTTGATCGGTCAGCCGCCCGGCGCGCTGCCGCAGTTGATCGAAAATGAAGGATATATCCCGCTGGTCGACCGTGCAGTGTTGCAGGATGTTCCGGCCAATTTGCTGCTGCGTCGGCCCGACGTGCGCGCCGCCGAGCTCAATGTCGCGGCCCAGTCGGCGCTGATCGGCGTGGCCGAAAGCGATTTCTACCCGTCACTGACCTTGTTGGGCAGTATCGTCTGGTCGGCCGACACGCTGAAGGGCACCTCCAAAAGCCTGGACCTGATCGGCGGCCCCAGTCTGCGCTGGAACCTGTTCGACCACGGCCAGATCAGCAACAACGTGCGCGTGCAGGATGCCCGTTTGCAACAACTGATCGAGGCCTACCGCGACAAGGTTCGTCAGGCTGCACGCGAAGCTGACGATGCCGCCAGCGGCCTGATCAAATCACTGGAGCGTGAACGAATCCTGCGTGAGGCCGAAGTGTCGGCCAAGCGTTCGCTGGTGTTGGCCAGTTCGCTGTACCGCGAAGGGTATTCGGATTTCCAGCGGGTGCTGGATGCGCAGCGCGCATTGTTCGAACAGCAGGACAACTACTTGATCGCTCGCAGCAACGCGGTGAGCAATGTGATTGCGCTGTACAAATCCCTGGGCGGCGGTTGGTACAGCGCCCAGCCGAACGTTGACTACCTTACCCGCAAGCAGATGGAAAAACGCACGGACTGGGGCGATATTCTGAGTGAGCCTACCGCTGCGCAGCCAGCCTTTCCCATCCCACAGAAGGTAAAAAAAGATGAGTGAAGCCGCGCAGCCCTCCCCCGACGCGCCCTCCTCCAAGGCGCCAGCGCCGGCCCCCGACTCGGCGAAAAAAGGCATCAAGTGGGTGTTGCTGTTGATCATCCTGAGCCTGGCCTGGTACCTGTTGGCGGACCGCTTCACACCCTATACGCAGCAGGCACGGGTGGGTGCCTTTGTGATTCCGGTGGCCGCGGAAGTGGCAGCCCGAGTGACCCGTGTAAACGTGCGTAACAACCAGGACGTCAAGGCCGGCGAAGTCCTTTTTGAGGTGGATTCTCAGCCCTATCAGATTGCCGTCGATCGCGCGCGCGCTGACCTTGAGTCGACGCGCCGGCAGATCGGTGCCAGCACTGCCGGAATCGCGTCGGCGCAAGCGTCCTTGCGTGCTGCTCAGGCCAACGAACGCAAGGCCCGACAGGACAATCAGCGTCTTGAAGGTTTGTATCGCGAAGACCCGGGCACCGTATCCGTGCGCCTGCTTGAAGTGTCCCGCGCCAACCATGAACAGGCGGTCAGCCAGGTGGCCGCCGCCCGTGCCGAAGTTCAGCGTGCGCAAGAGCAGGAAGGTGGCAGCGACGAAGAGAACGCCCTGCTGCGCAGCGCCGCCACGGCGCTCTCAAAAGCCGAACTGGACCTGGCCAATACGCAGATTCGCGCGCGCTCGGCCGGCCTGATCACGGACCTGCGCACTGACGTTGGGCAATTCGCAGCGGCCGGTACCCCGGTCATGACCCTGATCGCCATCCGCGATGTGTGGATCAGTGCGGACATGACCGAGAACAACCTCGGCCTGGTGAAGCCCGATACTGCGGTGGCGATAGTACTGGATGCGTTGCCAGGCCAGGTTTTCGAGGGCCGCGTGCGCAGTGTCGGCTACGGTGTCAGCGTGGGTCAGACGCCTGCGCCCGGCACGTTGCCCAGTGTGCAGAACAGCCGTGACTGGCTGCGTCCGGCACAGCGCTTCCCGGTGATTATCGAGTTTTCTACTGACTCAATAAACACTCTGCGTGAAAGTCACGCCATCCGGGCCGGTGGACAGGCCGAAGTCATGGCCTTCCCCACCCAGGGCAACCCGCTCAACCCGCTCGGTCGCGTATTCCTGGGACTGATGAGTTGGCTGTCCTATGCCTACTGAACGCCCCCCCCGGGTTCAACGCGCACTGCGCCTCGCCACCGGCACGGCGTTGTGCCTGGCGACCAGTTTCGGCCTGGGTTTGCCGATCCCGTTTATCGCGCCAGTGCTTTGCTTGCTGCTGCTGGCCACGCTCAATCGTGCGCTGCCATTTAAGGCTGGAGTAGTGCTCGCACTGACCGCGATGTTGACCACTGGCGTCGGCCTGTTATTGATCCCGATCCTACGTTATTACCCTTTCAGCGGCGTGTTACTGATCGGCGCCAGTCTGTTCCTGGCTTTTCGTTTTGGACTGCGTGGCGGTAACAATCTGATTGTCACTTTTCTGGTGATTGGCCTGACCATGATCTCTTCGGCCGGTGTGGCGGATTTCGATTTGGCCGCGATGGTCATCGATGCGTTGGTCAAGGGGTTGCTCCTGGCCGTCATAGTGCTGGCACTCAGTCATTGGCTGTTTCCCGAGCCGATCAATGCCCCGTCACCACCGCCTCCTCCGGTTCTACCGGACGAAGAAGTCGGTCGAGTGGCGCTGCGTGCCACCCTGATCGTGCTGCCGACATTCCTGCTGGCGCTGATCGATCCGGCCAGTTATCTGCCGATCATCTTGAAGGCGGTCAGCCTGGGTCAGCAAAGCTCGACGACGACCACACGCCATGCCGGTCGTGAACTGGTCGGTTCAACGTTGCTCGGTGGCTTGCTGGCCATTCTGTTCTGGTGTGCCCTCAGCCTGTTTGTACATCTATGGATGTTCTTTCTGTGGATGCTGCTGTTCGGCCTGATAGTGGCGCGCAAGCTGTATGCCCTGAATCCCACGCGATTGAGTCCGGGGTTCTGGCTCAATAGCCTGATCACGCTGATTATCCTGCTGGGCCAATCGGTTCAGGACAGCGCAGCGGGCAAGGACGTTTACACCGCGTTTGCCGTGCGCATGGGCTTGTTCATCGCCGTGACGCTGTATGCCTGTCTGATGGTTCATCTGCTCGATCAGCGGCAGCCAAATAATGCTCAAGGATTAACCTGATACCCCTTCCCTTGCAGGCAGCTTGTGTAGCCCGTTGAACTGGTCGCGGCACTGGTTTTCTGCTGTGCCCGGCGTTCCTGACGCTGGCGTGAGCCACCGACCACCGCGCCCGCTGTCGCGGTTCCTTTTGCCTGGTTCTGGCGATAGTCCTGCTTCACGTCATCATCGACGCGATCATAAAACTCGTCGTGCTGACGGCCGCGCACCTGCGCCCCCGCAGCCCCTGCGGCAGCGCCCACAGCGGCGCCCTTCAGCCTTCCACCGGCAGGAGGCGGTGCAGTCGAGGCGCTCTGACTGGCCGCGATGTTGTGGCAATCGGTGATGTCCACTTGGGTTTGTTGCGAACTCTGCCCTTTCATCGGCACGACCGTTTCCGCCCATCCCTGGGTCGAGGAAACCGACAGTGCGATGCACAGACTAATCGACGACAACGTTCTCATGATGACCTCCTAAAGAGCCCTTGCTACTCCACACACCGTGATTCTGAACCGAGTTCAACACAGAAGATTGTAGATCACCCCTCCTCGCCCCCCACTCCACGGGGGCTGTGCGGTCGAATAACAATTTTTCGCGGCGTGCAATTAAGGCTGGATACTCATATCGCTGGTACAAATAACCAATGCGACGGGGATGAGTTCGCAGGTGGTTCTCTTCAGCCGTGGTGTCGTGTCATTAGTCGTCATCTTGATTATTGGCGCGTTATTGCTACGCGTCAGTAAAACCCGCCGCGCGATGGTCATTGCCGGGGAAGCCCCTGAATCTGGTACTACGCTGGCGGGTGTGATTTATAGCGGCGTCAGCATCGCTGTTTTGATCTCGATTTTTGGCCTGCTGGTCGGTTACATGTCTTCATCGGGCGTCAAATGGACGAATCTGGCCTGGATCGTCAGTGCGTTGTCGGTGGGGATCGGCTTCGGCTTGCAGGAGATCGTCAAGAACTTCGTATCCGGGTTAATCCTGCTCACCGAGCGTCCGGTCAAGGTCGGCGACCTGATCAGCATCAGCGGGGTCGAAGGTGATATCCGGCGAATCAATGTCAGGGCCACCGAGATACAGCTCAGTGACCGCTCGATCTTGATCGTGCCCAACTCCCAGCTGATTTCCCAGAACCTTCCCAATGTGACCATTGGCGGTAGCGCCCAAGGGGTGTCCACACTCGAGCTGGTGTTCCCTCTGGATATCGACCCCGAACAAGTCAAAACCCTGCTGTACACCGCCTAATTGCAGATCCTGAAGCGATTGAGTGCGGCCGGCATCGAATTGGCCAAGCCTGTTCCTGCGCCATGACATTAACGACTGCGCTTCAGCGTTTCACTCGGCAATTCCTTAAATAACGCCCGATAACTGCTGGAAAATCTTCCTAAATGCCAGAACGACCAACGCATCGCGACATCTGCCACCGTGGTGTCCTTGGCCGTGCGGCTGAGCAGTTCTCGGCGCGCACTGTTGAGTCGGCGCAAGCGCAGCCAATGGGTCGGGGTCATCCCGGTATAGGCCTTGAACGCATGCTGCAATTGACGCAGTGAAACCCCGGCGACCTGCGAAAGCTCCAGCAGGTTCAGGGTTTCTTCCGGGGCATCAGCCGCCCACTCACCGATGCGTTTCATCACCGATCGCTCTTCGGCGCGGCGCTGTAGACCTCCGCGATCAAGGCACACACACGCGTTGTCGAGGATGTACAGGCAGTCTTCCACCAACTGCTGGGTCAACGCGTCCTTGCTCGGTGGATCGAGCGTCTGCGCCAGTCGGGTTAACGTCCCGCTGAGCCAGCGACTGAACAGCGCGTTCTGTCCCGAGTTCAGTGGCGCCATGAACAGGCCTTCGAGCCTGGCCACATTCAGACCGTGACGCTGAACGAACGCCGGACCGAACACCACGGCGATTTCCTGGTAGTTCTCCGGGGTGATCCAGATGTTGCGGCTTTCACCATTCAACACGTAGAGCGCGTTGTCGCTGCGATCGAAACAGAACGCCAGCGAGCCTTCAGGGGCGCTGAAACTCTGTTCGACCCGCGTGTTCATGTGTTCCTCGTAAATCTCCACGCCTTGCAGGTCCAGATAGCGCACCCTCCCTGCGAAATGTCCCGGCGACATTTGCTGATAATGCTGCACCCAACCCGGTGTGGCGCGGATTTGCTCGGCCACGTCGGCGGTGTTGAACGCTTGGACTTGTAAGGGGTTGCACGTTGTCATGGGTGACCTTACGCACTCGTTTGGTGCGTTTTGGTGCTGCTGAAAGTGGATAGATAGAACGTCAAGGCTCGCCCAAGATAGTCGTCAACGCGCCACAGGGGAAGTGTGTGGTGGATGAAACCCGCCTCCCCGGCGTTAATAAAACCAATAACGAGGTCTTTATGAATGTCCCTTTCGATCAGTTGCTCACGTGGCTGAAAGATCACAAGATTACCGAAGTCGAGTGTGTGGTCAGCGACTTGACTGGCATTGCACGCGGCAAAATTGCACCCACCAACAAGTTCCTGCATGAGCGAGGCATGCGCCTGCCGGAAAGTGTGCTGTTGCAAACGGTAACCGGGGACTTTGTCGATGACGACATCTACTACGACCTGCTCGACCCGGCTGACATCGACATGGTTTGCAAGCCCGTTTCCGACGCGGTTTACGTGATTCCATGGGCCATCGAGCCCACCGCTATCGTGATTCACGACACCTTCGACAAGTTCGGCAACCCGATCGAGCTGTCGCCGCGCAACGTACTGAAGAAAGTCCTGCAGCTGTACACCGACAAAGGCTGGCGGCCGATTGTCGCGCCGGAAATGGAGTTTTACCTGACCCAGCGCTGCGAAGATCCGGACTTGCCGCTCAAGGCGCCGCTGGGTCGTTCGGGGCGTGCGGAAAGTGGTCGCCAGTCGTTTCCATCGACGCCGCCAACGAATTCGACCCGCTGTTTGAAGACGTTTACGACTGGTGCGAACTTCAGGGTCTGGACCTCGATACCTTGATCCACGAGGACGGCCCGGCGCAGATGGAAATCAACTTCCGTCATGGCGACGCACTGGACCTGGCCGACCAGATCACCGTGTTCAAGCGAACCCTGCGCGAGGCGGCCCTCAAGCACAACGTCACCGCGACCTTCATGGCCAAACCGATTGGCGATGAGCCCGGCAGCGCCATGCATATCCACCAGAGCGTCGTGGACATCGCCACCGGCCAGCCGATCTTTGCCGATGCCGACGGGCAGATGAGCGAACTGTTTCTGCACCACATCGGTGGCCTGCAAAAGTACATTCCCAAAGTGCTGCCGATGTTCGCGCCCAACGTCAATTCGTTCCGCCGCTTCCTGCCGGACACTTCGGCGCCGGTGAACGTCGAATGGGGCGAAGAAAACCGTACCGTGGGTCTGCGTGTGCCGACCTCCACACCCGATGCGATGCGCGTGGAAAACCGTTTGCCGGGGGCCGACGCCAACCCTTATCTGGCCATCGCAGCGAGCCTGTTGTGCGGGTACCTGGGCATGGTCGAGCGCATCGAACCCAGCGCTGCGGTGCAAGGTCGCGCCTATGAACGGCGCAACCTGCGCCTGCCGATCACCATCGAAGACGCGCTGACGCAGATGGAAGAGTGCGAAACCATCGGCCGCTATCTGGGCAGCAAATTCGTCCGCGGCTATGTGGCGGTCAAGCGCGCCGAACACGAGAACTTCAAGCGCGTGATCAGCTCGTGGGAGCGTGAGTTCCTGCTGCTCAGCGTCTAGCACTTGATCGTTCCCACGCTCTGCGTGGGAACGCCTCACCGGACGCTCCACGTCCGTTTTGGGACGCAGAGCGTCCCGGGCTACATTCCCACGCAGAGCGTGGGAACGATCATTCGAAGAGGTGTCGATATGCGTCTATTGAAATCCGTGGTTCCGGTCGCACTGGCGTTGTTGTTCAGCGCCGTTGCGCAGGCTCAGCCAACGGTCAGCGTCTACAACTGGACCGATTACATTGGCGAGACCACCCTCGTCGACTTCCAGGCGAAAACCGGGACCAAGGTGATCTACGACGTGTTCGACTCCAACGAAACCCTGGAAGGAAAATTGCTCGCCGGCCGCACCGGGTATGACGTGGTGGTGCCATCCAACCACTTCCTCGCCCGCCAGGTGAAAGCCGGTGCGTTCCTGAAGCTTGATCGTTCGCAACTGCCCAACTTTAAAAACCTCGACCCGAAACTGCTGGCGCTGCTGGAGAAAAACGATCCGGGCAACGAGCACTCGGTCCCATACCTGTGGGGCACCAACGGCATTGGCTACAACGTCGACAAGGTCAAACAAGTGCTGGGCATCGATCACATTGATTCCTGGGCAGTGTTTTTTGAACCCGAGAATCTGAAGAAGCTCAGTCAGTGCGGTGTGTCGATGATGGATTCGGCCGATGAAGTGTTCCCCGCGATCCTCAACTACATGGGCATGGACCCGCGCAGTGAAAACCCTGAAGACTACAAAAAAGCCGAGGCCAAGTTGCTCAGCATCCGGCCTTACATCACCTACTTCCACTCGTCCAAGTACGTCTCGGACCTGGCCAACGGTGATATATGCGTGGCCTTCGGTTACTCGGGGGACGTGTTCCAGGCCGCGAATCGGGCCAAGGAAGCCAAGAACGGCGTGAACATCGCGTACGCGATTCCCAAGGAAGGCAGTAACTTGTGGTTCGACCTGCTGGCGATCCCCGCAGACGCCAGCAACCCGAAAGAAGCTCACGCCTTCATCAATTACCTGCTCGACCCGCAAGTGATTGCCAAGGTCAGCGCCTCGGTCGGTTACGCCAACCCGAATCCGGCGTCCAAGCAGTACATGGACCCGGAGCTGGTCAACAATCCTGAGGTATACCCACCGCAGGAAGTCCTCGACAAACTCTACATTTCGACCACTCCGCCCCAGGCAATCATGCGTTTGATGACCCGCTCCTGGAGCAAAGTGAAGTCCAACAAATGAATCAGTACAGCAACGAACATGCTCGCTCCTATTACGCGGCGTCGGCCTATGGCATGGCGCCCTACCCCTCGCTGGCCGCAGATCTTGAAGCCGATGTCTGTGTCATCGGCGGCGGCTTTACCGGCGTTAACACCGCGATCGAACTGGCTCAGCGCGGGCTCTCGGTCATTCTGCTGGAGGGCCAGCGGATCGGCTGGGGCGCCAGCGGGCGTAACGGCGGGCAGCTGATCCGCGGTATCGGGCATGACGTCAGTGGTTTCGCCCGCTACATCGGTGAGGACGGCGTGCGTTACCTTGAGCGTGCGGGCGTCGAATCGGTAGCGCTCGTGGGTAACCGCATTCGTGAACATGGGATTGATTGCGACCTGCGCTGGGGGTTCTGCGAATTGGCGAACACCAAAGCGCAGTTCGCGGCGTTCAAGGTTGAGCAGCAAGGCCTTGTCGAATCGGGCTACGCCCACGAAACCCGACTCGTCGGGCCGGAGCAAATCCGTCAGCAGGTGGTGAACTCCGGCGTGTATGCCGGCGGTCTGGTCGACATGGGTTCCGGTCATTTGCACCCGCTCAACCTGGTGCTCGGCGAAGCGCGGCTCGCCGAATCTCTCGGGGTGCAGATTTTCGAGCAAAGCCCGGTGCTGGAGTTGATCCATGGCAGCACCGTGCAGGTTCGCTGTGCCGGCGGCACGGTACGCGCCGGCAGCCTGGTGCTGGCGTGCAACGCTCACCTGGAAGAACTCGAACCGAAACTGAGCGGCAAGGTGCTTCCGGCAGGCAGCTACATTATCGCCACCGAGCCGTTGACGCCCGACGTTGCAGCGCAATTGATCCCGCAGAATCTGGCGCTCTGCGACCAGAAAATCGGCCTGGATTATTACCGGCTCTCGGCAGATCGACGCTTGTTGTTCGGCGGGGCCTGCCATTATTCCGGGCGTGATCCGGCGGACATCGAAGCTTATATGCGCCCGCACATGCTCAAGGTCTTCCCGCAACTGGCCAACGTGCGCATCGACTATCAGTGGGGCGGCAAGATCGGCATCTCGGCCAATCGCTTCCCACAGGTCGGGCGCTTGAGCCAGCACCCGAACGTGTTTTACGCCCAGGGTTACTCCGGTCATGGCCTGAACGTGACCCACTGGTGCGCGAAGCTGTTGGGCGAAGCGATCCATGTCGGACACAGTCAGGGCTTTGACGTGTTCAGCGCCGTGCCGCACATGACCTTTCCCGGCGGACCTATGCTGCGTTCTCCGCTGCTGGCGCTCGGCATGTTCTGGTATCGCCTGCGCGAACTCCTGGGCTGACCGCCCTCCACCCTCGCGGTGCCCTAGCGCACCGCCCCTACTTATCCCATTGAGCAGCCTTTTAATTTGCTCAATCGCGAGGCGCTTCTATATTGAGGAAGTGCTCTGACTTCCCTGTGTCCTCGCGAGTGCGGCCTATGGCTACGACTGACCCACTGATCATCTGCGAGCACTGCGACTGCGTGTATGAAAAAGTCACGCTCGCCAAACATCAGAAAACCCTTTGTATGCGCTGCGGCGGCGTGCTGCAGCGCTATAACGGCCTGTCGGTGGAGCAGCGATTGGCCCTGACCTTCACCGCCGCGGTGCTGTGGATTTTCGCCAATTTCTATCCGGTTATGAGCATCAGCCTCAAGGGCCTGAAAAACAGCGCGACGCTCTGGGATTCGGTGCTGGCCCTGAGTCATGGGCCGATCACGTTTATTGCCATGGTGGCGGCAATTTCTATCATCATCGCGCCCATTTTCCAGTTAGTCCTGCTGATCTGGGTCCTGAGCTTCGCGCTCGTGCAGCGACGCTCGCCCGCTTTCAGGTTCTGCATGCGCTGGCTGGAAATACTCCGGCCCTGGAGCATGCTGGAAGTGTGCTTGCTGGGGGCCATGGTGGCGGTGTTCAAACTCGCAGGTTTGCTCGACGTGCTGCCCGGGATTGGCCTGTTTGCCCTGGCGGTCCTCAGCCTGATGATGATCCGCCTTGCCGGACGGGATATTCGCGATCTGTGGGACATCCTATGAACGCGCCACCGACCGCCAACGAACTCAACCTCTGCCTGTGTCACCGCTGCGGCCTGGCCTGCGACATGACCCATGACCCCCATGAATGTGAACGCTGCGGTGCGCCGCTGCATCGGCGCAAAAGCAACTCCCTGACCCGGACCTGGGCTTACCTGGTGACATCGCTGGTGTTCTACATCCCGGCCAATCTGCTGCCAGTGATGAACACCACTATGCTCGGCTCCGGTGCCGACAGCACCATCATGAGCGGTGTGCTGGAGTTCTGGCAGCACGGCGCCTGGGACATTGCTCTGATTATTTTCATCGCCAGCATCGCGGTGCCCGGCGTCAAGTTTGTCGCCCTGACGCTGCTGCTGGTCACCGTGCAACGCGACAGCTCATGGGCGCGCAAAGAGCGTTCGAAGCTCTACCGATTCGTCGAGCTCATCGGCTACTGGTCGATGCTCGACGTGATTGTCGTCGCGCTAGTGGCAGCGCTGGTGAAGTTCCAGGCGCTGGGCGATATCGAGCCGCGCGTGGGCATTCTGTTTTTTGGCCTGGTGGTGGTGTTCACCATGCTCTCGGCCATGAGTTTCGACCCACGCCTGATCTGGGATAAAAAAGAGCGGCATCACCCAAACGAGGAGGTCAAGGATGAAGTCGCAAGCCACTGACGCGCCGCAAGTCCCCGGTCAGGCCCCTGTCAAAACCCGTCGTTTCAGCGTTTCGCTGGTATGGATCGTGCCGATCGTCGCGGTGCTGGTGGGGATTTCCCTGGTCGTACACACCATGATGCAGGAAGGTCCGACCATTACCGTCACGTTCAAAACCGGTAGCGGCCTGACAGCCAACAAGACCGAGGTCAAATACCGCAACGTGGTGATCGGCCATGTCTCGGACGTGGAACTGAGCAACGATCAGAAGAGCGTCAACGCCACCATCAAACTGGCCAAGCAGGCGGAAAGTTTCACCCGCGAAGACTCGCAATTCTGGGTCGTGCGTCCACGTATTGGCGCCGGCGGAGTATCGGGTATCGATACCCTGCTGTCCGGGGATTACATTGGTGCCGACATCGGCCAGTCCAACGCTCGCGCAAAAAACTTTACCGGCCTGGAAAACCCGCCGCCGATTACCTATGGCGAGCCGGGTAAGCGCTTCACCTTGCACACCCAGGACCTGGGTTCGCTGGACATCGGCTCTCCGGTTTACTACCGCAAGATTCCGGTGGGTCAGGTGGTGGCCTATGCCCTGGACGCCGACGGTAAAGGGGTGAACATCGAAGTGTTCGTCCACGCGCCCAACGACGCCTACGTCACTGAAAACACCCGGTTCTGGAACGCCAGCGGGATCGACGTGAATGTCGGCGCCAACGGCTTTTCGGTGAAAACCGAGTCGCTGTCATCCATCCTGGTGGGTGGCATCGCCTTCCGCGCTCCGGAATACAGCCCCAACGATCAACCGGCCACCGAGGAGAAAGCCTTCGATCTGTTCGAAGACCAACTAACCGCCCTCGCCCCGCCCAGCGGCAAGGGACAATTCTTGAGTTTGCGTTTCGATCAGGCCTTGCGCGGGCTCAAGGTCGGTGCGCCGGTGGAATTCCTTGGCACAGAGTTCGGCAGAGTCGTCTCGGTCAATCTGGATTTCGACGCGAAAAAGAGCAGTTTCCCGGTCAATGTCGGCATCGTGATCTACCCGCAACGACTCGGCCAGGCCCACACTAAAATGCTCGAGGCCTTGAAGCATGACCCCAACGACGAAGCCGCAGGCGTACGGCTGATGGGCAGCTTCATCAACAACGGTCTGCGGGCCCAGGCCCGTAGCGGCAATCTATTGACCGGTCAGTTGTACATCGCGCTCGACTTCTACCCCAAAGCGGAGAAAGTCGTGTTCGATCCGACCGCCCGTCCTGTCTCTATCCCCACCATTCCTGGCAGCCTCGAGCAGTTGCAGGAAAAACTGGAGGGCATGGTCAACAAGATCAACCAGCTGCCAATCGAGCGCATTGCCGGCAACCTCGACAGCAACCTCGTCGAACTGCGTAAAGGCCTGGCGCAATTCAACGCCAAGACCCTGCCCGGCGTACAGACGACGCTGGCGGACGTCAGCAAGACCTTGCAATCGGCCAGTTCGACCTTGGCTGAAGACTCGCCGCAACGCGAACAATTAGGCCAGACCCTGGACGAACTCGGACGCATGTCGCGCTCCTTGCGTGAACTCTCGGATTACCTGGGACGCCATCCGGAATCGCTGATTCGCGGCCGTCCCGACAATGCCGCGCCGATGGACCTGCAGGGGCCGCCGCGCAAATGACCACAGGAGCATCACCATGGCTTTTCCGTTGAAGATCACCTTGGTCACCGCGTTGTTACTGCTCACGGCCTGCCGCAGTGAGCCGATCCAATTCCACACCCTGACCCCAGCCCAACCGAGTAGCAACTCAAGGACCAGCGCTGCGGATATCCAGATTGAGGGACTCAGCGTCCCTCCCCAGGTCGACCGCCCGCAGATCGTCATTCGTCAGGGCAACAGCGGCCTGGCCATCCTCGAAACCGAATGGTGGGGCGCGAGCCTGTCGGATGAGTTGCGAACGGCCCTGATCGATCAACTGGTCAACAGCAATCCCCAGCGCAAGGTATCGGTGCGGCTGGACGTGCAACGTTTTGACTCGATCCCCGGCCAATACGCGCTGATTGACGTCAAATGGCGTCTGCGCAATCTCGGCGAAAGCGATAACACGCTGGTCACTTGCCGCAGCACGTTGCAGACACCTTCAGGGCCTTCCATAGATGAACTGGTAGCGGCTCAGCAGAACAACGTCAAACGCCTGGCCGCGCTTATTAACCAGGCAGCGGATGGAACACAAAAAGGTTGCCCGGCGACACAGTGATTTGACGTTTTTTTCTCATTCTGCGCAGTACATTTGCCGCCGCCTCAATCCTGCAAATGATTCGTATTGACCTACAATAATTGACGACCGTCCCGGTTGAATCTACGCGCATGATTTTAAAAAATAACAGGAGCTGCCAACGCATGAATGCCCATTTCCCTTCTTTCCTGAAAACAGCACTGCTGACCACCGCTCTGCTGAGCGCCAGTCACGTGTCTGCAGCCGATACCGATGGCATCGTGGTCTACAACGCCCAACACGAAAGCCTGACCAGATCCTGGATCGAGGGTTTTACCAAGGAAAGCGGCATCAAGGTCACCGTACGCAATGGTGACGACACCGAAATGGGCAATCAGATCGTGCAGGAAGGCGCCGCCTCCCCCGCCGACGTGTTCCTGACCGAAAACTCCCCGGCCATGGTGTTGGTCGACAACGCGGGACTGTTTGCACCGGTTGCGGCGGCGACTCTGGAGCAGGTCGGCGATGCTTACCGCCCGGTCCATGGTAAATGGGTGGGGATCGCCGCGCGCTCCACGGTGTTTGTCTATAACCCGAGCAAACTGCCCGAAACCGAGCTGCCCAAGTCGCTGATGGACCTCGCCGACCCAAGCTGGAAAGGTCGTTGGGGCGCGTCGCCGGCCGGTGCCGACTTCCAGGCCATCGTCGCTGCCGTGCTGGCACTCAAGGGTGAAGCTGCCACTCTGGATTGGCTCAAAGGGTTGAAGGCCAATGCCACGATCTTTCGCGGCAACAGTGCGGTACTGAAAGCGGTCAACGCCGGGCAGATCGACAGCGGCGTGATTTACCACTATTACAGCTTCGGCGACCAGGCCAAGACCGGCGAAAACAGCAAGAATACCGTCCTGCACTACTTTAAGCACAAGGATCCCGGCGCGTTTGTCAGTGTCTCCGGCGGCGGCGTTCTGGCGTCCAGCCAACACAAGGAACACGCCCAGGCGTTCCTCAAGTGGATTACCGGCAAAGAGGGCCAAGCCGTCCTCAAAACCGGCAAATCGTTTGAGTACGCCGTGGGCAAGAACGCTGAATCCAACCCCAAACTGGTGCCTTTGCAGCAACTCGACGCGCCGACAGTCGATGCTTCAAAACTCGACAGTAAAAAAGCCGTGGAGTTGATGACTCAGGCCGGACTGCTCTAATTGATGCCTGAAACCTTGCCGGCGGGTGTCGCTGAGGCGATACCCGCGAACTTGCGACGACGATCCCGCGGTATTTTCGCGGGGCGCGGCGGCGCGTGGGTGATCGGTTTGTCGGTGCTGGTGTCGCTGCTGTCGTTGCTGCCGATAGCCTTCGTTATCGGCGTTTCGTTTCAGACAGGCTGGGCGACCCTTGTGCCGCTGGTATTCCGGCCGCGGGTCGCTGAACTATTGATCAACACGGTTTTACTGGTCGTGATCACGATTCCGTTGTGCGTCACGTTAGGCCTGTCTCTGGCCTGGCTGACAGAACGCACCAACCTGCCGGGGCGGCGCTGGTGGTCGTTGTTGGCGACTGCACCGCTGGCGGTGCCGGCCTTTGTTCACAGCTATGCGTGGGTCAGTCTGGTCCCACCGATTCACGGGTTGTTTGCCGGCGTTCTGGTGTCGGTCATCGCCTACTTCCCGTTCCTGTACTTGCCGATTGCTGCGACGCTGCGTCGTCTCGATCCGGCCATCGAAGACGTTGCCGAATCGCTCGGTCTCAAACCCTGGGCGATATTTTTCCGCGTGGTGCTCCCACAACTGCGCCTGGCCATCTGCGGCGGCGCCTTGCTGGTGGGCCTGCACCTGCTGGCCGAATATGGCCTGTACGCGATGATCCGCTTCGACACCTTCACCACGGCAATTTTCGATCAGTTCAAGTCCACCTTCAACGGACCCGCCGCCAACATGCTGGCCAGCGTGCTCGCCCTGTGTTGTCTGGTGATGCTCACCGCAGAATCCGCCGCTCGCGGCACAGCGCGTTACGCCCGGGTCGGGTCGGGAAGCGCTCGCGAGCAGCGGGTTGTGCGCCTGAAATCCGCAGCCACCCTCCTCGCGCTGACACTGCAAATCTCGACCTGCGCGCTGGCGCTGGGCGTGCCACTGGTAACCTTGGGGCACTGGCTGGTCGCCGGCGGTACGCAGGTCTGGCAGATGGCCGAACTTCTGCCGGCGCTGGAACAGACACTGCTGTTCGGTGTTGCGGGTGCCGCCCTCACCACCTGCGCCGCCATCCCGATTGCCTGGTTGTCGATTCGTTCTCCGGGCCGGTTGCAACGTGTGCTGGAAAGCTGCAACTACATCACCAGCTCGTTGCCTGGGATCGTTGTTGCCCTGGCATTGGTGACCATCACCATCCATTTTGCCCGGCCGATTTACCAGACGACGATCACGGTGTTGCTGGCGTATCTGCTGATGTTTCTTCCGCGCGCCCTGGTGAGTTTGCGCGCGGGTATCGCCCAGGCGCCGGTAGAGCTGGAAAACATGGCCCGCAGCCTCGGCCGCTCACCCACCCGGGCATTGTGGCTGATCACCCTGCGCCTGGCCGCGCCCGGCGCTGCAGCAGGCGCCGCGCTGGTATTTTTGGCGATTACCAATGAGTTGACCGCCACCCTGCTGCTCGCCCCAAACGGCACGCGCACCCTGGCCACCGGATTCTGGGCCATGACCAGCGAAATCGATTACGCCGCCGCGGCGCCCTACGCCCTGTTGATGATCCTGCTGTCGCTTCCGTTAACCGGACTTCTTTACCACCAATCCAAACGAACGGCTGGCCGATGAACGCTCTTGAACTCCATTCCATATCCAAGTCCTACGGCGCCCATCAAGCGCTGGAAAGCATCAACCTGTCGGTGCCCGCGGGCAGCCGAACGGTCATCGTCGGCCCGTCCGGCTCAGGAAAAACCACGCTGTTGCGGATGATCGCCGGCTTCGAATTCCCGGACACGGGCCGTTTATCACTCAATGGCCAAACGCTCGTCGACGACACCCACGAAGTCCCGGCGCATCAGCGTTTGATTGGCTATGTTCCCCAGGACGGCGCCCTGTTCCCGCACATGACCGTGGCCGCCAATATCGGTTTCGGGCTTTCGATCAAGGGCGGCGCAAAACAGGAGCGAATCGCGGAGTTGATGGACAGCGTGGCGCTGGATGCAAACATGGCCAACCGTTGGCCCCATGAACTCTCCGGCGGCCAGCAACAACGCGTGGCGCTGGCGCGGGCGTTGGCACAACAGCCGCGCTTGATGTTGCTGGACGAGCCGTTTTCGGCCCTCGACACTGGACTTCGGGGCGCCATGCGCAAAATGGTCGCACGGCTGCTGACAGACGCCGGCGTGACCACCATTCTGGTCACCCATGACCAGAGTGAGGCCTTGTCGTTTGCCGATCAGCTGGCGGTGATGCGCGACGGTCGGCTGGTGCAGTCAGGCCATCCGCTGGATCTTTACCGCTACCCCGACGATGAACAAACCGCGCTGTTTCTGGGGGATGCCGTGGTCATGCCCGCCAGAATCGAAGCCGGCTGGGCTCATTGCGATCTCGGCCGTATACCGGTGAACAACCACCGGAACAACAGATCAGCGCAAATCATGCTGCGCCCCGAGCAACTGCAACTCATCAGCCTCCAGCCCAGCCCGACGAAGGCTGCCGGGTGCCGCGCCGTCGTGACCGAGCGTGATTTCAGCGGCAATACCTGCACGTTGACGGTGGAATTGGAGTCTTTGGTTTGCGGAGAACAGCCTGGTCGATCATTAATGGTGCGCAGTTCGGGCCTGTATGCGCCACCCGCTGGCAGTGCGGTTCACGTCTCGACGATCGGCCATGCCCACGTACTGCGCGAACCTTGAGTCCCGTCCATCAAAGATCGAACCGGTCCACTGCCCGACGCCGTTCGTTGTCATCGCGCACATCGTAGTTGGCCGTCGTCTGGATGTTGCTGTGATGGGCGAGTTTCTGGGCGATCGACAAGTCATGCTCCTCAATCACTCGGGTAATGAACGAACGCCGAAAATCATGCGGCATGATTTTCACCCCGACCTGTGCACCCCGTTGTCGGGCAATGTAATAGATCGCGTGCTTGGTGATGCGCTCGCGGGTGATGTGACTGCCGCGACGAATGCGGTTGAACAGGAACGGATCGTCCGATTCACCCTCCTTCAGCAGTGAGCGCCGCAGTTCCAGCCAGTCATTGAGTTTGGCGAACGCCCAGGCCGGTGCGTACTTGATCAATTGCTTGTTGCCCTTGGCGGTCACACACAGGCTACGCTCGGTGAAATCGATCTGGTTCAGGTCCAGGTTCACCGATTCCGATTTGCGCATCCCCGAACCGTACAAAATCCCGATAATCGCCGCGTCCCGCAGACCTTGTGGTCGTGGATCGGCGGCACAGACCGCCATCAACTCCTGGATCAGCGTGCGCTTGAGGTTGCGCCCCTGGGACAGCCGCGTCCCGGCAATGCCCTTGACCGAACGCATTTTCAGCAAGTGTTCCTGACTGATCAGGCTCATGCGCCACGCTTCGTTCATCACCCCGCGCACCGCGTTGACGTACAGCGAGGAGGTGTTCGGCGCGTAGCCGTCCGAGCGCAAGGTTGCCACTAACGCGATGACCGCTTCAGGTTGCAGGTTGTGCCAGGGAATCTCCTCGACGTTCATGTCTTCGAAGCCCAACCGGTCAGCGGCATCTTGCAAAACGTAACGCATGGTCAGTTGGCTGGAGGGCGCCAGGCGCGCCAGATACAGGGTCAGCGGGTTGGTCTTTGTGGGGATTAAGTCAGTAGCGGGTAAGTCAATCAAACGAAACGGCCTTGAGTAGAAACAGCTCATTAAACAACGAAGGATTGAAACATCCTTCCTATAAAGCGGAACACTTCTGTAAGACTTTCTACCAAAAAAAACTCGATGAACGGCAGAGGTCAGAACAGTGGCTGTATGACTTTCAGAATAAACAGAGGTGTTGGGCCTGGCGTATGAAGCGCCCGGACGTGGCGTTATACAACACGATAGGCGAATTGAAATATGGCCTTGCCTATTCTGATAGTGCACGGCTGCCCAGGGATGGCAAGCGCCTCGGTGTCGTCATCATCAACTCTCGCCCTGCTCGCGCGCCCGAACTCAGGAGTGCCCCATGAAAATCAGTGTATTTGGTAGCGGTTACGTTGGCCTGGTGCAAGCGGCTGTCCTGGCTGAAGTCGGTCACGACGTGGTCTGCATGGACATTGATGAGAAGAAAGTCGAGCTGCTGCAACAAGGCCACGTGAGCATTTTCGAACCGGGGCTGGCCAGCCTGGTACGCGAAAGCCTGGAAGCCAAACGTCTGCAGTTCACCACCGACGAAAAACTCGCGGTGCAGCATGGCCAGGTGTTGTTCATCGCGGTCGGTACACCGTCCCGGGATGACGGTTCGGCGGATCTGCGGTATGTGCTGTCGGTGGGCGAAGCCGTGGCGCGTCATCGTGAACAACCGGTGATTCTGGTGGAGAAATCCACGGTACCGGTGGGCACGGGTGACACCTTGCGCGCGCACATCGACAAGTGCCTGATCAAGGTAGGCCGGTTGTTGCAGTTCGATATCGTGTCTAACCCGGAGTTTTTGAAAGAAGGCTCGGCCGTGGCCGATTGCCGGCGCCCGGACCGAATCGTCATCGGCTGCGAACGCGATGATGTGCGTGATGTCATGCGCGACCTTTACGCGCCCTTCAACCGCAACCATGACCGGATCATGTTCATGGACCTGCGCAGCGCCGAGCTGACCAAGTACGCCGCCAACTGCATGCTGGCCACCAAGATCAGTTTCATTAATCAGATCGCCGAATTGGCCGAACACTTGGGCGCCGACATCGAATCGGTGCGCCTGGGCATCGGCGCCGATTCGCGCATTGGTTACCACTTTATCTACCCCGGTTGCGGTTATGGCGGTTCGTGCTTTCCCAAAGACATGCGCGCGCTGATCCACAGCGCCGAAGAGGCTCATTGCTCCAGCGATCTACTGCAAGCAGTGGAAGCGATCAACCAGCGTCAGAAGCACAAGCTGTTTGAGCGCATCAACGCGTTCTACAAGGGCGATTTGCGCGGCCGGACCTTCGCCGTGTGGGGGCTGGCGTTCAAACCGAACACCGACGACATGCGCGATGCGCCGAGTCGGGTGTTGCTGGAATCGCTGTGGGCCGCCGGGGCTAACGTCCGTGCGTTCGACCCGGAAGCCATGCAGGAAACCCAGCAGCTGTATCCCGATGAATCCAGACTGATGCTTATGGGCACGCCGGAATCGGTATTGTCCGGCGCCGATGCATTGATCATCTGCACTGAATGGCAGCAGTTCAAGGCACCGGATTTCAATCTGATTCAGCAGCGGCTCAACGCACCGGTGATCTTCGACGGACGCAACCTGTACGACGCCGACCGCCTGGCTCGCGCCGGGTTCATGTACTTCCCGATGGGCCGCGGTGAATCGCGCAATCTGCCGATTCCGCACCAGCAATGGCCAGTGGCTTCGGTTGTTGCTTGATTTGCGCTTTGGTCGTTTTACATTCTGGTGTTCGAACCGATTGAGCGTCGGCACTACGACACTCAGTCTTTCAACCGCGCAGCGTTAGCACGGGTGCAGAAAGAGCCAGCGCCACTGGTGCTGCATGGCATGGGCAAGGACGCCGCGGCGATCAAGTTCATGGTCAATATCGATCAGGACTTACAGCCAGTGTTCACCGAATCAATCCACGAACTGGAAAGTCTTCAGGGCCGCAGTGGCTGATGATGGATAAAAGTGACTACCGCACCCTCTGCAGGGCACGCCTTTGGGAGCGTTGCTGCCCGTGTTGAGCGGGCGCTTCGACAAAAACGATTACGTGTTGCTGCATTCCACTCTGTAGCGCGTTACGCCCGCAGATTCGCTCTCGTCCTACCGGATACCCGGAAACGCCCTACATATACCCGAAGACGTTTTCAATAAGGTGCCCCATCGACAAAAGGAGCGGCACCTACATGGCTAATCACGGCTATATGACCATCACAGGAAAGACTCAAGGACTGATATCGGCGGGTTGTTCAACTCAAGATTCAATCGGCAATAAATGTCAAACAGCGCATACCGATGAAATCATGGTGCTGTCTTACAGTCACAACATGTCCAATATAGGAAACATTAATAAGCCTACACACTGCCCGCTCGTCATCACAAAAAATGTTGACAAGTCATCTCCTCTACTCGCGCAAGCGCTATCAAGTAGAGAGGAAATTAGCTGTGCGATAAGTTTCTACCGAATTTCTTCGTTCGGTCTTCAGGAGAGATTCTTCAGTATTGAAATTGAAGGCGGCATTATTGCCGACCTGACACTTGATATGCCCCACGTAGTTCTACAGAACGATGTCGAGCCTCAAGAGCACGTTGCTATTCGTTACCGAGAGATTACATGGAGGCACCATCTGGCAGGAACCAGCGGATACGCTTCATGGGGAAATAACGAATGGGACAATTAAAGAATCGCTGCGAGTCAAGTAGTTGTGATTATTGGGCAGTTAGTAAGGCGGCGGGCAATTTGACCAATCAGGCTTGCACACTGGCTTCTCGACACCTAAAAGATGGCACGTTGCGCTTACAGTTCAATCGCGAAGTTTCTTATTACGCGAGAGGTATTGTTAATGATGTAGCACAGGGGCGGAAAAGTGCTGGGCAGGGTCTCAAGGAAATCAAGAACGAACAGAGTAGTTTGCTGAGCCAGTACTATCTAGAAACTCGGACGGTTATATGTTTGCTCTCGAAAAAATAGTTTCTGCTGCGAGGATGTATATTTTTATCATTGCCTGTTCCTGCTTTCATACAATCTGGATCGCTCTTTTGATTATTGAATTTTTTGAGTTGGATTTCCTCCGGGCTAGAATAGTGGGTGTTATTTGCTTTGTGACTGTGTCTGGATATGCTTTGAAAGTCATGCCAAAAGAGCTACGAAAACTTGAAGGAAAATAAAAAATTTTTCTCCATATGGCCTTTCAACCCAATGCCCTCAAATCAACCTTCAACGCCTGGGCAAACGCCTTCACCAGCGGACTGCGCACGGTGTTGTGGCGAAGGATCAGATTGAACCGGGTGACGATGTGGATCAGGTCCGGGCGCACCGCGCGAAATTTGCCCCTGAGCCACCATCGACGCGGCGAAATGTTGCGGCAGGAAACCCACGAAACGCCCGGGCCTGATCAACAGTGCCACCGCTTCGACCTGGGTGGCTGAGTCAGAAAAGCTGTCGGAGTGGGCGAAATTCAGTATTTTCTTGATGATCGGGATATCGAAGGACTCGGCCCAGGCACCCGCGATCGGCCAGCCCCAGAGTTTTCTCAAGACGCTGGTCACCCTGAAGAACGACCGCACGCTGATCATGTTCACCTGCGACTGCCTGCTCAGTACCGTGGTCCACGGCCGTTTTACCCTATACCTGTCGCCATACCTGCTGGTGACCCACGATTCCAAACGGGCACTGAAAACCATGGCCGCCCTGCTCGCCTGCAACGCCATCAGCGTGATCCTGCTGCAATACCAGATCGGCCGTATCCTCAAGCGTGAACAACTGCGTTACTGGATCGCGAGCGGTACCAGCCTGTTCATCGTCGGCCTGATCGGGTTTAGCCTGGCCGACAGCCTGGTGTCGTGGTGCGTGGCAATGTTCATCTTCACCCTCGGTGAAATGATCATTTACCCCGCCGAATTCCTCTTTGTCGACACCCTGGCCCCGGAAGAACTGCGCGGTAGCTATTACGGCGCGCAAAACCTCGCTGCCCTCGGCGGTGCCCTGAGCCCGGTGATTTGCGGTTTCCTGCTGATGCCCCCCCCGCGCCAACGATGTTCTATGCCTTGAGCGCGCTGGCTGCCATGGGTGGTTCCCTGTGTTTCATGAGTGGTTGTCGAGTGGCATTACAGCAAAATTAATGCACTGAAACTGCATTAATATGAATTTGTCAGCATCAGGAATCAACGGCACACTGCGCCTCGTTCCTCCCCCAACAGTTGGAACTACTTCAAGGGCTTTCTGGGTATCCCAGCTAAGCCTTTTTTTTTGCATAGATTTTTGCCAACGGATTGTCTGCCTCATGTTCTCTCGCTGGTTTCCCGCCGCCATCAACACTCGCCCTTCCGAATGGAGCCGGGCCGCCATCGGCATGTCCCTGGGCACACTGTTCAGCGTCTGGCTTTGCAGCCAGGTATTTGGCATGGCAGTGGCGCAACACCTGATCGGTCCGCTGGGCGCATCGGCCGTGTTGCTGTTCGCAGTGTCCTCCGGCGCCCTCGCCCAGCCTTGGTCGATTCTTGGCGGCTACCTCAGCGCCGGGGTGGTTTCGCTGCTGGTCGCTCACGTGCTCGGACGAACCCTCGGCAGCGCTAGCCTGGCGGCCGGCATGGCGCTGATTCTGATGTGCTGGCTGCGTTGCCTGCACCCACCGGCCGGGGCCTTGGCGCTGCTGTTGGTGTTGGCAGACCCGGCGACCATTGCTCTGGACTGGAAAGCCCTTGGCCCGGTGATGCTTGGCGCATCGACCCTGCTGCTCAGCGCCCTGGCCTACAACAACCTGACGCGCATTCGTTATCCGAAACGCGCCAGTGAACCGGTGGCCGTGGTGCCGGCGGACCATCCGCCCACCGACAGCCAGGCGATCACCACCCAGGACCTGAAACTGGCGCTGGCTGACATGGAGGCGTTCTTCGACGTTACGCCTGAAGACCTCGAACAGTTGATTCATGCCAGTGAACTGCATGCTAAACGCCGCAGTATTGGTGATGTGTTTTCCAGAAAAGATTGAAGATAAAAAGTTCGCTCCAAGGCAAAAACGCAAACTAACCCTGCACATATCCCGGTTGTACAAGGCAAATTTGCACTGTTACGATCCAGCATCGCTCGCGCGCGGGCTTCTCTATAAAGAACAATAAAAGCAGGGAGTTAGTGATGACTGCTCAGGTTTCTTCTCCGGGGACTCAGCCCATGGATGCCACGCAAAACGAAGTGCTGGCCGAGGTTCGCAACCACATCGGTCACCTGACCCTCAATCGCCCCGCCGGCCTCAACGCCATTACCCTGGACATGGTGCGCAATCTGCAGCGTCAACTCGACGCCTGGGCGCTGGATCCGCACGTGCACGCGGTGGTGTTGCGCGGTGCTGGCGAGAAGGCTTTCTGTGCCGGCGGCGATATTCGCTCGCTGTATGACAGTTTCAAAAACGGCGACACGCTGCACGAGGATTTCTTCGTCGAGGAATACGCCCTCGACCTCGCAATTCACCACTACCGCAAACCTGTGCTCGCCTTGATGGACGGTTTTGTCCTTGGCGGTGGCATGGGCCTGGTGCAAGGCGCCGACCTGCGTGTAGTCACCGAGAAAACCCGTTTGGCGATGCCGGAAGTGGCGATCGGTTATTTCCCGGATGTCGGTGGCAGCCACTTCCTGCCGCGCGTTCCCGGTGAACTGGGTATTTACCTCGGCGTCAGTGGCGTGCAGATCCGCGCGGCCGATGCGCTCTATTGCGGCCTGGCCGACTGGTACCTGGAAAGCGACAAATTGGGCACCCTGGACGAGCGACTCGATCAGCTCCAATGGCATGAGACACCGCTGAAGGACTTGCAAGGTCTGCTGGCAAAACTTGCCGTGCAGCAATTACCCGATGCGCCACTGAGCAAGCTACGCCCGGCCATCGATCACTTCTTCGCCCTGCCCGATCTGCCGAGTATTGTTGAGCAACTGCGTGAAGTAACGGTCGCCGACAGTCACGCGTGGGCCACGACCACCGCCGACCTGCTGGAAAGCCGTTCACCGTTGGCCATGGGCGTGACCCTGGAAATGCTCCGTCGTGGTCGGCACTTGAGTCTCGAAGACTGCTTCGCCCTGGAGCTGCACCTGGACCGTCAGTGGTTCGAGCGCGGCGACCTGATCGAAGGCGTGCGCGCCTTGCTGATCGATAAAGACAAGAGCCCGCGCTGGAACCCGCCGACCTTGCAGGCACTGGACGCCGAGCACGTCGCGAGTTTTTTCACGGGTTTTGAGCAGAGCGGGAGCTGAGCCATGCACGATATCGAATTGAGCGAAGAGCAAGTCATGATCCGCGACATGGCCCGGGATTTTGCCCGCGGCGAAATCGCGCCCCACGCCCAGGCCTGGGAAAAAGCCGGCTGGATCGATGATGGTCTGGTGGCGAAGATGGGCGAGCTGGGGCTGCTGGGCATGGTGGTGCCCGAGGAATGGGGCGGCACCTATGTCGACTACGTCGCCTACGCCCTGGCGGTGGAAGAGATTTCTGCCGGCGATGGCGCCACGGGCGCGCTGATGAGCATTCACAACTCCGTGGGCTGCGGTCCGGTCCTCAACTACGGCACTGAAGAACAGAAACAGACCTGGCTGCCGGATCTGGCGAGCGGTCAGGCCATCGGCTGCTTCTGCCTGACCGAACCCCAGGCCGGTTCCGAAGCCCACAACCTGCGCACCCGCGCTGAACTGAGCGATGGCCAATGGGTCATCAACGGCGCCAAGCAATTCGTCAGTAACGGCAAACGGGCGAAGCTGGCCATCGTGTTCGCGGTGACCGATCCGGACCTGGGCAAGCGCGGCATCTCGGCGTTCCTGGTCCCGACCGATACCGCGGGTTTCATCGTTGATCGCACCGAACACAAGATGGGCATCCGCGCTTCCGACACCTGCGCAGTAACCCTGAGCAACTGCACGATTCCCGAAGCCAACCTGTTGGGTGAGCGCGGCAAGGGACTGGCGATTGCCCTGTCAAACCTTGAAGGCGGCCGCATCGGCATTGCGGCACAAGCGTTGGGCATTGCTCGCGCGGCATTTGAAGCAGCGCTGGCGTACTCGCGGGATCGGGTGCAGTTCGACAAGCCGATCATCGAGCACCAGAGCATCGCCAACATGCTGGCCGACATGCACACCCGATTGAATGCTGCACGACTGTTGATCTTGCATGCCGCACGTTTGCGCAGTGCCGGTAAGCCGTGTCTGTCGGAGGCTTCACAGGCCAAACTGTTTGCGTCGGAAATGGCCGAGAAGGTGTGTTCGTCGGCGATGCAGATTCATGGGGGGTATGGGTATCTGGAAGATTACCCGGTGGAGCGTTATTACCGGGATGCGCGGATTACACAGATTTATGAAGGGTCTAGCGAGATACAGCGGATGGTGATTGCTCGGGAACTGAAGCACTACTTGGTGTGAAGCCCAAAAAGCTTCGCGGGCAAGCCTCGCTCCTACAAGGATACGTATTACCCTGTAGGAGCGAGGCTTGCCCGCGAAGGCGTCGGTGAGGACGCTACATTACTTACCCTGGAACTCGGCTTCACGCTTACCAATAAACGCCGCCATCCCTTCCTTCTGATCCTGTGTCGCAAACGCCGCATGGAACACCCGACGCTCAAAGCGCACACCTTCCGACAGGCTCACTTCAAACGCGCGGTTGACGCTTTCCTTGATCATCATTGCAATCGGCAACGACTTCTTGGCAATCAGCGCCGCGACTTTCAACGCTTCTTCCAGCAACTCATCCGCCGGGACAATCCGCGCGACAATCCCGCAACGCTCCGCTTCCACCGCATCGATCAGTCGGCCGCTGAGGCACATTTCCATGGCCTTGGCCTTGCCCACCGCGCGGGTCAGGCGCTGGGTGCCGCCCATGCCTGGCAGTACGCCGAGGTTGATTTCCGGTTGACCGAACTTGGCGTTGTCGCCGGCCAGGATGAAGTCGCACATCAGCGCCAGTTCACAGCCGCCGCCCAAGGCAAAACCGTTGACCGCCGCGATGATCGGCTTGCGGCGGTTGGCCACGCGATCGCTGTCGCTGAACAGGTCGTCGAGGTAGATCTGCGGGTAAGTCAGCTCGGCCATTTCCTTGATGTCGGCGCCCGCGGCGAAGGCTTTTTTCGAGCCGGTCAGCACGATGCAGCCAATGTTCGAATCGGCTTCGAGGCCATCGAGGGCCTGGTTCAGTTCGCTGACGATCTGCGCGTTCAACGCGTTCAAGGCTTGCGGACGGTTCAGGGTAATCAGGCCTACACGGCCATGGGTTTCCAGCAAAATCGTTTCGTAACTCACAGAGCTCTTGTTCATAAATCAGTCCTTCTCAAAGATTGCGCGAAATAACCATGCGCTGAATATCACTGGTGCCTTCGTAGATCTGGCAGACCCGCACGTCGCGGTAGATCCGCTCCAGCGGGAAATCGTTCAAGTAACCGTAACCGCCGAGGGTTTGCAAGGCAGCGGAGCAAACCTTCTCAGCCATTTCCGAGGCGAACAGCTTGGCCATGGAGGCTTCGACCAAGGCCGGTTTACCACTATCTCTTAACGCCGCCGCGTAATGCACCATCTGCCGGGCGACGGCGATCTGGGTTGCCATATCGGCCAGGCGGAACGCTACGGCTTGATGCTCGATGATCGGCTTGCCGAAGCTTTCACGCTCACGGGCGTAGTCGCGGGCCGCTTCGAACGCTGCGCGGGCCATGCCCACCGATTGCGAAGCAATGCCGACACGGCCGCCTTCGAGGTTGGCCAGGGCGATCCGGTAACCTTCGCCCTCCTCGCCCAAGCGGTTGGCCACCGGCACCTTCACGTCTTCAAACAGAATCTGACAGGTGTCGGACGCGTGCTGGCCGAGTTTGTCTTCGACCCGCGCGACTGTGTAGCCCGGCGAATCGGTCGGCACGATCAGCGCTGTAATGCCCCGCTTGCCGGCACTCGGATCTGTCACGGCGAACACGATCACCACCCCGGCGTTCTGCCCGGAGGTGATGAACTGTTTGCAGCCGTTCAACACGTAATGATCGCCTTCCAGACGGGCACGGGTTTTCAGGCCGCTGGCGTCCGAGCCAGCCTGCGGTTCGGTCAGGGCAAAGGCCCCCAACATCGAGCCGCTGGCCAGCGGTTTGAGGAAGCGTTCTTTCTGGTCGTCGTTGCCGTACTTGAGGATCGGTACGCAACCCACCGAGTTGTGCACGCTCATGATGGTCGAGCAAGCGCCGTCGCCGGCCGCAATTTCTTCCAGGGCCATGGCGTAGGCCAGGTAACCGGTGTCGCAACCGCCCCACTGCTCCGGCACCAGCATGCCGAAGAAGCCCAGTTCAGCCATCTCGCCGATGGCTTCCTTGGGGAAGCGATGCTCGCGGTCCCACTCGGCGGCGAACGGTTTCAGCCGTTCCTGGGCAAATTGCCGGGCCGCGTCGCTGATCTGAAGTTGTTCGTCAGTCGGGAGCATAGTGATTCCTTAATACAGGCATTCAACGGCCATGGCCGTGGCTTCACCGCCGCCGATGCAGATCGCTGCAACGCCGCGTTTCAAGCCTTTCTGGCGCAGGGCCGAGAGCAAGGTCACGAGGATCCGCGCGCCAGACGCACCGATCGGGTGACCCAGGGCGCAAGCGCCGCCGTGAACGTTGATTTTCTCGTGGGGGATTTCCAGTTTGGTCATGGTGACCAGACTGACCACGGCGAAGGCTTCGTTGACTTCGACCAGATCGACTTCGTCCAGGGACCAGCCAGTTTTCTTCATCAGCTTCTCGATCGCGCCCACCGGTGCCACCGGGAACAGGCCCGGGGTGTCGGCAAACGCCGCGTGGCCGTGAATCATTGCCAGCGGTTTCAGGCCGCGCTTTTCAGCTTCGGAACGGCGCATCAACACCAGTGCGGCGGCGCCATCGGAGATCGAGCTGGAGTTCGCCGCCGTCACTGTGCCGCCGTCGCGGAACGCCGGTTTCAAGGAAGCGATCTTGTCCAGTTTGGCTTTTGGTGGCTGTTCGTCGTTGCTGATCAGCACTTGCTCTTTACCGACGGTCACGGTGAGCGGCACGATCTCGTCTTTGAAGCTGCCGTCCTTGATCGCCTGCTGCGCGCGGGTGGTCGAGGCAATGGCAAAGGAATCCTGGGCTTCACGGGTAAAACCGTTGGTTTCAGCGCAATCCTCGGCGTAGGTGCCCATCAGACGGCCCTTGTCGTAGGCGTCTTCCAGGCCGTCGAGGAACATATGATCGAGTACGCGACCGTGGCCCATGCGGTAACCACTGCGGGCGCGGTCCAGCAGATAGGGTGCGTTGGACATGCTTTCCATGCCGCCGGCGACGACTACTTCGGCGCTGCCAGCCACCAGCATGTCGTGGGCCAGAATGGCCGCTTCCATGCCCGAACCGCACATTTTGTTCAGGGTGGTGCAGCGGGTCGATTTATCCAGCCCGGCGCCCAGTGCAGCCTGGCGTGCCGGGGCCTGGCCAAGGCCGGCGGACAGGACGCAACCGAACAGCACTTCTTCAACCGAGTCTGGCGCCACGCCGGCGCGTTCGACGGCGGCGCGGATCACGGCGGCACCGAGTTGGGGGGCGGTCAGGCTTTTCAATTCGCCCTGGAAACCACCCATTGGGGTGCGGACGGCGCTGACGATAACAATGGGATCGTTGGACAGAGTCATGACAAATTCTCCTTACTTGGCGGCCATGCGCAAGGCGCCGTCGAGACGGATCACCTCGCCATTGAGCATGCTGTTTTCAATGATATGCCTGACCAGCCCGGCATACTCGCTTGGTTTACCCAGACGCGGCGGAAACGGCACGCCAGCCGCCAGGGACGCGCGGACTTCCGGGGTCATGCCGGCCATCATCGGTGTTTCGAAAATGCCCGGGGCGATGGTCATCACTCGAATGCCGAAGCGCGCCAGTTCACGGGCGGCGGGCAAGGTCAGGCTGACGATCGCGCCTTTGGACGCGGCATACGCGGCCTGGCCGATCTGGCCGTCGTACGCGGCGGCCGAGGCGGTGTTGATGATTACGCCGCGCTCGCCGTCGGCATCCGCTTCGGTTTCAGCGATTGCCGCGGCGGCAAGGCGCAGCATGTTGAAACTGCCGATCAGGTTGACGTTGATCACCTGGCTGAAATTGGCCAGCGCGTGCGGGCCGTTTTTGCCGAGGATCTTCTCACCCCGCACGATGCCGGCGCAGTTGACCAGACCATTCAGGCCACCGAAGGCCTTGACCGTCGCCTGCACAGCGGCTTCGGCCGCGGCTTCGTTGCTGATATCCGCCACCACGCTTTGCGCGCCGAGTCGTTCAGCCTGGGCCGCAACGGCCTCGGCGTTCATGTCCACCAGCATCACTTTGGCGCCCGCCGCGACCAGCATTTCAGCCGTGGCCGCACCGAGGCCGGACGCACCGCCGGTGACGAGAAAAACCTTGTTTTCGATCTGCATCATTGTTTCCTTGGATTCAAGCTGAAAGGTTCTTCGCGGCGGCCTCTTGAGCCTTGGCGATTTCCTGGTTGCGCAAGATAAAGCGCTGCAATTTGCCGCTAGGGGTTTTCGGCAACTCGCTGACAAATTCAATTTCACGGGGGTACGAGTGCGCAGCCAGCCGTTTGCGCACGTGTTGGCGCAGTTCTTCGGCCAGTTCCGGCGCAGCGCGGTATTGCGGGCTGAGCACAACAAAGGCTTTCACCAGCTCGGTGCGCTCCGGATCGGGTTTGCCGACTACGGCCGCTTCGACCACGGCGGGGTGTTCAATCAATGCGCTTTCCACGTCGAACGGACCGACGCGATAACCGGAGGTGGTGATCACGTCGTCGCTGCGTCCGACGAAGCTGATGCTGCCGTCCGGGTTCCATTCGACGGTGTCGCCGCTCAGGTAATAGTTGCCGACGAAGGCCTTGGTCGGTGCGCCTTCGTAACCGACGAACCAGCACATCGGCGACTGGGTGCGATCAATGGCCAGAATGCCCGGCTGGCCGACGCTGAGCTCTTTGTACTCGTCGTCCAGCACCACAATGCGGTGGCCTGGCGAAGTGAAACCTGCGGCGCCCATGTGGATCGGATGCTCCAGGCCATGGTGATTGCACAGGACCATACCCAGTTCGGTCTGGCCGTAATGATCGTGAATGACCACGCCGAGGTTGTCAGCGAACCAGCGGATCACTTCCGGATTCAACGGCTCGCCGGCGCTGCTGACAATGCGCAGCTTGCCCTTGATCGAGCGGGCGAATTCGTCGCCTCCGGCGATCAACAGACGATAGGCTGTCGGCGAGCCGGTGAGGTTGGTGATCCCGTATTTGTTGATCACCCGGCAGGTGCTTTCGAGGGTGAACGGGCCATCGTAAAAGGTGATCGGATGCCCCATGGCCATCGGACCGGTGACACCGAAATAGATGCCATAGGCCCAACCTGGATCGGCGACGTTCCAGAAGGCGTCTTCAGGGCGCAAGTCCACGGCGTCACGGGTGTAGCTCTGGAAGGCGACGATAGCCTTGAGCGGAACGGACAGCGCTTTCGACGGGCCGGTGGTGCCCGACGTGAACATCAGCAGGAACGGGTCTTCGCCGGTCAGCAGGACCGGTTCGCACACGGGAGAATAATTGGCCAGTTCGGCCCAAAAGCTGTAATCGCCGCGGACGATGCCTTGGCCTTTTGGACCGGCGACGGTGACGATGGTCGGGCAGTCCGCGACTTCAGTGAGTTTGGAGCGATTGCCCGCGTCGGTGACCACCACTTTGGCGCCAGAGCAGCTGAGGCGGTGCTCGATGGCTTTTGGGCCGAAGGCCGTAAACAGCGGTTGATAGACCGCGCCGATGCGCCAGGTGGCGAATACGGTGATCAACAATTCGATATTACGTGGCAGGAGACCGGCCACCTTGTCGCCTTTTTTCACGCCCTGGGCCAGCAGGAAATTGGCGAAACGCGCGGCTTTGTCCTGCAAGTCGCTGAAGGTGTACGTCGCGCTGTCGCCGTCGCGGCCTTCCCAGAACAGCGCGATGCGCCCCGGCAAGGCATGCCGGTCGCAACACTCGACGCAGGCGTTGAGGGCACTCAAATCGCCGGCAAGCGCGGCGTCGACGGTGTGCTGATAATTGAACTGTGATGTCGCAGACAAATAATCGCGCATTGCCAGAATCCCTCTGTATTTTTATTAGGTTGGGGGAACCGTAATTAACAGGGAAATACTCGCTCTGCGCGGGGCGCGGGACAATGGTCAAAGCTATCAAGTTGCGTGACTGGTTTGGCCAAGATTCGAGAGGTGCGCCAATGATCGGTGCCTAGCTGGCTTCGTTGAGGATCAGGCTCCGGTAATGCCCCGGATTAGACCCCGACCACTTGCGAAACGCCTTGTAGAACGAGCTGGTGTCGGCAAACCCTAAACGCGTGGCGATCTCGGCAAAGCTAATCGCAGGCTCGGCCAGCCAAACAATCGCCAACTCCTTGCGCACGCTGTCCTTGAGGCCTTGGTAAGTCTGGCCTTCTTCAGCCAGGCGCCGACGCAACGTCGAAGCCGACATGCACAGCTGTTGTGCCAGAGGTTCGGTTTCCGGCCAGTGTTCGGCGGGCAGTTGCCGCAAATCGTGCTTGATCCGGCTGGCCAGGCTCTCCGGATCGCGGTACTTGACCAGAATATTGGCCGGCGCATGGGCCAGGAAACGCTTGAGTTCTTCCGCACTGCGCTTGATCGGCAAATCCAGGCACTCGGCCGAGAAAATCATCCGCGTGCGCGGCCGGTCGAAACGCAGGTTCTCGGAGAACATCACCTGGTAGTCATCGCAGAAGTCTGGTGCCGGACAGCGCAACTCGATGGCCAGGATAGGAATCCGTCGCCCCGCCAGCCAGCAGGCGACGCCGTGGACGATCATCCAGTACGTGAAATACGTGAAGGCGCGGCGCGGGTCCTGGTCGTCCTCGAGCAGGACGATTTCCGCCAGACTTTGCTGGCGAACCAACTGCGCGGGCATGTACTCGAGCATCAACGACAAAAAGCTCAAACCCGAGGTCAGACCGGCGGCCAGGCTCGGCTGGACCATGGCGCAGCGACAGAGAAACGCCAGACTGCCGGATTTGAGTTTGCGCGGGTCCATGCCAAAAAACTCATCGTCCCGGCGCCGGGCCAATAAACGCCACAACCTTGCATAAGCCGTGGCCGGCACACGGGCGGCGGGGGTTTTCAGCAGCGCCGGATCGATGCCGACCTTGTTCAACACCTCTTCGGTGGTGACGCCCGGGGCGCAACTTTGCAATAGCGCTTCACGCACCAGTTGAATGGAGATGGTGTCTTTTTCCGACATAAACGTCACTCGGGTGCACTGATTAATCTGTCGGCCATCTTAGGCAGCACGGAGTAAAAAGCCAGTCTTGCGCAAAAGCCGGCTCAATTAACTGACCCTGTGGCCGATAGGCTGTTGCCTGGAATTCCCGAATAGACATGGAGTTGCAAACGTTATGATCGTCGGCATTGATTTGGGCACCACCAATAGCCTGGTTGCCGTTTGGCGCAACGGCGCGCCCGAGCTGGTTCCCAACGCCCTGGAAAGTCTGCTGACCCCAAGCGTGGTGGGCCTTGACGAGGAGGGTCGAGTGCTGGTCGGTCAGGCTGCAAAGGAACGTTTGCAGACTCATCCACAGTTGACGGCGGCATTGTTCAAACGACACATGGGCAGCGCTCATGAACTTCGCCTCGGCCCCCGATCGTACCGACCGGAAGAGCTGTCGGCACTGGTGTTGCGCAGCCTGAAGGAAGACGTCGAACGCCTCTACGGAGAAAATGTCACTGAAGCGGTGATCAGCGTACCCGCCTATTTCAACGACGCTCAACGCAAAGCCACGAAAATCGCTGGCGAATTGGCCGGCCTCAAGGTCGAGCGACTGATCAACGAACCGACTGCCGCGGCCCTCGCTTATGGACTGCATCAACGCGACAGCGCCAGTTCGTTTCTGGTGTTCGATCTCGGTGGCGGCACCTTCGATGTGTCGATCCTCGAACTGTTCGACGGCGTCATGGAAGTACGCGCCAGCGCTGGCGACAACTTTCTCGGTGGCGAAGATTTCGACACCGTGCTGGTTCAGGCCTTTGTCGCCGCACACGCCAACCGTAGCGACATGCCCTCACTGACGGAACCGAATATCGCCCATCGCCTGCGCCGCGAAGCCGAGCGCGTGCGACACGCCCTTGGCCAGGCCGACAGCGCGACCTTCGTCCTGCGCCATGGCTCCGGCCAATGGGAGCAGACGTTCACCCAGACACAGTTGGCCGAACTCTGCGCGCCGCTGCTCCTGCGTCTGCGCACCCCGATCGAAACCGCGCTACGCGACGCGCGCATTCGGCCATCGGCGCTGGACGAAGTCCTGCTGGTGGGCGGCACGACCCGCATGCCGATGATCCGGCGGATGGTGGCAGGGTTGTTCGGTCGGTTCCCTTCGATTGCGCTTAACCCGGACGAATCGATTGCGCTGGGCGCAGCGGTGCAGGCGGCCCTGAAGGCACGGGATGCAGCCCTCGAAGAGGTGGTGTTGACCGACGTTTGCCCCTACACCCTTGGCATCGAAATCGCGATCAACGTCGGCGAAGGTGCGGAAGCGGGTCATTATCTTCCGATCATCGAGCGTAACTGTGTAGTGCCGGTGAGCCGGGTCAAAACGGTCTCCACCCTGCGCGATAGTCAGCGCATTGTGCAGCTGAAGATCTATCAGGGTGAAAGTCGTTGGGTAAAAGAAAACATTTACCTGGGTGAAATGGAAATTGAAGTGCCAGTGGCGCGGGCTGGTGAGATCAGCATCGACGTCCGCTTCACTTACGACAACAACGGCCTGCTCGAAGCGGAGGCGCTGATACAGCGCACCGGCGAGCGCCGGACGCTAGTGATCGAAAACAATCCCGGCGTACTCGCCCCTAAAGAGATTCAGCAACGCCTGGCTGCGCTGGCCAACCTCAAGGTTCATCCGCGCGAGCAACAGGTCAACAGCCTGCTGACTGCGCGCCTTGAACGGCTGTATCAGGAAAGTCTCGGCGATTTGCGCCAACGGCTCGATCACATGGCCAACCGTTTCCAGCAGATGCTCAACACCCAGGACGAACGAGCGATACGCGAACTGCGCTTGCAACTGACGCAACAGCTCGATGAACTGGAACAGGGGCTGTGGCGGTGAATTGCTGGGCCATTCTGGGGCTGGAAGCCGATGCTGACTCACGCAGCATCAAACGCCAATACGCAACGCTGCTCAAAGTACACCGCCCGGATGAAGACCCGAGCGGTTTTCAGCGCCTGCGCGAAGCCTACGAGCAGGCGATGGAGTGGAGCCGCCGCGAACCCAAGGTTGAACGACAGACTCTCGCTCCGTCTCTCGAAGCGGGGCTCAGTTTCGAGCTGGAACATGTACGGCTTGAGCAGTGCGCCGGAGCGCAACAGGCCGAGCAGTTACTGGCAGACGTTACAGTAGAGCGGCTCGATGAACGTCTGGCGCAGGCACGGGTGTCTCACTGCGCCCGAGAGTTCGAAGATCAGTTGTTGATGATGTGCCTGTCACCGCGCGACGACGGGATGTTGCTGGCCGCCTGGGGGCTGGTGCAGTTCAACTGGCTCAGTGCCTGGCAACGCCTGGATTTATCCCCGCAAGCGCTGGAGTTGCTGCTTCGCGCTTACTGTAAGCATGTGGAAAAGGACTTGCGCGAGTTGCTTGACGCGGGCCAGGTCGACGCGTTCATCGAGCGCTTTGTGGCGCTCAAACAGGCCGACTGGTTGCAGCCGTTCGAACGCCACGACTGGTTTAATGAAACCCTGGCCCGTTTACTGGTGGATTCGAGCTTCTGGTCGGTCCACGTGTTCGAAACGCTGTGTTCACATCAGCACTGGTACGTCGCCGCGAACGAAGCCGAAATCGAAGGGCGTTGCCCGCCACCTTATTGGACGGCACTGTTGCAGCGCCGAGATGACCAGGTTTTTGTTGAAACCCTGGAACGTCTGGCCGACCTGAATGATCGTGAGCCCCAGAGCCGCGCAGCACGCTTGTTACTGACGCCAATGACCGACACCGAGCGAAGCGCCTTCGCCCGGAGGTTTTTTGAAGCGGACTGGAATGCCTGCCGCACCCTCAGCGAGAAGCTCCAGCGCCTGGGCCCGGCCCGATGCCGCCAAATGCCAAACGGCGATCCATTTTTCTGGAAGCCCCTTGTGCAGCCCCGCCAGGCCTGGCCCATGTTTGCCGGGTTGCTGGGGGCATCACTTACCTGGGCAGCCGGTGAATACCTCAGTGATAAATCGGGTATCGGCGCAAGCTTTGCCGCGATGCTGTTCTGGCTGTGCGTGTTGGCTACGCCGAGCGCGGCATTGTTGTGGGTCTGGTGCCCGATGGCGGACCGGTTCTGGTCATTGGACGTGCGTTTGAGTCGCGCTGTTTCGCCTCGACTCAGCCTCAGACGCCCTGCGCCGCTAGTGCTGCGCGAGTTGCTGCCCTGCTGGTTGATGGGGGCGCTGACATGGGCCTGTTGTGGCGCGGCGGCATTTGCCAGCTACACCGTGGTGCTGCTAGCGCTAGGAGGATTGAGTCGTATCGCCTGGCCGGAAACGCTGCACATCAAGCCTCCCAAGGTTCGGCTGCCCGCTTTGGGACGCGCACCGTCGATTGCTCTGATGATTGGGGTCATTGGTCTGACGCTCCTGTTTTACACCATTGCCAGCAGTCAGTTGATGGGCCCGGACCAAGGATTACAACCTTTTTCAAAACGCAGTTGCAGTGGGCCCCTCGACAGCCGTCAGGAATGCCGGATCGCCCCCACGCAGGAGCAATGGTATGGGCAATCACGCACGCAGGAGGGTCATCGATGAACAAACGCGTTAAGGCAATCGCAATTACCGCCGTGCTGACAGTCACCTTTCTCGGTATGTTGAGAGAGCATCAAAGCACCCTCCTGACCCCGATTCAGCGCTGGATCCATGAAGCCGACCTCGCCGAGCGAGAAAAGTCCATCGCCCTTCGCCCGCTGATTGCCTGCCTCAATTCAGTCGACAGCCGCTGGCGTCACGCCTACGCCAACTACTTGAACCGGGACCACAAAGTCGACCCGACCCTGAAAGAACGCTTTCCCGAGGACTTCGACCAGATGATCGGCATCCGCGAACGGCTCAATTACCCGAGCGTCCACGATGCTTATTCCTGTCAGTTGAACGCGTTGCAAAAAAACAGCCTTCAGAAAACGGTACCTGAGTTGCTAGCGATGCAAAATCGCTTCGAAACGTCTCTGCGGGCCGCCAACGAAGCAGCCGGGCGCTTCGATTTTTTCAGTCCCAGGCCGACCTATTCGCCCAGCCCTGCGGACAAGGCCGAGCGCGACGGCCTGTTTATCCCGTTAGTCAATGACTACCTCAATGCTTCTGACCAACTGCGTCGCGAGCTTGATGCCGAGGACCTGGGTTTGCGGCAGATTCAGCTCGAGCAACTCAAGACCCGGGATCAACTCAAGTACGCGCACATCCTCACCTACATGCTGGAAGCACGAACCCTCATGCGCAAGCTCGACAGCCGTGTGCGTGAGCGTACCTTCACCGCCAGTGATCTGAGCGACGCGACACTCATGCTGCAACAGGCCTGGGACGACGGCAGCCGTTATCTGCAAGCCAACCCGGCAACCAGCAACGCCGATTACCCGGAAAACATCTGGAACTATGTGCGTTCACCCGGCAAGAACTATCTGGATGCCGTTAACAGGCTGCGCGACGACTGGGCGGCCAACGCCTCGCCACAACAGCTGAGTGATGACTTCGAGCGGATCGGCCGCCGCTATGATCAGTTGATCGAGGTGTACAACGATCGGGTGAATCCGCTGTTTTGACGACGCATTGAACAATGCGTTCAGGTTAGGCTCAGGTAAATGCCAATGAATGCCATTTGGGAATTAGTGTCATTATGTTGCAAATTAGCACCCTATCTAATGACGCCACGGTGCTGAATGCTTGTTCCTTTTCTGATCATGTTGCGCGAAGGCATTGAAGCCGCGCTGATTGTTGGCATCATCGCCAGCTACCTCAAGTAGACCGGCCGAGGCCAGTGGATGCCGGCGGTGTGGATCGGCGTATTCCTCGCCGCGGCCCTGGCCCTGTTGGTCGGTGGTGGCCTGGAACTGGTCAGTGCCGAGTTCCCGCAGAAGCAACAGGACCTGTTTGAAGGGGCGGTCGGCGTGGGCATTCTCAGCGCCATGGTGTTCTGAATGCGCAAAGTCGCGCGTTCGATCAAACAGTCGCTGCACGTTTCTCTCGATCACGCGCTGACCGGTTCCAAACACCAGGTCACGGCGCTGATCGCCATGGTGTTTTTCGCCGTGGCCCGAGAAGGTCTGGGAACGGTGTTCTTCCTGCTCGCCGTGTTCCAGCAGAGCGAAGGCCCGGCAGCACCGATCGGCGCCCTCCTCGGCCTGATCCTGGCGATCATCGTCGGCTTCCTGATCTACACCGGCAGCATGCGCCTGAACCTGGGTGCGTTCTAGCGCTGTTCCGGGTTGTTCATTCTGGTGGTCGCTGCCGGGATCCTCGCCAACTCGGTGCAAGCGCTGCATGAAGCCGGCGTGTGGAATCACCTGCAAACCGTGCTCTTCGACTTCAGCGCGACGCTGCCGATGGATGGCCCGCTGGGCTCGGTGTTGGCCGGGATGTTCGGGTACCAGGACGCGCCGACCGTCAGCACCCTCGGGGCGTACCTGATTTATCTGGTGGTGGCCTTTGCCGGCCCACTGTCGGAATTCCGCGTTTACCTGAGCACTCAGAGCAGCGCACTGATCAAAGCCGTCACCGTCCTTGAACACGCCATCGAAGCCGGCGACCTCAACCAGGCGCAAGCCTTGTATGTGCCGGCCCTCGCCGCGTATCAACGGATCGCCCCGGCCGCCCAGCGTCTGGCCGAGCTGGACAACACGATCAACGCCCGCGCCATTACTTCGACAAACGCGAGCAAGATCCGGCCTTCGTCGGCTTCCACCGGATCGAATACGCACTGTTCCAGCAACGCAACCTCGACGCACTGACGCCAGTCGCCCAACGTCTGATCGCCGATGTCACCACGCTCAAACAGCAACTGCTGGCCCAGTCACTGCCGCCTGAACAACTGGTGAGCATTGTGGTGCGCAATCTCAACAGCCTCGCCGATGTGCGCGCCAGCAGCGGTGAATAAGAACGCTACAGCCACACCGACCTGAACGGTTTTGCCGCCAATCTCTTTGCCGCCCGCAAAGTCGTCGACCTGTTCCGTCCGCAACTCGAAAAACAGGACGCGGCCTTCATTGCCAAAGTCGACAAGAACTTCGCTACGGTGAACAAGACGCTGGCCAAGTACACAACCAAAGACTGTGGTCTTCGACACGTTCGGACGATCTTTTGCTTTTAAGCCTCACAGAATGCGATAGAGCAACCGCTCAATCCGCACCCGACTCACGCGTTTGAGGAACTTGGCCACGGCCGCCGGGTATTCCAGCAGCGTGTCCAGGTCCTGGTAACGCTCGATGCGACGGGTGTTCTCGAAAATCTCCGCCAGCTCTTTACGACGCGGCTCCAGCAGCTCGCCTTTCGGATCATCGATCAGCAAGGCGTTTTCCAGATCGAGACGAAACGCCCGCGGGTTGAGGTTGTTACCGGTCAGCAAGGTGTAGCGCTGATCGATCCACATGCCCTTGAGGTGATAGGTGTTGTCGCCGTCACGCCACAAATGCAGGTTTAACTGGCCGCTGTCGACGCTGCGATGATGCCGCTTGGCGAAACGCCGAAGGCTGATCTCGTAAAGGTACGGCAGCGCCGAAATCACCTTGAACGGCTCGCTCGGCGGGATGTAGAAATCGTTGGCCGTCTTGTCGCCGACGACGATGTCGATCTTCACGCCCCGCGCCAGTGCCCGGTTGATTTCCCGGGTCACGGCCAGCGGCAGGTTGAAGTACGGGGTGCAGATGGTCAGTTGATGTTGAGCGCTGGCGATCAACTCGCAAATCACTCGACTGAGCGGATTGTTCTTGCCGACACCGAGCAATGGGCTGACCGACAAACCGCCCTTGTCCGTTGTACCCGTCGTGGTGTCGTACGCCGCGTGCTTGAGGCGGCTGCGCAAGTCGCCAATGTCGTTGCGCAGACTGCGGGTGGTCGGCAGGTTCGGCAAATCGAGACGATGCACCGCTTTAGAGGCGATCAGGCCGTGCTGTATCAGGTGCTGCATCGAATCGGCCAGGGCGTGGTTGTGCAGCAGGTGATAACGGTCGTAGCGGTACTTGTCGAACTTGTGCAGATAAACGTTGTTCAGGCTCGCGCCGCTGTAGATCACACAGTCATCGATCACAAAGCCTTTCAAATGCAGCACGCCAAACAACTCTCGGGTCTGCACGGGAACGCCATACACCGGGACTTCACTGGCATGAGTCCGGGTGGTTTCCTGATACCAGGCCGAGTTGCCCGGCTGCTTGCCGGCACCGATCAAGCCGCGCTGGGCGCGCAGCCAGTCAACGACCACCACCACGTCCAGTTCAGGACGCGCCAGCTTGGCCGCGTGCAAGGCATCGAGAATTTCCTGGCCGGCTTCGTCCTGTTGCAGATAGAGCGCGACGATATAGATGCGCTGGGTGGCGCTGGCGATCTTTTCCAGCAGGCAACGGCGGAACTCGGCAGCGCCAGAAAGGAGAGTGACGGCATCGGCGGTCAGCGGAAAACTGCGCAGTTTGGGCAGCAGAGAGCGTTTGAAAAGCGACGGCATAGGGCTCGCAATGGGTCGAATCCGAAGAACCCGAGAGCTTACACCATGGATCCGCTTGGGTCTTGTTAGCGTCTGTAGAGGCCCCTTCGCGAGCAGGCTCGCTCCCACATTGAAATGCATTCCCCTGTGGGAGCGGGCTTGCTCGCGAAGGCGATTTTGTAGGCAACGGAAATATCCTGTTGGCCATGAAGAATGATCGTTCTACTGTTCGCCGCATGAACGAAATAACCAGCAACGACACACGCGACATCATTCTTGATGTCGCCGAAAAGTTGATCTACAAAAGTGGCATCGCGGCCACCGGAATGGACCTTCTGGTGAAAACCGCCGGCGTCTCCAGAAAGAGTATTTACCGCTACTTCGCCAACAAGGAGGCGCTCACCGTCGCGGCCCTGCAACGGCGAGACTTGCGCTGGATGCACTGGTATAGAAGCGCAGTCGACCAGGCTGAAACCCCGGCCGACCGGCTGCTCAACCTGTTTACCGTGCTCAAGGCCTGGTTCGCTTCCGAAGGCTTCCGTGGCTGTGCATTCATTAACACCAGCGGCGAAACCGGCGATCCGCAAGACCCGGTTCGCCTGGTCGCCAAAGACCACAAACAGAAGCTGCTCGACTACGTACGCGAGCTCTGTACCGAATATGGCGCAACTGCCCCGGAGACGCTGGCCAAACAGCTGCTGATCCTGATCGACGGCGCCATTACCGTGGCGCTTGTCATGGGTGATCACAGTGCCGCCGATAATGCGCAATGCATGGCGCGAAAGTTATTGGACCTGTAACACTTCAATCAAGCCCGACACCGTGTTTGAACTTTAATTTTATAGGGAGACTATCAATGTCTAACGCCGAAGTTCGTCCGCCATTACCACCATTCACTCGTGAGTCGGCCATCGAAAAAGTACGCCTGGCCGAAGACGGCTGGAACTCTCGCGACCCGGAACGCGTGTCGCTGGCCTACACCCTGGACACGAAATGGCGGAACCGCGCCGAGTTCGTCTATAACCGTGAAGAAGCCAAAGGTTTCCTGACGCGCAAATGGGCAAAAGAGCTGGATTACCGCCTGATCAAAGAACTCTGGGCCTTTACCGGCAATCGCATCGCCGTGCGTTATGCCTATGAATGGCACGACGACTCGGGCAACTGGTTCCGTTCCTACGGCAACGAAAACTGGGAGTTCGACGAGAACGGTTTGATGGCCCATCGGTTTGCCTGCATCAACGACATGCCGATCAAGGAAAGCGACCGCAAGTTCCACTGGCCGCTGGGTCGCCGGCCTGACGATCACCCAAGCCTGTCCGACCTGGGTCTGTAAACCAACACTGCTCGTTCCCACGCGAGCGTGGGAACGAGCAGCTGTAAGAGAATAACTTTATAGGTAAGATATCGGCCCTTCCCCGCAGCCCTGTTCTGCACCCCGCCGAATAAGCCGACTCCATGCCTTTCGAACTCAGTGTTGACCTCACCACCCTGGCCATTCTGGCCCTTGTCGCTTTCATTGCCGGTTTCATCGACGCCATTGCCGGCGGCGGTGGTCTGTTGACCACCCCGGCGCTGCTGACCGCAGGCCTGCCGCCGCACCTGGTGCTCGGCACCAACAAACTCAGTTCGACATTCGGCTCGGCCACCGCCAGTTTCACCTTCTACCGACGCAAGCTGTTCCATCCCAGGCAGTGGATGCACGCCATTGTCGGCACGCTGGTGGGCGCGCTGACCGGCGCCGTGGTCGCTCACTACCTGCCAGCAGAGTGGCTGAACAAGATGCTCCCGGTGATCATTTTCGCCTGTGGCCTCTACCTGTTGTTTGGCGGCACGCCGAAAGCGCCGCTGGACAGCGACGCACCGATCAAGAAAAAGTGGCAATCGACGCAAGGCTTCGGCCTCGGGTTTTACGACGGCGTGGCCGGCCCCGGCACGGGTGCGTTCTGGACCGTCAGCACGATGCTGATGTACCCCATCGACCTGGTGAAGGCCAGTGGCGTGGCGCGCAGCATGAACTTCGTCAGCAACATTGCGGCACTGTCGGTGTTCGTGTTTTCCGGGCAAGTGGACTGGATCATCGGCCTGAGCATGGGCCTGTCGGTGATGGTCGGGGCGTTCTTCGGGGCCCGCACCGCCATCAGCGGCGGTGCGAAGTTCATTCGTCCGGTGTTCATCGCCGTGGTGCTGGGCTTGACCGTGCGGTTAGCCTGGCAACACTGGTTCAGCGTGGCCTGAGCGCCGCGCCACATAGACGTCGATCAGGTACCGGGCAATCGAGCGTGCCGCCGGCAACGGCGGCAAGTCGCGCACGTTGAACCACTGGGCATCTTCGATCTCGTCTTCCTGACACACGATCTCGCCACCGGCGTATTCGGCGTGAAACCCCAGCATCATCGAATGCGGGAACGGCCAGCACTGGCTGCCCATGTATTGGATGTTCTTGACCTCGATCTGCACTTCTTCGCGAACCTCACGAATCAGGCAGTCTTCGGCCGACTCGCCCGGTTCGGCAAACCCCGCCAACGTGCTGTAGATCCCGGTGACAAAGCGCGGCGAACGGGCCAGCAGGACTTCATCGCCACGGGTCACCAGCACAATCATGCTCGGCGATATGCGCGGGTAGCTGCGTAAATCACACGGTTCGCAATACATCGCCCGTTCCCGGGTCACTTGGGTCATCGCCTGCCCGCAGTTACCGCAGAAGCGGTGTTCGCGGGCCCAGGTGCCGATTTGCGCGGCATAACCGAGCACCTTGAACACCGTATGATCGCCTTCAAGCATGAACGCCCGCAGGCCTTTCCAGTTGCAGCCCGGCACATCGCTGTGACTGCGCAGTTCCAGCAGGTAGACCGGTTCGCCATCCAGATGGCCGATGCCATGTTCAGCGAGAATCGACAAATCCTGGCGCTTGAGCCATTCGCGAGAGAACAGCGCGCCATTGTCATCGAACAGAAAACCTTCGGGGCTGCGGGCCACGGCCCAGCCGCCGGGTTGGTTGGTGTCCAGTACTGCGGTGGTCCAGCGTGAAATCATTTTTAATCAATCCAGAAATTCGGGTTTCTGTTTGCTCATATGGGCGGCCATGGCCACGCGCAGATCAGTGGATTGCAGCATGGCGGCGTTCCAGGTGGCGACGTATTCGAGGCCGTCGTCGATGCGATGGTCGCGCATGTAGCTGATCATCTCTTTGGTGCCGGCGATCGCAATCGGTGACTTGCTAGCGATCTCGCGGGCAATGCCCATGACACCTTCTAGCAGGCTGGCCGTGTCGCTGTAAACGCGATTGACCAAGCCCATACCACGCGCTTCTTCGGCTCCGAAAGTGCGACCAGTGTAAGCCAGCTCACGCAGCATGCCGTCACCGATGATCCGCGGCAAGCGTTGCAGAGTGCCAACGTCGGCCGCCATGCCGATGTCTATTTCCTTGATCGAAAACTGCGCGTCTTCGGCGGCGTAACGCATGTCGCAAGCAGCAACAAGGTCGATGGCGCCGCCCAGGCAATAACTCTGAATCGCCGCCAGAACAGGTTTGCGGCAATGGTCGACCGCATTGAAAGACGCTTGAAGGGCGAGGATCTTCCGGCGCAGCAGGCGCGCGTTGCGACCCACGTCTTTGCCCAGTTCATTGGCCACGCCGGCCAGCATCATCAGGTCGATGCCGGAAGAAAAATGCTTGCCCGCACCACTGAGGACCACCACCCGAACTTCGTCAGTGTCGTCGACCCACTGGAAAATCTCGATGATCTCGCTCCAGAACGCGGCATTCATCGAATTGATTTTTTCCGGCCGGTTGATCTGCACATGGGCGACTTTATCGGCCAGTTCGACGGTGAACGCGGTGTACTGAGACATGGCAGTGATCCTTTTACCGGGCAGAAAATGAGGCCCGAACTATAACAAGGCATCCAGGCCGGCCGTAAGGTAGCGGTTCGGCCAAAAACGGGACTTGCCAGTTGCGCACCATACCAGTGCGCAAGCATCGCCGCGTTTCGCACATTTATGTGACGTTCTGGATATTTCTTGAGGCTGAATCGAAAAAAAACAGGCCCTTCGTCGGTGCGTTTCACCCTCCAAACGGTACGTCCGTACCTCTTTAAACCGATTGTCGAACAATTTTGCCATCCGGCCTCCCCCGCTCTAAGTTCTGGCCTAGACTCACTTCCGCGGGGCGAAACCGGCGGGTCACAAAGCGGAAAAAAGTCGAAACTTTTGCCGCTCGTGACGAGTCAGGTTAAAGGTAGGTGCGTTGCGACTGGTGCAATCCTTGCAGCGTCTACTCCAGCCATTCTGTTTCAACGCATTGGCAGCGCTTGCTCTCCGATGCGTAGCGCGTTTGCGCCCGGCCACAGGAATTGGCCACGAAATACCGTTTGTGCCAGACCTAAGAATTAGATCAACAACACGGGAGATTCATATGATCAGTGCGGCTTTAGATATTCAGGGAGAATGTGCTCATCAGCAGGTCGGCGAAACGAGCACTGTGAGCGCGCCAAGTCACCAATCGGTCAGCGTCCCAGGCACCAGGACGCTGTCACCAGTGGCCAGTCAGAACCCCAACAAGAAGAAAGTGCTGTTCGTCACCTCGGAGATCGCCGACCTGGTGAAAACCGGTGGTCTGGGCGACGTTTCCGCCGCGCTACCGCGAGCCATGGCGCATCTGCATGATGTGCGTGTGCTGATTCCCGGTTACCCGGAAGTGCTGAACAGCGAAAACCCGATTCATATCATTGGTGAGCTCGGTGGTCACGCCGCGTTGCCCCCCTGCAAGATCGGGCGCATGGACATGCCCGACGGTCTGGTGATTTACGTGTTGATCTGCCCCGAACTTTACGAGCGCGAAGGTTCGCCTTACGGTGCCAACAACGGCCGCGACTGGCCGGACAACCACATTCGTTTCGCCCGCCTGGGTCTGGCGGCCGCCGACATTGCCGCCAATCTTGCACAAATTCACTGGTGCCCGGACCTGGTACACGCCCATGACTGGCCTGCCGGTCTGGCGCCCGCTTACATGCACTGGCGTGGACAACGCACGCCGACGCTGTTCACGATTCATAACCTCGCCTATCAGGGCGTGACCAGTCTTGGGTCCTGCCCGGAACTGGGTATTCCCATGCATGCCTTGCAACAGGAAGGCATGGAGTTCTACGGCAAGATGTCATTTCTCAAGGCCGGCATGGCCTATTCGAGCCACATCACCACCGTCAGCGCCACCTATGCCCAGGAAATCACCACCCCGGCCTTCGGCTGCGGTCTCGACGGTTTTCTCGCCGCCAAGACCCAGCAAGGTCTGCTCAGTGGTATTCCCAATGGCATCGATGAGAGTTGGGACGCGGCCACCGACACGCACCTGTTTCGCCCGTTCAGCATCGGCGACTGGGATGGCAAAGCGGTCAACGCTGCCCACGTTCGTGAGCTGTTTGGTCTGGACGATAGCGAAGGTCCGTTGTTCGCCGTGGTGTCGCGACTGGTGTATCAGAAGGGCCTGGACCTGACCGAAGCTGTCTCCGACTACATCGTCAAATCTGGCGGGCAGATCGCAATCATCGGTCGTGGCGAGCCGGAAGAAGAACAAGCCATGCGTGAACTGGCCCTGCGCTTTCCAGGCCAGATCAGCGTGCGCATCGGTTTCAACGAAACCGACGCCCGTCGCATGTTCGCCGGCAGTGACTTCCTGCTGATGCCTTCGCGTTACGAGCCTTGCGGCTTGAGCCAAATGTACGCCCAGCGTTTCGGTTCGTTGCCGGTAGCACGCAACACCGGCGGTTTGGCCGACACCATTGAAAACGGCGTGACCGGTTTCCTGTTCGACGAATCGACGGCCGAGAGCTATCAGGAAGCCCTGAGCCGGGCCTTCAAGGTGTTTGCCTTCCCCGACCTGCTCAACGCCATGCGTTGCCGCGCCATGGCGGCGCCTTTCAACTGGTGCAAAGCAGTCGAACCGTACGCCGAACTCTATGAAAAGCTAGTCACTAAGGCATTGGGTAAATCGAGCAAACATTAAGAGGTTTTCATAGATGCCGTTACGGACCCTTGAGACCTGGCCCCACGGCGCAATCATGCTGGACGCAGAACACACGCGTTTTGCCTTGTGGGCGCCAGATGCGTTTTACGTCAGTGTCGAACTGGAAGATGGACCATCCTTGCCGCTAGTGCCTCAGGCCGATGGCTGGTTCGTGATCAAGACCCGCTGCCCCGCCGGCACGCGTTACCGCTACAACATCGATGGGGAGCTTGCGGTGCCCGACCCGGCCTCACGCGCGCAGGCCGGCGATATCGATCGCCACAGCGTGGTGGTCGATCCACTTGCTTATCAATGGCAACACAGCGACTGGCTCGGTCGGCCGTGGAATGAGGCGGTGATCTACGAATTGCACGTCGGTGCGCTCGGCGGCTTCAGTGACGTCGAGCAGCACCTGGCGCGCCTCGCGGAGCTGGGCATCAGCGCAATCGAATTGATGCCGCTGGCGCAGTTCCCCGGTGATCGCAATTGGGGTTACGACGGGGTTCTGCCCTACGCCCCCCAAGCCTCATACGGCACTCCCGAACAACTCAAACACCTGATCGACACCGCCCACGGCCATGGCCTGGCGGTGATTCTCGACGTGGTCTACAACCACTTCGGCCCGGACGGCAACTACCTGCATCGCTACGCCAAGGGCTTCTTCCGCGAAGACAAGCACACGCCTTGGGGTGCGGCGATCGACTTCCGGCGGCGCGAGGTGCGGGACTTCTTCATCGACAATGCGTTGATGTGGTTGCTGGAGTACCGCTTCGACGGTTTGCGCCTGGATGCGGTGCACGCCATCGAAGACCCGGACTTTCTTCAGGAACTGGCGCAGCGGATCCGGCAGCAGACCGATCCGGCGCGGCATGTGTGGCTGACGGTCGAGAACGAACACAACCAGGCCAGCTTGCTGCAAGAAGGGTTCGACGCGCAGTGGAACGATGACGGCCACAATGCCTTGCACGTGCTGCTGACCGGCGAAACCGACGCCTATTACGCCGACTATGCGCAAAACCCCACTGAGCAACTGGCGCGATGCCTGAGCCAGGGCTTTGTGTTTCAGGGCCACGTGACCCGTCACGGTACAACCCGTGGCGAGCCCAGCGGTCATTTGCCGCCCAGTGCTTTCGTGTTGTTTCTGCAAAATCACGACCAGATCGGCAATCGCGCATTTGGCGAACGACTGCACCAACTGGCCAACCCCGACGCGCTAAAGGCAGCCACGGCATTGCTGCTGTTGTCACCGATGATCCCGCTCATGTTCATGGGCGACGAGTTCGCCGCCGAGCAACCGTTCCTGTTCTTCACCAGCCATCACGGTGAACTGGCGGAGTTGGTGCGCGAGGGGCGACGTAACGAGTTTGCCGCGTTCAGCGCCTTTACCGACCCTCATAAACGCGAACAGATCCCCGATCCGAACGCGCAACAGACCTTTGAAGCGTCCCGGCCCAAACTGACAGCCACTCGACAATCGCCCATGCAAGACCTGTATCACCACCTGCTGCGGATTCGCCATGAGCAAATCGTCCCCTATCTGCCCGGTGCTCAGGCCTTGGGTGCCGAGGTACTGGCCGAGGGTGCTGTGACTGCACGGTGGCGACTGGGCAACGGCAGTGAGCTGCGCATTGACCTGAACCTCAGCGACAAGCCTGTGGTCCATTCCCCACAGGCCGGTGCTTCGTTGTTGTATGAACATCCCTCGAAGTCCGCCGACCTGCTGGATCAGGGCACCCTTGCTCCGTATTGCGCGCTAGTCAGCCTCACGGCCGCGGCCCCTATGCTACCCCGGATGGAGAGCGCCAATGAGTGATGCGCAACTGGAAATACTGGCCAGCCGAGCTGGCCTGGCTGTCGACTGGATCGACGCCAATGGCCGCCCACAGAAAGTCGCTCCATCAGTGTTACGCAACGTCCTTACCGGACTCGGCCACCCGGCCGGCACCGCCCAGGAAATCGACGTCAGCCTGCTGGAACTGCAACAGGTGCAACAGACCCGGCATCTACCGCCGCTACTCACCGCAGATTTCGGCGTCGGCCTCAGCCTGGCGCATTACTTTGAGCCTGAAACACCGTGCGAGATCCACCTTGAAGATGGCTCGCGGCTCAACCTAAAACTGGATGCCGAGGCGATTCTGCCCGGCCTGGTCCCGGTCGGTTATCAGCACGTCAACATTGATGGACAATCATTTACCTTGGCCGTCGCGCCGACGCGCTGCTACAGCGTCGGCGATGCCGTCGACAGTCCGATCCCGCGTGCCTGGGGCCTGAGCGTGCAGCTGTACTCACTGCGTCGCACCGGCGATGGTGGGTTCGGCGATACCCAGGCGCTGGAAGACCTGGCCCGTGTGGCCGGCGAACGCGGTGCCGAAGCGTTGGCGATCAGTCCGTTGCATGCGATGTTCAGCAATGACACCCAGCGTTACAGCCCTTATTCGCCGTCCAGCCGTTTGTTTCTCAACAGCCTTTACGCCGCACCGGGCGCCATCCTGGGCGAACGAGCGTTGCGGACCGCGATTGATGCAACTGGCCTGGCGGCAGAACTCCAGCACCTCGAAGCATCGCCGTTGATTGATTGGCCGGTGGCGGCCGAAGCCAAACATCGACTGTTACAGGCGTTGTACGAAGGGTTTGTCCAGGGCGAACACCCGTTGCATGAGGACTTCAGCAGCTTCCGCCATGCTGCTGGCGAAGCCCTGGAAAACCACTGTCGCTTCGAAGCCGTTCAGGAGGCCCGCGCCGCCAAGGGCGAAAACCTCGACTGGCGGCAGTGGCCCGAGCAATGGCAAGACCCGCGCAGCGCTGCCCTGGCCGAATTCGCCGAAGAGTACGCCGCACGCATCGGCTTCTTTGCCTTCTGCCAATGGTTGATCACGCGCTGCCTGGAGCGCGCACAAACCGCCGCTCGCAGCAGCGGCATGAGCATTGGTCTGATTGCCGATCTGGCCGTCGGTGCCGATGGCGGTGGCAGCCAGGCCTGGAGTCGCCAGGACGAATTGCTCGTCTCGCTGACCGTGGGGGCACCCCCGGACATCCTCAACCGCACGGGTCAGGGCTGGGGGATTTCCGCGTTCTCGCCCGAAGGCCTGGTACGCAACGGCTTTCGCGCATTCATTGAAATGCTCCGGGCCAACTTCGCCCACGCCGGTGGCCTGCGCATTGATCACGTCATGGGCCTGCAACGGCTGTGGGTGATTCCCAATGGCGCGTCACCCGCCGACGGCGCCTACCTCTATTACCCGGTGGACGACCTGCTGCGTTTGCTGACCCTCGAGTCCCATCGTCATCAGGCCATCGTCCTCGGTGAAGACCTCGGCACCGTGGCGGATGGTCTGCGAGAAAAGCTTGTCGCGCGTTCGATCCTTGGCATGCGCGTGCTGCTGTTCGAACAGAACAACGCGCACTTCAAAACGATTCTCGACTGGCCGGACAACGCCCTCGCGACCACCAGCACCCATGACCTGCCGACGCTCAATGGCTGGTGGCATGGCCGCGATATCGACTGGACCGCCCGACTGGGTCTGGTCGACGCCCCGGCTGAAATCGAATGGCGCCACCACCGCGAACGTGAGCGCGAAGGCCTGCGTCGGGTGTTGAGCGAGGATCCGCAAAATTTTCGCGAAGAGTCCCATGAAACCGATCAGGTGCTCGACGCCGCGATACGTTTCCTCGGTCATACCCGAGCGCCGCTGGTGTTGCTGCCGCTGGAAGATGCCTTGGGCATCGAACAGCAGGCCAATTTGCCCGGCACCACCGACACGCACCCCAACTGGTCCCGACGTTTGCCCGGCAACAGCGAAGCCTTGCTCGACGACCCGGACGCCGCCCGACGCCTGGAACTGCTCGCCTGTGCGCGACTTCAGGCGGCCGAGCGTGACCAATGAATCAAACGGTTATCCAACCGCTGCGGGCGACGCAGCGGCTGCAATTTCATAAAGGCTTCACGCTGGACGATGCGGTGCCGCTGGTGCCGTATTTCGCCAGCCTCGGCATCAGCCATGTCTACGCGTCGCCACTGCTGAGCGCCCGCGCCGGTTCCATGCACGGCTACGACGTCGTCGACCCGACCACCGTCAACCCGGAGCTGGGCGGCGAAGCGGCGTTGCGGCGTTTGGTCAGTGCATTGCGCGAACAGAACATGGGGCTGATCCTCGACATCGTCTCCAACCACATGGCCGTCGGCGGTGGCGACAATCCCTGGTGGCAGGATTTGCTGGAATGGGGACGTCTGAGCCCCTACGGCGAGTTCTTCGATATCCAGTGGCATTCGCCCGATCCGTTGATGACAGGCCAGTTGCTCTTGCCCTTCCTCGGCAGCGACTACGGCATCGCCTTGCAAGACGGCACCCTGCCCTTGCGCTTCGATGCGCAGAAGGGCGCGTTTTATGTCGAGCACTATGAGCATCACTTCCCGATCTGCCCGACCCATTACGGTGAATTGCTCAGGACCGATGACCCACTGACCGCCGAAGCGCTCAAATCGTTGGCAGACCGTTTCAGCACCCTGAGCTACCAGACCGACGCCCATAGTCTGGCGATACCGCTGAAAGCAGAGCTGCGTGAACTGGCCAGTGATCCGGCGATGCTGCAAGCCATCCAGCAAAACCTCAGCGCTTACGACTCGCTCACCGCCGACGGTTTCCACCGTCTGCACGTGTTGCTTGAACACCAAAGCTATCGCCTGGCCAGTTGGCGCACAGCGGCTGATGACATCAACTGGCGGCGTTTCTTCGATATCAACGAACTGGGCGGCCTGCGCGTCGAACGCCCCGCCGTGTTCGAAGCCACTCACGCGAAAATCTTCGAACTGGTGGCCGATGGTTTGGTCGACGGTCTGCGCATCGACCACATCGACGGCCTCGCTGACCCTCGGGGTTACTGCCGCAAACTGCGGCGGCGGGTCGACAGCCTGTCGCCGGATCGGCACCTGCCGATCTACGTCGAGAAGATCCTCGGCGAAGGCGAAACCCTGCACCGTGACTGGTCGGTGGATGGCACCACGGGTTACGAGTTCATGAATCAGTTGTCGCTGCTGCAACATGCTCCCGAAGGTGCCCACACCTTGGGCGAACTGTGGAATCGATACAGCGAACGGCCCGCCGATTTCCGTCAGGAAGCGCAACTGGCCCGCCAGCAGATCCTCAACGGCTCCCTTGCCGGAGATTTCGAAAGCGTCGCCCAGGCCCTGTTGCAAGTGGCCCGTGATGACCTGATGACGCGCGACCTGACCCTCGGTGCGATTCGTCGGGCGTTGCAGGAACTGATCGTGCATTTCCCGGTGTACCGCACCTATATCAGCCCCCGTGGCCGCTCGCCTGAAGACGATGTGTTTTTCCAGCAGGCCATGGACGGTGCCAGGCTTACCCTCAGCGAGGCCGATTGGCCGGTGCTCGATTGCCTGGCCACCTGGCTGGGTGGCGAATCATGGCGCAAACGTCCGTTGGGCGGGCCGCGCAAGATGCTCAAGCATGCCTGTGTACGTTTTCAGCAACTGACGTCGCCGGCGGCGGCGAAGGCCGTGGAAGACACCGCGCTCTATCGCTCAGCGACGTTGCTGTCGCGCAATGACGTGGGGTTCAGCACCGAGCAGTTCAGCGCGCCGGTGGCCGATTTCCATGCGGCTTGCGCCAATCGCCTCGAAGCATTTCCCGATAATTTGCTGACCACTGCGACCCACGACCACAAACGCGGTGAAGACACCCGTGCGCGCCTGGCGGTATTGAGCGAGCGCAGTGCCTGGTACGCCGAGCAAGTACCGCTCTGGCAGGCCCTCGCCCGGCCTCTGCGCGACGACGACCAAATGCCGACGACGGGTGATGAGTTGATCCTCTATCAAGCGATCCTCGGCAGTTGGCCGCTCGATTTGCGCAGTGACGATCAAGCAGCGCTTGAGCACTACACTCAACGTGTGTGGCAGTGGCAACAGAAAGCCTTGCGCGAAGCCAAGTTGCAAAGCAGCTGGAGCGCGCCGAACGAGGCTTACGAACAAGCGGTTCAGCAATTCTTGCAGCGACTATTGCTGAGCCCTGAAGGCGAACTGTTGCGCGCGGCCCTATGCAAAGCGGCCAAAAGCATCGCCGTCCCCGGCGCACTCAATGGATTGGCGCAAACCTTGCTGCGCATGACCGTGCCGGGGGTGCCGGACCTTTATCAGGGGGCCGAGTACTGGGACTTTTCGCTGGTCGATCCGGACAACCGCCGGCCGGTGGATTACGCCAGCCGTCAGCAGTCCATGCGGGCGCCGTGGGAATTGTCTGAGCTGCTGACTGACTGGCGGGACGGGCGCATCAAGCAAACCCTGATCGCTCGTACGTTAAACCTGCGGCTCGAGCACACCGAGCTGTTTCGGCGAGGGACGTATCAAGCCCTTGAAGTCGTCGGCAGCCAGGCTCATCGGGTGCTGGCATTTGCTCGCTCGCTGCAAGGAAAACGAGCCATCGTGATCGTACCGATACGCTGCGCCGAATGGCTGAAAAACAGTGCCGAACCACGGATTGACGCGCCGCTGTGGGGCGATACACGGGTCAAATTACCATTCACCACCCCTAATGAAAGTTTGAAGGGACTTTTTTCCAGCGTGGCAGTCACACCCCACAGGGAGCTGGACATCAGCGCCGCGCTGGGGGATTTCCCGATCAATCTTTTTATCCAAACCACCCCAACTTGAGTTCAGTTCAGGAGCATTGCGATGAGTACCGACGATAAACGCATCCGCGAATTTGCCTATCAGATCTGGGAATCGGAAGGAAAACCCGAGGGTCACGAAGCCCGCCACTGGGAGATGGCCCGCAAACTGGCTGAAGCCGAAGCCCTGGCACCGAGCAAGGCGCCAAAAGCCGCTGGCAGCAAAACCGCCGGCGCCAAGGCCCCAGCCAACAAATCCAGCAATGGCAAGGCTGCCGAGCCAAAAGCCAAAACCAAAGCCGCCGCGGCATCGAAGGTGATCCCGCCGGGCGGAAAAGCCACCGAAAAAAAGCCTCGAGCAGCGCGTAAACCGCCCGCTGTCTGACGCCTTTCACCGTTGACCCGATTGAATTCGTGGTGAGCCCGCTCGCCACCGAGGGCTCGCTCGCCCTCAAAAAAAACCAGAGCCAAGAACTGTCCCCCCTTTGCAGGAGCACCTATGACCAGTCCAAAAATAGCCGCGCCAGAACCTCACGTCGAGGCCTCGCGAATCCGTGAAGGCTTGCCCTTCCCGCTGGGCGCGAACTGGGATGGCCTAGGGGTCAACTTTGCCTTGTTTTCCGCCAACGCCACCAAGGTCGAGCTGTGCATCTTCGATGATGCCGGCGAGGTCGAACTGGAACGTATCGAACTGCCGGAATACACCGACGAGATCTACCACGGCTACCTGCCCGACGCCCATCCCGGGATGATCTACGGCTACCGTGTCTACGGCGCGTACGACCCGGTCAACGGTCATCGCTTCAACCACAACAAACTGCTGATTGACCCCTACGCCAAACAATTGGTTGGCCAGTTGAAATGGTCCGAAGCGTTGTTCGGCTACACCATCGGCCACCCCGACGCCGACCTCAGTTTCGATGAACGCGACAGCGCCCCGTTTGTACCCAAGTGCAAGGTGATCGACCCGGCCCACACCTGGGGCCACGACCATCGGGTCAGCGTGCCGTGGGACAAGACGATCATTTATGAAACTCACGTACGCGGCATCAGCATGCGTCACCCTTCCGTCCCCGAGAATGTGCGTGGCACCTTCGCCGGGTTGATGGTCGATGACGTGCTGGAACACATCCGCAAGCTCGGCGTGTCGACGGTGGAACTGCTGCCGATTCATGCCTTCGTCAACGACCAGCATCTGTTGCACAAAGGCATGACCAATTACTGGGGCTACAACAGCATCGCGTTCTTCGCCCCCGACCCGCGCTACCTGGCCAGCGGCAAGATCGCCGAGTTCAAGGAGATGGTCGCGCACCTGCACGAAGCCAATCTTGAAGTGATCCTCGACGTGGTCTACAACCACACCGCCGAGGGCAATGAGCAAGGCCCGACCCTGTCCATGCGCGGCATCGACAACGCCTCCTATTACCGCTTGATGCCCGACGACAAGCGCTTCTACATCAACGATTCCGGCACCGGCAACACCCTGGACCTGAGTCACCCGTGCGTGCTGCAAATGGTCACCGATTCCCTGCGCTACTGGGCTTCGGAAATGCACGTGGACGGTTTCCGCTTCGACCTGGCGACCATTCTCGGGCGCTACCACGATGGCTTTGACGAACGTCACAGCTTCCTCGTCGCCTGCCGCCAGGACCCGGTGCTGCGCCAGGTGAAGATGATTGCAGAAGCCTGGGATTGCGGCCCTGGTGGTTATCAGGTCGGTAACTTTCCGCCGGGCTGGGTTGAGTGGAATGACAAATTCCGTGACACCGTGCGTGCGTTCTGGAAAGGCGACGACGGCCAACTGGCGGACTTCGCCAGTCGCATGACCGCTTCCGGCGAGATGTTCAATCAGCGGGGTCGGCGGCCGTATGCCTCGGTCAACTTCATCACCGCCCACGACGGTTTCACCCTTAACGACCTGGTGTCGTACAACGACAAACACAACGAAGCGAACGACGAGGACAATCAGGACGGCAGCAACAACAACCTGTCCTGGAACCACGGCGTCGAAGGCCCGACCGACGATCCCGAGATCAATGAGCTGCGTCAGCGGCAGATGCGCAACTTCTTCGCCACGCTGCTGCTGTCCCAAGGCACGCCGATGCTGGTGGCCGGCGACGAATTCGCCCGTACCCAGGAGGGCAACAACAACGCCTATTGCCAGGACAGCGAAATCGGTTGGGTCAACTGGGACCTGAGCGAAGACGGCAAGTCCCTGCTCAAGTTCGTTAAGCGCCTGATCAAGTTACGCCTGGCTTACCCGATCCTGCGTCGCGGGCGGTTCCTGGTGGGCAATTACAACGAGGACATCGGCGTCAAGGACGTCACCTGGCTCGCGCCGGATGGCAGCGAAATGTCCATAGAGCAATGGGAGGAAGGCCATGGCCGCTGCCTCGGCATGCTGCTCGATGGCCGCGCCCAGGAAACCGGTATCCGCCGCAAGGGCGCCGACGCCACCCTGCTGCTGGTGGTAAACGCGCATCACGACATCGTCAATTTCCTTCTGCCAGAAGTACCCGACGGCGGTTTCTGGACCTGCATGATCGACACCAATCAACCGTCGATTCGGGGCCAGGAACGCTTCGAGTTCGGTCACGAGTATTCGGTCACCGGCCGTTCGCTGCTGCTGTTCGAATTGCAGCGTGAGGAAGAAGAGTGAAATGGACCTTCAGGGATTTCTCCAGCGTCAGCCAGCGGATTACGCCGACACTCAAGCCTTAGGCCGGTGCCTGCGCGCGCTGGTGAAGGCGGGTCTCGATCAGCTTCCGATGCCCGGTGGTGGCCAGACACTGGAGCGATTTCAGCGTCTGGCCGAGGTCGGGGGTCATGATCTGGGGTTGTGCAAGTTGTACGAGGGCCATACCGACGCCTTGGCGATCATCCAGCAACTCGGCGGTTCGCCGACGCCTTCCAGTACGTGGGGCATGTGGGCGGCAGAACCACCGCAAGCGCGAGTGCGGGTCAGTCAGGGTCAGAGGGTGGCGTTGAATGGGCGCAAAGCCTGGTGTTCGGGTGCTGCGGTGTTGAGTCACGCCTTGCTCACGGCGTGGGATGAACACGACCGACAACAACTGGTCGCGGTGGCGCTGGACCAACCCGGCGTGACGTTCACTGATCAGGGCTGGCAAGCCGTGGGCATGAGCGCCACCGCCAGCGTCGAGGTGCTGTTTGAAGGCGCTGAAGCGCGAGCCATTGGCAACCCTGGCGACTACCTGCAACGGCCAGGCTTCTGGCAAGGCGGGATCGGTATTGCCGCTTGCTGGTACGGCGCAGCGCAGAGCATCGCCGAGCGCCTGCGCCGTCACTGCGCACGCAGTGAAGAACCCCACGCCCTCGCTCACCTGGGCGCGGTCGACAGCGCGTTGCATGCCGCCGCCCAAGTGTTGCGGACCAGCGCACTGACCATCGACGCCGCCCCCCTGGGCGACGCCGAACGTTTGGCCCGCCGCGCCCGCGCGGTGGTTGAACAGTCCGCCGAACAGGTCATCCGGCATGTCGGCCGCGCGCTCGGAGCCGGCCCCTATTGCAAGGACCGACAGTTCGCCCGACTGATCGCCGACCTGCCGGTATTCCTGCGTCAAAGCCATGCCGAACGGGATCTCACCGCGCTTGGGCAGCAGGTTCTGACGGAGACATGGATGTTATGAAAACCAACCCCATCGTCGGCCAGGGAACGCCTCTGCATTTATGGCAAACCTCACACCATCTGGCGCAGTTGCCAGTGACTGACATCCTGACACTGGTACCGCAAGGCTCGCGTGCAGTGATCATCGCCCCCCACCCGGACGACGAAGTGCTGGGGTGCGGCGGCTTCCTGCAGTTACTCGCCGCGGCTGGTCGGCCGCTGCAACTGATCTCCGTCACCGATGGCAGCGCCAGCCATCCCGGTTCCGAGCGCTGGCCGGTGGAACGCTTGAGCGTGGTCCGTCCGCAGGAGTCGGCCCAGGCTCTGCGTCGACTCGGCCTGCCGCTGCACAGCCTGAAATGGCTGCGCGGTGGTTTTGCCGACAGTCAGGTGGCGGCACGGGAAGTCGAGTTGTGCGAGTTCATCGAACGTCATCTGCGGCCCAACGATGTGGTCTTCACCACGTGGCGCGAAGACGGCCATTGTGATCACGAGGCTGTGGGGCGTGCCAGTGCCGAGGCGGCAAAACGGGTGGGTGCGATGCTGCATGAACTGCCCGTCTGGACCTGGCACTGGGCGACCCCCGAAGACAGTTTCGTGCCTTGGCACCGGGCGCGGAAGATTCTGTTGGCCCCAGCGCTGGTGGCGCGCAAACGGCACGCCATTCATGCCTTCGCCAGCCAACTGGAGGGCGACCCGCACATCGGCTTGCCACCGGTGCTGGCGCCCTATGTTTTGGACCGGTTACTGCAACCGTTTGAAGTGGTGTTTCTATGAGCGTCGAGGATCGCTATTTCGACGGTTTGTTCGCCGGCAACGACGACCCCTGGGCTTTCCGTCAGCGCTGGTACGAACAGCGCAAACGCGCCATAACGTTGGCCGCGTTGCCCCGGCCGCATTACCGCGCGATCTTCGAGCCGGGTTGCGCCAACGGGGAGTTGAGCGCTGATCTGGCCACGCGCTGCGATCGCCTGTTGTGTTGCGATACCGCAGCCGCCGCCGTGGCGCTGGCTCGGACGCGGCTGAGCCTGTTCGACCACGCCGAAGTCCGCCAAAGCCGCGTGCCGGGAGATTGGCCAAACGAACAGTTCGACCTGATCGTGCTCAGCGAAGTCGGCTATTACCTAAACGCCGAAGACCTCAAGTGCCTGATCGAATACGCCACCCGGTCACTGACCGCCGACGGCCAACTCCTGGCCTGCCACTGGCGCCCACCGATCGATGGCTGCCCGCTCAATGCCCGGCAGGTCCATGACTTACTCCATGAACAGTTGTACTGGCCGCGCTTGGTCCTGCATCAGGAGTCCGATTTCCTGTTGGAACTCTGGAGCCGGGAACCGCGCTCCGTGGCCGCTCTGGAGGGCTTGCGATGATTGGCATTTTGATCCCGGCGCATAACGAAGAAGACTTGCTCGAAGAGTGTCTGCAAGCCGCTCTGCTCGCAGCGCAACATGAGTTGCTGAACGGTGAAACGGTCGAAGTGCTGGTGGTACTCGACAGTTGCACCGATCGCTCATCAGAGATTGTCGGCAGCTATCCGGTGCACAGCCTCAAGATCGAGGCGCGTAACGTCGGCCAGGCCCGCGCCGCCGGTGCGCGGTTTCTACTGGATCGAGGGGTGCGCTGGATTTCCTGCTCCGATGCGGACAGCCGGGTTGCCCATGACTGGCTGGTGGCTCAATTGGCCCTCGGCGCCGACGCGGTGTGTGGCACGGTCACGGTGGATGCGTGGCACGCGTCATTCGATGAGTCGGCGCAAACTCGCTATCACCAGCACTATCAGGCACGAGAAGGTCATCGGCATATTCACGGTGCCAATCTGGGGATTAGCGCTGACGCTTACCGGCGTGCCGGTGGCTTCGAACCGCTGGCCAGCGACGAAGATGTGCAACTGGTGCGGCAACTCGAACGCTGCGGGGCGAAGATTGCCTGGAGCCAACGTCCACAGGTGCTCACCAGTGCCCGACTGGACAGTCGTGCTCGGGGGGGATTTGGCGATTTCCTGCGAGACAGGGTGCAGGTCGGATAGAAAACGTACTGGATGGAACATCGAGGCGACGAATAGCCCTACATGAGCAATACTCTGCTCGCGGCAATCCAGGGTTTGGAGCGCTGCACATTGCGATCAACGAGAACAAGGACGTCGCCCATGAAATTGGTTTCCATCAGCGAAAGCAGCCTGCCAGCACAGATCTGGAACAGCGCCCCACAACTGGACAACATTCCTGTCATCAGCACTCAGACCCTGGTTCCCGCCGGCGCTCGCGCTGTGGTGATAGCCCCGCATCCCGGCGATGAAGTCGTGACCTGCGGCGGCCTGCTGCAGTTACTCAGCTCCCTGGGTCATCCTCTGCAATTGATCTCGATTACCGACGGCAGCGCCAGCCATCCGGGCTCGCAACAGTGGTCGGAGAAACGCTTGAGCGTGTTCCGCCCCCAGGAAAGCCTCGAAGCCTTGCGCCGGCTCGGGTTGCCGATGCACAGCCTGAAGTGGATTCGCGGCGGCTTCACCGACAACGCCCTGGCCGAACGGGAGTTTCAATTAACTCAATTCATTGCCCGTTATTTACGCCCCGGGGATGTGGTGTTCAGCACCTGGTGCAAGGATGGCAATGTCGACCATGAAGCCGTCGGCCGGGCCAGCGTCAAGGCCGCGGCCATGGTCGGCGCGTCGTTCAACGAAGTACCGGTCTGGGCCTGGCACTGGCCAACTCGTGAACGAGGGCTCATCCCGTGGCATCGTGCGCGCAAGGTGCGCCTGGATACCTGGACCGTCGCGCGTAAAAGCCACGCCACCCACGCCTACGCCAGCCAGCTCGACGGCGAACCGGCCATCGGCCTCGCCCCACTGCTGCCCCCGGTGCTTCTGGAGCGGATGCGGTTGCCTTATGAAATTGTCTTCGTCTGACATAGCCCTGTAGCAGCTGTCGAGCTTGCGAGGCTGCGTTCGGCTGCGCAGCAGTCGTCATCCAGAACATGCAGTTCGCCTGACACACCGCATTGCCGGGTCTTACGACTGCTGCGCAGCCGAACGCAGCCTCGCAAGCTCGACAGCTGCTACAGCTTTCAGTGAACGGTTATTACGACGAATCGCGCTGAACTGCCCGCCCCCGTATCAGTCGCATACATAAGCAGCCCTGATTCAGAGGAGTGAACGTGACCAGTGATTCCAAGTGGCAGGCCGTCGAATCATCTCCATTGAACACGCCCCCGGCGATTGATCGACTGAGAGTGCTGACAGTCAACACCCACAAGGGCTTTACCGCACTTAACCGACGTTTCATTCTCCCGGAACTGCGTGAAGCGGTACGCAGCACGTCGGCGGATCTGGTGTTCCTGCAGGAAGTCGTCGGTGAACACGACCGCCATTCCTCTCGCTACAACGAGTGGCCGCAGACCTCACAGTACGAGTTTCTGGCCGACAGTATGTGGAGCGACTTCGCCTACGGTCGCAACGCGGTCTACCCCAACGGCCACCACGGCAATGCCCTGTTATCGAAATACCCGATCCGCGAACACCGTAACCTAGACGTCTCGATCACCGGCCCCGAACGTCGCGGCCTGCTGCATTGCGTACTGGACGTACCGGGCCACACCGAAGTCCATGCGATCTGCGTTCACTTGAGTCTGCTGGAAATCCATCGCCAACTGCAGCTCGAGCTACTTTGCCAACTGCTCGAATCGTTACCCGACGATGCGCCAGTGATTATCGCCGGCGACTTCAACGACTGGCAGCTGCAAGGCAACACAGCCCTCGCCCGACGTGACTACCTGCATGAAGCCTTCGAGCGTCACCACGGTCGCCCGGCGAAAACCTATCCAGCACGCTTTCCGCTGCTGCGCCTGGATCGGATCTATCTGCGCAATGCCAGCAGTCATGAGCCGCGAATACTGGGGCACAAGCCGTGGACGCACCTGTCGGATCATTTGCCGTTGGCGGTGGAAGTACACCTCTGAAGTACTTTTTTCGACAGACCACTCGTCAGCAACGCCACCCCGGGCGAAAAACACGTCTACACCTTAAGCAGCTGAAGGAGCAGTTGATTCAACTCGTTAGGATGCAGGTCTCACGCAGTTTATGAACTTCACTTGATGGCTTGATTGAAGATCCGGCGAACGATTCAAGGATGATTTCCCGAAAAATTCGGTAGGGATACACTATGAATCGTTACGCCCGATTGCTGCAGGCATTGCCGCAGATACTCGCTGTACCCACTTCGTTGCTGATGTTCGTCAGCCCTCCCGTTTCCGCCGCTTGCACCTTGATCGCAGGGCCCGGAAACGATGCATTCACCTGTGACAGCGGCACCAGCGCTGCACTCACGGACCTGTCGGGCAATAACAGCCTGACCTTCCCCGCCAGCGGCACTGGCCGTATCAATGGCAACGTGACGTTCGGCGCGGGCAGCGACACCGTCGAGATGAATTCCGGCACACTCGCCGGCGCACTGGACCAAGGAGCCGGCGCCGACCGCCTGCTTATCACAGGCGGGTTGATTACCGGCGCCGTCAGCCAGGGCAATGGAATCGATGATTTTGTGATGACTGGCGGCACTATTCAGTCCCTCGCTCAAGGCGACAATCGCGATACCTTTCTGATGACCGGCGGTACCATCGTCGGCGCCTTCGAGGATGGTGACGTCGCCCGCATGATGGGCGGGACCATCGGCCGGGTCGACATGAAACTCGACAACAATATTTTTAACCTGTCGGGCGGCCAGATCCAGGGCAATCTGGTCACCGGTTTCGGTACCGACACCATTACCGTTTCTGGCGGACGGATTGGCGGCAACATCAGCGTCAGCGGCGGCAACGACAGCATTACCGTGACGGGCGGCGAAATCATGGGCGAGATCCGCGCCAGTACCGGCAATGACACGCTGGTCTGGGACGGTGGCGGCATCATCCGCTCGGCGATCCTGTTGGCCGAAGGCAACGACCGTGTGACCCTGCGCAATCTGAGCGAAAGCACCCTCGCCCTGACCCCGGGCATCGACGGCGGCAGTGGCAACGATGTGCTGATTTTCGATCATGTCAGCTCAGCCACCCCTGCCCGCTATATCAACTGGGAGACGGTCAATCTGAACAATGGTTCGCAACTGGACCTCGCCGGAAACTTTATTCTGGGCGACGCCGCCAGCGGCACCGGGGTGTTCTCTATTGATAGCAGCAGTACACTGACATCTGCCCAAGGCAGCATCACGCCCGCTGTGGCGGGCCAATTTGCGACCTTGAACAACGCCGGGGTGATCGACCTGAGCAGCGGCAATACCCGCACCAATGACACCCTGACCGTGCAAGGCAATTACGCGGGCAACGGCGGCCAGTTGCTGTTGCAGAGCGTGGTGGGAGACGACAACTCGCCCAGCGACAAACTGGTGGTGAACGATGGGACATTGACTGGTAGCACATTGATCACGGTCACCAATCTGGGCGGAACCGGCGGGTTGACGCAGCAGAACGGTATTGAGTTGGTGCAGGCTCAAGGCACTGCTGTCAGCACCCCCGATGCGTTTGCGCTCAAAGGTCCGATATCTGCGGGTGCCTTCGATTACTACCTGTTCAAGGGTGGCGTTACCGCAGGCAGCGAAAACAGTTGGTATTTGCGCTCTGCCGTTGTGGCCCCCGCGACCGTCACCCTCCCAAACCCGGATCCGGCCTTGCCACCGATTGTCGTCCCGGTCGTCGCATCGCCAGTGGCCGCACTCGCTCCCGCCGGCAGTCCACCGTTACCGGTTTTACCGGCAGCCGTACCGGGCGCATCACCGATTCCGCTGTACCGCCCCGAGGTCCCGACCTGGTCGGTACTGCCACCCGCTGCCGCGCAACTGACCCTGAATGCACTCGGCACTTTCCATGATCGCCAAGGCGATCAGCGCCTGCTCAACGAAACCGGGGCCTTTGGCGCTGGCTGGGGCCGGGTCTACGGCAAGAACGTCGATCAGACCTGGGCCGGCACCGTAACGCCAAGGCTCGACGGTTCGCTCAGCGGTTTCCAGGTGGGTAACGATGTGTACAGCTCACAGACTTCCAATGGACAGACCCAGCGCATTGGTTTTTTTGTCGGGCATACGCGTTTGCAGGGTGATGTCGACGGTTTCAACCAAGGCTTTGAAGACAAGCGCGCTGGCAAAGTGGAACTTGAAGGCGACAGTTATGGCTTGTACTGGACGTTGACCGATCCCAAGGGCTGGTACGTCGACACCGTCATCATGGGCACCCGGCTCGACGGTGACAGCCACTCCGAACGCGGCCTCAAACTGGATAACCGAGGCCACGCCTTGACTGTTTCGGCGGAAACCGGCTATCCGATTCAAGTGACGGGCAACTGGGTGGTTGAACCCCAGGCGCAGGTCATCCATCAAAAAGTCTCGCTGGACAGCCAGGACGACGGCATTTCCCACGTCTCATTCGACTCCGACGGTGCCTGGACCGGTCGCCTCGGCGCTCGACTCAAAGGCCACTACCAAGTCAGTGGACGACCACTGGAACCTTATATACGAGCCAATCTGTGGCACACCCTTTCCGGGACCGACTCGGTAACGTTCGACGGCGCGGACCGGATCGATACCGAGCAAAAATCGTCATCGGCCGACCTCGGTGTCGGCGTTGTGCTTAGCCTCGCGAAAACCGTGAGCGTGTATGGCGGAGTCGGCTACACCAGTAATATCGACAGTAATCAGCGGCGCGGAACGGCTGCAAATGTCGGTGTCAGGGTGAGTTGGTAGACCGGTAGCCCACTATCAAAACCGCTCTGGAACGCGGTTTTTTTGACGATTTTTCGAACAAACAAGAACTTAGATGTATGGCGTAAATCAGTCACTTGCGAGTCTTAAAAAACACATACCATTTATCGGCCATTTTCTTGACGCGATGTCAAGGGTCTTCTTAGCTACACGTTACTACCCCCGGAAATACACCAGGGGCAAACCCCAAGACACCCGCAAAATCGGGTGGTCAGTGGATTGCCCCACTACATTCGGTCGCCCCTCATTCGGGGTAGGAGAGACGCCAGAGCGAGATACGGCATGCGATTGCAAGGTAGACCCCCATGAGAATTTCATTCACTCAACAAGAGATCAAAGTCACTTTTTGCACTGTCTCGAGTTCACTCCTTCTGTGCTCATCCATGGAAGTACAGGCAGGACCGGCAGAGGATGAAACCACGTCCTGGTACCGCCAGGATGTTCCGGTCATGACCTTGCCCGCCGTCACGATCACCGCCCCCTACCCCGGCCATTTCAGCGCCGCCTCCGATACACGAAGTTCACGCTTGACCATCGAAGAGGTCGCACCTTTGGCCTGGGATCAGGTGTATGGGCAGGCTTCGCGGCAGGCGCAAACCGATGTTCTGGCTCAGGGATTTGCTATCCCTGGCAGTAGCGAATTCAAAGGTCCGGCGATCCTGACCCTGCAAAGCGGTAGCGGTCATACCCAGCGGGTCGGACTGGTCGGCGGCATGACTCAGTTACAAGGCAACAACAACGGGCTGCTGACCAGTCGTGCCCTCGCCGACCCCGCCAATGACACCCTCAACCTCGAAGGCCAGAGCCTCGGCGCCTACTGGAGCCTGATCGGGCCCCAAGGCTGGCACGTGGATTTGACGGCCAGCGGCGGTCGGGTAAACGGCTATACCCGCAATGACCAGGGCGCCCGACTGGCGACCGAGGGCAGCGCGGTGACGCTGTCGGTGGAAGGTGGTTTCCCCATTGGTCTGAGCGATAACTGGGTAGTTGAACCTCAGGCGCAGTTGATCAATCAACGCATTACCCTGGACACCCCCTATGCAGGGTCAGGCAATGCCTCGTCCAGCGAGCTGACGTCCTGGAGCGGTCGGGTCGGTGCACGGTTGAAAGGGAGTTACGACATCAACGGCCTGGGGGTCGAACCCTATGTTCGAACCAACTTGTGGCACACGGTGTACACCGGCAACACCGTGAACCTCGATCAGGTCGAGAAGATCAGCAGCAGCCGCTATTCATCGACCGTCGAAGTGGGCTTGGGCTTGGTGGCCAGAGTGACACCTGCCGTGAGTCTTTACGTCAGCGCCGACTACAGCAGTGCGGTGGATGAAAATGATTTGAACGGGTTGATCGGCAGCTTGGGTGTGCGGATGCGCTGGTGAAGATCCGGCTTGAAGAAATGTTTTATCAGGGCTGATGCCATCGCGAGCAAGCGCGCGATTGGCCTCACCCCCCATCTGACTACCCCTCACCGCCACAAATGCCGCATTTGAGTTTTCCTTGCAAAGACCGCCTGAAAGAAATGAATAATTGTTCACCCTGTGGTGTTCACTTCTCATCGCCCATGAGAATTGCCCATGAACAACCCAAGCCTGAACTCGCCGACACGTTACGACCGCACCGATTACGCGTATCGTCTGGCCAGCGGCTACGCCACGCGTAAACTGGGGCGAACCGACGAAGGCATCGGCTATTACCTGCAATCGGTCAAACTCGACCCGCACTACGCGCAGGTTCGCGAATACCTCGGCGAAGCTTATGTCATCAAAGGTCGACTGGATCTGGCGCAGGAACAGTTGCAGCAGATCAAATCCATCTGCGGCAACACCTGCGAGGAATACCAGGACCTTGCCGAAGCCATCAACGATTCATCGAAAACCTGACACACCGAGCAGACGGAGGTCGCCATCGCCAGCGATCAGGCAATACGGGCAGAACTGGGCCAGCATCTGGCGCGACTATGGCGCTACGGCCTGCTGTTGTCCCGGCAACGGCATGTCGCCGAAGACCTGGTGCAGGCGACCTGCGTGCGGGCACTTGAGCGTGCCGGGCAGTTTGTCCCGGGCACCCGTATGGACCGCTGGTTGCTGAGTATTCTGCATTCGATCTGGCTCAACGAAGTTCGCGCCCGAAGGGTGCGTCATGGACAAGGGCTGGTGGATGCCGACCACGCCTTATCGTTCGACGGCGAATACGCGGCGCAAACCCATGTCCTCGCGGCTCAGTTGATCCGGCGTGTGGATGCCTTGCCCGAAACCCAGCGGGAAACGGTGTTTCTCGCCTACGTCGAGGGCTTGTCTTACCGCGAAGTGGCCGAAGTGCTGGACGTGCCCATCGGCACTGTCATGAGTCGCCTGGCCACTGCACGCGCGAAACTGGCCGAGTACCCGCCCTTGCACACCGTGCCGAACCCTTCCACTGGAGAACGTCGATGAACGACCACGTACGCCCGACGACACCCTCGGATGAGCAACTGGTGGCCTACCTCGACGACCAGCTCGACACCGAACAGCGCACCCGCATCGACACAGCTATCGCCGAGGACCCGACGCTCAACCTGCGCCTGCAATGGCTGGCCCGCAGCAGCCTGCCGTTCAAGGAGGCCTACGATGAATTGGGGCGACAGGCGCCCATGGATCGTTTGCAGTCCATGCTCGACACCTTGCCTTCGCCCGAACGCCCAACCATGAATCGGCGTTGGTTCCTAGCGGCGGCCGCTGGCCTGGTGGTGAGTGGCGTGGTGGCAGATCGGCTATTCCTCGGTTGGCAGGTGAGTCAGCAAAATAACAACTGGCGCGGGTTGGTGGCCGACTACATGTCACTTTACGTGCCGCAAACCCTGGACCACTTGCCCAGTGACGAAGCCGCTCAGCGGGCGCAACTTCGGACCATCGATGCGCGTCTGGGCCTGAACCTTGTACCGGCGCAACTGACCTTGCCACGGTCCGAGTTCAAGCGCGCGCAAATTCTCGAGTACGACGGCGTCGCCATTGCCCAGATCACCTATCTGGACCCGGCGCACGGCCCCATGGCGCTGTGCGTCACCCGCTCCAACAGCGGCAGCCGGCATTTCGCCCAGGAGCGTCGGCACGGGATGAACATTGTCTATTGGGCTGACATGGAACATGCCTGGATGCTGATCGGGCATAACCCGGCGGCGGAATTGGAGGACATGGCGAAATTGCTGAGACGTCGGCTGAGCGCGTGAGCGGAAGGTTTCGATCGCTCCCACGCTCCAGCGTGGGAATGCATCAAGTGATGCCTAGGCGTCAGGTAGGGGCCGGCAACCACAACCGAAACCGTGCGCCGCCCAGCGGCGATGCGTCAACGGTCAGCGTACCGCCCTGAGCCTCCAGCGCCCGCCGACTGATCGCCAACCCCAGGCCAAACCCGCCAGTCGCCCGATCCCGACTGCGATCCAGCCGATAGAACGGTTCGAAAATCCGCTCCCGCTCCTCATCCGGAATACCGATCCCATCGTCTTCGACCCAGATCTCACATCGCTTCGAGCACACCCGCACACCAATCTGAATGCGTTTTCCGCAGTAGCGCATCGCATTGCGCAGCAGGTTCTGGAGTGCGCGGGCAGTCAGGCGTGGGTCGAGACTGAAGCGTTCGAGCTGGCCGTGGAGCAGCACGTCGATGACGATGTCTGGCGACTCCAATTCTTCATCGACACTCCCCAGAATGCTGTCGATGAACTCATCCAGCGACACTTCGACCTGCTCTGGCAGCCGTGCCGGGTTTTGCAGACGGCTGTAGGACAACAGTTCCAGCACCAGTTCGTCCAGCTCGCGAATGTGCGCGACCAGACCTTGCAGACGCTCGCGACTGGCGGCGGGCAAATCGTCGGACAGCGCCAGCGCCAGGCCGAAATCCAGTCGTGTCAGGGGCGTGCGCAGTTCGTGAGAGACGGCATTGAGCAGGTCGCGTTGCTGGTTGAGCAGGTTTTCGATGTCGCCGGCCATGGTGTCGAAGACATTGGCCAGGCTGCCGATGTTGGAGCTTTGGGAAATCTGTGTACGCTCGCTCAAATGCCCCTTGCCGAAACGTTCAGCCGTACCTTTGAGGCGTTCCAGATCACGCCAGTGCGGGCGCAGCCACAGCAACAGGCAGGCGAGCATGGTCGCGCCGATCAGAACGTTGATGCTCCAGTACAACAGGCTGACGTCCATCGGGTCCGGCGGCACGACCATCTCCACCACCGTCTGCCCGTTCAGCGGCGACACCGCCAGGGTGCGCCAGCCCCAGTCGCCTATTCGCACGACATTCTCGCCACGCTGCAAACGTTGCCGTTCATCAGGGGTGAAATCGGCATCGTCGTAACCGGTCAAGACAATGTGCAGCGGCTGGAATTCCTCGTCCATCTCAGCGGCCAGTGCAGGCCATTGTTCCGGGGGCACGGCATGAAACTGTTTGACGATGAGGGTTTGCAACCCGCGGGAGTAATCGAGGTTGTAGGTGACAAAGCGCTCGTGGAAGACCTTGATCACCAGATCCGGCACCAGGTAGATCGCCGCGCTGAACGAGACGATGGTCACCAGGTAGAGGCGAAACAGGATTCTGAACATGACGTCAGCATTCCCACTCGGAACGGCTGAACAGGTAACCCTTGCCCCACACGGTCTTGATCTTGCGCGCCTCGCCGGCGTGGTCGTCAAACTTGCGCCGCAGCTTGGAAATCGCCACGTCCACCGAGCGGTCGGTGCCATTGAATTCGATTCCGCGCAGGCGTTGCAGAATCTGGTCGCGACTCAGCACTTCGCCGGCATGCCGAGCCAGCACCACCAGCAGGTTGTACTCGCCGCTGGACAGCTCGACCAATTGCTCGCGCCAGGTCACGGTGCGCTCGGAAAGGTCGATGCACAGATTGCCCATCAGAATGCGGTCGTTGGCCGTCTGTGGTTCAGCAAGGCTGCTGCGCCGCAGCAAGGTCCGCACCCGGGCCAGCAACACGCGCGGTTCGCAGGGTTTGGTGACGTAGTCGTCAGCGCCCATTTCCAGGCCTAGCACCTGATCGTGACTGTCATCGCGGGCGGTGAGCATCAGAATCGGCAGCGTTGCCGAATCGGCGCGCAGCAAGCGGCAGACTTGCAGGCCGTCGAGCCCCGGCAGCATCAGGTCGAGGATTACCAGGTCCGGCGGATTGACCCGCGCACGTTCGCGCACAGGGTCGCCACGGCTAATCACGCTGACCGAATAGCCGTTGCGTTCCAGATAGCTGGCGATCAGTTCGGAGAGCGCGGTGTCGTCTTCGACCAGGAGAATGTTGGGCATGGGTGTTTCCAGAAGGTGCTGTCGCAAAGTCATCAAGCCGCCAAGGATATACGCCCTCACCCATGCCTGAGTAAAACCCTTACACAATTTCACACAGCGCCTACAAAGCTTCACCGCTACCCTCGTCGCCTCCCCGTAGGATGCCGGGGGTCATTATTGGGGTGTTTACATGTCAAAGAATCTGCTTGCCAGGCTCAGCCTGATTGCACTGGCGCTGACGCTGAGCGCTTGTGACAAGTCCTCCATTGCTGAAGAACAGGCGCCTCTGGCCACGGTTCGCATAGAAACCCTCTCAGCCCGGCCCCTGTCGATCACCAGCGAACTGAGCGGGCGGATTGCTGCGCCACGGATTGCCGAAGTCCGCGCCCGGGTTGCCGGCGTGGTGTTGCAGCGGGCCTTCCGTGAAGGCAGCGATGTGAAAAAAGGCGATGTGCTGTTCCGTATCGACCCGGCGCCGTTCAAGGCAGACCTGGACAGCGCTGAAGCGGCGTTGCGCAAGGCCGAGGCCAATGCGTTCCAGGCACGCTTGCAACAGCAGCGTTACGCGCAGTTGATCGAAGGCAACGCCGTTAGCGGCCAGGACTATGACAACGCCCGGGCCAGCGCCCGGCAAACCGCTGCCGATGTAGCCGCGAACAAAGCCGCCGTGGAGCGGGCGAAACTCAACCTCGGTTACGCCACCGTCACAGCACCGATTTCCGGACGCATCGGCCGCGCACTGGTGACTGAAGGCGCACTGGTCGGGCAGAACGAAACCACACCACTGGCGTTGATTCAGCAGCTGAACCCGATTCATGCCGACCTTACCCAATCGACCCGCGAACTCAACGACCTGCGCCGGGCGTTCCGTTCCGGCCAGTTGCAGCAGGTCGGTCAGGACCAGGCCAAAGCCACGCTGATCCAGGACGACGGCAGTCTCTATCCGTTGCCCGGCAAGTTGCTGTTCGCCGACATCACCGTTGACCCGGGCACCGGTCAGATCATCCTGCGCAGCGAATTCCCCAACCCGGACCTCGACTTGCTGCCGGGCAGCTTCGTTCGCGTGCGTCTGGAGCAGGCGGTCAATCAGCACGGCATCAGCGTGCCGCAACGGGCCATCCAGCGTGACAGCGCCGGTATCGCCCACGTGTTGTTGCTCGACGCCGAACAGCGGGTCGGCCAGCAACCGGTTGAACTGGGCGCCGTGCAGAACGATCGCTGGATCGTCACCGGCGGCCTCAAGCCCGGTGATCGCATCGTCACTGAAGGCCTGCAGCACGCCCGTCCCGGCGAACTGGTGCAGATCGACGACACCCCTCTTCCACTTGCCCAGGCTTCTGGTCAGTAAGCAGGACGCTTATTTATGCCGCAGTTCTTTATCGACCGTCCGGTGTTCGCCTGGGTGGTTGCCCTGTTCATCCTGTTGGCCGGCGCCCTGGCCATTCCACAGTTGCCGGTGGCGCAATACCCCAACGTCGCGCCGCCGAAAGTCGAAATCTACGCCGTGTATCCCGGTGCCTCGGCGCAGACCGTGGACGAAAGCGTGGTCAGCCTGATCGAGGAGGAACTCAACGGCGCTGACCACCTGCTGTATTTCGAATCCCAGAGCAGCCTCGGCAGCGCCATCATCACCGCGACGTTTCAGCCGGGCACTGACCCGGAAATGGCTCAGGTCGATGTACAAAACCGCCTGAAGGTGGTCGAGTCGCGCCTGCCTCAAGCGGTGACGCAGCAGGGTTTGCAGGTAGAAAAAGTCTCCGCCGGTTTCCTGCTGCTGATCACCCTTACGTCCAGCGACGGCAAGCTCGACGACGTGGCGCTCAGCGATTACCTGGCGCGCAACGTGATGAACGAGATCAAGCGTCTGGACGGCGTCGGCAAAGCGCAGTTGTACGGTGCCGAGCGGGCAATGCGGATCTGGATCGACCCGCAGAAGCTGATCGGTTTCAACCTGACCCCAGCCGACGTCAACGCCGCCATCGTCGCCCAGAACGCACAAGTCTCGGCGGGTAGCATCGGCGACCTGCCGACCCGCACCACCCAGGAAATCACTGCGACCCTTCTGGTCAAAGGTCAGCTGTCGACCCCTGAAGAGTTCGCTGACATCGTGTTGAAAGCCAATCCCGACGGCTCTACCGTGCGCATCGGCGATGTAGCGCGAGTCGAAATCGGCAGTCAGGAATATCAGTTCTCCACCCGCTTGAACGGTAAACCGTCGACCGCCGTCAGCGTGCAGTTGGCGCCGGGCGCCAATGCTTTGAGCACCGCGACCCTGGTGCGGGCAAAGATGGACGAACTGGCGCGCTACTTCCCGGCAGGCGTCGAGTACAAGATCCCGTACGACACCTCGCCCTTCGTCAAAGTCTCGATCACCAAGGTGGTTTACACCCTCGGCGAGGCGATGTTGCTGGTGTTTGCGGTGATGTTCCTGTTCCTGCAAAACATCCGCTACACGCTGATCCCAACCCTGGTGGTGCCGGTGGCGCTGATGGGCACCTTTGCGACCATGTTGGCGCTGGGGTTCTCGATCAACGTGCTGACCATGTTCGGCATGGTGCTGGCGATCGGCATCCTGGTGGATGACGCGATAGTGGTGGTGGAAAACGTCGAGCGGATCATGGCCACCGAGGGCCTGTCGCCCAAGGAGGCGACGCGCAAGGCGATGAAGCAGATTACCGGCGCGATCATCGGCATCACGCTGGTGCTGGTCGCGGTGTTCATTCCGATGGCGTTCATGCAGGGTTCGGTCGGGGTAATCTACCGGCAGTTCTCGCTGTCCATGGCCACCTCGATTTTGTTCTCGGCGTTCCTCGCCCTGACCTTGACCCCGGCGTTGTGCGCGACGCTGCTCAAGCCGATTGCCCAGGGCGAGCATCACGAGAAACGTGGGTTCTTTGGCTGGTTCAACCGGCGTTTCGAGCAACTGACCGCGCGTTATCAGGGCTGGGTCGCCTATGCGTTGAAACGCACGGGCCGTTACCTGTTGATCTACGGCGTGCTGCTGATCGGATTGGGCGTGTGCTTCAGTCGCCTGCCCTCCTCGTTTTTGCCGGTAGAGGATCAGGGCTACACCATCACTGATATCCAATTGCCACCGGGTGCGAGCAAGAACCGCACGGTGCAGGTGGTCGAGCAGATCGAAGCCCACAACGCCACTGAACCCGGCGTTGGCGACAGCACGGTGATTCTCGGCTTCAGTTTCTCCGGTAGCGGGCAGAACGCCGCGTTGGCGTTTACCACGCTCAAAGACTGGTCTGATCGGGGCAGCGACGACTCGGCGAGTTCGATTGCAGACCGCGCCAACATCGCGTTGAGCCAGATCAAGGACGCCGTGGCCTTTGCGGTTCTGCCGCCACCGGTGGATGGCCTCGGCACGTCCAGCGGTTTCGAATTCCGCTTGCAGGACCGTGGCGGCCTTGGCCATGCCACGTTGATGCAGGCGCGCAGCGAGTTGCTGGCAGCCGCCGAGAAAAGCCCAATCCTGATGAACGTGCGCGAAAGCGCCCTGGCTGATGCGCCGCAGGTGCAGCTGGAAGTCGACCGCAAACAGGCCAACGCGCTGGGCGTGTCCTTTGCCGACATCGGTAACGTGCTGTCCACGGCCGTCGGTTCGGCCTATATCAACGACTTCCCCAATCAGGGACGGATGCAGCGGGTGGTGGTTCAGGCTGAAGGCGATCAGCGCAGTCAGGTCGCCGATCTGCTGAAGATTCACGTGCGCAACAACACCGGGAAAATGGTGCCGCTGTCGGCCTTCGTCCGGGCCAAATGGACCCAGGGCCCGGCGCAATTGACTCGCTACAACGGCTACCCGGCGATCAGCATTTCCGGCGAACCGTCACCCGGTCACAGCACCGGCGAAGCCATGGCCGAAATCGAACGGCTGGTGGCGCAAGGCCCGGCGGGGTTGGGCCAGGAATGGACCGGGTTGTCATTGCAGGAACGCTTGTCAGGCAGTCAGGCGCCGATCCTGCTCGGGCTGTCGCTGTTGATCGTGTTCTTATGTCTGGCGGCGCTGTATGAGAGCTGGTCGATTCCGACCTCGGTGCTGCTGGTGGTGCCGCTCGGCGTACTCGGCGCGGTACTGGCCGTGACGCTGCGCGGGATGCCCAACGACGTGTTCTTCAAGGTCGGGCTGATTACCATCATCGGTCTGTCGGCGAAGAACGCGATCCTGATCATCGAGTTCGCCAAGAGCCTGTACGACGAAGGCCACGACTTGATCGACGCCACGCTGCAAGCCGCGCGCCTGCGGTTACGGCCGATCGTGATGACGTCGCTGGCATTCATCCTCGGCGTGGTGCCGCTGGCGATTGCCACCGGGGCCAGTTCGGCGAGCCAGCAAGCGATCGGCACCGGGGTGATTGGCGGGATGATTTCCGCGACGTTGGCGGTGCTGTTCGTGCCGGTGTTTTTTGTGGTGGTGATGAAGCTTGTGCGCAAGCGGCATAAGAAAATCTAACCCACACCACATTCGATCTCATCGGCCTCACCTTGATGGTCACAACGGACTGCGCTGGGCTAAGGTGTTTGCATACCCAGGCCCATCGAGTTCACATGCCCTTCCTCGCCCGCACCCACCCTCGCCTGTCCGCCGCTGCCACGCTCGGCGTCGCAGTAGGCATTCTGGCTCCGGCCGATTCAATCATCAGCAAAATCCTCATCGGCTGGAATGCCGGGGTCTGGACTTATCTGGTCCTGATGCTCTGGCTCACCGCGCGCGCCAAAGCGCCGGACGTGAAGCGCATTGCCGTGGTAGAGGACGAAAACGCCGGGGTGGTGCTATTCGTTGTGTGCATCGCCGCGATTGCCAGCCTGGCAACCATCACCTTCGAACTGGCCGGCAGCAAGGACCTGGAAACCACTCGCAAGCTGCTGCATTACGGTTTTACCGGGTTAACGGTGATCGGTTCGTGGCTGCTGATCGGGATGATTTTCAGCGTGCACTATGCCCGTCTGTTCTACACCTGGGACGGCAAAGATCCCGCACTGCGTTTCGCTGAAGGCCTGACAACGCCCAATTACTGGGACTTCCTGTATTTCTCGTTCAGCATCAGCGCGGCGGTACAGACGTCCGATGTCGGTGTAGCGACTCGCGATTTACGCAAGATTGTGCTGGCACAATCGTTGATCGGCTTCTTGTTCAACACGGCGATTCTCGGGCTCTCGATCAATATCGCGGCGGGGTTGTTTGGCTGATGGCAGTCGGTTAAAGATCACATCTTTGCCACCTTGTAAACTGGCATGTATGACAGTTTACAACGCAGACCTATAAGCGCTTTTATACGTCATCCCGGAAGTTTTTTTACCAGGATACCTTTCCTCATGACAGTGGAGACCGTATTGATGAACTCGATCAAGAACAGTGAGAAGCAAACCGGCAATAGCTGTATCGGAAGAATTGGCGATGTAGAGTTCAACGCAGGCCGGGTAGAACTGACTACAGAAATTTTTCCGCCAGAACATGGCGAGGCTCATGTGATGCTTGCCCGGCATCGCAACCCGGACCACAGCCTAAGACATATCACGCTGTCGTTTAAAAAACTATTGGCGGCGGGTTCCTACGAGTTGAAGCCGGACTCCGATGAAGTGCGGCTGAATCTCGCTGAACTCAGCACTGCGTCAACGGTTCTATATTCGCAAATCAGTGGAACAGCCAAAGTTGCATTCGATGACGGCATTTTCTCAGGCACGCTGGAGGATGCCGTCGTAGAACACGAAGAGGAAGATGGAGGCAAAAAAACGTTAACTATCAATATCGAATTCAGCGCAATGAGTGATGTTGCGCTTGCCGGCAAGTTTTACAATCGTACTCAAGCCGCCTGACAGGCGAGTGAACTGCTGAATAAAAAAGGAAGCCTTGGCTTCCTTTTTTAATTCAGTTCAGACCTTAATTCTAAAAGCCGTATCGAACGCCAAAATTCGCACCGATCGGCCGCTCGATATTTTTGCCGTTGCTGTAATCAACATCCACGTGCATCTGCAGACTGTCCGTGAGCGCTACTACGACACCGGTAGCCACTTCACCACGCGTTCCTGACAGGTCGTTGTTGAAAACGTTGTTGTTAACGCTGACTTCATTATTTTTGGCGAACTCATGAGCCAGCGCGGCACGCACGTAGGGTTGCACCTGCATGTCGTTTAGCGTGAAATTGCGCCCGACGGTCATCCCCGCTTCCCCCAGCAACGAGCGCGTACGATCGCCGTCGGCTTGCAAGTCATTGTCCAGGGAAAATGTTTTGCCCTGAATAACCACTGCAGACCATTTGGTATACGGTTCGATGAAATAGCCGTTGTCGAGTTTGATGTGTCGACCGACCTCGACAGAGCCGCCCAGGCCGGTATTGTCATAGTCACCTTTGGCTCTGCGACCATCGCTCAAACCGACCTTGGCGTCATTTCGGAAACGGTTGACCTTCACCACGCCATCAAAGTAGTAACCGCTCTGTGCATCAATCCAGGTGGCGTAAGTGCCAAGGTAATAACTGGTGACCGTGCCCGAAGTGCCGCCATGGAGATTCAGGTCGGATTTGCTATGCCCGGCCATCACGCCCACCAACCATTGACCGTCACCGATCGGTAGCGGCGCATCGGCGCCAAGGGTGAAGCCTTGCTGGGTTTGTTGATACCCGACACCCGAACCATCGGCCACATTGTATTTGTTGCCATAGGTGCGGCCCCAGGCGCCAGCCTCAGCGCCATTGAAACGCAACTCCCCCATGCGCGAACGCAACGACGTGAGCTCGCCATACCATACCGTCGGCGCCGTGTTGAACAAGGCCAAAACCGAGCGAGCGCCCGGGCTGACCGTACGGGTACTCGGATCCAGAATCCAGTCGCCGCCACTTTTCGCTAAACTGTAGGAAAAGGTTCCGAGATCCACGTCTCTCTCCAGATAGAATTGCGCATCGCCACCTGCCGTCTGCACCACCCGGACAGGTTGGCCGGCGGCCGGATCAACGCCGCTGCTGCTGATCAACAGCTCATGTCGCCCACTGGCAGACCCTGTCACGTTTAGCAGATCGGTCTGGCCGGTGGCGAAATCCGTGCCCAGCTCGAATCGACCGTTCCCCGAAAGCTGATTCACATTCAGTTGATAGAAAGCGTTATCGGCCCCGAAGCGTACCGTCCCGCCATTCAGGGTCAACTTATCGATCTGACTGTCCCCGACCAGCACCCAGCGGGCGTTGTCGTTGATGGTCGCGCTGGAGACATTCTCCAGACGACCGGTCAACACCGAGTTGTTTTGCAAGGTCAGGTCGAGGGTACTGCCCGCTTCATTGACGATATTGCCAGTCAATGTGCTGTTGTTGACAGCGATCGAGGTGTTGGCACCCCCACGGACATCCAGCAGCGTTTCGTTACCGGCCAACAGTCGAGAATTGTTCAGGCCGATGGTAGCTGTGGAAGTACCTGCATTGGCAAAGTCGACCCGGATGGCCGAGCCGGTTTGTCCCTGAACGGTCGTATTGTCCAGCGTCAGCGTCACCGGTTGAATCGCGGTCGGGTCCAAATCGAGCGTTATGCCATTTTGTCCTCCAATGATGGTGCTGTCAGTGGCGGTGGCTTGAGCACTGCGCAATCTCAACCCATAGCTGGTAGCACCGGTGCCCTGAATCGTTGAGTCGTTGACGTTCAGTCTGCTGAGTGCACTCACCAGAGCCCCACCCGTCACACCGCTGATCGTGCTTTTACCCCTCACGGTCGCCGTGGAGCCGGTTTGCGTATTCACTTCACGCACGACCTGGAGCCCTACGCGATTGCCGGTAATGGTGCTGTTGTCGATATCGGCTCGACTGTTGCTAAGCACAACAGCCGCCAGACCGCCAACACCCGAAACGTTCGCACCGCTTAAATTAACGTTGGAGCCGTTGCGGGCCGTGATCTGCTGGGTGGTACTCCCGGCATTGACGTTGAGAGTCGAACGGTCAGAGTTAATGAACAGCGTTTGTGCACCGTTAACGTTCAATGTGGCGTTCGAACTGAGATCCCAGCTTTCCGGTGTTCCACCAGTAATGGTTACGTTGCCGCCAACAATGGGTGCGGCTGTGGTAATTGGGCTGGAGAATACCAGGATGGGTGAACATAGGAGAGCACAACGAAAGGGGACGTTTAACGAAAACTTGCTTCGCATAGTAGACACCTGCTTCAAGAAACCGGATTGCTGCCACTCGCGGATTGGAAGGCCAGCCAAATAAGGGTCGCTAGGCTAGCGTGTAATTACGCATAGTTATGTAGGATTAATCCTAATTCAAAGGGTGAAAAATCGCCTGACAAGATTACTTTCTCTATAACAAAACAAGAGTGAAACAGTGCGGCGAACACTATTTTCGCCGCACTTTTCCAACAGCTATTTTTATGGAGCTGGAATTGGGTTGACCTCTTCGCAGTACTGCGCCTCACTGTTTGTCAGCAGCACAAAATGTTTGGCTACCACTGAAGGAGGGGTTGGCGCAATACCCGTCCGGGTAATGGTATAGCTGAGGTGACCATTGGCCCGGTTCGCCGGTTTTAAGTGAGTTTCATAAGTACCGATGTAGATCGGTTCGCCTATATCGGGAAACGTGCCGTTGATCTTAAAATCAGCAGTAGTTTCCGTACCAGGAACAAGCTCAGGCTGCTCTGCACTGGTGTACGCTGCCCATGACAAAGTAATGGTTTCACCGTCAACCGTGTAATCACTTTTCGGAATACGCACACTTAAGTTACGTCTGTTCGAGCCATCCCCAGGAGGAACGAAGTTCAATGTAGAACAACCGATCCTTCTAAGTGGACCTGCAAGGTTCAACACCTCGGGCATAGGCGTTTCGATGGGAAATGCGTCTACCGGGATGTCTTTAGGAGGAGCCTTTACCGGATTAGGATTTGCCGCGGTATAGAGCACCCAACGCAACACCTTTGTCCCGCTTTGCTGATCAAAAATCGTTTTCCAGGGAAGTGTTCGTGTAAGCGTTGTGCCTTCTTGCCCACCGGTCAAACGGATGGTTTCGCCTACCTTGACGTCATCATAAAATATATCAATTAACCATCCTTCTTCAGTGGCGGGCGGTGCGAAAAGTTTGATTGAAATCTCTGCATCTTTGCCATAGTCCGCTTCCACAATTTTATCAACCGAGCTGTCTCCGATTTTCAGTACAGCAGGATTTAAAGCATCGTTTACAGGGTCGGGTTCATTCGGGTTTACCGGGCCAATATAAGCAATATTGACCTTGACATCCACGTCATTGCCACCGATAACTCGGGGGCCTCTGAACATCTTATAGCTAATGTTTGTTTCTTCATCACCATCGGTGTTGCCATAAACTTGTTTGATAATCGAAAAATCAACGTTATCCCACGTCAGCTTGCCATCGACACTGGCATCTACTCTCTTTTCGCCGAGCTCCACTGTTCCCCAGTAAGCCATAATGGTGTCCGAAGCTGCGTTCGGCGTGGGTACATCGATGACGATGTCGACACCCTGCTTGCAGTCGGCCAAGTCAATCAAATCATCGCCGTCAACACCATTGGCCAGTGGCACCACAGGTGACGCAAATACGGTAGGGTCATCGATGCGTTTGACGATGCGATAACTGGGATTGGATGTTTTCCCTTTGTTACCTGCAAGATCCGTCACGACATAAATAAGTGTATTCAAGCCTTCACTGGAATTTACAAATACATCAATGGGCACGATGACTTCATACGATGGTGGCAGCAAGCCTTCAAACACGGGCTGGTCGCCAACAGCGGGGGCTATGCCCCAGAAAACCTTGATCACATCAGTGTCGTGATAGTTGCTATAAGTCGCGGCCTTGATCGTGATACCGCCCGGATTATTGCCGATATAGGTTTCATCGATTGGATCGTTTGGCCCAAGATCAGCAGGAAACGAAGCCGCCCCCGGGGATCGGTTAGACGCCGGGGTTTTCACTTTATAGGGCGCGGTACGGTCGATGGCGTACGTAGTAATCTCCGAGTTCCCTTCATTCGTTGCACCGTACCAATAGATATACTGAACTTCATATTCGGTAGGTGTTTCCGGAGTGCTTTCTTCTGCCAGGTACCGCAAGGGAATTTGACACGGCAACGGCCAGACCCGATCAGCAATAGTCCCTAACTCCAAAAATGGTTCAATCTCTTGCCAGTTGGTTTGTCCTTTTTTCCGGATCTTGAACTCGATCAAGTCATCCGGGTCTTCAGGCTCTGTGGGTTTGGGAATCGTATAGAGTAGCGGCGCGGAGAGAGCTGCCACGGGAATCCGCAAATCGTTTTCAAGTGTTTGCGCTGGAATGATGACGGGGCCGGGATTTGCGAGCACACCGCCAGATTTTCCGTAACTTTTTTCAAGTACTGCTCTTCGGGACAACTTGGCTTTTTCAACGATTGCGTTCATTTTACCGCCTCCATATGTTAACGATTGATTGCCATACAATTTGAAGAAGGTTGTGGCCTCTTCGTACAACTTTTCCAGCCTCCATACTCATGTTTGCGGGAGGCTCGCATGGAAACTCTTCGCCAGGTTCAATCCTGTCTATTTTTACTGTCGCAGTTTTTGATTTTCCTACACGTTTCGCGTCGCGATAGACGGTATAAACAACGGTGGCGGACGCGTTTTTCACCATCGGTTTTATATGAGTCTCGTAAGGCTCGATAACCACGGAAAATCCTTCATGGATGTCTTGTTCACTTAAAGCCGGACGAATAACAGTTTTTTTAGCACTGATGAACTCTGAGCCACTGCCGTTCAGAGTGGAGAACCCTCGCCAGAGCACTTCACAGCGGTCTCCGACGTTAAATCCCGCCAGTGCAGGGATGTTGACCGTGACACCGTCCCACAAGGGAGGAACAGTGTCGCAATTCAGATAGCCCCACTTGGTGGCGTGCACAAAGTCAGCTTCCTCGAGAGTGCCCGGATGATCAATAGTCAGTCGCCGTGGAAATGAATTGGATGGATTGTCGGCAATATTATGAACTTCATACCACAACGCCCCGACATCATTAATCTTTAAATATTCCGGACTGAGATGAATAATGAATTCGGGTTTCATATCGTCCGGCTCGTACGTATTCTGAATGGATACTAGAGGCTCTCCGGGTTGTTCAAAGGAAACTGTCAGAATGTCCCTTTCACCTGGATCTTTCGCTGGTTCGGGCCACAAAGGAACGACTACATCAATTCCTTTGAGCAGTAACTCAATCGGAATATGCCCCTCCGGGTCAACGTCTGGATCAGCGACACCTAGAATTTTCGGCGCATCGAATGTCAGTGGTTTATTGAGCGCCATATTGCAAGTCCTTTGATGGTCGCAGAATTATTCTTTGGTACTGAAAATTAAACGCCGAGTTCAGTGGTGTGGCTACTGTCATATCTGACAGGTATCGCTACCGCTTGTCGGGTTTTTCCTACACGTTGGGCTGTCGCTTGCTTGATGCGTTTTGGTTATGGTTTCTTCTGAAACCGGTTTCAAAGCCAGTCAGCACAAACTTCAATAACAAGGTTAAAAACCGTGAACGACTTCTCCGCCGCCCAGCGCAGCCGCGTGTCCATGCTCGATGTCGCCGAACACGCTGGCGTTTCCAAGGCCAGCGTGTCGCGCTTCATCGGTGACGACCGCGCCCTGCTCTCCGATGCCATTGCCTTGCGCATCGAGCAGGCAATTGCCGAACTGGGCTATCGCCCAAACCAGATGGCCCGTGGTCTGAAACGCGGGCGCACTCGTCTGATCGGCATGCTGGTGGCCGATATCCGTAAGCCTTATTCGATTGCCGTGATGCACGGGGTGGAAACCGCCTGCCGTCAGCACGGCTAAAGCCTGGTGGTGTGCAACACCGATCGCGATGATGAGCAGGAGCGTCAGCACCTGGCGTTGTTGCGCTCGTACAACATCGAAGGCTTGATCGTGAACACCCTTGGTCATCACCGCGACGAATTGCGCGAACTGCATCGGGAGATGCCGCTGGTGTGGTGGATCGCAAGGTCGAGCAGCTCGAGAGCGATCTGGTCGGGCTGGACAATCCTGCCACCGTTGAAATGGCCCTCACCCTCGATGATCTGAATTGGTACCCACTGGTAGGCAGCGGCATTACCGCCCTCGCCCAACCGACGGCCGAGATTGGCGCGGGGGCGTTTGAGTGTTTGCTCAAACGACTGCGCGGGGATGTCGGGCCGGTGCGGATACTGGATTTTTCTGCGCGGTTGATTGTGCGTGGGTCGACTCTTGGAAATTGTCGGTGACTGGACTGGCCCGCGAAGAGGCCCGAAAGAACAACACATCAACCACTGATATTATTTTGTACAAAAATGAAACCGGTTTCAGAGGTATACAACAATGAGTAAACCACCCGTTTCCATCAGTCTGTCGAGCTACGGCGCTGACCTTGTTCGCGAGCGCGGACAGGGATCGTTTATCGACGTGTTGGCCGCCGCCGGGGATCGAACACGGCGACCTTGATATCCAACTCCACCAGGGCTGCGAGGCCGTCGATGGATTTTCGGAAGTCCACTGGCTTGGGGTAGAGGTAGACCTTTTCGACTTTGGCGTCGGGACGCATCATGATTGCGGACTCCTGATGGATATCGGGAGCACAGCATCAGGCTTCAACTGACAGCTTTGAATGTGTACACAGTGGATCGCTTACGGTTTAAACGCTTGCCAGCAAACATCGTGGGTCTTCACCGTATAGGCAACCACTGTCATCTTGAAAGTTCGTTGGATGTGTCGGCCTTTTTACCGATGGTGCCGAACTCGATAGGCGCAGAAATTTCCTCAGCCTCCAGACGTTCAAACAAACGAGCGCGTCCACTTTTTCGACCATCATGTCGCCAAGAGGTGGCTATCCGAGACTGTATAGCAGTCAAAGCATCACTTGATGCCAAGTGGTCGATCCAGCGACATTGCACCTCCACCACGTGCGACGATGAGCAGTAGCAGGCCCGCCCAGGAAAAGTGCGTTGGCCAGGCGTCAGGGTAGACAAACACCTGGATCACAAAAGTCATGCCCAGTAACGCGAATGCTGATAGTCGGGAGAACAGGCCCAGCACAAGAAGCAGTGGAAACAAATGCTCACTGTAGGTAGCGAGATGCGCGGCCAGTTCTGGAGAGAGGAATGGCAGTGAGTATTCTGTGCGGAACAGCTCATAGGTACTGGGTTTGACCGTCAAAAATCCACTGACTTTGGTGCGTCCTGACATAAAGAAAATGGCCGCGATGGATAGGCGAGCAACCAGCACCAATAGCGAGTCACCAATCATTAAGCCAAGTCGGTCTGCAATGCGGTTCCAAATGCCACGCAGAGATTTGTCGGCGGTGGACGAAGTATTTCGTATCACGCCCATGATGTGCTCCGTTGGTAAGTTGGTGTTAAGTCTTCACAAAGAGCGATGGGTGTTTACAGCGACGAACGCGTCGGCTCTGAACAAGCGGACAATGAGGTCTTCCAGATCTAAATCAGGCTGAACTTCAAGGGTTTTTTCTGCGGCCAGTTCAAGCGGCAGGTGTGCCGCGCAGGCGTCTAGAAACGTGCAATCCGCAGCACTGGCGGCCTCCCAACAAACCCGGCCTTGCTTGCGCGTCAGAAGCGCACCTTCGCCGCGCCAGTCGAGTTCGTCGGGCATGTCCCGCTGTTCGCGATTGAAGCGCCAGAGGGTGTAGGCCGGGTGGTCTGGGAACCAAGCCCAACGGGAAGCGGCCCTCGGTGTGAGCCGGCTACGCGCCAAGTCCTTTTGGGACAGGCTCGCAAATGCGCGCGGATCAATGTCCGGCTCATCTTTAGCGCAATGGACTTTCGTCCAGAGCAGATCCAGGCGGGCGACGTCGCCCAGATAAGACATTTCTCGCGCATGCTCAAAAGCGTCGAGAAAATCCGGGAAGTCAGCGCCGTAGTGCAGCAATCGGGAATCCGTCGGTGGCGACTGCCGGGCATAGATCGCTGCAGCGGCCTTGAGCCACTCTGTACCGACCAAGCGCTCTATTGTGGGAAAGTTCGCGAGTAATGCGTCCGTCGATCCTTTCAATACAGTATTGCGGTACACCCTAAAACCGGGCTGTTCGATTAGAGCAGTCATTCCGATCGAATTTCGCTCATATAACGCATCGACGAATGCATCCTGAAAGCTTTCGAGTGATGTGTTCATATCGTCACTTCCGATGGTTGCTTCTTCCCGATGCTCAACAGAGTCTGCGCTCTGTCTCGTTCAGCCAGCAAGACGTCGAATCCTGGGATATTGTCGTCGCGCTCGATCAAGGTCGGGCGCATGCCGATCCTTTCGATAACGCGTTGATACAGCAACCAGACGTCGTCAGCGATGGGAGCATCGTGAGTGTCTATCAGCAACCGCGTATCCCCCGGATCCACTGCGTGGCCTGCCAAATGGATTTCCACAATCGCCTTGGCCGGGAAGGCATCCAGATACGTCGCCGCATCGAAGCCTAGGTTATGCGCGCTGATGTGTACGTTATTGACATCCAGTAGTAACCCACAGCCAGTTCTCACGCTCAGCTCGGTCAAAAAGTCGAGTTCGCTAAATTCATGACCATCCAGGCGTAGGTAATGGGTGGGGTTTTCAATTGCGATATGACGTCCTAGGGCGTCTTGTGTACGTTGGATATTGCTTACGATGCGCTGCAATGCCTCGACCGTACGAGGGAATGGCAGTAGGTCAGGATGATACTGACCACGCCATGCTGACCAGGCTAGGTGTTCGGAAATCAATGCGGGCTGAACGTGATCGGCCAGTGCTTTTAGGCGCTTCAGATGCTTTTCGTCCGGCGGACAATCGGCGGCAAGTGAAAGTGAAACACCGTGCAGCGAAAGCGGGTGTTGGCTCCCAATCGCCTCCAACCATGCGAGACGGGGGCCACCACCTACCATGTAGTTCTCCGGATGAACTTCGAACCAGAGACCCTCAGCCGTGCAGTCAAGCGCGTCTGGGTAATGGTTCGGTTTCAGGCCGAGTCCGGCCCCCATCTGGAATTCAGCTTTCATGATTGGTGAGCCCCCGTGGTATTACGATTACATAGGCGCGAGAGAGCCCGTACCTTTTGGTGTTTTGATGGAGGTACAAGTACCCGCAGGAACGTTTTTCCAGGCATTAGGCTGGTAGTCCACTTTGGCGGTGCCTGCACAGGTGGTACCTGCGCCCGCCTTGCAATCGTTCTTACCGGCCAGGGAAATGCCGTAACATTTCTCCATGGTGCCTGCTGCGGCGGGAGTTCCTGCGGTTGTGGCGCCCGCTGCGGCAGGAGTCTCTGCGGCCATAGCACCGGCAGCAAACGAAGAGAAGGCAACGGCGAGGGCGGCAAGTTTGAGATTGTTCATAGTTATGTCTCCGGGTGATGGGGGTTGGTCGCCGCATCAGCGCTTGGGCACTGTGTTTGCGACCCAAAAGGTAGTTCGATGGCTTTTCACATCCGGTTACAGCGACCGCAAAATATTTCTAAGGCCAGCAAAAATGATTCGCCTGTTACCTTATGCCGGGAAACCGCAGATCCACAGCCCGTCATTAGCAGGAACGAGATATTTTTACCCTTCGTGTAACCCGAGCGAACGATGGAACGAACTACACATAACGACGCTTTGCGCAGCCGAGAGCTCCACCTTCAGGCTCTGTTCCTCGCAGGTCTGGACGGAGACGAACGGGCTTATCGCACGTTTTTATCGGAGTTAAGTGGTCATCTTCGCGGCTTTTTACGCTCGAGACTTCAGCAGCGACCTGGTGAAATCGAGGATTTGCTGCAAGAGGTTCTGCTGGCCGTTCATAATGCGCGCCAGACGTATCGGGCAGATCAACCGCTGACGGCGTGGGTTTTTGCCATTGCGCGCTACAAGCTCACCGACTTTTTCCGAGGGAAGTCACGTCATGACGTGTTCAACGATTCCCTTGACGATGCGGCAGAGCTATTTGCCGAGCCGCATCTTGAACCTGCGCAGGCCAGTCGCGACCTCAGCAGGCTGCTTGAGCAGCTACCTGAACGTCAGCGTCTACCTATCGTGCACGTGAAACTAGAGGGGCTGTCTGTTACTGAAACCGCTCGGGTGACGGGGTTATCTGAGTCTGCGGTAAAGATAGGCATACACCGTGGGCTTAAAGCACTGGCGTTAAGAGTTAGAGGTGCACGATGAATACTGATGATTTTATTTCCATGCTCGCGTCGGGTGTGGCCCCGGTTGACCATAGGACGCTCGCTAAGCGATTCAGCGGCGCTGTGCTGGCCGGCCTCTTGGGCGCCACTTTGCTCGTAATGGTAATAATGGGCGTTCGTCCAGATCTGGATCAGGTCATAGCAACACCGATCTTTTGGGCGAAAATCGCCTTTGCGCTTTGCCTGATGATCGGTGCGCTGAGCATGCTGACGCGGCTGGCAAGACCGGGTATGGCTCCGGGCTCCGGGAAGCTGCTGATCATTGCCGCAGTCGCAGCGGTGGGGGTCGGCTCCATCTATGTACTCATGGTGGCCGCACCTGACGTCCGCGTCGCGATCATCCTCGGCAATACCTGGCAAGTATGCGCACTCAATATAACCTTGCTGTCGATTCCAGGATTTATTGCCGTGTACTGGGCATTAGGCGGTCTCGCACCCACTCACCTGAAACTGGCGGGTGCCTGCGGCGGACTACTCGCCGGTGCAATGGCGACGATTGCATACTGTCTGCACTGCCCCGAGATGGAAGTGCCATTTTGGGGAATATGGTACTCACTGGGTATGTTGGTGCCGACTATGATAGGTGCGTTACTCGGACAGCTCTGGCTGCGCTGGTAGACAGTCAGGATAACGACAACAATAGTTAGGCCGGTTGCCATAAGCGCCCCGCAGAAAGTGAGGTGTTGTCTTGACTTTGGTCGCTCTGCCGCCGTCAGAAGTCAGTATCGAGAAGTACCTTCAGCGGGTCTATCACTCCAATCGGCGTTCTTTGCCCTGATGCGCCCGGAGAGCATCTTCATCAACATTTCACGGGGCAAGGTCGTGGACGAGGCGGCGCTGATTCAGGCCTTGCGCGACGGGCAGATTCGCGCTGCGGGACTGGATGTGTTCGAACGTGAACCGCTGAACCTTGACTGGCCGCTGTTGCCTGGTGAACACACAAGCGTGGAATGCCTGAGCCGATGATCGTTCCCACGCGGAGTGAGAACGATCTGTCTCTGGAATCAGGCCCGGCGCGCTTCCAGAAGGTCCGCCGCACACAACGCAATCCGCTCGCACGCATCCGCCAGCTTCAACTGATCCACCACCAACCCCAATCTAATATGCCCCGCCGCACTCGGCCCAAACGCTTCACCGGCCAGCACCGACACGCCGTAACCTTCCAGCAGCCTCTCGGCAAAACTCTGGGCACACAACCCGGTCTGGCGCACATCGACCATCACGAACATCCCGCCATCAGGTCGAATCGGTCGGATGCCCGGGCAATCACGCAGACTCGCGCACACCAGGTCGCGACGCTGGCGGTACTCCTCGCGCATTACCGCCACTTCCGGCAAGTCCTCATCGAGCGCCAACTGCGCAGCATTCTGAATAAAATCCGGAATGCCAAACAGCATGCACAACGAGAGATGCTCCAAGTGGTCATTCAAGGGTTTCGGGCCGATCACCCAGCCCACTCGCCAACCGCTCATGGCGTGGGATTTGGACAGGCTATTGATGGTCGCCGTGCGCTCGGCCATGCCCGGCAGACTCGCCGGGCTGATGTGCTCGCCTTCGTACAACAGATCGCTGTAAACCTCGTCGCTGATCAGCCACAGGTCGTGACGAACACAGAGCGACGCCAGCTCCTGCCAGATCATCAGCGGCAAACTGGCGCCGGAAGGATTATTCGGACTGTTGAGCAAAATGGCGCGGGTTTTAGGCGTGATCAGCGCCGCGACATCCGCCGGATCGACCCGAAAGCCATTCTCGGGGCGCACCGCCACCGGCACCACTTTGGCTGCGCAGGCACCGAATACACCTTCATAGGTCACGTACATCGGTTCGGCGACGATCACTTCATCGCCCGGATCGAGCAGGCATTGCGCGACCGAATACACCGCACATTGTGCGCCCGGCAGCACAATCACATGGTCGGCATCCACGACTTGACCGCTGCGGCGTCGATGACGGTTGGCGATGCTGTTGCGCAATCCCTGACTGCCGCGTACTGCCGGGTAGTGGGTATCGCCGGCCAGCAAGCTGTCGATGCACGCCTGAATGATGGGCTGCGGCGTATCGAAGTCGGGATCGCCGATCGATAGCAGCAGCACATCAACGCCCTGCTCACGTAGTTCCAGTGCTCGGTCATGAATCTGCCAGGCCGCAGCGCCGTCACCGGCGATTCGTTTGGTCAAGGCTGAGTAGCGCATGTACTTCTCCAGTCGCGCGGGTTCCAAGCCTCAACCCTATCTCAAATCACGAAACGCGCCACCATGGCATTTAAATCCACGGCCAGGCGCGACAGTTCGTGAGTAGCGGCGCTGGTCTGGTTGGCGCCGGCGGCGGACTGGGTGGCCAGGTCGCGGATGTTTACCAGATTGCGGTCGACTTCGCGGGAAACCTGGGCCTGTTCTTCCGAAGCGCTGGCGATCACCAGGTTGCGTTCGTTGATCAGTTGGATCGACTGCGTGATTTGCTCCAGCGCGACACCCGCGGCGCGGGCCATTTCAAGGGTGCTTTGGGTGCGTTGATTGCTTTGCTGCATCGACGAAACCGCTTCGCCGGTGCCGTTCTGGATGCCAGCGACCATTTTTTCGATTTCCTGGGTCGATTGCGCGGTGCGATGGGCCAGCGCCCGGACCTCGTCCGCCACCACCGCAAAACCACGCCCGGCTTCGCCGGCACGGGCGGCTTCGATCGCGGCGTTCAGCGCCAACAGGTTGGTCTGTTCGGCGATGGCGCGGATCACGTCCAGCACCTTGCCGATGTCACGCCCCTGAGCGGCCAAGCCTTCGATCATCACTGAGGTGTTTTGCACATCGTGGGTCATGGTCTGGATCGCGCCGACGGTTTCCACCACTCGGTCGCGACCTTCACGGGCCGCCTGGGTCGACTGGTTCGAGGCTTCGGACGTCGACACCGCGTTGCGTGCCACTTCTTCCACGGCGGCGGTCATTTCGTTGACGGCAGTGGCCGCCTGTTCGATTTCGTTGTTCTGCTGTTGCAGACCGCGGGAGGCTTGTTGGGTGACCGTGCTGAGTTCTTCAGCGGCGGCACCCAGTTGGGTGGCGGAACCAGCGATCTGTTCGATGGTTTTGCGCAGGTTGGTTTGCATCGTGGACAAGGCACCGAGCAAACGGGCGGGTTCGTCCTTGCCGTCGATGTCGATGGTTTTAGTCAGGTTGCCGCCCGCAATGGTTTCGGCCGCCTGGAGCGCACGGTTGAGCGGCGAGACGATGCTGCGGGTCAGCAGCCAGGCCAGCAGCACGGTCATCAGCGCCGCAATCACCGCCACTGCGATGATGCCGGTCACGGCGCTGCTGTAATGCTCGCCCGCTTCGGCCGAGGCGGTTTTCGCATAGGTGTTGTTGAACGCTACCAGTTTGTTCAGCTGCTCGCCCATCTGGTCCGTACCGTCCTTGATCCGGGTGTTGATCAGCGTGCGCATCTCATCGAGTTTGTTCTGCCGCGACAGCTCCAGCATCTGATTCTGGTCTTGCATATAGCTGTCCAGTGTTGTCGTGAACGTCTCGTACAGCGCGGTTTCTTCCGGGGTGGCCGGCAACGCTGCATAACTGGCTTGTGCGCTGCGAACCTTGTCGACCAGCACGCCGATGCGCGTCTGCGCTTCCTGCAACGCGTTCGGATCACGGTTGACCAACACCCGGAAAGAAAGAATGCGCAGGCGCAGGATGTTTTCTGTCAGGTTGCCGAGAAACACGATGCTGGGCAGCTGCGTGGTTGCCATGTCGATGGAGGCTTGGCGGATCGTCGACATGCGGTTCACGGCAAACACACCCAGCACGATGACGAGCAAGGCAATGAAGGCAAAACCCAGGAAGGCTCGGGGCGCGATATTCAGATTACGCAATGACATAGGATGATTCTCGGGTGATTGAAGCTGCGAGCATCCTTGCCGTGATCGCTGAATGGCGGGCGATGGCGCGCGCGTTTTCAGCTTGGCGCCACTGTTGGAGTTGGTTTGTGTGGGCCTATTGGCTGTATCGGCTGGGGATGAGGTTTCCTGCGGGGATTGGAGAAAAATATTTCACCGAATTACATGTAGCAGCTGCCGAGCCTGCGAGGCTGCGTTCGGCTGCGAAGCAGTCGTGAATTCATGCGGCGCGGTGTGTCAGGAAAAACCGGTTGCCGGATTTACGACTGCTTCGCAGTCGAACGCAGCCTCGCAGGCTCGGCAGCTGCTACAGGTGATCGTACGGTTTCAGGCTTTGCGGGCGGCCACCCGCCAAACCCGCGCAACATCACTGGCCCGCTCCCGCAACAACCGCGGGGCCTCGGCGCAAGCCTGCTCCAGCGTCATCGGCCCACTGGCCAAGGCAAACGCAGCATCAATGCCATGTTCGTACAGTGCCTGATAACCCTGACCCAGTGTCCCGGCGATGACGATCACCGGTACGCCATGCTGACGAGCGATACGCGCCACACCAAACGGTGTCTTACCCCGTAGTGTCTGCGCATCGAAACGGCCTTCTCCGGTGATCACCAAATCGGCGCCCTTGACCGCATCGTCGAGGCCGACCAGTTCAGCGACCACTTCGACGCCGGCCTTGAAGTGCGCACCCAGAAACGCTTTGGCGGCAAAGCCCAGCCCTCCCGCCGCTCCGCTGCCCGGTTCGTCACGTACGTCGTTATTCAGGACCTGGGCGCACCGTTCGGCAAAGTGTCCGAGCGCGTTATCCAGTTGCTGGACTTGCTCGGGCGACGCGCCTTTCTGCGGGCCGAAAATCGCTGAGGCACCGTGAGGGCCGCACAGTGGGTTATTGACATCGGCGGCGATGTCGAATCGCACCTCGGCCAGACGCGGGTCAATTTCACTCATGTCGATTCGCGCTAACTGCGCGAGCGCCAGACCTCCCGGTGCAAGCGTCTGGCCCTGTGCGTCCAGCAGTTTCACACCCAAGGCTTGCATCGCCCCCGCACCGCCGTCGTTGGTGGCGCTGCCGCCAATCGCCAGAATGACCCGTTGCGCTCCCGCGTCCAGCGCGGTGCGGATCAATTCGCCGGTGCCGAACGTGCTGCTGAGGCAGGCATCACGCTGGCCCGGCGGAACCAGCTGCAGGCCACTGGCCTCGGCCATTTCGATGATCGCGGTGTGGCTCTGGGGCAACCAGCCCCAAGCGGCCTCAACCGCTGCGCCGAGCGGCCCGCGGACTTGGGTTCGGCGCAGTTCGCCCTCGCACGCCGCCAGAATCGACTCGACGGTCCCCTCCCCGCCGTCAGCCATGGGGCATTTGACCAGTTGTGCGTCGGGCCAGACCTCCGCCAATCCTTGGGCAATGGCATCAGCCACACCTTGGGCACTCAGGCTGTCCTTGAACGAATCGGGGGCGATGACGATTTTCATTCGAATTCTCCAGTTCCAATGCCCTCATGCTGCCAGCAGGCAAGAACAATAACGCCGGTCCGCTGCACAAGCGGGCATGCCGATTATTGTTCATTCCCACAAAACCCTCGGGTTGCACTGTTTGTTGTAGCAGCTGCCGAGCAGCGCGAGGCTGCGTTCGGCTGCGCAGCAGTCGTGAAATCATGCGGTGCGGAGTATCAGGTAAACCATGCTTGCAGGATTGACGACTGCTGCGCAGCCGAACGCAGCCTCGCGCTGCTCGGCAGCTGCTACGGGTGGGTGTTCGGCAATTCAGTCTGTGGGAGGAGCTGCACGCCCAAATAAAGCGCGAGCATCCCGTCCAGCCTTAGCGGGTCGACGCCGCTGAGCTCGGCAATTCGCTCCATTCGATAACGCAGGCTGTTGCGGTGGATACCCAGTGCATCGGCACAGGCCTGGCTCTGGCCGTCGTGATCGCACCAGCAGCGCAGGGTTGCCAGCAATTGGCCGTTGCCATCCTTGGCGATCACTTGGCGCAGCGGTTTGAGCAACTCGTCCAGCGCGTCGTCGTTGCGGTGACGCCAGAGCATCACCGGCAATCGGTAACGGGTGAGCGTCAGCAAACGGGAGTGCGGCAACACATCTCGTCCATAGGCCAGCAAGTCGCCGACGCGGCGGTAGCAGCGGCGCAGTCCCGACAACCCATCGGCCTGCCCACCCACGGCGATGCGCAGGATGTTCCAGCCCAGGCCGTCGAGTTTCTCCAGCAGCCGATCATTCTCGATCGCCTGGCTGGCCGGCCGGCACCAGAGCAACGAGGACTTGGCCGAACTCACACACCAACTGTCAGGGTAGCGCGACATCAGCCAGGCGCTGAGCGCTTCGACGGTTTGCCCCGGACCGTGTTCCATCCCTAACTCGAACAGATACGGCACCCGCGTCATCTGCGGCTTGAGCCCAAGCTGTTGCGCTTCATCGATCAGCCGCGGCGATTCCCCGGCCTCAGTGAGCAGCAACGCCAGCAGATCGTCGCAACGCTGACGCCGCCATTGCTGTTCGGCCTGCTGATTGCGCTGGCCGACCAGCATCTCGGCGGTCATCCGCACCAGTTCGGCGTAGGTGCGCAATTGCTCGGGTTCGCCGGTGATGCCCAGCACGCCAATCAAGCGCTGATCGAGCAACAGCGGCAAGTTGATACCCGGCTGCACACCTTTGAGATGAATCGCTGTTTGGGCGTCGATCTCCACCACTCGCCCGTTGGCCAACACCAGTTGCGCGCCTTCATGACGGGTGTTGACGCGCTCCGGTTCGCCGCTGCCGAGAATCAGTCCCTGGCTGTCCATGACGTTAACGTTGTACGGCAGGATGGCCATCGCCCGGTCGACGATGTCCTGGGCCAGGTCGTGATCGAGTTCGAACATAGCGGTGATCCTTGAAAGCGTGATGAGCGGATTGTTCACCCGCACAGGCCTTGGTTGCAAACCCTGTGCTCAGGCACAAAGACAATGACCCAAGGGTTGGCCGAGACTCGTTGGGCGATCAACGTTACCCTTTGCATCGCAAAAAATCATAATAAAGAGAGAGCCGCCATGTCACAGAGCGCCGCCGCTACCCAGGCCATCGTTGACGAGAAAAACGCCGTCTACAAACGCATCACCCTGCGTTTGATTCCCTTCATCTTCATCTGCTACCTGTTCAACTACCTCGACCGGGTGAACGTTGGATTTGCCAAGCTGCAGATGCTCGACGCACTGAAGTTCAGCGAAACCGTGTACGGCCTCGGGGCCGGGATTTTCTTTATCGGCTACGTGCTGTGCGGCGTGCCGAGCAACCTGGCCCTGACCAAATTCGGCCCGCGCCGCTGGATCGCGCTGATGATGATCGTCTGGGGCTCGCTCTCGACCTGTTTGCTGTTCGTCACCACACCGACCGAGTTCTACACCCTGCGCCTGTTCACTGGCGCGGCCGAAGCCGGGTTCTTCCCGGGTGTGGTGCTTTACCTTTCGCAGTGGTTCCCGACCTTCCGCCGTGGCCGCGTCATGGCGCTGTTCATGTCGGCGATCCCGGTGTCCGGCCTGCTCGGCAGCCCGTTTTCCGGCTGGATCCTCAACCACTTCGGCGCCGGGCAAGGTGGCTTGGCCGGCTGGCAGTGGATGTTCCTGCTGCAAGGTATCCCGACCATCATCCTCGGCGCGCTGGCGTACTTCCTGCTCAGCGACAGTTACGCGAATGCCAAATGGCTCACGCCGTTCGAGCGCTCGGTGCTGGAAGCCGACCACGCTGAAGACCTGGTCAACAAACCGAAAACCACCACCGACTCGCTGCTGGCGGTGTTCAAGAACCCGGCGATCTGGGCATTTGGCCTGATCTACTTCTGCATCCAGAGCGGCGTTTACGCGATCAATTTCTGGCTGCCGTCGATCATCAAGAACCTGGGCTTCAGCGATAACCTGGTGATCGGCTGGCTCAGTGCGATTCCGTACCTGCTGGCGGCGTTGTTCATGTTGATGGTCGGCCGCTCCGCCGACCTGCGAAAAGAGCGCCGCTGGCACTTGGTGGTGCCGATGCTGATGGGCGCGGTGGGCCTGCTGATCGCCGTGAACTTCGCTGCCAACCCGGCCATCGCCATCCTCGGACTGACCATCGCCACCATGGGCGCCCTCACCGGCCTGCCGATGTTTTGGCCAGTGCCGACTGCGCTGCTCAGCGCCGGTGCGGCGGCGGGTGGTTTGGCGTTGATCAACTCCATGGGGCAGATGGCGGGTTTCCTGAGTCCGTATCTGGTGGGTTGGGTCAAGGACAGCACCGGGTCGACTGATGCAGCGCTTTATTTACTGGCGGGTGTGATTGTATGCGGGAGCTTGTTGGCGTTGCGTATGACGCGGACGTTGCGGGTTTAAGGTTGATCGGCACGGGGTGTTCAATATTTCAGTTTGCCCCGTGCGGTTGTTCTGGTATTTGATTGAGCCTTTCCCACCGGTAAAAGGATTTCGTCATGAGCTATCGCACGCTGGGTCATTCGGGTTTACAAGTGTCGACCCTGACCCTGGGCACCATGATGTTCGGCGAACAGACCAGCACCGAAGATTCCCTGCGGATCATCGACAAGGCCTGGGACCAGGGCATCAATTTCATCGACACCGCAGATGTTTACACCAACGGCCGCTCTGAAGAGATCGTCGGCGAAGCGATCTCCGGTAACCGCCACGAGTGGGTGCTGGCCACCAAGGTCGGTTTCGGCCCGGTGGACGGCGTGCCGAATCGCAGCGGCCTGAGCCGCAAGCACATTTTCAATGGCATCGACGCCAGCCTGACGCGCCTGGGCACCGACTATCTCGACATCTATTACCTGCATCGCGAAGACCACAATACGCCGCTGGAAGTCACGGTGTCGGCCATCGGTGATTTGATCCGCCAGGGCAAAATCCGCTACTGGGGCCTCTCGAACTACCGTGGCTGGCGCATCGCCGAAGTGATTCGTGTGGCCGATCAACTGGGCGTCGACCGGCCGGTCATCAGTCAGCCGCTGTACAACATCGTCAACCGTCAGGTGGAAACCGAGCAGATTACCGCCGCGCAAAACTATGGCCTCGGCGTGGTGCCTTACAGCCCACTGGCGCGCGGCGTACTCAGCGGTAAATACGCGCCGGACGTGAAGCCGGACACCAACAGCCGCGCGGGTCGTCAGGACAAACGCATTCTGGAGACCGAATGGCGCGTCGAATCACTGCGCATTGCTCAGCAGATCCAGCAGTACACGCAAGGGCGTGGCGTGGGCATCGTCGAATTCGCCATCGCCTGGGTGCTGAACAACAGCGCTGTCACCTCAGCCATCGTCGGCCCGCGTACCGAAGAACAATGGGATGCCTACACTAAGGCTCAGGCGGTGAAGATCACGGCGGAGGATGAAGCGTTCATTGATTCGCTGGTGACGCCAGGGCATGCGTCGACGCCGGGGTTTAATGATGTGAGCCACTTTGTGTCAGGACGAAAACCACGCAATAGCTAAATGAATACACGGTCCATGTGGGAGCTCGCTCCCACAGTGGGTCGGTGTTGATCGATCGGACAATATTCAACGAGAAAACCACGTATCCTCCGCCCCCGTTTAACGTTCAACTTCGCGAGGACAGTTTGTCTAAAGGTATCGCTCTATCGGTTTCAGCCTCGGTGCTGTTTGCCGTCATGTATTACTTCACCTCGCTGCTCACGCCTTTGAGCGGCGTGGAAATTTTCGGCTGGCGGATGCTGCTGACCTTACCGTGCATGACCGTGTTCATGGTGGTCTCCGGTGAATGGAAACGCGTAACCGCCCTTTTTCGGCGGCTGGTTGGCCAACCAAAATTGCTCGCCGGCCTGATCCTTTCCGCGACGTTGCTTGGCCTTCAGCTCTGGTTGTTCATGTGGGCGCCGCTCAACGGCTATAGCCTCGACGTGTCACTGGGCTATTTCCTGCTACCGCTGTCCATGGTTCTGACGGGGCGGATCGCTTATGGCGAGCGGTTGTCCTACCTGCAAAAGGTTGCCGTGTTTTTTGCTTCCCTCGGCGTGCTCAACGAGCTGTATCAGGTCGGCGGTTTTTCCTGGGCAACCTTGCTGGTCGTTGTCGGTTATCCGCTCTACTTCATCCTGCGCAAACGACTGACGACCGACAACCTCGGCGGCTTGTGGATGGACATGGCCTTGATGCTGCCGGTGGCTTTCTGGTTCGTTCAGGGCGGTGAACAGGGTTTCGGCGTGTTCGATCAACATCCGTGGCTGTCGCTGCTGATCCCGTCGCTCGGGGTGATTAGTGCTTCGGCGCTGGTGGTCTACATCATCGCCAGCCGGCTGTTGCCGTTCAGCCTGTTCGGGTTGTTGAGCTATGTCGAGCCGGTGCTGTTGCTCGGCGTCGCGTTGCTGCTGGGGGAAAGCATCAAGGCCGGTGAATGGCTGACCTACATCCCGATTTGGTTGGCGGTGGTTGTTCTGGTGTTCGAAGGGTTCAAACACCTGGTCCGGCATCGACGAAAATCAATGTAGGACCGGCACGAAAAAGCCCGGCCAGCATTGCTGCTGACCGGGCTTTTTTACATCCGAAACGGCTTAGTCGGTGGAGAGCACGCCACGACGAACCTGGTCGCGTTCGATGGATTCGAACAACGCCTTGAAGTTGCCTTCGCCGAAACCATCGTCGCCTTTACGCTGGATGAACTCGAAGAACACCGGGCCCATCAGGGCTTCGGAGAAGATCTGCAGCAGCAGACGCTTGTCGCCCGACTCGGACGAACCGTCCAGCAGAATGCCGCGCGACTGCAGTTGATCAACCGGCTCACCGTGATTCGGCAGGCGGCCTTCGAGCATTTCGTAATAGGTTTCAGGCGGCGCGGTCATGAAGCGCATGCCAATGCTTTTCAAATGATCCCAGGTCTTGATCAGGTCATCGGACAGGAAAGCAACGTGCTGGATGCCCTCGCCGTTGAACTGCATCAGGAACTCTTCGATCTGACCGGCACCCTTGGACGACTCTTCGTTCAACGGGATGCGAATCATGCCGTCCGGCGCGGTCATGGCCTTGGAGGTCAGGCCGGTGTATTCGCCTTTGATGTCGAAAAAACGGATCTCGCGGAAGTTGAACAGCTTCTCGTAGAAGTTGGCCCAGTAGGCCATGCGACCGCGATACACGTTGTGGGTCAGGTGGTCGATGATCTTCAGGCCGGCCCCGACAGGGTTGCGGTCAACGCCTTCGATGAACACGAAGTCGATGTCGTAGATCGAACTGCCTTCGCCGAAACGGTCGATCAGGTACAGCGGCGCGCCGCCGATGCCTTTGATCGCTGGCAGGTTTAGCTCCATCGGGCCGGTTTCGATGTGAATCGGCTGGGCGCCCAGTTCCAGGGCCCGGGAAAACGCCTGCTGGGCATTCTTGACGCGGAACGCCATGCCGCACACCGACGGCCCGTGCTCGGCCGCGAAGTACGAAGCGACGCTGTGAGGTTCGTTGTTGAGGATCAGGTTGATCTGGCCCTGGCGATACAGGTGCACGTCTTTGGAACGGTGGGTCGCGACCTTGGTGAAGCCCATGATCTGGAAGATCGGCTCCAGGGTATTCGGGGTCGGCGATGCAAACTCGATGAATTCAAAGCCCATCAGGCCCATTGGGTTTTCGTATAAATCTGCCATGGTTGGCGCCTCATCATTTTCTTATCAATTAACGGATCGTTAGTTGCTAGCAATGCTGAGACCGGCGGGTGGTGCGCAGGAGATGCCCCGCACGCTGCGGGCGAGGAAGTCACCGTAGATTAATTGAAACCCAAAACTCTTCATTGTCGACCCAAGGCTCTTGCGGGCGAGGCTTCTGCTGCCAGAAGACGATTATTCTTATATGCGTAACCCGATTCTACACAGCGTAAATCGGTTTGTCCGCCTTCTGTATCAAATCCTCTTTCTCCCTGCTCGCGCAAGGGGTTTGTTGCACAGGAAAATCCCCGCGAGGATCAGCCCTCCTCCCAGGCACATCGTCAGGGTCAACTGCTCGCTCAACAGCAGCGCACCGAGGATCACCGCGGTCAGCGGGTTCAGGGCGATGAACACGCCTGAGCGCGTCGCGCCGATTTTGCGAATGCCGTCGTAATAACCGATGTAGGCCAGCGCCGAGCCCACTACGCCTAGGTACATCAGGCTCAACCATTGCTTTGGCCCGAGGCTGGCAACTGCAGCAACACTCAACTCACCGCAAACAGCACTGGTCACCCACAGCATCAGCGTGCCCAACAGAATTGAGTACGTCACCGTTTGTACCGGGCCTAGCGTCTGGTTCAGATCTTTGGAGAACAGCGAATAAACGCCCCAGCCGAGAACACAGCCAAATATCAAAAGATCGCCTATCCAGGCATCGGGATTGCCGGCCAACAATTGCGGGTTACGGCTAACGATCACCAGGCTCGCTCCAGCAATACAGATCGCAATCCCGATGACTTTTGCTCGACTCAAGCGTTCCTTGAATAACAACCATGATGCCAGGCCGATCACCGCTGGATTCAACGCCACAATCAATGACGCCCGTGAGGCATTGATGTATTGCAAACCATAAAAGAAGCACAGGTTGTAGAAGAAGATCCCGAAAAAACCCAGCAGCGCCAATTGCAGCCATTGCCTTGGGCGGGGTCGGGCGAGCGGCACGCGGGCCAGTAGTAGAAACAGCAGCAACGCCACGCTGGCCAGCAAGAATCGCAGGCTGGCGGCAAACAAGGGGCTGAGGCTATCAGACAGAAACCGCCCGGCGACAAAAGTGCCGCCCCAGATCATGGTGACTGCAGCCAGTTTCAGATAAACCGGCACATCCGAAGGGTTGGACAGGCTCTGCTCACAGGTTGTCATAGGTTTCCAGAACGAGATATCGGGGAAGATGACGTATCATCTAGCTAATACCTTGTCATCGTAAAATGAGTAAACAGTCATGACCCTTACCCAACTGGAGATTTTTTCTCTGGTCGCCGAGCTTCACGGTTTTACCGCGGCAGCCAATCGCCTGGGGATTTCCCAATCCGCGGTCTCTCACGCCCTCAAGTCGCTGGAACAGGAATTGGGCGTGGAGCTGCTGCGTCGGCATCAATCCCAGGTCGAACTCAGCGACATCGGCCAACAGCTTTTGCCGCGCGCCCGGGCGATGCTGGGCCTGGCTAACACCTTGCGCCAGGAAGCGGCCGATGCTCGCGGAATGAAACGCGGTACCTTGCGCATCGGCTCATTCGGCCCGACCTCATCAATCAAACTGCTGCCGCTGATCCTGCAGCATTACCGCGCGGCTCATCCGGGCATCGAGGTCCACATAGACGAAGGCCCGGACCGGCAGGTGATCCAGTGGCTGGAGGAGCGGCGTATCGATATCGGCTTCGTGGTGTTGCCTGAGGATCGATTCGACACCTTTGCGCTGATCAAAGACCAGATGGTTGCGCTGCTGCCCGTCAATCATCCGCTGGCCCGTCGAGACAGCCTGAGCTTGAGCGATTTGTGTCACGACCCCTTTGTGTTGACCGAGGCCGGTTCTTCGGAACTGGTGTCGCGACTGTTCAGTGCCGCCCGGCTGACACCGAACGTCCGTTATCGCTGCTCGCAACTCCTGAGTACACTGGATACCGTTGGCCGAGGCGATGCGCTGACGGTCATCGCCGAAGGCTCATTGCCCCACGACCTCGACAGTCGCTACGTGAAAAAGCCACTGTCGCCTCCGGTCGCACGTCAGGTGGGTCTGGCGGTGCTGGACCAGCGCCAGTCATCACCTGCAGCGCTGGCCTTTATCAAATTGGCCGAGGGTCTGAACTACCGCTGAGCGGCACACGCGCCAAGAGCCATCTATCATGGCCTTTACCTGAACTCTTTTTGGAAGGCGTCCCGTCCTGCCAGCATTTGAGAGCCCTATTTCATCGTTACAGGTTTCGCAAATGCCGCTGAACGTCAAAACCCGCCGCAAACGCAGCGTCAGGATGGCTGTGACTTTACTGAGCGGAGTACTCCCGGTGCTGCTGGGGTTCGCCATTCTCTATATGCAGGCTGAACGCGCACTCAAACACAGCACCGAGCAGACCGCCGAAGAAGCCATGCGCCAATTCGAATTGATGCTCGACAACGCCGCTCAGGCCGCGCACGAATTGCTGCCACTGGCCGGGCAAAATTGCAACGACGTCTAGCTGGCCCCGCACCAACAGGTCACCCGCCGTCCATTCGTGCGCTCGACCAATCCGGTGCAGGACAACAACCTTTATTGCAGTTCGCTGTTCGGCGACTATCAGGAAAAGGTCAATCCCGGCGACTACCCCAAGGGGAAACCGCGGAGCAAGGTGATTATCTGAACGCTCACGGCGTGAACTTCCTGCAAGGTTATCTGTTCGGCCGGCCGATGCCCGGCGCAGAGTTCATTAACGCATTAAGTCACCATTAACTAGCGGCTCTAATCGACGAGACAAGGAGACCGCGCACCCATTTGATTCAAAAGACTACTGTTGTTACATGAAGAAAAAGACAGGATTTACTCTTGATCAATTAACTACTACAATTTTTCATGCCTGCGCAAGATTGGCAGGTGAGCCATTATCACCGAGTCGCCTCAAGGCTCTTGGCTTATAGCTTTGTTTGCGGTTGGTATCAGCCAAACACACTATTGGAGTAAAGATATTGTCCAGACTCGCTGAATTTCGTGCAGCTGAAAAGGCCCTTCAAGAGCAGCTTAAACAGCTGGAGTCCCTGAAGAACGATGCCGGGCTCAAGAAAGAAATCGAATTCGAAGAAAAGCTCCAGGGGCTGATGAAGACCTACGGCAAGAGCCTGCGCGACATCGTCTCTATTCTCGATCCGAACCCGGCAAAATCCGGCCTGCTACAGGCAACTGCGCCTAAAACCCGCCGCGCACGCGTGGTCAAGGTTTATCAGAATCCGCACACCGGTGAACTGATTGAAACCAAGGGTGGCAACCACCGCGGCCTGAAAGCCTGGAAGGAACAATACGGTGCGGCTACCGTTGATTCCTGGCTGCGCGGCTAAGCACTCGCGGTGACAAAAAAAAGCCCTGCCACTGCAGGGCTTTTTCATGGACGCCTTCTAAATGCAACGATTGGCGTCGATCAACTCACTACTTGTTGAGTAACTTTGGGTTTAATCCCTTTGGGTATCTAAAAATTTCAGAATGCGCTGAAACCGGCAGCCATTGAAATCCTTAACTAAAGTTTCAAGCTGTTACGGGCGGCCTCTATTTCATCCTGACTTGCCTTATAAGCCTCTGCCTGCCCCGCGTAGGAAAGAACATAGGCCTTATCGGCATCCACGGCGGCAACCAATGTTTGAGAGAGCACATGCCTTCCGTTCTGCGTGATCGTGCAGGTAGTTTCCAGCGCGGATAAGCGGCTCAAGGTCGTCGGGTGAATCTTGTTGCAGACACTTTGATAGCCGCCTTGAAAGAAGTCCTTCTGCACCGACTTGCGCATCTCCAGCAACACGCCTTGCAGATTCACCTGATGACCGCTTTCCACCTGAGTCATGGTCAACTCCATCACCATCACCGGCGTGCCGCCCTCATCGTTTTTCACCGCGCGCTGGCGGAACACCTGAGCGTTGGCGTCATCGTGCGGGACGGCTTCGACCTCCCAGCCGTTGGGCCAGGTCATGATTGGCTCGTCTGCGTGAGCGCAGGCAACCGCTGAGAGCACGCCAATCAGAACGAAGGAGGATTTACAGAATCGAATCATTGCGATGAACACCCACGGATAGAACCGTAAAGTTTGAGCCTCGCCCGTCTGTCAGGCAATAGCCGACGGTTTGGGTTTGGTGATGTCCGAGCCCTTGCGTATGATTATCGCCATTCGTTAGCCCCACTTATTTTCCGGAGGGCCCATGAGCCTGCACGAATTGAACACCTTCCCAGGCGTGACTGCCCAACCTGACACCGCCACCCAGAAGTTCGTCTTCAACCACACCATGCTGCGAGTCAAGGACATCACCAAGTCCCTGGATTTCTACACGCGCATTTTGGGTTTCTCGCTGGTAGAAAAACGCGACTTCCCGGAAGCCGAGTTCAGCCTGTACTTCCTGGCGCTGGTTGATAAAAACCAGATCCCGGCCGACGCCGCTGCTCGCACCGAGTGGATGAAGTCGATCCCCGGCATTCTGGAGTTGACCCACAACCACGGCACTGAGAACGACGCGGATTTCGCCTACCACAACGGCAACACTGACCCGCGCGGTTTTGGCCATATCTGCATCTCGGTGCCAGACATCCGCGTTGCCTGCGAGCGCTTCGAAGCGCTGGGCTGCGATTTCCAGAAACGCCTGAATGACGGTCGCATGAAGAGCCTGGCGTTCATCAAAGACCCGGATGCTTACTGGGTTGAAATCATTCAGCCAGCCCCGATGTAACACTCACCACAAATCTCCTGTGGGAGCGAGCAAGCTCGCTCCCACATTCCGAATGTGCGAAGTACAAAAAAACCCCATGATCGCTCATGGGGTTTTGTGTTTTCAGCGTCGGGTTTTATGCCGGGGCCGACGTCCGGATCAAGTGATCGAATGCGCTCAGGGAGGCTTTGGCGCCCTCGCCTACCGCAATCACAATCTGCTTGTACGGCACGGTGGTCACGTCACCGGCAGCGAACACACCTGGCATCGAGGTTTCACCACGGGCATCGACGATGATCTCACCGCGAGGCGACAACTCAATGGTGCCTTTGAGCCAATCAGTGTTGGGCAACAGACCGATCTGTACGAAGATCCCTTCCAGCTCGACGCTACGCAGCTCCTCCGATTGGCGATCCTTGTAACGCAGGCCGTTGACCTTCTGACCGTCGCCCATCACCTCAGTGGTTTGCGCACTGGTGATGACGGTGACGTTCGGCAGGCTGTGCAACTTGCGCTGCAAGACCGCATCGGCGCGCAGCTGTACATCAAACTCCAGTAGCGTTACGTGGGACACGATACCCGCCAGGTCGATGGCCGCTTCGACGCCGGAGTTGCCGCCGCCAATCACCGCCACGCGCTTGCCCTTGAACAGCGGACCGTCACAGTGCGGGCAATACGCCACGCCTTTGTTGCGGTATTGCTGCTCACCCGGGACGTTCATTTCACGCCACCGCGCACCGGTCGCCAGGATCACTGTCTTGGCTTTCAGGGTCGCGCCGCTGGCGAAGTGGACTTCGTGCAACTCGCCGTTTTTACCCGGCACCAACTTGTCGGCGCGTTGCAGGTTCATGATGTCGACGTCGTATTGCTTGACGTGCTCTTCCAGCGCCACAGCCAGTTTTGGCCCTTCGGTTTCCTGCACGGAGATGAAGTTCTCGATGGCCATGGTGTCCAGCACCTGCCCACCAAAACGTTCAGCCGCCACACCGGTGCGAATGCCTTTACGGGCTGCGTAAATCGCGGCCGAAGCACCGGCCGGGCCACCACCGACGACCAGTACGTCAAACGCTTCTTTGGCGCTGATCTTCTCGGCCTGACGCTCGATACCGCTGGTGTCGATTTTGGCGAGGATTTCCTCCAGGCCCATGCGGCCCTGGCCGAAGTTCACGCCGTTCAGGTAAACGCTTGGTACGGCCATGATCTGACGATCATCGACTTCGGCCTGGAACAGTGCGCCGTCGATAGCGACGTGGCGGATGTTCGGGTTGAGCACGGCCATCAAGTTCAACGCCTGGACGACGTCCGGGCAGTTCTGGCAGGACAGCGAGAAGTAAGTCTCGAAGCTGAACTCGCCTTTGAGCGAACGAATCTGTTCGATCACTTCAACGCTGGCTTTCGAAGGGTGGCCGCCGACTTGCAGCAACGCCAGCACCAACGAAGTGAATTCGTGGCCCATCGGGATGCCGGCGAAACGCAGGCTGATGTCGGCACCCGGGCGGTTGATCGAGAACGATGGCTTACGCGCATCGTCACCGTTGTCGAGCAACGTAATCTGGTTGGAAAGACTGGCAACGTCTTTCAGAAGTGCGAGCATTTCCTGGGATTTCGCACCGTCGTCGAGGGAGGCAATGATCTCGATCGGCTGGGTGACCCGTTCCAGGTATGACTTCAACTGGGCTTTAAGATTGGCGTCCAACATACGGGCGATTTCCTTGATTTTGTAAAAAGTCGATTCGAAAAAAAACGCCCGAGCGAATCTCGCCCGGGCGTTTTTTAAAGGGCGGTTGCAGCTTACTTAGGTGCGGAAACCCGCCCTGGTGATGCTTTTGTCACAGACTTAGATCTTGCCGACCAGGTCCAGAGACGGAGCCAGAGTGGCCTCGCCTTCTTTCCACTTGGCTGGGCAAACCTGGCCTGGGTGAGCAGCGACGTACTGAGCTGCCTTGATTTTACGCAGCAGTTCGGAAGCGTCACGACCCACACCGCCGTCGTTCAGCTCGACGATTTTGATCTGGCCTTCAGGGTTGATCACGAAGGTGCCACGGTCAGCCAGACCTGCTTCTTCGATCAGCACGTCGAAGTTGCGGGAGATGGCGTGAGTCGGGTCGCCGATCATGGTGTACTGGATTTTGCCGATGGCTGGCGAAGTGTTGTGCCAGGCAGCGTGGGCAAAGTGGGTATCGGTGGAAACGCTGTAGATTTCGACGCCCAGCTTCTGGAATGCGTCGTAGTTGTCAGCCAGGTCTTCCAGTTCGGTCGGGCAAACGAAGGTGAAGTCGGCTGGGTAGAAGAACACCACAGACCACTTGCCTTTCAGGTCAGCGTCCGACACTTTTACGAAGTCGCCATTTTTGTAGGCGTCAGCTTTGAACGGTTTAACTTGGCTGTTGATGATAGGCATCGATGACTCTCCGTCAGGGTTGAAAAGTTTGGTTGAGAAGTTGATGGAGTGGATCCTACCCACTCAATCGCCGGATGGCTCATTGGCAAAGCTCATGCTGCTCATTGGTTTTCGCTATTAGCCGAACGTATTAATAGAAGAAAACTTACTTAGCAGCGCCAATGGTTTTTTCCGCGAGGGGCGTCATCCCGAGAAACGGGCTGGGTTCAACATAGCGCATGGCGGACTTCATATCCTTCCAGCCCACGTAACTCATCAACGACTTCAAGTCCCACCCACTCTGATGGGCCCAGGTGGCAAAACCGCGCCGCAAGGAGTGACTGGTGTAGTGCTCGGCCGGAATGCCGGCGCGCTCCAGCGCCTGGCGCAGTAACGGGATCACGCTGTTGGCGTGCAGCCCCTCCTCGCTCAAGTTGCCCCAACGGTCGATGCCCCGGAATACCGGTCCACGGACCAACGCTGATTCAGTGATCCAGTCGATGTACGCCTGCACCGGGCACAGGCGCTGCAACGCTGGTGTCTGGTACGTTTTGCCGAGGTTTTCGCGGTCGCTTTTGGTTCGCGGCAAATAGAGCGTAATGCCTGAGCCGACAGCGGCTTGAACGTGCTCGATCTGTACCCTGCACAACTCATCGCTACGAAAGCCGCGCCAGAAGCCCAACAGGATCAGCGCCGTGTCTCGCCTGGCCCGCAGGAGTGCAGGTTGATCATTTTGAACCTTTGCTTCTGTAGCCTCCCGCTCCAGCGAGGCAACCACCTGCTCGAGATGCTGAAGCTGCAATGGCTGGGCCTGTTTCTCCTGAGCCGGGTGTAGCGCGCGAATGCCCTTGAAGACTTGGCGCACCACCGGCGCCTTGGTCGGGTCGGGAAAACCCTGGCTGTTGTGCCATTGCGCCAGTGCTGACAAGCGTAACTTCAAGGTATTGATCGACAGCACGCCCGCGTGAGCCACGAGGTAGCGCGCCACACTGTCGCTAGTCGCGGGCAGGAAGCCGCCCCAACTGACTTCGTAATGCTCGATAGCCGCCCGATAGCTGCGACGGGTGTTGTCGCGCGTGGCGGCCTGCAGATATCGATCCAGCTCACTCATCGGCTCAACTCTCTAAAACGTACCGCTTTGGCGGGTGAAAACGCGCTACAGCACTTATCACACGGGGTAATACCAGTATATCCCGTATCAAAAACTTACATTTTTTATCTTTCTTCATAGAATGGTACACTGTGTACCTTAGTGGTATGTACCACAGTACGAAATCGTAGGAGAAAACATGGCTCGCGGCGGCGTTAATAAAGCAGTAGTGCAAGCGGCACGTTTGGCGATCCTCGCCCGAGGCGAAAACCCCAGCATCGACGCGGTACGGATCGAGATGGGCAATACCGGCTCAAAAACCACTATCCACCGCTATCTGAAGGAGCTGGATGACGGCAGCGAGTGCGCCGAAACGCCTTCTGAGCCCATTGATGATGAGCTGGCAGGCCTTGTCTCACGCCTGGCGCAACGCCTCAAGGAGCAGGCGCAAGAACCCATCGACCAGGCACGCGCGCAGTTCGATCAGCAGCGAAAAGAGTTGGAAATACAGCTGACCGAAGCCCAACAAGCCAATACCGAATTGCATCAGCAATACGAAATTCAAAGCCTGGCACTGACTCAGGAATCCGAGGCACTGCAAGAAACTCGCTCCATGCTGCAGACCGAGCAAACCCGCAACGCCGGACTGAACCAGGCATTGGCCGATTTCGAGTTACGCTTGAAAGACAAGGACGAGCAGATCCGCTCCCTTGAAGAGAAACACCTGCATGCTCGCGACGCACTGGAACACTACCGCAACGCTGTCAAAGAGCAGCGCGAGCAGGAGCAGCGCCGCCACGAAAGCCAAGTGCAGCAGATTCAGATGGAATTGCGCCAGGCCCAGCAGAGCGCATTGGTGCGCCAGGATGAGATTACGCAACTGCACCGCGACAACGAGCGCTTGTTGACGGAGAACCGTGGCACCTTGAGAGAGCTGAGTCTGCTGCAGGATCAACTCAAACAAACCAATGCTCGACAGGATCAGTTGCTGGAACAGGTCAACCGTATTGACAGCGAACGCACCCTTCTCCAGGAACGCTTGCGCGCGGCTCTGCTGGAAAGCCAGTCGCTGAAGCAGAGCGTCGACGAGCAGTCGCAGATAAATAAAGGGTTGGCAATTGAGTTGCTCAAGGCTCAGGCGAGCCTGGATGAGAGCGTGCGCCTGGCGGCCGTCATTGAGACAGCGCCAGAAGCATCAGCGCCCCAAAAGGACGATTAACCCGCGACCGGCGTGCGCAGGGTGACGAACTCTTCGGCGGCGGTGGGATGCACGCCAATGGTTTCATCGAAATCGCGCTTGGTGGCGCCCGCCTTCAAGGCAATTGCCAGGCCTTGAACAATTTCCCCGGCATCCGGACCCACAATGTGGCATCCCAGAACCTTGTCGGTCTTGGCGTCCACCACCAGTTTCATCAGGGTGCGCTCCTGGCATTCGGTCAGGGTCAGCTTCATTGGACGGAAGCGGCTTTCGAAGATCACCACCTCGTGCCCGGCCTCCCGGGCCTCTTCCTCGGTCAAGCCGACCGTGCCAATGTTCGGCAGGCTGAACACCGCGGTCGGAATCATCTTGTAATCCACGGGGCGATATTGCTCAGGCTTGAACAAACGTCGCGCCACGGCCATGCCTTCAGCCAGCGCGACTGGTGTCAGCTGAACCCGGCCGATCACATCGCCAAGCGCGAGGATCGACGGTTCAGCAGTCTGATACTGCTCGTCGACCTCGACGAAACCTTTCTTGTCGAGTTTGACGCCGGTGTTTTCCAGCCCAAGATTGTCGAGCATCGGGCGTCGACCCGTGGCGTAGAACACACAATCCGCCTCCAGCACACGGCCATCCTTGAGGGTCACCTTCAGGCTGCCGTCGGACTGCTTGTCGATACGTTCGATATCGGCGTTGAACTGCAGGTCCATGCCGCGCTTGGTCAGCTCTTCCTGCAAGTGCTTGCGCACAGCACCGTCGAAGCCACGCAGGAACAGCTCACCGCGATAAAGCAACGTGGTCTCGGCACCCAGACCGTGGAATATCCCGGCGAATTCGACAGCGATGTAACCACCACCCACGACCAGAACACGCTTTGGCAGCTCTTTGAGGAAGAACGCCTGGTTGGAACTGATCGCGTGCTCGTGCCCCGGAATCTCCGGAATCTGCGGCCAGCCGCCGGTAGCAATCAGGATGTTTTTGGCGGTGTAGCGCTCGCCATTAATCTCGACCTGGTGCGGATCAACGATTTTGGCGTGGCCTTCATGCAAGGTCACGCCGCTGTTAATTAGCAGGTTGCGATAGATGCCATTCAAGCGATTGATCTCGCGATCCTTGTTGGCGATCAGCGTCGCCCAATCGAACTTCGCTTCGCCCGGCGTCCAGCCAAAACCTTGCGACTGCTCGAAGTCTTCGGCGAAGTGCGCGCCGTAGACCAACAGCTTCTTCGGTACGCAGCCGACATTCACACAAGTGCCACCCAGGTAGCGGCTCTCGGCCACAGCCACTTTCGCGCCAAAACCGGCAGCAAAACGCGCAGCCCGCACACCGCCGGAACCGGCGCCAATCACATAAAGGTCAAAATCGTAGGCCATTTTTTCAATCTCCTCGGCAGTCCACAAGCATACCCGCAGACATCCGTTGGGCAAGCACTGCAAACGATATGGGGACAGAAAATGAAAAAGCCACCCGAAGGTGGCTTTTCAATACAAGTGGGTCAGAGGCTATCAATAAGCCTTGCCAGTCTTGTAGAAGTTCTCGAAGCAGAAGTTGGTGGCCTCGATGTAGCCTTCAGCGCCACCGCAGTCAAAACGCTGGCCCTTGAACTTGTAGGCAATCACGCAACCGTTTTTCGCCTGCTTCATCAGGGCGTCGGTGATTTGAATCTCGCCGCCTTTGCCTGGCTCGGTTTGTTTGATCAGCTCGAAAATATCCGGGGTCAGGATGTAACGACCGATGATCGCCAGGTTCGACGGTGCGTCTTCCGGGGCTGGTTTTTCGACCATGTTGCGAACGCGATACAAATCATCAGCGATCAGCTCGCCGGAGATCACGCCGTACTTGTTGGTTTCCTGCGGATCCACTTCCTGGATCGCAACGATGGTGCAGCGATACTGCTCGTACAGCTTGACCATCTGGGTCAGGACGCCGTCGCCTTCGAGGTTGACGCACAAGTCGTCCGCCAGCACTACCGCGAACGGTTCGTCACCGATCAGCGGGCGGCCAGTCAGGATCGCGTGGCCCAAGCCTTTCATTTCGGTCTGACGGGTGTAGGAGAACGAGCACTCGTCCAACAGTTTACGGATGCCGACCAGGTATTTTTCCTTGTCGGTGCCCTTGATCTGGTTTTCCAGCTCATAGCTGATGTCAAAGTGGTCTTCCAGCGCGCGTTTGCCGCGACCGGTGACGATGGAGATTTCGGTCAATCCAGCGTCCAGTGCTTCTTCGACGCCGTACTGGATCAGTGGCTTGTTTACCACCGGCAGCATTTCTTTGGGCATGGCTTTAGTCGCTGGCAGGAAGCGAGTGCCGTAACCGGCTGCTGGGAACAAGCATTTCTTGATCATATAAGTCCTTGAAAGGGCTGTGTGTACGAGTTTCGGCGCAGTCTAATCAGGCGGCGAGCACCTTACAATGCCCCGCACTGGCTAACCAATGCCATCATAGAGAAATATTCTCGCGGATAGTTCCCGAGATAGCTCCGCAGCCTTTATAGATAGCACAGACCACCAGATCTGCACGGCTGCGAATCGCACCACCCTACACCATCAGCCCCCGTTGAGTGCATTTGGCGCTATCATTGCGCAATTGAACCAGCCAACGAGGCAGATAGATGTCGGTAGCAAAAAGTGTCAACGGGTTCCTGATCAATCAGGCGAAAGACGGGCAATGGTGGGTAGACAGCGCCAGCGGCGAGAATATCGCCGGACCTTTCCCTACCGAAGCGTTGGCGATTGAAGTGGCATCCGTATTGGAACTAGAACACCCAACCGTCAAACGACGCGGCAAAGATAATACTTGATCTGAGTCCAACTCTTGACCAAGCCCTGCTGTAACGCAGGGCTTTTTTGTGATTACCTGCAAAGAAGTGGCCATTCGCTATAACCTTTTGATGCCAGCGCTGTCACAGGCTTAGCCCCATCATCCTGACGACGACAACGACATGAATAAATTTTTGCCACTGATTGCGGTACTGACCCTGAGCGGCTGCGCCACTTCCGAAACGACCTACCTGAACAACGGCGAGCAAGCCCTGGCCATCGACTGCTCCGGGGAAGCCAACTCCTGGGCGACCTGCTACGAAAAAGCCGATGCCTCTTGCGCCGGCACCGGCTATCGAATCGTCGGCACCGACGGCACACCTTCGACCAAGGAAAGCGACAAGACACTGGGCGTCGACGTCGGTAACTACAAGAACCGCAGCGTCGTGGTGGTCTGCAAGTAAGGGGAGCCCGCAGGATTCGGAAAAAATCGTACGCTAAAACTTTCGGACGCTAGCGGCGGGACATATTCAAGGCTGTCTTGACCGTATCGATGAGGGGCCAACTCAGGTTGTGAATGCCCATGTCTCACGGGTGATGGCCGTGATGGTGACAGCCAAGGCCTCGGACGGGCCTCCCGCGACTAAGCAACGTTGCCATGGATCTGCCTCAACAACGGCGTTTTTGCCGTCGCTCGCACGACCACGAAGGCTTTGAAACCAGGCGGTGACTCTTCGATTTTTACATCCACTCATAACTGGACGGCAAACCACGATAGCGTAGCGACAGCAGCCGGATCGCATCGTCCAGCTTTTGCGTGGGCTTGAGTTGCTGAGACTGAATCCCCAGCAATTGAGCGATCTTTCGGTCTAACAGGTCGGAACCACCCTTGTTCTCTCCACGGGCCAGCTCCTTGAGTAGATCGTCCAGTGCCCAGCGTGTTTCAGCGTTCGGTGTACAACGAGCAGTCGTCACCTCCCGGCCTGCCAAGTCGCGACCATCGGGTGGCAAATCCCAGTACCAGACGGCAGTTGGTAGTCGATCTACTTTGATGCATGCCGTCTCTGTAGCCAGGGAATTTAAGTGTGGTGATATCGACCAGCACTTGCACTACCGCCCCGAAAAAGAAGCCCCCCGCGATGCTGATCATAATCGTGCGACTCATTTCTGCGGTGGTGGCTGTCAACAGAAATTGCCGCATGCTCTCGTAGTCACCAAGGGCACCAACCAGCAACAAGCCAAACGGAGTCCAGGGCGCGAGCCTGCCCCCTCCAACCATCCCCTGGTGAAGGACCAGGTGAAGTGTTGGACGAGTCCACCGGGGCTCGATTTTTTGCCTTGTGCTTACTCAGGATGCCGCTCACTGCTGCGTTGAGTTTTTCTATGTCCAATCCACGCATTATCGATCCTCGCGTGTGTGCCACAGACGTAGCAGATAGATGGTGGAACCCTGTATCTCGTAACGCAACTCGTAGTGGCCGATAATAATTCGGCGCACATCCCGCGGCTCAAACTCTTCAAGCCTTTCGCCAATGCGTGGATTGGTCAGCAACGTACTTGGAGCAGCCGTGAGCTGTTGAACCGTTTGCGCGGCGGCAGGTTGATTCACTGTGGCCAGAAACTCGTACAGCCGGGCAATGTCGGAAAGCGCCTTGCTTGTCCACTTCAACTCCATCAGCGCGGCACCGGCAGCGGGGACTCTGTACTTAGGCTGTCGGCCCAAGCCTGGACAGCTTGGTGGTCAATTACCCGACCGGCGTCCACATCAGCCAAGGCCTCGCGGGTCAGGCGACTGCGTTCTTCTTCTTGGTCAATCCAAGCAGAAAGGGCTTGCTTGACGATCCAGTTCTTGGAACGCTCCAGGCGCTCAGCCATCAAATCGACCTTCTCAGCCAGTTGCACAGGGACGTGAGCCGTGACGGATCGGGTCTTGGCGGTAGTGGCCATGATAATTACTCCAATGCTGCGAAATGCTATTTGTGTGCACTTGGGCGCCAAACGGGCGCGGCGTTCGCAAGCGTCATAGACCGTTGCTTGGTAAACCAAGCATGCCTATCAATTTCAGAGGCAAGCCGCGCAATCTCCAGGTGGACAAGCTATTTAAACCAATGCGGGGCTCGGGTAAACAGGTCGCCGGCATTCTTGATCAAGGCATGAACCAATTGATCCTCGAATCGTATTGACGAAAAGCTCATCAACCAATGCTCCGGTTCTTCCTGAGCATTCATGCAACGACGTTTTCAGCCGCTCAGCCCGACTGGCCCCACCAAAGAAATAAATGACATCCTTTGCAGGCATCAAGACGTTGGTTTTAACAGGCGAGGCCCAAAAGCGGGGTGATGGAACCCCATGTAGTAACCTGGCGCAGCGGGTACCTGAGTATGGTTTGCTTAGCCACACATCTATCTGCACCTCATCTTTCCAATTACCTGCCTTGGTCAACGCGTCTTGGGCTGATATGAGTAAGTCGTCCAGAGTGCCGAAAACCTTTGAGGCAGCCCGTTCGAGCAGCATGGCTTCGGTCTGATTGAAGCGAGTCATCAATGACTTGTCCTTGCCTTTGTGGCGCCGGTCAATATTTTGAATCGCAACGCATCACTACGATCTAAATCTAATCATAGTTAATAACCTCGGGTCGTCAAGCCTTGATGTCAGATTGGGCTACACCCTAACTTGATGTCAGGCTGCCAAGCGTTTTTCAAGGCAGTTGTCGCGTCAACCGCGGGGCACGTCAACCCGAAGTACGGCAATGAACCTGGACGGCTGTTCTATACCCATATCTCCGACCAGTACGCACCGTTCAGCACCCGCGTGGTGAATGTCGGTGCGGGATTTGACCTACGTGCTCGATGGGCTGCTGTATCACGAGTCAGATCTGCGGATCTAGGAGCACTACACCGACACGGCGGACTTCACCGATCACGTCTTCGCGCTGATGCACCTGCTGGGGTTTCGCTTTGCCCCGCGCAGCCGTGACCTGGGCGAAACCAAGCTGTATGTGCCACAGAGTGTTCAGGACTACCCGATACTTCGGCCAATGATTGGCGGCACCCTGAACATCAAGCATGTCCGCGCTCACTGGGACGAGATTCTGCGTCTGGCAGCATCGATCAAGCAAGGAACCGTCACCGCCTCGCTGATGCTACGCAAGCTGGGCAGCTATCCACGCCAGAACGGCCTGGCCGTGGCCCTACGGGAGTTGGGCCGGATCGAGCGCACGCTGTTTATCCTGGACTGGCTGCAAAGCGTCGAGCTGCGCCGTCGTGTGCATGCCGGGTTGAACAAGGGTGAGGCGCGAAACGCTCTGGCCAGGGCGGTGTTCTTCAACCGCCTCGGCGAAACCAGGGATAGGAGCTTCGAGCAGCAGCGATACCGGGCCAGCGGTCTCAACCTGGTGACCGCCGCCATTGTGCTCTGGAACACGATCTCTCTGGAGCGGGCAACCCAAAGGCTGACTGACGCCGGAAAGCCGGTGAATACCGACCTGTAGCAATACCTGTCTCCGCTGGGCTGGGCGCACATCAACCTGACCGGCAATTACGTCTGGCGGCAGAGCCGCAAGCTGGAAGACGGGAAACTCAGGCCGCTACGGCAGGTTGGAAAACCTTAGCGTACGATTTTTTCCGAATTCTGTAGGCTCCCACGGCGCCCTGCCCTACATGTGAATTTCGGCGAACTTGATCCCGAGGCCGCGCACCGTCTCGATCAAATCGTCGAGACGACTGAAGGATTCGACTTCATCGTTATCATCGACCAGAAAATAACTGCGCCCGGCGCTCTTCTTGAAAAACACGATCCATTCTCCCGAGTTCGCCGGATTTTGAATGACGTGGGTGGCAGAAATGTGACCCTCTGTATGGCACTCCCGTACCTGCTCTCGCTTCATGCTCGACTCCAGAAATGACAATGCCGCCAAAGCGCTGCTTTGGCGGCATCGGTGCTGACTCGCGACAGTCTATCAGCCGGAAATGCACGCAGTAGCGGCATTGCGTACATCCATTGGGCGCAACGGCACATTGGAGATGCGCTCATGCAACTTGATGCTGCTGCCAGTGGAGCGGTCTTCGATATCAAATACCGCGGCCGGGCCCGAGGAGAACTTCTGCGGCACGATGACTCGCACACCGTCCTTCTGCGGCTCGACTTGCAGGGCTCCCCGGCTGCTGGACAGTTTTTCGGTCAGGCATTGCGCGTATTCATGAGGCTTCTTGCCTGAAATCACGCTCATGGTGGGCAGCGTCTGATTGATCTCAGAGACACTGGCACAGCCACTCATCGCTATCGCCATAGGCAGGACCAGCACACCCCACTTCATACAACACCTCCGATAAAGACACTCCGACAGTACAAATGCTGTTTTTCTCCGAGGCTTACTGCGTTTATCGCTCATAGAATTCCGTATAACTGTTTTTAATTGTCAAAGCGGACCCCGACGACCGGATAATAACCCGTTCGGGCTGATAAACTGCGCCAATCGCCCATGCTATCGTTTTGATTTTGTAGAAAAAGCCCTTCTGGAGGCGCCTCATGAAATTTATCCACCAACGCGAGCACCTCAACGAAGACGACATCGTCGTCATTCAATGCTCCCAAACCTGCAACATCCGCTTGATGAACGACGCCAATTTCCGCAGCTTCAAGAATGGCGGTCGCCACACTTACCACGGCGGAGCATTCGACACTTTCCCGGCGCGGATTACTGCACCGAGCACCGGTTTCTGGAACATCACCATCGACACGGTCAACCGCCGGCCGATCAGCGTGACTCGCACACCGACCCTGACTCACACCATCAAGATCATCCGCCGCTCCAGCACGAAACTGAGCTGAGTGACACCCAGCACGAGAACCAGGCAGCTATGACCGTGGCCCAAACGACCAAATACGTCATCAAATACAAACTCAACGGTGAGCGTCGCTTCGAATTTGCCCAGCTTGAAAAAGGCACCGAAGAAGAAGCCAAGGCCGCGCTGGACGCCATTCATGGTTCCAGTGAAGACGTCATCAGCGAAATCAGCGTCAGCAAAGCGCTGTAACGGGATCCGGAGCGACAACAAGGACGTCTGCTCCCCCATCTGAAATTAGACCGCAAGCGCCGGAGTGATCTCCCACTCACCGCGCCCTAGACTGGCCACCTCAACCTTTGGTTAAGGAGTCAGAACATGTCTACTTCCTCGATTCGCTTCATCAACGGCACTTCCAGCCTTGGCGTCTTGCTGCTCGCGTACAGCGCCGAGGGTCTGTGCGCGCTCTCGATGGACTGGACTGGGCCACACTGGAACAGCAACTCGATCAGGATGGCTGCGCGATGATCAAGTCGCTTTTAAGCCACAAGACGTGCGATGAAATCAGCGCACTGTATGCCCGCCCCGAACCGTTTCGCTCGCAAGTGGTCATGGCTCGTCACGGCTTTGGCCGTGGCGAGTACAAATATTTCAGGTACCCGTTGCCGGATGTCGTCGCCCATTTGCGCAGGTCGCTCTACCCTCGACTGGTGCCGATAGCCAATCGCTGGTGCGAGCACATGGACCTGCCGACCCGCTTCCCTGAAACGCATGAAGCGTTCCTCGAACGCTGCCATGCCGCCGGTCAGGAACCCCCGACGCCGTTGTTGCTGCACTATGGACCGCAGGACTACAACTGCTTGCATCAGGATCTGTACGGCGAACACGTCTTCCCGCTGCAAGTGGCGATTCTGCTGTCAGAGCCGGATGACGATTTCACCGGCGGCGAGTTCGTGCTGACCGATCAGCGCCCGCGGATGCAGTCGCGCCCCAGGTCATTGGCCTGAAGAAAGGCGACGGGCTGATCCTTGCCGTCAATCAACGACCGGTCAAAGGCGTTCGTGGCTGTTACCGGGTCACCCTGCGCCACGGCGTGAGTCGCCTGCACAGTGGAAAACGGCATACCCTTGGAATCATCTTTCACGATGCGTTATGACCCCATGAACCCGACCACCTTCGACTTGTTTGCCGACGCGCAACCCCAGCAGCCACCCAGGCTCGATCGGATCGGCGAACAATCCTGCGTCCTCAGAGGCTTTGCCCTGCCCTGGCTGGATCAGTTGCTGCCCGCACTGGACGCGGTTCTGGCGGCTGCACCGTTTCGACAGATGATCACGCCCGGGGGCTTTACCATGTCGGTAGCCTTGAGCAGTTGCGGCGCGCTGGGTTGGACCACCAATCGCAGCGGTTATCGCTATACCCGCAATGATCCGCAGACCGGTCAACCCTGGCCGAAAATGCCCGACGTGTTTCTCGAACTGGCACAAGCGGCGGCGCGGGAAGCGGGGTTTGCGGATTTCGTGCCTGATTCCTGCCTGATCAACCGTTATGTTCCCGGTGCCAAGATGTCGTTGCACCAGGACAAGGACGAAGTTTCCTACGCTGCACCCATTGTTTCAGTGTCGCTGGGATTGCTGGCGATGTTCTTGTTCGGTGGTTTCGAGCGCAGCGATAAAAGCCAGCGGGTACCGCTGTTACATGGCGACATCGTGGTCTGGGGCGGTGTGGATCGCTTGCGTTATCACGGCGTCTTGCCGATCAAGGACGGCCAACACCCGCGAATGGGCGAACAACGGATCAACTTCACCTTTCGTACCGCTGGATGAAGCTTTCGAATTCGACCGCAAGGCCCAGGGTGCAGCAACCCCGTCGGCTGGTTAATCTGAATGAAACAGGTCAGGACATGAAGCCATGACAAGCCATTCGACAAAGATCGCCACCGAGAATGATCCTCGCTGGGCCGCCGTCGTTGCGCGTGATCCCCGCGCAGACGGACAGTTTGTGTACGCGGTGAAAACGACCGGTATTTACTGCCGCCCCAGCAGCCTGGCGCGTTTGCCGAAACCGCAGAACGTCGAATTCTTCGACACCGCCGAGCAGGCGCAGGCCGCGGGTTATCGCCCCAGCAAACGAGCCGCGAAGGATCAAAGCGACGTCGCCGCGCAACATGCCGCGACCGTGGCCGCCGCGTGCCGCCAGATTGAAACCGCGGAAAATCTACCTGTACTGAGCGAACTGGCCTTCGCTGCCGGCCTCAGCAGCTTTCACTTCCATCGGGTGTTCAAAGCGGTTACCGGCCTGACGCCCAAGGGTTACGCCACCGCCCATCGTTCACGCAGGGTCCGTGAGCGCCTCGCGGACGGAGGTTCAGTGACCGACGCGCTGTATGACGCTGGCTTCAACTCCAACAGTCGTTTCTATGAAGCAGCCGATCAACTATTGGGCATGAAACCCGGTGATTACCGCGCAGCAGGCCAAAACAACGACATTCGTTTTGCCGTCGGCCAATGTTCCCTGGGGGCGATTCTGGTGGCGCAGAGTGAACGGGGAGTTTGCGCGATCCTGCTGGGAGATGATCCGCACCAACTGGTCTGCGATCTGCAGGACAAATTTCGGCGTGCGAATCTGATTGGCGCCGACCACGCGTTCGAGCAACTGATCGCCAAGGTGGTTGGTTTTATCGAAGCGCCGGCCCTGGGCCTGGACTTGCCGCTGGATGTTCGCGGCACCGCTTTTCAAGAGCGGGTCTGGCAAGCCCTGCGGGAGATTCCTGTTGGCTGCACCGCGAGCTACGCCGATATCGCCCAGCGAATCGGCGCGCCAAAAGCGATGCGCGCGGTGGCTCAAGCCTGCGGCGCGAACACTCTGGCGGTGGCGATTCCGTGCCACCGCGTGGTTCGCAGCGACGGCAACCTGTCGGGCTATCGTTGGGGTGTGGAACGCAAACGGCAATTGCTGGAGCGTGAAGCCCAGTAATCAGCGATTCACATCCACCACAACCCGCCCGCGCAATTGCCCCGCAAGCAACCGCGGAGCGGCGTCGATCGCTTCACTCAAACCGATTTCGTGGCTGATCAGCGGCAGCAAAGCGAAGTCGAGATCCTTGGCCAGACGATTCCAGGCCAGTACTCGCTTGGCTTTCGGCTGGGTCACGCTGTTGATCCCGGCCAGGGTCACGCCACGCAAAATGAACGGTGCGACTGAAGCCGGGAAGTCCATGCCTTGCGCCAGGCCACACGCGGCAACAGTGCCGTTGGCCTTCGTGCTGGCACAGGCATTGGCCAGGGTGTGGCTGCCGACCGAGTCGATAACCGCCGCCCAGCGCTCCTTGGCCAAGGGTTTGCCGGGCTCGGACAGCGTGGCGCGGTCGATGATTTCGCTGGCGCCTAGTTGCTTGAGGTAGTCGTGCTCGCAGGTTCGGCCGGTGGACGCGACCACCCGATAGCCGAGCTTGCTCAGCAGTGCGATGGCGAAACTGCCTACACCGCCATTGGCGCCGGTGACCAATACTTCGCCCTGATCGGGCGTCACGCCATTATGTTCCAGCGCCAGGATGCTGAGCATCGCCGTGTAACCCGCCGTGCCGATGGCCATCGCTTGCGCCGCGGTGAACGCCTTGGGTAGCGGAATCAACCAGTCACCGTTCAAGCGAGCCTTCTGCGCCAGTCCACCCCAATGTCCTTCGCCAACACCCCAGCCATTGAGTACGACCTGATCACCGACCTTGTAGTCCGGATGCCCACTGACTTCGACAGTGCCTGCCAGATCGATCCCCGGCACCATCGGGAATTTTCGAACCACCGGGCTCCTGCCGGTAATCGCCAGGCCATCCTTGAAATTCAGCGTGCTGTACGCCACACGCACCGTCACATCGCCCTCGGGCAGTTGATCGTCATTGATCTCTTGCAGTGTGGCCCGGTACCCGCCGTCGTCTTTGTCGATCAAAATGCCTTTGAACATCGCTGCCTCCTAATGGAATCACTCAGTTGTGGTGCAGTGGAAATAGCACATAGCAACATTTCGTCGTACTCGACTTTAAGCCAAGAGTGGCACAGAAACTGAAAACTCGACTGGCCCCGCGCCCGTCATTGCTGATACAAATCCGGTGCTACCGTCCCTGCCCAGTTATGACGTCGGAGAACCTTTCAAATGAGCAAATGGCCAGACACTCGCATTCTTGACCTGCTTGGCATTGAGCTGCCGATCATCCAGGCGCCCATGGCTGGCGCAAACGGTTCGGCCATGGTTATCGCAGCCAGCAACGCCGGCGGCCTGGGTTCGATGCCCGCCGCCATGTTGAGCATCGATCAGTTGCGCGAGGAGCTGAAAACGATTCGCCAACAGACTCAGCGCCCGATCAACGTCAACTACTTCTGCCATCAGTCACCCGCCGCCGATGAGCAACGCGCTCGAGACTGGAAGAATCTACTGGAACCTTATTACCGGGAACTTGGCGTGGACTTCGACGCACCGACGCCGGTGTCCAATCGAGCGCCGTTCGATAACGCGGCCTGCGAAGTGATCGAAGAGTTTCGCCCGGAAGTCGTGAGCTTCCACTTCGGACTGCCGGAAAAATCCCTGCTGGATCGCGTGAAAGCCACTGGAGCGAAAGTGCTCTCGTCGGCCACCACCGTCGAAGAGGCCGTTTGGCTCGAGCAACATGGCTGTGACGCTATCATCGCTATGGGGTATGAAGCCGGTGGCCATCGGGGCATGTTCCTCAGTGATGATCTGAGCAGCCAAGTGGGGATCTTTGCGCTGGTGCCCCAGATCGTCGATGCCGTGAAAGTGCCGGTGATTGCTGCCGGCGGTATTGCCGATGCACGAGGCGTCGCGGCAGCTTTTCTGTTGGGCGCTTCGGCGGTGCAAGTGGGCACGGCGTACTTGTTCACGCCGGAGGCCAAGGTCAGCGCGTCTCATCACAAGGCGTTGCGCACCGCCAAGGAAAGTGAGACAGCCGTCACTAACATTTTCACCGGACGCCCGGCGCGTGGAATTCTCAATAGGGTGATGCGCGAACTCGGGCCGATGAGCGCTAAAGCACCGGCCTTCCCGTTGGCGGGTGGTGCGCTAATGCCATTGCGGGCCAAGGGAGAAGCGGATTTCAGCAATCTGTGGGCGGGTCAGGCATTCACGCTGGGCGTGGAAATGACCACGGCTGAATTGACCCGGCGTCTGGCTGAGGAAGGATTGGCCAAGTTGGTTCGTCGGTAACGTATGTTCTTGTAGCAGCTGCCGAACGCAGCCTTCGGCAGCTACAGGTTCATGCGTGGCCTCAATAACGCGCATCCAGCACGTTCCGTTTACAGGCTATTCGCTATATATTCCGCTATATAGCGCTTACCCCCCGCTTTGCACTTGCCTACCACGGAGCCGTTTTATGCCCATTCCTGCCTCACGTTTTGCCCCAACCTGCCTGGCAACCCTGCTCGCAGTGTTCGCTTTCGGGTCCGCCCAGGCGAATGAAGTCCTGGTTGCCGTCGCCGCCAACTTCACTGCGCCGATTCAGGCGATCGCCGCCGATTTCGAAAAAGACACCGGGCATAAACTGGTCGCTTCCTATGGTGCCACCGGGCAGTTCTACACCCAGATAAAGAATGGCGCACCGTTCGAAGTGTTCCTCTCGGCGGACGACACCACCGCGCAAAAACTCGAAACCGAAGGCGACACGGTCAAAGGTTCGCGCTTCACCTACGCCGTCGGCACTCTGGCGCTGTGGTCGGCCAAGGAAGGTTACGTCGATGCCAAGGGCAAAGTGCTGAGCGACAACCCGTATCAGCATCTGTCCATCGCCAACCCGAAAGCGGCGCCTTATGGCCTGGCCGCCACTCAGGTGCTGGCCAAGCTGGGCCTGACCGACAAGGTCAAAGCCAAGCTCGTTGAAGGCCAGAACATCACCCAGGCCTACCAATTCGTCTCCACCGGCAACGCCGAACTCGGTTTTGTGGCCTTGTCGCAGATCTACAAAGACGGCAAAGTCACCAGCGGTTCGGCCTGGATCGTTCCGGCCAACCTGCATGACCTGATCAAACAAGACGCGGTGATCCTCAACAAAGGCAAGGACAACCCGGCCGCCGAGGCACTGGTTGACTACCTCAAAGGTCCAAAAGCCGCCGCTGTCATCAAATCCTATGGTTACCAACTCTAAATGACGCTCTCGAGTGCCGACTTTTCCGCCATCTGGCTGACCCTGAAACTGGCGTCACTGACGACGGTTATCCTACTGATCATCGGCACTCCGATTGCGTTATGGCTGTCGCGCACCCGCTCGTGGTTGCGCGGCCCGGTCGGGGCAATCGTCGCCCTGCCCCTGGTACTGCCACCGACGGTGATTGGCTTTTACCTGTTGCTGGCGCTCGGCCCTAACGGGTTTGTCGGCCACTTCACCCAGTCACTGGGGCTCGGCACCCTCACGTTCAGTTTTGCAGGGCTAGTCATCGGCTCGGTGCTCTACTCGATGCCGTTCGTGGTCCAGCCACTGCAAAACGCTTTTTCTGCCATCGGTACTCGCCCATTGGAGGTGGCCGCGACGTTACGCGCCAATCCCTGGGACACGTTTTTTAGCGTGATACTGCCGCTGGCCCGCCCCGGTTTCATCACCGCTGCGATTCTCGGTTTCGCCCACACCGTCGGTGAATTCGGCGTGGTGCTGATGATCGGCGGCAACATTCCCGACAAAACCCGCGTGGTCTCGGTGCAGATCTACGATCACGTTGAAGCGATGGAGTACGCCCAGGCCCATTGGTTGGCCGGGGCGATGCTGGTGTTCTCCTTTGTTGTGTTGCTGGCGCTCTACTCCAGCCGTAAAACCAAATCGGGCTGGAGCTGATCGATGATTCATACGCGTCTGAAACTGAGGTATTCGGGGTTCACCCTGGAGGTGGATTTGCAATTGCCCGGCCGCGGAGTCACTGCACTTTACGGTCATTCCGGTTCGGGCAAGACCACCTGCCTGCGCTGCATCGCCGGCCTGGAGAAGGCCGAGCAGGGTTTCATCCAGGTCAACGATGAAGTCTGGCAGGACAGCGACAAGAAAATTTTCGTACCGCCACACAAACGTGCGCTGGGTTACGTCTTCCAGGAAGCCAGCCTGTTTCCCCATCTGTCGGTGCTGGCCAATCTGGAGTTCGGCCTCAAGCGCATTCCTCGCCAACAGCGCCAGGTCGACATGGCTCACGCGACTGAACTGCTCGGGATCGGCCACCTGCTGGATCGCCCTCCGCAGAATCTTTCGGGCGGTGAACGCCAGCGCATCGGCATCGCCCGGGCCCTGCTCACCAGCCCCAAACTGTTGCTGATGGACGAGCCGCTGGCAGCGTTGGATAGCCAGCGTAAAAACGAAATCCTGCCGTACCTGCAGCGACTCCACGATGAGCTGGACATCCCGGTGCTGTACGTCAGCCACTCCCAGGATGAAGTCGCGCGGCTGGCCGACCACCTCGTCCTGCTCAGTAACGGCAAGGCGCTGGCCAGCGGCCCTATCGGTGAAACCCTGGCCCGTCTTGACCTGCCCTTGGCGCTGGGCGACGACGCCGGCGTGGTGATCGAGGGGCGCGTCAGTGCCCATGACGCCGACTACCAGTTGCTGACCCTGCAACTGCCCGACACGACCCTGAACATTCGCGTGGCTCACTCACCGATGGCCCTGGGTCAGGCGCTACGGTGCAAGGTTCAGGCGCGGGATGTCAGCCTGAGCCTGCAAAGCGTCGAGCAAAGCAGCATCCTCAATCGCCTCCCGGTCACCGTGATCAGTGAAATGGGCGCGGACAACGCCGCCCACGTGCTGATCCGTCTGGACGCAGGCGGTACACCGCTGCTGGCGCGGATTACCCGCTACTCCCGGGACCAATTGGGCGTGCACCCCGGCCAGCAACTCTGGGCACAGATCAAGGCAGTGGCGGTGCTGGCATAAATTCGCTGGCACGACTGCAATGGCGTGCGGTCAATGGCTGTAACGGCCCCTGACCCGTTGCCAAGGACTATCGCCATGTCCGATATCGTGCTACCCGATGTGCTGCCATCCGACCTGCATTACGTCGATGACGCCCAGCCCGGCATCACCCGCAAGAAACTGCGCGGCACGTTCTGTTATTACGACCCTGCGGGTCAGCGCATCACCGACCAAGATGAGATCAAACGCATCAACGCCCTCGCGGTGCCCCCGGCCTACACCGATGTGTGGATCTGTGCCGACCCGCGCGGACATCTGCAAGCCACTGGCCATGATGCCCGAGGTCGCAAGCAATACCGTTATCACCCGCGCTGGCGAGAAGTGCGCGATGCCGACAAATACTCGCGCCTGCGGGACTTCGGCCAGGCCCTGCCGAAACTGCGCAAACAGCTTGAAGCACTGCTGGCGGCTCCCGGCTTCAGCCGCGACAAGGTCATGGCCACGGTCATCACCTTGCTCGATGCGACGCTGATCCGGGTCGGCAACACGCAGTACGCTCGGGATAACCGCTCCTACGGCCTCACTACCCTGCGTAACCGTCACGTCGAGGTCAACGGCAGTGCGATCCTGTTCCAGTTCCGCGGCAAGAGCGGCGTCGAGCATCAGATCACCGTGAAAGACCGGCGCCTGGCGCGGATTATCAAACGCTGCCTGGAAATTCCCGGGCAAAACCTGTTTCAGTACCTGGATGAAAACGGTGAGCGGCACACCGTCAGTTCCTCCGACGTCAACGCCTACCTGCAAACCCTCACCGGCGCCGACTTCACTGCCAAGGATTACCGCACCTGGGCTGGCAGCGCGTTGGCATTGGCGGTTTTGCGGGAACTGCAGTGGGAACCCGAGTCGGATGCGAAGCGGCATGTGGTGGAGATGGTCAAGAACGTCGCCAAACAACTGGGTAACACCCCAGCAGTCTGCCGCAAGTGCTACATCCACCCGGCGGTGCTTGATGGTTTTCTTCTGGGTGCATTGTCTGAGCTGCCCAGGCCACTAGCGCGCAAAGGGCTCAGGGCAGAGGAAGTCGGGCTCGCGGTGTTTTTGGAGATGAGGGCCGCAATGGCTGAGGCGACGAACTGACCCGTCTATTTTTTGCACGATCGCAAATGGCTTCTATAGTTGTTCTGAACACGAATTAGCTGCGGTGACGCCATGGAAGACATTTTCGTTGTGAAGCGTTGCACCAAGATCATCATTCATGGCCGCCGAGCCGGAGAAACCAGCCATCCACCACCAGACGCCGCCTTCTGGTATCGCATCGCCGATACTCGAACCCATGGCTTCATCGGTGACGGTTTCGATCGTGAAGAAGACGCTCAACATGAATGCTGGCATTTAAATGCCAGGTCACAAGTGACGGCCCGACAAGGCTAAGGTCACCTGCCTTTTACGGGTCTATACTGAGAAAGCTGAAGGAACAGCGACCCCATCGGCAGAAAGCTCGCTCCCAGCGGGCTTTTTGCTGCCAAATACAGGTTTCTTGAACGGAGGTGTTTGCCATGTCCGAAAAAGAGTCCATCACCACTCTGCTCACCCTGCTCGACTCCCGTCAGGCTCGCCTGGCAGCGGCGTGCAAGGAAATCGCCGACTGGGTCGATCATCAAGGCGGTCACCCGACGGCCCTCAGAATTCGTGATCGTCTGAACGACATCGAGAAAGACGCGCCACTGATTCGCAATACGCTGTCGTCACTCAAACCTGTCGACCCGCCCCTGCCGCGGTTCAGATGATTCGATCTGGACACCTTCAAGGACACGGCCTGATTCAGGACGCATGAACGGCGACCTTGTCGTCACCGTATGCGTCCTTGCCTGATCGCTTCCTGCTACATCCCCAACCCGGCCTGGCGCTGGGCTTTTTTATGGCTAAGCAGTCTATTTCACACGGCGTTCACAACTCAGGCTCTACATTGACCGGACTCCTTTGAAGAATCCCCTGGCCCGCACGCACGCGGGTCTTTTTTTGCCCATGACGCAGACAACGAACGTCACCGAACGCCGGAGGTCAAACGATTACACGTCACCAAGGAGGCGTCTGATGGTTACTCACTTCAAAGTCGGCGGGCATCTGGCCTGCGGTCACAAAGGCAGCAAACTCGTCTCAACCAGCGAACTTACCCGGGTGAAATGCAGAAGCTGCCGCGAAACCGACGCGTTCAAGGATGCGCGCAAAGACCAGCGCAACGCTGCACGCCGCGCCGCACGCAAAGCCAAAGTTACGCACACTGCCATCGACTGGCGTGCGGCTTGGGTCGAACGGCTCACCGCCATGGATGGACTGCAACGATTGCCTCGTGGTTTTACCGGTCAGCCTTTCGTTTAGCTGACAGCTTCGGCGGCTGAATCGAACTCACTCGATCCGGCCGCTGACGCCATGAGCTGTATGTCTGCTTATATCCCGATACCAGATATCACGCACCGCCCCGATTGAGATAACGGGTGTGCATTAGTTAGACGATGTTCAACTAATGCACACTGAATTTGTTGTTAGTTATCCTGTTGTTTTCATCTACTAACCAAGCCGAAACACCGTCGCTGTGCACGGTATTGCATTCCTTCCCATATTGCTGATACGTCACGCAAATCACATCATTCGCAATAGTCCAGCCTCCCTTCTGCTCGGAATCTTTAGCAATTTGTATTACCGCCATGCCGTCAGGGCTCAGGGCTCAGGGTTTCCCAGAAAGGCTGCCCCTTGGCGGTCTCGCTTTGGAGCTTACGACCAACCAAAATCTGGTGAACCTCATCTACACTCAATTGCTTCACACCTTGAGGTGCGGGAGTATGGGCATCATTGGAAGTCTGAGGCCCGGAAGAACATCCAGACATGAATAACACTACAGCAATGGCAGTCACTGCCTTACTCACAACTTCCACCTATTTATTATTTTTTATATTAAGACAACGCAATTTTGAAGATTAGATAACCCCAAACTGATCAATATATTATTTGATTCTAAGCTCGATAGCGGCGTCAGTGAGGTGCGCACCTCGCCCTGCCATTTTTTGGCGGTAAACAGATTCCTCGACTAGGGTTCTATCGATCCAACATTGCGCCGACGGTGGTGGCCGCCACTCATCAAGGAGGGGACAGATGACATCAATTCGTAAAACCGAGCAAACCTATCGCGCCTGGTCCAGCCCAATCTTGCTTGAACTCAAGGAGAGAGAACACCAGCTGGACGCTGCTGCTCGCCAGGCCCTTCAAAATGTCTTGGTAGAGAGAAGGCTTGTCAATACCGGCAACCCTTCTGGCGAAGGCCGACGCGAGGCTGATCCAGCGACTAACAACCGCCATCAATAGCTGTGGCCAACAAAATAGCCGGCCAGAAACAAACAAGGGTTTGCATCAGCTTTCGCTCGCAAACCCTTGATTTAAGATGGTGCCCGAAGCCGGAATCGAACCGGCACGCCCTTACGAGCGGGGGATTTTAAGTCCCATGCGTCTACCAGTTTCGCCATTCGGGCGGTAGCGCGGTGAAGCAGTCTGAAGACTGTCAGATAACGATCTGGCAGTTCTGACGCTTGTGCAGCAGAGGGGGAAATATATACATCCCGTCTCGGCGAAGCAAGTTCGCGACTGTCCTTTTCAAGACTAAATCTTGCAGGACAGTGAAAATAAAAAAGCTCCGTAAATCATAGATCTACGGAGCTCGTTTAAAGTGGAGGCCGAGGTCGGAATCGAACCGGCGTAGGTGGATTTGCAATCCACTGCATAACCATTTTGCTACTCGGCCTCAAACATCTGATGTCATGTAGCACAACATCAAACGCGTACAAACTTGGAATCAGATACGCGATCTAACTCCTTGAAAACATTGAGCTTTTTCAGCAGTCAGTGCTTTCGATGGCGTGAATTATGTACTGATTTCCCGAGGCTGGCAACCCCTTGATTTCAAAAAAAATTCTGTCAGGCGGTTTCTATGTTTCAACGGGGTTGCTCAGCCCTCCCGGCTGGGATCGTCCGTTACATCTTTTACCGCGATCAACGGTTCAATGCCCCAGTCCCCATGCAGATACCAATCGTCTCCGATCATTTCGGCAGGATGCATTGTCCTGTCGGAGCCATTGCCGCACGCCAGGGAATTGGCTGGGCAGTATCTGTCGCAGCCCCAGCAAATGCGCTCGGGGTGCTTGGGGCTGATGGGAAAATTCTTGGCCATGTCGATCCCCTGTTCGCCTCTAGGATGTGCCTCCAACCTACATCGTTTGCGCAAAAATGCCCTTGATACGGATCAAGACTGAAGTCGAAAGCTCGCACTCAATGTCAGTCTTACAGCTAAGCTTCATCCTGCCGGGAAATCGGCTACGTCATAGCGCTTTTCCGGCCCCTGGGCAGCCACATAAAAACACCTGGAGATGCCTCTTATGCTGGGTAAAAAACCACCTGCCGGAGAACAGAGCCCTGTCCAATTGTCGACCTGGGATGATAAAGGCGCGAAAAAATCACTCGATGCAGAAGCATTTTCCTCTCCCCCCGACTTGACCAACGCAGAACTGGTACACCTTCGTGTCCGGGTGATTGCCCTGGAAAATCTGGTCATTGCATTACTGACACAAGGTTCGGATAAACAGATAGCCGTCGCCCGCGAAATGGCCGCCTACATTTCACCCAGACCCGGTTTCACCCAGCATCCTCTAACGATTCACGCGGCGGCTCAGATGAGCGACAGCGTTGACCGCGCGGAGCGATTTCGAAAGCGTTCCGAGTCATAGCCTTAATCACTGCAAACTTGATAACAATCATTATTATTCGTAAGAAAGCTTCCTACACTCGGGCTCCTACTCGTTAGTGCCCAGGAAGACATCATGCGTACGACCTTTTCGCTGTCACTCGCCCTGCTCTTGCTCACACCGTTGGCTCAGGCCAAGGAATACCCGATCGGCGAACCACAGCTGTGTCCGGGGCTGGAAGTCGGGGCCGTGTATTTGCAGCCGATCGAGATGGCACCTGCCGGAATGATGCGGGCCACTGCAGATTCCGATGTGCATCTGGAAGCCGACATTCGCGCCACGGCGAACAATCGACAAGGCTTTCAGGAAGGCAGTTTCGTGCCGTACCTCAATGTCTCGTTCAATTTGAAAAAACAAGGCAATGAGAACCAACTCAAAGGCGATTTCCACGCCATGGTCGCCAACGACGGTCCGCACTATGGCGACAATGTAAAGCTGCTCGGCCCAGGTAAATATCAGCTGACCTTCACCGTCCTGCCACCCGGCGGTCATGGGTCCCTTGGCCGCCATACCGATAAGGAAACCGGCGTAGCCCCCTGGTTTGAACGCTGCGAATTGCACTATGAGTTCATCTACGCCGGCATCGGTAAAAAAGGCGGCTATTGAATGAAGCGCTTGCGCATTGCCTGGCTGATGCTTGCCACAGCAGTGGTGCCATTGACGGCTTATGCCGAGTTACCCAGCTATGAGCTGAGCCTGCGCGATGGCCACTTCTCCCCCGCCTTGCTGGAGGTTCCGGCCGGACAGCGCTTCAAAATCATCCTGAAAAATATCGGTCAAGGGCCAGCCGAATTCGAGAGCACGCCATTGCGGGTTGAAAAAGTACTGTCGCCGGGAGTGACAACCTTCGTGGTTATTCATCCCCTCCGGCCTGGTCACTATCCCTTCTTCGACGAGTTCAATCCGCAACTGCCCGAGGGCGGCATCCTCGCGAAATAACCCGTTCAAATACGGAGCTTCCATGAATCAATCAATGTTCATTGTCTGGCGCGAAAGCGTCGAGGCGCTGCTGGTGATCGGCATTCTCCAGGCGTGGGTCAGCCAGCAGCATCAGGGAGATCGACTCACGAAGTACGTGTGGGCCGGTGTCGTGCTGGGGTTGATGCTTTCGGGCCTGCTGGCGGTGTTGATTCTGTTTGCCGGTGAGGCCATGAGCGGCTCAGCCAGTGAGTGGTTCCAGGCCGCACTCGCGCTGGTTGCCAGCCTGCTGATTGTGCAGATGGTCGGCTGGATGCACCGCCACGGGCGCACGCTCAAGCACGATTTGCAACGACACGCCGATAGTCACCTGGCCCGGCAAGGTGGCACAGGTCTGTTACTGCTGGCCATGCTCGCCGTCAGCCGCGAAGGCAGTGAAACGGTGGTCTTTCTCTATGGCGCCGGTGCTCAGTTACGAGGTCCACAGCTCGGTTTGTTTGCCGCCGGCGGCGCATTGGGATTGGCGTTGTCGGTGCTGACGATTGCGCTGCTGCACAGCAGTCGCCGGTTTATTTCGTGGCAGCAATTCTTTGCCATCAGCGAAGCTGTTTTGCTGATGCTCGGCGCGGCATTGCTGGTCAGCGGCACCGAGCGAATCGGCGGTCAATTACTCGCCCTGGATTTGCCGGAGGTGATGTACAGCCTCGTTGGCGAAGCGCTTTGGGACAGCAGCGCATTACTCAGCGACAGCCATGGACTGGGTGGTTTTCTTGCCGGTTTTGCCGGTTATCGCGCGACGCCCAGCGGCATGACGTTACTGGTGCTGGCAAGTTATTGGCTGGCTGTCGGCGGTTGGCTGCGCCAGCGTGCTGCGGAAAAAGTCCCATGCCTGAGCTGAGTCGTCGCAATCAATGGCTGCAGCGCATGGGCGATGGAATGCGTCGCCATGCGCGGGTCATTCGTGCCGTGCAGTGGGCCGTTGTACTGTTCTATGCGTTGCTGTTGGTGATCCCGGCGGTGTTGCCGCTGCCGGACAGCCAGGCACGACTGCTCGACAACCTGACCCTGTTCGCGCAGTTTTTGTTCTGGGGTATTTGGTGGCCGTTCGTGCTGCTGTCGATCGTGCTGTTCGGCCGACTCTGGTGTGGCGTTCTGTGTCCGGAAGGCTCACTCAGCGAATGGGCCAGCCATTACGGCAAAGGTTTGGGTGTACCGCGCTGGTTGCGCTGGGGCGGCTGGCCAACCTTGGCGTTCTGCCTCACAACCCTTTACGGCCAATTGATCAGCGTCTATGACTACGCCCAGGCGGCGTTATTGATTCTGGGTGGCTCGACTGTCGCGGCGGTTGCCGTCGGTCTGCTGTTCGCCCGAGGCAAGCGAGTCTGGTGTCGTTACCTATGCCCGGTCAGCGGCGTCTTCGCCCTGCTCGCCCGCCTGGCGCCCATGCATTTTCAGGTAGACGAACAACGCTGGATAGAAAATGCCGCGCCGCGCCTGCCGCCGCCCAACTGCGCGCCCTTGCTCGACATCCGTCGACTGCAAGGCGCCAGCGACTGCCACGCCTGCGGACGCTGCAGTGGACAACGCGGCGCCGTTCAGCTGATCGCCCGCTCCAGCAACCAAGAGATTCTTCACGCGACCGCGCAGACGCTTTCACCGTGGGACGCGCGTTTACTGCTGTTCGGTGTAATTGGCCTGGCGATGGGCGCGTTTCAGTGGACGGTCAGCCCCTGGTTTGTCGCCCTCAAACAAACCCTTGCCCAATCGCTGGTCGAGCACGACCAACTCTGGGCGCTGCAGGACAACGCGCCCTGGTGGCTGCTGACCCATTACCCGCAGCTCAACGACAGCTTCAGTTGGCTCGATGGTTTCAGCATCGTTGCTTACTTGAGTTTGAGTTCGATGGTGTTGGGCACGGCGTTGATGATTCTTCTGCGCCTGACGGCTCGACTGGCGCAAGACCGCGCACTGTATTGGCCAATGGCACTGACCCTCACGCCCCTGGGTGGTGCAGGATTGTTTCTCGGGCTGTCGGCCACAACGGTGAAATTACTGCGCTATGAAGGGTTGCTGCTGGAATGGGTACAACCGGCCAGAGCTTGTTTGTTAATAGCCGTGATGGGCTGGAGCCTGTTGCTGGGGTGGGAACGGCTGGACCGCGAAGGCATTTCCCTGGCTCGACGCTGCGCTGGCAGCACTTGCCTGTTACTCGGCATCAGCTTGGTAGGGTTTGGCTGGTGGTTGCAATTCTGGGGCTGGGCTTGATCGCCTCAGCGCCCTCCTCCAACCACCAGGCCGGAACCCTCAGACTTTAAAACGTGCCACTGTCTGGTGCAGCGCCCCTGCCATCTGCGCCAGATCGTGACCCGCGGTGTGAGTATGTTGGGCACCCAACAAGACCTGCTCGGACAAGTTTCGAATCCCCATCAGATTGCGATCCACCTCACGCGCCACCAACGCCTGCTCTTCCGTGGCGCTGGCGATCATCATGTTGCGCTCATTGATCTGCGAGATTGACCGGGTGATTTCATCCAATGCAACGCCCGACCGTTGCGCCACTTCAAGGGTGGTCCGAACCAGGTTGCTGCTGCTTTGCATGGCCGTTACCGCATGGCCGGTATCCAGACGAATGTTGCCAATCATCTGCTCGATCTCTTGGGTGGACTCTTGGGTGCGATGGGCCAAGGCGCGCACTTCATCGGCGACCACGGCAAAACCGCGTCCGGCATCCCCGGCGCGGGCCGCTTCAATGGCCGCGTTGAGGGCCAGCAAATTGGTCTGCTCGGCGATGCTGCGAATCACATCCAGGACCTTGCTGATGTCCTGCACCCTGCCCGCCAGTTGCTCGATGCGTTGCGAGGTATCGGTGACGCCATTCGCCAGTTCGCCGATTGAAACCACGGTTTCCTGAACCTGTTCACGCCCGCGCTGCGCGGTTTGTTCGGACTGCCGGGAAGCCTCGGAGGTGCTCACCGCATTGCGCGCCACCTCGTCGACCGCAGCGGTCATCTGGTTCACAGCGGTAGCCGCCTGCTCGATCTCCAGCCCCTGCAATTGCAGATTGCTGCTGGTCTGGCTGCTGACCGCACTCAGTTCTTCGGAGGAACTGGCCACCTGGTCAACCGAGGCCGCGATGTGTCTGACCATGGCATTGAGACTTTGCTGCATCTGATGCATGTTCATCATCACGCTGCCGCCGTCACATGAGCTCACGGGCACCTGAATCGTCAGGTCGCCCTGAGCCATTTGACTCAAAAACCGTGCGGCATCATCCGGCTCGCCACCCAGTGGCCGGGTCACACTGCGCGTGACGATCACCGCGGCGGCGATGACCAGCGCCACACAGAACAAAAATAACCCGAGCATATTGCGCCGGGCATCGCTGTACAGTGCCTGCGCCGACTGTTCACGGTCGGCGAATATTTTGCCTTGCAGCGCCATCAACTCATCCAGGCTTCGATAGACCTGGAGTTCGGCCGGCACGACTTTTTGTTTCAGCTGTGCCATAGCGTCATCGAAGGCCCCTTGCCTGATCAACACCTGCACTTGAGTGAACGCCGCAACGTAGGCTTCGCGATTCTTTTTCAGCGCGGCATAAGCGGTTTTGCCCTCTGGCAAATAGAACAACGGTTCAAGCGTTTCGAGCGCCTGAGTGATCCGTTTCTTGGTGGCGTCGATCGACTGCTGCACTTGCTGATTGTCTTTATCGATCAGCAAATCCCGGGTGTTCCTGGCGTTATCGCGCACGCCGGTGGCGATGACCATGATCGGGTCGATCTTCGGCCAGTCCTGCTTGACGATGACCACCGCCTGCTCCTTGAGCGTGGCCAGATCGTGCAATGCGTAAAACGCCATGCCCATCAGCGCCAGCGGTGCGATTGCAAAGCCGATGACGATACGATGTGCCGTACTTAATAATTTGGCCATATCAAATGCTCCCCGTTTGATACCTGCCCGATAGGCAGCGCATTTGAAAACCTAATGGTGGATGTCACCGCTAAACGTTAAACCTCAGCCTCGGTTACCCCCGTAACACGAAGGCTGGAAACAACTCGCGCATGGCCTCCCACAGCTCAGATAGCAAGGCTTGTGCCGAAACACTCGGCAACAGCGGATCGAACATCCGTTCAGTGCGAACCAGCTGCACGGCGAAGCGTTTGACGCCGAGCTCGTTCAGACGCTGTGCCAGGATCAGCAGACGCGCCGGCTCGAACAGATGCCAATGCACGGTGGTGCGACATTCATAGTCGACACCGCTGGCCAGCAGATGCTCAAGGCTGCGCCAGTTGGCGGTTCCGCTACCCTCGACCCGAGTGATGGCCTGGCAATCCTCGGGCAACGCCTTCACATCGAAGCCGACCCAATCGGCCCCGGTCAGTGCCTTGGCGAACGCTGCGGGTTTAATGCCGGCGCTGTGTAAACCGATGCGAAACCCCATCGCCCGCACCTCATCCATGGCGCCGAGCAAACCGTCTTGCAAGGTGGGCTCGCCGCCACTGAACACCACCGCATCGAGCAGGTCCTGACGCCGTTGCAGAAACGCCAACACCCGCCGCCAATCCACTTCGTCTGTGCCTCGAGGCGGGATCAACTGCGGGTTATGGCAGTAACGACAACGCCAGGCGCAACCCTGGCAAAACAACACGCAGGCAAGCTGTCCCGGATAGTCGATAGTGGTCAGGGGCACCATGCCCCCGACCCGAAGCGTTCGACTCATTGGCGCCCGGCCAGCGCCGCGCTTTCAGTGAAGTGCACCCGCTCGCGGTGCTCCGACTGTTTACCCGGATTGAACGCCGACACAGGACGGTGATAACCCATCACCCGGGTCCAGACTTCGCAGCGTTGACGTTGAGCCTGAGGCAGTGTTTGCGATGCAGTCATGGTGAAGCTCCTTGCAGTTGAGTGGATCGAAATCAATGAACGGTGCCGAGTTTCTGTTCTCGCAGCAGCAGTGCTTCGTCGCACTTTGGGCAGAACTCATGCTCGCCATCGAGGTAGCCGTGCACCGGGCAGATGGAGAACGTCGGGGTCACGGTCAGGTAAGGCAGGCGGAAGCGGCCAAGGGCCTTGCGCACCAGTTGCTTGCAGGCCTGAGTCGAAGAAATCCGCTCGGCCATGTACAGGTGCAAGACCGTGCCGCCGGTGTATTTGCATTGCAGCTCGTCTTGAAGTTCCAGCGCCTCGAAAGGGTCTTCGGTGTAGCCCACGGGCAGTTGCGAGGAGTTGGTGTAATACGGCGCTTGCATGCTGCCGGCCTGGAGAATGTCGGGGTAGCGCTTGAGGTCTTCCTTGGCGAAGCGGTAGGTCGTGCCCTCGGCCGGTGTCGCTTCCAGGTTGTACATGTGGCCGGTTTCTTCTTGAAAACGCAGCAGCGTGGCGCGCACATGGTCCAGCATCTTAAGGGCAAACTGCCGACCGTGGTCGGTGTGCATGCCCTCCTCGTCACCGGTGAAATTGCGCAGCATTTCATGCATGCCGTTGAGGCCGATGGTGGAAAAATGGTTGCGCAGGGTTCCCAGGTAACGCTTGGTGTACGGGTACAAACCGGCATCCATGTGGTGCTGAATCACCTTGCGCTTTACCTCCAGGCTTTCCATCGCCAGTTCCATCAATGTGTCCAGACGCTGCAGCAAACCGCTGGTATCACCCTTGAACACATAGCCCAGACGCGCACAGTTGATGGTCACCACGCCGAGCGATCCGGTCTGTTCCGCCGAGCCGAACAAACCGCCGCCACGCTTGAGCAACTCGCGAACATCCAGCTGCAAGCGGCAGCACATCGAGCGCACCTGATTGGGCTGCAGATCCGAATTGAGAAAGTTCTGGAAGTACGGCAAGCCGTAACGCGCGGTCATCTCGAACAGACGGTCGGCGTTTTCACTGTCCCACGGAAAGTCATGGGTGATGTTGTAGGTCGGGATCGGAAAGGTGAACACCCGCCCTTTCGCATCACCGGCCTGCATCACCTCGATATAGGCGCGGTTGAGCAAGTCCATTTCGACCTGCAGGTCGCCGTAGGCAAACGGCATTTCCTCACCGCCGATGCAGGGAATCTGCTCACGCAAATCCTGCGGACAGACCCAGTCGAACGTCAGGTTGGTAAAGGGCGTCTGAGTGCCCCAGCGCGAGGGAACGTTAAGGTTGTAGATGAACTCCTGAATCGCTTGGCGCACTTCCTGGTAGCTCAGCTTGTCCTGACGCACATAGGGCGCCAGGTAGGTGTCGAACGAGCTGAACGCCTGGGCGCCTGCCCATTCGTTTTGCAAGGTGCCGAGGAAATTCACCATCTGCCCCAGGGCGCTGCTCAGGTGTTTCGGCGGGCCGGCTTCGACACGCCCCGGCACACCATTGAGCCCTTCGTGCAACAGGGTGCGCAGCGACCAGCCGGCGCAGTATCCGGCGAGCATGTCCAGATCGTGCACATGCAAATCCGCCTCGCGGTGGGCCTTGCCGATGGCCTCGCTGTAGACCTCGTCCAGCCAATAGTTAGCGGTGACCTTGCCCGACACGTTCAGCACCAGACCGCCCAATGAGTAACCCTGATTGGCATTGGCCTGGACGCGCCAGTCTTCACGGTCCAGGTACTCGTTCATCGAGGTCGCCACCTCGACCATGGTCCGACGGTCGCGACGCAAACGCCCGTGCTGTTCGCGGTAAACGATGTAGGCACGCATAGCGAGGAAAAAACCGGCGTCCATCAACACCCGTTCAACACGGTCCTGGATTTGCTCGACATGCAGCCTCGGCAAACCTTCAAGTCTGGCCAATACCGCGTGAAGCAACCCTTCGACCTCAACCTCGCCATACTCCCCCGTCGCCTTGCCGGCGGCGATCAATGCCTGACGGATTTTGTCGGCATCGAAGGCGACCTGACTGCCATCGCGCTTGTGCAAGCGGTTACATCCTACTGCGATCAGCGTGCTCTGCATTTGGCCTCCAGACACTACATATAGATGTTTAACTGAAAATAGACACAACATGCGGTGAAGGCTACGGACAAACTGCAGATATGCAATTGATCGATATCAAGATTTACCGGCAAAAAAAACCGCCCAGATGCGGGGCGGATAAAAAATACTTTGGTCAGCGACGATCCAATGTGGGAGCGAGCTTGCTCCGGGCGGCGTTCCGACGATGACTGCAGTACATTCAACATTGATGTTGGCTGTTCTACCGCTATCGCGAGCAAGCTCGCTCCCACATTGGTTCTCGGTGTTTTACAGAATGCACAGATCAGCTCAACCGCCACTCATGTTCATGAATCGCACAATCTGCACCTCCCCGTCGGGGCTGAAGTCATGGCGCAGTGGTTTGCCACGCAGCGCTCTCTGCACCGCGTTGATCACGGGTTGGTCATCCAGCGGATAACGCCGCAGCAATCCGCGTAAATCCAGGGCATCGTCCTGGCCCAGACACAGCAACAGCTTCCCTTCAACAGTCATCCGCACCCGATTACAGCTGCCACAAAAGTTGTGGCTGTTGGGCGAAATGAATCCGATCCGGGTCTCGGCATGGCGTTCCAGACGCACATAGCGCGCCGGTCCGCCGCTGTTTTCGGTGCTGTCGAGCAACCGATGCTGGCTGGCGATCAGCGTGCGCACTTCGTCGCTGGAACAAAACGACTCGCCCCGGGAACGACCGACGTCGCCCAAGGGCATTTCTTCGATAAAACTGATATCGATGCGCTGATCGATGGCGTATTGCACCAATCCCAGGACTTCATCGAAATTGCGTCCTTTCATCACCACACAGTTGAGTTTGATCCGCTCAAACCCTGCGTCCCGCGCCGCTTCGATGCCGTTGAGCACTTGATCGAGGTCGCCGTTACGGGTGATCGCCCGAAACTTCTGCCCGTCCAGGCTATCGAGGCTGATGTTCATCCGCTTGACCCCGGCGTCGACCAATGGCCGGGCCAGACGGCCCAGCTGCGAGCCGTTGCTGGTCATTACCAGTTCGCGCAAACCGGGCAAGGCAGCGATGTTGCGGCACAGTCCGACAATGCCGGGACGGATCAGCGGCTCACCGCCGGTCAGACGGATTTTGCGCACACCCAGGCCGACGAACAGTGTCGCCAAGCGCTGCAATTCCTCCAGGGTGAGCACCTGCTGACGCGGCAGGAAGGTCATGTTTTTCGCCATGCAATACACGCAACGAAAATCACACCGGTCCGTGACCGACATCCGCAGGTAATCGATCTGCCGCCCAAAACCATCCTGCATCACAACGTTCATCACTTCTCCCGGTTTACGCAATGCTCACTGCACCAGCGGTGAGTCGGCGCCCTGTAAGTGGATGCCGCGAATGTCGGCCGCACCGATCAGGGTTTGCAGGTATTGCACCAGCGCTTTCTGCCACACGCCTTGCTGCAACTGCGTGCGGATCGCCGTCGACACCACTTCATAGGGTAATGGCATGCCTTCGATCCGCTGATCGACACTGACCACATGCCAGCCGTAACGGCTTTCCAGTGGTTTGCTGGCCAGGCCCGGAGCCAGGGTGAACAGCTGACGTTCCAGTTCGGGCACGGTCTGGCCCTTGCTGATTTGTCCCAAAGAACCGCCTTGAGCCTTCGACGGGCAGGCCGAATATTTCACCGCCAGCTCGGCAAAACTACCGGGGAATTCTTCCAGGCGCTGCAGCAGGATTTGTGCCTGATCATGCGCCAGCTCGCGGGCCTCGACATCGTCCGGTGCACATTCGAGCAGGATGTGCCGCACCGCCAGCAACGGCGCGCTGTGGAAGCGTCCGCGATTGTTTTCGTAGTAACGAAGACTCGTTTCCTCGTCGCATTGAGGCACTTTCACCTCACGTTCGAGCAGCAAGCGAGTAGCCGCTTCCTCTTCATTCTCACCGGCGCCGATCTCCAGCGACACACCGAGCTCGGTGATGCGCTGCTGCAACAACTCGCGGATCACCAGTGCCCTGGCGGCCAGGTAGACCGCCTCCTCACGGCTTTCGGCCGGGTGGTATTGCAGCTCCTGGGCCATCGCCTCCGGGGTGATCGACACCTCGTTGACGCTGATGATCGGCCATTCCTGTTCACTGCTGGCGATCAACTGCGCCGGGGCGTCATTGGCCGCGGCGGGCTCAACCGGCAGTGCTTCAAACTGCGCCTCTGCGACCGGCGCGATGTCGAAAACGTCCTCGGCTTTTTTTGAAGAACCGCAGCCACCGCTGCCCCCGTTACCACCACCACATCCACATCCACCTGACATGATTGTCTCCTCAGTACTTCTGACGAACGATTTGATAACGACGGCCCAGGTACCAGATCGGTGCACTGATCATGTGTACGAGACGGGTGAAGGGGAACAGCACGAACAGGGTCAAACCGAGAAACACATGCAACTTGTAGATCAGCCCGACCGGCGCGATGGACGCCGCCGCTTCCACCGGACGCAACAGCACGGTGTTCTGCGCCCAATCGGCGAGCATCACCATCACCGAGCCGTCCATGTGCCCGGTGGACGCAACGATGGTCAGCAGACCGAGCAGCAATTGCGCCAGCAGTACCAACAAAATCAGGATGTCCGAAGGACTGGAGGTGGCGCGTACTCGTGGGTCGGTGAGGCGCCGGTTGACCAGCATCAGCAGGCCAATCAGGCACAACAGACCGAAGAACCCGCCGGAAACCATCGCCAGCAACTGCTTGTTCTCAGTACTGATCACATGGTGATAAATCGATGCCGGGGTCAGCAGGCCGACGAAGTGCCCGGCCAGCACGAACAACACACCGATGTGGAAGAAGTTGCTCGCCACGCGCATACCGCGCTGGTTGAGCATCTGGCTCGAACCTGCCTTCCAGGTGTACTGCGACAAATCGAAGCGCGCCCAACTGCCAATCAGGCAAACCGCCAGGGCCACGTAGGGATAGACCCCGAACAACAACAGGTTCCATTTAGACATTGCCCACCTCCTTGGCTGGCACGGCGGCCAGCCCTTCATGCTGAAAATCCACCCAGTGCAACGGCACCGCGCTTTCTTCCCGGGCCTTGCCCGGTGCGCTTGGCAGCGAACTGCAACGGTCCTGCTGTTCGGCCTGGAGAAAGTCCACGGCCTCCTCTTCCCAGATCTTGTCGAGGGCTTCGAGGGAGTCATCGCGAGGTTCCGCCGCGACCTGCGCCCGCAGGTCGGCCACCGCTTGATGCGGCTCAGCCCCGGCAATTTGCAGCAGCGCCCGGAAGCAGCTGGCATAGGCGCTCTCGCGCTCTTCCAGACGTGCGGCGAGCAAGGCCAGCAAGTGCGAAACATCCGCCAGGCCCTCGCGGGCCTCGATGTCTGCGCGGGTGGACAGGAACTCCAGGTACAGCGGGATGTAATCGGGCAGCTCTTTGACGCCGATGGCAAAACCGGCTTCTTCGTATTGCGCCATCATGTCGACCATCGCCTGGCCACGGTCGCGGGATTCACCGTGCACATGCTCGAACAACAGCAGCGACAGTGAGCGCCCCCGACCGAACAGCGCACCGTAGTGCTCCTGCCCATCCATCAGGTCATTGGCGCAGATCAGCTCGAGCAATTCGAACAACGCACCGCGCTGCGTCGGGCTGATTTCCCGTGACTGGATGATCGCTTGCTCCAGCTCGTCGCGACCGCCAATCAGCGTCTCGGTCGGGTAATCGAGCAGCAGCGAAATCACTTTGAGAATTTGCATGCTCATTCCTCCCACAACTGGACGGTTTTCAGGATGTCGCGGCGGTTGGCTTTCTTGGCGCCGAACATGTTGGTGTCGGAGCTGCCGCTACAGCCGCTGCCGAAACTGAAGCCACACCCGGAACGCTCAGCGAAGGCGTCGCTCATGGCGTCTTCACGGTGGGCGCTCGGTACAACAAAGCGGTCTTCGTAGTTGGCGATTGCCAGGTAGCGATACATCTCCTCAACCTGGGCCACGCTCAGGCCGACATCCGCCAGCACTTGCAGGTCTTGAACACCGTCGACTTGCTCGGAACGTTTGTAGGCGCGCATCGCCAGCAAGCGTTTAAGCGCACGCTTGACCGGTTTTTCATCGCCCGCCGTCAACAGGTTGGCCAGGTACTTCAATGGAATGCGCAGGCTGTCGACGTCCGGGATCACCCCGTTCATGCCCACGGTGCCAGCGGTGGCCGCGTTCTGGATCGGCGACAGCGGCGGTACGTACCAAACCATCGGCAAGGTGCGGTATTCCGGGTGCAGCGGCAGTGCGAGTTTCCAGTCCACGGCCATTTTGTAGACCGGCGAACGTTGCGCGGAGTCGATCACCGATTGCGGGACGCCATCTTCCAGAGCCTGACGAATCACCGCCGGGTCATTCGGATCGAGGAAGATCTCCAGTTGTTTCTCGTACAGATCCTGCTCATTGGCGGTGCTCGCCACTTCGCTGATGCGGTCGGCGTCATACAAAAGCACACCAAGGTAGCGGATGCGCCCGACACAGGTTTCGGCACAAACGGTCGGCATCCCGGCTTCAATACGCGGGTAGCAGAAAATGCATTTCTCGGACTTGCCGCTTTTCCAGTTGAAGTAGATTTTCTTGTACGGGCAGCCGCTGATGCACATCCGCCAGCCACGGCATTTCTCTTGGTCAATCAGGACGATGCCGTCTTCTTCACGCTTGTAGATCGCCCCGCTCGGGCAAGCCGCTGCACAAGTGGGGTTGAGGCAGTGCTCGCACAGGCGCGGCAAATACATCATGAAGGTGTTTTCGTACTCGCCGTAGATGTCCGCCTGAATCTTGTCGAAGTTCTTGTCCTTGCGGCGCTTGGCGAATTCGGTGCCGAGGATTTCTTCCCAGTTCGGGCCCCACTCGATTTTTTCCATGCGCTTGCCGGAGATCAGCGAACGCGGGCGCGCGGTAGGCTGATGCTCGCCCAGCGGCGCGGTGTGCAGGTGCTGGTAATCGAAGTCGAACGGTTCGTAGTAGTCGTCGAGGCTCGGCAGGTCCGGGTTGGCGAAAATGTTCGCCAACACGCGGAATTTACCGCCGATGCGCGGGTTGATCGTGCCATTGGCATTGCGGATCCAGCCGCCCTTCCACTTGTCCTGGTTCTCCCATTCTTTCGGGTAGCCGATCCCGGGTTTCGATTCGACGTTGTTGAACCATGCGTATTCCATGCCTTCGCGGCTGGTCCAGACGTTTTTGCAGGTGATCGAACAGGTGTGGCAACCGATGCATTTGTCCAGGTTCAGAACCATGCCGATTTGTGAGCGAATCTTCATCTCAGTTCTCCTCGATATCGGTCGGCAGGGGACGCGGCAGGTCATCGCCGGACGAACCATCGAGCCAGTCGACTTTGGACATTTTGCGCACCACGACAAATTCGTCGCGGTTGCAACCGACCGTGCCGTAATAGTTGAAACCGTAGGCTTGCTGGGCGTAGCCGCCGATCATGTGGGTCGGCTTGAGCACCACCCGGGTGACCGAGTTGTGGTGGCCGCCACGGGTCTTGGTGGTTTCCGAACCGGGCACGTTCACGATCCGTTCCTGAGCGTGGTACATCATCACCATGCCGTCCTTGACCCGTTGGCTGACCACCGCGCGGGCGGTCAGTGCACCGTTGATGTTGAAGCACTCGATCCAGTCGTTGTCCTCGATACCGGCGCGTTTCGCATCGTTCTCCGAGAGCCAGACAATCGGCCCGCCACGGCTGAGGGTGAGCATTAGCAAGTTGTCGCTGTAGGTGCTGTGGATGCCCCATTTCTGGTGCGGGGTGATCCAGTTCAGGACGATTTCGATCTCGCCGTTGCTGCGCTTGCCTTTCACCCCTTCGATGGTGCGGGTGTTGACGGGCGGGCGATAACTCATCAGTTGCTCGCCGAACGCCTGCATCCACGGGTGATCCTGGTAGAACTGCTGGCGACCGGTGATGGTGCGCCACGGGATCCCTTCGTGAACGTTGGTGTAGCCGGCGTTGTAGCTGACGTGATCGTCTTCGAGACCCGACCAGGTCGGGCTGGAAATGATCTTGCGCGGCTGTGCCTGAATGTCGCGGAAGCGGATCGCTTCGTGGGCCTTGGACAGCGCCAGGTGACTGTGGTCGATGCCGGTGAATTCCGACAGCGCGGCCCAGGCTTTGACGGCGACCTGGCCGTTGGTTTCCGGCGCGAGGGACAGAATCACTTCAGCAGCATCGATCGCCGTGTCGATTTTCGGCCGACCCTGGCTGATACCGGCATCGCCTTCTTTGTGATTGAGTTCACCGAGGAATTTCACTTCGTCTTCGGTGTTCCAGTTGATGCCTTTGCCACCGTTGCCGTGTTTCTCCAGCAATGGTCCGAGGGACGAGAACTGTTTGTAGATGTTCGGGTAGTCACGCTCCACCACGTGCAGGTTCGGCGCGTTTTTGCCTGGCTCCGGTGCCACGCCGGCGCTTTTCCAGTCGATGCCGCCAAACGGTTGGGCCAACTCGCCGACGCTGTCGTGCATCAACGGGATCGTTACCAGGTCCTTCTCAACGCCCAGATGCCCTTCGGACATGCTGGAAAACGCCTTGGCGATGCCTTTGTAGATTTCCCAGTCGGAACGCGATTCCCACGCCGGGTCGATGGCGGCCGACAACGGGTGAATGAACGGGTGCATGTCCGAGGTGTTCATGTCGTCTTTTTCGTACCAGGTTGCCGTCGGCAGCACGATGTCGGAATAGACGCAGGTCGAGGACATGCGGAAGTCCAGCGTGGTGACCAGATCGAGCTTGCCAATGGCACCCTCGTCCACCCATTCGGCTTCTTCCGGTTTGCAGTCGCCGACCTGGCCGATGTCTTCGTTCATCACCCCGTTCTTGGTGCCGAGCAGGTACTTGAGCATGTACTCGTGGCCCTTGCCCGAGGAGCCCAACAGGTTGGAACGCCAGATAAACATGTTGCGCGGGAAGTTGACCGGGCTGTCCGGCTGTTCGCAGGAGAAGCGCAGCGAACCGTCCTGCAGCGACTTGACCACGTAGTCTTTAGGGTCCATGCCGGCCGCCGCCGCGTCGCGGCAGATGTGCAAAGGGTTAGTGTTGAGCTGCGGTGCGCTGGGCAACCAGCCGGCGCGTTCGGCGCGGATGTTGTAGTCCAGGGCATGCTCGGGGAACTGTGATTTATCGGCCAGCGGCGAGAGCACGTCGTGCATGCTCATTTTCTCGTGACGCCATTGCGAACTGTGGGCGTAGAAGAAGCTGGTGCCGTTCATTTGGCGAGGCGGACGGTTCCAGTCCAGGCCGAACGCCAATGGCAGCCAGCCGCATTGCGGACGGAGTTTTTCCTGACCGACGTAATGCGCCCAACCGCCACCGGTCTGGCCGACACACCCGCAGAGCATGAGCATGTTGATCAGCCCGCGGTAGTTCATGTCCATGTGGTACCAGTGATTCATCGCCGCGCCGACGATGATCATCGAGCGGCCCTTGGTCTTGTCGGCGTTGTCGGCGAACTCACGGGCAATCTGGATGGCTTTCTCGCGGCTGACGCCGGTGATCTGTTCCTGCCAGGCCGGAGTGCCAGGCACCGAGGCGTCGTCGTAATCCTTGGCCACGTTAGCGCCGCCGAGGCCGCGATCGATCGCCAGGTTGGCGGCCGACAGGTCAAACACAGTGGCGACTTTGGCCACGCTGCCGTCCGCCAGCACCACGTTGTGCACCGGCACGCGGCGGTATTGCACGGCATCGCCGGCCACGTGCTGGAAGTGCTCGTGGGACTCACCGGCAAAATACGGGAAGGCCACTTCGGCGACGTCATCACCGATCAGGCTCAGCTTCAGATCGATCTCACGGCCTTCGCCACCTTCACGGGGAAGGATGTTCCACTTGCCCTTCTCGCCCCAGCGATAACCGATGGAACCCTGAGGGGAGACCAGTTCGCCACTGACATCCAGGGCGATGGTTTTCCATTCCGGATTGTTTTCCTGGCCAAGGTTGTCGGTCAGGTCACTGGCGCGCAAAAAGCGGTCCGGCTGATAACCGGCGCCCGGAGCCTTGTCGACCATTTGCTTGAGCAGCACCAGCACCGGCAGATCTGTGAAGCGCTTGGCGTAGTCGGTGAAATAGGCGCTCGGTTTGTCCAGGTGAAATTCTTTGAAGATCACATGGTTGAACGCTTGGGCCAGCGCCGCATCGGTGCCCTGCTTGGGGTTCAGCCACAGATCGGTGAGCTTGGCGACTTCCGAGTAGTCCGGAGTGATCGCGACCGTCTTGGTGCCCTTGTAACGGACTTCGGTAAAGAAGTGCGCATCCGGGGTGCGGGTCTGCGGGACGTTGGAGCCCCAGGCAATGATGTAGTTGGAGTTATACCAGTCGGCCGATTCCGGCACGTCGGTCTGCTCGCCCCAGACCATCGGCGAGGCCGGTGGCAAGTCGCAGTACCAGTCGTAGAAACTCAGGCAGGCGCCGCCGATCAGTGACAGGTAACGCGAGCCTGCGGCATAGCTGACCATCGACATGGCCGGAATCGGCGAGAAACCGACGATCCGGTCCGGACCGTATTGCTTGATGGTGTAGACGTTGGCCGCGGCAATGATCTCGTTGACTTCCTCCCAGTTGGAACGAATGAAGCCACCCATGCCGCGCTTGCTTTTATAGGAGTCGGCCTTGGCCTTGTCCTCGACGATGCTGGCCCAGGCTTCGACCGGCGCCATGGTCTGCCGCGCATCGCGCCAGAGTTTGAGCAATGGCTTGCGAATTTTCGGGTACTTGAGCCGGTTGGCGCTGTAGATGTACCAGCTGTAACTGGCACCACGGGGACAGCCACGGGGCTCATGGTTAGGCAGATCGTTACGGGTACGCGGGTAGTCGGTCTGCTGGGTTTCCCAGGTGATCAGGCCGTTCTTGACGTAAATTTTCCACGAGCAGGAACCGGTGCAGTTCACCCCGTGGGTGGAACGCACGATCTTGTCGTACTGCCAGCGTGAACGGTAGACGTTCTCCCAGTCGCGAGACTCTTTGCGGGTCTCGCCATGACCGTCGGAAAACTCGTTTTGCTTGCGATTGAAAAACTTCAGTTGATCCAGTAAATGACTCACGGTGTAGTCCTCTCAGGCTTGCTGCGGGGTTCTGTGCCCCGCCCACGCAATGGTTGGATTCGGGTCGTCTTAGCAGGGTGTCGCCGCGCCTTTGCGCGCGTACCACCACCAGGTCACCACGATGCAGCTCAGGTAAAAGCCGACGAACATGTAGAAGGCCATCTCGGGGCCGCCGGTCTGGGCCATCGAAGTACCGAAGGATTTGGGAATGAAGAACGCACCGAAGGCGCCCATGGCGGAACTGAAGCCCAGGACGGCGGCCGACTCTTTGCCGGCGTTCTTCAGTGCTTGTTCACGTACAGCGGGTGGTTTGCCGACACAGGCTTTTTCATGCTGTGTGCGGAAGATCACCGGGATCATGCGGAAGGTGGAGCCGTTGCCGATGCCAGTGGTAATGAACAGCAGCATGAACATGCCGAGATAGCCGTAGAAGTTGCCGCCCGAGCCGTTCTGCGGCAGGAAGTGCATGACGCCGAAGACCATCACGATCATCGCCACGAAGTTCCACAAGGTCACCTTCGCGCCACCGAGCTTGTCCGCCAGCCAGCCGCCCAATGGGCGCACCAGCGCGCCAACCAACGGGCCGAGGAAGGCGAATTTCAAGGCGATGACGTCAGGGAAGGAGGTTTTGATCAGCAGCGGAAACGCCGCGGAGAAACCGATAAACGAACCGAAGGTCGCCAGGTACAACCAGCACATCAGCCAGTTGTGTTTGCGTTTGAAGATCACCGCCTGTTCGCTGAACGAGGCCCGGGCACTGGACAGGTCATTCATGCCGAACCAGGCCAGCACCGTCACCAAGACAATGAACGGCACCCAGATGAAACCGGCGTTCTGCAACCACAATTGGCCGCCATCCGGCAGTGCTTGCGGCGAGCCGCCCATGAAGCCGAACACACCGAAGGTGATCACCAGCGGCACACAGAACTGCATCACCGAGACGCCCAGGTTACCCAGCCCGGCATTGAGACCAAGGGCTGTGCCCTGCTGCGACTTGGGATAGAAGAAGCTGATGTTGGACATGCTCGAGGCGAAGTTGCCGCCACCAAAACCGCAGAGCAAGGCAATCAACACGAACACGCTATACGAGGTGCTCGGGTCCTGCACGGCGAAGCCCATCCAGATCGATGGCAACAAAAGCGACGCGGTGCTCAGGGCAGTCCAGCGACGGCCACCGAAGATCGGCACCATAAAGGAATAGAAGACGCGCAAGGTCGCACCGGACAACCCCGGCAACGCCGCCAGCCAGAACAGCTGGTCGGTGGTGAAGCTGAAGCCGATGGCGTTCAAACGTACAATCACCGTGCTCCAGACCATCCACACCGCAAAGGCCAGCAGCAGCGCAGGAATGGAAATCCACAAGTTGCGCGTGGCAGTCTGTTTGCCGCTACTTCCCCAGAACGCTGGGTCCTCGGGGCGCCAGTCATGAATGACCGGGCCTTTTTCAGGCTTTTGCAGAACGGACATGTTCTTCTCCTAGGGCAATGCTGGAAATCGGGGATGGGGTCAGCAGCGGCGCTTTACCCAGCACCGGGCTTTTGCGTATTTCGCTGAAGTACATCCAGGTGAGGGAGACCCAGACCACGCCGTACATCAACATGAAGCAGGAAGAGCGCACGCCGGTGAGGTCCACCAGGGCGCCGAACAGGATTGGCAACACGAAACCGCCCAAGCCACCCGCGAGGCCGACGATGCCGGACACGGCCCCCATGTTTTTCGGGTAGTCATTGGCGATGTATTTAAAGACCGAGGCCTTGCCGAACGCGAAGGCGATGCCCATGACGAACAGCAGCACGGTGAACAGCGCGGGATTGAGGCCGATGTGGAAGTCCACTGGGCCGTTGATCGTTTGCACTTGCAGTTGGGTCTGGGGATACGAGAGCAGGAACAGGCAGAACCAGCTGACCCACAACACCCACCAGGTCACACTTTGCGCACCCCAGCGATCCGACATCCAGCCGCCGACGGCACGCAGCACGCCACCGGGCAGGGAAAAACAGGCCGCCAGCAGCGCCGCGCTTTGCAGACTGAAACCGTACTCCTGCACGTAGTACTTGGTCATCCACAGCGCGAGGGCGACATAACCGCCGAAAACGATCGAGTAGTACTGGCAGTAGCGCCACACCGCGGGATCCTTCAGCGAGCTCAATTGCTCACGCAACGTGGCGCCGGTGGCACTGCGGTGGTCCTTGTTTTCGGCGCTGAAGAACCAGAACAACAGCGCAGTAATAAAGAGGATCGCGCTGAAGACTTTCGGCACCAGCTGCCAACTGCCGGCAGCGATCAGTGCCGGGGCGAGAAACTTGGTCACCGCGGCCCCGGCGTTACCGGCGCCGAAGATGCCCATCGCAAAACCCTGATTCTCCTTGTCGAACCATTTGGCGACGTAGGCAATCCCGACCGAAAACGAGCCGCCAGCGAGGCCGACGAACAAGCCCAGCACCAGGAACTGCCAGTAAGCGGTGGCGTGACTGATCAGGTACAGCGGCGCCACGCAGGCCAGCATCAGCAGGAAGAACACACTGCGCCCGCCAAAACGGTCGGTCAGCAGACCCAGTGGCAAACGCACCAGCGAGCCGGTCAGTACCGGGGTCGCGGCCAGCAGGCCGAACTGGGTTTCGTTGAGCTGGAGCAGATCCTTGATCGGCACCCCAAGCACGGCAAACATCATCCAGACCATGAAACAGACTGTGAAGGCCAGCGTGCTCATGCCCAGCACCAAGCCTTGTCGTACTTGCGGTTGGTTCACAATGCTCTCCAGTCAGTTAGCCATGGCGGCAGACTAGAGAGGCCAACCCCGCAAAAACTTGATCCATGTCAACGAAGCCCATGGGCGCATAGGCCTATGCTTGTGCGGTCTACCTCTAAGGAGGTAGTTCAACGAAACCCTGAAGTTGTTTGTTTATCAGCGTCTTAGGGATTTCTACCAATGTTTTTGCTGACAAGGATCAGTCGACAACTCTTTAGAGGTAGCGCGCCCGGGATCGGCGGCAAAACCCCACCCTGGAGCTCCACGTGCTCTGTTTTCCTGATTTTTTCCCGGACCTGCGCTGATGATGCGCTGGTTACGCAGCTCCTTGCCCGCTCGCGCCGGGGTGGCGGTGATCCTGATCGCCGTGCTCGCCCTCGCCAGTTCATTGAGCGCCGGACTGATCGCCTGGTTCAGCCAGGGCGATGCCGCCGCCATCAACACCGCAGGCTCGGTGCGCATGGAGACCTACCACCTGAGCTGGAAACTGGCGGCTGGCGCCACCGGCGAAGAAATTGCCGCCGTCACCGACAGCCTGCAAACCCGACTCAACAGCCAGTCACTCAAGGCGGTGCTGGAAGATGGCCCGACCACCGCGCTGCAAATCAGCTATGGGCAAATCCAACAGCGATGGAACGAGGATTTGCGCCCGGCACTTGAGCGCGGCGATGCCGCCTATTTTCAGGTCCAGGCCCTGCCCTTCGTTGAACAACTGAACCAGTTCGTCAACCTGTTGCAGCGCGAAAGCGAACAAAAGCAAGGCTGGCAACAGGTGATCCAGGGCCTGGCCTTGTTCACCACCATGATTGTCCTGCTGCTTGGGCTTTACGAGCTGCAGTGCGGCGTAATCACGCCCTTGAAAGAGTTGGTGGACGCGACCCAGCGCTTTCGTCGCGGCGATTTCAAGGTGCGGGTCAACCATCAGTCCCAGGACGAACTGGGCCAGTTGGCCACAAGCTTCAACGCCATGGCCGAGACCATCGAAGACTCGCACCGCACCCTGGAGAGTCAGGTCCAGCAAAAAACCCTGAACCTGCAACAAGCCAATGCCGCTCTCGAACTGCTGTACCAAAGCAGTCGAAGCCTGGCCACACGCCTGGCCAATGCCGAAGGCTTGGATGAGTTGATCCGGCGCTTCCAACAACGCCTGCCTGGCTTGCGCCTGTCGCTGTGTCTGCAAGGACAATTGCAGGCACCGGCCCAGCAGCTGCTCGCCTTGCATGGCGCGAACATCCGGGAAGTCTGCGCCAGCAGCGACTGCGCCACGTGCCAGAAACACCATAAAGCCAGTCCACAAACATTCAGCATCAGCAATCAGGGCAGCGAACTGGGCGAACTCAAGGCGCATTTTGTCGACGGACACCCGACGCAAGCCTGGGAAACCCAACTGATCCAGGCCCTGGCCAACCTCATCGGCACGTCGCTGTCGCTCAAACGTCAACGGGAACAGGACCATCGCCTGCTGTTGCTCGACGAACGCACCATCATTGCCCGGGAGTTGCACGACTCACTGGCCCAGGCCTTGTCCTACATGAAGTTGCAAGTCAGTCGCCTGCAGACCCTGATGCGCCGTGGCGAACCGGTTGAAATCCTGGAAAACGTCACCGCCGAATTGCGCGAAGGGCTGAACAATGCCTACCGCCAGTTACGCGAGTTGCTGACCACCTTTCGCTTGCAGATTCACGACGCGGGACTGGTGCAGGAACTCAAGGACACCGCCGAGGAGTTCTCCCGGCGCGGGGAATTTCAGGTGCACCTGCACGTCGACGCGCTGGCCTTTCAGTTATCGGCCAGCGAACAAATCCACATTTTGCAGATCACCCGCGAGGCGCTCTCCAATTGCCTGCGCCACGCCCACGCACAAAACGCCTGGCTCGAACTGCGTCAGGACGGTGAAACCGTCAGGCTCATCGTCGAAGACGACGGGCGCGGGTTCAGCGGCAACGTCGACCAACGCGAACACCATGGCTTGAACATCATGGATGAGCGGGCCCGCAGCTTGCGCGGCCAGCTGCAGATATTTTCCAGGGAGCCGCAAGGCACCCGCGTCCAGCTGGAATTCCAACCGGAGTTTCTCGGGCAGCAAACAGAAGGTAGCGTCACATGAACCCGTCCCCGCAACACACAATCCTGCTGGTCGACGACCATCCGATGATGCGTCACGGCATCCGCCAGATGCTCGAACTCGAAGATGATTTCCTGATCGTCGGCGAAGCCGGCAACGGTGAAGAAGCACTCATTCTGATCGAGCCGTTGAAACCGGATCTGGTATTGCTCGATAACAACATGCCGCAGATGAATGGCATTGAGACCCTGCGCCAATTACGGGCGATGCACTACACCGGCAAGGTGCTGCTGTTCACGGTCTCGGACGCTGAAGACGATATTCGCGACGCACTGCGTCTGGATGCCGACGGCTATCTGCTCAAGGACATGGAGCCCGAACTGTTGGTTCAGTACATCCGCGATGCCTTGAACGGCGCACTGGTGATCAGCCCGGGCCTGACCCAAGTCATGGCCCAGGCGCTGCGCTCACCGCAACGCCAGACCGTGGTGGAACTGACCGAGCGTGAGCGTCAGGTGCTGAAAACCATCGCCAGCGGTTTCAGCAACAAAATCATCGGGCACAAGCTGGGCATCACCGAAGGGACGGTCAAGGTTCACGTCAAAAACCTGCTGCACAAACTCGGCTTGCGCTCGCGGGTAGAGGCGGCCGTGTGGGCCATGGAGCATCTGCGCAATGCGGGCTGAGGGGCATGCCTCTTTGGAGGTAGGCCGGCAGAGGCATAGGTCATCCGGCCGGCGCTCTCTACTATGAGCGTCAGCGGAGGTACGCCATGCTGACCCACCCTTCCATCGTTTTAACATTGCGCCGTCATCATCTGTTCAGCCAACTGCCGGAGAAGATCTTCGAGGAAGTCTGCGGCCTGGCCATGCTCAAGCGTCTGACCTGTCACAACACGCTCATGCATCAAGGGGATCCGGCCAAGCGATTTTTCCTGCTGGTCAGCGGTCAGATCAAGTTGTACCGCCTCACGGGCGAAGGTCAGGAGAACCTGGTGGAAATCATTCAGCCGGGCCAGACCTTTGCCGAAGCCTTGCTGTTCAGCCAGGCCCGTCTCTACCCGGTGAGCGCCACGGCGCTGAAGGACAGCGTGCTGGTGAGTATCGAGGGCAACCATTACCGCAATGCACTCGAAGACCAGCCGAAGGTTTGCCTGGCCATTCTGGCGAGCATGAGCGTTCACCTGCACCTGCGTCTGCGCGACATCGACACCTTGACCATGGCCAGCGCGAGCCGTCGGGTGATCAATTTTCTGTTCCAGGAGCGCAACCCGATCAGCGGTTTGATTGTCTTGCAGGTGTCCAAGCGCCTGGTCGCCTCGAAGCTGGGTATTCAGCCGGAAACCTTTTCGCGGATCTTGCACCGTCTGGTGGACAGCGGCCTGATCGCCATGGAACGACGCAATATCAGCATCCTCGCCGAAGAGGATCTCGCGGCGTTCCAATAGACTGAATTGACCGCAGTCAATGCGCATCGCCACCGGCCTTGCACACTGAAGAAGTCCATCCATGGAGAGTGCTCATGCCCCGTTCAACCTTGCCTCTGATTTACTCCTGCTCGGGCTGCTCCAACGTCGCCCAACTGGCCAATACCCTGGCAGTGCGACTGGATCGCAGCGGACTGGCCGAGATGTCCTGCATCGTCGGCGTCGGCGGGCATGTGGCGGCGCTGGTCAACAAGGCGCGTTCGGGACGACGGATCTTCGCGCTGGACGGTTGCCCGCTGGAATGCGTCGAGAACTGCCTGAAGCAACAGGGTCTGCATGCGGATGTGCACTTGATTCTTAGCCATTACGGGCTGCGCAAACGCAATGGCGAGGACTGCACGGAGGCGCAAGGTGATGAGTTGTTTGAAGCGATCAAACAGTTGATTGCGAGTGATGCTCGGCAGCATGAAAGCCTGCAGGAAACGATGGCCTGAGGAACAACGAAAACCCATTGTGGGAGCGAGCCTGCTCGCTCCCACAGAGTGTTGCAGTGTTCAGATCCGGCGGCAGCGTTTTGGAGTGGCTGCCGGGTGGATTCAACTTAGATGCCGAACCGGTCACGCAGCGCGTAGTACGCGGCGCCCATGGCGGTGAGTGGGGCCTGGAAGGTGCGGCCGCCGATCATGGGCATGTGTGGCAGGGAGGCGAAGGCGTCGAAGCGTTCGGCGTCGCCGCGGATCATTTCCGAGATGAGTTTGCCGGCCAGGTGCGAGCAGGTGACGCCGTGGCCGCTGTAGCCTTGCATGTAGTAGGCGTTTTTCTCGATGCGGCCGAACTGCGGCATGCGTGACATGGTCAGCAGGAAGTTGCCGGTCCAGCGGTAGTCGATCTTCACGTCCTTCAGTTGCGGGAAGGTTTTGAGGATTTTCGGTTTGATCAGTTGCTCGATGTCGTCCGGTTCGCGGGCACCGTAGACCACGCCGCCGCCGTACAGCAGGCGGTTGTCGGCGGTGAGGCGGTAGTAGTCGAGCAGGTAGTTGCAGTCTTCGACGCAGTAGTTGTTTTTGATCAGGCTGCGCGCAACTTTTTCGGACAACGGCTCGGTGACGACGATTTGCGAACCGCACGGCATGCTTTTGCGCGTGACTCGGTTGTCGAGGTCTTGAGGCAGGTAGGCGTTGCCGGCGATCAGCAGGTACTTGGCGCGGACCAGGCCTTTGGCGGTGCGCACGGTGATCGGCTCGCCGTAGGTGATTTCCACTGCGGCCGATTGCTCGTAGATTTTGCCGCCGAGGCCGATGATCGCCGAGGCTTCGCCGAGGGCCAGGTTCAGCGGGTGGATGTGGCCGCCCTGCATGTCGAGCAGGCCGCCAACGTAGTTGTCGCAACCGACTTCGCGCTGGATGTCCGCCGCGTCGAGCATTTTCAGGTTCTTGTTGCCGTAACGTTCCCAGTTGCTTTTCTGCTCGGCCAGGCCTTTGAGCTGCTTTTTGTTCAGCGCGGCAAAGATGCCGCCCGGACGGTAGTCGCACTGGATGTCGTAGTGCTGTATGCGCTGACGGATGATGTCGGCGCCTTCGAAGATCATGCTGCCGAGGACTTCGGCGGTCTTGTCACCGTAACGTTCTTCGATGACATCGACGTCGCGACTGTAGGAGTTGACCAGTTGACCGCCGTTGCGACCGCTGGCGCCGAAACCGACTTTGGCGGCTTCGAGCACGGTGACGCTGTAGCCTGCTTCGGCGAGGAACAGTGCCGAGGACAAACCGGTGTAGCCGGCGCCGATCACGCAGACGTCGCAGTCCACCGCTTGTTCGAGGACCGGGAAGTCGCCGGTGAAGTTGCGGGTGGCGGCGTAGTAGCTGTTTACATGATTTTGTTTAACAGAGCTTTGTTTCATAGGTTTCTCCGATGGCCGCTGGCACGTGCCGACGGCCGCCGTTGTAGAGGTGTTAGAGCTTGATCCAGGTCGCTTTGAGTTCGGTGTATTTGTCGAACGCATGCAGCGATTTGTCCCGACCGTTACCCGACTGCTTGAACCCGCCGAACGGCGCAGTCATGTCGCCGCCGTCGTACTGGTTGACCCAGACGCTACCGGCGCGCAAGCCGCGAGCGAAGGTGTGGGCCTTGCTCAGGTTGCTGGTCCAGACGCCCGCGGCCAGGCCGAAGATGCTGTCGTTGGCAATCGCCAGCGCTTCTTCCTCGGTGTCGAAGGTGATCAGCGACAGTACCGGGCCGAAGATTTCTTCCCGGGCGATGGTCATGGCGTTGGTCACGCCGTCGAAAATCGCCGGTTCCACGTACAGGCCACCGGTGCTTTCGAGGGTACGGCTGCCGCCCGCGATCAACTGCGCGCCCTGGTCTTTGCCGACCTGGATGTAGCGCAGCACGTTGTCCAGTTGACGCTGATCGACGACTGCGCCGACGGTGGTTTCTGGATCGAGGGCGTGCCCCGGTTTCCAGGCTTGCAGTGCTTCCACCAGCAGCGGGATGAATTGCTCGCGAATCGAGCGCTCCACCAGCAAGCGCGAACCAGCGGTGCAGACTTCGCCCTGGTTGAAGGCAATCGCACCGGCCGCCGCTTGTGCTGCCGCGCGCAGATCCGGCGCGTCGGCGAACACCACGTTTGGACTCTTCCCCCCTGCTTCGAGCCAGACGCGTTTCATGTTGCTTTGCCCGGCGTAGATCAGCAGTTGCTTGGCAATCACGGTCGAGCCGGTGAAGGCCAGCACGTCGACGTCCATGTGCAACGCCAGCGCCTTGCCGACGGTGTGACCGTAGCCTGGCAGAACGTTGAACACGCCTTTCGGGATGCCCGCCTCCAGAGCAAGCTGGGCGATGCGGATGGCGGTCAGCGGTGACTTTTCCGAAGGCTTGAGGATGAACGAGTTGCCGGCGGCCAGGGCTGGGGCGAACTTCCAGCTGGCCATGATCAACGGGAAGTTCCACGGCACAATGGCGGCGACCACACCGGCAGGTTCGCGGGTGATGAGGCCGAGTTGGTCGTGCGGTGTGGCGGCGACTTCGTCGTAGATCTTGTCGATGGCTTCGGCGCTCCAGCGGATCGCGTTGGCGGTCGCCGGGATGTCGATGTTCATCGAGTCGCTGATCGGCTTGCCCATGTCGAGGGTTTCGAGCAGGGCGAGTTCTTCCTGGTTGGCCAGGATGAGATCGGCGAAACGGATCAGGATACGCTTGCGCTCGGCCGGGGCGAGTTTGGCCCAGATGCCGGATTCGAAGGTGCGGCGCGCGACGGCGACTGCCGCATTGGCGTCGGCTTCGTCGGTGCTGGCGACGTTGACCAGGAAGCGGCCGTCGACCGGGCTCATGCATTCAAAGGTGTCGCCGCTGAGTGCCGAGCAGTATTGGCCGTCGATGAATGCACGGCCTTCGATTGTTAAGGACTGAAAGCGTTGCTCCCAGTCGCTGCGAGTGTTTGTCATTGTTGTGACTCGACGCAGAAAATTAGTGATCGTTGGAATGAATGCCCCTGTAGGAGCTGCCGAAGGCAGCTTCTACAGGGTTACTCACCAGCCGTCAGACTGTGTGCAGATACCAGTTGTACTCAAGGTCCGAGATGGAGTTCTCGAACTCGGCCAGCTCGCTTTCCTTGCACGCCACGAACACGTCGATGTACAGCGGGTCGATATAGCGCGACATGACTTCGCTGTCGGCCAGCTCGCGCAGTGCATCACGCAGGTTGTTCGGCAGGCTCTGCTCATTCTGCTCGTAGCTGTTGCCTTCAACCGGTGCGCCCGGCTCGATCTGGTTGGTCAGGCCGTGGTGAATACCGGCCAGCACCGACGCCATCAGCAAGTACGGGTTGGCATCAGCGCCCGCCACGCGGTGTTCGATACGCACGGAGTCCGACGAACCGGTCGGCACACGTACCGCGACGGTACGGTTGTCGATGCCCCAGCTCGGCGAGTTGGGCACATAGAACTGTGCGCCGAAGCGACGGTACGAGTTGACGTTCGGGCAGAGGAACGCCATCTGCGCCGGCAGGGTCTCGAGCACACCGCCGATCGCGTGTCGCAGCGCGGCGTTCTGCTCGGGATCCTCGCTGGCAAAGATGTTGTTGCCTTCTTTGTCGAGAATCGAAATGTGCACGTGCAAACCATTGCCCGCCTGGCCCGGATACGGCTTGGCCATGAAGGTGGTGTCCATCTCGTGGTCGTAGGCGATGTTCTTCACCAGACGCTTGAGCAACACCGCGTAGTCGCAGGCCTTGATCGGGTCATTGACGTGATGCAGGTTCACTTCAAACTGCGCCGGGGCGCTTTCCTTGACGATGGCGTCAGCAGGAATGCCTTGCTCTTTCGCGCCTTCGAGGATGTCTTGCAGGCAATCGACGTATTCGTCCAGGTCGTCGATCAGGTAGACCTGAGTCGACATCGGACGTTTGCCCGACACCGGCGAGCGTGGCGATTGCGGACGACCGTTCACGTTGTCCTGGTCGATCAGATAGAACTCGAGTTCGAACGCGGCGCAGATGGTCAGGCCCATTGCATCGAACTTGCTCACGACCTGACGCAGCACTTCGCGAGGGTCAGCGAAAAACGGCTGGCCTTCGAGTTCGTGCATGGTCATTAACAGTTGCGCGGTTGGGCGCTTCTGCCATGGCTCGATGCTGAGCGTATTAGGGATGGGAAAGCAGATTCGGTCTGAGTCGCCGATGTCCAGACCCAGGCCGGTGCTTTCCACCGTAGAACCGTTGATGTCCAGAGCAAACAGTGACGCCGGGAGGTTGATGCCTTTTTCGTAAACCTTATGAAGACTGGTGCGCTCGATGCGCTTACCGCGCACCACACCGTTCATATCCGCAATCAGAAGGTCGACGTACAAAACCTCAGGATATTTCTTAAGGAATGCGTTTGCTTCGTTGAGTTGAACGGCACGCAGAGGGACCGACATGATGCACCTATTAGCTGTTAATTATTATGTTCACTACCCTTTCACGAGCCCAGTCAACCCGAACGGCAAAGTGAAGTCAATAGCGAACACTTGGCCTTTCAACCTTTATTTTCTGGCCTTTTTAGGGCACGAGAGTGCCAGACAAGTCTTGCACGCCGCATAAACCCTCAAGATCAGACGGGCAGCGTTTAGAATTTTTTACATGAGAGTTGTTAATTAAAATCAACAAGGCTAAGCTCCGGAAAAGCTCGTTCAAGTGTGAAACTTCGAGGTGATAAAAATGGCACTCAAGCCATTAATCGGCGTTACAGCGTGCGTCAAACAGATTGGCCTGCACCCCTACCATGTCAGCGGCGACAAGTACTTGCGTGCTGTCAGCGTCGCGGCGTTGGGGCTGCCGGTCGTCATTCCTTCATTAGGCGAACTGACCGAGATTGAAGATGTGCTTGCGCATCTCGACGGTCTGCTGCTGACCGGCTCGCCCTCGAATGTGGAACCCTTCCACTATCAAGGCCCCGACAGCGCCCCCGGTACGGATCACGATCCGCAACGGGACGCCACCACCCTTCCCTTATTGCGTGCGGCCATTGCGGCCGGCGTGCCGGTGCTCGGCATCTGCCGCGGCTTTCAGGAAATGAACGTGGCGTTCGGGGGCAGCCTTTATCAAAAGGTCCACGAACTGCCCGGCATGCTTGATCACCGGGAAGCGAATCATCCGGACCTGGCCGTGCAGTACGCAGCGGCTCACCCGGTCAACGTGCAACCGGGCGGTGTGTTCGAGGCGCTGGATTTGCCGCAGGTGTTCCAGGTCAATTCGATTCACAGCCAAGGCATCGACCGGCTGGCTCCCGGCCTGCGCGCCGAAGCTGTCGCGCCGGATGGCTTGATCGAGGCGATTTCGGTCGAGCACAGCAAGGCTTTCGCCGTCGGCGTGCAATGGCACCCGGAATGGCAGGTGCTTTCGAACCCTCCTTATTTGAGTATTTTCCACGCGTTTGGCGAGGCGTGCCGGCAACGGGCGGCGCTTCGTAATACGCGCTGACTTAACACTCGATTAATCAATTTACTGCCCCCGTGAGGGGCTGGCGCGCCGTTGTGCGCCAGTCCTTCACGACAACAACAAACGCGATAACAACAAGTACGAACAGGCAGCCAGGACGGCGGCGCCGAATAAGCCCGACCGGGCTTGCAATCCACTATTAAGTCAGGCCGCGTTGGCCCGACGACTGAAACCTGTTGGGAGTTTCACATGGCAAACGCCTCCAGCATCTACAGGAAGGCTCTTGAAGGTCACCAGTCACCGAAAAAGGTACTGGTGAAAGTCGATCGCGTCACCAAGAAATTCGACGAAACCACCGCTGTTGACGATGTCTCGCTTGAGATTCATCAAGGCGAAATCTTCGCCCTGCTCGGTGGTTCCGGCTCCGGTAAATCGACCCTGCTGCGCATGCTCGCAGGCTTCGAGCGCCCGACCGAAGGACGAATTCTGCTCGACGGTGTCGACATCACCGACATGCCGCCGTACGAACGGCCGATCAACATGATGTTCCAGTCCTACGCCTTGTTCCCGCACATGACGGTGGCGCAGAACATCGCCTTCGGCCTGAAGCAGGATCGGCTCTCCAACAGCGAAATCGACGCTCGCGTTGAAGAGATGCTGCGGCTGGTGCACATGACCCAGTACGCCAAGCGCAAGCCGCATCAACTGTCTGGCGGTCAGCGTCAACGTGTGGCATTGGCTCGCTCCCTGGCCAAACGTCCGAAGCTGTTACTGCTCGACGAACCGATGGGCGCGCTGGATAAAAAACTTCGCTCGCAGATGCAACTGGAGTTGGTCGAGATCATCGAGCGCGTTGGCGTGACCTGCGTGATGGTGACCCACGACCAAGAAGAGGCCATGACCATGGCCCAACGCATCGCCATCATGCACCTCGGCTGGATCGCGCAGATCGGCAGCCCGGTGGACATTTATGAGGCGCCGGTCAGCCGCTTGGTCTGCGAATTCATCGGCAACGTGAACGCCTTCGACGGCACCGTTGTGGAAGACCTCGAGGGGCACGCGATCATTCACAGCCCGGATCTGGAGCAGAAGATTTACGTCGGTCACGGCGTCAGCACCTCGGTGCAGGACAAGTCGATTACTTACGCGATCCGCCCGGAAAAACTGCTGGTCAGCACGACTAAACCCGATACCCGCTACAACTGGTCCGAAGGCAAAGTGCATGACATCGCCTACCTCGGCGGTCACTCGGTGTTCTACGTGGAATTGCCTGGCGGCAAGGTCGTGCAGTCGCTCATGGCCAACGCCGAACGCCGTGGCGCCCGTCCGACCTGGGACGACAAGGTCTACGTGTGGTGGGAAGACGACAGCGGCGTGGTACTGCGCTCATGAAAACACTCAATCAGCAGTTTATGCGGCTGATGCCGAGTGGTCGAAAGCTCGTCATCGGGATTCCTTTCCTGTGGCTGTGCCTGTTTTTCCTGTTGCCGTTCTTCCTGGTGATGAAGATCAGCTTCTCGGAAGCGGCGCTGGCCATTCCTCCTTACTCAGAGATCTACACCTTCGCCGAGCAGAAATTTCAGCTATTGCTCAACATCGGCAACTACTCGCTGCTGACCCAGGATGAGCTGTATATCTCGGCCTACTTCGGCTCGTTGAAGGTCGCGTTTTTAAGCACGCTGATGTGCCTGGCGCTCGGTTTCCCGATGGCCTACGCGATCACCAAGGCCAACAAGGAAACGCAAAACGTTCTGCTGTTGCTGATCATGATGCCGACCTGGACCGCGATCCTGATCCGCGTGTATGCGTGGATGGGCATTCTCAGCAACAACGGTTTGCTCAACGGCTTCCTGATGTGGACCGGGCTGACCTCGCACCCGATCGAGATCCTCAACACCAACACCGCTGTGTACATCGGCGTGGTGTATGCATATCTGCCGTTCATGGTTCTGCCGCTGTACGCCAACCTCGTCAAACACGATCAAAGTCTGCTGGAAGCAGCGTCGGACCTGGGGTCGAGCAACTTCAACAACTTCTGGAAAATCACCGTACCGCTGGCCAAGAACGGGATCATCGCTGGCTGCATGCTGGTGTTCATTCCGGTGGTCGGTGAGTTCGTGATTCCGGAACTGCTGGGTGGCCCGGAGACGCTGATGATCGGTCGTGTGCTGTGGCAAGAGTTCTTCAACAACCGCGACTGGCCGGTGGCATCTGCCCTGGCGGTGGTGATGCTGTTGATCCTGATTGTGCCGATTCTGCTGTTCAACCGTAGTCAGGCCAAAGAGATGGAGGGTCGGGGATGAAACGCTTCGGATTTTCAAAGTTCATGCTGATTTTCGGCCTGTCGTTTATCTACCTGCCGATGTTGATTCTGGTGATCTACTCGTTCAACGCCTCGAAACTGGTGACGGTGTGGGGCGGCTGGTCGGTGAAGTGGTACGTCGGCCTGCTCGACAACTCCCAACTGATGGGCTCGGTGGTGCGCTCGCTGGAAATCGCCTGCTACACCGCGATTGCCGCTGTAGCGCTGGGCACGTTGGCGGCGTTTGTGCTGACTCGCGTGACACGCTTCAAGGGCCGTACGTTGTTCGGTGGTTTGGTGACGGCGCCGTTGGTGATGCCGGAAGTGATCACCGGTTTGTCGCTGTTGCTGCTGTTCGTGGCCATGGCGCAGTTGATCGGCTGGCCGATGGAACGTGGCATCTTCACCATCTGGATCGCCCACACCACGTTTTGTGCCGCCTATGTAGCGGTGGTGGTTTCGGCGCGTTTGCGTGAGCTGGACCTGTCCATCGAAGAAGCGGCGATGGATTTGGGCGCGAAGCCGTTCAAGGTGTTTTTCTTGATCACCATTCCGATGATCGCGCCGTCACTGGCGGCCGGCGGCATGATGTCGTTTGCCTTGTCGCTGGATGATTTGGTGTTGGCGAGCTTCGTGTCCGGTCCGGGTTCGACGACCCTGCCGATGGAAGTGTTCTCGGCGGTACGTCTGGGTGTGAAGCCTGAGATCAACGCCGTGGCCAGCCTGATTCTGTTGGCGGTATCGATCGTGACCTTGATGGTCTGGTATTTCAGCCGCCGCGCCGAAGCCACCCGTAAACGCGCGATCCAGGAAGCGATGGACCAGACCGCCAGCGAATCCTGGCAGCAACCAAAAAAGCAAATGGTAGAAGCGACGGCCTAGGCCGTCGCGTTTCACAGCTTTGCGTTTTGATTTGAATAAAGAGAATTGGAGTTGTACCGATGAAAATGTTTGGCAGGACTCTGCTGACACTGTCCTTATTGGGCGCGATCGCCACTGGCGCCCAGGCCAATGACAAGGTACTGCGCGTCTACAACTGGTCGGATTACATCGCCCCGGACACCGTCAAGAAGTTCGAAGACGATACCGGCATCCGCGTGACCTACGATGTGTTCGACAGTAATGAAACCCTTGAGGCACGGCTGCTCGCTGGCAAATCCGGTTACGACATCGTCGTGCCGTCCAACAGTTTCCTGGCTAAGCAGATCAAGGCTGGCGTCTATCAGGAACTGGACAAGTCGAAGCTGCCGAACTGGAAAAACCTCAGCCCGGTCCTGCTGAAAAACGCCTCCGCCAGCGACCCGGATAACGGTCATGCCTTCCCGTACATGTGGGGCTCGATCGGCATCGGCTTTAACCCGGACAAGGTCAAAGAAGTACTCGGCAGCAACGCGCCGACCAACTCCTGGGACTTGCTGTTCAAACCGGAAAACGCTGAAAAACTGAAAGCCTGCGGCATCAGCTTCCTTGATTCGCCGACCGAGATGCTCCCGGCCGCCCTGCACTATCTGGGCTATCCGGTGAACTCTCAGGACAAAGCGCAGATCGCCGAAGCTGAAGCGCTGTTCATGAAAATCCGTCCTTCGGTGGCGTACTTCCATTCGTCGAAATACATCTCGGACCTGGCCAACGGCAACATCTGCGTGGCGGTCGGTTACTCCGGCGATGTGCTGCAAGCCAAGGCTCGGGCCAAGGAAGCCGGTGACACGGTAAAGATCGACTACAGCATTCCGAAAGAAGGTGCCGGCAGTTTTTATGACATGGTCGCCATCCCACGGGACGCGACGAACGTCGAGAACGCCTACCTGTTCATGAACTTCCTGATGCGCCCGGACATCATCGCCGAGATCACCAACAACATCGGCTACAGCAACGCCAACGCGGCCGCGACGCCACTGGTGGATGAAGCGATTCGGGATGATCCGGGTTTGTATCCGTCGCAGGCTGTGATGGCGACGTTGTATGCGATTCCGGACATGCCGATCGGCGTTCAGCGGGTGATGACTCGCGGATGGACGCGGGTGAAGCTCGGCAAGTAATTCACTCAGTACTGATCGTTCCCACGCTCCGCGTGGGAATGCAGCCCGGGACGCTCTGCGTCCCCTCCAGAGCCGAACGCAGAGCGTCCGAGGAGGCATTCCCACGCAGAGCGTGGGAACGATCGGTGTCAAAGATTTCCGTTCACGCAGCGCCTTACCACCGCTGCACTCCTATCTGCAGAACGGCCTCACCTGGCTTCCTCGGTTAAGGTGAATTTGGGCGCCCTCCTCGGGCGCCTTTTTTTATGATGGAACGAGCGGCCACTCGGCCAGCGCTCGGTAGCGGCCCTTATGGGATTCGAACAAGGTGAAGTGATCGGCCCGCAGGTAAAACTCGGGCGGCGTCGCGGACTCAGGCACCGGCACTCGGTAGTCGCGCATCAAGGTCAAATGCGGACGGAATTCCTTGGGTGAATCCTCAAAGCCAAACGGCAGCATTGCCTGCTCCAGGGCATACACCAGACGAAGCAACTCCGGTGATGCCTGCTCAGGCGCGAGCACCAACACCCCTGCCCTGCGCCAGACATCCAGCCGATCAAGCGCAACCCTCAAAGGCATGCCCGGCGTTCGAACATTCGCGGCGGCCGTGCAGATATCGGCAATCTGTGCCACGCCAACCGCGCCCAAAAACATCAACGTCAGGTGAAAGTTTTCCGCCGGCACCGGGCGTCCGCTCCTGAGCCCAAGTGCGCTGCGCCACCGGGCAATGGCCCGACGTTGCTCGGGTGCGCAGTTGAGGGCAAAAAACAGTCGTTTTAACGGCTCACGGGATTCGTCGCTCATACCTGGCACCTCCTGACATCCACGTTATAGTTCATGCAAACGATTCAACTGGAGGGGCCATGCGAGAGATCATCAGCAAGGAACCATGGTGGGCCGTGCCACCGAAACCCGGTCAGGATGAGTCCGAGCTGGAATGGGGTTGGCTGGTTCATTACAACGAAGGTGAGCCGCGCTTCGAGTTCGTCAAAGAGCGGCCGACAGACAGCGAGATTCGTCATCGCAAGAGTTGCAGGACCACCCCGACGCCGGAGTGATCCTGGCGTTAGCTCAGGCTTTGACGATCATTTCGAAACCGCCAAAGATCAACCGCTGGCCATCGAACGGCATCGGGTTGACGTCCTGCTGCATGCGCGGATCAGTCATGAGTTTTTCCATGCCTGCATCGCGGGTGGCTTTGTCCGGCCAGACGATCCAGGAAAACACGACGGTTTCGTCGTCCTTGAGTTTTACCGCCATCGGAAACGAGGTCACTTTGCCGTCAGGTACGTCGTCGCCCCAGCATTCAGCGAGGCTGAGGGCACCGCTTTCCTTGAAAATGGAAGCGGCTGTTTCGGCGTGTTTCTTGAATTTCTCACGGTTGGCGGTGGGTACGGCTGCGATGAAGCCATCAACGTAGGACATGGTCATTCTCCTGCGGGGGGTAGAGGGTCGATCTGCTGGTTAATCGATTCCGTCGGGCCCCAATCGACAGATCCGCTGGCCGAACTGACCGACGGTACTTCAGCGCTCCCCACCAGATTGCCCTCGATCTGCGCCGCCATGTACAACGTCCCGGCCATCACGCCGGTGGTCGGGTTCTGCACCAGCTTTAGCCAGGCCTTGTCGAACGTGTTGCCCAGACTGCTGCGAATCAGTGCCTCGCTGTCCGGCCGGTCGTTGGCCTGAATGATCGCGCGAATACCCGCCACACCCACGGAAATCAAGCCCCCGGCCAATTTGCCCGCGGCAGCGGCCACTGCACTGGCCGCACCTCGCGGGACCATTTCGGCTTCCATCCGCTGGCTCGCGCGCTTGGCCACCGGCGCCATGGCGGTGTCAGTCGAATCCACGCCTCGGTCGCCACCTGCCTTGTGGATCTTGTCGATCAGCGCCGCGTAGGCCGGCAGCGTGTTCAGCGGTTGCGTGTGCACGACCTGATACAGCGAGGCATTCCGGGCGGGCGGCGGGCCCAGGGCAATCGCCGGAATTTTCTGGATACGGCCGTTGAGCTGAGCCATCGGCACGCCGTGGCGCTGGGAGATTCGCTGCAGTTCTTCCTGAAGAATGTCCACATAGAACGCCGCTGCCAGGCCGAGAATCGCGTCGGGATCGATCTCCACCGCGACCGGCGCCAGCACGCGCTGTCGATATTGCTCCAGCAGATAGGCTGCCAGGCGCTTGGCCGAGGCATCCTGCTCGCCCTTGGCGCTGAGGGTGTACCAACTGACCTTCATCGATAGCCATTCCTGGGTCCAGTAGCTGCTGAACCATGGAATGAAGTTCTCTTCGGTCAGTTGATAGACGCGCGTGCGCCAGTAATCCATGGCACCGCGCGCGTAGATTTTGGTCTGCTCGGTGGCCGATTGCGATGCCGCGACAATCTCACGATCCACCCGCTGCCAGGTGCTTTGAGAAATCACTACCGGCGCCACTTCCACCGGGGCAGGCGCAGGCGTGACGCATCCCGCCAACACCACCAACACGGCGACGATCAGCGAACGCAGGTTCAAGATCGCGGTTTCCTACAGACTTGCCCGAACGGAATGTCCGGTACTCAAAGGCCTATTAATTTGAGTATAGGTGTCGGTGTTTGTTCGCTTGGGGTTGAGGGTGTTCTTTAAGAACACCCAAAAAACCGTCCATCACTTATGTCGCCTGACGGCCGTCACGCTGAGCGTATTTTCCTGGTACGTCCTGTCCGAGGAGCGCACGTCATGATGCTGGCGACTGAGCTCGCCTATTCTAACGCCCGCCGGAATCAATACTTCTGAGCAGTTGCCCCAGGCCCTCGGCAAAACAGGTCGGCGTGCTCGGGGAGAAGCACTGAAGCAGGCGGCTGTTGTCGGCGCGCGAATGCTTGATATCACCGGAACGCGGCGCGTCGTAGTTCAACGTCAGGGGCCGCCCGAGGAGTTCACTTAACGCTGCCGCCAGATCGTTAAGACTGGTAGATCGGTTAAACCCGATGTTGACCGGTCCGATGCTCGGTTTTGACGCTTTGACCGCTTGTACCAAGACCTTTACGAGGTCCTCTATGTAGACAAAATCCCTTGTTTGCTCCCCGTCACCGTAAACCGTGATGGGGAGATTTTTTTTGGCCCTTTCGCTGAAAATACTGATGACACCGGAATAAGGCGATGAAGGGTCCTGGCGCGGTCCGTAAATATTGAAAAAACGCAGAATGACCGGTTCGAGGCTGTGCTGGCGTCGATAGAAATCGAGGAAATGTTCGCTGGCCAGTTTGTCGGCGGCATACGGAGTCAGCGGATTCTTGGGCGTGTCCTCGGTAATCGCCATGCCCTCGCCATTATTGCCATAGATCGCCGCACTGGACGCGTAAACCACCCGTCTGACGCCTGTCTGACGCATGGCTTCGCAGATATTCAGCGTACCGACGAAGTTGCTTTGGTGAGTAGCGACCGGGTCTTCGACCGACGCCTGCACCGAGGCCACCGCAGCCAGATGAACCACCGCACTGCAGTCTTTCATCGCCCGCTCCACCGTCGGCGCATCGGCGACATCCCCCACTACCAAGGTCAAATGGCAGCGATCAATCGGCAGATTCGACAATTTGCCAGTAGAAAGATCGTCCAGCACCCGGACGCTATAACCATTTTCAAGCAGTGCTTCGACAAGGTGCGAACCGATGAAACCGGCACCGCCCGTCACAAGAATTCGATCTGCAGTCATGATTTATTTACTCCCCGGTGCGGTGGTGGGTGTTCGATCCATCGCAATGAAGTCCCCTAATTGCTCGATGAGTTCACGGCTGTCACTGAGCATTTGTTGCCAGTCGGTCGGAAAGCGAACATTCAACGGCAGTTGATCAATTCTCCAGCGCGGCGACAGGGGGCGATCAAACCGGGCGGCGACCTGCAAGCCCATTTCGCTGGCAGCGAACGGCCCACGCAACACCGTCGGCGTGCGACCGGCGCTGTCGACGGCCTGGACAACATGGGCCGCCAACCACTCGCCATCGGGCATGCGAACGCGCAACGGCTGACCAATCGCGGCGTAGCTGATGTTCAGCGGTTCGAGATAGATCCACAGCAGGGGCTCTTCCAGCCGCTCAAGGCGCATCAACAACGTACCGGCACCGACATTTTCGCCGGGGGTGACCAATACCTCCGCAACCCGACCGCTCTGCGCAGCCTTGACCGACAACGCGGCGAGGCGCGTTTTCAACCACTGTTGCTCGGCGTTCTGTTGAATAATCTCGCGTTCAACGCTCAACGGCGACTGACGAGCCAGTTGCTCGCGGCGCTCGAACGCCAACAGGTCCGCTTTAAATGCGTCGAGTTCGGACTGGGCGGCCAGCACTTCTCCACGAGAGACGGCGCCTGAAACAACGAGGTCTTCAAGCACCTGCACGCGTTGCTCCGTCCTGCTCACTCGGGTCCTGAGCAACTGACGCTCCCGAGTGTCCAGTTTGGTGTTGGTGGCGGGCACCGTTTTGTTCGGCATCGCGGCGAGCTGCAATAGCCGCGCACGCCATTCGGGATTGTCGAGACTGACCAACGGCTGATCGATCTGGACCTGCTCCCCGGCCATGACGAACAGCTGATCGACCCGACCGGCATCCCGTGCGCGCACCTCAAGAATCGGCAGGCGCAATTGCGCCGGCGCGTCGATCATCAGCATGCCGTAGGTCAGTTTTCCTCCCAGCCAGATCAAGGGGCTCGCGACCAGGAACAAGATCAAATACCAACGCACGCGAAACGCCATGCGCTTGCCCGGAGCGTAGAGCACACTCAAACCCTGTTCCTGAGTGGGGTTCAGTTCTTTACGACTATCGAATCGAATCTTCATGACGGCTCACCGTTTTGGAAAGTCTCGCCAGGCTTGCCAGTCAATGCCGGCAATTCCTCGTGGTTGCAGCTGTTCGCGCCAGGCACGGGTCTGGTGCTGCAACTGCTCAGTCGACGCGCCGGCCCAGGATTCCGTGGCATCCAATTGCGGCTCGGTGCTTTGCGCCAGGCGAAACTGCAGATCGGGCCAGCGTTGAGCGATCTGCTCTGCCATTCGTGCGCTGTTTTGCGGGTTGCGGGTGTAGATCATCAGGCTGACCTGACGCACGCCCGCGTCGGGCAGCGCGCACGGCAGACAGGTTTTTCCGGGTTTTGCCTCGGCGAACCAGCGATGATGGCTGGAAATCTCTACCGGCCAGGGGCTCGCTGCGGAGGCCGCGCGCAAGGTGTCGAGCAAGTCCTTCAAACGCTGATCCGGGACCGGTACGCCCAGCTGCTCGACTTCCAGGTCCAGGTGCAGGCTCGCGAATGAAACCCCCTTCAGCTTCGCCAATAAATCGGTGAGCTGATGGCGTTCCTGCGGCTCGATCCAGGCCGGATCGCCGAGCAACAGGCTGACCTGCACCCCCTCGCCGGCCGCATCCTGCAGCAATTGCTCCAGCCGTTGGCGCGTCGTGACAAGGTCTTTCAACTGGGCGGCCTTGAGGCCAAGGTAGATCTTGTCCATCCCGGCTTTACGCAGTTGCTCAAGCTCCGCTTTACGCTGATCGGGATCGAGCAATGCTTCGCTGTCCCAGACATAACTGGCCTGGGACCATTGGCTCGACTGCACCCCCGGCGCCTGAAGCGGCAGTGGTTGTGCGGCCATTATTGTCGTTGGCAACGACAGCGTCAGGAGCAGAAGTATCGATCGCATATCAAAACCTCGTGGCTCGTTTAAGCACCCACCACGGCGCCATGGAGGTTTCTTCATGGCCCCGACGAAATATCTCGTTGAGCATGGCCACTGCGCTCCAGCACCGCAGAAATAGCATGAACAGCGGAAAGAAAGGCACCAACAACCCCAGGATCATGTCCTTTCGAGGTCGGTCGGACACCATCAACAACAGGGCGCCGAACAACAGTGTGGTGATCATCAGGTACAGCGCGTAGATCAGTGCAAACAGAAACAACAGCGTCTTGCCCGGCAGAATAAATAACGCCAGCAAGGTGTAGCTGAAGATGATGAACGGCAGCACCAGCTGAAAAAAGAAGCCGCTGAGCAGGATCATCAGAAAGGTCGGCCAGCCCAATAAGTTCGGGTTAATGTTGTGGTTGTGCTTTCTGACGTACAGAAAAAACAGGTCGCCATCCCAGCGCAATCGCTGCATCAGAAACTGACTAAGCGTCGACGGTGCATCGGTGTGACCAATCGCTTCCGGCTCGAAGGGAATCCTCAAGTCATGTCGCTTGAAGTAACTTTTGATGCGCAACGTCAGGTCCAGATCCTCTGCGGTGTGCGTGTTCCAGCCACCGATTTTCACCAGAAAGCTGCGGCGGAATGCCCCGAAAGCCCCCGAGACGTTGTTGACCAGGTTCCATTCGGCCAGACCGATTTTCGACATGTGGATGGATAACAGGTATTCCAGCGCCTGCATCGCGGTGACCCAGGAACCCCAGACATTGCGCACACGCAGGCTACCGGCGACCGCAGGCACCGACGGGTCCTCGAAATGGCGCACGATGGAGCTGACCATGTTGTTGTCGAAGGACGTGTCACCATCAAGCGCCATCACGATGTCACCGCTGGCAAGCGACAGCCCTGCGTTCAATGACGACACCCGCCCGCCCCGCTGCCATTTGGCGATCGGGCGCAAATGACGCCTGGGGTACAACTGCGGATCCACCTTAAAACTGCGAACGGCGCTCAGCGTCGGCTGATTCACCGTGGCCCCGTCCACCACCGGAATCATCTCGATGTGGCCGGGGTACGTCTGCTCGCACAGGCTTAGCAGTGTGGTCTGAACATCCATCCCTTCGCTGTAGCAGGTAATGATGCAAGAGACCTTGGGGCGATAGACGCTGATCTTCGGTATACGAGTGCGTCGACGCGTAAACCAGCGCAATACACCCAGCAGCACCATGATCATGAGGGGCAATTCAAAGATCAGAAACAAGGGGAAAAGCATGAAAAACAATCGGCTCAATCCATCCGGCCCCATGAGCGCGCTGAGTGCGTTGAAGAGTTGCTCCATTAAGGGGCTCATGGCGTCTCACACCAACTCACTGGCCAGACGGGCCAGTAGTAATTCGCCATCTTCCTGATCGAGAAGATCGTGGGGCGCCGTGATGCTGACGACACGCAGTGAAATGTCACTGACCTCCGGTGCTGAAAACAACTCGGCGACCCGGCTCAAGCGTTGTTTGACGCTTTCCAGGCCCTTGCCATCGGTATGTGGAAGCATGATCCACAAGTACTCTTCCGTACTTCGAGAGCAGCGGTCGGTTTCCCTGACGGTTTCCTTCAAACGATCGGCCACACTGTCGATGAAGGCATGGCCGTGGTGTTCGCCCAGGCGAGACAACGTACTGGCCAGGTTGATGAAGCGCAGCCCGATCAGTGAGAAGGCAGGCAACGGATAGCGGCGCACGACTTGCATCTGCCAGGTCAGCAGATCATAAAAATCCTTGCCGCCTAACAGAGTGAGTCGACCGAAGTGATGAACCGATTGATCGCCGAACTCCTGGCGGCAGCGGAAACGTCCGGCCTCGGCCAGGCGGAAATCTCTGACCTCGCGTACTCGCAACTTGTCAGGCGTGTGTGACAGGCCGCAGTCCAGGCAGCGAGCCTGCACTTCGGCATCGACAAAAAATGCCTGGCATGACCGACAGCGATAATTCTCCATAGGGCGGTCGTAATCACTGCCGATATGGCGCAGCCGGTTCAAGCAGTTGGGGCACAACAACACCCCGTCTTTGAGAAAGGATTCCTGTGGCCCCACGTGCCCACAGGTAAAGCAGTGCAATGAAGGCTGCCGTGAAATGTCCAGCGCCTGACATTCGGCACACACATCAATGTAATTGAGCCGGCCCGAACCACAGTCCGAACAGAGGCGAACACGATCGACCAGAACCCCCTCTTCCAGCCAGTCCTGCTGCACCATCAAACTGAGCCAGACAAACGAATTGACTTGCTCGTTATCAGCCAGGGCGTCCAGCAACGGATAGCGATAATGCTGAGGCACCTCCGGGTCTCGCAGGGCATAGACGTGGGAGTTGTCGCGCAACCACAACCAGGAAAGCACCCGACTTTCAAAACGCTCGGGGGCGGAGCCCTGATTGAACAGCCGGTAGCGTTCTTGCCATACCCCCCAGAGGGTTTTTATTTCGCTGGATTCGACAGGGCACTCACCGTCACCCAAGGCTTCACACCAGTCATTCTGATCACGGCAACAAAAAATGAGGGTGTAGCGATAAGGGGGAATCGAGCGCAACTTTCGAAGCACCCGCCCGGAATAAGCCGCTGGCAGGTCCAGCAGCAAGACATCAAATGCGGGTGCAGCCAACAAGCTGCCCAAGTCGGCGAAGTGTTCAAGCTCAGGAAGATTCAAGCTTGGAACTTTATTACCGATTATCGCAATCCGTGGAGTTGGAGTCGGCATGTCGCACGGCCTCTGCGGACAGACAAGCGCGGTTAAAAGGAGTTACAAACACTACCACCGCGTCAGAAAAGCGCCAACATTATTGTGAAGTTATTTTTTGATAGGCCGAACGCCACTATTTTGTCATTAACTTATTCGTATTCTGTCTTTAGACACTGCGCTTCAATAAGACCGGAATCCATGACTATAAAAAGTAATAATTGTTAATATTTCAAACACTTACACGCAATTATCAATTAAACCATTACCACTACGCTCACTACTTTTTAAGTACCAGTATGGACAGCGCTGGACGCAGCCAAGACCGCTATCAAATTAATAGGTTCAATGGGTTTTTATATCAAATTCGCCAATCCATATAACAATAACAAAACAACGAAACTGAACAGTTACACGAGTGAAACATGCAGTGTTTCATTAATGAACATTCGCTCAAATCTGACAACTTTTTAATCAGCACAAACATCCCGAAGGCAGCTGCGCAACCAGCGATGCACCGGATCAGCGTCCAGCCGCGGATGCCAAAGCATGGCGACGGTGAACGCCGGCAGAGACAGTGGCAGCGCAAAGCTGTGCATGCCGGTGCGCAGGTTGGCGGTGTGCCGTTCGGGAACGCTGGCGATCAGGTCGGTGGCCCGGGCGAGTGCCAGCGCAGTGGAGAAGCCTGCGACGATTGTTGCAATCTGCCGCTCCAGCTCCAGGGGCTCAAGGGCCTCATCAATGGGCCCCTTGTCGAGCCCGCGCCGAGAGACACTGATGTGGCTGCCCGCCGCATAACGCGCAGGGGTTATCTCGCCCTGGCTGAGTGGATGTCCCCTTCGCACAACGCCAATAAAACGGTCCCGAAACAAGCCCTGCGTGCGCAACTCCGGACCAGCGGCCATCCCCACCACACCCGTTTCCAGATCGACCGTCCCGTCGCGCAGTGACGTGCTGTCTTTGTCGGGTTTGTGCATGAAGCGCAGCCGCGCGCCTGGGGCTTGCTCGGCGACGCGCGCAATCAGGTCCGCGCCAAAATTCTCGACAAAGCCTTCACTGGTGCGCAGCGTGAACGTGCGGCTCAGCTGTTTGAGATCGGGTTGCTCGGCAGGCCGAAGGACCGCTTCGGCGTCCTGCACCAGTTGACTGACCCGCTCGCGCAATTCGAGCGCTCGCGGGGTGGGCACCAGACCACGTCCGGCCCTGACCAACAGCGGATCGCCGGTGGTTTCACGCAGTCGCGCCAGCGCCCGACTCATCGCCGACGGGCTCAGCCGCAAGCGTTTGGCGGCGCGCGCCACGCTGCCTTCGGCGAGCAGCACATCAAGGGTGATCAGCAAGTTGAAATCGGGAGTGGACATGCATCGCCCCGCGGCAGAGTGATATGGCGTTGAACGCACGACTTAAGTGCAAATGGTGCGCCTTCCGCCATGTTAGGCCGAAGCGTAGATTTCTGATAGCTCCGCTTCGGGAGTGGCCAGAAATGAGGGACAGAATGAAATCAATCAGTGCAGTCGCAGAGCAAGCGCAACAGACACCGTCCGTTCGGTGGGTGTTGGCCAGTCTTTCGCTGTCGATGCTGCTGTCCTCGCTGGGCACCAGTATCGCCAATGTCGGTTTGCCGACCTTGGCCCTGGTGTTCAACGCCTCCTTTCAGGAAGTGCAGTGGATCGTCCTCGCCTACCTTCTCGCCATCACCACCCTGATCGTCAGCGTCGGTCGGCTCGGTGACATGACTGGGCGTCGGCGGCTGCTCTTGGCCGGCATCGGCGTATTCACGCTGGCGTCGGCGTTGTGCGGCTTTGCGCCCACGCTCTGGATGCTGATTGGCGCCCGGGCGCTGCAGGGACTCGGTGCGGCAATCATGATGGCGCTGACCATCGCCTTTGTCAGCGAGACGGTAGGGAAGGAGAAAATCGGCAGCGCCATGGGCTTGCTCGGGACGATGTCGGCAATAGGCACCGCGATGGGGCCGTCGCTCGGAGGCCTGCTGATTGGCGGGTTCGGCTGGCGGGCGATCTTCCTCATCACCGTACCGCTGGGCTTGCTGACGTGGGTGCTCGCACATCGCTACTTGCCCGCCGATCGCCAGAAACCCAAGACCGATCGTGCCGGCTTCGACCCGCTGGGCACACTGCTGCTGGCGTTGACACTCGCCGCTTATGCGCTGGCCTTGACCCTTGGGCGAGGCAGTTTCGGCCCGCTCAACATCGCCTTGCTGTTGGCGGCGGGCGTCGGCGTCAGCCTCTTTGTGTTCGCCGAGGCCCGCGTCACTTCGCCGTTGATTCGACTGGCGATATTCCGTGATCCGGTGCTCAGTGGCAGCCTCGCCATGAGCCTGCTCGTTGCGACAGTAATGATGGCGACGCTCGTGGTCGGGCCCTTCTATCTCGCGCAGGGACTCGGCCTCGATGCCGTTCTGGTGGGGCTGGTCCTGTCGGTCGGGCCGTTTGTCGCGGCACTGACGGGTGTGCCCGCAGGCCGTATTGCCGACCGCTTTGGCGCCCGACGCATGACCCTCGTCGGGCTCGCGGCCATGGCGACCGGCTGCTTCACGCTATCGGTGCTGCCGGAGACATTCGGCATCGGTGGCTACCTCTTACCCATGGTCGTGATCACTCTCGGCTATGCGCTGTTCCAGACAGCCAACAACACGGCGGTCATGGCGGATGTTCAGCCAGACCAACGGGGCGTCATTTCCGGCATGCTCAACCTGTCGCGCAATCTGGGGCTGATCACGGGTGCGTCCGCCTTGGGCGCGGTGTTCGCGCTCGCATCGGCCGCTGTCGACATTGCAACAGCGCAACCCGAAGCGGTTGCCAGCGGTATGCGAATCACCTTCGCCGTGGCGCTGGTGTTGGTCGCTGTCGCACTGGCCATCGCGCTGGGAAGCCGCGCGTTGGCAACGCGTCATAACCGCCGGTAACCCGACACGGCGATTATTTTTCCAGTACGACCAGTGGCGTGTCTTTCTTCACAATGTACGTCGCCAGCTCCGACGCTTTGTTCGCGCCGATATTCTTCGCGACGTGCGCAGTACCGGCGGGGATGTACAAGGAATCGCCAGCCTTGAGCGTTATCGGTGGCCGCCCCTCGAGCTGATATTCAAACGTGCCCTCAATGACGTAGGCCACTTCCACCCCCGGATGAGAATGCTTAGGGGATACCACACCCGGCTCGAAATCAACGCGAACCTGAATCACTTCACGCCCGGCGACGTCGAGATCCTGGCGCAGCAGATCGGTGCGGTGAAGACCCGCCTGCCAGCTTTTTACCGGAGGCGCCTCTTGAGCTTGAGCGAGGCCCGCAAAGGCGGTGAGTGCCGCGGCAACGGCGACGCCGAGCATGCCAGCGCTGATACGGTGGTTGAAACGGGACATGGCATTTCTCCAATATGTGCGCGGAAAGTCGCGCGCAGGTTGCCGCGGATGCGGTGGCTCTATTCAGAGGCCGCCGTGTATCGCGCATGTGTCGCCAATGCCCTGGATTTGTATGCGAAGTTAGCTGCAGCCGCGCTGGATACGTTCCGATACAAACGAATCCTGCGCACACGAAAAAGCCCGCACAAGGCGGGCTTGGAAATCGAGTAGGTGGCCGGTGCTGGTCTCCGGCTTACAAGGTTTATCAGGACTCCCACAGAACAGTTTTGTGCTGTCCTGCTTCACACGGCATAAGGGCTGGATCTCAGCGCGGAGATCTTTCTAACCGTGTACCCTTCGGAACGCGCCCCACGTTTCCTCGCCATCCGCTTGCGCATCAGTCTGCGTCTTCACCTACAACTTCAAGAGTAGTACAAAGTCCGAAGCGCAAGGTGGGCTTTTTTAGAACGATTTTGCCCTGAGGGAAGCGTGGCAGGATTGAAAGATGCTATCGCCAGTGACGCACCTCTGTGGGTCAAATGCCGAGCGCCAGCCGTTTACAGATCGGTGATTTCCTTATGGCGTGGCACCAGCGTCTTCATCACGCTCCACGCCACCAGATAGGCCACCGCACAGATGGCAAACATGATCATGTAGCCGGTATGAATATCGCCAATCAGTTTGTAATGGTCGATCACCCAACCGCCGGTCTTGGTCATCACTACGCCGCCCAAGCCGCCTGCCAAACCACCAATACCGACCACCGAAGCGATGGTTTTTTGCGGAAACATGTCGGACACGGTAGTGAAGATATTGCACGACCACGCCTGGTGCGCGGATGCGCCCACGCCGATCAGCAGCACCGGCACCCAGAAACTGAGGTAACCCAATGGCTGCGCCAGTAACACCAGCAGCGGGAAGAAGGCGATCACCAGCATGGCTTTCATACGGCCGTCATACGGCGCGTCGCCGCGTGCCATGAAATAGCTGGGGAACCAGCCGCCGCCGATGCTGCCCACCATGGTCATGCTGTACAACACGGCCAGCGGCAACACGATGGCCTGGCCCTTCATGCCGTATTGCGCTGACAGATAGGTCGGCAGCCAGAACAGGAAGAACCACCACACGCCGTCGGTCATGAATTTGCCAAAGGCAAAGGCCCAGGTCTGGCGGTAGGTCAGCAACTTGAACCACGATACTTTTTTGGCAGCGGCACCCGAGTCTGTGCGGGTGAGCGCCTGCGCGCCCTGATCACTGCGGATGTAGGCCAGTTCCTGCGCCGACAGGCGTTTTTGCTCCTCCGGCTTTTCGTACAGCGCAATCCATACGCCCAGCCAAACGAAGCCCAACATACCGACCACGATGAAAGCCGCTTCCCAGCCCCACAGGCCGGCGATCAGCGGTACGCAGATCGGCGCCAGGATCGCGCCCACATTGGCACCGGAGTTGAAAATACCGGTGGCAAAGGAACGTTCCTTCTTCGGAAAATATTCGGCGGTGGCCTTGATTGCGATCGGAAAGTTACCCGCTTCGCCTATCGCCAGCACGGCGCGCGACAGCATGAAGCCTGCGATCGAGACCGGGATGACGGCAATGCCGAGCGCGCTGGATATGGCGCCGATCCCCTCACCCATCGGCACCGCAAAGGCGTGCATTATTGCGCCGGTCGACCAGATGCCGATGGCCAACACAAAGGCGGTCTTGGTGCCGATCCTGTCGACCACACGGCCGGCGAACAGCATGGAAATCGCGTACACAAACTGAAAAACAGAAGCGATGTTGGCGTAATCGGTATTGCTCCAGCCAAATTGCGTCGATAGATCCGGCGCCAACAAACTCAGTACCTGGCGGTCCAGGTAATTGACGGTGGTGGCAAAAAACAGCAACGCACAGATAGTCCAGCGGTACTTGCCGACGGCCTGGCCGATGCGTTGCGGGTTGATGGGCTCGTTCAGATTCATAGCATCACTTTATTATTGGATTAGGCTCGAAAATGGGCAATCAATGCTCAGCGACCGGAGTTGGACGTATAGCAAGTGCTATCAGGCGTTTGGCGAAACAGCCGTATGTAACGCGCAAGACTGCGGGGATGGGCAAGCAGTCAAGGTCGAGCCATAAGAAGGGGCATTCAGGGAGGCGTGCAGGCGAGTTGAATTCATGATGGGGCCGATACTCTTTTTTATTTTTAGGGTTTAATCGTCGACAATTGTCTGTCGTCGTACAACTGTACCTTTTATATCGAGTTAACTCCTAGGCTGTCAATCTGAAAAATAGCCGTTCGTCTCAACAATGACCGCCTGTTAAGGGCATTAAGCGCAGGGTATGGACGATTGGTGATTGGGCATTGTTATACGACAACGCCTTTCACAAGCTCATGACGAGAGACATCGATAGCGGTCATCTCGTCAGGGTTTCGCAGGGCCGCTTATTCAGCCGATTGGGTGCGAGAGGCCGCTCGTGTCGAGGTGTTGAGCGCGACGGCGGCGAGAATGAGCGCCTTCAAGGCTTTCTCATCAGGCGTGTCGCCCTCATGCAAATCAATGGCACGTCGGGTGTTGCCGTCGAGACTGGCGTTGAAGAGCCCTGAAGGGTCTTCCAGCGAGGCGCCCTTGGCAAACGTCAGCTTCACGACCTGCTTGTACGTCTCACCGGTGCAGATGATGCCGGCGTGCGACCACACTGGAACCCCCCGCCACTTCCATTCCTCGACCACGTCGGGGTCAGCCTGCTGGATGAGCGTTCGGACCCGAGCGAGCGTCTCGCCCCGCCAATCTCCCAGTTCCTTGATTCTCGCGTCTATCCGCTGAGAGGCCGAATCTCCCCCCTCTTCTTCCTTTGCACCGACCTGCTCTTTCTTCATGGTGGGTGTCGTCTTCTTCATGAGGGTGTCCAAAACCGGGCTCTACAGCGTTTTTTGACTGTTGCCGAGGGTCTTTGCCTTTTCGATCCCCCAGTCAAAGGCAGCCTCCATGTCCAGCAGATGCGGTTTTGGATCGTGATCCTCAAAAATAGCCGTGCCGTCCGGCCGGTACACACCGATGAACATTTCCAGCGAGCCGTCCCTCAATATCTCGGCTTTGACCTCTATCTTGCATCCGTTCGACAGCGTTTCCTTGTGGACCATATGACGTTCAGTCATTGCTGCATTCCTCTCGTTTAAGTCCGAGTAGCGCATTTACCTATGGGCCATGTTAGCTCAGTGCGGCCCACTAAAAGGCCTGCCAGGACAGCGGCGTAATGCCACCTATACTAGAAGCCACCGTCCCCACGGGGTCTGCACGCCTAACAATAAAAAGCAGAGGTGGAACATGGTCTGGCAGCAAATCTACGATCCGTTCGGCAACCCGATACTTTCAACCCTCATGGCAGCAGTGCCGGTCGTGGTGATGCTGGCAGCCCTGGCGTTTTTCCATATCAAGGCGCATCTGGCGGCATTGATGGCCCTGGCCTCGGCGCTGGTGATCGCGATTTTCGCTTTCGGCATGCCGGCGAACATGGCCGGCTCGGCCGCCCTTTACGGCGCCGCCAACGGTTTGCTGCCCATTGGCTGGATTGTGCTCAACATCATTTTCCTGCATCGGCTGACAACCGAGAACGGCTCGTTCAAGGTGCTGCAGGATTCCCTGGCGCGCATCACCGACGACCGACGCCTGCAATTGCTGCTGATTGCCTTCTGCTTCGGTGCTTTCTTCGAAGGCGCCGCTGGTTTCGGCACGCCGGTGGCGGTGACCGGGGCGATTCTGATCGGGCTGGGCTTCTCGCCTCTGGCCGCGTCTGGCCTGGCGTTGATCGCCAACACCGCGCCTGTGGCGTTCGGCGCGCTGGGTACGCCGATCATCACCTTGGCCAAGGTGACCGGGCTGGATGAAATGGAACTGTCGATGATGGTCGGCCGGCAATTGCCGTTCTTCTCGGTGATCGTGCCGTTCTGGTTGATCTGGGCCTTCGCCGGATGGCGCAAGATGCTGGAAATCTGGCCGGCGATTCTGGTGGCGGGGGTCAGTTTTGCCGTACCGCAATTCGTGGTGTCCAACTACCACGGGCCGATGCTGGTGGACGTGATCGCCGCGCTGATTTCCATGGCCTGCCTGACCGGTTTCCTCAGGGTCTGGAAGCCGGCCACCGTGCATACCTCCGCCGCGCTGTCCGGGCGCGTCGACAACTCCAAAATAGCCGAAGAGCATGACGAAAAACCCGTCGCCAGCGCGACCTTTGCCAGCGATGCCAAACCTGCGGTGATGCGCGCGTGGATGCCGTGGATCATCCTCACGGTGTTCGTTTTCGCCTGGGGCACCCAGGGCTTCAAAAACATGTTCGATACCCGCCCGGCGATTGATCCGGCCACTAACTCGGCCAAGCTTGATCCTCAAGGCAAACCGATGCGCGAAGCGAACCCGATCTTCGCCCCGGTGTTGACGTTCACGACTATTCACCAGCAGATCGAGAAGGTCCCGCCCGTGGTGCCCACACCAAAAACCGAGGAAGCGGTCTACAAGTTCACCTGGCTCACCAGCACCGGTAGCGGCATCCTGCTGGCGGCGATTCTCGGCGGGCTGCTGATGGGCTATTCCATCCCGCAACTTATCCACCAGTACCTGCGAACGATCTGGGTCGTGCGTTACTCGCTGATCACCATCGTCGCGATGCTCGCCCTGGGTTTCCTCACCCGCTATTCAGGCCTGGACGCCACCATGGGCCTGGCCTTCGCCGCAACGGGCATCTTCTACCCCATGTTCGGCACCCTGCTCGGCTGGCTCGGCGTGGCCTTGACCGGCTCGGATACGGCGTCAAACGTGCTGTTCGGCGGCTTGCAACGGGTGACCGCCGAGCAGTTGGGGATTAGCCCGGTGCTGATGGCCGCGGCCAACAGTTCTGGCGGGGTCATGGGCAAGATGGTCGATGCCCAGTCGATCGTGGTGGCGTCCACCGCCACGCGCTGGTACGGCCATGAAGGGGAAATCCTGCGCTATGTGTTTTTCCACTCGATCATCCTGGCCATTCTGGTCGGTGGCCTGGTGACGTTGCAGGCGTATGTGGCGCCGTTCAGCAGTATGGTTGTGGGCGGGCATTGATTGACGTAAACCTGTCAGCCATGCCCGGGTCATCGCCGGGGCATGGCGGCAATGTTTCACTGTGTGGTGAGGGAGGCCCCGCCCCGTCTTCGACGCCGCGCTGTCGCGCAGCAAACTGGTTCGACCCGCCAACAACACATAGACAGTAGAACGCCCCAAGCCAATGATGCAAGTCAGTGGTAACCGGACACAGACCTCCAATAAAAACAACTGAGGGTCGTCAACCGACTATGAACATTCTCTACGATGAACGCGTCGACGGCGTCCTGCCTGATGTCGACAGAGCTGCCTTGCTGCAGGCGCTGCACACGCAGTGGCCGGATCTGGAAGTCCTGCACCAACAGGAAGAGCTCAAACCGTACGAATGCGACGGACTTTCTGCTTACCGCACCACACCCATGCTGGTGGTACTGCCGCGCCACATCGATGAGGTACAAGGCGTGCTTCGGCTCTGCCATGAGCGGCATGTCGCGGTGGTCGCCCGCGGTGCCGGCACCGGTTTGTCCGGGGGCGCATTGCCGCTGGAAAAAGGCGTGCTGCTGGTGATGGCGCGCTTCAATAATATTCTGCACATCGACCCCGCCGCCCGCACGGCTCGAGTTCAGCCGGGGGTACGCAACCTGGCGATTTCCCAGGCAGCAGCGCCGTTTGGCTTGTACTACGCGCCGGACCCCTCCTCCCAGATCGCCTGCTCTATTGGCGGCAACGTGGCCGAAAATGCTGGTGGCGTGCATTGCCTGAAGTACGGGCTGACCGTGCACAACCTGCTCAAGGTTGACATCCTGACTGTCGACGGCGAACACCTGAGCCTGGGTTCGCAGGCGCTCGACTCTCCGGGCTTCGATCTGCTGGCATTGTTCACGGGTTCCGAAGGCATGCTCGGTGTCATCACCGAGGTCACGGTCAAACTGCTGCCCAAGCCCCAGACCGCCAAAGTGCTGCTGGCGGCGTTCGATTCCGTCGAGAAGGCCGGTCGCGCGGTGGGTGACATTATTGCCGCCGGCATCATCCCCGGCGGCCTGGAAATGATGGACAACCTGGCCATTCGCGCCGCCGAAGACTTCATCCACGCCGGCTATCCGGTCGACGCCGAAGCCATCCTACTGTGCGAACTCGATGGCGTTGAAGCCGACGTTCATGATGACTGCGATCGCGTGCGCCAAGTGCTGGAACAGGCCGGCGCCACCGAAGTGCGCCAGGCCCGCGATGAAGCCGAACGCGTGCGTTTCTGGGCCGGACGCAAGAATGCCTTTCCGGCGGTGGGCCGCCTCTCACCGGATTATTACTGCATGGACGGGACAATTCCGCGCCGCGAGCTGCCCGGAGTGCTGCAGGCGATTGCCGCGTTGTCCGCCGAATACGACCTGCGGGTGGCCAACGTTTTCCACGCCGGTGACGGCAACATGCACCCCCTGATTCTGTTCGATGCCAATCAACCGAGCGAACTTGATCGCGCCGAAGCTCTGGGCGGCAAGATCCTCGAATTGTGCGTGAAGGTCGGCGGCAGCATTACCGGTGAGCACGGCGTGGGCCGGGAGAAGATCAATCAGATGTGTGCGCAGTTCAATAGCGATGAGCTGACCCTGTTCCATGCCGTCAAAGCCGCCTTCGATCCAAGTGGTTTGCTCAACCCTGGCAAGAACATTCCGACGCTGCACCGCTGCGCCGAGTTTGGCGCCATGCACGTTCATTTGGGACAGATGCCCTTCCCTGAACTGGAGCGTTTCTGATGCGCAGTGAACACGATCTCGACGACAGCGGCGCGCTGCTCGAGCAGGTCAACCAGGCGCTGCAAAACGCCACGCCGTTGCGCATTCAAGGTTCCAACAGCAAGGCGTTTCTTGGGCGCATCGTGGCGGGCGAAGTCCTCGACACGCGTAGCCACCGAGGCATCGTCAGCTACGACCCGACCGAACTGGTGATCACCGCCCGCTGCGGCACGCCGTTGACAGAGCTTGCTGAGGTGTTGGATGCAGCGCAGCAGATGCTGCCTTGCGAACCGCCCTCCTTCGGCGACGGCGCCACGGTCGGCGGCATGATCGCCAGCGGGTTGTCGGGACCACGGCGTCCCTGGTCGGGGTCCGTCAGGGACTTCGTCCTTGGGACACGCGTCATCACTGGTCATGGCAAGCATTTACGCTTCGGTGGCGAAGTCATGAAAAACGTTGCCGGCTACGACCTGTCGCGCTTGATGGCCGGCAGCTACGGCTCGCTTGGCGTGGTGACCGAAGTCTCGCTCAAGGTCCTGCCCAAGCCGCGTCAAGCCTTAAGCATCAGCCTGGAAATGGACAGTGATCGCGCCTTGCTTCGCCTCGCAGAATGGGGGCAACAACCGCTGCCGATCAGCGCCGCGTGCCACGATGGGCAGTGCCTGCACCTGCGACTTGAGGGTGGCGAAGGCTCGGTGGCTGCAGCTCATGAGCGACTGGGCGGCGAGTTGCTGAACTCCTCGTATTGGGTTGATCTCAACGAGCATCGATTGAGCTTCTTCGATGAGGACCAGGCACTTTGGCGCCTGTCCGTTCCTCACAACACGCCTCGACTTTCCCTGCCTGGCCGTCAGCTGATCGATTGGGGCGGTGCACAGCGCTGGCTCAAAACCGACGCAGACGCAACGTTCATTCGCTCGATCGTGGAAGAAGTCGGCGGGCATGTGACCTGCTACAGCCATGGCCTGATCGACAGCCCGTTTCAACCGTTGCCTGCCGCACTGATGCGCTACCACCGGAACTTGAAGCAACAACTCGATCCCCAGGGAATCTTCAACCCCGGACGCCTGTACGCGGAGCTTTGACCCATGCAGACCACCTTGAGCGAACGCGCACGCCAACTGCCCCGTGCCGAAGAAGCCGAAAGCATCCTGCGCACCTGTGTGCACTGCGGTTTCTGCAATGCCACCTGCCCGACCTATCAATTGCTGGGCGATGAGTTGGATGGACCGCGGGGCCGCATTTATCTGATCAAGCAGGTCCTGGAGGGCAACGAAGTCACGCAGAAGACCCAACAGCATCTGGATCGCTGCCTGTCTTGCCGTAATTGCGAAACCACCTGCCCTTCCGGTGTCGACTACCACAACTTGCTGGACATCGGCCGGGCCGTGGTCGATGCGGCGGTGCCGCGCCCACTCGGCCAGCGGTTGTTGCGCGAGGGATTGCGCAGCGTCGTACCCCATCCTGCGCTGTTCAAAGGACTGGTCAGCAGCGGCCAGGTGTTCCGGGCGTTGTTGCCCAACACCTTGAAAATAAAGTTACCCCGCCGTGTCTATCCAGCCAAGCCGCGCCCGACCACTCGCCACGCCCGGCAGGTGCTGATGCTCGAAGGCTGTGTGCAACCGAGTCTGTCGCCCAATACCAACGCGGCCGCCGCCCGAGTCCTGGATCGACTGGGAATCAGCGTCACCGCGACCCATGAAGCCGGATGCTGTGGTGCTGTGGATTATCACCTCGACGCTCAGGCGGCCGGCCTTGATCGCGCCCGCCGCAATATCGATGCGTGGTGGCCGAGCATTGAAAAAGGTGCCGAGGCCATCGTGCAAACCGCCAGCGGTTGCGGCGCTTTCATCAAAGACTACGGTCACCTGCTCAGCACCGATCCGGCCTATGCCGAAAAGGCTAGAACGGTCAGCGCGCTCGCCAAGGATCTGATTGAAGTGCTGCGCGACGAACCGCTGGAACAGCTCGGCATCCATAGCGACCAGCGCCTGGCGTTCCATTGCCCCTGCACGTTGCAGCACGCACAGAAACTGGGTGGCGCGGTTGAGGCGATTCTGACGAGTCTGGGCTTCAACCTCACGTCGGTCCCCGACGGGCACCTGTGCTGCGGCTCGGCGGGCACCTATTCGCTGACCCAACCCGAACTGTCCCGGCAACTGCGCGACAACAAGCTCAATGCGCTGGAAAGCGGACATCCCGAAGTCATTGTCACGGCCAATATTGGCTGTCAGTCCCACCTCGATGGTGCGGGCCGAACCCCTGTCAGGCACTGGATCGAACTGGTCGAAGCCGCCTTGCCATAACCGAGCACTGGAGAATTGCCATGAAAAGCAAAGCCGTACTGAGCCAGACCGAAGTCAGCCAAATCCTCGCGGCTGCACGCACCGAAGCGCAGAACAACCAATGGGCGGTAACCATCGTGATTGTCGATGACGGCGGCCACCCCCTGGCCCTCGAACGCCTCGACGGTTGCGCTCCGATTGGCGCCTACATCGCCACCGAAAAGGCCCGCACCTCGGCCCTCGGTCGGCGCGAATCCAAAGGCTATGAAGAGATGGTCAATGGCGGCCGCCACGCCTTTTTGTCGGCGCCATTACTGACCTCGCTGGAAGGTGGCGTGCCCATCATGGTCGACGGCCAGGTGATCGGCGCGGTCGGTGTATCCGGTGTCAAAGCCGAGCAGGACGCACAAGTTGCCAAAGCCGGCGCGCAATGCCTGAGCTGATCCGAGCTGAGCTGAGCTGAGCTGAGCGCTGAAACAGTCGGGCCGTGTGATAAACGGCCCGACGTTCGTTCTCGATCACTGCCCTTCAGCAAGTTCCGTCTTCGGTGTCCGCAGAGCGCGCCAGGCAATTAAAATTGCCATGAGTGCCAAGCCGAACGTCACCCACGAAACCAAATTAATTCCACCCTCGAATGCACTCCCCGCCTGCGTCATCAGCGCACGTGCTTGATCTCCCGACAACTGCACCGCCACATAATTAGCACCGGATAGCGTCTCACTCGCCAGCATCGTCTGCACCTCGCTCAAAAAACCCGGAAGCTGCAATGCACCGCGATAGTAGGCAGTGACGAGACCACCGAGCACTGTCGTCCCCAAAACCACACCCACTTCATAGGCTGTCTCACTAATGGCCGACGCCGCGCCCGCCTTTTCGGGCGGTGCGGCGGACAAAATCAGGTCGTTGGATACCGTCGCGATCGCGCCCACGCCAATGTTCAGCAAGGCAAAAGCCACCACCAGAACGAACAGGCTGCTGCCGATGCTGGCGACCAACAAAAACGCCGCCCCAACAAACGCCATCAGAATCGGCACCAGCACATGCACCTGTACTCGACGTGCCACAGGCACGACTGCCATTCCCACTACGATCGCCATGATCTGACCAGGTACTAACGCCAAGCTAGCCCTCAAGGGCGACATCTGAAGGACGATCTGTAAGAACTGAGTGGTGAAGAATACAAAGCCGACGAGGAACGCGAGGCTCATCAGATTGATCAGCACTGAGCCGCTGAAGGTGCCACTTCGGAACAGACTCAGATCCATCAGCGGCACAGGCAGACGTAACTGCCGACGCACAAACATCCACCCAGCAACCATGCCGATTACAAATGCTGTCAGTGCCAACCCGTCAACACCATTACTGGCGCTGTGTTTAATGCCGTAAACGATGGCACTGAGGGCAACCATCGATTCCAAGATACTGAGCGGATCCAATGGTCCTGAACAGTCTTGCTCGGACTCGGGCAACAACACCGGTCCCAATACCAATAACGGCACCAATACGGGTATTGCCAACAGGAAAATCGCCTCCCAGCTGAAAAATTCCAGCAAAACCCCACCGACCAAAGGACCGAGTGCCGATCCTACCGTCAGCGTTGTTGCCCAGATCGCGACAGCGACTCTCCGTTCTTCTCGATCCACAAATACCGAACGTATCAATGCCAACGTTGAGGGCATCAGCATCGCACCGAAAATCCCCATGCAAGCTCGCCCGGCAATCAGTTGTGTAGCCGTATCGGAGTAGGCGGTCAGCACCGACACAATGACAAAACCCAAAGACCCAGCCAGTAACAACTTACGATGACCGATTCGATCGCCCAGACTGCCCATCGACACCAGCAATCCCGCCAATACCAGCGAATAGGCATCGATCATCCATAACTGCTGACTAGCGCTCGGACGCAGGGCCTCGGCAATCTTGGGTAACGCGAATCCAAGCACCGTATTGTCCACGGTCACCAGTAGTACTGGCAGCATCAGCACGCTTAGGGCTGACCATCGTTTTGATTTTGCTCTGTGTTGTGCTGCCTTACTTACTAATGCCATCAGCCAAGCTCCTTATCACCCTCAAAAAATTCACAGGAGATTTTGCAATGCGCTGTGAAACGAACCCAGCACACTTCCATGTCGAGGACTCGGTTAGTTCAGTAATGAAAAAACGTGCTGACAATCGACAGCCCCCGAGTTCAAACGACTACCCAAAGCATTTGAAACGCCCTGTAAGTCGCGTCTGAACTCGTCATAATCTTGACTAGAGACATTATTCATCAAGCGTTCCATCCCTTCCGCCAGCGCGGCGCGCTGGTGGTTAGCCTGATCATTTTCTAGCTGTATATCCCAGTAGACTTCAGGCGGATTGACCAGAACCCGGGACAGCAACGCCATCATTGTCCGCATCGGAGGTGGCATCACCTCAAGAGCGCTTTCCAGATCAAGTGAAGACCTTGCCAACGCCAAGCCGAACCCGAGAATTGCGGCATGGGGCAACGCCTGACAGAGCGCCATGAGTTCATCGTGAGCCACGGGCGTCATTCGCTTTATCTTCATCCCCGCCTCCATCAAGTGTTGCTCGATGAAAGTCGAAGGCGAGTCGCCATCTTCAAGACAAATTGCGACGGTGCGTCCCTGAACGGAGAGCTTGGGTGAAAACATTGGGTTGACGCCGACGAAAGGCTGCTGGGACGAAGCATTTTTCAATGCTCTGTAAAATGGCTCCTGAACAGAACAAGTCGGTATGAATACAACATCGTTCGAAACGGAGCCAACAACCCAAGGTATTGCCCGGATAGCCACGCTTTCGGGCAACGCAAAGACCACTGCCACCGCTCCTTGGAAGATGTGCCCGGTATTGCTGAACGGACTTGTGACATCGACTTCATAGAAGCCACATTCCTGTTCGGAAGGCCTGCGATCCACCACCCGGACATCGTATCCATATTGCATAAGAATGCGGCTGATCAATGAGCCAACCAAACCCGCTCCCCCCAACACGACAACCGTGTCGCTCATCATGATTCGCTCCCTACGACAAAACTGTAATAAGGCACGCTAGCCTTGACCAAAGTTTCTTCAAGCTCTTGCTGTGGATCGGAGTGCGCAACAATCGCGCCACCAATTCCAAATTTCGCCTCGTTACCCTGGAGCACTGCCGTTCGGATGACAATACTCAGCTCCGCTCCACCACTGAAAGATAACCAGCCTAATGCGCCTGAGTAGACACCACGGGCGGAAGCCTCCAATACGTCAATAATTTCCATCGTGCGTTTCTTCGGAGCTCCCGTCATTGAGCCACCGGGGAAACAGGCTCGAATAGCTTCGATCGTTGAAATATCCGAGCGAAGGTGCCCACGAATCGTTGAGACAAGTTGGTGAACCGAAGAAAAGCTTTCCACTGAGAAAATCTCAGGGACATGAACGCTCCCTGGACGGCACACTTGATTCAAATCATGGCGCACCAAATCGACAATCATTAGGTTCTCGGCCCTGTCCTTTGCCGAGTTACGTAGCTCATCGCGCAATATTTGGTCCTCGGCGAATTGTTTACTACGCGGTCTGGTTCCCTTGATCGGTCTGGACTCGATCAATCCGCTGTCATCGATTCTGAGAAAGGTTTCGGGCGAAGCGCTTAATACTGAAAATCCTGCAAACGAGAGGTAAGCACCGTAGGGTACGGGGCTAGCCTGGCGCATTCGCCAATAAGCACTCAAAGGCGCACCGCTGTACGCCATTTTTGCCCTATTGGTCAGGCAGATCTCGTACGACTCCCCATCGGTGATGTACTTGAGAGATTGATTGATCTTACTGATGTAATCATCTGGCCCGTCCTCAAGCGAGAGCTTCAGCTGATCTACGGCACCTGGAATAAACGAACTGCAATGACCAGCGGACTCATCATTACGATGGAGAAAATCAGGTAAGGACGGCCAAACCACAGCATCGCCAGTCGCAGTCATCACGCATTCATAGGCCTTGTCTTCATGATGATCAAAGACAAAGAAATGCGGCGCAAACATGAATGAAGCATCCGGATAAACCGAACGGTAAATTTTTCGTCCACCCGCCAGTGCTTTCAATTCGTAACCGAGGTAGCCAACAAACCCACCCTTGAAAACAAACGGCAAGTACTGAGGGGTTGCCACATGCACAGCTTCGAAGATTTGGGCAATCAGTGTAAAAAAGTCTCCTTTGATGTTTTTTTTGCCCTTGGGGCCCTCAAGTTTCATGCACTCATCGTTGACATTGTATTCAAGCCTTATCGCTCCTTGCGCCTCCCCACTACCCATGATCGAGTAGCGGGCATTAGGTCTTTCTGACTTCTCGCTGTCTAGCCAAAAAGAAGAACGATCGTCTGCATAGAGCGTCGAGAATACTGCTAGTGGATCCGTGCATTCGGAAAACTCGCGGTAGGCAAGCTGCATATTCAGCATCCCCCCTACTGCGACGTAGGCATCTTTTGATGACGTACATTCCGTGTCGGACTCTAAGTGAGCTCTAGCACTGACGTTATGTTCCAGCGCCATGCGTACGAAGTTGCTCAATAGCGCATGGCCATATTCTGACTCGATGGATTCGGGGTGGAACTGGACACCCCAAACTGGTCTGGCGATGTGTTCGATTGCCATGACCACACCTTCAGACGTCCAGGCCGTACATTGGAGCTCTGCTGGTAGGCTTGTACACATTAACGAATGGTATCTGACCACTTCGAACTGCTCCGGTAAGTCTCGAAAGAGCCCTTTACCTGAATGAGTAATCCGACTGCGGTAGCCATGCACAGGGTTGGGAGCGTACCCCACCGTCCCCCCAAGAAATTGAGCGATTCCTTGGTGGCCTAGACAAATACCAAGCAACGGGACAGGCGAACGGAGGATGACGTCACCGCACACACCGAAATCCCCCTCCTGACTGGGGTGCCCTGGACCGGGCGACAGCACTACAGCGTCATATTTTTCGATGCCCAATTCATTGTACGCAAGTGTATTTTTGACTACATCCGCGCAAATGCCTGTCACCTCATACAAATACTGAGCGATGTTCTGGGTGAAGGAATCAAAGTTATCAATCAGCAATATTTTCATGAGGGTCGCCCCGGGGCCAGACACTGATTGATCAGGACGTCTTCCTGAGTACACGTCTCTTCTATAATCAGTTTGAATATCGACTCGGCATATTCCGGCCTCAATCCTACCGCCTCCGACCTAATCTTAATCATATCGAGCACGTAGGAAACTCGTCCGGGTTGCATCATCGCAATACCATGGATGGCTTTGAGCCGGGCAATGTCCATGCACACTTTCATTCGCTCAGAAAGCAGGTCGACAACTTGCAAATTTATCGAGTCAAGCCGCTCGCGCTGCGGCTGCAAAATGTTAGACGTGCCTGTCTGTGATAACTGTCCCTGTCGTTTCATCTTTTGCACCTCCGTTAGCCAATTTCTGGAAGAGAGTCGCCAGTCAGGCGTGATCCCGCTCATTGATAGCAGGCGTCCATATCCCCTTGCTCGTCATAGCCCCTAGAGCAGCCCCCAATAACCTGATGTCTTTGCCACTGTGGTCTGCTGAAATTGCAAAACGCAGCATCGCTTTGCCTTTGGCAATGATTGGGTAAAACACCGGAAAGAGCAGCATGCCTTGGTCACGCAGGATTCTCGCAGCCTGCAAGCCGGCCTCCTCTGTTTCAAAGAAGGCTCCTCTGACAGGTGACTGGATACCTGCGTTGAGCAACTGGTTGTCGGTGAGGGAATCTAAAAGGGCGACATTTTCCCAAAGTCGCCGTTGCAAAATATCGATCTCTTCACTGAGATGGATTTTCGCCGAGGCAACGTTCGCCGCCAACATGGGCACCATAATGGAATGACCAAATATCAGCGGATTCGCCAGGGTTCGGATAACTTCAACATCCCGTGGATCTGAAACCACGACAAAACCACCCGCGCCACCAAAGGCTTTGGAGAGAGACCCTGCCAGAATAATATTTGCAGGTAATGAGTGATCAACTGTTGAAAAGGCATATCCCGCACCATGTCGTCCGACGATCGAAATACCATGAGCATCGTCTACGTATAAGTATCCCTGTGCCGACTCTAGCTGCCGAGAGAGCTCAGCGATGGGTACAAGACCACTCATCGAACCAATTCCATCGATCAAGAGCACTGGAGTTTCACCTTTGTCGATGCAGTCTTTCAGCGCTGTGGTCATTGATTCTTGACTGGTGGACTCAACTCTAGAAACAGGTCCGAACTGGTCCAAAATCCCCCTAAGTACCTGCATCGAAGCATGGGCGGTTTTGTCCATCAGCCAATGGATTCGTCTTTTGACCGGATACCCACCCAACGAACCACTCCCCAGCAACGGTAAAACACCTAAATGGACACTGCTGGTAGAGGTAAACACCGCAACGCCGCTACCTCTGTAAATCTGAGAAAGCAACTCTTCCAGTTGAGGCAGGTAACGTGGGCGCATTGCACTTCGAGAAGACGACAGGTGCAATCCGGAAGTTTCCATAGCCTGGTGTGCGGCATCGATCAATGCCGAGTGGGTTTCCAAGCCCAAGTACGAACAGGAAACAAACTCTATGAATGTGCCTCCGTCCTGCAAGGTAATGTGCTTACCCGCACGACTCGCAACGGTAAAACCTGTCAGCCCTTCCTCGTAAGCCTGCGCCAGTGCACCAGTGGTGTTGCCGCGACGAATGCTCATCCAGTCTTGTCTAGTTTGCACATCCATAGCTAAACTCCTTTCTAAAAATCACTGAGATTTGCATCCGATGGTCATTACTGAGCTGCCCGAGGCGTCGGACGCTTCCTTATCGATTACAGTTTGTGTATTTGTCAGCTGACTCTGCTTGAACAGTTCGCGCACCGCTTTGGCCTGCTCCTCACCATGCTCAATGACTAGCCAACCTTCACGACTTAGTAACTGGTTCGCGAGCGAGATGATGTGCCGTATCAGTTCAAGACCATCGGTCCCGGAATAGACCGACACCCGTGGATGGTGATCGCTCCACTCAGGCAACAACTCTTGGAACTGTGGGACGTACGGAGGATTAGCGACAATCAAACCAACCTGATCTGTGAATCGCGTAAATGCCTGTTTGTCGCGAATGTCAGCCTGCAAGTGATTGACCTGCCCCCCCTTGCAGGCCAGTCGGTCGATATTGCGCTTGAGGTACTGCACCGCTATCTCATCAAACTCCACGCATGTCACTTTCAGATCCGGTCTACGTCGTGCGATCGCCAAGCCAATCGCGCCGCTTCCTGCACACAAATCGAGGACACTAGCACCCGGTCGCAGCACAGCACAGGTCTCCAGCCACTTGTGAATGATTTTGCTGTGAGGGCGGGGGATAAACACGCCGCTACCGACCACCAGCGGCATTTCGTCAAACTCCACCATGCCAACAATATGACCGAGAGGAATTCGGTTACAGCGCTCTTTAACCGCTAACATAAATTCATTGAGCGCACGACTTTTATCCACCCGTTCGATATAGCGATCTATAAGACAACTCAAATCTTCTTCCAAGTCCCAGACACCAGACGCTTGCAACATGGCCCGCGCTTGACTAATAGCAAGGTACTCACGATCCGTAAGACTCATGACCACTCCTTGTAATACTGCGCAAGTCTTTTCAAAATTGACTCATACAGATAGGAGAATGCGACCAACTCCGGCGGAGGCGTAAATGACGAGTGCAAATCATTTATAAGTTGTTCGTAATTGCGCGATAGCCCTTCATCCAGCAAAGGAAACCAGTAAGGTTTTATATCCCAACGATACTCATATCCTGTGGCAAACATCTGCTGTACCGTTTCCCTGACCGTATTTTCGCGGGCAAACCCGGATAACGGAGCACGTACAGGTTTGAAAGGGCTGAGATCTAGATCGGGAGTATCTATATCGGTAAGGCAATTAGCTATATACCGCGCCAACAATGGTGACTGGTGCAGGCCGTCTCGGTAGGTGCCTGTTGCAAGCCAAAGACCTTCGATGCCGCACTCGCCAATCAATGGAAAACCATCTGCCGGAATTGGCCTGTTGCCAACCTGTATGGAAATGATTTCAGCGCTATGAAGGTCCAGGTTCAGTTGATCAACAGCACAGTCAAGCAAAAACTGAACATCCGATATGAGAGCCTGTTGTTTAGGCCGCTCCGAAATTATATTAGTAGCTCCCAGATACAAGACTCCGTCCCCACGAGGGACACAGTGCAAGCCGCACGCAAAAGCACGATTTGGCGTCCGTATGACAGAACTCGGCAACTCAACCCCTTCTGGCATTTTCACGAGAATTGAAACGCCATATCCACTGAACAACGGTGGAATTTTCTTTACGAGCTCGTCGATATCACTAAGCAGGTCTAAAGATTGAACGCCTGCCGCAATCACAACTTTTCTTGCCCAAAGAACCTCTCCACTGCATAACTCAATGCCGGTGACTACCTCACCCTCAACCAACACGCGTTGGGCGTTCTCATTTTTCAGAGTGCCACCCTCTGAGACAAATGCAGCATCCAGTTTCTCCAGCAAAAGATGAGAATTCACGGAATGCTCGTTGGGTATGTACAACCCACGCAGAGGGCGAACCAGATGGTTGGGCTTCAGCCACTCCATTTTGCGCGGATCAACTATTTCAAACGGCTCACCATACTCACGAAGGGTTCTCTCGATGGTGTCGAAGTTAACGCTGTCCACCTCATCCATGCCGGCGGTGTTGAGCAGCACATGGGTCCCAATCGCGGTAAACAACGAACTAGAATCACCTGAAGAAATTGCCAAGCGCTCCGCCCAACTTGACCACAGGTGTTGAGCTTGTCGATCCATGTCTAATTTCAATCGACCAAAATCACTTGCCAGCAGGCCGCTTGTTACCTCCCCGAAACATCCATTCATCGCTCCGGCAGCCCTTGACGCAGCATTTGTACGATCAGTCTCACCGACTCGACAGACATTTAAACCTCGCGTGGACAACTCATACGCGATTGATCCACCAACTGCTCCTGCTCCTACAACAACGACGTCGAACTCCATGTTTTGACCTCAGACGATTGCCCGCAATGTAAGAAAATAAATTTTTCTCGTTGGAAACAGGAACATTTCTATAATTTCGTTACATTACGATTCAACCGACTATTTGTTTCATATTGTATCTTCGAAATAATTCTACACATATTGCAGCGGAGCTAAAAATCTGGACCTCTGCGCTTAAACCAAAGACTGTCCAGTTAACTTTTAAAAAACAGCAGCCTATGAAAACTTAGTTAAATTTACATAATTAGTAAAAACAAAAACTCAAAAAAAATCGACCATCACAGATTGCGTGAAAACTTAGCTACCCCCCTGACGATTCGAGCTTGGCCGTAGGTGAACTGATGGCGATTGATAGCGGTAAGTTCCAGGCAGCCGCGTCCTACCCCCAAAAGCAAGCGCCCCAAACAATCTCGGGCGTTTGCTTGAGTCACCTCTCCACGTTTTCACCCAGTCTTCGAGGCCTCTTTTTTTTGAGCGGCTACGCTCGATAGGTATCGCTCACGCTGTCCAGCCGACAGAGCAATCGGCCCAAGAGGAAGCGCACAGATGACCCGTCTCACTGCGAAAGATTTTGCCCCGGAATTGCTCGAACTGTACGACTACTACGCCCACGGCAAGATCAACCGGCGTGAATTTCTGGATCGAGCGGCGTTGTTAACCTTGGGTGGTTTGACCGCCAGCGCGCGCATCACCGGCGCCTTGATTCTGGCCACATCTTTGGCGTCTGGTCGCCAGGAGTTTCTTAAAAGTTATATCCCAGGTGTGTTGGCGTCCGATGAAAAAATCGTAGCTTCACCCAGAAAACGATAACAACGTTTTTAAAGTTCTAGCGCAGCAGGTATGGAGTGTCGACCCTCCACCGTCCGCACAGTACTCAACCATTTGAACAGCCAGTTCCCATGACTTGATACTGCAGGACATGCCGTTGACCCTGAGAGTCTTCATACGTCATGTGTGCAGGGACTGGCCCGCACTGGTCGGGAATATCGGTCACTGTGATGACTTTTTTGATATCCAGTTTCGTATCGTAAGTGTACGTTTCAACAGGCAGCTTGCTGTCCGCGGCAGTTGAATGACTCTCGCCTGCAAATGCCGGCGCACCTAAAACGCCAAGTGCAAGAAACATCACAAGTTTTGAAATTTTCATCATGTTCACTTATCGTCAAAAGTCAACCTCGTGAGCGAATGGATACTTACCTATTTGCTCACGAGGTAGAGACGATACTAGGTGTTTACCCCTCCCTCAAACAGCAGTCCACTGGACAAACACTGTTGGCAGATTTTGCATGAATGGACCGCTGGCGAAATGCCTCATCAAGAACAATTATTGAATGCGAACATCTATCAATACAGCGCACATTGGTAACCAGACGAAGTAACGATTCAAAGCGTTATAACCCTATGTAACACCCGAACAGGAATAATTCACCGTCGGTCGTTAAAAGCTCATGCCAGAAAACTTGCGAAAACTTCGTGATCTAGTCTGAGTGCAAGTTCGGCTGGAGAATGATTAATGCCCTTGGCTGAAGAACGCAAACCCGAGCGACGCAAGGAGACCCGGCTGTTTCTCTTTCTTGTTGTCTGCCTCTTTCCGCTGCTGTCGGTTGCTATCGTCGGCGGTTACGGCTTTATCGTCTGGTTTTTTCAGATGTTGTACGGCCCACCTGGACCCCCTAACTAATAGCCTTTCTAAAAGCCTATTGGAGCCAGCACATGGACGAAGCCCTGCATATTGCCAGTCTTGTAGTACTTGCCAGGCCTGAATTGTTCGACGCCGTTAAAGCCAACCTGCGTTTGCTGGACGGCCTGGAGCTGCATCAGGAAAGTGCTGCCGGAAAACTGGTGGTGGTCCTTGAGGCCGTGCACGAAAGCCAGATCCTTCAACGCATCGAACAGATCAACAACCTGCCGGGCGTACTCAACGCCGCGTTGATCTATCACGAACTCCTCGAACCCGAAGGAGATATCGAATGAGCATGTCGCGCCGAGCATTCGTCAAGGCCCAGGCCGCCGCTATCGCAGCCGCCGCTGCCGGGCTGCCGATTGTTACCTCCGCCAGTAATCTGGTGACCGAAGCGGACATGGTCACCCTGGACTGGAACAAAGCGCCCTGCCGTTTCTGCGGCACCGGTTGCAGCGTGATGGTTGCCACTCGGGATAACCGTGTGGTCGCCACCCACGGCGACGTCAAGGCAGAGGTCAACCGTGGACTGAACTGCGTGAAGGGCTATTTCCTTTCCAAAATCATGTATGGCGTAGATCGCCTGACCCAACCGCTTTTGCGCATGAAGAATGGCCAATACGACAAGCAGGGCGAATTCCAGCCGATCAGCTGGGAGAAGGCCTTCGACATCATGGAGTCGAAATTCAAGGAAGCCTTGAAGAGTAAAGGTCCCGAGTCGGTTGGCATGTTCGGTTCCGGGCAATGGACCGTGTGGGAAGGCTACGCCGCCAACAAGCTGATGAAGGCAGGCTTTCGCAGCAATAACATCGACCCCAACGCCCGCCATTGTATGGCCTCGGCGGTGATGGGTTTTATGCGCACTTTTGGCATGGATGAGCCGATGGGTTGCTACGACGACATCGAAGCCACCGATGCCTTCGTGCTCTGGGGCTCGAACATGGCCGAGATGCACCCGGTGCTCTGGAGCCGGGTCACCGACCGGCGCCTGAGCCAGCCTCACGTGAAAGTTGCAGTACTGTCCACCTTCGAACACCGCAGTTTCGAATTGGCCGATATCCCCATGGTGTTCACGCCGCAAACTGATCTGCTGATCCTTAACTACATCGCCAACCACATCATTGAAAGCGGCGCGGTGAACCAGGATTTCATCAGCAAGCACACACGGTTTGCCAAAGGCACTGACGATATCGGGTACGGCCTGCGCCCTGACGATCCACGGGAAATGAAGGCGAAAAATGCCGGCAAGGCCAATACCTGGACGGATATTTCCTTCGAACAATACGCAGCGTTCGTCAAACCTTACACGCTGGAGCGAACCGCCAAAGAGACGGGGGTCTCGGCTGAACGACTCAAGGCCCTGGCCGAGTTGTATGCAGACCCCAAGCGCAAGGTTGTGTCGTTCTGGACCATGGGTTTCAACCAGCACACTCGCGGCGTCTGGGCCAACAACCTGATTTACAACATCCATCTGCTCACCGGCAAAATCAGCGAGCCGGGCAACAGCCCTTTCTCGCTGACCGGCCAGCCATCGGCCTGTGGTACCGCACGTGAAGTCGGGACGTTCTCCCACCGGTTGCCTGCCGATCTGGTGGTGACCAACCCCAAGCACCGCGCCATCGCCGAAAAAATCTGGAAACTTCCAGCCGGCACTATTCAGGAGAAGCCCGGTTTTCACGCGGTGGAACAAAGCCGCATGCTCAAAGACGGCGTGCTCAACGTTTATTGGACCCAGGCCAGCAATAATATGCACGCCGGGCCGAACATCATGCAGGAAGTCCTGCCGGGCTGGCGCAACCCGGATAATTTCGTGATTGTCTCCGATGTCTACCCCACCGTTTCCGCGCAAGCCGCCGACCTGATCCTGCCCAGCGCCATGTGGGTGGAAAAGGAAGGTGCCTTCGGCAACGCCGAGCGGCGTACGCAATTCTGGCACCAGTTAGTGAGCGCGCCAGGGGACGGCAAATCGGACCTGTGGCAGTTGGTGGAATTTTCCAAGCGCTTCACCACCGATGAAACCTGGCCCGCCGAGTTACTGGCCAAGGCTCCTGAGTACAAGGGCAAAACCCTGTTTGAAGTGCTTTTCAAGAATGGCCAGGTAGACCAGTTCCCGGTCGAGCAAATGGAAGCCGGATACAAAAACGATGAAGCCAAGGTCTTTGGCTTTTACCTGCAAAAAGGCCTCTTCGAGGAGTACGCCCAGTTCGGTCGCGGCCACGGGCATGACCTCGCCGCGTTCGACCGCTACCACAGCGAACGGGGTCTGCGCTGGCCGGTGGTCGACGGCAAGGAAACCCGCTGGCGTTACCGCGAGGGGCTGGACCCCTACGTGGAGAAAGGCAGCGAGGTGCAGTTCTACGGCTACCCCGACAAGAAGGCGATCATCTTCGCCCTCCCCTACGAGCCGCCAGCCGAAGCCCCGGATGCCGATTACCCGTTCTGGCTGAGCACCGGACGCGTCCTGGAACACTGGCACACGGGCACCATGACCCAACGCGTCGAAGAACTGTACAAAGCGGTGCCGGACGCGCTGGTCTACATGCACCCCGACGATGCCAAGGCCTTGAAGGCCCGGCGTGGTAGTGAAGTGAAGTTGATCAGTCGACGCGGTGAGATCCGTGCGCGCATCGAGACCCGCGGGCGTAACAAACCTCCGCAAGGACTGGTTTTCGTGCCGTTTTTCGATGCCAACAAGCTGATCAACAAGGTCACGCTCGACGCCACCGATCCGATCTCCAAGCAAACCGACTACAAAAAATGCGCGATACGAATCGAGTTGATCAGCGTGGCCTGAGGAGAACCGTCATGCCTTTTCGAATCCTGCCATTGCTCCTGCTCGCTGGGATTGGTGTGGTGATCGCTGCAGAAGTCGACTACCCCCTCGATGCGTCAGGGCCGGATGGGCGCCGGCCCGGTGGCACCTTGACCCAGAGCATGCCGGCCCCGCCCATTGCCAACGAAGAAAACAAAGACCTGAAGCGCGAACGCAACTACCCGGACCAGCCGCCCACCATCCCCCATACCATCCTCGGTTATCAGATCGACAAGAACGGCAACAAGTGCCTGTCCTGTCACAGCCGGGCCAACAGCGCACGGACCCAGGCGACGATGATCAGCATCACCCACTACATGGACCGCGACGGTCAGGCACTCGCGGCGGTATCACCGCGTCGTTACTTCTGTAACCAATGCCACGTGCCGCAAACAGATGTGCTGCCTCTGGTGGAAAACAGCTTCGAGACCATCGACAAAATACTTCAAAACGATGCCAACGCCGCGCAGAAACCCTGAGGAGGCAACATGAAAGCACTGTTCGCCCTGCTTAGGGACTACTGGGGCATCCTGTGTCGTCCGAGCATCTATTACAGCCTGGGCTTTCTGACGCTGGGCGGCTTTGTCGCCGGGATCATTTTCTGGGGCGGATTCAACACCGCGCTCGAGCTGAGCAACACTGAGAAGTTCTGCATTTCCTGCCACGAAATGCGTGACAACGTCTTCGTCGAACTCAAGGACACGATTCACTACACCAACCGTTCCGGCGTGCGCGCCAGTTGCCCTGATTGCCACGTCCCCCATGAATGGACCCATAAAATCGCGCGCAAGATGCAGGCGTCGAAGGAGGTCTGGGGCAATATTTTCGGAACCATCGATACACGTGACAAATTTCTCACGCTGCGGCGCGAGCTCGCCGAACATGAATGGGCAAGGCTCAAGGCCAACGACTCTCGCGAATGCCGCAACTGCCACAACTTCGAGTTCATGGACTTTACCCGGCAGAGCAAGCGCGCCGCGGCCATGCACTCGACGTCACTGGCCAAGGGTGAAGCCACTTGCATCGACTGCCACAAGGGCATTGCGCACAAGTTACCCGATATGAGTGGCGTGAAAGGCTGGTAGGCGTTCTGCGTTTCAGCGAACTCGTTCACGTCTCAATCACATCATCCGTCCAACTGATGGCCGCAACGACGGTGGGGAAACCGATCGTGCTGGTAAGTGAGATCAGCGTGTGACGGATCTGTTCTGGTGTAGCGCCCGCCTCCAGTGCCCGTCGGGTATGACTGTGCACCGCGCCCTCAGAGCGAATGGCCGCCGCGGCACCGAGCTGGATCAGCTGGACAACGATCTCCTCCAGTGGGCCGGTGTGACGCACCGCCGTACCCAGGGCTTCCACTGCGGCCAAGTAATCCGGGTACTGCTGTTCGAGACGTTGGTAGGTGTTGTGCTCTCTCTTCTTTGCCATCTTTGTGTCCTCGCGTGGGAGGTGCGAACAGAATCATCAGCCTTCGATTTCCGAAACTTGCACTCTGCGGCAGTAGGCTACGCTTACATCAGCTCATTGCTCACGATGCTCGCGTCTGCAGGTTTTGGTTTGTTCTGGAGAGCGTCTGCAACAGCTATTTCAGACAGGCCCAAACAATTCACGCAGGACTGACGTGATGACCGAGCCCTTCCTCAGCTTAGCCGAACTCAAACGTGCCGCCGCCTCCGGCGAGATCGATACCGTGCTGGTGTGCATGGTCGATATGCAGGGGCGACTGGTCGGCAAGCGATTCCAGGTCGAGTTTTTTATCGACAGCGGCCATGAAGAAACCCACTGCTGCAATTACCTGCTGGCCGACGACATCGACATGGAGCCGGTGCCAGGTTACGCCGCGGCCAGCTGGAGCAAAGGCTATGGCGACTTTGTGCTCAAGCCCGACATGGCCACGTTGCGACGGGTGCCCTGGCTTGAATGCACGGCGCTGGTGCTCTGCGATGTGCTCGATCATCACCATCGACGCGACCTGCCACACAGCCCGCGGGCGATCCTGAAAAAGCAGGTCGAGCGACTGCGCGAGCGCGGCTACACCGGCATGTTCGCCTCGGAACTGGAGTTCTATCTGTTCGACGAGAGCTACGAGGCCATCCACGAGCGTAACTACCACAAGCCGAAGACGGCCGGTCACTACATCGAGGATTACAACATCCTGCAGACCACCCGGGAGGAACCGGTGCTGCGGGCGATTCGCAAGCATCTGCAGGCCTGCGGTATTCCCGTGGAAAATTCCAAGGGTGAGTGGGGCCCGGGCCAGGAAGAAATCAACATCCGTTATGCCGATGCCCTGACCATGGCCGACCACCACGTCATCATCAAGCACGCCTGCAAAGAGATCGCGCAACTGCAGGGCAAGGCGATCACGTTCATGGCCAAGTGGCGCTATGACGCCGCCGGTTCCAGCAGCCACATCCACAATTCGCTGTGGGACAAGAGCGCCAAAAAGCCGCTGTTCTTCGACGCCAAGGCGGAGTTTGGCATGTCGAAACTGATGCGCTCCTGGGTGGCCGGGCAGCTCAAATATGCCAACGACATCACCTGTTTTCTCGCGCCCTACATCAATTCGTACAAGCGCTTTCAGGCCGGCACCTTTGCACCGACCCGGGCGGTGTGGAGTCGGGACAATCGCACTGCAGGCTTTCGTTTGTGCGCAGAAGGCAGCAAAGCCATCCGCATCGAATGTCGCATCGGCGGTGCCGACCTCAACCCTTATCTGGCCTTCGCCGCCTTGATCGCTGCGGGACTGGCCGGTATCGACGAGAAGCTCACCCTCGCGCCGCCCTTCGAGGGTGATGCCTACGTCGACGAGCATTTGCCTGAAGTCTCGAAGACGCTACGCGAAGCCAGCGCCTCGCTCCAGGCCTCGACCATGTTGCGCGAGGCGTTCGGTGATGAAGTGGTCGACCACTACGTGCACACCGCCGAATGGGAGCAGAAAGAGTACGACCGGCGGATAACCGACTGGGAACTGCAGCGCGGCTTCGAGCGCTATTGAGACCACCATGACCTCGACCATTCAACTCATCTCACCGGTCGATGGCCGGGTCTACGCCGAACGCCGCTGCGCCGATGCTGCGCAGATTGACCAGGCGCTGGCGGCTGCCGAAGCTGCCCAGGCGCAATGGAAACGTCGGCCGCTGAGCGAACGCGCCGCCTTTTGCAGCGCCGCGGTGGACGCGATGTTGGCAATGAAGGCTGACATCGTGCCGGAACTGGCCTGGCAGATGGGCCGCCCGGTGCGTTTTGGCGCTGGCGAACTGCGCGGGTTCGAAGAGCGTGCCCGCCATATGATCGCCATTGCGCCTGAAGCGTTGGCAGCGCTTGAACCCACGCCTGTCGCCGGTTTTCGACGCTGTATCAAACGCGAGCCGTTGGGTACGGTGTTGGTCGTCGCACCCTGGAACTACCCCTACCTGACGGCGGTGAATACGATCATCCCGGCGCTGATGGCCGGCAACAGCGTCATCCTCAAACACGCGTCGCAAACGCTGCTGGTGGGTGAACGGTTCGCCGAGGTGTTTCGTCGTGCCAATCTGCCCGAAGGATTGTTCCAAAACCTGCTGCTAAGTCATCTCCATACCGCGATGATCATTGCCTCAGGACGCGTGCAGCAGGTGAACTTCACCGGCTCGGTCGAAGCCGGCAAGACCATTGAACACGCTGCTGTCGGAGGTTTCCTCGGCGTGGGCCTGGAACTCGGCGGCAAAGACCCGGCCTACGTCCGCGCAGACGCCAACCTCGAACACGCGGTGGAAAACCTGGTGGACGGCAGCTTCTTCAACTCCGGACAAAGCTGCTGCGCCGTGGAGCGCATTTATGTCGATGAAAGAATCTACCCCGCCTTTGTCGAACGCTTCGTCGCGCTGACTCGCCACTACGTGCTGGGCAACCCGCTGGACGAAGCCACCACGCTCGGTCCGCTGGTGACACCGAGCGCTGCTGAGTTCGTGCGTAGTCAGATCGCCGAAGCACTGACACAGGGCGCTCGGGCGCTGATCGATCCAAAGGATTTTCCTGCCGACGTGCCGGGCAGCGCCTACCTCGCGCCGCAGGTATTAGTGGATGTCACCCATCAAATGTCAGTGATGCGTGAGGAAAGCTTCGGCCCGGTGGTCGGCATCATGTCGGTCGCCAGCGACGACGAAGCCATCGCCCTGATGAACGACAGTGAGTTCGGGCTCAGCGCTTCCATCTGGACGCAAGACCTTGCCGCCGCCGAACACCTGGGCAACGAGATCGACACCGGCACCGTGTTCATGAACCGCTGCGATTACCTCGACCCGGCCCTGGCCTGGACTGGGGTGAAGAACAGCGGGCGCGGCGTCACGCTGTCGCGCCTGGGCTATGACAACCTGACCCGAGCAAAATCCTTCCATTTGCGCCACGAGATCTGAGCCATGAGCCTGACCGCGAACTGGAACTACCCCACCAGCATCCGCTTCGGTGTCGGCCGCATTGCCGAGCTTGCCGAGATCTGCCGCAGTCAAGGTATCCAACGACCGTTGCTGGTCACCGACAGTGGCCTGGCGCGTGCACCGATCACCACGTCAGCGCTGGATGCCTTGCGCGCCGCCGGCCTTGGCGTCGCGCTGTTCTGCGACCTTAAACCCAACCCCGTCGAAGCCAATCTGGCGGGCGGGCTCGAGGCCTGGCGCGCCGGCAAACACGATGGCGTGGTCGCCTTCGGCGGTGGCAGCGGCCTGGACATGGGCAAGCTCATCGCCTTCATGAGCGGCCAGACCCGCCCGGTCTGGGATTTCGAAGACATCGGCGACTATTGGACACGCGCCGACGAAAGCAGCATCGCCCCGATCATTGCGGTGCCGACCACGGCGGGTACCGGCTCCGAGGTGGGGCGTGCAGCGGTGATCATCGATGAGCGTACGCACACCAAGCGCATCATCTTCCACCCGAAAATGATGCCGCGCGTGGTCATCAGCGACCCGGCCCTCACCGTTGGCATGCCGGCAAAGGTCACCGCTGGCACCGGCATGGATGCTTTTGCGCATTGCCTGGAGTCCTATTGCGCCCCCGGCTTTCATCCCATGGCCGAAGGCATTGCGGTGGAAGGCATGCGCCTGGTCGCCAATGCCCTGGTGCGAGCCGTACATACACCCTCGGACCTAGAGGCGCGAGCGGAAATGCTCGCGGCGGCCGCGATGGGCGCTACCGCCTTTCAGAAAGGTCTGGGCGGGATGCACGCCCTCTCACATCCGGTGGGTGCCCTGTACGACACCCATCACGGCATGACCAATGCCGTGTTCATGCCCTATGTCCTGAAGTTCAATCGCCCGGCCATCGAGGAGCGCATCACCCGCCTCGCGGCTTATTTGCGTCTGCCCTCGCCCGGCTTCGACAGTTTTCTGGCCTTCGTCCTCAAGTTGCGCAAGGACATCGGCGTGCCCCACACGCTGTTTGAGCTGGGGGTGGATGATCGGCAGGCCGACCTGATCGCGGACATGGCGATTGTCGACCCTTGCGCCGGCGGCAACCCGCTGCCATTGACCCGAAATGGCGCGGCAGAAATTTTCGCAGCGGCTTACCACGGCCGTCTGTAGGAGCAGCCTAAGGCGGCTCAGTTCGGCCTGTACCAAAACCTGACAAGGGGCACACAACATGAAGCCAGCAAGCCAGCCCGGCACAAGCGCGCCGCAAGACGATGACGTCAAGGTGCTGCACAGCATGGGCTATGCCCAGCAGCTGTCGCGACGGATGGGCGTTTTCTCCAACTTTGCCATTTCCTTTTCGATCATCTGCATTCTCTCGGGTGGTATCAATTCACTCGCCCAGGGCACCTCGGGTGCGGGCGGTGCGTCAATCGGCATCGGCTGGCCGATCGGTTGCCTGATCTCCGGGGTCTTCGCCATGGCCATGGCGCAGATTTCCTCAGCCTACCCTACCGCTGGCGGGCTCTATCACTGGGGCTCGATACTCGGTAACCGCTTTACCGGCTGGCTGACCGCGTGGTTCAACCTGCTGGGGCTGGTCACCGTGCTCGGTGCAATTAACGTCGGTACCTATTACTTCTTTTTCGGCGCCTTCGGACCGGCTCTGGGGATGGAAGACACCACCACGACCCGGGTGATTTTTCTGGCGATTCTGACCGGCCTCCAGGCCTTGTGTAACCACCTGGGTATCGGCCTGACGGCGAAGCTCACCGACTTCTCGGGGTATCTGATCTTCGCCACGGCGCTCGCACTGACCATCGTCTGCCTGATATCGGCGCCCAGTTATGAGTTCGCCCGGTTATGGACCTTCAGCAACTACTCCGGCGAGGCGGGCGGCAGCGTATGGCCACAGGTGTCGAACGGCTGGATTTTCATGCTCGGCCTGCTCTTGCCGATTTATACCATCACGGGTTATGACGCCTCCGCGCATACTTCGGAAGAGACCCGAAATGCGGCCATGTCAGTGCCACGCGGCATGGTCATGTCGGTGGTCTGGTCGTTGCTGTTTGGCTGGGTCATGCTCAGTTCGTTTGTGCTGATGCTGCCGAACATGGATGAGGCGGCCAAGCATGGTTGGAGCGTGTTTTTCTGGGCCATGGACACTCAGGTGAACCCGACGGTAAAAACGGCGCTGTACGTGGCCATTTTCATCTCGCAGTTTCTCTGCGGGCTGGCGACCGTGACCTCGGTCTCACGCATGATCTTCGCGTTCTCCCGTGACGGCGGCCTGCCCTTCTCCAAAGCACTGGCCTCGGTCTCGCCTACCCTTCGCAGCCCGGTGGCGGCGATCTGGACCGGAGCCACCCTCGCGGTGTTGTTCGTCTGGGGATCGTCGGTGATATCGGTCGGTGAGACGCCGGTCTATACCATCGTGGTGTCCTGCACGGTGATCTTCCTGTTCTTCTCCTTCGTCATCCCCATCGTGCTGGGCCTGTTTACCTACGGGACTTCGAAGTGGCCCACCATGGGGCCGTGGAACATGGGACGCTTCTGGTACTCCGTGTTTGCCATCCTCTCGATCCTCTCGATGGTGATTATTTTCGTTATCGGCATTCAGCCGCCGAACGATTGGGCGTTGTATATCACCATTGGGTTTCTGGTTTTGACGGCTATTGTCTGGTTCGGCTTTGAAGCCCGACGCTTCCAGGGTCCGCCGATTGGCGACATGATCGTCAAGCGGCAGGCTGAAATTGCGGCGGCTGAAGCGGCGTTGAATAAACAGGCGGGAAGCTGATTGCTACAGCCTTGAACAGCAAACTGTGGCGAGGGGACTTGCCCCCGATCGCCACAGCGGACTGCAATTACGCAGGTGGGTCGATTTGATCCAGCACTCGTTTCGCCGTGATCTCTGCCAGCATGATGCTGTTTGAAATGCCCAGCAGGGCATTGCGCGCCCCACCGTCTAGATGATCCACCAAGTAATGGACCATGACGTCGACCGAGGACAGCGTCTCGCACAAATAAACCACCAGGGTTTCGGTGGTGGCCTCTGGGTCGACGAAAAACAGGGTGCTGGGTGCGCGCGAGGTGGCTTTGATGTCGGCAATCGACGGGAAGTGGAAATCGAGCGCCCGCTCGGCGGCATCGTGACCTTCCGCACTGGATGAAGTTTTTTGAACAACCCGGTCAGGTTGCCTTTATCGCGGCAGTAGGCCAAAAACCAGTGGGGTTCATCACTGCCGGCCTGTCATCCAGCAGCGGCTCGCTGATGCAGCCCCTCGATTCGGTGCGGATTGGGTCAGTGTGCGTAGACGAGCAGTTCTGGGGCAACGGTATCGGGCGCGAGCTTATACGACAGGTTCGAGACTGGGCCATCGAAAATGGCGCCGACGACCTGAAGCTCACCGTGTGGGCATTCAATGCACGGGCGGCGTCTGTATACAGAACTGGGATTCGAGACCCGTGCCTACCGTGCCCTATTTCTCAGACATGCTCTTCCACGCGCTCAACCCTGTGCGTTTCTTCGCGCCATTGCATCGCGTCCGCGCAACAGAAGGCGTGTCGCCCATTGATTTCCAGCGCAGAGGTGAAGAAGAACTGCCCCGCCGTTAGCTCGCCGACCGCATAAATCTGCCGTGCCAAGCCCGTCCGGCCCTGAATGCGGTAGGTATCCGGGTCGACGCAGATGCCACCCATCGGATGACAGGTGGCCGTGCCGTTCTTGATCAGCGAGCCCAGCAAGGTCGACTCAATGAGGTTCGCATCTCGAGGAAAGCCAGTTGCGTAGATCACCCGATCATAGACATGCTCCCAGCCAGCCCCGCGAATGCTCAGTCCCGGCACATCAACTGGCTCGGGCGCGGCGAACGCACCGGGGACGAACTCCAACTGGCCGCTTCGCAGGTAACCGAGGATCTTGCGCGCGTTTTCCGCCGGGATGGAGACGCGGTAAGCCATGAAGAAGCTGAAATACTCGCTCATGAACCTGGCTTGTGCAGTGTCGTCCAGCGCTTGCCAAAGGTGTTCGATAAAGCCGTTGGTTGCATAGAGGATGGCCTGCCAGATACGCGGAGCTTGCGAGACATTGATCTCGTTCTCGATGAAGCTGATGACGTCGGCCGGCGGTGCTGGCAGTGGGATCACGGCACTTGTCGAGGCCGGGTCGTGGGCGGCCAGTTCCTTGCGAAACAGTACGACCAGATCACTGATCTGCAACGGCCCGGTTTGCGCGACCAGCGCGCGAACGCCCTCGCGGGTCAGGTGCTTGAGCTCGACGCGCTCCTGGGTTCCGCGAACCACGGGGAAATAGCCGCTGCGCGAATGCATGCGAATCAACTCGCGATGCCCGCCTTCAATCAGCGCGATCACCGTGTCGATGGCGCTCAACCGCGCACCGATTACGGCCACCCGCTCGTCCGGGGAAATTGTCTTCAGCAGGCGCGCAACCGGATAGGGTGTCGCCAGGACGCGCTCGTCGTGCTTGTCGGGATCAATTTTCGTGGCCAACGGCCCGCAGAACAGCAAGACCTTATGCGCGGCGATACTCAGTCCGCATCGCGTCCATACGGTCTCCATTCCGTCAATCAGATTGATAGCGCAGACCTCGGCATTCATCAGCACCAATTGGCAGCCGAGCGAGGCGCCACGCAATACGATCTTCTTGATCTGGTCCTGCAGGTAAACGCCGAACAAGGCCCGCGGAGCAAAGCTCTCCGGGGTCGGACGAAACTCGGGAAAGGTATGCCGCCACGCCCCTGGATGGTCCTCCAGCCAGCGCTGGAAATGACCAGGGAGATGCGGATAGGGCGTAATGAAACCGGTCTTGGTATTGAGAATGTTGCTCTGCAGATCAGCCTCATAAGCCGCACCGCGCCCGAAGTCTTCGCGTTTTTCGAAGAGGTAAATGGTCCCGGCCGGTGCGTTGTATGCAGCGACGCGATCCAGGTGACGTTGCAGGAATGCGATAGCCGTCGCGCCGCAGCCGACGATTGCAAAGGCATTTTTCATCAAAGTACTTCCTTATATAAAACCGCTTCCCTTACGTGTGCTTCAGCCCGGCAGCAGACGTGAAGTGACCAGCCACTCCCCGCTCCAGAAGAACGCAGAGCAGCTCGCGGTTAGCCGAATCAGGTCACTTCAGCGTCGCCAAACCTCGCCCATGCCAGACCGGTAATCACGAAATGGCGGACAGGAACTCTCTCAAGCGCGCGGCCCCGGACCTGACCTGCTCGGCATCGCCGGAGTACGACAATCGCGCATGACCCGGTGTGCCAAAAAAGCTGCCGGGAATCAGCGCAACGCCGTATTCCTCCAGCAGCAAGGCGCAAAATGCCTCGTCATCGGCGATCAATCTGCCATGCAGGGATTTGCCCAGGGTCTGGCTGATATCCATGAACAGATAAAACGCCCCCGCTGGTTGGCAGAACCTCAGGTCTGGCGCCCCCTGCAAGTCGGTGAGCAATGCCTGGCGCTGGCTGTGCAAGCGGTCTCTTGCTGCGTAGGAGAACGCCTGGTCACCGCTGAAGGCCGCCGCTGCCGCTGCCGCCGGGATCGGTGGGATGTTCGAGATCGAGTTAGAATTGAGCGTGGTGACTGCCGCGGCAATCCGTTCACTGGCCGCCAACAGGCCGACCCGCCAGCCCGGCATCCCATAGAGCTTGGATACGCTGTCGATCTTGATGATGCGGTCGCTCAGATCCGGTGCGACCGAAAGCAGACTGGGGCAGCGATCCATGTCGTAGACGAATCGCTGATAGACGTCATCCGAAATGATCCAGACATCCTTTTTACGCAGCACCTCGGCCAACGCCGCGAGTTCCCCGGCGGAATACACGGCGCCGGTAGGGTTGCCCGGCGAGTTCAGCATGACCACCCGCACCTTGTCGGATAAGGCATCATCAAGGGCTTGCGCCGTCATCTTGAAATCGGTTTGCGCCGAGCAGGTGACGTTGACCACGCCCGCTCCGACCAGATCGGCAATGTCGAAATAGGTTGGCCAGCAAGGGGTGGATACGAGGACATCGTCGCCGGGGCGGATGATCGCGCGTAGCACGCTGAACAACAGGTGCTTGGCGCCGAGGCCGGCCACCAGATTCTGCTCGCGATAGTGGGTGAACCCCTGTCCGTGCAGGTAACCCAGATACGCGGCCAGCAGCGCTTCATCTCCGCGGCTCGAGCCATACCCGCCGGTGTGTTCGCAGGCAGCCTTGACGGCCGCCTCGACGATATGCGGCGCCGGAAGAAAACCCGGCACACCGACACCGAGATCGATCACTGGATGCCGCATTTCCCTGACCTTCTGAACGACACCCAGGATCGGGCAAAACCGTGCAAATTCGAGATCTGGCGAAAGAGTAGGCATAAAAGTCTCTCCGTTACGCTGAGTCAGGCTGCGCGTTCGGTCACGCGGCCCCGGGCCATGAGCGCGGCCATGTGGGTTGCGGTCGCAGTGATGATGTCGAGGTTGCCGGCGCTTGGATCGAGAAAGTCCCCTGCCCCTTCAACGCGCACCATGGTGAACAAGCGTCCCTCGCTGTAATGCAGATCGACGATCACCTGATACCCAGGCACGGCAGACTGCACCTGGGTCACGGCACGTTCCACTTCACGGCGGGTGGCGGCCAGATCAACCGTCTCGATCAGCGCCGAAATCGCGGTCTGCATAAAGACGTTCGGCTTGGCCGGATTGATGTTGAGGATCGCCTTGACGTCTTTGCAGCCGGTGAAATGGCTCAACGCATTCTCGGTGGTAGTGATGTAGTTGCTCAGGTTTCGCCGAGTGGCCGGGCCGGCGCTTTCGGCGCTGATCGAGGACACCACTTCGATGTAGCGCACGCTCGGATTAGCCCGGGCGATCGCGGCCGCAAGCGGGATAGAAGCCTGGCCACCACAGGTGATCATGTTGATATTGCTCGCCTCGATCAGCTCCGCGCCGTTGAGGGACGGCACGCACAATGCGCCCAGAGAGGCCGGGGTCAGGTTGATGATCGCTTTCCCGGCCTCGATCAGGCGCGGTGCGTGGGCTTCATGGTCGGCCGCCGAGGTGGCATCGAACACCAGATCAAATTCGTTGATCCGGGCAAACAGGCCGTCGATGCCGTCCGCGGTGGTGGCGACCCCGCGCTCGCGGGCGAACGCAAGGCCGGATGAGTGCAAGGAGCGACCGGCAACCAGCGTGCAATCCAGATCCGGATGGACGAGCACCTTGCACAGGATGTCGCAGCCGATATTGCCACTGCCGATGATGGCGGTTTTCAAAGTCATTTTTTCAGTTCCAGAGTCAGGCGACGACGGGTTGAGAAAGGCGGCTGGCCACCGAGATGATCAGGTCTTCCTGGCCGGCCACGGCGTTGCATCGCGCAAGCTCTTCATAGATTTTTCGCGGCTCGACGCGAAACTCCGCCGCCGCGCGCGCGACGTGCTTCTCGAACCCGCTGCAAACGCCGTAGAGGCCGCTGATCAGATTGGCAGTCTTCACCACCGTGGGAGTCCTGACCGGCGCGAAGTCCTCGAGGCTCTCGACGGCGCGGCAAAGGTCAAAGACCTTCACCCCGGTCTCGAACTTGTAGCGCTCGAGCACCGCGCACAGCACCTCCAGCTGGGTATTGCCGGCACCCGCGCCGAATCCGCGCATGCAGCCGTCAATGATGGTCGCCCCGGCCTGGGCGGCAGCCAACGAGTTGGCGACCGCCAGTCCAAGATTGTTGTGACCATGGAAACCCACGGGAATGGCGAGCTCCCTGACCAGTAGGCCGATCTTTTCGCGGGCGCTGTCCGGGTCAAAGTGCCCCGCCGAATCCATCAGAACCAGGGCATTGGCGCCATAGCGCTGCTGCTTCAATGCTTCTTCGAGCAGCGTCTCGGGACTGGCCATGTGGGTCATCATCAGCACGCCCTGGACGTACGCGCCCTTGGCCCGCGCATGTTCGATGTAGCTCTCGGTCAGGCTGGCCTCGGTGCAATGGGACGCGATGCGCAGCACGTCGACGCCGATCTGCAGTGCGGTATCGATGTCGCTCAGCCTGGAAAACCCAGGAATCATGTGGATGCCGAGTCTGGAATGCGTCAGGTTGGCTCGCGCTGTTTCGAGCATCTCGCTGTCTTTGTAGCGCGCAAGTCCGAGTTGCAGGGAGGACGCACCCAGGCCATTTCCGTGGCCGACTTCTACAACGCTGAGGCCGCAGCCATCGACAGCCTGGCAGTAGGAGGCAATATCCTCCAGGCTCAGCGAATGGGAGACAGCATGATTTCCGTCGCGCAGCGTTGGGTCGTGAATAGCAATACTCATCGAGATCAATCCTTGTCATTCGAAGTTTTTTGCAGCAATTACTGTTCAGGCTGCGGGTTTTCCTGCAGCAGCCGTTTGGGCAGGAACGCCGGCGAAATATGGATGATCGACATCCGCACCACGTGATTGAGCATCACGAAGGCAGGATCGAGCTTGAGTAGCAAAGCCGCTGCGGTCATCACCTCGACACCACCAGGAACCCACGACATGAACAGCGAAAGGAACGGCTTGCCGGTCAGCTTGCTGAACGCGAAGGCAACCAGCAGTGTCGTGCAGAACGTCAGGGCAGTAACCACCAGACCGGCGCGGATGTAGCGCACGAAATCCTTGAGCGTGATGTCCTTGAGGCGAATGCCGATCAGACCGCCGAGCAGGATCAGCGCAACGATCGCCAGTGGATCGGGAACATGCAGATGGACTTGAGGAAAACCGACGTTGACCGCGGCGGAGCAAATCAGCCCGGTCAACATGTAAGGCGCGGGAACATCGAAGCGCTCCAGCAGATAACCGGCGACCACAGCCGCGATCGCCGGAGGGATCACGCCAAGGTAATCATCAAACGAGCCCAGCACCGGCGCCGCGCTTTCGGCGTGCCCACCGGCAATGATCGTCACCACCAGCAACAGCGCGAGCAAACGCACAATGTGCACGAACGCGATGCGCCCGGAGGCCGGGCCCTCCTCTCCCGAGACCGTCATCACCGCCGCCATTGCGCCGGGAATGGACCCGAGCAGGCTTTCTAAATGCCCCCAGCGCTCCATGCGCCGCAGCCAGTTATAGCCGACGAAAATTTGCGTGGTCATGCAGATGAGCAGACCGACCAGAATGCTGAAATCCGTCAGCTCGTGCATCATCGAGGCGGTGACGATGGAGCCGACACTGACCCCTAGCAGCAACTGCACGGTAGCCACGAACGGATACGGCATGCGCATGCGCACACCCATTTTGCTGAGCGCCGTGACCAGGCAGATCGCGCCGATCAGCTCACCAAGCGCAAGCCCGGTCATGTAACCGAGCCATGCGCCCAGGGCCGCCACGGGAATCGGGATAAGGCTTTCGAACACAGTCTTCATTGGATATCCACTTTTCTGCGGGCGTGACGATTCCGTCCAGCTCAGGAAGGTCAGCTCAATTAATGTCGAAAGGTTGTGCGATAAGGTCTATGTCGCGGCGGCGATTTCGCTGCCCGACCAGTCGCAACTCTCGTGGAACCAGGCTTCGACCTGATGCAGCTTGTCGCGCAACTCGGCCTCATCCTGGCCTGCCACGATGGCGTTGAGGATTTCCGAGTGGGTGAATTCCATGCCGCCATAGGAGGTCATCTTCCTGGCGGAAATTCGGTACTCCAGGACACCGTTGAGCGGGCAGGTTTGCGGAACGTCGCGCAGCAGACCGACCCGCGGCGGGATGCTGATATGCCCGACCATCCGCAGCGGCGCGGCCATTGGCTCAGGGCGGTAGAACGGATCATGCAGCGCGCGCAGGAAGCTCATCCGCGGATCAATGCCCCAGGCGTGGGTCAGCTCCTGGTTGAAGAACACCCCGCCCAACCGCGAGGCGATTTCGCAGAGGACGATCTCGTCATTTCCATCCACGAAAAGTTCAAGATGAAACAGCATGGTCGGATCGGATGGCAGCACATCTTCGACCAGCGAACGCGCATAGCGAACCAGCCTGTCGCGCATCGGGTTGTCGGCGTCGAGCATGTGCAGGTCATGTGATTTGCCGCCGAGGAAATCCAGCGCCGAGGTCATGACCCGAACCGGTGAAACCAGGATCGGACGGCCATCGATGTACAGACCATTGACGATGTAATGGCTGCCACGCACATAGCTCTCGATCATCAGGTTGTGGAACGTGCTTGAAGTGCGCCCGGCCAGCCATTCCCGCAGCCGCTGCGAGTCGTCGAGTACCTCCACGCCGTTCGAGCCGCGGCCATCGCGAGGCTTGATGACCACCGGGAAACCGAAGCGCTCGCTGAAGCGAACCGCTTGCGTGGCATTGCTGATCGATGCCATTTCGGCGATGGCAAACCCGCAGTCCCTCGCGCGTTGCTTCATCAGGAACTTGTCCCGGTAAAACAAGGCGCGATCCTCGGCACCCAGCGTAATCCCGAGCCGATCATTGATGCGCGCCACCCGCAGCACATCGATCTCGGCCAGCGCCACACACAGCGGCGCATGGAGCTCCCGTGCAAGCTCATAGACATCGATCTCGACCAGCGCGCTGTCGTTAAAGTTGTCGAAGAGCTGGAAGCGAACGGTATGGCCCAGATGGGCCGCAATCTCTTGAGATCGCGAGGCGCAGCTCAACAGCATGCCTCCCTGGCCAAGCGCGGCAGACCAGCTCGCGGCAGAGTGCTGGAGAAGAATTTTCGGCGGGCAAAAAACAATGAGCTGCATACGGCTTTCCTTGCAATCTTCCATAGTTTGTAAATCTCCACCCCAGGCACATCAAATCCACGCCGGATCCGGAGCTTCAGTATCTTGATAAAAACCTGAAGTACAGGCCAATACCGATTCCGTCGTTATTGATACTTTCCCAAGCGCTGTTCAGGTCGTTGTCTGTCAGTCCAGGTATTGGCCGCACTCACGCATCACTGCAGCCTTGCGCTGCAGGTATTGGCCGAAGATTTCCTGGGCGGCGGACTTGACCACCTCGATGCCCATGACATCGACGAACTCCTCGACCCCTGCAACCGCGTGGGCGAAGTGATTGCTTTCGGTGCCGCCGGTGTGCACGGTGACCCAGGCAACAGTGGCCCGTACCTTCGCGGGCGGCACGCCCATGTCGCGTTCGAACCATAGCTTGAACAGCGGATGAATGAACTCCACTTCACCGTGGGTGTAGACCTCGTGAACCAGGGTGACCAACAGCCCCTGCAACAGGTCGCGGTCACGCAGGCGTCGCGCGTCCGTCCAGTCCTTGAAGGCCTGCGCCGACGGCAGGCAGTTGTCTTTCAGCAGCCACTGATCGTCACCGCAGATCGGCGTTGCCATGTTGTAAAAAAGCTCGGAATGCAGCGTGTTGCTCAGTGCGCCGAGGTCCTCGTCGGTGATCCGTTGCAGACTGCCGCAGACCCGGTAGAGCCGTTGCGCCGCTTCGCCCCACTGCTCGGAGCGCGCCAGCAGCGTGATGCGGTTGGCCAGGCCGGACACACTGGCGGCCGAGTTGTTGGTTTTCGACCAACTGCCAAAGAACTTGCGCAACTGCGGCGCAGCATGGCGGCGCGAGGTGAGCGTCTGGAACGTACTTTCGATGTCCAGCAGTTCCGATTCCTGGCTTCGAAACGCATCCACCAATGCTTGCTTCAGAACCCCGGCCGGCATCAGCTCCAGCACCGGCGCTATCACGTTCAACAACTGGCTTTTCAGCGTCAGCAGGTTACTCACGGCCATCTCACTTTTTTCCTTGTTGGATGATGATTTCAGGCGAATTCACGGGCGCGGGAGCGGCGATGACGGCAATGGGGAATACTTCCAACCACCCCGCACGATCAGCAGCGGCAGCAACTGGAAAACCGCGATCAACGCGATACAGCCAGGCCAGCCCCATTGCTCCCACAGCACGCCAGGCACAAAGGCGCCGAAGCTGCCGCCCAGGTAGTAGCAGGTCAGATACACGCCCACGGCGCCGGCCTTGTTTTGCCGGGCATGGGCGGTGATAAAGGCATTGGCCGCGGACTGGGCGAGGAATACGCCGGTGCAACTGAATGCCAGACCGACAACGATCAGCCACAACGATGGCCACAGGGTCAGCACCGAGCCGCTGACGCCCAGCCATACCGCCACCCTCACCAATTCACTGCGAGGCCGGGCCTTGCTCATGCGCCCGGCGATCGGCACCACCACCAGTGCCAGCAGGAACACCGCATAAATCGAACCGAGCGCAGCGGTGCCCAGCGCAAACGGCGCCCGACTCAGGTGTATTCCGACATAGGTAAACGTCGCGACCTGAGCGAACAGCACGCAGAAACCCACGGCGTAGGTGGCCAGCAACGGCCTGCTTAGCAATTCGCTGCGCATTGCCTGGCGATCGGCAGGCGTTTGTACGGGTGACCGAAGGTTGCGCGGCAACAGCAGGAAAATCCCCAGACCGATGATCAGGTTCAAGCCGGCCAGCACTGCCAGCGCCAGACGCCAATCATCGAACGCGGTCACCAGGCCGGTCAAAAAGCGTCCGCTAAAGCCGCCCAGAACCGTGCCGGCGATATACAGGCTGGTCATTTCCGTCACGTCACCGCCGCTCCAGCGCACGCCGATGTAGGCAACGCTGGTGGCAAACACCACCGGAATCAGCGTGCCTTGCACCGCTCGCCAGAGCAGAAGCTCGCTGAAACTGCCCGAGCAGGCCACCATCAGCGCAGGCAGTGCCAGCAATATCGCGGCCACGGCGACGACCCGGTGCTGCTCGCCCCGCGCAGTCAACCGGCCGACAAAGGGGGCGGTGATTGCCACGGCCAGGGTGGTGACGGTGATGCTCCAGCTCGCTTGCCTGGCGGAAATGTGAAACGCCGCGGCCAACTCGTTGAGCAGACCTTGAGTGGCATAAAGGTTGATAAAAGCGGCGCACCCAGCCAGAAACAAGGCAACTCGAGGACAACTCACGCAATGATTCCCAAGATTGATTGTAATTTTTTTAAACAACTTTATAAGATAGGCCGTCGAAAGGATCCAATACCTATTTCTGACCGATTGATACCTCAAGGATGACGATGATTGACCTCCGCCGCTTGCGCTACTTCCTGATCGTCAGCGACGAGTTGCACTTTGGCCGTGCCGCGGCACGCCTGCACATCGCCCAGCCGCCACTGACGCGGCAGATTTCGGCACTGGAAGCGGAACTGAGCTTTCGCCTGTTCGATCGCAGCACCCGCAACGTCACGCTCACCTCCGAGGGCCGGTATTTTCTGCCCTACGCCCGGGCGGTGCTGGAGCAAGTCGATCTGACGGCGAGCATTACCAGCAAGCTCGCGGCGGGTTCCGCTGGCCATCTGGCGGTGGGCTACGCCAGTTCGATTGCGCTGTCGGACATCTTCAGTCAGACCATTCAGGCCTTCTGCTCGGCGTATCCGGATGTGCAACTGACCGTGGAAGAAGGCGCGTCCAGCACCCAATCGTCGCAGCTCATCGAGGGACGTCTGGATATCGGCATGAGTCGTATGCAGCCGCCCGCCGAAGATGCCGAGATTCAAGCCATCTGCCTGGACAACGAGCCGCTGGTCGCGGCCATTGCCAGTGACAGCCCGCTCGCCCGGCAAGAACAGGTGACACTCGCCGAGCTGAGCGCCTACCCGTTGATCGCCTTCCCGACCGACTACGGTTCCGGATTGAACGAGATCATCAAGGCGCTATATCGGCGCCAGGCGCTGACCCCCCTGCCCGCACCGAAGGGCAAGCAGATCACCTCGATCATCGCCCTGGTCGCCGCAGGCCGTGGCGTCGCCGTAGTGCCCCAGTGCACCCAGACCTTGGTCAAGCGCGGCGTGACCTATCGGCCCTTGGCCGAACCCGGGGCCACCGCACCCTTGCTGGTATTGACGCGCAAACGCGAGCGCAGCCCGCTGGTCAAGGCATTTGTCGAAATCATCGAGCAGACCCTGCGAGCCAAGTGAATGATTTGAGTGGTGGATGCACGGCCGGACACACAATCACCGCCACTGGAAATCTGCGCTCACCGGACAAAATTGCCATCCCTCTTGCTCTCCTCTTTCGCGTTTTTCTTATCAGAGTCAACACGCCACAATACGTCCAACAACTCCCGTCAGATCACCCGTGCAGACGTTCACCATGGGACGGTGGGCAGGCGAACTGGAAGACGTCTACACGCAAAAACTGATCACCGGCGCCAAATTCGTGGATGTCGTCGCCTGCAACCTGTCCGGCCCCCTTAACTACACCGACACCGGCGAACAAGGTTCGGCGCTCGTCGGCCCGCTCGACAGCCTCCTGACGTCGGCCCTGGTCAGCGCCGCCTACGGCATGCACATAGTCACCGTGGGCTGCCAGTACAATGCGCGCGAAAATGCGCTGCCCTTCCTGCAGGAAACCGACCTGTCAGCAGTGGGTTACGCGATTGCCTCTCAATCATCGCTCAATACGGCGGTGCTACGGCACCAGATCTGTGGAAAAACCTGATCGTCGATGGCGCGTTCCCAAAGGTAGAACGACCAGATTTTGTAGCTCTGCTCATGTCTCTGGGCGAGAACGAGCTAATTGTCCAAGAGCGCTCGGGATTGCTGCTACCGGGTAGCGGCCATTCCCCCACGCCAAGGGCTGCTTCGGGTTGTGGGTTGAGCCAATCTGTTGCGTCGAAGAGTGGAATTCACAGCCGATGCCTGCCTGTTCTGCCCGGCAGTGATGGGTCGAATGCAGTCCTTCCTTTACCGACAGCTTTTGATACGGTCACTCGACAAATGCTTTAAGGCGCATCTCTAGATGGGTTTCGGTAAGCACGCATTTCTATCTGTTTTTAGGATTTACGTTAGGCGGGCATAAGCGTTAGCAGCCTTATTGATAGCAACAAGCCATGATGCGCAAGAAGTTGCGCAACTGTTTCGGTGAAAAGCCCTCCCGCAACGCTGGACGCCAGGTTTCTCAAGCCCTCCAGCCAAGTGCGCAAGCGATCTCTACCGAAATGCTCCGCGAGGTTTAAGAATCCACAACCAACTGATTTATATAGCCTTAACCGTTTCTGGCACGGACCTTGATAACAGTCAGGCACCCACCGGGCGATACCGCCTTCCGGGCACCCTCACTTATTTAGTAAGGAGAGCATCCTACACGTTGTAGCCGACGATTCCCGTGCCGCGCGTCATCATGGAACGGGCGTCTGGATCGGTCAGTGAGGCCTGTTTATCCGGCGACTCGTTGAGCTGAACTTCAATCGCTTGAAGCTCTTTCATTTGCGTCTTCAGCTTGGCGATTTTCTCTTCCCGCCGCACGGCGTTGGGCTTGGAGGCGGTGGGTTCTTGTCGATCGGCAGCATCGAGCACGGTCAGGCAACGGCTGATGCTCGATTCAATTTCTTCCATTCATCGTTTCAGTTTCGCGCTGGTGAAATTGCGGTCGAGGTTGTTGACCGCTTTGAACTTGCTGCCGTCGATGGCGACCAGATTTTCTCCAAACAGCCCCAACTGCTGACACAGCACGACGAACGGGCGACAGACGCCTCGGATGGCCTTGCTGTTGTCTTTTCGGAAGTTGGCGATGGTTTTGAAGTCCGGAATCAACCGCCCGATCAACCACATCAGCTCGACGTTGCGCTGGGCTTCTCGGTCCAGGCGCCGGCTCGACTGAATGCGGTTCAGATAGCCGTAGATATAGATCTTCAGCAGGATCGCGGGGTGGTAAGCAGGCCGGCCTGTGTCAGCTGGAATAGCGCCGGCAAAACCTAAGGAGACCAGGTCGAGTTCATCAACGAAGACATCGACTACGCGCACTGGATTGATATCGCTGACGTAGTCATCGAGGCTCTGCTTTGGCCTCGATGTTCACCTTGAATAAAGCGCTTCATGGGCGATCCCTGCGATGAAATCCTCAGAAATCATAGCAAGTGTTCGCGAAGGCGTTTTTACACACTCTGGGCCTTCAGTCAGTCCCTTCCCGCGCCAACCGTCTGACCTCAGCCTGTATGGCATAAGCCGGCGCCTCCACCGCATTGAAATCTTGCGTATAGCGCTGGGCAAATCCTTCTACCCCCCATTCCTGAAACTGCTGCACATGCTTTAGTTCGTGAGCCCAGAGCGCGGTGTTCTGTTCTGCGGTTTGAGCGTCCCGGAAGAGGATGATGTCAATCAGCGTCACGGCACCGACATCGGGGTTTTGCAACATGGCAGTGGCGGCACTGAATTGGCCGTTGTCGCTAACTTTGTAGTGCGCGGTATCGAGGATGCTGGGGTCGTACCAGCGCAGCAGTTGCTCCCGGATGTGCGGTGGAATGGGGTGGACGCTGGCGTTGGCTGCTTCAGCGCGGGCCTGGGTCAGCCACAGCGCCAGGGCAGGTGCCGCGATCTGGGAGATGCCATCAGGCAGGGGGCCGAGCATCAGTCCAAGGTCCGGCAGGCAGATGCAGCCATCCAGGCACACTTGTTTCTCGCCAGCTGGGCAGGCGCTGTTCTGGGCTGGCACTTCAAGAGTCAGGCAAAGAACAAACAGCGCCACCAGGCGCGTGGTGATGGGCGGCATTGGGCGCTCCAGGGACGGACGCAGCGCGAACAGTGGTTCACAATTGATCGACGACCCGCATAGCTTTAGCGTAGTCCCGAACTAAGCGGCCCCAGGATAATCGCAGGAAGCGACAGACTGCCTTTCCTGCGAATCCCCCACTTTAGTAGACATGCGTCCGCGGCAGCTCTTGGCTGGTAACAGCCCGTCGCGACAGGCAGCTATCGGCCAGAAGCGGACCGTTCCCACAAAACTTTCAGGTCCGCCTGAATACGCGAGCGCGCTGGCAGCCTCATTCAATTTGATGAAGCACTGTTCAGTATTCCGCCGATTAGTCGATAATTGAAACACTCCTTAGCTATCGGCACGCCCAGATGGATCAGATACTTTCTCTTCTCTCCGATACCATTCCCAAAGCCCAAACCCTAGAGCAGCTTACGCGTCCCTTGCTGACGCTGCTTAGCCAGGTAACCGGTATGGAGTCGACCTACCTTACGACCATTGATATCGACGAGGGTGTCCAGCGTGTTGAGTTCGCACGCAACATCGGTGACATGGTGATTCCTGAAGGGCTGGTCGTGCCTTGGACAGATACTCTGTGCAAGCGGGCGCTGGACGAGAATCGCATGTACTCGGATAACGTTGCCGAATGTTGGAGTGACTCGGAGGCCGCCGCGGCCTTGGGCATCAGAACTTACGTGAGCGCTCCAATCAGAGCCCAAGATGGGCAAGTACTGGGGACGGTATGTGCCGCCAGCTCGGATCAGGTGGCCCGCGCTCCTGAAGTGGAACCCTTACTGATGCTGCTGTCAGGGTTGCTGGGATATTCCCTTGAACGTGGGCTGCTGGTGGAGCGACTCCAGGCTGCCAACGCCGAGTTGACCAAGCTGGCCCTGACAGATCCGCTCACCGGCCTGTCCAACCGGCGTGCCATTCTAAACGACGCCGCGCGCCTGTTCGCCCTGGCCCAACGGGAGAACAAGTATGTATTAATGGGTGTCATCGATTTGGATGGGTTCAAGTCCATCAACGATACCCATGGTCACCTGGCAGGAGACCAGCTACTGCGCGGTGTGGCGGCCCAATTGCAGCATGGTCTTAGAACCAGCGACGTCATCGGGCGTACTGGAGGTGATGAATTCATCGTGATCGCCTTGGGTACTCCATCCGAACACTCGGACTTGGCAAAAGACATGCGACATGCCGCCGAACTACTTCAGGATCGCCTTTCCAAAGCGACTATAGGGCGCTATGAGCTGGGCCACGGTCTTGGTGATATTCACTATACCGGCGCGAGTGTTGGGGTAGTGGCGGTGATACCGGGCAGCATGACTGCGGACGAGGCCACAAAGCTGGCAGACCGCGAGATGTATGAGGTGAAACAGCAGCGAAACCGTCAACGGTTGTAGGAACGCCGAAGGTCAGCTTTGGGTCGATTTCAGCCCATCGTGACAGGCAGCAATCGGCCAGAAGCGTTCAATGGGCAACGGGATCGCTTGTCATCGGATGTATACAGAGTCGCTGAGAGGCTGTTGAGCTACTGGCGCTCTCGCTCTTCATACCACTGCATGAACGCTTCGGCGCTTACCAGTCGGCAGACGTGAAAACTCTGGGCCATGTCGTAGCGGTAACCGCCCAGCGCATCGAGCACGTCGGCTGTTTCTACGCCTTCGGCGATGACCGCCAAGCCAAGATTGTGACCACGATCGACAACGCTCCGTACGATTAGCTCGTTGGCTTGATCGCTTTGCATGGCCAGGGAACCGAGCTATTTACAGAAGCAGGATTAAAGATATTCATCGCTAAAGGATGAACATACCCTGGCCCTGCCAGTTTTCTTCGCCAAGTAAAGTTGCTTGTCCGCAGCTTCTATCAACGCCTGGAATTCAAAGTCGTCAGTGGGCGTCAATGTGGCGACGCCTATAGAAAGAGTCACCACACGATCTACATCAGAAGCAGAATGCTCAATACCCAGCGCCCGGATATGCTCTTGCATTTTTTCTGCAAGTTGGACCGCTCCGCAAAGACCTGTATTGGGTAGGATGCAGGCAAACTCTTCGCCACCATACCGAGCGACCAAGTCGTAGGGGCGTCTAACCGTTTCAGATAACGCTTGGGCAACAGATCTCAAGCAGCCATCTCCAGCCTGGTGACCATATTGGTCGTTGTAGCGTTTGAAAAAGTCAACATCCACCATAATGAGCGACAGCGGCTTTTGCTCTCGAAAGCACTGGCGCCAATCCGCCAATATGTCCTCATCGAATTTGCGTCGATTAGCCACTCCCGTAAGGCCATCCATTAATGCCATGGAACGCAGCAGATCGTTCTGTAGTTTCAGGGTCAGGTGTGTTCGCACACGGGCTCTAACAATGATTGGATTGATGGGTTTGCTGATGAAGTCGACCGCGCCAAGTTCCAGACCCAGTACCTCATCCGACTCCTGCTGCTGTGCGGTAATGAAGATGATGGGGATGTCCTGGGTCGCAGGGTCAGCCTTGAGTCGACGGCATACTTCATGCCCGTCCACGCCCTCCATAACCACGTCCAGCAGAATCAGATCGGGTAGTTGGGTCTGGCATACCGCGATCGCCTGCTCACCGCTGGTCGCCATGAACACATCACAGTCCTCACGAAACAACTCATGGAGTACCCGGATATTAATCGGCTGGTCGTCGACAATGAGGAGTTTTGGACGGTTATGGGGGTGTGGTAACCAGGTTTCCATCGATTGTTCCATCAGGCAAATCTCAACAGTTCACGACCCATCGGCATCGCAGCGGAAAAGTTTAGCGACTGCACCATGACAACCAGTTCGTCGAACTGTGGGCGCAGGGATTGCGGCGTTCTTGACGCCAATGCGTCTGCCAGCGCTATAGCTTGAAGGTTGCCCGCTTCCAGCAACAGCAAAATCTCCTCAAGGGATTCTCGCCATTGCGTGAGCGCCATCAATTCGGAGTCAACACAGACCTTTGCGATCGGGCTCTGACCAAAGTCGACATTCATCTGCTCAAGGCTTTGTTGCAGTAACCTGCTCAATTCATCAAACCATGTTGCGTCAGCAAAAATGCGCGCTACAGACTCTGCATCGCCGTGTTTTAGTGTGTGCTCCAAGTCGCCGGCCAGCAGCGAGAGCGCCTTGGCACCCATGGTGCCGCTGCTACCTTTAATTGTATGGAGCACAAAAGCTGCCCCAGATACGTCTTGCCGCTGGATCTGATCGTGCAACCGGCCAAGCAGTTTTTCTAGCTCGGGGCCAAAGTTACGCAGCACGTTGCGGATTAAATCGAGGTCACCTCCAAAACGATCAATGATCGATGCACGAGACTCGATCACGCCTTCTCCTGTATTGGCTTGGCCCGAGCCTGGAGATGCCTGGCGATCCTCAAGGCCCACTTGAAAAAGCAATGTTGCGACGAGTTGTTCCAGATCTATGGGCTTGCCGACATGCTCATTCATCCCCGCAGCAAGACAGGCCTCACGGTCGGTATTGGAGGCATTTGCGGTCATCGCCACGATCGGCAGCGCTGCAAAACGTGGATTCGATCGAATGCGACGGGTCGCCTCCAAGCCATCAATATCCGGCATCTGGATATCCATCAACACGGCGTCGAAGGGCACCTTCTCAGCCATCACCCTGCTCACACCTTCCAGACCACCTTCAGCCAGCGTCACTTGAGCACCTTCTCCTGTCAGTAACTCATCGGCAACCTGCCGATTAAGCATGTTGTCTTCCACCACCAATAGCCGCAGCCCAGCCAGGCGCTGCGGCCTGTCAACAGTTGACTTGGATGGGAGTGACTGCGCAAGGCCATTACCGTTGAGTGCTCGCTGAACAGCGTCGGCTAACTGCTTGGGCGTGACAGGCTTGGTGAGAAACCCCACGAAGGGAGCGTCTCCCATCTCGCTTGCGTCGGCCAACACTTCACGGCCGTAAGCGGTAATCATAATGATCATTGGAGGCGGTACGCCGTTGCCCTGCTGATGGATCAATTGCGCAGCGCTCAGCCCATCCATATCGGACATCCGCCAGTCCATCAGTACCACGTCGTAGGCTTCGCCTCTCGCCTGGGCGGTTTTCACCCATTCCACTGCTTGCGTGCCACCACTCACGTGGTCGGCCTCCCACCCTAATGCATGAACGGTTCGCAACAGCAATTCACCCGCCATGGCGTTGTCGTCGACGACCAGTATCCGTATGGACACATCGACTCCAGGACTGTCAGAACTCAGCAGCGATTTCGGCGCTACATCCAGAGTGATATCGAACCAGAAGCGACTTCCCATCCCCTGCTGGCTCTCCACCTGAAGTTCACCGCCCATCAAGCTGACCAACCGCTTACAGATCACCAAGCCCAGACCGGTGCCGCCAAAGCGACGGGTGGTTGAAGCCTCGGCCTGAGTGAATCCTTCAAAAATGCGCTGAAGTTGCTCCGGGCTGATACCGATACCTGTATCAGAAATGGCGATGCGCAAGCTCACAGTGTTTTCCGTGCGCATCAGTTGCTCGACGCTGACCACGATCTGGCCTTCCATGGTGAACTTGAGGGCGTTACCCGCCAGGTTGATCAGCACCTGTTGCAGCCGCAGGCTATCGCCTATCAGGTCGTTGGGTAGATTGGAGTCCAGGTCGAACATGACCTCGACTTCTTTCTGGCCCTGGTTGCCGGCCAGCACAACGGAGAGGTCACGCATGAGCGATTCGAGTTCGAATGGGTGCACATCGAGTTGCAGCTTGCCGGCCTCAATCTTGGAGTAATCAAGGATGTCATTGAGCAACCCCAGCAGTGATTTCGCAGCAGACTGTGCTTTGGTCACATAGTCGAGTTGGCGACCATTCAGGTCAGTGTTCTGCACTAACTGCAACATGCCCAGCACGGCGTTCATCGGCGTGCGTATTTCGTGGCTCATGTTGGCCAGGAACGAAGATTTGGCCGCACTCGCGGTATCGGCCTGTTCCTTGGCATACAGCAGATTTGACTCCAGCTCGCGCTGGGAGGTGATGTCCCGATTGATACCCGTCACACGCAAAGCCGCACCGCTCGGACTGCGTTCGACCTGCGCGCCTGCCTGTATGAAGCGGATCTGGCCGTCCGGGCGAACGACACGGAAAATGGTGTCGTACACACCCCTCCCCTCGACTGCGGCACTCAGCTTTTCAGCCGCTGCCACCGCATCGTCGGGGTGAACTCGCGAATACCAGTGCTGATAACCCAGACCATTATTGCGCAACGTCAGTGGCTGACCGTAGAACTCGAACATGCGGTCATTCCACTGCAAGGCATTGTCGGCCAACGTCCAGGACCAGATGCCCAGTTCGGCTACCTCAGCAGCCATCACTAACTGGTCGTGCACCGCCATCAGTTCACTACGTTGTTTCTGCGTCGTCTCCAGGCTCGCAGCCAGCTCCCTTTCCGCCGCTTTGCGTTCGGTGATGTCCACAGCGATGCCTAGATAGCCGCTCAATTCCCCGTCATCATCACGCATGGAGGTGACCACCAGCGTGACAGGAAGCCGCGAGCCATCCTTACGTATGTAAGTCCACTCCCGGGTTTCTGCACCTTCAAGCTCAGGTTTATAGGTAAACACACGGAAACCATCGATTGCCTGAGCGTACTCCTCGCTCAGTTCAACGCTACGAGCAGCGATTTCCGCTGGCACATGTATCGATTCAGGTGTGCGCTGACCCAGCAACTCATCGGCGTGATAGCCCAACAAATGCTCGGCGCCTTTGTTGAACACACGGATAACGCCATCGAGATCCGTCGCAATGATTGAGACCTCAGTGGCCGAGCGCAGCACGGTGCCTAACAATAGATTGAGATGCCGCAACTCGGAAGTTCGCTGCGCAACCTGCTCCTCCAGGTTTGAATTGAGTTCAAGAATTCGGGCTTCTGCTACTTTTTTCGCCGAGATATCCCTTAACGTCTTGGAGACTCCAACCACGCGACCACCCTCGCCATTAATGGGTGAGATGCTGGCGGAGATATCGATCAGCCGGCCATCTTTACGGCGGCGCTGGGTATCAAAGCCAGTGATACTCTCCCCGGCCCTTATGCGCGCAAGGATATGGGCTTCTTCAGCTACAAACTCCTCAGGAACAACCAGACTGACCAGCGTCTGGCCAACAGCCTCCTCGGCGGTATAGCCAAAAAGGTGCTCGGCCCCCTTGTTCCAGTTGGTGACGATGCCATCGAGTGTTTTTCCAATAATGCCATCGGCCGAGCTTTCGACGATGGCGGCCAGCCTTGCCTGTTCGGCCAATATCTGCCGCCGGCGTTGACGGCTGACACTCACGACACCCGCCAGAGTAGCCAGTAGAAGCGTGAGCAAACCACCCATCAACAGGACGACTGTTGGTGAAACCTGATGCAGGCGCTGGATGAACAACGGATGCGCGCCGAGTTCGATTTGCCATCGCCTCCCGTATACCTCGCGCTCCACCTGATGGTTCATCAGCGTTTCACGGCTGGCCGAATCGTCGGTGCTTTCATAAAACAGCTTCTCTTGCCCAGGGACAGTGATATCCCTTAATCGCAGATGCACCGTCTCGTTTTCTATGCACAGGTCTCTGAGTACCTCCTCTGTCCGCAACACGACATAGCTCCAGCCAAAAGCTGCGGCCTCTCGTTCAGCAGCGGTCGCCGGAGTCACACCGCCGCGAAAGATAGGCATCAACACCAGGAAAGACTGCTGCGGTTTCGCTGTACTCTGTATCAAAGTGATGGGCCCGGTTATCCGTGCCACACCGCTTTGTATCGAGGATAGGGCAGCCTCTCGCCGCGCAGTTTCCGACGCTATGTCCAAGCCAATTGCAGCCTGGTTACCCTCAGCCGGTTCGACATACTGGACAACGTAACGCTCGCCTGAATGAGGTGAGAATTGACGAATGGAGAAATCGGCTTTGCCATCGGCCCGAGCGTATTTGAGAAACTCGCGTTCATCGCGCTCCGATACTCGCCTGATAAAGCCCAAAGCACTTGCGCCGGGGAACTCGGCAGCGAGGTCGCGCGTTTGGTGATATTGACCAAAAACTTCGCGACTGATGCCATGCTCACCCGCTGTCAGCACCGCTCCACGAGCGCCACGCAATCCGTATTGGTAAAGATCGAGGCGAGTTATAACCAGCTCTGCCGCTTCTTCGGTAGCCGCGGCGATCGCCTCTTGGGCCTGCTGCTCGTTGATGCGTTCGAGGATCCAGCCACCCAGAATGCTTGCCCCTAACCCCACCACCAGAGTGATAGCTACGCCCCAACTCAATGCAAAAAACTTATGTTTTCTCACCCGCATTGTCCCATTGCAGAAGACCTTCAAGCCTTCAATATTAAAGTTTGAACCCTGTTGAGAGCGTCTGTAACTTAGTTCGTATGCATCACATTAACCATGAACCCCGTGGATAAAAATGTGCATATTTGAGTAAAGGGAACAGGACGGAAATATAGATAAACGTCTTGTCGCACATTCCTTCGGCCCTCGCAAATCCCTTGTATTTAAAAACAAAAAATCCTCGCCCGGCTTTTCTGCGGTGAGATGCCCTGTCGGTGTCCCCGAATGCGCTCAGGCCAGGCCCGCCCATCGTTGAAGTCTTTCGAGGTCCGCTTCAGGCTCTCCATTAGTCCTGCAGCCCTTAGCCCATCCTGAATAAGTCCGAAGGTTATCGGTGCTCATAAGTCAGGGTGGACATAAAATTCCGATCAGCCGCTGACGCAGCTATGCTCGCTAGGCATACAAACATAGATCAGCTCCTTTGGCAGACTCCAAGCCAGCCGTAGTGGTGCGCTGCAAGGTGCTCGTGACGCAGCCATCAGGTCAAGAACTGCGTCGGGAGTACTCCCACCCTCATCACTCCATTCGTCGAGGGCGTGTCATGCAAGGAAACATGGACAGTCATTGGACCCACGTCTTCTTCCGGTTCTGGCGTCTGCCTGCCATTTACTATCGCCAGTGGAGCGAATCACGTCGTAAATTCGAGTACGAATCACTGCTGCGCTCGGAGTTGTTCAGCGCCGAACAGATGGCCAGCCATGGAACGCTACTCGCCCAACAGCACCGTATTAGCAGCCGCACGACGAAAGACTCGCTGCTGGCGCGCTTGGCCGACAACGAGACGACGCTAGCCAGTAGCTGCAAGGCGCTCACTGCGGCACCGTTGTCCGCCCGGCGTGCAACACCGGCAGCGGAATGGTTATTGGACAACTATTACCTGGTCGAAGAACAAATCCGCACCGCCAAGTCTCACCTGCCCCGAGGCTACAGCCGTGAGTTGCCGCAATTGGCCGATGGCCCGTCGGCAGGATTGCCACGGGTCTACGACATCGCTCTGGAGACCATTTCACATGGCGACGGCAGGGTCGATGAGGAGAGTCTGAGCCGTTTTGTAGTGTTCTATCAGACGATAACACCACTCACACTCGGCGAATTGTGGGCGATTCCGATCATGCTACGCCTGGCTCTGATCGAGAATCTGCGGCGAGTAGCTTCGCGAGTCATGGCTAACTGGGATGACCGCAACCTGGCCAATGACTGGGCCGATCACTTGATCGAAACCGCCGAGCGCGATGCCAAAAGCGTGGTCCTGACGGTCGCTGACATGGCGCGCTCGGAGCCGCCGATGACCTCATCATTCGTCGCTGAACTGGCGCGACGGCTACAAGGGCAAAGTGCCGCGCTGATACTGCCATTGGCCTGGATCGAGCAGATGCTCAGCGAGTCAGGACTCAACATCGAGCGCCTGGTGCAGGTGGATGCCCAGCAGCAAGCCGCCGATCAGGTGTCCATCAGCAACAGTATCGCCAGCTTGCGTCTGCTGTCGGCCATCGACTGGCAGGAGTTCGTCGAACACCTGAGCCACGTCGAGCAAGTGTTGCGCACAGACCCGGCAGGGATCTACGCGCGTATGGATTTCGCGACCCGAGATCACTATCGGCATGTGGTCGAACGCTTGGCCAGGAATTGTGACCAGGCTGAAAATAGCGTCGCGCAAGCGGCCATCGCCCTGGCCGATACCCGGATAAGGCCTCCGCCCGAGGGTGATGTGGCTGGACATGTGGGTTACTACCTGGTGGGCCCCGGACTCAATCAGCTCGAGCATCGAATCGCCGCTCGAGTGCCCTTGGGCGAGCAATGGCCACGCCTGCTGCTTCGCGTACCGCTGACCTTCTACTTGGGTCTGGTGATGATCCTGTCAACGCTGTTCGCCTGGCCTTTCCTTGAGGCCGTTTATCGCGACGCAAGGCCTGGATACCTGCTGGTATTGCTCGCGATACCCACGCTGCTGATGTCCAGCCGCCTGGCCATCGGGCTGGTCAATTGGCTGATCACTCTCACCCTGCCCCCCAGCTTTGTTCCCCGGCTGGATTACAGCCAGGGTATCGCGCTGCAAGCGCGCACGTTGGTGGTCATTCCCACCCTGATAGCCCATTGCGTGGATGTCGAAGAGTTGGTCGAAGGCCTGGAAGTACGCTTCCTGGCCAATCGGGATGCCAATCTGCACTTCGCCCTGCTCACCGATTTCATGGACGCCCCCACCCAGGAGCTGGAGCAGGATGCGAGCCTGATGTTGCTGGCACGGCGGTTGATTGAAGGGTTAAATCAGAAATACCCCGACCCACACAATGACCGCTTTTTCCTGTTGCATCGACCAAGACGCTGGAACGAGGCCGAGCAGACCTGGATGGGCTATGAGCGCAAACGCGGCAAACTCGCCGAGCTCAATGCCCTGCTGCGAGGCCGGGGCCAGGAGTACTTTTCACTGATCGTGGGCAATATCCAGGCACTGACTGCCGTTCGTTACGTGATCGCCCTCGACACTGATACTCAATTACCGCGTGATGTTGCACAGCGATGCATCGGCGCGATGGAGCACCCGCTCAACCACCCCGTGTTCGACCCGCACAAGGGCCATATCAGCAGCGGTTATGCGATTTTGCAACCGCGAGTGGGCATCAGCCTGCCGAGCACTGCACGCTCTTCCTATGCCCGGCTGTTCGGAAACGATGCAGGCGTCGATCCTTACACCCGCGCTGTTTCGGACGTCTATCAGGATCTTTTCCAGCAAGGTTCATTCATTGGCAAAGGCATCTACGCCGTGGATGCTTTCGAGCACGCCCTGGAAGGATGTTTCCCGGAGAACCGCATCCTGAGCCACGACCTGATCGAGGGTTGTTATGCCCGCTCGGGGTTACTCAGCGACGTGCAACTGTTTGAAGAATACCCCGCCCGTTACAGCGCCGACGTCAAGCGCCGGCATCGCTGGATTCGCGGGGACTGGCAGTTGCTGCCTTGGGTCATGCCCTGGACGCCCAAGGCAGGTGGAGGGCTGGAGCGCAATCGTCTTTGCGCCGTGGCGCGCTGGAAAATTTTTGACAATCTTCGGCGCAGTCTGGAGCCGAGCGCTTTCCTGATAATGTTGCTGTGGGGCTGGCTTGGAGCAATGGAGCCTCGTTCGTGGACCTTCGCGGTGCTTATCCTGGTACTGATCCCACCGCTGTCGAGCGCCTTGCACGAGCTCATGCACAAAACCGTCGACGTTCCGATCGAGCAGCATTTGACCGCGGCCCTGGGCACCTCCAGCCAACACTTTATGCGGGCGGTCCTTCCTCTGGTCTGGTTGCCGTTCGAAGCGTTATACAGCCTGGATGCAATCGGCCGTACGCTGTGGCGCATGCTGATCAGCAAGCGTCGTCTGTTGCAGTGGAACCCTTCACGGGAAGTGGAACGCAGCGACAGCAACACGCTATCCGAGCTGTACCGCACAATGTGGATAGCCCCATTGCTGACGACGGTCCTTTTTGTACTGTTACTACCCACTCCGAACGTGCTCGCCTTGGCCGGACCATTTTTGCTGCTGTGGCTGACGAGCCCGGCTGTCGCTTGGTGGCTCAGCCGGCCTTCCCCCCGGGCGAAGTTCAATCCTTCAGCGCAGGAGCTGCGCTTCCTGCGCTCTCTGGCGCGAAAAACCTGGGCGTTCTTCGATCAATACGTCGGTCCGGCCGACAACTGGCTACCCCCTGACAACATCCAGGAGCAGCCCCACCTTGCCATTGCACACCGTACATCGCCGACCAATATGGGCATGGCGCTGCTGTCCCATCTGGCCGCGCACGATTTTGGCTATCTGAGTGGCGAGCGGCTACTGGAGCGCCTCGATCAGTCCTTGTCCAGTATGGCCGGCCTGGAGAGCTACCGCCGGCACTTCTACAACTGGTATGACACCTTGACGCTCAAGCCCTTGCCACCGCTCTACGTATCGACGGTAGATAGCGGGAATCTGGCAGGGCTGCTATTGACCTTGCGCCCAGGGCTGTTAGACCTGATTGATGCGCCACTGTTTGATCTGCGGGTGGTCAATGGGCTGATCGACACCCTGAATGTGCTGCAAGACACCCTACTCGCCGCGGGCCTGGACGACGCCGAGGTACGAACCCTGCAAGACGAAGCGCTCGGGGCGCAGGCCCGGATTGTTTCGAACCCTGACGACGCCCCCGAGACGCTCCTGACCTTGCTGGAGCGCATGAATGCACCCACTGCCCTCAGCGGCTTGGCGACGGTCGGTGAGGCCGCTTTCTGGCTCAAGGCATTGTGCGCGCAATGTCAGGATCTGCAGGCCGAGCTGCTGCGCTTTAGACTGCCGCCCGCCATCGACAGGACAGAGCCGTTGGCACTCAGCTGGCGCCAATTGGCGCAAATCGATGTCGCTCGCTGGTTGCCGGCTCAGCAGGCTCAAGTGACGTCCGCGCAGCGCCTGGCTGTGCAGCGCATTGCCTCGGTCACCCGCCTGGCCAATCTGGCCGACACCATGGCGAACATGGACTTCACTTTTCTCTATGATTCCCGGCGCAATCTTTTCGCTATTGGCTATAACGCCAGCGAGCACAAGCTGGATACGGGTTACTACGACTTGCTGGCCTCGGAGGCGCGACTGACCAACTATGTGGTTATCGCTCAAGGTCAGTTACCTCAAGAAGGCTGGTTTAGCCTTGGAAGACTGCTCACCAGCAGCGGCGGCATACCCGTGCTGTTGTCATGGACTGGCTCGATGTTCGAGTACCTGATGCCCATGCTGGTAATGCCCAACTACGAAGGTACCCTGCTCGACCAGACCTGCCGCGCGGCGGTCGCCTTGCAGATAGAGTACGGCAATCAGTTGGGCATTCCCTGGGGGGTTTCCGAGTCGGGTTACAACATTCAGGATGCTCACTTCAACTACCAGTATCGCGCATTCGGTGTACCAGGCCTGGGTCTCAAGCGAGGCCTTGGCGAAGACACCGTTGTCGCCCCCTATGCCAGCGCCCTGGCGCTGATGGTGGCCCCCGAGGCCTCGTGCCGGAACCTGCAGCGACTGGCCGCGCTGGGCCTGGCCGGGCGCTACGGCCTGTATGAAGCCGTGGATTTCACCGCGGCGCGCTTGCAACGCGGGCAGCGTTGCGCAGTCGTCTATTCCTTTATGGCGCATCACCAGGGCATGAGCCTGCTCGCGCTGACTTTCCTGCTACTTGACCGTCCGATGCAGCGACGTTTCGAATCCGACCCGCAATTCCAGGCGACCACCCTGCTGTTGCAGGAGCGTGTGCCGAAGACCGCCGCACAGTACCTGCACGCCGCGAGCGCGCCGGCTGCGGACCGGGCATCACGAATACATGAAACCAAGCTGCGAGTCTTTTCCGATCCTGACCGCAAACGCCCTGCGGTGCAGTTGCTCTCCAACGGCCGCTACCATGTGATGGTCAGCAGTGCCGGCTCAGGTTACAGCCGCAGCAACGAGATTGCTGTCACCCGTTGGCATGAAGACTTCACCTGCGACAACTGGGGTATGTTTTGTTACCTGCGCGATGTTGCAAGCGGCACGTTCTGGTCCGCTGCGCACCAACCGACGTTGCGCCATTCGGAAAGCTACGAAGCCATCTTCACTGATGCCCGTGCCGAATTCCGTGTGCGTGAGCAAGACTTCGACACGCATACCGAAATCGTCGTATCACCGGAGGACGACATCGAGTTGCGCCGCTTGCACATCACCAACCGCGCGCAAGCGCGCCGCAGTATTGAACTCACCAGCTACGCCGAGGTAGTGCTGGCTTCGGCCATCAGCGATGCGATGCACCCAGCCTTTAGCAATCTGTTCGTGCAGACCGAGCTGTTGCACCCGCTGCAGGCAATCATCTGCACGCGTCGGCCACGCTCCAGCCAGGAAACAGTGCCCTGGATGTGTCATTTGCTGGCAGCGCATGGTGTACATGTCGATGCGCTCTCCTACGAGACCGACCGTGCGCGCTTTATCGGCCGTGGGCGCAGTGTCGTGGCCCCGGCGGCAATGGACGATGAGGTCGAACATTTATCAGGAACCGCCGGCCCGGTACTTGATCCGATTGTAGCGATACGTTGTCGCATCACCCTGGACCCCGGTCAGACGGCGACCATCGACCTGGTGACCGGCCTTGCCGACAGCCGTGACAACTGCCTGCACCTGATCGACAAGTACCGCGACCGTCATCTGGCCGATCGCGTCTTTGACTTGGCCTGGACCCATAGCCAGGTGCTGCTGCGCCAGCTCAACGCTTCATTGAGCGACGCCCGTCTGTTCGAGCAAATGGCCGCGTCGATCATCTACGCCAACGCTGCATTACGGGCCGAGAGCAGCGTACTGGTGGCCAACCGGCGTAACCAGTCCAGCCTCTGGGGTCAAGCGATATCGGGTGACTTGCCCATCGTGCTGCTGCAGATCAGCGATCTGGCTAACATCGAGTTTGTGCAGCAGGTGGTCAAAGCTCATGCCTATTGGCGTCAGAAGGGCCTGTCGGTCGATCTGGTGATCTGGAACGAGGATCAGGCCGGCTATCGCCAGCAACTGCAAGACCTGATTATGGGACTGGTTACCTCGGGCAGTGAAGCGAGCCTGGTCGACCGTCCTGGCGGGATTTTTGTGCGCCAGGCACAACAGTTGTCGGGCGAGGACCGGACACTGATGCTATCGGTGGCCCGCCTGGTACTCAATGACGGCCACGGCAGCCTGGCCGATCAGGTCCATCGGCGCCGCGCGGACCCTCTGCTCCCCAGGCTCGAACCGAGTCTTGTACGAGTGGAACAACCACCTGTGGTTTGTGCCGCACAAACCGACCCTGCCTTGATATTGAGCAATCCCTACGGTGGCTTCAGCCCGGACGGTAATGAATACGTAGTGACCCTGCGACCAGGCCAACCCACACCCGCGCCTTGGGCCAATGTGCTGGCCAATGCGCACTTCGGCACGGTGATTTCCGAAAGCGGCGCCGCTTACACCTGGAGCGAGAATGCTCACGAATATCGTCTCACCCCTTGGCATAACGACCCAATCTCTGACCCCAGCGGTGAGGCGTTGTACCTGCGCGACGAAGATACCGGCCACTTCTGGTCGCCGACCCCACAACCCTGCCCAGGTAGTGGCCTTTACCGTACTCGCCATGGTTTCGGCTACAGCGTATTCGAGTATGAAGAGGACGGCATCCATACCGAGTTGTGGGTCTATGTGGCGCTGGATGCACCGATCAAATTCTCGCGCCTGAAAATTCGCAATACCAGCGGCCGGCCACGACGTTTGTCGGCAACGTGCTATGTGGAGTGGGTACTGGGGGATTTGCGGAGCAAGTCGGCCATGCATGTGGTCACGGAGGTGGACCCATTCAGTGGCGCGCTATTCGCGCGCAACGCCTTTTCGATCGAGTTCTCCGGGCGCATCGCCTTTCTCGACACGGACTCGACGGGGCGCAGTTTTAGCGGTGATCGTGCCGAATTTATGGGTCGCAACGGAACCCTGCAAACGCCTGCAGCACTGTCTCGTGCCCGACTGTCCGGACGGTGTGGTGGTGGTTTCGACCCGTGCGCAGCGATGCAGGTCGCACTGGAACTGGCGGACGGCGAAAGCCAGGACGTGGTGTTCCGTCTCGGCGCCGGGCAGGACGCCAAATCAGCCACCCACCTGGTGCAAAAGTACCGCGGCGCCAAGGCCACGGCAGGTGAACTGGACGCTGTGCGCTTGCATTGGCGCACGACCTTGGGGGCCATACAAATTCAGACGCCCGATCCAGCCATCGATGTGCTCGTCAACGGCTGGCTGATGTATCAGGTCATCGCGTGCCGCTTCTGGGCGCGTAGCGGCTATTACCAATCCGGCGGAGCCATTGGCTTTCGTGATCAATTGCAGGACAGCATGGCAATGATCCATGCCGACCCGGCTGCCGCGCGCCGCCACCTGCTGCTCTGCGCCGCGCATCAGTACCCCGAAGGCGACGTACAACACTGGTGGCATCCACCGCAAAGTCGGGGTGTGCGAACGGGCTGTTCCGACGACTTTCTTTGGTTACCCCTGGCAACCAGCCGCTACGTGTCCATCACCGGTGATCGTAGTGTACTGAGCGAAGTGGTGGGTTATATCGAGGGACGCGCACTGAATGCTGGCGAAGACTCCTACTACGATCTGCCCGGCACTTCGCAACTCCAGGAAAGCCTCTACCAACATTGCGTGCGCGCCATTGAGCATGGCCTCAAGCGCGGATCCCATGGGCTGCCGTTGATGGGGGGCGGGGACTGGAATGACGGAATGAATCGAGTTGGCGAGCAAGGCCTTGGTGAGAGCGTCTGGCTTGGCTTCTTCGGCTACGAGGTGCTGCTGCAATTCGCCAGTACTGCGCAGCTGGAAGGCGATAGGGTCTTCGCCCAGCGTTGTACCGACCAGGCGGCAACCTTGCGTGTGAGCCTGGAAAATCACGGTTGGGATGGCGCTTGGTACCGCCGCGCTTACTTCGACGACGGCCAGGTATTGGGCTCTGCGAGTAACGAGGAATGTCGTATCGACTCCATAGCGCAAAGCTGGTCGGTGCTCAGCGGGGCTGCATCGCAGGTACGGCGCCGAACGGCCATGGATTCACTGGATCTGCACTTGGTCCGGCGCGATACCGGCGTGGTGTTATTACTGGACCCGCCGTTCGACAAGGGTGCACTGGATCCCGGCTACATCAAAGGCTACGTCCCTGGTGTACGCGAAAACGGTGGCCAATACACGCACGCTGCTGTCTGGGCAAGTATGGCCTTCGCCCGTCTCGGCGACAGCCACAAGGCGTGGGAGCTGCTGCGCATGATCAATCCCGTCAGCCGTCGCAGCGCTGCACAAATCGAAACGTACAAGGTTGAGCCTTACGTGATGGCCGCCGACGTCTACGGGGTTGCGCCCCACACAGGACGCGGCGGATGGACCTGGTACACCGGATCGGCGGGCTGGATGTATCGCCTGATCGTCGAATCACTGCTGGGGCTGACACGCTGCGCCAACTCGCTGCGCATTGAACCGGTGCTGCCAGCCGATTGGCCGGGTTTCACCCTCCACTATTGGTTCGGCGCAACCCTCTACCACATCGAGGTGCGCCAAAACGAAGACGCAACACACACCCTCAGTCTGGATGGCAAGCTACTCAACGATGCGACGTTAGGATTGCTGGACGATGGGATAGAACACCGTATTTTGGTGACCTGCCCGAAATCTGCGGCAGTTAATGAGGGGCGCGTCACATCAACTTCTTAACGACCGTTGTAACAGGGGTTCTGAGCGTAGCGCACAGAGCCCCTGCTTTGGACTAGTCTGAGGGACAAAGTCATTCTCTGAACGGTGGCGTTATATGTTCGATGCATTTAGGTCACGACAGAACTATCGACTTGCCGCACTCCCTGTTATGGCACCGGAGTGATCTACCCCAAATCGAACAGGTCAAATGTATAGTGTCGGACACCCGATAATCAGAATTCATCTTCGGCAAGATTAAAGGTGGTCATAGTGCCGTTTTTGACTTTATACAGCGTCAGCGTGAGGTGACTGTATTGCGTACCTCGAGAAGTCTTTTTTTCTTCAAGCGTGAACTGTTCAGAGCGTGACAGACTGCCGGAAACTAGATCCCTATAGCGCACATCATAACCACCAGGTGTAACTGCTTTGACCGTAAAGCGTCCGTGTGCAGGAATGAACACGAAGCGGGCCGGCTTGTCGTGATTTCCGTCTAGGGATACTAGCTTTACAAAGACGTCCGAATTGTTCTTGCCGTTGTCGATGGTGACGGTCGAATGCCCCTTAGCGTTGGTTTGAGGGAACCCCTTCAAATAAGAGGCCAATCTCGGCCAAGGTTGCCCGTTTGGTGCTTTCGGTGGCCTGACCCAGGCTTGTTTGACGACCGGAGTGCCAGCGTTCGTCGAGTACGCCTGAGCCACAGGTTGGCGCGTTGAGCTTGTCCCCGCCGCATTCGGAGAAGGTATCCCGGCGGTTGAAGTCTGCTTGCCGTGGTCGACATTCGCCATAGCTTCAGCTACGTATAGCGTAGGGCCTCGCGGCGGAGCATAAGTGTTCGTCTGCGCGTTCAGTATCACTGAGGAGATGCCAGCGGCAATTACAGCGACTACCCCTAATTGCACAAAAAACCGACGCTGCGTGAGTTTCCACGCGTTCCTAAGGCGGACACTACTGCCGCTGGGCGCGTCTAAAAACGCTTCAATGTGTGCGCGTAACTTGGCCCCTTCGTCATCGACGTAACTACCGTCGGACTTTTTCTTGCGAGGAATTTTTTGCGCCAAGCTAAGCGCATCCAAGGCAACTGCGCGCGCCATATCGGGGCGGCCTGTGGCGGCGAAAAAACGGGCCTGATGGGCAGCCAATCGCGCGTTAGGCAACACCGGTCGCTTGCCTCCGAGCATATTGACCCATAGGGCCTGGATGGAATAGATCGGGCCCCACGGAAAACCCCACCACCCCAAGGCCCAGGTAATCGCGGTGGCCTGAAGTGCCTTTTTTTCGGCACAAGGGCTGCAAAAAACCCCTTGGGTCATTGAGCGTACTGTGAAAACCAGGAAGCTCTTGGCTTTTAAGAAAATCACGTAACGAGGCTGGGCAGAGACTTTGCCGCAACATGAGCAGACGATTGGCTTGGGCGCCTCGAAAGCTTCGGCGCAGACCTCCTCGGCTGCGTCGACCGACATCGTGTCATATTCGGCTCGAGACTCTGGTTCGGAGAGTACGGCGTAGGCTTCATTGAGGTGCTGAAATTGGCTGGTCGCGCCTGCTGACGCGCTCCGATCAGGATGTAGTTCCATTGCCCGACGACGATAGGCGGCTTTGATCAACGCGCCATCAGCGTCGTTATCTACCCTGAGAATGGCATAGTAGCCTTTCGGATCTCTACTCCCCATAGCTCTCGTCCCTATCTTATTCTCATGCTGCTTGCGTGCCTGATCTAACCATCTATTGCGTTCGGCTAAAATCTCAGCCTTTCGAGTGGTAACGTTTTTCAACGTTTACAAGGTTTCGGACTTCGCTTGCAACAACAGAACAGGCTAACTCTAGGGCAATACGCCACTATTCAGAATAGCAAATTCTATTCCCGTGCCATAAGCCCAATTCTGCGCAGTCTGCCAATGAGGAAGTGGCGCACACGCTTAGCGGTGGACATCCCTGTCTGACCTTCGCACCAACTACGCGATTGACCCAGCGAGCCCTTCGGGCTTGAGTAGGATCAAGGCAACCCGTGGTCATAACGTCACGACAGTGCCAGTCGTAAACCTCGGCTCAGATGGCGACTATCGTATGAAGTTCAACAGCCAGTTCTACCGAACCCACCGAGTCATCCGGCATGCCTTAGCCAACTAGACGAGGCTTGGCTTCCTTGACCTTTCGCAGGGATTCATCGACTCGATACTGACCGGGCGTCATGCCGAACCAGCGAATGCAAGCTTTGTGGAAACTGCTGTGGTCGTGGAACCCGAGCAGGTGAGTCACGTGCTTCATATTGAAATGGGAATGACGCAGGTAGAAGTCGGCCAACTGCCGACGCACGTCGTTCAGCACGTCCTTGAACTGGGCGCCATCCTTCTCGAGTGCTCGTTGCAACGTTCGCTTGCTGATGTTCAGCGCGGAGGCTATCGATTCCATATCACACTGCCCTTGCCCCTGACTCAGGCGCTCGGTGATCAGCCCACGAATTCTGCATACAATGGTGAAACCGTACAATAGGTCCAGCTGAGCTTCGGCAAAACTGTCATGGAGTACAGCCAACGCCTCGTTGGCCATGCTCAACGGACGCAGAAGCTCTTGGCCATCGAACAGGATGCTGTCATAGGCCGCACCGAAACGCAGCTCACAGCCAAACAACCGCTGATGCTCCGAGATGTCTTCAGGTTCGGGATAGGTGAACTCCACGCTTAACGGTTGCGGCAACTTGCCACCGGCCAGCCAACCACAGAATCCCAGCAGCGACGCGAGTCCGGCGTCGGTGTACTGCCGTGGCTTGACCGAGTCGCACTGGTGATCCAGCCCGGCCAGTCGATAATTCTGCTCTTCTTGACCCAAAAACAGGCTAAGTCCAGAGCTAATCAACGGGCTGAAACGCACGAGGCGTTCCAGCGCCCGCTTCAGATTCAAGCTGGACATCATCGTGTACCCTACAATCTGGAAGTTACCCGGGTGTACATGCCCGTAGGCTTTCAGACCAATATTCGAATCGCCAGACGCCTGCGCCGCCAATTCCCACAGACGGTAAATAACACTTCGTTTGTAGAAGGCTTGCTGCTGACTCAGCAGCATCATATCCAGCCCGGCTTCCCGGGATAAATTGATCACATCCAAACCTTGAGCCGAGAGCGTATTCACCAACACACTGGTATAGCCTGTACCCACTCTATACATGACAACCTCAAAGACCTGTTGAACCAAGCATCCTTTAGTGAGCCATTGCGAATTCGCTCTGAAATTCATACTAACGGCCATTCATTACAGGGTCGTTATGCATGCTATTAAAGACAATCCACGGCGAGCGTAGCCCCCGAGATCTTGCTGGCGTCTTCAAAGAAACGGGTGTAGCTCATTGGTTCAAAGCGGGGCACGGGTTCGCATGAAGCGAACGACACTCCTGCTACCGATTGGTCGTCCATGGTCGCGAACCGAACTTCCGGGCTGGGACAATGGCAGCCTGTCCTGACAGGCAGCAATCGGCCACAAGCAGTCAACCGTTTCACAACGTTGCATTCTCCTCAATGAGCTAGATATACATCCCGGTCCCGGTATGATTTTCCTCATAAGGCCATTGGCCTCTACGAATAAGCTACCATAGCTTAACCGTGTTTTTTCAGGAGAAGATTATGCATCGATTGGTGAAACCGTCGGATTATGTTCTTCAGACTGTGATGGACAAAATGGTTTACATTCTTCCTTGGGAACGACGACATTGTCCGGGAAATCCAACGGATGAACCCGAGCAAGGCGCTCTGCTCTATAACAAATACATCCTGAATTTCTTAAATGGTGTAACACCGCGAGCACCAAGCGAACGAATAATTGAAATTGCGCAATGGTGTCTGGCGTTAGCCGGAGAGCCTGCGAGGGCGTTGGCAGATGATTTGTCTGCGGCCTACCTGAGTCGATACAGCTTTGTGCTCGCTGACATTTCAAAATACGATGATGAATCGAAAGAATTCCGGGGGCACTTGGCGCTCTGTTCTGACGAAATTAAAAAACTGCCACCGAATCTCGTGATGGCTTTGCGGGCTCGAGCTGCAGGCCTTTTGTTACGCTGACGCCTGGGACAGTGGGATGATCCCTTTTCAACAGAGGATCCTCCGCCTTCTTGTGTCATTCATAGAAATGACGAGGTGAGAAATGAAAGCTGTCGTATTTCATGGCGTGGGCGACATTAGGTTGGATGAAGATTCTTTGACCATTCGCAAAAGCGGTCATACGTAAATCAGTGGGTGTTGCTCTGAGACCTAAAGCTCTGGAAATCCGATAACGGAAAGGGCTCTCGTAGGGCCCTTTGCTTGTACCCAAACCAAATCACTTGGTCAGCCAAGACTCGACAGTGTCGGAGCCGTATTTCGCTTTCCACTCTTTCAGAGTTTTGTGGTTGCCGCCTTTGGTTTCGACGACTTCGCCAGATTCCGGGTTTTTGTAGACCTTCACCTGACGTGGCTTGCGCGTGGCAGATTGCGACTGGGCAGCTGGAGCACGACGACCGGCCTGTGGATCAAGCAACTTAACGACGTCTTTCAAGCTGTAGCCGTACTTGGCAAGCAGGGCGCGGAGCTTGGTTTCGAATTCGATTTCCTGCTTGAGCCCGGCATCCCCCTTCAGTGCTTCGAGCGCTTGGAGCTGTTCGGCAAGGTGTTTTTCAAGTTGACGGAATTCGGCGAGCTTGGACATGGAAAACCTCTTTGTGATTAGTCTCCTAACGTTACACCAAAAACTCCGATTTGCCTGAAGTAAGCGTGTTTACTTTGCTCATTAAGTCGCATCAATTACAGGATTTGCACTTGCGCAAACGTCGATCAATCAACGTTTGACGACGAGAGAAGGTTCGTAAAATCACAACGGACATTAGGTGCGATGGCGCGGCCTCTGAAACTGGTGCGGAACGGAACTGAGCGCCAAGGTGTCATTTGTATTAGGCACCTAGGTGTCACACATCCCGTTGAGATAGAGAGGTCGTTTTTATGAACAATATCATCTACATCGTTGGGGCCGTTGTCATCGTCCTGGTTATCCTGTCGTTTGTCGGTCTTGTATAGACTGCCAGCTTAGAATCGTTTTGTGACCGGATGCGGTCTAGTACGAACCAAGCCACGGCACTTGAAATAACAAGGCATTTCCGACATGTAGGCAACAATCCCTAACGATAGCTACTTTGTCGTCAAAGGGCCGCTGTGGCGTTGCAGCAACCTCCCAACTGCAGATGCCCGGCAGCGTCTCGTCGACGAATTCATGGACGCGCGATGTGAGGTAAAGGCAGCGAAACCCCTGGCAACGCTACGCAGTTAAAGGCAGCCAGAGCATGCGTTCAAACGGCCAAGGTGCGCTTGGGGAGCGCGGGCCAGTTAGGTGGGACGACGGTTGCCAAGACTTCAACAGGTGCCGAGTGGTACCGCTCCTTGACCAACGAAATCTCCACAGGCATTGTCCCTCCTGAGTTGACAGTCAAACCGTTTTCACCCTATTTTTCCCCTTCTCGTAGATCATTAATCTGAGCCCATGTTGAACGACGCCTTTAACCCACTTCGATAAAGGATTTCACCATGAGCAACGCCCCTTACACCGCCCGAACAAAGACGACGCTATAGTCCTGATGATCGACCATCAGACCGGTCTGATCTCGCTGGTGCAGGACTTCGAACTGCCGACCATTCTCATCACCAGTTTCGAACAACGCAACCTGATGAACAGCGACTCGGTATTAGCAGCGCGCCCAGCTTAATTCGGCTTTGCAATTCCGAAAGCGCATGCAACAAAGCGCCCTCGAAGGACCCTTTTGTACTCAAACCAACATCACTGGACAGCCGAAACTCTACGTTGACGGAGCTGCCATGCGTACCGACGCCAAACATACGGTTAGTTCAACCAGCCCGCCAAGTCGCAGGCGGTCAGTCACGCGAACTTGATGGCACCGCCCTGAATGTCGTCGCGCGCCAATCGCAGGTCATCGGCGTCCTGATTGAGCCGGTGAACCAGGTTGAGCAAACGTTGCCGCAACACCTCGTCCGTAAGCTGCTCAGTTGCACGCATAACATCCAGCGCCGCGTGCTCATTGTTGGTCGCGACGGAGTCGAGCAGTTTGCGCATGCTTCTTGATGGCCGATTCATCTCTAGTACCTCGGATTCCAGTGAGGCGAATCATACGGCCAGATTATTTCGCCAATGTTTCAACTGCGAGGGCTGGCTCTGCGCCGCAGACACCGGCTGAGTTGTTGTTGGAAACCCTAAACCATTGGATCTAGCTAACGGTTTCAAAGCGATCAGCAGGGTAAATATGGTTTCCACATTGCGTTCAGGCCCGGACATCAGCGGGGTCACGTCCGCGCAGCGGCCCTAGATCATCGGCGAGCCACTGACCACACGCAGTGCCAATCCTTCATAGGCATCCAGCGTGATGGTGAATTCGCCCTCAGGCGTGAGATCGCCTTCGACCCGCTCATTGATAATGTCGACCACCGGCTCCCGCGTAGACCATGATCAGCACCCCGAGTGCTGGACATCCGGAATCAGGATTTGGCGACTGGCCGCGATATCGTAGGAGCGGCGAACAGCAAGGATTTTCTTCAGCTGCGAAGCAAACGAATCCGGGTCTTTCAACAGCCTTGACGGCCCGTCAGGAGAGAAAGACTGCAGCAAAGGAATTTTATACCGTGGCGCTGGAACTCCACTTTTCTCTGGACGAAAAAAATGGACCTCTTTTCAGAGATCCATTTTTTAATGCTTGGAGCGGGAAACGAGACTCGAACTCGCGACCCCGACCTTGGCAAGGTCGTGCTCTACCAACTGAGCTATTCCCGCGTCTTGGTGTGGCGCATTCTATAGAATCCAGAAGCCTCGTCAACACCTTGATTCAAAAAAGTTTATTTCTTTTCCACATCGGTCTTCAGGTGCGGCCAGGCAGCCCGCAAGTATTGGACCATGGACCACAACGTCAGGCCCGCGGATATCAGCAACAAGACGTACCCCACCAACACCCAGAACGTGAAATCCGACGGATTCGCCAGCAGAATCACCAAGGCCAGCATTTGCGCGGCGGTTTTCCATTTACCCAGGTTCGACACGGCGACGTGAGCGCGGGCGCCGAGTTCGGCCATCCATTCGCGAAGTGCCGAGACGACTATCTCGCGACCGATGATCACAGCGGCCGGCAGCGTGAGCCACAGATTGCCATGTTCTTGTACCAGCAATACCAGCGCAACAGCGACCATCAGTTTGTCAGCAACGGGATCTAGAAAAGCCCCGAACGGCGTGCTTTGTTCCAGTCGGCGGGCCAGATACCCATCGAGCCAGTCTGTGGCGGCAGCAAATGCGAAGACCGAGGCGGACGCCAGGTAGCTCCATTGATAAGGCAGGTAGAACAGTAATATGAAGATCGGAATGAGCAGGACGCGTAGTACGGTAATCAGATTAGGGATATTCATCGGCACAACTGGCTACGAGGTGAGGGGGCATTCTACTCGCTGTGCAGATTTGCATAAATCAACTCTGCGAGCTTTTTACTGATCCCGGGGGATTTGGCGATTTCTTCGATGCTGGCACGAGACAGCTCCTGCAATCCACCAAAATGTTTTAACAAATCGCGGCGACGGGTCGGTCCGACACCGGCGACGCCCTCAAGTGTAGACGTTCGACGGGTTTTCCCACGACGTGCGCGGTGCCCGGTAATCGCGAAACGGTGAGCTTCGTCGCGTATCTGCTGGATCAAATGCAGTGCGGGAGAATCGCCGCGCAAGGTAAACTCGTGGGCAGCATCGTTCAGGTACAGGGTTTCGAAACCGGCCTTGCGCGTGGCGCCCTTGGCCACGCCCAGCAGAATCAGGTCAGGCACCGCCAGCTCATTGAGCACGTCGCGGGCCATGGACAACTGCCCCTTGCCACCGTCTACCAGCAGAATATCCGGTAGTTTGCCCTCCCCGTCCTTCAGTTTGCTGAAGCGTCGAGTCAGGGCCTGATGCATCGCAGCGTAGTCATCGCCTGGGGTGACGCCTTCAATGTTGTAGCGACGATAGTCGGACTTGATCGGACCTTCGGGGCCGAACACCACGCAGGATGCCACGGTCGCTTCGCCGCTGGAGTGACTGATGTCGTAACACTCCAGACGCTGTGGTGGCTCGTCCAGGTTCAGCACTTCTGCCAGCGCATCGAAACGTGCGGCAACGTGCTGACGATTGGCCAGGCGTGCACCCAGCGCCTGTTCGGCATTGGTGACCGCCAACTGCTGCCAGCGTGCTCGCGTGCCACGAACCCGATGACTGATGGTCAATTCGCGACCGCGCAACTCTTCGATGGCCGCGATCAGGGTCGGGAAGTCTTCGTGAACCACGTTGACGATCAGTTCGCTCGGCAAGTCGCGTTCTGGACTGGTGATGAAATACTGGCCGAGAAACGCCGCCATGACCTCGGAAACGTCTTCGTCAATACCCACCTGCGGGAAGAAGTTCTTGCTCCCCAGCACCCGCCCGCCGCGCACACTGATCAAATGAACGCAGGCACCACCCGGATTGACAAACGCCGCGATCACATCGACATCGCCGGTCCCGCCTTCCATGCTCTGCTGGTCCTGAACCCGGCGCAGTAATGAAATCTGATCCCGCAACTCAGCCGCACGCTCAAACTCGAGGTTGATCGCCGCCTCTTCCATTCCTGCGGACAACTCATCCGTCAGTGCATTACTGCGCCCCTCAAGGAACATCACCGAGTGCCGCACATCTTCGGCATACACCTCGGGCTCCACCAACCCGACACAGGGCGCCTTGCAGCGTTTGATCTGGTATTGCAGGCAAGGACGCGTGCGGTTCTTGTAATAGCTGTCTTCGCACTGGCGAACGAAAAACGTCTTCTGCAGCAGGCTCAGGCTTTCACGAATCGCACCGGCGCTGGGATAAGGACCGAAATATTTGCCCTTGGCCTTTTTCGCGCCGCGATGGATGCTCAAGCGTGGAAACTGGCCGTCCGAGAGAAAGACGTAAGGGTAGGATTTGTCGTCACGCAGCAGGATGTTGTAGGGCGGACGCCACTCCTTGATCAGCGTCTGCTCAAGCAACAAGGCTTCGGTTTCATTGGCCGTAATCGTCGTTTCGACCTGAGCGATACGTGCCACCAGCGCAGCCGTCTTGGGCGCAAGACCGGATTTGCGGAAGTAACTCGACAGACGACTCTTGAGGTTCTTGGCCTTACCGACGTAGAGCAGGCGTGCCTCGCTGTCGAACATGCGATACACACCGGGACGCCCACTGACTGTCGACAGAAAGGCGCTGGGATCGAAGGCTTCAGTCATGTTCAGAGGCTAGCATCAACCATGCCGTGACGAACCGCCAACAGCGTCAACTCGACATCGCTGCTGATCGAAAGCTTTTCGAAAATGCGGTAACGGTAGGTATTCACTGTTTTTGGTGACAGGCAGAGCTTGTCGGAAATGATCTGGACTTTCTGACAGCCGACAATCATCAACGCGATCTGGATTTCCCGCTCCGACAAGGCGTCGAAAGGCGAATCATTGGTCGGCTGGAAGGATTTGATCGCCAGCTGCTGTGCAATCTGCGGACTGATGTAGCGTTGCCCGGCGAATACCAGGCGGATGGCCTGGACCATTTCCGGCAGCCCGGCACCCTTGGTCAGATAACCCGCGGCACCCGCCTGCAACAACCTTGTAGGAAACGGATCTTCTTCACACACGGTGACTGCGACGACTTTGATATCCGGATGGCTGCGCAATAGTTTGCGCGTGGCTTCAAGACCACCGATACCGGGCATCTTGACGTCCATCAGCACCACATCGGGTTTCAACTCACGCGCCTTGAGCAAGGATTCTTCCCCTGACTCAGCCTGGCCGACTACTTGCAGGCCATCGATGTCAGCCAGCATTCGTGTAATGCCTGTACGAACGAGATCATGGTCATCGACTACTAGCACCCTAATCAAGCAGACACCTCGCGATATGGTCTTATTGGGTTGCCGACACCTTAGCAAAAAGCGACTGGCAGACCTAGCGGCAAGCGTCATATAAAAAGTTTCAATACATCTTGAAAGGCTTGTCGTATGCGTGTTTCAGCCAGGCAAGGCATCGATATCGCGCTGCATTCTCAGGAAACACTCGTCCGTGCCGACTACCTTCAGGCCCTTTCTCTCATACAACCCTTGCGCGGGGTTGTTTTCAAAAACCGTCAAACGCAATGCCGGACGCCACTCCTTACACGCCATGGCAAATACCTGATCGATTGCCCAGGAACCGGCGCCCTGCCCTCGAAACGCTTCGATGACATGCAACTCGCGGATGTACAGGGCGTTGGCATCACGGCTCAGACTGACGTAGCCCAGCAAGGTCTCGTCGCGCACAATCAACCAGTTCTCTCGCCCTGCCCAGCCCACATCGAAACCTTCGTCCTGCCACAACAGATCGTGCTGGATGTAATAGCGCAGCATGTTTTGGCGGGTCAGTTCACGAGCGAAGTCGAGGTCCCGGAGCGTCGCCGGGCGTAATTCAAATGCCATCAAGCCTCCGCAACAGCCACTATTTGCCCCTTCCAACCGTCAGCATCGCGGCGAGCCACGACCAACAGGTTGCCTGTACCCGGTGCGGCCGCAATCAGCGAGCCGTCCGACGACCAGATCGCGCTGCGCCCTGCCGATTCCCAGCCCCCCGTTGCACCGCCATGGTTGGCCATCAGGACCGCCATCGAATGAGCGCTGGCGTAGCCCTTCAACAACGTGGTATCCGGGGCGTAGCCGTTTTCCGTGATTAGCACGCCCGCGGCATAGAGATCGGCGCCTTGCTGCGCCGCCGCGGCGGCATGACTGGCGTGAGAGAAATCCGCACACACCGCCAACGCGACAGTATCGGCACCCATGGCCAGGGTCGAACCGCCGGTGCCCGGTGCAAATGCCACTTCCTCGCCCGGATGCAGATGCTGCTTGCTGTAGATACCGAGCGAACCATCGACGCCCAATACCAGCGCCCCAATCAATACTGGCGAATCCTGCGACAGCCGAATCGGCATCCCGACGACAGCCGTCACACCGACTTCCCGCGCGAAATCCCGCAGCGGCTGCAGAACCTCGGCGTGCGGCACAATGGCCAATTCAGCCGCCAGTCCACGCTCGTACCCGGTCAGCGATAACTCAGGGAACACCAGCAATTGCACGCCTTCCTCTGCGGCAACGTGCATGAAGCGCTGATGCCACACAATGTTTGCGGCAAGGTCACCGGCGATGGAGATCGATTGAGCAGCGGCGATGATCAGTGGCGTCATGATTCGTCCTTGTGACGTTGTACGTGAGCGAAGCACAAAGTGTGTCACAACCGGCGACGCACTCAAGCGATAGAAAACGCCGCCGGTGATCGATAGCATTTTCTGATTGAATCCGCGTACCGGCCTCGAGTAAGCTCGGTTTATTCATCGGAGAAAGTCCATGCTCAACACCCTCTCACCGCTTCACACCGCCAGCGCCCTGCGCTCGGTTGCGGCTGCCCGGGTGAACGACATCGGTGCTCCGGTCAGCTTTTATTTTGGGTATTGGTTTAGCCACTGGCGCGCCTGATACCCACACGGCGCCCACTTTAAACGGGTCGCCACCAGAGAATTTTCAACCCCCGGTCGGCTTCCCGACCGGGGGTTTTGTTTTTTCAGCCCCGCACATTTTTAGCGACACGCCAGACAACCAGAGGATTCAAAAATGAACTACGCCACTTATTACCGTTACGACAGTTTTACCGCCTGGCGATTTACCAGCTTCCGCTCGGGACAGCCTGCCGCCTCCGATCGGTCACCTACAGGTGGCAAGCACACACACGCAGCCAATCCGGCCAATTGTCGAACACCCCAGTAGGGCCGAGTGCGCGGGAACGAACCCGCCGCCAGCCCAGGAAGCCCGAATATGAACTCGTCCGTCTCTGCTCTGCCGCTGTCCACCTTGAGCCCTGCCAATGAAGCACTGACCTTGCGTCTGCCCAGCTCATTGCAACTCAAACAGCAATTACCACTCAGCAACGCCCTGAGCCAGCAAGTCGCCGCCCACCGCCAAGCGGTTCGCGCGATCCTCAACGGTGAAGACTCCCGTCTGCTAGTCATCGTCGGCCCCTGCTCGATTCATGATCCAAAGTCCGCCCTCGAATACGCCGGCAACCTCGCCCGCCTCGCCGCCGACGTCAGCGATGAAGTGCTGCTGGTAATGCGCGCTTACATCGAAAAACCCCGCACCACCGTCGGCTGGAAAGGCCTGGTCTACGACCCCCATCTGGATGGCAGCGATGACATGGCGGGCGGTTTGACGCTGTCCCGCGAACTGATGCGTGAAATGCTTCGCCTGGGACTGCCGATTGCCACCGAACTGCTGCAACCGATGGCCGTCGGTTACTTCGACGACCTGCTGAGCTGGGTCGCCATTGGCGCTCGCACTACCGAGTCGCAGATCCACCGGGAAATGGCCAGCGGCCTGAGCATGCCGGTCGGCTTCAAGAACGGCACCGATGGCGGTGTCGGTGTTGCCAGCGACGCCATGCGCTCTGCCGCCCATCCGCACCGGCACTTCGGTGTCGATAGCCAGGGCTACCCCGCGATCATTCAGACCCCGGGCAATCCCGACACGCACCTGGTATTGCGCGGAGGCCATCGCGGGCCGAACTACGACCGCGCGAGTGTCGCCCAGGTGCACAGCGATTTGACCGAACTCAAGATCCCGGCACGGATCATGGTCGACTGCAGCCATGCCAACAGTGGCAAAGACCCGTTGCGTCAGCCGGCGGTGTTCAACGACGTGCTTGAACAACGCCTGCAAGGTGACCGATCGCTGATCGGCATGATGATCGAGAGCCATCTGTTCGAAGGCTGCCAACCGCTGAGCCCGTCAATGCGTTACGGCGTGTCAGTCACGGACGGCTGCCTTGGCTGGAGCGGGACGGAACAGCTGTTGCGCCAGGCAGCCGACCGGCTCAGAGCGTAGAACCGGGATCAACAACCGGCGTGAGCCACACCCTCGTCCAGTCCTCGATAGAGGACTGGAAGTCGGAATCGAGACACGATGAACAGGCAAAAGGTTTTCCCGAAGTAGGCCATCGCAGAAAAACGCTCTGTTACAGATAAAAAGATGTCCAAATATTCCGACCAAGAGCTCATCTACTTTCGAGCTTTCGTACATTTTCTATTCCGTTTTCATCAGGTTACAGCGGCTTTTTCATACAACGTCGAGCTGCTGGTGTGCTTTAGAGTGAGCCCATCAACACACCGCTGAACGACTGCGAAAAAGGAAAGAACATGCTACGGAATGCAACTACTCAATATCCGATCCTGTTGATCCACGGGCTCTTCGGCTTCGATCGCATCGGCAAGATCGAACTCTTTCATGACGTCAAGCAGGCCCTCAGAAGTGCAGGCGCAAGAGTGTTTGTCCCGCACGTGTCGGCTACCCATAGCAATGAAGTCCGCGGCGACCAACTCCTGGCGCAGATCGACCGCGTGCTGGAAGGCACCGGTGCGAGCAAAGTCAACTTGATCGGTCACAGTCAAGGCGCACTCGCCGCACGTTATGCGGCGGCGGTTGCACCGGAGGCAATCGCTTCGGTGACGTCCGTCAGTGGACCGAATCACGGCTCGGAGCTGGCTGACTTCCTGCGCAAGGCACTGACGCCCGGCCGCCTGCCAGAGCACGTCGCCGAGACGGTTGCCACCTTGTTCGCAGACTTTCTGTCATTGCTCAGTGGCAACCGCCAGCTACCGCAAAACGCTATCGCCGCGCTGAATGCCCTGACCACCGAAGGCGTCGGCGCATTTAACGACAAGTACCCCCAGGGATTGCCGAAAACCTGGGGTGGCAAGGGTCGCGAACGGGTCAATGGCGTACGTTATTACTCCTGGAGCGGCACCCTGCAGGGCGACATCCTCGACAAAGGGCTCGATGCCCTGAATCCACTGCATGGGTTTCTCCGCGCCTTTTCCCACTACTTCACCACCGAAGCCGAGCAGAACGACGGTCTGGTCGGCCGCTACAGCTCTCATTTGGGCAAAGTCATTCGTTCCGACTATCCGCTGGATCATCTGGACAGCCTCAGCCAGACCGCCGGCCCGTTGCGTAAGGGCATCGACCCGATTGCCCTGTATGTGCAGCATGCGGAGCGCCTGAGAAATGCCGGCCTATAAAGGCATGCCATACCGGCCTGCGCGGTCTGAACGGAACTTTGAGAAGAAATAGACCACTGAATCCGGTAGGCTCCGCATTTTACTGAACATTGAAAGGAGTATTTTCCCATGCCTAAAGCCACTGCCCGTCACATCCTGGTTGCCTCGGAAGCCAAGTGCAACGAACTCAAAGCCCAGATCGAGGGCGGCGTCGATTTCGCCGAAGTCGCCAAAGCCAACTCCACGTGCCCGTCCAGCCGCCAGGGCGGTGATCTGGGTACGTTCGGTCCAGGCCAGATGGTCAAGGAATTCGACACCGTGGTCTTCAGCGCACCGATCAACGTGGTGCAAGGCCCGGTCAAGACCCAGTTCGGTTACCACCTGCTGGAAGTGACCAGCCGCCAGGACTGATCAACCCTTACGTTTTCTGCACAACGGCCTGCCTTTTTGGTGGGCCGTTGTGTTTGGGATACGTGATACGGCTGGCGAGGGACGCGCCGCTAGCGTACAAATTGCGGTTATTGACCACCCGGCTCTAAGGCTGACAATGCGACTGGCTTTCTCTACTTTGTTGTTCACTGCCGTGACCCTGTTGTTGGGCGTCACCGGTGTGAATGCAGCACCGCAACATGCGTTGACCGTGTACGGTGAACCGGCGAAGTATCCTGCCGGCTTTAGTCATTTTGCCTATACAAACCCGCAAGCCCCCAAGGGTGGCACGATGCGCCGCTCGGCAATCGAAATCGGTCATTTCGATCATATGTTGCCTTACATCGACAAAGGCATTGGCGTCACACAGATAGACGGCCTGCTTTACTCCCCCCTCGCCCAGCGCTCGCTGGACGAGCCTTACACCGTGTACGGTCTGGTGGCTACGATGATGGAGCGCTCGGACGACGGTTTGTTCCTGCGTTTCTACCTGAACCCCAAGGCCCGTTTCGCCGACGGCAAACCGATCACAGCCGAAGACGTGCGCTACACTTTCGACCTGCTGATGACCCAGGGCAGCCTACGTTATCGCACCCAATTCGCCGACGTCAAAGGCGTCGAAGTGGAGTCGCCGCTGACGGTTCGGTTCGACTTGAAAAGTAATCAGAACCGTACCCTGCCCCTCGATATCGCGACCTTGCCGGTGTTTCCCGAGCATTGGTGGAAGACTCGCGACTTCGCCAATGGTGGCGGTTACGAGCCGCCGTTGGGCAGCGGCCCCTACAAGGTGAGCAAGGTTGACTCCGGTCGCAGCATCACCTTCGAGCGTAATGCCGATTGGTGGGGCAAGGACCTGCCGGTCAGCCGCGGCCTCTACAACTTCGATCGTTTCAGCATCGAGTACTTCGGCGATACCGACGTCGCCCGCCAGGTCCTGCGGGGGGGTGCCTACGACTACAACCGCGAATTTTCCGCCACCGGTTACTCCATCGGCTACGACAGCCCGGCCCTGAGCGACGGGCGCTTGCAAAAGGCGCATCTGGCAACACAAGCCCCCCAACCGGCCCAGGGTTTTGTGTTCAACCTGCAAAACCCGATGTTCCAGGACCGTCGAGTGCGCCAGGCGCTGGTCATGCTCTGGGATTTCGAGTGGAGCAACCGGCAGATGATGCGCGACATGTACATCCGCCAGCAGAGTTTCTTTTCCAACACCGACCTCGCCGCCCGACAACTGCCGGACGCCGGCGAGCTGGCGATTCTCGAACCGTTGCGCGGGCAGATCCCCGACGAGGTGTTCACCAAAGTTTTCGAAGCACCAAAAACCGATGGCAGCGGCCTGATACGCGACAAACAGCTGCAGGCACTCGACTTGCTCGAACAGGCCGGCTGGAAACCCGATGGCGATCAACTGGTCAACGCCGAAGGCAAGCCGCTGAGTTTCACTTTCCTGGTCAGCCAGAACGGCATGGACCGATTGCTGCTGCCTTATAAGCGCACCCTGAAACAGATCGGCATCGACCTGAACATCCGTCGCATCGACTCGTCCCAATACGTAAATCGCCTGATGAGCCGCGATTACGACATGATCGTCACCGGCTACCCGGTCACGACTTCGCCAGGCAGTGAACTGTTCAATTACTTCGGCTCGTTCTCGGCCAACGACCCTGGCGCCAACAACTACATGGTCCTGAAGAATCCGGCCGTCGACACACTGGTCACCGGGCTGGTTCGCGCCACCACCCAACCCGAGATGCTGCGCTACGCCCACGCGCTGGACCGGGTGCTGCAATGGAACTACTACTGGATTCCCAACTATTACCCGCCGGGCACCTCCACTGTGTGGTGGAATCGTTTCGGCAGGCCCAACGAGCAAGCGAGCAATGACGAAGCCATCGAGAGCTGGTGGGAAATAAGCACCACGCCATTGACCAACCAACAGATGACGGCTGAGCAAATCAACCGTGGCAAACCCGGAGGGCCGCGCTGATGTGGGCTTATATACTGCGGCGTCTGCTGTTGATCATTCCGACGTTGGTGATCATTCTTCTGGTCAACTTCATCATCGTCCAGGCCGCACCGGGCGGCCCGGTGGAACAGGCCATCGCTCGGTTGCAAGGCATCGGCGGGGCGAGCGTCGGCGGCGGTTCCGGCGAAACCATGTCCGGCACCTCCCGATCCAGTCGCGGCCTCGACCCGCAGCTGATCAAGGACATCGAAAAGCAATACGGCTTCGATAAGCCGGCGCACGAACGCCTGTGGCTGATGCTCACCCGTTACGCGCGCCTGGACTTCGGCAAGAGTTTTTTTCGCGGCGCGACCGTCACCGACCTGATCCTGGAAAAAATGCCGGTGACCATTTCCCTCGGGCTCTGGGCGACGCTGATCACCTACCTGGTGTCGATTCCTTTGGGCATCCGCAAAGCCGTGCACCACGGCAGCCATTTCGATATCTGGAGCAGCACCGCGATCGTCATCGGCTACGCCATGCCAGCGTTCCTGTTCGCGATGTTCCTGATCGTGGTCTTTGCCGGTGGCACCTCGCTGAACTGGTTCCCGGTGCGCGGGCTGGTCTCGGACAACTTCGAGTCGCTGTCGACCGTGGGCAAAATCGCCGATTACTTCTGGCACCTGGTATTGCCAGTCACCTCGCTGGTGATCGGCGGGTTCGCCACGCTGACCATTCTGACCAAGAACTCCTTCCTCAATGAAATCACGCGCCAGTACGTGGTCACCGCCCGCGCCAAGGGCCTGAGCGAACGCCGAGTGCTTTACGGTCATGTGTTTCGCAACGCCATGCTGTTGGTTGTTTCGGGGATTCCCCAGGCGTTTATCAGCGTATTTTTTGCCGGTTCCCTGCTGATCGAAGTGATTTTCTCCCTCGACGGCTTGGGCCGCATGAGCTACGAGGCCGCGGTTTCACGGGACTATCCGGTGGTATTCGGTTCGCTGTTCATCTTCACGCTGTTCGGCCTCTTGATAAAACTCGTCGGCGACCTCTGCTACACCCTCGTCGATCCGCGTATCGACTTCGCCGCGAGGAACGCCTGATGTTCAAGCTCTCGCCGTTAGGTCGTCGTCGTTTCGAGCGGTTCAAGAAAAACCGTCGCGGCTGGTGGTCGCTGTGGTTGTTTGTCGGCCTGTTTCTGTTGACCCTCGGTGGCGAGCTGATCGCCAACGACAAGCCGCTGATCGTCAGCTATCAGGGTTCACTCTACTTCCCGGCCCTGAAGCGTCATACCGAGCAGGAATTTGGCGGCCAGCTGCCGTTCCAGGCGGACTACCGCAGCGACTATGTGCAGAAGCTGATTCACAAGGACGGTGGCTGGATGCTGTTCCCGCCGATCCCCTTCAGCGACGACACGCCGAACTATGACCTCAATCAACCGACGCCCAGTCCTCCGACGAAGGTTAACTGGCTGGGCACCGACGACCAGGCGCGGGACGTGTTGGCTCGAGTGATTTTCGGTGCGCGGGTGTCAATCCTGTTTGCCTTGATGCTGACGTTTGTCAGCGCACTGATCGGCATCGCCGCCGGCGCCCTGCAAGGCTACTACGGCGGCTGGGTCGACCTGATCGGTCAACGGTTGCTGGAGGTTTGGTCGGGGCTGCCGGTGCTGTATTTGCTGATCATCCTGTCGGGTTTCGTCGAGCCTAATTTCTGGTGGCTACTGGGGATCATGGCGCTGTTTTCCTGGCTGGCCCTGGTGGACGTGGTGCGCGCCGAGTTTCTACGCGGACGCAACCTGGAATACGTCAAAGCCGCGCGGGCACTGGGCCTGACCGACCGCAAAATCATCGTCCGGCACATCCTGCCCAACGCGATGAACGCGACCCTGAGCTACCTGCCGTTCATTCTGACCGGGGCGATCTCGACCCTCACTGCATTGGACTTCCTCGGTTTCGGCATGCCCGCCGGCAGTGCATCGCTGGGCGAGTTGATCGGTCAAGGCAAGCAGAACCTGCAAGCGCCGTGGTTGGGGCTGACGGCGTTTTTCACCCTGGCGCTGATTCTTTCTTTACTGGTATTTATCGGGGAGGCGTTACGCGATGCGTTTGATCCCCGATCTTGATCCACGGTCTTTAAGTGGACGGCTGATATGAGTAACAACCTGATCGAAATCCGTGACCTCAGCGTGGCCTTCAGCGGCCAGACCGTGGTGCGCAACCTGTGCCTGGACATCCGCCCCGGTGAATGCCTGGCGCTGGTGGGCGAGTCGGGCTGCGGCAAATCGGTGACCGCCCACTCGATCCTGCAACTGCTGCCCGAGAGCGGCACCGAAACCACTGGCAGCATCCGCTATCGTGGCAAGGAGCTGGTCGGCGCTTCGGCCAAGGTGCTGCGTGAATTGCGCGGTAACCGCATCGCGATGATCTTTCAGGAGCCGATGACCTCGCTCAATCCGCTGCACAGCATCGAAAAACAGATCGGCGAAACCCTGCTGCTGCACAAGGGCCTGACCGGCAAAGCGGCGCAAGCGCGGATTCTCGAGTTGCTGCATCTGGTGGGCATTCAGAAGCCCAAAGAGCGGCTCAAGGCCTACCCCCACCAACTGTCCGGCGGCCAGCGGCAACGGGTGATGATCGCCATGGCCCTGGCCTGCGAACCGGAATTGCTGATCGCCGACGAACCGACGACAGCGCTGGACGTGACGGTGCAGCGCAAGATCCTGCTGCTGCTCAAATCCCTGCAACAGCGACTCGGCATGTCGCTGCTGCTGATCAGCCACGACCTCAATCTGGTGCGCAGCATTGCCCAGCGAGTGTGCGTGATGAAGGCTGGGGAAATCGTCGAGCAGGCACCTTGCGAAACACTGTTTACCGAACCGAAACACCCTTACAGCTGCGTATTGCTGAACGCCGAACCGGAAGGTGAAGCTCTGCCCCGGGACGAGCGCGAGAACGTGCTGGAAGTGGACAATCTACGGGTGCAGTTCGCCCTCGGTGGCGGGCTGTTTCAGCGCAAGACTTATCTCAAGGCCGTGGACGGTATCAGCCTGAATATTCAGCGCGGCAAGACGCTGGGCATTGTGGGCGAATCCGGTTCCGGCAAGTCGACGCTGGGTCAGGCGATCCTGCGTTTGCTCGATTCCGAAGGCAGCATTCGCTTTCAAGGTGAGGCGCTGGACGGTCTGACGCAGAAGCAGCTTCGACCATGGCGCAAGAAAATGCAGGTGGTGTTTCAGGACCCCTTCGGCAGCCTCAGCCCACGAATGTCCGTGGCGCAGATCATCAGTGAAGGCCTTGAGGTGCATAGCCAGTTGACCGCTGACGAATGCAAAGCCGAAGTGATTCGGGCATTGGAAGAAGTTGGCCTCGACCCGCAAAGCCGTCATCGCTACCCGCACGAGTTCTCCGGTGGCCAACGCCAACGCATCGCCATCGCCCGCGCGCTGGTGCTGAAACCGGCGCTGATCCTGTTGGACGAACCGACTTCGGCGCTGGATCGCACGGTGCAAAAACAAGTGGTCGCCCTGCTCCGCCAACTTCAGGAAAAACATGGCCTGACTTACCTGTTCATCAGCCACGACCTGGCGGTGGTGCGCGCACTGGCTCACGACATGATCGTGATCAAGGACGGCAAAATCGTGGAAAGCGGCGCCAGCCACGACGTGTTCGATTCGCCGCAGCATCCGTACACCAAAGAGCTGTTGGCGGCGGCGCATCCTGGGGCCGTTCGATGAACACCACCGACAGCCTCAAGGACTACCAACGCGTTCGCCTGCTGGCGATCCGTTCGTTGTTCGAGATCATTGAGCAGTCGAGTGAAGGCACGGTGATTGTCGACCGCGATGCGAACATCGTCTGGATGAACGAGCGTTATGCCCGACGCTTCGGCCTGGAATCGGCGGAAGTGGCCATCGGCAAGTCCTGCGAAAGCGTGATCCCCGGCAGTCTGTTGCGCGAGGTGGTGCGCACGGGGCGGCCGATTTTGCTCGACATGCAGGACACCCCCAAAGAGCCGCTGGTGGTGATGCGCCTGCCGATTCACGACGACGCCGGTGTGGTGATCGGCGCCATCGGTTTTGCGCTGTTCGACGAATTGCGCAGCCTCTCGCCGATGCTCAAGCGCTACATGAGCATGCAGGAAGAACTGGCGTCTACCCGCTCGCTGTTGCGAGCGCGGCAGACCAAGTACAACTTCGCCCATTTTATCGGCACCAGCGCCGCCAGCCTGGAAGTCAAACGCCGCGCCCGACGCAGTGCCAGCGCTGATTCACCGGTGTTGTTGCTGGGTGAAACCGGCACTGGCAAAGAGCTGCTGGCCCAGGCGATCCACGGCGCTTCGCCGCGCGCGCACAAAGCCTTCGTCAGCATCAACAGCGCGGCGATTCCCGAATCGTTGCTGGAAGCGGAATTTTTCGGCACCGCGCCCGGCGCGTTTACCGGCGCCGATCGCAAGGGCCGCGCCGGAAAGTTGCAGATTGCCCAGGGCGGCACGCTGTTCCTCGATGAAATCGGCGACATGCCGTTACCACTGCAAAGCAAATTGCTGCGGGTACTGCAGGAAAAAGAATTCGAACCCGTGGGCTCCAACGAAGTGATCCAGAGCGATGTGCGGGTGATCGCCGCGACCTCCACGGATTTGCAAGCCGCGATTAAACGCGGCGAATTCCGCGCCGACCTGTATTACCGCCTCAACGTACTGCCGATCCAGGTCCCGCCCCTGCGCGATCGACTCGATGACCTGCCAGCGCTCAGTGAAGCGATTCTGGAGGAGCTGCGCAGTCAGCACGAATTGAACCGTGAATCGCTGGAGCTGTTGGGTCAGCACGCCTGGCCGGGGAACATTCGCGAACTGCGCAACGTGCTGGAGCGCGCGGCATTGCTCAGTGATGACTTGATGCTGAATGCCACAGATATCCGCGCGGCGATTGGTACGTTCACACCGGTAGAGCGTGTCGCACCAGTAACGATTGAGCCGGTTGCGCAGGAGACTTTCAGTGCGGCTCGGGAGCGATTTGATCGACAGTTGATTGAGGTAACCCTCGCGCAATGCGGCGGGAAGGTTGTTGAAGCGGCGGCGCGGTTGGGGCTGGGGCGGTCGACGTTGTACAAGAAGATGGTGGCGTTGGGGATTGCCGAGTCTCTATAAAGAGACATCGATCTCTATTGGTAGATCGGGCCTCTTCGCGGGCAAGCCTCGCTCCTACAGGTCAGGGAGTTCGCGATTTATCGGCTGGCCACAAACCCGTAGGAGCGAGGCTTGCCCGCGAAGGCGTCCGCACGGCCACTAAAAATCTCAAAACAGAGACAAAAATACGCACCCCCACATTAAATACAAATAATTTATTTATATTTCAATGTCTTACACGGATGGCACGAAACTCGCTATAGCCCTCTCCCACAAAAGATTCACCCTACAAAAATAACAATCCAGGAGACACACCATGAGTGTGATCATTGCCTTGGCAGCCCTCACGCTGCTAATGCTCGCGGCCTACCGTGGCTACAGCGTTATCCTCTTTGCCCCGATTGCCGCCCTCGGCGCCGTTCTGCTCACCGACCCTTCCGCCGTCGCCCCTGCCTTCACCGGGGTGTTCATGGAGAAAATGGTCGGCTTCATCAAACTGTATTTCCCGGTGTTCCTGCTCGGTGCGGTGTTCGGCAAGCTGATCGAACTGTCAGGCTTCTCGCGCTCCATCGTCGCAGCGGCGATTCGCCTGCTCGGCACCCGTCAGGCGATGCTGGTGATCGTGTTGGTCTGCGCCCTGCTGACTTACGGCGGCGTGTCGCTGTTCGTGGTGGTGTTCGCGGTCTACCCGTTTGCTGCTGAAATGTTTCGCCAGAGCAATATCCCCAAGCGACTGATTCCGGCGACCATCGCCCTCGGTGCATTCTCGTTCACCATGGACGCCCTGCCCGGCACCCCGCAAATCCAGAACATCATCCCCAGCACCTTCTTCAACACCACCGCCTGGGCCGCGCCCTGGCTGGGTGTGATCGGCGCGATCTTCGTGTTCTGCGCCGGCATGCTGTTTCTCCAGCGCCAGCGCAACAAGGCGCAGCACGCCGGGGAAGGGTATGGCACCGATCTGCGCAACGAGCCGCAAACCGCTGCCGACATCAAACTGCCAAATCCGTGGATCGCTGTGTCGCCGCTGCTGGCCGTCGGCATTATGAACCTGCTGTTTACCCAGTGGATTCCGCAGTGGTACGGCAAGACCCACAGCCTCGCGCTGCCGGGCATGGCCGCGCCGGTGACCACCGACATCGCCAAGCTCACTGCGATCTGGGCGGTTCAGGCGGCCTTGCTGGTGGGCATCATCATGGTGTTGGTGTTCGGCTTCCAGGCGATTCGCGGCAAGTTGGCCGAAGGCAGTCGAAGTGCGGTCAGCGGTTCGTTGCTGGCGGCGATGAACACCGCGTCGGAATACGGCTTTGGTGCGGTGATCGCCTCCTTGCCGGGCTTCCTGGTATTGGCCGACTGGCTCAAGAGCATTCCCAATCCGCTGGTCAACGAAGCGATTACCGTGACCCTGCTGGCCGGCATCACCGGTTCTGCATCGGGCGGTATGAGCATTGCGCTGGCGGCCATGGCCAATGACTTCATCGCAGCCGCCCATGCCGCCAACATCCCGCTGGAAGTGCTGCACCGGGTGGCCGCGATGGCCAGTGGCGGCATGGACACCCTGCCGCACAACGGCGCGGTGATTACCTTGCTGGCGGTCACGGGCCTGACCCACCGCGAAGCCTACAAAGACATTTTCTGTATTACGCTGATCAAGACCCTGGCGGTTTTTGTGGTGATCGGTACTTTCTACGCCACTGGCATTGTGTGAGGTATTCATGACGACTCTTTCGGGCAAGACTGCACTGGTCACCGGTTCCACCAGCGGCATCGGCCTGGGCATTGCCCTCAGCCTGGCCAAGGCTGGCGCCAATCTGATCCTCAACGGTTTCGGTGATGCGTCCAAAGTGATTGCCGAGGTCGAGCTGCTCAATAACAAAAGCGGTGGCAAGGTTGGCCATCACCCGGCCGATGTCAGCGACCCGGCGCAAATCGCCGACATGATTGCCTACGCCGAGCGTGAGTTCGGCGGCGTGGACATCCTGGTCAACAATGCCGGCATCCAGCACGTGGCGTCGGTGGAGGATTTCCCGGTGGAGCGCTGGGATTCGATCATTGCGATCAACCTGTCGTCGGTCTTCCACAGCACCCGTTTGAGCCTGCCAGGCATGCGCGCCAAGGGCTGGGGACGGATCATCAACATCGCTTCGGTGCATGGCCAGGTCGGGTCGGTCGGCAAGGCGGCATACGTGGCGGCCAAGCATGGGGTCATCGGCTTGACCAAGGTGGTGGGTCTGGAAACGGCCACCACCAACGTCACCTGCAACGCCATCTGCCCGGGTTGGGTGCTGACGCCGCTGGTGCAGAAGCAGATTGATGATCGCATCGCCAAAGGGGTCGACCCGCAGCAGGCGCAGCATGATTTGCTGGCCGAGAAGCAGCCGTCCCTGGCGTTCGTCACGCCGCCGCAACTGGGCGAGCTGGTGCTGTTCTTGTGCAGCGAAGCCGGTAGCCAGGTACGCGGTGCGGCGTGGAATATTGATGGTGGGTGGTTGGCGCAGTAACCCACAGATGATCGTTCCCACGCTCTGCGTGGGAATGCAGCCCGGGACGCTCCGCGTCCCAAAGCGGACGCAGAGCGTCCATTGAGGCATTCCCACGCAGAGCGTGGGAACGATCTGATACCAACAAGAAGAGGCAAGCCATGTCCGACATTCTCTGGCAACCCAGCGCCAAGCGCATCGGCAAGACCCGCATGGAGGCCTTCCGGCGCTTCATCAATCAGCGGCACAACCTCCACGTCGACGACTACCCTGCCCTGCACCAATGGTCCATCGATCAGCGCGAAGCGTTCTGGCAGGCCATCGTCGATTTCTTCGACATCCGTTTCCATGATCAACCGGACGCTGTGCTGGTGGAAGGCGCGCAAATGCCCAGCGCCCAATGGTTTCCCGGCGCCACCCTGAACTTCGCCGAGCACCTGCTGCGCCGTCGCGACGATGCCGTGGCAGTGGTGGCCATCGGTGAAAACGGCCAACGCGAACAGCTGACCTGGGCCGAACTGGCGGAGCATGTCGCCGGTTTTCAAAATAGCTTGATCGCCGCTGGCGTCGTCGTTGGCGACCGAGTGGCCGCGTGCATGCCAAACACCTGGCAAACCCTGGTGGCCATGCTCGCCACCACCAGCCTGGGGGCGATCTGGTCCTGCTCTTCACCGGACTTTGGCACTCAGGGGGTAATCGATCGCTTCGGTCAGATCGAACCGACCGTGCTGATCACCTGCGCCGGTTACCGCTATGCCGGCAAAGAGATCGAGCAGGCCGCCAAGGTCAACGAGATCCTCGAACGCCTGCCGTCCTTGCGGCAACTGATCGTCGTGCCTTACGCCCGGCCACAGGCGCGCATCGAGGACTTCCACACCCGGGCCAACGTGACGCTCTGGGATGATTTCTACGACGCTGGCGGCGAACCGATTTTTGTGCCCGTGCCCTTCGCGCATCCGCTGTACATCCTCTATTCCAGCGGCACCACGGGCGTGCCCAAATGCATCATTCACAGCACCGGCGGCGTGTTGCTGCAACACGTCAAGGAACATGGCCTGCATTGCGATCTCGGCCCCGGCGACCGATTGTTCTACTACACCACGTGCGGCTGGATGATGTGGAACTGGCTGGTCTCGGCGCTGGCCGTGGACAGCGCGGTGGTGCTATACGACGGCTCGCCGTTTCATCCTGCCACCGAGTGCCTGATCGATCTGATCGACGACGAACGCATCAGCGTCTTCGGCACCAGCCCCAAGTACCTCGCGGCCCTGGAAAGCAATGGCGTCAAACCTCGCGAAAGCCATGACCTGAGCAGCCTCAAAACCCTGCTCTGCACCGGTTCCGCGTTGTCGCCCCAGAGTTACGACTTTGTCTACCGCGACCTCAAGGCTGACTTGTGCCTGGCCTCGATGTCCGGCGGCACCGACATTGTTTCGTGTTTTGTGAGCAGCAATCCGCTGCAACCCGTGCGCCGTGGCGAGATACACGGCAAAAGCCTGGGCATGGCGGTGGAAGTCTGGAACGACGACGGCCAGCCTGTGATCGGCGAAAAAGGCGAGCTGGTGTGCACCCGGCACTTTCCGGCAATACCCATCGGGTTCTGGAATGACCCTCAGCAGGAAAAGCTTCGTGCCTCGTATTTCAGTCAGTTCCCCGGTGTCTGGGCCCAAGGCGATTACGCTGAACAATTGCCCCATGGCGCGATGATGATCCACGGACGCTCCGACGCCGTACTCAACCCCGGCGGCGTGCGCATCGGCACGGCGGAAATCTACCGTCAGGTGGAGAAGGTCCCGCAGGTACTGGACAGCGTGGCCATCGGTCAGCAATGGCTGGATGACGTTCGGGTCGTGCTGTTCGTACGTTTGCGTGACGGTGTCGAACTCGACGAGGGACTGGAACAGCAGATCCGCCAGGTCATCCGCGCCAACACCACGCCACGGCATGTGCCGGCGAAGATTGTCGCGGTGACGGACATTCCGCGGACGATCAGTGGCAAGGTTGTCGAGTTGGCCGTGCGAAATGTGGTGCACGGGCAGAAGGTAAAGAATATCGATGCCCTGGCCAATCCCGAAGCGCTTGAACAGTTCCGCAACCGACCGCAATTGCAAAGCTGAGCGGGCCTCAGTCCATCAACCCCCATTCACCCGGTGGTGCATGGGGACCCGGTGATGCTTCGGCGTGCAGCTTTAGCCGCAAGCGCAAGTTGTTCACCGAATCCGCATGTTTGAGCGCTTCTTCCTCTTCAATCGCCCCCTCGACGACCAACGCGTATAACGCACCATCAAACGTCTGCATCCCCAGTTCCACAGACTTCTCCATGATCCCCTTCAGCTCTGAAAACTCATTGCGCCGGATCAGGTCGCCGATGGTCGGCGTCCCGAGCATCACTTCTACCGCCGCCCGTCGCTTGCCGTCGCGGGTGCGCACCAAGCGCTGGGAAACGAAGGCCTTGAGGTTGTTGCCCAAATCATTAAGCAGCTGCGGCCGGCGCTCTTCGGGGAAGAAATTGATGATCCGGTCCAGCGCCTGATTGGCGTTGTGCGCATGCAGGGTGGAAATGACCAGATGGCCGGTATCGGCAAATGCCAGCGCGTGCTCCATCGTCTCGCGGTCACGGATTTCGCCGATCAGCACCACATCCGGTGCCTGGCGCAGGGTATTTTTCAATGCAGCATGAAAACTGCGGGTATCGACGCCGACCTCGCGCTGGTTGATGATCGACTTTTTGTGCCGATGGATGTACTCGACCGGGTCTTCGATGGTGATGATGTGGCCACTGCTGTGGCGATTGCGGTAGTCGATCAATGCCGCCAGCGAAGTGGACTTACCCGAGTCGGTGGCGCCGACGAACAGCATCAGTCCTTGTTTGAGCATCACCGTCTCGAGTAGCACCGACGGCAGCTTAAGGTCTTCGAAACGCGGAATGTCGAGCTTGATGTTGCGCGCCACGATCGACACATCGTTGCGTTGTTTGAAGATATTGACCCGAAAGCGCCCGACACCTGGCAAAGAGATCGCCAGGTTCATCTCCAGCTCCCGATCGAACATCAGACGTTGTTCGGCGTCCATGATGGACTCGGCAATGGCCGCAATTTCTCCCGGTTTGAACGGCTGATCGGCCAATGGTTTAAGCACACCGTCGAACCGTGCGCTGGGTGGCGCGCCGGTGGACAGGTACAGATCGGAGCCATCCTGATTGGCCAGGAGCCTCAACAGCGAATCGATTTCCATGGCAAAAAGCACCCGCGAAGCATTCAATGAACAGAAATGACCCAAAATGGGTCATTCAGCGTCTACTGCCTTAGGATAGTTGACGCCGCCACACCGACTTAAGTGCAGGACATCTTGATGAACGCATCACCGACCGGCAGCGATGCCCAGGCCTTGATTGCCCGACTGGACTGGAGACGCAGCCCGCTGGGCGCGGCCAGTACCTGGCCGCAGAGCTTGAGAACCGCCGTGGACATCGTGATTCATTCGCCAATGCCCATGCTGTTGTTGTGGGGCCCGCAGCTCACGCAGATCTACAACGACGGCTTTGCCCTGCTGGCCGGCAGCAAGCATCCACACGCTTTCGGACAGCCGACGCACCTGATCTGGCCAGAGTTAAAGGAATTTACCGACCCCATTTACAGCGCCGTCCTACAAGGACAGGTACGGACCTACAGCGAACAGCGCTTCACCTTGCAGCGCGACGGCCATGATTCCGACTTCTGGCTGGACCTGACCTACAGCCCCATCCGCGATGAAAGCGCCCAGGTCGCCGGGATTCTGGTCACCGCCATCGAAACCAACGAACGCCGACGCATCGCCCTCGAACTCGAACAGCGCTCGGCCGCCAGCCTCAAGGCCCAGCACGAGACCGAGGAGCGTCTGCAACTGGCGCTCGCCGCCACCGACGCCGTCGGCACCTGGGACTGGGACATCGGCGAAGATCGCTTCATTGCCGACACCCACTTCGCCCAATTGCACGGCATCGACCCGCTGCTCGCCAGCCAGTTGCCCATCAGCGCCTACCTCCAAGGGGTGCACCCGGAAGACCGCGCCATGGTCACTCGCAGCATCAAGCACTCCATCACCCACGGCACCGAGTACGCCGAGGAGTATCGCCTGCTGCAACCCGACGGTCAGCTGCGCTGGGTGTTTGCTCGGGGTCGTTGCTACAAGGACCACCATGGCCGGCCGATTCGTTTCCTCGGCGCTGCCCTGGACCTGACTGAACGTAAACACACTGAGCAAGCCTTGCGGCAAAGTCAGACCGAGCTGCAACTGATCATCAACGCCATGCCGATCCTGATCAGCTACGTGGACAGCGAGGAGCGCTTTCGCCTGAACAATTCGGCCTACCTCGACTGGTACGGACTGACGCCTCAGGAGCTCTTTGGCAAAACCATCCGTGAAGTACTGGGTGAAGAGGCCTATGCCTTGCGCGCCGAACACATCGCCCTGGCACTGTCCGGCAGGTCTTGTTGTTTCAGCATCAGCACCCCGCACCGTGACGGCAGCATCCGCCATGCCCTGATGAACTACTTGCCGCGCCACGGTGCGGATGGTGCGGTCAATGGTTTCTACATCTTTGTGATTGACGAAACCGAGCGCAAACAAACCGAAGAAGCCCTGCGCAATCTCAACGAAACCCTTGAGGAACGAGTCGTCGCCCGCACCCAACAACTGGCCGAAGCCAACCAGCGGCTGCAGAACGAGATGTTCGAACGCGAGCGCGCCGAAGAGGCGTTGCGACATGCACAGAAGATGGAAGCGCTCGGCCAGCTCACCGGCGGCATCGCCCATGACTTTAACAATATGCTCACCGGGATCATCGGCAGCCTCGATTTGATGCAGCGCTACATCGCCGACGGGCGCGCCGCCGAGGTTGGCCGGTTCACCGAGGCGGCAGTGTCCTCGGCCAACCGTGCCGCCGCCCTGACCCATCGCCTGCTGGCGTTTTCCCGGCGACAGTCACTGGATCGAAAGCCGCTCAACGCCAATGATCTGATCCATTCCCTGGAAGACCTGCTCAGCCGGACCAAGGGCGACCACATCGAGCTCCAACTGCAACTGGCCGATGACGTCTGGCCGGTCAGCACGGACGTCAGCCAGCTGGAAAACGCCCTGCTCAATCTGGTGATCAACGCCCGGGACGCCATGCCCGATGGCGGTGAGTTGCGGATCGAAACGGCCAACGTTTACCTCGACAGCAGTGACATCAACACCCTGGAACCGGTCAAGGCCGGGGATTATCTGATGATCGCCGTCAGCGACAACGGTACCGGCATGACACCGTCGGTGCTGGCCAAGGCCTTCGACCCGTTCTTCACCACCAAACCCATCGGCCAGGGCACCGGTCTCGGGCTGTCGATGATCTATGGTTTTGCCCAGCAGTCGGGCGGGCATGTCAGCCTTTTCAGCTTGCCGGGCCAAGGCACCAGCGTGCGTCTGTACCTGCCGCGACTACACGTTTGCGAGCCGGTCAATACCCTGATGCCGGTCACGAGTGAGGCGCCGGCCGCCATTGCCGGTGAAACCGTGGTGTTGGTGGAGGACGATCCGGCGGTGCGCATGCTGGTGCTCGACCTGCTCAACGAGCTGGGTTACCACGCCCATGAAGCCGAAGACGCGAAGACCGCCCTGCCTCTGCTGGAATCCGATCTGCGGGTCGATTTGCTGGTCACCGACGTCGGGCTGCCGGGAATGAACGGACGGCAATTGGCGGAAATCGCGCGCCAGCACCGCCCCGAACTCAAAGTGCTGTTCATGACCGGTTATGCGGAAAAAGCCGCCGAGCGCCAGGGCTTCCTGGAGGAAGGCATGGACATGGTGGCCAAGCCCTTTTCAATTGACCTGTTGGCCAACAAGATTCGCGCGATGATCGGTCAACCGGACTGAGTTAAGGCATAATCGCGCGCCCCCCGCTGGCACCAACATAGCCACCACCGTTGCAAGGTACTGCCATGAAAGCTCAAGCCCGCCATATTCTGGTGAAAACCTCGGAAGAAGCCGAACAGCTCAAACAACGCATCGCCAAGGGCGAAGCCTTCGATGTGCTGGCCAAGAAGTATTCCACCTGCCCGTCCGGCAAACGCGGCGGCGACCTCGGTGAAGTACGGCCCGGGCAGATGGTCGGGGTCATCGATGCCGTGATCTTCAAAAAACCACTGCGCGTGGTGCACGGGCCGATCAAGAGCAAGTTTGGTTATCACCTGGTGCAGGTGTTTTACCGGGATTGATGCATCGTGTTTTCAGTTTCGGGGGATCAGTGCCCCAGGCACCTGAATCACCCGACTCGCCAAACGATGCCCCGCTTCAGCAGCCTCAACCGGACTGCCGCCCTTGAGTCGACTGGCCAGATACGCCGCATTGAACGAATCCCCCGCCGCCGTGGTGTCCACCACTCGCTCAACGACCTGAGCCGGCACTTCGAACGACTCCCCGTCACAGCGAATCAGACACGCCTCGGCGCCACGCTTGAGTACCACTTCAGGCGTGCCGATCTGCTCGTAAGCAGCAAACACCGCCTCGCAATCGGAAAAATGAAACAGCGCCTGCTCGTCATCGACGGTCAGCAACGCCAGGTCGACAGAGGGCAGAACGCTGCGATAGGCCACTCGTGCCTCTTCAACCGACGCCCACAAACGTGGCCGGTAGTTGTTGTCGAACACGATCCGCGCATCCCGCTGCCGGGCTTCGATCAGGGTTTCCAGCAATTTCTCTCGCCCCTGCACACCGAGTACCGCCAGGGTGATGCCGCTGAAATACAGCACATCGTAATCCGGCAGTGCCGCCAGGATTGGCGCGGCGGCTGGGGTAGTAAAGCAATCACGGACGGCCGCTTCATTGCGCCAATAGAGAAAACGTCGCTCACCGGCGGCGTCAGTCTGGATGCAATACAAGCCGGGCAAGCGACCGGGCAAGCGCTGGACCCTGCTCAGCCCGATGTTTTCGTCGGCCCAGCTCTGGCACATGGCATCGCTGAAAGTATCGTCGCCCAGGGCGGTGACGTAATCCACCGTGCCGCCCTCGCCCAAGGCCCGGGACAGGTAGACCGCCGTGTTCAAGGTATCGCCACCGAAACTCTGTTGCAGGCTGCCGTCGGCGCGTTGCTGCAACTCGATCATGCACTCGCCGATCAGGGCGATGCGCGGGGTGTTGGGGCCGAGGGTGCTGATGGTGTTCATTAATTGAATTCTCATGTTGACCCGCTCACGACTGCTGCGCAGCCGGACGTAGCCTTCGGCAACCGCTACAAGTGCGTGGCGAACGCGCTTTATGTAGCAGCTGGCGAAGCCTGCGTTCGAGCGCGAAGCGGTCGCAAAACGGCCGGACGCGAATCAAACCCTAGAAACAGGTTTCCATGGTTTCGATGACGTTCAGTTGCTCATCCACCAGGCACCCGGTGCGCCACTTGTCGAACGTGAGGCACGGGTGCGAAGTACCAAAGGAAATAATGTCCCCCACCCGCAACTCAACCCCCGGCGCCACGGTCATGAACGCATGCTGGTCCATCACCGCCGTCACCTTGCAGGCGCTGACGTCATCGCCCGTCGCCGGCACTACACCGGCCTTGTAGCGCAACAACGGCACCGGCAGACCGGCGTCGTAGGCCACGTCGCGTTTACCCAGGGCGATCACCGCAAACCCCGGCTCCGGCAACGACTGTACATGCGCCCAGACTTCCAGCGCCGGGCGCAAGCCCTCGTGCAGATCACTGCGGCGGTCCAGCACGCAGCATTGCGCTTCTTTGTAGATGCCGTGATCGTGCGCCACATAGCTGCCGGGACGCAGCACACTGAGGAACCGCCCACCGGCGTTCTGCGCTTCGAATGATTCAGCGATCAGGTCGTACCAGGCCGAACCCGACGCAGTGATGATCGGCTTGGGAATGGCGAACGCCCCGCTGTCCTGCAGCTGCACAGCCAGGCGCACCAAAGAAGCAGCGAACGCACGGATGCCGCTCTCCGCGTGATCACCGTGAATCACCCCTTCGTAACCTTCGATCCCGGTCAGCGCCAGGGCCGGTTGCGCAGCGATGGCCTTGGCCAGCGCAACCACTTCCTCTTCCGTGCGGCAACCGCAACGACCGCCGACCACGCCGTACTCGACCATCACGTTCAAGCGCACACCGCGCGAGGCGAAATACGCGCCGAGGTCAGTGACGTTGTCCGGGTGATCGACCATGCAATGGAAGTCGAAAGCCGGATCGGCCAGCAGATCGGCGATCAGCGCCATGTTCGGCGTACCGACCAATTGGTTGGCCATCAGCACCCGATGCACGCCATGGGCGTAAGCCGCACGGGTTTGCGTGGCGCTGGCCAGGGTGATGCCCCAGGCACCGGCGTCCAGTTGGCGCTGAAACAGCGCCGGGGTCATGCTGGTTTTGCCGTGGGGCGCGAGCTCGGCACCGCTGTTGCTGACGAACGCCTGCATCCAGCGAATGTTGTGTTCCAGTGCTTCGCGGTGCAGCACCAGCGCCGGCAGGCTGACGTCGCGCACCAGGTTGGCGCCAGCGTGGGCGAAGCCCTTTTCCACGGTGGCAGTGTTTTTGGCAGAAGACATGGTCGAACTCCTCACATTCGCGGCCGCAGGCAGCCGCTGTTACTCGTTGATGCGACGGGCCAGGTTGTTGGCGCTGTCGATCAGCACCCGGCGATAGTCGTTGTAGTTGCTCTTGGCATCGGCCCGCGGGGCAACGATGCACAGGGTCGCAATGACCACGCCGTTCGGGTCTTTGACCGGGGCGGCGAAGCAATGGGTAAACGTGTCGGCGACGCTATCGAAAGAGAAGAACCCATCGATACCGGCCTGACGAATTTCCTGGAGAAACTGTGCAAGCGGCAGGCGCTCGCCGCTGGGCAGGATGAAGTCGTCGTGATCGATCAGGTCGACGATTTCCTGGTCGCTCAGGTGCGCCAGCAAGAGGCGCCCGGAAGCGGTCCAGGGAATCGGCGCGTTCTCGCCGATGTCCGAGGAAATGCGGAAATGCCGCTCGCCCTCTTTCATCAATGCCACGGTGTATTTGCGTCCGTTGAGCAGGCACATCTGCGCGGTTTCGCGGGTCTGGCTGACGATCTCCTGCAAGGCGTGACCGGCCTCGCGGGTCAGGTCGAAATGGCGCAAATGCGCCTGCCCGAGGAAGTACAGCTGACGGCCGAGGTAGACGTGACCGTCCTTGCCCACGGGCTCGAGAATCCGCCGGTCCAGCAGGGAGGCAACCAACTCGTAGACCGTGGATTTCGGGCTGCCAATGCCGCTGGCGATTTCGTTCGGGCGCAGAGGCTTGCCGACTTCCTTGAGGAAATCGAGGATATCGAACGCCCGGTCCAGACCGCGAGCCCGGCGCTTGATGGTGTCTTCGGTCATGTCTTCAGGTTCCCATTCAAAGTGCCGGGAGTTTACCGCCAATGATCGTTCCCACGCTCTGCGTGGGAATGCAGCCATGGACGCTCTGCGTCCAAAAAGCGAACGCGGAGCGTCCGGTGAGGCATTCCCACGCGGAGCGTGGGAACGATCAGCGGTGTTGGTCAGGCCTTTTTCTTGTACGCGACACAGTCAATCTCAACCTTGCAATCGACCATCATATTCGCCTGCACACACGCCCGCGCCGGTGCATGTTCGCTTTTGAAGTACTCGGAAAACACCTTGTTGAAACTCCAGAAATCCCGCGGATCTTCCAACCACACGCCGGCGCGCACCACGTCTTCGAGACCATAGCCGGCTTCTTCGAGAATCGCGATCAGGTTCTTCATGGTCTGGTGAGTCTGCTCGACGATGCCGCCCACTATGATTTCGCCATCCAGCGCAGGCACCTGGCCGGACACATGCAGCCAGCCATCGGCTTCAACGGCGCGGGCGAAAGGACGGGGTTGGCCGCCACCGGCGGTGCTGCCGGTGCCGTAACGAGTAATGTTCATGAGGGTTTCTCCTGATTGAATAGTGATAGGTCAAAAGCGCGTGTTCTTGAGAAATTCCGCCAGTCGTGGCGATTGCGGGCGTTCGAACAGTTCCTTGGGCGGCCCCTGCTCTTCGATCCGCCCCTGATTCATGAACACGATCTTGTCCGAGACTTCGAAGGCGAAGCGCATTTCGTGGGTGACCAGCAGCATGGTCATGCCGTCCTCGGCCAGGCCCTTGATCACGCTCAACACTTCGCCGACCAGTTCCGGATCGAGGGCCGAGGTCACTTCGTCGAACAGCATCAGGCTCGGGTTCATCGCAATCGCCCTGGCAATCGCCACGCGCTGCTGCTGACCACCGGACAACTGACCGGGGAAGTGATCGCGCCGTTCCAGCAAGCCGACCCGTTCCAGCCATTTTTCCGCGAGGGCAACCGCTTCATCCTTGTGCAGCTTTTTGACCTTGAGCAGACCGAGGGTGACGTTCTGCAACGCCGTGAGGTGCGGAAACAGGTTGAACTGCTGGAACGCCATGCCGGTCATGGCCCGATGCCGGGCGATGACTTTTTCCGGGTGACGCACGCGCTTGCCGTTGACCTCGTCATAACCGATGGACTCGCCATCGAGCATGATCTGCCCGCCCTGAAACTCTTCAAGCATGTTCACGCAACGCAGCAGCGTGGTCTTGCCCGAACCGCTGGAACCGATCAGCGTCACGACGTTGCCGCGCTGCATCGTCAGGTCAACACCCTTGAGCACTTCGAGCGGCCCGTATTGCTTGTGCAGCCCGCGGATGTCCAGCAGCGCCTGATTCTGTATCGAAACTTGAGGTTGAGTCATGGCAAGGCCACCCGCTTTTCAATGTGCCGGCCGAGTAATTCGATGGCGTAGTTGATGACGAAAAACAGCAATCCGGCGAACAGGTAAAACTCGAGGGTCATGAAGGTCCGAGCGATGATCTGCTGGGTGCTGAGCAGCAACTCAGCCACACCAATCACCGACAACAGCGTCGAAGCCTTGACGATCTCGGTGGACGAGTTGACCCAGGTCGGCAAGATCTGCCGCAGCGCCTGAGGCAACAGCACGTAGCCGAGCGATTGATAAAACGTCAGGCCGATGGCCTTGCTCGCTTCCATCTGACCGCTGGGCAGCGCTTGCAACGCGCCGCGAACAATCTCGGCGACATGGGAGCCGCAAAACAGCGTCAGCCCCAACGCGCCGGCCTGAAACGCACTGATCTGCCAGCCCAGCGCAGGCGCCATATAGAAGCAGGCGAGCACCAATACAAACACGGGCGTGCCGCGAATGATGTCGACGTAAAAACGAAACGGCGCGCGCATCCAGAACTTGCCGTACGTCAGCACCAGACCAGCGACGATGCCGACTATCGTGCCCAACAGAATGGCCAGGGCCGAAACCTGCACACTGGTCAGAAAGCCTTGCCACAGGACTTCCCGCGCCACCCATAACTCATGCAACCAACTAGGGGATTCGTACATGTGGCCTCCTATCGGCGAAGCGCCAGACGCTGCTCGAGGTAACGCAGCATCATGGCAATGAGGTAACAGGCCGCCACATAGAGCGCTGTGGTCACCATCCAGGTTTCAATCACCCGGTAGCTCTCGACATTGATCTTGCGCGCGTAATAAGTCAGCTCCGGCACGGCAATCGCAGCCGCCAGCGAGGTGTCCTTGAACAGCGAGATAAAATTGTTCGACAAGGCCGGCAGCACATTGCGCAGCATCACCGGCACGGTGACGTAGGCCTTGACCTGCCACTCGCCCAGACCGATTGCCAACCCGGCTTCACGTTGTCCCTTGGGAATGCTCAACAACCCGCCGCGGAACACTTCGGTCAGATAGGCCCCGGCATACAGCGACAGCGTGATGATGAACGACGGGATCTTGTCCAGTCGGATCCCCAGGCTCGGCAAGGCGAAGTAGATCAACAGAATCAACACCAGAATCGGCGTGTTACGGATGACCGTCACATACACCGACGCCAGCACCCGCAACGCGCGGTGCTTCGACAACAAAGCAAACGCCATCAGCAGGCCGATCACGCAGCCGATGGCGATCGACACCAGCGCCAGCTCAAGGCCCAGACCAAGCCCCGCCAGCAAGGTGTCGAAATCGCGCCACACGGCGGCAAAGTTCAACTGATAGTTCATGGTCAGCAGTACCTTGACCGGGGCGTTTTATGACCGCCCCGCTCTCACGGGATCATTTGAATTCGACGGGAAAACCGATGGCCGGGGTTGGGAGATCGACACCGAACCACTGCTTGAACGACGCCGCATAGGTCGGGAACTCAACGCCGCTCATGGCTTCATGCAGGGCGGTGTTGACGAAGTTCAACCAGTCTTGATCGCCGCGTTTGACGGCGCACGCGTAGGTTTGCGGGCTCCAGGCGTAAGCCGGGCTGCGATAGCGACCCTGGTTTTGCACCATCAGGTATTTCACCGACGATTGATCGGTGGCAGCGGCATCGGCGCGGCCGGAGTTCACCGCCTGATACATCAGGTCCACGCTGTCGTATTGATCGACCTTGGCTTTTGGCAACGCTTGATGCACCAACTCTTCGGCGTACACGTTCTGCAGCACCGCAACGGTGACGCTGTCGTTGGCGGCTTTGAGGTCATCGATTTCCTTGTACTTGCTGTTGGCCGGCAACAGCAGGGCGACACCTTCGCGGTAGTACGGCAGCGTGAACGCCACCTGCTGCGCACGACTGGCGGTGACGGTAATGAACTGACAGCTCATGTCGACCTTGTCGGTCAGCAAGTTGGGAATCCGCGCATCGGACGACTGCACCACGAACTCGACCTTGCTCGGGTCGTTGAACAACCCTTGGGCCACCATCCGCGCGATATCGATATCGAAACCCTGCAACTTGCCGTCCGCCCCCTGGAAGTGCCACGGCGCATTGGTACTGCCCGTGCCCACAATCAGTTTCCCGCGGGCCAGCACGCTATCGAGCTTGCTGTCCGCCGCCTGGGCCACGCCCATGGCAGCAGCCGAAGCCGCAAGAACAAAAACACACGCTTTAAACAAGGTAGGTCGGTGATGCATGGCAAGCACTCCAGGGTGTTGTTTATTCCGCTATACCGGACGTTGGTATGTAACAACGGAATAGACAGCAGAAAGTGTGCCACAGGTCGACGGTAAAATCACAAAGCAACTGAAATTCGAACTGAATCAACGGGATGCAAATGCACGAAAAAAACGTCTCCCAACACAGCACAGCGCGAGCGCTACCGAAGGCCACGGTCGATGGGTAATTGGGCACCAATCGAGGGCGAGTGAGCACCATGGGTGACACGAAAACCGACAGCCCGTGGCGGCACTCGCTTTTCACTGTTGTTACACGGCACCCTGAACCGCTAGCATATGGCCACCAGCCCACCACTCCGGTGGGCCAAAATAGGGACGTTTTACATGAGTGCGATCGGCAATTTTCTCTGGTTCATTCTTGGTGGTGTGGTCATGGGCCTCAGCTGGTGGCTGTTGGGCGTCCTGGCGTTTGTGACTGTCGTCGGTATCCCGTGGGGCCGCGCGTGCTTTGTCATCGGCACCTTTTCGTTTTTCCCGTTCGGCAAGGAAGCGGTCAATCGCAAGGACCTGTCGAACAAAGAAGACCTGGGTACCAGCGGCCTGGGTGTGGTCGGCAATGTGCTCTGGTTCCTGTTCGCTGGCGTCTGGCTGGCCATCGGTCATGTGATCTCGGCGCTACTGTGCTTTGTCACCATCATCGGCATTCCATTCGGCATCCAGCATTTAAAACTGGCCGGCATCGCCCTGGCGCCAATCGGCAAAACCATCGTCAGCAAGGACTTGGCCGCCGCTTCGCGCAAACTCAATGCCGAAGAAATGGCCATGAAACTGCGTCAGCCAACCTGATCACCTAGGGAAAGGCCGGCAAGTGATCGTTCCCACGCTCTGGGAGCGATCAAACAAAGTGAATCAAAAAGATGCGCAAAACACAGGCAACAGCGCTCTACCTGTAATTTCTGACAGTAGACTGATCGCGGCTGACTCCTTTACCGTCAACAGGCACTCGATGCACTGTGAAAAAGGAGATTTCAATGAGCTCGAAAATCGCTCGCGAAGCGCTGGCCCCGGTCTATCACAAGGCCCTGAACACCTGGCGCCCAGTGATTTTGTACTTCAGCAGTCAACATTGTCCCGCCTGTGAAATGGCCGGACCGATCTTTCGCCAGATCGCTGAACCGTATCGGCATCAGGCCCAAATCTACATGTTGAACACCAGCGAATCGCCTCGGCATCCGGACGTCACCGGTACACCCACCGTGCTGTTTTACAAGAATGGAAAGCTGCTGAAGAAGCTCAAGGGAATTGGCACTGAACAAACCCTGCAGGAAGACTTCGCCAGTCACATTGGCCAGGTGAAGCCCATGTACGCAGCACGGAAACAAGGCCATGACCTGGCGTGGCTGCGTCGAACGCTACGGACCCTGTGCACTGTACCTCGGGCACGCACGTTGATCGGGGTTTGAGAAATCTACTGGTTGACAGACCGCTATCGTCGGAACGCCGCCCGGAGCAAGGTCGCTCCCACATAGACCGTGTCTGTCCGCCCACCCCTTCAAGTCTAAACATACAAGCGAGCTTGATCGCGATGGATTCTTGAGATCAGCGAAAAACTAGAAGATCTATTTTTCCGTTCACTCACGATTTTTGACCTGCTCGATATACCGGACTACCGCCGCGGACTTCTCGAATCGCCGATGGACTAACGACAACCAGGAGCTCGCCTCACACCCTTTGATCGGCCGGTACAAGACACCGGGCAGACTGACATGCCCGACCACCGATTCCGGCACGACCGCCACGCCCTGCCCCAACGACACCAGCGCTATGACCGCCACCAGCCCGCCCGGTTGCGCCCCCAGTTTCGGCGTAAATCCACCCTCGGCGGCGACTTGCAAAGTGCCGCTGATTTGCTCCGGCAGGATGAACGTCTCGTTCAGCAAATGTTCCGGGACAATCTCTGGCAGACGGCACAGCCAGGACTCGGCAGGCACCGCCAGCACAAAACCTTCTGCATCCAGGCGAATGGCGTCCAGGCCGTCAGGCAGGGTCATGGGTGAGCGGACATAGCCAATGTCGAAACGCCCCTCGACCACCATCACCGGCAATGACGCCATGGGACTTTCCCGTACGTTCAGGCTGACGTCAGGACACTCGCGACTGAAGGATTGCACCTGTTTCTGCAGCAAACCCGAATACACCGCCGAAGCCACGTAACCCAGTTCGATATGGCCAATATCCCCGCGTCCGGCACGCTGTGCGTTGTACTGAGCGTATTCGAATTGCCGCACCGTCGCCTCGGCCTCGATCACCAGCGCGGCGCCGGCCTCGGTCAGGCTGACTTCACGTGTTTGGCGCACGAACAATCGCGTGCCGAGTTCGTTCTCCATGTCCTGAATCTGTCGAGTCAAGGTCGGCGGTGCGATACCGAGTTGTTCGGCGGCGCGGGTGAAGTTGCCTTGCCGGGCAACGGCCAGAAAATAGCGGAAATGGCGAATATCCATCGGTGCGTTAGCTCAAAGGTCATGAAGTGACAAGGCGTGCCTAACAAAGAAAGCACCAACCCGCGATAAGCTGCACTGTCTTTTACAGTAGAGAAACGCTGCCATGTCCGTCGAACACAAGGTGAGCCCGCGACTGACGTTACTCACAGCCTCAGGGAATGCGCTGTTCCTCGACACCGCGGGCGATCAAGGGTGTCGGTGCAGCATTGCTGCTGACCTCGGCCCTCGCCTCCATCGGCCACACGTTTCACGATGAAGTGGAACGAGCCAAGGCTCTGATGCGTAATCCAATCCCCGTCCCCTCGACTGCTACCGTCGGCGTTAAGGCTTAAACGACGCCAATACACGCTCGACATTCGCTACCAGCCCCGCGAGTGTGTTTACCGTCCGGAAAAACGCAATCTGGATAGCTGACGCAAATTCCCGTCGAGGTAATAGTCATCGGTCCAGCTGTCATCCGCCGCCAACGGCTGGACCTGTTTGAGCGCGAGTTTCTTGGCGAAATAACGAAAGCGGTAATGCTCGTAAAACCGCAGCAGCTCCAGACCATAACGGTCCGCCAGATCGGTATTGCCGCGAATGATCAAGTAGTTCTCGTCATTGCCATTGCTGGCCGCGGCACTGAGGTTATGGCTGCCGCTGATGATTGTCGGCGCATCGCTGGTGAAATCTGTCACCACGGCTTTGGTGTGCACCAGCAGGTTGCCCTTCTGGCCTTTCATGTTCTCTCTGAGCCAGCCTTCCAGCCCGGTGTTGAGCAGCGCGGTGGCGGCGAATTCGGCGGTGCGGTCGGCGTGGAAACCGGTGATCCGGCTGACGGTGTTTTGCAGACCGTAACGCAAAATGTCGTCGTGGGGCTGGCCGAGCAAGGCGTTCAGGATGTCGTCGGGCAAGGCGAACGCGGTGACGAACAGCACGTCCTTTTTCGCGGCGCTGATGATCTGGACAAACTCACCCAGATCCCCTTTGCCCGAGCGCGGTGAGAACCCGGCGAACATCGGTTGCAGCGGATCCATCGGGTTGTTTTGCGTGAGCCAGTTTCGGGTGGCGCCGACATCCGCCGGGTTAGCCCAGACCTGCTCGAAGGTGCGCAGATAGCTGGCGCTGACTCGCGTGTCGTCCAGCACATGCACCACGTTGGCCTGGCGGTAGACGCCGTTGGGCGTGAAATTGGTGCTGCCGCAAAGCACCGCTTCGGGCTGCCGCTGTCCCGCTGCGTCGAGCCGGCTCAGCAGCATGAATTTGTTGTGGAAGATGTTATGGGTGACCCGTCCGCGCTTGTTCTCTGCCGGGATGTTTTCCAGGCTGGCCTCGTTCATGGTGGTGTCTTCATCGTCCGGCTGGGCGTGATACAGCACGCGAACGTTTACCCCACGTGCAAACGCCGCATTGACGGCATCGACGATGGCCTGCAATTCATACTCGTAGATGGCAATGTCCAGCGCCCACTGGCCATCTACCGCACGTTCGATAAAACCCAGCAGACGCCCGAGCAAACCGTTTTCCAGCCATTGCCGCGGGGCATCCGGCCAGGCTTCGATGGGCAGGTTCTTGTTGGCGGTGATCAACGCGTCGAGCTCGGGAAATTTACGCTGGAACGCCTGGCTGGCGGCGACCGCACGGTTGAAGATCACGCTTTGGTTATTCGGCAGGCCATTGTCGGAGGTGACCGTCACTTCCAGAAACTCACCCAGTTGCGGCGCATCAACGGTGCCGTAGGCCAGGTGGATTCGGTAATGGATCGTCATCCCCGGATTGACCGCGTAATCGGCCCAGCGAAATTTCTGCAACGGCGCGATATCGCTGGGGGTGGCGTGAAACTGGGGAAACGTATGCACCTTACCGGGGAAGGTCAGCCTGTTGAACAGGAACAGCCAGGGCTTGGGGCCTTGCTGTTTTTCGATGGCGAAACCCAACAGGCCTTTGCGGCGGGGCTCGGCCAGGTCCATGGCCAACAGCACGCCATTGGTGCCGGCGTAGGCCTTGACGCGGAAATCATCCTGATGGTTTACAGCTAGAACACGCATGCTTCACTCCTGTGATTTTTTCGGCTCACGCCATATCATCGATATGTCGATACTCGGCCTGCAACTCGGCAGCCATCACCTTAGCCCGTCCAAGCCGAATCGGCCCGCGTTCGATGTCGATCAGCAGCCCCGGACAATCAAGCGCCGACAACCTTGACCAGTCCTTCAATCGGCCATCGGTGACCAACAACAATCGCTGCTGTTCCGCCGGAAAGCGTTTTTGCCGTGCTGTCAGCCATTGCCCCGCCTCTCCCAGCGCCGCCAGTAACGGCGTACCACCCCCCGCTCCCAGGCCATCAAGCCAGTTGCGTAAACCGGCGGAGGCTTTCAACCCTTGCACTTGCCATTTCGGTAGATTGCCACTGGCGGTCAGCAACGCCAGGCGCGCACGCTGGCGATAGGCCTCGTCGAACAGCTGCGCCAGCAAGCCCTTGGCATCGCTCAACGCTTGATGGCGGCGGGTCGAGGCCGAGGCGTCGACGATCACCAGCCACAGTTCGTGGGGCGAACGGGTGCGCAAGTGAAACAAGACATCGTCGCGATGGCGCGGGCGGCCATTCAGCAATGTGCCGGGCCAATTGATCGAGCCGTTACGTGCCGCGTGACGTTTACCCTGTTTGCCATTGTCCAGCCGTCCGGCGCGGAGTCTGGCATTCGCCCCCGCGTCAGATCGAGGGCGAATGCCTAGGGCTTTTTTGGCCAGCTCGGCACCTCACGTCGTGCGCCGACCGGTAACGCCTGGGCGGGCATTTCCCCCCATTGGCCCTGGCCTTCACTCGGGTTGGTATTTTGGGTCGAGGGCGGCTGACTGTGTTGCGGCGCCGGTGGCGACGGCTCGCGGCGGCGATGGCGCAAGGCAAATTCGGCGACGGCGTCGATATCTTCCTCGGCGATTGCGCTCGCCCCGCGCCACGCTGCATGGGCACGCGCCGCGCGCAACCAGACCAGGTCGGCCCGCAAGCCATCGACGCCAGCGGCAAAGCAGCGCTCGGTAATCTGTGCCAGCGCATGATCGTCGAGAGGGACACTTGCCAGCGCGCTGCGCGCTTTCTGGCAACGTTCGCGCAGAGACTGCTGCTGGCTTTCCCACTCAGCGCAGAAGCTGTAGGGATCGCTGTCGAAATCCAGCCGACGGCGGATGATCTGACCCCGTTCGGCTGGTGCTGTGTGACCACTGAGGACGACGTTCAGGCCAAAACGGTCGAGCAGTTGCGGACGCAGTTCGCCCTCTTCCGGGTTCATGGTGCCGATCAGCACGAACTTCGCCGAATGCCGATGGGAAATGCCGTCACGTTCGATCAGATTGGTGCCGCTGGCGGCCACATCCAACAGCAGGTCCACCAGGTGATCGGGCAATAAATTGACCTCATCAACGTAGAGCACACCGCCGTCAGCCTTGGCCAGCACGCCGGGGGAAAACTGCGCGCGCCCCTCGCTCAGGGCAGCGTCCAGGTCGAGCGTGCCCACCAACCGTTCTTCGGTGGCGCCCAACGGCAATGTCACGAATTGGCCGCTGGCCAGCAGGTCCGCCAGGCCTCGGGCCAGCGTTGACTTGGCCATGCCGCGGGGGCCTTCGATGAGTACACCGCCGATTTTCGGGTCGATGGCGGTCAGGTAGAGGGCGAGTTTTAGATCGTCGGCGCCGACCACGGCTGAGAGAGGGAAATGGGGGGTGTCGGTCATGTCGGGTTTCTCATCATGGTCGGTAGCGGGATCGTTCCCACGCTCTGCGTGGGAACGATCAGCTAACGATCCGTTAGCTGTCTTCTTCTATGTCGAGCAACAAATTTTCTAGCGCTTCGCGATACTCACCCGGCTCCTTCCACATCCCCCGCTGCTGCGCCTCCAGCATCCGTTCAGTCATATCACGCAGCGCATGCGGATTATGCTCACGAACAAAATCCCGGGTCGCCGGGTCCAGCAAATACGCCTCCGCCAGCAATGCATATTGGTGATCGTCGATCAGCTGCGTGGTGGCGTCGAACGCAAACAGATTATCAACCGTTGCCGCCAGTTCAAACGCGCCTTTATAGCCGTGGCGCTTCACGCCGTCGATCCACTTCGGATTGGCTGCCCGCGAGCGGATCACCCGGTTCAGCTCTTCCTTCAACGTGCGGATCTTCGGCAAGTCCGGCTGACTGTGATCGCCATGGTAACTGGCCGCGGCTTCACCACTGAGGCTTTCTACGGCGGCGAGCATGCCGCCCTGGAACTGGTAATAGTCGTTGGAGTCGAGCAAGTCGTGCTCACGGTTGTCCTGGTTTTGCAGCACGGCTTGTACTTGGCTCAGGCGCTGAGCGAACTGCTCTCGCGCCGCAGTGCCTTCGTCAGAACCGCCGTAAGCGTAGCCGCCCCAGTTCAGATAAACGTCGGCCAGGTCATCGCGGCTTTGCCACAGACGACCCTCGATGGCGCCCTGCACGCCCGCGCCGTAAGCACCCGGTTTGGCGCCAAAGATGCGCCAACCGGCCTGACGCCTGGCTGCGTCTTCATCCAGCCCCGATTGCATCAACGCTTCGCGCTCGGCGCGCACCTTGGCGGCCAGGGGGTTGAGGTCGTCCGGCTCGTCGAGGGCGGCGACCGCTTGCACAGCGGCGTCGAACAGACGGATCAAGTTGGCAAAGGCATCGCGAAAGAATCCGGAGACGCGCAAGGTCACGTCCACGCGCGGACGGTCCAGCAGGCTCAGCGGCAAAATTTCGAAGTCGTCGACCCGCTGACTGCCCGTCGCCCAGACCGGGCGCACGCCCATCAGCGCCATGGCCTGGGCGATGTCATCGCCGCCGGTGCGCATGGTCGCGGTGCCCCACACCGACAGGCCGAGTTGGCGCAGGTGATCGCCGTGGTCTTGCAGGTGTCGTTCAAGAATCAGGGTGGCCGACTGGAAACCGATGCGCCACGCGGTGGTGGTCGGCAGGTTACGCACGTCCACCGAGTAGAAATTGCGCCCGGTCGGCAGCACGTCGAGTCGACCGCGACTCGGCGCACCACTGGGGCCGGCCGGCACGAAGCGACCGCTGAGCGCGTCGAGCAGACCGCGCATTTCCGCCGGACCGCAGGCGTCCAGCCGAGGAGCGACGACTTCACGCAGGCTGTCGACGATGGCTTTCACCTCTGACCAACATGATTCGTTCAGCAGCTCAACTTCAGCGCTCAATGCCTGCTCGATCAGTTGCGCCGCGAACAGTTCCAGACGTTCGCGGGTATCACCGGCTGTACGCCAGGCTTCATCGGTGAGGGTTTGCAGTTCAATCGGACGCGGCCCGGTCCAAGGTTCGGCGAGCGCGCAATCCAGCGGATCGAAGCCCAACGCGAACGCCTTGGCCAGCGCCCGCAGCAGACTTGATTGGGCGCCACGCCCATCGCCACGCGGAATACGCAGCAAGGCCAGCAAGGTGTCGATACGCAAACGCCCGGTCGGCGACTCGCCGAACACATGCAAACCATCGCGGATCTGCGACTCTTTCAAGTCGCACAAATACGTGTCCAGACGCGGCAACCAGATCGCCGCATCGGCATCACTGTCGAGCTTCTCGTCCAGTTGCAGTTCGCGGTCGATGTGCGTCTCGCGCACCAGTTGCAGGATGTCGCGCTGCAATTCCCGGGCACGGCGCGGATCGAGCAATTGCGCTTCGTAATACTCGTCGGCGAGTAATTCGAGGTTGCGCAACGGGCCGTAGGTTTCGGCGCGCGTCAGCGGCGGCATCAGGTGATCAATGATCACGGCCTGGGTGCGGCGCTTGGCCTGGGCGCCCTCGCCCGGATCATTGACGATGAACGGATAGATGTTCGGCAGCGGCCCGAGCAGCGCATCCGGCCAGCAGTTCTCCGACAGCCCGACGCCTTTGCCCGGCAGCCATTCGAGATTGCCGTGCTTGCCGACGTGGATCACGCCGTGGGCGCCATAGGTGTTACGCAACCAGAAGTAGAACGCCAGATAACCGTGAGGCGGCACCAGGTCCGGGTCGTGATACACCGCGCTCGGATCCACCTGATAACCGCGTGCCGGTTGAATGCCGACGAAGGTCAGGCCAAAGCGCAGCCCGGCGATCATCATTCGCCCGCCACGGAACATCGGATCGCTTTCGGGCGTGCCCCAGCGTTCCAGCACGGCTTGGCGGTTGGATTCGGGCAAGGCGTTGAACATCAGCAGATAGTCTTCCATCGCCAGGCTTTGCTGACATGGACGCTGGTCAAGGGTGTCGAGGTCGTTGCTGACGCCACCGAGCAATTGCTGGATCAACGCGGTGCCAGTGTCCGGTAACTCCGCCGGTAGCGGATAACCTTCGGTGTGCAGCGCACGGAGGATATTCAGCGCGGCGGCCGGGGTGTCGAGGCCCACGCCGTTGCCGATACGACCATCACGAGTCGGGTAGTTGGCGAGGATCAAGGCGATGCGCTTCTCGCCATTGGGCACGCGCGCCAGATCAATCCAGCGCCGCGCCAGTTCGGCGACAAAATCCATACGTTCAGGTTGCGGCCGGTAGCAGACCACGTCCGACTGGCTGCGCTCGCTGCGCCAGGCCAAGTCCTTGAAGCTAATCGGCCGGCTGATGATTCGGCCATCCAGTTCCGGCAGCGCGATGTGCATTGCCAGATCGCGTGGACCGAGGCCCTGTTCACTGGCGCGCCAACCGGGCTCGTTGTCCTGGGCGCAAATCGCCTGAATGACCGGGATGTTGCGACGAAACGGTCGCCGGTGCGGCGCTTCGGGGCTGGATTGAGCGAAACCGGTGGTGTTGAGAATCACGCCGGCGTCGACTTCATCCAACCAGTCCTCGACCGCCGTCAGGCAGCCGGGCTCTTTCAAACTGGCCAGCGCAATTGGCAACGGGTTCAACCCCGCCGCTTGCAAACGCTGGCAGAAAATATCGATGAAACCGGTGTTCGCCGCTTGCAGATGCGAACGGTAAAACAGCACCGCCGCCACCGGTTGATCGGCCTGCCAGTCGGCTTGCCAATCGTGAAGGGCTGCGGGGCTTTTTTGCGGATGGTAGATCGCCGTGCGCGGCAGAGTTTGCGGCTCGGCCCAGGCGTAGTCGCGATCCAGCCAACGATTGGCGAGGCAGCGGAAAAAATCCAGGGCATTGCTCATGCCGCCCTGACGCAAAAACTGCCAAAGCCGATCGCGGTCGCAGGCTGCCACGGTGCTGAGGTCGCTGAGTTCCGGGTCCGGGCGGTCATCGCCGGGTACCAGAATCAGCTGCACGCCGCGCTGGGACAACGCCACCAAGCGCTCCACGCCATAACGCCAATAGGCGATGCCGCCGTGCAGCGAGATCAGAATCACCTTGGCGTGGCGCAGCACTTCGTCGACATACAGGTCGACCGACGCATGATTCTGCACCTGCATCGGGTTGGCCAGGCGCACGCTCGGGTAATCGTCAGGCAACTGCTGCGCCGCTTCGGCGAGCAGCGCGAGGCTGGAGTCGCCACTGCACAGGATCACCAGCTCGGCGGGGGTTTGTCCAAGGTCGGCAATGTTGTCATCCGACACGAAACCGCCGGGTTGGGTCCTGAGCAGGTGCATGGCTTAAACGCTGAGCGCAGCGCGCAATTGCGTTTCGAGTAGAATTCCGTCCAGTTCCTGGCCGATCAATACCAGGCGCGTGGTGCGCGCTTCGTCGGCGCCCCACTGACGGTCGAAATGCTTGTCGAAACGTGTGCCCACGCCCTGGATTAACAGGCGCATTGGTTTGTTCGGGATGGCGGCGAAACCTTTGACACGCAGGATGCCGTGCTGAACCACCAATTGAGTCAACGCGTCCAGCAGCAGGCTTTCGTCTGCCTGGGGCAGTTCGATGGAGATCGAATCGAAAGCATCGTGATCGTGATCGTCCTCACCTTCATGGTGGTGATCGTGATGGCTGTGGCGGCTGTCGATGTGTTCTTCGGAACCGGCGCCGAGGCCGATCAGCACGTCCAGTGGCAGACGACCGCTGCTGGCTTCGATGACTTTTACGGCAGGCGGCAACTCTTCGGCAACTTCCAGGCGCACACGGGCCAGGTCTTCAGGGCTGATCAGGTCGGCCTTGTTGAGGATCACCAGGTCGGCGCTGGCCAGTTGGTCGGCGAACAGCTCGTGCAGCGGCGATTCGTGGTCCAGGTTCGGGTCGAGTTTGCGCTGGGCATCGACCTGGTCCGGGAAAGCCGCGAAGGTGCCGGCGGCGACCGCTGGGCTATCGACCACGGTGATGACCGCGTCAACGGTGCAGGCGCTGCGGATTTCTGGCCACTGGAAGGCTTGCACCAGCGGTTTTGGCAGGGCCAGACCCGAGGTTTCGATGAGGATGTGGTCGAGGTCGCCGCGACGGGCGACCAATTCGCGCATCACCGGGAAGAATTCTTCTTGAACGGTGCAGCACAGGCAGCCGTTGGCCAATTCGTAAACGCGGCCGTTGGCTTCTTCTTCTGTGCAGCCGATGGAGCACTGCTTGAGAATTTCGCCGTCGATGCCCAGCTCGCCGAACTCGTTGACGATCACCGCGATGCGGCGGCCCTGAGCGTTGTCGAGCATGTGCCGCAGCAAGGTGGTTTTGCCCGAGCCGAGGAAGCCGGTAACGATGGTGACAGGGAGTTTGGCCAGTGTTTTCATCGGATGCCCTTTGGCAAGGTGGCGGGCATACGGGACGACGACCGGCAACGCGGACGCGCGTGCCTGAAGAGTTCGCCACCGGATCACCCCGCCCGGTTGAAAGTGAGAATCTGTGTCGAGGCAGGTCTCCTGGCTGACGGCTTGCCAGTCGTTCGACTGACGTTGGCTGCGCCTTCCCGCGGGCCCGATAGACAGGGCTTACAGTGGCGTGGCAGCCAACAGAACCGTTCACAGTTGCGGGGGCAGCCGCGGCATCGACCGCGTTCCCTTCTTAGCTTCGGCAGACGCCGAAGAACCTCGAAAGCGCAAGGCTACGCATCGTCTCGGGGCGGGTCAATGTTCACTTGAGCTCGCGAAGGGCGCGACTCGGTATCCAAGTGAGAACCCTTGCCAATTGACGCCCAACCCCCGCCCATGCTCTCCTACACGCCTTGTTACGGGTGCCCTTCACAGGGTGAAACGGGAAACCGGTGAATCATGTGCTTTACTCTAAAGCCATGTCAGTCCGGTGCTGCCCCCGCAACGGTAAGCGAGCGAAGCGTCAGATCCACTGTGCCAGCAGTTCGGCATGGGAAGGTGATGTTTGCAGGTCAAGGCGAAAGCCAGCGCCCCTCGTGAGCCCGGAGACCGGCCCGCAACACAAAGTGACCATTACGATCACTGAATAACAAACCCGCGGTGGGCGGGCGCTGTTTGAACCCCTGCGCGCCCGACTCGCAGGGGTCTTCCATGCGCTCTATTCACCCGCTGACAGACCAGAGGGAAGCGCCATGTCGATCATCAGCAGTACCGGCAGCAACACCGATAAGAGCACCGCCAGCACCACCACGCCCCTGACTCAACGCCTGACCGCCGCTGTGTGTGCGTCGATCCTTGGCGCTAGCCTGGTGTATTTCGCCGGTTTCTCGCACATCGAAGCGGTGCACAATGCCGCGCACGATACCCGCCACAGCTCTGCATTCCCGTGCCATTGAGACCTGTTTACATGATCAAGCGTATTGCGCAAACCGCAGGGTTCACCGGGCTGCTGGCCGCCCTGTTGCTGACCGTGCTGCAAAGCTTCTGGGTGGCTCCGCTGATTTCGCAGGCCGAGACTTACGAAAAGTCCGAGCCCGCCGCTGTTGCCGTTCACGAACACGCAGCAGGTGTTGTCGCTGCTCACACTCACGACGCCGGAGCCTGGGAACCGGAAGACGGCTGGCAGCGCGTGCTGTCGACCACGGGCGGCAACCTGGTGGTAGCGGTCGGTTTCGCCCTGATGCTTGCCGGTCTTTACACCTTGCGCGCGCCGACTCGTACTTCCCAAGGCCTGCTCTGGGGCCTGGCCGGTTATGCGACGTTCGTGCTGGCACCCACCCTCGGCCTGCCACCTGAGCTGCCGGGCACTGCTGCTGCCGATTTGGCGCAACGGCAGGTCTGGTGGATCGGCACAGCCGCCTCCACGGCGGTCGGCATCGCCTTGATCGTGTTCAGCCGCCACTGGTTGATGAAAGTGCTCGGCGTGGCCATTCTGGCCGTTCCTCACGTGATCGGCGCACCACAACCGGAAGTCCACTCGATGCTGGCTCCAGAAGCCCTGGAAACTCAATTCAAAATCGCTTCGCAACTGACCAACGTGGCGTTCTGGCTGGCCCTGGGCTTGATCAGTGCCTGGTTGTTCCGCCGAAAAAGCGATGGTCAATCCCACGCATGACTGACACCAGCGCAGCGCCGACCCTGGTAGTTGGCCTGGGCTGCCAGCGCGGCTGCCCCGTCAGCACGCTGCGGGCGCTGCTCGATCAGGCGTTACAGGCTCATAAAATCGAACTTCACCAGATCAAGGCTCTAGCCAGCATCGACCTGAAGCGCGAAGAACCTGGTTTGATCGAATTGGCCGAACAGCTAGCACTGCCACTGATGTACTTCAGCAGCGAACAACTGGCCGGCTATCAACCGCAACTCAGCCACCGCTCGGACATCGCGTTCGAACGCACCGGCTGCTACGGCGTCGCGGAAAGTGCCGCCCTGGCCCTGGCCGAACAGTTGGCCCAGGCACCGGCAAAATTGCTGATTTCACGACAAAAATATGCCCAAGCCACCTTGGCATTGGCCTGCGTCGCCTGAAATCCTCAATAATCCCCGTCTTTGATCATGAGCAATCTTCATCTGAAGCTTTGTCCAGCCCCTTTTTCTCACAGGAACCGACGATGACCGTCTACTTCATTGGCGCAGGTCCCGGCGACCCGGAACTGATCACCGTCAAAGGCCAACGGCTGATTCGAAGCTGCCCGGTGATCATCTACGCCGGCTCCCTGGTGCCCGCCGCCGTGCTGGAAGGCCATCGCGCCGAACACGTGGTCAACAGCGCCGAACTGCATCTGGAACAGATCATCGAGCTGATCAAGACTGCCCATGCCAAGGGCCAGGACGTGGCTCGTGTACATTCCGGTGATCCGAGTCTTTACGGTGCCATTGGCGAGCAGATTCGTTACCTGCGCGAACTCGACATCCCTTTTGAGATTATTCCCGGCGTCACGGCCACGGCGGCCTGCGCGGCACTGTTGGGCGCCGAACTGACGTTACCCGATGTGTCGCAAAGCGTGATCCTGACCCGCTACGCCGACAAGACCGCCATGCCCGCGGGCGAAGAACTGGGCAGCCTGGCGCAGCATGGGGCGACCATGGCGATTCATCTGGGGGTCAATCATCTGCAGAAAATCCTGGTTGAATTGCTGCCGCACTACGGCGCGGACTGCCCAATCGCGGTGATTCACCGAGCGACCTGGCCGGATCAGGATTGGGTGGTGGGGACGCTTGAAGACATTGCCGCGAAGGTTGAAGCCAAGGGGTTTCGGCGCACGGCGTTGATTTTGGTGGGCCGAGTGTTGGGCAGTGATCACTTCAGTGAGTCATCGCTGTACCGCGCTGGGCATGCGCATTTGTATCGCCCATAAAAAAACGGCACTCACGGGGCGCCGTTTTTTTATGTTTGCAGCGAACACCTTACTTAGTAGTAGGCGTTTTCTTTCTGCGTGTGGTCGGTGACGTCACGAACACCCTTGAGCTCGGGAATGCGCTCGAGCAACGTGCGCTCGATGCCTTCGCGCAGGGTGACGTCTGCCTGGCCGCAGCCTTGGCAACCGCCGCCGAACTTCAGTACGGCGATGCCGTCTTCGACCACATCGATCAGGCTGACCTGACCGCCGTGGCTGGCCAGCCCCGGGTTGATCTCGGTTTGCAGGTAGTAGTTGATGCGCTCGTTGACCGGGCTGTCAGCGTTGACCATCGGGACTTTGGCGTTTGGCGCCTTGATGGTCAGCTGGCCGCCCATGCGGTCGGTGGCGTAGTCGACTACCGCATCGTCCAGGAAAGCTTCGCTGAACGAGTCGATGTAAGCGGTGAAGCTTTTCAGCCCCAGCGCCGTGTCTTCAGGTTTTTCTTCGCCCGGCTTGCAGTAAGCAATGCAGGTTTCGGCGTACTGAGTGCCAGGCTGGGTGATAAAGACGCGGATGCCGATGCCTGGGGTGTTCTGCTTGGAGAGCAGATCAGCCAGATAATCGTGGGCGGCGTCGGTAATGGTAATAGCGGTCATGGAAACTCCTCGCAGGCTTGGGCGCAGTTTACGCCAATCATCGCGCCGCACAAAGTCCTAGTATTTTTGTCGGGAAAGATGCGCCTGTCGATGAACATCTGATCACCGCAACCCCTGTAGGAGCGAAGCTTGCTCGCGAAAGCGGTCTGATAGTCGACATCTATGCTGAATGTCAGCCCCCTTTCGCGAGCAAGCTTCGCTCCTACAGGGGTTCGGCGGTGCGTGTTCAGGCTTTCAATCAAAGATTCTCGTACCGGTTCATGTCCAGCACGCCCTCTTCCACCGGATCGGTCTCGTGGACGTACCGGCTCAGGTCATGGAAGTAGAACCAGAACTGCGGATGGCTGCGGCGAATACCCCAGCGCTCGACGATTTTTTCGAAGCGATGGGCGTCTTTGGCGTTTTCCATCTCGCCCACAAACTCAGGCACTTGCTCCGCCGGGATGTTGAACATGAAGTTCGGATAGCTGCTGAGCACACCCGGGTAAATGGTCACGGTGTCGAGCCCTGGCTGATACCGCAGCGACTCACCGAGCAGGAACGCCACGTTACTGTGCGCGCGGTTGCGCAGCAGGCTGTAAACCTCGCGTTTGCCGCTCTGGGTTTCGATGCGCAGCAGGGTCGCTTCCGGCAACTGATCAATGACCTTCAATCCGGCCGCCGGACGCGAAGTCAGGCGACTCAAGGCCTGCTCGGCGCTCTGCAATGCCGGATCGATGTTCGGCCGCGAGCAATAAGCGCCGTCACACCGGTTGATCGGATCAGGCTTGGCGTTGAGGTCGCCGTAACGGGCCAGCAACTGCATGGCGAAATCGCGTTTCGGGTCCTTTTGGTCCAGCACCAGCGCCGTCTCTTTGTCGTTATCGATGGACTCGTAGTCCAGCCACATCTTGAATTTCCCGCCGCTCTGGTACCAATCGTCGAGGTAATCATCCCGCGAATCGGCGGGCATCAGACGCAGGAAGTTTTGCTCGGCGCCGTTGCGAATCAGGTCGAAGTACAGGCGCGTTTGCGCCTGATGGGAGACGTTGCCGAACACGTCGAAGTTAACCGCCAACTGATAATAAGTGCGCTCCAGCAGCGGGAAGTCGAACAGCCACATCGTTTGCGGCACGTCACCGATCAGGCCCTTGTTCACCGAGGCGCTGTCGAAATGCCGGAAAATGCTCAGCAGCGCGTTGTCGTTGCCGGCCCACAAGGTCGACCAGCTCGGGGCTGGCGTATCGGCGTAACTGTCACGGCGCAGCGCCTCGTACTCGTTACGCTTGTCGCGATATTCATGCCACAGGCTCAGGACACTGCCGACATCATCGTTCTGCCCCGGCATCGCCAGCAACGGCGTGGCCTGGCCGCGATACTTCGGATCGATGATGTAGAGGTCGTGCTCTGGCGCCTGGAACAGTGCCCAGAAGTTATCGCGGATCACGTCGGTGGCGATCTGACCGCGGCACACCGGGCCGCGAATGAAGGTGCGCACGAAGTATTCGGCGTTATCGAGCATGAACTGATAACGCGCCTGGGCCGGGATCGCCTCGAACGTGCTGAACGGATTGGCCCGACGCTCCGGCCCATAGCCTGGCAACGCGTTGACCTGCCAGTTGCCGTTGTAGAAGAGGCTTTTGATCCGCGCCATCTTCGCCGCGCTCAACGGGTAAGTGATGTGGGTCTTTTGCACAATCACGCCTTGCACCGGCCACAAGCGGTAATACACCTGAGTACCCGGATCGTCATTCGGGCGGCGTGTGTTGATCAGGTCGATCGGCTGGCCGGTCGGCGTGCGTGAACGTACCCACTGAAAGAAATGCCCCGGCTCGCCGTCCTTGAAATAGAGATGAGCGAGAAACCAATGCTCGAACAACCAACGCCCCACCAGGCTCTGTCGCGCGCCCGGTGCGTTGAGCAGGTTTTCCCACTGCACCACCTGCAACGCTTCTTTGGCACTCGGCACAAGGCCTTGCTCGTCAATCGGCGCGCCGGACGCCAGCCAGCGTTGCAGCGTCTGGTATTGCTGATCGGTCAGGCCTGTGACCGCCAGCGGCATGCCCTCTTTGGGATGTGAATGGGCGTAGCCGTCGAACTCGGCCGGCATGGCGCACCTGTTTTCCCGGTTCAGACCGAGGACGATGTCTTCCGGCAACTTGGCATTGGGTTGCAATGGGATTTTGTGGCCCTGCTCCAGCATCCGCGCCATCAGCGATGCTTGGCTGCCTTGAGCGTCGAGCACCGAATAGAAGTCCTTTTGCTGCCAGGCACGTTTACCGAAAGCGTCATAAAACAGCCGGGTCGGCGCGGCAGCCTGGCTGCGTTCGCCGTCGTAGACCGGAACCTTGGTCGCGCCCCGAGCAGCCCCTTCACCACTGCCCAGAATGAGCTGACAGGCGGAGTCATAGCAGGCGTGGCAGGCCACACACTTTTCGGTGAAGATCGGTTGGATGTCGCGGCTGTAGGAAATCGCAGAGGAAATCACCGGACCTTGCGCGGCGGCGTCCCAGCTTAAAAGCAGCATAAACAGGCTGGTGATGACGCGATTCGACATGTCCCTGGTCTCAATCATGAAAAGCGTCGCGATTCTACCGGTCTGGCCCCCACACCATCATGAGCGATATTCATGCAAAACCGGGACATGCTCTAAAACCACGCAGGTTTGCTATTATCCCGCCCCTTCGTCATGGTCTTTCCGAGTAGTTCAAATGTCCGATCGCAGTGTTCGCCTTCAAGCTCTCAAGCACGCCCTCAAAGAGCGCATCCTGATTCTCGATGGCGGCATGGGCACAATGATCCAGAGCTACAAGCTCGAGGAGCAGGATTACCGGGGCAAACGCTTCGCCGACTGGCCAAGTGACGTCAAGGGCAACAACGACCTGTTGATCCTGACGCGCCCGGACGTGATTGGCGCCATCGAGAAAGCCTACCTGGATGCCGGCGCCGACATTCTGGAAACCAACACTTTCAACGCCACTCAGGTTTCCCTGGCCGACTACGGCATGCAGGGCCTAGCGTACGAGTTAAACGTAGAAGGCGCTCGGCTGGCGCGCAAGGTGGCCGATGCCAAGACCCTGGAAACACCGGACAAGCCGCGGTTCGTCGCTGGCGTGATCGGGCCGACCAGCCGCACCTGCTCGCTGTCGCCGGACGTGAACAACCCCGGCTACCGCAACGTGACCTTCGATGAACTGGTGGAAAACTACACCGAGGCCACCAAAGGCCTGATCGAAGGCGGCGCCGACCTGATCCTGATCGAAACCATTTTCGACACCCTGAACGCCAAAGCCGCGATCTTCGCCGTGCAAGGCGTGTTCGAAGCGTTGGGCATCGAACTGCCGATCATGATTTCCGGCACCATCACCGACGCCTCCGGCCGAACCCTGTCGGGCCAGACCACCGAAGCGTTCTGGAACTCCGTGGCTCACGCCAAACCGATCTCGGTCGGCCTGAACTGCGCCCTCGGCGCCAGCGAGTTGCGCCCGTACCTGGAAGAGCTGTCGAACAAGGCCAGCACCCACGTGTCGGCGCACCCGAACGCCGGCCTGCCGAACGAATTCGGCGAGTACGACGAACTGCCATCAGAAACAGCCAAGGTCATCGAAGAATTTGCCCAAAGCGGTTTCCTGAATATCGTCGGTGGCTGCTGCGGCACCACGCCGGGCCACATCGAAGCCATCGCCAAAGCCGTGGCCGGTTACGCACCGCGCGAGATTCCGGAGATTCCCAAGGCCTGCCGCCTCTCGGGCCTGGAGCCGTTCACCATCGATCGCAGCTCGCTGTTCGTCAACGTCGGCGAGCGCACCAACATCACCGGTTCCGCCAAGTTCGCCCGCCTGATCCGTGAAGACAACTACACCGAAGCCCTGGAAGTCGCCCTGCAACAGGTCGAAGCCGGTGCCCAGGTGATCGACATCAACATGGACGAAGGGATGCTCGATTCGAAGAAGGCCATGGTGACCTTCCTCAATCTGATTGCCGGCGAACCGGACATCTCCCGCGTCCCGATCATGATCGACTCCTCCAAGTGGGAAGTGATCGAAGCCGGCCTCAAGTGCATTCAGGGCAAGGGCATCGTCAACTCGATCAGCATGAAGGAAGGCGTCGAGCAGTTCATTCATCATGCCAAACTGTGCAAGCGCTACGGCGCCGCCGTGGTGGTGATGGCCTTCGACGAAGCCGGACAGGCCGACACCGAAGCGCGCAAGAAAGAGATCTGCAAGCGCTCCTACGACATTCTGGTCAACGAAGTCGGCTTCCCGCCGGAAGACATCATCTTCGACCCGAACATCTTCGCCATCGCCACCGGCATCGAAGAACACAACAACTACGCTGTGGACTTCATCAACGCCTGTGCCTACATCCGTGACGAACTGCCCTACGCGCTGACTTCGGGCGGTGTGTCCAACGTGTCGTTCTCGTTCCGTGGCAACAACCCGGTGCGCGAGGCGATTCACTCGGTGTTCCTGCTGTATGCGATTCGCAACGGCCTGACCATGGGTATCGTCAACGCCGGTCAACTGGAGATCTACGACCAGATTCCGGCCGAACTGCGTGACGCCGTGGAAGACGTGGTGCTCAACCGCACGCCGGAAGGCACCGACGCCCTCCTCGCCATCGCCGACAAGTACAAGGGCGATGGCAGCGTCAAGGAAGCCGAGACCGAAGAGTGGCGCGGTTGGCCCGTCAACAAGCGTCTGGAGCATGCACTGGTCAAGGGCATCACCACGCATATTGTTGAAGACACCGAAGAATCCCGTCAGTCGTTCACCCGGCCGATCGAAGTGATCGAAGGCCCGCTGATGTCCGGCATGAACATCGTCGGCGACCTGTTCGGCGCCGGCAAAATGTTCCTGCCGCAGGTGGTGAAATCCGCCCGCGTGATGAAGCAGGCCGTGGCCCACTTGATCCCGTTCATCGAACTGGAAAAAGGCGACAAACCGCAAGCCAAGGGCAAGATCCTCATGGCGACGGTAAAAGGCGACGTCCACGACATCGGCAAGAACATCGTCGGCGTGGTGCTGGGCTGTAACGGCTACGACATCGTCGACCTCGGCGTGATGGTGCCGGCCGAGAAAATCCTGCAAGTGGCCAAGGAGCAGAAGTGCGACATCATCGGCCTGTCCGGCCTGATCACGCCTTCGCTGGATGAAATGGTCCATGTGGCCCGTGAGATGCAGCGTCAGGACTTCCATCTGCCGCTGATGATCGGTGGCGCGACCACCTCCAAGGCGCACACAGCGGTGAAGATCGAGCCCAAGTACAGCAACGACGCGGTGATCTACGTCACCGACGCCTCTCGCGCCGTGGGCGTGGCGACACAGTTGCTGTCCAAGGAATTGAAGCCGGCCTTCATCGAGAAGACCCGCCTGGAATACATCGAAGTCCGCGAGCGCACCGCCAACCGCAGCGCCCGCACCGAACGCCTGAGCTACCCGGCGGCGATTGCGAAGAAGCCGCAGTTCGACTGGAGCACGTACGAGCCAGTGAAACCGACCTTCACCGGCGCCAAGGTGCTGGAGAACATCGACCTGAAGGTCTTGGCCGAATACATCGACTGGACGCCGTTCTTTATCTCCTGGGACCTGGCCGGCAAATTCCCGCGCATCCTCACGGATGAAGTGGTCGGTGAAGCCGCCACGGCGTTGTACGCCGACGCCCAGGAAATGCTTGCCAAACTGATCGACGAGAAACTCATCAGCGCCCGCGCGGTGTTCGGCTTCTGGCCGGCCAATCAGGTGCGTGAAGATGACATTGAAGTCTATGGCGATGACGGCAAGCCGATTGCCAAGTTGCATCACCTGCGCCAGCAGATCATCAAGACCGACGGCAAGCCGAACTTCTCCCTGGCCGATTTCGTGGCACCGAAGGACAGCGAACTCACCGACTACGTGGGTGGTTTCATCACCACCGCCGGGATCGGCGCCGAAGAAGTGGCCAAGGCCTATCAAGATGCCGGCGACGACTACAACTCGATCATGGTCAAGGCACTGGCCGACCGCTTGGCCGAGGCTTGCGCCGAGTGGCTGCACCAGCAGGTTCGTAAAGACTACTGGGGTTACGCCAAGGACGAGACACTCGACAACGAGGCGCTGATCAAAGAGCAATACACCGGCATCCGCCCTGCCCCGGGCTACCCGGCCTGCCCGGATCACACCGAAAAATCCGCGCTGTTCAAGTTGCTGGACCCTGAAGCCGCAGAAATGAAAGCCGGCCGCAGCGGCGTGTTCCTTACCGAGCACTACGCCATGTTCCCGGCGGCAGCGGTCAGCGGTTGGTACTTCGCTCACCCGCAGGCGCAGTATTTTGCCGTGGGCAAGATCGACAAGGACCAGGTGCAGAGCTACACGTCGCGCAAGGGTCAGGAGTTGAGCGTGACCGAGCGGTGGTTGGCGCCGAACCTGGGTTACGACAACTAATAGAGGCAACTCGGTCCGATCGTTCCCACGCTCTGCGTGGGAATGCAGCCCGGGACGCTCCGCGTCCCAAAAGCGGACGCAGAGCGTCCATTGAGGCGTTCCCACGCAGAGCGTGGGAACGATCTATCGCTGCAATATTGTCTATGCTTACGGCTCACACATACGTGACGAGGGGTTTATGGACGATCCAGTCGACAACAAACCGCCGACGTTCTGGCAGATGCTGCACAGCATCATGGCCGCGGCGTTCGGGGTGCAAAGCGGGAAGAACCGGGCCCGGGACTTCACGCACGGCAAGCCGAGTCATTTTGTGATTCTGGGGATTTTGTTCACCGCAGTGTTTGCATTGACGCTGTTCGGCATCGTGCAGCTGGTAGTGCACTTGGCCGGGGTTTAGCGCATCAAGGTTTGCAGAGTGAACGGATAGCGATACGACGCCGGCTGGCCCTTGGCTGAAAGACGACGGAAGTTCACACCGTAATCCGGTGATGCACCCATGGCCAGCAATCGCTTGGCCTGTGCCTTGTCGATCAGTTGCAACAACGGGATCTGCCGGTCACGGCCGCCGTACTGGCTCAGGTCCACGCCCTGCTCAAGGTCATGCAACGCCACCAGTGCCCAGCCGCCCAACGTGAAGTGCCCGCCCAACAACACGCTTATGCGTCCGTCGACCGTCGCCTGCAACGCTGCTGGCGAGGTGTTGACCGCACTGAACAACGCGTCCTTGCCGGGCATCCCGCCCATCTCCGAATACGCCTGCATGGCGCCAAACGCCATTTCGTCATTGGCTGACCACACCAACGAGACCTTCGTGTAACGCCGGAACAGCAGTGTGGCCTGTTCATACGCCCGATCCCGGGTCCAGCCGCTGTAAACCAGCTGGCGCAAGCGCACTTCAGGGTGCTCGGCCAAGGCCCGCATCATGCCTTGCTCGCGCAGTTGCGCCGAAGGTGTGATCTTCAGGCCGGAAAACGCCAGCAACTCGATGACCTGACCGGGGGCCACGGGCGGATGCTGGCGAATCAGTTCCTTGAGCATCAGGTAGCCGCCCTCCTCATCGTTGGGCACCAGGCTGCCCAACCGATCAGCGCGATCCCCCAGCAGACTCAGCTGATTGGCCGTCAACGAAGCGTTGACCATAAACAACTTCACCCCGCTGCCCTCGGCCAGACGCAGGATTTGCGGCGCGACGTACTGTTCGTTGACGAAAACCAGATAGTCCGGACGATTGTCACCCTGCAGCGCCAGGCGAGCTTGCGCCAGCGTGAGCTCGGGCATGCGCTGGGAATAAAGAATCTGTAGGTCAATGCCCAGATCCCTGGCCGCCGCCTGCATGAATTGCGAATAGCTGACCCAGAAAGCTTCCTGAGTGGCTCCGGGATTCAGGAACAGCACTGATTCCGCCCGCGCACCGGGTCCGTAAACCGCGCCGCACATCAGCAGGAATGAGTAGAAAAACTTCAACATTGATCGTCCGAGCCCCCGGCAATTCGCCGCGCATTATAGCCAGCGAAGTCCCGGAAAACGCTTTTATTCGGGTTATTGTCCGACAATCGTCGGAATCGGGTCCGGACGGGGTCGGTTATTGATGGCTGACCCAGAATACCGCTGTGCCCACGACCAGAATGATCAAAAACAGAATGGCCCAAGCATCGACCGTGCTGTCAGGCTTTGAAACTTTGGAAGGGTTGCTCATTGCATCGCCTCTTGTCGGTTTGATCGGTGATTGCAGAAAGACTCGAGCACAGTTAAGACGATGATTGCCCGCACCACAAATGTGGGTTTTACCGTGTTGCTCCTCATTAGTCGTTTTGGTTCTTTACATATACTCAAACATCACTTTTGCGCATAACTGCAAACTGGTATCTTGCCCCGGCTCCGTTGGGAGTGCGCGGCCGTGCGCGCAGAATTGCCGAGGCAGCATCGGAGACTTCTAGGCGAAAAACGCAACTGGATCCGACCGGCCCAAGCCTGAGAACAGGACTTATATGTACGTATACGACGAGTACGATCAGCGGATCATCGAGGACCGCGTCAAGCAGTTCCGTGATCAGACCCGACGCTATCTGGCAGGCGAGCTGAGCGAAGAAGAATTCCGCCCCCTGCGCCTGCAAAATGGCCTTTATATCCAGCGCTTCGCGCCGATGTTGCGGGTGGCGGTGCCTTACGGCCAGCTCACTTCGCGCCAGACGCGAATGATGGCCAGGATTGCCCGTGACTATGACAAAGGCTATGCCCACATCAGCACCCGGCAGAACGTACAGTTCAACTGGCCGGCGCTGGAAGACATCCCGGACATCCTTGCCGAACTGGCGACCGTGCAGATGCACGCGATCCAGACCAGCGGCAACTGCTTGCGCAACGTCACCACCGACCAGTTCGCCGGTGTCGCTGCCGACGAGTTGATCGATCCGCGCCCATGGTGTGAGATCGTCCGTCAGTGGACCACGTTCCACCCGGAATTCGCTTACTTGCCGCGCAAGTTCAAGATCGCCATTAACGGTTCGACGTCCGACCGTGCGGCCATCGAAGTCCATGACATCGGCCTTGAGCCGGTGCACAACGCTGCGGGCGAGCTAGGCTTCCGTGTGCTGGTGGGTGGCGGTCTCGGCCGTACCCCGGTGGTGGGCGCATTCATCAATGAATTCCTGCCGTGGAAAGACCTGTTGAGCTACCTCGACGCCATCCTGCGGGTCTACAACCGCTACGGCCGTCGTGACAACAAGTACAAGGCGCGGATCAAGATTCTGGTCAAGGCCCTGACACCTGAAGTCTTCGCGCAAAAAGTCGACGCAGAAATGGAACACCTTCGCGGTGGCCAGACCACGCTGACCGAAGCCGAAGTGCATCGCGTGACCAAACACTTCGTCGACCCGGACTATAAGGCTCTGGACAACCAGACCGCTGAACTGGCCGAGCTCGACAAACAGCACCCGGGCTTCGCTCGCTGGCGCTCCCGCAATACCCTGGCCCACAAGAAGCCAGGTTATGTGGCCGTGACACTGTCCCTGAAGCCAACCGGTGTTGCACCGGGCGACATCACCGACAAGCAGCTCGATGCCGTTGCCGACCTGGCCGATCGTTACAGCTTCGGTCAGCTGCGCACCTCTCACGAGCAGAACATCATTCTGGCCGACGTTGAACAAAGTCAGTTGTTCGCGATGTGGGGCGAGTTACGTGAACAGGGTTTCGCCACGCCGAACATCGGCTTGCTGACCGACATCATCTGCTGCCCGGGCGGCGACTTCTGTTCCCTGGCCAACGCCAAGTCGATCCCGATTGCCGAATCAATCCAGCGTCGCTTCGAAGACCTGGATTACCTATTCGATATCGGCGAACTGGACCTGAACATTTCCGGTTGCATGAACGCCTGTGGTCACCACCACGTCGGCCACATCGGCATCCTCGGGGTGGACAAGAAAGGCGAAGAGTTCTACCAGGTTTCCCTGGGTGGCAGCGGAAGTCGCGACGCCAGCCTGGGTAAAATTCTCGGCCCGTCCTTTGCCCAGGACGTCATGCCTGATGTGATCGAAAAGCTGATCGACGTGTACATCGAACAACGTACCGAAGACGAGCGTTTCATCGACACTTATCAGCGTATTGGCATTGACCTCTTCAAGGAGCGCGTCTATGCAGCGAATCATTAAGAACAACGAAGTCGTCGACGAAACCTGGCACCTGTTGCCCAAGGATTTCAACATCGACGAAATCACCAATTGCGACGACTACATTGTCCCGCTACAGCTGTGGCGCGAACACAGCCGTATGCTCAAGGCCCGCGACGGCGGGTTGGGTGTGTGGCTGGACGCTGACGAAGAAGCCGAAGAAATCGGTGAAGACGTGGCAGACTTCAAGGTGATCGCCTTGAATTTCCCTGCCTTCACCGACGGCCGCAACTATTCCAACGCCCGTTTGCTGCGCGACCGTTACGGTTTCAAAGGCGAGCTGCGGGCGATTGGCGATGTGCTGCGCGACCAGCTGTTTTACCTGCATCGCTGCGGTTTCGACGCGTTTGCCATTCGCGCCGATAAAGACCCGTACGAAGCCCTTGAAGGTCTCAAGGACTTCTCGGTGACCTATCAGGCCGCCACAGACGAACCGCTGCCGCTGTTCCGTCGCCGTTGATCGTGATGCCTTGAACCTCCACCCGGAGGTTCAAGGCGTTCTCCCCTCCCGTCAAGGCACTGGATGCTCTCCTAGCGGAATTGGCCGTCCCATGGCTATCCAGTTGCTGTAAAGGCGCGCCCGATCTTCCAGCACGGTAAACAACCTGAACGGATTCTCCGCATCGGCGAGTGTCGTTTCGACACATTGCCGCAGCCAGCCCCACAACTCCTCTGAAGCATCCGCTTCACGCAGCAATCGCCATACCCGGGCTTGCAGCAACCAGTAACCAACGCGGAAATCCGCCGTCAGGCTTAACCCGTCCATGCCCCGCAGAAACGCAGCACCCGAGGGTTTTGCCGCGAACCGCTGCCAGATCTCCTGCCGGGATGTCCGCAATAGCTCGTCACCTTCCTCCAGCCACGGTATCGCGCTGCCATAATCAACGCCCGGCTCGCTCAGCCAGAGATTGATGCCGGTGCGCTCCCGATGTTCGACCAGTCGTATCAGCGTATCCTCATCCGTGAGCGGGTTGCCCCAAAGCCGTATCCGATCCTTGGCGACAGCCTGATTCAGTATCGCGTCGGGAACCCGAGTGATCCGGTTGTCGCGCAAATCCAGCGAAGTCAAATACGGGTCATTGGCAATGCCCACCGGGCATCGGGTAATACCGGTGTTTCTCAGGTTCAGAGCTCGCAATTCGTTCAAGCCCAGCACCACAGGCGGGACGGCCAACGGATTATCACTCAGGTCCAGCGTTTGCAAACTGAGCAGATCGCAAAAATGCCCGGCGGTGTCTTCTTTGAACGCTAGAAACGTGGCGTTGAGATTCAGTGTTTCGAGCCGGGGCATTCGCCGAATCGTCGAGGGCAGCTCACCTTCCAGCTCGCCAGCGGGGTTGAGGCGGCGCAGGTCGACATTTTTCAGATTCAGGGAATGCAGGTTCGGGAAACTCTCCAGAAACGCATTCAGGCTCTCGCGCTCGAGCAGGTGCAATCCGTGCATCGACAGTTCGATGACCTCGTCGAAACGAACGTTCATCGCCGGCAAACGGTGATAGTCCTCAAAATCCAGATTGAGTTTGTAACCGGCAACCCCTTCGCCAGAAAGGACGCGATCGGTGTCAGCCGAACGCTTTTGCCAGATGGCGATCAATTCGTCGGCCAGTTCGTTGCGGGTTTGGCGTTCGTAGTCGATCACGTGCTGCAACATTTCAACATTGTGCGCCGCCACCTGTTGAGCGTTCATGCCTGCAGCGTCTTCATCGCCCAGCGTGAGGAAGTCCAGATCCATATCATCGACATCCAGCAACGACTGATCGACCCAGTAGCGCAGATCAATGCTCAATTGCTGCAACTGTAACTTCAGACTGTCCAGAAGCGCTTGAGCCCCAACGCCCGCCGCTCGAAGCAGTTCATCAGCTTGGGCGTTGGTGAAATCCGGATAAAGATCCTTGACCTGCAGCCGCATCATTTCATGGGTCAGCGCCGCAGCTTGCGGGGTGTGCGGAAATCCGCCGCCGCGCAAACCCTGGGATTCAAAAGGCAATCCGCTATCCATTCGATTCAACCCGAGCATCAGCTCGGAACGTGTGATCGCCTGCTCACCGAGGCGAAGCCGTAATTCGCCGGCCTGATCCAGCGAGCGCAAGGACAACGCCTCGCGCTCCTCGGCAGACAACGCACCGAGTAGCGCGCAAAACAAATCCGACTTTGCGGTGGCGGTATCCGCCGCTGCAGAATTTCGATAGCGGTTACCGGTCTTGATCAACCGACGGCAGTCCGGCGAATCGAGCGGGCCGCAGCGATCCAGTACCCGGCCACTGATCGAACCCTCAAGCACTTCGATTCGCAAGCGCCTGGGCCAACCGGGTAAGCGCCCAAGTGAATGCAGGGCGAGGATATCGGATTCGGGGTGATCGATCGAGTGCAAGTAAAGACTCTCATAGGCGCGATTGAGCCTTACGTGGCCTTGATACTGTCGGGCCTTGCCGTCCAGGCGCTTGAACACCTGAAGCGCCTCGACAGCATCGACCGGCCGCACGATTTCGACGCCCGAGCGGTCCAGGATCTGCTCCACGACGGCTTTCGGCAAACCGGGATACTCCCGTTGAAACAACCGAACCCATTCGTGCTCCGACTGCTGGAGTGCCTGATAACGCGTATTGAACAATTGCGCTCGCGCTGCCGGGTCGACAATCGCTTCAAGCGCCTGATCGAGCTTGAATCGGCTGATGGTGTCGACCAGCAGCGGAGTCGGCGCACGCCCGACCTGCGTCAGGCGCAACATGTCGTCGACGGTACTGATTCTGGCGATTTGGCCCAGCACCTCATCACTGAACGAAGCAAACGGGGCGCACACACCACGGATCAGCTCCAACCGTGTCAGCACCGACGGTGGCGCTTGCCCGGGTGTGAGGAGAGCCGTCGCGTCGGGCAGAAGCTCGGTGCTCGGTTCGCTGACGGGCTCCGAGGACTCGTGGAGTGTTTCAGCCACTCTGCCCGCGCTTGCGCCTTCGCCCTTGAGAGCCGCGACAGCCCCGGCCAACGGTAGCGCATTGAGCAAGCCGAACACGGTGCGCGTCACGCCTTCGGAACGTTTTTCGGCGGTTTGGCCGTTGACTGCCTGATTGATGCCGTAGCCGGCATCGATGAGCCCGGCCAGCGCCAACAACCCTTCGCCACCGGGAACAAACAGTGCCAACGGACCAAACTGGTTGATCCACCGCACCAGCGGTTCAACTACCGCACTCAGATTGTCTCGATTGACCTGAGCATCGTCACGGATGGATTTGACGCTGGCCATGGCCGCCCGCTTCATGGTCAACACCAGTTGCGCAAACGGATCGACTGCGGCAGACGCACGCTCAACGTCGATGTAGTCCTGCGGCTCCCAATAGCCGTCATCGTTGAAGAAACCGGCGTTCTTTGTCAGCCTGTGCTTTCTCGGGTAGATCGCCATCCCCTCCAATGCAGTCAAGACACCCGCATGAAAGGTGCCGTCCTCACGGTCATCATCATCAAAGTGCGCGGCCAGGGCTTGTTTTGTGTCAGCCCCCTTTGCTTGCGCCACGACCCATTCGCGCAAGTGGTGGACGTCGACAAACTCATGCAACGGCGAAGAGTTCGCCGGGATGTACAACAAGATCCTGGTGCCCGCGCGTTGGCGAAAGCACCAGATATCAGTCGAGGTGTGGCGATAGATCGTCAGGCGACTGGCCTCGACTTGCGCACTGACGCGGGTCGGGGTTTGCAGGTCGGTGGTGGTCAACGCGCTCCAGGCTTGATCCGCCGGCAATCCGCTTGCCTGCATCGCCAGCGCCAGGCCCTCATGGCTCAGACTGCCTTCCTGATATTGCAGGCAGGCACTCATGATAAACGCTGCCTTGACCGACGTTCTCAGCGCGTACGGTTCGGCCCGCACGATCCGCTCATCAGCGGGCCAGGCAAGATCGAGATAATCCTGAAAGTGAGTCTGCAGATCCATTGTCCACACCCACCGCTTGAAATCGGCTGGTCTGAGGGCGATTTGCGTGGTGGGGCCGAAGGCTTGTGGCACCGTCTGACGGTAGATGCCTTCGTAGGTTTCGTGGTTGCCGCTGCCGTGGTAGGCAAACTCATCGACATTGGCCACGATGTGGACGCAAGGGCCGATGTCGGGCGGCGTGTACAGGCCGAATGCGGTTTCGCCGAAACGACCGTCGCCGACGGTTTGATAGTTGGACAGCAGCGCCTGTAACAGTGTCTGCGAGTTTACCACCCGACCTTGCTGGCTACCGTCCTGATAGGGATGCCCATGGTAGTTGTAGTCGAGCGTTACCAACAAAGTCGTCTGCGGCTCAATGCCCGGCCCCCATTTCTCCTTGATCAACTGTGCGCCGAACTGTTCGGGAGATTGCGGCAGCGCTGTGTTCACTGTCGACCTCAGTTCTTCACCCATCGGCAGGACGGGCGAACTCGGCACACTAACGTTGTCACGCAAATGGTCATTCATATGCATTCCATTGCAAACATAAGGAATAGCACCATAAGCCGCTATTTTTGGATCGGCAGCAGGAAGGATCGTCTGCGCACTTAGGAGAATTCGCTGATGGTTGAGGGCAGGGGGTAATTCGAAGATGACAGGACAAAAAAACCGCGGCGCACGCCACGGTTTCATTTGTTTACGGACGCGCAGTGAAGCTTTACCAGAAGCGTTGTTGAGTCAATCGACTCCACCCGCTCAGCAGCACGCGATCCACCGAGCCACTGGCCGCCATGCCGATGCGCTCTTGCAAGCTTTTGCGTTCGGCGTAGTGCAGGTGATAAAGCTCGGATTTTTTCGCCCGTTCGGCGAGGTACTCATCGCTGGTCTTGAGTTCGTCCACCAATTGCTTGTCCAGCGCCGCGACACCGAGCCAGATTTCACCGGTGGCCACTTCGTCGATGGCCAGTTGCGGGCGATAGCGGGAAACGAAGTTCTTGAACAATTGGTGAGTAATGTCCAGGTCTTCCTGGAACTTCTCGCGGCCCTTCTCGGTGTTTTCGCCAAACACCGTCAGGGTGCGCTTGTATTCGCCGGCGGTCAGCACTTCGAAGTCGATGTCGTGCTTCTTCAGCAGGCGGTTGACGTTAGGCAACTGCGCAACGACACCGATCGAGCCGAGGATTGCGAACGGCGCACTGATGATCTTCTCGCCGATGCACGCCATCATGTAGCCGCCGCTGGCCGCGACCTTGTCGATGCACACGGTCAACGGCACGCCGGCATCACGGATGCGCGCCAGTTGCGAGGAGGCCAGGCCGTAGCTGTGAACCATGCCGCCGCCGCTTTCCAGGCGCAGCACCACTTCATCCTTGGGCGTGGCGAGGGTCAGCAGCGCGGTGATTTCATGACGCAGGCTTTCAGTAGCGGATGCCCTGATGTCGCCGTCGAAATCCAGCACGAACACCCGAGGTTTGGCTTCAGGTTTTTTCTTTTGCTTTTTCTCGGATTTAGCCTCGACCTTGCGCAGCGCCTTGAGCTGGTCCTTGTCGAGCAAGGTTTGCTCCAGGCGTTCGCGCAGCCCTTTGTAGAAATCATTGAGTTTGCTGACTTGCAACTGGCCGACCGACTTGCGCCGACCTTTGCTGCGCAACGCCGCGAAACTGGCCAGGACCACCAGAATGGCGATCACCAGTGTCACGGTCTTAGCCAGAAAAACTGCGTACTCGGCAAAAAACTCCACAGGGACTCCTTTAATACGATGCGCTGCAAAAACGCGCGCGGGATTACCTCCAGCATACCCATGCACCGGCTCGGCGGCCAGCCGTGAAACCTCTGGCAACATGCCTGTAACGGGCATTTCAAACAAGCGTATGTTTTTTCATTGACAGCTCACCGTCATCCTCATAACCTCGCCGAACCTTCAACGTACCGGGATGACGCGGACGTGGGCAGTATCTATTTGATTCGACATGGCCAGGCCTCCTTTGGTGCAGACGACTATGACGTCCTGTCGCCGACCGGTATTCGCCAGGCAGAAGTCCTCGGCCAGCACCTCGCTGAGCTGGGTATCAGCTTCGATCGCTGCCTTTCGGGCGACCTGCGCCGCCAGCAGCACACGGCCAACAGCGCACTGGAACAGTTCGCTGCCGCAGGCCTGCCGGTTCCAGCCCTGGAAATCGATTCCGCTTTCAATGAGTTCGACGCCGACGCGGTGATCCGCGCACTGCTGCCGGCCCTGTTACCGGACGAACCCGAAGCGCTGCACATCCTGCGCAATGCCGCACAAAACCGCGGTGAGTTCCAGCGCATCTTCGCCCTGATCATCGAGCGCTGGCTCGCCGGCACCTATGACACACAGGGGCTGGAAAGCTGGCTGGGCTTCGTCGAGAGAGTGCAAGCCGGTCTGCAGAGAGTCCTCGAAAGCGCCGACAACACCCAGAAAATCGCCGTGTTCACTTCCGGCGGCACCATCACGGCCCTGCTCCACCTCATTACACAAATGCCAGCAAAGCAGGCGTTTGAACTGAACTGGCAAATCGTCAACACCTCGCTCAACCTGCTGAAGTTTCGTGGTCGCGAGGTGGCTCTGTCTTCTTTCAACAGTCATGCGCACCTGCAACTGTTGAAGACCCCGGAACTCATCACGTTTCGCTGAGTCCGGACTATTGTGACCCTGGCTGTATTCACCCAGCTCTAATTACCCAAGAAAGGATCGAACCATGACCTCCGTAGCTGATGCCGTACAAGCAATGAAAGCCAAGTTCAACCCAGCCGCTGCTGCCGGTCTGGACCTGGTATTCGGTTTCCGCATCGACGACACCCAGAACTTCTCGCTGATCGTCAAAGACAGCACCTGCGAGCTCAAGGAAGGCGAAAACCCGGACGCCCAAGTCACTCTGGTGATGGACGGCGAAACCCTGAAAGGCATCGTCGACGGTTCGACCGACGGCATGCAAGCGTTCATGGGCGGCAAACTGCGCGCTGAAGGCGACATGATGCTGGCCATGAAACTGTCCGAGCTGTTCCCGGCCTAAGCGCGCCGCTCCCGGCCTTCGGGGGCACGTCTGGCTGCAAACGAATCCCGCCTCTCGAGGCGGGATTCGTCGTTTTTCGGTCTCGGAAAACAGCTACCTGTGGATTTGCCGTCTATATTCCTTCTGGCCGCCTGCGTCAGACATCGGCTGTTTGCCCTCGCTTCTTTTGTGAAGAGCCTTTGCGCGGAGCACTGCCCATGAGCCCACCTGACGACCACGACGGAATTAATCGCCGACGTGTATTGCAAGGCCTTTCGGCAGGTGCCGTCGGTGCCTGGATCAGCCCGCTACCTGCAGGGAGTAAAACCATGCCCGACGCCCCCGCCGACCTCATCCTGTACAACGGACGCCTGCACACCGTCGACCGCAAAAAACCTCAGGCCAGTGCCGTCGCGATCAAAGACGGACGCTTCGTGGTGGTCGGCAGCGATGCCCAGGCCATGGCCCTGCAGGGCCCTGGCACACAGATTATCGACCTGCACGGTCGCACGGTGATTCCCGGCCTTAACGACTCGCACCTGCACCTGATCCGTGGTGGCCTCAACTACAACCTCGAACTGCGCTGGGAAGGCGTTCCCTCACTGGTCGATGCGCTGCGCATGCTCAAGGACCAAGCCGATCGCACACCCACACCGCAATGGGTGCGGGTGGTCGGTGGCTGGAACGAATTCCAGTTCGCCGAAAGACGCCTGCCGACCCTCGACGAACTGAACAAGGCTGCGCCGGATACCCCGGTGTTCGTCCTGCACCTCTACGACCGTGCCCTGCTCAACCGTGCGGCGTTGAAAGTGGTCGGGTATACCCGCGACACGCCGAACCCGCCGGGTGGCGAAATCCAGCGCGATGCCAATGGCGACCCGACGGGCATGCTGATCGCCCGCCCTAACGCGATGATTCTCTACTCGACCCTGGCCAAAGGGCCGAAACTGCCGCTGGAATATCAGGTCAACTCGACCCGCCAATTCATGCGTGAACTCAATCGCCTCGGTGTCACCAGCGCCATCGATGCCGGCGGCGGATATCAGCATTATCCGGACGACTATCAAGTCATCCAGCAACTGGCTAAAGACCAACAGCTCACGGTGCGCATTGCCTACAACCTGTTCACGCAGAAACCCAAGGAAGAGCTGACCGACTTCAAAAACTGGACCAGCACCTCCCACTACGGTCAGGGCGATGACTTTCTACGGCACAATGGTGCCGGGGAAATGCTGGTGTTCTCGGCGGCAGATTTCGAGGACTTCCTCGAGCCACGCCCCGACCTGCCGCAAACCATGGAGCAGGAACTGGAACCGGTGGTCCGCCATCTGGTGGAACAGCGCTGGCCGTTCCGTTTGCACGCCACGTACAACGAATCCATCAGTCGCATGCTCGACGTGTTCGAGAAGGTCAACAGCGACATTCCGTTCGATGGTTTGCCGTGGTTCTTCGACCACGCCGAAACCATCACCCCACAGAACATCGAACGGGTGAAAGCCCTCGGCGGCGGCATCGCGATACAGGATCGCATGGCATTTCAGGGCGAATACTTCGTCGAACGTTACGGCGCCAAGGCTGCCGAAGCCACGCCGCCCATCGCTCGTATGCTCGCCGAAGGTATACCGGTCGGCGCCGGCACCGATGCCACGCGTGTGTCCAGCTACAACCCCTGGACCTCGTTGTACTGGCTGGTCAGCGGCCGCACCGTCGGTGGTCTGGCGCTGTACCCGCAAGGCTTGAGCCGCGATACGGCGCTGGAACTCTTCACCCACGGCAGCGCCTGGTTCTCCTCCGAGCAAGGCAAAAAAGGCCAGATCAAGGTCGGACAACTGGCGGACCTGATTGCGCTGTCGGCGGACTACTTCCACATCGAGGATGAAGCCGTCAAATGGATCGAATCGGTACTGACCATCGTCGACGGCAAGATCGTCTACGGCAGCGTCGAGTTCGAAAAACTCGGGCCACCTCCAATACCGGTGGTGCCTGAGTGGTCGCCAGTGGCCAAAGTACCAGGCCATTGGAAACCACTGGCGCCGCTGACGGCGCAGGTTCATCAATGTGTCGGGGCTTGCGCGGTGCATGCCCATCGCCATGAACGGGCGCGGTTGTCGTCGGCGCCGGTCAGTGACTTCGCCGGGTTCTGGGGGGCCTTTGGCTGTTCGTGTTTTGCGTTTTGAAATGAGCCGCTAAAAGATCGTAGCCTGCGGCAGCTCCTCGATCCCTGTAGCAGCTGGCGAAGCCTGCGTTCGGCTGCGTAGCAGTCGTAAAATCGGCACATGCGGTGTGTCAGGAAGACCGTGCAGCAGGATTCACGACTGCTGCGCAGCCGAACGCAGGCTTCGCCAGCTGCTACATGAACTGATCCGGCGGTATCCGTTTACAATGCCTGCACTTCCCCCTCCGGCTGCCCCATGGACATCGATCTCGCCCGCACCTTTCTGGAAATCGTCCGCCACGGCAGCCTTGCCGCCGCCGCCGAAAAACTCCACGTCACCCAGACCGCGATCACAGCGCGCGTGCAGAAACTCGAGAGTCAACTGGGCAGCACGCTGTTCGTGCGTAATCGGGCCGGCGCCCGTCTGACGCCTAACGGTGAAGCCTTCGTGGTCTACGCCAATCAACTGGTCGAAACCTGGGAAGCGGCGCGACGGGACTTGCCGTTGCCCGAGGGTTACCGCGACGTGTTGCACATCGGTGGCGAAGTCAGTCTGTGCAACCCGCTGATGCTCAGCTGGGCTGGCGAGTTGCGCGAGAAGATTCCCAGCCACGCACTACGGATGGAAATCCGTGACGGTGAAAACCTGCTGCGCCAACTGGAACTGGGGGTTCTGGACGCGGCGCTGGTCTACCAGCCCGAGTATTGGCCGCGCCTGCAAGTCGAGCAGGTACTGGAAGAAAAACTCGTCCTCGTCCGGCTGGCCGCACGTCCCGATCCCTACGTGTACATCGACTGGGGCCCGGACTTCCGCCGCCAGCACGATGCGGCCCTGCCGGAAAAAGCCAAAGCTGCGTTGAGCTTCAACCTCGGCCCACTGGGCTTGCAGTACATTCTGGAAAACGGCGGCAGCGGCTACTTCCGCACCCGGGTGGTCCAGAGTTATCTAGAAAGTGGTGTGCTGGAGCAAGTGCCCAAAGCCCCGGAATTCAGCTACCCGACCTATCTGGTTTACTCCCGCGACCGCGATTCGGCGACCCTGCAACGAGCCTTCGACTTGCTGCGAGAAGTGATCAAGTCCGACGATGACTGGTCGCAGCGCTGGAACCCGCTGACCTGAGTCCGGTTTGCACCGGATCATGGCGCTTGCGACCTGCTGGTTCGGCCCGCCTGAAACGTCGGGATCGTCTAATCTGCTGGAGATAACAATAACCACAGGTGAACGCAGTGAGGCAGACCACCGAAGCATTCCGCGCTCGCTACCGCGCAGACATTCATCCGCTTTACAACCCATGGCTACACGGCGCCTTTGTGCTGCTGTTCGGGTTGCTGGCCATTGGTGGATTCTGGAGCACCGTGCATCAAGTTCAGCCATTGCAATGGCTGGCAATGCCGCTGTCCCTGCTGTTCTTCAACTTTGGCGTTTACAGCGTGCATCGGCACCTCGGGCATCACAAAAAAAGTTTCGCGCGAATGTTCTACGCCCGCCACGCGGGCGATCACCACAGTTTTTTTGCCCCCGGTCACATGACCTACGACAGCGCCCGCGACTGGCGGGTGATTCTGTTTCCAGCCTGGCTGATTGTATTGCACACGGTTGTCATCACCCTGCCCATCTGGTGGCTGCTTAAGCAGTTCGATGCCAACGTCGCCGGAATGTTCGGCGGCTGCCTGGTCCTCGGTTACCTGACCTATGAAGTGTTCCACGCCTGCGAGCACTTGCCACCCGCGAACCCCGTCACACGTTTACCGTGGATCCGCCAGATGCGCCGCCTGCACGAACTGCATCACCGTCGTGAGCTGATGCAGGAACGCAATTTCAACATCGTTTTCCCGCTGATGGACTACCTGTTCGGCACCCTCTATTGGGAACCGGAGCCGACCGACCTGCACCTGACGAGAACGCCCATGACGCGCATGCAGCATCAGATCGACATCGCTGGAAACCCGATTGACGTGCTCGCCTACGCCAGCACCGTGACCCGTTGGCCGGAGTGGCATCCATCGTCGCTCAAGGTTGATGGCCAGAACGGTCCGCTGCATGCCGGGGCGCGGTTTGAGGAAGACATCAAGGCTGGCGGGCGTGAGGGACACTTGATCTGGGAGGTTAACGAATACCTGCCAGGACGCCGCTGGAGTGCCTGGGCCCGAGGCGATCACGGGTTGTCTTTAGTGGTGACTTACGAGTGCGAAGCCTTGGGCGACAGCACACGTTTTGTCCGCACCCTGGAGTATCAGTTCAGCGGCCTGGCGATGCGCCTTGCCAACCGACTGCTGCTCAAGCGGCGCATCGATCGTGAGTCGGCAGCGTCGATGCTGGCGTTGCGCGAAATGGCGCAAAAACAGTGGGCCCCGGCAGGAGTCAGCGCGTGAGTCGAACCGTCAAGTTTCGCCATGTGGTGTTGCTGGTGATCGTTGCCATCGGTGCCTTTCTGCTGCTGATGCCGACCAAGGTTCAACCGGTGGCCTGGGCCCCGCCGCCGGCGCCCTCCCTCACCAGCGGAATCTACGCCGACAATCAGCGACTCAAAGGTGTGGAGCGCGTCGGCGCTACGGATATCGACGGGCCGGAAGCGTTGCTGCTGGAGGAAAACGTCCTCATCACGGGTTTGCATGACGGCCGACTAATACGTACAAGCCTCGACGGCAAGGTCACCAAGGTCCTGGCCGATACGGGCGGCAGACCCTTGGGCCTGGCCCGTCACCCCAACGGTCTGCTGGTAATTGCAGATGGGGTCAAGGGCTTGCTGTCACTGGACGCTCAGGGCCGATTGATTCCATTGACCACGACAGCCAATGGTGTGCCTTTCGGTTTCACCGACGACGTGGCCATCGACAAGTCTGGGCACTATGCCTATTTCAGTGATGCTTCCAGCCGCTTTGGCTATGGCAGGGACGGAGAGGCGATCATCGAGCACGGCGGTGACGGCCGCTTGCTGCGTTATGACTTCCAGACCGGCAAGACGGCGGTCTTGCTGGATAGGCTGGAGTTCGCCAACGGCGTGACCCTGGGACCGGACGATGCCTTTGTGCTGGTCAACGAAACGGGTGCCTATCGCATCAGTCGTTACTGGCTGAGCGGGCCGAAAACCGGCACCCACGATCTGTTCATCGACAACCTGCCAGGGTTGCCGGACAACCTCGCGTTCAATGGCCGCGACCGCTTCTGGGTGGCGCTTTATGCACCACGCAACGCACTGCTCGATGCCACCGCGCCGCATCCATTCGTGCGCAAGATGATCGTGCGAGCAATGACTGTCCTGCCTGAACCGGTGGAGAAACGCGCCTTCGCGTTGGGCCTGGATCTGGACGGTAAAGTGATCGCCAACTTGCAGGACGGCAGCCGCGACAACTATTCGCCGATCACTACTGTTCGCGAGTATGGGGAGTGGTTGTATTTCGGGTCGTTGAAGACCAAACATATGGCGCGATTGCCGTTGAGCAAGGCATTGCAATAAATGCAGGAGCGAGCGATTGCCATTACCGCGAATCCACCCTGCTCTTCACTGGAGAACTTTTCTTTGCCGGGGATGAGTGGATCGGTCATGGGGCACCTCGCATGGAGCCGTAAATTCGGACTCTGAACATTCGAGGTGCCGGTATTTATCGCCGTTCCAATTGTTCAGTCACCGATCGTCGGTGACCAGACAGGGCGCGTCAGGACGGCGTCTGGAGCCGATCAACGATCTGTTGCTTAACCAGCACGCGCTTCTCCTTGAGTTTCTTCAGTGCGTCATCGCTGGGCGCATCCGATTGGGCGGTTTCGCCCTTTACGACCTCGGCGTCCGCCTGCGAATACTTGTTGATCAGTGAATCCAGTAACGGATCCTTGGTGCGTTTTTGCTGGATATCTTCCTTTGAAAGTTTGAGATCCTGATAAAGGTCGTGTGGCACCGGCATGGAACACCTCCGTTTGTTGATCGGAGGCAAACGCGATCAATGGCGTTCACCAACCATCAGAATGGCCTTGGTTAGCGGGTTCTGTCGACCGCCTATCAGACCAGCGGTGCCCGTTCGTCGCCCTACCGCAAACGCAATAAAACCTTTGCCCACTCGTCGGCCTCCACAGATTAACGATCACTCGATCACCCATGAAAACCTGTGTGGAGAATAACCAATGGACGGATTTACCCTGCGCCACCTCACGTTGGCCGTTGCCTTGAGTACCAGCATGGGCACGGCTTTCGCTGCCACTTCCAATGACTTCGTCGACAGCGCGGCCGCGGGCGGTATCGCGGAAATCGAAACGAGCCGATTGGCCCTGGAAAAAAGTTCATCGGCGGACATCAAGAAATTCGCCAACATGATGATCACCGACCATTCCAAGGCCAACGATGAACTGGCGGCGCTGGCAAAAAAAAATGACATCGAAGTGCCGGACAACACCACGCTGGTCAAGCAGGCGAAAGAGAAAATCCTCGACATGCGCGATGAATCCTTCGATGCGGCGTACGCCAACAATCAGGTGAAGGCTCACGAAGACACCATCGAGCTATTCAAGAAAGAAGCCAATACGGTGACAGACGACAAAACCAAAGGCGCCACGGAGCTGAAAGGTTTCGCGCAAAAAATGCTGCCGGCGCTGGAGAAGCATCTGGATATGGCGAAAAAGCTCCAGGCTGCGCACCCCAGCAAATAACGCACCCACAAAAAAGGCCGCATCGTTTGATGCGGCCTTTTCAATGGCTTGACTAGCCGCCATCAGTGTCGATATCGGCATCGGTCTCATCCCCAGATTTTGGCCGATCGGGACTCGGCTTGAAACCCGGACTGAACTCATTATCGTTATCCGTGTGGATATTCTTCTGGTCAACCGCTTTGTCTGCGCTTTCGGGTTCGGCGGTTTTTGCGTCTTCTTCAAGACCACGGTCATCGTTCATAAGTACCTCATTCGTCACTGCAAATGCGCGGCTGAAACAGTCGCGCTTTGTAGATTCGAAACCTCCCCGGGGACAGGGTTCCATCGCAAAGGAAATTCAAGGTCAAAAGCCGCAACCCTTTGACTATGCTCAAGTGACGGACACTGACTGATCATCTCACCCTGGAGCCCGTCGATGAAGCGTGACATCCGTTTGCTGATCGTCGACAACAACGTCGCTACGCGCTACGCCCTGCGCCGGCGCCTGGAGCGCTACGGCTATGAAGTGCTCGAAGCCGGCACGGGTAGCGAAGGCCTGGAGCTGATCGAAAGCGTAGCGATCGACGCGCTGATCCTCGACGTCAATCTGCCGGACATGAGCGGTTTCGACATCGTGCGCAAACTGCGCGCCGAACCCGCCACCGCCCTGCTACCGGTGATTCACGTATCGGCGGCCTCGATCCAGACCGGCGACATCATCACCGGCCTGGACGCGGGTGCCGATGCCTACCTGATCCACCCGGTGGATGCGGATGTACTGCTCGCGACCTTGCGCACCTTGCTGCGGGTGCGTGAAACCGAAAATGCCCTGCGCGAAAGCGAGGCGCGGTTTCGTGAAATCTTTGTCAATGTGTCGGCGCCCATCGCGGTGCTGGACGCTGAGTTAAAGGTGCACGAATGCAACCATGCCTTCACGCAGCTGATTCAGGACAACCTCAACCCGGACGCCCTGCGCGAGTGCTTTGCCGAAGACCAGGACGCCGTCATCGAGGAACTTCGCCTGCGTCTGGCCTATGGCGAGCGCTGGAAAGGCACGCTGAGCATGCGGGTCCACGGCGAGGCTCGCGAAACCGAGTGGCAAATTTCGCCGTACCGCACGCCGGAACTGAGCCTGGTGTTTGTCGAGGATGTCACTGAACACCGTCACCGCGAACGCTCGCACCTGGCCCGGCTTGACGACGCCACCACCCAGTTGGCCAAAGAAGTCGCCGAGCGGGCGCGAACCGAAGCTCAGCTGCTGCAAGTGCAGAAAATGGATGCACTGGGCAAGCTGACCGGGGGCATCGCTCACGACTTCAATAACTTGCTGACCGGCATCATCACCAGCCTGGAATTGATTCTGAAACGGATCGCCGCCTCACGCACCGACAAGGTTCAGTTTTACGCCGAAGCCGCCTTGAACTCGGCCATGAGTGCCGCGTCCCTGACCCATCGCCTGCTCGCCTTCGCGCGCCAACAGCCACTCGATACCCGGCCCGTGGACATCAACGAGCACGTGCGTTCCCTTGAGGAACTGCTGGTGCGCACCATCGGCGAGCGCATTGCCCTGAAACTCGAATTGACCTCTAAACCCGCCATCGCCCTGGTCGACCCCATTCAGCTCGAAAGCGCGATGCTCAATCTGGTGATCAACGCTCGCGATGCCTTGCCCCAGGGCGGCAACATTTGGGTCAGCACCTATGCCGCCTATTCCCATGGCGACCCCAATCTGGCCGACGGTGCGTATGTCGCGTTTTCTGTGCGCGATGACGGTACCGGTATCGAACACAGCGTGATCGACAAAGTGTTCGACCCGTTTTTCACCACCAAGCCGCTGGGCCAGGGCACAGGACTGGGGTTGTCGACCCTCTACGGTTTCGCCCGGCAATCGGGTGGCGATGCGCACATCCGCAGCGTCGCCCGGCGCGGCACCGAAGTCACCCTCATGCTGCCGGCCAGTTCCGACCTCACGGCCGACGACGCCGAGTCAACCACCGTCGATCATCAGGGTGACGGCCAACATGTGTTGATCGTCGAGGACACGCCGTCGGTGCGCATGTTTGTGGCCGAAGTGTTGGTGGATGCCGGTTACCGTTGCACGCAGGTGGGCGACATCGAAAGTGCCCTCGAACGCCTGCAACACGACGACTCCATCGACCTGTTGCTGACCGACGTCGGTTTGCCACGCATGAGCGGCCGCGAGTTGGCCGATGTGGCACGGGGCTGGCGCGAAAAGCTGCCGATCCTGTTCATGACCGGTTATGCCGAAACCGCGATCAACCGTCAGGTGTTCCTCGGCAATGGCATGGAAATGCTGATCAAGCCGTTCCAGATCAATGAACTGCTGGACAAGGTTCGACGCACGCTGGACGGTTCGTGACCGATCATCAACCGAGGGTTCTGGCCAAAAACGGTGCGGTCCGGCTCTTCTTGCTTTTGGCGACTTTCTGCGGCGTGCCTGCAATAACAATCTTCCCGCCCTGATCCCCCGCCCCCGGGCCAATGTCGATCACCCAGTCACTCTGCGCAACCACGCGCATTTCATGTTCGACGACGATCACCGTATGCCCCGCCGTCACCAGCGTATTCAACTGTTCGAGCAAGCGATCGACATCCCTTGGGTGCAATCCGGTGGTGGGCTCGTCGAGCACATACAGCGTGGCCCCACGCTGGTTGCGTTGCAGCTCGGTGGCCAGTTTGATCCGTTGGGCTTCGCCGCCCGACAGCTCGGTCGCCGGCTGACCGAGGCGCAAGTAACCCAGGCCGATATCGCGCAGCACCTCCAGCGAGCGGTGAATACCCGGTTGTTCGGCGAATACCGTAACCGCTTCATCCACCGTCAACTGCAACACCTGGGCGATGTTCAAGCCTTGCCAGACGATCGCCAGCGTCTCGGGGTTGTAGCGCGCGCCGTGGCAGGTCGAGCATGGCGCATAGACGCTGGGCATGAACAGCAACTCGACGCTGACAAAGCCCTCACCTTCGCACGTCGAGCAACGGCCCTTGGCAACGTTGAAGGAGAACTGACCGCCGTCGTAACCCTCGGCCTGCGCCTCGGGAGTGGCGGCGTACAGTTTGCGCACGTTGTCAAACAGCCCGGTGTAAGTCGCCAGGTTTGAGCGCGGTGTGCGGCCGATGGGTTTCTGATCGACTTGCACCAGACGCTTGATCGATTCCAGCCCCGTCGTGACCTGACCGCCGCTGACTTGCGGTGCGTCGTCCTCAAGGCTCAACGCTTGCGGCTCGCTGTCACTTGCCGCGCGCCCGAGATGAGCGCCCACCAGCTCCAGCAACGCCTGGCTGACCAAGCTCGATTTACCGGAACCCGAGACGCCCGTCACCGCGGTAAAACAGCCCAGCGGAAACTCGACGCTGAGGTTGTTCAGATTGTTGCGAGTGATGCCATCCAGCCGCAGCCATTCGGTCGCCTTACGGCTGGCTCGGGGCCGGGTGGCCTGCTCGGCGAACAGATAAGCACGTGTCTGCGAGTTCGTCACATCAGCCAAGCCTGGCGGCGGTCCGCTGTACAGGATCCGGCCGCCATGCTCGCCAGCCGCCGGCCCCACATCGATCAACCAGTCGGCGCGGCGCATGGTTTCCAGGTCATGCTCGACCACGAACAAGGTGTTGCCAGCGGCTTTCAAGCGTTGCAGGGCTTCGAACAGCGCTTCGCCATCCGCCGGGTGCAGACCGGCCGACGGCTCATCCAACACGTAAATCACCCCGAATAACTGCGAACCCAACTGTGTCGCCAGGCGCAGACGCTGCAACTCACCGGACGACAGCGTCGGCGTGCTGCGGTCAAGCGCCAGGTAACCGAGCCCCAGATCAGTCAACGTACTGACCCGTTCCAACAAGTCTTGAGCGATCCGTTGCGCGGCCAGGCGTTTCTCCACTGACAGATTCGGTGTGTGGCGCACATCCGGCGCGTTGGCGTGGCCACTGGCGCCGTGGGCCACACGCTGCTCACGAGCCTCGCGGGTTTGGCTGTGCGTCAACACCTCGCCCGCCTCGTCGGCCTGTTCGAGGTAACTGTGGGCCGCCACCGGTTTCAACACCTGCGCCACTTGCAGCAACGGCATCTGCGACAACTCGCCAATGTCGTAACCGGCAAACGTCACCGACAACGCCGTGCGCTTGAGCCGTTTGCCGTCGCACAGCGGGCACGGGCCGCCGAGCATGAATGGCGAGACGCGCTTCTTCATCAGCGCGCTTTGGGAATGGCTGAAGGTGTGCAGGATGTAGCGCCGGGCGCCGGTGAACGTGCCCTGGTAACTCGGCTCCATCTTGCGTTTGAGCGCGACGTTGGTTTCTTCGGGGGTGAGCCCGGCGTACACCGGCACCGTCGGTGTTTCTTCGGTGAAGAGAATCCAGTCGCGCTGCTTTTTCGGCAGATCGCGCCAGGGTTTGTCGACGTCGTAACCCAGGGTCACCAGAATGTCGCGCAGGTTTTGTCCCTGCCAGGCGGTGGGCCAGGAGGCGACCGCGCGCTGGCGAATGGTCAGGCTCGGGTCCGGGACCATCAGGGCTTCGGTGACTTCATAAACCCGTCCCAACCCATGGCATTCCAGACACGCGCCCTGGGGCGTATTGGGCGAAAAGTCTTCGGCATACAGCATCGGCTGCCCCGGCGGATAACTGCCGGCCCGGGAGTAAAGCATGCGGATCAGGCTCGACAACGTCGTCACGCTGCCCACCGAAGACCGCGTGCTCGGCGTGCCCCGTTGTTGTTGCAGGGCCACCGCCGGCGGCAAGCCTTCGATGGAGTCGACGTCCGGCACCCCGACCTGATCGATCAGGCGCCGCGCATAAGGTGCCACGGACTCAAAGTAGCGGCGTTGCGCTTCGGCGTAGAGGGTCGAGAACGCCAGCGACGATTTCCCCGAACCGGACACGCCGGTGAACACCACCAGGGCATCCCGGGGAATGTCGACATCGACGTTCTTGAGATTGTGTTCCCGGGCGCCGCGCACCCTGACCATGCCTGAGGGAGGGTTGGAAGTCATGGACCTGCCTTGGTTAAATAGCGGAAAGAACTCTGACGTTTGATCGTTCCCACGCTCCGCGTGGGAACGATCAACGATCAAATCGGGTTAGCCATTGAGCACCGTGCGGACCATCTGTGTGAGCGCCTCGGGACCATAAGGTTTGCTCAGCAGCCAGGTGTCGGGGCTGAGTTGGTGATTGCGCGAAATAATGTCACGGGTGTGGCCCGAGGTGAACAGCACGGCCACCGGCGGCGTCTGCACCTTGGCCCAGGCGGCCAGGTCCGAGCTTTTGATCAGGCCGGGCATGACCACGTCGGTGAAAATCAGGTCCACTGCCGCGCCCTCCAGCAACATCTGCATGGCGACGTCACCGTTGGCAGCCGTCAGGACTTGATAACCTGCTTCGCTCAGTAATTCCACCGCAGCGCTGCGCACCGCCTCGTTGTCCTCGACCACCAGAATGGTTTCGTGTCCGCCTCGTTGTTGCGGATCGTGAAGTGTCGTTTCGCTCTGCATCGGACGCAGGCTGCGCGGGAAATACAGTTGCACCCGAGTGCCCTGCCCGACCACGCTGGAAATCTCGATATGCCCGCCACTCTGCTTGACGAAACCGAACACCATGCTCAATCCAAGCCCCGTGCCCTGGCCGTCGGCCTTGGTGGTAAAAAACGGTTCGAAAGCCTGTGCGAGTACCTGCGGCGACATGCCGACACCCGTGTCAGCCACCGCTGCACAAACATAGTCACCGGCGACGATGCCCTTGCCTGCACAAAACTTGCTATCCAGGACAATGTTCTCGGCGCTCAGGTTAATGGTCCCCTCGCCTTTCATGGCGTCCCGGGCATTGATCGCCAGATTGAGGATGGCGTTTTCCAGTTGATTGCGGTCCACGTAGATGTGCCAAAGGGCTTCATCTGCGCAGACATTGATCTGGAGGGTTTCCCCCAGCGCTCGCTGCAACAATTCACCGAGCCCGTCAAAGACCTGCCGCAGATCGCAGACTGCTGGCGACAAGGGTTGACGACGGGCGAACGCGAGCAATTGCGAAGACAGTTTGGCGCCGCGCTCGACCGCGGCAATCGACGCACTGACCCGGCGCTGCACGTTGGCGTTGTCCGGTTCATGCCGCGCCAGCAAGTGCAGGTTGCCGGCGATCACCTGCAAGAGGTTGTTGAAGTCATGGGCCACGCCGCCGGTGAGGCCGCCGATGGCTTCGAGTTTCTGGGATTGACGCAGTTGTTCTTCAGCGGCCAGCCGCGCTTCGACTTCGTCGGCAACGCGTTGCTCCAGGTTGCGGGTGAACTTGAGCAAGGATTCTTCGGCGGTCTTGCGTTCGTGGATGTCGATCAACACCCCGGGAAAACGGAACGGTTCGCCCTGTTTATTGAACTCGCAGCCACCACTCGCTTGCACCCACAGATAACTGCCACCAGGGCGCTGGACCCGATACTCGGCGTTAAAGGGTTCGCCGGTTTCCACTGATTGATTGATCTGTTCCTGCACCCAGCTGCGGTCATCGGGATGGATCTGTGCTTCGGCGATATCCGTTGGCAGGTCGGTCAGGTTTTGCTCGGGCGGGTAAGAAAAGGTGCGGGCGAAACGCTCATCGCCGGAGAGCACATTACCCTTGATGTCCCAGACGAACGAGCCGAGCAAAGCCCCGGCATTGAGCGCCAGGCGCACCCGTTCGTTGTCGGCGTGATAGGCGTCCTCGGCGGCCTGACGACGGCGTTCGGAAATCACATGCTCGGTGGTCTCGACCACCATCGCCATGACCCCGGCCGGTTTCCCCTCATCATCAGCCACCGGGCTGTAATAGAGGTCCAGCCAGACGTCTTCGGGTATGCCGTCCCTCAAAAGCACAAACTCTTTATTGCGATAGGACAATGTGCCGCCGGCCAGGCAGGTGTCGACCACATGCCGATTGAACTCGGCGACTTCCGGCCAGCCCAGTTCCACCGGGGAGCCCAACAGGTAAGGATGTCGGCCACCGGCAAACGTCGAGTACGCATCGTTATAGATCATGTAACCCGCACGACCCCACAGCATCACCATCGGCAGTGGGGACGCGAGCATCAACTGCACCGCGCTGCACAGGCTTGCGGGCCAGGTGTCCATGCCCCCCAACTCAGTCACGCTCCAGTCGAACGCGCAGATACGCCTGGCCATTTCACCGTTCCAGCCGGCACACCTGTGGCTATCGTCTAGAAACTGCATCGACTGATTGTGTATCCCTGTAGATGAGCTGGCTTGAGGGATTGCAACGGCATGTGGACGGTGCGTGCCCGTTTGTTTCGAGCATTGCGGTCGCCAATGGTTTCATAGAGGTTAGCTGATTCTTCACCAGCAGATTTTTGTGGATTTTCCTGAGGAAAACCCTGTAGCAGCTGCCGAGCCTGCGAGGCTGCGTTCGCAGCCTCGAGGCTCGGCAGCTGCTACGGATCCCACCCTCACACCTCGATCAGGTGCTTGAGCGGGTGGTAGCCGGTTTTCAACGTGGCGGCGACGTCGAGGATCGCTTTCTCAATGCCATTCAAATGCATGCAAGTCAGTTCGATCGCGGCACTTTGATTGCCCGCTTCGATGAACTCGATCAGCCGCAAATGTTCATCGTCGCGGCAGGCTTCGTGACTGTCGTCATCCAGCGCGGCGGCGTACAGCGAGGCGCGGGATATCAGCTTGCGGAACCAGTCCAGCAGCACCGGGTTATTCAGGCTTTGCGCGAGTTTGATGTGGAACTCGCCGAGCAGATGAATCAGCCGCTCATGGTCGCCACTGCGGTGCGCTTCATCCTCCAGCAGCAAGTGATCACGCAAGTCCTGGGTCACGGCGGAATCACGCCGGCGGCAGAGTTCGGTGACGATGCCGATTTCGATCAGACGCCTGGTTTCGAACAACGAACGGATTTCTTCATCACTCGGCAACGACACCGACGCGCCTTTGTTGGGTTCGGTGGTGACCAGCCCGTCGGCCTCCAACTGTTTGAGTGCAGCACGAACCGACGTCCGGCTGACATTAAAAAGTTCGGCCAATGACGCTTCGCCAAGCTTCATGCCGGGACGCAATGAACGTTTGCTGATCGCCTCGTAAACCCCTTGGTAGACACGGTCGACCGTGGTCTCCAGTTTTTTCTCGGACATCTGAACACTCCTATTGCGAGAAACAACCGCCCCCTGGCGATGAGCAGCCATTGAAAAAGGGGGTTGCACGAACAGATTAATCCGGGTATTTCTAAATTGCATCCAGATATTGCATACAATAATTAGAGGAATGCACCATTATGGGTCGTCCAGTCGCAATCGAAGTGCGTAATGTATCTAAACGGTATTCCGACGATCCGGGGCTGGCTCCAGCCCTCGACAACGTTTCAGTCGACATTACCGACAACGAATTCTTCACCCTGCTCGGCCCTTCCGGCTGCGGTAAAACTACCTTGTTACGCACCATCGCCGGTTTCGAACAGGTCAGCGAGGGCGAGATTCGTCTGGCCGGCGAACCGGTCAATGACTTGCCGCCGTTCAAGCGCCGGGTCAACACAGTGTTCCAGAGCTACGCGCTGTTTCCGCACATGAGTGTCGCGCAGAATATCGCCTTCGGCCTCGAGATGCAGGGTCTTGATCGCAAGCTCATCGCGCAACGGGTCGATGAGATGCTGGCACTGGTACAAATGCAACACCTGGCCAAGCGCACACCGGCCGAGTTGTCCGGTGGCCAGCAGCAGCGCGTGGCGCTGGCTCGGGCGCTGGCGCCGAAACCCAAAGTGCTGTTGCTGGATGAACCGCTGTCGGCGCTGGACCTCAAGCTGCGCAAGGAAATGCAGGTGGAACTCAAGCGCGTGCAGAAGGAAGCCGGGATCACGTTCATCTTCGTGACCCACGATCAGGAAGAAGCCCTGACGCTCTCCGATCGCATTGCCGTGATGTCCGCCGGCAAGATCCTGCAGATCGGTACGCCCAACGACATTTACGAACGCCCGCAGCATCAGTTTGTCGCCCAGTTCATTGGCGACATCAACTTTCTCCCCGGCCATCTCAAGCGCGGTCAGCAGAACGAAAAGCTCTTCGTGCCCAATGGCATGCCGGTGGAAATCCCCTGCCCGGCCCAAGGCTTCGACGGCGCGGCCGTGCAATTGGCCTTCCGCCCGGAGCGTTCGCAACTGGTCGACCCTACGCAACCGCATCACCTGCGCGGCGTGATTGAAGCGGTGTTGTATGTCGGCACCGCGACCCTTTACCAGTGCCGGTTGAACAACGACATCAAGGTCATGCTGCGCGAGAACAACGAAGGCCTGAACCGCGGCCGGGAGATCGGTGATCGCGTCGCGGTCAACCTGCCGCCCCACGCCTGCCTGTTGATGGAGGCCTGAGATGAGCGTCAGCAGCACTTCTCCCGCCCTTAACCGTGCGCTGTTGCTCAGCCCGGTGGTTTTGACTTTGCTGGCGCTGATTGCCATTCCGCTCGGCATCATGGGCTACATCAGCCTATTGCCACGCAACGTTTACGGTGGCGTCGACTGGCAGGCCAACTGGCAATTGCAAAGCTACGTGCAGCTGTTTTTCCAGGAAGGTTTCGACGGTGAACTGGAACTGAACTGGGTCTACGCCCAGGCGCTGTTGCGCTCGGTGTTCCAGGCCGGTGGCACCACGTTGCTGTGTTTTCTGTTTGGCTTCCCGGTCGCCTTGTGGATGTCGAGCCTGACCCCGCGCCGGCGCAACCTCATGGTGTTGCTGATCACCATTCCGTTCTGGACCAACCTGCTGATCCGCAATTACGCCTGGCTGATCATCCTGCGCGAACACGGCTGGGTCGCCCAAAGCATTAATGCACTGTTCCCCCAGGCCGGTGGCATCACCCTGCTCTACAACGACTTCGCCGTCAGCGTCGGGCTGGTCTACAGCTTCCTGCCGTTCATGATTTTGCCGATCTACTCGACCCTGGAAAAACTCGACTGGCGTCTGGTGGAAGCCGCTTACGACCTCGGCGCCAATCGCTGGCACGCGTTGCGGCGGATCATTCTGCCGCTGTCGATGCCCGGCGTGATTGCCGGTGCGCTGCTGGTGTTCGTGCCGAGCCTCGGCGCCTTCATCACCCCGGCGATTCTCGGCGGAGGCAAGACGCTGATGATCGGCAACCTGATCCAGCAACAGTTCGGCACCGCGCGCAACTGGCCGCTGGGCAGTTCGTTGTCGTTCCTGCTGCTGGGGATTCTGCTGCTGTCCCTGGTGCTTTACGCCCTCTATAGCCGCAAGGCCGCCAAGAACCTGCGTCGGGGAGCCACCGCATGATCGCCCTGCACTTGAAAAAACTGCCACTGACCCGTGAATTCAGCCTGTTGATCCTGGCCTACCTGTACGTGCCGATCTTTGTGCTGATCGCCTACAGCTTCAACGCCAACCGCTCGGCAACGGTGTGGACCGAGTTCTCCTTCGCCTGGTACGGACGGATTCTGGCGAACCCGTCGATCCAGACCGCCGCGTTGAATTCGATCATCGTCGCCAGCATCGCCACGGTCTGCGCCACGGCCATTGCGTTGCTCGCAGCGCTGGCGACCTATCGGCCGTTTTACGGACAGAAGATGGTCGAGGGCGGGATCAACCTGCCACTGATCCTGCCGGAGATCGTCACCGCCGTGGCCACCCTGCTGCTGTTCATGGCGCTGGGGATCAAGCTCGGTTTGCTGACGGTGATTGTCGCGCACATCGGCTTCTGCATTCCCTTCGCGTACCTGCCGATCCGCGCGCGGCTCAATGACCTGGACAAGAGCTTGCTGGAGGCGGCGAACGATTTGTACGCCAACCCGTGGCAGGTGTTTCGCCGGGTCACCTTGCCGCTGCTGTGGCCAGCGGTGTTGTCCGGGTCGGTGTTGGCGTTCGTGGTCAGCCTCGACGATTTCATCATGACCTTCTTCGTCGCCGGCCCCGGTTCGACAACGTTGCCGGTGTACATCTTCTCGGCGATCAAGTCCGGTGTCACGCCGGAGATCAACGCGATCTCGACCCTGATGCTGGTGATTTCCATCGTGCTGGTGGTGCTGGCCTTCTGGCTGGGACAGCGCGGCAAAAACCAATGAGTCTGGAGCCTGCTGTTATGAATAGAAAGCCTATGAAACTGAAAAGCATGCGTTACGGCGTCGCCGGTCTGGCCCTCAGTTGCTTCACCGTTTTCACCGCACTGGCCGCCGAGCCCAAGCAATTGTTCTTCTACAACTGGACCGACTACTACCCGGTGGAACTGCTGGCCAAGTTCGAAAAGGAGACCGGGATCAAGGTCACCATGGACGGCTACGACAGCAATGAAACCTTGCTGGCCAAGTTACAGGCCGGTGGCGCGGCGTACGACGTGATCGTGCCGTCGCAGTCGATCATGCGCACGTTGATCAACCAGGACCTGCTGCTGGAAATCGACGCCGCGTCCCTGCCCAACTTCCAGTACGTCAAACCGGCGTTCCGCAACCCGAGTTTCGACCCGGGCCGCAAATTCTCCGCACCGTACCTGTGGGGCACCACCGGGTTTTCCTATGACAGTGCGCGGGTGCCCGGCGGCAGGCTGGACGATTCGTGGAAAGAATTCTTCGAACCGCGCAAGGAACTCAAAGGCCAACTCGCCGCACTCGACACCTCCAGCAGTGTGATCAACGCGGCCAGTCATTACCTGAACGTCGACGAATGCAGCGAAAACCCGCAGGACGCCAAGCGCATTCTGGAGCTGCTGCAAAAACAGAAACCGCACTTGAAGATGTACAGCTCGGACAACACCGTCGACCGCATGGCTTCCGGTGAGGTGATCATGATGCAGAACTGGAACGGCTCTACCGCCCGGGCCACGTTGCAAAAAAGCACCATCAAGTACGTGTACCCGCGCGAAGGCCTGGCCATGTTCCAGGACAACTTCGCCGTGCCGAAAAGCGCCCCGCACCCTGGCAACGCGAAGATCTTCATCGACTGGATGATGAAGCCGGAAAACGCCGCGGCCGTGTCCAACGCCATCGCCTACGACAACGGCATTCAAAGCGACAAGTTGATCGACGCCAAATGGCGGGTCATGGACGCCATCAACATGCCCGACGAGTTTGCCTCGCGCCTGCGCCCGGAAAAAGAGTGCAGCAACAAGGCGCGTGAGCTGCAGGATCGGATCTGGTCGAAGCTCAAGGGTTGATTGACTGGCTTGAGACCGAGTCGCGGCCTTCGCGGGCAAGCCTCGCTCCTACGGGATTCGGGTTGAATCACAACGTTGTGATCGACAACGAACTGTAGGAGCGAGGCTTGCCCGCGAAGAGGCCAGCGAATACACCACCCAATTTGAGGCTTGATATGACCCAACCCCGCTGGCTGCGCAATGTGCGGCCCTACGGTTCAACCGCCAAAGACCTGCTGATCGAAAACGGCCTGTTCAAGCAACACCGCCCGGCATCGACTGCGGTCCTCACCGCCACCGACATCGACGGCCAAAACCAGCTCCTCACCCCTGCCCTGGTTGAAAGCCACATCCACCTGGACAAAACCCTCTGGGGCCAACCCTGGCGTGCGAACAGCGCCGGGCCGACGCTCAAGGATTACATCGCCAACGAGCGCCGCGTGCTGCGTGAAGTCGACGCGCCCATCGCTCAACGCGCCGGCGCGCTGCTGGAAAACTGCATCGCCCGTGGCTCGCTGACGATGCGTTGTCACGTCGATATCGACCCGGAATTCGGCCTGCGCCATGTCGAGGCCATGCAGCAACTGCGCGAAAGTTACCGCGACCTGATCGATATGCAACTGGTGGTGTTCCCGCAAACCGGCCTGATCAGCCGCCCCGGCACCGCCGAACTGATGCGCGAAGCCATGGCCCTGGGCGTAGAAAACGTCGGTGGCCTCGACCCTTGCGGCATCGACAACGACCCGATCGCGCAGCTCGACTTCGTGTTCAAACTGGCCAGCGAATTCGAGCGTGGCGTCGACATTCACCTGCACGACAAGGGCGAACTGGGCCTGTGGCAGATCGCGCGGATCGCCGATTACACCGAGCGCTTCGGGTGTCAGGGCCGGGTGATGATCAGCCACGCCTACTGCCTTGGGATGTTGCCGTGGAGCCAGGTTAAACCGGTGGCCGGGCGTCTGGCGGCGCTGAACATCTCGTTGATGAGCTCTGCGCCGGCCGATTGTGCGGTGCCGCCGTTCCTCGCCCTGCGCGAGGCCGGGGTGAATGTCTGTCTGGGTTCGGACGGCATTCGCGATGCCTGGTCGCCCATGGGTAACGGCGACATGCTCGAACGGGCGATGCTGCTGGCATTTCGTTTCGACTTGAACAAGGACGATGAACTGGCGGCGGCGTTCGAAGCGGCGACGGTGAATGGTGCTCGGGCGTTGGGTTGTGAAGGGTATGGGGTGGAGATCGGCCAGCCGGCGGACTTTTTGCTGATGCCGGTGCAAACGCTGGGTGAGGCGGTGGTGTCGCGGCCGGTGCGCCAGGTTTATCGCGGCGGCGAGCTGATCGCTTCCGGCGGCCAACTCCTGGACAGTCGCTTGTGAAACGGATTGCTTTGAAAGCCCGCTGCGTGGTCGGGTTCGACGGCACACAGCATGTGCTGTGGCGCGACGGCGAAGTGGTGTTCGAAGGTTCGCACATCGTGTTTGTCGGTCGTGATTATCCGGGCCCGGTGGATCAGTGGATTGATTACGGCAACGCGTTGATCGGTCCGGGTTTTATCGATCTGGATGCGCTCGGGGATCTTGATTCGACGGTGCTGACGCTGGACAACGGCGATGAACGCGACATGGGTCGGATGTGGTCCGAGGACTATCTGGCGAGCGGTCCGCGGGAGAGTTACACCGCGGATGAAGAAGTCTTCAAGTACCGCTATGCCTTCACTCAGTTGATCCGCAACGGCATCACCACCGCCATGCCGATCACCTCGATGTACTACCGCGAGTGGGCCGAGACTTACGACGAGTTTTCTGCGGTGGCCGGTGTCGCTGCCGAGTTGGGGCTGCGAACTTACCTCGGTCCCTGCTACATGAGCGGCATGAGTTACTGGCGCGCTGACGGAACCTTGGGGCACCACTGGGATGAAGCGCGTGGAATGGCCGGGCTCGATGCGGCTGTTCGGTTTTTCCATGACTTCGACGGTGCTCACGAGGGTTTGATTCGCGGCGCGCTGCTGCCGGACCGCATCCAGACCTGCACCCCGGCCCTGCTGCAACGCACCGCTGCGTTGAGTCGGGAACTGAACGCGCCGATGCGTTTGCATTGCTGCCAGGGGCTCGGTGAAGTGGCGATGGTCGAGCAACTGCGCGGCGTATCGCCCCTGACCTGGTTGCAGCAACTGGACCTGTTGACCCCGCGCAGTCTGTTACCCCACGGCATCTACACCTCTGGTGATGACGATCTGCAACGCGTGGTGGATGGCGGCGCGAGTCTGGTGCATTGCCCAGTGGTGTTTGCCCGTGACGGCGAGGCGCTGAACTCTTTCGGTCGCTATCGGGCCAAGGGCGTCAACTTCGCCTTGGGCACTGACACTTGGCCGGCGGACCTGCTGGAGAACATGCGCCAGGGTCTGAACATCGCGCGATTGATGGAGGGCGATGGTGCTTTGACCAGTACGTTGGACTTTTACAACGCCGCCACGCTCGGTGGCGCCAAAGCCTTGGGCCGAGACGATCTCGGCCGTCTGGCGCCGGGGGCCAAAGCCGACATCACGGTGTTCAGCCTTTGCGGCCTGCATTTGGGGCCGCTGTTCGACCCACTGAAAAACCTGGTATTGGCCGGGCGCGGTGACGATTGCATCGCCAGCTACATCGACGGCCGCTGCGTCATGCAAAACGGTCAGGTTCAAGGCGTCGACTACCCCGCCCTGCAACGCCAGGCCCAACAACAATTCGAAAAACTGATGCGCAGCCACAGCGACCGGGCCTTCGGCCAACCGGACTGGAAAGGCCTGTTCAAACCGGCCATCCCGTTCGCTGATGACTACAGCGCACACGCGCCGCTGAGCGCGATTGATCCACTTCTTTAGAGAGTTCTGCCCATGCAAAGCTTCGACTTCAGCCAATTGAGTCCGCGAGACAAGTACAAGATTCTGATCGGCAGCGTGGTGCCACGGCCGATTGCCCTGGTCACCACCATCGACGGTGAAGGTCGGATCAACGCCGCGCCCTTCAGCTTCTTCAACGCCCTCTCGGCCGACCCGCCGATCCTCGCGCTAGGCGTGGAAAACTACGGAGACCAAAGTCCCAAGGACACCACTCGCAATATCCAGCTCAACCAGGAATTCACCGTAAACATCGTCAGCGATGCCCTGGTGGAAGCCATGAATGTCTGCGCCGTGCCGTTTGCCCCCGGTTTCGACGAGCTGACTGCCGCCGGCCTTACCGCCATTCCCGGCACCACGGTCAAATGCCCACGAATCGGCGAAGCACCGGTGGCTCTGGAGTGTCGGCGGATGATGGCGCTGTCCATCGGGCAGTCGCGGGAGATTATCTTTGGCGAAGTGCTGATGGCCCATGTGCGGGATGAATTGATCGACCCGAAAACCCTGTATATCGATCAGCTGGGGCTGGATGCGATTGGGCGGATGGGTGGGCATGGGTATGCGCGTACTCGGGATTATTTTGACTTGCCGACACGGTCGTTGCAGGCGTGGACGGATGCCCCGGGGGGTGGGGAGCGGTTTTGGCCTTTGGGTAAATGAGGGCGTGATCGTTCCCACGGTTAACGAAAATCCCGGCTGCGCACACTGATGCCGTCGAGCAATGGACTCAGGTCGCTCAACCGTCCGGCAATCAAATGCCGCACCTCGCCTTCCTTTTCCCAGCGCCCATCAACCTTGAGCAATTGCGAGCCGACCAACACCTGGCGCTGCCGGTCGGCCAAGTCGCGCCAGACCACCACGTTGACGTTGCCGAACTCATCTTCAAGGGTGACAAAGGTCACGCCACTGGCGGTACCCGGACGCTGCCGACCGGTCACCAGCCCGGCGACGCTGACCGGTCTTCCATGCTCGACATCCAGCAGCTCCTTCGAACTGCGGCAACGCCGGGCCTTCAATTCACCCCGCAACAACGCCAGCGGATGCGGACCGAGCGTGGTGCCGACACTGGTGTAATCGGCTAGCAGGTCCTCGCCCACGGTGGGTTTGGGTAACGACACCGCGCCCTCCTCCTGACTCGGCAGACCGGTAAACAAGCCGAGCTGTTTCTGTACACCCGCCACTTCCCAGCGCGCCCGATGACGGTCGCCGGCCAGCCCACGTAGCGCACCGGCATCGGCCAGTTGCTCCTGGGCGCGGGCATCGAGTCGTGCCCGCTCGCCGAGGTCGGCAATGTCGATAAACGTCCCCTTCGACCTCGCCGTTTCGATGCGCCGGGCATCGTCCTCGCGAAAACCCTTGATCATCCGCAACCCCATGCGAATCGCCGGCTGGGCACCGGTGATCGGTTCGAGGCTGCAATCCCAGTCACTGGCGCGCACGTCCACCGGGCGAATCTGCAAATGATGCCGGCGCGCGTCCTGCAGAATCTGGTCCGGGCTGTAGAAACCCATGGGCCAGCTGTTGATCAGCGCACAGGCGAAGGCCGCCGGCTCGTGGCATTTCAACCAGCAACTGGCGTAAGTCAGCAAGGCGAAACTGGCGGCGTGTGACTCGGGAAAACCGTAACTGCCGAAGCCTTTGATCTGTTCAAAAATCTGCGCGGCAAACTCGGCCGTGTAGCCGTTTTTCTTCATCCCGGCGGCCAGGCGATCCTTGTGCGGTTCGAGCCCGCCGTGGCGTTTCCAGGCCGCCATGGAGCGGCGCAACTGATCGGCCTCGCCGGGGCTGTAGTCGGCGGCGACAATCGCAATCTGCATGACCTGTTCCTGAAACAGCGGCACGCCCAGCGTGCGCTTGAGCACGACTTCCAGTGCCGGGGACGGATAGACCTCGGGTTCTTCCTTGTTTCGGCGTCGCAGGTACGGATGCACCATTCCGCCCTGAATCGGCCCCGGACGGACGATCGCCACCTCGATCACCAGGTCATAGAAGGTCCGGGGCTTGAGCCTCGGCAGCATCGACATCTGCGCCCGGGACTCGATCTGGAACACGCCGATGGTGTCCGCACGGCCGATCATGTCGTAGGTTTGCGGGTCTTCGGCCGGGATCGTCGCCAGGCTCAGGTCCCGATGGCGATGGCGGCGCAACAGATCGAAACAGCGGCGGATCGCACTGAGCATGCCCAACGCCAGAATATCCACCTTGAGCAGCCCGACCGCATCCAGATCATCCTTGTCCCACTGGATGATGGTGCGCTCGGCCATGGCGGCGTTTTCCACCGGGACCAGGCTGTCCAGAGGCTGCTCGGAAATCACGAAACCGCCGGGGTGCTGGGACAGGTGTCGGGGGAAACCGATCAACTGCCCCGTCAGGCTCAGCACCCGGCGCAATACCGGGCTTTCGGGATCGAACCCGCCTTCAAGCAGGCGTTCCACGGGCGGTGTTGTATCACTCCAGTGGCCACAGCAATCGGCCAGGGCGTTGATCTGATCCGGCGGCAACCCCAAGGCCTTGGCCACATCACGCACCGCGCCGGCCGCGTGATACGTGCTGACCACCGCCGTGAGCGCCGCGCGGGTCCGGCCATAACGCTGGAACACGTACTGCAAGACTTCTTCGCGACGCTCATGCTCGAAATCGACGTCGATGTCCGGCGGCTCGTTGCGTTCCCTGGAGAGAAAGCGCTCGAACAACAGCGTGGTGCGATCCGGATCGATTTCCGTGATGCCCAAGGCAAAACACACCGCCGAGTTGGCCGCCGAACCACGGCCCTGACACAGGATTTTTTGCTCACGGGCGAAACGCACAATGTCGTGGACCGTCAGGAAATAGCTTTCGTAGCCCAGTTCGGCGATCAGCTCCAGTTCCTTGTCGATCTGCGTCAGCACCTTGGCCTGCGGGTCTTTTGACCAACGCCACGCGATGCCCTCTTCGGTCAAATGACGCAGCCAGGACGTGGCAGTCTGGCCTTGTGGTACCAACTCCCGGGGATATTGATAACGCAACTGACCGAGGTCGAAGGTGCAGCGTCGGGCGATGTTCAGCGTTTCGTCGAGCAATGCTTGCGGATAGATCGATTGCAGCGCATCGAGACTGCGCACATGCCGCTCGCCATTGGGATGAAGACGCAACCCGGCCTCCGCCACCGGCACGTGATGACGGATCGCAGTCATGGTGTCCTGCAAGGCGCGCCGGCCGCGAGCGTGCATGTGCACATCGCCGCTGGCCACTGCCGGGATTCGCAGTTCGCCCGCCAGGGTCAGCAGCGCAGCCAGCCGTCGTGTATCGTCCTGGCCGCGATGTAGCTGGACGGCCAGCCACAGGCGTTCGGCGAAGGTCTGCTTCAGCCAGTGACCCTGTTCAACGTCATCGACAGCGTCCGGCACCCACAACGCCAACAGCCCCGGCAAGGGTTCGCTGAAGTCTTCCCGCAGCACTTGATACTGGCCTTTCTGCGTTCGGCGTCGGGCTCGGGTAATCAGTCGGCACAGGGTTTGGTAACCCTCGAGGTTTTCCACCAGCAGCACCAGTTTCGGGCCGTTCTCGATCCGCACTTCGCTGCCGATGATCAACGGCAGCTCCACGGATTTGGCCGCTTGCCAGGCGCGGACGATACCGGCCAGGGTGCATTCATCGGTGATTGCCAAGGCCTGATAGCCCTGTTTTTTCGCCCGTTGAAACAGTTCGAGGGCACTGGAAGCACCGCGCTGGAAACTGAAGTTCGACAGGCAGTGCAGTTCGGCGTAATCGATGCTCATGCGAACCACCCCTGCAGCCACAACGGGCCGTCCTCACCGACCGCACGATAGGCCCAGCCCTGCTGGCCGGAGCGGGTTTCGATCAGGAAGTAATCGCGGCGCACATCGTCACCGTCCCACCACCCGGACTCGATGCGTTCCGGCCCCATCAGGATGCGTGTCGAACCTTCGTGCACCGCCAGCGGTTCAGTCAGCAGCCAGCCCGGTCGTTGCACTGCAGGCAGCCCGCCACAGCGCTGACTGTCGACACTGGCCTGCCACGCGCATTCCGGCCGGTGATCGGCCTGGAACCGCAAACCCTGCACCGCGCCATCTCCCAACCGCGCCCGCAAGCGTTCGCGCAGTTGCTCCCAGGGCAAGGACTGCTGCGGACGGTCGTCGAACAGCTCCTGATACTGGGGAACGAAGGCCGGCAAGTCTTCGGCGCGCAGACGAAAACCGCGCACCGGGGCCTCGACCTGAACCTGTTCCAGCCGCCCTCGGGCCAGTTCGAAGAGCATCGCCGGATCACGTTCGGCGCTGAGCAGGCCGACCTTGATGAGGGTGTCCGGCAACCCGGCATGCTCCAGGTGCAGGTCGAAACGCTGCACGCCGCTGTCCCGCCCGCAAAGAAACGTCGACAGATCGCCGGTCAGCCGGCGTAACGGAAACAGCAGCGCCTGATGGGACTGCACATCGAAGTTGAGCTCGATGCGCACATCGAAGCGGTCCGGCGGCAGGTAGAACGTCAGCGCCAGCCGCCGTAACCCGAGCAAGGTGTCCAGATGCTTGAGCACCTGGGCCTCGAAACGCCGGGCCAGACTATGGCGAGGCAACGCCTGAACCTGACTCAAAGTGCGCAGCCCCATGCGCGACAACGCCGTGGCGACGCTGGTCTCCAGCCCGATCCGGTCGATGGGCAACTGCCCAAGATGATGGTGCAAGGCTTGATCGTCGGGCACCACCAGACCGTCATACGCGTTGGCCAGCACCCGCGCGGCCGCCGGGTTGGGCGCGGCAACAATCCGATGGCGAAACCCCAGTTCGCCGAGCTCGGTCCGTAACCGCGCCTCGAATTGCGGCCAGGCGCCGAACAATCCCAGGCTGGACTCGATTTCAAACACCACCGCACGCGGGTAATGCACGCTGACCTGAGCGCTGAAGCGGTAGGCCCATGCAGCCAGAAACTGCTGCCAGTGTTCGATCTCGGCGGCATCGTATTCGGCCGTGGCAAACCCTTTGCTCAGCGCCTGCGCGGCGGTCATCGACTGGCCGGGACGCAAGCCCAGCGCCCGCGCCGAACCGTTGACCGCCTGCAACATCCGCCGCTGGGCCGGGCCGGTCAACAGCGCCAGCGGCGCATCGGGATCGGAGCGCTGACGCAGTACCGCGTCCAGCGCCAATTGCGGGAAAAGAATGCAGACCCAGCGCATGGCAACCTCAATGCCCCACGGGAAAGGCAATCGGCGCCGAGCGCGCCAACCCGCCCCGGCACTTGAGCACTCGCAATTGCGCAGGCCTGGCGTCGATGGCGATGCGCAAAGCGGCTGGCGAAGGGTTGATGGCTTCATTGATCGAGCGATAGGCGAACGCCAGGGTCGAGCCGGTTTCCGCCGCCACCTGCAAGCGCCGCAGCGCCCGGTCATCAGCCTTGTGCGGCCAGCACAACACCGCACCGCAACTGCCCGAACGCAGGCATTGTTCGGCCGCCCACAGCGCATCGCGCTCGCTGGCCTGGATGATCGACAACTGGCGCAGATCGACCCCGGCGTTCTGCCAGGCCTGGGGATACGGCACGTAAGGCGGTGCCACCAGCACGATGCGCTCGCCCGCGGCCGACAACCGCGCCAACGCCGGCCACACCAGTTGCAATTCACCGACGCCCTGCCCGGCCAAAAGGATTTCGGTCAGCGCCGCTTCCGGCCAACCGCCAGTAGGCAACGCCGCATCCAGCGCGGCATGCCCGGTGGGTTGCGGGCTGACGGCCGGTGGCGCAGGCCGGCCCTTCCAGACCTGGCCGCCATTGAACAGCGTATCCAGCGCAACGACGGCGCCCATCATCCTTGCCTCACCAGGCCGCAGAACACCCCTTCGATGGCCAGGTCCTGATCGGCGTCGACGATGATCGGCTTATAGGCCGGGTTGCGCGGCAGCAGTCGGACAACATCGCCGACTCGCTCGAAACGTTTGATGGTGACTTCGCCGTCGAGTCGCGCGACGACGATCTGGCCGTTGACCGCCTCGGGATTGCGGTGCACGCCCACCAGATCGCCGTCGAGAATGCCGTCCTCGATCATCGAGTCGCCCTGGACCCGCAGCATGTAATCCGGCACCCGCGAGAAGATCGACGGGTCGAACAGCAAGCGGCTGTGAACCTCGGCATCGGCACCGATCGGCGCACCCGCCGCCACCCGACCGAGTACCGGAATATCCAGCAGCTCGGGCCGCGCCGGTTGCCCGAGCAAACGAATGCCCCGGGCCTGATGCGCATTGACCTCGATGAAACCGGCTTCGGTCAGCGCCAGCACATGCTTGCGCGCCACGCTGCGGGAGGCAAAACCGAACGCCTCGCTGATTTCAGCGAGGCTCGGGGACTGACCGTGTTCAGCGATTCGATCGCGGATAAACGTCAGGATGGCGGTACGGCGGGGAGTTAAAGTCGTCATGGAGTACATTTGTACTCTTTTGCTTTTTTCCTGACAAGGACTTGTAGGAGCTGTCGAGTGAAACGAGGCTGCGATCTTTTGATCTTGCCTTTAAAAATCAAAGTCAAAAGATCGCAGCCTCGTTTCACTCGACAGCTCCTACAGGGGGAGCCAGGTCAGTGACGAGAGTGGCCGGCGTCATCATTCAAGTCACGAGACGCCAGAAAACCTGCGATGTAATCGATGAAAGCCACCACTTTGGCGGTCGCCCGCCGATGGCTCGGGTACACCGCCAGAATGTGCGCGCCAAAGCTGTCCGGATCGATGTCGTAGTCGGCCATCACCCGCACCAGTCGACCGTCGGCCAGATACGGCGCGGCACTCCACAGCGGCGTGTGCAGCAACCCGCGCCCCGCCAGCGCATTGGCCAGCAGCAGGTCGTAATTGTCGCTGCGCAAGCGCGGCGCCTGCGGTTGCGGCAGGCTCAACCGCTGGCCGTCGCGCTCGGCCCACCAGAATTCGCGGCTGAGCAACGGATGGCGATACAGCAACCATTCGTGGTCATCGAGGGTTTGCGGAGTCACCGGCAGCCCCTTGCGCGCCAGATAAGCCGGGCTGCCGCACAACGCCAGACGGTTACTGCCGACGACGCGGGCGATCAACCCCGGCAAGTCGTCATGACCTTCGCGCAACGCCAGGTCGTAGCCACTTTCCAGCAGATTGACGAACTCATCGCACAGGTCCACTTGCAGATTGATCTGCGGGTATTGCTCCAGAAATCCACCACACACCTGATCAAGAAAGGCCTGCCCATAGGCCAGCGGCGCGGTGATTTTCAGACTGCCGCGCAGGCCATGCTGCATTTGCTCGATTTCCTCGCCGGCCTCCTCCAACCGTTGCAATACCTGACGCGCGGTTTCCAGGTAGAGCCGCCCCACTTCCGTCAGCAGAATTCGCCGGGTACTGCGCTCGAACAGCCGGGCGCCAAGCTCGGCTTCCAGGTGATTGACCGCTTTGGTCAGGGCCGAAGGCGTCTTGCCCAGTTGCTCGGCGGCGCGGCTGAAACTGCCCAATTGCGCCGTGACCACGAACATTTTCAATGCACCCAACTTGTCCATTCTTTTTCCATTCAGGCAAAAACGTTTTTCGTGAGCGAGGCGTTCTGCTTGCCGTGACAAGCCACTAATCTGGCCATCAGACGCAATAACAAGGAAACATTCAATGAAAAAATTCATCCCGAATCTATTGATGGTGGCAGTGTGTTTTGCCTCGTTGGAAGCCATGGCAGCGACCGATCTGGTGTTGCTGAACGGCAAGATTTTCACCGCCGACCGCAGCCAGCCCAAGGTTCAGGCGTTGGCGGTGCAGGACGGCAAAGTGTTGCAGGTCGGCAGCGATGCGCAGATCAAGGCCTTGATCGAGTCGGGAACCAAAGTCATCGATCTGGGCGGCAAGACCCTGATGCCCGGCCTGATCGACAGCCATTCCCACGCGATTTTCGGCGGTCTGGAAATGGCCTCGGCCAACATGGGAGACGAGGTGGTCGACCTCGTTGAGCTGGAAAAACGCCTGCGCGCCTGGCGTGACGATGGCAAAGCGAAACAGGGCGATGTGCTGAGCGTGGCCGGCATGAGTTCCGCTTACTGGGCCCAGGCCGAGGCCTTCGGCAAGACATTCAACACAGGGGAATGGGCCGAAGTGCCCGTAGTGTTCACCGGCAGCGACCACCACACTGCGTGGGCCAACGACGTCATGCTCAAGCGCGCCGGCGTTGATGCGGCGCTGCTGAAAAACCTGCCGGACGCCGAAAAAGACACCATCGGCAAGCGCGCCAATGGCAGCCCCAACGGGTTCCTGGTGGACGCCGGCTGGGATCGCGTCGCGTCAAAAATGCCCGTACCGAGCGCCGCCGACATGCTGAAGGCCGCGCAAACCGCGGTGCGCTACAACAACAGCCAGGGCATCACCGCGTGGATGGACCCCGCCGCCAACGCCGCCCCCGGCGAGCCGGTATTCGCCCTCACTCCCACGGAAAAAACCGTCGGCGTGCTGCCGGTGTACAAGGCGCTGTCGGAAACCGGTGGCATGACCGCTCACGTCGCCGCGCTGCTGGTGGCCAATTCGAAAAGCGTACCGGCCGACCTCGACACCCTGGACAAAGTCCGCCAGCAATTTCAGGGCATCCCCAACCTGACCCTGCCCGGCATCAAGATCTTCGCCGACGGCGTGATCGAATACCCGGCCCAGAGCGCGGCGATGATCGATCCCTACACCAACTCGCACAAACAGGGCGAATTGCTGATCGATCCTAAGCATTTCGGCGAACTGGTCAGCGCCATCGATCAACGCGGCTGGCTGGTGCACATCCACGCCATCGGCGACCGCGCGGTGCGCGAATCGCTGAATGGCATCGCCCAGGCGCGCAAGGATCGCCAGAGCGGCGTGACGCATTCGATCACGCACCTGCAAATGGTCAACCCGAAAGAGTTTGCGCGGTTCAAACCGCTCAACGTCATCGCCTCGATGCAACTGCTGTGGGCCAGCGCCGACGAATACACCCTGGACATGATCAAGCCGTATGTCAGCGCACTCGCCTTCCGCTATCAGTACCCGGCGCACTCCTTGCTCAAACAGGCCGCGACCATCGCGGGCGCCAGTGACTGGCCGGTGTCCTCGCCCAACCCGTGGAACGCCATGGCCCAGGCCATCACCCGCGACGGTCCGCTGGGTGTGCTGAACGCCGATGAACGCATCGACCGCGAAACGATGTTTTACGCCTACACCCTGAACGCTGCCCGTACCATCGGGTAAGAGAAGCAAATCGGTTCGTTGAGCCCCGGCAAGCAAGCTGATTTCATCGTGCTGGACCGTGACGTGTTCAGCGTCGACAACAAAGCCCTGCACGACACCCAAGTGCTGCAAACCTGGTTCGCCGGGCGCGAAGTTTACGCACCGACTTTCTAAGAACAATCACCTGAAACCACTGCCCGCCCCGCGCTCATCGCCGGGGCTCGGCAAGCCTTGCCCAAAAAAACTGCCCATAACAATCACAATAACGGGACGCACCCCATGAAAGCTTTCACCCTGTTCGCCCTCGGTTCTTTGAGTTTGCTGCCTTTGAGCAGCCAGGCGATGCCCTTGAATGACGATTTCTCCGTGCTGGTCGACCTGACTCTCGCCAGCGACTACCGCACCCGCGGCATTTCGCAAACTCAGAACGACCCCGCCGTGCAAGCCGGCGTAACCCTGGCCCACAGCACTGGCTTGTACCTGGGCGCATGGAGTTCAAACGTCGACTTCGGTGGCGGCCTGAAAACCCGGCAGGAAATCGACTACTACGCCGGTTGGCTCTGGCAAGCCACCGACGCCGTCAGCCTGGACGTCGGCTACCTCAAATATGCCTACTCAAAAGAAGGCCAGTTCAACCAGAGCGAGGTCTACGGCATTCTCAACGTCTATGGCGTGAAACTCGCGGCCTATTACTCCGCTGATGCGCCCGGTATCGACAGCAAACAGAGTTCGCTCTACCGCTACGTCGGTTATGAAACTGAATTGCCCTATGGGCTGGGCCTGAAACTGCGTTACGGCGAAATGGATTTCAAAGACCCGCGCCTGTACTCGTCAAACGGTCACGCCGAGGACGCGTACCACGAATGGGAGGCGAAATTGACTCATGATTTGGCCGGCGTGTTGGTGGGCCTCAGTTACATCGATACCGATTTGTCGAAAAGCCAATGCATCAGCAACTACGGGTTCGGCGACGTCTGCACCGCGACGGTGGTGGCGAGTATCAGCAAATCCTTCTGACGACCACTAACCATTGTGGGAGCGGCGATGCGGCGATCCGGTCCCACTGGATGAGCAGGCGTCTCTGGTTTTGATCAACGCATCGAGGGCCGGGACGTAACGCAAACGACCGAGGCTGCGGGTGGCTGCGCCAGCAGTCGTATACCCTGCATGCAAAGTTACCCTGACACACCGCACTACCTGATTTCACAACTGCTGCGTCCGAACGCAGCCCGAGCCGAACGCAGCCTCGCGGGCTCGGCAGCTGCTACATCGGCGGGGCATTCAGCCATGCGTTAATCGCGCTTGAGGATCTGGTCCATCACCCAATCGGTTTTCAATGCCTGTTCGGCCACGGCCGGATGCTGCGCTTCACCCCGAATGTGCGCGTTCATGCCCAACACGTGATGCCACTGAATGTGCGGGTGATTGTCGATGTGCAGGCTGAGTTTTTCATCGGCTTCAAGCTGAACCGGATGTTCATCGAATACGGAAAAGGTAATCCGGCCTTTGCTACCGATCAGTTCGACCCGATCTTCGCGGCGATCTGCAACAAAAATCCAGCAGCCCATACCCAAGGCCCCGCCAGCAAAACGCCAACTGGCGCTGACGGCGTCTTCAGCGGCATACAAACCGGCTTGCCGAGCGGTAAATCCGGCGACTTCGACGATGTCACCGAGCAAGTACTGGAACAGGTCGAAGCCATGGCTGGCCAGGTCGGCGAAATAACCACCACCAGCAATCTCCGGGTCGGTACGCCAGTTATCGGTGCCATCCTGATCCGCCGCCGATGGCGCTTTCGTGAGCGTCCAGGTCAAGTGCCGGACCTCGCCGATCCGCCCCTCTTCCAGCCATTGCCGCACCTGCTGGAAGCGCGGCAGTGAGCGACGGTAGTAAGAAACAAACAGGTGCAGCCCGGCATCGGCAAAGACCTTTTGCATTTCACGGCTTTGCCCGGCATTCAGCGACATGGGTTTTTCGACGCAGCAATGTTTACCGGCGGCGGCCACCCGCAAGGCGTAAGCGTGATGACTGTCAGGTGGTGTGGCGATGTACACCGCGTCCACTTCGGGATCGTTGATCAGCGCTTCGACATCGGTGTGGACCCGAGCGATGCCGTGGCGCGCGGCGTAATCCGTCACCGCTTCCAGACGCCGGCCCATCACCGCCACCAGCGCCGAGCCAGGCACCTTGTAGAAAGCCGGCCCGCTCTTGCGTTCAGCGACGCTGCCACAACCGATCATGCCCCAGCGCACCACGTTCATATTCACTCCCTGATGGTTAGCCGACGCCCAGTGCGCGCAGGTCAAGATGGCCGTCCTTGAGCGGCGGGCACCAGTAGTAGCCGCCGGTGATCGGTCGGCTGATGCGGTACAAACCGTCGGTGATGCCGTCTTCCAGACCGCTCATGCGCCGCAGTTGAGCTTCGAAGGCGTCGAGGGAGAAACCGAAGGCCAGGAACATCAGGCCGGCGCGGTCGCCTTCGATCCAGGGCATGGAACGGCGCACCACGAATGCCTCGGGGGCAAAGCTTTCCTGGGCGGTGCGTTTGACGTGCGCGGAGATCGGCGCGTCGTCGATCTCTTCGTTGTCGCTCAAACGACGGCCCATGATGTTGTCCTTCTCATGGGACGGCATCGCGTGGAAGCCCTTCAGGTCGTGCTGCCACTGTTGGATCGCGGCGAAGCTGCCGCCGACCCTTCCGTCAGCGCCGTCACTTACCAGCGCGGCGGCGACCGCGGCTTCGTCGTGAGGGTTTTCGGTGCCATCTTCGTAACCGGTCAGGTCATGGCCGGTGAGGTGGCGGAAGGTTTCGTTCATCTCCACCAGGCGCAGGGCGGGTGCCAGCGCGGCTTCGATGGCGTTGCTGCGATTGAGCAATTCGCCACGGTCGACACCGTGCAACCAGCACCACAGGGCGTGCTGGGTCGACGGGTTGTCAACGCCGACACCGGTCAACGCTGGAAAGGTGCGCAGGCCTTCGATTTGCCCTTTAAGGGCCTTGACCAGGGATTCACCGAAACCGGCCACTGCCGACTTCCCGTCTACCAGCCCCTGCAGATTTTCCAGCGCGGCCGGCAATGCAGCGGCGGATTGAAGTGCGAAGAACATATGACGGGCTTGAGGCGGTACTGGGGTGGCGAGAATGCCCGGCTGGTAGTAACTCATATGAACTCCTTTAGAAAGAGCGCGAAGTTTAACCGCAGCATCAGCCGTTGTGTGTTTTAAGGCCCTGCCCAAATGCGCTAAATCCGCTAAACCGACCCAAGGGCAGGCGCAACACGGTCTAATCTGAGTGGAACACGACCACAAACACGCCTCTAGCCTCTTGATAATGGGGAAATGGGATGACCGGAAAAACAGCGCGCCAATGCTCGTCATGGTTCCTACCCTCCCTGCTCGCCATCAACCTGGCGCTGACAGCAGGATGTACAGGCAAAGCTGCCACGACTCGCTATTTGGCCCCAAGCACAGGCTCAAGCTGCTTTGCAAAAGCGCTACCCACTGCTGGCGAGGGCGGCCTGGCTTGGGGCTCCACCTTGAACATGGCTCGCAAAAAATCCCTGGATAATTGCATACGCTACGCCGGCCGATCCGGCGGCACGCCGAATACCTGCAAAGTGGTGTTGGCGGAGTGCAGAAATTAGTAGAGCGCCAGTGAGGCGGACGCCCACGTCAGGGAAAATCGAACACAAACGAGGAACAAAGTGGCCTTCGAACCTATGCAAATCCGAGGAACGACAGGATAACCACGACGACCACAACTAAACCGACGATGTAGATGATGTTGTTCATGAAATCCACCTTTCAACCAGAACAGGTTTGCGGCACGAGGGCGTTACAAATACAAAGTACTGCACCTTTGCTCGCAATTCCATACGGCAACACGCAGAGCCCCATTCCCTCATTCGCAATCTTCCCCAGGGCACAAACCCTCAGATGTGTCTACGAATCTGAGGGCGATTCATATTGGCCCTCGCTTCGTCTCAGGCTCAAGCCAGCAGCTCGGTGATCCACCGGGCCTGTCGGGCGACGTCCCGCACCTTCTCCTCGGGCACGGCCTGCCGCGCCCGGGCGAAGTGGGTCAGGGTCTGCTGCTTGTGGCGCAGTATGCGCTGCCACTTGACCAGGAACGCCGGGCTGCGTGCCTGCATCTGCAGCGGGCCGAAGTACAGCTCCTCGGCGGTGTACATCACCGGCCCGGCGCGCTCGGCGACGATGATTTCGTAGTCGAAACGGTTTTCCCGCAGCACTTCCTCGCAGAGGATGCGGTAGCCATTTTCCATTAGCCATTGGCGCAATGGCTGCTCGCCGCCGTTGGGCTGCAGAATCAGGCGCTCCTGGCCGCGCAGGTGCGCCTTGCCGCTGTCGAGGATGTCGCGGATCGTCTCGCCGCCCATGCCACAGATACTGATCGCCGTAATCCCGTCTCCCGGCTCGATCGCCGCCAGGCCATTGGCCAGGCGCACGGTGATCCGTGGGTCCAGGCCGTTCGCGCGCACGGTACGTTCGGCCGAGCGGAACGGCGTCAATGCCACCTCGCCGGCCACCGCCGCCGCGATGGCGCCACGGCGCATCAACGCCACCGGCAGGTAGCCGTGATCCGAGCCGATATCGGCCAGGCGCGCACCTGCTGGCACATGCGCCACCACGCGCTCCAGGCGCATGGACAATGTCTGTTCGTTCAACTGCCGTTCCTTTTTCAGTGTCCACATCAGGTCAATATCAGCAGGTCGCGAAAGGCGCAAGCACGTACCCCAGCCGTAAGCGGACAGAGCGCGCCAGAACCGGCCTCCAATAACAACTTGAAGTTCCCTGTGATTTTGCCACGCCCACGTTAAGAGAAATCCCCCATAAATGGGCTGTATGACCCGCATCCTATTTCAACTTTTTTGCTGGAGCACTGGCCACAGAATCAGGCTGCCCCGCAAGCGGGGAATTATAGGCTGTTCAATTTTTTGGCATAGAGAATGCTGTGCGTTCACTAGCGCATTAATTGCGAGTTTGAAGCTGTTACCACTGGAAAAACAGCTTTCCTGGGGCACTCCTTGTACAGGCAACCGTTGCCTTGAAAAACACCTGCGCCGAAGATCAGGCGCGCATTGCTAGCCCTTCTGAGGAGTCACTTTCATGCGCATCGAGCCGCTAATCCTCACGCTGGTTCTCATTCTTTTCATTTTTTCGATAGGGGCAGCCTGGAGTCTTATCGGCTTGTTCAGCAGTTAAGAGTCAGTGGGAAGCATTCATCACGTTTGGGTGACAGGCGGCGGGTGTGTCGAAAACCGATTAAAAAAAGGGAGGGCGTCCATGCCCTCCCCTCCGCTTTCCAAGCGTCTGCAACAGTACTGATCAGGACCTCAAGTGGCGAGAATGAAGTCTGCGGCAGTGACGGTTGTTGCATCGGCCACACCGACCAGGCGGATGGAGTCAGGTCCTGCGTAGCTGAGCAAGGTATCCGCACCGACATCGGTGATGATGACGCTGCCGGCAAAGGTCGCAGCAGTGACGCCGAACGCGGAAATATCGAGCCGGTCCTGGCCTCCCACCGCGTCGGCATCGAAGCCGATGATCTGATCGGTCCCGAAGCCCGCTGCGAACATGAAGATATCGTTGCCACTGCTGGCAACCATCATGTCGTTGCCGGCACCGCCAGTGACCGTATCGTTGCCAGTACCGCCATCGATAAAGTCATTGCCAGTGCCACCGTTCAGGGTATCCGTGCCAATGCCACCGAACAGTTGGTCGTTGCCGCCGCCACCATTGAGGGTGTCATTACCCACCCCGCCGGTGATGACGTTGTTCAACCCGTTACCGTTACCGACGAAGTTGCCGACTCCGGTGTAGGTCAGGTTCTCGACATTACCGCCCAGCGTGTGGCTGGCCAGCGAAGTCTGCACGGTGTCCGTACCGCCACCCGCCACCTCGACCACCACGTCTAAGGCTGCATCGACGACGTAGGTATCGTTGCCGGCGCCCCCCAGCATCCGGTCAGCACCTGCACCGCCATTGAGGAGGTCGTTACCCACCCCGCCGGTGATGATGTTGGCCTGCGCGTTACCGGTACCGGTGAAGTTACCGGCGCCCGTATAGGTCAGGTTCTCGACGTTGGCACCGAGCTGGTAGCTCGTCAGGCTGGTTTGCACCAGATCGGTACCACCACCCAGCGCCTCGGTGACAAGGTCACCGACGTTGTCGACCACAAACGTGTCGTTGCCAGCACCGCCGTTCATGGCATCCGCGCCGAGCCCACCGTTGAGGGTGTCGTTGCCGTCCTCGCCATTGAGGACGTCGTTGTCGTCTCCGCCGTTGAGGATGTCGTTGCCAGTGCCGCCAAACAACTGGTCGATACCGGCGAGGCCATTCAGCGTATCGTTCCCGCCCAGGCCAAGCAGCACATCGTTTCCTGGGGTGCCGGTGAGGGTGTTCGCCAACTCGTTGCCCTGCAGCACCACGCCCAGTGCCGCAACCGCCACCGTCGCCGCTGAGGTCACCGACTCCAGCGTACCGAAGCCATCGGTGTAGCGCACGATCACTCGCAGTTGCAGATTGACCTGCGCCGCACCAGGGGTGAAGGTCGCAGCGGTGGCGCCGTTGATGTCGGTGAAGGACGCGCCGACACCTTGCTGCCACTGGAAGCTGAAGGTGCCCAGCCCATCCGGATCGGCAATCCCAGCCGTCAGCGCGGTCAGCACCTGCCCTTGATCCGGTGTCGTATCGCTGATCAGCAACGCGCCTGTCGGTGCATCGTTGACGTTGGCCACTGGCCCCAGGATGTTGGAGGAAACGCTTTCGGCCGCACCGAAGTCATCCACGTAACCGACCACCACGCGCACTTCCTGCCCGACCTGAGTCTGGCCAAGCGCGAACGTGCTACCGGTAGCGCCGTCGATGTTGACGAAGCCAAGCCCGTTGCTCGCCTGCCACTGGTAGGTGAACTGCGGATTGCTCAGGCCATCAATGTCGATGATGCTCGCCGGGTCAGCGGTCAACAGCTGGTTCTGCACTGCAAGCCCAGTTACGGTTGGCCCTTCAGTCGGTGCATCGTTGACGTTGTCCACCGGCCCCAGAATGTTGGACGAAACGCTTTCGGCCACACCGAAGTCATCCACGTAACCCATCACCACGCGCACTTCCTGGCCGACCTGAGCCTGGCCAAGCGCGAACGTGCTAGCGGTAGCGCCGGCGATGTTGACGAAGCCAAGCCCGTCGTTCGCCTGCCATTGGTAGGTGAACTGCGGATTGCTCAGGCCATCGAGGTCAATGATGCTCGTCGGGTCAGCGGTCAACAGCTGGTTCTGCACGGCAAGCCCGGTGACGGTCGGCCCTTCAGTCGGTTCGCTGTTACCAGACGAGTCGACGATCTCCAGCGTACCCTTGGCATCCTGGTACACCGCCCGAACGCGGATGTTCAGACCTGCCACATCGTCCGTCACCCGGTAGGTGGTGCCGCTCGCCCGCGATGCCTCGCCAGCGGCGACGAAGGTGATGTCGTCATAGATGCCCGAGCCGGCAATGGTTTCGACCTGCCAGTAGTAAGCCACCCCACCGGTCACCGCGCCGGTCGGATTGGTCACGCTTTGGTTGTCCGCGTCGTGTACCGCCCGATCACTGACGCGCAACAACTGGCCAGCAACCGGCGTTTCGTCACGCACACCGGTGGCAGCATCGAGGATTGCCAGATGACCCGAGGGGTCGTTGTTTTGCGCGGTCCCCACTCCGGACAACTGCGCAACGTCAGCGAACTGCAGTCGCTCGATGCCCGTCAAGCGATCGACGCCATCACGCCCCGCCACCGAGTCGGTCACAATGACCGTGTCGCCATCGATCTCGACGCTGTATTCCCCTGCATTACCGGAGAACAACGCAGTGTCGAAGCTGTCATTGCCGGTCAGAATCTCCCGCACGATGACCAACTGGCCCGGGTTGTAAGTACCGTTCAGCATAAACGGCACCAGTGGCTCCATGCTGTTGAACGTGGCGATTTCCGCGCCAGTGCCGTCAGCGTTCGCCCGTACGCTGATGCGTACGTTCAGCCACTTGTCACCGTCGATGATGTCGTCACCACCGCGACCTTCGATCAGGTCGCTGCCGCTACCGCCGAGGATGATGTTGCCGCCGTCGAAGAACGTCGCTCCGGCGGGCAGCAGATCAGCCAGGCCGTCGATCAGGTCAATGTTGGTCAACACACTGCCGGTTGCACCCGCAGTGGGCAGCGAGGTGGCATCTTCGTTATCACCGCGCAGGAAGTCACCGTGCGATGACCCCGACAGACCTTCCATGATGTCGAAACGCACCTGCGCCGAAGCACCCGAACCCGGCAGCGGCGGAACATTGAAAAAGCGGTCGGTGAAATCGATGGTCACGCCCTGGGCGAGCCCCTTGAAGGTTGCCCAGTCATAGCCGGAGCCGCCGATATAGCGGTCACCGAAGCCGAGACTGCCGACCATGATGTCGTCGCCGCCTTCGCCGTTGAACTTATCGTTCTCGTTACCGCCGATGAACACATCGTGGCCGATGACAGGGTCGTTGCCGAGCGGGTCGAAGTTGTCGCCAGGTGCACCGTCCGAGGTGCCCTTCTCGATCCAGTCGTCGCCTTCGTTGCCCATGTCCTGTTCGTTGGCTTTGCTGCCCAGAATGAAGTCGTTGCCGTGGCCACCAATGGCCTCGGAAGCGTCTTCACCGGTCACGATGAAGTCATTACCGAACCCGCCAATGATCAGGTTGACGCCATTGCCACCGTGCAGCACGTCGTTGCCGTCGCCACCCTGGATGTTATCGTCGCCACCGCGGTCGGTGATGATGTCGTCGCCGGCGCCACCGCGCAGTTGGTCGTTGCCGTCACCCCCTTCGATGCGATCGTTGCCGCCGTCACCCCAGACCGTGTCATCACCTTCACTCGAAACGAGGATGTCTGCGCCGTTGGTACCGCCTAGCACGATGTGCTCTTCACCCGAGTACCGGATGTAGTTGGCGTCCGGCCCCGCCGTCAGCGGGTTGTCGCGGAACACCACCTGCTCGCCATTCTCGCCAAGCGGATCGGCGTTGCCCAGGCCATCGTTGTACTGCTTGCTCTGGTCCCTTTCCAGATAGAACCCTGGGTCCGAGAACACCAGCCCCGGCAAGTGCGTGGCCGAGGTGTTGGCCATGATCAGCTTGGCGAACGAGTTGCTTTCCAGTTCGGCATTCATCGACAGGCCAGCGGTACGCTCCAGATAGTAGAAGCGGTCACCGTCCTGCAGTTTTTCCAACTGGTTCTCGAACACGAAGTTGAAGGTCGAGCCGAGCATGCCGCCGAACGGAGTTTTCTCTTCGGCCAGGCCGCCGATCCAGAGGTCGATGGCATCGACGCCCGTAACGGTCACACCTCTCAGATCGTCGGCAGTCCCCAGCAGCCCATCCTTGCCGGCCCGCGTCACGTTGGCCCAAGTGCCAGTGCCGTTGAGGAAGTCCAGACGGTCAGCCGGCGCACCCGTACCACCCAATACCAGCGCCAGGGCTGCAGCGCGTTTGCCTTCCAGCGTGGTCGCCGCCGTGATCGTGTCATGAGTGCCATAGGCCGCGATGAAGTTGATCAACGACTCTGGGTGTTTGAGGTGCTGCACCAGGTCGACCCAGCTGGTGTACGGCTTGAGTTGGGTATCACCGGTTTGGCTGTAGATGTCGCGGCGGACCGCATTGAGCGAAGGAATCCCCACGTCGCGGCCACGGGCGATATTGATCGCCGGCAGGTCAAGCGGCAGGCCGAGCAGGTTACTGCGCAGCGCCTCGGTGACGAATTCGTCGATTTCGTTACCGGCTTGCCGAGTCATCCCACGCACGATCGCACTGGTCGCATCCTCGGGCGTTACGCCACTGGCGGCGTACGCCAACGGGTTGAGGAACGCCGCGATCAGGCCGAGTTGCTGATCAGGATTAGCACTGTTCGGATCACCGACCACGTTGAAATCGACGTCGAAGCGATCGACGGTCTCGGTCAGCATCGAGTGGCCAAACCGGTACACGGTGTGGGCGAACTCGGCGACGATCGAGGCATCGAGGTCAACGTCATAGACCTGGGTCGGTGCAAAGAACAGGTCGACGTTAGGCTGGATGGTCCGGGCAAACTCCTCGAACACCAGATGCTGATACTGCATCTCGGTGCCGAACTTGGCAGCCTGGAACAGGCGCTCGCCATTCCACACCAGCGCATCGATCTCCGTCTGGTTGGCGGGTAAACCGCTCACCGGGGTCAGCAGCCACTCGTTGAGGAAGGCCAGGTCACCCGAATCGAGCACGGTGTCCTTGGTCTGCGCGACCAGCCGATTGTGCTCGGAGTGGAAAATCGCATGGACCGCGGTCAGGCCAATGTTCTCGTTGACCCGGCCGTCGCCAGCGATGTAATGCGCATCGAGCAACTCGTTGTCGTAGGCCAGGTTGGCCCCGGTGTGCGGATTGGCCGGCACTGCGTTGCCAATATCGGAATCCGCGTCAGGCACGAGCACGCCACTGCTGAACACCGGCGCTGCATTGTGGGCAATGTCGGCGAGGAACTGGTGACCGGTGCGCACCGCATTGGTCAGGCTAATGGGGGAAAGCGGATTGCCTTCGACCAGAACGTCATCAGCCGTGCCGCCCAGACCGTCAACCCCCTTCATCACGACCATCGGGAAGCCGTTCGGCCCCTTGATGAAATTGCCATAGGCGTCGGTCGCCAACAGCGGCGAGTTATTGACGTCGGCATCGGTCAGGCGGATACCCAGGATGTCGTTGGCCTGCGCCTTGACCACCTTCCAGGTCGCCATACCACCGATTTCGCTGTCGTCTGCAGTCCCAAACTTGCCATCCGCCCCCAGGTCACGGTTAGTGATCAGTCTGCCGGTCGCGATGGGGCCGTTGTCGGTCAGCTCATAACCGCGCAGGAACACCTGGTGCGACGGGTGCGAGCTGTAGGTCTGGTTTTGGTCCACGAATGGCGACGTGGTGTTGGTGTGTTCATGGATGTCGTCGGCCGTGCCGAGAACGCCGTCCGCCCCTGGCAGGTTGGTCGCGCGGGTCAGCACCATGAAGTTGGTGTGGCCACCTGGCACATACAGCGGATCATCCGGTTGCAGCGGGATGAAGATGGTGCCCGAACCGCCTTTGGTCAGCAGGTCCAGACCATGATCGAAGAACTGCCCGAAGAAGGTCATCCAGGCGTTGAACGGCGCGGACAACCCTGCATCCGCCGTGGTGTTCTCGAACAGGTACACATCGTGGTCGTCGGCAGTACCGAACTGACCATCCATGCCGGGGCTGGCGACTATCCGTGTGCCATCCTTGAGCACGTCGTCGTTATCCTCCGCGCCGAAGTTGAGCACACCGTCCGCACCCGGGTCGTAAGCCGTGGCGTAGGCCGCCGGGTTGTTCGACGTCTGGTCGACGATCAGATTACTGATGGTGCGCGGTTGCGAGTCAAACACGTAGCCGCTGGTCTGCTGATACGACGATCCCGGAATGGCCGGCGAGCCGGGGCCGAAGAAGCCGGCAGGCGCACCTTCCGCGGGATTGAAGACCGGATCGGTCACGCGCGGAAAGACGTTATCGGCGGCACCAAACTCGGTGTTGTTGATGCCGTTGAGGTTCATCAGGTTGTTGTTCGAGCCATCGACCGCACGCAGGCCCAACGGCGCGCGGATATTCGGGATCAGCGAAAGGATGTCCTGACCCGCCGCGTTCGCCTCGGCAATCTTGATCTGATCAAGGATGAAGTTGAGGTCGGAGCGGACCATGTGAAGGCCCTCGCCGCCCTCGGTGGCGTTGACGACGGGTGTCTGGGCCGTCGGCACAACCGGCGCGCCGGGTTCCACCACGGCAGTCGGCTGCGAGAACAGCACTTCAGTCGTGCCATGACCATCCTGATAGATCGCCTTGACCCGCAGTGACAGCCCGGCAAGATCAGGCGAGACCTTGAAGGCGGTGCCGTCTGCGCTCTGGAATGCCAGGTCACCGGCAGGCAGCAGAATGATGTCTTCGAAAATGCCGGTGCCCGGGTCGGCTTCGAACTGCCAAAAGTAGGACACCGAGGCGTTGTTGATAAAACCCTGCAGATTACCCACCGCGATGTTGTTCGCATCGCGCACCCCGGCCACGTTCACCGTCAGCGTATCGCCCACTGTGATTGCGCCGCCGTTTGCATCCGTGACGGTTGGCCTGCCGAGCGGTTGTGCATTCAGCCCCGGCACCAGCACTTGCTGGGTATCGGAAAACTGCAGGCGTTCGATATGCAGCAAGGTATCGGTGCCGTCGCGACCCACTTCGGTATCGGTCACCGTCCAGACATCGTCCGCTACATCGGCCGTGCCGCGGGTGTCACGCGTCACCACATACTCGGATTGAAGCCCGGAGAAAATGGCGGTGTCGAAAGCCGCCCCGCCCGTCGAGCTGCCCGGCAGGATTTCCCGCACGGCCTTGAGCTGACCCGGGTTATACGTGCCATCGATCATGAACGGAATCATGTCGACCATGCTGTCGAAGGTGGCAATCTCGGGGCCGGTATGATTGACGTCACCGGCGTCATAGACCGCAATCCTGACGTTGAGCCATTTGTCGCCATCAATCAGATCATCACCACCGCGGCCCTCAATCAGGTCACTGCCATTGCCACCCAGGATGATGTTGCCCGTGGCAAAGCCGGTGGTCGGCAAACCGGCGTCGGCCAGAAACTGCTCCAGTCCGCGGATCAACGCCACATTGGTCAGCGCACTGCCCGTGGTGCCACCGTGGTCGACGATAGTGACCGCATTAACATTATCGCCCTTGAGCACATCGCCGAATTGCGAACCAGACAAGCCTTCGACCTCGGCAAAACGGTCGAGGATCGAGGCCGGCGACGCGCCGACCGGGTTGAACGGCCCGTTGTTCTGGTTTGGCGCGTTGCCGTGTGGCTGCGCCAGCGCGGCCATGGTCAGGTCAACGGTCACGCCGACCCTGTCATTTTTGTGGGTTACCCAGTCGAAACCGGACATGCCGTCCATATTGTCCTGGGCATCGCTGCCGACAAAGATGTCATCGCCACCCTCGCCGATCATTTCGTCGAAGCCACCACCACCGACAAAGATATCGTTGCCGATCGTCTCGTCATTGAGCAACGGCGAGGCGTTATCGCCAGGTGCACCGTCCTGGGTGCCCTTCTCGATCCAGTCATCTCCTTCGTTGCCGGTGGCTGGCAGGTTGGTCTTGGCGCCGAGGATGAAATCGTCACCCTGACCGCCGAAGGTGATGCTGACGTCTTCGGTGGTGATGATGAAGTCCTGGCCATCGCCCCCCAGGATGAGGTTGCCTCCCACCAGCATGCTACCGGCGACGATCACATCATTACCGGCGTTGCCTTCCAGACGGTTGTCGCCGAACGAGTCGGTGATGATGTCATCGCCCGCGCCACCCAGTACCGCATCGTTCCCGGCGCCGCCTTCGAGGCGATCGTTGCCGCCGTCGCCGTAAAGGGTGTCATCGCCATCACCGGAGACAATGATGTCATTGCCGGCGGTGCCGCCGAGGACGACATGGTCTTCACCGGTGTACTGCAGATAATTACTGTCCGCGCCAACAGTGTTGGGGTTGTCGCGGATCACCAGCGCCACGATTTCCACGCCGTTGATCATCAGGCCGCCCGTCGGATCGGCTTTGCCGCCCGCGCCAAGGTTTGTGAACTGATTGGTCTGATTCACTTCCAGGGTGTACGTCGGCGTCAGGAACACGGTGTTCGACAAGTGAGTGACATCGGTGTTGAGCATGATCAGCTTGGCAAAGGAGTTGTTTTCCAACTCGGTGCCGAAGTTCAGCCCCGCGACGCGCGATAGATAGTAGAAGCGGTCGCCGTTCTGCAACGCCTCCATCTGGGTCTCAAACACGAAGTTGAACGACGAGCCGAGCATCCCGCCGAACGGCATCTTCTGCTCGGCGAGGCCACCGACCCAGAAGTCGATGTCGTCGACGCCCGTGATCGTTACACCCGTCAGGTCGTCTGCGGTACCCAGTACCCCATCCCTGCCTGCCTTCGTTACGTTGGCCCAGGCACCGCTGCCGTTGAGGAAGTCCAGGCGGTCAGCCGGCGAACCGGCACCACCGAACACCAGCGCCAGGGCAGCATCGCGTTTGCCTGCCAGCGTAGTCGCGGCCGTAATGGTGTCATGCGTGCCATAGGCCGCGATGAAGTTGACCAACGACTCGGGGTGCTTGAGGTTGTCCGCCCAGTCAGCCCAACTGATGTACGGCTTGAGCTGGCTGTCACCGGTTGATTGGTAGAACTCACGCCGCGCCTCATTTAACGTGGGGATGCCAGTGTCGCGACCACGCGCCAGGTTCAGGGCCGGCAAATCGAGGGGCAGACCGAGCAGATTGTTGCGCAACGCTTCGGTGACGAACTCGTCGATCTCGTTGCCGAGCTGGCGGGTCACACCGCGAATGATCGCGCCTGCCGCTTCGTCCGCGGTAGCCCCGCTGCCGGCGAACGCCAGCGGGTTGAGGAAGGCCGCGATCAGACCGAGTTGCGAGTCCGGGTTGTTCGGGTCCGTGAGGAGCGGATTGAATTCGGGGTCGAAGCGATCGACAGTCTCGGTCAACATCGAGTGACCGAAGCGGTACACCACGTGGGCGAACTCGGCGAGGATGGCCGGATTGATCGAGGTGTCATAGCCGTTGGGGGCAAGGAATTCGTCGATCTGCGGCTGAACGGTCCGCGCGAACTCCTCGAACACCAGGTGCTGGTACTGCATCTCGGTGCCGAACTTGGCGGCCTGGAACAGCCGTTCGCCGTCCCACACCAATGCTGCGATTTCGGCGAGTGTAGTCGGTATCGCGGCAACGTCGTCGACCAGCCACTCATTGAGGAACGCCAGATCGCCAGCGGCCAGGATGGTTTCCTTGGATTGCAGGACCAGGCGGTTGTGCTCGGAGTGGAACACATGGTGCACGGCGGTCAGACCGATGTTCTCGTTCGCCCGGCCATCGCCGGCAATGTAGTGAGCGTCGAGCAGTTCGTTGTCGTAGGTCAGGTTTTTGCCGCCCGCGCCAACGGGCTGCGCATTGCCGATATCGGCGTCGGCATCTGCCTGCAGAACCCCGCCGACGACTACCGGCGCGGCATTGTGGGCGATGTCGTCGAGGAAGCCATGCCCGGTGCTCACGGCGCTGGCCAGACTGATCGGAGCATCCCGGTTGCCTTCGACCAGTTGCGTGACGTCATCAGCCGTCCCGGCGATATTGTCAGCGCCGTTACTGATGCGCATCACCACTTGCGGCATACCGTTCGAGCCCCGCATGAAGTTGCCATACGCATCGGTTGCCAGCAGCGGCACGTTGTGCACATCGGCGTCGGTCAGGTTGATGCCGAGAATGTCACGGGCCTGGGCCTTGACCACTGCCCAGGTCGCCATGCCACCATTTTCGGCGCCGCCATCATCGGCAGTGCCGAACTTGCCATCGGCGCCCAGATCGCGGTTGGTAATCAAGCGCCCCGTTGCAACAGGGTCACCTGCCGCGTTGAGGACGTACTCGCGCAGGAACACCTGATGCGACGGGTGCGAGCTGTAAGTCTGGCTCTGGTCTACGAACGGCGAGGTGGTGTTGGGCTGGCCATCATCGGCAGTGCCGACAATTCCGTCCGCGCCGGCCGTACGCACTGCCCGTGACAGCACCATGAAGTTGGTCGGGCTGCCCGGCACGAACAACGGATCGTCCGGCTGCAACGGAATAAACACAATGTCGGTACTGCTCTTGCTGAGCAGGTCGAGGCCGTGGTCGAAGAACTGGCCAAAGAAGGTCATCCACGAGTTGAAGCCGGCGGTCAGACCAACGTCCGGCGACTGGTTGGGGATGAAGAACACTTCCTTGTCGTCGGCCGTGCCGAACACACCATCGAAACCTGGGCTGATCACCGCGTCGGCACCGCCGTTCGCCGCAACCGCGGCCGGGTTGCTGGCGGTCTGATCATTGATCAGGTTACTGATAATCCGTGGCTGCGGGTCGATCACCGACCCGGTCCCGGCATAGGCCGCTCTATAAGAGGCATCCAGCAGGCGCAGGAAAGAATTGTCCGCGGCGCCAAATTCGGTTTGCCCGGCGACCAGGTTGTTGTAGCTGCCATCGACGGTACGCAGGCCGAATGGCACCTGACTGTTGGGTAGCAAATCACTGAGGCTGGCGCCGTCGGCATGGGCTTCTGCGATGAAGATTTGTTTGAGGATGAATTCCAGGTCCGACTTGTTGAAATTGGCCATTTAGATTGCCCTCGATCTCTGTGGGGAGGACACGGGACGATAAGAATCCTCCCGCGCCCAGCCAGGTGCTGGCTTGCGCAGTGTGTTGGTTGTTTTTTTTGGCGAGAGCTGGCACGGGATGGCAGAGCCGTTACACGGCCCCCCCGGGATGCGCGCCTGGAATTCGCGAAAGAATGGCTCGCTGAGCGTTTAGGCAGAGCGAATCCGAGCCCTGGGTGGGCCATGGAAACTTGAAGAAAAGGCGAATTCCCGGAACAGCCCCTTCACTCTGCAGAAGAACGAAATAATCGACATGGTGTGCTCCCTCGGGAAAATCATCGCGCCTTGCGTTGCCAAAAAGTTGACAGGCTTCAGGCGGGTGGTTCCCTCAATGGATAAGACTAAAGGTGCATAGTGAAAAATTGTCAATTTTACGACGCGCAAACCAGACGATTGGTAATTGACCTCTCAACTAACTGTTTTTTAAAAACTTATAGGCAGTTCATTGCAGCATTAGAGCGAAATGTTATTTCAGATTGTGTCGCCGCCACCTACGCTGCTGCCTAGGAAAAGTTCCGCAGAGATTTGCAGGAGATTCGCCCTAGAGCGACCACCCTGCGTATCGATCAGCTGCCTGCGGATCTACATCTGTTAGCTGTTGCGCCGCAAGGGCAAACGGCTTTTCGAAGAGGGGTCACCCAAATGCACAAACAGTCGAGCAGTCGCCGATCCGAACTGGCTGACGCGCTTTTTCGACTTCGCCGCAGTTTTTACTCGCTGGCAGGGTTCAGCGGCGTCATCAACGTCATGATGTTGACGCCTGCCGTGTACATGCTGCAGGTTTATGATCGGGCGTTGGTCAGTCGCAACGTCACAACGTTGACGATGTTGACCATTCTGGTGATAGGCCTGTTCTTGCTGATGGCCACGCTGGAAATGTTCCGCACCCGCGTGCTGATCCGGGTCGGCAACTGCCTCGACATGGACCTCAATCGACGCATTTTCACCGCAGCATTCGAGCGCAACCTGAACCGCGCCGGAGGTAATCCGGCCCAGGCCCTGCAGGATCTCGCGCAGGTGCGTCAGTTCCTCACCGGCAATGGCCTGTTCGCTTTCTTTGATGCGCCATGGACGCCGATCTACCTGCTGGTCGCCTATCTGATCCACCCGCTGCTCGGACTGATCACGCTGATCGGCTCGCTGATTCTGGTGGGCCTGGCTTATCTCACCGAGAAGGCGACGCAAAAGCCGCTGGCCGAAGCCAATCAGGCCGCCCTCTCCTCCGCCAGCTACGCCAACAACAACCTGCGCAACGCCGAGGTCATCGAGGCCATGGGCATGCTGCCGTCGATCGGCAAACGCTGGTACCAAAGCCATTTGCGCATTCTGGAAATGCAGACCCTGGCCTCCGACCGTGCCGCCCTGATCAGCAGCACCGGGCGCTTCGTGCGTATCACATTGCAGTCGCTGATCCTCGGCGCCGGCGCGCTGCTGGCGATCGAAGGCAAGATCACCCCCGGGATGATGATTGCTTGCTCGATCCTCACCGGCCGCGCGCTGGCCCCGGTGGAACAAGTCATCGCGTCGTGGAAGCAGCTGCTGGGTTGCCGTTCGGCTTGGGGCCGGTTGAACGAGATGCTGAACGAGTATCCGCGCCGGCCACCGAGCATGTCGCTGCAGCGGCCGCTGGGCATGCTGGCGGTGGAGAATGTATATGCCGGTGCCCCCGGCACCAGCAACACGATTCTGCGCGGGGTGAGCTTCAATCTTTCCCCCGGCGAAAGCCTTGGCATTATCGGTCCATCCGCCTCGGGCAAATCCACCCTCGCCCGCCTGTTGGTCGGCGTCTGGCCGGCACAGGCCGGCAAGGTGCGCCTGGACGGTGCGGACGTATTCACCTGGAACAAGGGCGAACTTGGCCCCTGGCTCGGTTACCTGCCACAGGACGTGGAGCTGTTCGAGGGCACCATCGCCGACAACATAGCGCGCTTTGGCGAAGTGGACAGCGACGCGGTCATCCGGGCCGCCAGGACGACTGGAGTGCACGAGATGATCCTGCGTTTAGCGCAGGGTTATGAGACCCGTCTGGGCACCGATGGCAGCCCGCTTTCCGGTGGCCAGAAGCAACGCATCGCCTTGGCCCGCGCGCTGTATGGAGAACCCAATCTGATTGTGCTGGATGAGCCGAACGCCAACCTCGACGACGTCGGTGAAAAGGCCTTGGTCGATGCGTTGGCCCAACTCAAAAATCGCGGCGCCACCGTCATTCTGATTTCCCACCGTCCCAATGTGCTCTGCGCCGTCGATAAGGTGCTGATGCTGCGCGACGGCGGCGTGCAGATGCTCGGCACTCGCGACGAAGTATTCGCAGCGCTGCGCAAGGCCACTGTGATGCCTGCAGGCGCGTCGACTCCGCTGGCCTCCGTCAAAGCACGGGAGTGACTGATCATGCAAATGAGCCAACAAACCGAGATGATTCAGATCGATCCCAGGAACGAGGTGGATCTGGACGTCGGTAAACCCGTGCGCTGGGGCATGTTGCTGGTGCTCGCTGGCTTCGGCGGCTTCCTCCTGTGGTCCTGGCTGGCGCCGCTGGATGCCGGCGTGGTAGCGACCGGCACGGTCAAAGTCACCAGCAATCGCAAAGCCGTGCAGCATCTGAGCGGCGGCACCGTGGAGGCCATTCTTGTTCGCGAAGGCGATGCCGTGAAAAAAGGCCAGGAGGTGGTCCACCTCGACTCGCTGCGTGCCGTTGCCGAACAGGGTGCGGTCAGCGCCCAGTACATCGTCAGCAAGACGGTGGAAAACCGCCTGGAAGCGGAACGTGACGGCCGGGATGTGGTGAACTACGATCCTGAATTGCTCAAGCGCTTCGGGAATGACCACCGCCTGGTGGCCGCCATGGATCTGCAACAACGCCTGCTGGACACCCGGCGCGCCGGCCTCGCTGGCGAAATCAGCATCCTGCAGGAAAACCTCGCGGCGTCGGCGGTGCAGCTCAAGGGACTGCAGCAGGTCTATGGCTCCCGCGCCTCGCAGATCAACTTCCTCAACCAGGAACTGAAAGGCACCCGCGTGCTGGCGGCCGAAGGCTATGTGCCGCGCAACCGCCTGCTTGAGCTGGAACGCAGCAATGCCGACCTCTCCGCCGGCCAGGCCGAGAACCTCAACAACATCGCTCGCGTACGTAGCCAGACCACCGAAATCAAGCTGCGCATCCTGCAGCGCCAACACGATTACCAAAAGGAAGTCGAATCGCAGCTCACCGACACCGCCAAGGAAAACACCACCCTGGCCGACCGCTTGCGTGCGCTGGACTATGAAGTGACCCACACGGTAATTCGCTCGCCGATCGATGGCATGGTCCAGTCCCTGAGCATTGCGACCATCGGCGGAATCATTCAGCCCGGCTTCAAGATCATGGAAATCGTTCCGGACAATGAACCGCTGCAGGTCGACGCGATGATTCCGGTGCAGGCGATCGACAAGATGGTCCCCGGCCTGGCCGTGGACATTGCCTTCCCGGCCTTCAACCATTCCCAGACGCCGAACATACCCGGCCGCGTGAAAACCGTTTCCGCCGACCGCCTGCTCGACGAGGAAAGCAAGGAACCGTTCTACCTGGCTCAGGTAGAAGTCACTCCCGATGGTATGAGCCTGCTTGGCAGCAATCACATTCGTCCCGGCATGCCCGCCAGCGTCACCATCAAGACGGGCGAGCGCAACCTGATGAGCTATCTCCTCAAACCAATGCTCGAACGTGTCGACAGCTCCTTCAAGGAACAATGAAATGGACCGTCATTGCCTGTTCTTCTGCCTGCTGGCGCTGTCCCTCCCGGCCAGCGCCATGGACCTCAAACAAGCCTGGGATCTGTTGCAGTACCAGGGCCCCGTCTACCGCGCCGCTGTGCATGAAAAAGACGCCGGCCTGGAAAACCGCGCCATCGGCCAGGCCGGCCTGCTACCGCAGATCAGTGCCTCGGCCTACGACAACAAGGTCAATGGTACCCAGCGCCAGAGCGGCGTCGAAAGGGATCTCGACTACGACTCCAAGGGCGCTAACGTGCGCTTGCGCCAGCCACTGTTCAACAAACAGAAAATGGCCGAGTACCGCCAGGGTAAACAGCGTGCGGACTACAGCGTCGCGGTGTTCGATGCCAAGAGTCAGGACGCCGCGGTGCGCCTCGCCGAAAGCTATTTCGACGTGCTTTTGGCCAGCGAAACCATCGTCCTCGCCAAGTCCAAGCTGAGCGCCTTCGATGAGCAACTCGCCTCGGCGAAACGGCGCATGGAGCTGGGGGCCGGCACCGTCACCGACATCGACGAGTCGGTCGCTCGCCGCGACCTCGCCGCGGTTGAGCTGATCGAAGCGCAGGACAACCTGGTCAACGCGCGCCGCAAGCTTGAGGAATATATCGGTGAAACCCCCGAATCCCTGACCACCTTGCGTCCGAGCTTCAATACGCCACCGCTGCTACCGAGCAACCTGCAGGACTGGTTGGTCAAAGCCCAGAGCGACAGCCCGCTGATCCATGCGCGCCGTCATAGCAGCGACCTCGCCGAAGAAGAAGTGAAACGCGCCAGGGCCGGCCACTGGCCAACATTGGATTTCGTTGCCGGCTACACCGCGGGCGATAGCCAATCAATCTCCGAGCTCAATCAACGCAACCGCTACGGCTCAATCGGGCTGGAAGTAAACTTCCCGTTGTACAACGGTGGTGGCACCAGCGCGTTGACACGCCAGGCGAGTGCCAATAGCTATAAGGCCCTGGACGAACTCGACGCCACGCGCCAGGAAGTCATCTCCGGCACCACCCGTGAGTATCGCGGCGTACAGAGCGGCGCCACACGTATTCAAGCGCTGGAGAGGGCCGTGGAGTCCAACGAACGCTCGCTGACTTCGACACGCAAAGGCTTCAAAGAAGGAGGCACCAGCACCAACTCGGATGTCCTCAATGCCGAAGAGCTGCTCTTCGTTGCGCGCCACGATCTGTTCGAGGCCAAGCTGCGCTACTTGATGTCGCGCCTGCGCCTGGCCTCTTCGGTGGGCAGTCTGGGCGACGACGATATCGACCACATCAACGACTACCTCGGCCCGGAACTGTTGGTCACCCACTGACGTTCACAATCTCAGCATGAGACCTGGGCCGTTTTCGAGCAGCTCGCTCAGGGACTGAAAGTTCGCTACCACGGCGCAGGGCTGCCCTTGCGTTGCGACAGATACCAACAGGATCGCGGAGTTGGCGTTGATTGCTGGAACGTGTTGATCCTGGGCGATCTTGCCGTTGCCCACCAGACCGAGACGGATCGGTTGCTTCAATGACTCGCGACCGATCAGCGCAGTCGTCAATCGCCCAGACAATCGCGGATTTGCGCGGCCAACACGTGCTGAATACCAGACACAAAAAAGCCCACTGACCGCTACCGGTTCAGTGGGCTTTTCGATTACGCCTCTAGTTACAGAGCCATATCACGAGCAGCATTAGCCTTTGGCGCCTTAGGCGCTTCAGCCGGAGCAGTAGCCGGGGCCACCGCCCGACCCATCACCGGCGGCGGAGTCAGCTGCAACACCTTGGCGGTGTAAGCCCACTCCTGTGCAACCTTCTCAGGACTGCCATTGAGCTGAGTGCCATAACTCGGCACGATCTGATGCAGCTTTTCCTGCCAGGCAGGCGATGCAACCTTGTCCTTGAACACTTTCTGCAGCACGGTCAGCATGATCGGTGCAGCAGTCGAAGCGCCCGGCGATGCGCCCAGCAAACCAGCAATGGTGCCGTCTGCGGAAGCAACGATTTCAGTACCCAACTTCAGCACGCCACCGGCAGCTTCATCACGCTTGATGATCTGCACGCGCTGGCCGGCTTGCCACAGGCGCCAGTCTTCAGCCTTGGCGTTCGGGAAGTATTCTTTCAGGGCGTTGAGGCGGTCTTCGTCAGACAGCATCAGTTGGCCAGCAAGGTACTCGACCAGCGGGTATTCCTTGATGCCGACTTTGGTCATTGGCCAAACGTTGTGCGTGGTGGTGGTGGTCAGCAGGTCCAGGTACGAGCCTTCTTTCAGGAACTTGGTGCTGAAGGTCGCGAATGGGCCAAACAGAATGACGCGCTTGCCGTCCAGAACACGGGTGTCCAGGTGCGGAACCGACATTGGCGGTGCGCCAACGGAGGCTTTGCCGTAGGCCTTGGCCAGGTGTTGTTCGGCGAGTGTCGGGTTTTCAGTGACGAGGAACGAGCCGCCTACCGGGAAGCCTGCGTATTCCTTGGCTTCAGGAATGCCCGACTTCTGCAGCAGGTGCAGTGCACCGCCGCCCGCGCCAATGAACACGAACTTGGCGTCGGTGTCGGATTTGCTGCCGTCTTTCAGGTTTTTGTAGCTGACGCGCCAGCTGCCGTCGTCGTTCTTGGTGATGTCTTGCACTTCGCTGGACAGTTTCAAGTCGAACTTTGGCGTGGTCTGCAGGTGCGCAACAAACTGGCGGGTGATCTCGCCAAAGTTGACGTCGGTACCGACCGGACTCCAGGTGGCCGCGATTTTCTGGTTCGGGTCACGCCCTTCCATCATCAGTGGAACCCACTGCTTGATAACAGCCGGGTCTTCGGAGTACTGCATGCCGGCGAACAGCGGGCTCGCTTGCAGGGCTTCGTAACGCTTTTTCAGGAACTTGATGTTGTCATCGCCCCACACAAAGCTCATGTGCGGCGTGGAGTTGATGAACGAACGCGGGTTTTTCAGCACGCCCTGCTGAACCTGCCAGGCCCAGAACTGACGGGAGATCTGGAAGGCTTCGTTGATTTCAACGGCTTTCGGGATCTGAACGTTACCCTTGTCGTCTTCCGGGGTGTAGTTCAGCTCGGCCAGGGCGGAGTGACCGGTACCGGCGTTGTTCCAGCCGTTGGAGCTTTCCAGGGCGACGCCGTCGAGGCGCTCGATCATTTCCATCGAAGTGCCGGGTTCCAGCTCGTTGAGCCAAACACCCAGGGTCGCGCTCATGATGCCGCCGCCGATCAGCAGCACATCGACTTTCTTTGCCTCTTCCGCGTGAACGGACGTGATCCCCATCGACAAAGCCAGCCCCAGCAGGGCCGTGTTCATTTTTTTAAACATGTGTAGCACCTATGATAAAACGCCATCCGCCCTTCCATCTTCACTTACGAGCCCCTTGTTTACGGCATTCAGGCAGGATGTCGTGGGTTCTCGCACATGACGATTGGAGGGTGGGCACACAAGGCCGACGTGTCTCCATCGACCTCAGTTTATATGTCCCTACTGAACTGACTTTTTATCATTATTGGCTTCAGCTACTTGAGCGACAGTGATTCTGTTGGCGCGTCTCAAGGACGCGCAAACTGAATAGGTCAAAGCAAGTTGAGGCGAAGAATATCACGACCGGACAAACCCGCGCGTCTGTTGCCGACTTGATAGTCCGGGCACGGGCGCCGGGTCCACTATACTGATTCTGATTTTTCTCGATGAGCCGGTGAGGAGCAGTCATGAGCGACAAAGACGATTTGCGCAAATATTCCTCCCAAGTGGTCGACGGCGTGGAACGCGCGCCCGGCCGCGCGATGCTGCGGGCCGTGGGTTTCACGGACGAAGATTTCAAAAAACCGCAGATCGGCATCGCCTCCACATGGGCGATGGTCACGCCCTGCAACATGCACATCGACAAGCTGGCCATTGAAGCCGAAAAAGGCGCGAATGCCGCTGGCGCCAAGGGCGTCATTTTCAACACCATCACCATTTCCGACGGCATCGCCAACGGCACCGAAGGCATGAAGTACTCGCTGGTGTCGCGTGAAGTGATCGCCGATTCCATTGAGGTCGTGGCCGGCTGCGAAGGCTTTGACGGTCTGGTGACCGTGGGCGGTTGTGACAAGAACATGCCGGGCTGCCTGATCGGTATGGCGCGGCTGAATCGCCCTTCCATCTTCGTCTATGGCGGCACCATCCGGCCGGGCGCCGGCCACACCGATATCATCTCCGTGTTCGAGGCCGTGGGCCAACATGCACGCGGGGATATCAGCGAAATTCAGGTCAAGCACATCGAGGAAGTGGCGATTCCCGGCCCCGGTTCCTGCGGCGGCATGTACACAGCCAACACCATGGCGTCCGCCATTGAGGCGTTGGGCATGAGCCTGCCCGGTTCCAGCTCTCAGGACGCCGTCGGCAGCGACAAGGCCTCGGACAGCTTCCGCGCTGGCCAGCAGGTGATGGAGCTGCTCAAGCTGGACCTCAAACCGCGCGACATCATGACCCGCAAGGCCTTTGAAAATGCGATTCGGGTGGTGATCGCCCTCGCCGGTTCGACCAATGCCGTGCTGCATCTGCTGGCCATGGCGCATGCGGTGGATGTCGAGCTGACGCTGGATGATTTCGTCGAGCTGGGCAAGGTTTCCCCGGTGGTGGCCGACCTGCGCCCCAGCGGCAAATACATGATGAGTGAACTGGTTGCCATCGGCGGCATCCAGCCGCTGATGAAGCGCATGCTCGCCGCCGGCATGTTGCATGGCGATGCGCTGACGGTCACCGGCAAAACGCTGGCCGAAAACCTGGAAAACGTACCCGATTACCCCGAGGGTCAGGACGTGATCCTACCCTTCGACCAGCCGATCAAAAAGGACTCGCACTTGGTGGTGCTGCGCGGCAACCTCTCGCCCACCGGCGCGGTGGCCAAGATCACCGGCAAGGAAGGCCTGCGCTTTGAAGGCACGGCTCGTGTGTATCACGGCGAGGAAGGTGCGCTGGCCGGCATTCTCAACGGCGAAGTCAAGGCCGGCGATGTGATCGTGATCCGCTACGAAGGCCCCAAGGGAGGGCCTGGCATGCGCGAAATGCTTTCGCCAACGTCAGCGGTCATGGGCAAGGGGTTGGGCAAGGACGTTGCGCTCATCACCGACGGCCGTTTCTCCGGCGGTTCACATGGGTTTGTGGTGGGGCATATCACGCCCGAAGCCTTTGATGGCGGGCCGATCGCGCTGATTGAAGACGGCGATAAGATCACCATCGACGCCGAAACACGGCAGATTACGGTCGATGTCTCCGACACCGAACTGGCCGAGCGCAAAACCCGCTGGGTGCGCCCGGAATCCAAGTACAAACGCGGGGTGTTGGCCAAGTACGCGAAGACCGTGTCCAGCGCCTCGGAAGGCGCCGTCACGGATAAATACCTCTAACGCCTCAAAGCCGAAACCGATCCACCGACTGCGAGAGTTTGCCCGCCAGGGTGGACAGCTCATCGGTGGTGGTGGCGGTCCGGCCAATGACTTTGCTGTTGCCTTCGGACATGCCGGCAATCATTTCGACCTGATGGGCGATTTCATTGCTGGCCAGGCTCTGCTCACCAATCGTGCGGGTGATGTCATTGACCAGTTGAGTGGTGTTCAGCGTGGCGTCGAGGATTTCGCGGATGGCGCGCTCGACGTTGGCGGTCACGGCCATGCCTTTGTCGACCTGCGCCACGCCCGCCTCCATGCTGGTCACCGCCTCGCGGGTGCTTTGCTGAATGCGTGAAACCATCGTGGCAATTTCCTGGGTGGAGGCGCTGGTGCGTCCCGCCAGGCTCCGTACTTCATCGGCCACCACGGCAAAACCACGCCCTTGCTCACCGGCGCGAGCCGCTTCGATCGCGGCGTTGAGCGCCAGCAGGTTGGTTTGATCGGCGATGCCCTTGATCACCTGGATGATGCTGAAAATCCCCTCGGACTCCTTGTCCAGCGTGCGGATCACCTGGGCCGATTGCTGCGCCGAACGCGCAATACCGTCCATGTCGTTGACCACCTGATGGATCACCCGACCGCCATCCTTGGCCAGTGCCTCGGCCTGATTGGCCATGTTCAGCGCCCGCTCGGCATGCCGGGTGATTTCCTCGATGCTCGCGGTCATTTCGCTGGCTGCAGCGGCCATGGTGCTGGCCGCTACGCTTTGCTGCTGGCTGCTACCGGCCACTTCGTGACAGCCACTGCTCAATTGCTCACTCATGCCACTCACGCCGTGGGCGTTGCTGCGCACGACTTCGATCATGCCGCGCAGGTCGCGCTGCATGGTCGCCAGGCTGCGAATCAGGGCGCTGGCTTCGTCCTGCTGAGTCGGCTCGACAATCGGTTCGCTCAGGTTGCCATGGGCGATGCTGTTGGCGATGCGGCTGGCGGTCTGCAACGGGCCCATGATGCTCAGAATCACCCAGCGGCCTTGGGCGAGCAGCAGTAACAGGCTGGCGATGAGTACGCTGCCAAGGGTGAAGTTGGCGTTGCTGATGACTTTTTGAGTGCCGGCGCTGGTCTGTTGGGTGTTGGTTTCGATCAGTTCACTGAGGGCGGCCATCTGGTCTTCCAGCTGGCTGAACGCAGTATTGAAGGTGCCCAGATCTTTTTGAGCAGCCTCCGGATTTTCCAGCGCCAACCCGACGATCCGTTCGGCTGCGCTGATGTAGTTGTCGAGGCTTGGCTTGATCTTGTTCAGGCCCGTTTTGATGGTGTCGTTGACCGGCAGTTTGAGGTTTTCACCGAGCATGTTACGAAAGTGCGCCGCATGTTCCTCGATGGAACTGCGCACCTCGGCTTTGCTGCTGGTGCTTTTGCCCAAGCCCACCACCATCGCGGACAGCACGTCGGCGCGTAACGCGTCGTGCATCATGTCGGCTTCGAGGTGATTACGCAGCGCAGTCATGCTGACCTCGTTGTCATTCACCGCTGCAGCCATCTGGGTGTTTCCCAGATAACTGACCAGGCTCATGATCAATGCGGTGAGCAGGCCGGTGCCAATCAGCAGAATCAAACGTAATTTTATGGACACTCTGTGGATCCTCTCTCGGCACGTTTGTCAGTTGCGTAATGCCAACTGCGGATTGGTTTGCTGAAGAGGCTATCGGCTGGCGCGAGCGGTTATTTAAGCGAATTTCCATACGCGCATGTCTTTACGACATGCGGTATTTCTTGCCGGTTTTGATTGCCCCCTGATCAAGCAGCAGAGAAGAAGTATCGCGTGAGGTGAAAGAAGATCGGCGCCGCGAAGCAAATCGAGTCCATCCGGTCGAGCATGCCGCCGTGGCCTTTGATCATGGTCCCCCAGTCCTTGGCGCTCAAACTGCGTTTGATCGCCGACATGACCAACCCACCCAGGAAACCCATCACAACGATGACGAACGACATCATCAGTGACTGCCAGGAGCTGAAGGGGGTCATCCAGAACATGCACCCGCCAATCAGTGTTGCAAGACAGGCCTCCACCCACCAGCCCCTCCACCGTTTTTGACGGACTCACCAGCGGCGCGACCTTGTGCTTGCCGAAGAGCTTCCCAAACACGTACTGCAACACGTCACTCAACTCGCCAACCCCCGCACCAGACCGCTACAGTGACGCGACCGACACCTGAGAAACGATGAACATGGATGGACTTCACCAAGGAAGTTGCCTGTGCGGCGCAGTAAAATATCGTGTGGCCGCCGAGCTGAAAGCGGTTACCCATTGCCATTGCAGCAAATGTCGCAAGGGCCACGGGGCAGCGTTCGCAACGTATGCAAGCGCGCTCAGGTCAGCGATTACGGTCATTTCGGGCGTCGAAACGCTGAAAACCTATCACTCGTCTGAAGGCGTCGCCCGACAGTTCTGTAGCGACTGCGGCTCTTCGCTATTCTGGTCTGATTCCAAGGGCGCATTTTCGGAGTGGATGTCAGTGGCTATAGGCACGCTGGATACGCCGTTTTTGAGTGAGAAACAGAAACACGTATGTGTCGATTCAAAAGCGCCGTGGTACGCAATCGAAGATCAGTGGCCCAGGACGGGGTGAGCGCATCAGCCAATCAGCTCAGGGGTTATCTGCGGGCCCTCGACACGACCTGGGTGTTGGGCATGGCTGATTGGGAAGCGCTGGACCGCCGTGTTGCTGAATCGTGGTTATGATCAATGCGGCGAAGCTAAATTCACTGATGGGAGGGACCGTACTATGACGACGCGAACTGAAACTGCCATCCTGGCCGGTGGTTGCTTCTGGGGCATGCAGGATTTGCTAAGACGCTACCCCGGCGTGGTGTCCACGCGGGTAGGCTACTCGGGCGGTGATGTGCCCAACGCGACTTACCGCAACCATGGCACACACGCGGAAGCGATCGAGATCGTGTTCGATCCGGACCAGATCACCTATCGTCAGATACTCGAATTTTTCTTCCAGATCCACGATCCGACGACGAAGAATCGTCAGGGTAACGATGTGGGTATGAGCTACCGCTCAGCACTCTTCTATCTCGACGACGAACAGAAACAGGTGGCCGAGGACACGGTGGCCAACGCTGATGCATCCGGCCTCTGGCCCGACAAGGTCGTCACTGAAATCCTGCCCGCAGGCCCGTTCTGGGAAGCAGAGCCGGAACATCAGGACTACCTCGAACACTATCCCAACGGTTACACCTGCCATTTCATTCGGCCAGACTGGAAACTGCCCAAACGAGGGTGATGGTGAGGTCAAAAGCGGTCCCGCCGACGGCTGTCGGCGAGACCGTTGCTGCCCCGGGTGATTTGTAACGCTCTGTATTTTCGTTGGCGATCTTACACAGCGATACATAACCCCCGGATCAGGACACATACGCAGTACATGAAGGTGAAAAAGTGGGTGGCGTCGCAAACCTGCAGGCGCGCCTCAATGTAAGCCTTCCGGGCCTGGACCCTGCTGTCGCACGGGCGGTGGTGGATGGCGCCCACCAGAGGTGCCCGTACTCCAAAGCGACCCGTGGCAACATCGACGTCACGATCACTCTGGTTTAACCAAAACACCCTGTGCGGCCTGCCTTCCCGGCAGGCTGTGCTGGCAATTGCTGCAAGCCGCTCAGTCGTCCTCATGCAACTTGATACCGCGAGCGTGAAGCAGATGCGGGACCACCAGCACCAGCAGCGTTAGCGCGAGGAACGAGGCTGCAATGGGTTGCGTCACAAATACCAGCCAGTCTCCCTCGCTGATGGACAAGGCGTTGCGCAGCTGCTTCTCAGCCATGGGCCCGAGCAGCATGCCGACGATCACGGGCGCGACGGGAAAATCGAAACGGCGCATCAGCACGCCGCCCCAACCAATCGCCAGCATCAGCAACAGATCGAAGGAAGAATGGCGCATGCCGTACACGCCGATGGTGGCAAACACCAGAATGCCGGCGTTCAGGTACGGCCGAGGAATTTGCAGAAGCTTGACCCAAAGGCCCACCAACGGGAGGTTCAACACTAACAGGATCACGTTGCCGATATACAGCGAGGCCAGCAGGGTCCAAACCAACTCCCCCGACGTCTGGAAAAGCATCGGCCCCGGTTGCAGGCTGTAGTTCTGGAACGCGGCCAACAGAATCGCCGCAGTGGCGGACGTCGGTATGCCGAGCGTCAGCAGCGGTACCAAAGAACCCGTCGCGCTCGCGTTGTTGGCCGCCTCGGGACCGGCAACCCCCTCAATCGCGCCCTCGCCCTTGCTGCCAGCAAACTCTTTCGGGTATTTGCTCAGTTTGCGTTCCGCCGAATAGGACAGGAACGTCGGAATTTCAGCGCCACCAGCCGGAATCGAGCCGAATGGAAAACCGATCAACGTGCCCCGTAGCCAGGCGGGAACCGATCGTTTCCAGTCAGAGCGCGTCATCCACAGCGAGGTCAAGCGGTGCCGACCGGTCGCTTCTTCCTTTTGATAAAGCAGGCTGTACAAGGCCTCGCCCACTGCAAACAACCCGACCGCCACGAGCACGACTTCGATGCCATCAACCAACTCCGGCACCTCCAAGGTGTAGCGGGCAATGCCCGAGGTCGAGTCCAGGCCAATCAAGCCGATGGTCAATCCAATCCCGAGCGAGGCGAAACCGCGCAGCATTGAAGCGCCGAGTACCGCAGACACCGTCGTGAAGGACAGCACCAGAATCGCGAAATACTCTGCAGGACCAAACTTGAGCGCCAGCGTGGCGACAATGGGGGCAAACAGGGTCAGCAACACCGTCGCGATGGTGCCGGCCACAAATGAGCCTATCGCAGCCGTTGCCAAGGCCGGCCCCGCCCGACCATTGCGGGCCATGAGATTGCCTTCCAAGGCCGTGACCATGGAGGAAGATTCACCGGGCGTATTGAGCAGAATAGAGGTGGTGGAGCCGCCAAACTGCGCGCCGTAATAGATACCGGCGAACATGATCAAGGCGCCCGTTGGATCGACCTTGGCGGTAATCGGCAGCAGCAGCGCAACGGTCAGCGCCGGTCCAATACCCGGCAAGACACCAATGGCGGTGCCGAGCAAACAGCCGATAAAGCCCCACATCAAATTGATCGGTGTCAGCGCAGCGGAAAAACCAATGGCCAGGTTCGCGAGAGTTTCCACCTTGTTGACCTCCTTCGGCCCGGGTCAGATCCAGGCGTTGACAAGGGGCGGCAGGGAAACCCCTAGCCCGGCGTTGAACAGCCAGTAAATCGGCAGGGTCAAGGCCATGCCAATGGCGAGGTCGCGCACCGGACGGCGACTGCCAAAACCCCGTGCCGAACAGGCGAACAGCAGCGCGGCCGCCAAGACGAACCCGATGAGGTTGATCAGCATGGCCACCCCCACAAGCCCCGCAGTTACCCAGGCTGCGCCGAGTTTGCCGCCGGGCAGCGCTTTGGCAGATTCGTCGCTGTGGTCTGCCAACTCGCGCAAACCACCGGTGATTGCCTGATAACACAGCAACAGACCGACGCCCCCCAGGAACACCGCGACGGCGTACGGATAGACGTGGGCCCCCAGGATGACGAACCCCATTTCGGGAGGAAACCGAAACGCGCCGAACGCCAACATTGCGCTGATGGCTATCACTGCGGCGCCGATCGCCAGTTGTACCGGCACTATTGCGCGAGGCTGGGTCATTTCGAGATCAGCCCGACTTCGACCAGCATCGCACGCAGCCGCACGTGCTCTTCGTCGACAAATTTGCCGAACTCATCGCCGGTCAGAATGTTGGGTGACCATTTGTTGGTGTCGATATTTTCTTTCCAGACCTTGCTGTTGGCAGCGGCCACGACGGCGTCGGTCACTGCTTTGCGCTGCTCAGGCGTGAGATTCGCGGCACCGTAAACACCACGCCAATTGCCGATGGTCACGTCGTAGCCTTTCTCCTTGAGGGTCGGTGCATCGATGCCTTCAATGCGTTCCGGCGCGCCGATGGCGAGTACACGGAACTGGCCGTTTCGGATGTATTGGCCCAGCTCGGCATAACCACCGGTGATTACCTTGATCTGCCCGCCCAAGGCCTGAGCAACGACTTCACCCCCACCCGCGAAGGCGACGTAATTCACCTTGTTGACCGGAACACCGATTTTAGCGGCCAACTCGGCAATACCGATGTGATCGATCGACCCCTTGGAGCCACCACCCCAGGCGATACTGGTCGGCTTGTCTTTGAAGGCTTTCAGCAAGTCCTCCAGGGTTTTGAACTCAGACTCCTTACGGACGGCAATCACGTTGTATTCGGTAAAAAGCCGGGCAATCGGCGTCACGTCCTTCAAGGTAATTGGCGGCTTGTTCTGTTCAATGGCAGCGACCATGATCGCGCCGACAACGAGCAGCGCATCCGGATCGCCCTTGGTGCTGTTGGCGAACTGCGCCAGCCCCAACGTCCCCCCTGCTCCGCCCTTGTTCTCGAAGGTCGTGGATTTGGCCGCGTTGGCCTCGATCAAGGCTTTCCCCAGGACCCTGGCGGTCTGGTCATAACCGCCACCCACAGAACCTGGGGCCATGAATTTGACGGTGTCCAGCGCAAAGGCCGGTGTCACGAGCGCAGCAACGGTAACGGTAACGGCCGTTGCGATGCAGCGGCTGAATCGACGGAACAAAGCGGACATGAGTTGTCTCCCGATTGCATTGTTTTTATAGGTGCCGGGGGAACGTCGATCAGGAAAAAAAACCTGCTCAATGAACATTGGCCTGCGGATAAGCGTAGGCCATGGTTAGGGAGACGGCATTCTACGAATTCGCTATCGTCATTCGACTATAGAACCGGACCCGTTCAAACCAGGAAGGCGAGTACATGGCCAACACTTATGCCAATGACCGCAGCAGCGCGTGGTCGGTGTTTCTCATCTTCCTGGACCTCACCTGAGCCACTCATACCCAAGGATGAGGCGTTAATACCTAGATGTTCGCGTAAACAACCTTCGCATAAGTGACGGGAGTTTTGAGCCCATTAAGACGCCGCATCGCCCCGTTGGCGCGCGAAGCGCCCCCCCCAAAATCTGCCACCAAGGTGTGCCTGATACACCGCATGCAATGGTTTTACGACTGCTGCACTCGAGCGCGGACCGGCGAACGGGGGCAAGCCCCCTCGCCACAGGATGTTCACCAGACTCAAGATCTACGTTAGCGGACTGGAATCAGCCACCCAGCGCACCCTCAGTCATCAGGTATTGGTTTTCAACTTGGTCCACAGACGGGTAGTCAACCGTGCAATGGCAGCGGGGAGTTCCTCGACGGTGAACAACTTGTCCAACACATTCGTCGGCGGGTAAATCGCCAGGTCCTGCTTCACGGCCGGAACAACATACTGATCCGCCGCAAGGTTGGGGTTGGCGTAATGGATGCTGTTACTGATGTTGGCAATGACTTGAGGCGTCAGCAGGTAGTTCATGTAGGCGTAGCCATTCTTCTCGTGCGGCGCGCTCTTTGGCATGACCACCATGTCGAACCACAGGGTGGACCCTTCGTCCGGTATCGAATAGGCGATGTCGATACCGTTGTTGGCTTCCTTGGCGCTGGCCGCCGCTTGCACGACGTCGCCATTGAAACCAATCACCGCGCAGACATTGCCGTTCGCCAAATCGCTGATGTACTTGGAGGCGTGGAAATACTGCACGTAAGGTCTGATCTCAAGTAACGCCTGCTCGGCTTTCTTATAATCTGCAGGCTCATGGCTGTGGGGAGGCAGGCCCAGATAATTGAGGGTGATCGGCAGGATCTGCGTAGGGTTATCGATAATCGCCACACTGCACTGGCTCAGTTTTTTAATGTTGTTTTCATCAAAAAACAGATTCCAGGAATGGGTGACATCGGTGTTGCCGAAGATCGCCTTGATCTTCTCGACGTTGTAGCCAATACCCGCCGTGCCCCACATGTATGGATAACGTATTGGTTGCCCAGGTCATTGACCTCGAGTTTTTTCATCAGCACCGGGTCAAGGTTTTTCCAGTTGGGCAGCTGGCTTTTATCGAGCTTTTGAACGGCCCCGGCTTTTATCAATCGCGACAGAAAATGGTTCGAAGGGCTCACCACGTCATAGCCGGTGTTGCCAGTCATCAGCTTGGATTCCAGCACTTCGTTGCTGTCGTGAATGTCGTACGTTGCCTTGATCCCCGTTTCCTTGCTGAACGTGGGCAGGGTGTCGTCGGCGATGTAGCCGTTCCAGTTTGAAATATTGACGACTTCGTCGGCGTAAGCGGCTGCCGAAAATGTTGCCAGCACGACCATCAGGGAAATGTTATTGACGCGCATGTTCAATCACCGTGTGTTTGATGAGTTTTTATTGTTTTTTGATCGCCGGGGTTTCTAGATTTCTGTTTTGGCCCTGACCGCCTCCACGCGCATTCGAAGCATGGCACCGATATCGAGCAAGGGACGCGGCGGCAGCCAGCCCGGCTGAGCCCTGCGCATCACCGATTCGAGGATGGACGAGCTGGCACCCGACGCCAGTTCGGCGAGCAAGCGCCCCCAAAGGGTGCCGCGTGCAACGCCCGAACCATTGCAGCCGGCCACCGCAAACACGCCTTCGTCGACCTTGGCAAAATACGGTTGCCCGGTGCGCGAAGCGCTCAAGTGTCCGGTCCAGGTGTATTGAATGTCCTGCTCGGTCAACCACGGAAAACGGCGTTGCAAGCCGAGCACATGGTGTTTGCGACGGTGCAGAAGCTCACTGTCGGATAAATCCCGAGAGCGGTATTCCGCGGTGTTGCGGATCATCACGCGGCGGTCCGGGGTCAGTCGCACCGTGGCGCCCAGTGGCCGGGTGGACAGCACGCCCCAAGGCTCAACTGCACCGAAGGACTTGAACTCCGCATCGCTGAGTGGTCGTGTGAGGCTGGCGCTGAGTTCCATCGGGAACGTCCCGCTGTCCTCTATCCCTGAGCGCGGGATGAACGCGTTCAGGCACACCAGGACTTGCCTGGCCTCAATGCTTCCATCGATGCCATTGGCGCGAATACGCCCTTTGCCCAACCGCTCCAGGCCGGTGATATCGGTGTTCTCAAAGAGGGTTACCGTGTCCGGCAGCGTATCCAGCAGGCCCTTGACGTATTTCGCGGGTTGCAGCAGTGCGTTGCCATTGCCGCACCAGATCGCGACCCGATAATGCTCGGTGCCCAGTTTTTTGCTCAGCGGCTCACCTTCCAGAAAGTCCGCAGAGGCGCCGACAGCGCGTAGCGTTGCCAATTTCGCCGCGACATCGGTCAACTTGCCGGGATCGTTGACGGCGAAGAAGTAGCCCGATTCCCTGAATTCACATTCGATGCCGAGACGAGCAATGCGCCGGCGCACTTCGTCACTGGCGGCACGGGAAATCGAGGTATCGACTTCAAAACCGGCAAACCCCGGGTTGCCGATCAACTCATCCTTGACCGGATGTTCGTGACCCACCACGAAGCCTGAATTGCGCGCCGAAGCCCCCTGTGCAGCCCGTTGCCTGTCGACAATCACGATCCGCGCCTGAGGATGCATTTCCGCGAGTGTGTGAGCAGCGCACAGCCCGGTGATACCAGCACCGACAATCAGCCAATCGGCTTTTTGCGGGCCTGCCAAAGTTGAGCGAGTTCTATCGAAGTCATCCGCAGGTTTCGCTGTCGATCGAAACCGTGGCCACGGAAGTGGTCGAGCCGGCCATCGACAGCGACGCCTACATCCTCTATCTGCCCGAGCCGTCCAGCGATCCTGACTGCCTGACTTTGTTCGAGGAGGCGCTGGTACCGGTGTGCGCCCCCGGCCTGGGCAACACGGCCCAGCCGTTGGAGTCGGTGGCAGACCTCGTACGTTTCCCGCTGTTGCATCGCTCGGCGGACAAGCACGACTGGGTCCAGTGGCTGTCAGCCAATGGCGGCAAGTCACTCGAGGACTACCGCCACATCCCTTTCAACCTTGACGAGTTGGCGCTCGATGCCGCGGCGCGAGGGCTGGGCGTTGCCATGACTGACCTGACCCTGGCAGGCGAATCAATCGAACGAGGCGTGCTCGTCGTTCCGTTCGGCAACCCCTTGAAGACCCGGGGTATTTACGCCTTGAACCTGCAACCTTCCGCCACCTCTCATCCAGCCTGCTCGCTGATCATGCAGTGGTTCGCCCAACAGGCCGAACAGCAAGCCAGAGAAGTTGAGCACTAGGTCCCTCGTCCCAACCCTTCTGTCGCATTTGCAAAAGCCGCGCTCGCCGCTTGAACCAGCTTGCGCCATTCAACGCTGTTGATGAGTCCGGTACGTTCCATCTCATCGGCGGCCTTGAGCAATTCGTCGTACTGCTCTTCAGCATCCATCCGGATTTCGGGCTCTTTCAGGAGCTGGTACCAGGCCGCCAGGGCTTCCCTCTTTTGATCATCACTCATGCTCGAACTCCCAAAGACAGTCTTCGTTTGGAAGTTTTCTCATGGGTGGCCGTTCCTCGATTCCGACGTACGGCAGTCATGCAAACACGCGAGCCATGCATTACAACCGTGTCGTTGCGTTGTCAGCGTAGCCAGCACCCTTACTTCCTCTGCCTGATCCCGCCAGCCTGTTGATGCTGGGCACCGGTTCCGCCATGGCCAGCAGCATCGCGCCGGTCAAGGCCAACAACGTCATTCTGGTGTACGGTTCCTGGGCCGATGGCCCGAGCTGGTCGGACGTGATCACCCGGTTGCAGGCCGCCGGCTTGCACGTCACGGCGGTGCAAAACCCGTTGACCTCGGTCACCGACGACGTCGCCGCCACCCAACGCGTACTCGATCAACAAGACGGCCCGACCGTGCTGGTCGGCCACTCCTACGCTGTCACCGTGGTCAGTGAAGCCGGGGTCATCCGAAAGTCAGCTCATTGGTTTACGTCGCGGCCCGGGCACCGGACGCTGGCGAGGACTTCGTCGCGCTGTCGGCCAAATACCCGCGAACGCTCGGTCCACTCCAATGGCCTGGGCCTGTCGATCGTGGCGACAATCATGCAGCTGCACAATGCGGTGTTCAGGTGGATCTAAAATCTACTTCATCTGAAATGGCAAAAAACACCACCCCCCTTGAGCAGTTTTGGCATAGGCCAATAACGTTGCCGACTCTAGACTCGCCCTACAATAAACGTACTGAAACACAATCGAATCCAGGACTGTTCCAGGGGAACCCGCATGAATCCATCCGACATTTTTGTTATCAGCGCCGTCCGCTCGGCCATCGGCAGCTTTGGCGGTTCGCTCAAAGATGTACCGCCCATTCAATTAGCGACTGACGTTTGCCGCGCCGCCATTGAACGATCAGGGTTGGCCCCTGAACACATCGGTCACGCAGTGATGGGCCATGTGATCCCGACGGAAGCACGTGACGCCTACATCTCGCGCGTGGTGGCGATGAACGCCGGCCTGCCGAAAGAGACGCCAGCCTTCAACGTCAACCGCCTCTGCGGTTCTGGCTTGCAGGCGATTGTCAGCGCCGCGCAAAGTTTGATGTTGGGTGATGCAGGTGCTGCATTGGCCGGTGGCGTCGAGTCCATGAGCCGCGGCGCGTATCTGTTGCCGCAGGCACGCTGGGGCGCACGGATGGGTGATATGCAAGCCATCGACTACATGCTCGGTGCTCTGCACGATCCGTTTGCCGGTTTCCATATGGGTATCACCGCGGAAAATATCGCCGAACGCTATGGCATCACTCGCCAGGCCCAGGATGAACTGGCGCAGGTCAGCCAACAACGGGCTGCCCGGGCCATTGCCGAAGGCCGGTTCATCGAGCAGATCGTGCCGATCGAAGTGGCGTCTCGCAAAGGTACTGTAACGTTTGCGACGGACGAGCATGTCCGGGCAGATGTCAGTGCCGAGCAATTGGGCAAGATGAAACCTGCGTTCAAAAAAGACGGCAGCGTCACCGCCGGCAACGCGTCGGGACTAAATGATGGTGCCGGCGCACTGATCATGGCCACAGGTCAGATGGTTCGCGAGCACGACCTCAAGCCGATGGCCCGACTGGTCGGTTACGCCCATGCCGGTGTTGAGCCTGAACTGATGGGATTAGGACCGATTCCCGCGACCCGCCTGGTCCTCAAACGCGCCGGCCTGACCATTGCCGACCTGGATGTCATCGAGTCCAACGAAGCATTCGCTGCCCAGGCGTGTGCCGTGGCACAGGAACTGGGCTTCGACCCGGAGAAGGTCAACCCCAATGGTTCGGGGATCTCGCTGGGGCATCCCGTGGGTGCTACCGGCGCGATTATCGCCACCAAGGCCATTCACGAACTGCACCGTGTTCAGGGCCGTTATGCTCTGGCGACCATGTGCATCGGCGGCGGCCAGGGCATCGCCGTGTTGTTCGAACGCGTCTGATCGACCCAAACGCTGACGGCGCCCATTGCGGGCGCCGTCTCGTTTTACCACGATGGAATCAGTGCGCAATGCACACCGATTCCAGCTCGGTATAAGCCTCAATGACCGCACGCCCACGGGCAGGGCTATTCGGTTAGGTTGTGCGCAAGTTAATAGACCGGTGACACCACCAAACGCTTTTAAACAAGCACTCCCGAACACCCAGTGATCGCTGCGCGCCCAGCCTCTCTGCGAATAATCCCGACCACTGACAGAGCACTGACGGCAGACGCCGCGGTGGGCCTTGCCCATTGTCTTCTCAAGCGTTAGCGACAGTCTTGAACTCTGGCGTCAAGCCCCAGCAGCTCGACGTTTCGCAGAAGGTTGACTGAAACCGTGTCGATTGAGTGAATGATTGCACAGTGGTGCTAAAGTGAGAGCACGTCACCAGATTCTCCCAAGTCTGCTAATTTCGATGGTGAAGGGGCTTATCAAAAGTATGAGTAGCTTGCCGGTGACGATAACGCTATCAAGCGTGGGCAATTCAACTGATTCTCTTCATCATTGAGCGCGAGGGAAAGCAAATGAGGTCTGAAAATGATTTTTGAGCCCAACAGTACCCGTTCCGTTCTCCAGCGAAGAAGCAGTACCAGTATCGTTGTTCAGGCCGGTCTCGATTGCGTTGCGGTGACCGGTGTTGCGTGGTTTTTGATCAATTATCATATCGGCTTTATCACGCAGGACTACGTCATCCTGCTCCTGTTGCTGCTTGGGGCGTTGGCCGTGGTGTACGACCACTATGCTATTTACCACAGTAATGTTGGATTTACCGTCAAGGCCTTCAAGCTTTTAAAGGCTTGGACTGCCACATTTGGTTTTCTAGTTGCCATGGCCTTTCTTACCAAACAAAGCGAACAGTATTCGCGTTTGTTGGTGGGGGAGTTATTTGTTATTGGATATTTTGCTCAGCTGCTTTTGCACCTGGCAACACGCGAAATGCAGAAGAAGTTTTTGGCCCACCCGACGCAATTGGAAAATTCGCTTATCATTGGTTCGGGCGAGTTGGCCAACTATCTTCACAAGAAAATAAGCAACAATCCCTGGCTGGGTGAACGTATCGTCGGTTGTGTGTTGATTGGCGCGGACGATGATCGAGGAAAGGAAGTTGTGGAAGGCGCACAACGCCTGGCGATACTGGGTGATATCTCAGACCTTGATGACTTAGTCATCAAACACGCCATTCGTACCGTCTATTTCGTGACCCCTCTGGGCGGCTCAGAGGTTATCCAGGATGTTTATTTAAGGCTGTTCGATAAACACATTTCTGTTAACTGGGTGCCTGATATTTTCTCGTTGCGCCTGATCAACCACAGTGTTCGCGAAATTGCCGGCATTCCCGTGCTGACCTTGTCTGAAACTCCGCTGATGGGGATGCGTCTGTTTTTGAAGAATCTCGAGGACAAAGTCCTGGCCTTTCTCATTTTGGTTCTAGCGACGCCATTTCTGGTAGCAGTCGCCATTGCCATCAAAGTCGATAGCCCCGGGCCCGTGTTCTTTCGTCAGAAACGCATGGGATGGAGTGGAGAAGCTTTTCGGATATGGAAGTTCAGAAGCATGGTCGACCATCAGCCGGAAGACGGCATCGTCAAGCAGGCGCAAAAGAATGATCCGCGCATGACCAGGGTGGGAGCCTTTATTCGGCGAACCAGCCTGGATGAGCTACCGCAGTTGTTCAACGTTTTGATGGGGGAAATGTCTCTGGTGGGGCCTCGCCCGCACGCTATTCAACACGACGTACAGTACTCGCCCGACGTCTCGGGCTACTTTGCGCGTCACAACATTAAACCGGGCATCACGGGCCTGGCTCAGGTACGTGGCTATCGTGGTGAAACGAGGGATATAGATCAGATGATCCGGCGTGTTGACTCGGACATTGAATACATCAACAACTGGTCGCTGTGGCTCGATTTCGTCATTCTTGTACGGACTGTGTTTGCCTTCTCCGGCAAACATGCTTACTAGCCCGACATTACTCAGAACACCGGGGTGGCATGCTGCCCCGGTATGAATTCAATAGCTGTCATGACGGAAATAGATCTAGCGTACGTTCAACCTCATCGGGGTCGATACTAAAGCCATTGCCCTCTGGCGTACCGACCACAAAACCAAAATTTTGGTGATCGCGATCCGTTAGATATTTGAAAAAACAGAGGAAGCGATTAGGGGGCTGTAACACTAGCAGCGAACCTCCTGGCCGGAGCACATTAACGCCGTGTATAAGATGACTCCCCTCAATCCCTACCACGGTTCTTGCGCCGGCACAGGCCGCCACGATAGTCGGAACATCGGATTTCGCAGGATCGATAATGCGAAAACCTCTGCGCTCACGCAGACGTTCTGCAAGTTCTATTTCATTGCGTAATAATCGCAATTCACCCGTGCCACCCCGCAGAATGAACACGCCTGGGTGATCGCAAACTTTTACGTGTGAGAGCAACTTTTCACCCATCACACGAAAACGCATGTGCTTATGTCGGTTTTGACATAGATCGTCAAAGATCACGAGCTCACGAAAAAATGCGTTACGTAAACGAACCGGCGTCATACCAAGCAAGTCCTCATATCCGGGGGCGTGAAGTATGCCGGTTGTAACGGTGGAAACAAGGTTGGCAGACAGTGCCGTCGTCACCGGAACGCCTTCGTCGCATGCTATTGGATAGGTTATACAATCATCCATTAACCACGAGCCAAACCATTTGTTCCCTCCCGCCGTACAGTACATCGCACCGCGATCAATTTCGTTTTCTACACGAATCTTTGGTAACCATCCAGCTCTAGGCGACAACGAAGATTTGGCAGTACCTTTGTAGAGAGTGCCATCAATTAACCAGACATCTTTAAGCAGGTAGCCTCGTGTTGGCCCATGTTCAACACACCCGACTCCTTCCATTGTGCGACGGGGATGCTCGTAAGGATAAAAAAGCTCCCCTGCCCATCCCGTCACACGTTCGAGCTGATTGGGAAGGAAAAAAGCGGGTGGAGCCATCGAGATTTCGCCTGGAGCAATTTCCCACGCTTTCACGGCTAGACTTTGCAGCGTTAACGACGGTTTCCGTATAAGTCGTGTTTTAAGAATGTGTTTATACGCAGCAAGGCTCCACTGTGATTGGCCGCCACGGGGCAATGCATTAAATTCCGACATATCCACCCCGCCATAATGTGGTTATACAGAAATAGCGTTCAAGGCCAAACACGTCAACCGCACTTCTTTAAATCAGCAACCTATTCAGGTGGATACAATAGTTTCCAGGACAGGGAGTAATGTCAGATGAGCGTAGCGGCTGCGCAAGGTGTCGAGAAGTACCTCTTCCGGTTGTCTGGAACAATGAAGGTATATTTTGAATAGTCCACCAAAACCCATTTCACGATATCGCCCCGCGACCTCCTCATCACTCGGCCCGTCCGGTAACCCAAGATGAAGTGTCAGCTTTTTGCCTTCGACAGCAAATAGAGGTGTCTCCCAAAGAAATTGGGCTGCGCCCTCCTTGGGCAGTCGAACAAAGAAATAGCCGTGGTTGCCCAGCGTATCTACATTACCGCCACGCCGTCTTTTCCACTCGAGAAGTCCGTCGTCCGGGCGTGCCAGGCAAGTTCCGATATCATAATAATCAAAACCATTTTCTATCGCCCACTCAAGCGCCATGAACGTGGTAATCGAGTTAATTTCACGTAACTTTTTAGCATCTGAAAATACAACATCGGGATAGCCGAAACGGACCGTGCTCCAGTAGCGTTTTCCTGCCCGGGTAATTACGCACCCAAGATGGCACGCAACAATTTCATCCTCCAACAGAACTAGATCGAGCCGCCCGGCATTTTTTGCCACCCTTTGAACCTCATGCGATTCAATTTGAGAGGCGGATGCTCCATGCCTGGCGCTGGCATAGGGCTTAAGCATTTCCCGATCTGCGATTTCAATTTCGTCATCGTTCAAGGCCTGTTTCATACGATAGCGCAGCCGATTCTTGCGCAGATTTCGACGTAACTCGGTATTGTACCTGGCCGTAATATCCTCAATTGACCTGCTCAGCGGAACGACAGCACTCAAATATTGAGGGACATACAATGCACCCAAGGTCGGCATTTCACTGACCCACACCGTCCGGTCTGAGTTATCCAACTTGAACGGGCTATCAACCGCTTGAGATTCAGCGCCCAGTAGAACCTTCACAAATTCCCGCTGTGTTTTCCTGCCCACATAGAGAATGTCATGGGTGCTGTCTTCTCGCAGTTTGAACCTGGCAACTTCCCAGCGCCAAAAACATGCCCTCCCACGTATATCTCGCAGCCAGGCGACAGCTTTCCTTAGCTCAAAGCGAATTGAAGGAGATATTAACTTACGCATGAATGCTGTTATGTATTTTTTCATTTGGTTATCAGTACAATTCAAGGAAGGGCCATTTGAGTTTACAAATCAATAACCTAACTACTCGAAATGAAAGCTCGACAGCTGAGTACCCGTCAAGTCGATAATTCCAACCTGAGTAAAGGTGCAACGCCGGGGTTTTGCAAGATACTTCAGACGTGTTTTTTAAGGCGCCAGCCAGGCGTCAAATACCTGTAACGTCAGGAATCCCTGTAGATCAATGTGCGCAACAAGAACATCGGATTACCCACCACATAGCGACTGAATAATCGCTTTGGTTCACCGATTAGCCTGAACACCCACTCACAACCGAGACGACGCACCCATTGCGGAGCACGAGTCACCTTGCCGCCGAGAAAATCCAGAATCGCCCCTCCGCACACGACCAGACATGGCACGCCGCTGGCGGCTAACCTGGCAGCAACAGCTTCTTGCTTGGGCATGCCCATCCCCAGCACCACCAATTCTGGCTGCAACTGCCGGGCAAGGTTTATGTAGGCATCCACCTCAGCAAAACCATGGTGAGCAGAGACGACATTTACCGCAAATATCGCTTCGCTACGCTGCACCGCATTGGCGAGAAAGGGCTCTTCAGTACCCCAGAAAGCCACGCGCCGGCCCTTGAACGCTGCCAGTAATTTGGGGATGAAATCGGTGCCATTCATATTTAGCCCCGGCGCTAAGCCGAATCGACGAAACAGGATCGCCATGCCAGAGCCATCCCGTAATAACACGTCAGCAGCCGACAGCGCGTTATAGTAATCAGGGTTACCCGCCACCAAGTTCATGGCATGGGCATTGACGAATCCAAGCACCGTCGTCGACTCAGTCTTGGATAAAGCGTCAATCAATCCTTGTTCATCACCCACATCACTGACCACCCTAAGTTTCTGGATAATCGTTTGCCAGTTGTGCCGCCAAGCCAAAACGCGCATTAAATGTCATCTCGCTTGGACCGCACCCATTCAACTTGGCGCTTAAGCACAAAACCTATGTACAGAGGGATTTTCTTCAGCGCGTAGAACGGCGCATACAACAAGGCCGAAAAAGAGATGATCCCGCGACCAAATTGGCTCCAGGCCAACAAGATAGTCACGCTCAATATTGCCACCCCGACAGAAGCTATCAATGCGGGCACCAAAGCACCGCCGAGCATAAATACTAGCCATGACAGGCTAAAGAACGCCCCCAACACTAAAGTCAGTAAGGCCAATGGAGGGACCCATAAATCCACCGTCATAGCCAGCAGGCTCCAGTTACGCCGAGTAATCGACTCTACTACCAGCTTTGGCGCATCACCAAGAATGACCCCTAGATGACCATGTTCCCAGCGCGTACGCTGAGTAGTTAAGCCTTCATCGCTGCGCGGAAAATAACTGGTCACCAGAGCATCGGGGCAAAAAAAAGGCGGCTTGCCGCTTCGGCAAAAATCCAGGCCCATCTTCAAATCTTCAACAATGTGGCCACTGGCTAAATTGATCAAAGTCAGATCCCGCCAGACTAAAGCCATTCCCGTGCCCATTAACTGACAGGGCAAACCAAGCCTCGTCCAACCATGCGGCCGCACCCGATTCTTCACACACCAGGCAAACTCGGCAAGCCGGACTTTTAACCCGGAACCTGCTGGAGCACGCATTAAATTAAGTGCTTGCGCTGGCCGCCCTGAATCGATGCAACAGATTGCCAAACGCTCGATAGAACCCTCAGCCACCTGGCAATCCGCATCGATAACAATCATGACGTCCGGCGCGTCGCTCGCTAAATGATGCACCCCACAGTCCAGCGCATAACCCTTGCCACGCTGCTGATCATTGCTGCGCTCCACCACTTCGGCGCCCGCCGTGCGGGCCAGCGCGGCCGTGTCGTCAGAACAATTATCCGCCACCACCAATAGTCGATCACCCAAAAGCAGCTGCGGCCGAATGCTGTTTAATGTCGCGACGATGATCGAGGATTCATTGTGTGCCGGTATCAACACCGCCACCCGAGGTCGCGATCCTTGCGCCGACGAGCGCGATCGCGCAGGCAGGCAGGCCATCAGCACCTGCACAAACAGCACCAACACCGGCAGGAGGATGAGTATCAGCAGTGAGCTGAACAGCCAACTAAGTAACGTGATCATGCTTGCGCCCTAAACAAATTAGCCAACTTGGCCACTTCAGTATCGATGTCGTGGCGCTCCAGCACTCTCTGATAAGCCGCCTCGCCCATCCGCTGCAACACCTCGACAGGTTGCGCGAGGCAGTTCGCCAGCGCCGCCGCCAACTCATCGACAGCTCCAGCGGGAAACAACCAACCGTTCTCACCCTGTCGCACTAACTCGGGAATGCCCGCCACATAGCTCGTCAGCACAGGTCGGCGCAACGCCATGGCTTCCATGATGACCACCGGCAAGCCCTCGGCGAAGCTTGGCAACACCAAGGCCCGCGCCGCAAGAATTTCCGCACGCACCTGTTCGCTGCTGATCCAGCCGGTAATTCGCACCTGCGCCTGCAAGCCATGCTGTGCAATCAGGGCTTCGATTGGCGCACGCATTTCCCCATCGCCGGCCAGTACTATCTCGAACTCCACGTTTTGCGCTGCCAGGATGCGGGCGGCCTCAAGCAACAACAGTTGTCCCTTCTGCTCACACAAACGACCCACGCAAACCAACCGCGGCGCGGATGGGACGGCAACGGCCGGCACATCGTGAAACGCCCGCTCCAGCCCACAGTGCACCACCTTTACCCTTGGCCAGTGCGCGTGAGCCACCCAGCGAAACAGCTGGCTGCGCCCATAAGAACTGATCGCCGCGACAAAAGCCGCGCGCCGGACTTTCTCGCCCAAATGAATGAACTGTGGTTTGTCGAACTCTTCCGGGCCGTGCACGGTAAAGCTGTACGCTGGCCCGCCGAGTGCATTGGCCAGCATCACCACCTCGGTTGAGTTAGTGCCGAAATGCGCGTGCACATGCTCGGCGCCGAACGCCTGCAACCAAGACAGCACGCGACATGCCTCAAACAAATAGACCACATGGTACGGCCAGGGTCGATCGGCACGCCGGCCCATGCGTAGCGCCAGCCACAGCGCCGAAAAAAAGCGTCGCGGCTGGGCGCGCAGCACCTGCAGCGCAGGCACTAACAGGCCTTTGACTCCGCCCTGCAGCACATAACACGTTTTACTGCGTTCGGACACGTCCTCGGCATCCACCAACTCGGCATCCCAGCCACGCAGAGCAATGCGCTGCACCACAAAGCCCAGACGCTCTAACGCCAAAATCTCGCGACGAATGAAGCTATGGCTGACCTTGGGGTATTGATTGATGAAATACGCGATACGCATAGGAACCAAGCTTAGTTGTCGTTGCGGTGGATTATTACTGCAGGTAATCCCACAGCAGTACAGGTAACACGAACATCAATTCGCAACACGGTGGCTGCTATAACTGCCTACCAACACGTTGTCTATTTTCTTAAAAGTATCATCTAGAAGTTCGTAACGTCTGCGGTACATGGCGCGTTTTTTTGAAGGAATACTTTCAAGCGCCTTCTTGGACGGGACCATGGGAATCTCAAAAAAATCTTCGCGCTCTGACGGAGTCGCTCCATGCTCCAGCCAGATCAAATCATAATTGGCCGCAAGCTCTTTAGCTTTTTCAGCACCGAAGTACGGATGACGATGATGACGATACCCATCCCCTACCGCATAAATCCTCCCAACACCAATATTGATTGCAATATATTTAATCACTTCAATCAGAAAACTTCTTGGCCGAAGACCTTCAAAATCTTTTGTCAGGTCCCTATAAATACTCAAGGACCGATCACTCTCCACGCCTTTGTGTATTCCTTGAACTGCACCGATAAAAATGCACAACTCAGTGTCCGTGCGACACAAGGTGAATGCTATTGATGCAATACGTAAATCGCCCTGAAACAGGTTCAACACCAACTCCCCTTCACGCATGAACCATACCGGACGATCCAGAACCAAGGAACAACCCGCCGCGAACGCCGATAAATCGCTCAACATCAAACTTTCATTTCGCCCCAGCAGCAACAGCTGCGGACAGCTTTTGGTGACGACTTCGTAATGCGAGGCTAATACGCTAAGTTTATTCTGAGAACTCCAGCTTCTACTGATGTATGGCCAATGAACAACACCCACACAATCCCCGCCCAACTGCTCAACACCGGACTTCCCAAGAGCGTTTGACATGCGCCAGAAAAACAATTTTAGTTCAGACCAGTTTTTTACAACTAAAATCAGCATTTTAAACTTATTATTCAACGCTCTTAACGAATACCCTGCATGTAAAAACAATACGCTTTTTAATATCACCCAATTATTCATCGCAGTCTCACTTGTATTCGATCAACGCCGTCTTGCCGGCGCCGAATCTGTTCAAAAGAAACTTGACTTGCCCGAGCATCTCGGGAAATTTCCCCAGCACGAGAAAGAAAGCCCGCAGCCAGTTTTCGCGCGTGGATCTATCGCCCCTGCGGGCCAAGCGCGCGACCTGCAATGGATAGACCAGCAGCAGAGGCAGCCCAAACCACCCCAACATCAAACTCGCGATAACAGTCGCCAGCGGGACACCTAATCCCCAGAACCAGGCACGGCGCGACTCACGTAACCAATGCTGCTCTGGTGCCGCCCCATGCAAAAATGCGCCCTCGGCATAGGCGTAACCACCGCGCAGGGTACGCTGCCACCATTGGCCGAACCGGGTCATGGTGGCATCGTGCAAAGTCATTTCCTCACCCAGACGCCAGACCTTCCATCCATTCCTACGCAGACGTATACACAATTCAGGCTCTTCCCCGGCAATGAGATCCGGTCGAAACCCGGACGCTTCGGCGAAGGCGTCAGCCCGCATCAGCGCATCGCCACCACATGCCCTGGCCTCACCTACCGGCGTATCCCATTCGAGATCACACAGTAAGTTGTAAACCGAGTGCTGTGGAAAACGTTCGCGGCGCCGTCCACAGACCACCGCGACGTCAGGATGTGTATCAAGAAAGGCCTGTGCCTGGGGCAGCCAGCCACCGACAACCTCGCAATCACCATCGACAAACTGCACATAACGCATCGCTGGCAATAAGCGTTGCACACAGGCGAATCCTTCATTGCGCGCGCGCGCAGCCGTAAAGGGAATCGTCATATCCAACTCGACCACGGCGACCCCAAGCGCCAAGGCAATCTGCACTGAACCATCCGTTGATCCAGAGTCGACATAAACGACCTTCTGCGCCGCACCGACCAGTGAAGCCAGGCAACGTTCCAGACGTGGACCTTCATTGCGACCGATAACAACGACACCCATACCCGTAGCCATGGCGTTCACTCAGCGACGCAATTGAAGTAACCCATCCGGTGGTTCATGTGCATTCCCTCGCTTCTGCGTACTTCCTTTTCTTGATAGTCGCAGGCACACCCACTGCCACCGAGTCGTCTGGCACATCGGTCAGCACCACAGCATTGGCACCAATCACGACATTGTTACCAATGCGGATATTGCCCAGCACCTTGGCCCCTGAACCGATATCAACATTGTTACCCATCACCGGGGCAATCGGCTCATTCACATTCTTAAGGCCCACGACGACGCCATTGCGAATACGGCAATCATCGCCAAACTGCGCATAGCCACTGATCACGATTCCGCCGAAATGATCGATGACGAAGTTACGCCCGATCACAACCTCACACGGCAGCTCGATACCCGTGACGATCTGCACCAGTTTGAAGAGCACTTTGTATATAAAGGAGAGCAATTTACGCAACAGCGCTGGGCGCACACCGTAGCGCCAGCGCCCAAAACGATAAACCACCATCACCCAAAACCCCTGAGCCCCCCAATCTCCCGCGTAGGCACGCAAGTCAGCACGTATGTTTTCGAACATAAATTGCTCTACCGTGTGGGTTGGCTAGCGAATTTGGTATCACGCAGCAACGCCCAGGTCACACGAGCATGCTGCCAACACGCCCCTATGGCAGCCCAGTCGTGGCCTTTCACTATCGCCTTGAGCGCCAAAATCAGATCACCCAGACTCACCAACACCATATGTGCGGCCAAACCCACTAGACCGTGGTGCTTGCGGAAGTACAAAAGCTCACTTTCGATTTGTAATGTGGGCAGCTGGTGACAAATCGCATTGAGTTTGTCAACAGACTTGGCACTTTCACCGCCGATATGCACCACCGTGGTATGCGGGTAGTAAACCACCTTCCAGCCCGCCTGTTTAACGCGCTTGCAGTGATCTACCTCCTCGAAATAAAGGAAGTAGCGCGGATCGAACAAGCCAACCTGGTCGATGACTTCACGGCGGATCAGGTAATAGCACCCGGGCACCCAGTCGCACTCACGCACCGAAGCATGATCCCAAGCCATGTCGTCGACCCTCTTCACCCCAGGGAAAAAGCGCTCAAGCCCTGTGCGCGAGAGGAAGACATTCAACGGCGTCGGAAAATAGCGGCAGGAGGCTTGCAAATCTCCCTCTCGTCCAACCAACCGAACGCCCAGGACACCACAATCAGGATGAGTCTCCATATAGTCGAGGGTCGTGCTCAGCGTATCCGCAGCAACGAAGGCATCGGTATTGAGGAGCAACGCATACTTGCCCTGCAGGTGTTCAACCAATTGATTGTTGGCACGCCCAAAGCCAACATTATTTTCATTGGCCAGCTGCAACGCTTCTGGACAAATAGTTGCCAGACACTCCAGCGAATTATCGGCAGAGGCATTGTCCACCACCAAATAGCGTGTGCGGCCCACACTATGAGACTGGCGTAACGCATTAAACATCGGTTGCAACAGAGCCGCTGTATTGTAATTAACGACCAATACATCAAGGGGAGCACTAACCATTGGGCTGCTCGCCAAAAAAATGTTGTACTCTCATTGCTTTAAGCTTTGGTTCAACTTCCGGGTCATATAAACCATTGCGCTGCCTGATGAGGTCAATCCACGGATAAGTGGCGCAGCGCTCTTCGACTTTCGCCAACAGCTCTTCCAATGTACAGATAACCTTGGCTGGATTTCCCCCAACCACTACCCCAGGCGGAACATCTTTTACTACTACAGCACCGGCGGCGACAATTGAATCTGGACCAATAGTCACACGCGGCATGATGATAGCGCCATAACCGACAAAACAATTATCACGTATGTCGATAGGGCCGACAGAGTCAAGTTTTGTACCAAAGCGTACATCGAGCAAGCCGACTATTCCATCGTGGCCGAACAGCGTGCAATCAGATAAACCTACATTATTTCCGAGTCGCACTAGCGTAGGATCAGTTATGTTGCACCCAAGATTGATCCATACGCCTTTGCCGATGGAGTGCAGAGATCCCCATCGAGCGAGGTGCTTAGCCCATTCATACCCGTCCGGTTTACAGAATTTTTTATAGAGCGAGGTTCCACGCCCCGTGGTTTTGGCAATATGAGCAATAGTACGCTTTAGTAGACCAATCATCCTGTCAGCCTCAATAATTCAGCGATATACATCTGTGCCAGGGTTAGATACACCCTGATTCTTGATTACCACTACCCTAAGCGTAGACGTCTCCCTGAAATTCAACACTCAAAAAAACCACAAATGCGTCCACTCAGGAATACCTGCCCACCACCGGGCCCATTTGATGGTTAAGATAATCCGCCAGCCGTAGAGCAAGCTGCAAAAGAGGCATCGTGGGGTTACAGGCACCGCCTGTAGCGAAGACACTGCTGCCCGCAACGTAAAGATTCTCGACACCGAACACTTTGCAGTTCTCGTCGACAACGCCAAACTCAGGCGACGTCGACATCCGTGTGGTCCCCATATGATGAGCATGGGGATTGACCTTCAGGCGCAAATCGACGTCATACACGCATTCTTCCAACTTGACAAAGCCCAGCCCTGTGTCAGCAAAACACTTTGCCACTTCGAGCCCGATGGACTTGATGGTATTTCTGTCTTCGGGGCTTAGTTCCCAATGAACGTTTACCTTTCTCATCCCTAACGCATCTCGCTCGTCCAGCAACGAGAGGCGGCTATTGGGGTTGGGAAACTGCTCGATCAGCGTGCCGAGCACCCCATCCCCAGGGCAATTGAACTTGGCAATAAATTCAATCTTGTGCGCCGCACCCACTTCGCAGACGAGGTTCTCGAAAAAGCTCTTGATGGCAGCCATTCGCCCATAGGATTTCACTTCAGCTACAAGCGAGGCCGTCACATTCCCTTTACCTGACCTGTGCTCCATCACGAATGCATCGGTCGTGAAGTACTGTCGAGCATCGGTACCCTGCCCGTCTTTCAGGATGAAGGTACCCAGATCGACGTTCAGGTGTTCCATGAAACATCTACCCGCGTAACCATCCTTGCTGACGATACCGCCAGCTGCCAGGGACTCACTGTTGAGCAGTTGCCTGGCATTCTCGATCGCGCCCGTCGCCAAAATGAATTGTTTTGCCGTGACTCGCTCTCGATGCAGTTCGTAGTCCGAGACGACCACTGTCGCTATGCTGCCGGTCTTGCTGTCAAACTCAAGATCGACACAGTTGCAATTGATGAAGACATCAAGCCCCTCGGTCTCATTAAGTTCCTTGGCATATTTTTGTGCAAATCGCGTCGGCGGGCTTAGCAGGAAACGATCAGCTTCAAATTCGACGCCGTCCAAAGTCGCATTGATAGCCTTGAATCCAGAGAGCGGCGGAAGATCTACAATATCCATGGCCGCCGGCAGATTACGCTCCATCTCGGAATACGCGATGGGCCAACCGGGTAAGCGCACCGGAGGGCCCACGGTAAAGTCGGACGGTTCAAAGGGACGGCATCGCCCGGCCCAGTGATTGGAGGTCCCGCCAAGAAAGCGCAAGCGTGTTTCCTCAGCGTAGACCTCGAGGCCTGACGATGAGACCTTGTAGAGGTTTTGCGAGGCCGGTGAATACTCGTGCCCACCGCCCTCGACAAGCACCACACGCCGACCATTACCGGCTAAACGCAAGGCCAGCGTAATGCCGGCTGGGCCCCCACCGATGACGCAGACGTCATAGTGGTCGCGGAGCTCTTTCTGCGATTGGTAGTCTTTGATCATGCTTGTGTTTGCCGAAAATGCTGGGCAGGCAGCACCCATCCGTTGATTACAACAAACTCGGATTTAGCAGCAGAAGGCCGAGCAACGGCTTTGGAAAAGCCGAACATAAACCCCCCAAGACTCAACAGGACAAATGCCTGGAGGAAGCCTCTGCGACCGTTCACAGAGGTATTCAAATCAGTTTCTCTCATGATTCAAAGCTCCACGACATCGAGATTACGCTGGAAATTTCAACTGCACATCAAGGTCACATTTTTTTGGCGGCCGCCATCAACACCTCAATGGCGACGCTGTGCCACAGCTTTGGAAACATCAAGAGAAATAGATCAAATCAAAGCCAGTTAGCAATACTCGTCAACAACTCCCCACACAAAGCCCCCACCGCCAGCATTGGCAGTACTACCAGTTCACGCTTGAGATTGAACAGCCCCAGACGACAATTGACATAAAAAACCAGGATAAGCGTAGGAAACGTATATAAGGCTGCGCCCCAAATCGCATATTCGACCCCGCCAATCGCCAGCAGCAGAGGCAGCAGCACCCACAACGCGACCGCGCGAATAATGTTATCCATGGCCTGGTATTTTGTGTGCCCCAAGGCAATCCAGACCTGATGCGCCAGCATGTAGCGCATTGTGAAAAAAGAGAGTGAAAGAATGGCCATCATGTTCCCGGCCTGGGCGTAACGCTCATCGTACAAAACGCTGATGAGCAGTGGACTGCCAGTCAAGAACAGTCCACATAAAAACAGACAGGCAAGATCGATCATCAATTTCAAGCGGTAGTACAAAGCCTGGAGCCGTACGGTGTCATTAGTTCTTGAGGCCTCACTGAAGGCCGGCAAGGCCACGGCCCCGAATATCTTTTGCAACCCAAGCTGAACAGCTCCCAAGATCAGCACGGCAATGGAGTAAACGCCCAGTTCACTGGTCGTCATGCTGCCGCCGAACCAGATACGATCACCGTACATGGCCAATACGCCCACTGCCGACGACAACAGTATCCAACGGCCGAAGCCGACTAATTCCTTGAGCGCAGAACGTTCCCACTGCAGACGGTTAGGCGGGCCCTCGAACCAGAAATGCCCCACCAGCGTGCTGACCATCGCTGAGACCAGACCCGCAGCCACCAGTGACCAGATGGACCTGGTGAAGTAACCGATGCCCAGCATCACCAACAGCCCGGTGAGCTGGGACGCAAACTCGGTGAGTACCACTTTCTTTTGCTGGAAAGCGCGCACTGCCAGGTCGATTTTCGTCGACTGAAAACCAGTGATGATTGCCGAGAAACTGGTCACGGCCAACACCAGCGGCAACTCGGGTGCGGCGTAGGTGGAATTGACCGGCCACAGATTGTGGGTCTGTGCAAACCAGGCGAGGGCCGCGAGGAGAAGTGTCGAAGCAAAAAGGATAAAGCCGCGCACGATCTGCACGGTCCAGATGGTATTGAGAAACACCGGATCGTCGCCACGCGGACTCTGAATAATGTTCTGGCGCAAGCCGACGTCGGAAAGCAAGTGCAGAACCAGCGAAACGGTGATGGCGATCATCATGATGCCGAACATCTCCGGCATCAGCAGACGGGCCATTATCAGGTTGCCGCCCAAGCGAAAGGCTTGAGACGTAACCAGCGCCCCGAGATTCCATGCCCCAGCAGAGATCGCTCGCTTACGAAGGCCCAACGATGGCGACAAATCAACTAACGACATAACATCATCCCCGGACTCAATGGCTCAAAAGGAACTATAGTCGCCTTTGGCCATTCCACTAGCCGTCGCTCATCAATCAATAAGTCCAATCATCCATGCCTGAGCACTTCCGAGCGTTAATCGTCATTCTGGTCCTTGCCGGCATCGTTTTTGCCATGGCACGTCGACCAGCAGCAGACCTGATTCCCGACCGTGATTTCACTCGTCGGCGCAATCTGTGGTTCGTATTGACGCTACTGGCCTTTGTTTCGCACAGTTTCTGGGTGTACGCGGGCATTGCCGCGATCGTTTTGACCTTCGCACGAAAAAGCGAACGCAATCCCGTGGCGCTATTTTTCCTTCTGCTGTTTCTCATCCCGCCGGCCCCGGCAGAAATTCCCGGCTTCGGCCTGATGAACTATTTTTTTACCCTGAACCATGTTCGTCTACTGGCACTGTGTGTGTTGCTTCCGGCTTTTTTCGCTCTGCGCAGGCGAGCAGACACGGTCCCTTTCGGGCGCACCTGGCCTGACAAGCTGTTAGCCGCCAACATCGTGCTGACGAGCCTGCTTTACCTGCGAGACACCACGGTCACCGACACCTTGCGCCAAATGCTCTACCTGTTCATCGAAGTTTTTTTGCCTTACTACGTTGCCAGCCGGGCGCTGAAGAACCTCAGCGACTTCAAGGACGCTCTGTTCGGTTTTGTACTCGCCGCCATGGTGCTGTCGCTTATAGGTCTCTTCGAATTTTCCAAGCACTGGCAGCTGTACAGCGCGGTTGTCAACGCCATGGGCATGCAATGGGAGTCCGGCTACTTGAGTCGTGGTGGCTCATTGCGCGCCAGCGCCACCACCGGCCAGGCCATTGCGCTGGGCTTCGTCATCAGCGTGGCCATCGGCTTTTACCTGTACTTGCAGGAGGATGTACGTAGCAAATTGCAGCGCAGCCTCGGCGCGCTGTTGCTCGCCGGTGGTCTGTACGTGCCGCTGTCGCGTGGACCCTGGGTCGGCGCAGCCGCCATGATCGTCGTGTTCATCGGCACCGGCCGTAAAGCGGTCAAACGCCTGATGCTGCTGGCGGCTGCCGGGGTGCTCGCCCTTCCCTTGCTGGCCGTCGCGCCGGGCGGGCAAAAAGTGCTTGATCTGCTGCCGTTTATCGGCACGGTGGAAGTAGAAAATATTACCTACCGGCAGCGCTTGATTGATAACGCCGTGATCGTTATCCAGCGCAACCCTTGGCTGGGTTCTTTCGATTACCGCAGCACACCGGAAATGCAGTCCTTGACTCAAGGCCAGGGGATCATCGATATCGTGAACACCTATATCGGCGTAGCGCTGTCGTTCGGTTTGATTGGTTTGACGCTTTTCGTGGTTTTTTTCGTCAGTGTTCTGCAGGGCATCCGCAAGGGGATGCGTTCGTTCCCCAACGAAGACGATGAGGCACGCCGACTCGGACGTGCACTTCTGGCGACGCTGGCCGGGATCCTGATCACCATCGTTACCGTTAGCAGTATCACGGTGATCCCTGTGGTGTATTGGTCGGTGGCTGGACTGGGAGTTGCCTATGCTCAGATGGCGCGCAGGCTCAAGCACACTTCAACTGCAGTCACTGCGAGTGCCAACCTTCAACTCAGGTAATTCCAATGACCACTCTGTTTCGCCGCACTCCTATGCAGCTCCTGGTTCTCCTGTGCCTTGTTGTTTGGCCGTTCAGGACCTGGGCGTCGGACTGGGTCGTCAGTGTGGATGAGCGCAACGGCCTGCCAATGCTGGTGCGTGGTGGCAGTCCGGTAGTTGCTACGACATTCTCGTTCTTTGGGAAGAGCTGGGACTGGACGTATTTGCAGACCGAATTCAAGGTCAACACCCCTTATCGATACTCCCTTGCAGGCAAAAACAAAGCGCTGGATTTCGACTTGACTGCGCAGATTCAGAAGCAAGACGAGCATAAGTTGACCTGGAACTTTACCCTGGATGCACACAGCATGAAGTGGGGCGTGTCAGGTGGCGGCATCGTCTTCACGTTCGACCCCGCCCTTTTCGCTGGAGAAATGGGCGAGCCCACTTTGCTACCCGACAACCGCGGCTGGTCCTGGGGCAGTGCACAAGGGCGACGCATCGAAATGCGCTTCGAGCCCGCACTGGCGAGTGTGTACTTCGAACCGGGCGATAAATCCGAGGTGCGTGCTTTTTTCTACAAGAACACGATCAAACCAGGCCGCCAGGATTTCACAGCCACCTTGAGCGTTTCTGGCGATGTGGCGGTCGGCCCAACCAGTACCGAGCGCTTCGGGCTGTCGGACCCAAAGAGCTGGCCGACTGACAAGCTCGACTGGAAAACCTCGCCGGTCGACCTGTCCTTTCTCAACGCTCAGGAAAAACCTGCAGGCAAGCGCGGCTTCATCAAAGCCTCCGGCGAGCAATTGTTATTTGCGGACAACACTGCGGCGCGTTTCTGGGGCACCAACCTTTCGGCCTACACGCTGTTCCTCACGCCAGACGATGCAATCAAGCAGCAGGCCAAACGCCTGTCGGCACTGGGCTTCAATCTCGTACGACTGCACCACCATGACTCGCCTTGGGTCTTCCCGAACATCTTTGGCGACGGCAGGCTCACGCGTAACACCCAGCAACTGAGCCCGGAATCGCTGAAAAAAATCGACTGGTGGATCAAGTGCCTGAAAGACGAAGGCGTTTATGTGTGGCTTGATATGCACGTCCAGCGAGTCTTTACTGAAAACGACAACATTTATGGCTTCGATGAATTGCCAAAAGAAGAGCAAAATTTTGCCTATCTCAAGGGCTATTCCTATGTGAATCTCACCATTCAGAAAGCCATGAAGCGCACTACCGAAGCCTACATGACCCATGTAAACAGCTATACCGGTCTCGCCTACAAAGACGACCCGGCGATCGCCGCCGTACTGATAACCAACGAAAACGACGTCACCCGCCACTTTGGCAACGCCCTATTGCCAGACAAGAACGTACCAAAGCACAACAAAATCTACATGGCCGAGGCCGAGGCCTTTGCCAAGCAGCACAATCTATCGGCAGACCAGACCTGGCGCGCCTGGGTGCCAGGCCCCTCCAAGCTGTTCCTTAACGATCTGGAGCGACGTTTCAACGTCGACATGATTCAACACCTGCGTGGAATAGGCGTGAAGGTCCCCATCGCCACGACCAGCAGCTGGGGCGGCGATAGCCTGAACTCCTTGCCGGCCCTTACCGCCGGCGACGTAATCGACGTCCATAGCTACGGGGGCTCGGGACAGATAGAGAAAAACCCGCTCTACAGCGAGGGCATAGTGAATTGGATTGCCGCCGGCCAGGTCACCGGCAAACCCTTGACCGTCACCGAGTGGAACAATGAGCCCTTCCCGACACCAGACCGTCACTCGCTGCCACTCTATATCGCCGGCACCGCCCGCCACCAAGGCTGGGATGCACTAATGCAATATGCCTACAGCCAGGAGCCACTGGGGGGCGAAGGGATGAGTGCCGACAACTGGCACGCCTATAACGACCCTGCAATGCTGGCCACTCTGCCCGCCGCCGCCTTGCTTTACCGCCGTGCAGACGTTCGCGAAGCAACAACGACCTACGTCTTCGCGCCGACGCCAAGCACCCTGTTCAACCACATGATCACACCGGCCAACTCTGCTCTACTGCGCACAGCCATGGAGAAAGGCAAGCTGGAAATCGCGATGCCACAGACGCCGGAATTGCCCTGGTTGCAACAGAGCGTTATCCCAAGCAATGCACAGGAATTTCATGACCCTGACCAGTCGCTGCTGGACGCCAATGCCAGCGAGTCCACGACAGACACGGGTGAGCTAAAGCGCAACTGGAAACAGGGCATCTACACCATCAATACACCGCGTACCCAGGCCGCTACCGGCTGGATCGGCGGTGAGTCGATCAGCATTGGCAACATTCAGGTTCAAGTGAAGACCGCCAACGCCAGTGTGGTAGTTCAGAGTCTGGACGACGCGCCTGTGGGCCGATCGCACGATTTACTGATTTCGTTAGGCACCCGTGCCATCCCCCAAGACGACAAAAAAATACCTTTTTACGTTGAGCCCCTCGAGGGCACGCTAACCATCCAGGCGCCGCAAGGCTTGACACTGTTCACCCACGGCATTCTGGGACAAATGAAGAAGCTGCCCGCGACCTACCTTGATGGCCGCTATACAATCAAGTTCGACGGCTTGCAGGCGTCGAACTGGTTGTTTTTGAAAAAAGGCGTCACGCAAGCACAACCTTAGGCGACGCGCAGCCGACCCCTGCCAATACAGCATCATCACGCACGCCGGCGAGCCAGTAACTAGCCCGAGGGTTGCTTAATAGGTGTCAAAATCAAACGATGGAACATAGCCTGCGCCGAGCAGATGTGGACATTTCGACGATACAAAATCATCACTTAATAAATCATCCGAACTTTTATACTTGCTCGTGAAAACCCCTGTGATATTTAAAAGAGTATGAGGCAAGGATGATATGCTGATTTTCTGACTTTCTCTTTCCCTCAGCTTTAAAAGCTTGAGCGATTGCGGGCTTGAAATATTATTGGATGCCCAGATAAATGCCGAAACCGGGAGGTCATATTTATTGCCAATTCCATGACCCAAGAGCCCTCGACTGTCATCCATCATGTTTTCACCATGATCCGACGAATAAAACAAGACAGATGGTTTTTTGCTTGACTTCAACTGATCAATAATTGTGCTCAATAGCCAGTCCGTATACAAAATACTATTATCATATTCCGCGGTGATTTTGTCTTTGAAGCTGTTTGTTGACGGCTTGAATTTATCGAAATGTTCTGGATACCGGCGTGAATACTCGAAATGACTACCCTTGACATGAATAAATATGGCTTTCTTTTCTGTATCGCTTTTCTTTAGTATTTTTTTATATTCTGAAATCAATGCTCCATCATAGCTTCTCTCAAAATATTGACGGTATTGTGCCTCTGCTGCTATTTGTGGAATTATTCCGCCAAAGCTATCAACCTCCTGTACAGACAACCAATAGGTCATGTACCCGGCTGCGCGATATATACTCACCAATGATTTGGTTGACGCAATGGCGTCCCAATCCGATATAGGCTCAAGGCTCAGCATTGAAGGAACCGCGAACGAGGTATAGGGGGCTGTCGTGCAGATATTATTAAACTTGAAAATCCCCGCCTGCTTACCGAGATTCGGGGTTGTTTCCTTGTTATAACCGTAGAGGGACCAGTTGTGCGGCCGTGATGACTCACCGATCACAAAAACAATGGTTTCTATATTTGATTGATTCGACAGGCTGGTTATTTCTACATTAGATTCTCGACGGCGCTTGATAAGTTTCTCCGTCCCCAAATACAAGTCTGCAGTCAGGCCAATTTGCGATAAATAGCCTATTGGCGTGCTTTGATCTTTTGCAAGGAGATCCATGACTGCAGATTTCCCGAAAGAATTAAGCTTGACGGTTTTATAAAAATACGCCCCATACCCCACTAGCAAGGCGCTAACAACCAGAACAAAAATACCTTTGTTTTTATATAATTCGCGCTTATGCAGGCCTATTAATCCAGCCCCATAGCAAAATATGAAAATCACCAAAACGATACTGATGGACCGCCAGTAGGTCGGTAGAAACTCGCTTGCCTCCTGATGGTTTGTCAAGCCAATAAACATATAGGCAGCTGTTAATCTCGAATCAAAATTTAAAACCAAAAAAAGATCAATAGTTGCTGCCAAATAGAACGGCAGTAGAAGGATGTGAACCTTGAATTGATTGGATGAAATAAATCTAATTGCCAAAAGCCATAACACCGACATGCCAAGGGTGTAAAAGACTAACAAATCAATTTTAGAGTATTGATAGTTTGTTAGCGTTCTAACAGTCAACGGTGATAGCAGATATGACCACAATACTAAATTTGGCCATTCTGCTTTGAATATTTTCAATGAGTAATCGATAATTTTGGTGGAGTTTTTCATTTGATCGTTATTCTCGCAGGATACCCATATGCTTCCTCAAGGGTAGCTCCAATTGGCGCGCTCGCTGTATCTTGTTCAAAATATTCTCTCCTTTGGCGTTCCAAACGTAGCGAGTCTCGGCTATTAATGGTCAGGCGGATCGCACTGACGTTGCAATTTGGGCTTGCACAGCAATAGTGTCCAGGAAATCGGAGATCAGGATGAAATTTTTGGTGGTGGGTGGCGCGGGCTATATCGGCTCGCACATGGTTAAGCAGTTACTGCGCGCAGGTCACGACGTGGTGGTGGCAGACAACTTTTCCACAGGCCATCGCAGCGCCTTGGCGGGCGGAAAATTGGTCGAACTAGACATAGCCGACGCGCAAGCCCTGGACGCCTTGTTTGCCTCGCAACACTATGATGCCGTGTTTCACTTCGCCTCCTTTATACAGGTGGGCGAATCCGTGACTGAACCTGCCAAGTATTACCAAAACAACTTCGCCGCCACCCTGACGTTGCTACAAGCCATGGTTCGTGCGGGCGTTAAAAACTTCATTTTTTCCTCGACCGCCGCCGTCTACGGTGACCCGGTGTACGTACCGATCGACGAGGAGCATCCCAAGGCCGCGATCAACCCTTATGGACGCAGCAAGTGGATGGTGGAGCAGATGCTTGAAGATTTCGACCGCGCATATGGACTGAAATCGGTCTGCCTGCGCTACTTCAACGCCGCTGGAGCAGACCCTGAAGGACAGTTAGGTGAACGCCATGAACCGGAAACCCACCTGCTACCCTTGATCCTCCAAGCAGCCTCCGGACGGCGCGCAACCGTCACCGTCTATGGCCGTGATTACGACACGCCCGACGGCACTTGCATTCGTGACTACGTCCACGTTGTCGATCTCGTTGCAGCTCACGCACTTGCCGTGGATTATCTGCTGGCAGGGGGTGCAAGCACGGCGTTTAACCTCGGTAACGGTCAAGGTTTCTCAGTACAGCAAGTGATAGATAGCGCGCGCTACGTGACCGGCCGGGATATCTCTGTCAGCGAAGCGCCCCGCCGCGCTGGCGACCCACCACGCCTTGTGGCCAATCCCCAGAGGGCCACCACATTACTTGGCTGGCAACCGCAGTTTGGCTCACTTGAACAGATAGTGGCGCACGCCTGGAGCTGGGAGCAGAAGTACCCTTGGCAATGAAAGTCGGCGCTAGTCAATAGCGCCGATCTCCTGAGGGTGATGCTCTAGTAGTAAGAGCGGTTTTCGGGCTCGGCTTTGTTTAACACCGTGCCAATCAGATTGGCTGTCCCAAGATGATGCAGACTTTCCTCGATCTCTTTCTTGCTGTTCAATCCATTAGCGACCACGAGCAGGACGCAGTCGAACTTGGGCAGGACGTTAATCACATCATCCGAGCTCAACAACGGCGGCAAGTCGAAAATCACGATGCGTGAGTTGTAGCGCTCACGCAGATCAGCAATCAAATGGCTCACTGCGGGCGATGACAGCACCTCGGTGGAGAGAGGAATCGGCTCACGCGTCGGCAGGACCACAAAGCGCGGCAAGGTCGGATTGACCAGTACATCTTGCAGATCAGCTTCATCTGCCAACAATTCATTAAGCGATTTATCCATCGGCAGACCCAGATACTCACCCACCTTCGGACGACGCAAGTCGAAGTCCACCAGTAACGCCGTCTTGGTCGTGTGATGCGCGATACTCATTGCCAGGTTTATAGCCAACACCGTCTTGCCTGCCTCCGGAGTCGGCGAGGTGATGGCGAGCGTGCGCCAGCCATTTTCTTCCATGATTTTTAGAACTTGTGTACGCAGCAGATCGAAAGCCCCGCCCATAGTCGAGTTCTTGTTGTAAGCCACAATGCGGTTGCGCTCAAGGTGCTCTGGCCGCAAGGGTACAACCTTGGTTTGCACATAACTGAGCGCATTCAGACCTGTGGACTGCGCGGTCGGTGTCATGGCTTTTGACGAGGTCTGTTGCTCGGCTTTTTCGGTATCGGGCTTGATTATTTCCATGGCTATATTCCTTATGCAAACCGGCCCAGAGCTTTAAACATCAGAAGATCCAGAGGCATGTAGAGCACGTGCAGGAGCACCAGAAAGATCGCGATTATCGCGACTCCACAGACGATCAATAACGTTCGCCACTTCCTGCGGCGTGCCAGTTCAGCCTTGGTCTGAATATAGGGAATGGAAACCAATACGCGTCTGCCCAGCACGCTGGCCAAGGCCGCGGCACCACGCACACGCTGACTCATCATCTCGAGGAACATCACCAGTGCGCCAGCACCCACCGGGGCAAGCAGGAAGCCCATGGCAACCACTTTTTTTCGGTTCGGCCGTACCGGCTTTTCGGGCATCAGCGGTAACTCTAGAACAACAAAACGCTCGGCTTTGTTTTCTTGCTCCAGGCTTTCTGAAATTTTCGCACCCATTTCCTTCGTGCGAATCTCCTCATATTTTTTACGCGCGTTTTCATGGTCACGCATCACCGTGACCAAGCCGCGCTCGACTTGCGGCGTCTCAAGAATCTGCGCCTCGTAGTCGGCTATTTTGTTGAGTATTCCCTGCTTTTGATCGGCCAGCGACTTGATACGTGCTTCTGCTGCGAAGATCCGCGCCTGGGCCTTTGCAACGTCCAGACTGACCGAAGCCGCTGCACCACCAGCACCAACACCTTTGCCAGCCCGAAGTGCAGCAATTTTGCGTTTGACGGCACGCACGTCGGGGTGAGCTTCCGTATACAGCAACAGCAACCTGGTGTACTCCGCTTTGAGGCTACCCAGATCCTGTGGTTTATCAACTGCCGCACCGGGCGCTCCAGGCTTGGTCGCTAGCCCGGCATTCGCGGCGGAAAGCTCCAACTCATTGAAGCGCAACTCCTCACGGGCAGTTTTGTAGTCACGGTCGACCTCTTTAAGCTCGGTTTCGGCGCGCGACAACATATTCATGCGCAGCTCCTGATGCTCGGGCAGCGCGTTGCTGTGTGCCTGCTTGAAGTCCGCCAACCGGTTCTCCAGGGCTTCCAGCTCCACCCTGAGCTTGTCCGCCTCCTGCGTCAGAAACTCTGTGGTTTCACTGGCGCGTTCGGTGCGCTGCTTGATGTTTTCATCCAGAAACAGCGTTACCAGCTCGTTGGCAACTTTGTTCGCAATCTCTGGCTGCCTGTGCTCAAAGCCAAGACGGAAAGCAATCGTCACCTCTCCGCGCCCCTTAACGACAGCACTGACCAGGGAGACTGTAATCGCATTGCGCATTTCATCGATCTTCTCGGTAACGCTCAGATGCCGGCTTTGCGTAGCAAAAAGATTGTATTTGTCGATGATCCCTTCCAGATGCTCACGGGTCATCACGCGCTGACGAATGACTTCGATGCGCTCATCGGCAAAGGTATTGTTGTTGGCCGCCACCAAGTCGGGCGAAATCTGCTGAGACTCCACCAGAATCGTGCCGGATGACTCATAGGTAGGTGGGAGAGATATCGCGACCGCTATGCAAACGCCGAGTATGACCACGAAACTCAGGATCAACAGCAGCGCATGGTGCTTGATGATAGCAATGTAGTCGTTGACCGACATTTCGTATTCAGAGGCCATATTTCTCACACACCTGAATTTCAGAGACCGGGATAACTATAAGTCACCGTCAACCCGACGACGTTTGCAGTGGCATCCGGCAAGCCATCTTGCTGGCGTTGTTTGTATGTGTAGGATAGGCGCGCAATCCAAAAAGGCGAGAGTTCTTGGCTAAACCAGGCACTGTAATTTTGCAGGGTATTAGGCGTCTGGCCTTTGGCGTCTTGCCAGGAGGCATCGAAGCCGAGGCGTCGGGTCTCGTCGACGGCATAACTCCATGTACCCCTCAGGGCATCAACCTCGACGAAACCACCGTCCCCGCTGGCGAGAGTGCTACGACTGGCGTCGATGCTGGTATCAATACGCTCACCGGCATATTGCAACGCAACACCGCCCTGGCCTTTGGGGCCGCTACCTGTGCCGGAGACTTGATTGAGACCCGCGTAGACTGTCCCCCTAAACCGCTCGGAGAGTTGGAAATTCAAGCCCGCCGTGGGGGTGTAGCTGTTTGAGGAACCCACCGCAGCCCCCTCCTCCGGTTCATAGCGCCTCACGCTAAAACGGGTGAACAGCTCGACCTGCTCACTCCATGCATAGTTCCAGCTAAAGCGGGTCGCCAGCTCGTCATAGTCGGTCAGTGAATCAACATCGTAAGTGACATGAGTGTAGTCAGTCTCGTTAACCAGGGTACTTCGCTCGCTGAGAGCAGTGCTCCAGTTGCCGCCCAGCAAATACATCTTTTGCGTGCCATCGGAGGCAACTACGCCGGTTTCCTGAACCACCGTGGAAAGCGTAGAGTTTTCTTCATATCTCGCCGTTAGCCCAAAAGCTCCCGTTTCGGTCTCGCGCTGCCACCCTAACTTTAATCTGGGGTCTTCACGGTCCGAAACGATGGACGTATCCGACGAACGCACGATATTTAACCCGAGACCGAACTGGAACTCATCCCGCCCGGAAGTACCCACGAGGCTGTAATCGGGAGCGATGATGGTACGGGTCACGCCCTTCTCGCCACTTGTAAGAAGCGTCGGGTTGCTGTCGTACTCGACCGTCGAAGGTACCGCTATTGCTGATTTCCAGGTGGCAGCATAGGCCATGTGCGAATACGACAAAGCCAGGATTGCCGTAGCAACCCCGGTCGTTCGAAATCCAAGCAAGATAATCCCTAGTGCCTCGCGCAAGGCTACGGCACGACCAGCGTATCGCCGGCCTTAAGTAGAAAATTGGTGGACATGTCATCCCCTGACATCAACTTGCTGTAGTTGACGTGCAGGATCTCCTGTTTAGTCCCATTGAGTCGCACGACCTTGATGTCATCCGTGTCGGCGAATTTGTCGAGCCCGCCCGCCATGCTTAATACCTGCAGCACTGACGTTTGACCTGGCATATGCACGGTGCCGGGTTTCGCCACTTTACCCTGAACGTAGACGAGATTACCTTCGGTGCCTGTAACGACAACGCTCACTTGCGGATCAGGTATAAATTTCTCAAGCTTGGCAGCGATTTTCTCCGCGACAGCGGTGGTATCAAGCCCCTTAACATCGACTTGCCCTGCCAGCGGGAAGGTAATGCTGCCATCGGGGAGTACGCGCACATCCTGTTTGAGCTTGTCTTCGCCCCAAACGGAAACAGAAAGATTATCACCCGGACTCAGCCGGTAAGTCGCGTCGTTTTCGACGGCACTGGAAAGGCTGGGCCAAACGGCCAGCGTGCAGAGCACAGGTATCAATGAACGGAACATCGGAATCCCTCCGCCTAAGTAGCCATGCAAGGAGTTTAGAACAAAAAACCGAGCCAAATCACTCTATCCTAATTTCACCCCAAAGAAACGACTAAACAACAATCACCTAGAGCGTCTGGGCGGCCCATTCCGCCAACGCAACTCACCCGCAACCAGCAGGGCACCCATGACAGCAGAAAAACGTTATTTAACAATAGCTTGGATTAAACAAACCGCGCCCAATGCTTACCGCGCCAAAGTTAACTACATCATGCCAGTTAGAACTGACTCAGCCAAAACACTGCGAACCTATGATCGCTGCCGATGCCCGCACAACTAACCGGCCTCAATAATTACCAACTAAGCATCATTGCAAGACAGGCAAACATCCGCAAAAAACGCCCCCTATACCTTCCGCCGGTTGGCGACCACAATAAAACCAAACAACGCGGAAGAAAATAACCATGCTGCTGCCTGAAGCGGTACGGCATTCGGCTGATTGATATAAGAATCAGATCCACCAGCCAACTCTTTATCCACTAACGGGTCACTGGTAACCGCTGCCATTAAACCGTCGCACGAAAAAGTATTGACGGTACTACCTGCACCCGAGCCAGCATCCATCATGCTGTTGGGCTGGTCCTCATCCAAGATAGCGGCGATCGAAGAAGCCAACCGTAGGCCACTTCCAACCGTTAACGGCGCGCCACTCGGGTGCTCTTCGAGAGCCTTGCCAAGTTGAGAGCCGACCCCTTCGCAAGCTTTGCTTATGCGATTAATTTCATTGGGCAAACTGGTCGCCTGAACACTAGCAACGGCCGTGCCATTGAGGATCACAGAAAACAACACGAATTTAATGACAAGTGTTGGGCGCATAACACCGCCTCCTTGCGTAGGGGGGTTATTCTTCTGTCGGGTGAAGGAATCTTTATCGGCTAAAATGAGCCTATGTGCACATCGCCATTACGTCAATAGCTCGTCACCATAATAAATCGAAATTTAATTTTACGGAGGATGGCGTCAAAATAGCGACACACCAAACACGCTAGTTAAGTAAATCTATCCGTATGAAATAGCTCGCCTCCGACCTGGCGCAGCGCCATGCACCGGGCGATGAAGCACCGTCGGCAACGTTCTGAAAGCACCCGGCGGGTGAGATTTTTTTTGGTGCGGGTTCCCGGCATGTCGCAGTCCGTGCTGAAGAATGCGTAACTGGCCTTACAGCGCCGAAGAAGTTTCGGCGCTGCACCAGGAAACCCTGCTTAATCTCCCAGGCACCCGCGCCGAGCGGATCAAGGCAAGGCGCGCAAAAGGCATCACGCTTGAAGACGGGATGAATGACTGACTTACTTCGGTTGCGCCACCGTGCGCAAATAAGGTTTCACCGTCTTGAAGCCATCCGGGTATTTCTTCTTTGCGTCCTCGTCGGAGACCGACGTAGGAATGATCACGTCCTGACCCGGACGCCAGTTCACCGGGGTAGCGACAGTGTGCTTGGCGTTTAGCTGAATAGCGTCGAGCAGCCGTAACACTTCATCGAAGTTGCGCCCGGCACTCATCGGGTAGACCAACATCGCCTTGATCTTTTTGTCCGGGCCGACAATAAACACCGACCGCACCGTGGCGTTGTCCACGGCAGTACGAGCGCCCCCACTGGCATTCGGGTGAATCATGTCGTAGAGCTTGGCCACCACCAGGTTCTCGTCACCAATCATGGGGTAGTTGACCGCATGACCCTGTGTCTCTTCGATGTCTTTGGCCCAGGTCTGATGGTTACCGACGGGGTCGACGCTGAGGCCGACAATCTTGGTGTTGCGTTTGTCGAACTCTGGCTTGAGCCCGGCCATGTAACCGAGTTCAGTGGTGCAGACAGGGGTGAAGTCTTTCGGATGCGAGAACAGGATGGCCCACTTGTCGCCGATCCATTCGTGGAAATGGAGCGTGCCTTCGGTGGTTTCGGCGGTGAAATCCGGTGCTTCGTCGCCAATACGAATGGTCATGTGCGTTCTCCTCGTTGTGAAGGGTAGGAAACTCTCGGAACGAACCAGTATAGGAGACCTTGAAGACTTCGCTCTGCACCCCGCCGTAGGGACGCGCGCCGATTTACGAGACCAAAACCTCTTCAGGAAATGCTGCTCTATACTGCAATCCGGGGTCGATACCGCCTGTCGGCAGTGCATACCGTACGATTTTTTCCGAATTCTGCGAGCTCCCCAATCCAACCGCCCTGATTGTCTGCGCTGAGGACCTGACAGATGAATGTGATCGACTATTTTGATGGAGCAAGAATCATCAATATTTCATCAAGAAAGGATCGCCGTTTAGAAACAGTAGAAGAATTCGCTCGCTACGGCTTTCACATTGATGATGAAAAAATAGGCTTTTTTGAGGCTGTTACGCCCAGTGAGGAAAATGGCTTCCCGAGCGTCGGGGCCAGGGGCTGCTTTTTGAGTCATCTGGGGGTGCTGGAAGAGGCAATGCGCCTGAATCTGAAAAATATCTTGATCATGGAGGACGACATACAGTTTTCCAGACGCATTTCTGAATATGGGAGACAGGCCATCGAGTCTCTGGAAGGTATGGAGTGGGACATCGTCTATTTTGGGCATCCGTTTGAAGGAAATTCAAACTTGCCCGATTGGAAAGTAGTCGACCGCCCCATACATTTGTCCCATTTCTATGCTGTAAACGGGAAAAGCATTGGGAAACTGAGGGAATTTTTATTACAGATTCTGGAGCGGCCGCCGGGACATCCTGACGGAGGTCCGATGCATTATGACGCTGCTCTCAATACGCTTATTCAAAAGAATAAAGAGATTGTGGCTTACTATTTCACCTGGAATTTCGGCTACCAACGGCCCTCGCGGACGGACCTGCATGAACTTTCCATCTTTGACAGGACGCCTCTCCTGCGGCCGGTAATGGATATGCTTAGGAAATTAAAGGCAAAAAACCTGAGAAGAACTCGATAGTGTTCTGTTACTGCTCTCTCCTTAGGGAAGGTCTGATGTATTTACCCGGCACGGCGCAGGAGCCGTGTCCGGGTGATGGTAGCGGACCGCACCTCGTCATTTGCGCGCCAACTTATACCGGACACATTCCTCATAAAAACTCTCGCGCAGGGCTGCGGGCTTCATCCGCGAATGACTGTCATAGGTCTGCTCGGTAATGCCCATTGCCATCATGTGCATCCACGGCTTGCTGAACTTGTAGGTATGTAACTTCTGCCGTGCTGCATACAGTGAAACCCCGGACAGTTTGAGTTCCTGGGCTCTCGCCGCGGTACCTGCGCCCCAGCTGCAGAGGTAACGATCATTCGATGCCAGTTCTTTGGCCTGGACAGAGGCGGCAACGCTCGCCAGGCCTAACGAAATCAGCGCAACCATCACATTCCGCATTTGCATTCGATCCCAACCAACTGAAAATAAATTGATTTTGGTCAAAAGTTTTAAACTTCGGGGCCAGCAAAATGCCTTAAGTGAGCTATAGCCTGTTTTTCTCAGTGCCTTGCGGACATTTCTTGCGGCATATCAATCCTTTGCTATAGCTAACTCTTCTCAATGCATCCAGTGAGGCAACGGAATGTCAGTCGCAAAGAAAATGACGGTGGGCCAGCTGACGATGTTGACAGCCGTCAACATGTTGGGCTCAGGCATTGTGCTGCTACCCACAAAACTCGCCGAAGTCGGCGGTATTTCCATTCTTTCCTGGCTGATCACGGCCACCGGCTCCCTGGCGCTGGCCTATGCCTTTGCGCGCTGCGGGATGCTCAGCCGAAAGACCGGGGGCATGGGCGGCTATGCCGAGTACACCTTCGGCAAGGCGGGCAACTACATCACGAACTACACCTATGGGCTCTCGCTGTTGATTGCCAATGTGGCGATCAGTATTACGGCGGTCGGCTATATCCAGGAACTGTTCCACATCAAGCTTGATTCACTGCAAGTGGGTCTGGCGACCATCGCTCTGCTGTGGATCACCACGTTCGCCAACTTCGGCGGCGCACGGATTACCGGCCGGATCGGTGCGATCACGGTTTGGGGGGTAATTGCGCCGGTGGTGCTGGTGTCCACCATAGGCTGGTACTGGTTCGACAGCAGTGTCTACGCCGCCGGCTGGAACCCGCACAACATGGGCTGGTTCGAAGCCGCAGGCGCTTCGGTGGCGATCACCCTGTGGGCATTCCTGGGTCTGGAGTCGGCGTGCGCCAACACCGACGCTGTGGAAAATCCGGAGAAGAACGTACCCATTGCGGTACTTGGCGGCACCCTCGGCGCGGCGGTGATCTACATCGTCTCCACCAACGTCATCGCCGGTATTGTCGATAACCCTGCACTGGCCGCCTCCACCGCCCCCTTCGGCCTGGTCTTCGCCAAGATGTTCACCCCGCTGGTCGGCGACATTGTGATGGCCGCGATGGTACTCGCCTGCATCGGTTCGTTGCTGGGTTGGCAGTTCACCATTGCTCAGGTGTTCAAAAGCTCGGCGGACACCGGTTACTTCCTGTCGATCTTCGCCAAGTCAAACAAGGCCGGAACGCCGATTGTCGGCATGTTGGTGCTGCTGGCCGCGCAGACGGCACTGGGCTTTCTCACCATCAGCCCGGACCTGAGCAAACAGTTCGACACCCTCGTCAACCTCGCGGTGGTGACCAACCTGGTGCCGTACATCCTGTCCATGGCCGCCTTGATGACCATGCAGAAGGTGTCCAACGTACCGGCAGGCAAGGCGCTGGTCACCAACATCATTGCGTGGGTGGCGGCGTTTTATAGCTACTTGGCGCTCTACAGTTCGGGCGAGCAAGCGTTGATGCTCGGCGGCGTGGCGACCATCTTCGGTTACACGCTGTTCGGCTTCGTCAACAACCGCCTGATCCGCCTCGAAGCGCTCAATAACAGCGTACCGACGCAGACCGTCAGCGCTCAGCACCTCACGGGCAAACCGGTGCCGGTCAACAACTTGCAAGCAGTCACAGTGGAGGCTCAATCATGACGGAACATCGACATACGCTCGGGATGCTCACGCTGTTGGTCAGCAGCCCGCCGGACAAACGCACCGTCTTTGGTCGCGCCCTGAACCAGTTGGTCAACGATGTGGAGGAACGCGCCGTCAGGGTGCTGGCGTCGGAAACCTTGAGCGACGCCACGTCGATCCTGCGGTCGGACCCGGCCATTCAATGCGTGCTGCTCAGTTGGGAAATGGATAAAAGCGAAGGCCACGAGGAATGCATCAAATTGCTGGTCAGCCTGCGTGCGCGCAACACTCGGGTGCCGGTCTTTTTGATCAGCGACCGCAGCACTGCGGCGAGCATTCCGCTGGTGGTCATGCAGCATGCCGACGACTTCATCTGGCTGCCCGAGGACACCAGTCGCTTCCTCAGCGGGCGCATCCTGGCGGCCATTGAACGCTATCGCCAAGCCGCGTTGCCCCCCATGTTCGGGGCGCTGGTGAAGTTTTCCCGGACCTATGAATACTCGTGGCACACCCCCGGCCATGCTGGCGGCACGGCATTTCTCAAGAGCACAGCGGGCCGGGCATTCTACGAGTTTTTCGGAGAAAACCTGTTGCGTTCCGACCTGTCGATTTCGGTCGGAGAACTCGGTTCCCTGCTCGATCACAGTGGCCCCATCGGCCAGGGCGAGCGCTACGCCGCCAAGGTCTTCGGCGCGCACCGTACCTATTACGTCACCAACGGATCGTCAACCTCCAACCGTGTCATCCTCATGGCCAGCGTCACACGCAATCAGATTGCCCTGTGCGACCGCAATTGCCACAAATCCGCCGAGCACGCGATGACCCTGTCCGGGGCCATTCCGACGTACCTGGTGCCGACCCGCAATCGCTACGGCATCATCGGCCCGATCCTGCCGCAAACCCTGAGCAGCGATGGCGTCAAAGCCGCCATCGCCAACAACCCCTTGGTCAAGGAAGGGATCGACCCGACACCGATCCACGCCATCATCACCAACTCCACCTACGACGGCCTGACCTACAACGTCACCCGCGTCGAAGAGCTGCTGGGCCAGAGCGTCGACCGCCTGCATTTCGATGAAGCCTGGTACGGTTATGCGCGTTTCAACCCGTTGTATCGCGAGCGCTTCGCCATGCACGGCAATCCGGACGATCACGATGACTCGAAGCCGACCGTGTTCGCCACTCAATCGACGCACAAGTTGCTGGCAGCCCTGTCCCAGGCATCGATGATTCACGTGCGCAACGGCCGTAACCCGATCCATCACGGGCGTTTCAACGAGTCGTTCATGATGCACGCCTCGACCTCGCCCAACTACGCGATCATGGCCTCCTGCGACGTCAGCTCGGCGATGATGGAAGCGCCCAGCGGCCAGATTCTGACCACCGAATCCATCGAAGAAGCCATCAGCTTCCGCCAGGTCATCTCGCGCATGCACAACGAGATGCTGAGCAAGGATGAGTGGTTCTTCACGTGCTGGCAGCCACCGTCGGTACCGGTTGGCGCGGTGTCAGTGCCGTTCCATGAAGTAGATCCGGTGCTGTTGAAGACCGAGCCGAACTGCTGGGTGCTTCACCCCAACGAGGTGTGGCACGGTTTCGGTGACATCGAAGAAGGCTACTGCATGCTCGACCCGATCAAGGTCTCGGTGCTGAGCCCCGGCATGGGCGACGACGGCAACCTGCTCGACTCGGGCATCCCCGCCTGCGTGCTCACGGCGTACCTCGGACGTCAGGGCATCGTCGTCGAGAAAACCACCGATTTCACCATTCTGTTCCTGTTCTCGATCGGCATCACCAAAGGCAAATGGGGCACCCTGGTCAACGCGTTGCTTGACTTCAAACGTGACTATGACGACAACGTCGACCTGGAGCTGTGCCTGCCTGACTTTCTAAGCGCCAACCAGCAGCGCTACGCCGGCATGGGCCTCAAGGACCTGGCCGACGATATCTTCGCCGCCATGAAACAACACAAAACCACCGCCACCATGGCCCAGGCGTTCGGCATGCTCCCGCAAGCCGAATTCAGCCCGGTGGAAGCCTACGAAAAGCTGGTCAAGAACGAAATCGAACGGGTCACACTGGAAGAAGCCGCCGGGCGGATCGTTGCGACCGGGATCGTGCCCTACCCACCCGGTATTCCACTGTTGATGCCGGGTGAAAACGCCGGGCCAGCGGACGGTCCGTTGCTGGCCTATCTCAAGGCGCTGGAAAGCTTCGACAAATCCTTCCCGGGTTTCACCCATGACACCCATGGGATCGAAAGCGAGGGCGGGGTTTATCGCTTGCTGGTGTTGAAGTGAATTAAAACCTGTCCTCTATGGCCGTCCATCACGGTGATGTGACGGCCGTTGGTAGTTATGATCCCGGCATTACCGCGGCCGCATGGACGTCGCCCTGGCGATCACCGCCACGGAGCCACCCAATGTGTTCAACCATAACCTGGAGACCGTTCCGCGCCTGTACTAAGCCTCGCGCCCGGGGTCGGATTTCGAGTGGTCGCTGGTTCTGCTGCTGAAGTTCAAGTTATTGGTCCCGCGTGTACCGACCAAATCCGGCCTGATGCTGGGCCTTGGCGAGACTGGCGAGGAAGTGATCGAAGTCATGCAGCGAACGCGTGAACACGATGTCGACATGCTCACCCTCGGCCAGTACCTGCAACCGTCGCGCAGCCACTTGCCGGTCCAGCGTTTCGTGCACCCGGACGTGTTCGCCTGGTTCGCCGAGGAAGGCACCCGGATGGGCTTCAAGAACGTTGCATCCTGTCCTCTGGTGCGCTCGTCCTACCATGCTGATCAACAAGTTCAAGGGGTAATTGGAAAGACCTGGCGAGTCTGTCGTTGTTGCATGAGCCAAACGCTCGGCAGCCCGCCCAGTGGCGGCCGCTCGTTGAGCGGGACCGCCGGATAAGTCTGCAGATTCAGCCCTTGGCCGCCATCGCGGTGACTTCCACGCGCATGCCTTCGACCGCCAGGGCGGCGATGCCAACGGCGGCGCGAACCGGCCAGGGCTTGGCGAAGAAGCGCTGGTAGACTTCGTTGAAAGCGGCGCGGTCAGCCATGTCGGTGAGGTAGATGGTCAGATGCAGAACCCGGTCCATGGAACTGCCGGCGTGCTCCAGCGCTACCTTGAGCGCCTGCAGGGTGCACTCGCTTTGCTCGATGATGCCGCCCAGTTCCAGGCTGCCGTCGGCGCGGGTGGGGATCTGAGTGGAGACCAGCAGGCTACCGAAACCGGCGACGTCGGAGGAGATGGATTCCGGATCGGGGTCGGGGAGGAAGGTGATGTCGTGGTTTGCCATGGGGATCTCTTGCTTGAGGGGGTAAAGGGGGTCGTCGAGTATAGAGCGGTCGGCCCGACATGTTTAGCAGGCTGGGCCAGCCTTACGGTCCTTTGCATCGACCATGACTGACCCGACTTCGCCGGATTTGTACTTAAATCCCCCCGACTCAAGGCGCATTGACCACGACATAAGTCACATCGCTGCCCTGATACTGCGGTTGATACCAGGTTGAACCGCCTTGCATGTACGCCGTGTTGTATTGGATGACTTGCACGCAATGGGTGGGCAGTTGCGCAGGCGTGAACATGCACCCGACCACCGCCGTGGCGATCGGATGGTTTGGCTTTCATTGATCCCGCTCCTGGCCTGTGCACGTGCTTAACGCCCCGGTACCAAGGCTGATTATCAAGCCTAAACGCGGCGTGACCCATTCGCCAGAAGGGCAAAAAACCCTATGGGCAAACCCGAGCGGAGCACTCTATGATTGAAGCCCATGACGACCACCCCTCCGATTCGCCAACCCTGCCCGCCCGGCGCCTGCGATTGCGGGCGTGACCCGCTGCTGGAAACACCGGGTGCTGACGTGCGCATCCTGTTTCTGACTCGTTCAGAGGAAAAGCGCCTGATCGAACGCCTGGAAAACCTCCAGAGCCTGAGTGACCTCGAGCGTCTGCAACAGCGGATGTACGAGCAGTTGGGTATCCGCGTGAGCATTGCCCCCGGTTTCAACGAAGTACGCACCATGCGTGGTATCGGTATTAACCTCGGCGAACAACCGGGGTTATGCCGCAGAACCCGTCAGTCGATCCCGGCCGCGATTCGCCGCGCACTGGAGAAGCGTCCAGAGATTGCCTACGCGCTGCTCAATGCCAACGACCTGTTGCGCGATGCGTGAAATCAGCCCGATGAACCTTGTTTCGCGGGTGAAACACGTGTCATCCACGACCCTGTACAAAAGCAACGAAACAGGATCAGCGGTCATACGCGGAGTCTGAGCCGCTGCTATGCCTTCTCATGGGAGAAACGGTTTCAAGCCAGTCAAGGATGAAGCTGGAAATACACGCGTGACCGTGGTCCCGGCGCCAGCCAGGTGCGCGAAGAGAAACAGGTGCCAATCCGTAGCAGGAGGTGGCAAATGTTATTCATGGTCAGTTGGTCCATCAGTCCGGAAAATCGAAACACCGTGATCAAGCGCTTTCTCGAAACCAAAGGTGCTCCACCCGAAGGCGTCAAGATGTTGGGGCGCTGGCATGCCGTCGGTGGTTCGAACGGTTTTGGCATCGCGGATGCCAGTGATGCCGTACAGATTCAGAAGTGGGTACTGCAATGGAACGACCTCATGAACATGGAAGTCCATGCAGTGTTGACCGATGAACAGGCGGCGCCGCTGCTGGCCGCTGCTGTCGGCAAGCAATAGTCGTTGGAGCGGCGAGCCAGCTCGCCGCTCCATGCCTGCGTATTGGCAACCGAACGTTTACCGTGCCCATGGGCGAATCCTGGCGTTGCGGCCGGAGCCACCTATGCTCTGAACCGGGGTACCGACATCAATCCATGGAGCACACACCACAATGAACCTGTCCCGAAAACTGTTTATTGGCGCTACGCTGGCCAGCCTGCTCCTCGGCGGTTGCACCTCGAAAGTCACCGAGCGTGAGCAGTATTCCGGCTTCCTCTCCAACTACAACAACTTGCAACAGGTCACCACCACCAGCGGCGAAACAGCCATGCGCTGGGTCAGCCCGTCCTGGAATCCTGATGCCTATAACACCGTGACCTTCAACAAGCTGGAGCTCTACCCGGCGCCCCAGCCCAATGAGCGGGTCAATCGGCAAACCCTGGACGAGTTACAGAGCTACATGACCAGCAAGGTCAAAGGCGTGCTGGGCCAGAAATACCGGGTGGTGTCGAGCGCAAAGTCAGCGCCGGCCGGTTCAAAAACCTTGATCATGCGCGCGGCGATCACCGGGGTGAATGCCGAAAACGAGGGCATGAAGTGGTATGAAGTGGTTCCGGTCGCCGCTGTCGTGGGGGGTGTTTCCGCTGTCAGTGGCCATCGCGATCAGGACTCCACACTGTTCATCGAGGCTGAGTTTATCGACGCCAGCAACAACCAGACTGTGGCCAAAGTGGTGCGCAAAGTCTTTGGCAGCACACTGTCAAACGCCAGCCAGAAGATCACCACCAAGGATTTCAAAGCGGCGATCGATAAACTGGGCACCGATTTGCAGGCGTTTATCAGATAGTCCGATTGCTTTTTGTAGGCGCACGGCTTGCCGGCGATGACGTTCTCAAGGGCGCTTTCGCCGGCACGCCGTGCTCCTACAAAGGTGTGTATGGCTACTTCTTTATCCCTACCCGTCGCCGCATCTCGGCGGTGATCGACTGCCGGGTTTGCTTCAGGTCCGCCCAAGGTTTATCACCGACCTCGGCCAGGCGTTCATGCACAGTGTGCACGTTCCATTGATTCCCTCCCTTGAGCTCACCCACCTCCTCCCGAAAGATCGGCACTGACACCGGCAGTCCTTCCCGGGTGCGCGCGGCGTAGGCGCAGATGGTCGTGGCGCCCAGACCGTTGCGCAGGTAATCGATGAAGATCCGCCCTACCCGGTTCTTCGGTCCGGACACAGCGGAAAAACGCTCCGGCAGCAACTTGGCCATGTGGCTGACAATCGCGTGGCTGAAGTCCTTCACCTCGTCCCAACCGAGCTTGCGGGTCAGTGGCACCACCAGATGAATCCCTTTGCCGCCGCTGGTCTTGAGGAACGCCTTGAGCCCCAACTCATCGAGTACCGACAGGGTCAATTGAGTCGCCTCCACCATGCTTTTCCAGGGCAGCGCCGGGTCCGGGTCGAGGTCGAGGACGAAGCGGTCGGGTTTGTCGAGGTTGTCCGAGGTAGCGTTCCAGGTGTGCAGTTCAACGGTACTCATTTGCACGGCACCGATCAGGGCTTCGGCATTATTGATGATCATCACCGGTTGGCCGGTGAGTGCCTTGTCCAGGGTGGTGATCCCCGGAATGGCCAGGCGCTCGGCGTTTTTCTGGAAAAACAGTTCGCCGGCGATGCCGTCCGGGGCGCGAACCAGCGCCACTGGCCGGTCCTTCAGTTCGGGCAAAATCCATTCGGCGACGCTGGCGTAATACTCGGCCAGTTGCACTTTGGTGGTGCCGCTGCTTGCATCGATCACCCGGTCCGGGTGAGTGATGCGCACCTTGCCCGCGCCGAGGCCGATTTGTGATGGCGCGGGTGCGGGTGCGGCTTGGGTGGTTTTCTTTTTGGTCGCGGCAGAGGGTTTTTCTGCGGGGGCTTTTTTAGCGGCTTTGGGCTTCACGGCTTTTGGACGCTCCTCGGTAATGTCGTCGGCAGGTTTGTCGTCACGCAGACCATGGAACACCGCATGGCGGACTGAACCTTCTTTGGTCATTTCGGCAAAAGCCACCTCAGCCAGCAGCGTGGGTTTGAGCCAGTGCACACCCTTGGCGTCAAAACCGGTCGGTGGATTGACCACTGAACTCTTTTTGGTTTGCAACGGTTTCAGTTGCTCGTAGATGCGCTTGAGCGTCGTCTCGTTGAACCCGGTGCCGACCTTGCCTGCGTAACGCAACTCACCGCTGTCGCGGTCATGCAGTCCCAGCAGCAGCGCACCAAAGGCATTGCGCAAACCTTTGGGATCTGTGAAGCCAACGACGACGAACTCCTGCCGATGCTTGCACTTGAGTTTGATCCAGTCGCCGCTGCGCCGTGAAACGTAAGGCGAGCCCAGACGCTTGCCGATCAACCCTTCCATCTGCATTTGGCAGGCACTGTTGAGCAACGCTTCCGGTTCTTCACTAAAGGCATCGGAAAAGCGCAGCAACGGGTCTTTATTGGGGGTGAGCACCGTCGACAGCGCAACCCTTCGCTCCTCGACAGGCACCTCGCACAGGTCCACACCGTTGAGGTAAGGCATGTCGAACAGGTAGTAAACGATGTTGCCGCTGCGGCCCGAGTCGAAGGCGTTTTGCAAGGACTGAAAGTCCGGCACGCCCAGCTCGTCGGCGACCACCATCTCACCGTCGAGCCAGGCGGATTCGAGACCCAGCGAAGCCAACGCCTCGGCTTGTTTGAGCAGTTTGTGGGTCCAGTCGTAACCGTTACGGGTGAAGAGTTTGACCTCGTCGTGGTCGATGCGGGCCATGATCCGATAGCCATCGAATTTGATCTCATAGCTCCACTCGCCGTCCGGGGCTTTTTCGACCAGCGTCGCCAGTTCCGGTTTGAGCAGGTCCGGCAATTTGGCTTTGCGGGCGCCCGTCAATGGCGCCGACTGTTCCTTGCGCGCCGCGGCGGCGGGTCTTTTGATGGGTTTGGGTGTGGCAGCGGTCTTCGGCTTTTTGGCCACGATGGTCCGATCACTGAGCACGCTGTCGGGCTCGGCGGCGACCACGTCGTAATCGCTTTCGGGTTTGGCTGCGCCGTCCTGATGCTTGATCAGAAACCATTGTTCCTGCTTGCCCGGCATGTGCGTGCGCACCAGGTTCCACAGGCCGCCGAGCTTCTCGCCTTGCAGCTCGAACTTCAGCTTGCCCTTGGCGTACGCCTTGGCCGGGTCGTCCTGAGGAATCCACACCCCTCGGTCCCAGACAATCACATCACCGGCGCCGTAATGCCCCTCGGGAATGCTGCCCTCAAAGGTCGCGTAATCAATCGGATGGTCTTCGACATGGACCGCCAGGCGCTTGACCTTGGGGTCCAGTGACGGGCCTTTGGGCACCGCCCAGCTTTTCAGCGCGCCATCGAGTTCCAGGCGAAAGTCGTAATGCAGGCGCGAGGCGTCGTGCTTCTGGATACAGAACTGCAAGGCATGGTCTTTCGCTTTTTTTTTGACCCCGCGTTTGGCGGCGGCCGGTTCAGAGGTCGCCGAGAAGTCGCGCATGCGATTGTAATCGTCCAGGCTCCTGGTCATGGCGCACCGGCTGATGACGTAACGGGTCCCCCGATACCTGCGCCGATACCTGCGCCGATGCGCGTGACGATCAGGGCGACGACGGCAATTCGTTCCACCCGCTGATAGCCAGGGGTCAACAGTTCTTCGCCGAACACATCAGGGTCTAGTTCGTGGTAAGTCCAGCCGAACATCGGCGATTCCAGACGCGGCGTCACCGCGTCCAGAAAAGGATCGAGACCGTCAATCATCGCCACGCCGGTGTACAGCACCAAAGAGCCACCGGGGGCCAACCGATACAGGGCTTGCTCGACAATGCGCAACGACAATTGCGCGCCGAGCGCCCCGCCGCCATGCCGGTAAGCACGCTCGGCCGGGTCGGCCATGTAGGGTGGATTGGCGACGATCAGGTCGAAGTTGCCGTCGACGTCCTGCAGCACATCGCTGGCCTCTATGCTGACGTTAGTCACCTCGGCGAGCGCGGCGTTGACTGCCGTCATGCGTAACGCCGAAGGGTTGATGTCCACGGCCAGCACTTCGGCTTCACGGCGAGCGCGGGCGATCACAATCGCCCCAACGCCCGCACCGCAGCCGATGTCCACGGCGCGCCTGATCGGCGCGAGGCTCTGTTGCAGATGGGCGTGAATCAGCCGGGCAAAACGGTAGGTGTCAGGTCCGAAGAACACCGCATCAGCGGCATCGGTGGGGTAGCCCGAATGCACGAACAGCAGGTCATCGAGGCTTGACCAGCGCACATGACTTCTCAGTCGACCATTGCTTTCCCCGAGGACGCCCGCCTGTTGCAACTGCCGCTGTTCATCCACCGACAACAGATCGGGCTCAAACGGCCGCGACCAGCCGAATACTTCGCGCAGGGTCCGGGCGCTTTGTCCGAAGGCGCGATCATTGACCCGCTGGTGGGTCAGCGGCGTTGGCGTAATGAATCGGTAACCGTCGGCCTGCAAGCGGCGCCCCAATTGCAGTAAGGCCAGGTCGGCAGCGCTAAGCTGTTCTTCCTGATTCATGAGGGGCTCCCTATCGAAATCCGGATTTGAGTTCGATGAACCGTCGCGTGGCCATCAGACCAGCCGGGTGAGCGTGCCGATGGGCAGACAGCCATGGGATCAACACTTGCATTTGCTCGTCGGAGGAAAGCCCATTAAGTGTAGCTTGCAGGCGTTGGACATCCGGGTCATTGGCGGGCACTGGCGGTTCGGTCGCGACGCTGGTGCCACGTCGAACCGCTGCCGGCGATCGCTCAGGTCGCCAGTCTCCGGCGATCCAGTCGTGCAGCAGCTGTTTTTCGTAGGGGCTGAACACCCCGAACATGCCCGCGCCGTCGCCATCGATCAGTTGCCAGAAACGGCTGGCGTGCGGGTCCTGATGACGTTTGATCCAGCCCTTGTTTTCCAGGGCGCTAAGGAAGCCCGGCAACTGCTCCGGCGACGACAACCATTGATTAACGGTATTGCCTTCAAACCGGCAGTAATCGGAATGCATGTGCTGACCAAACGGGCGCTTGCGTTCAAGCATGTTCAGCAACTCGCCGTACACGTCGAACGACTCGATGATCGCGCGACTGCCCTGCCCCAGATCGTTGAGACGATAACCCAACGCGACCCTGCGCAGAAAATCTTCACGGTCGGCTTCCACTGGCAGCAATTGCAGCACCGACTGCACGGCCTTTTGTGCGTGGCCAGTGCTGGCATTGTCGATGGTCACGTGCAGGGTGAAGTAATACGGATCGATACCCAGCTCGCTGAGTTCATAGGCGCTGATCAGCAAATGCAGCGGCAGCTGTTCATAGCCGAGGTTGTAGCCGATCACCTCCGGCAAAAAATCGTCGCTGCAATAACCGAGCGCCAATTGCACCGCACCTTGCAGGTAACGCTCGTCTGCGATGAAGCCGTTGTCTTGCAAACCATGCTCGGCGAGCAGCTTGCGGTAGATCACCACATGATTTTGCGCCGGGTTGCCGTCGCCCAACTCTTCCAGATAGGTGCAAATCAGGCCTTCGAAACGAGGGTCATGCCAGTGCTGCAACAGGCCATACAGCCATGCTCCGTCGACCAGTTTGGTCGGGGCAACGGCTTGCAGGAAAAACAACGCGTGCGCCTTGTTAGTGAAGAACTGCCGAGGCCCGCCGTCCTTGCGTTTTTGCAGGTAGTCGGCGTATTGGCGAGCGACCTCGGCGCAGTGCTGTTCGACAAAGATTTGCAGTGCCGACAGGTCTTGCGGTATGTCCGCGGGCAGGTCCGCTGCGTGCGCAAGTTGAGCCTCGAGGAAGGTTTTGCCGAGTGCGCGCTGGTGTTCGGTATCGCCGCTCAGTAATAACTGTTCATAGATAAGCTTCATGCTGCCGGCGGTCGGAATCGAGCGTTCGTGGGCCGGCTGGGATTCAATTCGTGTCAGGGCAGTCATGGGTACGTCTCTCGGTCTGAGGCCAGTGGCAGGACGCTGAATCAGCACGTCTCTTCATCAGCAGAGCGACACGCCCGGAAAAAAATTCCATCGGCGTTGAAATCGCCCAGACAGACGGGCTAGTGGCGCGGCACCCGGCGCCACATCAAGTGAATATACTCAGCGGGTGTTGACTCATCCTTCGGAGAGCAATCATGCGCACGGTTCATGTCATCGAGCCCGAAAAAACCCCCGACCCGGTCAATGTCGTGGGTGAGACCATCACCATTCTCGCGGGCGGGGATCTGAGTAAACCTTTTGAAATGCATATCCAGGAGGGCGTGCAAGGGGGTGGGCCGCCCCCGCATTTTCACCCTTGGGACGAGGCGTTCTACGTCATTGACGGGCAGGTGGAAGTAACGGTTGCGGGCAAGTCCACCACCGTTTCGCCTGGGGGTTATGTGCATATCCCTGGTGGGTCCATTCATGCTTACAAGAACGTCAGCGCCACCGCGAAAATGATCGGTGTGGTGTCTGATCCGCGCGGTGGTCAGTTCTTTGCGGCGGTGGATCAGCTCAAAGTGCCGGAGGATCTGCCGCGGATACTGGAGATCGCCGAGAGCTTCGGGGTTACGTTTCTGGTGCCGAAAGCCCCTGAAGCCCGGTAGAGGCCAGGGTTTCAGCAGCTTCAGTCAGTGTGATGGCGAGCGATCATTAGGCCACGCCACCTTGGGCCTGTTGCTCCAGGTGCACTCGCAGCTCTGGATCGATACTCAACGCCGCAGCCAGTTCATAGTTGGTGCCACCACCTGACCGGGTCTGGGTCGAACCGCCCACGACTGAGCCACCGCCCAGCAGACCACCGAGCAAACTACCCAGGCCGCCGGCCCCGGCACTTGAACCGGCGCCACCGCCCAACAGGCCGCCGAGCAATCCACCGAGGCCGCCTTGGGCCGACGCGCCCCCGCCACTCTGTTGCGCCATTGAGCCTTGGCCGGCTCGCAGAAGTTGTTCGAGCAGATCGCTGGTGTTCATGACGATGTCCTCATCAATGGGAGTGATCCAGTCAGGCAACAATAGTCCTCGCCGGCAAATGCGCCACCACCGTTTGGCTGACCCTGATGACCATCGGCTGCGAGTGTTCTACCCTCGCTAACCCGATGCCCACAGGATCAACGAACACATGGACCGCACTCAGATTGTCGTCAGCGACGTTATCGAACCTGAAGTCGAGCAAGTACTCAGCGCCGGGTTGAGTGCCTTCAATGATCAGATGACCGGAATCAACGACCGCCAGTCGCTGGCGGTAACCGTCCGCGACCCGGAGACCCATCAGGTGCTGGGCGGTATTACCGGGCGTACGTCACTAGGCCTGCTGTTTCTCGATCTTTTCTACTTGCCCGACTCACTGCGTGGCTCCGGGCTCGGCTCTCGACTGCTCAAGGCGTACGAAGACGAAGGTCGTCGTCGCGGTTGCCGCTCGGCGGTGCTCTATACCCTCAGTTTCCAGGCCCCGGAGTTCTATGAAAAAAACGGCTGGCAGCGATTCGGGGAAGTGCCGTGCGACCCGCAAGGCACGAGTCGGGTGTTTATGAGCAAGGTTCTGTAAATGAGCCTGTCTGCACCGGGTCAATCCGGAGATCGCCACGTTTGAGTAAAAAGATCGCCCTGCGCCGATGTTTCATTTAACACCCCGAATTTATCCAGAGTATTTTTTTGCCGCCCAGCTAAGATTTACAGTTGGTGAACCTTATCCCCGGATACCCGGTCGATACATGCAACCTGACTTGGTTTGCCGACACCCCCAACTGAAGGGGTGATAACAGGCTTGCTTCACTTTCTGGAGAACGCCCCCGTGATATCGACCCTACACATCGCCAGACTCAAAGCATGGGGCGCCCATGGTTTTACCGCCACTGGCGTGGTCACCGCCTTCCTCGCAACACTCGCCTTGCTGGAAAACCAGGCCACAAACTGCTTGCTGTGGCTGGGCGTCGCCCTGATTGTCGATGGCCTGGACGGCGCGTTGGCGCGCAAGGTCAATGTCCAGTCGGTGCTGCCAGGTTTCGATGGCTCAATCCTCGATCTGGTCATCGACTACCTGACGTATGTGTTTATCCCAGCGCTATTCATCTATCGCTACATACCTCTGCCGGACTACACGCTGCTGCTGACCGTGTCGCTGATTCTGGTCTCGTCGCTGTTTTGCTTCTGCAACGTCAACATGAAGAGCAAAGACAACTACTTCCAGGGCTTCCCCGCCGCCTGGAACGTGGTAGCCCTGTGCCTGTACATCATCGCCCCGTCGCCGTGGATCACTTTTCTCACCGTCATCGGCCTGGCGCTGTTGACCGTGACCCGGATGAAGTTCCTCCACCCGTTCCGCGTGCGCAAGTTCATGCCGATCAACATCGCCGTGACGGCGATATGGCTGCTGTGCAGTTTGTCGCTGGTGGTCAACCATCCGGTGATCAACCCGATGGTGATGGGGCTTTGGCTGCTGATGTCGGCTTACTTCCTGGGGATCTGCATCTGGCGCACGGCGCTGGAGTGGTTCGAAAACTCGCGCAATTAAAGGCTCCAGAGCGTGGCCGACTGCTCCCGCACACCGCAGAAGTCGGCCATACAGGCTTGAGGGGAACACATCCACCATGCCCATCCATATCGTGCAACTCGGCTCACCGCGCGCCGCCAATGAAGGCCTGCGTCTGGGTACGGTACGTCGCCCGCCGCGTGGCGTGCCGAAGGCCGAGTTTGCCAGTCGTGATTTTTATGACGTGTGGCAGCCGCTGCTGTCTCCCAGTGCAGAGTTGGTCGCAGAAGCCAAAGCGGCGGAAGACGCCAAGGCGTGGGAAGCCTTCAAGCGCAAATTCAAGACTGAAATGAACCACCCGGCGCCCAGCCAATTGCTCGATTTGTTGGCTGCGTTGTCCCATCAAACATCAATGGCCATTGGCTGTTATTGCGAGGATGAAGAGCATTGCCATCGGTCGGTATTGCGGAAGTTGTTAACGGCGCGCGGGGCGCAGCTCAAATAGAAGCTGGCGCAGGTACTCCGACATTGACCGCTCAAGATCGGGCTAAAGGATTGCGGTAAGGACACAAGGATTGGGGTCTTCAAATGAATAACCAGATACGACTCGCCACCCCAGACGATGCGGCAGCAATAAGCCAGGTCATCATTCAATCGCTGCGCAAGTCCAATGCCCTGGACTACCCGCCCGAAGTCATCTCGCAGGTAGAGAAAAGCTTTTCTGCCGAGGCCATCCGCGCGTTGTTGAAACAACGCTCGGTATTTGTCGCAACCATCGATAAGCGCGTGGTCGCCACGGCCAGCCTAGATCAAGACGTTGTGCGCAGCGTATTCGTCGAGCCAAGCCATCAGGGGTGCGGGCTCGGCAGGCAACTGATGGCGATGCTTCAATCTGTCGCCCTAGGCGCAAAAATCGAGGTACTGCGCGTCCCCTCCTCCATTACCGCAGAAGCCTTTTACTTCAAGCTGGGCTATCGAAAAGTCCGCGACGAATTTCACGGTGCCGAGCGCACGATCATCATGGAGCAGCGTCTGACACCCATTGTCGACGCCTCGAACTAATGGCTCATACGTGATTGACCTGGATATCTGAGGCAACACGGCCCTGCGTCCTGGAAGCTGGCTGCAGAAAACCGAGCAAGGCCTGCCGAGTGTCATGCCAGGCCGCCGGGTGTTCCATATCGAGGAAGTGCCCGGCATTCTTGATGGTATGGAACTGGGACTGAGGGGCATGATCGGCAAAAAGCCAGGCGTCTTCTACTGAGGTGTACTCATCCCATTCGCCGTTGACAAACAGCAGCGGGATGTCGATGGCCCCGGCACAGGCGACGTAGCAATGGGTGTCTTGGGTCAGCACCTCATTGACGTGGAAATGCATCTGCCTGTACTCGTGTTCGGCCAGACTGCGGATATGGCGGTCATTAAAGCGTTTGAACAGCGATGGCAGGTGCTTGCCGATCGTGCTGTTGATCAAGCGACCGACATTGAGGCGGTCGCAGGCCTGGAGATGACTCAGGCCGCTTTCCAGGTAATCGCGCATCGGCGTATTGATCCGCGCTGCGAATGAATTGATCACCGCCTTCTCGATTCGTCGCGGCCGCTGGGCCAGCGCCACCAAGGTAGCCGCGCCGCCCCAGGAAAAGGACAGCACGTGGTGCACACAAAAGTGTTCGATTAATTCCAGCAGTATCGCTGCCTCGTCTTCCTTTCGGATCGGTTGGCCGTGGAGATTGTGTTGCCTCGACTGACCGGCGTAGGGCTGGTCGTAGAGAACCACATTGAATCGCGGCTGCAGATAACGCACCGTTTGGGCAAAGGATGCGGTTGTTGCCAGCGAGCCGTTGACCAGAATGATGGTCTTGTCAGCTGCAGTGTTGAGATAGTGCTCGGTATAAACCTTGTACTTCCCGCAGATCTCGACGATGGCAGTTTTCGGCATCATGTCATTTTCTTCCTTGAACCCATTGGACTAAGCGCACAGCGTGAGGGATGCCCACAGGGCCCTATCGCAGAAAGCACAACACGTGGACCTGACAGTGAAGTGCCAAGCCAATACATTAATAACTCAGGGTGGTTTTCAAGCGTCAACGCATAGGCCTCCTCGGGCTTAACCTGGCAACACGAGCAAGCAACAACAGCGTAAGGGTGCTCCGATGGCTGACGTGACCAATGAGTCACTGACTGACCATCGATTCAGAGTTAAGCAGGGATTTCTCCGTCTGCAAGAACGCAGACGAGTTATTGCGTCGGCCCCTAGGCCCTGAACGGGCTCAGATCCCGGAATTACAGTTGCAAAAAAACCGCCCGTAGGCGGTTTTGGCCGTGTGCCCTGTTGCAGAGGCGTTGGAGCGCGGACAACGGGTCAGAGCCGGTGGCCGCGAGTGGAGCACGCAGCTTGAAATACGCTCCTGCTGTGCCAAAACCAATCAAAACCCGACCATGTTGAAGCTATGGAAAACCCTGGAGATAGCTTCAAATTACGCACAAACCAAAACGCCGCTCAAAGAGCGGCGTTTTGGCGTATAGAGCGGGAAACGAGATTCACCTGTTGTTGCGAGCCTCAGGTGTTTCAGCTCCAGGGACGGTCTCCATTCTCATCCTTGATGCGGGTTGGCAGGCCCATCACGTCCAGCGCCTTGAGGAACGGCTCAGCCGGCAGCTCTTCGACGTTGACCATACGCTGCACGTCCCACTCGCCACGGGCGACCAGCAAGGCTGCAGCCACGGGCGGCACGCCAGCGGTATAGGAAATGCCCTGGCTGTCAGTTTCTGCGTAGGCGTCCTCATGATCGGCCACGTTGTAGATGAACACCTCGCGCGGCTGACCATCCTTGGTGCCCTTGACCAGATCACCGATGCAGGTCTTGCCGGTGTAGCCGGGGGCCAGCGAGCTCGGATCAGGCAGCACGGCCTTGACCAATTTCAGCGGCACGACTTCCAGGCCTTCAGCGGTCTTGACCGGTTGCTCCGAGAGCAGGCCAAGGTTCTTGAGTACGGTGAACACATTGATGTAGTGCTCGCCGAAGCTCATCCAGAAACGCACGTTGGGCACGTTGAGGTTCTTCGACAGCGAGTGAACTTCATCGTGGCCGGTCAGGTACAGGTTCTGCGCCCCTACGACCGGCAGGTCGTCAGTGCGTTTGACTTCGAACATCGTGTTGCTCGTCCACTGGCTGTTCTGCCAGCTCCACACCTGACCGGTGAATTCGCGGAAGTTGATTTCCGGGTCGAAATTGGTGGCGAAATACTTGCCATGGGAACCGGCATTGACGTCGAGAATGTCGATCGAATCAATGCGGTCGAAATACTGTTGCTGCGCCAGCGCTGCATAGGCGTTGACCACACCCGGGTCGAAACCCACACCGAGAATGGCGGTGATGTTCTTCTCTTTGCACTCCTCGAGGTGGTTCCACTCGTAGTTGCCATACCAGGGCGGCGTCTCGCAGACTTTACCCGGTTCTTCGTGAATGGCGGTGTCCAGGTAGGCCACGCCGGTATCGATGCAAGCACGCAGCACCGACATGTTGAGGAAAGCGGAACCGACGTTGATGACGATCTGCGATCCGGTTTCGCGGATCAGCGCCTTGGTCGCTTCGACATCCAGGGCGTTCAGCGAGTAGGCCTGGATATCAGCGGGCACTTTGAGGCTGCCCTTGGCCTTGACGCTGTCGATGATGGCCTGGCACTTGGAGATGTTGCGCGACGCGATAGCAATACGACCGAGTTCATCGTTGTGCTGCGCGCACTTGTGGGCCACCACCTTGGCGACACCTCCTGCACCAATGATAAGCACGTTCTTCTTCAATTTTTCTCTCTCTCCTTCTCAGCCAGCTTACGAAAGGCTGGACATGTAGTCGTTATAACCAAACTCACGAACCACCTCGACACTACCGTCGAGTTGTTTCACCACGATGGATGGCATTTTCAGGCCGTTGAACCAATTCTTCTTGACCATGGTGTAACCCGCGGCGTCGATGAACGACAACCGATCGCCGATGGCCAGCGGGCGATCAAATTGATACTCACCGAAAATGTCTCCGGCCAGGCAGGATTTGCCGCACACCATGTAGGTGTGCTCGCCTTCGCTGGGCGCCAGCTTGGCATTCAGGCGATAGATCAGCAGATCGAGCATGTGTGCTTCAATGGAGCTGTCCACGACCGCCAGGTGCTTGCCGTTGTAGAGGGTGTCGAGCACGGTGACTTCCAGCGACGCGCTCTGAGTGATGGCGGCTTCGCCCGGCTCCAGGTAGACCTGCACGCCGTATTTCTGCGAGAAGGCCTTGAGGCGCGCGCAGAATTCGTCCAGCGCATAGCCTTCACCGGTGAAGTGGATGCCGCCACCGAGGCTGACCCACTCGACCTTGTGCAGCAGATGACCGAATCGCTCCTCGATGGTGCACAGCATCTGGTCGAACAGGCCGAAGTCGCCGTTCTCGCAGTTGTTGTGGAACATGAAACCAGAGATCTGGTCGATGACCTGCTCGATCTTCACCGGGTCCCACTCGCCCAGACGGCTGAACGGCCGCGCCGGGTCGGCCAGCAGGTAATCCGAGCTGCTCACTTGCGGATTGACCCGCAGACCGCGCACCTTGCCTGCTGACGCCTCGGTGTAGCGCTGCAATTGGCCAATGGAATTGAAGATAATCTTGTCGCAGTTCTCGAGCATCTCCTCGATCTCGTCGTCGGCCCAGGCCACGCTGTAGGCGTGAGTCTCGCCCGCGAACTTCTGTCGACCGAGTTTGAGCTCGTAGAGCGACGACGACGTGGTGCCGTCCATGTATTGCTGCATCAGGTCGAACACCGACCAGGTGGCGAAGCACTTGAGTGCCAGGAGGGCCTTGGCCCCGGACTGTTCGCGCACATAGGCGATCTTCTGCATGTTCGCCAGCAGCTTTTGCTTGTCGATGAGGTAGTACGGCGTTTTGATCATTTCGAGGCGCCTCCGGCAAGGCCAACCAAAAAAGGATGCGCATTGTGCCTTCACTGACTGCATATCGAAAGAGCAGAAAGCCCAGCTTGCAGAGTCAACCTGAATGGGACTGAGGAGCATGTTGCACTGTGGGGCGTCGAACAGGGCGCTGCCTTTGCCATTGAACCCTCTCCAGAGGGCATGACGAAAAGACTCATGCCTCTCAATGGTGGACTAGTAATCTTAGCCGACGGGTAGCCGCTCTGTTCAGGCCTGGCTTTCAAGCAAACTGAACAGCTTTACGAATTGCCGGGTCAGCTTGTGTTGCGGTTCCAGATAGATCAATGGCTTGCTGGCCTGGTGTGACTCACGCATCTTCACCGAACTCATCAGATACGCAGGCAACACCGGCATGTTCTCGGCGATCAGTTCGTCGAGCAGTCGTTGCGGCAGTGCGTTGCGAGCCTGGAATTGGTTAACGACGATGCCCTCGACCTCCAGCCTCTCGTTATGATCACTTTTGATCTCCTCGATTTCTCTCAGCACACCGTAAATCGCTTGGCGAGAAAAGCTGTCGCAATCGAAAGGGATCAAACAGCGGTCAGCGGCAATCAACGCCGACACACTGTAAAAATTCAGACCCGGCGGCGTATCCATATAGATCCGCTCATAGTCTTCATCGAGCCTGTCCAGCAGCTTGCTGAGTTTCTGAATTTTGTAGCGTGTCTCGAGCTTGGATTGCAGATCACTCAGCTCCGACGAGGCCGCGATTAAATGCAAGTTGTCGAAGGGAGTTTCATGGATATTGGCTTGCGCCTTCTTCGATGCCGGGCCTGGGAACAGTGTCTGTTTGAAGAAGTCGGCGATCCCGAGGGGAATATCTTCGCCGCTCAATCCCGTCAAATAGTGAGTAGCATTGGCTTGGGCATCCAGATCTATCAACAAGGTGCGATAGCCCTCGGAGGCACTAATGGCGGCGAGGTTACACGCGATACTGGATTTACCAACGCCACCTTTTTGGTTAAAAACCACACGTCTCATGAAATGTCCGAAAAATTAGCAGTGGTGGACATCATGTCTTCCCTGAGTTTTATACACTGACGCTCTGTAAAGCGGGTTCCTGCTCTGCAAGGTTGCCATGGGTTGATCAGTGTTTACACATCAGTCCATGAAGAACACCGAACCTCAAGCCCGGCTCGGAAGGCGTCATATGCGAGACACCAAACACCTTGAATGCCGCCAGCATGAGCACCAGACCGCCAGGCAAGATGCTCAGTCGATGGCTTTGCAAACCTGCCAGTCTGAGCTGTTTGACATGCCCCACTTCAAGCAGGCGCAACGACAAACGTAACAGGCCGCTGTAGGTGATGCCGCTTTGGCCATAGTCGTTCAACCCGTTGGCCTTGAGTACTTTGGCCAGCATTCGTGCGGTGCCTGAAGAGCCGATAACCTGCTGCCAACCCACCGCACGATAACGACGCGCCACTTTTTCAAATTGCAGAGTGGCTACCCGCTCAGCCTCCAGAAGCGTCTGAGCCGTGATACAGCCCCCCTGAAAGTAACGCGCGCCGAAGGTGCCGCTGCCGATGGCAATACTCTCGGTCAACAGGGGTTGAGCGCCCTGCCCCAGAATCAATTCGGTGGAGCCGCCACCGATATCCACGACCAGTCGCCTGTTTTCTGTACCGGGTATCGTATGGGCAACACCGGCGTACACCAGTCGGGCCTCTTCATGCCCAGAGATAACGTCAATACGAAAACCCAGGTGCCGCTCCGCGCTGGCTAAAAACAGTTGAGCATTGTCGGCTTCGCGCACGGCACTGGTCGCCACTGCCCGCACACGACCGGCCTCGAAACCGCGTAACTTTTTGCCAAATCGCGCGAGCGCTTGCCATCCCCGATCCAGAGCCAACTCGTCTAGCGCTCCGCCTTGAGCCCCTTCCGCCAAACGGACAGGCTCACGCAAGGTTTTTACTTCCTGGATCACAAATCCCTGATTCCGTCTGACTGACTGGCCGATCATCATGCGAAACGCATTAGAACCAAGATCAATGGCTGCAAACAGGGAGGCGTCTCCTTTCATAGGGATTCCTTGCAAATTCATCAACCCGCAGGTGGAAACCTGCTGAGCGCTCTAGACGGTTTGCGAGGATCTTGCCATGGGTTCGATGACGCTAAGATGACGCCCTCTACCCTTTACTAACTATTATGGACGCGTACTCAGCCCGTTTTGCCCCTTCCTGCGGCGCCCCGCCGACCAAACACATCTACAAAACGATACAACCCCTCGCCGACCCCTTGCCCAATAGTCACGCCTAGACTACTGTACATCCAGACAGTATTAAGGTTCAACAGAGCAACACCCGACATCAATGGACTGAGGCAAAAACCATGACTGTAGACATCAGCAACTTCACCATCGCTACCCCGCTTCCAATCTCCGACACCAACCCGATTGCGCTTGAGCTCATTGGTTGGCGGGCGCTAATCGAATGCCCCGATGTCGTCAAGATGCTTGACGATGGTTCGCTGCAGATGACGGCGCCGACACTCGGTGCCTCCAGCAAAAGCACGAAGCGGACTCGCTGTGAATGGAAGGAGCCGGGGTACTGGCTGTTCTCCAGCGCTGCAGACCACTGGAATCGCCAAGAAATGCGGCTGACGAAGGTCAACTCGCTGCAGAAGGTCGTAATCGGCCAGATTCACGTGAAAGATTCAGAACGACCGCCTGTGAAGGTTTTCTGGAACAAAGGCAAAATCACCATGGGGTTCCGGTCGAGCTACCTGCAAGACAATCCGGTGAATTCCACAGTGCTGGAGAACGTGCCCCTCGGTGCACTTTTCAAAATCAATATTCACGCCAATTCGAGCGGCGCTGTCTCCGTATCGGCGAGCTGTAACGGCGTCAAATCGACTTCGGCGATCATGCGCCTCGACAACACTTGGGACACGAAAACACTCGCCTTCCACGGTGGCGTGTACAACCAGATCGATTACTCCGAAACCACGGACCCGGAAGACGGTTCAGTCTGCGTCATCAGCGATCTGTCCATCACTCACGCCTGATACCACGTACTCGGCCTGACTAGCGACACAGGTTGCAAGGAAGCAAGGGTGTAGCGGGATGCGGAAAGGATCAGCCTGCGGAAACGAAAGGGGATCAATGAGCCCAATGCCTTGGTGCGCGAGCAGTTGGCCAAAGTCGCTGTTACTTATCCCTGTATCGGCAATCAGACTCATTGATCGTTGCCCAGCGCAATGTTGGGCGATTTCCATTTAACTGAAATGGCGATGCATTGGCGCGTAAACAGCAGCCATGCACTATTTTTTTAGCAAAACAACGGCTGCACGTCTAATCACCTTTTCCCCCGGCCTTATAGGCTCAGGAAATATCCGAGCTAAAGGAGGCGAAAGCCAATGGCAACCATTCGTCGCATGAGAAACGCGGCGCGAATTTATTGACTATTCCTGGCGTAAGGATTGCAAAAGACGCTCGCAGCGGCCCCAGAGCGACGTAATTCTGACGCGGCGGCACTTTAATTAACGCTTAAGGACTCCAGCGAAGCGCTTGGTCAGTCACCGGGGGATGTAACGTGTCAACTCTCAATGAAATCGCAGCGAACCACGCGAGAATGGCTAAGGCTCTTGCAGAAGAGTCGACCGGGCTGAGTGAGCGCCACACCCAAATAGTGGAAACTTTCGAAGTCCCATCCATTGATGCGCAACACGTGCCCCTGCACCTCATCGCCGGCGTGCAGGACAACCACTTCGGGCAAGCAACTGGCTACTGACACTCACCGCGCTGGATCCGGGAAGCCTGTCGCGCAGGCGGTAAGAGTCTTCTTGCCGTCGCGGTAGTCGTCGACCAGCACATCCTGGCCTAAACTCAACTGACTACCAGCCCGTTGGGGAGCTGCGGGAGAGGTATTCCCATGCTCGAAGCTATCGAGATGCCGCGCGTGAAGCGCTTCGCCGCAAACGTTGCCGGCCGAGATTTCGTGGTCGGTGACATTCATGGCCATTTCACTCGGTTGCAGGCCGCTCTGGATGCAGTCGGGCTCAATCCCTCAGTAGATCGCCTGTTCAGTGTTGGCGATCTGATTGACCGTGGACCCGGGTGCCGTGACGCGCTCGACTGGCTGGACAAACCATGGTTCCACCCGGTGCGGGGCAACCATGACGACTACGTGGTGTGTTTCGACACCTGCGACCTCGACAGCTGGATCGGCAACGGCGGTTCATGGTTCACGGACCTGTCGCCGTTCGAGAAGCAAACATTCGCGGCGCAGTTCGCCAAGCTCCCTATCGCGATCGAAGTCGAAACAGCACACGGCCTGATCGGCATCGTGCACGCCGACTGTCCATTTCCATCATGGGAACAGTTGCGTAAGGAACTGGAATCGCCAGAAAGCAACGAGCAGCTGCAGGCGGTCCAGCACGACTGCATGTGGTCACGAAGGCGGATCGATCAGATGCAAAAGCATGGCGTTGATGGCCTACGCGCACTCGTCGTAGGGCATACGCCGCTTCTTATGCCGGTCAGCCTTGGCAATGTGATTCACATCGATACGGCTGGCTGGAGGCCGGACCGTGGCTATTTCACCCTGTTGAATCTCGAAACGCTCGAAACCATCCCCGCCTCCTGACTCAATACGGATCGGCCAATGGAGTTCACTTAATAAAAAACCCGGCCTCATCAGCCGGGTTCTTTAATTTGCTATTTAGATGGCATCACTGCCACCGACCCTCAACAGCACTTCGGCCCACCCTTGCCACCGTAACGAGCCTCCTGGCGTTCCCGGAAGAACATCTCGTAGCTCATCACCGGTTTGTCCGGGTGTTTGCTTTGCATATGCTCGACGTAAGTGTCGTAGTCGGGCATCCCGACCATCAGGCGCGCGGCCTGACCGAGGTATTTACCGAGGCGACTCAGGTCATTGAACATGGTGCAATCCTCGATTACGCGTCCGGCAGAGCCTGGAATGGCGCTTCTTTATCCGTACGTTCTTTGGTGCCCCAAGCGGCGATACCGACCTTCAGTGCAAAGAACAGGATGCTGAAGACCACCAGCAAGAACATCGCCGTCAATGTTGCGTTGGTGTAGGCGTTGTAGATCACGTGCTGCATCTGCTCGATACTTTTGGCCGGGGCGAGGACCTGACCATTGGCCAGGGCATCGCTGTATTTCTTGGCCAAGGCCAGGAAACCGATCGCCGGATTGGCATCGAACAGCTTGATGAAACCGGCGGTGGTGGTGCAGATCAGCAACCACACGGCTGGCAACATGGTGACCCAGACGTAGCGTTGGCGTTTCATTTTGATCAGTACGACGGTCGCCAACATCAGCGCGATACCGGCCAGCATCTGGTTGGAGATACCGAACAGCGGCCACAAGGTGTTGATGCCACCCAGCGGATCGATCACGCCCTGGTACAACAGGTAACCCCACATCGCCACACATCCTGCAGTTGCGATCAGGTTGGCGGTCCAGGAATCAGTACGCTTCAGCGCCGGCACGAAGGAGCCGAGCAGGTCTTGCAGCATGAAACGTCCGGCACGGGTCCCGGCGTCCACCGCTGTGAGGATGAACAACGCTTCGAACAGGATCGCGAAGTGGTACCAGAACGCCATGGTGTTTTCACCCGGCAGGACACTGTGCAGGATCTGCGCGATACCGACCGCCAGGGTCGGCGCACCGCCGGCACGGGCCAGGATGGTGGTTTCCCCGATGTCCTTGGCCACCGCTTGCAGGGCTTCCGGCGTAATCGCAAAACCCCAGCTGCTGACGGTTTGTGCCACAGCCACCACGTCACCGCCGACGATCGCCGCCGGACTGTTCATGGCGAAATACACGCCAGGCTCGATCACCGACGCGGCAACCATGGCCATGATGGCCACGAAGGACTCCATCAGCATGCCGCCGTAACCGATGTAACGGGCATGGCCTTCGTTAGCCAACAGTTTCGGCGTGGTCCCGGAAGCGATCAGCGCATGGAAACCCGACACCGCGCCACAGGCGATGGTGATGAACAGGAACGGGAACAGCCCGCCCTTCCACACCGGTCCGGTGCCATCGATGAACTGGGTCAACGCCGGCATTTTCAGGTCGGGCATGGTGATCAGGATGCCGATCGCCAAGGCCACGATGGTGCCGATCTTCAGAAAGGTCGACAGGTAGTCACGCGGCGCCAGGATCAGCCACACCGGCAATACCGCTGCGACGAAACCGTAGCCGATCAGCATCCAGGTAATCTGGATCCCGGTGAAACTGAAGGCCTTGGCCCACACCGGATCAGCGGCAATTTGCCCGCCCAGCCAGATCGAACCGAGCAGCAGCAACACGCCGACCACGGAGATTTCGCCGATGCGGCCCGGGCGGATGTAGCGCATGTAGATGCCCATGAACATCGCGATCGGGATGGTCGCCATCACCGTGAAAATCCCCCACGGACTCTCGGCCAGGGCCTTGACCACGATCAGCGCCAGCACCGCGAGGATGATGATCATGATCAGGAAGCAGCCAAACAGCGCGATGGTCCCGGGGATGCGGCCCATTTCCTCACGAACCATGTCGCCGAGGGAGCGGCCGTTGCGGCGGGTGGACATGAACAGAACCATGAAGTCCTGAACGGCACCGGCCAACACCACGCCGGCAATCAGCCACAGCGTACCGGGCAAATAGCCCATCTGCGCCGCCAGGACCGGACCGACCAGCGGCCCCGCGCCAGCGATGGCGGCGAAGTGGTGACCGAAGAGTACGTGTTTGTTGGTCGGCACGTAGTCCAGACCGTCGTTGTTGACGACAGCGGGCGTGGCACGATTGGGGTCGAGTTGCATCACCTTGTTGGCGATGAACAGGCTGTAGTAACGATAAGCGACGAGATAGATAGCGACTGCTGCGACTACGATCCAGAGGGCGTTGATCGCTTCGCCGCGGCGCAGGGCCACGACACTCAGCGCAAACGCTCCCAGGACAGCCACGGCAAACCAGGCGAGGTGTTTAGCCAGACGGGGCATAGCGAGTCTCCTGCCGACAGCCAGTGGGCTGCGGCGGTAATTTTTATAATTGTGTCCGCTGTGCGGAGCTGGCCCAATATCCCCGCATGCCGTCTACAAATAAATCCGCGTTACTACGTACGCCGTGTCTACGTAGTTCTACGTAGACGGTTGGTCATCCCGTCCAGCACCGCTACTGGACGCGCGTATCTTTGGCATATGATGCCGGGCCTTCGCCTTCCCTCGGTCCGGACAGGAGCAGAGATGCAGCTCAAACATAAAATCGTCGCGCTCGGGATTCTGCCGCTGGTGTTGGCCATCGCCGTCATCTGCGCGCTGGTGATTTCGATGAACCGTCAACTGGGTGAACAACAGGCGCAACTGATCGAAGACAGCATTCTGGCGAGCAAGCGCGCAGAACTTAAGAACTATGTCGAAATGGCGCAAAGCTTGATCGAGCCGCTGTACGACGACGGCCACGGTGACGAACACGCACAGCAACAAGTCCTGGAAGAACTGCGCAAGCTCAGCTTTGGCATCAATGGCTACTTCTTCGTCTACGACCACGAAGGTCGCAGCCTGATGCACGCGCGCCAGTCGGAGTTGGTGGGCAAATACCTGTGGGACATGAAGGACCCTCACGGTTTGCCAGTGATCCAGGCGTTGCTCAAAAGTGCGCAATCAGGCGAAGGCTTTCAACGCTACGCCTGGAACAAACCCTCTTCCGGCCAAGTGACCGACAAGCTCGCCTATGTGGTGATGCTGGATCGTTGGGGCTGGATGCTCGGCACCGGCATTTACCTCGAAGACGTTGAGCGCGCGACCCAACAGGCGCGTGACGAAGTGGCCCAGGGCATTCGTAAAACCATGCTGGCAATTGCCGCGGTGGCCCTCGTGGCGGTGTTGTTTGTCTTCGCCAGCGGCATGACGCTCAACGTCAGCGAGCATCGTCTGGCCGACAAAAAGCTTCAGCGCCTGACTCAGCGTATCGTCAGCTTGCAGGAGGAAGAGCGATCCCGGGTTTCCCGTGAACTGCACGACGGCATCAGCCAGCTGCTTGTCTCCATCAAATTTCAGTTCGAACTGGCCAGCCATCTGCTCGAGAACGGGCAAGCACAGGACAAGGGTTTGAGCACGCTGAGGGACGCCACGGAACGCCTGGGGGAAGCGATTGGTGAGGTTCGCAGCCTCTCTCACGACCTGCGCTCGTCGCTGCTCGACACCCTGGGCCTGCCGGCGGCGATCGGTCAACTCGCCGCTGAATTCGAGCAACGCAGCGGCTTGGTGGTGACCTACAACGACAACGAATTCGACTGTCATTGGGTCGATGGGGCAGCGGTCGCGCTGTTCCGCATCGTGCAAGAAGGTCTGACTAATATCGAACGACACGCCCAGGCTAAAAACGTCTCCATTACCCTGCACGGGTCTGAGGAGTCCGTACGGTTGACGGTGGTCGATGACGGTATCGGTTTCAACGTCGCTCAGGTCGAACGTCGTCATGCGGGCATTGGCCTGCGTAATATCCGTGAGCGTGTCGAGCATTTTGGTGGACGATTCGACCTGATCTCGATGCCGGGAAGAAGTGAGCTGGACGTTCTGCTACCGATGAAAGTGCCCGGCGCAAAACGCTGACGCGCCCCACAACAACTAGAGTGAATGCCGCGATGAGCCTGCCCTACCCGATCCGCGTCGCCCTGGTCGACGATCACGCCCTGGTCCGCGACGGCATCAAAGCGCTGCTGGCGGTCATGGCCCCCCTGGAAGTGGTGGGCGAAGCCGAGAGTGGCGCGCAGGCCATTGAAATGGTCGGGCGCTGCCAGCCGGACCTGTTGCTGGTCGACATTAGCCTGCGGGACATGAACGGGCTTGAGCTGACCAGGGTGTTACGCAGCCAGTACCCGTCGCTCAAGGTGCTGGTGCTCAGCATGTACGACAACAATGAATACGTGAGCGAGTCCGTTCGCGCCGGTGCCAGCGGCTATGTACTGAAAAACTCACCGTCGCGGGAAATCATTGCGGCGATCGAAGCGATCGCCAGTGGCGGGACGTTCTACAGCGCCGAGATCGCCCAGCGGCTCATCGCCGATAAAGGTACCGACAACGAGCTGACACCGCGCGAAAGCCAGGTGTTGTACAAGATGGCTCAGGGGCTGAACAACAAGGAGATGGCCCGCGAACTGGACATCAGCGTTCGGACGGTAGAAACCCATCGCCTGAGCATCCGTCGCAAACTCAACATCGACAAACCGGCGGCCCTGGTCAAATACGCGATTGATCACGGGATCATCTCTCGGTAGCAGGCACTCCTCGTTCCTTTACCGTAGATTCGCTACTATGTTTGCCCGCGTTCCTTGTCTGCGGATTCCTTCATGCTGGAGCTCGAATGCCTAGTCAAAAGGACATCGCCGCCGAAAGCGGCGCACCGATGATTCCTGAACAGCGCCGTGAATTGATGTTGCGGCAGTTGCGCAAACATCAGGTGCTGAGCGTTCATCAATTGATGGACATGTTCGACTGTTCGCACATGACCATACGCCGCGATATCGCGTTGCTTGAACAGGAAGGACGTGCTTACTCGGTAACAGGTGGGGTGCGAATCGCCAGCCAGCTTCACAGTGAGCCCAGCCATCAGTTCAAGGCGGTGGTCGAGTTGCCGCAGAAGCAGGCCATGGCCAAGCTCGCCGCCCGGCTACTGCATGCCAATATGACGATTTACCTGGATGCGGGAACCAGCACGCTGGAAATCGTCCCCTACATTAAGGCGCTGTCCGGCATGACCGTCGTGACCAATGATTTCGGCATTGTCCAGGCACTGATCGAAGCCCCCCAAGTCACGGTGATTCATACCGGCGGGCAGCTGGATCACTCCAATCAATCGTGCGTGGGCAGTCTGGCGGTTGCCACCTTGCGTCAGGTCGTCACCGATATCGCCTTCATATCGACCAGCTCCTGGGATTTGCGTCGCGGCCTCACCACGCCGTCGGCGCTTAAGGTGGAGGTCAAGCAAGTCGCGATGCAATCGGCCTCGCAAGTAGTGCTGGTGGCCAGCAGTTCGAAGTACGGCACGTTCAGCATGTACAGGATCGCCGGGCTCGAACAGTTCGACATCATCCTCAGCGACGACGCGTTGACCCCTGCGGCGGCCGACAGCATCCGCAAGCAGGGGGTCGAGCTGTTGCTGCCGTCTGACAATCCCCCGGCGTGAAACAACGGGCTCCTGCATCCAGCAGAGCCCGTCGCTCCCTCTTCTGTTGCGCTTAGCGCGCCTTCCAGTCACGCAACCACTGCAAGCCGGCCGAGGTGTTGCCACGCGGTCGGTATTCGCACCCTACCCAACCGTCATAACCCAACTGGTCGATCAGTTCGAACAGATAGGGATAGTTGACTTCTCCCTGGTCCGGCTCATGTCGGTCCGGCACGCCGGCGATCTGGATGTGGCCGATACCGTCGAAGTCCCGACGCAGTTTAGTGGCCAGGTCGCCCTCGACGATTTGGCAGTGGTAGCAGTCGAACTGAACCTTCAGGTTACTGGCGCCCACTTCCTTGCAGATGGCCTGGGCCTGATCCTGCCGGTTGAGGAAAAAGCCCGGCATGTCCCGCGTATTGATCGGCTCAAGCAATACCGTGACACCTGCCTTGGCCGCCTGGGCGGTGGCGTAGGCGAGGTTGTCCAGATAAATGGCGTGATGCCGTGCCCGATCACTTTCGGAGGGCAGCAGGCCGGCCATGACATGGATCCGTGAGTTGCCCAGTACGCCGGCGTATTCCAGGGCGCGATCAAAACCGCTACGAAATTCACGCTCCCGACCCGGCAACGACACCGTGCCCCGCTCGCCCGCCGTCCAATCACCGGGCGGCGCGTTGAACAGCGCCTGCACCAGGCCGTTGTCGCTCAAGCGTTGTTTGAGTGCTTCAGCGCTGTAGTCGTAGGGAAACAGATACTCCACCGCTTCGAAACCATCAGCAGCCGCGGCGGCAAAGCGATCCAGAAACGCATGTTCCGGGTAGAGCATGCTGAGGTTGGCAGCAAAACGAGGCATGGTAGCTCCTGAGATAAAGAGTTAGACAAAGGGCCAGATCAGCAGGGCCATATGGTTCGGGGGGAGATTAAGGGTCGCAATCAGCGGGCTGATGATGCCGGCAGTGGTCACCAGCGCCACCGTGGTCGAGCCCTGCACCGCGCGCAACAGCAGGGTCAGGAGAAAGCCCAGCGCCAGCACCGGCAGACCGGTGGTGCGCAGCATATCGGAGACCACGGCACCGATTCCGGTATCCACCAGCACCTTGCCAAACACCCCGCCGGCACCGGCAATCAAGATCACCATGGCCACACCGGGCAAGGCCGAACCAATCACGTCCGACACCTGAGTGCGACTCCAGCCCCGACGCGAACCCAGCAACCACGCACACAGCAAGGTGTCGATCAGCAGTGCCACCAGCGGCGCGCCGAGCACGGTCATGATGCCGCGCAGGATCGATTCGGCAGGCAGCAACGAGGTGGACAGAGTCCCCAGCAGAATCAGAATGATGGGTAGCAGGATCAGGCTGACGATCAGGCCAAACCCCGGTGCGGGTGCCGGCGGCAACTTGGAAACGATGCTGCTGGCGGACTCTTCCAGGCCCATGTGCGACACGGCCACAGCCGCTCGCTCACTGCGCTTGTCGTTGCCATTGGACCAGGCGGCCAGATCATTGTTGGTGACATGCGGGCCATAGACCTCGGCACGAATATCGTCGGTCATCGGGTACACCCGACGGGTCATGCGTGCGGCCACGCGGTAGCCGACATAGCAAAGGAACGCAGTGATGGGCAGACCGAACATCAGCACGCGGCCCAGGTCCGCGCCCAATTGACTGGCCGCGGCCACTGTGCCCGGGTGCGGCGGCAGAAAAGCGTGTACGGTCAACAAGGCAGCGCACATCGGCAGCGCAAACACCAACAACGGCTTACGCGCACTGCGCGCACTGCGCGCAATACCATAGGCCAGCGGCATCAGGATGATCACGCCGACCTCGAAGAACACCGGCACCCCCACCATGAAGCCGGCAATCGTCAACGCCAGCGGCGTACGTCGGTTGCCGAAACGAGTAATCAGCGACTTGGCCAGCGCCTCGGCACCGCCTGAGAGCTCGATGATCCGCCCGATCATCGCGCCCAGGGCAATGATGATCGCAATATGACCCAGGGTCTTGCCCATGCCACCTTCGATGGTGGCGACCAGATCGGCCGGCTTCACCCCGGCCACCAGCGCCACCAGAATGCTCACCAGCATCAAGGCCACGAATGGCTGAAACTTGTACTTGAGCACCAGGAACAACAACAGAGCGATCCCGAGCCCCGCGGTAACCGGCAGGATTAACGGGCTCATTTCCCACACCCTCCACGCCGGGTGAACGATAGGGTTGCGCCACTGGATCTGAACATGCCGCAATGAAGATGAGTCATGCTTGGTTTAACTCTTGTTATTGTATTTTTTGGCAAGCCTCGGCCATCGAGAGTCGCTGCGCGTCTCCCGGTCAGGGCCTGCGTTATCGGTCTGTCGTGTTAAGCCAACGCCTCACCAGTGCGCACCAAAAGTCTCTCGCAGCTCGTCCAGCGCTGCCTGATCGAGCGGTTCAGGCTTGGGATTGCTCATCAGCCAGAGCCGCGCGGTTTCCTCGAGTTCCTCCAGGGCGTAGCTGGCCCTGGATACCGAACTCTCCCAGACCACCGGGCCAAGTCGTTCAAGCATCACGCCACGAACGTTGTTGGCCAGCCGGGCAACCTGTTCGGCAACCGTCGGCGAGCCGGGTCGCTGGTAGCTAATCAACGGGATATGCCCGACTTTCATGACCTGATATGGCGTCAGCGGCGGCAGAATGTCGTCCGCCTGCCAGACACCTGCCAGCGTCAACGCCACCAGATGGGTGGAGTGGGTATGCACCACGCCGCCGACATTCGGGTTGCGGTCGTAGACCTGGCGATGCAGCGCCAGGGTCTTTGAAGGCTTGTCACCGGACACCCATTCGCCGGCGAGGTTGACCTTGGCGATGGTCGCCGGATCGAGGCGTCCGAGGCAGACATCAGTCGGCGTGATCAACCAGCCGTCGTCCAGGCGCGCGCTGATATTGCCGGCGCTGCCGACGGTGTAACCGCGCTGGTAAAGGCTGCGGCCGACCTCACAGATTTCTTCGCGCAGGGCGTTTTCGTTACTCATTGCGCACCTCCGGCCTGGGCGAGTTGGTTCAAGGCTTTGCTGAAGAAGTCGCGACCACCGAAGTTGCCCGATTTGAGTGCCAGCGCCAAAGGTTCGTCAGTAGTGCTGACGGTCGCCGGCACACCCGGATCGATCTGCGCGCCGATCTGCAGCAGCTGTACGCCCAACGCCTGAACAACAGCGCCCGAGGTTTCTCCGCCAGCGATCACGAAACGGCGCACACCGCTCTGGCGCAGACCTTGTGCAATGTCGCCAAAGGCTTTTTCCACCAGACTTCCAGCCTGCTCGACACCCAGTTGCTGTTGCACCGACTTGACCTCATCCGGTGAGCTGGTGGCGTAGATCAATACGGTTCTTTCGTTATCACGGGCGAAGGTCAAGGCTTGCGCCACCACCGGTTCACCCGCAGCCAAGGCCAACGGATCAATCCGCAGGGCCGGTCGGCCGGCTTCGAGCCAGGCAGCCACTTGCCCATTGGTGGCGATCGAAGCACTGCCGGCCAATACCACTTCCCCACCGAACACCGCCGGGAGTTTCGACGCGTCGAGGTCGCGCAGCTTGCCGGCACGACGGAAATTTTCCGGCAAGCCCAAGGCCAGGCCCGAACCACCGGTCAACAACGGCAGATCGGCACAGGCGGTACCGAGGGTGTGCAGATCGCTGTCCGACAAGGCATCAGCGATGGCCATGCCGACACCTTGAGCCCGCAACTCGGCGATTCGCGCACGCACCTGATCAGTGCCGCCGGCAATGGTGTCGTAGCGCAACAGGCCGACATTCAGGCGGGTCTGCGATTGCAGGACCCGAACCAGATTGGCATCGGTCATCGGCGTCAGCGGGTGATGCTGCATGCCCGACTCGCTGAGCAGCTGATCCTGCACAAACAAGTGGCCGCGATAGATCGCCCGGCCATTCTCCGGGAACGCCGGGCAGGCCAGAGTGAAGTCGCTCCCCAGTGCGGCCAGCAGCGCTTCGCTGACCTGGCCGATATTGCCGGCCGCAGTGGAGTCGAACGTCGAGCAATATTTGAAGAAGATCTGCTCGCAACCTTGGTCACGCAGCCAGGCCAGCGCTGCGAGGGACTGCTCGACCGCTTCGGCCACCGGCGTGGTACGCGATTTCAGAGCAATGACGATCGCATCGGCGTCAAGCCCGGCGGCAACTTCCGAGCTCGGGATACCGATGCTTTGCACGGTGCGCATACCGCCGCGCACCAGCATGTTGGCAAGGTCCGTGGCACCGGTGAAATCGTCGGCGATGCAGCCCAACAGCGGGCGTGCGGTGGAGGTAGTCATGGGGTGTTCCTCAAACGGGCTCGGGCTTCAAACGGACTGGGGCTTGGCAGTCGGCAATTCGATGCCCGGAAAAATCTTGATCACTGCCGAGTCGTCCTCACGGCCGAAGCCGGCACTGGACGCCTGCATGAACATCTGGTGAGCGGTGGCCGACAGCGGCAGCGGGAATTTGCTGGCCCGGGCGGTATCCAGCACCAGGCCCAGGTCCTTGACGAAAATATCCACCGCGGACAACGGTGTGTAGTCAGCCTTGAGAATGTGCGGTACGCGGTTTTCGAACATCCAGGAGTTACCGGCGCTGTGGGTAATCACCTCATACAAAGCATCGGCATCGACCCCTTCACGCAGGCCCAGCGCCACGGCTTCGGCAGAAGCAGCGATGTGTACCCCGGCGAGCAACTGATTGATGATTTTGACCTTCGAACCCAGGCCATGGACGTCACCCAGGCGATAAACCTTGCCGGCCATGCCCGCAAGGATCGCTTCGGCCATGGCATAAGCGTCAGCCGGGCCCGACGTCATCATGGTCATCTCGCCGGCGGCAGCCTTGGCCGCGCCACCGGAGATCGGTGCGTCCAGATACAGCAGGCCTTGCTCGGCCAGACGCTGACCCAGGTCCACGGCGTAGGTCGGGGCCACGGTGGCGCAGCCGATCAGCAGACTGCCAGGACGCAAAGCGGCAACGGCACCACCCTCGCCAAACAATACGGTCTGCGTCTGCTCGGCATTCACCACGACCGTAATGATCACATCGCACTCGGCGGCCATGTGCGCGGGCGAAGCGCATGCCACGCCGCCCTCGCTGGCAAACTGTCCCGCCACCGCCGCTCGCACATCGCAGGCATACACATTGAAGCCGCTACGCAACAGCGAGCGGGCAATGCCCAGGCCCATCGCGCCCAGACCGACTACACCGACATTCTTGTTATTCATGGGGCACTCCAGAGGAAAGCAGCGGCTATTTTCAACGCCAGCAAGGCGCGTGCAGGTTGAGCAGATAATCCTCCAATGATCAGAAAATGTGAAGTTTTTATATTAATATCATTTTTTAACATCGCTCTTGAACGGCCGCTCGGATGTATAGACGGTATTATGGTATACCATCAGACGCACAGACACTCTTACCCCACACAGAGCAGCTCATGAGTTTCGAAATCCGCAAGATCGTCAGCTACGTCGAAGAAACCTTTATCGAAGGCGGCAAGGCCACCAATACGCCCGTCACCATGGTCGGTCTGGCCGTCGTGATGAAACACCCTTGGCTGGGCCGCGGCTTTGTCGAAGACCTGAAACCGGAAATTCGCGCCAACTGCTCCGACCTCGGCGCACTGATGGTCGAGCGTCTGGTGGGCATCATCGGCGGCGCCGAGAAGATCGAGGCTTATGGCAAGGCCGCTGTAGTGGGCGCCGACGGCGAAATCGAACACGCTGTACAAGCGGCGCAGACGGCTTTCGACAGCGCGGTCTGACCGCCAGCGCCTTCAGTGCGCTGTCGATCGATCCGGCACTGGTGCTGTTCTGCCCCAACTATGCCTCTGACACTTACCCGATCCTGCGCGACAGCAAGCAGTTTGCGATTCACTTGCCACAACGCCAAGAATATCGAATGGCACCTCAGCGCACAGGGCAACCCGCTGCTGGGCAAAGCCACGGCGATCATCGAGTGCGAACTGTGGCGCGAGTAAGACGGCGGTGACCACGCGATTATCGTCGGCGCGGTGAAGAATCTGATTCTGTCCGACCCGCCGGTGACGCCGATGATCTATCACAAAGGCAAGCTGGGCCCCCTGCCCGCCCTGGCCTGACAGGATTATTCAAAACCTGTGGGAGCATAGTGATGAGCACTGAGAAGTACGAAAAAGGCCTGAAAATCCGCACTCAAGTGCTGGGCGTAGCCTACGTGAAACGCGCCATCGAAAACGCCGACGACTTCACTCGGCCGCTTCAGGAAATGGTCACGGAGTACTGCTGGGGCCATGTCTGGGGCCGTGAGGGTTTGTCGCTTAAAGAGCGCAGCATGATAAAGTTGGCCATGATTTCGGCCCTCAATCGGCCTCACGAACTCAAGCTGCATGTGCGCGGCGCCTTGCGTAACGGACTGACTCGTGAACAAATACGCGAAATTCTGCTTCAGGTCGGTGTTTATTGCGGTGTCCCCGCTGCCGTAGACAGTTTCCGGCTCGCCCGTGAAGCGTTCGCCGAGGCCGAGGCCTCCAGTTAACCCTTGGCTGTTTGATCTGACCGAGCACGGAGATTCTTGCGATCGAAGTGCTCTTTTTGCATGGACAGCCACACTCAGAGCGGACCCCATGAAACGCCTGCCACTCGACGACAGCTTCAAGGTCAATCGCAACCCCGTTACCCTGCGCGAAATCGTACTGGATAAACTGCGAAGCGCCATCATGAACTTCCAGCTTCTGCCGGGAGACCGTCTGGTCGAGCGCGATCTGTGCGATCGCCTGGGCGTCAGTCGCACGTCCGTACGCGAAGCGTTGCGTCACCTGGAATCCGAAGGCCTGGTGGAATTCGCCGACGCCAAGGGCCCACGGGTTGCGATCATTACCCTGTCCGATGCCGGCGACATCTATGAGCTGCGTTGCGTGCTCGAAGGCCTGATCGTCCAGCTGTTCACCCTGCGCGCCAAGGCCAAGGACATCAAGGCCCTGGAAAAAGCCCTCGAGGAAAACCGCAAGGCCCTCAAGGACGGCGAGTTGCAACAGGTCATCGATTCGGTTCAGGGTTTCTACGATGTACTGCTCGAAGGCTCCGGCAACCATGTCGCGGCCACTCAGCTGCGTCAGCTGCAGGCACGAATCAGCTATCTGCGGGCGACGTCGGTGTCCCAGGAAAACCGTCGCGGCGCGAGCAATCAGGAAATGGAACGCATGGTCGAAGCGATCAAGAGTGGCGATCCCCTTGCCGCCCACCATGCTTGCGTCGACCACGTGCGCGCCGCCGCGACAGTCGCTCTGGACTATCTCAAGCGCAAACAGGAAGAGACCGGAAAAATCCCCGACATCACCCTGCCGATCGCGCTTAAAGAACCACGCATAGGTCGCTAAACATGTTCAGTCGAGCTTTTGTCCGAAGTGCGGTGGCAATGACCTCAGGCTTCAGCTGCCGCCGGGCGATACGCACAAGCGCCTGATGTGCTGCGGTTGCGGCTACATCCATTACATCAATCCAAAAATCATCGCCGGCTGCATCATCGAGCAGGACGGCAAGTAGTTGCTGTGTCAGCGCGCGATCCCGCCGCGTCCTGGCACCTGGACGCTGCCGGCCGACTTCATGTAAGGCGGCGAGACCACCGAGCAGGCGGCGCTGCGAGAAGTCTGGGAAGCGGCGTGCGCGCGGATATTCTCTCGCCGTACTCGATCTTCAGCGTGCCGAAGATCAGCGAGGTGTACATCATCTTCCGCGCCATCGCGTTGGAGATCACCGGCCAGTGCGGGCCGGAAATCCTCGACTACAAATTCTTCGCACCCGAGGACATCCCTTGGGACAGCATCTACTACCCGGCGATCCGGCAGATCCTCGAACGCTATATCGAGGAACGCCAGGCCGGAGTTTACGGCCTCTACATCGGCAACGACGATACCGGCAAGATTCACTTCATTCGCTAGCTGGCTTGTTGGTGATGGTGGCTCTTTTTTTGATTGTGTACATATCCGTTGTTGCGGTAACGGCGACTTAGGGTTCCGCCCTTTCGTTCGGTGCCTCGAGGAGGTGGAGCATCAAGCGAGCAGCCAGATCATCTCCAGCGGCTTGCCATTCCACGTCCTTGTCCCGCTTTTTGACCTGCCCGTCCAGAAAGTTGAAGTGCTCATGCAGCGTCGTCAGAATTTTCTTGATGGGCTCAGGAACTGCACTCGTCTCAAGCAGCGCCGGTAGATCGTTGATTGATTTGAAGCCTGGGGTCAGGCTGACGCCAACCTCCAGAAGGGCGGCGACGGTACAAGGTTCCAGGTTCGCCAGGTGTTGAGTGAGCGTCACGCGAGTAACCTTTTTGCAGTAAAGCTCATGACCACGATCATCTTGCGCATGCAGATGGAAGGTGTGTTTTCCCAAGTCGATGGCGGCAATAGCTACTTTGTTCATGGCAACGGTTTCCGATGAGCCCCCTGCGAAAGCTTAGTGGGCGATCGCAGGGAGCGGCGGCGGGAGCCATTTCATTATTGGTGTGAGGATGGCCGCCGGATGAATCGAGTTGCACCGAACGTTGAGACCTTGCTCGGCGCAGTAGAGAGCCCCCGTTTTTGTGTGATTGCGAACTGCGCCGCGAATGGCGTACTTGCAACCGAGCAATACGCCGTCGAGATTGGTTTGATCCACTGCGTGCCAGTCCACCCGACGCGCATGTTCCGGGTCGTGCCGCACGGCGCTTTGCTCAAATCCGGTAATACCTGCGTTGTTCACTAAGGAAACTCTGAAAAAGACTTCCAGATTTGGTGAAATACGCACCTCACATGAACAGAACGTGTCGAGTCCCGATGAAACAGATGTCCTTCGCCGATGCCGAGTATGCCAGCAGGCGTAAGCAGACCCGCCGCGAGCGCTTACCGCGGCTGCTGAACCCGGTACTGACGAGGAGATGACCATGGAAAGAACCCGCGCCTGGAGATGCACACAGGCCCGAAAGCGCGGCAATGACAAAGCGGTTCGTCCGCTGAAATTCAAGCCGGAAAAGGACTGGAAGCTGATGTACACCCGTGCCGACAAGCTTGTCAGGGCACGCCAACTCGGCATGAGCTATCCCATCCGCACCACCCGCCAACTGTTGGATCAAGAGTGACAAACCTCCTGTTTGTCTGCAGTCGTAACCAATGGCGTAGTCCCACGGCGGAAGCGATCTGGACGCACGCAGACCCATCGGCCCAGCGGATATTCGCTGGGCCGATGTCATTTTTGTCATGGAACGCAAACACCTGAATCGTCTGCAGGCCGAGTACGCCCGTCTGCTTGAACACAAGCAGATTCACTCTCTGGATACTCCCGACCACTTTCGCTACATGGATCCTGAGCTGGTGGACATGCTTGAAGACGCCGTGAACCCCTCTCTCACTACCTAGGCTTCGTGCGCAAACCTCTGTCATCATTCAAGAACGCACAAGCCGAGTAGAAAATATGAATCGTCGTAAAAAAATAAAGCAGTTATTAAAGGCTCACGCAAAAAAGGCCAGTGCCAAATTGGCACCGCCAAGTAAGTCTAAATACATTAGTAAAGCTGACCGATTGAAACTAGCTGCTGAACCCAGTCTAGACTCGATCATTACCCCTGAGAGCTGATCTGTGTATCTGAAACACCACCAGAATTTACAAGTCTGTTTGGCCTAGGTATTCCGACGGCACGTACCGCGGGACGCGGCCTGACAATGCACTCAACGACGCTCTCTTTAGTTGCTGGACGCTGCGCGATAAAGCCGCGTAGCACCGACTAGCTCTACGTTATCCAATGCCTGCAATGGGTCGAATGCGGCCCTTCGCGACGGGCCGCAATCGCTCAACAGCGGACATACGCTAGTGCGTCGACCAACGTCAGCTCTGCATACATATTCGTCCAAAGTTTCATGGCTCTTTCAAGTCATGCGAAGGGATCCTCAGCCCCACCCTCAAACGGGTGACTGAAACGGGGTTAGGCTCTGCGGGTGCAGCGGGCCGTGCGTTGCTACTGTCACTGACTCAACCCATCGCCTGATCTGGCTTGAGAGCCAGCCTCTTTGGAGCATCGCATGCGCCCTCTCTGCAACATCCTGCCCCTGCCCTCCTCGACACTGTTTTCGCTTCGTTCGCGCAGCCTGCTCGAGCGGCCCTGGCTGCAATTGGCCCTGTGTCTGAGCATTGTCGTGCCCTGCATGGCCGGTGCAGAGACACGACCCAAGAACATGGTTTATTTGCGTACGATTGATCCGGGCATCGAGCAAGACATTCGCTATGCCAGCGCGCACAACTTCACCGGGCACCCACTCGACGGTTACACCGCTGGGGAGTGCCTGTTATCGCTGGACGCTGCCAAGGCCCTCGCTCGGGTACAAAAGGCATTGCAGGCGCAGGGCTATGGTTTGAAGGTGTTTGACTGTTATCGACCCAGCCGTGCCGTTGCCGATATGGGGCGCTTCGCGACGGAGCCGGGTGACCCACGCAAGGCCGAGTTCTATCCGCGCGTAGACAAGCAGGACTTCTGGCGTCTGGGTTACGTGGCGCGGGTGTCGAACCATTCCAAAGGCTCAACCGTGGATTTGACACTGACCGGTCCGGATACGCTGCCCGCCGATGTCTGGACACTTTCAGCCAAGCAAGTCGATTGCACGGCCCCCTATGGCCAGCGTTGGCGCGACGGCGCACTCGATATGGGCACCGGTTTCGATTGCTTCGATGAGCGAGCGCATACCGACAACCGGATGATCAACGCTGCCGCCAGGGACAATCGCCAGACGCTCAGCAGGGCCATGGAGAAAGAAGGGTTTACCGGGTACTCGAAGGAATGGTGGCACTTCACATACAGTAGAGAATCAACGAAGAACATCATGGACTTCCCCATCGTGCCGCTGGGTGCAAGCGACGTTCTCGACATCAGCCATCAGCTGATTGTGGTCACCACCAAAAACTGGACTGACATCCAGGGCACTGCCCAGCGCTATGAACGGCACGGAAACACCTTTCGAAAATACGAAGCACCGTTTTCGGTGGTGGTCGGCAAGAGCGGGCTGGCGTGGGGCAAGGGTCTTGGCAGCGTTGAACAACGCGAAGGTCCGGTCAAACGTGAAGGCGATGGCAAAGCACCTGCCGGGGTATTCAAGCTTGGAACGGCTTTTGGCTACGACGGCACGGCCGACACCCAACTGCCTTACCTTGCGCTGACATCGACCATCGAATGCGTGGATGACAGCCACTCCGCACGCTATAACCAGCTTGTCGATGGCGCGACAATTTCGAAAGATTGGAACAGCTCCGAACGTATGCGTCGCGATGACGACATGTACCGAAATGGTATTTTCATCGAGCACAATACGCCGGCGTCCCCCGCCTCGGGCTCGTGCATTTTCTTCCACATTTGGCGTGGCCCCACCTCGCCGACGCTGGGTTGCACCGCCATGGATTCAGCGAATATTTCTCGTTTGTTCCATTGGCTGGATCCTCGCCAGTCCCCTCTGCTGGTTCAAATGCCCGAAGCGCAATACGAGAAAATACGCGAAAGTTGGACCCTCCCCGAACGTTGATAGCGTCGACGCCCACCTGCGCGATGGCTGGCAGACGGTCGCCCCGATTGATACAACACCGTTACGCGGGCTGTTACTTCATGGTCTGCACCGGTGCCAATAACCTTCCTGACTGTAACGCCAAGACACTTCGCCGCGCTGCGCGACCCGCCTACCGTAAAGCCGTCAATGTGCGTACAGGGTCGTGACACATCATCGGCACCGCCCGCCTCCCAACGGGAGGCACGGAAGAACGTCACGGGTGCAGCCGATCGCTGGTCGGATTCGAAGCCCGCTGCCCATTGATTGCCCAACACTCAACCAAGGAAGAGGGAAACCATGAGTCAGTCAAACGCAGTAAGCAAACAAAGCCAGCAACTGCACAAAGACGTGCAAGAGGCATTCAAGTCGTTCCAGAACGTCGCCCCAACGGCCCTGAAAACCACTGACTACAGCAAGGTGCTGACGTCGACCCTGGCGGCCACCCAAAAGTCGGTCAAGATCCAGATCGCCACCGGTGATCTGACCCTGCTCAAACAATCAGGCTACAAGCTGTGCTTTGCCAAGAAGGTCGGCAATGAAGCCTACAACGTGGTCTGGCAGTCTTACGTCCAGTACCTGAGCAACAGTACTTTCAGCTGGACGCCCCAGTATCAGTTGTTCGGCGCCAACTCTTTCCAGGCCAACGTGCAGGTAGATGTGTCGACCAATATCGTCAATATCGGGCTGGGCCAACAGTCGATACTCGACAATGCCGGCCTGCTGGGTTCGGCGACAAGTGGTGGCCCCGACACTTCCATCACCCTGGTGAACAACTACGGTGCGATCCACCCCGGCATCAGCCAATTGTCCACGGGCATCGATGGCAAGCAGATCAGCACGGCCATCTACGTGGCCTCGGCACAAGTAGTCACCGGCCAGACCGTACTAACCCCCGTCGAGACCATTCTGGTGTGGTTCGAACAGAACGTGCAGACCAGCACCATGTTCAGCACCTCGCGGTCCCAAGCGGTCGAAGTGGACCTGACCTTCGATAACAGTGCGACCCGCCTCTACTCTGGCGGTAGCTGGACTGTCGTGTAACGCCAGCATCCAGGGGCAACCTTGCGGTTGCCCCTCTGCTCATCAATCGTCACTGTCACCCCGGGCGAAATACCCCGTCAACGACTGACAGATGGACTCGGCCAGATCTTCCTGAGTGGCGATGCCATACGGTCGATTGCGATCAAACTGCTCTGACCAGCGAATGCGACCCTGAGCGACATCAATCAGGCGTACCGAGGCCCGGACACGAGCCGGCTCCACCCGCACGCTGCCTTCCAGCGAATAGCTGCCTCGCCCCGTCCGCCCCTGGGCCAGTGTTTTCACGCTGCTTCGCGGCACCTTCATCAGCACATGACTGGCGCGGGTTTGCGTCTGTTCAAACGACTCGAACAGCCTGCAGCTCAACTCTTCGCACAAGCCCCGGGTAAAGTCGTCGCCGTCGCGGGTGATGCAGGTAAACGGCTGGAGTTGCAGGACAGGATGGCGAATAGCGATGCCTTTGAGTCTGAGTCGCTGGTACGCCAGCCGATAACAACCGGCCGGGATGCTTAGACGCACCGGATCCTGTTGGCCAATCGTGGCGTAATGACTGGCGAGCTTGCGCCGCAATCGGCCTATCTGCACCCGCACTACCGGATCATCGCCGGTGCAGTAGACCGCCGGATCACGGCGAAACACCGCGATGCCGATGGCGTGCTCGGTAAGGGGGATGTCCGAGAACTGAAGGTCGTGCTCGACCATAAAGCGCAGCAAGCTGCTCATCCGCCTGGACTTGGCGAACAGCGGGCTGGCCAATAACAGCGCGAGCACCCGCCCCACCTCTTCCCGAGCGAGAGGCTCGGGAACGATGTCTGCACTTGCATTGCCAATGTGCTTGATCACCACAGCCTGCCTCCTTGCAGGTAACCGCCTGTCGCCCGCCACCTCGATGGCCATGAACGACTCAAGCGCTGCCAGAACGTAGCGTAGCAGTTGCAATCGGATCGGGAAGATATTGCAGTGGCTGGAGATCCTGGTCATCGACGAAGGAACACCCAAGGAAAATTCGTATACCCTATCTGCAAATCATTGCGAACGATCACGACCGTGGCCCTGACTAAACTCAACGCTCCCGACCTTGGCAATTCGCCTTCGACGTCGGAAATCATCACCCGTCATCTGCGTGACGCCATCGTCGCCGGGCATTTCGCCGAGGACGAGCCGATTCGCCAGGACGACATCGCCCGCCAGTTCAACGTCAGCAAGATTCCGGTGCGCGAAGCCCTCAAGCGCCTGGAGGCCGAAGGCCTGGTGATGTTCCAGCGCAATCGCGGGGCGATGGTCACGCGGGTTTCCGATGCGGAACTGGCGCAGATGTTTGAAGTGCGCATGCTGCTCGAAGACAAGGTGCTGCGCCTGGCCATTCCCAACATGACCGAAGACACCTTCGCTCGCGCCGAACGCATCTGCCAGGAGTTCATCGGCGAAGATGACGTGGGGCGCTGGGCCGAGCTCAACTGGGAATTGCACGCCTGCCTCTATGAACCGGCGCAGCGACCGTTTCTGGTCAGCCTGATCCGCTCGGTCAACGACAAGCTGGAGCGCTACCTGCGCATGCAGATGAGCCTTTCGGCCGGCAAGGATCGCGCCGACCACGAACACCGGGAAATCCTTGCGGCCTGTCGCGCCGGTGACGTGGACCTCGCGGTGAAGCTGCTCGACGAGCACATTGCCGGCGTCTGCAAGACCCTGTTCGAACACCTGCCTCACAGCCACTGACCGCTCAAACATCTGTGCCGATTTCGTCATCGGCACTGGATAAAACCATCAAGCCGGCAAGCCCCCGCACCAGCCACTCTTGCGTTCACTCATCTGAACGGACGTGGCCCTCCCATGAAACGCATCACCGTGATCGACTCCCACACCGGCGGCGAACCGACCCGCCTGGTGACCGCCGGTTTTCCTGACCTGGGCAGCGGCAGCATGGCCGAACGTCGACAGCGGCTGGCCGAACAGCATGACCACTGGCGCGCTGCCTGCGTGCTCGAACCACGGGGCAGTGACGTGTTGGTCGGCGCCCTGCTCTGTGAGCCGGTGGACCCGTCCGCCTGTGCCGGTGTGATTTTCTTCAACAACAGCGGTTACCTCGGCATGTGCGGCCACGGCACCATTGGCCTGGTGGCCTCGCTGGCGCACTTGGGTAAAATCGGCCCTGGCGTGCACAGCATCGAAACCCCGGTCGGCACGGTGCAGGCGACGCTGCACGAAGACCATTCGGTCAGCGTACGCAATGTGCCGGCGTACCGTTATCGCAAAGCGCTAGCGCTGCAGGTGCCGGGTGTCGGCCAGGTGGTCGGCGATATTGCCTGGGGCGGTAACTGGTTCTTCCTGATCGCCGAACATGGCCTGGACATTGCCGGCGACAACCTTGAGGCGCTGACCGCTTACACCTTCGCCGTGCAGCAAGCACTGGAAGTTCAGGGGATCCGCGGCGAAGACGGCGGCTTGATCGACCATGTCGAGCTGTTCGCCGATGACGAGCAGGCTGACAGCCGCAACTTCGTCCTCTGCCCCGGCAAGGCCTACGACCGCTCGCCCTGTGGTACCGGCACCAGTGCCAAACTGGCGTGCCTGGCGGCCGACGACAAATTGCAGCCGGGACAGATCTGGCGTCAGGCCAGTGTCATCGGCAGCGAGTTCGAGGGTTCCTATGAGCTTCAGGGCGAGCGTATCGTGCCGACCATTCGCGGCCGCGCCTTTATCAGTGCCGAAACCAGCCTGATCATTGAACAGGACGACCCGTTCGCTTGGGGCATTCGCCCGTGAGCGAGGGCCGGGTGGCCGATGTGATCGTGATCGGCGCCGGCATCATCGGCGCTGCCTGTGCCCAGGCGCTGGCGGGTCGCGGCTTGCGCGTGCTGGTGCTGGACGCAGGCCTGCCGGGCGCTACGGCAGCGGGCATGGGCCACTTGCTGGTCCTCGATGACAATCCGGCCGAACTGGCCCTCAGTCAATATTCCCTGCAACGCTGGCGCGAACTGGCGCCGGCCCTTCCCGATGGCTGCGCGTATCGCCGCAACGGCACGCTCTGGCTGGCGGCCAATGCCGAAGAAATGGCCGTCGCCCACCGCAAATACCTGAATTTGCAGGCCCTAGGCGTGGCCTGCGAATTGATCACCCGCAGCGACTTGCGCCAGCGCGAACCGCAATTGCGCGAGGGTCTGGAAGGCGGCCTGCTGATCAATGGCGACGGCATTCTTTATGCCCCGGCGACGGCTAATTGGATGCTCGACACACCGAACATCAGCCAACGCCGGGCACGGGTCAGCGAAGTCGACGGCAACCGCGTGCGGCTCGACGACGGCCACTGGCTAAGCGCCGAAGCAGTGATTCTGGCCAACGGCATCCAGGCCAGCGCGCTCTGCCCCGAATTGCCGATCGAGCCGAAGAAAGGCCACTTGCTGATCACCGACCGCTACCCCGGCAAGGTCACCCATACCCTGGTGGAACTCGGTTACGTCACCAGTGCCCACAACGCCAGCGGTCCTTCGACGGCGTGCAATATCCAGCCCCGGCCGACCGGACAGTTGTTCATCGGCGCCTCGCGACAATTTGGCACCACCGACCCACAGGTCGAGGGCTGGATGCTGGCGAAAATGCTCAGACGCGCCACCGAGTACATGCCGGGGCTGGCTCAGCTCAACGGCATCCGCGCCTGGACCGGTTTTCGCGCCGCCAGCCCCGACGGCCTGCCGCTGGTGGGTCAGCACCCGCGACGCAAAGGCTTATGGCTGGCGGTCGGTCACGAGGGCCTCGGCGTGACGACCGCCCCCGGCACCGCCGACCTGCTGGTCGCGCAATTGTTCGACGAAGTGCCGCCGCTGGCCGCGCAACCGTATCTGCCGCAACGTTTTCTCGGAGAGCCCGTTTATGCCTGAATTGATGCTGGACGGACGTGCCCTGCGGGTTGCCGAGGGCACCAGCGTCGCCGCTGCACTGGCCCTGAGTGGCGACGGTTGCACTCGCACATCGGTCAGTGGCCAACGTCGCGCCCCGCTGTGTGGCATGGGCATTTGCCAGGAATGCCGGGTGACCATCGACGGTCGCCGGCGTCTGGCCTGCCAAACGCTCTGCCGTGACGGCATGCACGTGGAGACTCAAGCATGACCGAATACGCCGACCTGCTGATCATCGGTGCCGGCCCCGCCGGCATGGCCGCCGCGCTCGCAGCGGCGCCAAGCGGTGCACGCATCGTCCTGCTCGACGACAACCCATTGCCGGGTGGGCAAATCTGGCGTGACGGGCCTAAGGCCAACCTGCCGAACCCGGCGCGTCAGATGCGCGAGCGACTCGAGGCGTGCAGCAACATCTGCCGCCACTCCGGCACTCGGGTGATCGCCTGCGCCGGACCGAAACAACTGCTGGTAGAAAACCCCGATCATGGCTGGTTGATCAGTTACGACAAACTGATTCTGTGTACCGGCGCCCGCGAGTTACTCCTGCCCTTCCCCGGCTGGACGCTGCCCGGCGTGACGGGGGTCGGCGGCCTCCAGGCACTGATCAAGGGCGGCCTGCCAGTGCAGGACGAGCGCGTTGTGATTGCTGGCAGCGGACCGTTATTGCTCGCCAGCGCCGCCACCGCAAAACATAACGGCGCCCAAGTGCTGCGCATCGCCGAACAGGCCTCCACAGTCGCCGTCGCCAGATTCGCCGCTCGACTGCCTCTCTGGCCCAACAAACTGATGCAGTCGGTCACGTTGTTCGACCACCATTACCGTACCGGCACCCATGTACTGGCCGCCCTGGGCAATGGGCGGTTGGAAGGTGTGCGCCTGCAACAGCAAGGAAAAATCGTCGAATTGGAATGTGATCGCCTGGCCTGCGGTTTCGGTCTGATCCCCAACACCCAACTCGGCCAGGCCCTGGGCTGCGACCTCGACGGCCAGGCGCTCGCGGTCGATACCTGGCAGACCAGCAGCCGCGCCGACCACTTCGCGGCGGGTGAATGCACCGGTTTCGGCGGCAGTGAACTGGCGTTGGTCGAAGGGTCGATCGCGGGACATGCCGCGGTCGGTGACGTTGATTCGGCCCGAGCATTGTGGCCTCGTCGGACGCGCTGGCAGGGTTTCGCCAACGCCCTGAGCAAGGCATTCACCCTCGACCCGCAACTCAAGTCGCTGGCGCAACCCGACACCCTGGTGTGCCGTTGTGAAGACGTGCCTTACGGGCTGCTTGCCGGGCACGTTGACTGGCGCGAGGCCAAGTTGGCCAGTCGCTGCGGCATGGGCGCGTGCCAAGGCCGGGTGTGTGGCGGCGCATTACAGCACCTGTTCGGCTGGCAACCTTCGGCACCACGCCCGCCCTTCAGTCCGGCGCGGATCGAGACTTTGTTGTGCCTGGACGACACCCCACCGGCCTGAATGCCGGCCCGGGGCTTTCGAGTCCGCTGCCGAGTCTCTATGATCCGGGGCATTGCCACCAGACGCCCAGCGCCATGTATGCCTCGCTCACTACCTTCAAACCCTGCGACCTGCCGACCCTGCTAAGCAGTCTGCAGCCGATCGCGGCGTTGCTCGATACCCTGTCGGACGTGGTGTTTTTCATTAAGGACAGCGAGGCCCGCTACGCCTTCGTCAACCAGACCCTGGCCCGGCGCTGCGGCTTCAAACACACTGACGAGTTGCTCGGGCGCACCGCCGACAGGGTCTTTCCCGAGCGCTTCGGCCCGCTGTACACCGAGCAGGATCGGCGGGTGCTGTCCACCGGCCGCGAGCTGGCTGATCAACTCGAACTGCACCTGTATTATGGCAACCAGCCGGTTTGGTGCCTGACCCACAAACTCGCGCTGCGCGACCTGCAGGGTCATGTGGTCGGCCTGGCCGGTATCTCCCGCGACCTGCAACTGCCACAGTCCAGCCATCCGGCCTTTCAGAAACTCGCGGCGGTGGACGCGCATATCCGCAGCCATTTCGCCCGGCCCATTAGCCTCGCCGAACTGACTGCGATCGCCGGGCTTTCCGTGGCGCAACTGGAGCGCCACTGCAAACGCGTGTTCCAACTCACCCCACGGCAGATGATTCATAAGGCGCGTCTGGAAGAAGGCTCGCGGCTGTTGCTGCACACTGACCTGCCCATCACCGAGATCGCCCTGCGCTGCGGTTACACCGATCACAGTGCCTTCAGCCGACAGTTCCGCGCCTTGACCAGTCTGGCACCCAGTCAGTATCGCGAAAGCCGTCGCTGAACCCGGGCGAGTGTTCCTTTAAGGGGCGCCCGGCGTCCCCACTGCTCCCTTCTGTAACATCGCCTGATACAGGTCATCGAGGCGTTCTTCTCCGCGCCCTATTCCCACCCTCTTGCAAGACGTTTAACTCAAGGCTCGGCGAATAATTCTCGCCGCTGTTCGGAAACAGGCACGCTCATTGCTAATCTAATATCGTATACGAAATTCTCAATACGCTATCTAACAGCACTTTCCGACCACGAGGCCTCTATGAAAAACCCCGCATTTGCCGTAGCCCTCAGCGCTGTTCTCAGTACTTCCTTCATCGCCACCGCCCAGGCCGACAAGCTCGACGAGATTATTGGTTCGGGCAAGCTGCGTTGCGCCGTGACCCTGGACTTCCCGCCCATGGGTTTTCGCGATGAAGGCAACAACCCGGCCGGTTTCGACGTGGACTATTGCCGCGACCTGGCGAAAATCCTCGGGGTCGAGGCTGAAGTGGTTGAAACGCCGTTCCCCGATCGAATTCCAGCGCTGGTCTCGGGGCGCGCCGACGTGATCGTCGCCTCCACGTCCGACACGCTCGAACGGGCCAAGACCGTCGGCCTCACCGTGCCGTACTTCGCCTTCCAGATGGTGGTGCTGACCCGCGACAACACCGGCATCAACAGCTTCGCCGATATCAAAGGCAAAGCCCTGGGCAACACCAGCGGCACCTATGAAGCCATCGCTCTGGAAAAAGACGTGAAGAGCTGGGGCACCGGCACCTTCCGCGCCTATCAGTCGCAGAACGACACGCTGCTGGCGGTCGCACAGGGCCACATCGACGCCACCGTGGTCACCAACACCGTGGCCGCCGCCACGATCAAGTCGGGCAAATACAAGAACCTGAAAATCGCCGGTAACGCGCCGTACACCATCGACTACGTGTCCCTGGGCGCCAAGCGCAACGAATATGGCCTGCTCAACTACCTCAATCTGTTCGTCAACCAGCAGGTGCGCAGCGGCCGTTATAACGAGCTGTTCACCAAATGGGTCGGTACCGAGATTTCACCCTCCGACCTGACCGTGCCTAAGGTCTATTACTGAGGTGTCCGGCATGCCTAGGCCAACCTCTCTGACCGGTCGCAGCCTGGTCGCCGGCGCCGCACAAGGCGCCCTGCTGTTTGCCGATGTGGCCTTGAGTTTCTGGGGCGGGGTCGACCCGTTTAGCGGCGAGGTCATCGACCGTCACCACCCGCTCAGCGGCGAATACCTGGCCGGCCGGGTGCTGGCCATTCCCAGCGGCCGCGGCTCGTGCACCGGCAGCAGTGTGCTGATGGAATTGATCAGCAACGGTCATGCACCGGCCGCACTGGTGCTGACCGAACCCGATGAGATCCTGACCCTGGGCGTGCTCGTGGCACAGACCCTTTTCGAGCGTTCCCTGCCGGTGCTGTGCATCGGCCGGGAGGCCTTCGCCACCTTGCGCGAAAAGGCCTTTGCTCGGGTCGAAGCATCAACGGTAACCGTGTTCGAACGCCTGCCGGGTGATGCCTGGCAGGCACTCGACAGTCCGTTGCAGACAGAAGAAAAAATCACCTCTATCGACCTCACCGAACACGATCGGGCGCTGCTCGAGGGCCAACTGGGCAAGGTCGCCCAGGTCGCCATGCAGATCGTCCTGCGCATGGCGCAATTGCAAGGTGCGCGCAACCTGGTGGATGTCACCCAGGCACACATCGACGGTTGCATCTATACGGGACCTGCGAGCCTGCGCTTCGCCGAACAACTGGTGCAGTGGGGAGCAAGAGTACGGGTGCCGACCACGCTCAATTCGATTTCCGTCGACCAGCGCCGTTGGCGCGAGTTGGGCATTGATCCGGCACTCGGTGTGCCGGCCAGCGCTTTGGGCGATGCGTACATGGCGATGGGTGCACAGCTGAGTTTTACCTGCGCGCCCTACCTGCTCGACAGCGCGCCGAAGGCCGGCGAGCAAATCGTCTGGGCCGAATCCAACGCCGTGGTTTATGCCAACAGCGTGCTCGGCGCACGCACCCTGAAATACCCGGACTACCTGGATATCTGCATCGCCCTGACCGGCCGCGCGCCTCTGATCGGCTGCCATTTGGACGCGCAACGTAAAGCGAGACTGCAAATCGAATTACCGGTTTTGCGCGAGTTGGATGATGCCTTCTACCCCCTGCTCGGTTACCACATCGGTGCCCTGGCCGGCAGCCGGATTCCGCTGGTGCTGGGGCTGGAACACAGCACGCCGAGCCTGGATGACCTGAAAGCCTTCGGCGCTGCTTTCGCCACCACCTCCGCCGCGCCGCTGTTTCATATCGCCGGGGTGACGCCGGAAGCACTCGACCCGACGCAGGTGTTGGAGGCGGATGCCGATGTGCCGGTGGAAAAAATCCGCCTGAACGATTTGCTGCTCAGCTGGCGTGAGCTCAACAGTGCCCGCGACAACCGGGTGGATGTGGTTTCGCTGGGCAATCCACATTTCTCTCTTAGCGAATTCGCGCATCTGGCGCGGCTGTGTCGGGGGCGGCACAAACACCCCGAGGTCGTGCTCGCCATTACCTGCGGTCGCACGGTGCTGGAGCTGGCCCGTGAGGCCGGACATATCGCGGTGATCGAAGCCTTCGGCGCGACCCTGGTCACCGATACCTGCTGGTGCATGCTCGGCGAACCGGTGATCCCGCTGGCCGCCAAAACCTTGATGACCAACTCGGGCAAGTACGCCCATTACGCACCCGGCCTGGTGGGCCGCAAGGTGCACTTCGCCAACCTCGCTGAATGCGTCGACGCCGCCTGCAACGCCACGGCCAGCGGTCGTTTGCCGGCCTGGTTGCAATCGGCCGCCTCTCTGGAGAGCCACGCGCATGTTTGATTACACCTTCCAATGGCGCGCGACCCTGCGCGCCCTGCCGGACATGCTGGCCGGCGCCTGGGTCACCTTCGAGACCGCTGCGCTGTCGATGATCTTCGGCGTGCTGATCGCCCTGGCCCTGACGGTGATGCGCGAAACCAAACAACCGTTGTTGCGCGGCATCGGCAACGGCTGGGTGTCGATCGCCCGCAACACCCCGTCGCTGTTCCAGATCTACGTCCTCTACTTCGGCCTCGGCTCGCTGGATTTGCATGTCAGCTCATGGTTCGCGCTGCTGGCCGGGATCACCTTCAACAACGCCGGTTACCTGGCGGAAAACTTTCGCGGCGGCCTCAAGGCAGTGCCCGGCACACAAGTGCGCGCCGCGCGCTCGCTGGGCATGAGTGCCTTCCAGGCCTACCGGATGATCATCGTTCCGCAGCTGTTGCGGATCGTGTTCTACCCGTTGAGTAACCAGATGGTCTGGGCGGTGCTGATGACGTCGCTGGGGGTGATCGTCGGGCTGAACAATGACCTCACCGGCGTGACCCAGGATTACAACGTCAAGACGTTCCGCACCTTCGAATACTTCGCCATCGCCGCGGCGCTGTATTACCTGATTGCCAAGGCAATCGTCGCCGTCGCCCGGCTGATGGCCTGGCGGCTGTTCCGTTACTGAGGAGGTGACCATGTTGACCACCAGTTTTTCCGGGAATGACCTGCTATTCCTGCTCAACGGCGCCTGGGTCACGCTGCAACTGACGTTCTGGTCGATCATCCTCGGCTCCTTCGCCGGGATGCTGTTCGGTTTGCTGCGGGCGCTGTTGCCGCGTGCCAGCCTGCCACTGGCCTGGGTGCTGGACGTGTTTCGTAGCGTGCCGCTGCTGATCCAGTTTGTCTTGTTTAACTCGCTCAAGAGCATCGTCGGTTTGAACATCAGCGCCTTTAGCGTTGGCTGCATTGTGCTCGGGGTCTACGCCGCCGCGTACTTCACCGAGATCGTGCGCAGTGGGGTGCTTTCGGTGCCGTTCACCCTGCGTCGGGCCAGTCGTTCGCTGGGCCTGAGTTTCCTGCAGGACCTGCGCTGGATTGTCCTGCCGATGGCCACCCGGGGGGCCTTTCCCGGCTGGCTGAACCTGGTACTCAGCGTGATGAAAGACACCGCGCTGGTGATGTGGATCGGCATCGTCGAACTGCTGCGCGCTTCGCAAACCATCGTGACCCGCATTCAGGAACCGCTGCTGGTGCTGTGCATCGCGGGCCTCATCTACTACGTCATGAGCCTGGTGGTCGCTCGCCTCGGCGCTCGTCTGGAAAGAAGGTGGCAAGAAAATGATTGAGATCGACAACGTACACAAATCCTTCGGCGACCTCGAAGTGGTCAAGGGCGTCAACCTGACGGTGAGCAAGGGCGAGGTGGTGTCGATCATCGGCGGCTCCGGCTCGGGCAAGTCGACCCTGCTGATGTGCATCAACGGCCTGGAACCGATCCAGAAAGGCAACATCCGCGTCGACGGTGTGGAGGTCCACCACAGCGCCACCGACCTCAATCGCCTGCGGCAGAAGATCGGCATCGTCTTCCAGCAATGGAACGCGTTCCCGCACCTGACCGTGCTGGAAAACGTGATGCTGGCGCCACGCAAAGTGCTGGGCAAGAGCAAGTGCGACGCCGAGGAACTGGCGGTGAAACAACTGACCCACGTTGGCCTGGGAGACAAGCTCAAGGCCTTTCCCGGCAAGCTCTCCGGCGGCCAGCAACAGCGCATGGCGATCGCCCGTGCCCTGGCCATGTCGCCGGACTACATGCTGTTCGACGAAGCCACTTCAGCCCTCGATCCGCAATTGGTGGGCGAGGTGCTGGACACCATGCGCATGCTTGCCGAAGACGGCATGACCATGGTCCTGGTGACCCACGAAATCCGCTTCGCCCGCGATGTGTCCGACCGCGTGGCGTTCTTTCGCAATGGCCTGGTGCACGAGATCGGCGCGCCCGACCAGGTCATCGGCAACCCGGTGCACGCGGAAACCGCGGCCTTCCTCAAGTCGGTCAAATAGGAGCAGACAATGCGCTCATCGAAAGTCATCCATGTAGTCAGCTGCCACGCCGAAGGTGAAGTCGGCGACGTGATCGTTGGCGGCGTCGCGCCACCGCCCGGGGCCACCGTGTGGGAACAGTCGCGCTGGATTGCCAAGGATCAGACCTTACGCAACTTCGTCCTCAACGAACCTCGCGGCGGAGTGTTTCGCCACGTAAACCTACTGGTGCCGGCCAAGGATCCTCGAGCGCAGATGGCCTGGATCATCATGGAACCGGCCGATACACCGCCGATGTCCGGCTCCAATTCGCTGTGCGTGTCCACCGTGTTGCTCGACAGCGGCATCCTGCCGATGACCGAACCACAAACCCGGCTGGTGCTCGAAGCACCGGGCGGGTTGATCGAAGCGGTTGCCGACTGCCGTGACGGCAAGGTCGAACGGGTGGAAATCAAGAACGTGCCCTCCTTCGCTGACCGCCTCGATGCCTGGATCGAAGTCGAAGGCCTCGGCTCATTGCAGGTCGACACCGCGTACGGCGGCGACAGTTTTGTGATCGCCGACGCCAAGCGCCTGGGCTTCTCCATTCGTCCTGATGAGGCGGCTGAACTGGTCGAGGTCGGGCTGAAAATCACCCGCGCGGCCAACGAACAATTGGGCTTCGTCCATCCGCTGAACCCCGAGTGGTCGCATATTTCTTTCTGCCAGATTGCCGCGCCCATCGTCGTTGAAAATGGCATCGCCACCGGGGCCAACGCGGTGGTGATTCAACCCGGCAAGATCGACCGTTCACCGACCGGCACCGGTTGCTCGGCGCGTATGGCGGTGCTGCAGGCCAAGGGCTTGATGCAGGTCGGCGAGCGTTTTATCGGCCGTTCGATCATCGGTTCCGAGTTTCACTGCCGCATCGACTCACTGACGGAAGTGGCCGGACGCCCGGCGATCTACCCATGCATTTCCGGCCGGGCCTGGATCACCGGCACCCACCAATTGCTGCTCGACCCTAGCGATCCCTGGCCGCAAGGCTATCGACTGTCTGACACCTGGCCTGGGGCCTGATCACAGCCTTACAAACCATCGCTAAAAACGCTGATAAACGGCTGGCAAAAAAACCTACGTAACTGAAAAAAGTATTGGCCGAGTGTTGTCACTTGCAATATCGTATACGAAATACAATTACTGAACCGGAGGCAACAATGAGCAAGCGCATTAACTGGAGTGGCGTCTTCCCCGCGGTGACCACTCAATTCAACGACGACTTCACCATCAACCTGGAAAAAACCCACCAGGTGATTTCCAACGTGATCCGTGACGGCGTGTCGGGCCTGGTGGTGTGCGGTTCGGTGGGGGAAAACACCTCGTTGACCGCCGAAGAAAAAATCGCCGTGACCGAAGTCGCGGTCGACGCCTCCCGCGGCCGCGTACCAGTGATCTGCGGTGTGGCCGAATTCACCAGCGTGCAAGCGGCCAAGGTCGCCAACGCCGTGCGCCGGGTGGGTGTCGACGGGGTCATGCTGATGCCGGCGCTGGTCTACGGCTCCAAGCCGTTCGAGACCGCCGAGCACTACCGCTACGTGGCCAAGAATGCCGATGTCCCGCTGATGGTTTACAACAACCCGCCGATCTACAAAAACGACGTCACCCCGGACATCCTGATTTCCCTGGCCGACTGCGACAACGTGGTGTGCTTCAAGGATTCATCCGGCGACACCCGGCGTTTCATCGACGTGCGCAATGAAGTCGGTGACCGCTTTGTGCTGTTCGCCGGTCTCGACGACGTGGTGCTGGAAAGCATCGCAGTAGGCGCCGAAGGCTGGGTCTCGGGCATGTCCAACGTGTTCCCGAAAGAAGGTGAAACCATCTTCCGTCTGGCCAAGGCCGGTCGCTTCGCCGAAGCCATGCCGATCTACGAATGGCTGATGCCGATCCTGCACCTCGACGCCCGTGCCGATCTGGTGCAGTGCATCAAGCTGTGCGAAGCCATCGCCGGTCGCGGCAGCGCACTGACCCGTCCACCCCGTCTGGCCCTGCCGGAAGCCGATCGCGTCTTCGTCGAGCAGATCATGGCCAAGGCCTTGGCCAATCGTCCGGAGCTGCCGGACGTCGGTCTCTGAGTGATTGCCGGGTGGGTCTTGGAGGACCCGGCCCGGCTGCCTGTCTTTGCGCCTCTACAGGAAACGTCAGCATGCCCAATCCTCACAGCATCTCCCCGCAACCACACCTTCGGGACTCAATACGCGACCTGTAGCAGCTGCCGCAGGCTGCGTTCGAGCGCGTAGCGGTCGTCAATACTGGCGACACGGTGTGACTGAGACACCGCGTTGCGGTTTTACGACGGCTTCGTCCGTACGCGGCCCGCACCGAACGCAGCCTTCGGCAGCTGCTACGGGTCATGCGCTGCAGTCTGGCAACGTATTTGGCCTCACATTCCGACAGGAGTTTTTTCATGCCCCACATCATCGGCCACCACTACATCGGCGGTGCGCGCAGCGCCGCCGGCAACATCACCGTGCAAAGCCATGACGCCAGCACCGGTGAAGCGCTGCCCTGGTCGTTCATGCAAGCCACCGTTGAAGAAGTCGACGCCGCTGCCCAGGCCGCCGCGGCAGCCTACCCGGCCTTCCGCAACTTGCCGGCGAGCCGGCGCGCGGAGTTTCTCGAGGCCATCGCCGCGCAACTCGATGCGCTGGACGATGAGTTCGTCGCCCTGGTAACCCGCGAGACGGCGCTGCCGACCGGGCGCATTCAGGGTGAGCGCGGTCGCACCAGTGGTCAGATGCGCCTGTTCGCCCAAGTCCTGCGCCGTGGCGATTTCTACGGTGCACGCATCGACCGGGCCATGCCCGAGCGTCAGCCGCTGCCACGGGTCGATCTGCGTCAGTACCGGATCGGTGTCGGCCCGGTCGCGGTGTTTGGCGCGAGCAATTTCCCGCTGGCGTTTTCTACCGCCGGTGGCGATACCGCAGCGGCCCTGGCCGCCGGTTGCCCGGTGGTGTTCAAGGCCCACAGCCGGCATATGGTGACTGCCGAGCTTGTGGCCGATGCGATCCTTCGCGCCGCCGAGCACACCGGCATGCCCAAAGGCGTGTTCAACATGATCTACGGCGCGGGGGTCGGTGAAACGCTGGTCAAGCATCCGGCGATCCAGGCAGTGGGTTTTACCGGCTCGCTCAAGGGCGGTCGCGCCCTCTGCGACATGGCCGCCGCGCGGCCACAACCGATTCCGGTATTTGCCGAAATGAGCAGCATCAATCCGGTGCTGGTGTTGCCCGAAGCCCTGAAGTTGCGGGGCGAGAAAATCGCCCGCGAACTTGCCGCGTCAGTGGTGCTCGGCTGTGGCCAGTTCTGCACCAACCCCGGATTGGTGATCGGTACTCGCTCCCCTCAGTTCAACGCATTCATTGAAACGCTAAGCGCAGTCATGTCTGAACAGCCGGGGCAAACCATGCTCAACGCCGGCACATTAACCAGCTACGCCAAGGGCGTGCAGGCCTTGCGCGCGCATCCGCAAATCACCCACCTGGCCGGCCGCGAACAACAGGGCAAGCAGGCCCAGCCGCAGCTGTTCAAGGCCGACGTCAGCCTGCTGCTCAACGGCGACCCGCTGCTGCAGGAAGAAGTGTTCGGCCCCGCCACGGTGCTGGTGGAAGTAGCCGACAAGGCTGAACTGCAACGAGCATTGCAGCGCTTGCACGGTCAACTCACGGCCACGCTGATTGCCGAAGCCGGTGACCTGAAAACCCATGGCGAGCTGCTCTCGCTGCTCGAACAGAAAGTCGGCCGGGTACTGTTCAACGGCTACCCGACGGGCGTCGAAGTCTGCGATGCGATGGTGCATGGCGGACCCTACCCGGCCACCTCCGATGCCCGTGGCACCTCGGTCGGCAGCCTGGCCATCGAGCGTTTCCTGCGCCCGGTGTGCTACCAGAATTGCCCGGATGCGCTCTTGCCCGAGGCGCTGAAAAACGCCAATCCGCTGGGCATCGCTCGTCTGGTCGACGGCAACAGCCATTGCCAACCGCTGTAAAGCCAAACGGGCGCCACTGGCGCCCGTTTTCACTTTAATCCAGCAGTGCCTTCAAGTCGTTGTACAAGGCTTCGGGAATCTGCATGCCTTCCACCAGACTGCGTGCTCGCGCCTCGTAACGCCGTTGCGACGGCAAGCGCGCGCCCTGCCCTTGTATGCTCTGGAACATCACTTCGGCACGGGCCAAGTGCTGCTCGGTGCCCTCGCCAAGAAAGCGCCGCGGATCGAGGGCGATGGGATTAGTCCCGAACACCGGCTGACTGCCTCCCGCCGGCGCGACCCAGGCATGGCTGGGATTACACGCCAGCGCCACCAGACCGGCAGCGGTCAGCTGCTCTATCTCGACCCACAGGGCGGAAAAATGCACACAGCGATTGATTGCTAACGCCGCAATCCCGTTTGCCCGGGTTTTCTCCTCCAGCAGTGGCAGACCCGCCTGGAACGCCAACTGGGAGAAACCACCCGCCGCATCGACCCGCACGATCGAAGGCGCCAGGTCGATCACCCGCGGCTCGGCATCGGCCACCCCCTTGCCAGCCCGGAGCGAATTCACGCAGCCCAACACCTCCCCGGCTTTCGTCGACTTGATGAGATTGTTGCGCAGCTTCACGATCGCCTGCTGCATGTTGGTGAACTCGTCGAGCGTGAGGCCCGTCGCGTCGGAGAGGCCCATTTTCGGTTGGCCTTCGCGCAGCTGTCGACCGTTCTTCGTCAAACTGATCCGTACCTGGCGCTCGTCTTCGGGATCGCGCTGCCTTTGCAAAAAGCCCATCGCTTCCAGCTTCTTCAGGATCGGGGTGAGCGTGTTCGATTCGAGAAACAGCTTTTCGCCCAGGCTGCCGACGGTCTGATTGTCTTCCTCCCAGAGCGCAACGATGGTGATGTATTGCGTATAGGTCAGGGATTGAGCCTGCTAGCGAATCTGGACATTTTCGCGCGCGAACTAGCGCAACGCCTCATCCCGCACCACCCCGCGCTCTTCAAGCAAGCGCACAAACATGGTCAGACTTTGTGAGACCGTCCCCCGGCGCCACACCAACCAGGTGTGCAAATAGCGGAACGATTCCGACAACGGCCAGACGCTCACCGTGGTGCATCCGGGCATGCTGTCGAGCATGCTGCGGGGCATCAGCGCCAAGCCTGCACCGGCGCTGACGCACGCCAGCATGCCGTGATAGGACTCCATTTCGAAAATCTTGCCGGGCACCGCCGCGTCCTTGGCGAACCAGCTTTCGAAGTGGTGGCGGTAGGAGCAATTGGAGCGGAAGGCATAGATGTTTTCACCATTAACATCCCCCGCGCGATGGATCGGGGAATGGTTGAGCGGTGCGATCACCACCATTTCTTCCTCAAACGCCGGCACGCCTTCCAGTGCCGGGTGCAGAACCGGTCCATCGACAAACGCTGCCGCCAGTCGGCCAGACAACACCCCGTCGATCATGGTCCCCGAGGGGCCGGTGGACAGGTCCAGCTCGACCTTGGCGTGCTTCTGGTTATAGGCGGCCAGCAGCTCAGGGATACGCACCGCAGCGGTGCTCTCCAGTGACCCTAAGGGAAACGATCCCTGCGGTTCTTCGCCCGCCACGGTGGCGCGGGCCTCCTGGACCAGATCGAGGATGCGCCGTGCATAGTCCAGGAAACTCCAGCCGGCCGGCGACAAACGCAGGCGGCTCTTCTCGCGGATAAACAGGTCAACGCCCAGATCCAGCTCCAGCTGCTTGATCCGCGTCGTCAGGTTCGAGGGCACCCGGTGGATGTGCTGAGCGGCCGCGCTGATGCTGCCGTGCTCGGCGACGGCTTTGAAAATTTCGAGCTGAACCAGATCCAAGTCATTCTCCAAACGTGAACGATATGCTCAGTATTATTCAGTTTTCAGAAAACAAACACCACCGTAACCTGAGCGCACTCCCACCTCGCAGGACGGTGCCATGACCCAAGTTTCCAGCCTTACCCATGCCATTTCGATCAACCCCGTCAACGGCGAGCAGATCGGCCACTACCCTTTCGAATCCGCATCGGCACTGGACGCCGCCCTTGCCCGCGCCGCTGCCGGGTTCCGCGTCTGGCGCAGCAAACCCGTTGACCAACGCTCGCAGCTGTTGATCGCCCTGGCTCAGGCATTGCGCGACAACGCCGCAGCAATGGCGAACATGATCACCCTGGAGATGGGCAAGCCGATCACTCAGGCGCGCGGCGAAATCGAAAAGTGTGCGCAGCTCTGCGAGTGGTATGCCGAGCACGGCCCCGCCATGCTGAGCGCTGAACCGACGCTGGTTGAAGGTGGAAAAGCGCGCATTGAATATCGCCCGCTCGGTCCGATTCTCGCCGTCATGCCGTGGAATTTCCCGATCTGGCAGGTCCTGCGCGGCGCCGTTCCAGCGCTGATCGCCGGCAACACCTACGTGCTCAAACATGCGCCAAACGTGATGGGCAGCGCTTATCTGTTGCGGGAAGCCTTCAATCGCGCCGACTTTCCCGAAGGTGTGTTCGAGGTCATCAATGTCACGCCGGACGGCGTCTCCACCGCAATCGCCGATCCACGCATCGCGGCGGTGACCCTCACCGGCAGCGTGCGAGCCGGCATGGCCATCGGCGCTCAAGCCGGTGCGGCGCTGAAGAAGTGTGTACTGGAACTGGGTGGCTCCGACCCCTTCATTGTGCTCAACGATGCCGACCTCGACGAAGCGGTCAAAGCCGCCGTGATTGGTCGTTACCAAAACACCGGGCAAGTCTGCGCGGCCGCCAAACGCCTGATTGTCGAGCAAGGCATTGTCGAGGAGTTCACGCGCAAGTTCGTCGACGCCACGCGCAAACTGGTGGTCGGTGATCCACTGGCCACCGACACCTACATCGGCCCCATGGCCCGCTTTGATCTGCGTGATGAACTCGATCAACAAGTGCGCGACACCCTGGAAGAAGGCGCGACGTTGTTGATGGGCGGGAAGAAGGCTGAAGGCCCCGGCAACTTTTACGAGCCTACGGTCTTCAGTGATGTCACTGACCAGATGACCTCGTTCAAACAGGAACTGTTTGGCCCGGTGGCGTCGATCATCACGGCGCGAGATGCAGCGCATGCACTGGAACTGGCGAATGACAGTGAATTCGGCCTCGCCTCAACCCTTTACACACGCAACGTCGAGCTTGCCCAACAGATGGCCGGTGAGTTGGAAACCGGTGGCGTGTTCATCAATGGTTATTGCGCATCCGACCCGCGTGTCACCTTCGGCGGCGTGAAGAAAAGTGGCTTTGGCCGTGAGCTGTCGCATTTCGGTGTGCGCGAATTCTGCAATGCCCAGACGGTGTGGCTGGATCGGCGCTGATCGCATCAAGCTGCCTGGGAGTCTTGGGCTCCCAGGCGCTCGCGCTCTATTCGTTCAAGTAATACAGCTCTGAAGATGTCGCTGACGCTTTACTACAATCCGCTGTCATCGTTCTGCCACAAAGTGCTCATCGCGCTCTACGAAAACGCTGTTGAATTCGAAAAGCGGATCATCGATCTCGCGAACGATGCAGACAGAGCAGCGCTGCAAGCGCTATGGCCGATCGGCAAATTCCCGGTCATCCACGACCACGCTCGCCAGCGCAACGCGCCTACCCCACCACGTCAATCAACTGCTCGCGTTGCGCCCCCGTCAGCATCGGGCCGAACCCCGCACCGGCATTTTCCGCCATGTAACGCGGGTTGCCGGTCCCGGGGATGACGCAAGTCACCGCCGAATGAGACAGCAGGAACTTTAACGCCAGTTGCGGCCAGCTATTGACCCTCACATCCGCGGCCCAGCGCGGCAATGGCTTGCCCTTCAAGCGGGCGAGCAAATCACCGCCGCCGAATGGCCGATTGCAGATCACCGCCACGCCCCGCTCACGACACAGCGGCAGGATGCGTTTCTCGACACCGCGATCGTCCAGTGCATAATTGATCTGCAAAAAGTCCAACGGCTCAGCCTTGAGCACCGCTTCCACCTCGTCATACGCCGACGCCGTGTAATGGGTGATGCCGATGTAGCGAATGCGCCCTTCTTCTTTCCATTTGCGCAGCGTGGGCAAATGGGTTTTCCAGTCCAGCAGGTTGTGAATCTGCATCAGGTCGATACGGTCGGTCTGCAACAATTTGAAAGACTGTTCCATCTGCGCGATGCCTTCTTCGCGGCCACGGGTCCACACTTTGGTGGCCAGAAAGGCTGGCGAGCGCGGCTCATGAATCGACAGCAGTTCACCGGTCGTCTGTTCGGCGCGACCGTACATGGGCGAACCGTCGATCACCGTCCCGCCCTTCTCGAACAGCGCACGGAGAACAGCTGGCAGCTGCTTGTAGGCGGGACTTGAAGGCTCGACATCAAAGCCGCGATACGTGCCCAGCCCGACGATCGGTAATGGCTCGTCGCTGGATGGAATGGCCCGGGTCAGCATGTTCTTGCCTCCTGTTTCCGTCGACGGCGTGGATGCTGCAAAGGCCGGATCGAAGGTGAAAACCGCCGAAACACCGGCAACCAGCGTGAGTATTCTGCGACGCGTGTACCCATCAGTGTGGCTCATGGAATTGCCTGCTATCGGTCTACTACACTCTGACAGCGATCAAGCGATAGCCGTCTTCCGGCCAGAGCCGCCAATGCCACCCACTAAAGTTAGCCGAATGTCACGAACACTGGTGTCCCTCGTCGTCATCATTGCCGCGGTGTATCTGGTGCTGTGCGCTGCGCTGTTCATCTTCCAACGCACCCTCATCTACTTCCCGCAACCCCGCGCTGTCGGCACATCGGCAACGTTGCTCACGCTGTCGGTCGCCGACGCGCAGGTGCTGGTATCCGTCAGACCGCACGAGGGGCCCAAAGCGTTGCTCTATTTCGGTGGAAATGCCGAGGACGTCTCCCGGAGCCTGCCTTCGTTTTCCAAAGCCTTTGCCAATCACGCCCTCTACTTGCTTCACTACAGAAGCTACGGTGGCAGTTCCGGATCGCCCTCCGAGGAGATGATTTCGCGCGACGCCATGACCTTGTTTGACCAGGTCTACGCCACCCATCCACACATTACGGTTGTCGGTCGCAGCCTGGGCTCGGGCGTCGCGGTGCGCCTCGCCAGCCAACGCCCGGCGGCGCGTCTGGTGCTGATCACGCCCTACAACAGCCTTGAAGAACTCGCCGCCCGGCAGTTCCCCATTTTCCCGGTGAAGTGGTTGCTCAAGGACACCTTTGAATCCTGGAAGTACGCCGCCCACATCACGGTGCCGACGCTCTTGATCGCCGCTGAGCACGACGAAGTGATACCGCGTACCAGCACCGAGCGGCTCTTCACGCATTTCGCCAACGGGGTGGCGTCGCTGAAGGTCATACCGGGAACGGGGCACAATTCGATATCCGAGAGTCCCGAGTACCTCAAGGTGTTGGGCGATGGTTTGTAAGTGGCCGCTTTTCGGCCACGCGAGTGAAAACCGCAAGTGCGCGCCTTGCGACTTAGCGCATCGATCGGAACGCCGCGCGAAGTTCCTCGGTAAAGAGCTGAGGCTGTTCCCAAGCCGCGCAGTGGCCGCCCTTGTGGGCCTGGTGGAAGTAGATCAGGTTGGTATAGGCGCGCCGGGCCCATGTTTCTGGGGCAGTAGACATCCTCTGGAAGCACGGTGACGGCCACCGGCAGCGAAATCTCGGTGGTCTTCTGTGCGACCGAAGAAAGCGGGCTTCGCCCCCTGTTCTCCCAGTAGAGCCTTGCTGCGGAGGCGCCGCTATTCGTTAGCCAGTACAGCGTGATGTCAATGGAGACGTCCATCATCGCTGCGTGATGCGCCATCCCGCCCACCCGAGGTGTGAACTTTGGCGGTGTACAGTACTTTTTCGATCATGGGTCATGATGATCTCCTGATTGAAAATGCTGGATTAAAAAGATTGCCCTCCGTGAGCGTATCGACCAGGCAAGCAAGCATTGGGATGTACGAGCTGATTGTTGGCCCCATCTAACACCCGGATTAAGTCAACTAATTAGTTCTCCAATGGTTAAATCAACAACTCCCAAACTACTATTTAAATCATTAAATTCAGCCCGCTATATTATTAATACCTGATCAATTCAGACAGTATTTCAGCCCGAAAAGCGACCGATTACGTTAGCGACCGGTTCCCTGAATGCAACCCAATCAACAAAGAGCCAATAACTTTTACGCTCGATCATTAACATCGCGCTTCCCCATGCGTGCTAATAAAGTGAACGTTTACTGAAAATCAATCCTCCAACAAAAGCAGCACACCTGTTTTTCAACAAAACCGATGACCGACTAAAATAATCAACTGTGCAGTGATGAGTTTTGCCTGAACGACAAATTCAAACTTCATAATATTCAACACGATGCCTGTTGGATAAACCGGGGCGGGTCATTCGAATCTGCTTCTTTGTCTGAGGAGACACTGATGAAAAGTATTCTTGTTCCACTGCTGGCCTTGGGTGCCGCGCTGACTTTGCAGTCAGCTCAAGCCATTGATGGCGAGGCGCTCTTCAAGAGCAAAGCTTGCGTGGGCTGCCATATGATCGACGCCAAAATGGTCGGTCCAAGCTACAAGGAAGTTGCCGCCAAGTACGCCGGCCAAGCCGATGCATCCACCACGCTGACCAAGAGCATCAAAGAAGGCAGTACAGGCAAATGGGGGCCAATAGCAATGCCGGCCAACCAGGTGACCGACGAAGAAGCAAAGACCTTGGCCGACTGGATCCTGACGCTGAAGTAAGATTGCCCAAATAAAAACACCCACACCGCAGAAGCGAGCCCGCTCTCTTCTGCGAAACGGGTCGCTCGGCTACATCGTCGGGGTTTGCTGTAAAAGCGTCAGATCGATTTCCTCAAAACGCAACACCCTGCCGCCCTGCTCACTGGCCAGTTTGCGTGCGGTGGCCTCCTCGGAAAATGACGCCAGAACAACACCCATGGAACCTTTAAGCCGAGTGCCGACGACATAGTAGGCTTTGGTTGCGTCAATCAGATAATGGTCGTCGGGTTTCTCCCAGGCACTTTTCCCCATGTCGTGCACATACAATTTCGCATCCGTGTGGTGATTCTCCGGTTGAAGCCACCACCCGAGCATTTCCGCGGTGGAGCAGAACTTCTTGACCGTGCCTTTTTCCACGACCTGACCTTTGGGCCCCGGAAAGTCGGCGATGACCATCCCACAGACATGACATTCGTCACTTTGATGGAAGGCCACGGGCCCAAGGGTTGGCTTTTCCTCTGCGCGATCGTTGCACGCCGCTAACCCCAAACAAGTAATGATGACGACCAGGACACGGGCCCCGGCCAGGTACAGAGTGTTCATATCAATTGTCCCGAGCGTAAAAAAATCAAGTCAGCCGACCGCGAAACATCCAATAAGCCAACAGCAGCGAAACCCCTACCCAGAGCAGCAAACAGAGCCATAGCAACGAAGCCGGCACCGGTAAATCGCTGCTCAATGCCATAAGGCCGACGGCATTACCGCTGCCTTCGAAACCGGAGAGGTTGATCAAGCGATAAATGTCGGTCGGGTTGAGCAGCAGCAACCACGGCAATAGATCCGGGTTGAACGTGCCTTTACTGAGCACAAGCAACGCCAGCAGCGCCAGGTCGAATACCAGCACGAAGAGAAACCACACGCCCAAGGCCATCCCGGCTGCGCTGGATTTTTCGCTGGCCTTGCTGCTCAGCACGTAGGCCAGGGCCAGGAATACCCAGCCCAGCAGCGTGGAAGACACCATGAAGCGGCCGAACGCCCAGAGCAGCATTCCCACATCGACATCATCGACCAGCAAGGCAATGGCCACGGCGGCACAGCCAAACCCGATCAGTGTGGCCAGGGCCAGGATCAGACCATGACCGACAAACTTGCCCAGCAGGATTTGGCCACGGCCCAGCGGATAGGTCAGCAATAGCATCAGCGTGCCGCCCTCGTCCTCGCCAACGATGGCATCGTAGGCCAGCAGCAGCGCAATCAGCGGCATCAGGAACGTCGCCAGGCTGGCCAGACTGGCGATGGTTGCCGGGATGGAAGTGAAACCCACTTGCCCGGACGCCGCCGCGCCGAGCCAGGCGATACCCACCGCCAGAATGGCGAACAACAGACTGATTGCCAGCAGCCAACGATTGCGCAGCCCGTCACTGAATTCCTTACCGGCGATATTCCAGATCTGCATCATGGATGAATACCTTCTGTGCCGGTGGTCGCACGACTCATGTAATAGCCGTAGAGGTCTTCGAGGGACGGTTGCAGTATCTCGATATCCTGCGGTTGATCCTCGTGGAACAACTGGCGTAGCAGATCAACTTTGTGGCCATTGACAGCCATCACCTCGACCCCGTTGCCGCCCATGGCCGTGGCGGTGTGCCCGGCGGCATTCCAGCGCTGCAACCACTGCTCGCGTCGGCAAAGACCACTGGCCCGGATCCGCGCCGGCAAGTCGGCGTCTTCACGCAGTCTGGACAGACTCCCGATCGCCTGTAAGCAGCCATTGGCCAAGATTGCCGCACGGTTGATATGCGCTTCGACGCCTGCCAGCACATGGGAGCAAAGGATGATGCTCGCGCCCTGTTGGCGCAGACGGTCGATCAACAGGTAAAGATCCTGGGTAGCGATCGGGTCCAGCCCGACAGTGGGTTCGTCCAACAGCAGCAGACGCGGCTGGCCGAGCACCGCCTGAGCCAGGCCCAGCCGCTGGCGCATGCCCTTGGAATAGGTTTTCACCCGTCGGTCTGCGGCCCCCGTAAGCCCGACCTGGTCGAGCAATTCGTCCGCTTGCGTCAGTGCGGCTCCCTTGAGGCGGGCGAAATACCGAAGGGTTTCGCGGCCACTGAGTTGCGGGTAGAACGTCACGTTTTCCGGCAGGTAACCGAGTTGGCGACGCACGTCGGCTTGTGCGGGTCGGCAACCGAGTACGCGCACCTGACCAGCGCTGGCATTAAGCAAGCCAAGGATCAGTTTCATCACCGTGGTTTTGCCCGCACCATTGTGGCCAAACAGTCCCAACACCTCGCCTTCTCCCAGACTCAGTGTCAGATCGTGCAACACGGTCATGCTTGCGTAACGCTGGCTTACCCCTTCGATCTCGACGGCGTTCATAAGGTCGGCCGCTGTGTCTGAGGCATCGCCGGAAGGTTCATCAACGGGTAACTGTCTTTGACCCCCGGCGATTTCGTCACGGGGAAACTGCTCTGAACCCAACGCAGTAATTGAATGCTCGGGCTATTCATCAACAGACGGACCTGTGGGTACAGCCACAGCAGACGGTCGACGTTGTCGTTGGGTTCGTAGATCACGTCGCCCACCGCATCGTTATTGCGATCCCAGCCCAGGTAATCGCTCCAGTAATTGCCCCGCCCCTCGGCTGACCATTCCTGTAAGCGGGTGGCGACGTATTTGACTTGCTGCTGATTGTCGACGAAGGCGTTGTCGGCGATCCGGTTGTCTTCGGAGCCAGCGGTAAGGTGAATACCCACGGCGCTGCGCTCGAAGTGATTGTGTTCAATGACATTGAACAGCGAGTTGTAGATGAACAGCGCCTTACCCTCGGCACCGCTGACCATACCGCCATCGGCGGAACCGCTGCGCACGTCGCTGACGACGTTGTCGCGAAGCTCGGAATAGGTAATGTAGTTCATCAGGATGCCATAGCTCTCGTCCTGCTCGGAACGGTTGCCAATCACCGTCAACTTGCGGCTCTGCATCAAGGCATAGCCGGTGCGTGTACGGCGGGTGGTGTTGCCGAGCAACTGGTTGTCGTTGGCGTACATGTAATGCACGCCGTAGCGCAGGTCTTCCAGGGTATTGCCCTGCAGCAAGTTGCGGTTCGAGGTGTCGATGTAGATCCCGTCGCGGGTCTGTCGCACGTGATTACCGATCACCTGGGCGCCGTGCACGGCAAACAGATGAATCCCATTGCCGCGATCCTGGGAGCGAATGCTCGGGTCGCCTTCGATGTCATTGTCAATCAGGCTGACGTCGTGGGTGCTGTCCACCCAGATGCCGAAACCTGGCCCTTTCATGCGGTTGTCGCGTATCACCGCCCCCTGGGCTTTGGGACCGATGAAAATCGCTGCGTTCATAGCCGTCATGTCCCGCCCCCAGTCGAGCAATGTGCAGCCCTCGATCCGCACGTCGGGGGCGCTGATGAACAGAGCGTTGCCCTGCCCCTGCGCATTGATGACCGCACCTTTCTCGCAATCGATCTGCATCGGCTGATCGACACTGAACTGCCCTTGGTACTCTCCGGCCGGCAGCTTCCAGTGGTGATCGCCATCGGGTTGCAGGGGCAGCTCGGTGATGGGCCGTGGCGACGCCTGGGCGAATGCCGATAGAAACACCAATACCAAAAGTGCCGTGCCGTGTAGTGAGTCATTTGCCAGGGGTCTGAACACTGCGTTCACCTTTTCGCGGCCCTGATACGCCCAGCCGCTCAAGCCTTCTCGACGAGCATTCGGCCGACCATTTCCATGTGCAACGCATGACAGAACCAGCTGCAGTAATACCAGTGCAACCCCGGCTTGTCGGCGACAAAGGTGATCGAGGACGTCTGCTGCGGGCTGATTTCCATGCTCACGCCGTGGTTAGTCATAACGAACCCGTGGCTCACGTCCTCCACCTTATCGATGTTGGTGATGGTCACGGTGACTTCATCACCCTGCTTGACAGTGAACTCCGTGACACCATAGACCGGGGCCATTGAGGTCATGTAGACGCGCACTTTCTTGCCGTCGTGGATGACCTTGTTGTCGGTCTCCAGCTTGATCCCGTCTTTGGTGGCGATCGCCACGGTCTCGGCGAAAAACGGATCGTCGCGGTCCCAGATCTTTTTGGTCCGAATCTGGTCACGACGGGCCATGACGCAATCGTGAGGTTCGGCGAAGGCCGGGCCGTCGTGCACCAATTTCATCTCGTCGCCGGAAATATCGATCAGCTGATCGTTTTCCGGGTGCAGCGGACCGGTCGACAGGAAACGGTCCTTGGAAAACTTGCTGAGCACCACCAGCCACTGGCCGTCAGCCTCACTGGTTTCGGTCAATGATGCATGGTTGTGGCCCGGCTGGTAATGCACATCGAGTTTCTGCTTGATGTAGTTGACCTTCTCGCCGGTGTAGGCGCGTACGGCTTCATCGACGTTCCATTTCACCACCTGACTGTCGATGAACAAGGTGGTGTAGGCGTTACCGCGACCATCGTAGGTGGTGTGGAGCGGCCCCAGCCCCAGTTCGGGCTCGCCGACCACCACGTCGCGCGGGTCTTTGAATTTGTCGTCGAACAGATCATCCAGCTTGGCGGTGGCGATGATCGTGCAGGTGGGCGAGAGTTTGCCGGCGGCGATGAAGTACTTGCCATCGGGCGACATATTGATCCCGTGAGGGTTCTTCGGCACCGGGATATAGCGCGTGAACTCGCTGTCCTTGCCCTCGCTTTTACGACCGTCGACCACCGGCGACTTGGCGTCACCCACCGTGATGAACTTGCCGGCCTTGATCGCCGCTTCGATGCGCTGGATGTTGAACACCACCACCCAGTCGCGTTCATTGCGCATCATGCCGCCCAGGTCATAGGCCCTCTCCGAGTTGTAGCAGGTAGAGGCCGCATACTTGCCGGTGTAATCGGCGTCGGTGTTATCGAGGTTGCCGTCGACGATGACCTGGAAGGCCATCTCCATTTTTTCGGCGTCAATGACGTTAAACATCGTGTAGCTGTTCTTGTCCTGCAGGTCGAAGGTGCTGCCGTCATTGGGGTGCGGAATGACGAACTCGGAATTGGCAAACACATATTGGGTGTGGGGCATTTTCTGCAGACGCAACCCGTGAATGGCCTGCACGTTCGGCACGGTGAGCATCTTGTCGCACTTCATGATGTCCAGACGGATACGCGCAACGCGGCTGTTGGCCTTGTCATTGATGAACAGGTACTTGCCGTCGTACTTGCCGTCGGTCATGGACAAATGCGGGTGGTGGCAATCGCCATTCTGGAAATGGGCGCTATCGCCCATGACCCGTTTGCTTTCGTTGGTCAGGCCCCAGCCGGTGGCGGAATCGACGTTGAACACCGGAACACGCAACAACTCGCGCATCGACGGAATGCCCATGATCCGCACTTCACCCTGATGGCCGCCGCTCCAGAAACCGTAGTACTGATCCAGTTCGCCCGGCCCCACATGAATTTTCGACTGCGCGTCCTTGACCGCCGCGGCCCAGGACTCGCGGCTGAATACCGCGCTACCCAACGCCGTACCACCCGCCAGCGCAACGCCGGTCAGGGCTGAGACACCCAGAAAACCGCGTCGGTTAAGGCCTGCGCCATTCATTGCTTCATCATCGTTTTTCGACTTTTTATCGCTCATGGGTTTTGCTCCATCGGGGGCAGATATGAGTAAGCTCGGTCAATCGATGCTTGTTCCGGGTCAGGGCTCAAACACTTGCACAACCGGAATCAGGTCGGGGCTTTGAGGGAAAGGCGCTGGCTTGTCCCGCGTCTTGCGCTTGTTCTTGAGCACCAGTGGCGGGCACTTGTTTTCGTTGTGGTAGGTCATCTGGCAATCGAGGCAGTAATGGCACTCGTTGGCGTTGATGTGGCCATCCGGGTGGATCGCCTGGATCTCGCATTCCTTGGCGCACAGCTGGCAGGGCGTGCCGCATTCCTTGCGGCGTTTGAGCCAGTCGAACAGACGCAGCTTGCTGGGGATAGCCAGCGCGGCGCCCAACGGGCAGACGTAGCGGCAATAGACTTTGCGCGTGAAGATGTTGATGACCAGCAGCGCCACCGCGTAGGCCACGAACCACCACTGGCGATCGAACTTGAGGGTGATGGCGGTCTTGAACGGTTCCACCTCGGAAAATTGCTCGGCGGTGGTCATCGACTCCAGGGAGATGCCGAACAACACCAGCAGAATGATGTACTTCACGGCCCACAAGCGTTCATGCAACGCGAAGGGCAATTCAAATTGTGGAACTTTGAGTTTGCGCGAGGCTTCGTTGATCAGTTCCTGCAAGGCGCCGAAGGGGCATAACCAGCCACAGAACACGCCACGGCCCCAGAGCAGAATGCTGGCGGCGGTAAAGGTCCAGAGGATGAAAACAATCGGGTCCGTCAGAAACAGTTCCCAGCGGAAGTTCTCAAACAGGGCATGGGCGAAGGTCAGGACATTGACCACCGAAATCTGCCCCAGGGCATACCAGCCGATGAACACCACGGTGAAAACCAAATAGACGCGACGCAGCCAATGCAGGAAGCGCGGGTATTGGGTGAAGGTGTCCTGCAGGAACAAAATCACCATCAACACAGCAAGGGCCGTGCAAAGGATCCCGATCTGAAACGCTTTCTGGTACCAGATATTGACCCACGCCGGTCTGTTGGCAACCTCGATGGCGGCCAGTTCTTCGGCGCTGGGCGGTGGACGCAAAAGGTATTGTTCGGGCAGTTGGTACGACAGCTCGAAGCTACTGAACACGCCGTTGACCGCGCCGGTCTGGCGACGCACCAGTAACTCCATGGACCAAGGCGATCCTGGGTCAAACCGGGCCGGTTCGCGCACGATGAAAATCGACATTTCAGTAAACTCCGGCATGCCCTTGGCAAACACGTCGGAGAGCCGTTGATGGTCCATGTCGCGAAAGCTGATGACGTTGCCGAACTGGCGCAATTGCACCCGATCGAAAATCCCGCCGCGCACATAACCCGAACCTTTATAGGAATACAGGCCACGCCCCAGTACTGCGATGGCCTGCTCGCCGGGTTTGAGATCCTGCATAAGGAAACGGTACTGATTGTCACCCAGCAAATTGCGACCGATGGCTGGCGGGTTCAAATCGGCGGTGTAGAGCTCGATAAAGGTGTCATCAACTTGATCGACAGCGGCATTGTCGAGATCCTCGGCCTCCGTACCTTTGAAGGCGGCGTCGACCTGACCACGGGTCAAATTCAACCGGCGGATGGCGCCGTTGCCGGTCAGTTGCTCCCAGGTGGCGGGTTCGTAAAAGTCCTGGCGCACGGTGGCGGGCTTCTGTGCTGCGCCGCCCTTGTCCTCAATCAGTTTCAGCGATACGGCCACCTTGTGCGCAGCGCGCATGATGATCTCATTGACCACCATGACGGTTACCGTCGCTCCAGAAATACCGTCGACTGTCACCGCCTCTGGATCACTGGAGTGACCGACGACCACCCTTTGGCCGGCCTTGATCCCTTTATATTTGGCATCGAAGGCATGAAGCTTTTCCACGGGAATGCCGATCAGCAGAATCGGCTCATGGTGTTCCAGTACGTAGGCATCCTGGATGACACCGTGGGTATCGAGGATGACCTGCATGTTAATCGGCTTGCCCGAATAGGCCGGAATATCCACCACGTCCTGACTCTGGAACACATAACCGAGTAGCGTTTTTCCGGTGCTGATGGTGCGAACCTTGAACTCGCCCGTAGGCTCGGAAAGGTTATCGCTGTCAGGAAAGGGTTTTTCTATCCGCTGCTGCTCCAGTCCGCCGTACTCCTTCGCTTGTAATCCAAAACAGCCACAAAACAACATGACCAACAGAAGTATTTGCCCATATTTGAATGGGCGCAGGACACTGAACTTTGAACACGCAGGAATAATCATGGGTTCGCTGAGCGATTGATCTCTATTGGATGACCCGCAGGGAAACATTTACGCTCCGACGCCTCTTTATTGGACTTATTTCTTCAACACGCCTCCTTCGTCACGGACATAGCAAACATATTCCGCCACTCGCCTGCGAAAACTTTCAATATAAGATATCTCAAATAGTTCAATATAAATTTAACAGAGACCCAACAACGCCTTGTGCACAAACAATCACCCATCTACTCAATCCGTATTATTTCTGGCCACTTCAGGAGAATCTACGGCGCGATAATAATCCACCCTCTTCAACGAACATAGAGATCTAATAGCTATCGCCTACTGATTATTGCTTACAGCGAACATTGGAGAACGCCTGCAATGGGTCAAAGCGACCCTCTTCAGGCTATGAATAAGCACCAATCACCCACTTAACTTTTTCAAGCGCCTCACGCAGTGCGCCCATCTCCGCTGACCCCAGCGCCAAGCGGATCGCATGCGGTACATGAGCAGAAGTAGCAAAAGGCTCAGCGGTTGAAACCGCCACTTTTTCACGCATCAGCGCCGCGGCAATCTGGTCAGCTCTTGCATCTTCAGATAAAGGCAGCCAAAGAAAATACGACGACGGGTGACGAACGCACGCAAGCCCCATCAGCACTTCTGTGGCGATGGCTTGCCTGGCCTGCGCATCCCGGCGTTTTTCAGCTTCCAACTGCATGACCGTGCCATCGTCGAGCCACGTGCTCGTGATCGCCGTCAGCACGCCCGGGGTATTCCAGGTGGTCGCCCTGATCGTTCGCTCCAAGGCAGGCACTTTTTCGGCGGGGGCTGCGACGAAACCTACGCGCAATCCGGTGGCCACACTCTTGGAGAGCCCTGAAACGTAAACGGTCCGCTCGGGGGCGAGTTGCGCTAACGGTGCCGGCGGGTCCTCGGCAAGGAAGGCATAAGCGGCGTCCTCGATGATGAGCAAGTCATGCCGGCGCGCAATCGTCACCAGCGACTCGCGCTGATCGGCACTCATGACCCACCCCAGCGGATTGTGCAGCGTCGGCATCGTGTACACCGCCCGCACGCGGCGACGAAGGCACAGGCGGTCCAGTGCCTCCAGATCAGGTCCATGCTCGGTCACGGGAATGGGCACGATTTCAAGGTGCAAGGCTTCGGCCAGCACGATGAATCCTGAATAGGTCAGCGCATCCGCTGCAATCACATCACCGGGTTGCAGCAGCGCCATCATCGTCACGGCCAGTCCATGCTGAGCACCACTGACCACTAACACTTGCTCGGCATCCACCGTCAGTCCTCGGGCGAGCAAATGGCGCGCCACAGAGGCGCGCTCATGCGCACGCCCGGCGTGTGGCTGGTAGCGCAACAGCGACTCCAGATCACCGCCCGACGCGAGCTGGCGCAGCGCATTGCGCAAGAGTTCCGCCTGCCCTGGCAGCGAGGGGTAGTTGAAGTTGAGGTCGGTCATTCCGACGGCAACGTTTTTCTGGTCGATACCCAAGCCAGGCGGCAACGAAGTCTCCCTCACGAACGTTCCTCGCCCCGTCTCCCCACTGACCAGGCCCATGGCTTCGAGCTCTGCATAGACCCGAGTGGCGGTCACCAGCGCCAGCCCTTCTGTCGCTGCAAGCTGACGATGCGTTGGCAATCGCGTGCCCGGCAACAATCGTCCCGACCGGATGTCAGCCGCAAAAGCATCCACTAATGACTTGTACCGTGAGCGAGGCATGTCGAGATGTATCCATGACAATTTTTTGATTGTAGTGACCGTCGATCATACGATGGATCTCTGCAAATTGAGAGTGCCCTCACATGGAACGGATCCTGCAAAACCCAACGACGGAAAAGACCGCGAGCGGATGGCTCAACGGGTTCATCGGCGTGCTGATTTTCAGCGGCTCGCTGCCAGCCACACGGTTGGCCGTGCTGGAATTCGACCCGGTCTTCCTGACCGTTGCCCGAGCGGCGATTGCCGGGGTTCTGGCGCTTTGCATGCTTGTGCTGTTTAAAGAAAATCGTCCCGCCAAGCGTCAACTTCTGCCCCTGATGATCGTGGCGATGGGCGTTGTAGTCGGGTTTCCGCTGCTGACGGCGCTGGCGCTTCAGTACGTGACGTCGGCGCATTCCATCGTCTTCGTTGGCCTGTTGCCGCTCGCCACGGCGGTGTTCGGCGTATTGCGCGCAGGGGAGCGTCCACGGCCGGTGTTCTGGTTCTTCTCGGTCCTGGGAAGCGCGTTGGTCGTGGGGTTTGCGGTCTCTCAAGGCCTGACAGCTTCTGCGACAGGCGACATCCTCATGCTGCTGGCCATCCTCGCCTGCGGGCTGGGCTATGCCGAAGGTGCGAAGCTTTCCAGAACACTGGGTGGCTGGCAGGTGATCTCTTGGGCCTTGGTGCTGTCGCTGCCCGTCATGATCCCGCTGACCGGGTTATTGGCGCCTGCTTCGTTCTCGGGAATTACGACACCCGCGTGGATTAGCCTGGCTTACGTATCGATCTTCAGCATGCTGATCGGTTTCGTCTTCTGGTACCGCGGGCTTGCCCAAGGGGGGATTGCTGCCGTCGGCCAGCTTCAGCTGCTACAGCCGTTTTTTGGCTTGGCGCTGGCGGCCACGCTGCTTCACGAGCAGGTCAGCATTGGCATGCTGGGGGTTACCGTCGCGGTGATCCTTTGCGTTGCCGGGGCGCGAAAGTTTTCGAAGTGAACGGGCGCGACAAATAGATCCCTTGCGTTAGTGAACCTTGTGTTGAAGCGCCAGTCATAGCCGAGCCGTGAAATCCACTTGCCCGCTCAGAGCTGTCCATCCATGCGCCAAACCCTCCTGTCCTTTCGCGTTGCCTCGCTCTGTTTCATTCCTCTGTTTTCCCTGTTCGCCAACCCCGCCCACGCCGGTGCCGAAAGGCAATTGGTGGAAGCCATCAACGATTACCGCGCTCACCCCGATCGCTGCTCGGGGCGCGCGGGTCGAGCGTTATCGCCGCTGGCGTTGAAGTCGAACCTGGCCTTGCCGATCGGCTATGGCGGCGGATTGCGCGATAGATTGAAAGCGTCCGGCTATCAGGCGGTGACGGTGCGCACCCTACGTGTGGTCGGTGCGCGGGATGCCGATGAGGCCTTCGACATGCTTCAGAGCGATCACTGCGCGGCGTTGCTCGATACCCAGTTCGCCGACATTGGCGTCAGTCGCGCCCGGAGCGAGTGGCAGATCGTGCTGGCGCGGCCGGTGCTCGACAATCAGGTGGGCGATACGCGAGCGGTCAGCAAGGCGTTGCTGGCACAGGTCAATGCGGCACGTTCAACGCCACGCCTCTGCGGTCGTCAGCGCTTCGCCGCCGCACGGCCATTGGCCTGGAACGCAGCCTTGGGCGCTGCGGCGCAAGGGCACAGCAAAGCGATGGCCTACGGCAACTACTTTGCACACCAAGACCCCGACGGTGAGATGCCCGCGGACCGAGCGCGAGCTGCTGGTTTCCGTGGCCGGCAGATCGGCGAGAACATCGCTGCTGGTCAGGGTTCACCCGGCAAGGCAATGTCGGGTTGGCTGGCCAGTCCAGGGCATTGCGCCAACTTGATGAACCCGATGTTTACCCAGATGGGTGCGGCCTATGCAGCGGACGCACGCAGCGATGAGGGGGTTTACTGGACGATGTTGTTTGGGGCGCCTTGAGTGATTGAGCGGCGCCTTATTTGGGGCGCCGCACCGCCCTCACCTTTCCACTGCCACCGCCGCCGCAGAAGAACTGATCGCCACCGTCCGATTCAAGCCCCGACACCCCAACGCCGGCCGGCAGCTTCACGCTCTCCAGCACCTCGCCGGTCTTCGCATGAACATGGCGTAACTCACTCTCATCGCCTTCCCACGTACCATGCCACAGCTGCCCATCGACCCAGGTCACCCCGGTGACGAAGCGGTTGGATTCGATAGTGCGAAGAATCGCGCCGGTCTCGGGATCGATCTGATGAATCTTGCGATCCTGATACTCACCAACCCACAACGTCCCTTCCGCCCACGTCAGCCCTGAGTCACTGCCGCCAGGCGCCGGGATAGTCGCGAGTACACGGCCGGTCTGCGGGTCAATTTTGTGGATGCGGTCGTCGGCGATCTGGAACAGGTGCTGGCCGTCGAAGGCGGTGCCGGCATGGGCAGCGACGTCGATTGAACGCAGTGTCTTGCCACTCGATGGGTCCAGGGCATTGAGTTTGTCGCCGGTTGCAAACCAGACGTGCTGGCCGTCCCAGGTGACGCCATGCACCTTGTTGACACCGGCAAAGGGTCCATATTCGCGAAGGATTTGAGCGGCTGACTGTTTCATGTTGGCTTCCTCGTCACGGGTGGGTGGCGTTCATCCTAGTCACCCGGCAGTGGCACCGGGAGTAACAAGGTCGTCGCGAAACCTGGCACCGGCGGGGTCATCCAGCGACGTGCCCGGCCGCGACCGAACGACTGCACCTTGCCCGCGCAGGCCAGTTCGTCGAGTGCCCGTTGCACCGTCCGCTGGCTGGCGCCAACGGCCAGTGCCAGGGCGGAGCTCGACCACGATTCACCGTCGGCGAGGAAGGCGAACACCCCCGCATGTTTCTCTTCGACGGGTTGCGCCAGCACCACAACGTCGGAGGCAACCAGCGAAATCAGCGTAAAACCACGTTGGGTTGCAGTGACGCCGGCCAAGGGTTTAAGCGCCGCACGCAGCCGCCCGACTTCGACCCTCAACCGCGCGCGAAGGGACTCATCGGCGAGCTTCAAACGAAAGGCCCGGGCAATCAGCGTTTCCCTCGACACGTCAGCCGGCCAGGCTTCGGCCAGTGCCCGTGCGAGGGCGAACAATACCGGTCGTGTGGCGAGGGAAACCGACATGCCGGCGCCACGCACGACGTAGCGACACGCGTCCACGACCAGCGACGTTGACCCGAGCAGCGCTTCAACCTCATCCAGCAACAGAGGCCGTTCTTCGCCACGGGCAATCAGCCGCGCGACAGGCGTGTTCAGGGCAAGGACAGCGTTTTCCACCTCGGCTGTCAGCGCAGGAATACCGGCATCGTGTGCGGCGTGCTCGGCCCTGGAGAGTGCTGATCGCGCCTTCTGTGTCTCGAGTCGCCGCATCGCGACCCCCGCTACGACCAGTGCGTGGGCGGCGCGTAATGCCGGCGGTAATGGCGCGGGGTCAAGCTCAGCGAGCAGTACGTCGGCCTCATCGAGATGCCCGATCAGCAGCAAACGCCGAATCTGCAGATACCGCGCATGAGCGGCGTTCACTCGATCGCCGTGCGCCTCAAGCGTTACCCGCGCCGAGTCGAGTGCCTTCACCGACCAGCCCAATTCCCGGGAGGCCAGCGCGATTTCGGCTTCAGCGACCACACACCGCGCCCGAGCCAAGGCCTCCTTCGGACCGAAGGCCCGTGCTGCTTTCTGCACCAGCGCCTTGGCCCGAGCCAGATCGCCGAGTTGCGCCATCGCGATACCGCGCAACGCCAGCGCCGGCGCATCGTCGCGCAACGCGACCCGGTTCAGCGCGCCAAGCGGATCGCCCGCTGCCAGCGCCTGTGCTGCAGCCGTGATCAGCGAGTCCATCTGAATCCCGCCACCGTTGTCACTCCCACCGTCGGATGTTCGGTGTTTAGTCTAATTCACGATCTTCCACCAGGCTCTTCCAGAAGCGCTCGCAACTCTTGTTTCTCAGCACGACGGGGCACGCTTTATCTACGCAAAGGGGATTTCCATACTGTTCGCTTCGGTAAGTAACCGCATGTTTATCAGCGCCACCCGGCGCCCGTCCGGCGCCAACCGCTCCTCAACCCCATACGGCACAAACCCAAGCTGCGGATACAAAAGCAGCCCCGCCGTATTCTCGTTGAAGCACGACAGCTGCACCTCACGTGCCCGATGACGTTCAAACGCCAGCCCCACCATCGTCTGCACCAAGAACTTCGCGACCCCTTTCCCCCGAGCCTTGGGCGACACGATCACATTGCCGATCGCGCAAACGCCATCGCGCTCAAAGGTATAAAAATTCGCGAAACCCATAACAGAACCATCCTCCTCAACCACCGTTGAATCGGAACGTTGAGCAATCGATGCCTGCAGTTGATATTCCGTCAGCGGGTATTGCGCCTTCGGGAACATAAAAAACAGTTCTTGGGGATTTTGAGGAAAGTCGCAAATTGCCAGAACATCTTCAGCGCTGACGGGGCGATGGGTCAGGTGCATGGTTTGGATCCATCCAAGTGTCGGTGTGACAGATTACTTTTTGCGGGTGATGGATAGAAGCGTGGGATCAACTTCCTTTTCTGTTTCGCGCCGCTCATGTCCATTTTTTGCGACCAACGGCTAGAATGACCCGTCATTCCCGCTGGTTCGAATCGATATCCGTCTAGTCCGGTAGTTTCAGCTTGCCCATTGAGTGTTGTTCATAGACATAGCAGCGCACTACAAACAATTGCTTACAAAATCGAAAATCATTAAACCCGATTTTGTACTAGCGAATGTTAACTTGAGCGCTTTATCGGGCCATGAGATGCCAAAGCCTTAATTATGCGCATCAAACTTCCCAGCATTCCTGCCCTCGGTGCATACCTTGCACTTTCCTGCCTGTTTGCGGCCGCGTGGTTCGTCAATCCGTCCAATACGCACTCTTCCTTTGCCCTGATCAGTCCAGTGATGGCAGTGGCCGGCCAAGTGGCCAAGCCCATCTATACCAGCCGTTTCGCCTCGTCCGGGCTGGTGGATTTCGTGCATTCCTCGGCGGTCACCGCCTTGCCCGACGGCAGCCTGATGACGGTCTGGTTCGCCGGCTCCCGCGAAGGCGCAGCCGATGTGCAGGTGCGCTCCGCCCGTTACGACTCGAAAACCGGCGAATGGGGGGCTGAACAGGTATTGGCGACTCGGGATTCGACCCAGCAGGGCACTCGAAAATACATTCGCAAACTGGGCAATCCGGTGGTTGCACTCGCGCCGGATAATCGCCTGTGGTTGTTCTACGTGTCCGTGTCCATGGGTGGCTGGGCCGGTAGCGCGGTGAATGTGATGGTTTCAGACGACTTTGGTGAACATTGGTCCGCTCCTCGTCAGTTGATCACTTCACCCTTTCTGAACATCAGCACCCTGGTCCGGTCGGCACCGGTGTTTCATGCCGACGGCTCCATCGGTTTACCGGTCTACCACGAGTTTCTGGGCAAGTTTGCCGAGTACCTCTACTTGAGCGCAGACGGCGATGTGATCGACAAATTCCGCATCAGCTATGGCAAGAATTCATTGCAACCCGCGGTGGTTCCTCTGGACGGGCAGCGCGGCATCGCCTTGCTGCGCTATGCCGGCAACACCCACCACCGTGTTCTGGCGACCCGCACTGAAGATGCCGGACAAACCTGGAGTGAGCCCTATCCGCTCGACCCTTCGAACCCCAATTCCTCGCTGGCAGCCGTCGCAACGCCCGAACATGGGTTGCTGGTAGCGCTCAACGACCTGCAGGAGGGGCGCTTCAAGCTGAGTCTGTATGGGACCGACGCAAAAATGGACGATTGGCGCTCGTTGCGGGACCTGGACAAGTCACCTGATCCAGAGGGCGCTCCGTTTTCACCCGAGGCCTACAAGGAAATCATCGGTAAAGAGTTCCGCGGTTCCAGTGGTGCGCTTCGCCAACCACTGGAGGCGCAGTTCCTGGATAACCTCGACACCCGTGTCTGTAAAAGCCAAGGGTGTGAATTCGAATATGAATACCCTTACTTCATCCGCAGTCCCGACGGTATGTATCACTTGGTTTATTCCTGGAACAACACCTTCATCAAGCACGTCACCTTCAACGATGCCTGGCTCAACGAGCGTCTCAAATGATCAGCCTGTGGCAAGCCCATGCCAGCTTCGCAATGATCATCTTCCTGGTGCTGCCTGCTTTCGGCTTGCCCAGGACCTCGCGGATCGCACTGTTGGCCGCGTTGTTGGCCGCCAGTTTCATACCGCTGGGCGGGTTGTCGCTGGCCGCGTACCTGCGCAGCTACATTGATGACCTGGCGATCACCTCCATGGTGTTCATGGCGTGGGGCTGCTTGCGTCGGCTGGACCTCCTGCCACCTGCGCGGGGTAAAACCAGCGTATTGATCCTCTTCGCCGCGATGGCCCTGGTGCTGTACCCGGCAACCCTGGGCATGAGTGATCTGGACCCTTATCGGTTTGGCTACAGCCCGCGCCCCCTGTTGATTTTCATCGCCGCGCTCACACTGGGCCTGTTTTACCTGCGCAACGGCCTGGCCGTCGTAATGCTGGCCAGCGCGACCCTGGCGTTCATCGCCGGGATAAAGCCTTCGCAAAACTATTGGGATTACCTGATTGATCCGCTGCTGGGTCTGTATTGCTGCGTGGCATTGCTGATGCTTGCCATGCGCTGGGCGTATCGCCGGGCAATCGAGCGGCGCGGTGCAATGGGCGACGTACCCAAATCCGTTTGAGATTTAACGACTTTATTAACAGGGGAACATGGATGGGTTGGCTGCAATCGAGACGTTTGCATTACTGGCTGGGCGCGACAGCGATTACGTTTGCGCTGTTTGCACTGCTCAGGGTGGTGTTCTTCTTCGGCTTTTCCGGTTTCGACGCCAACGCCCTGATCGGCGGAAATGCTGTCCTGGAAACCTTGGGGATCGGCTTTCGCTTCGATCTGCGCCTGGCCATCCTGGTGATGTTGCCGTTGGCGTTGCTGGCCTGGATTCCTCGTTGGAACCTGATCGGCAGCCGCCTGCTTCGCCGGATCGCACGCGTGTATCTGCTCGTTGCCCTGAGCGTCCTGCTGCTGATTTACATCATCGACTTTGGCCATTACGCCTACCTGGGCGTGCGAATCAACGCCACCGTGCTGCGCTTCATCGAGGATGCGCAAATATCCCGCGATATGGTCTGGCAGACTTACCCGGTTATCTGGATTTCACTGGGTTGGCTGGCAACGGTCGCGCTGGTGACACGGGCTCTGGTGCGTCTGGAGCGCGTAACGCTGGACCGCCCGCGCAAAGCCATTCACCCGCTCTCTGCGACATGGGGCGGCGCGTTGATGGTCGTGGTGGTGCTGCTGGGCATTTTAGGTCGCGTTGAAAACATGAACCTTGAAAACCCGGTCCCGTTGCGCTGGAGCGATGCGTTCTTCTCGGGCAGTAACCAGGTTGCCGCGTTGGGCCTGAACCCGGTGTTGTTCCTCTACGACACGGTCAAAGTCGGCCAGTCACGCTATGACGAAGCGCAGGTGCGCGAACACTATCCGGTGATGGCCAACTACCTGGGGGTGGACAAGCCCGACCGGCAAACCCTTGATTTCGTACGTCACCAGGCGCCACAACCTTACAAAATACCGGGCTCCCGGCCGCCGAACGTGATGTTCGTCATGCTTGAATCGCTGGGCACCAGCGCCGTCGGGGCCTACGGCAACCCGATCAATCCGACGCCCAATATTGATCGCCTGGCCACGCAAAGCTGGTTCTTCGAGCACTTTTATGTGCCGGTGACGGGGACCGCAAAAACTGTCTGGGCCAGCATCAGCGGGGTGCCTGACGTCACCCGCCAGGAAACCGCGACGCGTAATCCGCTGATCACCAAGCAAAACACACTGATCAACGCCTTCACCGATTACGAGAAGATCTACACCATCGGCGGCAACTCCGGTTGGGCCAACATGAATGCCTTGATTCGGCAAAGCATCGACGGCGTTCGTTTGTTCGAAGAACGGGACTGGAAATCTCCGGTGGTGGATGTCTGGGGAATTTCAGACTTGGATCTGTTCAAGGAAACCGACCAGATCCTGCAAGCGCTGCCCAAGGACAAACCGTTCTTTGCGTATGTACAGACGGCTGGCAATCACCGTCCTTTCACAATTCCCAAGAGCAACGATGGATTCGAGGTCAAGCACCCTACCCTGGCGGAAGTCCAGGCCGCAGGGTCGCGCAGTGTCGAGCAGTACAACGCCGTGCGCTTGCTGGACTTCAATCTCGGACGCTTGATGGAAATCGCCAAAGCGGGCGGCTACTACGAAAACACCATTTTCGTGCTGTTTGGCGACCATAACACCCGTATCGCCCAGATCCCTTTCCTGGCACCGGCCTACGAGCAACTGGGCCTGGAAAGCAACGCGGTGCCGATGATCATCCACGCGCCGGGCTTGCTCGGGACGCGCAAGGTCAAAGAAGCGGTCGGCCTGGTGGACTTGCTGCCGACCGTGGCGGGCATGGCCGGCCTTGAGTTTCGCAACAGCGGCATGGGCCGTGATATCCAGCAGCCAGCGCCCGAGGGTGAGCGTGTGGTACCGCTGGTATTACGTGAGGGCACGTTCCCGCTGATTGCCGGCGTTACTCAACACTACATGGTGCAGATGGAGCACGACGGCAGCTCGCCAACTCTCCATGACCTGGCCTCACCGACGCCACTGGACAACGTCGCCGAGAAAAACCCTGAAGAGTTCAAACGCCTGTCACAGCTGACCCGCGCCATGCATGAAACCTCAAGGTTGATGCTGTACCAGAACGTGCGAAAGTAACGGCTTCCCCCGCGTCTATGCTGCAAATAGACGCGCCCCCCCCAGATGCCGGTAAAAGACTCTGCCTATCGCGACCCAATACTCCACCTATTAGCTGACTTCCCAACTGGGGTCTAACCTTACTCGAGCGCTGGCACCCTAGCCGGCCGGTCAAGAGCTGATAAGGAGATAGGAATGGGTCAGAAGCCTGACTAAACCTGCCGTAGGCCACCGTGCAGGCAACTCGATTGCCACTGTTCAGAATTCCCGTGTGATCAAAACAATCAGTTGATCAAACTGCTGGCCCTGCAGCCTGTGTCATTGGTTTCGCTCGTTGCTATTTAAACGCCCACGCTGGGCCGGATAGCCGGATGAACACGACCAAAGGTAGCTCACACATGGCAAATGAATCGAAATGCCCGTTCAATCACGCCGCTGGCGGTGGCACGACGAACCGCGACTGGTGGCCGAACCAACTGAATCTGAAGATACTCCATCAGCACTCGTCCCTGTCCGATCCCATGGACGAGGATTTCAACTACACCGAAGCCTTCAAAACCCTGGACTTTGAAGCGGTCAAAAGAGACCTGACGGCGTTGATGACCGATTCGCAAGACTGGTGGCCGGCGGACTTCGGTCACTACGGGCCGCTCTTCATTCGCATGGCCTGGCACGCCGCCGGTACCTACCGCACCGGTGACGGCCGTGGTGGCGCCGGTTCCGGCCAGCAGCGCTTTGCGCCGCTCAACAGTTGGCCGGACAACGTCAGCCTCGACAAGGCGCGCCGGCTGCTCTGGCCGATCAAACAAAAATATGGCCGTAACATCTCCTGGGCTGACCTGATCGTCCTCACCGGCAACGTCGCGCTGGAGTCCATGGGCTTCAAGACCTTTGGCTATTCCGGCGGTCGTCCGGACGTATGGGAACCGGATGAGGATGTTTACTGGGGCTCGGAAAACAAGTGGCTGGGTGGCGACACCCGCTATGGCAAAGAAAATGAGCCCATGCAAGAGCCCGGCGAAGGCCCACTCGTTGCTGAGCCTGGAGAAAATGAGGAGAGCCGTACCGAGCAAGGGCGCAACCTGGAAAACCCGCTTGCTGCGGTGCAAATGGGCCTGATCTATGTGAACCCTGAAGGCCCGGAAGGCAACCCGGACCCGGTTGCCGCCGGGAAAGACATCCGCGAGACCTTCGCACGCATGGCGATGAATGACGAAGAAACCGTGGCACTGATTGCCGGCGGCCACGCCTTCGGCAAGACCCACGGCGCCGGACCTGCCGACAATGTCGGCGCCGAGCCCGAAGCCGCAGGCCTGGAACAACAAGGATTTGGCTGGAAGAACAGCTTCGGCACCGGCAAAGGGCCGGACACCATCACCAGCGGCCTGGAAGTCACCTGGACCACCACGCCCACCCGGTGGAGCAACAACTATCTGGAGAACCTGTTCGGCTTCGAGTGGGAACTGAGCAAAAGCCCCGCGGGTGCGAATCAGTGGATAGCGAAAAACGGCGCCGGTGCCGGCATCATTCCAGACGCTCACGACCCTTCCAAGCGTCGTAATCCGACCATGCTGACCACGGACCTGTCGCTGCGATTCGACCCGATCTATGAACCGATTTCGCGGCGTTTCCTGGAAAATCCGGACCAATTGGCCGACGCATTCGCCCGCGCCTGGTTCAAGCTGATCCACCGAGACATGGGCCCCCTCTCCCGCTACCTCGGCCCGGAAATGCCGAGCGAAGAACTGCTGTGGCAAGACCCGATTCCAGCGGTCGACCATGCCCTGGTCAACGACAGTGACGTGGCCGCACTCAAGAGCAAATTGCTTGCTTCTGGCCTGTCGGTCTCGCAGCTTGTATCAACTGCCTGGGCGGCGGCTTCCACCTTCCGTGGCTCCGACAAACGCGGCGGTGCCAACGGTGGGCGTTTGCGTCTGGCCCCGCAAAAGTTCTGGCAGGCCAACCAGCCTGAGCAACTGGCGAACGTGCTGGCGAAACTCGAGAGCATTCAGAGCGAGTTCAACAATAGCGGCAAGAAGATCTCGCTGGCAGACCTGATCGTGCTGGCTGGTAATGCTGGCGTTGAACAGGCGGCAAAAAATGCCGGCCACAGCGTGACGGTTGCGTTCACACCGGGACGGATGGACGCCTCCCAGGAACAGACGGATGTGGAGTCGTTCGGCTTCCTCGAACCCATCGCCGATGGCTTCCGTAACTACCTCAAAGGCAGATACAGCGTACCGGCCGAGCAGCTGTTGATCGACAAGGCGCAACTGCTGACACTCACCGCGCCAGAAATGACCGCGCTCATTGGCGGCATGCGCGTGCTGAACACCAACGTCGGGCAAACCAGACACGGTGTGTTCACGCTGCAGCCGGAAGCGTTGACCAACGACTTCTTCAAGAACCTGCTGGATATGAGCGTGGAATGGAAACCGGTCTCGGAGGCTAATGAGGCGTTCGAAGGGCGCGATCGCAAAACCGGCGAAGTGAAGTGGACAGGCACCCGTGTCGACCTCGTCTTCGGCTCACATGCGCAGTTGCGAGCGTTGGCTGAAGTCTATGCAACCGCTGATGCGAAGGAAAAGTTTGTTAAAGACTTCGTGGCTGCCTGGACCAAGGTGATGAACCTGGATCGCTTCGATCTTAAGTAACGCGAGCGGTAGTGCTGAAACTGCAACGCCTCCCAATGGGGAGGTGTTGTGCTTTTTGCTGATTGGAGGAAGTGACTAAACGGGAGAAATCGTGGCAAGGGCACCGATCAAAATGGTCAACACCAGAAATCCACCCAGGAAAATTGCCATCTTGCCCATTGGGCCTCCTACGTTATGAGTTTGCAGTACAGCGGTTGCCGCAACTGCGGAGCATGCTGTCATTGTGAGCCGCCGCCTGTGTGCGTTACAGATGCAGGTAGCAAAGGAAAATACGGATCAGAACAAAACCCGCCCACGTAAAAGCCCGCTGACCATCACTGGTTCAGCGGGCTTTTTACTGCGCGGCCTACTCCTCGAAGCGCCCCGTCACGTCACGATCGCGCTCGTATCGTCTCGTGAGCGGAAACGATGGTAACCAACACTCGCGACGGACGATCCAGCTTTCGTAGGTTGGCATCAGCTGGTCAGGGGCATCCAAGGACCCCAGGTTCACTTCGATTTCGTCGGCGGTGCGCGCGAAAATGGACGAGCCGCAGCGAGGACAGAAAAACCGCCCGGCATAGTCGCGTGTTTCACCAGTGATCGTCACCGCACTCTGAGGGAACACCGCGGAGGCGTGAAAAAGGGCCCCATGATGCTTGCGGCAGTCGAGACAGTGACAAACGCCGACCCGGTATGGGCGTCCCGAAGCCTCAATTCGGACGTCGCCGCACAGGCAACCGCCCGTGAATCGTTCCATACTGCGTCTCCTCTAAAATCAAGCGGTCGGAATGTTTGCAACGCACAGCCGGTTTTCCCGAGTGACGACCTCGCAAAGGCCATTGTCGGTGATTATGACGCAGGTAAAGCGTTACCGATAAGGTCCGATCCACCAGCACATGTCCTATCCTTCCATCCAACCCACAACTGCGGAGATCGAAATGCCCGCCTCCGAATCTACCCTCCTCCAAAGTTGGCACCACAACGCCCAATCCTGGATCGAAGCCATTCGCACCGGCACCATCGAAAGTCGCCTCAAGGTCACCGACCAGGCAATCCTGCTGGCGGTACTAAGCCGCCAGCCCGAGCGTGTGCTCGACCTGGGTTGCGGCGAGGGCTGGCTGTTGCGTGCGCTGGCTGAACGGGCCATCAAAGCGGTCGGTGTGGATGGCGATGCGACGCTGGTCGAGGCGGCGCGGGCGGCGGGCTCTTCTCAGGTGCATTTGGCAAGCTATGAAGCGTTGGTGGAGGCGAAGGTGGACATCGGCAGCGCCTACGACCTGATCTGCGCCAACTTCGCTCTGCTGCACCAGGACATCATCCCTCTGCTCGCCGCCATGAACGCCCTGCTCGCCCCTGGCGGCGCGCTGGTAATCCAGACACTGCATCCATGGACCTCGGCGGCGGGCGACTATCAGGATGGTTGGCGGGAAGAGACCTTCGCTGGGTTCAAGGGGCAGTGGCAACCCATGCCGTGGTACTTGCGCACCTTGTCCAGTTGGCTCACTGCGCTGGACATGGCCGGTTTTCGGCTGGCCAGCCTGCAGGAGCCGCAGCACCCGCAAAGCCCTGCGCCGCAGTCGTTGCTGTTGGTGGCCGAGCAACGGGGGTGAGCCCCACACCCGGTTATTCACGCCCCTGGCCGACTTTTCTAGGCGGCCGTCATGATGGGAACAGGTCCAGTGTGCGCTCAAGCTCTTGAATGTCGATTTTAAAGCCATCGCCCTCTGGCGCTCCGACCACAAAGCCAAAATTCTGGTGGTCGCGATCCGTCAGGTACTTGAAGTAGCTGACGAAACGGTTCGGTGGCTGCAGTGCCAGCAACGAACCACCCGGCTGCAGTACATTGACACCGTGTACTAACTGGCTCCCTTCGACCCCAACCACGGTCTGCGCCCCGGCACACGTCGCCACTATGGTCGGGACATCGGTTTTCAAAGGATCGATGATGCGAAACCCCCTACTCTTGTGCAGATGCTCAGCGAGCTCAATTTCATTGCGCAAAAAGCGCAAGTCACCGTCGCCACCCCGGAGAATGAACACGCCAGGGTGAGACTCATAGCTCACGTGCGACAGTAGCTTTTCACCCATGGTACGGAAACGTAAATGCCTGCTTCGATTGTTGCTCAGATCGTCGAATAGCACGAGTTCATGAAAAAACGCACCGTTCAAGCGAACCGGTTTCATGCCAAACCAGTCCTCATACGCGAGGGCCTGAGTAAATAGGGGAAACCTGGCGGATGGCGCGGTGGTGACCGGGACGCCTTCGTCGCAGGCCAACGAATAGGTCGGGCAGTCTTCCATCAACCATGTGCCAAACCATGTATTTCCATTTTGCGTACAGTAGACGGCCCCGCGCTCGATCTCGTTTTCCACGAGAATTCGCGGAAACATACCCGGTTTGAGAGACAACCACAGACTTGCATTGTCCTTGTAGAGCGCGCCATCGATCAGCCAGACATCCTTGACCAAGTAGCCACGTGTCGGGCCTTGTACCACGTCACCCAGCCCTTCCATGGTGCGAGCGGGATGCTCGTAAGGATAAAAGCGCTTCGCCTCCCATCCTGTCACACGTTCCATTTGACCAGGCAGGAAGATAGCCGGCGGCGAATGCGATATCCCACCCGGCGCAATATCCCAGCTTTTCACCGCCAGGCTTTTCAAGTTGATCTCCGCCTTCCGTGCCAGTCTTTTTCTCGCCATATTCCTGTAGGCGGCAAGGGTCCATTTTTTTCGATTGCCAGCAGTCGCAGTGCTTATTTCCGAGACATCGCTTTCCATGAAAAGTCCTCCCTGCGGGACAGGGTCAATAGTCAGGCGCGAAGCGCTGTAATTTCAGTTCTGAAAATGGCTCAGCTGGAGGCAATCCTTTGCATGATGGGTGGGGTCTGCAGACTGGCATAGCGACTGCGCAAGGTTTCGAGGAACTGTTCGCCAGAGCTCTGTGCGCAATAGAGATAAATTTTGTGCAGCCCGCCAAAGACCATTTCATGATAGCGGCTGGCGACCTCCTCATCGCTTGGCCCGTCCGGTAAGCCAAGGTGGAGGGTCATTTCCTTCCCTTCGACAGCGAATAGCGGCGTGTCCCAGAGGAATTTGGCTGTACCTGTCTTGGGCAGCCGGACAAACATATAAGCGTGGTTTCCCAAGGAATCAATATCACCGCCGCGCCTTCTTTTCCATTTCAGAAGTCCGTCATCCGGCCGTGCCACGCAAAGACCGATGTCGTAATAATCGAAGCCATTATCGATCGCCCATTCAAGCGCCATGAAAGTGGTGATCGAATTGACTTCGCGCAGTCTTTTGGCATCTGAAAAAATCGCCTCGGTATAGCCGAAACGTAGTGTGCTCCAGTAGCGCTTTGCGCCCCGGGTTATTACGCAGCCAAGGTGGCACGCAACAACTTCGTCCTCCAGCATAATCAAGTCGAGCCGGCCCACAGTCTTGGCTATCCTCAACACCTCCTGCGTGGCAAATTGCGCAGCGTGGGTGCCTTGCCTTGCCGTGGCATAAGGTCGAAGCATTTCCCTGTCTGCCTTTTCAATGTCTTCATCCTGCAGCGTCTGAATCATTCGGTAGCGCGGTCGGTTCTTGCGTATATTTCGCCGCAACTCGCTATCGTATTTTGTGGTGATCTCCTCGATGGAACGCCCCAGTGGTACGACGGCACTCAGATACAAGGGTACATACAAGGCCCCCGAGGTCGGCATTTCACTGACCACTACCACATGATTCGACGCGGCAGGTTCCGCTTCGCCGTCGGCCATAGGGGTATTCCCTTGGGACTTCCCCCCAATGAGAAGCTTCGCCATCTCCCGCTGCTTTTTCCTTCCGATATAGAGGAATTCGTAAGGACTTTCGCTCTGCAGTCTGAACCTGACTATCTCCCAGCGCCAGAAACACGCACGTCCAAGGATGTCTCGCAACCAATTTGAAGTATTTCTTATCTCATACCGCATCGAAGGAGAAATGAGTTTTCGGATAACTGCCGCCAAGTTCCCTTTCATTTCTTCGTCATCCTTCGAGTTTTCTGGTGGTAGATCAGAAAACGATCCACGCGGAACTTCAAGAGGCGGGCTTAAACCTTATTATGAAAGACATATTTGATGAGGCGATGCTCTGATGTTCCGTAACAGTAAAGATACGAGGCAGAGGCTTTGCAAGCGACGTACGGAGGGCATCAGTCGTATATTTTATGACGAAATATTTCCTATCAGAGCCGGTCGAGCTGGGGCTCCATGTTGAAACGTGAGCGAGCACCCTGCTGGTTCCGACCTGATTTTCTACCGTGACGATGGAGCTGATGATTCAGCAGTGGAGGCCACTTCAGTTAATCGAGAATGTCGGGGTTGCTGGTGTCGCCCGCGTGAATGATCCGTTCACAACCCTGCAGGGCATCTACGCTTGGGGACACGAGATCCAGACCATCACCCCTCTGCTCTGCCCATTTGCGGTTGATTGCAGTTAAAAAATCGAGTCATTAAGGCGTATAACCTTTCAAGTGAATTGCGAACTGCACGCCGCTAGCGCATGGCTTACACCACACACGGGGTAGCGACATGACCACAGCACACATCCTTGGCAACCTGTTTCCCGACTCCACCGACATACCGGAAAAATACCGCCTCGACGGCCAGACCGAACAGCGTGAATACCTGGTCGACGGCGAGCTGAAAACCTGGTCCGGGCCCCTCGCCCAAGTCCGCAGCCCGGTGTACCTGACCGGTGAAAATGGCGATGAACAAGTGATTCTTGGCAGCACGCCACTGCTCGATGCCGACACTGCATTGACCGCCCTCGACGCCGCCGTCCGCGCCTATGACCGAGGCCAGGGTTTATGGCCGACGATGCGCGTGGCCGAGCGCATCCAGCACGTCGAAGCCTTCCTGGGGCGCATGCGTGAACAGCGCGAAGCCGTGGTCAAGCTGCTGATGTGGGAAATCGGCAAGAACCTCAAGGACTCGGAAAAAGAGTTCGACCGCACCTGCGACTACATCGTCGACACCATCAACGCGCTCAAGGAGCTCGACCGCCGCTCCAGCCGCTTCGAACTGGAACAGGACACCCTCGGCCAGATCCGCCGCGTGCCGCTGGGTGTGGCGTTGTGCATGGGACCTTACAACTACCCGCTGAACGAAACCTTCACCACGCTGATCCCGGCGCTGATCATGGGCAATACCGTGGTGTTCAAACCGGCCAAGCTGGGCGTGCTGTTGATTCGTCCGCTGCTGGAAGCATTTCGCGACAGCTTCCCGGCCGGGGTGATCAATGTGATCTACGGCAGTGGCCGCGAGACCGTCAGCGCGCTGATGGCCAGCGGCAAGATTGATATCTTTGCATTCATTGGCACCAACAAGGCCGCCAGCGACCTGAAAAAACTCCATCCAAAACCGCACCGCTTGCGCGCGGCGTTGGGCCTGGACGCGAAAAACCCCGGCATCGTGCTGCCGGAGGTGGATCTGGACAACGCGGTCAGCGAAGCGCTCACCGGCTCACTGTCGTTCAATGGTCAGCGCTGCACCGCGCTGAAAATCCTCTTCGTCCATGAAGACGTAGTCGACGCTTTCATCGAGAAATTCAACGCCAAACTCGCCAGTCTCAAACCCGGCATGCCGTGGGACAGCGGCGTGGCGCTGACACCCTTGCCGGAAGCGAGCAAGGTCGATTACCTGCACTCGCTGGTCGCGGATGCCGTCGGCAAAGGCGCCACCGTGGTCAACCCCAACGGCGGTGAAGCCCGCGCTTCGTTCTTCTACCCGGCCGTGCTGTACCCGGTGACGCCGCAGATGCGCATCTATCAGGAAGAACAGTTCGGCCCGGTCGTCCCGATCGTGCCTTACCGGCATCTGGACACGGTGATCGATTACGTCCTGGAATCGGACTTCGGCCAGCAGCTGAGTATCTTCGGCACCAACCCGGTGGCGGTCGGCCGACTGGTGGACACCTTCGCCAACCAGGTCGGGCGGATCAACCTCAACGCCCAGTGCCAGCGCGGCCCGGATACCTTCCCGTTCAACGGCCGCAAGAACTCCGCCGAAGGCACGCTGTCGGTGCATGATGCGCTGCGGGTGTTTTCGATCCGCACACTGGTGGCGACCAAGTTCCAGGAAACCAACAAAGAACTCATCAGCGAGATCATCAGCGGACGCAGTTCGAGTTTCCTGACCACCGATTACATCTTCTGAGGAGACCGAGCCTGAGCACATTCAGAGCCAATCGACTGCCACCGCTATTGCGCCGACTGCTGCGTCCATTGCTGGACCCGTATCGGCGCTATCGCCACGCCAGAGTGATCCACGCGGTGCGCGTGTCGCTGGGGTTGCTGGCAACAATCCTGCTGACCACCGGCATCCACCTGCCCCACGGTGAGTGGGCGTCGGTGACGATGCTGGTGGTGATTGGCGGTTTGCAGCATCACGGCAACATCGGCAAAAAAGCCGCCGAGCGCGCCATCGGCACCTTGATCGGAGCCGGCGTCGGCTTGCTGCTGGTGGCGCAACAGGCCTGGCTCGGAATGCCGTGGCTGACCTATTTCGCGATGGCGGTGGTCTGTGGGGTCTTCTCATACCACGCCATTGGCAAGGGCGGTTACACCGCGTTGCTCTCGGCGATTACCGTGTTTATCGTCGCGGGGCATGGCGACAATCCAATCACCGACGGGTTGTGGCGTGGTGTGGACATCCTGATCGGCATCGCCCTGGCCCTGGCATTTTCGTTCGCCCTGCCGCTCTACGCAGTTTATTCCTGGCGCTATAACCTGGCCGATGCATTACGCGACTGTGCAACGATCTACGGGCGCATCATCAATGGCCAGTCGGTCACCGATGACGAACACCATAAGCTCGTGGGCCGCCTCAACACGGTGATGGTGCAACTGCGCTCATTGATGCCGTCGGTGTCCAAGGAAGTGCGGATCTCCATGACTGAACTCGATGCCATTCAGCGCCACTTGCGAATGTGTGTCAGCACCCTGGAAATCCTCGGCAACATCCGACCGGATGCCAGTGACGCGGACGCCATGGCCCATTTGCAATCGGCTTTGAAAGCCGAACATCGGTTGATCCGGGTGCAACTGATCGGTATGGCCCGGGCGCTGAAATCCGGTGCGTCCCAGCGGATTAATCGGCCTGTCGAACTGCCATCGGATTCAAGACTGGCCGCACCGGTTTACAGTCCTCTGGATGGTTACCGGTTATTGGTCCGACAGTTGGCCAGCAACATCGGCGAGATGCGCCAGCGACTGGCCAAGACTGCGCCGCGATGGAACATCTGACGCCGGTTTATTGCGTTGCCGCTCGACGAAACTTTAGGCTCCAGCCTTGTTGCATGCCGGCAGCGGCCAACAGAATCGCGGCGACACCGATCCATTGCAGCGGCTCCAGGCGATGGCCGAAAGCGAACCAGTCGACGAAAATCGCCGCAATCGGGTAGATGAATGACAGCGCACCGGTCAGCGCCGTCGGTAGTTTTTGAATCGCGCCGTAGAGCAGCACGTACATCACGCCGGTGTGGACGATGCCCAGGGTTACCAGACTCGCCCACGCGCTCGGCGCTTGCGGCACTGCCGAAAAGTGCGCGAATGGCGCCAATAACAGCACGCCGGTGAGCACCTGAATCAACGCGATCAGATGCGGCGGTGTGCCGGTCAGGCGTTTGATGATCAACGCGGCAATCGCGTAAAGGAATGCCGCCCCCAGCGCCAGAGCGATGCCCATCAGGTAATCATTGCCGCTCTCGCCCTGCCCGCCATGAGCGCTGACAATCGCCAGCATCCCGAGAAACGAGATGCCTAGCCAGAACAGTTTCTGTAGGGTGATTTTCTCGTTGAGGAACAACGCGGCCAACCCCACCAGCATGAACGGTTGAACGTTGTATACCGCCGTGCCGATGGCAATCGAGGCACGGGAGTAAGAAGCAAACAACAGCACCCAGTTGCCGACAATCGCCACGCCGCTGAGCACGGCGAGCAAGAACGTGGTGCGAGTCAAAATGCCCGGGCGCAGGAAGCCGAATGCCGCGCAGATCAGCAACAACGTGCCGGCGCCGAACACGCAGCGCCAGAACACCACGTCCAGCACCGGTTGCCCGGACACCAGCACGAACCAGCCGATGGTCCCGGAAATCAACATGGCGGCGGTCATTTCGAATGACCCGTGACGTACTGTTTTGTCCATCATAAGACTCCTGTGTTTGAGCCCAAAGTATGCCAATCCGCCGGGGGGGTTCTCCAGCGCAAAAAGCAGGCTAAACTCGGCATCTGCCTTTTTTATCAAGGTGGTTTGAATCAATTGCCTAACAGGGGTTTCGCCATGACCGACGATATCGACCAAGTGCTGATCACGGCCTTGATGGAAGACTCACGCCGCTCGCTCAAGGCCCTGGCGCAAATCAGCGGCCTGTCCTCGCCCAGCGTCGCCGAGCGCCTGCGCCGCCTCGAAGAGCGTGGTGTGCTTAAAGGCTATACCGTCGAGATCGACCCAAAATGCTTCGGTTATCAACTTCAGGCGATCATCCGCATTCGGCCGCTGCCGGGCCAGTTGCAGGAAGTGGAGCGGCAGATCCAGGCCATCCCTGAATTCACCGAGTGCGACAAGGTTACTGGCGACGACTGTTTCATCGCCCGTCTGCATGTGCGTTCGATGGAGCAACTGGACACCCTGCTCGACCGCCTCAACACCCACGCCGAAACCAACACGGCGATCGTCAAGAAAACCCCGGTCAAACGCCGGTTGCCACCGATGGCGTGAGCCTTTACTCAAATCGCAGACAAGAAAAAACCCGCCGAAGCGGGTTTTTTCCTCAAGGCAGACGATTAGTCATCGCGGCTCATGATACCGAACAGCTGCAACAAGCTGATGAACAGGTTGTAAATCGATACATACAGGCTGATGGTCGCCATGATGTAGTTGCGCTCGCCGCCGTGAATGATGGCGCTGGTCTGGAACAGAATGCAGACCGAGGAGAACAGCACGAAACCTGCGCTGATCGCCAGTTGCAGACCGCTGATCTGGAAGAAGAAGCTGGCAACTACCGCGCCCAGCAACACGAAGAAACCCGCAGTGATGAAACCACTGAGGAAACTCATGTCCTTGCGGGAGATCAGCACATAGGCCGACAGACCACCGAACACCAGCGCAGTCATTGCGAATGCCGAACTGACCACCTCGGCGCCGCCCTGCATACCCAGGTAACGGTTGAGGATCGGGCCGAGCAGGAAACCCATGAAACCGGTCAGGGCAAATGCCGACACGAGGCCCCAGGCAGAATCACGGAGTTTGTTGGTGAGGAAGAAAAGGCCGTAGAAACCGATCAGCACCACAAAAATATTCGGGTAGCCGACACGCATCTGCTGAGCGACAAACGCCATCACGCCGCTGAATGCGAGGGTGAGAGCGAGTAAGCCGTAAGTGTTGCGCAGGACGCGGCTAACCTCTAGCTGCTCAACCTGCACGCTGTTATTAACTGCGTAATCCTGTTCGCGCATGGCGACACTCCTGTTGGTTTGAAACGTTCAGTCGCAAAGATCATAACAGACGCTCTGTAACAAGCTACGCAGAGAGTTTGACAGTGTGTTTCATTCAGGTATTATGGCGCCCGCAACGCAAACGGAGGTGTGGCCGAGTGGTTTAAGGCAACGGTCTTGAAAACCGTCGACTGTAACAGGTCCATGAGTTCGAATCCCATCGCCTCCGCCATCTTTATACGACAAAGCCCTGATAATTCAGGGCTTTGTCGTTTCTGGCTTCTGTAAAAACCCACCAGCCATACCTTGGCCCTTGGTTTTCCGTTGTTATACGTGGCTGGCATCTTTTGCGGTGGTTAGTGGGCAACCGCGACGAAGGATCCGGCAATGGAGGTGGCCATCACGGCGGCAGTAGCCGGAGCAGTGGTCACATCGCCCGCCCCCACAGTGATGGGCATTGCAAAAGGCGTAACTCAGGATATTCATCTTCTGGACGCTCTGGCATCCACACCAAATCCCTATGTTGTTAATGGTGCCCAAAGTAGGGGAAACGCTCCGCGCGTTAATCAAAAAAAATCTAACAAGGGAAATCCAACCTTGAAAATTTCAACAATCTGCGTCGCAGGCAATCTTTTGGTTTCGGTCGCTGCTTCTGCTACAGGGATTATTCCCGTCATCGACCTGGACTTTACTAGGTCAGCGCTCTGGAAGTATCAGGCTGTAGATCTGAAACAACAGGCGGCGATCCAGAATGGTGAAAAGCTATAAACACGCTGCGCTTTCGGCTCCCCGCTTGCAGCGATTGACCGAATCCCCGCCTCCACACAATTCAACGGTAAAGGCGTTTGGAGCGTTTGGTATCGCCGCTAGCATGGCACTCGTTTACTTCGGCTACATAGGGTTTTGAACCGGACTGTAAATTGCCCCCCCATTCCGCGGCTCGCACTCTCCGCGCCACGTTGACCGTGTGCCGCCGCCCTTATTTGACGAGTCGCGTTTCCTTGGAAGGTCTGTATCCGAAGTACGAGCTATAGCACTTGCTAAAGTGGCTGGGCGATACAAAGCCACAGGCAACCAACACGTCCACCTGGGACAGCTCTGTGTGCTGGAGCAGCCGACGCGCTTCGGTAATCCGCAATTCCATGTAATACCGTTGCGGCGTTGTGCCCAGTTGCTCCTTGAACAAACGCTCGAGTTGTCGACGCGAACGGCCTGCGTAAACGGCCAACTGCTCCAACTCCAGAGGCTCTTCGAGGTTGGCATCCATCAGTTTCACCACCTCGCGTAATGGCGCGCTCACGCAGACATTTTCAGTCGGTTTTATGCGCCGATAACGAGACTCCTCGAAAGCCAGGATGTCCTCGATACCCTCGACAAGTGCTTTGTCGTGCAGCCCTTTGATCCAGTCCAACGCCATGTGGAACGCCCCCGAGGGACTGGAAGCCGTGAGCCGGTCTCGATCAATGACGTAGGGCTCACTGGTGACATGCGTCGCCTTGGAGATTTCCGCGAGTGCGGGGCGATGTTCGGGGTGAATCGCGCAACGATATCCGTCAAGCAAGCCTGCCCTTCCCAGGAACCATGCGCCATTCCACAACCCGGCCAGACTGACACCCTGGTCTGCCGCCGCTCTCAACAGGCTGATGAAATCATCACTCGCCTTCAGTTCTGTTCGGTAGCCGCCACAAATGACCAGCAAATCCAGGTCTTGGATCGCTGAACAATCGATGCGGGCATCTGGCCGAATGACCAGGCCCAGGTCACTGACGACTTCCCCATCGGTCAAGCCAAATGTTCGGGAAGAGAACAACAGGGGTCGCAGTAGATTCGCGGTGACAATCGTATCCAGTGCTTGCGTGAATGCGGGCAGCGAGAAATGCTCGAGCAACAGAAATCCTGCCCGGATCATTTGAGTCTTCTCGTTGGGGCTCTCATTCAGATAGCGGAGATTTTTCCCCTTCATGCCTCCGCTAAATTGGCGTCGCTCGATCAATGTTCGATCCACTCGGTTACGTTAACGACCCTGTCGTTGGGTGCGTTGATAACGCGCATGCTAACCGCAAAAGTTTCAAAACCACTAGCGCCATTATGCGATTGATCAGGCAAGCTGAAAGCCGTGACGAAGTGGGTCTTTATCATCGACAAAGTGGTGTTGTGGCCAGTAATCCTGGCCCACTCGAGTGTGATGGACGACGCGCCTAAACGATAGCGGGATACCCATCGACACTATCGGGCCAACGGGTCAGAACCTCGAAGGCGTCATCAGTGACAGCGATCATATGCTCCCATTGAGCCGAGAGCGAGTGATCCTTGGTGACCACGGTCCAGCCATCGTCCAGCGTTTTCACATGGCGTTTGCCAGCGTTCAGCATGGGCTCAATGGTGAAGATCATGCCGGTTTTCAGTGTCAGACCCTGGCCTGGGTAGCCGCAATGAAGGACCTGCGGCTCATCGTGATAAACCTTGCCGATTCCGTGACCGCAGTATTCGCGCACGACGCTGAATCCGTCTCTTTCGGCCACGGTCTGAATGGCATGGCCAATGTCGCCCAGCGTAGCGCCGGGGCGGACGACGCGAATACCGGCACACATCGCTTCATAGGTCGCCTTCGCCAGGCGTCGAGCATCCGGGCCGGGCTCACCGACGAAGTACATGCGGCTGGTGTCGCCGTACCAACCCTCCTTGATAACGCCAATGTCGATATTCACGATATCGCCATCCTTTAGTGCGTTGGCCGAAGGGATGCCATGGCAGACCACCTGGTTGACCGATGTACACACGGTTTTCGGGAAGCCGGGATAGCCGACATTGCCTGGTATGGCTTTTTGCACGTTGAATCGAGGCCGCCCGCCAGTTCGGCACGAATCAGCAAACGGTGCGCTTACGCTCTTTATACCACTGCATGAACGCTTCGGCGTTTACCGGTCGGCAGACGTGAAAACCCTGGGCCATGTCGCAGTGGTAACCACCCAGCGCATCGAGCACTTCGGATGTTTCTACGCCTTCGGCGATGACCTCCATGCCAAGCTTGTGACCAAGATCGACAACGCTCCATACGATTAGCTCGTTGGCTTGACCGCTTTGCATGGCCAGTACAAAGGATTTGTCGATCTTGAGTTCACTGATCGGCAAATCCTTCAACTGAGCCAGACTCGTATAGCCGACGCCGAAATCATCGATGGCGATATGGATGCCCAGCGTATGTAACTGCCTCAGGAGGGTACGAGCAGCATCGGAATCGAGCATGATGGCGGACTCGGTCACTTCGAATACCAGCATATTTGGGGTCAATTTGTGCTGTTCAAGCAGATCGACAATCTGAAACACCAACTTGTCGTCCTGCAGGTTGCCTGCAGAAATGTTCACGGCAACCGGTACGCATATCCCGGCGTCGGCCCAGGCCCGCACTTGAGACAGCGCGAGGTTCAGCACGTAATGAGTCAGGGAGCCGAGGATCCCGGTGAGTTAGGCAAACGGAATGAACTCACCCGGATTCACGAGGCCAGACCTCGCCGCAGTTCGCCGAGCATTGCCAGGCGTTCCGGAGAGCGCCGATCCGCTCCCGGATTATAGGCGAGTATGCCCTTGCTCTGTTTCTTGGCTGCATACATGGCGATGTCGGCGCGCTGCATGAGCGTCGCAGGATCGTCACCGTGCAGACCCAAAACCACTACCCCAAAGCTGGCCTCGACATCCAGTGCGACCCCATCGATTTCGAACGATGCGGTAATCGCGGCGTGCAGCCCTTGCGCTGCTTTCAAAGCCCCCTGCAGGCCTTCGACGGAGGGAAGCAGAATCGCAAACTCATCACCTCCCAACCGGGCGACCGTGTCGATTTCCCGTACCTCACTGATCAGCCGCTTGCCGACCTGGTCGAGCAGGCGATCCCCGTAGTGGTGCCCCAGGGTGTCGTTGACTTCCTTGAACCGGTCAAGGTCGATCAGCAACAGGCCCGTGGTTGACCCCTGGCGGCGCCCCAGGCGCAGTGCCTGCTCGAAACGGTCAGCCAGGAGCGTCCGTTTGGCCAGCCCGGTGAGCTTGTCATGCAGCGAAGCGTGCAAGGCGCTCTTGCGTTGACTGTCGAGTTCGAAGCGCGTGCGCCGCATTACTTGGGCGAACAGGCCGGCGAGAAGCAGCCCGGCGATAAAAACGACGGGAGTGGTACTGACGTTGAAGGACTCCCGTGCGCGCAGCCTCTCCAGCACCACGATAGACTCCTCGTGGTGCTGGGCCGCTGCTAGCAGGACGACTTTTTCAATCTTTTCGAACCGTGGGTCGCCCTCGTCATTGTCGATACGGCGCACTTCGGCATCATTCCCACGGTCAACGGCCTTGAACAACTTATTGACGCTTTCCAGGTAAGGCGTCAGGGAGGTGCGAACATCCTCGACAAGGAGGTGGTCGGCAGATTGCGCGCCCACTTACTGGGAATTGTGTTGCTCCAGCGCATAAGCTTGGGTACTGCGGTCTGCTGTACAAAGGCTTCAGGATGCTCCGGATTCGCTGGCGGTAAATTGCTCATGCGCTACCTCATGTAAACGTGGCTGCTTCCATTCTTACTGGCAATGCCCGCTAAAAATTGAGCATAGTCGAAAATGATAGGCCAAAGACGAGCCACACCTCTAACGCGTGCTCAAGCGACTTCAATAGCTGAGGGAATGAAGTGCTGAGCAATCATCGTTTGTACCCCTACTCGATGATGCTCAAGATTCGAGCCCTGAACGGAAAACCAAATTCGCCTCTTCACACCGCACTATTCGACTCAGGAGATAACAATGAATAAAGCCATTTCTCGTCGTAGCGGAGGTCAGATACTGGTGGATGCCTTACGCATCCATGGCGTCAAAAGGGCTTTTTGTGTTCCGGGAGAAAGCTACCTCGCGGTTCTCGACGCATTGCATGACGTGCAAGAAGAAATCGATCTGATCGTATGCCGCCAAGAAGGTGGGGCGGCTTATATGGCAGAAGCCTATGGCAAGCTGACGGGAGAGCCAGGCATCTGTTTCGTCACACGTGGCCCGGGGGCAACAAATGCCTCTGTTGGCGTTCACACAGCGTTCCAGGATTCATCGCCGATGATTCTGTTTATTGGTCAGGTAGCTCGCGATCAGCAGTATCGCGAAGCCTTTCAGGAAATTGATTTTCGCCAGATGTTTGGCCCCTTGGCGAAATGGGTCGTACAAATAGACGACACCAGCAGAATCCCCGAACTGATCAGCCAGGCGTTCCACCGAGCGGTCAATGGCAGGCCAGGGCCAGTCGTGGTCGCTCTGCCAGAAGACATGCTGACCGAAATGGCGGAAGTCAGTGATGCCGGGGCTTTCAAACGTGTCTTGATGACGCCGGCAGCCGAGCAAATAGCCGCCATGCAGCAACTGCTTGAGCAATCGGAGCGTCCATTGATGGTGCTGGGTGGCAGCGGCTGGGATAACGAGTCAGTGCACGACATTCGGCTTTTTGCTGAACAGCAAAATATCCCGGTGGCAGCCTCCTTTCGCTGCCAGGACCTGTTCGACAATCGACACCCTAACTATGCCGGCGATCTTGGATTCGCGGCGTCAGCGCAGCTGTCGTCAGCTGTGAAAGACGCCGATCTGCTCCTGGTCGTAGGCTCCCGAATGGGAGAGGTTTCGACGGGGGGATACGCCACTTTGGATATTCCCGTTACCAAGCAAACCTTGATTCACATTCACCAAGGCATTGAGGAACTGGGGCGGGTCTACCAACCGGCGTTGGCTATAAACAGCAGCATGTCGAGCTTTGCGAAATTAGCAGCACGACTCCCGGCTGCAACCACCCAAAGAAGCAGCGAGTGGACGCAAACGCTGAACAACAACTACCAACAGAACCTGGAACGTACAACCTCCCCTGGCCCAGTCCAAATGGCCGACATCATTGAATGGTTGAATCGCAGACTTCCGGATGATGCGATCCTGACCAATGGTGCCGGAAACTATGCCGTCTGGCTTCAACGTTTCTATCAGTTCCGCCATTACCGCACCCAGTTAGGACCTACCAACGGCTCGATGGGCTACGGCGTTCCTGCTGCTGTGGCCGCCAAACTGACTTGCCCGGATCGAGTGGTGGTTTCGTTTTCCGGGGATGGCTGCTTCTTGATGAACGGTCAGGAGATCGCGACTGCAGCACAATATGGGGCCAACGTGATTTTCGTTGTGGTCAACAACGGAATGTACGGAACAATCAGAATGCACCAGGAACGCAATTACCCTGGACGCGTGTCAGGAACTGATTTGCACAACCCGGATTTCGCAGCACTTGCCCAAGCCTATGGACTGCATGGCGAGGTGGTCACAACGACGTCGGAATTTGCGCCTGCGTTTGAACGCTGCCTTGAAATGTCCCGGCCATCTTTGATTGAGGTCAGAGTCGACCCTGAAGCATTAACACCTCGACTTAGCCTGACTCAGATCAGAGAGCAATCCAGCAAAAAGTAAGCGGCCATTTCTTCTTTCTTTCCTCTCTACAGACAAAGGAGCGACTACTCCTCGGACGGTGTATCGCCATCAGGGATAAATTCGTGCGGTCTGACCGCCGGTACATTTCGTTGCTCAAGGTTTACAGATCGTCGACGGTCACTGGGCACGCCGACAAAAAAATCTCGAACTCCAGCCATAGCGTTGAATCCAATGTTCAGGTCAATGGAGGTAAGCGATATGAACAACGATGACAGTGTTAACGACGTCGAAGGAGATCTTGAGGACAGGGACCCTGACGCCAAAGGTGTGGATGAAACCATTACGCCCTCTTCAACCCCAACCAAGGAGCAGGACGCTGAGGCGCTCAGTCGAAAAATAGCTGAGATAGAACGCAAGGTGGCGGACGGCAATTAGCCAGATGCTTGACGCTGGCTGGCGTCGAAAGCGGCCATAGACCAGGGTCGAGTTGGCCGCTTTTTCGTACTGATGGGGACGATTAACCGTTGCAATTGCCTGTGATACTTTGAGGTCAACTCATCCAGTTTCCACCGTCGACATTGTAGGTCTGAGCCACCACATAGTCGCTTTCGGACGACGCGAGGAATATCGCCATTCCCGTCAGATCATCAGCGGTCCCCATCCGCCCAAAAGGCACCTCTTGACCCACGAGCCTTTTCTTTTCGCCCAATGGCCGATTTTCATATTGAGCGAACATCGCATCGACGCCATCCCAGTGCTCGCCGTCAACCACGCCTGGCGCGATGGCATTCACATTGATCCCATGCTTGATCAGGTCCAGACCTGCTGATTGAGTAAGGCTGATCACAGCCGCTTTCGTCGCGCAATACACACCCACGAGCGCTTCCCCTCGCCTGCCTGCCTGGCTGGCCATATTGATGATCTTGCCGCCATGCCCCTGCCGGATCATCTGACGAGCAGCGGCCTGAAGGGTGAACAGTGTTCCGGCGACATTGATCGAAAACAAACGCTCGAAGCTGTCGCGGGTGATGTCGACAATGGGGGCAAGATCGAAGAGCGCAGCGTTGTTGATCAAGATATCCAACTTGCCTGTCTGTGCGATGACGGCAGCCATCGCGTCCTCGATAGACACTTGGTCAGTAACGTCCATCTCGACAGCGTAGGCGTTTGACCCGAGCTCTTCAGCCGTGGCCCGGGCGCGTTCAAGGTTGATGTCAGCGATGGCTACCCTTGCGCCTTCATTCACGTAGGCCTGAGCAAAAGAACGGCCAATGCCTCGGGCGGATCCGGTGACAAGCGCGCTTTTACCTTCTAGTCGTTTCATTGATTGTTCATCCGTTTTCTTGAATGTCGGGTACGCCCTACCGAGGGCAGTGGAGAGGCTTGAAGATCAGGCGGCGAGACGCACCAACGGGGCGACAGCCTTCCCGTGCTCGTCGAACAAATGGCAATGCGCAACGTCCAGCGCGACCCACCTCTGCTCTCCATATGCGACATTGCAATCGCCGTTGACTCGTACGGTGAGTGCTTCACCGGACTTGGCGACGACGTGGCAGAAGGTGTCGCTGCCCAGGCGTTCGGTGACGTCTGTGGTGATGGGCAGTTGCCCTTGATCATCCAGGCTGAGGTGTTCGGGACGTATTCCCACGGTGACTTCGTTACCCTTACTCAACGTGCTTCCATCACGAGGGATAAGCAGACGTCGACCGGAGGTCAGCTCGACCTCTACGCCCTGATAACTGTTGGCAACCACTGTGGCCTTGAGGAAGCCCATTTTCGGGGTGCCCAAAAAGCCTGCCACGAACAGATTGGCAGGCTGGTGATAGAGGTCGAGCGGTGAACCAATCTGCTCTATTCGACCGCCGTTGAGCACCACCACTTTGGTGGCGAGCGTCATGGCTTCGACCTGGTCGTGGGTCACGTAGATCATCGTCGCTTGCAGTTCCTTGTGCAGTCGCGACAGCTCCAGACGCATCTGCACACGCAGGGCGGCGTCGAGGTTGGACAGCGGTTCATCGAACAGAAAGATTTTCGGATTGCGCACGATGGCGCGGCCGATGGCTACGCGCTGACGTTGACCGCCGGACAGTTGCTTCGGCTTACGTTCCAACAGGCGTTCCAGCTCCAGGATCCGGGCGGCCTCAGTCACCTTGCGCTCAATGTCCTGCTTGTTATCACCCGCCAGATCCAGCGCGAAGGACATGTTCTTGCGCACCGTCATGTGCGGGTACAAGGCATAGGTCTGAAACACCATCGCCAGGTCGCGCTTGGCCGGACTGACTTCGGTGATGTCGCGCCCATCGAGCTCGATGGTGCCACCGCTGACCTCTTCCAGGCCGGCGATCAGGCGCAGCAACGTGGATTTGCCGCAGCCCGACGGGCCTACGAACACCACGAATTCTTTGTCGTTCACCTCCAGGTCGATGCCCTTGATGATGGAAAAGCCTTCGAAGCCTTTTTGCAGATTCTTGATTGTCAGGTTGGCCATGGTGGCGCTCCTTTTGTGCTTATGCTTTGAGGGCTATTTCACGGCGCCGAACGACAGGCCGCGGACCAATTGTTTCTGGCTGATCCAGCCGAAGATCAGGATCGGCGCGCAGGCCAGCGTCGACACCGCCGACAACTTGGCCCAGAACAGACCTTCGGGACTGGAGTAGGAGGCGATCAACGCGGTCAGTGGCGCGGCTTTCGACGAGGTCAAATTCAGCGACCAGAACGCCTCGTTCCAGCACAGGATCAGCGACAGCAGCACCGTGGACGCCAGGCCACCCTTGGCGATCGGCAACAGCACCCGGAGCATTTCCTGCCACAGCGTGGCGCCGTCGAGGCGCGCGGCTTCGAGGATGTCTTTGGGGATGTCTTTGAAGTAGGTGTAAATCATCCAGACCACGATCGGCAGGTTGATCAGCGTATAGATCACGATCAGCGCGATGCGCGTGTCGAGCAGGCCCAAACTCTTGGCCAGCAGGTAGATCGGCATCAGCACGCCCACCGGTGGCAGCATTTTGGTGGAGAGCATCCACAGCAGCGTGCCTTTGGTGCGCTGGGTTTCGTAGAACGCCATCGAGTACGCCGCCGGCACCGCGATCAGCAGGCACAGAGCCGTGGCGCTGAAGGAAATCACCACCGAGTTCCAGGCGAAGCTGAAGTAATCGCTGCGCTCGTTGATGTGCAGGTAATTCTCCAGCGTCGGGGTGAAGATGAACTGCGGTGGCGTGGCGAACGCGTCGATTTCGGTTTTGAAACTGGTCATCACCATCCAGAAAATCGGAAAGAAGATCAGGATCGCGATGGCCCAGGCCAGGGTGCCGAGCAGCAGGCTTTGCAGACGGCGGGATTGTTGAAGGGTCATGGCGCAGGCCTCAGGCTTTGTCAGTCAGGTTTTTGCCGATCATGCGCACCAGCACGATGGCCGCGATGTTGGCGATCACCACCGCGATCAAGCCGCCGGCGGACGCCATGCCGACGTCGAACTGCACCAGCGCCTGGTTGTAGATCAGGTAGGCCAGGTTGGTCGAGGCGTAGCCGGGGCCACCGTTGGTGGTGGTGAAGATTTCGGCGAACACCGAGAGCAGGAAGATGGTTTCGATCATCACCACCACCGCAATCGGCCGCGCCAAGTGCGGCAGGGTCAGGTGCCAGAAGATCGCGATCGGTCCGGCACCGTCGAGGCGCGCGGCTTCCTTCTGTTCCTGGTCGAGCGACTGCATGGCGGTCATCAGGATCAGGATCGCAAAGGGCAGCCATTGCCAGGAGACAATGATGATGATCGACAGCAGCGGGTAATGCGCCAGCCAGTCCACCGGCTGCGCGCCGAACAGTTTCCAGACGTACGCGAGGATCCCCGAGACCGGGTGGAAAATCAGGTTCTTCCAGATCAGCGCCCCGACGGTGGGCATGATGAAAAACGGCGAGATCAGCATCACCCGCACGATGCCGCGACCGAGAAACTCACTGGCCTCCAGCAGCGCACTGATCAGCACCCCGAACACCACACTGATCAACAGCACGCTGCCGACCAGCAACAAGGTGTTGGTGGCGCCGGGCAGGAACCCCGAGTCGCTGAGGAAGTAGCTGAAGTTCTCCAGCCCGACGAACTGGTTTTCACCGGGGTAAAGCAGGTTGTAGCGGATCAGCGAGAAGTAAACGGTCATGCCCAGCGGCACGATCATCCACAGCAGCAACAACGCCACCGAGGGGCTGACCAGGAACCAGCCGGGGTTGGCCAACCGGCTTTTACGCACCGGCTGGGGAATGTCCATGTGAGCGTTGGCAGTTGAAATATTCATGGCGAATAACCGATTAAGAACAGACAAATGAAGATCAACTGTGGGAGCGGGTTACTTGGGATAACCGGCGCGCTTCATTTCACGTTCGGTGGAGGTCTGTGCGGCGGCGAGTGCTTGATCGACCGACATCTGTCCAGTAAGCGCCGCCGAAACCAGCTTCCCGACGGAAGTGCCGATCGCCTGGAACTCGGGAATGGTGACGTACTGGATACCCACGTAAGGAACAGGCTTGATCGAGGGGTGCGCAGGATCGGCGTGCTGCATCATCTGCAAGGTCACTTGGGCGAAAGGCGCGGCCTTCAAATAGGCCTCGTTGTAGGTGGACTGTCGAGTACCTGGCGGCACATGGGTGATGCCGTCTGTTTTAGCGACAAGCTGAATGTATTCTTTCGACGTTGCCCACGTGATAAAGGCCTTTGCGGTGTCTTTGTGCGTGGAGGTTGCCGGTATCGCCAGCGACCACGCATACAGCCACGACGAACCTTTGTCGGTCACCTCAGTCGGTGCAGGCGCAAAGCCCACACTGTCGACGACCTTGCTCTGCTCTTTATCGGTAGTGAACGAGCCCGCGACGCTGGCATCCACCCAGATGGCGCATTTTCCGCTGTTGAACAGGGCCAGGGTTTCGTTGAACCCATTGCTGGATACACCTGGCGGCCCATACTTCTTGAGGGTATCAACGTAGAAGTGCGCCGCTGCTGTCCACTCTGGGCTGGAAAGTTCCGGCTGCCACTTTTCATCGAACCAACGGGCACCAAAGGCGTTGGCCATGGTGCTCATCAGTGCGATGTTCTCCCCCCAACCGGCCTTGCCACGCAGGCACATGCCGTACTGTCCTTTGTCAGGCTGGTGGAGCCTGGACGCAAATTCGCCAAGCTGCGTCCAGGTCGGATGCTCCGGCATGCTCAGGCCTGCTTGCTTGAACAGATCGGTGCGGTAATAGGTGATCGTGCTTTCGCCATAGAAAGGCAACGCGTAGAGCGTGTTGTTGACCGACAGGCCTTGGCGTACCGAAGGGAAGATGTCTTCCAGGTCGTACTCCGGTGGCAGCCCGGTGATGGGCTCGAGCCAACCCTTGGCCCCCCAAAGCGGCGTTTCATAGGTACCAATCGTCAGCACATCGAATTGGCCGCCTTGTGTGGCGATATCGGTGGTCAGGCGCTGACGCAGGACGTTTTCTTCCAGCACCACCCAATTGAGCTTCACATCAGGATGCTGCTGTTCAAAAATTTTGGAGAGTCGCTGCATCCGGATCATGTCGCCATTGTTGACGGTGGCAATGGTCACTGTTTCAGCGGCTTGACTGACAAGGGCGAAGGATAGGCCTGCGGAAAGGAAAAGCGCTTTCGGGATTTTCATCGTAGTGCTCTCCGCTCCGCGCCTTGGACGACGGGAGCTCTTATTTTTGTTGTTAACCACCGCTGATCAAATACGTCTGGCCGGCAATGGTGGACGACTCGATTACAGCAGCTTAAAAAGGCCCGGACAAACGCATAGCGGATGCTCATCTGATACTTTTTTAACCGACCGCAGCCTGGCTGCCAGAGATCAAAAAAGTATCAGTTGCAGGCAATACGTGAGCTAGCAGGTGCCGGCCGAGAAGGCGTATGTTGGTTGCATTCGAAGAACAAATAATTAAAAAGGGGCATGACATGCCTGATACCCGAGCAGCCCTGTTCGAGCAGCGACCCGCCGAGTTGGAGGTTATTCTTCCCGAGCCCGATCATAGCTTTCGCTGGTACGAACACGATTACCCCTACTCCCTGGCTCGCTGGAATCATCACCCAGAATTCGAAATTCATCTGATCCGCCAAGGCAGCGGCAAGCTCGTCGCAGGCGATTACATCGGTGCGTTCGGTGCCGGACACGTAGCGCTCATCGGCCCCGACCTTCCCCATGACTGGATTGGGGATCTCGCGCCCGGTGAACACCTCGCGGGGCGCGATGTGGTGCTGCAGTTTGATGGCGCAGCCATCTTGGCCTTACGCGCAACGATGCCTGAGCTGGGGGAGCTTCAACACCTTTTTGAACAAGCGCGTCGTGGCCTGGAATTCACTGGGGCAACGGCTCTACAGGCAGCGCGACTGCTGGAGGAGATAGGCCACGCGCAAGGTCTCGAGCGTTTGATTCTGTTTCTGCAATTGATCAACGCGCTGATGAAAGCGCCCGCGCATGACGTCCACTTGCTCGCCAGCGCTTGCTACGCGCCCACCCTCGACGCCCGCAGTTCCGAGCGAATCAACAAGGCCTTTGACTATCTACTGACTGAGCTCACCGGCGACATTCGCCTATCAGTTATCGCTCAGCGCCTGGAGATGAGCGAGCCAGGTTTTTCGCGCTTCTTCAAAAGGATTACCGGCCACGGCTTCATCGATCTCATGCGCAAACTCAGGGTTCAGCGCGCCTGCAGGCTGTTGTTGCAAACAGAGATGTCGGTGGCTGACATCTGTTTTGAGGTTGGCTATGAAAACCTTTCCAACTTCAACAGGCACTTTCGCATCGAAATGGAACAGACACCGAGCGAGTATCGTCGCGAAACGGCGATGACGTTGTTCAATCGCAACGGTGCTCACCCTTCCCTGCCTTTCACCCGAGCCCATTGAGTGAGTGATGCCCGGTGGTCGACTCTGATCAGCCAGCAGCAATCCCTCTTAGAAAATATTGAGGAAATGACGATGGTATTGCCTCGCGCAGTCGTATTTGGCGAAGCCCTGACCGACCTTGTCCAAGGCACTCCCGGACAGTGGAAAGGCTATCCCGGCGGTGCGCCCTGGAATGTTGCACGAGCGCTAAGTCGCTTGGGCGTCAGCAGCGCCTTCGCAGGCTCAATCAGTACGGACTCTCTGGGCGACGAGATAGCCAGGCAATCAGAGCTGGCAGGTCTGGACAGGCGATTTATCCAACGAGTAGACCAAGATCCCTTGGTGGCCATCGTTCCATCGAGCCGTCCTCCACGGTACTTTTTTGCTGGAGATGCCGATCAGTTTTTCGATCCAGGCCTGATGCCGCAAGGATGGATTGAGCATGCCCAAGTGTGCCATTTCAGCTGTATCAGCCTGGCGCGCCAGCCGCTTGGCGACAGATTGGTAAAACTCGCTCAGCAGGCCAAAGGCGCGGGTAAACGCATTAGCTATGATCCGAACTGGCGCAATTTAATGGACAGCCGTTATCGGGAGCAGACGTTCCCGACGATGACCGCCCTGGCCGACATGATTAAGCTTTCCGACGAAGACCTTCGGCACATTTATCCGGGGCTGACCGAACACCAGGCATTGGGTGAGCTTCGCGCACTTAATCCAGAGGCTGAAATCCTGTTTACTCGAGGTGAATACGGCATGGTTCTGTACACCCCCGACGACCGGTACGAGCAGCCAGCTATCGCCGTAGACGTGGCCGATACGGTAGGTGCAGGAGACGCTTGCATGGCCGGTTGGCTGGCATCGGGATTGCTCGGAATGACCGATTTTTGGGATCGTTTGCGATTTTCAGCAGCCTGCGCATCCCTATCCTGCCACCATGCCGGGGCCCATGCTCCAACGCTGGCCGATGTGAAAGGTTTACTTAATGCGCCATATTCTTGAAGACACGCCGCTCCTTTACCCATGTATTTGCATTGATGTTGGACGAGGCTAGGCCTGCTCCGGTGCTACGCTTTCATTTCCTCGAATAGAGAACGAAGCGATGTCCACCGAACCCTCAATCCTCAGACGCTCACGACTGCAGCCATGAAGCGGATCCTGATCGGTGGTATCACCGTAGCGATTATCGGCACGATGACGTATGGATTTTTTCAATGGAAAGTCGCCGAAAACCACAAACATGACGTTCTGTGTGGAGAGGCCAAGCAGGCTCTGAAAGGCGTGGAAATCCGAGCGCGGGCGTTGGCTGCCGGACTGTCCGTAGACGCCTATGGCAAGGCTGAAGAAGACGAAGTGGCGACACTCATTGGTGCTCTCGACGCCGCCACCAGTGACGCTGAGGTTGACTCGGTCATCGAAGCGCACGCCGCCGCCATAGAAGCGGTGGATGCTGCAATTGACGCTGAGGTTGATACTAGAGGCGATCAGACATTCCTCGAGCAGCGACTCGTGAAACAGCGGATACCTGTCGATGTTAAAAAAGAACTGCAACGCGCCGCGAAGGCCGTCAGCGTCACGTGTAGTTAGCCCCTGCAGTCGATATCTGCTGCAAGCCCTGAGGACAACCTCAAGGCGTAATTGCAACCTTCATCACCCCGTCCCTCTGATGCGCAAACAACTCATAGGCGGCTTCGATGTCGTCGAGTTTGAAGCGATGCGTCACCAGCGGCGACAGGTCGACGCCACCGCTTTGCACCACTGCCATCAACCGTCTCATGCGTTCTTTACCGCCGGGGCACAGGGTGCTGACGATGCTGAAATCCCCGAGCCCCGCAGCAAAGGCTTCAAGGGGAATGCGCAGATCACTGGAATAAACCCCCAGGCTGGACAACCGACCACCGGGGCGCAACACCCTTAACGCGGACTCGAAAGTGCCTTGGGTGCCCAGCGCTTCGATGGCCACGTCGACACCTCGACCGTCGGTCAGGGCCATGATCTGCGCGACCACGTCGCCGTCCTTGAAATTGACCACGTGGGTCGCTCCCAACTGCCGGGCGACGCTCATTCGTTCAGCGACGGTATCGATGCCGATAATGGTGCTGGCGCCCTTGAGGCGCGCGCCGGCCACGGCACACAGGCCGATCGGCCCGAGGGCGAACACCGCGACGGTATCGCCAATCTTGACCTCGCCTCGCTCTGCCCCGGAAAACCCCGTGGACATGATGTCCGGGCACATCAGCACCTGTTCGTCGCTGAGGCCGTCAGGAATCGGGCACAGGTTGGCCAACGCATCCGGCACCAGCACGTACTCGGCCTGGCAGCCATCGATGGTGTTACCGAACTTCCAGCCACCGGCGGCGCGAAAGCCATGGCGGGTGGCCGGGCCATCCTGTGAGCTGCAACCGCACAGGCAGGCGTAACTTTGCCCGCTAGGGGTGATGGCCCCGGCAATCACCCGTTGTCCTTCGACAAAACCACGCACCTGCGAGCCCAGCCGCTCGATGATGCCCACCGGTTCGTGTCCGATGGTCAGCCCTTTGGCCACCGGGTATTCACCCCGCAGGATGTGTACGTCGGTGCCGCAGATCGTCGTGGTGGTAATACGGACCAGCGCATCCAGTGGCCCGACCTCGGGGATCGGTTTGTCATCCAGTACGATGCGGTTTTTCTCAACGAATATCGCAGCTTTCATGGTTGCCATTGGGGCTCTCCTGAGGATTATCGTGCGCTTGAGTTCAGCACGAACCTCAGCCTGCGCCCGGTTTACGGACGAGAGGTTGATCATGGTCAATACTTAGAGACTGGATGTACGTCGCACGAGCCGCACGTCGGGCGGCTAATCCACGGGAGGTTCGTCATGTCTGGTCAATCCCGCTTCATGCTAGTTGCATCACCGCTGATGGAACACAGCCCCGCTTTCGACAGGGCCGCTGCGCTGGCCAAGGCCGAAGACGCGGCACTGCACATCGTCGCCTTCGACTATCTTGAAGGCCTGGCAACCGCCAGTCTGGTCAACGAAAAGGCCCTGGAACAGATGCGCCTGGGCTACGTCGATCGCCATCGTCAATGGCTTGAGGAACAGGCCCGCCCCCTGCGCAAAATCGGTGTGCACGTCACCACCGAAGTGGCTTGGGTCGAACGCCCATTGGAAGAAATCCTGATTCACCTCAAAGAACAGCCGATGGACGTGCTGATCAAGGCGCTGGAACACGAATCGCTGCTGTCGCGGCTGATGTTTACCCCGCTCGATGTGCATTTGCTGCGCGAATGCCCGGTGCCGCTGCATTTCGTGAGCCACGCCGTGCACGCCTTGCCGCGAAAGATCGTCGCGGCGGTCGACCCCTTTCATCGCGATGACCATTACAAAACCTTCAACGACCGAATTCTTCACGAAGCGGTGAAACTGGCGAGCGCCTGTAATGCCGAGCTCGATGTGGTCTACGCCTATGACCTTTCATCCATCAGCGCCGATGAGTTCGGCTTCGACAACGGTTCGGCGTTCTTCTCGTCGGGCAAGGCCAAGACCGTGTTCGATTACCAGGAGGATGCCTTCAACGAACTGGCCGAGCGCAACGGCATCGGGCCGCAGCAACGGCACATGATCATGGGCAACCCGGCCAAGGTCCTCACCCGCTATGCCGATGCTTATGACGTCGACGTGATTGTCATGGGGCGGATCGGCCATCGCGGCATGGGCCGACTGATCGGCAGTACGGTGGAGCATCTGCTGTACAAAATGCCGTGCAGCGTTTGGGTGGTGTACACCGAGCGACTGGACGAGTGATGGATCTACCGGACAACACAAAATCCTGTGGGAGCAAGCTCGCTCCCACAGGGGTTTTGTGTTGCCAGGTCAACGCCGGGTGATCACCACCTCAAGGTACTGGCGGTGGCGGTAGGTGGCGACCGAGGGTCTTGAACATCTGGCCGACGAAACCTTCGGGCGTCCAGTTCGCCAGGCCGATCCGGCCTCCGGGACGACAGACCCGTGCCAGTTCCGCGGCGGCCTTGGGCTGGTCTGGCGTAAACATCACACCGAAAGTCGACAGCACGGCATCGAAGCTCGCATCCTCGAACGGCAATGCTTCAGCGTCGGCCACTTGAAACGTCACTTCCAGGCGTTCTCCCTGGCCCGGTCTTCGCCGCGTTCAAGCAGCACGGCCAAATAATCGGTAGACGTGACGTGGCAACCACGGCGCGCAGCGGCGAGTGTCGCGTTACCGTTGCCGGCGGCCATGTCGAGCACGCGTTCATCGCAAAGCAGATCGCAGGCCTCGGCCAGTTGCTCACCGACAATCTGCAAAGTGGTGCCGATCACGGCATAGTCGCCACTGGCCCAAGAAGCCATCTGACGGTTTTTCAAGGCAGTAAGATCAATGGGTGTACTCATGGAATCCGCTCCGTTGCGGGTTGAAACGCAGCCCCGGCTTATTCGGCCGTGGTCGGATCGATGATGGCCGTGACCTGGGCCCTGTCCGATCGTCCGGAGATTTCACGGTCTGGCGCGACAGGCGCACAATCAAGCTCACCATCAAAAGCAGCCCGCCAACACGTTGATGCGGATCGCCGAAGAGGTGGGTTACCAGACCGACACGGCGTTCAGTCGGGCCTTTCGTCGAGAGTTTGGAGCGCCACCGGCGGCGTGGCGGCGCAGTCAGGAGAAAAAACCAATGGCCCACGGCGCGTAGCCTGTGAGCCATTGATTTGATGCATTACGCAGCGGGCGCTTTAGCCTCTTCCAGCAACTGCTGGATCATCTTCTCCTGGGTTTCATATCGACCTTCACCAAAGTGGGTGTAACGCACCTGGCCCTTGGCATCGATCAGGTAGTGAGCGGGCCAATACTGGTTGTCAAAGTTGCGCCAGATCGCGTAGTTGTTGTCGATGGCCACCGGGTAGGTGATGCCGAGCTTCTTCACCTGATCCTTGACGTTGCCGATGATGCGTTCGTAACCGTATTCAGGGGTGTGCACGCCGATCACGACCAAGCCGTCCTTCTCGTATTTCTTCGCCCAGTCCTTCACGTAGGGCAAGGTGTGCTGGCAGTTGATGCAGTCGTAGGTCCAGAAGTCCACCAGCACTACTTTGCCTTTCAGTGAATCATTGCTCAGCGCCGGCGAGTTGAGCCATTCGACCGCACCGGACAGCGACGGCATGGCGCCTTGGGCGTTGTCCATGGACGAATCTGCCTTGACCTTGCTGACGAAGTAATCGACGACTTTCGGTACGGTTTCCAACACCTGTTTTTCAACCGTAGTAACGCCTTCGGACGAGGTGCCGGCCAGCAGTGTTTTGTCGGCACCGGTGGAGATCACCGCCGCAGCCGCCAGCACTGCAACACCGGTGCCGCGACGCAGCCAACCGGTGACAGGGATCGACGATTTCAAGCGATTGACCAGACCGCGTCCGGCGAAGATCAAGGTGCCCAGGGACAATGCGCTGCCCAAGCCGTACGCCACCAGTAACAGGCTGGTTTGAGCGTTTGCACCTTGCAGCATGGCGCCCGTAAGGATGACACCGAGGATCGGCCCGGCACACGGTGCCCAGAGCAGGCCGGTGGCAACACCGATCATGACCGAACTCAACGGGCCGGACATTTTGCGGGTGTCGGGGTCGATGCGATTGCCCAGCGCCACGAAAGGACGGGCCAGCCAGTCACCGACACGGGCGGAAATCAGCGACAGGGCGAACAGCACCATCACGATGAGGGCTACATGACGGCCGGTGTTGCTGGCGTGTATCACCCACTCGCTGCTGACCACGGCCAGGCTGGAGATCAGGGCAAAGGTCAGCACCATGCCGCCGAGGGTGAGCAGGATCGAGGAACGTGAACGTTTAACACCGGCGAACAGGAACGGCACGACCGGGAGGATGCAGGGGCTGAGGACGGTCAATATGCCGCCCAGGAAAGCGATGATAAACATGGGATCACCTTGAAATTATGGAGGGCGACTCACCACACTCGATCGGTGGTGTTCACAGATCAGTGGTCTGGCCTCAGGCCGTCTGGTTTTCCAGCTGCTGCCCCTGCGGCGTCCGGCTCGATCCATCCTGCGCCAGAAAGTCGTTCCCACCCTTCTGCGCCACCGGCGTCAGTTGGAAGCAAGTAGCGCTGCCACAGCTTTTTTGTTCAACAGCAGCGTTAGCATGGGCAGCGGCGCCGGCTACGGAGAAGGCAATGGCCGTCAAAAAGCGGCTTAGGTTGTTCATGATGTTCTTCCTGTTTCAAATGGGCGTGGCGTTGGGCGGCCGAAGCACTCAGTTGTCTGAGTTGCAACTGTCAGCCACTTTGCGGTAGTCCAGAACCTGGGTTTTGTTATGGGAATCCAGGTAGGTCAGCTGGGCATCCACAACCCCACAGGAAGGCGAGGCGTCCTGTTTCAGCGAAACCACTTTCTTGATGTCCAGGTGCGTTCCGTAGGTGTAGGTTTTAGGCGTGACACCAGCTTCGGCGCGGGCCGACAAGGTGCAGATGTTCAGGGCGGCAAACAGGCAAGCGGCGCAGACGGCTTTGGTGTTCATGGTGGTTTCCTCAAGGCTTCAACAGGTCAATCGTTTAGTGGGCCGAGGCGGCTTGGCTTGCCTCGATAGAACCTATTAAATGCCCGCGAGGTATCCCGTATGTGTCGGGAACAGGCGCGTGTAAATCGGTACGTATCAAAGCTGCCCCCTGATACACAGCGATACAAACCCCCTGAAAATTCGGGTTTTTGCGTCCGCGTGTATCCGTCGACACGCCAGATACACTGCAATACAAAGGGCGGCGGGCGAGCGGGCCAAGGCTCGATAGACTGCGCGACATCCCCCATCTACAGAGGCTTGGCCAAATGGAACACGTCGATCACATTCTCATCGTGGACGATGACCGCGAGATCCGAGAGCTGGTAGGCAACTACCTCAAGAAAAACGGCCTGCGCACTACCGTCGTGGCGGATGGACGGCAAATGCGCGCCTTCCTGGAGTCCACTCCGGTGGACCTGATCGTGCTCGACATCATGATGCCGGGCGACGACGGCCTGATGCTTTGCCGTGAGTTACGCGCCGGCAAACACAAGGCCACGCCAGTGCTGATGCTCACCGCGCGCAACGATGAAACCGACCGCATCATCGGCCTGGAAATGGGCGCCGACGATTATCTGGTCAAGCCGTTCGCTGCTCGTGAATTGCTCGCGCGAATCAACGCTGTGCTGCGCCGCACGCGGATGCTGCCGCCCAACCTGGTGGTCACCGAAAGCGGTCGCCTGCTGGCCTTTGGGCGCTGGCGACTGGACACCTCGGCCCGGCACTTGCTCGATGAAGACGGCACGATGGTCGCGCTCAGTGGCGCGGAATATCGGCTGCTGCGGGTGTTCCTCGATCACCCTCAGCGGGTGCTCAATCGCGATCAATTGCTAAACCTGACCCAAGGCCGCGACGCCGACCTGTTCGACCGTTCCATCGACTTGCTGGTGAGCCGTTTGCGCCAGCGCTTGCTGGACGATGCCCGCGAACCGGCCTACATCAAGACCGTACGCAGTGAAGGCTATGTGTTTTCCCTGCCGGTGGAAGTCCTCGGGGCGCCCTCATGAAACGCTCGACTCGTTGGCCTCGCACCCTGGCCTCGCGACTGTCGCTGATCTTCCTGATCGGCTTGATTCTCGCGCAGGCACTGTCCTTCGGCGCGCAGTACTACGAGCGATACGAAAGCACGAAGAACACCATGCTGGGCAATCTGGAAACTGACGTCTCGACGTCCATCGCCATCCTCGACCGCTTGCCGGCCGAAGAACGCATGAGTTGGCTGCAACAACTGGATCGACGTAACTACCGCTATTTGTTGAACGAAGGCTCGCCGGGCACGCCCGTGCGCGATTCGCCAATAGCGATGACTTCGATCAAGGAGGCCATCGGCAAGGATTACCCGATGACTGTGACCGACATCCCCGGGCCGAATAAACATTTTCAGGTCCACCTGAAACTGGCGGACGGCAGCCCGGTGACCATCGACGTGCGACCCTCGATGGTGCCGTTGTCGCCGTGGTTACCCATCGTGTTGCTGGGACAACTGGCATTGATGATCCTCTGCACCTGGCTGGCCGTAAGAATCGTCATTCGCCCCCTCACCCGCCTGGCTCAGGCCGTGGAGACCCTGGACCCCAACACCCATGCTGTGCACCTGGATGAAAAAGGCCCGACCGAAGTCGCGCATGCCGCCAAGGCGTTCAATTCGATGCAGGCGCGCATCGCCGCTTACCTGAAGGAGCGCATGCAGCTGCTGGCGGCGATTTCCCACGACCTGCAAACCCCAATCACCCGCATGAAACTGCGCGCCGAATTCATGGATGACTCCGCCGAGAAAGACAAACTCTGGAATGATCTGGGCGAGATAGAACACCTGGTGCGCGAAGGTGTGGCCTATGCCCGCAGCGTTCATGGAGCCACCGAGGAAAGTCGCCGCACCCATCTGGATTCATTCCTCGACAGCCTGGTGTTCGACTATCAGGACATGGGCAAAGACGTTCAGCTCGGTGGCAAAAGTGACGCGGTGATCGAAACCCGACCGCACGCCTTGCGGCGGGTGCTGGTGAACCTGACGGACAACGCACTGAAGTTCGCCGGTGCCGCCGAATTGTGGGTAGAAGCGAAGGCTGACGGCAGTTTATCGGTGAAGGTGATGGACCGCGGGCCAGGGATCGCCGAGGAGGAATTGGCTCAGGTGATGGAACCGTTTTATCGCGTGGAGAACTCGCGTAACCGCAGCACCGGCGGGACCGGGTTGGGCTTGGCGATTGCGCAACAGTTGGCGTTGGCGATCGGGGGATCGTTGACGTTGAGTAATCGTGAGGGGGGTGGGTTGTGTGCGGAGCTCAAATTACCGACTCATGCTACCTAGCCCAAAACCCCTTCTGCATGCATCTGCCGCAACAACCCCGCCCCACTCTCCATAAACGCCGGCGACCCAGCCATCCCCGCCTCCACCGCCAACCCTTCCAGCTGCGCACGTCCATCCAGCTGCGGAAACGCCTCAATCCGCTGCAACAACCGCCACGCCAACGGACTTAACTCGGAGAACTTCACACTCCAGTCCTCAACCCGACGGACCAACAACAGCGTCGGCTGAGCCGGCGTCGTCTCCGGTCGATAATCCGGCCCCACCAACTGCACCGGCCAGGCATACGCCAACGGCCAGGCCAGCGGCGACACCGGCAAAGGTCGGTCCAACAACAACCCGGCGTCGCTCAGGGGCAACGGCTCGGCTTCGGATTGTTGCAACGCCATCTCAACCCACTCGTAATGCGCCAGCTCCACCATGAACGGCGGCCACGGCCCATCGCTCAACGCTTGCGGTTCTGAGGCCAGGAACTCGACGAATTCCTTGGCGATCTCGCCGAATTTCGGCGTGCGCGCACGGTAGTCCCGCAGGAATATCCGCACCAGCGAACGCCAGCCATCATCACCCAGAATCTTCACCAGCACCGCAAAGGTGCCGCTGAGCAGCGATGACAGGTTGGAGAACACCAGGTCGCGGTAAACCTGCGCCCGTGCCACGTCCATTTCAGCCGGTGGCGCGCAATGATCGGGATCGCGCAGGTAAAGGCCCAAGGTGTTTTGCTGCTGAAACAGACTCGGCTTATCCACGGTTCAACCCCTCGGTTTGCAGGCGGCGAATGGTCTGCAACTCAGCCACCAGTTCGGAAAATGCCGGAAAGTGGAAGTCCCGCTCCAGCAATGTCGGTTGCGCACCGAATCGAGCGTAAGCCTCAGCCAGCAACGACCAGACCACCGGTTTTACCGAGGCGCCGTGGGTGTCTATTTTCAACGTGTCGGACTCATCAAAATGCCCGGCCACGTGCATGGCCACCACCCGGCCTGAATCGATGCCGGCCAAAAAACGCTGCGGATCGAAACCGTGATTGATCGAGTTGACGTAGACATTATTGACGTCCAGCAGCAGGTCGCAATCGGCTTCGCGCAGCACCGCGTTGGTGAAGGTCAGTTCGTCCATGTCTTGCTGTGGCGCGGCATAGTAGGAGACGTTTTCCACCGCCAGGCGCCGACCGAGAACGTCCTGGGACTGGCGAATTCGCGTGGCGACGTGGTGCACCGTTTCTTCGGTAAAGGGCAACGGCAGCAGGTCGTACAGGTGGCCGTCATCGCTGCAGTAGCTCAAGTGCTCGCTGTACAGCGGCACGTTGTATTGATCGAGGAAACCCCGGACTTCCTGCAGAAACCCGACGTCCAGCGGTGCCGGGCCGCCCAACGACAGGGACAAGCCATGACAGGACAACGGATAACGCTCGGCCAAGGCACGCAACGCATGGCCATGCGCGCCACCGATGCCGATCCAGTTCTCCGGCGCGACCTCCAGAAAATCAAAATCGCCGGTGTGGGCGGCTTGAAGGTCCGTCATTAAACCGCGACGCAAGCCGAGCCCAACGGTCGCTTTCGCTGAGAGGGTGGGAGTTTGCATGATGTCGATCTCAATGATTGTCAGAACGGAATCACAGTTAATCGAAACGGTGTATCTCGTCTGTGTTCGGCAGTGTCCTGGTGTTGGGGGGAACTGTATCGGGACGGGGGTTGGATACAGTGGGATACACGGTGGCAGTCAGGGAAATGTGGTCCGCAGGACTTTCGTCGCTCCGAGCAGCGCTGTACGGACCCCGGACTAAACTTACTGCACGCAGGGCGCGCTTATCGTCCTGTTCATTCCCACGACCACCGCCCAGAAGTGAACGCCTCGAAAAACAAGGCTTCTGGACCGTGATCCTGCTGAAGGAGCACACGTAATGGACGAGGCCAGACTCAATGATTTCATGGGTAAACTGGTGAACGACATGGGCGGCGCGGCGATGCTTGCCAATGTCATCCTCGGCGAAGAGCTTGGACTGTACCGGGCCATGGCCGACAGTCAGCCAGTCACCCCTGAAGCCCTCGCTGACAAAACCGGCTGCAACACCCGCCTGCTGCGCGAATGGCTCAGCGCCCACGCCGCTTCCGGCTACATGGAACACACCAACGGTCAGTTCCGCCTGCCCGAAGAGCAAGCCCTGGCGCTGGCGATCGAAGATTCGCCGGTCTATATAGCGGGTGGCATCGGGGTAGTCGCATCGTTTTTCCATGACAAGGACAAACTGGTCAACGCCATGCGCGGCGATGGTGCCCTCGCCTGGGGCGATCACCATCCGTGCATGTTCAGCGGCACGGAGCGGTTCTTCCGGCCCGGTTACAAAGCGCACTTGGTCGCCGAATGGCTGCCGGCACTCGAAGGCGTGGTCGCCAAACTGGAGGCTGGCGCCAAGGTGGCCGATATCGGCTGCGGGCATGGCGCATCAACCGTGATCATGGCCCAGGCGTTCCCCGATTCGCGGTTCGTCGGTTTCGACTACCACGCGCCCTCTGTTACGGTCGCCACCCAGCGCGCCGAAGCAGGTGGCGTGTCCGGGCGGGCGCGGTTCTTCCAGGGCACGGCAAAAAGCTACCCCGGCAACGACTATGACCTGGTCTGCTACTTCGACTGCCTGCACGACATGGGCGACCCGGTGGGTGCAGCGCGGCACGCTTATGACTCGCTGAAACCGGACGGCACGGTGTTGCTGGTGGAACCGTTCGCCAATGACTCGCTCGACGACAACACCACCCCCGTTGGTCGGTTGTTCTACGCCGCCTCGACCTTCATCTGCACACCGAACTCGCTGTCCCAGGAAGTCGGCCTCGGGCTCGGCGCCCAGGCTGGCGAGGCGCGACTGCGCAAAGTCTTCACCGAGGCGGGGTTCAAGACGTTCCGTCGGGCCACGGAAACACCGTTCAACCTGATTCTGGAGGCGCGCAAGTAACTACCGTCAGTTATTGTAGGAGCTGCCGAACGCGGCCCAAGCCTTCGGCAGCTCCTACAGGCCCTGCGGAGTGTTGAACATGCCATGCAGCCCCATTCGCGAACAACTCGACCGCCTCCAGCAGTTAATGGCTGACCAGCCGTTTGTGGTCCTGACCGGTGCCGGCATCAGCACCCCGTCGGGCATTCCGGACTACCGCGACAACCAAGGCGTGCGGCGTGGCCGGCAGCCGATGATGTATCAGGAATTTCTCTCGGCACCCGAATCCCGGCGGCGCTATTGGGCGCGAGCGATGCTCGGTTGGCCACGGGTGCGCCAGGCTCAGCCGAACGTGGCCCACGAGGCTTTGGCCAGTTTGCAAAGTTCGCAGCAGATCAGCGAGCTGATCACTCAAAACGTCGACACCCTGCACGACCAGGCCGGCAGCCATGACGTCATCGAACTCCACGGAAGCCTGCACCGGGTCCTGTGCCTGGACTGCGGGAAGCGCAGCGAACGGGATTCGATCCAGCAACTGATGGAAGTGCAGAACCCGTATCTGGCCGGGGTGGACGCGGTGCAGGCACCGGATGGCGATACCCTGCTCGACGCGGCTTTTGAAGCGCGCTTTCAGGTACCGCATTGTCCGCACTGCGCAGGGGAACGGATGAAGCCGGACGTGGTGTTTTTTGGCGAGAACGTGGCGCAGGCGACGGCGGCCAAGGCAATGGCGGCGGTCGAAAAGGCGGCGGGATTGTTGGTGGTCGGGTCTTCGTTGATGGCGTATTCGGCGTTTCGGTTGTGCCGGGCGGTGGCGGATCAGGGGAAGCCGTTGATTGCGATCAATTTGGGGAAGACTCGGGCGGATGAGATTCTGGATATAAAAATAGAGGCGCCGTGCGAACAGCTTTTGCCCTTACTGGCCCAAAAACTGTCCACTTGAAAACTGACGAAACCCAACTCCTGTGGGAGCGAGCCTGCTCGCGAGCTCGGTATCAGGCGACATCGATATCGAATGTGCCAGCCTCTTCGTCGGATCGCCGCCCGGAGCCGGCTCGCGCCCACAAGTGACCGTGTTCAAGGCATAGAAACTTGTTGGCCGAGGTTTTCGGCTTTAAGAATATCGAACAACGCCTGAGCCGCCGCCGACAATTCCACCCCAGGCTTCGTCAACACCCCAATCGCCCGTTCCACCACCGGGTCCCGCAAGGTAATACACCGCGCACCCAGCTCCCGCATCTGCCCGGCGCACAACGCCGGCACTGCACTCACCCCCAACCCGCTCGCCACCATCCGCCCAACCGTCGCCAATTGATGGCTTTCAAACTCCACCGGCAATTTCATACCCCGCGCCTGCAAGTGCTCCTCCAGCATCACCCGCACCGTCGACGGACGCTGCAAGGTAATAAACGGCTCCTTGAGCAAGGTCTGCCAATCGATGTCTTCCAGTTCGGCAAAAGGAGAATCCTTCGGCACAACGGCAACAAACCGATCCATGTACAACGGCGTGAATTCCAGCGACGAACTCTGAGTCGGCTCAAACGCTACCCCCAGTTCGACCTGCCGATCACGCACCATCTCTAGCACCTGCTCGTTGATCACGTCATTCACGGTGACGTTGACCTTGGGATACCGCGCGCGGAAGGTTTTCAGGATCGGCGGCAGCAAGTTGCCGGCAAACGACGGCATTGCCGCCAACGTCACGCGACCGCGCTGAAGCGTAAAACGCTGCCGCAGTTCATCCTCGGCATTGTCCCAATCAGCAATCAGCCGCCGAGCCAATGGCACCAGCGACTCGCCTTCAGCCGTCAACGCCACATTGCGTGTATTGCGGGTGAACAGACGCCCGCCCAGCCCCTCCTCCAACGCCTTGATGGTCAGGCTCAACGCCGATTGCGACAGGTGCAACCGCTCGCAGGCCACAGCAAAACTCAAACTCTGGGCCACGGCCAGGAACGCGCGGATCTGCTTGACTGTCATGACCGGTGTCTCCAACGTAGTACGGGGCGGGTGATTGGTGAGTTTTATCTATCAATCAACCTTAAAAATCAACTTAACAAATGAATTCACTGACGAGACACTCAACCCCTACGGCTAGCCAGCCGCCCACAAAGAATAAAAGAGGTGCATATGGCAGGTTTCGACAAGCGCGTGAGTTCCTATGAGGAAGCTCTGGCAGGTCTTGAAGACGGCATGACCGTGATCGCCGGCGGCTTCGGTCTGTGCGGGATCCCGGAAAACCTCATCGCCGAAATCAAGCGCAAAGGCACTCGCGACCTCACGGTGGTTTCCAACAACTGCGGCGTCGACGGTTTCGGCCTCGGTGTGCTGCTGGAAGACCGGCAGATTCGCAAGGTTGTCGCTTCGTATGTGGGCGAGAACAAGATGTTCGAAGAACAACTGCTGAGCGGCGCCATCGAAGTGGTCCTGACCCCTCAAGGCACCCTGGCCGAAAAAATGCGCGCTGGCGGTGCCGGCATCCCCGCTTTCTTCACCGCCACCGGCGTCGGCACTCCGGTTGCCGACGGCAAGGAAGTGCGCGAATTCCACGGTCGCAAGTACCTGATGGAAGAATCCATCACCGGTGACTTCGCCATCGTCAAAGGCTGGAAAGCCGACCATTTCGGCAACGTGATCTATCGCCATACCGCCCAGAACTTCAATCCCCTGGCCGCCACTGCCGGCAAGATCACCGTGGTCGAAGTCGAAGAAATCGTCGAACCCGGCGAGCTGGACCCGGCGCAGATCCACACCCCTGGCATCTACGTCGACCGGGTCATTTGCGGCACGTTCGAGAAGCGCATCGAACAGCGCACCGTGCGTAAGTGATCCCCTGTCCCCGGACCTGAAGGAATAACAACAATGGCACTTTCCCGCGAACAAATGGCTCAACGCGTCGCCCGCGAAATGCAGGACGGTTTTTACGTGAACCTGGGCATCGGCATTCCGACCCTGGTCGCCAACTACATCCCTGAAGGCATGGAAGTCATGCTGCAGTCGGAAAACGGCCTGCTGGGCATGGGCCCCTTTCCTACTGAAGAAACCATCGATGCCGACATGATCAACGCCGGCAAACAAACGGTGACCGCACGTATCGGCGCGTCGATCTTTTCCTCGGCCGAGTCCTTCGCGATGATCCGCGGTGGTCATGTCGACCTGACCGTACTCGGTGCGTTTGAAGTGGACGTGGAAGGCAACATCGCCTCGTGGATGATTCCCGGCAAACTGGTCAAGGGCATGGGCGGCGCGATGGACCTGGTAGCCGGTGCAGACAACATCATCGTCATCATGACCCACGCGTCCAAGGACGGTGAGTCCAAGCTGTTGTCCAAATGCAGCCTGCCGCTGACCGGCGCCGGGTGCATCAAGCGTGTGCTGACCGACCTCGCCTACCTGGAAATCCAGGACGGCGCGTTCATTCTCAAGGAACGTGCACCGGGCGTCAGCGTTGAGGAGATTGTCGCCAAGACCGCCGGTAAACTGATCGTGCCGGATCACGTTCCAGAAATGCAGTTCGCTGCTCAGTGAGGAATCATTCCATGCAAGAAGTCGTCATTGTCGCCGCCACCCGTACCGCCATCGGCAGTTTCCAGGGTGCCCTGGCGAATGTTTCCGCCGTTGACCTCGGCGCTGCGGTGATCCGCCAGCTGCTGGCACAAACCGGTCTGGATGTTGCTGAAGTCGATGAAGTGATCATGGGCCAGGTGTTGACCGCCGGCGCAGGACAAAACCCAGCGCGCCAGTCAGCGATCAAGGCCGGCCTGCCGTTTACCGTGCCGGCGATGACCCTGAACAAGGTCTGCGGTTCGGGCCTCAAAGCGCTGCATCTGGCGACCCAGGCGATTCGTTGCGGCGATGCCGACGTGATCATTGCGGGCGGCCAGGAAAACATGAGCCTGTCCAATTACGTCATGCCCGGTGCGCGCACCGGTCTGCGCATGGGTCACGCGCAAATTGTCGACACCATGATCAGCGACGGCCTGTGGGATGCGTTCAACGATTACCACATGGGCATCACTGCCGAAAACCTGGCTGACAAGTACAACCTGACCCGCGAACAGCAAGACGCCTTCGCCGCGGCCTCGCAGCAGAAAGCCACGGCCGCCATCGAAGCCGGGCGTTTTGCCGACGAGATCACGCCGATCCTGATTCCTCAGCGCAAAGGCGATCCGGTTGCTTTCCAGGTTGACGAACAACCCCGAGCAGGTACCACCGCTGAAGCGCTGGGCAAACTGAAACCCGCCTTCAAAAAAGACGGTTCGGTAACCGCCGGTAACGCCTCGTCCCTGAACGACGGCGCCGCCGCCGTGATCCTGATGAGCGCCGAAAAAGCCAAGGCCCTCGGCCTGCCAGTGCTGGCGAAAATCGCTGCGTACGCCAACGCGGGCGTCGACCCGGCGATCATGGGCATCGGCCCGGTCAGCGCGACTCGTCGTTGCCTGGACAAGGCCGGTTGGTCCATCGACCAACTGGACCTGATCGAAGCCAACGAAGCGTTCGCTGCGCAATCTCTGGCGGTGGCCAAGGACCTGGAATGGGACCTGAACAAAGTCAACGTCAACGGCGGCGCCATCGCGCTGGGTCACCCGATCGGTGCATCGGGTTGCCGGGTGCTGGTGACCTTGCTGCATGAAATGATCAAGCGTGACGCCAAAAAAGGCCTCGCCACCCTGTGCATCGGTGGTGGTCAGGGCGTGGCACTGGCGATCGAACGGGCGTAAAGCGTTCAACAGACGGCGCGGGGACCCACGAAGATCCGTTCGCCGTCTGGCAAAACACCCGGTGCGATTCACATCGCACTGGGTCCTACAGTCAGTCATAAATCTACGCTGCGCCGCATACTTTGTAGCAGCTGGCGAAGCCTGCGTTCGGCTGCGAAGCAGTCGTGGAATCAGGCAGTGCGGTGCATCAGGAGTACCGCGTGTTCAGGTTTGGCGACTGCTTCGCAGCCGAACGCAGGCTTCGCCAGCTGCTACAGGTTGCGTCGTCAGGCAAATTTCACCAGATTCAGCACCGGCAGCGGACCGCCTGGAAACTGCATCAGCCGCGCCCCGACGCTCAATTCCCCAAGGTCGATCCCGAAGAAGCCCAGCTGTTCGATGAGCGCTGCCACTTGAGCTTTCGCATCGGCATCATCACCAGAGAGAAACAGCACTCGCCGCGCACCCTCCGCCGTCGGATCGCTCTCCAGAGAACGTGCCTGAAGGTGATTGAACGCCTTCACCACCCTCGCACCGGGCACCCATTCGGCAAACACTTCGCTGGAGGTGCGGCCCTGCAAATCCACCGCTTTAAACGACGGCGCCTCGATTGAGTTGTTGGCGTCGATGACAATCCGCCCACCAAAATTCTCCAGACCGGCGGACCTGTCCGGACACACCGGCATTGTGATGCGCGGCACCCGCACCGGGCGGATTCGCCACTGGCTGATGCACGATGGCGCGGGCAATGAAGCATCTGCCAATCTGAACGAAAACATTGTGCTCAATGATCCGGCCGCCATGCGCGAAACGGCGATACTTGGCTTGGGCGTGCCACTGCTGGTAATGCCGGATGTGCGGGCGAATATCCAGCGTGGCGAATTGGTGCGCCTGCTGCCCGATTGGCACGCCGACGCGGGGCCGATTTCGCTGTATTACCCGAGCCGGACGTTGATGCCGGCCAAGACCCGGGTGTTCATAGACTTTGTGGTCGAGGCGTTTTCACACCACTGACAGACTGATCGTTCCCACGCTCTGCGTGGAAATGCAGCCCGGGACGCTCCGCGTCCCTGCCGAAGCGGACGCGGAGCGTCCATTGAGGCATTCCCACGCAGAGCGTGGGAACGATCAGCACCCGCATGGGCCTCACGCTTTTTGGCGTACACGCAAACCCCGTGTCGATTGCGGCCCTGATATTTGTATACAAAATCACGACATCTATAGAGCAATCACTCACCCGCAATGCTAACGTTGCCGCCTCACTCAGGTCAGAGGTGCGTGTGTGCTGATGCTCAAACTGCTGGTCATCCCAGGATTTCTCTTGTTGATTTCCCTGGCCGGTAAACGCTGGGGACCGAGTGTCGCCGGTTGGTTGTCGGGGTTGCCGGTGGTGGTTGGGCCGATTCTGTTCTTTCTCGCCATCGAACAGGGCCAGGTGTTCGCCGCTCAATCGGCGACGGCAGCACTGTCTGCGATGTTCGCGATGATTGCCTTTTGCGTGACCTACGCTCAGGTTGCACAACGCGCGAGTTGGCCGTGGGCGCTGGTGATATCGCTGTCGGTCTGGGCCACGGCGGCCGTTGTGCTGTCGTTGATTCCACCGTCCCTGGTGTTCTCGGTGATCGCCGCCGCGACTGCCCTGCTGGCGGCGCCGTATCTGTTTCCCTCGGTACAGCCAATCGTTTCAGGTCCGGTGCCGAAGTCCGACAAACTGCTGTTGCGCATGATTGCCGGCGCCCTGCTCACCCTCGCGGTCACGTTGTTGGCCAGCACCGTCGGCGAACGCTGGAGCGGCCTGCTTGCCGTGTTCCCGGTGCTGGGCAGCGTGATGGCGGTGTTCTCCCAGCAAACCCGCGGTCCGGCGTTTACCGCTGCTTTGTTGCGGGCGACGGCGACCGGAATGTATTCGTTCGCGGCGTTTTGCCTGGTGTTGGCGTTGGCGTTGCCTGGCATGGGTCTGACCGCGTTTGCCCTTGGCGTCGCGGTGTCAGTGGGCATGCTCGGAGTGACCAAGCGCTTGCTGGCAAAACCGATGAGCCCGACGGCGGACGCTGGACGTACGGCAATCAAACGCTAAGCTGCTCGATGTCATCGGGCCAGGATAGTCGCCCGCTCATCGCACTGAAGGAACAGACATGACTCAGCTCCGAAACAGCCACAGCGCTACGGCCGTCGGCGTGATTGCGATAGTGCTCTGGTCTTCCCTGGCCTTGCTGACCACCCTCACCGAAGGCATTCCACCGTTTGAGCTGCTGACACTGGGTTTCGGCGCGGCGTTCGTGGCGAGCCTGGTGATTCTGGGCCGACGCGGGATCGCCGGGTTCAATAGCTGGCGCCAGCCCTGGGCCGTTTGGGCGACCGGGTTCGTCGGGATTTTCGTTTATCACGCGCTGTACTTTTTCGCGCTCAAAGCCGCCCCGGCGGCCGAAGCCAGCTTGATCAATTACCTTTGGCCGCTGTTGCTGGTGTTGCTGTCGGCGTTCTCAGCCGGCGAAAAGCTGCACAAACGGCAATTGCTCGGCGCACTGCTGGGCTTGGCTGGCACCGCTTTCATCATGCAGCAGCGCGCCCCGAATGCGGGTGCCGCGATGCCCATCGCCGGTTATCTCGCGGCGTTTGGCTGTGCGCTGATCTGGTCGGTTTATTCGGTGATCAACCGCCGGTTCAGCGAAGTACCGAGCAGCATCATCGGCGGAATCTGCGGCCTGGTCGCCGTGGCCGGACTGGTCTGTCACCTGGCCTTCGAAACCACGGTACAGCCCGACTTCAGCCAATGGACCGCGATTGTCGTCCTCGGTCTGGGGCCGGTCGGACTGGCGTTTTTTGCCTGGGACCACGCCACCAAACACGGCAGTCTGGCGACGCTGGGTGCGCTTTCCTACCTGGCGCCGCTGATGTCCACGTTGTTGCTGATCACCGTCGGGCGCAGCCATGCCAGCCCGATTCTGATCATCCCTGCGCTGCTGATTATTGCCGGTGCAGCCATCGCCACCTCGCGATCAACCACCAAAGTGCCGATAACACGTTCGATAGTTTCGAACGAGTAAAGCAAAAAGCTCGTACGTCAATCTAACGGGTTTCGCCCACCACCAGCCTCAGTTCAACACTCCGTGGCGAGCCCCCTCGCCACAGAAGCTCTTTCGATACAACGCGCTGGAATGCGTCACAACCTCCATGGGATGATCGCCCTCAAAGCGCGACCATCCCCTGGAGTTTCCGATGTCATTGTTAAGTAAAAAAGCCGTTGTCCTGTTGCTGACGGCGGTTGCCAGTCTGGGAGCGCTGAATACGCAGGCCGCCAAGGCCACGGCCAGCGATACCGCGCCAGCACAAAAAGTCTCGATGCTCGGCGGCAAGTTCAAGTTCACCCTGCCCAAGGGCTTCGTCGCCAACCCGTTGCCCGCCGGCGACGCGGCCACCGGTACCGCCGGGGCAACGGGCACCATGTACACCAATCAGGCCACCAAAACCGTCGTGATCGCGGCTGAAAACACCCTCCCCGGCGGCCTCAACGTCAAAGACAACGACGGTCAGTTCCTCGACTCGGCGGCCTCCGACTTCGCCACCGAACAAGCCAAGGCGCTGCCGGACTTCACCAAGCTCAGCGAAAAAAGCCTGACCCAGAAAGGCACCGGTCTGGGCCTGCGGCAGATCGACAGCACCGCGACCCAGGGCGGCGGTAAAACCCTCGACACCACACTGATGGCCGCGTCCAACACACGCATGGCGATCGTTCAGGTGATTTCCCGCCTCAGCGACAATGCTGGCCACGAGACGCTGGTCAAACAGATCGTCACCGGCAAGTAAGCATCAGCGATTGAGGTGCTGCAACCAGGCGCTCAAGTCCTGCATCTCGGCAGCACTGATGCTGTGACCGACGCCAGGGTAGGCATGAAATTCAGGCTTGAGTGACAGGCTCTGCAACAGGCTGTTGGCGTCCGTGCCGTCATTGTAGGGAAGGCGTTTGTCTGCAGTGCCATGACCGATGAAAATCGCCAGCTTCTGGCGGTTTTCATCCGGTTTCAGTTCGGACTGGAGCACCGGCAAAATCCGCCCGCTCAACGCTGCGATCCCGCCCACCGCCTTGGGATGACGCAGCGCCACCTCGTAGGACATGATCGCGCCCTGGCTGAAACCCACCAGGAAAACCTTGTTCGGTTCGGTGTGATATTTCTTCGCGGCCTGTGCGACGAAATCCAGCAACACCTGGCCGCTGGACTTCAGATCATCCGTCTCACCGTTGTAGGCAGCGTTGCCCTTCTCGCGAAACCACTTGTAACTACCCTCCTCCATCACCATCGGTGCGCGTACCGACAGGAAGTTGTATTGCGCGGGTAACTCAGCCTTGATGTCGAACAAGTCCTGCTCGTTACTGCCGTAACCGTGGAGGAAAATCACCAACGGCTGATTGCGCGATTCGGGGTTGGCCTGCTCCAGGTACTTGAGCGGCAGATCAGTTTGCAGCGGGGTTTGAGCGTGGACGGCGGCGGACGCCAGGAGTGTCAGCAGAGCGAAAAACTTCAACATAAACCTTCCTTCACAAGTGCAGGATTCGGGGCAGAGCCTAACATCTCTTTCCGGATACGCCGCCCTAACGGTCGGGAAAACCTCAATCGTTGATGAGTTTCCCAACCCGAATCGGCTCACGCCCCGCCACCTTCGCCTGCCAAGTGCCCGGCTGCGTATAGCGCCCGCGATCGATGGCAAACATCACGCCGCTGGTCCCGGCGCAAACGGTGGTAACCCGGTCGCTCAGTGGGTCAACCACTTCAAACAGGGCATCGCCCTTCTCCACCCACTCACCCGAATCGCGCAGGAAACTGACAACCCCGTGATGCGGCGCGAACAGGTATTGGGTGCCTTCGAACGGCATGCCTTCACAGCATTCGCTCGGTGCCGCAGGCCAAGTGCCTTTGATGAAACCCTGCTCGGCGAGGAACCCGAGAATCGCCTCGCAATTGGCTTGAGCCTGATCGACCCGCGTATCTCCCATGCTGCCCAGCTCCAGCGTCGTCGCCAGGTTGGCCGGCGGGATCGCGGCCTCAGGGAAAGCCCTTGCCAGGCGTAACCACGGCGATGAACACGATTCATCGAATGAGCTGCCGCCGGAGTCTTCGCAGAGCAATGCAACCCCAGCCTTCAAACGCGCCGCCAGGGATTGCCACTGCGGCCAGTGTTGCGGCAAGGCATAAAGATGAATCGCCGCGTCGAAATCACAATGCAGATCGAGGGTGATGTCGGCATCGCAGGCGTGGCGCAGCAGCAAGCGGTGCATGGCTTCAAGTTGCGAGGCCGGTGTCGGTAAGCCGTCGAGTACCAGGCCCATGGTCTGGCGGATCAGCGCAATGTTGGCAGCCGCATCACTGCCCAACCGATCGCCGATCAACTCGGCAACCGGTGCGCTGAGTTCAACGAAGGAGCGGTTGAAGTTCTTGCCGCTGCCCAGCTCGAAGCGACCCATGTGGCTGCCTTGCAGGTGCTGATCGAGGCCAATGGGATTGGCCACCGGGACCAGTTCGATCACACCCTGCAACTGACCTTGGGTGTCGAGTTCGGCCAGACGCTTCTTCAGCTCCCACGCTGTGCGCATGCCCGGCAGTTCATCAGCGTGCAGGCTGGCCTGAATATAGACCTTGCGAGTGCCCACGCCATACCGAAACACGCTGAGGGTGCGTTCGGTGCCCAGGTGACTCCAGGGCAGTGAATGGTCGATGCGTTGCATGGCGTGCTCCTGTATTCGTGATCTGCGCAGAATAAATCATGAAGGCATAAAAAAAGTGGCAACCGCGTCAACGGTTGCCACTTGTTTGAACCGCGTGATTACTGGCCGTAAACGTCAAAGTCAAAATACTTGTCTTGCACTTGTTTGTACTTGCCGTTGGCGCGGATTTCGGTGATGGCGGTGTTGAATTGGTCCGCCAGCTCTTTATCACCCTTGCGCACAGCAATACCGGCGCCGCCGCCGAAGTACTTGGCGTCTTCGTAAGTCGGGCCCACGAAAGCGAAGCCTTTACCGGCATCGGTTTTCAGGAAACCGTCATTCAGGTTGACCGAGTCGGCCAGCATCGCGTCGAGACGACCGGCGACCATGTCCAGGTTGGCTTCCTGCTGGGAGCCGTAGCGGACCAGATTGATACCGGCCGGCACCAGCACTTCAGTGGCGAAGCGGTCGTGGGTACTGGCGCGCAGCACACCGACTTTCTTGCCTTTGAGCTCAGTCAGCGGGTCTTTGACGTCGGTGTCTGCCTTCATCACGAAACGCGCCGGGGTGTGGTAGTACTTGATGGTGAAATCGACGTTCTTTTTGCGATCGTCGGTGATGGTCATGGACGACAGGATCGCGTCGATCTTCTTGACCTTCAGGGCCGGGATCAGGCCGTCGAACTCTTGCTCGACCCAGGTGCACTTCACTTTCATCTGCTCGCACAGCGCGTCGCCGATGTCCACGTCGAAACCAGTGAGTTTGCCGTCAGGGGTTTTCATCGAGAATGGCGGGTAACCGGCTTCGATACCGAGGCGGATCGGCTTGGCGTCTTCGGCCACGGTCGTCAGGGACAACATCGACAGTGCCAGGGCACCGAACATCACTAGCTTCTTCATTTATAACTCCTGTGTGCGGAGGCTTTTTATTGGCAGCATTCGGTAGGCTGCGTCCGGTTGGAAAGCACCGAAGTGGCCGGCAGTCTAGAGCGGCTTCAGGAGGGCAAATTGTGTTTAAGCGACAAATTCTTATAGAAAAGTGGCCGGCGAATTAAACCTCCTTGAAGCGTGCGCCAAGCCGGTGCAAAGACGGTAGGACAAGCCCTTTTTTCAGAAAAAACCTACAAGCAAAAACTACAAGTGAGCCCTGATGCCAACGTTGAATCTGATCCAGCACCACCCCGCCGAAGGTCCTGGCGCCATTGCCGACTGGGCCAAGTCTCGAGGACTGACGCTGAACGTCTTTCGCGCCGACCTCGGCCAGTTGCCACCAGCGAGTGCAGCACCCGTGATCCTGTTAGGCGGGCCTTATGAGTCCACCGGCGGGCCGGCCTGGCTGGAAGCGGAGCGTCGGTGGCTGGCGGGCAGTCTGGATCAAGGCGCGGCGGTGTTCGCGATTTGTCTGGGGGCGCAGCTGCTGGCGCTGAGTCTGGACGGGAATGTGCGGCGGATGGACCGCACCGAAACCGGATGGACCCGCGTGACGTTCGTTGATGGCCAGAAGCTGAAGGTGCTGGAATGGCACGAAGACGCGATCGACTTGCCGCCCAACGCGCAGTTGCTGGCCAGCAGTGATCAGTGCGAGCAGCAGATGTATCGCGTCGGGCCGACGCGGGTGGGTTTGCAGTTTCATCCAGAATGGAATGCTGAATCAGTGGCGACGCTCAATGCGCATTTTGCCGATGAGTCACCGCTGCCTCGGGATCAACAGGACAGCGCCGCCTACGCAACCGTGTTCGAGTGGTTGCAGGCGACGCTGGATGGGTGGTGGGAGGCGCAGGCTACCGCCTGATCAGCACTCGCAACCGATCACAGCATTCACCGGCCGTTGCACCGCAGTGCTCAACTCAAACCCTTCATCCACCCACCCGGTCACCCCGCCGATCATTTCCTTGACCGGGTAGCCCAGCGCCGCCAGTTTCACCGCAGCCTTGTTGGCACCGTTGCAGTGGGGCCCGGCGCAATAAACCACGAACACGCTGGTTTTCGGGTACGCCGCCAGACCTTCAGCGGTCAGCAGTCGCCCCGGTATATTGATCGCTCCCGGCACATGGCCACGCTCGAATGCGAGCGGACCGCGCACATCCACCAAAACAAAATCCACCTCGCCGGCCTGTTGGCTGCCATGGACGTCGGAACAATCGGTTTCGAAGGTCAGACGGTTGCTGAAATGCATCAGGGCGATGGCCGATGGGGCGGCGGGAATCTCGCGGACCAGGCTGTTCATGGGCTGTACTCCAAAGTCTCGGTGGGTGTGAGAAGACTTTATCCGCTCGACGCTTGTGGCTACAGTGGCGCACAAGACACTCACCGGGAACTTTCCGCCAAATGCAGCCCACCCCTGGATTAGTTGCGATTCTGGCCTACGACGGCCTCTGTACGTTCGAGTTCGGCATCGCCGTGGAGATCTTCGGCCTGGCACGTCCGGAGTTCGACTTCCCTTGGTACGAGCATCGGATCGCTGCTGTCGATCAAGGCCCGATGCGCGCCATGGGCGGTATTCAGGTGCTGGCCGATGGCGGCATGGAACTGCTCGAGGACGCCCGGACCATCATCATTCCCGGCTGGCGTGATCGCAGTGCCCCGGTGCCTGAGGCACTGATCGCGTCCCTGCGCCAGGCCCATGCACGGGGCGCGCGGCTGCTGTCGATCTGTTCGGGCGTGTTCGTGCTGGCGGCCACCGGTTTGCTCGACGGTCGCGGCGCCACGACGCACTGGCGCTACACCGCTGAGTTGGCCGAGCGTTTTCCGAACATTCTGGTGGACCCGGACGTTCTTTATGTCGATTCAGGTCAGCTGATCACCTCGGCCGGCAGCGCTGCCGGTATCGATGCCTGCCTGCACTTGGTGGCGCGGGACTTCGGTACGCAAGTGGCCAACTCGGTGGCGCGGCGGCTGGTGATGTCGCCGCAACGCACCGGCGGACAGGCACAGTTCATACCGACACCGGTCAGTCCTACGCCGCGTAGCGATTTGTCCCGCGTCATGCAGTGGGCGCGGGAGCGTTTGCATGAACCGCTGGAGGTTCGCGAACTGGCAAGTGAGGCGGCCATGAGTGAACGGACGTTTCTGCGCCGGTTCACTGAAGCCACCGGCATGCCGCCTAAAGCCTGGTTGCAGCATGAGCGCCTGGGCCGGGCCCGCGAGCTGCTAGAGAGCACGAATCAGAACACCGACCAGATTGCCCAACGCTGTGGGTATCGCTCAGTGGAGAGTTTTCGGGTGGCGTTTCGTAGCGTGGTCGGCGTGCCGCCGTCGGTGTATCGGGAGCGTTTTGGGCGTGAGGTTAAAGCAATTTCTTAAGGTGAATTTGAAGGCCCCTTCGCGGGCAAGCCTCGCTCCTACAAGAACACTGCCGTCCCTGTAGGAGCGAGGCTTGCCCGCGAAGGCGTCAGCCCAAACACCAGTTTTCTCAAGGCTTACGCAACAGATACGTATCCATGATCCACCCATTGGCTAACCGAGCCGCCTTGCGCACCCGTTCGATCTCATCCGCCACCTCCCTGAGCTTGCCGCTGATCAGGATTTCATCCGGCGTCCCGAGGTAGGCCCCCCAGTAAATCTCTGTCTCCTGATCCACCACTTGATGGTAGGAATCCTCCGCATCCAGCATCACCACCAGGCTGTCGGCATCACTCACCTGCCCCGCCGCCAGCCGCCGGCCCGTGGTGATTTCAATCGAGCGGCCAATTCGGTTCAGTGGCACCTTATGCTGCGCCGCCAGCGCCTGGACACTGGTGATGCCGGGGATCACTTCGAACTCGAAGACGCACCGGCCTGAGGCCAGAATCGCCTGCAAGATCCGGACAGTGCTGTCGTACAGCGCCGGATCGCCCCACACTAGAAAACCGGCGCACTGGTCGTCAGTCATTTCCTCGTTGATCAGCCGTTCGAAGGTCTGCTGCTTGGCCAGGTTCAAGTCTTCCACGCTGGCCTTGTAGTCCACATCACCACGCTCGCGCTCCGGGCTGTGGGCTTCGACAAAGCGGTAGTCGCGATCGGTGATGTAGCGCTCGCAGATCTCGCGGCGCAGGTCGATCAGTTTGTCTTTGCTCTGGCCCTTGTCCATGAGGAAAAACACATCGACGAGGTTCAGCGCTTTCACGGCTTGCATCGTGATGTAATCGGGGTTGCCGGCACCGATGCCGATGACCAGAAGTTTTTTCATCAACGTGTTCCCTCGGGGTCAGTGCCCAGCAAGCGTAGGCGCCAGCGGCCGTTGAACCGCAACTCGAGGGTCGACAGCGGTTCGACGTCGATCAGGTTGAACGAAGCGCCTTGCAGCACGTACGTCAGGGCGGCGCGAATGACAAACGGATGGGTGACAGCAACGATGTGCCCCTGTATGGCCTCCAGAGTTTTCAGCCACGCGACCACCCGCTCAGCGAGTTGCGCCACCGACTCGCCACCGTGGGGTGCCGAATTCGGGTCATCGAGCCAGATCTGCAGCGTATCGGCTGCGGATTTTTGCAGATCGTCGATCCGCGCGCCTTTCCAGTTCCCGAAATCGCAATCCCTCAGTGCGCAGACAACCTCCACGTCGCTGCCGAACAGCTCGGCGGTTTGCCGGGTTCTCAGTTCAGGTCCACACACCAGTCGTGGCGTCCCTTTGAACTGAGCACAACGAGATCCCCTTGCCGATTGCCAATCCATTTCCAACGGCTCATTCGTAGGAAAACGCGCCAATTTCTGTGCGACAGTTCGAGCGTGGCACATCAGGGTCAAACGGGTTGCCTGCACGAAGGATCACTCGGCCGATGGGAACGGAAAACGGCGTCACGCCGCGACAATTGCCCAATTGTGCCGCAAGAAGCGCGATCCAGGGCGTTTCGTTTGATCCAGTCATACACGATCGAAAACTTATTTCACCTCAAAGAATCGGCGATATCCGACACCACTATGGGCGATGACCTACGAGCTCAGTCGACATCCAAGTAGCCCAAGGCCCACGGGCTTTTCGCCCCAATTTGCGGTTCCAAAAAAACATGGAAAAATTCACTAGACATGTTGAGTCCACTACATAAATACTGTTTTAGCAATTTGTGAAGCGAAACCGACATATCCATCCAGCAGGAGCCCGGATGCCTTCTCTCAGAGACCTGATCACCGATCCCGGCCTGGAACTTACGCCGTCGGAACGCAAAGTCATCCGTGCCTTGCTGGACCAGTACCCGCGTAACGGACTGGGCCCGATGTCACGGTTGGCCGAACATGCCGGTGTCAGCGATCCCACCATCGTGCGACTGGTGAAAAAACTGGGCTTTAGCGGTTACGCCGATTTCCAGGATGCCCTGCTCAGCGACATGGACCACCGCCTGCGTTCCCCCAGCGCCCTGTTGCAACCTCGTTCTCATCTTCAGAAAGGCGACGCCTGGAGCCATTATCTGGCGGACAGCCATCGAGCGCTGGTGGACACCCATGCCCTGACCCAGCCCGAAGATGTACGGATTCTGGTGGAGTGGCTGCTCGACACCCGCCATCAGGTGCATTGCTTCGGTGGGCGCTTCAGCAGTTTCCTCGCCAATTATTTGCTCAACCACCTGCGCCTGCTGCGTCCGGGCTGTTTCGCCCTGGAAGACAACGCGCAACTGCCAGACCGATTGTTCGACGTGCAGCGTCAGGACGTGGTGCTGGTGTTCGACTATCGCCGCTACCAATCACAGGCTCTGCGCGTGGCCAATGCGGCGAAAAATCGATATGCACACGTGGTGTTGTTCACTGACATCTATGCTTCACCGCTGCGAGAAATGGCCGACCTGATTATCAGTGCGCCGGTGGAATCGGTGTCGGCCTTCGACTCCCTGGTCCCGGCGCTGGCTCAGGTCGAGGCGCTGATTGCCTGCCTGACCCTGCGCAGTCCTGATCTGGCCGATCGCCTGGAAGGCATCGATACCCTGCGGACCGACTTCGACACTCACCTGCTGGAGGAAAAATAAGGATGTTCACGCTCCCCCACCACTCGCCTCGGAATTTACCGTTCGTCACCGATCACACCGCGCTATTGCTGGTGGACATGCAACGCGCCTGGCTTGAGCCGCAGTTCGACCCGCACCTCGACGGGCCGGACGCCGAGTACTTCCTGACCCGCACCCGCCTGCAGGTGGTGCCCAATCAACGCCGGCTGCTCAGCGCCTTTCGCAGCGCCAGGCAAAACGTGCTGCACACGATCATCGAAAGCCTCACCGCTGATGGCCGCGACCGCTCGCTGGACCACAAACTCTCGGATATGCACTTGCCCAATGGCAGCCCGCAAGCGCGGATCATCGACGACTTGACCCCGGTAGAAAACGAAATCGTGCTGCCCAAGACCTCGTCCGGGGTCTTCAACTCCACCAATATCGACTACGTGCTGCGCAACCTCGAGACGCGGCACCTGATCATCGCCGGCATCGTCACCGACCAGTGCGTGGACATGGCCGTGCGTGATGCCGCCGACCGCGGTTACTTCGTGACGCTGGTGGAAGATGCCTGCGCGACTTACACAGCCGAGCGGCATCAGGCCTGCCTGAATGCAATCAAGGGTTACTGCTGGATCACCGACACCCAGACCGTGCTCGGCCGGTTGCAGGAGATGCAGCCATGAGCGAGCGCCTGCTGCCACTGCCCATGACCACCCTCGTCACCACCGACCTGATTGGCGTGACTCGCGGGCGCTCCTTTCCCACGGACGAACTCGAGCACTATCAAAGGGCGGGGTGTGGCTGGGTGCCGGCCAACAGTGCCCTGACCCCACAAGACATCATCGCCTCCACAAATCCTTGGGGCGCTTATGGTGATTTGCGGCTGATGCCCGATCTGGCCAGCCGAGTGACGGTCAATAACGGCCCGGATCCCGACGCCCCGGCGCTGGATTTTATTCACAGCGACATTCGCGAAACCGATGGACGCCCTTGGGGTGCTTGCCCGCGTACGCTGTTGCGCAACGAGGTAGAGCGTTATCGCGCCGAGTTGGGTTTGCAGGTCAATGCTGCATTCGAGCATGAGTTCAACATGAACACCGGCGAAGTTGAACACCTGGCGTTTTCTCTGCAAGCCCAGCGTCAGGGTGCCGAATTTGGTGGTTGGCTGCTCAGCGCCTTGCGCGCGGGTGGCGTCGAACCGGAAATGTTCCTGCCCGAGTACGGCAAGCATCAATACGAAATCACCTGTCGCCCGACCCTTGGGGTGGCGGTTGCCGACCGCGCGGTGAACGTTCGTGAAATCACCCGCGAGATCGCCCGGCAAATGGGCCTGGATTTGAGCTTCGCGCCCAAGCCCTCGGAGCAGGCGGTGTGTAACGGCGTGCACCTGCACGTCAGCCTGCTGGACCTGGCCGGCCAACCGGTGATGTACGACGCCGGCACCACCAATGGCTTGTCGACCCTCGGCCAGCACTGGGCCGCTGGCATCCTGCATTACTTGCCTGCGCTCTGTGCGTTTACTGCACCGACGCCGGTGTCTTACGAGCGTTTGCAGCCCCATCACTGGAGCGCGTCCTACGCGTGCCTCGGGCAGCGCAACCGCGAAGCGGCGCTGCGAATCTGCCCGACGACGAGCCTGGGCGGCAAATCGGTGGCGACGCAATTCAACCTGGAATTTCGCGCCATGGACGCCACGTCCTCGCCACACCTGTCCATGGCCGCGCTGCTGATTGCCGGTCGGTTGGGCATCGAGCAACGCCTGGCCTTGAACGCCATCACCGATGAAGTCCCCGACTCCCTGAACGAAGAACAACGCCAGGCGCGCGGCATCGTCGCCCTGCCCGCTTCCCTTGCCCAGGCCCTGGACTGCCTGCGCAACAGCGAGGCACTGATCGAAGCCCTGCCGAGCGCGTTGCTGGACACCTACTTCGCCCTTAAAACCGAGGAACTGACACTGACGGAACAGCTGTCGCCCGCCGAACGCTGTGAGCACTATGCGCGCCTGTACTGAACCTGCTGAACTCGGTCTTTTTACCGAGCCCGCGTACACCTTGAGCCGGGAAGACTCCGAGCACCCGTTGATTCTGGTGTGCGAGCACGCCAGTCGTTTTATTCCGGCCGGGTTAAATGACCTGGGCCTGAGTCACGAGGCGGCCCGCGAGCACATCGCCTGGGACATCGGTGCCCTGGCGCTGGCCGAGGGTTTGTCGCAGGCACTGTGCGCAACGCTGTTGGCGGCCAACTATTCGCGACTGTTGGTCGACCTCAACCGACCGCGCCAAGCCCCGGACAGCATTCCGGCGCAGAGTGAAATCTATCAGGTCCCGGGCAACCGGGATCTCGACGAAGCCACCCGCGAGTACCGTCGGCAATCCTTGTTCGAGCCCTTTCATGCTCGACTGCACACCTTGATTGACCAACGTGTCGTTCAAGGGCGGCCTGTACGGGTGGTGGGCATTCACAGTTTCACGCCGGTCTATCACGGCCAGCCACGCATGCTGGAAATCGGCGTGTTGTATGGGCAAGCCACGACCTATGCCCAGCGTTTGATTGACGGTTTGAGCCAGCACCCTTTGAAGGTTGCCGGTAATGAACCGTACAAAATCAACCCGCTGGGCGATATGACCGTGCCGGTCCACGGCGATGCACGAGGCCTGGAGTCGGTGTTGATCGAGGTACGCAACGACCTGCTGCGCACGCCTGGAGACATCAGTCGCTGGACCGAATACCTGGCGCCGCTGCTGTAAAGGAATCGCTTCAAACTCGCAGCTTGCAGCTGCTTTCATCCCTAGGAGAATGGCTTCATGGAATTAGAAGAATTCGGCTATAAGCAAGAATTGAAACGCAGCTTGTCGCTGACCGACCTGGTGGTGTACGGGATGATCTTCATGATCCCCATCGCACCGTTTGGTGTTTATGGCTACGTCAACGCCGAGGCACCGGGGCTGGTACCGCTGGCCTACATCATCGGCATGGTGGCGATGCTCTTCACTGCCCTGAGTTACGGCAGCATGGCTCGGGCCTTTCCGATTGCTGGCTCGGTTTACTCCTACGCCCAGCGGGGCCTGAACCAGCACGTAGGGTTTATCGCCGGTTGGCTAATGCTCCTCGATTACCTGCTGATTCCGCCGCTGTTGTATGTGTACGCGGCCATGGCGCTGAATCATTTGTACCCGGACATTCCGAAGGTCGGTTTCATCCTGGCCTTCCTGGTCAGCGCGACCTTCGTCAATCTGCGGGGCATCACTTTCACCGCGCGAATGAACATCATCTTTCTGCTGGCGCAGCTGGTGGTGCTGGGAATCTTCCTGTTCTACGCCTGGAACGCGCTGCACAGCGGCGGCGGTAACGGTCAGCTGACACTGGCGCCGCTGTATAACCCCGAGACGTTCAACTTCGCCCTGCTGATGCAAGCGGTGTCGATTGCGGTGCTGTCGTTCCTCGGGTTCGATGCGATTTCCACCCTCGCCGAAGAGGTCAAGGGTGACCCGGGCCGCAGCGTCGGTAAGGCCGCGCTGATAACGCTGGTGGTCATGGGCGTGATCTTTGTCGTGCAGACCTGGATTGCGACGGATCTGGCGGCCGGCATGGGTTTCAAATCAGCTGACACGGCGTTTTATGAAATCGCTGAAATCGCAGCCGGCAGCTGGCTCGCCACCCTGACCGCCGTGGCTACGGCCCTGGCCTGGGGCGTTGCGGTGGCAATCACCTCTCAAGCGGCGGTGTCTCGTCTGCTGTTCGGCATGGCCCGAGACGGCAAGCTGCCGAAAGTACTGGCCAAGGTTCACCCCAAACACAACACGCCGTACGTGAGCATTTATCTGGTGGCCGTGCTGTCGCTGGTGATCTGCTACCTGTTCATCAACTCGGTGGACACCCTCACCTCGCTGGTGAACTTCGGCGCACTGAGCGGCTTCATGTTGCTGCACCTGACGGTCATCAACTACTACTGGCGTCGGCAGAAATCCGGACAGGTGATCCGTCACCTGATCTGCCCGGTGATCGGCTTCATCATCGTCGCGGCCATCATGTACAACATGGGCGTCGATGCACAGAAACTCGGCCTGATCTGGATTGCCCTGGGCCTGGTCTACCTGTTTGTACTCAACAAATTGGGCACCGGTACGGTACTGCCCGACCCGAGCAACGGCTGACAACAAAAAGAGCGGCGTCTGACAAAAATTCAGGCGACCGCCGACATATCGCGTGGAAACCGACAGTGATAGTCAGGTTCGGTGCTAACCGCCGAACCCTTTGATACAGGAGTGCATCCATGCTGGTCTTACGCCCAGTCGAGTTAACCGACCTGCCCCAGTTGCAGCAACTGGCTCGCGACAGTCTGGTAGGCGTCACGTCCTTGCCGGACGACACCGAATGCCTGCGCGAGAAGATTCTCGACTCCTGCGCCTCATTCGAAAAAGACGTTGAGGGTCAGGGTCCGGAGAATTATTTCTTCGTGCTGGAAGATCTCACCCGAGAGCGTTTGGTGGGCTGCTCGGAGATCCTTGCCACCGCCGGTTTCAGCGAGCCGTTCTACAGCCTGCGCAACCGGCATTTCACCAGTGCCTCGCGGGAGCTGAACATCGAGCACGGCGTGCCCGCGCTGTCGTTGTGTCACGACCTCAGTGGCCATACCTTGCTGCGAGGTTTTCATATTGACGCAGCGCTGGTACGAACACGGTTCTCTGAACTGCTGTCCCGGGCGCGGCTATTGTTCATCGCCGCGCACTCGCGGCGCTTTGCCGAAGCCGTCATCACCGAGATCGTCGGCTTCAGCAGCGATGAAGAGCAATCGCCGTTCTGGGACGCAGTGGGAAAGCATTTCTTCGACCTGCCCTACGCCGAGGCCGAGCGGCTTTGCGGTCTGGAGAGCCGAACCTTTCTCGCCGAACTGATGCCGCAATACCCGATCTACGTGCCGATGCTGCCCCAGGCTGCGCAGGACTGCATCGGCCGTATTCACCCCGATGGCCAGGAGGCCTTCGATATCCTCGAGCGCGAAGGGTTCGAGACCAACAGCTACATTGACCTGTTCGACGGTGGTCCGACGCTGTATGCGCGCACCCCGGGTATCCGCTCTATCGCCCAGAGCCAGACCGGCACGGCTCGGTTGGATTTGTCCATCGACGCACGCGGCAGCTTTCTGGTCAGCAACGATTCGCTGACAGACTATCGCGCCATCGTCGCCGATCTGGATTACCAGACCGGGGAACCTGTGGGGTTGAGCGCCGAGATGTGCGCCGCCCTGAACGTGACCGAAGGCTGCCCGATCCGGTTGATCGCCCTGTGAGCATCACCCGGCCCCGTGCCCAACGACAGCGCCCGAGCAGGCGTGCAGAAGGAGTTGCATCATGATTGTCCGCCCGGTTCACGTCACCGACCTGCCCGCCTTGCTGAATCTGGTGCACCAGGCAGGCCCCGGCTTCACAACCCTGCCGGCCAACGAAGAACGCCTGACCCACCGGATACGCTGGGCGCAACGAACCTTCGCCGAACAGGTCGAACGCGCCGATGCCGATTACCTCTTCGTGCTCGAAGACGACGATCAGCAACTGGTGGGCGTCAGCGGCCTGGCGGGCGCCGTGGGCCTGCGCGAGCCCTGGTACAACTACCGGGTCGGGCTCACGGTCAGTTCGTCACCGGACCTGGGTATTCAACGGCAGATTCCGACGTTGTTCCTGAATAATGAAATGACCGGCCAATCGGAGATTTGCTCGCTGTTTCTGCGACCCGATCAACGCCGGGGCAGTAATGGTCGATTGCTGTCGTTGGGGCGTTTGCTGTTTGTTGCCGAATTTCCGCACCTGTTCGGCGATAAACTCATTGCCGAACTGCGTGGCAGCGCAGACGAAAAAGGCTGTTCACCGTTCTGGGACAGTCTGGGCCGGCACTTCTTCAAGATGGATTTCAGCCATGCCGATCACTTGTCGGGGCTGGGCAGCAAGTCGTTCATCGCTGAACTGATGCCGCGCCAGCCGCTTTACACCTGTCTGCTCACCGAACAGGCTCAAGCCGTGATTGGCAAGGCGCACCCGAACACCGAGCCGGCCCTGAAAATCCTCACCGCCGAAGGCTTTGCCCATAAGGGTTACATCGACATCTTCGACGCCGGCCCGGTGATCGAAGCCCCGGTCTCGACTATCCGTACCGTGCGCGACAGCCAACCGCTGGTGCTGGCCATCGGCACGCCCGACGAGCAGGCCCCGGTGTGGATGATCCACAACCGTCGCCTGGAAAACTGCCGCATCACCGCCGCCCAGGCCAGACAGGTGGGCAACAGCCTGATTGTCGACCGCCTCACCGCCAAACGCCTGCAACTGCAACCCGGCAACTCGGTACGCGCCGTGCCGTTGCTCAATCAACAGCAGCAAGCGGTGGCGGCGTGATCGGTCTTTAAAACCCTCGCGCACAATGGTGTTTTCATCGCACCACCTGCAAATTCGTCATCATCCTTCCCTCGCCCACGTGATAGCCTTTTACTCCTTCGGCGTTGACACTTTTGCTCAAGCCCTTCCATTCCCATTGCAGTGGTGGAACTCATATGTCCAGGCTTTCTCATCAAGATTTACGCCGTAACTTTCGCAAGCTGTTCGCTTCCAACGCCTGCTATCACACGGCGTCGGTCTTCGACCCGATGTCGGCCCGTATTGCCGCTGACCTGGGTTTTGAAGTGGGAATCCTGGGCGGTTCGGTCGCGTCGTTGCAGGTACTGGGCGCCCCCGACTTTGCCTTGATCACCCTCAGCGAGTTCGCTGAGCAGGCCACCCGCATCGGCCGTGTTGCCCAATTGCCGGTCATCGCCGACGCCGACCACGGCTACGGCAACGCACTCAACGTCATGCGCACCATCGTCGAACTCGAACGCGCCGGCGTGGCGGCCCTGACCATCGAAGACACGCTGCTGCCGGCCCAGTTCGGCCGCAAGTCCACCGACCTGATCGGGGTGGCGGAAGGCGTCGGCAAAATTCGTGCGGCGCTGGAAGCTCGGGTCGACTCGGAGATGGCGATCATTGCCCGCACCAACGCGGGGATTTTGCCGATCCAGGAAATCATCAGCCGCACAAAGCACTACCAGCAGGCCGGTGCGGATGGGATTTGCATGGTGGGTGTGCAGGACTTTGACCAACTGGAACAAATCGCCGAGCACCTGAGCGTTCCGCTGATGCTGGTCACCTACGGCAATCCACTGTTGCGCGACGATAAACGCCTGGCTGAACTGGGTGTGCGGGTCACTATCGATGGTCACGGCGCCTACTTTGCCGCGATCAAGGCCACATACGACAGCCTGCGGGAACAACGGCAGATCTTTACTCAGGCGTCAGACCTGAGCGCTACCGAGTTGACCCACACCTATACGCAGCCTGAGGAATACATCCGTTGGGCGGAAGAGTTTATGAGTGTGAAGGAGTAATGACGGCGAGAGTGTTTTGCCTGTGCCGAGGGAGCTTGCGCCCTCGACACAGTACTCACTCGCCTGTCCGGCCGGAGTCTTGAACTCCACCTCCCGCTGCAACGCCCGCGCCTGAACCACATCCAGCATCGCGCAGCCTTCGCGCATCAACAGATGAACCGCCCGGGTCACGCGCGTCAGATCGCAATCGGAAATGTCTTTGAGGTTCAGGCTGGACAAGGTGTCCGCCAGATCGCGAACCACGGTGAAGCGATGCGCAGCGCAAGCGGCGATGTCGCTGAGTTCTTTGTGGGTGTTGATGAAGAGCACCGGGGTTTCGGCGTCGTAGGTGTCGATGGGGAGGTAACGAGGCATGACTTGGTCGAACATGGAAATATCTCCTGACTAATAAGGATTCCAGGGATTCGACCGGCCAAAATCGTCGCAGGATTGACCGCGAGCCGGGATCATAAAGGGCCAACTGCAGCACCGCAACGAGCAGTTCTGTGGGAAACGTCTTGGAAAGTTGTGCGCCACAAGTTGATCGTTCGCACGCTCTGCGTGGGAACGATCGGCAGGGGCTGTGCGGCTTATTTCTTGGCGAGTTTCATAATCATCCGCGACAACAAATAAATCCGCGGCGCCACACTCTCAACCTCTGCATATTCCTGCGGCGTATGAATATTGCCGCCGACAATCCCGAACCCATCCAGCGTCGGCGTACCCACGCCCGCGGACAAACTCGCATCCGCCGCCCCACCACTGCCTTCTTCCGTCAACTTACGGCCAATCTCCCCGTAAATCCCCTGAGCCATGGCCATCAACCGATCCGATTCCGGCGTTTGCGGCATCGGCGGCATCGGCGGCAATCCGCGTTGAAGTGTGGTGGTGACTTCCGTCTCGGGAATCAGCTTGTCCTTCGAAACCCGCGCCAGGTCCTTCTCGATCCGGTCAAACTCCACGCAGGAGCGTGGCAACGATCACCGTTCACACCGAATCAAGCAATTCATGATGAAGACTGCCATCGCCGCAGCAGATGACGCGGTTACGACCGGTGGCTTTGGCTTCGTAGAGCGCCTGGTCGGCGTCGTTGAGCCACAGGGTCGCGTCGGTGTGGGCCGGGTTGAAGGCGGCCAGGCCAATGCTCAGGCTGACTTTCAGCGTCGGGCTCTGCTCGTAGCCCAAGGTGGCGAAGCGATCACGCAGGGCATCCATGACGGCCGCAGCGCTCGTGAGCGGAAGGTCCGGGAGGATCACGCAGAACTCGTCGCCACCGTAGCGCCCGGCAACATCAGCCGCGCGCAGGTTCTGCTTGAGCATTTTGCTCAACTGACGCAGGACGATGTCCCCGGCAACGTGGCCGTACGTGTCGTTGATGGTTTTGAAATGGTCGATGTCGATCAGCGCAATCGCCCCGCCCTGCTGTTGACGTTTGCAACGCTGGAATTCGACTTCCAGTTGATCCTTCCAGGCGCCGTGGTTCAGCAGACCGGTGAGGCTGTCGGTGCGACTCAGGGCCAGCAACTCACGCTTTTGTCGGCCGAGGGTGTGAGCCTGGCGGAAGCAGATCCAGCCCAATGCCAGCGGATACAAACACATTAAGGGTAGGCAGGCATACAGCTGCATTTGGCTGGTTTGCGGGATGAATGCGGGGGTGAAAATCAGCAGTCCGACACCTATCCCGAGAATCTGCGCCACGGTTCCCGCCAACAGGAAACGCAAACCGCCAATGGCCACATTGTTCATCGCCATCATGGCCAGGGTCGTCGCGCTGGGCAGCGGATTGAACTGCATGGCAGCGACCCAAAAGCCGCCGAGAAAGGCGTCTACCAGCAGGTTGCGGTGTTCGGCGTGATAAGGCACTTGCGCGCGGCGCGCCCATTGATAAGCCAGGTGCGGCCAGAGTACGGCGTTGAGCAGCATCACCACCCAGACCCACGGTGCCGGGTTGAGTGGATACATCGCCGCGCTCACGAGCAACAATCCCAGGGCCAAACCCAAGGTTCGCGATGTATAGAGCCTCCTGGCCAGTGAAAGTCCTTTTCCTCCCGTTTTTCCCATAGGAGCCTCTGCGCCACAGAACGGAACCTGAAAACACTAGGGTTTCAAGTGTGGTGAGAGTCTATCAGGGCAACGGCAAATAGCCATCACCGGCTGGCGGTCTGAATACCGAGGCATAGCCATGAGGCGAGCGCCTAATGTTTTGCTATACATGAAAGGAGGGTTCGATCAATAACGACAAAAAAGGAGGCCCATGCAGACTTTTCAAGTGTTGATCATCGGCAGCGGTTTTGGCGGCCAGTGCGCGGCAATCAATCTGCTCAAGGCAGGCATCTGCGATTTCCGCCTGCTGGAACGGCGTGACTTTTTCGGTGGCACCTGGTGCCAAAACACCTACCCCGGTGCGGCGGTCGACGTACCCTCGCCGCTCTATTCCCTGTCCTTCGCCCCCTACCGCTGGACGCAAATGTTCGCCGAACAGGCCGAACTGCACCACTACACCCAGTACGTGGTGGAGCACTTCGGCCTGCGAGAAAAGGTGGAACTGCAAGCCAATGTCGAGCGCATCGAATGGGACGACGACAGCAAACGCTGGGCGGTGCACACCGCCAGCAAAGGCACGTTCCATGCGCAGTTCCTGATCAACGCCACCGGGCCGCTGAGCCAACCGGTGGTCCCACACTTCGAAGGCCAGGAGCGGTTTCAGGGCAAGACCTTTCACACCAACAACTGGGACCACGCCTACGATTACCGGCAAAAACGCGTGGCCATCGTTGGCAGCGGCGCCAGCGCGGCCCAGGTTATTCCGACGATTGCCCCAGACGCTGAGCATTTGCATGTGTTCCAGCGCACGCCCCACTGGGTATTGCCTCGGGCCGACCGCGCCTTTGGGCCTTTGCAGCGTTGGCTGCTGGGGCTCAAACCGGCCTACAAACTGTTGCGCTGGCTGATCTACTGGCAGTTCGAAACCCGAGTGATTGCCTTCAAATACTCACGGCCGGCAATCCGTTTGGTCCAGCAACACGCACTGCGCGTTCTCGAACGGCAAGTGCCCGATCCGGAACTTAGGCGAAAACTGACGCCGGATTACGCAATCGGCTGCAAACGGATAATCATCTCGAGCACCCTGTACCCGGCACTCGGTCGCAGTAATGTGACACTACACAGCCGCGAGCAAGGCATCGTTTCCATCGACGAAACCGGCATCGTCACCCAGGACGGCCAACACATCGACCTGGACTTGATCGTCTGGTCCACCGGTTACGACGCCACCGATGGGGTGATTTCTTACCCGGTCACCGGAAAAAACGGCAAGCAACTCAGCGATTTCTGGGCGCAGTACCCGCGGGCCTATCTCGGCACCAGCCTGCCGGACTTCCCCAATCTGTTTATCGTCACCGGCCCCAACACGGGCATCGGCCACACCTCGGCGCTGTTCATCATCGAATCACAGATGAATTACATTCTTGATTGCATCCGCACGTTAAAAGAACACGGTTTGCGCAGCATCGAAGTACGCCCCGAAGCAGAACGTACCTACACTGAAATGATCCACCGGGAGATGGAACGCACCGTATGGAAGTCCGGGGGCTGCCATAGTTGGTATCAAAGCAAGAGCGGTCATGTGATTGCGATGTTTCCGGGGTTCAGTTTCAGCTATCACCGCTTGACGAGGACGCTGAAACCCGCTGATCACATTCTGTCCTGATCACGTAAAAGGAAGATGCCTGATGCTTGTGTTGGTTGTCGCTATCGCAGTTTTCGTGGCCTGGAGCTGGTTGAGCTACCCGGCCATCGGTCATTGGCTCTATGACTTGAACATGTCGATAGAGGCCAAGCTGTATCGAATGCACAAAATCGTCGTGCCGATCGCCGAAATGACCGTTTCGACCTGGCAAGGCGGGCCGTACGAAGCGTCCAGCAGTGTGCTGATGCTCCATGGTTACAGTGCCGACAAGAACATCTGGCTGCGTTTTGCCCGGCACTTTGTCGGCAACCATCGGGTGATCATCCCCGACATCGCCGGCCATGGCGAAACCGGTTTCAAGGCGGGCGGCGGCTACGACATTCCTTTGCAGGCCAAGCGGATGATCCAGTTGCTCGATGTCTGCGGCGTCGAGAAAGTCCATGTAATCGGCAACTCGATGGGCGGTTACATGGCGGCGTGGCTCGCGGCCACGTATCCCGATCGCATTGTTTCGGTGGCCCTGATCGACCCGGCGGGTGTCACCGCCCCGGAAACCAGCGACCTGGAGCGGCATTTGGCCAAGGGCCACAACCCGTTCCTTATCCATTCAAGGGAAGAATTCCAGCGCTTCTATGCCATGACCATGGCCGAACCACCGTGGGTACCCAGGGTAATGCTGGACGCCATCGCTCAGCGCTATGAACAGCAATGCGAGGAGCTGGAAGAAATCTTCAGAGACTTGCGCGCCAGCCCGCCGATGGAGCCGAAACTGCCCGACATCAAGTGCCAGGCGCTGTTGCTGTGGGGGCGCAAGGACCGTTTGATCGATGTCAGCAGCGTGGCGATCTGGAGCAAAGGCATCGACGATCTGCGAGTGGAAGTCTGGGATCACACCGGGCATATGCCGATGGTGGAACAACCCACAAACACGGCTCGGTTGTACCGGGAGTTTTTGGCATCACTGCGCTCGGAACTTCCCGTGTAGCAGCTGTCGAGCCCCAGCGAGGCTGCGTTCGGCTGCGAAGCAGTCGTAAAATCATCCACCTCGGTGTGTCAGGTGGACCGTACCGCCAGGGTTTACGACTGCTTCGCAGTCGAACGCAGCCTCGCAGGCTCGTCAGCTGCTACAACCAGCAGTCCTTTGCAGAATGAAGTTCGTAAGATTCTTCGTTTGCCGGCGCCGCGCAAGGCTGCGATCTTTTCCCGCATCCTTTACGTCACTGCACCAGGAATTTTTCATGAGCCACCCGAACTTCGTCAGCCCTGACCTGATCCGCCAACGCTTCTCCAAAGCGATGTCCGACATGTACCGCGAAGAAGTGCCGCTGTACGGCACGCTGATGGAACTGGTGGAACAGACCAACCGTCACGTGCTGGACAGCAACCCGAAGATCGCCCGGCAGTTGAACAGCACCGGCGAAATCCAGCGCCTGGACCTGGAGCGGCATGGCGCGATCCGCGTCGGCACTGCCAATGAACTGGCGACCCTCGCCCGTCTGTTTGCGGTGATGGGTATGCAACCAGTGGGTTATTACGACCTGACCCCGGCCGGCGTGCCGGTGCATTCCACGGCTTTTCGCGCGGTGCATGAGGCGGCGTTGCAGGTCAGCCCGTTCCGGGTCTTCACCTCCCTGCTGCGCCTGGAACTGATTGAAGATCTGGAACTGCGAGCGTTCGCCCAATCGGTGCTGGATAAGCGTTCGATCTTCACGCCCACCGCGCTAACCCTCATCGATCGCGCTGAAACCCAAGGCGGCCTCACCGAACAAGAGGCCCGGAACTTCGTCGAGCAGGCGCTGGAAACCTTCCGCTGGCACCACAGCGCCACCGTCACCGCCGAGCAGTACCGCAAACTTATTGCCGAGCATCGCCTGATCGCCGACGTGGTGGCGTTCACAGGCCCGCATATCAACCACCTGACGCCGCGCACCCTGGACATCGACATCGTCCAGGCGCAAATGCCAGCCCACGGCATCACCCCCAAAGCGGTGATCGAAGGCCCGCCCCGCCGTCAGTGCCCGATCCTGTTGCGCCAGACCAGTTTCAAAGCCCTGGACGAACCTGTCTCCTTCACCGATCAAGCCGAGACTCGCGGCAGCCACAGCGCCCGTTTCGGCGAAATCGAGCAACGCGGCGCCGCACTTACCCCCAAGGGCCGGACGCTTTACGACCGCTTGCTCAATGCGGCCCGAGACGAACTCAAGGACTTCCCCAACGAAGCCAACGCTGCGCGCTACAACGCGCTGATGGCGCAGCACTTCAGCGAATTTCCTGACACCTACGAAGGCATGCGTCAACAGGAACTGGCGTACTTTCGCTACTTCGTCACGGAAAAAGGCTTGGGGGCCGATGAGCTGAAATCGTTGTCGCTGGAGGATTTGCTCAGCGGCGGGTATTTGCGGGTTGAACCGTTGGTGTACGAAGATTTCCTGCCGGTTAGCGCGGCGGGAATTTTTCAGTCGAACCTGGGGGATGCGGCGCAAACCCACTATGGGGTGCATTCGAACCGGCAGGTGTTCGAGAAGGCCCTGGGGCGATCGATGATTGATGAGCTGGCGTTGTATGCCGAGACGCAGCGCCGCTCGATCGAGGAATGTTTCGCCGCGTCGAGCCTCGCTGTCTGAGGCGTGGCACGAACGTGTAGCAGCTGGCGAAGCCTGCGTTCGGCTGCAAAGCAGTCGTTGTATCAGCCGCCGAGGTCTTCAGACAAACCGTGTTTGCCGGTTTTACGACTGCTGCGCAGCCGAACGCAGGCTTCGCCAGCTGCTACACGTCATATTTAGCGGAGCTTCGCCAACAGTTCTTGTGCCGCTGCCTCAGACGACGCTGGATTCTGACCGGTTATCAGCATCCCATCCGTGACCACATAACTCGCCCAATCCGCCTCCTTGGAATAAATACCCCCCTTCTCCTGCAGCATGTCCTCCACCAAAAACGGCACGACGTCCGTCAGTTGCACAGCCTCTTCCTCAGAGTTGGTGAAGCCCGTCACACGCTTGCCTTTGACCAGCGGCTGGCCGTCCGCGCCCTTGACGTCACGCAACACACCCGGTGCGTGGCAGACGGCCGCGACCGGCTTGCCCGCCTTGTAAAACGCCTCGATCAAGGCAATCGAAATTTTGTCTTCGGCCAAATCCCACAGCGGGCCATGGCCGCCCGGGTAGAAAATCGCATCGTAATCTTCAGGTCTCGCACTGCTCAGCAGAGCGGTAGACGCCAAGGCGGACTGGGCGGCGGAGTCTTTACGAAAGCGCTCAGTGGCCGCGGTTTGCGCGTCCGGCTCGTCGCTTTTTGGGTCCAGCGGTGGTTGGCCGCCCTTGGGCGAGGCCAGGGTCAGCTGAGCGCCAGCGTCCTTGAAGGCGAAATACGGTGCGGCGAATTCTTCCAGCCAGAAGCCGGTTTTCTTACCCGTGTTACCCAATTGATCGTGGGACGTTAAAACCATCAGGATTTTCATCTCGTTCTCCTTGAGTTCGCAAATGTTCATTCATCTCGGCGCTGAATTTGACCTCCAGGCGGCACTGTTCGTTGCACCTGTCACCCTAGCGGTTCTGCTAAAGGTTTTCGGCCAATGAGACGATGGGTCACCCGAATGATGGCCAACCGCCTTGATGCGCAACAAGTTGCGCACTCAACGCCGCGAAAGACCTGGCCGGGTCGCTGATCGCCCGGCCAGTCAGGCGCTCCAGCCAAGTGCGCAAGAAGTTGCGCAGTACTGCGCAACTTCTTGCGCACATTCACAGCGATCTTTGCAAAAAACTCTTCGCGAACGTTGGAAAAAATCTTCAACCACCTGATTTATATAATGTTTCAAGTTTATGGCACGGACTTTGATAACAGTCAGGCACCCACCGGGCGATACCGCCTCCCGGGCACCCTCACTTATTTAGCAAGGAGCACATCCATGGCTACACCAGCGTACATGTCCGTTACTGGCGAGAAACAAGGTCTGATCACTGCCGGCGCGTTCACTGCCGACTCGGTTGGCAACACCTACCAGGAAGGTCACGAAGACCAGGTCATGGTTCAGGGTTTCCAGCACGAAGTGATCATCCCGCGTGACCCGCAGTCCGGCCAACCTACTGGTCAGCGCGTTCACAAGCCGGTTGTAATCACCAAAGTGTTCGACAAGGCGTCCCCACTGCTGCTGGCTGCCCTGACGTCGGGCGAGCGCATGACCACTATTGAAATCAAGTGGTACCGCACCTCAGCTCAAGGCACCCAAGAGCACTACTACACCACCAAACTTGAAGACGCGATCATCGTCGACATCAAGGACTACATGCACAACTGCCAGGACCCGGCGAACTCGCACTTCACCCACCTGGAAGACGTGCACTTCACCTACCGCAAAATCACCTGGACCCACGAAGTATCCGGTACTTCGGGTTCCGATGACTGGCGTTCCCCGGTCGCTGGCTAAGTTTGGCCGACCGTTTCAAGCATCGGCCAGCTCTGCTGGTCGATGTTGTTTTCGCCCTTCCAGAATTTTGCGTCTGCTGATTCCTTTTTCCGGCATTGGCAACGCCGCAGCACTGCACGAGGAACAAGGGATGTTCGCGCCGGCCAATCAAACTCACTTTGAAAGTCAGGCGACCGGCGTTGTTCAGTTGGCCGCGGACATTGAGTCTGGTGTCGCTACCGCCGGCGATGCTGTAACTAACGCTATTGAGGCTCACTTGCGCGGCGCTCAGGCCAAGGGTCTCCTGGCTGCTGAGACGACCAGCGCCCCAGTAAGCACCGCCCAGGCTCAGGCTGAGGCTGCCATCACTGGCAACCAACCTTCGTTGTACCAATTGACACCGCTACCGACGAAACTGTCAGAGGCCAGCAACTGACCGCGGGCGGCTGGCTGAAGTTGTAGACGTTGACGTTCAGGCGTCCGGCCTGGATCACGCTGCTGTTGGTCCAACTGTCGGCGTTGAGGGTCAAGCCACCACGGGTCACGATGGAGCCGCCGGCCCCCGTGACGTTGGCGGTGGAAATGTCGAAGGTGCCGGTGCCGACGTGCAACAGGCTGCCGCCGACATTGAGGAAACCACCGACAGCCAGACTCAGGTCCGTGTTGGCGCTTTCCTTACCGAAAAGGGGACTAATCGAAAAGGGGTGTCCCCTTTTCTCTAAAGAAGTGCTGAACCACACCGGTGGCGAGGGAGTTTGCTCCCGCTCGACTGCGCAGCAGCCGCAAAACCGGTTAATGCGATTACCGGATCCGCCGCATCTGTGGGATGTCTAGCGCGAAGGAATATCCCTGATGTCGGACACGATATATTTCGGCAAGGTACGGATATAGAAAGGCTCCACGTCCGAATTATCCTTGTGAGTCAGCGCCGCCACCATCGTCTTCATATTGCGAAGCTGGCCAAGTGCACCGCCAGGCTGCAGCCCCTCGCGAGCATGGGAGAAATGCAAGACTTCGGCGCCGGCCTTTTTGACCTTGACCTGATAACTGAAATCGACACTGGCAAGGATCGTATCGTCGTCGACGATGATCGACACCAATCCGCCATTCGAGTTGCCGATCCGGCGCTTGTAGACGGTGTTCACATCCAGCAGGTAGTCGGCACTTTCCTTGCTCGCTGCATAGCGATTAGCGCTCGACAATTGATTGATCAGCTCAACGCTGAGCTGCTCGCGCAACGTGTCTTGCGGCAGAAACCGCTCATTCTTGCCGATCAGTTCAACGTCGAAGGTATCGATCCAGTAGGTAGCGGTCGCCGGGATCTGAACCGGCGAGGGGGAGATGTAGTAATCCGGCTTCGAGGCGCAGCCCGACAAAAATAAGATTGCCAACAGTAAAGCCAACACACGCATGTCAATTCGTCCTTGTGGAAGGTTATGTTAATTTAAGAGCGATATTTTACGAGATTGGGGGGATGTTCAAGTTATTTAAGGAAACAAAGGGGGGGTTACTGCTTTGGCTCAAATAAATTCGCCCCTTCCCTCTCCCTCTGCTTCTTTTATGTAGCTCGATAGGCACTTACGCCATCAAAAACCAAAAAATCAGCAACAATTTTTATTTTAACCAACTCACTTTCAACACGCAGTTCAACAGAACCGCCACAAGAGCCAACAACAATATTGCCCTTGCACTCCGAGCACCACCCGTCAACAAAAAATTCACGAATTCCTATTGCCACTAACTTTAGTTGTACGCAGTTATACCCAGCCTGCACCCATTTCTTGGGGGAGGTTAATGGAAACTCTGATAAGTCAAACCGCAGCACCACTCTTGGACCATCCCTATGCATTATAACCTCATGCAGATCGACCTGATTCAGAGTAGGTAATTCATCGCCAAAAATCGCCTGCAGACCGGCGGCATCAGTCAGAAAATCAGTCCAATTACTCATTTCAGTCCTATTCAAAATAATAGTGCTCTTCAGTACCAGGCACCGTGCCATTGCGGGTATTTTCAGGTGGTCGTACGTTGAGGTGAGGTCCTTGGTCTCCAACACCACCCTGGCCAAACTCATGGCCTGCCGAGTGATCTTGAATAACTACTTTGCTCCCATCTGGGCGTGAGTACGTGTACTCACGAGTCATAATTGGTTTATGGTCAGAACCGAGAATTTTTTCACCATTTCGAGTCATCGGAACACGATTAACGGCATCAGGATGCTGTGAGCGTGGAATGCCTAAGTCTCTCTTTGCAGCATTTAAGGCCCCCGGTCTGCTTACTACCTTCGGACCGTTCAGGCCATCAAGTTTTACCCTATCATTTCCTTCGAAGCTAATTTTTCTACCCGCACTGATAGTCTTGGCCCCACCAGCTACGGACGCCCCAATCAGCAGGGTAGCCATGAGCTTGCCGCCCCCGACAACCCAGGCGTCGTCTGCGTTATTCAGCTTATGCTCTTTCCCATCCAGGCTGTCGGCTATCAGCTTCCCAACTTTCTCCGTTGCTGTATTTTCATACTCAGCAATAGCCTGGCCTGCGGAAGTAGCACCTAGCGCTTTTTGGGCCGCTAGTAAAATCAATCCCTTGGGACCTTGAGCAGCAGCTAGAACGTACTCCACAGCCTCTGCTTTATCGGGATTATTCTGGATGTATTCGCTGATGGTGGCAGCGCCATACACAATGCGCTGATCCAAGGTAAAGGCTTTGCCCTTAACCACGATATTTTTTTCACCAGTGATCGGCTCAAGAGCAGCTTTTGCATCAGCAATCGAGCCAGGATCCTGACCTACCAACGAGCTCAACTGCAACAGCACTTTGCTCTGGAAATCCTTATCCTCCAGTAGTGCGCGTGCATCTTCACGATCAATACCAGCTTCAAGAAGTCCGGATAGTGCTTGCGCCGCGATCTCGGCACCACCAGCCTCGATTGCTTCTGCGCCCGCGCCTGGATGCTCCAGAGCGTCTAGTTGATTCCCAATGATTTGGCCCGCCAGTTCAAAGTTGGCAAATGCAGTTTTGTCATAATTGACAAGACTTGTGGCCCACTCCTTGGCTGTCTTGATCGGTTCAGAAGCCGCTTTTAAAGACGTATCACTGACATACAATTCCGTCCGATGTTCATCATCCCGAGTGATCTCATAGGCCTTATCCAGATCCCGGTTCAGGCCAGCAGTCGAGTCCTTGCCCGTGACTTTATCGTCACGCACGATGATGTCACCGGCACCCACAGTGGCGCGGACAATCTGCTCGCGATCCTTGTTGTAGTTGTAACCTTCGACGGCCCAGCTGCTCTTGTCCTTACCTTCCATGCCCTTGTTCGGCTTGTCGGTCTGCGCACCGCCGGAAGATCCATAACTGCCACTGACACTGAGGTAGTAACCGTGCTCTTTGTCTTTGCCGATGATGTCGCGTGTACCCAGCGTGTCGGTGTCGAGTTTCAGGTTGCCGCTGTCAGAAGACAGCACAGCACCGTCCAGTTGGGTGTGTTTCTCGGTACGGATATCGACTTTGCTTTTGCCGCTAATGACGCTCTGGTTTTCGACCCAGTTGGTTTTACCAGTGGTCTGGCCATAACCCAGAGAACCGCTGACGGTGGCGCCGATGCTGAAGGCCACGGTGAGGCTGGCATCGAACTCTTTGCCTTCGACCTTGCCGGTGTTGGGCACTGACGTCACGGTGAGGTTGCGACCGACATCACCAATCACTTCGTCGCCACGTAATGTGGCGCCGGCAATGGTGGTATCACGACCGCTTTCGAAGTTCAGGCTATTGCCCGCGTACAGGTAGGCTTCTTGCTGCTGAACACCCTGTCGTTTAAGGTCACCAAGACCGGCGTTGACGGAGCCATAGAAGCCAAACCCGTCCTGTCCGGCAATCACGCCCCCTTCAGCGCCCCAACTGCGACGACTGTTTTCACTGCTCGACGCATTTTGCGCCGACAGGATATTCAAGTCGTTGCCGGCCTTGAGCTTGATATCGCGTTCAGCGATGGCTTGGGTGCCGATCAGTGTCAGGTCGTTTTTGGCATCCAGATTGATGCTGCCACCAGCATTGAGATGTGTTGGTGTGGAGTTGCCTTGAGTCGACTCATCCTGGCTTCCGGCATTGCTGATGCCGACCCCGAGCTTGAAACCACCGGTTGTGCCGCCCTTGAGGCCGCCCTTGCTCTGGGTCTGATTTCCGTCACCGCCTTCCGCACCATGAGCGACATCGAGCGTAATGTTGCGACCCGTGATATTGATGTTGCGCCCCGAATCAAACTGACTCCCGTGCACGCTGACGTTGTTGCCGGCTTCCAGACTGATGTCATTGCCCGCCGAAAGAGTCGAAGGGCGATTAGTAACAGATGTCTGCGTCCGAGTCTGGCTGGTACTCGAAGCCCCCACATGGCCATCGAACTTGGGCCCGCTGAAGAATTGATCGAGGGTATCGACCGCCTTCAACACACTTGATCCTTTGCTAACCCCATCCTCACCTTTACCGGTGCCTTTGAGGCCATCGATCGTGTTACCAATGTTGTAGGCAACCGTAGTCGTGGTGCCGTTACGCTTCACGCTGTCCCAGGTAGTGATTGCACTGGCCTGCTCTGCGGCGTCGATATTGATGTCGCGCTCGGCTTTCAACTTCAGATCGATACCCGACTGCAAGTCCGAGCCCTGCAGATTAACGTCGCGACCAGCGTTGACCTTCAGGTTTTGCCCGGCAGAGATCGAGCTACCTGCTGCGGTGTGACCGCTGCTGTCGACCCCGTGCTTAATGGTTTCATTACCAACAAACGTGCTGAACCCATTGTTATCGATCGTTTGCTTGATGCCGTAGCTCTTATCAGTTTCCCAACTGCTGCTGCGCTGCTGATCGGTACTCGCCACTACGTTCACATCACGGCCCGCATCAATGTTCGCGTCGTGACCGGCGTTGATACCGCTGCCGATGATGTTGATATCCCGAGTGGCTTTCAAAATGGCGTCGTTGCCGGCATTGATCTGACTGCCAACACTGGTGGAATTGACGACTTCGCGTCCGCCCTTGTGCGAAGCATTCAGCGTGATGTCAGCGCCCGCGCCCGGTGTGCCCGCGAACAGACCTACAGTGTCTTTGAGCGATAAACCAAGCTTTTTCTTGAACTCTTCGGCACGACTGTAGGCTTCGTTGTCAGCGGAAGAGAGATTGATGTCACCGGTTTTATCCAACAGTCCGGCATGCAGTTCTGCATTGTTGTCGGCGTTGATGACACTGGCATTCAAATTCACATCACGGCCACCAATGATGACTGCATCATTACCGGCAGTGAGCTCGCTACCGACTTGGGTAACGTTGGTCTTGAGCTGGCTGCTGCCGCTCGACGACATCCCGAACAACCCTGTTTTGGTTTTTTTGTTGTAGGAGCCGCTTTCTTCGATACCTGAAAGTATCGAGACGTCATTCGTGGCACCCACTACCAAATCATCACCGGCCTTCAGTTGACTGCCGATGATAGTGACATTGCGCCCTCCGTTGAGACTGACACTGCCGTCTTCGTCTTTTCTGGTGTTGACGGTCAGATCCTGGCCTGCGTCGATGACCGAAGCGACGTTAGAGCTGTCGTAGCTCTCGCTCTGAGTGGTTTTACTGCGCCCGAAGGAACCATTTTTCTTCTTGTAGTAGTAAGAAGAGTTTTCATTTTGGGCTGAAGCGACAATGATGTCCTGCTCAGCACCGAGACTGATGTCCTCCTGGGACTTGATTCGGCTGGCGATAATGCCCAGATCATTGCCCGCATAAATCGCAATATCCCGCCCTGAGTTCAGCACTGTGGCCTGTTGGCTGATGCTGTGGCTCTCCTGCGCCCTTTTCTTGCTGCGAGATACGTAATCGCTCTCGTTGGCCGCAGAGGCCAGGAGAATGTCATTGCCCGCGCTCAATTCAACATCGAGTTTGGCATCCAACCGACTGGCAATGGCGGTGATGTTGCGGTCGGCACGGATGGTTAGATCCCGGCCAGACGTCACCTCAGCAGCATTCTGGGTAATGGTCTGGTTGAGAAAATGGCTGCCACGCGCATTGGTGCTGCGATCCTGGACCGAGGTGATGTTGACGTCACGATCGGCAATGAGCTCAAGATCACGCCCGCTTTGCAAAACGCCACCAATGTTGTTGATGTCTCGACCGGCATTAATGCTCAGGTCATTGGCCGCCTCGATCCGTGCCGCGTTATCGAGATAATCGCGATGGAGCAGATTTCCACCCCGACGGACATCAACACCGGTCACGTCACGCTGGTTGATCACATCGCCATTGGTGGCAGTCAAGGTCACGTCACGACCGGAAATGATCCCGCCCGATTTGTTGACGATGTTGTTGCCCGCCTTCAGCGTCAAGCGATCACCCGCCTCGATCAAGCCGGTGTTCGTGAGGTCGTTGCCAGCCTCGGCCGAAAGGTTGTTAGTGGCGCGCAGGGTGCCGGCGTTGTTCAGGTCCTGGCCGGCGATCAGGGTCACATCGCCGCCTTGGATCAAGGCGCCATTGGGTGCCAGACGATTGTTCGCCTGGGCCAGGTAAAGCACCGGCACCAATACTTTTTCGCCATTCACCACATGCTCTTCGAGCCAGACAATGTCGTGGGTCAGCGCCGCAACTTGCTGTGCGGTGAGAGTTACGCCCATGGACAAGTTCAGTTGATCCTTGCTGGCGATAGCGTTGTTCATCAGGTATTTGAACATCGCTTCGTCAGAGGTCTGACCGTCGAGGAAGCGCTGGCCGGTGCGTGCGACGATCGACTGCTGAACCAGGCGTTGCTCGAACAAACCATCGCCCAGGCGTTTGGCGCTGGTATCCGGGTTGTAGCCGAGGTTCGCCAACAGGTAGTCCGAACTCATGAACTGCTTGAGGTTGGTCAGTACCGGGTTGGTTTCGATCAGGTATTTGTGCGGGTTGGAGCGCACGCTGGTGTCGGGCAGCCCCTGCACACGCGGCACGTTGAAGGACACGTTCCCGCTATTGGACAACAGCACACCGACCGGACCGTCACCGGCGGCGGCATTGACGTTGACCTGAGCGGTCTTGTCGTTGAGATTCACCGACGGGCGACTGGCCAGGGCCAGCTCGCGATTTTTGACCGAGACCGGATCGTTCTTGTCGAACTGGAACTCGGTGGCTTGCCTGACAGGCATGCCGTCCGAGCGCTGCGTGTTACCGGCTGAAACGGAACCAATAGTCCAGCTCTGTCCGGGTAGGATCGTCTGCTCGGTGCCGCCTTTACCGCTAAGGCGGAACAGGCCGTTGTCTCCCGTTGGCAGGGTGAAGCCAGGCAACGTCAGCGGGTTGACTTGTTGTTGGGCCAGGTCCGGTGGCAACTGTGGATTCAGAAAGATGATGGTCGGTTTAGCGGCGTTTTTAACGCCGGTATCAGCCGTACCCTTGGTTGTACCGCCAAAACTCGTGTATGGATTGAGATTACCGTTGGTGATGGTGTTTTTAGCGTTGATCGCTATCGCTTGCCCGGCTTGAACGATGGAGGACACGCTGCCGCCGCCATTGGTGAAGACCCTGACATCGTTTTTTAGCTCGCCGGACAGAATTCGCGCAGGCACCGCTATTTCAGGCCCCATACCGTAATTCGGGTTGATTGTGTTGGTTAGCTGCTTATTCAGATCAACATATTCCCAATTCGTCCCGCCCTTATCAAGCTCATGCCAGAATCTTGAATACTTATAAACATAGATGGAGTTTCTTTTTGCATAAGCCCGCAGATCCGTGCTTGTCCAACCATCCTCGCGATCTGGAAGACCTGCGAGTTTGAAAGTGCGCGAGCGGGTGAAACTGCCCGACTGCAGTCCAAAATTATCGAAGGTGTCCACATCCAGCTTGATATTTTTGCCGGCCGAAATCTGCGAAGCAGTATTGGTGAAGGCCCCCACATTGCCGGTCAGGTTTCCCGCCACGGTGAGCGACGCCTGGGGACCGGTGATCGTTGATTGCGATACAAAGTTTTCATTTACGTAAAAAGTAGCGGAATTCGGATCAAACGTAATATCTCCGGACAGGAGCTTCTCTTCGCCAATGACGCCCTCGGTTTTATTATTGAAACTATTGGCCGACAGTGAAAAATCACCATCAACATTAATCGATGCAGCCAAGTTATTAACAGTATTGGCTCGACCGCCATCGCGCCCGGCAATCGTCAGATCCCCGATGCTATAAACATCCCCATTCTGGTTGGTGAAGTCATTGAGCAGCAGGTTCATATTGCGGCCGCTGAAGATCAGGCCGCGGTTGTTCACCAGGCTCGATGTCTTGATCGTCAGGTCTTGTGCAGCCCCTAACGTGCCTGTGTTGCTGACACTGCCGGCATTGATCGTCAGTCCGCCATCAGAGGTCAACCGCCCGGCATTCGTCAGTTGCCCACCAATATTGAAAGTGGTTTGCGCGCCCCCGCCAATGCTGGTCGCACTCGACAAGCCGAGTTGCGCGGCAGTCAACGTCAGATTGCCCAGACTGGAGAGCCGCCCGTTACCGGTGTAAGTGCCGCCCAGATTGAGATTCAAGCTGCCATCACTGGCAATCAACCCGTCGTTGGTCCAATTTACGCCTCGCCCTTCCAGATGACTGGAAGCCAACAATTGACCACTCGTGGTCTGCGTGAAATTGTTGACGTTAACTTTCAACCGCCCCGCCTGAATCACACTGCTGTTAGTCCAGCTATCGGCATTCAGCGTCAGCCCGCCACGCGTCACCAGCGAACCGCCGGCATTCATGACGTTGGCTGTCGAAATGTCGAACTCACCCACGCCCACATGAGTCACGGTACCGCCAGCGTTCAAGAAGCTCGGCGTCGCGAGGGTCAGGTCGGTGTTGGCCGTTTCCAGCAGACCATTGCGGTTATCGAACAGGCTGCCGATCTGGAAGTTGGTTTTCCCACCGATACCCAGCGCGCGCAGTTTGCCAATCTGGTTATCGAGGCTGGCGGCACGCACTGCGAGGGTGCCGGCGCTTTCAATCAGGCCCCCGCGGTTGGTTAGATTGCTATCGAGAACGACGTCGATACCATCGCCGCTGATCTTGCCGGCGTTGTTGTTCAGCGAGTTGCCAATAACATTGACCAGGCCTTTGGCATAGACCCCGCCGTTGCTGTTATCGACTGCGGCATTGCCAGCGTTGAGCAAGATATCGCCGGTGTTGGCGGCGATACGTCCGCCATCGCTGTAGATCCCGCCCAAGGCTTGCAGGTCGAGACGACGGCCTTCGATCTTGCCGCCCTGGCCGTTGCGCAATACGCCAGTGAGGCGGGTTTGCAGTAAACCTTTGAGACTCGAGAGCACACCGCTGCGGCTGTCGAGATTGGCGGCGGTGATGTTCAGGTCGCCGTTTTGAGCGATGATTTTTCCGCTCTGGTTATCGATTTCACCGCCGGTCACGTCCAGGGTCATTGCGCCCAGGCTTTGCAACGCACCGCCAGCATTGTTGAGGGAGGCCGCTTTGAAATTAACACCGGCATCACGGCTGTAGATCAGACCATCGGCACTGTTGCGAACACTGCCGGTGGCGGTGAGGTCGAGTTGTCCATTGGCAGAAACGGTGCCGTGCTGGCTGTTGTTCAAATCGCCAGTCAACAGAGTTAACAGGCTTTGACTAAGCAACTGGCCGCCTTGGTTGTCGATGCTGCCGGAACGTTTGATCACCAGCGGGCCGGTGCTGCCGAGCGCACCGTTGGTGTTGGTCAGCGCACCGAGTAAGTCGAGGGTGACGCTGTCGTTGCCGACCAGGCTGCCGTTGCTGTTATCCAGGCTAATACCCGTGAAAGTCAGGGCTTTTTTGCCAGTGATTTTCCCGGTGCGGTTGTACAGGCTCGACGCATTGATATCCAGGGTGTCGCCACTTTCGATCACGCCGCCCGCGGAGTTACTGATCGGGCCTTGGGTCATCGTCAGGGTTTGCTTGCCATTACTGCTGACAACGCCATTGCTGTTGTCGAGACTGGCTGCGGTAATGGTGACGTCGCCGTTGGCACCCATGCCGCCCTTGCCGGTATTGATCAACGCGCCGCTGAGGTTGATGTCCAGATTACCGAACTGACTGGAGACTGCGCCTGCCTGACTGTTATCGAGACTGCCGCCCGTCACGGCCAGTTTGTTCCAGCCGGAAACCAGACCGCCCTGGTTGTTCAGACTGGCGGCGTTGAGCGTCAGCTGATCATTGCTGATGAGGTTGCCGCCGCGGTTATCCAGTTGGTTGCCGCTCAGGTTGAAGCTGTGGACGCTGGAGATTTCGCCTTTCTGATTATTCAGGTCGCGCAGGTGAGCGATGCTCAACACGCCTTTGGTGTTGATCAGGCCGTCCTGGTTATTCAGGTCGGCCGATACGGTGCCCAGATCGATACTGATGCCGGTGCCACCGAACAGGTTACCGCCCAGGTTGTTCAAGCCGTTGCTGTTGAGAGTGAGTTGCCCGGTCGCTTTAATCAGACCTCTGGTCAGGTCCTGGTTCTGGTTGGTCAGCAGACCGTCGACGGTGATTTGCATGTCGCCATCGCTGAGCATTTTGCCGGCGCTGGTATCGAGGCTCGCGGCACGAACCTGCAAGGTAGCGGCGGCGATTTTGCCTTTGACCGAGGTCAGCGCATTGTCGATTTGCAGGGTAAGTTTCTGGTTGCTGAGCAGTTGACCGTCGCTGTTGTCCAGTTGCTTGGCCGCCAGTAAGAAGGCCTCTTCGCTGGAGATTTCGCCGTTGCGGTTGTTCACGTTGGCAAGGTTTTTCAGCAGCAATTGGCCCGGTGCGCTAATGAAACCATCCTGGTTATTCAACGCCCCGCCGTTCAGGTCGAGGCTCAAAGTACCTTTGCTGAACAGCCTGCCACCCTGCTGATCAAGACCTGTGATGTTAGCGATCAACCCGGTGGCCGCGTTGAGGCTGCCCCCGGTATTGGTGACTTGCCCGGCGCTCAGGTCCAGACGATCGCCTGCGTAAATCGTTCCTTGGTTGCTGTTATTGAGCGCGCCGGTGCTGATGCTGGAGTTGCCTTTGCTGCTGATCGCACCTTTTTGCTGGTTATCCAGGCTGGTGCTAGTGAGGGTCAGTGTGGTGTCGGTCAGCAGTTTTCCGCCTTGGTTGCTGACTGCGCCTTTGCTATCGATTGTGAGCGTCTTGGCGCTGGAAATCGTGCCGCCGTTGTTGCTCAGGCTCTGGGCATTGATCGCCAATTTACCCTCGCTGACGAGGCTGCCCTGATTGTTGTCCAGATCCGAAGTGAGGTTCACCGTGAGGTTGTTCAGCGTGGTCAGCCGACCGTTGTTTTCCAGGGTTTGCCCGGTCAGCGTCAACCCGGCGTCGCCGGACAGCAGGCCTTTGTTGCGGCTGATAACCTTGTCCACGGTCAGTGCCAGGTTGCCACCCGCCAGGATGTAGCCGGCGTCGCTGTTGTCGAGTTGTTGGCCAATCAGCGTCACGTCCGCCTTGCTCGACAACTCGCCGCTTCGGTTATCGAGGTTGTCGACGGCCAGTTTCAGCGCTTTTGTCGCCCCCACCAAACCCTTCTGACGGTTATCGAGACTGGTGGTTTTCACGGTCAGGCCGTCATCGGCGATGACCACCCCGGCCTGGTTATCGAAGGCATCGGTGACCGTCAGATCAACCTCGCCACGACCACGGATTTCACCGTTGTTGTTATTCAGGCTCGCACTGCGACTGGCGAGGCCGGCAGACTTGATCAGGCCATGGATGTTGCTCAGTGCGCGGTCGATGACGAGAGTGAGTTTTTCATTGCTCAGCAGTTTGCCGTCATCGTTATTCAGGCTTTTGGCGTTAATGCTGTAGGCCTTGGCACCGGAGATTCCGCCGCCGCTGTTGTTCACCTCCTTGAGGTTTTTCAACAGCAACAGACCCGGTGTATGGAGGTTGCCGCGCTGGTTGTTCAGCAGGCCGTTGTTCAGGTCGAGGGTCAGGTCGCTGTTGCTGAACAGCTCACCGCCATCTTGATCCAGGCTCGTGACCGAGACGTTCAACTGCTGCTGACTGCCAATTTGCCCGGCCGAGTTATCCAGGTGTTTGGCGGTCAGGTCGAGAGTGCCGTCAGTCGCCAGACTGCCGCCCTTGCTGTTGATGAACTCACCGGTCGTGACGGTCGATGCCGCCTTGGCGCTGATGATGCCTTTGTCGCTGTTATCGAGACTGGCGCTGGCCAGTACCAGACCTTTTTGCGAAGCGATCAAACCACCCTGGTTTTGCAGGGCTGCCGCTACGTCGAGCGTCATGGCTTCGAGGCTCGAGAGCTTGCCCAGACGGTTGTCCAGACTGCCACCGCTGAGCACCAGTGTGCCATCGCTGCTAATCAACCCCTGCTGGTTGTTCTTGATGTCGTCGAAGGTCAACGCGAGGTTGTTCTGGCTGACGATCTTGCCGCCCGAGTTGTCGAGCCCGACGCCACTGAGCGTGTTCGCGCCTTTGCTGAAAATCAGCCCAGAGGTCTGGTTGATGATCTGATCAACCTTGACCACCAGGGTCGTGTCGGACAGCACTTTGCCGCTGTCGCTGTTGTTCAGGCTCGCACCGTTGATGTTCAGGTCGGTCTGGCTGGACAGTGAGCCGCCACGGTTGTCGATCTGATCGACGTTGACCGTCAGCGATTTGAGCGACGCGACCAGGCCGTCTTTACGGTTGTCCAGCGTCTTGCCGGTCAACTTCAGATTGCCTTCGGCAATCAGTTCGCCAGCCTGCTGGCTCAAGGTATCGATACTGGCTTCGATGTCACCCTTACCGGAAATTCGACCGCCATCGTTGGCGACTTCTTTGGCTGTGAGGATGAGCGGGCCGCTGGCCGTCAGCAAACCACCGTTGCGGTTGTCGAGTTTGTTACCTTCAAAGGTCAGTGCAGCCTTGCTTTCGAGGCGGCCTTTGTCACGGTTGTCCAAGTCAGTGACCAGCAGCTTCACCGCCTGATCGGCACGAATCACGCCGTTGCGGTTGTCGGTGTTATTACTGCTGACGTTTAGGGTGTTCAGGCCGGAAATCTTGCCGTTCCGATTGTCTAGGCGCGTGGCTTGCACATCCATCGCGCCGTTGGCCTGGATCAGCCCTTTACTCTGGTTGTTCAGGAGACCGCTGACTCGGGTGGTCAGTTGGCCTTCGCTGCTCAGCTTTCCTTGTTGGCTGTTGTCGAGGTTTTGTGCGCGGACTGTCAGAGCTTGTTTCGCCCCCAGGGTGCCGCCGATGTTGTTGATGCCGCCACTGGCGGTGATGTCCAGCAGGCGACCGGTTGTCATAAGGCCGGCGACGTTATCCAGCGAGGTTACGTTCAGGACAACATCAGCCAGGCTGCTCAGTTCGCCGCTGTTGTTGTTCAGCCGGCCGATGTTGCCGGAGAGATTGCCGGTGCTGTTGATCACGCCTGTGACGTTGAGCACCTGGTTGGCATTGAGGTTTAACGTGCTATTACTCAGCACCCGTCCGTTGTTCTGATTGTCCAGAGTTGCGGCGGTAATGCTGGTGGTTTGCCCGCTGAGCGTGCCGCCCTGGTTGCTCAAGGTCTGTGCGGTGTTGATGGTGAGGTTGCGGCTAGCCACCACGCTCTTGCCAGTGTTATTGAGGTTCTGCGCGCTCAGGCTCACATCGCCCGTGACATTGCGGCTAGTGTCGGCATTAACCCCGGCCTCAATGACGCCGCTGTTGGTCAACTGGCCGCCAGCGCTCAGCGCGATGCTGTCACGGGCGGCGAGGGTTTGCTGGTTGCTCAGGTTGCCCAGGGTTTGCACGTTTAGCGCCGTGCCGGCGTAGACCGGGCCGCGCGCATCGAGGCTGGCGGCTTTGACGTTGACTGCGCCGTTTGTGGCCGAGGTGTCGACCAGGCTCAAGTGCCCGTTGGCATCGAGCTGAATATCGCCACCGCTGGTAATCAATTTACCGTCAAGTTTCACCCCGACCCCGGCTTCGGTACCCACCAGTTTGATCGCCCCGGCGTACATACCGCCCAAGGCCGAGGAGTCGATAGCCAGCCCCGGCTTGGCGCTGCCGTCATCGGCGCGGGCCGTGGCGTTGAGGTTGTCGGCATTGACGTCGTTGCGCCCGGCGATGAGGGTCAGGTTGTTCGCCTGAATCTCGGCATTGATCTTCGCGCTGCGGGTGATGATTTCGAAGCGGTCGACGTTGTTGGCGTTCAGTCCGGCGCCGTCGATGGAGACGCTGCCCTGATCGACCTGAAAACGATCCAGACGACCGCCGCCGTCGAGCACGGGTTTGCCGGTGGTCAATGTCACGCGCGGGGTGTTGATGAAACCGCAACCGTTGCAACTGATGCCATACGGGTTGGCGACGATCACGCGCGCCGACTGTCCCGCCACTTCGGTGTAACCGCGCAACTGGCTTGGGCTGCCGCCGACCACTTCGTTCAGGATGGTCTGCGCCGCGACCCGGTTGGTCATGTTGGGGTTGCCGATGATGATGCCGCCCAACTGCGTCGCACCGGTTTGCGCGGCGACGTTGTTGAGGATCACACCCTGGGCGCCGACGTTGTAATCGTGAAACTGGTTATGCGACAGCCCGCTGCCATTGGGCGTGGCGATGTTGACGATCGGCACGCCATTGCCCGCCTGACCGAGACTGGTGCCCGGCGTCGCCACGACGATCCCCTCGGCCTGGGCCCACATCGGCTGCCAGAACATGACGTTGGCCAACAGGAACGCCAATCCTCGCTTGGGCATGCCCCAGAAGTGTTCACGGGTTTTTACGGCAGCAGCAGGTTGGCTGGCCAGAAAGGCCAGTTGGCGAACGTCCATGATCGAATCTCGTTTAAAGCAGAATTTAGAGGAAGACATCCACGCGGAAATAGATCGGCGCTTCGCGCTCGGTCAGGGTGTCCGGGCGTTCCAGGGAATGGGCAAACGTCACGCTGGCGGCCACCTGCTGACCGCGCGCAAACAGCTCCAGCGAGTTGCTGGACATGCGTCCGTGTTGATCGCCGTTGTAGCGGTCGCCCCGAATCACGCCCTGGTCGTAGCCGAGGCTGGTGCCGTATTCGGCGAACACCGGGCGCAGCCATTCCAGCGTTACCGGGCGGTTCCAGCGCAGGTCGTTGCGCCAGTAGCCGCCGCTGTCGCCGGACAAGGATTGATCCTTGTAACCGCGAATCGACGACTGCCCGCCGAGGCTGGTGCGCTGCGGGCTGAACAGCACGTCTTCGCTGCGTTGGCCGGTCATCAGGCTGGTGAAACTGAAGGACTCGCCCCACACCTTGAACGGCTGCAGGTAACTCGCGGTGGCGGTGTACTTGCGGTAGCGCGCGTCCGGTTCGCCGGGACCAGGATGGCCATTGCTCTGGGCGTCGAACGCGCCGATGCCTTGCTGCATACCGAGGTCGAGGTTGACGAACGCACTGCCGACCCGTCGACCGTGATTGATGCCGAACTGTGCTTCGCTGAGGCGGTTGCTGCTCAGCTTGAGCTTGCTGTCTTCGATGAAATTGTTGGTGCGCAGGTACGAGAGCCCGGTGCTGAGGGAGGTCTTGCTCACGGCATCGCGGTGGATCACTCGTTCGGCGCGCAGCTGATGGTTTTGGCTGTCGCCGGTCTGCTTGAAGTTGAAGCCGTTAGCTTGAGCTTGCGAGCGGTACTCGCTCTGGCTGTAGGTGTAACTGACGTTCCACCAGCCCCACGGCAGGTTGTAATAGAGCAGCGCGTTGTTGGACGTGTGCTGGTGATCGGTTATCGCGTCGTGACCACCACGCAGCATCAACTGATCGGCCAGGCCCAGCGGGCTGTCCCAATCAAACGTCGTGCCCCACTGCTGCTCGCCGGTGCTGCGCTGGCCATCGTTGTTGCGGGACAACCCGGCACGCCAGGGCTTTTGCGGGGTGTTCTTGACCAACACCTCGCTGCCACCGACGTTCTTGCCCGGCGTCAACTCCATCTGCGCCTGGTTCGACGGCAAGCGGTTCAGTTGATCGACCAGTTGCTCGATTTCCCGCAAATTGACCAGGTCACCGGTCTTGCCGGGAAACGCCATGGCCAGTTCACGGTCCGACAGCTTGCTGTCGTCTGCGCCCTTCAAACCTTCAAGCCGCCCCTCGACCACCAGCACCTTCAAATGCCCGCCGGACAAATCCTGCTGCGGCAAGTAGGCACGGCTGGTGACCAAGCCTTTTTCGATGTAGTGGTCGGTGATGACTTTCAGCAACTCGTTGAGCTGCGTGACACCCAGGCACTGGCCGATGTAAGGCTTGAGCAGACGAGTTTTCTCGCTCTCCGAGAGACTGTCGGCGCCTTTGAGTTCGATGCCCTTGATCGGAAAACAACGGGCGTCGGCCGGGGCCGTCGGTTGCGTGGGTTTGGCGGCCTTGCCGGGCAATTCCTTGAGCTCTTCGAGACGCCGACGCTGCTCTTCGAGCAGGCGATCCTGACGTTCGCGGATCAGATCGGTTTCACCGGGGGTGGGAGCGGCGTGAGCAAGATCTAGCGGAGAAAGGCACAGCAAAGCCAGGCACAACCTCGCCACGAGGGCGGGTGGGTACATGTTCGATCCCTCGAAATGGAAGGTGATAGCAAAATAGTGGCGCGATGTTAGATGGTCACTATTCTGGCGTCAATTAATGATTCGACTCCCTCGACGCCCACGACGCCCACGCATCCGCGCCGTCAGCGCCCCAATCCGCAAAATCAATTCAGGCTCAGATTTAAAAGACAAAAAAACGGGCGATCTTAAGATCGCCCGTCTTTTTATATTTCAACCAGCACTTCAAGTAGCGCCTCATCAACCGCGTACTTAACCAACACCCGAAGCTTATAAAGCCGCTCACTCGTTGATAACCGTGATACCGAAACTCTCTCATCTGATCGCACAACAACTCCCCTTCCAACTGTTGCTGGGCGACATTGTCGACATAACCGCGTTGACAAGTGGTTCGGCCAACCAGGCGGCAGAAGGAAAAGTATTCTTGAGGTCCGATGATGACGCCGTCGATGCTGGCCACCACCAGTTTCAGGTTGATGACTTTGTTGTGCTGCAGGGCGAGATTGTATACCACGTCGAGAAGGTGTTCGCCCAGTGTAATGGCCTGGCAATCCATGCACGGGTAAAGAGCCCTGACACTGGGCGAACGGGAAGTATTTTAATTGAAGTTTTCGATTATGTCCGCTTATACGAACATGAAATTTATCGAAACAACATTGATTAAATGTCGGCCCAAATACTATTTCAACAGCCTGCTTAAACTAATCGATCCGACCCTTAAAGCTGATTGCTCTTGTACCAAAATTTGTACAAGAACAATCAATATATATAGAGCTAATACTCAACTTTCGTGCTGACGGGTCATTTTCAATATATCGGTGTAGGTCACCACAAAGCTCTGCCCTACTTGCAGATGAGCATAGACGCTGATCCGGGAGCGATCGCAGTTTCTTGGGGTTCTCCTCATGCGTCGGGATCGTCAACCTCATGGGCGACGTTCACGGCAGGCGAGTCTTTATGGGATTGATCGGCCTTGGCTTTCAAGGCTTGCCACTGTTCCAGGTCGATGGCGCCCTGCCCCAGCAAGTCATCGGCCACCCGCAACAGTTCGGCGTAATGAGCGTCGGGGGACTGCTGCCAGTAGGCCTTGTCGTCGAAAAGGCGCTGCCAGGAGGCAAGGTCAGGTGGTTTGAGGTCGTCGCTCATGGCGGGCTCCTGTGTACCGGTGTCTTAACTTAGGAGGCTGTCGCCCAACCGAGAGTTCCGACTCAATACCCGGTCATTTCCAGATAACCCTGCCCACCGTGGCTGCCGCTCAATCGCACCGGACCTTCCCAATAGGGAATGCGCAACGCCATCCACGCATTGGGGTTGAGGGCGCTGATCGTTATGTCGAGGTGTTTGTCGGGGATTTTGATCGACCAGCGCACCGGCATCGAACGTCCGGCGACTGTGGCGGTGTCTTGCGGTGTGAGGCTGATGTCGGCGGCGTTCAGCAACTGTGTCTGGCCCTGAGCGTCGATCCAGGTGCCAGTGAGGTATGGCGCGCCGTCCTTCTGCCGCATGCGGTAGAGCATCACCTGTTCGCCGCTGTCCAGATGCAGGGAAAACCAGTCCCATCCCGTCTGGTTGGCGGTCAGGGGTTGGCTGCTCCACTCGCGGTCGAGCCAGGCCGGGCCGCTGACTTGATACGTTTTGCCGTCGATTTCCAGCGTGCCGCGGGCCTGAAAAAACGGCTGGCTGTAGTAGTACGACGCCTGCCCTTGTTCGGATTTCTGACTGAAGCCGTTGTCTCCCTGAAGCACCAAAGGACGTGTGGAGGTCAGCCGCAGTTGATAGCCAAAATCCTTGTCCCGGGCGCTGAGTTGAAGATCCGCCAAAGGATCGGAACCCTGACTGCTGAAACGCCAATCATCGATCCACGCGTTGAACGGCGCGAGACTTACGCCAGCCTGACCTACGCCACCACGGGCATAGCGCTCAGCGGCGTGATGCACCGTCGCCGATGTTACGGCCGCGTGACCAAGCCAGATAATTTGATTGCTCCAGCCAGCGATCTCGGGCGTCGCTTTCAGCGCGCTGCGAAACAACGTCCACTGCGCGCCGAACTCGCGACCCTGATCGTCCTTGAGGTTGGCGGTGACGTACCACCATTCAATGCGAAAACCGTCATGAGGACCGTGATCCGCCGGAAAGCTGAACACCCGACCGGGCACCACCGGCGTAAACGCAGAGGCCTGATGACCTAGACCCGCGAAGCCTTTTTCAACAGACGCCGAGTTATCGCAGCCGCTCAATAGAGCCAATAGCAACACGCCGACCTTAATCTTCATGAGCAAAGGACCTCAACAGATCCGCCGGTTGCGAGCGATACAGCGAGTACAGCGGCCACGCCGACGCCAGTAACGTCGCCAGCAGTGCCAACCCCATCAATTGCAGTAACTGCATCGGAAACACCCGCAGGGGCAAGCGCCAGCCGAAGGCCTGGACGTTGATCACCGTGTCCAGGCACCACGCCAGCGCGATCCCCAACGGCAACGCCAGCACCAGGGTCAGCACCGCCAGCAACCAGGTTTGCCCGAGATTGAGCAGCATCAATTGCCGGCGAGTCACACCCAGCGCCCACAGGGGGGCGAGTTGTCCGAGGCGGCTCTGACTTTGGGTCAACAGGCTGATGAACAGCGCCACGCCCGCCACGCAGAGGGTCAGGCTGTTGAGCGCGGCGGTCGCGGCAAAGGTGCGTTCGAACACTTGCGTGGACCAACCCTTTAGCCGGGCCTGGTCGACGATGCGGCTGTCGTCCAGCGTGAAGCGGGATTGCAGCGCGGTCAGGAACGCGGGGATCAACGTCGGGTCGATGCGCAGGTTGAAACGGCTCGGGGTCAGCTGCGGCCAGCCGCGCAGCAGATGGTTGAAGTTGACCAGGATGTGGCCTTGGGGATTGCCGTAATCGGCGTAGATGCCGACGATCCGTGGCGACCAGGCGCCGTTCGGTGTGGGAATCGTCAAGTGATCGCCCAGGCGCACCTTGAGCCGACGGGCCAATTGTTCGCTGATCATCACAGCATCGTCCTTGGCCAGTCGGTCCCAAGGGTTGTCGCCCAAGGCTTCCAGCAGCGGCCAATGCTGGCGATACGTCGGATGATCGATCACGCCGAAGACTTCCGCAGGCCAGCCTTGCAACTGGATCGACACTTGCCAGTTGGGCAGCACTGCCGTGAGTCCGGGTTGCTGCTTTAGCCAGGTTTGCAGCGCTCTGGCCTGGGCCGGATTTCGCGGATTAACGTACAGTTCGGCGGTCAGGCGTTGTTCGAGCCAATCGCTGAAGGTCTGACGAAATCCGGCCGTCATGCTGCCCGCACCAATGTTCGCCGCCAGTGCCAACAACAGCGCCATCAGCGCCAGGCTCAGGGCCGGCAGTTGCTGACGGCAGTCAGCGAGAAACCATTGGCCGAGCACCGAACGACTGCGATGCAGCACCAGGTTCAACACCCAGTTGAGCACCACCGGCAACGCCAGTGCGGCGCCGATCAACAGTGCCGCCATCAGCACGAATCCACTGCTCAGGCTGTCGCCAAAGATCAACGCCAGCAGCGCGACCACCCCGGCAATCACGGCGACCCAACCCTGGCGCCGCAACCAGCGCGCGTGAGCCTGATGCCAGGCTTGCGGATCGGCCAGGGCCAGCAAAGGCAGACGCGCTGCCCGCAACAAACTGTTGGCACCGGCCAACAACGCACCGAACAGGCTCAGGCCGACGCCGCTGAGCCACCACCACGGACTGAGGCTCAACTGCCCCGCCACTTCGGCGCCGTACAACCCGCGCAGACTGGCGGCGACGTCCGGCAACAGCACGCTGGCCAGCAGGTAGCCGCTGGCGACCCCGGCCAGTCCGCCGATCAACGCCAAGCCACCCAGTTCAACCGCCAGACAGGTAATGAGCATTCGCGCACTGACGCCACAGGCACGCAGGGTTCTGAGCAAGCCACGGCGTTGTTCCAGCGCCAGGCCGATCGCAGCGTGGACGATGAACAGGCCGACCACGAATGACAGAAAACCCAGAGCATCGAGGTTCAAGTGAAAACTCTCGGTCAGGCGCGACAAATTGTTCTCTTCGCCGCGGGTCTTGAGCTGCAGTTGTCCCTTGAACTGATCAGGCAGGGTCGCGGTGAAACCCTTCGGCAGCAACAGGCGCGACAGCTGATCCGGCAGGCCGAGAATCTGCTGGGCGAAGCCGATGTCCACCAGCAACACACCGGGCGCCATATCGGACAGAGCATGCAGCGGCGGCAAGGCCTGACCACTCGAACTCTCCGGGCGTTCGCCCTCGTGCAGACCCAGTGCCTGCAACGTCTGCGGCGAAATCCAGGTACTGCCCGGCGGGCTGAAAAACTCGACAATCTGCTCAATCGCCAACGCCTGCCCGGCCACTGCGGAACCCGCGGGCAGCGACACCGGCTCGATCCCCATCAGCTGCAATCGTTGGTCGTCATGCCCCTTGAGCGTCACCCGACCTTGCAGGACCGGCGACACCGGCCAACCCGCACGGCGCAGGTCGACAAACACTTGCTGGGAGAAGGTCGCGCCACTGGGCGCACTGAGGCTGGCCTGGGGTTCGCCGCCAATCAACTGACTGGCCCGGGCATAACTTTCACGCGCCTGGCTGTTCAGCGCCTGCACACCGGTCAGCAGGCTGGTGGCGAGCCAGAGCCCGGTCAGCACACTGAAAAACTGCACCGGATGCTGCCACCAATGACTGAGCAGCGCCCGCAGCGTCTCGCGAAAGACCCGCACCTCAGCGCTCGTCCGCGCCAGCCAGACGGCCACCGTGGAGCACCACTTTTTCTGCAAGCCGCGCGGCAACCCGTGGGCTGTGAGTGACCATCAATAAAGTGGTGGGACTGTCGTCGAGCAACTCCAGTAATAGCGTCAAGACCTCATCGCTGGTGGCTTCATCGAGGCTGCCGGTGGGTTCGTCGGCCAGCAGCAGTTTTGGCTGGGACGCCAGGGCCCGGCCCAAAGCGACCCGTTGCTGCTGGCCGCCGGACAGCTGTTCCGGATAACGCCGCAGCAAATCAGCCAACCCCAGACGGTGCACCAGATGCGCCTGCCAGCGCGGATCATGCCGCCCCGCCAGTCGCGCCTGGAAGGCCAGATTGTCCTCCACGCGCAAACTGCCGATCAGGTTGAACTGCTGAAACACCAGGCCGATTTCGGTCCGCCGCCAGTTCGCCAGTTGCCCTTCGTTCATCTGTTCCAGCCGATGCTCGCCGCTGCGGATACTGCCGCGATCGACCTTGTCCAGCCCGGCAATCAGGTGCAGCAAAGTGCTTTTGCCACTGCCCGACTCACCCATCAGCGCCAGGCTGCTGCCGGGTTTCAAGGTGAGGTCGACACCTTGCAGAACCGGTAATGGGCCCTGAGGAGTGGCGTAGCTTTTGAAGACGCCTTGGACCGATAGCATGGGGAAAACCGTTCGATGTGCGTGGAGCAAGGATAGCGGACGGCAGCAGTACCGCGAATAGGCCGGTTCAGAGACCCCATAGCCCACACACTTTAGGGAAAAAACATACATGACCAAGGAAATGTCTGACTGTTCATTTGTATCCATATGGATACATTTGAGCAATGAATTATCTTATTCAACAAACCGCAAACCGCAAACCGCAAACCGCCGACATCAGGCGGGCGAGGAGGTTTAAACATGAGCCAGACTTTGACTACTTTCGATATCGCGACTCTGTTGGACAGTGACGAAGCCATCAGCCATTACCTTTCGCAAGTGCTCGCAGACGGCGACAACGAAGAATTTCTTCGCGCTATCGGCCACGTGGTGAAAGCGCGTGGAATGACACAGATTGCCAAGGATTCGGGTATGGGCCGCGAAAGCCTGTACAAGGCCTTCGCACCAGGTGCAAAACCACGTTTCGATACGGTTCTAAAGGTCGTACATGCCCTTGGCATTGATCTCTGCGCGCAGCCGGGTCATTTAATCAATCACTCGACTCACTGAGAGTCTCTTCTGACTCGACTGCTCGCTTCACTGCCACCCACGTAAAACACAACGGCAGCTGCGCGGTTTGCTGCTCATATCGATCATAGAGTTCCTCGCGGTTGGAATGCGGGTACTCCTTGAAGTGGCTGATCTGCAATCCGGCCTCGATCGCCCCCGTGAAGATGGCGCCCAGGGTGTGGACGAACCAGTAGGACGAAGGCGCCGGCTGGTCGACTTTGCCTTCGTAGACGATCGGCTGATCCTGCACGAAGGGTTCACTGCGAAAGTACGAGCTGTCCGGCCGATACGGATCGGCTGACTCGGGGTCGAACATTTCCAGGAAAGGGTGGGTTTCGTACACCACCAGGCTGCCACCGGGCTTGAGGGTTTGTGCGACATGGCGGAAGAATTCGGCGATGTCCGGCATCCAGTTCAACACGCCAATGGTGATCAGCGCCACGTCGAAACGGCTGTGAAGCTCCAGCGGCAGATGATGAATATCAGCCTCGATGAACTCAGGCGCATGGGGCGAGCGTGACGCCAGCTCACGCGCCTGATCGAGGAAGGCCTCGGACTGGTCGACGCCCACGACGCGGTGGGCACCCAACGCAAACAGCGAGATACTTTCGCGCCCGTTGTTGCAGCCCAATTGGACGACGTCCTTGCCGTCGACACCCACATGCTCCAGCAAACTTCGGAGGGTGTCGTCCAGACAGCAAAAATCCCCATAACCAACAGCTGTCAAACGGGCCTGCCATTCAGGGGTGTCTTTGTGGTGTCGGGCGGAATCATTCCAGGCATCGCGGTTGCTGGCGATGGCTTTTTCTTTTGACGGCATTTCCATTGCGCGCTCCAGACTGGGATCTTGATTGACCGGCACGAGTCTAGATCAGGGTTTCGAAGAACCCCATCGAGTCTTTGTTCAAATCTTGTAATCCCGGCATCGCCAACGCGTCCCCGTACGGCAGCTATAGTTAATGACCTTGGGGAAATGCGGGAACAACCGATTTCGCAGGTGTCGCCATGAAAAAAACCGATCTGACGCTACTGTTCGCCCTCTGCCTGACCGCCACAACCGGTGCTCACGCGGACGACAGCCTGACCCCCACTAGCGATTACAGCAGTGAGTTCAACTATTACGGGGCCGACCAACCCTTTGCTCACCCCGTACCTCCGTCCCTGAGCACGGAGCCCCCCGGGTCCTACATCCCGACCGCCCCCCAAGATTTCATCCCCATCTCGAGCCAGCATGAGTTCTACGACTCAAGATTGCCGACGGTAGCGGATGCCACTGTTCGCGTGTTCGTCCGCTCTTACGATCAGGAACGCGGTGTCTACGTGAACGAAGAAGTCCTCGACCCCACGTGCCTGCTCGCGTGTCTCAACCGTCACGGGCCATTGATGCAATAGGCCTACCACTGGCGTCTGTCCGGGCGCGCGAGGCCGAGTTTTTCGATCCGGTAACGCAGCATGTCGCGGCTCAGGCCCAGCAGTCGTGCGGATTTGGTGACGTTCCAGTCGGTCCTGTCCAGCATCTTGCGCACCATGTCGCGCTCCACTTCCGGCAGGTTCATGGACTCGGTGCCGTTGTAGACCGGACGCGGCTCGCTGTATTGCGGCTCTTGCTGAAACACCAGCGGCTCATCCACCAGGCTCAGGCACACATTCAACTGATGGGCGGCGATGGTGTCGCTCTGGGCCAGCAGCACGGTTTGCTCAAGCATGTTACGCAACTCGCGCACATTGCCCGGCCAGCTGTAACTGAGCATCAACGCTTCGGCCTGGTCGCTGAAATGCAGGTTCGGTTTGCCATAACGTTTGCCGTGGGTCGCCAGGAAGTGCCGGGCCAGCAACAGAATGTCTTCGCCACGGGCATACAGGCGCGGCACCTTGATCGAGATGATCCGTAAACGGAAGAACAGGTCGCGGCGGAATTTACCCTGCTGGACCATGTGTTCGAGGTTGCAGTTGGTGGCGCTGATCACCCGCAAATCGACCTTGCGCTCCTTCACCGAGCCAACCCGGCGGATGGTCCGGTCCTCCAGCAACTTCAGCAGTTTGGCCTGCAGCAACAGGTCCATCTCGCCGACTTCATCGAGAAACAGCGTTCCGCCATCGGCCGCTTCCACCAGCCCGACGCGGCGGTCCTTGGCGTCGGTGAAGGCGCCCTTCTCATGGCCGAACAGTTCCGACTCCACCAGGTTGGACGGAATCGAGGCGCAGTTGAATTCGATGAACGGGCCTTTGGCACGCGGGCCATCGAAGTGCAGCGCCCGGGCCACCAGTTCCTTGCCGGTGCCGGTCTCGCCTTCCACCAACACCGGCGGCAGATCGGTATTGGCCATGCGCCGTTCGGCGTCGAGTAACTGGCCAATGGTGCTTTTGAGGTACTGCATCGGTGCCGATTCGCCAATCAATGCCTGCACCCCTGACTTCTGCGCTTCGCGCTCCTGATAGAACGACAGCGTGCGTTCCATTCGGTCGGTGGCCAGGGCCTTGTCCAGCAGCAGTTTGAGCTCCGGCAAGGCCACCGGTTTGGTGACGTAATGGAAAGCGCCCTCTTTCATCGCCACCACGGCGTCTTCGACGTTGCCGTAGCCGGTCATCATGATCACTTTCAGATCCGGCGCGCTGATGCGCAGCTTCTGGATCAGGTCGTGACCGCTCATGCCCGGCAGCGAGTTATCGGTCAGCACCACGTCAGGGACGAAAGTGCCCAATTGCTTTAGTGCATCCTCAGCCGAGTGGCAGACCGTCACCTCGAAGTCCTTGCGCTCCAGGTAGGTCTGAATATTCTCGGCGAGGAGTTCGTCATCCTCGACCAGCAGAATGCTGTGCTCCATATTCCCCTCCCGTTGCCACTTTAAAATTGAGACAGACCCGGGTTCCTTCCTGCTCGCGGCTGGTCAGTTCGACCGAGCCTTCGAAACGCTCCATTATTCTTTTGACCAGGGCCAGGCCCACGCCCAACCCTCCTTGTTTGGTGGTGAAAAACGGCTTGAAGGCCATTTGTTGCTGCTGTTGGGTCATGCCCTTGCCGGTATCACTCAGGGTCATGCGCACACTCCCGGGCTGCGGCGTTCCGATATCGATACTCAGCACGCCGCCCTTGGGCATGGCTTCCAGGGCATTGGAAAACAGGCTATTAAGAATTTGCGTGAGCAGCACCTGTTGACTGACGACCGGCGGACAACTGTGAGGTGTGAAACGCACTTCGACGTTGGAGCGTTTAATCAGCGCGTCGAACGCACTCAGCGTGTCGTCGATGACCAGCACCAGGTCTACCGTTTCGTAGTCGTCGTTCATGGGTCGCAATGACACCAGCAACTCGCGAACCCAGCGCGACATGCGATCGACCTGACTGATGATGTCGCCGATGTTCTTCTGCGCGCTCTGACTGGCGATTTCCTGAGCCAGTTCGGCGCTGGAACGAATGTTGGCCAACGGATTGCGCAAGCTGTGAGCCACTGCCGAGGACATTTCCCCCAGCGCCACAAAGGTCTCATTGTTGATCAGCTGTTTCTGCTGGCTCTGCAGCAGCCTTGCCGCACGCCGCACAATCCAGAACAGCCCGAGGTAGATGGCCAGACCGCCGAGCAAGGTTGCCAGCCAGATAGACTTGAAGCCGCGCTGAATGCGTTCCACCAGGTCCACGGGTTCCTTGTAGATCTCCACCATGGCGATCACTTTGCTCTTGTCGGCATTGAACATCGGGATGTAGTTCTCGATGAACAGGTATTCAGGCTCACGCAGCAGTCTCTGCTCGGGACGCTCCTCATCGATTTCGTGGTAGCTGGTGGACACTAGCGCCTTCATTTCGAAAGATTCGTCCAGTTCTTGGTCATCTTGAATGCGCACGCCAATCAGCTCCGGGTTGGTCGACCAGACCACGGTGCGGTCCAGGGCGTACACCGTGGCCAACAGAATGTCCGGCAGATGCTTCACATGATCGAGAAACTCGATGCGCGAAGCCGCGCGGGAGGCTGGGTTCACGTCGGGATAGGCGTTGTCCTGGCGCGGGTCGAGCATTTCACCCATGGTTCTGTTCGGGGCAATCGCGGCATGGCGAATTTCGGCATCACCAATGGCCTGGATGAACTGCGCGGTCAGCATCGAATCGCGCTCGATGCTCTCGTCGACCACGAAGCGCGTGGAAATGTAGCCCAACCCCAGCGCCACGGCGGCGATGATGAAAAAGCTGCCCAGGGAAAACCAGCGCAGCAAGTTGAACTGTCCTCGCCAGCCCTTGCCTACTGCTGCCGACGTAACCGGCGCAGGTACTTTTTTTTGTTGTCCTGGTATCTGCATAGGACCTTCCCGGATGCCTTGCATCAAGCCTTTTCAGCCGTGTGTCGGATCAGTGTAGGTGGCATTGATCGAGACTGACGGCGCCAATGATAGTATTTCGCCGCTATTGCGTTTGCGCTGCCTGTAGCGGTTGCTGACGATCGGTTTCTTCTTGCAAAAATCCCATAATTGACTGCGCAGCGTTCTCATCGAGACGCAGGTTGGGCATGGGGATTTTGTCGAAACGTTCAAACAGCTCCATCGCGATCGGGTCCTTTTCCGCCAGCATGCGGTCCGGCTCGCGAATCCAGCGACTCAGCCATACCGGATCACGCTGGCGAGTGACGCCGATCAGGTCCGGGCCGATGCTGCGCATGCCGATGCCCTGCCCGTCCATCGGACCCAGGCTGTGGCACGACGCGCAACGGGTGCGAAACAACTCTTCGCCATTGCTCGGCGGACGGATCTCGGGCGCATCGGCATAACTTTCTTCAATGCTGGGCTGTTTCCAGTTCTGCAGCGTGTTGGCCAACTGATCGGCCAGAATCCACGGATTTTCGAAAGGCGAAGCTTTCATCCAGCGGCCTGTGGTCTGGTTGCCGACGATCAGGCTCAGGTTGTGATCCTTGCTGCGGCCGTTGTCGACGCCTTCGATGAACAGACCGAGCTTTTTGCGCAGGTCGGTGACGGCATCGAACTCCCCGGTGAGGAACTGCCAGCCTGGCCCGACCTTGTAGCGCTGCGCGTAGGCTTTGAGCACTTGCGGTGTATCGCTCAACGGGTCGATGCTGATCGAGTAGAAAAAGATGTCTTGGCCGACCCGGTCCCCCAGCAACTGTTGCACCTGGCGCAGGCGCGCGGTTTCCAGCGGACAGGAGTCGCTGCACGTGGTGAAGATGAAGTTGATCACCACCACTTTGCCCTTGATCAGGTCATCGAAAAAACGCACCTGCCGACCGTCCTGATCGGTCAGCAAGGTGTTGGGGAAGTAATCGCCGCCCCAGGGTGTCGCCGATTCCGTCGACGACGGTGAACCTTCATGAGCGAGTAGCAGCCAAGCGGCCAGCACACAGGTGACCAGCGGCAAAATCAGGTGCATGCCCAGGGCGCGGGAGCGCGGCGTACGTGATGTCATGTCGGCTCCCCTGCGGATCATGGTGTGACCTCTGCTTTGGTGCCGTGGCCGTCGCCGGTGCGGAAGGTTGGCAGCGCGGCGGAGTTCACGTAGCGCACGCCATCCCAGCTCGGCAGCGGAACCGGCATCAACTGCAGTTGCCCCGGTTTCTCAATGTCCCACCGCAACAACATGGAGTTGTCCTCATGTTGCGTGTTGTGGCAATGCTCCATGTAGGTGCCGGCGAATTCGCGAAATTGGATCGCAATCTCGACATTGTCCGTACCATCCTTTTCCGAACCGACGCGATACACGTCCTTGCGTGCCCATTTTTCCCATTCCGGTGGTGGCTTGCCGCCACGGCTGAGGATGATCCCTTCCTCGAAGTGCACGTGCACCGGGTGGCCCCAGCCCGTGTCATTGCCCTTGATGAGCCACACTTCCAGCGTGCCGAAACCCGTGACGCCGGCGTCGGTCGGACCGCTGGCCAGTTTGGTCGAAACGTTCAGGCGGCGCGGGTCCATGCGATACCCGAAACCGCCGTCGGTCTTGACCGTCCAGGGCGCTTCATCGGTGCCATCGGAACGGCCGAAGGTAAAGGTGCGGTGGCGGGCTTTGGCCAGCAGCGCCTTGTCGGCAGCATTGTCGCGGTGAATCTTCAGCGGGATCATAAACAGGCCTTCAGCCTTGCCCGGTTTGGCCGGCTCATAAGCGGCCGGGTCCATGGCCAGGTCCTGACCGGTGTAAGCCTTGACGTTGAGTTGCAACACCTTGCCTACCGCCGGATCACCATCCTCCCACTTTGGCCCCTTGCTGGTTTGCTTGATGATCGCCCGGTATTTCTCGGACAGCACGTCAGCCAGGGCGACGGGTTCTTCCGGACCCTTGCCGTCTTCGTGCACCAGCAGGTTGACGAAGAACAGCTTGTCGCCCGGTTTGATCCCGTTTTTCGAGAAGTTAACGATGATGTCGTGACGCTCGGCGATGCCCAGGGTTGGCAAAATCGCGTTGTGGTTCTGTTTGTCACCGTCGGCATCCAGGTCCATGCTGCCGTCGAACGGTACGCTGTGTTCCATGATATTGCCGTCGTTGGCAATCATGTGGAACGGCACCCGGGCATACGACACGCCCGACCCGGCAGGCCCTTGGAACTCACCGGTGGTGCCCTTGATCTCGCGCACCAGCGCCAGTTTGAAGTAGCGCGACACGGAACCATTGAGCATGCGCAAGCGATAGCTGCGGGCGCGCACATCCAGGGTCGGTTTCCACTTCCAGTTGACCAGCACCTGGTCACCGAGGAAGCCGTCAGTGTTGAAGGGGTTGAACCACAGTTGACCGTTCTTATCCCACGCCTTGTCCGAAAACATCAGGTTGACGTCGTAGTCGCGGTTACCCCAGGGCAAGGCGCTGCCGCTGGGGAGGCGCAGGTTGACGCCGTCATTCACCGATTCATTGCCGCGGTCCAGGGCGCTGTAGTAGTTCATCGCCGCCGCGTTGCCCTTGTAGACATTCTGTGCGGTGAAATCGAGCATGTGGTCGTGGAACCAGTGGGTGCTCATGGTTTCGCGCCAGTCGCCGCGGATCTTGATCGTGCCGTTGTTGCAGGTCTTGCGGCTGGGGTTGAGGTCGTTGGTCCACAGGGTTTCGCCCGGCGAGCACGGAAACGCTGCACGCGGGTCTGCAGCCGTGGTGTTGATGCTGTCGTAGCCCGCCAACTGGATCGGCCAGCGATAGTCGTAAAATTGCCCCGGAAAGAAAAACGCGTTGGCATAACCGTCGCTTTCCGCCGGCACGTGGCCGTTGTGTTCGTGGGTGGTGATGGTGTGCAAGCCAAACCCCATGTTCGCCGACGGGTCGATCGGCAAGCCGTTGTAATGGCGCATCAACAGTGGTTGCCCATAACGCACCATGAGCAATTTGGGCGGCAGGGTGCCGTCGAAGGTCCACAGGGAATTGTGTTTCTGCACCGGCATTTTCGGGTGCAAACGCGGTTCAACGCCCTTGGCGGTGCCAGCGGTCGCCGGCACGCCTGCCACATTGTAATAGAGGCCATTGGGGCCAAACTCGCCCATTGCATAGCGGTGCATCTGACGACTGTCACGCAAACCGGTATTCACCCGTGCGCCGGTTTGCACGGTCTTGTAGGCCACCTGCGGGTAAAACTCGTTCCAGCGCTGGTGCGACCAGCCTTTTCCTGGCGGACGGCCTTCCGCCGACGAGCCGATACGGCGGTTGAGGAAAAATTCAATCTGCTTCTGCCAAGGGTTGCGGTCGACCACGTTGGAATACTGGCTCGGGAACGGGGTCAAGCCCGGTTGACGCAAGAACGCGTCGAGCGCCGCACTTGGCGGGGCACTGCGAGCGACGCTGGTGGGGTCTTGTTGCGGTAGCGGACCGATGGCGGCGGGTGGAAACGGCAACAGTGCCGCCGGTGTCGTGGGGTCGAGTTTTTCCAGACCGAATTCTTCGAACAGCATCAGCGGCTGAGTGAACGGCAGCGCACCGTACAGTGGGCTGGGTTTCCCGTTACTAGGGTAATTGAAACTGGTCTGTAGCGCTGGCGGCAGGATGTTTTCCTGGAGCGGGGTTTTTCGGGTGCCTTTGACGCCACCCGGCAAATCGAAGGAATCCAGGTTAGCCGGGGGCATGGTCAAAATAGCGTTCAAGGCGCCTGCTTTGTCAGCCGGTTCGTCGTGGTACGCCGAGGGGTCGGACGGTTCGGGCTGTCGCTCATCGTCGATCGGGCTGGCCTGTAGAGTCGCTGTGCCTAGCGTCATAGACAGAAGGACGCTCACACGCGTCAGGTCGAACCATCTGAACGGATACCGCGCTTTTCTGTCCATTACCAGCCGCCTCAAAGTCGTGAAGGGGTAATGGGGCTCGTGCAAGGACCTCGCCAGATTTGTAACGGTTTTGTACAAAAGCATTAAGACTAATAAAACAATGGCTTATCAACATCAATTTGCCATGACCGGGGAAACGACTGGGGAATGGCACCCGCTAACGGGGAAAGTTTACCCCCGTTTTCAGGGGACCAAATTGAACGATAGACGGACACTCGTGCCCTCGCCTTCACGGCTTTCCAGGGTCACCGTACCGCCGAACCGCTCCATAATCCGCTTGACCAAAACCAGCCCAACGCCGAGCCCGCCGTGCTTGGTGGTGAAAAACGGCCGGAAGGCCATGCTGCGCTGTTCTTCGTTCATGCCTTTGCCGGTGTCGCTCACCACCACGCTGATGCCATGGGAATCGGTCGGCTCCAGCGTGATGGTCAACGTGCCGCCCTTGTCCATGGCTTCCAGTGCATTGGCCAGCAAACTGTTGAGGATCTGCGTCAACTGCACCTGCTGGCTCAAGACCATCGGCGTCAGCTGCGGGTCGAACACCACGTGGACCGAGGCTTTTTCGATTTGGTGCTCGAAAGCCATCAGACTGTCATGCAGCGCCGCCACCAGATTCACAGGCTCAGCCTCGTCGTTGAGCGGGCGCAAGGACTGCAGCAGCTCCCTCACCCACTTCGACATGCGATCCACCTGGCCGATGATGTCGTTGATGTTCTTGTGGGCCGGGCCGCTGTCGAATTCCAGCGTCAGTTCGGCACTGGAGCGGATGGTCGCCAGCGGATTACGCAAACTGTGGGCCACCGCCGACGACATCTCGCCCAGGGCGACAAAGGTTTCGTTGGTGATCAGTTGCTTTTGTTGCGCTGCCAGCAGAATGGCCGCCCGGCGTACGATCCAGTACAGCCCCAGAAAGATCAGCCCGCCGCCCAGTGCAGTGGCCAGCCAGATCAGGACCAGACCGCGCTCCATGCGGCTGATCAGGTCCTTGGGTTCCTTGTAGATCTCGACCATCGCCGTGACTTTGTCGCCGTCGGCATCGAACAGCGGAATGTAGTTCTCGATGAAGATGTATTCCGGGGGCGTCACGAACTTCTGTTCCATGCGGTTCTTGTCCACATCGTGATAACTGGCCGACACCGGAATTTTGGAAGCAAAGGCTTGATCCAAGTCTTCGTCGGCATGGATCGTAGTGCCCATTAACGCCGGGTTGGTCGACCAGATCACCCTGCGGTCGGGGGCGTAGATGTTGGCCAGGATCACGTCCGGCAAGTGCTGGATATGGTCGAGGAATTCGCCTCGGGCATCGGCTCGGGCCAGCGGGTCGACGTCGGAAAAGTCCTTGTCTTTGCGCGGATCGAGCAGTTCACCCATGGTCCGTACGTTAGGAATCGACACATGACGCACCTCGGCCGAGGCAATCGCCTGAATGAACTGGGACGTCAACAATGCATCGCGCTGCACGCTCTCGGTAATCACGAACCGGGTGGACACCGCCCCCAACGCCACCGCCACCGTGCCAATCACCGCCAGGCTGATGAGCGAAAACCAGCGCAGTAAATTGAACGGTGGCTTGCGCGAGCGCAGGTGAATATCACCCTCCTCGTACTGGAGTGTTTTAGTAAGCATGTCCATGGACGTATCCCGGCGATTCCCCTATAGGGTTATAGCCCACTCATGGCCGTTTGCCTGACGTTGGGTCTTGTCCCTCCACTTCCCCTTATCCCCATCTACCCCCAATGCTGGGGACAGTGGCCCGTTCCCAAAACCCGCAATCTGAAGCCGTTAGTGCGTGACACGCCCTGACTCGGGCCTCTGCCGGCCGTAATTCGCCGGTTGGTATGGAAGTTGCCGAACGACCTCTCAACTGACCCGTCTCCATGGGCAGGCATTTTGATAGAGGGCTTAACTCATGCACCCTTTACTGTCCAAAACCGCGGCCGCCCTGGTCGTTAGCGCACTGGCCCAAAGCGTCGCACAAGCGGCGCTTTTTGCCGTAGACCCCGGCCCCTATGTACCCGCCAACGGCTCGTTCGCCGCCTGGTATCAGGACACTCACGGTCGAACCCTCGACCTTTGCCTGTCCAAGGCCGTCAGCTCGCGAGTGCCCAGCGCACCGGGCGCGCCGTCGTACATGTGCAATTTGCTGCCGGCTCCCGGGGTTTTCGACGACACACAACCGCTCGTCTTCCCGACCAACTTCCCCGATGAGGCGTTCTGGTTCACCGGCGACGGCACCATCGTCGACGCAGCCCGAGGTATCGACCTGACCTATGTCAGCGCCGTTGAAGCCGCCTTCAGCGGTGGCGACCCCGTCGAAGGTGACCAGATCAGCTTCGCCCGCATACGCATGCGTATCGATGTACCGACCGCGGGCACCTACGTCATTACCCACCCCTACGGCGTCGATGTCTTCAACGTCGACACTCCAGGCCGGAGGGCGATCAACATGACCCGAGACATCGGCATTGGCGTGCCGAAGACCTACGACGGCGCGCTCAAAGGTGACATTGGACCGTTCCTGCGCAGCGTCAACGGGCCCTACACCGAAACCAATCCGATCACCGGCTCAGCCGAGCAATTCGTCGGCGATCCGAACGTGGTGGAAGCCTTCACCGGCAGCCCTTTCAATACCAACTACATCCGCATTGAAGGACCCAACGGGCTGGATTTGCGCACTACGGTGATGGCCATCTCCGGCAAGTTGTCGACCGTGGCCCGGCCGACACCCATGATCGCCCAGCGCAGCACCTACTCGCGTAAACCCGGCGCCAGCGCTCCGGTGGCCCAGCAAGACGTGTTCGTCCTGGCCCCGCCGCCACCGGCCAAAGTGACCCTGGACAGCAACAACCCCGTGTTGAACTTTTCCGAGGCCGACACCACCGGCAACTGGTACGCGCAGTCTTCGACCAACCCGAGCTTGCCGAGCACTTTGCAAGTGACCGCCGACAACCATTTGGCCATCGCTGGCAGCACGCCGACCACCTTACCCATGCCCCTGACTGACATGGTGGTGATTTCACGTGTCGAGTACAGCCTCAGCACCGGGCAAATAACGGTCGTGGCCTCGACCAGCGACGAAACTTCGCCACCGGTGCTCACTGCCACCTCTGGCACGGGTGTCGCCATCGGCGCCCTCAGTGGCGACGGCGCGGTGAAAAGCCTGGCCACCGGCATCTCACCTATTCCGCCGGCCAAGGTTCGGGTGACGTCATCCAATGGCGGCAGCGATACCGAAGAAGTGGTCATCGTGCAATGAACGCTCACATGCCCAGATCCTCATCAGGAGGCATCATGAACAATTGGCCACGCCTGGCACTTAACGCCTTGGGACTGACTCTATCGCTGTCCGGCAGTGCTTACGCGCAACTCGCTGCCGTCGACCCAGGTCCTTATACCTTTGCCTCGGGGAAATTCCCGATCTGGTATCAGGACAACAATCTGCTGTCGATGGAACTGTGCCAATCCCGAGCCACCAGTTCGCGGGTACCGGCTGCCACGCCACCGGCCTACATGTGCACCCTGCTGCCGGCACCGGGCATTTTCGACGACACCCTGCCGATGGTGTTCCCGGATAACTGGCCAGACGAAGCCTTCTGGTTCCTCGCCGGGACGAACATTCCCAACAATGCCGCTGGCTATGGAATGGACGCCTACGTGGCCGGGATAGAAGCAGCTTTTGCCGGCGGGAATCCGCTCGATGGCGATCAAATCAGCTTTGCGCGGATTCGCATGCGGATCAATGTGCCCGTCGCCGGGACCTACACCATCACTCACCCTTATGGCGTGGAAACGGTCAACGTCACCACCCCCGGTCGTCGCGCAATCAACCTCACCAGAGACATCGGCGTCGGTGTGCCGGGAGTTTTCAACGGGGCATTGAACGGTGCTATCGGACCCTTCCTGCGCAGCGTCAACGGCCCCTACACCGAAGTGAACCCGGACACCGGCGCGATCGAAACCTTCGTCGGCGACCCGAACCTCACCGAACAAGTCACCGGCAGCCCCAACAACACCAACTTTGTGCGCATCCAGGGCCCGGCCGGGACGATCGAGAGCAACCTGTTCACACTGGCCGGCAAAGTCCTCGACAATCGTGCGCAAACCCATATAGACCTTAGCCGTGCAACCTACCGCCGCACTGCCTCGGGCACCGGTACCAGCACCCGGGTCGAAGTCTTTGGCAAAGCGGACAACAGCTCTACCTTGTGCTTCCGCGAAACCGTCGCCCTTGTGCCAGGCCCACCGCCTACGCCATGCCTGACCAACATGGTGGGTGACGGCACAGGGTTGTACTTCGGCCAGCGTCTGTTCAGCGGCCTCGTGCCTCCGGTCGTGGTGCTCACCGCCACCAACCCGGCCGGTACCACTCGCCCTACGGCGGTATCGAGCAAGCTCACTGACGTGGTGAAAATCCAGACTGCTCACTACAACTGGAGCAATCACAGCCTGCTGATCGAGGCGACCTCCACTGACGAAGTGGCAGTGCCAGACATGGTCGCGCAGGGTTACGGACGTCTGTCGAAATCCGGCACCTTGCAACGCCTGACCATCGCCGACCTGACTCAGCCACCGGCCAGCGTCACGGTCAAATCCGCGGCGGGCGGCAGCGATACCGAGCTCGTCGTAGTTGTCGGGACCGCACCGGATACCGGCGAGAACCAGGCGCCGATGACCGTTGCCGATACCGGCAGCACCAGCTTCGGGGTGCCCATCACCCTCAACCTGTTGGCCAACGACAGTGACCCGGACGGCAACACGCCACTGAGCATTACCGCGCTGACCCAACCGGCCGCCGGCCAAGGCACCGTGGCATTGAACGGAGCGGCATCGGTGGTCTATACCCCACCCGCCGTGGTCAATGCACCGCTGACCACGACCTTCACCTACAAGGCTCAAGACGTCAAAGGCCTGGCCTCGACCGCTGCGGCGACCGTGACCATTACCGTTGCGCCTAACCAGTCTCCGGCGGCGGTCGCCGACAGCATCGCAACCCTGGGCGTGGCGGTTCCGATCAACGTGTTGGCCAACGACACCGACCCGGAAGGTAACGTGCCTCTAGCGGTCGCCAGTTTCACCCAACCACCGGCAGGTCGCGGCACCGTCAGCAGCAACGGCACGGTGATCACCTACACCCCACCGGCCACGGTCACGACGGCCTTCACCACGACCTTCACCTACATCGCCCGGGACAGCTTCGGCGCCCTGTCGACGTCACCGGCCACGGTCACGGTGCAAGTCTCGCCAAGGCCTGCTGCGGAAACTTTTGCGGTGACCACGGCAACGGTGTCGGCCCGCTCCAATAACCGCTTCACCTGGGACTTTGCGGGCACCTCATCGGTGACCACCGGTAACACCATCACCGTGCAGGTCACCACCCCGACCGTGCTGGTAACCCTGGGCACCACCACGGTGCCGGTGACCGGGCGCTGGCGGTTGACGGTGAGCAACAGCACCACGGTGATTCCGTCGGCTAACCCGACGGCGACCATCCGCTCGTCCCAGGGCACCGTGCGCACGGTGTCGGTGATCTCCAACTGAGCCCTTGCCCCACCCGCCGATTCGGTGGGTGGGGCCGGCCTCTTCCTAAAGGACGCAGCCATGAAAACGTCGACCGCCGCCCTGCTCTGCCTGCTTCTGCTCTGCAGCAGTGCGGGCGTGCGCGCCGACGATTTGATGGAGAACGACGACCTGGCCCCCGGCGCCGACCTCGGCGAGTTACCCCCACCGATTGGCCAGCAAGCACTGATCGATCAGAACGGCCAGGCCAACGTTGCGCTGCTGCAACAGAACGGCCAGTCGCTGCTCGGTCGCATCGTCCAGTCGGGCAGTAATCAGGAAGCCTACATCCTGCAACAAGGCAGCGACCTGATGGCAATGATCACCCAGCAAGGTTCCGGCAACGCCGCCTCGATCACTCAGACCGGCAGCCACAACCGCGCGCAGATTTCCCAGAACGGCAACAACAACGACGCCAGCATCGACCAGGCCGGTACGGGGCTTTCAAGCGCCGTGACCCAGTCCGGAAATGGCATGAGCGTTTCGGTCAAACAATACCGCTAAAGCACTGCACCATTTGGAGGTTTCATCATGTTTAAACTGACGCCCCTCACCGCCGCCATCCTGGTCATTGTCAGTGCCCAGGCGATGGCCGACGACAGCGTTTCCACCCAGGACCAGCTCGGTACCGCCAACGTCGCTGATGTGAAACAGACCGCGGCTCCATTCAGTACCGCCACCCAGCAACAACTTGGCCAGGGCAACGATGCCGCGGCGGTGCAAGACAACGCCACGGGCACCATCACCCAAGATCAACTCGGCGACTACAACGCCGGTTACGCCGAGCAACTGTTCGAGAACGGCAGCACCATCACCCAACAACAGGTCGGCAGCGGCAACTCCAGCCATGCCAGCCAGTCGATCGGCATGGGCGGCAACGAAGCGCTGCAACAACAGCAAGGCACCGGCAACTTCTCGTTCATTTATCAGGACAGTCAGGAAGGCACCTCCGGTCAAACCTTCCAGTTTGGTGACAGCAACGAGGCCAATATCGAACAGATCCAACTGGGCACTGCCAACGCAGCAGTGATCATCCAGTACGGCACCGCCAACTACGCCACCGCCGAACAGATCGCCCACATGGGTGGCCAGATCAATCTCAACCAGGCGGGCGAAGGCAACTACGCCTATGGCGACCAGCGCGATGGCAACGGCGGCACCGTGACCATCAACCAGTTCGGCGACTTCAACGGCGCCGAAGTCTGGCAAGGCGGGCAAACCGCCAGCGAGGCCACCGTCAACCAGTACGGGCAAACCAACGAGACCGTGGTCGACCAAAGCTTCGGCGAAAACAACAATGCCCAGGTCCTGCAAGTCGGCGACGTCAACGCGATCTATGCCGACCAGTTCGACTCCGTCGGCTCGGTCCTGGCGCTCTATCAACAAGGCACCGGCAACGTGCACTTCACCTATCAGAGCGGCGACAGCCATGTGCTGAACGCCACCTCCGTGGGGACTGAAAACAAGGTCTACGCCAGCGACTGGAAAGGCCCGCAACTGGGCGGCCAATTCGGCAGCAGCCAGCGCGCAACCATTACCCAGGCCGGCAACAACAACACCGCCAGCTTCAAACAAGACGGCGTCGGCCACATCATGACCACCAGCCAGACGGGCACCGGCAACAAAACCACGGTCAAACAGGCTGAAAATTACAACGAGCTGTACTTCGACCAGAACGGCAGCGACAACATCCTCATCGCCGACCAGCGCGGCACCACCAACCTGGCCCAGGGCACTAGCACCGGCATCGGCAACACCACCAACTTCGACCAGTCCGGCACCATGAACGTGGCCTACGTCACTCAGGGCGGCACCGGCAACATCGCCAGCGTCACTCAGAGTGGCATGACCCAGACTGCGACCGTGCAGCAGTTGGGTGCTGACAACAAGGCGACTGTGCTGCAGCAATAATCGCGCTGCATAAAAAACCGCGGCCCTTGGAGGGTCGCGGTTTTTTGCCTGTCCCGGTTGATCGTTCTCACGCTCTGCGTGGGAATGATCGATGGTACGGCTTACGCCTGCGGATCGATGTTATCCAGCGCCCGATTCACCGCCAGGTCGGCCAGCATGATGACCTGCTGGATGCCCAATAACATGCTGCGCTGTGGCCCCTCCACAAACACCGCGAAATCACTGGCCATGACACTCGCCGAAGCCAGCGATTCACAGGCGTGTGCCAACAGGCTTTCGGTGTCGATGTCCGGGGCGATGACGAACATCGTCCTCGGTTTGCGCTCGGGTATGTCTTCGTGGGGATTGAGGTAATGGTCGAGGGCGCGGTCGGCGGCTTCGTGGAGTTTTTTTGAATCGGGTGACGCGTAGGGGGAAACGGTGTCGGTTCCTGGGGGATTGGGTGTGGCTTTGAACATGGTGAAGCTCCTTTGGAAAATAGCGCCACCAGAACCTGTCGCTAAACAAGTAAGGGTGGCGACTGTATGCAGGTTAGCGAACCGGCCAAAGGCACCCGGTAGACCCGAAGATCTCCCGCATACAGCCACCATAACGTAATTGCAGACATCAAAAGTCAGCAAGAAAGTCTGGAACGCTGATGCACTTTGAATAGTCCGGGTCGCTAAACCCGGCCGCTGAATTCAGCGGCCCGGAAACGATAAAGACCAGATACAAAGCGTACAAGCCGGCGGATTCTGGCGTAGTCGTAGGCAACGGCGCAAGGATCTGTAGCTTTCAGGAAGTAACGCTAAACGCCATTAAACACGCCCCTCGAATCAGCACATATTCCCTGTTGGACTGGGTCCATCTGCAAGAGACTGGTCGGCTGTCAGGCCGCAATCGCAGGCAGGCCAATAACCTACTGACAAACCACCCTCCCCCAAACACCGAGAAAAATTCGGACTTCCCCTACAAGCCAAACCGAATCCCCCGGCATCCACCATTGAGCCCTATCGCCAAAGTGCCCCGTTTCCAAGGACCGGGCACAAAGCGTGACCAAACTCATCCCCCAACACCAACTCGCCGGCCAGAGCGGCCAAGTACTCGACAACCATCAAGCTGCCGATGCGCTTCGTCAGGCCCTGAACTACCCATACGACTTACAAGGCTTCGACGACCTGCTGAATGCCGTGGGCGCCAACCGCTCCAACTACATGCAAACCGCCCACCAGCAAAAACTGATTCAGGCCGTGAGCAACGGCGATTGGGCGATAGTCACACCTCGCGTCAATACGGATAACGGAGGCGGATCATGGAACGGTTTCAAAACCAAACCCGCCCCCCCCGGCGCAACATCTGGTCGAAGATCACGCCTTCACGCAGCCCAAACCGGCCGAGTCGGGCTTTCATATTGTTGAAAAGGCCATGAGTCTTGAGTCGTCGGAACGCTCACTTTACGAGAGTTCGCCAAGCGATGCGTTACGTCGCGAATTTCGTTCGCTCAATCGCCATCTCGGCGAAAGGGTGAAACCGGGGCAAATGGTGATCTTCAGCGATCCACGGCACTACATGTGCCGGCGTGAAGAGGCGCAGATGATGATTGCTGCCGAGAAGGTCAACGAGGCGCTCAATGATCTGAGTGATGAAGAGGCTTCGTTTATGGTTGAACACCATGAGGTTATAGAACCGTTTCTAGGTATCTCTTCAGGTGGACTAGGCGTGGCGTCGTTTATGGTCGGTCGTCACTGGAAGACCTCGGAGACACTCTCAAAGAATTGGAGCGCTTACATCAAGAGCAGTACCGACAACATCGTCATCTTCATTCACCAGAGTTTTTTGCTCGACGCAAACGCCTGATGGCGAAACTGGACGCCGGTTTCGGGCCTTTGGTGCGTAAGGGACTCGGGCTCGCAGATCATCCTAAGCTCAAAAGAGCGTTGGGGCTTTCGTCTCGCAAAACTATTCATCATTGGAACAAAGCAGGTTCTCCAACGCAGTTACCGGGTTACGCAACGAACATCTCGGCAGTCTCTCAAGCCGCTAAATATATGAAGGTAGGTGGTTACGTGGCGATTGCTCTGGGTGCAGGTTCAGCCGCAATGAAAATTAGCGAGACTTGCCGCAGTGGGCGCGAAGAGGAATGTCGTCAGGTGAAGTTTGTGGAGGGCTCGAAATTGTCTGGCAACGTTTTGGGTGGCATAGCGGCAGGCCGACTGGCCCCGATGGTTGCCCCTGCAACATGTGCAGCCATTGGCGCTGGAACGGCAGGGCTAGGTGGACTCGTTTGTATGTTGGTGGTGAGTGGGGCTGTGATCGCCGGTACTGCAGACGGGGGGGCAGTTCTCGGTGAAGTTGCCGGCGAAATGCTTTATCAGGTTACCGCTCCATGAGTCGGCATGACTGGGCGTTTTTGGCATCTTGTTTACTTTGGGCGGCAGTGATGTTGGTGAACACAGCGGTATCGGTATACGCCGCCTACGTCAAAGCGGAGGAATGCCAGGCGCACTTTGTGAAATCGAATCTGGTCGAGCAATACCGATTTAAACCGTCCGGCAGTTTCTTGAGCCGGCTAGGAAGTATGGGAATGGTCTATTCCCTATTGGTATTCAAGTATCAGCGCCGTTTAGATCCCGTCTCAATTGAAGAAGTGAAGACGTTTCCTGCACATCTGCGGCCTTGGATCGTAATTCCTGGTCATATCAATCTATTCTGCGTTGTCTGGATGTTTGCAATGTGTGGTTGGGCCAGATACACGGGCCTGGTTTAGCCGAGCCTAGGTGAGGGAACTGACCGAGGTGTTTAAAAGAAATTTAACGACCTGCAATTACGAATCGAATTCAGGTTTTGAAAAGCACAAGATCAACTCCCTCTCCCTCTCCCCCTCGCCCCTATGGGCCGGTCCGACGTTTCGGGAGGGATCGACGGGCGGCGTTCCGATGAGGGGTGGATTTAAAGCACAACACAAACCCACAGCCGTAATCCACCACTCAACAGGCCGAGCGTTAGCTCGCCTGCAGCTCTTGATCTTGATCTGCCCGCCCCTTCGGGAGGCTGAGTGGAGGTGTTCATCTGGGGGCAGGCGCGCAGCGCCGTTCGACGCAGTCGAACACATCGAGAGGAGGTTGAAGCGAAGCCAACCGGAGGCGATGCCCCCAGATGAATGCCGGAACGAAGGAACGCCGAGCCTAAGCGAGGGACCGAACGCTGGGGCGAAGCCTTTTGGTTCCTTTTTGGCGTTTGAAAAAGGGACTCGCTGTAAAAGCGAAACCATTAGCGGCCGTTACCGCAGAAATGGATATGTACACCTGAAAGAAATAGGTCGGCAATCAGGTCGCCATCGCAGGCAAGCCAGCTCTCACAGTTTGGTCAGGTTACATCTGCCAGAGCTTGGTCGGCTATCAGGCCGCCAAGATCAAAAGATCAAAAGATCAAAAGATCAAAAGATCAAAAGATCAAAAGATCAAAAGATCAAAAACCAGGTCGGCCCGAAGGCCGCCTCGGTTCACTCTTCCTCACCCTCAGGCACAACCTTGTTCTGAGCCAGGTAGCGGTCAAGCGTCGCATTGTTGTCAGCCGAAGAATTATCCCCCGCCACCTGCCACAAATTCCGCTCAATCCCCTGCGCCAGCAAATGCCCAACGGCCGCCTCGATCGCCGACAACACACACAACTGCGCCGGTTCGTTCGTGGTGTACCCCACCTCAGCCTCCAGCAACTTCTTGAACTCGATAAACTTGAACACCCCGGCACTGCGCCCAACAGAGTAGATAGTCTTGCTCGTCATCACATTGGCCAACACCTGCCCACTGCGCACATCCACGGCACGAAGGTTCACCGACACCTGATCCACCCGATACTCCCGGGAAATGTCGATCCCCAGATACCGCGCCCCTTCCCCGCCACTGCGCACGTTGGTGTCATAGGCAATAATCCCGCCCTCCAGCATCAAATTGGCAGCCTGCAACGGCGGCAACTCGCCCTGGATATTCACCGGCGTATTGGGCTTTTTCTGCGAGGCGCGAATGATCTTGCGTTCGGTCAACAGGTTCTGCAGCCCTTCCCGTTCCAGCACCACAAACCAGCCACTGGCCTGCAACGCATCCATCAACATGCTGGCCGCGCCCTGGGTCACGCTGGTGGAAAACGAACTGGCCGGGGTCGGTTTGTACTGCCCGGTCTGATCCCGGAAGCCATACACCACCGCCATCAACCGGCCCTTGGGTCGTGGCATGTTCAGCAAGTCGTAATAGGTCGACGCCCGAGGTGTCAGGGTCGGTGATTCGGTGTCCTGCTCGGCCCCCATCGGCTCGCGCAAACTGCACCCTTGTAATGCCGCCAACATCAGTCCTAGCGCAATTATTTTTTTCATGTCCTTAACTCCCCATCGACCCAAATCCCCGTCAAGGGGCCAGGCCATTCACCTGGATTTCGGAAACTTCACCGGTCGCTCGGTCGGTCACTTCAATAGTCAGTGCGCCGGAGTCATCGATGACGTTCACAACAAAAGCGTCGGTGGTCAGGCTCCCGGCATTGCCCGCGGAGATGTTGTCCATCAACTGGCCTAGCAGTCGTGATTGCAGCTGGCTGGTGAAACGCTCCAGGGCCGAAGCGCCGGCCACGGATGCACGGTCCTTCAAGTCCGGGTCGTCGTAGTCGTTCTGCGCCTGGGCGTTGTTGAGCAACCAGGTCCCGTTCAACGGGTTGCCGCCAAACGACGGGTTGATGGGTGTGTAGACCAGCTCCGTGGCCTGGACCAGCCCACAGCTGCCCAACCCTAGTAACCACATGCCCGTGCGTTGCGAGAAAGCTCCAATGTTCATAGTTCGTCCCTCTCAAGGTCGGTGGTGTCCTGCAACAAGGCTTCCAGCTTGCGCTGGACGATCTGCACGCGGACGAGATCGGCAGCCTCATAGGCCTCGTCCTTCAACTCCACGGTGTTCGGCGGCAGGAAGCGCCGATAAACCAATCGTTGCTGATATTCCACGGTCACCAGGCTGCCCCAGCGTGCCGAAGGACGTTCGCGCACCACCAGGTTGAAGTCCATCGGGCTGGTGGCGCGCAGGCGTTCACTGAACGAGTAATAAAAGTCGTGGCCGATGTGCGAGATCGTGTCGTCGACGATAAAACCCAACATTTCGTCCTCTTCAGCGGCCGACACGAAGGACGTCATCAGCATCAGAACCAGGGCCGGTAGCCAGTGTCTGTTCATGGCATCACCGCCCCAACGCCTGAGGCGTTTTTGGAGGGGCCTTTCGGCGCGGACGCACCCTCGAGGAAGGCCTTCTCGGCGACGAACTGCCAGTCCTTGTAACTCGCCATGCCGGTGAAGTCCGACCATTGCGTGGGGAAATCCGCCTGCTTGAGCGGCGTGTCCGTGGAGGGGCTGTTGAGGCCGGTGATGCGCCCGTCGAAACCGCGCATCAGCGTCCATTCGCCACCCCCGATCGGGTCCGGGTACAGGTTGCGCAAGTGGTGTTTGGGCGACGGAAAACGCTCGTCCTGCAACAGGTCCGCCAGTTCTTTTGGGTACTGAGCCACGCCAGGTGAACTGCGGTAGTAGCTGCGCAATGCCTGGGCATATTGAGTACCGACCCAGAGCAACTGGCGTTCACGATCACGGCGCGAGGCGGTGGACCACAACTCGCCAGCGCTGGCCAGGCCCAGGCCCATCAACATGATCAGAAACAGCACGCCCAGGTAAGTGAAACCGGCCTCGTTCGAAGGCTTACCACTCCGAATACAGGCTGCCATCACGCGCCCTCCCTATGGCTCCGCTTTTGATATCGGCGACCCCACCCGAGACGCCGTCAGGCGGCGCCACCAGCACCCAAAGGTCTTTGCGTTCAGCGATCGGGTCCATCGGCGGGTTACGCAGGTAACGCTGCTCGACCAGCTGCTCGATGGAATCGGGATAACGCCCGGTGTCGCCGTAGTAGTGATCCAGTGCTTCGCGCATGGCCGACAGGCTCTGGCGCAGCGTGGTCTCTTTCGAGACCTCGAGGCTGTTGAAATAACGTGGCAACGCGATGGTCATCAGGGTGGCGATGATTGCCATGACCACCATCAGTTCCAGCAGGGTAAACCCCTTTTCCCGACGCATAATCTCACCACTCCCGGTAGGCGATGCCGTTGAGACCTTTGCCGCGAGCCTTGGAGTAAACGTCAAAGACGTCTTCGCCTTCGCGCGGGTTTTGAGCCGTACTGTCGTAGGAGCGCACGCCCCAGCCACCGTCGTCGTCACGCTTGACCGGCGCCAGCGGGTCATGGGGCACGCGCCGTAAAAAGAAGAACTTGGCCCCCTTGGCGCTGCGTACATCACGCACACCGTCCACCAGCACTTGCAGGTTCGGCGGGTAGCCGCTGCTGTCCAGGGATTTCTCGATGTAGCCGGCGTCGAAAGCACGTTTGTAGGCGTCGATGGCATCGCGAATCTGGTACAGCGCTGCGCGCAGATCCTGCTCCTTGCCCCGGCGCACCACGGTCTCGGTCAGCGGCGCGGCCATGCCGGCCAGCAAGCCGATCAGGGCCAGCGTCACCACGACTTCGATCAGGGTAAAACCGCGTTGCGAGGCGTTCATGATCAAGGCTTCTCGACGACACCGTGGGTGGAGGCAACCGGAGCACTGAGGGTCTCTGAGCGAATCGCCGAGTCCATCCCGCGCTCCGGTGCCTGAATGTGCATGCTGGTTTCGGTACCGGTGGTGAACTCCATGTCCGACGGGCTCTGGTACGGTAGGTTGCGCACGATCCGCGGGGTGATGGAGAGCACTAGCTCCGACTTGCCGACGGTGTCCTTGTTGCTGCCAAACAAGCGGCCCAGGCCGGGAATATCGCCAAGGCCGGGGATCTTGTTGCCGGTGGCGCCATGGTCGTTGCGCATCAGGCCGGCGAGGATCTGGGTTTCGCCGTCATGCAGACGCAAGGTGGTCTGGGCGTTGCGGGTATCGACCTGGACCGGAATGGTGCCCTGACGGGTCGGTTCCAGTGGCGTGGCGTTACTCACTTCCAGAGCAATTTTGATCGCCACTTCGTTGTTCAAATGCACGGTCGGCTGCACTTCGAGCTTCAGACCGACGTCCAGGTAGGTGACGCTTTCAGTGATCACCGGGCCTTGAGTCGAGGGCACCGAGGTGGCGCTGATGATCGGCACGCGCTGACCGATGTGGATGCGCGCCTGTTCGCGGTTGCTGACCCGAATCACCGGGCTGGCCAGGGTGTTGATGTCGTTGTCCTGGGCGTTGATCTTGGCCTGCGGCGACGGCGAGATGGAGATCCGGCTGGAGTTGATGCCTTTGAGTTGATCGAGCAGGGTCACGGCCGAGCCGTCGCTGTTGACCACGCCGAAGGTGTTCGGCCATTGCAGGCCAAGGTCGAGAATCCGCTGAGTCGCGACTTCCATCACCTCCACTTCCAGCACCACTTCAGGGTTGGACTGATCCTGCGATTGCAGGAGTTTTTCGGCCATGCGGATCGCGTCTTCAGAGTCGCGCATGGTCAGGGTATTGAGGCGTTCATCGACGAACACGTCGCGGGTCTTGAGCATGGTTTTGATCATGTTCAGCGCGGTGTTGGCATCGATGCTGGTCAGGTAGAAGGTGCGCATCACCAGCTCTTGGTAATCCTTGAGCTTCTGCGGCGAGTCCGGGTAGATCAGCAAGGTGTTTTCGTTCACCACCTTCTGGTGCAGCTGGTTCTGTTGCAGCAGCAATTCCACGGCGTCTTCGATGCGCACGTCACGCACGAAGATCGTGGCTTTCATGTCCGGGCGCAGGTCCTTGTCGAAGATGAAATTCAAACCGGCGACCTGCGACAGCACTTCGAAGATGGTTTTCAAGTTGGCGTCGCGAAATTCCAGGGTCACCGGACGGTCGAGACGGGTCCGCAGTTGTGGATACGCAATCACGTTGCGGCTTTGCACCAGGCGGACGTTGCTTTGCAGCTCCAGCGCCCCTTCATTTTTAGGGTCCAGATCGAGGATTTGTTTCACCTGACGGTCGGCACCGTAGATGTCGCCGCGACGCAGGTCGCCACGGGCCAATTCGAGTTTTTCATCCAGGCTGCGCATGTGATCGAGCTGACGCAGCGCGTCCTGGGCACGGCGGTTGTTCGGTTCGACGGTCAACACCCGGCCGTAATTCAGGCGGGCGGAAGCGAAATCACGCTGAGCGCGATCCATGTCGCCCTGGGTCAACAGCGCCGTCACTGCACGAGCACGGCTGCTGTTCAGGGCCAGGTGCAGCTCGGTGTTGCGAGGGTTCTCCTTCAGCCCTTCCTGGATGCGGGCCAAACCGGCTTCGTACTGTCCCGACTCCATCAGGTCGGTCGCCTCTTGCTTGGCGACCTGCGCGGAACTGCACGCGGCCAACCCTGCACAAAGGCAAAGGCTCAACAGCAAACGGGATCTGTTCATTGCGTGCTCCCCACAGACAAAGTCTGAGACAAATGCAGAGGCAGGTAGACAAAACTGAGTTCCACATCGGAAATCCCTTCTATCCGCCAGGTTTCGTCGATCACATCCCCCTTGCGTACGACGTATATTTTTTCGCCGTTCTGCAAAAACACTTGCAGGTCCGAACGGTCACTCAGCTTGCCAATGAACTGGAAAGGCATCGGTGGTGCGCTGGGGGCTTGCACGACCGGGGTCAGGTTGACGGGTTGTTCGGTGACAGTGGCAAGCTGCTGCGCAGCCTTCCAGTTGCGGGCGGCGAACAGGTCGCCAGCCGGGCCCAGGTCCTTGACTGCCGCCGCAGTTTTACCGGCTGCCGTGGCGGGCAGTGCACCGCGGATTTTGCTTTTAGCCGGGGTAGCCAGGGCGGCAACCGAAGCATCGCCCTCCTGCGACGACGTGAAATATTCAGGCAGCCAGGTCAGCGCCACCGCCATGCCGAAGAACGCCACCCAGCCCACTACGCGTTTGGTATTCATCATGACCTCGACAGGTAAAGGGTCATGCGGATCCGCCCGGTGAGGTCGGTGTCGGCGATTTTTTTACGCTGGAACTCCACGTCTTCCACCACCACCGCCGGCAACTGGCCGAGCAAGGCATGCAGGAAGCGCCGCAGTTGCGGGTAGCTGCCGCGCACCGGCAGCAGAATCTGATACCGGGCCAGGTGCGTCTTGGGGTCGATGCCCAGGGAATATTCACCACGCGCCAGGGTGATGTGTTCCTGGGCTGCCAGCGCGTAGATCTTGTCGATGGCCACGGTGGCCTGAGGCTGGGACGGCAACTTGCTGCGGAAATCGTCGAGCTGACGTTGCGGCACCACCGGAGCGGCAACCGTGCCGTCTTCGACGTTGGCCAGGTATTCGCCGGCTTCGCGAGTCTGCTGGCTGAGCGTTTGCAGCGACTGCCAGTCAGGCATCAGGCCGACCAGGCCATACACCAGCGCCAGCAGCAACATCGCCAGCCCTGCCAGGCCGGGAATGCCCAAGCCTTGCAGGTATTCGTGGACGATCAATCTAGGGATTTGCATCGCCAATCTCCCAGGTAGCCGACAGGTTGAATTGCACCGGGTGTTCCGGCACGTTCGCGACGATTTCGTGGCTGAGCAGCGACACATCGGACAGCTCGTCGCTGGCTTCGAGGCTGCGGTGGAAGTCGAGCATGGCTTCCAGGTCCCGCGCTTCGGCGCTGATTCGCACCTGGCCTTTGCGGGCATCCGGGGTCAGGGTCAATAAAGCAATGTCGTCCCGGGGCATGGCTTCGAGCATGGCGAACAGGCGCTCCCAAGGCCGGCGCAATTGCTGGGACACCTTGCGCATCTCGGCCAGGTTGTGCGCCTGTTCGCGGGCTTCGGCCGGGGTCAGGCTGACCTTGCTGCCGGTGTCGCCGGTGAGACCGCGCTGGGTGGTTTGCAAATGGCCTTGCTGTTGCGCGGCCTGTTCACTGAGGTGCTGCTGAACCAGCAAGCAGGTCAGCGTCAGCACCACGCCACCGGCCAGCAGGCTCCAGCCCAAAGGGCCCGAGCGGCGAGGCGGCTGGAAATCGAGCATCAGGGCGCGCATATCAGGCCACCGCGCGGGACATGACGTACAAGCCATCGCGTACGGATGTCCGGTCTTCTTCGAGGGTGCGCAAGTGCACGCCGGGTACGTCAGGGTGCGAGTCAATGCGCGCCGGCGCATGAAGATAAACGCTCAGCGGCCGGTCGCTGGTGGACGCCTGCAATTGGTTTTCACGACCGATCAATGCCGTCAGTGCGGCGTCGCTGTCGCTGCTGCCCACCGAACGCACCGATGTCCAGCGCCCTTCCCGGGCCAGCAGCAAGACGCTGCGCACCGGCTCGGCGACCACGAACAGGAAGTCGTCGGCGTCGAAGCTTTTATCGAAATGATTGAACGCCGCCATCAGGTACGGCTGCACCGAACGCAGGCGCAGGCCACGAGCGGCGACCTGCGTGCGCAGCTGCGTCAGCAAGTCTTGCGGCAGTGCGGTGGCGACCCGGTCGTAGCCCGCCGGTTCAGCCGACAGCACCATGCTCCAGGGTTGAGTCGGCACACCGTAAAGGTCTTCGAAACACAGTTGGGCAAAACCGAGCAATTCGGCAGGGCTGCTGATCTGTTCGCTCCAGGGCACCAGACAGAAGCGGCTGAAGTGCCCCGAGATCACCACACTCAATTCGTCACCGGGACGGGTGTGTTCGGCCAGCAGACGGTCGAGGGTTTCCAGCGCCACCGCCCAGGCATGGAAGCCTTCGTCGATAAAGCCGACGCTGCCCAGCCACAGGGTTCCACTGCCGCGGCGCTGGCCCAGACCGACACCACTGGCGCCGAGCACGGCGACAAAACGATCACGAGATAAAAGTGACACGATTGATCTCCTCGAGCGTGGTCCGCCCATTTGCAACCAGCTCCAGTGCCGACTCGCGCAACAGGCGTAAGCCACGGCTGCAAGCCAGGGCCTTGATTTTCGAAATGGGTTGGCGCTCGACGATCATTTGCCGCAGCTCGTCGTCGAGGTGCAGCAGTTCAGCAATCGCCGTACGCCCGCGATACCCGGTGCCCCGGCAATGGCCGCAGCCCTTGCCGTGGACGAAGTGGTAGTGATCAACCTGTTGCGGATCGAGGCCCGAAGCGCGCAGTTCTTCGTCAGTCGGGTTGCTCGGCGCGCTGCAACTGGCGCAGACCAGTCGGATCAAGCGCTGGGCCAGCACGGCATTGAGGGCGGAGACGAGGCTGTAAGGGTCGATTTCCATCTGGGTGAAACGACCGATCACGTCGAACACGTTGTTGGCGTGAATGGTGGTGAACACCAGGTGCCCGGTGAGCGCCGATTGCACGGCGATCTGTGCGGTGTCGGGGTCGCGGATTTCACCGACCATGATTTTGTCCGGGTCATGGCGCAGGATCGAACGCAAACCACGAGCGAAGGTCAGGCCTTTCTTTTCGTTGACCGGGATTTGCAGCACGCCCGGCAATTGGTATTCCACCGGGTCTTCAATGGTGATGATCTTTTCCACGCCGTGGTTGATCTCGGTGATCATCGCGTACAGCGTGGTGGTTTTGCCGCTACCGGTGGGGCCGGTCACCAGCACCATGCCGTAAGGTTCGGCCGCCAGCCGACGCAGATGGCGCAGGGTTTCGTCTTCGAAGCCCAGGGCTTGCAACTGCACGCCGCAGACCTTGTCGGCCAGGTCCTGTTTGTCGAGGACCCGCAACACTGCGTCTTCACCGAAAATGCTCGGCATGATCGAGACCCGAAAGTCGATCTGCCGGCCGCTGATGCCGATCTTGAAGCGACCGTCCTGGGGCACGCGCTTTTCGCCGATGTCCAGTTCGGCCATGACCTTGACCCGGGAAATCACTTGCTCGGCGAATTCGCTGCCCTGGATTTTGCTGATGTTGTTCAGCACACCATCGATCCGGTACTTGATCACCAGGCCGCTGCCGGTGGTGCCCAGATGGATATCGCTGGCGTGCATTTTCAGCGCGTCGTAGAGGGTCGAGTTGACCAGTTTGACCACCACGCTGGCGTCTTCGCTGATGCTGGTCAGGGACAGGCTTTGCAGGGTATCGATTTCGATATTGGCGTCGGCCTGGGCGTTGAGCGATTCCACGGCGTGGAAGCTCTCTTCGTGGCGTGCCAGGTAGGCCTTCAGGTCGTCGGCATGCACCAGGTACAGCGACGCGCCGTGCAGGCAGTCGTCGATCCAGGCCAGGCGAGTCGTGTCGAACGGGTCGGCAAACACACCAATGACCGCATCGTCGTGACGCAGCAGGATGAATTCGCGCTTGAGGCATTGGGCCAGGGTGACCCGATCGAACACCGGGGTGGCCTGAAACAAGGCGTCGGTGTCGAGCACCGGATAATACAGGGTAGCGCCCAGGCACTGGATGAAAGGCATGGGGGCCAGTTCGCACAACACCCCGAGGGCTTCCAGGATACGTTCGCCGGAACGGGTGGCCCTGGCCCTGGCCTGGGCCAGTTGCTCACTGGAAAATCGAGACGGTACACAGTCCAACAGCGCCGGTTCGACGGCAAGGGATAGACGGTCCATGGCATGCTCTCCAACGCCGGGGGCTTTGAGCCCTGTCGACGCGGCAGGCCATTGCGGCGGATGCCGGAACGTCTTGTCGCGCCACTACTCCCCGGTGAGCAATTGTTCGTCGTCTGGTGCCATGGAGGTCGATAGACTTCGTCGACGATCTGCCAGCACCCAACTGCCGTCGTACAACTGCAGCGGGAAACTCTCGGTCCTGCTCTGGCGTCGTTCGACGAATCCCTCGGACATGCTCGCTCTGGGTCCGCGCTCCATCCCCAGAAGGTCGCAGACCGCTCGGGCCAATTCCGCCAATGGAAACGGTTTGAACAGGATATGGCTGACGCCCAGTTGCCGGGCCCGCTCACAGACTTCAGCGGTTGGGTGCCCGGTAATCAGCACAAAATGACACTTCCTGTTCTGGCGGACAGCATCGAGCACCTCAAAGCCTTCCATGTCGGGCAAGCGGTAATCGAACACCATCACATCGGGTAAAAAGCGTTCGGCTTCACCGATTGCAGATTCACCGTTGTGAGCTATCCGGACTTCCAGCGCTTGCGCCTGCAGGTAACCCTGAAGGTTTTCCGCCAGCAGCTGTTCGTCTTCGACAACCAGTACTTTGTTTAACAAGGTCGACTCCTTGAAACCGCAGGTCCGATGTTCCAGCCCTGGGAGTACGCGCCTTCAATGGGGCTAACGCACACTTCATGCCAGGCTGAGCGCCGGTTTTTTTACCGTTGCACGTCTTTGATTTTCATGAAAAAACCATTTCGTCCAGAATCTCCATCCCCCAAAGGCGGGGAAGCGCTCGGATATCCCTGGAAGCTTTCCCCCACTATTGGGGGGGAACCTTCAATCATCGTCAATCCGTTCGATTCGATTGCTTGATCGCAGCTGCGCGAGCACCTGTAGACGAGCTTGAGCCTGTTGCTGTCGGGCAAGGTAAGCCCTGACCATTTCAAGCCCTTGCACCTCTGAGACATCGGTCGCCTCCAAGTGGTTCTGTAGGTAGATTAAATGCCAGCCCAGCGGTGTTCGCACCGGTGTACTGACAGCCCCCGGTGCCAGGGCAAAGGCCACTGCTTCGAATTCCGGCATCATCCGCCCGCGAGGGAAATAGCCCAGATCACCGCCCTCGCTCGCAGAAGCGTCTTCGGAACCGGCCCGGGCCACGCTGGCAAAGTCCTCACCCTGACTGATTTTCACCTGCATCTCCTCTAAGCGTAGCCGGGCTGCTTCGACTGTGGCGGAATCAGCGCCTTGAGGCACTTTGATCAGAATGTGCCGTGCCTGGATTTCTTCCGGCCGGCTCATCTCGGCGCGATGCTCGTCATAGAACGCGCGGACCTGTTTTTCGTCTGGCCCGGCGACCTTGGCGAGGTCGGCAAACACCTGCTGGGCCGCAAGTTCGCGGCGGGTGTACTCGGTATACGCGGCCTCGTCGAAACCGGCGTCTTCCATGCGCCGGGTGAACACGTCGGCACCGCCCATGGCTTGCCGGGTCTGATCGACCTGGCTTTGCACCACCTCGTCACTGATCACCACCCCGCGCTTGACGGCTTCCTGCCACAGCAATTCTTTGTCAATCAAGGCCCTCAGTGCCGCCTGACGCAATTGCTTGTAGGCCTTGGGATTGCGGAGGCTGCCCAGCGCCCGGCCCTGGTCCTCCAGGTACTCGGCGAAATAGCGCTCCAGGCGGAACTCGGAAATTTCCTCGCCATTGACCCGCGCGGCGGCCGGGCCATCGCTACAGAACGCCACGGGAACCCACATCGTGAGCAGGAGCAGCAGAGTCTTGAACGTCATGATCGAGACCTCCAGTCAGGGTGTAGCAGCAATAGGTTTGTAGGGTGCGACCAGATAAAAGCGCTGGTCGGGCAAGTCCACGGTGACGATATGCGCGCCACTCAAGCCCAGGCGGCGGCCCGGGCCGAAGCTGATCGGCGGGGTCAGCCCGGTATCGAAGTCGCGCAGGCCTTCCAGCGCACTGATGAGTTTCTCGCGGCTGGCGTCGCGCCCGGCCTGTTTCATGCCTTCGCTGAGCAGCAACATCGAACTGAACGCGCCGACTTGCAGCACTGCATGCTGACCGCCGAGCCCCTGGTGCTTGCGCAATTGGGTCAGGGCCAGGCGTCCGGCCAGCGTCCAGTCACTGGGTACGAACGGATAAGCCAGAAACACCCGCCGGGAAAAAGCACTGGGCACCTGCAACAGATCACCCGCCACCTGGTTCGACGCGGCGAACAGGTAAGGCACTTGCCCCGCCTCCTGCAAGCGCTCGGCGAGGCGACTGAAACCGCCGCCGCTGCCCAGGTAAAACACCGAACGCGAGCCCAGTGGCAGTTCATCCTGCGCCGAGTCGTAGGTTTTCAGACTGACCTTTTGCCAGGCGTGATCTTGCAGGTACTGGCTGAGGTTCTGCGCTGCCAGCCGTTGACTCGGCTCGTCCGGATAGAGGATCAGCGTCGGTCCCTGGAGCACCCGCAAATTGTCGGTGGCGTAATCGGCCAGGGCGATCAGTTGCTCGCGCAAACCCGGCAGCGGCTCGAAAATCTGCCGACTGGCCTGCGCCGTGCCCAGCAACGACAGCGGTCCGATCAGCGGAATGCCGGCCCGCTCCAGGCGCGCGGCCAGGTCCAGGTCCAGTGCCGGTGCCAGCGGCGCGATCAGGGCGAACACCTGTTCCTGCTCGATCAACTGATCCAGCGCCTGCTCGGCACTGGCTCGGTCCGGGCCCGGATCGACGATGGTCAGGCGCAACTGCCGGCCATGAACCCCGCCCGCTTCGTTGATTCGCGCGACGCTGCCCTTGAGCACCGCCGCCACCGTGGCACCCTCCTCGCTCAACGGTCCCTGGCGTGGCAACAACGTGCCCAGGTGCAGACTGTCGGGGGTCAGGCCGGGGTCGCGGTCATCGGCCACGCGTTTGAGGTAGGCCGTGAGGTTGCGCTGATCATTCGTCGACAGGACGAATCGCGGCATCGCCGGATCGAGCCGATTGTTGCCCGGATCACGCCCTTCCTGAATGGCACGCGCCAACGTACCTTCGGTATACGCCGGGTAATGACGGCCATTGATTTGCTGCTGACCGTAAGTGCTGGTGAGCCGCGACCAGCTGAGATCCGGCGGTCGCACCCCGCCTTCGGGCCGCCCGAGGCCATCGGCGCCGTGGCAGTTGGCGCACGGCAGGCTGGTGGCCGGCAACAGTATGTCCGCCGCCCCGACCCGCGCCATGATCGGCTCGCCAGTGCCGGACACACCCTCGCGATACAGCCGTTTACCGGCGCTTTCGTTGGGGCTCAGCGGCAACGCTTCGGCGGCGAAATGGAGACCGCTGAGCAGTAACAGGCCGAGGATGAGTGAGGTTTTCATGGCGCAGGCTCAACGGCCGGCCACAGGCATTGTCAGCAATTGCAAGCGCTGGGCAATGGCGGCGGCCGGGGCATCGGGACGGATTTTGCTCCAGCGTTTGTTGGCCACGTCACCCACGATCAGTTGTGTTGAATGCTGCTCGGGGGTCGGCACGATCTGGCCGATGCGCCCCAGTACCAGGTCCATCTGCGCCTTGTCGCCAGTAAGAAAAAGCCAGTGGGGACCATCGACGCCCTGCTTCAAGGTGTAAGCCTTGAGTACCGCCGGGGTGTCCCGCAGCGGATCACTGGTAAGGGAGATAAAAGTGATGCCGTCAGCCTTGTCGCCCAGCACCTCACGCACTTCCTTGAGCTTGCGGGTGATCAGCGGGCAGGCATCGTTGCAACTCGTGAAAATCACATTGAGCAGCACCACGCGGTTCTGCAGCGCGTCGCTGTAGAACCGCAGGGTCTCGCCGTTCTGGTCCTGCAACGGCGTGTCGGTGAACCAGGTTTTTGCATCGCGCGTGCCGCTGGCTGGCGGTGCGGCAACGGCGGCCACCGCCGGTGCCGGCTCTTCGTGCCCTTCGTGGGCGAGCGCCAGCGAACTGAACATGCAAAAGCAAACCGTCAGGGTGATCCAGTCGAGGGCTCTCATGGCTTCTGCTCCATCGCGATGGCCGTGTGCTTGGCGTGGACGTTGCGCTGACCGCTGAGTTTCTCCACTTCACGGGCCAGCACCTTCGGGTCGGTGAAGCCGTAGTAGCGGGTCCAGTGGCGGCTGTTGCCATCCCCCACCAGAATCAATGGCTGATGGCTTTTGAAGTCCCCGCTGAAGGCGCCCAGTCCCTTGAGGGTTTCGTTGATCGACTGCGAGCTGCCGGTCAGCCAGCTCCAGCCCGGGCCGTTCTGGAAGTTGCGGGCGTAGTCGTTCAGGCGTTTGGCGTCATCGCGCTGCGGGTCGATGCTGATCGACACCAGCTGCACCTCGCTGCCGACCCGGGCACCCAGCTGTTTTTGCACCTTGCCCATGATCGACGACACCACCGGGCAAACCGTGGTGCAACGGGTGTAGATGAAGCTCATGACCACGATCTTGTTGGTGACCAGGTCTTTTTCCAGGCGCACTGGTTTGCCGTTCTGGTCCACCAGCGCCACATCGGCGAACTTGACCTGGGCGCTTTCCGAACGGGCGCTTTTGGCCGGCATTTCGTGACCGGCGTGCTCATCCGGCGAGTGGGCCAGGGCTTGACCGATGCCGGCGGCCAACAGGCAGAACGTCAGCAATCCACGGTGTGCGAATCGGTTCATGTCGAACTCCTTTTAGTGGGCATCGCCGGGCAGGACCCGAACGCTGGCAAAAGTCTTGTCGTCGAAACTCGCGCCCAGCGACGCCGCGCGCACGTGCAGGTACCAGGCGCCGTTCTGGTCGAGGGTCACCGGGGCTTCATAAACGCCGTCGCCCACTTCCAGCGCGGCAACTTGCCGGGCCCGGGACGTCGGGGCCCGGAAGTAGCGCACCTGAACGTCCTTGACCCCGCTGCGCTGGACCTTCTGTTTGCCCTGAACGATGCGAAAGCGCACCACGTAAGGACTACCAAGGGCGGCCGTGGACTTGTCGAGCATGAACTCCACCTTTGGCACACCCGGGTGCTGGCTGAGGTTTTTATCCGGCTCAACCAATGCCGTGAAGCAATGGATGATGTTCGGCTGGTTCAGCAGGAAGGCCACGTCGAAACGTCCGGCGGTGGGCAGTTTGATCCGGGCGCTGTACAGCCCCGGCTCGACTTCGCGCAGACTGCGGTCGATGACCATCGCCGCCCGCGCCACTTGCCCGCGATTGGGGTAGCCGGACATCGGCGCGTTCATGCCTTCGGCGTAGAAGTAGGTGGTGTTGTCCACCGGGTTGACCACAAATACCGCGTTGTCGTCCCGCGACACGGCCAGGCTCGATGCCAACGGCAAATCACCCGCCAACCGTGGCGCCTGAGGCCCGGCTTCAAAACTCTGGCTGATGGGCGTGCGGCCCTCGCCGAGGGATGACAGGTTGATCATCGTGACCTTGGCCGAGGCCAGTCCGCGAATGTAGGCATAGGCCTTGGTGAACACCACTTGATAGGGTTCGGTGGACACGTTCAGTTCATGGATCAACGAATCGGTGGCCGCGTCGATCACCGAGGCCTGGTTCTCCAGGGTGTTGAGCACGATGCCGAAACGACCGTCAGCACTGAAGCCCATCGGGCCCAGGCCCTGTTTCATTTTGATCACCCGCCGTACCGCGAGGCTTGCGGTGTCGACCACGGTCACCGTGCCGTCCTTGCCATCGGCGACATACACCGCCTGGGACAGCGGCGAGTGCGCCACTGACAACGGGTGCGAGCCGGTTTGCAGTTGCTGGCTGATGGTCAGGCTGGCGATGTCGATGAGGCTCAGCGTCCCATCATCGCGGTTGGTGACGAAGGCAAAACGGCTGTCCTTGCTGAAGGCGATTTCGTGATGCCCGGCACCGGTGGCCAGGTGCTTGAGAGTCTTGAGGCTGCGCGTGTCGATCACCGTCACCCCGGACTCCTCGGTCGACTTCGCGTTGTTGCCGACCCACAGCAGACGCTCGTCCGGTTGCAATGCCAGCCGCACCGGGTTGCTGCCAGCGGCAACCGAGTCGATCAACTTGAATTGCTCGCTGTCGATCACCGCAATCTCAGCGGCCGTTGGCATCGAAACGAACACCCGCTTGTTGTCACGGGGCGTCACCCAGTCCATTGGCGGCTGCTTGATATCAATCCGCGCCATCGTGCTGGTGATCCCGCCCACCGACACCGACGGGTCGACCACCGAGACGCTGGCATCGCGGTTCATCACCAGCAGGAAGTAGCTGTTCAGGTCGAGCAACGGCCGCGCGCCAATGCTTGATTTCAGAAACACCCCGACCCGGGATTTGCAGCTGTGCTCCCGGCCCTGAGCCTGGTCGGCGGCAACGGTTTCCGGATCGAGCCAGGCCCCAGGGTTCACGCCCGACAAGGGTTGGCCCGAAGCGCTGTCAGTGACCCGGAAACGTACGTCGGCGAATCCCCCCTCGCGCAGCACGCTGTCCTCCGCCAACGGCCGCACCTCGAGCGCCACCGACACCCCGTCGCGCTCAAGCGTGTTTTTGCTCCAGGTTCTCGGCAGTGTCACGTCGCTGAGCATAATCGGCTGCAACGCGCGCCATACCCCCAGCCAGATCAGCGCCAATCCTACAACCAGCGCCCAAACGGCCACTATGATGGTCCTGTTCATAATGCTTCTCCCCTTCAGATCTGTGTCTGCTATGGCTCAAGGTGCCGGAGCCGGTTCAGGTTCGTTGGTCACCCGCAGCAATCCCCAAAGCCCGGCGGTGTTGCCGTAAGCGCCGTAATCACGAAACAGGTAATCGCCCGGTATCGCGTTGCTGCCCCCGGCGCTCGGGTGCATGAAACTGAAGTGCGCCGCCGGCAGGATGCTTTCGTGGGCGCCGATGTACATTGACATCGGGTTGAAACCGAACCGCACCGAACCCACCCCTGGCGTACTCATCGGATAGCCACCGGCATCGCTCTTTTCCGACTGGAACGGGTTGACCGACCAGACGTGACCGTCAAGCTGGAAGGTCGTGCCGCGACTGCCGCCGGTGGGCATCATGATGTGGGTGCGGAACGGTTGCCCCGGTTTCACATACAGCACCGGCGTCTGCGGATCGCCCCCCACCAGCGCATTGCTGTAAGCCATGTGCGCATTAGGCACGTCGCCGTAACCTGAGCCGCCTGCATGACCGAACGGCGCGTCCGGCGCCAGCCCGAAGCGGTACCACAGTGGCTCGGCCTTGTAGTTGATGGCCATGCTGGAGTTGTCCTGTGGATCGGTCGGCACACCCAGGCCTTCCGCCGCAATGCCTTCCACCGGCCGGCCATTGGCCCAGCGAATGTTCAAGGCTTTCTGCCAGACCATCGCAAAATCGCGGTAGGTGGTCTGCCCTGGTGCGGTGACGGTCGCTGTCACTTTGCGTGCATCGTCAACCCAGGTGGCGCCAATCGGCAGGATGCTCATCGCCCCGCCCAGGCCTTTTTGCGGCTGTTTGATGACGTCCGCCGGGGTGAAATTCAACCCTCCGAACTCCACCGCCGTGGCGTTGATGTTGTCGACACTGCGGCCCAGTTGCGTGATCGGCTTGCCTTCACGCTCCAGGTGCCCGGCGTAGTATTGATAGGTACGCGTCGGGTACGCGCCGACACTGCCAACACGCGGCGGCACGGTCTGGATCGGGTTGGCGCCAACGTTGGTGCCGTCGGATTTGGTGATGTCGTACGCCAGCAGTTGCGCGTGCAGGCCAACGTGGCTGGACGGCCGCATCAGGTTGTTGCTGAAGGTGGTCGCACCCAGGCCGCTGTTGCGATCACGTTTGACCATGCCTTGCATCACCGCCGTCTGAGTCAGGTCCGGCATGACGATAGGCAGACGGTTTTCCAGGGTGATGTTGATGCAGTCACCGGCCGTCGCGCGCAGCACCAGCGGTTCGACTGGCACACCGGGGTGGAGCTTGCCGGTGATCGGATCGAGGTCGCCCTTGCGCACATAAAGGATCGCTGTCGGGTCATGCAGTGGCCCGCTTTGCCCGCCGATGGTGAAGGTCTCACCGTTTTCAGGATCGGTCACGGTAACCTGCGCAATGCTCACAGTCCGCGAGTTGAACACCAGGGTGCCGCCCGCCGGATTCAATGGCCCGCCGACATGCTGACCCATCCCCGCCGGATCACCGATGGACAGGTTCAGCGGATTGCCAAGGATGTCGTTGGCCAGCGCCGCGACCACTTCATAGTTGCGTTTTGGCGTCGGCCGGGTGCCGATGCCGTTAGGGTTGGCGCCGTACCGTGGGCAGATACCATCGAACGCCACGGTGTTGCGCATGCCGGCCGGTTTCGCGTTGTTCGGCAGCGCAAACAGGTCGCTGCGCTGGGCCGTGTAGTTGCGCATCACGCCCCAAATCCCGCTCCAGTAACCTTCCAGGGAGGCGTCCATCGAGTACAGGTAATCCCCGGTGGTCGCGGCTGAGCTGGAGATCATCGAGACCGGCGCATTGAAGCCCATCTGCTCGGAGATCCCGACCATCTGCGACGAACGCCAGCCCGAGTTGGAGCTGTTGCCGTAACCGGAACCGCTTTGCAGCCACTTCACGCCGTGCAGGGTCACGTTGTGCTCTTCTTCGTAACCACCGGCATGCACCCGCAGCCGCACGTTGTCCCCGGTGTAGGTGCGCAGCATCGGGGTGAACGGATCACCCGGTTCTGCGCCGCCACGGTTGATGTGTGGCGGGAACACCGTGGTACCGCCGGTTGGACCGGTGGCCGCGGTCACCAGGTTCGGCGCCAGGTTCATCGCCGGGATCGCACGGTCGGTGCGGCTTTGCATGGCGTACGCCAGGTCGCCGCCGAGGCCGTCGGCCTGCATGCCGCGCTTGCCGTCCGGGCCGACCTTGTTCGGGTCGTACACCCGCAGGGCCAGCGGTTCGTTGCGGTAATTGACCACGAACATGCCAGGGTCATCGACCGAAATCGCTTGTGGGCATGGCCGGCTTGGGCAACCAGGAACTTGCCCGCCTTGCACTTCAACGATCCCTTCCAACAAGGTGCTGGCGTTATTGCGCACCGGCGGGTTGATCGCGTAACGGAAGCTGTCAGCGGTGGCCGGGAAGGCGTGCGGATCAGGCACGCCGTTGGGGCCAGCGCCAACGTACACACCCGCTTCATAGGCATGCTGGAAGTCGCTGTATTCGAGGAAGAACTCACGGAAGCTGTCGTTCTTGCCGTCCCCGTCCAGGTCACCGGTGGACACCACCGCTTGCCACGAAGTCGGCCCGCCGTCCTGCCGCGCGCCGCTGTACAACGGCTCGCCGGTTTCGGCGTGGAACCAGGTGGAACCGGCCGGTTCTGCCAGCACGGTGGCGTACAGACCAATCTGTTGGTGAGTCGATGGGCCGAGGTGGTCATGGGTGAAAATGGTCCCCAAACCACGGTCGACGCCTTTGCTGTTGATCACCGGATCGACAAACCAGCGCTGCATCGCTGTACGCGCCCCGACCCAGTCGGCCCGGCCGTATTGGCCGAAGAACGGGTGAGCTTTGGCTTTCGGGCAGGCCGGCGTGCCGTCACGCGGATCGGTGCCTTCGCACTGGTTGAACTCGCGAATCGCGCGGATGCGTTCTTGCACTGCCCCCGGGGAAAGGACGCCGTCTTCGTAGTTCCAGCCGTTGGCCGAACCATCGGCGGCCGTCAGGTCCCATTTCGGCAGGTGAATGTGTTGACCGATCACGTCGGTTGGCGTGCGCACCTGATAGTCGTCCATTTCATAGGTGGACGGCACCAGGTTGGTTTGTTGGTACTGCACGCAGTCGAAGGTGTTCATGCGCATCACCAAAGGCTCTGGCGGACGCTGCTTGGTAATCACCGGCCAGGCGTCTTCCCACAGCGCGAGAATGCGCGCTTGCGGGAAGTGGTAACCGACCTTGTTGTAGACCGCGTCGAACTGGATGTTTGCGGCTTTGTAGACGCGTGGACGGTCGGCGGTGAACGTCGACGTACCGGTGAAGGACATGCCGTCGATCCGTTCGCCACTGACAAACTCGCCGGTGCCGGCGCTGCTGGTCAGGCGTTTTTGCCGATCATCCATGCACGGTTCGTAATACGGTGCGCCCGCTATCGGCAAGGCACCGTTGGTGCGGAAGTTGCGCGCCACGACTTGATTGCCGGGGAGCACGGCGAAGCTCGGATGGTCTTTTTTGGCGTGGAACGCCATGGCCGTCTGTTCGACTTCGGTGCCCTCTTCCGGCATGTAAATCGGCTTGGCCCGGGTCACTTTCTTGGAGAAATCCAGGGACGTGGTAATGGTTTGCGCCTGGCCACCGGAGGAGAAGCCGTCCAGCGTATGGCGCCCCAGACCGCCGTCCCAGCCACCGGACTGAGCCGGGTCAAGGTTGGCCCACAAGGCGTTGCCGCTGGTTTTCAAGGACTGAGCCTTGGCAGCGTCGAGCATGTCCAGCGGTGGGGTCGGTGGGCGTTGGCCGACCGAGCTTTCCATGCCGCCGATCCAGAACGGATAGCCAGGGTTTTTCAGGCTGCCGTCGGCATTGCGGTTGGCTTCGCTGCGATCCACCAGGGCCAGGGAACCGATGGCTTGGCCGCCGCCGTTACCGCTGTGATGTCCGCCGTCGTCGTCATCTTCGTCATCGCCACCGGCCACCAGGGTTTCGCCGATTTTCGGCACGACCGCGACGTTGCCCGGCATCGGTGCCATGGCTTTGCCGGGCAGCGGCACTACGGCTGGAATCGGTGTGCCGGCAACGATCTCGCCATCGGGCAAGGCCCGGGCGCCTGCAGCCGGTTTACCGCTGCGCAATGCATAAGGTTCGCTGTGATAACCGTCGGCGCCCTGCTGGGAAACCTCGAGTTTGGTGCCTTCTTCAAAGACGTCATGCACCCGCCACATGCTCCACATGCCTTGGGTAAAGTGCGGATAGAAGTGGCAGTGATAGATCGCATCGCCCGCGACCCGGTTGCGGTTGCCCGAACCACCGTTGGCGATTTCGTAGGTGTAGCCGGCGCCTGGACCAATGCCTTGGGCGTCCACATAATCGGAGTTGTCATCGTTGGGGTTGAACAACCACTGATGCCCGTGCAGGTGGAAGATGTGCTGCTCGTGGCCGTTGTGGGTGTTGCGAAATTTGATGAAGTCACCGATGTAGCTGTGGTTGACGTTGGACGGCTCGGACGGATACAGCGCCATGGTCGCCTTGACCCCGACCTGATCGGCCCTCGGTACTTGACCGGGGAGAATGCCTTCCAGGCCGGCGTTGGCGGGCACGTCCACCAGCATCGCCACATCGCCGACGGTGTGGGAACTGAGGAAGAATTCTTCATAGGCGCAGGACAGGCAATCGTGCATCGGCCCGACGCCCAAACGGTTGGCGACCACTTCGGCGCCCATGCCGCCGGAGCCATAGTTGATCATGAACGAGTCGCGGGTCGGCTCCAGCACGTGAGCCATCACCGGGTCTGCCCAGTAAGCGGGGAACGCCTGAGTCGCGGCGGTTTCATCCTGGAACTGCGAGGCGAAATCGCGGAACGGTTCCAGACGATTCGGGATCGCCGGATTGCGTTTGCCGATGGCTTCCAGCGGATAGGTAGACGGCGGGAAGCTGCCATCGGCGTTGCTGCCCATCACAACCGCGTCGCTCTCGCTGGAAATGATTTCATTACCGTCGACCATGCTGATGATCGGCAGGCCGGCCTTGCCTTCACGGATCCAGGGTTCGCGCTGCGGGTAGCGCGCCTGGTAATCAACGATCGGTTGACCGGCCGGGGTGCGACCGGAGCTGGCCAGGCGCATTTCTTCTTCGGTCACGGTGTTGCGATAGGTGCGGCCGCCCTTGGGCACCACTACAACCTGGCCGAACAGTCCGTTGGCCACGTTGCCCGCATCCCCTTCACCACCGAAGGTCGCGCCGCGGCTGCTGGCGGCAAACGCCCCTTCGCGCTCGGCGTACAAGGTGTAGGAACGGGTGGCACTGGGAGGAATCAAGGTATTGGCGTTGCGTCCGGTATAGGACGCAATATCGTCGATGCTGTTGACCGCTTGCAGGCCATTGACCTGGAAGCCGACGTGGCGGTCAGCGACCTGTTCATCCACCTTGAAGTTGCCTGCGTTACCGATTTCTACTTCACCTTCAGTATCGCCCACCGCCCCGCTTTCATGGCTGCCGGGGTTGGCCTGGTAGGCGAGCAGGTTCTGCAGGTTGATGGTCAGGCAGTCACCGGCGGCGACGCGCAGCACCAAAGGACGCGGACGCTTGTCGGGCCGCAGCGACACCTTGCCCGGCACCGCCGTTCCGCCCTGGGCCAGGGACATGTCATGGTCGTCGACCACATCACGGCGCAGGGCAAACATCATGCCGTTGGCGTTCTGCGCGCCGAGGCGGTTGAACATCAGCGGCTGATCCAGCGCCACGACGTTGGCCACCAGATTGCGCTCGCAGCGCACGGCCGCCTCAGCCAGCTCAATGCCAAGCATCGACACCACCAACAGCAGCAAGTTAAAAACGAACGTCGTGTTGGGTATGCCGGTCATGATCACGGGCCTCGCTGTGGGTGCTCACAGGGAATAGTTCTCGACAAATCCCTTGAGCAATCCGCATGCCATAAATAATTTATATGTTTTTCAGTCACTTACGTAAACGACTTAATAACTCGGGGGATATTCCCCACCCATTTCCCCCACTTCTTCGACCTGGAGATAACTTCCCCCAAAAAGCACATCCCGTAGCAGCTGCCGAGCCTGCGAGGCTGCGTTCGGCGGCGAAGCAGTCGTGAATTCAGACGACGCGGTGTTTCAGCAATACCTCGCGCTCAGGTTTACGACGGCTTCGCCGCCGAACGCAGCCTCGCAGGCTCGGCAGCTGCTACAAATGCGTTGCCCCACTATTGGGGGGAAACCCCCAATCACAGCGGCGCATCCGCGGCCAGACCCTGCAACCGCCGGTATTGGCGCAAGACACTGGGCACGTAACGCTGGGTTTCGGCGAACGGCGGGATCACCCCGCCACGGCTGAGCACCGCTTGCGGCCCGGCGTTGTAGGCCGCCACGGCGAGGCTGATGTCGTTATCGAACAGGGTCATCAGGCGCTTCAGATAACGGGCGCCGCCCTGGATGTTGGCTTTGGGGTCATAGACGTCTTTCACCCCCAGTTCCCGCGCAGTGTCGGGCATCAACTGCATCAACCCCCCAGCACCCTTGGGTGACGTTGCGCCAGCGTTGTAGCTGGACTCGGCCTGAATCACTGCATGCAACAGCGCCGCCGGTAACTGATTGGTCGCGGCCGCGGCCGAAACCAGCTCGGCATAGGGCTGCCGGGCAATCATCTGCGGTTGTTGATCCATGCTGATCCTGGCGGATTCGGGCTCGTGAATCACCCGTTCATAGGTGCGGCCGGGACGGTGGACATTGGACAGAACGTAGCGGCCCTTGGTGTCCACGAAAACGAACACATCGGCCTGTACGACGCCGGTCAGCACCAGCAGACCGAACAGTCCTGTGGTGAGTGTTTTCATAATTTCGCCTCCCCTGCCCGACCCCGAAAAATGGGGCTAATGCCCCAATGGCCGGTAGTAAACCAGCCATACGCAAGCACTGTGCCGGATGCGCGAAGGCCCGCAATTCAGGGGTTGCAGAAGGATGTCCGAGCATGTGCATGGCAATTGCATAACCCTTCACGGCGACCCTTCTGCCAACTGTGTGAGGTCATCATGAATCAGCGTTTGCGTTCCACCCCGCGTACTCAAAGCGGGTTCACCCTGCTCGAACTGTTGGTGGTGTTGGTGGTGCTGGGGCTGTTGGCCGGCATCGTGGCGCCGAAGTATTTCGCCCAATTGGGCCGCTCCGAAGTGAAGGTGGCCAAGGCGCAAATAGAAGGCCTGGGCAAAGCATTGGATCTGTACCGCCTGGAGGTCGGTCACTACCCGTCGACCGAACAGGGTTTGCAGGCGCTGGTCACCGCGCCCAGCGATGAAACCCGCTGGACCGGCCCTTACCTTCAGAAAAAACTGCCGCAGGATCCGTGGGGCCGTAACTACGCCTATCGCTACCCCGGTGAAAACGGCGAATACGACTTGCTGTCCATGGGCAAGGACGGCCAACCCGGCGGCGAAGGCGAAAACGCAGAAGTCACCAGCTGGCAATGACGGGAGTGACGACCATGCGATTTCATCTCAAAGCCGTTGGCAAGGCCGGCGTAGTCTCGATGACCGTCGAGGCGCTCGGCCACAGCGAAGCCCGGCGCATCGTCGAAGACCAGGGCTATCGGGTGGTGAGCCTGTACGCCGAGCGTCACTGGCGTGCGTTGCGCTTACGACAGCGCGAGACCTTCAACCTGGTGCTGTTCAGCCAGGAACTGACCACGTTGCTCAATGCGGGCCTGCCGCTGATCGATGCGCTGGAAAGCCTGGCGGAAAAAGAGAACGCGCCCCAGGCCCGCAAAACCTTGAGCGAACTGGTGCGCCTGCTTTACGAAGGCAAATCGTTCTCCCAGGCACTCGGCCAGTTGTCGGCGGTTTTCCCCCCTCTCTATGTTGCGCTAGTACAGTCCAGCGAGAAAACCGGCGCCGTGGGCGATGCCCTGGGCCGATATGTCAGCTATCGCCAGCGCATGGACGAGGTCCGGCAAAAAATCGTCAGCGCTTCAATCTACCCCCTGCTGTTGCTGGTGGTGGGAAGTGGCGTGGTGTTGTTTCTGATGGGCTACGTGGTCCCGCGCTTCAGCCTGGTGTTCGAAGGGCTGGGCTCGAACCTGCCGTGGCTGTCGCAGATCCTGATGAGCAGCGGGATGTTCCTCCACGCCCATCAGGGCGAATTATTCGGCGCATTGCTGGCGATCATCATCGCCCTCGGCTTCCTCCAGCACCAACCAGCCTTTCGCCGGGGCGTCGACCGCGTGATTGAAAAACTCCCGGCCGTCCATCAACGCATCTTCATGTACGAACTGGCGCGTTTCTATCGCTCGCTGGGGATTCTGCTGCAAGGCGGCATACCCCTCGTCACCGCCATGGGCATGGTTCGCGGCCTGCTCACCGTCGCCTCCCGCGTGCGCCTGGACCAGGCCTGCGAACGGGTGCGCGAGGGTCAGTCGCTGTCGGCCGCGCTGGAGCTCAATCAGCTGGTGACCCCCGTGTCCCTGCGCTTGCTGCGCGCCGGTGAGCAGTCCGGCAACCTCGGGCAAATGATGGAGCGCAGCGCCGACTTCTACGACGAAGAAATCAGCCGCTGGATCGAATGGTTCGTGCGGTTGTTCGAACCCTTGCTCATGACCTTCATCGGCCTGCTGATCGGGCTGATCGTGATCCTGATGTACATCCCGATTTTCGAACTGGCCTCGAGTATTCACTGAGCCGTGGAACAGGGTCGAGATGGACGTTTTAGAGATCATCGACATTACGACTGAATAAGTTCGTACGTTGAGGTGTTTACCCACTGAATCAAGCAGCAAGTTGCATTCATCAACGTTCCAATCTGAATAAGAAGACGGAGAACGATATGCACGTCAAAAAGCTTTTGCTCACAGTTGCTATTGGCGCAGTTCTGTCGGCATCCACCGTATTGATTCCGGACAGCTTGTCCGGTGTGTCGAGTGCTCAAGCCAAAGACGGAGGCAGTGGCGGTGGCGGTAGTGGAGGAGGTGGTGGAGGCGGCGGCGGCGGTCACGGTGGAAGCGGCAGTGGCGGCAATGGTGGTGGTCACGGTGGAAGCGGCAGTGGCGGCAGTGGCGGCAGTGGCGGCAGTGGCGGCAATGGTGGTGGTCATGGTGGAAGCGGCAATAGCGGCAATAGCGGCAGCGGCCACAGTGGCAGCGACCATGGCTCGGGGCATTCCGCCAACTCAGCCTCATCCTCCTCCGGGCGCAGTGGCACTCACGCTGAACCTGGGGATGATCACGGCGTTCATCGTGCCGGTGAAGTGGGCGATGACCACGGTGTGCATCGCTCGGGTGAAGTCGGTGACGACCACGGCGTGCATGTCGGCGGTGAACCGGGCGATGACAAAAGGAACTGACAACCCCGGCGGTGACTCGGGTTTCTCGGGAGTCTTGAGATCTATCGGTAACCGCGGGCCTGCAAATCAAACAGCTGTGCATAGCGCCCACCCGCCGCCGCCAGACTGTCATGATCGCCCCGCTCAAGGATCGCGCCCTGATCCAGCACGATGATGTGATCCGCATTGCGCACGCTGGAAAACCGGTGGGAAATCAGTAACGTCATGCGGCCTTCGGTGTGCTCACTGAAATGCTCGAACACCGCCGCTTCCGCCGCCGGGTCGAGTGCCGAGGTCGGTTCATCCAGAATCAGGATATCGGCGTTGCGCCGCATGTAGGCGCGCGACAACGCAATCTTCTGCCATTGCCCACCGGACAACTCCTGCCCCCCGGCGAACCACCGCCCTAATTGCGTGGCATACCCTCGATCCAGTCCCTCGATGAAGGGGGCGGCCATGCCCTCAGCGGCGGCTTCCTGCCAGCGCTGCTCATCATGGAACGCCAGCGTGTCACCCACACCAATGTTCTCGCCGACGGAGAATTGGTAGCGGATGTAGTCCTGAAAAATCACCCCGATGCGCCGACGCAGCGCGTCTTCTTCCCACGCCTGCAGATCGCTGCCGTCCAGCAGGATGCGGCCCTGATCAGGACGGTACAGCCGAGTCAGTAATTTGATCAACGTGGTCTTGCCCGAACCGTTCTCCCCCACCAGCGCCAGACTGTGTCCGGGTACCAGGTGAAGATCGATGCCGTCCAGCGCGGCGCGACTGGCGCCCGGATAACGGAAACCGACGTTTTCGAAACGCAGGCCATCGCCGGGTATCGCGCCCACGATGAGATGGCCGGTATCCACCACAACAGGCTCGGCCAGGTATTCATAGAGACTGGAGAGGTAAAGGCCATCCTCGTAGAGACCGCTGATCGCACTCAAACTACTGCTGACCGCCGTCTGCCCCTGCTTGAACAACACCAGGTACATGGTCATCTGCCCGAGGCTGATGTTGCCGTGGACGGTATCGACCACGACCCAGGCATATGCCAGATAAAACGCGCCGGTGCCCAGTAGACCGAGAACAAATCCCCAGCCATCTCGACGTAGTGTCAGGCGCCGGTCTTCGGCATAGAGACGTGCGAACGTGTCGCGGTAACGCTTCAACAGCAACGGCGCGAAGCCGAACAGTTTGACTTCCTTGATGTAGCCCTCGTGGGAGAGCAGCGTCTCGATGTAGTTCTGTTGTCGACTCTCCGGCGCGCGACGCGTGAACAGCCTGAAAGCATCACCAGAAAAATGCGCTTCGGCGAAGAAAACCGGTAACGCGCCGACCACCAGCAACACCAACGCCCACGGCGAAAAATGCACCAGCAACACACCGAAACTGATCAGCACGATCAGGTTCTGGATCAGCCCCAACGATTTCATCACCAGCGCCAGCGGTCGGGTCGAGGCTTCGCGCCGCACCCGAACCAGCTTGTCGTAGAACTCGGAATTCTCGAACTGCACCAGCGATAAGGTCTGGGCCTTTTCCAGAATCATCGTGTTGACCTTCTGCCCCAACTGCACCCGCAACAGCGATTGCTGGACTGACAGCGCACGCTGGGCCCCGGACAACAACGCGAGCACGCCCGCTTCGAATAACACGTAACGCACGACCGGCCACAACGGCGCACTGCCCTGTTGCGCGTGCAACTGCATGGCGCTGACCACTGCATCGACAATCCGCTGCCCCAACCAGGCCGCCAGTGCCGGAAGCACCCCGGCGATCAGCGTCGCCAGCACCAATCCCAGAAACAGTCCGCGAGACGTTGCCCAGACCAGCAGCAAGGCGCGTCTCGCCTGGTCGAGCAATGAGGTGAAGCGATCAAGAACAGGGTTCACTCCGCAAGCTCCCCCTGATACCTGGCCCGATACCGTCCCGGACTTTCCCCCGTCCACTTCTTGAACGCCCGATGGAACGCACTCGGCTCCTGAAAGCCTAGCTGCTCGGCAATATCGCAGATACTCGCCTTGCTCTGACGCAGTTGCTCGAACGCAACACCGCGCCGCACCTCGTCCTTGATCTCCTGATACGAACACCCTTCACGCTCCAGTTTTCGGCGGAAGGTGCTGGGGCTCAGGTGCTGTTCCAGGGCGAAGGCCTGCAAGGTCGGCCACTGGCTGTAATGGCTGCTACGCAGGCGCTGATGGACCTGCGACGCCAGGCCGTGCTGATTACGAAAACGGATCACCAGCCATTGCGGCGCGGTGCGCAAGAACACTTTCAGCGACGTCAGGTCCTGGACCACCGGCAGACGCAGGTAGTGGCTGGCGAATTCGATTTCAGTGCGCTCTGCACCAAAGGTCAGGTTCGGTCCCCAGAGCAAACGGTCATCGCTGAGCGACACACGCTCATGGCGAAAGTCTGCGCGATCGATGGGGATGCGCCGCCCACCCAGCCAGCACAGCAGACTGATCATCAACACCAGAAACGTCTCCTCGCCCAAACGACTGACGTCGCAGTTTGGCGAGTGGTTCTGCAAGCTGATCACCGCGCGTTTGCCGCGCACCGTCAGCGTGCCGCGAAAGTCGTGGAGGAACAGCGCGAAATTGGCCAGGCACTGGCGCATGGCTTTGTGCAGGTCAGGTTCCTGAATCAATGCCCGGCAGATCAGGGCGAAACTGCCCGGTGGCATGCCATGGGAGTCGAGCCCGAAGAATTCATCGTTCAGTTCGCGGATCTGTATCAACCACAACGCGGCGAACGCGCTCGCCGGCACACGCGCAGTGGGCTGCTCCATCAACGTCGGGTCGATGCCCGCCTGTTCAAGCGCAACCCTCAGACGCTGCGGATCTTCCCCCAGCCCATGGATCATTGCCTGCACGAAGTAGGCGGCAACCGAGTCCTTTTCCCGCATGTGAACGCTTCTCTCCCCATCACCCGAATGGCAAAAAACACCAGTGCCGTTGAACAGTTTCGGCATAGGACAACCGCCCTGCCGGCTCTAGACTCGCGGCCAATAGTACGCCTTCGGCCACTACGGCGGCCAAGGTATCGCGGGGTTTGATCGGAAGGACGGAACATGAATCTGCAAAACATTGGCGTAATCGGCGCAGGCACAATGGGCAACGGCATTGCGCAAGTCTGCGCCTTGGCCGGTTTCAACGTGACCTTGCTCGACATCTCCGAGAGCGCCCTGCAAAAAGCCATCGCGACGGTGGGCAAAAACCTCGATCGGCAGATCGCCAAGGACACGCTGACGCAAGAGCAAAAGCTCGACGCCCTCGATAAAATCCACACCAGTACCGACTACAACAGCCTGCAGAACGTGCAAATAGTGATCGAAGCCGCCACCGAAAACCTCGACCTGAAACTGCGCGTGCTGCAGCAAATCGCCGCGCAGGTCAGCACCGAGTGCGTGATCGCCTCCAACACTTCGTCACTGTCCATCACCCAGCTCGCTGCCAGCGTGAGTCAGCCTGAGCGCTTCATCGGTCTGCACTTCTTTAACCCGGTGCCGGTGATGGGCCTGATCGAGGTGATTCGCGGTTTGCAAACCAGCGACGCCACCCACGCACTGGCGCTGGACATGGCGGCAACACTCGGCAAAACCGCGATCACCGCTGGCAACCGTCCGGGTTTCGTGGTCAACCGGATTCTGGTGCCCATGATCAACGAAGCAATTCTGGTGTTTCAGGAAGGCCTGGCCAGTGCCGAAGACATCGATGCCGGCATGCGCCTGGGCTGCAATCAGCCGATCGGGCCGCTGGCGTTGGCGGACCTGATCGGTCTGGACACCGTGCTGGCGATCCTCGAAGCCTTCTACGATGGCTTCAACGACAGCAAATACCGCCCTGCTCCACTGCTCAAGGAAATGGTCGCCGCCGGCTACCTGGGGCGCAAAACGGGGCGTGGCTTCCATGCCTATGCCTGAGCGTTGCTCGCGCTTTGCCGAGTACCGGGACAAGGTGCTGGAGCTGTTCGCCAGCAAGGGTTTCGGCCAAGTCGGCATGCGTGAGCTCGCGACCTGCCTGGGGCTCGCCCCCGGCTCGTTGTATCATCATTACCCCAGTAAACAGCACTTGCTGCTCGACCTGATCGAGGAGTTCTACGAAGAACTGCTGGCAACCTTGGGGCGCATCGAGCAAAAGGCCCCGGCAAAACGTGACAAACTCCATGCCGTTATCCGAGCGCATTTGAACCTGCATCAGGAGATGCCCTGGCATTTTCGTCTGGCAGAGCGTGACAGCGGCTGCCTGAATGAAGAGCAGCAGGAACGGGTTCGGCAATTGCGCGAGCAATATGAGCGCAAACTGTTGCTGATGCTCGGGGCCCGGTCCCACTTCAGTGAACAGGGTCTGCTGGCCGCCGGACATGCAATCGCCAACTTACTCAACAGCGCACCCGGCTGGCTGGCGCAACATTCGTTGGATGAGCAAGAGCGCGTTGATCTGTTGGAGAGTCTGGTGAGTGGAGCCATCGAACGTTTGCTGCGTCCCTCGGTGCCACGCGCAGTGGCCTGAGGGACCAGGACGATATCCCCGTAATTGGGGATTGACCCGTGAGTGCCGGAAGCCATAAGCCACGCCACTTCAATAGAGAAAACGTCTAAACGATTCCTGCCAATCGCGCCATATAACGCTTAGCTAATGGGGGCCCAATCACTGCGGAGCCGGAGGTGAATCCAGCCTCCCTCCGCCACCTTCGATACCGGAAGCCAAAAATGAAAATCAATCCCTACCTGATCTTCAACGGCGACTGCAAAGCCGCATTCACCTTCTATGCCCAAAGCCTGCCAGGCCAGATCGAAGTCATGATGACCTTCGGCGATAGCCCCGCGCGCGAGCACTTTCCGGCGGACTACCACAACCTGATCATCCACACCCGCCTGCTGGTAGGCGATCAGGCGATCATGGGCTCCGACACAACACCTGACCGTCCAACTGACGAAATGAGCGGTTGTTCGGTTTCGCTGAACGTCGACAGCATTGCTGAGGCAGAGCGGGTGTTTTCTGCGTTGTCGGACGGCGGCAAGGTGGACATGCCACTGGAAGCCACGTTCTGGGCGGCTCGCTTCGGCATGCTGGTTGATCGGTTTGGTGTGTCGTGGATGGTGAACTGCGAAAAGGATCAGTGAAACTCACTTTCTCAAGGCAGCGGATTGTTCGGAGGAACCCCACTATGCCTGCCCATGACGTGCCTTGGTTCAATCGTTTCACGTAAAAACCATCGAGGGTCGGAAACTCAAAGGGATTGTGATCAAGTACCGGTAATCTCCGCTCGCCCCCTGAAGACGTCGACAGCGGAGGTTGAACTTTGTACGAACTTTCCTGCGGACAAAACAAAACCCCTACCTGCATACGCAGATAGGGGTTTCGGAATTTAATCTTGACGATGACCTACTCTCACATGGGGAAACCCCACACTACCATCGGCGATGCATCGTTTCACTGCTGAGTTCGGGATGGGATCAGGTGGTTCCAATGCTCTATGGTCGTCAAGAAATTCGGTAGCCAGGTCGTGGGCCTTTTCAGGTTCACGCTCCAGCGAATGGGTAAGTGATAGTTTGGTGTTTTGTGAGTATCTCGAACTTTCGGTTCGTTTCGTCTTCACACACCGCAATCTGATGCTCTTTCGCTTTTCAGCTCAAAGCCTGCAAATTGCTTGGGTGTTATATGGTCAAGCCTCACGGGCAATTAGTATTGGTTAGCTCAACGCCTCACAGCGCTTACACACCCAACCTATCAACGTCGTAGTCTTCGACGGCCCTTCAGGGGACTCAAGGTCCCAGTGAGATCTCATCTTGAGGCTAGTTTCCCGCTTAGATGCTTTCAGCGGTTATCTATTCCGAACATAGCTACCCGGCAATGCCACTGGCGTGACAACCGGAACACCAGAGGTTCGTCCACTCCGGTCCTCTCGTACTAGGAGCAGCCCCTCTCAAATCTCAAACGTCCACGGCAGATAGGGACCGAACTGTCTCACGACGTTCTAAACCCAGCTCGCGTACCACTTTAAATGGCGAACAGCCATACCCTTGGGACCGGCTTCAGCCCCAGGATGTGATGAGCCGACATCGAGGTGCCAAACACCGCCGTCGATATGAACTCTTGGGCGGTATCAGCCTGTTATCCCCGGAGTACCTTTTATCCGTTGAGCGATGGCCCTTCCATACAGAACCACCGGATCACTAAGACCTACTTTCGTACCTGCTCGACGTGTCTGTCTCGCAGTCAAGCGCGCTTTTGCCTTTATACTCTACGACCGATTTCCGACCGGTCTGAGCGCACCTTCGTACTCCTCCGTTACTCTTTAGGAGGAGACCGCCCCAGTCAAACTACCCACCATACACTGTCCTCGATCCGGATAACGGACCTGAGTTAGAACCTCAAAGTTGCCAGGGTGGTATTTCAAGGTTGGCTCCACGCGAACTGGCGTCCACGCTTCAAAGCCTCCCACCTATCCTACACAAGCAAATTCAAAGTCCAGTGCAAAGCTATAGTAAAGGTTCACGGGGTCTTTCCGTCTAGCCGCGGATACACTGCATCTTCACAGCGATTTCAATTTCACTGAGTCTCGGGTGGAGACAGCGCCGCCATCGTTACGCCATTCGTGCAGGTCGGAACTTACCCGACAAGGAATTTCGCTACCTTAGGACCGTTATAGTTACGGCCGCCGTTTACCGGGGCTTCGATCAAGAGCTTCGCGTTAGCTAACCCCATCAATTAACCTTCCGGCACCGGGCAGGCGTCACACCCTATACGTCCACTTTCGTGTTTGCAGAGTGCTGTGTTTTTAATAAACAGTCGCAGCGGCCTGGTATCTTCGACCGGCATGGGCTTACGCAGTAAATGCTTCACCCTCACCGGCGCACCTTCTCCCGAAGTTACGGTGCCATTTTGCCTAGTTCCTTCACCCGAGTTCTCTCAAGCGCCTTGGTATTCTCTACCCAACCACCTGTGTCGGTTTGGGGTACGGTTCCTGGTTACCTGAAGCTTAGAAGCTTTTCTTGGAAGCATGGCATCAACCACTTCGTCACCCAAAGGGTAACTCGTCATCAGCTCTCGGCCTTAGACTCCCGGATTTACCTAAGAGTCCAGCCTACCACCTTAAACTTGGACAACCAACGCCAAGCTGGCCTAGCCTTCTCCGTCCCTCCATCGCAATAACCAGAAGTACAGGAATATTAACCTGTTTTCCATCGACTACGCTTTTCAGCCTCGCCTTAGGGACCGACTAACCCTGCGTCGATTAACGTTGCGCAGGAAACCTTGGTCTTTCGGCGTGGGTGTTTTTCACACCCATTGTCGTTACTCATGTCAGCATTCGCACTTCTGATACCTCCAGCAAGCTTCTCAACTCACCTTCACAGGCTTACAGAACGCTCCTCTACCGCATCACCTAAGTGATACCCGTAGCTTCGGTGTATGGTTTGAGCCCCGTTACATCTTCCGCGCAGGCCGACTCGACTAGTGAGCTATTACGCTTTCTTTAAAGGGTGGCTGCTTCTAAGCCAACCTCCTAGCTGTCTAAGCCTTCCCACATCGTTTCCCACTTAACCATAACTTTGGGACCTTAGCTGACGGTCTGGGTTGTTTCCCTTTTCACGACGGACGTTAGCACCCGCCGTGTGTCTCCCATGCTCGGCACTTGTAGGTATTCGGAGTTTGCATCGGTTTGGTAAGTCGGGATGACCCCCTAGCCGAAACAGTGCTCTACCCCCTACAGTGATACATGAGGCGCTACCTAAATAGCTTTCGAGGAGAACCAGCTATCTCCGAGCTTGATTAGCCTTTCACTCCGATCCACAGGTCATCCGCTAACTTTTCAACGGTAGTCGGTTCGGTCCTCCAGTTAGTGTTACCCAACCTTCAACCTGCCCATGGATAGATCGCCCGGTTTCGGGTCTATTCCCAGCGACTAGACGCCCTATTAAGACTCGCTTTCGCTACGCCTCCCCTATTCGGTTAAGCTCGCCACTGAAAATAAGTCGCTGACCCATTATACAAAAGGTACGCAGTCACCCAACAAAGTGGGCTCCCACTGCTTGTACGCATACGGTTTCAGGATCTATTTCACTCCCCTCTCCGGGGTTCTTTTCGCCTTTCCCTCACGGTACTAGTTCACTATCGGTCAGTCAGTAGTATTTAGCCTTGGAGGATGGTCCCCCCATATTCAGACAAAGTTTCTCGTGCTCCGTCCTACTCGATTTCATGACTAAGAGATTTTCGCGTACAGGGCTATCACCCACTATGGCCGTACTTTCCAGAACGTTCCGCTAATCTCAAAGCCACTTAAGGGCTAGTCCCCGTTCGCTCGCCACTACTAAGGGAATCTCGGTTGATTTCTTTTCCTCAGGGTACTTAGATGTTTCAGTTCCCCTGGTTCGCCTCTTAAGCCTATGTATTCAGCTTAAGATAACCATCTTATGATGGCTGGGTTCCCCCATTCAGACATCTCCGGATCAAAGTCTGTTTGCCGACTCCCCGAAGCTTTTCGCAGGCTACCACGTCTTTCATCGCCTCTGACTGCCAAGGCATCCACCGTATGCGCTTCTTCACTTGACCATATAACCCCAAGCAATCTGGTTATACTGTGAAGACGACATTCGCCGAAAATTCGATTCTTGCTCATAAAGAGCAACTCACAAATTTTACCTTAGCCTGATCCGTTACCAGTGAAAGTAACGTCCAGTCTATCTTTCTATCACATACCCAAATTTTTAAAGAACGATCTAATCAAAGACTAGAAATCAACATTCACCATCGTACAATGGAATGCTCATTTCTAAGCTCTCAACAACAGAAGCAGTTAGTGGTGGAGCCAAACGGGATCGAACCGTTGACCTCCTGCGTGCAAGGCAGGCGCTCTCCCAGCTGAGCTATGGCCCCGTATTTCTACAGGCGTTTCCCACACAAAATTGGTGGGTCTGGGCAGATTCGAACTGCCGACCTCACCCTTATCAGGGGTGCGCTCTAACCAACTGAGCTACAGACCCAATTTCGAGCTATAAGGCCGACCTCACCCTGCTCTCTACCACAGAGCATGGGGTGCGCTCTAACCAACCAAGCTACAACCCCTCAGGGCTGCTTCTTTATCGTCTTCTTCAATGAATCAAGCAATTCGTGTGGGAACTTATGGAGCAGCTGATGTCGTCGATTAAGGAGGTGATCCAGCCGCAGGTTCCCCTACGGCTACCTTGTTACGACTTCACCCCAGTCATGAATCACACCGTGGTAACCGTCCTCCCGAAGGTTAGACTAGCTACTTCTGGTGCAACCCACTCCCATGGTGTGACGGGCGGTGTGTACAAGGCCCGGGAACGTATTCACCGCGACATTCTGATTCGCGATTACTAGCGATTCCGACTTCACGCAGTCGAGTTGCAGACTGCGATCCGGACTACGATCGGTTTTCTGGGATTAGCTCCACCTCGCGGCTTGGCAACCCTCTGTACCGACCATTGTAGCACGTGTGTAGCCCAGGCCGTAAGGGCCATGATGACTTGACGTCATCCCCACCTTCCTCCGGTTTGTCACCGGCAGTCTCCTTAGAGTGCCCACCATGACGTGCTGGTAACTAAGGACAAGGGTTGCGCTCGTTACGGGACTTAACCCAACATCTCACGACACGAGCTGACGACAGCCATGCAGCACCTGTCTCAATGTTCCCGAAGGCACTCCGCTATCTCTAGCAGATTCATTGGATGTCAAGGCCTGGTAAGGTTCTTCGCGTTGCTTCGAATTAAACCACATGCTCCACCGCTTGTGCGGGCCCCCGTCAATTCATTTGAGTTTTAACCTTGCGGCCGTACTCCCCAGGCGGTCAACTTAATGCGTTAGCTGCGCCACTAAGAGCTCAAGGCTCCCAACGGCTAGTTGACATCGTTTACGGCGTGGACTACCAGGGTATCTAATCCTGTTTGCTCCCCACGCTTTCGCACCTCAGTGTCAGTATCAGTCCAGGTGGTCGCCTTCGCCACTGGTGTTCCTTCCTATATCTACGCATTTCACCGCTACACAGGAAATTCCACCACCCTCTACCATACTCTAGCTCGACAGTTTTGAATGCAGTTCCCAGGTTGAGCCCGGGGATTTCACATCCAACTTAACGAACCACCTACGCGCGCTTTACGCCCAGTAATTCCGATTAACGCTTGCACCCTCTGTATTACCGCGGCTGCTGGCACAGAGTTAGCCGGTGCTTATTCTGTCGGTAACGTCAAAACACTTACGTATTAGGTAAATGCCCTTCCTCCCAACTTAAAGTGCTTTACAATCCGAAGACCTTCTTCACACACGCGGCATGGCTGGATCAGGCTTTCGCCCATTGTCCAATATTCCCCACTGCTGCCTCCCGTAGGAGTCTGGACCGTGTCTCAGTTCCAGTGTGACTGATCATCCTCTCAGACCAGTTACGGATCGTCGCCTTGGTGAGCCATTACCTCACCAACTAGCTAATCCGACCTAGGCTCATCTGATAGCGCAAGGCCCGAAGGTCCCCTGCTTTCTCCCGTAGGACGTATGCGGTATTAGCGTCCGTTTCCGAGCGTTATCCCCCACTACCAGGCAGATTCCTAGGCATTACTCACCCGTCCGCCGCTCGCCACCAGGTACAAGTACCCGTGCTGCCGCTCGACTTGCATGTGTTAGGCCTGCCGCCAGCGTTCAATCTGAGCCATGATCAAACTCTTCAGTTCAAACATCTTTGGGTTTTTAAGAAACCCTAAACTTGGCTCAGCAATCGTTGGTTACATCTTTGATTTCTCGCGGAGTAACTTGTGATGCTGATAATCTTGTTGACTATCAGTCTGACTCCACAAGCACCCACACGAATTGCTTGATTCAGTTGTTAAAGAGCGGTTGGTTAAGATCTTTCGTCTCAACCGAGGCGCGCATTCTACAGCAGCCCCTGTTACTGTCAAGCGGTTATTTTAAGAAGTTTTCAAAGTTTCCTCTGCAACTTCAACCACTTGCACTTCCGATCTCTCGTTAGCGGGAGGCGAATTCTACAGCGTTACTCGCTGCTGTCAACACCTCTTTTACACCGCTTTCGACCGAGAAGATCGAACCGTTAAAAGAGCCAAACAACCCCGCTCTTTCAACTCCTTCTGGGCTTCGATGACCTGAAGCAACTCACTGTCGAAAACTACGTAACTCATTGTTTGCCAAGGAGTTTACCGTTTCGACTGCGCCGGAAGTGGGGCGAATTATAGACGTCCAGAATCTGCCGTCAACCCTTAATTGCGCTTTTCTATCAATCACTTGTAGAAAGCCGGAAACAGCCCGCTCCCCTCTATATCGGAGAGCAAAACCAATCCTTCTATATAGAAGGACAGGCGATCCTGATTCCTGTATTTGCCTCGCGGCACAATCCTCAAGCGAGCCATGCGCGACGCCGCGATCTATCAAGACTGGCGGTGTAGTGGTCAACTAATCCCGGACACGACGTTAAGTTTTTCTTCCGCGCGAGCTGGCGCCAGCCCATCGTTGAATTGATAGGGTCGAATCCAGTTGTACCGATGCATCAAGAAATGGCTGATATCGCGTTGGGCTTCTTGAGCAGTTCTGTAAACCGTGGTCGGTATCCATTCAGTTTTCAAGCTGCGGAACACGCGCTCCATCGGCGCGTTGTCCCAGCAATTTCCCCGGCGACTCATGCTCTGGCGCATTCGATAACGCCACAGCCGCTGGCGAAATAAACGACTCGCATACTGTGACCCTTGATCCGAGTGAAACAGCAGGCCCTGAGGCCTTCCTCGTTGCTCGTAAGCCATGTCCAGCGCCTTGATAACCAGCTCGGCATCCGGCTTTTCCGACAGCGCCCAGCCCACCACCCGGCGAGCGCAAAGATCCAGCACGACTGCCAGATAGTGCCATTTCCCCTGGGCCCAAATGTAGGTGATGTCGCCGCACCACACCTGGTTGGGTGCCGAGACATCGAACTCCCGATTCAAGATGTTCGGGATATCCAACCGTTCAACCGTCGCTCGTTTATAGGCATGAGAACCTGGCTGTTTGCTGACGAGGTCAAGCTCACGCATCAAGCTGCGCACTTTGAACCGACCGAGTTGCTCACCATCGTCACGCATCAACGAGAGGATGCTACGGCTACCGGCAGCACTGCGACTTTGTGAAAATAACTCGCTCACCCGGCTGCGCAACCGAAGCCGTTCGACATCCGGCGTTCGGTGCTTGAGGCGGTGGGCGTAATAACTTGATCGATTGATCTCAAACACTTTGCACAGCCAATCAATCGGCTCATGGACGCTCAGCTGATTGATCAGCGCGTACGCTCGTGATCTTCCGACATCAAGAGCGCGGTAGCCTTTTTTAATATCGATTTTTCCCGTTCAAGGCGGGTAATTCGGGCTTCCAACTCCTGAATTTTTTGCTGTTCCGGTGTCAGCGCTTTGCTCTGCGGGGTGACTCCTTGGCGTTCCTGCTGAACTTGGTCGACCCAGCGGCGTAGTGCCGACTCGCCGACGCCGAGTGAGCGGCTGGCTTCGATGTAGCTGTAGTTTTGCTTGAGCACGAGGTCGGCAGCCTCGCGTTTGAATTCAGCAGAAAAGAAACGGCGTTGTTTGGTCATCTGACACCTCGATCTGGCGAGCATTCTCGCCTAAATGGGTGTCCGGTTTCATTAGACCACTACACTATCGCTACCGCCGACCAACCGACGGGAAGTGGTTTCCGTTCGGTGCCGACCGCATAAAAGCGATCGACGCCGCGAAGCAGTTGAATCTGGAGTTTATGCGCGGTGCCGACCTGGTCGGCGCGGTGCTGAACAACGCCTCAGAAACATTCGCCGGCTTCCTCGACAAGTACGAAGCCGACGTGTTGCCACCTCGCGAGCTGGCCAAGGGAACCCTGGGCTTGTACGCCGTACACTTTCGGCGCTTTCGCAAGCAGTTCGAGGGGAAGGCAGTGGACCAGATCACGATCCGCATGATCGCGGAAATGCTGGACGCTCTCACCCCGCGCACGGCGAACCAGTGTCGCGCGCTGCTGACCGACATATTCAACCACGCTGCAGCCAAGGGCCTGTGCCCGGACAACCCCGCGGCGAGTACGATCAATCGCATCGAGAAGAAACTGCGCAAGCGCCACACCGTCGAGGGGCTCAAAGCCATCAGGGAGAAGTCGCCTGAGTGGTTGAAGAGCGCAATCGACCTGGCATTGATCACCGCCCAACGTCGCACCGATATCCTCGACATGCGCTTCGATGGAGTTCGGGAAGGATTTCTATATGTCGTCCAGAAGAAAACGGCCAAGGCCAGCGATGCTGCATGGATACGCTTTCGAGTGACGCCAGAGTTGCAGGCGGTCATCAGCCGGTGCCGTGACAATGTCGCCTCGCCGTACCTGGTCCACCGCAAGCCCGATCGTAAAAAGCAAAAGCAGGCGGAGACCAAGGCTCACTGGACGAAGGTTGAAGAGAGGTATTTGACTCGAGCATTCAAGGACGCCCGGGAAGCGGCAGAATGTTACAAGGGGTGGAAGGAAGAAGAGATGCCGGGCTTCCATGAAGTCAGAGCGCTGTCACTGCACCTGTACAAGAAAGCCGGTAAGGATGGGCAGAAGATCGCCGGTCACGCCAGCGAAGAGATGACGAAAAACTATCAGAAGGAGCACGACGAAGTGATCTGGTCCGATGCGATTCCGGACCTGAATATCAGCGAAATCACTGGGTAGTTTTGCGCCAGTTTTGCGCGGGTTTTGCGCAAGTCTGAAACGAGAAAGGGGATCAAGCCGCTAAGTGCTTGATCCCCTTACGAAATATGGTCGGGACGGAGTGATTCGAACACTCGACCCCTAGCACCCCATGCTAGTGCGCTACCGGACTGCGCTACGCCCCGACTAGGCGTGAATCTCGTTCCTCATCTCGAAGAACGCTCAAGAATATATCGCAAGCTTTTGAAAACTGAAAGTATTCAATCGCATGAGTTTATTTCTTGAGCACCACCAGCACATCTTCCAATTCGGCAATCATCTGTCGAATCATCTGCTTGTATTGAGTGGTATCGTCTTTGGCTTCATCGCCGGACAAGCGCAAACGTGCGCCGCCGATAGTGAACCCTTGATCGTAAAGAAGTGCGCGGATCTGCCGGATCATCAGCACGTCTTGTCGCTGATAATACCGGCGGTTTCCGCGGCGTTTGACGGGGTTGAGTTGAGGAAACTCCTGCTCCCAATAGCGCAGCACGTGCGGTTTTACGGCACACAGCTCGCTGACTTCACCGATAGTGAAGTAGCGTTTGCCTGGGATGACGGGTAGCTCGTCGTTATGACTTGGTTCCAGCATAAGCCTCAACTCGGGCCTTCAACTTCTGCCCTGGACGAAAGGTGACCACACGGCGAGCAGTGATCGGGATTTCTTCACCCGTTTTCGGATTGCGGCCAGGCCGCTGGCGTTTGTCCCGAAGGTCAAAATTGCCGAAACCGGACAATTTGACTTGTTCGTTGTCTTCAAGAGCGTGCCTGATTTCTTCAAAAAACAGTTCGACCAATTCCTTGGCTTCCCGTTTATTCAGGCCCAGCTCTTCATACAGACGTTCCGCCATCTCAGCTTTCGTCAGAGCCCCCATACGTCACTTCCTTAACGTGGCGTTCAACCTTTGTTCGAGCGAGGTGAGGATGTTTTGCGTCGTGGTATTCACCTCATCGTCATTAAGAGTGCGCGATGGATGCTGCCAGGTCAAGCCGACTGCAAGGCTTTTTCTATCAGGATCAATGCCTTTACCCTGATATACGTCAAATAGCCTGAGGTCTGTCAGCCATTCGCCTGCATTTTCACGGATTACGTCCAGTACGGCACTGGATGCAACGTCCTTGGCCGCAATCAGTGCCAGGTCACGACGCACTTCAGGAAAGCGCGATAACTCCTGGAATTTAGGCATTTTACCCCATGCCACTTCAGCCAGAACCAGCTCGAAAACGAAGACCGGACGGTCGAGACCGAGGGTTTTCGACAATTCTGGGTGAATAGCGCCGACGAAACCGACCAAGCGGCCTTCACGCTCGATGCGCGCGGTTTGACCCGGGTGCAGCGCTGGGTGTTTGCCCGGCACGAAGGTGAATGAATCCAGCGCACCGGCGAAGCCCAACACCGCTTCCACGTCAGCTTTGACGTCGAAGAAGTCCACGACATCGCGACCTTGTGCCCAGCCTTCCGGCAGGCGGCTACCGCAAACAACACCCGCCAGCATCGGCTCTTGCTTCAGGCCTTCCAGCTGACCGACGAAACGCAGGCCACTTTCGAACAAACGAACACGATCCTGCTGACGGTTCAGGTTGTGCTGAAGTGCCTTGACCAGACCAGGCCACAGGGACGAGCGCATGGCGGCCATGTCGTTCGAAATAGGGTTGGCCAACAACAGCGGTTCGACACCTGGATTAAACAGCTCGAATTGTTTCGGATCGATGAAACTGTAGGTGATCGCTTCCTGATAGCCACGGGCTACCAGCAGACGGCGCAGCTCAGGCAAATCGCTACGCGCTTCAGCCTTGGCTTGCGGCGCCAGACGAGCTTGCGGGTAGCGAACCGGTAGACGGTTGTAACCGTACAGACGGGCCAGCTCTTCGATCAGATCAACTTCCAGACTGATGTCGAAGCGATGGCTTGGCACTTCAACGCGCCACTGCCCCGCCCCATCGGCAGAAATCTTCAGGCCCAAGCCGCTGAGCAGTCGCTCGACTTCGGCCGAATCCATTTCCATACCCAGCATCTGGGTGATGCGTTGCGCACGCAGGGTAACCGGCGCAATCGACGGTAAATGCTGCTCGCTGACGGTTTCGATAATCGGGCCGGCTTCGCCGCCAGTGATTTCCAGCAGCAGGCCAGTGGCGCGCTCCATGGCTTCACGGGCCAGCTGCCAGTCCACGCCACGCTCGTAGCGGTGCGACGCGTCGGTATGCAGGCCGTAGGAACGAGCTTTGCCAGCAACAGCAATCTGGTCGAAGAACGCGCTTTCCAGGAATACGTCGCGAGTGGTCGCGGTGTTGACACCGCTGTGCTCACCGCCCATGACGCCGGCGATAGCCAAGGCGCGGGTGTGGTCGGCAATCACCAGCGTATCGCTACGCAGGCTGACTTCCTGACCGTCGAGCAGAACCAGCTTCTCGCCTTCTTCGGCCATGCGTACGCGGATGCCGCCATTGATTTCGGCGAGATCGAACGCGTGCAGCGGTTGACCCAGTTCCAGCATCACGTAGTTGGTGATGTCGACGGCAGCGTCAATGCTCCGCACGTCGGAACGACGCAGACGCTCGACCATCCACAGCGGCGTTGGCTTGGACAGGTCGACGTTACGGATCACCCGACCGAGGTAACGCGGGCAAGCGGCGGGCGCCAGCACTTCGACCGAGCGCACTTCGTCGTGCACGGCTGGAACGGTAGCAACGACCGGACGGGTGACTTCGGCGGCGTACAGCGCGCCCACTTCGCGGGCCAGACCGGCCAGGGACAGGCAGTCGCCGCGGTTCGGGGTAAGATCGACCTCGATGCTGGCGTCGTCCAGGCGCAGGTACTCACGAATGTCCTGACCCACCGGCGCATCGGCCGGCAATTCCATCAGGCCGTCGTTGCCTTCGCCGACTTGCAGTTCGGCCTGAGAGCACAGCATGCCGTTGGATTCAACGCCGCGCAGCTTGGCTTTCTTGATTTTGAAGTCGCCCGGCAGTTCGGCACCGATCATGGCGAACGGGATCTTCAGGCCCGGGCGCACGTTTGGTGCACCGCATACTACCTGGAAGGTCTCCGAGCCATTGCTGACCTGGCAAACGCGCAGCTTGTCAGCGTCCGGGTGCTGCTCGGTGCTCAGCACCTCGCCCACGACCACGCCATTGAATTCACCGGCGGCCAGCGTAACGCTATCGACCTCAAGACCGGCCATCGACAGACGAGCAACCAGCTCGTCGCGACTTACCTGCGGGCTTACCCAGCCACGCAGCCATTGTTCACTGAATTTCATCCTGCTCTCCTAAGAATTCGTTACGACTAGCGAAATTGCGCGAGGAACCGCAAGTCGTTGTCGAAGAACAGACGCAAGTCGTTCACGCCGTAACGCAGCATGGCTAGACGCTCAACGCCCATGCCGAAGGCAAAGCCCGAAAACTCTTCCGGGTCGATCCCGGACATGCGCAGCACGTTCGGGTGAACCATGCCGCAGCCCATCACTTCCAGCCAGCCCGTCTGCTTGCAGACACGGCAGCCTTTACCGCTGCACATCACGCATTCCATGTCGACTTCAGCGGATGGCTCGGTGAACGGGAAGTAGGAAGGACGGAATCGCACGGCCAGTTCTTTTTCGAAGAACACGCGCAGGAACTCTTCGATGGTGCCTTTCAGGTCGGCGAAGTTGATGTCGCGATCGACCAGCAGGCCTTCGACCTGGTGGAACATCGGCGAGTGGGTGATATCGGAATCGCTACGGTACACACGGCCCGGGCAGACGATGCGGATCGGCGGCTGTTTCGATTCCATGGTGCGGACCTGTACCGGCGAGGTATGGGTGCGCAACAACATGTTGGCATTGAAATAGAAGGTGTCGTGCATCGACCGGGCCGGGTGATGGCCTGGGATGTTGAGCGCTTCGAAGTTGTGGTAGTCGTCTTCGACCTCAGGGCCTTCGGCGATGCCGTAGCCGATGTGGGTGAAGAACTGTTCGATACGTTCCAGAGTGCGGGTAACCGGATGCAGACCACCCGAGGTCTGGCCACGGCCAGGCAGGGTCACGTCAATGGACTCGGCGGAGAGTTTGGCGGCTAGATCCGCCTCTTCAAACAATACCTTGCGCGCATTGAGAACCTCTGTGACACGCTCCTTGGCAACGTTGATCAAAGCACCGACTTGCGGACGCTCTTCTGCCGGCAAATTCCCCAGGGTCTTCATCACCTGAGTCAATTCGCCCTTTTTGCCAAGGTAGTGAACCCGGATTTGCTCCAGGGCATTGATATCTTCAGCGCTTTGCACAGCCTCTAGTGCTTGAGAGACGAGCGCATCCAGGTTTTCCATGTACAGACTCCAGATACAAAATAGGGGAAGAGCTTGAAGGCTCTTCCCCTATTTATGACGTTTAACACCTGGCCCCACAGAGGTGAGGCTGGGTGACTGTCGGGGGTACTTAAGCCAAGGTGGCTTTAGCTTTCTCGACAATCGCAGCAAACGCCGCTTTTTCGTTCACTGCCAGATCAGCCAGAACCTTACGGTCGATCTCGATGGACGCTTTTTTCAGGCCGGCGATGAAACGGCTGTAGGACAGACCGTTAATACGTGCACCAGCGTTGATACGAGCGATCCACAGAGCGCGGAACTGACGTTTTTTCTGACGACGGTCACGGTAGGCGTATTGGCCTGCCTTGATTACCGCTTGCTTGGCAACACGGAACACGCGCGAACGAGCGCCGTAGTAGCCTTTGGCAAGTTTCAGAATTTTTTTGTGACGTTTACGGGCAACGACGCCACGCTTTACACGAGCCATGAGTTACTTCCTCTATTCTTGACTAAATTAACGAAGGCGCAGCATGCGCTCGACTTTTGCCACGTCACACGGTGCCAGCAAGCTGCTACCGCGCAGTTGACGCTTACGCTTGGTCGACATTTTAGTCAGGATGTGGCTCTTGAAAGCGTGCTTGTGCTTGATACCGTTAGCAGTTTTCAGAAACCGCTTAGCAGCACCACTTTTAGTTTTCATTTTTGGCATGTTCGGATACTCCGCATTCAGTTGATAAACATAATCAGAAGGCCTGCCGTGCCCTATTGATTACTTCTTCTTTTTCGGGGCGATGACCATGATCAGCTGGCGTCCTTCCATCTTAGGATGCTGTTCGACCGAACCGTACTCGAGCAAGTCACCTTCAACTCGCTTGAGGAGTTCCATCCCCAGCTCCTGGTGGGCCATCTCACGGCCGCGGAATCGCAAAGATACCTTGGCCCTGTCCCCATCACTCAGGAAACGTACCAGGTTGCGCAGTTTTACCTGGTAATCCCCTTCCTCCGTCCCTGGACGAAACTTGATTTCTTTAACCTGAATCTGCTTCTGGTTTTTCTTGGCCGCGGCAACCTGCTTCTTCTTCTCGAAGATCGATTTGCCGTAGTCCATCAGTTTGCAAACAGGGGGTACTGCATCGGCGGAAATTTCCACCAAATCCAGTTTGGCCTCTTCAGCCTTAAGAAGCGCGTCTTCAATTGACACAATCCCAAGCTGTTCACCTTCAGCCCCAATTAACCGAACCTCGCGTGCCGAGATATTCTCGTTGATCGGGGCTTTCGGTGCAGCTCGTTTATCTTGTCTCATTTCACGCTTAATAGTAATTACTCCGAATCTGGGCGACCACGCCGGGAAACCGCTTGCGCGAGAAACTCAGCGAACTGGGCGACGGGCATCGAGCCCAGGTCAGCACCTTCACGAGTACGCACAGCGACAGTCTGCATCTCGACTTCCCGATCTCCAATAACCAAGAGATAAGGAACCTTGAGCAAAGTATGCTCGCGGATTTTAAAGCCGATCTTTTCATTTCTCAAGTCAGACTTGGCACGAAATCCGCTTTCATTGAGAATTTTTTCAACCTCAGCGGCAAAATCGGCCTGTTTATCTGTGATGTTCATGATCACTGCCTGGGTCGGAGCCAGCCACGCAGGGAATGCACCCTCGTAGTGCTCGATCAGGATTCCGACGAAACGTTCGAAGGAGCCGAGGATCGCCCGGTGCAACATCACCGGGTGCTTGCGACTGTTGTCTTCGGAGACGTATTCGGCTCCCAGACGGACAGGCAGGTTAAAATCGAGCTGCAGGGTACCACACTGCCAGACGCGGCCGAGGCAATCTTTCAGCGAGAACTCGATCTTCGGACCGTAGAAAGCACCCTCGCCCGGTTGCAGATCGTATGGCAGGCCAGCGCTATCAAGGGCTGCAGCCAATGCAGCTTCGGCGCGATCCCACAGCTCGTCGGAACCGACACGTTTTTCCGGACGAGTGGACAGCTTCATTTCGACTTCTTTGAAGCCGAAGTCGGCGTAGACGTCCATGGTCAGCTTGATGAATGCTGCGGATTCGGCCTGCATCTGCTCTTCGGTGCAGAAGATGTGGGCATCGTCCTGAGTGAACGCACGCACACGCATGATGCCGTGCAGCGCCCCCGATGGCTCATTGCGGTGGCAGGCACCGAATTCGGCCAGACGCATCGGCAACTCGCGGTAGCTTTTCAAGCCCTGATTGAACACTTGCACGTGGCAAGGGCAGTTCATCGGCTTGATGGCATAGTCGCGGTTTTCCGACTGAGTGGTGAACATGTTGTCGGCGTAGTTGGCCCAGTGCCCGGATTTCTCCCAGAGGCTGCGGTCAACGACCTGCGGAGTCTTGATCTCCAGATAGCCGTTGTCGCGCTGAACCTTGCGCATGTACTGCTCAAGCACTTGATACAGAGTCCAGCCGTTCGGGTGCCAGAACACCATGCCCGGCGACTCTTCCTGGGTGTGGAACAGGCCCAGACGCTTGCCGATCTTACGGTGATCGCGTTTTTCAGCTTCTTCGATGCGCTGGATATAAGCCGCCAACTGCTTTTTGTCGGCCCATGCGGTGCCATAAACGCGCTGCAATTGCTCGTTCTTGGCATCACCACGCCAGTAGGCGCCGGACAACTTGGTCAACTTGAAGGATTTCAGGAAGCGCGTGTTCGGTACGTGCGGACCGCGGCACATGTCGACGTATTCTTCGTGATAGTACAGACCCATGGCCTGTTCGTTCGGCATGTCCTCGACCAGGCGCAGCTTGTAGTCTTCACCACGGGCCTTGAACACTTCGATCACTTCGGCGCGCGGAGTGACTTTCTTGATCACGTCGTAATCTTTTTCGATCAGCTGCAGCATGCGCTGTTCGATGGCGGCCAGATCGTCCGGGGTGAAAGGACGTTCGAAGGCGATGTCGTAATAGAAGCCTTCGTCGATGACCGGACCGATGACCATTTTGGCCGCCGGGTACAGCTGCTTGACCGCATGGCCAACCAGGTGGGCGCAAGAGTGGCGAATGATCTCCAGCCCCTCTTCATCCTTTGGCGTAATGATTTGCAGCGTAGCGTCGCTGTCGATGATATCGCTGGCGTCAACCAGCTTGCCATCGACCTTGCCGGCCACAGTGGCTTTGGCCAGACCGGCACCAATGGATGCGGCGACCTCAGCTACGGAAACCGGATGATCGAATGAACGTTGACTGCCGTCGGGAAGAGTAATAGTTGGCATGGCGCCTCCTCTCCTAGTGGTGACCCCTACCAAAGGTCACGTGGGTTGGGATGAGCCAGTACAAGATCCGATTCCAGGCCATTCAATAACGAACGCCTGCCTTACAGCGGCAGGAGCCTTGCGGCCAACCGGAAAACCGAACCAGAGTGACTGGGATTCAAATCAGGGTTATTCGCGCTGTTGCCGCCACCGGGACTGAAGGTCATCCGGAGCTTGCAAACGCCCGAGCGGGGCATGCTAGCACAGATGAACGGTCGTCGATGCAACGACGCTTTGTGCTGGGGCAAATCATTCAATTTATGCCAGAGTGCTGAACTTGAACCCCGCTTTACCCCTCAGATAACAAGACATTGACCCACAAGGAGCATCCCAGCATGCATCTGAATCGTTTGTTCGCAGTAGTCGCCCCCATCGTTCTGCTGCTGCCATTGGCCGCCCACGCCGATTGGCCGAAGGGCGAGCGCGATAAATACATGGCTCAGTGCACAGAAGCGGCCACCCCGCAGATCGGTGCTGCCGCAGCGAAGGCTCACTGCGCATGCGGAGCCGATTCGATCAAGTCTTACCCGGCGGCTGATATTCAAGCATTGATGGACAACAAGGCCAGTCCAGACTTGCAACAGAAAGCACTGGGCCAGATAGCCAAATGCAAGGCCAATGTACCGGCGAAAAAGTGAGAAAAAAGTCCTTTTGACTCGGCTCAACGCTGATAAAAAGTGATGTATTTGAGCTTTTTCGTACAATTTATGCAGGTTTTACAGGTTTTTTTATTGTCTTTACTTTTGGTTGAAAGCCTTTTAAAACGGGGCTTGCAGCCAAACAAAGCAGCAAACGGAACGCGACTGCAGGGCAAACAGCGCGTCCGGGGGGCTCCCAAAGCGAACATTTCGACTATGATACCCCGGTGTGCCCAGTTGGCCTGAGCAGCACAGCACTACTGAAAATATATGTTTCTTGGAGATACACCATGTCTAATCGCCAAACCGGCACCGTTAAATGGTTCAACGATGAAAAAGGCTTCGGCTTCATCACTCCTCAAGGTGGCGGTGACGACCTGTTCGTACACTTCAAAGCTATCGAAAGCGACGGTTTCAAAAGCCTGAAAGAAGGCCAAACCGTTTCCTTCGTGGCTGAGAAAGGCCAAAAGGGTATGCAAGCTGCACAAGTCCGCGCTGAGTAATTTTCAGCCGCACTAAAAAAACCCCGTCCATGTGACGGGGTTTTTTATGGGCGAAACAAAAGCCTGAGTGATCAGCCGCAGTTGACGCGGATCACAATCCGACTGGCATCGGTGTTCAGGTTCAGCCGATCGGAACGGTACTCCAGAGTCACCATGTCGGTGGGCAAGAGGAACCGCGCATTCTGCGCGCCTGCGCGGGTACGCGCCTGCTCCAGCAGTTCAGGCGAAGCCTTTTTGCCGATGGTGAATTCGGCAGCCTTGGCTTCACATCGGCTGTGACCCGTATCAGTCGTCGTGACAGGGTCTGTTGTCGACTCGGTGGAGGTAGTGCTACAACCGGCCAGCACGGCAACGGCCAACAAAGTACCCAATGACGCGAGCTTCCAAGGCATGAAGCCTCCTTTTTTCAATAGTTAAGCTGAGATCGTGCGACAGCCAATCTGGCGTTTCGTTTCACATGGAGTACTAGCACCCCGCCCTCGATCTGGACACGCGGCGAGTTTGCCTGAGCATTCCCTGCCGTTCATCTCGCAATCGTGACTGAATATGAACAGCGCTCAATAGACGTCAATGTAGTCGAACGGTGGATTCGGCCAATTTTCCTTGAGCGCATTGAAAATCTGCATCACCCAGACTTCGTCGCTGGCCGCGACCAATCCTACATAACCGGAACCCTTGGCCCACGTCTCCAGACGAAACAGAAGCCTGCTGGTATCAGTGCCGCCCACTACCCCTGACGAAATGTAGGCGATGCCGCCCTTGGACACCCGCAATTGAGTGTGCTCATCGTCGCTGGCGGAAGCCAGCAGCTGACGCACAGCCTCAAGGGTCAAGCCGTCAGGAACGTTTAAATCGATCTGCACAGCACAGTCCTTGTAAATTCGTCAAAGACCAAGTGTCGCATAGCCCTCCCCTCATGCCTAAGTCGGAGTGTCAAAAGCCGCGCAAAATGGTTAACTCGACACTCAGACTTTCCCGACTTCACGAGCGCCATCATGACCACCGTAAGCATCGACGCCGACATCAAAGCCAAGTGGCCACAGGGCCACAGCTCTTACAGCCCGGGCAGCCCTGAAGAGTTGGCAATCATTGGCATCGATCTATTGGTCAAGGAGCTCGGGACGCAAGCCGCCCAGACATTCATCGCACAAATATTCGAGAAGTACCCCCTCAACTATAGGGGCCTGACAGATAGCGAGTGAACGTAAAACCCGCAGGCTGACACCTGCGGGTGTATGGCTTACTTCAGACGAGCCAGACGCTCGGTCAACAGGTCAAAGAAGCCCTGGGCGTCACCACTTTCAACCCAGAAGGCATTCTTCGGCGCTTTAAGGCCGTCATACCAGTCGACGATGGTTTGGCCGAACGTCGGGCCTTCGCGGCTATCAACGACCACATTGACCGAACGACCAGTGAATAGCTCAGGCTTGAGCAGGTAGGCGACGACGGTTGCGTCATGCACCGGACCACCCGGAATACCGTAGTGCTCCATGTCGCCTTTGACGTATTCGTTGAGAATATCGCCTACCAACTTGCTGGCATTGTTGTTGATTGCCGCGATCTGCTTCAAGCGCGCTTCGCTGGTGAGGATCTTGTGGGTCACGTCCAGCGGCAGATAGGTCAGCTTCACGCCACTTTTCAGCACCACTTCCGCAGCCTGCGGGTCAGCGAACAGGTTGAACTCGGCCACCGGAGTGATGTTGCCACCATTGAAGTGCGCACCGCCCATGATCACCACTTCCTTGATGCCCTGAACGATTTCAGGCTCCTGGATCAGCGCCAGGGCCAGATTGGTCTGCGGACCCAGCATGGCAATGGTGATGCTATGGGGCTTGGCGGCTTTCAAGGTATCGATCAGGTAATTGACCGCACTGCCTTCGGCCAGGCCTTTCTTTGGCTCATGTACGGTGACGCCCGACAGACCTTCCTTGCCATGGATGTTCTCGGCATAAATCGGCGTACGCATCAGCGGCTTTGGCGCACCCGCGTAGACTGGCACCTCCTCGCGCCCCGCCCACTCGCGGGCCAGCCGCGCATTACGCGAAGTCTTGTCCAGACGCACATTGCCGGCGACGGTGGTCAGCGCACGAATGTTCAGCTCTTCCGGCGACGCCAGGGCAAACAGCAAGGCGACCACGTCGTCGGCACCCGGATCGGTGTCGATGATCAAGTCGATTTTTTCCGCCGCCTGGGCGCTTGTTGCGGTAATCAGGGACAAAAGCAGCAAACTCCGGAGCAGGTGGTGCAGTTTCTGAGCATAGCGGTGCATAGCGCACTCCTTGTGCGTGGGACAGCAGAAAGACAACAGCGAGTTAGAACGTGACCCCCGCCACCAGCACGATGTTGCAATACGGCTGACATTCGCCTGTACGAACAATCGCCCGCGCCTGCCGACTGAGGACTTTGAATTGGTCATGACTGAGCAGCTCACGCTGACCTAGCGCACCTTCAGCATTCAGCTCATCGAGCGTCGCCAACGCCGAAGGTTTCTTGTCCAGGATCTCCTGGGCCAGCACATGGCTCTCGACCTGCATTTCGCTGAGCACAACCTTCAACGTACTGACGAAATCCGGGATGCCATGGGTCAGGGCCAGGTCGATCAGTTCAACGCCTGGCGGCACCGGCAGACCGGCGTCGCCGATCACCACCCTGTCGCCATGGCCCAGGGATGCAATCAGCCGCGACAGCGCGACGTTGAGCAAAGGTGTCTTTTTCATGGTGTTTTAAAGGCCTGTACGTCGGACAAGGTGGGGATCGAGGGTTGGGCGCCAGCACGGGTCACCGACAGCGCCGCGGCGACCTGACCGAAACGGATCGCTTCGGCTTCGCTTTTGCCCGCCGCCAGTGCTGCGGCGAAACCACCGACGAAGGTGTCGCCAGCCGCCGTGGTATCGACAGCTTTCACCTTCGGCGCAGGGAAATGCTCGAAGCTTTTGCCGTCGGCAAACAGCGAACCCTGAGCACCCAGGGTGATGATGACTTTTCCGGCGCCCATGGCGATCAACCGGTTCGCGGCGGTTTCGGCAGATGCCAGAGAATCCACTGGCAAACCACTCAGGGCCGAGGCCTCGCTTTCGTTGGGAATCAGGTAATCGATGGACGCGTACCAGTCCGCCGGCAGCGGGCGGCTGGCCGGTGCCGGATTGAGAATCACGGTCTTACCCAATTCACGGCCGCGCTTGAGCGCATGACCGACAGTGGCATCCGGCACTTCCAGCTGACAGATGATCACGTCGGCCGCCTGCAATACTGCAGCGAAACGGTCGATCACCGCTGGCGTCAGCGCGCCATTGGCACCGGCAACGATCACGATTGCGTTCTGGCTGTTGTCATCGACCACGATCAACGCTACGCCGCTGGAATCGTCGACGGTGCTGACCGCCTGGCAATCGATCTGTTCGACCAACAGCGCCCCGCGCAGTTCTTCGCCGTAGGCATCGCTGCCCACGCAACCGACCATTGATACCTGCGCCCCCAGCCTCGCCGCGGCAACCGCCTGATTCGCGCCCTTGCCACCGGAAACCGTGGCAAACGACTCGCCGATCAGCGTCTCACCGCCACGGGGCAGCCGTGACGCCCGGGTGACCAGGTCCATGTTCAGGCTGCCTATAACCACTACTTTTGCTGGCATACATCACTACTCATCAATTCTGTTTCGGCGGTGCTTTTGATTTAGCGGCTTTCCATTTCAACGGAACTGGGCGAACACGCCGGCCAGCGGCGCAGTCGACTCCCGCAGGACAATACTGGGCGTCACGATCCGTTGATCGGTGGCCATATCCGGTGTGGCGATTCTTCTTAAAAGCACTTCGGCTGCCATCTCACCGAGTTGCAGAATCGACTGCCCCACGGTGGTCAACGCCGGGTACACATAGCGGCTCATCTGAATATCGTCGAAGCCAATCACCGACAGCTCCGTCGGCACACGAATATTGCGCTCGGCCGCCGCTCGCAGCACACCGATGCCAATCATGTCGTTACCGGCGAAGATCGCGCTCGGCGGGTTCTTCTCCAGCAGGATCGCGGCGGCGTTGTAACCGCCGGTGCTGGTGAAGTCGCTTTCAAGCATGCGCTCGCGGGGCACTTCGACACCCGCCTCTTTCAGGGCACGGCAATAACCGGCCAGACGCATCTGCGCCACGCTGGTACTCGCCGGCCCACCAATGGTGGCGATGTCCCGATGCCCCAACTCCAAAAGGTGGCGAGTCGCCAGATAGGCGCCGTATTCGTGATCGATGCGCACCAGATCGGCATTGACACCTTCCAGTCCACGGTCAACGATCACCATCGGTGTACGCACGCCTGCCAGGCCTTCTGCCAACCCTGCATCACCGCCGGCCGAAGCGACGATCAGCCCGTCGATGCGTTTTTCCAGCAGTACGCGCAGGTAGCTGCGTTGCTTGTCCGGGTTGTCGTCGGAATTACAGAGGATCACGCAGTAGCCGTTACGCTCGCAGTAATCCTCAATGCCTCGCGCCAATTCGGCGAAGTACGGGTTGAGGCTGTTGGGCACCAGCAGACCGATGGTCGCCGTGGTTTTGGCCTTGAGGGACCGGGCCACGGCACTGGGCACGTAGTCGAGGGTTTTGATCGCGGCCTCGACCTTGACCCGTACCTCTTCACTGACCGGCCGGGTCTTGTTCACTACGTGGGAAACCGTGGTGTAGGAAATTCCCGCGAGCGCTGCCACATCCTTGATTGTTGCCATGACTCAGGTCCGCCGGCTTGCGCGCTGACTGCGATAGGTATCAAGCACCACCGCCACCACGATGACCGCGCCGGTAATGATGCGTTTGGTAGGTTCGGTCGCGCCAATCTGCGCCAGACCGGCCGCCAATACGGAAATGATCAAAACCCCGAAAAAAGTGCTGATGACGGAACCGCGCCCGCCCATCAGGCTGGTACCGCCGATCACCACCGCGGCGATCACTTGCAGTTCAAGCCCGGAGCCGGCATTCGGATCTGCCGCTTCCAGACGGGAAATCTGGAACAGCGCGGCAATACCGGCCAGCAATCCCATCAGACTGAACACCAGGATCTTGTAGGGCTTGGGATTGATTCCTGCCAGACGCACGGCTTCTTCGTTGGTGCCGATGCCGATCAGGTAACGCCCGAACACGGTGCGCGTCAGCACCGCCTGGGCAATGAAGATGATCAGCAAGGCAATGATGAACGACGGCGAGATGCCGAAGGCGATCGGGTTGGACAACCAGGCAAAGGCGTCACCGATATAGGCCGTGCGCGATCCGGTCATCTGATACGCCACGCCGCGGGCCATTTCCAATACGCCGAGGGACACGATGAACGACGGAATTCGCCACGCGACGGTGATCGAACCGGTGATCGTCCCGGCCAGTGCCGCCGCCGCCATTCCGAGCAGCGCCGCAGGCAGTACGCTCCAGCCCCAACCGAGAATGGCCACGCTGACCGTTGACGCCGCGAGCGCGAGCACCGAACCCACCGACAAATCGATGCCACCAATGATCAACACGAACGTCATGCCGACCGCCAGCACCATCAAGTCCGGAATCTGGTTGGCCAGGGTGCTGAAAGTGTCGTAGGACAGGAAATGGCTGCTCAGAACCGAGAACAGCGCGACCATTGCCAGCAAGGCACCGGCCAGGCCCAGATAGGTGCCGAGGCCGTAAAAGTTACCACTACGTTTGCCGGCAGACACTGCAGTATTCATGTGAGATCCCTAGGCGCTGCTTCATTGAGCAACGCATCACGTTTTTGGTAGCCGGCGAACGCCGCGGCAAGCAAATCATCCTGGGTCCAGCTATCGCGCTCAAAGGTGTCGATCAGACGCCCCGCCGAGAGCACGCCGATCCGGTCGCAGATCAACATCAGTTCACGCAGGTCGCTGGACACCACCACCAGCGCTTTGCCTTGACGGGTCAACTCGCCGAGCAAGGCATAGATGTCAAACTTGGCGCCGACGTCGATGCCACGCGTGGGCTCGTCGAACAACAACACTGAACAATCGCGCTCCAGCCAACGGCCAATCACGACTTTCTGCTGGTTGCCGCCGGAGAGTTCCGACACCAGTTGTGTCGGGCTGGAGCTGCGGATGCGCATGGCGTCGATCTGACGCTGGGCCAAGGCCATCTCGTCACCGTTGTTGACGAAGCCACCGCTGGAAATCACCGGCATGTTGCCCAAGGCAATATTGGCGCTGATCGATTGAGTCAGCAGCAGGCCTTCGCCCTTGCGGTCTTCGGTGATCAGGGCGATGCCATGACCGACCGCATCAGCCGGTGACCGGATACTGACAACCTGCGCCGGCGAACCGAGCGCAACAGTGCCGCTGTCTGCAATGTCAGCACCGAAAATCAGCCGCAGCAGCTCGGTGCGCCCTGCCCCGATCAAACCGGAGATCCCGTAGATCTCGCCGGCGCGTACTTCGAAGGATACATCGCGAACCTTGTCGGAACGGGTCAGCCCTTTGACCGTCAAGGCTGGAGCACCAATCTTGCGCGAGCCCATGTCGATGTGTTCGCCGAGTTCACGACCGACCATCAGCGTAACCAGTTGCTCGCTGTTGTAATTGGCCATCGGCTCGACGCAAACCAGGTTGCCATCGCGCAGGACCGCAATACGCTGGGCAACCCGCGCCAGCTCTTCGAGACGGTGCGAGATATAGATGATCGACACGCCGCGAGCTTGCAGACGAGTGATTTGCTCGAACAGCATCTCGACTTCGCGGCTCGTCAACATCGCGGTCGGTTCGTCGAGGATCAGCACGTGGCAATCGCCGATCAGGTTGCGGGCGATCTCCACCATTTGCTGGTGACCAATGCCCAATTCGCCCACCAGCGTGTCCGGGTCAATCGCGTCGAGGCCGACCTGGGCCATGGCTTCGATCGCAGCCTTGCGCAATTGCTTGCGACTGATCCAGCCGCCGTTGCTGGGCAGGTTATCGAGAAACAGGTTTTCCGCCACCGACAGGGTCGGCAACAGATTGAGTTCTTGCATCACCATTCGGATGCCCAGGTCTTCGGCCTGCGTGCGGCTGCCGGGGCGGTATTCCTGACCCTGGAATTGCATCTGGCCGGTGGTCGGTGTGACCAACCCGCCGATGATTTTCGACAAGGTGCTTTTGCCAGCGCCGTTTTCGCCGGTCAGCGCCAGCACTTCACCGCGCATCAGCGTCAGGTCGATGCCGGTCAGGACGGGTTGGGCGTAGGTCTTACCGATACCGCTGACCGAGAGGACAGCGTTCGGGGCGGAAACTGACATAAAAACTCTCCATGCGCTCGCCCCGACGGGCGAGCACCGTTGTGTCGCCAGAAGGACTACTGGGTGACCAGCTCTACCGGAGTTTCGATGACGCTATTGGCGCCGCTGTCGACTTTCTCACCTTTGATGATCTTCAGCGCAGTCTCGATGCCAAACACGGCTTGCCTGGCTGCAAACTGGTCAGCGGTGGCCAGGACACGGCCATCCTTGAGCATCGGCTTGATGGCGTTGATGTTGTCGTAACCGACCACTTGCACCTTGCCAGCCTTGCCCGCGGCGCGAACAGCGGAAACAGCGCCGACGGCCATGCTGTCGTTGCCGGCCAGCAGGGCTTTAACTTGCGGGTACTCGCTGAGGATCGAGGCAGCAACCTTGTTGCCCTTGTCGATTTCCCAATCGCCGGACTGTAAGGACACAACCTTGATCTGGGCTGCTTCCATCGCATCCTTGAAACCTGCGGTGCGCTGCTGGGCGTTGGTGGTGGTGGACACGCCTTCGATGATGCCGACTTCGTCACCGGCCTTCAGTTGCTTGGCCAGGTACTCGCCCACCAGACGCGCGCCTTTGCGGTTGTCCGGGCCTACGAACGGTACGGTGATGTTCTTGCTTTTGACGACCGCCGGGTCCAGCTGGTTGTCGATGTTGATCACGGTGATACCGGCATCGATGGCTTTCTTGATCACTGGAACCATGGCCTTGGAGTCAGCTGGCGCGATGACCAGCGCATTGACCTTGGCCAGAATCATTTGCTCGACGATGCGCGTCTGGCCAGCCGTGTCGGTTTCGTCTTTGATGCCGTTGGAGATCAGCTCGAAATCGCCGGAGTGGTCTTTCTGATAGGCCTTGGCGCCGTCTTCCATGGTCAGGAAGAATTCGTTGGCCAGGGATTTCATGACCAGCGCGACTTTTGGTTTTTCAGGGGGCTCGGCGAAGGCCGAAGAGACAGGCAACGCGGCGGATGCGGCAGCCAGCATAGCGACTGCGAGAAGACGTCCAGCGAATGGCAGCTTCATGGGTTCACTCCGATCTTATGATTATTGTGAGCAACGCTTGCGTTGGCGTAGGCTTCACTGCGCTCTCCAATGGATCAACCACCGGGAGTGCCGCGCAAACGTTTGCGTAGACCGAACTATGCGAACCCTGCCGGGATTTGTCAACGAGCAGAAAAGCTGTTTTGCCGGGGCAACCCGCAAAAGCAGGGTATCCATGTCATGCCGTCGTGTTAACCACCGATCCAGCACCGGAGCCCTTGGCCATTTCCTTGTACAGGCTGTTGGCCGTTTCCAGTATTGCAGCAGTGGTATCAGCCATTTGTCCCTGAATCGCCATCACGACTGTGGTCTTGGCTTCAGGCGTCGGGTAAGACGCTGCTTGGGCTGCCGCCAATTGTTGCTGCTGTTGACGCAGTTGCTCTTGCAGCTCTTTCAGACGCTGCAGCAAAACCTTTTCCGCGACAGAGGCATTGTCGGCGCCATTCGTTTCAGTCGACTCCGCACTTTTCCCCAGGCCCACAGCACCGGTTCTGACTTGCTTGCTGTCGCTTTCCTTCGTACCCAACGCTTGATTCGCGGCATCGGCCGCCTCATCGCTTAACGCTCGAATCGTAGCGGCGGACTTACCGCCGATGGTGACGCCTACGGCATTTTGGATACCAACAGATAACGACATGTCAACTCCTGAAAAAGAAAGGTCCTTTAAAGAGGCATCGACCTACGCGCGGGTTTCTTTAGCACTGATTCACAATCTGGCAAGGCGGTTTGCTCTACAGAGGTCGTAGTACTTTTCGGAGAGCCGAACACAAATGCTTAACACGTTCGGAAACCCGGACATCCGACGGTGTAACCACTTCACCAACTCACACAAATTCTGATAAAAATCATCAGGTTAAAAATTTTTCTCATTCAAAGTACGACTGGTACAGATCCTGCTCTTCTCCTGCACCCCAAGCGTTCAGATCAGCTTGGGGCGTATCTAGATGAACCTGCATCAGCACCGTCTCACTACTAGAGAGAAAAATAATGACATCTGCTTTCAAGACCTTCGTTCCGGGCGCTTTGGCCCTCTTGCTGCTCCTGCCCACCGCCGTTCAGGCAAAAGAAGTCGAAACCCAACAGAAACTGGCGAACGTGGTGATCCTGGCCACCGGTGGCACCATTGCCGGCGCGGGCGCCAGCGCGGCTAACAGCGCGACCTATCAAGCGGCAAAAGTCGGCATCGAACAATTGATTGCCGGGGTCCCGGAACTCAGCCAATTGGCTAACGTTCGTGGCGAACAGGTGATGCAGATCGCGTCGGAAAGCATCACCAACGACAACCTGCTGCAACTGGGTCGTCGCGTGGCTGAGCTGGCCGACAGCAACGACGTCGACGGCATCGTCATCACCCACGGCACCGACACCCTGGAAGAGACCGCCTACTTCCTGAACCTGGTGGAAAAAACCGACAAGCCCATCATCGTCGTCGGTTCCATGCGCCCAGGTACCGCAATGTCGGCCGATGGCATGCTGAACCTGTACAACGCGGTGGCCGTGGCCAGCAGCAAAGATGCACGCGGCAAAGGCGTACTGGTGACCATGAACGATGAAATCCAGTCGGGTCGCGACGTCAGCAAAATGATCAACATCAAGACCGAGGCGTTCAAAAGTGCCTGGGGCCCACTCGGCATGGTGGTCGAAGGCAAATCCTACTGGTTCCGCCTGCCGGCCAAGCGTCACACCATGGACTCGGAATTCGACATCAAAACCATCAAGAGCCTGCCTGACGTAGAAATCGCCTATTCCTACGGCAATGTCAGCGATACCGCCTACAAAGCGCTGGCGCAGTCCGGCGCCAAAGCCATCATTCACGCCGGTACCGGCAATGGCTCAGTCTCGTCCCGTGTAGTCCCATCGCTGCAAGCCCTGCGCAAGGACGGCGTGCAAATCATTCGTTCGTCCCACGTCAACGCCGGCGGTTTCGTACTGCGTAACGCCGAACAGCCGGACGACAAGTACGACTGGGTTGTGGCGCATGACCTGAACCCGCAAAAAGCCCGCATCCTGGCCATGGTCGCACTGACCAAGACCAACGACAGCAAAGAGCTGCAACGGATGTTCTGGGAGTACTGATTCGCCCTCGCCTGACCGGTTCCAGTCGGGCACCGCTTTCACCACTCGCCAACCCAGGCGAGTGGTTCACGCCTCCTTCCGATACTCCGATAAAAATTTTCTCATGGTCCTACACCAAATGCGGAAAACCGCTGTCAGAGGATTTTCTTGGATTTTAAGCAGTTGCGAAAATGCCTACAGTTAAATACTGTATGCACGTACAGCTTAATAAGGATAATTCCATGGCCAACACCTCTGCCTCTCCTGACTCCTATGAACGCATGGGTATGCGCGTTCAGAAAATCATCAATTCCCCCACCGCCCAAAAAGCCAAAGCCGCATTGATCTTCCGTCTACCGGACGAACCCGTGGACGAGTGGGAACAATTGCTCGAAGAAATTGACGAGAACGACAACGTCACCCTCGCCTATCGCGACGATGGCGGTGTGCAGATTTTCTGGGTTGTGCCGAAGGAAGATTGAGTCAATGAGTGTTCGCTGGTTTGCTTTGCTGTTTCTGTTCATCACTCTCGGTGCCCAGGCTGGCGCCCCCCGCACCTTCAACGAAGCCAAAAAAGTCGCCTGGAAGCTCTACGCACCGCAATCCACGGAGTTCTATTGCGGGTGCAAATACACCGGCAACAAGGTCAACCTCGCAGCCTGCGGTTATGTACCGCGCAAAAACGCCAAGCGCGCTTCCCGCATCGAGTGGGAGCACATTGTTCCGGCCTGGCAGATCGGCCATCAGCGCCAGTGCTGGCAAGAAGGAGGGCGCAAGAACTGCACGCGTTACGATCCGACCTATCAGAAGGCCGAAGCCGACTTGCACAACCTGGTGCCGAGCATTGGTGAGGTGAATGGCGATCGCAGCAACTTCAGTTTCGGCTGGTTGCCGGTGCAGTCGGGCCAATACGGTTCGTGCCTGACCCAGGTCGACTTCAAGGCGAAGAAGGTCATGCCCCGCCCATCCATACGCGGCATGATCGCCCGGACGTATTTCTACATGAGCAAGCAGTACGGTTTGCGCCTGTCGAAACAGGATCGACAACTGTACGAAGCCTGGAACAAAACCTATCCGGTAGAGGCCTGGGAACGTCAGCGTAACCAGAGTGTGGCGTGCGTCATGGGACGTGGCAACGAGTTTGTCGGCCCGGTCGATATGAAAGCCTGCGGTTAAGCGCTCGCTGAAATCGGCATAGGGGACGGCCTTCATAGGCCGCTCCCCTGCCACACCACCCGGCATGCGGGTCCGCACCGGGCGGTTCGAGAGATTGAGGTTATGAGAGTCGCACCAGTCCCAGCCTGTCGAACCATGCCACATCCAACACTCGATTCCGCTCAAATCGGCTGTTACGCCACCCGCTATTCGAGTTGGCCGCCACTTTCCGGGCCGTTTGACTGCTGGCTCCCAGCACCCTCAGTTCGCGGTAGATCGTCGGTCCACGCCGCCACTGCTTAAGCGGGATCGCTCGCAGTCGGTGTCGTATCCATTCGTCCAGCTCTCGCCAGATTTTCGGTGTTTGTGACAACCCAAAGTAAGTTTTCCAGCCCAAGAGATAAGGGCGTAGATTGGGGGCGACGCCCAAAAGGCATATCCAAGAAACTTGCGACCAAACGCACTCGCCACCGCACTCTTGCTCGCGTTGACACTCAAGTGCAGCTTTTCATACAGACGCTTCAGCAAAGCCCTTACCCGCTGCCCAGCCCTGCGGCTGCGAACATACACATTCGCATCGTCGGCATAACGTACGAAGCAATGACCTCGACGTTCAAGCTCCCGATCCACTTCGTCCAGCAGCACATTCGCCAGCAACGGCGACAGCGGGCCACCTTGCGGCGCCCCGCAACGGCTTTTCTCGACCACGCCATCGATCAGCGTTCCCGCATCCAGATACGCCCGAATCAGCCGGATAACCGCCCGATCCGCAATCCGCTTGCGTAAACGATCAATCAAAATATCGTGGTCGTCCCGGTCGAAGAACTTCTCCAGATCAACATCCACCACCACTCTGCTGGATCGAGTAATGGCTGCAAGACTTGCAGCAAGGCTTGCTGGATCAAACGGTCGGTGACCCTTGGGCTACCCAACTCGCGTTCACCGCCGTCAGGTTTGGGAATGGCCACACGGCGTACCGGACTGGGCCGGTAGGTACCGGATAGAAGTTGTTCACGAATCTTCGGCCATTGAGTCAGCAGATGTTCGGCGGTCTGTTCAATATCCAGACCGTCGACTCCCGCTGCACCTTTGTTGGCTTTGACCCGCTTCCAGGCCCGCTTCAGGTTTTCTCTCGCAAAGACCCGATCCATTTTCTCTCGTTCGGCCCTTCGTCAAAAAAAAGACTACTACGGCCTCTGCTGACTTCTCGCTCCGGCTGGCGCCGTCGCCCTGTCAGGCACAAGGCAAGATCTCCCCAGGTAAGAACGCAATCCCCCCGCACAACCGCCGGATTTACGCTGCCTGACCCTTGACCGCTAGAGCTTCGCGGTTTGCTGCCCGCTGGCCCTGATCGGCATCGCCTTGTATCCGGTTCTTGTCCATCGGCTCACGGTTTCGATTCACGCTTCCTCCCCACACTCGGTCGCCCTCATGCAGTTGCGCTTCACTTCGTTCGCTGTGGTCAGCTCACGGTGGGACTTTCACCCACAAGATTGCGCCCATGCTGGGCGCACAACAAAAACGGCACCTTCCGGTGCCGTTCGCGTTTCACAGTACAGCTATTATTTACGCGCGTCCGCCCACGACTTCAGCAGTTCGTTGTAGTTCACGGTTTCACCCTGAGGCTTCTCGTTCGCCAGTTTGGGTTTCGGTGCACCCGGCTGGTCAAACCAGTATTGCGCATCGCGCTCCGGGTTCATCTTCGGTGCGCAAGTGGCTTGCGCCTTCGAGCGTTCCAGACGGGACATGATCGCGTCCTGATCCTTGGCCAGACCGTCGAGAGCCTGTTGTGGGGTTTTCTCGCCACTCGCGGCTTCGGCAATGTGGCTCCACCACAGTTGCGCCAGACGCGGATAGTCCGGCACGTTGGTCCCCGTCGGCGTCCATTGCACGCGGGCCGGGCTGCGGTAGAACTCCACCAGGCCACCGAGTTTCGGTGCCAGTTCGGTCATCGCTTGTGAGTTGATGTCCGACTCGCGGATCGGGGTCAGGCCGACGATGGTTTTCTTCAGCGAGACGGTTTTCGAGGTCACGAACTGCGCATAGAGCCAGGCTGCGAGTTTCTGTTTCTCAGGCGTGGACTTCATGAAAGTCCAGGAACCCACGTCCTGATACCCCAGCTTCATGCCCTCCTCCCAGTACGGTCCGCGCGGTGATGGCGCCATGCGCCATTTCGGCGTGCCATCGGCGTTCATCACCGCCAGACCCGGCTTGGTCATGTCGGCGGTAAATGCGGTGTACCAGAAGATCTGCTGGGCGATATTGCCCTGGGACGGCACCGGACCGGATTCGGAGAAAGTCATGCCCGCCGCTTCGGGTGGTGCGTACTTCTTCAGCCAGTCGACGTACTTGGTAGTGGCAAACACCGCCGCCGGGCCGTTGGTGTCGCCGCCGCGGGTTACGCTGGAGCCGACCGGGTGGCAGTCCTCGACGCGAATGCCCCACTCGTCCACCGGCAAACCGTTGGGGATGCCTTTGTCGCCGGCGCCGGCCATGGAAAACCAGGCGTCGGTGAAACGCCAACCCAGCGACGGGTCTTTCTTGCCATAGTCCATGTGCCCGTAAACGCGCTTGCCGTCGATTTCCTTGACGTCTTCGCTGAAGAACTTGGCGATGTCTTCATAGGCCGACCAGTTCACCGGTACGCCCAACTCGTAGCCGTACTTTTCCTTGAACTTGGCTTTCAGGTCCGCGCGTTCAAACCAATCGGCGCGGAACCAGTAGAGGTTGGCGAACTGCTGGTCGGGCAGCTGATAGATCTTGCCGTCCGGCGCCGTAGTGAACGAGATGCCGATGAAGTCTTTGATGTCCAGGGTCGGCGAGGTGTAGGCCTTGCCTTCGTTGGCCATCAGGTCGGTGATCGATTCGGTTTTGCCGTAGCGAAAGTGCGTACCGATCAGGTCCGAGTCGTTGACCCAGCCGTCATAGATATTCTTGTCCGATTGCATCTGGGTCTGCAGCTTTTCCACCACGTCGCCTTCCTGCAGCAAGTCGTGGGTCAGCTTGATCCCGGTGATCTCGGTGAAAGCCTTGGCCAGCACCTTGGATTCATATTCGTGGGTGGCAATGGTTTCCGAAACCACCTTGATGTTCATCCCGCGAAACGGCTCGGACGCTTTGATAAACCACTTCAGCTCTTCGAGCTGCTGGGCTTCGGTCAGGGTGGACGGTTTGAACTCGCTGCCAATCCATTTCTTGGCGGCGTCTTCATAGGCTTCGGCCCAGGCCGCAGCGCTCAACCCGCTGAGTGCCAGCAAGGCTGCCAATGAAACGCTATGTCGCAGCTTATTGTTTTTGTTGAACATAGAGACCTCCTTATTGAGTTTCGGAGCAACTTTGCCGAGCGATTCGACTAGCCCCAACGCATCACAGCCAACAGCCACACCAGGGACAACGCGGACGCCATCCAGATGCTCCAGTCGGTGACGCCGATTACCAGCAAATGCAGGTAGGCGCTGCCGAGAAGACCGATAAACAAGCGATCGCCACGGGTGGTGGCAATCGGCAACAAACCACGCCGAAGCATGCTCGGCGAACGCAATTCCCACGTCGTCATGCCCACCAGAATCAGGCCAATGACGATAAAGAACGCTGCTGTGGGGGTGGTCCAACTCATCCATTCCATCATCAGCTCCTCAGACCCGGCCCAGGGCAAAGCCCTTGGCCACGTGGTTGCGAACAAACCAGATCACCAGCATGCCCGGCAGGATGGTCAACACCCCCGCCGCCGCCAGCACGCCCCAGTCAATGCCAGACGCCGAGACCGTGCGCGTCATCACCGCCGCAATCGGTTTGGCATTGACCGACGTCAGCGTTCGCGCGAGCAGCAGTTCGACCCAGGAAAACATGAAGCAGAAAAATGCGGTGACACCGATCCCGGAGCCAATCAGCGGGACGAAAATCTTCACGAAGAACTTGGGGAAACTGTAGCCATCGATGTAGGCGGTTTCGTCGATCTCCTTGGGCACGCCGGACATGAAACCTTCGAGGATCCACACCGCCAGCGGCACGTTAAACAGGCAGTGGGCCAAGGCCACAGCGATGTGGGTGTCGAACAAACCAATCGAGGAATACAACTGGAAGAACGGCAGCAAAAACACCGCCGGTGGCGCCATGCGGTTGGTCAGTAGCCAGAAGAACAGGTGCTTGTCGCCGAGGAACCGATAGCGCGAGAACGCATACGCCGCCGGCAATGCCACGCTCAGCGAAATCACCGTGTTAAGGCTCACGTAGTACAGCGAGTTGAGGTAACCGGTGTACCAGGCCGGATCGGTGAAGATCACCTTGTAGTTGGCGAAGGTAAAATCCTGCGGAAACAGGGTCAAGCCACTGAGGATTTCGGTGTTGCTCTTGAAGGACATGTTCAGCAACCAGTAGATCGGCACCAGCAGGAACAGGATGTAGATCAGCAATGGGATCAGCTTTCTTTTGCTCATGGCGGACCTCAGCGGTTGGCGTCAGAGTGAGTCATGGCGGTGTAGAACAGCCAGGACACCAACAGGATGATCAGGAAGTACACCAGCGAGAAAGCCGCCGCCGGGCCGAGGTCGAACTGCCCGATCGCCATCTGCGTCAGGGTCTGACTGAGGAAGGTCGTGGCATTACCCGGCCCGCCACCGGTCAACACGAATGGCTCGGTGTAGATCATGAAACTGTCCATGAAGCGCAGCATCACCGCGATCAGCAGAACGCTCTTGAGCTTGGGCAACTGGATGTGTCGGAAAACTGCCCAGCTTGACGCCCGATCAATCCGTGCCGCCTGGTAATAGACGTCTGGAATCGCCCGCAGACCGGAGAAACACAACAGCGCCACCAACGACGTCCAGTGCCAGACGTCCATCACCAGCACCGTGACCCAGGCATCCATGGTGTTGGCCGCGTAGTTGTAGTTCAGGCCCATGGCCTTGAGGCTTGCGCCGAGCAAACCAATGTCGGCCCGACCGAAGATCTGCCAAATGGTGCCGACCACGTTCCACGGAATCAGCAATGGAATCGCCAGAATGATCAGCACCAGCGACGACCAGCGGCCCTTGGTCGGCATGGTCAGGGCGATGGCGATACCCAGCGGGATTTCGATCAGCAGCACACAGCCCGAGTAGATGAACTGGCGCAGCAACGAGTCATGCAGGCGCGGATCAAGCAGCACTTGCCGGTACCAGTCGGCGCCGACAAAGTAGCGGCTGGACTGGTCGAAGATGTCCTGCACCGAGTAGTTGACCACGGTCATCATCGGGATCACCGCACTGAACGCCACCAGCAAAAACACCGGCAACACCAACCACCAGGCCTTGTTGTTCTGCACCTTGTTCATGGCTGCGTCTCCAGCAGGTAATCGTCGGCATACACCATCAACCACTGGGCCGGGAAGCTGATGTAGGCGGTTCCCTCAGGCACTGGCTTGTCTTCGGCCAGGCGCACTTTCAGCGGCGCACCGTCGAGGTTCAGGGTCATGATCTTGTAGGTCCCGAGGTCTTCGACGTGTACGACTTGCGCCTGCATCGCGTCGTCAAAGGGTTCGTCCCACACATGGACGAACTCCGGACGGATACCGACCTTCAAGGTCTGCCACTCGGATTCGGCGATGCGTTGCTGTTGGGCGTCCGACAGCGGCAAATGGGTCGATGCAAAACCGACACCGCCTGGCTGCGGCTGAACTTCGATCAGGTTCATCCCCGGACTGCCGATGAAATAGCCGACAAAGGTGTGGCTCGGTCGCTCGAACAGTTCTCGCGGCGTACCGAATTGCACAATCTGCCCGCCGTACATCACCGCGATCTTGTCGGCGAAGGTCGAGGCTTCGAGCTGATCGTGGGTGACGTAAACCATGGTGATGTTGAACTGCTCGTGGATCTGCTTGAGCTTGCGCCGCAGCTTCCACTTCAGGTGTGGGTCGATCACCGTCAGCGGTTCATCGAACAGGATCGCCGAGACGTCATCGCGCACCAACCCACGGCCCATGGAGACTTTCTGCTTTTCATCCGCAGTGAGGTTGCGCGCCTTCTTGCTCAGCAACGCCTGGAGGTCGAGGACTTCGGCGATTTCCTGCACCTTGCTGTGAATTTTCGCCTCGGCCATGCCCTGATTGCGCAGCGGAAAAGCCAGGTTGTCGAACACCGTCATGGTGTCGTAGACCACCGGAAACTGGAAAACCTGGGCGATGTTGCGCTTCTCCGGGGTCAGGTCATTAACCACTTTGCTGTCGAACAGCACTTGGCCCTGGGACGGACTGAGCAGTCCGGAAATGATGTTGAGCAAGGTCGACTTGCCGCAGCCCGATGGCCCGAGCAAGGCATAGGCACCGCCCTGTTCCCAGACGTGATCCATCTCGCGAATCGCGTAATCCTCGGGGCCGCTCGGCGTGCGGGTGTAACTGTGGGCGAGGTTTTGCAAACGAATTTCGGCCATCAGGCAACCCTCGCGATACGGCGACCGGGCGCCTGGATCAGCCGCCCCTGCCTATCGAACACAAACAGTTTATGGGTCGGGATATAGATGCGAATCGGCGCATCGACGTCGTATTCGTGGACGCCCGGCAGGTGCAGCACCAACAGGAAATGCTCGTTGCGCACATGGAGGAAGGTTTCCGAACCGCTGATCTCGGCCACCTCGACAGTCACCGCCAGTTCCAGATCATCGTCGTTGCTCGGCACCAGCGAAATATGGCTGGGCCGTACGCCAAAGCGGAACTCGCCCTCGCCCACCGGCCGCAGATCGACGTTCAGCGGGAAGTGCACGAAGTTGGCGAAACTGACTTCGTTGCCGGCGATACGCCCCGGCATCAGGTTGATCGGCGGCTCGGAGAACAACTCCGCCGCCAGCACGGTTTGCGGCTGGTGATAAACCTCGGAGGACTTGCCGCTCTGAATCACCCGGCCCTCGTGAAGAATGGTGGTGGTGCCGCCCAGGGCCAGGGCTTCATTGGGTTCGGTGGTAGCGTAGATGGCGATGGTGTGGTGAGCCTTGAACAGCTCGCGCATTTCCTGACGCAGTTCTTCGCGCAGTTTGTAGTCGAGGTTCACCAGCGGCTCGTCGAACAGGATCAGCTCGGCGTCCTTGACCAGCGCCCGGGCCATCGCCGTGCGCTGTTGCTGACCACCGGAGAGTTCGAGGGGATGGCGCTGGAGGAACTTCTCGATGCGCAACATCTTCGCGGTTTCCAGCACTTTGCTCTGAATCAGCTCATTGGACACACCGCCCTGGCGCAACGGCGAAGCGATGTTTTCGAACACCGTCATGGTCGGGTAGTTGATGAACTGCTGATAGACCATCGACACGTTGCGCAAACGCACCGGGCGCTGGGTAACGTCGACGCCGTTCATCAGGATTCGGCCGCTGTCGGGCTTGTCCAGACCGGCCATCAGGCGCATGAGACTGGTTTTGCCGGACAGCGTGCGCCCGAGTAAAACGTTGAAGGATCCGGCTTCGAAACTCAGGCACGCATCGTCGATCCAGGTCTGGCCCTCGACGGTGCGGCTGACGTGCTCCAGGGTTAATGACATGGCTCGGCCTTTTTATTATTGGAGTCAAGCGACCGGAGCTACAGAGCGACATTCGTGCCAGAAATTGCAAGCCGTTGATCCGACTTGAAAATCCTTCTAATGGAGGATCAACCGCGTTCGTTGCTGAACAGAAATGAACAACGGTGACTGAACAATTGAACAGTCCGCCGGTTGACATTGAACAATAGTGAACAACACTCTACGGATGCTTTAACTGCGGAAAATTCTGAATTGCGCACGCCCTTGTAGCAGCTGCCGAAGGCTGCGTTCGACGACGCAGTCGTCGTGAAATCAGGCGGAGCGGTGTATCAGGAAAACCGCACGTAATCGTTTTACGACGACTGCGTCGTCGAACGCAGCCTTCGGCAGCTGCTACAGGATCGCGTTACTTATAACAAAAATAATAATGCTCAGAGATCGACTGCCATGGCCGCACCCGCCTTGCCGCTCTCCCACGACGCCATCATCCAGGACTCCTGGTCCCGTTGCCGCGCGTTCGGCCTCAATCATCAGAGCACGCCGGCGTTCGATCAGCTGCCGGCCGAGGGCATCGCGCAATTGCTGGAGAACCAGCATTCACTGGTGCAAACCACTCACCAGGAAGTCCTGCCGTATTACGAAAACATCCTCAGTAACTCAAATTGCCTGATCATGCTCGCCGACAACCAAGGCCAGGTGCTGACAACCTGGGGCACTCAGCGCTTTATCGAGCCGAGCCTGACCCGCGGTTTCAGCGCCGGCGCCAGCTGGATGGAGCGGTGCAGCGGCACCAATGCGATCGGCACCGCGCTGGCCTGCGAGCAGGCGGTGCACATCGAGCACGATGAACATTTCCTCAAGGCCAACCGTTTCATGACCGGTTCCGCCGCGCCGATTTTCGATGCCGAACGCAAGGTGATCGCGGTGCTGGATGTGTCCAGCGACAGCTACCTGCCGCCGTCGCACACCCTGGGCATGGTCAAGATGATGAGCCAGACCGTGGAGAATCGGCTGATCCTCAACCTGTTCCATGGCCAGCATTTCCAGCTGACCTTCAACACCGGGCTGAATAACCTCGACAGCCAATGGGCCGGGTTGCTGATCTTCGATGAAACCGGCCAGGTGCTGTCGGCTAATCGCCGGGCCGACAACCTGCTGGGCATCAGCCTGTCACGGGTCAGCGTCGAAAGCCTGTTCAAAGTCTCTTTGCTGGAACTGCTGAACCAGCCGGACGGCCTGCCGTTTGCCCTGCAAGCCTCGGGGCGCAACCGCTTCCAGTGCCTGTTGAAACGGCCGAAACAGGCTGTGATTCAGGCGCGGGTGTTTGTCGAACCTGCCGTTTCGGCTCCGGCGGCGATCAGCCTGAACACCCTGCATTTTGGTGACAGTCGCGTGGAAAAAGCCGTGCGCCAGGCTGAGCGTTTGCTGGAAAAAGACATTCCGTTGTTGATCCACGGCGAAACCGGGGTTGGCAAGGAGGTCTTCGTCAAAGCCCTGCATCAAGCCAGCTCTCGGAACAAACAACTGTTCATCGCCGTCAATTGTGCAGCGATCCCCGCCGATTTGGTGGAGTCCGAGCTGTTTGGCTACGAAAAAGGCGCATTCACCGGCGCCAACCAGAAAGGCAGCATCGGACTGATCCGCAAGGCTGACAAAGGCACCCTGTTCCTTGATGAAATCGGTGACATGCCGTTGCCGACACAGGCTCGACTGCTGCGAGTGTTGCAGGAGCGTTGTGTGCAACCGGTGGGCAGTAGCGAGTTGTTCCCGGTGGATATTCGCATCATCTCGGCAACCAACCGCTCGTTACGCGAGCAGGTTCAGCTCGGGCGGTTTCGTGAAGATCTCTATTACCGGATTGGTGGTTTGACGCTGGAGTTACCGCCGCTAAGGGAACGCAGCGATAAACAAGCACTGTTCAAGCGCTTGTGGGAGCAACACCGTGAGCCGAGCCAGTGGGCCGGGCTGAGCCGAGAAGTGCTGGAGTTGTTCAGCCGTCATCCGTGGCCGGGGAATCTAAGGCAGGTCAGCAGCGTGATGCAGGTAGCGTTGGCCATGGCCGAGGAGCAGCCGGTGCGGCCGGAGCATTTGCCGGATGATTTTTTTGTGGATCTGGAGATGGAGCCGGTGGATTCGCCGGAGCCGCTGGCGGTGGATTTGAATGATGCCGAGGATTTGAATCGGCAGTTGCAGGCGGCCGGAGGCAATATCTCCCATTTGGCCCGGCGGCTCGGGGTTAGCCGAAATACTCTTTACAAGCGGCTACGCCAGGCCGAGTGACGAGCGATCCGCTCTGGCGGTGTTGGGTTTGAGAACATTCGCGGGCAAGCCTCGCTCCTACGGGACCGCGTTGTTCACAATATCGGCGAACGACGCAGCCTCTGTAGGAGCGAGGCTTGCCCGCGAAGGCGTCAGCCGGGGCACCGCTACACTTGCCCTCCTCAAAAACAAAAACCCGCACAAGGCGGGTTTTGTTTGTAGCAAACGCAGCGATCAGTCAGCCAGACGCCAGGTCGTCCCACCCTTCCCGTCTTCCAGCACTACGCCCATGGCGGTGAGCTGGTCGCGGATACGGTCGGACTCAGCCCAGTCTTTACCAGCACGAGCCGCCAGACGCGCAGCAATCAGCGCATCAACCTCAGCCGCATCAACCCGCCCTTCGGCACCGGCCTGCAGGAAGTCCTCAGCGTCGAGCTGCAACACACCCAGCACACTCGCCAATTCCTTCAAGCGCGCCGCCAAACCTGCCGCCGCATCAAGATCGCTCTCACGCAAACGGTTGATCTCGCGAACCATCTCGAACAGCACCGCGCAGGCTTCCGGCGTACCGAAGTCGTCGTTCATCACCTGGGTGAAACGCTCGACGAACGCTTCGCCACCGGCCGGCGCCACCTTTGGCAGGCCTTTCAGCGCGTGGTAGAAACGCTCGAGTGCGCCTTTGGCGTCCTTGAGGTTGTCTTCCGAGTAGTTGATCGCGCTGCGGTAGTGGCTCGACACCAGCAGGTAACGCACGACTTCCGGGTGGTACTTTTCCAGCACGTCGCGAATGGTGAAGAAGTTGTTCAAGGACTTGGACATCTTCTCGCCATTGATGCGAATCATGCCGCAATGCATCCACGCGTTGGCGTAGGTCTTGCCGGTGGCCGCTTCGCTCTGGGCGATTTCGTTTTCGTGGTGCGGGAACTCAAGGTCGCTGCCGCCGCCATGAATGTCGAACGTCTCGCCGAGGCAGCAGGTGGACATCACCGAGCACTCGATGTGCCAACCCGGACGCCCATCGCCCCACGGCGAAGGCCAGCTCGGCTCACCCGGCTTGGCGCCTTTCCACAGAACGAAGTCCAGCGGGTCCTGTTTCGACTCGTCGACTTCGATCCGCGCGCCGATGCGCAGGTCTTCGATTTTCTTGCGCGACAGCTTGCCGTAGCCCATGAACTTGGCGACGCGGTAGTACACGTCGCCATTGCCCGGGGCGTAGGCGTAACCCTTGTCGATCAAGGTCTGGATCATGCTCAGCATGCCAGGGATATGATCGGTGGCCCGCGGTTCCATGTCCGGCTTGAGGATGTTGAGGCGCGCCTCGTCCTCGTGCATCGCGGTGATCATGCGCTCGGTCAGCACGTCGAATGGCTCGCCGTTCTCTTTGGCCCGATTGATGATCTTGTCTTCAATGTCGGTGATGTTGCGCACGTAGGTCAGGTTGTAACCGCTGAACCGCAACCAGCGGGTCACCAGGTCGAACGCAACCATGCTGCGGCCGTGGCCAATGTGGCAGTAGTCGTACACGGTCATCCCGCAGACGTACATGCGCACATTGTTGCCATCCAGCGGCTTGAATACTTCTTTGCTCTTGGTGAGCGTGTTGTAGATCGTAAGCACTGAGTGCTCCTTAACGCTGAATCACTGGCCCCACGAATCGCGCAGGGTCACGGTACGGTTGAAGACCGGAGAACCTGGTTTCGAGTCCTTGATATCCGCGCAGAAGTAACCTTCGCGCTCGAACTGGAAACGGTCTTCCGGCTGTGCATTGCCCAGCGAAGGCTCGGCACGACAACCGGTGAGGACTTGCAGCGAGTCAGGGTTGATGTTGTCCAGGAAACTGGCGCTGTCTTCAGCCTTCTCAGGGTTGGCCGAACGGAACAGGCGATCGTACAGACGCACTTCGCACTCGACGCTGGCAGCGGCCGGCACCCAGTGCACGACGCCTTTGACCTTGCGGCCTTCAGGGTTCTTGCCGAGTGTTTCCGGATCGTAGGAGCAACGCAGTTCGACGATGTTGCCATCGGCGTCCTTGATCGCTTCGTCGGCACGGATCACGTAGCTGCCGCGCAGGCGCACTTCGCCATTCGGCTCCAGGCGTTTGTAGCCTTTTGGCGGCTCTTCCATGAAGTCTTCACGGTCGATGTAGATCTCACGGGCGAACGGCAGAACGCGCACGCCCATGTCTTCTTTCGGGTGGCACGCCAATTCGAGGTTCTCGACTTGGTCTTCCGGGTAGTTGGTGATCACGACTTTCAGCGGACGTAATACACACATGGCGCGCGGGGCGCTGTGGTCGAGGTCGTCACGGATGCTGAATTCCAGCATGCCGAAGTCGACCACGCCGTCGGAACGGTTGGTGCCGATCATGTCGCAGAAGTTGCGGATCGATTTCGGCGTGTAGCCACGGCGGCGGAAGCCGGACAGCGTGGACATGCGAGGATCATCCCAACCGAGAACGTGCTTTTCATCGACCAGTTGCTTGAGCTTGCGCTTGCTGGTGATCGTGTAGTTCAGGTTCAGACGGCTGAACTCGTACTGACGCGGTTGCGCCGGCACGGGCAGGTTCTCGAGGAACCACTCGTACAGAGGACGGTGGCTTTCGAACTCCAGGGTGCAGATCGAGTGGGTGATGCCTTCGATGGCGTCCGACTGACCATGGGTGAAGTCGTAGTTCGGGTAGATGCACCACTTGTCGCCGGTCTGATGGTGGTGAGCGTGGCGGATGCGATACATGATCGGGTCGCGCAGGTTCATGTTCGGCGAGGCCATGTCGATCCTGGCCCGCAGCACGCGTGCGCCATCCTTGAATTCGCCGGCCTTCATACGGGCGAACCAGTCGAGGTTTTCTTCCACGGAGCGGTCGCGGAACGGGCTGTTCTTGCCCGGCTCGGTCAGGCTGCCACGGTATTCCTTGGCCTGTTCGGGGCTCAGGTCATCGACGTAGGCCTTGCCGGCCTTGATCAGTTCAACGGCCCAGTCATGCAACTGGTCGAAATACTGCGATGCGTAGCGCACTTCACCGGACCATTCGAAGCCCAGCCATTTGACGTCGCTTTCGATCGCGTCGATGTATTCCTGGTCTTCCTTGGCCGGGTTGGTGTCGTCGAAACGCAGGTGCGTGACGCCGCCAAATTCCTGGGCCAGACCGAAGTTCACGCAAATCGACTTGGCGTGACCGATGTGCAGGTAGCCGTTGGGCTCAGGCGGGAAACGGGTGACGATCTGCGTGTGCTTACCCGAGTCCAGGTCCGCCTGGATGATCGGGCGCAGGAAATTGACCGGCACGGCAGGGCCGGTCTTGGAATTCGAGGTAGGGTCGACAGTGGGCTTGCTCATAGGATCCTTGAACGTACAAGTGCGCGGCCAGTAGGCCAAATCAAAGCGGCGGTTAAATCAAAGGGGCTTATCATAGCCGATGCTGTCAAGCCGCTGACAGAGCAGGCCAAAAAACGCCTGCATTTAATCGGATGCAAATGAAAAACAGCCTCGAAATTGGCGCCCGGCACGCTAAACTGCGCACCTTGGCCAAAATTGGCCGGACCGGTTGAGGGCTTCAAAGCCCGAAACCCACGAATTCCCAGAAAACGCATCTCCTGAAAAGAGTCCCCAATCATGACCCAAGTCAAATTGACCACCAACCATGGCGACATCGTCCTGGAACTGAACGCTGAAAAGGCACCGCTGACCGTTGCCAACTTCATCGAGTACGTCAACGCCGGTCACTACGAAAACACTGTTTTCCACCGTGTCATCGGTAACTTCATGATCCAGGGCGGCGGTTTCGAGCCAGGCATGAAAGAAAAGAAAGACAAGCGCCCAAGCATCCAGAACGAAGCCGACAACGGCCTGCCGAACGAGAAGTACACCGTGGCCATGGCTCGCACCATGGAACCGCATTCGGCTTCCGCCCAGTTCTTCATCAACGTCGCTGACAACAGCTTCCTGAACCACAGCGCCAAGACCACTCAGGGCTGGGGCTACGCGGTATTCGCCAAAGTTGTTGCCGGCACCGACGTAGTGGACAAGATCAAAGGTGTTTCCACCACCATGAAATCCGGCCACCAGGACGTACCTGCAGAAGACGTGATCATCGAGAAAGCCGAGATCATTGAGTGATACTGCTGATTTCAGACTTACATCTGGAAGAGGAGCGCCCGGACATCAGCCGGGCGTTTCTGGATTTGCTCGCCGGACGCGCCCGCTCGGCGAGTGCGTTGTACATCCTGGGCGACTTTTTCGAGGCGTGGATTGGCGACGATGCCATGACGCCCTTTCAGCGTTCCATCTGCCAGGCCCTGCGCGAACTCAGCGACAGCGGCACGGCCATTTTTCTGATGCACGGCAATCGCGACTTCATGCTCGGCCAGGCCTTCTGCAAACAGGCCGGCTGTACGTTGTTGAAGGACCCGAGTGTCGTGCAGTTTTACGGTGAGCCGGTACTGTTGATGCACGGCGACAGCCTGTGCACCCGCGACGAGGCTTATATGAAGCTGCGTCGTTATCTGCGTAACCCCATCACCTTGTTCATCCTGCGCCACTTGCCCTTGCGGACTCGCCACAAACTGGCGCGCAAGCTACGCAGTGAAAGCCGTGCGCAGACGCGGATGAAGGCCAATGACATTGTTGATGTCACACCGGAAGAAGTGCCGCGGATCATGCAGGCCTTTGGCGTGAAAACCCTGATCCATGGGCATACCCATCGCCCGGCCATTCACAAGTTGCAGATTGGCGAACAGGCGGCCAAGCGGATTGTGCTGGGAGATTGGGATCGTCAGGGGTGGGCGTTGCAGGTGGATGAGCAAGGGTTTGCGTTGGCGCCGTTTGATTTCGGAACCCCGCGCTCAACCGTTGAATGAGATTCCAGTAGGAGCAAGGCTTGCCCGCGAAGGCGTTGTATCAGTCGACATCAATGTTGAATGATACGACGCCTTCGCGGGCAAGCCTCGCTCCTACAAGGATTCGCTTAATGGCCGGAGGCCGCGGGCCCGGCCTTCGCCGCAAACGGCGGTTTCGCCAGCCACACCAGCAGGATTAACCCCATAAACCCCCACCCCAGCAACGTGAAGTAATCCACGGTGGAGAGCATGTACGCCTGACTGGTCAGCACATGATCCAGCTGCGCATACGCCGGGTTGCTCGCACCGCCCAGCGCATTCAGCGCCTCGCGGGTCGCGGGTTCATAAGTGCTGATGCTTTCGCTCATATAGGCATGATGCTGATCCGCCCGGCGAATCCAGATCCACGTCGTCAATGACGCCGCAAAACTACCGCCCAGGGTTCGCAGAAACGTCGCCAGGCCCGCGCCGTCGGCGATCTGGCTCGGCGGCAGGTCCGACATCAAAATGCTCAAGGTCGGCATGAAGAACAGCGCCACACCAATGCCCATGAACAGCTGCACCAGCGCGATGTGCTGGAAGTCCACTTCATTGGTAAATCCGGCGCGCATGAAGCAACTCAGGCCGATCGCCAGAAACGCCAACCCAGCCAGCAGCCGCAGATCAAACTTGTGCGCGTACTTGCCGACAAACGGCGACATCAACACCGGCAGAATCCCGATCGGCGCCACCGCCAGCCCCGCCCAGGTCGCCGTGTAACCCATCTGGGTTTGCAGCCATTGCGGCAGGATCAGGTTGATCCCGAAGAACCCGGCGTAACCCAGCACCAACACAAGGGTACCGATGCGGAAGTTGCGGTAAGCGAACAGCCGCAGATTGACCACCGGGTGTTTGTCGGTCATTTCCCAGATCACGAACACCGCCAGTGCAATCACCGAAATGGCCGCGCCGATGAGGATGAAGTTCGACTCGAACCAGTCCAGGTCGTTGCCCTTGTCGAGGATCACCTGCAATGCGCCGACGCCAATGATCAGCGTGATCAAACCGACGTAATCCATCGGCTGGTAGCTGGTTTCCACCGGCCGCGCCTTGAGCTGCGAACGCACCACCATCACCGCGAAAACACCGATCGGCACGTTAATAAAGAAGATCCACGGCCAGCTGTAACTGTCGGTAATCCATCCGCCGAGGATGGGACCTGCAATCGGCGCGACCACCGTGACCATCGCCAGCAACGCCAGGGCCATGCCGCGCCTCGCGGGCGGATAGATGGCAATCAGCAGCGTTTGAGTCATCGGGTACAGGGGACCTGCCACCAGACCTTGCAGCACGCGGAAGCCAATCAGCTCCGGCATCGAAGTCGAGATACCGCAGAGAAACGAGGCGAGCACGAACAGGACTGTCGCCCAGAGAAACAGCTTCACCTCACCAAAGCGCCGACTGAGCCAACCGGTCAATGGCAGCGCAATCGCGTTGCTGACGGCGAATGAAGTAATCACCCAGGTGCCCTGCTCCGAACTCACGCCCAGGTTGCCGGAAATCGTCGGCAGCGCCACGTTGGCGATGGTGGTGTCGAGCACCTGCATGAAGGTCGCCAGCGACAATCCGAGGGTGCTGAGCAGCAGGCTGGGCGGCGTGAAAGACGCGTTATTACTCATCGCAAATCCTTTAAAACTGGGCTGGCGCGGCGCCTTTTAACGGGCGCCGCTGAGGGATTGGCGAATCAGCGTTGAACGGTTTTGCTGACCGCGGCGCTGTTGTCGTGGATCAATTGAGTGATCATCGCGTCGGCCTCGGCCAACTGATGGTCGTAAACGTTGGTGCTGAACGAGGCCTTTTGCGGCGGCTGTTGCGCCAGCACCGGACCGCTCTGGTCACGCAGGTTCACATCGACCTGAGTCGACAGGCCGACGCGCAACGGGTGCTTGGCCAGTTCTTCGGCGTTGATGTGAATCCGCACTGGCACACGCTGGACGATCTTGATCCAGTTACCGGTGGCGTTCTGCGCGGGCAGCAAGGCAAACGCGCTGCCAGTACCGGCGCCGAGGCTGTCGATGGTGCCGCTGAACTTCACGTCGCTGCCGTACAGGTCGGCTTCGATGTCCACCGGTTGACCGATGCGCATGTCACGCAGTTGGGTTTCCTTGAAGTTGGCGTCGATCCACAGCTGATCCAGCGGAATGACCGCCATCAGCGCGGTGCCCGGCTGCACGCGTTGGCCCAGTTGTACGGAGCGTTTGGCGACGTAACCGGTGACCGGCGCGATCAAGGTGCTGCGGGAGTTGTTCAAGTAGGCCTGACGCAATTGCGCGGCGGCAGACATCACGTCCGGGTGCGACGACACAACGGTGTCATCGACCAGCGCACTGGTGGTTTTCAGTTGTTGTCTGGCGTTGGCCAGGGCGTTTTGCGCCGAGGTCAGGTCGTCGCGAGCGTGGGACAGTTCTTCCTGGGAAATCGCCCCGCCAGCGGCGAGGTTTTTCCGCCGATTGAAGTTGTCCTGAGCTTTTTGCACTTCGGCCTGCTGAGCGTTGACCTGGGCTTTCATGCCGTCGACGTTGCTGTACAAGCCGCGAACCTGACGCACGGTGCGGGCCAGATTGGCTTGGGCACTTTGCAGACCGACTTGGGCGTCGTTCGGGTCGAAGTTGATTAGCACCTGACCTTCGTGAACCAGATCGCCATCGTCGGCACCGATGCTGACCACCGTGCCCGTGACCAGCGGGGTAATTTCCACCACGTTGCCGTTCACATAGGCGTCGTCGGTGCTTTCATTCCAGCGACCGTAGAATTCGTGATAACCCCAGACGCCGACACCGCCGAGGATCACCACGATCGCCAACACTACCAGCATGATTTTGCGTTTGCGCGGGTTGCTGGTGTCTTGAGCGTTGTCAGGGGTTTGTGTTGTCGTTTCGGCAGTGGCCATGACAAGTACCTTGAATTAGTTGTGCTGCGTGGCTGAGGTTGCGTTGGCTGCGGCCAGGGTTTCGCCCTGGAAGCCACCGCCCAGCGCCTGCATCAGTTGGATCGACAGGTCGATCTGCTCGGCATTCAGGTTGGCCAGTTGACGCTGGGCCTGGAGCAATTGCTGCTCGATGCTGAGCACGTCCAGGTAATTTCCGATGCCGGAACCGTAGCGCTGGACCACGGTGTTGTAAGAATCCTGGGCAATGTCGGTGGCGTGCTGCTGAGCGCCGAGCTGCCGGCCGATATCGCGCAACTGGTTGATGGTGTCGCTGACATCACCCAGCGCTTTCACCAGGCTTTTGTTGTACTGCGCCACGGCGAGGTCGTAATCGGCGTCGCGGGAATCGAGGTCGGCACGCAGGCGGCCACCGTCGAAGATCGGCACCGAGATCGTCGGCGCAATGTTGAAGAAGCGACTGGCCGAACCGAACATTGCATCGCCCAGCAACGACTCGGCACCGGCCGCAGCGCTCAGGTTGAGGTTGGGGTAGAACTGGGTTTTACCGGCGTCAATGTTCTTGCTCGCCGCCTCGACCCGCCAGCGTGCGGCCACCAGGTCTGGACGACGACCCAGCAACTCGGCCGGCAGCACCGAGGGCAACGCGACGGCGCTGGCCTGAAGGATTTTCGGCCGGGCGATTTCATTGCCGCGATCCGGGCCTTTACCGAGCAGCACGGCCAAAGCGATTTTTGCGCTTTGCAGGCGTTTCTCGGCGTCGATCAGACTCGCTTCAGAGCTGGCTTCCAGGCTTTCGGTCTGCTGGAACTGGTATTGACTGTCGATGCCGGAGCTCAGGCGACGCTGGCTCAGATCGAGCATTTGCCGGGTGCGCTTGAGGTCTTCATTGGCAAGGTCATAGACGATGTGCGCCTGACCAAGGTCGCTGTAGGCGCGAGCCACGTCGGCGGACAAGGTCAGCTGAGCGGCTTGTTGATCGACTTCGGCAGCACGGGCCTGGCCCAGTGCGGCTTCCCAGGCGTCGCGCTGACCGCCCCAGAGGTCGAAGTTGTAATTGAAACTGGCGCTGATGTTGCGCACGGTGGAATAAGTCCCGCCCTGCCCGCTCGGGTCCTGATCCCGGGCCAGACGCGAACGGCTGACGCCAGCGCTGGCATCGAGGGTCGGCATCCGCGCGGCATCCGCTGCATAGGCGGCGGCACTCGCTTGGTGGGCGCGAGCATCGGCGATTTGCATGTCGGGGCTGTCGTGCAGGGCTTCGCGGATCAAGCCGTCGAGCTGTGGGTCGCCGAGGCTTTTCCACCAGTCAATTTTCGGCCAGGCCGCGGGTGAGAGGGTCACGCCATTGAGCGATTGCCCGGCCTTGAGGTTTTTCGCATCGAGGCTGACGCCTTCGGTGGTCAGGCCGCTGTAACTGGCGCAACCGGCGAGGCTCATGGCCAACAGGACCAGGCTCAGTCCGGTACGCAGGGTTTTGCTGCTCATTTTTTACCTACCCGCAGCAGGGTGATCGAGTCACCGGCTGCCACCAAAATTTTCGTCAGGATCAGTTCCAGGGTTTTCAGTTCTTCAGGGGTGATCGCGCCTGCCAGCTCATTCATGGCGTCGGCGCCGATCTCCGGCAGGCGGTCAGTCAACTGCTGGCCTTGCTCGGTCAGTACCAACTGAACCTGACGGCGGTCCGCCTCGGAGCGTTGGCGGGCGAGGAATCCTTTTTGTTCCAGACGATCGAGCATGCGGGTCATCGAACCGCTGTCCAGCGACAGGTGACGGCACAGCTCGGCCGGGGTATCGACGCCGAACTGGGCCATGATGATCAGCACTTTGAACTGCGCGGCGGTGATGCCGTGGGGTTCCATGTGCGCGTCGATGATCCGGTCCTTGAGCAGCGCAGCGCGCCCGAGCAAAAGGCCGAGATGGCAATTATGGAAATCGTATGAGGTGAAATGTTTCATCTGACCACCAATTAGCTGCCTAGGCAGAGAATGTATGACGAGATGTTACTGCCTAGGCAGCGAATGTCAACGCAATAGTTAGGATGCTTTGTATTTAGCTGATAAATGGCTCACGACTGATCGTTCCCACGCTCTGCGTGGTAATGCAGCCCGTGACGCTCAGCGTCACATTCGGAAGCGGACGCGGAGCGTCCAGTGAGGCATTCCCACGCGGAGCGTGGGAACGATCAGGCGAAGAAAGGTGGGGTTAGAAATCCCGCTTGTAGAAGATGTCCAGCGAACTGGCCACGCCGCCGGCGGCTTCGAGGTAGACCTTCTTGCTCAGCTTGTAACGCAAGGCGATGGTGTTGGCCGGTTCGAACACGCCCACGCCATAACGCAAGCTGAGTTTCTCGGAGATATTGCCGCTGGCCACTACGCTGGTTGCGTTGCCACTGCCCTGAGTGTCGAGCTGGAAGTCTTGAATACCCAAGTCCTTGGCCAAGCCGCTGGTCACCCCCGAGCTGCCCATCAACCCCAACCCCAGCGCGGCTTGAGCGAGCATATTGTTGTCCTCACCGCTGGTGCTCAACGGGCGCCCCAACACCAGATAGGACAACGCCTGCTCCTGGCTCATGGCCGGCTCCGAGAAGATTTGTGTCGTCGGTTGCTCGGCGCTGCCGCTCAGGCGAATGCCGGCGATCACGTCGTCAGTCTGGCGAATCGCTTCGATGTCCAGATACGGCTGATCGATGGGACCTGCAAACAGCAGCCGCGCACGGCGCACCGTCAATCGCTGACCGTAGGCACGGTATCGCCCATCGTTGAGCCAGAGTTCGCCGCGGGTGTCCATGTTATCGCCGATGTGCACGTGACCTTGCAGGTTGGCAGTCAGTCCAAACCCGGCAAAGCTGAGCTTGTCCTGCCCAACCACCACATCGATGTCCATGGCCATGGCCATCGGCGGTTTGCCCGCTTCGGTCTGCTGGCCGACGATCACCGTGTCATCGGACACCTTGACCGTCGACGGCGGCAGCTCACGCACGGTGATCTCGCCTTTTGGCACCAGCACCTTGCCGGCGATCGCCAGTTTGTCGTCCTTCATCGAGATCTTCAGGTCCGGCGCCATTTCCAGCTTGGCGTACGGCTCGAGAGTAACGGGCAATTGCGTGCCTTTGAGCGCCAGATCCACCACCAGTGCCTGACCCCAGGCGATGTTGCCGCTCAAGGTGCCCTGCCCTGTCTTGCCGCTTTTCCAGCCGCCGTTCAATTGCACGGTTTCGCCGGCAATCACGGCTTTAAGTTGCAGCGCTTCGATATCCATCGGCAGTTCAGGCCCGGAAATCTCGCCGTCGCTGAGTACCAGGTTGCCGTTGACCTGCGGCGCCAGCAGCGTACCTGCAAGCGTGCCGCTGCCATTCAAACGACCGGTCAGCTTCTCGACCATCGGCACAAACGGCCGCGCCACGGACAGGTCCAGACCACTCAAGCGGAACGAGCCGGTCAGTGGTTTGTCCTTCGGCAACGGATTGATCTGCACCTGGAGCATGAGCTCACCGAGCTTGCCGCCGACAAAGTTGAGGTCAGTGTCGATGCGCTTGGGGGTGAGTTTGCTGTTGAGTTTCAGGGTCTGGTACGGGAAGTCCAGCCACTGGTCTTTCTCCTTTATGCGCAACGTGCCGCCGCTGGCATCGACGCTGATCTGGCCGTTCGGGCCGCTGGCCGGCAGGTCCAGTTGCAGGTCGGCGTTGAGCCGGCCCTTCCAGGCGAAATCTTTCGGCAACCATTGCGCGAGGCTGTCGATCGGGAACTGTTTGAGGTGATAACGCAGCTTCGGCTCAGGCATCAGGCGCTGATCCTCACCGCACAGGCTGGCCGGGCCGGACGTCCAGCAGTGGGCGCCTAAATTGACCTTGCCGTCCGCCAGCCGCGCAAGCTTCGCCGGACCTTGCAGCTTCCAGTCCTGACCGCCGGCCTGGATGTCACCGCTGGCCAGCCGCCCACGCCAATTGCCTTTATCCAGATTGCCATCGAGACCGAGGGCCAGTTTCAGCTTCGGTCCTTGCAGATCGAGGGCGAGTTTCTGGTTTTTGATATCGCCCTGGCCGCTGGCAGTCAGCGTCCCCAGTGACGTCTCACCGGCCTGAATGCCACTGCCCTTGAGATCGATTTTCGCGCGCTGCGCACTGTCGAGGGTTGCCTCCAGGTTCAGGCTTTGCAGGCGATTGTCTTCGAACGCCAGTTGCGTGCCTTGCAGCCCGAGCTTGCCTTGCGGCGCCTTGAGCGTCCCGGCGACATCGACGCGACCATTGAGTTGACCGCGCAGTTGCGGCCAAAGCTGGGCCAGGCGCGGCAGCTTGATATCGATCTGGCCGGCGAGTTTCTGTTGCAGGCTGCCTTTGCCATTGATGCTGTTGTCGCCCAGACGAATCTGTAGCGCGCTGAGGTTCCATTGCTCGCCGCCGCCATCGGCTTTTGCTTGCAGAACGGCCGGTTGGCCGCGCAATTTGCCTTTGAGATCGAGGTCGGCGGTGAGGCTGAGTTTTTCATTCTTCATCTCGCCTTTGCTGCGCAACGGTCCGGCCAGCGTGCCCGGCAACTCCGCGACCCAGTACGCCGGGTTGATCGCCGACAGGTCCAGCGCGGTGTCCCAGGCAATGCCCTCGGCGAATTGCAGGTTCAGGTGCCCTTCGGCCTTGCCTTGCCCTGCTTCGAGTTGAATGTGTTGGAGATAGATTTTCGTCAGGTCGCCGCTGAACGGGCTGGTCAGGCTGAACGCTCCGGCCGGGCCGTCGAGTGCGGCTTTGAAGCTGCCGAGGTACTTGCCGTCGGTGTAGGAAACTTCACCGTTGAAGCTGCGCAACGCCACTTCTGGCTCGTCGATCAGCGGATAGAGGCGATGCCACGGAAAATCCTGCCAGTCGATTTTCGCTTCGGCACTCAGGCCTTTGCTCCAGTCCAAAAGCCCTGTGAGTTTGAGGCTTCGCTTGTCGTTGGCCGTGAGGTCCAACCCGGCGATCTGAGCGCCGTTGGCGTCGACCTTGCCTTGCAACAACAGCGCAACCGGGCCCAGTTCTGCGGGCAACGTGGCTTTGCCAAGCAACTGGTAACCGTTTTTCAGGTCGCCGTCGCCGGTCAGTTCCAGTTGATTGAGTTGCAGGGTGTCCGGCAGATCGGCACTTGGCTTGAAGCCGTCAGCGGTGATCCGCACCTTGGCCGGCAGGTTGTCCACCAGCGGTTGCAGTTCACCGGTCAGTTGACCGTTCAGGTAACCGCTGCTGTCGGCTTTCAGGTTCAGGGTTTTCAGCAGATCGCCGTCGACCTTCAGGGCCAGCGTCCAAGGCTCGGTGCCAGGCGCCGGCAGGGTCAGTTTGCCTTCGGCGGTCAGCGGCCAGTTGCCGCTGGGTTGCAGCAGGCCTGAAAGATTCAGGCTCAGCTCATCCCTTTGCAAATGAACAGAGTCGATCTGCAAGCCTTTGGCCGTCCAGTGCGCCGCCAGTTGCAAACCCTTGAGTTCTTCGCTGCCGTTGAACAGCAGGCTGCCGACCTGGACATCGCCCAGCTCGATGGCCAAGGGCAACTTCAGATCCGGGAGACTGATCGGCCCGCTGCCTTCTTCTTCCGTACCGGGCGGGAATTGCAGGCTGACCTGATCGGCTTTCAATTGCGAGATACACAGGGTCATACGCGTCAGGCACAACGGCGACCAGGCGAAAATCGCCTTGTTCAGCTCAACCCGGCTGCTGTCCTGCTGCCACACCAAATGGTCGGCACTCCACTGTCCGCCCAGGCGACCCTGGAAATTGTCCACGGTCAAACCCGGCACAAACCCCAGCGCCCATCGGTTGCCCGCTGCAGTTCCCAGCACCGTGGCCAGCGCCAGGATGGCCAGCATCAACAGCGCCGAAATCGCCGACAGCGTTATTTTCAAACCACGATTCACAGCTCAGGCCCCATGGAAAAGTGCAGTCGAATGCCGCCGTCGTCGTCCATCGCATGGGCCAGGTCGAGGCGTATCGGCCCCACCGGGGAGACCCAGCGCACGCCGATACCGACACCGGTCTTGAGGTTCGGCAGTTCGAGGGTGTTGAAGGAGTTGCCTTGGTCGATGAAAGTCGCTACCCGCCATTTTTCGGCGACGGAGTACTGATACTCGACGCTGCCGGCGATCATGTAGCGGCCACCGATGCGGTCACCCTCGGAGTTTTCCGGGGACAGGCTCTGGTAGTCGTAGCCGCGCACGCTCTGATCGCCACCGGCGAAGAAGCGCAACGACGGCGGCACCGATTTGTAGCCGTTGGTGGCGCTGCCGCCGACCTGCACCCGACCGAGGAAGCGGTGCTTGTCGAAGACCGTGGTCAAGCCTTTCACCAACGCGGTGCCATAGACCAGATTGGTGTCCGAGCCCACACCTTCCTTGGCCACTCTGGTCTCGAATTCCAGGCGATAACCGTTGTGCGGGTCGATGCGGTTGTCGCTTTTCAGGTAGGAATAGCTGACGCCAGGCATCAGCAACGTGCTGAGCCCCGAGTCGTCGCCGAGCCTGTATTCCTCGCGCTGCCACTTGAGCGACACCACCCGCTGCCAACCGCTGGGCAGCTTGCTGTGCCACTCCGGGCCGACGGTCAGCAGTTTGCTGAGGGAGTCCTTGTCGGCGATTTCTTCGTTCTGATAGCCGCCGGCGAACCGCAGTTTGTCGGTCAGCGGCGGGTCCAGTGGAATGTCATAGAACACACCGACGTTCTGTCGTGGTGCCGAGACTTCGGTCTCCCAGCCATAGCTGTGCCCCTGAGGGTTGACCCAGTGCCGGGTCCAGTTGGCCTTGACCCGAGGGCCGACGTCGGTGGAATAGCCCAGCCCCAGGCCCATGGTCCGTGGTTTGCGGGTTTCGAGTTTGACGTCTACCGGGATCACATCGTTCTTCGACGCTGTCGGCGCCGCATCCACCCGCACACTGTCGAAATAGCCGCTCGATTGCATGGCCTGATTGAGTTCGGCGATCAGTTCGGAGTCATAAGGCGCGCCGGCCTTGAACGGCACCATGCGTTGCAGCAGGTCTTCGTCAAACGGCGTATCACCCTCGAAACTGACCTTGCCCAGTGAATAGCGCGGGCCGCTGTTATAGATCAGTTCAATGTCGGCAACGCCGGCTCGCGGGTCGACCGATAATTTCTGGCTACTGAAGTGCCCGCTGAAAAAGCCATAGCGCGAGGCCTGGTTCTGAATCAGGCGCTTGGCGTCTTCGTAATGGCCATGGTTGAGCACTGCGCCGGTTTTCAGCGCATTGCTTTTGGGTACACGAAAGGATTTGAGGGAGGCGGCCGGGCCGTCGATGCGAACAGTGACATTGCGCAGATGGACAGGCTCGCCGGGATCGATGGTCAGCACTAGGCGCGGCGTCTTGCCACCCTTTACATCCGTGTCGATCTGCGGCTGGTAATAACCCAAGGCCTGGGCGGCCTTGCGCGCCTGTTCTTCGGCGCCACGACTGAAGCGCAGCAAGGCTTCCTCGTCACGATCGCCGAGGCTGCCGATATAGCCCTCTATATTGGCTTTCAGTTCATCGTTGGACGGTTTGATCCGAACATCCAATTCACTTTGCGCCAGCGCCGCGCAGCTGGTAATCAGCATCAGCACGCCGCTGGTAATTCTTCCTGGAAACTTCATAGGCGCGGATGCTATCACGAGCTTGGGAGCGTGATAGAGCCTGGTGTGCCGTGAAAGTTCTACCTTTATGCCGTTGCTGTTTGTAACACCTGCGGGTTGGCGTGAAAAAACACGTGCTCGCGAATCGGTCCTACGGCGACCTCACCGATTTCCTCATAACCCTGACGCTTATAGAAATCCAGATAACGAGGATTCCCGGTATCGAGAATCACGCCCTCGGAGTGCTCATCCACCGCGCACCAGTTGTGCACCGCTTGCAGCAATTGTTCGCCGAAGTGTTTGCCCTGGAATTGCGGATGAACCCCCAGCAACGGCAGCACGTGCACCGAGTCGGACGGCACGCAAGCCATTACGGCATCGTGATACTCAAGATAGCGACGGGTGCAGCGAAACCCGGTGCTGAGCACCATGCGCAGACGCCAGGCCCAACTTTCGGTGATGCCCAGGCGACGTTGCGGCGGCGCGATCAGCGCGATGCCGATCAACCGGTCGTTGACCAGCAGGCCGATGGCCGGCAAGTCCTGAAGAAAGTGTTGTTTGACCAGCTCACGCACGGTGGCGCGGACCCGCTGTTCATAACCGGGACGTTCCGCTTCGAACAGGTAGCCGAATGTCGGCTCATGCCGGTAAGCCTGGTACAACAGCGAACGTGCTTCGCGGGAATAACCGTTGTCGAGCATGTGGATATCGGCGATGGCGGTCGAGGTTTCGGGCATGACGGTAGATCTCCCCTGGGCGAGGCTCAAAAAGGCCTCGTTCTTATTGGTACGAGCCTTGCGCAGTCGCGATCGTTCCCACGCCCCCAGACATTAGCAGCGCATTCGGACTACTGCCACGCTGGCCCCATTCCTACATGTCAGCTAGCATCGCCCTTTTGCCAGGACTGCCGACCATGAAGATCGTCTCCTTCAACATCAACGGGCTGCGCGCTCGCCCCCATCAGCTGGCGGCGCTGATCGAAAAGCATCAGCCAGATGTGATCGGACTGCAGGAAACCAAGGTCCACGACGACCAATTCCCGCTGGCTGAGGTTCAGGCGCTGGGTTATCACGTGTATTTCCACGGGCAAAAGGGTCACTACGGCGTCGCCCTGCTCTCGCGTCAGGAACCGATTGCCTTGCACAAAGGTTTCGCCACCGATGAAGAAGATGCACAGCGCCGCTTCATCTGGGGCACTTTCTCCGACGCCAATGGCGTGCCGGTGACCATCATGAACGGCTATTTCCCACAGGGTGAAAGCCGCGATCACCCCACCAAGTTCCCAGCCAAGGAACGTTTTTACAGCGATCTGCAGCAACTGCTGGAAAGCCAGTTCAGCAACGATCAGCCGGTGGTGGTGATGGGTGACGTGAACATTTCCCCGCAAGACTGCGACATCGGTATCGGCCCGGACAACATGAAGCGCTGGCTGAAAACCGGAAAATGCAGCTTCCTGCCAGAAGAACGCGAGTGGATGGCCCGCTTGAAGAACTGGGGCCTGGTGGACAGCTTCCGTCACTTGAACCCGCAGGTGACCGATCGTTTCAGCTGGTTCGACTACCGTAGCCGCGGTTTTGAGGATGAGCCCAAGCGCGGGCTGCGGATTGACTTGATCATGGCGTCCCACGGGTTGTTGCCTCGCGTGAAGGATGCGGGGGTGGATTACGAACTGCGCGGGATGGAAAAACCGTCGGATCACGCGCCGATCTGGCTTGAGTTGAGCTGATCATCTTTTTGATCTGTCATCTTTCAGAAACCTTACTGACTTATTCTCCCGGCACTCCCTTTGGCTTTATAAGGTGCCGGTATGACGCTGCGCGTGTTGTTCCTGTTGATGCTGTGCGCCTGGCTGCCGCGGACGGCTTCGGCTGGCGATTTGCCGACGCCCGAACACGGCCCGGTGCTGCGCATCCAGGGCTCCAATACCATCGGCGCGGCATTGGGGCCGGCGCTGGTTGAGGGGTTGATGCGCGAACAGGGCCTGCTCAAGGTTCACAGCGAAGCCCCAGACACAGCCAACGAACTGCGCGTCGTCGGCGAAACCGTTCAGGGCCGCCGGGTCGTGGTGGACGTCGCGGCCCACGGTTCCAGCACCGGTTTCACCGCCCTGAAAACCGCCACGGCCGATCTTGCCGCCTCCTCACGCCCGATCAAGGACAGCGAACGGGTGGACCTCAAACCCTTGGGCGACTTTAAAAGCCCCGGCGCCGAGCAGGTCATCGCCATCGATGGCCTGGCGATCATCCTTCATCCGCACAATCCGTTGAGTGAACTGAACACCGAACAACTGGCGCGAATCTTCAGCGGCGAGGCGAAAACCTGGGAAGAACTCGGCGGTACCGGTGGGACGATTCATCTCTATGCGCGGGATGACCAATCGGGCACCTACGACACGTTCAAGGAATTGGTCCTCAGCCGTCGTGGGAAAACGCTGAGTAGCGCTGCGAAACGTTTCGAATCCAGCGAGCAATTGTCCGACGCGGTCAGCCTCGACCCGCAAGGCATCGGCTTCATCGGCCTGCCTTATGTGCGTCAGGCCAAAGCCGTGGCGATTGCCGATGGCCCATCCCAAGCCATGTTGCCGCTCAACAGCCTCATTGCCACGGAAGACTATCCGTTGTCCCGCCGGCTGTTCTTTTACCTGCCGCCCAACGGGAAAAATCCCTGGGCCGAAGCCTTGGTGGCGTTCGCCCAAAGCAGCAAGGGTCAGGCGATTGTCGCCGCCAATGGTTTTATCGCCCAGACCGTCCAGGCCATGACTGTCACGCCGAATGCGTTGATGCCGGAGGGTTATCAGGCGCTCAGCCGTCACGCCCAGCGATTGTCAGTGAATTTCCGTTTCGAAGAAGGCAGTGCGATGCTCGACAACAAGGCCCGGCAGGACCTGTCGCGGGTGTTCGACTATATAAAGCAGCGTGACAAAACCAATCGGCAGGTGACGCTGGTGGGGTTTGGCGACGCCAAGAGTGATCCGGCCCGGGCCGATCTGCTGTCGAAACTGCGAGCCATGGCGGTGCGGCGGGAACTGGTGAAAAGCGGCGTGGTGTTTCGCGAGATTCGTGGTTTTGGCGCCGAGATGCCAGTGGCGGCCAATAGCGCGGATGAGGGGCGAATCAAGAATCGGCGAGTTGAGGTTTGGGTGTATTGACGGTGTGTGTAGCAGCTGTCGAGCTTGCGAGGCTGCGTTCGGCGGCGAAGCCGTCGCAAACCCTGCACACGCGATCTACCTGAAAGACCACATCGCCTGATTTCACGACGGCTTCGCCGCCGAACGCAGCCTCGCAAGCTCGACAGCTGCTATGTATGGACTCGCCCCCACTGTCTACCCGCTTTTGAAAAACCGCCGCCCCGTTGCATCTATGTATTAGGCCTATTCGAGGAAACCGTCTTCGGCTTCTGGCCAAAATTGGAAGAGCTCGTGGTATGCCGATTACAGTCAGGCCTCGAAGGCCAGTAGCAGCTAAGGCATCAATCCACGCCGGTCTTACCTGGGGTCAATTTTTTTTCAGCAAAGGGCCGGACAGTTAGTACCTCGGTGGCAGAACTCTGTCGCTCAGTGGCTCATCGTCGCTTGCTGGCCATCACCAGCCTGGCGACGATAAGTCTGGTCATTCTGTAGAAGCACCCAGACGATTCGCAGGTTGCGGTTGGCTAACCTGACCGCAGCCTCCTTACGGCCCAGTCGGCTCATCCAGCGCAACAAGCGGCGGTCATCGGGTTGCTGGGAATCAGGTCGTAGTTGTTGCAGTACCGCATGAGCTCCCTGGATCATCAGGCTGCGTAAATAAACATCGCCTCGCTTGGTCATGTCCCCCAGCCGGACCGTCTGCCCGCTGCTGTGCTGGTCAGGCACCATGCCAAAGTACGCGGCAAACTTGCGGGCATTGGGAAATCGCTCAGGCTTGGTTTCCTTGGCCACCAGTGCCGTGGCAGTGACTGGGCCGATGCCGCGCACAGTCATCAGTCGCTTCGCCGTCATGTCGGCGTTGGCGGCCACTTCCAGGCGCCCCGTCAGCACGCTGATGCGTTCGCCCAAATGGCGCCACTCGGCCAACAGTTCGTCGATCAGTTCACGCAGCAGGCCCGGCACCGGCTGGGTGGCATCTTCCAGTACCCGCGGAATTTTCTGGCTGATCGCAACATCGCCCTGCGCCAAGGCCACGCCGTGCTCGAGCAGCAGGCCGCGCATCTGATTACTCACCGCCGTGCGTCGACGCACATAGCCTTGGCGGGCGCGATGCAACGCCTGCATTGCCAGCGCCGCAACGCTTTTGACCGGCACTGCGTAGATCTTTTCATCGCGACCAGCCCGCAGAATCGCCAGCGCATCGTTGCGATCATTTTTAGGCCCGCTGCGATGGGTGGCCACCAAACCGGCTGGAAGAATCCGCGCCAGATTGCCTTGCTCTTGCAACTGCCGGGCCCAGGCTTGAGCACCCGGACCGGTCTCCATCAGAACCACGACATGAGGCGGCAACTGGCGGAGAAACTCATAAAACGCCTCGCGCGACTTGATCCGTCGCTCGTAGTGCACCTGGCCGAAGACGTCTTCACCGGCGACCTGAAAGACCTGCTTGGCCAGATCGACCGCCACAGTTGTGCAGGCCGACAAATCGGAAGAAGACAGGGATTGATCAATCGAAGTATGCTTTTTCATGGACTCGCCCTCGCTGTCGTTGGCTGTTTAGACTGCCACCGTGGCGCATTGACGCCTCGGCTTGGGCGAGTCCATCCAATTACACGGCGGCTACAGGGTGCAAATCAGCCAAGCAATTTCTCAAGCTGCGCCGTGGTGTCCACCGCGCCCATCGTCTTGGCGGCATCCAGCGCCGATACACCATTGGCGTCCTTGGCTTTCGGGTCGGCGCCTTTGCTGATCAGGTAGTCGACGATTTCGACGCGATTGAACATCGCCGCCATCATCAGCGCGGTACGGCCATCGAAGGACGAGCCCTCCACTTGCGCGCCACCTTCGACCAGTGCCTTGACCACCGCCAGATCACCCTTGAACGCCGCGCCGGCAATCGGGCTCTGGCCGTTGTCGTTGCGGATTTCCGGATCAGCCTTGTGTTCGAGCAGGACTTTTACCGTCTCCACATGGCCGTGGTACGCCGCCAGCATCAGCAAGGTATCGCCTTTGTGGTTGCGCAGGTTCGGCGGCAGGCCCTTGGTCAACAGCGCAGCCATCATGGCCGCATCGCCCTCGCGCGCTTTGTTGAATACCTGTTCGGCAAATTCAGCGGCTTCTTCGGGGGTCATCTGGCGGCTTTGGTCTGACATTGGGGACTCCACTTTCTGTTAATCGCAAAGCCGACAGTTTCCCGAGCCGCTCCGAGGCTGTCACTTCTTTTTTCTCATGGACCGCCATAGCCACATTCAATAGCGCTGCATTCAATAACGAAAAGCGCCGCCGTGAATATCCGCCAGCAACTGCGGAGTGACCTGCACGTAAGTCTGGGTCCCGGGCAGCCAGGCATAGATTGGATCGTCGCCGGTTTTTCCGGGGTCGAAGGCTTCATCCTTGAGGCGAGTCTTCTGGTATTTGAAGGTCCCGGTGGTCTCCATTTTCACTTTCACTCGCAGGAACAAAGGCACCGCATAAGCGGGCAATTGCTCACGAGCGAAAGCCAGCAACTCACTGAAATCCAGGGTCGCCAGGGACTCGGCCGGCGTAATCGCCGCCATCCCGGCACGCCCGTTGGTGTTCTGGATCTCCACACCGTAGGCCACGGCCTCGGAAATATTCGGGTGTTGCAGAAGGATGTTTTCGACTTCGGTGGTCGAGACGTTTTCGCCCTTCCAGCGGTAGGTGTCACCCAAACGGTCAACAAACTGAGCGTGGCCAAAACCGATGTTGCGCAGCAGGTCACCGGTATTGAAGTAGCGGTCGCCCTTCTCGAACACGTCGTGGAGCACAACCTTTTCGGTCTTTTGCGGATCGGTGTAACCGTCGAGCGGTGCCTTATCGTCAATCTTCGCCAGCAACAGCCCTTTCTCGCCTTTGGCGACTTTGCGCATGAAGCCCTTGGCATCCCGAATCGGCGCGCCGCTGTCGTGGTCGTAGGCCGCCAACTCCCATGACATCAGGGAAAAACCGACGGTGTTATCAAAGTTCAGGATGTTGGTGAAACCGATATTGCCGTCGCTGGCGGCGTACAGCTCGCAAATATGGTTCACACCGAATCGCGTCTTGAACTCGCCCCACGCGCCGGGGCGCAGGCCATTGCCAATCATCTTCGTCACGCCGTGCTTGCTGTCGTCGACACTGGGAGGTTGATCCACGAGGTAGCGGCACAATTCGCCGACGTAACCGAGGGTGGTCGCGCGGTACTGGCGCACATCGTTCCAGAATTGACTGGCGCTGAACTTGCGGCGAATGGCAAAGCCCGAGGCGCCACTGATCGCTGAACCCCAGCATACGCACAGCCCGGTGGCGTGATAGAGCGGCAAGGTGCAATAGACGACATCTTCCGGGCGCATATCCAATGCGATCAGCCCGAAGCTTGCGCAGCTGCGCATCCAGCGGCCGTGCTTGAACACCCCGGCCTTGGGCAAGCCGGTGGTGCCCGAGGTGTAGATATAGAAACAAGGGTCGTCGAAGAAAATCTGTTGGCTGCTGGCGGGATTGTCGCTGGAAGCGTCAGCACTGGCCGTCATCAGGTCAATGAACCCGTCGGGCGCAATGCCCGGTTGAGTGACGGTGTCTTGATCGGCGACGAACCAGGTGCGCGCCGCCTCGATCGACACCCGTTCGCGCACCGCCGAAAACGCCGGGACCAGCTCTTCTCCGACAATGACCGCCGCGGGTGCCACCAGGTTGAGGCTGTGAGCCAGGGTATCGCGGGTTTGCGAGGTATTGAGCAAGGCACTGATCGCACCGACCTTGGCCACCGCCAGAATCGTCACCAACAGTTCCGGGCGATTTTCGATAAAGATCGCCACCCCATCGCCCTTGCGGATGCCTTGGGCAATCAGATGATGGGCGATGCGGTTCGCCCACTGGTTGACCTGAACATACGTCAGCGCCCTCTCGCCCTGCAGCAATGCCGGGCCATCGGGATTGCGCAACGTCGCTTGCTCGAAGCACCAGCCCAGGCCACACGGTTGGGTCGGGTCCTTGACGTTGGCAACTTTCATGCCCTTCACCACTCGAGGAATGGCCCTGGCAATGGAAGGCAGCTTGCGGAGCATCATGCCCCAGGTAATCGTGTCGTTCGGCGTGCGGCTCATGGTTGCTCCCGGTCGATCTTTTTATTGTTCGGGCGGCGTTGATTGAGGCCGAAAATACGTCAGCGGTTCCTGAGCTGTACACGCGGTTTTTGAAATGATTTGTATCCACGGCTGCGGCATTCGAAATCGTGAGCTCGCGCTGGGCAATTGGTTCCATCGAATCGATGTCGACCACGCAAAATGCAGGATGCACGATGGCCATTCATGCAGATTGCACGAAAGTGCAAAAACACTGAAAAACTAACTAATTGATATGTAAGGATTTTTAAAAAATCAGGTGCTGGCACAATCACTGCAACTACCTCTGCATGCTTGCCATTCAAGAGCTAACGGAGCTGATAGACATGAACCTGATCCAAGAAAAATTTTCGTCCCTGTTCTCCAACTTCGAAGTAACCACCCAGCCACGTCCCGACGGTGGGATTCTGCTGACCTTGAGCAGCACCGACGGCAAAGTCTTCAAACGTTCGATTTCCTACCAGCAATTGCATGCCGGTGATCAGTTGTCGTGGGTGATCAGCGCGATTCGCCGTGACATTGCCGAACAGGCCAGCGAACTGCCGCAGATCTCTATGCTGCAAAGCCAGCAGCGGTTTGCCCTGCCGACTTATCACTCGGTATAAAACCGTATCGACGCTGTAAACGATCAGGCCGTGAGAGCTTTCGCTTCACGGCCTGAATTATTTGTGGAGTTGCGCAATCCCTGTAGGAGCAGAGCTTGCTCGCGAAAGCGGTGTGCCATTCCATATTGCTGTTGCCTGATATACCGCTTTCGCGAGCAAGCTTCGCTCCTACAGAGTATGACCAATGGCTTGGGTAATACGCCCTTCGATATCGGTGAGAATCGCTTTGACCGGCATGGGCTCAGTCCTCGAGACGCGGGAAGCGGCTGGCAATGTCTTCGCCGGTGAAGTTGGCCACCCAGCCTTCGGCGTTGTTGAACAGACGGATCGCGACGAAATGCGGATGCTCGCCCATGTCAAACCAGTGAGGGGTACCGGCAGGGACCGAGATCAGGTCGTTTTTCTCGCAAAGCACCGCGTAGACGTAATCGTCGATGTGCAGGGTGAACAAGCCACGGCCGGCGACGAAAAACCGTACTTCGTCTTCGCCATGGCGATGTTCGTCGAGGAACCTGGCGCGCAATTCAGCTTTTTGCGGGTGATCGCTGTTCAGGCTGATCACATCGACGGTGATGTAACCACGCTCGGTCATCAGCGTGTCGATTTGCTCCTGGTACGCGGCGATCACTTCTTCGTGGCTGGCGCCGGGCTGGATCTTCGCCGTGGCTTGCCAACGGTCGAAACGCACGCCCTGTTCGGCCAGAGTCGAGGCGATGTCTTCGAAATGCGTCAGCACCTTGTTGGGCAAGTCAGGGCTTGAGACGTGGTAAACGGACAGGCTGCTCATCAGGGCAACTCCTTAACGGTTCATGCTTTACGGTTCAAGAGCGAGCGTGTCTTCAGCTCGCACTCGAACAAAAATTCAAAGGCTTCGATCTGCCGCAGTGCATCGCTCATGCGCGCGAGCTGTTCACGGGTAAGGCTCATGGCCTGTCCTCTTGCATACGCGTGGCAATGATAACGGCTGCCGCAAAGGCTGCGAGGCTGGCAATACTAAAGGTCAATGTGGCGCCGAGTACATTCCAGCTATAGCCGGAATACAACGCGCCCAGCGCACCGCCGGTGCCGGCCAGTGCGGCGTACAATGCCTGGCCCTGCCCCTGTTGGCGCGCGCCGAAGCTACGTTGCACGAATTGGATGGCAGCCGCGTGAAAGCTACCGAAAGTCGCCGCGTGCAGAACCTGGGCAAACAACAGCACCCAAAGGAACTCAGCGAACGAACCGAGCAACAACCAACGCAGCGCTGCCAGCAGAAAACTCGCCAGCAACACCCGTCGCACGGAGAAACGCGCAAGGATCTTGCTCATGGCCAGAAACATCAAGACTTCGGCGACCACGCCGACCGCCCAGAGCATGCCGATCAGCCCACGACTGTAACCGAGTCGCTCCAGGTGCAAGGTCAGAAAGGTGTAATAAGGACCGTGGCTCACCTGCATCAGCGCCACACAACCGTAAAACGCCAACACTCCGGGACTGCGCAACTGTTTGAGGAAACCGTCCCCCGCCGGTCGCTCACCCTGAACCGGTTGAGCGTTGGGCACCCACAGGCTGCTGACGACAATGCCAGCCATAATCAGCACCAGCGCCAGAGGATAAATGTCGAGGCTGAGCCATTCGAACAGCCTGCCGAGTGCAACCACGGTGATGATGAAACCGATGGAACCCCACAGGCGGATCTGGCTGTAACGGTGAGTCTGGCCCTGCAAGTGCGCCAGCGTGATGACTTCGAATTGCGGCAACACCGCGTGCCAGAAGAACGCGTGCAAGGCCATGACCATCGCCAGCCAGGCGTAGGTCTTACTGACGAAGATCAGTGAGAACGTCAGCAGCGTACAGACCGCACCGAAACGCACGATCGCCAGGCGCTGGCCGGTGTAATCGCCGAGCCAGCCCCAGATGTTCGGCGCCACACAGCGCATCAGCATCGGGATCGCCACCAGCTCGCCGATGCGTGCGCTGGAAAAGCCCAGGTGATCGAAGTACAGCGCCAGAAACGGCGCTGTCGAACCCAGCAAGGCGAAATAGAACAGATAGAAACTGGAGAGCCGCCAGTACGGGAGCGCCGCCACAGTCGTCAGACCGCAGCGGCTATGAGGTCAGCCATTAGAGCTGACCCAGCACCGGCGTGCTCACGCGCACGTCCAGGTTCTGGCCACGGTGACGCAGCAGGTGATCCATCAGCACGATGGCCATCATCGCTTCGGCGATCGGCGTGGCGCGGATGCCAACGCACGGGTCGTGGCGCCCTTTGGTGACGACTTCCACCGGATTGCCATGGATGTCGATGGAACGGCCCGGCGTGGTGATGCTCGAGGTTGGCTTGAGTGCCAGGTGCGCGACGATCGGCTGACCCGACGAAATGCCGCCGAGAATCCCGCCGGCGTTGTTGCTGAGGAACCCTTGCGGGGTCATTTCATCGCGGTGCTCGGTGCCGCGCTGGGCAACGCTGGCGAAACCGGCGCCGATTTCCACGCCTTTGACCGCATTGATGCTCATCAGCGCATGGGCCAGTTCGGCGTCCAGGCGGTCGAAGATCGGCTCGCCGAGGCCCGGCATCACGCCTTCAGCGACCACGGTGATCTTCGCGCCCACCGAATCCTGGTCGCGGCGCAACTGGTCCATATAGGCTTCCAGCTCCGGGACCTTGTCCGGATCAGCGCTGAAGAAGGCGTTCTCTTCCACCGAATCCCAGGTCTTGAACGGGATTTCGATCGGGCCGAGCTGGCTCATGTAGCCACGAATGACGATGCCCTGAGTGGCCAGGTATTTCTTCGCAATCGCACCGGCGGCCACGCGCATGGCCGTTTCACGCGCCGAACTGCGACCGCCGCCACGGTAATCGCGCTCGCCGTATTTGTGATGGTAGGTGTAATCGGCGTGGGCCGGGCGGAACAGGTCCTTGATCGCCGAGTAATCCTTGGACTTCTGGTCGGTGTTGCGGATCAACAGGCCGATGGAGCAACCGGTGGTGCGCCCTTCGAACACGCCGGAGAGGATTTCGACTTCGTCGGCTTCCTGGCGTTGGGTGGTGTGGCGGCTGGTACCGGGTTTGCGGCGATCCAGGTCACGCTGCAGATCCTCCAGAGAGATCTCCAGGCCCGGCGGGCAGCCGTCGACAATGGCGACCAACGCCGGACCATGGCTTTCGCCCGCGGTGGTGACAGTGAACAGCTTGCCGTAGGTATTGCCGGACATGCAGGACGCTCCGTGAAATCGAACCAAATACGTAATGCGCGCCAGTATACGCAGGCTACCCAACTAGTTCATCCTCGAACCTTATGGGTGCCTGCGAGTCCAACCGGCATCTTGTTCATGATGGCGTGATGATGCTGCGAGTTATAGCCTTGAGCCTTACCCTGTTTACCGGCCTGCTCTCCAATGTAGCCCAGGCCACAGTCCTGCAACGTCCCATCACTTTAGACACGGGCACCGGCGAGCTTTTCGGCTCGTTATTGCTGCCCAAGTCCGACACGCCGGTACCGGTTGTCCTGATCATTTCCGGCTCCGGTCCTACGGATCGTGACGGCAACAACCCCGACGGCGGACGCAACGACAGCCTCAAGCGTCTCGCATGGGTACTGGCTAAACACAACATCGCCAGCGTGCGTTATGACAAACGCGGCGTGGCGGCGAGCCTTGCGGCGACCCCGGACGAACGCAATCTGTCGGTTGAAGCCTATGTGGCCGACGCCGAGGCCTGGGGCCGGAAGCTCAAAACCGACCCGCGCTTTGGCCAGTTGATCCTGCTGGGCCACAGCGAAGGCGCCTTGATCGCCAGCCTCGCGGCGCCGAGCCTTGACGCCGCCGCGGTCATTTCCATGTCCGGCAGCGCCCGGCCGATCGATCAGGTGCTGCGCCAACAATTGAGCAATCGCCTGCCGCCACCGCTGATGCTGCGCAGCAATGAACTGCTCGACAGCCTCAAGGCCGGCCACACCGACGACAACGTGCCGCCGCAGTTGCAGGTCATTTTCCGCCCGAGCGTGCAGCCGTATCTGATTTCACTGTTCCGCCAGGACCCGGCAGCGGCGTTCGCCAAGTTGAAGATGCCAGCGCTGATCATCCAGGGCAGCAACGACATCCAGGTCGGCGTCGGTGACGCCAAAATGCTGAAAGCCGCCAAACCGGATGCCGAACTGGCGCTGATCGAAGGCATGAACCACGTGATGCGCATCGTGCCCAACGATGTAAAACGGCAATTGGCCTCTTACAAAGATCCGCAATTGCCACTGGCGGCCGAACTCGGCACGCGAATCCTCGGGTTTATTGACGGACTTCGCGCCCGTTAAGGGCTGTTTGCCCTCCAGTTCGGAAAAAAACGGCCGATAAGCCTTTGTCGCCAGCGTTATGACTGGCGGCAAGCAGAGCTTGGACAGGATCTCGCCGTTATGACTGATACCCAGACTTCACCCGACACCACCGCTGAAAAAGACGCACCACCAGTGGTAGAGCTGCCGTGGGCGGACGTCCACGTCGAGCACCACAAGATGCTCCGTCTGGCGCCGTTGCAGACCGACCGCAACACCGGTGGGCGGCCATTGCGCTTTGTTGAGTTCGGTTACGCCGAACGCAATAACAAGGAACGCAGCCTGATGCGCATGAGCATCAAGTTGCCCGGACAGCGCGTGCGCAAGGAACAGAATCATCTGGATGTGTGGGTCGATCACACCACCAAGCGGGTGCACTTCGGGCCTGACAGCGGTTTGCAGATCGAACCGATGAACCGTGGCATCGGTCGCTTCATGGCCGCTCAGGGCATTACCTGGGCGAAAAAGAGATGGCCCGGTTACACCGTCGACGGCACCGACTTGAACAACAAGGACGCGCTGAACGAAGACACTCGCCTGCGTCGCGATCACTTTTTGCGGATGCATGGTTTCGATGTGGTCTATGCCGACCCGCAGCATTTGAAGGGCAGCGTCAAAGAGGTGCAGGTCGGCGACCTGCTGGCTGACTGGAACACGGAAAAATTGCAGGTCGTGGAAATTCTTGAGGCGGCGCAGATGCTCCAGCAAGCCGAGCAAAATCTGGCCGAGCAGGAAGTCAAACTCAAGAAGCACGAAGAAAAGGTCAGTAAGTACAAGCGCGAAGACGCCGGGCTGCGCTTTACCATTACCTGTCTGGTGGCGTTTGCGGTGTTTCAGGCCGGGTTGCTGATCTGGATTGCGACACAACGTTAACGGCTATTTGTGGCGAGAGGATTTATCCCCTCGCCACAGATGCCAGTTCAGTCAGACGCGGGAAGCGAACAGTGCCTGATGACCGCGGCACTGCTCCGCCGTCAGCATGAACACGCCATGTCCACCGCGCTCGAAATCGAGCCAAGCGAAGTCGACTTCCGGGTACAGCGCCTCAACGTGAACCTGGCTGTTGCCCACTTCGACAATCAGCAAGCCCTTCTCGGTCAGGTGATCCGCCGCTTCGGCGAGCATCCGGCGCACCAGGTTCAAACCGTCATCACCGCAGGCCAGGCCCAGCTCCGGTTCGTGCTGGTATTCGTCCGGCATGTCGGCGAAATCTTCCGCATCAACGTAAGGCGGGTTCGACACAATCAGGTCGAAACGCTGCCCCGGCAAACCATCAAATCCATCGCCCTGCACCGTGTACACCCGCTCATCGACGCCATGGCGCTCGATGTTCTGGTTGGCCACTTCCAGCGCTTCGAACGATAGATCGGCCAGCACCACTTCGGCGTTCTGGAACTCGTAGGCACAGGCGATACCGATGCAGCCGGAACCGGTGCACAGGTCTAGAATCCGCGCAGGGTCGGTACCCAGCCACGGCGCAAAACGCTTTTCGATCAGCTCGCCGATGGGTGAACGCGGGATCAGCACCCGCTCATCGACGATGAACGACATGCCGCAGAACCAGGCCTCGCCCAGCAAGTATGCGGTCGGAATGCGTTCTTCGATACGACGCTTGAGCAAGCGTTGCAGATTGACCAGCTCATCTTCTTCCAGATTGCAGTCCAGATAGCTGTCGGCAATTTCCCACGGCAGGTGCAGCGCACCCAACACCAGTTGACGGGCTTCGTCCCAGGCGTTGTCGGTCCCATGGCCGAAAAACAGATCCTCCCCATGGAAGCGGCTGACGGCCCAACGGATGTGGTCGCGCAGGGTACGAAGTCGGGAAGTGATCACGGGGGCAAACTCCAGAAAAAACGACTGGCGATTCTAACAGCCAAAACGCGTCACGACGACGCGGGAAAAACACCGGATCAGATGTAGGACTTATCTATTTTTTCAGTTGGCTATTGAACAGAATGAGTATCTTGACAAGGCTACAAGCCAGCAACGACGGTGCCTACGATGGTAGCGATTCACAGAACCGCTCAGCCAGAGGACAATGTCGCAAAAGCCCCACTCCAAGGAGCCCCAGAATGTCCGTTCCACAAACGATGTTTCAACTCAGCGGTCGCGGTTATCCGGCGGCCAAACTGAGCCAAGCGACGCTCATCATCATCGATGCTCAGAAAGAATACCTCAGTGGCCCGTTGGCCCTGAGCGGCATGGATGCTGCCGTCGCGAACATCAAGCAACTGGTGGCCGCTGCCCGTGCAGCCGGCCGACCGATCGTACATGTACGTCACCTCGGCACCGTCGGCGGGCTGTTCGATCCCCAGGGCGAGCGCGGCGAGTTCATTCCGGGCCTCGAACCCCTGGGCGACGAAACCATTATCGGTAAACTGCTGCCGAGCGCGTTCCACGGTACGCCCCTGTACGATCGTCTGCAGGATCTTGGTTCACTGGACCTGATCGTCTGCGGTTTCATGAGTCATTCCAGCGTCAGCACCACAGTGCGGGCGGCGAAGAACCTGGGCTTTCGTTGCACACTGATGGAAGATGCCTGTGCCACCCGCGACCTGCCTTACAAGGGCGGGGTACTCAGCGCCGAGCACGTTCAGCAGACCGAAATGGCGATCATGGCGGACAACTTCGCCACCCTCGCCCTGACCCACGATCTGATCTGATCGACTTCAGATGAGCGGTTCATGCCGCCGCTCATCCGCAAAATCCTCTCATTTGCTGCAATTGCCCTAGCCTCAGGAACATCCCGGTCAACTCCCGGTCGAAGGGCCGATACCCATTGAGGAAGGTCGGAATGAAGTTATCCGATGGTTTTGACGCACGCCGCTTGCGGCCCAAAGGCCAACGCAACTGGCGTTTTCGATTCGGCGCAGCCTTTGCCGCCCTGCTGGCGATGTGCGGTGTGTTGCTGGCGATGGCCGGTGCTGCCAGCCTTCTCGGCCACGCACCTGCCTTGGGCGAGCTGAATGCCAGCCCGGCCGGGTCGGCAGTGATTCTGGCGGTTGGCCTGTTCGTGCTGTACATCGGCGTGTGGCTGTGGCGTCACTGCCGTCGTCGCTCGCGTCAGTCGCGTGAACTGAACATCTCCCCGCACCTGATGAAAAAACACGACTGAGCCGTACGCTTCGCGTTTTCTCGCGCCCCGATTCGTCTCGAGTTGGGTAAACTGGCCGCCCTTCGCGGAGGCTGACATGCAAGACGACGATTTTTCCCTGTTCAAAAGCGCGATCCAAGGCGTCAAGCCGATCAAACACGATCGCGCCGAAACCGGCAAACCCAAAGCTGACCGCGCACAAATCGCCAAACTGCGCCAGGCCGCCACCGTGCGCACCGATGCCACCACCGTTGACGGACTGTCCGATCAGTTCGTCATTGATGTAGGCCCGGAAGACGAGCTGATGTGGGCGCGTGACGGCGTTCAGGAAAGCCAGATGCGCAAGCTCAAGATCGGCCAGATTCCGTTCGAAGGCAGCCTCGACCTCCATGGCATGAGCGTGGAAAAGGCCCGGGAAACCCTCTGGGCGTTTCTGGCCGAAGCGACCAAATTCGAAATCCGTTGCGTGCGCGTCACCCACGGCAAGGCTGTGCGTCTGGACGGCAAGCGACCGATGATCAAAAGCCACGTCAACACCTGGTTGCGCCAGCATTCACAGGTGCTCGGCTTCACCTCGTGCCAAGCGAAACACGGCGGTGCCGGCGCGGTGTATGTGATGCTCAAACGGACCATGATGGAAGGTCGCGACGAGTAAAGCTGTCGCTTCACGCTTGCAGCGCCGTGTTTGCCACCGTACCCTTGCCCTTTGCGAAAATCCCCACAGGTAGTTTCATGTCCCTGGAACAGAATTACACGGCCATCCTTGGTCAACTTGGCGAGGACGTCTCCCGCGAGGGCCTGCTCGACACGCCAAAGCGTGCCGCCAAAGCCATGCAGTACCTTTGCCGCGGCTATGAACAGACACTGGAAGAAGTCACCAACGGTGCCTTGTTCAGCTCCGATAACAGCGAAATGGTGCTGGTCAAGGACATCGAGCTTTACTCGTTGTGCGAACACCATCTGCTGCCGTTCATCGGCAAGGCCCACGTCGCCTACATCCCTAGCGGCAAGGTGCTAGGGCTGTCGAAAGTCGCGCGGATCGTCGATATGTATGCGCGCCGCCTGCAGATCCAGGAAAACCTCAGCCGCCAGATCGCCGATGCGGTCCAGCAAGTCACCGGCGCCCTGGGCGTTGCCGTGGTGATCGAGGCCAAGCACATGTGCATGATGATGCGCGGTGTGGAGAAGCAGAATTCGTCGATGATCACGTCGGTGATGCTCGGTGAGTTCCGCGAAAACGCGGCCACGCGCAGCGAATTTCTCAGCCTGATCAAGTAATTCGCAGCACGAAGAAAACCGGCATTCATCGCCGGTTTTTTTTCGCCTGCAAAAATCAGGTAAGCTGCGCGCCTTCGTTTGCCCCCTGTGAGGCTTATACCGTGTTCGTAAAAGCGCTTCGTGTCGGCCTTGGCCAACTGATCATCTTCATCGACTTCATCACCCGCCCCGGCAAAAAGCAGCGCCCTGCCGAGGTTCAGGCTCAGGTCAACACGGCTGCCAAGGGCTTGACCCTGTATCAGTTCCACGCCTGCCCATTCTGCGTGAAAACCCGCCGCACCCTGCGCCGCTTGAACGTGCCAGTGGCATTGCGCGATGCGAAGAACAACGAACAGGATCGCCAGACCCTGCTGGAACACGGCGGCAAGATCAAGGTTCCGTGCCTGCGCATCGAAGAGAATGGCCAGACCACCTGGATGTACGAGTCCAAGGTGATCATTGATTATCTGGACAAGCGGTTTGCCGCTGCCTGAAGCAGGCTCAGATTTCAAACAATAATAAACCGGCTCATTGGCCGGTTTATTCGTTTTTACCCCTCCCCTCTCTCACCAGCAGCCTCAGGCCGCTTGCGCTGCCTGGGCCTGGCGAACCACCCCTGCCAGCCGTTTGAGCCCTTCGTCTAGTCGTGGCGGGTCGATGTCGCTGAAGTTCAGTCGCAGATGCCCTGGATTGTTGTCGGGCTCGGGGAAGAATGGCTCGCCCGGCATGAACGCCACATCCGCTGCCAGTGCAGCCTTGAGCAACACTCGACCTTCGGCAGCATGACTTCGGCCGGCAAGCCACCGGCGAACGACATCACTTCCGGGCGCTGGGCGGCGGCGAGGATTTCACCGCGAAGGCCGACGAAATGCTCGAGCGTCGTGGCTTGAGCCGGGTGCATCAACGCATCGTGTTTTTCATCGCCCGCTACCCGAACCTGAGCGTCAAGGAACTGCTGGCATTGCTCGGGGTGACGAAGCAGGCGCTGAACATTCCGCTGCGGCAGTTGGTGGAAATGCATCGGGTGGACAGCGTCGCATCCGAGACCGACAAGCGTAAGCGCTTGCTGACCGATGATGGTGCGCGGCTTGAGCAGTCGTTGCGGCGTGAGCAGGTGAAATTGCTCGAGCGGGTGTTTGCCGAGGCCGGGGAGACGGCGGTGAACGGGTGGTTGGCGGTGAACCTGGCTTTGGGCAAAACCCAAGTGCCAGCCGAGTAACTCTCGTTCCCACGCGCCGGCGTGGGAACGATCATCCCTCGGCGATATACTCCTATTGCCAAACTTTTCGTCTACAAAATCAAAAACATTATTTGCTTTCTTTGTATACAAAAGCATAATCCACTTCGTACGAGTTCCTGACCAAGCGGTCAATAAATTCGCAAGTGCCTCAAAGGGTCGCTGCCACCCTCATGGGTCCGGCCCTGGAAATAACAATAAAACTCTTGAGGAGTATTCGCTGTGGAAAGCCGCAAATCCGAAGCCCCGACGCTGGAACTCTCGCCGCCGTTACGCAATGGCTGGCTGGAGCGCATCTTTAAACTCAGCTTGCATGGCACCACGGTGAAGACCGAGCTGATTGCCGGTCTGACAACCTTCATCACCATGGCTTACATCATCTTCGTCAACCCCAACATCATGGCCGACGCCGGGATCGATCACGGTGCCGCGTTCGTCGCCACCTGTATCGCCGCCGCGCTGGGTTGTCTGTTGATGGGCCTGTACGCCAACTGGCCAGTCGGCCTCGCGCCAGGCATGGGCCTGAACGCCTTCTTCACCTACACCGTGGTCGGCACCATGGGCTACAACTGGGAAACCGCTCTGGGTGCAGTGTTCGTTTCCGGTGTGTTGTTCATGTTCCTGACCTTTTCCCGGATCCGCGAATGGCTGCTCAACAGCATCCCGGTCAGCTTGCGCTACGCCATGGGCGCCGGTGTGGGCTTGTTCCTCGGGCTGATCGGTTTGAAAACCGCTGGTATCGTCGTCGATAGCCCGGCCACCCTGATCAAACTCGGCTCCCTGCGCGAGCCTGGCCCGCTGCTCGCCGCCATCTGCTTCCTGATGATCGCCGTCCTCAGCTACCACAAAGTGTTCGGCGCGATTCTCATCAGTATCATCACCGTCACCCTGGCCGGTTGGGGCCTTGGGCTGGTGCACTACGAGGGGATCATGTCGGCCCCGCCGAGCCTGGCTCCGACCTGGATGGCCATGGATGTCGCCGGCGTGTTCAACATCAGCATGATCAGCGTGGTGCTGGCCTTCCTCTTCGTGCATATGTTCGACACCGCCGGCACCTTGATGGGCGTTGCCCAGCGCGCCGGTCTGGTGAACGCCGATGGAAAGATCGAAAACCTTTCCCGCGCCCTCAAAGCCGACAGTGCATCCAGCGTGTTCGGTGCGGTGGTCGGTGTTCCGCCGGTCACCAGCTACGTGGAAAGTGCCGCAGGTGTTGCCGCGGGTGGTCGGACTGGTCTTACCGCTGTGACCGTAGGTGTGCTATTTATTGCCGCAATGTTTTTCGCTCCGCTGGCTGGCATGATCCCCGCTTACGCAACCGCCGGTGCGCTGATTTATGTGGCGATGCTGATGATGGGCGGCATGGCTCACATCGAATGGGACGAAGCGACCGACAGCATTCCGGCGATCGTCACCGCGATCATGATGCCCCTGACCTTCTCTGTCGCCGACGGCATTGCGCTGGGCTTTATCACTTACGTGGTACTGAAGGCCTGTACCGGTAAGCACAAGGAAATTTCCATCAGTCTGTGGGTGCTCTGCGCGATCTTCATCGCCAAGTTCGTTTTCTTGTAAGCCGTACACGCTTCAAAACAGCCTCACCCGGTCGGGTGAGGCTTTTGTGCAAATGGAGGAAAGTGATGAGTCTGGAAACCTGGCTGCTGTTCAGTGGCGCTGCGCTGGTGGTGATCCTGATCCCTGGGCCACTGTCTTTGCTGATGATCAGCAACAGTCTGAATTACGGTTTGCGCCGTTCGTACCCGGCGTTTCTGGGAGGCGTGATTGCGTCGATCTGTTTGCTCAGTGCTTCGGCGCTGGGTTTGGGCGCCTTGCTGCTGGCGTCGGAACAGCTGTTCAGTGCCCTGAAGATCGTCGGTGCGCTGTACCTGTTTTACCTGGCCTGGCAGAGCTGGCAGCAATCGCGTCAGCCCTCCCACGGCGCTGAAGTGCCCCAGGCTGCACCGGCTCCACGCTTTCGCGCACTGTTCGGGCGCGCGTTTGTGCTGGGCGCGAGCAACCCGAAAGACATTCTGTTCTTTGCTGCTTTCCTGCCGCAGTTCCTCAGCGCCGAGCAACCGTTCCTGCCGCAGTTACTGGTGATGATAGTGACTTGGACCGTGCTGGATCTGCTGTGCAAATTGGGTTATGGGCTGGGTGCCCACGGGGCGGCGCGGTATTTGCGCAGTGGCAAGGGTCAGAACTGGTTTAACCGGATCAGTGCGGGGTTGTTCAGTGGTGCGGGCGCGGCATCCTTGTTGAGCCGCTGAAGAGCAAAAGCATCGCGGGCAAGCCCGCTCCCACAGGTTCTGTGAACGCCACAGCTCACTGTGTGTGTGCGGGCTTGCCCGCGATGGCGCCTGACCTGGCACCTACTTTCTCAAGGACGAAAAAAAGCCCGCAGTGTGAGCGGGCGAAAGACCAAAGAAGCTATATGCGCAGGATTTTGGGGGGAAAGTCCTAGCTTCCTCTGTAGGTCGAATAGCTGTAAGGCGAAATCAGCAACGGCACATGGTAGTGATCCTGTTCGGCAGAAATGCCGAAACGCAACACCACCACATCCAGGAACGCGGGTTCCGGCAGCTGAACGCCACGGGCGCGGTAGTAGTCGCCCGCATGAAACTGAACCTGATAGACCCCGGAGCGGTAGTCATCGCCTTGCAGCAGCGGTGCATCGACACGGCCATCGCTGTTGGTCATCGCAGTGGCGACCCATTCCAGCTGCGAACCTTCAACACGGTACAACTCGACCTTGATCGAGCTGCCCGGGCAACCGTGTGCAGCGTCCAAAACGTGTGTAGTCAAACGTCCCATTGATTCTGCGCGCCTGCCCGCCGGAGCAGTCAGACCTCGCGCCTCCCGAAGTCAGGTGAAAAGGAGACCGCACCGATTCGGAACACGAAAAGCTGCGGCGAGCGACTGATTAAGACACTTTTCAAAAAAATTGTACACAATAAAAATCACATTTTTACGGCGATGTACGCTACTCATGGATTCGTACCGAATCTGGCGTCGAACCATAGGATCAAAGGACCTTCCATCCATTAGCTGACCAATCAGGCAGGTTTCTTGCAATAACATGCGAAGATGATAGTCAGTGAAAAATGCAAAAAATCAGGCTTACAAAGTGGATATAAAGTTGTATACAATCAGCCCATCGCTGTGACGCCAGCCTGTCATCAAACTGCAGGCCGCCACACAACCCTGACCTTGAACAAGTCGAACGAATAAGAAGGAAGACTGCAGTGAGCGCTGACTACCCACGCGACCTGATCGGTTACGGCAGTAACCCTCCTCACCCCCACTGGCCGGGCAATGCTCGCATCGCCTTGTCCTTCGTGCTCAATTACGAGGAAGGTGGCGAGCGCAATATCCTGCACGGCGATAAAGAATCCGAAGCCTTCCTCTCGGAGATGGTCTCGGCGCAGCCGCTGCAAGGCGCGCGCAACATGAGCATGGAATCCCTTTACGAGTATGGCAGCCGTGCCGGCGTCTGGCGGATTTTGAAACTGTTCAAGGAATTCGACATCCCGCTGACCATCTTCGCCGTGGCCATGGCCGCCCAGCGTCACCCGGACGTGATCCGCGCGATGGTTGATGCCGGCCACGAGATCTGCAGCCACGGCTACCGCTGGATCGACTACCAGTACATGGACGAAGCGCAGGAACGCGAGCACATGCTCGAAGCGATCCGCGTCCTCACCGAAATCACCGGCGAGCGCCCACTGGGCTGGTACACCGGCCGCACCGGTCCGAACACCCGTCGTCTGGTGATGGAAGAAGGCGGCTTCCTCTACGACTGCGACACCTACGACGACGACCTGCCCTACTGGGAACCAAACAACCCGACCGGCAAGCCGCACCTGGTGATTCCGTACACGCTGGACACCAACGACATGCGCTTCACCCAGGTTCAGGGTTTCAACAAGGGCGACGATTTTTTTGAATACCTCAAAGACGCCTTCGACGTGCTGTATGCCGAAGGCGCCGAAGCACCGAAGATGCTCTCGATCGGCCTGCACTGCCGTCTGATCGGCCGTCCGGCGCGTCTGGCCTCGCTCAAACGCTTTATCGAGTACGCTAAAAGTCATGAACAGGTGTGGTTCAGCCGTCGCGTCGACATCGCTCGCCACTGGCACGAAACCCACCCGTACCAAGGGGCCGCAAAATGAGCCACTTCCAAACCCTGAAGCCCTCGACCCTGAGCCGCGATGCCTTCGTCGCCGCCTTCGCCGATATCTACGAACATTCGCCATGGGTGGCCGAAAAGGCCTTCGACCTGGGTCAGGCTTCGATCGACGAGATCGAAACCCTGCACCAGCGCATGAGCGACATCCTGTTGAGCGCCGATCACGAAAGCCAATTGGCACTGATCAACGCTCACCCGGACCTGGCCGGCAAAGCCGCCGTCCAGGGCCAGCTTACCGCAGCCAGCACTCAAGAACAGTCTGGCGCGGGTATTCACCAATGCACGGCCGAAGAGTTTTCTCGCTTCACCGAGCTGAACGATGCCTACAAAGCCAAGTTCAAGTTTCCCTTCATCATGGCGGTAAAAGGTAGCAACCGGCATCAGATCCTCGCGGCGTTCGAAACGCGCATTCACAACTCGGCGGATACCGAATTCAAATGCGCGCTGGCGGAGATCAACAAGATTGCGTTGTTCCGATTACTGACCCTATAAGCGAGCCTGGCCCGAGTGCTCTTAAACGCGAAAAATACCCAGGGCCCTGCAAGCATCCCAAGCCAACTTATTAAAGGCAGACAAGAAGAATGAAAGCTCACGCCGTACCTTTCGAGAAGTTCGTCAACCTGGCCGACGCCCGTCTGGGCACCAAAATCATCTCGGTCACCGATGACTGGTTCGCTGATGCCAACCGCCTGTTCCAGCCGACCCCGGCTGTGTGGAAAGAAGGCGTGTTCGATGACAACGGCAAGTGGATGGACGGCTGGGAGTCGCGCCGCAAGCGCTTCGAAGGCTACGACAGCGCGGTAATCCGCCTGGGCGTTCCAGGCTCGATCAAAGGCGTGGACATCGACACTTCATTCTTCACCGGCAACTTCCCGCCGTCGGCCTCTCTGGAAGCGTGCTTCCTGGCCTCGGGCGAGCCGGACGAAAGCACCCAGTGGACTGAAGTGCTGTCGGCCGTCGAGCTGCAAGGCAACAGCCACCACTTCCACGAAATCAACAACGACCAGGCCGTCAGCCACCTGCGCTTCAACATCTACCCGGATGGTGGCGTGGCCCGTCTGCGTGTTTACGGTATTCCGTTCCGCGACTGGTCCGCTGTTGGCGACAACGAACAGGTTGACCTGGCTGCAGCGCTGAACGGCGGCCGCGCCCTCGCCTGCTCCGACGAACACTTCGGTCGCATGAGCAACATCCTCAACCCGGGCCGTGGCATCAACATGGGCGACGGCTGGGAAACCGCACGTCGTCGTACCCCTGGCAATGACTGGGTCATCGTCGCGCTGGGTCATCCGGGCGAGATCGAGAAAATCATCGTCGACACCCTGCACTTCAAAGGTAACTACCCGGATACGTGCTCGATCCAGGGCGCCTTCGTCAAGGGCGGTACTGACAGCCAGATCGAAACCCAATCGCTGTTCTGGCGCGAATTGCTACCGGCGCAGAAACTGGAAATGCACGCCGAACACACGTTCGCCGAGCAGATCAAGGCACTGGGTCCCATCACCCACATCCGCCTGAACGTGTTCCCGGATGGTGGTGTGAGCCGCCTGCGGGTTTTGGGCAAGGTCGCGAAGTAACATCCGATCGTTCCCACGCTCTGCGTGGGAATGCATCACCGGACGATCTGCGTCCGCATTGGATGTGACGCGGAGCGTCACGGGCTGCATTCCCACGCGGAGCGTGGGAACGATCAAACTCAACGAAAAGAAGACCAGCATGCGCACATTGACGATTGAACCGCTGACCAAAGAAGCCTTCGCCCCTTTCGGTGACGTGATCGAAACCGACGGCAGCGATCACTTCATGATCAACAACGGTTCGACCATGCGCTTTCACAAACTGGCGACGGTGCAAACCGCCACGCCAGAGGACAACGCGATCATCAGCATTTTCCGCGCCGACGCGCAGGACATGCCGCTGACCGTCAGCATGCTGGAGCGTCACCCGCTGGGCAGCCAGGCTTTCATTCCGCTGCTCGGCAACCCCTTTCTGATCGTGGTCGCGCCACTTGGCGATGAACCTGTATCAGGCTTGGTCCGCGCCTTCGTTACCAACGGCAGGCAGGGCATTAACTACCATCGCGGCGTTTGGCACCATCCGGTGCTGACGATCGAAAAGCGGGATGACTTCCTGGTGGTTGATCGCAGTGGCACAGGCAATAACTGCGATGAGCATTTTTTCAAAGAGGATGAGCGTTTGATCCTTGCCCCCCACCAATAAGAGAAGGTCTGATCACTCGACGACAGAGTGACAGGCGAGAGGTAAAGACTGTGGAAGCACATCTGTTGGAATGGCTGAACCTGAGCGTACGCTGGGTTCACATGATTACTGGCGTGGCCTGGATCGGTGCGTCGTTCTATTTCGTCTGGTTGGAAAACAACCTCAATCGGGTCAACCCGAAAAGCGGTCTGGCGGGCGATCTGTGGGCGATCCACGGCGGCGGTATCTATCACCTGGAAAAATACAAACTGGCTCCACCGACCATGCCGGACAACCTGCACTGGTTCAAATGGGAAGCCTATTTCACCTGGCTGTCGGGGATCGCGTTGTTGTGCGTGGTGTTCTACTCCAACCCGACGCTGTACCTGCTCGCACCGGGCAGCAGCCTGACCGGCCCTGAAGGAGTTGCCCTGGGCATCGCCTCGCTGTTCGTCGGCTGGTTCGTCTACTCATTCCTTTGCGACTCGGCCCTGGGCAAACGCCCTGCCTTGCTCGGCTTCATCCTGTTCGTGCTGATCATTGGTGCCGCTTACGGCTTCAGCAAAGTGTTCAGTGGTCGGGGTGCGTACCTGCACGTCGGCGCGATCATCGGCACCATCATGGTCGGCAACGTGTTCCGCATCATCATGCCGGCGCAGCGCGCATTGGTGGCGGCGATTGCCGAGAACCGCACGCCGGACCCGGCGCTGCCGGCCAAAGGCTTGCTGCGTTCGCGTCACAACAACTACTTCACCTTGCCGGTGCTGTTCATCATGATCAGCAACCACTTCCCGAGCACCTACGGCAGCCAATACAACTGGCTGATCCTGGCCGGGATCGCGGTATTGGCGGTGTTGGTGCGTCACTACTTCAACACCCGCCACGACAGCCACAAGTTCGCCTGGACCATGCCCGTCGCAGCAGTGGGCATGATCTGCCTGGCGTACGTGACTGGCCCGGCGCAGATGTCCAGTGCACCTGAAGTAGCCAAGGCACCTGGCACCATCGAGTACCAGCCGCTGCCGGAAACCGCCCTCGGTGGAGGTGCCAAACCTGCCGCCGCGAAGCCTGCTGAAGCGCCGGTTCAGGCTGCGAACGCCGGACCGAGTTACGACAAGGTGCACAGCGTGATTCAGGAACGTTGCTCGGTTTGCCATTCCGCCAAACCGACCAGCCCGCTGTTCAGCGCTGCACCGGGCGGCGTGATGTTCGACACTCCCGAGCAGATCCGTCAGAACGCCGCACGCATCCAGGCTCAAGCCGTCACCAGCCAGATCATGCCGCTGGGCAACATCACCCAGATGACCCAGCAGGAACGTGACCTGATTGGCGCGTGGATTGTTCAGGGAGCTCCAACCAACTAAGCAACAAAGCTTCGCGGGCAAGCCTCGCTCCTACAGGATTTGTGTTGTTCCCGTAGGAGCGAGCCTGCTCGCGAATGGCCGCACCGCGGTCAACCTGATACAAAAATCACAAGAATAAAAAAGATCCGAGGTCGGCCATCAACGACTGCCACGCCCACCCGCATTGACACACTAAAAGCCATACAACCTGTGGGAGCAGTTGCTCCCCCAGTGGCCACACCTGCGCCTCAAACAATAAAAACAAGAGGGAGCAACAGATGATTCGGACACAGACAAACATGCTGTTGGGCGGTGGTCTTTTGGCCGCCAGCCAAGCCATGGCCGGCGATTTACTGCTGTGGCAGACCAACAGCCTGAGCTATTTGTACGGCAAGAACTTCGCAATCAACCCGTCGATCCAGCAGACGGTGACGTTCGAGCACGCCGACAAATGGAAGTACGGCGACAACTTCCTGTTCGTCGACAAGATCTTCTACAACGGCCAGGAAGACCGAAACAAAGGGCCCCACGCCTTCTACGGCGAGTTCAGCCCACGCCTGTCCTTCGGCAAAATCCTCGACCGCCGCTTCGAATACGGCCCGATCAAGGACGTACTGCTCGCGATGACTTATGAGTATGGCGAAGGCGACAGCGAGGCCTACCTGATCGGCCCGGGTTTCGACCTCGCGGTCCCGGGCTTCAACTATTTCACCCTGAACTTCTATCGTCGCCAGACCGAAGGCCCGCGCCCCGGCGATGGTGTCTGGCAGATCACGCCGGCCTGGTCCTACAGCATTCCATTGGGCAGTTCAGACCTGTTGTTCGACGGCTACCTGGACTGGGTGGTCGACAACGATCAGAACGCCCGCGGTACCTACCACGCCAACCTGCACATCAATCCGCAGCTCAAATATGACCTCGGCAAAGCCCTGGGCTGGGGCCATAAACAGGTCTACGTCGGCACCGAATACAGCTACTGGAAGAACAAGTACGGGGTCGAAAACAGCTCGAACCTGGACACTAACCAAAACACCGCCAGCCTGCTGGTGAAGGTGCACTTTTAAGATGGCCCGCAACCGCGCTCCAAACCTGCTGTCGGTGCGCTGTTGCGGGGCACTTGAGACCTGGCCAAGGAGTCAGTATTCTCCGCGGCCGCCCGAATCCGGACTAAAAAAAAGCCCGGATTTAATTCCTGACCAGAAAGCCAACTTATCCCGGCACTGGACGGTACCAAGGCACTCAAAAACCACTCTCAATCGACTGCTCTTGAGCCGCCGAACGGGAGTTTTTTGGCTTTTCAAAAGCCTTGGCGCAGCTCTTGCTAACAGCACTGAAGCTGACCGATTGGATGATTTTTTACAGCTACAGGAAAAGGCGCCACACCAGAGCGCAGACCTTAAAACAATAACGTGGAACCACCTACTTTTTGGGAGCAACCGAATGAAACGTACGTGCACTAGCCTGATGCTGGCGGGATCTTTGCTGGCCGGGGGCCAAGCCATGGCCGGCGACTTGCTGCAATGGCAGAACAACAGCCTGACCTACCTGTATGGCAAGGACTTCCAGGTCAATCCGCGCATTCAGCAGACCGTGACTTTCGAACACGCCGATGGCTGGAAATATGGGGATAACTTCTTCTTCGTCGACAAAATCTTCTACAACGGCGACAAGGATTTCAACGTCGGCCCGAACACCTATTACGGTGAGTTCAGCCCACGAATTTCCCTGGGCAAGGTCCTCGACCAGAAAATCGAATTCGGCCCGGTCAAAGACGTGTTGCTGGCCATGACGTACGAGTTCGGTGAAGGCGATACCGAGTCCTACCTGATCGGTCCTGGTTTCGACCTGGCGATTCCGGGCTTCGACTACTTCCAGCTGAACTTCTATCAGCGCCATACCGAAGGCAGCCGTGCGGGCGACAACGTGTGGCAGATCACCCCGGTCTGGTCCTACACCATTCCCGTTGGCGATTCGAACATCCTGATCGATGGTTTCATGGACTGGGTGGTCGACAACGACTCCAACTCCAAAGGCGACTACCACGCCAACCTGCACTTCAACCCACAGGTCAAATACGACTTGGGCAAGGCGTTGAATTTTGGTGAGAAACAATTGTATGTGGGTGTGGAGTACGACTACTGGTCGGACAAGTACGGGATCAAAGACAGCCAGTACTTCAAGACAGATCAAAGCACCACGAGCTTCCTGGTGAAGCTCCACTTCTGATGTAAAACCAAAAGATTGCAGCCTTTGCCAGCGCCTATGGACGTGCGCATCCGGGATAGGTGCTGGCGCAGGCTGCGATCTTTTGCTTTATGACAATCCCAAAAACCGGGACAACTCATCCCGCTTGGCCAACGCATCCCGCCGGCCTAGATCAATTAGCTCGCTGCAATACCCCGCCTCGAACAGGAGATAACTCAGCACCCCCGCCCCGCTCGTCTTGGTCGCACCCGGACCGCGCAGAAACAGGCGCAGCGCCGCCGGCAACTCCTGCCGATGCCGCGCCGCAATCTCATCGATCGGCTGACTCGGCGAAATCACCAGCACCTCCACCGGCGCTACACCCAGCGCGCGTGTCGGCGTGCCATCGGGCAGCAGATGACTGAACTGATTGAGTCGCTGCAGCAACTCGATGTCACTTTCCAGGCTGTCAATGAACGTACTGTTGAGCATGTGCCCGCCGATCTGTGCCAGGGTGGGTTGCTGACCGGAGTAAGCACGCAGCAGCGGTTGTTCCGGGTCGACACCGCGGGGGTTGCCGCTGACGCCCACCACCAGCACTCGGCTGGCGCCCAGGTGCAGCGCCGGGCTGATCGGCGCCGACTGGCGTACCGCGCCGTCGCCGAAATACTCTTCACCGATTTTCACTGGCGCGAACAGCAGTGGGATCGCTGAACTGGCCAGCAAGTGATCGACGGTCAATTGCGTGGGAACGCCGATTCGCCGATGGCGCAACCAGGCATTGATGGTGCCGCCGCCCTGATAAAAGGTCACGGCCTGACCGGACTCGTAGCCGAACGCGGTCACCGCAACCGCCTGCAACTGCTTCTGTGCAATGGCCTCGGCAATCCCGCTCATCTGCAGTTTGTCATCGAGCAATCCGCGCAGCGGCGAACTGTTGAGCAAGGCCACCGGCACCTGAGCGCCAATCCCCAGCAAACTGTGGCTGACAAAACGGCTGGCCTGATGGATCACGCCCGGCCAGTCGCTGCGCAGCACCAGATGACTGCGGAAGCCCTGCCAAAAGGCTGTCAGGCGTTGAATCGCACCACGGAAGTCTATCGCCCCACTGGCGAGACTGACCGCGTTGATCGCGCCGGCCGAGGTGCCGACGATCACCGGAAACGGATTCGCCGCGCCCACCGGCAGCAGCTCGGCAATCGCCGCCAGTACACCGACCTGATAGGCCGCCCGAGCCCCACCGCCGGAAAGAATCAACCCTGTAACCGGTTCAGCAGGACTCATCGCAACACTCCATGGTGCTTATAGGGGTCGGTGGTTCAACCGCGTTTTGCGTACAACTTGGGTTCGCCCGGTGGGCGGCTCTTGAAGCGGCGATGAGCCCAGAGGTATTGCTGCGGACATTCGCGCAAGACGCCTTCGATCCACTGATTGATGCGGATGCAATCGGCCTCTTCGGTCTCGCCGGGGAAACCCTCGAGCGGCGCATGAATCACCAGTCGATAACCGCTGCCGTCAGCCAGACGCTCCTGAGTGAACGGCACCACCAGCGCCTTGCCCAACCGTGCAAACTTGCTGGTGGCGGTGACGGTCGCGGCCTGAACTCCGAACAGCGGCACGAAGATACTTTGCTTGGCGCCATAATCCTGATCCGGCGCGTACCAGATTGCCCGGCCGGCCCGCAGCAGTTTCAGCATGCCGCGAACGTCGTCGCGTTCCACCGCCAGCGAGTCGACGTTGTGCCGCTCGCGACCCAGGCGCTGGACGTAGTCGAACAACGGATTCTTGTGCTCGCGGTACATGCCGTCGATGGTGTGTTGCTGGCCGAGCAACGCCGCGCCGATTTCCAGCGTGGTGAAATGAATGGCCATCAGGATCACGCCTTTGCCGTCGCGCTGGGCCTTTTTCAAATGCTCCAACCCTTCGACATGGGCCAGTTTCGCCAGACGCTCGCGAGACCACCACCAGCTCATCGCCATCTCGAAAAACGCGATGCCCGTGGAAGCGAAGTTTTCCTTGAGCAGGCGCTTGCGCTCGGCCACGGTTTTTTCAGGGAAACACAGTTCGAGATTGCGCTTGGCAATGCGCCGTCTGTCGCCCGCTACTCGATACATCAATGCGCCCAGGGCGCGACCGATCGTCAGCAACGCCGGATACGGCAACTGGACAATCAGCCACAACAGCCCCAAGCCACACCACAGCGGCCAGAAACGTGGAGAAAGAAATGCTGTTCGAAAACGCGGGCGATCCATTAAAGGTTCCGGAAAGACGATGGCCGCGCATTCTACATCGTTCGACCCGGCTTGCGGCTCGCGGGCGTTCTCGTTATAAGTCTCGGCACTTTTAGTGACAAGTCGTTGTATGCCGACCATGAGCCAAACCGAACCGTTAGACCAAGATCCCGTGTTCCAGCTGAAAGGCAGCATGCTCGCCATTACGGTGCTGGAACTGGCCCGTAACGACCTCGAGAACCTTGATCGTCAACTGGCCGCCAAAGTCGCCCAGGCGCCTAACTTCTTCAGTAACGCGCCACTGGTGCTGGCCCTGGATAAACTTCCGGCCAGCGAAGGCGCAGTTGATCTGCCGGGTCTGATGCGCGTCTGCCGCCAGCATGGCCTGCGCACCCTGGCGATCCGCGCCAGCCGCATTGAAGACATCGCTGCGGCCATCGCCGTCGACCTGCCGGTGCTGCCACCGTCCGGCGCCCGGGAACGTGCGCTTGACCCGCACGAAGGCGTTGTTGCGAAAAAACCGGTAAAACCGCCGGAACCGACCATCAAACCAACGAAGATCATCACGTCGCCCGTACGTGGTGGCCAGCAGATTTATGCCCAGGGCTGCGATCTGGTCGTGATCTCGTCGGTCAGTCCGGGGGCGGAACTTCTCGCCGATGGCAACATCCATGTATACGGCCCGATGCGCGGTCGTGTGCTGGCCGGCGTCAAAGGCGACACGAAAGCCAGGATTTTCTGTCAGCAAATGAGCGCTGAACTGGTTTCCATCGCAGGCCACTACAAGGTTTCGGAGGATCTGCGTCGCGACCCTATGTGGGGCGCGGGCGTACAGATCTGCCTGTCGGGCGATGTGTTGAACATCATTCGGCTTTAACGGATACTGCCGCATTTTCCAAGCATCTCTAAAACGTAGCGAAAACGGCTCAAACGAAGTAGGAAAATGGCCATAGGCAGCGTTTACCCGAGGTAAGCGCCGTTCTGGACCGGATTCCAGCCAAGGCTGTCCGACTGCAGTCGTTTTTCTAGAGATGTTTTTCAGGGGCTAAATGTCCTTTTCCTTAGGGGTGAAACACCTTGGCCAAGATTCTCGTGGTTACATCCGGCAAGGGTGGTGTGGGTAAGACCACCACCAGTGCTGCTATCGGTACCGGCCTCGCACTGCGCGGCCACAAAACAGTCATCGTCGACTTCGACGTCGGTCTGCGTAACCTCGACCTGATCATGGGTTGCGAGCGCCGCGTGGTGTACGACTTCGTCAACGTGGTGAACGGCGAAGCCAACCTGCAACAAGCCCTGATCAAAGACAAACGCCTGGAAAACCTCTACGTACTGGCCGCCAGTCAGACCCGCGATAAAGACGCGCTGACTGTGGAAGGCGTGGAAAAGGTGTTGATGGCGCTGAAAGAAGACTTCGAATTCGTGGTCTGCGACTCCCCGGCCGGCATCGAGAAAGGCGCCCACCTGGCCATGTACTTCGCTGATGAAGCGATCGTCGTGACCAACCCGGAAGTGTCCTCGGTACGTGACTCGGACCGCATGCTTGGCCTGCTGGCCAGCAAGTCCCGCCGCGCCGAAAAGGGCGAAGAGCCGATCAAGGAGCACTTGCTGCTGACCCGCTACAACCCGCAACGGGTCAGTGACGGCGAAATGCTCGGCGTCGAAGACGTCAAAGATATTCTGGCCGTCACCCTGCTGGGTGTCATTCCGGAATCCCAAGCGGTACTCAAAGCGTCCAACTCGGGTGTGCCGGTGATTCTCGACGACCAGAGCGATGCCGGTCAGGCATACAGCGATGCGGTCGATCGTCTTCTGGGCAAAACCGTGGAGCATCGTTTTCTCGATGTAACGAAGAAGGGATTCTTCGAGCGCCTGTTTGGAGGTAGATAATGAATCTTTTTGACTTCTTTCGTGCCAGCAAAAAGGTCAGCACCGCGTCGGTAGCGAAAGAGCGTCTGCAGATCATCGTGGCGCACGAACGCGGCCAGCGCAGTACACCGGACTACCTGCCAGCCTTGCAGAAGGAATTGGTCGAGGTGATCCGCAAGTACGTCAATATCGGGTCCGATGACGTGCACGTCGCTCTGGAAAACCAGGGCAGCTGCTCGATTCTGGAACTCAATATCACCCTGCCTGACCGCTAGTCGATCAGACAGGAGTCACGGCGGCTCAGACCTCCTGGCACTTCGTAGGAGCGAAGCTTGCTCGCGAAGCAGGCAACTCGGTGTATCTGATAGATCGAGGTGATGCGTTCGCGAGCAAGCTTCGCTCCTACAGGGTGTGGGGGCCTGAGCCGCCGTTGGCGTTTGTTACGAGGCTGTTTTAATGCCGTTGTCCAACATCCGCATCATCCATCAGGACGCCGCCGTACTGGTGGTGAACAAACCGACCCTGCTGCTCTCCGTCCCTGGACGGGCCGATGACAACAAGGACTGCCTGATTACCCGCCTGCAAGAAAACGGCTACCCGGAAGCGCGAATCGTCCATCGCCTGGACTGGGAAACCTCCGGCATTATTCTGTTGGCCCGTGACCCCGACACGCATCGCGAGCTGTCTCGGCAATTTCATGACCGCGAAACCGAAAAGGCCTACACCGCCCTGTGCTGGGGCCAGCCGGTACTGGACAGTGGCAGCATCGATCTGCCCCTGCGCTACGACCCGCCGACCAAGCCACGCCATGTGGTGGACCATGAATTCGGCAAACATGCCCTGACCTTCTGGCGCGTATTGGAGCGTTGCGGCGATTGGTGTCGTGTCGAATTGACGCCGATCACCGGCCGATCCCATCAGTTGCGCGTGCACATGCTCTCCATCGGTCACCCGCTGCTGGGGGACGGGCTCTACGCCCACGAGCAAGCATTAGCAGCCTGGCCACGGCTGTGTCTGCACGCGAGCATGCTGAGCTTCACTCACCCGCAAAGCGGCGAACGCTTGCGCTTCGAGTGTCCTGCTCCTTTCTAAGCAGCGCTGAACCAAAAAAAACGCCCTTCCATTGAAGGGCGTTTTTATTCCTTGTTCAAAACGACGTGAAAATGGCGTGAAAATGGCGTGAAAATATTGTCATAAATCTGTAATGAAACGTAAAATGCCGGCACTTTGACAGCAGGCAGGAAGCCCTCGTGCTCAGCAACATGACATTCCAAGATGATTATCCTTTCACCTTCTGCCTCTTCAACACCACGCTGCACCTTAGCGAGCAACCCTCAGCCGAAGCGCAGCAGGCACTTGAGCAACTTATTAACAAACGACGCGCCCGCAAACTCACCCGTGCGAGTGCGCCGCTCACCTACGGTGACACCCCGCTGTTTGCCAAGGTCCAACCGCTGGATACGTTAAAGGCAAAAGTGCGCGTAACGTTTGGCAAACCACAGCGCAATGGCCGATTCGACTGGCCGCTGGAAGAGCTGATCAACACGCTCGAAGCGCAGCGCCGTGGCGTACGAATGCCTTCGCTGCAAGGGTTCGGTTACACCAAAGACCGACTGGGACTGACCCAGGAGTATTTCATTATCACGCGCCTGCTCGACGATCATATCGACGGTGTGCAATGGCTTAAACGCAACCCGGATAACGTCGAAACATTCATTCTCGATGCCTTCCAATTGCTGAACTCCCTGTCGCGCAAGAACATCACGCACATGGATTTCTGGGCCGGCAACATCATGATTCCGCAAACGCCGCAAACCCCACTCAAAGCCATCGACTTTGAAAACTGCTTTGCCGGCCAGACAAACCATCCAAGCGAAACCCTGGGTTTTCAGCTGGGCTTCTTCTATCGCCGGGACATCTACAAGCTCATCACCGAAGCCGCCTATGACCGCCTTGTGGACGACTATGTTCGGGAGATCCCCGGTATCTCGATGGAAAAATTCAACGAGGTGTACCTCGCGAGCAAACATCAATATGTAGGCCGCAAGCAACGTCGCGAAGTATTCCTCAATGGCAATCTGATCACCGGTTGACTCATCCTCCTCGCCATCCAGCAGGCGACGCACACCGAACGGCATTGCCTCTGCAATGCCGTGAGCCAATACGTTAAACTTGCGCCACTGCTGTCTGGAGCTACTTATGCGCGAAGAGTTGAACCAAGGCCTGATCGATTTCCTTAAGGCCTCCCCTACCCCATTTCATGCCACCGCCAGCCTTGTTCAGCGCCTGGAAGCGGCGGGCTATCAACGCCTCGACGAGCGCGAGCCATGGACCACCGAAGCCAACGGTCGCTACTACGTCACCCGTAACGACTCTTCGATCGTCGCGTTCAAGATGGGCCGTCATTCGCCCCTGCATGGCGGTATTCGCCTGGTCGGCGCGCACACCGACAGCCCGTGTCTGCGGGTCAAGCCCCAGCCGGAACTGCAACGCCAGGGCTTCTGGCAGCTGGGCGTCGAAGTCTATGGCGGCGCACTGCTGGCGCCATGGTTCGACCGCGACCTGTCATTGGCCGGCCGTGTGACCTTCCGTCGTGATGGCAAGGTCGAGAGCCAGTTGATCGACTTCAAGGCACCGATCGCCACCATCCCGAACCTGGCCATTCACCTTAACCGTGAAGCCAACATGGGCTGGGCGATCAACGCCCAGACCGAACTGCCGCCGATCCTCGCGCAATTTGCCGGTGACGAGCGTGTGGACTTCCGTGCCGTGCTGACCGATCAACTCGCCCGCGAACACGGCTTGAACGCCGACGTGGTGCTCGACTATGAGTTGAGTTTCTACGACACCCAAAGTGCTGCGGTCATCGGCCTGCATAGCGACTTCATCGCTGGCGCACGCCTGGACAATTTGCTGTCGTGCTATGCCGGCCTGCAAGCCTTGCTGACCACCGAAACCGACGAAACCTGCGTACTGGTCTGCAACGATCACGAAGAAGTCGGCTCCTGTTCAGCCTGCGGCGCCGACGGCCCGATGCTCGAGCAAACGTTGCGTCGTCTGTTGCCCGAAGGTGATGAGTTCGTACGGACCATTCAGAAATCCCTGCTGGTCTCGGCGGACAACGCCCACGGCGTGCACCCGAACTACGCCGACAAGCACGACGCCAACCACGGCCCGAAACTCAACGCCGGCCCGGTGATCAAGGTCAACAGCAACCAGCGCTACGCCACCAACAGCGAAACCGCCGGGTTCTTCCGCCATCTGTGCATGGCCGAAGAGGTACCGGTGCAGAGCTTCGTGGTGCGCAGCGACATGGGCTGTGGCTCGACCATCGGCCCGATCACCGCCAGCCACCTGGGCGTGCGCACCGTGGACATCGGCCTGCCGACCTTCGCCATGCACTCGATCCGTGAACTGTGCGGCAGCCATGATCTAGCGCACCTGGTCAAAGTGTTGAGCGCGTTTTACGCCTGCAGCGAGTTGCCGTAACCCGTGTAGGAGCATGGCTTGCCAGCGATGGCGATCTTAAGGACGCCTTCGCTGGCAAGCCATGCTCCTACAGGTGTTCACCACCGTTCACCAAATGCCACCTAGACTTTAACTACCCCTTCCGACAAGGCAGTCGCTCATGATCTCGATGTCTTCGTTTCACTCCATGCTGATCCCGATTCTCGCCGGGATGATCATGCTGGCAACCGGTTTCAATTTTCGCGACAAGAACGCCGGCGTGTTCGCGATGTGGATCGGCATGTTGATGATCCTCGCCACCGTGATCTTCAAGATCCTCGCCAAACTCAACGAATAAATCCTCACCCCTGGCCATTGATGGCATCGTCCACACCTTTCCGTTCAGCGAAATCAAAAGCATCAAGAACTACTCCCGGGAATTCGGTTACACGATCTTCCGGGTGGCAGTGGGAAGTTTCCCGAGCCTTCAACCTGTCACTCAAGCGCCACCTGGACGAACCCGTCGTGAAATCAGGCGCCTTCGGTCTTTAAGACAAACCGCGGCAACTTGATAGGCGACTGCTCCGTCCGAACGCGGCCCGAACCGAACGCAGCCTCGCAGGCTCGACAGCTGCTACAAAACGCAGGCAAAAAAATCCCCGAACCAGTCGGGGATTTTTATGTTCGATCAATCAGCCCGAGAGCGGATCAATCTTCGCGATAGCGACGCAGCTTCAACTGCTTACCAGCAACGCGAGTGTCCTTCAGCTTGGTCAGCAGACGCTCCAGACCATCTTCCGGCAGCTCAACGAGGCTGAAGCTGTCACGTACCTGGATGCGACCGATTGCTTCGCGAGCCAGACCACCCTCATTGAGGATAGCGCCCAGCAGGTTCTTGGCAGCGATACCATCACGCGCACCCAGCGCGGTACGGCAACGAGCACGACCTTCGGCCAATGGAACCGGAGCACGACGCTCGCGATCACCACGGTCCGGACGATCACCGGTACGCTCTGGACGCTCGCCACGTGGTGCATTGTTCGGCACCAGTGGACGTTCTTTCTCGATCGCGGCCAGGGTCAGCGCCTGAGCGTTGGTCGCCTTGCGCAGCAGAGCAGCAGCCAGTGCACGCGGGGTGCAACCGATGTCGGCAGTCAGGCGATCCAGCAGATCACCGTGAGTCGATTCGGCATCAGCCACCAGCGGCGACAGGCTGTTGGTCAGTTTCTTGATGCGGGCATCGAGAACGGCCTGAGCGTCCGGCAGGCGAACTTCAGCAACTTTCTGACCGGTTACACGCTCGATCACTTGCAGCATGCGGCGCTCACGTGGAGTCACCAGCAGCAGTGCACGACCTTCGCGACCGGCACGGCCAGTACGGCCGATACGGTGAACGTAGGACTCTGGGTCGTACGGCATGTCAACGTTGAACACGTGAGTGATACGCGGAACGTCCAGACCACGAGCAGCAACGTCGGTCGCCACAACGATGTCCAGACGGCCATCCTTGAGGGATTCGATCACGCGCTCACGTTGGTTCTGAGCAATGTCACCGTTCAGCGCAGCGGCTTTGTAGCCTTTGGCTTCCAGGGCACTGGCCAGGTCCAGGGTCGCTTGCTTGGTGCGCACGAACATGATCAGGGCATCGAAGTCTTCAACTTCCAGCAGGCTCAATACAGCCGAGGTCTTCTGGTCAGCGTGAACCAACAGGTGAGCCTGTTCGATCGCGGTAACGGTCTGAGTCTTGGTCTGGATCTTCACGTGTTGCGGATCGCGCAGATGGCGTTCGGCAATGGCACGGATCGACTGCGGCAAGGTAGCCGAGAACAATACGGTCTGACGGGTGGGTGGCAGAGCCTTGAAGATAACTTCGAGGTCGTCCATGAAACCCAGTTTGAGCATTTCGTCCGCTTCGTCGAGCACCAGGTGGTTCACGGTCGACAGGACTTTTTCGTCACGACGCAGGTGGTCGCACAGACGGCCCGGAGTGGCGACAACGATCTGCGCGCCATTACGGATTGCTTTCAGTTGTGGACCCATAGGGGCGCCGCCGTAAACGGCCACAACGGTAACGCCCGGCATTTGCTTGGCGTAGGTTTCGAAAGCGGTTGCTACTTGCAGCGCCAACTCACGGGTTGGCGCCAGGATCAGGGCTTGCGGCTCGCGCTTAGCAGGATCGATGCGATGCAGAATCGGCAGGGCGAACGCAGCGGTTTTACCCGTACCGGTTTGCGCCTGACCAATCATGTCGTGGCCGGCCATGATGATCGGGATCGATTGATGCTGAATAGCCGAAGGCTCTTCGTAGCCAGTCGCGATGACGGCTGCAAGAATATTCGGATTAAGATTAAAAGCGGCGAAGCCGCCGGTTTCCTGGGTCATGGGTCTGCCTCTAAGTGCATCCGCAAAGACCCATGCTCCAAAGCTGCGCATGCCGTGTAAGACTCAAGAGTCGCCCTGGCTGCTTTGTCGGCGGGGATTTGCGAAAACGAATGAATGAAAAAGATTCGTCAAGGGAGAGTCCGCTGTACGGACGTGCAGCCGAAGCTGACTTCGGGAAATTGCGCTACCTAAACGCGGCCCGGTTAAAGGCCGGCGCGCACTATACCGGAATTAGCCCAAAAAGGGAGCTTTATTTGTCGGAAAACTGCCGCGCACAGCGTTCTGTCATACGCTTTGCGGATCATCGTGCAACGGTCTATTTTGCAAAGGCCCAGCCCTGCTGGCGATCGCGCTAAAACGGTTCACCCTTGTGACGCAGACCTGCGGTCTCACGTATCCCTTCCCGCCCGAGGAAATGCACCATGAATCAGCCCTGCTCCAGTCGTGTGAGCCGTGAACGGCACGGTCATGTCCTGATGATTGGCCTGGATCGGGTGGCCAAATGCAACGCCTTCGACCTCGACCTGCTCAACGAACTGAGCCTGGCCTATGGCGAGTTCGAGGCCGACAGCGAGGCGCGGGTGGCGGTGGTATTCGGCCATGGTGAGCATTTCACCGCAGGGCTGGATCTGGTCAGTGCCAGCGCGGCCCTGGCTCAAGGCTGGCAGGCACCGCCCGGCGGCTGCGATCCGTGGGGTGTATTCGCGGGCCCCAGGGTTAGCAAACCGGTGATTGTCGCCGCGCAAGGCTACTGCCTGACCATCGGTATCGAATTGATGCTGGCCGCTGATATCAACCTCTGCGCCAGTAACACCCGCTTCGCGCAGAAGGAAGTGCAACGCGGGATCTTCCCGTTCGGCGGCGCGACGTTGCGCCTGCATCAGGTCGCTGGCTGGGGCAATGCCATGCGCTGGCTGCTGACCGGCGATGAATTCGATGCCCATGAAGCGTTGCACCTTGGTTTGGTGCAGGAAGTCATGGCCAGCGAGGATTTGCTGCCACGGGCGATTGAGCTGGCTGAGCGGATTGCCCGGCAGGCGCCGCTTGGGGTTCAGGCGACGTTGATGTCTGCGAGGCAGGCACGTTATGAAGGGGAAACAGCCGCGGCGCAGGGATTGCCGGCGCTGGTGAAGAAGTTGTTGGCCAGTGAGGATGCCAAGGAAGGCGTGCGGTCGATGATCGAGAAGCGACCGGGCATTTTCAAAGGCTGCTGAAAGGTGTGTCGATGCGAAAATTGCTATCGCGGGCAAGCCTTGCTCCTACATGTTTTGTTCGTTCGCCGCAGAATGTGCACGACACAAAATCTGTAGGAGCAAGGCTTGCCCGCGAAGAGGCCCTAACTGACAACTCATGTAGCCGGGCGGATCGCCTTGATCAACGACTGCAACGAATACCCCAAACGCGGCCCCAAACCTTCGGCCCGGGCGTTCAAGCCTTCCATGTCCAGTTCCTGATCCAGCTCCGAAGGCACGATCAGAATCACATTGCCCTCCTTCACCGGCAGTTCCCAGTAATGCCGGTGATAGAGGCCGCGAAACAACGCCGCGCCTAACGGCTTGCCATCGTCGGTGGCCCACTGATTGATCACCAGCCAGCCACCCGGATTCAGGCGTTTCTGACAGTTTTCCAGGAAATTCCACGCCAGATGCCCGACACCCGGCCCGACATCGGTATAGAGGTCGACGAAAATCAGGTCCGCCGGTTCAGCGGTATCGAGCAACTCCAGCGCATCGCCCACCCGGATATACAGCCGCGGATCGTCATCCAGCCCAAGGTATTCAATGGCCAGGCGCGGCACGTCGGGCCGCAGTTCGATGGCTTCGACGTCTTCCAGCGGCAGAAACTTGAGGCAGGCCTGGGTCAGGGTGCCGGCACCGAGGCCGAGGAACAGCGCGCTTTCCGGCTGCTCGTGGCACAACGCGCCAATCAGCATCGCCCGGGTGTAATCGTATTCGAGCCAGCTCGGGTCAGCCGTGAACACGCAGCTCTGCTCGATGGCATCACCGAACTCGAGAAAGCGGTAATCGGCCACTTCCAGCACGCGAATCACGCCGAACTCATCCTGCACCTCGGCGAGCAGATGCTCGACGCGCTCCTCAGTCATTTCGTCTCCTGATCGTTACCGGGCCCCGGCAAACGCAATAAAACTGCTGGTACACAGCTGCAAAGGCGCGATTGTCCGCGAAGCGACGGGAACAGGTCACGCACTAATTGCTGATAACATGACCGTCCAAGCGTAAAACACTAGAGACCGTGATGAGCCAACCCTGGAGCCCTGACAGCTGGCGCGCCCTGCCGATCCAGCAACAACCCCACTACCCCGACGCAGCGCATTTGCTGCAAGTCGAGCAAACGCTGGCCAGTTATCCGCCGCTGGTGTTTGCCGGTGAAGCCCGGGAGTTGCGCCGTCAGTTTGCCGAAGTGACCCAGGGCCGCGCGTTTCTGCTGCAGGGCGGCGACTGCGCTGAAAGCTTCGCCGAGTTCTCAGCCGCGAAAATCCGTGACACCTTTAAAGTGCTGCTGCAAATGGCGATCGTCATGACCTTCGCCGCCGGTTGCCCGGTGGTCAAGGTGGGGCGCATGGCCGGGCAGTTCGCCAAACCGCGTTCGGCCAACGACGAAACCATCGACGGCGTAACCCTGCCGGCCTACCGTGGCGACATCGTCAACGGCATCGGTTTCGATGAAAAAAGCCGCGTGCCGGACCCGGAGCGCCTGCTGCAGTCCTATCACCAGTCCACCGCGACCCTGAACCTGCTGCGCGCCTTTGCCCAGGGCGGTTTCGCCGACCTGCATCAGGTGCACAAGTGGAACCTGGATTTCATCGCCAACTCGGCGCTGGCCGAGAAGTACAGCCACCTGGCCGATCGCATTGATGAAACCCTGGCGTTCATGCGCGCCTGCGGCATGGACAGCTCGCCGCAACTACGCGAAACCAGTTTCTTCACCGCTCACGAAGCGCTGTTGCTGAATTACGAAGAAGCCTTCGTGCGTCGCGACAGCCTGACCAACGATTACTACGATTGCTCGGCGCACATGCTGTGGATCGGCGACCGCACCCGTCAGCTGGACGGCGCTCACGTCGAATTCCTGCGCGGCGTGAACAACCCGATCGGGGTCAAAGTCGGCCCGAGCATGAACCCCGAAGACCTGATTCGCCTGATCGATGCACTCAACCCGGACAACGATCCGGGTCGCTTGAACCTGATTGCTCGGATGGGCGCGAACAAGGTTGGCGATCATTTGCCGGCGTTGATCCGCGCGGTGCAACGTGAAGGCAAGCAGGTGCTCTGGAGTTCCGACCCGATGCACGGCAACACCATCAAGGCCAGCAGCGGCTACAAGACCCGCGACTTCGCACAGATTCTTGGCGAGGTGAAGCAGTTCTTCCAGGTTCACGAAGCGGAAGGCACTTATGCCGGCGGTATCCACATCGAGATGACCGGGCAGAATGTCACCGAGTGCATTGGTGGCGCGCGGCCGATTACCGAAGACGGGTTGTCGGACCGGTACCACACCCATTGCGATCCGCGGATGAATGCCGATCAGTCGCTGGAATTGGCGTTTTTGATTGCCGAGACGTTGAAGCAGGTTCGGCGTTAAATCGCGTTAAGCCCTTCGCGGGCAAGCCTCGCTCCCGTAGGAGCGAGGCTTGCCCGCGAAGGCGCCAGCTCAGTCACCACCAATCTCCTTCAATGCCACCCGCAACCGCGCCGCACTCGCCCGCGGACAATTCAACTGAACCCGCTCAAGCCCCAGCCAATCCGCCATCTGCCGCAGATTAACCGCCAACGCCAGCATCCCCTCGTCATCCAGCCCCGGCTCTTCCTCATGCACAGCGTGCACCGCCAGTCTGCCCAGCGCCCGCTCGGCGCGCAGGTCCACCCGCGCGGCAATCCGTTCATTGTGCAAAAACGGCAACACGTAATAGCCATAGACCCGCTTGTCCTGCGGCGTATAAATCTCCAGCCGATAGCGAAAATCGAACAGGCGCTCAGTGCGGCTGCGCTCCCAGATCAACGAATCAAACGGTGAAAGCAAAGCGCTGGCCTCAACCTTGCGCGGCACTTTCGGATCCGGCAGACAGTAGGCCGGTTGCCGCCAGCCCTGGACTTCACAGCACAGCAATTCACCCGCCTCCACCAGTTCCGCCAAGCGCGGACGGGCATCACCGGGACTCAGGCGAAAATAATCGCGCAGGTCCTTTTCAGTCGCCACACCCAAGGCATTCGCCGCATGTCGCAACAAACCGCGCTGGGCCTCAGCTTCCGAGAGCAACGGTTGCTGGAGTATCGCCGAAGGAATCACCCGCTCCGGCAGATCATAAAGCCGTTCGAACCCACGCCGCCCGGCCACGGTCACTTCACCGGCGGCGAACAACCACTCCAGCGCATGCTTTTCCGCGCTCCAGTCCCACCAGGGCCCTGCCCGCTCCTGACGGGTCGATAGACTTCCGGCACCCAGCGCGCCCAGCGCCTGAACCGAGGCCAGCACCCGACGAATCGTGTCCTGCTGCTCACGACCGAAACGTGCCAGTTGCTGGTAGATATCTTCGCCCCGGGTCGCGCGCAGCATGCGCCAGCGCATCAACGGGTACATCGACAAGGGCAGCAACGAGGCTTCATGCCCCCAATATTCGAAAAGCGTGCGCCGCCGGCCCGAACTCCAAGCAGCCTGGTCGAGCAAGTCGGATGAATAATTGCCGAGGCGGGAAAACAAGGGAAGGTAGTGCGAACGCACCAACGCATTGACCGAATCGATCTGCAGAATACCCAACCGTTCAATCAGACGATTGAGCTGAACCGGTTTGATCGCCGCTGGCGGCTGGCGCCCGTTGAACCCTTGGGCAGCCAGCGCCAGACGCCGAGCCTGTTTGATGGAAAAGGACAGTGTTGCGGGCATGAGCATCTCCTTGTCTGCTCGCAACCTACCTCACCGGGAGACGGTTTGTGTAGTTGTGCTTTACTCATTTGTGCATCGGGTCATCCCAAAATGGGCGGATGGCTTCGTGCTCGACATCCGCACGACTGAGCCCGATGTCCTTCAACGCTTCATCACTCATGCCTGCCAACATTTCACGTTCACGGTGCAGTTCGTACCAGCGGTTAACTTTGTGCAGCAAATCGGATATCAGGTGGATGGAGTGTTTTTCTACGTCTGCATAACCTTTTTGACCTTTCATCGTGTTGCCCTCCGTTTGGGATGGCTCAAGTGTCGCGCCGGGGCTAAGATCAATCCAACGAATGTTTCTGATGTAACACATCTCGGAGATTGATGAATGTCTGCCTACCCGAGTATCGACACCGAAGTGCTGCGCACCTTTGTCGCCATCGCCGATCAGGGCGGCTTTACCCGTGCCGGCGAGTTGGTCAACAGGACCCAGTCCGCCGTGAGCATGCAGATGAAGCGGCTGGAAGAGGATGTGTTGCAGCGTCAGTTATTCCAGCGCGACGGACGGCAGGTGCGACTGACGGCTGAGGGACAGGTGTTGCTCGGCTATGCCCGACGCATCCTCAAGCTGCACAGTGAAGTGTTCAATACGCTGCGCGAGCCGCACATGGTCGGCATGGTGCGCATCGGCACGCCGGACGATTACGTGATGCGTTTTTTGCCGGGAATTCTGCGGCGATTTGCGCAGACGTATCCGCTGATCCAGATCGAGGTGCACTGCGAATCATCAAAACAATTGCTGCTGCGCCAGGACCTGGACTTGACCATCGTCACCCGCGAACCGGGCAACGAAATCGGCCAGTTGCTGCGCAAAGAGCGCTTTGTCTGGGCCGAGGCGCAATGTTTCAGCGCCCACGAACAAACGCCGCTGCCGCTGGCGATGTTCAACAGTGATTGCTTCTGCCGCTTATGGGCCTGCAATGCACTGGATGCCATGGGTCGCGATTACCGCGTGGCGTACAACAGCGACAGCCTGTCGGCAATCATGGCGGTGGTCAGTGCCGGCCTGGCGGTGACCGCGCAACTGGAAAGCCTGGTCACCCCGGACATGCGCATTCTCGGTGAAGCCGAAGACCTGCCGATCCTGCCAGAAGCCAGCATCATGCTGCTGCGCAACCTGCACAACCCCTCGCCGATCACCGAGTGCCTGGCCGAACACATCGTCGAAGGTTTCAAACTTTAAGGGCCAGCATTACCGCGCAGAGCACCAGGAAACCGCAGAACAGTCCGCGCAGCAGCCGCTCCGGCAGCGCGTGAGCGATCCTCACGCCCCAGCTGATGCTCATCAGGCCACCGACCGCCAAGGGCAGACCGATCATCCAGTCCACCTGATGGTGCACCGCGTAAGTCACCAGCGTGACACCCGTGCTCGGCAACGCCAGCGCCAGCGCCAACCCCTGCGCAACCACCTGACTGGTGCCGAACAGACTGGTTAGCACCGGCGTTGCCACCACCGCCCCGCCCACGCCAAATAACCCGCCCATGGTGCCGGAGGCGGCACCGAGTACGCCCAGCCATGGCCATGAATAATTCATCTGCGCAGACGCCGGCGCGTTGGCGCAGAACATTCGCACCAGGTTGTAGGCCGACAGAGCAACCAGGAACGCGACAAATCCGACGCGCATGGTTTGCGCATCAATGCCGACCGCCCAGATCGAACCGATCCAGGCGAAACAGAAACCCATCGAAGCCAATGGCAGCGCATGGCGCAATTCAATGCGATTACGCTGGTGATAACGCCACAGCGCCAGCATCACGTTGGGCACCACCATCACCAGCGCCGTGCCTTGGGCAACCTGCTGATCGAGGCCGAACAACACGCCCAGCAGCGGAATCGCGATCAAACCACCGCCAATGCCGAATAACCCACCGAGGGTTCCCAGGGCGGCGCCAAAGACCAGATACATCAAAAACTCACTCACAGGCGATTTTCCCTTTACGTCAGGCTACTCATCCTACGCAGTCGGCTCTGGCGGGGAAACGCACAGCAACGCACAATGGCTGTGCCAACTTCGCATAAGCGCGGATTACACCATGAACCCCAATCAATTGACCGAACAACTGGGCCTGTTCCTCGACGTGCTGGAAACCGGCAGTTTTTCCGCCGCGTCCCGCCGCCACCCACTGACCCCTTCGGCCGTGGCGCGGCGCATCGACAGCCTGGAAAACGCCGTCGGCAGCCAGTTGTTCATTCGCAGCACCCACGCGGTGCGCGCAACCCCGGCAGGTCTGGCTTTTGCCGAACGCGCGCGGCGTATCGTGGCTGAACTGCGGCTGGCTCGGGCTGAAGCGGTATCCTTGAGCAGTGCACCGGAAGGCTTGATTCGGATCGATGCACCGGCAGCGTTTGGACGGCGACATCTGGCGCCGGTGATTGCCGATTTTCTGATGCTCTACCCAGGTCTCGACGTGCAGCTGCACCTGATCGACAGTTTCGTCGACATGCAGGGTTTGAATCTGGGTAAGGTCGATCTGGTGCTGCGCGCCGGGCAAATGGCCGATACCCGGCTGGTGGCCACGCCGCTGGCGAGTATGGTGCGCATTGCCTGCGCCAGCCCCGAGTATTTGCAACGGCGTGGCGTGCCGACCGATCCGGCGCAGCTGATTGAGCACGATGGGCTCGACTGGGATGGCCTGGCCCCGCCGTTCGCCTGGCGTTTCGAACGGGGTGGGCAGATGCACTTGCACCGCCCGGCGCGGATTCGCATGAGCGCCAACAATGCCGAGGCGCTGGTCTGCGGCGCATTGGCCGGGCTGGGTATCGCGCACTTGCCGACCTGGCTGGCCAGCGAATACTTGCTGCGCGGCGAGTTGCTGCCACTGTTTTGCGAAAACGGCCTACCAACACCGGAGACCACCGGCATTTATGCGCTGCGCCTGGAGCAACAACCCAATTCCCGCAGTCGCTTGTTACTGGAATACCTGAAGACCCGCTTCAGCCCGATCCCGCCGTGGGATCTGGCGCTGCAAAATACCCTCGATCAGCACTAGGCTAAAATTGTCTGGCGCAGTAAAGATTCGCCCGCTAAATTCTAGAGATCACCATCCTCGACGTGAAACTCGCCACGCCCAAGGAACTCGGTGGTGCTGGCGGCGCAGCGACCAACCCTGAGCAACTGTTCGCAGCCGGTTACTCCGCCTGCTTCATCGGCGCGCTGAAACTCGTTGCCAGCCAGACCAAACGCAAACTCCCGGACGACGCCTCGATCACCGCTCATGTAGGCATCGGCCAGATCCCTGGTGGTTTCGGTCTGGACATCGACCTGCACGTCAGCTTGCCGGGTCTTGAACACGCCGATGCGCAAAGCCTGTTCGACGCCGCACACCAGGTCTGCCCGTACTCCAACGCCACCCGTGGCAACGTCGATGTGCGCCTGCACGTTACCGTCTGACGCTGATTCCCTGCAGTTCGCTACAACGGCATGATCCACGACTATGGTTTGCTTAACGTGGTGAGCCAGGTTCCAGCGGTGCGTTCGGCGATGTTGCAGGCGTCCGAAGAGCTCAAGCAACACCTCAAGTAAGTGGTAAATCGCAGGTACAAAAAAGCCCGACTCAATGGTCGGGCTTTTTCATTCCTGAAGCGGTGCTTATTTAGCACGGCCTTTGTAGGAACCGCCTTCGCGGGTATCGATCTCGATTCTGTCACCGATTTCGATGAAGTCAGCAACTTGCAATTCAGTACCGTTGCTCAGCTTGGCAGGCTTCATTACTTTGCCCGAAGTGTCACCGCGAGCGGAGCCTTCGGTGTAGTCAACTACGCGCACGATAGTGGTCGGCAGTTCTACGGAAACCAGACGTTCTTCGAAGAAGATCGCTTCGCAAACATCGGTCATGCCTTCTTCAACGAAAGGCAGAACGGCTTCGATGTCTTCGGCGTTCAGCTCGTACATGGTGTAGTCGGTGGTGTCCATGAACGTGTAGGTGTCGCCGCTGATGAAGGACAGGGTCGCTTCTTTGCGGTCGAGGATTACGTCGTCCAATTTGTCGTCGGCGCTGTAAACGATCTCGGTCTTGTAACCGGTCAGCAGGTTTTTCAGCTTGGTCTTCATGATCGCGCTGTTACGACCAGACTTGGTGAATTCAGCTTTCTGAACCAGCCAAGGATCGTTTTCGAGACGGATCACGGTACCGGGTTTCAGTTCTTTACCAGTTTTCATTGCGAATATCCGAATTTGGATGGGATTTACAAAAATCTAGGCCGCGTATCATATCCAATTTACATAAAACTGTACCAGCGCTGCGGCAAGATCATCCTGCAAGGCTTGTTCCAAACACCACGCTTCGGCGTGTTTTTGCAGTTCTGGCCAGTGTTTGCGGGTCGCCAGCCAGTGGTCGGACATTGTCTCACCGGCATTCCACGAATGCCAAAGACCGCTGATTGCCTCTCTGGCAGGCTCCGACAGTTCTTTTGTGTACAGAGCGAGGAAGGCCTCGAGCTTGTCCAGATGGATGTCTTCGTCCTGCTGATAGATGTGCCAGAGCAGCGGCCGGCCCGCCCATTGGGCGCGGACAAAGGAATCTTCACCGCGCACGGCGTTGAAATCGCAGCACCACAGCAACAGGTCATACTGGTCCTGTCGGACGAATGGCAGCACTTGCACGGTCAAGGCATCGCGCACATGCACGGCGCCGGCCACCAGACCGTCCACCCCGAGCCAACGCGCGACATCCCCAAGAACCCGACCTTCGGGCACCAGCAGATGAGTGGGCGTCGAGTCGGCAGCCATTGCATCAAACCAACTGGCCAGCCCTTTATTTTCGTAGGCAAACAGCGAGACCAACTGCGCACCTTGCGCGCGATCAATCCCTAAACCCTGCAGGAATTCTCGCTGGGACTCTGGGTTTTGTTGAAATTGCTGACGACGCTCAAGCAATCCGCTTTCACGCAACAAGCCGCCCGTGCCCTTCTGGAATCCTGGGAAGAAAAAGAATTTTTGTACGCTTTTGTACTTCACCGACGGCAAACCGTGGCAGCCGACGATCCAGTCCTCGGCACTCAGATAGTCGAGATTCATCCACAGCGGCGGTTTTTCCCGCTCGGCCATGGCGTCCATGTAAGCACCCGGCAATTGGCAGGCGAACGCGGCGATCACCACATCCGCAGCTTCCGTGGGCTGCCAGTTGGCCGTCCACTGACGCACTTCGACGCCCTGCTGCCATTGTTGTGAGGCGTTGATGTCGATGTCCGGGCACAAGCGCTCGAAGGCCCGCAGATCATCGACCCACAAGCGCACCGTCACCGAATGTTCGGCCACCAGTTGTCTGGCCAGACGCCAGGTCACACCGATGTCACCAAAGTTGTCGACCACTGTGCAGAAAATATCCCAGCGGGCTTTCATTTCAGGCATTCCAGGCTCCCGTTGGCAAAGGCGCCGATTGTCCTCATAAACTACCCCGTGCAGAAGAGCCGACGGCGATTAATCTTCATGCGACAATCGCCACTCGCCCGCGACCACCCGCCAGGAGGCAGCCATGCCCTACCGTCCAAACCCGCGCCGCCCGTTGCCGATCCAGCTCAGCGCCTTGCAACTGACCGGCAGCATTGCCCTGGGTGTGTGGCTGGGGTTTATCGCAATCGCGCTGACGTGCTGGCTCGCCTCTCGCCTACTGTTCAACGAGCCATTGGCGCCCGTGGCTGAGGCTTTACAACAACTGGCCAAACCGCCGGTGGTGGTGCAACCGGTGCCGGATAGTCCTCCGCAGAGCCCGCTGTTCGAGCAGTACGAAGAGAACCTGCACAAAAACGAGCAGCAGCAAAGGCTGGATCAGGCGCGCAGCAGCAGCCGCAACCTGTCGAACCCCAAATGCCAGTTCTGGTTGCAACAGGACCAGACTGCACCGAGCGAAAAAAGCCGCGCCAACGTCCAGCAATTCTGCGATTGATCATGAACCTGACCATGCACAAGCCTACCGTCCACCAACTGATACTCGACAAGCTGCGGATCGATCTCGACATCGCCGAGCGTGCCGCGCAAACCGCTTACGAAACCGCGACCCACGAAGAAAACATCGCCGAGAACAAATACGACACTCTGGGTCTCGAGGCGTCATACCTCGCGGCCGGGCAGGCGAAGCGGGTCGAGGAGATCCGTCATTCACTGACGCTTTGCCAGAACCTGACGTTGCGCCCGTATGACGATCAGCGCGGTATCGAAGTCGGCGCCCTGCTCGGTCTCGCAGACGAAAAGGGACGTGAACAATGGCTGTTCCTGGCCCCCGACGCGGCGGGATTGAAGGTCGATCTGGTGGGGCAATGGATCACCGTCATCACCCCCCGCTCGCCGCTGGGCAAAAGCCTGCTGGGCAAGTTCGAAGGGGACGGGGTGGAGATTCTGGTGGCAGGTGCTCGGCAACAGTTTGCTGTTACCGAGGTGGTGTAGAAAGGGAGATTAATGGACCGGCAGTTCGACGCCGTCGAACAGCTCTTCCAATTCCTGCTTGTTGTGGCACTGGATGGCTTTGGCCATGACTTCGCGGGTCAGGTGCGGGGCGAACTTCTCGATGAAGTCGCACATGAAGCCACGCAGGAACGTGCCACGACGGAAACCGATTTTAGTAATGCTGGATTCGAACAAATCGCTGGCATCCAGCACGACCAGGTCGCTGTCGAGTTTGGCATCGACCGCCATTTTCGCCACGATGCCCACGCCCAGGCCCAGGCGAACGTAAGTCTTGATCACGTCGGCGTCGGCGGCGGTGAACACCACTTTCGGCGTCAGGCCGCGATGGCTGAACGCTTCGTCGAGTTTCGAGCGGCCGGTAAAACCGAACACATACGTCACGATCGGGTATTCGGCCAGGGCTTCGAGGGTCAACTTCGACAGCTTGGTCAGCGGGTGGCCCTGAGGCACGACCACGCAGCGGTTCCAGCGATAGCACGGCATCATCACCAGATCACCGAACAGCTCCAGCGCTTCGGTGGCAATGGCGAAATCCACGGTGCCGTCAGCGGCCATTTCGGCAATCTGCATCGGCGAACCTTGGTGCATGTGCAGGGCGACGTCCGGGTATTGCTTGATGAAATTGCTGATCACCGGTGGTAATGCATAACGCGCCTGGGTGTGCGTGGTGGCGATCGACAGGGTGCCTTTCTTCTCGTTGGAGAATTCCTGGGCAATCTGCTTGATGCTTTCAACCTTGCGCAGGATCTCGCCGGCGGTGGTGATGATGCGCTCGCCGGCCGGGGTGACGCGTGTCAGGTGCTTGCCGCTGCGAGCGAAAACCTCGACCCCCAATTCGTCTTCCAGCAGGCGGATCTGCTTACTGATGCCCGGTTGCGACGTGTAAAGGCTTTGGGCTGTAGCGGAAACGTTGAGGTCGTGGTGCGCCACTTCCCAGATGTAGCGCAATTGTTGAAGCTTCATATGAATCCCTCAAAGCAGGTAGACGCCACGGGCATCAGCGACGGTATATAACTATATTAATGGTTTGAAGAATAAATCTAGAACTTTTTTATCAAACTGCCACTATTCGTGTTCTGTGTCCTGCCTCGTGAATACGCTCCTCTTTTGACGAGTGGCTGTTGCTGCCAGGCAAGGCGCCGCGACGAGTCATAGCCCGCTATGGCGAGGAGCGGCAACGCAGCATGGCAGAAACAGACGCCGTCAAAAAGGAACAGTATTTGCGAGGCAGGACACTAACGATCCCCTTGGCGACGACGTTCCACCAGCGGCACCAGATAGACCGGTACCCGAGACAGTTGCAACACCCGCGCTGCAGTCCGCCCCAAAGGCGTTTCCGCGCCAGCACCATGGCTATGACTACCTACGATCAACAAATCCACGGAGAGTTTCTGCGCCTGGTCGAGAATCACCTGCGACGGGTCACCCTGAAGCACCCGTACCGCTTTAATTCGTTCCAGGTCGTGCTCCCCTTCGCCCCCCAGCTCTTCACGAAAGCTGTCGAGTACCCGCTGCTCGATATTGGCGATCACCGTATTCAGGCCCTGGCTGTGAAACTCGTTCAACGCCTGCTCATCGAGGTAACTCTGAAGCACCGATTCGGCGAACAACCCCATCGGTTCAACGGCGTGCACCACGTAGAGGTCGGCATTGAATGTTCGAGCCAGCGCCAAGGCATGTTGCATCACCAACGGTGCATACAGGCCGAGGTCGGTGGCATACAGCATCGAATGAATCATATGACCTCCTCGAGTGCCAACATGGCCGAGATTGATTCAGCTTAGCAGTGCCTTGGCGAGTACGACGTCCCGCGTAACGCGTTGAACCGGGGGCTTAAACCTTCTGCTCGTTGCTTATGCCATGGGGCACGTGACCGGTGGCGACCACCTCGCGGGCCAGCTCGCAGTGACCAGCCTGATCGTCGAAAAACACGTCGGCGGCAAACGCTTCGAGAAACGCCGATTTGGTCAGGCCGCCGAGAAACAGCGACTCGTCCAGACGAATGTCCCATTCGCGCAAGGTACGAATGACTCGCTCATGGGCCGGCGCCGATCGCGCAGTCACCAGCGCGGTGCGGATCGGACAGGCGTCATCGGGGAACTCGCGCTGCAACAGATTGAGGGCCGCAAGGAAGCCTTTGAACGGCCCACCGCGCAGCGGCTCGCGGGCGGCTTCGCGCTCGCTGGCCTGAAACGCTTCCAGACCACCGGACTGATAGACGCGTTCCGATTCATCGGAAAACAGCACCGCGTCACCATCGAAGGCAATGCGCAATTCATCACTGGCCGCACGGCTGGCGCCACCCGACAGAATGGTCGCCGCGGCGAACCCGGCATCCAGTGCACTGCGCACGTCTTCGGCATGCGTCGAGAGGAACAGGTCGCAGCCAAACGCCTTGAGGTACGGATAAGGACTGCGCCCGCCGACAAACGCCGCGCGGGAAATCGCCAAGCCATAGTGGTGGATCGAATTGAACACCCGCAGGCCGGTGTCGGCACTGTTGCGTGACACCAGGATCACTTCGACCCGGGCGCGGCCGAGGCGGGTGTTCAAGTTGAGGAGTTTTTGCACCAACGGGAATGCATCACCGGGCTCGAGGATTTCATCTTCGTGTTCGATCTGATATTGCCGATAGGCCTCGACGCCGCTCGACAGATAGACCTTGTGGCTTTCGCTCAGGTCGAACAGCGCACGCGAAGAAATCGCCAGCACCAGTTTGTCGTCGATCGTTTTTGCCATGCCCTTCTCCCCAAGGTTGATCGACTCAAGTGTTACGTCGATCGATAAAACTCAAACTGCGATACAAGGCTTCGATTCGCGGCAATTCGCATCCTGCCGCTTTGGCCGCCGCCAGGGGCCGGGCGTAAATCGCCTCCAGCTCCAGCGGTCGCTTGTGCAGAAAATCGTGGTACATGCTCGGCCAGTAGTCGGGCATTTTTTCGGTCACCGTGAACAGATGGTCGGCATATCCGGCCGGTACGTCGTGACCGCAAGCGAGTGCGCCTTGAACCACTTCAGCCATCAGAGCCTTGATCAGCTCCCGACTGTCGGCATCGGCCATCAATGGCGCAGTGCTCGCCCCAAGCAGCACCGACAGACCGTTGTAAGGGATATTCCAGACCAGCTTTTGCCAGCGCGCCTGATGCAGATTCGCCATGACCTGGGAATCGATGCCGGCGGTGCGAAACAGCCGGGCGCCCTCCTCGACAATCGCCATGCGCGTCTGCTCATCGGCTGCTGGGCCACTGTGATAGCCAACATTCACTGCGCCGAGCGCCTGATGGGTGATGACACCTGGTCCGTCGCGATGGACGCAGATATAGCAGAGCCCACCGAGCACGTGCAGCGAATCGGGAAGCAACGCCCGCAAGCTGTCTTCGACTTCCAGACCGTTTTGCAACAGCAGCACCTTGGCATTCGGTGCCGCCGCTTGAACGATGGCCGGCGCCAGATCCGCATTGCTGGTGGTTTTTGCGCTGACCAGCAACCAGTCGCAGGGCGGCATGTCTTCGGCCGTCGAATAGGCCTGAACCGGATTCAACGTCAGCGCGCCGTGCACCGCACTGTCGAGTTGCAGTCCGTGCTCGGCAACGGCCGAAAACTCACTGCGCAATAGAAAATGCACATCGAAACCAGCACGCGCCAGCATCAACCCGTAGAACCCGCCGATCGCGCCGGTGCCGATAATACCGATTGTCGGTTTGGTCACTGCCCCCATCATGGCAACTCCTCTGCAATTCGACTCAACGCCTGACCCACGGCTTCATTGAGCTCGGTGCCGGTCAGGCGCGATTTTAGCGCCCCGAAGAATTCACCGTCGCGCACCACAAACAGCGCCGGCAAGTAAAAGACCTGATAACGCTCGACCACGCCGCCATTGTTCCCCGCGTCAATCCAGCACAGTCGATCAACGTTCAGATCGAGTCGTGGCAACTGCTCACGGGCAAAACGGCAACTGGCGCAGCCGACACTGGTGAAAATAACCAGCGACACACCGCTCATCGCCAGCAGCCGTTGGTCGGCGTCGAAATCATCCAGCTCCGATTCGACCACTATACTGGGGGAAACAATGTCAGATGGCCGACACATGGAGTCCGTGTTCATGGGACGTTTTATTCCTCACCCTGACGATGTGCCCGTCGAATTAACATTGCTCAAACCTGAGTGTATTTCGCGGCAACAGCTGCACACTATCAGCCTCGGGGGCATGGCTTGCAATTATCACCGGGCGTGGCGCCACGGTACGGCGCTGGAAGTGCGCATGCCCACCTTAAACCCCGACATACGTTTTCTGGGCTATGTGGCCTGGTGCCTGCGGCGCAAGCGCGGCTATCTGGTAGGCATCGCTTTTGTTGACGAGCAGATGATGTTCAGTGCCCGAATGGGCGAGCAAGTGTGCCAGATCGAGCGTTACTGCCGCCTGCATGACGCGCACGACGACCTGCAGGAAACTCAAGCCCTGGCCCTCGAATGGGTCCAGGAGCACGCCGATGAGTTCTCTCACGACACGGTTCGCAGGGTATTTGCACAGGCTGTGCTGGATTAAACCGGCGTCTGCCCATTGTCGAGCCACGGTGTAACGCGCTAAGGTTCTGCTCCCCGACGCGATTAATTTGCTGTGCTCCGCCGCGCGGGTTCGCTGGCGGCCGGCACCCGTGACCTGACGAGTAAACGATGGCTGATTTACCGATCAACGACCTAAACGTCGCCTCCAACGAGACCCTGATCACTCCCGATCAGCTCAAGCGTGATATCCCACTGAGCGACGCTGCCCTGCGCACCGTCACCAAGGGCCGCGAAGTCATTCGCAACATTCTTGATGGCACCGACCACCGCCTCTTTGTTGTCATCGGGCCTTGCTCGATCCACGACATCAAGGCTGCCCACGAATACGCCGAGCGCCTGAAGGCGCTTGCGGCCGAAGTGTCCGATACCCTGTATCTGGTCATGCGCGTGTATTTCGAGAAGCCACGCACCACCGTCGGCTGGAAAGGTTTGATCAACGATCCGTACCTGGACGACTCCTTCAAGATTCAGGACGGTTTGCACATCGGCCGAAAGTTGTTGCTGGACCTGGCCGAGATGGGCCTGCCGACCGCGACCGAAGCCCTCGACCCGATCTCCCCGCAGTACTTGCAGGACCTGATCAGCTGGTCGGCCATCGGTGCGCGCACCACAGAATCCCAGACTCACCGTGAAATGGCTTCCGGCCTGTCCTCGGCAGTCGGCTTCAAGAACGGCACCGACGGCGGCCTGACCGTAGCGATCAACGCACTGCAATCGGTTTCCAGCCCGCACCGTTTCCTCGGTATCAACCAGGAAGGTGGCGTGTCGATCGTCACCACCAAAGGCAACGCCTACGGTCACGTGGTATTGCGCGGTGGCAACGGCAAACCGAACTACGATTCGGTCAGCGTCGCGCTTTGCGAGCAAGCGTTGAACAAGGCGAAGATCAAGCCGAACATCATGGTCGATTGCAGTCACGCCAACTCCAACAAGGACCCGGCCCTGCAACCGCTGGTGATGGAGAATGTCGCCAACCAGATCCTCGAAGGCAACCAGTCGATCATCGGCCTGATGGTCGAAAGTCATCTGAGCTGGGGCTGCCAGGCGATTCCAAAAGACCTCGCCGACCTGCAATACGGCGTATCGATCACCGATGCCTGCATCGACTGGTCTGCTACCGAAAATACCTTGCGCAGCATGCACGCCAAGCTCAAGGATGTGCTGCCAAAACGTGATCGCACCTGATCACCGTTTTTCGCGCACAAAAAAAACGCCGGGCTTAACCCGGCGTTTTTTTATGTGTACGGTTTACTGGCTCAGTTTGGCCGCATGCCGCTGGTGACGCTCCATGTAACGCTCCACGTAGGAACACGATGGAATGACGGTGTAGCCCATTTCCTCAGCGTACTCCAGCGCCTTCTCGGTCAAGGCTGCCGCAATGCCACGACCACGCAGTGCGTTGGGCACGAAGGTGCGATAGATATCCAGGGTCTGTTTCCCCAGATCCATATAGGTCAGGTAGGCACGATGACCGTCCACATTGGTCTCGAACTGATGACCAGCCTGGTCATGGTGGATGGACAACGCCTCGCTCATCACTACTCCTCGCGGGTCTGGAATTCTGACCCCTACCTTACCGATGTTTTTCCGGCGAAGAAACATCTACGCCACCCCGTGCCTGAGTGGACACCGAGAAGAGCCGCACCCATCTCGCGCAACCGAGCACGTATCAAATAGTAGGCACCATTGGCAGAAATGCTCAAGGTACGCTCGTCATCACACGGGTTGGCGGGTGCTGCTCCGGGTTACGCAGAGACGGCTCGACCAAGATCTCTGAAGGTCGATAGCCTGAACATTGCCGGATGTTGAGACTTAAGACGAGCGCCCTTTGTTAAAGTCACCTGAACATGGAGAAAGATATGAGAGGCGCCACGCAAAATCCGAACAAAAGTGTAGACGAATCCATCTAGACAGACTTTAGCCGAGACTCGGAAAAGAGCTGTGAGCGCGCGGAACCTTTCTTCGGCGGCTCGCTCAGTTCGGGCCTCCCAGCTGGATATTTTTTAAACAATGCAGTTAAAAGTTGCTCGAAAAAGAATCAACGCCTACAATTTTTTTTGCTTCTTGCTATACGTCAGTTTACTTACGACAAGTAATGGGTAGTATGTACGCCGGCTATTTCCTCACTCTGAGGAGACAGCTACTTAATAGAAAGTCCTTGAAGGGGAACACGATGAACAACGTTCTGAAATTCTCTGCTCTGGCTCTGGCCGCAGTTCTGGCTACCGGTTGCAGCAGCGTATCGAAAGAAACAGAAGCACGTCTGACAGCTACTGAAGACGCAGCTGCTCGCTCCCAGGCTCGTGCAGACGAAGCTTACCGTAAAGCTGATGAAGCTCTGGCTGCTGCTCAAAAAGCACAACAGACTGCTGACGAAGCTAACGAGCGTGCTCTGCGCATGCTGGACAAAGCTAGCCGCAAGTAATAATCCTTAGGGATTGTTATCAAGCCGACCCATTTTTTGGGTCGGCTTTTTTATTGCCCGGGGTTTTGTCCAGGCCATAAAAAACCCGCCGGCGCAGTCAGCGTCGGCGGGTTCTGTTCAAGCATTACTGCAGCGGGTCGATCGGTGCACTCGTCACCATCGGCGCCGAGGAATTCGGCACTCCGATTTCCACCGGCAGGCCATCTTCGGCGGCAACCACGTCGCGGACCACATCCCAGTTCATACGCAGGTTGTTGGTGATGTCCTCACGCTTGAGCATCGCGTTGATCACCGCGGTGTGCTTGTCGACCACAGAGGGGTTGCCCTTGTCGTCCAGCGGCGTGTGCGCTTCCAGATACACCTTGCCGCCACTGACACCGAACTTGTACGGGTCGCTGATAATACGCACCGACGTCCCAACCGGAACCATGCCGGCCATCTCCAGCACGTTGTTGTTGAACATGCGGAAGCAACCATGACTGGTGCGCATGCCAATGCCGAACTTCTTGTTCGAACCGTGGATCAAGTAGCCCGGAGTGCCCAGCGTGAACTTGAACGGCCCCAACGGGTTGTCCGGACCGGCCGGCACCACGTTCGGCAGCGGATCGCCGTCAGCGGCGTGCTCGGCCTTGATCGACGCTGGTGGGGTCCAGGTCGGGTTCGGCGTCTTGGCGATGATGCTGGTATGGGCAATCGGCGAGCCCCAGCCTTCACGGCCGATACCCAGCGGGAAGGTGTACACCACGTTCCGGCCTTTCGGGAAGTAATAGAGGCGGTACTCGGCCAGGTTGATGACGATGCCTTCACGCGGGCCCGGTGGCAGGATGAAGCGCGTCGGCAGCACCACTTCGGTGCCAGCGCCCGGCAACCATGGATCGACGCCAGGGTTGGCCGCGACCATTTCCGAATAGCCCAGATCGTAGGTGGTGCCAAGGTCGGCGAAGGTGTCTTCGTACTTGGCCTTGATCACCTGGACCTGACCGATGATGTCTTCACCGGGCGGTGGCAGGGGCAGCTCCAATGCTGCTACGGGACCCGCCACACAGAGGGCGGCGAGAGACAGGTAGCGGGTGACGGCAGGAAAGCGCGGCAACATCCGGAAAATCCTTCGCATGATCGACAAGGGTATTAAAACGGGATTGTACACCGGCGCCTGGAAAATCGGGGAGTTGACCGATAGCAAGCAATGTATCGGGTACTAAAGCTCGAAACGCAGCTCAGGCCAGATCGGCGATGTACCGCGTTTTTGCGATTCCAGAATGGCCCGGCACAGCGAGCACAGGCGCTGGTCCTGGAACACTCGGCGTTCGACGCTCGACCAGCGCGGTTGTGCTGGCAGCAGGCTGCCGCATAAGGTCCGGTCCGCCGAGCCGCCCAGCTCCAGCTGACGGGTCACCAGATGTACCCGCACTTCCTGGCAGGCGAACAGATCCAGCTGTTCGTCAGGCTCGATCAGTTGATAAGCAAAAAGGGACCAGGCAGGACGTGGCATCGGGGGCTCCAAATCGGGGCGCCACCTTAGCCGAAACACCGCCGCTAGAAAAGCGTCAAAGCAACGGTTTCAGTGTCGGCCAGACATTTTCCAGCAACTTGTCCTGAGCCCCGGCAGCCGGGTGCAAGCCGTCGGCTTGCATCAAGTCCGGGTGACCGCCCACGCCGTCGAGAAAAAACGGCACCAACGGGATCTTTTTCTCGTTGGCCAGCGTGCTGTAGACCTTCGCGAAGGCCTCGGTATAACGAACGCCGTAGTTGGGTGGCAATTGCATGCCGAGCAGCAGCACCTTGGCGCCACTGGCGCGGGAGCTGTCGATCATCGCCGCAAGGTTTTGTTGCAATTGCGTTGGCAGCAATCCGCGCAGGCCATCGTTGCCGCCCAACTCGAGGATTACCAACTCAGGCTTATGCTCTGCAAGCAGCGCGGGCAGGCGCGCCTGGCCTCCGGCACTGGTGTCGCCGCTGATGGACGCGTTGACCACTTTATCGTCGAAACCTTCGCGCTTGAGCCGTTGCTCGAGCAGGGAGACCCATCCCAACCGGGTATCCAGCCCGAAACCCGCGCTGATACTATCGCCAACGATCAGGACTGTACCCGCCGCTGCGTTCTGGGCCATGCACATCAAGGCCAGGCCAGCACTCAAAAACCACACACGCATCGGATTCTCCATGGGCGCAAGTATTCTCACCGCGAAGAACCTCAGCAAAGTGGTTCCCAGCGCGGAAGGTGAACTGACTATCCTGCACGAACTCAGCCTGGAACTGAACAAGGGCGACAGCCTGGCCATTGTCGGCGCCTCCGGTTCCGGCAAATCCACCCTCCTCGGCCTGCTCGCCGGCCTCGACCTGCCGAGCAGCGGCGACGTCACCCTCGCAGGGCAAACCCTGAGCGATCTCGACGAAGACCAGCGCGCGCGCATCCGGGCCGAGCATGTCGGTTTTGTGTTCCAGTCCTTTCAGCTGCTCGACAGTCTCAACGCCCTGGAAAACGTCATGCTGCCGCTGGAACTCGACGGCCGCAAAGACGCCCGTGAACGCGCCACCGAGCTGCTGCAACGGGTCGGCCTGGGCCAGCGGCTGACCCATTCGCCACGCCAACTTTCGGGTGGCGAACAGCAGCGCGTGGCGATCGCCCGTGCGTTTGCCGCCGAACCCGATGTGCTGTTTGCCGACGAACCCACCGGTAACCTCGACAGCCACACCGGCGAGCGCATCAGCGATCTGCTGTTCGAACTCAACCAGGAACGCGGCACCACCCTGGTGCTGGTGACCCACGACGAACGCCTGGCACATCGCTGCCGGCGCCTGATCCGCCTTGAAGCCGGCCTGCTGGTCGCCCCTCTGGAGCCTTGATGGCACGCCTGCCACTGCTGCGCCTGTTCAGTCTTGCCATCCGCCAACTGCTGCGCGACGCCCGCGCCGGCGAGTTGCGGGTTTTATTCTTTGCCTTGCTGGTGGCTGTCGCGGCGAGCACCGCCATCGGTTACTTCGGTGCCCGCCTGAACGGCGCCATGATGCTGCGCGCCACCGAGTTTCTCGGCGCTGACCTGTTGCTGGAAGGCAGTTCGCCGGCACGGCCCGAACAGATCAAAAGCGGCACGGAGCTGGGTCTCGAACACGCTCAAGTGGTGGAGTTCTCCAGCGTCATCGCCACTGACAACGGCATTCAGCTGTCCAGTATCAAAGCCGCCGATGAGGTTTACCCACTGCGCGGTGAACTGAAAAGTGCCCCGGCGCCCTTTGCCCCGGAAGAACCCGGCGGCGGACCGAAACCCGGTGAAGCCTGGGTCGAAGCGCGACTGCTGACCGCGCTGAATTTGAAGATTGGCGACAGCATCGATGTTGGCATACGAACCCTGAAGCTGGCGCGAGTGCTGACCTACGAACCGGACCGCGCCGGCAACTTCTACAGCCTCACGCCGCGAGTGCTGATCAACCTCAGCGACCTCGCGGCGACGGGTGTGGTGCAACCCGGCAGCCGCGTCAGTTACCGCGAACTCTGGCGCGGTAAAGCCGAGGCGCTGGAAACCTATCGTCAATTGATCAAACCCGGCCTGGCCCCCAACCAGCGTTTGCAGGATGCCCGGGATGGCAACCGACAGATTGGCGGCGCATTGGGCAAGGCCGAGCGTTACTTGAACATGGCCAGTCTGGTCGCGGTTCTGCTGTCCGGTGTAGCAGTGGCGCTGTCGGCGACGCGCTTCGCCACCCGCCGATTCGATGCCAGTGCATTGCTGCGTTGTCTGGGGCTGTCCCGGCGGGAAACCATGGTGCTGTTCAGTTTGCAACTGACAGTGCTCGGACTGCTCGCCAGTATCAGCGGCGCCCTCATCGGCTGGTTCGCGCAGCTGGGTTTGTTCGCGCTGCTGCATGATTTATTGCCGACCGACGTTCCGCCGGGCGGTCTGTTTCCAGCCATCGCCGGGATCGGCACCGGGCTGGTGGCGCTGGCCGGTTTTGCCTTGCCACCACTGGCTGCACTGGGTCGCGTTCCGCCATTGCGGGTATTACGTCGGGACATGTTGCCGATTCCTTCCAGCACCTGGATGGTTTACGGCGCGGCATTGGGCGCCCTTGGGTTGATCATGTGGCGTCTGAGCCTGGACCTGGTGTTGACCTTCGCCCTGCTCGGTGGCGGTGTGATCGCGGCGTTGGTGCTTGGCGGTTTGCTGTTGCTGCTTCTGAAGAGTCTGCGCCGAATGCTGGCGCGCGCCTCTTTACCATGGCGCCTCGGACTGGGCCAATTGCTGCGTCATCCGCTGGCGGCAGCGGGACAATCCCTGGCGTTCGGTTTGATTCTGCTGTCCATGGCGCTGATCGCATTGCTGCGGGGCGAGTTGCTGGACACCTGGCAGAACCAGCTACCGAAAAACGCGCCTAACTATTTCGCGCTTAACATTCTGCCGGCGGACAAACAGGCGTTCATCGATCGCCTGATCAAACTGTCGGCGCAATCGGCGCCGCTATACCCGGTGGTACCTGGACGGCTGATCAGCGTCAACGGCGAGCCGGTACAGGAAATCGTCAGCAAGGATTCGGCCGGTGATCGAGCGATCCAGCGCGACCTGAGCCTGACCTGGGCGGCGGATTTGCCGGCGGGCAACAAACTCACGGCGGGCAACTGGTGGGCCGAACAGACGCCGGACGAGATTCCCGGCGTATCGGTGGAAGGCAAAGTCGCCGAAAGCCTGAAACTCAAGCTGGGCGATCACCTGGTGTTCACCGTCGGCGGGGCCAATCGGGAAGCGAAAGTCACCAGCCTGCGAGACATCAACTGGGACAACTTCCAGCCTAACTTCTTCATGATCTTCCAGCCCGGCACGCTGAAGGATCTGCCGGCGACCTACCTGACCAGTTTTTATCTGGCGGCGGGTCATGATCAGCAGATCGTGGATCTGTCGCGGGCCTTCCCGGCGGTGACCATTCTGCAAGTCGAAGCCTTGCTCGCACAGCTGCGCAGTATCCTCGGTCAAGTCACCCTGGCGGTGGAATACGTGCTGTTGTTCGTGTTGGCGGCGGGGATGGCGGTGTTGTTTTCAGGCTTGCAGGCGACGCTCGATGAACGTATTCGCCAAGGCGCATTGTTGCGAGCGCTGGGGGCTGAGCGCCAATTGTTGGTCAAGGCCCGGCGGATCGAGTTTGGTTTGCTTGGGGCGGTCAGTGGATTGTTGGCCGCGCTGGGCTCGGAACTGGTGAGTTTGGTGCTCTACCGCTACGCCTTCGACCTGCCCTGGCATCCGCATCCGTGGTTGTTGATACTGCCGTTGATCGGCGCCGTGCTGATCGGTGGTGCCGGTGTATTCGGCACTCGTCGGGCCTTGAACGCCAGCCCACTGACAGTCCTGCGCGAGGGTTGATAGACTCAAACACTCTCGTTCACAAGAACCCAACCACAAGAAGTTGCCATGAGCCGTTATCGCCCTCCCCGCACCGCTGGCACCGCGCTGATCACCCCCGAAGGTGAAGCGCGGATGCGGGCCGAGTTTCATGAGCTCTGGCATGTTCGGCGGCCGCAGGTCACACAGTCGGTCAGCGAGGCTGCGGCACAGGGCGATCGCTCGGAAAACGCCGAATACACCTACGGCAAAAAGATGCTGCGCGAGATCGACAGCCGCGTGCGCTTTCTCACTAAACGGCTGGAAGCGCTCAAGGTCGTCAGTGAGAAGCCCAGCGATCCGAACAAGGTCTATTTCGGCGCCTGGGTGACGATCGAAGACGAGGACGGCAAAGAGTCGCGCTATCGCATCGTCGGGCCGGACGAACTGGACCTGAAGCAGGGCCTGATCAGTATCGACTCACCGCTGGCTCGCGCCCTGATCGGCAAGGCGCTGGACGCGGAAGTTAGGGTCCAGACACCGACCGGCGAGCAATGCGTATATATCGTGGCGATCGACTATCTTTGAGCCGCAGCGTTCTAAGCTTCAGCGGCGTGTAATCAGCCCCTGCCGGGCCACGCGAGTCAGTTGTTTGATCACTTCGGGGGCATCCTCGAGACGGGGCGATTGAATCACCGCCAGATCGAAACTGTCGCTGGCAAATCGAGCCAGCGATTCACCGTCTTCGACAAATTGGATCAGGAAGGCGGCAGGCCCACCGGTGCGACGTGGCCAGCCATCGAGATAACGCAAGAGTGTCGGCTGATGTTTGCCGCCAAGCAGGATTTTGGGATTGCGCTGGGTGAGATGTGCCGTGATCGGCGCGGGGCGTACAACAGGGCTTAATGCATTCATCGTGTCGTGTCTCTGCCTCAAAAGTCTGCATGGCAGGTGAGAGGCAACACCGAACCAGCGCTTTAGCGGTATTTCGAAGCCTGAATCAAGCTTCTATCGGCAACTGAATGAGTCACCTGGCGCCCCGCAAGTAGCTGTTTAAATCGGCGCATGGGCAGCATCCTAGAGAAGCTGACCGGACAGTGTCAAGAATGACGCACAACAAAAAAGGTTCGCGCAATGCGAGCCTTTTTTGTTGAGACAGAACGGTTAGCCGGCGATGGCGCGGTCAGCCGAGAGCTTGCCGGCGCCTTCAATCAGCACCGCAATGCTGCCGCCGAGCAGGGCCAGGGCGAATTCATAACCGTTGTTGGCCATGAACAGACCGTTATGGATGTGCACCGAGAAGATTGCCACCAGCGAAAGAAAGGTCAGACCGAGCGCTGCCGGGCGAACCAACAAGCCGATGATCAAGGCCAGACCGGCGAAAAACTCGGTACCACCCGCCAGCGTCGCCATCAGGTAGCCCGGTGCCAGACCGATGCTCTCCATGTACTGCGCGGTGCCGGCCAGACCGTAACCACCAAACGCCCCGAAGAGTTTCTGCGAGCCGTGGGCAGCGAAGACGATGCCGACGAAGATCCGCAGAACGGTCAGGCCGTAGCCAGCGCGGGTAAACAGTACCTTGTTGATCAGTGAGCTCATGCTGTGTCATCCATTGTCAGTGTGTGTTGGTTGGCCGCTATATTAATCAGTAAATCATATGATAAAAGCGCAATAAATTCGCCATAAGAATCAATTTATTCGATCATTTACGTGAGACAACTTTCTGCCCCTCGGGCTCCAACGACTCCCGCTCCCGATCGAACGCCAAGTAATACTTGTTCACGCTATTAACATAGCTGACAGGCGCCATCCCCACCTGCTCCATGGCAATGCGTTCGACCTGGAAGAACCACTGATTGGGATTCAAACCGCGCCGACGAGCCTCGGCACGCATGCCCTGAACCCGCTCCGGCCCCATGTTGTAGGCCGCCAGCACGAACGCCATGCGCTCTCGCTCGTTGAGTTTGGGACTGGCAAAGAACTTGCGCCGGATCATCGCCAGGTACTTGGCCCCGGCCTGCACATTAGCGTCGAGATTCTGAATGTTGTTGACTCCCACCCGCTGAGCTGCGGACGGGGTGATCTGCATCAGGCCGGTGGGGCCGCTGCCACTGCGGGCATTGGGTTGCAGGGACGATTCCTTGAACGCCAGTGCCGCCAGGTTCAGCCAGTCCATGCCTTGGGCTTCAGCGTGCTTCTGCAGCACCGGTCGAAGTTTTTCGAGGCGCTGCCGATCAGCCTTGGCCAATGGGTAGTGCACTTGATACAGGCGTCGATAGATCCGCAGGAACGCCACGTCTTGATCCGATGGTTTTTTGTAACCGGTCAGGAAGCGATTAATGCTCGCCCGCAACATTGAGGCGTCGCGGCGCACGAACCAGAATTCTTCGCCCGGTTCACTGATGAGCACCTGCCGATCGAGACGCAATTTGGGCAGGATCTTGCCCCAGCGTTCGGCAATGGGTTGTTCGACGATCGTCAGGTGAAAGATTCCGCCCTGGACCATCTCCAGCACGTCCTCGACTGCCAGACTGGGATCGACCCACTCGATTTTCACCGGTGGCAGCTTGTGCAGCGCGAGCTTTTGATTGATCTGACTGACCGCGTCCACGGCGGCACTGCCGGTCGGCAACGCCAGGGTTTTGCCAGAGAGTTGTTCGAGACGGGTGTAACGTCGCTCGCCTTTGATCCCCACCAGGACCAACGGGATGTTGCTGGCAATCGGCTCACTGGTGCTGACCGCGTGGCCCGGTTGCAGGTCGAGCAGTTCTCCCGGTGCGACAAGATCACCCTCGCCGCGCTGCAAAGCGCCGATCAGTTGATCCTTGGCTTTAGGAATGATCTTGAGGGTAATTTCCTGACCGTCACGGGCGTGACCGTTGAGGTATTGTTCGAAGGCGCGCAAACGGTGGTATTCAACACCGATGGCCTGGCCCTGAACTTCGCCGGAGCTGTTACGACTCTGGTTGACCAACACCCGCAGCACGCGACTGCTGCGGATTTCCGCCAAGTCGCGCACTTTGCTCGAAGGCACGGCTTGCAGCGGCCCGGCCAGACGCGCGACCGCCGGCATCGGCAGCAGCAACGAACAACACAGCAGTAGCAAAATCGAGGGACGTGTCATCCACTCTCCAGAAAGAATACTGGGCCGATCTCAAGAATTTTCATGAAATCGAACGACAGAAACAGAGCGCCTTGAGCGCTGGCAACGTGCGAAAGACTGGCACAGTGATGGCACTCTGGCCATCCCGACCTGTCTCGCGGCATCAAGAGACAGCTACAACTCATTGTAGTTCTTGGCTTTTCTTATAAATCTACAGCTCTGATATGCTTTCCGGCCTTTGGTCCGAGGTAGCACCATGCAACTCATCGATATCGGCGTCAACCTGACCAACCCCAGTTTTGCCGACAAACACCAGGCTGTACTCGACCGCGCCTACGCTGCCGGGATCTGCCAATTGGTGCTCACCGGCACCAGTGTCGAGGGCAGCGAGCAGGCTCTGGAGCTGTGCCAGCAACTGGACGAAACGGCTCAACGGCTGTTCGCCACCGCCGGCATTCACCCTCACTGCGCCAGCGACTGGAACGCCGACAGCGCCCAGCGTCTGCGCAGTTTGCTCAAGGAGCCGAACGTCGTGGCGGTGGGTGAATGCGGACTGGATTTCAATCGTGATTTCTCGCCGCGCCCCCAGCAGGAAAAAGTCCTCGAAGAGCATCTGGCGATGGCGGTCGAGCTGCAATTGCCGGTGTTCCTCCACGAGCGCGACGCCAGTCAGCGCTTGCTGGAAATCCTGCGTGATTACCGTGATCAATTGCCGGCCGCCGTGGTGCATTGTTTCACCGGCGAAAAGAAGGCGCTGTTCAGCTACCTTGATCTGGATTTACACATCGGCATCACCGGCTGGATCTGCGACGAGCGCCGAGGCACGCATCTGCATCCGCTGGTGAAAGAGATCAAGCGGGGGCGGCTAATGCTGGAGAGCGATGCGCCGTATCTGTTGCCGCGCAGCTTGCGCCCCAAGCCGAAGAATGGTCGCAACGAACCGGCGTATCTGACCGAAGTGTTGCGTGAAGTGGCGTTGCATCGTGGGGAGAGCGAGGAAGATCTGGCCGCTCACAGCACGGCGTGTGCGCGAGCATTCTATGGGTTACCTTCGGTTGATTGATGCAGCCTCGACGTTATCGCGAGCCTGATCCAGGCCCGCGATACAAGCCGGGGTTTAGTGACTGCCGCGCATCATCTCTTTAGGCACGTATTTGCCGATCTCGAACTTGCCGATCGCCGCGCGGTGCACTTCGTCCGGGCCGTCGGCCAGGCGCAGGGTGCGTTGCATCGCATACATGTAGGCCAGCGGGAAATCGTTGGAAACCCCTGCCCCGCCATGGATCTGGATCGCCCGGTCGATAACCCGCAAGGCCACGTTCGGTGCGACAACCTTGATCTGAGCGATTTCGCTCTTCGCCACCTTGTTGCCCACGGTGTCCATCATGTACGCCGCTTTCAAGGTCAGGAGCCGCGCCATGTCGATCTCCATCCGCGAGTCGGCGATCTTGTCGATGTTGCCGCCCAGACGGGCCAAGGGTTTACCGAACGCGGTACGGCTCACCGAACGTTTGCACATCAGTTCCAGTGCACGCTCGGCCATGCCGATCGAACGCATGCAGTGGTGAATCCGTCCCGGGCCAAGGCGACCCTGAGCGATTTCAAAACCGCGTCCTTCGCCCAACAAGACGTTTTCGTACGGCACCCGGACGTTTTCGAACAGCACTTCAGCGTGGCCGTGAGGTGCGTCGTCATAACCGAACACCGGTAGCGGACGAACGATCTTCACGCCTGGGGCATCCACCGGTACCAGAATCATCGAGTGCTGCGCATGACGCGGCGCGTCAGGATCGCTCAGGCCCATGAAGATCAGAATCTTGCAGCGTGGATCGCAGGCGCCTGAGGTCCACCATTTTTTGCCGTTGATCACCCATTCGTCGCCATCACGCATGGCGCGGGCGGCCATGTTGGTGGCGTCGGACGAGGCCACGTCCGGTTCAGTCATGGCGAACGCCGAGCGGATCTCGCCGCGCAGCAGCGGTTCGAGCCAGCGTTGCTTCTGTTCTTCGTTGGCGTAGCGCACCAGCACTTCCATGTTGCCCGTGTCTGGCGCGGAGCAGTTGAACGGCTCGGGGCCCAGCAGCGAGCGGCCCATGATTTCCGCCAACGGCGCGTATTCGAGGTTGGTCAAACCCGCACCGAGTTCGGACTCAGGGAGAAACAAATTCCACAGGCCTTCAGCCTTGGCCTTGAGTTTGAGCTCCTCCATGATTGCGGTCGGCTGCCAGCGATCGCCCTCGGCGACCTGGCGCTCGAATACCGCTTCGGCGGGATAAACGTAGGTGTCCATGAACGCGGTCACGCGCTCACGCAGTTCTTGCACCTTGGGCGAATAAGCGAAATCCATGGGCAGCTCTACCTTTTAACTGGGGTTTTGATGAGTTGTTCAGGTCATGCAATCGATGCTAGAACAGCTACGAAAATTTACCTAGCCTATTCTCGGCGTGTATTAACATTCATCACCGATATATGATCGGCTGATCGAGAGCCCCACAATAAGAGTGCAGCGCAATGAATCTGAGCAAGGTCGACCTCAACCTTTTCATCGTCTTCGACGCGATCTACACCGAAGCCAACCTGACTCGCGCCGGGCAGATTGTCGGCATTACTCAGCCGGCGGTCTCGAACGCTCTGGCCCGTCTGCGCGAGACCTTCAATGACCCGTTGTTCGTGCGCACCGCTCAGGGCATGGTCCCGACGCCGATGGCGCAGAACATTATCGGGCCGGTGCGCAACGCCCTCTCCTTGCTGCGGGTGTCGGTGCAGGAAAGCCGCATTTTCAACCCGTTGCAGGCGGTCAAGACCTATCGCATCAGCATGACCGACCTCACCGAAGCGGTGATCCTGCCGCCACTGTTCCAGCGTCTGCGGCGCCTGGCGCCGACGGTGATCATTGAAAGCTTTCTGTCCAAGCGCCGCGAAACCACCAAGGAACTGGCGGCCGGGCGTCTCGATTTCGCGGTGGATGCGCCGCTGAACACTGACCCGCAAGTGCGCCACGTCAAATTGATGGAAGACCGTTACGTCTGCGCCATGCGCAAAGGCCATCCGCTGGCGGGCAAAGAGAAGTTCACCCTCGATGATTATCTGTCGCTGACTCACATTCACATTTCCAGCCGCCGTAGTGGTCTGGGCCATGTCGACCTGGCCTTGGGCAAAATGGGCATTCAGCGCAAAATCGCCCTGCGTTCCCAGCACTACTTGATGGCGTCCCAAGTGCTGCAGCAGACCGACATGGTCATGACCGTGCCGGAACGCTTCGCCCGTCGCCATGACCTGTACTCGGTGAACCTGCCGGTCAACGATGTGCCGCCGGTGGAAACCCACCTCTATTGGCACGAAAGCACTGATCAGGACCCGGCCAACCGCTGGATGCGCGAGCAGATGATCGAGTTGTGCCAGCAGGTGACGGCACATGAGAAGAAGCTCGACAAAGTGTAGGAATCATCTGATAGACGGAGGATCAGGGCGCGATGCTTGACGTAAACGTCAACCTGCCTTTAGCTTAGCGCCATGACCTTTTTCGAGCGCGCCCATGAGCAGCCAGACCTATAGCATTTCCGACCTCGCCCGCGAGCTCGACATCACCACCCGGGCCATCCGCTTTTATGAAGAGCAAGGCCTGCTCAGCCCCGAGCGACGCGGTCAGGAGCGCATCTACTCGCCCCGCGACAAGGTCAGCCTGAAGCTGATCCTGCGGGGCAAGCGCATTGGTTTCTCCCTGGCCGAATGCCGCGAGCTGATCGAACTCTACGACCCCACCGGTGGCAATCAGAAACAGCTGCAAACCATGCTGACCAAAATCGCCGAACGTCGTGAACAGCTGGAGCAGCAGATGCTCGACATCGAACAGATGAAGCTGGAACTGGACACCGCTCAGGAGCGTTGCACCCAGGCGCTGGAACAGACCATCAAGAGCCAGGAAGTGGTTCAGTAATCGTACGAAATGATCGTTCCCACGCTCTGCGTGGGAATGCAGCCCGTGACGCTCCGCGTCACATCCAGAAGCGGACGCAGAGCGTCCATTGAGGCATTCCCACGCAGAGCGTGGGAACGATCCCTAACTGACAGGTGAATTGCTTATGTCCCTTCCCGCCCACGTACGCCTGGTCGAAGTCGGCCCACGCGACGGTCTGCAAAACGAAGCTCAACCCATCAGTGTTGCGGACAAGGTGCAACTGGTCGACGCGCTGACCGCCGCCGGTCTCGGCTATATAGAAGTCGGAAGTTTCGTCTCGCCCAAATGGGTGCCGCAGATGGCCGGCTCTGCTGAGGTCTTCGCGCAAATCCAGCGCAAGCCTGGCGTGACCTATGGTGCACTTGCCCCCAACCTGCGCGGGTTTGAAGACGCCATTGCGGCCGGGGTCAAGGAAGTCGCGGTGTTCGCTGCGGCGTCGGAAGCGTTTTCCCAGCGCAACATCAATTGCTCGATCAGCGAAAGTCTGGAGCGCTTCGTGCCGATCATGGACGCCGCCAGGCAACAGGGTGTCAGCGTGCGCGGTTACGTGTCCTGTGTGCTGGGCTGCCCCTACGAAGGTAACGTCGCGCCTGCGCAAGTCGCGTGGGTCGCCCGCGAGCTCTACGCGATGGGCTGCTATGAAGTTTCCCTGGGCGACACCATCGGCATCGGCACCGCTGGCGCAACCCGCAAGATGTTCGAGGTGGTGTCGGCCGACGTACCCCGTGAAAAACTGGCCGGGCACTTCCACGACACTTATGGTCAGGCCATGGCCAACATCTACGCCAGTCTGCTGGACGGCATCTCGGTGTTCGACAGTTCCATCGCCGGCCTCGGCGGCTGCCCGTACGCCAAGGGCGCCAGCGGTAACGTCGCTACCGAAGACGTGGTTTACCTGCTCAATGGCCTGGGTATCGAGACCGGTATCGACCTGGACGCCTTGATTTTGGCAGGTCAGCAAATTTGCACGGTGCTGGGACGTCCGACCGGTTCGCGCGTGGCCAAGGCTCGCAGCGCACAGTGAGGCCTCGGGGTGTTACCGCTGCCTCTGGAACGTGGGCAAAAGCGAGTAACACGGAAACAAATTGTCGCGCCTTGATTGAACGTAAAATCCTACAAAATTTCAAGTCGTTGATTTTTAAGACTTTTATAAAGTTGGCACGGCTTCTGCTATCTCTATTGCATAACAAGAACAAAAAAAGCGGCAAACCTAATAAAAATAAGACGTAACGACTCTGACATAACAAAAACAACACGGCAGAGACGCAGCTAACAGATTTTTTTGGAGAGGATGTGCTTTTCAGGGTGCTTTTCGGAGTAACCCGCAACCGGGCAGAGAACAATAAAACTACCTTCAGGTAGCTCCCGAACTGGTTGGATCGCTTAGCGAAAAAGTAGATCAGCGCTCAAAAAAATACGTTTGCTCTTGATCCCGGATGGGGATCGACAAAAACAGCGGTAAAGGGTCACGGTTTCTAAAAACAAAAACAGACCGCCCCTCAATAATAAAAAAAGAGCACGCGCAACGACAAAATTAAAGGGGAGCTTCGGCTCCCCTTTGTGCTTTCTGGCGTTTGTAATTTCCAGCGCCGTCCTCTGTGGGAGCGAGCTCGCTTCTCACAGGGGATTATCGTCAGATGGTATTGGTTTGCAGCTCCTCGATACTGATCTCGCGCATTCGAAACTTCTGAACTTTCCCCGTCACCGTCATCGGAAATTCCTCGACGAACTTAAAGTAACGCGGTGTCTTGAAGTGCGCGATGCGTTCCTTGCACCAGGCTTGCAGCTCCTGCTCGGTGGCGCTGTGGCCCGGATGGAATTTGATCCAGGCGACAATCTCTTCGCCATAACGCGAACACGGAATCCCGATCACCTGCACATCGGCTACCGCCGGGTGGGTAAAGAAAAACTCTTCCAATTCCCGTGGGTAAATGTTCTCACCGCCGCGGATGATCATGTCCTTGTTACGCCCGGCAATGCACACGTAGCCTTCGTCGTTCATGCTCGCCAGATCACCGGTGTGCATCCAGCCGGCCTGGTCGATCGCTTCCGCGGTGCCTTGCGGGTTGTTCCAGTAACCGAGCATCACGCTGTAACCGCGCGTGCACAGTTCACCGACAGTGCCCCGCAACACCAGGTTGCCCGCCTCGTCGATGATCTTGCTTTCCAGTTGCGGCTGGGTGCGGCCGACGGTGGTGACGCGCAATTCCAGTTCGTCTGACGGACCGGTCTGCAACGACACCGGACTTGTTTCCGTCATGCCGTAGGCAATCTGCACTTCGCTCATGTGCATGTCACTGATGACCCGGCGCATCACCTCGATCGGACACGTCGCCCCGGCCATGATCCCGGTACGCAGGCTCGACAGATCGAAATCGGCGCGTTTGGGTTGATCGAGCATGGCGATAAACATCGTCGGCACACCGTAGAGTGCAGTGGCCTTTTCTTCGGCGACAGTGGTCAGGGTCAGCAGCGGATCGAAGGCATCGTTGGGGTAAATCATGGTGCTGCCGTGGGTCATGCAACCGAGGTTGCCCATGACCATGCCGAAGCAGTGATACAGCGGCACCGGGATGACCAGACGATCACTCGAGGTCAACCCGAGGCTTTCGCCGACCATGTAACCGTTGTTGAGAATGTTGTAGTGACTGAGGGTCGCGCCCTTCGGAAAACCGGTGGTACCGGAGGTGTACTGGATGTTTACCGCCTGGTCGAAATGCAGACTGTCCTGACGTTCGCTCAACTGCTCTGTCGACACGCTCCTCGCGAGATCAGCTAATTGCGACCATGGCAGGAAACCCGATGGCGGCTGTGCATCTAGACTGATGACACCACGCAGCTCTGGCAGTCGTTCGCTTTGCAACTTTCCGATGGATTGCTCAGCCAGCTCGGGAATGAGGCCTTGCAGCATCCCGTGATAGTTGGAGGTCTTGAAAGCGCCTGCGCAAACCAGCCATTGGCAACCGGATTGCTTCAACACGTATTCAAGTTCGGAACTGCGATAGGCCGGGTTGATGTTGACCAGAATCACGCCGATTTTCGCGCTGGCGAACTGGCTGATACACCACTGGGCGCAGTTCGGTGCCCAGATACCCAGACGATCACCGGTCTGCAAACCCAGCGCCAACAGCGCTTTGGCATGCAGGTCCACGGCTTGGGCCAGTTGCTTCCAGGTGTACCGCAACTGTTGATGGCGCACGACCAGCGCCTCCCCGGTCGGATACTGCGCGACGGTATTATCGAATGCCTGGCCGATGGTCATCGCCAGCAAGGCTTTGTCCTGGGCACCACGGGTATAGCTGCGCGGCGGGCTTGCACTGGGTTGATCCATGACGACCCCTATTGTCTTTATTGTAGGAGCGAGCGGTGCGGCGATCCGACTTGCCCGCGATGGGAGCACTGCGGTGTAACTATACGACCGCGTTATCGTTCTTCGCGAGCAAGCTTTGCTCCTACAGTCGCTCAAGTTGACGTTAACGTAAAGGGTGATTGACAGCCATCCGTCACAGGCTTACGTTAACGTAAAGGTGAGAGCCAAATCACTGCCCTCCCTACCCTACAAAAAAGCCAAAAGGTGACCCATGAGCTACCCATCCCTGAACTTTGCCCTCGGTGAAACCATCGACATGCTGCGTGATCAGGTTCAGTCCTTCGTCGCCAAAGAGATCGCACCACGCGCCGCTCAGATCGACATCGACAACCTCTTCCCCGCCGACCTGTGGCGTAAATTCGGTGACATGGGCCTGCTGGGCGTCACCGTGCCGGAAGAGTATGGCGGCGCTGGCCTGGGTTACCTGGCCCACGTGGTGATCATGGAAGAAATCAGCCGTGGTTCGGCCTCGGTCGCCCTGTCCTACGGCGCGCATTCCAACCTCTGCGTCAACCAGATCAACCGCAACGGCAATCACGAGCAGAAAACCAAATACCTGCCGAAGCTGATCAGCGGCGAGCACATTGGCGCCCTGGCCATGAGCGAACCGAATGCCGGCTCCGACGTGGTGTCGATGAAACTGCGCGCCGACAAATGCGGCGATCACTACGTCCTCAACGGCAGCAAAACCTGGATCACCAACGGCCCTGACGCCAACACCTACGTGATCTACGCCAAGACTGACCTGGAAAAAGGGCCTCACGGCATCACCGCGTTCATCGTTGAACGTGATTCCAAAGGCTTTAGCCGCAGCAACAAATTCGACAAGCTCGGCATGCGCGGTTCAAACACCTGCGAGCTGTTCTTCGATGACGTCGAAGTGCCGGAAGAAAACATCCTCGGCGTGCTCAATGGCGGCGTGAAGGTGCTGATGAGCGGCCTCGATTACGAACGCGTTGTTCTGTCCGGCGGCCCGACCGGGATTATGCAGGCCTGCATGGACCTCATCGTTCCGTACATCCACGACCGCAAGCAGTTCGGCCAAAGCATCGGTGAATTCCAGCTGATCCAGGGCAAGGTCGCCGACATGTACACCCAACTCAATGCCAGCCGTGCCTACCTTTATGCGGTAGCGCAAGCGTGCGAACGCGGCGAAACCACCCGCAAGGATGCCGCCGGTGTGATCCTTTATAGCGCCGAACGCGCCACACAAATGGCCCTCGACGCGATTCAGATTCTCGGTGGCAACGGCTACATCAACGAATTCCCGGCCGGGCGTCTGCTGCGTGACGCCAAGCTGTACGAAATCGGCGCCGGCACCAGTGAGATCCGTCGCATGCTGATCGGTCGCGAACTGTTCAACGAAACCCGCTAAACGGAGCTGTCCATGGCTATTCTGCATACCCAGCTCAACCCCCGTTCGGCGGAGTTCGCGGCCAACAGCGCGGCAATGCTCAAACAGGTCGACGCCCTGCACACCCTGCTCGCGCAAGTGCAGCAAGGTGGCGGCCCGAAAGCTCAAGAGCGCCACACCTCGCGGGGCAAACTGCTGCCCCGTGAGCGGATCAATCGCTTGCTCGATCCGGGTTCGCCGTTTCTCGAGATCAGCCAATTGGCGGCCTACAAGGTGTATGGCGAAGACGTGCCGGCCGCTGGCGTGATTGCCGGGATCGGCCGTGTGGAAGGCGTCGAATGCATGATCGTCGCCAACGATGCCACCGTGAAAGGCGGCTCGTACTACCCGCTGACCGTGAAAAAACACCTGCGCGCGCAAACCATCGCCCAGCAGAACCGCTTGCCGTGCATCTACCTGGTGGACTCCGGCGGCGCCAACCTGCCGCGTCAGGATGAAGTGTTCCCGGACCGTGAGCACTTCGGAAGAATCTTCTTCAACCAGGCCAACATGAGCGCCATGGGCATTCCGCAAATCGCGGTGGTCATGGGTTCCTGCACCGCTGGTGGCGCGTACGTGCCGGCCATGGCGGACGAAGCGATCATGGTCCGCGAACAGGCAACCATTTTCCTCGCCGGCCCACCGCTGGTGAAAGCCGCGACCGGTGAAGTGGTCAGCGCCGAAGACCTCGGCGGGGCCGATGTGCACTGCAAGATTTCCGGGGTGGCCGACCATTACGCCGAGAGTGATGAACACGCCTTGGCCATTGCGCGGCGCAGCATCGCCAACCTCAACTGGCGCAAACTCGGCGAAGTGCAACAGCGCACGCCCATCGCCCCGCTCTACAACAGCGACGAGTTGTACGGCGTGGTGTCGGCGGACGCCAAGCAGCCGTTCGACGTGCGCGAAGTGATCGCGCGGTTGGTGGACGGTTCGGTGTTCGACGAGTTCAAGGCGCTGTTCGGGACGACATTGGTTTGCGGTTTTGCCTACTTGCACGGTTACCCGATCGCGATCCTCGCCAACAACGGCATCCTCTTCGCCGAAGCCGCGCAGAAAGGCGCGCACTTCATCGAGCTGGCCTGTCAGCGCGGCATTCCGCTGCTGTTCCTGCAAAACATCACCGGTTTCATGGTCGGCCAGAAATACGAGGCCGGCGGCATCGCCAAGCACGGCGCCAAACTGGTGACCGCCGTGGCGTGCGCCAAGGTGCCGAAATTCACGGTGATCATCGGCGGTAGCTTCGGCGCCGGTAACTACGGTATGTGCGGCCGGGCTTACGATCCGCGTTTCCTGTGGATGTGGCCGAATGCGCGGATCGGTGTGATGGGCGCCGAGCAAGCCGCGGGTGTTTTGGTGCAGGTTAAACGCGAGCAGGCCGAGCGCAGTGGCCACAGTTTCAGTGCCGAGCAGGAAGCCGAGATCAAGCAACCGATCCTCGACCAGTATGAAGAACAGGGTCATCCCTACTACTCCAGCGCCCGGTTGTGGGACGACGGCGTCATCGACCCGGCGCAAACCCGCGATGTATTGGCCCTGGCCTTGTCGGCGTCGCTGAATGCGCCTGTCGAACAGAGCCGCTTCGGCGTGTTTCGGATGTGATCGGGAGAAAATCATGAGCGACTTCAACACCCTCGAACTGCTGAGCGATCCAAGGGGTTTTGCGACTCTGTGGCTCAGCCGTGAAGAAAAGAACAACGCCTTCAACGCCGAAATGATCCGCGAACTGATCCTCGCGCTGGACAAAGTGTCGAGCGATGCCAGTCTGCGGTTTCTGCTGGTGCGTGGGCGCGGCAAGCATTTCAGCGCCGGCGCAGACCTTGCCTGGATGCAGCAGTCGGCCGAACTCGATTACCACACCAATCTCGACGACGCCCGGGAACTGGCGGAGTTGATGTACAACCTCGCCAAGCTCAAAGTCCCGACGCTGGCGGTGGTGCAAGGCGCTGCATTCGGTGGCGCGTTGGGCCTGATCAGTTGCTGCGACATGGCCATCGGCGCCGACGACGCGCAGTTCTGCCTGTCGGAAGTGCGCATCGGCCTGGCGCCGGCGGTGATCAGCCCGTTCGTGGTGCAAGCCATCGGCGAACGCGCGGCACGGCGCTACGCGCTGACCGCCGAGCGTTTCGGCGGACAACGAGCACGGGAAATCGGCTTGTTGTCGGAGAGTTATCCGATCGCTGAGCTGGAACTGAACGTCGAGCAATGGATCGACAACTTGCTGCTCAACAGCCCGGCCGCCATGCGTGCCAGCAAGGACTTGCTGCGTGAAGTCGGCCACGGCGCGCTGACCCCGGCGCTGCGGCGCTACACCGAAAACGCCATCGCCCGCATCCGCGTCAGCCCTGAAGGCCAGGAAGGCCTGCGGGCCTTTCTGCAAAAACGTCCGCCGAGCTGGCAAGCCGCAACCACCACCAAGGAGTCGCGTTGATGAGCGCACCTGTTCTCACCACCCTGCTGGTGGCCAACCGCGGCGAAATCGCTTGCCGGGTGATGCGTACCGCGAAGGCCTTGGGCCTGACCACCGTGGCCGTGCACAGCGCCACTGACCGTGAAGCCCGGCACAGCCGCGAAGCGGATATCCGCGTCGACCTCGGTGGCAGCAAAGCTGCTGACAGTTACCTGCAAATCGACAAACTGATCGCCGCCGCCAAGGCCAGCGGCGCTCAGGCGATTCATCCGGGTTATGGCTTTCTGTCCGAGAACGCCGGGTTCGCCCGCGCCATCGAAGAAGCGGGCCTGATCTTCCTCGGCCCGCCCGCCTCGGCCATTGACGCGATGGGCAGCAAATCCGCCGCCAAAGCCTTGATGGAAACCGCCGGCGTGCCATTGGTGCCTGGTTACCACGGCGAGGCGCAGGACCTCGACACCTTCCGCGACGCTTGCGAACACATCGGTTATCCGGTGTTGCTCAAGGCGACTGCCGGTGGCGGCGGCAAAGGCATGAAAGTGGTCGAGGACGTCAGTCAATTGGCCGAAGCCCTGGCCTCGGCTCAGCGTGAAGCGCAATCGTCGTTCGGCGATTCGCGGATGCTGGTGGAGAAGTACCTGCTCAAACCGCGTCACGTGGAAATCCAGGTCTTCGCCGACCAGCATGGCAACTGCCTGTACCTCAACGAACGGGACTGCTCGATTCAGCGTCGGCACCAGAAAGTCGTTGAAGAAGCACCCGCTCCTGGCTTGAGCCCGGAACTGCGTCGCGCCATGGGCGAAGCGGCCGTGCGTTCGGCGCAAGCCATCGGCTATGTCGGCGCTGGCACCGTGGAGTTTTTGCTGGATGCACGGGGCGAATTCTTCTTTATGGAGATGAACACGCGCCTGCAGGTCGAACACCCGGTCACCGAAGCCATCACCGGCCTCGATCTGGTGGCCTGGCAGATTCGTGTGGCCCGCGGCGAAGCGCTGCCGATGACTCAAGCCGAGGTTCCGCTGATCGGCCATGCCATCGAAGTGCGCTTGTATGCCGAAGACCCGGGCAATGATTTCCTGCCGGCTACCGGCCGACTGGAGCTCTATCGCGAATCCGCGGAGGGTCCGGGACGGCGGGTGGACAGCGGTGTCGAAGAAGGCGACGAGATCTCGCCGTTCTACGACCCGATGCTCGGCAAACTGATTGCCTGGGGCGAGGATCGTGAACAGGCGCGACTGCGGCTGCTGAGCATGCTCGATGAGTTTGCCATTGGCGGGCTCAAGACCAACATCAACTTCCTGCGCCGGATAGTCGGCCATCCGGCGTTCGCTGCGGCCGAACTGGATACCGGGTTCATTCCGCGTTATCAGGAAGAACTGCTGCCCGCTGCCGCGGACCTCAGTGACGAGTTCTGGCAAGCCGCCGCCCAGGCGTTTGCCCAGAGCCAGCCGAACGCGACCCGTGCCGATGACCTGAGTTCGCCTTGGGGTATCAGTAACGGTTTCCGAGCCGGACTGCCGCGCGAAATCACGTTGCATTTGAGCAGCGAAGGACAAGACCGGGCGCTGACTTTTGGCGACACCTGCTTGGCACATTTCAAGGGCGAGCAACTGTTGACCGAGCACAACGGCCTGCGCCGCCAGCATCGGGCAATCCGCCGTGGCGACGTTCTGTATCTGCAGTGGGAAGGTGAATTGCGCCGCATCGAGTCCTACGACCCGATCAGTGCCGTCGAGGCCAGTCACAGCCATCAGGGCGGGCTGACCGCGCCCATGAATGGCAGCATCGTGCGGGTACTGGTGGAAGCCGGACAAACGGTCGAAGCCGGGGCGCAACTGGTGGTGCTGGAAGCGATGAAGATGGAGCACAGCATTCGTGCGCCACACGCCGGGGTGATCAAGGCGCTGTATTGCCAGGAAGGCGAGATGGTCAGTGAAGGCAGTGCGTTGATTGAGTTGGAAGAAGCGTGAAATGAAGATCGGTCCTACGTCTTGCGAGGACCGATCTGATTAGAATTTGGCGGTTGCCTGAACCACTACGCCGATAATTCGGCACTCTTCGGTGTAAAGGGCTTTCGGATAGGTCGGATTGAGCGGGACCAGGTAACGCTGCCCGCCCTCTTCGATCAGCTTGCGAAAGGTCGCCTCGGCGCTGTCCGGCCACTGGGCGATCACCAGTTTTCCGGGTTCCGGCACGATGGCCGGGTCCACCAGGATCATCATGCCCTCGGCAATGCTGATACCCGTGGGCGCGGTCATCGCATCGCCCACCACATTCAGCCAGAAGGCCGGGCCCTGGGCGTGGTAGTCGGTCAGCTCGAAGCGTTCCTCCTTGCGATACACCGTCAGCTCACCATCGCGCAGCTGCGCCGGCTCCTTCCAGTCACTGACCGGGTAGCGGAAGTACGGGTTGTACTTCAGCGCCAGAGGTATCTCCTCCTCTTCCAAGATGAGTGGTTCGCGGATCACCAGCGCCACTTCGAGAAAGTCCATGCCCAGCGCCTTCAACACACGGTTCATGTTGACGACGCCGGGATCGCGGCGTTTGTTCAGCCAGTGGCCGACGCCGCCCTGGGACATCCCGAGGCGATCTGCGAGTTCATCTTGAGTGACTTTGAGTTCACTCATCTTGGCCTTGACCAATTCAATCCATTTATCCATGTGCGGCACGATACGTGGGGGACTCCGACCATCAAAACACAAATTGTAGTATTTAAACTCTCGTCATAAATACAGTACGTACTAGGATGGGTTCACGGATCTGAATCTATCACGGAGCTCGCCATCGCCATGTCCATCCCCTGCAACGACCTGCCAGACATGCAAATCGATACCAGCCTCACCTCGCCCAAAGGCTCTGCCGCCGCGCAACGCGCGTTGGACTATTACTTGAAACCAACTGTTTCAGAGGAAGTGGTCGAAGAACGTTTCTTTGACGTGAACCGCAACATCAGCTGCGAAGAGGCGCTGGTCCATGCTTCGGATCTGTTGCGTTGTGCCGCCGCCACCGCGTACGAATCAGCCAGCAATTTGCACGGCGCAAACCGCGACCTGGCGTTTTCGACGGTACACATGATCGACATGGCCAAGGCAATGGTGGATCGATCCCTGGAGGGCGATCAGAACGAGTGAGACGAGGGTGCTTACGAGGAGGACGGGAAAGAATTTCCCAATCGTGCAGACAAAAAAATTTGACTTGCAAACGAGAATGATTATTATTGCATGCAGCTGGTCGCGAGATCAGTCGATTGTCCAAGTGACCTTAGGTCGGTCTCCTGGACTCTCTCCTCATCAGGCTAATCACGGTTTTTGACCCGGCTTTTTGCCGGGTCTTTTTTTTGCCAGTTATTCTGGCTTTGCCTTCAGGCTAATGAAGTCTTTAGGTGCTGCAAATTCGATGGCGCGGATGATATCAAAAGAATATCCGTTGGCAAGAGAAGCCCGGCATCATTGGCCCAAACCAATCAAAAGTAGCACTTGAGAATCAATCGCACAGTCTCTAAGCTGCGTCGGCGTCAAGGAGGACACCCCCGCGTCACCTCAGAATTCCCCCCGGTTTTTCCCTTCCCAGCGTGTAAAGTAGCAGCCAGAAAATCATATTCAGGAATCGACTATGGCCGTGGCTAAATCCTCTTTCGACATCAGTGCCAACTTCGACAGTGGCAACATTGAAGTGCTGGACATCAGCAATCCGTTGCAAGCTCTGCTGGCCATCCAGCCGGACACCCGCAGCCAGCACTTTCAGTGGTTCCACTTCAAGGCCAGCGGCCTGCACGTCGGTCAGGAACACTGGTTTCGTCTGAACAATGCCAGCAAGTCTTCGTACAACAAAGCCTGGGATGGTTATCAGGCGGTCGCGTCCTACGACCACGTCAACTGGTTCCGGGTGCCGACCATATTCGAAGGTGACTGCCTGCGCTTCAGCCTTGAAGCCACCGCCACCCACGCCTGGTTTGCTTACTTCGAACCCTACAGCCGCGGTCGCCATGACTGGTTGATCGAGCAGGCGCTGGCCAAGGCCGGCACCGAACTGCTGGCCACCGGCAAGAGCGTCGAAGGCCGGGACATCCAGCTGCTGCGTAAAGGCACGGGTGCCGAAGGTCAACGCAAGGTCTGGATCATCGCCCAGCAACACCCCGGCGAACACATGGCCGAGTGGTTCATGGAAGGCGTGATTGAACGTCTGGAAAAGCACGACGATCCTGTACTGAGCAAATTGCTGGCCAGCGCCGACCTGTACCTGGTGCCTAACATGAACCCGGACGGCGCTTTCCACGGTCACCTGCGCACCAACGTCATGGGCCAGGACCTGAACCGCGCCTGGCAGAGTGCCAGCCAGGAAGTCAGCCCGGAAGTGCTGTTCGTTCAGCAGCAAATGGAACAGTACGGCGTGGACCTGTTCCTCGACATCCACGGCGATGAAGAGATCCCCTATGTGTTCACCGCCGGTTGCGAAGGCAACCCAGGCTACACGCCGCGGATCGAAAAACTCGAAGAGCATTTCCGCAGCCATCTCAAGCACCTGACCAAGGACTTCCAGACCAAGCACGGCTACACCCGCGACGAGCCGGGCAAAGCCAACATGACCCTGGCGTGCAACAGCGTCGGCGAGAAATTCGACTGCCTGTCGCTGACCCTGGAAATGCCGTTCAAGGACAACAACGATGCACCTAATGTGCTGACCGGCTGGTCCGGCAAGCGCTCGAAGCAGTTGGGCAAGGATGTGCTGACCACCGTCGCGGACATGGTCAACACTCTGCGCTGATTGCCAGATCCATGTAGCAGCTGCCGAAGGCTGCTACAGAGGGTCATCCGCGATCCTTCCCCCGCAACATGCTGTCCAGCACCTCATCGCGGCGCACCCAACCGTGAAACAACGCCGCCGCCAAATGCAGCAGCACCGTCAAGAACAGCAAATACGCCAGATACCCGTGAGCCTTGCGCAGGAACGCAAACACCTGCGCATTCGCGGGCAGGATCGATGGCAACTGCAACGAGCTGCTGAGCATGACCGGATCCCCCGCCGCCGAAATCATCGCCCAGCCCAGCAGCGGCAGGACCAGCATCAAGGCGTACAACAAAACATGTGAAGCCTTGGCCGCCAGCACTTGCCAACCTGGCAGATCCTCCGGCAGCGGTGGCTGTCGAGTGGAAAAACGCACGCCCAGACGCACGATCACCAGCAGCAGAATCGCAACGCCCAAGGGTTTGTGCAGATGGATCAGCCACTCACGGCGCTCGGATACCGAGGCGACCATGCCCGCGCCGATAAACAGCATCGCAATGATCATCAGCGCCATCAGCCAATGCAGGAGTCGCGCTAAAGGCGCGAAGTGGTTCGGTTGAGCGCTCATTGACGAGTCTCCTGTTTATTAGCAGAGGGCAACTGGCTGACTTCGCTGGTGCGGCGCAAGTAGGAAGTGGCGTAACCCGCTGAACGAGCGGCGAGCAACGGGTCGTCGGAACCTTCTATGCCGGCAGGCAGTACCAGCGGGTCGTAGTTGATGTCACGGCATTCGCCATTGAGTTGCGGCTGAGTGCTTTCGAGGACCAGGGTGCCGGCGTTCAACACTTTGCGACCGTCGGGCCAGGCTTTACTGGCGTCGTTGACCGGATCACCAGGGTTGGCCAGCGTGATGTTCAGCTGCCAACGCAGCGGCCCTGCGGAAATACGCTGAATCAAGTCTTTCTCGAGGAAATCACCCCCTTCAGGCGCCGAAGCACCCGCTGCATCCTGAGCCACTGGCACCATGCTCCAGCGCACCGCCTGTCGTTGTCCCGCAGCGTTTACCAGGTAAAACGCATTGACGCTGTTGTAGGTTTCCGTCACGTAACTGGCCGACGGCTTGGCGGTTTTGATCCAGGCCAGGAACGGTCCAGCTTCCGGATGCGAACCGAAGAACGCTGGCACGGCAGCCGGGTTCGGTTTGCCGGTGGCCGGGTCCGGCGACTGGGCTTGTTGCAATTGGTAGAACGCCTCGGGCGTGCCCACCGGGAACACCGGCATGCTGTTCATCCCGGTGCGCCACTGCTGGCCGTTGGCCTGGGTGAAACGCAGCGCCAGACTACGGATCGGCACGCTGTTGTCCGGCGCATAAGGATTGCCGGCCGGTAATGCGAAACGCCCGACCACCGGGGTCCGCGCTTCGTTGAACACCTGAGCACTGGAAAAACTGCGCGCCTCACTGCTGCTCTCGAAATGCCCGATGACGCACACGCCTTTGGAATGATTACGCCGGAAGCCGGGGTGCACCCCGTTGTTGGTCTCCAGCACATTGATCAGCTTTTTCGGCGTCAGACGCTGTGGGTCAAAGGTGCCGTTGACGTAGGCAAAAGCCCCGGCCAGGGCGGCGACGACCACGGCAATGCCAGCCAGACGGAATATCAGGCTCGCGGCACTCAAGGGTGGCCGGGTTGGCGGTGATGAGCGATCTACCATGAAAGACTCCAGGGCCATCGGCCACAAGTGAGAAGGATCAAGCAGACGAACCCCACGGCGGTTTATTCCATCGCGCGGTATTTATTTTTTCAGGCGTGGAATAACCTCGACTGCCGGGCGTCTTCCTAGTCCACAGCGTAGTGACTAGTCAGAGCTTCATGAACGATATCGACGAACAACTGAGAGAAATCATTCCCAGATTGCGCCGGTTTGCCGTGTCGTTGACGCGCAACCCCAGCAGCGCCGACGATCTGGTGCAGTCTTGCCTTGAACGCGCGCTGTCGAGTTGGGGCGACAAACGCCCCGAGGGCGACTTGCGCGCCTGGCTGTTTTCGATTCTTTATCGCCAGTTTCTCGATGCCCACCGACGCTCCCGGCGTTATGCGCGGATGCTCGAATTCATTACCGGGCGCGACGATACACAGCCATCGGTGGAGCGCACCGTAATCGCCCAATCGACGCTGCAAGCGTTCGACCAGCTCACCACCGAACAACGCGCGTTACTCCTTTGGGTGTCGGTGGAAGGCTTGAGTTATAAAGAGGTCGCCGAGATTCTCGACGTCCCCACGGGCACCGTGATGTCCCGCCTGTCCCGTGCCCGCCAGGCCTTGCGCCAACTCAGCGACGGCGAAATCACTCGCCCTTCTCTGCGGAGACTCAAATGATCAGCATGCCCCCAAGCGAGCGTGACCTGCACGCCTACGTCGACCATCAACTCAGCGATGCCGACCGACGTCTGGTGGAGACTTTCCTGGCCAGCAACGCTGAAGTGGCTGCACACGTGCGTGCCTGGCAGCAGGACGCCCAGCAATTGCGCGCGGCATTGAGCGGCGCCCTGCAGCAACCGGCCAACCTGAACCTCGACCCGGCGCTGATTCGCCAACGCCTCAAACGACAATCTCGCCGCCACCTGGCCAGCGCCGCCGTGTTGCTGATCGCGGTCAGCGTCGGCGCGCTCAGCGGTTGGCAAGCCCGGGAGATGATGCTCATCAGTGCCACGCCGCCGATGACCGATGCCCTGCAGGCCTATCGTCTGATTGCCCAGCAAGGCATCTTGCCGGCCGATTACACAATCAGCGATGACGGTGACATGCAGGGTTGGCTCGACCGCTATTTCACTCAAGCCAATCGCTTGCCTGACCTCTCGGGCGCCGGTTTCAAACCGGTCAGCGGACGCTTGCTCAGCACCGAGCAAGGGCCGGCGGCGATGGTGGTCTATGAAGATCAAAGCGGCCATAAAGTCAGCTTCTACGTCCGCCCACCGGGACCGAAAAACTACCTGTTGCCGAGGGGTAGTCGCAGCGATGGCGAGTTGCAGGCCGAGTACTGGTCGGGGGGCGGGTATAACTACGCGATGGTCAGCCCGACCGATACGCCGGCGGCGCAGTTGCTCAAACAAACCGTCCAGTTCTGACCTTGCTACCGATCGGTCCCACGCTCTGCGTGGGAACGATCGACGTAGGGGTCAGCCCTGCCCAAATACTTGGGACGGCCGGCGCAGCAACGGATCGAACGGATTGATCCGCGGCCCGATCAGCGCCGCTTCGCGCTTGAGCATTTCGACCACCGTCGGCAAGCGATCCGGCCCCAGCCGATCACTCACGGTCGCCACACTCAACGCCGCCACTGCCCGCCCTTCACGATCCAGAATCGGCACGGCCACCCCGGCCATGCCCTGCAACACGCCCGTGTTGCGCCCGGCGTAACCCAGTTTGCGCACATTCTCGACTTCCGAACGCAGGAACACCTCGTCGTACAGGTGAAAATCCTTGAGCCTCGGCAAGTTGTAGTGAATCACCGTATCCCGTTCTTCCTCCGGCAAAAACGCCAGAATCGCCAGGCTGCCCTGCCCCACACCCAGTGCTACGCGCCCGCCGATGTCTCCGGTAAACGTGCGGATCGGAAACGGCCCTTCGCTGCGGTCCAGGCAGATCGCATCAAAACCACTGCGCGCCAGCAAAAACAACGAATCCCCCAACGACGCCGACAGCCGCAGCAGCGCCGGACGCACCAGTTCGCGCAGGTTTCCGGTATTCCCGGCACGAGCCGCCAGGGCGAAAAACTCCAGACTCAAGCGATAGCGTTTGCTGCGCGCATCCTGCTCGACCATGCCTTCATCCATCAGGCTGCGCAGCAATCGGTGCGTGGTCGGTTGCGACAGGCCAATGCGCTGGGCCAGTTGCGTTACCCGCTCCCCGCCCTCGACGCTGTCACCCAGGCTGCGCAGCACGGCAAACAGTCTGGAGACCGCGCCAACACCGACATCACTTTTGCTTTCATTCCGCTCAATGGAATCTGTCATGGGTATTCTCGATTATTAATTTACTCACCGAATGAAACTGAAAATAGCCATCGCTTCAGTGAAATAGACCATTGAGCCCATCCTATTCTTCGTCCTACTCTGCGTCCATACAGGGGCGATTCGAACAACAGCGGCAGCCGACCCAAGTCGAGCGTCAACGCCCCCGCAACATCTTTTCGTATCTGCCCATACAAAAAAGCGCGACCTCAGGCCGCGCATAACAATCCCAGGTGGAGCGCAGTTATGGCTTTTGTGCAACTTGAAGGACTCGGCAAACGTTACGGCGAGATCGACGCCGTCGTTGCCACCAACCTCTCGGTCGAGAAAGGCGAGTTCGTATCCTTGCTCGGCCCCTCTGGATGCGGCAAAACCACCACTCTGCAAATGATTGCCGGCTTCGTCGAAGTCAGCAGCGGACGCATTCTGCTGGACGGTCGTGACATCACCCACGCCAAACCCGCCAGCCGCGGCTTGGGCGTGGTGTTCCAGAGTTACGCGCTGTTCCCGCACATGACCGTGAAAGACAACGTCGCCTTCGGCCTGCGCATGCGCAAAGTGCCCGGTGCCGAGTTGCAGCAGCGGGTGGACCGGGTGCTGAAACTGGTGCGTCTGAACCCGCATGCCGAGCGCTACCCGCGAGAACTCTCCGGCGGCCAGCGTCAACGTGTTGCGTTGGCTCGAGCCCTGGTGATCGAGCCCCCGGTGCTGCTGCTTGATGAGCCGCTGTCCAACCTCGACGCCAACCTGCGCGAAGAGATGCAGTTCGAAATCCGCCGCATCCAGCGCGAAGTCGGGATCACCACGCTGATGGTCACCCATGACCAGTCCGAAGCGCTGTCTATCAGCGACCGGGTGGTGGTGATGCAGGCTGGGCGTATCACCCAGATCGACGCGCCCTACACCCTCTACGAACACCCGCGCACCGAATTTATTTCCGGTTTCGTCGGCAAGGCCAATCTGCTGCCCGGCGAGCGGGACAGCGCCGGTGGCGTTCAGGTGTGCAGTCGCGGTGACGGCGAACTGACCCTGAGTCTGCGCCCGGAAAAAATCGATTTGCGCGACGCAGGCCATGGCCGGCTGCAAGGCAATATCGTCAGTCGCTTCTTTCTCGGCAGCCAATGGCTGTACGGCGTATCGACGACCCTGGGCGAACTCAGCGTGGTGCGCCGCAACGACGGTTCGGCACCGCTGACCGAAGGCACGGCGGTCGGGCTCGATTGGGACGCGACGTTGTTGCGGGTGCTGAGTGTCGACGAGGTGCCGGCATGAGTACGCTTGCCGCCATTCGCCAAGGACGCCAGGGCTATTGGCTGTCGACTCCGGCCCTGACCTTGTACCTTGGGTTGCTGGTTATCCCGCTGCTGCTGACTTTGGTGTTGTCATTCAACGTTTTCGACTACAGCTCTGGGATCAACGGCGACGCCTACACCCTCGACCACTACAGCAGCCTGCTGGGCGACCCGTACTTCTACGAAATCTTTCTGCGCACGATGTGGATCAGCGCCCTGACCACCCTGCTCTGCGTGGTGATCGGCGTGCCCGAGGCCTACATCCTCAGCCGCATGGGCGCACCGTGGCGCTCGATTTTCCTGATTCTGATCCTAACCCCGTTGCTGATTTCAGTGGTGGTGCGTGCCTTCGGCTGGAGCCTGTTGCTGGGTGCCGACGGCCTGGTCAACCAGACCCTGCAAGCCTTCGGCGGCTCGCCGATGAAATTGCTTTACACACCGTTTGCGGTGGTGATCGCGCTGGTCCACGTGATGCTGCCGTTCATGATTATTCCGGTCTGGACCTCGTTGCAAAAACTCGATCCGGCCGCCGAGCAGGCCGCGATGTCCCTCGGCGCCAGCCACTTCACCGTGATGCGCCAAGTGGTGTTGCCCCAGATCATGCCCGGCGTGCTCTCCGGCACGTTGATCGTGTTCGGTCTCGCCGCCAGTTCGTTTGCGATTCCCGGCCTGCTCGGCGGACGCCGACTGAAAATGGTCGCCACGCTGATCTACGACCAGTACCTGTCGGAGCTCAACTGGCCGATGGGCGCGGCCATCGCCGTGGCCCTGCTGTTGCTCAACCTGCTGATCATGCTGTCGTGGAACCGGATGATCGAAGGCCGCTACAAGAAGTCATTGGGATAACTCGTCATGTCCAAGAACGGTCCTTTCGCCCTGCTATTCCATACCCTGGTGGTGCTGTTTATGTTGGCGCCGCTGGTGGTGGTGTGCCTCGTGGCCTTCACCCCGGAAAACACCCTGAGCCTGCCGACCACGGAGTTTTCCCTGCGCTGGTTTCGCGCAGTGTTCGAGCGTGCAGACTTTGTCGATGCGTTCTACAACAGCCTGATCCTGGCGTTCTGCGCCGCCAGTCTGGCGACGCTGATTGCGGTGCCGGCGGCGCTGGCGATCACGCGGTTCGAGTTCCCCGGTCGGGACTTTTTCAACGGTCTGTTCCTGTCGCCGATCATCATTCCGCACCTGGTGCTCGGCGTGGCGCTGCTGCGGTTGTTTGCGCTGATGGGCGTCAACGGCAGCTTTGCCTGGCTGATCTTCGCCCACGTGCTGGTGATTACACCGTACGTGTTACGACTGGTGCTGGCGTCGGCCATCGGCCTGGATCGCAGCGCCGAACACGCCGCGCAATCGCTCGGTGCCGGGCGCTTCACGCTGTTCCGGGAAATCACCTTGCCGATGATTCTGCCGGGGGTCGCCGGTGGCTGGCTGCTGGCGTTCATCAACAGTTTCGATGAGGTCACGCTGTCGATCTTCGTCACCTCGCCGGCCACGCAAACCCTGCCGGTGCGCATGTACGTGTACGCCACCGAATCCATCGATCCGATGATGGCAGCGGTGTCGGCACTGGTGATTGCGCTGACCGCGCTGACGATGATTCTGCTTGATCGGGTCTACGGTCTCGATCGGGTTCTGGTGGGCAAACAATGAGGGCGCCATGGCTCTGCTGAAACGACTGGCCGAAGGCGACCGCCCGGCCCTGGACTTTACCCTCGACGGCCAACCGGCCACCGGCCTGCTCGGCGACACCTTGCTGACGGCGGTGCTGACCTGCAGCGACCACTTGCGCGGCAGCGACTTCAGCGCCGAACCCCGCGCCGGGTTTTGCATGATGGGTGCCTGTCAGGACTGCTGGGTTCGACTGGGCGATGGCCGACGGGTGCGCGCCTGCTCAACGTTGCTCGAAGCCGGCCAGCAGATCAGCCGCGAACCGGGGCGACATTTATGAGCGAACCTTCGGTGGTCATCATCGGTGCCGGTCCGGCCGGTATTCGTGCAGCGCAGACACTGGTTGCCCATGGCATTCGACCTGTCCTTCTGGACGAAGCAGCGCGTGGTGGCGGACAGATTTATCGGCGGCAACCGGCAAACTTCAAGCGTTCACCGGACAAGTTGTATGGCTTCGAAGCCGGCAAGGCCAGTGTGTTGCACCAGACGATCGACGCGCTGCGCGAGCAACTCGATTACCGTCCCGAGACCTTGGTATGGAACGCCGAGGACGGCGCGCTCGACACTTTGCATGAGGGTCGCGCCGCACGGCTGGCGTTCTCCCGAGTGATCGTCGCCACGGGCGCAACCGACCGGATTTTGCCGGTACCGGGCTGGACCCTTCCGGGGGTTTACAGCCTCGGCGCGGCGCAGATCGCCCTCAAGTTTCAAGGCTGCGCCATCGGTGAACGCGTGGTGTTAGCCGGCAGTGGTCCGTTGCTGTACCTGGTGGCTTATCAATACGCCAAGGCCGGCGCCAAGGTGGTCGCGGTGCTCGACAGTTCGCCGTTCAGCGCCCAGGCCCGCGCCCTGCCCGGCCTGCTCTCGCAACCGTCCACGCTGGCAAAAGGCATTTATTACCGCAGCTGGCTGACCGCCCACGGCATCCCGGTATATCAGGGCGCAATCCTGAAACGCATCAATGGCGAACAACGTGTGCAGTCGTTGAACTGGTCCAACTCAAAAGCTGAACAGCAACTCGATTGCGACGCCGTCGCCTTCGCCCACGGCCTGCGCAGTGAAACCCAACTCGCCGATTTGCTCGGCTGTGAGTTCACTTGGAACCCGATCAACCGCGCCTGGCTGCCGCAACGTGACAGCGCCGGTCGCAGCAGTGTCACCGAGGTTTACCTGGCCGGTGACGGCGCCGGCATCATGGGCGCCGATGCTGCGGAAATGGCCGGCGAACGCGCCGCCCTGGCATTGCTGGAGGACATCGGTTACCTGATCCCGGCGCAACGTCGTGCGCAATTGGAACGGGCGCTGGGACGGATCGATACCTTCCGCCAAGGCCTGGAACGGGCCTTCGTCTTTCCCGAGAACTGGGCCGCCGATGCACCGAATGACTTGATGATCTGCCGCTGCGAAGAAGTGCAGGCCGGTGACATCCGCCAAGTCGTGCGCGAGGGCCATTGGGAAATCAACCGGGTCAAGGCCCATTGCCGGGTCGGCATGGGCCGTTGCCAAGGCCGGATGTGTGGCGCCGCCGCCGCGGAAATCATTGCCTGCGAAAGCCAGCGATCCGTGTCCGACATCGGTCGACTGCGGGCTCAGGCCCCGATCAAACCGCTACCGTTTGGCCTGGAGGTCGAATCATGATCGAGGTCGATGCCGTCATCATTGGCGGCGGCATTGTCGGTGCCTCGGCCGCTCTCTTTTTGAGCAAGGCCGGGCGTCGCGTCGCACTGCTGGAGCGGGATTTTTGCGGTTCGCATTCCAGCGGCGTGAACTACGGCGGCGTGCGGCGTCAGGGGCGACCACTGTCGCAACTGCCGCTGTCGCAACGGGCGCACGACATCTGGGGGCAGCTACCGCAGCTGATTGGCATCGACGGCGAGTATCAACGCAGTGGCCACCTGAAACTGGCCCGCAGCCTCAGCGATCTGCATGCGTTGCAAGACTATGCCGCCGGCAGTCAGGGCTTTGGCCTCGATTTGCAGGTGCTCGAGCGCAGTGAATTGCGTGCACGTTTTCCGTGGGTCGGCGAGGTGGCGGTCGGTGCCTCGTTTTGCCCCGATGACGGTCACGCCAATCCGCGACTGGTCTCCCCGGCGTTTGCCCGGGCGGCGCGTCGGCATGGCGCGCAGGTCCATGAACAATGCCCGGTGGCGGCGGTAGAACACGACGATCAGCGCTTTCGCGTCAGCACGCAAACCGGTCTCGAACTGCACGCTCCCTGGCTGCTGAACTGCGCCGGCGCGTGGGCCGGCAGCCTGGCAGCACAATTCGGCGAACCGGTGCCGATGCACGCCGGACACCCGGCGATGCTGGTCACCGAGCCGTTACCGTTGGTAATGAATGCCAGCACCGGGGTCGAGGGCGGCGGTATCTATGCCCGTCAGGTCGCGCGCGGCAATTGCGTGTTGGGCGGTGGCCAGGGTTTTGCCCTCGACGACGCCCGCGCCCGGCCCGGTCAGCACGCGGTGATCGAAATCCTGCGTCAGGCCGTCGAGCTCTACCCGTTTCTCGAAGGCGCCCAGGCGATTCGCACCTGGAGCGGCACCGAAGGTTATCTGCCCGATCGCCAACCGGTGATCGGCCACAGTGGCACTCGACCCGGTCTATTGCACGCGTTCGGCTTTGCCGGTGCGGGCTTTCAGATCGGGCCTGCGGTGGGCCAGGCGCTCACCGACATCATCTGCAGCGGCGCCGCAAAAACGTCGCTGGATGCGTTTTCCATCACCCGGTTTCACTCCATCTCCGTAGCTTGATAGAGGAAGGTCGCGCCAATGAATAACGTCAAACGCAGTGCACTGCTCGGTTTGTCATGGCTTAGTTTTTCTAGCTTGGGCGCCCTGCTCCCGGTCACCCAGGCCCAGGCCGAACCGACGCTTTATCTGGGCATGAACGGCGGGACCATGGAGCGGCTCTACGCCGACAAGGTGCTGCCGGTTTTCGAGAAGGCCAACAACGTCAACGTGGTGATTGTGCCCGGCACCTCCGCCGATATTCTGGCCAAGGTCCAGGCCAGCAAAGGCAACCCGCAGATGCACGTGATGTTCCTCGACGACGGCATCATGTACCGCGCCATCGCCATGGGGCTGTGCGACAAACTCGAAGACAGCGCACCGCTGGCGCAGATTCCGGCCAAGGGCCGCATCAAGGATCAAGCGGTGGCGGTCAGCCTCGGCGTGACCGGGCTGGCGTACAACACGCGGTTGTTCAAGGAGAAAGGCTGGACCGCGCCGACCTCGTGGATGGACATGGCCGACCCGCGCTTCAAGGACAAACTGGTGTTCCAGTCGATGGCCTCCTCGACCTTCGGCCTGCACGGTTTCCTCATGTTCAACCGGATTCAGGGCGGCAGCGAAACCGACGTCGAGCCGGGGTTCAAAGCCTGGCCGAATACTGTCGGGCGCAACGTGCTGGAGTACATCCCGAGCTCGGCGAAGATCTCCGAAATGCTCCAGACCGACGAAGCGGCGCTGTTCCCGCTCACGCCGACCCAGGTCACCGCTCTGAAACTCAAGGGCATGCCGGTGGAGTATGCGCAGCCGAAGGAAGGTGCCGTGGTGCTCAACGTTGCCGAATGCACCATCGCTAACAACACCCAACCGGAACTGGCGCAGAAACTCGCCGCCTTCTTGCTGACGCCTGACGCCCAGGCCGCCGCGCTTGAAGACGGCGACCAGATCCCGTCCAACCCCACTACCCCGACCACCGACAAGACGCGCGGTCAGGTCGAGGCGATGAAACAGTACCTGACCACGGCCATTGCAATCGATTGGGATCAGGTCAACGAACAGCGCCCGGCGTGGAATGCACGGTGGAATCGCAGTATCGAGCGGTAACTGACAAACACCCCATAACTTTCAGCAGGAACGCAATCGATGTAGCAGCTGCCGAGCCTGCGAGGTTGCGTTCGGCTGCACAGCAGTCGCCCATCCATTCCCTGTGGTTTACCTGAATGACCGCGGTGTTTGGTTTTACGACTGCTTCGTCCGAACGCGGCCCGAACCGAACGCAGCCTCGCTGGCTCGGCAGCTGCTACAGGTTGGGGGGCTGGCGAGTTTGTGCATGGCGCCGTGGGTCGCGGCAAGAGCTGGCTGCTCGACGGGTTTTTCAAGGCCATTCCCGTCGCGGAAAAACAGCGCCTGCATTTTCATGAGTTGTTTGCGCAACTGCACCAAGGGATGTTCAGTCATCGCGATCAGCCCGATGCGCTGAAAACCCTGCCTGACAGACACCACACTTTTCCGGCTATCATGTCGCCCTTTCTATGGCCCCCGCGCCTCCTCTCGATCAATAGTGGATCTGTTCATGGATACTCTTGCCCAACTGCGCGCCGGCCAACTGTCGGGCATCACCCGCCTGGACCTCACCGGCGGCCTGACGGAGTTTCCGCGAGAAATCTTCGACCTGGCGGACTCGCTGGAAGTCCTCAACCTCAGTGGCAATGCCTTGAGCAGCCTGCCGGACGATTTGCACCGCCTGACCCGTTTGCGCGTGCTGTTTTGTTCGGACAATCTGTTCACCGAGCTGCCCGACTGCCTGGGCCAATGCGCCGCACTGACGATGGTCGGCTTCAAGGCCAACCGCATCGAGCGCGTGCCAGGCGCCGCCCTGCCACCGTTGTTGCGCTGGCTGATCCTGACCGATAACGGCATCACTGAGCTGCCCACCGAGCTGGGTGAACGCCCGCACCTGCAAAAACTCATGCTTGCTGGCAACCGCTTGCAACGTTTGCCGGAGAGCTTGCGTCATTGCCATCGACTCGAACTGATCCGCATCGCCGCCAATCGGTTGACCGAGTTGCCCGAGTGGCTGCTGTCCCTGCCGAGCCTGACCTGGCTGGCGTACGCCGGTAACCCGCTGGAGACCGAAGCCGATGCGGCAGCTCTCGAAGCCACGCCCCACATTCCCTGGTCCGAACTGCGCCTGGAGCAGCAACTGGGCGAAGGCGCGTCGGGGGTGATTCATCGGGCAATGTGGGATCGACCGGGCCAACTGGCCACACAGGTCGCGGTCAAACTCTACAAAGGCGAAATGACCAGCGATGGCTCGCCGTTGCACGAAATGAACGCCTGCATCACCGCAGGTTGCCACCCCAACCTGATCCGGATTGAAGGGCGAGTCGTTGGGCATCCAGAAGCCCAGGCCGGGCTGGTGATGCATCTGATCGATCCGAGCTATCGCAATCTGTCCGGGCTGCCGAGCCTGGCGTCATGTACCCGCGACGTTTACGCCAACGACACCCGGTTCAGCGTCGGCGTGGCCTTGCGCATCGCCTCTGGCATCGCCTCGGCGGCCGAACATTTGCACCAACAGGGCATCACCCACGGCGACCTCTACGGCCATAACATTTTGTGGAACGAGCACGGTGATTGCCTGCTGGGGGATTTTGGCGCGGCGTCTTTCCATGCCACCTCGGACAGCCTTGAAAGCCGTGCGCTGCAACGGATCGAGGTGCGGGCGTTTGGTGTTTTGCTGGGGGAATTGTTGGAGCGGATCGACTCGGGGCTGAGCGATGAAGGTCGTGCGCAGCTGGAGCAGTTGCAGCAGCGCTGCTGTCAGCCGCAGGTGCTGACGCGACCGGGGTTCAGCGAGCTTGTTCAGGCACTGACGGTATTGGCTTCAACCACTGGAAGCCAACACAAACCTGTGGCGAGGGGCCTCGCCACACGTCATCACACGCTCGAAGCGGTTTAACCCGCCAACCCGACAAACATGTCCTGCACGTCATCGTGGTTATCGAGGCCTTCGAGGAAGGCTTCGACTTCAGCCATCTGCTCATCGCTCAGACCGCTGACCGGGTTTTTCGGCTGATAACCCAACTTGGCCGACAGCACGGTGAAACCTTGCTCGGGCAGGGCTTTCTGTACCGAATCCAGGTCCGCAGGCTCGGTCAGGAACAGGGTCGTGCCCTCTTCTTCGCCCGGCTCGAAATCCTGGGCGCCGGCTTCGATGGCGGCCATTTCCGGATCGGCATCCGGGCTGTCCGGCGAGGCCTCGATCATGCCCACATGGTTGAAGTCCCAGGTCACCGAGCCGGAAGCGCCCAATTGGCCTTTGCGGAACGCGACGCGGATTTCAGCGACGGTACGGTTGATGTTGTCGGTCACGCATTCGACGATCAGCGGCACCTGATGCGGTGCGAAGCCTTCATAGGTCACGCGATGGTATTGCACGGTTTCGCCTAACAGGCCCGCGCCTTTCTTGATCGCGCGATCCAGGGTTTCCTTGGGCATCGAGGCTTTCTTGGCCTGCTCGACCACCAGACGCAGGTGTGCGTTGGTGGCAGTATCGGCACCGTTACGGGCAGCAATGGTGATTTCCTTCACCAGTTTGCCGAAGATCTTGCCCTTGGCGTTAGACGCCGCTTCTTTGTGTTTAACCTTCCACTGTGCGCCCATCACTCACTCTCTTATCTGTGGCGCCGAGACATCTATTGGCCGACGCTTTGCGCAAGTTTATACGGCCTAAAGTTGGCAATCGACCAAAAAATCCACCCTGTTCACCCGCATGACGAATCGACATCTTCACCGGCAGTTGTAGGGCGATTCTGAAACTTCGATTTGCGGTGACCATAAAGGGCTGTGGTTTCGTACCCTCTGCGCCCTTATCCCATGGCAGAAGCGCGTTCGATGCACAACGACAAGGAAAGTCCCTTCACCCTGACACTCCTCGACGGCGATTTGAGTTTGCAGGTGTTGCAATTCAGTGGCCGAGAAGCCCTCAACCAGCCCTATCGATTCGACATCGAAGTGATCAGCCTGGCACCGGCCATGAACCTCGACCGATTACTGCAACAACCGGTTTTCCTCAGCCTGAAGGATGGCCAGGGTATTCATGGCGTCCTTCACAGTGCCAGTCGCGAGCATCGCGGCCCCCACCGGATCGGCTACAAACTGGTGCTGGTGCCCTACCTTCAATGGCTCGACCGGCAGCGTTTACGCCGCGTCTTTCATCACCTCAGCGTACCGATGATCCTGCGCCAACTGCTGGAAGAACATGATGTGCCCGAGGGGAGCTATCGCTTCGAGTTATCCAACGGGCACTATCCGCTCCGGCCTTTTTGCATTCAGTACGAGGAGAGCGATCTGGCATTGCTGCAACGGCTGTGCGAAGAAGAAGGCATTCACTATCACTTCGAACATCAGCGCGACAGGCATGTACTGGTCCTCGCCGATGACTGCCTGAGTTTCCCCCAGGAACCGATCCTTACGCCTTTCCAGGGCAACGCGCCCGACGAAAGTGACTTACCGGTGATCAGTGAGTTGTTCCAGCGCCATGACTCGCCGCACTCGCCCTCACGACTGCCAACCAGAAACCGTGGCTCGCAAAACCCCGACGAGGGCGCGGCCAACCACGCTTTCACCCGACCCTTGCCGGTGATGGCCCGTCCCGCTCCCGAGCACCTCCATCGCGATCATCTGAGCCGACGACAACTGGAGCGTCTGCGTTGCCAGCACGTGCAAATCCACGGCCAAAGCAACCACAGCGCGTTGCGCAGCGCACGGATTGTGCAAGTGTCAGCGCATCCCCTATCGAGCTTCAACGATCAATGGCTGCTCACCGAAACCCGTCATCAGGGGCAACAGCCTTCGATTCTCGCCGCCGACAAACCCGTGACTGTCCGCCATTACCGCAATCAGTTCATCGCCATTCCCTGGTCAACGGTATTCAGGCCGGCGCTCACACAGACCCGGCCGAGCATCCCGGGCTATCAGCCGGCGCGGGTGCTTGGCCCTGCCGGACAGCCCGCTGTGATGGATGAGCGAGGGCAAGTGCAGGTCAGGCTGTGGCCAACAACGGAACCGGATGAATCTGCGGGTATCTGGCTACCCGTGGCCCTCGCAGCGCCGGACGGTCGGATTGACCCGTCCAGACTGCCAAGGGCCGGCAGCGATGTACTCATCAGTTTTCTCGACAGCGACCCGGACCGGCCGGTGCTGTGCGTCGGTATGGGCCATCACCCGCGCACCAGGCCTGCTCCCGAGCTACGCGGCGATAGCCACTTGCTGCTCGATTGGCTGGTCAATCGCTCGGACCTCGCCCCCTGACACTCATCCCTTGTCGGCCTTGCCTGCCGCCGCCGCGAACTTTGCCAGACGCACATCCAGATGCCGCGGTGGGCGCCCGTGATCCTCGGCGCGCTCCTTGCGGCGGATGGCGTTGCGCACCATCAGGGAGCCAAGGTAACGAATCGGTTCCGGCGGAAAGAAGCCCAAGGGGCCGTTGATCAGCGGCGAACGGGTCCAGGCGTTGTCCAGTCCCTGGACCATCGAGGCAAGAATCTGCCCGCCCATATGACACGGGCCGACCCCGCTGCCGGAGTATCCGAAACCGTAAAACACATTGCCGCTGGCACTCATCTGGCCGAAGAACGGCAAACCGGTGACGGAGCGGTCAGACGGACCGTTCCAGGTCGCCTCGACCTTGACCTCGGCAAACGCCGGAAAGAACTCGCTCAGGCTGTGCCGCAACAAATCGGCATACGGCGACGGCTGATCGAACACCGGCAACATTCGCCCGCCGTAAGCAAAGGTATTGCCGCCCTTGCCGAGCATGATTCGGCCGTCCGGGGTGTTGTGGTAGTAGTGCACGAAAATCCGCGAATCGAGCACGGTGACGCCGCTGGTCAAACCGATCTCGTTGAGCAGATCGGGGCGCGGTTCGGTGATCAGCATGTCGCTGGAAACGATCGCCACACTGCGCTCGAACTGTGGAAACGCCCGGGCCATCCAGGCGTTCATCGCCAGCACCACGCGATCCGCGCGAAGGGTGCCGTTCGGGGTTTGAATCCCTGCCGGTTTGCCCTCCTCCAACCCGGTCATCGCGGTGTGCTCATGAATCCTCACACCGAGTTGCAAGGCGACCCGGCGCAAGCCGCGCACCAGTTTGCCCGGCTGCACGCTCGCCGCCGCCGGAGAAAACCAGCCTTCCAGGTGTTTGCTGGAACCGGCCATGCGTTGTACATCCGCAACCGGTCGTTGCGAGAAGGAGTTGATGCCATTGCGCTCCAGCGCCGCGATCACCGCATCGGTCGAACCGCATTGGGCACGGTTGGTGGCGGTGTAGAGCGTCCCGTCGAGGCGGTAATCGGCGTCCACCGCGTACCGCTCGCAGAAGGCGCCGATGGCATGAATGCTGCGCTCCGACTCCTTGACCAAACGCACCGCTTCTTCGACGCCGAACAACCTTTCCAGCGTGAAGTACTTGGCCGACCACGACAGTGCACAACCACCGTTGCGGCCACTGGCGCCGGCGCCGCAGATATCGGCCTCGATCAGCAGCACATCCAGTTCGGGGTTCTGTTCCTTGAGCATGATCGCGGTCCACAGCCCGGTGTAACCACCACCGACAATGCAGACGTCGGCGCGGGTGTCGCCCGCCAAGGGTTCGCACGGCGCGCAGGACTCGGCCGCCAGCGCCTGTTCCAGCCAGAAAGGTCTCATCGGTATTTCCTCAGGTACGCAGGGGTTTGACGCTCATCGGCCGGTTAGGCACGAATGCACTTTCTGCACGCAGGCCCGCCGGGCGACTGTTCCAATAGGGGATCAGCACCAGCGCTGAAAACAACGCGCAACCGGCGAAGACGATGAACACGGTGACCGAGTCGAAGTAGCCCGGCAGCAACCCGCCGAGAATCGCCCCGACCGAGCCGCAGCCGTTGACGAAGCCGGCCGAGGTTGCGCCGGCCTTGGCGGTACCGAAATCGATGGCTGCCGCGCCGCTGATCATCGAGTCCGGTCCGTACAGGGTCAGGCCCATGACGAACAGCAGCGCCACCACCAGCATCACGCTGCCGGTATGCAGGGCGCCCATGAACAATGCCAGGGTCACGGTCAGCGCCAACAGGCTGAGCACACACCCCGGCATGCGTCGGGCGCCGAACAGTTTGTCCGAGGCCAGACCGAGCAGAATCGGCCCAAGCAAACCGGCCAGTTCAAACGCGGTGGGGATAATCGCCGCGCCGACCTTGCCCACCGAGGGCATCTGCTCGAAGACGATCACTGGCCCCCAGAGCAGAATCGCGTAGCGCGCCGGTTTCAGCAGAAAGTACGCGAGGCCCAGAACCAGCACGGTCCGGTTGCGCAGGATTTCTTTTAAGGGTTCCAGCACGCTGATCTTGCTTTGCGCGTCGGCCTCTTCCGCCGTCAGTTGCGGCGCTGGTTCCACCGCCGGCAAGCCAACGTCTTCGGGTTTGTTGCGCTGAAAAATGAAAAACAGCACGGCGACCAGCCCAACCACCGCCGCACTGGAAAAGAACGCCGCGTGCCAGGTGCCGATCAGCGTATACGCCCACCAGCCAGCAAACGGCGATGCCACCAGACCACCAAAGGCGTAGCAGGAACTCCACAACCCCAACACCCGCCCGCGCTGCTCGGCCGGAAAGAAATTGCCGAGGTTCTTGCACAGCCCGGACCAGCCGGTGGACTGCGCCAACCCTTGAATCAGCATGCAGGTGGCAAAGATTGGCAACGTCGCGAAACTGCCCATCACCAGCGCTGCCGCTGCGGAGATCAGTAACCCGCCAAACACCACGACCCTCGCGCCAAAGCGGTCGGCCAGGATGCCCCAAGTGAATTGCCCGATGGCGTAAGCCGTTAGGTAGATGGCGTCGAGGTTGGCCATGGCCATTTTGTCGAGCATGAAGGTGGGGTCTTCGGCGATCCCCAGTTTTGCCACGGAAAAGGCTTTGCGGGTGAAATAGAACGCGGCGTAAGCGAGCCAGGTGATCGCGAAGATCTGCACGCGCCAACGCTTGATGGTGCCGATGTGCTTGTTCATGGTGGTTCTGACCTCAGGGTGTGAGTGTGCCGGCAGAAATTGAGAAATAACGCCTGTTTTTTTATTGTTGAGCACTTCGATATCGCTGCATCCCTGAGGCGATCTCGGTCAGATGAGTCCTGCTGTTGCACGCACAGGCTCATGGCCGCCGACGCTGTTTGACTGACCAGTCACCGGGGCTGAGGTCGATAAAAACAATTACTGATTAATAAGTGAAATCGATTTATCGTATTTCCAATATAAGCTCAGCTTGTTACTGGAGGTTTCGATGTCGGTTTCCCACGCCCAGCTCAAAGCCTTCCACGCCGTTGCCGTCCACGGAAGCTTTACCAAAGCCGCCGCGCGGCTATTTCTCACCCAACCGGCGATTTCCGACCAAGTGCGCAAACTCGAAGAGCGTTTCGGGGTGCTGTTGTTCCACCGCAACAAACGCTCGGTACGCCTGACCGATCTGGGCGAGCGCTTGTTGAGCATTACTCAGCGGCTGTTCGTCATCGAGGCCGAGGCTCAAGAGTTGCTTCAGGAGTCTCAGGCACTGCAGACCGGCAGCCTGATTCTCGCCGTCGATGCGCCGGTGCATGTGCTGCCGCAGATCGCGCGGTTCTGCGAACGCTATCCCGGCATCAGCGTGAAAATCGAAACCGGTAACACCGATGAATCGCTGTTTCGGTTGTTCAACTACCAGGCCGATCTGGCGTTGTTGGGGCGTGAGGTCAGTGACGAACGATTGATCTCGCTGCCGCTGCGCAATGACCCGATGGTGGCGTTCGTTTCCCGCCATCATCCGTGGGCCGACCGAGAGTCGATTTGCCTCGCGGACCTGGATGACACGCCTTTGGTGCTGCGGGAAATCGGCTCGGTGACGCGCCAGACGCTGGAAGAAGAAATGGCTCGGGCCGGGTTTCGCATTCGTCCGGCGATTCAGGTTGAAGGTCGGGAAGCGGCGCGTGAAGCGGTGGTCGTGGGGATTGGTGTCGGTGTGGTATCGGCTGCCGAGTTCGGTGCGGATTCGAGGGTTTGCGCGCTGCCGATTACCGATTGCAAACGACGGCTGACCGAGACACTGGTGTGCTTGCGCGAGCAGAGTTCGCGGCGGGTGGTGGCGACGTTTCTGGAGATGGTTCGCGAGAGTCTGGCATAAGCAGGCCCGGCCTCTTCGCGGGCAAGCCTCGCTCCCACAGGTTCAACGTTATCCTTGTAGGAGCGTGGCTTGCCCGCGATAGCCGCGCCGCGGTTCAACTGGATGGCGCCAAATCAAAAAACGCCTGGATCAAGCGTAAATCCCGGCGCCGTTCCATGCAGCCAATCATGTGCCGATTGACCAACCCTTCGCCAATAATAGGCACCGCCACCACCCTCGGGTCGTGGCTGACTTCCACCGACGACACCACGCCAACCCCCAATTCTGCGGCGACGGCTTCGGTCACCGCCTCGCGACTGTCCAGTTCCAGCAACACCCGTGGATTGACCAACGCCGTCGCACAGGCCTTGTCGAAGGTGCGCCGGGTTATCGAACTTGGCTCGCGCAACACCATGATCACCTGATCCAGCGCCTTAAGCGGCACGCCCTTCGACATCTGCGCCCACGGATGCCCCTCAGGCACCAACGCACACATTCGTGACTCGCTTAAGCCTTGCAGATGCAAGCCCTTGCGCGGTTCGACTTCGGTCAGCACCGCCACGTCGGCATGCTCCGACAGCAACGCCGCCAGGGTTTCCTGAGCATTGCCCAGCCGCAGGTTCACGGTAATTCCGGGATAGCGAGCGCGCAGGCTGGCGAGCATCGGCATGACCATGTGCGGCCCGTCCGCCGCCACTTCCAAACGCCCGGTCAGCAACTGCCGGTTCGCCTCCAACATCACCTGCGCTTCTTCGGCCAGACCGAACATCGCCCGGGTGATCGCGGCCAGTTGGGTGCCCTCCTCCGTCAATTCCACTCGTCGTGCCGTGCGCCGCAACAAGGTGATCTGGTAGTGCTCCTCCAGCGCCTTGATGTGGCCGGTGACCGCCGGTTGGCTGATGAACAATCGCGCAGCGGCCCGGGTGAAGCTGCCCTCACGGGCCACGGCGTCGAAGGCGCGGAGCTGGAACAGGTTCATGAATAACCCTCACTGATGGTTGGCATAACAACAAACAATTTGATTGATAGCACGGCAAATTGCAATTTAAGCCCCGTAGCTTCATCTCATCGATTGCGAGGACACGAGAATGAGTACTGCCGAGCCCATCCTGCTCACCCCCGGCCCATTGACCACATCGGCCCGCACCCGTCAGGCGATGATGGTCGACTGGGGCTCATGGGATGATCGCTTCAATCAACTGACCGCCAACCTCTGCGAGCAACTGCTGGCGATCATCAACGGCGGCGACAGCCACCACTGCGTGCCCCTGCAAGGCAGCGGCACGTTCGCCGTCGAAGCAGCGATCGGCACGCTGGTGCCACGCGACGGCAACGTCCTGGTGCTGATCAACGGCGCCTATGGCAAACGCCTGGCGAAAATCTGCGAAGTGCTCGGCCGCTCCTTCAGCACCTTTGAAACTGCCGAAGACGAACCGACCACCGCCGCCGACGTCGACCGCCTGCTGCGCGCCGACGCCAGCATTACCCACGTCGCGCTGATTCACTGCGAAACCAGCACCGGTATCCTCAACCCGCTGCCGGAAATCGCCCACGTCATCGCGCAACACGGCAAACGCCTGATCATCGACGCCATGAGCTCCTTTGGTGCCCTGCCGATCGACGCGCAACAGGTGCCGTTCGACGCGTTGATCGCCGCTTCGGGCAAATGCCTGGAAGGCGTGCCGGGAATGGGTTTCGTCTTCGCTCGCAAAGAGGCGCTGGCGAATGCCGCCGGCAACTCGCACTCGCTGGCGATGGACCTTTTTGACCAGCACACCTACATGGCCAAGACCGGTCAATGGCGCTTCACCCCGCCGACCCATGTGGTCGCCGCGCTGCACGAAGCCCTGCTGCAATACAACGAAGAAGGGGGTTTGCCTGCCCGGCATCAGCGCTACGCCAACAACTGCCAGGTGCTGCTCGATGACATGGCCAAGCTCGGACTGCGCAGCTTTCTGCCCGCCGCCATTCAGGCGCCGATCATCGTCACCTTCCACGCGCCGAAAGATCCGCGCTACCAGTTCAAGGAGTTCTACGAACGCGTCAAAGCCAAGGGCTTTATCCTCTACCCGGGCAAATTGACCCAGGTCGAAACCTTCCGCGTCGGCTGCATCGGCCACGTCAACCAGGCCGAGATGCACGCGGCGGTGGCGGCGGTCGCCGAAGTACTGCGCGAGATGGAAGTTTTAGAAATTTGATTCACGACGACCTGTAGCAGCTGGCGAGCTGCGCGAGCCTGCGTTCGGCTGCGCAGCAGTCGTAAAACATCCACCTCGGTGTTTCAGGTGGACCGCGTCGTCAGGGTTTACGACTGCTCCGCAGCCGAACGCCGCCTCGCAAGCTCGACAGCTGCTACAGGGATCACTATTCCCCAATTACAGGATTTGATCACCATGAACTACAGCAACCCAACCAAACTGCAAGCTGCCATTCTCGACTGGGCCGGCACCGTGGTTGACTTCGGCTCCTTCGCGCCGACGCAGATTTTTGTCGAAGCCTTCGCCGAGTTCGACGTCCAGGTTTCCATCGAAGAAGCCCGCGGGCCGATGGGCATGGGCAAGTGGGACCACATCCGCACCCTGTGCGATCAGCCGCAAGTCGCCGAGCGTTATCGCGCGGTGTTCGGCCGGACGCCGACCGATGACGACGTCACCGCCATCTACAAACGCTTCATGCCACTGCAAATCGAGAAAATCGCCGAGCACTCGGCGCTGATTCCGGGCGCACTGGACACCATCGCCAACCTGCGCCAGCAGGGGATCAAGATCGGTTCCTGCTCCGGTTACCCGAAACAGGTCATGGACAAGGTTGTCGAACTGGCCGCCACCAACGGCTACATCGCCGATCATGTGGTCGCCACTGATGAAGTGCCTAACGGCCGTCCATGGCCGGCCCAAGCGCTCGCCAACGTGATCGCCCTCGGCATCGATGATGTCGCGGCCTGCGTGAAGATCGACGACACCGTGCCGGGCATTCTCGAAGGTCGCCGTGCCGGCATGTGGACCGTGGCGCTGATCTGCTCGGGCAACGCGCTGGGCCTGGACTACGAAGGATATCGCGCCCTGGGCAGCGACAAGCTGGCCCGCGAACGTAAACGCATCCATGCAATGTTCGAAGGCTCGCGGCCGCACTACATGATCGACACCATTACCGATTTGCCGGAAGTGATCGCTGATATCAATAAGCGCCTGGCCAATGGCCAGATGCCGCAAACCCGCTGATTGAGCCTATCGCCTCATAAAAAAGCGCCAGTTCCTTAACGCAACTGGCGCTTTTTTGTGGCCGATCACCTGATCCAGAGCAATGAACGTCCAAATAGCCAAAGGCAAATCCACCAATGCGGATTACAGTTAACGCACACCGTCGAACACGAACGGTGGTTCGACCTGAACTGTGAGGAACACCGTATGCCCTGGAAGAATTCCGACTCACGCTACAGCACCGTATCGATCTCGCTGCATTGGTTGATGCTGGTCCTGCTGGCGCTGGTTTACGCCTGTATCGAATTTCGCGGGATCTTTCCAAAAGGCAGTGGCGGCCGGACGCTGATCACCGAATCGCACTTTTTGCTGGGCTTGACGGTGTTTGTGCTGGTCTGGCTGCGGCTGTTTGCTCGCAGCCTAAGCCCGGCACCGCAAATTTTCCCGGCCTCGCCTCACTGGCAGACCGTGCTGGCCAAATTGATGCACTGGGCGCTGTACATTTTCATAATCGCCATGCCGATTCTGGGCTGGCTGGTCACCAGCGCCAAAGGCCATCAAGTGATGTTCTACGGTTTTGACCTGCCGTTGCTGATCGCAGAAGACAAGGCGTTGGCCAAGCAGATTGAGGGTTGGCATGAACTCGGCGGCACTATCGGCTATTGGCTGATCGGCCTGCATGCCTTGGCGGGGATTTATCACCACTATGTGGTGCGCGATAACACCTTGCTGCGGATGATGCCCAAGCGCGGCTAAATTCGGCCGCTCACCGGAAACCCCGGCGGCCCTGCAAACCGCCGGTGTGGATGAAGATCAGGCGTGTCCCGCGAGCAAACTTTCCCGCTTCGATTTGCTGCTTGAGCGCCAACAGTGCTTTGCCGGTGTACAGCGGTTCGAGGGAAATGCCGCTGGCCTGTTCGGTCTGATCGATGAATTCGAGTAACAGCGGATCGACTTTGGCAAAGCCACCACGGCTGGTGTCGAACCATTCATAAGCGCGATCCTGTAAACCCGCCTCTCGCACAATCGACTCGACCTGCTGCGCAACCCCATGATCGTCGGGCACGGCCAGCGCACCATACACCGGGTGTTCGCCCGCCTCGGCCAGCACCAGACCGGCCAGGGTCGTGCCCGTTCCGCAGGCCAGCCACCAGCCGTCGTAGTCGTTCCAGCCCAGACCGTTCAGTTGCTCGCTGACCATTGTCCTCAGTTGCATGCAGCCCTTTGCTCCCTGCAAACCGCCGCCACCTTCCGGCACCGGATGCAGATCGGGATACTGCGCCTGCCAGGGTTGCCAGAAACCCGGCGCGTGCCGCGCTCGATAACCGCCATAACCCAGCCAATGCAGCTGCATACCGAACGCCTGCAAGTCCTTCACCGTCGGCGTTTCTTGTGGATGTCCACGCAGCAGGCCAACGGTGGTGAAACCGAAACGTTTGCCCGCGGCGGCCAGTGCATGCAGATGATTGGAATGGGCACCGCCGAGGCTGATGATGCCTTTGGCACCGAACCGGTCAGCGGATTTCAGGTGCTCGATGAGTTTGAACCACTTGTTGCCGCTGATCAGTGGATCGATCTGGTCCAGACGCAGGATCGCGGCTTCGATGCCGGCATTGGTCAGCCAGCCGAGATGAAGGGGTTCGAGCAGGGGCTTGGGTAGCCAGTTGGCTGGAGGAGAAAGCATCGGCTCTGCGCAGACGGAAAAGACGCCAGTCTATCAGCCAACGCAAACCTTGTAGCCGCTGGCGCAGGCTGCGTCCGGCTGCGCAGCAGTCGTCAATCCTGCCATCCCCGTTTACCTGAATCACCGCGGTGGCCGACTTTACGACTGCTGCGCAGCCGGACGCAGGCTGCGCCAGCTGCTACAGAATGTGTGAGTTTTAGAGTTCAGCAGCCAGACGCGACCCTTGGTTGATCGCGCGCTTGGCATCCAGCTCCGCCGCCACATCCGCGCCGCCAATCAAATGCACGTTCTGCCCGGCCGCTACCAGACCCTCCTGCAGTTCGCGCAGCGGATCCTGCCCGGCGCAGATCACGATGTTGTCCACCGGCAGCACTTGCGGCTCGCCGGTTTCGCCGATGCGGATGTGCAACCCCTCGTCGTCAATCTTCAGGTACTCGACGCTGTTGAGCATCTGCACCTGCTTGTTCTTAAGCCCCGTGCGGTGAATCCAGCCGGTGGTCTTGCCCAGGCCGTCGCCGACCTTGGATTTCTTGCGCTGCAGCAGGAAGACTTCACGAGCCGGGGCATGGGGTTCAGCCTTGATACCGGCGACACCGCCGCGCGCTTCCAGATGCGTATCGATGCCCCACTCCTTCCAGAACGCCTCGCGATTCTGGCTGGTGGCCACGCCCTGGTGAACCAGAAACTCTGACACATCAAATCCGATACCACCGGCGCCAATCACTGCGACGCGCTTGCCCACCGGTTTGCGCTCAAGGATCACGTCCAGATAGCTCAGCACCTTGGCGTTCTCGACGCCCGGAATCGCCGGGGTTCTTGGGGCGATGCCGGTGGCGAGAATGATCTCGTCGTAACCGCCGTCTACCAGTTGTGCGACATCGACGCGGGTGTTCAGGCACACCTCGACGTGGGTGGTCTGTAGCTTGCGATTGAAGTAGCGCAGGGTTTCAAAGAACTCTTCCTTGCCTGGCACGCGCTTGGCGATGTTGAACTGGCCACCAATTTCGCTGGCCGAATCAAACAGCGTCACCTGATGCCCGCGCTCGGCGGCCACGGTAGCCGCGGACAAACCCGCAGGACCGGCACCGACCACAGCGATTTTCTTGATCTGTTGCACCGGCAGGTAATTGAGTTCGGTTTCATGGCAGGCGCGCGGGTTCACCAGGCAACTGGTCAACTTGCCGCCGAAGGTGTGATCCAGGCACGCCTGATTGCAACCGATGCACGTGTTGATTTCATCGCCACGGCCGGCGGCTGCCTTGTTGACGAAGTCCGGGTCGGCGAGGAACGGCCGCGCCATGGAGACCATGTCGGCATCGCCTTCGGCCAGAATCTGCTCGGCGACTTCCGGGGTGTTGATGCGGTTGGTGGTAATCAGCGGAATGCTCACCGAGCCGCGCAGCTTGGCCGTGACTTTGCTGAACGCGCCGCGCGGCACTTTGGTGGCGATGGTCGGGATCCGTGCTTCGTGCCAGCCAATGCCGGTGTTGATGATCGTTGCACCGGCCTGTTCGACGGCCTTGGCCAACTGGACGATTTCTTCCCAGCTGCTGCCGCCTTCCACCAAATCGAGCATCGACAGGCGGAAGATAATAATGAAGTTCGGGCCTACCGCTTCACGCACCCGACGGACGATGTCCACCGGCAGGCGCATACGGTTTTCATAGCTGCCGCCCCAGCGGTCAGTACGGTGGTTGGTGTGGGCGGCGAGGAACTGGTTAATGAAATAACCTTCGGAGCCCATGATCTCGACGCCGTCGTATTCGGCCTGTTGCGCCAGGGTCGAACAGGTGACGAAGTCGCTGATCTGTTTCTCGATGCCTTCCTCGTCCAGCTCTTTTGGCTTGAACGGATTGATCGGCGCCTGAATGGCGCTCGGCGCGACTTGTTTCGGGCTATAGGCATAACGGCCGGCGTGAAGAATCTGCATGCAGATCTTGCCGCCCGCCTCGTGCACCGCGCGGGTGACGATCCGGTGCTTGAGCGCTTCGTCCTCGGTGGTCAGTTTGGCCGCGCCGGAGTACACCCCGCCCTCATCGTTCGGGCCAATACCACCGGTGACCATCAGGCCAACGCCACCACGGGCACGTTCGGCGAAGTACGCCGCCATGCGCTCGAAACCGCCGGGCTTTTCCTCAAGACCGGTGTGCATCGACCCCATCAGGGTACGGTTGCGCAACGTGGTAAAACCCAGGTCCAGCGGGGCCAACAGGTGCGGGTAATGAGCGGCGGCCATCGGTAACTCCACATCGAGCGATCACGGAAAAAGTGCAGGAGCTCTACGGCCCCCGTCAGTCATGTTGGACAGACTAAGAGTCGCGCCGCCGTCACTCAATGACCGTAACTGACAACTTATTGATTCAAATGTGCAGTGCCCCTTGGCAAGTGCCGGCATGCGCCCTACCCTAGTCGCGAACCCTGCACACGGCCGTTCTGTTTCCCCATGCGCAAACTTCTGTACCTGACCTTTTCCATGGCGTTGATCGCCGCCCTCACGACCTACGCCATGTGGGCCGCGGACCGTCCTGTGGGTCATTACCTGTCGGACCTGCGGATCAATCTAGCGGTCGACCAAGGCACACCTGCTGATCGCGGCAACTTGCTGGGCATCCAGCCCGAGCTGTTTCCCACCGACTACCAAAGCCCCGAGCGCTTGCACCGCAAACTGGCGGCCTATTTGCAGAAGGCCCAGGACCAGGGCCTGCTGAATGAAAAAACCATCGTTGTACTGCCCGAACATGTCGGCACCTGGTTGATGGTCAGCGGTGAGAAAGATGAGCTGTACCAAGCCACCACGCTCAAGGAAGCCATGAACTGGCTGGCGGTGAGCAATCCCTTGAAGTTCCTCCGCGCGCTAATCAGCGCCAAGGGCGACAGCCGTCTGGACGACGCGCACCTGCGCATGAAGGCCAAAGGCATGGCCAAAGACTACCAGGCGCTGTTTGGTGGTCTGGCGAAAGAATTTCACGTGACCCTGGTGGCGGGCTCCATTGTGCTCCCGGAGCCTAACGTCATCGACGGCACCCTGAAAATCGGCCGCGGCGCGTTGTACAACAGCACCGTGGTGTTCGGCACCGATGGCCTGCCGATCGGCCAGCCCCAGCGTCAGATGCATCCGATCTTCGATGAGCATGACGTCATCGCGGCCAATGGCGAGCATACGCTCAACGTCGTCGACACCCCGGCCGGACGCTTGGGTGTTCTGATCGGCAGCGACAGCTGGTACCCGGACAATTACCGCAAGCTCGACAGCCAGGGTGCGAAGTTCGTCGCGGTCCCGGCGTTTGTGATCGGGCGCGGCACCTGGGACAAACCGTGGCGTGGCTACAAGGGGCTGTTGACGCCTGGCTCCGTCAGTCTCAAGGCCGGGGAGCTCAGCGAAGGCCAGGCCTGGCATCGTCTGACACTCACCACTCAACCACCCAGCAGCCAGGCAATCGCCGGCATGAGCGTGTTCCTGCGCGGTCAATTCTGGGATCAGGGCAGCGCCGGTCAAAGTTTTCTCAGCAGCAACGGGCAGCAGTTCGCCGACGGCAATGCCCGTGGCGCGCGTTTGCTGAACCTCTGGTTGTAACCAATGAAACCGTTGCCGATGCGGCTCGGCGATCTGTCGGTGGGCTTTGTTCATAGCCTGGCCGACGCCGTGCGCAGTCACGGTGTAGACCCTCAGACGCTGCTCGAACAATACGGCCTCGACTCGGCGCGCCTGAGCGAAGCAGGCGCCCGGCTCTCGATCCCGCGCTACATGCGCCTGGGCCACAGCGCCATTCAACTGACCGACAACCCGGCACTGGGTTTACGCATGGGCCAGCTCAGTCGCCTGAGCCAAGCCGGCCTGGCCGGGGTCACCGCCGCCCAGGCGCCAACGGTGCGAGAAGCCGCGCGCTGCCTGATTCGCTTCGAAGCCTTATATGGCTCCAACTATCGCGGTCAATCGAGCTTTCATGAAGACGCTCAAGGCGCCTGGCTGCGGTTCTATTCCATCAGCCCTTACAACGCCTACAACCGCTTCGTGGTGGATTCGATCATCGCTGGCTGGTTGCAGCAATTGTCCAGCATTAGCCCTGTACCGTTGCGGGCCGAACGCATCGAGATCGAGTTTGATGAACCGGATTACCGCACGGCTTATGAGGTGCTGGGTGACTGCCCGATCCAGTTTGGCGGCGAGCACAATCAACTGCGCTTGGGCCTTGCCAGCCTCGCACAGCGTAACCCGGAACATTGCCCAAGCACTTGGCGACACCTGCTGCAACTGTGTGAACGGGAACTGGAGCAACTGACACGCACCCGCAGCCTGCGTGAACGTATCACTCAGTTGCTGGGGCCGTTACTCAATGGTGGCCGGGAACCCGACCTGGAAGAAGTGGCGGCACGCCTGAAGCTGCCCACCTGGACCTTGCGCCGCAAACTCGCCGAGGAAGGCACGCAATTTCGCGCGATTCTCAACGACACTCGTCGCGACCTGGCCATGACCTACATCCGCGATACCGAACTGGCGTTCGGAGAAATCGCCTACCTGCTGGGCTTTGCCTCAGCCGAAGCGTTTCAACGGGCCTTCAAACGCTGGAGCGGCCAGACACCCGGCGAGTTTCGCCGCAGTCATCGCCAATCCGCTTGACGCTTACAGCTCGGTAGCGTCTTCGGCCGGTTCCAGTGGATCCAGTTCAAACGCCTGATACTCGAGCAGTTCTTCTTGATAATCGTCCATTTTTAATCCCCCACAACTCGTTGAAAAAAACGCCTGAATAAATGACCAGCACCCCGAGCATAAAGTGCCCACGTGAACGAAAAATGACGCAGGCACGCCGCTCCGCGGCTACTTAATAAAACGTAGCAGGCCGTCAGGAATTTATCACAGGATTTTTTCGATACAGGCCGTAGGACTACGGCCTGAGGTGACGTGGATCAATCTTGAAAGTCGCTGCGCAATCGATGTCGTGTGACCCGATCCGTAGCGCCAGAACCCGATTACTGGCCTGAAGCTGGAATCGCCGAAATAGGCTCGGTGGGTGGAGGCAGGCTTGATTCCGGCGGCGGAGTGACAGTTTCCGTGGCCGGTGCCGGTTCGGTGTTCTCGGCCGGAGCAATCGGAGCGGCTTCGGGCGGCGGTGCGACCGGCTCAGAGGCTGCTGGAGGTGCCGGCGCGGATTCTGCCGCCGGTGCCGCCGGTGCGGCCTTGGCTTCAGGTACGCCAAGATCAGGTTTCGGCTTCTCCTTGATGTGCGCGGCCTTTTTCGCTTCCGGCGGCAGGAACAACTCGACCAGGGTGAAGAAACGCTCGTAGAACTTGGGCGACGATACGGTTTCGCTGGCAACCTTGACCATCGAGTCGTCGGACGAGCCAATCGGCATCGACACCGAACCCAGCACGCCCACACCAACGCTGGCGGAGTTGTTGGTCTTCTTCAGCGCATAACGGTCCTGCAGGGCGTTGGCGAACATGGTCGCGTGGAGCCCCTCACTGCCATCATCGGCACAGACCACACTGAAGCTGATCTCCAAGTGGCTCTCGCCGGTCTGCTGGAAGCTTTTGTGTCCGCTGACCAGTTTCGGGTCGGCGCTGGTGATGATGTAGCCCTGACTGAGCAACGCCCGACGGGCGGCTTCGCACGTCTGCGCATCAGTCACCGGGTAGCTGCGCGAAAACGTTCCGGAGTCATCGAAATTCTCATGCTCATAGATTGGGGCTTTCTTCGACGAGCAGCCGGCAGCAACGGCCAGCAACAACGCCAGCCCAGCAACACGTATGGGAAATGATTTAAACATTGAACATCCTGAGGAAAACGGTTCGGGGCGTATTGTGCAACAGATCGATGCTTAGCGGAGTATCGATTAGTGTCTTAAAACAGTTACACGTCTACTGACTGTCATTTACAGGAAAAAGTCGCACGGTAAATACTCAGGCGACGGGTAACCCGTCCTGCTTTTGTTTCGCCGATAAAAAACCCCAGCCTTTCGGCTAGGGTCTTTGTGTCGCGACAAGCTCAGTCAGGTATCAGAAGCGCTTGATCTCAGCCTGGCTTTCCAGCAGTTTGCGGTAAGCCGCAAAGTCTTGCTGGCCAATGCGTGAGGCGAGGAAGCGACGGTATTGAGCCTTCTCCTCTTCAGTCGGTGCAGCGGCTTCGTTCACGGCGTTCAGACGAACGATCACCAGGCTACCATCGGCCAGGGTCACGCTACTGAAGGTCGGCTTGTCCTTGGCTGCCGGCTTCGGCATGCGGAACAGCGCTTGCAACACGGTTGGGTCAACCCCTTCCTGGCCACGAGTGGCTGCCTGGATAACTTTCCAGTTCTGGCCGTCGATTGCCTTGTCCAGCGGTGTCTTGCCATCGCGCAGGCTGACAATCAGCTCTTCAGCCTTGGTCTTGGCGGCAGCACTGGCGCGCTCCTTGGCCAATTGCACGCGAATGCTGGCAGCAACGCTTTCGAGCGACAATTGCGCAGGTTTCAGGTGTTCCTTGGCGCGCAGCACGATCACGGTTTCCGGGTCGAGCTCGATGGCGGTGCTGTTGGCACCCTCATCCAGCACTTCAGGGCTAAACGCAGCAGTGACCACGGCACGGTTGGCCGCAACACCTTCGCCACCTTCACGGCCGAACGGCTTGGATGTGTGAACGGTCAGCTTCAGGTCCTGCGCCGGCTGAGCCAGATCGGAGGCTTCGAACGACGAGTCTTCCAATTGCTTGGTCGCCTCGACGAAACGCTGTTCGACCTGCTGGGTTTTCAGCTCACGGGTCAGCTTGTCTTTCAAACTGGCTAACGTCGGCACTTCAGGTGCTTCCACGCCCAACAGCTTGATCAGGTGAAAGCCGAAGTCGGTGCGAACCGACGCCGAGACCTGATCCTTGGCCAACGCATACAGCGCTGTTTCGAAGGCTGGATCGTAGACACCAGGACCTGCATAGCCGAGGTCACCGCCGTTGTTCGCCGAACCAGGATCCTGGGAGAACTCTTTGGCCAGAGCCTCGAACTTCTCGCCTTTTGCCAGACGTGCCTGGATCTCGTCGATCTTGGCCTTGGCTTGCGCTTCGGTCACGTTGTCATTCACTTCGATCAGAATGTGCGCGGCCCGGCGTTGTTCGGACAGGTTCGCAGTTTCTTTCTGATACGCCGCTTGCAGGTCTTCGTCCTTGACGCTGACCTGATCAAAGAAGGAAGCCTTTTTCAACTCGAGGTAATCGATGACCACCTGATCCGGCGTCATGAATTCCGTGGCGTGTTCGTCGTAGTAGGCTTTGACTTCATTGTCAGCAAGCTTCACAGCCGCTGGGTCAACCTTGACGTTCAGGGAAGCGAAATCGCGGGTCTGCTTTTCCAGACGGGCGAATGCAAGAACCTGTGCGTCGGTGACGAAACCACTACCCGCCAGACCAGCGCGCAGCTGACCGATCAGCATTTCCTGAGCCAGCATCTGGCGGAATTGCATGCGGCTGTAGCCGAGTTGGCGAATAACCTGGTCGAAACGGTCAGGGCTGAACTTGCCGTCAACCTGGAATTCAGGCGTTTGCAGGATCACCTGGTCCAAAGCAGCTTCGGAAAAAGCGAACTTCGAGTTTTCTGCGCCTTGCAGCAGCAGCTTGCGATCGATCAAGCCTTTGAGGGCCGATTCGCGCAGCATTTTTTCGTCGAGCAAGGAAGCATCGAAATCCTTGCCCAGCTGTTGCATGAGCTGACGGCGTTGCATGTCGACCGCCTGGCTCAGTTCGTTTTGGCTGATTTCTTCGCCGTTGACCTTCGCCGCGTCCTGGCTGTTGGTCGTCGCCTGAAATATGGCCTCGATACCGGTGAAAGCCATCAATACAACGATGATCCCGATAATGGTCTTGGCAATCCAGCCTTGTGAATTGTCCCTGATATTCTGCAGCATGCGTCCCCCAGAAACGGTTGAACTTCAAAATTAGGCAACCGTGGAGCGTGGGTAGAATCCGGATAGAAGAAAGGCGCACCCGAGGATGCGCCTTCTCGTAACTGGCGGAGCGGACCGATGACTCGAACTTGCGAGCCTCGGCGTCTCGGATCGGCGACTCGCCGACTGGACTACCGCTCCGCTGCCAGGTCAGGCATGACCCCGACCCGGATAGGCAAAAACCTGAATCGAACTTAGTTAACAGCTTCTTTCAGTGCTTTACCGGCTTTGAAACCTGGTTTTTTGGCGGCTGCGATTTCCAGCGTCTTACCGGTCTGTGGGTTACGACCAATGCGAGCCGGACGATCAGTGACGGAGAAAGTACCGAAACCCACCAGAACAACAGAGTCGCCAGCCTTGAGAGCGCCAGTGACGGATTCGATTACAGCGTCCAGCGCACGGCCAGCAGCAGCTTTCGGGATATCAGCGGATGCAGCGATAGCATCAATCAGTTCCGACTTGTTCACTCTAAGTCCCCTTATATCTATTTGAGTATGATTCTAAGTTTTTTGGTGAAAGCAAAAACGAGTGCTGAATGGCCTACAGACACTTAAGAGCCGCTTTATAACAAGGGCTCTAAAAAGCTGTCAAGGAAGCCCCCCAGACAAATGCATACTAATGCGTGCTAATTCTTTCCTTAGAGTCAGACTCGCGTTTTTCATCCTTTGCAACTATCTCTGGAGCTACATCGGGCAAGGGCTCCGGCGCGTATTGCAGCGCAATTTGCAGGACCTCGTCAATCCATTTAACCGGTTTAATCTGTAGATCTTGCTTAATATTGTCAGGAATTTCCTTCAGATCGCGTACGTTCTCTTCAGGAATGATCACGGTCTTGATTCCGCCACGGTGAGCAGCGAGCAGTTTTTCTTTCAAACCACCAATCGCCAGTACCTGACCACGCAGCGTAATTTCGCCAGTCATGGCAACGTCCGCGCGTACAGGAATCCCGGTCAATGCCGACACCAGAGCCGTGCACATGCCTACACCGGCGCTAGGGCCGTCCTTCGGGGTCGCCCCTTCCGGCATATGGATGTGCGTATCACGCTTCTCGTGGAAGTCCAGGGGAATCCCCAGGCTCTTCGCCCGGCTGCGGACAACGGTCAAGGCTGCGGTGATGGATTCGACCATCACGTCACCCAAAGAACCGGTCTTGATCAACTGACCCTTGCCGGGAACGACCGCGGCTTCGATGGTCAGCAATTCGCCGCCCACCTGAGTCCACGCCAGCCCGGTTACCTGACCGATCTGATCCTGCGATTCGGCCAGCCCGTAGCGGAATTTACGCACGCCAAGGAAGTGCTCCAGCATGTCGGCAGTGACCTTCACCGAGAAGCGTTTTTCCAGTGAATGCTCTTTGACCGCCTTGCGGCAAACCTTGGCAATCTGGCGCTCCAGCCCGCGCACACCGGCTTCGCGGGTGTAGTAGCGGATGATGTCGCGGATCGCTTCGGCGTCGAATTCCAGCTCGCCTTTCTTCAAGCCGTTGGCCGTAATCTGCTTGGGCGAAAGGTATTTGACGGCGATGTTGATCTTCTCGTCTTCGGTGTAACCCGGCAGACGAATCACTTCCATCCGGTCCAGCAGCGCCGGTGGAATGTTCATGGAGTTGGAGGTGCAAAGGAACATCACATCGGATAGGTCGTAGTCGACTTCCAGATAGTGATCGTTGAAGTTGTGGTTCTGCTCAGGGTCAAGCACCTCCAGCAACGCCGACGCCGGATCGCCACGCATGTCACTGCCCATTTTGTCGATTTCATCGAGCAGGAACAATGGGTTGCGCACGCCCACCTTTGTCATCTTTTGAATCAATCTTCCCGGCATCGAACCGATATAAGTACGGCGATGACCACGAATTTCCGCTTCATCGCGTACGCCGCCGAGGGCCATGCGCACGAATTTGCGGTTTGTGGCGTGAGCAATCGACTCCGCCAGCGAAGTTTTACCCACACCTGGAGGACCGACCAGGCACAACACCGGTCCACGAATTTTCTTCACGCGTTTTTGCACGGCGAGGTATTCGAGAATCCGTTCTTTGACTTCTTCCAGACCATAGTGGTCGGCATCGAGAATGTCTTCAGCGCGCGCAAGATCCAGACGCACTTTGCTCTGCGCCTTCCACGGCACCTGAACCAGCCAGTCAATATACGAGCGGACCACGGTCGCTTCCGCCGACATTGGCGACATTTGTTTTAATTTGTTCAGTTCACCCTGGGCTTTGGCCAAGGCATCTTTCGGCAGACCGGCGGCATCGATGCGCTTTTTCAGCTCTTCGATTTCGTTGTGGCCTTCGTCGCTGTCACCGAGCTCTTTCTGAATGGCCTTCATCTGCTCATTCAGGTAATACTCGCGCTGACTGCGTTCCATTTGTTTCTTAACGCGACCGCGAATGCGTTTTTCGACTTGCAGCAGGTCGATCTCGGCATCCAGCAACGCGAGAACGTGCTCGACCCGGGCCGACAAATCGATAATTTCGAGAATTTCCTGCTTCTGCTCGATTTTCAGCGCCATGTGCGCGGCCATGGTGTCGACCAGGCGGCCTGGCTCGTCGATGCTGTTGAGCGACGACAGGACCTCAGCCGGGACTTTCTTGCCCAACTGCACATATTGTTCGAACTGAGCCAGCAGGCTGCGGACGAACACTTCCGACTCGCGCTCCGGCGCGTCGACTTCGTCGATCAATGAGACTTCGGCACGGCAGTGGCCGTCCACTTCGCTGAAACGCTCAACCGCGCCCCGCTGCTCGCCTTCGACCAAAACCTTGACCGTGCCGTCAGGCAGCTTGAGCAGCTGCAGAACGGTAGCAATGGTACCTACGCGATAAAGTGCGTCTTCACCGGGATCGTCGTCAGCAGGGTTTCTCTGAGCCAGCAGAAGGATCTGCTTGTCGCCCGTCATCGCAGCCTCGAGGGCTTCGATGGATTTCTCGCGCCCCACGAACAGCGGGATAACCATGTGCGGATAAACCACAACATCACGCAATGGCAGGAGAGGCAATTCGATGGTTGTCTTCATGATTTCGCCTCTACGGCGGCCATAAGGCCGTAAACAGATGGAAGTGAGCTTGAAACCAAGATGGGGGCTACCTTCAAAAAAAACAAGCTTAAAGAAGGTGTTAAAACGCGCAAAAAGCAAAGGGGCCCGAAGGCCCCTTCTTTATTTCAGCAGCGTGACGCTTAGGCGTCTGGCGCTGCCTTGGCAGCCGGCTCACTGTTTTCGTAGATATACAGTGGCTTGGACTTGCCTTCTATAACGCTTTCGTCGATCACTACTTTACTCACCTCGGACTGCGAAGGGATTTCATACATAGTGTCGAGCAATACACCTTCGAGAATCGAACGCAGTCCACGAGCACCGGTTTTGCGTTCCAGGGCACGTTTGGCGACCGATTTCAAAGCGTCGGCCCGGAATTCCAGGTCCACACCTTCCATCTCGAACAGCTTGGCATACTGTTTGGTCAGAGCATTCTTCGGCTCGGTGAGAATCTGCATCAACGCAGCCTCATCAAGCTCGTCCAGCGTGGCAAGTACCGGCAGACGACCGACGAACTCAGGGATCAGACCGAACTTGACCAGATCGTCAGGCTCGACTTCACGCAGGGACTCACCGACTTTCTTGCCTTCTTCCTTGCTGCGCACTTCTGCGTTGAAACCGATGCCGCCACGGGTGGAACGGCTTTGAATAACCTTTTCCAGACCGGAGAACGCGCCGCCGCAGATGAACAGGATGTTACGGGTGTCGACCTGAAGGAATTCCTGCTGCGGATGCTTGCGACCACCTTGAGGCGGAACGGAAGCGACCGTGCCTTCGATCAACTTGAGCAGGGCCTGCTGCACGCCTTCACCGGAAACGTCCCGGGTGATCGACGGGTTGTCAGACTTGCGCGAGATCTTGTCGATCTCATCGATGTAGACAATGCCCATCTGGGCTTTTTCTACGTCGTAATCGCACTTCTGCAACAGCTTCTGAATGATGTTCTCGACATCTTCACCCACGTAACCCGCCTCGGTGAGGGTGGTTGCGTCGGCGATGGTGAACGGAACGTTCAGCAAACGGGCCAGTGTTTCGGCAAGCAGGGTTTTACCCGAGCCTGTCGGGCCGATCAGCAAGATATTGCTTTTGCCGAGTTCGACATCGTCATTCTTTTTGTCACGCTGGTTCAGGCGTTTGTAGTGGTTGTACACCGCTACGGCCAGAACCTTTTTCGCACGTTCCTGACCAATCACATACTGATCAAGGATGCCGCTGATTTCTTTAGGCGAAGGCAATTTATGCGCGCTGCTTTCGGCCTGGGCTTCCTGCACCTCCTCACGGATGATGTCATTGCACAGGTCGACGCACTCGTCGCAGATAAAGACCGAGGGGCCGGCAATCAATTTGCGCACTTCATGCTGGCTTTTGCCACAGAAGGAGCAATAGAGCAGTTTGCCGTTGTCCTCGCCGTTGCGGGTGTCAGTCATTCGATCGATCCAAATCCGATAGGCTTGCAACACAAGATGAAGGCTATTGCGGGCTTTTTCAAGTCCGCAGGCGGTCAGTTAACCCGACCACCTACATTTGGGCTGCTTAGGCGGGCATTTTACGCTTGTCGATCACGGAGTCGATCAGGCCGTACTCAGCCGCACGCTCTGCGCTCATGAAATTATCGCGCTCGGTATCGCGCTCGATGGTTTCGAGGCTTTGACCGGTGTGATGAGCCAACAGCTGGTTCAGACGCGAACGGATGTGGAGGATTTCCTTGGCATGGATGTCGATATCCGACGCCTGACCCTGGAAGCCGCCCAACGGCTGGTGAATCATCATGCGCGAGTTCGGCAGGCAGAAACGCTTGCCGGCGGCACCACCAGCGAGCAGAAAGGCGCCCATGCTGCAGGCCTGACCAATACAGGTGGTGGACACGTCTGGCTTGATGAACTGCATGGTGTCGTAGATCGACATGCCTGCAGTCACCGAACCGCCTGGTGAGTTGATGTAAAGATGGATGTCCTTGTCCGGGTTTTCCGCTTCAAGGAATAGCAGTTGCGCCGCAACCAGGTTGGCCATGTAGTCTTCTACCGGACCTACCAGGAAGATCACTCGCTCCTTCAACAGACGCGAGTAGATGTCATAGGCTCGTTCGCCACGGGCGGACTGCTCGATAACCATCGGGACCAGGCCGCCTGCGGCCTGGATGTCAGAGCTCTGCTGATAATAAGAATTGCGGGACATGTCTCGCAGTCACTCCCAAATAGTTATGTCTTGAATACGCATAAGCCAGCACGAAGGCTGGCTTATGGTGTGTACTTCTTACCGCAAAAACGATCAGTCGGCTTGTGGAGCTTCTACCGGCTTGACTGCTTCTTCGTAAGAGACCGCTTTGTCGGTCACGCTAGCTTTCTGCAGAACAGTATCCACAACTTGCTCTTCCAGCACAACCGAACGAACTTCGTTCAGCTGCTGGTCGTTCTTGTAGTACCAGGACACAACCTGCTCAGGCTCTTGGTAAGCCGAGGCCATTTCCTGAATCATTTCACGAACGCGGGCATCGTCAGGCTTGAGGTCGAATTGCTTGACCACTTCAGCCACGATCAGACCCAGCACAACGCGGCGCTTGGCTTGCTCTTCGAACAGCTCGGCCGGCAGCTGCTCAGGCTTGATGTTGCCGCCGAACTGCTGAACAGCCTGCACGCGCAGACGGTCAACTTCGTTGGACAGCAGAGCCTTAGGCACTTCGATCGGGTTGGTGGCCAGCAGACCGTCCATTACCTGATTCTTGACCTTGGATTTGATCGCCTGACGCAGTTCCCGCTCCATGTTCTTGCGAACTTCGGTGCGGAAGCCTTCCAAACCCGTTTCCTTGATACCGAATTGAGCGAAGAATTCTTCGGTCAGCTCTGGCAGTTTTGGCTCGGAAACAGTGTTCACGGTAACGGTGAATTCAGCGGTTTTGCCGGCCAGGTCGAGGTTCTGATAGTCCTCTGGGAAGGTCAGGTTCAGAACGCGCTCTTCGCCGGCTTTAGCACCAACCAGACCGTCTTCAAAACCAGGGATCATGCGGCCGGAACCCAGAACCAGCTGAGTACCTTTGGCGGAACCGCCAGCGAACACTTCACCGTCGACCTTGCCGACGAAATCGATGTTCAACTGGTCTTCATTTTGAGCGGCGCGATCAGCCACTTCAAAACGGGTGTTCTGCTTGCGCAGGACTTCCAGCATTTTGTCCAGATCGGCATCAGCCACGTCAGCGCTCTGACGCTCGACAGTGATACCTTCGAAACCGGCAACGGTGAACTCAGGGAACACTTCGAAGATTGCGACGTATTCCAGATCTTTGCCGGCTTCCATCGATTTAGGCTCGATCGAAGGAGCGCCAGCCGGGTTCAGCTTTTGCTCGACAACAGCTTCGTAGAACGAAGACTGGATCACATCGCCCACGGCTTCCTGACGTGCATCAGCACCAAAACGGCGCTTGATTTCACTCATTGGCACTTTGCCTGGACGGAAGCCAGCAATCTTGGCCTTTTGGGCAGTCTGCTGCAGACGCTTGTTGACCTGAGTCTCGATGCGCTCAGCCGGCACGGTGATGCTCATGCGGCGCTCAAGAGCAGAAGTATTTTCAACAGAAACTTGCATGGATATTCCTCGTTGCACAGACGTTAGCCGGCCGTTTCCGACCCCAGAATCAAGGGCATGCATTCTAGTGGGTCAAACTCAAGAAGTCACCCTACTGAAAACGGGTAAAAAAGCAGCAGGCAATTTATAGGCGGGGACAAACGGTTGTGCCTCGCCCTGTTAGCAAATACAGCCAATCATGCCAGGGCTCTGCACCAATCCTTCTATATATAGAAGCCATCGGCAATCCATCCCTGACAGTCGACCCCACGAGGGGACCAATGGGCGAATCAGCATCATCGCGAAACATAAATCCGACGACCCGACCTGCCCTCTCAACCCAGAACCTGCGGTCGTTTTGAAAATTCAGAGTTCTAAAACAAAAACGGCGCAGCCCTTTTCAGGTGCTGCGCCGTTTTCTGCTAATAAATAGCTACTTGTAATGGTGCGGACGGAGAGACTCGAACTCTCACACCTTGCGGCGCTGGAACCTAAATCCAGTGTGTCTACCAATTCCACCACATCCGCATCAAGCTTTTAAAGCAAAGGCGCCAGACTGTTAATCTGGCGCCTTTCTAAATATGGGGTGGACGAAGGGGATCGAACCCTCGACAACGGGAGTCACAATCCCGTGCTCTACCAACTGAGCTACGCCCACCATATTGCCATGTTGCGTTACTTGTGCCAAAGCTGCCTAATGGCGCACCCGGCAGGACTCGAACCTGCGACCATCCGCTTAGAAGGCGGATGCTCTATCCAGCTGAGCTACGGGCGCCTTGTTAATCTGTATTCTTGGACGATTACAAACTAAGTGCTTTCAGTCTTACCGAGTTAAACATCAACCCTGCTCGACCTTCTTAACCAGTGCTAGGCTGTGCCCGACAAGTGCGACGAATGTTATAGGTGACCCTGAAGGTCGTCAACTCTTTTTTATAAAAAATTCATTTAATTAAAGGGGTTAGGGGAATTTGCAGACCAAGCGCCTTTGCCCTCACCTCATGACATGCGAGAATGCGTTCTCTTTTTTTCCCCTCTCGATGGTTAATCACGCGCAATGACTGCACAACTAATCGACGGCAAATCGATCGCCGCCAGCCTGCGCCAGCAGATCGCCAAACGCGTCAATGAGCGTCGCCAGCAAGGCCTGCGCACGCCCGGCCTCGCGGTGATCCTGGTCGGCAGCGATCCTGCCTCTCAGGTTTATGTCTCGCACAAGCGTAAAGACTGTGAAGAGGTCGGCTTCATTTCCCAAGCCTATGACCTGCCTTCCGAAACCACTCAAGAAGCGCTGACCGATCTGATTGATCGTTTGAACGACGACCCGGCGATTGATGGTGTTCTCCTTCAGCTTCCATTACCTGAACACCTGGACGCCTCCAAACTGCTGGAGCGTATTCGTCCAGACAAAGACGTCGACGGTTTCCACCCTTATAACGTCGGCCGCCTGGCCCAGCGTATTCCGCTGCTGCGTCCGTGCACCCCTAAAGGCATCATGACGTTGCTGGAAAGCACCGGTGTCGATCTTTACGGGATGGACGCCGTGGTTGTCGGGGCCTCCAACATTGTTGGCCGCCCGATGGCGATGGAATTGCTGCTGGCCGGCTGCACCGTGACTGTCACCCACCGTTTCACCAAGGATCTGGCGGGCCATGTCGGCCGTGCCGACCTGGTGGTGGTCGCCGCCGGCAAGCCGGGGCTGGTCAAGGGGGAATGGATCAAGGAAGGCGCGATCGTGATCGACGTCGGCATCAACCGCCAGGAAGACGGCAAACTGGTCGGTGACGTGATCTACGAAACCGCCCTGCCCCGCGCCGGCTGGATCACTCCAGTCCCGGGTGGCGTTGGTCCGATGACTCGTGCCTGCCTGCTTGAAAATACGCTGTATGCAGCCGAAACCCTGCACAGCTGATTCACTGTTTTTACAGCCGCGGCAAACAAAAGAACCTCGCCAATGGCGGGGTTCTTTTTGCCTGACCAAAAACCGCTACCACTCGCCGGAAACTCCCCGTTTAGTGCAGGTTTTCAAGGCCTTTCACCTGTTCTTCGAACAACCATCGACAGTTCTTCAGCCATACTCCTAAAATGCGTCGGTTTGAAGAAGCAACCCGTTACAGAACGGCTAATCCACACCTAATGAGTCTGCCAGCGTGAAAATCCGTCTTTCCATCCTGAGCCTATTTTTTGCATTTACAGGGACGTTCATCACGCCAATAGCCAACGCCGCCGAAACCACCTCGGCGCCCCGCGACACCTCACAACTGAAGATCGCTTCCGGCAGCGCATTGCTGATGGATATGCAGACCAACAAAGTCATCTATGCCAGCAACCCTGACGTGGTTGTGCCGATCGCTTCCGTCAGCAAACTGATGACTGGCCTGATCGTGGTCGAAGCCAATCAGAACATGGACGAATACCTTTCCATCAACATCAGCGACACGCCGGAAATGAAAGGCGTATTTTCCCGAGTCAAACTCAAAAGCGAATTGCCGCGCCGGGAAATGCTGCTGATTGCCCTGATGTCCTCGGAAAACCGCGCTGCCGCCAGCCTCGCCCATCACTACCGGGGTGGCTATGTTGCATTTATTGCAGCGATGAATGCCAAAGCCAAGGCACTGGGCATGACCAGTACCCACTTCGTCGAACCGACAGGTCTTTCACCTCGCAACGTGTCCACGGCTCGCGATCTGAGCAAACTGCTGATCGCCGCGCACAAGTACCCACTGTTGACAGAGCTAAGTACCACCAAGGAAAAAACCGTCTCGTTCCGTAAACCCAACTACAGCTTGGGATTCCGTAATACCGACCATCTGGTCAGAAAGCCGAACTGGGACATCACGCTGACGAAAACCGGCTTCACCAACGAGGCCGGCCACTGCCTGGTGCTGGTCACCAGCATGGGCAATCGCCCTGTTGCACTGGTCATCCTCGACGCCTTTGGCAAGTACACGCACTTTGCCGATGCAAGCCGTATTCGCAGCTGGGTGGAAACCGGCAAGGGCACGAACGTGCCGTCGGTAGCCTTGCAGTACAAATCCGACAAGAACCTCAAGCATCGTCAGAGCGGCGTTGTTGAAGCGTCAAAGTAAGTAAGCGACACCAAAAGAAAGCCCCGATCATTCGGGGCTTTATTTCGTTCAGCGTTAATCATTGGGCAGCGGCATCTGATCGTCATTCGGAATGCCGTCCCCGGCACTCGGGTCTTTCCAGCCCTGTGGGTGCTCCGTCGACACGACCATAGGTCTGGCCAGCGGATCCCTTAAAGGACTGTCCGGATCCAGCACAGGGTCCATATCGTTTTCTGGGGTGGTTGGAACACTGTCCGGACGTTTGTCGTTGAAACTCGAATCGGTAGACATATGCACCTCACTAAGGCTCAGGTTTTCAGATCGGCGAGTGGATCGTAAGGCTTCGCAGGCGCCTTGGGATCGTTGCCCGGATTCACATCCCGGGGGGCCTTGGCGGGTCCGATGGGGTCGACCTGAGGGTCGGCGAGGTCCGGTGAATCGGGATCGAACCCCAACTCATCGCCCGACGAATGCTCGGACGAGTGCGGGCCGACGGGGGTATTGGAATGTGCCATGGGCGCCTCCTGGTCACAGCCCGAAGAAATCCGGGCCCTACACCTTAGAAGTCGGCAAATTGCAGGGGTGCCCGAGAGATGACGAACGGACTTACTGCGCGTTCAGCGCTTTCTTCGCCCTGGCTGCCGCTTGCTCCTGACCTGCCTGGGCAAGATCGCTCGCAGCCTTGAGCCATCGCTGCGGATCGACATTGGCCGGCAGCTGATTAGGCTTCTGGATCAGCACGGCCCAGCCACCGGCATCCTTGAGCGCCGATTCAAACGAACCGAAGCCCATCAACTCCCGACGATTCATGCCCGAGCGCAGCAGCACAGTGCGCTTTTGGCGGTTGTACCCGGCAAGAATGGCGTAACGGGGTTCAGCCCAGAACGCCGAGCCTTCAGTAAAGCGCACCATCACCGGATACCCAGCCGCGACCTGGGTCAACAGCGCTGGCAGATTGCTGTCGAGGGGATAGACGACCATGCCGTACTCGCGAGCGAGGTTCTGCATGTTCTGCTGCAACTGGGCTTCGGCACCCGGCAAATGCAACGGCTTTTCGAGCAAACCTGGGGTAATCACAATGCCTTGCTGGGACAACATACTGGCCAGCACTTGGGGCCCGCTTTGATTCGCCACGCCACGGTAGAACGTGCCACTGAGTTCGACACGCTCCGGCAGGCGCTTGATTTCAGGCGCCACACTCCCCGCGCAGCCAGCCAGACCTGCAACGCAGCCAACGACCAGCACTAAAGATCGAATTCGAGAAAATACCCGCACCATCATCACTCTCTTGATTTAGACGCCAGGCATTCGCGCTCCCGGCTTGGCCGTCGATCATAGGACGCCGAGCGACGGCGGTATAGCCTTAACCGGCAGATGATTGGATTCGATAGAGCGAACTGATTGGTGACAGCCGACCTTTGGTCAATAGCCTGAAACACAGCAGCGACTAGACTGTCATTTGCAAAGAGTGTGTGCCCGCAGCAGGGCGAAGAGGAGGCACTGATGAGCCTGACAATGACCATTGTGATGTTGATTTTTGGCTGGCTGACCGTTGCCGCCGCCATGTTATGGGGAGTCCTGCGCATTACCCGCCGGCACCATCACCACCCTGCTCAATCGGCGCCGGTGGTGAAAACGGATGAAACCACTGCACACCACGCCAGCGCGCACTGACTGGCACTTTTTTTAACAGCAAAAAAAACGGCCGCCTGCCTCTTTCGAGCGCAGGCGGCCGTTTCGTTTATCGCCCGTTAAGCTTCAGTAGCTACACGCTTTTGCTTTGACCGCCGCGACATCATGTTCAAACCCTCGATCGTCGCCGAGAACGCCATGGCCGCATAAACGTAGCCTTTCGGTACATGGGCACCGAAGCCTTCGGCAATCAGCGTCATGCCGATCATGATCAGGAAGCCCAGCGCCAGCATCACCACCGTCGGGTTGTCGTTGATGAACTTGGCCAGAGGATCAGCCGCCAGCAACATCACCAGCACCGACACCACCACTGCGATGACCATGATCGGCAAATGCTCGGTCATGCCGACAGCGGTAATGATGCTGTCGATGGAGAACACCATGTCCAGCATCAGGATCTGACCGATGGCAGCAGCGAAGCCAAGCGTCACGGCCGAAGTAGCCGACTTCGGATCATCCGGTGCCGGGTCCATGCTGTGATGGATCTCGGTGGTCGCCTTCCACAACAGGAACAGGCCACCGGCGATCAGGATCATGTCCTTCCAGGAGAACGCATGGCCGAGAATGTCGATCACAGGCTCAGTCAACTGGACGATGAACGCGATGGTGCTCAACAGCGCCAGTCGCAGGATCAGCGCCATGCCGATACCGATGCGCCGCGCCTTCTGCCGATGCTGCTCGGGCAGCTTGTTGGTCAGGATCGAAATGAAGATCAGGTTATCGATGCCGAGCACGATTTCCATGACGATCAACGTGGCCAGGGCGACCCAGGCGGTGGGGCTTGCAGCAAGTTCTAAAAGGTATTCCATGGGTCAGTCCTGACTCGTTTTAAACGGTTTAGATTTCCTGGGACGAAGATTCGGTTTTGTCTTTATCTTCGTTTGATGATTCTTTCTTGCTGATCAGGCCGCCGGTGGCGTCGCTGATTGCTTGCTCGGCGGCTTTGTGGGTGTCATCGATCGCTTGCTTGGCGGTTTCGGCAGCCTTGCCCATCAATTGCTGAGCGCTTTTCTCGGCTTGGTCGCAACCGGCCAATACCAGTAAAGACGTGATCAACAGCGCCGTCATTTTGAGCTTCATGATGCTTTCCTCGATAGAACAGACAGGGCCGAAAAGGCCACCCGTCGATAGCCGGGCATTCTATGGAGGCAAACACTTCAGGAAAATTCGTATTTTTAGCGGTTATACTTCGTTTTTTACGAACTGTAGGTCGTCATGCTCAATTATCGGCAATTGCATTACTTCTGGGTAGTGGCCAAAACCGGCAGCATCGTGCGCGCCTGCGAGCAGCTGAACCTGACGCCACAGACCATCAGCGGGCAGATTTCCCTGCTCGAACAAACCTATGGCATCGAGCTGTTTCGCCGGGTCGGCCGACAGCTTGAGCTGACGGAAGCCGGACGTCAGACCCTGCCCTACGCCGAGCAAATGTTTCAGCTGGGAGGTGAACTGGAGTTGATGTTGCGAGCGCAGCCCAATGAGCAGCAGATTCTGTTCCGGGTGGGTGTGGCCGACGTGGTACCCAAATCCATCGTCTATCGGCTGATTGCCCCGACCATGGAATTGAGCGAGCCGCTGCGCATCACCTGTCGCGAAGACAAACTCGAACGCCTGCTCGCCGACCTGGCGATCCAGCGCCTGGATCTGGTCATCTCCGACAGCCCGATGCCGTCGCACCTGGACATCAAGGGCTACAGCCAGAAACTCGGGGAATGCGGGATCAGCTTCTTTGCCACCGCTGAATTGGCGGCGCGCTACGGTCAGGACTTCCCCCGCAGCCTGCACGGCGCACCCCTATTGATTCCCGGGCCAGAGACCGTGGTGCGCAGTCGCTTGCAGCGCTGGTTTGCCGAGCAGCAGATCCAGCCGCGCATCGTCGGCGAGTTCGACGACAGCGCCTTGATGCAGGCTTTCGGTCAATCCGGCAGCGGGATTTTCATCGGCCCAAGCGTGATTGCCGATGAAGTGAAGCGCCAATACGGCGTGGAGTTGATTGGCCAGACCGACGCGGTCACCGAATCGTTCTACGCCATTTCGGTGGAACGCAAGGTCAAGCACCCCGGCATTGTTGCCATTACCGAAGGTGCCCGACGCGAGCTGTTCACCGAGCTTTGAAGTGTCAGGCGCAGACTTCGCGGGGTTTGAAGGTCATCAGCGCGATTGCCAAGAGGATCGAGACAAGGATAAAACCGGCGGCCGCGAAACCTAGGCCACCCAGGCCAACGCTGTCGATCACTCGCCCGCCCACCATCGCGCCCAAGCCGATTCCCAAGTTGGCCCCGGCGATGTTCAGCGACGCAGCAAAGGCCGGCGCTTCGGGCGCCGCCTTCATCAAACGCACATGACTGACCAGGAACAACGCGGCCTGAGTCACGCCCCAAATGCCCATTGCCGCCGCCAGACCGAGGGGCGAATGAATGTTTGGCACCAATGCCACCATGCCCGCGATCATGAACGCGCAGAACATCATTGAGGCGATCAACGGATGACGATCCACCGCGCGGCCGCCCAGTGAGTTGCCGATCAACCCGACCGCGCCGAAGCCCATCAGGCACCAGCCGACCACTGTGCCGTTGAAACCGGCCAAGCGCTCAAGAATGTCCGCCAGGTAGGTGTACGCGGTGAACATGCCGCTGAACACCAGGATCGACAGCAGCACATGCCCCACCATCAGCGGGCTGCGCAGGATCTTTAACTGCGAGCGGAAACTCACTTGATGCTGATGCAGATTGGTTTTCGGCAGGTAGATAAATAGCAGCAACGCCTTGGCAAACGCGATCACCGCCAGAATGCCAAAGGCACTGCGCCAACCGAATGCATCGGAGATCAGTGTGCCCACAGGAATGCCGAACACCGTGGCGCAGACAATGCCGAAACCGATCTTGGCGATGGCGCGGCCGGCGTAGTCCGGGCCGACAATACCCACCGCCGTCTCACTGGCCAGCGCCCAGAACACCGGCAAGCCCAGCGCCGGAATCAACCGGGCAATGGCCATCACCCAGATGTTCGGCGCAAACGCTGCGAGGGTGTTGGCCAGGCCGAACATGATCAGCACCGAGATGAACAACTTGCGCCGCTCGAACCGGGCGAAATACGCCGTCAGGAACGGCCCGAATGCGGCGACCGTGAAGGCGAACAAGGTCACCAGCAAACCCGCCTGGGGGATAGTGACTTCAAGGTCTCTAGCGATGGCCGGCAACAGGCCGACGATGATGAATTCCGTGGTCAGCACCGTGAAACCGGCAGCAGACAACAGAAGGATGGGCAACAACATGCACAACTCCAGAAAACGACGACACCAGCGATAGCCGGAAGGCCCACTGGCATGACTTGAAAATGAGGATGGCGAATCTTAACAGAGTGTTTCCAATCAGGGTTGCACGAACCTGCATATCGCGTTGAACCGGCTGGCGGCAGATCGTCACAGGTCTGAAGGATAAAGACGACGCTGTGATAAAGTCCGCGCCCTGCGATTCGTACACCCTGTTCATCAGCCGTTTGGTGGCCTCGATGTCGCGACACCCCGCACCTAATAAAATTAGAGATGTCGTTTTATGACTGTTTCATCCCCTTCGTTATTGCAACGCTTGAAACGCTTGAGCCTGGTTACGCAGATAGTCATCGGCCTGATCGCCGGGATTGCCTTGGCGCTGGTTGCGCCGGAAGTGGCGAAGTCCACTGCGTTTATCGGCAAAGTCTTCGTATCGGCGCTTAAAGCTGTCGCGCCGATTCTGGTGTTCGTGCTGGTCATGGCGTCGATCGCCAACCATAAGCACGGCCAGGAAACCCACATCCGGCCGATTCTGTTTCTGTATCTGCTGGGGACTTTTGCGGCGGCGGTGGTAGCCGTTGTCGCCAGTACGTTGTTCCCGTCGAGCCTGGTATTGGCGACTCACGACATTGCGGTCACCGCGCCGGGCGGTATCAGTGAAGTGTTGCAAAGTCTGTTGCTGAGCGTGGTCGACAACCCGGTCAGCGCGCTGATGAATGCCAACTTCATCGGCATTCTGGCGTGGGCGATCGGCATGGGCATTGCGATTCGCCATGCCGGTGACACGACGCGCGAAGTGCTCGGTGATCTGTCCAATGGCGTGACCTTGATCGTGCGTTTGGTGATCCGCTTCGCCCCATTGGGGATCTTCGGCCTGGTCGCTTCGACCCTCGCCACATCCGGTTTCGGCGCCTTGATCGGCTACGTGCATCTGCTGGCGGTGCTGCTGGGCTGCATGCTGTTCGTTGCACTGGTGATGAACCCGGTGATCGTGTTCTGGAAACTGCGTCGCAACCCTTATCCGCTGGTGCTGATGTGCCTGCGGGAAAGTGGCATCACCGCGTTTTTCACCCGCAGTTCGGCGGCGAACATTCCGGTCAATCTGGCATTGAGCAAGCGCCTGGGCCTGCACGAAGACACTTATTCGGTGTCGATCCCATTGGGCGCGACCATCAACATGGCCGGCGCGGCGATCACCATTACCGTGCTGACCCTGGCAGCCGTGCATACGCTGGGCATCGCCGTCGACATTCCGACGGCCATCCTGCTGAGCGTCGTCGCAGCGATTTGTGCCTGTGGTGCTTCGGGTGTCGCTGGCGGCTCGTTACTGCTGATTCCACTGGCGTGCAGCCTGTTTGGCATCCCCAGTGAAATCGCCATGCAAGTGGTGGCGGTCGGGTTCATCATCGGTGTGCTGCAGGACTCGGCGGAAACCGCGCTGAATTCCTCCACCGACGTACTGTTCACCGCGGCGGCGTGCCTGGGCGAAGACGAGAAAGCACAACGCCTGGCTTAAATCCGACGCATTAACAAAGGGCACGCCAACTTGGTTGGGTGCCCATTTTTTATGGGTAGCGGATTAGATGACGCGGTTTTGTTGCTTGGCGAAAATCGCTGCCATTTCCGGCTCATCCAGATGATCCAACATTCTCTCCACCAACAAATGCACCCCGTCAGCCATGCGGCTGAGCGCCAAGGCTACGGAGCGGCGCGAGCCGTCCACATCATCGGCGAGGTTGGCGGCGATGGCACTGATGGACAGCAAATCTTCCGAGGCATTGGCGAGAAGGGTTTCAGGGTTGATACCCGGGCAGACGCTGAAGAGCTGGCCGTTGCGTTTTGGTGGTTTGGGGTCGGCTGGCGGGAAGTGATGGTCGAGGGCGCGCTCGGCGGCTTCGTTGAGTTTGTTTGAGTCGGGGCTTTCGTAGGGGGAGACCGGGTCGGTGTCTGGCGGATTTGGTGTGACCTTGAACATGATCTTCAATTCCTTGAATGATGCTGACAATACTTCGCCGACTAAACGAAGGGGTGGCAGCTGTACGCAGGTTAGTCGGACCGGGGAATTGAAGAAGCCGGCGCACCCGAAGGTGCCCTACGCACAGCCACCATCAAACTCAGGTACGAATACCTGTCTGACGAATGCTCGTGCATCTTCAATTACCAGCGGGCGACTAAACCCGGCCACTGACGATCAGTGACACGAATCAAGTTACCGACCAGCCCCAAGACGCACAAGCCGGCGGATTCTGGCGTAGCCGTAGGCAACGGCGCAAGGTGTTGTAGCTTGCAGGAAGTAACCTTGAGCCGTTTTCAACACGTGCTGTCGAGCGGTGTTTAACATTCCGGAAATGTTGGCGGGAAACGATATTCGACAACCATTCGGCTTAACGGATGCGTCCTACGCTAAATATCGATTCGTCTGACTGCGTCAATTGGTAGATCCACGCAAAGTCCCGTGTCCTTTAAAAGACACAGGGATTTGTGGATGCACAGTGCCGCCAACCGAGTCATTTTCAGATGCACCGCTGATTTTTCCTGCGACATTCAGGTACTCAATCAGCCCACGCGCATCACCCCAACGCTCCATACACCATCGCTGCAATCCCCCGGCGAGCGCATGGCGCTGGCCGCTGACCTGGCCCAGCACTGGGCCAGCCAACGGGGGCGCCCATGACTTCACCCGCCAACCTCGCCGCAGCTGCGGCATCCAAATCCCCCATCGGCTCTCTGGGTGCCTGCCCCTTGCGCCAAACCCATGTGCAGTTATTGCCCTTGCGCTATGGACTGGTGAAAAGCCCCTCGACCCGAGTGCCAAACTGAAGCTGCCCTATGCCCTGACGACCCGCCCGCTGGGCATTCGCATGCTGCGCGATGGCTGGTTGTACATCATCGACAGCGTGACCGGCCACTTGCACGAATACCAAGTACTCAACGGACTGGTCAGCGCCTTGCTGCACAAGGGCGCCAAGGTCGACAGCGATCAGCGCACGCCCATCGAGGAGCATCCGGCGCTGGTGTTTTCAAGACGCAGCACCCTGCATGTGAGCTTTGCCGAAGTGCAATGGACAGCGGCCAAATGCGCGCAAGTGCTCGACAGCCGCGAGGAACGCGAACACTTCATGCAAGCCGTCGACCTCGGCCCGGTGCATTGCCAAACCGGTGGCGAGCATCTGTTGACGGTCGCGCAAGGCAAACAGTGGCTGGCGGAGATTGCGACCGTACCGGCCCAGCAGGCACAAGTCGCACAAGACCGCGAAGAGCAGGATGCCGAGTCGCCGCCGGACGCCGTTCTGTTGCCGACGTTGCACGTCAGCGATGCCCCCGAGCACGAACGTGAACCTTATTTATGGCAAAAGCCGTCGCGCTTTCGCGAGGCGCACATCGGCGAGTTACTCGGGCGGGTCCGCCCGGCTTATCAGGACGACACGCTGTTCCTCGTGGTACACGACGACCTCGGCGTGCTGCGTGATCTGGCCGAGTATCAAGACACCGTGGTGGGTTGGGTCGACGACTGGAGCAACGCCGATAACAACGAACGCGATTACTTGCTGGCCAGTTACATCGAATCCCTGAGCCAGCTCAGTCCCATGGATATCGGCAATCTGGCTGACGCCAGCGACGATCCGCGAGTCCAGGCGCTTTTTGGCGATCTGGAACAGTTGCCGGAACCGGATCGCAAGCACACCCGCAAAGCCTTGCTCGACTACCTGAACAAGGGCGGCAAGGTCGAGCCGCTGGACGCTTCCGCGCCTCCGGAACTGGAGCGGGCGCGCAAAGAAGCGCATGCCGAAGCGTTCAAATTCGCCAAGTACCAGGGCGCCACACCCGATTTCACCGCCCACAGCCGCGCCAGTGACGAGACAGACCGGCGTTATTACGCGCGCCAACATTTCAAGGTCGCCCCCGACGAATTCGTCGAACGTCACCTCGATACCTTGATAAAACTCGGCCAAGAGCAAAACAAACGCATCGTGGAGGTGCTCGAAGGCTCCAGTTTCAGTGGCAAACGCGGGGTCAACGATTTCATCGACCGGCCGGCCATGGACGACGCGTTGTTTCAACATCGCGACGACCTCGGGCGCTGGAACCGCCTGCTCGAGCGCATCACCGCTGACCGCACGATGCTGGTGGGTGCCGGCCGCTTCCATCGCTCGGCCTGGTATTACGACGCGCAGGATCAACAGCAACTCCACCAGGCCTTCACCGCCGAATACGCCTGCCTCAAGGACATCTGCCGCAGCGACCACGCGAGCGAAAACCTCCTCGGTTATCTGGAGAAACACCCCGAACTGACCCGGCCACTGTTCTACACCTTGCCCCTGCGCCTCCAGCCGGAACGGGCCGCGCAATACGCCACGTTGTTCAACGCCGGCATGGGGGTGTTCAACAACCTGCCGCACTGGCTGGGTGAGTTACAGAAAATCGAACAGCCGCACTTGCCGGTGCTCGACGACCTGCCCGAACACACCCGCGCCGTCGCTGACGCGGCCCAGCACAGCCTCAGTCCCGCGCTGAACATGGGGCTGAGCCGGGCGCTGGAAGGGTTCGATCTGGCGGGAGAGAAAATCCCCGATCTCGACGAACTGTTCCGGTGCCTGCCCAAAGCCTTGTCGGGGCGGATACTCGATGCGGCGAAAACCACCGGCGTGACCTTTACTGTTGCCAGCCCGGCGGAACATGCGGCGCTGCAAACCAACCTCAAGGAACTGCTCAGGGAACGCGACTACCTGAAAACCCTGACCCGTGAACGCAACCAGCTCACCCACAACAAAAACCGCCAGGGGCACAAGACGCCACGGGCGGTGGAGTTGCAGGGCGAGATCGTGCGGGTGCGTGGGCAGTTGACGCAGCTCGAAGGCCGGTTGGCCGGGGCGCTGAGCCCGATTGCGGAACTGCCGGATCAGTCGGCGCGCCTGTACGGCGCGACGCCGGCTCGGGCGGGGGTGACGGTGGTGTTTCCACCGGCGCAGCAGTTGGAGGTGCGGAGTTTGTTGAAGGACATTCGGTTGGGGGTTAGCTCGGTGCCGAATGCGAAGTTGATTCGGAGCGAGGGGATGGGGTTGTTGGTGTTTTTGGTGCAGGGGGTGAATTTGGTTTCGGTCATAAGGGAACTGACCAACCAATCCAGGAACAAGCGAGTCTGGATGCCCGTTTTTAATGCAGTGATGGCTACCGGGGCGGCGGGATTCACTGCGGCGCAGAGTCTGGCTGATACCGCGTTGAAGGCACGTAGCGCTGCTCTCGTCACGGGTCTTCAACGCCACGCCTTGCAAAATGTGCATGTGCAAATGGGGAAAATGCATGTTGGATTGGGTTTCTTTACCTACCTTTTAGGTTTTGCGTCTTCAATGGTCAGCCTCATCAACCACCACCAGAATTGGCAACAGGCGACGCGTAGCGGAAATCAGGCCGCTCAAAGTAGTGCCGCGCTTGCCACAGCGGGTGCGACCGGCATGACGACCGTCAATACCTATGGATTGAGTCACACAGGTCGTGCCGCGTTTAACGTGTTGATCGCAAAAAACACTGCCGCAAGGACCGCCGCCTGGGCCGCTGCGGGTACCCGTCTCTCAACCGTATTTTTCCGCTTCAACCTGGCCGGCGCCTTATTCACCGTGCTGGAACTGGGTGGCACTTGGCTGTACAACCGTTACAACATCAGTGCCCATGATAAATGGCTGAAAACCACGCCGTGGAGCTTGGACACCGATCATCGCGGCGATCATACCCTGGATGAATATCAGCGCTATCTGGGCTATTTGCTGAACGCTCCGTACACGCAACTCGGCCTGAACGAGCATGACTCGTGGCTGAAAAACTTCCTGCTAAAAGCCAAGCCCAGCGACATTCACTTGGTGCTGCCAAGGCTCAAGCTCAGTGATTTCCAGCCACCGTTGAGTGGACAACCGGCTCATCGCCTGGGGATTGGCGCCCACCGTCTTTCCGTTCCCCTCCACAGTCGTGGTGTACCGCGCGAGCGCAAGGACATCATCAGTGAGGAAGTCGCAAACAGCCTGCGCATCGTACAAACAGGACCCGACCGGCTGGTGTTATGCCTGCAATATCCCGTGGATCCTGACAGTGAATTTACCCCGGCTTCCGAAACACTGGAGCTGGCCGTCTGCATCCAGACCTTGAGCGCCAAGGGGGTGTGGGAATCGCTGACTGACGTTATTCACCTCAACCCGCGCGGCAAGGACCATTTTCCTTCGTTGCCCCGTCAATCCGTTACCGAGCATCCACCGTTGTTGCTGGTTGAAACCCATCTGCTGGAGCTGGCCGACCATGCCCACCAAGATTGATATGCCTCTGCCTTCCCCGCACCTTGAGCAATCCCGCAAAGCCGGCGATGTCGAGCCGTTTCCCAGCGGGAAAATCACTTATCTCGCGCCGTTGCCATTGCCGACAGCGCTACCGCCGCATGGCCCTCATATCGGGAATCTGAATGACGTGTACATGGACTTCGGCTTGGGATCACCCCAGGTGTTTTCATGGCAGCTCATACTGGGCGGGCCCTTCAGTGGTGCCCTCTTGATCGCATTTTTGATACCTCTATTTGTCGGCTTTATGTTCTTTGTGTTCGGGATGGGTTGGGACGATGTTTCTCATGCCATAGAAGGGGTTTTCAATGAGGCCTACGGAATAGCCCTGATATCCGGCTTCTCTGCCTTGATCATCCTCCTCTGCACTTGGCGCCACACCCACAACAAACGCGCCGCCATCATCCCCACCCGCTTCAACCGCCAACGCCGCGAAGTCTGCTTCATGCCCGAACACGCCACCGAACCGCTCTTCGTCCCTTGGGAATCCCTTTCGGCCTGGGTCATCGAAGCCCAAGGCGCCACCCAATACGGCATCCACCGCCAATACGGCATGGGCATCGGCTTCCAGCACGGCGAGACCCTCACCAGCGTCGAATTCCCCTGCTTCGGCCTTTCCCTGGCCATCAGCCACTGGGAAGCCATCCGCGGTTACATGGAATACGAGGTCCACGACGTCAAATCCATCCAGGACCCGCTAGACCTGCAAGGCCCGAACGACCCGCCTCACGAAGGCCTGCACACCTTCCACAACGCCCGCGCCCGTATGCACCAGCAAATCCGCGACGGTCAGCGTGGTCGAGTGTCCGGCTTCTTCTGGTACCTGTACCACGTGATGACGTTGTGGACGATTCCCAACTACCTGACGGAATGGGAAATCCGCCGCCTTCAGAAAATGGCCCCGCAGGCCATGCCCGAATCGATGCGCCAATGGTCCGAGCCGTTGCCGAAGGGACAATGGGGCAAACCGAGTGAAGAACTGCTGCGCCTGAGCGCACAGGTCCGCGCCCTGCATAAACGCCAACCTCGCCGAGCGATTACCGAGATCTTTGCTGAAGTGCAGCGCTTGAATCCGACCGACAAACGCCGCGCATGAGTTGTTTTCCAATGTCCGCGCCCACATCGCGTCCCTGAGCCAACCTGTCGATCTGCAACAGTTGCCCGAACCGGATCGGCAACAGACCCGCAAATCCTTGCTCGACTACCTGAACAAGGGCGGCAAGGTCGAGCCGCTAGACGCTCCCGTGCCCCCGGCACTGGAACAAGCGCGCAAAGAAGCGCATGCCGAAGCGTTCAAACTCGCCAAGTACCAGGGCGCCACACCCGACTTCACTGCCCACAGCCGCGCCAGTGACGAGGCAGACCGGCGTTACTACACGCGCAAAAAAGCCCGCCAAGGTTCACACCTTGGCGGGCTTTTTTACGCCGGGAGGTTTAGAACGCGCCCATGTAATCGCGCTTGCCCACTTCCACACCGTTGTGACGCAGCAGTGCGTAGGTGGTGGTGACGTGGAAGAAGAATTGCGGCAGGCCGTAGCTCAGCAGGTAAGCCTGGCCGGTGAAGCGCTTCTCTTTCGGCGTGCCCTGACGGGTGATGATTTCGATGCCTTCCTTGCCGTCGATCTGTTCTGGTTTGATCTCGCCGATGAAGGCCAGCACCTTGGCGATCAGCGCTTGCAGCTCGGCGAAGGTGGTTTCGGTGTCGTCGTATTTCGGCAGTTCAACTTCGGCCAGACGCGCGGAAACGCCCTTGGCGAAATCAACGGCGATCTGCACCTGACGGACCAGCGGAAACATGTCCGGGTACAGACGGGCTTGCAGGAAAGCGTTCGGGTCGATGTTCTTGGCGGTGGCGTGAGCTTCGGCCTTGTTCAAAACGTCGCTCAGTGCGTTGAGCATTTGTTTGAAAACCGGAACGGAAGCGGCGTACAGGGAAATAGTCATGGCAGTCTCGTGTGGTGACAGGAGGGAAACGTGGGCCGATTATAGCGATGCGCGGTCCCAGGTGAAGCGATAGATATTCGCTGGCTGTCCGGGATGACAACGGCCGTTATCGGCATCGGCTCCAACGATCGACCACTGCGCGCGGGAGGTTTCACCCAGTTCACGGGCGGCCTGTGGATTGAAACACCGGCTCAGCAGTTCATCCGGCACCAAGGCGTACGACTGACGGTGTTCGCGCAGCCATTGAGCGGCCTGCTCGACCGTGGAACCGACCATCCCGAAATGTACGATAGGCTGTCGGGCGAACAACCAATGGCCCTCGCGCCAGTTAACCAGCACCAGGTCCGCCCCTTTAGTCATCGCCGCCGCCTGCGCCATCAGCGCCTCGTGGGGATTGGGTCCGTCCTTGACCGGCTCAATGAAACCGCGAGCGAACCACAACGTGAACCACGTGACGGCCAACACCTGGAATGCCCGCCGACCGCGCGGACGCTTGCCGAACCAACGATTGAGCAGCCATGGGATCAGCGGCGCGGCGACCAGCACCAGCCCTGGCAACGCCGGATAAATGTACAGCTTGCGTTTGCCACTGCTCAGACAAAAGAACAGTACGACCAGTACGACCCAGCCCAGCAGCACCAGCACTCGACCGTCGCGCTTGCGTAGTTGCCTACGCCAGGCGGGCACGAGCCACGGCAAGGCCAGTACCAACGGCATCCAGTATTGCGGGATGACATTGACGAAGAAGTACCAGAATGGTTCTCGGTGATCCCACGCGGCGGCATAGCGCCCCGCCGTCTGGCGCAGAAGAATTTCCCGTGCGTAGGCGATTTCATCAGCGGCGCCATTGAATGCGATGGACACCGCCAAGGGCAGCAACCAGATCGCGATGGCGCCCAGTACCACCAAAAAACCCAGGCACCACTTGCGCGCCTCGCCCGGCATGGCCACCACACCGGGCCAGCCTTTGCGCACCGCGTAGGCATACGGAATCAGCATCAACGCTGGGACGAAGCCGACCCCTTTGGTGATCACGCCAATGCCCATGGCCGCGCACCCTGCATAAAACCACCGCCAGGCGGGCCCGAGCAGCAGGTGACGGGCCAGGCCGTACAGGCCCAGAGAGGTGAACAGAATCAGAAAACTGTCGATCTGACCGGTCCGCAGGATGCTGTAGGTCTGATAGGTGGCCAGGTACAAAAGCGCTGCTGTTCGTCCGGTACGCTGATTCCATAACCGGCGACCCAGGTCGTAGAGCATGGCCGTGACCGATGTGGCAGACAAAAGCCCAGGAATATAAAGGGCAATGGCGGGCATCCCGGTGATCCAGGTGAAAAACGCCACCGTCCACATGAAAATCGGTGGTTTATCGCCGTATATCTCGGCGGCTCGGTGCGGAATCAGCCAGGAACCGTTGTGCAGCATCTCCAGCGCAACGCCGAGGAATCGCTCCTCGTCGACATTCTGCGGCTGACGCAGCCCAAACCCGGCGCCGACCAATAAAAGAGCAAGCAACATCAGCCCCAGGCATTCGACGCTGGGTGACAGGGTTCGGCGCACGGGTCAGTCCTTCAAGGTTTTGTTGCGGGCGATCAATTGCAGGTTGCGCAAATAGACGATGGAGCCGAACGCCTGACCGGCGATGAAAACCGGGTCCTGTCGGTAAATGGCGTAAGCGAACAGCAGCGCACTGCCGACGATGCTCAGGTACCAGAAGCTCACCGGAATCACGCTGCGTTTCTTGTATTCGCTGTACAGCCACTGCAGGACAAAGCGACCGGTGAAGGCGATCTGGCCGCTGAAACCGACGACCAGCCACAGGGTTTCGCGGGAGAGGTTCATCCTTCGATTTCCTGCGCATGGGCATGCAGACGCGTGCGCCTGATCAGCCACCAAACGCCGATCAGATCGAGAATGCCCACCAGGGCGCGGTCGATGTTTCCGTAGTTGGATACGCCGGCCGTGCGGGGCCGATGGTTGACCGGATGGGTGATCATTTGACCGTTATGCCGCTGGATCAGCGCAGGAATGAACCGGTGCATGTGGTCGAAGTACGGCAAGCGCAGAAATGCCGCCCGCTGGATCAGTTTCAACCCGCAGCCGGTGTCCGGCGTCTGGTCCTTGAGCATCCGGCTGCGTAACCCGTTGGCAAAACGCGAGGCCCAGCGCTTGCTCGCGGTATCGCGACGGTTGACCCGGTGGCCGGCTACCAACTGAAGGTCGACGCGACCTTGCTCACTGCGCACTAATGCCAGCATGCCGGGGATATCCGCCGGATCGTTCTGACCGTCGCCATCGAGCGTGGCCAGCCATTGGCCTCGGGCGACGAGCGCCGCATGGTAGAGCGAAGTGCTCTGCCCCAGCGAACGTTCATGGCGCAGGATGCGCAATGTGTTCAGGCCGCTGTGCCTGGTTTGCCGCAGTTCCTGCAAGGAGGCGTCAGTACTGCCATCGTCCACGACGATGATTTCATACGCCTCATCGGCCAGTGCGATACGGATTTCTTCGAGCAGCGATTTGAGATTGCTCGCCTCGTTCTTTGCCGGGATCAGTACAGATACAAATATGTCTTGGCTCATAGAGGCCCCTATTACCCTGGATTTTTTATCGAGGGCCAACGTTTCATCTCTGATAAAAGTGGCGGTACCACTTCACAAATTCCGTTACGCCGGCTTCAACCGTCACTTGAGGATGGAAATCGACCCACTGCGCCAATGCCGACACATCCGCCCAGGTCTTGACCACATCGCCAGCCTGCAGCGGCAGGAAGTTGCGCCGGGCTTCCCTGTCCAGGGCCGACTCCAGGCAATCGACGAAATCCAGCAGCGCCACCGGCGTGCCGCGTCCGATGTTGAAGATTCGGTTGGCGCCATCGCCAGGTCCGTCCGCCAGCGGTGGTCGTGGGCGCAGGCGTGCGATGCCTTCGACGATGTCGTCGATGTAGGTGAAGTCGCGCGACATCTGGCCTTGGTTGTAGAGGTCGATCGGCCGGCCGTTGAGGATCGCTTCGGTAAATTTGAACAGCGCCATGTCGGGGCGCCCCCAAGGTCCGTAAACGGTAAAAAAACGCAGGCCGCTGGCCTTCAGTCCATACAGATGGCAGTAGCTGTGGGCCATCAGCTCATTGGCACGTTTGCTGGCGGCATACAGCGAAATTGGATGATCGACCGCGTCTTCGACGCTGAACGGCATTTTGCTGTTGGTGCCGTACACCGAGCTGCTCGATGCATAAATCAGATGCTCGGGTCGATGGTGCCGGCAGGCTTCCAGCACATTCAGAAAACCCACCAGGTTCGATTGCGCATACACGTCCGGGTTGTCCAGCGAGTAGCGAACGCCCGCCTGGGCAGCCAGATGGATAACCTCTGTGAAGCCGTGATCCTTGAACAACGCCATCAGGGCCGGTTTGTCGACGATGTCCAGTGCCTGGAACTGAAAGCCCGACAAGGACTTCAGTTCCTTGAGTCGCGCGTGTTTGAGTTCCACGCTGTAGTAGTCGTTGAGATTATCAATACCTACGACCTCAAGACCTTCCTGACACAAGCGCTTCACCGTGTGATACCCGATGAAACCGGCGGCGCCGGTGACCAGTACGGTCATAGCGGGCGGGCGCCGAACAGCGCATTATTGCGGGTCGATACCCACGTCAGCTTCATGCCTTGCTCCACTGCACAATTAATAAGGCCGGTGACGTAGTCGATAGGGATTTTCGCCGTACCCGTTAATGAGCCGCAGTCGTCTGCGGCCATGCATACGGTGCACGTCTGATTGTTAAGATGGCGTGACGGGTTGATTTAGGTTTTGTGACCATTACCAAGGTGCTGCGACGAATTCAGTTGCCATTGGCACACGTCAATCTAAAGTGCATGCCAGCAGGAGAAAAACATGAACCCGGGAAGGATGCAGAATCATGAGCACTGAGCAAGAAACGACCTTCGACGAGCCGCGACTCAACAGCACGGAAATCCGCATTCTGGGTTCGTTGATCGAAAAACAGGCCACCAGCCCGGAAACCTATCCACTGACCCTCAATGCGCTGGTGATTGCCTGCAACCAGAAAACCAGCCGCGAGCCGGTGATGAACCTTACCCAAGGTCAGGTCGGCCAGAGTCTGCGCGCCCTCGAAGGACGCGGTTTTACCAAACTGGTGATGGGCAGTCGTGCCGACCGCTGGGAACATAAGGTCGACAAGGCACTGGAACTGGTGCCGGCGCAGGTCATTCTTGCGGGGCTGCTGTTCCTGCGCGGTCCGCAAACGGTCAATGAACTGCTGACCCGCAGCGGCCGCATGCATGACTTCGAGGATGCCGAACAGGTCGTGCATCAACTGGAACGCTTGATTGCTCGAGGTCTGGCGCTGTTGATTGCGCGCCAGGCCGGTCAGCGTGAAGACCGCTACATGCACGCCTTGGGTGACCCGACGGACATCGAAGTGATCCTTGCGGCACGGCAGAACCCGGCTGAACGTGGCACGGGCAGCGGCGTATCGGTTGAGCGGATCGAAGAACTTGAGACCCGGATTGCGGCGCTGGAAGAGCGCTTGGCCCGCCTCGAATAACCCTGCGCTACTCGCCGTCCCAATAATCCACGCCGTCAGCCGGCCTGGCGACGGCGACGAAGCCCGAGGCATTGCCCTCGGCGTCGACCTTGAAGTCGTCCATCACCACGTACTTGCCGGAATCCGGGTACTCGCAAATCTCGGGTGATTGCTGGGTGCTGACTGCCAGGTAGCGCAGCTCAGCGTTGCTGGTGTTGATGATCTGGTGTGCGGTTTCAGGGCCGCCCGGCGGGCAGGCAATGACATCCCCGGCGCGAACGGGAAAGCGTTCGCCACCCAAGCGAATCTCCCCTTCCCCGGCCACGATGTAAAACATCTCCTCGTTGACCCTATGACTGTGAAACGGGCTGCCACGCATCCCCGGTTCCAGCGCGTACAGGCGATAACCCAATTTCTGCGCGCCGAGTTGCTGGCCGATGCGCGCCTGCCGCTGCTGATAGCGGCCGGCGGTGTCTCCTGTAGGGGCAAACGCTTCGGGCAGCGCCTCAAGTTCGGCTTGATCCAGATTAAGAATGGCAGGATGCATGAATTACCTCAGTCGGTTTCGCTTGCTGGGCACCAGGATAGCCAAGGCTACTGCGGGCAAATTCCACGGCGTTGTGAAACTGCTCATCGGTCGGCCGCACGCCGGTGTACAGCACGAACTGCTCCAGCGCCTGGATCGCGATCACTTCCAGCCCGGTGATCACTCGCTTACCTTCAGCACGACCGTGCACAATCAACGGTGTTTCCGAGGGGACTGCCACTACGTCGAAGACAGTCTCGGCAGCAGCGATGGTGTCAGCATCAAACGCCAGCTGATCGACCTCGGGGCCGCCGGTCATGCCAATCGGTGTGACGTTGATCAGCATCTGCGGCCGCTCCGAGCCCAGCTCCGCTTGCCATTGATAGCCCAGCGATTCGGCCAACGCACGTCCGGCACGCTCGTTACGGGCAACGATCAGGCCATTTTTGTAGCCACCATCGCGCAAGGCACTGGCCACTGCCTTGGCCATGCCGCCGCTGCCGCGCAGGGCAAAGGTCGATTCCTTCGGCACCTCGTGGGTTTCAAGCAACTGGGCGATCGCGATGTAGTCGGTGTTGTAAGCCTTGAGATGGCCGTTAGTGTTGACGATGGTATTGATCGATTGAATGGCCGCCGCGGAGGCGTCCAGTTCATCGACCAGCGCAATGCACGCCTCCTTGAACGGCATCGACACGCCGCAACCACGAATCCCCAGGGCGCGAATGCCGCCAACGGCGCCTGGCAGGTCCTGGCTGCTGAAGGCCTTGTAGTAAAAATTCAGGTCCAGTTGCTCATACAGATGATTGTGAAACCGCAGGCCAAAATTGCCGGGGCGCCCGGAAAGCGACATGCACAGCTGGGTGTCTCTGTTGGGGTTCATCTGCATGAAATATCTCCTTCAATAGCACTTTCAGATGGACGGGATTAGCCACTCCATCGGGTCTGATCGATCATAACCGCGTACCTGCACGCGGCATCAAGGGATGCGTAAAGAACCTAGTACAGACCTTACACAAAATTTACCCAACGGCTGTGCTGATTTTAAAAAAAAAGCTGTCTTAGAATTATCCCCGCGACAATCCTTGGGTCTATTGCAGACGCAAGCGCCGGGTCGAAGAACCGAGGAATTATCATGATCCGTAAAATCCCCACAGTTGCCTTGCTGATCGGTGCTTTTGCTATCGCAGGGCAGGCAGCGGCTGGCGGCGGTCACGGTTGGCAAGGGCCTGCGGTATTTGGCGCGATCGTTGGCTCGGCCATCGTCGGTTCGGCCATCATCAACAGCAACCGCCCGGTCTATGTACAGCAACCGGTTTACGCTCAGCCTCAGCCGGTTTACATACAACAACCTCCACCGGTTTATTACCAGCCGGCACCGGTGTACGTGCAACAACCGGTCTATTACGGCCCGCCGCCGGTTTACTACGGCCCGCCACGTGGTTATTACGGTCCACCACGCGGTTACTACGGCCCTCCCCACGGTTATGGCCGCTGGTAACAGAATCATCAGGCCCCGCCTCAACAGCGGGGCCTTTTTTGTGACCGTCCGTCGGTAGAAGTCTGAATAAATCTCGCCAAGGTCGCTGTCGGGACAGTCTTTGCGGTTCAAGTTGGCAAGATTGACTCGCCCCCCTTCCCCCGCTTTGGGGAAAACGGTCATATTTATGTCATGTCAGGTCCGCAATCTTGGACCTGTCCGTTAACAACAGGTTGATAAAAACAAGGACGACCTCATGCCCACGCAAAACCCGCACCGCATTGTCGGCTTGTGCACTTCCAGCAAGGTGTACAACGCACTGACCGAACTCAAGCACCTGGAAGGCCATCGCAGCGCCAAATTTCTTTCGCTGCTGGCAGAAAACCTGGTGCGTAAAGGCTTGCTCAACGAGCAGGAAGTGGTCCATATGCTTGATCTGGTGGTCGACTGAACCGAAGGCTCATTGGCGTCAATGACGACTATCGAAAGCGTTGATTGTCCGTCCAGGCGTCGGGTCCGTAAGGTAGCTCCATAGATTGATGGAGGTACTTATGTCCCAGGTTCAGATTATGTCCGTTATCGGCAGCGCCGTTCCCGCACCGCTTAGAGAGCTAGGATTGCTCGCCTGTTGGTATCTGGTGCAGGACGGCGAACCGATCAGCGGCCCGCTCACCTCGCTGCCAGCCGCCCAGGCACTGTCGCAACAAATCGGCCAAGGCCAACTCAGCGCCTAAGGCAGCTGCACCCGCGGCTTGGTTTCGATGAAGATGGCCCAGCTCGACATAAACAGCGCGGCGATCAGCGGCCCGATCACAAAGCCATTGAGGCCGAAGACCGCCAGACCGCCAAGGGTCGAAATGAGGATCAGATAGTCCGGCATCTTTGTATCCTTGCCCACCAGGATCGGTCGCAGCACGTTATCCACCAGACCGATCACAAAAATCCCGAACAGCCCCAGCACCACGCCCTGCCAGATCGCCCCGGCGAACAGGAAAAACGCCGCCACCGGCGCCCAGACGATCCCTGCCCCCACCGCTGGCAACAGGGATAGAAACGCCATCAATACCGCCCAGAGCAACGCGCTCGGGACGTCCAGAAACCAGAAAATCAAACCGCCCAATGCGCCCTGTGTGATCGCCACCAGCAGGTTGCCCTTCACTGTCGCCCGCACCACGCGATTGAATTTGAGCTGCAGACGGCGTTTCTGGTGTTCATCCAGCGGCACGGCAGCGCGAACTTTTCGCGCCAGTTCGGCGCCGTCCCGCAGAAAGAAGAACAGCAGGTACAGCATGATGAAAAACCCCACCACAAACTCGAACGTACCCTGACCAAAACTGAAGGCTTTGTTGGCGATGAACTCATTACCCGTTACTGCACTCTTGATGATTTTCTCCCGCAACCCGTCCAGCTCGCCAACCCCGGCCCGATCGAGCACGTGCTGAAAGTACGGCGGCAGGCTGTGTTTGAAATGCGTCACATACCCGGCGATGTCCAGTTCGCCGCTTTCGATGCTCTTGTACAGCGCGGCCCCTTCTTGAACCAGCAAGATACTGAGGATGATCACCGGCAAGATCGCGATCACCAGGCAGATGCTCAGGGTGAGCAGCGACGTCACGTTGCGCTCCCAGCCGAACTTCAGTTGCAGTCGACGCTGCAGGGGCGCGAAGAGGATGCCGAGGATGACTGCCCAGAACACCGCGCCGTAAAACGGCAGCAAAATCCAGATGAAAGCGGCGGTGACCAGCCCTAGCAAGATCACCAGTGATTTATTTTGTACTGTCTCTTCGTTCATGTCCGATCCATGTCAGTCTGCAGGGGCGCAGGCTCTTGTAATGAAGAGCCGTCCTGATGCTTAGTCCGCCACGGTTCGCGCGAGTGCCATCCGTTTGTTCATCAAGCATAGATCCAGATCAATGAACCCCGAGGGCAAGCCGCTTACTCTCGGCAGCTTTTGCGATCGACACTGCCATGACCCTGCTCCCCCCGGAACTGCTCGCCCCCGCTGGCACGCTGAAAAACATGCGTTATGCCTTCGCCTATGGCGCCGATGCGGTGTACGCCGGTCAGCCGCGCTACAGCCTGCGGGTGCGCAATAACGAATTCGATCACGCCAATCTCGCCCTCGGCATTCACGAGGCCCAGGCTCAGGGCAAGCGTTTCTATGTGGTAGTGAACATCGCCCCGCACAACGCCAAGCTGAAAACCTTCCTCAAGGATCTGGCACCGGTGATTGCCATGGCGCCGGACGCGCTGATCATGTCCGACCCGGGCCTGATTATGCTGGTCCGCCAGCATTATCCGCAGATGCCGATTCACCTTTCGGTACAGGCCAACACGGTGAACTGGGCCAGTGTCGAATTCTGGCAGCAACAAGGCTTGAGCCGGATCATCCTGTCGCGGGAACTGTCCCTGGAAGAAATCGCCGAAATCCGCGAGCAGGTCCCGGCGATGGAACTGGAGGTGTTCGTCCACGGCGCCTTGTGCATGGCCTATTCCGGTCGCTGCCTGTTGTCGGGTTACATGAACAAGCGCGACGCCAATCAGGGCAGTTGCACCAACGCCTGTCGCTGGAAATATTCGGCGCAGCCGGCCACGGAAAATCAGCTTGGCGAGATCGTGCAGACCTTCCAGCCAGAACCCACCCTGGGCATCGGCGCCCCGACCGATCAGGTGTTCCTGTTGCAGGAAGCCAACCGGCCCGACGAACTGATGCCGGCCTTTGAAGACGAACACGGCACCTACATCATGAATGCCAAGGATCTGCGCGCGGTGCAGCACGTCGAGCGCCTGACGCAGATGGGTGTGCACTCATTGAAAATAGAGGGCCGGACCAAATCCCACTTTTACTGCGCGCGGACCACTCAGGTTTATCGCCGGGCGATCGACGACGCGGTGGCCGGTCGCGCGTTCGACCGCAGCCTGATGACGGACCTGGAATCCCTCGCTCAGCGCGGCTACACCGAAGGTTTTTTGCGGCGGCATGTGCATGACGAGTACCAGAACTACCAACACGGCAGTTCGGTGTCCGAGCGGCAGCAGTTTGTCGGCGAGCTGACCGGTGAGCGGCGTGACCGGATGGCGGAAGTCAAGGTGAAGAATCGATTTGGCCTGGGCGATCACATGGAACTGATGACGCCCAAGGGCAACTTCCAATTCGACTTGCATCAGCTGCAAAACGTCAAAGGCGAGCCGATCGAGGTGGCTCCGGGGGATGGGCACACCGTGTACCTGCCGACTCCGGATGCAGTGGATTTGCGGTTTGGGTTGTTAATGCGGGATGTGGGCACAGTTTAGATTCATGTGCACCTGGCGCTGGTTGTGTTGGTCAGTGTGTTCGCCATAAATCTTGCGTCGGCCGGTGGCGATTCGAGGAGTCGGTGTCTGATGGGGCATTTTTAGCGATGCCTCCGACGCTTTCGCAGGCAGCTCCCACAGTGTCTGTGGCGATCACATTATTCTCATCCGACTCGAAACCTGTGGGAGCGGGCTTGCCGGCGATGAACGATGACGCGGTTGAACTGCACGGCATAAAACCCCGGCGCACTGGCCGGGTTCTGTTTATCGCCTGTCATCGGACAGCGGTGTTGGCTCATCTGCCGGAGGAACGTCCTCGGCCGCCTCAGGATCCATCCAGTCTTCAGGTCGATCTGCGTCCGCCTCGGCCGGGTCCCGCGAAGGGTCCATGCCGGGTGGCGCGTCATGATCCAGGGTCGGCTCGTCAGTGCCGGGCATGGGTCTGGTAGGGTCGGTATTGGGCGTTCCACCCTGGAACATCGAATCGTTAGCCATGACGCACCTCACTGATGAGGTCCAGCAACTCTGGGCCGTACTCATTGGAAGCAGGGTCGCGTATGAGGTGCTATCGAGTAGACAAACGGTGGTCAGCGATCGGCCGAAAACCGGTCGCGACTGTTGCTCAGGTGCAGCCACATGGCCGCCCGCGCTGCATCCGGATCCTGGCGCTTGATGGCGTTGAGAATCGCCTCGTGCTCAAGGTTGGCCAGTTGCCCGAGCTTGCTCAAGTCCACTGCGCCGCGCTCGGCGGCATTGACGCGGGTTCGCGGGATCATGGCGCTGCCCAGGTGCTGCATGATTTCGGTGAAGCACACGTTGCCGGTGGCTTCGGCGATCAGCAGATGGAAGCGCTTGTCGGCTTCGACGCAGCTGTCGTTGTTGGCCAGCAGGCGCTGATAGTCGTCCAGCGCATCGCGCATCTGCGCCAATTGATGATCCGTGCGACGGGTTGCAGCCAGTGCGGCGGCCTGGGTTTCCAGGCCCATGCGCAACTCCAGAATGCTGCGCACCCCCAGCGCGGTATCGACGTTCAACCGAAGCCCCTGCTCCGGTGCTCGTTCAATAACAAAGGTGCCAATACCGTGCCGGGTCTCCACTAACCCGGACGCCTGCAGCTTCGAGATCGCCTCGCGCACCACCGTGCGACTGACCCCATGCTCCTGAACAATCGTGTTCTCGGACGGCAGCTTGTCTCCGGGCAGCATTTGGCCGAGCAAGATGCGCTGGGTCAGTTTGGCGACCAGGTCATAGGCCAGGTTATGGGTGCGCTTGCGGGCAGGCGCGTCGAGGTCTTCTTGCATGGCAATCATCCGAAAGCAGGGCTACCGGAATCGTAGCACTGCGCTCGACGGGAATCTCAGGAAAACGCCAACAACTTGTATGACAACACTAAAGAACAACGGCATTTTTACCACTAAGAAGGCGCCGCATAACCGCAAAAAGAATAATAAACCTCTTAAACAGCGCCATATTGTTGGACTGCGACGCTTGCAGGAAGAAAAAATGTAGTTGTATGATGTCTAGCAACATCGCAACACTCAGCCACACCCCGCATAAAAATAATCAGTGGGAGATAACGCAGTGAATACATCCATATCCGGGATGAACGATGGCGCCGATTCGGTCCTGAAGTCCGCCATCTCGAAAGTGAAACGCCATGTCTTGCCGCTGTTCGTGATCATGTTCATCGTCAACTACATCGACCGCGTGAACATCGGCTTCGTCCGTGCCCACATGGAACATGACCTGGGGATCGGCGCTGCCGCCTACGGCTTCGGTGCCGGGCTGTTCTTCATCGGTTACGCGCTGTTTGAAGTCCCCTCCAACATCCTCCTGCAAAAAGTCGGCGCGCGAATCTGGCTGACCCGCATCATGCTGACCTGGGGCCTGGTTGCCGCTTGCATGGCGTTCATCCAGAACGAAACCCACTTCTACATCCTGCGATTCTTGCTGGGCGTGGCCGAAGCCGGCTTCTTCCCCGGAGTGATTTACTACTTCACCCGCTGGTTGCCCGGCGTGGAACGCGGCAAGGCGATTGCCATCTTCCTCAGTGGCTCGGCCATTGCTTCGCTGATCTCCGGTCCGCTGTCCGGGCTGCTGTTACAAATCAGCGGATTCGGCCTGCACGGCTGGCAATGGATGTACTTCATTGAAGGGATGTTCTCAGTCGGGCTGTGCGTGTTCGTCTGGTTCTGGCTGGACTCCAAACCCCACGACGCAAAATGGCTGAGCCGTGAAGAACAGGACGCTCTGGTCAAAGCCATCGACGACGAACAACTGGCCCGCGAAGCCGCGACGCCGATCAAACCTTCCTTAAGCAAACTGCTCAAGGATCGCCAGATCATCCTGTTCTGTCTGATCTACTTCTTCATCCAATTGACCATCTATGCCGCGACCTTCTGGCTGCCGAGCATCATCAAAAAGATGGGCGATCTGAGCGACATTCAGGTCGGGCTGTTCAATTCGATCCCGTGGTTGCTGTCGATCGTCGGCATGTACGCCTTCGCTTCGCTGTCGGCCAAATGGAAGCATCAACAAGCCTGGGTCGCCGCTGCCCTCCTGATCGCGGCGGCCGGAATGTTCATGTCCACCACCGGCGGGCCGATCTTCGCTTTCGTTGCGATCTGCTTTGCTGCGTTGGGTTTCAAATCGGCGTCGTCGCTGTTCTGGCCGATTCCCCAGGCCTATCTGGATGCACGGATCGCTGCAGGCGTGATCGCGCTGATCAACTCGGTGGGCAACCTCGGCGGCTTCGTCGCACCGACCACGTTCGGTCTGCTGGAAGAACGCACCGGCTCGATTCAGGGTGGGCTGTACGGCCTGGCCGCGACCTCGATCATTGCCGCGATCATCGTCTTCGCCGCACGCAACAAACCGAAACCCGCACCGGCTGTTGCTCTGGGCAAACCAGCGCCCAAGCACGCCTGAACACTCATGCGAGAGCACAGTTTTGAAGGACATGACAATGAACGCACAAGAAGCCGCAAAAGCCCCGATCATCATCAGCATGCAGGTTGTCCCGGTGGCCGGCCACGATGGCATGCTGCTCAACCTGAGCGGCGCTCACGGGCCGTTTTTCACCCGCAACATCGTGATCCTCAAGGACAACGCCGGTCACACTGGCGTCGGTGAAGTACCGGGCGGCGAGCGCATTCGCCAGACCCTCGAAGACGCTCGTGAGTGGGTGGTCGGCAGTCCGATTGGCACTTACCAAAAGATCCTCAATCAGGTGCGCCAGACTTTCGCTGATCGCGACGTCGGCGGTCGCGGTCTACAGACGTTCGATTTGCGCATCACCATCCACGCCGTCACTGGCCTTGAAGCTGCGCTGCTTGATCTCTTGGGTCAGCACCTGGACGTGCCGGTGGCCGCCCTGCTCGGTGAAGGCCAGCAACGCGACGAAGTGAAGATGCTCGGTTACCTGTTTTATGTCGGTGATCGCAACGAAACCGATCTGGCCTACCGCAGCGAACCGGACGCCGACAACGACTGGTTTCGCGCGCGTCACGAAAAGGCCATGACCGCCGACGCCGTCGTCTGCCTGGCCGAAGCCGCCCACGCCCGTTACGGGTTCAAGGACTTCAAACTCAAGGGTGGCGTGCTCAGCGGTGATGAAGAAATCGAAGCCGTCACCGCCCTGGCCGAACGCTTCCCCGACGCGCGCATTACCCTTGATCCGAACGGCGCGTGGTCACTCAAAGAAGCCATTCGCCTGTGCCGGGATCAGCATCATGTGTTGGCTTACGCCGAAGATCCGTGCGGCGCAGAGAACGGTTATTCCGGACGTGAAGTCATGGCTGAGTTCCGTCGTGCCACGGGTCTGAAAACCGCCACCAACATGATCGCCACCGACTGGCGGGAAATGGGCCACGCGATCCAGTTGCAATCGGTGGATATCCCGTTGGCCGACCCGCACTTCTGGACCCTGCAGGGCTCGGTCCGCGTGGCGCAGATGTGCCATGAATGGGGCCTGACCTGGGGCTCGCATTCCAACAACCACTTCGATATTTCCCTGGCCATGTTCACCCACGTCGCGGCGGCGGCACCGGGAGAAATCACCGCCATCGACACCCACTGGATCTGGCAGGACGGTCAACGCCTGACCAAAGCGCCGCTGCAAATCGTCGGCGGCTGCGTGCAGGTGCCGAAGAAACCCGGGTTGGGCGTCGAACTGGACATGGATCAGCTGGCCAAGGCCCATGAGCTGTACAAAGGCATGGGATTGGGCGCACGGGATGACAGCGTGGCGATGCAGTTTCTGATACCGGGATGGACGTTCGATAACAAGCGGCCGTGTCTGGTGCGCTGAATCAGCGGTCGCGCCTGGCCTGTTAACAATCAGCCCGGCCCGCCTATGGGCGGCCGGGTTTAAAAAACGCTCGGAGCGGAGCGTTTAACACCCTAAAATGGCGCGCAATCGAATCAATGACGGACAAAACCAACATGGATAGGCTGAAGACTCTCGCCGTTTGCGTGGCGGTACTCGCCACCGGCCAATGTGTCGCACAGGATCAAATCGAGACGGTGGTGAATGCCGCCGTACGACCGGTCATGCAAGCCCAGGCCGTTCCCGGAATAGCCGTGGCCGTGACCGTCAACGGAAAGCCGTATTACTTTAACTACGGCGTGGCTTCGAAAGAGAGCGCACAACCCGTCACTGAAAACACCCTGTTCGAGATCGGTTCGGTGAGCAAAACCTTCACCGCTACCCTCGCCGCCTACGCTCAGGCCACTGGCAAACTGTCCCTGTCCGACAAGGCCAGCAGCGTTCTGCCGGAACTGCGTGGCAGCGCGTTCGATAACATCAGCGTGCTGCAACTGGGCACCTACAGCGCTGGCGGACTGCCGCTGCAATTCCCCGACGATGACGATGCACCGGACAAGATGCTCGGCTATTTCAAGCAGTGGAAACCGACCTATGCCGCCGGCACCCATCGACAGTATTCAAACCCGAGTCTGGGGTTGTTCGGTTATCTGGCGGCCAAAAGCATGGGCCAGCCGTTTGATGAGCTGATGGAGACGTCCCTGCTGCCGAAACTCGGGCTAAAGCACACCTACCTCAAGGTGCCACAGGCTCAAATGGGACTTTACGCTCAGGGTTACAACAAGGATGACAAGCCTGTGCGGGTTGGGCCGGGGGCACTGGATTCGGAGGCTTATGGCGTGAAAACCAGCGCCGCGGACCTGATTCGTTATGTTGAAGCGAACATGAAACCGACCAGCCTTGAAGATCCGCTGCAGCGGGCAGTCGCCACGACGCATTCCGGTTACTACAAGGTGGGCGAGATGACTCAGGGGTTGGGCTGGGAGTTCTACAACTACCCGGTCACCCTCGATACATTGCTGGCGGGTAACTCGACGCAGATGGCGATGGAGGCTCACGAAGTCCAGTGGCTGAACCCGCCGCAACCTCAACCGAAAAGCGTGCTGATCAACAAAACCGGTTCAACGAGCGGCTTCGGTGCCTACGTGGCGTACGTACCGTCGAAAGACATCGGCATCGTAATCCTGGCCAACAAAAACTACCCGATCCCTGAGCGAATCAAGATTGCTCACAAAATATTGAGCGCACTGGCCAAGTAGCCGAGAAGCGCGATTTCTCGTAGCAGCTGCCGAGCCTGCGAGGCTGCGTTCGAGCGCGGAGCGGTCGCCATCCGGCTAATGGGTTTTCCTGAAAGAACGCGGTTGCATGTTTTACGACTGCTTCGCCCGAGCGCGGACCGAGCCGAGCCGAGCCGAACGCAGCCTCGCAGGCTCGGCAGCTGCTACAGATCTCTAGCGGGCAGAAAAATGTCCGCCCCCCTTGAGGTCGCCCCTTGTCGATACTGCGTCAGCTCAATGCCGAGTCGGCGGCTGAGCGTCAGGCGCATCGCTTCTCGGATCAAGATTTTCCCGTGCCTGATTCACCAACAACTCGGCGACCGACGCCAATGGCTGAATCGACAGCAGCACATTGCGGTTCGAGCCTTCCAGTTTGCCGGTAAAATCCGCAATCAGGACATTCAGGGAGGCAAGGGTCTCACAGGCCTGATTTAGCAGGGCTAGTGTGTCGACACCGGGGGCAACAGTGAAGATCTGCTTGGTCGTGGCGGTACGCGTGGGATTTCGAATGACTGCGTCTTTTGAGGTTTCACACAGCTTCGCGGGACCGAGATGATTGGCGTTGGTTAGGGTTTGCGGTTGATTCTTGCTGAATTTTTTCACAGACGAGCTCCTTATTGTGCCATTGGTGTTTTCGTCCCTGGATCCCTCAGTGTTGCGGACTCCCACGTCCGACCGCGATTTTGCGGTGGCTGACGAAGGCTAGCGGTGCGCTCTGACAGAAACCAGTTCATGAAGTCCGACAGGACTTGCAGGACATTTCCGAGACCAATAGAAGCCAATACATCTCTCCCTGGAACACCCGGTTTTTTAGCAACAGCCGAGCAAAAAAATGGGCGACCTCCAGAGGTCGCCCATTTTTCATTGTTGTAGCAGCTGGCGCAGGCTGCGCCAGCTGCTACAAAAGTCTGCGTTTAATCGTCCGGCATTTCAGGGGGCTTGGCCGGTTTGCCCGGTTTTGCGCCTTTGGCACCCTTGGTGGCCGGTTCGGCTACAACGGGCGTCGCGACCGTCGGTGCAGCAGTTTCTTTCTCGGTCACTGGCAACGCGTCGATGGTCTCGAAAATTTTCTTCAAATCGACCGATTTTGATTCATCCCCCGAACTCTCGAATTTCTTTTCCCCGTCCTTGCCCACCAGGATGACTTTGCTCTTCGCGCCGGCCCCCAACTTGAGCGAGCGGATCAATGCCGCCGTGTCTTGTGGACCCAAGTCTTTGCCGTCGCGCTGGCCCATCAAATTGAGCACGGTGTACAGGACCATGTTTCGCTCGGTGAAACCCTTGCGGTTGGCCGGCTCATCCAGCGACTTTTTAAGGCTGACCCACGTGGGGTCGACCGTGCTCGGAGCGATGACAATCAGTGGCCGGGACCTGCCCTTGTCCATATCCAGAGGTGAGTCGCTGTCGGCAGCGAACAAGGGGCCGGCGAAAGCCAGCAGGGTAGTCAGGGTCAATGACCTGATGAGCATGCGCATCTCCTTTTGATATCCACGCTCTAATGATTGCGCATCGCGGCGTTCGTTCCGGGTGACGCACCGCAATTGTCTCTCGCCTTGCCCCAAGCTTAGGTCAGGGCGGTCATTGCGCAACAGGCTGAGCTAATCTCATCGCGCAACAACAACGCCCTGATCCGCCGTGAGGACCTGTGAATGAGCGCTCAGCTGAACCACACCATTGTCTGGTGCCGCGACAAGCAGACATCAGCAAACTACCTGGCAGAAATCCTCGGCCTGCCCAGCCCCGAACCCTTCGGCCCGATGCTGATCGTCACGTTCGACAACGGTGTGTCACTGGACTTCTACGACAATGACCCGCCGATTGCCTCCCAGCACTACGCGTTTTTGATCGGTGACGACGATTTCGATGCGGCCTTCGCCCGCCTGCAAGCACGAAAACAACCCTGGTGGGCCGACCCCGGCAAGCAACGACCGAACGAGATCAACGATTACGGCGGTGGCCGGCGGGTTTATTTCGATGACCCGGACGGGCATCTGCTGGAGATTCTGACCCGCCCCTAAGCCGCGTCAGCCACTAACGCCGGAATGGAAAAGGTAAACACGCTGCCAATCCCCGGTTCGCTCTCGGCCCAAAGCTCTCCGCCATGGGCCTGCACGATGCTGCGGCAGATGTACAACCCCAGGCCACTGCCGTTGGGATTACCGTCACGAACCGACCAGTAGCGCTCGAAGATGTGCGGCAAATGCACGGCGTGGATACCACCGCCATTGTCGCGCACCGAGATCAGTACCTTGCCGTCTACCTGGCGGGCGCTGAGGTCAATACGTCCGCCCGAGGGGGTGAATTTAACCGCGTTACCCAACAGGTTCGACAGCACCTGGAACAACCGTTGGGGATCGGCGTCGATGCTCAATCCTTCAGAACTGCTGCAGTTGAGCTCGATGTTTTTGTGGGACGTGAGGGTCACCAGCAACCCACAGACCTCTTGAAGCAGTTTGACCACATCCAGCGGCTTGCACTCGAGTGGGTACTTGCCTGCATCGAGTTTCGACTTGTCCAGCAAATCGGCAATCAGGGTGTTCATCCTTGCGGTGGCTTGCTCCATGGTGCCCAGGGCCGCGCTCAGGCGCACGGTATGCTTGCCTTCGTCCCTGGCAACCAGGCGCTGCATCATTCCGCATTGCATGATGATAATGGTCATGGGATTGCGCAGGTCATGGGATACCACCGCCACCAACTCATCACGCTTGCGGACGGCTTCATGCTCGCGGAGCACCTGACGGGCGAGGTCGTTTTCGATGGCACTGCGGCGTAGCTCTTTGACCGCATAAGTATCCGCCGCGCTCCATTCGCGCGCCCTGCCCTCCACTTGCTGTTCCCACAGCGCAAAGGAAGTACGCGGTTGCAAACGGTTGTCGTCTCCGGCACTGAAATGCTCATCAGGATTGCCGCTCCACTTCCGGCTGGAGCGCAGTTGCGGGCGGAACCACAGGACGCCGTTGTCCACCGGTTTGGGCAGCACGAACGCCAGCAGACCGCTGGCCACGTCACTGTAGAGGGCGCTGGCACCGTGCAGGCCTTGCAGGTGGTCGGTCAACAGCGGCTCGCCGCTTTTCAGGCACTGCTCGCGCACCCACAGGTAAAGCGCGCGTACCTGCTCAACCGTCGGGCACTCACCGAACAGCTGCAAGCGGTCTTCGATCAATACGGCGACGCCACTGGCCCCGGTCAGGGCTTGCAATGGCTCCGGGTGGTTGAGCAACCCCTCCAGCACATCGCGGTCAGCCAGGCGCATCGCTGCGGTCAGTTCATTGAGCAGCCGGGATTTCTGTTCACGCTGGCGCTGTTCGTCCCGGGTGTGCAGTGCCGTGATCTGCACGCTGAGCAACTGGGCGATCGCGGCGCACATCGTGCGCACCGAATGGCTCACCAGCAACGGTTCAGGATGGGCACACGTGATCAGCCCCCAAAGCTGATCGTTCGCAAGCAAAGACAAGCTCATGGAGGCCCGCACGCCCATGTTTTCCAGGTACTGGCAGTGCACCGGCGACACGCTGCGCAGGACCGAAAAACCCAGGTCCAGCGGCTGTCCGGTGTCAGGGCGCAACACCGGAAGAATCGGCACCGGCACATAACGCGCATCCGGGATCACCCGAATCCAGTTCAGGCGATACAGCTCACGCGCCTGCGGGGGAATGTCCGAGGCGGGGAAACATTGCCCCAGGTAACCGGGCAGAACCCCGCCCAGCGCCTCGCTGATGACTTGCCCATGCCCCGCCGGCTGGAAGCGATAAATCATCACCCGGTCGAAGCCGGTCAGGCGGCGAATTTCATCGACACTGACGGTGTACAAGTCGTCCAGCGTACTGGCGGCCTGCATCCGCCGCAAGGCCCGAAGCAGCATGCCGGTGTTGTCCGACGCAACGTCGTGCAACGGCTCCAGCTCAAGAATAATCACGCCGTCATGTCGGTTGAGCGATCCGTTGAATCCCCGCCCTGCCATCTCCAGCAACAACGGATTGGCTTCCTCCAGGTCATCCAACAACAGCGCCTGACGGACCTGCTCTGCCGCCGTGGCACCCGACAGCATCGTCAACGGTTGCTGCAATAAAGCCGCCGCCGTCTGACCGAGCAACGACGCACAATTGCGGCTGATCTGCTGGATGATCAACTCAGGCTCACTCAGGACCAGCAGAACGCCATGGGGCTGGATCGACCCCGGAATCCGGATCGCCTCGCGGGCGCACTCGGCGAGCGCGGCGTCGAGTTGCTCATCAGTGAGGCGATTCATACCAATACCTCGCAGCGCTCAAGCCAACCTTCGAAGGCCTCGAACGTCACCTGGGCTGCGGTCACCGACGCCGCCCGTTCAGCGGGGTCGCACACCTCATACAGGCACTTCAGGAAACCGCGCCACATCAGCAAGGTCGACGTGCCGTACACCGCAAAAAAACGGCCGCCCGTGTGTTCGTCGACACCGAGGCGCGAGTGCAGGCCGTTGTGCAGCGATTGCCCGCCCAGCGTCGCTCCTTCAAGGACGTACAACACACCCAGCACATCGGCAATGGAGCGGGGCTGAAAGGAAAACTGGCAGAGGGGGATGGCATCGATGGCGCCAGCGTCCAGCCCCAAGGCATACAGATCGGCTTCAAGCGACGGGGTTTTGCTACGAATCAGCCAGTCCAGACCGGGAATGGTCATCGCCACCGGGAACAGCAGGTTTTCCAGCGGCCGATAAAAACCGTAGTAGGCCTCGATCAGGCGGGTGTAGAGCAATAAATCGGCGGTGAAAAACGGAATGCGTTTTTCCAGCACTTGATGCTGCCGGGTCGTGGCGGTGCGCAGCTCACTGAGAATCAGCGGCAGGCTTTTGGGCGGGGCGGTCACGACAGTCTGTCGAAGCAATACCCGGCTTCGCGGCTTTGATATTCAGCAATTAGCGTGTACACGTGCCACCTCTTGTCGATCACGGGGAAATGCCGACAGGTCATTCACGGGTAAATGAAGGCGGGCTTTCCACCGTAGCACCTAAACGTTGCAGGAGGTGGTTTGTTTCTGGAACCTGTGTCGGCTAAAAGGCCAGCTTGTAACCGATCAGCACCAGCATCGTGGCCAGGCAAGGACGCAACACTTCATCGGAGATGCGGCCCGTCAGGTGGCTGCCCAGGTAAATCCCCGGCAGCGAACCGACCAGCAAGTAACCCAGCACGTGCCAATCCATGTTGCCCATGCTCGCATGGCCGAGGCCTGCAACCAGGGTCAGCGGTACGGCGTGCGCGATTTCCGTGCCCACCAGACGGCGGGTCGGCAGCAGCGGATAAAGAATGAACAATGCCACGGTGCCCAGGGCGCCAGCGCCGATGGAGGTCAGGGCAACCATGGTGCCGAGGACCAGGCCGGTGATCACGGTCAGTACATTCAAGCGGTTGCCGCTGGGGTTGTAATTGCCACCCGCACGCTTATGGGCGAAATCGAGCAGGCGTTTCTTGAAGAAAATCGCCAGCGCCGTTGCAAACAATACAAAGCCCAACGCCTGTTTGATAACAGCGTTCATCGCCTCGGGCGATGTCTGCAAGGTGCTCAGGAACCACAGCGTCAGCGCCACCGCCGGCACACTGCCGAGGGTCAACCAACCGGTAATTGCCCAGTCGATGTTCTTGTTCTTTCTGTGAACCAGCACGCCACTGGACTTGGTAATCGCTGCGTACAGCAAATCCGTGCCCACTGCAGTGGCCGGATTGACGCCGAACCACAACAGAATGGGGGTCATCAACGAACCGCCACCCACGCCAGTCATCCCGACAATAAAGCCGACTACCAGACCTGCAACGACTAAACCGAAATTACCGAATTCCATTAACACGCCCACAAAAAACGCATAAAAATCTGGCCCGCAGCATAGCGATTTTTCTTATAACCACTTATATCGATGCGATCTATCTTTATGCACTTCCTTGCTTACTGCACCGGCAAGAAATTCAAAAACAACAAACTCTGCGCGTAATTCAAACCGATCCGGCGGTAGCGTTCGTCGAGCAACTGCGTCAGCAAGTCCAGCCGCGCGACGATCTTGCCGAACTCCACGGCAAAACTCAGGTTGCTGCCCTCCTCCGATATTTCGTTGGAGAACAGCAAAGGCTCGCCGTGCTTGTTTTGCCGCTGGCTGAGTATCCAGGTGGCTTTCTCGATGTTGCGGGCAGCGTTGCTGACGAACGTCGGGTTGATCGCATCCGTCATGTAGAACTCGAGCCGATTGCCGTGGGCGGTGACGAGCATGCTACCGATGGCATAGATGAAAGCACCGACCCGGTCGCCGAGAAATTCCGGGCTCATGGCGTAACTCAGCGCGGCCAGGTCTTTTTTGCCACCCAGGGTCGGCAGCGGCTGTTGCTGTTCGATGGCCATGCGCACTTGCTTGCCAGCGGTGCGGGCATCGAGGAAGCCGGATTTTTTCAGCTCGTCCGGGTTGCGCAGGTAGAGCTTGCTCATCAGCAGGTAGAGGCTGTCGAGGTTGTCACGCATCGCCAGGGTCGCCATGCGGTCGACGCTGGTCTGGAGAAACTCCTGGGGTTTGCCTTCGCGGAACTGGCTGACGATGTCGCTGCCCTGCTGCTGACTGCACCCGGAGGCTGCGAGCATCGACAAGCAGGCCAACAGCAGGCAATGGCGGCGGATTGGCGTGGTGGTGAGGGGTAAAACTCGAGCCATGGGTTCTCGAACTTGGGTATCTGCCGGCGGTGGGGATCGCCGCAGGCTGGCCAAGGATAGAGCCGTGAATCCTGAAAAAGTGCAGTGCCGACGGTCCGTAAGCGTTGGCCGCCGTTAAGAGGATCATCACATTAGTCATACTTTATAATTGCAACAGCCCATACATAAGCTATAAATCCTTTACTCTGCGCCCTCGGACTGTCCCTGATGATCGCCACCCTCTCCGCCCAGGCTGCGCGCCTGTCCAGCGAACACAAGGCCTTCGGCAAAACCAATGACGGCACACCCGTCGCGCAATACATCTTGCGCAACAGCCATGGCCTGACTGCCACGATCATTACCTACGGCGGCATCCTGCAGTCGCTGAAAGTGCCGGACAAAAACGGCAAGTTCGAGGATGTGGTGCTCGGTTTCGATGACGTGCAGGGTTATCAAAGCGGCACGGCGTACTTCGGTGCGACCATCGGGCGCTTCGGCAATCGTCTGGCCAACGGTGCTTTCGAACTGGACGGCAAGCGCTATCAGGTGCCGCTTAACGATGGTTCCAATTCGCTGCACGGCGGCCCTCAGGGTTTTGACAAACACGTCTGGAAAGCTCAACCGAGAACAGGCAAGGATTCGGTGGGCGTGACCCTGACGTATCTGTCGGTGGACGGTGAAATGGGCTTCCCCGGCAACCTGAAAACCGAGCTCACCTACAGCCTCAACGAGGACAACGAGCTGCACATCGACTACAAGGCTTCCAGCGATAAACCCACGGTGTTGAACCTGACCAATCACAGCTATTTCAACCTGGCCGGCGCCGGTAACGGTGATGTGCTGAAACAGCTCGCCACCTTGCACGCCAGCCATTACACGCCGGTCACGGGCAAGCTGATCCCTACCGGTGAACTGGCCCCGGTGGCCGGCACACCGATGGATTTCACCCAACCGACCGCCATTGGCAAGCACATAAAAGCCGATCACCCACAGTTGAAGTTTGCCGAACCGAAACAGGGTGGCTTCGATTTCAACTGGGTGCTGAACGCCATGGGTGATCTGGGCCAACTTGCTGCCGAAGTCAGCGATGCGCAATCCGGCCGTCGATTGCAGCTCTACACCACCGAGCCCGGGGTGCAGTTCTACACCAGCAACTTCCTCGACGGCTCGGTCAAGGGCAAGGCTGGCAAGGTCTATCCGCACTGGGGAGCGTTCACGCTGGAGACCCAGCATTATCCAGACTCACCGAATCAGCCGACCTTTCCTTCCACGCGACTGGACCCCGGCAAGACCTATACCCAGAGCACTGTCCTGAAGTTTTCTTCCAACTAAACATCCGACATCACACGATCATGTAGCAGCTGCCGAGCCTGCGAGGCTGCGTCCGAGCCGGGGTCGCGCTCGACCGAAGTCCTCGCAGTTCCTGCGCACGCGATGCTCCTGGAACACCCCATTGTTTGATTCGGCGACTGCTTCGCAGCCGAACGCAGCCTCGCAGGCTCGACAGCTGCTACAGGTCGACGGAACCACCGGGCTATTCTGCTGCCCACTAAAGTATCGAACGAAATTCAGAAAGGAGGTTTTGATGCGGACCCTAGCGTTGGCTGGCGTCAATGTACCGGTCATCGGCCAAGGCACTTGGCGCATGGGCGAAGACCGCTCCCGACACACTCAAGAAGTGGCTGCATTGCGCCTGGGGATCGAATTGGGCATGACCCTCATCGACACCGCTGAAATGTACGGCGAGGGCGGTGCTGAGGACGTGGTCGGTGAAGCCATCGCGGGCTTGCGTGACGAAGTCTTTCTCGTCAGCAAGGTCTACCCGCACAACGCCAGCCGCAAAGGCATCCCCCAAGCGTGCGAGCGCAGTCTGCGGCGACTGGATACCGATTACATCGATCTCTACCTGCTGCACTGGCGCGGCCAGTATCCCCTCGAAGAAACGGTCGAGGCCTTTGAACGTTTGCGCGAAGAAGGCAAGATTGGTCGCTGGGGAGTGTCCAATTTCGACGTCGACGACCTGGAAGAACTGGCCTCCCCGGCCTGTGCTACCAATCAGGTGCTCTACAACCTGGAGGAGCGCGGCATCGATTTCGACTTGCTGCCCTGGTGCCAGCAGCAACACCTGCCAGTCATGGCCTACTGTCCGATTGGCCAGGGTGGGCATATGCTGGTCAATTCAACCCTCAAGCAGGTTGCCGCCCGTCACGGGGTGACGCCTGCCCAAGTATCGCTGGCATGGATTCTGCGGCAGGAAGGTGTGATCGCCATCCCCAAAGCGGTCAAACCTGAACATGTGCAACTGAATGCGCAAGCGGCGCAATTACGGCTCGAAGCTGGGGATCTGGAGGCGCTGGACCACGCGTTTCGCGCGCCACAACACAAACAGCGGTTGGCCATGGTCTGAGCCATCGCGGTTTTGTCAGAGGGCTTCTGCATGAGAAGCACCGATCAGCTCGATTCCTTTAATCTGCAACGCTTTATCCTGGCCCAGGACCCGGTGTTTAAACGGGTCCAGACCGAGCTGAAGGAGGGTCACAAGCGTAGCCACTGGATGTGGTTCATCTTTCCGCAATTCGCAGGGTTAGGCGGCAGCGAGATGTCCCGCCACTTTGCCATTCGTTCCAAAGAGGAAGCGGCGGCGTACCTGAATCATCCGCTGCTGGGTTCACGATTGCGCACCTGCACTCAGTTGGTGCTGAACATCGAAAAGAGCTCGATTGCCGCCATCTTCGGCCACCCCGACGATCTCAAGTTTCACTCTTCCATGACGCTGTTTGCCCAGGTTGCCAGCGCTAACAGCGACTTTCATCAAGCACTGGGCCGGTATTTCCACGGCATCCTGGATGACTGGACGTTGTTGCTGCTGGATTCAAAACAGGCCCAACTGCCCACCAATCAAGGTTGAAAAGTCGTCGTCCACGAACGGCAGAATCGCGTCCGCTACCGGTTGCAGTTGCCGGGTGACGTAGTGGTCGTAGTCGATGGGCGCGCTGCGAATTTCCAGCGGTTCGGGCCCGGCGACGGTGATCACGTAACTGATCCAGCCACCGTTCTGATATTGCCGCGGGCGACCCTGCTGGTCGTTGTAATCATCGGCAATCCGCGCGGCCCGCACGTGGGGCGGCACGTTGCGCTGATAGTCATCGAGGGTGCGGCGCAGGCGCTTGCGGTAGATCAGGCGGTCGTCGAATTCTCCCGCCAACGTCTTGCGCACGTAGTCGCGTACATAGTCCTGATAGGGTTTGCGATTGAAGATGCGCAGGTACAGCTCCTGCTGGAACTGCCGGGCCAGCGGCGACCAGTCGGTGCGCACGGTTTCCAGGCCTTTGTAGATCATTTCATCGGTGCCATCGGCGCGGGTCACAAGCCCCGCATAGCGCTTCTTGCTGCCCTCCTCGGCGCCGCGAATGGTCGGCATCAGAAAGCGCTTGTAGTGGGTTTCGAACTGCAACTCCAGCGCACTGTCCAGACCGTATTCCTGCTGCACATGCTCGCGCCACCACTGGTTGACGTGATCCACCAGCGCGCGGCCAATCTGTGCGGCTTCCTGCTGACCGTGCGCGTGGCGCAGCCAGACGAAGGTCGAGTCAGTGTCGCCGTAAATCACCGTGTGGCCCTGGGCTTCGATCAGCTGTCGGGTACGCAGCATGATCTCGTGGCCGCGCAAGGTAATGGACGACGCCAGGCGTGTATCGAAGAAGCGGCAACCGCTGGAACCGAGCACGCCGTAAAAGGCGTTCATGATGATCTTCAGGGCCTGGGACAGCGGCGCATTGTGTTCACGCTTGGCGGTTTCGCGACCTTCAGCAACCCGGGCAACGATAGCGGGCAGGCAATGCCGGGTTCTTGAAAATCGCGCACCGCGAAAACCCGGCACCGACTCGCTGTCATCGGGATGTTTAAGCCCCTCGATCAAGCCCACCGGGTCGATGAGGAAGGTACGGATGATCGATGGATAGAGGCTTTTGTAGTCGAGCACCAGCACCGACTCGTACAGGCCCGGTTGCGAGTCCATGACAAAACCGCCGGGGCTGGCTTGCGCAGGCTTGTTCCCGAGGTTCGGCGCAACGAAACCCTGGCGGTGCATCAGCGGCATGTAAAGGTGAGTGAACGCCGCCACCGAGCCGCCGCTGCGATCAGCCGGCAACCCGGTGACGCTAGCCCGTTCCAACAAGAAGGTCAGCAGCTCGGTCTTGGCGAAAATCCGCGTCACCAGCTCGCAGTCCTTGAGGTTGTACTTGGCCAGGGCCGGTTTGTCCTCGGCGAACATGCGGTTGATTTCGTCCATGCGCTGGTACGGATTGTCGATCGACTTGCCCTCGCCGAGCAGGGTTTGCGCGACGTTTTCCAGGCTGAACGAGGGGAAACTCCAGGTCGCCGAGCGCAGGGACTCGATGCCGTCGATGATCAGCCGGCCGGCGGCCGAGGCGAAGTAATGGTTGCGGCTACCGTGTTCGCGCCATTGCATTTCCTCGCCACCACGGCCCAGCTTCAGCGGCACCGCCAGGCGCCGGGCGTGTTCATGGAGTACGCGCAGGTCGAACTGCACAACGTTCCAGCCGATGATCGCGTCGGGGTCGTGGCGGGCGAACCACTCGTTGAGTTTTTTCAGCAGCAGGGTTCGGGAGTCGCAGTATTCGAGCTGGAAATCCACCTCGCTGTCATCACCGTTGGGCGGGCCGAGCATGTAGACCTGGCGCTCACCACAGCCTTCCAGGGCGATGGAGTACAACTCGCCCTGAGCGGTGGTTTCGATGTCCAGGGAGACCAGCTTGAGGCTCGGTCGGTAATCGGGGTCGGGTTTCATCTGCGCATCGAGCAGCAGGCCCTCGCTATTCGGCGTGCCACTGAACAGGACCGGCGCGGTGATAAAACGCTCCATCATGTAGCGTTCCGGCGGACGTACGTCGGCTTCGAACATGTCGACGCCGGCCTTGCGCAGCGTGGTTTCCAGGCGCATCAGCTGACGGTGCTGCCGGCAATACAAGCCAAGCACCGGACGGTGCTCGAAATCCAGCAACGCCAACGGCCGCAGCTCGACGTTCTTTTCGCCGCGCAGCAGCGCTTCAGCCTGCTCCCGTTGCACTGCGGGGATAAACGCCACCGACGGTTGATGAGGCAGGCGTATCCGCTGGGGACCGGCATCGGTCGCCAGCCAGAACTCGACTTCCGTGCCGGCCGGGGTATCGCGCCAATGCCGGGTCAGGACGAAGCCCTGCTGTAAATCCACCACTGCAACCTCGAATCTTATTCAGAAGGGGATTCTACGCGGGATCGGGATGGATAGCGTGGAGGCTTAAGGATTTGGCAGCCTGTGGCTCTTGAAGTTGCTGCCGAATTGCAGGCGTTTATCGATCTGGTACGTGAGGTTTTCAGAAGAAAAACCACTGAATGGCGTTTTTTGCGTGTTATCTGCCGCTTTCTCCCTTGCCCTCAGCGCCTGGGTCTACGATTCTTCAAGGACAACGACAACACCTGAGAAACCGCCATGAAAACCGTCGCCCAACTGCTGAAGTTAAAGGCTGAACAGAATCATGAAGTCCACACCATCGCGCCGCATCAAATGGTGCTGGAAGCGCTGATGGTCATGGCCGCGAAAAACGTCGGCGCATTGCCGGTCGTGAAGAATGGCGAGGTCGTCGGCATCATCAGCGAGCGCGACTATGCGCGCAAACTCGTGCTCAAGGGCCGCTCCTCCGTCGGTACGCCGGTCGGAGACATCATGGTCTCGCCGGTCATCACCGTGGACACCCATCAAACCGTCGAAACCTGCATGGGCATCATGTCCGACAAACGCCTGCGCCATTTGCCAGTGGTGGAAAACGGCACATTGATCGGCTTGCTGTCGATCGGCGACCTGGTCAAGGAGGCCATCGCCGAACAGGCTGAACTGATTCGTCAGTTGGAACAGTACATCCGCGGCGAATAAGAGCAGACCTTTTCAGGCTGGCCAATGCCGCGCAAAGACCGGTGCCAATGTCGGGTGCCGGTCGATGCGTTCCAGCCAGGCGAAAAACCCGGGGCGGGCACTGCGTAAATGCTCCCGACTGCCCGCCCACCTGGAAACCACCGCCGCCAGCACATCCAGCGCCCCCGGCGTTTCATCGCCCAGGTACAAATCGCCCGAAAACTGATCGGCAAACACCTCCCAACTCCAGTGCAGTCGCGCGCGGGTGCCGGCCATGAGGTTTTGCCTGGACGATTCATCCGCCTCGGCCAACCAGCGCTCCGGGTAATCGATGATGCCAATCGCCGAATAGCAATTACTGACGATGTACACCAGGCCGCGAATGGCCTGATCCCGCGCGGGGGCGTTTTTCGGCAGCAGGTTCGACTCGGGAAAGGTGAGCCCCAGATGAATCAGAATCGCCGCGCTCTCGGTGAGAACGCTGCCGTCGGGCAATTGCAGTGTCGGAATCTGCTTGAGCGGATTGAGTTTCTCCAGCGCCTGGGTCGCTTCAGGAGAGGATTCAACGTCGATGAAACGGTAAGCAATCTCGCAGAGCTCAAGGGCGGCTTCTATCGCCGCAGCTCCAGAGTTCTTGTGTCCGTAGAGCTGGTACATAAACACCTCCTTGCGATTGTCTCTTTGTAGCAGCTGACGCTGGCAATGTTAGAAAATTTCTTTTACCCACTGCATCCAATTCGCTTTCCGATGGGTAGTACCTGTAGCAGCCCTGATGCTGCCGAGCGGGTTACTCATTTTCGGAGAGAAATTCATGAACGCCAAACACCTGATTTGCCTTGCCGGTTTACTCGCTGTTCTACCTGCAGCTTATGCCCAGACGGGTCTGCCCGACAGCATCAAGGTGCCGGAGGGGCACAAGGTCGCCATGGAAACCACCGGGGTCGGCGAGATCACCTACGAATGCCGTGACAAGGCCAATGCAGCCGGCCAGACCGAATGGGTTTTTGTCGGGCCTAAAGCGGTGCTCAACGATCGCAGCGGCAAACAGGTCGGCACCTACTTCGGCCCCCCCGCTACCTGGCAGGCGAAAGATGGCTCGAAAGTCACCGGCACCCAATTGGCCGTCGCACCGTCGAGTCCGGGCAATCTCCCCTACCAATTGGTCAAGGCCAACCCGGCCGAGGGCAAAGGCGCGATGAGCGGCGTGAGTTACATCCAGCGCGTAGCCCTCAAGGGTGGCGTGGCCCCAGACACCGAGTGCACGGCCGCCAACAAGGGCAAGCAGGAAACGGTGAAGTATCAGGCGGACTATATTTTCTGGGCGGCCAACTGAAACCTGTTCTGCGGGAAATTGGTCTACGCTGCTCTGCACATGCCCCGGCCCTCTGGTCCGGGGCTATTGCCCACTTTGACGGCTGAGCACTGTGTCCTTGCCCCAACCCCTTTTCGATTACGAAGCCCATCTGGCCGCCTGCGCTCGCGGCGACCGTCAGGCCCTGCGGGATTTGTATGTGCAGGAGAGTCCGCGCCTGCTGGGGGTTGCCAAACGCCTGGTGCGCGACACTGCGCTGGCCGAGGATATTGTCCACGATGCGTTCCTCAAGATCTGGGCCGGCGCCGCGCGGTTCGACCCGGCGCGGGGTTCGGCGCGAGGCTGGATGTTTAGCGTGACCCGGCATCTGGCGCTCAATTTCATCCGTGACAACAGCCGCGAGGTTCAGGGCGAGATCGACATGCAGGACAACGCTGAAACCTTCGACGCTCAGGTCCACTCGTCACGCATTCATCTGTGCCTGGAACAACTGGAACCTGCGCGGCGCAGCTGCATTCTGCACGCCTACGTCGACGGTTTTTCCCACGCTGAAATATCACACAAACTCGGCACCCCGCTGGGCACCGTCAAAGCCTGGATCAAACGGAGCCTGACGGCATTGCGGGAGTGCATGGGATGATCACCAGACCTGCGAATGAAACCCCGGAAGAGCTCAACGAGCTGGCCAGCGAATATGTGCTGGGCACGCTCCCGGCGCAGCGACGTACCGAGGTGCAACAGCGCCTGCGCGACGATGTCGAACTGCGCACGGCGGTCGACACCTGGGAACGCCGCTTGCTCGACCTGACTGACTTCGCCGAACCCCTGGCACCCACCCCACACCTGTGGCAACGCATCGAGCGCAGTGTGCATGCCTTGAACCGGCAACCAGCAGGGGCGGCAGTTGCGTCGTCATCCTGGTGGAACCTGCTGCCACTGTGGCGCGGGCTCGCGGGGGCGGGGCTGGCGGCGACCTTGTTGCTCGGCGCCTTGATGTTGACGCAAACCACGGTCAAACCGACCTATCTGGTGGTACTGGTCGCCCCTCAGGACAAAGCGCCGGGTTGGGTGATTCAGGCCAGCAATCCAAGGGAAATCCAGTTGATCCCACTGGGCGTGGCGCAAGTTCCGGCCGACAAGGCACTGGAGTTCTGGACCAAGGCTGAAGGCTGGCAAGGACCGGTGTCCCTGGGCTTGGTCAAACCGGGGCAGATGCTCTCGGTGCCGCTGGACAAGTTGCCGCCACTGCAACCCGACCAGCTGTTCGAGCTGACCCTGGAAAACCCCAACGGCTCGCCGACCGGCAAACCTACGGGGCCGATTCAGTTCATCGGTCGAGCGGTGAAAGTGATCTGACGGCGATCACCCAAGTGCCGCGATCCCCCCGCCCCAGGTTCCGGCGGCAAACACCTGAGCACGACTGGCGCCTTGTTGATAGGCGCTGCATAAATGAATGGTTTTACCGCGGTACTCAATGAAAAACCCGTCCTCATCAGCCGGGTTTTTTTACGCTTGTTTGTTGCGGTCGGTCACTTGCCCGCACGCGCCATGCATCGCTGATAACGTTCATCGACCCGTTTGGCGAACCACGCCGTGGTGAGTTTGCGGGTGATTTTCGGGCTTTGCAGCACGATCCCTGGCAACACCGCACGCGGTAATGGCCGACCTTCTGCCTGCTCGGCCAGGGCGAAAACCCGCGCATAGAGCTGGGTGTCCTCGAACTCGACGTTTTTGCCCTCCTCCAATTGATCGCGAATGGTCGGATTGCGCATGCCCAGCTGCTTGCCGAGGGTGCGCACTGCCAATTCCGTGGTGCCAGGCATGATCGAATCGTAGCGGACCAGGTCCCCATCCAGCGCCAGCGGTATGCCCGAAGCGCGACTCACCGCGTTCTGAAACGCGGCATTGCGACTGGCGTACCAACCGGCATTAAAATCGGCGAAGCGATACAGCGGTTGTTTGTAGGTCACCGGATAACCGAGCAAGTGGGCGATACCGAAATACATGCCACCGCGACGACTGAACACTTCATGCCGGATCGAACCGTTCACCGGGTACGGATACGCCTTCGCCTGTTGCTCGGCGAAATCGATGCTGACCTGCATCGGCCCACCGGTGTGCACCGGGTTGAAGCCACCGAACAGCGTCCGGCCCATCGGCACCATGCCGATGAAATCATCGAAGATCGCGCTGAGCTCCTTTTCGCTGCGCGCCGCATTGAGTCGGTCGCTGTAGCTCTTTCCGGTGGATGAACTCACCTGCAGCGCACCGCTCACCAGCAGGCCGGGGATATGGGCTTTGGCGGCGCGGCGGTCGATCTCTTCGCGGGCGATCTTGCCCAGGCCCGGCACGGGTGGATCAACCTGAAAGGTCGACTCCTGCTCGGTGACCGCCAGTACCGCGCACAGGTTTTGGGTGGACGGATAAATGTTTTGAACAGCAAATGCTGCGTAAATATCGGTGGCCCAGCCTCGGCGATCAGTGGCTTTGACCGGCAGCAGGCGCACGATCTCGGCCTTGACCTCCGCGGGCTTGCGCGCCGGTGGTTCCTGCGTTCGCTGAGTGCCGCAACCGGCCAGAACCAGCAGCGCGGCGACGCTCATCATCAATCGATTGGCTTGCATGTTGCTCCATCAAATCCGTTGAGCCGAGTTAACCATACGATCAATGGCATGGCGCAGGCTATGACTGTGGCTGCCGCCCCCTGTTCCGTTGGGCAGCCTGCCTGACCTCACGCCTGGGCTGAACCATACTTGAGCCACACACCGAGGAGGACAGCTCATGAATCGTAGCGACGTACTGATCATCGGCGCCGGCCCGACCGGGTTGGTGCTGGCGTTGTGGCTGAGCAAGCTTGGCGTGCAAGTGCGCATCATCGACAAGACGTCGGCACCCGGCACCACGTCGCGGGCGCTGGCCGTCCAGGCGCGGACGCTGGAGCTGTATCGCCAGCTCGACCTCAGCACTGCCATTGTGCAGAACGGTCATCGAGTGGGCGCGGCGAACTTCTGGGTCAAGGGCGAACCCGTAGCGCACTTGCCGCTGACCCGCATCGGCGAGGGCCTGACGCCCTATGCGTTTCTCGAAATCTTTCCTCAGGATGAGCACGAACGGCTGCTGATAGACCGCCTCGAAGCCTTTGGTATCAAGGTGGAGCGCAACACCGAACTGGAAAGTTTCGAGGAAACCGGCGACGGCATCACCGCCCATCTGCGCCTGCCCGATGGTCAGCAGGAAACCTGTCAGGCCTGTTATCTGGCAGGTTGCGACGGTGCCCGATCGATTGTGCGCAAGACCCTGGACACCGGTTTCCCGGGGGGCACCTACCAGCAGGTTTTCTACGTCGCCGACGTGCAAGCCAGCGGGCCGACGTTCAACGGCGAACTGCACGTGGATCTCGATGAAGCGGATTTTCTCGCGGTGTTTCCCTTGGCCGGTGAAGGCCGCGCCCGCCTGATCGGCACCGTACGCGACGAGCGCGCCGATCATGCCGAAACCCTCCAGTTTGAAGACGTCAGCAGCAGGGCCATCGAGCATATGAAAGTAAAGATCGAGCAACTGAACTGGTTCTCAACCTACCGCGTGCATCATCGGGTGGCGGATCATTTTCGCACCGGGCGCGCGTTTCTTTTGGGTGACGCCGCCCACGTCCACAGCCCCGCCGGTGGTCAGGGCATGAACACCGGAATTGGCGATGCCATCAACCTTGCCTGGAAACTCGCGGCGGTGTTGAGCGGCGGCGCTGAGGCCAAACTCCTCGACACTTACGAAACCGAACGCATCGCGTTTGCCCGCAAACTGGTCGCCACCACCGATCGGGTGTTCAGTTTCGTCACGGCCGAAGGGCGTATGGCCGATTTGCTGCGCACGCGTCTGGCGCCATTCGTGCTTCCGAAAATGGCATCGTTTGAGGCATCCCGCGAGTTTCTGTTTCGGACGGTGTCGCAGATCACCCTGAATTATCGCGGGATGCCTTTGAGCACGGGCGCTGCCGGTCATGTTCACGGTGGCGACCGTCTGCCTTGGGCTCACGACGGTGAGGGGGACAATTTCGAATCACTGAAGTGTCCAACCTGGCAGGTGCATGTGTATGGCGACACCAGCGACGAAATGATCGCCTGGTGCCACGAACATCATTTGCCGTTGCATGTGTTTGACTGGCGGCCGGCGTTTGAAGCGGCTGGCCTGGGGCGTAACGGGTTTTATCTGTTGCGGCCGGATACGTACGTGGCGATCGCCGACAACTCTGCCGATCCCAAGGTGATCGAGCGGTACTTCCGGGATCACGGGATTCGGCCGTTTTTTGGCGCCCCCTGATGATCGTTCCCACGCTCCGCGTGGGAATGCCTCAATAGACGCTCCGCGTCCGCTTCTGGGACGCGGAGCGTCCCGGGCTGCATTCCCACGCGGAGCGTGGGAACGATCATCTGCGGTGATACTTAGATGCCGGCCAGGGCGAGATCCATCGCAAAGTAGGTAAAGATCAGATCCGCCCCTGCCCGCTTGATCGCGCCAAGGCTCTCACGCACCACGCGATCTTCATCGATCGCCCCGGCCTGCGCCGCGAATTTGATCATCGCGTACTCGCCGCTCACCTGATACGCCGACAGCGGCAAACGCGAGGCTTCACGGATGTCGCGGATGATGTCCAGGTACGCGCCGGCCGGTTTGACCATCAGCGCGTCGGCGCCTTCCTGCTCATCCATCAGTGATTCGCGCACGGCTTCACGGCGGTTCATCGGGTTCATCTGATAGCTTTTACGGTCGCCCTTGAGCGCGCTGCCGCCAGCTTCACGGAACGGACCGTAGAGCGCCGAGGCAAACTTGGTCGAATAGGCCATGATCGCGGTCTGGCTCAATCCCGCTTCATCGAGCGCCCGGCGAATGGCCTGAACCTGCCCGTCCATGGCTGCCGACGGAGCGATCACATCGGCGCCGGCACGAGCCGCAGCTACCGCTTGTTTGCCGAGGTTGATCAGGGTCTGGTCGTTGTCGACTTCATGGTGGTGCAGCACGCCGCAATGGCCGTGGTCGGTGTACTCACAGAAACAGGTGTCGGACATCACGATCATGTCCGGCACTGCATCCTTGGCGATGCGCGACATGCGCGACACCAGACCGTTGTCGCTCCAGGTGTCGCTGCCGTTGCCGTCCAAATGGTGCGACACGCCGAACGTCATCACCGACTTGATCCCGGCCCGGGCATAACGCTCGATCTCACCCGCCAATTTCGACTCCGGAATACGCATCACCCCGGGCATGCTGTTGATGGGGACGAAGTCGTCGATTTCTTCCTCGACGAAAATCGGCAGCACCAGATCGTTCAAGCTGAACTCGGTTTCCTGGAACAGGCTGCGCAGGCTCGCATTGCGGCGCAGACGGCGGGGACGTGCTTCGGGGAACTGACTGGACATGAGGGGTTCCTGAAAAACGGAGGACGAGACGAAAGTCGTAGGGGACAAAGCTTATGCCCTGCAAGGCGCAGGGCACAAACCTCAGGCGCGGAATAAGCCCTTACCGGTTCGGCAATAATCACTGAGATACGAGCCTTGTAGCAGCTGTCGAGCCTGCGAGGCTGCGTTCGGCTCGGTCCGCGCTCGGGCGAAGCGGTCGTAAAACCTGCAACCGTGTTCTTTCAGGCAGTTCGCGTTCACCGGACACGACCGCTTCGCCCGAGCGCGGACCGAGCCGAACGCAGCCTCGCAGGCTCGGCAGCTGCTACATGCCTCCTACAGCGTCAAGGTTCCGCTGATACAGGTCACCACCGCGCCGCCGATCCAGATCTCGTCGCCCACTTGCTCGACCTGAATGCGCCCGGCACGGCCCATCGTCAGGCCCTGGCTGACCACATAGGACGCAGGCGCCAGTCCTTCGCTGAGCAGCCATTGGGCAATCCCGGCGTTCAGGCTGCCGGTGGCGGGGTCTTCCGGCATGCCGTCGCCAGAGATGAACGCCCGCACTTCGAACTGTGCGCCATCGCCATCGCGCTCGGGATGCCAGGGCGCGATGACACCAACGGCCAGGCCGAGCATTTGCGAATGATCCGGTTGCAGGTTCAGCACCTGCTGGCGATCCTCGACCATCACTGCCAACCATCCGGCGCCGTTATCGACCCACTGGGCCCTGACTATCGCGCCCTGCTCCAGCCCGAGCCCTGACCGCAAACGCGCCATCAAGTCGGCGTCCACCGGCCCGGTTTTTATCAGAGGCGGCGCGAGAAAGGCCAGCTCCGTGCCCTGTCGACGGACCCGCACCAGCCCCACCCCGCACTCCTGAATGATGTCTTCGCCCTTGGGCACGCCACCGGCCTCGAGCCAGGCATGGCAGGTACCCAGTGTCGGATGACCGGCGAACGGCAATTCGTTCAGCGTGGTGAAGATCCGTACCCGGTAGTCGGCACGAGGGTCGCGCGGTTCGAGTATGAATGTGGTTTCGCTGAGGTTGGTCCAGCTGGCAAACGCCGCCATGCGCTCATCGCTGAGCTCATCGGCGCCGAACACTACCGCCAGCGGATTGCCCTTGAGTGCAACGCGGCTGAAGACATCTACTTGCTTGAAATCGAATGAGTGCATGGCCTGCCTTGGTCTTGATCAAATCGAAGCGTTTTACTTGGGGATTCCAGCCCGCGCATCACCGCCGGCCGCGCCAGAAAGCGCTCCAGCACCCGCGTGACGTTCGCGAAGTCCTTGATGCCCACCCGCTCGCCGGCCTCATAGAAGCCAATCAGGTTGCGCACCCAGGGGAAGGTCGCGATGTCCGCGATGGTGTAACGCTCGCCCATGATCCAGTCGCGACCTTCCAGACGGTTGTTGAGGACGTTGAGCAGGCGTTTGCTTTCATCAACGTAGCGGTCGCGCGGACGTTTGTCCTCGTAGTCCTTGCCGGCAAATTTGTTGAAAAACCCGAGCTGACCGAACATCGGCCCGATGCCTCCCATCTGAAACATCAGCCACTGAATGGTTTCGTAACGCGCTGCCGATTCCTGATCCAACAATTGCCCGCTCTTGTCGGCCAGGTAGATCAGAATCGCCCCGGACTCGAACAACGCCAGGGGTTTGTCTCCCGGACCGTGGGGGTCGAGGATCGCCGGGATCTTGTTGTTGGGGTTCAGCGAAAGAAATTCGGGGGACAGCTGATCATTGGTATCGAAGCCCACCCGATGCGGTTCATAGGGCAGCCCGATCTCTTCGAGCATGATCGACACCTTGACGCCGTTGGGTGTTGGCAAGGAGTAAAGCTGGATCCACTCAGGGTACTGGGCGGGCCATTTTTGAGTGATGGGGAATGCGGACAAATCGGTCATGGGGAGCATCCACGCGGAAAAGTAGACGCTAATCATAATGTAGGCGCTGCCGTAGACTGCGATCTTTTGGCGTTATCAATATTGCTGATGAGCAAGATCAAAAGATTGCAGCCTTTCAGCGGCGCCTCACGTGTACTGTGTCCATAAATCCGCAACATCTTATCGATAACCTGCTCCAACCCATCTAAGGTTGCCGCTACAGTGCTGCGCACTCGCTCGGATCGAACCAAATGGGCTTCAGAGGACTCTGAAGATTGCCCTTTCGGAAACGGACCGGCCCAACGACATGGAAAACACCCGAAGCTGGGAGCTCGCGGTGTAAAGGTTTGTCAGCCTTAACCGAATGCGCTGAAGATCACCTATTCAAATGATGAACCCTTTGAAACTCGTCAAACGCTTCAAACATCGCGCGTATGTCGTCCTGCCCTCCCTGTTGGCGGCCAGCGCGCTGTTCCTGTTCCTTGAGTCCAGCGAAAGCCGCGCTCAACCGGCAGACGGCACCCAGACGCTGGTGTTCCTGCGTCACGCGGAAAAACCCGAAGGTGGCCTCGGCCAGCTCAACTGCCAGGGTCTGAATCGCGCCATCGACCTGGCCACCTTGCTGCCGGAAAAATTCGGCAAGGCCAACTACGTGTTTGCCGCCAACCCGACACGCAATGTCGAGGAAGGCGAACTGGACAATTCCTACAGCTACATCCGCCCCCTGATGACCATCAGCCCCAGCGCGATCAAGCTCGGCTTGCCGGTGAACATCAATTTCTCGGCCAACGACACCAGCGACCTGGCGGATGAATTGCTCCACGACAAGTATCACAACTCGGTCATCTACACCGCCTGGTCCCACGGCTACCTGCCCGAGTTGATCAACAAGGTCGCTGGAGAAGCCGTCGGCAAGAAACAGAACATCACCGATGACTGGGAGTCCAGCGACTACGACTCGCTGTACGTGCTCACCCTGACCTGGCACAACGGCAAGGCCAGCGTGCAGAGCCACGCCTACAAGCAAGGCCTGGATAACGGGCGCGAGACCTGCCCGACGTAAGTGTCGGCTGCAGCGGGTTGATCGGGGCGGCGCTGCTTAACCCTCAGCCCTCTGGCTGCTACGCGCTCGCAGGTAGTCGAGCACGGCAGCCCGCTCCCCGGCGAACTCAATGCGCCCCCCCTTCTTCTCCCGCTGAAACGCATACATCGGGTCGTAATACTCGCGAAGCAACCCTTCAATCCAACCCCGATGCAGGTCCACTGCCCCACTGCTCGCCTGCGCCGCCAGCGCGTCTTCCATCAAAATCAACATCCGCCGATGGCGTTCACCGCCCAAACGTTTCTGCACATTGTTCAGGCTCTCCAGCAGGCGCTCGGAAAACAGCGCAAAGCCTTCATCGCCATGCACGCCGATGAACTCGGCACACAAGTCCACCACGTAATCGCGCAGGATCCGTTCGACCCGCCCTTCCAGGCTGTCTTCAAGCCAGACCATCGGAAACTGTTGCATGCCCTGAAACAGTGGCAGCGACAAGGCGCAACTGCCGACCATACGGCTCTCGTCTTCCAGCACAAACTGCTCGATGCCGTGGGCGCGCTTCTTCAGCACGTCCACCGCCAGGTGGTTCTCAAAATCGATGTTGGAGGGTTGGCCGGTGGCGCGTTTACCGAAACTGGAGCCGCGATGATTGGCGTGACCTTCAAGGTCCAGCCCGTTGCTCAACTGCGTGAGCACTTCGGTTTTGCCAGTGCCGGTCATGCCGCCCAGCAAGACAAAATCACACTGGGCAAGCGCCTGATCGACCGTGTCGAGCAAGAAGGTGCGCATAGCCTTGTAACCGCCAGCGACTCGCGGATAGTCGATGCCCGCCTCGTCCTTGAGCCATTGCTGAACGATCTGCGAACGCAAACCACCACGAAAACAATACAAATATCCATCAGGATGCGCCCGGGCAAAATCGGCCCAGGCCTGGATGCGAGCGGTTTTTATCTCGCCGGACACCAACTGGTGCCCCAGCGTGATGGCGGCTTGCTGACCGTGCTGCTTGTAGCAAGTGCCGACCTGTTGCCGCTCGAGGTCATTCATCAGCGGCAGGTTGATGACGCCGGGGAATGAGCCTTTGAGAAACTCGACCGGCGCGCGGGCATCCATCATCGGCCGGTCGTTGAGGAAGATGTCGCGGTAATCGGTGAATTCCATAGACATCAAAACACCTCAACCGCGTTGGTCTGTCGCTCGATCAGCTCACCGATCGGCTCAAGCGTCAGGCCCAGTTCGGCAGCCACGTTGAGGAATTGCTCATTGCCCTCGGGGGTGACCGCAACCAGCAGGCCTCCGCTGGTCTGCGGATCGCAGAGCACGCGTTTGTGCATTTCCTGAAGACGTCCAAGCTTGCTGGCGTAGCTGTCGAAGTTACGCAGCGTCCCGCCCGGCACGCAGCCTTGGTCGAGGTAATACTCGACACCCGGCAGACGCGGCACACGGTCGTACTCGATGCGAGCGGTCACGTTGCTGCCGTCGGCCATTTCCACCAAATGCCCCAGCAGACCAAAACCGGTGACGTCGGTCATCGCGGTGACGCACTCGAGTTTGCCGAAGCGGCTGCCGGGTTTGTTCAGGGTGCACATCCAGTCGCGGGCCAGGCCGATGTCGGCATGGCGCAACTTGCCCTTCTTTTCGGCGGTGGTGAGGATGCCGATGCCCAGCGGTTTGGTGAGGTAGAGCAGGCTACCGGCGGTGGCGGTGTCGTTGCGTTTCATGTGGCGCTTTTGCACCAAACCAGTCACGGCGAGGCCGAATATCGGTTCCGGTGCGTCGATGGAATGCCCACCGGCCAGCGGGATCCCCGCTTCATCGCAGACCGAACGCCCGCCGCGAATCACCTCCCGGGCAATCTCCGGCGCCAGTACGTTGACCGGCCAGCCAAGGATCGCAATCGCCATCAACGGATCGCCCCCCATGGCGTAGATGTCGCTGATGGCATTGGTGGCGGCGATGCGGCCGAAATCGAACGGGTCGTCGACGATCGGCATGAAGAAGTCGGTGGTCGATACCACGCCGCGTTCTTCATCGATGGCATACACCGCTGCGTCATCGCGCGAGGCGTTGCCGACCCAGAGATTCGGGTCAAGGTTCTGCGCCCCGCTGCCGGCCAGAATCACCTCCAGCACCTGGGGAGAAATCTTGCAGCCGCAACCTGCGCCGTGGCTGTACTGGGTCAGACGAATCGGTTCGCTCATGGGGGCACCTTGTGGGGGTCGATCCGAGCGAGTCTAGCATTCTGAGGGGCCAACTGATCGTTCCCACGCTCCGCGCAGAGCGTGGGAACGATCACCGCCCTTACGGGCGGCTAAAACACTTCAATGCCGATCAGAATCCAAGGCTGAAGCTGATCGTCATTGCGTGGTCCTCGTTTTTACCCGACACCTGCCCCGAATAACCGAGGCCGAGTTTGCCGGTCGGGCTGATCTGGAAGTCGATGCCCGCTTCCAGCAGTGCGCTGTCCTTGGCAATCGGCACACCCTGGATGCTGAACGAGGCGCCGCCATCGATGAAGCTCAGGTCGGCGTCCGGTTCGGTATCGTCGAAAGCATGGCGCCAGCCGAGGGCGGCACGGGGGGTGAATTGCCCGCCGCTGGCCAGGGTGATGACTTTGCCGGCGCGTAGCCCGAGGGTGGAGAAGGTGATGTCCTGTTCGGCGTCGGCCTTCAGGCGCCCCACTCCACCTTTTTCATGGGCGGTCTCGCTGTCGTAGTTGACGTAGGACAGACCGGCAAACGGTTCCAGTGCAATGCCGGCCGCTTTGACGGTGTATCCCACTTCACCGAACACTTGTGCACTACGCGCGTCGTAATGGGCCTCCAACCGATCGTTATAGGCGCCGACGCTGACGTCGCGTTTGCTTTCGATATCGTGCCAGCTGTAAGCCGCACCCAGGCGCACGGCCAATGCATCGAACTGCGAGTTCAGATACGCCGCCAGGTGGTAGCTCTCGACCGTGGCGTCGGAACGTCGGTCCTGCGCGTCCAGATCGCTGCGGGTGTAACCGGCGGCCATCCCCGCCCGCCATTGATCGTCGATCTGTTTGTCGGTGCCGAGCATGAAGCCACTGAGGTTGCGATCAAGCTTGGCGCTGTTGCTGTCGCCATCCATCTCGCCCCAGGCGCCAAGTGCACGCATCCAGCCGACCATTTCGCCGTGGCAACCGCCGCTGGTCAGGCGATTCTCGCTCGGGGCCAGGGTCCGGCGTGGATCATCCCGCCCACTGCAGGACGGTTGGCGCATGCGGTCGTTGACGGCGTCACGGATGTAACGCGAGTCTTCAAGTATCGCGCTGGCGGTGCTGGCGTGAATTTCCCCGGACAAGCTGTCGAACGCCGCACGGGCACCGGCGCTACTAAGGTTGACGATTTCGTTCTGCAGCGCCGCACCGGCGACGCCATTGCGGGTCAGGGCCGAGGCCGTGCTGCGCTGGTTACCGGTGGCCGCGACATCAACGAAGGATGTCTGGTTGCGGCTGACGGCCAGGTCGACTCCGTTGGCGTTGTACACCAGCGAGGTGTCGAGGAATGCTGTGTCCGGCAGATTGATGGTGCTAAACGTGCCGTTGACGCCTCCGCCCGCCGTAATCAACGCATAAGTGGTGTTACCGGTAAATGGCACGAGGTTGCTCACTACAAGGCTTCCATTGAGGGTCGCCGTGCCGCCCACCACCAGTGGCGTGACGGTTGCTGACGTGAGTGTCAGCGCCAACACACCCTCCGCTTCGTTGGTGAAGTTACCGGCGATGCGCAGGTTGCCCTGGCTTGCACCAGACACCACCAGACCATGGTTGTCCACCGAACCGACGCTGCCGTTACCACTCAACCCGGCGCCATTGGCCACGGTGACCTGACCACCAAAAGTACTCGGCGTCGCAGCATCGCCCACCTGCAACACGCCTTGCTCCACTTCAACAGTGCCACTGAACGGCTGATCCCCCGTCAGCAGCAAGACCCCGGCGCCTTGTTTGACCACGTTGCCGGTGCCGCTGAGTACTCCGTTGAAACGACCGTTGGTGTTCTGCGCAAACAACATCCGCGCTTTGTTCAGGAAACGCCCCCGCAGGCTGGTGGTGTTACCGACCAACGTACCGCCACTGACCGTCGTGCCGCCGCTGTAGGTGTTGGCACCGCTCAGCACCAGGATGCCGGAATCCAGCTTCTCGATCCCGCCGCTGCCCACCACAGGCGCGGAGATTTCCGTGGTGACGCCGCCATTGATCCGCACAGCGGCCAGGCTGCCATCGGTCGCGTTGATCGGCGTCAGACTGCCGCCCGGGCCTTGAACCAGGCTGTAACCATTGTCGAGGACCTGCAACCCGGTGAAGCCCTGATTACCAAGCACGGTGACGGTACCGCCCCGCCCACCAAACACCGCGAACCGGCGGTTCGAACCCAGGCTCGCGGTGCCGCTGGCGTTAGTCCAGTTAGTGCTCGGGCCCCATATGCCGCTGCCGCCAACGATGCTGCCATCGGCATTGGTTTTGCCACCGTTCCAGAACTGCACTTCACCCGCGGCACTTTGCACCAGCAGGTTGACCTGATTGGCCAGCGCCGTTTGCAGGGTCAGGCTTGCTGGCGACACCCCACCCGGCAACGTGCCATAGGCCAGGCCGTTGTCGGCCAGGCTGCCGCCGTAGCGGAACAGTTGATAGACACCGGTGCCGAAGCTGCCGGCATTGCTGATGTTCAGCGTACCGTCGAGAGTCAGGTTACCGGCGACGTCGACCACAGTGGTCGAGCTGCTGGCCGAGCCGAGACTGAAGTCCAGGTTAGTACCCGAAGACAACGCCAGGGAACCGACCGACAGCGGCGTTGCACTGCTGCCACCGATCAGGGTCGCACCGCTGGCCAGTTGCACCGCGCCGCCGAGTTGACCGCTACCACCGATCTTTGCCCCGCTCGCCACGTTCACGTTGGCACTGTCGAGGGTGCCATTGACTAGCAACGAGCCGGCCTGGACGTTGGTGTTACCCGTGAAGCCGCTGGTGCCGGTCAACAACAAGTCGCCCGCGCCGTTTTTGCTCAGCGTACCGCTGCCGGTGAGGTTGCCGGTGTAGCTGCCGTTGCTGGTTTGCTCGAAGGTCAGTGCGGCGTTGTTGAGGATCGCGCCTTGCAGGCTGCTGGTGTTCCCGCGGGTACTGCCGCCGTTGAGGGTGGTGCCGCCGCTGTAGGTACTGGCGCCGCTGAGCAACAGCACACCATTGCCGTTTTTCACCAGACTGCCGATGCCGGCGATTACGCCACTGAGCGTGGTGTCCTGGGTGCCGACCAGGTTCAACTGGCCAGCGAGGTTGATGGCGTTCGCCAATTGCAGGGCGGCTGCGCTGTCCAGTTGAGCACTGCCACCGACGCCGACCGCACCGGTACCGATGGCGCTGTTGTTGCCAAGCATCAACGAACCGGCGTTCAACTGCGTGCCGCCTGCGTAAGTGTTGCTGCCATTGAGGGTCAGGCTTGAAGCGCCATTTTTGATCAAGCTGCCGGCGCCGCTGACGACGCCGCCGAGGGTCAGCGCGTTGGAGCCCGCCACGCGCATCCCGCCGTTCAGCACCACCGCGTTAGCGAGGCTGACCGCGATGTTGCTGTCCAGCGCAGTGCCGTTGGCGGCGGTCAATACACCGCTGCCCAGGGCGCCGTTGTGGCCCACGACCAGTTTGCCGCCGTTCAGCGTCGTGCCGCCGGTGTAGCCGTTGGCCGCGTTGAGCACCAGGGTGCCGGTGTCGTATTTGCCGAGGGTGCCGGCACCGTTGATGGCCACGCCGATCGTGGCAGTGGCGTTCGGATCGACCCGAACGGTCGCGTTGCCCAATGCGCCATTGGCCAGCGTCAATTGGCCCGCCGTACCATTCAACAGGGTGTAGCCGTCAGTGACGAACTGCATGCCGGTGATGGTTTGCGCACCGTTGACAGTGACGTTGCCCGCCGTGCCCTGGAACACCGCAAAGCTGGAAGCCCAGGCCTGATTGAGGGTACCGTCGACATTGGTCCAGTTAGTGGTGCCGCTGCCCCAGGCGCCGCTGCCGCCATTAATCGCGCCGTTGCCGACCAGTTGCGCGCCGTCCCAGAACTGCACGGTGGTGTTCGGTGCGGTGACCAGCAGGTTGACTTGGCTGCCCACGGCCGTCTGCACTTGCAGGTCACCCGGCACTACACTGCCCGGCACGCTGCCGACCACCAGACCGTTGTCGGTCAAGGCGCCGGTGTAGTTGATGATGCGATACACGCCGCTGCCGAAGCCGCCGATGTCGCTGACGTTCAAGGTGCCGTCGAGGGTCAGGTTGCCGCCGACATTGATCAGCGCATTGCCGCCACCGGACACCGGCACACCGAGCCCGACGTCAAGGTTGGAGTTGCCACTCAAGGCCAGTGAACCCACTGACAACGTGCTGCCGGTGGCCAGTGCAACGCGGCCGCCATCGGTGACATTCACCGCGCCGTTGAGGCGGCCGCTGCCGGCGAGGGTGCCGCCGCTGTTGACCGCAACGTTGGCACTGTCCAGCGAACCGCTGACATTCAGGGTGCCGCCGTTGATGCGGGTGTCGCCGGTCAGGGAATTGATGCCCGTGAGGGTGAAAGTGCCGCTGCCGAGTTTGTCCAGCAAACCGCTGCCGGTGAGATCTCCGTCAAAAGTGCTGCTCGAATTGTTGCCGCCGATGCTTAGCGTGTTGCCAGCACCAATAAGCGCCGCACCGCTGCCAGTGAGGCTGGCGAGGCGGGAGGAAGCGCCGAGGTTGAGGTGGGTTCCCGCCCCCAGATTGACTCCGGCGTTGTTGCCCAAGGCCGTGGCGATGGTGGTGCTCAAGCTGCCGCCCAGTACGTTGAAGGTGCCGCTGAAGGTGTTGGTGCCGCTGAGGGTCAGGTCCGCCGCGCCATTTTTCGTCAGGGTCCCGACACCGGCAACAACACCGGACAAGGCCAGGTTATGGGTGCCGGCCAGATTCAGCGCAGCATTGACGTTGAGGTTGTTGGCCACGCTCAACGCCGCGCTGTTATCCAGCGTGGAAGCGCCAGCGACGGTCAACGCCCCAGTGCCCAGCGCTGCGGCGTTGCCGAGGGTCAGGGTGCCGGCGTTCAGGGTGGTGTCACCCTGGGTGTTGACGCCGTTGAGGATCAGGTTGGCCGCGCCATTCTTGGTCAGGCCAGCGGTGCCGCTGAGCACACCGCCGAGGGTCAGGTCATTGCTGCCGCTCACCGCGAGGTTGGCGTTCAGCCCGATGTTATTGGCCAGGTTCAGCGCCGTGTTGGTATCCAGCGTCGAGGCGCCAACGACTGTCAGGTTACCCAGGCCAAGGCCCGAGGCATTACCGACCGTCAGGGTCCCGGCATTCAGGGTGACACCGCCGAGAAAGCCGTTGAAGCCATTCAGGGTCAGGTTGGCCGCGCCGTTTTTGCTCAGGCTGCCCGCGCCGTTGACGGCACCGTTAAGGGTCAGGTCTGCGGTGCCAGCGACGGCGAGGTTACCGGCCAGGTTGACCACGTTGTTGACGGTGACCGCAGAGGCGGCGTCGAGGGTGGTGCCGTTGGCGGCATTCAGCGCACCTGCGCCCAGCGCCGAATTGGAAGCCAGAATCAACCCGCCAGCGTTCAACGCGACCGGGCCGAGGAAGCTGTTGTTGCCACCGAGGGTCAGGTTAGCCGCGCCGGCTTTGATCAAACCGCCCACACCGCCGATTGCCCCGTTGAGGGTCAATGCATTCGAACCACCGACGTTCAAGTTGCCGGCCAGATCGACGGTATTGCTGAGGGTGACGGCGTTGTTGCTGTCAAGGGTGACGCCCGAAGCGGTAGTGAGAAGACCGCTGCCCAGCGCCGTGTTGCTGCCAACCACTATCATGCCGCCATTAAGCAAGGTGCCGCCGGTATAACTGTTGGCGCCGTTGAGTACCAGGGTGCCGCTGTCGAGTTTGGCCAGGGTGCCGGCGCCGTCGATACCGATGCCGATGGTCGCTGTGGAGCCCGGATCAACCCGGATCGCTGTATTGCCGCCGGTGCCGTTCACCGCAGTCAACTGCCCCGCCGCGCCGGTCAACAGGTTGTAGCCGTCGGTGACGAACTGCATGCCGTTAAAGGTCTGCGTGCCGTTCACCGTCACGTTACCCGCCATGCCCTGAAAGATTGCGAAGTCGCTGGCCCAGGTCTGGTTCAGCAAACCATTGACCGAGGTCCAGTTGGTGCTGCCGGAACTCCAGGTCCCGGTGCCGCCGTCCACCGTACCGTTTGGCGAGGTTTGGCTGCCGTCCCAGAAACGCAGGTTCAGGTTTGGCGCCGTCACCAGCAAGTTGATCTGGTTGCCGACCGACGTTTGCACCGCCAGGTCCGCCAGGCTGAAGCCGACCGGGATGGCGCCCACGTTCATACCCAGGTTCAGCAGGCTGCCGGTGTAGTTGATCAAGCGATACACACCGATACCAAAACCACCGGCGTCGGTGACGTTGAGTATGCCGTCCAGGGTCAGGTTGCCGCCGATGTTCAGCAGCGAATTGGTGGACGGTGCGCCGAGGGCGACGTCCATATTGGAGGTGCTGCCCAAGGCCAGCGAACCGACCGACAAGGTGTTGCCGCTAATCAGGTCCAGATGACCACCGTTGGCCACGCTCAATGCGCCCAACAACGAACCGGTGCCGGTCAGGGTCGCGCCACTGCTGACGCCAACGTTGGCACTGCCCAGCGAACCGCTGAGGTCCAGGGTGCCGCCGCTGACCAGGGTGTCGCCGGTGATGCCATTGATGCCGGTGAGGTTGAGGGTGCCGGTGCCGACTTTGGTCAAGCCGCCAGCGCCGGCCAGGCCACCGTCGAAGGTGCTGGTGGTACTGACGCCGCCCACCGACAAGGTGCTGCCCGAGCCGATCAGTACACCACCGCTGCCGCTAAGGCCTGCGAGGCTGGCATCGCTGCCCAGGTTGAGGCTGGCGCCGGCGCTGATGGTCGCGCCGGAGGAGTTGCCCAATGCGCCGGTGCTGGCGGCGGTGACGCTGCCGGATAAAATGTTCAAGGCCCCGGTGAAGGTGTTGTTGCCGCTCAGGGTCAGGTCGGCCAGGCCGTTTTTGTTCAGCGCACCCGCGCCGTCGATGACGCCGCCCAGGTTCATATTGTTGTTGCCGGCCACACTCAGATCGGCATTCAGCGTCAGGGCGTTGGCCAGGGTGAAGGTGGCGCTGTTGTCCAGCGTTGAAGTACCGGCCACGGTCAGTGCGCCGGAGCCCAGCGCCCCGCCACTGCCCAACGTCAGGGTACCGGCGTTCAGGGTGGTGCCGCCCAGGTAGGTATTGACGCCATTGAGAGTCAGGTTGGCCGCGCCATTCTTGATCAACTGATTGGTACCGCTGATCACGCCGCCCAAGGTCAGGCCCTGGGTGCCGCCGACGGTCAGGTCGGCACTCAGTGCAACGTTGCTGCCCAGGTTGACCGGGGCGTTGCTGTCGAGTGTTGCCGCACCGCCAACGGTCAGGTTGCCCAAGCCCAGTGCCGAGCCGTTGCCGACGGTCAGGGTGCCGGCGTTCAGGGTGGTGCCGCCGAGGAAGCCGTTGGCGCCGTTGAGGACTAGATTCGCCGTGCCGTTTTTCACCAGACTGCCGGCGCCGTTGACCAGCCCGGTCAGGGTCAGGTCAGCCGTGCCGCCGATGTTCAAAGCACCGGCCAGGTTCACCTGATTGAGGAGGCTGACGGCGGTGTTGCTGTCCAGCGTGGTGTTGGCCGCCGCGTCCAACGCGCCGCTGCCCAAGGCACCGCTGGCACCGACGATCAGCTTGCCGCTGTTCAGCGCGGTGGCGCCGAGGTAGTTGTTGGCGTGGTTGAGGGTCAGGTCGGCCGCGCCGCTTTTGATCAGCCCGCCAATACCGCTGACGGCGCCATTAAGGATCAGCGCATTACTGCCACCGAGCGTCAGGTTGCCGCCCAGGTTGACCGCGTTGGCCAGGGTTGTCGCGGTGCTGGCATCAAGGGTGGTGCCACCGGCAACGTTCAATGCGCCGGCGCCCAACGCGGTATTGGACCCGACGATCAGTGAACCGGCATTCAGAGCGGTGGTGCCCACATACGTGTTAGCGCCGGTGAGGGTCAGGTTGGACGCGCCAGTCTTGATCAGCCCGCCCGCGCCGCCGATGATGCCGTCGAGAGTCAGCGCGCTGGCGCCGCCGGTGGTCAGGTTGGCGTTGAGGTTGATTGCGTTGCTCAGGCTCAGGGCCGAGCTGCCAGTAAGCGTGCTGGCGCCGCCCACGGTCAGGGCCCCGGTGCCCAGCGCGTTGGTGTTGCCGACGGTGATGCTGCCGTCATTGAGCGTGGCGCCGCCCTGGAAGGTGTTGATGCCGTTGAGGCTCAGGTCGGCCGCGCCGTTCTTGATCAACTGGCTGGTGCCGCTGAGCACGCCGTCGAGGGTCAGGGTATTGGTGCCGCCGACCGTCAGGTCTGCGTTCACGGCAATGTCATTGGCGATAGCGACACCGGTGCTGCTGTCCAGCGTCGATGCGCCGTCGACAGTCAGCGCGCCGCTGCTCAAGGCACTGGCGTTGCCGACGGTCAGGCCGCCCGCATTCAGGGTGGTGCCGCCGAGGAAGGTATTGGCGCCGTTGAGCGTAAGGTTGGCGGTGCCGTTTTTGGTCAGGCCGCCGCTGCCGCCGACCGCACCGCTGAGGGTCAGGTTGGCGGTACCGCCGATGTTCAGGTTACCGGTGGTGTTCACCGCGTTGGTCACCGCAACGCCGGTGCTAGCATCTAGTGTGGTACCGGCGGCGGTGTTCAGGGTGCCCAGGCCCAATGCGGAGTTGGAGCCGAGTATCAGCGTGCCGGCGTTCAGTGCGGTGTCGCCGCCGTAGCCGTTGGTGCCGCCAAGGGTCAACGCGGCGCTGCCATTCTTGATCAACCCACCCGCGCCATTGACCACGCCGGCCAGGTTCAACGCCTGGGTGCCGCCAATGGTGAGGTCGGCGCCGAGGTTGACCGCGTTAGCCAAAGTAACGGCAACGCTGGTGTCGAGGGACGTGCCGGCTGCGGTGTTCAACGCACTGGTTCCCAGCGCCGTGTTGGACGCCAGAATCAGCGCGCCGGCATTTAGCGCGGTCGGGCCGAGATAGTTGTTGTTGCCGCCCAGGGTCAGGGTCGACAGGCCATTCTTGATCAAGCCGCTGGAGCCGGAAATCAGGCCATTGAGGGTCAGCGCGTTGCTGCCCACTACGGTCAGGCTGCCATTCAGTGATATGGCGTTGTTCAGGGTGACGCCGGTGGTGGTGTTGAGGCTCGCCGCCGCGTTGACGTTCAGCGCGCCGCTGCCGATGGCATTGCTGTTGCCCAGGCTCAAGGTGCCGGCGTTCAGGTCGGTGCTGCCGGTGTAGCCGGCATTGTTGCCGGTCAGCGCCAGGGTGCCGCTGCCGTCTTTCGAAATACCGCCCGCGCCACTGATCAGCCCCGCCAGGGTCAGGTTCCCGACACCTGAAGTGCCGACGGCGCTGTTGAGCACAATGGCGTTGTTCAGTGTAATGGTGCCCGGCGCCTGCAGTACGGTCGAACCGTCCACGGTCACCGTGCCGGTGCTGAACGCCAGGTTGTTGCCCAGTTGCACCGAGCCGTCATTGAGGGTGGTGCCGCCCAAATAGGTGTTGGCGCCGTTGAGAATGAGTTGGCCGGTGCCGTTTTTGGTGATGCCGCCACTGCCGCTCACCACGTTGCCTAGGGTGATGGCGTTGGTGCCGAGCAACTGCAAACCGCTGACGCCCAGAGTGATCAGGTTGCTCAACGACAAACCGCCGCTACTGGCCTGCAACCCGCCGCCATTGGAAGTCAGCACGCCGCTGCCGAAGGTCGAGCTGTTGTTGAACTGGGCGATACCGCCATTGAGCGTGGTGCTGCCGGAGATCAACGGACCTTGCAGGGTCCAGGTACCGCTGTTGACCGTCAGGTTGTTGAAATTGACGTAATTGAGACTGGAAACCGTGCCGGCGCCAGAGGTGCCGCCGCCGATGCCGATCGGGTTTTGCAGGATCAGCGAGTTGATGCCCCCGGCCCCGCCATCAATCTGGCCCGTCGGCGCAAAAGTCAGGTTGACGTTGATCAACCCGCCCAGCGCCAGGCCAATGCCGCCGCCGGTGGAAATGGTCGAACCGGTAATCGCGGTGAAGGTGTTGGTGCTGCCGTCGCCCATCGATACGCTGCCGGTGAGGGTGCCGGAGTTGATAAACGTATTGCCGCTGGCCGACGATTCGAAAGCCACCCGGCCGTTTATTGTGCCGGCGTTGATCACATTGACCTGGGCGCCGCCACGTGCCGCCACAATCGGGGTGTCGGCCGAGAGCAGCGTCACGTTCAACAAGGCAGTCGAATCAAGGGTGCCGTTGTTGACGATGTGGGTGCTGCCGCCAGCGCTGTTGTTGATGTTCAACGCCATGCCGTTCAGGCTGGCCAGGTTCACGCCGAGCAAGTCGGCGGTACCGCGGATAATGCCCGTCGAGGCGTTGGTGATGTTGACCACCGAAGCGCCGGCATTGCCGATCACCGCGCCCGCGCTCAGCAAAGTCACTGCGCCCAGCAAGGCAGGGTCTATCAGCCCGGCGTTGTTCAGCGTGATGTTGTTACCCGTGAGGTTCAGCACCTGCCCGCCCAGCGTGGCGTTCAGTTGCGCGGCGGACCCGACGTTGATGGTCAGGTCATTCACCCCACTGGAAAAGTCGTTGAGGAACAGCGGCAGCGACGGCACACCGCTACAGGTCACCGTCCCGCCCGTCGCCGGGCTGCCCGGTAAACAGGACGCCATCACTTGGGGACTGGCAAGGGTGACAACCACCCCGACGATACCGAGGCGAGCAGCGAAAAAAAGAGGGGAAGTACGCGAAATCGGAACAATGACGGATCTAAGATCCACGGGTAATTCCTTTACTTGGTTAAACCTTTCTTCCTTGAAGGGCGTGCCACAACGGCCATCATGGCCTAGTACCGATCCACACGCGAATCAAGACTGCGACGGTTAAAAAAAACCGTATCACTCCCGATACACGTTAGTTGACCCTCGCAAACCCAACGGTTTAATTACATTAATACGTTAATACTTCGGTGCACGAGGCTCTGGACCAGGCTTGACGGGGAATCCGTTGGTGCAGGAGATTTTGAAGAACTGGTCGGCGTGGGAGACAGGCGTTCCCGAGGCTTGACTGTGAACAGAGTATCTACAGGGATGGAATGACGACCGAAGGTAGATATTGCGCATCTGCATCGGTGTCACTCAGGTCTGGGTGGGCGGCAAGGCCATGGACCGCAATCATTGGGGGTTTCAGAGATTGCAGGGTAACGAGCCACCAACCTTGTCGCTACTGGCGGCATTCATCTGACAATCCGAGTGAATTTTCGGTAACCCAGACGATCCTTGTATTACCACAGGGAGGAATACGGGCTCTATGAACAACGCAAAACTTTTCGTCATTGAATACACCCTTCATGGCGCGCCCAAGTCTTTCATCATCCGCCTGGACAAGATGGATAACGCGGAGGCCTGGCATTGGGCGAGTTGCGACGCGGGGGTCGGAAGAATCCCTCGCTTCGGTCGAGAGAAGGTGCAAAAAACCAGCAAGCCGATGGCGGAAAAATTCGGCGTGGAAAACGTCAAGTGGCGGCCGGCGAATTAACGGATGGCGCAGCTTTGGATAGTTGGAGGGATCGGCGCATGAAAACCACGCAACTCACTCGCACGGCACACCTCGACTACGGCCTCGATACGCTGTTCGGTCGAATCACCAAAAGTGCCGAGTGTCAGGTCGGCCTTGAACAAGTCGAGCATGACCCGACCCGCTTCGCACTACGCATCCAGTCCCCTATACCGCAAGATCTGGAACAGGCAAAGACGGTGTTGGTGAAGGTGGATGGACGACGACTCAATGGAATCATCCGCCATACCGAACGGCTGGAAGATCAAAGTCTGAAACTGGAAGTGGAGCCCGAATAGGCTCCACGTTCTGTGCGTGGCTGATGTCAGCCTTTGGCGCACTTGCAGCCCTTGCTGGCACATTCTTCGCCATGTTCGTGGTGCTTGGCGCAAGCTTCACAGCAATAGTGCTTGCCGTGGCGTGCGATCGGGTGCTCGCCCAGTTTGCAGGAGCATTTGGGGCAGTCGCATTTACTGTCACTGTTGATCATGTGTCTGACTCCAGGGTTGTGGTCGTCCGGGTCTCGCAAATACGACCCGTACCACCAGTGTAGGAGCTTGCGTCAGCCCTGCCGCGTACTGCTGCGATACATGAACACCAACGCCAACGCGAGACACACCATTGCCAGCATCCGGCTACTCGACAACTCGATCGCCGGGTTCCCCAGCCAGCCGAAGTTGTCAATCAACATCCCCATCCCCAGTTGCCCGACGATCGCCGCCACCGCCGTGCCGACCCGTGGCACCGCGCCGACCATCACCATCATGTACACCACCCCGAACAGCGCGCCGCTGAGCTGCCATTTCGGCACGTCCAGCAAACTCACGGCATGGGCCGGCTCGAAAAACACGATCAGCAGCCCGGTGGTCACTGCACCGACCACGAAGGTCAGCAAACTGCTGCGCAACACGCCGACCGTTTCGCCCAGCCGCCCATTGATCGCCGCCTGGACACTCAACACCGCACCGGCGGCCACGACCACCGCCAACAAAATAATCAGATTCATCATCAACCCAAGCGATCAGAACAAGTGCCACGACAATCAGCAACAAAGCCAGCCAACGTTCACCGTTGACCTTTTTGCGTGTGGCGCCGAACCAGCCGAAGTGGTCGATCAACACGCTTTTGCCGACCTGCCCGGAAAGGATCGCGATCATCGTCATGGCAATGCCGATGTGCGGCGTGGCCAGGGTCAGCACGATCACGTACATCGGCCCGAGCAAACCGGCCTCCACGGAAAGGCCCATACCGGCCAGAATCACCAGCGGCAGCAGCAACAGCCGCAACCCTGGCCGGGTGGTCGGCGAGGCGACAACGCCAACGTCGTCGATTGAAGAAGTGTGCATAGAGAAAACCTGCCTGAAGTAAACAATGGCGCGCATTCTGGCGCCCCATCGCTTTCAAGTCGCCGCGAGCCCGGCCTATTTGGAGCGTCACGGCACACCGCAACATCCCGAAGAGCTGGCAGCGCATCAGTGCCTGGCCTACAAAGGCGTGACCGGCCAGCAACGCTGGTTTTTCCGCAAGGATCAGCAGGACTGGACGCCCTACTCGGTGAAGGGACCGATCACCGGCAACCACGCCGACACCCTGACTCAAGCCGCCGAACAAGGCTTGGGGTTGGTGATGTTTCCATCGTGGCTGATGGGTGAAGCGGTGCGCAACGGCACGCTGGTGCCGGTGCTCGGGGCGTATCAGGTGTCCAACAGCCTTGAACCGCAGATTGCCGTGCTCTGGCCCGGCAGTCGACGGTTGTCGGTGAAGGTGCGGACGGTGATCGATTTCTATGTTGAGTGTTTTGGGGCCGTACCGTATTGGGACAGGCTGTAACCCCCTGTAGCAACTGGCGCAGCCTGCGTTCGGCTGCGCAGCAGTCGTGAAATCAGGCAGCGCGGTGTATCAGGTAAACCGCGAGCACAGGGTTTACGACTGCTTCGCAGCCGAACGCAGGCTGCGCCAGCTGCTACAAGGAATGCGTCGCGGCTCAGATGCGGAACTGACCCACCAGTTTGCCCAGGCGTTGACCGAGGTCGGCGAGGCTGCGGGAGGTCTGGGCGCCGAGTTGGGTTTCATCGGCCACGCTGTCCACGGCCACGGCGATCTGATGCACGCTGCGGTTGATCTCTTCGGCCACGGCGGTTTGCTCTTCGGCAGCGCTGGCGATCTGCGCGTTCATCGAATTAATGGTACCGATCAGTTGGGCCATGGTATCCAGCGACGCACCCGCTTCGTTGGCCTGAGCGGATGTGCCGTCGCCAGCCTCGCTGGAGCGGCGCATCGCTTCCACGGCCGATTGGGTACCGGCCTGCAAGCGGTCGATCATGCCCTGGATTTCCTGAGTACTGATTTGCGTGCGACTGGCCAGCGCTCGGACCTCGTCAGCGACCACGGCAAAACCACGACCGGCCTCACCGGCGCGGGCGGCTTCAATGGCGGCGTTGAGTGCCAGCAGGTTGGTCTGTTCGGCAATCGAACGGATCACGCCGAGCACGCTGACAATCGACGACACGTCTTTTTGCAGGCTGTCGAGGGACACGCCGCTGCTGCGAATGTCGTCCACCAACGCATGAATCTTCACAATGCTGCCGGCGACCACGCGCTTGGCCGCCTGGCCTTCTTCGTCGGTCTGCTGGGCAGCCACCGCCGCGTTTTGCGCACTCTTCGCCACTTCCTGGGCCGCCGCCGACATTTGGTTGATCGCCGTGGCGACCTGATCGGTCTCGTGACGTTGACGTTCCATCGCCTGATCCGAACGCTGGGCCTGGTCGGAGACCTGATTCACCAGCCCGGTCAGTTGCGAGGTCATTTCGGTGATCTGGCGCACCAGGCCGTGGATCTTGTCGACGAAGCGGTTGAACGAGCCGGCCAGTTCGCCGAGTTCGTCCTGGCTGGTGATGGTCAGGCGACGCGTCAGGTCGCCCTCGCCCGCCGCAATGTCATCAAGGTTGGCTTTCATCAGGTTCAGCGGACGCAGGATGGTGTTGGCCAGCAGCAGCCCGGCGGCGGCGATCACCAACAGTACCACCACAGCAATCCCGACGATGCTCAGCACCACGCCTTGCATCCGCTCCTGAACCTTGGCCTCAACCAGCGCGACTTGCGCTTCGATGCCGTCAAGGTTCACCGAAGTACCGACGGCCATGTCCCACTTCGGCAGGTATTCGGTGTAGCTGAGTTTAGGCACCAGCACTTGGGTGTTGCCGGGCAGCGGCGAGCTGTATTGCAGGTAGTGAGTGCCATCCTTGGCGACTTTCACCAGGTCGCGGTTGACGTAGACGCCGTTCGGATCGCGGTTGTCCTTGAAGCTCTGGCCCACGCCTTCCGGGCTGCTGGCCTTGAACAGGCGCACGGTGTTGGAGTCGTAGCCGAAGAAGTAGCCGTCCTTGCCGTAGGTGATGCTCGACAGCAGCTTGACCACCTGGGCCCGCGCTGCGTCATCACCGGGGGCGGCCGCATCGTAGAGCGGTTTGATCGTGGTCATGGCCACGGCGACGTAGCTTTGCAGCGTCGCCTTGGCATCGCTGAGCAGGCGCTGGCGAGTTTCCTCGACTTCCTTGCGGGCCTGCTCCTGCAGAATGAACAGCGTGGTCAGGCTGATGACCAGCGCAAAGAGCAACACCGGGAGGATGGCAAGGGACAGGACTTTAGCCTTCAGGCTCATGCGCATACGGTTCACTCTTTTGATTTTATTGGCGTGGTTAAAGGCTTTAACGGCATGCCGGATCAAAAGTTGAATGCGGTTACAGGACCATCGCAGCCACCCAACCAAACGCCAGCAGCGGCAGGTTGTAGTGCAGGAAGGTCGGCACCACGGTGTCCCAGATGTGGTGATGCTGGCCGTCGATATTCAGACCGGAGGTCGGGCCGAGGGTCGAATCCGAAGCTGGCGAACCGGCATCGCCCAACGCGCCGGCGGTGCCGACGATGCTCACGATCGCCAATGGGCTGAAGCCCAGTTGCACGCACAACGGCACGAAAATCACCGCCAGAATCGGTACGGTGGAAAACGACGAGCCGATGCCCATGGTCACTAACAGGCCCACCAACAACATCAGCAACGCGCCAATGGCTTTGCTGTGGCCGATCCATGAAGCCGATGTTTCGACCAGCGTTTGCACTTGCCCGGTGGCTTTAATCACTTCGCCAAACCCGGACGCGGCGATCATGATGAAGCCGATCATCGCCATCATTTTCATGCCTTCGGTGAACAGGTCATCGGTGTCGCGCCACTTCACAATGCCCGAGACCGAGAAGATCAGGAAACCCGTCAGCGCGCCGATGATCATCGAGTCCAGCAGCAGCTGAATGATGAACGCTGCTGCGATAGCCAGACCGGCCACCATCAGGCTCAGCGGGTTGTACTGCACCGCGACCTGTTCGACTTGCTCGATCTTTTCCAGGTCGTAGACGCGCTTCTTGCGGTAGCTGATAAACGCCGCCGCGAGCCCGACGACCATGCCCAATGCCGGAATACCCATGGCATGGGTGACGTTGATGCCGCTGATGTCCACACCGCTACGGGCGACGTTGGCCAGCAGGATTTCATTAAGGAAGATGTTGCCGAAACCCACGGGCAGGAACATGTACGGCGTAATCAAACCGAACGTTATGACACAGGCAATCAGCCGGCGGTCCAGCTGCAGCTTGGTCAGGACATACAACAGTGGCGGTACCAGCAACGGAATAAAGGCGATATGTATCGGCAAGATGTTCTGGGACGCGATGGCCACCACCCACAACAAACCGATCAACAGCCATTTGACCTGACGGCCACCGCTGGCGTGCTGACGGTCGACCATCAGCAAGGCTTTGTCTGCCAGGGCATGGGCCAGGCCGGACTTGGCAATGGCCACGGCGAAAGCGCCGAGCAAAGCGTAGGACAACGCGACCGTCGCGCCGCCACCGAGGCCGCTGTTGAAGGCTTTCAGTGTCGCGTCGATGCCCAGGCCACCGGTCAAACCACCCACCAGCGCGCCTACGATCAGCGCGATTACTACGTGCACGCGGGACAGGCTGAGGATCAGCATGACGCCAACCGCGGCAATTACTGCATTAATCATCGTTACCTCAAGGCAAACGGAATGAGCCCGGCCGGCAGTCTGCAAAGAGCCGCCAGCGGATTAAAGAGAGGGTTTTATTAGAGGGCGCGCACTTTGAAGGAAGCAGCCGCAAGCTGCAAGCCTCAAGAAAGCCGATTTGCCGCCGCTACAGTGCAAAGTCTCAGATATTTACCGAATAAAGGACGTCTCCATGTCGCTCAGACAACTTTCCATTCAATGGAAAATCACCCTGCTGGCCGGGCTTTGCCTGGCGGGTATCGTGACCCTGCTGGTGGGTCTTTCGCTGTATCGCATGGAGCACAGCTCCGCGCTGGTGAAAGCCTCGAGCATGGAGATGCTCACCGAAGCCGCCCAGGCCCGGATCGAATCCCAGGGTGAAAACCAGGCGCTGGGGATTCGCCAGCAGTTCATGGATGCCTATCAATATGGCCACGGCTTTTCGCGTCAGGTGCTGTTCCTGCGCGACCAGGCCGAGAAGCGCTTCCTCGATGCCTTTGACCTGCGTGAAGACCTGACTCGCCAGGTCAAGTCGGCCCTGCAAGCCAACCCGGAACTGCTCGGTCTGTCGCTGGTGTTCGAAGCCAATGCGTTGGATGGCAAGGACGATCTGTTCGCTGGTCAAACGGAGCTGGGCAGCAACGACAAGGGCCGTTTCGCCCTTTATTGGTCGCAACCGACTCCGGGCAAGGTGACGTCCATGGCGCTGCCCGAAAGCGACATGGCCGACACCCGCACCGGCCCCAGCGGCGAACCGGCCAACGCCTGGTTCACCTGCCCGCGCACGACCCTCAAGCCCTGCGTGATCGAACCTTACTTCTATGTGATCGATGGCCAGAATGTGCTAATGACCAGCATCGTTTTCCCGCTGATGGTCAACGGTAAAGTCATCGCTTCGCTGTCGGTGGACATCAACCTCAACAGCCTGCAAGCCATCAGCCAGAGCGCGAGCAAGAAGCTCTATGACGGCCAGACCAACGTCAGCATTGTTAGCCCGGTCGGTTTGCTGGCCGGCTACAGCCCGGACGCCAGCAAGCTCAGCCAGCGCCTGGATGCCGTGGACAAAACCAACGGTGCCGAGCTGATCCGCCTGCTCGCCGCCAGCAGCAAGACCGAAAGCCTGCACAATAATCAACAGCTCAAAGTGCTGTCGCCGTTCCAGCCAATTCCCGGTGGCAAGTCCTGGGGCGTGCTGCTCGATGTGCCGGAGAAAGTCCTGGTCGGCCCAGCCGAAGCGCTGAAAAAACAACTTGATGACAGCAACACCGCCGGCACCCTGGTCGAACTCGGCCTGGGTGTGCTGGCCGCGTTGATTGGCCTGTTGCTGGTGTGGCTGATGGCCCGCAGCGTGACCAAACCGATCCTGGGTGTGGCACACATGCTCGAAGACATTGCCAGCGGCGAAGGCGATCTGACCCGGCGCCTGGCCTACGACAAACAAGACGAACTGGGCCAATTGGCCGGCTGGTTCAACCGCTTCCTCGACAAGCTGCAACCGATCATCGCCGAGGTTAAACGCTCGGTGCAGGATGCGCGCAGCACGGCGGATCAGTCGTCCGCCATCGCCACGCAGACCAGCGCCGGCATGGAACAGCAATACCGTCAGGTGGATCAGGTCGCGACCGCGTCCCACGAAATGAGCGCCACGTCTCAAGACGTCGCTCGCAGCGCAGCGCAAGCGGCACAGGCGGCGCGGGATGCGGATCAGGCAACCCGTCGCGGTTTGACCGTGATCGACCGCACCACCACCAGCATCGACAACCTCGCCGCCGACATGAGCGCGGCGATGGTTCAAGTCGAAGGCCTGGCGGCCAACAGCGAGAAGATCGGCTCGGTGCTGGAAGTGATTCGGGCCATCGCCGAACAGACCAACCTGCTGGCGCTTAACGCCGCCATCGAGGCCGCTCGTGCCGGTGAAGCCGGACGCGGTTTTGCCGTAGTGGCCGATGAAGTGCGCAACCTGGCACGCCGGACCCAGGAGTCTGTCGAAGAAACCCGTCTGGTGATCGAGCAGTTGCAGAGCGGCACGCAGGACGTGGTCGGCTCGATGAACAACAGCCACCGCCAGGCTCAGGGCAGTGTCGAGCAGGTGGGTCAGGCGGTGACCGCGCTGCGGCAGATTGGTGAGGCGGTGACGGTGATCAGCGACATGAACTTACAGATTGCTTCTGCTGCGGAAGAGCAGAGCGCGGTGGCTGAGGAAATCAACAACAATGTGGCGACCATTCGGGATGTGACGGAGTCGCTGTCGGAGCAGGCCAATGAGTCGGCGCGGGTGAGTCAGTCGCTCAATAGCCTGGCGAATCAGCAGCAGAGTTTGATGGATCAATTTCGCGTTTAACCCCCTCAAATGATCGTTCCCACGCTCCGCGTTCCGCTTCTGGAGGTGACGCAGAGCGTCACGGGATGCATTCCCACGCAGAGCGTGGGAACGATCAGCGCTTGGGCAACTCGATCATCACCTTCAACCCGCCCCACTCACTCTCCTCCAACCGCAACACCCCGCCCCACGTATCAACGATATCCCGCACGATCCCCAACCCCAACCCATGCCCATCCGTCTGTTCATCAAGCCGAGTCCCCCGGCTGAACACCTGATCGCGCTGGTGTTCGGGAATCCCCGGCCCATCGTCTTCCACGCTTAACTCAAACCCTTCGGCCGTCTCGACCACGCTCAACCGAACCTCGGCATCCGCCCACTTGCAGGCGTTGTCCAGCAGGTTACCGAGCAGTTCGAGCAAATCCTCACGGTCCCACGGCAGTTGCAAACCGGCCGGTGCACGGTAGCTGAGTTCAAGATGCTCACCATGGATCATGTTCAACGTCGCCAACAACCCCGGCAATTGCGCATCGCAATCAAATAACGCCCCCGGCAGCGCATCGCCGGATAACCGTGCGCGATTGAGTTCACGATTGAGTCGTTGCTGGACCTGCTCCAGTTGTGCCTGAATCACCTTGCGCAGTTCCGGATGCGCGTCGAGCTTCTCGCTTGAGGCCAGGCTCAACAACACCGCCAGCGGGGTTTTCAAGGCGTGGCCGAGGTTGCCCAGCGCATTGCGCGAGCGCTTGAGGCTGTCTTCGGTGTGAGCGAGCAAATGGTTGATCTGCGCCACCAGCGGTTCAAGCTCTACCGGCACCTGATCATCGAGTTGCGAGCGCTGGCCCTGCTGCAACTGGGCGATCTGCTCACGAGCCTTTTCCAGTGGGCGCAAGGCGCGGCGCACGGTAATCCGTTGCAGCAGCAGAATCAGCAGCAACCCCGCCAATCCCAGACCGAGACCCACCTGTTGCATACGCAGGAAGCTCTCGCGAACCGGCGTGTAATCCTGGGCCACGCTGATCGAAATTGATTGGCCGAGCCGTCGATAGTCCGACCGCAGCACCAGCAATTGCTGCCCTTCCGGCCCCAATTGCAGGTTGCTGTGCAGGCCGGCATGGTCGAGGCGCGGCATGTCCTGATCCCATAGCGAACGGGAGCGCCAATGGCTGTCGGCGAAGTCGATGCGGAAGTAATGCCCGGAAAACGGTCGCTGATAGGCCGGTGACAGGTGCCGCTCATCCAGCTGCAACCCCTGCGGCCCACGCACCAGCGCCACCAGCAGGTTTTCGCTGTCGTTGCGCAGGCCGGCTTCGAGGTAGCGCTGCAAACCCATTTCAAACAGCCACAGGCTGGTCTGCGCCAGCACCAGGCCGACGATCACCATCACGCTGATCAGCCCCAGACTCAAGCGGCGCTGGATCGACCTCACTGGGCTTGCCCGCCGAACAGGTAACCCTGGCCACGACGGGTTTCGATAACGCTGCGCCCGAGTTTGCGCCGCAGGTGGTTGACGTGGACTTCGAGCACGTTGGAGTCGCGCTCGGTTTCACCGTCGTAGAGGTGTTCGGCGAGGTGGCTTTTGGAAAGAATCTGCTCGGGGTGCAGCATGAAATAACGCAGCAGACGGAATTCAGCGGCGGTGAGCTGAATGTCGGCGCCGTCGCGGGTCACGCATTGACGGCCTTCGTCCAGGTGCAGTCCGGCAGCCTTGAGTGTCGGCTGGTTGGCATGGCCATGGGAGCGGCGCAACAGCGCCTGGACCCGCAAATGCAGCTCTTCGGGGTGGAAGGGTTTGGTCAGATAGTCGTCAGCGCCAGCCTTGAGGCCTTCGATCCGTTCGGCCCAGGAATCACGGGCGGTGAGGATCAGCACGGGGGTGGCCAAGCCACCGGCCCGCCATTGGCTCAGCACGTCGAGTCCTGGCAAACCTGGCAGACCGAGGTCAAGGATGATCAGGTCATAAGGCTCGCTGCTGCCCTGATACACCGCATCGCGACCGTCGGCCAGCCAGTCCACGGCGTACCCCTGCCGATTGAGGCCGGCCATCAATTCGTCGGCCAGCGGCACATGGTCTTCCACCAGAAGCAAACGCATCGATCAATCTTCCTTGTCTTTCAATAACTGGCCAGTGGTGGCGTCGAGGTCCAGTTCGCGGACCACGCCGTCGGTGGTCAGCAGCTCGACTTCATAAACGTAGACGTCGTGTTTTTCTTCAAGCTCGGCTTCCAGCAATTTGGCCCCGGGATAGCGGTCCAGCGCTTGCTGCAACAGCTGCTCCAGCGGCAGGATCACGCCCTGTTGACGCAGGCGCAGGGCCTCGTCCTGATCCAGGTCGCGGGCCATGACCACCGAGCAAAAAGCCAGAAGCGCCAGGGCCATTCGACCGCTCGCGCACCGATGTGAAAAAGAAGACACCTTCATTACGTATCCTGATGATCCTTGAGAACCTGCCCGCTGACAGCGTCCAATTCCAGGTCCCACTCAAGGCCCTGTGGGTCGCGCAATTCCACCTGATAGATGTACTTGCCATACTCTTCTTCCAGCTCGGTTGCGGTGACCTTGGCGTCGGAATGTTTGGCCAGAGCGGTGGCGTTGAGCTTCTCGAAAGACACAATGGTACCCGCGTCACGCAGTCTCAGGGCTTCGTCGGGGCCGAGGTCGCGAGCGTGGGCAATGCTGGCGGTCATGCCAATGATGGACGCGGTGAACAGGGCAGTCAGGGTTTTCATGGGGTGTCTCCGTTTTTTTTGTGTGTTGCCGGTGTAAGCCACCTTAGCGATCTGAACTTAACTGAAACTGAATTGCCATCATTGGTCATGACAACCTGACATCAATATCAGGCAGCTACATTGATCGGGTGCGACGCGTTTATAATCCGCACGTTCGCCAACTATTGAGACCGGCATGACCGCCATCCACATCAAGTTCCCCTCCCTGACCCTCAAGGCCGGCCCTCGCGCCTTCGCGCGCATCCGTGAAAACGGTTTGAGCGCCGCCGATGTCGGCACACTGCCAGGTGCCGCCGGTGGTCCCAAGGCGTTGGGGATTCAAGGTCTGGACCTGGCGTTGTTCGGTGAATGGCTACCGGCGGCGCCCCGGGAACGTTCGCTGATCGGTGCGTCGGTGGGTTCCTGGCGCTTCGCCAGCGCTTGTCTACCGGATGCCGCCGAAGGCATCCGTCGCCTCGGTCACCTCTACACCGAGCAAAACTTCGCCAAGGGCGTGACCATGGCGCAGATCAGCCAGAGCTCCCGGCGCATGCTCGATGACCTGCTCGATGGCCGCGACGCCTCGATTCTGGACAACGCTCATTACCGACTGAACATCATGCTGGTCAAAAGCCACGGCTTGTTGGCGGACGATCATCGCGGCCGACTGGGGCTGGGCCTGTCAGCGGTGATCGCCGACAACCTGCGGGGGCGTGCGCGGTTGTCGCGGCATTTCGAGCGGCTGATCATCCACGATCCGCGCCGGGCACCGCCGGTCAATGCACTGAACGATTTCCCCTCGCGCTTCGTTGCGCTGCAGGTCGGCAACCTGCGCCAGGCCTTGCTCGCCTCGGGCTCGATCCCGATGGTGATGGAAGGCGTGCGTGACCTGCCGGGCGCAGGTATAGGGACATTTCGCGATGGCGGTCTGCTGGACTATCACCTCGACCTGCCCTACAGCGGCAACGACATCGTGCTCTACCCGCATTTCACCGACCGGGTCATTCCCGGCTGGTTCGACAAGACCCTGCCGTGGCGCCGCGCTTGTCCTGCGCGTTTGCAGGATGTCCTGTTGCTGTCACCGTCGAAAGAATACCTGGCGCGCCTGCCCTACGGCAAACTCCCGGACCGTAACGACTTCAAGCGCTTCATGGGCGATGCCCCGAGCCGGCAGAAATACTGGCGCACGACGATGGATGAAAGCCGCAGGCTCGGTGACGAATTCCTCGAACTGGCCGCCAGCGGTCGCCTCGGGGAGCGCTTGCTGACCCTTTAGTCAGTGTTTTCCCGCAATGCCAAACGCAAACTGTTAAACTCGCCGCCTGCCCAAATCGCTGCGGCGATCGCCACCTGACAGAGCTCAAACCCCTTGGAAATCTTCAAAGAATTTACCTTCGAATCCGCCCACCGCCTGCCCCACGTGCCGGAAGGCCACAAATGCGGCCGCTTGCACGGTCACTCGTTCAAAGTGGCGATTCACCTTAGCGGCGACCTCGATCCGCACACGGGCTGGATCCGCGACTTCTCGGAAATCAAGGCGATCTTCAAGCCGCTCTATGAGCGCCTGGACCATAACTACCTGAACGACATTCCCGGCCTGGAAAACCCGACCAGTGAAGTCCTGGCCAAATTCATCTGGAATGAATTGAAGCCTCTGCTGCCGGAACTCAGCGCGATCCGTATCCACGAGACGTGCACCAGCGGCTGTATCTATCACGGCGAGTAAGCCAATAGATCAAAAAAACCACCGAGACCGGTGGTTTTTTTATGCCTATGCTTTTGGCTCGAACACGCCAAGAGGACACGCGCATGACTGACTGGCCGCTGGCTCAGACCTATCGCTTCAACAGGCACTCCGTTCGCTACGCCGTACGGGGCGACGGTCCGTCGTTGGTGTTCGTACATGGCACGCCCTTCTCTTCTTATGTGTGGCACCGAATTGCGCCGCACTTCATCGCCACGCACCGGGTGCATTACTTCGACCTGCTGGGCTATGGGCAATCGGAGAAAATCGAGGGCGATGTGTCGCTGGGTGTGCAAAACGACCTGTTGGCTCACTTGCTGAATCACTGGGGGCTTGGGCGACCAGACGTCGTCGCTCACGACTTCGGCGGCGCCACCGCCCTGCGTGCTCACCTGCTGAACGGCAAGGACTACCGCAGCCTGACGTTGATTGATCCTGTGGCGCTGACGCCCTGGGGTTCGCCGTTTGTGCAGCATGTGCGTCAGCATGAGGCGGCGTTCAGTGGCCTGCCTGATGACATTCAACAGGCGATCGTGACGGCCTATCTTCGCGGGGCGATCAAGCGTGAAATCCCGGACGACGAACTCGCGCCTTACGTGCAGCCGTGGCTGGGCGATCCGGGGCAAGCGGCGTTCTATCGGCAGATCGCGCAGATGGATGAGCGTTATACCCGTGAGGCCGAAGGGCTGTACCCGACGATTCGCTGCCCGGTGCAGATTCTTTGGGGGGAAGACGATCAGTGGATTCCCATCGAGCGTGGGCGGGCGTTGCATCAAATGATTCCAGGGTCGCAATTTCACCCCATTCCCAATGCCGGGCATTTGGTTCAGGAAGATGCACCGGAAGCGATCGTCGCGGCGTTGCTGCGGTTTTTGCTGCAACACAAATCCTCTTGACGAAACAAAATCCACTGTGGGAGCAAGCTCGCTCCCACATGGGTCCTGTGTTCCGTCAGCGGCACCGCTTTCGAGCCCTCCCCGGGCCAAGTCTCCCTGCTCGACTAAAATAACTACTCCAATCCACGTTTGGCACGACCCCTGCAACACTCCCCGGCGCGGTGATCAGTACGTTGCCGGCGTGCTGGGTGCCCGTACTGCCAACGCACCATTACAAGATCTATAAAAGGATTCGCCTGATGCACATCATCAACGCCCGCCTGCGCAACCAAGATGACCTGCATGAATTGCACCTGGAAAACGGCCTGATCAGCAGCATCGCCCGACAGACCGAAGCACCCACCCTGGGCCCCGATGATCTGGACGCCGGCGGCAACCTGGTGGTGCCGCCCTTCGTCGAGCCGCACATCCATCTCGACGCAACGCTCACTGCCGGCGAGCCGCGCTGGAACATGAGTGGCACGCTGTTCGAAGGCATCGAGTGCTGGGGCGAGCGCAAGGTGACGATCACCGAGGAAGACACCAAAACCCGTGCCAAGAAAACCATCCAGACCCTCGCCGCCCACGGTATCCAGCACGTACGCACCCACGTCGACGTCACCGACCCGCAGCTCACTGCGCTGAAGGCGATGCTCGAAGTACGCGAGGAAAGCCGTCACCTGATCGACATGCAGATCGTTGCGTTCCCGCAAGAAGGCATCGAGTCGTACCGCAACGGTCGGGCGTTAATGGAAGAAGCGATCCGCATGGGCGCCGATGTGGTCGGCGGCATTCCGCATTTCGAGTACACCCGCGATCAAGGCGTGAGCTCCGTGAAATTCCTGATGGACCTGGCCGAGCGCACCGGTTGCCTGGTGGATGTGCATTGCGATGAAACCGACGATCCGCACTCACGCTTTCTGGAGGTGCTGGCCGAAGAAGCCCGCAGCCGCGATATGGGCTCGCGGGTCACCGCCAGCCACACCACGGCCATGGGCTCTTACGACAACGCTTACTGCGCCAAACTGTTTCGCCTGCTCGGGCATTCGGGGATCAGTTTTGTCTCCTGCCCCACCGAAAGCATTCACCTGCAAGGGCGCTTCGACAACTTCCCGAAACGCCGGGGCGTGACCCGAGTGAATGAATTGCTGGAAGCGGGGATGAACGTGTGTTTCGGCCAGGATTCGATCGTCGACCCGTGGTATCCGCTGGGCAACGGCAACATCTTGCGAGTGCTCGAAGCGGGTCTGCACATCTGCCACATGCTCGGTTACCGCAACCTGCAAAGCGCGCTGGACCTGGTCACCGACAACAGCGCCAAGGCCATGAACCTCGGTGATCGGTATGGACTGGAACGCGGGCGGCCGGCGAATTTGCTGATTCTGTCGGCGGACAGCGATTACGAGGTGATCCGCAGCCAGGGCCTGCCGCTGTATTCGGTGCGTGATGGCAAGGTGTTGATGAAACGGCAGATGCCAGTGGTGGAGTTTTATGGCGGTTTGAGCTGAGGTTTGCGTTGATTGGGCTTGCCCGCGATGGCGCCGGATCATTCAACACTAAAACTAAAGGCTGTCCTCACTCAACAACCGATACCCAACCCCGGCTTCGGTGACGATGAACCGCGGCTGCGTCGGGTCGTCTGCCAGTTTCTGGCGCAAGTGCCCGACCACAATCCGCAAATAGTGAGTGTCCTCGGTATGGGTCGGCCCCCAGATGTCCTTGAGCAGTTGCTGCTGGGTGATCACCCGCCCCGGATGCCGCGCCAGTTGCGCCAGCACCGCGTATTCCTTGCGGGTCAGCGCGACTTCGGTGCCATCGAGCAGTACCCGGCGATAAGCCAGATCGACGGTCAACGGGCCGAACGTCAGCGCCGCCGTTTGAGCTTCTCCCGCCGGCGCCTGACGCAACAACGCACGAACCCGGGCCAGAAATTCCTGAATACCAAACGGTTTGGTCACGTAGTCGTTGGCGCCGCCATCGAGGGCTTCAACTTTCTGCCCTTCACTGGCACGCACCGAGAGCACCAGCACTGGCACCTTAGACCACTCGCGAAACTCGCGCAGCACGTGCTGGCCGTCCATGTCCGGCAACCCGAGGTCGAGCACCAGCAGGTCTGGCTTATTCAGCGCAGCGTGGGCCAGGCCTTCGGTTCCGGTACCGGCTTCGAGCACTTTATAGCCCTGGGAGGCGAGGCTGATGCGCAGGAATTTGCGGATCTGTGGTTCGTCATCAATGACCAAAATGGTCGCGGTCTGGCTCATGAATTCACATCAACACAAAGAAGTAGCAAGAGAGTAACGCAAGCACGATCAGGCTTCACTTTCGGCTCTTAATTTTCAAAGGCCGGCTGAGCCTGCAACGGCAGGTGCACCGTGATGCAGGTGCCCCGCCCTTCGATGCCATCGGCGACGCTGATCCGCCCGCCATGGGCACCGACCATGCCCTGACAGATCGCCAGCCCCAGCCCGGTGCCCTGTCCACCACGATCACCGCGCGCAGCGGTGTAGAACATGTCGAAAATCTTCGCCCGTTCTTCCTGCGGAATCCCCGGCCCTTCATCGCTCACTGAAAAAAACAGCTCGCTGTCATCGGCTCCGGCGCGCAATTGCAGGCGACCGTGAGGCGGTGAAAACCGCGCGGCGTTTTCGAGCACGTTGACCAGCGCCTGTTCGATCAGCGCGGCGTGGACGTAAAGCAGCGGCAACTGCGGCGGCACTTCGGTGGTCACCTGCAACGGCGCCAGCACGGCGCGCAGACGATTGAGCGAACTGCCGACGATGTCGGCCGGCGACACCCAGTCCCGCGCGAGCTTCAGGGCGCCGTGCCCGAGGCGGGTCATGTCCAGCAGGTTTTGGATGTAGCGATCGAGGCGTTCGGCTTCATCGCGAGTGCCTTCGAGCAGTTCGCGGCGATCCTCCAGCGGGATCGCTTCACCGAGGGCCAACAGGCTGTCGATGCTGCCGCGCATGGAGGTCAGCGGCGTGCGCAAATCGTGGGACACCGAGGCCAGCAAGGCACTGCGCAGTTGCTCGGTTTCGCCGTGCAGCCGAGCGGCTTCCAGGTCCTCGGCCAATTGCGCACGCGCCAGCGCCTGGGCCAGCGGCTGGCTCAACGCGGTCAACAAACGGCGACGCTGCCCGCTCAGGGTCTGGCCCTCTTTGGCACACACACCGAGCAATGCCAGCGGCCCGTCTTCCACCGACAACGGCCACCACCACCAGCGTCCGAACGGCAGCGTACCGGTGCCCGCGCCGGCCGGTTGATCATGTTGCCAGGCCCAATCAGCGGCAGCGCGCTCGGCTTCGGAAAACTCCAGCGGCCCACCGGTTTCGACTTTCCAGCCGCCCTGCCCGTCTTGATTGAGCAGGCACAGTTGCAGATCACTCCAGCCGTTGAGGTGCTGGGCCGCTGCGCTGACCACCGCCTGACGGTCGGTGGCGGCAGTGAGTTTGCGTGACAGGTCGAGCAGTTCGGTGGTTTCTTCCTGAGTGTCGCGCAGGGCTTGTAACTGCCGCCGCTGTCGGGCCGCGAGGTTACCGGTGAGCGCCGCCATCAGCAGGAAGAACAGCAAGGTCAGCACGTCTTCTTCGCGCTGGATGCTGAAAGAGAAAGTCGGCGGAATGAACAAAAAGTCGTAGGTCAGAAACGACAACGCCGCACAGGCCAGCGCCGGGCCGAGGCTGCTGCGCACCGCCACCAGCAACACCGCGGCGAGAAACACCAGCGAGATATTGGGCAGCGGCAAGACACTCGCCACCGCCCAGGCCAAGGCGCTGGCGAGCACCGTCGCCATCAGCGCCAGCGCGTAGTCGAACCACACCAGCGTCTGCGCCGAACGCTGACGCGGCTGATGCTGTTCGTGGTCGCTGTCGAGGACGTTGATTTCCAACCCGCGCGCATCGCGCAGCAAACGTGACGCCAGACCGCCACCGAACAAGCGCCGACGCAACCGCTGCCGGGACTGCCCCACCAACACAAGACTGGCGCGGCGTTCGGCAGCGTGCTGGATCAGGGTTTTCGCCACCTCACCGGCGCGCAACAACACCACTTCGCCGCCGAGGCGTTCGGCCAATTGCTGGGCACTTTGCAGACGCAGGCGCGACTGCTCGTCACGCACGCTGCCGTTGTCCACATGCACCAGGCTCCACGGCAAATGCCGACGCTGGGCGACGCGACTGGCGTGACGCACCAGGCGCTCGGCCTGAGCATCGCCATCGACACCGACCAACAGGCGACCGCGTACCGCCGGCGCCGCTTGGCCGAGCTGGCGATAGCCCTGAGCCAAATCATCATCGACCTGAGCGGCGGCAGTTTGCATCGCCAGTTCACGCAGGGCCGTGAGGTTGGTCTGGGTGAAGAAAGCGTCGATGGCCGCCCTCGCCTGCTCCGGCACGTAGACCTTGCCATCGCGCAGACGCTCGAGCAGCTCGCGCGGCGGCAGGTCGATCAGCAGCAGTTCGTAGGCCTCTTGCAGCACCCAGTCCGGCAGGGTTTCGCGGACCTGCACGCCGGTGATGCCACGCACTTTGTCGTTAAGACTTTCCAGGTGCTGGACGTTGACCGTGGTGAACACGTCAATGCCTGCAGCGAGCAGTTCCTGGATGTCTTGCCAGCGTTTGGTGTGGCGACTGCCGGGCGCGTTGCTGTGGGCCAGTTCGTCCACCAGCACCAGTTTCGGTTTGGCCGCGAGCAAGCCGTCGAGGTCCATTTCTTCGAGCATCACGCCTCGGTATTCCGAGCGCACCAACGGTTGCTGCGGCAAGCCGCCGAGCAGCGCTTCGGTTTCGGCGCGGCCATGGGTTTCGACCACGCCGGCGATGACTTTCACACCCTGGCGCAGTTGGGTGTGGGCCGCTTGCAGCATGGCGTAGGTTTTGCCGACACCGGGTGCGGCGCCGAGAAAAACCTTGAGCCGGCCACGGCCATCCCGAGGCAGGTCTGCTAACAACGCGTCGGCGCGGCCGGAGTCACTCATGCTTGAAGTTCTCTTTTTTCAGATTGATCGTTCCCACGCTCTGCGTGGGAATGCAGCCCGGGACGCTCCGCGTCCCATCCAAGCGGACGCAGAGCGTCCATTGATGCATTCCCACGCGGAGCGTGGGAACGATCGTCTACCACAGGTTTTCCAGCGCCAGGTTCAACGCCAAAACATTCACCACTGGCGGGCCAACGAGTGGCTGTTCAATGTGCGCGTCCAGCAGTTGCTGAAGGGTCGCCACCGGCAGATTGCGCGCGGCCGCAACACGCGCCAGTTGATAGGTAATCGCTGCCGGTGGCAAGTGTGGATCGAGACCGCTGCCCGAGGTGGTCAACAGGGCCAATGGCACCGGACCCTGGCCCGGCACCAGCAGTTTATTGGCATCGTCGATCACCCGAGTGGCCAGGGCCGGGTTGCTCGGCGAGAGGTTACTGGCACTGCTCGACACGGTGGCAAATGCACCGGCCGATGGCCGTGGATGGAACCAGGCGTCACCGACGAAATCCTGGGCAATCAGGGACGAGCCGCGGACCTTGCCATCGGCGTCGTGGACCAGGCTGCCGTTGGCTTGATCGGGGAATGCGACCTGGGCGACACCGGTGACCACCAAGGGGTAAGCGACGCCGGTGATCAGGGTCATCAGGACGAGCAGGCTCAGGGCCGGGCGTATCATTGTGGACATTTCAGAATCCTCGAATTCGGTGAACAAGTCAGCGTTCATTCAGCTGCACCGTGGTGCATTCATCGCGAGCAAGCTTTGCTCCTACGGGTTGGCGTCGTACACGAGCTTTGCGAACACCTCAAACCCTGTAGGAGCGAGGCTTGCCCGCGATCGAGCGCGAAGCGCTCGCCAGGGTCAAACCAAATGCAATGCAGTGAGCAGCATGTCGATCGCCTTGATCCCCACAAACGGCACCAATAGCCCGCCCAACCCATAGATCAATAAATTGCGACGCAGCAACGCCGCCGCACTCGCCGCTTGCACCCGCACACCGCGCAGCGCCAGCGGAATCAGCACCACAATGATCAAGGCGTTGAACACAATCGCCGACAGAATCGCGCTCTGCGGACTGCTCAGGTGCATGACGTTCAGCACGCCCAGTTGCGGGTAGATCGAGGCGAACAGCGCCGGCAGGATGGCGAAGTACTTGGCCACGTCGTTGGCGATGGAAAACGTCGTCAGCGCACCGCGGGTCACCAGCAGTTCTTTACCAATCTGCACCACGTCCAGCAGCTTGGTCGGGTCGCTGTCGAGGTCGACCATGTTCGCCGCCTCGCGCGCCGCTTGCGTCCCGTCGTTCATCGCCATGCCCACGTCCGCCTGGGCCAGGGCCGGGGCGTCGTTGGCGCCGTCGCCGCACATGGCGACCAGGCGACCGTCGTTCTGCTCGTGGCGAATGCGCGCCAGTTTCTTCTCTGGCGTGGCTTCGGCCAGCACGTCATCCACGCCCGCCTCGGCCGCAATCGCGGCGGCGGTCAGCGGGTTGTCGCCGGTCACCATGACCGTGCGAATTCCCAGTTTGCGCAGCTCGGCGAAACGCTCGCGGATGCCGGGCTTGACCACGTCCTTGAGGTGGATCGCGCCGAGCAATTTACCGTCGGCGCAGACCAGCAACGGCGTGCCGCCGCTCTGGGCGATCTTGTCGATTTCCCGGGACAGCGGCGCTGCAAGGTCGGCGCGTTTCAGGCCGACGAAGGCCAGCAACGAGTCCACCGCACCTTTGCGATACACGCGGCCCTGATAGTCGACACCGGACAGGCGCGTCTCGGCACTGAACGGTACAACGGTCAGCAGTTCGGTGGACGGCTCAGGCTGCGGATGAGTGCCGCGCAGGTACTCGACGATGGATTTACCTTCAGCCGTGTCATCGGCCAACGAGGCGAACAACGCACCCTCGGCGAGTTCCTTGGCGGTGACGCCAGGCGCCGCGTAAACCGCGGTGCAACGACGGTTACCGAAGGTGATGGTGCCGGTCTTGTCCAGCAGCAGGACGTGTACGTCCCCCGCCGCTTCCACGGCGCGACCGGATTTGGCGATCACGTTCAGGCGCACCAGACGGTCCATCCCGGCGATACCAATGGCCGACAGCAAACCGCCAATGGTGGTCGGAATCAGCGTGACCAACAACGCCACCAGGAACACCAGCGGCAGGCTGCCGTTGGCGAAGTGGGCGAACGGTTGCAGGGTGACGACCACCAGCAGAAAGATCAGGGTCAGGCCGATCAGCAGGATGTCGAGCGCCACTTCGTTCGGGGTTTTCTGGCGTTTGGCGCCTTCGACCAGGGCGATCATGCGGTCCAGCGTCGACTCGCCAGGGTTAGCGGTGATGCGCACCAGCAGCCAGTCTGAGACCAGGCGAGTGTTGCCGGTGACGGCCGAGCGGTCGCCGCCGGATTCGCGAATCACTGGCGCGGATTCACCGGTAATCGCCGCTTCGTTGACCGCCGCGATGCCTTCAATCACCTCGCCGTCACCGGGGATCATTTCCCCGGCTTCAACGCGCACCACATCGCCCTTGCGCAGGCTGGTGGCCGGCACCACTTGAAAGGCACCGTTGCTGGTTTTGCGCCGAGCGCTCAAGCCTTCGCTGCCGGCCTTGAGGCTGTCGGCGCGGGCCTTGCCGCGACCTTCGGCCAAGGCTTCGGCGAAGTTGGCGAACAGCACGGTGAACCACAGCCACAAGGCGATTTGCGCGGCGACAAAGGTCGGCACACTGCTGTCGGGAATGAAGCACAGCACGGTGGTCAGGACGGCGGTCAGTTCGACCACCAGCATCACCGGCGCACGCTGCAATTGCCGCGGGTCGAGCTTGACGAAGGCTTGCACCAGCGCCGGGCGCCAGAGGGCCGAGATCGCGGTTTTCGGTTGTTCCGCCGATTTGGCGGGTGCTGCTTGTTTTGAAGCCGGGACGTGCATATTCATGATGGATTCCTTAGAAGCCCATACTCAAATGTTCAGCAATCGGACCCAGCGCCAATGTCGGCAGAAAGGTCAAACCACCCACCAGCAAAATGGTCACGGTCAGCAAGGTCACGAACAGCGGGCCATGGGTCGGGAAGCTGTTCTGGCCAATCGGTGCGGTTTTCTTCATCGCCAGGCTGCCGGCCAGGGCCAGAACCGGAAGGATGTAACCGAAGCGACCGATCAACATGCCCAAGCCGAGCATCAAGTTGTGGAACGCGGTATTGGCACCGAAACCGCCGAACGCCGAACCGTTGTTGGCACTGGCCGAGGTGTAGGCGTACAGCAACTGGCTGAAACCGTGAGCGCTGGGGTTGCTGACTGCTGCGACCGGGCCGGGCAGGCTCGCGGCAATCGCACCGAGCACCAGCACGCCGACGGGCATCACCAGCAAGGTCACCACCAGCAACTGGACCTCCTTGGCCTGCAGTTTCTTGCCGAGGTATTCCGGGGTGCGGCCGATCATCAGGCCGGCGAGAAACACGGCGATCAACACGTTCAACAACATGCCGTAGAGCCCGGCACCGACACCGCCGAAGATCACTTCGCCGACCATCATGTTGACCAGCGCGACCATGCCGCTCAGCGGGTTAAGGCTGTCGTGCATGCCGTTGACCGAACCGTTGGACGCGGCGGTGGTGGTCACCGACCACAGCACCGTGGCGGTGGTGCCGAACCGCGCTTCCTTGCCTTCCAGCGGCGCGGTCTGTTCGACGGCGACATTGTTCAGGGTCGGGTTCGGCTGGTATTCAGCCCACAGCGACGTGGCGCCGCCGATCAGGAACAATGCCAGCATGCAGGCGATGATCGCGCGGCTCTGACGCAGGTCTTTCACGTAGTGGCCGAAGGTGAACACCAACGCCACCGGGATCAGAATGATCGAGCCGACTTCAAACAGGTTGCTCCACGCCGTCGGGTTCTCGAACGGGTGCGCCGAGTTGACGCCGAAGAAGCCACCACCGTTGGTGCCCAGTTGCTTGATCGCAATCTGGCTGGCGGCCGGGCCGAGCGGGATCACCTGATCGACGCCTTGCATCGTCACGGCATTCACGTACTGCGCGAAGGTTTGCGGCACGCCCTGCCAGACCAGATACAGCGCCAGCAACAGGCACAACGGCAACAAGCCGTAGAGGGTGGCGCGGGTCATGTCGACCCAGAAGTTGCCGAGGGTTTTGCTCGACTTGCGGCCGATCCCGCGACACAGGGCAACCAACACGGCGAGGCCGGTGGCGGCGCTGACGAAGTTCTGCACGGTGAGGCCGACCATCTGACTCAGGTAGCTCAGGGTCGCTTCGCCACTGTAGGACTGCCAGTTGGTATTGGTCATAAAGCTGACGGCGGTATTGAACGCTTGCGTCCACTCCTGACCCGGCAGGTTCTGCGGGTTCAGTGGCAAGTGGTCCTGGAACAACAGGATCGCGAACAACAGCAAAAAGCCCGCGAGGTTGAAGGCGAGCAAGGCCAGGGTGTACTTCTGCCAGCTCTGTTCGACCTGCGGATCAACGCCGGCCACCCGATAACATCCACGCTCCACCGGTCCGAGGATCGGTGAAAGCCAAGTGCGCTGACCTTCCATCACCTTGTAGTAAAAGCGCCCCAGGAACGGTGCCGGAATCAGCACCACGGCGAAGAAGGCGAGGATCAGCCAATAGTCATAACTGTGCATACCCGCTCCTAGTTCCGGTCCGCGCGCAACAGCGCAACCAACAGATAAATGAACAGCCCCACTGCCAATAGCAGTGACACCCCGTCCAGAACGCTCATGGGAATTCTCCGTGTTACGGCGTATTGCCGCGTGTGGGGCCATTGTCGGCAGGGAGGCTGTAAAGGAACGAGAGCGAGGGTGCTGGCTGTTCATAAAGAAAACGTAAAGAGTGGGTTTATGCCGGCGTTACAGCGGTGTCCGGGCGGGCCTCATCGCGAGCGGGCTTGCTCGCGAAGGCAGCATGAACACACAACTCAAACCCACGCTGGGCACGCTGCACCTGTGGGGCATTGCGGTCGGGCTGGTGATATCCGGCGAATACTTCGGCTGGAGTTACGGCTGGGGCGTGGCGGGCACGCTCGGTTTTCTGGTGACGTCCTTTATGGTCGCCACCCTGTACACCTGCTTCATCTTCAGTTTCACCGAGCTGACCACGGCGATTCCCCATGCCGGCGGTCCCTTTGCCTACAGCCGTCGCGCCTTTGGCGAGAAAGGCGGATTGATCGCCGGGTTGGCGACGCTGATCGAATTCGTCTTCGCCCCGCCGGCCATTGCCTTGGCAATTGGTGCCTACCTCAACGTGCAGTTTCCCGCGCTCGACCCGAAGCACGCAGCAGTCGGCGCCTACATTGTGTTCATGGGCCTGAACATCCTCGGGGTGAAACTGGCCGCAACGTTCGAGTTGATCGTCTGCGTCTTGGCCGTGGCCGAACTGCTGGTGTTCATGGGCGTGGTCGCCCCGGCGTTCAGCTTCAGCAATTTCGCGCTTAACGGCTGGGCCGGTTCCGATGTGTTTGGTAGTGCTGCTGGCCATGGGCGTGATGTTCTTTGCCGGCGGCGTCGGTGACTGGCGCACCCTGTCGAACATCAACGATCCGCTGCCGCAAGCGATGAAAACCGTGGTGGGCGAAAGCTCGGGCTGGTTGCACATGCTGGTGTGGATTGGCCTGTTCGGTCTGGTGGCGAGTTTCCACGGCATCATCCTGGGCTACTCGCGGCAGTTCTTCGCTCTCGCCCGTGCCGGTTACTTGCCGGCGTCCCTGGCCAAGTTGTCACGTTTTCAGACCCCGCACCGGGCAATCATCGCCGGCGGCGTGATCGGCATTGCCGCGATCTACAGCGATGGTTTGATCAACCTGGGCGGCATGACGCTGACGGCAGCGATGATCACGATGGCGGTATTCGGGGCGATTGTGATGTACATCATGAGCATGCTCAGCCTGTTCAAACTGCGCAAAACCGAACCGAATCTGGAGCGCACCTTTCGCGCGCCTTGCTACCCATTGGTGCCGATGATTGCGCTGGTGCTGGCGGTGGTCTGCCTGGTGGCGATGGGGTTGATCTTCCTGGGCTTCATGGCGGTGGGGTTCGTGTACTTCATGCTCACGGCGCAACTGCGTGCCGATGCACCGGCGGACGCGATGCTGACCGGACTTTAAACAGGCGAAGTGTTGCTGTCATAACAGGCATAGAATGGAACCAGTGCGAAAATAAATCGCTCAAAGTGGTATGCACGATCGGTTGGCGAAACCCGCCAATCGGCCTGCCCTTAAGGAGAGCTCTATGCCCTGGTATGCCTGGTTAATTCTGGTCGTTGCAATCGGCTCGATCGTTGGTGGTTTGATGATGTTGCGTGACACCGCCAACAAGGTCGAACTGACCGATGAGCAACGCAAACGCGTCGCTGAACGCAACGCGGAAGCGGATGCCAAGGATGCGCAGGACCGCTAAACCAAACTTCGCCAGCCAGGTCTGGCGAAAATCACCTGTAGCAGCTGGCGAAGCCTGCGTTCGGTTCGGGCCGCGTTCGGACGCAGCAGTCGCAAATCCTGTTAAAGCGGTCTATCTGACGTACCGCGTTCGCTGACATTACGACTGCTTCGTCCGAACGCGGCCCGAACCGAACGCAGGCTTCGCCAGCTGCTATGTATGGACTCGCCCCCACTGTCTACCCGCTTTTGAAAAACCGCCGCCCCGTTGCATCTATGTATTAGGCCTATTCGAGGAAACCGTCTTCGGCTTCTGGCCAAAATTGGAAGAGCTCGTGGTATGCCGATTACAGTCAGGCCTCGAAGGCCAGTAGCAGCTAAGGCATCAATCCACGCCGGTCTTACCTGGGGTCAATTTTTTTTCAGCAAAGGGCCGGACAGTTAGTACCTCGGTGGCAGAACTCTGTCGCTCAGTGGCTCATCGTCGCTTGCTGGCCATCACCAGCCTGGCGACGATAAGTCTGGTCATTCTGTAGAAGCACCCAGACGATTCGCAGGTTGCGGTTGGCTAACCTGACCGCAGCCTCCTTACGGCCCAGTCGGCTCATCCAGCGCAACAAGCGGCGGTCATCGGGTTGCTGGGAATCAGGTCGTAGTTGTTGCAGTACCGCATGAGCTCCCTGGATCATCAGGCTGCGTAAATAAACATCGCCTCGCTTGGTCATGTCCCCCAGCCGGACCGTCTGCCCGCTGCTGTGCTGGTCAGGCACCATGCCAAAGTACGCGGCAAACTTGCGGGCATTGGGAAATCGCTCAGGCTTGGTTTCCTTGGCCACCAGTGCCGTGGCAGTGACTGGGCCGATGCCGCGCACAGTCATCAGTCGCTTCGCCGTCATGTCGGCGTTGGCGGCCACTTCCAGGCGCCCCGTCAGCACGCTGATGCGTTCGCCCAAATGGCGCCACTCGGCCAACAGTTCGTCGATCAGTTCACGCAGCAGGCCCGGCACCGGCTGGGTGGCATCTTCCAGTACCCGCGGAATTTTCTGGCTGATCGCAACATCGCCCTGCGCCAAGGCCACGCCGTGCTCGAGCAGCAGGCCGCGCATCTGATTACTCACCGCCGTGCGTCGACGCACATAGCCTTGGCGGGCGCGATGCAACGCCTGCATTGCCAGCGCCGCAACGCTTTTGACCGGCACTGCGTAGATCTTTTCATCGCGACCAGCCCGCAGAATCGCCAGCGCATCGTTGCGATCATTTTTAGGCCCGCTGCGATGGGTGGCCACCAAACCGGCTGGAAGAATCCGCGCCAGATTGCCTTGCTCTTGCAACTGCCGGGCCCAGGCTTGAGCACCCGGACCGGTCTCCATCAGAACCACGACATGAGGCGGCAACTGGCGGAGAAACTCATAAAACGCCTCGCGCGACTTGATCCGTCGCTCGTAGTGCACCTGGCCGAAGACGTCTTCACCGGCGACCTGAAAGACCTGCTTGGCCAGATCGACCGCCACAGTTGTGCAGGCCGACAAATCGGAAGAAGACAGGGATTGATCAATCGAAGTATGCTTTTTCATGGACTCGCCCTCGCTGTCGTTGGCTGTTTAGACTGCCACCGTGGCGCATTGACGCCTCGGCTTGGGCGAGTCCATCCAATTACAGGTGGGTGTCGTTGCGGTTACTCCCACTCCGCCTTGGCGATGTGCAGGCCATGCAGCCCTTTATAGGCCGCTCGTTCCGGCTGGCTCCAGCCCTCAAGCAACGAATCCTCCAAACGATAAATCTCTACCCCGAGCGGGCGACACACGCTCAGCGGATCCTGCGCATCCGGTCCCCACATCGCCAGCGACAGGTCACCGCCCGGGCAGGTCGAGAGCGCACACAACAGATCGATTTCGGCAAAAAACTCCAGGTAATCGCCCTTCTGCGCCGGACAGGCTTTCATGAAGTACATGTCGTCGTGGTTCAGGCCCGTGCACTGAAAAATGTTCAGCACGTCATGCACGTCAAACTCGGTCAGGCCATGGGGCAGCACCGCGCGGGTCAGGTTCGAGTGGCAGTGATGATGGAAGTCTTCGCCGGTGAGCATTTTGTTCACATAGGGATCGCAGCGGGTGCCCAGCAAATCATGCAGGCGACCGCCATGTTCGTCGATGCCGTAACCGGCCAGGCTGTCATCGGTGATGGTCACCAGCGGACGTAAAAACGGCAGGTTCGACCAAAGCCGGTCATGGGTGCTGACGTGAGCGCCCTGCAATTGCCGGGTCCGTGCCGCCCACAAACGCTCCCGTGGATCGTTGGCATTCCAGACGTTGAAGTCGCCCACTTGCGGGCCGACGGGTGTGGTCACCCGGAACACATGCCCGGCCGGCACTTTCCAGGCGCGACCGGTGCGGATCGGCACCTCGAATGCCTCGATCAGCGTGCGCCCGTCCTTCGCATCGCGAATCCGCTCGTAGAAGGCTTTGTCCACCTGCAGGGCTGAGCCTTTGCTGACTTGATAGGCCGCCGGATAGTCTTTGTACATGGCACGAATCCTCGATCAGTGATGGGAAGAACGGGTAAGCATCTGCAACAGGAGGTGTTCGGAGTCGTCGAGATAAAGGCTCATGGCGTCCTCGGCCGCGCGTTTGTCACCCTCGACCAACCACTCATGTATTTGCCGGTCGCGCGCCAGCCAGGGCGCCTGAAAGCGGGATTCATCGGGAGCGGTGCAGAACACCAAGCGCAGCTGCGCGACGACGTTGGTGAAGAACTCATCGAACAGTGGACTGCGCAGCAATCCGACAATGTGTTGATGAAACGCCAGGCTGTCGGTGCCGACGGCGCGCCAGTCCTCGCGCTCCCGGGCAAGCTCGGTGGCCTCCAGGGCTTCAAGCATCCGGTCGGATTGAGAATCGCGCACCATCACGCCCTTGTTGCGCACATAACGGGTGAGGCCTTCCTGCCCCAGCCGATGCAACGCTTCGCGAATGGTATTGCGGGAGGCGTTGTAGGCGGACACCAGATCGTTTTCCACCAACGCCATGCCGGGCAGCAAACGACCGCCAATGATGTCGGCGCGCAACGCTAGTGTGATGTGGTCGGCGAGGGACAGTCCGCTGTTCATACTCATAGCCTCCCAGACTTCACCCCATGAAGGTTGCCCGCTTCCGACCGCGCTACTGCTGTCACGCAGTGTCGAGAATCCTGAGTTGGCTCAGCGGATTCTCGACATTACTCGCGCCTATCTCAAACAACCTCGGGACTAGCCCTCCCAGCGCTTGAACAGCACGCTGGCATTCACCCCACCAAATCCAAAGCCGTTGGACAACGCGTAGTCGATTGCCATCGGCCGTGCTTTACCGTGGACGATGTCGACGCCTTGGGCGGCGGGGTCCGGGTTGTCGAAGTTGAGGGTGGCCGGTACGACCTGATCGCGGATCGCCAACAGCGTGAAAATCGCCTCGATACCGCCCGCTGCGCCGAGCAAATGCCCGGTGGCCGACTTGGTCGACGTCACCGCAATTTTGTTATCCGTGCCAAACAACGCCTTGATGGCAGCCAACTCCCCCAGATCCCCGACCGGCGTCGAGGTTGCGTGAGCATTGAGATGTTGCACCTGCGCCGGCGAAACGCCCGCCTGGGCCAACGCCAGCGACATCGCCCGTCGCGCACCGCTGCCATCCTCGGGACCTGCCGTCAGGTGATAGGCGTCGGCACTGGTGCCGTAACCGACCAGCTCCGCAAGCGGTTGAGCACCACGGGCCAAGGCATGCTCCAGGGATTCAATCACCAGAAGGCCTGCGCCCTCCCCCATGACAAAGCCATCACGGCCACTGTCGAACGGCCGCGAGGCACGCTCCGGGGTTTCGTTGAAACCACTGGACAAGGCGCGAGCCGCGGCAAACCCGGCGAGACTGACGCGATCAATCGCCGCTTCCGCGCCGCCACACACCGCAATGTCTGCCTCGCCACACCGAATCAGCCGCGCCGCATCGCCAATCGCCTGGACCCCGGCCGCGCACGCCGTCACCGGAGCACCCAACGGGCCCTTGAAGCCGTGCTGAATCGAGACATGACCCGCGGCCAGATTCACCAGGAACGACGGAATAGTGAACGGCGACAAGCGTCGCGGCCCACGGCTGTCCGTGGTGCGCACCGCGTCGGCAATCGCGCCGAAACCACCCACGCCGGAGCCGATAATGGTTGCAGTACGTTCCTGGGCATTGGCGTCCGCCGCTTGCCAACCGGCCTGCTCCAGCGCCTGACGCGCGGCTTCCATGGCGAACATAATGAAGCGGTCCATCTTCTTCTGCTCTTTAGGCGGCGTCGCCCGATCCGGGTCAAAACCCGCCTCGGGATCGTCAGCCAGGGTCGGCACTGCACCACCGACCTTGGCCGGCAAATCGGCAACCACCTCGTCCGGCAAATTGCGCAACCCGGAACGCCCTGCCAACAGACGCGCCCAGACGGCTTCGACGCCAGAACCCAATGGAGACACCAGGCCCATGCCCGTTACAACTACTCGACGATCACTCATACCGCAAATACCTCAAGCCGATTCATGACGCCTCACGTGTAACGCGCGGCGGCCTTACTTTTGGAAAGATTCGGCGCCATTACATGACGCGCCGCAACGAAGGCATCCCAGTCGGCCGCCTCCGGCAGCGAAGGAATGGTGATCAACTCACCCTGGTCCAGACCCGACAACGCCGCATCGACCATCTCCCCGGCTTCCATCACCCTATCCGCTGGAATCTGGGTAGCGTCGATACCGGAGCGCTCCCAGATTTCGGGGCGTGTTACCCCGGGCAACACGGCCTGCACCTTGACCCCGGTGCCCTCCAGTTCAGCGTTCAACGACTGCGTCAGACTTAACACATAAGCCTTGCTGGCGCTGTAAGTGGCGTTGAAGCGCTCTGGGAACAACGCCACCACTGATCCGATGTTGATGATCGTCCCGCGGCCCGCCTTGGCAAAACTGGCGGCCGCTGCCGAGGCCAGCCGCGTGACCGTCGTAACGTTCAATTGAATCAGGCGTTCCAGCTGATCCATGTCGGCATTGGCCAACAACCCATCAGCGGCAACACCGGCGTTGTTCAGCAACAGGCTGATACTCGAATCGCTGCGAAGACGCTGTTCGAGCTTCAGCACCTCATCCTTCTGCGTCAGATCCGCCTTGAGCACCTCGACCTGAACACCATGCGCGGTGCGCAACGTGGTCGCCGCCGCTTCCAGCCGCTCTTGATCACGGGCGACCAACAACAAATCAAACCCACGCGCCGCCAACCGCTCGGCATAAATCGCACCGATACCGGAAGAAGCACCGGTGACGAGGGCCGTACCTTGGGACTGGGCAGAATTCATGACTGTGCTCCTGGGAGATGCCTAAGGGAAAGACAAGCGCCTGAGGCTCAGAACGCTTTGGCGGAAAGTCTTTTATTATAGGCATAATCTGAATCGCATATGATAGCCGTAATTTTTCACGTATCGACGAAAGGCGCACCATCACAGCGTTCGCCAGAAAGCAAAAAGGCCGATCAATGACCGGCCCCTGACGCTGACGTATAAGCTTAGTTCACCTCAAGCTTCTCGCGATTCTTATCCAGAATGGCTTTACCGATTCCCTTCACTTCGAGCAACTCGTCCACGGACGCAAACGGTCCATTACTCTCACGATAGGAAACAATCGCCTTGGCCTTGGCCTCACCTACTCCAGACAATTCGCGCTGAAGCGTTGGCGCATCGGCCTGATTCAGATCGACCTTGCCGGCCTGTGCCGAAGGAGAAACTTCCAGCACCAAGGGTGCATTGCCAGCCTCGGGCTTGGCCGTCGGCGCAGCAATGGCCGCAATAGAAGCGCCGGTGAGCAGGGCAAAAACCAGAGAGTAGAAATAGCCAGTACGCATAAATGACGCTCCATGACATCGATTGAGAAAGCAGCTTTTCCGAAGCTGCCTCTCAAACTTAGGCGATGTCTGGAGCCTGTCAAAAATGTGTCCGTTACAGGATGTGAAACAATCAGGGTTCGAGACGACGTTGCTGGTAGATCCAGTCAACTATATCGCCGTCGGGGGTGTAGCCGCTGACGGTTTCGCGCAGGAGCTGACGGACGCGAGCGTAATCGTCGTGATCGACTGCGACCAGCAACTCCCTCAAACGGCCCTTGAGTACATCCCAGGGCAGATGATCTTCGTTGGCGCTCATGATCATCGGATGTTGCGTCGCGGCCACGTTGTCGCCGATCAGCAACTCCTCGTAAAGCTTCTCGCCGGGACGCAGACCGGTGAATTCGATGGAGATGTCGCCTTGCAAATTCTTGTCCGACCGAATGCTCAAGCCCGACAGGTGAATCATCTTCTCTGCCAGCTCGACAATCTTCACCGGCTCGCCCATGTCCAGAACGAACACATCACCGCCCTGCCCCATGGAACCCGCCTGGATCACCAATTGCGCAGCTTCGGGGATGGTCATGAAATAGCGAGTGATTTTCGGGTGGGTGACCGTCAACGGGCCACCGGATTTGATCTGCCTGTGAAACAGCGGGATCACTGAGCCGGATGACCCCAGCACATTGCCAAAGCGCACCATGGTGAACCGGGTCTTGTTGACCCGGGATACATTGGCATTGTCGCCGAACAGCACAGGGGCAATTTCACGACTCAACGCTTGAAGCGTCATTTCGGCGAGACGCTTGGTGCTGCCCATCACATTCGTGGGGCGTACAGCCTTGTCGGTGGAGATCAACACAAAGTTGGACACGCCCGACTGCAGCGCAGCCTGAGCAGTGTTGAGCGTGCCAATGACGTTGTTAAGCACGCCTTCGGCAATGTTGTGTTCGACCATCGGGACGTGCTTATAAGCGGCAGCGTGGTAGACGGTGTCCACGCCCCAGGTTTTCATCACGTCCAGAAGTTTGTCCTGGTGGCGGATCGAGCCGAGGATAGGAAGCAGCCGAACAGAGACCGACTCCCGACAACCGCGCCGCTCAAGCTCCGACAGAATGCTGTAGAGGTTGAATTCGCTGTGTTCAAACAGTAACAGCGTGGTCGGGCCAAGCGAGAAGATCTGTCGGCAAAGCTCTGCACCGATCGATCCACCTGCGCCCGTCACCATCACTGTCTTGCCTTTGATACAGCGTTTGAGCAGGTCTGGTTGCGCGGGTACCGAGTCGCGACCGAGAAGGTCCGCGATATCCACTTCCTGGATGTCTTCGACCTTTACCCGACCGCTGGCCAGATCGGTGAAGTTGGGTACGCTTCGGATGTGAAGGGGGAAACGTTCCAGAATAGTGAGAATTTCCCTGCGGCGTGCGCGGGTAGATGACGGCAGAGCGAGGAGGATTTCCTGCGCGCCTGTTTCATCGATCATCTGTTGGATGTGTTTGGGTTTGTAGACTTGCAACCCGGCAATCGAACGATCGGCAATGCTTGGATCATCGTCGATAAACGCCACAGGACGCATGACTCGGCCCATGCGAAGTGCTGCGACAAGCTGATTCCCGGCTACGCCGGCACCATAGATAGCGACCTTGGTGAGCCCGTGATCTCGGTTAGTGAACGGTACGTGCTGCGCGGCGGTGAACCAGTCGCCCATGAAATATTGGCGCATGCACAGGCGAAGGCCGCCAATGATGACGAGGCTAAGCCACCAGTAATTGAAGACAATGGAGCGCGGTACCACGGCCTCATGGTTGCTGTACCAGTAGACGACGAGTGCCAGGATCAGCGATGAGAGAGTGACTGCCTTGATAATCGCAATCAACGCATCGTTGCCGAAGTAGCGCATAACCGCCCGGTACATGCCAAAGCGGATAAATAGAGGAATAGCGACGACAGGGGCGCATACAAACAGCCAAAAATGAACCCTGAATGGGTTGTACATATCATCGATACCCAAACGCACGATGAATGCCAACCACAGAGCTCCCCAGACCAAAAGAATGTCTGTGCCGACCTGTATCAGTCGCTTCCGGCGCCTGGGAAGCCCTACAAGGCGCGCTCTAACCCTATCCAAATACTCTTCAAACACCTCAGCCTTCTCCCTTCAACTGCCGCATCACCCTAGTGAAACCTTATAGGCGCATCTCATTTACTTTTAAACCTAAATGACAGAACTATTACTTAGTTCTTCATCGATGCCCCTTCAAGCTCTCCAGCGTGAAACTTGATCGCCAGCACGACCAGAGGAGCATAGGCCAGAATCAAACCCAGAGTTGAGTTCAAGCCAAATTGCGTAACGCCTAGTGCGATAGGCAATAACCAAAGCAAATTGATGGCACCCACCGCCACAGTAACCGGTAAATGGTTGCCAAACCGACGGGAGGCAAACTGATAGGCATGGCTGCGGTGTGCTTCGTAAATCTTGTCGCCCCTGAGTAAACGGCGAAACAGGGTAAATGTCGCATCGACAATAAATACGCCGAGCAGAATCAGCCAACCCCATAGCAAGTCAGCAGAGACCCAGGCCGCTTGCAATGAGAGCCCACCAAGGACAATGCCGAGGAATCCGCTTCCGGCGTCCCCCATGAAAATCCTGGCGGGGGGGAAATTCCAAAAGAGGAAACCCGCCACGGACACGGCCAACAATAATGGGGCCCAAACCAAGTCCGGCGCACCACTCACCCAATACAGGAGACACGCCCCAAGGCAAACGCAAATCGCCTCGACGCTGGCAATGCCGTCGATACCGTCCATGAAGTTGTAAAGGTTAAGTAGCCATACCAGATAAAACGCTGCTAACACATGGCCAAACCACCCGAGGTCGAAAGTCCCCCCACCGATTTCAACAACGGGTAACCCACCGATCCAGAACAGCAACCACGTCGACGCAGCGAAATGCCCCAACAAGCGCCAACGGGCGGCGATGTGTCCGTGGTCATCCATAAATCCGATAATCGCGATCAGTGCTCCCCCACCGGCAATCGCCAAAAACGCCGAGGAAGGCATCAACCCGGTAAACAAGAGCATCCCCAAAGCCAATGTAAACGCCAGGACAATTGCCACCCCCCCCCCTCGAGGAGTGGGAACCGAATGAGAACTTCGGGCGTTGGGAATATCGATCAGGCTTCGAGACAGAGCGTAACGACGTAAAGCCCATGTGAGGGAAAAAGACACAGCAACGATGACAGGGATAAACCAGCCATAACTCATGATTTACGCAAATCCAGAAAATGTTGTGCCGTCAGGCTCAAGGCTTTATCGAGGGTGACCGGAGGCGTCCAGCCCAGTAGCTGTCGGTTTTTGCTGATATCAACCTGCAAGGACCCGAGAATACGATCCGACAGCGCTCGCCGTCCCAGTAACGCTGCCGCACCGCTCATGAGCCAGGCCGGTATTGGCAACAATACGGCAGGTTTGCCCAGAGCGCCCGCCAACTTGCGTAGTAATTGCGTGGTCGACACGTCCTCGCCGTCACTGACAAGGAACACTTGATTGGCAGCCGCTGGGTGGTCGGAACAGGTCACGATAAAGTCCACCAGATTGTCTATGGCAACGAGACTGCGGTGATTGTGGACAGCGCCAAAAGGCAAAGGAACGCCACGGTACAACCAGCGCATCATGCTGAGGAAGTTGGCTTTGACGCCCGGCCCATAGACCAGCACAGGGCGGATGATGACCACTTCCATGCCTGAGGAAATCGCCAACGCCTGCAAGGCAAGCTCTGCCTCAAGTTTTGAGATCCCATATGGATCAACCGGGGCAGGCGTATCGTCGGCGGTATACGCCTCGCCTCCTGTAGCCCCCGCTCCGTTCACTTTTATCGAACTGATGTAAATGAGTCTTCTAACCCCGGCGGCTGCCGCCTGACGTGCCAGATTCAATGTGCCATCAACATTCACCTTGCGAAATGCGATCAGCGGGTCAGCCGAGACATCATTCATGACATGAACCCGAGCGGCGGAGTGAACAACAACGTCAACGCCCTTTAGCGCATCATTCCAATTGAACACCGCATCGAGGTTTGTGAAGGGTATTGAACGAACCCCATCAGGAAAATTCGTGACCACATTCCTGACGGGGGCGATCACCGTAGACCCCGGTATCAACGCCAATTGTGTGATCAACGCCCGTCCCACAAAACCGCTGCCGCCGGTAACGAGGAATGTCTTGGAGCTCATTGGCGACCCTTTGGAATACGTAAAGACGTCAGCGCATAGGCCGCAGCGGATGTGATCGGGAGATAATGATCGCAACAGCAGACAGCGCTGATAATGACGGTTGTGTAACAGAGATATTCGTGCAAGCAGCAGTTTATTGAATTACCTCGAAGTTAGCCACTTCGCTGCCCGTCGCGACTGGCTTACCTGTGCCGAAATCAACGAATGGCAAAGCATTGGCCCCTATTTGCTCTTCGCTGGTTGGAGCTAGCTCATGGGAGGGATAGAATCCGTGCGAAAAAAGGGAATGGAGCGTTCACCTGAGTAGACCGCGGCCTTCCCGTCACATGCAAACTTTGGTTAACGCCGTCAAAAATCATAAATTACACGCTTTTTTTGCTTCGAAATGGAGAGCACCCATGCAGCAAATCAACAACCTCGCGACGAAGATCAACAAATTCCAGACTCAAATTAATACATCGATTCAACGAGTCGTCGCCAGTGGTTGGGTGATTTTGGGGCCGGAGGTCAAACGTTTCGAAGCTGCTTTCGCTGAATATTTGAACGCCAGTCATTGCGTCACCGTGGCCAACGGTACCGATGCAATCGAATTGGCGTTGAAGGCTCTGGGCGTTCAGAAAAATGACCAAGTGGCAACCGTCGCAAACGCCGGCATGTATACCACCACCTCGATCATGGCGATTGGTGCGACCCCGCTGTTCATGGACGTCGAACTGGATACACAAGTTGTGACACTCGCGAGCGTGAAAAATGCTATCGCCTCGGGCGCCAAAGCGGTGGTCGTCACGCACCTGTATGGTTTGGCAATCCCCGAGATTCAGGAAATCGCGACCTACTGCGCAGCGCAAAAAATCACCCTTCTGGAAGATTGCGCACAAGCCCATGGCGCCGAACGGAACGGCAAGCGTGTCGGCACCTTTGGCGATGCTTCCAGCTTCAGCTTTTACCCCACCAAAAACCTCGGCGCCTTGGGCGACGGCGGCGCGGTGGTGACCAACTCGGCTGACATTGCCCAGCGCGTAGCCCAACTGCGCCAGTATGGCTGGTCATCAAAGTACTGCGTTGAACTGGACGGTGCTCGAAACAGTCGTCTGGATGAGATGCAAGCCGCTATCCTGCTGGAGTTCCTTCCACACCTCGACGAAGGAAACGTGCGTCGTCGCCAGATTGCCGCGCGTTATCGCAGCGAAATCAACCACAGCGACGTTCAACATCCGCAAGACCATGGCAACGCATCGGTTGCGCACTTGTATGTGATCCAGTCAGCAAAAAGAGCGGCACTGCAGGTGCATTTGCGCGAAGCCCAAATTGCATCGGATGTTCACTACCCGATCCCTGATTACAAGCAACCGGTATTCGGGCAACAATTCGTCGGATTTTCGCTTGAAAATATCGAGCATTTGGCATCGGTGATTCTGACACTGCCCTGCTACCCGGAAATGACCGACGACGAAGTCAGCAATGTCGTTGCAGCCGTCAATGGATGGGCTGAATGAGATATTCCGTTATTGTTCCGGTCTACAAGAATGTTGATTCAATACCTCGGCTGATCCAGGCCTTGACGGACATGAACGAGACCCTAGAGAACCAGCTCGAAGTGGTCTTCGTGGTAGACGGCAGCCCCGATGAATCGTTCGCCTTGCTCAAAGCAGCGCTGGGCACGATGAGTTTCTCTGCACAGCTACTGGCTCACTCTCGAAACTTTGGCTCGTTTCCCGCCATTCGTACCGGCTTGATGGCGGCGAAGGGAGACTACTTCGGCGTGATGGCGGCTGATCTCCAGGAACCTCCGGAATTGCTGATCAGCTTCTTTAAGTCCCTTTCCAACGATGAGTGCGATATTGCTATCGGCACTCGCAACGCTCGAAAAGATCCGCTTTCGAGCCGTATGGCCTCATCGATATTCTGGGGTTTGTATCGTCGCCTGGTTGTGCATGACATGCCCAAGGGTGGCGTGGATATTTTTGGCTGCAACAAAGCTTTTCGCGAGCAACTGCTGCAACTGAATGAATCCCGCTCCTCGCTGATCGCACTGATATTTTGGCTGGGCTTCAGAAGAAAGTTCATTGAGTACGAACGTCAGACCCGCCAGGAAGGAAAATCCGCGTGGACGTTCAAAAAGAAGCTCGAGTACATGATGGACAGCGTCTTTGCCTTCACCGACTACCCCATCAGATTGCTGATCCGAATGGGTGCCATGGGCTCGCTCGTTTCGCTGTTCATTGGCTTGATGGTCATCATCGCCCGCATTTCTGGCGCAATCGAGGTCCCGGGCTACGCCGCGACTATGGTCGTGGTTCTGATGCTGGGAACAATGAATTTACTGGCGCTAGGCCTGGTAGGCACTTACGCCTGGCGCGCCTACGAAAACAGCAAACAAAGGCCACTGGCCATCGTGTGCATGAAGTTCGATAACAAGGAGAACCCAATTGACTGATCCCTTCATCCACGCCAGTGCTGACGTCAAAAGCAAACACATTGGAAAAAACACCCGCGTATGGCAGTACGTGGTGATCTTCCCTGACGCCGTCATCGGTGACGACGTCAACGTCTGCTCGCATTGCCTGATCGAAAACGATGTGATCATCGGCGATCGCACTACGATCAAATCCGGCGTCTATGTATGGGATGGCCTGAGAATCGGCTCGGACGTATTCATCGGCCCCAACGCCACGTTCACCAACGACAAGTTCCCGCGATCCAAAGTCTATCTGGACTCATTCTCCCAAACCGTCATACAGGATGGAGCATCCATTGGCGGTGGGGCGGTCATTCTGCCTGGCGTGACGATCGGTACTGGCGCCATGGTTGGTGCCGGCGCCGTCGTCACCAAATCAGTGCCTCCGTATGCCATCGTCACCGGTTCACCGGCAAGAATCACCGGCTATGTGGAAAACTCCGCCTTCAGCGATGCGTCCAAAACAGCGACACACAAAGCCGAAGAGCAGGACGACGCGGTCGTCAAGATCGGCGTTGGCGAAGTGACGACTCACAAGTTTAAGTTCATCCCAGACATGCGAGGCGATCTGTCAGTCGGCGAATTTCACAAGGATATCCCTTTCACCCCCAAGCGCTACTTCCTTGTATTTAATGTGCCAAGCCAGAAAACCCGCGGCGAACACGCACACCACAAATGCCACCAGTTTCTGATTTGCGTCAAAGGCAGCTGTGCCGTAGTGGTTGACGATGGGACCAATCGTGCGGAAGTTCTTCTGGACGCCCCGAACAAAGGCATTTACTTGCCACCGCTGACCTGGGGCATTCAGTACAAGTACTCCGAAGACGCCGTATTGCTGGTCTTCACCTCGGATTACTACGAGGCCGACGATTACATCAGAGACTACTCAGATTTCACCAAACTGACATCGAAAAAAAGCGCCTCGTGATCAAGCTCACTCATGATCCCCGGGTACGCCGCTGGCTAAGTTTTCTTGTCGGCGGCGTGCTTAATACCGGGCTCACGTATTGCCTCTATCTTTTTTTGAGTTACTTGATCGACTACCAGATCGCCTACGCGATTGCCTATGCGGCCGGAATATTCTTTGCTTATTTCTTCAACTCAAAAATAGTCTTTAAGGTAGAACAGTCATGGGTGGGGATGGTGATTTACCCCACCATCTACCTTGTGCAATACCTGTTTGGAGCACTGCTGCTGGGTCTTCTGGTTGAATACCTGCACCTGCACAAAGCCATTGCCCCCATTCTGGTCATCGTGCTCCTCCTGCCTTCCAGCTACCTTTTAAATAAGATTGTTCTGAAAGCAACTCATAAAAAAAAGCCCTCGAAGGATTAACAGGCACCCCATGACCGTTACCACTTTTCAGTTGTCCCCTGTGACGTCATCGCTACACAATGGAAAAGCATTATGTTGGCTCGCCCATCTCGGGCCCGCATTATTGACCATACTCTTCATATGGCTACCCTTCGGCTTTGCAATGATCGGATTGCTCGAAGAATGGGGAGTTATCGGTTTATTCAGTCGAATTGGCGTGTTTTTTATAGCCGATGTATCCAGTGCCATGCCCGCACATTCACTTCGCCCACTTACTATTTTCCCACACTCCCTCGCCTACTTCCTTGACTCCAACACCTTCAATTACTGGCATGTCCTTTTAACAATTGCCCTCGTCATCAAAGGCTGGGCATTGAGCGTGATAACAACCCGAATAACAGGCACCGTGAAGTGGGGCATGATGGCTAGCGTGCTTGTCATTATCTTCCCTGCGGACACGATGCAACTTTCATTCAGGTCAATACACATCAACTGGGCGTTAAGCCTTGCCTTGCTGGGATGTGTTATTTTTCTGCAAGCCCTCGAGCAAAAAAGCAAAGTCCGATCCTTTACCCTGAGCGGCGCCAGCAGTCTACTTCTTGCCGCCGGCTGCGCATTGTATGAGGTCGCACTGGTGCTGGCGATCATTCCAGCACTGGTGATTTTCATACAGATCGGCTTCAAGAAAATCATCCCGCATATCAAAACGTTTTATATACAACACCTGATTTGGGCATCTGGCGCCATTGTCTACATAGCGTATGTGATTCACACCGCTCCACTCGTGCAAAGCTATCAAGGCGCAGTGGTTGGCGACAGCGCACTCTCTTCCCTGAACAGGTACTATCCTAAAATCTTTAGCCTTGGCGTAATGCGAAGTCTTTTTGGCGGCTGGATTGATGCAATCAAGATCACCTTGGCCGAGTTCACCGGTTACGGGCACCTCGTACTTACCACGGCTACGTTACTTTTACTGGTTTTTATTGTTTCCATGCATTCAAAAAGCGCCATTGCTTCGCAGATCGAGACCAATCCGCCATTGGCACTGATTCTCCGAATGGCAGCCGCCGGCATAGTCATTATCTGCCTCGGGTATTTGCCATTAATTTTCAATATTGCCCATATGTCCGTCAGCCAGCGAACATTCCTGTATGCGGCACCGGGAGCAACGTTGGTCTTTGTGGCCCTACTTTTAGCCATTAATTACTTTTCAAAAATTGCAACCGCGTTAGTGGCCACAGTATTTGTATTTACCGGCTTGGCCTCGCAGCTCTATCAACTCCACCACTACATTGACATCTCAAAACGACAACAACTTGTACTGAGAGACATCATACGGAATTTTGATGGTAACGCAGCCAATAAAACACTGGTGATTCTCGACTACAACAACCAGCTCAATCACGACTGGATGTTTTTGAACCCTAATCTAGCAGCACTTTTGTTCCACATATACGGCAAACCTGTCGACACCCTGGAGGTCTGCTACATGCCTAGTCATGAGTGGCAGCAATCCGAGGCACTGCTGCGCAAGGGAAGTTGTGAAGAGACTGCCGATAGCTGGATTTTCCACTACCCTACCTCTGCCAGCGGGCCGGGAATGGCAGCCACGGATCAACCGCCCAGTAAAAAACATCCGAAATCGGAGATTGTCACCGTGGTCGTTGGCAACGGTGATACGGAGCCCGTCACTGCTGAGCTTGAGGCCCACCGCCAAAACCTTGAATCGACTGCCTTCACAATGAGCGCAAGGTACCGAGGACTCACCCAGACACAACCTTGGTTCGACTTCCTCGGCTTCCGGGATGAGACAAACAAGGATGAATACTTCTGGAGTTTTGGTAACAGGTGGAGCCTGGACATTCCGATAGCGGGCTCCGAATGGAAAAAAGTCGAGTGGGAAGGCAGCCGTATATCCCACAACGCCTCCGCCTGGAAAATTGCACCACGAGCGTCACTCAACTTTGAAATGACCACGGCAGCGGTGCCTTATAGCATCAGCGGGAGTTTCAACGCGTTCACCAATGAAAGTATCCGCAGCGAAATGCAGGTTCTGGTGAACGGCTCTCTAACTCCCATCCAATGGGGCAAGGACGGAAATTTCAGCGGTAACCTGGACCCGACTACATTAAAGTCTGGCAGGAATGTCATTGAGTTCGTGTCGCAAGTCGATGACAAGCACTACGGGCTTTCCGCCAGACTCGACTGGGTAAAAGTAGCCAAGGAAAGCCGCTGACAACTGGACATAAAAACCCGAATCGGCCGTCGCTACTCTGACATTTCGCTGCAAATGCCCAGAGTAACGGTGGCGCACAGAAGCGCAGAACTACGCACTGGCTTTCAACTGCAAACCTGAATATCTGCTCTGAACACAAGCTACGGCATTTTAATGAACAAAAGGCCTTCTATGAAGACTAGTCATACGCTCCCCCCCTCTGTGCACACACAACGGTACACGCGCTGGATAACTCATATCCTCCCGGCAGCCATCGTTGTTTTAATAATGTGGCTGCCTTCTGGCTTTACCCTGACAGGAGTATTGGAAGAATGGGGGATCGTTGGTCTGTTCAGCAGACTAGGATTGTTTTTCATTACCGATGTGAACAGCGCCCTGCCCCTCCATGCGCTTCGTCCATTGACCATCTTCCCTCACGCTGTCGCGTACTTGCTTGATCCCAACAGCTTCTATTACTGGCATGTCCTACTGATTGCCGCGCTGATCATCAAAGGGTCGGCTTTAAGTATCCTCACGACCAAAATGACCGGTTCATTAAAGTGGGGCATGTTGGCGAGCGTGCTTGTCATTTTGTACCCGGCAGACACCATGCAACTGTCGTTCAGGTCCATCCACATCAATTGGGCATTAAGCCTAATGTTGATGGGCAGCGTGATCTTCCTGCGTGCCCTTGATCAAAGCAGCAAAACCCGATCCTATGCGCTGAGCGTAGTGAGCGGCCTATTGCTGGCCGCCGCCTGCGGGATGTATGAAATCTCGTTGTTACTGGCAGCGATTCCCGCCTTGGTCATATTCGTCCAGATCGGCTTCAAGGGAATAATCCCTCATATCAAAACGTATGTTTTACAGCATCTGGTATGGCTTGGCGGCGCGGCTGCCTATGTAGCCTACGTCATCCACACCGCACCGCTTATTCAGAGCTATCAAAGCAACCTGGCAGGCAGTAGTGCGCTGACGACCCTGCAGCAGACTTACCCGAAACTGTTTTCTGTCGGCCTCATCCGCAGCATTGTAGGCGGCTGGGCCGACGCATTACGCATCACCCGGGTCGAGGTGATCAGCTATTGGTATCTGGCCGTCGCCACCCTGGTCATTCTCTCCATCTTTTTTGTTATTTCAAGAACATCGAAGAACAGCACGATTTCCGAGAACAAGATCCGCCCGATGCTTGCCCGGATGTGCCGTCTGGCAGCCATAGGCATTGTGCTGGTCTGCCTTGGTTATGCACCGTTCCTGCTGTCCCCGCCACACCTTGCGATCAGCCAGCGTACATTCCTCTATACCGCTCCGGGTGCAACACTATTCTTTATCTCGCTGCTGTGGGCAGTGAATTATTTTTCGAGGACCGTGACCAGCGCAATAGCCGCCGCGATGATCTGCATTGGGTTGGGTGCTCAACTCTTCCAGTTTCACCACTACATCAACATCTCAAAAAGCCAACAACTAGTACTCAGGGATATCGTGCAAAACTTTGATGGCAAACTGCCTCAGAGCAAAACACTATTGATCCTCGATTACTCCAACCAATTGAACCACGACTGGATGTTTTTGAATGTCGACATGGCGCCAGCGTTGTCCTACATGTACAGCAAATTGATCGACAAAATCGAAGTTTGTTACATGCCGAGCCATGAGTGGCAACAAGTGGATTCGTTGTCTAGAAGAGGCAACTGCGTCGAAGATGCCGACGGCTGGACATTTAATTATCCCGCCTCCGTCAGTGGACCAGGCATTGAACCCACTGTTCAGCAACCCAGCAAACGACTTTCAAAATCCGACGTTATCCCTGTCGTAGTGGGCGACCATAGCAAAGTGGCCGCTCACTCTGAACTGGATGCCTATCGTCAGGAACTGACCTCCAACGACTCCCCTGTGGGCATCCGGTTTCGAGGCGTCACCGAGACAAAACAGTTCGATTTTTTCAAGTTCAGGGACCAATTGCCCAAAGAAGAATATCGCTGGAGCTTTGGCGACTGGTGGAGCCTTTACATCCCGACGGCAGGTTCGGGCTGGCGTGATCCAGAGTGGGAGTCAAGCGGCTACACCCATCACGTGTCGTCAGCCTGGAAAAACGCCGCGCGCTCATTCCTGTACTTTGACCTGACACCCCAAGCGACGCCTTATGAAGTAAGCGGCTACTTTAATATCTTCGCCAATGAGCAAATGCGCAGCCAGATGCAAATTCGCATTAACGGCACCTTGATCTCTATTCAGTGGGGTGCAGACGGAAACTTCAGAGGCGCGGTAAACCCTGAGACACTGAAGACCGGAAGGAACGAACTGGAGTTTGATTCGCCAACAGACGATAAATATTACGGACTTTCAGCCCGACTGGACTGGGTACAAATCGTCAAACAAGCGAAATGATCACGTAATACAGAGCTGAAACTGGCCATCATTCTGAGAATTTGCTGAAAGTTTCAGAATGATGGCCGATCGCTCAGCACTCTATTCGGACTCCACCTCGCAGAGTCCACATCGGCTACAACGCCTTGCCGACAAATCACTCGACTCATTGACTAACGATCCTGGACGCCCAATTCGGGGGCGATGGCCTTCATTGCGAAGTCCGCGCCGTGCGGCGTCAAGTGGACAATGTCCAGATAGAACGCATCGCCACTGGATTCCGAGGCCCTCATCAAACAGCCGTTTTTATTAGTAAGTGTCAGTACCGATGGGGATTCCATGCGCACTTGGACACCCATTCCACGAACACTTGGACAGCGATTCCACGCTGACTTGGACACTCATTCCACGGCCACTTGGACACTGATTCCACGAGCACTTGGACAGTGATCTCTCACTGATCCGACCCCAAGCTCAGGCAGGCAGCAACGCAGGACTATTCACTACCATCGACCTCTTTTATCGAAGCGAAGAGGTCGTCGTGGAGCGTATATCCATGCGTAAAATCCGAGAGGTACTACGCCTAAAGTTCGACGCCGGCCTGTCCGTGCGCAAAATTGCTACCAGCCTGCGCATTAGCAGCGGCAGTGCCGGCAATTACCTGCACCGTTTCAACGCTTGCGGGCTGACTTGGCCGACGTCGTTGTCGGACGCCGAACTGGAGCGATGTCTGTTCCCGCCAGCACCGACGGTTCCCAGTGATCAACGTCCGATGCCGGACTGGGCATGGGCGCATGCTGAGCTACGCCGCCCCGGCGTAACCCTGGCCCTGCTTTGGCAAGAGTATCGGCTCACCCACCCGCAAGGCTTCCAGTACAGCTGGTTCTGCGAGCACTACCGCCTCTGGGCTGCCAAGGTCGACGTGGTCATGCGCCAGGAGCACCGTGCGGGCGAAAAGCTGTTTGTCGATTACGCCGGCCAGACCGTGCCGGTCATCGACCGGCAGACCGGGGAAATCCATCAAGCCCAGATCTTCGTCGCCGTCCTCGGGGCGTCCAGCTACACCTTCGCCGAAGCCACTTGGTCGCAGAAACTCTCTGACTGGCTGGGCTCGCATGCCCGCTGCTTCGCCTTTCTCGGCGGCACATCGCAGATACTGGTACCCGACAATCTGCGCAGCGGCGTTACCAAGGCACATCGCTACGAGCCCGACATCAACCCCAGTTACCGCGACCTGGCCGAGCATTACGGCGTGGCCGTGCTGCCCGCTCGCTCGCGTAAACCCAAGGACAAAGCCAAGGTTGAAGTCGGCGTACAGGTAGTCGAGCGGTGGATCCTGGCGGTGCTGCGCAACCGCCAGTTCTTCTCCTTGGGCGAACTCAACACAGCCATCGCGCTGCTGCTGGATCGCCTCAATCAGAAGCCCTTCAAGAAGCTGCCAGGCTCACGCCGGTCAGCCTTCGAGACCATCGACCAACCGGCGTTGCAACCGCTGCCGGAACACCCTTACGTCTACGCCGAATGGAAAAAGGTACGCGTACACATCGACTACCACGTCGAGGTCGACGGCCATTACTACTCGGTGCCGTACCAGCTGGTGAAGCACCAACTCGAAGTGCGGCTAACCGCTAAGACCGTCGAGTGCTTCCACGCCAACCAGCGGGTGGCCAGCCATCTGCGCTCGCCGCACAAAGGCCGCCACACCACCCAAACCGAGCACATGCCCAAAAGTCACCGCGAACATGCCGAATGGACGCCGCAGCGATTGATCCACTGGGCAGAGCAGACAGGCCCGAATACGGCCGGCGTCATCGCCTACATCCTCGAACGCCGGATCCATCCGCAGCACGGCTTCCGCGCCTGCCTGGGCATCCTGCGCCTGGGTAAACAGCACGGTGAAGAGCGGCTGGAAGCCGCTTGCCAGCGTGCGCTGGCACTGGGCGCGTGCAGTTACAAAAGCCTTGAATCGATCCTGCGCCAAGGGCTGGAACGGCTGCCGCTGGCCCAGCAAAACCTGCCGTTACTGCCTGAAGAACATATCAATCTGCGCGGCCCTGGCTACTACCACTGACTGAAAAAGGAGCATCAAAATGCTGCCCAACCCAACTCTCGATAAGCTGCAAACCCTGCGCCTGCACGGCATGATCAAGGCGCTTGGCGAACAACACGCAACGCCTGACATCAACGATCTCAGCTTCGACGAACGCCTCGGTCTGATGGTCGACCGCGAGCTGACCGAGCGCGAAGACGCCCGCCTGACGACTCGCCTGAAAGCCGCACGACTGCGCCATAACGCCTGCCTGGAAGACATCGACTACCGCAGCCCGCGTGGCCTGGACAAGGCCTTGATCCTCCAACTGGGCAGCGGCCAATGGCTGCGCGACGGCCTGAACCTGATCATCGGCGGCCCAACTGGCGTAGGCAAAACCTGGCTCGCCTGCGCGCTGGCTCACAAGGCCTGCCGCGACGGTTACAGCGTGCGTTATCTACGCTTGCCGCGCTTGATGGAAGAACTAGGCCTGGCCCACGGCGACGGCCGCTTCGCGAAACTGATGGCGGGTTATGCCAAGACCGACTTGCTGATCCTGGACGACTGGGGCCTGGCGCCGTTTACCGCAGCGCAACGGCGCGACATGCTTGAGCTGCTGGACGACCGCTACGGCAACCGCTCGACGCTGGTGACCAGCCAGATGCCCGTGGACAAATGGCATGCACTGATCGGCGATCCGACCTTGGGCGACGCGATCCTCGACCGGCTGGTGCACAACGCTTATCGGATCGAACTGAAGGGCGAATCGATGCGCAGACGCGCAACGAAATTGACGGCGGTAGGAACTTCAGACTAACAATGCAAACCTGCGTCGCTGCGCTCCGACTGCCTGTCCAAGTGGATGTGGATCAGGTGTCCAAGTGAGCATGGAACGAGTGTCCAAATGATCGTGGGCTGAGTGTCCAAGTGTCGTGGAATCCGCAAGTACCGATGCAAAACTGACCCACCCTACCGGTTGAAAACTGACCCACTTGGGCAAAATGCAGCTTTTGCGAGCTGCCCATGCTGTCCCAGGAGCAACACGTGGAAATCAGTGTTCTTATTCGTCAGGGTTTGTCTATTCGGGCCATCGCCCGGCAGATGGGCTGCTCTCGCAATACCATTCGACGCCACCTCAAATTACAGGCCCAGCGCCAGCCCGTCGTCTATGGCCCGCGCGCGCAGCGCGTGGGCAAGCTTGTGCCTTTCGAGGCCTATCTGCGCCAGCGCGTAGAAGCCGCTCGACCCCATTGGATTCCCGCCATCGTGCTGTTGAGGGAGATCCGCGAACAGGGTTACGAAGGCGGGTACTCAATTCTCACCAGCTTTCTGCTGACCTTGAAATCCAAGGCAAACGAAGCCGTCGTTCGCTTTGAAACCGAGCCCGGTGAGCAGATGCAGGTGGACTTCACCGTCATTCGGCGTGGCCGCGATCCGTTGTTAGCATTCGTTGCAACGTTGGGCTGGAGCCGTGCGACCTACGTCGTTTTCTCCCGTCGCGAAGACTCCGCAGCGTGGTGTTCCGGTATCGAAAAGGCGCTGCGTTTCTTCGGCGGTACGCCGCGAAAGCTACTCTTCGACAACGCCAAAACCATCATCCAGGAACGCGATGTTTATGGCCCCGGTCAGCACCGCTGGAATACCGCGCTATTGAATTTGGCAGAGCGCTACGGCTTCACACCGAAAGTCTGCCGGCCTTATCGGGCGCAGACCAAGGGCAAGGTCGAGCGCTTCAACCACTACCTGAAAAACAGCTTCGTAGTGCCACTGGCCGCGTCACTTAACCAGGTCAACTTGCTGTTGGACGTTGAGGTCGCGAACAGCAAGATCGGCCCTTGGTTGATGGAGGTCGCCAACGCCCGAACACATGCGACGACGGGCGAAATACCGCAACACCGACTGGATACCGAAGTGCACCACTTGTTGCCCCTGCCAGAGATCCAAGGGGTTGCGAGCAGCATGATTTCGGTCGTCCAACCCATGCCGGTGGAAAGCTTGCAGCATCCGCTCTCGGTCTATCAGGCACTGCTTGAGGTACGTCCATGAACCTTCAACATCTGCGCATCGAGTCTCTTTGCCAACAGTTCAAGCTGGACACTTTTGCGACGGACTGGCCGGCACTGGCCCAGCAAGCGGCCGAAAAAGAAACGAGCTATGCCGACTTCCTGGAACAGCTTCTGCTAAGCGAGGATCGCGCTCGAAACGAGCGGCGGCGGCAAGCGCTGCTGCAACAGTCCGGGCTGCCGGCGGTAAAAACGGTTGAACAATACGACTTCAAATTCGCCAGCGGCGCGCCGCAAAGCCAGATCCTGGAACTGGCCGGGCTGGCCTTCATCGAGCGTAAGGAAAACGTCGTGCTGCTGGGGCCTTCGGGCGTTGGCAAAACACACTTGGCCAGCGCTCTGGCTTATCGGGCGATCATGGCAGGCATTTCGACCCGATTCATCTCCGCCGCCGACCTGACTTTGCAACTCGTCGCCGCGCACCATCAAGGGCGCCTGGCTCAGTATTTCAGTCGCGTTGTTCAACGCTCGAAACTGCTGGTGATTGATGAGATCGGCTATTTGCCGTTCGGCCGTGACGAAGCCAACTTGTTCTTCAACGTGATCGCCAAACGGTACGAACATGGCAGCTTGGTGCTGACCAGCAACTTGCCGTTCAGCCAGTGGGCAACGACCTTCGCGGACGACTCGACACTGACCGCTGCGCTGCTGGATCGGCTTCTGCACCATGCGCATATCGTCCAGGTCAGCGGACAGAGTTATCGACTGAAGGACAAGCTGAAATCAGGTCAGGTGGTGCCGAGAGAAACGGCCTCGCCACAGAAATAAACAGACCTCAAACACCGCCGGGGTGGGTCAGTTTTACTTCGGTAGGGTGGGTCAGTTTTCAACCGGTGTTGACAAGTAAGGGATCCATGAACCCCACATTCCAAGCGGATAGCTGAGGGCTGATGCTGTGCTCCGAATTTCCAGAGGAGCCCATCACCATGATGCGTCCCAACGCCAGCGTTGAAAAAGTGCACCTCTATCCAAAGCCGGTAGACTGTAAGCCTCCAGCCCAGCCACCTGTAATTCCCTACCTCCACTCGCCACGCTGTGCTCTCCAAAAAAGGGTAAGCGCTCCATAAACCCCACCTACTTCAAGGTGGGTGGCGCGCTCAGCTTGGCGATGCCGGCGAGCAGTTCCACGGCAACAGCGCTTCGTAATCTTCAACCGAGGTCGCCAGTGGCAGCCGTTCTAATGCGTGGCGCAGCCACGCATAGGGCTCTTGGTCGTTGGCTTTGGCAGTCTCGACCAGACTGTAAAGTTGAGCACTGGCCGTCGCGCCTTTGGGTGTGTCGCTGAACAACCAGTTCTTTCTTCCGATGACGAAGGGCCTGATCGCGCGCTCGGCGGGGTTGTTGTCGATCGGCAAATAGCCTTCCTCGGCGTACCGTTCCAGTTTGTTCCAGTTACTCGCCAGATAGCCGATGGCCTTGCCCAAGGCGTTCTGAGACGTAACTTGTGGCTGCGTCTTTTCCATCCGGCTTTTCAACTGAGCCAGCACTGGCAGGCTCCGATCATGACGGCCCGTTTTACGATCGTCGTCGCACGCATCCTTCAGATCACGCTCTACGCCATAGAGTTTTTTGATCAGGTTCAGTGCGATATCAGCGCGTCCCGTCTTGCCTTTCGGCTGCACTTTTTGCGCCTCAACAAGCTTGCGCCTTGCGTGCGCCCAGCAGCCCAAACGTTCGACTCCGGCCTGCGCGCCCAACGCGTTACAACCGGCGTAATCATCGGTCATCACGTAGCCACGATAGCCATCGAGCAGGCGTGTCGGCACCTCCTGCGCACGGCTGGTGGAGTAGTCAAAAAGGATCACTGGTTTATCTGGCGGGCCGCCGGTTTGCACCCACATCCAGGACTGGCTGCTTGGGTCTCGGTCGGGCTCTTTCAATACCTGCACGCGTGTTTCATCGCAGTGGATAACACGGCTGCCCAACAGGCTATCGCGCATTAAATTCAGCAGCGGCTGGAAGTGTTCACCGCACTGGATAACCCAGCGTGCCAACGTCTGGCGCGGGATATCGACGCCATGGCGGCCCAAGACTTTTTCGAAACGGTGAAGCGGTAGTCCATCGACGTACTTGGTGGTCAGCAGCATCGCCAGAACACTTGGGCTGGCCATGCTTTTTTCAATCAGTTGAGCCGGCTTGTCAGCAGTGACTGGCGCCATCTCGCAGTCGCGGCAACCGTAAACTTTCCGAACGTGCCTGATCACACGGATCTGCATCGGCACGATTTCGAGCTGCTCGCTGACTTCTTCGCCAATAGTGTGTTTGCGGCAGCCGCAGACGCACGTCAGTTCATGTGCGGGAAGTTCGTGGATGATCTCGATGCGCGGCAGATCGGCGGGCAATGGCTTGCGTTTGCCGCGGCGCTTGGTCGGGGCAACGACCTCTTCATCTGAGGCTTCGTCCACAGGCTCGACGACGCTTTCTACTTCATTGAAGAGGGCCAGTTGCGGCGTTGCCGCATCAGCTGTTTGCTCGGACTTACGTCCGAACAGACGTTGAAGCAGGAGGGCATTCTGTTCTTCTAGCCGAACAATCTTTCCCTTATCCAACTGACGCTCGTCGAGCATCTGCCCAAGCATTTGCTTGAGCAGAACGGGATCATCTGGAAGATTTTCGGGCAAGGAATTGTCGGGTAGCCCCAGATCATTACTGATCCGGGGCCCCCTTAGAACCGTACGTGCGAGTTTCCCCGCATACGGCTCAAGCTTACGAAAGCCAGTCTATTACTGGCCGGTCACGCGGAAGGTGGTTTTTGCAAACCGCTATGCTTAAGTGGCTCCTTGAATCCCTGCTTGTGGCACTGTAAGTGGCAGTCGGGATGGAGCAGTACACGGTTATTTAGTTTATCCGGGCCGCCATCCACCCGCCTGACAATGTGGTGATCGTGCCAGCCGGTATCCTTGCTGATGGCATGCCCGCATAAAGCACATTTACCCTGTTGCCGCCTGAAAAGACTCAGTATCTGCCGCCGATACCGGAGCTTATGTAGCATCCGTTGAACCCTTAATGCTTCCCACTTGAACTCCTGTTCTGCATCGTACGGCTGATACGCACCCGGCAAGCGCTTGTGACGAACGATTACGGTATCCGCCAGCATGTATAGCTGGCGAAACTTCACTGTCCCGTCGATCCCCTTTACTGGGTATACAAATGCCCGGTGAATTCTGGAACAGTAATATCGCCGTTTAAGCCAACCAACAGACTTCCTCGGATGCCGACGCTTTGCCCACCTCAAGATCCGCCAGAAGATAAGGTTGTCCAGCTTGTTAAAGGTGGCTTTCGCCACAACCGGGGAGTGATATTGCGCCCACCCTCGCAGCACTGGGTTCAGTCGCCCCATCAGTGCACCCTGAGTAAGGGTTCCGCTGTTTTTTATAATATCTCGCACTTTCCGATAGAACGTTGAAACATTCTTCTTCGCAGGCTTGATAAACAGCTTTGCCTTTCTGTGCGGCGACTTCGGGACGTACTTCCTAAAATTCCACCCAAGAAAATCAAAGCCTTGATGGATGTGTGCGATGCGCGTTTTTTCTTGCGATAATGCAACCCCGCGTACAGACAGGAATTGCTCTATCCAAGGCTTGATTTCGTTTTCAAGCAACTCTTTCGAGTTTGCCAAAACCACAAAGTCATCTGCATAGCGCACAACCTGAACCTTGGTTTTCTTCGCTTCTATGGTGCCAAAGCGCTTTTTCAAGTGATCTTTCAGCAAAAGCTCCAAACCATTCAAGGTGGCGTTTGCCAGACAGGGAGAGATGATACCGCCCTGTGGCGTGCCTGCCTCCGTAGCAACAAATTGCCCCCGGTCAACAACCCCGGTTTTCAGCCATTTGCGCAGTATCGTCTTATCCATTGGGATATTTTGACAAAGCCAATCATGGCTGATGTTATCGAAAAAACCTTTGATGTCCCCTTCCAGAATCCAGACAGGGGCTACTTGGGGGGCCAGCAAATGAAACAGCTCTACCATTGCGTCGGCCGTCGAGCGATCCGGTCGGAAGCCGTAGCTTCGGGGGTCGCTCTGGCTCTCTACAACAGGTTCAATTGCCAGCAGATGAAGCGCTTGCATGGCCCGGTCCAACATCGTGGGAATTCCGAGTGGGCGTTTCTCCTGTTTGCCAGGTTTCGGTATCCATACCCGCCTCAACGGTTTAGAACAGTAACCCCGCTTGATCGATAGACACATCACCCCTCGAAGTTTGGCTTGGGGCGTCTCCCACGTTTCGCCATCGACCCCCGGCGTCCTGCGACCCCGGTTCTCCGTGACTCGCCGCACAGCTAAGCATCGCCCATGAAACGAGTGAGTTAGCATGCGTTGCAGGCGCTTCACCTTTCGCCAGTCGGCCTTCCTTGTTGCCTGCGCAATTTTCAACTGTGTTTTCCGAACGGAGGTTTGAATTCTGGCCCAATCGAGACCGTACCAATTCATGGCCCCATCCAAGGACGCAGACGTAACCGAAGTCGGTGGTTGCGTATTCATACAGTCCTGCTCGAAGTTAGAAACTGTTTGCACAGGATCTCTTAGCGTGTACCCGTGCTAACTTCATAGTTCGACGGAATCAACAGTTGTATTTGCGCTCGTAAACCAGATGCACGTCAGCCAGGGTTGCCCCTGCCGGTAATGTTGAAACCGGTATGCCATCCGTTACAGACGGCCCTTTGCTTTTTGCATCCTCCTATTCCCCACACTCATCAACGTCCCTTGCGGAAAGTCTGCCTTGCCGATGTGGATGGTAAGGCGAGTGGTCGGGATTGCCACGTTCCCTGAATCGCATCAATTCCCCGTTTAGGCTTCGTCTATCCCCCGGCAGCGCTTCTAGTACCGCATCCCATTACATGACAGGAATGGCTGGCTGCAATGCCTTTTTTTTGGCTGGGGCCGATAATTGCCGTAGGCCCGTCAATCCTTACGAGGGTTCTGTCGACGATTCACATATGTTAGCCATGCGGGTTGGGTCACTAGTCCCCGTACTACCGTGCAATTCGGTTGTGCTGCGCATCCCGTTACCGGGTTGCACTCTCTTGCGGGAGGGACATTGTTGATCGGGCTTCACACCCCAAGATTGGCTCCTGACGCATGCCGATCTAGTGAACTGACGGATACACGTCAGGCTCGTTACTCCAGAAAGCGGAGTTGAGCAATGAGATCCAGAGCTTACGACACGTGTTTGACTGCTAACCTATTGAAGTTAAACAGTTGAACACGCGATCTCGTGTCGCACCATGCCCTGGATTATACCGAATCAGGTTACGAATCGCGGCGTCAAAACTTGATGAGGGCGGTTGCGCCAGAGGTCAAAGCCATCGAACATCCAGTTGAGTGTAAGCCTCCAGCCCAGCCACCTGTAATTCCCTACCTCCACTCGCCACGCTGTGCTCTCCAAAAAAGGAGCACACATGAAACCACCCACCACACTCACTGCCCGGCGCACATTCTGGGCTGAACATGTCCAGGCATGGCGCAGCAGTGGGCTCACGCAAGTCGCCTACTGTGAGCAGCACCAACTCAACACCAAGTCTTTTGGCTATTGGTTTCGAAGTCGCGAGCTGGGAAACGAGACGCTGACGCTGGTACCCATAGCTGTGCATGAACCTGCCCAAACAAGTGACTTGCTGCTACGCCACCCAAGCGGCTGGGAATTGGTATTGCCCCGCGAGGTGGAGCCGGCGTGGTTGGCTCACTTGTTTCAGGAGATGCTCTGATGCTGCTGCCGACACAGGTCTGGTTGATACTTGAACCCATGGACATGCGCCTTGGCATTGATGGCCTTTCGGCACGTGTTCAACACGCGCTGGGGAACTCGCCGTGCGACGGCACCGCCTATGCCTTTCGTAATCGCCGAGGTAACCGCCTCAAACTTTTACAGTCGGATGGAACCGGCGTCTGGCTAAGCCAGCGACGTTTGCATGATGGTGCTTTTGTCTGGCCAGACGAAGGCGATAAAGCCTTCACACTGACCCAGGCTCAATGGCGCTGGCTGATCACCGGCGTTGACTGGCAGCGCTTGGAAGCTCGCCCCATGAGTCACTGGAAAGTGTAGAAAATAACCTTCATTACCGTTCGCGGATAACGATAGTGTTCACTTTTTCAGTAAAATCCACGGATGCCTATCGCCGACGAAATCGCCGCCCTGAACCTTGATCCCGCACTGCGGGAGCAGATCATGGCTGCGCTTCTACATAAGGCCGATGTCGATAAGTTACGTGCCCAGGCTCAACACGACGCCTTGAAAATCCAGGCTCTGACGCTTGAACTGGCGCACTACAAGCGCATCCGTTTCGGCGTCAAGAACGAAGCCCTGTCGCCTGAGCAGCGCGATCTGTTTCACGAAACCATGGAGGCCGACTGCGCGGCCATTGAGGCTGAAGTCGAGGTGCAAGTGCCTGAACTGCGGGCTCAGCGTCCGCGGGCCGGGCGTCAGGCACTGCCGGAACATCTGCCGCGCATCGAACATCATCACGAACCCGAAGTGTGCACGTGCGGCCAGTGTGGTGGTGCCTTGGTGAAAATCGGTGAAGACATCACCGAGCAGCTCGATGTCGAACCTGCGAAGTTCTTCGTCCACGCCATATTCGCAGCAAGTACGCCTGCCGCCCTTGCGAAAGTATTGTCTCAGCCGACGTTGCTCCGGCTGTCATCGACGGTGGTATGGCGGCCCCCGGCTTGATTGCCTGGATCTTGATCAGCAAGTATCTCGATCATTTGCCGCTGTATCGGCTGGAGCAGATCGCCCAGCGTGACGGCGTCACGCTGGCCCGCTCAACCTTGTCGGAGTGGGTAGGCCGCTATGGTTTTGCCCTGCAGCCCTTGGCCGATCGATTGCGTGAGTTACTGCATCAACGCCTGATTTTGCATGCCGACGAAACCCCGGTGCAGCAACTGGATCCCGGCAAAGGAAAAACCCAACGCGCCTATCTGTGGTGCTATCGCAGCAACGACCTGGATGAGGGGCCAGGCCTTGCCGTGTTCGACTATCAGCCCGGACGCAGCGGTGCGTATGTGCGTGCGTTCCTGGAGGGCTGGAAAGGTCATCTGGTGGTCGACGACTATGCCGGTTACAAAGCGTTGTTTGGTCTTGGCATTACGGAAGTGGGCTGCATGGCCCATGCGCGGCGCAAATTCTTCGAGTTGCATGCGAGCAATCAGAGTCCGGTGGCCGCAGAGGCATTGCGAAGGATCGCCGAGCTTTACGAGATTGAAGGGCGCGGCAGGAAACTCGACGCAGAACAGCGGCAACAACTGCGCGCTCAAGAAACAGACCTCAAGTTGCAATCGCTGCACGACTGGTTGCAGTCGACTCGCCAAGGCGTGGCCAACGGCGGCAGCCTGGCCAAAGCCATGGATTACAGCCTCAAGCGCTGGCCGGCACTGTCGCGCTACGCACTGAGCGGTGACTTGCCCATTGATAATAATCCCGTCGAGAACGTCATTCGGCCGATCGCTGTCGGTAAGAAAAATTGGTTGTTTACCGGGTCAGAGCGCGCGGGTCGACGGGCGGCGGCGATCCAGAGTTTACTGGCGACAGCCAAATTGAACGGTATCGAGCCGAGTGCGTGGTTGAAAGACACGCTGGAGAAGTTACCGACCTGGCCGAATAGCCGGCTGGATGAGTTGCTGCCGTTGAGATCAGCTGCCGAGTAAAGGTGGCTGGGCTGGAGGCTTACTTTTCACCAAGGTACAACTCTGTTCGGCTTTAAACTGGACCAAGCCATACTGACGTTCGGACACGATATGGCATCTGGCGACGCTAAAGCTTGCAAAAAACCATTGAAAGAGAATCAGATCGACGGCGCGAAAACAGGACGCTCGCGCTTGTCGGAGTCAGCTACATAGATTTCGATAAACCGCTGCGTAAGCCTTGACCATTGTCTCGGCCGAAAACACTTGTTCATAACGCTGCTTTGCACGCTGCCCCATCGCAGCAGCCATCTCGTCGTTCTGCCAAAGCATGGTCATAGCCTGGGCCAACGCAACCGAGTCTCGCGGAGGTACGACAACGCCGGTCTCATCGGCAATGTTGATATACGTTGTGCCCGATCCGATTTCGCAGGAAATCAGCGGTTTTCCATACATCGCGGCCTCTAACAGAGAGATGCCGAACGATTCGGATCTAAGGTGCGATGGAAATACAAAAGCATGGCAAAGCGTCAGCAACGCAGCCTTGTCATCGTCGTCCAAACCGCCCAAAAAGTGCACATTGGACAGCCCTAGTCGAGATGCTTGCCCCTTGAGTTCTTGCTCAAGGTGCCCTCTTCCCAGTATCACAACAGGCAAACGCGTAGTGCTTGCTGCCTGCAACAAGTAATCCAGGCCCTTGTAGTAACGCAGCGCACCGACAAACAGGAAGAACTTTTCACCAACCTTGTTGCGCCAGTAAGCGAGCTTTTGTTCGTCCACGGCAGGATAGGTCGCCCGGTCCAGGCCATAAGGAATGATCTCGACCTTATCCTTGAATCGGGTGAGGACAGGACTGCTTTTCGCATAATTGGGTGAGGACGCAACAATGCAATCCACGCTGGACAGAAAGCGATTCATCAATGGCTGGTAAAGCTTGAGTAGCATTTTCTGCTTGACGATATCGGAGTGATAACTGACCACAGACGGCTTGCCGTGGCGCGAAGCAAAGTGCACAAGATCCATGTAGGGCCATGGGAAGTGGTAGTGCACCACATCAGCCTCTTGGGCCAATTCCGAAAAATCCTTGAACGCCGAAAGCGAGAACCCGGTAGAGGCAACGTGCAAGTCGAGTTTGGAGCGGTGCGTCAGATGATTGCCGACCGTTTCATTTCGGGCAGCACCCCGATCGCTGAGGTAAAGCACCTCAGATGAAAACCCGTGTTTTGCGCCGCCCTGGGCGATCTGAAAAATGACCTGCTCTATCCCGCCCATCGTCTCGGGGTAGTAGGTTTTAAAAAAGTGCAGAACCTTGATCATTTTCCGTCGATTACTCTTCGATAAACCTGCAAGGTTTCCCGGGCGCAACGCTCCCACGAAAACCCCTGGGCATGTCTCAATCCATTGATGACAGCAGCCTGGCGCCACGCGTCGTCGGTCAACCCTCTTTCTAGGAGCCTGGTCAGCTCCATGTCGTCCATCGGGGCGCACATCAATGCAGCATCGCCAGCCACCTCCGGCAGCGATGAGCTGTTCGAGCAGACGACTGGCACACCCGAGCTCATGGCTTCGAGGACCGGCAAGCCAAAGCCTTCATACAGCGATGGAAAGGCAAATAACCGGGCGCCCGAGAAAAGCAGCGGCAAATCTTCACTGGGGACAAAACCGAGATAGTGGGCCCAGCCTTCGCGCCTGGCACTCTCGAGCTTCTGATGGATGGAATCATTGCGCCAGCCATGATAGCCGGTCAGGATCAACGGCCAGCGCGTTCTTAACGTGAGGGGGAGTCGGCTGTAAGCCGTTAGCAAGGTTTCGATATTCTTGCGTGGCTCGATCGTGCCGACAAACAACGTATAGCCGTTCGCCTGCAAACCATGCATGGCCAATGTAGCGTGAAGCGCCTCAGCCGGCCTCGGATAAAACTCGGGGGAACTGGCGAGCGCGACAGTATGGATCCGCTCAATAGGCCACGAAAAATAACTCGCCAATTCCTGGCGAGTAAACTCCGAATCCGTGATCAAGGCATCCGCCCTGACCAACGTTTCCTTCAACTCTTTTTGCAGGTATCGAACCAATTGTGGTGCGTGGCAATGCGCCCAGGTAAACGGCGACAAATCGTGAAACGTCGCCACGCTTCGCCCGGCAAATGGAGGCAAATAATAATTGGGGCTGTGATACAGAAAATCGTCATGCCCTTTCAAGGCGGCCTTGCGAAGCATCGGCATAAGCAGCCTATACGCTTCGACCGCCAGAAAGTTCTTTTGTATCAAACGCTTCAGGTCGTAGCCGCTTCCAGACTCATTGGCAGCCGTCGGCAATTCAGGCAAAAAGCGTCGACCTGCAAAAAACTGCAGGTCTGTAATTTCGGGGCTCTGTTGAAGTCTTAGCGCGAGCTCATAGGTATAGCGGCCAATGCCAGTCAGCGGAAATCGGATCGGCTCAACAGATAAAATTAGCTTCATTTATTCCGCCGAAAGCATCCAACTCAGAGTTTCTTCCAGCCGGGGTGTTTGCCATCCTTTGACCAACTCGATCAGACGGGTGTTATCACCGCACAGGATCTTCACTTCATTGGCACGGACAAACGCTGGATTGACTTCGACTTCGATCTGGTGCCCGGTGAATGCCGCGCACATATCGATAACTTCTCGAAGAGAATGGCTGTTACCCGAACTGACATTGACTGTCTGCCCCAGAGGTCGGGCTTCAATCAGGCCGCGGTAAGCCTTGACCACTGCCCGAACATCACTGAAGTCTCGCGAGACATCCAAATTGCCGAGCTGAATCTTGGTGGCGCGCTGACGAAAATGCAAAACGATTTTCGGCAGCAGGAAATTGTCACCCTGCCCGACACCGGTGTAGTTGAACGGGCGAGTGATGACGATGGGCAAGCGGTTATGCCAAAGACTGGCCATGTACTCCATGGCCAGCTTGCTGACGGCGTAATCGTTGGCAGGTGCTGGCAGTGTCGACTCGCTCAGCAAGCCTGCAGAGGCATTGCCATAAACGTTCGCACTACTGGCGAGCAGCACACAGTCCAGTTCCTTGCCGCTGGCAGCAATCGCCTCCAGCAAGTGACGCGTCCCGATCAGGTTGACCCGATAAAACGCGTCGGCAGCGCCGTGCCCCACGAATGCCAACGCCGCCAGATGCACCACGACGTCAGGTTGAATAGTTGCCAGCAAATCACGAAGCGCAGCACCGTCGGCCAGATCGACCTGGTGATAACCAGGTTCGTCGGAGGGCTGAGAGCCCAACCCGATCACTTCATAGCCGTTAGCTTCGAGCTCGGCGGCCATATAGCGACCCGTGAAACCTTGAATACCTGTAATCAGCGCGCGTTTACCGGCAATACTCATCAGAACGAGAATCCTTGTTCATTACGACGAAGGTCAGCTTCGACCATCATCCGGCACAGCTCCTCCAGGGTGGTTTTCGGTTCCCAACCCAGCGCAGCCTTGGCCTTGGCCGGATCACCGATCAACAACTCGACTTCGGTCGGACGGTAGAACTTCGGATTGATGGTGACCAGCACTTTGCCAGTTGCCACGTCAGCGCCCTGCTCGTCTTCCGCCACACCACTCCACGAAATGTTGATACCGACGGCCTTGAAAGCCATCGAAACAAAATCACGCACGGTTTCGGTACGGTTGGTCGCCAATACAAAAGTGTCTGGCTCGTCAGCCTGCAGCATGCGCCACATGCCTTCCACGTATTCCTTGGCAAAACCCCAGTCGCGCTTGGCATCGAGGTTGCCCAGTTCGATTTTGTCGAGCAGGCCGAGTTTTATCTTGGCAACCGAATCGGTGATCTTGCGAGTCACGAACTCACGACCGCGCAGTGGCGATTCGTGATTGAAGAGGATGCCGCTGGTGGCGAAGATGCCGTAGGACTCACGGTAGTTGATCGTCATCCAGTGCGCGTACAACTTGGCAACGCCATAAGGGCTGCGCGGGTAGAACGGCGTGCTCTCCACTTGTGGAATAGCCTGGACCTTGCCGAACATTTCGGAAGTCGAAGCCTGGTAGAAGCGCACTTTCGGGTTGACGATACGGATCGCTTCCAGAAGATTCACACAACCCAGACCGGTGATTTCCGCAGTGGTCAATGGCTGATCGAACGACACACCCACGAAGCTCTGGGCCGCAAGGTTATAAACCTCGGTGGCTTCGGTGGTCTGAAGCAGGCGAATGCTGGCCGACAGGTCAGTCAGGTCGTACTCGACCAGATGCAGGTTAGGGTGCTGGCTTACGCCGAGTTCTTCTAGGCGCCAGAAATTGACAGAACTGGTCCGACGGTAGGTGCCATACACCGTATAACCTTTGCCCAGCAACAGTTCCGCCAGGTAGGCGCCGTCTTGCCCAGTGATGCCAGTAACGATAGCTTTCATGCGAATCCTCTAAACTCCATTTGAGCGCCTAAACAGGCTTTTTTGTGTATATGCGCCATTTGGCTCCGACCAACCGAGCCTCAAAATCTTGCAGATCATACAGAATGCGCTCCCGCAGGACGATACCCAACCAGTAACCAAATAAGCAGATCAGGTGTTTTTTGCCATCATCGAGCGAGACTGTCCGGTCCGTCATCCAAATGCCTGAGTTAGTGGGACCCCTTCTCCATACTTGAGCGCCGCACGACAGCTCGAAGGCAGCGCGAGAATCATGAATCGTATTTCCTTACACTTTCGCGGCAGGGAATCAATGTGCCATCAGTCTAGGAAAATCCCCGGAAGCACAAACATGACGCCCCCACCTGCACGCATGGAAAATCAGCTGCTGGAAGGCAATCCGACTACGCTTCAAATAACCGACTGAAATCCGAAAAGAAAAAAACTAGAAAGAGTGACACTCCCCTGTAGCCGGCCTAAAATGGCGTGTTTTTTTGATCAATAATCTGGTGTCTTTAATGCGCAATGGTTCAGTAAGTATCGCCCTGTCGGACATCATCGCTGCGACAAGGCGATACGCTTTGGTAGGGATGCTTGGCTGGCAGGACGTTCGTCAGCGTTATAGAAGGTCTGCGCTGGGTCCGTTCTGGCTGACAATCAGCATGGGCGTAATGATCGGCACCATCGGTGTCGTTTTTGGTCAGATATTCAATTCGCCTATCCAGGAATTTCTGCCATTCCTCGCGGTCGGTATGATTCTCTGGGGCTTCATTTCAACGGTCATAAGTGAAGGCTGCACCGGTTTCATTGCCGCCGAGGGGATCATCAAGCAACTGCCGATTCCATTATTCACCCACATTCTGCGCATGATCTGGCGGAACATATTGATTCTGGGCCACAACATCCTGATCTTCCCGCTCGTGCTGCTCGCCGTCGGCAAGCCGCTGACCTGGATTGCGCTAGTCAGCATCCCCGGCCTGATCGTCGTAATCGTGAATCTGGCCTGGATCGCATTGCTGTTGGCGGTTTTGTGTGCACGTTATCGCGATCTTCCACAGATCATCGGCAGCCTGCTGCAAGTCGTGTTCTACCTCACCCCGATTATGTGGATGCCAAGCTTGCTGCCGCAACGTGCAGGTCTTTATCTGTTGGACCTGAACCCGGCCTATCATCTGATCTCTATCGTGCGCTCCCCGATCATCGGGCAGATGCCGACCGACACCAACTGGTGGGTTTCGCTTGGCATGGCCGCCGTCGGATGGCTCATCGCACTCGTGATCTATGGCCGATACAAGCGCCGTATCGCCTACTGGCTCTAAGAAGAAATCCTAATGTCCTCTATTGAATTCAAAAATGTTTGCGTGGATTTCCCGATATACAACGCCAACGGCCGCTCCTTGAAAAAGCGACTGATTCAGGTTGCAACCGGCGGACAACTCGGCTCCGACGAGCAAGGCCGTGTAGTCGTTCGAGCTCTGGAAGACCTGACATTCACGTTCAACAAAGGTGATCGTGTCGGCCTGCTCGGGCATAACGGCGCAGGCAAGAGCACCTTGCTGCGCTTGCTGAGCAGCGTATACGAACCTTCTTCGGGCACCGCCAGAATCAGCGGGGAAATCGGCTCGCTGATCGACATATCCCTGGGCACCGATCCTGAAGCGACCGGCAGGGAAAACATTTTTCTGCGCGGCGGCCTCCTCGGAATGACCAAGGCCGAGATTGCAGAAAAGCTCGACGATATTATTGAGTTCTCCGAACTGGGTGATTTCGTGGACATGCCATTGCGCACCTACTCCACCGGCATGCACTTGCGCCTGGCCTTTGCCGTATCTACCACAGTCAGGCCGGAAATCCTGTTGATGGATGAATGGCTATCGGTAGGTGATGAAGGCTTCAAGCAAAAAGCCGAAGTACGAATGGGCGAGCTTGTAAAATCGACCAATATTCTGGTCATTGCCAGCCACTCACGCGAACTGGTCATGCACACTTGTAATCGGGTGCTATGGCTGGAACACGGAAAGATTAAAATGGACGGTGATCCGAAAACGGTCACCGCCGCCTATTTTGGAGCCTAAGGGCTAATGAAGACGATAAAACGCGAGGGCATTGATGTCGGCACCGCACTTTCCTCTACCTCCAAGCGGATGCAAAGTGCCGGCAGTGTTTTGCCTGAAGACGCCCTCCTGGCAGACTTACCCGCAGATCCTCAGCCGACAGACAGCGCTCAGTCTGTCGCCGAGGAGTCTTACGCCCATGGCGTCAACCTCAAGGCCAAAATAAAACGAGTTCTGCGACTTATTGCAAAACATGGTTACAGACGCCTTAAGCCGTTTATCAAACCGATCGCTTTTCGCATTCGCCAGTATTTCCTCGCTGGCTTTAGTGACCAATCTGCGAATATTACCCGCCAACAACAAGCGACCACTGAGGCGCTACTCTCCAGAATCGAAGCACTGGAAAACTATGTTGCCTCTATGGCCGCGGGCCAACGATTGGCTGCCGAGCAAATAGATCAACTCGCCTGCGCGCCGCAGGTAGTACCTGAAGAGCTGCTTCTGCAAATCAAGAGAATTGAAGATTACACCTACGCATCTGCTCGACGCGTCGCCGTGAACTGTGGTCCCGACGAACTAATGATCAGGAGCGAAATCGGTTTTGTTCTTTGCTCGGCAAGCGATCACGCATTGATCGCGACCCTGCTCGAAGCTGGAGAACTGGAGCCCGGCACCCGCCGGCTCATCCATAAGATACTCAAGCCCGGCGATGTGTATGTCGACATTGGCGCCAACATCGGAATGCACATGCTCGCGGCCGCTCAAGCCATGCAGGGCTGCGGCAAGATAATTGGCTTCGAACCATTTGGCCCGACAAAAGCCTTGATCGATAAAACGATGTGGATCAATGGATTTTCGGGTATCGCCGAAACCCACCAACTGGCTGTATCGAACAAGTCGGGCTCGCAGTCTCTCAATCTAGGCGCGACCAGCGGCCACCACTCTCTGTTTAAACTGGACACCCCGGCTGCACTTGCCAAACCGCCCGTACAAGTCGACTTGATTTCTCTGGATGAAATGATAAAACCGGACCAGGTGATTCACCTTCTGAAGATTGATGCAGAAGGCGCGGAGCTGGACGTTATTGAGGGGGCCAAGCGGCTGCTGAAGAATAATCCGCAAATCAAACTAATCGTAGAGTTGGGCCTTTCTCACCTGGAACGAACAGGCCATACCGTTGAAGACTGGCTGGAAAAATTCAGCACGCTGGGTTTCGACTACCAAGTCATCAACGCTAACTCCGGCGAACTTGAGACCTACAGTATTGAGGAACTCAAAGCAGCGGAGTCCGTAAACCTGTTTTTTTATAAGGCTAAAACTGCCGCATTGGAAACAAAGCATGAAGAGTGAGATCGTTGTGATAGGTGCTGGCGGCCATGCAAAAGTTTGCATTGAGCTGCTCAGGGCACAGGGCGACGTAGTCGCTTTTTGTATTGGCTTCTCTGACAGCTCAGACACCTGCGTGGGTGTTCCGGTACTTAAATCCGATGATTACCTCGCGACACTGCGAAAAGAAGGCTATGGAAAGGTGTTTGTGGCCATCGGCTCGAACGCCCTGAGAAATCGTCTGGCCCAGTCCGCCACCGACCTCGGCTTCGAGCTAGTCAACGCATTCAGCCCACGCGCCGTCATTTCCCCGTCCGCCAGGATAGGCAAAGGTGTGGCGGTAATGGCTGGTGCCGTAATAAACGCGGAAGCCTCAATTGATGACTTGTGCATCATCAATACCGGGGCGACGGTTGACCACGACTGCCAAATCGGACGCGCTGCTCATATCGCCCCACAATCAGCCCTTGCCGGCAATGTAGCGATCGGTAAAGAGTCATTTGTGGGTATCGGCACCAAAATCATTCCGACCATTTGCGTAGGCGAGTTCGTGATGATTGGTGCAGGAAGCGTGGTAATCTCGAATATCGACTCGAGAACCACGGTTGTTGGCGTTCCAGCCAAAGCTATAAATAATATTTGAAGGATGAAGCATGAAACGTATTTCTGTAGCGCAACCAAAACTGGCTGGAAACGAACGAAAGTATGTACTCGACTGCCTTGATACCAACTGGATCTCGTCGAACGGAAAGTACATCGGTGCATTTGAAGACAGTTTCGCCAAATTCTGCGACGTCAAACATGCGATAGCCACGAATAATGGTACGACTGCACTACATCTCGCACTGGTGGCTCTGGACTTGCAGCCCGGTGACGAAGTAATCATTCCTACCGTTACCTATATCGCCACGGCTAACGCTGTACGCTATTGCGGTGCCACCCCCGTTCTGGTCGACGTATGTGCCGAGACCATGAACGTCGACTCGCTGGCAATCGAAAGCAAGATTACAGAGAAAACAAGGGGCATTATTCCTGTTCATTTGTATGGTCATCCCGCTCAAATGGACGTGGTTAACGACATCGCTCGCAAACATGGTCTTTGGGTTGTCGAGGACGCTGCAGAAGCACACGGCGCCGAAGTAAAAGGCAAGAAGGTCGGCACCTTGGGCACCTGTGCCACCTTTAGCTTCTTTGGTAACAAGATCATCACTACCGGTGAGGGTGGGATGGTCACAACCAATGACGATGAACTGGCCGCCAAGCTTCGACTGCTGCGTGGGCAGGGAATGGACCCGCAACGTCGTTATTGGTTTCCTGTCGTTGGCTACAACTACCGGATGACGAATATTCAAGCCGCCATTGGCTTGGCACAAATGGAAAACATCGACACCGCCCTGTCTGATCGCAACCGTCTCGCAGAGTGGTACAACGACGCACTTCAAGACCTGCAAGACAAGATCGTACTTCCAACTCAAGCCAGTTGGGCAAAGCAAGTGTTCTGGATGTACAACATCTTCTTGCGTGACGGCGACGAGAACAAGCGCGATACCGTCATGAAGATGCTGGACGATATGGGCATTGAAACCCGGCCGGTGTTCTATCCAATGCACGTATTGCCGCCTTACAAAGAAGACGGCATCTACCCTATTGCAGACCTTTGGGCCGGCCGCGGCATTAACTTGCCGACGCACCAGGATTTGACTCAGGACGATATCCTTCGCATTGCGGACAGCTTGAAAAAGGTCCTATTGTAAAAATGAAGATCGCGCTGTGTTCTTCAATGGTGCCATTTGTGCGCGGCGGAAGCCGAAACATCGTCGAGTGGCTTGCTATCACACTACGAGAAGCAGGCCACCAGGTTGAAATTGTCTATCTGCCAGAGATCGACAATCCCGACACTCTGTTTCAGCAGATGATGGCTTTTCGCTGGGTGGACCTTGAGTCCGCTGACCGGATAATTTGCTTCCGACCGCAGGCTCACTTAATCCCGCACCCGCATAAAGTTCTGTGGTTCATACATCACGTCCGCGCTTTTTATGACCTGTGGGATACCCAATACCGCTCGTTCCCCGACGACGAAAAGCATCGCGGCATTCGCGATGCACTACGTTCGGTTGATGATCAAGCGTTGCGTGAAGCAAAAGCCGTGTTTACCAACTCGCAAGTTGTATCGACAAGGCTTGAACGTTACAACGGCGTGGACAGCGAAATTTTGTACCCGCCTGTTTTTCAACCTGAGCGCTTCCATTGTTCAGGACAAAACGATGAAATTTTATATGTAAGCCGACTGGAACACCATAAACGCCAACATCTGTTGGTAGAGGCCATGGCGCACACCAAGACACCGGTACGATTGAAGCTTTTAGGCTTGGGTGCCGGGGTCGAATACCCCAACTCGCTTGAAGAAAAAATCGAGGCAACTGGTCTTTCCGGCCGGGTTACCCTGGAAAACCGCTGGATCACCGAAGAAGAAAAAGTCGAGCAGTTTGCAAAATGCCTGGCAACTGCCTACTTACCGGTAGACGAAGACTCCTACGGCTATCCGAGCCTGGAAGCGAGCCATTCCTCGAAAGCGATCTTGACCACGACGGATTCGGGCGGTGTTCTGGAACTCGTACAGGACGGCTTCAATGGTCTTATTGCCGATCCCACACCAGCGTCCCTCGCACTGGCAATGGATAAGCTTTACGTGGATCGGGCCAACACCGAAGCCATGGGCGTCAATGCCAAACAACGTCTGGCTGACTTGAGTATTTCCTGGAAACACGTCCTAGAGCGACTCCTAGCATGAAAGTTTTGGTTGTCAACAACATGGCGCCTTTTCTATGGGGTGGCGCGGAGGAACTCGCTGTCAATTTGCAAAAGCATCTGATTCTTTCAGGACACGAGTCCGAGATCTTGCGCATTCCATTCCAATGGGAGCCCTCGACCAAAATCCCCTCCCAGATGTTGATGGCGCGCGCACTTGAACTGACGAATGCAGATCATGTAATCGCTCTCAAGTTTCCCGCCTACTTGATTCAGCACCCAAGAAAATCGTTGTGGCTTTTGCACCAGTATCGCCAGGCCTACGATCTGTTTGATGCAGGGCAAACCAATCTGCCACCCGGCCAAAGTGGAGACGATATTCGCTCCACCATTCTGAATGCAGATAACGAATGCTTTTCTCAGAGCCGGCACATCTACACCAACTCGGAAATTACCCGCCAGCGCCTTTTGAAATACAACGGGTTTGACTCCACGGTATTACTGCCCCCCGTCAATGATCCGGAATCATTTATCGGCGGCACCAAAGGCGACTATATTTTCGCCGGCGGTCGAGTCAACAGCATGAAACGCCAGTACCTTCTCCTTCAGGCCCTGGCCAAGACAGATAAGCGCGTCAAGCTGATTATTGCCGGGCCGCCGGAGTCTCCAGCGGATGCGGAGCAACTGATTGAGATGGCCCAGACACTTGGCGTAGCAGACCGAGTGCAACTGGATCTGCGCTTCTTGCCACGCTCCACCTATGTCGACTACGTAAATGGTGCGATGGCTGTCGCCTATATCCCATTCGACGAAGACTCCTTGGGTTATGTGGCCATGGAGGCCGCTACCGCCTCCAAGGCGCTGATCACCACCACTGACAGCGGCGGCATATTAGGATTGGTCAAGGACCGTGTGACGGGCTGGGTAGCGGAACCTACCGCTGAAGGCCTGGCCGCTGCCATGAGCGCCGTAGTCATTAGTAAATCCACAACCGTCGAATACGGGGCCGCCGCACACGCGCTATGGAATAGCCTGGGCGTCAATTGGAATGAAACCATCGAGGCGCTTCTGAAATGAAGTTTCTAATTTTCACTCCAGCCATTCAGACCTCTGCCATTGGCCGGATGACAAGCCTGGTGACGCATGCCCTTGCGTCTCAAAAACATGAAGTCGTCGTTGTTCGTACAGAAATAATTGGCCACCTGAATACCGAAACACATGACTTCGGCTGCAATGTTATTTCCTGGATAGACACGGCCGAAGTCGAAGCCAACATACAAAGCGCCGACGCATGCATTCATCAGGTTGGAAACAGCTACGAATTCCATCAAGGCAACATCCAGTGGCTAGCGCGCTCTAGCGGCATTGTTTGTCTGCATGATTTTTTCCTTGGTCACCTGTTTTGGGGCTGGGCTCAGTATCATACCGAGCAGGCTCGAGACGTCTTGGAGACTTACTATTCGAAAGAAGCCGCCGAGCGCTTTTTCAGCATTAGTGATAATGAAGCATTCATCGAACTCACCAAAGATCAGTCCCCCATGACTGAGTGGATTTGCTCGATGGCATCCGGCGTTGTGACTCATAGCAACTGGGGTTGCGACAGGGTCTTGAGCTCCTGCCCAGGGCCTGTGCGGGTAGTGCCCCTGGCTTACAACTCCCCCGGCCTTTCACTGGCAGGAACAAAGCAAAAGCGCTTGCCAACGGCCAAACTCAAGCTGCTGACAATCGGGCATGTGAACCCCAACAAGAGAGTCGAGAACTGCATCAAGGCCATCGGCGGCAACCCAACGCTTCGAGAAACAGTGTCTTATCGATTGGTGGGTGCTATTCAACCTGAAATGAAAGCCAAAATCCTTGAGCTCGCGCAACACCATGGCGTAGATATCGAGATTTCGGGAGAAGTTGACGGAGCTACCCTTGCACTCGCCATTATCGATGCCGACGTAATAAGCTGCTTGCGCTGGCCTAGCCTGGAAGCGGCATCGGCCTCAGCAATTGAAGCGATGCTCTACGGAAAAACCACGATTGTCACCAATACGGGTTTTTACAGTGAACTTCCCGAGCAATACGTTCTAAAAATAAACGTTGAAAAAGAAATCGAAGAACTTGAGGCGACGCTACTGTCTCTCCATACAAACCCTGACCTAGATGTAAAAGGCCAGCAAGCTCAGGAATGGGCCAAATCTACGTTTACGGCTGAAAACTATGCCCGTCAATTAGCCGATATGAGTTCTGCCTGCATTAGAACCAGCGCCACTCTGAAGGCTGCATCGTATTACGCTGGCATACTTCATGGTTGGGGCGCCGACACCCACCTATTACAAAACAATGAAACACTTGCTTCACTGGCTATTTTTAACGACAACTATCAGCGTTGATTAGCGGCTTCAACCCTAGTGGATCGACGAGCATTCCAGATCGTCGATCCACTATAAATAACCCTTAGTCTTTGAATATCTTACTGGCCGTTTCTTTCCAGCTGATAGCCTTGTATCGCTGCTTTATCGCGGCTTCTTTCAACTCAAGCTCACCCGGCACGAACAGATACTTCTCCAACGCATCTACCCACTCCGAAATGTTCCAGGGGTCGAGGTAGTCCAACAAATCACCGCCCACCTCCGGAACCGAAGCAGCACTGGAAGCCAGGCAATATTTGCCTGCGGCAAGACTTTCGGCCACTGGAAGCCCCCACCCCTCATACAACGAAGGAAAAGCGGTCATCGTGCACCCCTGATACAAGCGCATCAAGTCGGAGTCGGAAACATTGTTCAACACACGAATATATTCTTTGGTTCTCGGATCGAGACCGACGTCTGTCAAAAAGTCACTGACACCCCACCCCGGCATTCCGACAAACACTAGTTTAGGCAGGTCTTTCACACCCTTATCCACTAACCGTGTATAGGCGCGATACAGCACCTCATGATTCTTTCTACGTTCAATGGTTGAAACGAACAATATGAACTTGCCGTCCAATACGGCTTTCACTTCAGCGCTTATATCAGCATCTAGCGTATGAGAGACCTGACACCCCAACTTGACTACTGTCGTTTCAGGAATCGGCGCACCCAGCTCGCTCAGAAGCGATAGAAGGTCCCTTTGAGTGCACTCGGAAATGCAAAGTATCTTGTCTGCGCACCAAGCCACATCAGAGAAATAGTTTGCAAACCTGGCGGCCACGTCACCCACACATAAGTGGGGCAGCGTGACAGGAATAACATCGTAGCAACATAGAACGACGTCAATACCTACGCGCTTTTTAAGTGAGTACAACTCAACGAGGTTCTTGTTCTCCCAGTCAAGACCGACAGAAATATAACGATCACCCTTTGAAAACGGATGACCTGCTACCGCTACCGATTTACCAGGCGGGGTAAATGCATGCCCGTCTTTTACTGGTTTCAGGAACGCCTTCGTAGCGGACCGCAGATACCGCAACGCAATAACACCATCAACAATAGCCACGCGGCGCCGTTGAAAAAACTGATAGATGCGCCCGCTGACTTTCGATGGAAGACGATTCAGGAACTTTATCGCAAACTCTTTGAGCCTTGCTTCGATCGACAGTTTTTGCGAAGAGTTGTTGCTCGCAGCTATGACACCGGAAACAACGTGCGCCCCCGAAATTCTGTTAAGCGTGGCCGCAACTTCTTCAGAAGCTATGGCGTGATAACCACTGCTGCGATCATAAAAGCAGAACCGTATATCCTCCCCCCCTGCGACAAGTTCAAGCCCGTAGGAAGCAGCTTCGGCCTCGGTGCGAATAATGCCTACCGCTGGCCGGCGCCAGCCCAGAATGGTAGTTACGTCAAACCAAGTCGTCATTAATCCAGCGCCTTCTTTGTCATTACATCTATTGCTGCAAGGGGTATCGATTCCAGGCTGCGAGCCCAGGTCAGAGACTCACGTGCCTGCCTGTCCGGCCCATCGACCTCAACTGTCGCAGGCCCGACCAAACGCTCCCGGATCGCGGCATGAAATTCATTCGGATTTCGCGCAACGAAGATTTCCGGCAACGAAACATGCCGCTCAAAACCTCGGAAAGCCGCCTCGGTACCGACTACATACTTACCGGAGTAAATGGCTTCTGCCGTTTTGATGTTCGACCCACCCCCATGAGGGATCGGCAACAAAAATGCCTGAGCGAGTGTTTTCACAGCATCCAGATCATCATCAGACAGCATGTACAGCAACTGCAGGCGAGACAGATTCAGTTGCCCCCAACGACTGGCCCTGAGTGTCTCTTCCAGGTGCTCGCACACGCTGCCCACGACCACGAGCTTGCTGTCAGGTGGAATACACGCAAGCGAACTGCCCAGGCACTCGTTAAAACCCTTGAAGTTGGGTGGATGAGCACTGGCCACGTAGAGAATCCACGGAGATTGGGGGAGACGTTGCTTCCAAACCTCCAGGACATCAGCCTTGGCAGTCCAGGGCGCAATGCCATTTGGAGCAAGCACCGGCACCTTCGCCCCCCAACTGACAAGGATGTCAAAATCCGACTGAGTGACCGCTACAGCAATATCTGCTTCGAGCGTGGCTTTTCTCTCAAGGGCATCGATATCGGAAATAACAGACTCAGCGCCCGTTATCCCGTAACTGTCGAGGATTTCCTGCTTTAGCGGAGATTCAATGTTTTGCGAGCCGTAGATCAGGCAGGCGTTCTGGTATTGGGGCAACTGCTTGATTTTCAGCACCAATGGCCAAAGCCACGGCTGCTCGACATGAATCACATCAATAACGGGAGGAAGCTTCTTGAGAATTTCAGGAAGGCCACCTTGCTCTGACGCTGCGTATCCGCCAGACAACAAATCGTTGATCAAGGGTACATACTTGCCCTTGTACTTCCTGAAACTGCTGCCCGCGGGGAACTCAACGTCATTGGGACCCAAGGTCGATGGTGGATAACCTTCCGGCTCATACACTGCCAGGTGGACGACTTTCCAGTCGTTCTCACCAAACGTTTTAGCAATATTGGCAACCCGAACCTGCCCGCCATGGCGAGGGCTGGTGATCGGATATGTACTTAGCAATAAAACCGTTTTCAAAATATAAACCTATAGTATTGATATTTCGCAAACTGCGACCGCACTAAGGCTCCACGCACCGAAGCATCAGTGCCGGGAACCGAAGAGCGTAGAGGCATCAATCCCCTTGGATCAGTAATTCGATCTCTTTCAAGCGAGCCCGCATCAACTCCTGATTACCTTTAGCCTCGACGTTGAGTCGCAACAAAGGCTCCGTATTTGAACCCCGCAAGTTGAAACGCCAATCCGCAAACGAGACACTGATGCCGTCTGTCTTATCGAGCACAGGATTCGCAGGCAAATAATGAGCCAATACTTTTTGCAAGGTGGCAGGCACGTCTTCAACCCGGTAGTTAATCTCACCGGTGCATGGGTAAGCCTCAATACGTTCATCGACCAACTGAGCCAGCGTCTTGCCCGTTGTGGACATCAAAGCCGCAACCAGCAACCACGGGATCATGCCGCTGTCGCAATAGGCGAAATCACGGAAGTAGTGATGCGCGCTCATTTCGCCGCCATAGATTGCATCTTCGAGACGCATCCGCTCTTTGATAAACGCATGACCTGTCTTGCAAAGAACCGGGATACCGCCCGCCTGCTCGACTTGGTCAATCGTGTTCCAAGTCAGACGCGGATCATGAATGATCTTGCTGCCTGGGTGCTGTTTGAGCAGCATCTCGGCCAACAGACCCACCAGGTAATACCCTTCAATAAACCGACCTGTCTCGTCGAAAAAGAAACAACGGTCAAAGTCACCATCCCAAGCCAGACCGACATTGCAGCCGTTGGCCAACAGTGCCTGGCGGGTCAGGTCGCGGTTCTCCGGCAGTAGCGGATTAGGCACGCCATTGGGGAAATTGCCATCGGGATCGGCGTTGATAATGACCCATTCAAACGGCAACTTATTGGTTAGCTCCAGTAAAACAGGGCCAGCAGCACCATTGCCTGGGTCTGCCAGTATTTTCAGCGGCTTGAGCTCGGCAATGTTGATATAGCTAAGCAGATGCTCGATATAGCGACTCTTGTCCATCTCAAAACGGATTTCGCCGGGCTTATCCGACAGTGTACCGAGATCCCCGCGCACTACACGATCACGGATCGCATTAAGCCCAGTGTCGCCGCTGATAGGCCTCGACTGGGATTTGACCAGCTTCATTCCGTTATAACCCTTGGGGTTATGGCTGGCAGTGATCATCACGCCACCGTCCGCATTGAACGCGCTTGTGGCGAAGTAAACTTCTTCAGTGCCACACAGACCGATATCAATGACATCAGCGCCTGCATCCTGCAAACCGCGAGTCATCGCCGCTGCCAGCATCGGGCTTTCAAGGCGCATATCCCGGCCCAGTACAATGCTCTTGCCTTGCAATTCGACAACCATCGCACGGCCTATCCGGTAAGCGACGTCTTCATTGAGGTCTGACGGCACCTGGCCACGAATGTCATAAGCTTTGAAACACTGCGTGTTGATCGGGTTATGCATACCGCCCTCTTGCTGGGGTATTTGAAGGCGAAACAGACAGGAGTGCGCCTCTCTCGCAAAGAATGGAAACGCGTTAGACCAGGCTAAAAGCAAATAAGCCTGATTGGTTGAAAAAATCACCGACCAGGCTTATGACTGTCACAACGCGGTTACTTGTCAACGCGACCGTAATTGTCTTCGAAACGAACGATATCGTCCTCGCCGAGGTAATCACCGCTCTGTACTTCAATGAGTACCAGATCGATAACGCCCGGGTTCATCAAACGATGCTGGTGACCGGCACGGATAAACGTCGACTCATTGGTATTCAACATCAGTTCTTGCTGATCATTGATCACCACCGCCATCCCGCTGACGACAATCCAGTGCTCACTTCTGTGATGGTGCATCTGCAGAGACAGCGAAGCCTTAGGCCTGACGACGATGCGCTTGATCTTGAAGCGCTCGCCATTTTCCAGCGTCGTATAAGTGCCCCACGGGCGATGCACCGTGCGATGAAGCAGGTGGACCGTGTGGCTGCAGGCCTTCAACTGGCTGACGATATGCTTCACGTCTTGTGCGTGATCTTTATGGGCAATCATGACGGCGTCAGGGGTATCGATCACCAGCAAGTCTTCCACGCCGACCAATGCAGTCAGGCGATCTTCGCTATTCACATAGTTGTTGCGTGAACCATGGGACAGCACTTCGCCTTCAAACCGGTTGCCGTTCTCGTCAGGCTCGGTCAGCTCGCTCACTGCGTTCCATGAACCGATATCGCTCCAACCGATGTCACACGGGATGGTCGCGACCTTTTTAGAACGCTCCATCAATGCATAGTCGATGGATATATCCGGCACTTGGGCAAAGGCGTCGCTGTCCAGCGCCAGGCAACGGTAGTTATTGGACGAGGTAACGCGGGACTTTTCGATGGTTTTGGCAACGGCTTCAACGACGTCCGGGGCGTGGTGGCGGAGCTCTTCCAAGACCGTACCGACTCGGAAGCAAAACATGCCGGAGTTCCAGTAGTAGTTACCGGCAGTGACGTAACCCTGAGCAGTTTCAAGGTTTGGCTTCTCTACGAAACGCGCAACTTTCAAACCGCCCTTGAGAGGGGCTTCCTTTTGCGCTTCGATATAACCGAACCCGGTTTCAGGGTAGGTTGGCTGAATACCGAAGGTGACCAACCAGCCTTCGGACGCCAGCGCCATCGCGTTGGCCACGGCCACGGCAAAGGCTTCTTCGTCTTTTATCAGATGGTCAGCCGCCAGTACCAGCATTTGGGCGTCGGGGCCATGTGTGGATTCCAGCTGAAGCGCGGCGGCAGCTACGGCCGCAGCGGTGTTACGACCGAAAGGCTCCAGAATGAAGCTTTGAGCGTGCTTGGCTGTATTGACTGCGCCGTACTCGTCTTCGGTCTTGAACAGGAGTTCCCGGTTGGTCACCGTTAGAACTTCCACCACACCTTCCAGGCGCGAAGCACGAAGGAAGGTTTTCTGGATTAGATTCTGGCCATCTGGCAGCTCCATAAACGGCTTTGGATGGGCTTCACGAGAAACAGGCCACAACCGGCTGCCCACTCCGCCAGACAAAATTACGGGAATCAGTTCCATGCTCTAAATCCTTAATCCCCTTCTGGCAGATACGTCCAGAAAGTGGGGTCAGTTATGTTTCCGGTCATTCCTGCATCGTAATCGATGCAAATTCTTTGCTCGAAGCGATTGCAAGGGTTACAGCTCGACTTCGATCCAAACCTATCGGGTTATCCTGCTGCGCCTCCCTGATTGACCTGTCCTACCACTATCGGAATTCCGCCCCCCCTTTTATGGAGGCAATCTCAACAATGAAGTCTTCCCTGGAAAGGAAAAGCGAAGCAATTGAGATTGAGATTGAGATTGAGATTGAGATGCAATGCTGAACGGGATCAGATAGTTCTGTCGGTCATTCTACAAGGTAGTACCGCGAATTAATAACTCATGCGCCGACCGGAGATAAAAAATCATTTGAAAACAAACAAGTGCACGCCGTCAAAATTACATCAACCTCCAGCACCGATCAAATCTCAGCGATCATGCGTCTCCAGGAGTTTCTCCAGGTAGTGACCATAACCAGTCTTTCCAAGGCGCTTAGCTTGCGCTGACAGCTCGGATGCAGAGATCCACCCGCTGTTGTAGGCAATCTCCTCCAGGCAAGCCACCTTCAAACCTTGGCGCTTCTCGATGGTATGCACGAAGTGGCTAGCCTCAAGCAGCGAGTCGTGAGTTCCGGTATCCAGCCAAGCGAAGCCGCGACGAAGCATTTCGACTTTCAGGGTGTCCTGCTCAAGGTAAGCACGGTTCACGTCGGTGATTTCAAGCTCGCCGCGCTCGGATGGCTTGATGCTCTTGGCGATCTCGACAACCTGGTTGTCGTAGAAGTACAAACCGGTTACCGCATAGTTGGACTTGGGTTTCAGCGGTTTCTCTTCGATGCTCAGCACCCGACCGGTTGCGTCGAATTCCACAACACCGAAACGTTCCGGATCAGACACGTGATAGCCGAATACGGTCGCACCGTGAACTTGATTGTTGGCGGAACGCAGGTGGTCCGTGAAGTACTGACCATAGAAAATGTTATCACCCAGAATCAGACAGCAAGGATCTTTGCCAATGAACTCTTCGCCGATAATGAAGGCTTGCGCCAGGCCGTCCGGGCTAGGCTGTTCGGCGTAGGTCAGTTTGATACCGTACAGGCTGCCGTCACCCAGCAACTTGCGGAAACATGGCAAGTCTTCAGGGGTGGAGATGATCAGGATTTCTCGCATTCCCGCCAGCATCAGCACCGACAGTGGATAGAAGATCATCGGTTTGTCGTAGATCGGCAGCATCTGTTTGGACACGCCGAGGGTTAACGGATGCAGGCGCGTACCCGAGCCGCCGGCGAGGATGATGCCTTTACGATTGGTCGTGCTCATTTATTCAGAACTTCCCTAAGCATTCGGGTTACGCCACTTTGCCAATCCGGCAAGTGTAGAGAAAAATTGTCACGTAGCTTCTGAGTATTTAAACGCGAATTCAGAGGGCGGCGCGCCGGTGTTGGATAAGCGATCGTTTCAATCGGATTGATCGCCGTTACGGCAAGCTGCTCGCCGTTGGCTTGGGCGAAGTCGATCACATGGCTAGCATAGCCGTGCCAGGACACTTCGCCACTGGCCGCCAAGTGATACAGGCCTGCCAATTCGGGGCGCTGCATGACTTGCTGAATGGCCAACGCAGTCACGTCGGCAATCAGGTCAGCACCTGTTGGAGCTCCGACCTGGTCGGAGATTACGCTCAAGGTTTCTTGTTCCTTGGCCAGACGCAACATGGTCTTAGCGAAGTTGTTGCCACGAGTGCCATAACCCCAACTGGTCCGGAAGATCAGATGTTTGCAGCCAGACGCGATTATCGCCTGCTCGCCAGCCACTTTGCTGATGCCGTAGTGATTCACGGGTGCGACAGCATCTGTCTCCTGCCATGGTGTCGAACCCTGGCCACTGAAGACATAGTCGGTCGAGTAATGAATCAGCCAGGCGCCCAAGGACGCAGTCTCCTCAGCCATGACCTGGCATGCTTGTCCGTTCACACGGTCGGCCAGCTCGGTCTCGGACTCGGCTTTATCGACGGCAGTGTACGCCGCAGCATTAACGATGACGTCGGGTTTGACCTGGCGAATCGTCGCACGCAATCCGTCGAGGTCAGACAGGTCACCGAACAAACCATCGACCGCGTGACGATCCAGGGCGATCAACTCACCAAGCGGCGCGAGGGAGCGTTGCAGCTCCCAGCCCACTTGGCCGTTTTTTCCCAGCAGGAGGATTTTCATGACTTGCTCGAGCGATCTCCGTAGTTCTGGTCGATCCACTGCTGGTAGCTGCCGCTCTTCACGTGAGCCACCCATTCAGTGTTGTCGAGGTACCACTCGACAGTCTTGCGAATACCGGTTTCAAAGGTTTCTTCCGGCGTCCAACCCAGCTCACGCTGAATTTTGCTGGCGTCGATTGCATAACGCTGGTCGTGACCCGGGCGATCCTGAACATAGGTGATCAAGCTGGCATGGGGACGGTGAGCAGAATCGGGACGCAGTTCGTCGAGCAGCGCGCACAGGGTATGCACCACTTCGATGTTTTGCTTTTCGTTATGACCACCGATGTTGTACGTCTCGCCGATTACGCCTTCGGTCACCACCTTGTACAGTGCGCGGGCGTGGTCTTCGACGTACAGCCAGTCACGGACCTGATTGCCTTTGCCGTAAACCGGCAGCGGTTTGCCTTCCAGTGCATTGAGAATGATCAGCGGGATCAACTTCTCGGGGAAGTGGCATGGACCGTAGTTGTTCGAGCAGTTGGTGACCAGAGTTGGCAAGCCGTAAGTACGGCGCCAGGCGCGAACAAGGTGATCGGAACTGGCCTTGCTGGCCGAGTATGGCGAGCTTGGCTGGTACGGCGTGGTTTCGGTGAAGAGGTCTTCCGGACCTTCGAGGTCTCCGTAAACTTCGTCAGTCGAAATATGGTGGAAGCGGAAGTTGGCTTTGCGCACATCATCCAGCGCCGCCCAATAGTGGCGCGCAGCTTCCAGCAGGGTGTAAGTGCCGATGATGTTGGTCTGGATGAATTCAGACGGGCCGGAGATCGAGCGGTCGACGTGAGACTCTGCGGCCAGGTGCATGATCGCATCCGGTTGGTGTTCACGCAGGACGCGGTCGATTTGATCGCGGTCGCAAATGTCGACGCGCTCGAACACGTAACGCGAGTTCTGGCTAACTTTGGCCAATGACTCAAGGTTACCGGCGTAAGTAAGCTTATCGACGTTAACGACAGAATCGGCAGTGTTGGAGATGATATGACGGATGACTGCCGAGCCGATAAACCCGGCACCGCCGGTTACTAGAATTTTCACGCGAAACCATACCCTTGAGTTACTGACAGGGCCGCCCACCGAGCACTGTCTAGTCCATGAATGCAAAAGCCATCAAGTCAGCTAAGACCTCTGACAGATCATTCGAAACCGATGTGGGAATATGCCACTATCGGATAAGCGCAGCATTTTACAGCTTAATGACGGTTTTACTAATGGATACGGACGAGCATAGGTGCAAATTCGACGCACACCACGCCTTTGTCGCAATCAAACAAGGCGCTTGCGTGAGACTCTGGACGTACGTCCCAGAAACCAGCCCAGAATCGGCCCAATCACCATCCCGATCAGCAGCGCAACAACCATGATCAGCGATACCGGAAGTTGCGGCCCCGCCCAACCCAGGAACAACAGGGAAACCGATTGTTGATTCTCGAGAACGAACGCGAGGATCGCCAAAACCAGCAACAGAACGAATACAGCGAGCAATACACGCTTGAGGTTACGCATGAGCGGCTCCTTGAATGGCGGCGGCCGTCAAAGCCCTTCCTCCTCGTCTTCGTTCACCCGATCACGCAGTTCCTTGCCTGGCTTGAAATGCGGCACGAATTTGCCGTCGAGGCTGACGGACTGACCGGTTTTTGGATTGCGACCTACGCGCGGTGCGCGATAGTGCAAAGAGAAGCTGCCAAACCCACGGATCTCGATGCGATCACCGGTGGCCAGGCATTGGGACATTTGTTCGAGCATGGTCTTGATGGCCAGCTCCACATCCTTGGATGAGAGCAGCCCTTGATGGGTGACAATTCGTTCGATCAACTCCGACTTCGTCATATTTTTCCCTTCTTTTTCAAGCAGCTAGATCAGCGCTTCAAAGGTTTTAGCACGCCCGGATCAATTTGAACAGCCCGAGTTTTTGACATTCTTCACCCGCAATGAGATGCCCGCTTCCAGAGCCGCAGAACACTGATCGTGCACTCTCGCACTCATCTACAGATAACCAGCATGGTGCGCGTCAGATAGCCCGCGGGGTTGAAGCCAAAGGGGTACTCATCCTCGTCTTTGGCATCATCGGACCTGGCTACAACTTTGTAGCCCGCCGCCTTGCACTCCTTGTTCGCTCGCTTGCGACACTTCTCCCATCCCGATCCCAATCCTGAGCAATCGATCTCGATGCCACTGACCCCACGCACCGAGTGTGTCTTGGCATTAGTGGTACAGCCCGCCAGTGTCAGTACTGCTATTACGACAATGAGCTTGTTCATTCGCTTCCTTAGGCCGGGCACGCCGCCCGACTGTCGTTCGCTTCAGGCTAAAGACTAGCTGTAAATAAACGATTGATCCTGTTAAAGAAAGAGACAGCAAGTCGAGCGCGTTGGTTTCATGGCCTGCCTGTAGCCCGCATAAGTGGCATGCGATTTTGTAGCAGCTGGCGAAGCCTGCGTCCGGCTGCGTAGCAGTCGTAAATCAGCCAACGCGGTAATCCAGGTAAACCGAGGTGGCAGGATTGACGACTGCTACGCAGCCGGACGCAGGCTTCGCCAGCTGCTACAAGGTGCGTAGGCGCCACTAAATCGCAGGCGCAAAAAAGGGCGACCGAAGTCGCCCTTTTTCTATGGTCTGACAGAACTTAGTTCTGTTTTTCCATTTGTGCACGCAACAGGTCGCCCAGAGTGGTAGGACCAGGAGCAGCGGTATCCGAAGCTGGCTTGTCGCGCAGGCTTTGGATGGCTTCTTTCTCTTCTTCAACGTCTTTCGACTTGATGGAGAGCTGGATTACACGGCTCTTGCGGTCAACGCTGATGATCTTGGCTTCTACTTCTTCGCCTTCTTTCAGAACGTTGCGCGCGTCTTCAACGCGGTCACGGCTGATTTCGGAGGCTTTCAGAGTCGCTTCGATATCGTCGGCCAGAGTGATGATGGCGCCTTTAGCGTCAACTTCTTTCACGATGCCTTTAACGATTGCGCCTTTGTCGTTCTCTTGAACGTACTCGGAGAACGGATCGCTTTCCAGTTGCTTGATACCCAGGGAGATACGCTCGCGCTCTGGGTCAACCGACAGGATAACGGTGTCCAGCTCGTCGCCCTTCTTGAAGCGGCGAACGGCTTCTTCGCCCACTTCGTTCCAGGAGATGTCGGACAGGTGAACCAGACCGTCGATGCCGCCGTCCAGACCAATGAAGATACCGAAATCGGTGATCGACTTGATGGTGCCGGAGATTTTATCGCCCTTGTTGAACTGGCCAGAGAAATCTTCCCATGGGTTAGATTTGCACTGCTTGATGCCGAGGGAGATACGACGACGCTCTTCGTCGATGTCCAGAACCATAACTTCCACTTCGTCGCCGACTTGTACGACTTTCGAAGGGTGGATGTTCTTGTTGGTCCAGTCCATTTCGGAAACGTGTACCAGGCCTTCAACGCCTTCTTCCAGCTCAGCGAAGCAGCCGTAGTCGGTCAGGTTGGTTACACGAGCGGTAACGCGAGTGCTTTCTGGGTAACGGGCTTTGATAGCAACCCATGGATCTTCGCCCAGTTGCTTGAGGCCCAGGGAAACACGATTGCGTTCGCGATCGTACTTCAGAACCTTGACATCGATCTCGTCGCCAACGTTGACGATTTCGGAAGGATGCTTGATACGCTTCCAAGCCATGTCGGTAATGTGCAGCAGGCCATCGACGCCACCCAGATCGACGAATGCGCCGTAATCGGTGAGGTTCTTGACGATACCTTTGACTTGTTGGCCTTCCTGCAGGGATTCCAGCAGAGCTTCACGCTCAGCGGAGTTCTCGGCTTCGAGGACGCTACGACGGGAAACGACAACGTTGTTGCGTTTCTGGTCAAGCTTGATGACCTTGAATTCCAGCTCTTTGCCTTCCAGGTGCGTGGTGTCGCGCACTGGACGAACGTCAACCAGAGAACCTGGCAGGAACGCACGGATGCCGTTAACGTCGACAGTGAAGCCGCCTTTAACCTTACCGTTGATAACGCCCTTGACCACTTCTTCGGCTGCGAAGGCTGCTTCCAGAACAATCCAGCATTCAGCGCGCTTGGCTTTTTCACGGGACAGCTTGGTTTCGCCAAAGCCGTCTTCAACCGAGTCCAGAGCAACGTGAACTTCGTCACCGACGTTGATAGTCAGTTCGCCAGCATCGTTGTAGAACTGCTCAAGCGGGATGAGTGCTTCAGACTTCAGGCCAGCGTGAACGGTTACCCAGCGAGCTTGGTAATCGATATCAACGATAACACCGGTGATGATGGAGCCTGCCTGAAGGTTCAGGGTTTTTAGGCTTTCTTCAAAGAGTTCCGCAAAGCTTTCGCTCATTTTAATTCCTGATGATAAGGGCGAAGAATACGCCCATCTCCACATCCCAGACGACGTGGGTTACGTTCATTTAAAGAAACAGCGCAGGACTATGACTGGTCCCCTGCAGAGTCTCTTGGTCACCCGGCGATATCGCGGAGTGCGATCTCGCTCATGATGCGTTCCAGCACCTGATCGATGGATAATTCCGTGGAATCCAGCTGTATGGCGTCAGCCGCCGGCTTGAGCGGGGCTACCGCTCGCTGGGTGTCACGCTCATCGCGTGCACGTATCTCATCTAGCAGACTCGACAGACTAACACCATCGACTTTGCCCTTCAACTGCAAGTATCGACGGCGCGCACGCTCCTCGGCACTGGCGGTCAGGAATATCTTCAGCGGCGCATCGGGGAAAACCACCGTGCCCATGTCGCGGCCATCGGCCACCAGACCCGGAGCCTCCTGAAACGCCCGCTGGCGCTGCAGCAGCGCGTCGCGCACCGCCGGCAACGCGGCCACTTGCGAGGCCCATGCACCGACTTGTTCATTGCGCAAATCATCAGTGACATCGTCACCTTCGAGAATGATTCGTTGCGGATGACCTTCGGTCGCGCCGACGAACTGCACGTCCAGATGAGCGGCCAGCAGCTTCAGCGACTCTTCATTGGTCAGATCGACGCCGTGGTTACGCGCGGCGAATGCCAGCAGACGGTACAGCGCACCGGAATCCAGCAGGCACCAGCCCAGACGCTTGGCCAGAATCCCGGCAATAGTGCCCTTGCCCGAACCGCTAGGCCCGTCGATGGTGATGACCGGTGGCTTGATAATCACGACTGAGCCTCTTGTGCAACACGGATACCGACCTGCGCGCACAGCGCGAGGAAGTTCGGGAACGACGTCGCGACGTTGGCGCAATCATGGATGCGGATCGGTGCAGTGGCGCGCAACGAAGCAACGCTGAAGGCCATCGCAATCCGGTGATCGCCGTGGCCGTGCACTTCGCCACCGCCGATCTGGCCGCCGTCGATAATGATGCCGTCCGGGGTCGGTTCGCATTTGACGCCCAGCGCCAGCAAGCCATCCGCCATGACCTGAATCCGGTCCGACTCCTTGACCCGCAGCTCTTCGGCGCCACGCAGGATGGTGCGCCCTTCGGCACAGGCGGCGGCCACGAACAGCACCGGAAATTCGTCGATGGCCAGCGGAACCAGCGCTTCGGGAATCTCGATACCCTTGAGTTTAGCTGCACGTACGCGCAGGTCCGCAACCGGTTCGCCGCCGACTTCACGCTGGTTTTCCAGGGTGATATCGGCGCCCATCAGACGCAGAATGTCGATCACGCCGGTACGGGTCGGGTTGATGCCGACGTGCTCGAGCACCAGCTCCGAACCTTCGGCGATCGATGCGGCCACCAGGAAGAACGCCGACGACGAGATGTCGCCCGGCACTTCAATGTGGGTCGCGGTCAGTTTATGGCCGGACTCGACCGAAGCGGTCGCACCGTTGACGCTGACCGGATAGCCGAAGCCACGCAGCATGCGCTCGGTGTGATCGCGGGTTGGCGCCGGCTCGGTGACGGTGGTCTTGCCTTCGGCGTACAAACCCGCCAGCAGCAGGCAGGACTTAACCTGGGCACTGGCCATCGGCATGGTGTAAGTCAGGCCTTTGAGCTTATTGCCGCCACGAATAGTCATCGGTGGACGACCTTCAGCCGCGGTCTCGATCACGGCGCCCATTTCACGCAGCGGGTTGGCCACGCGATTCATCGGACGCTTGGACAGCGAAGCATCACCCGTGAGCGTGCTGTCGAAGTTCTGCGCAGCCAACAGGCCAGACAGCAGACGCATCGACGTGCCGGAGTTGCCCAGATAGATCGGGCCCGGCGCAGGCTTCAAGCCCTGCAGGCCGACGCCGTGAATGGTCACGCGACCGTGGTGCGGACCTTCGATCACGACGCCCATGTCACGGAAGGCTTGCAAGGTTGCCAGGGCGTCTTCGCCCTCGAGGAAACCTTCCACTTCGGTGACGCCTTCAGCCAGGGAGCCGAGCATGATCGAACGGTGGGAAATCGATTTATCGCCCGGTACGCGAATCCGCCCAGTCAGGCGGCCACCAGGTTGTGCCAGGAAAATCAGGTCGTTGGAGTTCATAGCGTCCACATAAGCCCGGCGGGCCAGGATTTTACTGAAATGTTCGCGGGCAACCCGGGCGCGAGTGAACACGCCCAACAATTGGTGCCCATCCCCTGCATCGACCGCGTCGCGCAAGGCGTCGAGGTCGCTGCGAAATGTATCGAGTGTGCGCAGGACAGCTTCGCGATTGGCGAGGAAGATGTCGTGCCACATGACCGGGTCGCTACCCGCAATTCTTGTGAAATCGCGGAAACCGCCCGCAGCGTAGCGGAAGATCTCAAGGTTTTCATTGCGCTTGGCCAATGAATCGACCAAACCGAACGCTAACAAGTGCGGCAAATGGCTGGTCGCCGCCAACACTTCGTCGTGACGCTCAACCTGCATGTGCTCGACATCGGCGCCCAATTCGCGCCACAAACGGTCGACCACTGCCAGGGCTGCCGGGTCAGTTTGATCCAGCGGCGTCAGAATCACTTTATGGCGACGGAACAGCTCGGCGTTGGAGGCTTCCACCCCGCTCTGCTCGGAGCCGGCAATCGGATGCCCCGGCACGAAACGCGACGGCATGCCGCCAAACGCCTCAGTTGCCGCACGCACCACGTTGCCTTTGGCGCTGCCGACGTCGGTCAGAATCGCTTGCCCCAGGTCCATGGCGGCCAAGCGGCCGAGCATTTTTTCCATGGCAAGGATTGGCACGGCGAGTTGAATCACATCGGCGCCCTGACAAGCAACGGCCAGGTCTTCTTCGCAGCGATCCACCACACCCAGCTCAACCGCCAGTTTGCGCGACTGCGGGTCGAGATCGACCCCGATCACTTCGCGGCACAGACCGCTTTCACGCAAACCCTTGGCAAACGAACCGCCGATCAGCCCCAGACCGACCACCACCAGGCGACCGATCATAGGTTCAGCAGATTGCAGTGCAGTGACATCAACCACGAGCCAGAACCTTGGTCAGCGCTTCGAGGAAGCGGCTGTTTTCTGCTGGCAGACCGATGGTGATGCGCAAGTGGTTCGGCATGCCATAGTTGGCCACCGGACGCACGATCACGCCTTCGCGCAGCAAGCCTTGGAAGACCGGAGCCGCCACTTGCCCCAGATCGACGCAGATGAAGTTGCCCTTGGACGGAATCCAGCTCAGCCCCAGCTCACGAAAACCCGCTTGCAGTTGCTGCATGCCGGATTCGTTCAGGCGGCGGCTTTCAGCCAGGTACTCGGTGTCTTGCAGCGCAGCGCACGCAGCGGCCAGGGCCAGGCTGTTAACGTTGAACGGCTGACGCACACGGTTCAGCACATCCGCAACCACCGCAGTGGACAAGCCATAACCGACCCGCAACGCCGCCAGACCGTAGGCCTTGGAGAACGTGCGCGAAACCAGCAGGTTCGGATAGGCCGCCAGGTAGTCCAGGCCATCCGGCAAGTCGCTGCCTTCGGCGTATTCAATGTAAGCCTCGTCCAGCACCACCAGCACGTGTTCCGGTACGTCCTGCAGGAATTCGTCCAGCGCCTCGGCGTCGAACCAGGTCCCGGTCGGGTTGTTCGGGTTGGCGATGAAGACCACACGGGTATTGGCATCGATCGCGGCCAGCATGGCCGACAGATCATGGCCCCAGTCTTTGGCCGGGATCACTTTTGCCTGGGCGCCAACGGCTTGGGTGACAATCGGATAGACCGCAAACGCGTGCTCGCTGAACACGGCATTCAAACCCGGCGCCAGATAGGCACGCGCGACCAGTTCCAGAAGGTCGTTGGAACCGTTGCCCAATGTCACCTGATTGAGCTCGACGCGGCACTGATCGGCCAGCAGGGTCTTGAGCGCAAAACCGTTGCCGTCCGGATAACGGGTCAGCTCGGCCAATTCTTCGCGAATCGCCGCCAGAGCCTTGGGACTGGCGCCCAACGGGTTTTCGTTGCTGGCCAGTTTGACGATGCTGGCCGGATCAATGTTCAGTTCGCGCGCCAGTTCGTCCACGGGCTTGCCCGGAACGTAAGGCGAAAGTTGTTGCACGCCCGGCTGTGCCAGAGCGAGGAAGTCACCACTCATTTGCTACCGCCCTTAGAGAACTGCTTTCGGGTAGGAACCCAGCACTTTGAGTGCCACTGCTTCCTGACTGATCTTTTCCAGCACACCTTTTATCAGCGGATCGCGGTGGTGGCCGACGAAGTCGATGAAGAACACGTAGGTCCATTTACCACTGCGCGACGGACGCGTCTCGATGCGCGTCAGGTCGATGCCGTTGTCGTGGAACGGCACCAGCAACTCGTGAAGTGCGCCGGGCTTGTTGCTCATGGAGACGATGATCGAGGTCTTGTCGTCGCCGGTCGGTGGCACTTCCTGGCTGCCGATCATCAGGAATCGCGTGGAGTTGTCCGGGCGATCCTCGATTTTCTCGGCCAGACGGGTCAGCCCGTACAAGCCTGCCGCCATGTCGCCGGCAATCGCCGCCGAGTTCCACTCACCCTTGACCCGCTTGGCCGCTTCGGCGTTGCTGGACACCGCCACGCGCTCGACATTCGGGTAATGGGCGTCCAGCCATTTGCGGCACTGGGCCAGCGACTGGGCGTGGGAATAGATGCGGCTGATGCTGTCGGTCTTGGTGTTTTCACCGACCAACAGGTGGTGGTGAATCCGCAGCTCGACCTCGCCACAGATCACCATGTCGTGCTCGAGGAAGCTGTCGAGGGTGTGGTTGACCGCGCCTTCGGTGGAGTTCTCCACCGGGACCACGCCAAAGTTCACCGCCCCGGCCGCCACTTCGCGGAACACTTCGTCGATGGCCGCCATCGGCTTGCTGATCACCGCGTGGCCGAAGTGCTTCATGGCCGCCGCTTGGGTGAAGGTGCCTTCAGGGCCGAGGTACGCCACTTTCAGCGGCTGCTCGAGGGCCAGGCACGAGGACATGATTTCGCGGAACAAACGCGCCATCTCTTCGTTGCCCAGCGGCCCCTGGTTACGCTCCATCACGCGTTTGAGCACCTGAGCTTCGCGCTCAGGACGATAGAACACCGGCACTTCGCCTTCGGCCAGCGAGGCCATCTTTACTCGCGCAACTTCCTGGGCGCAGCGAGCGCGCTCACTGATCAGCTCCATGACCTTGGTGTCCAGAGCATCAATGCGAATGCGCAGTGCCTTGAGTTCTTGCTCAGACATTAACCGTGTTCCTTCTCGAACTCTGCCATGTACGAAATCAGTGCGTTGACCGCAACGATGTCGACGGCGTTATAGATGGAGGCACGCATGCCGCCCACGGAACGGTGACCCTTGAGGTTCAACAGGCCACGTTCTTCGGCACCGGCCAGGAATGGCTTGTCGAGACGGTCGTCCGCCAGGCGGAACGGCACGTTCATCCACGAGCGATCCGACTTGTTGATCGGGTTGCTGTACAAACCGCTGGCGTCGATGAAGGCGTACAGCGTGCGCTGTTTAACGTCGTTGAGCTTGCCGATGGCTTCAACACCACCCTGCTCCTTCATCCACTCGAATACCAGACCCGAGAGGTACCAGGCCAGGGTTGGCGGGGTGTTGTACATCGAGCCGTTATCGGCCGCGACCTTGTAGTTGAGCATGGTCGGGCACAGGGAACGGGCGTGACCCAGCAGGTCTTCGCGAATGATGTTCACGACGATGCCGCTCGGGCCGATATTTTTCTGGGCACCGGCGTAGATCATGCCGAAGCGCGAGACATCCATCGGACGCGAAAGAATGTCCGAGGACATGTCGGCGACCAGAGGGACATCACCGGTTTCCGGGATCCACTGGAACTCCAGGCCGCCAATGGTTTCGTTCGGCGCGTAGTGAACGTAGGCCGCGTCTTTGGACAGGTTCCATTCGTTCTGGCCGGGAATAGCGAAATAGTCGTAAGGCTTGGCAGTCGCGGCAACGTTGACGTGGCCGTAACGCGAGGCTTCTTCGATGGCTTTCTGCGACCAGATACCGGTGTCGATATAGTCGGCGGTGCCGCTTTCCGGCAACAGGTTCAGAGGGATCTGAGCAAATTGCTGGCTGGCGCCACCTTGCAGAAACAGCACTTTATAGTTCGAGGGGATATTCAGCAGATCACGCAGATCCTGCTCGGCCTTGGTGGCGATGGACACGAACTCATCACTGCGATGGCTCATTTCCATGACCGACAGGCCTTTGCCGTGCCAATCAAGGAGTTCACCCTGAGCGCGCTTCAGGACAGCTTCAGGAAGCGCCGCAGGACCGGCACAGAAGTTATAGGCTCTCTTGCTCACATCCAATCTCGCTCTGATTTGGTGGTATCACGCAATAAATCTATTTGATCTGTTGATCGTTCCCACGCAGAGCGTGGGAACGATCAAACAATTCCACAGTTTCTGGAGGACAAACAACAAGGGGGCGAATTTTCATCCGCCCCCTGCTTGTCCGCTTATTCCTGCGGTTCTTCGTCGGCGGCGGCGTCGAGTTGCTGGTCTTCGGCAACGTCGTCGATCACGACGTCACCGTCGAACACTGCACCCTCTTCCTCTTCACCTTCCAGCTCTTCACCTTCGACTTCCGACGGTTCCTGAACCCGTTCCAGACCTACCAGTTTTTCATCGCTGGCCAGTTTGATCAGGGTCACGCCCTGGGTGTTACGACCCAGGCTGGAGACTTCGTCAACACGCGTACGCACCAAGGTACCCTGGTCGGAAATCAGCATGATTTCCTCACCGTCGAGCACCTGGACTGCACCGACCAGTCGGCCGTTACGGTCGTTGCTGACCATGGCGATAACGCCCTGACCGCCACGTTTGTACTCAGGGAACTCGGTGATCGCCGTGCGCTTGCCGTAACCACGCGCCGAAGCGGTGAGGATCTGGCTGCCTTCTTCCGGGATCAGCATGGAAATCAGCTTCTGGCCTTCCGGCAGACGCATGCCGCGGACACCGCGAGCGGTACGGCCCATGGCGCGAACGTCGGTTTCCTTGAAGCGAGTGACCTTGCCGCCATCGGAGAACAGCATGACTTCGCGCTCGCCATCGGTAATGGCGGCAGAAATCAGTACGTCACCTTCATCCAGCTCCAGCGCGATCAGACCGACGCTGCGTTGACGGCTGAAGGATTCCAGCGGGGTCTTCTTCACGGTGCCGTTGGCGGTGGCCATGAAGATGAAGTGACCTTCGGTGTACTCATCGACCGGCAGCATGGTGGTGATGTATTCACCCTCGCCCAGCGGCAGCAGGTTGACCAACGGACGACCACGGGCAGCGCGGGACGCTTCCGGGATTTCGTAGGTTTTCAGCCAGTACACTTTGCCTTTGCTGGAGAACAGCAGCAGCGTGGTGTGGCTGTTGGCGACCAGCAGGTGAGCGATGTAGTCCTCATCCTTGACGCCGGTCGCCGATTTGCCTTTACCGCCACGACGCTGAGCCTGGTACGCAGCCAATGGCTGGGTCTTGGCGTAGCCACCGTGGGAAATGGTCACGACGCGCTCTTCTTCCGGGATCATGTCACCCAGGGTCAGGTCGAGACGGGCATCGAGGATCTCGGTGCGACGCACATCGCCGTATTCGGCGCGGATCACTTCCAGCTCTTCGCGGATCACTTCCATCAGGCGCGTGGCGCTGCTGAGGATGCGGATCAGTTCGCCGATCTGGTTGAGGATCTCTTGATACTCGGCCAGCAGCTTCTCGTGTTCCAGACCGGTCAGACGGTGCAGACGCAGTTCCAGAATGGCTTGCGCCTGTTCCGGCGACAGGAAGTACTTGCCTTCGCGCAGACCGTATTGCGGGTCCAGGGTCTCTGGACGGCACGAATCGGCGCCGGCACGCTCAACCATCGCGACCACGGCGGAAGATTCCCACGCCGTCTTGATCAGCGCTTCCTTGGCTTCCGACGGGGTCGGCGATGCCTTGATCAGGGCGATGACCGGGTCGATGTTCGACAGGGCAACCGCTTGACCTTCCAGAATGTGACCCCGTTCGCGGGCTTTACGCAGTTCGAACACGGTACGACGGGTAACGACTTCGCGACGGTGACGAACGAAGGCTTCCAGCAGGTCCTTGAGGTTCAGGATGCGTGGACGGCCGTCGATCAGCGCGACGATGTTGATACCGAACACCGCTTGCAGCTGGGTCTGGGCGTAGAGGTTATTGAGGATCACCTCAGGCACTTCGCCGCGACGCAGCTCGATCACAACGCGCATACCGTCCTTGTCGGACTCGTCGCGCAGTTCGGTGATGCCTTCGAGCTTCTTCTCTTTTACCAGCTCGGCGATCTTCTCGATCAGACGGGCTTTGTTCAGCTGGTAAGGGAGTTCGGTGATGACGATCTGCTGACGGCCACCGACCTTGTCGATGTCTTCGATCATCGAGCGGGCGCGCATGTAAATGCGGCCACGCCCGGTGCGGTAGGCTTCGATGATGCCGGCGCGACCGTTGATGATCGCGGCGGTCGGGAAGTCCGGACCAGGGATGTATTGCATCAGCTCATCGATGGTCAACTCGGGGTTGTCGATGAGTGCCAGGCAACCGTCGATGACTTCACCGAGGTTGTGCGGCGGAATGTTGGTCGCCATGCCCACGGCGATACCGCTGGAGCCGTTGACCAACAGGTTGGGAATACGGGTCGGCATGACCGCCGGGATCATTTCGGTGCCGTCGTAGTTCGGCACCCAGTCCACGGTTTCTTTGTGCAGGTCAGCCAGCAGTTCGTGCGCCAGCTTGGTCATGCGCACTTCGGTGTATCGCATGGCGGCGGCGTTGTCGCCGTCCACGGAACCGAAGTTGCCTTGACCGTCTACCAGCAGGTAGCGTAGCGAGAATGGCTGCGCCATCCGAACGATGGTGTCGTACACCGCGGTATCACCGTGAGGGTGATACTTACCGATCACGTCACCGACAACACGGGCAGATTTCTTGTACGGCTTGTTGAAGTCGTTGCCCAGCTCGCTCATCGCGAACAGCACACGCCGGTGCACGGGCTTCAAGCCATCGCGCGCATCCGGCAGTGCCCGCCCGACAATTACGCTCATCGCGTAGTCGAGGTAGGACTGCTTCAGCTCGTCTTCGATATTGACCGGGAGGATTTCTTTGGCCAGTTCGCCCATGAGAAGCCTGATTCCTTTTTCTGGTGAAACCTCGTCACATCCATATGGGACGAACGAAGCTCGCCGCTGCAGGCTGAGTGCCATGCACCGACTTACGACAAATCAACGAGTTTTGCCATGGATCTGCGCAGTAAAGGCAGCCACATCGGGCTACCTTGGAAACCGCCGAATGTTATCACAAGAGCCGCCACGCACCTATCCCCCTGATGCGCATGGAGTGTAGTTAGTTGACTGGTGGCAGGCTGATAGGGGACGAGAGAGGCTTAGAGCCTTCACAACACCAGATTCGCAAGCAAAATATGGGGTATCAGGAGCGGTAGACCGAGTCATCGTTCTTCGCGGGCAAGCCTCGCTCCTACAGATCGCGCAATCCTGTAGAAGCGAGGCTTGCCCGCGAAGGCGATTTATCAGGCAAAACAGATCATCAATGCAGGCGCTTGCGGCACATCAACTGCGCCATTTTCGCGGTGTCCGGGCGCTCGACGATGCCTTTTTCGGTGACGATCACATCGATCAAGTCAGCCGGCGTCACGTCGAACACCGGGTTGAACGCATCGACGTCGGCGCCGACCCGCGTGCCGCCGACTTCCAGCAACTCGCGACCGTCGCGCTCTTCAATCGGGATGTCATCACCGCTGGCCAGGTTCATGTCGATGGTCGAACTCGGCGCCACCACCATGAAGCGCACGCCGTGGTGCATGGCGTTCACCGCCAGCTGATAGGTGCCGATCTTGTTGGCCACGTCGCCATTGGCGGTGATCCGGTCAGCGCCGACGATCACCCAGGTAATGCCTTTGGTCTTCATGATGTGCGCAGCGGCGGAGTCGGCATTGACGGTCACGGGAATGCCTTCGTTGGCCAATTCCCATGCGGTCAACCGCGAACCTTGCAGCCAGGGACGGGTTTCGTCGGCGTAAACGCGCTCGACCATGCCCTCGATGAACGCCCCACGAATGACGCCAAGTGCCGTGCCAAAGCCGCCGGTGGCCAGTGCGCCGGTGTTGCAATGCGTCAGGATCGCCTGGGCGTTGCCCTGATGCTTGCGGATCAGGTCCACACCCAGTTGCGCCATGGTCAGGTTGGCTTCGCGATCACTCTCATGAATGGCAATAGCCTCCGCCTCCAGCACCGCCAGCGGCTCGGCGTGATGCTTCAGACGCTCAAGTCGGTCGCGCATGCGGCCCAGCGCCCAGAACAAATTGACCGCGGTCGGACGGGAGTCGGCGAGCAGCGCGAAATCCTCTTCCAGCGCCGCCTGCCAGTCGCCGCCCTGGGTAAACCGCGCCCGAGCCGCCAGCACAACACCATAGGCGGCACTGATGCCAATCGCCGGCGCGCCGCGCACCACCATCGAACGAATGGCCTCGGCCACGCCAGCGGCGCTGGTGTAGGCGATCCACGTTTCCTCAAACGGCAAAATACGCTGATCCAGCAGGTACAGGGCGCCATCACGCCAATCGATGGCCTTCACCTTCTCCGCAGCCAACAGTCGATCGCGCATCCCTCACCCCGCACTCATGAACAAAAGCCGTCGATTATAGCGATCCCCCTGCGAAGACGCTCGGGTATACTTCGCCATCCTTTACAAAAGCTCTGGAACCGACTCTCGATGCCGAACTCTGCCGCTGCGCTCGACCTGTTATTACTGCCGACCTGGCTGGTACCGGTCGAACCCGCTGGCGTTGTCCTCAAAGAGCACGCCCTCGGCATCCGTGACGGGCGCATTGTCTTTATCGGCCCGCGCGCCGCAGCGCTGAAGCTTAACGCAACCGAAGTCCGCGAATTGCCGGACATGTTGCTTTGCCCTGGCTTGATCAATGCCCACGGGCATGCGGCGATGACGCTGTTCCGTGGCCTGGCCGATGATTTGCCGCTGATGACCTGGCTGGAGAACCACATCTGGCCGGCCGAAGCCAAGTGGGTCGATGAAGCGTTTGTACGTGACGGCACTGACCTGGCGATCGCCGAGCAGATCAAAGGTGGCATCACCTGCTTCTCTGACCTGTATTTCTTCCCGAAGGTTGCCAGCGAGCGCGTCCATAACAGCGGCATTCGCGCACAAATCGCGATACCGATCCTCGACTTCCCGATCCCGGGTGCCAGTACAGCGGACGAAGCCATTCGTCAGGGCGTCGAATTGTTCGGCGATCTCAAGCACCACGAGCGCATCAAAGTGACCTTCGGCCCTCACGCCCCCTACACCGTGGGCGACGAGACCCTGGAGAAAATCCGCGTGATCGCCGAAGAACTGGACGCCTCGATCCATATGCACGTGCATGAAACGGCTTATGAAGTGCAGCAGTCCGTCGAGCAGCGCGGTGAACGCCCATTGGCCCGCCTCGGGCGCCTGGGTTTGCTGGGGCCGCGCTTTCAGGCGGTTCACATGACTCAGATCAGCGATGAAGACCTGGTGTTGCTGGTAGAAAGTAATTCCAATGTGATTCATTGCCCGGAGTCGAACCTGAAGCTGGCCAGCGGGTTCTGTCCGGTGGAGCGCTTGTGGCAGGCTGGCGTCAATGTGGCGGTCGGCACCGATGGCGCGGCCAGCAACAATGACCTGGACCTGCTCGGCGAAACCCGCACCGCCGCGTTGCTGGCCAAAGCCGTCGCCGGTTCGGCCACCGCGCTGGACGCCCATCGCGCCCTGCGCATGGCCACGCTCAACGGCGCGCGTGCGCTTGGGATCGAGGCTGACGTCGGTTCGCTGGAAGTCGGCAAAGCGGCAGACATCGTCGCGTTCGACCTCTCCGGCCTGGCGCAGCAACCGGTCTACGACCCGGTTTCGCAGCTTATATATGCCACCGGCCGCGACTGCGTGAAACACCTTTGGGTCGCCGGCAAGCAACTGCTCGACGACCGTCGCCTGACTCGCCTGGATGAAAAACAGCTGTGCGCCACCGCCAAGGCCTGGGGCCAGCGCATCAGCGGCCATACCGAATCGTAAGCACCCCGGACCTACCACCGGGGCAACAGGATTTTTCAAGTTTTAGAGGACTTAACCATGAGCAACGTCGACTACGCCGAAATCGCCAAATTCGAAGCCCTGGCCCATCGCTGGTGGGACCGCGAGAGCGAGTTCAAACCGCTGCACGACATCAACCCGCTGCGGGTCAACTGGATTGACGAACGCGTCAGTCTGGCCGGCAAGAAAGTCCTCGACATCGGCTGTGGCGGTGGCATCCTCAGCGAAGCCATGGCCCAGCGCGGCGCTACCGTCATGGGCATCGACATGGGCGAAGCGCCGCTGGCGGTCGCGCAACTGCATCAACTGGAGTCCGGCGTGAGTGTCGAATACCGGCAGATCACCGCCGAAGCGCTGGCCGAAGAAATGCCCGAGCAGTTCGACGTGGTCACCTGCCTCGAAATGCTCGAGCATGTGCCGGACCCCTCCTCGGTGATCCGCGCCTGTTTCCGCATGGTGAAACCCGGCGGCCAGGTGTTCTTCTCCACCATCAATCGCAACCCGAAGGCGTACTTGTTCGCCATCGTCGGCGCGGAATACATCATGAAGCTGCTGCCGCGCGGCACCCACGACTTCAAGAAATTCATCCGCCCTTCCGAGCTCGGTGCCTGGAGCCGCATGGCCGGCCTGACCGTCAAGGACATCATCGGCCTGACCTACAACCCGCTGACCAAGCACTACAAACTGGCCTGCGACGTGGACGTCAACTACATGATCCAGACCCTGCGCGAGGAGTAAGCCGATGCGTATCAGAGCAGTTCTTTTCGACATGGACGGCACCCTGCTCGACACCGCGCCGGACTTCATTGCGATCTGTCAGGCGATGCGTGCCGACCGCGGCCTGCCGCCGATGAACGACCAGCACATTCGCGACGAGATCTCCGGCGGCGCCAAGGCGATGGTCGCCGTGACCTTCTCCATGGACCCGGAATCACCGGGTTTCGAGGTGTTGCGCCTGGAGTTCCTGGAGCGCTACCTCGCCGGTTGCGCGGTTCACAGCAAACTCTTCGACGGCATGGGCGAACTGCTGGCCGACATCGAGAAGGCCAACCTGATCTGGGGCGTGGTCACCAACAAGCCACTGCGGTTTGCCGAGCCGATCATGCAGCAGCTTGGATTGGCCGAGCGCTCGGCGCTGTTGATCTGCCCGGACCACGTGAAGAACAGCAAACCGGACCCCGAGCCGTTGATCCTGGCGTGCAAGATGCTCGACCTGGACCCGGCCTGCGTGCTGTTTGTGGGTGATGACTTGCGCGATATCGAGTCCGGTCGCGATGCCGGCACCAAAACGGCCGCCGTGACCTATGGCTACATTCATCCGGACGATAACCCGCGGCATTGGGGCGCGGATGTGGTGGTCGATCATCCGCTGGAGTTGCGCAAGGTGCTGGATAGCGCTTTGTGTGGCTGCTGAAAATCGATTCTGCCAGCCAGTCAGTAATATTGGCAGCTATGCATTCCTTGTAGCAGCTGCCGAAGGCTGCGTTCGGTTCGGGCCGCGTTCGGACGAAGCAGTCGCAAACACTGAACATACGGATAAAACTGAAACACCGCGTCGCCTGGTTTCACGACTGCTTCGCAGCCGAACGCAGGCTTCGCCAGCTGCTACGGACCGCATTTCGGCCTAAACGGACTTGCTCGCGAACGATCGTGTTGCGGTCTGCTTTCTGTTTTTGTAGAGGTTTTTTATGTTTGATTATTCCGCCCGCCCAGATTTGCTCAAGGACCGGGTCATCCTGGTCACCGGCGCCGGCCGTGGCATCGGCGCTGCCGCCGCGAAAACCTTCGCCGCGCACGGCGCCACCGTGCTGTTGCTGGGCAAGACCGAAGCCAACCTGACTCAGGTCTACGACGAAATCGAAGCCGCTGGCCATCCACAACCGGCCGTGATCCCGTTCAACCTGGAAACCGCCCTGCCCCATCAATACGATGAGCTGGCAGCGATGATCGAAACCGAATTCGGCCACCTCGACGGTTTGCTGCACAACGCGTCGATCATTGGCCCGCGTACGCCGATCGAGCAGCTGTCGGGCGAAAACTTCATGCGCGTCATGCATGTCAACGTCAACGCCATGTTCATGCTCACCAGCACCCTGCTGCCGCTGCTCAAGCTGTCCCAGGACGCCTCGGTGGTGTTCACTTCCAGCAGCGTCGGTCGCAAGGGTCGCGCGTATTGGGGCGCTTACGGCGTCTCCAAGTTCGCCACCGAAGGCTTGATGCAAACCCTGGCGGACGAAGTCGACACCGTGGCACCGGTGCGCTCCAACAGCATCAACCCGGGCGCCACGCGCACCAGCATGCGCGCCCAGGCTTATCCAGGTGAAAATCCGCTGAACAATCCGACGCCCGAGGAGATCATGCCGGTCTACCTCTACCTGATGGGTCCGGAGAGCACCGGCGTCAACGGCCAGGCGCTCAACGCTCAGTAACGCCCGCGCATTGCTTTTGTGCTGCGACGGCTTCCCGTCGCGGCACTCAAAGTGCGCCGCAACCACACACCAATAGCAAGTCAAACAACTGCCACCGCATTCGGAATAAATTTTAAAACAGTCACCAAACTATTGATTTATAACGTATTTTATTTGACGGAACTGAATGGCACGACTTTCGCTCTAAATTTGCTCAGACACGCAGTGTGAAAGCAAACGGGCGGACGCCACATGAAATCACCTTCCCAGACCAACGCAATTGACTTCGATGTTGCCAAATTGCAACGCCTGGGCCTTGGTCAACAGTCTCCCCTGCGGGAGCGGCCTGTCAGCCTTGCGCAACTGCGCCAGAAGCTGAGCCTGCAGCTGCAAACCAGTCTTGAGCCGCAACGCATTCTCGGGCTTTTCTTTCGTGAAATTCAGCGACTTGTACCGCTCGACACCTTGATCTATCAGCACAAGGCCAGCGACTTGCGCCTGGAGTTCGGCCTGCGCGGCCATCACTCGATCAGCTACAGCCTCAGCCATGAAGGCGAGCACCTGGGTGAACTGGTATTCCGCCGCAATCAGCGCTTCAGTGAACAGGAACAGGGCCACCTTGAGTCGCTGCTGTCCGCATTGATGTATCCGATGCGCAATGCCCTGCTCTACCGCGCCGCGACCCAAAGTGCCTTGCGCGATCCGCTCACGGACACCGGCAACCGCATCGCCATGGATCAGACCCTGCAACGGGAAATCGAGATGGCCCGTCGGCATATGCAACCCTTGTCGCTGCTGATGCTGGACATCGATCACTTCAAACACATCAACGACAACCACGGACACAGCGCCGGCGATCACGTGCTCAAGGCCGTCGCAGCGTCGATCAAAAGCCAGTTACGTAACGTGGACATGGTTTTCCGGTTTGGTGGCGAGGAGTTCCTGATCCTGCTGTCCAACACCAACCGGGAAGCGGCAGCCCTGGTCGGCGAGCGACTGCGGCTTGCCGCGCAGACTGAAGATTATGCCGCCGACGGCCATTTGATCGAGCTGACGGTCAGCCTTGGCTGCTCAACCCTATTGCCCGGCGAGTCTGCCGATAGCCTGTTGCGACGGGCCGACAGTGCGTTGTATGTGGCCAAGCGCGAGGGGCGCAACCGATTGGCGATGGCGGGCTGAATATCCGCCAGAGCGGGCTCGCTGGTGCAGCGGCCCGCATGGACAGGTATTAGCGAACAGTACCGCGCAAATCCCCCACCAACCCTTGCAACCGGGAGGGTTCTGCCGCTTCAACCGACACCGCAGGCCCTGCCACCAGCGTCACCCGCGACCACAACCGGCGAAACACACCCTTTTGCGGGTCGCGGCTGAAGAAACTCCCCCACAAACCCTGCAGTGCCAATGGAATCACCGGCACCGGCGTCTGTTCGAGAATCCGCCTCAGCCCGCCCTTGAACTCGTTGATCTCGCCATCGGCGGTCAATTTGCCCTCAGGGAAGATGCACACCAACTCGCCGTCCTTCAGATACTGAGCAATGCGCGTGAACGCTTTTTCGTAGATCTGAATGTCTTCCTGACGCCCCGCGATCGGAATGGTCCCGGCCGTGCGGAAGATAAAATTGAGCACCGGCAAGTTGTAGATCTTGTAATACATCACAAAGCGAATCGGCCGACGCACCGCGCCGCCAATCAGCAAGGCATCGACGAAGGACACGTGATTGCACACCAGCAACGCCGCGCCTTCATCGGGAATCAGCTGCAGATTGCGATGCTCCACGCGGTACATGGAATGGCTGAGCAGCCAGATCATGAAGCGCATGCTGAACTCAGGGACAATGCTGAAGATGTAGGCGTTGACGCCGATGTTCAGCAGCGACACCACCAGGAACAACTGCGGGATCGACAGCTTGACCATGCTCAGCAAGACGATCGAGACAATCGCCGAGATCACCATGAACAGCGCGTTGAGAATATTGTTGGCGGCAATCACCCGCGCCCGCTCGTTCTCGGGGGTACGTGACTGAATCAGCGCGTACAGCGGCACGATGTAGAATCCGCCGAACACGCCAAGCCCCAGAATGTCGATCAACACCAGCCAGGCCTGGCCAAAACCCAGGACTTCGATCCAGCCATGGCCGGTAACGCTGTCCGGAATTCCACCGGAATGCCACCACAGCAGCAAACCAAACACGGTCAGACCGAATGAGCCGAACGGCACCAGTCCGATCTCGACTTTGCGTCCGGACAGTTTTTCGCAGAGCATCGAACCGAGTGCGATACCGACCGAGAACACGGTAAGAATCAGCGTCACCACGGTTTCGTCGCCGTGCATCCACTCCTTGGCATAGGCCGGGATCTGCGTCAGATAAACCGCCCCGACAAACCAGAACCACGAGTTGCCGACAATCGAACGCGACACCGCTGGGGTCTGCCCCAAGCCCAGTTTCAACGTGGCCCAGGACTGGCTGAAAATGTTCCAGTTCAGACGCATTTCAGGTGAGGCGGCCGCCGCCCGTGGAATGCTGCGACTGGCCAGATAACCGAGCACCGCAATACCGATGATCGCGGTGGAGACGATTGGCGCGTAATAACTGGACGACATCATGATCCCGGCGCCGATGGTCCCGGCGAGGATCGCCAGGAAGGTGCCCATTTCCACAAGGCCGTTGCCACCCACCAGCTCTTCGTCACGCAAGGCCTGCGGCAGGATCGAGTATTTCACTGGCCCGAACAGCGCTGAGTGAGTGCCCATGGCAAACAGCGCCACCAGCATCAGCGACAGGTGATCGAACATGAAACCGACTGCGCCGACCGCCATGATGGCGATTTCCCCGAGCTTGATCAGACGGATCAACGCGTCCTTGGCGAACTTTTCACCGAACTGCCCGGCCAGCGCCGAGAACAGAAAAAACGGCAGGATGAACAGCAGCGCACACAGGTTGACCCAAATCGAGCGATCACCCTCGATAGTCAGCTTGTACAAAATGGCGAGGATCAGCGACTGCTTGAAGATGTTGTCGTTGAACGCCCCGAGCGACTGCGTGACGAAAAATGGCAGGAAGCGCCGGGTGCGAAGCAAGGTGAACTGTGAGGGGTGACTCATCTTCCATGTGTCCCTGATGTTGGGTAGAGAGTGGCGTGGATACCGTTATTGGAATATCGAACGACGATCCAGGCCACACATTACCTATCTTCGCCGGTTATTTCTTCAATCCGGCTATGCACGGCGAGACAAATAGCTCGCCCCGCCACGCGCCCTGCACCGTCCGTTTGGCGACGATCAGCCACATCACTGCCAGCAACACCACCAGCACACAGCCGAAGACACTGAAAAACGTCAGGTTCAAGGTGCTGGCCAGTTTCAACGTCGCCAGAGAATAAACACCCAACGGGAAGGTGAAGCCCCACCAGCCGAGATTGAAAGGAATACCGACGCGCAGGTAACGCAGGGTGATGAGCATCGCGATCAGCATCCACCACAGACCAAAGCCCCACAGGGTGATCCCGGCCACCAACCCCAGCCCTGCGGCGATTTCACCGATGCCCGGCAGACCGTTGGCCGCAAAGATTGCTGGTGCGTCGGCACCCAGCAACAACATGCCCAACGCTCCAGTGCCGATCGGGCCCAGCGCCAGCCAGCTGGAGGCGGCCATGTTTTCGTGGGGCAATTTATGCAGCGCCATGCGCAGCAACAGAATGGTCAGAATGCTGAACGCCACCGGTAAGGAAAATGCCCAAAGCACGTAGCTCGTCACCAGCACCACCCGTTGCGAATGGGCATCCGCCAGGTGCGGCGCCAACAAACCACCGCTGGCGGCCGCCACTTCCGCCGCCACCACTGGCAACAGCCAGACGGCAGTCATCTGGTCGATGCTGTGTTCCTGACGGGTGAACATCAGGTAGGGAATCAGCACGCCGCACGCCAGCGACATCGCCACATCCAGCCACCACAGCACCTCGGCGACATGAATCACGCCCTCGCCCCAACGCGGCAAACCGAACAACAGAAAGCCATTGATGATGGTCGCCAGGCCCATAGGGATGGTGCCAAAAAACATCGACACCGTGGAGTGGCCGAAAATCCGCCGCGCCTCATCAAAAAACAGCACCCAACGCGCCGCGTATACCGCCGTAAACAAAACGAACAGCACGATATTAAACAGCCAAAGAGCTTCGGCAATCGCGTGCAAACCGGGATTGACAGTAGGCAGCTGCGCCAGCGCCAACGCCAGCACGCCGGTGCCCATGGTGGCGGCGAACCAGTTCGGCGTGAACTGGCGGATGACTTCGCGCGGGTGCTGCAAATGACTGAAAGGTTTGAAACCGGCTGGGGCGGTGTTGGGGCATGTCATGGGGAACTCCTGTCCTCTGTTGAGGTGGAGCCCATGGTAGATCTGAATCGAATATCGATATAACGGGTAATATCTCTAACTGTTATCTGTTTTGCAGATATAGCGTCAGACGCTGCCTTCAGTCTCGATCACCAGGATTCTCGCCACGCCCTGCGGATGGGCAACGTGTTCGGTGCCGACGTCGGCATAAAAGATATCGCCTACGCCCAATACCACCTGTTTTTCCTGACCGTCTTCGCGATAACGCATCTGCACGACGCCATCCAGCACCACGAACACTTCTTGCCCATCATTGACGTGCCATTTATAGGGTTGATCGGTCCAGTGCAAACGCGTGGTGATGCCGTTCATGTTGGCGATATCCAAAGCGCCCCAGGCACGGTCAGCGGTGAAGGCGTTGCTGCGGATGATTTTCATGCGTCGGTCCGTCGAATTGAATGGCGGCGCCAAGGCTAGCGGTCATCGCACATCGACGCCACAGACTTTCATGGACCGCTGACGCATCAACGCGAGCTGAGCGCCGACCGAGAGAATAATCAGCACCGCACCGTAACCATCGGTGGTGGCCACCAGTCCAAAGGTCCGGGTCAAGTTCCCGGCCAACAACGACGGCAAGCAGAACGCCAGATAACTGAGCACATAGAAAGCCGACATCAACCCTGCCCGTTCATGGGGCAAGGCCAGCGGCACGACACTGCGCAACGCACCGAGGAAACCAGCGCCGAAACCGCAGCCGGCGACCAGCGTCCCGACGAAAAACAGCGTCAGGCTGGCGCTGTGCACCGCTATCAGAATCAGCGCGATGCCGACAGGCAGCAGACTGCCGCCCAATCGCAAGACCTTGTCGGCCGGCTGATTGCGCAGGGCGTAGATCATCAACGCGCCGGTTACTGTCAACACGGCCACCGTCGCACCGCCAATCAGATTTGAGGTCGATCCGGTGGCCGTGCGCACCAGAGACGGTGCCAAAGAAGCGTAAAAACCACCGAGCGCCCACACCGCGATGTTGATCGGCAGCACCAGCCACAACACGCGCCGCGCCTGGATCGGCACATGCAATGTCGGGCGCAGCGAGGCCCAGGCTCCCGGTTGCCGACTGACGCTTTCCGGCAAGCGCCAGACGTACAGTGCCTGCATCACAAACAGTGCGAACAACACCCAATAGGTCAACTGCAACGGCAGCGGTGCAAACTCGGCCAACAAGCCGCACCCCATGGCACCCGCCGCCATGCCCAGCAACGGCGCAACACTGTTGACCAGCGGCCCTTGCTGGCGATCGGTGTCCAGCAGCGCCGCACTCAATACGGCAGTGGCCATCCCCGTGGCAAAACCCTGAAGCACTCGTGCACTGATCAACCAGGCGACACTGTCTGCCTTGATAAACAGCAGCATCGCCAGCATGTTCAACATCACAGCGGTAAAAATCACCGGTTTGCGTCCCAGATAATCCGAGAGCGAACCGACCGTGAGCAATGCCACCAGCAAGCTAATGGCGTACACACCGAAAATCAGAGTCAGGGTCGCTGCCGAAAACTGCAGGTGTTCCTGGTACAAGTGATACAACGGCGTCGGCGCCGTGGACGCGGCGAGAAAACTGAGTAAGGTGAACGCCAGGAACCACAGGCTTGAACGATTGGAAGTTGAACTGATCATGGGCATACTCCGCAAAAGCTAACTTTTTGCTTTTGCGGAGTGTGCGACTGGCCAGCGCTTAAAGCAAATTCTTTGTGTTAAGGTCCGATGCATGGCTATTAAAGAAGGATTACGCCCGGGCGGTAGAAGCGCCCGGGTGCAAGAGTCGGTTCATTCTGCGGTCCGCGATCTTCTCGAAGAACAGGACCGTGCCACCGTGACCGTCCCGCAAATCGCCGCGCGCGCCGGCGTCACGCCGTCGACCATCTACCGGCGCTGGGGCGATCTGTCGGTGTTGTTGGCGGATGTTGCCCTCGCCCGCATGCGCCCCGAGAGCGAGCCGGCCGATACCGGCAGCCTGCGCGGTGACGTGCGCGCCTGGGCGGAGCAGTATCTGGACGAGATGACTTCCGAGCCCGGCCGCAACATGTTGCGCGACGTGCAATGCAGCACCACACCGGTCTATTGCGCGACGATCATTGGCGGGCAGTTGCAGACGATACTGGATCGTTACCCCGGACAGCCAAAGCCCAACGTTGATCGGCTGATTAACATGGTGGCGGCGCCGACGGTGTTTCGTATCCTGTTTTCGGCGGCGCCGCTGGAGGTTGAGGAGTTGCATCGGCTGATCGCGATTGCGTTGAATCAGTGAGGCCGCCTTCGCGGGCAAGCCACGCTCCCACAGGGTACGGCGCTCTTGTAGGAGCGAGGCTTGCCCGCGAAAGCGTCCGCACAAACGACCTATAGCTCACCTGCGACACCCAGCCGGGCCGCGACCTTGGTCGACACTGACTAACCCCTGACATCGTGCGAGACTGTCTGTCCGGGCGGGAGTCCCGGGTGTCTTTTGTCTGGAGTTCCCATGTCGCTGTCCAGCGGGCTGATCGCCGCCGTCGCCCTGGCCTATATGGCCATCTTGTTCGCCATCGCCTTCTACGGCGATCGTCGCAGCACGCCGTTGCCGCCGCGGGTGCGCGCCTGGGTGTACAGCCTGTCGCTGGCCGTCTATTGCACCAGTTGGACCTTCTTTGGCGCCGTGGGCCAGGCCGCCGAACAGCTCTGGTCCTTCCTGCCGATCTACCTCGGGCCGATTCTGCTGCTGGTGTGCGCGCCATGGGTCCTGCAAAAAATGGTGATGATCAGCAAGCAGGAGAACATCACCTCCATTGCCGACTTCATCGCCGCCCGCTATGGCAAATCCCAGTCGCTGGCGGTGGTGGTGGCGCTGATCTGCCTGGTCGGCGTGTTGCCCTACATCGCGTTGCAACTCAAGGGCATCGTGCTCGGGGTGAACTTGCTGATCGGCGCCGGTGCCGACGCCATGGGCACTCGCGCCCAGGACACGGCGTTGATCGTGTCGCTGGTGCTGGCGCTGTTCACCATCGTCTTCGGTACCCGCAACCTCGACGCCACTGAACACCACCGCGGCATGGTGCTGGCGATTGCGTTCGAATCGCTGGTCAAGCTGTTCGCTTTTCTCGCCGTCGGCGCGTTTGTGACCTACGGCCTGTACGACGGTTTCGACGACCTGTTCAACCAGGCCATGCTCGCACCGCGTCTGGAGGAATACTGGAAAGAAACCATTAATTGGCCGTCGATGGTGGTGCAGACCGGCGTGGCGATGATGGCCATCATCTGCTTGCCCCGGCAGTTTCACGTGACCGTGGTGGAAAACATCGACCCTCAGGATCTGCGCTTGGCCAAATGGGTGTTTCCAGCCTATCTGGCGCTGGCGGCGCTGTTCGTCGTTCCCATCGCCCTCGCCGGCCAGATGCTGCTGCCGAGCTCGGTATTGCCGGATTCTTTTGTCATTAGCCTGCCGCTGGCTCAATCCCACCCTGCCCTGGCGATGCTGGCGTTTATCGGCGGTGCCTCGGCGGCGACCGGCATGGTGATTGTCGCCAGCGTGGCGCTGTCGACCATGGTCTCCAACGACATGCTGTTGCCATGGTTGCTGCGGCGCAACAACGCCGAGCGACCGTTCGAAGTGTTCCGCCAGTGGATGCTCTCGGTGCGCCGAGTGAGCATCGTGGTGATTCTGCTGCTGGCCTACGTCAGTTATCGCCTGCTCGGCTCGACGGCGAGCCTGGCCACCATCGGCCAGATCGCCTTCGCCGCCGTGACCCAACTGGCCCCGGCCATGCTCGGCGCGCTGTACTGGAAACAGGCCAATCGTCGCGGTGTATTCGCCGGCCTCGCCGCCGGGACATTCCTCTGGTTCTACACACTGATTCTGCCGATCGCAGCCCACAGCCTCGGCTTATCCCTGAGCAGTTTCCCAGGGCTGGCCTGGTTGCACAGCAACCCGCTGAAACTGCCACTCACCCCGCTGACACAAGGCGTGGTGTTGTCGCTTGCGGCCAACTTCACGCTGTTCGCCTGGGTATCGGTGCTGTCACGTACCAGGGTTTCGGAACACTGGCAGGCGGGTCGCTTCATCGGTCAGGAAATCAGTGCCCGCCCCAGCGCCCGTTCGATGCTGTCGGTGCAGATCGACGATTTGTTGCAGCTGGCGGCGCGCTTCGTCGGCGAAGAACGCGCCCGTCAGAGTTTTATCCGCTTCGCCTACCGCCAAGGTAAAGGCTTCAACCCGAACCAGAACGCCGACGGTGAATGGATCGCCCATACCGAACGCTTGCTGGCCGGTGTGCTCGGCGCTTCTTCGACCCGGGCGGTGGTAAAAGCCGCCATCGAAGGTCGGGAGATGCAACTTGAGGACGTCGTTCGTATCGCCGATGAAGCCTCGGAGGTGTTGCAATTCAACCGCGCGCTGCTGCAAGGCGCGATCGAGAACATCACCCAGGGCATCAGCGTGGTCGACCAATCGCTGAAACTGGTGGCCTGGAACCGGCGCTATCTGGAGTTGTTCAATTACCCTGATGGGCTGATCAGGCTTGGCCGACCGATTGCCGACATCATTCGCTACAACGCCGAGCGCGGCCTGTGCGGCCCCGGCGAAGCCGAAGTGCACGTCGCCCGCCGCTTGCACTGGATGCGTCAGGGCCGCGCCCATACCTCTGAAAGACTTTTCCCCAATGGCCGTGTGATCGAGCTGATCGGCAACCCGATGCCGGGCGGCGGTTTCGTCATGAGTTTCACCGACATCACCGCGTTCCGCGAGTCGGAGCAGGCGCTGACCGAGGCCAACGAAGGTCTGGAGCGACGGGTTACCGAGCGGACCCACGAATTGTCGCAACTCAACGTGGCCCTGACCGACGCCAAAGGCACCGCGGAGTCGGCCAACCAGTCGAAAACCCGTTTCCTCGCGGCGGTCAGCCATGACTTGATGCAACCGTTGAACGCCGCGCGACTGTTCTCCGCCGCCCTTTCCCACCAAGACGACGGCTTATCCGGCGAGGCGCAGAAACTGGTCCATCACCTGGACAGTTCACTGCGCTCGGCCGAGGACCTGATCAGCGACTTGCTGGACATTTCCCGGCTGGAAAACGGCATGATCAACCCTGATCCCAAGCCTTTTGTGCTCAACGAACTGTTCGACATCCTCGGTGCCGAGTTCAAGGCGCTGGCCAGAGGCCAGGGGCTGAAATTCCGTGTCAGGGGCAGTACGTTGCGAATCGACAGCGACATCAAACTGTTGCGACGAATCTTGCAGAATTTCCTGACCAATGCCTTCCGCTACGCCAAAGGCCCGGTGCTGCTGGGCGTTCGCCGACGCAAGGGCGAGCTGTGCCTGGAGGTCTGGGACCGTGGTCCGGGCATTCCAGAGGATAAACAGCTGGTCATTTTCGAAGAATTCAAACGCCTCGACAGCCACCAGACCCGTGCTGAAAAAGGCCTGGGGCTGGGGCTGGCCATTGCTGACGGACTGTGTCGCGTACTGGGTCATACCTTGCGCGTACGCTCCTGGCCGGGGCGCGGCAGCGTGTTCAGCGTCAGTGTGCCGTTGGCTAGTGCTCAAACCGCCCTGCCGACCAAAACCGCCGAACTCAACGGCAAATTGTTGAGCGGCGCGCAGGTGCTGTGCATCGATAACGAAGACAGCATCCTGATCGGCATGAACAGCCTGCTCACCCGCTGGGGTTGTCAGGTCTGGACGGCTCGTAACCGCGATGAATGCGCGGCGCTGCTCAGTGAAGGAATGCGACCGCAATTGGCGCTGGTGGATTACCACCTGGACCATGGCGAGACCGGAACCGAGTTGATGGCGTGGTTGCGCACCCAACTGGGTGAGCCGGTGCCAGGGGTAGTGATCAGCGCCGATGGGCGACCGGAGATGGTGGCCCAGGTGCATGCGGCGGGGCTGGATTACCTGGCAAAACCGGTAAAACCGGCGGCGTTGCGGGCGTTGCTGAGTCGGCATTTGCCGTTGTAGCGCGGCAGGTTTGAGGCTCGTGGTGGCGCGACTGACGCCATCGCGAGCTTGCTCCGACGATGCTTTTCGGTTACTCCGGCAACTCGGCCAAGCCATCCACATCGGTCATCGCCCGCTCCAGCAAGTCTGCCGGCAGGCTCTTGCTCGCCCGCGCGCCCAGCAACTTGAGCTGCTCGCTACGGCTGACCAGATTGCCGCGGCCTTCCGTCAGCTTATTGCGCGCAGAGCTGTAGGCCTTATCCAGTTGCTGTAAGCGATTGCCGACTTCATCCAGATCCTGGATGAACAACACGAACTTGTCGTACAGCCACCCGGCCCGCTCGGCGATTTCCCGGGCGTTCTGGCTTTGGCGCTCCTGCTTCCACAGGCTGTCGATGACGCGCAGGGTTGCCAGCAAAGTGGTCGGGCTGACAATCACGATGTTGCGGTCGAAGGCCTCCTGAAACAGCGTTGGCTCAGCCTGCAGTGCGGCGGAAAACGCCGCTTCGATCGGTACGAAGAGCAGGACGAAATCCAGGCTGTGCAAGCCATCGAGACGCTTGTAATCCTTGCCGGCCAGCCCTTTGACGTGATTACGCAGGGACAGCACATGCTGCTTGATCGCGATCTCGCCAATGGCATCGTCTTCGGCCGCGACGTATTGCTGATAGGCCGTGAGGCTGACTTTGGAGTCGACCACCACCTGCTTGTCGCCCGGCAGATAAATGATCACGTCCGGCTGGAAACGCTCACCGTCAGGGCCTTTGAGGTTGACCTGGGTCTGATACTCGCGCCCCTTTTCCAGGCCCGCGTGTTCAAGCACCCGCTCAAGAATCAGCTCACCCCAGTTGCCTTGGGTTTTCTGGCCTTTCAAGGCGCGGGTCAGGTTGGTGGCTTCGTCGCTCAGGCGCAAGTTCAGCTGTTGCAGCCGCTCCAGTTCCTTGGCCAGGGAAAAACGTTCGCGGGCTTCAGCCTGATAGCTTTCCTCGACGCGCTTTTCGAAGGACTGGATGCGTTCCTTCAACGGATCGAGCAACTGTCCGAGACGTTGCTGACTGGTTTCGGCAAAGCGCTGCTCGCGCTCGTCGAAGATCTTGCCGGCCAGTTCCGCGAACTGTGCTCGCAGTTCGTCTCGCGAGCCCTGCAGGTCGTTGAGGCGCTGCTGATGGCTTTCTTGCTGCTCACGCAGTTCGGCGTTGAGCGAGGCGGCCTGAGCGTCCAGACGGCGCAACTCGGCCTCTTTGCCGGCGCGCTCCAGATTCCAGGCGTGGGCGGCATCGCGGGCATCGTCACGTTCGATCTGCAGCAGTTCGACTTCACGGCGCACGGCGGCCAGGTCTGCTTGTTTGGCGGCATTGGCCTGGCCCAGATCACCGATTTCATCGCGACAGGCTTCGAGTTGGGCGTTCAATCCGTTCTGGGCCAGATGGGCCGTGGCCAGACGCTCTTCCAGCAGCGCAACCTCTGACTGCGTGGCGCTCGCTCGGCGTTGAAGTTGCCAGGCCAGTACCAATAACGGCAGCGCAGCGCCCGCCAGACCGAGCAATGCGCTGGTCAAGTCCATAGCCATAGCCACTCCTGCCAATTAAATAAAGCTTGAAGGTTAACCAAGGCGTCAGGTCTTGGACAGCTCAGTCTTCGATCAGACCAAGCGCCTGCTGGGCACGCCGATCCCCTCCCCGCGCGGCCTGACGCAAAAGGTCCTGGCCGATACGGCGATCCCGGGCATTCCCGCATTCACGACACATCAATTGACCGAGACGGCTTTGAGCGGACACGACCCCTTCACGGGCCGGTTGCTTTAGCAAACGTCCGGCGAAATGTTTGACGTGGGCGTTTTCGCCCAGACGCGGGCTGTCCAGCAACCACTCAGCCACACGCATCGAAAATCGTATGGGCGGAGTAACGCTGGGAGGTGTCGAGGCGGCAGCAACTGATACTGAACGAAACTTCATAAAGCACTGTGGGGCATGTCGGAAGGCGCGCCACTCTACTCTTTTTTTCTTACAGGTAAAGCCTAAAAAACCCTGCACGCCCGTCCTAGAGCAAGCGCTCGGGACAATCCACAGAAGCTGTGGATAACTCAGTGGACAACCGCCTTTGAACTCTCGCAAAGCCCTATGGAATGGGGCTCGCAGTCAAACTGACGATTTTTTCACCAGCAAAAAAAAGCGATGTTTTTCATTGACTTAAATTTCGGTTACAGGCACCCACTGCGTTTGAAGGGAAGATGACAGCGTCGTGACAACGTGTGTGACTTATGTGCACAAGTACCTTCGAGGCAGTTATATCGATGCGCTTTTTCGGCGCATTGGGTCGTTAGCCGTGGGGACAAACCTTGGCAAACCCGCGGTCCGGGCTGATGCCGACCCAATGAATCTCGACTACCAACGGTCGGAACTTGTGCTATTACAGGGCGCGTCTGCGGGTAATGACCTTTCCGAGCGCCAAGCCGGACGTTGAATGAGGGGCGTCAAAAGAACTTTTTTCGCTAATTCACTTCCCTTCAGCTTTTCAATCCGTTAGTATCCGCGGCGTTAGTACCAAGCTGAAAGTCAATTCTGGTCGAACAAATCCTCCCGGTCAGCCTTCCCCTAGGAAGCCTCTACCGACAAAGCGGGATCGACCACCTCGATGGTTTCCAGGTAAACCTTGCGCCAACACAGCCTTTGAATCGAAAGCAAAGGGTGTTGCGAAGCTCACTTACTCTGACCGAACCAACCTGCAAATTGATCAGGATCTTCACCCCGGGCCCAGAACCTTTGCCCTTGATGTGTTGCCTGCCCTCCTAAGTACCTACCTGCCAGCCCAAGCGCGCCAATTTATCAGCGCTTCAAACTGGCTGCTTTGTTCCAGTCGGGTTCTTCGTTCGACCAATGGTGGTCGACGTCACTGGAACGTTTTAACTTTGCACGGTTCTTATCCGTGTCGCTTGTAGGAACACCCAATGACTATGTCTACTCAAATCCACACCCAGGATGCCATCCGCACCCTGACCAACGCTTTTGCACCAATGAACTGCCTGATCATGGCGGCTCGCAAAGGCTGCTTCAGCTTCACCCTGGTCAACGAACACGGCATCGCTCGTCACAGCGAACGCCTGTACCCCGATCAATACTCCAGCGCCGAGCCGCTGCAGGCCGTGATCGATCGTACCCGTCAGGCACTGGTTGCCTGACACGTCAGAAAGGCTGAAAACCTCAAAAGCCCTGCTCAAAAAGCGGGGCTTTTTATTGCCCGAAATTTCTCTTTTCGCTGTCACCGCTTAAGCACTAACCGATATAAGGGTTATAACTCGAAGCCGGAAATATTGTAAAAACAGGCCTTTACGGCGCGAATATGACACTACACTTCAACTCAAGCGGATTGATCCGCTTCCGGCGAGCCTGAGTCGATTCACCCGCTGCCAACGCTCCTTTCAGGTCTCGCCGACCCTTTCATGTTTCGAGGGCTTTATGGGTATCGCTGCCAGCGAACTGTGCCGTTATGTGATCCGCCCGACGTTGATTTACCTCGGGCGTCATAGCGCAACTGCCGAATCCCTGCTGCTGGGCATCGCCGCCAGCCAGTCAGCCCTGGGTACTGCCCTGCATGACCGCCGTGGGCACGGCCTGTACCGAATCGCCGAACCCCGCCACCAGGCACTTTGGGACCACTACCTGGCACTGGACCCGGAACGCGCAAGCCTGGTTCGCGGTTTGGCCAGCCAACATGCTTTCCTGAGTGGTCCGCACCTCGAATTGACCGTCAACCTGCGTTACGCCACTGCCATCGCTTGGCTGCTGGTAGAAGAACAGAACACCCCGCTCCCCGAAGCAGGCGACCTGCTGGGAATGGCCCGCATCTGGCGCCAGACCTTCCAGCCTCAAGGACGCCTGAGAGACTTCACCTGCGCCTGGCAAACCTGTGTTTCACCGATGAATCAGGTCGCCTGCTGATCCGCTATTTCCACAAGATCGCGCAAATGCCGCGAACTTGGTCGGATTGTCCTACAAAACCGCTCTAAATCAAGCCATACAGCCTATAGCGCTGGGACGAAAATGTTGGTAATTTTCGCCCCGGTGATCACCAGGAGTTCTAATAATGAAAAAAGTCATGCTCAAAACCGCCCTTAGCGTCGCCGTTACCCTGGCATCCACCCAGATCTTTGCAAGTGGCTTCGCCATCAACGAACAAAGCATCAGCGGGATGGGTACAGGTTTTGCCGGGCGATCTTCATCTGCCGACGACGCAAGCACTATTTTTGGCAACCCTGCCGGCATGTCGCGTCTCAAGCGCGAACAAGTGACCGGCGGCGCTGCATTCCTCGACGCACACACCGATATCAGTGATGCCAGCTCCCGTCCGAACGGTGGCACCAACGACGGCGACATGGTTCCATTCATCGCCGTGCCGATGGGCTACTACGTCAAGCCAATCGACGAGCATTGGGCATTCGGTGTGGGCATGTACGCGCCATTCGGTCTGGTGACCGATTACGAGAACGGCTTTGCCGGCCGTTATTTTGGTAGCAAGAGCGAAGTCAAAATCGTCACCCTGCAACCAACCGTCAGCTACGCCTTCAACGACACGGTGTCTATCGGTTTCGGTCCGACCATCAACCGCATTGACGGCAAGCTGGAATCGAACGTGTCGCTGAACCCGCTTGCTGCGGACGGCACCGTCAAGATCAAGGGTGATGACACCGCACTGGGTTATAACGTCGGTATCCTGGTCCAGGCCACCGACAGCACTCGCGTCGGCCTGACCTACCACTCGAAAGTGAAGTACAAGCTCGAAGGTGACACCAAGGTCAACTACAACCTCCTCGGCGCCCTGGGTCAGAACCCAAGCCAGAAGTACGACGCGTCGCTGGACATCACCACGCCTGAGTCGGTCGACTTCTCGGTTACTCACCAGCTGGACGACCAATGGACTCTCTACGCAGGCAGCACCTGGACTCGCTGGAGCCGCCTGAAAGAAATCAGCGTTGAGAACAGTGGCGTTCCTGCTGCACTGAACAGCCGGTTTGGTACCATCACCGAAGAGCAGAACTGGCACGACACCTGGGCTCACGCCATTGGTGCTTCGTATAAGGTGAACAAGCAATGGGTCCTGCGTACCGGTTTGTCGGTTGACCAGGCTCCGACCAATAACGAAAACCGTTCCCCACGCATCCCGACTGGCGATCGCAAGATTTTCAGCCTGGGCGCTGGCTGGAGCCCGACCGACGACCTGACCATCGACGTTGCGTACTCGTACCTGGTCGAAGAGTCGGTCAAGGTCAACAACAGCAACGGCCGCCAGACCTACAGCGCCAAGTATGAAAACTCGGCGAACGGTTTCGGTGTCGGTGCGACCTACCGCTTCTGATGATTCCCGGCGAGCCTGAACCACTCGCCGCCTGAATCAAAAAAGCCCCGCTCTCTTGTACAGAGGCGGGGCTTTTTTACGGGTGTGGATCAGGGTTGCGAGGCCAGGGCTTTCTCCACCGCCTCGATGAACTCGGGATCGTCAGGCGTGGTCAGGCTGGAGAAATTGGCGATCACCTTACCCTTGCGATCGACCACATATTTGTAGAAGTTCCACTTCGGCGCAGTGCTCTGCTTGGCGATGATCTTGAACAAGTGAGTCGCGTCATCACCGCGGACTTTCTGCGGTTCAGTCATGGTGAACGTCACGCCGTAGTTCACGTAGCAGACCTTGGCAGTCTCTTCGCCATCCTTGGACTCTTGCTTGAAGTCGTTGGACGGAACGCCGATCACCTCCAGCCCCTGATCCTTGTAACGCTGATTCAGCGCCTCAAGGCTTTTGAACTGCGGGGCAAAACCACAGAAGCTTGCGGTATTGACCACCACCAGCGGTTTGCCGGCGAAGCGCTGGCACAGGTCGATGGATTCCTTGGCGCGCAGCTTGGGCAACGAGCCTTGCAAAAGGTCCGGGCACTCTGCCGCTTGAGCCCATCCACTAAACGCTACCAGTAACGCGGGTACTGCGAGCCAGCGCATTAGCATGTCGGTGCATCCTTGAGAAATCGTCAACAACGAAGTTACTCGCCCTCACCGCCTGCTAGCAAGCACCCATGCCCAGTTGCATCAACGCCAGCCCGCCCTGATGCCAGCCCCACCACGACAGGGCCAGCAGCAAGGCGCAGACAGCGACGACAGCGATCTGCGGCCAGAGGCTGTTCATAGCGCACTCATCTGTGTTTGCAGACGCGCCACCGGCCGCTCACGCACCGGCCAGTTCAGCGCTGCGGCGAACAGGCTCAAGAGAATCGCTACTTGCCAGATCAAGTCATAGCTCCCGGTTCGGTCGTACACCACCCCGCCCAACCAGCCGCCGAGGAACGATCCGAGCTGGTGAAACAGGAAAACAATCCCACCGAGCATGGACAGATTTCGCACGCCGAACAAGGTCGCGACGGTGCCGTTGGTCAAGGGCACGGTCGACAGCCACAGGAAACCCATTGCCATGCCGAACAGGTACGCGGTGGTCGTCGTGACTGGCGCCCACAGGAACAACCCAATCACCACTGCCCGCAGCAGGTACAGGCCGGTGAGCAAACGCGGCTTGGACATCCGCCCGCCGAGCCAGCCCGCCGTGTAGGTACCGAAAATATTGAACAGCCCGATCAACGCCAGCACCGTAGTGCCGACAGTCGCCGGGAGGTGCTGATCCACCAGATAAGCTGGTAAGTGCACGCCGATGAATACCACCTGGAAACCGCAGACAAAGAAGCCGAACGCCAGCAGCCAGAACCCCGAATGGGAACAGGCTTCGCGCAATGCTTCGGACAGCGTTTGTTCATGGCCGAACACCGGTAGCGGCTTGTCCTTGAGCATGCTCACCAGCGGCACGATCAGCGCCACCAACAGACCCAACACCAGCAATGCAGCGGACCAGCCGAGCCAGCCGATCAACCCCAGCGTACCGGGCACCATGGCGAACTGGCCGAAAGAACCGGCGGCGCTGGCAATGCCCATGCCCATGCTGCGTTTCTCTGGCGGCACCGCGCGGCCGACCACGCCAAGGATCACTGAGAACGAAGTGCCCGACAGGCCAATACCGATCAACAAGCCGGCACTCAGGGACAAAGTCACGGCCGAATCCGACAGGCCCATGAACACCAGACCCAACGCATACAGGACACCGCCGACCAGCACCACTTTCGCGGCGCCAAAGCGGTCGGCCAGCGCGCCAGTGAAGGGCTGCGCCAGGCCCCAGATCAGGTTTTGCAAGGCAATGGCGAAGGCAAACGTCTCACGCCCCCAGCCGAACTCGGCACTCATCGGCGCCAGAAACAGCCCGAAGCCGTGCCGTACGCCCAAGGACAACGCGAGAATCAGCGCACTCCCCAACAGAACCCAACCGCACGTACGCCACATCGATGTCATTCTTATTCTCCGGTAGCGGGTATATACCCGCTTAAGATCGGAAAAACCGGCATCACGCCAGTTCGTCCAGCAGTCGTAGCAAGGTTTCACGTTTCTCCGCACCCAAGCGATCAATCAACCGCTGTTGCGCCGCTTCCCAGGCCGGCAAGGCCGCTGCCAGCCGTTCAACACCGGCCTCGGTGAGCATGACGATGCGGTTACGCATGTCTTCGCCCTCAACCAGCATCAGCAGGCCTTCGCCTTCCAGCACCCGTAGATTGCGCCCCAAGGTGCTGCGATCCAGCCCCATGGCCTCGGCCAACGTGGAAATACTCGGCTTATCCAGACGCTGCAAATTACACAGCAGAGAATACTGGGCAACGTTGATCCCGAAGCCGTCGAGAGCGCCGTCGTAGTGCCTGCTGACGCCACGGGCGGCGCGACGCAGGTTGATGCATAAACATTGGGAGTCGAGCATGGTGCGTGTATATACCCGCGGTTGAGTTAAATCAAGTGACATGATGTGGGAAGTTCAGCAGATCGCCAATCCCACCAGCACCGCGACTTCGAGAATTTCCAGCAACGCCCCCGCCGTATCGCCCGTCGTGCCGCCCAATCGGCGCAGCATCACCTGTCGCAACCAGACAAACACCAACGCCGCCAACGCCACTGCCAACACGCCGCTGAGCCCGGCGATCAAAACACACGCCAACGCACTGACCGCCAACACCTGCTTGCCCGCCAAACGTGGCAGATGATCGGCCAGCGCTTGCCCCAACCCGCCGGCACGCACATAAGGCGTGGTCAGGAATAACCCCAGCATCGCGCTGCGCCCGATCATCGGAACGATAATCAGGACAACGGCGTGTTGCTGCTCGATCAATGCCAGCAACGCGGCGAACTTGAGCAGCAACACCAGCACCAGCGTCACGACTGCAATCGGGCCGCTGCGCGGGTCCTTCATGATCGTCAACGTGCGTTCGCGATCACCGAACCCACCGAGCCACGCATCGGCGCTATCGGCCAGGCCGTCGAGGTGCAAGGCACCACTGAGCAACACCCAAACGCTCAGCAACAGCGCTGCATGGAGCAACAACGGGGTGCCGAGTAACAGCCAGTTGAACGCCCACAAAATCCCGCCAAACAACAGGCCGATCAGCGGATAAAACAGCAGCGACCGTCCCGATTCCTGTGGCGTCGGCATGCTCGGCAGACGAACCGGCAAACTGCTCAAAAATTGCAGGGCGATCCAGAACGGCAACATGGTCAGGTCGCTTCCCTTAACAACACGCCGGATTCGACCGACAGCGAAAACAACGCACCATGCCCGACTTCGACGTTGAGCAACTGCTCACGAGGCAAACCCCGCGCCTGCGCCAGCAACAAACGCATGACCCCGCCGTGACTGATCAGCAACACCCGCTCGCCGGCGTAGGCGGCATGCAAACGCTCAACGGCCGCCAACACTCGCGTCGAAAAATCCACGACCCGCTCACCTTGAGGTGGCGTAAACGCATAAGGGTCGGCCCAGAACGATCCCAACGCCTCGGCATCGGTGTCCATCAGCGCCGCGGCGCTCTGCCCTTCCCAGGCGCCGAAGTGCAGCTCCTGCACGTCTTTATCCAACTGCACTGGCAAACCCAGTTGCGCGCCGAGTTCTTGTGCAAATCGCGCACAACGCTGCAACGGCGAGCTGACCAAACGATCCCATGGCCCCTGCTCGATCACCGCTGCGCGCATCTGCGCCCAGCCCTTGTCGGTCAGCGCATCGTCGAGGCTGCCGCGCAAGCCGCCGCCGAGTTCGGTTTCGCCGTGGCGCAACAGGTCCAGGCGCAAGGTCATGCCGGACGGTCCGCCACGGCGGCCTCGGCGAAGGTCGCCATCTGCCCGTGAAGGTCGCACGCCAGACGCAGCAACGGCACGGCCAACGCAGCGCCACTGCCCTCGCCCAGACGCAGGCCGAGGTCCAGCAGCGGTTCGGCATTCAGGGTTTCCAGTACATGACGATGACCCGGCTCGGCGCCGCGATGACCAAACAACAGCCACTGACGGCATTCAGGATTCAATCGCACCGCCACCAATGCCGCGACGCTGCAAATGAAACCGTCCACCAGCACCGCGACGCCTTCCTGGGCACACGCCAGATACGCGCCGACCAGCGCAGCGATTTCAAAACCGCCGAGGTTGAACAGGGTTCGCAGCGCATCGCCACGCTGAGCGCTGTGCAGTGCCAAAGCGCGCTCGATAACCTGGACTTTATGACTGACACCCGCCGCGTTCAAACCCGTGCCCGGCCCGGCCAGATGCACCACCGGGCAATCGAGCAAGGCACAGGCCAACGCGCTGGCCGCGGTGGTATTGCCGATGCCCATCTCGCCACCGATAAACAACTGCGCACCCGCCGCGATGGCACGCTGCACGCTGTCGCGGCCGGCCTGCAAAGCGAGTTCGCCTTGAGCCGGCGTCATGGCCGACCCTTCGACGAAATTCGCTGTGCCCGGGCCGATGTTCAAGTGACGCACACCCGGCAAATTCAACGACGGCGTAATCGTGCCGAGGTCGACCACTTCCAGGGAGGCCCCGAGTTGCCGCGCCAACACGCTGATCGCCGCCCCACCGCTGACAAAGTTGTGCAGCATCTGCCCGGTGACTTCCTGAGGAAATGCCGACACCCCTTCAGCAACCACGCCATGATCACCGGCAAAAATCGCGATCCACAGCTGATCCAGTCTCGGCTTGACCTGCCCCTGTAACCCGGCCAATTGCACGGCCACCGACTCAAGCCGACCGAGGGAGCCGGCAGGCTTGGTCAGTTGCTGTTGACGGGCCTGCGCCTGCTCGACCGCTTGAACATCGATCGGCTTGCAGGGGTTCAGCCACCAGGATTGAGTCATCACTTAGTTCCTTTCAAAGTCAGGGGCAGGCCGGCGACGGTCAGGACAACTCGCTCACAGCGCTCGGCCAACGCTTGATGCAGCCAACCGGCTTCATCGACATAGCGGCGGGTCAATTCGCCCAGCGGCACGACACCCATGCCGGTCTCGTTGCTGACAAAAATGATTTCACCCGGCAGCGACGCCAGGCAGTCCAGCAACGCATCACGTTCGGCCGACAGACGCTCGGTGTCGTCGAGCATCAGCAGATTAGTCATCCACAACGTCAGGCAATCCACCAGCAGGCACCGATCGGTGCTGGCGGTTTCGCGCAGGACGCGGGCGAGCGCCACGGGCTCTTCGATCAACGCCCATTCGGCCGGACGACGGGCGCGGTGATGGGCGACCCGCTCGTTCATTTCACCGTCGAGCGGTTGACTGGTGGCGATGTAAGTCACGGCCAGAGCGCTGTCGGAGGCGAGTTTTTCGGCCAGGCGACTTTTGCCGGAACGGGCGCCGCCGAGGATCAGTTGCAGCATGCTGATAACCCTTCTTTAAAACCCACAGAGCTCACGCAACAACCCGGTATCCAGATGCTTCTCCACCAGATCCGCCAGCCGCTCGATATCGCGCTCACGCAACGCGTGATAATCCACGTCCTGCACCGCCTGCAAACCTGCCCAGCGCAACAGCGCACTGCACGCTGCAGGCGATTCAAACAGCCCATGCAGATAGGTGCCGAAAATCTGCCCGTCCTCGCTTTGCGCACCGTCGCAGCGACCGTCGTCCAGTTGCACCGCGGCGTTTTCCAACGCCGGCCCGGTGGTCACGCCGGCATGAATTTCATAGCCGCTGACCGGCGCGTCTTCCAGCACCAGACGCCCGCGCACATTGCGCAGTTGCTTCTCTTCTTCTAGCTGGGTTTCGAACGCCAGCAAACCCAGACCGGCGCTGGAACCCGGTGCGCCTTCGAGGCCCAGCGGATCGTGTACCTGTTCACCGAGCATTTGCAGACCACCGCAAATGCCCAGCACTTTGCCGCCATAACGCAGATGACGACTGATCGCCGTGTCCCAGCCATTGGCCCGCAGATACGCGAGGTCGCTGCGCACGCTTTTAGAGCCAGGGAGAATCATCAGGTCGGCCGGTGGAATCGCCTGGCCGGGGCCGATGAATTGCAGATCCACCTGCGGGTGCAAGCGCAGCGGATCAAAGTCGGTGTGGTTGCTGATGCGCGGCAGTACCGGCACCAGCACTTTCAGCACCTGGTCGGCCTTGTCGGTCTGGCGCTGGTCGATGCCGTCCTCGGCTTCCAGGTGCAGGTCCATCACGTAAGGCAGAACGCCGATCACCGGTTTGCCGGTGCGCGCTTCCAGCCAGTCGAGACCCGGTTGCAGCAACGCAATGTCGCCGCGAAAACGGTTGATGATGAAACCTTTGACCCGCGCCTGCTCGCTGGGCGACAACAGTTCCAGGGTGCCCACCAGATGGGCGAAAACCCCGCCGCGATTGATGTCGGCGATCAGCACCACCGGGCAATCCACCGCCTCGGCAAAGCCCATGTTGGCGATGTCGCCCGCGCGCAGATTGATCTCGGCCGGCGAGCCCGCGCCTTCGACCATGACCACCGGATACGCCGCGCTCAGCCGTTCATGGGAGGCCAGCACCGCTTGCATGGCGATGGTTTTGTAGTCGTGATAGGCAACGGCGTTCATTGTCGTGACCGCACGACCATGGATGATCACTTGGGCGCCGGTATCGCTGTTGGGTTTGAGCAGCACCGGATTCATGTCGGTGTGCGGCTCAAGGTTGGCCGCCTGAGCCTGCACCGCTTGCGCGCGACCGATCTCGCCACCGTCGGCGGTCACGGCACTGTTGAGCGCCATGTTCTGCGGTTTGAACGGCACCACGCTCACGCCCTGACGCGTGACCCAGCGGCACAACGCCGTCACCAGCGTGCTTTTACCGGCGTCGGACGTGGTGCCTTGCACCATTAATGTGGCGCCTTGCACCTTCAACGTAGTCATTGGGTTTCCCTAGCGTAGGCTTCGAACGCTTGAGCGAGACGTGTCCAGTCGGTTTCATCGGCGGGCAGGCCGAAACGCAGGCTGCTGTTGTGCGTGAACAACCGCAACAGAATGCCGCGCCGAGCCATGAACTCATACAGGGCTTCGGCGCATTCGGTGATCAGCCATTGAAACAAGGCGCAGCCGCCCTGGGGTTTGAAGCCGTGGTGTTCAAGCAGCAGCGCCAGACGTTCACTGGCTTCATCAGCGCGAACCCGTTGCCGGGCATGCCCTTCGGTATCCAGCAGACAGGCTTGACCCAGCACCCGCGTCGGCCCGCTGACCGCCCACGGTCCCACTTGCTCGGCCAGCAATTTGAGCAACTTGCGCTCCGCCAGCACGAAACCCAGGCGCACACCGGCCAGACCGAAAAACTTGCCGAAGGAACGCAACACGATCAACCCGACCTGATGGGCAAAAGGTGCCAGGCTCAGCGGCGGCGTGTTGTCCATGAACGCCTCGTCCACCACCAGCCAGCCACCGCGCTGGGCCAGCCGCGAGTGCCAGTCCAGCAGCCGACTCGGTGTCAGGCTCAGGCCCGTAGGATTGTTCGGATTGACCACCACCAGCACGTCGAGGCTGTCGAGGTAGAAGTCGACTTCCTGCTCCAGCACTTCACGCACGATGTAGCCATTGCGTCGCCACGCTTCGGCGTGTTCGGCGTAACACGGCGAGAGCACGCCGACCTTGCCCGCTCGGCGCAAACGCGGCAGCAACTGGATCGCCATTTGCGAACCGGCCACGGGTAACACCTGAGCGGCACCGTAATAATCACAGGCCGCCTGCTCCAGACCGCCATCGGTTTCCGGCAAACGCGCCCAGGCCCGCAACGGGATCTCCGGCACCGGAAACGGCCAGGGTGCGAGGCCGCTGGACAGGTCGAGCCAATCGGCTTCGGCGATGCCGTAGTCGAGCGCCGCCTTGCGTAACCGACCACCGTGCTCAAGCATAGAATTCAGCCCCCACGCAGAGGATCAGCAACCATAACCATACCCCGCGCTGGACCAATTGCCAGCCACGGTCGATGGAGTCGGCGTCCGCCGGCACGCCTTCGCCCAGTTGTGGACGCTGATGCAATTCACCGTGATAAATCGCCGCCCCGCCCAACTCGACGCCGAGCGCACCGGCACCCGCCGCCATCACTGGGCCGGCATTCGGGCTGTCCCAGGTCGGGCCTTGGGTACGCCAGCATCTCAACGCCAGTCGAGTTTTGCCCAGCAACGCGTAGGTCAATGCCACCAGACGCGCGGGAATGTAGTTGAGGACGTCGTCGATCTTTGCCGCGGCCCAGCCGAAACGTTCGAAGCGTTCGTTGCGGTAACCCCACATCGCATCCAGCGTGTTGCTCAAACGGTAGAGCACCACACCGGGCGCACCCGCCACGGCAAACCAGAACAACGCGGCAAACACCGCGTCACTGCCGTTCTCCAGCACCGATTCGGTGGCGGCCCGGGCGACTTCGGTTTTATCCAGTTCGGTGGTCTGGCGACTGACCAGATAACCCACGCGTTTGCGCGCCTCGTCCAGATCATCGCTGCGCAGGGCTTTGGCCACCGGTTCGACGTGTTCACCGAGGCTGCGCAGGCCGAGGGCGCAATAGAGCGCGAGAATTTCGACGATCCAGCCGACATAGGGCGCCCAGGAAAACGCCGTGGCCAGCAACGTCAGCGGCAACACCGCGATCACCCATGCGGTGACGCCATGACTGCGCCAGCCGCGACCGCCGGAGTTGAAACGTTGCTCGATGCGATCGGCAAAACGGCCGAACGCCACCAGCGGATGCCAGCGTTTGGGTTCACCCAGCAGCGCATCCAGCGCAACCGCGGCGACACTCAACAACGCCACACTCATTGACTTACTCCCCAATAGTTTTCGTACAGCAGCTCACTGAGCGGACGCCCCTGCGCCCAGCCTTCGAGTACCAGCATCGGCGCCGGATAAAATTCCTTGACCGGGCCGAGACAAAGAACAGCCAACGGCTTGGCTCCGGCGGGCAAACCCAGCAGGTCCGCCAGGGCTTGCGGCTCGAACAGCGACACCCAGCCCATGCCCAGCCCTTCGGCGCGGGAGGCCAGCCAGAGGTTCTGGATCGCGCAGGACAACGAGGCCATGTCCATTTCCGGCAAGGTGCGACGGCCGAAGATATGGCGCTCGCGATCGTCCATCAGCGCGGCGACCAGCACCTCGGCGCAGTCGTTGATGCCTTCGACTTTCAGCTTCATGAATTCGTCGGTGCGCTCGCCGAGGGCTTCGGCGGTGCGGATGCGTTCTTCTTCCACCAGTAACTGAATCTTGCCGCGCAGGGCTCGATCGCTGATGCGGATGAACCGCCAGGGCTGCATCAGGCCGACACTCGGTGCCTGATGCGCCGCTTCGAGCAGGCGCCGCAGTAATTGCGGCTCGACGGTGCCGCCGCTGAAATGGCGCATGTCGCGGCGTTCGCCGATGGCTCGGTAGACCGCCGCGCGTTCGGCTTCGGAGAAGGCGTTGTCGGTCATGGCCTCTTCGCGAGCAAGCCCGCTCCCACAGGGTTCTGGTCAGGCGCAAATAGCGCGGCAACCGCCGATGGATTGGACGGGAAATAGAAGTGCACATAAGAGGCGGTCATCCGCCCCTGACGATAAACCGCCTCCGCCCCGCGCCCGCCGTTAGGGCTCAAGCCCCGGGCAATCGGCTCCAACTCGGTGCTGGTCAACGAGTGGTGATAGGTGTGGCCGCGTAATAAGCCTTCGGGCAACTCGACCGCCTGCAACGCCAACGCAGCCAGACGCTTTTGCATCACCGCGTCCCCTGCCAGCAGGCCGACTAATTCCGCGCGAGTGCCCTCGACATCGGTCAACGAATCAAGCAAATAAAGCATGCCGCCACATTCGGCCAACAACGGTTTACCCGCCGCATGGTGAGCTCGGATTGCGCTCAGCATTGTGGTGTTCTGTGACAGCGCCACATGGTGCAATTCGGGATAACCGCCAGGCAGATAGAGGCTGTCCGCTTCCGGCAATTGCGCGTCACGGATCGGCGAGAAAAACAGCAATTGAGCGCCCATGGCGCGCAGCAGATCCAGGCTTGCGCCGTAGGTGAAGGCAAACGCTTCGTCACGGGCCACGGCAATTCGCAAACCCGTCAGCAACGGCTCGGCTTCGAGCACATCCGGGGCGGCGAATTCGACGGCCGGTGGCAGCTCGACCTCACAGCTGCTGGCCAACGCATCGGCGGCCGCATCGAGGCGCAGATCGAGATCGTTCAACTCACTGGCCTGAACCAGACCCAAATGACGACTCGGCAATTCGATCCCGGTTTCCCGGGACAAGGCGCCGTACCAGCGCAAACCTTCAGTGAGGCTGCCTTCCAGTAATTGCGCGTGACGCAGGGTGCCGACGCGGTTGGCCAGCACACCGGCAAACGGTAAATCCGGCTGATAGCGCGCCAACCCCAACGCCAGTGCGCCGAAGGTCTGGGCCATGGCGGTGCCGTCGATCACACCCAGCACCGGCACACCGAAATGCCGCGCCAGATCAGCGCTGGACGGCGTACCGTCAAATAGCCCCATGACGCCTTCGATGAGGATCAGATCGGCTTCGCCGGCGGCTTCCCACAACAGACGACGACTTTCCTGCTCGCCGACCATCCACATGTCCAGTTGATACACCGGCGCACCGCTGGCGCGCTCGAGAATCATCGGGTCGAGAAAGTCCGGGCCGCACTTGAACACGCGAACCTTGCGCCCCTGATTGCGATGCAAACGGGCCAGCGCGGCGGTGACGGTGGTCTTGCCCTGACCGGAGGCCGGCGCGGCGATCAGCACCGCCGGGCAGTGACGACTGATTTTCATAAAGTAGTATTCACAGCTCGACGCCTTTTTGCGCTTTGATCCCGGCCTGGAACGCATGTTTGATCACGCCCATTTCGGTGACCGTGTCGGCCAGTTCGATCATCTCCGGCTTGGCGCCGCGACCGGTAACCACCACATGTTGCATCGGCGGACGCGCCTGCAAATCGCTGAGCACCTGATCGAGATCCAGATAACCGTGCTTGAGCGCAATGTTCAACTCATCCAGCAGCACCAGGCCAATCGACGGATCACGCAGCAGTTCACGGGACACCGCCCATGCAGCTTCCGCGGCGGCGATGTCACGCTGGCGATCCTGGGTTTCCCAGGTGAAGCCCTCGCCCATCACATGAAAACGCACCTGTTCCGGGAAGCGCCGGAAGAACAGTTCTTCGCCGGTGCTGTTACGCCCCTTGATGAACTGCACCACGCCACACTGCATGCCGTGGCCCATGGAACGGGCGAGCATGCCGAAGGCCGAACTGCTTTTGCCTTTGCCGTTGCCGGTCAGCACCAGCAGCAGGCCGCATTCATTCGGGGAGTTGGCGATGCGTTCGTCGATCACGGCTTTTTTGCGCAGCATACGCGCCAGATGACGTTCGTCACGATCGGGGGTATCAGTCATGGGGGAGCTCTCCGTTGAGGCTGGATAACGGCGGGCAGGCACAAGAATAGACGGCAAAAAGCCTGGCATCGCCCACCGTGATGCCGCTGGATGGATCAGGCCGGTCTCCGGGCTCATGAGCGGCGATTCGCCTGACTGCGCGCCTTCCCATGTCGACAGTCGACACAGTGGCTCAAGGCGCAGCCTTCACTTATTTACCGTTGCGGGGGCAGCGCCGGGATCGTGATCATTCTTCACTTGAAGAGATTCACTCACCGGCTTCCCTGTTTCACTCTGTCGACCGCAGTCACAGAGCACCTGAAACAAGCCGCGAAGGTTAGAGGGTTGGGGATGGAGCGTCAATTGAAGACGGGTGGCCTGCGAGCGAATAACTGCCGTCGATCAATTATCTGACGCCAATCTTGTGCCACACTTCCAGCAGTGATATCAAAGAGCCACACTCTCACAACACAATAACAAAGGTGAGCCACATGCAAGGCATGATCATCAGCAATCCGAAGCTGGAATTCCTGCGCCCGGTGCTGGAACGCTGGTTTGACTGTATCGACCGCTACAACGCCGTGCGCGGCGATAACGACACGCCTTACTGGTTCGACGAAAAAGCCAACCTGAGCCTGCTGTCCGCCGCTGCGTGGATGGCGGAAATGGTGACGCTGCAGCAAACACCGACCCGTAAACAGACCGAAGAAGGCGAACGCAATGGCCGCGCCGATCTGTTTATCGCGACCCGCGAAGAACGCGCTTACCTTCAGGCGACCCAGCGCTGGCCACGCGTGAACAGCCTGAACCTGACTCAAGCATTGCAGGACATCACCAGCGACGCCAAGCGCATCAGCTACGCCAGCGACCTGAAACTCGGCTGCCTGTTCGTTGCGCCACAAAAGGCCCAACAAAGCGCTACCCCGGAAGAACTCCAGGACATGGTCGACGACCTGCAAAAGGAACACACCTGCGCGGTGGCCTGGTATTTCCCCTACGCCTATCGCAAGTTGCGCAACGAAACCGGCAACTATCACCCCGGCATTGCCGTGCTGCTCAAGGAAGCCCGCGGCTGAACGGTTGAACCATCGCGCACCTGCGCTTCTCTATTGATTAGGTCAATGCATTCATAGGGAAGATCAGCATGCGCAAGCCTCAGCTCGCTCTCGTCATCGTGCTCGCCGGAGGGCTTGCCGCCTGTGGTGAAACCTCCAGGCTGCAAATCTCCGACGGCACCGGCCCCTCGCCCAAGCTGCCAGAACCAAACAAAACCCTGATCCCGACGGTGAACATCGCCCCGGCGATCGGCTGGCCGGTCGGCGCGAAACCCATCGCCGCGACAGGAACTCAAGTGGCAGCCTTTGCTGAAGGTCTCGATCACCCGCGCTGGCTCTACGTGTTGCCCAACGGCGACGTGCTGGTCGCCGAAACCAATGCACCGCCCAAACCCGATGACGGCAAAGGCATTCGTGGCTGGGTCATGGGCAAAGTCATGGGCCGTGCGGGCGCCAAAGTACCGAGCCCGAACCGCATCACGCTGCTGCGGGACAAGGATCACGACGGCATTGCCGAAACCCGCACTGTGTTTTTGGAAAAGCTCAACTCGCCCTTCGGCATGACCCTGGTCGGCAATGACCTGTACGTCGCCGATACGGACCGCTTGCTGCGCTTCCACTATGAAAACGGCGAGACGGCGATCAAGTCACAGCCGATGAAGGTGATCGACCTGCCAGGCGGTACGCTCAATCACCACTGGACCAAAAACGTCATCGCCAGCAAGGACGGCAGCAAGTTGTACGTCACGGTGGGCTCCAACAGCAACGTCGCCGAAAACGGCATGGACAAGGAAGAAGGTCGCGCGGCGATCTGGGAAGTGGATCGCACCACCGGCAACCATCGGATCTTCGCCTCGGGAATTCGTAATCCAAACGGCCTGGCCTGGGAACCTCGGAGCGGCGCACTGTGGACGGCGGTCAACGAGCGCGACGAAATCGGCAGCGACCTGGTGCCGGACTACATCACTTCAGTGAAAGACGGCGGGTTCTACGGCTGGCCTTACAGTTATTACGGCCAGCACGTCGACATTCGCGTCGAGCCGCAAAACCCCGACCTCGTGGCCAAGGCCATTGCTCCGGACTACGCGGTCGGCCCGCATACCGCATCGCTGGGCCTGACGTTCGCTGAAGGCAACACGCTGCCGGCGCAATTCAAGGAAGGCGCATTCGTCGGCCAGCATGGCTCGTGGAATCGTAAACCGCACAGTGGCTACAAAGTGATTTTCGTACCGTTCAGCGCAGGGAAACCGGTCGGGCAGCCGGTTGATGTGCTCACCGGCTTCCTCAATGACGAGGAAAAAGCCATGGGCCGTCCGGTAGGCGTGGTGATTGATCAGCAGGGTGATTTGTTGGTGGCGGATGACGTGGGGAACAAGGTGTGGCGCGTGTCGGCGGCCAAGTAAGCGCTTAGCGCTTGCGGCACAGGGTCAATCCATCGCCCAACGGCAACAATGACAGATCCACACGCGAGTCATCTTTCAAGGCGCGATTGAGTGCCTGGATGGCTCGGGTGTCTTCGCTCTCGGGATTGTCCTCAAGCACCCGTCCGCTCCACAGCGTGTTATCAAACACCGCCAGACCGCCAACACGCAGCAGACGCAGGGCGTGCTCCAGATAGCGTGGATAGTTGGCTTTGTCGGCATCAATGAAGATCAGGTCGAACGGCTCTTGTTGATCCAGCTGAGCCAGGGTTTCCAGCGCAGGTGCCAAGCGTAGGTCTATTCGTCCGGTTAACCCCGCCTCCTGCCAGTAACGGCGTGCGGTGGCATTGTAGTCGCCAGGAATGTCGCAGCAGATCAGCGAGCCGTCATCCGGTAATGCAGCCGCCATGCACAAGGCGCTGTAACCGGTGAAGGTGCCGACCTCCAGCAGACGCTTGGCGCCGGTGAGTTTCACCAGTAGCGCAAGAAACTGACCCTGCTCCGGCGCCACTTGCCAGCGCGCCATGGACAGCGCCTGGGTTTCGTCACGCAGACGCTTGAGCAGCGCCGTTTCGCGCAGGGAAACATCGAGCAGGTATCGATACAGGGAATCGTCGAGATTGAGTGTGCGAGCGGTCATGACAACCTCTGCCATTTAGGGGTTGCGTGCCAAGTGCTCCGGTTGCAAGACGCGCTTGGCACTCAGATAGGCTTTCTGCCAGTAAGCTTTGGACAAGCTGTCGAGCTTCACCGTGCCGCCGGTGGCGGGCGCATGGACGAAGCGACCTTCGCCGACGTAGATCCCGGCGTGGCTGACCTGGGAGCCGCCATTGGTGGCGAAGAAGATCAGGTCACCAGTTTGCAGACCTTCCTTGCCCACACTGGCCGCCTGCATGCTGATCATCTCGCGGGTGGTACGCGGCAGGGAAATGCCGGCGACGTCATGGTAGACGTAACCGATCAGCCCGCTGCAATCGAAACCCGAAGCCGGCGTGTTGCCACCCCAACGGTACGGGGTGCCCACCAGGCCGAGCGCGCGGAACAACACGTCTTCTGCCTCAGGGGAGAATGCTTGGGAGGAACCGAAAACAATGGGCGCGCGAACCACCGGCGCAGGAGGCGGTGTACGGCTGGCGCAGGCGCTGAGCAGCGCTGCGAAGAACATGATTGCGAGGCGGGCCGACGTCGACATAGGCAGAACATCCTGATCTGGCTGCGGCTTTTTCTGCCGGGAGGACAGAAAAGAAAACCGCCTGCGCAGGACGCAGGCGGTTTGCCATCAATAATAGATCAGGATTCTAGCGGCTACGCGGCAAACTTCAAGTAAGACTTTAAGTTCACCTTACAAAAAGTCCGCTTACTTGCGAGCCGTGACGATACTCGGGGCTGCAGTTGGCGCCATCGCCAGTGCGCGCTTGGCTTCGATGAAGGTCTTGCTCCAGTAGCTGTCGCCCAGGCTATCGATCCGGACACCACCGCTGCGACGGCTGCTGGAATGGATGAACTGGTTGTCACCCAGGTAGATCCCGGCGTGACTGACGCGGCCGCGACGGCCATTGGTGGCGAAAAACAGCAAGTCGCCAGGCTTCAGTTTGCTGCGCGAAACCAACGGAGCGTCCACGTTGATCATTTCGCGAGTGGAGCGTGGCAAGTTCAGGCCGGCTTCTTCACGAAACAGGTAACCGATGAAGCCACTGCAATCAAAGCCGGCTTCGGAGGTGCCGCCGAAACGGTAACGGGTACCGATCAGGGACATGCCGCGTTCGAGGATGCTGTCGGCCAGAACCGGAAGCTGGTACGACTTGCCGCCGGCGAAGTCTGCCAATTCTTTTTCGGTGGCCGCCTCTTCCTGTTCAAGCGCTTGCTGATAAAGAACGGAAGATTGGGCAGAAACAGAATTTTTAGCCTGCTGTTGCTGCGCTTGCTGGGACACTGGAGAGTGAGCAGCGCAACCGAACAACAGGGTGACGAGTGCGAGGGGCACGAGGGGTGCAAAGCGATTTAGCATGGGCACGACCGTGTCTGATTCTAAAGAAGGCGAGACTATGCCCACTATCAATCTCATTTGCAAATTCAATCGATCTTGATGTGACTTATCGGTTTCTCGTTTACATCTAAGCGCTTAAGCCCGTTTTAGACGTTCGCGCAGCCTGCAACCCTGTAGGAATGCGGAATTCTTGACGCCTGAAATATGCCGCAACCCGCGACAGGCTTGGGTTTTACCAGCCTAACGTTTCTTTCAGAAAGGGGATCGTCAGCTTGCGCTGAGCTTGAAGGGAGGCCTGATCGAGGCGTTCAAGCAGCTCGAAAAGCGCGCTCATGCTGCGGGTACCGCGGGTCAAAATGAAATGCCCGACTTCATCGGTCAAATGCAGACCGCGACGCGATGCGCGCAGTTGCAAGGCACGCAATTTGTCTTCGTCGGAGAGCGGACGCATCTGAAAGATCAACGCCAACGTCAGACGGGATTTGAGGTCCGCCAGCTTCACCGGCAGTTCGCGCGGGGATGTCGAAGCGGCGATCAGCAGGCGTCGACCGCTGTCACGCAGACGATTGAACAGATGGAACAGCGCCTCCTCCCAATCCGCTCGACCGGCTACCGCCTGCAAATCATCCAGGCAGACCAGCTCGTACTGTTCGAGGTTGTCGAGGATGGCAATGCCACGATCAAGCAGCTCGGCCAACGGCAAATACACCGCCGGCTCCCCCAGTTGTTCGAAGCGCAGGCAGGCCGCCTGCAACAAGTGCGTACGCCCTACCCCGTCCTTGCCCCAGAGATAAATCAGGCTTTCGGTCCAGCCGGCGTCGGCTTCGCATAGCCGCTCGACATAGCCAAGTGCAGCGGCATTGGCGCCTGGATAGTAATTGATAAAGGTAGCGTCATCACGCAGACGCACACCTAGGGGCAGCTGAATCGGTTTCATGCTGACTGAACAGTTCCAAAGGAACCGTTAGTGGCCTCTGTGTAAAGTTTGCGAAGTTTATACCCGTGAAGCTGGCCGCACAATGCGACAGACCACAAGCAAAATCAAAGGTTTGCGTTAACACACTGGTTTTATGACAGTTTCTTTGGCGGCGCATGTGACAGCCGCGCGAGGGATTCGGGTCAACCTGGCGATGAACCAGGCTGGCCGCGACGGGTGATCAGAGCCCCTTAAAGCTTATGCTGTTCATTTAAGGTTGGGGTACATATCCGTTTCTGCGGTCACGGCGGCTTATGGTTCCGCTTTTACAGCGGGTCACTTGAAAAAGCGAAACCAATAGCGGCCATTACCACAGAAACGGATATGCACACGATCAACAAAAGCCAGGTCGGCCGCCTCGCTTTTGCTCTTGATCCACCCCCTCGCTACGCATGTGTGTGCCTGGAAACATCGAGCTTAAGAACAGCATTACCCTTAAAGCTCGGGCTCATCAACACCGCTGTACATACCAGAATCTTTATACAAATCATGCACGTGGCGCACCAACACCATGATCACCGCCGCCACCGGCAGCGCCAGCAGCACACCGGTAAAACCGAACAGCTCACCCCCTGCCAGAATCGCAAAGATCACCGCCACCGGGTGCAGACCAATCCGGTCTCCCACCAGCAATGGCGTCAGCACCATGCCTTCCAACGCCTGCCCGACCATGAACACCGCGACGATACCGATCATGGGATACAGATCCCCACCGAACTGGAACAACCCGGCTATCAAGGCCGCGCCAATTCCGATGACAAACCCCATGTACGGCACGATTGCCGCCAGACCGGCAATCAACCCGATCAACAGCCCCAATTCCAGCCCCACCAGCATCAGGCCCGCCGCGTAGATGACGCCCAACGCCACCATCACCAGCAACTGACCGCGCACGAACGCACCCAGCACTTCATGGCATTCACCCGCCAGGATCACAACGCGCTCTTCGCGATCACGGGGCAGCAGGCTGCGGACCTTGGCCATCATCAGGTCCCAGTCCCGCAGAAGATAGAAGGCCACCACCGGGATCAGCACCAGATTCGCCAGCAAGCCAATCAATACAAGGCCGGAAGCCGTTGCCTGACTCAGCACCACACCGACAATGTCGGTGGTCTGGCCCATGTGCTCGCTGATCGCAGCCTTGAGCTTGTCGAATTTCCAGAAGCCATCCGACAACCCGAACTTCGATTGCGCCCACGGCAGCGCGGTGTTCTGCAACCAATCGAGCATCTGCGGCGCCAGTTCGTACAAGCGAAACAGCTGCTTGGCGAGCATCGGCACCAACACCAGCAGCAACGTCGTGAAGATCAAGGTAATCAGCGCAAACACCGCTACCACGCCCCAGGTGCGAGACAGCCCGGCCTTCTCCAGCCGATCCACCAATGGATCGAACAGATAAGCCAACAGCAGCGCCACCAGGAACGGCGTCAGGATCGGATGCAACAGCCAGACAAACGCGCAGAGCAGGATTATCCCGCCCAACCAGAACCAACGCCGCGTATCGGCCATGTACAACTCCCTATGCATCTATATAAAGAAAGAAAACCGTTACCAACGGAATCGCAACTGCGGCACAGGTGCCGGAGTGGGCGCTACTACTGGCGCCGAACCCTCAGCCGGCTGAACCGGTGCGGCTGGCGCCGGCGCTTCACCGGCCGGAACCTCCTGCAACTTCGCCAGTGACAATTGCGCCTTCAACTGTTCGGCGCTGCCATTGACCCGATAGAGAATCCGGTCGCCGTCGACACTTTGCAGACGCGCACCAAACGGCTCCAGCAAGCGCCCAAGCGCCGCGTAACGCTCCAGATTCATGCCCTGCACTTCGAGCAATTGTTCGCCCGAAGCACCTGGCTTAACCACAAACCGAGGCGCCAGCCGTTGACTGACCGCCAGCATCACCGCATCAGCCACAGCAGCCTGATCCGCGCCCTGAACACTGCCCGCCTCCTTCTTGTCGCCCAGCCACAACTGCCACTTGGCCTGCCACTGGCCGCCCTCTTCACGGGCATGTACCGCGAGCAACGCGTCAGCGTTGTAACGCTCCGATGCCCCGCGCAGTGGCGTCGCGTCCGCACCTTCCAGATTCGGTGCAGTGGCGACAATTTGTTCATTCAGATCGGCCAGCGGCAGGCGCAGCGGCAGACCACGGTGTTGCGCCGCTCGACGCAGCGGTGCAGCGCTGGCCTGGCCATCGCCCACCAGACTCGAACCCTCAGCGGAATCGTTCAACCACCAGCTGAGGATCGATGGCCGGTTCGCCCCCCACAGAGACAGCCCGGCACGGCGCAACGCTTGCTCGGTGCTGGCCGGGTCGAAATCGACCTTCAGCACTTCCGGTGGACCAGCGTCAAAGCCGTACTGACTGATGATCTGCTGCGGGTCCTTGCGCAGTGCCGCCAACCCCGGGCTTTGCGCAGCCTTGGGATCACCGGTCAGACGCAACACCAACGTATCCAACGCTTGCTGGGTCGCCTGATCGCGCACCTCTGGGCTTTGACTACTGACAGGCTGACGCACCTGATACAGATTTTTGACGGTCTCGGCATGACTCGCCAGGCTGACCAAAGACAAACAGCCCGCAAACAAATATTCAGAAAAAAAACGCATGGAGGATTCCTGACGACAAGAGCGGCTGGAACAGGCCGCGTGAACCAGATTGAGCAAGGCTGTGACCACGCCCCCAAGCAAAACATTCACCCGACCCCGGTAAGTTTTTGCACTGTCATAACGATAGACGGTTAATAGCGATACCTTATACAGCCATGAAGGAGGTGACCAACACGGGCAATAGAGGTTTTTTTAAGCCGATATGCCCCTGCCGTCGGCGTGAGGATGGCCGCTGCCCCTCAAGCCTGATAAAATCGCGCGCCTTCGCAGACCGGCAACAGCCGGGCACCCTGAAATTCGCGAATGGCAATCGCATTCGTCAGTTTCGGTGGTCCCACTGGACTCGGTCGTTACCCCTGAATCCCCCCTAAAGGCCTGGATCATGAGCAAGCAACCCTCCCTGAGCTACAAGGACGCCGGTGTAGACATCGACGCCGGTGAAGCATTGGTCGAACGCATCAAGAGCGTCGCCAAGCGTACTGCGCGCCCGGAAGTCATGGGCGGCCTGGGCGGTTTCGGCGCCCTCTGCGAAATCCCGGCCGGCTACAAGCAGCCCGTGCTGGTTTCCGGCACCGACGGCGTCGGCACCAAGCTGCGTCTGGCGCTGAACCTGAACAAGCACGACACCATCGGCATCGACCTGGTTGCCATGTGCGTGAACGACCTGGTGGTCTGCGGCGCCGAGCCGCTGTTCTTCCTCGACTACTACGCTACCGGCAAGCTCAACGTCGAAACCGCGACCCAGGTCGTGACCGGCATTGGCGCTGGCTGCGAACTGTCCGGTTGCTCCCTGGTCGGCGGCGAAACCGCTGAAATGCCGGGCATGTACGAAGGCGAAGACTACGACCTGGCCGGCTTCTGCGTCGGCGTCGTGGAAAAATCCGAAATCATCGACGGTTCGAAAGTCGCTGCCGGCGATGCCCTGCTCGCCCTGCCGTCTTCGGGCCCGCACTCCAACGGCTACTCGCTGATCCGCAAAATCATCGAAGTGTCCGGTGCCGACATCGAAAACATCCAGCTCGACGGCAAGCCACTGACCGATCTGCTGATGGCCCCGACCCGTATCTACGTGAAGCCGCTGCTCAAGCTGATCAAGGAAACCGGCGCCGTCAAAGCCATGGCCCACATCACCGGTGGTGGCCTGCTGGACAACATCCCGCGCGTTCTGCCAAAAGGCGCTCAAGCCGTGGTTGACGTCGCGAGCTGGACCCGTCCTGCCGTGTTCGACTGGCTGCAAGAAAAAGGCAACGTTGACGAAAACGAAATGCACCGCGTGCTGAACTGCGGCGTCGGCATGGTCATCTGCGTCGCTCAAGAGCACGTTGAAACTGCCCTGAACGTCCTGCGTGAAGCCGGCGAGCAGCCTTGGGTCATCGGTCAGATTTCCACCGCTGCCGAAGGCGCGGCTCAGGTTGAACTGAAGAACCTCAAGGCACACTGATGCAAGAGCGGATGTCCCAGACCTGTGATGTGGTGGTGCTGTTGTCCGGCACCGGCAGTAACTTGCAGGCCTTGATCGACAGCACGCGGACCGGTGACAGCCCGGCCCGCATCGCTGCGGTGATTTCCAACCGCGCCGACGCCTACGGCCTGCAACGCGCCAGGGACGCGGGTGTCGACACCCGCACCCTGGATCACAAGGCTTTCGAAGGCCGCGAGGCCTTCGATGCCGCGATGATCGAATTGATCGACGCTTTCAACCCCAAACTCGTGGTATTGGCCGGCTTCATGCGCATTCTCAGCGCTGATTTCGTGCGCCACTACCAAGGTCGCCTGCTCAACATCCATCCCTCGCTGCTACCCAAATACAAAGGGTTACACACTCATCAGCGCGCGCTGGAAGCCGGCGACACGGACCACGGCTGCTCCGTGCACTTCGTCACCGAGGAACTCGATGGCGGACCACTGGTCGTACAGGCAGTAATACCGGTAGAGTTGCACGATTCGCCGCAGAGTCTGGCGCAGCGGGTCCACGCTCAGGAACACCTGATCTACCCGCTGGCCGTACGCTGGTTTGCCGAAGGTCGTTTATCACTCGGCGAGCAAGGTGCTTTACTGGATGGAAAGTTACTCGCGGCCAGCGGCCACTTGATTCGAACCTAGGAGATTTTATGCGTCGCGCCCTGCTCTTCGCTTGCGCTCTGCTCGCACTGCCTTTTGCGCAGGCGGCAGAACTTCAACCTTTCTCCGCCAGCTACACCGCTGACTGGAAGCAGTTGCCCATGAGTGGCACCGCTGAACGCAGCCTGACCAAGCAAGCCAATGGCGCCTGGAAGCTTAGCTTCAAGGCCTCAATGATGATCGCCAGCCTGACCGAAGAAAGCATTCTGACCCTGGACAAGGACACGCTGCTGCCGCAGTCCTACCACTTCGAACGTGGCGGTCTGGGCAAAGCCAAGAAAGCTGACCTGGATTTCGACTGGACCAACAAAATGGTCACCGGCACCGATCGCGGTGATGCGGTCAAGATCCCGCTCAACCGAGGCATGGTCGACAAATCCACTTATCAGTTGGCCCTGCAGCACGACGTGGCCGCCGGCAAGAAAAGCATGAGCTATCAGGTCGTCGACGATGGCGAAGTCGATACCTATGACTTCCGCGTGCTGGGTTCGGAAAAAGTCGACACCAAGGCTGGCCAGATCGAAGCGATCAAAGTCGAGCGCGTGCGCGACCCGACACAAAGCAAGCGCATCACCGTCCTGTGGTTCGCCAAGGACTGGGATTACCTGCTGGTTCGTCTGCAACAGGTTGAAACCGACGGCAAGGAGTACAACATCATGCTCCTGGACGGTACGGTCAACGGCAAGGCTGTCAAAGGCAGCTAATCCGGAGCGACACGAAAATCCGGAATCCGATGAGGATTCCGGATTTTTTTAAGCCCGCTGTCATTCAAATCCGCGCCAGCGCCTGGGCCAAATCGGCGCGCAGGTCTTCGACGTCCTCGACCCCCACTGACAAACGCACCAGCGCATCGCCAATGCCGAGCTGCGCGCGAGTGTCTGCGGGGATGCTGGCGTGGGTCATGATCGCCGGGTGCTCGATCAGGCTTTCCACCCCACCCAGGCTTTCGGCCAGGGCGAAGATCCGTACACTCTCGAGGAAACGCGTGGCGCCCGCCAGGTCGCTGTTCAGATCGAGGGAAATCATCCCGCCGAAACCGCGCATCTGCCGCTGCGCCAGTTCGTGCTGTGGGTGCGACGGCAGGCCCGGATAATAGACGCGCGCCACCTGCGGCTGACGCTCCAGCCATTGCGCCAGATCCAGCGCGTTATTGCAGTGGCGCTCCATGCGCAGCGCCAGGGTCTTCACGCCGCGCAGGGTGAGGAACGCGTCGAACGGCCCGGCGATAGCGCCTACTGAGTTCTGCAGGAAGCCCAGACGCTCCGCCAGGTCTGCGTTTTTGCCGACGACCGCGATACCGCCGATCACATCGGAGTGGCCGTTCAGGTACTTGGTGGTCGAGTGCAGCACGATGTCGAAGCCAAGCTCCAGCGGGCGCTGTATCCAGGGGCTGGCAAACGTGTTGTCGGCCACACAGATGATGCCTCGCTCGCGACAGAGGCGCGCGACAGCGGCGAGGTCCGTCAGGCTCAGCAAGGGATTGCTTGGCGTCTCGACCCAAACCATCTTCGTGTCGGGCTGCAGTGAGGCTTCGAATCCCGCCAGGTCAGTCAGATCGACAAAGCTGAAGCGATGCCCGGCGCTGCGTTTGCGCACCTTGTCGAACAGTCGAAAGGTGCCGCCGTACAAATCATTGCCGGAGACGATGTGCGAGCCCGCGTCGAGCAGCTCGAGCACCGTGGAGATCGCCGCCAGCCCGGAGGCGAACGCGAAGGCCTGGGTGCCGCTTTCGAGGTCCGCGACGCAACGCTCCAGCGCAAAGCGCGTCGGGTTGTGCGAGCGCCCGTAATCGAAGCCCTTGTGCACGCCGGGGCTCTGCTGCAAATAGGTGGAGTTGGCGTAAATCGGCGGCATCAGCGCCCCGGTTGAAGGGTCGGGCGTCTGCCCGGCATGGATCACACGGGTGGCGAAGGCACGTGGCACAGCGGTTTCATCGTATTGACTCATGCAAGGGATCTCCGTAAGTGAATGAGCATGTCGACTCGAGTAATCAAGCCGTGGAAGCCCGAGGCGTCGGCGATGATCGCCACCAGCCCACGGTCGAGCTCCGCCCGCAGCTCAGCCAGACTGGCGCCGGGAGGCAGGGTTTGAAGCTTATCGGTCATCGCGCTGGACACACTCGTGCGAAAGTGCGAGGCATCTTCTTGCATGCCAAGCAGAATATCGGACTCGTCGATCACACCGACCAACCGCTGTCCGCCCTCCAGTACCGGCAGTTGCGAGACATCAGCCAGGCGCATGCGCTGGAAAGCGGTGAGCAGCGTATCGTCCGGGCCTACGCTGATCACCCGGCCATCCTCGAAGCGCCGTGAGATCAGGTCGCGCAGATCACCGTAATGTTTGTACTGCAGCAGGCCCTGATCGTTCATCCACTGGTCGTTGTAGACCTTCGACAAGTAGCGGGTGCCGGTGTCGCAGACGAAGCTGACGACCCGCTTCGGCTCGGTTTGCTCGCGGCAGTAGCGCAATGCTGCCGCCAGTAAAGTGCCGGTCGAGGAACCGCCGAGAATGCCTTCCGCACGCAGCAGTTGGCGGGCATGATCGAAGCTTTCCTCGTCGCTGATCGAATAGGCGTGGCGCACGCTGGACAGGTCGGCAATCGACGGAATGAAGTCCTCGCCGATGCCCTCCACCGCCCACGAACCGGGTGTGCCGAGGGTGCCGCTGCGGCTGTATTCGGCCATCACCGAGCCGACCGGATCGGCGAGCACCATGGCCAGGTTCGGTTGCACGCGGCGAAAGAAGCGGGTCAATCCGGTCAGCGTGCCGGCCGATCCGACGCCGACGACGATGGCGTCCAGATCATGCTGAGTCTGCGCCCAGATCTCCGGCGCAGTGCTGCATTCGTGGGCCAGCGGGTTGGCCGGGTTGTTGAACTGATCGGCGAAGAAGGCATCGGGAATGTCCTGCGCCAGCCGCGCAGCAACGTCCTGGTAATAATCGGGATGCCCCTTGCCGACGTCGGAGCGAGTGATGTGCACCTCGGCGCCCATCGCCTTGAGGTGCAGGACCTTCTCGGTGGACATCTTGTCCGGCACCACCAACACCACCCGGTAACCCTTGGCACGGCCGACCAGCGCCAGGCCGAGGCCGGTGTTGCCGGCGGTGGCCTCGACGATGGTGCCACCGGGTCGCAGGCGGCCATCGCGCTCGGCGGCGTCAATCATCGCCAGGCCGATGCGATCCTTGATCGAACCGCCGGGGTTCTGCGATTCGAGCTTGAGGAACAGCGTGCACGGGCCAGTATCGAAACGGCTGACGCGCACCAGCGGCGTATTGCCAATCAGTTCGAGTACGGCGGGACGGGAGTCAGTGGGCATGTCGCCACCTCGCTACGCAAATTAGCACTGGATGGACAGCAACCGGCGGCGAATGATCGCGCGCCAGTCACAGGCAAAGTCTCGCTTGGACCATAGGCCGGGATGGCGCCACCCGCAACTTGCACAGCCAGCCGGTCGTGTCGCCGAAACGACAAAGCCCACAGCCGCAACCGGGTTCAGTCTGTAAGAAAGTGGAACGTGCATCAGTAGGAATGCTCTATAACTTCAAGGTCTTTTTTGATCGAATGACTTTTCCTGTTGCCTACGAGGTTTCCCATGACTGTCACCGTCAACACCGTCTCCGCCGAAGGTTTTCGTCACAGCGTCCAGATCGATGACCACGAATTCTTTGCCGACGTACCGACATCCGCCGGCGGCGAAGGCTCGGCGCCCGAGCCACACGATTACTTCGACGCAGCGCTGGGTGCCTGCAAGGCCGTGACCCTGAAGATGTACGCGAAGAAGAAAGACATCCCGCTGACCGGTGTCACGGTCGAAGTCAAACGTGACAACAGCGAAGAGCAGAAGGGTAAATATGCCCTGCACGTCAAACTGACACTCAAGGGTGTGCTCACCGACGCCCAGCGCGATGAGCTGCACCGCGTGGCCGACCGTTGCCCGGTCCACAAGCTGATGACCACCACCGAGATCAGCATCGAAACCCATCTGTCCGAAGGCGCTTTCAGTCAATAGCGGCAAGGGCTGTGCCGGCGGGTTATGCTCCACGCGTCACCCGCTTAGCCTGGAATGCACCATGAACACTGCGCTCGTGATCCGCCCCCGCACCGAAGATGTCGAAGGCCAACCGATTCTTCGCCCGCTGCCGTCAGCCAAATGCCGCAGCGTCGGGCCTTTCGTGTTTTTTGACCACATGCTGCAAACCCGTTATCCGGCGGGTAAAGGCATGAACATCCGACAGCATCCGCACATTGGTCTGTCCACCCTCACCTACTTGTTCGAAGGGCAAATCCAGCACAAGGACAGCCTCGGCTCCGATCAAGTGGTGGACGCCGGTGATGTCAGCTGGATGACTGCAGGCAGCGCGATTGCCCACGTCGAGCGCACGCCTGAGGCGTTGAAGGACAAGGGCTTCACGATGCATGGTTTACAGATTTGGCTGGCCTCACCGAAAGATAAAGAGCACGGTCCCGGACACTACAGTCACCATCCGGCGGCCACGCTGCCGGTCAGCCATAACCTTGGGGTGAAGATCCGGATGATTGCCGGGTCAGGCTTTTGCCTGGAATCACCGGTCCCGGTGCTTTCTCCGACGCTGTATGCCGAATTGAACCTGCAAACGGCGACGACGCTGCTGATTCCTACCGAGCATGTAGAGCGGGCGTTGTACGTGCTGGACGGCGAGGTGCAACTGGAGGGCGAGCTGATAGAACCGCATTCGCTGGTGGTGTTGCCGGTCGGGGAAGAGATGACGCTGTTCGCCGAGAGCGACTGTCATGCCGTGCTGTTTGGTGGGGCGCCGCTGGATGGGCCACGGCGGATCAACTGGAATTTTGTGGCGAGTGATCCGGCGTTGATCGATGAGGCTCGTCGGCGTTGGGCGGCCGGGGATTGGCCGACGGTGCCGGGGGAAACCGAGCGGATAGAACTGCCGAAACACCGAAGCCAGCCGACTCCCCTGTAACTGATCGTTAACTGATCGTTCCCACGCTCCGCGTGGGAATGCAGCCCGTGACGCTCCGCGTCACTGGACGCGGAGCGTCCCTAGAGGCATTCCCACGCGGAGCGTGGGAACGATCACGTAAGCAGCTATCAGCCCTTGAACACTTCATCCAGCAAATTATGCATCGACGTAAACGCACGCTCCGCCGTCTTCGCGTCATACATCATCATGCCCGGCACATTGGCATGCGGATCGGTGAAGGAATGCACCGCACCGCCGTAGTTCAGCAGTTGCCAATCCACGCCCGCCGCATTCATTTCCTCTTCAAACGCCGGCAGTTGCTCTTTCGGCACCAATGGGTCGGATGCACCGTGCAGCACCAACACCGAGCCTTCGATGTTTTTGGCATCAGCCGGGGTCGGCGAATCCAGCGTTCCGTGGAACGACACCGCGGCTTTCACTGGCGCGCCGGTGCGCGCCAGATCCAGGGCGCAACAACCGCCGAAGCAGAAACCAAAGGTTGCCAGTTTCGAGGCATCGACCGCCGCTTCGTCCTGGATTTGCAACTGATCGAACGCCGCTTGCATGCGTTTACGCAACAACGGGCGGTCATGCTTGAGCGGCATCATTGCTGCACCCGCCTCGTCGCCGTTCTGCGGACGGACCGACTGGCCGTAGAGGTCCGCGATCAGCACCACATAACCCTTGGACGCCACGGACTTGGCGATCTCCTCGGCACCGGCGCTGACACCCATCCAGTTCGGCGCCATTAACAACCCCGGGCGCGGGCCTTTATGGTCAGCGTCGAAGGCGAGACGGCCTTCATACGACTGGCCATCCATCTGATAAGCGACGGAACGAACAGTCATTTGGCTCATGACTCACTCCCAGCAAAAGACACCAGAATGAAAAAAACCCGCCGAAGCGGGTTTTTGTACAACGCAGTTAAACCGACAGTTCAACCAACAGCTTGTTGAGCCGGCGCACGTACGCAGCCGGGTCTTTCAAGCTGTCACCGGCTGCCAGGGCCGCCTGATCGAAGAGAATGTGCGACAGATCGCCGAAGCGCTCGTCGCTCTGCTCATTGTCGAGCTTCTCGATCAGCGGGTGAGCCGGGTTGAATTCGAAGATCGGCTTCGATTCCGGAACCTTCTGACCGCTGGCTTCCAGGATCTGACGCATCTGCATGCCCAGGTCCTGCTCACCGATGGCCAGAATCGCCGGGGAATCGGTCAGACGGTGCGAAACCCGCACTTCAGCAACGGAGTCGCCCAGTGCAGTTTTCAGACGCTCAACCAGACCTTCTTTGGACTTGGCAACTTCTTGCGCCGCTTTCTTGTCCTCTTCCGAGTCCAGATTGCCCAAGTCCAGGTCACCGCGAGCCACGTCGACAAAGCTCTTGCCGTCGAAGTCGCTGAGGTAGCTCATCAGCCACTCGTCGATGCGGTCGGTCAGCAGCAGCACTTCGATGCCTTTCTTGCGGAAGACTTCCAGGTGCGGGCTGTTTTTGACTTGCGCGTAGGTTTCGCCGGTCAGGTAGTAGATCTTGTCCTGACCTTCCTTGGCGCGAGCCAGGTATTCGACCAGACCCACCACTTGCTCGCCTTCATCACCGTTGGTCGATGCGAAACGCAGCAGGCCAGCGATTTTTTCTTTGTTGGCGAAGTCTTCTGCCGGGCCTTCTTTCATGACCTGGCCAAAGTTTTTCCAGAAGCTTTTGTATTGCTCAGGCTCGTTCTTCGCCAGCTTTTCCAGCATGTCGAGAACGCGCTTGGTCAGCGCCGACTTCATGGAATCGATGATCGGGTCTTTCTGCAGGATTTCCCGCGACACGTTCAGAGACAGGTCGTTGGAATCGACCACGCCTTTGATGAAGCGCAGGTACAGCGGCAGGAACGACTCGGCCTGATCCATCACGAACACGCGCTGCACATATAGCTTCAGGCCTTTGGGCGCCTCACGCTGGTACAGATCGAACGGAGCACGGGCCGGCACGTAGAGCAGCGAGCTGTATTCGAGCTTGCCTTCGACCTTGTTGTGGCTCCAGCTCAGCGGGTTCTCGAAGTCGTGAGCGACGTGTTTGTAGAACTCCTGGTATTCCTCGTCCTTGACCTCGGTACGCGGACGGGTCCAGAGGGCGCTGGCGCGGTTGACGGTTTCCCATTCAACGGCCGGTTGCTCTTCGCCTTCGACGGCTGCCACTTCTTTCGGCAACTCGATCGGCAGAGCGATGTGGTCGGAGTACTTCTTGATGATGTTGCGCAGACGCCAGCCATCGGCGAATTCGTCTTCACCGGACTTCAGGTGCAGGACGATGCGGGTACCACGCTCGGCTTTCTCAACGGTGGCGACCTCAAAATCGCCTTCACCCTTGGACGACCAGTGCACGCCTTCGCTGGCAGCATCGCCGGCACGACGGCTGAACACGTCAACTTTGTCGGCGACGATGAATGCAGAGTAGAAACCCACACCGAATTGACCGATCAGGTGCGAGTCTTTTTTCTGATCGCCGGAGAGATGCTTCATGAAATCGGCAGTGCCGGATTTGGCGATGGTCCCCAGGTGGGTGATCGCCTCTTCTCGGCTCATGCCGATGCCGTTGTCTTCGAGGGTGACGGTTTTAGCGTCCTTGTCGAAGCTCACACGGATTTTCAGCTCGGCGCCACCTTCCAGCAATTCAGGCTTGGACAGGGCTTCGAAACGTAATTTGTCGACAGCGTCAGAGGCGTTCGAGATCAATTCGCGAAGGAAAATTTCCTTGTTGGAATACAGCGAATGGATCATGAGGTGCAGCAGCTGCTTCACCTCGGTCTGGAAGCCCAGGGTTTCCTTTTGAGTTTCCACACTCATGGTCATCAAACTCCAATCAGATGGCAGTGGCCGCAACCTTCAGGGTCGACGGCGGGTTGTCATCAGAGTTTGGGGCTGAGTTCAGGATTTCAAGGGCTCTTCGATTTTGAAATGAGCGCGGGCCGTGGCAATCGGTTCGGCTTCGGTACTTTGCCAGGCCGTAATCGCGACGTTGGCCACCCGGCGACCCTGACGGCAAACCTGGCATCGAGCCCAAGTGTCGCGAAACTGCCCCGCACGCAGGTAGTCGAGGGAGAAGTCGATGATCTTCGGCACGCCTGGCGAACCGGTGAAAATCAGCAGGTGCAACGCTGCGGACAGTTCCATGAACCCGGCGATCACGCCGCCATGAATCGCCGGCAGTAAAGGGTTACCAATGTTGTCCTTGTTGGCCGGCAAGCGAAACAGCAGATCATCCCCCACCCGCGAACATTCAACGCCGATCAGTTTGGCGTAAGGAATCAGGTGCAGCAGCGAGGCGTAGTCGCCTTGCTCATGTGCCTTCTGAAGTTGTTCCTTGAAGGCGTCGGTCATTTCTCACCTCTGGCGATGGCGCCGCCAAAACCTTTGGTGCCTTTGATGGCTTTACCCATGCGCATGAAGGTACCCACCACATGGGCGATGGGTTGCTCGGGATCGTCTTGATAGGCGAAACCGCGAGCAAAGATCACATCCGTGGTCACCCGGTAGCACTGAGCAAAACCGTAGACATCTTTGTGTGGTTCAGCGGCGTGCATGTAGTCGATGCGCAGATCGAGGGTCGGGCAGACCTCAAATTCGGGTAGCACGCAGAGGGTCGACATGCCACAGGCAGTGTCCATCAGCGAGGTCAGCGCTCCGCCATGGATCACCCCGGTTTGCGGGTTGCCAACAATTTGAGGACTGTACGGCAGGATGACGGTTAGCCCTTCGCTGCTGGCGCTGTGAACCCGCAGCCCAAGTACCTGACAATGTCGCAGCGCCGATAGAAATCGCGTCGCGCGCTCAAAAACGGGGTTTTCGGTCATTTTTATCCCACTCTTTTTAGTGTTCTGGCAACGCACTGGCGCTTTAGTAAAAGTTCCCGTCAGAATAATCATATATATCTGTATAAATTGAGGAACTTAACGCTGCGGACTACGCTCGAAAGGTCAGTAGATATATTTTCCATAAGGAGAAACACCCCATGCGTAAGACTTTAGCTATTGCCTTGATGTTGACCGCTTCCCTCGGTCTCGCTGCCTGCGATAAAAAATCCGAGGACAAAGCTCAAGATGCCAACCAACATGCTGAGCAAGCTCAGCAAGACATGAACAAAGCTCAGGATAAAGTGAACGACGCTGCGAAAGAAAACGCCGAAGCCGCCAAAGCTCAGGCTGAATCGGATGCAGCGGCAGCAAAAGAAGCACCTAAAAACTAAAACAGTTTTTAGCGTGAAAAAGAAAACCCGCCAAGTGCGGGTTTTCTTTTGCCTGCTGTTTTTTTGCACTGCAGGCATTACAGCAAAATAGTTCTAAAAGTCGGACTAATCATTAACAACAACGAGCACACTAGTCCAACGAACCACACCAAGCTCCGTTGCCAGGCCAGATCAACCCAATAGCACAGTAAATAAATGATTCGCGTAATGACGAAGACGATTGCCAACAAGTCGATCAGCCACCCCGCCGTCTGCGTGGTGTGAGCCATCAACACCCCCACCGCGAACAAAATGAACGCCTCAAAACAGTTTTGATGAGCCGCCAACGCACGGGCACCAAAGCCTGTCAGTTGCGCCTGTTGCTGACGCGGCAGATGGTTGTCGTAACCGCCCTGCTCGTTCATCGCTTTGGCCACGGGAATCTTTGCCACGAAAATCAGCAAGGCACTGATAAACACACACCAGAATGGAATACTCATCAAGCGGCCTCTTTGTTCGCTTCGGGCAATGGCGCCTCTGTAGGTGTATAGACCATCACGTCGAGAACGTCGGAATGAAACTCCCGGCGATACAACACCAACACGACGCCAGCGCTCATCAACATGAACAACCAGGGGCTGACGAACCAGGCCAGCATGGTCATGCCGAAGTAGTACGCGCGCAGGCCGAAGTTGAACTGGTTGGCGGCCATGGAGATGACGCGCGCCGCACGGGCAGCAAAGGCTTTGCGCTCCTGCTCGGAAACGTGACGCTCACCGACCATCGGCGCCGAGCCAATCAGAATGGCCGCAAAGTTGTACTGGCGCATGCACCAACTGAACGTGAAGAACGCATAGACAAACACCAGCGCCAGGCACAGCAACTTGATCTCCGACATCCCCTGGGAGGCCTGCTGCACCATCGGGATATCCGCCAACAACGACACGGCCCTTTCCGAGGCGCCGAGCACCGTGAGAATGCCGGCCAGGATAATCAGTGTGCTGGAGGCGAAGAATGAGGCGTTGCGTTCCAGGTTACCGACCACGCTGGCATCAGCGATGCGGTTGTCGCGCAACAGCATGCGGCGCATCCAGTCTTCGCGATAAAGGTGCAGCACACTGGCCAGACACGCAGTGTCGCGGCCCTTCCACGACGCATAACGGGTGTAGCCGCCCCAGCAGATGACGAACCAGAGCGCGGCGAGGATATGGATCATATTGGCGTGGATGAACGACATGCAGGTCCTTGTGATGTAGATACTTAACACCGAAACTAGTGGGAGCGAGCCTGCTCGCGAAAGCGGTGGATCAGCCAACATTTCTGTTGAATGTAAAACCTATATCGCGAGCAGGCTCGCTCCCACATGGGATTTGCAGTGCTTCGACGTTAGCTGACAAAAAAAGACACTGCATCACGCGCATAAAAAATGCCCCGTATCGATTGATACGGGGCATTTCCATGTGTGTTCATGGCCGGCTTGTGGCGGGCCATGAAGCGGATTAAGCCAGTGCTTCTTCGCGCTTGCCCAGCAGACGATCGCAGACCACCGCGACGACCAGGGTCATGACCGACGGCACCAGCCAGGCCAGGCCTTGCTCGCTCAGCGGCAGGTGGGACATCTGAGTCGGCATCCAGTCCGCCAGGCCCGCGCCCTTGAGGGCGTCGATCAGGCCGAAGATGAACGACACCAGCATCACCGGACCGACGATGCGGCCCTGCTCATGCCAGAAGTCCTTGCAGAAGCTCAGGGCTACCAGGGCAATGCACGGCGGGTAGATCGCGGTCAGCACCGGGATCGAGAACGCAATCAGCTTGGTGAGGCCCAGGTTGGACACCAGCAGCGAGAACACGGCCAGGATGATGACCAGTGTCTTGTAGGACAGCGGCAGCACACGGCTGAAGTATTCGGCGCAGGCGCAGGTCAGACCCACCGCCGTCACCAGACAGGCCAGGGAGATCAGCACCGCCAGAAAACCGCTGCCCAGAGAGCCGAAGGTGTGTTGCACGTAAGCGTGCAACACCGCCGCGCCGTTGGTAGCGCCCGCAGCCACTTCATGGCTGCCCGAACCGAGACGGAACAGGCTGATGTAAACCAGCGCCAGACCCACGCCGGCAATCAGTCCGGCAATGATCGCGTAACGGGTAATCAACACCGGCGACTCGACGCCACGGGAACGAATCGCGTTGACGATGACAATGCCAAATACCAGTGCGCCCAGGGTATCCATGGTCAGGTAACCATTGATGAAGCCTTGGGAGAACGGTGCCGCCACGTATTCCGGGGTGGCTACGCCGACATCACCGGCCGGCAATGCAAACGCTGCGATGCCGAGAGCGGCCAGGGCGATGATCTTCAGCGGCGCGAGGAAACGCCCTACGGTATCCAGCAGTCGGCCCGGATAGAGCGAGATGAAGAACACCAGCAGGAAGTACACCGAACTGTAGAGGAACAACGCCAGCGGGCTCTCGCCGGTCAGCGGCGCCAGGCCCACTTCGAACGACACGGAGGCGGTGCGCGGTGTCGCGAACAGCGGGCCGACAGCGAGGTAGCACGCAGCCGCCAGCAGGCCACCGGCGACTTTACCGATCGGGCTGCTCAAGGCATCCATGGCGCCACCGACCTTGGCCAGGGCGATCACGGTGATCACTGGCAAGCCGACCGCGGTGATCAGAAAGCCCAGCGCCGCCATCCAGACATTTGGACCGGACTGCAGACCGACGATAGGCGGGAAGATGATGTTGCCAGCCCCGACGAACAGGGCAAACGTCATAAAACCAAGTGCCAGGATGTCCTGGCCTTTCAACACTTTCATTAAGGAAATACCACACTACTGAATCGGAATTTAGAGAGGGATTTCCCTTATGGGTGAGGGAAATGCTGTCGGTCCGTATAGGACTGACCCGTTTAGCGCGTAGCAACCTTGTGGGTCGCGGGCGCAAAAATGGCTGCTAGCCTAACGAATTTGCCCGACAAACGCACTGTTAGGGTGCGAACTATCCGATACACGACATTTCTGTGTCGCGTTTTTGCGTGTAATGGGTGCAGACCACTCTGCGTGGGAACGATCACCCGGAAACGACAAAGGCCACCCGAAGGTGGCCTTTGTCTGGTGAAGCGTCAGTTAAGCGCGAGGCTTACTTGACTGCCCAACCGGTCAGCTCGGACAAAGCCTTGCCGATGTCTGCCAGCGAACGCACGGTTTTAACGCCTGCGTCTTCCAGGGCAGCAAACTTCTCGTCTGCAGTGCCTTTGCCGCCAGAGATGATTGCGCCAGCATGGCCCATGCGCTTGCCCGCTGGGGCAGTCACACCAGCGATGTAGGACACAACCGGCTTGGTCACGTGTGCCTTGATGTAGGCAGCCGCTTCTTCTTCAGCCGAACCGCCGATCTCACCGATCATCACGATCGCTTCGGTCTTCGGGTCTTCCTGGAACAGCTTCAGGATGTCGATGAAGTTCGAACCCGGGATCGGGTCACCACCGATGCCGACGCAAGTCGACTGACCGAAACCGGCGTCAGTCGTCTGCTTCACAGCTTCGTAGGTCAGGGTGCCGGAACGGGAAACGATACCGACTTTACCTGGCAAGTGAATGTGACCTGGCATGATGCCGATCTTGCATTCGCCTGGAGTGATCACGCCTGGGCAGTTAGGACCGATCAGGACCACGCCCAGCTCGTCGCACTTGACCTTGGCATCCAGCATATCCAGGGTAGGAATGCCTTCAGTGATGCAAACGATCAGCTTGATGCCGCCGAACGCTGCTTCCAGGATGGAGTCTTTGCAGAAAGGAGCTGGAACGTAGATCACGCTGGCAGTGGCGCCAGTGGCAGCTACAGCGTCTTTCACGGTGTTGAACACTGGCAGACCCAGGTGCTCGGTGCCGCCTTTACCAGGAGTAACGCCACCCACCATCTTGGTGCCGTATTCGATGGCTTGCTGGGTGTGGAAACTACCTTGCGAACCGGTAATACCCTGGCAGATAACTTTGGTGTCTTTATTGATCAGGACGCTCATTATTTGCCCTCCGCAGCTTTGACAACTTGTTGAGCAGCGTCGGTCAGGCTGGTAGCAGCGATGATGTTCAAACCGCTTTCTGCCAGTACTTTAGCGCCCAGCTCAGCGTTGTTGCCTTCAAGGCGAACAACAACCGGGATTTTCACGCCGACTTCTTTCACAGCGCCGATGATGCCTTCGGCAATCATGTCGCAACGAACGATGCCGCCGAAGATGTTGACCAATACTGCAGCGACGTTAGTGTCGGACAGGATGATCTTGAACGCTTCGGTCACGCGTTCTTTGGTAGCACCGCCGCCCACGTCGAGGAAGTTGGCTGGTTTGCCGCCATGCAGGTTGACGATGTCCATGGTACCCATGGCCAGGCCAGCACCGTTGACCATGCAACCGATGTTGCCTTCCAGCGCTACATAGTTCAGTTCGAACTTGGCAGCGTGCGCTTCGCGCGGATCGTCTTGTGACGGATCGTGGAAAGTCTTCAGCTTAGGCTGACGGTACATGGCGTTGGCGTCGATGTTGATCTTGGCGTCGAGGCAATGCAGATCGCCGTCAGCCTTGATCACCAGCGGGTTCACTTCCAGCAGAGCCAGGTCGTGATCCTTGAACAGTTTGGCCAGACCTACGAAGATCTTGGCGAACTGAGCAACTTGCTTGCCTTCCAGACCCAGCTGGAATGCCAGCTCGCGACCCTGGAATGGCTGAGCGCCAACCAGTGGATCGATAGTGGCCTTGAGGATTTTCTCAGGGGTGTCGTGAGCGATTTTCTCGATGTCCACGCCACCTTCGGTGGAAGCCATGAACACGATACGACGGCTCGAACGGTCAACGACAGCGCCCAGGTACAGCTCTTTAGCGATATCAGTGCACGATTCAACCAGGATCTTGGTGACTGGCTGACCATTGGCATCAGTCTGGTAAGTCACCAAACGCTTGCCCAACCACTGTTGAGCGAATGCTTTGGCGTCTTCTTTGCTGCGAACCAGCTTAACGCCGCCCGCTTTACCGCGACCACCTGCGTGAACCTGGGCTTTGACAACCCATTCGGTCCCGCCGATCTTGTCGCACGCTTCTGCTGCTGCTTCCGGGGTGTCTACGGCGAAACCCTGGGAAACTGGCAGGCCGTATTCGGCGAACAGCTGCTTACCCTGATACTCGTGAAGATTCATGCTTATTACCGTCTTCGTTAGGTACTGCGCATTCGGTGCTGCACTTGTTCAGTGCCGCACCACCTGTGACTGCTGCTTGCGTAGGTGTTCCGGATAACCGGTGAAACTACGCAAGACTGCGTCCGGCGGACATTCCGCGGTGAGTCTTGCACGCAAGTCTCACGACGGGCCTTCCGCCGTGGTTTCTTATTGTCTTGTCTTAACGCTTCTTGCGGTTGGCGATGTGAATGGCGCCGCCATTCACTGCCAGAGCGGCTTCGTGCAAGGCTTCGGACAGGGTCGGATGGGAGAAAACCATCATGCCCAGGTCTTCGGCACTGGTGCCGAATTCCATACCGATCGCGCCCTGCTGAACCAGTTCTGCAGCGCTCGGGCCAATCACGTGGACGCCCAATACGCGGTCAGTCTTGGCATCAGCAATGACTTTCACGAAACCGCCGGTGTCGTTGGCTGCCATGGCACGGCCACTGGCTGCAAACGGGAAAGTGCCGACGTTAACTTCAACGCCTTCAGCTTTCAAGGTTTGCTCGGTTTTACCGACCCACGCGATTTCCGGGTGAGTATAAATAACAGACGGGATCAGGTCATAGTTGATCTGGGCTTTGTGGCCCTTGATGCGCTCTACAACCATGATGCCTTCCTCGGACGCCTTGTGCGCCAGCATCATGCCGCGAACCACGTCACCGATCGCGAAAACGCCCGGTACACTGGTCGCGCACTGGTCGTCAACGAAAACGAAACCACGTTCGTCGATCGTCACACCGCTGTCAGCTGCCAGCAGCTCGGTGGTCACCGGACGGCGACCAACGGCAACGATCAGCTTGTCAAAGGTGATGTTCTGTTCGCCATTGGCATCGGTGTAGTTCACAACGACTTCGTCGCCGTTCACTTTGGAACCGGTGACGCGAGCGCCCAGCTTGATGTTCAGACCTTGTTTGGTCAGGGTTTTGTAGGCTTCTTTGGAAACGGCGTCGTCAGCAGCAGGCAAGAACTTTTCCAGTGCTTCCAGAACAACCACTTCGGAACCCAGACGGGACCAGACCGAACCCAGTTCCAGACCGATTACGCCAGCGCCGATCACGCCCAGACGCTTAGGCACCGATTGGAATTCCAGCGCGCCAGTCGAATCGACGATCACGTTCTGGTCAACCGGAGCCGGTGGAATGTCGATCGGACGCGAGCCCGAAGCCAGGATCACGTTCTCGGCCTCGATGATTTCGACGGTGCCGTCTGGCTTGGTCAGTTCAACTTTCTTGCCGGCCAGCAGTTTGCCGTGGCCTTGCAGGGAAGTAACGCCGTTAGCCTTGAACAGGGTTGCAACGCCAGAGGTCAGGCCTTTGACGATGTTGGCTTTACGGCCAACCATTGCAGCCACGTCCATGGTCACGCCAGCGTGGTTGATACCGTGGATCGCGAAGCCTTCTTTGGCTTCCTTGTATTTCCAGGAGCTGTCCAGCAGCGCCTTGGACGGAATGCAGCCGACGTTCAGGCAAGTACCGCCGAGGGCCAGCTTGCCTTCCTTGTCGGTGTATTTCTCGATGCAGGCAGTGGAGAGGCCCAGTTGCGCTGCTTTAATGGCAGCCACGTAGCCGCCAGGGCCCGCGCCAATCACTACCACGTCGAATTTCTGAGTCATGTGTCATTCCTTCTCGAATCAAACCGGACGGCCCCTTTTGAGGACCGTCGTGGGACGAAGCTGGTCATTACAGAAGGGCCGTCCATCACTGGACGGCCTGTGCAACGAAATCAGATATCCAGCAGCAAACGAGCCGGGTCTTCCAGCAGGTTCTTGATGGTAACCAGGAAGGTCACAGCTTCTTTGCCATCGATCAGACGGTGATCGTAGGACAGAGCCAGGTACATCATCGGACGGATAACGACTTGACCGTTGATCGCCATAGGACGCTGCAGAATGTTGTGCATGCCCAGGATGGCCGCTTGTGGCGGGTTGACGATCGGGGTCGACATCATCGAACCGAAGGTACCACCGTTAGTGATGGTGAACGTACCGCCGGTCATCTCGTCCATCGACAGTTTGCCGTCACGAGCCTTCTTGCCGAAGGTGGCGATGCCGCCTTCGATTTCAGCCAGGCTCATCAGTTCGGCGTTACGCAGAACCGGTACAACCAGACCGCGGTCGCTGGAAACAGCCACACCAACGTCGGCGTAGCCGTGGTAAACGATGTCAGCACCGTCGATCGAGGCGTTGACAGCCGGGTAGCGTTTCAGCGCTTCGGTGGCCGCTTTCACGAAGAACGACATGAAGCCCAGGCGCACGCCGTTGTGGGACTTCTCGAACAGGTCCTTGTACTTCGAACGCAGCGCCATGACTTCGGTCATGTCGACTTCGTTGAACGTGGTCAGCATCGCCATGTTCGACTGAGCTTCAACCAGACGCTCGGCAACCTTGGCACGCAGACGGGTCATTGGAACGCGTTTTTCAACGCGGTCACCGGCGGCGAACACTGGAGCAGCGGCAGCAGGCGCAGCAGCCTTGGCAGGCGCGGCAGCCGGAGCGGCTTTCTTGGCGGCAACAGCGGCTACTACGTCTTCCTTGGTCACACGACCGCCTTTGCCAGTGCCGGCAACGGAAGCGATGTTGATGCCATTTTCTTCAGCCAGCTTGCGAGCAGCCGGTGCAGCAACAGGATCGTCTTCGCCTTCGGCCGCTGGAGCAGCAGCCTGTGCAGCAGCCGGAGCAGCGGCAGCGGCTGGAGCGGCAGCAGCGCCGCCCGCTTCAATGGAGCCCAGGACTTCGTCGGACAGAACGGTGTCGCCTTCGTTCTTGACGATAGCGCCCAGCACGCCGTCAGCGGTGGCCAACACTTCCAGTACGACTTTGTCGGTTTCGATGTCGACGATCAGATCATCGCGCTTGACGGCGTCGCCCGGCTTTTTGTGCCAGGTGGCAACGGTGCCATCGGCAACCGATTCCGGGAAAGTGGGGGCTTTGATTTCGATAGCCATTATCTGTGGGTCCTTAAATTCGGTTTCAGGTGCGCGAAGGCGTTAAACAGTAAAGGCGTCTTGCAGCAGTTTTTCTTGCTGCTCAGCGTGCATCGATGCGTAACCACAAGCAGGTGCAGCAGAGGCATCACGGCCCGCGTACTCGAGTACGAGAGACTTGTTGTGATTGCCAACGATGCGACGCATGTGGTGTTGGCTGCAGTACCAGGCACCCTGGTTCATCGGCTCTTCCTGACACCAAACGATATGTTTGAGGTTGGTGTACGGAGCCAGGACTTCGTTCAAGTCGTCCTCAGGGAATGGGTACAGCTGCTCGATACGCACGACGGCGATGTCATCACGACCTTCGGCACGGCGTTTTTCCAGCAGGTCGTAGTAGACCTTGCCGCTACACAGGACAATGCGCTCGACCTTTTTCGGGTCTTGAACATCGATTTCCGGGATAACGGTCTGGAACGAACCTTCGGCCAGATCTTCCAGGGTCGACACGGCCAGTTTGTGACGCAGCAACGACTTCGGCGTCAGGACTATCAATGGCTTGCGCAGCGGGCGAATCACCTGACGACGCAGCAAGTGGTAGATCTGCGCCGGCGTGGTCGGCACCGCTACCTGAATGTTGTGCTCGGCGCACAGTTGCAGGTAACGCTCCAAACGAGCCGAAGAGTGCTCCGGACCCTGACCTTCATAACCGTGCGGCAGCAACATGGTCAGACCGCAGAGACGGCCCCACTTGTGCTCGCCACTGGTAATGAACTGGTCGATAACCACCTGGGCACCGTTGGCGAAGTCGCCGAACTGGGCTTCCCAGAGAACCAGCGCCTCAGGTGTGGTGGTCGAGTAACCGTATTCGAACGCCAGTACGGCTTCTTCGGACAGGAACGAATCGTACAGGTCGAAGCGTGGCTGACCTTTGTACAGATTCTGCAGCGGAATGTAGCTGCCCGGGTCTTTCTGGTTGTGCAAGACAGCGTGACGGTGCGAGAACGTGCCGCGGCCGATGTCCTGACCGGTCATGCGAATCGGGTGACCTTCGAACGCCAGGGTCGCGTACGCCATGGTTTCGGCGTAACCCCAGTTGATCGGCAGGCCGCCGACTTGCATCTTCTGACGGTCTTCGTAGATTTTCGAGACCTGGCGCTGAACCACGAAACCTTCCGGAATTTCCAGCAGCTTGGCGGACAGTTCCTGCAAGGTTTTCAGATCGAAGCGAGTGTCGTGACGCGCGGTCCAGGCATGGCCCAGATACGGACGCCAGTCCACGAACAACTCTTTGTTCGGCTCTTTGACCAGGCTTTTTACAACATGCAGACCGTTGTCCAGCGCGTTACGGTATTCGTCGACTTTCGCCTGAACACGCTCAACGTCCAGTACACCGCTCTGGGTCAGACGATCGGCATACAGCTCACGCGTGGTGCGCTGCTTGGCGATCTGCTGGTACATCAGAGGCTGGGTACCGCTTGGCTCGTCGGCCTCGTTGTGGCCGCGACGACGGTAGCAGACCAGGTCGATCACCACGTCGCGCTTGTACTGCATCCGGTAGTCGATGGCCAACTGGGTCACGAACAATACGGCTTCCGGATCATCACCATTCACATGGAGGATCGGCGCCTGGATCATTTTCGCAACGTCGGTCGCGTACTCGGTGGAACGCGAGTCCAGCGGGTTGCTGATGGTGAAACCGACCTGGTTGTTGATGACGATGTGCACGGTGCCGCCGGTTTTGAAACCGCGGGTCTGCGACATCTGGAAGGTTTCCATCACCACGCCTTGACCGGCGAATGCCGCGTCACCGTGGATGGAAATCGGCAGAACCTTCTCACCGGTAGGGTCGTTGCGACGATCCTGACGGGCGCGAACCGAACCCTCGACCACTGGAGATACAATTTCCAGGTGGGACGGGTTGAACGCCATGGCCAGGTGAACTTCACCGCCAGTGGTCATGACGTTGGACGAGAAACCCTGGTGATATTTAACGTCACCGGAACCCAGTTCGACCTTCTTCTTGCCTTCGAACTCGTCGAACAGCTCGCGCGGGTTCTTGCCAAAGGTGTTGACCAGCACGTTCAGACGACCACGGTGGGCCATGCCGATAACGATTTCCTTGGTGCCGTAGGAACCGGAACGCTGGATCAGCTCGTCGAGCATCGGAATCAGACTCTCGCCGCCTTCCAGACCGAAACGCTTGGTACCCGGGTATTTGGTCCCCAGGTATTTTTCCAGGCCTTCGCCGGCCGTGACGCGCTCGAGTAGATGGCTCTTGATGTCGGCGGAGTACGTCGGACGGCCACGCACGCTTTCCAGACGCTGCTGGAACCACTGGCGCTGCTCGGAATCGGTGATATGCGTGAATTCAGCGCCGATGGTGCGGCAATATGTCTGCTGCAACGCTTCGTGAATTTCGCGTAGGCTCGCTTCCTCTTTGCCGATGAACAGGTCGCCGGCACGGAAGGTCGTATCAAGATCGGCATTGGTCAAGCCGTAATGATTGATCGACAGGTCTGCAGGCGCAGGACGCTGCCACAGCCCCAGCGGGTCAAGCTGGGCTGCCTGGTGGCCACGCATACGGTAGGCCTGGATCAATCGCAGCACTTCAACTTGCTTCTTCTCGTGCTCACTGCTCACGCTGCCGGCGGAAACCGGTTGGGCGCGGCGCTGGTTCTTTGCCAGCAAGACGAAATGATCGCGTATTGTCGAGTGCGAAACATCGGTGGCAGTGTTGCCGTCAGCTGGCAACTTCTGGAAGTAGGTGCGCCACTCTTCTGGCACAGCGTTAGGGTCGTGCAGGTAGAGCTCATAGAGCTCTTCCACATAGGCAGCGTTACTACCGGATAGGTAGGCGCTGTTCCACATGCGCTGCATCACGCTTTCTTGCATGCTTGGTCACCCTCGGTTAGGGGAACACCACCGGCGTCGACACCGAGCACGCTTGCAGAAGTCCGAATGCAGCGACTAAAACAAGCCACTTAGGATCACGCTGATAGTCCGGGTACCAGCCCGGATGCCCCTGCTTGTCTCATTTCTTCAAAATAAGAGCCGCAGCCTTATAAGCTGCTGCTCAGGTTAAAACTACGGCGCCGGTTGAAGCCTGCGCCGTAGCATCTACGGGTACAGCGGTACTGCATTTACAACAGCCGGGTTACAGCAGCTGAATCACACGCCGCTTTGCAGCAACATGTTACGTACGTGACCGATGGCCTTAGTCGGGTTCAGGCCTTTCGGGCAGACGTTGACGCAGTTCATGATCCCGCGGCAGCGGAATACGCTGAACGGGTCATCCAGCGAAGCCAGACGCTCGGCAGTCTTGGTGTCGCGGCTGTCTGCCAGGAAGCGATACGCTTGCAGCAGAGCAGCTGGACCCAGGAACTTGTCCGGGTTCCACCAGAAGGACGGGCAAGAGGTCGAGCAGCAAGCGCACAGGATGCACTCGTACAGACCGTCGAGCTTTTCGCGCTCTTCAGGGGTCTGCAGACGCTCGATGGCCGGAGCCGGCGTGTCGTTCTGCAGGTATGGCTTAACCTTCTCGTATTGCTTGTAGAAGATGCTCATATCGACGACCAGGTCACGGATAACCGGCAAACCTGGCAGAGGACGAACGATCAGCTTGTTACCTTTTACGACAGCGGACAGCGGCGTGACGCACGCCAGAGCGTTTTTGCCGTTGATGTTCATGCCGTCGGAACCGCAAACACCTTCACGGCAAGAGCGACGATAGGAGAACCCTTCGTCCTGCTCTTTGATCAGGGCCAGCACGTCCAGCACCATCAGGTCTTTACCACCGGTATCGACCGAAAATTCCTGCATGAACGGCGCAGCGTCCTGATCAGGGTTGTAGCGATAAACACTGACTTGCAACATGGCGGCCACCCTTAATAAGTCCGAATCTTAGGTTCAAAAGTCGGAACAGTCTTCGGCGAGAAGTTCACGGCACGCTTGGTCACGCGCTTGTCACCCGGGAAGTACAGGGTGTGGCACAGCCAGTTTTCGTCGTCGCGATCTTCGTAGTCTTCACGGGCGTGAGCGCCGCGGGACTCTTTGCGGATTTCTGCGGCGATGGCGGTAGCTTCGGCCACTTCCAGCAGGTTCTGCAATTCCAGCGCTTCGATACGAGCCGTGTTGAACGCCTGGCTCTTGTCGTTGATCTTGACGTTGGCGATACGGCCACGCAGATCAGCGAGCTGCGCGATACCCTTCTGCATGTATTCGCCGGTACGGAATACACCGAAGTAGTTCTGCATGCAGCTTTGCAGCTCTTTACGCAGGGTGGCGACGTCTTCGCCTTCGGTACGCGAGTTCAGGCCATCGAGACGCGCCAGGGCAGCGTCGATGTCGGACTGGCGAGCGCGAGTGTAATCGACGCCTTCTTTCAGGGTCTGCTCCAGGAACAGGCCGGCAGCACGACCGAATACCACCAGGTCGAGCAACGAGTTACCGCCCAGACGGTTGGCACCGTGCACCGATACGCAGGCCACTTCGCCTACTGCGAACAGACCCGGGATGATCTGGTCAACGCCGTCGGCGTCCTGAGTGATTGCCTGACCGTGAATATTGGTCGGCACGCCGCCCATCATATAGTGGCAGGTTGGAACGACCGGAATCGGCGACACGGCTGGATCGACGTGGGCGAAGGTCTTGGACAGTTCCATGATGCCTGGCAGACGGCTGTGCAGAACTTCTTCACCGAGGTGATCGAGTTTCAGCATTACGTGGTCGCCATCCGGACCGCAACCGTTGCCGGCGATGATTTCTTTAACCATCGAGCGAGCAACCACGTCACGACCAGCCAAGTCTTTGGCGTTCGGAGCATAACGCTCCATGAAACGCTCGCCGTGCTTGTTGATCAGGTAACCGCCTTCACCGCGGCAACCTTCAGTCACCAGTACACCCGCGCCGGCGATGCCGGTTGGGTGGAACTGCCACATTTCAATGTCTTGTACCGGCACGCCAGCACGCAGAGCCATGCCGACGCCGTCACCGGTGTTGATCAGGGCATTGGTGGTGGACGAGTAGATACGACCTGCACCGCCGGTCGCCAATACGGTGGCGTTAGCGCGGACGTAGGAGGTTTCGCCGGTTTCGATGCAGATGACGATCATGCCGACAAAAGCACCATCTTCGTTCTTCACCAGGTCGACACCGTAGTATTCGTTGAGGAATACGGTGCCGGCCTTGAGGTTGGCCTGGTACAGGGTGTGCAACAGCGCGTGACCGGTACGGTCGGCAGCGGCGCACGTACGGGCAGCCTGGCCACCTTTACCGAAGTCTTTCGACTGACCGCCGAACGGACGCTGATAGATGCGGCCTTGTTCGGTACGGGAGAACGGCAAGCCCATGTGCTCGAGCTCGAAGACCGCTTCCGGGCCTACGGAACACATGTATTCGATAGCGTCCTGGTCACCGATATAGTCGGAACCCTTGACGGTATCGTACATGTGCCAGCGCCAGTCATCGTTCGGATCTGCCGAGGCGATGGCGCAGGTGATGCCACCCTGGGCGGATACAGTGTGCGAACGAGTCGGGAAAACCTTGGTAACCACGGCAGTCTTGTGACCACCTTGTGCCAGCTGCAGCGCAGCGCGCATGCCAGCACCGCCGCCGCCAATGATGATGGCGTCGAACGAAAGCGTGTTAACTGTATTAGACATGAATCAGATACCCCAAAGAATCTGCACACCCCAGACGAAGTAGGCGAACATCGCGACGCCGCATACTGCCTGGAAGAGGAAACGTATTGCAGTCGCGGACTTGCCGAACGCCATTGGCGTCAGGTAGTCGGTCGCGATGGTCCACATGCCGACCCAGGCGTGAGCGCCGAGGGCAACGAGGGCCAGGAGACTGAAAATACGCATCCAGTTGCTTGCGAACAGTTCATGCCATTGGGCGTAGCCGATGCCAGGGTTGGCGACGACGTATCCGATCAGGAAAATGAAGTAAGCCGCGAGAACGACCGCAGACACACGTTGTGCCATCCAGTCATAGAGGCCCGAACGCGACAGGTTCGTGACGTTAGTTACCATATCCAAACTCCTGCCAGAACGATTACCACCACGGAAATGGCGATAACGATTTTCGAGCCCAGTTTGCCGCCTTCAAGCGACTCGCCAATGCCCATGTCCATCATCAAGTGGCGCACACCGGCAACCAGGTGATACAGCAGAGCGGACAGGATGCCCCATGTCACTAGCTTGGCTAGCGGACTGGTCAGACACGCTTTCACCTGACCGAAGCCTTCTTCCGAGTCGAGCGACTTGTCCAATGCATAAAGCATGATGGCCAGGCTGACAAAGAGGATGATTCCGGAGATTCGGTGAAGAATGGACGTGTAAGCAGTGACTGGGAGTTTGATGGTCCTTAGGTCTAGGTTTACAGGTCGTTGGCTATTCACGGCTTTTTCACACTGAAGAGCCCCTAACAATCAGGGCAAAGTTGTTGGGGAGTGCACTGGTCAGGTACCCACCACCCAGGGAGTGCGACCCCCAGTAAAGCAGGCCCAAAAGCCCCTGGCGGTCGGAGGCCGAGTATAGACAGTTAGGCTACTAATGACAACGCGTTCACCTTCCCCTAATAGCGCATTGCACAAGTTGGATAAAAGGCGTAAACGGCAGTCAATTTCGAGGAAAAAGTCCGGTTAAAGCCTTCTGGAGCAAGACTTTAGGCAAATTGACATTCGAATTTATCTCACTATAGTGGTGCGGGCCCTGCGTGGGGGGTCTGTCTGATGATTTCAAGCATAAATAGGAGGCCACATGGCTGACAAAAAAGCGCAGTTGATCATCGAGGGCGCAGCCCCCGTCGAGCTGCCCATTTTAACCGGCACCGTTGGTCCCGATGTTATCGATGTTCGGGGCCTTACGGCCACGGGCCGTTTCACCTTTGACCCTGGCTTCATGTCGACCGCTGCCTGCGAGTCGAAGATCACCTATATCGACGGCGACAACGGCATTTTGCTGCACCGCGGCTACCCGATCGAACAGCTGGCTGAAAAGTCGGACTACCTGGAAACCTGCTATCTGCTGCTCAACGGCGAACTGCCGACCGCAGAACAGAAGGCCCAGTTCGTCAGCACCGTGAAGAACCACACCATGGTTCACGAGCAGCTGAAAACCTTCTTCAACGGTTTCCGTCGCGACGCCCACCCGATGGCCGTCATGTGCGGTGTAGTCGGCGCCCTCTCGGCCTTCTACCACGACTCCCTGGACATCAATAACCCGCAGCATCGCGAAATCTCCGCGATCCGTCTGGTTGCCAAGATGCCAACCCTGGCAGCGATGGTTTACAAGTACTCCATGGGCCAGCCCATGATGTACCCGCGCAACGACCTGACGTACGCGGAAAACTTCCTGCACATGATGTTCAACACCCCGTGCGAGATCAAACCGATCAGCCCGGTACTCGCCAAGGCCATGGACAAGATCTTCATCCTCCATGCCGACCACGAGCAGAACGCATCGACCTCCACCGTACGCCTGGCCGGTTCTTCGGGTGCCAACCCGTTCGCCTGTATCGCCGCCGGCATCGCTGCACTGTGGGGCCCTGCCCACGGCGGCGCGAACGAAGCTGTTCTGACCATGCTCGATGAAATTGGCGATGTGTCGAACATCGACAAGTACATCGCCAAGGCCAAGGACAAGAACGATCCGTTCAAACTGATGGGCTTCGGTCACCGGGTTTACAAAAACCGCGACCCACGCGCCACAGTCATGAAGCAGACCTGCGACGAAGTACTGAAAGAACTGGGCATCACCAACGATCCGCAACTCGAACTGGCCATGCGCCTGGAAGAGATCGCCCTGACCGACCCGTACTTCATCGAACGCTCGCTGTACCCGAACGTCGACTTCTACTCGGGGATCATCCTCAAGGCGATCGGCATTCCAACCAGCATGTTCACCGTGATCTTCGCCCTGGCGCGGACTGTCGGCTGGATTTCCCACTGGAAAGAAATGCTCTCCAGCCCGTACAAGATTGGCCGTCCGCGCCAGCTGTATACCGGCTACGAGTCGCGTGACATCACCAAGCTGGAAGATCGCAAATAAGACCTGTCTTGCGATAACGTTTAAAGTTGCACCGGGAACGGCCTCTATGTAGATAGAGGCCGTTTTTGTTTGTGCTGGTTCAGCGGCCTGAAGGCCGGCTGGGTCTTTGGTCGTGTACATATCCGTTGCTGCGGTAACGGATATGTACACAATCAAACCACCCAACAAAAAATGCCCCGATCTCTCGACCGGGGCATTTCTGTTTAACGCAGCTTACATGAGCAAACCTGAAGCCTTAGTGAGCAACCGCCCCACTCGCCCCCAAGCCAGTCTGCGAACGAACAAACTGAGGGAAGAACAGCGCCCGCTCATTGTCAGCCGCAGTCGACTTGTCAGTAATCGAGAAGAACCAGATCCCGATAAACGCAATGGCCATGGAGAACAACGCCGGGTACTCATACGGGAAGATAGCCTTCTCGTGATGCAGGATCTGCACCCAGATGGTTGGCCCAAGGACCATCAAACCAACGGCACTGATCAGACCCAGCCAGCCGCCGATCATCGCACCACGCGTGGTCAGCTTCTTCCAGTACATGGAAAGCAGCAGCACCGGGAAGTTACAGCTCGCCGCGATGGAGAACGCCAGGCCCACCATGAACGCAATGTTTTGGCTTTCGAACAGAATGCCCAGACCGATCGCCAGCACACCCAGGCAGACGGTGGTGATTTTCGAGACGCGGATCTCGTCCTTGTCGTTGGCCTTGCCCTTCTTGATCACGCTGGCGTAAAGGTCATGAGACACCGCCGTAGCACCGGCCAGCGTCAAACCAGCCACCACAGCCAGAATGGTTGCGAACGCGACTGCCGAGATGAAGCCCAGGAAAACACTGCCTCCTACCGCGTTGGCCAAGTGCACCGCCGCCATGTTGTTGCCGCCCAACAGCGCGCCAGCCGCATCTTTAAAGGCAGGGTTGGTGCTGACCAGCAGGATCGCGCCGAAGCCGATGATGAACGTCAGGATGTAGAAGTAGCCAATGAAGCCGGTTGCATACAGCACGCTCTTACGAGCTTCTTTTGCGTCACTCACAGTGAAGAAGCGCATCAGAATGTGCGGCAGGCCCGCGGTACCGAACATCAGCGCCAGGCCAAGGGAAAACGCGGAGATCGGGTCTTTCACCAGACCGCCCGGGCTCATGATCGCCTCACCTTTAGGGTGAACCTTGATCGCCTCGGAAAACAGCGCATTGAAGTCGAAGTTGACGTGCTTCATTACCATCAGCGCCATGAACGAGGCACCAGACAGCAGCAACACTGCCTTGATGATTTGCACCCAAGTGGTCGCCAACATGCCGCCGAACAGCACGTACAGGCACATCAGGACACCGACCAGGATGACTGCAATGTGATAGTCGAGACCGAACAGCAGCTGAATCAGCTTGCCGGCACCGACCATTTGCGCGATCAGGTAGAACGCCACCACCACCAGCGAACCGCAAGCGGACAGCGTGCGGATCTGGGTTTGCCCGAGACGATAGGACGCCACGTCGGCAAAGGTGTATTTACCCAGGTTACGCAGGCGCTCGGCGATCAGGAACAGAATGATCGGCCAGCCCACCAGGAAGCCGATCGAGTAGATCAGGCCGTCGTAGCCGGAGGTGAACACCAGGGCGGAAATACCCAGGAAGGACGCCGCGGACATATAGTCGCCGGCAATTGCCAAACCGTTCTGGAAACCGGTGATCTTGCCACCCGCCGCATAGTAGTCCGCCGCCGAATTGTTGCGCTTGGAGGCCCAGTAGGTGATGCACAGGGTCAAACCGACGAACGCCACGAACATAAGAATCGCGGAGACATTAAGCGGTTGTTTATTGACTTCGCCAGTCAGAGCTTCAGCGGCCCAGGCACCAGGCGCGAAAGCTGCGATGCTCAATAGAGCCATTAGACGCCGGATCATTGCTGAGCCTCCTTGAGAATCGCATTGTTCAGGTCGTCGAATTCGCCATTGGCGCGTCGTACGTAGATTGCCGTCAGGATAAAGGCCGAGAGAATCAGCCCGACACCAATGGGTATCCCCCAGGTAATCGAAGACTCAGGGCTGATTTTCGCGCCCAGAATATGCGGCCCGTAAGCGATCAAAAGGATGAATCCAGAGTAAAGCCCAAGCATGATTGCCGAAAGAATCCAGGCGAATCGTTCTCTCTTGCTAACCAGCTCCTTGAAGAGCGGGCTGTTTTGAATCGAGAGGTAAATGCTGTCGTTCATTGTTTTTATCCTCGCAGCACAGATGAAGTTGTAACGTCATCCACTCTATGCGGCTACAGAACTGGTTCCAGACGACCTTAGTATTAGAACGACATGACGGTTTTGCCATTTTTCAGCAATTAACAATTAGCCTGCTTTGCACCCGTCTTCTCTCTACAAGAATGCGGGAATGCAAAAAGGCCGCTTGGCAGTGATACCAAGCGGCCCTGGAAGGTGCTGACTAGACGCGTCAGCTCAAATCATTTGATCCAGTCGGCAACGCGTTCCGGGTGTTTGGCCACCCAATCCTTCGCTGCGGCTTCAGGTTTGGCACCATCCTGAATGGCCAACATGACTTCGCCGATTTCGTCTTTCGACGCCCACTGGAAGTTCTTCAGGAACTTGGCAACTTCCGGAGCCTTGGTGGCCAGGTCTTTGCTGCCGATGTTGTTCACGGTTTCAGCCGCGCCAAAAACGCCCTTCGGGTCATCCAGGAAGCGCAGTTTCCACTTGGCGAACATCCAGTGCGGCACCCAACCGGTGACGGCGATGGATTCGTTTTTCTTCTCGGCACGGGTCAGCTCGGCGATCATCCCGGCGCCGGAACTGGCCTTGAGTTGATACCCGGTCAGATCGTAGTCCTTGATGGCCTGTTCGGACTTGAGCATCACGCCTGAACCGGCGTCGATACCAACGATGCGTTTTTTGAAGCTGTCGTCGGTTTTAAGATCGTCAATGGATTTGGCCTTGACGTACTCCGGCACGATCAGACCAATTTTCGCGTCTTTGAAGTTCGGACCGTAATCGACGACCTGATCCTTGTTCTTGGTCCAGTAATCGCCGTGAGTTACAGGCAGCCACGCAGACATCATGGCGTCGAGCTTGCCAGTGGCCACACCCTGCCACATGATCCCGGTGGCGACGGCTTGCAGCTTCACGTCATAACCCAGCTTCTGCTTGATCACTTCGGCCGCCACATGAGTGGTGGCAACGCTGTCGGACCAACCGTCAACGTAGCCGATGCTCAGGGTTTTGCTCTCGGCATTGGCGAATGTGGAGCCAATCGCAAGTACCAGAGCGGCACTCGCGCCTAAAAGTCGTCGCATCTTCATCGTTACTTCCCCGAAAGTGCTGCGCTCGACGGATGCCGAGTCGCGTCAACGTATTGTTATGGTGCACAGCGCCCCCATCACGCCCACCGCAAACTCGTCCGAACATCAGCGCGATTTATCTATGAGAGCACTGATGCGTCGATCATCAACCTCACGCCAAAGGCGACCTTCTCTGCCAGCGACCTCAAGGCATCGAGAAACGACATCAGAACGCCATTAATCTAGACCACCGGACGTCCGCCGGCCAATCCGCTCGAACTTTGCATATCAAAATTATGCAGGCCACCAAGCACGCGGCAAATGAAGGTAACATGCGCGGCTTTGCTCTCAGACGGCCTGACCATGCCCGCGACATCACGTTTTCCTTTTTTTGCTTATCTATTCGCCTGCCTGCTGGGGCTTTTTGCCCTCGGTGGCTTCTGGTACGGCCTCGGTAAACCGGTGATGCTGCCGGATGTGGCCAGTGCGACGCACAAGCTGCAATGCGCCTCCTACACCCCGTTCGACAAGGATCAATCGCCGTTCGATCAGCCGTTCAAGCTGCGCCCCGAACGCATGGACGCCGACCTCGCGCTGCTGGCGACGCGCTTCGAATGCATCCGCACCTATTCAATGACCGGCCTTGAGGCCCTGCCCGACCTGGCGCGCAAGCACGGGCTGAAGCTGATGATTGGCGCCTGGGTCAACAGCAATCCGGTAGACACCGCCAAGGAAGTCGACCTGCTGATCGCCTCAGCCAATGCGAACGCGGACGTGGTGACCTCGGTGATCGTCGGTAACGAAACCCTGTTGCGCAAAGAAGTCACTGGCGCGCAGTTGGCCAAGCTTATTCATAAAGTCAAAAGTCAGGTCAAACAGCCTGTCACTTACGCCGACGTCTGGGAGTTCTGGCTCAAACACCCGGAAGTCGCCCCGGCAGTGGACTTCCTGACCATCCATTTGCTGCCGTACTGGGAAGACGATCCTTCGAATATCGACGCCGCGCTGCAACATGTAGCCGAGGTGCGTCAGGTGTTCGGTAACACATTCGCGCCCAAGGACGTGATGATTGGCGAAACCGGTTGGCCGAGCGAAGGCCGTCAGCGCGAAACCGCTCTGCCGAGCCGGGTCAATGAAGCCAAGTTCATTCGCTCTTTTGTCATCATGGCGGAGCAGCAAGGCTGGCATTACAACCTGATCGAAGCTTTTGACCAGCCGTGGAAACGCGCCAGCGAAGGTGCGGTCGGTGGTTACTGGGGGCTATTCGACGCCGATCGTCAGGACAAGGGCGTGCTGGCAGGTCCGGTGTCGAACGTGCCGTACTGGTCGCAGTGGCTGGTGGTGGGTGGTTTGATCTTCCTCGGCACACTGATCCTCGGCGGGCGTGTTCGCAGCACTCGCGCAGCGTTGGTCCTGCCGCTGCTGGGTGCCCTGGCGGCTTGCTCGATTGGCGCCTGGGGCGATCTGGCGCGTGTCACCACCCGTTTTGCCAGTGAATGGTTGTGGGTGGCGCTGCTGACGGGTTTGAATCTGTTGGTGCTGGCGCATGCGGCACTGACGTTGAGCGCTCGCACCGGTTGGCGTGAACGTGCATTTAATGCGCTGGAACGTCGGGCTGGCTGGTGGGTGGCAGCGGCGGGGTTTGCCGCTGCGGTGATGATGCTGGAACTGGTGTTCGACCCGCGCTATCGCAGCTTTGCGAGTGTCGCTTTCCTGTTGCCGGCCCTGGTTTATCTGTGCCGCCCAGTAAGCGTGCCGCGTCGGGAGATTGCCCTGCTGACCTTCATCATCGGTGCTGGCATTGCGCCGCAGCTGTATCAAGAAGGGTTGCAGAACCAGCAGGCCTGGGGTTGGGCGCTGGTGAGTGGGCTGATGGTTGCAGCGTTGTGGCGCAGTTTGCGGGTTCGTAAAGGCTAATCTTCAGCGAGGCGACTGGCCTCTTCGCGGGCAAGCCTCGCTCCTACAAGGTTTGGGGGATCCATTGTAGGAGCGAGGCTTGCCCGCGAAGACTGACTGTCAGGCGCTGCGAGAGGCGCGAACCAGACGCAAAGCAGCAATCACCACCGCAAACACCGCCAAAGTCGTGTTGTACAACGCCAACGCCGGAAACCCGATCAACAGCGCCAGCACGGCCAACCACCACCCTGCCCGGCCCGGTAGCACAAACCCGATAACGGCTGCCGCCAATGCCGCGAAGCCCAAGACCTTGAAGTGAATCATCAACCCCAGGCTCGAACGAATCTGGCATTCCCAGCGACTCGCTTCGTCCACACAGATGCCAACCCATTGAGCATCCTCCATAAAGCCATAACGCGCGCCATAACTGGCGGCCAGCCATAACGGCAGGAGAACGAGCAGCAGAATCACAGGCAGACGGCGGGACATGAAGCACTCCAATAAACGAAAACGGCGGCCAGCTTAATCCCCCGCCAGCGGTAAGCAAACGCGCGCAACAGATAATTGGTCACGAAATAGCTGCAAAGTGTATCGTCCAGCTACCATTACTCCGAAATTAGGCCTGATTGGTGCCGATCCATGGCACTTTGGCGCAAACCCCGTGGTCATAGCCTGCGAACTTCATTCGGCACCTTTCTCTAAGAGATCTAGTCATGCTCCGTTCCTTGCGCTTCGCCGCCCTGTTTGGCGGCCTTATTTTGAGTGCGTCCGTACTGGCGGTCGACATCGACGCCGCCAGTTATGGCTACCCCTTGACGAACCCGTTCGAGGCGACCATTGCCACGACACCGCCGGACTTGCGCCCGGAGTTGCCGCTGGATGACGACATCAATCAGGCCGACCGCAGCGTCAGGTTGCGCCCGGAGCGTGAATTCGACCTGCCGGACAACTTCTGGCCGGTGAAGAAACTCACCTATCGCATCGCCACCCAGGACAAAGCCGCACCGCTGATTTTCCTGATCGCCGGCACCGGCGCGCGCTATGACAGCAGCCACAACGAGTACCTGAAAAAGCTCTACTACAAGACCGGCTACCATGTGGTGCAACTGTCGTCGCCCACCAGCTTCGACTTCATGAGCGCCGCCTCACGTTTTGCTACACCCGGCATCACCAAGGAAGACGCCGAAGACATGTACCGGGTGATGCAGGCTGTGCGGGCACAAAACCCGAAAGTCCCCGTCACTGATTACTACCTGACCGGCTACAGCCTGGGCGCGCTGGACGCGGCATTTGTCGCACACCTGGACGAAACCCGCCGCAGCTTCAACTTCAAGAAAGTCTTGCTGCTCAACCCGCCGGTCAATCTCTACACCTCGATCACCAACCTGGACAAGCTTGTACAAACGGAGGTCAAGGGCATTAACAACAGCACAACGTTCTATGAACTGGTGCTGGACAAACTGACCCGCTACTTCCAGCAAAAAGGCTACATCGACCTTAACGATGCATTGCTTTACGACTTTCAGCAGTCCAAGCAACACCTGAGCAATGAACAGATGGCCATGCTGATCGGCACCTCATTCCGTTTCTCGGCAGCAGACATTGCCTTCACCTCGGACCTGATCAACCGCCGCGGCCTCATCACCCCACCGAAATACCCGATCACCGAAGGCACCAGCCTCGCGCCGTTCCTCAAACGCGCGCTGCAGTGCGACTTCGACTGTTACATCACCGAACAGGTCATCCCGATGTGGCGCGCCCGCACAGACGGCGGCAGCTTGCTGCAACTGATCGACCAGGTCAGTTTGTATGCGCTAAAGGATTACCTGCACGACAGCCCGAAAATCGCCGTCATGCACAACGCCGACGACGTGATCCTCGGCCCTGGCGACCTCGGTTTCCTGCGCAAGACCTTTGGCGATCGTTTGACCGTTTATCCACTGGGCGGCCATTGCGGCAACCTTAATTACCGCGTCAACAGCGACGCCATGCTGGAGTTCTTCCGTGGCTAAACACCTCCTGCTTATTGCAGCGTTACTCTGTGCAGGCGTTGCCAATGCCGACAACAGCAAAGCCAACGCACCGGTTGTCATCGACAGTGACGGCTTCAAGGAGCCGCTGAGCAAACTCAAATTCAACCCGGGGCTGGATCAGCGCGAATTCGAACGCTCGACGCTTAACGCACTGAACGTCTACGACCCGCTGGAAGAGTGGAACCGCCGCGTCTACCACTTCAACTACCGCTTCGACCAATGGGTATTCCTGCCAGTGGTCGACGGCTATCGCTACATCACGCCGAGCTTCCTGCGTACTGGCGTCAGCAACTTCTTCAACAACATCGGTGACGTACCGAACCTGTTGAACAGCCTGCTGCAGTTCAAGGGGCAGCGCTCGATGGAAACCACCGCACGGCTGCTGCTCAACACCACCGTCGGCATCGCCGGCCTGTGGGACCCGGCCACCGCCATGGGCCTGCCACGCCAGAGCGAAGACTTCGGCCAGACGCTGGGTTTCTACGGTGTACCGGGCGGCGCCTACTTCGTGCTGCCGATCCTTGGCCCTTCGAACATCCGCGACACCGGTGGCCTGGCAGTGGACTACACGGCCGAGTCGGCGATCAACTTCCTAAACGTCTCCGAAGTCAGCTCCAACCACCCCGAGGTCTGGGTCCTGCGCAGCGTCGACAAACGCTACCAGACCGGCTTCCGCTACGGCCAGCTGAACTCGCCGTTCGAGTACGAGAAAGTGCGTTACGTCTACACCGAGTCGCGCAAGTTGCAGATCGCCGAGTAATTCATCGGCTACAAAAAAGGCCATTCGATGCGAATCGAATGGCCTGATCGTTCCCACGCTCTGCGTCGCATCTGGAAGCGGACGCAGAGCGTCCAATTGAGGCATTCCCACGCAGAGCGTGGGAACGATCAACCTCTGAGGGTTTTCCAGATTTTGCTGGCAACCATCACACCCGCCAACACCACCGCACCCGCCACAATCCCTGCCACCGCGTTGAGCAACGTCGGCATAACCAGCCCGAAACCATCCATGCTCAGGCTGACAGCTTCAATCCAGTGATGAACCACCGGCACGCCGTGGGTAAGAATTCCGCCACCCACCAGGAACATCGCTGCCGTGCCGATCACCGACAGGCTTTTCATCATGTACGGTGCCGCACGCAAGATCCCGCCGCCGATGCTTTTGGCCATCTGGCCCGGCTTCTGGGTCAGCCACAGACCGAGGTCGTCGAGTTTGACGATGCCAGCTACCAAGCCATAGACGCCGATAGTCATGACGATGGCGATGCCCGAGAGCACGATGACTTGTTGGGTCAGCGAAGCATCCGCCACGGTACCCAGAGTGATGGCGATGATTTCCGCCGAAAGAATGAAGTCGGTGCGAATGGCACCCTTGATCTTGTCCTTTTCGAACGCCACCAGATCGACCGCTGGATTGGCCACGGCCTCGACCAGCTCGGCATGTTCGGCTTGATCTTCAGCTTTGCTGTGTAGGAATTTGTGGGCGATTTTCTCGAAACCTTCGAAACACAGGTAGGCGCCGCCGATCATCAACAAGGGTGTGACCAACCAGGGAATGAACGCGCTGATGGCCAGAGCTGACGGCACCAGGATCAGTTTGTTGAGGAATGAGCCCTTGGCCACCGCCCAGACGACCGGAATTTCTCGCTCGGCACGCACGCCGGAAACCTGCTGAGCGTTGAGCGCCAAATCGTCACCGAGCACGCCGGCGGTCTTTTTGGCGGCCATTTTGGTCATCAACGCCACATCGTCGAGTACGGCGGCAATGTCGTCGATCAGCAACAGCAAACTGCTTCCTGCCATGAATCAGGTGTCCTTCTTGAATGAATGCCGCGCAGCATAGCGCGGCCGGGCGCCGCACGGGGCATTCTTGAGCGCCGCGCGAGGCCGGTGCTACCATGCGCAACCGCCAGAACAGGCAAGGAACCCCCTGGTTTATGAGCACTATCCGCGAGCGCAACAAAGAACTGATCCTGCGTGCCGCCAGTGAAGAATTTGCCGACAAGGGCTTCGCTGCGACCAAAACCAGTGACATCGCGGCCAAGGCGGGATTGCCCAAGCCCAACGTCTATTACTACTTCAAATCCAAGGAAAACCTCTACCGCGAGGTCCTGGAAAGCATCATCGAGCCGATCCTGCGGGCCTCGACACCGTTCAATGCCGACGGCGTACCCAGTGAAGTGCTGAGCGGCTACATCCGCTCGAAGATCCGCATCTCCCGCGACCGGCCCTTCGCCTCCAAGGTGTTCGCCAGCGAAATCATGCACGGCGCCCCGCACCTGAGCGCCGATCTGGTGGAACGGCTCAACGGCCAGGCCAAGCACAACATCGACTGCATCCAGACCTGGATCGACCGCGGCCAGATCGCCCCCATCGACCCCAACCACCTGATGTTCAGCATCTGGGCTGCGACGCAGACCTATGCCGACTTCGACTGGCAGATTTCCGCAGTGACCGGAAAGGCCAAGCTCGATGAGGCGGATTATGAGGCGGCGGCGCAGACGATTATCCGGTTGGTGCTCAAGGGGTGTGAGCCGGACCGCTAGACCGTGGCGCGGCCATCGCGAGCAAGCTCGCTCCCACAGTAGGTCTCTGTCGTTCAGATGATCCTTGTGGGAGCGGGCTTGCCCGCGATAGCAATGGTTCAGTCACTACAAAATCAAGCAGTCACCCCCGCATCCGCCCGCAACCCCATCGCCTCGATCGCACTGATCGCACATTGCTCATCGACATCAGAAAGATCACCGCTGATACCCACCGCCCCCAGCACATTCCCTTCCTGATCCCGAATCAACACGCCGCCCGGTGCCGGCACAACACTGCCCTGTCCCAGACTATTCAAAGCGGCGATGAACGCCGGGCGTTGTTGGGCGTCCAGCGCCAGCAGGCGTGAGCCTTTGCCCAGGGCGATGGCGCCCCAGGCTTTGCCGATGGCGATCTGCGGGCGCAACAGGCTGGCGCCATCTTCGCGTTGCAGGCTAACCAAGTGCCCACCGGCATCCAGTACTGCGATGGTCAATGGAGCCGCCGAGATTGCACGCCCCGCGGAGATGGCCTGACTGATCAGGTTGACTGCAACTTTCAAGGTTAAAGCGCTCATGGTGCCGTCCTCATTTTGTTATAGGGAAAACGGTTGGACTGCTCTTTGTTCAGCAGTCCGATGCAACAAATAGAACACAATGAGTTATATTTTTGTATACAATAATTCTCGAAAAGCGCCACATGCGACGAAAAGCCACAGCAGATGAGGCTTCCGACGAATGAAACGGCCGCTTGAGAAAATGGATTGACCTGCGCCGTCCGCCGTGAATACACTCTGCGCAAAGCCACTTGTATACAATTACAAAACGTACGAGGCACCAAAACCATGAGCAAAATGAGAGCAATCGAAGCCGCCGTTCTGGTGATGCGCCGTGAAGGGGTTGATACCGCTTTTGGCATCCCCGGCGCCGCGATCAACCCGCTGTACTCCGCCTTGCAGAAGGTCGGTGGCATCGATCACGTCCTCGCTCGGCACGTTGAAGGCGCCTCGCACATGGCCGAGGGCTACACCCGTACCAAGGCTGGCAACATCGGCGTGTGCATCGGCACTTCCGGCCCTGCCGGTACCGACATGGTCACCGGGCTCTACAGCGCCTCGGCCGACTCGATCCCGATCCTTTGCATCACCGGGCAAGCACCCCGCGCCCGTATGCACAAGGAAGACTTCCAGGCTGTCGACATCACCGCGATCGTCAAGCCAGTGACCAAGTGGGCCACCACCGTCATGGAACCGGGCCAAGTGCCTTATGCGTTCCAGAAAGCCTTTTACGAAATGCGCTCCGGCCGTCCAGGCCCTGTGTTGATCGACCTGCCGTTCGATGTGCAGATGGCCGAAATCGAATTCGACATCGATGCCTACGAACCACTGCCACTGGCCAAGCCAACCGCTAACCGCGTGCAAATCGAGAAGGCGCTGGCCATGCTCGACCAGGCCGAACGTCCATTGCTGGTTGCCGGTGGCGGGATCATCAATGCCGACGCCAGCGAGTTGCTGGTGGAGTTCGCCGAGCTGACTGGCATTCCAGTGATTCCGACCTTGATGGGCTGGGGCACCATCCCGGACGATCACCCGTTGATGGTCGGCATGGTTGGCCTGCAAACCTCGCACCGCTACGGCAACGCGACAATGCTGAAGTCGGACGTGGTGCTGGGTGTCGGTAACCGTTGGGCCAACCGCCACACCGGTTCGATCGACGTTTACACCGAAGGCCGAAAATTCATTCACGTTGACATCGAACCGACCCAGATCGGCCGCGTGTTCACCCCGGACCTGGGCATCGTTTCCGACGCCGCTGCCGCGCTGACCGTGTTCATCGAAGTCGCTCGCGAATGGCAAGCCGCCGGCAAGCTGAAAAACCGCAGTGCCTGGTTGCAAGACTGCCAGCAGCGCAAATCCAGCCTGCAGCGCAAGACTCACTTCGACAACGTGCCAGTCAAGCCGCAGCGCGTGTATGAAGAAATGAACCAGGTGTTCGGCAAGGACACGTGCTACGTCAGCACCATCGGTCTGTCGCAGATTGCCGGCGCGCAGTTCCTGCACGTCTACAAACCGCGTCACTGGATCAACTGCGGTCAGGCCGGCCCGTTGGGCTGGACCATTCCGGCAGCGCTGGGCGTGGTCAAGGCTGATCCGACCCGCAAGGTCGTGGCGCTGTCGGGCGACTATGACTTCCAGTTCATGATCGAAGAGTTGGCGGTGGGTGCGCAGTTCAAGCTGCCGTACATCCACGTGGTGGTCAACAACTCGTACCTGGGGCTGATTCGTCAGGCTCAGCGCGGTTTCGACATGGACTACTGCGTGCAACTGGCCTTCGATAACCTGAACGCTCCGGAACTCAACGGTTACGGTGTCGACCACGTCGCGGTCGCTGAAGGCCTCGGCTGCAAGGCGCTGCGTGTGTTCGAACCGGGTCAGATCCAGCCTGCCCTGCGCAAGGCCCAGGAAATGATCGAAGAGTTCAAGGTGCCGGTCATCGTCGAGATTATTCTGGAGCGCGTGACCAACATTTCCATGGGCACCGAGATCAACGCCGTCAACGAATTCGAAGACCTGGCGCTGGTTGGCAACGATGCGCCGACGGCGATTTCGTTGCTTGATTAAGATGACCTGATACCTGTAGCAGCTGCCGAGGCACGAGGCTGCGTTGCGTGTCCGCAGGACCGCCGTCGGGGGCTGCTTCGCAGCCCAACGCAGCCTCGTACCTCGGCAGCGGCTACAGGCACCTATTTTTACAGGAGACCACCATGCCGCGTTTCGCAGCCAACCTGTCCATGCTGTTCACCGAGCAGGATTTTCTTGCCCGTTTTGAAGCCGCCGCCAAGGCCGGCTTCAGTGGTGTCGAATACCTGTTCCCTTACGACTTCAGCTCCGCCGACATCAAAGCCACGCTCGACGCCAACGGCCTGACCCAAGTGTTGTTCAACCTGCCGGCCGGTGACTGGGCCAAGGGTGAACGCGGTATCGCGTGCCTGCCGGATCGGGTTGAAGAGTTCCGCGCCGGTGTCGACCTGGCGATTGCTTACGCAAAAGTGTTGGGCAATACCCAAGTCAACTGCCTGGCCGGGATTCGTCCACAAGGCGTCGACGATGCCACCGTGGAAAAAACCTTCGTCAGCAACCTCAAGTACGCCGCCGACAAGCTGCAAGCGGCGGGCATCAAACTGGTGATGGAAGCGATCAACACCCGCGACATCCCGGGTTTCTACCTGAACAACACGGCGCAAGCCCTGTCGATTCGCGAACAGGTCGGCAGCGCCAACCTGTTCCTGCAATACGACATCTATCACATGCAAATCATGGAGGGCGACCTCGCCCGCACCATGGCCGCGCACCTAGGCGAGATCAACCACATCCAGTTGGCCGACAACCCAGGGCGCAACGAACCGGGCACCGGTGAAATCAACTACCGCTTCCTGTTCGAACACCTGGACCGCATCGGTTATCAGGGTTGGGTTGGCTGTGAATACAAGCCGCTGACCACTACTGAAGCAGGTCTGGGTTGGTTGAAGACTCATAACGCTATCTGAAGCGCTCCCCATGTATGAGGGGGCAGCTATAAAAACAAGAGGAATTTCTCATGGCTAAAATCGGATTTATCGGCACCGGCATCATGGGCCACCCAATGGCATTGAACCTGCAGAAAGCCGGTCACAGCCTGTTCCTGTCGGCGCACCACGACCCTGCCCCAGCCGACCTGGTCGCCGGTGGCGCCGTCGCCCTGGCGAACCCGAAAGAAGTGGCGCAAGAAGCCGAATTCATCATCGTCATGGTGCCGGATACCCCGCAGGTCGACGACGTGCTGTTCCGCGCCGACGGCGTTGCGGCCGGTGTTGGCAAAGGCAAAGTCGTGATCGACATGAGCTCGATCTCGCCGACTGCCACCAAAGCCTTCGCCGCCAAAATCAACGAAAAAGGCGCTCAATACCTTGATGCGCCGGTGTCCGGCGGTGAAGTCGGAGCCAAGGCTGCGACCTTGAGCATCATGGTCGGCGGCGATGCCGATGCCTTCGAACGCGCTCTGCCGCTGTTCCAGGCGATGGGCAAGAACATCACTCTGGTGGGTGGCAACGGCGACGGTCAAACCGCCAAAGTGGCGAACCAGATCATCGTCGCGCTGAACATTCAGGCCGTGGCCGAAGCCCTGCTGTTTGCGTCGAAAAACGGTGCCGATCCCGCCAAGGTCCGTGAAGCGCTGATGGGCGGTTTCGCCTCCTCGAAGATCCTCGAAGTTCACGGCGAGCGCATGATCAAAGGCACCTTCGACCCAGGCTTCCGCATCAGCCTGCACCAGAAGGACCTGAACCTGGCCCTGGCCGGCGCACGCGAGCTGGGCATCAACCTGCCGAACACCGCCAACACCCAACAAGTGTTCAGCACCTGCGCGGCCATCGGCGGCAGCAACTGGGACCACTCGGCGCTGATCAAGGGCCTGGAACACATGGCGAATTTCTCGATTCGCGATAAGTAAGCCACCTCCCCGCTCCCCTGTAGGAGCGAGGCTTGCCCGCGAAGGGATCGCCTCGGTGCAGCAGAAACACCGTGGCGTCCGGTTCGCGGGCAAGCCTCGCTCCTACAGAGGGCGATGCAAGGCCCGATATCCCCAATAACAAGAAATCCGGGAGCCCGCCATGTCGGTCGATCCGCAACAATTCCTGCGCGAGCTGTTTGCCACAGCCATCGACGCGGCCCATCCGCAGCAAGTCCTTGAAGCCCATTTGCCTGCCGATCGCAGCGGTCGGGTGATCGTTATCGGCGCCGGCAAAGCCGCCGCGGCCATGGCCCAAGTGGTCGAACGCTGCTGGCAGGGTGAAGTGACAGGTCTGGTGGTGACGCGTTACGGTCACGGCGCCCCGTGTGAAAAAATCGAAGTGGTCGAAGCCGCTCACCCAGTGCCCGATGCTGCCGGTCTGGCGGTCGCCAAACGGGTGTTGGAACTGGTCAGCAACCTGAGCGAAGACGACCGCGTAATCTTCCTGCTCTCGGGCGGCGGTTCTGCCCTGCTGGCACTACCGGCAGCCGGCATCACCCTGGCCGACAAGCAGTCGATCAACAAAGCCCTGCTCAAATCCGGCGCCACCATCGGCGAGATGAACTGCGTACGCAAACACCTCTCGGCGATCAAGGGTGGCCGCCTCGGCAAAGCCTGCTGGCCTGCCACTGTTTATACCTACGCGATTTCCGATGTACCGGGCGACCTCGCCACGGTCATCGCCTCCGGTCCCACCGTGGCCGATCCGAGCACCTCGGCCGAAGCGTTGGCGATCCTCAAGCGCTACGCCATAGACGTTCCGGTCTCGGTGCGCAACTGGCTGCAGAGCCCGGAATCGGAGACGGTCAAACCCGGCGATCCGAGCCTGGCGCGCAGTCATTTCCAGTTGATCGCCCGTCCGCAGCAGTCGCTTGAAGCCGCTGCGGTGAAAGCACGTCAGGCCGGCTTCAGCCCGCTGATCCTCGGCGACCTGGAAGGCGAGTCCCGCGAAGTGGCCAAGGTTCACGCCGGTATCGCTCGTCAGGTCGTGCTGCACGGTCAGCCGCTGGCAGCGCCTTGCGTGATCCTCTCGGGCGGCGAAACCACGGTCACCGTACGCGGTAATGGTCGTGGCGGACGCAACGCCGAATTCCTGCTGAGCCTGACCGACAGCCTCAAAGGCCTGCCCGGCGTCTACGCGCTGGCCGGTGACACCGATGGCATTGACGGATCCGAGGATAACGCCGGCGCGATCATGACCCCGGACAGTTACGCCCGCGCCGCCGCACTCGGCTTGAGCGCCAGCGACGAGTTGGACAACAACAATGGCTACGGCTATTTCGAGGCGCTGGACGCGCTGATCGTCACCGAGCCGACCCGCACCAACGTTAACGACTTCCGAGCCATCCTGATTCTCGAGACCCCTGAAAATGACGCCTGACAAGAAGGTTAAAATCCTCGCCACCCTCGGTCCTGCCACTGACGGGATCGACGACATCCGTGAGCTGGTGCAGGCCGGGGTCAACATCTTTCGCCTGAACTTCAGCCACGGCGATCACGCCGACCACGCTCAGCGCTATCAGTGGATTCGTGAAGTCGAGCGCCAGCTGAATTGTCCGCTGGGCATCCTGATGGACCTGCAAGGCCCGAAACTGCGGGTCGGCAAGTTCGCCGAGGGCAAGGTGCAACTGCATCGCGGTCAGGCCTTGCGTCTGGATCTTGACCCGACGCCGGGTGATGAACGCCGGGTCAACTTGCCTCACCCGGAAATCATCGCGGCGCTGGAACCGGGCATGGACCTGCTGCTGGACGACGGCAAGCTGCGTCTTCGTGTGGTCACCAAATACTCCGACGCGATCGATACCACCGTGCTCAATGGCGGCGAGCTGTCGGACCGCAAAGGCGTGAACGTCCCCCAAGCGGTACTGGAACTGAGCCCACTGACGGCCAAGGATCGTCGCGATCTGAGCTTCGGTCTGGAGCTGGGTGTGGACTGGGTGGCGCTGTCGTTTGTGCAGCGTCCTGAAGACATTCGCGAGGCGCGCGAACTGATCGGCGACAAAGCGTTTCTGATGGCCAAGATCGAGAAGCCATCGGCCGTGACTCAACTGCGCGAGATCGCTGAGTTGAGCGACGCGATCATGGTTGCTCGCGGTGACCTGGGCGTGGAAGTGCCGGCCGAAAGCGTGCCGCAGATTCAGAAAAACATCATCAGCATCTGCCGCGAACTCGGCAAACCGGTGGTGGTGGCCACGCAAATGCTCGAGTCGATGCGCTTCTCCCCTGCCCCGACCCGGGCGGAGGTGACCGACGTTGCCAACGCCGTGGCCGAAGGTGCGGATGCGGTGATGTTGTCGGCGGAAACTGCGTCCGGCGAGTACCCGCTGGAAGCCGTGCAGATGATGAGCAAGATCATCCGCCAAGTGGAAAACGGTCCGGATTATCAGGCGCAGCTGGACGTGAGCCGGCCGAAGGCTGAAGCGACGGTGTCCGACGCGATCAGCTGCGCGATCCGCCGCATTAGCAATGTGCTGCCGGTGGCGGTGCTGGTGAATTACAGCGAGTCCGGCACGTCGAGTTTGAGAGCCGCGCGGGAGCGGCCGACGGTGCCAATCCTGAACCTGACGCCGAACCTGCAAACCGCTCGCCGGTTGACGGTAGCGTGGGGCGTGCACTCGGTGGTCAATGACCGGCTGCGGCAGGTGGATGAGGTGTGCTCGACGGCGCTGGAGATTGCGCAGGCACAGGGCATGGCCAAGCGTGGCGACACCTTATTGATCACGGCGGGTGTGCCGTTTGGGCAGCCGGGGTCGACTAACTCACTGCGTATCGAAACATTGATTTAACCCTTACACGATGATCGTTCCCACGCTCTGCGTGGGAATGCAGCCCGGGACGCTCCGCGTCCCAAGAGCAGACGCAGAGCGTCCATTGAGGCATTCCCACGCAGAGCGTGGGAACGATCTGTAACGTACACCACAGACCTTAAAATGCCTGCCAACCACTTCAACACCCATTGCCCCGACTGGGCGACTGCCCTGCTCAACGGTTTCAGTCAGGTCTTCCTCCAGCGCCATCCGCTGTGCGGCCTGCTGTGCCTGCTGGCCATTCTTTTTACCGCGCCGGCTCTGCTGGGCGGTGCGCTGCTGGGCGGTGTCGCCGGGTTGCTCGTCGCGCAACGACGCGGTTATGCCAAGGCTGATCGACAGGCTGGGCTTTTCAGTTACAACGGTGTCTTGCTCGGTTTGCTGCTGAGCCTCTACTTCCCATGGTCAGCGATGTTGCCGCCGCTGATCATCGCCGCTGGCGGCCTAAGCGCGATGTTGACCCAGCAATGGCTCAAGCGTGCTCGCGATCATCATTGCCTGCCCGCCTACACCGCGCCCTTTGTCGGGTTGAGCTGGATCCTGCTTTCGTTTGCCGCGCCTCAATTACCCGCGCCTGTGATCGAGATAAACACACTCAACCTGCTCGTCGCTTCATTGAAAGGGCTCGGTCAGGTGATGTTTCTGGATCATCCGCTGGCTGGTGCTCTGATTGCTGCGGGTTTGCTGATCGCCGATCGCCGCGCGTTCCTTTGGGCACTGCTGGGCTCCACTGCCGGCCTAGGCTTCGCTTTACTGCATCACGAAACTGCAAACGCGCTGCTGGGTTTGAGCGGTTACAACGCGGTGCTCGCCGCCCTCGCTTTCAGCCAGAATCGCCGTCAACCCTGGTTGCCGCTGCTCGGCATTGTATTGGCCGTGTTGCTCACACCGGGCTTTGCCGCGCTGGGACTATCCACGCTCACCGCGCCCTTCATCCTCGCCTGCTGGCTGATCCGTGCCGGCATTCGGGTGTTGCGCCAGGCCGCTGTCGACAGTGCGCCTTGCGCTATTGAGCGCCAAACCAAGGGTGGCGCCTGAAAAGGCTGAATCTGCATTCAGCGCAAGGGGTCAGTCTCGCAAGCCAATGGCAGATCCGACCGCGACCCCCAACTTTCATCGTATCCCTGATCGTGGGTGGCGAGCGTTTCGACGACTTCCAGGCATTTGCCCTGAAGCTGCGTGGTATAGACCTGGAGCATTTGAGGCGGCACGACCTTGTCATTCAAACCGATGAAATGGCGTTGCGGGAGCGCACGCAACTTGTCGCGAAACTCCAGAGGTGTCACCGGTTTCGAGAATGGCGCGAGCTGCATCAGCTTCGCCCACTTTACAGGGTCGAGATTCCCGGCAATCGTTTGCACCTGAGTTACGTCGTTACGAGAACCCGCAAGGATCAAGGCAATCGCCGCGCCCCCCGAGTATCCGACCAGTTCGAACTGCTCCACTGCAAAGCGACTTTTCAGACGATCAAGGGCCGCGCTCATGGTCTCTATGACCAATGAATTGAAACGACCGGAAGTCCACAAATCAGTGTTGCAACCCGGTGATGTCACGAACTGACAAGGGCGCGCCAGATACGCGCTGGCCCCCCGATCTCCAGCGGCCAATCTCGCCATCAAGGACACGCGAGGGGTCGGATCGATACTCGGTTGAGACCGTGTCGCCCACGCCCGACCATCGCCTTCAATGTAAACACGCAGATGCTTGTAGCCCCCTGGTGGCGGTAGCAAGGCCATGAGTGTGTAAGGTGAACTATCGAGCGTGCCAGGAGTAAGTGAAGAGCCTTGGCTTACCGCCTGCAAATCGACTTTACCCGCGCATCCGCTGAGCCCGAGGAGCGCGAAGCCGATGGCGGCCAGTGCTTTAAACATGGTTTTAATCTGTTGATCAGACGCAACGGTCCGCCAGCGCGAACCGTTGCAATCCAGTCGATCAAAAAGCGTAGCGCGCTTCAAGGGTAAAGGTGTCGGCGTTAAAACCGGTCTTCGCTTGATAGCTGTAATGGGTCCCCAAGGTTAGAGCATCAATTTGATACTTCACTCCTATGCGACCTTCATAACTATCACGCACCGGACTGGCTCCCGCGACAATGAACGGCGAGCCCCCCAAGGTGAAACTGGAGGTCTGATTGATCTGGTCACCGATGAAGTCATGGTAAGCCATCACGCTCGCTTCAGGTGTAAGGGTGCCATTGAGCAATGGCACGTCAGCGGCCATTCGCAACCCGGCACCCAGCTCGCCAATTTCGAAGCGCTGGGCATTGGAGTGCAGGGCGGCCGAAGAGCCATGCTCATTAAAACTGTCCAGCTGAATATTGGTGTAACGTGCGGCGACGCGCGGCTCGATAATCAGTTGGTCGGTGAGTTTGAAGGTGTAACCGCTCAAGGCGTTGAGGGCCCACGCGTCACTGTTGTAGCTGGCCTTGGCCACGCTGTCGGCGACATAACGTTTGCTGTCATTGTCATTGCGCCCGTAACTGAGGCTGCCATCGACAAACCAGTTGCGCAGATCCCAGCTACCGTACAGCGTCAATGCGCTGCCCTGTACACCGGTTTTATTTCCGGTATCGGAGGTGACGTTAGTGTTCAGATAGGAATAGGCCAGACCCACGGTGGAGTTGGCATTCAGCTTGCCATCCGCCCCGACGGCAATACCGCTGCTGTTGGCCGAATAACCGGCGACCGCATCACGATTGTCCTGATCCTGGTTGCTGCTCAAACCCTGAATCCATACGCCGGTATCTGCCAGCGAATCCCCTGATGAGAGCCCCGAGCGCAGACCGGACACGCGGTTGCCGATCGCTCCATTCATCATCGCCTGACCCGACACTGCCGCATTAACAGCCCCACCGCTGACTTCCGGAGCCAGTTGCTCACCGAGCTTTGCCAGTTCCTCTTGGGAGGAGGCGTTGGCAAAGGCTTTGAAGACCGCATCATCACTGTTCAATTGTCCCAGCGGGCCATTCTTGAAGCGATTGAGGATCTCGCGGGTGCTGCTGGAGGTGCCGATGCTCCCCTGCTCTTCATCCACCTGACTGTCACTTTTCAGTGTGACCAGTGCGTTGACGGTCTGAGCATTGGTTGTATAGCTGGCGACGTTCAACAACGAGGACGAACTGGTGACGCTCAACCCGTTGTTCTGCAGGCTACTGGCCTTGACCAGTGTGTATTGAGTGCCGGCAGCGGTCGGCGTGAAATCACCTAGTTTAGCATTCAACGTCACTCTGGAGGAGTGGGCGAAGGTGGCCTTGCCGTCCACCGTCAAATAAGGCGTACCGGGTGTGACGCGATCCGAAAGCAACATATCGATGCCACTGTTGGCACCGACGCTCAGGTCACCGGTAATTTCGACCCCCTGGTTCTGAAGGTTTAGAGATCCCGAAACGATGGAAACCGTGCTGTCGATTTTGCTACCGGTGTAATTGGCCTGACCAGCCACATTCACCCCATTGAGGTTGAGCAGATCGCCCTTGATCGCACCGCCGGCCCAGTTCAGTTGCGCCAACCCTGCGCCATCGATGGCCGCCGCATGATTACTGCGAATTTCGCCACCTTGCTGGTTGATCTCGAACGCTGATGTCTGGTCCGCATCGACCCGGATCGCAACACCGTCTGCAGTGATATTGCCGGAGTTGATAATGCCCCGAGCGCCAGCCACAGCATTCTGCGTGAAAGTAGCACCGCCGAGTTTGATGCCCACGGCGTCTTCACCCGATGCCTCAATAGTCCCGGTGTTGAGCAAATGATCGACTGAACCCTCCAAAAACCCGATAGCCGCGGAGTTCTTGCCAACGCTTAGGATCGAGCCGCTGTTCTCGATCCTCAACGCGCTGGTTTGGGTCTCGACGTGAAAAGCGGAGGCGTTCTGACCCGTGGCTCGAATCGTTCCTGAGTTGAGAAGCCTGCCGGCGATGCTCACGGGATGTCCGGAATGGGAATCCAGAATCAGCCCCACGGCATAGTTACCCTGCACATCGACAACACCACTGTTGATCAGATCGCCGCCAATAGTGGTCCCATGGAGGTAGATACCCTCAGGCTCGCCATAGATATTGGCTCCCAATGACTGGGTGATGGAGACAGTCCCGGCGTTGATGACATTACCGGTGATAGTGGTATTGGCGATCTCGATTCCCTCAGCGTTATTCACGTTGGAAAGAGAAAGCTTGCCGGCATTGATGAAGTCACCCTGAATGTTGCTGCCGCTGGAGTTGAGGAAACTGACATCCAGTCCGATCCCGGTCACCGTCGCGCCTTGAGCGTCGAAAGTGAAGTCGCCCCGGTTAATGAGTGAGCCCGCGACAGTGTTCTGGAAGAACGTGACACCCGTTTTGTCCGTGTTGCTCTGGCGGGTTCGTTGCCCGGTCAGGGTCAAGGTTTCACCAAGGGTTTGACCAGTCCAGTCCTTGAAACCCTGACTCAGGTCGTACTCGCTGGCAAATACCTGAGCGGTCGAAGCGCTGACAACCATTGCCAGCAGGCTTTTCTTGAAAAACTGACTATCCATATCGCTTCCGTGTGGTTCTGAAATCCAAGCCGCACATCAAAACAAGGGCTTTTGTTTCTGTGGGAAGTCGATATATCGACGAGAGAGTCAATTTCTTAAGCCATGAACGACTAGAACCGGCTGAACATGGCGGACTCGGCGTCCCGCTTGCGCAATCCTCGTCAATCACCCAGGCTTCTCTCTTTATCGGCTTGGGCAAGACCTAATGGAAAGTAACAACGACTGGCGCCATCGCCTCTACGTCATGATTTTCCAGAGCGACACAGTGGCCGGTCGGCGCTTCGACGGTATCCTGTTGTTGATCATCCTCGCCAGCATTGTGATCGTGATGCTCGACAGCATCGACTCCATTCACCAGAACTACGCCAACCTGCTGGCGTACATCGAGTGGGGCTTCACCGTTATCTTCGCCATCGAATACGGCCTGCGGCTGTACTGTTCGCCCAAACCATTGCGCTATGCGTTCAGCTTTTATGGGCTGGTGGATTTGCTGGCGATCGTGCCCGGTATCCTCGCGCTGTATTACGCCGATGCGCAGTACCTGCTGATTATCCGGATCATTCGGATGCTGCGGATTTTCCGCGTGCTCAAACTCAGCCCATACCTCAAGCAAGCCAACTATCTGATGTCCGCATTGCGCGGTAGCAAGCAGAAGATCGTGGTGTTTCTGGTCAGCGTCTGCACGCTGGTCACGGTGTTCGGCACGCTGATGTACGTGATCGAAGGCCCGGAACACGGCTTCACCAGCATTCCCAAAGGCATCTATTGGGCTATCGTCACGCTGACCACCGTGGGCTTCGGCGACATCGTGCCCAAGACGCCGTTGGGCCAGGTGGTCTCGTCGCTGGTGATGATCACCGGTTACTCAATCATCGCCGTGCCCACGGGAATTTTTACCGCCGAACTGGCCAACGCCATGCGTGGCGAGCAACTGCAACACGACTGCCCGGTGTGCAAGAAAAACAACCACGAACACGGCGCGGCATTCTGCTCGCAGTGCGGTAATCAACTGTTCAAGAAACGGGAATAAGCAAAGTGCTTTTTAATCTTTAAAGGACTATGCGAGCCCGGCTATAGTCGCTGGCAAATTGCCCCACTTTCTAAATAAAAACTTCTAGAACAAGGAATGCTCAGTGAAAAAACTCTTTGGCGCCTCACTTCTGGCCGCTGGCCTGGCACTGACCAGCGTGGCTCAGGCCGCACCGACCCTGCTCAACGTTTCTTACGACGTGATGCGCGATTTCTACAAGGACTACAACACTGCCTTCCAGAAACACTGGCAAGCCGAGCACAACGAAAACATCACCCTGCAGATGTCCTTCGGCGGCTCCAGCAAACAGGCGCGTTCGGTCATCGACGGCCTGCCGGCTGACGTCATCACCATGAACATGGCCACCGATATCAACGCCCTGGCGGACCACGGCAAACTCGTCCCGGACAACTGGGTCACCCGCCTGCCGAACAACAGCGCGCCGTTCACCTCGGCCACCGTGTTCATCGTCCGCAAAGGCAATCCGAAAGCCCTGAAAGACTGGCCCGATCTGCTCAAGGACGGTGTGCAGGTGATCGTGCCGAACCCGAAAACCTCGGGCAACGGCCGCTACACCTACCTCTCGGCCTGGGGCTATGTGCTGAAAAATGGTGGTGACGAAAGCAAAGCCAAAGACTTCGTCGGCAAGCTGTTCAAACAAGCGCCGGTCCTCGACACCGGTGGCCGTGCAGCCACCACCACGTTCATGACCAACCAGATTGGCGACGTGCTGGTGACCTTCGAAAACGAAGCGGAAATGATTGCGCGTGAGTTTGGTCGTGACCAGTTTGAAGTGATCTACCCGAGTGTTTCTGCTGAAGCCGAGCCGCCGGTGTCGGTGGTCGACAAAACAGTCGACAAGAAAGGCACCCGCGCGGCAGCTGAGGAATATTTGAAGTACCTGTGGTCGCCGGAAGGCCAGGAGATTGCGGCAGCGAACTACCTGCGTCCGCGTGATCCGGCGGTGCTGGCCAAGTACACCGATCGTTTCCCGAAAGTAGATTTCCTGTCGGTAGAGAAGACCTTTGGTGACTGGCGGACTGTGCAGAAAACTCACTTCAATGATGGTGGAATCTTTGATCAGATTTACAGCGGCCAGTAATTCCTGAGCCCAATGAAAAAGGCGACCTGAGTAGGTCGCCTTTTTTGTGGCTGCTAATGAGTTCACTCCTCGACGCACCGTTACATCGGTGACGTTACGCCGTCCTTGCCCGCGGAAATCGATTGGAGGAGAGAACATAAGCACGCTATCCAACAGGATGTAAGTACGTAACCGCTGAAAGCTTCGCGGGCAAGTCGGACCGCCGCACCGCTCGCTCCTACGGGATCGAGCTTGTCCACAAAGGGGATGTACCCAACTTCACTCAGTGTCGAACCAACTTCTCCATCGCCGCATCTGCCAGAAAGGAAGAGCGGCTTTTGACATTGTGCTCGCGCACATAACGATCGATACGCTGGATCACATAGCCGGGCAGCGTCACATTGACCTTCTCGGTTTTGCCCATGTATGGCGCGATGTCCAGCTCCAGCATTCCCCAGCCCATGTCGGCAAAGTCTGGATTTCCACGATGAGCAGCCGCAGAAGTCGGCATTGGAATCGACTCCCCGTCAGCCGCTATTTCCTGAAGCAGGATGTGGGCAATCTCGACCGCTGCGTTATAGGCGTCTTCAAACGTATCCCCGGCCGTTACGGCGCCTGGAATATCGGGGATCTGAATACCGATGGCGGTGTTCTCGTCGCCCCACTCGATACAGATTGGGTATTGCATTATGGATCTCCTGCGTAACTGGCTCCCGGGCAATGCAGCCCGGCTCGCCTCCTGATGCTTTTGACCGTCCCGATCGGTAAATCCTTTTTCGGATGAGGGACGGGGATCGTGTATGGGTTGTATCGGTGAGTGAAGATGTGATGGCTGCCGGTAATCCGATCCAGTGTCCAGCCCGCCTCCTCCAACTCCTTAATCAATAGCCTGCTCTGCACCACTCGCCTCCTTGCTCAGGCCCGAATAAAAGTAACCCTAGAGTTATCTTTATTCAAGCACAAAAGTGCGGGACGCGACGCTCGGTTGTTTTACAGAGTGTGATTCAAGGCACCTCCCACCAAAAATGAATCATTTTGCTCTGCGTAAGCCGTCACGCCGAGGTGAACCCGGATTACACTCAGCGACCTGAGCCTGAAGCGATGCGGGATGCGATTCGCGGCTAACCGATCAAATGCCGCCTGACTCGCGGCATGTTCTTTCAAGGAGTGTGCAATGACCCGACGTACCTTTCTCATCACCGGCGCCAGCAAAGGCATTGGCCGCGCGGTGGCCGAATCTGGCCCGCGTGCCGATGGGTCGGTTGGGGCAGCCGCAGGAGATCGCTGCGGCGATAGCGTTTTTGCTGTCCGAGCAGAGCGGCTTTATTACCGGGCAGACCTTGTTTGTCGACGGTGGCGCTTCGATAGGTAAAGCCGCGTTTTAACCAACAACACCAACCCCTGTGATCCTTTGATCACCGTTTCTGTTTACTGCCCGAATTGCCGTCCCAACCCACCCGGCACGCCCTGGATATCGGTGTCTTCCCATGGCCCGTTCGGGCTGATCGACCGGCTCCAGCCGTTGTTCCAGCGATAGTAGGTGCGCTGGCGGTAGAAAGTGTTGGTCTGATCATCGAGAACGTACACGCCGAGCTTGGCATCCCAATGGCTGTTGCCACCCGGCGGCGGCGCGAAGCTGGCGGAGGTACGTGGCAGCGGTTTGGCGGGCTTGGCCGGAATGCTCGGCTTGCCCGGCGTGGGTGACGTAGACGGCGTGGGTCTGGGCTGCGAGGGCGGGATCGGCGGCAGCCGCGTCGGCTCGGGCCGCTGGACCGCACAAGCGCTTAACCCCAAAACCAGACTGAGGAGGGTGATACGAGCGATGGCGGTCATGTTGGCGTGTCCTGTTATTTATCCGGGCTGTCGATGGTCAATTGTTGCGGCGCGGTGGTGCTGCTGGCCAGAGGCTGGCTGCGACCGATCCATTCGCCGGCAGTCGGTTGGCCGGCGCGGGAGATGCGCGCAACCAGTTGGACTTCAGGGAAGTTCGACAGTTTCAACTGCGGCATCATTGCATCGGCATCGCCCAGTTCGACGGTCGCCGGCAAGTCGGCCACGGTCAGGCGCTTGGCGGCCAGTGGTGCCGGTGGGCCTGAGGTGGCGCGGGCGAAGATGAATACGCTGTCGCCCGGCTGGACCTTGGCTTTCAGGTCTGGCGCCAGATCCACACGCACCTTCAGCAGCGCCGCGACCTTGGCCGCCGGCGCCTGAGCCACCTTGCCGCCGCTGGCGACAAGTTTCTCGGTGGCCCGAGTGATGCCGCCTTGCAGCGCAGCGCGGGAACTGTCTTCCGGCGGCAGTTGCGCCAGTAAGCGATTCCAGTAGTCGATGGCGTCCTGGTAACGCTCGCCTTCGAAAGCTGCGATGCCGAGCAGACCAAGGCTGGTGACTTCTTTCGGATCGGCTTTCAGCGCTTCGTCAGTCAAGGCCTGGACCTTGTCCGACCACTTCTTGCCGTCGGCGAAGTACTGGGCCTGAGCCCATTGGCCCAACAGTTCCGGCTGACGACCGGCCAGGCTCACCGTGCGTTCGAAGATCTTCGCCGCCTCGCCAGGACGGTCCTGGGCCATGTAAGTACGCCCCAGAAAGTACAAGCCCTCGGCCGAATCCGGTTGAGCGGCGACCGCGCGTTCCAGGCGACGGGTCATCTCTTCCATCGACTGTGGCGCCTGGGCGAATTCGCGGGTCAGTTCGACCTTGTCGCTGGCGCCAAAATGCAGGTACAAGCCAAGACCCAGCACCGGCACCAGAATCGCCGCCAGCAAGGGCCACGGTTTGCCCAGGCGGGACACGCGCGGCGCCTCGACGCCTTCGGTGTCGGCGAGCAATTCACGGGCGGCTTCGGCGCGGCCGGTGTCCATTTGCGCGGCATCGAGAACGCCCTCTTCCTGCTGAGTCTGCAACTCAGCCACGCGCTCCTGATACAGCGCGACGTTCAGGGCAGTACGATCCTCTTCAAGCTGCGCGCGACGACCACGCAGAACGGGAATCAGCAGAAAACTCAGGGCAACCAGAAGTAGCAGACCTGCAGCGAGCCAGAAATCAATCATTCTTGGTTTTATCCAACAGGTGGTCGAGGCGCTCGCGCTCCTCGGCAGAAAGCTCATCCTTGGTGTCAGTGCGTTGCACGCGACGACGGCGGACGATCACGGCGATGATCACAAAACCACCCAGCAGCAGGCCGGCAGGGCCGAACCAGAGCACAGCAGTCTTGGCGTTCAGAGCAGGTTTGTAGCGGACGAAATCACCGTAGCGGTCGACCATGAAGTCGATGATCTGTTGATTGTCCTTGCCCTCGCCGAGCATGCGAAAAATCTCTTTGCGCAGGTCGGCGGCGATCGGTGCGTTGGAATCGGCGATGTCCTGATTCTGACACTTGGGGCAACGCAGCTCTTTGGTCAACTCGCGAAAACGCTCACGGTCACTTTCTTTGGCGAACTCGTAGGTGTCGATGGCCGCGTGCGCCACGCCGGCCATGCTCAAACCCAATACCGCGGCGGCTATCCAGCGCTTCATGGCTTGGCCTCATCGACCAGCGCCTGATACTTGGCCGCCAGTTTTTCGCGCCAGACCTGTTCGTCGATCACGCCAACGAATTTGTCGCGGATGATGCCCTTGGCGTCGATGAAGAAGGTTTCCGGCGCACCATAAACGCCAAGGTTCAGGCCCAGGGTGCCTTCATCGTCACGGATGTCCAGCTGATACGGATTGTGGAATTCGTCCAGCCACTTCAACGCATCCGCGTTGACGTCCTTGTAGTTGATGCCGTAGATCACCACACCCTGCTTGGCCAGTTTGTTCAGCACCGGGTGCTCGACCCGGCAGGAAATGCACCAGGTGCCCCAGACGTTGACCAGTGCCGGTTTGCCTAGAATGTCCGCCCTGGTCAGGGTCTTGTCGCCCTGCACGGCCGGCAGGGAAAACTCCGGGAATGGCTTGTTGATCATCGCCGAGGGCAACTCGGCCGGGTCCAGGAACAGACCGCGATAAAGGAAAACAGCCACCACCAGAAAAATCACCAGTGGTAACAGCATTAACCAACGTCTCATGCCGTGGCTCCCGTCATGCCCAGTGCTTCACGCACACGGCTTTTCACCTTGACCCGGTAACGCCGATCCATAGCCGCCAGCAGCCCGCCGAGACCGGTGAGCAGACCACCGAACCAGATCCAGCGCACGAACGGTTTGACGTGGACACGAACGGCCCAGGCGCCGTCGCCCAATGGTTCGCCGAGTGCGACGTAGAGGTCACGGGTGAAACCGGCGTCGATCCCCGCTTCGGTCATCACCGAGTTCTGCACGGTGTACAAGCGTTTTTCCGGGTGCAGCACGCTGACTTCCTTGCCGTCGCGGATCACCCGTACGGTGCCCTTGTCGGACGTGAAGTTCGGGCCTTCGAAGTGCTTGGCGCCTTCGAACACAAAGTGGTAACCACCCAGGGCCATGGACTCGCCCGGCGCCAGACGCAGGTCGCGCTCGGCGCTGTTCTGGCTCGACAGCACGACACCGAGGGCGCACACGGCGATGCCGAGGTGAGCGACTTGCATGCCCCAATAACTGCGGGTCAGGGTCGGCAGGCCTTTGATCAGGCCTTTGTGGCGAGTTTTGTCGAAGATGTCACGCACGCCGGCCAGCAAGACCCAAGCCGCGAGCATGAAAGTCGCGATCACCGCCCAGTTGAAATCGCCATAAGCGACGCCAGCCACCACCGCCAGCGCGGCGCTGCCGAGCAACACCGGGGTCAGCATGCTCAACAGCCATTTGACCGGGGTGTCTTTCCAGCGCACCAACATGCCGACCGCCATCACCATCATCAGCAAGGCCATCAACGGAATGAACAGCGCGTTGAAATACGGCGGGCCAACCGACAGCTTGGCGCCGGTCATCGCATCGAGAATCAGCGGATACAAGGTGCCCAGCAGGATCATCGACGCCGCCACCACCAGCACCAGGTTGTTACCCAGCAGCAGGGTTTCCCGGGACCAGAGATTAAAGCCTACGTGACTCTTCACCACTGGAGCGCGCAGGGCAAACAGCGTCAGCGAGCCGCCGACCACAAACAGCAGGAAGATCAGGATGAACACACCGCGCTCAGGGTCGGACGCAAACGCGTGAACCGACGTCAGCACGCCGGAACGCACCAGGAACGTACCCAGCAAGCTCAACGAGAACGCGGCGATGGCCAGCAACACGGTCCAGCTCTTGAACACGCCACGTTTTTCCGTGACCGCCAACGAGTGAATCAGCGCCGTGCCGACCAGCCATGGCATGAAGGATGCGTTTTCCACCGGGTCCCAGAACCACCAGCCGCCCCAGCCGAGTTCGTAGTAGGCCCACCAGGAGCCCAACGTGATGCCGATACCGAGGAAGGCCCAGGCGACGATGGTCCACGGACGGGACCAGCGCGCCCACGCCGCATCAAGACGACCGCCCAGCAGCGCAGCGATAGCGAAAGCGAAGGCCACGGAGAAACCGACATAGCCCATGTACAGCATCGGCGGGTGAACGATCAGGCCGATGTCTTGCAGCAAGGGATTGAGGTCACGGCCGTCCGCAGGAATTTGCGGCAGGATCCGTGCAAACGGGTTGGACGTGAGGATCAGGAACAGCAGGAAACCGGTGCTGATCATGCCCATCACCGCCAGTACGCGAGCCAGCATCACTTGCGGCAACTGCCGGGAGAACACCGACACCGCGAAGGTCCAGCCGCCGAGAATCAACGCCCAGAGCAGCAACGAACCTTCGTGAGCGCCCCACACCGCGCTGAACTTGTAGTACCACGGCAACGCACTGTTGGAGTTGCTGGCGACGTAGGCGACGGAGAAATCGTCGGCCATGAAGGCGTAAGTCAGGCAACCGAAGGCAAACAGCAGAAACGCGAATTGCCCCCAGGCGGCCGGTTGGGCCAGGCTCATCCACAAACGGTCACCGCGCCAGGCACCGAGCAACGGCACGATGGCCTGAACCAGCGCGAAACACAGCGCCAGAATCATCGCCAGGTGGCCCAATTCGGGGATGAACAGCCCTGAACTATAAAGTGCAGAAGTCATCAATTAGCCCTCTTTGACGGGAGTGGGTGCCGACTGGCCGCTGTCTTTCAGGGCCTTGGTCACTTCCGGTGGCATGTACTTTTCATCGTGCTTGGCCAGTACTTCGTCGGCCACCACCACGCCGTCTGCGTTGATTTTGCCCAAGGCAACGATGCCCTGCCCTTCACGGAACAGGTCCGGGAGGATGCCGCGGTAGCTGATGGTCACGGATTTGCTGAAGTCGGTGACAATGAATTTCACGTCCAGCGAATCACCGGAACGTTGCAGCGAACCTTTCTCGACCATGCCGCCCGCGCGGATGCGCGTGTCTTGCGGGGCTTCGCCGTTGGCGATCTGGGTCGGGGTGTAAAACAGATTGATGTTCTGCTGCAGGGCGCTCAGGGCCAGACCGACAGCAGCGCCGACACCGACCAGGATCGCGAGAATGATGATAAGACGCTTTTTGCGCAGCGGATTCACTTGCCGTTCTCCCGGCGCAGACGACGCGCCTCTTGTTGCAGATACCGCTTGCGGGCCAGGATCGGCGCCGCCACGTTGAGGGCCAGCACTGCCAGGCAGATGCCATAGGCTGACCAGACATACAGGGCATGATGGCCCATGGCGAGGAAGTCGCCAAATGAAGCAAAACTCATCGCGCGGCCTCCAGACTGTTCTGCACTTCGGCCTTGACCCAACTGGCGCGGGCTTCGCGCTTGAGCACTTCAAGGCGCATGCGCAGCAGCAGCACCGCGCCAAAGAAACAGTAGAAACCCAGCACCATCAGCAGCAGTGGCAGCCACATCTCGGCCGGCATTGCCGGTTTTTCGGTGAGGGTGAAGGTCGCGCCTTGGTGCAGGGTGTTCCACCACTCCACCGAGTATTTGATGATCGGGATATTGATCACGCCGACAATCGCCAATACCGCGCAGGCCTTGGCGGCACTGTCACGATTGCTGATGGCGTTGCCCAGCGCAATGAGACCGAAGTACAGAAACAGCAGAATAAGCATGGACGTTAGTCGTGCATCCCAGACCCACCACGAGCCCCAGGTCGGTTTGCCCCAGATCGCCCCGGTGACCAGCGCCACCGCGGTCATCCAGGCACCGATGGGCGCCGCGCATTGCAGGGCGACGTCGGCCAGCTTCATCTTCCACACCAGCCCGACGATGCCGCACACGGCCAGCATCACGTAGACGGATTGCGCCAGCATGGCGGCGGGAACGTGGATATAGATGATGCGAAAGCTGTTGCCTTGCTGGTAGTCCGGCGGCGCGAAGGCCAGGCCCCAGACTACGCCAACGCCGATCAGCAGCAACGCCGCGACGCTCAGCCACGGCAGCAGTTTGCCACTGATGCCGTAAAACCATTTGGGCGAGCCGAGCTTATGAAACCAAGTCCAGTTCATTACTGTTTCCATCACGGTTGCTGCTCGATATCACGAAGCAGCCACAAAGGGTCTTTACTGGTTAAAATTTAACCAGACCTCATTATTCGCCGACGCTGATCTTCAGGCCAGCAGCTATTGCAAAAGGTGTCAGGGTTATCGCCAGGGCGGTCAGGCTACCAAGCCACAGGAGATAACCGGTCGCCGGCATGCCTTGCAATGCCGCCTGCAAGGCGCCACTGCCAAGAATCAACACCGGGATGTACAGCGGCAGAATCAGCAGCGCCAGCAACAGTCCGCCGCGTTTCAATCCCACCGTCAGGGCTGCGCCCACCGCACCGAGCAGGCTCAGCACCGGTGTACCCAGCAATAAAGAAAGCAGCAACACCGGCAGACAGGCGGTTGGCAAACCGAGCATCAATGCCAGCAGTGGAGCGAGCAAAACCAGTGCCAGGCCAGAGAAGGCCCAGTGTGCCAGTACCTTGGCCAATACCAGAAGAGGCAGGGGGTGCGACGAAAGGACCCACTGTTCAAGCGATCCATCTTCGAAGTCACTGCGGAAAAGCCCGTCCAGCGAGAGCAAAACCGATAAAAGGGCCGCTACCCAGACCAGTCCCGGAGACAAGGTTTGCAACAATTGAGACTCGGGGCCGACCGCCAACGGGAACAGGGAAACGACGATCGCGAAGAATACGAGCGGATTGGCCAGTTCCGCAGGACGGCGGAACAGCAAACGGGCCTCGCGGGCGACCAACAGGCCGAAAACACTCATACGGCCCAGTTCCCCAGATCAATGTCGCGATAGCCGGCCGGCATCCGGGTCAGCGTGTGGTGAGTGGTCAAGACCACCATGCCACCGCGCTCGCAGTGGGCGGCCAGGTGTTCTTCGAGTTGCGCCACGCCTTGTTTATCGAGCGCGGTGAACGGCTCATCGAGGATCCATAGCGGCGGGCTTTCCAGGTACAACCGCGCCAGCGCGACCCGGCGTTGCTGCCCGGCAGACAGCGTGTGGCAGGGAACATCCTCGAAACCGCGCAATCCGACAGCCGTCAGCGCTTGCCAGATCGCCTCATGGGAGGCCGGTTGATGCAGGGCGCAAAGCCAGCTCAGATTCTCTTCCGGCGTCAGCAGGTCTTTGATCCCGGCGGCATGGCCGATCCACAGCAGGTTGCGCGCCAGCTCAAAGCGTTGCTCGTTCAGTGGCTGGCCGTTGAGCAGTACGAGACCGGCGGTCGGCTGCATCAGACCGCAAAGCAGACGTAAAAGGCTGGTCTTGCCACTGCCGTTGGGGCCGCTGATTTGCAACATTTCGCCACTGGCCAGTCTCAATTCGAGATTTTCGAAGAGCAGCCGAAGGTCTCGCTCACAAGCAAGGGCAACGGTTTGCAGGACTGGACTGGTCAAGAGATCACGGGCCTTTACGGTTCAAGTCGGCAGCGGTGCGGCCGCTAAAGAGATGCAGGATAAATGCATTGGCGGCCCGTTCTAAGGAGCCAGATCAAGTTTTTGCAACTGTTTTCAGCGCTCCGGTTGCAACGGGGCCGCATTATACATGCCATGCCCTACTCTAAAGAGGGCAATTTCCTCAGGTTGTGACCGCGTATGACAGGCGAAATGAACATCCTCCCGCTACCGCAGAGCACGCCTGCGACTTCGCGGCCGCTGGTGGTGAGTGGCGATTTGCTCAAGCTTCTGACGCCCATGGAGGGCCTGATCACTGCCGGTCAGACTGCCCGGGCCGAAGTGCTGTCGCTCAAGCAGGCGGATCAGACCTTTCAACTGTTGCTCAAGGTCACCCTCGACAGCGGCCGTCAGACCACGGTCCAGGCCACCAGCACCCAACCGCTGCCTCAGGGCACCAGCCTGGCGATCACCCAGCCGTCGGCGGGTAATCTGGCCGTCACCGTGCAACAGGCCATCGCCTCCAGCGTTGCCACCCTCACCCGCATCGACACGGCGCAACTGCCCGTTGGCACCCTGCTGCAAGGCAAAGTGCTGACCTCTCAGGTGATGCCGCAGGTCCCGGGCCAGCCGACCGTGTTTCGCTCGATGGTGAGCTTGCTCAACACCGCGTTGAGCGGCAGCACCCTGAGCATCGACAGCCCGACACCGCTGCGCATCGGCACCTTGCTGAGCGCGCTGGTGCAGGACACTCAGACGCTGAAATTCATGCCGTTGAGCAGCCGTCAGGAACAATTGGCCGTCACGCAGCAACTGGTCAGCCAACAAAGCCGCCAAGGTTCGCTGGACGGCTTGATCAAGCTTCTGCAAAACCTGCCAGCATCGGACCAGACCTCAAGCGACCTGCGTGCCGCCGTCGACAAGCTGCTCGCCGGCCTGCCCGATGTTCGGCAACTCAGCACGCCCAAAGGCCTGGCCCTGGCGTTGGCCAATAGCGGAATGTTCCTGGAAAGCAAACTGCTCGCCGGACAGAACCCCACGCTCGCCCCGGACATGAAAGGCGATCTGCTCAAGCTGATCGCCCAACTGACGCCAGGCCTGCCGGCCAACACGAATCTCAACGCGATCATTGCCGCCAACACGCTGGCCCAGGTCATGCCGAGTTTCGTGCGCAGCGCCCTCGGCATGCTCGGGCAAGTCAGCGCCAAATCGCTACCGACTAGTTTCCCGCTCCCCGAACGCCTGTTGCAGAGCCAGGACGGTGAAAACGATCTGGAGCACCTGCTGCGTTTGGCGGCAGCGGCAGTTTCGCGCCTGCAAAGCCATCAACTGTCGAGCCTGGAACAGACCGGCGTCACTGACGACGGTCGGCTGATGAGCACCTGGCAGCTGGAAATCCCGATGCGCAACTTGCAGGACATCGTGCCGTTGCAGGTCAAGTTCCAGCGCGAAGAAGCCCCCGAGAAAGAACAACCAAAAGAACGCAATGAAGAACGTCCCCCGAAGCAACAGCTCTGGCGGGTCGATCTGGCATTCGACATGGAGCCGTTAGGCCCGCTGCAGATTCAGGCGCAACTGATCAAAGGCAGCTTGTCCAGCCAGCTGTGGGCCGAAAGACCGTACACCGCCAACCTGATCGAACGTCATCTGGCCGAACTGCGCCAGCGTCTGCTGGCGTCCGGCCTGAATGTCGGCGATCTGGATTGCCACCTCGGCACACCGCCGCAAGGCCCTCAAACCCGTCTCGAACAACGCTGGGTCGACGAAACCGCATGAGAAACCCCAACGCCCCGCGCCAAGCCATTGCCCTCAAATACGACGGCAGCCACGCCCCTACCCTCACGGCCAAGGGCGACGAAGCACTGGCCGAAGCCATTCTGAAGATTGCCCGCGATTATGAAGTGCCCATCTACGAAAACGCCGAGCTGGTGAAACTGCTGGCGCGGATGGAATTGGGGGAGAGTATTCCGGAGGAGTTGTATCGCACGATTGCGGAGATTATTGCGTTTGCGTGGAATCTGAAGGGTAAGTTTCCTGAGGGGCAAGATCCGGATGTGCCAATGGCGGAGAAGGACATCACCGAACGCGGCGAGGATTACTGACCCCAGGATTCGCCCGACCCAAAGCTACTGGTGGCTTTTTACCATTCGTCGCTACTGTCAGATCTGACAGTAGCTAGCATCCTTGCGTTCGTTGCCAGATAGACAAGCAGCGTTGACCCACCCTTTCCAGGCGCTGCCCTTATCACAGGAGCGCTCTGATGACTTTGCCCACGCCCCCCGGTGCCACCTTTGAGGACAGCAGTTTGCTGGCCCTTTGGGCGCCCAATATTCCCGCATTGATCACGCCACTGGATGGCGACGAAGGCTACGATGGCAGCATTGGCGCCGATGCCTTGGAAACGGATCTGCTTGTCATCGTTGATCCCTGGTTTGACATGGCAATAGGTGACCGATGCCTTCTCTTCTGGGATGACGCCGTGAACCCCATGAGCACAGAGATCATTGACACAGAGGAAAAGCTCGACAAACCATGCCGATTCTATGTGCCAAAAGGCCAGATTCTAGATGGCAGCGCTTTCCCGGTTTTTTACCGTTTAATACGCGCCAGCCATAACGAAATCGATTCAATCAAGCTCAATGTATTGATCAAACGCACCCTGCCGGGAGGTGTTCTCGACAAACCCGAGCCACTGGGTCACCCCGGACTGCGTTACTCCTTCAATCCGGATATCAGCACCGGGGTCGATGGGGATATGGCAAAAAACGGCATTGCCATGCATATCGAACCTTATCAGAACATCACTGTGTACGATTCTATCGTCGCGCGCTGGGGTAACAACGAAGAGGCGGATCATTATTCCGTCACCCCTGATCAGATCAAGGACCCGCTAAATCATCCGATCTTGATCTCGTTCGATGAGCAGTTGATCAAGCGCGCAGGTGACGGTAGGCATTTAGTTACCTACCAAGTGATAGACCGCTGCGGCAACCGTCCGCATGTTAATGCGCCATGGGCAATACCCACTAAAGTAACTGTCAATCTGCTCCGTATCCCGGCTCCGACGCTAACAGGTGAACAAGGCGGCGTACTGGATACTGCATACGTGACGAAAATCGAAGCAGTTGCTTCGGGAGAGGGGCTGATCGCGGGTGACAGCGTCTGGATCAACTGGCTGGGCCGCGTCGAAAGAGAGACAACCGCAAAGCCGTACCCGGGAAGCGGGACGCTGCAATTTCCGATTCCGCTCAACTGGGCCAACGAAAGCAACGAGAGTTCCGTGACCATCACGCTCCGGGTGGAGCGTGCAGGGCAAAAGCTCACCTCCGAGCCCCTCGCCCTGAAAATCAAAACCACAATTGAACTAAAACCTCCCCAGGTTCTGGAAGCCTACGGCCCTCAGGGCGATCGTTTGAAAATGGCCGATATCTATGAGGCCAGTCATGTAACGATTCAGGTTCAGAAGTACCTTGGGATGGCTATCGGACAAACTATCCGGGCACGTTGGGCTTCCAGTCGGCATGTCTACGACAGTGCGATCACAACCGTTTCAACGGTTGGCCCGATGACTTTCAATGTTCCTCGACTGGAAGTTGTGGACGCTATCGGCAGTACCGTTCCGGTCAGTTTCACGGTACGCACCTATCCCAACGGCCCCTTGCACCGCTCCGACGCCCTGAAGCTGGTCGTGGATGCTCAAAAATTTGTTTTGACACCTCCAAGGCTTACTCCGGATCGAACCACGGTCACCGTCCGTTATCCGGGAATGGTCACCGGCTACCACGCTTGCGTACGCCTCACTGGCGTCGTTACTCGGGAAACTGACTGGCAAGACTTACAAACCGATGTCACGGAAGAGTTCAGTATTCCGGCAAATTGGATAGAGGAAAACAAGGGGAAAACTGTGTTGATCAACTACAGTGTCAATCGACCGGGCATCGACGAACAAAGCATGTTTTCTCAAGTATTAAGAGTAGACCTTTAACACCACCAATAAGACCGATTGCCTAGGTGAACTCATTCGCCTTTACGAAGGGAGCACAGGAAACATGGACACCGAACTGAATGCACTGAATCTTATCGCACCGAAGGTACTTGAAGCCTACGGCTCTGACGGAGATCGACTTAACTTCAATGATGTATACAACAACCCACACGTCAATATTGAAGTAAACTTCGAAGGCATGCTGAGAGGACATCAAATACAAGTTCGCTGGGCAACAGGCCAGTATGTGTACGAGACTGAAACTTTGACCGTTGGCACCCCGGCGCCGATGCCCTTCAAGATTCCACGCCTCGAAGTTATCGACTCCATTGCCAGCAGCGTAGCAGTCAATTACAGCGTTCGCCCCACACCAGGTGCGTCGTTGATCATTTCCAAATCGCTGACGTTAAAAGTTGACCCACAATCGTTTGATCTCAGTGAACCCAGGCTTTCTGCTGACAGGAAAAAAGTGACCGTCAAGTTTCTTAACATGACGACCGGTTATACGGTTAGAGTCAGGTGGCACGGAGTGGTTGTGAGGGATACCGAAACCCAGCCAATTCAGAACAGCTCATCAATGGCATTCAATATTCCGACTAGCTGGGTATCAGAGAATACTAACAAAACTGTGCTAATCAACTATAGCGTCCACCATTCCGGTTCAAATGACAACTTGATGTTTTCTCGCTTGCTGCGCATCTCTTTTTGAACAATCAAAGCCAACAGTGGAAGAAGGCGCGGGATGCAGTTTTATCGCACCCCACGCCTTTACTATTGAAAGATAAAATCTGCGTTTATGATCAGCGGCCAAATAGCGCAACGACCTGATCATTCTCGTGATAACTGAATACCTCAGGCGCTCCGGGAGCCAGATCCACTCTAATCACAGGAAGCAAATCACCTGTGATGTTGAAATAGTCTTGTTGCATATACTTCGCTCCGCCCACTCCCGCGCCACCGCCTTGATTCTGCAGATAAAAAAATGCATACAGCGGTAATTGTGTTGGAATACTCTGCGGCCAAAGAGAAAGAATCACTTCATTATGATGCAATCGGGCGCCTGGAATCTCAAAGCTACCTCGCGCTTGCAGACTTAAAGCAAATTGTTCGACGCTGGAAGTAAAGCCACACTGGTGCGCATTCCTCGCCGAATAATAGCTGGATCCGGGTACTGCTCGGTAATGCGTCGTCCATGTCGCAATAGAAACTACTCCTTCTTCCGCACATGAGCGACTGTTATTTGGATAAGTTTTATGTGGCCCGCACCCACCTATACCTACCCGCTGCCAACTCGCAGCATCCGAGGGAAAGGAACACAGCAGGTTTATGGCGTAAGTTTCCAACCGCTCAGCCGTAGCAAAGTCCTTGAAGATGAAACCATGGAGGTCCCCCCAAGCAAGAATGGTAATTCCAAGATCTTTACGAAGGTAGGAAAAAGGAACGCCTTGCTTGGTAATTGCCGTCGGGCTAGGATCCCAAGCGTGATAGGACGGCTTGGCGCCTGTGGTGCGCACAAGTACACCACTGCAATAATAAGCAGGCTTCCCGCTACAATTGTTTGAGACGTTGTTATAGCGCCCATTCAGGCGCTCGGCCACCAGTTGTCCAAACCTCTGATCTTTGGCGTCAAAACTGAAAATATTGTGGTTTGCAGCAGTCATATTCATTTTGACGATGGGCACATAAAGCGACGTTTCCAGATAATAATCTTTCTGGAACTTCTGTGCGTCTGCCAACTTGGCCGGAGCCGATGCCTCATAGAACACTGCCTCAATTGGCAGCTTCTCGGGTTTGCTCTCATCCCATGTTTGAATCAGCACCTCAGTGGGTTTGGCGGTCCAAGCGGCACCAACAAGTTTGTGCGCTTCAAGGCTGGCCTTGAACTGTGTAGCCACCACCGTGCTAAGCGAGCATTGATTTTTGGGTAACGACTGGTGCTCCTGAAAGTTTTTCAGCCAGGCTGCTGCTGTTGTCGCCGGAACCGCCAACTTTGCACAATTGGCAAGATCCACGCTCAGTTGTTCCGCCTTGGGTGCGAACCCGCACCCATGATCTGCGCGAACATCGAGTGATTCGGTTGGAAAAGGAAAGATACAACGCAGGTTTAGTGCTTTTCCTGCGGCCAGCGCCGACGTTTGATCTTTAAGGATGAAACCGCTTTTCCTGTTGCCATTTAACGCAGTACTGCCAACATCAGAACGAATGTAAGTGAACGCGACGGAGCCCAGTATTGTCGATTTTGAACCATAATCCCAAAACTTGAAAAACGTACTGTAGTCCACTGCCCGTAATAGAACGCCGGAGCAATAGTAGGCTGGCGTACCGTTCGAACACTGCGCAACGTTACTCGTGTACTTGGCATTCAGATCGGTGACCAGGGCTTGCCCGGACATGGCATGAACTTGTGTAACAAAACACAACATCAAAACAACTAGAGCCCTCATGGACCTTTACCCTCTTGAAATATAAATTAGCTTCAAGTCTGGCCCGTACAGAAAGAATAACTCCACTGTCAAAAATACCAGTTCAGACGAACGGCACATGGATTATCGAAAGGGTGATCCGTTATATATTTCGCGAAGGGGAGCCGCATCTAACGGTGTCTAAACGCAAAAAAATCGCAGCGTTCGGCAAGCTCCTATGGATTTGTGAACACCCGTAGAGCTGCCGAAGACAGCGATCTTTTGATCTTCTTAGCTTTTGTGCAACTTACTCATCAACTCCGCCTCAGCCTGGGTCAAGCCACACGACTGAGTCAGTTCATCAACACTCGCGCCCATCCCGACCAGTCGCGCCGCTTGGGCAAACGACAGGCTCGACGGATCGCGCTGTTCCAGCTGAGCCAGCTTGTCCGGCAACGGGCCGACGACCGCGCGCAGTTCGTGCAGGTCTTCACCCATGCGCACGCTGCCGCTCTGGTAGTCCTCGACACGCCGGGTCAGGTCCTTGATGCGCTGATCACGCAGCGCATCGCCCTGGGCCTGCTGCGCAGCGATCAGTCGTTGGCCTCGTATGTACGCCAAAAACATCGCCAGCGTGCCTGCCCAGAAGAGGAACAGGACAATGACCGCCACCTCAAGAATCAATCAGATGTTCTCCAGGTCCGACCACTCTTCTTCGCTCATCATCTTGTCCAGCTCGACCAGAATCAGCAGTTCGTTGTTCTTGTTGCACACGCCTTGAATGAACTTGGCGGATTCTTCGTTACCGACGTTCGGCGCGGTTTCGATTTCCGACTGACGCAGGTAAACCACTTCGGCCACGCTATCGACCATGATCCCGACCACTTGCTTGTCGGCTTCGATGATGACGATACGGGTGTTGTCGCTGATCTCGGCGTTCATCAGGCCGAAGCGCTGGCGGGTGTCGATCACAGTGACCACGTTACCGCGCAGGTTGATGATGCCCAGCACGTAGCTCGGGGCACCCGGGACCGGGGCGATTTCGGTGTAACGCAGGACTTCCTGAACGCGCATCACGTTGATGCCGTAGGTTTCGTTGTCCAGTTTGAAGGTTACCCATTGCAGGATCGGATCTTCGGAACCCTTTGCAGACGACGCCTTATCATTCATACCCTGACCCCTCGAAAAACCGCCCTAGCGGTGTATGTTCTGTGCGACGGCAGTCACTGCCGTCACGTGATTTTATGTTGGTTTGTGCGCTGGTTTAACGCTGCTCATGTGCTTTGCCCCGCCGCTGGCGATCAACTCGGCCAGTGCGGAAACATCGAGCAACGCACACATGTGTTCAATCACGGTGCCCGCCAGCCATGGCCGTTGACCACGGTGGCTGCGCCATTTGATTTCGTCCGGGTCCAGGCGCAACGAGCGGCTGACCTGATGCACCGCCAGCCCCCACTCGTAGCCCTGAACCGAAATAACGTACTGCAGGCCCTGACGGAAATCGTCGCGGTAGCGGTCAGGCATGACCCACCGCGCGGTGTCCAACACTTTCAGGTTGCCGGCCTGGCTCGGCAGAATCCCGAGGAACCATTCCGGCTGACCAAACAGCGGCGTCAGCTCGTGGCCGGCCAGGGAGTAAATCGAGCCCAGACACACCAGCGGTACCGCCAGGGTCAACCCGGCGACATCGAACAACAGGCATTCGAATGGCTCGGCGGCCCATGACGGACGACCATCGGTTTCCACCGGTGGCGGCGTGTTGCTCGGCGGCAGATGGACGTCAACCACTGGCGGCACCAGGGCTTGCAGCAGCGGTGCGATAGTCGATACAGGCGCCAGAACCGGTGCCGGTGCTTCTTCGATCACAACAGGTGCTTTCACCACGGGGGCTACCACTGGCGCTACCTTCAGCGCGGCGACCACGGCGAGTTTCTGCGCATCACGAGCCTGTTCTTCAAGCACCGCCGCCTGGAATTCGTCCAGAGCTGCTTCAACCTCCACAACCTCGGGTAGCGCCTCGATTTCCGGCGGCAACTCTTCGGTCGCCTCCATCAGCAAGCTGTCCAGATAAGACTGGAGCGCGAGTTGCGGGCGCGAGGTGATTTTTACCGGGCGGTTCATCTCACGCCACCTGCGGGACAAGTTGTGCTGCCAGCAAATGCTTGAGCAGTGCGCGGTAGGCAAGAACACCACGGCTCTTGCCGTCAAATTGCGAAGGCGTCACCCCGGCCCGGCTGGCGTCACGCAAGCGGGTGTCGACTGGAATGTAGCCCTGCCAGATTTCTTCCGGGTACTTGTCGCGCAACACCCGCAGAGTGCCAAGGGAAGCCTGCGTGCGGCGGTCGAACAGGGTCGGCACGATGCTGAAGGGCAGCGCCTGTTTGCGTGAACGGTTGATCATCGCCAGGGTGTTGACCATGCGCTCCAGGCCTTTGACCGCCAAGTGCTCGGTCTGCACCGGAATTACCAATTGCTGGCTCGCCGCCAAGGCATTGACCATCAGCAAACCGAGCAACGGCGGGCTGTCGATCACGGCGTAGTCGAAGTCTTGCCACAGTTGCGCCAGGCTCTTGGCAATCACCAGGCCCAAGCCACTCTGACCCGGCGACTGGCGCTCGAGAGTCGCGAGTGCGGTGCTCGATGGCAACAGGGAAATACGCTCGTGGCTGGTGGGCAACAACAACTGACCAGGCAAGCCTTGCGGCACACTGCCCTTGTGCAGGAACAGGTCATAGCTGCTGTGTTCCAGACTGTCGGGGTCATAGCCGAAATAGCTGGTCATGGAGCCGTGGGGGTCGAGATCGACCACGACCACGCGCTTGCCCGCCTCGGCCAGTAAACCGGCTAAAGCGATAGAGGAAGTGGTTTTACCGACACCACCCTTTTGATTGGCGACTGCCCAGACTCTCATTCGGATTGTTCCTCCCGGTCGAAATGGTCGACCGAGAATTAGCTCAACGTATTAATGCGGGTGACGGAGAATTGACGGCGCTCTCTCGTACCGGCGACTTGACCGGGGTCGGTGCAGTTTGTGTGCCAGCACGCTTCAACGCGGCATCCGGATGCGCATTGGCCGTTCCGGTACCGGTGAGACTGCGGCGTACATCAAGATTTCGTGACACCACCAGCACAACCCGACGGTTACGCGCCCGCCCCTCGGCAGTCGCGTTGTTGGCCACTGGCTGGAACTCGCCGTAACCTACCGACGCCAGACGGCCAGGGTTCACACCCTGCATCGCCAGCATGCGCACGATGCTCGCCGAACGGGCCGAGGACAGCTCCCAGTTGGTCGGGTATTGCGCGGTGCGGATCGGTTGATCGTCAGTGAAGCCTTCAACGTGAATCGGGTTGTCGAACGGCTTCAGAATCGCGGCGACCTTGTCGATGATGTTGAACGCGATGTCACTGGGCATGGCGTCGCCACTGCCGAACAACAGGCTGGAATTGAGTTCGATCTCGACCCACAGCTCATTGCCGCGAATGGTCATCTGATTGGAGCTGATCAAGTCGCCGAACGCGGCGCTGATGTCGTCGGCGATGCTTTTGAGCGGATCGCTGGCACCCGCGATACCGGCGTCGACCTGCTCGGCGTCTTTAACCAGCGGCTTGGCCGGGGTCACGGTCTTCGGTCGCTCGTCGCCAATCGGGATCGGCTTGAGCGCACGATCCGAATCAGAGAACACGCCGATCAATGCTTCCGAAATGACTTTGTACTTGCCTTCGTTGATCGAAGAGATCGAGTACATCACCACGAAGAAAGCGAACAGCAACGTAATGAAGTCGGCGTACGAAACCAGCCAACGCTCATGGTTTACATGTTCTTCAGGTTGGCGACGACGTGCCATGGTCCATGTCTCCCATCAATCCATGAAGCCCTGAAGCTTCAACTCAATAGAGCGAGGGTTTTCACCTTCGGCGATCGACAGAATGCCTTCCAACAACATTTCGCGATAACGCGACTGTCGCAAAGCGACGGACTTGAGTTTGGCGGCAATCGGCAGCAGCACCAGGTTGGCACTGGCCACGCCGTAGATGGTCGCGACGAAAGCCACGGCAATGCCGCTCCCCAGTTGCGATGGATCGGCCAGGTTGCCCATCACGTGGATCAGGCCCATCACCGCACCAATGATGCCGATGGTCGGCGCGTAGCCGCCCATACTTTCGAAGACTTTGGCGGCTTCGATGTCGCGGCTCTCCTGGGTGAAGAAATCGACTTCCAGGATGCTGCGAATCGCTTCCGGCTCCGCGCCGTCCACCAGCAGTTGCAGGCCTTTGCGCGAGTAGTTGTCAGATTCGGCGTCGGCCACCCCTTCCAGCCCGAGCAGGCCTTCCTTGCGCGCGGTCAGGCTCCAGTTGACGACGCGATCGATTCCGCCGGCCAGGTCCACGCGAGGTGGAAACAGGATCCAGGCCAGAATCTGCATAGCGCGCTTGAAGGCGCTCATCGGCGCCTGCAGCAGCGCCGCACCGAGGGTCCCACCGAGTACGATCAACGCCGCCGGGCCGTTGGCCAGCGCGCCGAGGTGACCGCCTTCAAGGTAGTTGCCGCCAATGATGGCGACAAACGCCATGATGATCCCGATGAGGCTTAACACATCCATCAGATACAAGCCTCGACCAGATGCTTGCCAATATCATCCAGGCCGTACACCGCGTCGGCGAGTTCGGCTTTGACGATGGCCATCGGCATGCCGTAGATCACGCAGCTGGCTTCATCCTGGGCCCAAATCGAGCTGCCGCCCTGTTTGAGCAGACGCGCGCCTTCGCGACCATCGGCACCCATGCCGGTCAACACGACCGCCAGAACTTTGTCGCCGTAGGTCTTGGCCGCCGAACCGAAGGTGATGTCCACACACGGCTTGTAATTCAATCGCTCGTCACCCGGGAGAATTTTCACCGCGCCACGGCCGTCGATCATCATTTGCTTGCCACCCGGCGCCAGCAGCGCCAGGCCCGGACGCAGGATGTCACCATCCTCGGCTTCCTTGACGCTGATGCGGCAGAGCTTGTCCAGACGTTCGGCGAAGGCCTTGGTGAAGGCGGCCGGCATGTGCTGGATCAACACAATCGGTGCCGGGAAGTTGGCCGGCAATTGGGTCAGAACCCGCTGCAGGGCAACCGGGCCGCCAGTGGACGTACCGATGGCGACCAATCTGTAGGCTTTGCGTTTCGGCGCTGGCGACGACGAGGCGGGGGCGTGCGTACGCGCCGGAATCGACGCCGGTGACGGACGCGCAGGCACGCTGCTGCCGTAACTGCTGACGCTCGCAGGCGCAGGCGTCGGGGCTGGCGCGGCGACGGGTGCCGGAGCACTGTAGGTGCTGGCACGACGGTTACTGCGCGAGATGCTGAGAATCTTCTCGCACAGCAGTTGCTTGACCTTCTCCGGGTTGCGGGAGATGTCTTCGAAATTCTTCGGCAGGAAATCCACCGCGCCGGCGTCCAGCGCATCGAGAGTGACCCGAGCGCCTTCATGTGTCAGCGAGGAAAACATCAACACCGGGGTCGGGCAGCGCTGCATGATGTGCCGCACTGCCGTGATGCCATCCATCATCGGCATCTCGTAGTCCATGGTGATCACGTCTGGCTTGAGGGCCAGCGCCTGATCAATCGCCTCTTTTCCGTTGGTCGCCGTGCCGACGACCTGGATATTCGGATCCGCTGAAAGAATTTCCGAGACGCGGCGGCGGAAAAACCCCGAATCGTCCACCACCAGGACTTTAACTGCCATAAACACTCCGTTAGACGGAGCGAGGCTCAGTCGCCCCGCTCCACCAGAATCAAATACGCCGTGCGGCGTAACGCTTGAGCATGCTCGGAACATCGAGAATCAGCGCAATGCGGCCGTCACCGGTGATGGTGGCGCCGGACATGCCCGGGGTTCCCTGGAGCATTTTGCCCAATGGCTTGATGACCACTTCTTCCTGGCCCACCAGTTGATCGACGACGAAGCCGATCCGCTGAGTGCCCACCGAAAGGATCACCACATGGCCCTCGCGCTGCTCTTCGTGAGCGGCGGAGGCGACCAGCCAGCGTTTGAGGTAGAACAATGGCAGTGCCTTGTCCCGCACGATCACCACTTCCTGGCCGTCCACCACGTTGGTGCGCGACAGGTCGAGGTGGAAGATCTCGTTGACGTTCACCAGCGGGAACGCAAACGCCTGGTTGCCGAGCATGACCATCAGCGTCGGCATGATCGCCAGGGTCAACGGGACCTTGATGACGATCTTTGAGCCCTTGCCCTTGGTCGAATATATATTGATGGTGCCGTTGAGCTGGGCGATTTTGGTTTTCACCACGTCCATGCCCACGCCGCGTCCGGAGACATCGGAAATTTCGGTCTTGGTCGAGAAACCCGGCGCGAAGATCAGGTTGAAGCAATCAGACTCGCTGAGGCGATCTGCCGCATCCTTGTCCATCAAGCCTTTCTTCACGGCAATGCCGCGCAGAACATCGGCGTCCATGCCCTTGCCGTCATCAGAAATCGACAGCAGGATGTGGTCGCCTTCCTGTTCAGCGGACAGGATCACCTTGCCGCTGCGAGGCTTGCCCATCGCTTCGCGCTCGGCCGGCTCTTCGATACCGTGGTCAACCGAGTTGCGCACCAAGTGGACCAGCGGGTCGGCCAGGGCCTCGACGAGGTTCTTGTCGAGGTCGGTTTCTTCGCCGACCAGTTCCAGGTTGATCTCTTTCTTGAGCTGGCGAGCCAGGTCGCGAACCAGACGCGGGAAACGCCCGAAGACCTTCTTGATCGGTTGCATCCGGGTCTTCATGACCGCGGTTTGCAGGTCGGCCGTGACCACATCGAGGTTCGACACGGCCTTGGACATGGCTTCGTCGCCGCTGTTGAGGCCCAGACGGACCAAACGGTTACGCACCAGTACCAACTCGCCGACCATGTTCATGATTTCGTCGAGACGCGCGGTATCGACCCGCACGGTGGTCTCGGCTTCGCTGGCCGGTTTTTCCGCCGGTGGCGCGGCCGGCGCACGAGCCGGAGCCGGTGCAGCAGCAACAGGCTTCGGCGCTTCGGCTTTAGGCTCGGGCGCTTTGGCAACGGGTTTCGCTGCTACAGCCTTGGCAATTGGCGCCGCAACCGAAGCGCTGGCGCCCGACGCGGTACCGACTTCAGTGAACTTGCCTTTGCCGTGCAACTCGTCGAGCAGTGATTCGAACTCGTGATCGGAGATCAGATCGCCGCCAGCCGCTTTAGCGGTTGGCGCAGCCGGGGCCGGGACCGCAGCAATGGCCGATTCCAGCGCATCAACGGCAAAGTTGCCCTTGCCGTGCAGCTGATCGAGCAGTGCTTCGAACTCGTCGTCGGTGATATCGGAGCTGTCGCCTGCCGCTTTCGGGGCAGCCGGTGCGGCTGGCGCCGGGGCCACCGCATCGACGGCGAACTGGCCTTTACCGTGCAGTTGATCGAGCAACGACTCGAACTCGGCATCGGTGATTTCGTCGCTGCCCGCCGCATTGCTGCTCGGCGCTGGCACAGCTGCCGGGGCTTCTGCCTGAGCCTTGACGGCGTTCAGCGAGTCCAGCAGTTGTTCGAATTCGTTATCGGTGATGTCGCCCGACTCGCTGTCGGCAGCCGGTATTTCGACCACGTCGGCAACCGGTGCGGCTTCTTCAATTTTCGGCTCGGCCAGATGGGCCAGAGCTGCCAACAATTCTGGCGTGGCAGCCGTGATCGGGCTGCGCTCGCGGACTTCGGTAAACATGCCGTTCACCGCATCCAGCGCTTCGAGAACCACGTCCATCAGTTCCGAGTCGACGCGACGTTCACCCTTGCGCAGGATGTCGAACACGTTCTCGGCGATGTGACAGCACTCCACCAGCTCGTTGAGCTGGAGGAAGCCGGCGCCTCCTTTTACAGTGTGAAAACCGCGAAAAATTGCATTGAGCAAGTCCGCATCATCGGGTCGGCTTTCAAGCTCGACCAGCTGTTCGGACAGTTGCTCTAGAATCTCGCCGGCCTCAACCAGGAAATCCTGAAGGATCTCTTCATCGGCGCCGAAGCTCATGTGTAGGGGTGCTCCTAGAATCCAAGGCTGGAAAGCAAATCGTCTACATCGTCCTGACCGGACACAACGTCTTCTCTTTTATCGGCATGAATCTGCGGACCTTCACCCTGAGAGAGATGTTTTTGCGGATCTTTTTCAGCCAGCATCGCTTCACGGTCATGTTCGATGCCCGCAAAGCGGTCCACCTGACTGGCCATAAGTACGAGCTTGAGCAGGTTGCTTTCAACTTCGGTGACCAATTGGGTCACACGCTTGATCACCTGACCGGTGAGGTCCTGGTAATCCTGAGCGAGCAGAATGTCGTTGAGGTTGCTCGACACCACGCGATTGTCTTCGCTGCTGCGGGTCAGGAAACCGTCGACTCGCCGGGCCAGTTCGCGGAACTCTTCAGCCCCGACTTCCCGACGCATGAACCGTCCCCAGTCGGTGCTCAAGGCCTGGGCTTCATCGCTCAGGCCGTTGACCAGCGGCGTGGCGTTCTCCACCAGGTCCATGGTGCGGTTGGCCGCGGCCTCGGTCAGCTTGACCACATAGCCCAGACGCTCGGTGGCGTCCGTGATCTGCGACACTTCCTCGGCTTGCGGCATGTTCGGGTCAATCTGGAAATTGACGATCGCGCTATGCAGCTCGCGAGTGAGCTTGCCCACTTCCTGGTACAGGCCGCGGTCACGGGTCTGGTTGAGCTCATGGATCAGTTGCACGGCGTCGCCGAACCTGCCTTTTTCAAGGCTTTCGACCAGTTCGACAGCGTGTTTTTTCAGGGTCGACTCGAAATCGCCCTGTGAAGATTCGTTATGCTCCATAGCTCCCCCGTGGCGCAGTTTCTTAACCGATGCGTTCGAAAATCTTTTCGATTTTTTCTTTCAACGCCTGGGCCGTAAAGGGTTTGACCACATAGCCGTTAACACCGGCCTGGGCTGCCTCGATGATCTGCTCGCGCTTGGCCTCAGCGGTCACCATCAGCACCGGCAGGTGCTTGAGCTTTTCATCGGCGCGCACGTGGCGCAGCAGATCGATACCGGTCATGCCGGGCATGTTCCAGTCCGTTACCAGAAAGTCGATGCTCCCGCTGTTGAGGACCGGAATGGCAGTGGTGCCATCATCGGCCTCGACCGTGTTGGTGAACCCAAGGTCACGCAACAGGTTTTTTATGATCCGCCGCATCGTTGAGAAGTCATCAACGATGAGGATTTTCATGTTCTTGTTCAATTCGACCTCCAAGCAGTCTTAAACGCGCCCAGCACCTGGACACGCCATTTCAATCAATCCGGCAAAGCACTCAATGACTGTCTGGAGCACAACAGATCGGGACTCGTGCGGTTCAACACCCCACCAGCCACGTTCGCAGTGTCCCCACACTGCCTTCAGCGCGCTCGCCACTCCCCCAAACGCCCCCGCAAACGGGCCGCGCACTGGCTGTGTAACTGGCTGACCCGAGACTCGCTGACCCCCAGGACCTCACCGATTTCCTTGAGATTCAACTCTTCGTCGTAGTACAGCGCCAACACCAGTCGCTCACGCTCCGGCAAATTGGCAATCGCGTCCGCCAGTGCCATCTGGAAGCGTTCATCTTCCAGATCGCGCGACGGTTCGAGATGAGCACTGGCGCCATCCTCGTGCAACCCTTCGTGTTCGCCGTCCTGCAACAGATCGTCGAAACTGAATAACCGGCTGCCCAGGGTGTCGTTCAAAATCCCGTAATAATCGTCGAGACTCAATTGGAGTTCGGCCGCAACCTCGTGATCTTTAGCGTCACGACCGGTTTTAGCTTCAATCGAGCGAATGGCGTCGCTGACCATCCGGGTATTGCGGTGGACCGAACGTGGCGCCCAGTCCCCCTTGCGCACTTCATCGAGCATCGCGCCGCGGATTCGAATGCCCGCGTACGTCTCGAAGCTCGCGCCTTTGCTGGCGTCGTATTTGGTCGACACTTCAAGCAGGCCGATCATCCCGGCCTGGATCAGGTCTTCGACCTGGACACTGGCCGGCAGACGCGCCAGCAAGTGGTAGGCAATGCGTTTAACCAGTGGCGCGTAACGCTCGATCAGCTCGTACTGCGCGTCACGTGCCGACTTCTTGTAGAGGTTGTAGCCGCTGGCTGTCATAGCACCGGTCCTGCCGTTTGTTGCACGAGGCGCTCGACGAAAAACTCCAGGTGCCCACGCGGGTTGGCAGGCAACGGCCAGGTATCGACCTTCTGTGCAATGGCCTTGAACGCCAGGGAGCACTTGGAACGCGGGAAGGCTTCATAGACGGCGCGCTGCTTCTGCACGGCCTTGCGCACGCTTTCGTCGTAAGGCACCGCGCCGACGTATTGTAAGGCGACGTCGAGGAAGCGATCCGTGACCTTGGTCAACTTGGCGAACAGGTTGCGACCTTCCTGCGGGCTCTGGGCCATGTTGGCCAGGACGCGGAAACGGTTCATGCCGTAATCGCGGTTTAGCAGTTTGATCAGTGCGTAGGCATCAGTGATCGAGGTCGGCTCGTCACAGACCACCAGCAAGACTTCTTGCGCTGCGCGAACGAAACTGACTACCGACTCACCAATGCCCGCAGCGGTGTCGATCACCAATACGTCGAGGTTGTCGCCGATATCGCTGAACGCCTGGATCAGGCCGGCGTGTTGGGCCGGGCTCAGATGAACCATGCTCTGTGTACCGGACGCGGCCGGGACGATGCGGATGCCGCCAGGGCCTTGCAACAATACGTCGCGCAGCTCGCAGCGGCCTTCGATCACGTCGGCCAACGTACGTTTGGGTGTCAGTCCCAGCAGGACGTCGACGTTCGCCAGCCCCAGATCGGCGTCCAGCAGCATGACGCGCCGGCCGAGTTCAGCTAGAGCCAGGGACAAGTTCACTGACACGTTAGTTTTCCCGACGCCACCTTTGCCGCCGGTCACCGCGATCACCTGTACGGGATGCATGCTGCCCATGAATTTTCTTTACCTTGTCTTACTTAGACGGAGGCCACATTACTGGCTGCGCGTTCACAAAATGAACAATGCATGGCAGACCATCGATGTAGGTACAAAAACAGTTCATTAATACCTCAGCCGACCTGCTTGGTCGGGCTGTGGTAAATATCAGCGAACATGTCAGCCATGGCTTCTTCGCTGGGTTCTTCTTGCATTTGCACGCTGACGGCGCGACTGACCAACTGATGACGACGCGGCAGATGCAAATCATCCGGAATCCGCGGGCCATCGGTCAGGTAGGCCACCGGCAATTCATGACTGATGGCCAGGCTCAACACCTCGCCCAGACTTGCCGTTTCATCCAGTTTAGTCAGGATGCAGCCAGCGAGCCCACAACGCTTGTAACTGTGATAAGCGGCCGTTAGAACCTGTTTCTGGCTGGTGGTTGCCAACACCAGATAATTTTTCGATTTGATCCCACGACCGGCCAGGCTTTCGAGCTGCATGCGCAGTGCCGGATCGCTGGCCTGGAGGCCCGCGGTATCGATCAGCACCACGCGTTTGCGCAGCAAGGGCTCCAGCGCCTGCACCAGCGACTGACCCGGATCGACGTGAGTCACCGACACATTGAGGATCCGGCCGAGGGTCTTGAGCTGCTCCTGAGCGCCAATACGGTAGCTGTCCATGCTCACCAACGCGATATTCTGCGCGCCGTACTTGAGCACGTAGCGGGCAGCGAGCTTGGCCAGCGTGGTGGTCTTGCCCATGCCGGCAGGGCCGACCATGGCAATCACACCGCCCTCTTCCAGCGGCTCGACTTCCGGTGTGGCGATCATCCGCGCCAGGTGCGCCAGCAACATGCGCCAGGCCTGACGAGGTTCTTCAATATCGGTAATCAGCGCCAGCAAATCGCGCGACAACGGGCCGGACAGGCCGATGCGTTGCAGGCGACGCCAAAGATTGGCCTGGGCCGGACGGCTGCCTTGCAGCTGATTCCAGGCCAGGGAGCCGAGTTGCACTTCCATCAGTTCGCGCAAGCTGTTGAGTTCGAAACGCATCGAGTCGAACGCCCGCGGGTCCACACCACCGGAGGCTGGCGCAGCGGCCGGTGCAGGCCGACGGGGTTCGGCGTAGGTCGGTTCTATCAGCGGTTCGGCGGCGGTCAGTGGCAGGCCGGCGAACAACTGGCGATTGGTGCTCTTGTCGCTCTCGCCTTCGCCTCGCAGGCTCAGTTCGGCCTGGGCGGTAACGATCCGCGACTGGGTCTTGCGCAGCTCGTCTTCGAGTTCCATGTTCGGAACGCGCGGGGCCAGCGCCGACAACTTGTAATCCAGGGCAGCCGTCAACTCGACACCACCGGCGATCCGGCGGTTGCCAATGATGGCGGCTTCAGCGCCCAGCTCATCACGAACCAGTTTCATGGCCTGACGCATATCGGCGGCGAAAAAACGCTTAACTTGCATAAACCACTACCTCAGCCGTTGGGCCCTACTGTCGCAACGATGGTCACTTGCTTGTTGTCAGGAATTTCCTGATACGCCAACACGTGCAAACCCGGGACTGCCAATCGGCCGAATCGCGACAGCATCGCGCGAACCGGACCGGCTACCAGCAGAATCACCGGCTGACCTTGCATTTCCTGACGCTGCGCCGCGTCGATCAACGAGCGTTGCAGTTTTTCAGCCATGCTTGGCTCCAACAGAACGCCCTCTTCCGAGCCTTGTCCTGCCTTCTGAAGACTATTGAGCAATATTTGTTCCAACCTTGGCTCCAGGGTGATCACTGGTAGCTCGGAGTCAGTGCCTACAATGCTTTGGACGATTGCGCGGGATACGCCGACGCGCACGGCGGCCACCAGCGCGGCAGTATCTTGACTCTTGGCGGCATTGTTGGCGATGGCCTCGGCAATGCTGCGAATGTCCCGTACTGGCACCTGTTCGGCCAGCAAAGCCTGCAAGACTTTGAGCAGCTGCGACAGAGACACCACGCCAGGCACCAGCTCTTCAGCCAGTTTCGGCGAGCTTTTAGCCAACAATTGCATGAGTTGCTGCACTTCTTCGTGACCGATCAACTCGCTCGAGTGCTTGTACAAAATCTGGTTCAAGTGGGTTGCCACTACCGTACTGGCATCGACCACGGTGTAACCGAGGGATTGCGCCTGGGCACGCTGGCTGATTTCGATCCAGACCGCCTCCAGACCGAAAGCCGGATCTTTGGCGGTAATGCCGTTGAGCGTCCCGTAGACCTGCCCCGGGTTGATCGCCAGTTCGCGGTCCGGGTAAATCTCCGCTTCGGCCAGGATCACCCCCATCAGGGTCAGGCGATAGGCACTCGGCGCCAGGTCGAGGTTGTCACGGATATGCACGGTCGGCATCAGGAAGCCCAGATCCTGCGACAGCTTCTTGCGCACACCTTTGATCCGCGCCAGCAACTGACCACCCTGGTTGCGGTCCACCAGCGGAATCAGCCGGTACCCGACTTCCAGGCCGATCATGTCGATCGGGGTCACGTCGTCCCAGCCAAGCTCCTTGGTTTCCTGGGCGCGAGCGGGCGATGGCAACAGTTCCTGCTGACGCTTGACCTCTTGCAAGGCCTGAACCTTGACCACGTTCTGCTTCTTCCAGAACAGGTACGCGCCGCCGGCCGCCACGGCCGCCATGCTGAGAAAGGAGAAGTGCGGCATGCCGGGCACCAGGCCCATGACCGCCATCATACCCGCCGCCACTGCCAACGCTTTCGGCGAGGCGAACATCTGGCGATTGATCTGCTTGCCCATGTCTTCCGAACCGGAAGCACGGGTCACCATGATCGCTGCAGCTGTAGATAAAAGCAGTGATGGCAATTGCGCCACCAAACCGTCACCGATGGTCAACAAGGCGTACACCCGACCGGCATCGCCGAAGGTCATGCCGTGCTGGAAGATACCGACCGCCATGCCGCCGATCAGGTTGATGAACAGAATCAGCAGGCCGGCAATGGCGTCACCGCGAACGAACTTGCTGGCACCGTCCATGGAGCCGTAGAACTCGGCTTCCTGGGCCACTTCCATCCGGCGCATTTTGGCTTGGTTCTGATCGATCAGGCCGGCGTTCAAGTCGGCGTCGATTGCCATTTGTTTACCGGGCATCGCATCGAGGGTGAAGCGCGCGCTCACCTCGGAAATCCGCCCGGCACCCTTGGTCACTACGACGAAGTTGATGATCATCAAAATCGCGAAGACCACGATACCGACCACGTAGTTACCGCCGATCACCACCTCACCGAAGGCCTGGATCACCTTACCGGCGGAGGCGTGACCGTCCTGACCGTGGAGCATCACCACCCGCGTGGAGGCCACGTTCAACGCCAGCCGCAGTAGCGTCGCCACCAGCAGAATGGTCGGAAACACCGCGAAATCCAGCGGTCGCAAGGCATAAACGCACACCAGCAACACCACGATCGACAAGGCAATATTGAACGTGAAGAACACGTCCAGCAGGAACGGCGGGATCGGCAACATCATCATCGCCAGCATGACCAGCAGCAACAACGGCACACCCAGATTGCCCCGACTTAAGTCGGCAACGTTTGTGCGAGCACTGTTGAGTAACTGAGAGCGATCCACCGGTTTTCCCCGTTCCTTTAAAGCAAACTTTTGACGCCTGAAGCAGGCGCAAAGCGGCTACTGCAAGAAGCCTTCCAACTTTTGCGGGGGTGGAAAATAGAGGGATTGATTAAGCCTTTGTAGCAGCTGTCGAGCCTGCGAGGCTGCGCTTGAGCCGGGGTCGCGCTCGACCGAAGTCCTCGCAAGGATTTTACGACTGCTGCGCAGCCGAACGCAGCCTCGCAGGCTCGGCAGCTGCTACAGGGTGCAGGGATCAGGAATCGCGCCGCAGATCCGGCGGAATCGGCAGATCGCCCTTGAGCGGATCCGGGCGCTTGCCCTTGCCGGCGCGGTGCTGGCGGATCTGGTAGACGTAAGCGAGCACCTGGGCGACGGCAAGATAGAGCCCGCCAGGGATTTCCTGATCAAGTTCGGTGGAGTAGTAGATCGAACGTGCCAGCGCCGGCGACTCAAGCAGCAGCACGTCGTTGGCCACAGCAATTTCACGGATTTTCAAGGCCAGGAAGTCGCTGCCCTTGGCGATCAGCATCGGCGCCCCGCCCTTGTCCGGATCGTACTTGAGCGCTACGGCGTAGTGAGTCGGGTTGGTGATGACCACATCGGCGTCGGGGATTGCCGCCATCATCCGGCGCTGGGACATGTCGCGCTGCAGCTGGCGAATCCGTTGTTTGACCTCCGGCCGCCCTTCCTGATCTTTATGCTCGTCACGCACTTCCTGCTTGGTCATCAGCAGTTTCTTGTGGCTCTCCCAGAGCTGCACCGGGACATCCACCGCAGCGATAACGATCAGCCCGCAAGACATCCACAACGTACTCCAGCCTACCACCTGCAAGCAGTGGATGATGGCCAGTTCCAATGGTTCGTGTGCGATGCGTATCAGGTCATCAATGTCCGATGACAACACTAAAAGCGCCACGGTAAGGGTGATGAAAAATTTCGCCAGCGCCTTGAGCAGCTCAGCCACAGCCTTGAACGAAAACATGCGCTTGAGGCCGGCAGCGGGGTTCATCCGACTGAACTTCGGTGCCAGGGAACTGGCCGCGAACAGCCAGCCGCCCAGGGAAATCGGCCCGATCAATGCTACCAGGACCAGGGTGATCATGATGGGTTGAATCGCCAGCAACGCCATCAGTCCCGAGTTCATCAGATAAGTGCCCATCGAGCGCTGATCGAGGATGACTTCTCGCGGCAGGGAAAAATTCTGTCGCATCAACTCCATCAAATCCTGCGCCAGGGCTCCGCCGAAAATCAGCAGCGCAGCGGAACCAGCCAGCATGATCGCCAGCGTGTTGAGCTCCTTGGAGCGCGCAATCTCGCCTTTCTCGCGAGAGTCCTTTTTACGTTTCTCCGTGGGGTCTTCTGTTTTGTCCTGACCGCTTTCGCTCTCAGCCATGACTCAGCGCGCCTGTGCCAGTTCGCGTAAAAACTGCAAGGCCTCGGAGGCCAGCGGTTGATACTGATTGAGGATGTCCGCAAGCCCCACCCAGAGGATGTACATCCCGAGCACCAGGGTCAGCGGGAAGCCGATGGAGAAGATGTTCAGCTGCGGCGCCGCCCGGGTCATGATGCCAAACGCAATGTTCACTACCAGCAGCGCGGTGATCGCTGGCAGCACCAGCATAAGAGCAGCCCCAAGGACCCAACCGAGCTTGCCGGCCAGCTCCCAGAAATGATTGACCATAAACCCGCTACCGACGGGCAGCGTGGTGAAGCTTTCGGTGAGGACTTCGAACACCACGAGATGGCCATTCATCGACAGGAACAACAGCGTCACCAGCATGGTGAAGAACTGCCCGATCACTGCCACCGACACACCGTTGGTAGGGTCGACCATGGAAGCGAAGCCCATGCCCATCTGAATGGAGACGATCTGCCCGGCAACCACGAAGGCCTGGAAGAACAGCTGCAAGGAGAAACCCAGTACCGCGCCGATGATGATCTGCTCGGCGATCAGCAGCAGCCCGCTCAGATCCAGCGCATTCACCGGCGGCATGGGTGGCAGGCCGGGGGCAATGACCACGGTAATGGCCACAGCGAAATAGAGGCGGATCCGCGTGGGCACCAGGCTCGTACCGAATATCGGCATGACCATCAGCAACGAACCGACGCGAAACAGCGGCAACATGAACGTCGCCACCCAGGTACTGATCTGGGTGTCAGTCAGCTGGAGCAGCGACATGGCTTAGCCGATAACCTGAGGAATATTGCCGTACAACTGCAGGATGTATTCCATGAAGGTCTGCACCAGCCACGGACCGGCGACAATCAGCGTCACCAGCATCACCAGCAAGCGCGGCAGAAAGCTCAGCGTCTGTTCGTTGATCTGCGTAGCGGCCTGGAACATTGCCACCAACAGGCCCACGAGCAAACTCGGAATCACCAGCACGGCAACCATCATGGTGGTCAGCCACAGCGCCTCCCGAAAGATGTCTACCGCAACTTCTGGCGTCATGGCGATACACCGCCGAAGCTACTCGCCAGCGTACCGATGATCAACGCCCAGCCATCCACCAGCACGAACAGCATGATCTTGAACGGCAGCGAAATGATCAGCGGCGAGAGCATCATCATGCCCATGGCCATCAGCACACTGGCCACGACCAGGTCGATGATCAGGAACGGAATGAAGATCATGAAGCCAATCTGGAAGGCGGTTTTCAGCTCGGACGTGACGAACGCCGGGACCAAAATGGTCAGCGGAGCCTGATCCGGCGACGCGATATCAGTGCGTTTGGACAAGCGCATGAACAACTCCAGATCGCTGCTGCGGGTCTGGGCGAGCATGAAGTCCTTGATCGGCACCTGGGCCTTGGCCACGGCGTCTTGAGCGGTGAGCTTCTCCGCCAGATACGGTTGCAAGGCATCTTGATTAACACGGTCGAACACCGGCGCCATGATGAACAGCGTCAGGAACAGCGCCATACCCGTGAGGATTTGGTTAGACGGTGTCTGCTGCAGGCCCAGGGCCTGACGCAGGATCGAGAAGACGATGATGATCCGGGTAAAACTGGTCATCAGCATGACGAACGCCGGGATAAAACTCAGCGCGGTCATGATCAGCAGGATTTGCAGGCTGACCGAATATTCCTGAGCGCCTTCGGCATTGGTACCCAGGGTGATCGCCGGGATCGACAACGGATCGGCGGCGAACGCCAGCGGCGCGGCCAGCATCAGGGCCAGCATCAAGACGATGCGTAACGCACCCATTACTTCTTATCCTTCTGATCCTTGCCCATCAACTCCATCAGGCGCTGGGCAAACTCGGGGGTCGCTTTTTCAGTACCGCTGGGCACTTGCACCGGCTCCTTGAGCACGTGCAACGCGGTGATGGTGCCGGGGCTCAAGCCAAGCAGAATCTGCTCGTTGCCCACCTGCACCAGCATCAACCGGTCGCGAGGGCCCAGCGCGCGGGAACCGATCAGCTCGATCACCTGCCCTTTGCCGGCCGGCCCGGCCTGTTGCACCCGGCGCAATAGCCAGGCGAGGAAGAAGATCAACCCCAGCACCAGCAGCAAACCGAACACCAACTGTGTCAATTGCCCGCCCACACCACTGCTGACCGCGGGTGCGACGGCGGTGGCAGCCGTCGCCACCGGCTCGGCAGCCAGAACGCTGAACGGCAAGGCAAAAAGAACGCCCAGAACCTTTTTCACTTAGCGCAGCTTCTTGATGCGTTCGCTTGGGCTGATCACGTCGGTCAGGCGGATGCCGAACTTCTCGTTGACCACCACCACTTCGCCGTGAGCGATGAGCGTGCCGTTGACCAGCACGTCCAGCGGTTCACCGGCCAGACGATCGAGCTCGATCACCGAACCCTGGTTGAGTTGCAGCAGGTTGCGAATGTTGATGTCGGTGCTGCCGACTTCCATGGAAATCGATACCGGGATATCGAGGATCACGTCCAGGTTCGGACCGTCCAGGGTGACTGGATTGTTGTTTTTCGGCACGCTGCCGAATTCTTCCATCGGCAGACGGTTGGACGGCGAACTGGCGGCGTCGGCGGCCAGCAAGGCGTCGATGTCGTCCTGCCCGGCATCGCCGGTTTCTTCCAGGGCAGCAGCCCATTCATCGGCCAGCGCCTGGTCGTCCTGGGTATTCATATCGTCAGCCATCATGTGTCCTCGGCGGGCAACCATTCAATTAGAAGCCGTCAGTTAAAAGCGAGTGTGTACGAGCGCCAATCAACGGCGCTCGATCGGCTCGATCACTTGCAACGCGAGGTTGCCTTTGTGCGAACCCATCTTGACCTTGAACGCAGGCACGCCGTTGGCGCGCATGATCATCTCTTCCGGCATCTCGATCGGGATAATATCCCCCGGCTGCATGTGCAGAATGTCCCGCAGGCGCAACTGACGGCGGGCCACCGTGGCGCCGATCGGTACGTCAACGTCCAGCACGTCCTGGCGCAAGGCATTGATCCAGCGCTCGTCCTGATCGTCGAGGTCCGACTGGAAGCCGGCGTCGAGCATTTCACGTACCGGTTCGATCATCGAGTACGGCATGGTCACGTGCAGGTCGCCGCCGCCGCCATCGAGCTCGATGTGGAACGTTGACACCACAATGGCTTCGCTCGGACCGACGATGTTGGCCATGGCCGGGTTCACTTCCGAGTTGATGTACTCGAAATTCACTTCCATGATCGCCTGCCAGGCTTCCTTCAAATCGACGAAGGCCTGCTCCAGCACCATGCGCACCACACGCAGTTCGGTCGGAGTGAATTCACGCCCTTCGATCTTTGCGTGGCGGCCGTCGCCACCGAAGAAGTTGTCCACCAGCTTGAACACCAGTTTGGCGTCGAGGATGAACAGCGCGGTGCCGCGCAACGGTTTGATCTTGACCAGGTTGAGGCTGGTCGGCACGTACAGCGAGTGCACGTATTCACCGAACTTCATCACCTGCACGCCACCGACGGCAACGTCCGCCGAGCGGCGCAGCATGTTGAACATGCTGATGCGGGTGTAGCGGGCGAAACGCTCGTTGATCATCTCCAGGGTCGGCATGCGTCCACGGACGATGCGATCCTGGCTGGTCAGGTCGTAGCTTTTGACGCTGCCGGGTTCGGCAGCGGTATCGGTCTGCACCAGACCATCGTCGACGCCATGCAACAGCGCATCGATCTCATCCTGGGACAGCAGGTCCTGCACGGCCATGTCGTGTTCCTACTGCAGTACGAAATTAGTGAAGAGCAACTGTTCGATGACCACTTTGCCGAGTTCTTTCTGCGCCACTTCCTGGACGCTGGCCGTGGCTTTCTGACGCAACATTTCCTGGCCGACTGGCGACGCCAGGGTGGCGAAGTCCTGGCCGGAGAACAGCATGACCAGGTTATTGCGGATGACCGGCATGTGGACTTTGAGCGCGTCCAGATCGGCCTGATTGCGCCCCTGCAGGGTGATGCTCACCTGCATGTAGCGCTGACGACCGTTCTGGTTGTAGTTGGCCACGAAGGCCGGAGCCATGGGCTCGAAAATCGCTGGCTGCTTGCCGACCGGGGCGGTTTCTGCCGCGGCGACAGGCTTGCTCTGGGCGCTGTGCATGAAGAACCAGGTTGCCCCCACAGACAAACCAATCGCCAGCAGCAGGGCCACCACGATCACGATGATCAGTTTGAGTTTGCCTTTGGTTGCGGGGTCTTTTACTGCTGCTTCGCTCTTCGCCATGCCAATAATCCGTCACTATTCGGGTTTTCACAGTCGCACGGCAAGGCAAGAGCAAGTGTTATGCCAGAAGTGTCTGAGGGAAAACTGGAAGGACAGTTTGATCGTTCCCACGCTCTGCGTGGGAATGCAGCCCGTGACGCTCCGCGTCACATGCAAGAGCGGACGCGGAGCGTCCATTGAGGCATTCCCACGCAGACGGTTCGACGCCTCGACGTGGGAACGATCGGAGAGAAATCAGGCGTAGTAGTCGACTGCGCTGGAGCCGATGACGCTGGTGGTGCTGGCCGCAACTTCGGCAACGCTAACCGCAAGCTCGTCGTCCATGGAATCGAGGCGACCACCGCTGGCGTTGGTGCGCCCGCCCTGGCCTTGGCCCTGTTGAGCCTGATCCTGCCCCTGACCTTGCCAGCCACGGGACTGGTCGGACACGTTGACGTCGACCTGGCCCATGCCCTGCTGCGCAAACATGTCACGCAAGCGATGCATTTGCCCGTCCAGCGCTTCGCGTACGCCTGGATGGGCGCTCATGAAAGTCACCTGAGTCTGCTGATCCGGAACCATGTTCACCCGAATGTCCAGGCGTCCCAGTTCGGCCGGTTGCAACTGGATGTCGGCCGCCTTGAGATTGGCACTGGACAGGTACATGACCCGGTTCACCACTTCTTCGGTCCAGCCGCTCTGGTGCATGGCGATCGGCTGGTTCACCGGCAAGGCATTGGCAGTTTTCGGCGTGGCCGCCTGGGTCAGCGCCGCCAGACGGTTGGCGAAATCGTCGACCCGGGTATCGCTGGTCGCGGACTTCAGGTCCTTGAGACCGTCATCGATAAGACCGCTGAAGGCCTTGTCGCCGCCCTGGCCAGTGCTGTCCTTGTCGGCTTGCACGTCGAGCATGCTCGCCATGCCCGCGGCAAAGTTCTGCGCCGAGGTCGATTCGCCGTCGGCCTGAGCCTGGGTCGAGGTCGGTGTCGCTTTCGGCTGAGCCTGACTGGAAGCGGAAACGTGACCGCTCTGCTCCATGGCCATGCGCACGGCTGGCAGCGCGTCGAGGGGATCGGCTTCGGGGTCGAAATCGGTGTCAGTGGTTGCGGCGGGAAAGATTGCCGCTGTAACGGCCGCAACAATCGGCGCTTCGACCTGCGCGGCGACTACCACTGGCGCAGTCGTCGGCGCTGGTGCTGCCGGCTGGGCTGCCTGCATCAAAGCAGGATCGAGAGTCGGGTCAACAGGCGCGGCATCGGCGACCGACGTTTCAGCGGAATCCGAGGCTTGATCGCTGGCAGCCTTGTCGTCAGCCGGCGCCGGTTTATCGGCGGGCAAGGATTTGCCGCTATCGGCAACCGCGGGTTCCGGGGCGGCAGATTTGTCGTTGTCGACGTCCTTCTTTCCAAGGCTGTCCGGGGTTTTATCGCGTACCGGCTTTGCCGATCCGTCAGACACGGCAGAGGGCTTGTTCTGGGCTTGATTGGCGTAGACCTGAGCGAAGCTGGACGCCTTGTCCCCAGGCTCAGCGGCCAGCGCCGGTGTATTGGCGGAAGCGGCTTGAGTCTTGGCCTGCGCGGCGGCCTGAAGCAGCATATTGGGGGTAACGGGCATGGAACAGTCTCCGCTGCACTGGGATCGTAGGTACAGTTGACGGAGATTATTGCAAAGGTCGCGCCAGGTTTTAGTGCCCGGTGCTAAAAGCGCCGGGCGGTCGTCTCAGTCAGCAAGAGAGCGCTGGCGCTCGGCTTCATAGAGCGGTCGAACAATGGCAAATTCGCCATCAATTTCGCCCACCAATTTTTCAATGCCGGCGAGGCTTTTTTGCTTGGCGCGTTGTTCCAGCTCATTGCACAACTCAGCCAGGCGAATGGCGCCCATGTTGCTGCTACTGCCTTTGAAACTATGGGCAGCATTCATGAGTTGCGCGGCATCTTCGGCGTTATGCAAGATGCACAAACGCTCTTCGGAATCGGCGATGAAGGTATCCAGCAACGCCGGATACTGATCCTCCATGACCTCTTGCAACGCGTTCAGCACGTCGCGGTCCAGGTGTGTGTCAGCCACTTGCTCACTCCTTGATCAAGAATGCGTGGATTATGCCAGAGCCTCCCAGAAAAATTCCACGCGGGCACTTCGACCCTCATCGGACCAACTCGCGTTGTGGCCCAATTGACGGATCAGACTGACACCACGTCCCGACAGACGGACGCCATCGACGGGCTGCTCCATCACCCGCGCGACATCGAAACCCTTGCCACTGTCTTCGACCCGAACCGTCAGGCAGCCGCCCTCGCCCCTCGGGACAACCTGCAAATGCACCCGCACGAAGCCGTCCTGCAAATCGTCCAGGCGCGTTTTGCGCTGTTGATAATAGCGAGTAAAACCCGAGGCATCGCGTTTGAGCGCCGAATCCAGCCCCAGCACGCCATGCTCCAGGGCATTGGAATACAGTTCGGCCAAAACACTGTAGAGCGCCCCGCTCTGAGCCCGCAGACCGTGGACCTCAAGCAGCAATTGCAGAAGATACGGCAGTGGATTGAAACGTCTGAGCGTGGCGGCGCGAAACTCGAAACTCACTGACCAGTCCAGCGGGCAAGACTGACCACTGTCGGAATACACCAGCGCCGGCGGGCTCAGTTGCGCGGCGTCCAGCAGACTGACCTCGACCATGCTCACGTCATCGCGTGCCTCGCCGCGAAAGTCCCGCAACGCCTGCTCGATCTTTTCGAACAACTCATCAGGCTGATGATTGGCCGCAAACACCTGCTGCAGTCGCTCCACACCAAACAGTTGTTCGTTGGCATCACAGGTATCGATCACCCCGTCGGACAACAGGAAGACCCGATCCCCGACCGCCATGGGAAACACCTCGGTGCGGTCATCAAACGATTGTGGGTTCAGTACGCCGAGCGGCAAATGCCGAGCCTTCAGCGCCGTGCGCTCACCACTGGCGATGCTGTGCAGGTACCCGTCCGGCATCCCGCCGTTCCAGACCTCCACCGAACGTCGCTGAAAACTCAGGCACAGCAGCGTTGCACAACAGAACATGTCCACCGGCAGGATGCGCTTGAGCTTGGCATTCATCTCGCGCAAGGTTTCGGACAGGCCATAACCCTTGGCAGTCATGCCGTAAAAGACTTCGGCCAGGGGCATCGCACCGACCGCGGCCGGCAAACCATGGCCGGTGAAATCACCGAGCAGCACATGCATGTCACCGGCCGGGGTAAACGCAGCCAGCAGCAGATCGCCGTTGAACAGCGCATAGGGCGATTGCAGGTAGCGGATATTGGGTGCATTCAGGCAGCCGGAGTGAGCCACCTTGTCGAATACGGCCTTGGCCACTCGCTGCTCGTTGAGCAGGTAGTGGTGGTGCCTGGCGATCTGGTCACGCTGCTGCAACACCGTGGCCTGCAACCGCCGCAAGCGATCCATCGCCTTGATCTTGGCGGCGAGGATCACCTGGTTGTAGGGCTTTGCCAGAAAGTCGTCACCCCCGGCCTCCAGACAGCGGGCCAGCGCTTCGCTTTCGGTCAGCGAGGTGAGGAAGATGATCGGCACCAGGGTTTCCCCTGCCAACACCTTGATCTGCCGCGCCGCCTCGAAACCGTCCATCACCGGCATCATCGCGTCCATGAGCACCAGTTGCGGCCGTTGCTGGCGAAACGCGTCAACGGCTTCGGCACCATTGGCGGCCGTCAGCACCTCATGGCCCTGGCGACGGACGATGGTCGACAGCAGCATGCGATCGGCCGCGCTGTCTTCAGCGATCAGGATCGTCAGCGGCTCGAACAAGGACTGCATGGCGGTCACGCCACGTCGAAGATTTGTTCGAAGTTGGAGATGGCGAGAATCTTGCGCACATCTGCATTAGCGTTGGTCAACGTGATCTCGGCATTCTCGCCACCGGCGTGATCACGCAATAGCAACAACATGCCGAGCGCTGAGCTGTCGAGGTAGGTGGCGTCCTTCAGGTTCACTTCGAAGAATCCGGGTTTTGGCTCAAGATTCTCATAGGACTCACGAAATTCCTGATGCTTGGCAAAATCGAATCGTCCCTTGATCGAAATCGTCAGTTTTTGCCCACCTTGAGATACTTCTGTAACAACTGACATTGAACGGCTTCCTTGTCATGGGTGAACTTACGTGTACAAGGTTTAGCACTTGGCGGGGGCGGGAGCAAGGCACGAAATTGTTGAGCGCTGCCTGATCAGTAAGGATCCTGACGCGGTAACCGCTGGGACAACTCATCCAGCAGCTTTTGCTCGCGCCGGTCCTCCAGCCGCCGTGCCTCATCCATATAGCGCGACACCAGTTTGCGCAAGCCTTCGACCCGGGCATACGCCTGTTGCCAGCTTTCGCGCGCCTTGTTCAGATTATTTTGATGCCACACGAGGCTTTGTCGCTGCTGGTCGATGGCGGTACCCAGTTGCGCAAGGAAGCCTTGATAACCCAGCAGCCATTGGCCCGACACGCCACTGCTGCCGCGCACGATCCATTGCTCCTGATAGTCGAGGCGAAAGGCTTCGAGGTCGGCGAGTTTGCTTTCTGCCAGGCGGACCTGCCCCTGGAAGTGCCCCAGGCGCTGGACCGCGGTTTTCTCGACCTTTTCAGCCATTTCGACCACGGGGGCCAGGCGCGAGGCTCGGCTCTGGGCCATGGCCGGTTACCCGCTGGCCGCGGGGGCGAAGATCGAGCCGAGATAGGCTTCGCTTTCGCCCAGGCTGATGCTGTCGTTCAGGCCCTGGCGCAGGTATTTCACCAACTGCGGTTGCAGGGAGATCGCCAGATCGGTTTCCCGATCACCACCCGCAACGTAGGCACCGACGCTGATCAGGTCTCGACTCTGTTGATAACGCGACCACAGCTGCTTGAAATACTGGGCGCGCATCATGTGCTCTGGCGATACCACCGACGGCATGACCCGGCTGATGGACGCTTCGATATCGATGGCCGGGTAATGACCTTCCTCGGCCAGGCGCCGGGACAGCACAATGTGCCCATCGAGCACGCCTCGCGCGGCGTCGGCAATCGGATCCTGCTGGTCATCGCCTTCGGACAATACGGTGTAGAACGCGGTGATCGAACCGCCGCCCTTCTCGGCATTACCGGCCCGCTCAACCAGTTTCGGCAGCTTGGCGAACACCGATGGCGGATAACCCTTGGTCGCTGGCGGCTCGCCGATGGCCAGGGCGATTTCTCGCTGGGCCTGGGCGAATCGGGTCAGGGAATCCATGAGCAACAGGACGTTCTTGCCCTTGTCGCGGAAATACTCGGCAATTCGCGTGCAGTACATGGCCGCGCGCAGACGCATCAGTGGCGCATCGTCCGCCGGGGACGCCACGACGACAGAGCGCTTGAGCCCTTCTTCACCGAGGATGTGCTCGATGAACTCTTTAACTTCACGACCCCGCTCACCGATCAGCCCGACGACGATGATGTCGGCCTCGGTGAAGCGGGTCATCATGCCCAGCAGCACACTCTTACCCACGCCGGTACCGGCGAACAGGCCGAGTCGCTGACCACGGCCGACCGTCAGCAAACCGTTGATGCTGCGAATACCCACATCCAGCGGCTCGCTGATGGGTTCGCGCTTGAGCGGGTTGATGGTCGGGCCGTCCATCGGCACCCAATCTTCGGCCTTCATCCCACCCTTGCCGTCCAGCGCGCGACCGGCGCCATCGAGCACCCGCCCGAGCATGCTCATGCCCATCGGCAGACGACCGGTATCAGCCAGAGGCACCACACGGGCACCGGGAGCGATGCCGGCCACGCTGCCGACCGGCATCAGAAACACCTTGCTGCCGGAGAAACCCATGACTTCGGCTTCGACCTGTACCGGGTGATAACTGTCGTCATTGATGACCATGCAGCGGCTGCCCATGGCGGCGCGCAAGCCTTCGGCTTCGAGGGTCAAGCCGACCATGCGCAGCAAGCGGCCCTCAAGGATCGGCGCGCCTTCCAGCTCCGTGGCCTCGGCGTAGCTGCCGAGACGCTTGGCGAAGCTGGTGCGATCAAGGCGCATCAGGGTCGTCCAGTTCGGGTTCGACCGGCGCGATCGCGGGTTTGTCGCTGATCGGCAGTTCCAGACTCAGATCCGCCGCGGCCGGGTGCAAGGCCTGTTCGTGCAACTGATCGAACAGCTTGTCCATGACCCGCGCAACGCGGGTTTCGACCGTGGCGTCGATACGACTGTGTTCAGTCTCGACCCGGCAACCGCCGGGCAACAACGCCTCGTCCTCGACGATGCGCCAGGTTTCTTCATGGCGTTCGCGCAGGGCTTTGACCTGTTCGAAATCTTGCGGATTGATGTACAGCCGCACATTGCCCACGCCCAGCGGCAAGAGCTTGAGAGCCTCGCGCATGACGTGTTCGATCTGCGTCGAGTCGATGGCCAGTTCGCGCTGAATCACCTGTTTGGTGATGTGCTGCACAAGGTCGACCAGGGACTTTTCGATCAGGGTGTCCTGTTCGGCAATGGGCTCGAACAGATGCCCCATCAGTTGCTCCAGAGCAGCAATCTTGGCGGCCAGCGCCACTTCGGCTTCCTGACGAACCTTGAGCGTGGTGCTGTGAAAACCTTCTTTCTCACCCGTGGCGAAGCCTTCGTTGTAGGCCTCCTGGCGAATGCTTTCGAGCTCTTCGAGGGTCAGTGGCTGGACTTCTTCCAGCGGCACTTCTTCCATTTCCGGAGGCTCAGGCTCAGGTTCAGGCTCGGGCTCCGGCACAAAAGGGTCGAAACTGGGCAGCGACCAGACGTCGAAACCACCGACGTCCTTGCCACGGATCAGGTCGGTGTTGGACTCATCATGTTTGGACGACATAGTGACCTTAGATCATCTCTTCGCCGCCCTTCCCGCCGAGAACGATTTCTCCGGCTTCGGCCATACGGCGGGCAATGGTGAGGATTTCTTTCTGCGCGGTTTCCACGTCGCTGACACGCACCGGGCCTTTGGCCTCGAGGTCGTCGCGCAACAGTTCGGCCGCCCGTTTGGACATGTTCTTGAAGATCTTCTCTTTGACGCCTTCGTCCGAACCTTTGAGGGCCAGCACCAGCACGTCGGAGGACACTTCGCGCAGCAGCGCCTGAATCCCGCGGTCGTCGACATCGGACAGGTTGTTGAACACGAACATGAGGTCTTCGATCTGACCGGACAGGTCTTCGTCGACTTCGCGGATCGAGTCCATCAGCTGACCTTCGATCGAGCTGTCGAGGAAGTTCATGATATCTGCCGCACGCTTGATGCCACCCAGGGTGGTGCGCGCGGCATTCGAGTTGCCGGAAAACTGCTTCTCGAGAATCTGGTTGAGTTCTTTCAGGGCCGCAGGCTGCACAGTGTTCAGCGAGGAAACCCGCAGAATGATGTCCAGACGCACTTTATGGTCAAAGTTACCCAGCACTTCACCGGCCTGGTCCGGATCGAGGTACGCCACGACGATCGCCTGGATCTGCGGGTGCTCGTAACGGATCACGTCGGCGACGGCGCGCGGCTCCATCCACTTCAGGCTGTCGAGGCCGCTGGTGTTGCCGCCCAGCAGGATACGGTCGATCAGGCCGTTGGCCTTGTCTTCGCCCAGTGCCTGAGTGAGCATTTTGCGCACGTAGTCGTCGGAGCCGACGCCGAGGCTGGTCTGGTCGCCGACGATGTCGACGAACTCACTCATCACCTGCTCGACCTGCTCGCGGTGCACGTTACCCATTTGTGCCATGGCCACACCCACACGCTGGACCTCTTTGGGCCCCATGTGGCGCAGCACCTGGGCGGCGTCGGTTGAACCCAGGGACAGCAGCAGAATCGCGGCTTTGTCGACCTTGCTCAGTTTGGCGGCAACGGCTCGGTTATCACTCATCTGCGTTAATCCACTCTTTCACGACCTGGGCCACGCGACCCGGATCTTCTGCCACCAGACTCTTGATTGCGTTCAACTGTGCGTCATAGCCTTCGCTCGGGCTCGGCAGCAGGATGCTGGTCGGGCCACCGAGGCTGACGCGGTCGTTGGCCAGTTCGCCGTCCAGACCGCCCATGCCACCCAGTTCGACGTCGCTACCCAAGCCAGCTAGCTGTTTGCCTTTACCGCCACCGGTGATGTTGTTGAGCACCGGACGCAGCACACCGAACACCAGCACCAGGATGAACAAGACACCCAGCACTTGTTTGACGATGTCCCAGAACCATGGCTGGGAGTAGAACGCAATATCGGCAATCACTTCACCGCGCTCGGCGGAGAACGGCATGTTGATCACGCTGACGCTGTCGCCACGGCTGGCGTCGAAGCCGACGGCGTCCTGTACCAGGCGAGTGAAGCGCGCCAATTCATCGGCGCTCCACGGTGCACGGGTGGTTTCGCCGTTGGCCGCGTTGATCTTGACCTGGTCATCCACCACCACAGACACCGACAGGCGATTCAAACGGCCCTGCTGTTGTTTGGTGTGGCTGATGGAGCGGTCGAGCTCGAAGTTCTTGGTGGATTGTTGACGCTTGTCCGCCGGGTACGGTGCGAGCATAGGCTGGCCGGTGGCCGGGTCCATGATTTGCTGACCGTTGGCATCAATCAATGGCTGGCCTGGCTGCACCATGCCGGCCGCCGCGGTAGCGCCACCGGTGGTTTGCGGCGCGGAGGCTGGCGCTGGTGGCTGGTTGCTCAAAGCACCCGGCACGCCTTGCGGACCATTGCTGGCGGTGCGTTGCTCATTGACCGACTGCTCGCTGCGCAAGGCCGGTTGATCCGGGTTGAACTGCTCGGAGGTCGACTCGACAGCACTGAAATCCACGTCGGCCGAGACTTCGGCTTTATAGCGATCGTTGCCCAGCACCGGTTGCAGGATGTTGTGCACGCGCTGAGTCAGCATGCTTTCCATGCGACGGCTGTAATCGAATTGCTTGCCGGCCATGGTCAGTTCGGAGTTCTCCGCCTGATCGGAGAGCAAGGTGCCCTTCTGATCGACGACGGTGATCTGGGATTTGCTGAGTTCGGGAACGCTGGTAGCCACCAGGTTGATGATCGCCAGCACCTGGCCAGGCTCCAGCGAGCGGCCGGAGTACAGCTCCACCAGAACCGAAGCGCTCGGCTTGCGCTCGTCGCGCACGAACACCGAGCTTTTCGGAATCGCCAGGTGCACGCGGGCACCCTTGACGTTGTTCAAACTGGAGATGGTGCGGGCCAGTTCGCCTTCGAGACCGCGACGATATCGGGTCGCCTCCATGAACTGGCTGGTACCCAGGCCCTGGTCCTTGTCGAGAATTTCAAAACCGATGTTGCCGTCGCTGGGAGTGACACCAGCGCCCGCGAGTTTGATTCGCGCACGGGACAGGTCATCGGCCTTGACCAGCAAGGCACCGGAATTTGGTTCAACGGTATAGGGAATGTCGGCTGCGGCCAGGGTATCCATGACCTGTTTGGCGTCCATACCGGCAAGGCTGCCGTACAGAGGCCGGTAGTCCGGCTGCTGGGACCACAACACCACGGCAAAGCCAATCGCCACGCTCGCAGCCAGGCCGACCAACAGGCCTACCTGACGCAACATGGTCATCTCGGAGAGGTTTTCCAGGAAGGACAACCCGAACAGCGGCGGCTTGCCGTCTATTGGAGTGGCCTTGGCCGGAACATTATCGGCGACTGCTTCTGCCATGACTCAATTCGTCCTTAAACCGGCATCTGCATGATGTCTTGGTATGCCTGAACCAGCTTGTTGCGTACTTGCGTCAACGCTTGAAAAGACACGCTGGCCTTCTGCGAGGAAATCATCACGTCCGTCAGGTCGACGCCGCTCTTGCCGATCTCGAAGGCACTGGCCAACTGACTGGACGCCTGTTGGGTGTCGTTCACTTTATTGACGGCCTGACCGAGCATGTCGGCAAAGCTGCTGCCACCCATTTCAGGGACTGCGGCAGTCGATTTCGGCGCAGACATGGCATCCATTTGCATGGAGCGCATGTCCAGCATCAATCGATTAAATTCAATACCTTGGCTCATGGTCTACTCTCTTTGACGAGCTACGTCTTTGGCGACCCGCAATTTTTTGACACTCACTCGGCGGGTAGTGAGGTGTTAGCAACAAGGGTGCCAGCTCCGTGGCCGCTCTAAACAAAAACTGTCCCGGGCTTTGCATGGCTAACGAATCAGGTGGCGAATAAATAAGCTTCCACGTCCATTCCAGCATCACGCATCTGCGCCAGCTTGTAACGCAGGGTGCGCGGACTGATGCCCAAACGCTCGGCGGCCTCTTTGCGACGGCCGCGCTCGGAGCGCAAGGTGTCGATGATCATCTGGAATTCACGGCGACGCAGGTCATCACCCAATGCCCCGGCCGGCACGGGTTCGACCTCCATGGCCCGCACGGACGTCGGCACCAAGGCTGGCAACGGCGCACAGGCGACCGGCCCGGCCAGGCAGAAATCCTGCGGCTGTATCAAACCGCCCTGCTGCAGGATCAGCGCTCGCTGAATCGCGTTATCCAGTTCACGCACATTACCCGGCCACGGATAACCGATCAGGCACGCCTGAGCCTCAGGCGACAGCCTTGCCGCGGCATGCTTCATTTTATTGACGTACTTGGCCAGCAGACGCTCGGCCAGCGGCAGGATGTCGGCGGTGCGCTCGCGCAACGGACGCCAGGCCAGCGGAAACACCGACAGGCGATAGTAAAGGTCTTCACGGAAACGCCCCGCCGCCACTTCCCCTGCCAGGTCACGGTTGGTGGTCGCGACGACTCGAATGTCCAGTGTGATCGGCTTGCGCGCCCCCACCCGCTCGACTTCGCGCTCCTGCAACACGCGCAGCAACTTTGCCTGCAGGCCCAGCGGCATTTCGGAAATTTCGTCGAGCAGGATGGTCCCGCCATCAGCCTGTTCGAACTTACCGGCCTGAGCCGCGATGGCACCGGTGAACGAGCCCTTCTCATGACCGAACAGTGTGGCTTCAAGCATGTTGTCGGGGATGGCTGCGCAGTTGATCGCAATGAACGGCTGACTGGCACGATGAGAGTGCTGATGAATGTAACGCGCCAGCACTTCTTTACCGGTCCCGGACTCACCGGAGATCAATACCGTGGAATCACTGCGCGCCACCCGTGCAGCCAGTTCCAGCAATTGCGCACTGGCCGGCTCGAACGCTACAGGTCCCTCGCCCTCGGAAGCGTCGAGGCAGCCCAGCGCATGACGCGCCACCAGATCCAGCAACGCCTTGGGCTCGAACGGTTTGACCAGGTAATCCGCCGCGCCTTGTCGCATCGCATCGACTGCTCGCTCCACGGCGCCGTGAGCCGTCATCAACAACACCGGCAGCTGTGGTTGACGAGCGCGCAGCAATCCGAGCAGTTGATGGCCGTCCATGCCCGGCATGTTGACGTCACTCAGCACCAGATTGAACGCCTCGGAGCCGACCGCTGCCAGCGCCTCTTCCGCCGAACCGACGGCTTTGAAATCGTGCCCGGCGAGCAATAGCGTATCGGCCAATGCTTCGCGTAGCGCGCGGTCATCCTCGACCAGTAAAACCTTGATTGCCATGTCCTTCACTCCGCGCCCTGAGCGCTGGGCTTTTCACCACAAAAAAGCGGCAGGATCACCTGCGCACACGTGCCGCGACCCAGCCGCGAGCGCAGCTGCAATTTTCCCTGATGAGCACGGGCCACAGCCTTGACCACGGTCAGGCCGAGGCCGGTTCCGGTGGTTTTAGTGGTAAAGAAGGGTTCACCCAGGCGCGCCAGTACTTTCGTATCGATGCCGCTACCGCTGTCGCTGACCGATACACGCAGGTTGTTTTCACGGGTGTAGAGATGGACTTTCAAACGGACGTCGCCGGCACTGGCCTGGATGGCGTTCTCGATCAGATTCAGGATAGCCCCGACCAGCGTGTCGCGATTGCACAGCAACTCGCCGGAATGACTGTCGCATTGCCAGCGAATCGGCAGGTCCTGCACATGGGTCAGTGCGGCCGCCTGCAGCGACTGCATCAGCACCTTGGGTGTGACGCGATCGGTCAGCGGCAGCTCACCACGAGCAAACACCAGCATGTCGCGAACCTGATGCTCCAGCTCATGCAGACGCTCTTTCAGGCGGCCGGCAAAACGTTGCTGGGTCTCGACCGGCAACGCCTGCTCGGTCAAATGACTGGCGTAGAGCAAGGCGGCGGACAACGGTGTACGAATCTGATGAGCCAGCGAGGCGACCATTCGGCCGAGGGACGAGAGTCGCTCGTGGCGGGCCAACTGATCTTGCAGATGACGGGTTTCAGTCAGGTCGTTGAGCAACACCAACTGGCCGGGCTCGGCATCCAGCGAGCGAGTGGAGATCGACAAGCGCCGACCGTCCTTGAGAGAAATTTCATGACCGTCGTCTTCACGGGGCGCAAAGCAGCGGGCAATGACATGACGCCACAGCTCGCCTTCGAGGGGCAGGCCGAGCAGTTCGCAGGCAGCGGGATTGGCTTCGCGCACGATGCCTTGAGCGTCGATGACAATGACGCCGCCGGGCAACAGATCAAGGAGGTTTTGCAACCGGTTGGCCAGGCGTTCTTTTTCCGCCAGTTCTTGCATGCGCTGAGCGCTGACCACCGCCAGCTCACCCTTGAGCTCGGTGACCCGGGCCTCAAGCATGCTGTAAGAGTCGGTCAATTGGCTCGACATTTGGTTGAACAGCGCAAACGCCTGCTCAAGGCCAAGCCGGCTTGCCTGCTCTACAAACGGTTGCCCCGAAGCGTCAGGGACAGGAGACATCTGGGCGGCTTGGGGCATTGTGCTCTCTCGCTTGGCTGACCGTCAGTTAAACGGAACGTTGCGAGGGACGTAGCAATACCCGTGCCTAAAAAAAACCACCTATAAATGAGGGACTTGAAAAACAGGCGTCAATCATCTGCCTGTTCATCACCGTCACGACGGCTCATGCCGTACTTGCGCATCTTCTCCACCAGCGTGGTGCGACGAATACGCAGCCGCTCTGCCGCGCGCGCAACGATGCCATTGGCATCATCCAGCGCTTGCTGAATCAACCCTTGCTCCAGACCACCGAGGTAGTCCTTCAGGTCCAGGCCTTCCGGCGGCAGCAGGGCGCCGGCAGAGAAATCCGGGGTATGACCGTTGATGGCCACCCGCTCTTCGAGATCGCTGCGCAGGCTGTCGACCAACTGCTCGTCTTCATCGTCGACGTAACGGAATTTCTTCGGCAATTCGACCACGCCGATCACTCCGTACGGATGCATGATCGCCATGCGCTCCACCAGGTTGGCGAGTTCGCGAACGTTGCCCGGCCAACCGTGACGGCACAGCGACATGATCGCCGCGGAATTGAAACGGATCGAACCACGCTTCTCGTGCTCCATGCGCGAGATCAACTCGTTCATCAGCAGAGGAATGTCTTCGACACGTTCGCGCAGCGGCGCCATCTCGATCGGGAACACGTTCAGGCGGTAGTACAGGTCTTCGCGGAAGGTGCCGATCTCGATCATGCTTTCGAGATTCTTGTGGGTCGCAGCGATGATGCGAACGTCGACGCTCTGGGTCTTGTTGCTGCCCACCCGCTCGAAGGTGCGCTCCTGCAACACACGCAGCAACTTGACCTGCATCGGCAACGGCATGTCGCCGATTTCGTCGAGGAACAGCGTGCCGCCGTTGGCCAGCTCGAAACGTCCGGCACGGCTGGTGATGGCACCGGTGAACGCACCCTTTTCGTGACCGAACAGTTCGCTTTCCAGCAACTCGGCCGGGATCGCCCCGCAGTTGACCGGAACGAACGGCGCGTCACGACGCTTGGAGTGATAGTGCAGGTTGCGCGCGACCACTTCCTTGCCGGTCCCGGACTCGCCGAGGATCAGCACGCTGGCGTCGGTGTCGGCGACTTGTTGCATCATCTGACGGACGTGCTGAATCGCCCGGCTGGTGCCGACAAGACTGCGAAAAAGATTGGGTTCGCGATGACGACCGCGCTCGCGGGCCTGGTCGTACATCTCACGATAGACCTGGGCACGGTGCAGGGAGTCGAGCAACTTGCTGTAGCTGAGTGGCATTTCGAGGGTCGAAAGCACTCGGCGACGCTGGTCTTCTGGCAAGTCAACGGAAGAATTATCGCCCATTAACAAAACCGGAAGGAACTCATCCCAGGTAGAGAGTGTCTTTAACAAGCCCGTAAGTGCGCCAGGAGCATTGACTGTCCCGATGAGGACACAGATCACTTCACGACTTGACGACAATGAGCCTATAGCCTGCTGCCAGTCATGGCTACCGCAAGGTAAATTTTCTTCGCCAAGAAAATTTAATATCACCGCCAAGTCGCGGCGACGGACGCTATCGTCATCAATCAGCAGAATTTTGGTTTCACGCCACATGCAATTGCAACTTCCCTAGTCAACTCAATGCCCGAAATGAGGGGGCAAGCTAGACGCTTGCAGACACGTTGATGCCTGTAGACGCCTGAAATGTTCAACCAGCCACTAGTTAAGTCAAAAAACCGTGCACAGTCAAATTTATGGCGCACTATGTTTGGATTAACCGGGGATTAATTAACCAAACAGATGGTAAACCTTTGCCGCGTTTTGTGCTTGGTGGATCTGCGACATCTCATCGACTATCGCTTGCCTCTCCCCTGTCGCCGCCTCCAGAAGCTGTTTATACACCCCCAGCAACTCCTCAAGGTTATCGCGCAACGCGGCCTCGTCCCCCGAAGCTTCACTCAAGACATCTTCCATGCAGGAACGGCAAGCCAGGTCCAATTCACCAATGGCTTCCCAGTTACGCTCAGCCAAAGCACCGACCAGGCCATCACGGGCTTGTTCGATTCGCTGCAATACAAGACTCATGGTGATCTCCTTAAAACTGCGGACCTGGCGCGGCGATAGCATCCCAGCCGTCTTTGACGGTGCGAAGCAGATCGGCGACTTCGTCGAGAATCTTTGGATCGGTTTTGACGTTGGCTTCTGTCAGACGCTTCATCATGTAGGTGTACAGCTTGTCCAGCTCACCCACAGACTCAATAGAGTTTTCCAGGTCCAGGCCCTCACGCAAGCCGCCGATGATCCCGATCGCCTTGCCGATGAAAATGCCTTTGTTGGGGATATCCTTGCGCCCCATGGCACCCTTGGCCTGAGCGATGCGATCCAGACCACCCTCCATGAGCATTTGCACCAGGCGATGGGGGCTGGCTTCGGAAGTCTGGGCCTGAGCGCCAATCTTCTGGTACTGCCGAAGGGCTAACATCGGGTTCATGTTCTACCTCATTTAAACTTTGTGATTCGTATAGCCAGTGTATCGACACGGCGTCAAAAATCTTTAGATCGAAACAAAAAAAGCCCGACAAGCGGAATCCGCTGCCGGGCTTTTGGCGCTTACGCGCTACTAGGCGTTTTTCTGTGCGTTCATTGCCTCGAACATCGAGGTAATGTTGCTGGCAGTAGCCTTTAGCTTACCGATCAGGGTGTCCATGGCGATGTACTTCTTGGTCAGCACGTCGGTCAGCGTCGCGATCCGACGATCCAGTGCCGCCTGCTGGCTGGCCAGGTTGGTTTTGACCTTCGCCAGGCTGGTCGAACGCGCATCAAGGATGCCTTCGCTGCCAGTGACGGTATAAGGCGTAATCACCGTATTCATTCGTTCCAGCAGCCCCTTGGCCGCATCACCGGTCGCCGTTGGATCACCCAGGAACAGCTTCTGAACCTCACCACCCAGCTTCTGCGTATCCATAGCTGCAGAGAACTTGGTGCTGGCAAAATCGAGCGCACCGGTTTTCTGGTTGGTGGTAATACCCAACTGTGAAAGTACGGTCAGCTTGTCGCCTGCACCAATACTGGCCAACGGTTCACGGATCGACGCCAGGATGCCCCGAGCCAGCGAGTCACCGGTCAATGCCGCGGCAATGGTTGGCTTGCCATCTTTATCCAGGGAGGGCTTGGTCAGCGTATTGACGCTGCTGACAACCTGGTTGTAAGCATCGACAAAAGCCTGGATCGATTTTTTCAAACCGTCACTGTTCGGCCCGACCGTCACAGTGGATGTTGCCCCACCACCCGCCACCAGATTCAGTGTCAGGCCGGAAATGGCGCCATCCACGGTGTTGGATTTGCTGGTGATCGCCAGTCCGTCAACCGTGAAGCTGGCGTCCACAGCGAGCTCACCGATCGCACCGGCCGAGGCCGCCGTAGGCGTGGCACCCATTTTCTGGCCCGCAGTGATTTCCAGGCCGGCAATACCACTGAGAGTGATATCGGAACCTGCACCAGTAGCAGTGGACCCCATCACCAAACGAGAGCCGAAGGAGTCAGTGACAATGTTGGCACTGAAGCCATTGGCGCCTTGCTGGGTGTTGATCGCATCCCGTACCGATTGCAGGGTGGCGCCGGCGGGAATGTCGACAGGACGGGAAATGCCATTTTGAGTGATATTGAGCGTACCACTCGGAATGGCACTGCTAGGGCCGCCGGCAAACGCGGCAGTCGCCACTTTCGACGAGGTCGCGAGATTGTTGACCTTGATGACATAAGTGCCGTTGACCGCCGAGTTGCTGGCGACAGAAGTCAGCACTTTGGGATCGGAACTCGTGGCGTTGTAACCCAGGAACTGCGGGGTCTTCGTATCACCGAGGTTTTTGATCGCGGTCTGGAAATTCGCGAGGACACTCTTGAGGGTCCCGATACCGGAAATGTGCGAGGTATTGCTGGTCGTCTGTCGATTGATCTGACTCTGCTTGGCCGATTTGTCAGCATCAACCAAGACTTTGACGATAGCAGTGGTGTCAATGCCGGAACCTAACCCCAGACCCGGTTGAATTGGACTTGCCATGTGGAACTCCCTTCAGTGTATCGCCGGCCTTTTGACCATTAAAACGCCCAAAAGAACATAGCAACAAAATTCGTGCCAGCAGTCAGGCCTTAGCGCTGAACAACAGACTGCTTGCATCATTCAAACTATTGGCCAGCTTGAGCACTTCTTCGTTGGGGATTTGGCGAACCACTTCACCCGAGTCGCTGGCAATCACTCTGACAATTACTTTGCCTGAAGGCTCATCAATCGTGAACTCCAGATTGCGCTTGACCGATTGAACGAACTTTTCAATTTCCTGAACGGCCATCTTCAGTTTGTCCTTCTCGGTTACCGCGTCTTTTGACTCATCCTTGACCGTTGCCACTGTGGCAGCATCGGCTCGAGGCTTTTCCGCCGGCTTGTCAGCAACAGTCGTCGCTGGCTTCGCAGCTGGATAAGACAAGTTCAGCTTCACGCTCATATCCATGTCCATCACCTCTTAAACTAAAAAAGCGAGAGAGCGCGCGTGCGCACTCCCCCGCCAAAACTCATCCGGCTATTACTGAAGCAGTTTCAGTACAGCGGATGGCAGTTGGTTGGCCTGAGCCAGAACTGCGGTGGAGGCTTGTTGCAGAGTTTGTTGCTTGGTCAGCTGTGCAGTTTCAGAAGCGAAGTCGGTATCTTGTACGCGGCTCAGTGCAGCACTGGCGTTTTCGTTGATGTTCTGCAGGTTGGAGATGGTGGTGGAGAAACGGTTTTGAGCAGCACCGAGGTCAGCACGAGTGGAGTTAATGTTCGCCAGTGCAACGTCGATGGCCGAGATAGCCGACAGTACTGCTGAGTGGTTGGCTGCGTTGGAAGTACCGGAGATGGTAGTACCGGTCATGCCCAGGGCGCTGGCGTCGAAGCTCGTCGACAGAGTCAGGGTGATCTGGTTGTCGGAAGTAGTACCCGCACCTACCTGGAATTCCATCGCGCCAGCAGTACCGTCGATCAGTGCCTTGCCGTTCAGGTTGGTGGACTGAGCAATACGGGTCAGTTCAGCGATCGACTGTTTGTATTCTTTGTCCAGAGCGGTACGGTCAGCAGTGCCGTTGGAGTCGTTTCGCGATTGCAGTGCGATTTCACGCATACGCTGCAGAATGTTGGTCGATTCTTGCAGAGCGCCTTCAGCGGTCTGAGCGATCGAAACACCGTCGTTGGCGTTTTTGATAGCGATGGTCTGACCACGGATCTGCGAGGTCATACGGGTAGCGATTTGCAGGCCGGCGGCGTCGTCTTTGGCGCTGTTGATTTTCAGGCCGGAAGACAGGCGAGTCATCGAAGTCGAAAGCGCATCAGAGGCCTTGTTCAGGTTTTTCTGAACATTCAGCGACGTAGTGTTGGTATTTACTGTCAAAGCCATGACGAATTCCTCGTTGGTTGGGTACTGCGGCTTCCGGCCCTGGCAACCGCCGGGTATGGCCTAGAGAACCTTCGTAATAGTTATCGTCGCGAACGCAGGTTGCTTTAGGGGATTTTGAAAAAAATTTGCCATCACACTGCCACCCTCAATGAAACAAGGGCCTGGCGGCAATCCAACCCAAAAAAGTGACGTCAGGGAAATGCCGGTAACGGGACAGCGAGGACTCGCCTGTACCGGCAATTGTCAAAAAGCCTTAACCGGCAGCGGCCACTTCCAGCAACTGTGGCAACTCATGATCGAGATAATCAGCCAGCGCCAACCAATCCTGCGCCTCCTGACAGGCAAGCATGTCGGTGAGCAACGCCGTCCAGCGGGATTGGACCTCGACATTCTCACGCCCCATCGCGGATTGCACATCACTGCAGATCTGGACCATCAGCAGCGCAGCTTCGACATCTCGTCCCAGACGGAACAAAACGGAACACTGCCGCGCCTCGGCAACCAGGGAGGATTCAGTCATCGCGTGAGCTCCGGGTGAAACGTTGTGCCGACAATCATCGCCCCTGCCCAACTGCTGTTATAGAAAGCCACCCGAGGATGCCCGGCGATGTACCGCTCCAGCTCGCACAGGTAACTGCGGAAATTGAGCTGCGTCTTGACTCGCTGACCGTGGCCATCGAGGACCCAGTGCCGGGCAGCGCCCACTTGCGGTCCAAGATCACCGTCATTCCAGCCGGCGTGGGTCTTGTTGTTCGGGAAAGCAAAGTCGGCACCGAACAGAGTGATCTGGCTGCCCCCCATGTGTACCGCCAGGTCCACCGCCGGGTGAATCACACTGCCACCGACAAAGAGTTGGGCCTTGGGTAATTGCTGGCGCATGTCCTTATAGACAGGACTGGCGGAATAGGCCACATAACGCTTGCCCTGCCAGCCCCCCAAAACCGCTGGATCGACCATAGGCATGTAGACCAGCGTGATATCGCTCGTGGCGTCGGACGGCAAATGTCGCGTCGAGATGCGCTGATCAATCGTGACCACCACATCCGGTTTGATCCCATGCTCGACAAGCGGTCGGTAGGCTGTATCAACGCAAATGAACAGCGGCCGCCGCGCCTGTTCGCGTACCGTACGCAGCGTGTCGAAGTGCTGTTCCAGGCTCGGCCCGGTGGCAATGACAAACACTTCCCTGCCGGAACAGGTGGCAAACAGCTCGGCAACATCGGCATCGGCGCTAACGCGCTCTACACACGCCTGCAAACGCTCGGCAATTTCCGGATTGTCGGCATCGAATTCGCGATTGTTGAAGGTCAGGTGGGTTTCGCTGATCAGCCGGTCGCGGATTTTGGCGTTGAAGTCGTCCGCCAGCACCAGCTCCGAAGGCAGCGCGAAGTACGGCAACTGGATCTCCGACAGATCGCCGGCGTACAGCAGCACCACTCGCGAGTCGCCGAGCCACGGCTGTTGATCGAGCAGTTGCAGCACCAGGGCAAACACCGCACCGTTCAGAATGTGCACGCACAACCGTTCAAGCCCGGCACGCTCCAGCAATTGCAGCTGCAAATCACCCAGCCCGGTGCCATAGACATGCACCACCGGACTGTCGACGGGCAGGCTGTCGGCCTGAAGCAACGCTTCGCGAGTGCGGTCATGGCGACTGGTCAACTGAATGCCATTGATGCTCAACGTCGAGCCCAGGCCTTCCACCAGATCAGCTTGCAAGACGGCGCTGCTCTCCACCGTCAGTCGATGCCAGACCTTGGGCCAGCGCCGCTGTATCAACTCGCCGTTGCGCTCAAAGAACTCGCTCATTAAGCCTCGCTTTTCATTCAGGCAAAAAAATAGCGCTCAAGGTTACACCTTGAACGCTTTTTTTGTGCCTGGCTTTTGAAAGATCAAGGGCGATAGATAATCGCCGAGCCCCACGACAAACCAACGCCGAAACCGCTCAACGCCACGCGCTTCCAGGTGGAGTCCAGCACATGTTTTTCCAGCAGCAGCGGGATGCTCGACGACACCGTGTTGCCGGTCTCGACCATGTCCTTGATGAACTTCTCCGGCTCGCCTTCGAAGCGTCGCGCCACGGCATCGACAATCGCTGCACTGCCCTGATGGATGCAAAAGGCATCGATATCGTCAGCGGTCAATTGCGAATCGGCCAGCAACTCGTGCAAATGCGCCGGGACTTTAAGCAGCGCAAAATTGAACACCTGACGGCCGTTCATGAAGAACACCCCGTCGGTAACCTTCAGGTGCGGCGCACCGGAACCGTCGGTGCCGAACTTGGCCTTGCCCAATTGCCATGGCGCGTTTTCACCCATCCAGGTCGCGGTGGCGGCATCACCAAACAGCATGGTGGTGTTGCGATCTTCCGGGTCGACGATCTTGGAGTAAGGATCAGCGGTGATCAGCAGGCCATTCTTCAAGCCTGCGGCTTCCATGAAACCCTTGATGGCGTAGATGCCGTAGACGTAGCCGGAGCAGCCCAGGGAAATATCGAACGCGGCCACGGTAGTCGGCAGGCCCAGTTTGTCCTGAACGATAGCTGCGGTGTGCGGCAGGCCTTCTTCGTCGCCGTTCTGGGTGACAACGATCAGCACGTCGATGTCTTCACGTTTCAAGTCGGGATTTTTGGCGAACAGCGCATTGGCTGCTTCGACGCACAGGTCCGAGGTTTCCTGCCCGGCGTCTTTACGCGGCAGGAAGGCCGAACCGATCTTGCCCAGGATGAACTCTTCATCCTTTTCGAATTTTGCACCTTGTGCGTAATTGTCCACGCCGGCTACAGGAACGTAGCTCGCAATGCTTTTTATGCCAATCATTACGGCTTCCCAATAATAAACAGCCCAATACCACCGCTCGTAATGATTCGAGGGGCGCCGACAAACAGATAAAAACGTCGCCTCCACTGAGGCGACGGCGGGAAGAATAAAAGGCTATCACTGGGCCAAAAACAGGCCAGGCGCCACCTTCCCGATTAATACAATACAGTGAAGATGCGCGTAATGACTCGCAGGTCACGCTATTTTGCCGAATCAGCGCCACAAGGGGTTATTCGACCAACGACCAGTCCAGCGGCGTTCCGCGCGGGATGGCCTGACGCGCACGGCGGCCCAGAAGCGTTTCCGTGTGTTTTGGAGCCAACCCCAGACCCGGACGAATGGCTCGCAGATTATCGACAGTAAAGGGTTCGCCGGCAGCCATGTCCTGAGTCACGTAGAGCGAGCGGCGGTACACCAGCGACTTGCGCTCGGCGTCCGTCACACCGTAATGCACACGGCCCATGGCCTGCCATGCGCGTTCGGTTTCTATCACCAGGCTGGCGAGCTCCGCCGGTTCCAGCGAAAAACTGGCGTCCACACCACCGGCGGAACGGTCGAGGGTGAAGTGCTTTTCCACCACCGTCGCCCCCTGGGCCACCGCGGCCACAGACACACCGACACCCATGGAGTGGTCAGACAGCCCGACTTCACAGCCAAACAATTCGCGCAAATGAGGAATCGTCCGCACGTTGCTGTTGGCGGGCGTCGCCGGGTAAGTGCTGGTGCACTTGAGCAACACCAGATCCTTGCAACCGGCCTCGCGGGCGGCACGGACGGTTTCGTCGAGTTCAGCGATGCTGGCCATGCCGGTAGAAATGATCAATGGCTTGCCGGTCGCAGCGACCCGACGAATTAACGGCAGGTCGGTATTCTCGAAGCTGGCGATCTTGTAGGCCGGCACGTCGAGACTTTCGAGGAAGTCCACTGCGGTGTCATCAAACGGCGTGGAAAACGCGAGCATGCCCAGCTCTTTGGCCCGGGCGAAAATCGGCGCGTGCCATTCCCATGGTGTGTGGGCCTTCTCGTACAACGCGTACAGCGAAGAACCGGCCCAGAGGCTGTCAGGGTCCTTGATGAAGAACTCACCTTCGGACAGGTCCAGGGTCATGGTCTCGGCGGTGTAGGTCTGGAGCTTCAAGGCATGGGCACCGGCCTTGGCCGCCGCGTCGACGATCTGCAGCGCCACCTCCAGAGACTGGTTATGGTTGCCACTCATCTCGGCAATGATGAATGGCGGTGCATCGGCACCGATGGAGCGATTGCCGATCTTGAAGCTAGTCATTGCGGTGTTCCTTCAATATGCGCGTGAACGCGCAAGCAGGCTGGGTGAATCCTGCCTCGCGAAACAGCTTCAGCGACGACTGATTCGCCGGCAACACTTGAGCGGTGATGACATTCAGTTGCGGCCAGTGGGCGGTCAAAAAAGCTTCGCCCCGCGCCAGCAAGGCCCTGCCCCACCCCAGACCGAGGCGGCCTTCAAGCAGGTAAATCGATACTTCGACTTCAAGTCCGTCCAGGTCATAACGCAGTACCCCGACCGGGCCATCGTTCGCCTCGGCAATCAACAGTAAACGCCCCGGGTTGCTCAGGCTCGCGGCAAGCCAGTCTTGATGCCGTTGCCAATCGATGACCTGCGTGTCCAGCGACCAGCGCCGCACCGACTCGGCATTGCGCCCCTCGAACAGCAGCTGCGCGTCGTCCAGAGACGCCTTGCGAACCTGCAGTACCGCACCGGCGAGCGCTGCCGCAACCCGCTGCGCACCCCGCCCATCGACCAACTGACGCGAGTGTTCGGCCAGACTTTGGCGTAACCCCTGATTGCCCGCGAGAAAAGCGATGGCCTGACGCAACTGATCGACGCTGACGTTCTCGCGGGGGCCCAGATACACGTGGGAACCTGAGGTCGCCATTATTTCGGCGTTGGCCTGCTGATTATTCGAGACCGCGATACAGATCGTCGGCAACCCCATGGCCGCCCGCTCCCAACTGGTGCCTCCGCCGGCACCGACAAACAGGTCGGCCCCGGTCATCAGTCGGTAAAAGTCACTGACAAAACTGTGCAAGCGCCAGTTCGGACGACTCGCCGCCAAGGCCTGCATTTGTGCCCAGGCCGGGTTGTCGGCACCGGCGACAAAATCGACTTCGAGCTCATGCAAATCCGCCATTGCCAGCATCGCGTGATGGGTTTGCATCGCCGCATCGAAGCCACCGAAATTCACCAGCACCCGCCTGGCCTGGGGCTTGACCGGAATCGCCAGGCAGCAGAATTCATCGCGCAACAGGGCAAAATGTGGACCGAGCAAGGTCTGGCAACCGGGCGCCAGCAGCGAAGCATAGGCTTGTGGCGTACCCGATAAATTCTGGTTGAGCAGCAAATCGACGCTGTAGGTTCGAGTGGCGAGGTCGTCCACAGCGGCAATCCTTGGCGCCCAACGGCGGGCCGCGGTCTGCCAATGATGGTCGAGGCCGTAGTGGTCGACGATGACCCAATCGAACCCCGGATGATTATTCAGCGCCTGCCCAAGCGCGGCGATGTCCGCCTGCCAAGGCAGCAAGGACTCGATCGCCTGCTGCGGGTCTTCATCAGGGTAACGAGCCGCCAGGGCGAAGACTTCAAAGCCCTCGGCTTGCAGTGCATCCAGTCGATGGCCCGGCAACAGGCGGCAAGCGAAGGCCACCTGCGCACCTTGCTTGCGCAAGACTCTGGCCAGGGTCAAACAGCGAGCAATGTGACCGCAGCCAATGGTCGGCGACGCATCGGCGCGGATCAGCACTCTCATTGCAGCTCTCCGCCAGCTTTCAATGCGGCATAGAGGTATTCGGCACGCTTCCAGTCTTCAAGGGTGTCGATGTCCTGCACCAGATGCCGCGGCAGAATCACCGGCAGGCTCGCCGGAGAAAACAGCACATCGCCGCGCAACCAGGCCTCTCTGCGCCCCCAATAGAACTGGCCGGCATCCTGATAGGCTTCAGGTAAATCCTGGGAACGGGTGTTGCGAAACTCCGGATAGAGCGAGGTCAAGGCACCCTGCTCGTCGAGGGTCAAGGCACGTTGCACCGGGAAGCCGAAACCGGCCACGGAAAAAGCGAAGGACTTGTCCGGATGCTGCACCAGTAATTCATGCCCCTGACGCAGATAGCGTGCCTGCAACAGTGGCGCGGTAGCGTAGATGCAGCAGACGTAGTCGAAGATCGGCAATTGGCTCAAGGCATGCACGATCACCGCAGCTGTGCCGGTGAAATCATCAGCCAGTTCGACAGGCCGCACGAACGGCACCAGTGCGCCATGAGTCCGGGCGACGTCGGCAATTTCTTCGTCATCCGTACTGACGACGACTTGATCAAATAACCCGCAATCAAGCGCCGTACGGATCGAACGGACGATCATCGGTACACCGTCGAACGGTTTGAGGTTCTTGCGCGGGATTCGCTTGCTGCCACCGCGGGCCGGAATGATTGCAACGCAGTTCAAGTGTCACTACTCCTCAAGAACCAACCGACGCAGTTGCTCAACCACGAAGTCCTGTTGTTCATCGCTCAGCAAAGGAAACATCGGCAAGCTGATGGCTTCGGCGTAATAACGCTCGGCCTGCGGGAAGTCTCCTTCGGCAAACCCCAGATCACGATAGTACGGCTGCAAATGCAGCGGAATATAGTGCAGGTTCACCCCGATCCCGACCGCCCGCAACCCTTCGAACACCTGCCGATGGCTGAGGTTGATCCGGTCTGTGTGCAACCGCACCACGTACAGATGCCATGCCGACTCGGCGCCTGGTTGCGCGCTGGGCAAGGTCAACGGCAAGTACGCCAACAATCGGTCATAACGCGCCGCCAGCTCACGACGACGCTCGATGAAGTCATCGAGCTTATTCAGCTGTGACAGACCGAGAGCCGCTTGCAGATCAGTGATCCGGTAGTTGAAGCCCAGTTCCACTTGCTGGTAGTACCAGGGACCGTGACTGGATTCGGTCATCTGCTGTGGATCGCGGGTCATGCCGTGGCTGCGCAAACGCTGCAAGCGCTCGGCCAGTTCAGGGCGGTTGGTCAACACCATGCCACCCTCGGCGCTGGTGATGATTTTCACCGGGTGAAAACTGAACACCGTCATCGCCGCGAATTCGCCGCAACCCACGGGACGCCCGGCATAGGAGGCACCGACCGCGTGGGACGCGTCCTCGATCACCGTAACGCCGTAACGTTCGGCCAGTCCGGCGATCATGCGCATGTCGCAGCTCTGCCCGGAAAACGCCACGGCCACCAGCACTTTCGGCAGCGTGCCATCGCGCTCCGCGGCCTCAAGCTTCGACGCCAGTGCGTAGGCATCGAGATTCCACGTCAGCGGATCGATGTCGACAAAATCCACCTCGGCGCCGCAATAGCGACCACAGTTGGCCGAGGCCAGGAACGTGTTCGGCGTGGTCCACAGCCGATCGCCCGGTTCGAGTCCGGCAGCGAGGCAGGCAATGTGCAACGCCGCCGTGGCATTGCACACCGCCACCGCAAAATCAGCCTGGCAACGTTGCGCCAATGCCAGTTCGAAGCGTTCGATGGTCGGCCCTTGAGTGAGCCAGTCCGACTGCAACACGGCGACCACCGCATCGATGTCTGCCTGATCGAGACTCTGCCGACCGTAGGGAATCATGCCGACAGCTTCGCGTGCAGATCAGCAATCTGGCCGACCGACAGGTAGTGCGGATTGGTGTCGGAACGGTACTCGAAGTCTTCACTGACCGGCCTGCCCTGCTCCCCCAGTTTGTCGACGGCAAAATCCACGTCGATGCTGGTGAAACGAATCGAGGGCTGAATGGTGTAGTGATCGGCGAACTCCAGGGTCATCCGCGCGTCGTCCAGCGGCACCATCAACTCATGGAGTTTTTCTCCCGGACGAATGCCGACGTTCCTGTGCGGCAAATGTTCAGCCATGCCCTGTGCCAGATCGACGATACGAATCGACGGGATCTTCGGCACAAACACTTCACCACCGTGCATGCGGGCGAAGCTGTCGAGCACAAACTGCACACCGTGATCGAGGGTGATCCAGAAACGCGTCATGCGCTCATCGGTGATCGGCAGCTCCGTGGCGCCCTCGGCAATCAGCTTGCTGAAAAACGGCACCACCGACCCCCGCGAGCCGGCGACGTTGCCGTAACGGACAACCGAAAACCGGGTGTTCTGGTCACCGGCAATGTTGTTCGCGGCGACGAACAATTTGTCCGACAGCAGCTTGGTCGCGCCGTACAGGTTGATCGGGCTGGCGGCCTTGTCGGTGGACAGCGCGACAACTTTTTTCACGCCGTTGTCGATGGCCGCGGCGATGATGTTTTCCGCGCCGTTGACGTTGGTGCGGATGCATTCGGTCGGGTTGTACTCCGCCGCCGGCACTTGTTTCAGTGCCGCAGCATGCACCACGTAATCGATACCGCGCATGGCCTGACGTAAACGCTCAGCGTCGCGCACATCACCGAGGAAATAACGCATGCACGGCGCGTTGAACGTCTGCTGCATCTCGTACTGTTTGAGCTCATCGCGCGAAAACACCACCACCCGCTTCGGCTGATATTGCTCCAGCAACCGGCGGATGAAATTGCGCCCGAACGAGCCGGTGCCGCCAGAGATGAAAATCGATTTACCGTTGAACATGCCTTGAGTCCTTTTACCTGTCAGTCAGGCTTATGCGAGCAACTGCGCCCAGTTCACCGGGGCTGCTTCACCCAGGGCAAAGCCCTTGCCGGTCAAGGCCAGGTTGTTGTTGTAAGCCTCGTCGTGCGCAAAGCGCGCCTGCCACTTGTCGCGCAAGGCTGCCACTGCCTGAGGATCGTTCGGCAAAACGCCCGGGTGGGCAATCTGAACCTGCGGCGTCCACACCGTGAGCAAACCGGCGTCGGCAACTTTCAGGCAGAGATCGACATCGGCGTACACCTCATCGAAATGCTCACGATCCAGTCCGCCGAGGGCAACGAAAACCTCCTTGCGAATCATCAGGCACGCACCGGAGACGGCCGAGTAATTCTGTTCGACGAGCAGTCTGCGCATGTAGCCCGGCGCCTCCATTTTCTCGCCGATGAAGGGCGAAGCGATCTCGCCGTTGAGCCCCAGAATCAGGCCGGCACCGGTGACACTGCCTTCGCGGTCCAGCAATTTGGCGCCAACCACCCCGACTTCGGGACGCTGGGCCTGATTGAGTAACGCCTCGATCCAGTTCGCGTTGACCACTTCGGCGTCCGCCGCCAGCAGCACCAGGTATTCACCCTGCGCCTCCTCGGCGGCCAGGTTGATCAGGGCCGACGTGCTCAGGCGTTGCGTTGTCTTGACCAGACGAATCCGGTCTGCGCCGTTTTTCTCCAGGCTGTCGAGCCAGGCGAGCAGCTCGGTGGACTGGCTGTGGTTATCGGCAATGACGATTTCGTTATGTTGATAGCGTGTGCGTTGCAAAACGCTGACCAGGCAGCGCTGCAAGTGCTCGAGGTTGTCCTGGCTATGGATGATGATCGACACCTTCGGGCGACCGGCATGACGGTAGTCGATACTGTAACCACCCGACACTTCGGCGTTGACCTGGGCCTGATAACCGCGCGTCGCCAAATGACGAACCAACGTCTGACGCTCATGGTCATTGGCTGTCAGCTCGGGTGCGGCGGTGATCAGCAACGGCTCGGCCAAATGGGCAAGGCCGGCCACGCCACCGGTTTCGATCAAGCGCAGCAGCAGGTCGAACTCAAGTGCCGAGGTGAGTTCGCGGGTAAAACCGCCGACCTCCACCAGCGCTTCGCGGCGAATCAGCCAGTGCCGCGCGACGAGTGCCGGCATGCTCTGCAACAGGTCGAGGTTGAAGGCTGGCCGGAACACATCGACCAGCGTGCCATTGGCCTGGCGATGAATTTCGTCCATCGCCACCGCACGGCAACCCTCGGCGTTCTGCAACTCGAGACTGGCACGCAAGAAACCGGCAGCGGTGAACTCGTCGCCCGCCTCGCCCAGCAGCAACCAGTCCGACGTCGACTGACGAGCGATCTGGTTCAGTTTATCAACGTAATTGGCCGCCGTGACCTTGACGAAATGCAGCGTGTTTTGTGCCGTGGTGACCGCCGGCAAGTCGCCCGTGGTGAAGACCACCACCTTGAACGCCCGGAACGCACTCTCCATGAGGCTATCCAGAGTAATCTGGAGTTTGTCCATGTCTGCGTCCAGATCGAGCAGCAGAATGCCGAACTGAGGCCCCCCTTCGTTGGCCGCCAGGTGCTGGTTGATTTTCCTCACCACGGTGTCGTTCGGTTGCCGGGCTTGCAGCCAGTTGTGCAGACGTCCCGATGGCATCGTGTCGAGTAACTGGCGACTGTCGAAGATCGGCACGCTGTCCAGACGCTGAACCCAGTCGGTCAGCACCTGGGCATCAGCGGGCTCATCCATCTGCTGGAGCTGCTGCCCAAGCTTTTGCAGCACCCGACGGTTGAAGGCCCCCAGCTGAACGGCTTCAAGCAGACGGTTCTGGATCGTCGCCGAACTGTCATTGGAGTAGGTGCGCTGCAAGGCCTCTTGCTTGAGCAATGCGCCTTCCATTTCTTCGAGTTGCAAGCGCCCGGCCGGCATCGCATGCAGCAAAAATTCGCACTGCGTGAGTTGTTCGAAGAACGCGCTGTTGTAGAACGGCATTTCGACGTATTGCTCAGCGCCAAAGACCCGCTTCGGCCCCAACGTCGGATCTTTCCAGTAGGACTCGAAAATCGGCTCGATGGTCAACGCGTTACGGGTTGTCAGGCTCTCGGCCAGGGTGGCGAAGCTTTGCAGAGCAACCTCTGCGGTCTGCTTTTCGTCCAGACCGCTGATGCCAGTCGGTAGCGACGCCAGAAACCCGGCAAAGCGCTCGCGGTCGGCGACAGAGCGGGCGTCCTTGAAGCTCAAGGTCGTCATGATCTCGGTGTTGTGATCCGATCGACCGTAGTTGACCTCACGCACCACATACGGCGTCGGGAGAATCCGCGCCTTGGCCCGTGCCAGCATGTAGTAGGCATGACCGATTTCCTGCCATTGGAAGATCGTGCCTTCAGGCATCGCTTCATACCAGTCACGCAGCAGCGAGGTGCGGTGGACCGCGTAGAACGGCGGAATGTACTGGCTCATGAAATCCAGGACACGATCCTGACCGCGCTCGGCGTTGTAGTCCTCGTGTACTTTCTTGTCACGACGGTAGTACTGCACATAGTTGGAGTGGGTCAGGTACATCAGACAATAGCCATGGCACAGACCGTAGTCGGGGTTGGCTTCGAGGAAGCTCACCGACTCGGTGAGGGCACCGTGCAACAGAAAATCATCGTCGGAGGCGAAGACCATGTATGGAGTAGTAACCTGCTCGACGCCGTACGCCAGTTTGGACTGGATTCCCCAGTAGCCAAATTGCGGCAAGTGCCGATAGTCGATGGTGTCCGCAACCGTAGCCGCGCCTTCCAGCGCGATGGCTGATGAATCGAGGACCAGGATCTTGCAAGGCAGCGTGCTGTAGAACTGCAATGCCCGACGCAAGAACGCCGGACGATTGTGCGTAATCAGCACCAGAGTGAACAGCTCACTCAGGGACAACGTGTTTTCTGAACCGTAAATGCCTTGCATAACCTTCCCCACCACTGACTGATTGCCTGATGAAAACTCGAATGAAGTTGCCGCTTAGCGCACTCGGCGCAAGTAGCCATCTGGCGCGACAGTGATCAGCAGCTTGCTGTGAATTGCCTGGTCGATCTCGAAATCACGGTTCTCTTCCAGGTAGGCCCAGACCGCGGTTTTCGGGTTGTCACCCTTGCCCCACGGACGGTCCGGGAACGCATCTTCCGGCATGTCTTCGACCACGGTGTCCATGACCACGCAATAACTGCCCACCGAGACCATCGGTGCATACAGGCGCAGCTCTTCGAGTACGTGTTCGTGGGTGTGATTGGAGTCGAGTACCACCAGCACTTTCTTGCCCTGGATACGCTCGCGCACCTGGTCGACAATGGCAGTATCGATGCTCGAACCCTGAATCATCCGGATGCGTTTGCTCATCGGGTGAGCTTCGATCGCTTCGCGGTTGTGCTGGCGGATATCGATGTCGACACCCAGCACTTCACCATGGCCCATCAGTTCCAGGATCGAGGCGTAAAACACCAACGACCCGCCGTGGGCGATACCGGTTTCAACGATCACGTCCGGACGCAGGTTCCAGATGATTTCCTGCATGGCGACCATGTCCTGCGGGAACTGAATGATCGGCCGCCCCATCCAGCTGAAGTTGTAGGTGTACTTGTGCTTGGCCGTTGTGCCGACCCATTCCAGCGACTCGGCTTGCAACGCCTTGTCCTTTTTCAGGCCTTCGATGTTGTCTTTTACTTCTTCGCGAAACTGCTCATGGGGATTCATTGCAACGCTCCAAAAAAATAGGGAAACGGGTTACTTGAAGACCCTACCGTCGGGGTAAGGCACCACGTTGGTCTTGATGATCCTGGCGGGATTGCCCGCCACGACTGAATAATCCGGGACATCTTTGGTGACGACGGCACCGGCGCCGATGGTCACCCAGCGGCCGATGCGCAACCGCGGAAGAATGGTGGCATTGGTGCCGATAAATGTTCCGTCGCCGATCTCCACGCAACCGGCGATGCACACGCCGGGCGCCATGAACACCGAGTGGCCGATTTGGCCTTCATGCCCCACCACACTGCCGGCGCTGATGCTAGTGTTGTCGCCCAGCGTCACCTCGGCCTGCATGAGTACGCCTTCCTGCAGATAACTGCCCTGCCCCATGCGAATCATGGTCAGGTCGATGCCGGGGTGGACGAACTGGCCCAGCGTGGCACCGGCCTCCACCAGTTGGCGGGTGGTCTCGTAGCGCAGTCGGGTGCTGCCGGTGATCAGGTTGACGAAACACACGTCCGGCCCTTTAAGTTCACTCACCAGCCCGGAACCGCCAATAACCGGCACGCCATAAAACAAAGTGCCCTGTTTGCCCGGGTCATTGTCCAGAAACGCAAACTCGACGTTCGGCGTGCTGCGCTTCACCGCGTGCAGCATGCGCACCGCTTCCGGGTTCGCCGCACCCAGCAAGTACATCTTCACAGCGATTGCCTTTTTGCCAGCAGCGCACGTACCACATCCACCACGCGCGCCTGATCGGCGTTCGTCATGTCGTGATAACTCGGCAGGTTGAACGCACGCTCCGGCAAGGCAAACGAAACCGGCGTGTCGACCACATGCTCGCTGAACATGGGCAACGACGACAGTGGCCAGAAGAACACCCGGGCGTCGATATCGGCAGCCTGGAACGCGGCGATCATCTCGTCGCGATGAATCCCGGTCCCGGCATCGAATACCACCGTGGGCATCCAGTAACCGTTGCGGGCATGGGCAGGCTCCGGGTTCAGCGAAACACCCGACAGCGATGACAGCGCGTGGGCGTAATTGGCGAATATCGTCCGTTTGCGTTCGATCAGCTCATCGATCCGCTCGACCTGAGCGCAGCCGACGGCAGCCTGCAAGTTGCTCATCTTGTATTTGAAGCCAATGAACTCCGGCCAGAATTGTTTGGTGCTGCCCGCGACACGACCATGGTTGGACAAGGTCAGGACACGCTCGTACAAGGCTTTATCCGACGTGACAAAAATGCCGCCCTCGCCGGTGGTCATGGTTTTGGTGCCATGGAATGAAAACGCACCGAACGCCCCCATCGAACCGGCAGCCTTGCCGCGCCACTGCGAGCCGATGGCTTCGGCAGCGTCTTCGATGACCGCAATACCGTGTTCGCGACCAATCGCCAACAATGCATCCATGTCACACAGGTTGCCGTAAAGGTGAACCGCGAGAATGGCTTTGGTCTTGGGGGTAATTGCACGCCTGACAAGTTGCGGATCCAGGCACCAGCTATCTGGCAGAACATCGACAAATACCGGCGTAGCGCCCAGATACGTGATCGGTGCCGCCGAAGCGATCCAGTTGGTGTTGGCCAGGATCACTTCATCACCCGCGCCGATGCCCAGCGCCGCCATGCCCATGTGCAGCGCGCCAGTGCAGCTTGAAGTCGCGATGGCGTAGGTCGCACCAAGGTGCTCGGCAAACCCGTGCTCGAAACGCGTCAGGTATTCGTAGCAACGCGCGCCCCAACCATTCTGTACGGCATCCAGGGCATACCGGGCTTCCAGTTCGCCGACACTCGGTTTGGTGTAGTGAATTCTGCTCATTGAATACTCAACTCCGGAACGGCAACGACAAACTGTGCGCCCCACTCTTTGACCGAGGCGAATTGCTGGGTGATTTCCGTCAACAGGTTCCATGGCAGAACCAGGATGTAGTCGGGCTGTTCGAGGGCGATACGCTCGGGTGAAACCACCGGAATCCGGCTGCCAGGCAAAAATTTGCCCTGTTTATGCGGATTGGCGTCGGCGACCCAGGCCAACAGATCAGGCTTGACCCCGGCGTAGTTGAGCAACGTGTTGCCCTTGGCGGCGGCGCCGTAACCGACCACTCGTTTGCCATCGGCTTTCGCCTGCAACAGAAAGCGCAGCAATTGGTGCTTGATGCCCTCGGCGACTGGCGCAAGGGTCGAGTAGTACTCGGGGGTTTTCACCCCGGCAACGATTTCGGCCTGCAATTGAAGCGCAACCGCGGGCTGCACTTCGCGACGAAGCCCGTCAGCACGCTGCACGAACACCCGCAACGAACCGCCATGGGTCGACAGCTGACTGACGTCGAACACTTCCAGACCGTTGCGTTCGCACAATGTATGCACGGCGGTCAGGGACAGGTAGGAATAGTGCTCGTGATACAGCGTGTCGAACTGTTGCCCGGCCATCAGCGTCAGCAGTTGCGGAAACTCGAACGTCGCTACGCCAGTCGGCTTGAGCAAGGTCGCAAAGCCGCCGAGGAAATCATTGATGTCCGGCACGTGGGCCAACACGTTGTTGGCAGCCATCAGGTCCGCAGACCAGCCTTCGCCGAGCAATTGCGCAGCGGTGTGACGGCCGAAGAACAACTCGCGGATTTCCAGGCCCTTTTCGCGCGCCGCTTGCGCGGTGCTGCGGGTCGGTTCAACGCCCAGGCAAGGGATGCCGCGACCGGCGACGTACTGCAACAGGTAACCGTCGTTGGCAGCGATTTCCACCACATGGCTGTCGGCGGTCAGGCCGAAGCGCTCGACCATCGCGGCAACGTAGTGATCAGCATGCGCCAGCCAGGTGCTGGAAAACGAACTGAAATAAGCATACTCAGCGTCGAACAGGCTGTCGGCACGGGTGTAATCCTCGGTTTGCACCAACCAGCACTGCTGACACACCGCGACCTTCAGTGGCACCCATTGTTCGGCCTGTTCCAGCTGATCGGCACGTACGTAAGCGTTCGACGGCGGCGACGTGCCGAGGTCGATCAGCGGCAAGGCCAAAGGAGTTCCGCAACCACGACAGTTCATAGACGCACTCCAGCGAAGCGTTCATCCAGCAAGGGATGGCTGGCGTCCCTGGCTGACAGATTATTGACAGGCAGCGGCCAAGCAATCGCCAGCCGTGGATCGTTCACCGACAAACCGCCTTCGTGCTCCGGCGCATAGTCGGCGCTGTGCAGATAAAGCAATTCGGCGTCGTCGGTCAGGGTCTGGAAGCCGTGGGCAAATCCGGCAGGAATGAGCAAGCTGCGACCGTCGCCAGCGCGCAGGTGTTCGGCGTGCCAGTGCAGGAATGTTGAGGAGTCGGGCCGCAAGTCCACCGCCATATCCCAAACTTCACCGCGCAGGCAGGTGATCAGCTTGGCTTCCGGCGCGTTGGCATTCTGGTAATGCAAGCCACGCACACTCCCGCGTGCGCGGATGCAGGAATGGTTGATCTGGCGAATGGAAAACGCTTGGCCGAAGGCACTCAGGCTGCCCTCGCAGAACAACCGGGCGAAGTGCCCGCGATCGTCTTCGAAGCGTTTGTGCTGCACGCTGAACAAGCCCGTCAGCGGCAGCGCTTTCAATAAGAATTCGCTCACAGCGCGCCTCGGTACAGGTTCAACTGGCCCAAGGTGACGTCACGCATGTCGTCGCCGTTTTGCCAGGCCAGGTGCCAATCGAGGGTCTGGGTCAGGCATTGCTGCAACGACCAGCGCGGTTGCCAGCCCAACAGTTGTCGGGCGCGGCTGCTGTCCAGGCGCAACAGGCCTGCTTCGTGCAGATCACTCGGTTCGATGCGCAATCCGCGCGCTTGTGGCCAGCGGTTGGCGAGCAATTCGACGACTTCGCCGACGCTGCACATGTCCGCTTCGCTCGGGCCGAAGTTCCAGGCGCCGGCAAACTCGGGACCTTTTTCATAGAGGCCGGCGGCCAGTTGCAGGTAACCAGCCAGTGGTTCCAGCGCGTGCTGCCAGGGGCGCACGGCTTGCGGGTAGCGCAGGGTCACAGGCTCGTTTGCGGACCAAGCCTTGAGTACGTCGGGAATCAACCGTTCCGGCGCGAAGTCACCACCACCCAATACGTTACCGGCCCGGGCTGTGGCCAGGGCCAAACCGTGCTCGGCATACTTTTCGGCCGGGAAGAACGAAGCGGCGTAAGACTGCGCCAGCAACTCGCAGCAGGCCTTGCTGCTGCTGTAAGGATCGTGTCCGCCGAGGGCTTCGTCTTCGCGGTACGGCCAGAGCCATTCTTTGTTCGCGTAAACCTTGTCGGTGGTCACCAGCACGCACGCACGCACGCCGCCGACCTGACGGATCGCTTCGAGCAGATTGAGGGTGCCCATGACGTTGCTGGAGTACGTCCCCAGCGGGTCTCGATAACCTTCGCGTACCAAGGGCTGAGCCGCCAGGTGCAGGACGATTTCTGGTTGGGTATCGGCGATCAGTTCCAGCAGGGCGCCCAAGTCACGCAGGTCGCCGCGCTGATCATTTATGCCTTCGGCCACCTGCGCCAGGCCGAACAGATTCGGCTCGGTGGATGGATCAAGCGAAAACCCGCTGACCTTCGCGCCCAGACTTTGCAGCCACAACGTCAGCCAACTGCCTTTGAAACCAGTGTGACCGGTCAACAAAACTCGCTTGCCGCGCCAAAATTCCGGGCTCAGTCCCATTGCTTCCATGGGGCCTCCCCTGTCTGCCACAACGCCTCAAGATGGTTTTTGTCGCGCAGAGTATCCATCGGCTGCCAGAAGCCATCGTGCTGGAAGGCCATCAACTCACCCCGCCCGGCAAGGACGTCGAGAGGGCCTGACTCCCACGAGGTTTCATCGCCATTAATCAGTGGCAGAACCTTGGGTGACAACACAAAGAAGCCTCCGTTGATCCAGCCACCATCACCGCGCGGTTTTTCAGTGAACCCCAACACCCGATCGCCCTCACGATCCAGCGCACCGTAGCGGCCAGGTGGCTGCACCGCCGTGACCGTGGCCTGCTTGCCATGAGACAGGTGAAAATCCACCAGAGCACCGATGTTCAAATCGGACACCCCGTCGCCGTAGGTGAAGCAGAACGCTTCTTCGTTTTCAAGATAGCGGCTGGCGCGACGCAAACGGCCACCGGTCATGGTTTCGTCACCGGTATCGATGAGCGTGACGCGCCACGGCTCGCTGTAGTTCTGGTGAACGTCCATGCGGTTGTTGCACATATCGAAGGTGACGTCAGAGGTGTGCAGGAAGTAGTTGGCGAAGAAGTCCTTGATTGCATAGCCCTTGTAACCCAGGCAAATCACGAAGTCATGAATCCCGTGAGCGGAGTACTGCTTCATGATGTGCCAGAGAATTGGCTTGCCGCCGATTTCAATCATCGGCTTGGGTTTGAGGTGCGACTCCTCACTGATGCGCGTGCCCAGGCCGCCCGCCAAAATAACTGCCTTCATCGTCTCCCCTCTTGTTCGTCACAGGGCTCAGCCAAGCTGTATCAAGCTTTTGCAGGCCTTCTGGATAAAACCTTCAATGCCTCTCAGGGCGCTTCTGGATTCACCGGAAGTGCTCGTTTTATGGCGATATCGGGGGGACTTGCAGGAAACGCGCCAGCTCTTTCAGTGCGGTGGGCGAGCGCTGAGACGAAAGAACCAGGTATTGAAGGCCTGATGCTGTTCACTCGGCTGGTAGCTGATAGCTGGGGGTTGGGGTTGGGGTACATATCCGTTTCTGCGGTAACGGCTGCTGACGGTTTCGCTTTTACAGCGAGTCACTTTCGAAAAGCGCGAAAGTAACCAAAGCGCTCTTGCCCCTTTCGTTCGGTGCCTCGCCTGGGCTCGGCATGCCCTCTCTCCGGTCCTGCTCCGTGGGCCCGCCGCCATCGGCCATCCATGGCCCAGAGTGTGTAAAAACAGGCTCAAGCATCGTCGGCGCGTAGCGCCGACGAGTGTTGGCTGACTCATTTGAGCCTAAAGCGTTCTTCGTCGCTCCAGCCCCTTCTCAAGGCCGCTAACAACGCGTTACAGCCCGTCAATTGGGCAAAAAGGGCCTTTTCAGGCCGACAGCGCTTTCATTAGATTCTGCGCACCGAGGATTTTCATCACCCGCTTCAAGTTATAAGCGAGCACGTTCAAACTCATTTCGGCGCTCACCCCGGCTAATCGTCGCGTCAGGAAATGGGTTGCACCCATCCATTGTTTCAGCGTCCCGAAGGGATGCTCGACCGTTCGCTTGCGGATGCTCATCATCTGCGGCGCATTGTCCAGGCGAACCTGCATCTCCTCCAGCACCGCCTCATGCTCCCAGCGACGAACCTTTCGCTCTCTGGCCGGCGTGCATTGCGCTTTTATCGAGCAGGCCCGGCAGTTGGAACTCCAGTAACTGTCCAGCTTCTTGCCTTTATCAACGTAAGAGGAGCGCCAAATCAGCACTTCCTTGGCGGGGCAGATGTACACATTTTTGTCTGCGTCGTAGACGAAAACATCATTGTTGAAGCGTCCATTGAATTTGGCGCGCGAGCTCAGCGTCTTCGGCACATAAGCGGTAATTCCTGCCTCGTGACAGGCTAGGATTTCCCCGCTTTTGAAGTACCCTCGGTCAGCCACCACCGACAACGATTCGAGTTTCATCGCCTCACGGGCCTGCTGGGCCATCGAGCTGAGCTGATCACGGTCGTGACCCACATTGGTCACCTCGTGCGCGACGATCAGATGGTGCTTGGTATCGACCGCCGTCTGCACGTTGTAACCCACGATTCCATTACCGCTCGTCATCATGGAGCGGGCGTCCGGGTCGGTCAGCGAGATCTGTTTGTCCGGCGATGCTTCAAGCTGTATTTCAATCTCCTGAAGCGCCTTCATCTGCTCCTTCAGTTTGGCGATTTTCTCTTCCAAGCCGCCTTTAGGCCCAGAGGGCTTGGGCTCTTCCCGATCAGCCGCATCCAGCGCCGTTAGATAACGGGCAATGCTCGATTCGATTTCTTCCATCCGCCGCTTCAGTTTGGCGCTGGTGAAATTGCGGTCGCGGTGGTTCACCGCCTTGAATTTACTGCCGTCGATGGCGACGAAATTTTCCGAGAAAAGCCCCAACTGCTGACACAGCACAACAAACTGACGGCAGACGCCTCGAATGGCCTTGCCGTTGTCTTTGCGGAAGTTGGCGATGGTCTTGAAATCCGGCATCAAGCGACCGGTAAGCCACATCAGCTCGACGTTACGCTGCGCCTCACGTTCAAGGCGCCGGCTCGACTGGATGCGGTTTAGATAGCCGTAGATGTAGATCTTCAGCATGACTGCGGGGTGGTAAGCGGGTCGGCCAGTTTCAGCAGGGATAGCGCTTTCAAAACCCAAGGTGATCAGGTCGAGCTCGTCGACGAAGACATCGACTACACGCACCGGATTGGTGTCGCTGACGTAATCGTCCAGGCTCTCGGGGAGCAAGGTACTTTGACCTCGGTGTTCGCCTTGGATGAAGCGTTTCATGGGCAACCCTTGCGATGAAATCCTGGGGAATCATAGCAAGGGTTTGCTTGGGTGTTTTGACACACTCTGGGCCGGGGGCGGCTAACCCGGCATCCATGCCGGGTTGCCCACTGCGCAGAACCTCCACTCGGCCTCTCGAGGGGGCGGTGCGTCAAAATCAAAAGCTGCAGGCGAGCTAACGCTCGGCCTAATGAGTGGTGAAGAGCGAAAGCCGTACGCCGATTTCTTGTGGGAGCGAGCCTGCTCGCGAAGCTGTTGATCCTGCCGTTGCTTTGCTTTGCTTTGCTTTGCTTTGCTTTTGATCTTGATCTGCCCCGTCGGAAGGCCGAGTGGAGGTTCTGCGTAGTGGGCACCGCGGCAAGGATGCCGCGGTAGCCGCCCCCGGCCCAGAGTGTGTCAAAACACCCAAGCAAACCCTTGCTATGATTCCCCAGGATTTCATCGCAAGGGTTGCCCATGAAACGCTTCATCCAAGGCGAACACCGAGGTCAAAGTACCTTGCTCCCCGAGAGCCTGGACGATTACGTCAGCGACACCAATCCGGTGCGTGTAGTCGATGTCTTCGTCGACGAGCTCGACCTGATCACCTTGGGTTTTGAAAGCGCTATCCCTGCTGAAACTGGCCGACCCGCTTACCACCCCGCAGTCATGCTGAAGATCTACATCTACGGCTATCTAAACCGCATCCAGTCGAGCCGGCGCCTTGAACGTGAGGCGCAGCGTAACGTCGAGCTGATGTGGCTTACCGGTCGCTTGATGCCGGATTTCAAGACCATCGCCAACTTCCGCAAAGACAACGGCAAGGCCATTCGAGGCGTCTGCCGTCAGTTTGTTGTGCTGTGTCAGCAGTTGGGGCTTTTCTCGGAAAATTTCGTCGCCATCGACGGCAGTAAATTCAAGGCGGTGAACCACCGCGACCGCAATTTCACCAGCGCCAAACTGAAGCGGCGGATGGAAGAAATCGAATCGAGCATTGCCCGTTATCTAACGGCGCTGGATGCGGCTGATCGGGAAGAGCCCAAGCCCTCTGGGCCTAAAGGCGGCTTGGAAGAGAAAATCGCCAAACTGAAGGAGCAGATGAAGGCGCTTCAGGAGATTGAAATACAGCTTGAAGCATCGCCGGACAAACAGATCTCGCTGACCGACCCGGACGCCCGCTCCATGATGACGAGCGGTAATGGAATCGTGGGTTACAACGTGCAGACGGCGGTCGATACCAAGCACCATCTGATCGTCGCGCACGAGGTGACCAATGTGGGTCACGACCGTGATCAGCTCAGCTCGATGGCCCAGCAGGCCCGTGAGGCGATGAAACTCGAATCGTTGTCGGTGGTGGCTGACCGAGGGTACTTCAAAAGCGGGGAAATCCTAGCCTGTCACGAGGCAGGAATTACCGCTTATGTGCCGAAGACGCTGAGCTCGCGCGCCAAATTCAATGGACGCTTCAACAATGATGTTTTCGTCTACGACGCAGACAAAAATGTGTACATCTGCCCCGCCAAGGAAGTGCTGATTTGGCGCTCCTCTTACGTTGATAAAGGCAAGAAGCTGGACAGTTACTGGAGTTCCAACTGCCGGGCCTGCTCGATAAAAGCGCAATGCACGCCGGCCAGAGAGCGAAAGGTTCGTCGCTGGGAGCATGAGGCGGTGCTGGAGGAGATGCAGGTTCGCCTGGACAATGCGCCGCAGATGATGAGCATCCGCAAGCGAACGGTCGAGCATCCCTTCGGGACGCTGAAACAATGGATGGGTGCAACCCATTTCCTGACGCGACGATTAGCCGGGGTGAGCGCCGAAATGAGTTTGAACGTGCTCGCTTATAACTTGAAGCGGGTGATGAAAATCCTCGGTGCGCAGAATCTAATGAAAGCGCTGTCGGCCTGAAAAGGCCCTTTTTGCCCAATTGACGGGCTGTAACGCGTTGTTAGCGGCCTTGAGAAGGGGCTGGAGCGACGAAGAACGCTTTAGGCTCAAATGAGTCAGCCAACACTCGTCGGCGCTACGCGCCGACGATGCTTGAGCCTGTTTTTACACACTCTGGGCCATGGATGGCCGATGGCGGCGGGCCCACGGAGCAGGACCGGAGAGAGGGCATGCCAAGCCCAGGCGAGGCACCGTACGTCAGGGGCGAAAGCATTTGGTTACTTGGCGCTTTTCCAAGTGACCCGCTGTAAAAGCGGAACCGTCAGCAGCCGTTACCGCAGAAACGGATACGTACCCGATCGCAATAGAACCCCTGGATCAGCTCGGCAACCAACCCTCAGCCCAATAATTCAGGTTGTTACCCCGCAACATATAGTCGCGCAGCACTTCCTCACGCAGCGCGTCGCCCATGCGATAACTCGCGTCCGGGTCAGCCAGGTGCATACGGATTGCCTCAAGCCATTCTTCGGTACTGTTGCTCACCACCTTGGTACACGGCAGGTAACCCCGATAAGCCTCGGTGTCCGTGCAGATCACCGGGTAACCGCACGCGCCATATTCCAACAGGCGCAAGTTGCTCTTGCAGTCGTTGAAGATGTGAAACTCCAACGGCGCCAAAGCCAGATCAAGGTTTAGGCTTGCCAGTTTGGCGGGGTAAGCCTGCAGGCCAACGGCGGGATGGAATTCATGCACGAAAGGCTTGAGTGCCGGTGGGCACATACCGAAGAACACCCATTCCACTTCATCCGCCAGCAGGCGAACGACATCGGCAATGATCGCCAGATCCCCATCATGACTGGTCCCCCCACCCCAACCTACTCTCGGCTTACGTGACGTACGTCGCTGGCTGCTCAGACCGGTCCACAGATGCGGAGCGAGCATGTTCGGCACCACGCGAATATCGTCATGCATGCCTTTAAGAGCATCGGCCAGCGGCTGGGTCGACACCACTACCCGGTCACACAGCCCAATTGCACGCCGCACGATTTGCTCAACGCCAACGGTGGCCTTGCGCACGTGAGCGTTTTTCTTCGGAACGTCGATGACATAGTCATCGAGCTCAAAGATCCGGAACGCCCGGGAGCTGTTTCTGACCCGCTCCACTTCATTCACTGCGCCCTCACTGTAGCGCCCTTGCAGAATGATGACGTCGGGCGACTGGCGTTCCAGCTCAATGTCCGAAGGTGTATGGAACGCAAGATTACCGAGCACTTGACCCGCAGCTTCCAGCTCGAGAAACGGTTGGGTGACGCGGTAATGACCCACTGCAGTCTCATTGATCGGAATCGCCAGCACCCGCGGCAGCAGGTGACGGGCGAACGGATTCCAGTCGCTCTTGAAACCCGGCTCAAGGCTGAAATTATTGGTGTTGAGGCTCAGGTTGACGTTGTACGCCGGATCTCTTGCGATGATCGGCAGCCAACGCTGATAAAAACGCTTCTGCTCAGACACCAGCTCTGACACCACCGAACCGCTCGGCGCCTCGGCAGTCACCCTGACCGATTCGGCATAGGGCGTCCAGACCACCAGATAGCCCTTCTGCCTGACGCGCAGGCAGAAGTCCGGACCGTTGAGCATGTGGGGAAAGGCATGCTCGTCAAACCCCTGAAGCTCATCGAATACCTGCTTACGGATCAGCAGACATTCAGTGCTCACAGCGCTTAAATTCTGCACCGCCTGCTGGCGCTGCATGTAACCCGTGGTCGTCACCACTTCCCCGCGCCAAGGCACGCCTACAGGTCCACGCATCCCCAAGATCAGGGCCGAACCACCGATACGCCCCTGAGGGCTGACCATTCGGCCACCGACGACTCCCACCTCCGGACGCAAGCCGTGATTCAGCAACTCCCCAAGCCAGAGGCGGTTGACGATCAGGCTATCGGGGCTGAGCAACAGCACATACTCGCCGCGCGCCTGAGCAACGGCGAAGTTCTGCGCCGCAGCCGGGTTATCGGGGTAATCGCAGCGCAGCACGCGCAGTTTTTCGCCGCCCATTTGCGACATGGCGGCCAGCCAGTCCCCCGTTTCGATCGAGGTGCTTGCGTTGTCGACGATCAACAATTCGTAATGAGCATAGGCCGTGTGCTCCAGCACACTTTCGATGCAACGTTGAAGCCGACCGAGCTGATCCTGGGCCACTACCACAATGGACACCAGTGGCTGAACGCCATGCTGATAGTCAATGCGGTTGATCAGCGGCACATTGCCCTGCCGGACCTCGTGTACAGCACCGATACGATCAAGGTGCGCGGTCAGCACACGGGGGTTTTGCTCGGTCACCTGCGGCAGAGCGAGCCATTGCGACAGGCCGAACGAGGACTCGACCAGTACTTGGGCGACATGCTCGATGACATGTGCGCCATGGTTTTCAACGAGCCGCCAAACCAGATCATGTGGGCTGAGTTCACCGAAGTCCGGGTTGAAACCGCCTGCGTCGACAAAGCGCTGGCGCTGAATGGCCAGTGTCCGCCCGATATAGGGATAACTGCGCAACAGGTCCAGATTGAAATCGGACTTGAAGATCGGCTCGACCGACACATCATTGCGCAAGCCGCCTTCATCGCTGTAGATACACAGCGCGTCGGCACTCTCGACCATTCGCTCGGCCAAAAGCAGCAAGGCCAGTTCATTCAGGCGATCACCGGCCCGTAGAAGATAGAACCAGTCCGCACTGTCCGTCTGCATCAGCAGGCCATTGAGCTGTTCAAGGCCATCGCCCTGCAAGCCCACGCGGATCACATTGCCTGCCTGGGCACCGGTACGCTTTTCACTGGAGAGCACCCGCACCGTTTCAGCGACATAGACCTGCCGTTCGATGCTGTCCAGGGTGACGCCGAGTGCCGCTTCGTCGGCGTCGGCATCAATCACCACAGGAACAATGCGCGGGCGCCATGACCACGACGCAAGGCGCGTGGGCAGCAGGCGCTGCTGGGCCGGATTCAGGGTTCGACAGGCCAACCATTGCTGATACACATCGACAAAGCTGTCACAGTTTTCACCGACCCGTGAACGGATCATGGTCGCGGTAAAGCCCAACGAACGACTCAGGGGCATTTCCTCCCAGTCATACGGTTCACCGAGGGCGGCACTGGCCAGATCGATATAGCGCACATGTCCCGGCGCTGGCGCCGGTTCGCCGCTGCGCACCGCCAGCATTTGGGTCAGCCAACCGAGCTCGACCGCCACGGCCTGTTGGACCTCCAATTGATTGCTCATGCGCGCCGGGTGCAAGCGTTCGAAGCTGAGCACCTGTCCCAATACCGCCAGATTGCCACGACGCAACAGGCAGACAAACAAGGCGAAATCGAGACGGGCGACAAACCCTTCGCCGACCTGGGTCAATGCGGGCAGATACTCCAGCACCTGATGAGTACGCATCAGCGCGCCACTCAAATTGCTGAGGAAGTTCATGGCCGTGCTTTCCAGCACATCCAGCAGGTCTTCACCCTTGAACAGCGTATCTCCCGAGACAAAGCTGGAGTTCTCCAGACGCTCGGGAAGCAGAAGGTAATCGCCGTCGCAATACTGACGCTGAGCAATCACCAGATTCACGTCGTCATGGTCAATGAAACCCTGCACCTGACGGGTAATGCTCTCAGGCAGCAACTGATCGTCATCACAGAGAAGCTTGAGATACTCCCCGGTTGCCTGCTCGGCGCAGACCATCAGATTCCCCTTGAACCCCAGGCGTTGTTCATTGCGCACATAACGCAATGTCACGGTTTGCGGCACCGTGCAGGCCTGGACCAGCTCATGGATTTCGTCGCTGTCGCTGTCGTCACACACGATCACTTCAAGCGACGCATAGGTCTGATTCAGAGCACTTTGCAGCGCTGCCTGAAAGTACAGCGGGTTGTAGGCGGGAATGGCGATGCTGACAAGAGGAGCTGGTTTCACGGCAGGGGAACTCGCGAGCGGCGGGCGCTCACTCTGGAACGAGTGGAGCAGCCCTGAACCGCTGAAAAATGACGGTTTGCACTCGGGTGTATTGAACCTTCGTGCCCATAGCGCGAAGGCCTTGACTCAGATTTTGTTGAACAACCCCAACTGAGCGATTTTGCTGAACGCCAGTTGTGAGGCCTGCAACATGGTTTGCTGCAAGGTCAGGCGGGTCATCACCGTGGCCGGGTCCGAATCACGGATCGCCCCTTGGGTCTGCGTGTTGGCCATCGTCAGGCTCTGGTTGATATCGGTCTGAGTCGTCAGCGACGCACCGCGACCACCCACGGAGCTGATGCCGGAGGTCAACTGATCAATGCCGCTGGCCAGGTTGCCGATGCCCGAACCAATGGCTGCGTTGAGTTTTTGAATGGCCAGCGGATCGTTGTTGGTCGGCGTCGACAGCGCGGTTTTCAGCTGGTTGACGGTGTCTAGAACATTCTGCGTCTGGTGAGTGTTGACCGTGACAGAGAACTGGTCACCGGCAAGCATCGACGGCGCCGGCACGCCGCTCAGCGTGAAGGCGACACCCGATGCGGTGGCGACGTTGCCCGCCAGAACGCCGCTGGAAACCGGCTTGCTGTTCGCGGTCAGAGGCGCGGCATACAAGTCGAAAGCCGTGGGACTGGTGAACTTGAGAATCGCCTCGCCCTCCGGAAAGCTGGCGTGATAGGCGGCACTGTTGGTGATGCTCGTGTTGGTGACTACTTCGGTAGACAGGTTGCCTGGACTGCGCGACGCATTGAAGCTGTCCGGCTTGGCCGCCAGGGTGAAACTGTAGGCATTGCCGAACACGGTCGCCGGAACGTCGCCAGGCTTCAGGTTGATGTTCAACTTCAGATCAACGCCACGGAAACTGATCGTCTGGGTAGCCGCACCGCCGGTAGAGTTGAACACGCCGTTCCCGCTGACTTCGGACGTGACGTCGGTGCCCAACGAGTCTCTGATTTCCAGCTGTGTGGGGGTCAGGAAATTCACAGTGTAGGGTTCGCCACTGCGGAATTTGGCGTTGTAGGTCACGTCGGAACCTACCTGACCATTGGAAAGCACCACGCGACCGCCATCGACCAGCGCCGTGGGCGAAGTCATTGTGGTCTGCGTGCGACTGGTGTTGATGGCTTGCTGGAACACAGCCCAACCGGTGCTGTTGGTGGCCATCGACTGGGTATCGCCAATCGGCAGGTCCAGCGTGACCTGATCACCGTTATAGCTGTAGGTGCCGTCGGTATTGCGCGAGAACGGAACGGTATCACCCTTGGAACCGGCGAAAATGTATTTGCCATTTTCGTCCTTAGTGTTCATCAGGCTCAACAGCTGCTCTTCGATCTGGCTGAGCTCCGAAGCATTGGCCTGACGGTCGGAATCGGTATAACCGGCGTTGCCGGCACTCAGGGCCAGTTCCTTGGCGCGTTGCAGCACGTTGCCGATACTGGTCATGACCGCTTCAGTCTGGCCAAGCGTGGCTTTGATCGTTGTCATGTTGTTCGAGAACTGATCGAGCATCGAAGCCTGCTGGCCTAATTGCAACAGACGCGAGGCGCCGACCGGATCATCGGCGGCCGTGTTGACGCGAACCAGGCTGCTGGCCTCTTCGCTACTCTTGATTGCGTTGGCGAAGTTCTTCTGGTAATTGGCAGCCGAGGACTCGTAAAACTGGGCGGTAGAAATGCGCATGGGCTACGACTCCTTAAATGCTGTTGATCAGTGTGCTGAAGATTTCCTGCGCAGCCTTGATGATCTGCGAAGAGGCGGTGTAGTACTGCTGATACTTGACCAGGTTGCCGGTTTCCTCATCGAGGTCGACACCCGAAAGCGAGTCGCGCGCACCTTTGGCGTTCGCCAGGATGGCTGAGGTCGCGGCGCTGTCGAGCTTGCCCTGGGCGGCCTTGGAGCCAACGCCTTCGACCAGTTTGCCGTAAGCGTCGTTCAGGGAAATACCTTTGCTGGCGGAGCCGGTGTCCACGGTCTGCGCGGTCTGCAAGCCGGCCAGTGTGGTGCCGTTACGATTGTCCAGGCTGCCCGGCTGACTGAGCGAGACGTTAATTGCCGCGCCGTTGCTCGGGGCACCGGCGAAGGTCATGCTGAAGGTCGCGGTGTACTGAGTGGCAGGCGCAGGCGGGATCGGCGCACCCGTGGCATCCTTGAGCGGAATGCTCAGGTTCAGGGTGTTGCTCTCACCTGGCTTGATGGTGCCGCTGCTGATCAACCCGCCCTTGGCATCCATGAACTGGTAGGTCTGGCTGGTGCCGTCGGCGGACACCGCACCAAATACCACCTTGGTCGGCGTGGAGTTTTTCAGGCCGTTCTGCATCGCGGTGGTGGTCGCCGCGTCGTAGATATCGAACTGGGTGGTCAGGGTCGGTTGACCGCTGGCCGGGATCGTCAGGGTGCCGCTGCCACTGCCGCTCGCTGCAATTGCCGCGCCCAACGGTGCCGCGATGGCCAGACGTTTGGAGTCGGTCATCTCGGTCTTGATGTTGGCGGCCGCGTTGCGGGTCGGGGTAATCTTGAAGGTATCGCCTGCAGCCGCGGTGCCACCGGTAAGCTTCAAGGAGAAACCATCAATCACCGGCGCCGGTGTGGTCGTCGTGCTGAAGCTGCCCACAGGCGTATTGTCTGGCAGGCGCTGCACGGTGTAGTCAGTGGCGCTGGTGAACGTCACCTTGTAATCGTTGATGGCCAGCTTGCCAGTGTCTTCGATGCTGACATCGAAATTGCCCGAGCCTACGCTGTTATTGCCGGAGGCGATGCTACGCTGAGCCATCTGCGCGGCACTGTTGATGCTGTTGAACAGGTTCGAGCCGAAGTCACCGTTCTTGTCGATACCCTTGGCCTGAATACTGTTCATCTGATCGGCGACGACCAGCGCCACACGGCCCAGTTCGTTCATGGCCGGGTCCAGCACGGTGCTGCGATAACGCAGCAAGCCGCCGATTTCGCCGCCGGTCATGATCGACGTGATATCGATGGTGCTGGAGCCACGATTGAGCTGCAGCGATAACCGTCCCGGATCGTCTTTGCCCGGCACGACTTCGAGTTTGTTGACGGTGTTACCAATCACCAGCGGCTGGCCGCTGCCCAAGTAGATATCGACATTGCCTTCGCGTTCGACGATCTGCGCGCCGGTAAAGGTCGAGAGCTGGCGTACAGTCTCGTTACGGGCGTCGAGCAGCTCGTTCGGCATGCCGCCAGAGCTGGAAATCTCGGTAATCTTCTGGTTCAACTGCGCCACGGTGGCGGCCAGCTTGTTGACCTGATCGGCCATGTTCGTCAGGTTGCCGTTGATGTTCGCGTTCTGCGCGTTCAACTGGCTGGACACCGAATTGAAACGGTTGCTCAAGGCCTGGGCATCGCTGAGCAGCAATTGGCGGGAAGCATCGTCACCCGGCTTGGCGTTTACGTTCTGCACCGAGGCGAAAAACTTGGTCAGTGCGCCATTGAGGCCGGTGCTGCTGTCCGACAGCAGTTTGTCCAGCGGCGTGACCTGGCCCAGGTACGCGGCCGAATCACTGTTGAGCGAAGTGGTGGTCTGCAACTGAGCATCGAGGTAGCTGTTGTACACCCGGCGTACATCGGCCAGGGTCGTGCCGGTACCGATGTAGACATTGCCGAACTGCTGCGAGGCTTTGGTGCCCTGCACGGTCTGCTGACGCGAGTAACCCGCGGTATCGACGTTGGCGATGTTGTTACCCGTAGTCATCAACGACGATTGGCCAGCGGCCAGACCCGACATCCCGATATTGAGCAAACTCATGGTTCAGACCTTATGCCTTGTGCCTATAAAGGCGTAGTGGAAGCGCCCGCCGCAGCGTAGTTCTGGTAACTCGTCATCTGCTTGGCTATCTGCGAAATCTTGCTTGCGTAGTTTGGGTCGGTTGCGTAACCGGCCTTTTGCAACTCGCGTACAAACTGTTCCGGGTTATCGGCCGACTTCACAACATCTTGATAGCGATTGTTGGTTTGCAGCAGCGTCACAAGGTCATGGAAGCTGTCCTTGTAAGAGGCGTAGGAACGGAACTCAGCCGTCTCCTTGACCCTCTCGCCATTCCTGAATTCGCTGGTGATTGCCCGCGCCGATTCGCCCTTCCAACTGCTGCTGGCCTTGATGCCGAACAGGTTATGGCTGCTGCTGCCATCCTGGGCGCGCATGACCGATTTACCCCAACCGGTTTCCAAGGCCGCCTGCGCCACCAAATAACGCGGATCGACACCAATGCGTTCGGCGGCCTCTTTGGCCATCGGCAACATGGTGTTGACGAATTCGTCGGCGGAACTGAACGCTTTCTTCGCCGGTGCCAGGGGTATTTGAGCCATGGCACGACCATAAACCTGCAGGCGCCCGTTGGATGTCGCATCCGCTTGCGAAGCCAGCCAGTCACCGTTGTACAGGGGGCCGGAACCGGTCCTGGTACTCTGCGGCATTTGGATTTTATTCTGCGCCGCCGTGGCGGTCGTTGCGGTGGTCGATGCCGACGGCACCAACCCTGCGAGCAAGCGGTCGGCCAGTTTCGGCGGTAGCGCCAGACGCCGCTGGTTGATCAGCGCCATATCATTGTGATGAGCGCCCTCGCCCGCATTGGCCGGCGACTTCACCGAGCGCGAAGCCCACAACGGACGCTCGCCATTGAGGCGCGACAGCGGCCCGTTGGTGGCGACCGTACCGGCGGCAATCGGCGTTTCCACGGCGGCTTTCGCGGCAGCTTGCTTGGCGGCTGACGCGGCAGCGGCCTCGCCGGGGGCCAACGGTTTATTCTTCGACATTTGACGCATCAGCACGTCGGCCAACCCGATACCACCGCCCTCACGGGACATGGAAACGGCCAACTGCTGGTCGTACATCTCCTGGTATTGCTTGGCTGCCGGCGTATTGAGCGGATTGTCCTGGCCCAGCGTTTCAGTGGCCGAGCGCATGGACTTGAGCATTTCACCGAGGAACAGCGACTCGAATTCCTGCGCAACTTTGCGCATGTTCGCGTCACTGTCCTTGTCGCCGACCTTGAGCTGGTTCAAGCGATTCAAGTCCGAATAGGAGCCCGAATCGCTGCTGCCGACACCCAAACCGCCCTTGCGCATATCCATGGTCGTCGTCCTCAGATCACGATCAGGTCGGCTTGCAATGCGCCAGCCTGCTTCAGTGCTTCGAGGATGGCCATCAAGTCACCCGGTGCCGCGCCGACCTGGTTCACCGCACGCACGATTTCGTCGAGGGTGGTGCCCGGACCGAACTTGAACATCGGCTTGGCTTCCTGCTGGGCGTTGACCCGCGAGCGCGGCACGACGGCCGTCTGACCATTGGACAGAGGGCCGGGCTGGCTGACGATCGGGTCTTCGGTGATGGTCACCGTCAGGCTGCCGTGGGTCACGGCGGCCGGGGAAACCTTGACGTTCTGGCCGATCACAATGGTGCCGGTACGGGAGTTGATGATGACTTTCGCCACCGCCTGACCCGGGTCAACTTCGAGGTTCTCGATGATCGACAAGTAGTCGACGCGCTGGCTCGGATCGAGTGGTGCGCTGACACGAATTGAGCCGCCGTCGATGGCCTGGGCAACGCCAGGGCCGAGCATGTTATTGATCTTGTCGACGATGCGCTTGGCCGTGGTGAAGTCCGAACGATTGAGGTTCAGGGTCAGGCTATTGCCCTGGTTGAAACCGCTCGGCACCGAACGCTCAACCGATGCACCGCCCGGGATACGACCGGCCGACGGAACGTTGACGGTGATTTTCGAACCATCGCGACCTTCGGCATCAAAACCGCCGACCACCAGGTTGCCCTGAGCGATCGCGTAGACATTGCCGTCGATACCCTTGAGCGGCGTCAGCAGCAAGGTGCCGCCGCGCAGGCTCTTGGAGTTACCGATGGACGCTACGGTAATGTCGACCTGCTGGCCCGGCTTGGCAAACGCCGGCAAGTCGGCACTGATCGACACGGCTGCGACGTTCTTCAACTGCACGTTGCCTGAACCCGGCGGCACCTTGATGCCGAACTGCGAGAGCATGTTGTTGAACGTCTGCAGGGTGAACGGCGTCTGCGTCGTCTGGTCACCGGTACCATTAAGCCCGACCACCAGGCCGTAACCGATCAGTTGGTTGGAACGCACGCCGGAAATACTGGCGATGTCCTTCAGCCGCTCGGCTTGGGCGTTGAAGGCTGCGGACAGCAACAGGGCGGCCACCATCAGGTGTTTGAAGTTCAACGTAGCCACCTAGAAAGGGAACAGCGGGCTGAGGAAGAAACGGTCGAACCAGCCTGGCTGACTCGCATCGGCAAACGCACCGGTGCCCGAATAGGTGATACGCGCATCGGCGACGCGGGTCGACGAAACGGTGTTATCCGTAGCGATGTCATCGGCCCGAACAAGCCCTGCAATCCGTACCAGCTCATCGCCGGTATTGAGGGTCAGCCACTTCTCGCCGCGCACGGCGATGATGCCGTTGGGCAACACGTCCGCGACGGTCACGGTGATCGAACCGGTCAGGCTGTTGCTCTGGCCGGACTTGCTATCGCCCTTGGTCGCACGGTCGCCTTCGTAACCGACGTCCAGACTCAGGCTACCGCTGCCCACTGGATCACTGGTGCTCAGGCCACCCCCGAAAAACGAGCTCAGGCCGATGTCGGTCTTGCTGTTCTTGGCGGTTTGCGAGTTAGCGTTCTTGCTGGCCTGGGTGCGTTCGTTCAGGGTGATGGTGATGATGTCACCGACCCGGAACGCCTTGCGGTCGCTGTACAGGTTCTGTTCGAAACCGGCCTGGTAGATCGAGCCGTTATTGGCGGCAGCCGGCAACGGTGTGCGCGGCAACACCGGGGCGTAGTAAGGGTCATTGGGCTTGGGCGGTGGGGCAACGCAGCCCGCGAGCACGACGGCCCCACTCAGTGCCAGAACAGATACAAAGCGATTCATGACCCTACCTCACGGTGTTGCAGGCGACCTCATGGCCGCCTCATAGACTTGATTACAGATTCTGCGTTACGAACGAGAGCATCTGGTCGGCGGTCGAGATCACCTTGGAGTTCATCTCGTAAGCGCGCTGAGTGGTGATCATGTTGACCATCTCCTCAACGGTGCTGACGTTGGACGTTTCCAGGGTGTTCTGCAGCGTGGTGCCGAAACCGGCCAGACCCGGGGTACCGACTTGCGGCGCGCCGCTGGCAGCGGTTTCCAGGAACAGGTTGTTGCCCACGGCCTGCAGACCGGCCGGGTTGATGAAGTCGGCGGTTTGCAGGTTGCCGATCACCTGGGATGCCGGGTTGCCGGTAACGGTGATGGACACGGTGCCGTCGCGACCGACCGTGAAGGTCTGGGCATCGTTGGGGATGACAATGGCCGGTTCCAGGGCAAAGCCGCTGGCGTTGACGATCTGACCGTTGGAATCCAGGTGGAACGTACCGTCACGGGTGTAGGACGTGGTGCCGTCCGGCTGCAGAATCTGGAAGAAACCGCGACCGTCGATGGCCATGTCCAACGGCTGCTCGGTGGTTTGCAGGCTGCCGGCGGTGAAGTTTTTCTGGGTGCCGACGATGCGCACACCGGTACCCAATTGCAGACCCGACGGCAGTTCACTGTCCTGGGTCGACTGGGCGCCTGGCTGGCGCTTGATCTGGTAGAGCAAGTCCTGGAACTCGGCACGGTCACGTTTGAAACCCGTGGTCGACACGTTGGCCAGGTTGTTGGAAATGGTCGTCAGGTTGGTGTCCTGGGCGGACAGACCTGTTTTGGCAACCCATAGAGCCGGAAGCATTCGATTCTCCTCGTGCGCCTGTTTTACGGCGCGACGTTCTGATAATTAGCTGATCTGCAAGACCCGAGCCATGGCCTGGTCATCGTCTTTGGCGGTGTTCATCATTTTGATGTGCAGCTCGAACTGCTTAGCCAGGGCCAACACCGAGGTCATTTCTTCCACGGCATTGACGTTGCTCGACTCGAGAAAACCGGACACCAGCTTGACGTTGGCATCGGCTTGCGCCGGCTTGCCGTCCTTGGTGTGGATCGAACCGTCCAGGCCTTTGGTCATGTTCTTGAAGTCAGGGTTGACCAGTTTGATGCGGTCGACTTCGGCCATCACGCGAGGACCTTCGCCCATCGCACGAATGCTGATGGTGCCGTCCTCGCCCACTTCGATTTGCTGCTCGGGCGGCACGGCAATCGGCCCGCCGTTGCCCATCACCGGCATACCATTGCCGGCCCGCAGCACGCCCAGGGCGTCGACGTTCAGGCTGCCGGTGCGCACGTAGCTTTCGCCGCCGTCAGGGTTCTGCACGGCGATCCATCCGCGGCCTTGCACGGCGACATCGAGGTCGCGACCGGTTTCCACCAGCGCGCCAGGGGAGAAGTCGGTGGCCGGACGCTCGGACAAGGCAAACGCACGCGCCGGAAAGCTGTCACCAAACACCGGCATCGAACGAGCCTGCTCCAGGTCTTTCTGGAAACCGTTGGTAGAGATGTTCGCCAGGTTGTTCGCATGAGCCTTCTGCGCCAGTGCATTCTGGCTGGCGCCGGTCATTGCCACATAAAGGTACTTGTCCACACTCTTTCCTCTGCATGCCGGACGTTTGCCGCCCACTGCTGTACTGCTGAGCGATAAGCAATTTGCAGACCAACTTTTTTCTGGCGGTGCGGGGACCGGCAAACAAAGGGGTTGAGGGGTCCAGAGGGGAAACGGGGATTGTGTCGAAGACGAAAAACCGGCGGTGTTATGCCGCTTGCGGCAAGTGCCGACCTCTTCGGCTAAACACCGTCCCTGTAGTAGCTGTCGAGCACCGCGAGGCTGCTTTCGGCTGCGAAGCAGTCGTGAATCCTGTGCTCGCGTCCATCCAGAAACACCACAGTGTCTGAATTAACGACTGCTTCGCAGCCGAACGCAGCCTCGCAGGCTCGACAGCGGCTACAGGGACCTAGGTGTTGCCGGGTTCTTTGCCAACCTCGTATTCACGCAGTTTATTGGCAATGGTGGTGTGCGAAACCCCCAACCGCTTGCCCAGTTGCCGACTGCTCGGATGCTCGGAGTACAAGCGCTCAAGCACCGCTTTCTCGAAGCGCCCGACAATCTCGTCCAACCCGCCCTCGAGTGAGAAATCGCCAAGTGGCTGACGCACGCCGTAATCCGGCAGGCGAATATGTTCGGCCTTGACGGTCCCGCCCTCGCACAACGAAACCGCCTGGAACAACACATTTTCCAATTGCCGAACATTGCCCGGCCAGTGGTAATGACTGAGCCGATCCATCGCCGCCGGCGCCAGTTTTGGCAGTGGGCAACCGATCTGCCGACTGGCCTGATCGAGGAAGTGCTCCACCAGTGGCGTCAAACCATCGAGGCATTCGCGCAGTGGCGGGATGTGCAGAGAAAGCACGTTCAAACGGTGATACAAATCCTGGCGAAACTCACCGCGCGCGCACAATTCGGACAGGTCGACCTGCGTTGCGCAGATCACCCGCACATCCAGATAAACCTCTTCATCGCTGCCCACACGACGGAAGCAACCGTCCTGCAGGAAACGCAGCAATTTCACCTGCAAACGCGGGCTCATTTCCCCGACGCCATCGAGAAACAGCGTACCGCCCGCTGTCAGTTCCAGCAGCCCGAGTTTGCCTTCTGCCCGCGCCCCTTCGAAAGCACCGGGGCCGTAGCCGAACAGCTCCGTCTCAGCCATGGATTCCGGCAAACCGGCGCAGTTGAGCGCCATCAAGGGTGACTGCCCCCGCGGACTCGCCAGGTGGCAGGCTCGCGCCAGCAACTCTTTACCGGTACCGGTTTCACCTTCTATCAATAGCGGCGCATCCAGCGGCGCCATGCGCCGGGCTTCACGCACCACGGCGGCCATCACCTTCGAGCTTTGGAAAATGCTGTCGAAACCGCGCAGCTCCTGCTTGCGCACGTTATAGATGCGCTCACCGACCCGGTCGGCGCGGTGCAGCGTGAGTACCGCGCCAGCCATGGCTTCGCTGTCGTCATGTTCCGATTGCAGTGGCGCGATATCAGCGAGAAACACGTCGCCCTTGACCTTCACCCGCAGCCCGTTGATCCGCGACTTATTGGCGCGCACCAGTTCCGGCAAGTCGAAATCTTCGGCGTAACGCGACAGCGGAATCCCCGGCACCTCATCCACCCGCACCCCGAGCAACTGCGCCGCTGCGCGGTTGGCCGCGACGATCGAGCCGCCCATGTCGATCGACAGCACCGGAAATTCCAATGCGCCGAGCAAGGCATTGAGCTCCATGTGCCGACGCTCGCTGGGCATCAGACCTACACGCTTGACGCCAAAAACCCCCGCAATCGATTCAAATTTCGGGCGCAAAGCCTGGAACTGAATGTTGATCAGGTTCGGGCAATGCAGGTAGATGGCATTGCCATGCTCACCGCCGACCTCGCCGCGTGCGACGTTGATCCCGTATTCCACCAGCAGGTTAAGAATGTCGCGCAGGATGCCGATGCGGTTCTGGCAGTGAACTTTGATACGCATATAAAGGCCCGAAACAGGAGTGATCGAGGGCCTGAGCCGAGAATTTTCTGCGCAGGCGCCAACTTAGTCGTCAAGATTATGTGACACCTGTGCGCTGTTTCAAACCCGAAAATCTCAGTAGCTGCGCGATAGGCGCCAATCCGTAACGAATACTTTACGAAAATAGGCGAATTCTCCTACACAGAATGCCGATCACCTGCTGCAACGCCGCACACCTTGGAGTATTTCTAAGTCCATAGCAGGACATAACAAGAACGAAATCCCCTAGCAGGAGAGCAGCATGAAGCAGACGCAATACGTGGCTCGCGAGCCCGATGCGCAAGGTTTTATCGACTACCCCGCCGAAGAACACGCGGTGTGGAACACGCTGATTACTCGCCAACTGAAAGTGATCGAAGGGCGTGCGTGCCAGGAATACCTGGACGGTATCGAAAAACTCGGTCTGCCCCACGACCGCATTCCTCAACTCGGTGAGATCAACAAGGTTCTCGGCGAAACCACCGGCTGGCAGGTTGCCCGGGTACCCGCACTGATCCCCTTCCAGACCTTTTTCGAATTGCTCGCCAACAAGCAGTTTCCGGTAGCGACGTTTATTCGTACCCGCGAAGAGCTGGATTACCTGCAAGAGCCGGACATTTTCCACGAGATTTTTGGCCACTGTCCGCTGCTGACCAACCCTTGGTTCGCCGAATTTACCCACACCTACGGCAAACTTGGCCTACAGGCTTCCAAGGAAGAACGCGTGTACCTGGCGCGTCTGTACTGGATGACCATCGAGTTCGGCCTGGTCAACACGCCAGAAGGCCTGCGCATCTACGGCGGCGGCATTCTCTCCTCGCCGAAAGAAACCGTTTACTGCCTGTCGGACGAACCTGAGCATCAGGCCTTCGATCCGCTGGAGTGCATGCGCACGCCGTACCGCATCGACATTTTGCAGCCGCTGTACTTTGCCCTGCCGAACCTCAAACGCCTGTTCGACCTCGCCCACGAAGACATCATGGGTAGGGTCAAGCAAGGGATGCAGCTGGGTTTGCGCGCACCAAAATTTCCGCCAAAACCAAAAGCTGCGTGATCCGCGACTTTTACGATCAAGTGAGTCTGTCAGGAACCGACGCTTTGCTTTAGCGTGGTGAAACCGCGCGGTTCCGCTGGCGGCCAACCTCTTATCATTCGATTTCAGGAACCCATCATGTCCACATTGAACCAAGCCCACTGCGAAGCCTGCCAAGCCGGCGCTCCTCAGGTCAGCGACGAAGAACTGCCGGTACTGATCAAGCAGATCCCGGACTGGAACATCGAAGTGCGCGACAGCGTGATGCAGCTGGAAAAAGTTTTCCTGTTCAAGAACTTCAAACACGCGCTGGCGTTCACCAACGCCGTCGGTGAAATCTCCGAGGCCGAAGGTCACCACCCAGGCCTGCTCACCGAGTGGGGCAAAGTCACCGTGACCTGGTGGAGCCACTCCATCAAAGGCCTGCATCGCAACGACTTCATCATGGCCGCGCGCACTGACGAAGTGGCCAAGGACGCCGAGGGCCGCAAATAATGCATTTCGACGCCATAGGTCGAGTACCCGGCGACCCGATTCTCGGCCTGATGGAGGCCTATGCGCAGGACCCTAACCCGCGCAAATTCGACCTCGGCGTGGGCGTCTATAAAGATGCCCAGGGCCTGACACCGATTCCCCAGTCGGTGAAGCTCGCCGAGCAACGTCTGGTGGATCGTCAGACCACCAAAACCTACATCGGTGGTCACGGCGAACCGGCGTTCGGCAAGGCCATCATTGAATTGGTTTTGGGTGCCGATTCCCCGCTGATCGCTGAACAACGGGCCGGCGCGACGCAAACGCCGGGTGGCACCGGCGCGCTGCGCTTGAGTGCCGACTTCATCGCCCAGTGCCTGCCGGGTCGTGGCGTGTGGCTGAGCAACCCGACCTGGCCGATTCACGAAACCATCTTCGCGGCGGCTGGAGTCAAGGTCAGTCATTACCCGTACGTCGGCAGCGATAACCGCCTCGACGTCGAAGCGATGCTCGCGGTACTCAACGAAGCGCCGAAGGGCGATGTGGTGCTGCTGCACGCCTGCTGCCACAACCCGACCGGTTTCGATCTGTCCCATGACGCCTGGCGCCGGGTGCTGGACGTGGTGCGCAGCCGCGATCTGGTTCCGTTGATCGACTTCGCCTACCAAGGCTTCGGCGATGGTCTGGAACAGGATGCATGGTCGACCCGCTTGTTCGCGGCCGCGTTGCCGGAAGTACTGATCACCAGTTCCTGCTCAAAGAACTTCGGCCTGTACCGCGACCGCACAGGCGCGCTGATTGTCTGCGCGAAAACCGCTGACAAGTTAGTGGATATCCGCAGCCAACTGGCCAACATCGCCCGCAACCTGTGGTCGACACCGCCAGATCACGGCGCGGCTGTGGTGGCGACCATCCTCGGTGATCCAGAGCTGAAAAGCCTCTGGGCTGACGAAGTGGAAGCCATGCGTTTGCGTATCGCCCAACTGCGCAGCGGATTGGTTGAAGCCCTTGAGCCTCATGGGTTGCGCGAGCGCTTTGCGCACATCGGCGTGCAGCGCGGGATGTTTTCCTACACCGGATTGACGTCGGACCAGGTGAAACAACTGCGCGATCATCACAGTGTTTACATGGTCAACTCAGGCCGGGCCAACGTGGCCGGGATTGATGCGACGCGTCTGGATTTGCTGGCCGAGGCGATTGCCGAAGTCTGCAAATAACCCTCAAGCCCTGCACAGGCCCCCTGTGGGAGCGAGCCGGCTCGCTCCCACATTGGTTTGTGTCACTGCTACCAACCTGTCTAGACAACCCCATCCGTCGCAACAAATGGATATAAAACTCTATTTGTCATTTCTCCTGCTGTATCCTTCCCAGGCTTTTTAAAAGCGCGGATCTACCAGATCTATCAACAGACTTTGCGAGGAGCGCGATATGCACGAGATCCCTAATCTCCCCTTCCCAAGCCTGCACGAAACTGAGCAGACGCCCACGCAACAAGCCGGTGCCCAACAGCCCGAGCCGAAAGAAGCCACTGAACGCCGCAAGGCCGACAGCGAAGACTGATTCACCTGCAATGCCAGACCGTGTGGAAAGCGCTAACATGCGCTTTCCACACCGCCTGAACCCTTGAGCCCCTCCATGACCGACGACTTCAACCCTACCTTTAGCGAAGCTCAGGCCAGCGTTCTGATCGGTACCACCGAGAAGATGATCGAGATCTGGAATCGCCTGTCCCCCGACAAGCAAGCCGCCCTCCTGGCCCGCTTCGGTACCGAAGAAAACGCCCTGGCCGCCTTGGTCACCACGCACCTGGTTGCTCCCGCCAAACCTTGAATCACTCTCCCGGCAAATAGTTGTACTTTTCCACGACCCGCGTCCGCTCGCGCCGCTATCATAAGCAGCCTATCTATCCTGCTTCCCCGTGGACCTTTTACCCATGCCTGAAAACCAGCGCCCCCTGGCGGTCACGCTGCAAGTCGTTTCCATCGTGCTGTTCACCTTCATCGGCTACCTGAGTATCGGCATTCCCCTGGCCGTGTTGCCGGGCTACGTCCACAGTGATCTGGGCTTCGGCGCGGTGATAGCCGGTCTGGTCATCAGCGTGCAATACCTGGCCACCCTGCTCAGCCGCCCTTATGCCGGAAAAATCATCGACAACAAGGGCAGCAAACTCGCCGTGATGTACGGCCTCGCCGGTTGCGGATTGAGCGGTGTGTTCATGCTGATTTCGGCCTCGACCCAGAGCCTGCCGACCTTGAGTCTGATCAGTCTGTTGATCGGTCGTCTGGTGCTCGGCAGCGCGGAAAGCCTGGTGGGCTCCGGTTCGATCGGCTGGGGCATCGGTCGGGTCGGCGCGGCGAACACCGCCAAGGTCATTTCCTGGAACGGCATCGCCAGTTATGGCGCCATCGCCATCGGCGCCCCGCTGGGAGTGTGGCTGGTCGGTGAATTGGGTTTGTGGAGCATGGGCGTGAGCATCGTGCTGCTGGCCGTGCTGGGCCTGGCGCTGGCCTGGCCGAAAACCGCCGCACCGGTCGTTGTCGGTGAACGCTTGCCGTTCATGCATGTGCTGGGGCGCGTGCTGCCACATGGTTGCGGTCTGGCGCTGGGCTCGATCGGCTTCGGCACCATCGCCACCTTCATCACCTTGTATTACGCCACGCAGCATTGGTCGAACGCAGTGCTCTGTTTGAGCCTGTTTGGGGCCAGCTTCATCGGCGCACGCCTGCTGTTCGGCAACCTGATCAACCGCCTCGGCGGCTTTCGCGTGGCGATTGCCTGCCTGTCGGTGGAAACGCTTGGGTTGTTGCTGCTATGGCTGGCACCGGACGCTCATTGGGCACTGGCCGGTGCGGCGCTGAGCGGGTTCGGCTTTTCGCTGGTGTTCCCCGCGCTGGGGGTGGAAGCGGTCAATCTGGTGCCAGCCTCCAGCCGTGGTGCCGCGGTCGGGGCTTATTCGCTGTTCATCGATTTGTCGCTGGGGATCACCGGGCCGTTGGCCGGTGCGGTGGCGGCAGGCTTTGGCTTTGCCTCGATTTTCCTGTTCGCCGCCCTCGCCGCTTTAAGCGGGTTGATGCTTAGCGTTTATCTGTACCGGCAAGCGCCAAAGTATCGCGAAGAAAGAGACGCGCGTTAGAAGTCGACCTTACCGCGCCCGGCCTTGATGCTGCCACGCTTGGTCTTGGATTCGAGCCGACGCTTCTTCGAACCGAGGGTCGGTTTGGTCGGACGACGTTTCTTTTCGACCTTGGTGGCACTGAGGATCAACTCGGTCAGCCGCTCCAGCGCATCCGCGCGATTGGCTTCCTGCGTGCGGTATTGCTGGGCCTTGATGATCAACACCCCTTCGCTGGTGATGCGACTGTCACGCAGCGCCAGCAGCCGTTCCTTGTAGAACTCGGGCAACGACGAGGCCGGAATGTCGAATCGCAGGTGCATGGCGCTAGAGACCTTGTTGACGTTCTGCCCCCCCGCCCCTTGGGCGCGAATAGCGGTCAACTCGATCTCGGCATCCGGGAGATGCACGTTGTTGGAAATCACCAGCATGGAAAAGCGTCCGTATTCAGAAGCTGCAGGATACCGCGAATGACAGGCTGACTCCTGTAGGAACACAAGGCCCCGAAATGACAAACCCGGCACATGGCCGGGTTTGTTGTTTCTGGCTGCTGGGTTATTTCACTGCGGCCTGCAACGCCTGTTGAGCGTTGCGCTTGTTCTTGATGCCGTAGCAAACCCACATGAACGCAACCCACACCGGAATCGCATACACCGAGATCTGGATGCCCGGGATCAACAACATCACGCCGAGAATGAACACCACGAACGCCAGGCAGACGTAGTTCCCGTACGGGTACCACAGGGCCTTGAACAGCGGCGTTTGCTGGGTCTTGTTCATGTGCTGGCGGAACTTGAAGTGCGAGAAGCTGATCATCGCCCAGTTGATCACCAGGGTGGCCACGACCAGCGACATCAACAGTTCCAGCGCGTTTTGCGGGATCAGGTAGTTCAGCAACACCGCGATCAGCGTCACCGCCGCCGAAGCAAGGATCGAACGCACCGGCACGCCGCGCTTGTCGATTTTCGCCAGAGCCTTCGGCGCATCGCCCTGCTCGGCCATGCCCAGCAGCATGCGGCTGTTGCAGTAGGTGCCGCTGTTATACACCGACAACGCCGCGGTCAGGACCACAAAGTTGAGGATGTGCGCGGCGGTGTCGCTGCCGAGCATCGAGAACACTTGCACGAACGGGCTGCCGCTGTAGGAATCACCCGACGCGTTCAGGGTAGCCAACAGGCTGTCCCAAGGCGTCAGCGACAGCAGGATGACCAACGCACCGATGTAGAAAATCAGGATCCGGTAGATCACCTGGTTGATGGCTTTCGGGATCACAGTTCTCGGTTTGTCGGCTTCCGCTGCGGTGAAACCGAGCATTTCCAGGCCGCCGAAGGAGAACATGATGATCGCCATGGCCATCACCAGGCCGCTGACGCCATTCGGGAAGAAGCCGCCGTGGGCCCAGAGGTTGGTCACCGACGCTTGCGGGCCGCCGTGGCCACTGACCAGCATATAGCTGCCCAGCGCAATCATGCCAACGATGGCCACGACCTTGATGATCGCGAACCAGAACTCGGCCTCACCGAAGACTTTGACGTTGGCCAGGTTGATCAGGTTAATCAGGACGAAAAATCCGGCTGCCGATACCCAGGTCGGGATGTCCGGCGCCCAATAGTGGATGTATTTGCCGACCGCGGTCAGCTCCGACATGCCCACCAGAATGTACAGAATCCAGCAGTTCCAGCCCGACAGGAAGCCGGCAAAACCACCCCAGTATTTATGAGCGAAGTGGCTGAAGGAACCGGCCACCGGCTCTTCGACGATCATTTCGCCGAGCTGGCGCATGATCATGAAAGCAATGAAGCCGCAGATGGCGTAGCCGAGGATCATCGACGGGCCGGCGGATTTCAGGACGCCGGCCGAGCCGAGGAACAGCCCGGTACCGATCGCGCCACCGAGGGCGATCAGTTGAATATGGCGATTTTTCAGGCCGCGTTTCAGCTCGCCTGAATGCGAGTTTTGTCCACTCATGAAAAGGGTCTCACGCAAGGTTTGATGATGTTCGTTAGACGTTGCTGCTCAGTTGCGATTTCAAGCAGCGCCGATCAAACCCCAGCGCAAGCACCAGGAGTTCAGCGTTTTTACAACGGTCATGCGTCACCTGTTTGTTTTTATCTGTGACGAAATCGAACCCGACACGCTCGTGACGCGACGGAGTGAACAAGGCGGATAGCCTTGAGGTTTGCGCAGATGCGCAGGAGGTCACAGTTAAAACGCGGCGCATTGTACACCCGGAACCCCCTGCTGCCAGACACCGCTGGATCAGCGTGTCGATTGCCGGGATTGCCAGTGTCCGCCTCGAGTGCCTCGGGCGGCTGCAAAAATTGAGTCAGACCTTTGCGGGTCATCGACGGGGACGGCGGAAAAATCGCCCCACGGGGAGAAGTAGAGATGAGTCACGGCGTTCATTGCGCCTCCTTCTTGTTATGCACCTGCACGACAGGCATGGGGCGCATCTCACCCTTCAACCGAGTCTGAAACAAGCGGGCCAGAGCCCTCGATCGGGGCTAAACGGCTCTGAGACGGAAGGTTTTCCTTACACCCATTGCATAATCGTCAAACCAAGGGATATGAGGCTTGATTTCGTCAGTGTTTCTTTACATGGCGTAACGTAAATTTTCCGAATCAGATCTGGATGTAGGCTGACTGCAAATTGACGGAAGGACGTTTCCTTAAGAAAAGGTCGGGTTAGTTTTTTGTTTTTTATTAACAAATTGCCTCTTACAAAACAGAATAAAAAGTTCAAACAAATCTTATTTAATTATTTTTTTGCATTTTAAAAATCTCTGAACTAGGTTTCAGCGACTTGCCGAGCCGCATCGATCGGCAAGTTGTTCTTACTCAAAAGTCATCTAGGAGATTCACCATGCAAGCACTGGACAACGACTTGGAAACTGAACTGCAGCTGGACGATTGGTTTGAAGCACCGACCCATGAAGCCGCCGTTGAAATGATGCAAGCCGACGCGGTTGTTCCGTTCGGCACGGCGATGTGGCCTTTGTAAGAAAGGCCCGGCAGGCACGATCCGGCCGGTGGTGCCTGCCACTTTTTCTCGGTTTGTCAGGGAGGACTACATGGATAAGCAACGCGCCATCTCGCATTTCCTTTACTACCTCGAACACCACCCTGCCCTTGCCGGCATCAACCCGGCGAAGGTTTTGCTCGGCCACACGGCTGATTACGCGGCACTGACCGGCGCCATCGCCGAACAGGCCGGTAACGGCCAACCGTTTAGTTTCAGCGCCATGCGCCTGGACCTTGAACCGACCGAATTGCTGACTCAGGCGATTACTGACAGCGATCTGTACATTTTCTTCTACGACTCTTCCACCCTGCCCAACCCACGCCCCGACGGCCCGGAATTTGTCCGCGCGCTGCAAGGCGTGATGGCCGAGAACTGGAAGAAGTCGCTGCTGTTCAAGGATTACGGCGATTACTTCTACGACACCTTCAGTGTCACCCCGCAGCGCATTGCCGGGTTGAACAGCCACTTGATCCAGCGCATGTCTCACGCCAACACGTTAAGTTTCAAAGATGATCACGGGTCATGGTTCGAAACACCGTTGAGCAGCATCAAGAAGTGGACCGATATTAACGGTGTCGGCAACTTCGATCTGGCGCCCGGTGAAATTGCCACGCACAGCGAAGCCATTAACGGGCGGGTCAAGTTCATGGGGACTTTTCTCGGCACTATTCCATTTGCCCGCAAATACGGGGTGCTGGAGTCACCGCTGGAACTGTGGATCGAGAACTCGACCATCCGCAAAATTGCCACCGAGGTGCCCGGGCTGGAACATGACTTCAACAAGTATCTGGAGGCCAATCCATCCAATCGACGGATCGAGGAGTTGGGGATCGGCACCAACGAAGGCGTGAAGACGTTGTATGCACGCAATGCCGGATTCGAGGAACGTCATTGCGGGCTGCATCTGGGATTGGGTGGTGGCGCGAAGGGTAGCCATCATCTGGACCTGATCTTCTCCAGCGGCGTGTTGGCGCTGGATGATGAGCCGGTGTTTGATGGGCGGTTTGTGTTCTAAACGATCAGCCGGACCAAAAAAAACGCCAACCCGAAGGTTGGCGTTTTTTTATGCAGCACTTACCGATTACTCAGGCTTGCGACGACCGAAACCCGGACGCTGGCCCGAACCGGCAGGCGCACCACGGCGTTTGCCCGATGGCGCGTCCTTGTCGACCAGGACGATGCCTGGGCGCTTCTTCGGCGCTGGCTTGGCCGGGCGCTTGGTATCAGAAGGACGGTCTGCCACTGGCGTACCGCGACCCGATTCTCCACGACCAGCAGGAGCACCGCGATCACTACGACCGCCGCTTGGCGCACTACGGCCTTCACCGCGCTCGGTGCGACCGTTGGCCGGACGCGGAGTGCGTGGACCGCGCTCGCCGTCAGCACGAGGTGCTGCAGGCTTGCGGGCGGGGCGCTCGCCTTCGATTTGCGGTTCACGGGAGTCACGCGGTGTAGCAGCGGTCTGGTTACCGATGGCTGGACGCAACGAACGCACGCGGTCGGTCTTGCCCATTGGACGCGACGATTTACGCTGCATGCGATCGAGCTTGTCTTTGCTCTTGGCGTTCATCTGCGGCATGGCCACCGGCGTCAGGCCCACTTCAGCACTCAGAATGTCGACTTCGTACTGGCTCATTTCGCGCCAGCGGCCCATCGGCAGATCGGAGTTGAGGAACACCGGACCGAAACGCACGCGCTTCAGACGGCTGACCACCAGGCCCTGGGATTCCCACAGACGACGGACTTCGCGGTTGCGACCTTCCATCACCACGCAGTGGTACCAGTGGTTGAAACCTTCGCCACCTGGCGCCTGCTTGATGTCGGTGAACTTGGCCGGGCCGTCTTCGAGGACGACGCCTGCTTTCAGACGCTCGATCATCTCGTCATCGACTTCGCCACGCACACGCACCGCGTATTCACGGTCCATTTCATAGGAAGGGTGCATCAGGCGGTTGGCCAGCTCACCGTCGGTGGTGAACATCAGCAGGCCGGTGGTGTTGATGTCCAGACGACCGATGTTGATCCAGCGACCTTCTTTCGGGCGCGGCATCTTGTCGAAAACGGTCGGACGGCCTTCCGGATCAAGGCGGGTGCAGATTTCGCCGTCTGGCTTGTTGTACATGATCACGCGGCGTACCGACTCGGCGGCTTCTTCGCGCTTGATCACCTTGCCATCAATGGTGATGGCGTCGTGCATGTCGACGCGCTGCCCGAGGGTGGCGTCTTTGCCATTGACCTTGATGCGGCCGTGACTGATCCAGGCTTCTACGTCACGGCGCGAGCCGACGCCGATTCGGGCGAGGACTTTCTGCAGTTTTTCGCCTGCTGGGCCGATTTCCTGGTCGTCTTTCTGGTCTTTGATACTCATCTGGGCACCTCCCGGTGTGGTCTGTTCAGGCCTGGCCTGAAGAGTTGAAAGCTGGGTACTCGGGCGAAGGGATCGCTCGAGGGTCGCGAATCATACGCTCATGAGGGCATTCGCGCATCAGAGACTAGCTGATCAATGGAGACTTACTTATTTTTCCGCCGACCGGTGGCGCCCAGTTTGATCAGCCTGAGCGACGCTTCGGCGAGGACGGTGCGCTTGTCGACCTTGTGTAGGAGCCGAGCTTGCTCGCGATAGCGACGGCACATTCAACATCAAAGTGACTGGAAGACCGCTATCGCGAGCAAGCTCGGCTCCTACAGGATTGGGTCAGTCGTCGAATTCGCGGCGTTCGTTTTCGATCGCTTCGGCGAGAGCCCGGGCTTCGGCTTCTTCGTCGCTCAGTTCAGGTTCGGGCTTGGCTTGTTCCAGTGCAGCCACAGCGGCCAGGAGTTTCTCGCGAGCTTCGGCAACGCCAAGCACATCATCTTCCTGCTCTTCTTCCTGCTCTTCTTCGACTGAGGCTTCGGGCTCGACCTGAAGTTCAACTTCGATCTCAGGCTCAAGCTCGGGCTCGGGCTCGGGCTGATCCAGGATCTCTTCGGTCTCGGTCACCTCGCCATCGCGCAACAAATCGTCGAAGTCGGTCTTGAGCCCCTCCTCCATGGTGTCCAGTTCCAGCAACAACGTATGGAAACTGGTTTCTTCCTTCGGCTCTTCCGGTTCCGCGCTAGCGTCGGCCAACGCTTGCAGACCGGCAGGCACCGGCGCGTCGTCGAAATCGAGCACCGGATCAGGTTCAAGCTCGCGCAGTTCGGCCAGCGGTGGCAAATCGTCGAGGTTTTTCAGGTTGAAGTGATCGAGAAAGGCCTTGGTGGTCGCGAACATCGCCGGCTTACCCGGCACGTCGCGGTAACCGACAATGCGAATCCACTCGCGCTCCAGCAAGGTTTTGACGATGTGACTGTTAACCGCCACGCCCCGCACGTCTTCGATCTCACCCCGGGTGATCGGCTGGCGATAGGCGATCAGGGCCATGGTTTCGAGCATGGCGCGGGAATAGCGCTGCGGCCGCTCTTCCCACAATCGTCCTACCCACGGCGAGAACTTTTCGCGGATCTGCAAGCGATACCCGGAGGCCACTTCCTTCAGCTCGAAGGCGCGGCCGTCGCAGGACTTGGCCAGAATCGTCAGGGCTTTCTTGAAGACCGGCGGTTCCGGCCGCTCGCCCTCTTCGAAGAGTTCGAACAGGCGTTCAAGCGATTGCGGTTTTCCCGAGGCCAACAGAAAAGCTTCAAGCAGTGGCGCCAGCTCGCGGGGTTCAGTCAGGTTCATGATTCAACTCGTTATTCGGCTCGGGCTCGCACGTGGATCGCCGCGAACGGCTCATTCTGCACCAGCTCGACCAAGGATTCCTTGACCAGTTCGAGAATCGCCATAAAGGTCACCACCACCCCCAGACGCCCTTCTTCAGCGGTGAACAGCTCGACAAACGGCACGAAACCACCACCCTTGAGCCGTTCCAGCACATCGCTCATGCGTTCGCGCGTGGACAGCGCCTCGCGGCTGACCTGGTGGCTTTCGAACATGTCGCCACGGCGCAGCACCTCGGCCATGGACAGCAGCAGCTCTGACAGACGCACATCCGGCAACAGTTTGCGCGCTTGGGCTTCCGGAGCGTCGAGCTTGGGCACCACCACATCGCGGCCCACGCGGCTCAGACCATCGATGCCTTCGGCAGCAGCCTTGAAGCGTTCGTACTCTTGCAAGCGGCGGATCAGTTCGGCGCGAGGGTCGTCTTCTTCGGCCTCGATCGTTTCGGCACGCGGCAGCAGCATCCGCGATTTGATCTCGGCCAGCATCGCGGCCATGACCAGGTACTCGGCGGCCAACTCCAGGCGCACCGACTGCATCAACTCGACATAGCCCATGTATTGCCGAGTGATTTCCGCCACCGGGATGTCGAGAATGTTGATGTTCTGTTTGCGGATCAGGTACAGCAACAGGTCGAGGGGGCCTTCGAACGCTTCAAGGAAGACTTCCAAAGCGTCCGGCGGGATGTACAGGTCCAGCGGCATTTCCATGACCGCCTGGCCATAAACCATGGCGAAGGGCAGCTCTTGCTGGGCTCCGGCCTGACTGTCGACAACGGGTTCTACTGCAGACATCTACGCCTCGGCCATGAACGGCGTAGGGTCGCCGCAACCGACGCGGATCACTTCTGGCTCGCCGTCGGCGAGGTTGATCACGGTGGACGCCTTGATCCCGCCGAAACCGCCGTCGATGATCAGTTCGACCTGATGCTCAAGCAATTGACGCATTTCGTAAGGATCGGTCATCGGATCGGTGTCGCCAGGCATGATCAGCGTCACGCTCATCAGCGGTTCGCCGAGTTCCTCCAGCAGCGCCAGGGCAATCGGATGGCTCGGCACGCGCAGGCCGATGGTGCGTTTTTTCGGGTGCAACAACAGCCGTGGGACTTCGCGGGTGGCGTTGAGAATGAAGGTGTATGGCCCCGGCAAGTGAGCTTTAAGCAGGCGGAAGGTGCCGGTGTCGATCTTGGCAAACAGCCCCAGTTGCGACAGGTCGCTGCAAATCAGCGCGAAGTTGTGCTTGTCGTCCAGCTGTCTCAAGCGGCGCACGCGCTCCACGGCATTCTTGTCGCCGATCTGGCAACCAATGGCGTAGGACGAGTCTGTGGGATAAATCACCACCCCGCCGTTGCGGATGATCTCGACAGCTTGTTTTATCAGGCGCGCTTGCGGGTTTTCCGGATGAATCTGGAAAAATTGACTCACATTCTCTACCTGTTCAGACGGCGGCAATAATTGGGTCATGTTTGAATCGACACCACAGTGGTGGCAGATCCTCCGGGAGCGGGCGGTATTCACCGATCTCGGACCAGCCTCCAGGGCCATGAAAGTCACTGCCGGCGCTGACCAGCAGACCGAATTCACGGGCAAGAATCGCCAGGCTGCCCACTTGCTCGGCGGGCTGATGGCCATTGACCACTTCGATAGCGTGGCCCCCTGCTTGAATATAGTCGGCAATCAACCGGCGACGTTTGCTGCGAGTGAAATCGTAGTGCCACGGATGCGCCAGGCTGACCCAGGCTTTCGCGGCTCTCAGGGTTTCGACCGTGTCTTCCAGGGTCGGCCAGTGTTGCTTGACGTCCCCCAGCTTGCCGGCGCCCAGCCATTTGCGGAACGCTTCGGCGCGATCCTTGACGAAACCTTCACGCACCATCCAGTCGGCGAAATGCGGACGGGCCGGCGCGTTGCCGCTGTCGCCCAGTTCCTGCTGAATGGCCCGGGCACCTTCGAGCGCTCCCGGCATGCCTTTCAACGCCAACTTGCGGCTTATTTCTTCGGACCGGAGCCAGCGGCCATCGTGCAATTTTGCGATGGCCTCGACCAACGGTGCGGCATTTACATCAAATCCGTAGCCCAGTACATGAATGGTCGCGCCCCCCCAAGTGCAGGACAATTCGACACCGTTGACCAGTTGCATCCCCAGCGCAGTCGCCGCGTGGCGGGCCTCGTCGAGGCCTTCAAGGGTGTCATGATCGGTCAAGGCCAGGACTCGCACGCCTTTTTCGAACGCACGCGCAACCAGAACTGCAGGCGCGAGAGCGCCATCGGAGGCCGTGCTATGGCAGTGCAAATCAACATTCACGGGGATGTGTTACCTCAAATCAGCTGGCGCTATCGCGCGCCCATATGTTTGTTATTATGCCGCCACATCCTGCTTCTGGCTGCCACTGTGAAACAATTCATCGATTTCATCCCGCTTCTGCTGTTTTTCATCGTCTTCAAACTCGACCCACGGGTCGTCGACATCGCCGGTCATCAACTGACTGTAGGCGGTATTTACAGCGCCACCGCGATGCTGATCATCAGCTCCCTGGTGGTTTACGGCACGCTGTTCATCAAGCAGCGCAAGCTGGAGAAGAGCCAGTGGCTGACCCTCATCGCCTGCCTGGTCTTCGGCAGCCTGACCTTGGCGTTCCACAGCGAAACTTTCCTGAAGTGGAAAGCCCCGGTGGTGAACTGGCTGTTCGCCCTGGCTTTCATCGGCAGTCACTTTGTGGGTGACAACCTGCTGATCAAACGCATCATGGGCCACGCGCTGACCCTGCCGGATCAGGTCTGGACGCGCCTGAACATCGCCTGGATCGGGTTTTTCCTGTTCTGCGGTGCCGCCAACCTGTTCGTCGCGTTCACCTTCCAGAACTACTGGGTCGACTTCAAGGTGTTCGGCAGCCTGGGCATGACGCTGCTGTTCCTGGTCGCCCAGGGCATCTACCTGTCCCGCCACCTGCACGACGCCGATACCACAACGCCAAAAACCGAGGACTGACATGCTTTACGCAATTATTGCCACAGACGTCGCCAACTCCCTGGAAGCCCGCCTGGCCGCACGCCCTGCACACCTTGAGCGCCTGCAAGTGCTCAAAGGCGAAGGTCGCATCGTTCTGGCCGGTCCACACCCGGCGGTCGACAGCAATGATCCGGGTGCTGCGGGTTTCACCGGCAGCCTGATCGTCGCCGAATTCGATTCTTTGAGCGCCGCCCAAGCCTGGGCCGACGCTGATCCGTATATCGCCGCAGGCGTCTACGCCAACGTTTCGGTCAAGCCGTTCAAGCAAGTCCTGCCATAGTGTCTTGTCTCGCAAGTACTGTTCCTTTTTTGACGGTGTCTGTTGCCGTCATGCTGCGTTGCCGCTCCTCGCCATAGCGGGCTATGACTCGTCGCGGCGCCTTGCCTGACAACAACAGCCACTCGCCAAAAAGAGGAACGTACTTGTGAGACAAGACACTAATCCCCTGGCGCGGTGAACCTAATCGGTTTCATCGCGCGCTCAACGCTCATTATTCTCGTTTACCGGCCGACAACCTGCCCAATACTCGTATTGGAATCAGGAGTCGCGATGCGCAAAGGTCCGTTGTGTCTGATGTTGGTGACGTTGTCGATCATGGCCCCCGCCCACGGTGAAGAAGGCGCTGCTGGCGGTAGTTCGACGCCGCTTTCCTTGAGCGCCGGCAGCCAGATCACCGATTTGCAGCAACGCTTGAAGGCAAGCGAGCAGCAACGAGAAGAACTGAGCAAACAACTGCAGAATGTCGATGGCGAACGCGAAAGCGTTCAGCTGAGCCGGTTGCGCCAGGAGAACCAGCGTCTGAAGCTGCAACTCAAGGAAGCCCAGGCCAGCAGCCCGCTGCCGCGCTTGCTGACTGATCAGCAGCAGTGGTTCGTCATCGGGGCCGGAGTAGCGCTATTGGCGTTGCTCTGCGGTATCTTCGCCAGTGGTGCCACCAGAAAACGTAGGCAATGGCTAAATTGAGTGAGTCATGAGCGAGCTGTTATTAATTGATGATGACCAGGAGCTGTGTGAGCTCCTGAGCAGTTGGCTGAGCCAGGAAGGCTTCCAGGTCCGCGCCTGCCACGACGGTCAGAGTGCCCGTCGCGCACTGGCTGAAACATCGCCGGCAGCCGTGGTACTGGACGTGATGCTGCCGGACGGCAGCGGCCTGGAGTTGCTCAAGCAATTGCGCAACGACCACCCGGACTTGCCGGTGCTGATGCTCTCGGCGCGCGGCGAGCCGCTGGACCGCATCCTCGGCCTGGAACTCGGCGCCGACGATTACCTGGCCAAACCGTGCGACCCACGGGAACTGACAGCCCGCCTGCGCGCCGTGTTGCGCCGCAGTCATCCGACGGCGGTGTCCAGCCAGATGGAACTGGGCGACCTGTGTTTCAGCCCGGTGCGTGGCGTCGTCAGCATCGATGAACAGGAATTTACCCTCACCGTGTCCGAAAGCCGTTTGCTCGAAGCCCTGCTCAAGCAACCCGGCGAGCCGCTGGACAAACAGGAACTCGCGCAAATCGCCCTCGGCCGCAAGCTGACGCTGTACGACCGCAGCCTGGACATGCACGTCAGCAACCTGCGCAAAAAGATCGGCCCGCACCCCGACGGTCGCCCGCGCATCGTGGCCCTGCGCAGCCGTGGCTATTACTACAGCCTTTGAAATCCACACAATTCCTTGTAGCAGCTGTCGAGCCCCAGCGAGGCTGCGTTCGGCTGCGCAGCAGTCGGAAACCCCGAATACGCGGTTTTCATGAAAAAAGCATCGCCTGATTTCACGACGGCTTCGCCGCCGAACGCAGCCTCGCAGGCTCGGCAGCTGCTACACCGGCCACGTATCGTCAGATAGATCGGCAAAGTGTTGGATTTGTCAGGTCAGCGAGAAATCGTCTTTACCCAAGCTTTACGCTCCGCTGACCGCCGCTGACCTTGATCTCCGTAATCTGCACACATCCGGAACGTACCGGGAACGAGACAAGGAGATTCACCATGCGCAAGACTCTTATCGCTCTGATGTTCGCTGCCGCCCTGCCGACCGTTGCCATGGCCATGCCTGAAGGCGCCGGCCCGATGGCTGACCATATGGACGGCTCACGCCACGGCGGTCAGATGCACGGCATGCACGGTAAAGGCCCGTACAGCCAGCTGGACCTGAGCCGCGAACAGCGCGAGCAGGTCCGCAAGATCATGGGCGAGCAGATGCATGAGCGTAAGCAAGTGGTCGACAAGTACCTGGAAAAACTTTCGCCAGCCGACCAGAAAGCCATGAAAGATGAAATGGCGGCCAACCACAAGAAAGCTGAAGCCGACGTGCGTGCCTTGCTGAAACCGGATCAACAGAAGCAATTCGACGAGATCCAGAAGAAAAAGGCCGAGCGTCGCGCCGAATGGGCCGAGTTCAAGGCCTGGAAAGCGCAACAACCGCAAAAAGCGCAATAATGCTTTAGCAACACGCCCCAGCCCAACGGTTAATCGCCCTTGGGCTTTCTTTGTTTGAGGATTTTTTGTGCGCTCATTGTTCTGGCGTATTCTGGCCAGCTTTTGGCTGGCCATCGCTCTGGTTGCAGGGCTTTCCATTCTGCTCGGGCACATGCTCAACCAGGATGCATGGATTCTCAGCCGTCACCCGGGCCTCAACACCCTGGCCGAACAGTGGACGCAAACCTACGAGTCACAGGGTGAAGACGCGGCCCAAGACATTCTGGAACAGCGCAAGCGCCAGTATCACATTGACGTTCAAGTGCTCAACGAGAGCGGCGATCCGGTGGTGCGCGGCACCTTCCCACGTCGTGCGGCAGCCTTCGAAGCGCGGCAGAACAACGACGACCGTCGCCTGCCATGGCGTCGCTTGACCGCTGAGTACACCAGCGAAAAAACCGGCGACACGTACCTGTTGATCTACCGCATTCGACACCCGGAACTGGACTCATGGCACCGCGAAAGCCTGCTGTGGCCGTTGAGTGCGCTGGGTATCGCGCTGGTGGTGCTGACCTTGTTCAGCTTGTTGGTGACGTTGTCCATTACTCGCCCACTCAACCGTTTGCGCGGTGCGGTGCATGATCTGGGGCAAACCACTTACCAGCAGAACAGCTTGGTAAAACTGGCCAACCGGCGCGATGAGTTCGGCGTGCTGGCCAACGACTTCAACCGCATGGGCGCGCGCCTGCAAAGTTTGATCGGCAGTCAGCGGCAGTTGCTGCGGGATGTGTCCCACGAATTGCGCTCCCCCCTCGCCCGGCTGCGCATTGCGCTGGCACTGGCCGAGCGGGCCAACCCTGAAGAACGGGAAAAGCTCTGGCCGCGCCTTACCCGTGAGTGCGACAGACTGGAAGCGTTGATCAGCGAAATCCTGGTACTGGCACGGGTCGATGCCGACAACGCCAGCGCCGAAGAAGTTGATCTCAATGCGCTGCTCAACACTCTGCAAAAGGATGCTCAATTGAGTTCGCCCGAGCAGAACGTGCGCCTTGAGGCCGAGCCGCAGCTGAATCTCAAAGGCTGGCCGACGATGATCGAGCGCGCCGTGGACAACTTGCTGCGCAATGCTCAGCGGTTCAACCCGCAGGGGCAATCCATTGAAATGCAGGCGGTGCGTCAGGGTGAGCGGATTGTGGTCAGCGTGCGTGACCATGGGCCGGGTGTAGAGGCTGCACATTTGAGCCAGCTGGGTGAGCCGTTCTATCGGGCGCCGGGGCAGACGGCGGCAGGGCATGGTTTGGGGTTGGCCATTGCGCGTCGTGCGGCGGAACGGCATGGCGGGAGTCTAGTGCTGGCTAATCATCCACAAGGTGGGTTCATCGCCAGCCTTGAATTACCGTTGGTGCCGGGGGCGGTCGTTCAGCCGTAAGTGCAGTGGTGATGCAAAAAGATCGCAGCCTCGTTTCACTCGACAGCTGCTACAGATGTACACCTGTCTCTGTAGCAGCTGTCGAGTGAAACGAGGCTGCGATCTTTTGATCTTCAAAACTTAGCGGGCCAGACGCTGACGAATTCAGTGAGGTCTACCTTCTCCGCCACCCGCGGTTCCTTCTGCGGCGTACCCAGATAAAGAAACGCAATCACCTCTTCCCCTTCAGCCAATCCCAACCCCTTGGCCACATGCGCCGAATACGCCAGCTCTCCCGTGCGCCACACCGCGCCAATTCCTTGCGCATACGCCGCCAGCAAAATCCCGTGAGCCGCGCAACCCGCCGCCAGCCGTTGTTCAGACTTCGGATATTTGACGTGATCCTGCAACCGCGCGATCACCACAACCACCAGCGGCGCACGCAGCGGGCCGTTACGCGCCTTGTCCAGCGCGGCCTCGGACACCTCACTGTCCTGCAGCTTCGCCGCTTCGGCCAGCAACTCGCCCATTTGCTCACGTGCCGCGCCTTCGACGGTCAGGAAGCGCCAAGGCTGCAAGTGACCATGGTCTGGCGCTCGCATCGCGGCGGCAAACAGCACTTCGCGTTGTTCTGCGGTCGGTGCTGGTTCCTGCAGTCGCGGAACGGAAACACGGTTGAGCAAAGCGTCGAGAGCCTGCATCGGCCACCTCCTGAAAAAAATGTGAAGCTATTCTAGCTGCAACCACCTCGGGAGTGCCGGTTTACATAGCAGGCCCCGCAGGTAGAATGGCGCCCTTCCCTATTTCAGCCCGAGCGGACTTCATGGCGTTGCCGACCTTACGGATTATTGGTTTCATCATCGGCATCTTCCTGATCACGCTGGCCATCGCCATGGTCGTGCCCATGGCCACGCTGGTGATTTTCGACCGCACCAGCGACCTGCCGTCGTTCCTCTGGGCGAGCATGATTACCTTTGTCGCCGGCCTCGCGCTGGTCATCCCAGGTCGCCCCGAACACATACACCTGCGTCCGCGAGACATGTACCTGCTGACCGTCAGCAGTTGGGTGGTGGTGTGCATCTTCGCTGCGCTGCCGTTCCTGCTGACCCAGCGCATCAGCTACACCGACTCGTTCTTCGAAAGCATGTCCGGCATTACCGCCACCGGTGCGACGGTGCTCACGGGCCTGGACAACATGTCTCCCGGCATCCTGATGTGGCGCTCATTGCTGCACTGGATCGGCGGCATCGGCTTTATCGGCATGGCGGTAGCGATTCTGCCACTGCTGCGCATCGGTGGCATGCGGCTGTTTCAGACCGAGTCGTCGGACCGTTCCGAAAAAGTCATGCCCCGTTCGCACATGGTGGCGCGTTTGATCGTTGCGGCCTACGTCGGCATCACCATTTTCGGCAGCCTGGCATTCTGGTGGGCCGGGATGAGCCCGTTCGATGCGATCAACCACGCGATGTCGGCGATTTCCACCGGTGGTTTCTCAACGTCCGACCAGTCTCTTGCCAAGTGGACGGAGCCTGCAGTGCATTGGGTCGCGATCGTCATCATGATTCTTGGTGCCCTGCCGTTCACCCTGTATGTAGCGACCTTGCGCGGTAACCGCAAAGCACTGATCAAGGATGAACAGGTTCAGGGGCTGCTCGGCATGTTGCTGGTGACCTGGCTGGTGCTCGGCACCTGGTATTGGTGGACCACCCAGCTGCATTGGCTGGAAGCCCTGCGACATGTGGCGCTGAACGTGACCTCGGTGGTCACGACTACAGGCTTCGCGTTGGGGGACTACAGCCTCTGGGGCAATTTCTCGCTGATGCTGTTCTTCTATCTGGGTTTTGTCGGCGGCTGTTCGGGCTCGACCGCTGGCGGGATCAAGATTTTCCGCTTCCAGGTCGCGTACATCCTGCTCAAGGCCAACCTTAACCAGCTGATTCACCCGCGCGCGGTGATCAAGCAGAAGTACAACGGTCACCGCCTCGACGAAGAGATCGTGCGTTCGATTCTGACCTTTTCCTTCTTCTTCGCCATCACCATCTGTGTGATCGCGCTGCTGTTGTCGCTGCTCGGTGTGGACTGGATGACCGCCCTCACCGGCGCGGCCGCCACGGTGTCCGGTGTCGGTCCGGGACTGGGCGAGACGATTGGCCCGGCGGGCAACTTTGCCACCCTGCCGGACGCCGCCAAGTGGATTCTGTCGGTCGGCATGCTGCTGGGCCGACTCGAGATCATTACGGTGTTTGTTCTGTGTATTCCGGCGTTCTGGCGTCACTGACAGGAGCAGGCGCTTCCATCAGGCGCATCCGGTACTCGCCGGGGGTGGCGTCGAACCAGCGGCGGAAAGCACGGAAGAAGTTGCTCGGATCGGCGAACCCCAGCAGGTAGGCAATTTCCAGCAGGGTCATGGACGGCTGCGCCAGGTATTGCTCGGCCAGTTCACGTCGAGTGTCGTCGAGCAACGTCTGAAAACTCGTGCCTTCTTCCTGCAAGCGTCGCTGCAAGGTGCGTTGTGACAGGTGCAGCGTCTGCGCCACGGTATCGCGCTTGGGTTCGCCCTGGGGCAGCAAACGGCACAGCACCTGTCGCGCCTTGTGGGTCACGCGACTCTCGGAAAACCGTGCCAGGTATTCACCGGCAAACCGGTCATGCAACAGCGCCATCGCCTCGTTGGCAGTAGGCAACGGAGCCTCCATGTCAGCACGCTCGAAGATCAAGGCGTCATAAGGCGCGTTGAACACCAAAGGTGCATGAAAGGCTTGTTTATAGGGTTCCAGATCGACGGGCTGATCGCCCTGCACCAGCACTTTGCGCGGTTGCAGAGTGCGCCCGGTCAACCAGCCGCACAGCGCCAGGGCACAGGCCAGTGACGCTTCGGCGCTCTGCCGGGTCGGTGGCAGATGGTCGCCGTGAACCGTCAGAATCAGCGCATAACCCTCCTCCAATAACCGGAAGCTCAGGTCGGCACTTTCCGCAATGATCCGCTGATAGCGCACCAGGCGCTGAAAGCCTTCGGCCAGGGTCTGGCTGGACATCAAGGCGTAGCCTGCCACATGAAAGGAAGCCGGTCGCACCACCTTGCCCATGTTCAGGCCAATCGCCGGGTTGCCGGACAGCTCAACCGCGCGCTGCCACAGTCGTGTCATGGAATCTTGCGGGAAGCGCGCATCCGGATCATCCAGTGCCGTGTAGTCGAGCCCCAGCTGCTTGAACAGAACCCGGCAATCCAGGCCGTCCATCTCCAGTGCTTTGACAATCCCCATCGCCCAGCTTGCAGAAGTCGTTCGTTCGCTCATGTCGTCCACTTACATGATGAGCCGCAGGCTACGGCCAGTTTCCGAAGGATACTAAAGTGGCGCCTATTGTCACTGGCTGATGCCAATGATCACTCTAGACTCAAATAAGCTACCCGCAGAACAACTTGCAGTCAGAACAATAACCACAGAGATCGCAGTCGTGGAAAACGTCAAACGTTTCAACAGCTTCGCTGAGTTCTATCCGTATTACCTCAGCGAACACAGCAACAGTACCTGTCGACGATTGCACTTTATCGGCACGACGCTGGTTATTTTCATTCTGGCCCTCACCATCGGCAAAGGCGCCTGGCTGCTGCTGTTGGCGCTACCGCTGGCGGGCTACAGCTTCGCCTGGGTGGGGCATTTCTTCTTTGAGAAAAATCGTCCTGCGACCTTCCAACATCCGTTTTACAGCCTGCTGGGCGATTTCGTCATGTACCGAGACATGATTCTGGGTCGCGTGCCGTTCTAGGCGCAACCGCTATTTAGAGAGATAAGCAAAGAGAGACTAGCCGATGAACGCCAACGCCCGTTTCACCCACATGCAGGACGGCACACAGGAAGACTGGGCGATTATCGCCGCAGACTTCAGTGCCTACGCGCGACAATTACCGACACGGATTGTGGCGCACCTGAAATTACTGGAGGGTGATTTTGGCGGTTTTCCGGTGGATCGTCTGACCCACTCCCTGCAAACCGCCAGCCGTGCCTGGCGCGATGGCCGCGATGAAGAATACGTGGTCTGCGCGCTGCTTCACGACATTGGCGACACCTTGGGTTCCTACAACCACCCGGACATCGCCGCAGCGATTCTCAAGCCGTTCGTCAGCGCCGAGAACCTGTGGATGGTCGCGCAACACGGGATTTTTCAAGGCTATTACTTCTTCCATCATTTGGGCATGGACCGGCATCTGCGCGAGCAATTCAGCGGCCATCCGCAGTATCAGGCGACCATTGAGTTCTGTGCCAAATATGACGCAGCGGCGTTTGATCCGGCGTATGACACGCTGCCGCTGAGTTTCTTTGAGCCGATGATGGAACGGTTGTTTGCGCAGCCGAAGAACTCCATCTACAAGGCCGCGATGGAGGAATACGCGCCAGGCTGATAAGTCCGGCGGGACCGGCTCAAACACCCAAAATGTTAGGCCGGCTCTGCGATTCTAATGGCTTTCAACTCCGCCTCACGCGCCTGGACATCCGCCAATCGATACAATTCGATCGACCCGTCCCAATGCTCGATCAGCGCTGTGCACGACTCCACCCAATCTCCGCAATTGAGATAATCCACCCCGCCGACCTTGCGAATCTCGGCATGGTGAATGTGCCCGCACACCACGCCGTGCAACTCGCGTTTGACGCATTCGTGAGCGATAGCTTCTTCGAAATCGCTGATGAAGCTGACCGCGGTTTTGACCTTGTGCTTTAGGTAGGCAGACAACGACCAGTAACCGTAGCCATAACGGGCGCGCCAATGGTTGAGCCAGCGGTTGAGAGTCAGAGTGAATTCGTAGGCCGAGTCGCCGAGAAAGGCCAGCCAGCGGTGATACCGTGTGATCACGTCGAACTGATCGCCATGAATGACCAGCAGATGGCGGCCATCGGCGGTCACGTGCACGGCTTCATCCACCAATTGGATATTGCCCAGAATCAGTTTCGAATAGCGGCGCAGGAATTCGTCGTGGTTGCCGGTGACGTAGATCACCTCGGTGCCGCGCTTGCTCATGGTCAGCAAGCGGCGGATCACATTCGTGTGCGCCTGGGGCCAGTACATGCCGCCGCGCAGCTTCCAGCCGTCGATGATGTCGCCGACCAGGTAAATCTTGTCCGTGTGGTAGCCCTTGAGAAACTGCGACAGGTGTTCGGCCTGGCAATCCCGGGTGCCCAGATGCACATCGGAAATCCACAAGGTCCGCACACGTTGCTTACGACTGGGTTTGGCGAGCTCGGCGCTGGTCATGGGCAACCCTCTGCAAAAGTTTTTGCAACTTTGCGCCGGTCGGGTTAATTGCCCATGACAGTGGCGAGTCAGTCCTGTGACAGCGCCCCACGATTGCCCTCGGTGTAGACTGGCAGCCTTGCCCTGGAGACCTGCGATGAGACCGATCCTCACGCTACGCCAGTACACTCATGACCCGATCGTCCACAGCCACGACCACGCGCAGCTGGTGTTCGGGCTGTCGGGTGCGCTGGATTTCGAGGTCGACGGGCGTCGCAGTCAGGTGGTTCAGCAGAGTTTCGTGGTGGTGCCGTCCGGTTTCCATCACGCCTGCGGTAGCGCCAATGGCAGCCGTTGCCTGGTGCTGGATGTGCCCAGCGCCCCATAGGCATCTCAGTCCCTTGGTGAACACGCCGAGGCCAGCCGTCGTTTGCTCGACAACGCCGGTCGGTGTTGCGGGAGTTCGGTGCCTCACCCGGAAAATTGCGGCGCTAGGTTGGCGACAAAATGCAATAGTTTACCGACAGACACACCTAGGGTTATCACGGTTCAATGCAGGAGCTGCCGAAGGCTGCTCCTACATCTTTGTTCGCTTGTTGTTAAGGACTGCAATGACTCCCCGTACCGCCCTTGGCGCCCTGCATATCGGCGCACTGATGTTCGGCTTGACCGGTGTGTTCGGCAAACTGGCTGCTGCCTCCCCCGCCATTATCGTTTTTGGTCGTGCCGCGTTCGCTGTGCTGGCGTTAGCCTTTTTTGCGCGGTTCGCCAGCAATACTCGCTGGCAGAAACTCGAGGCTATGGACTGGCGCCGACTATTGCTCAGCGGTTTACTGCTGGCCGGACACTGGGTGAGTTTTTTCATTGCGGTGAAGGTCGCAGGAGTGGCAATCGCGACCTTAGGTTTCGCCAGCTTCCCGGCGTTTACCGTGATCCTAGAAGGGTTGATCTTCCGCGAGCGAATTCGCGCCAACGAAATCCTGCTGGTGGTGCTGGTCAGTGTCGGGCTGGTGCTGGTCACCCCTGATTTCGATCTGGCCAGCGGCGCCACCATTGGTCTGCTGTGGGCGGTGGGCTCAGGTTTGCTGTTCTCTCTGCTATCACTGACCAACCGCGCCAGCTCCGGGCGAATCCCGGCGGTGCAGGCTGCGCTGTGTCAGAACGTGGTGGTCGCGTTGTGCCTGCTGCCGGTGGCGGCACCGCAGTTGAGCGAAGTGCGCGCCATCGACTGGCTGTGGATCGGCCTGCTCGGGGTGTTCTGCACGGGCGTCGCTCACAGTCTGTTTGTTGCCAGCCTGGCAGTGATCAAGGCGCGGACCGCGGCAGTGGTTTTCGCCCTGGAGCCGGTTTACGGCATCACCGTGGCCTGGCTGCTGTTTGATGAAAACCCGACACTGCGCATGCTGATCGGTGGCGCGTTGATCGTCGTGGCGATCGTGGTCTCCAGCCGACTCTCGGGCGGCTCAAGCAAGAAAACCGTTGCGGCAGAAGCCGCCTCTCACTGAGTGCGGTCGTTGTGCCCCAAGTCGCGGTCCGGATCAATTTGATCGCGGACCCGCTGCTTCAGCACTTTGGCCTCCGGGAAACCGCCATCAGCCTTGCGCTCCCAGATCTGTACATCGTCACAGAAAATGTGAAACACCCCACCGGTGCCGGGCACCAGCGACACTTTGCCGAGGTCGTCACCAAAGGTGCTGAGCAGTTCCTGGGCTAGCCAGGCAGCACGCAACAGCCACTGGCATTGCGTGCAATAAGTGATGATGATTTCCGGTTTGCGTGCAGTCATGATCGGCGAAGCTCCTGAGCCAGAGGTCGCCGCTATGATAGCCCGGCGAGCAGGTTCCGGGCTGTCTGCTTAAGCGGCTCGCTACCTTCCTTGAGCAACTCGTTGAGCAGTTCGATGGCACTGTCCAGATCGCCGTCATCGATGCAGGTCTGGGCTTGTTCCAGTTTGCCGGCGCTGCTCGGCTCGGCCGGTTCCAGGTTCAGCGGCTCCATCTCCGGCGACTGGCCGGAATCGCTGAACTCGTTGAGAAAGGTGTCATCCAGAGACTGTGAGTCAGGCTCGGCGACCCATTCAAGTTCGGGCTCGTCCAGCGTCGAGTCGTCAGGCATTTCAAATACCTCAGGCAAGACGTGCAGGTTCGAGATGAACGGCGGCTCGACCGGCGCGGATTCGCTCGATGGCTTCGCGGCGGACGGCGCGTGTTCAAAAGGACTGATCAGGTCCCAACTCGAATCCATCGACAGGTCATCCAGGTTCAACTGGAACTCATCGTTGGGCACTGTTTGAGGTAGTGAAGGCTTGAGGGGAGTGATTGTCGCTGCGACGGCCAACGGTACCGCACTGCTCAGTTTCGGGTGTTGGGCGCGGATATTCTGAAGTTTTTGCAGGTCGTATCCGGCGTCACGCAGGTTGTTTTCCTGTGCTTCGTAGGCGGGTACGTCACCCTGTTTACCCAAGACTTCCAACAATTGTACGGCCAGGTCCGTGCGTTGTGGCTCCGTGATCAGCGCCTCCCGCAACAAACCGGCCGCTTCGGAAAAACGGCCATAGGCCAGATAGATGCCCACCCCTTCGAGCACATCGCCTGCGGGCGTCTCTTGATCTGATTCGGTTGCTGGTTGCACGACCGGTTCTGCAGCGCGATTGAGCACCGGCTCATGCCGTGATGGCAAAACAGGTAAAGCGTCGGGCAACGTCTGAACCTGTTGTCGTTGGCGCCGAACGAACAGCCCCAGCAAAACCAAAGCCACCAGCGCCAGCAACCCGAAAATCAGCAGCCAATGAGTGGCCTCAGGCTCTTCAACAATGGCCGGCACTGGAGCCACAACAACGGGTGCAACCGGCTCCACCGACGCTTGTTTGATTTCCGCCAATTGGGTTTGCAGTTCAGTCACCTGTTTTTTCTGACCGGCGACGTGATCCTCCTGGGTCTGAAGCTTCGCGTTCAACGCATCGATGGTTGCTTGCATCTGCTGGTTTCGCAGCACGCTGGTGGCCAGTTGTTCGGCAACCGGATCACTCACAGGCGTGGCAGGAGGTTGATCGACGCGAGGAGCTGACGGCTTTTTGCCCTTCGCCGCAGGTGGCTGCGCAACGACCGGCTCAACCGTCGGGAATCCAGAGGACTGAACGTCGGTAACCGGTTCGTCAGTGACGGGAACAATCCCCGGTGAACCCGGCGGATCGATCAGCACCGTGTACTCGCGCAGCACCCGCCCGTTGGGCTGATTGAGCTGTACCAGGAAATTCAGGAAAGGTTCATTGACAGGTTTGCTGGAGCTCACCCGGATCAGGCTGCGGTTGCCGCGCAAGATCGGCGTGAACTTCAGATTGTTTAGGAAGAACACCCGATCGACGCCGGCGCGGCTGAACTCTTCAGGCGTCGCCAGACTGACCGAGAGCTCGCCCTCCTCCAGACCCGCGGCATCCACCAGGGCGATGTCGGCGCGCAACGGCTGATTCAGTGCCGAATGCAGGGTGATATCACCCAAGCCCAACGCGGGCGCCAATGCCGAGTAAGTGCCAGCACCACCGACCAGAAGCAGCCTGGCGCAACACCGCAAAACCACGTGCCAACTCTCGAGCATGAGCATCCCTTAGATAACCATAACCATCTTGTACGCGTTCGCACATCCGGTACGAACACGATATTGCCAAGTAGTTCTTTATAGTCTGCCCAACGGGGTTTCTCAAAAGTCTGGCGCGTGGTTATGCCTCAAGGTTTTTCCAGGTTGGCCAGAATGTGCCCGTGGACACGCATGCAAACCTTCAAATCCGCCTCATCGACGCCTTCGAACAACTCGTGGCGCAGTTGGGTGGCAATGGTTTCAATTTGTTCGATCAAGGGACGCGCCGGAGCACAGAGAACGATTTTCTTGGCCCGGCGGTCTTCCAGCACCGATTGACGTTGCACCAGTCCCTGGTTTTCGAGACTGTCGAGCAGTCGGGCCAACGTCGGCCCTTCAACGCCGACGCTTTGCGCCAGTTCACGTTGGGTCGGGGCATCCTCGAAACGCGCCAGGTGCAGCAGCACCAGCCAGCGCGCCTGGGACAGACCCAGGCCAGCCAGACGGCGGTCCAGTTCGGCACGCCAGCCGCGCGACATCTGGGCCAGTTGCATGCCAAAGCGGTGTTGGTCGGTTAACGGCATAAAACACTCATGATTAGACTGAAATAGAGAAAAACTAATTATTAGTCAGCTAAGCATGGCCGTTGGCTTGAGGCAAGGTTTGCTCTGTAGTGAATCGTTACATCACCGTAACAGGTCACTTAAACTTCAAATTCCGATTGCAGCGCCGCTCGAACACAGTACAACACCCCTTCCGGCACGCGACCGGCGAACAATGCGGCGATCTCCGACACGGGCGGCAATTCGCCCTCGCCGTCGAGGAACGCATCCTGGACTTCGCCCATCAACTCTTCGGGCAGATCCAGCGCTTGCTCCAGCGACAACTGTTGCTTGCCAATCGCCTCGGCGAGCAGGGTGTAGACATTCTTTTCCGAGCATTGCAGCTGGCCGGCGATTTGCAGCGGGGTCATGCCCGCTCGGGCCAGGGTGATCAATTCGTGGCGCAGGTCGGCCACCACTTTCGGCGCCTCGACCTGCCCACCGAGGACTTCAAGGAAGGCCTCACCATAACGTTCCAGTTTGCGCGCACCGACACCACTGACAGTGGCCATTTCCGACAGCGAGGTCGGCTGGCTGCGGAGCATTTCCAGCAGCGTCGAATCGGGGAAGATGACGTACGGTGGCACGCCATGCTCTTCGGCGAGCTTGCGACGCAAGGCGCGCAAGGCTTCCCACTGTTCGCGTTCTTCGCCGCGAACCAGTTGGCTCGCCTGGCTCTTGCTGCTTTTGGCAGTGGTTTGCGGCTTGAGGTCGCGACGCAGTTCCAGGGTCACTTCGCCCTTGAGCAGCGGCCGGCACGTGTCACTCAAGCGCAGGCCGCCGTAACCTTCTAGGTCGATGTCGGCCAGACCACGGGCAACCAGCTGACGGAACAAGGAGCGCCACTCGCTCTCCCCCATCGCCTTGCCGACACCGTAAACCGACAGATGCTGATGGCCGAAGCTGCGGACCTTTTCGTTGTCCTTGCCCAGCAACACGTCCACCAAATGGCCGACACCGTAGCGCTGGCCGGTGCGGTAGATCGCCGAGAGCGCCTGACGGGCCGGCTCGGTGGCGTCCCAGGTCTGCACGCCATCGACGCAATTGTCGCAGTGGCCGCAGGGCTCGGGCATGTCTTCGTCGAAGTAGGCCAGCAGCGTCTGGCGACGGCAGCGGGTTTCCTCGCAGAGCGAGAGCATGGCGTCGAGCTTGTGCTGCTCCAGACGCTTGTGGCGCTCGTCGCCTTCGGAGTTCTGCAGCATCTGTTTGAGCATCACCACGTCTTGCAGGCCGTAAGCCATCCAGGCGTCTGCCGGCAGACCGTCACGGCCGCCGCGACCGGTTTCCTGGTAGTAAGCCTCAAGGGACTTAGGCAAGTCGAGGTGAGCGACAAAGCGCACGTTGGGCTTGTCGATGCCCATGCCGAACGCCACGGTGGCGACCATGATCAGGCCTTCCTCGTTGAGGAAGCGCTTCTGGTGGTGAGCCCGGGTATCGTTGGGCAGACCGGCGTGGTACGGCAGCGCCGGGAAGCCTTGTTCGCTGAGGAACACCGCGACTTCATCGACTTTCTTGCGCGACAGGCAATAGACGATACCGGCATCACTGCGCCGCTCGGCGAGGAACGCCAGCAATTGCTTGCGCGGCTGCTCTTTGGGCACGATGCGATAGAAGATGTTGGGGCGGTCGAAACTCGACAGGAAACGCTCCGCATCCTGAAGATGAAGGCGGTCGACGATTTCTTCCCGGGTGCGCTTGTCGGCGGTCGCGGTCAGGGCGATACGCGGAACGCTGGGGAACAATTCCGCCAACTGGCCCAGTTGCAGGTATTCGCGGCGGAAGTCGTGGCCCCACTGGGACACGCAGTGGGCTTCGTCGATGGCGAACAGGGAGATTTCAAGGCTTTGCAGGAAAGCCAGCATCCGTGGCTGAACCAGACGCTCGGGCGCGAGATAAAGCATTTTCACTTCACCGCGCTTGATCCGTGCCGCCAGATCGCGCTGCTGCTCGGCGCTGAGCGTGGAGTTCAATGCCGCCGCGGCGACACCCAACTCTTCGAGGGTCGCGACCTGGTCGTCCATCAGGGCGATCAACGGCGACACCACCACCGCCAGGCCCTCGCGCAACAGCGCTGGCACCTGGAAGCACAAGGACTTGCCGCCACCGGTAGGCATCAGCACCAGGGCGTCGCCGCCACTGGCCACGCGCTCAATGATTGCACCCTGACGGCCACGGAAACTGTCGTAGCCGAAGATATCCTTGAGGACGCGTTGAGCCTGTTCGAGCATAGAAACTCCAAAAATCACAAAAACATCCCTGCAAGGCTGGTTCAGAACCACGAAGGCTGCACCGACAAATCGTAAGTGCGCATTGCATGACACTTCACATTTCAGCCGCGACGCCGGCAGGGCATCACAAAACGCGCGAGTATACCCGACCCCTGTCCGGCAAAGGGCACCGGTGAAAAGAGGCTTGTGGGCGCAAATATGCCGCGCGGCTGGCCTGAGTGCTCAAGAAGGCCTAGAATTCCCGCATCTGTTTAATTCCCAAGGTAGCCCTTTAATGTCCTTCGCTGAGCAATTAACCCGCCTGCAAGTCTTCCTCGACGCCGACGAACTGCATGACGAGGCGCTGGACTACGTGGCCGCCCACGGCTACCTCACTGCGCTGTCGATCTGTTCCGAAATCGTTCCCGACCGAGAATGGATCGACGCCCTCTTCGCCGAAGAGCCGCATTACGCCGACGACACCGAGCGTGAAGCGATTGAATCCACCCTGTTGGCCCTCAAGGCTCACATCTCACGCCAACTGGCGTCCGATGAAGAGTTCGAGCTGCCATGCGACCTGGACCTGGGCGAGGAGCCGGACGATTCCGACCTGCGCGGCTGGTGCATCGGTTTCATGGAAGGCGTGTTCCTGCGCGAAGCCGCCTGGTTCGAAACCGCCGAAGACGAAGTCAGCGAAATGCTGCTGCCGATCATGGTCGGTTCGGGTCTGTTCGACGAACAACCCGAGTTCTCCGACATCGCGGCCGACGCCAACCTGATGGACGACATGATCGTGCAGATCCCGGAAGCCCTGACTGCGCTGTACCTGCTGTGCAACGCACCTGACGAAAAACCGGCGATCCTAAAGCCTCGTCACCACTAAGGTTTTGCCTATGGACAACCCCATAGGCAACCGCTCCCTGATGTTGCGTTACGTGCTGCTGGCCATCGGCTGGCTGAGCGTAGCGCTGGGGGTGATCGGGATTTTCCTGCCGGTGTTGCCCACCACGCCTTTCCTGCTGCTGGCGGCCGCTTGCTTCGCCCGCAGTTCTCCGCGCTTCTATCATTGGCTGGTTGAGCATCCACGGCTTGGGCCGTGGGTTCGCGATTACCTGAGCGGCAACGGCATCCCACTCAAAGGCAAGGTCTACGCCATCGGGCTGATGTGGGCGAGCATCCTGCTCTCCTGCTATCTGGTGCCCCTGCCGTGGGCGCGGGGATTCATGCTGACCAGCGCCGTTCTGGTGACCGTCTACATCCTCAAACAGAAAACCCTGCAAAAACCCTGAAAGCAACTCGATCCTTGTAGCAGCTGGCGAAGCCTGCGTTCGGCTGCGCAGCAGTCGTAAATCCTGCGCACGCGGTTTGCCTGATACACCGCAGCGGATGACATAGCGACTGCTTCGCAGTCGAACGCAGGCTTCGCCAGCTGCTACAAGTCCGCGTACCAACCCGACGACCAACCCTGCCTAGCTGAAAACACCGCCTAGACTTCAGGCATCTGCACCCGAGTGGCCAGACATGTCCCGCAGTCCGCGTAGTCCAGGAGGGTCAACGCTCCGACTTCGGCTCGGCGGATGGTTGTTGCTGATCACTTTTCTATTGGCCGGGCTGGGCAGTGTCTGGGCCAACTGGGATTTTGCGCAGATTCTGCAAACCGCAGAAAAACGCTACGGCACCCTCGGCCCGGAACGGGGACGGATCAAGGCCTGGAGTCAGATGCTGCAAAGCGAAGTCAACGCCCCCGAGCGCGAGCAACTGAACGCGGTCAATCGTTTTTTCAATCAGCAACTGACCTTTCTGGACGACACCCGCATCTGGCGTCAGACCGATTACTGGGCCACGCCCGTCGAATCCCTGATCAAGGGTGCTGCTGACTGCGAGGACTACGCACTGGCGAAATACTTCAGCCTGCGCCACCTCGGGATTCCCAGCGAGAAACTGCGCATCACCTACGTTAAAGCCCTGACCCAGAACCAGGCGCACATGGTGCTGACTTTTTACAACAGCCCCACGGCCGATCCGCTGGTGCTGGACAACTTGATCGGCGAAATCCGCCCCGCCTCCCAACGCAAAGACCTGCTGCCGGTGTACGCCTTCAACGCCGAAGGCCTCTACTTGCCGGGAGCCAATGGCGGTAAACGCAGCAGCGACTCGAAAAACCTGTCGCGCTGGCAGGACGTATTGAAAAAGATGCAGGCCGAAGGGTTCGCCGTGGGTGACGGCTAGCCACCATCGCAAGGAGCGTTTTATGTCACTGCGCAAACAGTTGTTTCTCGCCATTTGCCTATTCTTGCTGGTGGCCTTCAGCGGAAGTTTTTTTGTCAGCCTGGAAAGCTCTCGCGACCAGATGCTCGGCCAATTGCGCTCCCACGCCCAGGACGCCGCCACAGCGTTGGGTTTGTCGTTGACGGCGCAGATCGATGACTCGGCGATGATCGAGTTGATGGTCAGCTCGATTTTCGACAGTGGTTATTTCAGCAGCATCCGAGTCATCAATATCGAGAATGAGCAGGTGCTGGTGGAGCGCAGCGTATCGGCGGAAATCAAAGGCGTTCCCAGCTGGTTTGTCAGTTTGGTCAACCTGCACCCACCCGGTGGCGAAGCGCTGGTCATGCGTGGCTGGGTGCAGGCAGCACGGGTCGAAGTGATGAGCAACCCGCAGTTCGCCCTGGCCAAACTCTGGGACAGCACCCTCGGCAGCCTGATCTGGTTACTCCTGTGCGGCCTGCTCAGTGCCGTGTTTGGGGGCTGGTTGCTGCGCCGGCAATTTCGTCCACTCGACACCATGGTCAAACAGGCCGAAGCCATCAGCAAACGCGAGTTCCTCAGCCTGCCAAAACTGCCGCGCACACCGGAGTTGAAACGCGTGGTACTGGCCATGAACCAGATGGTCGAGAAGCTCAAAGCGCTGTTCGCCGAAGAGGTCGCGCGCAGTGAAAAACTGCGGGCCGAATCCTATCAGGACAACCTTACGGGCCTGGCCAATCGACGCTTGCTGGATGAACAACTGGACGACCAATTGCTGGTCTCCGAGCAGAGCAGCGACGGCCATTTGCTGATGCTGCGGATCAACGACCTGGTCGGTCTCAATCAGCGTCTGGGCGGTCAGCGCACTGACGCCTTGATCAGCACCGTCGGTGAACTGCTCAAGCGTCTGACCCAACTTGCGGAGCGTCGCACCTGGCTGGCAGCACGTAATCGCGGTGGCGAGTTCAGCCTGTTGACACCGGGCCTCGACGCCGAGGACGCGGCACGCCTGGCTTGCGAAATCAGCGCCACCCTGGAAAACCTGCGCTTGACCGGTGCCAGCGATTGCATGCCGGTGGCGCACTTGGGGATCGTTGCTTTCCAACCCGGTGAACCGGCCAGTGATGTGCTGATGCGACTGGATCAGGCGTTGACCCAAGCCCAGCGACATCCCGAGCGTCCGTGGGTCCACTTGGCCTATTCCAACACCGCGCCGAACCCGTCCCAAAACGGCTGGCAAACCTGGATCGACGACGCCCTGAACCAAGGCAAGATGCAGTTGTATTTCCAACCCGTCGTGCAATGCGCCGACACCAGCCAAGTGCTGCATCACAAAGTCCTCGCGCGCCTGCTCGACCCACAGGGCGAGGCGATAGCCGCCGGGCATTTCCTGCCGTGGATCGAACGCCTCGGCTGGTCGGCACGGTTCGACCTGGCGATGCTCGAAGCGACCCTCGACTACCTCGTCATCAATCGTTGGCCCCTGGCATTAAGCCTGTCCGGCAGCACCCTGCGCGATCCCGCGCAGCTGCAACACATCCTCGACATGCTCGAATCGCTGCCCGAACTCGCGCCCCTGCTGATTCTGGAAATCGACGAACGCCAACTGCCCCCTCAGGAAGAACTGCAACGCTTGAGCCACAGCCTGCTCAACACCGGTTACCGCATCGGTCTGCAGCATTTCGGCGGCAGCTTCAGCCAGATCGGCAACCTGACACAACTGGGGCTGGCTTACTTGAAAATCGACGGTGCGTACATCCGTCATATCGATGAGCAGAGTGATAAAAAGCTGTTCATCGAGGCGATTTTTCGGGCGACCAACAGCATTGATTTGCCGTTGATTGCGGAGATGGTGGAGACCAAGGGGGAGTTGGAGGTGATCCGGGAGTTGGGGTTGTTTGGGGTGATGGGAGGATTGATCGGGCCGCCGGAGCCGATGTAGTTTTGCAACGCCCCATGTCCATGGTGTTCACCTGTTTTCATTCACAGTAGAATCCACGCCCTATATGTTCCCCGGAAACATCACCTCTGCCGCGGCCTGGCATCGGTCCACATGGAGGAAAGTCTGTGAAACTGATCAGGCTGGAGCTGGAAAACTATCGCTGCTTCCCCACACTCACTCTCGAGATCGATGCACAACTGACCTTGTTGGTTGCACGAAATGGCCAGGGCAAAACCAGCCTACTGGATGCTATTAAGGTTGCATTGTGGCCCTATGTCCGCGGCTTTGACCTTGGCAGCGCTACCAATGACCTTACGGGGATACATCCTGATGACGTTTTTCTGCGTCCAGTCAAAGCGCATCAGATGGAACCTTCACTGCCCGCTAGCCTTACCGCCCATGCTCTTTTTCAAGGCGAAGAATGGCATTGGACACGTCGCAGGGAAAGTATCCGCAAAGCAACGAAAACGCGTGAGGATATCTATGCCAGCAAACTGGAAGGCAGAGCTCAAGTACTTGAAGCTGAGATCTTTCATGGTGTTTCCCGAGATCATTTGGAATCGTTCGATTTACCCGTTCTGGCTTACTACGGCACCGGCCGACTCTGGAGCCATAAAAAACTGACAGCCGCGTTTGAAAAAGCCGAAAACGCTGAGTTTTCGAGAACCTATGGCTATCGCGACTGCCTTGACCCGGCCTCCAGCTATAAACACTTTGCCAAATGGTACACACGAATTTTCCGCAGCTATCGTGAAGAACAAATTCGTAATCTTGAGCGTGGAAAGCTCAGCATTGACGTGAAGGACGAGTTCGCACATCCGGTTCTAGCGGTGCAGAACGCGGTGAATGCTGTCCTGGCAACTCAAACAGGATGGCGAGATCTGGCCTATAGCAGTGAGTTCGCCGATCTGGTGCTTGAGCATCCAGTTCACGGAGCATTGAAGGTCAGCCAGCTTAGCGACGGGATTCGCAACATTGTCGCCCTGGCTGCCGATATCGCGTATCGCTGCGTCAAACTCAACCCTCATTTGGGCATCCTCGCCCCTCGTAAAAGTACTGGGGTTGTGTTGATTGACGAGGTCGACATGCACCTTCACCCCGCGTGGCAGCAAACCGTCATACCGGATCTGCTCGGGGCTTTCCCGTGTATCCAGTTCATTGTGACAACACACAGTCCTCAGGTAATCACGTCGGTGCCAGCGCACTGTATTCGCGTTCTGCAAACCGTAACCGACGAGACTGGGCGACGGGTCACAGTGAGCAATGTGGATCAACAAACTCAGGGCGTCGCCAGCTCGCAAGTGCTCGCTTACGTCATGGATATCGACCCGACGCCCGACAATGAGCCTGCTCAAAAACTGAGCGAGTACATGGCGCTTATCCAGCAGGACCTGCATGAGTCAACAGAGGGCCTGGCACTCCGAGAGTACCTTGATGAACATTTCGGCACTCAACATCCCAGCATGCTCAACTGCCACAGGCTGATCAGACTGGAAACGTTCAAACGTAAACAGCTGACAAAATAGTAAGAAAAGGGAATCGGGCACATGCGAAAGCTTGTTCGGGGTGAAGGAGCGCACTGCCTTACCCGCTACAGACATGGATTACACAGGTGGTCGCTGGAGTCGCCGACGCCACCGGAGCGTGAGCAGATCTGGGAGCATTTGCGAGCCATGCAAGATACTCGTTGCGCCTACTGCGAAGCCGATATCAGCAAACACACCAATGCGCACATCGAACACTTTCGACAGCGAGAAAGATACCGCCAAGGTACTTTCGATTGGAGCAATCTGTTCGGCTCATGTAAACGGGAAGAATCGTGTGGGAATTTCAAGGACCGATACCGCCCCTATGATCACACCGTCCTGATAAAGCCCGATGAAGACAACCCTGACGACTATTTCATTTTCGTCAGCGACGGCACCATTGCACCACGTGCAAATCTGGATGTCCGGTTACGCCACAGAGCAGTCGAAACCTTGCGCATCTTCAATCTGGATGCTGAAAATGGTGCCCTTCGTGAAATGAGGCGTGAAGCTGTCCGCGGCAGCCTGGATACAGCCGAAGCACTTCAACAGCTGTTTCTGGAGAACCCGGATAGCGAAGACTTTCAGCAGTTTCTTAAAGAAGAAATCCTGGAAACCGCCCAACTGCCCTTTGCGACGGCGATTCGCCATACGTTATCGGTGTGCCTTTGACGGGGTGCGAAATAGGGACGAATTTATTTATCCGTCCCTGTCTTACCCAAGTTTTGAGTGAACAATAAAATTGCGATGTTTAATCGACACCTTCAGATACTCACTCAGGCTACACAGCCTTGCGCCATTGCCTACGGTTACGCCAGAATCCGCCGGCTTGTGCACCTTGGGGCTGCTCGGTAACTTGATTCCCGTCACTGCCCATCAGTGATCGGGTTTAGCAGCCTGGGGTTATAAGTAAGGTGCACAAGCTCTTGTCAGTCGGGCATTCCCATGCCTGCACTTGATGGTGGTTGTGCGCAGGGCGCCTTCGGGCGCGCCGGCTTTGCTAGCTTCCCCGGTCTGCTAACCTGCGTACAGCTGCCTCCCTCTCGTTTAGCAGCAGGAGGGTTGGCACCCAATCAGAGAAGCCAGCTTATGTTCAAAGTTACGCCCAATCCACCGGAAACCGACGACGTTCCCCCCTACGATTCCCTCGACTCCAAAAAACTCCACGAAGCCGCCCACCGCGCCCTCGATCACTACCTCGACCTGGCCGCCCACATCAAAGCCACCCCGCGCACACCCGGCACTATGTTCACCGTCAATCCGGAGCTCGATACCGAAACCCTGCTGGCCCACGCTTGCGAGTCGCTGGCCTCGGCCAATGTCATGACCATGGACCTGGCGGATCAAATGGAGGGGCCGAGTCGCAATTCCCTGTTGGGTATTGCGCAAATCATCATGCTGGGGGAGCTGGCGGTGAATCGGGCGCTGGACAACATCGATCCGCAGGACTAGCGAGGGACTTGTGACGAGGGTGCTTGCTCCCTCGCCACAAAGGTTTGGTCAGCGGCACCGCGTGCGCAGAGTCTGGGGCCGCTTCGCTACCCAGCGGGAGCAAGCTCCCTCGCCACAGGGATCGCGGTTCATCAGATGAACCGCGTTACCGTTCATCGCGAGCACGCTCGCGATGAACGATGCTAAGGACAACAAAAAAACCCGCCATCCCTTACCACAGGAATCGCGGGTTTTGTCGTTTCAGGTCACACCGTATCCACCTTCAACGAATGATCATTGAGCATCCCATTGATGATGGTCGCCGTATCGTGTCCACCCGAAATCACCCCTCCCGCCCCCGGCGTTACGCCGTAGTGGCTAGCCAGGTTCACGCCCGCCAGATCAATAGTCTGATTCGGCGTGTCACCGGCCATGGCGCTGACGTCGATGCTGGTCATGACCGATGCACCACTGCCGATGACTTTGAAGTGCAGGTAGTCATCCCGCGACGCCGTGGTGCCGTTTTCCCCTTGCAGCAGTTGCGACAGGTCGAGTTTGTCGGTGCCCGGCGTGAAGTCGGTGACCACGTCGTGGCCGCTGTTGCCTTTGAGCCACTGGAAGGTGTCGGCGCCGCTGCCGCGGGTGAGGGTGTTGTTGCCCAGACTGCCAATCAGGAAGTCATCGCCGCCCCCGCCGTTGAGCATGTCGTTACCCAGGCCGCCGTTGATGATGTTGTTGTGGTTGTCGCCGGTGAGGGTGTCGTTGAAGTTCGAGCCGGTCAGGTTCTCGATTGCCGTCAGGGTGTCGGTCCCGGCGCCCACGGTGTTTTGCGAGGTGAGCAGGCTTAGATCGACGGTGACGCCGGCCGTGGCGTGGGCATAGCTCGCCGTGTCGACGCCGGCGCCGCCGTCGAGCAGGTCATTGCCTGCGCCGCTGAAAAGTATTACCGGCGCTGTCGTGCATCTTGCGCAGAGCCTGTCCGGCAGCACCCTGCGCGATCCCGCGCAGCTGCAACACATCCTCGACATGCTCGAATCGCTGCCCGAACTCGCGCCCCTGCTGATTCTGGAAATCGACGAACGCCAACTGCCCCCTCAGGAAGAACTGCAACGCCTGAGCCACAGTCTGCTCAACACCGGTTACCGCATCGGTCTGCAGCATTTTGGCGGCAGCTTTAGTCAGATCGGCAATCTGACCCAGCTGGGGTTGGCTTACTTGAAAATCGACGGCGCTTACATCCGCCATATTGATGAGCAGAGTGATAAAAAGCTGTTCATCAAGGCGATTTTTCGGGCGACCAACAGCATTGATTTGCCGTTGATTGCGGAGATGGTGGAGACCAAGGGGGAGTTGGAGGTGATCCGGGAGCTGGGGTTGTTTGGGGTGATGGGACGGTTGATTGGGCCGCCGGAGCCGATGTGAGGGGTACGACCGTTCGTCTTAAACCTATCGTTACCTGTCAGATCTGACAGTAGCCACCGCGCTTGTCTCAAGCGATAAATCACTCCGTCGCCCAATTCCTCGACCGGAGTCTTCGCCATGCTCAAACAACCGAAAAAGAGAATCTCCCCGCTGAGCAGATCCGGCACACTGGCCCTGCTGGAGCCGGAGATTCCCGACCGCACCTTGCCAGACCTGTCCTCCGGGGAGTGGGGAATCAACCATGCTGCGGCGCGGGGGGTGTTTCCGGACAAGGGCCTGCAGGTGCATGTAGCGCCATGGGTGAACATGAGCAAAGGCGACAAGGTCGAGCTGCTGCTAAACGATAAGCAGGTCGATCAACACACCATCGGCGACACCGACGTTGACGTCCGTAGCACCTTGTTCGTTGCCCCGCGACATCTGCTGACAGGCGCCTATACGCTGTACTATCGAGTGCTCCGGCTCGGGCAAAACCCACCCGGAGAAGAGTCTGCGAAGCCCAGGCTTTTCGCCAAACTCGAAATTCCCGGCGGTCAGGATACGGATCCTGCCCCCGGTCACTCCGGGCTGTTCATGTTCATTGACCCGAAAATTGTCAATGACGGCGTTGATAAGGAGACGGCCGAAAATGGCGTGCCCATCATCATCCGCGCCGAATCCGGCATCGGCGTGCCTTACCCCGATGCGGCGGTCGACGATGTCATCGTCCTGAGTTGGGGCGGCGTGCTGCTGCAGTCCGCCCCGCTGACGGCGAAACAGATCAGCGACCCGGCGAACAACCCGATCCGAATTCTGGTAGAAAAAGCCACCATCGAAAAGGCAGGCGACACCGACGGCCTGGCGGTCACCTTCAGGGTGCGCGACAAGGTCAACAACTACTCGGAGGACTGGTGCAGGGAAGCCCGGATCAAGGTTTCCCTTGATGCCGCTTTGCTGGCCCCGCCTATCGTCAAGGAGGCCGTGAACAACGTCCTTGACCTCGATAGTCTCCTCGCGAAAAACATTGCTGACCTTTACAAGCTGATCGAGAAGTACCTCCCCGGCCTTACTGAACCGATCGAGGAGAACTTCCTTGACCTTGCCGAGCTGAGTGACAAGCCCGTCACGATTCAGGTCTGGGCTAACGAGGAAAAGTTCAAAATCGGCGATAGCATCACTGTCACCCTGCGCGGCACGACGCTGGACGGTGAAGCTGTCGAGATCAGCGCGCAGGCAGTGACTGTCGACAACGTACCGCACACCTACGACGTGCCTCTGGATCAGGCGGACGTGCGCAAACTGGTGAAAACCCAAGCGATCTTTTCCTATCAATTGAAACGCGACGGCGTGCCGGATCAGCGCTCCAAAGGACAGTTCGTCCAGATCAATGGTGAGCCGACACGATTGGCTGCACCGATTGCCGAGCATGCCGAGGGGGGAGCGATCGACCCGGATCTGACCAGCACCCGCATCCGCATTCCTCATGACCCGCAGATCGAAGTCGGCATGGGGATCGAGCTCAAATGGTTCGGCACCCGACCCAACGGCAGCATCTACGATCCGGAGCTGGACTGGTATATGCCGGATCGCGAAGAGGTCGTGGACCCCAACGGCTTTTTCTTCACCGTCGAGGGCAGGCACCTCAAAACCCTTGAAGGCGGCAATCTGGTTCTGTCTTACAACCTGCTGATTGACGAGGATGGCGACATCGTCAAACGTGGTTCGCGGGTCGCCGCGCGGCTCAACGTCGGCGAGCCACAATTCGAGCTGCTCAATCCCATCGTTCTGGGGGAGAAAGATGGCGCGCTGGAGCCCGAAAATCTGCCCAACGGCGCGAGCGAACTAACTGCGCCTAGGCCGACAGACAATCCGAGTAAAACCAAGGACATTGTGACCTACACCTGGGAGGGCGAAGTCACCGGCAAGAAAGAGGACTCAATTACCCTCAATGCCCTCACGGCCAACAAAAATGTAAAATTCAAGCTCAATGCCGACTTCGTGAAGGATCATATCGAACCGAACCGTGGGAAAAAAGTGACGGCCAGCTATCGGATCTTACGGTTTGAAACGGACAGCGTGAGCTATTCCAATCCGTTGGAGTTCACTGTCGGCAAGGCCGCCGCAGAGCTGTTGCCTCCAGCAAAAGTGTTGCAGGCGATAGACGATCTCCTCGACCCGGCAAATTCACCCGCCACGGTCAGTATCGAGGCCAATCGCCCAGAAAATGCCGGTGATCATTTCTACATGACGTGGGCCACCACCGACGGTACAACGGTTCATACCGACGACGTACCCATTACCGGCTCCATGCAAGGCAAAACAGTGGAGTTCAGTGTTGTCCGGACAATCATCGAGGCCTGCCTGAACAAGGACGTGACTGTCAGCTATCGGGTGGTGCTGTTCGAAGGTGGAGAATCGGCTGGCGAGGATTATTCGCTGCGCGTCGAACGCCAGACATCCACATTACCGGTGGCCACCCTCAGGGAAGCCACGGGTGAGCAGAAAGACCAGATCAATCCGGACAACGTTTATCCCGACGGCGCTACCGTAGTCATTCCCGCCACCGCCCAATTGAAGAAGGATGATGTCGTCACCGTGACTGTGGTGGGCAAGACGACGGTTCCCTATACGCACTCGGTTCTGGAAGCCGAGGCCGACAAGGAGCTGGCCGTCATCAAAGTGGCACATGCCTTCATCGCCGCGAACCTTGATGACAACATCGACCTGTCATACACAGTCAAACGTAAGGCCGGCAGCACGGATGGCCCGTCCAACTTGACCGTTTACGACGTACGCAAGGTCGTTGCCAGCGGCAAACTCAAAGTCATGGGCGCGCGCTTCAGTCGCAGCACCTATCGTGCTTCCAGTGCGTTGCGTGTGTTAAGTGCGTTCAATATCCAGACCGGCTTACCGATCAGGGCGGAGTGGAAGTATCCCACTGATACGCAATGGACAACCGCCGCCACCTGGCGCGACAGCCAACCGCAAGAGCCGCTGCAAGTACGTTCGGCCAATGATCAGCTGACACTTAACCCTGCCAACATCATCGGCAATGGCGTCGACACTACCGTCACCGGCCTTGCTGCCTTTGTGGCCCATCGCGATATCGGTGACATGGTCGGATGGGGCAACGCCACCTATGGGGGCACCATTCCATCCACCATCATCACGATGGATGACATCGTGGAAGTCAGTTGCACCCGCAGTGCCTATGCGGCACGGCGGGCCAACAGCGCGGTGGTGGTCTGGGGCACGCCCGCCGAGGGTGGCACCATGCCCGGGGTGGACCCACTGAATTTTGTCCAGGTGGTGGGCAACTCCCAGGCGTTTGCCGGCATCAAAAACAACGGCAGCGTCGTGGCATGGGGAACCGCAACCAGTGGTGCGACAGTCCCCGACCCGATCAAGCTGCTGACAGATATTACACACGTGATTGCAGCCGGTGAGGCCTTTGCCGCATTGCGCAACACCGGGCAAGTAGTGGCTTGGGGGCTGGCGGCCAATGGCGCAACAGTCCCCCCCGAGATCGGTGGATTCACCGACATCAAAACCGTGATTGGCAGTTTCGGCGCCTTCGCGGCGCACCGTGCCAATGGCAGGATTGTCGGTTGGGGCCATGCAACGTATGGCGGCACCGTACCCGAAGCCATAGCCGCCCTGACCGATGTCGTCGAGCTGAGCTGCGCCAATGCTCAGGCGTTCACGGCTCGGCGGGCGGCCGGACAGGTGGTGGCTTGGGGTACCGCTACATACGGGGGCACCGTCGACTCGTTGATTGGCGGCCTGACGGACATCGTTGAAGTCTGCGCGACCTGGCGTGCCTTCGCCGCCCGGCGCAGCAATGGACACGTGGTGGCGTGGGGTACTGCCGTCGAAGGGGGGAGCGTACCGGCCGACATCGCCACTCTGGACGACATCGTTCAGGTATGCGGTTCATCAACGGCCTTTGCTGCGTTACGCAAGAACGGCACGGTGGTGGCTTGGGGCAACGCCACCGCTGGTGGCGACACCACACCCGTTGTGGAGCAACTGACCAATGTTCTGGCGATTTACGACAACACCCACGGTTTCTGCGCACTCACCTCCGATGGCCGCGTAGTGACTTGGGGCCAGGCCGCTGGCGGTGGCGACAGCAGCGCCGTACAGGATCGGCTCAAAGGCAAGGTGTCATACCATGCCACCCCCGCTTCCCGTGGTATGGCCCTGAACGCCGTGCGCAATTCCGACACCCGTAATCAGGCCGCCGAAGAACTAAAGCCAGCCAGCGTAGATGAGGCGGTCGGCAATGTTCTGGATCCTCACCATCTGCCTCTGAACCGAGCGAAAGTCCGCATCAAGCCTTACGATTTGATGAAATACAAAGACAAGGTCACGCTGTTTTTCAATGACAAGCCTGTCGACTTCATCCCGATCAGCCAATTGGCAGTCGGCCTTGACGTGGTATTTACCGTCGCCGCACAGACATTTATCGCCAACGCCATCGATAGCGTGGTGCTGGTGCGTTATGAAGTGCAGTTCGAAGGGGCCGGTACGCCGCAAAAATCATTGAATCTGGCGTTGACGTTAACGGGCGACTTCAAAACCGATGCCCTGCTAGACCTAAGCGGCAAGAATTACGTGGCCGCGATCGAAAAACCGCCCATGCAGGTACCCGACTACGCCCGCATGACCCGCATCGCCAACTGGGGTTCCGCGCCTCACACGTTCAGTATCGATAACACAGACATCGCCTACATTGATGAGCGCAGCGGCGAAGTCACGGTCCGCACAAATGGTGAGTGCAGGATCATCGCGACTGACAACAGCTCGCCTGCGCAAACCCAGAGCTACAAACTCACGATCAAAGGGGTTCAAACGCTGTACTACCTGGGCAGCAGCTTCAACTGGGAGGGGATGGAAACCGAGTGTGTTGGTCGCGATCTCGAACCGGTATTACTGCCACAAATCGAGCGGTTCTGGAATCTCTACAAACCAGGCCTGACAGGAGGTTTCGGTGAATACCTGAACTGGCCGCATTACCAGTTCTGGACGGGCACTTCGATAGGCGCTGGGACGGTATCCATCTACGACCTTGAGGGATCATTGGAGGAAGACAAGGCCAGCAGTTCGAGCACTGAAGAACAAATAATGTTTCAGGCCTTGGGGATCTATCGGCCATGAAATCCTTATCGAATGTGCTCGGTAAAAAATCGGCTGCCTTGCTGTTGCTGGCACTTTCCCAGGGTTTGCTGACAGCTAGCATTCATGCGGCAACCGGCCCGAATGTCGCCCGGGACCTTAATTACGACTATCAACTCGCAATCAACAAATGCGCCGAGAAACCGGCCTACGTGTGCAGTGGCGTGCTGGCCCGCGCCAGTCCGGCGACAGGCGAGTTCTGGAAGCATGGGGAAGTACCGGCACAATTAGGTGCAGAGAGTTTCATCTACCTGCGCGCCGATCTCGGCACCCGCATCCTGACGCACGCCAACGGCATGTTGTTCAGCAGATCCGCCGCCGCCAAGGAAGACTTGTTGTGCGCGTACCCGTTTGAACTGACGCTGCCGGGCTCGCGCCCCGACTTCGGATGCGGCTGGTTAGCCGCCGCTGCCAATGCTGCAGCGGACCCGAGTTCTTGCGCAGCGCAAGGCGTCAGTGACGCCCCCGGCTGGCTTGTACATTTCCAAAAACAAAACCTGCAGCTGGCGGCCCAGTGCTCGCTGAGCAGCGTTGATCCCGCATCCTTCAAGGCCAGTCTGCAGGCCCATCAAGGCCTCGACGCCAGCTGGTCGGCCAGACCGATGCAGGTACAAGTCAAAAACTGGGACGCCACGGCGCCGAAGCAGATGCCGATCATCGCGTTGTTTTATGACGTGAAGAAAACAGGCGCACTGCTCGGTGCGCAAAAGGATCAACGGGACTACTTCATTGCCACTGGAGACTGGTTGCCTGTGTTGCGCATGGATCTGAGCCTGGCGCCGGGAGCGGTGTTCGGTTTCGATCAGCAGGATCAAATGTACGTCGGCTACCAAGTGGCGTCGCGGCTCAATAGCCGTTATGCCGACACGGCCATGGCATGTCGGGGCAATACCGCTGCTTATTACTGCAATGGAGTATTGATCCGCACGACCGATGCCTCGCCCGATTTCCACGCGTGGAACTCCAGCCCAGGATCCATACAGCGTAATGGGGTTTCATTCTCCTACTTGCGTGCAGACATCCATCTACCCGTTCTGGCGTGGGGAAAGAACCAGGGACTGATCATGAAAGAGCTCGCCGCACCGACGGCATACCCACTGACCCTGCGATGTTCTTTTCCATTTGATGGCGCCACTTTTTATCGCAGTGACAGTTGCAATGCGCACTCTGATGCTCCTACAGCGAGCCGGCCTTGCGATGAGCAAGGCATTTCGAGTGCAGCGAGCGTTGTCCAGCATCTTTATGCACAGTCCAGTCGGTATAACGGATGTAGCCTGAAAGGTGACCAGGCGCCTTTTGCCGTCAGTATCGAGGCTCGCGCCGCACTCAATGAAAATGATCAGAAAGTGCACAATGAAGTCATCATTGCCAACTGGCCGCAAAACATCGCGAAGCAACTTCCCCTCGAGGCGTTTTTCTACGTTGCCGCGACAGGGCTACCTAACGCTCAGTTCTTTCAAAAGGATTATTTCCAGCAAACCGGTCGATACCTGCCGGTCATACATTTGAGGCCCCACAGTTCAGGAAGCGGCTATATGTTTTCCTTTGACCCAAATGATCAATCCGTTCAAGTTCTGTAACCCGCTTCAAACGAAACGGCCCCACGGGCCGTTTTTTTGTGCCTACCGAAAAGAGCACGCACCTCCACCCGCCCGCTACCACTCATCGAAAAAACACCCCACCTGTGACTTCTGACAGTAGCCAGATCAAGTCGCTGTCGTGCCAAATCCTGTCCATCACCCTGCGATTGAAAACCATCGCCTCGTACTGGACAAGGAACTGACCATGACCTCTTTCCGCCCCTACCTTCTACCCTTCCCTGAATCGGCTACCGGCCTGATGTCACTGAATCCCGTAATGATCGCGGGCATGACCAGACCGATCGTGGACGGCGATGGCGGTATCGGCCTTGATGTGGTCGAAGGCCAAGAAGAGGGCGTTCTGTGCGTCATCGACCCGTGGTACAGCATGCAGGAAGGCGACACCGTCGACGTCTACCTCGACTCGGACAATGTGTTGCACCATGAGGTGATGGCTCAGGAGGTGGACAAGCGTCTGTTCTTCTACGTGCCGAAAGAGCGGTTCGTGCCCGGCTGGATCGAACAATGTTTTTTCCGGTTGCTGCGCAAAGATGAAGTGACGCCCGACGATCCGTCCGTTGCGCTACGGTTGCTGGTCAAGCTGGACCGGCCCGGTGGCCGCGACAAGGAACCGCACCTGCCGGGGCACTCGGAACTCAAGAGGGTGCAGTTGCCCGACGAGGTGATCAAACAAGGGGTCGATGCCGCGTGGGCCGCCAATGGTGTGCCGATGACGATCTTGCGCTATCCCAACATTGCCGTGCGCGATATCGTTCAGGTGAAATGGGGCAGCGTCTTTCTCAAGCCCTTGGTGCTCACAAAAGCGCACGTAGATGGCACACAACCCATCGAGATTGTCGCCGACCAGGCCGAGATTTTGGCCGGCGGCGACAGCACCGATTTGCTGGTGCAATACGAGGTACATGACGAGGTGTGGAACTACTCGGAAGAATGGTCGATCCCCACCACGGTGAACGTCAATGCCGGAGCCTGGCGTCTGGAAGCTCCGATCATCGAGGAGGCGGTCAACGGCGTAATTAACCTCAAGACATTGAACCAACAGGACGTCACCGTGCAGATCCATGTCCGGACGGAAGACTTCGAGATCGGCGACACGGTCACGATGACCTGGATCGGCACACCACAAGTTGGCAAACCGCTGATTCACATCCACACACACGAAATCACGAATGTACCGAGCATCCTTGAACTGAAGGCGCCTTACGAAGAAGTACGCGCCATTGCCATGGGATCGGCCGACACTTCGTATGTGCTGACCAAGAAAAACGGAACTCCGCCCCTTTCCTCTAAACGTGCTTTTGCCGATGTGGTAGGCGACGTCTATGCGCACCCCGCCCCTGTCCTCTACGAGGTGAAGGGCGAAATCCTCGAACCCGACACCATGATGGCCACCGTGGACGTCTCTTACCCGGGCATGGCCGACGGTGACTTCATCGAACTGATCTGGGAGGGCACGCGATCCAACGGTACGCCGTATGTGCATCAGGAGACGCATACCGTCAGCACAAATGACGCCGAGCGTAAACTGGTCACGGTTTACATATTCGCCGAGCACATCAGCGTACTTGCCAACGGCCGCCTCAATCTGTGGTACCGGGTCTCCAATGATCAGGCGGCGGTCTACGGGGTGAGCGAGTCCGAACACCTGCTGGTCAAGGTTCAGGCGATTGCCGCGACGTTGCCGGCGCCCAAGGTGCCGGAAGCCGAGAACGATGTACTCGACCCTTCAAAAGTGTTCGATAAAGTCACCGTGCTGGTCGACTACCTGGGAACCGTCAAAGAAGACATCTTGACCTACTACTGGATCAGCCCCAACCCTTTCGCCAGCACCAGTGACTGGCTACCGATCACCACGGTTTCTGCCGGCAAACCTGTGCCATTCCGGGTCGACGCCGATTACGTGACCGGCAATATCGGCCACTCCGTCAAGGTGCGCTATACCCTCAAGCACGCCGCCAGCGGTCTGTTTAGCTATTCGGGCACGCTGAACCTGTTGATCGATTACCAGGAGGGTGAATTGCCCCCACCACAGATCATCCCGCTATGACTACTTGACGCCCATTTGACGCCGACCCGGTATCGAGCCAGACCCGAACCTTCACCGTCGTCGTTTATGCAGAAACGCCTGTTATCCATTCGATCACCGACTCCAGAGGTCTGGTGCAACCGGGTGCCACAACCTATGACAAGAGCGTTGTGATTGAAGGCAACGCCACCGCAGGCGAAAAGATTGAACTATGGGATGACCAGACGCTGATCATCACGCTTGACGTTGACAGCAACGGCACCTGGCGTCATCGCCATGACAATTTGCAGGGCAATACTTTCACCTAGAAAACTGTCGCCAAATATGTGGCCAACCCGATCGAAAGCCAGCCCGAGCCTGCTCGCGATAGCAATGCTACGGAAAACAAAAAAAACCGCCATTCCTTCAACAGGAATGGCGGGTTTTGTCGTTTCAGGTCACACGGTATCCACCTTCAACGAATGGTCATTGAGCATGCCGTTGATGATGGTCGCCGTATCGTGCCCACCCGCAATCACCCCACCCGTCCCCGGCGTTACGCCGTAGTGGCTGGCCAGGTTCACACCCGCCAGGTCGATGGTTTGATTCGGCGCGGCCCCGGCCATGGCGCTGACGTCGATACTGGTGACCAGTGAGGCGCCGCTGCCGGTGACTTTGAAGTGCAGGTAATCATCCAGCGACGCCGCGGTACCGTTTTCCCCTTGCAGCAGTTGCGACAGGTCGAGTTTGTCGGTGCCCGGCGTGAAGTCGGTGACCACGTCGTGGCCGCTGTTGCCTTTGAGCCATTGGAAGGTGTCGGCGCCGCTGCCGCCGGTGAGGGTGTTGTTGCCCAGACCGCCAATCAGGAAGTCATCGCCGCCCCCGCCGTTGAGCACGTCGTTGCCCAGGCCGCCGCTGATGATGTTGCTGTGGTTGTCGCCGGTGAGGGTGTCGTTGAAGTTCGAGCCGATCAGGTTCTCGATTGCCGTCAGGGTGTCGGTCCCGGCGCCCACGGTGTTTTGCGGGGTGAGCAGGCTCAGATCGACGGTGACGCCGGCCGAGGCGTGGGCATAGCTCGCCGTGTCGACGTCGGTGCCGCCGTCGAGCAGGTCGTTACCCGCGTCGCTGAACAGCACGTCATTGCCGGCGCCGCCGTGCAACTCGTTGTTGCCGACGCCCGCCACCAGTACATCATCGCCCGCCGTCCCGGTGAGAGTGTGGCCGTTCTGATAGGTGATGGTCACGGCGGCGTTATCGCTGCCGCCATGGCTGTCGTTGGCGGTGTAGGTGCCGTGGTAGTCCGGGGTGACATCGTGGGCCCCGGCGTAGTTGACGGTCATGGTCAGTTGGTAGTTTTCCGCCCCCTTCCCGCTGATGCCCGGACCATCGTTGTCGATGTAGGTGATGTGGATCTGGTACGTGCCGTCCGCTGCGGCGGTGATGGTCTGGCCGTCGGCGATGGCAATGAAGGCGCCACCGTTGACGGAGTACTCCATCGCGATGTGACCGACCGCGAGGTTGTGATCCAGGTTAAGGGTTTCACCCTGTTTGAGGTTGACGGTGATGCGGTCCTCATCATTGGCATTGGCGACAGCGCCCAGATAACCGCTGACCACCAGCAATGCGGTCATGGTCGCGACGTTGCCGGCAAAGGCGTTCCGCACATTGGCCAATGCCTGGTTCGCCTCGTTGTTGTTGGTGCCGAAGAAATTAATCGCTCCGCTGCCGGTGAAGTCCGCACCTTTGGCAATCCAATCGGTGTTTGAGGTGGCCGGCGACGCGCTGAGCGGATCCGCTTTGATGCAGCTGTCGCTGACATCGATAGTAATAGTGGTGGTTTTTTCGTCTCCGTCGCCATCGCGCAAGGTGTAGGTGAACGTGTCGCTCGCACCGGGGCCATTCACGGCGTTCGGGTTGCTGTGGTAGACCGCGTTGCCCGCTGCATCCAGCGTCAGGTAGCCGTAGGTGCCATTGATCTGGCTGTTCAGGCCGCCGATGGCCGAGGTCGAGGTGTCTGAACCGGCGCGCACGCCGACCACCCCAATCCCATCGGCATCGCCGAAGTCGTTCGCCAGCACGTTGCCACTGACGATGCCGCCCTCCACCACCGAGGCCGCGTCGGGGCTGGCGTTCGGCAGGTCATCGACGATGTTGACCACGATGGTGCTGGTGGTGGAATGGCCCGAGGCGTCGGTGGCTTTGTAAGTGAAACTTTCGCTGAGGGTGTTCGCGCCATCGTCGGCGTGCGGCGTGGTGCTAGGCGCCGACGTCAGCGTGTAGGTGTAGGTGCCGTCGGGATTGAGCAGGATTTGGCCGTAGGTGCCAGTGGCGCTGCCGACCAGCGTGTAAGTGATCGCGCCGCTGGCGCCGCTGACCGAACCGACCAGGGTGCCACTGGCGGTTTCAACCGTGCGGTCTGGCTGGCTGCCGATGACGGTGCCGGCCGCCTGATCCTGGCCATCCTTGTTCAGGTCGAGGGCTTTTTCGTAGACGGTCACGTCGTGGTCGCTGACCGCCGTGATGCAGCTGTTGTTCACGTCGATGGTGATGGTGGTGGTGCTTTCGTCACCGTCGGCATCGCGCACGGTGTAGGTGAAGGTGTCGGTCGCAGCGGAGCCGTTCACGGCGTTGGGGTTGCTGTGGTATTCAGCGTTGCCGTTGGCGTCCAGCGTCAGGTAACCGTAGGTGCCATTGATCTGGCTGTTCAGGCCGCCGTTGACCGGGGTCGAGGTGTCTGAGCCGGCGCGCACGCCGACCACTGCGCCACCGACGGCGGGACCATCGGCACCGCCGACGTCGTTCCACAGCACGTTGCCGCTGACGATGCCGCCTTCGGCGACCGAGGTCGCGTCGGCATGGGCGGTCGGCAGGTCATCGACGATGTTGACCACGATCGTGCTGGTGGTGCTGTTGCCCAGGGCATCGGTGGCTTTGTAAGTGAAGCTTTCGCTGAGGGTGTTCGCACCATCGTCGGCGTGCGGCGTGGTGCTTGGCGCCGACGTCAGCGTGTAGGTGTAGGTGCCGTTGGGGTTGAGCAGGATTTGCCCGTAGGTGCCCGTGGCGCTGCCGACCAGCGTGTAGGTGATCGCACCGGTGGCACCGGTGACGGCGCCGACCAAGGTGCCGCTGGCGGTTTCGCCGGTATTCCCCGGCTGGCTGCCGGTGACGGTCCCGGCCGCCAGATCCTGGCCGTCTTTGTTCAGATCGAGGGCTTTTTCGTAGACCGTCACGTCACTGTCGCTGACCGCTCTGATGCAACTGTTGTTCACGTCGATGGTGATGGTGGTGGTGCTTTCGTCACCGTCGGCATCGCGCAAGGTGTAGGTGAACACGTCGGTCGCACCGGGGCCATTCACGGCGTTCGGGTTGCTGTGATAGACCGCGTTGCCCGCTGCATCCAGCGTCAGGTAACCGTAGGTGCCATTGATCTGGCTGTTCAGGCCGCCGTTGACCGGGGTCGAGGTGTCTGAGCCGGCACGCACGCCGACCACTGCGCCACCGACGGCGGGACCATCGGCACCGCCGACGTCGTTCCACAGCACGTTGCCGCTGACGATGCCGCCTTCGGCGACCGAGGTCGCGTCGGCATGGGCGGTCGGCAGGTCATCGACGATGTTGACCACGATCGTGCTGGTGGTGCTGTTGCCCAGGGCATCGGTGGCTTTGTAAGTGAAGCTTTCGCTGAGGGTGTTCGCACCATCGTCGGCGTGCGGCGTGGTGCTTGGCGCCGACGTCAGCGTGTAGGTGTAGGTGCCGTTGGGGTTGAGCAGGATTTGCCCGTAGGTGCCCGTGGCGCTGCCGACCAGCGTGTAGGTGATCGCACCGGTGGCACCGGTGACGGCGCCGACCAAGGTGCCGCTGGCGGTTTCGCCGGTATTCCCCGGCTGGCTGCCGGTGACGGTCCCGGCCGCCAGATCCTGGCCGTCTTTGTTCAGATCGAGGGCTTTTTCGTAGACCGTCACGTCACTGTCGCTGACCGCTCTGATGCAACTGTTGTTCACGTCGATGGTGATGGTGGTGGTGCTTTCGTCACCGTCGGCATCGCGCAAGGTGTAGGTGAATACGTCGGTCGCACCGGGGCCGTTCACGGCGTTGGGGTTGCTGTGGTATTCAGCGTTGCCGTTGGCGTCCAGCGTCAGGTAACCGTAGGTGCCATTGATCTGGCTGTTCAGGCCGCCGATGGCTGAAGTCGAGGTGTCTGAGCCGGCGCGTACGCCGACCACCCCACCCCCTGCCGCAGGGCCATCGGCACCGCCGACGTCGTTCCACAGCACGTTGCCGCTGATGATGCCGCCTTCGGCTACTGAGGCCGTGTCGGCATGGGCGGTCGGCAGGTCATCGACGATGTTGACCACGATCGTGCTGGTGGTGCTGTTGCCCAGGGCATCGGTGGCTTTGTAAGTGAAGCTTTCGCTGAGGGTGTTCGCACCATCGTCGGCGTGCGGCGTGGTGCTTGGCGCCGACGTCAGCGTGTAGGTGTAGGTGCCGTTGGGGTTGAGCAGGATTTGCCCGTAGGTGCCCGTGGCGCTGCCGACCAGCGTGTAGGTGATCGCACCGGTGGCACCGGTGACGGCGCCGACCAAGGTGCCGCTGGCGGTTTCGCCGGTATTCCCCGGCTGGCTGCCGGTGACGGTCCCGGCCGCCAGATCCTGGCCGTCTTTGTTCAGATCGAGGGCTTTTTCGTAGACCGTCACGTCACTGTCGCTGACCGCTCTGATGCAACTGTTGTTCACGTCGATGGTGATGGTGGTGGTGCTTTCGTCACCGTCGGCATCGCGCAAGGTGTAGGTGAACACGTCGGTCGCACCGGGGCCATTCACGGCGTTCGGGTTGCTGTGATAGACCGCGTTGCCCGCTGCATCCAGCGTCAGGTAACCGTAGGTGCCATTGATCTGGCTGTTCAGGCCGCCGTTGACCGGGGTCGAGGTGTCTGAGCCGGCACGCACGCCGACCACTGCGCCACCGACGGCGGGACCATCGGCACCGCCGACGTCGTTCCACAGCACGTTGCCGCTGACGATGCCGCCTTCGGCGACCGAGGTCGCGTCGGCATGGGCGGTCGGCAGGTCATCGACGATGTTGACCACGATCGTGCTGGTGGTGCTGTTGCCCAGGGCATCGGTGGCTTTGTAAGTGAAGCTTTCGCTGAGGGTGTTCGCACCATCGTCGGCGTGCGGCGTGGTGCTTGGCGCCGACGTCAGCGTGTAGGTGTAGGTGCCGTTGGGGTTGAGCAGGATTTGCCCGTAGGTGCCCGTGGCGCTGCCGACCAGCGTGTAGGTGATCGCACCGGTGGCACCGGTGACGGCGCCGACCAAGGTGCCGCTGGCGGTTTCGCCGGTATTCCCCGGCTGGCTGCCGGTGACGGTCCCGGCCGCCAGATCCTGGCCGTCTTTGTTCAGATCGAGGGCTTTTTCGTAGACCGTCACGTCACTGTCGCTGACCGCTCTGATGCAACTGTTGTTCACGTCGATGGTGATGGTGGTGGTGCTTTCGTCACCGTCGGCATCGCGCAAGGTGTAGGTGAACACGTCGGTCGCACCGGGGCCATTCACGGCGTTCGGGTTGCTGTGATAGACCGCGTTGCCCGCTGCATCCAGCGTCAGGTAACCGTAGGTGCCATTGATCTGGCTGTTCAGGCCGCCGTTGACCGGGGTCGAGGTGTCTGAGCCGGCACGCACGCCGACCACTGCGCCACCGACGGCGGGACCATCGGCACCGCCGACGTCGTTCCACAGCACGTTGCCGCTGACGATGCCGCCTTCGGCGACCGAGGTCGCGTCGGCATGGGCGGTCGGCAGGTCATCGACGATGTTGACCACGATCGTGCTGGTGGTGCTGTTGCCCAGGGCATCGGTGGCTTTGTAAGTGAAGCTTTCGCTGAGGGTGTTCGCACCATCGTCGGCGTGCGGCGTGGTGCTTGGCGCCGACGTCAGCGTGTAGGTGTAGGTGCCGTTGGGGTTGAGCAGGATTTGCCCGTAGGTGCCCGTGGCGCTGCCGACCAGCGTGTAGGTGATCGCACCGGTGGCACCGGTGACGGCGCCGACCAAGGTGCCGCTGGCGGTTTCGCCGGTATTCCCCGGCTGGCTGCCGGTGACGGTCCCGGCCGCCAGATCCTGGCCGTCTTTGTTCAGATCGAGGGCTTTTTCGTAGACCGTCACGTCACTGTCGCTGACCGCTCTGATGCAACTGTTGTTCACGTCGATGGTGATGGTGGTGGTGCTTTCGTCACCGTCGGCATCGCGCAAGGTGTAGGTGAATACGTCGGTCGCACCGGGGCCGTTCACGGCGTTGGGGTTGCTGTGGTATTCAGCGTTGCCGTTGGCGTCCAGCGTCAGGTAACCGTAGGTGCCATTGATCTGGCTGTTGAGGCCACCGATGACCGGGGTCGAGGTGTCTGAGCCGGCGCGCACGCCGACCACTCCACCCCCTGCCGCAGGGCCATCGGCACCGCCGACGTCGTTCCACAGCACGTTGCCACTGATGATGCCGCCTTCGGCTACCGAGGCCGTGTCGGCATGGGCGGTCGGCAGGTCATCGACGATGTTGACCACGATCGTGCTGGTGACGACATTGCCCAGGGCATCGGTGGCGTGGTAGGTGAACGTTTCACTGAGGGTGTTCGGCCCGTCGTTCGCATGCGGCGTGGTGCTTGGCGCCGACGTCAGCGTGTAGGTGTAGGTGCCGTTGGGGTTGAGCAGGATTTGCCCGTAGGTGCCCGTGGCGCTGCCGACCAGCGTGTAGGTGATCGCACCGGTGGCACCGGTGACGGCGCCGACCAAGGTGCCGCTGGCGGTTTCGCCGGTATTCCCCGGCTGGCTGCCGGTGACGGTCCCGGCCGCCAGATCCTGGCCGTCTTTGTTCAGATCGAGGGCTTTTTCGTAGACCGTCACGTCACTGTCGCTGACCGCTCTGATGCAACTGTTGTTCACGTCGATGGTGATGGTGGTGGTGCTTTCGTCACCGTCGGCATCGCGCAAGGTGTAGGTGAACACGTCGGTCGCACCGGGGCCGTTCACGGCGTTGGGGTTGCTGTGGTATTCAGCGTTGCCGTTGGCGTCCAGCGTCAGGTAACCGTAGGTGCCATTGATCTGGCTGTTCAGGCCGCCGATGGCTGAAGTCGAGGTGTCTGAGCCGGCGCGTACGCCGACCACCCCACCCCCTGCCGCAGGGCCATCGGCACCGCCGACGTCGTTCCACAGCACGTTGCCGCTGATGATGCCGCCTTCGGCTACTGAGGCCGTGTCGGCATGGGCGGTCGGCAGGTCATCGACGATGTTGACCATGATCGTGCTGGTGACGACATTGCCCAGGGAATCGGTGGCGTGGTAGGTGAAGGTTTCACTCTGGGTGTTGGCGCCGTCGTTCGCATGCGGCGTGGTGCTGGCCGGCGAGGTCAAGGTGTAGGTGTAGGTGCCGTTGGGGTTGAGCAGGATTTGCCCGTAGTTGCCCGTGGCGCTGCCGACCAGCGTGTAGGTGATCGCACCGGTGGCACCGGTGACGGAGCCGACCAGGGTGCCGCTGGCGGTTTCGCCGGTATTCCCCGGTTGGCTGCCGGTGACGGTCCCGGCCGCCAGATCCTGGCCGTCCTTGTTCAGGTCGAGGGCTTTTTCATACACGGTCACGTCGTTGTCGCTGATCGCTCTGATGTAGCTATTGTTCACGTCGATGGTGATGGTGGTGGTGCTTTCGTCACCGTCGGCATCGCGCAAGGTGTAGGTGAACGTGTCGGTCGCACCGGGGCCGTTCACGGCGTTCGGGTTGCTGTGGTATTCAGCGTTGCCGTTGGCGTCCAGCGTCAGGTAACCGTAGGTGCCATTGATCTGGCTGTTCAGGCCGCCGTTGACCGGGGTCGAGGTGTCTGAGCCGGCGCGCACACCGACCACTGCGCCACCGGCGGCGGGACCATCGGCGCCGCCGACGTCGTTCCACAGCACGTTGCCGCTGATGATGCCGCCTTCGGCGACCGAGGCCGTGTCGGCATGGGCGGTCGGCAGGTCATCGACGATGTTGACGTTGATTTGCCCGGTCGCCGTACTGCCGTCTGTATCGGTGGCGACGACGTCGAAATTCTCGGTGATGCTGTTGGCGCCGTCACCGGCCGGATGGGTTTCATTGTCGTTGAGGGTGTAGCTGTAACTCACAACCCCCGTGGCCGGGTTGTAGCCGGTGACGGTCAGGGTGTTGCCCAACGGGGTGGTGATCGACTGCGGGAAGCCTGCGGCAACGCCACCGCTGATCACGTTGATCCCACCGATGCTCAGGCTGGTCAGCCCATCAGGAGCAGACACGCTGAACGTGCCGGTCTTGGTCAGTGCCCCAGGGTTGGGGGCCGAACCGTCGGCCAGGTTGGCCTCATTGAGGGTCAGTTCGCCCCCTGCCACCGACAGGCCGGTGAGGGTGACCGGATTGTTCGGCACATCAGGAACAACCGGTGTCACAGGAAGAGCGCCTGTCCCTCCTGAGCCGCCTGCACCACCCGAACCACCTGAACCGCCTGCACCGCCTGCACCGTTGTCGCCGTTGTCCGGGTTTCCGGCCAGCCGCTCCAGGGGAAATTCGGGAACGCCGTTGAAGCCTGCGGTAGGAAAACCAATCGTCGGATCGACCCGCCCGCCCACCTCTTCAAGCATGACGAACGTGTGGCCGCCGCCCAGTGCACCGGGTGCGCCGGTCGAACCAGGTCCGGCCGCCGTGGCTTCAGCGGTCTGGGTTGGGTCGTCGCCGGCAGCGATCGCTTTTTGCAGTTGTTCGACATCGGTCAGTTGCGCTTGAGTTGGCGTCACCGCTTCAGCGGTGTCCACATGGGGCGCCTGATGGGCAAGTAACTGGGAAGTCATTTGCAGGCTGCTGTCACGCCCGAGGGTCAGTTCCTGGCCATTTTGCAGATGCACCGCCACCGCGCCTTCGGCCCCGGTGACTAGCTGATCGCCGGCGAACAATCGATCCCCCTCGACCAGCGCGCGTCGGGTGCCATCGCTCGCGACCGCGAACACCTGACCAATAACCTTACTGACGATACCGATGAGCGTAGCCATGTGCACTTCCTCCGCTGCCAACCGCTGTTGGCATCCTGTTTTTGCGAAGAACGTGCTCATGGCTCCAACGGGTTACCTGGCGGAATCGCCTGATGGCAGTGGTTACCTGAAGTAAGCCGCTGCCCTGGCGCCGTTCTCGCCAAGCCTGCCGCTCGCGGGCGACGTGTCTGCTGCGGGATAAAACCCTATGCAATCAATGGCATCGGGATCCACTTGCGCAACAACTTGCCCTTCGAGCGATGCGTAACGATCTTGATCCACTAGAGTGACAAAAAACCGTCACCCCCCAGGCCGTCCGCTTCCCTCCCCTCCAGCACTTCCCCGCCCTATGTCGATAGGTGAATTGAAACTTTCCTCAAGCCCTGCGGAGGTCCCTAACGCTCCTAAATCAGGGGCTTTCGGAGTGAACAATGTGCTGGATTTAGCAGGGCGTATAAGTTTTTTTTGGCATAAGACTTATGAGAAATACTTCTTAGGTTCTCTCTAAAATGTTCTTAGCTCTGTTGTTACAAGAGTGAAACGGTTTTCACTATAAATGTCGTCAAATATTTGGCGGATGATAAGCACCATTAGGATTCAGGGAGAGGCACCCATGCGCGTATTAACCCCCCTAAGCAGCGCAATTCTGCTGGCGATGGCCTGCACTTCTCAGGCCCAAGCCATGTCATTGACCGAGGCGATCCAGAGCACCATCGCGACCCACCCGGAGTTGGCGTCGCGTGTGGACAGCCGCCTCTCGGCCGATGAGCAAGTTAAAGTCGCCAAAGGGGGCTTTTATCCATCGGTTGATCTGAATGCCGCCTACGGGCGCGGGTACAGCGATAACACCAGCACCCGGGCATTTGGCAATCACCACACCGAAATCCTGACTTACACCCAATCGGAATTGCGCCTGCGGCAGATGCTTTTCGATGGTTTCAACACCGCCAATGAAGTCCAGCGCACCAAAGGTGTGGTCAATTCCCGGGCCTATTACGCTCAGGGCACCGCACAGGATCTGGCCCTGCGCACCATCGAGGTCTACCTCGAAGTGCTCAAGCGCCGCGAACTGGTAACCCTGGCCACGAACAACCTGCAGGCTCACTTGCGGGTCAACGATCAAATCGGTCTGCGCACCCAGCGCGGTATCGGCAGCAACGCCGACTCCGACCAGTCCGTCGCTCGTCGGGCACTGGCGCAAAACAACCTCGATACCGCTGAAGTCGATCTCGCGGATGCCGAGTCGAACTTCTACGCCGTCGTGGGGCGCATGCCCGATGAAATCGAAGCACCGCCCTCGACCCGAGGCGAGCTGCCCGCCACCCTGCAGGAAGCCCAGCAAAGCATGGTGGAAAACAACCCGTACCTGAAATCTGCCCAGGCCGACGTGCAATCGGCCGAGAGCCAGTACGAAGTGGCCAAGTCGCCGTTCTACCCACGTTTCGACGCCGAAGCCGCCGTGGGTGCAAACAACAACGTGCAGGGCGATGAAGGACACGACAACGAATGGCGGGTCGGCGTAGTGATGAACTACAACCTGTTCCGCGGTGGCAGTGACAAGGCTCGCCTGGCCTCCAATGCGCACCAGATCAACCAGGCGATGGACATCCGCAACAATGCCCTGCGCCAACTCAACGAGAACATTCACCTGGCCTGGAACGCCATGGTCAATGCCAAGAAACAAACCCCGACCGCCCGCGAATACGCGGATACCAGCGGACGCGTGCGCGTGGCGTATCAGGACCAGTTCGGCCTCGGTCAACGCACCCTGCTCGACCTGCTGGACAGTGAAAACGAGCTCTACAACGCCAACCGCCGTTACACCGAAGTGCGCTACACCGAGGAGTTCTCGATGTACCGCGTGCTGGCGAACATGGGTCAATTGCTGAGCAAACAACGGGTGGTGTTGCCCGCCGATGCGATCGCCTCCACGGAAGTAAAAAACGAAGCCCGTTTGCCTGAACTGAAGTAGGCCTGTGGAGAGATCAATGTGACCAGCATGGAACCCGGCAACATCGGTGTCGATCCGCGCCTGAGTTTCGATGACCCGCTTCTGGACGGTCTGTTGATCCTCTGCAAACTCCACGGCGCGACGGTCAGTCGCGCCAGCCTGAGTGCTGGACTCCCCCTGAACAAGCAACGCTTGAGCCTGGACCTGCTGCCTCGCGCAGCGGCCCGGGCCAGTTTGCAGGCGCGATTGCTGCGCCGTGCACTGGCGGATATTTCCGCCCTCAACCTGCCTGTGATGCTGATCCTCAACAACGGCCGTACTGCCGTTCTACGACGCTTTGGTGACGACGGTCAGTTGCTGATTCTGCCAAGCGAAGCCGACGGCGGTGAACAATGGGTCAGCACGGACGAGTTGGCCGAGAATTACAGCGGCCAGGCCTTGTTCGCGCGGCCACGGCATGAACTTGAAGACTTGCGCTCACCGCTGGTGCCGCGGGTTGAGGCGTGGTTTCGTGACACCTTGAAGCTGTCGAAGTGGCTGTACAGTGATGCGATTCTGGCGAGTTTTTTGATCAACCTGCTGGGGTTGATGGTGCCGCTGTTCGTGATGCAGACCTACGACCGGGTGGTGCCGAACCAGGCCACGTCGACCTTGTGGGTGCTGTCCATCGGCTTGCTGATCGGCACCGGTTTCGAACTGGCGCTGCGGGTGGTTCGCGCGCACTTGCTGGACTCCGCCGGGAAGAAAACCGATGTGATCCTTTCCGCGACGTTATTTGAGCGCATCACCGGCATGGCGATGAAAGCCCGGCCGGCGACCATCGGTGGTTTTGCCCAAAGCATTCACGACTTCCAGGGCCTGCGGGAATTCCTCACCGCGGTGACGCTGACCAGCCTGATCGACCTGCCCTTTGCCGTGCTGATGCTGGTGGTGATCGGCCTGCTCGGCGGCTGGCTGGTGGTGATTCCGCTGCTGGCGTTTCCGATCACGATCCTCTTCGCGATGGTGATTCAGGTGCGTCTGCGCGATACCGTGCAGAAAAGCCTGACCCTGGGTGCCGAACGCCAAGCGCTGCTGATTGAAACCCTCGGCGGCCTGGAAACCCTCAAGGCTTGCAGCGCCGAAAGCGAACGCCAGCACACATGGGAAAGCACCCACGGCGCCCTCACCCGCCTCGACAGCCATGCGCGCAACCTCTCGGCGCTGGCCACCAACGGCACGTTGTTCGTCCAGCAATTCTCCGGCATGGCGACCATCGTCGCCGGGGTCTACAGCATCATCGCCGGTAACCTCAGTGTCGGCGCGCTGGTGGCGACCTACATGCTCGGCAGCCGGGTGCTCGCGCCGCTGGGGCAGATTGCCGGTTTGATCACTCGCTATCAGCAAGCGCAACTGACCATGAAAAGCACCGATGCGCTGATGTCCTTGCCGCAGGAGCGCGACGCCAAACAACGGCCGCTGGAGCGCACACAATTGCAAGGTGCGCTGGACGTCAGCAGCGTGACGTTCCACTACAACGGCCAGAACGCTCCGGCCCTGGCCAACATCAGCTTCAGCGTGAAACCCGGCGAGCGGATCGGCATCATCGGCCGCAGCGGCTCGGGCAAAAGTACGTTGGCGCGGCTGGTGATGGGTTTCTACGCACCGGAAGAAGGCCAGTTGCTGCTCGATGGCCTGGACTTGCGGCAACTGGACGTCGCCGACCTGCGCCAGCAAATCGGTTACGTCGCTCACGACTTGCCGCTGCTCGCCGGCAGCCTGCGCGACAACCTGACCCTCGGCGCCCGCTACATCAGCGACTCACGGATGCTTGAAGTCGCCGAACTGACCGGCGTCACCGAGCTGGCTCGTCAGCATCCGCAAGGCTTCGACCGGCCAGTGGGTGAACGCGGACAACTACTGTCCGGCGGGCAACGTCAGGCGGTCTTGCTGGCCCGCGCGCTATTGCTGGATCCGCCGATCATGTTGCTCGACGAACCCACCAGCGCCATGGACAACAGCAGCGAAGACGTTCTGCGACAAAAACTCCACGGCTGGGTGCAGGGCAAAACCCTGCTGCTGGTGACCCACCGCACTTCGATGCTCAGCCTGGTGGATCGGCTGGTGGTGCTGGACAACGGGCGGATCGTCGCCGACGGTCCGAAAGAAGTGGTCATCGATGCACTGCGCAAGGGCCGTGTCGGCTCTGCGGCTGTCTAGGAGCTACCCATGGCCCGTTCATCATCCGACACGTCGCGCTCTAATTCGAAGCCGCGCGGCTACTTCGGCAGCTTCAGCAAAAGCGCCGAAAGCGAATTCATGCCGGAAACCGCCGGTGCCTCGTTGCAGGATTCACCACGCTGGTCGCGGATCACCGTGTGGCTGGCGGCAGCGCTGATTATCACGGCGGTGGTCTGGGCCAAGTTTGCGGTGCTGCAGGAGGTGACCATGGGCGAGGGCAAGGCGATTCCGTCGAGCAAAGTCCAAGTGATCCAGAACCTGGAGGGCGGCATCGTCACTGAGATCTTCGTTCGCGAAGGGCAAATGGTGAACAAGGGCGACACCTTGCTGCGCCTCGATGACACTCGATTTCTGTCGAATAAGGGTGAAAGCGAGGCGGATCGTTATGCGCTGACCGCACAAGTCGAACGGCTGTCGGCCGAGGCTGAAGGCCGGCCGTTCAAGCTGTCCCCCGAAGTGATCGCCAAGGCGCCGCAAGTAGCCGAGGACGAACGCTCGCTGCACGAACAACGCCAGCGTCGATTGGCGAGCGAACAGCGCACGCTGAGTGAACAACTTCGGCAAAAAACCCAGGAACTGGCGGAGTTCCGTTCCAAACAGGGCCAATACAGTTCAAGCCTGGCGTTGCTGCAACAAGAGATGAACATGTCCGCGCCGTTGGTCGGCTCCGGGGCGGTTTCACCGGTGGAGATTTTGCGACTCAAACGTAGTGCCGTGGAGATTCGCGGCTCATTGAACGCTACGACGCTGGCGATTCCCCGTGCGGAATCGGCGATCAATGAGATCAAAAGCAAGATTGATGAGTCGGAACAATCCTTCCGCTCCGATGCCGCGAAAGAGCTGAATGAAAAACGCACCGACCTGTCGAAAATCACGGCATCGAGCATTGCTATCGATGACCGAGTGACCCGCACCACCGTGGTGTCGCCGGTTCACGGGATTATCAAAGTGCTGAAGGTCAACACCATCGGCGGCGTGGTTCAACCGGGCAGCGACATGGTGGAAATCGTGCCGCTTGAAGACAACTTGCTGATCGAAGCCAAGGTCCGGCCACAGGACGTCGCGTTCCTGCATCCGGGGCAGAAAGCGATGGTCAAGTTCAGTGCCTACGACTACACGATTTATGGGGGGATGAGTGCGAAGCTGGAGTTGATTGGAGCGGACACGATTACGGATGACAAGGGCAACAGCTTTTATCTGATTCAGGTACGGACGGATAAAAACCATTTGGGCCGGGATGCAAAACCGTTGCTGATTATTCCGGGGATGGTGGCGACGGTGGACATTATTACTGGGGAGAAAAGTGTGTTGGATTACTTGCTTAAACCGGTGCTCAAAGCCCGGACCGAAGCGATGCGCGAGCGTTAACCGCTGATCGTTCCCACGCTCCGCGTGGGAATGCATCCTGTGACGCTCTGCGTCACGCTTGTGAAGGGACGCGGAGCGTCCCGGGTGGCATTCCCACGCAGAGCGTGGGAACGATCATGTGCCGCCATGATTACGCAAAAAGGTCTCCTCTCCCATCGCCGCGATCTGCCCTTCAATCAAGGCTTCAAATGGCCGTAGCAACGGTTCGAAAATGGCCGGTGCTTCAAGTGTCTGCAACGCCTGAACAATCGCTTCCACCGTCGACAACGCACCCGGCCCCGGTGCTTTGCGCAATCGATACCTCGACACCCCGCCCTCCGCCAACGTCACCCTCGGCAACGCCGCCAACAACGGATTGAGGTGCAGCAGCTTGCGCGCTTTGCGCCAGGTGCCATCCGGAACGACCAGCAAAAACGGTTGATCATTGGCGGCGTAAGTCTGCAACGGCTGCGCATTATCGGCAGGAAACAGCAGTCGCGCCTGGTAGCCCGGCCGGTTCAACAATGCCGGCAAATCCTCGAACACCTCGCCCACAATCAATTCGGCATTCCTCAACCCCAACGCCGCCAACCGCGCGGTGTTCAGCGCATGGTTCACTTCACTGGGATGCTGCAACAGCAACACCCGAGTGCGGCTCTCGAGGCTCGGGATCAGTGGGCACAGGCAATGGGTTTGCGGACGCAGGCAGCGTGGACATTGGATTCTGGACATCACTTGTTTTTCCTTTAAGCGGCCTGATTCAGTTGCGCTTTAAGCAGGTCGCGGAAGGTCTGGATCAGCGGCTCGCGGCTGCGGCCACGGCGCACGATCATCGAGAACGGCGCCTGATAACCGAAGGTCGCCGGCAGCAGCACCCGCAAATCGCCCTTGTCCGCCCACGCCTGGGCGTAGTGCTCCGGCAGGTAGCCAATGTAGGCACCGGACAGCACCAGAATCAGCTGGGCTTCCATACTTTCCACGGTCGCTGCGCTGTGCTTGAAGCCGTGACGGGCCAGTTCGGCCTGGCTCCAGTAACCGCGGCCGACCATGCGCTGCTGGGTAATGACCTGCTCGGGAATGCGCCGCTCGGTGAACAGCGGATGACGACTGCTGCAATACAACCAGTGTTGTTCGCGGTATAGCGGCATGTACACCAGACCGCTCATGCGCGTGGAGAACGCACCGATGGCCAGGTCGAGGCGGTTGTCCTGCACACCGAGTTGCAGTTCGTAAGGGCTCATGACCGACAGGTGCAAATGCACGGCCGGGTGTTCCTGACTGTAGGCGCCGATGGCTTCGGCGAAGGGCAAGGCCTTGTCGCTGACGGTGGAGTCGATCACCCCCAGATTCAGGGTGCCGCGCAGTTCCCCTTTGAGGGCGGCGGCGTATTGTTCGAAACCTTCGAGTTCGCCGAGCAGGCGCAGGGTTTCCTGATGGAACAGTTCGCCCTTGCTGGTCAGGCTGAAACCACCGCGGCCGCGATGGCAGAGGACTAGGCCGAGGGCGGCTTCGAGCTGGCTCATGTAGGTGCTGATGGCCGAGGTCGAGAGGTTGAGCTCTTGTTGGGCGCTGGCAAACCCCTGATGGCGAACCACGCTGACGAAGATGCGCAAAAGTTTCAGGTCGGGTAACGCGTTGGCCATGAAGGGGCTCCAGCAAGTACAGGTAGACGATGAGGTCCTGTAGCAGCTGCCGAGCCCGCGAGGCTGCGTTCGGCTGCGCAGCAGTCGTAAAACCTGAGCGCGAGGACTACCTGAATCACCGCGTCGCCTGATTTCACGACTGCTGCGCAGCCGAACGCAGCCTCGCAAGCTCGGCAGCTGCTACATGAAGCATTGCGAGTCTATCGCCGTCATTGGCATTAGTTTAGAAAAATCTGAACTAAGTATTTGCCCGTAGCGATTCTTCCCGCCCACTACATTTCGCAGAATCGGCCCCTAATACAGCTCTTAATATAAAAAAGATGAGGCCTGAACCCGTGGACAAGATTCTTCACCAACCACTGGGCGGCAATGAAATGCCGCGCTTCGGCGGCATCGCCACCATGATGCGACTCCCCCATTTGCCAACCGCTGCCGGTCTGGATGCTGCCTTCGTTGGCGTCCCGCTGGACATCGGCACGTCTCTGCGCCCTGGCACCCGTTTCGGACCTCGCGAAATCCGCGCTGAATCGGTCATGATCCGCCCGTACAACATGGCCACCGGCGCTGCACCGTTTGACTCGCTGTCGGTCGCTGACATCGGTGACGTGGCGATCAACACGTTCAACCTGCTGGACGCCGTACGGATCATCGAAGAGTCCTACGACGCCATCCTCGAACACAACGTGATCCCCCTGACCCTGGGCGGCGACCACACCATCACCCTGCCCATCCTGCGTGCGATTCATAAGAAGCACGGCAAGGTCGGTCTGGTGCACATCGATGCTCACGCCGATGTGAACGATCACATGTTCGGCGAGAAAATCGCCCACGGCACCACCTTCCGTCGCGCTGCCGAAGAAGGCCTGATCGACTGCGATCGCGTGGTGCAAATCGGTCTGCGCGCTCAGGGTTACACCTCCGAAGACTTCAACTGGAGCCGTAAACAGGGCTTTCGCGTGGTTCAGGCTGAAGAGTGCTGGCACAAATCCCTGGCACCGCTGATGGCCGAAGTTCGCGAGAAAGTCGGCGGCGGTCCGGTGTACCTGAGTTTCGACATCGACGGCATCGACCCCGCGTGGGCGCCAGGCACCGGCACCCCGGAAATCGGTGGTCTGACGACCATTCAGGCGATTGAGATCATTCGCGGCTGCCAAGGCCTCGACCTGATTGGTTGCGATCTGGTAGAAGTCTCGCCCGCTTACGACACCACCGGCAACACCTCGCTGCTGGCCGCCAACTTGCTGTACGAAATGCTCTGCGTACTGCCTGGCGTGGCCCACCGCTGAGGATCGGTCATGAACGAACGTGATCAGGTATTGAAAGCTGCCGCCGATCTGGTGTCAGCCTTTGCCGGTAACGATCGCGAAGCTTACTTCGGCGCGTTCAGCGCCGACGCCAGCTTCGTGTTCTACACCCTCGAGCAGCCCCTGCTGTCGCGCGATGCCTATCAGGTCTTGTGGGACACCTGGCGCTCCGAGGATGGCTTCGAGGTGCTTGCGTGCACTTCAAGCAACGCTTTCGTCAGCCTGCAGGGTGACGTGGCGATTTTCATCCATGACGTGGCCACCGAGCTGCGCATGCAAGGGGAGCAACACTTCAGCCAGGAGCGCGAGACGATTGTTTTCAAGAAACAAGCGTCTGGCCAAGAACAACAAGGCCTATGGCTGGCCTGCCACGAACATTTGTCCGCGATGCCGGAAGGGCTGCCACCCCCTTAGCCAAACAGGTGACGCTCACAATCGATGAGCGCGCCTTTATGATCGGAGCTGATCATGAATAACAACAACAAAGAAAAAAGCCTTAGCAGCATCGAAACAAACGGGGTCGAACAGATCCCGGATCATGAGCGCGACGCCCGACCCAGCGACCTGTTTCGCTTGATCTTCGGCGGCGCCAACACCTTTGCTACCGCCGTGCTCGGCAGTTTCCCGGTGCTGTTCGGCCTGTCGTTCCAGGCCGGTGTCTGGGCGATCGTGCTGGGCGTGTTACTCGGTGCGCTGATCCTCGCGCCGATGGGCCTGTTCGGCCCGATCAATGGCACCAACAACGCTGTGTCTTCCGGTGCGCACTTTGGCGTGCACGGGCGGATCGTCGGATCGTTTTTGTCGCTGTTGACCGCCATCGCCTTCTTCTCGCTCTCGGTGTGGAGTTCGGGTGATGCGCTGATCGGTGGTGCCAAACGCCTGATCGGTCTTCCGGAAACCGACCTGACCCTGGGCCTGGCCTACGGTCTGTTCGCGATCCTGGTACTGACCGTGTGCATCTATGGCTTTCGCTTCATGCTGTGGGTCAACCGCATCGCGGTGTGGGCGGCCAGCGCCCTGTTCCTGCTAGGCATCTTCGCCTTCGCCCCGACCTTCGATAGCCAGTTCGCCGGCACCGTCGCCATGGGCCAGGCCGGCTTCTGGGCAGCCTTCATCGGCGCCGCGCTGGTGGCCATGAGCAACCCGATTTCCTTCGGTGCGTTCCTCGGTGACTGGTCGCGGTACATCCCGCGCGAAACCCCTAAAGGCCGGATCATGTTCGCCGTGATCGCCGCGCAAGTCGCCACCTTGATCCCGTTCCTGTTCGGTCTCGCCACCGCGACCATCGTGGCGATCAAGGCACCGGACTACATCGCAGCCAACAACTACGTGGGGGGTCTGCTGGCCGTCTCGCCGAGCTGGTTCTTCCTGCCGGTGTGCCTGATCGCAGTGATCGGCGGCATGTCCACCGGCACCACCTCGCTCTACGGCACCGGGCTGGACATGTCCAGCGTGTTCCCTCGTGTGCTGTCGCGGGTCAAGGCAACGTTGTTGATCGGCGTGATGTCGATTGCCTTCATCTTCATCGGGCGCTTTGCCGCGAACCTGGTGCAGAGCGTGTCGACCTTCGCCGTGCTGATCATCACCTGCACCACCCCGTGGATGGTGATCATGATCATCGGCCTGCTGGTGCGTCGCGGCTTCTACTGCCCGGATGACCTGCAAGTGTTCACCCGTGGCGAGAAAGGGGGTCGTTACTGGTTCACGCATGGCTGGAACTGGCGTGGCCTGGGTGCCTGGATCCCGAGTGCACTGGTGGGTTTGTGCTTTGTGAACCTGCCGGGGCAGTTTGTGGGTCCGTTGGGCAATCTGGCTGGCGGCATCGACATCAGCCTGCCGGTCACACTGGGCCTGGCCTCGCTGGTGTACCTGGCGCTACTGAACCTGTTCCCGGAATCGGCAGCGGTGTTCGGACCAAACGATCCACGCAGCAAGGGCACGGATTCGCTCGCTAAACCGGCGGTAGTGTAGGAGCGAGGCTTGCCCGCGAAGAACGATAACGCGGTCGGCCTGATGGACCGCGGCGTCTCCTTCGCGGGCAAGCCTTGCTCCTACAAAGTTTGATTTTCGTTTCACCATAAAAAAGACAATCGGAGACACGCCATCATGGCATTGGATTTATTCGTCGTTCTCATTTACGCCGCCGCGATGCTGGTACTCGGCTACTTCGGCATGCGCAAGGCCAAGACCAACGAAGACTACTTGGTCGCCGGGCGTAACCTCGGCCCTACCCTGTACATGGGCACCATGGCCGCTACCGTTCTGGGTGGTGCGTCCACTGTCGGCACCGTGCGTCTGGGCTACGTCCATGGCATTTCCGGTTTCTGGCTCTGCGCCGCACTGGGCTGCGGGATCGTGGCGCTGAACCTGTTCCTCGCCAAACCGCTGCTGAAGCTGAAAATCTACACCGTCACCCAGGTCCTGGAAAAACGCTACAACCCGATGGCCCGCTCCGCGAGCGCGGCGATCATGCTGGCGTACGCGCTGATGATCGGCGTGACTTCGATCCTGGCGATCGGCACCGTTCTGGAAGTGTTGTTCGGCCTGCCGTTCTGGATCTCGGTACTGCTCGGCGGTGGCGTGGTAGTGGTCTACTCGGCCATCGGTGGCATGTGGTCCCTGACCCTGACTGACATCGTCCAATTCGTGATCAAGACCGTCGGCCTGATGTTCATCCTGTTGCCGATCTGCCTGTACCGCGTCGGCGGTTGGGATGAGTTGGTGTTGAAACTGCCGGCAGCAGCCTTCAACTTCAGCACCATCGGCTGGGACACCATCATCACCTACTTCATGATCTACTTCTTCGGGATCCTGATTGGCCAGGACATCTGGCAGCGTGTGTTCACCGTCCGGACCGCCAAAGTCGCTCAATACGCCGGTACTTTCGCGGGTATCTACTGCATCTTCTACGGCCTCGCCTGTGCCCTGATCGGCATGGCCGCTCATGTACTGATCCCGGACCTGGACAACGTCAATAACGCCTTCGCCGCCATCGTCAAACTGTCCCTGCCGGATGGTATCCGTGGTCTGGTGATCGCTGCTGCCCTGGCCGCCATGATGTCCACCGCCAGCGCCGGCTTGCTCGCCGCGTCCACCACCCTGACCGAAGACTTGCTGCCGAAACTGCGCGGCGGTAAACAGTCGAGCCTGGGCATCAACCGCCTGTTCACCCTGCTGACCGGCATCGTGGTACTTGGGATCGCACTGGTAGTCAACGACGTGATCAGCGCACTGACCCTGGCTTACAACCTGTTGGTGGGCGGCATGCTGATCCCGCTGATCGGTGCAATCTTCTGGAAACGCGCAACCACCGCCGGCGCCATCGCCAGCATGGGCATGGGCTTTGCCACGGCGCTGGTGTTCATGTTCAAGGACGGAATGGACGCCAACACCCCGATCTACTACAGCCTCGGCGTGGGTCTGGTGAGTTTCGTCGTGGTCAGCTTGCTGTCCCGTCGTCCTGCAATGGTGACCAGCGCCGCCTAAGCTGAACATAACGACTTGATGCTTTCTTCGACGGGTGTGGCGTCGGTTGCCACACCCGTTTTTTTCGTCTGGAGAAAACCTTTGATGAAGATTGTTTCTCGCGATCAGTGGTTCGAGGTGAAACAGCTCAGTGACGGCATCCGATTGATTCACGAGCCTTACATCCGCCCCTTCTATCGCTGCAACCTCTGGCACATCCAGGGTCGCGACAAGGACTTGCTGCTCGACAGCGGTTCCGGGCTAGTGAGCCTGCGCGAGCAACTGCCGTGGATCACCGAACGGCCGCTGGTCGCCGTGGCCAGTCATTGCCATTTCGACCACATCGCCGGCCATCACGAATTCCCCGAACGCCTGGTACATCCGGCCGAAGCGCAAATCCTCGCGTCACCGGACGGCGAGAACACACTGAGCACGGCGTTTGTCGGCGACGAGATGTTCGAAGCGCATCCCGACTGCCCGTTGTGCTACGCCGAGTACCGGGTCAAAGCGGCCCCAGCCACCGGGTTGATCGAAGAAGGCGACGTGCTGGATTTGGGTAACCGCACGCTACAAGTGCTGCACACGCCGGGGCATTCACCGGGCGGCATCAGCCTGTACGAACCGGCGACCGAGACCCTGTTCAGCGGCGACATCATCTACGACGGGCCGCTGATCGAAGACGCCTACCACTCCAACCTCGACGACTACGCCCGCAGCCTGCAGCGTTTGCGCAAGTTGCCTATCCGCACGGTGCATGGCGGGCATTTCGGGAGTTTTTCCGGGGAGCATTTGCGCACGATGATTGACGAGTGGCAGCGCTTGCACGCCTGAAGCCTGCTGTACTCAGCCTCAGGGACAACAACAATAACGCCCTCGAAGAATGACCAATGAAAAGAGCTGCCGTTCGTGCCGTCGTGCATCGTTTCATTAGCCGCCTGATGGAGGGTCAGGATGACTTCGACGACAACGCCAGCCTGGCGCAATTGGGATTGGATAAAGAAGATATCGAAGAGCTGATCTTCCATCTGGAAGATGAACTGGGTTTGACGGCGTTTACGGCTGAGGAAGATCAGATGCTCAAGACCGCCAGGACGGCGAATGACCTGCGTCGGTTTTTGATGGAGATCGGGCGGCGTTGAGCTCGCCACTTCATGAACTCGCCCGTTCCCCTGTAGCAGCTGCCGAGCACCGCGAGGCTGCGCACGGCTGCGAAGCAGTCGTAAACCTGCATGCTGCCGAACGCAGCCTCGCGGTGCTCGGCAGCTGCTACAACATCGGCTGCGTCACGATTACCGGCGGCGCTGCTGGCGTCGGCGTTGTTCGTCGTCAGTGCGAATGGGCACAGGTTGCAGAGGCGGTTCGATCAAACCGAGTGCGACACCCAAGTCGTGCAGCCAATTTTGGATTTTCTCTTTCATGGTGCCCCCTTCAGGGTAGTGCCGAGTGGCCAAAATTCTGTAGCCACTTCGCACTGATAATAGTCCGAAGTCCTACGCATTGCTCGCCCAAAGTCGCAATGATCTGTTACTGAATTGATCAAAATACCTGACCGATAGTTCAAGCCATCGCACGAGCCTAGCTCGGCGTCGACGGATAGACCAATTGTTGCTGCTCAAGCCACGCGTTGGATGGCTGATCTGTTCTGGCCGTGCTTCGGCCTGGCGACCGCTATCGGCGTGGTGCTGGTGAGTTTGCGTCGACATAACCCGAACGCTACTCGTCATTGGCTGATGGCGACTTTGTGGCTGCAAGCCGTCGAGGTTTTCTCCTGCCTGTTGGGCAGCAGTCCTGGGCTGGCATTGGGCGTGATCCTCTGCGGCACGCCGTTCCTGGCCTGCATGCAGCTGGTGATGCTACGCTCGCCGGGCTGCTGACGGCGTGCTTTGCCGTGGGCCAGCTCAGCGGGCCGTTGCTGGCGGCGTTGAGCAGCCATTTCAGTGGTGGTTTGCAGCCAGCGCTGGTGTTCGCTGGCTGTGGTTTGCTGGTGGCTGGCGGTTTACTGCTAAGCCCGGTCACTGCTGCCCGAGGGCTTTGCGCAAACGACGGTGCACCCACTGCTCAGCGCTGACAAACGTGATCCCCAGCAGCACCAGCACCGCACCGATGACGAAGTTGAAGCTCAGTTCTTCACCCAGCAGCACCACACCGAACGTGACGCCGAACAGCGGCGTCATGAACGAAAACACGGCCAGGTTCGCCGCCAGGTAACGGCGCAGCAGCCAGAACCAGGTCAGGTAACTGAAAAACGACACCACCAATCCCTGAAACAACACACTGGCCACCGCGACGGTGGTCAGGCTGACATGGGTGACCTGGTCGCTGAGGATCGCGATCAGCAACAGGCCAACGAAACCAACAATCAATTGATAGAACAGCGTCAGGGTCACCGGCGCTTCCGACAGGCGCGAAGCGCGCACCACCACCGTGGTTGCACCCCAGGACGCGCCGGCCAGTACGCCCAGCGCATCGCCCATCAACATACGGTGATCGAGGTTGTCCCAGGAAACCCCACCGGCAAACGCGATGGCGAGCCCGACGAAGGCGAGGAAAATCCCCAGCCACTGGACCGGTCTTAAACGCTCACTCGGCAACAACCAATGAACGCCCAGTGCGGTAAAGATCGGCGCGGTGTAGAGGAACACCGACATGTGCGCGGCTGTGGTCAGTTGCAGACCTTCGGAAATGAACAAGAACTCCAGGCCAAAAAGCGCGCCAGCCAGTAGTCCACCGCGCCAGGTGTTGCCCACTTGATCCCAGCCGCCCTTCCAGCAGATCAACAATCCTACGAGCAACGCGGAAATACCCGAACGCCCGGCGGCCTGCATGACCGGCGCGATGTCTGGCGCCGCCCATTTGATCATCACCTGCTGAATACCCCAGATCAGGCACAACCCAATCATCACTTGCAGGGCAAACCCATCGGCGCTGCGCCGGGTGGCGCTCACCTAAACACCTCGACAACACAATCCATGGCAGCGACTCGACAGTAAAGGCTACGAGGGGTCCGGAGTAAGGTCAGCTCAGCTCAATGCGATCGGCATGAATGACGATCTGGCCGTTCTTGTACAACGCACCGATGGCCTTTTTGAAGTTGCCCTTGCTCACGCCAAACATACTGCTGATCACCGTCGGGTCGCTCTTGTCGCTGACCGGCAGGCTGCCATTGTTTTCGCGCAACTTGGCGAGAATCTTCGAGTTCAGGCTGGTGGCGGCTTCTTCGCCCACAGGTTGCAGGCTCAGGCTGATCTTACCGTCGGCACGGACTTCTTTGATAAAGCCCTTCTCTTCTTTACCGGCGCGCATGAACTTGAAGATTTCGTTCTTGTGGATCAGGCCCCAGTGCTTGTTGTTGATGATTGCCTTGAAGCCCATTTCGGTGGCTTCGGCCACCAGCAAATCAACTTCCTGGCCAGGGGTGTAGTTACCCGGGGTCTTGTCGAGGTAGCGGTCCAGACGCGCCGTCGCGGTGATGCGGCGGGTGTGCTTGTCGAGGTAGACGTGCACCACGACATACTCGCCGGCGGTCATCTGGCGCTTTTCTTCGGAGTACGGCAGCAGCAGATCCTTCGGCAAGCCCCAATCCAGGAAAACACCGATGCTGTTGACTTCAACGACTTTTAAACTGGCGAACTCACCGACCTGAACTTTCGGTTTTTCGGTAGTTGCGATGAGTTTGTCATCGCTGTCCAGATAAATAAAAACGTTGAGCCAATCTTCATCTTCGTTGGGAATATCTTTGGGAATATAACGATTAGGCAGGAGGATTTCGCCCTCCGCGCCACCGTCCAGATATAAACCGAAGTTAGTGTGTTTAATCACTTGCAAACTGTTGTAGCGCCCGACTAAAGCCATTTCCAATACCCTCATTGCGTGGGCGGCATTCTACCCGGTTTTGCGGGCCGCGTTCGCTGGCCAGCCCGGTGGCGGAAGAAAATCCTCTGAAGGGCTTAATTTTCCTGGGTTCTACCGCACGCGCCTGGCCGCTCGTCAGGCCGTTCTGGCGACTTGCGCACCTGCCAGCCAAGCAAAAAACTGTGTTTTTTGACGATGGTTCTTAGTTAAAACAGCAGCTTAGGGGGTGATCAAGAATACTAACTTGCGATAGATGCTTCATCTGCCTTGTGTATTTCGGGGGGATATTTGCCAAGCAATTGTCAAGTATTTCCTGTACGATACCTGGCCAAGTTAATTTTCTATAGGTTAATGGCCGCCATGCGTGTAAAAGCATCCAACAGCAAAGCAAAGCCAGCTCCAGCCGTTGAAACCAGCGAATCGATCAACAACCAGATTGCTGCGTTCCTCAAGTCCGGCGGCGAGATCCAGCAAATTGCCAAAGGCGTTAGCGGCCAGACGTTCGGCCCGTCCAAGCAGATCACCCTGGGTAAGAAGTAACTTCCCAAGATCCGCCGCGTCACCTGGTCCCTAAGCGCTTTGAGCTTCGAAGCGCTTGGACTGGAACCCCCCTCGCAACACCCCGCCAAGCACATCAATATTTCAAAAATCGACGAACGGCCTTCGATGCCGAGCATTCGCCGGTATGCTTGCACACGTCTAGATCAAGCGTTTCAGTAGGTTTTTGTTCCTGCCCCTCGCTGTCATGGAGTGACGCATGCTCAAACCCTCCTATTTATTGCTCGGCACCCTGCTGTCGTGTTCGGTCGCCCATGCGCAAATTTTTCAGCGTGAACTGGGCGACTTCGATCTTAAACTCGGCACCACCCCCAGCCGCAGCATGGCCCAGGGGCTGGTCAAACCTGCCAGCACCGGTTCGTTCCACGGTGGTCTCGACCTGAGTCACGGCAGCGGTTTTTACGTGGGCCAATGGGCACCGAGCATGGGTTTAACGCCAGGGGCCAACCTTGAAGTCGACTACTACATGGGCTTTAAACAGCCTTTCGATAGTACCCTCGGGTACGAAGTCGGCATGATCCGTTACAGCTACCCGAAAGTGGACACCCTCGACAGCCAAGAGCTTTTCGGTGGACTGACCTTTCTGGGCAGCCGTTTTGGCGCAGCGTTCAGCAACGACCCGGACAAACAGAACAGCACCGTGTTCGCCGACCTCGGTGGCAATCAGCCGTTCGGCATCGGGATCAGCATGAAATACACCACCCACCAGCTCAACACGCCGGTGTCCGTCGACGGTGGAAATGTAGGCAATTTCACCGACTGGTCAGTGCAACTTTCTCGGCCGTTCATGGGCGTCGATCTGGACCTGATCTACAGTGACTCCAGCTTGAGCGGCAGCAGCTGCTCCGCCTATTCCGGGCGCAACAGCCAATGCGACGGGCTGGTCACCCTCAAGGCCGAACGCGCCTTTTATTGATCGGCTGAACTGCCAGGATCATTCTGCGCTCACATAGAGAAGCCAATTAAAGAAACCAGACCTTCGCAAAGGATTCGCCCATGTCGCGCTGGTTGAAGTATCTCGCCCTCGTTATCACCCTCAGTTTCGTGCTCGGTGCGTGCAGCCGCGTGGGCTTGGCCTATCGCAATCTCGATGTGATCATTCCCTGGACGCTCAGCGATTACCTGAACATGCACGGGGAGCAGAAAGAATGGTTCGACGAGCGCCTCAAAGAGCACCTGAGCTGGCATTGCACCACGCAACTGCCGGGCTATCTCGACTGGCTGGACCGCTTACAGGTCATGGTCGAGACCAACAAGGTCACCGACGTTGCGCTGCAAACCCGCACTCAGGAAGCCAAAGCCGCCATCGCCCAGACCGCCCGGGAAATCACCCCGTCGGCCATTGAGCTGTTACAGGGGCTGGATGACAAGCAAGTCGCAGAGATGAACGACTCCTTCGCCAAGGACCAGAAGAAACGCCAGGAGCGTTACCTCAAACCGTCCCTCGATCAACAGATCAAGGGACGTGGCCAGCGCATGGAAAAACGCCTGAATGACTGGCTCGGCCCGCTCAGCGCAACCCAGCAGCTACGCGTTGTCGCGTGGTCAAACGGCTTGGGTGACCAAAATACGCAATGGATCGCCAACCGAGTCCATTGGCAGAAGCAGTTCAGTGCAGCGGTTGCGCAGCGCCAGAGTCCAGAATTCCCACAGCGTATCGAGACGCTTCTGGTCAATCGCGAGAGCTTGTGGACGCCCGCTTATCGCCAGGCCTTCGCCAACACCGAAGCCCAGGCACGGGGACTGTTTGTAGATTTGATGGCCGAAAGCACACCGGAACAGCGCCAGCAGTTGCTGAAAAAAATAGAAGGGGTGCGCAAAGACTTCAATGATTTGAAGTGCCTGAAAGCCGCGAAGGGTTAAGTCGTCAACATCAATCCAGTAATGTGGGAGCGGGCTTGCTCGCGAAAGCGCTTTAACATTCAACTTTTTTGTCGACTGTTACAACGCTTTCGCGAGCAAGCCCGCTCCCACATCTATGGTTATCGGGGATCTTCAGGCAATCTGCGCCTTCGACGCCACCCCATCAAACGTCGCCTCATCCAGCGCATCTTCCTGCTCATCCAACACCTGCCGCGGATGGTTATTGCCCGGAATACTGCTGTCGATCAGGCTCAATAAACTCGAGCCTCGAGGCGTCAAAATGTAGTTCGATCCCGTGCCACCCTGTTCCTCTGGTCGAGGCTCGATATAACCGCGCGCCAACAGTAACTTTTCATACTCACCGGCCACCGTTTTCAGGTGATCCAGATTTTCAGTCTGCTCGCCTTCCGAAGCTTTCTCCGCCACGTACTGCTCGGCATACGGTCGCGGCGTAAAACTGGCCTCACCGTGTTGCACTTCGTGCAGCAAGCGTTCAATCAAATCCCAGTTGTAAGTGGTCATCCTGATTCAACCTCCAAAGCCTGTGAGTGAGATGGCCTTCTTAAGTTGTGACCGGCGCGGCTCGAAGCCGTTCAGCCAAGGTTTTTGCCTGTACCGACCGGTGGCATGTCGAATTGGGCTTAGGCCAAACGACTAGGCTGTGTAAGTCACCTCCCAGCACCCCGCAGGAGAATCCCAATGAACATTCAGAATCATCCCGTCGTCTCCCGAGAAGAATGGCTCGCCGCCCGTAAGCAACACTTGGCCCACGAAAAAGCCTTCACCAAAGAACGCGACAAACTCAGCGCCGAACGCCGCGCCCTGCCCTGGGTGAAAATCGACAAGGACTACCATTTTCAGGGCCCTAACGGCGAACTGAAACTGGCTGACCTGTTCGGCGGCCGTAGCCAGTTGGTCATTTACCACTTCATGTTTGGCACAGGCTGGGACGAAGGCTGCTCCGGCTGCTCGTTCCTGTCTGACCACATCGACGGCGCCAACCAACACCTGGCCCATCATGACGTCGCCGTGGTGGCGGTTTCCCACGCACCGTTCGTCGAATTCCAGGCCTTCAAACGACGCATGGGCTGGAAATTCGATTGGGTGTCGTCAGAAGGCTGCGACTTCAACTACGACTTCGGCGTCTCGGCCCGAGCAGAAGACGTCGCCGCCGGTAAAGCCACCTACAACTACGAAAAATCCGACGGCACCGAAGAAGAACTCCCCGGCCTCAGCGTGTTTTATCGCAACGAAGCGGGCGAGATTTTTCACACCTACTCCACCTATGCCCGAGGTCTGGACATGTTGGTCGGGGCCTATAACTACCTGGATCTCACACCCAAGGGGCGCAATGAAGAGGAAATCATGGAGTGGGTAAGGCATCACGACCGGTACGAAGACAAGGCAGCGGCCAGTTGCTGCCACGGGGAGTAAGGCCCGTTCTCACTGGGTCCCGGGTTAGCCACAGTCCCAGTGAACACCACAAATCCCCTGTGGAAGTGGGCTTGCCCGCGAAGACTGACTAACATTCAACATGGATATCGACTGATACACCGCTTTCGCGAGCGAGCTCCCACAGGAGGTAAGTGGTGCTGTGAAAATTGCATTCAGACGTCCGACTGCAACAGAGTAAATACCCTACACAAAGCTCAGAACCAGCCCCCTGTAATGATTGAAGGATGAGGACTATAGTCAGCCCGTCGCCCAAAAGGTGACCGGGTTTGGCGACCTGATCACAGAGAGTCCTTTTTAATTGCGAGAGACTCCAGCTATGGATAGATACATGCCCCTCACCGGAATCGACCTGATCCCGGCCTCTCTGCTTATTGATACCCAAGCGCCACTCGACGTCCTGCAAGCAATGGCGGATTACCGCATCCGCACCGTCACTCAGGTGCTGGAGAACATCGCCTTTCGTGCCGAGATTGGTTGTGACACGGTGGTGCTTTCTGACTTTTCCAAACTGCTGGCCATCCCGTTGCGCGATGGTTGTGATTTGATGGATGTGATTGGCAGACGGTTGCGGGCGCAGGCTGCGGAGTGAATGCAAAACGGGCGACCTATGGGTCGCCCGTTTCACATTGCGCATTCAGCCAAAATTGCCCCATCGCGCCTTCACTTCGGAACGATGATTGGAATGATCATCGGCGTCGCAGGTGCAGGCGGGTTCATCATGCCTTCGCTTTTCACCACGAGAACACCCTTGCGTTTAATCGTTTCGAACAAACGCTCAGTGGCTGCAGTATCGACATACCCGCCCTCGTCAATGGAGGCACTCAGTGCTATCTGACGTCGCTCCTCTGTCAACTGAAGCTGGTTCGTTCGCAAGAATGAATAAAGGGATATTTTTTTGAGCATCGACAAATCAACGTGCACGATCTCCACATACTTCAGCACCTTGGCGTCCCATCCTTGCACATAAAGCCCATTCGCCGTCAGCGCATAGGTGCAGAAGTAGTAAGTACCAGTGTTCGAACCGGGCGTAGCAATAATCAGCGAGCAACGTCCGTGCTGGAGAATGGGATCACTCAACGCCGGATAGTCTTTCACGATTTGTTCAGGGAACTGCGCTCGATCGTAGTAAATCGTCGCCTTGTCGTAGGGAGTGGTGTTGCAGCCTGACAGCAGCGCTGCCAAGCTCAATAGGAGCCAACAACCAAAAAAACGCATCGAGCACTCCTTATCGAACAAATAAAATCAAGTTAACTGGTGATCTAAGTGACCTTATTATTCACGGCCATCCCCTGCAAAAAATCTCTCAGATTTTTATGGATAGTTAAACCTGTAGAAACAATGTCGGACAGACCACGCTAAAATCAACGATTCAATGCTATCCCAACACACCCTACCACATCTAATCTTCGACATAACCTTCCTCAGGCAAAAAGAAATGGGCCGTTAACCAACAGGTAGCCATCGATGCGACGAACAGTATCAGAAGCTCAACGACATAGTCTGAGTACTGAGCCCCCTTAATATTTTGCACCACATTTGAAATAAACAACAATACCCACGATGTTGCTATACAACTTCCCAAAAAGGAAACCACCATACAGTTACGCGGTGTTTTCTTGACTTTAATTAATGCAATCGCCAATGCGTAACCCAGAAACGGCAGAAAGAAAGCTAACTGTATGAGAAGAGGGGTCAAAAACGGCATTAACAGCAATTCAGCGCCCCTCACCGAACCCAACAATTTTGGATTACTCACCAACTCGGCGAGCACTGCTACTGTTCTGATAATTCCGGCAATGAATCCAAGTACTAGCGGACAAAGAAAAAAAGCCAGAAAAACTTTACGACGTGGATAAATGACTCTACTCATGGCACACAACCTTGACTCTTAGAGTGCCCCAGTAATTTGCAACCAAATTCCACCCGAGATTTATAGTCCAAAATAGACACCCCACCATTGGCACCAACAATGGAGTCGGGCCAAATTGAAGTATCAGTAGCTAGCCTTCCAATATTCTGAAAAATATGGTGCTCCTCCAAAAATCTTTCATGAATTGACTGCAGTAAAGACTGCTCGGTCTTTAATTGATTTATATCCCAAGCAACAGGATCAGTACTGACTTTATTGAATAGACCCTTGAAGTTATCGAACCCGCCGTTGATCAGTGCATCACCAGCCGCTGTACGCCAGCTATATACTGGAGCCAACAACCAACCCAGACCAAAGGTTATGTAAGATGCATTTCCATCTGCACCTAACCCATTCAATGGCGCCCTAGAAACGGCCTCCGCACCCCAGAACCACTTGGCCCCTATCCCAAGTTGTTGTTCATAGAGATTACTGGCTCCAAAAAAATTTGCTCGATTGTCGATAGTATTCAGATAGGTAACCAACCGGTCGGACGCACCTTCCGTACTATAGAGATAGTTAAAGGTACTTTGCGATGTGCGAGAAACATCACTGTGCATGATATTCCATGCATCCTGCATGGCGATGTACTTTATCGCAGCGTTCACCGCCGTCCGGCAGCCATCACTTTGAGGAGCTTTATCACACATGCTACGCATTTCAGAATCCAGAAACTCACTCATTTTCTCAGCCTTCGCGATCGCCGCGTCTTTCTGCTGCTGAGTGGAGCAAGTCTGCCCGACAGGCAATTATCGACCTCATCAAATGCCTGGTGAGTCAGGTAGTTGTACTGCGTTGCATTCGCCGCCACCGCAGCGCCCACCCCGACATCGCCCCCGGAAGCTGCTGCGCCTAGCACACCGACAATTTGCGACAGCGCAAGGAGGTTGGCCTGGGCCTGGTTGTATTCCGCAGAGCCCGGGACAAGGTTCGAAGGCAAGAGCTTGTCACCGAGCAATCCGACCAGTATCTCGTTAGCGCCACCCGCCAGCGCTCCGGTGCGGAAATCACCGCCCATCGCTTCAGCCAGCAAACCACCCAGGCCCGCATGCAAGAGGATTTTTGCCAAACCGCCTTCTGGCAGGTTGAGATCGCCAATTTCCCCAGCCCCGACAGCGCCACCGATACTTGCGGCCGCGCTGACAGCCGAACTGGCCAGATTGTCCTTCAGGCTTCCGCCGTAAACAGCCGTTTTGATCAGAGCATCGGCGGTGACCTTGACCGCCACAATCTGCATGCTCTTGGCATCCAGCCCCAGTGCGCCCGGATTGTAATTGAGCCCTTGCATCACGCCGGCTGTCGCGGCGGCTGTCACATAGCCTTTGATACTGTCTTTCGAGGTAACGTCTTTGATGACCTTGCCAAGATTGCCCCGGTTGTCGATGGTGCTGACAGTGGCCTTTGTCGCGGCACTCACCGCGACCGCCTGCAACATCGTGTTCATGCCGGCCATCATCGGCCCCATGACGGCAGCCAACGCAATCGCAATGATCAATTGCGATGCTGGCCCTAATCCCGAGTTGCTGTACTTGAACGACTCATGGATTTCCTTGACCTGCCTCCAGTCCACATCGTCGCGTGCTTCAGCTTGTTTGAGCCAAGCCAATTGCGGATCAGCCTGGACCATCGCATCGATGGTCTGGCTGACACTCTTCTGGTCAATATGCTTGAGATCGATTTGCAGGCCTTCGACGGCTTTGATCGTGATGTTGCCTTTGGCAATCATCTGGGTCTGGCGCAGTGTCTCGTCGGTATTGCCCTTGCCTTTCGATGAGGTCCAGAAGGCATCGCCATCACTCTTGGTGTGGCTCTCGTCATGCAGGTCCTTCACCCCTTCAAAAACAATCACCCCGCCACTGTCCAACGTGATGTCCTTGCCACTCTCCAGCTTCGCCACCTGATAGCGCTGATCGCCCTCGCTGATCAGCGTCAGGTTGCCCCCGGTCTTGATCTCGCTGCCCACATGGGTGATCTGCGTGACTTCATCACGCTGGGTTTTCTCGGCGCCCCAACCGCCCTTCTCCTTCATGTCATACAGCGTGTAATCCTTGTTCTGCGCCGCCAGCAGATTCAGGTCATTACCCGCGTACACATACGCCTCGTTCCCCGCGCTGATTTTGCTCGCGATCAGCGTCGTGTCCCTACCGGAGCTGGTTTTGACATTGCCGCCAGCACTGAACTCAGCCGCTTTCTGAACGGTGTGGTTGTCCTCTTCGTGGATGCGTTTTTTGCCGTCCTTGCTGCGGGTTTCGACGTTGTGTTCGTCGCCGGCCGAGGCCAGGGTGAGGTCGCGCCCGGCGTCGGCGGTGAGGTTGCCTTCGGCCTTGGCCGTGCTGGCGATGACGTTGATGTCGCGGCCGGCGTTAAGGGTCAGGTTGCCGCCGGCGGTGACGCTGGAGGCCAGGTTTTCCACGGTGGTGGTGATGGTGGAGCGATGGCCGCCGTCTGCCAGTTCGTGGATTTCGCTTTCGTTGCGCGTGGCCAGCAGGTTGAGGTCGCGGGTGGCGCTCAGGCTGGCGTCGCCGCCGCTGCTGATGGCCGCTGAGTTGGTCAGGTCGCGGGCGGATTTGATGGTCAGTGTGTCGCGGGCGCTGATGCTGCCGCCCTCATCGACCAGGGTGCGCATGCCGGAGCCTGCACCCACGGCGATGGCGGTGCGGTCATTGACGATGTCGCCCTTGAGGGTGGCGAGGCTGACCTGATTGCCGCGAATTTCGCCGGCCAGGGCGTTGCGGATACTGTCCGTGGCCATGAGGCTCAGGCGCTCTTTGGCTTCGACCAGACCGCCCTGATAGAGGCTGCCTTTGACGTCGGCGGACAGGTTGTGGGTGCCGCGCAGGGTGCCGACGTTGACCAGGTCGTTGCCGGCGATCAGGGTCAGGTCGCGGCCCTGGATCAGACTGCCGCCGCGCACGTTGCGCGATTCGGCTTGCGCCAGATACAGCACCGGCACCAGCACTTTCTGGCCATCGACGATGCGCTCTTCCATCCACACGATGTCGTGGGTCAGGGCCGCGACCTGCTCGGACGTCAGTCTTACGCCCACGGACAGGTTCAACGCGGTTTTGCTGGTCAGGGCGTTGTCCATCAGATAACGGAATTGCTCGTTATCGTCGTTCAGCCCGTTGGCGAGAAAGCGTTGGCCAGTTTTGGCCAGCACCGCATCGCTGATCAAACGGGATTCATAACGACCGTCACCGAGGCGCCGCGCGGCTTCATCGGCGCTGAAGTTGAGCTTGCCCAGCAGGTAATCGGAACTCATGAACGGCGCCGACTGAGTCAGCTCCGGGTTGGTTTCGATCAGGTAACGGCTTTGCGGATTGCGACTCTGCACGAACATTCCGTACGGCCCTTGGGGCAGCCGGAAGGTCGAAGACGCCGTCGGGTCCACGGCGGCAAACGGCACACCCCGGAAGTCGACCGGGACGAAGCGGACTTGCTTCACGCCATCGGCATCCACGCGTTCGATGCGCGTGATGTCCTTGGGCACCTGGGCGCTGGCGTCGGTGCTGCGTTTGCCCAGGTTGATGTTGATACCGCCGACCGAGGCCGTCTGCTCGCTGCTCAGCGAACCGGTCAGTTGGCCGTAGGTGTTCTCGTAAAGCGTGCCGTTCTGGATGTTGTTGGTGACGTTCAGTCTTACGTTGCCACCGGCTTGCAATACGGCGGCGTAAACGGTGTTGCCGTTTTCATTCCAGGTGGTGACGTCGCTCTGCACGGCGAATCGGTCGTCACTCGAACGGTCGCTGAGTTCCTTGAAACGCACTTCATCGAAATTACCTGCCGCGGTCGCCGCATTGAACGCCGGAACATCGATGTACTCCATCTTGTCCCAGAGGCTGTTGTCGATACGACCGGGAGTACCGATGGTCACGACGCGGTGGCCCGAACGTGACGCGGCACCCTGGTTGAGCAGGCTGTCGGCGGTCAGGTCGAGGTTGCCGTTGGCCGCCATCAGGCTGTAACGGTTTTCGACCTGATTGGCGTGGACGGTGAAGTTTTTGCCGGCCACCAACCGCGAAGCGCGAGAGTCCTTGAGTACGGTGTCGTTGAACTCAGTGATGAGGGTGATCTTGCCGCGTTTCCAGCCGTCGCTACCATCGCAGTGCTGGCCGCATTTCCACTTCAGGCTGCCGGAAGATTGCCCGGACGTCAGTTCGAATTCGGATTTGGCGTTCACCAGCGACGCGACGTTGATGTCGATGTCGCCTTCGCTTTCGACAGTGGCCGACAGGTTGCTGAACGAGGCCGCACGGCCGCCATTCAGGGCACTGAAGGTCAGGTTGCCGCGGCTGTAGATGTCGCCGTAATAGTTGCTCAGGCTGTTGCCGTGCAACTCCATTGCACCGCCGCTGAACAACAGGGTATCGGCGCCGTTACTGATGCCGTTGGCCGCGTTGAAAGTGACCTTGCCTTGAGCGCCGAGGGTGCCTTTGTTATCGATCCGAGCCGCCGTCACCGTCAGGTTTTGATTGGCGATCAGGCGGCCGAGGTTGTCGAGGGTGCCGCGCAGGGTCAGTTCGGTGTCGCCGCCACTGACCAGACGCCCGTCGCGCTGGATCAGATCGTTGGCGCCGATGGTCAATTTTTGCTTGGCTGAGACTCGGCCGCTGTTGAGCAGATTGCCGCCCAGGCTCAGCGACAGGTTGCCGTCACTGAGCAGTTCACCGGCGTTGTTCAGGTTGGCGACATTCAGGCTCAGCGCCGAAGCGCTGGCGATACGGTCACCGGCAATGAGGGTCAGGTCTTGCGCGCTGGTGTAGGTCAGGCCGCCATTGAGCTGCCAGGTGCCCACCCCATTGACGGCGCCAATGTCCCAGCTGCCATTGCCCAGACCGGTGAGGCTGCCCTGGCTGCCGGTCAGGTTATTCAGGTCGAGGTCGAATAGACCTTGCGCCGCGTGACGTACGCGGCCACTGAGGTTATTGAGCTGAACGCCGCTGAGGGTCAGGTTCTGGCTGCCGATCTCGATGACGCCGTTCTGGTTGTTCAGGTTGCCGGTCAGTTTGATCTGACTGGACGCGCCCCCGAGCGCGCGGACCTGGCCACCGGCGCTGTTATTCAACTGGCCGCTGATGAGTTTCAGGTCGGTGGCCGACTCGATCAACCCGCCCTGATTGAGAATCTGGCTGACGGCTTCGAGCCCCAGCAGGGTGCCGCTGATTTCACCGCCGGCGTTGTCCAGGCTTGAACCATCGAAGATGACCTGGTCTTTGGCAAACAACTTGCCAGCGCGGTTGGTCAGGCGAGTGACCGTCAACTTCAGGTCGCCCAGCAGACTGGACATCAGCCCGGCCTTACCGTTGACGGCGCTGTTGTCGAGGTCGGCGGCGGTGATGTCCAGGCTGTCGGCCTGAAGGGTCCCGCCCTGGTTCTGCAGGCTGCCCTGGCCCAGCGCCAGTTCCCCGTGGCTGCCGTTGGCGAGGATCACACCTTGCTGGTTCTGCAGGCTTGTGCCGACGATTTTCAGGCCATCGCTGCCGGCGATGATCTGGCCTTCGTTGCGGTTGTCGACGGCCGTGCTGCTGATGTCCAGACGCTTGCCGCGCAAAGTGCCGCCACGGTTGTCGAGCTGGGTGAGCTGTTCAAGCAGCAGGCGCTGATCAGCGGCGTCGACCACGCCGGTGACGTTGCTGAAAACACCGGCGACTTTCAGTTCGAGGGTGCCATCGCTGCTGACGATGCCGCCCTTGTCGTTGTTGCTCAGTTGCCTCGCGGTGACGTCAACGGTTTTACCGAGCAGGACGCCGGCACTGTTGTCGACCGTGTCACTCTCGATCCGCAGACCGGCTTCGCTTTGAATCCGGCCCTTGAGGTTGAGCAACTGTGACTGACCGGGAGCCGTTTGCTTGAGGATCAACCGTGCGCCGTCAACGCCGGCCGCCAACAGGCCTTTATCGCTGTTGTCGAGGCTGGCGGCTTGCAGGTCCAGACGATCACCCATGATCCGCCCGCCACGGTTGTCGATGCGCCCGCCTTCGGCGACCAACAACACTTGCTGACCGGCCACGACACCTTGGCGGTTGTCCAGGCTCGCGGCCTGAATGTCCACGTCCCCGTGGGTGGCCTGCAAACGACCCAGGGCATTGTTCAGGTGTTGAGTGACGATCAGCATGAGCGTGCCGGTCTCGGCGCTTAAGGTGCCGTGGGTGTTCTGTGTGAGATGGTCGAGTGTCGTATGGACGGTGCCGCCCAGCAGCTTGCCCTCGGTGTTATCCAGGTCACGGCCAACAACTTTGAGGCCCGCGGTGCCCTGAATCAGCCCCTGAGTGTTGTCCAGATCCTGGGTACCCAGAACACTGTCTTCGGACGAGATCGTGCCCTGCGTGTTGTCGAGTTTGCCGCGGCTGGTCAGCTCGAGGGTTTTGCCCGTCAGGCTGGCGTTGCGGTTGTTGATGCTCTGGGCGGTGACGCTCAGTCGGGTCGAGGCCTGCACCTTGCCGTCGTGGTTATCGAGGTCTTCGTCGAGGGTCAGGTCCAGTGCACCACCCTCGGCGCTGATCACGCCTTTTTGGCTGTTATCCAGGCGGGTGGCGTTGACGGTCACTTTATCGGCGACCAGCGTGCCGCCCTGGTTGAGCAGTTCGCCGCCGGACAACGACAGGGCTGTCTGCGCCTGAATTTTTCCTTTGCCGTTGTCCAGACGCTCGCTGGCCGTGACTTTGGCGTTGGTCTGATTGGCCGCGATCAAACCGTTGGTGTTGTCGAGTTGACGGGTGTCGAGGTCCAGGCGCCCGGCAATCATTTTGCCGTCGCCATTCTTCAACTCCCGAGCTTTGAGCGTCAGGCTGCCGCCGGCGATTTCGATGCGGCCCTGGCGGTTGTCCAGGCTGTCGAGGGTCAGGGTCGCCGCCTGGCCATCGGCGAAGCGGATCAGACCGTTGAGGTTGACAATGGCCGGGGCGTTGAACGCCAGACTGCCTTCGCCGAAGATCCGCGCATTGAGCCCCTGGTTGAGCAATCGAGCGGCGTTGAGCGTGACGTTGCGTCCCTGAATGATGCCGTTCTGGTTATCGAGCGCACCACTGACCTGCGCGTTCAAGGAACGGCTGGCCAACAGGCTGCCGCTGTTGCTCAGGGCCTGGCTGTTGAGGGCAAGATCACCGCTGGCGTTGCGGCTATTGTCGGCATTGACCCCGGCTTCGATGACACCGAGGTTGTTCAGTTTGCCGCCGCTACTCAGACGCACCGTGTCCCTGGCGGCGAGGCTTTGACGGTTGACCAGGTCTTCGGCGGTCTGCACGGCCAATTGCGTTCCGGCGTACACCGGTCCGTGGGCATCGAGGCTTCTGGCTTTGATGTCGACGACATTACTGGCGGTAGCTTTGACCATGCTCAGGTGGCCGTTGACGTCGATTTGAATATCCCCGCCACTGGCCGCCAGGTTGCCATCGAGTTTCACCCCGACCCCGGCTTCGGTGCCCACCAGTTTGATCGCCCCGGCGTACATGCCACCCAAGGCCGAGGAGTCGATAGCCAATTGCGGCTTGGCGCTGCCGTCGTCGGCGCAGCGCGGGACCAACGAGAACACCAACAGCCTTGTCCGCCGGTTTTTGCCGAAGGGAACCGACCTGTCCAAGCACAGCCAAGAGGAGCTGGATAAGTTTGCGTATATGCTGACCATCCGACCACGCAAGCGATTTAACTGGCAGTGCCCGATCGAGGTACTCACTCAGCTAATTGGATTGCAACATGAGGCTCCTCTTCAACTCAATAGGCGTGTTGCACTCAGCTGCTGCAACCGCCCCCTATGTAATTTCAAATTGGCTGCTCATCTGAAAAAACCACATACACAGCCTCAACCAAAGCGTCATCTTCACGTATATCTGGAACGTAAAAACGCAACCCTAACCTATTTAAATAATAACCTGAAGAGTTGAACTCAAGGACTTCTCCAGCCCGCTCAAGAAAACTCTGCACCTCATGCGAGCCAACACCTACCAAACGTTGTGAACCCCAGAAAAAATTGCTCCACTTCAGAAATTCCACGCCTTCAATATTGTGATTTTCAAGATAATAAACGTGCAAGCCGAGATCATCATAGGCGTCTGTAGGGACTATAGAATCTTCCACCTTGAAAAACTCTTCAAAGTTTTCGCCTAAAATCGTTCTCACACGATCCCTACTCATCCCGGCTTTAATTAAACCAAGATCTCCGAAGCTCAGCAATTCAAAATTCATATACTTATCTCTTGAAATCTTCAGGATTCAGCTTTGAGGCATAGTCCAACATCTGTTTTATCGCCCCATCGTATTTATCGCCAAATTTGCTTCTTATATCTCGAATATCCATATCGATAGCTTCCATCAGTTTGCCTTGTCTGAGGAGCTCCTCCTGTTTCTCCCTATATGCCACAGCCTTGGCCGAATTACCATGGCTCGCTGTTCTTGCATGATCGGCTGGTGTCATTTTTATTGCTGGACCATTCTTGGTGCTTATTGGGGCGCCGTCATAGCATCCCTTTGCGGGGCAGTGGTGCGAATCAAATCCATCATTCTTAGGTTTAGTGGTATCTCTATGAGGTCCACCTAAAATTTCAGACGGATTTTTTTTCAAAACTTCGATAGCCCTTCCACCAGCCCTATCGTGACTCGGGGTCGCCATCCCTATCAGGATCGAGGCCATGAGCGACCCACCGCCCAATCGCCAAGCATCCAGGTCAACATCCTCATTAAGCTTTTTACCCTCAATACCTTCAGCGATCTTGCGTCCGACAATACCTTGCAGATCACTTTGAAGCTGGTTCAAAGACTGTACCAAGGACGTTTCGCCTAGGACCTTTTGAGTGGCATACAAAATCATGCCCTTCGGGCCCTGCGCAGCAGCAAGAATAAGCTCGACAGCCTGAACCTTGTCGGGATTGGCCTTCAGGTATTTGTTAATGTCAGAAACACGATCAAGGGCAAGCTTGGAGTTGGTAATGGCAGGGCCTTTGATAACGATGTTCTTCTCGACAATGTTCTTGTCGGCCAGATCATCCTTAACCGCGGCTATCGTTTCCGACTGATACTTGGATAGGTCATTGAGCTGTTTTAGCTGAGCCAGGACCTGACTTTGAAAGGCCGGATCTTCCAACATCACCCGAGCATCTTTCCTGCTGTAACCCGCCTCCACTAAAGCGGATAGGGCCTGTTCGGCAACTTCTTGCCCGCCCGCTGCGATCGCGCCTTGCCCAGCACCTTCATGTTGGATTCGATCAATCTGATTACCGATAACCAAAGCCAACGCATTAAAGTTTGCTTTGGCGGTATCGCTGTAATTAATAGCGCTATTATTCCAACCATCCACGGTATCGATCGGATGCATTACCGCATCAATCGAGGTACTGCTGACATACAGATCCGTCCGATGCTCCTCATCCCGAGTTACTTCGTATGCCTTGTTCACATCGCGATTGAGCCCGGCCGTTGAGTCCTGTCCGGTAGCCTTGTCATGACGCACGACAATTTCGCCCGCGCCCACTGTGGCGTTCAGCGTCTGCTCACGATCCTTGGTGTAGTTGTAACCCTCCACCGCCCAACTGTTCTTATCCGGGGCTTCCATGCCTTTGTTGGGTTTGTCGGCTTGGGAGCCACCCTCCGCGCCGTAGCTACCACTGACATTCAGGTAGTAACCGTGCTCGTTGTCCTTGCCGGTGATATTGCGGAAACCCAGGGTATCGGTATCCAGCTTGAGATTGCCATTGTCGGCGGTCAGTACTGCGCCATCCAGCTGCGTGTGGCCTTCGGTGCGGATATCGACTTTGTTTTTACCGCTGATCACCGTCTGGTTTTCAACCCAGTTGGTCTGGCCAGTGGTTTTGCCATACCCGACCGAACCACTGACACCGTAAAACGAACCAGTGATGCTCAGGTCCAGTTCTTGCCCACGCACTTTGCCGGTATCAGGCACCGAGCTCACAGTGAGATTGCGACCCACATCACCAATCACTTCATCACCACGCAATGTGGCGCCAGCGATGTTGGTGTCACGGCCACTTTCGAAGTTGAGGTTATTGCCTGCGTACAGGTAGGCTTCCTGTTGTTTTACGCCTTCACGGTTGAGATCGCCGATACCGATATTGGCGGAGCCATAGATACCAAACCCGTCTTTACCGAGGATGATGCCGCCCTCTGCTCCCCAGCTGCGGCGGTCGTTTTCACTGCTGTAAGCATTTTGCGTGGACAGCACGTTCAGGTCGTTGCCAGCCTTGAGTTTGATATCCCGTTCGGCAGTCACCTGAGTCGCGATCAGCGTCAGATCGTTTTTCGCGTCCAGATTGATGCTGCCACCGGCGTTCAGTTGCGTCGCTGTAGAGGTGCCTTGGCTCGACTCTCCCTTATTGCCAGCATTACTGATACCAACGCCCAGTTTGAAGCCGCCGGTGGTGCCACCCTTGAGGCCGCCCTTGCTTTGGGTCTGAGTGTCTTCGCTGTTTTCGGCACCGTGTGCCACATCAAAAGTGATGTTGCGCCCTGTGACATTGATGTCTCGCCCGGCATCGAACTGGCTTCCTTTCACGTTGACATTTTCAGCCTCTAGCGTGATATCACCACCGGCCGACAGGCTGGATGGACGATGTGTCACGGAGGTCTGGGTTTGGGCCTGGCTGGTGCTTGAGCTGCCAATGTGCCCGTCGAACTTCGGCCCGCTGAAAAACTGATCCAGGGCATCAACCGACTTCAGAACGCTGGAACCCTTGCTGACCCCATCCTCACCTTTGCCTGTGCCTTTAAGGCTATCAACGGTGTTGCCAAAGTTGTAAGCGACAGTCGTGGTGCTGCCAGTACGTTTCACGCTGTCACGGGTGGTGACTACGTTGGCTTCTTCCGCCGCATCGATATTGATATTGCGACCGGCTTTGAGCTTTATATTGTTTTCGGCTTCAAGGTCGGACCCTTGCTGGTTGATATCGCGGCCAGCCGTTACCTTGAGGTTCATACCGGCATCAATGGAGCTGCCCGCCGCCGTATAACCGCTGCTATCCACCCCATGCTTGATGGTTTCATTACCGACAAACGTGGTGTACCCGTTGTTATCGACGGTTTGCTTGAGGCCGGTGCTTTTATCGGTTTCCCAACTGTTGCTGCGCTGTTGATCGGTGGAGGCGAGGACGTTGACATCACGCCCGGCATCCAGCTTCGCGTTGTTACCGGTGCTGATGCCGCTGCCGATGATATTGATGTCACGGGCCGCATTCAGAATCGCGTCATTTCCGGCGTTGACCTGGCTGCCAACACTGTTGGAACTGACGACCTCGCGCCCCTCTTTGTGTGACGAGTTGACAGTAATATCACCCCCGAAACTTGGCGTGCCGACCGCCCAGCCGATAGCGTCCTTGAGCGTCAGGCCCAGCTTTTTCTTGTACTCCTCGGCGCGGCTGTAGGTCAGATCATCGGAGGACGACAGCGTGATGTCACCGGTTTTGTCCACCAGCCCGGCGTGCAGTTCGGCATCATTTTCGGCATTGACTTCACTGGCGTTCAACCGCACATCGCGCCCCGCCAGAATGACCGCATCGTGGCCAGCATCCAGTTCACTACCGATGTGGGTGACGGTGGTCTGCAGTTGGCTCTTGCCGCTGCTCGACATGCCGAATAGACCGGTCTTGGTCTTCTTGCTGTAGTCGCCGGTTTCTTCGGTGGCTGAGAGCACTGCGACATCGTTGGTCGCACCGACCACCAAATCATTACCGGCCTTCAGCTGACTGCCGATGATCGTGACGTTACGCCCACCATCGAGGCTGACCGCGCCGTCTTCATCCTTGGTGGCGTTGACGGTCAGGTCATTCCCCGCCTCAATCACCGAGGCGACGTTTGTGCTGTCGTAGCTTTCTTTCTGAGTGGTGCTACTGCGGCCGAACGACCCTTTTTTCTTTTTGTAATAGTAAGACGAACTTTCGTCTTTGGCCGAAGCGACGGTGATGTCTTGCACGGCATCTAGATCAATGTTCTCCGAAGCTTTGATCCGGCTGGCGATGATCCCCAGATCGTTGCCCGCATTAAGGGCAATGTCTCGACCAGCGTTCAGCACGGAAGCCTGCTGAGTAGTGCTGTGGGTTTCCTGCGCGCGCTTTTTGCTGCGCGATACGTAATCGCTCTCGTTGGCGGCCGAGGTGATAATTATGTCATTGCCTGCATTGACCCCGATATCACGCTTGGCGTCCAGACGACTGGCAACAATGGCGACGTCACGATCAGCGCTGATCGACAGATCCCGGCCAGACGTCACTTCAGCAGCATGCTGGGTAATGGTCTGGTTGAGAAAATGGCTGCCACGCGCATTGGTGCTGCGATCCTGGACTGAGGTGATGTTGACGTCTCGAGTCGCACTAAGATCGAGGTCACGCCCACTCTGCAACACACCGCCAATGTTGTTGATGTCACGACCCGCATTGATACTCAGATCGTTGGCCGCCTCGATCCGCGCCGCGTTATCGAGATAATCGCGATGCTGCAGACTTCCACCCCGACGGACATCAACACCGGTCACGTCACGCTGGTTGATCACATCACCATTGGTTGCCGTCAGACTGACGTCGCGACCGGAGATGATCCCGCCCGATTTGTTGACGATGTTGTTGCCCGCCTTCAGCGTCAGGCGATCACCCGCCTCGATCAAGCCGGTGTTGGTGAGGTCGTTGCCGGCCTCGGCGGAAAGGTTGTTAGTGGCGCGCAGGGTGCCGGCATTGTTCAGGTCCTGGCCGGCGATCAGGGTCACGTCGCCGCCCTGGATCAATGCGCCATTGGGTGCCAGACGATTGTTGGCCTGGGCCAGATAGAGCACCGGCACCAAGACTTTTTCACCGTTCACTACGTGCTCTTCGAGCCAGACGATGTCGTGGGTCAGGGCAGCGACTTGCTGGGCGGTAAGCGTCACGCCCATGGACAGGTTGAGCTGGACCTTGCTGGCGATGGCGTTGTTCATCAGGTACTTGAACATCGCTTCGTCAGAGGTCTGACCGTCGAGGAAGCGCTGGCCGGTGCGTGCGACGATCGATTGCTGGACCAGGCGTTGCTCAAACAAACCATCGCCCAGGCGTTTGGCGCTGGTGTCCGGGTCGTAGCCGAGGTTCGCCAACAGGTAGTCCGAACTCATGAACTGCTTGAGGTTGGTCAGTACCGGGTTGGTTTCGATCAGGTACTTGTGCGGGTTGGAGCGCACGCTGGTGTCAGGCAGTCCCTGCACACGTGGCACATTGAAGGACGGGCTCCCGGGCAACAGCACACCGACCGGACCGTCACCGGCGGCGGCATTGACGTTGACCTGAGCGGCCTTGTCGTTGAGATTCACCGACGGGCGACTGGCCAGGGTCAGCTCGCGATTTTTGACCGAGACCGGGTCGTTCTTGTCGAACTGGAATTCGGTGGCTTGCCTGACAGGCATGCCGTCCGAGCGCTGCGTGTTACCGGCCGTAACGGAACCAATAGTCCAGCTCTGTCCGGGTAGGATCGTCTGCTCGGTGCCGCCTTTACCGCTAAGGCGGAACAGGCCGTTGTCACCGGTCGGCAGGGTGAAACCAGGAAGTGTCAGCGGGTTGACCTGTTGCTGGGCCAAGTCCGGTGGTAGCTGAGCATTGATTCGAATAACCGGAATCGTAGCTCCCCGGTTTACACCTGTATCCGGAGAATTCTTCGCTACGCCTGTAAACGCCGTATAGGCCTGAAGGCTGCCATTTTTAAGGGTTGTTTTGGCGTTAACTTCCAGCGCTTGCCCTGCCTGAACAATTGACGGTGCCCCGCCCTTGCTGGTGAAGACAGTATCGCCACCCTTGAAGTCGTAGCCGAATATTCTTGCAGGCACGGCAACCTCGGCGCCGATCCCAAAGTCTGGATTCAAGGTCGTGGTGGTCTGACTGCTTCGCGGTATAGTGCCTGGACCGCAGCCCTGCCAATCCTGGCCGTAACAAACATAATCTGAGTACTGGTGAATATATTTGGAGTTTCTGCGAGCGTAGGCCGTGATTGGACCCGTGTCTTCATCAACCAGCCCCATCAAATCACGTACCCGGGCGTTATAGATGAGAGTCTTCGTATAACTTCCCGAATCCAGTGCCGTGTTATCAAACGACCCCACGTCAAGTTTGATATTTTTCCCCGCAGAAATCACCGAGGCAAAGTTAGTGAACTCACCTACCGTCGCATTTATATTGCCTGCGACAGAGATGACGGAGCTTTCCCCAGTAGTGGTCGACTCGGACTCATAGTGCTCTTCAATATAGTAGTTAACCCACTTACATTCTCCGCCCTGGCACGCGTAGGTTATATCTCCCGAGACCAGCTTCTCTTTTCCCAGCACACCCTCAGTCTTATTAAGAAAGACATTAGCCGCCAATGTTAAATCGCCGTCGATCGTAATCGTCGATGCCAGATTTCTTACATTATTGGCTTGACCACCATTGACTCCAGCAATATTGAGGTTGGCGAGGCTGAACAGGGAACCGTTCTGATTGGTGAAATCATTCACCAACAAACTCATATCTTTCCCGCTAAAAATCAACCCGCGCTCATTGAGCAAGGTCGGCGTTTTTATCGTCAGGTTCTGCCCACTGCCCAGCGTGCCAAAATTACTTACACCGCCCGCCTGGACTTGCATATTTGCGCTTGAGGTCAAGCGACCGTGGTTGTTCAACTGCCCGCCAACATCGATCCGGGCATCGCCACCGCTGGCGATTGTCGACGCCGTGCTCAAATTTAATTGCCCTGCGGTCAGGCCAAGATTACCCAGGCTGCTTACCCGACCATCGCCCTTATACCCCCCGGTCAACTGCAAATCCAGGCTGCCATCACTGGCAATCAACCCATCGTTGGTCCAGTTCACGCCTCGGCCTTCGAGGTGGTTCGACGCCAGCAATTGACCGCTTACGGTTTGCGCGAAGTTGTTGACGTTGACCGTCAGACGTCCGGCCTGAATAACGCCGCTGTTGGTCCAACTGTCCGCATTGAGGGTCAGGCCGCCACGAGTCACCAGCGCCCCCCCGGCATTCATGACATTGGCCGTCGAAATATCGAACTCACCCACGCCCACATGAGTCACGGTACCGCCAGCGTTCAGGAAGCTAGGTGTGGCGAGGGTCAGGTCAGTGTTGGCCGTTTCCAGCAGACCATTGCGGTTATCGAACAGGCTGCCGATCTGGAAGTTGGTTTTCCCGCTGATACCCAGCGCACGCAGTTTGCCCGTCTGGTTATCGAGGCTGGCGGCACGCACTGCGAGGGTGCCGGCGCTTTCAATCAGGCCGCCGCGGTTGGTGAGGTTGCTATCGAGAACGACGTCGATACCATCGCCACTGATCTTGCCGGCGTTGTTGTTCAGTGTGCCGCCAATAACCTTGACCTGGCCTTTGGCGTAAATCCCTCCGTTGCTGTTATCGATAGCAGCGCCGCCCGCGTTGAGCAGAATGTCGCCCGTGTTGGCGGCAATGCGCCCGCCATCGCTGTAGATTCCGCCCAAGGCCTGAAGGTCGAGGCGATTGCCTTCGATCTTGCCGCCCTGGCCGTTGCGCAATACACCCGTCAGGCGGGTCTGCAGCAAACCTTTGAGGCTCGACAGCACACCGGCGCGGCTGTCGAGGCTGGCGGCGGTGATGTTCAGCTCACCGTTCTGGGCGATGACCTTGCCGCCCTGGTTGTCGATGGCGCCGCCCTTCACGTCCAGGGTCAATGCACCCTGGCTTTGCAGCGCGCCGCCGGCATTGTTGAGAGAGGCCGCTTTGAAATTAACACCGGCATCACGGCTGTAGATCAGACCATCGGCACTGTTACGAACACTACCGGTGGCGGTGAGGTCGAGTTGTCCATTGGCGGAAACGGTGCCGTGCTGGCTATTGTTCAAATCGCCGGTCAACAGAGTTAACAGGCTTTGACTAAGCAACTGGCCGCCTTGGTTGTCGATGCTGCCGGAACGCTTGATCACCAGCGGGCCGGTGCTGCCGAGCGCGCCGTTGGTGTTGGTCAGCGCACCGAGCAAGTCGAGGGTGACGCTGTCGTTGCCGACCAGGCTGCCGTTGCTGTTATCCAGGCTTGTGCCCGTGAACGTCAGGGCTTTTTTGCCAGTGATTTTCCCGGCGTTGTTGTTCAGGCTCGACGCATTGATGTCCAGGGTGTCGCCACTTTCGATCAGGCCGCCCGCGGAGTTATTGATCGGGCCTTGGGTCATCGTCAGGGTTTGCTTGCCATTACTGCTGACAACGCCATTGCTGTTGTCGAGGCTGGCAGCGGTGATGGTCACGTTGCCGTTGCCACCCATACCGCCCTTGCCGGTATTGATCAACGCGCCGCTGAGGTTGATGTCCAGATTACCGAACTGACTGGAGACTGCGCCTGCCTGACTGTTATCGAGACTGCCGCCCGTCACGGCCAGTTTGTTCCAGCCGGAAACCAGACCGCCCTGGTTGTTCAGGCTGGCAGCGTTGAGCGTCAACTGATCGTTGCTGATCAGATTGCCGCCACGGTTATCCAGTTGGTTGCCGCTCAGGCTGAAGCTGTGGACGCTGGAGATTTCGCCTTTCTGATTATTCAGGTCGCGCAGGTGAGCGATGCTCAACACGCCTTTGGTGTTGATCAGGCCGTCCTGGTTATTCAGGTCGGCCGATACGGTGCCCAGATCGATACTGATGCCGGTGCCACCGAACAGGTTACCGCCCAGGTTGTTCAAGCCGTTGCTGTTGAGAGTGAGTTGCCCGGTCGCTTTGATCAGGCCTTTGGTCAGGTCCTGGTTCTGGTTGCTCAGCAGACCGTCGACGGTGATTTGCAGGTCGCCATCGCTGAGCATTTTGCCGGCGCTGGTATCGAGGCTCGCGGCACGAACCTGCAAGGTAGCGGCGGCGATTTTGCCTTTGACCGAGGTCAGCGCATTGTCGATTTGCAGGGTAAGTTTCTGGTTGCTGAGCAGTTGGCCGTCGCTGTTGTCCAGTTGCTTGGCCGCCAGTAAGAAGGCCTCTTCGCTGGAGATTTCGCCGTTGCGGCTGTTCACGTTGGCAAGGTTTTTCAGCAGCAATTGGCCCGGTGCGCTGATGAAACCGTCCTGGTTATTCAACGCCCCGCCGTGCAGATCGAGGCTCAAAGTACCTTTGCTGAACAGCCTGCCACCCTGCTGATCAAGACCTGTGATGTTAGCTATCAGCCCGGTGGCCGCGTTGAGGCTGCCCCCGGTATTGGTGACTTGCCCGGCGCTCAGGTCCAGACGATCGCCTGCGTAAATCGTTCCTTGGTTGCTGTTATTGAGCGCGCCGGTGCTGATGCTGGAGTTGCCTTTGCTGCTGATCGCACCTTTTTGCTGGTTATCCAGGCTGGTGCTAGTGAGGGTCAGTGTGGTGTCGGTCAGCAGCTTGCCGCCTTGGTTGCTGACTGCGCCTTTGCTATCGATTGTGAGCGCCTTGGCGCTGGAAATCGTGCCGCCGTTGTTGCTCAGGCTCTGGGCATTGATCGCCAATTTACCCTCGCTGACGAGGCTGCCCTGATTGTTGTCCAGATCCGAAGTGAGGTTCACCGTGAGGTTGTTCAGCGTGGTAATCCGACCATTGTTTTCCAGGGTTTGCCCGGTTAGCGTCAACCCGGCGTCGCCGGACAGCAGCCCTTTGTTGCGGTTGATGACCTTGTCTACGGTCAGTGCAAGGTTGCCACCGGCCAGAATGTAACCGGCGTCGCTGTTGTCGAGTTGTTGGCCAATCAGCGTCACATCGGCCTTGCTCGACAACTCGCCGCTTCGGTTATCGAGGTTGTCGACGGTCAGTTTCAGCGCTTTTGTCGCCCCTACCAAACCCTCCAGACGGTTATCGAGACTGGTGGCTTTCACGGTCAGGCCGTCATCGGCGATGACCACACCGGCCTGGTTATCGAAGGCATCGGTGACCGTCAGATCAACCTCGCCACGACCACGGATTTCACCGTTGTTGTTATTCAGGCTCGCACTGCGACTGGCGAGGCCGGCAGACTTGATCAGGCCATGGATGTTGCTCAGTGCGCGGTCGATGACGAGGGTGAGTTTTTCATTGCTCAGCAGTTTGCCGTCATCGTTATTCAGGCTTTGGGCGTTAATGCTGTAGGCCTTGGCCCCGGAGATTTCGCCGCTGCCGTTGTTCACCTCGTTGAGGTTTTTCAACAGCAACAGACCGGGTGTGTGAAGGTTGCCGCGCTGGTTGTTCAACAGGCCCTTGTTCAGGTCCAGGGACAGGTCGCCGTTACTGAACAGCTCGCCGCCGTCCTGATCCAGACTGGTAACCGAAGCGTTGAGTCGTTGCTGACTGCCAATCTGCCCGGCCGAGTTGTTCAGGTGTTTGGCCGTGAGGTCGAGGGTGCCGTCAGTTGCCAGACTGCCGCCCTTGCTATTGTTGAATTCACCGGTTGTGACGGTCGATGCGGCTTTGGCGCTGATCAGGCCTTTGTCGCTGTTGTCGAGGCTGGCGCTGGCCAGCGTCAGACCTTTTTGCGAGCCGATCAAACCGCCCTGGTTTTGCAGGGCTGCCGCTACGTTGAGCGACATGGCTTCGAGGCTCGACAGGTTGCCCAGTCGGTTGTCCAGGCTGCCGCCGTTGAGCAGCAGTGTGCCTTCGCTGCTGATCAGACCTTGCTGGTTGTTCTTGATGCCGTCGAAGGTCAACGCCAGGTTGTTCTGGCTGACGATCTTGCCGCCCGAGTTGTCGAGGCCGACGCCACTGAGCGTACTCGCGCCTTTGCTGAAAATCTGGCCGGCGGTCTGGTTGATGATCTGATCGACCTTGAGCGCCAGGGTCGTGTCGGACAGCACTTTGCCGCCGTCGCTGTTGTTCAGGCTCGTGCCGTTGATGTGCAGGTCGGTCTGACTGGACAGCGAACCGCTGCGGTTGTCGATCTGATCGACGTTGACTGTCAGTGTTTTGAGGGACGCGACCAGACCGCCTTTTCGGTTGTCCAGCGACTTGCCGGTCAACTTCAGGTTGCCCTCGGCAATCAGCTCGCCAGCCTGCTGGCTCAAGGCATCGATATTGGCTTCGATATCACCCTTACCGGAGATTCGGCCGCCATCGTTGGCGACGTCTTTGGCCTTGAGGGTCAGAGGACCGGTGGCTGTGAGCAGGCCGCCATTGCGGTTGTCCAGTTTGCTGCCATCGAAGGTCAACGCGGCCTTGCTTTCCAGCCGGCCCTTGTCACGGTTATCCAGTTCGGTGACTTGCAGTTTCACCGCCTGATCGGCACGAATCACGCCGTTGCGGTTGTCGGTGTTATTACTGCTGACGTTTAGGGTGTTCAGGCCGGAAATCTTGCCGTTCCGATTGTCCAGGCGCGTGGCTTGCATATCCATCGCGCCGTTGGCCTGGATCAGCCCTTTGCTCTGGTTGTTCAGCAGGCCGCTGACTCGAGTGGTCAGTTGGCCTGCGCTGCTCAGTTTTCCTTGCTGACTGTTGTCGAGGTTTTGCGCGCGGACGATCAGGGCTAGTTGCGCCCCCAGCGTGCCGCCGATGTTGTTGATGCCGCCGCTGGCGGTGATGTCCAGCAGGCGCCCGGCTGTCACCAGTCCGGCGACGTTATCCAGTGTGGTCACGCTCAGCGTTATGTCGGCCAAACTGCTGAGTTCACCGTTGCTGTTGCTCAGTCGGCCAATGTTCGAAGAGAGATTGCCGGTGCTATTGATCACGCCTTTCGAGTTGAGTACCTGATTGGCATTGAGGTTCAACGTGCTGTTGCTCAGCACTCGCCCATTGCTTTGATTGTCCAGGGTCGCGGCGGTGATGTGGGTGCTTTGCCCGCTCAGCGTGCCGCCCTGGTTGCTCAAGGTCTGTGCGGTGTTGATGGTGAGAGTGCGGCTGGCGACCAGGCTTTTGCCGGTGTTGTTGAGATTCTGCGCGCTGAGGCTCACATCGCCGTTCGCGTTGCGGCTGCCGTCGGCGTTGACCCCGGCCTCGATGACGCCGCTGTTGTTCAACTGACCGCCGGCGCTCAGCACAATGCTGTCGCGGGCGGCGAGAGATTGTTGGTTGCTCAGGTTGCCTTGGGTTTGCACGTTTAGCGCGGTGCCGGCATAGACCGGGCCGCGCGCATCGAGGCTGGCGGCTTTGACATTGACCGCGCCGTTAGTCGCCGAGGTGTCGACCAGGCTCAAGTGGCCGTTGGCATCGAGCTGAATATCACCGCCACTGGCGATCAGTTTGCCGTCGAGTTTCACGCCGACGCCCTGCTCGGTGCCGACCAGTTTGATCGCCCCGGCGTACATGCCGCCCAGGGCCGAGGAGTCGATGGCCAATTGCGGTTTGGCACTGCCGTCATCGGCGCGAGCGGTGGCATTGAGGCTCTGCGCATTGACGTCGTTGCGACCGGCGACAATCGTCAGGTTCTTCGCCTGAATCTCGGCATTGATCTTCGCGCTGCGGGTGATGATTTCGAAGCGGTCGACGTTGTTGGCGTTCAGTCCGGCGCCGTCGATGGAGACGCTGCCCTGATCGACCTGGAAGCGATCCAGACGACCGCCGCCGTCGAGCACGGGTTTGCCGGTGGTCAATGTCACGCGCTGGGTGTTGATAAACCCGCACCCGTTGCAGCTGATGCCGTAAGGGTTGGCGACGATCACGCGGGCTGACTGCCCCGCCACTTCGGTGTAACCGCGCAACTGGCTCGGGCTGCCGCCGACCACTTCGTTGAGGATGGTTTGTGCCGCGACCCGGTTGGTCATGTTGGGGTTGCCGATGATGATGCCGCCCAACTGCGTCGCGCCGGTTTGCGCGGCGACGTTGTTGAGGATCACACCCTGTGCGCCGACGTTGTAATCGTGAAACTGGTTATGCGACAAGCCGCTGCCATTGGGCGTGGCGATGTTGACGATCGGCACGCCATTGCCTGCCTGACCGAGACTGGTGCCCGGCGTCGCCACGACGATGCCCTCGGCCTGGGCCCACATCGGCTGCCAGAACATGACGTTGGCCAACAGGAACGCCAATCCGCGCTTGGGCATACCCCAGAAGTATTCACGGGTTTTCACCACCGCTGAAGGCTGGCGAGCGAGGAAGGCGTAGTGGCGAACGTCCATGTCAAAGATCTCATTTCGCCGGAGCGATGGTTGAGGACAAAAATCGAAGGCAAAGCGATCCCGACACTGCCAGCACGATGGGTGCTCGCAGCGGGTCGGGTTTCATATGGGGATAAATGCGCGCCCGGTCAGGACGTCCAGGGGCATGGTGCACTGTCCTTCGCGACGGCAGGCGTCAGGACTGTTCGATCCCTCGAAATGACAAAGTGATATCAATATGATGGCGCAATGTTAAGCTGCCACCATTCTGGCGTCAATAAGTTGATTTCGGGCTTTTTTACAACCGTTCTAGACCGCTGGTCTTCGTAGGCTTCCTGAACTTTTCAGAGCGCTCGACCCTCCACTCAATATCGTCGCGATGCAGATATTGAGGCCCACCCCATGAAAACCCTGCTGAAACTCACCCTAGCCGCCACCCTCGCCTGCGCCCTTCCCGTCTGGGCCTGCACCCCCGAGGAAGCCACCGCCAAACGCGAGCAACTGGCCAAGGAAGTCACCAAGCTCACCGAGCAGAACCCGGCCAAGGCCAAGGAGATCAACGCTGAGTTGCAGAAGATGGATTTGGGCACGGCCAGCGCTGATCTGCCGGACAAGTGCCAGTTGATCGATCAGCGATTGAAGGAGTTAGGAGCGGCGGAGAAGAAAGCCGACAGTTGAGCGGTTTCAGTAAATCCCGAGCATAAAAAAACCGGACACGCGTCCGGTTTTTTTATTAGGCGAACTACCGCGCTTTATTCAGCAGCCGGCGCTTCCGGCTTGCGGCGCTTCAACGGGGCCATGCCGTCCTTGCTGACCAGCGACAGGGCGTCGGTCTTCGGGCGGTTGGCAATCTTGCGCTTGGTCGGGGCCTTGGCGCCGGTTTTCTTCTTGTCGCCTTTGGCGTCGACTTTTTTCTTCTTCACGCCAACGGCTTTGCCCGAGGCCTTGACCTTTTTCGGTCCGCCGTAGGTGCCTTTGACTTCCTTGATGGTGCGGCGCTCGAAGCTCTGCTTGAGGTAGCGCTCGACGCTCGACATCAGGTTCCAGTCGCCGTGGCAGATCAGCGAGATCGCCAGGCCATCGTTGCCGGCGCGGCCGGTACGACCGATGCGGTGAACATACTCGTCGCCGCTGCGCGGCATGTCGAAGTTGATCACCAGATCCAGGCCATCCACATCGAGGCCGCGAGCGGCAACGTCGGTGGCCACCAGGATTTTCACGCCGCCCTGCTTCAGGCGATCGATGGCCAGCTTGCGGTCCTTCTGGTCTTTGTCACCGTGCAGGACGAACGCTTTGTAGTCCTGCGCCACCAGACGGCCGTAGATACGGTCGGCCATGGCCCGGGTGTTGGTGAACACGATGGCCTTCTGGTAGGTCTCGTTGGCCAGCAGCCAGTTCACGATCTGTTCTTTGTGCTGGTTGTGGTCAGCGGTGATGATCTGCTGACGGGTGGTCGCGTTCAGATCGCTGACGTTGTTCAGCTGCAGGTGCTCAGGGTTGTTCAACACCTTGGCAACCATCTCGCGCAGGCCCGAACCGCCGGTGGTGGCGGAGAACAGCATGGTCTGCTGGCGGTTGGTGCACTCTTGCACCAGACGCTGGACGTCTTCGGCAAAACCCATGTCGAGCATGCGGTCGGCTTCGTCGAGAACCAGGACTTCGACTTCTTTGAGGTCGAGGTTGCCGGCGTTCAGTTGCTCGATCATCCGGCCCGGCGTACCGATCAGGATGTCCGGCACCTTGCGCAGCATGGCGGCCTGGACCTTGAAGTCTTCACCGCCGGTAATCAGGCCGGACTTGATGAACGTGAACTGAGCAAAGCGCTCGACTTCCTTGATGGTCTGCTGGGCCAGCTCGCGGGTCGGCAGCAGGATCAGGGTCTTGATGCTGACGCGGACTTTAGCCGGGCCGATCAAACGGTTGAGGATCGGCAAAACGAATGCAGCGGTTTTGCCGCTGCCGGTTTGCGCTGTCACCCGCAAGTCACGCCCTTGGAGCGCCAGCGGAATAGCCGCTGCTTGCACAGGCGTTGGCTCGACAAATTTAAGCTCGGCCACGGCTTTGAGCAGGCGTTCGTGCAGGGCGAATTGGGAAAACACGGGTGCTACCTCGAAGAAATACAAAAAAACAGCTGCATAGGGTAACGGTTTCGAGCGCTAAGGCCGAGTTTCTTTATACAAACGGCGCTAAACAGTGGTTTTTTTGTTGCGTCTTTTGTCCAAAAACGTCATCCAAAGCGTCTTAAATGCTCTAATCGCCCCGTCGCGTCCTACAGAAGAACCGTTTTCGACCATGGATATCAAACAGCTCTGGCTCAACGTCCAAGACCTTTGGGGTGCGCTCGATCAGCACCCGCTCCTGCATTCCAGCCTGGCGCTGATGGTGTTGCTGGTGATTGCACTGGTCCTCGGACGAGTGGCGCGCTATCTGATCCTGCATGCAACCAAAATGCTTGGCCGCCAACCGGCGTTGCACTGGGTCAACGATTTACGCCACAACAAGGTGTTTCATCGCCTGGCGCAGATGACGCCGTCGCTGGTGATTCAGTTTGGCCTGCACCTGGTGCCAGAGTTGGGCAAGACCAGCCTGATTTTCCTTGGCAATGCGGCGCTGGCGTTCACCATTCTATTTCTGGTTCTGGCCATCGGCGCCGTGCTCAACGCCCTGCTGGACATCTACGCGCGCACCGAACATGCCCGCACCCGTTCGATCAAAGGCTACGTGCAACTGGCGAAAATGGTCTTGTACGTGTTTGGCGCGATCATCATTGTCGCCACGCTGATCGACCGTTCGCCGCTGTTGCTGTTGTCGGGTCTGGGCGCCATGTCGGCGGTGATTCTGTTGGTTTACAAGGACACCCTGCTGTCGTTCGTCGCCAGCGTGCAGCTGACCAGCAACGACATGCTGCGGGTCGGCGACTGGATCGAGATGCCGCAAGTCGGCGCCGACGGTGACGTGGTCGACATCACGCTGCACACGGTCAAGGTGCAGAATTTCGACAAGACCATCGTTTCGATTCCGACCTGGCGCCTGATGTCCGAGTCGTTCAAGAACAACAATCAAGACCCACAGGTATCATACTATCTCCAGTAAAAAGCCTGTAATCATTGACTCAAGATAAAGTATACATACTCACCGAGACCATACTATCTTCTACTCCCTCCTCCGAGTCTTAGCCTCCCCCTAACACCCATGCCCCCTTTGAGCCGCCCCAAAATGGCCCGCCGTTTAGCGTCACTCCCCCTGCTTTTACCGCCCACCTCACCGGAAAGAAACCAGCCCTCATGAACGATCTGATAGTTCATGAGGGGATCTGCGCTGAGCACTCCACTGGTTTAGATTTCCGTTCCGACGGCCTCACGTCCCTGAGCCCTCGAAACACGAGGTCGACTTCACTCGTTTCCCCAAGCCCCGAGCACGACAGCGCTACTCTGACGAACGCTCTTTTTTGTCGACCGAAAAGAGAACGTAGGAAACTTGCATCTTCTCTTTCTTCAAGTGCAGTACGACTTCTCACTGTCAACACGACAGCCATTCTTTCCAAAATCATACGCATGCGATCGCTCGCTGAAAGACACTGTACTAATGCCAATCAACCAACAACTTCATATTTAATACCGCCGATTGTATCCACTTCTTTTTTCAATACACGCGCATTGCACATCCAGAGCATCTCCAACTCTGTCACTACTTCGACAAATGCCTCCGCATTCTCAATCGAAGAGTGCGAGAGGATCGTTTTGTTACTCTCCGGAACTGGTAACAGCCTTTCATAATAGCCCTCATCTACCTCATGTTCCTTCGAAACCTTCTGAGGCTTTGCATGGGCCAAGGCGTTACGAAAGGTTTTCATCCTATTCAGCGTCTGCCAAGGCTCCTTGGCAAAGTCCACAGTGAGGCCCAAAAACTCAGAGATCATTGTGATTTTACCAATGAAGGTAGTCGATTCGAAATGATCCCAATGCGGGAAAAGCTGCCGGCCATAAATATTACAGAGAGCTTCAATTCTGAAGACCGAAAAGGCCATTGAGGGAACGATCCATCTGAATCGATGACCATCTTGCTCTTTCTTTGCCTGCGTAAGTTGATTCAGTGCAATTGACCCCAGGTAGCCATGCTCAAAAATCTCTCGGGTGACTTTGACTTTTACTTTCTTTTTTTCTGGATCGGCCATGCCAATGAATCTTCCTTGTCGCTGTAGAGTTATGTGCGCGTTTACGCCCGAAGCCATGTTAGCAAAAAGCAATCACCCATCAACTGAGCCGTTCTTGACTCGTTACACGAAGAGCGTCAACGCCCGCCCATCACACCAGCGCGAAGGAAATGAGCACCGCATTACATGAGTGATTGCCGATCATAGAAGAATTGCCAAGGACGGGGGCCGAATGGCTACAGCCCCCCTTAAAAGCTCGTTCAATTGGCTACAAAAAAGCTTTTGATAATCTTGTACGCATCGAGGGCTGCTGTCGGGAGGATAACGCTCAAGAGCAGCTGCTTGTGCGCTGCAAAAAAGCTCCACTCCGTCAGACCAATCCCGACCCCCATAAGGATTGTTGCCATCATGAGAAATCGCCAGGTTGGAGCAAAAATCCTGATGAGCTTGAACAGCGAGATTTGCTTGATCAGCTCGTCGACACATCGACGATACTTACGACCTAGATAAAAAGCGGCAACAAAAAACAGGGTTACCAGGGCTAACGCCATGCCTTGATTTAGAGGTACGGAAAACAACGCTCCACATCCAAGACCGAGCAAGCCCCCCAATTTGGCAAGCCTCCCGCTGTACTCCTCGGCAGTTTTTTCGGCATCGCAAGGTATTGCCGCGTGATAACGACGCATCATGAGCATATAAAATCCCTCAGGGGTGAATGTTTCAGCCTGGAAGCATTAAGAGAAACGACCGCAGTCCAGTTCGTACCGATGATTTCATCGAATTCAAGAAACAGCCATTGCTTCAGTATCAGAATTTTGGTCGAGCAGGCCTTCGTTCATCCGAACGACTACCGGACGAAACAGGACTGACCAGCATGGCCATATCCCCGATTTTAAGGGACGACGATGCCTGATGGCGCTTACCTGGGTGTGGTAAATGGCAGAAGCTCGCGGAAGGACAACCGCAGCAATGCAAAGCCAGTCACCAGGGAAATAGTCAGACGCAGATGACTAGCCACACGAAATTTTTTTGATGTAGAATCTCGTCACACGAAACGAGAGAGCTATTTAATGACCTATAGCCGAAACGACGCAATTGCCGACCTGCTCGTCGCAAATATTCCTCGCGACCTCGTCATGGGTATTGAAGATGCATTTGATGCAGGAGCATACCGGGCGAACAACGCGACCAAGGACTTCGACAAAAAACACCGCAAGAATGCCCTTGGTGTGATGCGTCATTTCCACATGAATGAGCTTTTCAGTGAAGCTTTGCAGGCAGCCGGTGTGGAGATTGTCCCGCTCAAAGGCAACGGCGTCGTCATAGGCAAAGCCGGCATGTTTAAATTCAGCCGCGTGAATATGTCCTCAGCAGTTTGGAACAACTGCAAGCGCAGCGCCAAGCGCCGCGAGCTTGCAGAGGCCAACCAGGCCATGACGCAACTGGTGCAGCCATCGCTTTTCGCGCCGGAAGAGATCACATCCGGCACCTTTTTCTTCATTGCCTGCTTCAGTGGTTCCCTGAGCGTTCAGCCAGAAAAGCCGTTGCAAATTTATATCGCTGTGCCCGAAGAGAAAATGCAAGGCTGGCTTTTCCGCGAGCCCCTCAATCAGTTCCTCGCCCGTTACGATGCGGCTCCTCAGCAGATCGACTTGGCGAAACCGAAACTCAAAGCACATCAGCTCGACATAGAACGGCAACCAGAATTATGAGTCGTGGAATTTCGGGCTTTCAGCCGGGGCGCCTGAGTCAGGCCCTTGCTGCTCGTGGACTTTCTCAAGTCCAATTAGCCTCGATGGTTGGGGTATCCCCTGCCACCATCAGCAAATGGAAAACGGGCCAGCAGGCCCCTGAATCAGAGGCACTCGACAGCCTCTCGCGAGTGATCAACATCAGCCCGGAATGGTTTACCAGGCCGCTGCCAGAAAAATGCTCGCTGCCGCTTTTCCGAAGCAATGCTTCAGCGCACGCGGCTGCACGCTCAATGCTGGAGGCACGCCTGGAGTGGGCGCAAGATATCGTTCTAGCGCTCAATGAATTTGTGGACTTCCCAGACGTCAACCTGCCAACTCGTTCGTTTGATGACCCTCATCAGATCACCAATGCAGACATTGAGGAAGCAGCGTGCGAATGCCGAGACCTTTGGGGACTAGGCCGTCGTGCAATTCCTGATTTGGCGTTAGCTGTTGAGGGTGCCGGTATCATCGTTGTACGTGAGGAAACCGGTGTTGCTACTATCGAGGGCCTGTCCGCCTGGAGTAGCGAGCTACAGCGCCCATTCGTCCTGCTCTCCTCTGATAAGGGTAATGGCTTTCGCAGTCGGTTCGACCTTGCTCACGAACTGGGTCATTTGATTCTTCACAAAGGCATTGATCGCTCCACAGATCCGCAGCGTTACAAACTGATGGAGGATCAAGCTCATCGATTTGCCGGTGCGTTCCTGCTTCCTGCTGAGTCGTTTGCGGCCGATGTGAAAACGCCAGTGACTTTGGATAGTTTGCTGCTGCTGAAGCAACGATGGGGAGTATCCGCCGCCGCAATGGTCATGCGGCTATGGGCGCTTCAAATCATTGATGACGATACCAAGTCGCTGCTCTTTAAACGGCGCTCAGCGAGATGGGGAGTCAAGGCAGAACCGGGGGACGATGGACGCGCACCCGAGCAGGCTCGATTGCTCAAGCGCACTGTCGAGCTGCTTGCCTCGTCAGGTATTTTGCCGCTGGACGCTGTGGCCGGCTATTTGGGATTAGCCGCCAATGACATCGAAAAGCTCATCGGCCTTCCTGAGTTCTATCTCACGAACAAGGCGCCCGTGGTTCATCTGGCCAAGCTGAAAGCTTCCTTAAATCCAGCGCCAAAGACCAATCAGGAAAGTGCAGTGGTACTGCCCTTCAACAAAGGTCGCTAAGCCTACCCCAACGCGACGGTTAGGTGTACCGTCGCGTCGCACTGCACTGCACTGCACTGCACTGCACTGCACTGCACTGCAAATGCCGAGGCTGCTGCAGAGACTCATTGAAAACGTCCTCCCATGCTCAACCTATTCCACAACACACCATGTACGGATGCCTAGGAGACAAGGATGCTTTTTGCCGATATCAAAGAAACTAAATATCCCTTACTTGCCATTTGCCCGTTCCGCACCTACGGCACAGACGATCGTTGGCTGATGAAGGCATTCAGACTCTTCCCAAGCGGTGCATTGAAGTGGACATTCCATCCGGTCGAGGAGAATGGATACGCGAAAGCTAACTTTTACTTCTCGTATGAAGAGGCCGTTCATACTGCCGAGATCTTCAATGCAAGCATTCGCCAACGTATCGACGAGATTGATCTGCCGGATGTTGACAGAGAGTCACTGCTGCTCAAGGCAGAAAAAGAAGTCACCGCGTTGCTTCGTAGATCCGGGGAAGAGCAACTGATGTTGCAAGAGGCAATGCGCCGACATGCGAGTGATACTAGGCCTCACCTGGACGACCTGAAAATTGCAGGCTCCCCACAGAAAGAGGTTCAAGCGAGCCTTTATGCAACCCTGAAAGAAACGCCGTATGTTGGGCTCGTGAACCTCCCCAGATTCAATCTCGTTCTGGCCAAAACGATTGACAGTAAATGGGGGCAAATTCGCTCGAACCAGAAGACCATTCTCCTGTGTTTCCGCGAGAAAATTGCCAAAGGCTTTGGTCTTTCTGCCACCGATCATTGGGGTCGAACGAAGGCTACGATTCGATCAATGCTGCTCCCCCGAGTGGGCATTCCACGCCATCCGGCCACTCAGTCCACCAACATCCGGCCACCTATTCCACGGTCATCCGGCCGGGCAGTCGGAGCGCAGCGACGCAGGTTTGCATTGTTAGTCTGAAGTCTCTGTCGCCGTCAATTTCGTTGCGCGTCTGCGCATCGATTCGCCCTTCAGTTCGATCCGATAAGCGTTGTGCACCAGCCGGTCGAGGATCGCATCGCCCAAGGTTGGATCGCCGATCAGCGCATGCCATTTGTCCACCGGCATTTGGCTGGTCACCAGCGTCGAGCGGTTGCCGTAACGGTCGTCCAGCAGTTCAAGCATGTCGCGCCGTTGCGCAGCGGTAAACGGCGCCAAGCCCCAGTCGTCCAGGATCAGCAAGTCGGTCTTGGCATAACCCGCCATCAGTTTCGCGAAGCGGCCGTCGCCGTGGGCCAGGCCTAGTTCTTCCATCAAGCGCGGCAAGCGCAGATAACGCACGCTGTAACCGTCGCGGCAGGCCTTATGAGCCAGCGCGCAGGCGAGCCAGGTTTTGCCTACGCCAGTTGGGCCGCCGATGATCAGGTTCAGGCCGTCGCGCAGCCACTGGCCGCTGCCCAGTTGCAGGATCAGGGACTTGTCCAGACCGCGCGGGCTGCGGTAGTCGATGTCTTCCAGGCAGGCGTTATGGCGCAGTCGTGCAGCCTTGAGGCGAGTAGTCAGGCGTGCGTCTTCGCGCTCGGTCAGCTCGCGGTCGACCATCAGACCGAGGCGTTCGTCGAAGCTGAGATCGTTGATGTCAGGCGTTGCATGTTGTTCGCCAAGCGCCTTGATCATGCCGTGCAGTCTCAGGGTTTGCAGCTTATCGAGTGTCGGGTTGGGCAGCATTTTGGTGCTCCTTTTCAGGTCAGTGGTAGTAGCCGGGGCCGCGCAGATTGATGTGTTCTTCGGGCAGTAACGGCAGGTTTTGCTGGGCCAGCGGTAGCCGTTCCAGCCCTTGGCGCAGGATCGATTCGAGGCTTTTGTAACTGCACGCGCCCAGTGCCAGCGCACGCTGACAAGCGGCTTCCAGCCGCTCTTCGCCGTGCTGTTTGCTCAGGCGCAGGATGCCCAGGCAGGCGCGGAAGCCGTGCTGCGGATGGATTCGGCGTTCGAGGATGTAGGCGATGACGCCGGCCGTATTTGGGCCCGTCTGCTCTGCCCAGCGGATCAGTCGCTGCGGCGTCCATTCGGCGTGTTCGCGGTGGCTCTTGGGCATGTGTTCGGTTTGGGTGGTGTGGCGGCCTTTATGCGGCGAGCGCAGGTGGCTGGCCACGCGCTGGTTGGCGTGGAAGCACTCGACGGTCTGCGCAGTCAGCCGCACTTCGAGTTGGTGCTTCACCAGCTGATACGGCACCGAGTAGTAATGGCCGTCGACCTCGACGTGGTAGTCGATGTGGACGCGTACCTTTTTCCATTCGGCGTAGACGTAAGGGTGTTCCGGCAGCGCTTGCAGCGCCGGTTGGTCGATGCTCTCGAAGGCTGACCGGCGTGAGCCGGGCAGCTTCTTGAAGGGCTTCTGATTGAGGCGATCCAGCAGCAGCGCGATGGCTGTGTTGAGTTCGCCCAGCGAGAAGAACTGGCGGTTGCGCAGCACCGCCAGGATCCACCGCTCGACTACCTGTACGCCGACTTCAACCTTGGCTTTGTCCTTGGGTTTACGCGAGCGCGCGGGCAGCACGGCTACGCCGTAATGCTCGGCGAGATCGCGGTAACTGGGGTTGATATCCGGCTCGTAGCGATGCGCCTTGGTGACGCCGCTGCGCAGATTGTCCGGTACCAGAATCTGCGATGTACCGCCGAGAAAGGCGAAGCAGCGTACGTGCGAGCCCAGCCAGTCGGGCAGTTTCTGCGACCAGGTGGCCTCGGCGAAGGTGTAGCTGGACGCGCCGAGGACGGCGACGAAGATCTGCGTCTGGCGGATCTCGCCGGTTCGCCGATCAATGACCGGCACGGTCTGGCCGGCGTAATCGACAAACAGCTTTTCGCCGGCACGGTGTTCCTGGCGCATGACCACGTCGACCTTGGCAGCCCAGAGGCGGTAGTGCTCGCAGAACCAGCTGTACTGGAAGCCTTGCAGATGGGTGAGCCGATACTCTTGCCAGAGCAGGGCCAAGGTGACGCCGGGGCGACGTAACTCGGCATGGACATGAGCCCAGTCCGGCATCGGACGTTGATCGCTGGGAACCGTCGGCGCTGGCGGGAATAGACATCGCTCCAGTTCGGCGTCCGACAACTGCGTGGGCCAAGTCAGGCCGCTGGCAGCAAAGCGATTGAGGTACTCACCGACGCTGGCTCGACCCACTTGCAAGCTGACAGCGACCTGGCGGGCAGATAGGCCGACCTCGAATTTGAGACGTAGCACTTCCCTAATTTTACGCATGGATAACCGCTCCACGACGACCTCTCTGCTTCGATAAAAGAGGTCGATGGTAGTGAATTAATCCTGCGTTGCTGCCTGCTTTAAGGGTGGCCGGATGAGCGTGGAACGGGTGGCCGGATCACCGTGGAATCAGTGGCCGGATGTTCATGGAATAGGTGGCCGGATGGCCGTGGAATCCGCACCCCCGAGCAAACCAGCTCCTCCAATTGGCGAGCATCCAGAAAATACTGCGTGATGCCGAGTCCAGAGGGATAAAGGTAGTGGTAATCGGTGAGTTCGTGCTGTGGTATGAGGGGAAGACCGCTAAATGGATCGTCAAAGTGAGCGGCGGTGAGTCCTCATCGGAGAGCGGGAACACCATTTGGTACAAAGGCACCATACTTTCCAAAAACCACGGACGCATTGTGGTTCTTCCCTACATCAAAGAGAACGGCGAGCGCGTTCAAGGTCACACAAAAAATGGCCCTCATGATGGTCGGGCCACTCCCCGCCATCCAGACGATCACGTTGAGCTGCCTTTTGAGGTGCTGGATGGTGACTTGATGATTGGGTTGTTCGGGGAGTTGCCTTACGAGTAGGCGTGAGAGTCCGAATCTACCGCTCTAGCTTCGCCCTCTAGGGGCCCAGCCACGACTCAAAGCCGTGGCATCTCACGCTAATCTACTGATGTAAGATTCTCTCGAATCCCCTTAAGCGTTTCGACTTCTCGGAACTGAAAAGCGCGTACAAGGCTAGCTAGACGAAGGTTGATCTTGTCCTCTCGACCATAAAAAAGCCGTCGATTTTTATAGCGCTCAAATTGGCCATTCGCTCGATCTGGCATCAATACAAAACGCTCGACTGCCATCCCATTCTGAATAACCTCGTAGGCCTTTGGCATATCGTCAAGCAGCCCATCATGAATGAGCAGATTGCGAACAGACTCGACCTCCTGCACCTCTTCACAGGACTCGAAAAGAGATCCCCTGCGGTCATTAAGAGCCAATCGATTCCGCTGCCCAAACAGGAATTTGGACGAGACGAGCTTGGGATAAGTCGTAAAATCTGCTCGAAGGTTTTCCGTCTCCATCGCAAGCTTGGCAAGGTAATCGAGCAGGCTGTGCATTCGGATAAATAGGAACCCGAGTATCGCGTTGAGATTCGTGACGTTGGGTGATGTGCTCCACCGGAGTCCGTCCTCAAGGCGAATTCCAGGTGTGAAAAAAGGCTCCATGTTGAGTATGCGATAAAACTCGCCAGTGAGCTGACTCACCTCTTTTGTGCACTCCTGAATAGCCGACACCAGCATGCGACAGTCGTACAGATACAAAAATCGGTTGAGCTCAGGGAGGTTCGCGAACGCCAGCAATAGCTGTTCGAACTCATTGCGTCCTATAGGCGACTCCGAGTTGAGTCCAGCCTCAACTACAAAGGGTGGGGCAATGTGCAAAACGCTGTAGTAGTGGCTGATACTCCCGAAAATTTTGGCAGCAAGCTCATCGTGTAGATCTACACACTGGCTTTCGACCTCATGAAGGCCATCGCCGGTCAACGATCGCCAACTCCCCATCGAATCCAGCAAGAACCCCTCTCCAGCCATTCCTTCTTCGATGGCAGTTGGAACTCCATCCAGGCGAAGGACAATGGAGTCACGATTCAGTACTGCTGGCTGGTCAATAATCGTCACACACCACCGTCAAATTAAAAAATTGGTCGAAGCAGCTTTTCTGTGAAACCCCCAGCATCTCCACTACAAGGCCATCATTTGATCAAGAGTATTCTCATCACGGAAACTCATCATCTCGTTGTACAGCTCCTCTGGGAGTACCCGAGATTCTGGCAGATGACCAATGAGGTAACACCGGATGGTCTGGGTAAAGTGAGACGTAACCGCAGCTTGGATCCGGCCTTCTAGCTCTTCCACAGTGTACCCACTGCCGTAGTCGAATACGGCTGCTCGCCACCGGCTCTTGAGGAGGTGAAAGCTCGTGACATTTCGCGACGTCTTGGCACTGGTTCTTACATATCCCTCTTCTGTTACTCGGTGAAAATAGGCCGAGTCAATCCGGAAGGACTCCACCCAACCATGAATGGACTCCTCCCAAAACTCTGGAATGACGAAGACGAGCCGTTGCAAGAGGTCGACGGATAAACCTTGAGGTGGCTTCACTGACACCAGCATGTTTCCGACGTGCTCAGGAAAGGCTACATCAGGGGTTTTCCATCGAAAGTCGCACTTGATTCGAAATTTCCCCATGTCGGCTTCATTTGCCTGTCGCAATTTCTCAGTCATCAAAAACCGTAAGCCATCGCTGACGGCGAGCCCCGCATCCTCAACCATGGCCGAATAGTGTGCGTATTCGGCGGGATCGAACCGGACACTTATCGCTTTTTTGACCTTGCTCTCCACCACGTTTACCCCCTCATCTGCGTATACTTTTAAAAACAGGTGACAATAATTTGCGAGCCGATTATAGTTTTTCCACTCAGTAATGTCGATGCGATCTCGTATACGCATCACTACTAGGGTACGACGGATGAAGCAAAGCCTGCTGGGCTCAGCCTTGTCCATTCATGACAACAGAGGGCTTAGCCCTCTATTAAAGGGTTTCAAGAATGACAACGTTCAATTCCCACATCGCTGCTGATCAAGCAGCACAAAAAACAGCGGTAACCGACGTCGTTTTTGCTGTACCGGACTTGCCGGATCAGTTCACGATGAAGCGCGAGCAACACATTTCGTTCACTCAAAAGCAAGCCGATGCGGTCAACGCTCAGATTGACTTGATCGAGCGGTGCACCGGTCAGCGCGTTTCCGTGAACAAACTCATTAAGCAAGCCACTCTGCAGAAGGCAGAGCAGGTTTTGGAAAAAGGAAAGAAATGATATGAGCCGTAAATCTCCGCCGCCCGCCATCGCTGGCAAGCCCTACCTGGTCACCTTTGGGGTCAAGCAGACCGACAAGGTCAACAAGGCAGCAAACATACAGAACCAGTCGCCCCGACAATTCATACTCGACGCGACGATGGAAACCTGCGAAACAAACGACAAAGTGCCCACGCTTTAAGTGGTTAGCGAGGTAGTAGTGTTCGACGGCACCTGAGGTACCCAGACCTCTTGAGCCGTCGGGCCATCTGCGCCTCTCACCGAACCGCCCTGCGTTTCATCAACCGCCCCGACGATCACACCGCTAGCAGTAACCTTCTCTCCCCTCGATAGTCTCAGCCATCTTCGGAAACCTACCCCGCCGTTCCTCTGCCGAATGTTCTAAGAAATGTTGCTCCCCACCTGATTGCCAGCATGACCAAGGTGAGCCATTTGCAGGCGGCTTTTGCTGAATTCGAGTAGTGAAAACTCTATTCAGCTCAGTTACTCTGAAGAAACGTAGTGGCACTCCAACCTCATTAAGCCACTGTCAATCTGGAGGTCACCCATGGGTAAAATTGCTGTTGCGTTGACGGTACTGATTTGTGCTTTGAGCTTTGGATTGGCAGAGGGGCCTCAGGCGGCCCAAACGCCTCTATTTATGGCGATCATTGCAAGCGTTATGGCGTTGGGTGCGTTGGTACATATTTATGGGCCTCCGCTTGCCGAGTAAAAGGCATGCTCGCAACACCCCCTCACTCCGGCGCAAGAAAGGGGGTAGGCTCTGTAGCCACTAAACCGCTGGCGAAATCGTATTGAGTACAACTAGACGTAATCCAAGGACTGGAGGTACGCCATGGCAAATCTCTATGCACACAAACTCTGGTCAGCATTCAGAGAACGGATCATCACCCTAGATGATGGGAGATGTGTGGAGTGCGGGCGATCAAGGGATGATGATGTTGTCCTGCAGGTTCACCATAAACGCTACATCAGCACCCGCAAACCCTGGGAATACGAAACGTCCGATTGCGAAACGTTGTGTCGAGGTTGCCATGCAAGACACCATGGCGAAATACGACCGGATACAGGGTGGAAGTACGTCGGAGAAGAAGACCTAGGCGACCTGAGCGGCAACTGCGAACTGTGCGACAACGCCATTCGCTACGTGCACTACATACAACATGAGCACTGGGAGCAGATGGGGGTAGGAACGCATTGCTGCGACAACCTTACAGGGACGAAAGAGGCAGCCGAAGGCAGGCGACGTCTTGGACGTTACAGGCGATTCATGTCATCGACGAAATGGAAAGGTGGCAGTGACTTCTTGAATACCAAACACAGCGGGCTCACCGTCGCGATCGTGCCAGATCAAAACAACTACAAATTGATCATCAATCATGTGTCTGGACGAAAGAGATTCACCAATGTGCTGGACGCTCAAAATTTTGCGTTCGACTTTATTGATAGTGGTGAAGCAGCTGAGTTTGCCAAAAAACAACACGCGAAGAAGAAAAAACGCTGAACCTAGAGCGAGTCTTTCAGGGCAAGGCGCTTCACACTGAGCTACGTCTCGCAGCAAAAAATCTCCGCCTCCCAGATGCCGGGTTCGCTAAGACCGGTTTGCGTTTGATATGTTGATTCCCCTGCGGCAATCCAAAACCAACCGGCCCTCTCCATACTATCAACACTGAAGTCCCCGATTGCTATCGCCTTCAAAATGCCGGCACCGATAGTCGACCAGCTCACACCTGACGTATGCTCCATCCGCTGGGCGACACCTCCTAGCCAAGCGAATCGGCCCTAGGAATTTATCCGCCGCGCCAGTTCAGATTCCGTGGAGGTGAACTAAAAAACAAACCAGAACGGAAGCTGAGCGATGAAGCTGTGCAGTCTGCGAGTGAGCAATTTTCAGTCCTTTGGCCCGGCCACGATGGAAATCTCTTTCGAGGACGTGACCTACCTACTGGGCCCCAATGGCGCTGGCAAGACTGCTGCTTTGCAGGCGCTTTGCCGGATGTTTGCGTTTGAACCCAATTTGAGGCGAGTCCGACGTTCAGACTTCCACGTTCCCGTCGGGGAAAAAGAGCCGCTGGAGCAGCGCGAGTTTTGGCTGGAGGCGGATTTCACCTTCGAAGAAACGCTGGATGACGACGATGACGATACCGTTCCGCCGTTCTTCGGGCAGATGGCACTAAACGCAGCAGGTGAAGTCCCACGACTACGTTTTCGCCTGGAAGCGACGATGTACGAGGATGGGGAAATTGAAGAGCGGTTCCTTTTCGTCACGAAAATGGATGAGGAAGACAAGCCCGCAGCGACGTCGACAGTGCCTAAACGGCACCGGGATACCATCCATCTCCACTACCTTCCTGCACGGCGCGATCCGTCCGACCATGTTGCTTACGGGGCAACTGCGCTTCTGGGCCGCCTCTTGCGCGCGGCCAACTGGAGCGATGATCGTGAGACTGTAAGAGAGCTTACTGAACAAATCACCGAATGCCTGACCGAAAACGAGTCGGTACAAACGTTAAGTTCAAGCCTCAGCACCGCATGGCAGCGTCTGCACAAGGGTGATTTTTTCGCTTCACCTCGCCTGACCTTTGAAAACTCCGAGATCGAAGCGTTGCTCAGGCACTTGTCCGTGTCCTTCAGCCCTGGCCACGGTGAAACCGACGTGGACTTCGTGCGGCTGAGCGACGGTCAAAAGTCCATGCTTTACCTCTCACTGGTTCTGTCCGCTCTCTCAATCGGCCGTGACGTAAGATCGGGGAAAAATACTTCCTTCGATCCGCATAAGCTGAAGCCACCAGCGTTTACGATATTGGCGGTGGAAGAGCCGGAGAACAGCCTGTCGCCGCACTACCTTGGGCGTATCGTCAATTCGCTCAAGTCCTCGGTAGGTGTGGATGCTCAAGCTTTAATCGCGACCCAAGCACCTTCCATGCTGCGTCGGGTCGAGCCGGAGAACATCCGCTACCTTCGATTGAATGAAGATCGCTGTACCCAAGTCTCGAAGATCCGGTTGCCCCCGAAGCGTAGCGATGCCTACAAATTTGTCAGGGAAGCCGTACAGGCCTTCCCTGAGGTCTACTTCGCCCGCCTGGTTGTGCTCGGAGAAGGAGACAGCGAAGAGATCGTGCTTCCTAGGATTCTGCAGGCAAAGGGTGCACCGGTCGATGAATTTGCCGTTGCTATCGCTCCTCTGGGAGGCCGCCATGTCAATCATTTCTGGCGACTGCTTTCAGCGATCGGAACCCCGTACATCACCCTCCTTGATCTGGATGTTGGCCGTCATCAGGGAGGCTGGGGGCGCATTGGGTACGTACGAGATCAACTTCAGCAATTCACGCCGCATCTCAACCTTCCTGTCGGCTGGGTACGACCTGCATGGAACGATCCCAAGGCACCAGTACGAACAAAACACTGGTTCAAAACCGATGAAAAAAAACTAAGCCTTTTCCAAGAGCTCGAAAACCGAAACATCTTCTTCTCGGCCCCCTTGGATCTCGATTTCGCGATGCTGTGCGCCTTCCCGGAGGCATATGAAGCTGAGGCCATGACTGCCACTGCAAAAAACTACGTTTCAGTCCTTGGGGAAAGCCACTTCAATCCAGATCAGTACAGCGAGGCGGAGCAAAACTGGTTCGCCGCATACCACAAGCTCTTCAAATTGAGCAGCAAGCCTGCGGCGCATCTAAACGCCCTCGGAAGGCTTACCGACAAAAAGCTGCTTGCTGCTTTACCTGCGTCGCTCAATCGGTTGGCAGACAGAGTCATCGCTAGGCTTGAGGAGTCGCCGGAATGATCAAGCCTGAGCGGTGGGTGCCCTCGCCTGGTATTCGGCTGGAGCGAAACGCCTGGGAGGTTATTCGAGAGAGAGACAAGTCTGTAGTGCTGACTGCTGGGCCTGGCGCCGGAAAAACCGAGGTACTTGCTCAGCGCGCAGACTTCCTGCTTCGTACAAATAGTTGCCGATATCCGAAGCGGATCCTTGCAGTTTCGTTCAAAACGGATGCGAGCCGGAACCTCAAACAGCGGATACAACTGCGCTGTGGCTGGGACTACGCCTCACGTTTCGACAGCATCACTTTCCATGGTTTTGCCAAGCGAATCATTGACCAGTTTCGTCCTGTCTTGGTCGATGTAGCACTGTGCCAAGATTATGAAATCGGCTCGGAGTACATCGCGGGCAAGCAAATTACATTCAATGATCTACTGCCGTTTGCCCTGCGGATCGCGAAGGAAAGCGAAATTGCGCGTAATGCAATACGAAAGACGTATTCGCACGTGTTCCTCGACGAGTTTCAGGATTGCACAGCGGAGCAGTACGAGCTGATCAAGCTGCTGTTCCTTGATACGCCGGCCATTCTGACGGCCGTGGGTGACACCAAGCAAACCATCATGGGTTGGGCGGGTGCACTGGAAGGAATCTTCAAAACCTACGCTGATGACTTTGAGGCGCGTCCGCTAAGACTATTCCTAAACTTCCGATCGCAACCAAGCCTGCTACGCATGCAAAACGATGTCATTCGGGAGATTGATGCAGCAGCCGTCATGCCGGATGAGTTAATCGAAGGCAATGGTGGGGAAATTGTAGCCCTTCATTTTCGGAACTCCGCTGAAGAAGCTCAGGCCCTAGCAAACCTCATTGATCACTGGATCACAGTCGAGGAGGTTCCCCCTAGCGAAATCGCGATTTTGATGCCTCGCCAGATTGGCGAATATGGCGAAGCGCTGATGGAGCAACTTTCGCTTCTGGGCATCCCCTTTCGAAACGACCACGACCTTCAGGACTTCCTCAAAGAGCCTGCGGCACGCCTTGTGATCGACTATCTGATCTGCCTTTACGGCGAAGGCGACGCGCAAGCCTGGTCAAGGCTGATGGAGCAATTCGCGCCCTTTGAGGACGACGATAGCCGGAGCAGTGCTCACCGGATATTTGAGGAAACCTATCGTGCCCACGCCAGACAGATTAAGAAAACCCGCAAGTCAGAAACGCCGTATAGCGCCTGGTGGGAGCTAACCTTTGAGCTTCTCAAAAACCTGGGCGCCTCGGCCCTGACTGCACTCTCTGCGGATTACCACTCTAAGCAACGCTTGAAGGAGGTTGTTCGGGAGACCCGCGATCGCATCAAAGCCCACTTGGCTATCGATTCTGAGTTACCGAAAGCGTTAGCGCGCCTCTCGGACGATGCGGCAGTGCGATTTCTCACCATGCACAAAAGCAAAGGACTTGAGTTTCATTCAGTGATCGTCTTCGGCGTCGAGACACAGGCGTTCTGGGGGAAGCTCGCCGAGGAGCGTTGCGTATTTTTCGTTGGCGTTTCGAGAGCAAAACAGCGACTCGTCCTGACCACGGCTGATCTACGCCCACGGCCAAAATGTGCAAAAAAAAGATGGGATGAACGAAGAAGTCCTCATGGCGAATTTGTCAGCCACGTCACTCGGCATCTTACCCACTCGGCGAAGCCGTGAACCATGTGATTTAAAGCCGAGTATGTAGGCATAGAGTTTTACCTCACGAATAAGGCTCCCGTTGTTAATCTGGCTAAGCTGAAAGACTCCTTAGACGCATCGCCTAAGACCAGCCAGGAAAGTGCAGTGGTTCTGCCCTTCAACAAAGGTCGCTAAGCGATCACTAACGCGACGGCTGAGTGTACAGTCGCGTTGCAATGCAAATGCGAAGGCTGACCGTCCAGGCTCCCTACTTAGCCGCCGATGTCATTCGCTAGTTACTGGCTGATGAAAAACAATGGCTACATCTTCGCAGGATGTTTCATCGGCCATTCTGATAGGCGAAACCTTCAGGCGCTCGACGATAACAGTTGTGAAGCCGGGCAGATCAGGCACGTCGCCATCGCCAAAGTGAGGATGACAAAGAACGCCGCGAGGATTCAACAGAAGCTTCATGCGCCCAGAGGTATCGGCACGTTCCTCCTCAGCACTCTTCTCGTTCGGTGAGTAATCAAATGGGTCAAAAAATATGAAGTCGTACTGTTGATCGATATTGGACTGCTTCCAATCTCCGCAGTGGGGATGCACAGACGGATTTGCCTCGGAAAAACGCTCCAGGTCTTTACAGACGGCCTTCTCGATCTCAAAAATATCGTGCCGGGCAGGTTTCATATGCTCCTGAATGAGGCCGGCCGAAATGCCTAGCCCAAAACCGATTTCCAGCACGGTAGTCGGTTTAAGGTAAGCCAGTCGCTGAAACAGAGCCTTGAAATATTCCTCCTCGGTTCGCGACATTACCACCTGCCCATTCCAAATGAGCACGTCTTCATTCTTCTCGTCAAAATTTAACTCAATCGAACTCATAGGATTCTTAACTATCTCGTTGACCTGATCCGTGGACAGCTCAATCTCGTGATGACTGCCGTCATTTTTCTGTGATTGGATTTCATTTTGACCACCTACGAGTTCACCCTCAGTACATACCGACTGCTCACCGGCCGCTCCAGAGGGTTGCCGACGCCAAACCAATACAAGCTGAGCATCCTCAGGTGTCGTCACATCGACAAAACCAGCATGCTCAGCCGCCTTCCGAGATGCGGTATTTGATTTACGCATGTGCGCGTAGACGACATCATGCTGACTGAGTGCACAGCAACGCTGGTAGACAATGCGACCGATCTGCCGGCCTTGGCTAGGTCTGTTCAGGAAAACGTGAAAGGATGGATGGTGGCCGCGCACAGGATCATTCACCAAATTGATGTAAGCAGTGCCTGCCCGTTTACCGTTGGACAATATGATCCATGCTTCACCTCCTGGCCCACCACCTCGCTCACGCGAACCCGGGGTGCTGATCAACTCGACAGCGTCTGCGCAGACAGGGCCCAGCTTTGATTTGGCTTTTACTGCGGGGGGTTTGAGTGTCTGCCGCTTGGATACTTTCGGCTTTGGGCTACTTAGCGTTCGAACCATGGCGACTCCCCCAAGCCCAGCAGAAGCCGATCACAACTTTGAGCCCAGAACTCCGCCGGAAAGAAGCCTGGTGAAAAGGCAATTACGATGTCTTCGAGACGAATCACCAAGCCGTGTCGATGTAACGCCTGAGTGAGCTCATCGATGCGACTCAACACCTCTGGCAACGGGCAGTTCAAAGGGCACGGGTGCTCCACAGAATCGCTGTCTCCGTCGTACCGGTTGCAGAAGTAATCCATGTCAATGTGAAGCAGGATAGCAGTGCCACCTCCTTCAAGCCCCTCAAGCCAAGCGTCAAGGTCGTCGGTGAACCGATAACGCCCGCGACCCGCCCCATTTTCATCAGGGACAAGCGAGACTCCGGGACGGAACTCAGTGGGGCTCAACAACGTATCTGCGAGTAACTCCAGCTTGATCACTGAATCGACCGTGCCAACGCATTTGGGGCCTTGGCAAAGGTGACGTACGTCAGTGGCAGGGGCGTAGTGAAGGAAGGGAGTCAAAAAGCTTCCCATGCCCAACGCACCACTCATGATCGCATTCCTTACGGTGTCGGGCTGATGAAGATTCACAGCCTGCCCTTTGATGGGATCGACCCAACCGTCAGCCCGCTCGAAAAGTCGGGGGGCACCCAAATCCTTATGGTCATCCACATGGAGCACGGTGATGTCTGGATGCGCCGGGTTCTTGGCCAGCCACTCACTCCAACTTTCCAGTGTCCAGGTATCATTCAATGACAACAGCACTCGCCCTTTGCGCTTACGAGCAGCTGCCATATCCTGATAGCGAAGATCGCCCCCCCACCATGAGAGTCCCTCAGTGAGTCGGGGGTCGACATACCGGTATGGATCATCCGACCAATCCAGCGCCAAGGCCCATAGATCGTCGACTTGACTGGCTACTGCATCCTTATCGCAGAAGTAGTCCCGCAGTTGAGCATGTCTTTGCTGCGGATCAAGCGACAGTCGGGACAGCGGAATTGTAATCGGCAAACTCATTGGACTTTGTCCCTTCCTTGGCGGCACGGTTCAATACCTCAACAAGACTCAGCCCCATATGCGTCAATGGGCATTCCTTCAGCGTGGCAAACGCTTGCTGCAAGTGCAGATCGGTGTCTGCAATCTGGTTTATAGCGCGCGAATTAAGGCCCGCTGGCCCGTGGTCGCGCACATGCATCCAGAAACGTCTGAGCTCTACAAAAACGAAGACTGCATGGAGCAACCCCGACGGTGGACGCAAGTCTTCTCTCCAAGGAGAAATGACTTGGGCGGATGTACGTTCCACGGTTGGTGCGTACCGCTCCAGCAGGTAGAGTTTCTGATGACGATGTTCATGGATCAGTGAATCTGCCAGATCGTAAGGGTCAATCAGAACCTCGCCCTGAGAGATCGACACGTAGAGCGCGCCGGGAACGGAGTTGTCACTGAATGACACGATTTTGTGAGGATCCGCACTGGGGTCACGAACGAATTGAACAGCGCTGCACGCCGCTAACATCTCAGCCGCAAGCTCTGGACGCCAAGCCTTGACGATCGCCATGGCACGCTCGACGAGCGACCGTCCAGTCTCCGCAATCTCGTCGTTTTCGAAGATAATCGCTTCTCCGAACGGAGCCCTCAGCCAGAGGTCGTTGCGGGCAATATCTAGCTCTACGCGAGCTTTTTTCTCACCAGCCAGTGCGAGCAACATATCCAGATAGTCCCGACTGACGGTAATGGCATGACCATCCACCGCTAACAACGCATGCCCGCAATTTTGGGCCATTGCCGCACTTGACCATGCAATGGAACCTGGATGGAGCGCCACCTGTTCGAAGGTGGCCTCATCCATCGTTTCAAGCTGTGCTGCACGACTGTCTTCAGGGAACAAGTTCAACGCCGCATGCAGGCGTTGTACAGCATCTCCTTTTGCGCCGGCACACAGCCAAATCAAATGTGGCCGAGAGGACTCTGCTAGCTCGAAACCAGCTAACTCAAATGATTCCGGAAGTGGAACCAGCGATTCCTCAAACGTTTCGCAGGAAAGATGCTCTGTCAGACGATTGCTGATATGCGCCACCAGACGCTTCATCTCATTGCAGTACACCGTAGGATTATTGAAACCATCCGCGCCGAAGCGGTGAGGGAGTGATCCCCCACCACAAATCTCAACAATCGCACAGGACTGGCAGGTGTCTGACAGACCATCTTTACGAAGATAGCGCCGGTGCTGCTCGATAGAGGGTGAGCGCGCCACCTCGGCAATAGGCGTGTCCAACACCGTTCCACCGAGCCGGGTTGCCCCTTCCTGAGTAACCTTCAGAACGTCCAGATCGTGATAGCTACCATCGGTTTCAATCGATAGCAAACTCACGTCGCCAAAGCCAAATGCATCGGTACCGGAAGGTAGCCCAGCGCAGACATCGAGCAGGGCTTCAAAGGTTCTCAGTGGTAAATGCGGGTACTTGTCGAACCAGACATCAAACGCATTGACTAGCCAATTCTCGTACAGGCCCGGATCTTGGTTACGACCCGGGGGTGGGCGCAACCAATGGGCATCCGGTAGCAGGAAGTCGAGGCGTGGGATGATGAACTGATCAAAATATTCAAAAAGCTCAGTCGCACTGGTCGAGGCGTCCACCACTGCAATGACGCCCGCGAAGATCGACGGATATTGCTGCAGGCGCCTAAGGGCCTGCTCTGTCTGTTCAAAGCTGGAGCGTCCCTTCCGGGTTAGGCGATGCTTGTCGTTAGCGGATTGGGGGCCATCAAGGCTAAGCGAAACGCCAACGTCAGCCTTTGCAAGGATACCTAGCGCCTCGTCGGTCAATAACAGGCCATTTGTCTGCAAACTGACATCCACAGGAATGGTGCAGGTCTTGCGAAGGAGTGCTGCAAAGTTCGCAAGCGATTGGGCACCAGCCAGCAAAGGCTCACCGCCATGCAGGATGACGGTACAGTGCTTCAGATCACTCTGGAGTACATATTCCGCGAGTCGTTGAGCAAATGCCTCTCGATGCTCCACGGAGAGGAATTTGGGCATGGAGCGCCAACTCTGATCCGCGTGATGGTAGACGTAGCAATAATCGCAATCGAGGTTGCACCGCGATGCCACTTTTACCAAAAACGACGAGAACTTAGCGGCGTCCATTCAGGCGACTTACGAACGATTGTGGCGGTGGTGCATGCGATCGTAGCTGGTGATGACCTGGCTGACGTCCGACTCAGTCAACACGCGCGAACGCAGGCGCTGGATGGCCGGGTTAGTGCTCTGCCCTTTTGCAAGACTGTGGCGGATGGTCGACTGAGTCGACTCTTCGATCTTGATTGCTGGAGACGACATCACATACTCCTTGACATGTTGAAGTGCCACCATGATGACGGATGGATCCAAAATTTCAAGAGGTATCGCAGACTTTGTAATAAATTGAATAAATGGAAGCTGACTGAAGAAAATTAGGAGCCAGTAGGAACGTTTTCGTAGCTTCTCGCGAATCTTCGGCAGCTCCGACCTAAGGTTGAAGGTTGCCAGTCACGATAAGCCTACTGGTATGTGTCATCAGTACGCCTGGCGACATCCATCTACTCCCCCTGTACCCCCGCAATAGACGATCAGGGCGGCCTTTTGGGAGGCTTGCGCTTCTTATATTGGCTTGGTAGATACTGGCTGCGCTGGGTAGGCGCACTTCACCCGTCAGTGTTAGCTGGAAACGGCACTACCCGCAGGAACTCAAAGCTTAAGGCCATGATTTTTCCAGGCCCCAAAGACAAACTCGAAGCTGCCAAGCTGCGGGTCGCCCTCTCCGGAATGCGCGACGCTGCCAATTTTTTAGCTTATGTGGCTCAGAAAATAGCGGCAGCGGGGAAGCTACTCAAATCCGCGCTATCAAAGGTCTTAGGCTTATACGATGCCAATGAGCACATCATTCATATCGACGAAAGCGTCGTCGCATCCAAGCAAACATTTCTGAAGCTTCATGAGACCGGCCATCATGAAATACCAGCACACCGTGACACGTTTAAAATATTTCAAGACTGCGACCTGACGCTCTCCCCTACCATTGCCGATCTTTTTGAACGCAAAGCAAACAACTTCGCTCGCTATGCGCTTTTCCAGGGGGGACACGTATAAAAACAAAGCCGCTGATATGGCTTGCGTGATCAAAACCCCAATGGCACTGGCAAAATATTTTGGCGCATCGGTCTACGCCTTGTCGCGCGAGTACGTGAGGACACACCATCGCGCATGTGTGCTCTACGCGCTTGAGCCGCTGATGCAGCTTCCCACCGGAGGCACAGTGGCACCTGTTCGACGGATTGAAGTCTCTCAAGCATTCAAGCATTCAAGCATTCAAGCAACAATTCGGCGTTCCCAATGATCGGTTCATCGACTTCACCCACCGGCTGGGGAGGCTCGTTCCACCGCCAGGTCGTCGAATGACAGCCGCTTCCGTTGTGTTGTTGCGCGACTTGAATGGTGTAGAGCACGAATGCATTGGCGAGGCATTCAATAGCACCTTCAACATTTTTTTACTCGTATTCCCAACGAAGGCTCTTACTGCAACGTCCATTGTTATGCCCCCATGGCCCGCATAGAAAACTAGCGCTGACTGCAGGTGACAAGGGCGCTTTTACAGCTTGTGGCGGGTCGGCTTTCGATTACCCTTGCGTAACATCATCTAGGTAATCGTCGACTTCACCACTGCAAAAAAAAGCAGTGCTGGCCATCCCTAAAACCGAGCGCACACCGGCAAACCTCACGAGAGCCCAAAATGAATTACGTTGAATTGGTTCAGCACCAAGCAGAGGCGGTATTTGGCAGCAAAGCACGGGCTGATGTTTGGCTGAACCAGCCCAAAACGGCGTTCGGTGGCAGCTCAGCGATCGAGCTTGCCCGCAATGAAGCCGGCTATGCGCAGGTTAAGGACGCACTCGAAAGAATCGACCACGGGTATGTAGGCTAAAAGAGGCTCGTGACATCGTTTGAAAGCCGCCACAGCACTCATTACGTGGCCTACGCGAGGTCTGCCAGGGGAGGTGAAAGTGACATCACGCCTTGTCCCTCACAACCCAAGTTCCCAGCCCAGAAAGTCCTCTTTGACGGCGTCATTCGCGCAACCATCCTGCAGCAGCCTGGATTGTATTGCGCGCAGCAGATGGACTCTCACGCCCTGCCGCAAACTCACAAACTGCGACGCGTCCGCTCGCGAACTGAGTACCCATGCTCTGCTGTGCAGTTTCGCCCACAGCATCTGCGTCGCTTGGGTTCCGATGTTCGATGCGTGCAGGCGTACCGGGGCATCCAAACCAGGTGTGCGTCTGAAGTTGTCCAGGGCATCACTCACCAAAATACTAAGATCGTCAGGCCCATAATGCTGCTGAGCCAGCGACCAAACTGCCGCCTCAATTTCATCCAAAAACGAGAGCTCCCAACGGAAAATGCAAGTGACAGCCTAGGGTGATTGATCAGTCCAGAAGACGTCGCCGTTCGTATCATTCAAACGTGCCCCCCGAATTGATTTTAAAAATGCCCCCCTGACACGCGCTATTCGGAACCACAGAAATCTAATACTGTTTTCAGATATCGCCAAATCAATTACATCGAAGGTTTGCCGACTGAGCTAAGCCACACGCTAAGCAAACCCACTCGTATAACTTACTCTTCAATCATGTCAACCCAAAATCGTTTGCAAGCAAAAAAATGCCATGCTAAATTTTTCCTATAACTTTAATAAAGGAACCAACCATGTCCTCTTACATCATTCACATCGAACATCGGGAAGAGCAAGATTTGGCTTGGGTTGAAATCAACGCACTGAGCCAAGAGTCTAAGTCTGCGCGCCGCTGTCGCTTTCAAACCATCGGCTGGATTTTAAGCATTGTAGATACTGTGAACAAAAAAGTTGATCCAAGAATAGTTGAAGATGAGGACTACGCTAAAAAAGCATTAATTAAGTTCGCTAAAATGGATGAGGCCTCAGCAGATTTACTGTTGAGCGCTCGTGACTGGAGGCGCCGATTTGAAGCAGTTTGGCCAACACTCGACGATGAGCAGCGTGAACACGCCCTGCGTTATGACTACGATGACTGGGATAACTATTGGCCAGGATTTGATACATTCAATCGCACGCTTTACGAACAGTATTTCATGCCACAGCCGAACGTTGCTCAAGAAAAAACCTACGATACTTCATCTACTATGGAACTGTAATGGCGAAAACCAAAAGGCAGAATGGGAGTTAGGGTATCGCCCACCATACAAGCAGGCGTTTTATCGCGGCGTGAAACTGATTGGCGCGACCTCACACTTTGTGACTGCTGACTTGGACGAAGGGCCGATCATCGAGCAAGACATCGTTCGCATCACTCATGCTCAGAGCCCTGAAGACTATGTTTCGTTGGGACGCGATGTTGAAAGTCAGGTGCTGGCCCGCGCTATTCATGCCTACGTGTATGGCCGGGTTTTTCTAAACGATACCAAGACAAACGTGTTCCCGCATTCGCCAGATTCATATTCATCTGAGACTATCGGTTGAGGTGTATGTGTTTCGAGGCCATAAAATCTTGAATGCTGGCCGAACCCTTAGGACAAGAGTATGCCCTTGGGAGTATTCCTAAGGGGCACATTCACACAAAAAACTGAGCAATCCCAAACAAAAAGGTATAAAAATAATTTAACGCTTTGGAACTTTATTATCATCCCGCTCGACACTGCGCTAACTCAAGAAGACGCTGCCCAAGGGCCATACGGAATACGACATTGAGGTTTTCAGCGTCTAGGCGGGTGAGCGTTCCGTCCAGCTCCAGCCTCTACATCAGCGCATGGGTGTAATACCCAAGCTGTATTGAATATGACGAGTTTGTTCAAATCAATTTTCCGAAGCTCTGCTAACTTATAACTTGTGCAAAACAGGGTCGTCAGTAAAGTCTCAAGGCATGGAAATCATGCCAAATGTGGGGCATGCCGAAGGCCGATGAAACCGCGTGCAAGCCGAGGCGCGTTACCTAACCAAGCCATACAGACTACAAACGAAATCGACCTACCGCCGCTTTCAGATCTCTGCCTAAACCTGCCAGCTCCCTGATAGAGTTCAAGGCCCTCGTGGCTTTTAGCGAAGACTGGTCAGCCATGAGACGAACATTTGAAATGTTCTGATTAATTTCTCCGACCGCCGCCCCTTGTTCCTCTGCCGCCGCGGCAATCTGCAGATTCATGGATTGAATGCTTGCAACCGACTGATTTATATCCACAAGCACCACTCGAGCGCTTTGCGCTTGCTTTACAGCTTCAGCGGTACATTGGGTACCACGAGCCATGAGCACTGAAGCCTTACTACTGCCATCCTGGAGCGCCAAAACTAGCTCCTCAATTTCAGACGTAGACTGCTGTGTACGCCTCGCCAATGCTCGGACCTCATCTGCAACCACAGCAAAACCACGACCTTGTTCGCCCGCTCGAGCAGCCTCGATCGCAGCATTCAATGCCAATAAATTGGTCTGTTCCGCAAGAGCTTTGATCACATCTAACACCTGACCTATTCGCTCACTGTCCTGCTGCAAGCGATTCATGGCTCCATCTAGATCATTCATTTCCTGAGAAAGATACTCGATTTGATCGACGACACTGTTCACCACGAGTTCTCCCTCTCGCGCTTTTGCATCAGCGACAGAAGCAGCACTGGCGGCCAAATCTGTATTCTTAGCTATATCATGCACGGTAATCACAAGTTCGTTGATGGCTGTCGAAACTTGCTCAACTTCCAGTTTTTGCTGTTCAACATCACGTTGCGACTGAGCACTGTCCACTGAAAGATGATCAGAGGCCTCTGCTAGCTGCAGCGCTCCCTGATCAATTTTTCCCACTAACTCACGCAAGCCAACCGACATCGCCTGTGTTGCGCGCTGTAACTGACCTATTTCATCTCGCCGCGAAGAGTGGGCTACCTCAAGTAAATCACCCGCAGCGATCCGCTCAACAAATTGCACCGTAGACTTCAGCGGGGGGACCAATTGGCGAGAAATTAACCACACTGCAAAGGTGCTGGCGAGCATCGCCATAAGGGATGTGGTAAATAGGAGTACGTAGATCAGATACATGCCATCACTGCGAGTTTTAAGCAGAAGTTTAAGTAAATCTTCGACAGCGTTGCCCAAAGCCACACGTTGACTTGCTATCTGCGCATCAACTGAATCCCACTTTACAACGGATAGAGTGTTGATCTCGCGGGTATTCGACGCACTACTTTTATCTGACGCATACAACTCGTTCGCATGAAGTTGCAACGCCAGCTTCAATCTATTCAGTTCTTCTGGACTCGTTTTACCAAATAATCGAGCTATTTGATTAAGGCTAAGATCCACCTGCTCTAATGTTGAAGTTTGGAGCCGACGCGATTCAGGATCTCCAAGGAGCATATACCGCATTTCAGCGGTGCTCAACTCTTGGAGTTTGTTCTTGAGCTCCCCAGCGGCCAGGCTTTTATCCAACACATCTGATAGCAAATACGTGCCGAAAAAAGCCGAGAGAGGGCAAGTCAGTCCTACCAAGATCGCTAACGAGAAGCCAAATGCAAGTTTAGACTGAACAGTAAAATTCGCGAAAAAGCCACTTCGTGCGTTCATCATCTCACTCTTTTTATTGTTAAAACCAATTAAAAATTCCCGACAACTCCGACAACGTCAAACTTTTATAAACTCTGAAATACACACATAACATGAATTAAACCCAGAACTCGACACGCAACCTGAAAAATAATGAGTGCAGCACTAATTCGGCTTCACGGTCGTTATCAATCAAAGTGAATGACTGCGCGGATTACTTTTCGGCCATGCATCAACTTGAACGTTTCGCTGATCTACTCAAGTCCCATATTGTGAGTAATAAAAGCATCTAAAGGAATTTCTCCGCTCTGCGCCGTGCTTACGTAGCTAGGTAATTCGCTGCGCCTTTTCCCCCCCCAAAAAACCGATCCCCAGAATGAGCGTGAACAATCTGAACAATCAGAGCTCGTATCAAAACCTCCTCTACGCGATGATATTAATCATATGCGGTAGGTGACCGTAACAATACGACGGCCATAAACAACTGGGTATTTTAGATCAATCATCGGTACTGGCATCCATTGTGCAAATCCAACTATGAAAAACACCACGCATGAGCCACTTCAAGATTAAGTATCAACATAGATACATTCTCATACTGTAAAAGGCAACTCACAGGCAAAAAATTTTAGCGTTCGCTTAGAGCGCACTTCGGACTCAAAAACTTTAAACGTATTCACCAAACCACTACATGGCTTCTAGCACATTAATCTATTTCGCCCCTCCTCGGATTTAAAAGTTACTACATTTCACACACAAAAATGATCAACATGAATCAGTTAATAGCTTCTTGTGCCTCACTGTTAGGCGACACAAAGTGAGTACCAAGAAGCTATATTCCTTAACTATATTTTCATGCTTTAAACTGTTTTCCGCACAGTCAAAATGCCAATCCATAACCGATGGTTAAAAAACTCAAATCTGTATCAATTTTGCTTCCGGTACTGGGACCAGTGCCTTTTACACTTTTCGGTAGGTCGTACTCATAACCAACCGTCAATTCGCTGCCTCCATCAAACTTACGAGTGAAACCCACCGTGATCGCATCGGGATTGATTGCGACCGGAATTACGTTGTTTGCCGTAAAATCAGACTGGAATTGTCTCCGCGCGTGGCTAATCCCACCACGAACGGACCATCGATCATCCAATTCATAATTTACACCTGCACGATACACATCCTGGGACCTCCACCCGAAAAGACGATTGTACGCAGCGACATTATCCCACGCGATATGCTGCCAATCCAAAGCGAAACTTAAGCCAGGAGTTGGCATATATGCGATGCCGAAAGCATATTGTTCAGGAATGTCTATAGAGCCATTAGCTGCAGATAATAAATCGTCTTTATAACCAGACATCTTACTCATATTTATTTTGCTGGCATATGATGCACCAAGTGAAAATTGTTCATTAATTTTCCACAACACACCAGTTCGCCAACCGCCACCATAGGCCATCTCATACCCATGACTCGGTAGCCCGCCACTTCCATCTGGCAATGGAATTCCTTGTACTCTAAATCTCTGGGCGGCGATCGCCAAAGAAAGGCCGACTGAAATATTTTCGTTTAACTTGTAACCTAAGGTGGGTAGAGCGACCACTTGTTGCAACGAGCCTTTTGCTTTAACGAGCCCAGGTATAGGTAATAGCGGATCGTCATATGCGAAGCCTATGCCACTGCCTGCGGTGCTTAGTCCGAGAGTAACATCTGGGCTCAATTGATAATTGAAAGCAACTTCAGGAACTGGGATTATAAGCGAGCCACTTTTATCATTATTTTCGGATAAAAATTCTACGTCCGAGTGGACATATAGGACCCGCAAGTTTCCATCAAATCGCGTGCCTACCTCTGCCATGCCTGCTGGGTTATTCGCCGCGGCAAAAGAATCCAGTGGCAAGGCAACTGACGCTCCTCCCATACCGGCAGCCCTTGCACCGTATCCCGTCAATTGAGTGCCGTTGTTCGCTAGGCTGGGGACTGCGTACCAGAGAGAAAAGGACGCGACTGCTGCTAGTATTTTTATGTTCATAAAAACCCTCAACTTATTGTTATTATTGATGTGATTTTTCAGGTACAACGTTAAAATTTCAATTCAACTACCCCAGACTGGAAAAGTTCGCTTTAATAACCACACCTTTGCCAAAATTCTGGTTTTTAGTTGCGCGCCATTATTTGCGATAACCTGCCAGGTACTACTAACCATACATAATGCAGATGCGCTACAGATACATATAATTATCATAACCTGCCTCCTTATTAATTTTTCAAGAGATAGTTATCGCTTCGAATCGAATCTTAATTATCAACGCTTGTCGCTTATTCCAAGATAAGCCAGTGACTCAATATGCACCTCCACATCGCGCAATATAAAACAGCAATGGGTTTACCGATTAACTCATCTGATCGAATTGAGAAACTACAAGTGCAGCTTTTCCATCATAGGGCGGACTCAGAAACTGTTCTTTAGGCGCGCTTGATTTTTGATAAACTACTCCCTTGGCATTCGATAGCTCGATGAAGCCTGCTCTACCGTAGCCCTTGCCAATACCGCTTTGGTTCACCCCGCCCATTGGCAGCTCGGGCAGTATCGACTGCAACAAGACATCGTTGACCGTAGCTCCGCCGGACGTCGTGTGGTTCAACACGTAAGACACGAAATCCCGGTCTTCACTGAATACATATACCGTGAGCGGCTTGTCGAACTGACGTACGAAGGCAACCGCCTCTTCGGGCGTTTGGTAATTGAAAATTGGCAGCAATGGCCCGAAGATTTCTTCCTTCATGAGCGCCGCATCTGTTGGCACGTTGCTCAAAATGGTGGGCTGTATTTTGCGCAGCTCATCGTTGAACACACCGCCCACCTCCACCTTAGCACCGCGGGCAATAGCGTCATCGAACAAACGGCGGATACGATCGTAGTTGGCCTGATTCACGATCTGTGGATAATCGGCGTAATTGAACGTGCCCGACGCGCAGAAGCTTTCCTGCAAATACTGCTTAGCATTACTTACGAACTCAGCCTGAAGTTGCTGGGGCACGAGCACATAATCGGTATTCATGCAGATTTGCCCAGCGTTCTGCTGCTTGAAGTTCACGATGCGATACGTGGCTTTGTCAAGATCTGCGCTCTCGTGAATGATAGCAGGGGCTTTGCCACCTAACTCCAGAGTGACCGAGGCTAGGTTTTCAGCCGCCGCACGCATTACCACCTTGGCCACCGTTGGACTGCCGGTGAAGTAGATGTGGTCGAAGGGCAGTTTCAGGATTTCCGTGGTTTCAGGAATCCCTCCTTCAAACACCGCAACTTCTTCTTCTGGGAAGCACTCGGCAATCACCTTGCGGATCATCGCGCTGTTTTCCGGCGTCAGCTCGGAGGGTTTGATGATGGCGGTGTTTCCGGCAGCAATCACGGAAATCAGTGGATACAGTGTTAGCGCGAAGGGCACGTTCCACGGGCCGATTACCAGCACAACGCCCTTGGGCTCGTAAATTACCTCGGCGGATTCGGCGTCGGCGGACACCAGCTCAATGGGCTCGTTGCGCATCCACTGCGCTAAGTGCGAAATGTTGTAGTCGATCTGAGTGACCATGATGCCTACTTCATAAATGTAGTTCATCACGTGCGGACGCTGGAAATCGAGATAGCCGCTTTCGGCAATTTCATCCTTATGCTTGAGGATGACCTGCTTGAGCTTTTTCAGTTTCGCGATCCGTTGCTCAGCTGTGGTCTGCCTGATCGCATGTTGATGCTGCTTCTGCGCCTGGAAAACCCGCCGCAATTGCGCGGTATATGCGTCCGGTATAAGGGCGGCGCCTACGCTTGCAATCATTACTGCATCTCCTTGGGTTTATTTAGGGGCGAAAGCCGCAAAAGCCTGTTCAAAGAACGCTTCTGTTCCCGAGTTGAAGGGTGGGGACAGCAGCTCCGCCATCGGCAACACATCGGCTTGGCGATAGATCGCCTTGGCGTGGCTAAAGGTGCGAAAGCCGTAGATGCCTCCGTGGTAATGGCCCATTCCCGACTCGCCAACCCCCCCGAAGGGCAGATTCTCGTCGGTCAGATGGCTGATGCAGTCATTGACGGTGACACCCCCGGAGATCGTTTCAGAAAGCACGCGCTGCTCTTGCGCTTCGTCCTGGCCAAAGTAATAAAGCGCCAGCGGACGTGGGCGGGCATTGACATAGTCAATGGCGTCATCGATCGAGGAATAGGCAATCACCGGCAGCAAGGGCCCGAAGATTTCCTCCTTCATGATCTGCATGTCCGGCGTGGTATCCAGCACCAGTGTGGGTGAGATACGCCGCGTGGCCGGATCGACCGGTGCTTCACCGGCTGCAATCAGTGGAAGCACTTTGGCGCCCTTGGCTTTGGCATCTTCGATCAGGCCATTGAGACGGGAAAAATGGCGCTCATTGACGATAGTCGTGTAATCCGGATTGCCGTGTTGGATGGGGAACAAGCGGCCAATGGTTTGGCTGGCGATCTCGATGAAAGCATCGCGCTTGTCCTGCGGCACCAGCACATAGTCCGGGGAGACGCACACTTGGCCGCAGTTGAGCATTTTAGCCGTCAGGATACGGCTGGTGGCCTGCTCCAGATTCACCGTCGTGCCGACAATCGCAGGAGACTTTCCGCCCAGTTCCAGGGTCAGTGGTACCAGGTTCTCCGCCGCTGCACGTGCTACATGTTTACCCACGGCAGTACTGCCAGTGAACAATAGATGGTCGAAGGCCAACGCGGTAAAAGCCGCACCAACCGCCGCACCGCCGGTGACGACTGCCAGCTCGCTTTCATCGAACGCACCGGAGATCAATTCCTTGAGCGCTTGAGCAGTGACAGGGGTCAGCTCGGACGGCTTGAGCAATGCACGGTTACCCGCGCCGAGGATCCCGATGATCGGCCCGATGGCGAGCTGCACTGGCACGTTCCACGGGCTGACCACGCCAATCACGCCTTTGGGCTGGAACTCCACGCGCGCTTGACCACCTGGGACGGGATCCGGTTGAACATCGGGCTTCATCCACTCGTGCAGATTCGCGCGGTTGTGGGCAATGGAACCCAGTAACGCCAGAACATCCAGCAACAAGCTCGTTGCACGCGCACGGTTGCCGAAGTCATGGGAGATAGCCTCAGCCAGTTGGTTGCGGTTGCCATGCAGTGCAGCGGACAAACGATCAAGACGATCCAGGCGCAATTTCAAGTCAGGCGTGCCTTGCTCAAGAACCGCGCGTCGCTGCAGCGTCAGTAACCGCCCCATGTCCGCAATAGCAGTTTGATCGCCAACAGAAATATCAGTGTTCATGTGATTTCTCTCTGTGGAGGAAGCGCGCCATTGGCGTCTTCCTCTCCGTGAACATGAATCGATCTCAGAACGACGTGATGACGCTACGGGCGATCATGCCACCCTGTAGTTCGGCATAGGCCTCATTGATCTGCGAAAGATTGATCTGCTTAGAAACCAAATCATCGAGGTTGAGCTTTCCCTGCAAGTACATTTGGGCGTACATGGGGATGTCGTGCTTGATGTTACTGGAGCCCATGAACACGCCTTGCAACCGGCGCTGTGGCCCAATTAGCTCTTCAGTGACCATCAGCTCAATCTTCGATCCAGGCTTGTGAACCCCAATCAGGTAGGCATCGCCACCGACGCGCGTCATGCGAACCGCTTGCTCGGATGTGATCTGCAAACCTACGACCTCAAAGGCATGATCCACACCACCACCTGTCAACTCGATGACCTTGGCCACCGGCTCCTCTTTCGAGGAGTCCACCACGTCCGTCGCGCCGAACTGCTTGGCCAGTTCCAGCTTTGAGGGCTGCAGGTCAATGGCAATGATGCGAGTGGCACCGGCAAGTTTTGCTGCCGCAATCGCGTTCAGACCAACGCCCCCTACACCGATCACAGCCACCGTGTCACCCGGACGAACACCAGCGGTATTGATGACCGCACCAGCGCCGGTCACCGTTCCGCAGCCTAGCAGGCAGGCCTGCGGGAACGGCAGCTCATCGGGCACTTTGGCAAGTTGGTTCTCGTGCACAAGCGCGCGCTCAGCAAATGCAGCAGTGCCAAAACCGGGCGTGACTGGCTTGCCGTCACAGGTGAGACGCGGCGCCTGGGACGAGTCGCGCAACGTTTCGTTGGGGTTTTGGCATTGGTAGGTGCGGCCTGCCAAACACGACTTGCAGTGCCCGCAATATTGGATCAGGCAGGCCACTACGTGGTCGCCTACCTCGAACTCTCTGACATCCGATCCAACCTCCAGCACCACGCCCGCCAACTCGTGTCCAAACACGGCAGGCAATGGAATGCCATAATTGTGCGTGGCTAAATGCAGGTCGCTGTGACACAAACCGGATGCTTTTACCTGCACCAGTACTTCGCGCCCGATGGGGGAGGCAATTTCGACCTCCTGGATATCGAACCCTTTGCCTGTTTCATTAACGACGGCAGCTTTCATAGTAGTCTCCTGCGTTATTGTTATTTTTTCTTGGCCTGTACCGGTTTGCGGAACAGCATGGTGAGGAGGGTCCAGATCAGTCCAGGGCTTGCGAACTTGAGTGCTGACCGGAGTTCTTCCGGGCGAAGCACCGTTTTCATGGGCATGGTGCCCATGATTTTTCCTTCGATGAGGATGCCCTGTTCGTGCTTTCGCACTGCGGTGACATCCATCAAAATGGTTTTATCCAGCGTGAACAGCTTCATGTTTTTATTTTCCTTGCTCGATGATCAACTGGAAGCCTTGTCGAAATCCCAGTCCTTATCACCAAAGATCTTGATGGCGGTTGCTCGGCCACCGCCGGTCACGCCACCTACCGATGGGTGCATGAAAGTACCGGAGAGGTACAGGTTCTCTGCGCCAGGCACGGCGTATTGCGCCAACGATGGCGTTGGGCGGTGCCCTTGGGTCTGGAAGAGTTGCCCCGACAACCCCACTACGTCGCCGTTCTGGAACGTCGGGGAATGCGCGGCGATGTCTTCGGGAGTGTCGAAGGCCTTTGCCAATACATTGGCTTTGATGCCCGGCAGAAAGGACTCGATCATATCGAGCGTTTCTTCTTCGACTTCGCTGCGAATGTCTTCCCAGGAGCGATCACCTGCCAGCTTGAACGGCATGATGCGCCATGCGAGGAACGTTGCTTTTCCTTCCGGATTTCGAGTTGGATCAATCTTGTGGGTGCTGATGGTGCCGATGGAGGGCACTTTCGGAACTCGGCCATTTCGCAGATCGTCAAAGACCGTCAGATATTCTTTAAGCGAGGTGGGCGCTAAACCGTTGACCCATGAGTCGTTGATATCAGGATGTGCATACTGGGGTGGTGCATCCAGAGCGTAGTGGGCGGTCACGCAGGAGAAGGTGGAGGTTTCCGCACGCTTGATCTCCAGTTGAACCTGATCGTCCAGTCCATCCACCAGCTTGGGCAGCAGGAAGGGGTGAATTTGACCGACGATGACTTCGCGAGCGCGAATTTCAGAGCCGTCGGCCAAACGAACGCCTTCAGCCTTGCCCTTGCTGGTCAGTACTTTCACGACCTTGGAGTTGTTACGGAACTCAGCACCGTGGTCCTTCAACTGACGCATAAGGGCATCTACCAGTGCGCCACTGCCGCCTCGTGGCGTACAAAACCCAGCCTTGTTCAGCATAGCGGGATACATGAATGCAACCCCACCATCGCCCTTAATCTCTGGATCGATGAAGTGCTCACTCAAGATGCGCATGATGTGGATCTTGACCTTGTCGCTCTCGAAGCGCTCATCGAAGATATCAGCCACGCTGCGCTGCATCATGTGCAGTGCGTTGCGCCCTACTGCGCTCTGATCCAGTAAGGCCAAGAACGCACCAAAGGGCGGCGGCGGGGCGAACATACCTTCAATAGCCAGCGGAGCAAATTCAGCACCTTCCTGGAACAGTTTGTAGTACGCGTCCGCGTCTTTCTTCGAGACCTGAGCGATGTTGTCGACCGTCCGATCCAGATCCTTGTAGCTGATGAGGGTGCTGCCATCGGTAAAGGTGGTGGAGATATCCGCTTCGGGGCGGATGTATTCCAGACCATATTTACTCTTTAGCTGCAACTCGTCCTTGGTTAGCAAGGGGTTGAACTGAATGCTCAAGTGCGCAGTCGAGTGCAAGTCACTCTTGAACCCCGGGAGCGTGACCTCTCGCGTGGCCACACCGCCACCATAATGCTCATGGCCCTCCAGAATCAGTACAGACTTCCCTGCTTTTGCCAAATAACCTGCGGTGACCAAACCGTTATGACCGGAACCGATTACAACAACGTCGAAAACTTCAGACATGGTGTTCTCCTTGATCAATTAATAGGTAACATTAAGTGTAGCGACAACAGCCGTGCTTAGCGGCTTGGGAAACTAACGTCACGCTTCTGCAAAAAAGCTTCGATGCCGGCTTTGGCATCGCCGCTTGTCAGAGTCAGAGCCTGTGCAACGGCTTCAGTGAAGAGGCCGGCCTCATCGGGCATTTCGTCAATCTGCGCCAGTGCGTGGAGCATCATGTAGTTGGATATCTGCGCGTTGCCAGCCACGTTTTCAGCAAGTTCCAGCGCAGCTGTGAGCGCCTGACCTGGCTCAACCAAATAATGTGAAAGGCCATACTGATAACCGGTTTCAGCATCCAGTTTCCGTCCGGTCAGCATCATTTCGGTCAGGCGCGACACACCGATAACCTTGCCAATACGCACACTGCCACCACCACCCACAAAGATGCCTCGTCGGCCTTCAGGCAACTGGTAAAATGCTGATTTGTCGGCGATGCGAATGTGCGTCGAGCACGCCAGCTCCAGCCCGCCGCCAATCACTGCGCCATGCAGTGCACTGATGACGGGACGACCACAGTTTTGGATATCGCCAAACAAGCGATGCCCCTCGCGAGAATTCAGCATGCTCTGGAAAGGAGGGACATGCTGATGCTCGGCTAGATCGAGCCCGGCGCAAAAATGAGTGCCATTGCCCGCAATAACCACGGCCCGCACATCATCGGTAAGCTGGTCGATAGCGATACGTAGACCATCGAAAACAAGTTGTGAAAACGCATTACGTTTTTCGGGGCGGTTTAGCGTGATGATCGCGGTTGAGCCTTGACGTGTGTACGTCACGCAATCGTTGGAATTGTCCGTCATGAATAGTCTCCTCGCTTTTTAGCGCGTTACAATAAGAGCATCGAGCGCGACTACACCTTTGCCCTTGCCATAAGCCACCAGGGGGTTGATGTCGATTTCAGCAATCTCTGGCACAGACAGCATCAAGCGGCCTACCGTAGCGACAACCTCAGCTACGGCATCCAGATCAACAGGCTCAGCACCGCGATACCCCGTCAGCAACTTGGAAGCCCGCAGTTTTAGCAATTGCGCCACGATCCGATCTGCTTGCAGGTCTGCCGGCAGTAACTGGACGTCGGCCAATACTTCGGTCCAGATGCCGCCCAAACCAACCACCACCGTCGCCCCCCACTGCTCATCGCGGCTGGCACCAACAATTAGCTCCAAGCCTCGTTCGCCCATCGCCTCGACCAAGATTCCATCGAGTACCAGGTCTGGTTTGGCGCTTGTCACGTTGGCATGTATGCGATGCCATGCTTCACGCAGGGCGACCTCGTCCTTGATCCCAACCAAGACACCGCCCACTTCACTCTTGTGCATCAACGACGCCGCTTGCGCTTTGACCACCACCGGGTAGCCGATGCGCGCTGCGATTGCGACGGCATCGTCTTCGTTGCTGGCCAGACTGCCCTCTGGGGTCTTGATGCCCAACGAGCGCAAAATCTCTTTGCCGCGCCACTCGGCGGTTGGCCCTTTTTCAAATACGGGTTGTTGTTCCAGTGGTACGAAGATGGCAGGACTGCCCAACGCCTCACGCTCCTTGACGGAACGTGACAGCGTCGCCAACGCGCGAATCGCACGATCGTTTGAGCGCATCACTACTACCTTCTCCGCGTGGGCACGCTCTACAAAGCCCTTGGGTAGCGGAACGTCTTCGGCATGAATGACGATGATGGCGGGCTTGGAAGAGCCCTTCACTGCCACGATGTAATGACTTAACCACGCCTCTAGAATCGCCGCTGATCCGTAGGGGAATGACATCAACAGGCTGCCGACGTTTTCATCCCCTAGCAAAGCGTTAATCCCGCGCTCCAGCAGCTCCGGTTGCCACGCCACCGCCGTACCGAGGTCAAGCGGGTTGCGTGGTGCGAGAAAATCCGGCAGATGTTCGCGCAGCACCGCGGCTTGTTTGTCTGAAATGGGTGGAAGTTCCAGCCCCAGGGGCTCGACGTAATCCTGCGATAGCCCACAGATCGCGCCCGATGCGGTTACCAGAGCCAAGCCACCAGCCGATGGGTTGGGGAAGCGCAGCAGCAACTGGCCGATATCAACCGCCTCTTCAAGGCTGTCCACCACCACCACGCCTGCACGCTCTGCCATCAAACGCATGACCGCATGATTGCCTGCCAGTGCGCCCGTATGCGACAGCGCTGCCTCTTGCGCCTTCTTACTCTTGCCAGGGTGCAGTAACACCACGCCCTTACCAGCGGCTCGCGCGCGCTTAGCTGCAGCAAGAAAAGCCTCTGCCGAGCGGATTTGCTCTGCGTAGATGATGATGGAGCCAGTCGCCGGATCATCAACGAAATGATTCAGTACATCGTCAAGCCCAATATCAGCCTCGTTACCGGTGGTCAACATATAGGACACCGGAACGCCACGTGCCGTCAGCGAACCGGCCACGTGCGAACCGACCCCTCCACTTTGTGCGGCTATGGCAACGGCTGGCCCGGCATCTGGATTCAAACGCGTCGGTAAATCCACATCGACCAGAATTAGATAGAAGCCATCGACATAGTTGTAATAGCCAACGGTATTGGGACCGAGCAGAGTCAGATTGCCTGCGCGGGCCACGTCGGCAATTTCCACTTGCTGCCTGCGGCCCTCCTCACCCATTTCGGCAAAGCCAGATGCAAAACAAACCGCAGCGCGAACGCCGCGTGCAATGCAAGCCTCGACCGACTCTAACACTGCCGCTGCAGGCACCATGAGGATGGCAAGATCCAGGCCTTGTGGCAGTTGATCGATGTCAGTCAGTACAACTCGACCGTCAATTACGCCACCACTGCGACCCACCAGATGAATGTCACCTTGGTAGCCACTTTTGAGCAGATTACCAAGTACAACTTGCCCTGCGGAACCGATTTTGGATGACATTCCGACGATGGCTAAGGATGCCGGATTGATGACGGGGTTGAGCCGACTCGGTTGCAGATTTGCATTGCTATTCATGTAGCTCATTGCACACTCCTATCAAATATGGTCAGGATCACTAAAGGGGTCATTACGTAGCGTCATCCGGCTGAAACAGCAGCAGATGAGTGCCGTCTTCATTGGCATGCCAATATGGCTTCACACGCAGACCGATTTCGACGCGATCCATGTTGCTCACCACGAGGTTGGAGATCACATCGACCCCCACATCAAGGCGCACCAGCACGACCAGATAAGGCTCGCTACCACGTAAGGTCCCCATGCCACGGCGCGTCAGCGTGTAGCTGAAGATTTCGCCGGAACCATCCACTTCTTCCCAGTGCAAATCTTGCGTGCCCGTCGCGATGCTGGTCGGCCGCGGGAAGAACTGGAATTGCCCAGTTCGTGTGCAACGCTGCAACAGCAAGCGTTTTTCACGCGTGGCATCCCAGTAAGGCTGCGAAAAACTCCGCGCTTGAATCGGTGCGCGTTGTACGCAGAGCGTGTCGTTTACAAGCGTCGTCATTACCTCACCTCACGCATCAGGCGTCAGAACAAGCACATTGCTGGAACCCCAGTTACGGGCGTAACTGAGCCAACCTATGCCCGTGACCAGGGTGTTATCGAGGCTGCTTACTTGGCGGGCGCCACCGGCCCCAAAGAGTTGCCGCACGGCTTCGACCAGATTGGTGCCGCCGCCGGCCAAACCGACTTGGCCGGCGGAGATCTGCCCGCCACCGGTGTTTAATGGCAGATCGCCATCAAAATTGAAGTTGACGTCACGGATGTAGGCACTGCCCTGGCCTTTGCCACAGAAGCCGAGCGACTCCAGTTGCAGCATGATGGCGATGATGAAATCGTCATATGGTTGGAATGAGCGGATGTCCGTGGGTCTCAAACCCGCCTGTTTGAAGGCTCGCTCACCGGCAATGCGATGGCCTGAATCGGTCACGTCACACAGGCTGCGCGCACCGTGCAACGTGGTGACTTCCCCGTAGCCCACGGGAACGACGAACCGATCTAAGCCCTTGGTCTTGGCGATCTTCCGGCTTGTCACCAACAGGCCGTTGGCACCATCGGCAGGCATGACGCAGTCAAGCAGCCGAATCGGATCGGAGATCATGCGTGAGTTGAGGTAGTCATCAACGGTGATCGGCTTGCGTAGCTTCTCGCACGCGTTGTCGTTCAGCAGGGCGTGGTTGCGCTGCGCGACCGCCAGCTTGGCCAGCGCCGAGTAATCCAAGCCATATTCATGTTCATACCGCTTGGACAACAAACCGAATGAGCCGGGCGGGCCCATCAGCCCATAGGGGTCGGCCCATTCTTCATGGAAGCCGTAGTTCTCGTACTGCGTTTGAACCGAGGACACATCGGTATTGATTAGCAGGACGGTAGAGCACAAACCCGCGTCAATCGCAGCGGCTGCTCGCGCCACCGATGCCACTGCAGAACAACCGCCTAGCTCCGTCCTGTCGCAGTAGTTCAATTGCAGCCCAAGATATTCCGAAAGCGTTTGCGACCAAAACTCGTTCCTGGCGGCAGCGAGACAAGGTGTGGTGATCATTCCGTCGATCTCGCCTTTCTCGAAGCCGGTTGACTTGAGCAGCGAGTCAAGAATGTCCGCGGACAACGAGAACACATCTCGCCCGCCCTTGATAGCTATCTTGGTTTCAGCGAAGCCCACGATAGCTGCATCTTTCAATGCCATGAACGATCTCCTCAGCTGTTATTTTTATATTTTTATCGCCTTTTAAAAATAGACAGTATGTACAATACTAGTCAAGCCCACGATGAAAAAAAGATCTCACCGATCCCTCGACATCAGCCCAACGGTAACGATCGTGCGAAGAGCAATTACGGTGGATAAGCCCGATATAGAGGTGCGCGGAGAGCCAGACCCAACGCTAAAATGACGTACAATTCAAAGGCTATCTCACGACACAAAGACAGCTTTGGTAAGGATCAGGACAGGAGAGTGTTGCTTGTGGAAGGAAGATCCTCACTGTGGGACTAACTGCCCCACACATCACCGTTCTGAGCGCCACAGCAAGCACTTGCGTTTGAAGTGAACCGACTCACGCCGCGAGAAAATCTGGTGGCAAAGCAGCATCTCTGCCTGCTCGCAAATGATATTTTGTCAATTCAACTCAGAGGAATTTTCAGTGGAGGAAACACGAGAGTCAGATGCAGTCATTGCCCGTCGCGCAAAAGTCGCAGCGAACCGAAAGGAGCGCTCTAAACTAGCCCTTTTAGCAGCTGCATTTGAACTATTGGGACAGGTGTCTGGCAGGATTAACAACGTAGATGCAGTCATTGCCCGTGCGGGGGTTACACGCGGAACTTTCTACAACCATTATGGGAGCCTCGATGAATTGCTAGCGCACCTGTCGTGGGAGATTACACACGACTTCAATCTTGCCGTTCTCCGATACCTTGGGACAATCAACAGCCCCGCAGAAGAGGCCACGATCTTTACCAAGGCCTACCTCCAGAGAACCGAGAAAGACCCTAAATGGGGATGGGGGATGGTCAATCTTTCGAGCTACGGCCCTATCCTTGGCGCCGCCTCGCACAAGATGTGCGAGAGCAATGTGAAGCGAGGCATAGAGTCCGGAGAGTATTCATGCCTGACCCACAGAGCGGGTCGCGATATCGCACTGGGATCCCTGTTCGCAGCCATGAATACCGTGTTGCTTCAAGGAAACAGCAGAGGCCATATTTCGAGTGTTGTCATAGGCGTCCTGCGCGCCTTAGGCGTTCAGCACGATCGGGCAATGGTGTTGGCGAAACAACGAATGCCTGTCATTCCTTACCTGGCGACTCGCGACGATTCAATGACGGACTGAGCAGGCCACCAACAACCGACCGTATTCCCTTCCGATTTGGTTGAGGTTCTTGGCCATCCATTGGACTCCCCCTACTCCGATACCTCAACCTGTGCTTCGCGCATAGGTTGAGGTTTATGAGCGCCTAGCTTTACCCCTAAGAATTTAAAATCGAGGAGGCCAATCAAGCACCTCAGCGCGGCCTTGCTGTAGCCCAATCGGCAAATCAGTACTCTTGCCCATCCAAAGATGCATAGCTGCGCTAGAGCTTGCCGGGTGGATGCCGATGGTTTTAACCCCATGATAGAAAATCAAAAAATGGCATATGCACACAGCTTGCTTCGGCCGCCCTAGATCTCTGCCCCCCCTGCCCGCCAGATCCTTTCCCAATCGGCTTCAGACATACTCAACGGAGCCACCCACAAAACCGGCGCTGCCGGGTCGCTGGACTGGCGGTGCGCATGCCGGAGCAGCACGAAACAAGCGAGCAATAGGTCAGCAGCCCTGCTGCCGAGCCCAGGGCCTCAGCGAGGACGCAAAACAGAAACAAAATCTGCACCGCAGCGTTGAGACAGAGTTTGATCGAAAATCACGTGACTACCCCATTGACGACCTGCACACGTGTGCGTATCTTCAGGAAGCAAGAGCGTTACATACATTGTCGCAGCACCATGACTGCAGAATGCAAGCGCTACACGTGGAGTTCCCTAGCGCGTTAAAACGAGCAGTCACGGGCCTCCCACAGATTTGATACCACCACTGAGGATTCACTCTAAATGTCCAGTGATGCAAAAAACAGCTCGCTCCAGGAGCTGATCGACTCCAAATCCTGCCTGACCGAATATTTCTATAATGACACGCTGACTCCACACAGTCGGCAGTCGGCTGCACTGTCGCCGGCCCGCATGGAATTCACAAACTGGCGTGACGAGCAACATGGCTGGCGTGACACTGCGATCATTTTCGATCAGTCACATCATATGCCCGAGCTCTTTCTGAGCGGCCCTGACGCATTCCGCCTTTTGAATTATTTAGGCATAAACAGCTTTGCCAATCTTGAACCTGGTCGCGCAAAGCAATTTGTTGCATGTACCTCGCGAGGTTATGTGATTGGCGACTGTGTGCTGCACTGTCTAGCCCCCGATCATTTCGAGCTGATCAGCGGAATGCCCGTCCTTGATTGGGTACACTTCCATGCAGAAACTGGCGAATATGACGTCACAGTCGTCCGTGACAACCATACTTCAGCCAATCCGAACGGCCGCACCAATTTCCGGTTCGGGCTCGATGGCCCCGCCGCTGGCGAAATTTTCGCGGAGGTGGTTGAGGGCGAAGTCCCCGAGATTCCGTTCTTCCGCACCGCGAATGTGACGATTGCCGGCGTTCCAGTCATGGCGCTGCGCCACGGCATGGCCGGACATAAGGGTGTCGAACTTTCGGGGCCCTTTGCTTCAGGCGCGAAAGTTCGAGCTGCGATTCTCGCTGCTGGGGCAAAGCATGGACTGGTAGAAGGTGGTACCAAAGCCTATTTCAGCACCGTTTTTGAAAGTGGCTGGATGGCTTATCCCTTACCGGCCATCTATACAGACGAAGAACTGCGTTCCTTTCGCGAGTGGCTTTCCGCGACGTCTTGGGAAGCGAGTTCCCAGCTCGGCGGCAGCTTCTACTCCGAGAACATCGAAGATTATTACACAACACCTTGGGATCTCGGCTATGAAAGAATTCTTAATTTCGACCACGATTTCATTGGCCGTGAAGCACTCGAAAAAATGGCTGGTGAAAAACGACGCGCCAAGGTGACCTTGGTCTGGAATAAAGAAGATGTCGCCAAAGTATTCAACTCCTTACTTCACGAGGACACACCGTTTAAATACATAGATCTGCCCGTTTCGTCCTATGCCTTTCAGCAATGTGATGAGGTACAAAACTACCAGGGTCAACATATTGGACTTTCGAACCTTTGCGGCTACAGCGGTAATGAAAAGGAAATGTTGTCGCTTGCGATGATAGCAACTGAATATGCAACGCCCGGAACCGAAGTTGTGCTGATCTGGGGGGAAGTTGGAGGAGGATCTCGTAAATCGCATGTCGAGCGCCACGCACAAACCACGATCAGGGCAACGGTCGCGCCCTCCCCTTATGCAGAAGCAGTGCGGCAGATGAAACGTGCCAGAATCTGAACCGCAAAACTCCAGGCTGATGATGGATGTTTAAAGGCTGATAGTCCAATGAGCTCGGGCCACCAATACTGGCAGAGGCCATGTTTCTCGCAAACAAACCACCTGAACCGAACTTTTCGGGGTAGTGGCTCATCACAAATCCTGTAATAAAGGGGAGTGGAGAAATGAAGGTGAACGCGTCGATATTCGACGGCCATCTGATCAGAGTATGGCAATATTTGATCTTGATGTCCGTAGTCCTTATTCTGGTGATCGATGGGCTGGATGTGCAACTTCTTGCATTTGTCACACCAGTGATTCTCGGTGAATGGGGAGTTGAGCGCGCCGCCTTCGCGCCCGCGTTGGCAGCAGTTATGGTTGGGATGGCTCTTGGTGCCGCTTTCGGCGGGATGCTCGGCGACCGCATTGGCAGACGACCTGTTCTGATCGGGGCCACCCTATCATTTGGGCTTGCGACAGCGCTTGTCAGTCAAGTGCAGGACATCTCTGCATTGACGGTTCTCCGCTTCTTCAGTGGGCTGGGGTTTGGTGCTGCGACACCGAACGCTTTTGCACTGGCAACCGAGTGGCTTCCTAACAGAGCTCGATCATTGGCCGTAGGGATTGTAGCCGTTGCAGCGCCACTGGGAGGCATGATCGGGGCAGGAGCTACCGTGGTTTTGCTTCCTGAGTTCGGCTGGCGGGGCACCTTCATTATCTGCGGCCTTTCGACGGCGCTGTTTGGCATCATCCTATATATGCTGCTACCTGAATCGCCGACTTTTTTGATGGCAAAAGGACGGCACCAGAAAGCAGTAGCCGTTTTGCGGCGGGTTAACATCTCACTCCCCGAAGCGCATCAAGCAAGTGTACAAATCTCGTTCGAGAAAGTGCACCGAACCACTATGTTTCGCAATGAACTCTTACGACTTAACATAGGCGCCGCGCTGGCCTTTTTCACCTTTAATTTCGCAACCTTTGCCATATTGAGCTGGATGCCGACCATCCTCAGCGACAACAACTTCCCCATCAAAGACGCTCTGCGCAGTGCGTTCATTTTCAATATGATGGCTGTCGTTGGAACATTGAGTTCTTCGGCAAGCATCAACCGGCTCGGCTCAAAATTCGTCATGAGGGCGAGCTGTTGCGCGACCCTGGGCGGTACCGCCGGCCTGCTCGCAATCCTAATAGCCGGCTCCGCTCAAAGTGGCGGCACGCATTGGTATATTTTGTTTACCTGCATCGGCTTCGCTGGCTTCGGCCTTGGCGGAGGGATGACTTCGACCTACGCGATAGTGTCCACTGGCTATCCAGTAGAATGTCGCGCAACCGGAATCGGTTTTTGTGTTATGGCTGGCCGGATTGGAGCGGTTGTGACCATTCTTGCCGGGGGCATTCTACTCAGTGACAAAGGCGGCGCTCCAATTAAATTCCTCGCTGCTATATTCCTCGTCATGCTGATTGGACTAGTCGCTACCTTCATAATTGATCGCCACGCCCCACGCCGCACTGGCTGACAAAACACACTTTATTCGTTGTTAACAGCTCATAAAATGCACACGTGTGACAAGCGCATAGATTACAGAGCAATAGGACCGAGATTAGTAAGCAGCACCTACCCGTACGGTGAAGAACCGCCGAAAGGTAAGCCAAATCCACCAAATCCATAAAGAGAGCGCCTTTAGGCCAGGAACGATCATGTCTTCAACCTCAGCAGAGATCATCTCTCCAGCAGATCGCAGTCTACTCACCGGGTATTCCCTGGAGATTACGGCCAAGGACAACGATGCTGTTTCTAAAACACAGGTGAAAATTCCCCAGGGAACCCCAATCTCAATCACCTATCTACCGGGTGAAACGCCTGATGCGCGCGTCAGAGCAGCAACCACAATCCGCAGGCTTGGTTTTGTACCTGTCCCCCATATTTCCGCGCGCCGCATCCCTTCAAAAGATGCCCTGCAGGACTTCCTGCTCCGCATTTCTCAAGAAGCACAGGCTGATCGAGTGTTCGTCATCGGCGGCGACCTGCATCAGGCATTGGGTCCTTATAACGATGCACTCGCGCTGATACAAAGCGGGCTTTTCGAGGATCATGGCATCAAAAAGATCGGCATTGCTGGCTATCCTGAAGGGCACCCGGATATTTCCGACGAGACTCTATGGAGTGCACTCCACAGCAAAGCAAAACATATTTCACAGCTTGGTTTGCCTCTTGAGGTGGCTACTCAATTCGCTTTTGACGCCTCCCCGATTCTGGCATGGCTAGAGCGCCTGAGAAACGAAGGCATTGAGGCTCGCGTGCGCGTTGGCGTCCCCGGCCCAGCGAGTGTAAAGACCTTACTGCGTTTCGCTGCGCGTTGCGGGGTTGGTGCCTCAACAAAAGTGCTTTCCAAGTATGGCCTTTCGATCACAAAGCTTTTGAGCAGTGCAGGCCCAGATAGCCTACTCAACGAGCTTGAAAGCCGCCTGAATCCCAAAATTCACGGGGATGTGAAGATCCATTTCTATCCGTTCGGCGGGTTCGAGCAGACGGCGAACTGGGTCAATACTTTCACTAAGGGGCGTTGAAGGTATCTGAACTCCAGCCAGCGCTATAAATGATACGTCAGGTCGGTCACGATCAAGCGAAAGACTACCGGCCCCAATACATCACGCCCACGTTTGAAGAAATACTCAACAGGGCATGACGAGAGTATAAAAAGTGAAGATCAAAGAAATTCGAGAGATCAATATCCCACTTGAGGGCCAGGTTTCTAATTCCGTTGTCAATTTTTCGGACCACGACGTTTCTCTCGTAGCCGTCATTACCGATGTCATACGCAATGGAAAGCCTCTCATCGGCTTCGGCTTCAACTCCATTGGTCGATATGCTCAAAGCGGTATTATCCGCGATAGGATTATTCCACGAATTACTTCTGCGGCGCCGGATTCCTTACTTAACGATTTTGGCTTTGACTGCGAAAAAGTTTATCGTCTGGCGATGAAGAACGAAAAACCGGGCGGACATGGTGATCGAGCCTCTGCGATTGGAGCAGTAGAGCTGGCCTTCTGGGACCTGAATGCCAAACTTGCTGATGAACCCGCCTATCGAACAATTGCCCGCCATTTTGGCCGAACCCCTTCAGATAAAGCTCCCGTTTATGCCGCTGGTGGTTATTATTACGATGAAGATGGTCTCGACCGCCTTAAAGACGAACTGAAAGCCTATGCTGATCTGGGCTTTGATGCGTTCAAGATGAAAATCGGCGGCGCTTCACTATCAAAAGACATGGAGCGCATTCAAGCTGCACTGGACATTTGCAAGTCAGGTGCGCGGCTTGCCGTGGACGCCAACGGGCGCTTTGATTTTGAAACTGCAATGACTTATGGAAAAGAGATCGCCCCCTTGAACTTACGCTGGTACGAGGAGGTTGGTGATCCGCTCGACTTTTCCCTAAACAGTCGTATAGCTGCGGAATATTCCGGAGCACTCGCGACGGGGGAAAACCTATTCTCCGGTCTGGATGTTCAGAACCTTCTAAATTTCGGCGGAATGCGGCCAGGCCGCGATATCTTCCAGATGGATGCAGGCTTGAGCTACGGTCTCTCTGACTATGCCCGTAGTATCAAACTGCTAGAACAAGCGGGATTTGACCGCAAGTTCGTCTACCCACATGGCGGTCACCTAATCAATCTGCACATTGTCTGTGGCATGAACCTTGGAGGCTGTGAAGCGTATCCTAGTGTCTTTCAGCCGTTTGGAGGGTATTCGTCACAGTGTGAGGTCGCGGATGGTTTTATCGCGCCCGCCGACCATCCAGGATTCGGCCTGGAATCCAAGCTGGCCCTGCGGCCGCATCTTGAAAAACTTAGCGCATAACGGAGTTAGTGATGAAAATTGCGGTCGTTGGATGCGGTGCAATGGGTTCGATATATGCGGCACGCCTTTCCGGTTCTGGCAACGATGTCATCATTATTGACACCTGGAAAGAACATGTCGACACCATCAACCGCGATGGGCTGGCTGTTGATGGCGTCGCTGGAAAATGCATTGCTCATGTTCGCGCCTTCACCGATATCCCAGAGGAAAAAGTCGACCTGGTTATCGTCTCCGTCAAGGCCGCCCATGTTGAGAGTACTGCCGGCCGCATTGGCAGGCTTATGGATCACCATACCAAAGTTTTGACCATCCAGAACGGAGTCGGTAGCGCAGAGATACTGGCAGAGCATATTCCGCCGGAACGTTTGTGCGTCGGAGTTGCAAAGGCTTTTGGTGCAATCATGAGGGGCCCCGGGCACGCTTATCACAACAGCATGAACGAGATCCGTATCGGCGCATTCACCGACCTTCCTGCTGCGGATGTCGAGAGTATCGTTTCGGTTTGGCGAGCTGCTGGCTTCAATGTCAGCACAGTAGCCGATGTACTGGCCATGCAATGGGAGAAACTGATCTGCAACGTCGCCTATAGCGCACCCTGTGCGTTGACGGGTTTAACGGTGGGAGAAATGATGGATCACCCCAATATGGGACCGGTGAGCCGGGCCGCCGCAGTCGAGGCCTGGACGGTCGCGCGCGCGCTTGGAATCAAGATCAAGGTTGATGACCCGGTCAAGCTGGTACGCGACTTTGCCGCCGGCATGCCCGCAGCCAAACCTTCCATGCTCCAAGATCATGAACATGGCCGCGCAAGCGAAATTGACGTGATTAATGGAGCTGTTCCGAAAGCCGCTATCCGCGCCGGCATCGCGACGCCAGTTAACGATACGTTGGTAGCTTTGGTGAAGGCAAAGGAAAGGTCATTCCTCGCCTAGGGAATCTCCTAACAAGTCCACTTATGCGAAACCACGGTACCTAATCCGAGTCGCCATGAGCCAGATGAGATTTTCCGACTTTCAGCGCGCCGGCAAGTGCAAGCAAACCTGCCGAGAACGCTTCTTCACCGAGATGGATCAAGTCGTGCCCTGGACAGCCCTGCTGGGGCTGACACAGGCTGCAACTGCGTCGAGAAGCACTCTGAATATGAAAGCTGGGAATTCATCTGGCAGACCGCTGCGTGCCGCAGTGCATACAAGACACTGGGTAAGCGCCGCCCATTGTACAAAGCCAAACGTAAGATCGAGAAAGCCAAAGCCCAGGTTCGGACCAAGGTCGAGCACCCGTCCCAGGTGTCCAAACGGCAGTCCGGTTACGGGAGGGCGCGCTTCCGTAGTTTGTCTAGCAACTGGTGACACTGTTCGCGCTATCTAATCTGCGGATGAAGCGGCGAGCGTTACTGATCCAAGCAGAAAATGTGCGCCTGCAATGTTGAAAATGGCTGCTGCGATGCGCTGGGCAGCAGCTAGGAACAAAGAAATGAGGGGGTTACCTGATCGTGATTGATCGATTCGTCGCTTTCAAAACCGGCGGGGGCAGAAGTCAGACAAAGATACCTAGTTCATTCAGGCCGTTCTTAGATGGTGTTTGATGCAGATAGTGCCCAGCGCAGCATTAATTCATCACCGATTATTATGCGCACTACTCATCTAGAAACACTATCCGCGGCACCTACTTGGTTAGCCTCAGCAGCTTCGAATTTAAACCCCCTTTTTAATTTATGCCAAACCTGCCAAATCTAGTACTACTACAAAAATAAAATGGAAGGCAACCCATGAAAAACAAAATCGAAAAGATTATTTGCGCTTTTATGGCCAGCTTGGCTATTAGCATTTTCGCTAATGCCTCGGGCTTTATAAATGACAGTGGAGCGGCGCTCACTGCTCGCAATTACTATCTCGATCGCGAGTATAAAGGAATATCGCCACAAAATCACGCCAGGGAATGGGCGCAAGGATTCATCTTTAAAATAAATTCGGGCTACACCGACGGCCCGGTTGGGTTCGGACTGAATACCATAGGCCTCATTGGAATAAAACTGGACTCTTCTCCAGATCGTATCGGGACCGACTTACTCCCATATAATTCTAAAAAAGAGGCGGATGACGAATACTCGGAATTAGGATTAACTGCGAAGATGCGATTCGCTAAGACTATCGTGCAAGCCGGAACGTTAACAGATACTGCATTCCCAATGGCGTACCACAGTGCCTCACGCCTCCTCCCACAAACCTTTCGAGGCGTTCACATATCCTCCACGGACCTAAATAATTTCACGCTGATCGGTAGCTACATCGACCGAATCAACAAGCGAAATTCCACGAATTATGAAAAGTTCACAATGGGTTCACCCAATGGCCGCTACAATCCAACTGCTGAGTCAGACCAGGCTACTTTCTTGGGTATCGAGTTTCGACCTGTGAATGAATGGACCCTGAAATATTACAATAACATAGTAGATAATCTTTATAGCACGAACTATTTCAACATCGAGCATCTACATACTTTTAACAGCTCAAAGCTGAAGTCAGAGTTCAGTTGGTACACATCTAAAGATGAGGGTGGCGCACGCGCCGGCAAAGTAGATAATGACACCTACTTCGCAGAGTTTACTTACTCGACGGGAGGGCACAGTTTTATAGGTGGCTACCAGTTACTGAGTGGTGATACGGCCACCCCTTATATCTCTGGCACTGAGTTATTGAGTCTTGGCAAGTACATGCTCGCGTCCGACTTTCTGAACACAAACGAACGCACTTGGCAGGCCATGTATGTCTATGACTTTGCCGCGTCCGGCATCCCAGGCTTGAAAACAACCATCAGATATTTGAAGGGTAACGACATTGACCTGCCAGTGGCTCTGGGTGGGAATGGACGGAGCGAGAGTGAACGGTATACTGAGATTTCGTATGTTATCCAAAGCGGGACGTTCCGGGATGTTGCAATTCGGGTGAGGAATTCAACATACAGAAATAATTTTGCCAGCACTGCAACCTTCCGCGATCAAAACCAAACCCGGATCAATATTGACTACACCATAAAGCTTTGGTAAAAGTAAAAATATAAAAAAGTAATTTTTCAGGTTCGAGATTAAACAATCTATTTACATCAACTTGATTCAACCTCCAACGGGATTGACGCCCTGCTTTTGTCATGTACTGAAAGTGCCATTTCTACTCTTGGGCAGTCGCCTGGTTCTGCGCCGAGGATATATCCTCGCGCAGAACATTTCGGCAAGCAAATTGGGGGCGATGACCTGAAGTAGTTATACGCTTCCGGCTCACCAGACCTAACTCTACATCGACACCAATGTGCGCCTTGGCGCCAAAGTAATACTGGTTGTCTTTCTTGGTCTGATGAATTTTGGGATTACGTTTGCCTCCCTTGTTCTTGATCGAAATCGGCGCATGTATCCACGTGGCATCGAAGGTGGTACGTTCGGATTCCACGACACGTGGACAGGCATTCGGAGCGCAGCGACGCAGGTTCGCGGTGATAGCCTGAAGTTCCGGCTACAGTCAATTTCGTTGCGCGCCTACGCATCAATTCGCCCTTCAGTTCTATGCGGTAAGCGTTGTCCGCCAGCCGGTCGAGGATCGCATCGCCCACAGTCGAATTACCGATTAGAGGATGCCATTTAGCCACCGGCATCTGGCTGGTCACCACCGTCGAGCGGTTTCCGTAACGGTCTTCCAGCAGTTCCATCATGTCACGCCATGAGTTTGGCGAAGCGGTCGTCGCAGTGGGCCACCAGGCCCAGTTCTTTCATCAAGCGAGGCAGACGCACATAACGCACGCTGTACCCGTCCCGGCAGGCCTTATGTGCCAGCACGCAGGCGAGCCACGTCTTGCCTACGCCAGTCGTGCCGCCGATGATCAGATTCAGGCCGTTGCTCAGCCATTGGCCGCTACCGAGTTGCAGGATCAGGGGCTTGTTCAGGCCGCGCGGCTGCGGTAATCGAGACCTTCAAGGCGGGCTTTGTGGTGTAGTCTCGGGGGAGTTGAGGCGAGTGGTCAGCCGCTGCGCATAAGGCATCGATGAAGGTCATCAGCCTCATTGGGAAACTCGGCCACAGGGATAGGCGTATTCAACCAGACACGGGAAGTCTCCTTCCGACCTTCCTTAGGACAGGCTGGACCGCGCCTGTTATGATCGCAAACACACGAATGTCACTCTATGATCCTTCCCACATTTAGCCAAGCTCAGGAACCTCTGAAGGTCTTTTAATGTCCACCTATAAACCCGCACGTGCAGTTACGATCAAGGATATAGCAGCTCGGCTGGGCATGAACCATTCAACTGTTTCACGCGCGCTCACGGGCAAGGCTAATGTTAGTGATGCGACCAGGTTGCGTGTCCGCGAGGCCGCTGACCATCTTGGATATGTCGCGAACATTTCCGGACGTATGATCCGGGGTGAAGCAGGTCCACTTATTGGCCTCGTCATTCCCGACATTCGGAACGATTTCTACAGTGGTATATCCAAGGCGCTTGCGGATCTTTGCCGCAAGGCAGGGCTGCGGATGCTGTTGGCGATAACAGAAGACGATCCGGAAACTGAATGTAATGAAATCCGGTCGCTTTTGGAAGCTCGGGTCAGCGGGGTTTTCACCACGTTAACCAGCAAGCCCCTTCCCGCAACTCTCGATCTGTTGAAGAATTTGCCTTCTGTCCAGATTATTCGTCGTGTCGCGAAGCTGAACAAAACAGCAGTATGCATGGAGGACAATAAAGGCTGCCGTGAGGCGACAGAGCATTTACTCTCCTTGGGACACCGAAATATAGCCTACGTTGGTACAAGCAAAGCTATTAGCACAGGGCGCGACCGTGTGGAAGGCTATTTGAATGCGCACCAAGCGTTGGGCGTCACTCCGCTTGTGGGTGGTATTGAACTGGTGCCGCCGCGTCAGGCATATGGCTATGACGGCGTATCCCGAGTCCTGAAGTTGCAGCCGACCGCAATTGTCATCGGCAGTTCTGAACTGACGATTGGAGGTTTGAAAGCCATTAGGGAAGCGGGTCTGAATGTGCCGGATGATATATCTGTTGTTGGTTATGGCGATCCGGCCTGGTTTGACCTTTTGTCTCCGGCTCTAACGGCGGTTGGCTTACCTGTTGAGGCAATTGCGGACAATGCCGCAAGTCAACTCTTTAGCCAGATTAAACATCGTAAGACAGACGCCGATAGTTCGGCTCCAATTATTCGAATAATGCCACACCTAGTTTTGCGGGCATCCACGAAGAGACTGCCCCAAGCTTAACATCTGTGCTCTTACAAAGTTCAATATTGTAATGCTACTTCATTGAGAGGTTACTCTCCAACTACCGCCCTTGGGAAAGGGTGATCAGCCTAATAATCATTGATCTAATGCTTGTATTCAGCTGTAAACTGTTCGCAAATAGGCCTAGCAGGATAGCGCGACGCAGCATTGATACTGACGCAAAGCTTAACTGATGAAATCAAGTTGTTCATCGTCATTGACAGCAGTTGTTCGACCAGCACCTCGATCGGAAATTTCCATACCGTGGATTTCACGCGGTCACGCTCTCAGCAGATCCCCAACCCCGCTCATCCACGCTGGCTTACTTGGCCCGATGTCTTTCGGCAGGCACTCATGCAGTAGTCCGTTTTTTTTATTGATTTTTCTCTACCAGAATCTAATTGAACAGTCCGCATCCAATCCAAAACCGATTCATAGAAATAGGCACCGGTATAGAACAGCTCAGGTGGAGTGTTCTCTACTATTCCCCATAGCCCTTTTCTGTTCAGGTCAATCGTATGCTTAGCTCAGGTATTTCCATCAACACTTTCTCGACCTAAAAAAGGTTGGTGGTGAGGACTGCAGCCGATAAACGGATGTAGCGGAAATCAGTCGAAAGTCGTTTCAGGGTTGGGCGAAATCAGGAAATTTTCGGAATTCGATCCAATATCTAAACCCTCTTGAAGCTCAGGCAGGCGCGCGTGCAGTTTACGCAGAAAGAGTAGTAGCAGGTTTCTTTCATCTCCGCACAAGTCTTGCAGTAGAACCCTCTCACGATGAAGAGCCAGCTCACGCACCTGATCAAACAGTGCCGCGCCACTGGGTGTCATCGCATATGGCCGGGTGCGACCGGGATACGTCCCCAAGATCTCCGTAACGTGTCCCAATACTTCCAGCTTCGCCATCGCCCTGCTAACGCCGGCTGCATCTATTCCCAGAAGAGATACAATCTCGTTGGCACTAGCGCTTCCGGACGATCCCTTGGCGCCAAGCGATCCGAGGACGCGCCATTCTGTCATGCCTATACCGAACAGCTTCAGATAGGTGCGTGAGGAAAGGACGTTCCATTTGTTTGAGATCGCGCCAATCAAGAAGGGTGTGAAGCCGTTCAGGTCAAGGTGTTCTGCCGGCACCCCCAATTTCGGGGGCTTCCTGCGCTTTCTGTAAGCTGGCTTCTTCATTAGGGCACCTTTATCTCACCATTGTGTTCCCTGCAGCCGTCAGCGCGGAGCTGGAGTGGCGCCGCGCTGTTCCGAAATCTCAACTGTGCTGAGAGACCGCAGAATTTTGTAACCTTGCAGCTCTCATAGTGTTTGAAAGCAAACAGGCAATGGTCATCGGTCCGACCCCCCCGGGCACTGGGGTAATCGCGCTGACATGCTCCATCTCTTCGAACGCTACATCGCCGACAATCTTCGGCCTGCCTGTATTATCAAGGACCCGGTTGATACCGACATCAATGACGACAGCACCAGGGCGAACCCAGTCACCACGTACAAGGCCGGGACTACCAGCGGCGACTAAGACAATGTCTGCTTGACGCACTATGTCGGGCAGGTTTTGCGTCAGGATATGCGTTACCGTCACCGTGCATTCGCGCTCAAGAAGCAGGAGGGCTGCGGGCTTGCCAACGATATTGGACTTACCGATCACAACAGCGTTTTTGCCGCGCAAGTCGGGAACAACAGATTCCAGCAGCATCATGCAGCCAAGCGGCGTGCATGGAATGAGCCCGCCGGTTCCCGCTGACAGGCGGCCAATGTTGAGGGGGTGGAACCCGTCAACATCCTTGTCATGCCGAATGGCGTCCAGAATTTTGCCCGAGTGAATGTGGGTGGGCAAGGGAAGCTGCACAAGGATCCCATGCACACTCACATCCGCGTTCATCGAAGCGACCAATCCCAGCAAATCCTGCTCGCTAGTATGGGCGGGAAGGACGTGCTGGATCGAGCGGATGCCGACTCTCTCGGCCTGAGATACCTTGCGCCGGACGTAGACCTGGCTGGCAGGATCCTCGCCCACAAGGATCACCGCCAGAGTTGGAATGATCCCGGTCTCATCGGTGAATGCCGAGACCTCAGAGAGCAGCCCAACCGCGATTTTATCGGCAAATGCTTTGCCGTCGATGATTTTTCGCATGCTTCAGCCCCGGAAAACGACAGTCTTGCTGCCATTGATGAGGATCCTGTCCTCCAGATGGCATTGAACCGCGCGCGCAAGCACCCGTCGCTCAATATCGCGCCCCTTGCGGACAAGATCATCCGGAGTGTCACTGTGGCTGATATGCTCGACATCTTGCGAGATAATCGGCCCCTCATCCAAATCCGCCGTCACATAATGAGCAGTGGCGCCAATTACCTTCACGCCCCGCTCATGGGCCTGATGATAGGGCTTCGCGCCTTTGAACCCAGGCAGGAAGCTGTGATGGATATTGATGCAGCGACCCGAGAGAAAGCCCGCGAGGTCATCGGACAGGATCTGCATGTAGCGCGCGAGCACGACGAGCTCCGCCCCGCTGTCGGTCACGAGTTCCTTGATCCGGGCCTCCTGCTGCGGCTTGGTATCCTTGGTGACGGGCAGGTGGTGAAACGGAATATTGCCCAAGAGGTGGACGTTCAGCGCCTCTTTAGGGTGGTTCGAAATGATGCCGACCGGCTCGAAATCCAGCTCGCCAATTCGGTTGCGATAGAGCAGGTCGCCAAGACAATGGTCGAATTTCGAAACCATGAGCATGACCCGGAGGCGGGCTTTGGCAGAGCGGATCTTCCATTCCGCACCTGCAAATTCCGAAAGATCCCCGAAACCGGTCTTAAGATCGCTTTCGGTGCTGTCGCTTGTGAAGACAACGCGCATGAAGAAGTTCGAAGTCTCCGGGTCTTCGAATTGCTGGGCCTCGACAATGTTGCCGCCCTTCTGGGCGAGGAAGGTGCCGACGCGACCAACAAGGCCGGGACGATCAGTACAGCGCAGGGTCAGAACATAGGTGTTGGACATGATAGCTTCCTGAATGTTTGCAGATGCCTGAGCAGCAGCGCTCCGCCTTCTGGCCGGGGCGCGCGTGCAGCGGCAGGAGATCGGGTTTAAACGGCGGTTACATCCGCACGACGGTTGTCTTGCTTGTAAGGGGCAGGGGCAATTATCGCCCGGACTTCTTTTTGCGGGCCTCCCGGCTCGCCCCAGAGCACCACAACTTCCGTGCCGATTTCGGCATGGTCGACATCCATCACCGCCAGCGACAGCATTTCGCGGAAGTAATAGCTGTAACCGCGCGAGGTCGCGACGCCGACAACGTTACCGTTCTTGGTGACCTTGTCCGCCCACATATAGCCGCGCTGGTCGCGCGGCAGATCCATCACCGCATAGGGCGCGCCCTTGCAGAATAGAGAGGCATAGACCGCGGTCACATCATCAGCATTCCAGACCAGAGTGCGGATCTGGCGACGCGGGTGTGCCAGCTCTTCTTCAAGAGCGGTGCGGCCGATGAAATCATGGTCGAACTTGATGGTCTTGCCCCAGCCAAGTTCGACCGGGCTGCGGTAATAATCGCTGATGGATTTGCCCTCAAAGCTGCCGGCGACGTTGAAGGTCGTGGCAAAACCTGGCATCGCCGCCATGAACTCCTCTAGGTAAGCGGTGGTTTCCGGCTCAAAAATCGCAGGCAGATAGTCGACAATGATTGTCGGGAAGCAAGCCTCAATATGGTTGATCCCCGAAACGCGACCGCCCAGACGGCGGATGCCAAATTCTTTGCCCGCCTCAAGGATCGCATTGTAAATAGCGAGGCTATCGGCGCGTGGCCCCTGCAGTTCATAGCCGATCTCGCCGGCCATGCCCTGCCTCAAAGCGCGTACTTTACAACCGGCAATCATGACCTCGCCGCTGTGCATGAACTTGATGTCGCGCATGTTCTGGCCGGCGGCTTTTTCCACCACGTGAATGGCGAGCGGGCCAGAGACCTGGAAGTTGTACCAGTCGTCTTCTATCGACTCGACGTCGAAATTCCCCTGACGCAGCATATGGTCTGCCCAATAGCCGCCGCGCCCAAACAGCATATATTCTTGATCATCAAGTCGGCTCAAAATACCTTCATGGATTACCTTTCCAGCTTCATTCGTATGGATCAAGTGCTTCGACTGGCCGATGGCGACCTTAGCGAAACTGTTGACCGAAATGCTCGCCAGAAGCTTTTCGACGTCGGGGCCACGCAAGCGACGCTCTTGAATCCATGACCAGTCACCGATGTAGCATGACTCTTTCCAGGACATGCTCTCATCAATCCAGCCGGTATATTCTGGTTGCCCGAAGCGCGCGATATTTGGGTAGCTGCCCGCAGGCGGGCTGCGCATATCTTTCAAGTTCATGTGCTCTCCTCTTCTCATCTTCCAGCCAGGAGCTCAGCGCTCAGACGGCAGCATCGCTGCGTGACACGCCGACCAGTGTTCTCCTCGCCGTTATCACAGCCTCGTAGTTGACTCGTCAATTCCAGGGCTGCCTTTCGTTGAATTTCATCGGTGATAATTTAAGCTTTACTGGCTAAGCGCATTTAGATTTTTTCCTTTTATAACAGATATTTAAGTGCCTATATCTCGACTAAAGCAGGTCATTTTTCGTCTAGCCTTTTGGTTTTTTCCTGCTCTGCGCTGTTGACATTAGCACACGTGTGCTTCTAGATAATAGCCACACCCACCAACAACGAAATTCGGGAAGCGAGGAGGCGTCTATTTTTATGGAAACCCAGAACAGAATCGCCCGTACAAAGTCCATTGACGAGACTGTGGCGGAAACAAGCGAGCGCAACGACTTTTATGATCGTGCCTCAGCAATGGATTTGACGCCCCTCTGGGCGGTGATTCGCAACCTTGTGAAGGTCGAACCTAGCCCTCAGGCGATCGCGCACCGCTGGCGCTTCAGCGAAGTCCGCCCCTTCCTGATGGAAGCCTGTAAGTTAGTAACGGCTGAAGAAGCCGAACGGCGTGTTCTAACACTGCAGAACCCAGGGCTGCGCGGACTGTCGCGGATCGCCGAGAACTTGTTCTGTGGTTTTCAGGTCATCAACCCCGGTGAAATCGCGCCTGCGCACCGCCATACTCAATCTGCGCTGCGCTTCATTGTTGAAGGCTCGAACGCCTATACGGCAGTTGATGGCGAACGCACTATGATGCGTCCGGGTGATTTCGTGATCACCCCGACTTGGACTTGGCATGACCATGCCAATAACGGTGATGGTCCGATGATCTGGGTCGACGGACTCGACACGCCGATGATCAACAACCTGAATGGCGGCTTCCGCGAAGAGCTTGACGAGCAACAGCACAAGATTACCAAACCTAATGATAGTTCTATCATCGAGTTCGGCTACGCGATGGCACCGCATGACTTTAAACCCAATCGCCCCGGTACGCCGATGATCAACTATACCTATTCGCGCGCTAAAGAGATGCTCGATAGCATGCGCTCGCACCGTGAAATTGATCCTTGCCACGGGCACATGCTCAAGTATCTTGACCCGCTGACCGGTGGATGGGCAATGCCCACAATTGCCACGAATATGCGACTTATGCCCTCCGGCATGGTAACTAAGCCCTATCAGACTACCGCGACCACCGTTTTTGTTGTGGTCGAAGGTCAAGGTACCAGCCGGATCGGCGGCGTTGAGATCGACTGGGCCGAGCATGACGTCTTTGTTGCTCCTGCTTGGTCGGTTCAGGAACATGAAGCACGCACAGATAGCGTGATCTTCAGTTATTCAGACCGAGCGGTTCAGGAAAAACTTAACATCTGGCGAGAAGTGCGCGGCTGAATACTGCCTGCGCCAAAGAGGAGAAAGATACATGCGTATTTGTCGTTTCAACAACAATTCCCTAGGCTTGGTTTTGGGGGATGAGATTGCCGATGTGACCTCCGTGCTTGCGAATGTGGGCACCGTTCCGAATTGGCCATTGCCAACAACAGGTGATTGGCTAATCCAAAATCTCGAAATCCTGAAGCCGCAAATTCTTGAGGCGTCAAAAACCGCAAAACGTATTCCATTGAAGGACGTTGCCTTCCTGAGTCCCGTAGCGAACCCAACAAAAGTCATTGCAGCGCCGGTAAACTATCTCGCTCATCAAAGTGAGGTAAACCAGGATAAAACCGTCAACTTTGGCACTCAGGTCAAGACGATTGAGACCGTGGGCCTCTTCCTGAAGGCAAACTCTTCTCTCGTTGGCGTATCTGAGGGGGTTCGGCTGCGTGAAGATGATCGTCGCCATGACCACGAAGGCGAATTGGTCGTCATCATCGGCAAAGTGGGCTATGACATCCCTGAGGCAGATGCTCTGGATTATGTCGCGGCCTATAGTGTCGGTCTTGATATGACCGCGCGTGGACCGGAAGAGAGGTCTCTGCGTAAGTCTTGCGACACTTACTCTGTTGTGGGGCCTTGGCTGACAACGCCCGATGAAGTCTCTGATCCAGACAATCTTGAATTGCATCTGACCGTAAATGGCGAAACTCGACAAAAGACAAATACCAACCTAATGATTTACAAGACCCGGAAGCTGATTTCTTATGCATCAAGCTTCTACACTCTCTATCCAGGCGATGTACTATTTACCGGCACTCCTGATGGAGTGTCGAGAGTCTATGCCGGTGATGAGATGTATGTTGAAATCGAATCGGTTGGTGAGATGACTGTGAAGGTCCTAAAGTAGTCTTCCACGGTGCGATTGACATAACAGCGTGTATACCTGCTTGGCGAAGACTCCCAAAAGAGGAGCCTTCGCCTTGTAGTACTGTCTAAATAGACCGCTGGATATATAAATTTCAGTTTGGCTTCTTCAACACCTGCAAGCTTATTTTTAGCGCCAAGCATGATTGCTTTGGGAATGGCTCATAAAAAGTTTGCAGAAAAATCTGAGGCTATATGGCCTCAGACTAGGCTTGCGCCTACGCGCTCAATCCTGAAGTGCTTGTACTGCATAATGATCGGATCGACAAATCTCATGTCGGTCTATGACGTGGGTGTGACTAATCGCACAGAGGCTGATGGCATGGCTGTCGCTCGGATGTCGGCGCTTGTCGCTGACGTAATGAAATCGTTGCTTTCAGGTGTCTTCACAGTGGCCGAAGATGAACTGTTCCGCGGGCTATTCAGGCGCAAACACCTCAGTCGATTCGCTTGGAACCTTCGTCACTGCGGGCATTGCACGGCCGGACTTCATCGTGAATAGCGGCCAAGGTCTTGTCCATCTGAACCGTCACGGTCTGCGCAACAAGCTGTCCCTAGCAGCTCATATGGCGAGGACGACCGGTGGCGAATTTGTCCCGCAGGATTAGTTCGAGCGGTTCATGGAACGTGGCAAACCGCTTGTAGAGACCGACTAAATCACCACTGCCTTCCGGGCCATCAAGGTATCCCCTTCGACCGCTGTGGACCGGACTGCTAACCCAGTTTGCTTGCGGACAACGACCGCGGCATTCCCTAGATGTTGAGGTAAGTAGTTGATGAATAATTTATTCCAGGCTGAACGGATCGACGGTAAAGGCTTCGCCGCTAAACTTGTCGAACGACTCGCCGACGACGTGCGCTCAATTAAGACCAACACAGGACTGACACCAGGGCTGGCGGTCGTATTGATTGGTGAGGATGCTGCCAGTGGGGTCTATGTTGGTGCAAAGCACCGCCAGACCCTGGCGGTCGGCATGAACTCCTACGTACACCAGCTACCAACTGATACCACACAAGCAGAGCTAATGGCACTGCTGGATAAGCTCAATGCAGACACTGCTGTAAATGGCATCCTCGTGCAGTTACCTCTACCTGCGCACCTTGATACTAACGCTGTGATCAATGCCATTGACCCAGACAAGGATGTGGATGGATTTCATATACTGAACGCCGGTCGTTTAGCGACTGGGCAAGATGCGCTAGTGCCGTGCACCCCCCTGGGTTGTCTGATGATGCTCAAAGACCGACTCGGCAGCCTCGCTGGTCTGCACGCGGTGGTCGTGGGCAAATCCAACATCGTCGGCAAGCCCATGGCACAGCTCTTGATGGCCGAGAGCTGCACTGTCACCGTGGCGCATTCAAAAACCAAAGACATCCCCGCACTCTGCCGCACAGCAGACATCCTCGTTGTCGCTGTAGGTCGCCCCGAGCTTGTAAAGGGTGACTGGATCAAACCTGGTGCAGTCGTAATCGACGTGGGTATCAACCGAATTGACCGCGACGGACGCTCCAGGATTGTGGGTGATGTTGCATTTGATGAAGCAGGGCATGCCTCGGCAATTACCCCAGTTCCAGGCGGCGTCGGCCCGATGACTATCGCATGTCTGTTGGCCAATACAGTTACAGCATTCAAGCGTCAGCACCACGTTACCGATAAAGCAGCAGTTGCCGTTTAAGGTGATCTCAGATGAACAAAGCTAATAATAAAGTACTCCCAGTTACCTCTCCGTCGATCAGGCGCGTAACCGCTGATAATACTGCTTTTTTATCTGAGCATTGCTGCAATACCCGCGATATTGCTCAATTTGACGTTTCGTTGGAACCAGATCTTGAGATTCAGGTACTGGCACGTGCACTTCATGCTTACGTGCAAGGTCGTGTTTTCCTAAATGATACCAAGGCGGATTTTCCTGGCCTCGCCAAATTCGTATTCGTCTGAAGCTATCGGTTGATCTTATTTTCTTAAAACACAGCAAAGACTACAAAATCCTAGAGGATTGGCAAAACCTCGAGACGAAAGCACCTCCCTACAAATATTTTCAAGCCGATGCTTTATTCACAAAAAATGAACATTACTAACCAACAATCCATGAACATAATTTAAAGCTTCGGCTCCTTATCATCATGTTCAACGCTGCGCTAATAAAAACAAGGTGCGAGGCATACCAATGCAAGAGTCCACATGATTGTTAGGCGTGCTATTCGGGTCTGGTGTCTAATTATTTTTCATTATGAAAGTCCGAAGGTCATGCCATTGAAGGCGCCAATACTATCGCCTATTTTATGCCACAAGGAAATGCGTCATTAAATAGGTTTCAGATCAGCGAGTCAGGCTCCATGAAAAACCACACAGTCTATCTCGGCCTAGGCAGCAATGTTGAGCGCGAAACACATCTTGAAATCGCTTTGAAAATGCTGGAAGAGCATCTGAAAAACATCCGTTGCTCACCCGTTTATGAAAGTATCTCCTTAGACGGTAATCACCCGCCCTTCTACAACCTCGTAATCTCTGCAACCACGGATTTGGATTTAAGGGGACTTGTCAGATGGCTCAAAGGAATAGAGCACCTGCATGGTCGCAGAAGCTGGAGGCAGCGGTTGATCTCACTCGACATCGACCTGCTCCTCTTTGACAATTTGAATGGCAGGTTTGATGGCATCCAGCTACCCAGGGCCGAAATTCTTACCCGTTCCTTCGTGCTTTACCCTCTGCAGTTACTTGCACCAAATCTTCATCATCCCGGATGCGACGTCACCCTTGCAGAACTATGGCTCAATCGTCGACCGGGCCCGTATCTAATGCCAGTTCGGTTCCCCTTCGGCAATTCTCCTTTTCCACTCGTTGGGTCGAGCATCTCTGCTGGAAAAAACAAGTCGGTACAGCCGCCTGCAGCTCAGCTGGCCAGCTGAGTCTCTTACTAACTCACTTCAACGGAGTGCTGCATGCTACGTTGCCACGTACACGCGTTACCCTATCTCGCCGACCCTACGATCTACTTTTCTCTCATACGGCATGCTCCGGGGGCAATCCTTCTCGACTCGGGACGCCCCGCTTCTCAACGAGGCCGTTATGACCTCATGAGCGCCTGGCCGATCAAGCACCTTCAGCCACTAGATGGCGAATCACACGCACTGTTTGCTGATCGGTTGAGATCTGCGTTGGGGCAGCTGGGGTCGGCAGAGCTGTCGGCAAACCTTCCCTTCGCCGGGGGGCTGATGGGCTATTTCTCCTATGACCTAGCGCGAAGAATTTATAAGCTTGAGTATCCGGCCACTGATGACCTCAACCTCCCTCATGCACAGATAGGTTTGTACGACTGGTCGCTCACCTCTGATCACAGTGAAAGAACGAGCCAACTTGTTTTCCACCCTGCAGTCAGCCAAGAAGACCGTCATCGAATCATCAAGGTATTTGAATCCGCTATATCGCAGCCCCTTCAAATCCGAGGCTTCAAGCTAACCGGAAAATTTACGCAGAACATTACTTATGGCCACTATGAAAAATCCATAAGCAAGATCCATGAATATATCCAAGCGGGCGACTGCTATCAGGTCAATTATACCCAACGCTTTCAAACTGAGTATTCAGGCGAACCCTGGACTGCCTACCAAATCTTGAGAACCCGCTGCGCTACACCATTTGGTGGATTTGTAAGCCTTAATTCTGAGAACGCCATATTGAGCTTTTCGCCAGAAAGGTTCGTCAGATGCGAGCAGGGGCTGATAGAAACCCGCCCTATTAAGGGAACAGCCCCTCGGGGCAATACAACATCGGAAGACGCATCAAATGCCCTGGCCCTTCGGAACAGCCTTAAAGACCGCGCTGAAAATCTTATGATCGTCGATTTGCTGAGAAACGATCTGGGCAAAAATTGCCGATACGGCTCAATAACGGTGCCCGAGCTGTTCACCATTGAGAGCTACCCCAGTGTTCATCACTTGGTCAGCACCATCCAAGGTGAGATTGCTGAAGGCAAAGATGTCATCGATGTGCTGATGGACGCCTTTCCAGGCGGCTCAATCACCGGTGCGCCGAAACTCCGTTCCATGCAAATCATTGATGAGCTGGAAGAGTTTCAGCGAGGGATTTACTGCGGATCGCTATTGTACATCGACACGAGAGGAGAGATGGATAGCTCCATAGCCATTCGAACACTGCTAGCCAAAGATGACCTTCTAACCTGCTGGGGAGGAGGAGGAATCGTTGCAGATTCAGAGCCGGGTAGTGAGTATCAGGAATCGGTGACCAAGGTAAGAAACCTTATGGATTGCCTTGAACAGCATTTCTTCATGAGAGATTGAGTGGGTATTGTCAGTTTGACACGTAACTTTGCGGACTTTCTGGCAGGAGCTGTTGCCGCTGACCGAAAACTGACCCAGTAAAGGCTGTTCTGCCGACTGAAAACTAGTTGATCGCCATCGGGACGCACGAACAAAAATGAATAGGTGACCTTTCGTTTTTTCGCAAGTCGCAATATCTTGCGGCTTATCAAACCAAATACGAACGTAAGGAAGAAGTTCAGGCGCCTGGCGCGAGCGAATGCTGCATCCAGCGGACCAATGAGGGAAACAATTACTGCTCCCGGCTTAAGAATGCTGATCGATTTCTCAATTGCGTCACCTCTGAGAGTACCGAGCACTACGTCATAATCACGCAAGACACTCTCGAATTCCTCCTTCTTGTAATCGACCACCTCATCTGCACCAAGGCTGCGTAGCAGTTCCACGTTGCCCGTGCTGGTGGTCGTACCCACCTTGGCACCAAGGTGATTCGCCAACTGGATCGCGAACGAGCCAATACCGCCGGCCCCCGCGGGGATGAAAACCTTCTGGCCGGCGCGAAGATTGGCGCGCTCTTTCAATGCCTGCCATGAAGTGAGCCCAACCATCGGGATAGACGACGCTTGCACAAAGTCCAGATTGGCCGGTTTAAGCGCTGCAGCGCGCTCTGGAACCACCGCGAACTTAGCGATTGAGCCGGTACCAAGTTCGAAAATGCTGGCGAAGACGGCATCACCGGGTTTGAAGCGAGTCACCCGGCTGCCCACTTCAGTCACTACTCCCGCCAGATCACTGCCCAGCACGGCCGGCAGCTCTAACCGCAGAACTGGTTTGAAGATCCCTGTCGGAATCATGTTATCAATTGGATTAAGGCCCACCGCGTGAACCTGAACCAGCAATTCGTCAGGCTTTAACACCGGGAGAGGCACGTCCGCGAACCCAATCTCGGGTACTTGCCGTAACGTTTGAAGGTGAGCGCTTTCATACTGGACTTTCCATCTTTAACGAATACTCGAAAACTCAATAGTGGCTGCATCGCTGCGACACACTGTCATGCGTTTACGTCGACGACTGTGCGCCCCCGAACCTTGCCTTCAAGGACCCGATCGGCTATTGCGGGGACTTCCGCCAGGCCGATCACCTGCGTCGTCCGTGCCAGCTTGCCGAGATCCAGATCTGCGGCCAGACGCGACCACGCCTGCAAGCGCACCTGCTGCGGCGCATTGACCGAGTCGATGCCTGCCAGCGTCACGTTGCGCAGGATGAAGGGCAACACGGAGGCCGGCAAATCAGTGCCCTGGGCGAGGCCGAAGGCCGTGACAACGCCACGATACTGAGTCTGTGCCAGTGCGTTAGCCAGTGTATGGCTGCCTACTGAATCCACGACGCCTGCCCAGCGCTCCTTGGCGATGGGCGCCCCCGGTTCAGAAAGCGTGCGACGGTCAATGATCTCGGCAGCGCCCAGAGCGCGCAAATAATCGGCCTCTTCGAGGCGCCCGGTCGATGCAATCACACGGTAGCCCAGGCTCGAAAGTAGCGCGATCGCCACGGAGCCAGCGCCGCCATTGGCACCGGTCACCAGGATGTCACCACTCTCCGGCGTCAGACCACCATGCTCGAGCGCTAGCACAGCCAGCATTGCGGTGTAACCGGCAGTACCAATAGCCATTGTCTCTTTAGTCGAAAATACTTCCGGGACCTTGACCAGCCAGTCACCGCTGACACGAGCCTTTTGCGCGAAACCACCATGCCAGGTCTGGCTTAGTCCCCAGCCATTGGCCAATACACGGTCACCGGCTACGATGCCAGGATAGGTGGAGGTCTCGACGATGCCCGCGAAATCAATACCCGGAATCAAGGGAAACTGACGGATTACCGGAGACCGACCACTGATAGCCAGTGCATCCTTGTAGTTCACGTTTGAATATTCGACCACTACGGTGACGTCACCCGGCATAAGGTCCTGGTCGTGTAGATTGACCAGGTTGGTCGAGATCGCGTCGCCCGTCTTGGTAGCGAGCAGTGCTTTGAAGGTCATGATGTTCTCCTGTTCAAGTATGGGGGCGCTATTGATGCTGGATCAAAATACTGACTAACGCTGATACGAGCGGCCTGCCCATTTCCTAAGGAACATCAATGCTCGATCAGGGACAACGTCGCGCGCAGAAGTGCTGAAATCGAACTGCAGCTTTACATGGCCGGCCTCTTACAACTCGCTCGTCGTCCGCATCGTGTCGAGTGATGCAATGGGGGGCAAAAGCCGCCGTTGGTCAACCGACACTCTTAATGATTTCATCAATGTGGGTAACCACGAGCCGCTGCATTTTTTAGCTAAGGCAAGCGACTCGAGAATGTGTTCGAATCGCGCTTTTCGAGCTACCGACTGCCCATCTTTATGATTACGATAGTAATCATAAGAGCATTGAGAGAGCAAGAAATACCCCATTAATTCTTCGTCGGCACAGAGCTGCTATTTGTCCACGCGAAGGGGTTGTATCGCGTTTCGACTCGAGGCCTATGGCAACACGTGAAGTGGATGTCGCGTGATGAAATTATCCAAATACCTTACGACTTCGGTCGGCGTGGAGTCGGGAAAGAAATGACCACCTGGAATTGCGGCAGCTTCCATGGTCGTACAACGTTCATACCAGGTAGCGGGAATGTCGTAGTGCCGGGCCATCGCTCCTGACGCTCCGTAGAGAATCTGCGTGGGGGCCGCAATACGTACTCCTTGATCAATCAAGTCGTCCTCGAAATCGACCGCCAGGGTAGCGCGGTAGTCGTTGCAGTACCCGGCGATCGTCATTGGATCTCGCCATGATTGCCGGTACGCCGACAGTTGCTCTGCATTGAAGTCCTCAGGCCCGGCTGCGCCCCACCCGAAAAGACAGCTCTCGAAGAAGAAATCAGGATCCGCCTCGATCATCCGCTCTGGAAATGGCCCCGGCTGGGCCAAAAAAAACCAGTGCCAGTAGCTTTGCGCGACGTCCTTGCGCAACTCCGTCAGCAGCACTGTCGTTGGCACAATGTCCATCAGCGTTACGCTGGCTACCGAGTCAGGGTGGTCGAGCGCCAAGCGATGCGCAGTCCGAGCGCCACGGTCGTGGCCTACGAGATGGAACCTTTCATGCCCGAGTGCACGCATAAGTGCCAACTGATCCAAAGCCATCGCCCGGAACCCATAGTTCACCAAGTTTAGCTGGGCCGGTGGTTTACTCGACGCGCCATATCCGCGCAAATCAGCGCAAACGACCCGACGGCCCTGCGCGACCAACGCTGGTGCGATCTGCGCCCAAACTGCCATGGTCTGCGGAAAGCCGTGAAGCATCAGCAGAGGTTCGCCTTCACCTGCAACGACACAGGCGATTTCAACTTCGCCTACTTTGATCTGATGACGCGTGAAGCCTTCAAACATTAGCCTTCCTCCTCACAAAGAATGCTCACAGCCCGCTTCCTCGAATCGCCTCCCTTCGAAGCAGCGACCCTTTATCAAGCATCCCCCCCGAATAAGATGCCGCCCTTCAATGACCCGCGCGAGTTCCGCTCCTTATAGTCGACGGTCGAGTTATATCAATCTTCGACGTTATTTAACCTTAACGATGACCTTGCCTTTCGCCCGACCTGTTTCAACATAGGCCAAAGCATCCGGGGTCGATTCGAATGGAAAGATCCGATCCACAACTGGGCGTATGACTCCAGAATCGATCAGTGCGGTGATCTCACGCAATTGCTCACCGCTTGCTTTCATGTAAAGGAATGAATAACTGACGCCCCGACGTTTGGCTTTTTTCCTGATTCCGAAGCTCAATAGGCGCATGACAAATTTCAGGAACCAGGACAATCCAGCGCTTTGCGCGAAGTCAGCATCCGGCGGCCCTGAGATTGAGATCAGCTTTCCACCTGGCTTAAGCACACCTAGCGATTTCTCCAGTGTCTCTGTGCCCAAGCTGTTCAAGACCACATCGTAATCGTGCAGGACTTTTTCGAAATCGTCTTTGCGGTAATCGATTACGACATCCGCACCAAGGCGCTTCACCCATTTGACATTCGCCGTGCTCGTTGTCGTCGCTACGATCGCCCCTAGATGCTTCGCCAGCTGAATGGCCAGTGTTCCCACACCACCGGAGCCCGCATGGATAAGCACCTTTTGGCCTTTTTTCAGGTTCGCTTTTTCGACCAACGCCTGCCATGCCGTCAAGCCAACCAGAGGGATCGACGCTGCCTCCTCCATGGTGAGACCTTTCGGCTTGATCGCCAACGAGCCTTGATTGATCGCAATGAATTCTGCGAATGCACCGATTCGATCATCATCTGGCCGTGCATAGACTTCATCGCCGGGCTTGAACTGCTGCACTCGTGAGCCAACCCTTACGACGACCCCGGCTAAATCATTACCCAGGATGAGCGGCATGCGGTAAGGCAAAATCATCTTGAACTCGCCGTCCCTGATCTTTAGATCCAGAGGGTTCACACCCGCCGCATGGATCTGGACTAAAACGTCATCTTTGCCCAATTCTGGTTCCGGCATTTCAGTTGCCCGTAACGCAACTTTTTTTCCGTAGCGATCGATAATGAAAGCTTTCATCGTGCGTCCTTATTCCTGCCGTACCCAAGTCTGTGAGCGCCCCAGCACCGGCACACCAATGTAGCCGCGCACGCTGAGCTTTTTACCGTTGTCGGTCAGCTGGACTTTACTGCTATAGACCTTTCCGTTGTCCGGATCGAGTATTTGGCCATCGGTGTATTCTTCGCCGTCCTTTCGCAAACCGGTCAGAATGGTTAGGCCAACAATCGGCGCGTTTTTGTTCACGCCTTCACATTTCACGCACTTAGGATTCTGAGATTCGCCAGGGGTTGGAAACGCTTTTTCAATAACGCCTTTCAGAACGCCGTCGGATTCGGTGATTCGAATCAACGCCCTCGGCTTCCCACTGACGTCGTCTATGTTTTGCCACAGACCAACGGGCGAATTATCGTCTGCCCAAAGTGCAGATGACATGACTGCGGTTGCCAGGGTAAGCCCGAATACACCTGTTTTGCTCAGAATACGCATTGCCTGATTCCTCATGATTGAGAGTCTCTTAAGTAACGGCTTGATGCCATTTTTCGGGTTGTGAAATTGGCCTTATGGCTGATGGCTAGCGGATTGCGCTATCGGTTCTAAAAATCGCTTTTTGAGGCACGTGAAACGTAAAGGAACGCAAAGATGAGCGCGACTTCGATGAGAACGGCGGACAGGATCCCAAAGCCAACATTACCCATGGCAAGTTCGAATATGCCAAGGACGGCGAGTATCAAGCAGGTCACGACCAACCCGGTGACCAACGATGAGCGGGCCGAGGATGGCCCCGTATTTCTTGCTGAAAAAAACATAACTCCTATCCCCGCATACAACGCAGCCCCCCGACGTCCGACTACCCCGACGGACTCAGTGAAATCCACGCCCCAGCTTGCCAGCAAAAAACCGGGTGCAAACGTCCAGGTGAAGGCCAGAGCGAAGAACAGGAATGCTGAAAGGGTGGCGAGATTTTTGAAGTTAGCTTGCATTGGAAGATCCTAAAGTATTGTTTTCCGTTGTGGATGGACCAAGCGTGCCACCCTCCGCGCTTTACCGTTTTCGAGATCCACGCCTGAATCCCTTGGAGTCGATTCCCTATCAATCCCGCTAGCTCTCCAGGCGCCTGAGAAAATAACACTGTTATTTGATAAACATAACTCCGTTATGGCACTATTGCAATATGACCTCTGAAAACTCACTACCTAATGCCCCCTCTCGCCTTGTCGAGGCGACCATCCGCGTGCTTGCGACTAGCGGCCCGTCCGAAGTCAAAGCGCGCTCGGTATCGAGTGAAGCCGGCCTCTCGACGATGGGCGTTTATACTCACTTCGGTGGCGTGCCTGAGCTTCTACAGGCGGTCGCTGACGAGGGATTCAAGCGGCTGGCAGCAGCCTTCAAGGGCGTGCCGGTTACGGATGATCCGATAGCAGACTTATGTGCAATGGTCCTGGCGTGCCGAGACCTGGCACGAAGCAATCCTCATCTGTACGACTTGATGTTTGGCCTTTCGATTGACGGGAGGTATAGCCCCTCACGAGGGACCATAACACCCATTGCAGATGGACAATCCGAAGCGTTCAAGGCGACATACGCGATTCTGGTCGATGCGTGCGCTCGCTTGGTTGATGCGAAATGCGTCCGCAAAATCGATCCTGCTTTCATCGCACCGCAGCTATGGAGTGCTGCGCATGGATTCATCATGCTCGAGCTCGCCGGTCACTTTGCGAGCACAGCCAATCCTGCCTCAGAGATCCTGGTAGCGACGTGCAACAACATTGTTGTCGGCTTTGGAGCGAAGCGCCAAAGAGTGGAGGCTTCCACCGCTGGCGTATTTGAGAGGTGCGCAAGCACGCCAGGCGTTTGAAAACCGCGCAACCCTGCAGTAGCGCGGTGCGAACGGTACTTCAGTTCATGTACTCATGCCGGTCGGCATATTCAGATGAGGGTCAACCGGTTCGTTCATTAGAAAAGTGACCGGTCATGATGGATGCTCACTTGCGGAGCAGGAGCGGGATCTGTATCGAGGCCGCACGCGGATCATCTGGATGGCTCGGCGCGACATTGGACTGCCTCGTAGCCACCGCTTCACCTCCTCCATGATTACCGTTGATATTGCCCTGACGGGCGTCCGGTATCTGCGCCATTGCGTACTCGGCAAGTGCCGTGATGGTCAGCGCAGGATTGACCCCGGGATTTGCAGGCATCGCAGCGCCGTCACAAACCAACATGTTTTGATAACCAAAAACGTGCAGGTTCCGATCAATCACGCCGCTTTTAGCATCGGCACCGATGACGGCGCCGCCCAGTACATGGGCTGTTGTTGGAATATTACCCAGTGCTTCCATTACGTTGCTCTGAGCAATGCCGCCGGTATGCCTGGCCAGCCATTGAGCGGCCTGATTACCCATTTCAATGTACGTCGGATTTGGCTTGTCGCGATTCTGTTCTGTGACGAGGCGGTAGCCGCGGCCCAGCCAACGCTTGCTGGGGCGGAGTGCGATCGCATTGTCCAATGCCTGCATGACGAGCAGCATCACCATGTGTCGGCTCCAGCCCCATGGCCACAGTGACTTCAGCCATCGTACCGGGTGCAACACGATAGTCCCCAGCCACTTCAGCGGCCGCTTCACGCGACCACCCTTGCCGACCAGCAGAGTGCAGAGCAGGCTAAGGAAGTCGGCGTTGCGACCGTAGGTGAGAAACTCGATGTGAGTATCCTGATCGACGTGCACACTGCTGCTGGCAGTGACGTCGTACCAGGTTTTACGGTCCTCGGGCAGGCGCACGTTCAGAACCGATTCGCTGTTGGTGCGCACCAATTCACCAAGACGATCGCTGACCCGGGGCAGCGAGCCGCCGTGTTTGCAGTTGGCCAATAATTCGTTGGTACCGAGAGCCCCGCCGGCGAAGATAATTCCTCGTGCGGTATACGTCTCACGGTCACGGAAGAACCAGGCGCCGGGACGCTGAGTGGTCACGCGGTAGCCTTCACTGCCATCGGCTGCCCCAAGCGGGATCACATCAACGACCTCGTGCTCTGCCAATATCTGCACACCGCGTTTCTCTGCGAACCACAGGTAGTTTTTCACCAGCGAGTTCACAGCTCCGACGCGGCATCCGACCATACAGGCGCCGCAGCGTATACATCCCGTGCGGTCAGGTCCTTCCCCACCAAAATAGGGGTCCTTGACAGTCTTGCCCGGCTCGCCAAAAAAAACCCCGGTGGGTGCGCGAGCGAATGTGTCTTCGGTTCCGAAGTGTCGTGCCATCTCCCGGGCGAGTTGCTGGTTCGTCGAGTCAAAAGGCACCGTCTTTACCCCAAGCATGCGCTCGGCCGTTTCATAGTGAGGCTGCAACAGCTTGTCCCAGCGACCGAGTTCACGCCACTGCACGTTTTGGAAGAACTCTGGCTTGGCGCGATACAACACACCGCCATACACGGTACTGCCGCCGCCGACACCCGACTGACTGGGGAAGAAGACATGGCGAAACAGCGACATGCGCATAATCCCCTTCAAACCCAGTGCGGGTGCCCACAGGTACTTGTTGAACTGCCAAGCCGACTTGGGAAGGTCTTCGTCACGATAACGTCGGCCGCGCTCGAGCACCGCCACGCGATAGCCTTTCTCCACGAGGCGCAGCGCCGAGACGCTGCCGCCAAATCCCGATCCGATTACCAGCCAGTCGAAGTCTGCGCTTTTCATAGTGTGTCCCCTTCTACGTGCCAATTACTTGCCGCCTAATGTCCACGAGGTAGTTACTTGTCAATTGGCCCGCACTCGGTCCACATCTTCCGTAACTTCAGCTTGTCCACCTTGCCCACGGCGTTCTTTGGCAGGCTGTCAATAATGTTGATCGTGGAAGGTCTTTTGTAACGCGTCAGCCGGTCGGTACAGTGCTCATTCAAAGCCGACTGGGTACCTGTGAATTGCGAACGAAACGCGACGTAGGCAACAACAATTTCACCGAAGGTCTCGTGGGGGACACCGATCACTGCTACTTCGAGAACGCCTGGAAATTCGAACAACGCATCTTCGATCTCCTTCGGATAGATGTTCTCGCCACCGCGAATGATCATCTCTTTAAGGCGCCCGACGATAGCCAGATAACCGTCCTCGTCGATCCGACCAATGTCGCCAGTGTGTAGCCAGCCATCAACGATGGTCTTCGCTGTTTCCTCGGGTTTCCCAAGGTATCCGCGCATGACGTTCGGGCCTTGCACCAGCACCTCGCCAATGGCGCCCTGCGGCAGATGCATACCGCTCGGATCGGCGATTGCAATGTGTTGCCCGATGAAGGGCAGTCCGACAGTACCGACCTTGCGCACGCCGTCGAAGGGGTTGATGGTCGAAGCGCAGGTACCTTCGGACAGCCCATACCCCTCAAGCAGCGGAAAACCGAAACGAGCTTCAAATTTTTTAAGTAGTTCCGCCGATGCAGGTGCCGCGCCGCAGATGCCATACCGAAGACTGGAGGTATAGGGTTTGATCTCACGGGGTAATGCGTTAAGCATTGCGTAGATGGTTGGCACTGCGGAGAAGTACGTGGGCCGAAGCCACTCGACATCCTCAAAAAATGTTTCGATGTTAAAACGCTTCCTGATCGTCACCCGGCCACCGCTTAATAGCGGAATAAGAGTACTTACCAAAATGCCGTTTACGTGAAATAGAGGCAGTATCAATAAACAATGGTCCGTTGCCGTGACCTTTAGCGAATGCCGGCCCATTTCCGACATGGCTTCAATATTGGCGTGATCGAGCATCACGCCCTTCGGCAAGCCGGTGGTGCCACTTGTATAGATCAGGAGTGCCAGTGCGGTAGGCTCTTCGAAAGGTACGCCGGTGTAGACCGCCCCACTTTCCAGAGTCGATACAGGCAGGGACAACACGCTTGTGACCACCGCTTCGCCACTGGTATTGATGAGCAGCTTCGCCTTTGAATCAACCAGTTGATGGGTTGCTTCCTTACTGGTAAGTGCAGGATTAATAGGCGTGATCGCCGCCCCCAGACGCCAGGCGGCGAACATCGCCACCACAAATTCGACCTGGTTGGGCAACATGATGGCGACGACATCTCCGACACCGACACCCATATTCGCGAAGACTCCCGCCGCGGCGAGGATTCTGGAGTGAAACTGCCGGTTAGTCAGGTTGCTGTTGTCGTCAGCGACACACAGAGCATCGGGCTCCGACGCCGTGCGTAAATCTGAAAGCTTGGAAAAGCACATTATTGTTGTTCTCTCTTAAAAGTGACGGAAACGCTCGAATCAATTGGCTGAAGATCCAAGTAGATGTTTCGTCAGGAATTGGGTCTGATCCGCCACCAGCTCTTCGAACGCATCGCCCATGTAGAACTCGAAATGCCCAGCGCTATAAAGCCTCGTTTCTCCATGCGGCGCTCTGCGCACCAAGGCGATCGTCTGATCTGCCGGCGTCACAGTGTCAGTAGTGCTGACACAAAATAGAATTGGGAACTTCACCTTCGCGGCGGAGCGTCCGGGTCGATACGTAATGATCTCCGGGAGCACCCGCGCTGCGACGTGATTGATGAACACCATCCCTTCTGGCATCAGGGCCAGGTAACCCGGCAGGGCGTCATGGGCATTCATTAAGGCGGGCTTACCGGGAGCGGCAGCGATGGGCACCATCACTGGCGGGCGACCCAGCAGCTTGGCTGCAAAGTCACGCAGGAGGACCGGGGTAACCTGCAGCGATCCCTTCACACCCAGTGCGGCTGCCGCAGCCAGACCGTCGGTAAAGGGGCACTGGCTAATAGCTGCCAGTAACTCGGGATGTCGACTGGCCACCGTGATGGCATGCCCTCCCCCAAACGAGCTTCCCCATACGGCAACCCGGCTTCCATCGACATCCGAGCAGCCTTTGACGAAGTCCAGCGCCGCATCCCAATCAGCAAGTTGCCGCTTCACAGACATCAGTTGCCTGGGCCAACCACCGCTGTCTCCAAAGTAACGGTAGGTGAAGGCCAATGTAGCAATTCCCGCAGCGGCGAACCGCTCCGAAAAGGCGTCGAGACGCATCTCGCGAACCGCACCGAGTCCGTGACCGAGTACGACAATCGGAGGTTTCTCTACCCCGACCGGCAGGTAGAGCCAAGCCGAACAGTAGGTTTCGCCCGAGTCAAAGCGGATGTCCTGGCGAGTGACTTGATAGGGAAGTCGCGACGCTTGATTCATTTCTTGCCTCCTCCGTTTTGCAGGGGCAAAGAACCTTGCTCAAGGGTTTGCTCGAAAATGGCCGGGTTGTAGAACGGCACGCCACCGTCGCGATCGGTGCGCTCAAGGTATTCGACCATTAGCAATTGCGCAGTCTCAGAAGGCGAGATCTTGATGAATTCGGTGCGCTCCATGTGCAACCCCTCATCGAGGGTGGCTGATCCGCCCAAGTACACAGCCCGCTTAATAGCCTCAATGGCGCCCCTAGGTCTGGAGCCCAGATACCGGGCCAGCTCAATGGCTCGATCAAGCAATGCATCCGGAGCAACCACTTCGTCGATATAACCTATTTCGAGCGCTTTCTGTGGCGACACCGGACGGCCTTCGAGCATCAGCATAAGAGCTCGATGGGCACCTACCAGCCGTGGTAATCGCTGAGTGCCCCCGCCGCCGGGAAGGATTCCAAGAAGCACTTCTGGTTGCCCGATGAAGAAATCCCCATCCGCCATCAGGCGGACGTCGCAGGCTAGCGCGAGTTCGCTGCCAAGCCCCAGCGCAGACCCATTCAGAGCGGCGACGAAAATGACGCCGCTTCGGTTCATCCGTAAAAAAGTGTCGTGCAGCTTGTCAAGCTGCATCCCGCCCTCTAGCGGTGTCAGAGACGCAGCTGCCGCCAAAGGCGGAACACCGCGAACGGTCTTTGCGGTTCGAGCAATCGCCGAGGCAACAGTGCGGCCGACCTGCGGGATGCTCTTCCCACCTTCTTGCAACCAACGAACGTCTGCGTGACCGATGAATCGCTCAGGGTGAGTTCCGGTGAGCACCACCGCTTTTACCGCAGTATCGGACTCTAGCTTATCCAATAGCTGCGAAAGCTCATTGGCCATGTCCAACCCCATCAGCCCGTGTGGACCTCCATCCAGCCGCGCTATCAACACAGCGCCACGGGACTCCATATCGAGGTACTCAGGCGGCGTATGCATCTTCGTCATCTCTTGGATCCTCTGGTGATAAGCCTGGAGAGCAGGTCCGCGCTCCATCTGTAATGTCCACCTCGTAACAGCAATCAGTTCTGCTCGGGGGCAACCGCCGACTCAAAATCAATAACACTGTTATTTGCGAAACATAACACTGTTATAGTATGGTCGCAATACGGCCATCCCCTGTACGCGTTTTTTGATGACGACGATGGCCTTCGCTGACACCGGCACCTGAGGGAACCAAAGAAATGAAACCGCATATCACTGTGGTGCAGAGCAATCGAGCCGCCAGGAATCCGTACGAGTTGCCTTTTTCAGAATGGAGGCCTGCAATCCTCGTCACAGGCGCGGCCTCCGGAATCGGTCGTGCCTGCGCTGAGTTGTTTGCGCATCGCGGATGGTTTGTGGGTCTATACGATATTGATTCAGAGGGTGTCGCAGCGGTCGCTGCGACCTTGGGAGAGGGCAACGCCGTCTCCGGCACTCTCGACGTCAGCGATCCTGCGGCATGGGCGCGAGTGCTTGCGGAGTTCTGGACGCAAAGCGGTCGGCGGCTCGATGTGCTGTTGAACAACGCAGGAATTCTCTCTGCAGGGCAATTTGAAACCGTCCCGTTGACCAAACACCGCGCGATGCTCGACGTGAACGTTCAAGGAATGATTACCGGCTGTCACAGCGCCTTCCAGTACCTTCGAGATACGTCCCGCTCACACGTCATCAATATGGCCTCAGCCACCGCTATTTACGGCCAGCCGGAACTCGCAACTTACTCGGCCAGCAAGTTCGCCGTGCGCGGATTCACCGAAGGACTCGACCTCGAATGGAGAAAGTTCGGCATCCGCGTGAGCGACATCTGGCCAAGCTTCGTAAAGACCGCAATGGCTGACGACTTCGGCCGCATCCCCAGCGCCAAGTCGCTGGGCATTCGGCTCACTCCGCAGGACGTCGCATCGACCGTATGGACTTGCGCAACAGCGAAACGACGCATTCACAAAACCCACTGGACTGTCGGTATGCAAGCGGGATTCCTATCGTTCGCTACACGCCTGGCGCCTCCAGCCCTTACCCGATGGATAGTCCAACGCATGTCGAGATAACAGACGAGTTTACGACTCTCGAAAACGGACCAGGGCGAGACATTAGAAAACACGACCGACCAGACCTGGCCCCATAGGTGGACTTAGTGTCCCTGGGGCCATCCGATCGGGAAATGGTGCTCCCCGTCCACCAAGATCTCGATACAAATTGCCAACGATGGAGCTGCCAACAAAATGAAAGGCTTCAACTGGATCGATGAACTGAGCCCTCAAGTGCGGGACTCCATTCTACGTTGCGCTCATCCAAAAACCGTTGCCGATTCGAAGATCCTGTATCAAAGCGGCGATCGAGTAACGGAGGTTTTTCAGATCGTTTCCGGAGCCATCCGCAAATGCATCCTCACCGAGGACGGCCAGGAGGTACTGCTCTACGTTTATGGACCTGGCGATATAGTTGCTGATGCTCCGGTGACTGATGATGAGCCCTCCCCCGTCACACTGACGACGCGGGGAGAAACCAGATTGAGAGTCTGGTCGGCGAGCGACCTGAAACTGCTCAGGGAGCAGCACCCTGAAATCGAAACGGCGCTCGCCTGCCAGATCAACCGTCGCTTACGGGTAGCACTTCAGTTGATCGAAGAGCTGCTAACTTTGCCGGTCGCGGCAAGAATCGCGTCCCGCTTCGCTCAACTTAGTGATCTGCAGAAGCCTTCTGATAAAGGAGTCGATTTACTGCTCTCGCAGGTAGATATAGGTCTCATGGTCGGAAGCACACGGCAAAGCGTCAACCGAGTGGTCAACGAACTGAGAGGACTGGGCCTGATAGAACCGCTCTACGGCAAGATAACTATCAAGGACCTGCCAGGACTTAACCGTTACGTTCGAGAACATCACCGCTCGAGCGAACGTTAGCTTACGCAATGTAATCTGGAAAACGTTTACCCAGTCACAATAAGCAACACACCTAGCCCCCTAAGTGCGCACGGTGAAAAGCATGGGGGCGCCTGCTCCCGACCACCGTCGTATGCCCGAGTTCGACGTGACCGAACTGGCCCAGCGGATAGTCTGGCCGTCTGGCATGTATGGATGCAGGCCCGTCAATTCCATATCTACATGGATGCTCTCGGGACCGATGGTAGAAGATCCTAGAACTCCATGATGTCTACCGGAAGACGTTGTTGTTTTTTCGACCATCACTCCGTTGTAAGAGGTCCAAACCCTCAGAGGCGAAACGAAAAATAGCTCACACAATGTAAACTGGAAGACGTTTCCTCTGGATAACGCACTCTACCATCAACTCCGTAAGCGCCCTTGTCATAACAATAAATCAGGCGCTACCGGAGAACTCTTATGCATCCACGAACACTCGCCAACATTTCGCCTCCCCTCGTGCCACCGACGCCTCATCACCCAGCCCTTGCTTACATAAATTGCCGCGCTGACTACGCCGCAGGCCGACATGATAGTCAGATTACGCATGGTCTGACTGCTGTGATAATCCACGATCTAAAACCTAAGGTGATGCTCGACCACGACGATAAGCACTTTCACTCCCCTCCTCCATTTCCTCATCTTGGGCGCAGACAGGCCAAGATCGGGCCAACGCATAAGCTGGCCCTATTGATGATCACCAGTTCATCCACCCGCCCCCCTTGCGTGGCAAGAAAAAACTTTCTGGTGGAAGCGTTGCCCGCCGATCTGCCAATGCCGCTATCGCTGATCTAGCTCCCCTTTTTAGTGTGTTGGGAAGCATGAAGATGAGCACTTATTACGGTTATAGATCCGCTTCGTTACACCTGTGCATGACGGAGAAAGCGATCGCCCCAAACTGGTGATGAACCACGCTGTCACCCTGATCGGAGTAAAAGCAGTGAACAAGATTATTCTCCAAAGCACTTTCGCACTGACCGCCTGTGCGCTTTGCACCACCGCTGTCGCCAACGGCCTGGCCCTCAACGAGCAAAGCGCCAGCGGTGCCGGCACTGCCTATGCAGGCCGCGCCTCAACGGCGCTGGATGCCAGCACTGTCTATGGCAACCCTGCCGGCCTGAGCAAGCTTAAGCGCACCGAGGTCAGTGGTGGTTTTGCAATAGTCAGTCCCAAGGTCAATATCAGTGACGCCCAGAGCAGCGCCTCGGGCAGCAACAAAGGCGACTCAGTACCATTGGTTAAAGTGCCTTTCGGTTACTTCTCTACGCCGATCAATCAGGACTTCACCTTCGGAATGGGCATTTATGTTCCCCACGGTTTGATCAACGATTATGAAAGCGGCTTTCAGGGTCGTTATCACGGTAGCTATAGCAAGGTACAAGTGATCACGTTGCAGCCAACACTCGCCTATCGCATCAACGAGCGCGTCACAATCGGCGGGGGCCCAACCATCAATCGCATTGACGGCAAGCTACAGAACGATCTGGCCACGGGTGCATTGAATGCCGGAAAGGACACCCAGATCACTATCAAAGCCGACGATACTGCGCTCGGCTACAACCTTGGGCTGATGGTCGATCTGAGTGACGCTACCACCTGGGGCATCACTTACCACTCCAAGGTCGACTATCACCTCAAAGGCCACACTGAAGTGAGCGACTCTCCGGGCGCATTCGGCCTTGACGGCAAGTATAAGACCTCGATGGATGCGACCCTCCCTGAGTCAGTAAATACCTCTTTCACTCATCGCTTCAACGAGCGCTGGACTGGTTACCTCGGTTCCACCTGGACGCGCTGGAGTCGTCTACCAAAGCTCGAAGCACACAATAAGGGTGTTCCACCGCTCGGTCAGCAACTAGGCTTCAACACCATTGGCGAAGAGCTGAATTGGCACGACACCGTATCGGTTGCATTGGGTGCCTCCTATCAACTTGATAAGGAGTGGGTGCTGCGTGCAGGCTTCGCTTACGATCCGTCACCGACCACCAACTCAGACCGGGAAGTACGCATTCCCGTAGGCAACCGCCGAGCCCTGACCCTGGGAGCCGGCTACTCGCCCAACGCGGATCTCACCGTCGATCTCGCCTACGCCTACCTGTGGGAAAATAGCAGCTCGGTTAGTCAGCCCAACACTTCCGGACTCCAGCCAGCCTACAGCGCCAAGTACGAAAGCAGCGCCAACGGCCTACTGGCGCAACTGACTTATCGTTTTTGAGGCCAGCGCAATGCTCCATCTGACGTGGACTGGCTCTTGATGAGCAAGCCCATGCCCGCGTCCGACCCGCCAGGTGCAAACCAGATCCCATCACAAGAGTAACGAGGTCAGACATCACCGAAAGCCGCCCCATGGTAGTAGGTGATGTCGTCGGCCAAGCAATGACCAATTAAACATAACTACATTTTTCGTATAGCATTTAAACTATACGCGCTGCCTAGTCCTATCAAAGAAGCCTCAAATCACGGATCGGATAGACGAGCTCACTGAAGCCTGGAATAGCGAACAGCGCGGCAGCCTCGAAGAAAAATGAGGAGCCATAAAATGCTTCGCTGAACCAGAACATTAGGCCGAACTTCAGAGTCCTCCGCCAAGCCGGGAACGCATACCTGGACACATCACCTGAAGGCGCGAGATCGAGCCGGGCTTAAGCTCGAAGGAGCGACCTCTCCATTGACGTCATTCACACCACAGCTTAGCTATGGCTGCCATTCGGAATGAACGCGAATCGAATCACCATATCCTGTGGAGCTAAGTGAACGCAGCGTGAGTCCGAACGCCAGTTTCAGTTCACTCGGTTGCGCCCGCTGCGCTTGGCTAGATAGAGCGCATCATCGGCCCGAGTCAGAAGGCTTTCCACATCGTCACCCGCTTTGGCGAGGGCGACACCAAAGGACGCAGTGACAGTGTCCAGCACCTCATCCGTGCCACGAACCTTGATCCGCAGCGCCTGAATCTTCAGGCGCAGCTGCTCAGCCAAAGTATGAGCATTGGTGAGATCAAAACACTCTTGAAGGACTACACAGAACTCTTCACCACCATAGCGTGCCGCCAGGGCTTGAGGCGGGATTGTGTTCCGTAACACCTGACCAACATGCTCAAGTACGCGGTCGCCCAAAGGATGGCCATACCGGTCATTGAACTGCTTGAAATGATCGATATCCAGCATGACCAATGCCACCCCATGAGGCGCGTTGATCAATGCATGCTCCAGCAAGCGAGTGAAGGTAGCTCGGTTCAACACCTTAGTCAGACCATCCAAAGATGCAGCCAATTGGGCTCGCTCGAGTTTGTCTCTCAGACTCTTAATTTCATTCTGCGCTGAGTGCAGCTGGGAGAGGAAGAGCTCTTGCTGATCCTGCATGACCTGAGTGCTTTGTTGCAGCTCACTCAGAATGGCGGGCAACCTCTGGTCGACCGGCTCGGCGAGCATTTCCATGCAATGCCCAAGACTGGCTTGAAAGTTGGCACTGCCATTCACGCTACGCGAGACATTACGCTCCATATCGTCAACCAGATTGATCGCTTGTTGTTGCCCTGCCCGCGCCTCCTCCAATTCGTCACGAATGATGTAGTCGCGAAAAAGCTTCGTAGCGGATTCTGGAGGGAAACAATCGAAGTCTTTGACCACCCTGTCCAGATGGCGATTAAGCTCTGGCTCCTGACCTTTGCTGTAGGTGTACCAAAGCGCATAGTGCACGGGATTTGGTGGGATGTTGTGACGCACCATCAGTGGTACGGCCTGCTTCAGCAGAGCCGCCGCCTCGCGGGAATCCTCCGGATACAGCGTTAGGGCACTCGCACGCGTCTCTGATTGGCTCATAACGTCACTGTAGTTGGTTTTATTGGCATATATGAAGTCGGGCGCAGCATATCCTACGTACACCAAGCGGCCATACATAATGTATGCCTACTACCTGTTGGATTAGCTATAGACCGAACTTGACTACAGTGATTTGCTGATGAAATAGCCCCAGGTATCAGCTAACGCCATCGGTTGGTTTACCCACATAGAGGCCAACACCAATGATCAGCACGCTGGAATCGAAAAGGCATCGTAGCTTTGTACACTCTCACTGCCTGCGTTCCTGTGGATGTCGGAATCATCCCAGGCATGTACCCAATTTGACACGTTCGCCGTGATGGAAGAAATTGATGATCCGCCTCTTCTCTTCGACCTGAAATCCTGCGGCTGTATTTGCAGCCCAAATTTTCGACACGATCGATTGGATGTTCCCCAACCAGCCACTGACCCAGCCGATTACTGGGTGCCTGGTTTCCTAATAGGAGTGACAAATTGCTGACTCGGCCAGACAAAGATGCGCTACGTGCGATGCTGGAATCGCAAGTTCAAGAAAAGCTACAGCATGACCCTGACGCGGTAACGATTTATGCAGCACAACCTGAACCCGAACGAAAGCCATACACCAGTAAGCCCACGGTTCAGGACAAGGCGTTTCACAAGGAGCTCGAACAGATGCGTGTGGATGCTGAAGTTGGTGTGCTTCATAAGCCGGTACCCGCACCGATGAACGATTGCGGGCCTGACCTAATGCTCAATGATTACCCGGGCTTAAGACACGCAAGCTTTCCATCAAATCAATGATAAATATTTGTAGTCGATCCTCGTTCATCTACCACCAGCGCTACTTGTCCTTGACTCAAACAAAGAATAACTTGAACACAAACTCCCCTCTCAATGCCCGCGAGGTCTACCAGGTTCTAAGGGACGTCTCCCTTGGCATACGCACCATCCAAACGACGCCGGCAACGGCGCGAGGGTAGTCGAGGGCAATCTGTACGTGATGCGCTCCCCGCGATCGTGCCCGACCAGATGGAAGCGTTCACGCCCCAGAGCGCGCATCAGTGCCAGTTAGTATGCAGCCACCGCCCGAAGCCGTAGTGGGAAAGATCCGCTTGCATCGAAGGCTTACCCGACCCCGCCATAGCCGGCCAGGTCAGCACACACTACGCTACAGCCGCGCGCGACCATTGCTGGTGCGATTGCTTCTAGATCGCTAGCGGCTGGGGGAACCCGTGGAGCATCAGGACGGCATCGCCATCCTCCGCTGTAAAGCATACGATCTCAGTGCGGCTGCATCGTGAAAGCCTTTTAACATGGACCCTAAACTCCACAATGCCCCAGGGCCTTTGTTGGCATTGAGTCTATCGGCGAGACAAAGGACGACCCGAGTAAGAGGTCAACGCCAGTGCTGCAATAAAGCGGCCGACTGGTGCTGGGGGCAGCGTCTCGGGACTCGCAGCTTATGCCGGTTTCAGGAACGGGCCCGCAAGCGGCGAGTGCGGAATGCCCCCCACCCGCTGCCGAACGCAGCTTTAAGGAACGCCCAGAATCCACTTTCGTTGGGGCGAGGTTCGCCACCTTTGGCAATGCGTTTGAGTTGTCCGGTGTACCAGAGGATTTCCATAATCCCCATGCGATCCACGGCCTTGATGCCGGTATTGATGGGGCGCACCTGTTGATTGCTGTCGCTCCCCTTCAGCAATGCCGCTGGGGCATCCGGATCGATGGCCAACAGTCGTGCCAGACCGACCACATCTAGCGATCCGGAGCGCAGTGCCTCGTTCATCCCTGCCGCAGTGCGAAAACCGCCTGTGACCATCAAGGGCACTTGCACGTTAGCTCGAACCTTCGCGGCGAACTCTAAGAAGTAGGCTTCGCGTGCTACGGTAGAGCCTTTTTTCGGCTCATGCATCGCACCACTCATGGCTGGAGCCTCGTAGGTGCCGCCGGATATCTCGATTAGATCAATACCAGCGTCGATCAGCGCGCGGATAGTTTCCATCGACTCCTCTTCAGTGAAGCCTCCGCGCTGGAAGTCAGCGGAGTTGAGTTTAATCCCCACCGGGAAGTCCGCTCCGACTTGACGTCGAATTTCGGTGTAGACGGCCAGCACAAAACGGCGACGCTTCTCCGGTGTGCCACCCCATTCGTCTTCGCGCCGATTGTGATGGGGTGAGAGGAACTGATTGATTAGGTAGCCGTGTGCTCCGTGGATTTCCACGCCACTGAAACCAGCTTTTTTGCAGATGGCGGCACTGCGCCCGAAACGCTCGATGATGTCTTGGATCTCGGCAACAGTGGCTTCACGTGGGGTTTCGAAAAAGGCAGCCATATCCTCTCGGAACGGAACAGCCGATGGAGCAAGGTTGCTGGCGTTCAGCCCCTTTGTCGATTGTTTGCCAGGGTGGTTGAGTTGCACCCAGATCGCCGCCCCCTGGTCGGTAGCAACCTTCGCCCACTGTCGCAGTACCGGCAGATCTTTCTCGTCCTCAATTACGACATTGCCCGGTTCGCCAAGGGCGCGACGGTCAATCATCACATTCCCCGTAATGATAAGTCCCAGACCGGAAGCTGCCCAGCGACGGTACAGTTCGACCAGCCCTAGGGTGGGACGGTTATCGTAAGTGCCCAGCGTCTCGCTCATCGATGCCTTGGCCAGTCGATTGCGCAGCACGCTTCCGTTGGGCAGTTGCAGGGATTGGTTCAGCAGGTTTGTTTCAGCTTTCATCTGGTGTTCCCACAAGGCTGGAATGAGGAAGAGCAGCAAGCAATGTGTCCGGTAAGTTTTCCGGATTGAATTCGAGCACTTGAAACAGTTGCTCGAAGGTTTCGAGCTGTGTGTGCGGTAGATGAGCCCGACCTTCGCGCAACGCGTCTGCCGGCGAAATTTGTCGTAGGGCCAGCGCCATGAAGGTATTCAGATCGCAGTGGATGACCACATCGGCCGCTGGGGCATAACCTGAGCGCGCGAGTATCTCGCTGTCATCCACGCGTACGTGAAAGACTTCCTCGCCCACGTGAAACTCGAATGTGGCGCGTAATCCAGTCCTTGCATCGGAGCGGCCGATGCCCGTGAGGCTGAGGGCTATGAGTTCAGCGCGTGCAGTCGCGGGATCGATGCGTTCGTCCACTGGCAAGCTCAGCCCCCAGAGTCCTAGCGCGAGCAGTGGTTTACGCAACTGCTCCCCCAATTCCGTTAATTCGTAGGCGGAAATTGGCGCTGTAGCAGGCTTGGCGATTCCGTTGTCTACCAGCACCTTCAGGCGTGCGGACAACCGGTTAGTCCCCATGGCCGGCAATACCGCCAACAGTTCTTTGAACCGCTTTGGGCCCAATAGCAGTTCGCGGAGCACCAATAGCGTCCAGCGTTCGCCTAGCACATCGAGGCTTCTGGCAATCGGACAAAGCTGCCCATAGGTCTTGTTTAGCATTTTGTCAGGCGCCATCGTCGTTAAAACGCAGTGCGGTCATAGGGAGCGACCACTGTGGGTGGCTGCAGGTAAGCAGTCAGCCCCTGGAAAAACATTACCTTGAGAAAATCACCGCTGATAACCAACTCCTCGTTACCCAGCCCCCTAAGGAACGCTGCCTGGCTGTCCTTGGCCGAGAGAATTGCAAAACCCTTATCGGCGTCTTTAAATTTCAAAGTGAAGCGCGGATTGTCGGCCAGGCCGGCAACAGAGCGGATGGCGCCGTTTCGTATGACGAAATAGCGGCCAATACCAGCATCGGTACGGATCTGGAACACCAAATCCTCGCCTTCGATGTAGCGGGCGCAATTGGGATTTATCCTGACCTGCCGTTTCAGCAGTTGGGTGAACATCCACAATAGAAATTTGAACTTGAGCATGGTGACAACCTTGAGTCGGTGGATCGGGTTTGACGTTATTCGCTGAGAAACCTGGCGGCGTGATAGAGAAATCGCTCCGGGTACTGGAACTGCGCGCCGTGCCCGGCATCCGGATAAATAAATAACTGCGCGTTCGGCAGATTGCGCGCCATGTAGAACGAGTTGATGGTCGGAATCATTACGTCGTTCACGCCATTTAGGATAAACGTCGGTTGCTTGATTTGACGTAAGTAGGCAAACGGATCGCCTTCGGACACCCTCGGCAGATACAGCATGTTTGCCTCGATCTGCGCTGATGCAACTTCCTGCGAAGTAGGCGGATCCTGATCCTCGCGCTGATGCCGGCGCTCCCAGAATTCGCTTGCAGCTCGCTTTGCCACCTCGGAACGGCCAAAAAACAGGTACTCAAAGTCTTCGTAGGTCGGAACTGGACGCGGCGCGGTCGTCAGTACCTTAGGTTCCATGTCCGGGTTGCCTCCACGCGGGCCTGTACCCAATAGCATCAGCTTACGAATAAGTGCGGGATGTCGCCATGTCAGATCCAACGCCTGGAAGCCGCCAAGTGAGAAGCCCAATACATCGATTTTCTCCAGGCCCAAGACACGTACGAAGGCGGCGGCATCATCAGCCATGTCTTCAATGCGACGACGTGGCTGCCCGGAGGACGAGGCCACGCCACGACCATTAAAGAGGATCACTTCCCGGCCTTGGGCCAAGCCGTCGGTCATCAACGGATCCCAGTGATCCATGCCACCGCGAAAATGCTGAAGCATCAGCAGCGGCGGCTGTTCGGTGGCCGTATTTCCCCACCTGCGGTAGGCGAAGCGGTCGCCATCGATCTCGCTGAAGCGGGTTTGGGCAGTCTGATGCGTATCGGTCATGTCTTTCCTCACGAGCGGTTTCGGATTCTGAGGCTGGAGCAATTCTAGCCTGTGACCGCCGGCATTTACTATACAAAAAATATAGCATTAATGAAATACAAATCGTATAGTGAATTCGTGACTGGGCCTTGCTCTGCTTTTGCAGGCCACGGCCTCTCCAAAAAAATAAAAATGGGAGCGTAACGTGGAACTGGCTTTCGACTTTGACTTCATCGTCATAGGCTCGGGCTTCGGCGGGAGCGTTTCGGCGCACCGGCTGACGGAAAAGGGCTACCGTGTTGGCGTGATGGAAATGGGGCGCCGTTGGCGTGCCGAGGACTTTCCGAAAAGCAACTGGGATCTGCGTAGATGGATGTGGATGCCTGCTCTGAAAATGTTCGGCTTCTACAGCATGCGGATGTTTCGACACGTGGTCGTCGCAAGCGGCAATGCGGTCGGCGGAGGCTCCATCACTTACGCCAACGCACTGCTGAGGCCTTCGGATAAGGTTTGGGACGAGGGCTCATGGGCAGGTCTGGCAGATTGGAAGAGCATCATGCCAAGGCACTATGCAGAGGCCGAGAGAATGCTGGGAGTGACTGAGAGCAAAATCCTGGGAGAAGCGGATTTGCGTCTTAAAAAGATGGCGGAGCTAAATGGCGTCGCCCACACCTTTCACGCACCCAATGTTGGTACCTTCTTCGCTCCAGAGGGCGAGGTCGGGGGCAAAACCTATCCCGATCCGTACTTCGGCGGTGAAGGCCCTGAGCGAGGCAGTTGCGTGGGCTGCGGCGGCTGCATGATGGGCTGCCGGCACAATGCCAAGAACACACTCGACAAGAACTACCTGTTTTTGGCTGAGAAGAACGGAGCTCAAGTCTTTGCGGAAACTCAAGTCGTAGACGTCCGACCGTTGAATGGCAAGGTGGACGGTAGCGATGGCTACGAGATCCACACGCAATGTTCGACTTCCTGGTTCCGCAAGAATAAGCGGGTCTTCCGCGCCCGAGGCGTGGTGTTCGCGGCATCCTCGTTAGGGACGATGGAGTTGCTGTTCCGGCTCAGGGAGAAAGGCTCTCTGCCTCGTATCAGTCAGGATCTGGGTAAACGGATACGCACCAATGCCGAGTCACTTATCGGCGTCCGCTTCCCTTCCACAGATAAAAGTATGTCGCCAGGCTTGGCGGGCGGGGCCAGTATCTACTTGGACGAGCACACTCATATAGGTGTCGTACGCTATCCGGAAGGGTCAGATGCCATAGGGCTGATGATGACGCTGATGAGCGGTGGTCGCCCTGGGTGGAGACGAATTGGTACTTGGATACTGACATTACTCAAGCACCCGATGCAGGCCCTACGGGTACACAACCCCAAAGGCTTTGCACGGGAAAACATGTTGTTGCTTGTGATGCAAACGGTCGATGCTCATATCAATATGCGTCTTAAACGTCGCTGGTACTGGCCGTTAGGAAGCCGTCTAGTGACAGAAGGCGGCCCAATTCCTACGTTCATCCCGGAAGCGAATGTCTTCGTCGAGAAGGGTGCCAAGGCACTAGGTGGTATAGCGACCACCTTCCTCAGCGAAATCCTGTTCAACATTCCAACAACCGCGCATTGCATGGGCGGTTGCGCCATGGCGGAATCCGATGGCCATGGTGTCATGGACGCGCAAAATAGAGTGTTTGGATATCGCAACCTGTTGATCTGCGACGGATCAATGCTCAGTGCCAACCTTGGCGTGAACCCAAGTCTGACGATCACTGCACTAGCGGAACACGCTATGTCGCACATACCAGTGAAAGGGAAATCTCAAGTCGAAACTCGGATTGCGATGACCCAGTTGGAATAACGGGTTGCTTTACGGGCGAACGCGCCTCGGTAACAAGAACAGAACCGTTGCGCCACGTGAATACGGCGACCAAGACTCGATAAACGTCTCGAATTGCAGAGGCCGATTAGCGACTGCGTTTGCGCTGGTTTTGCTAGGGGTATAACTATCCATGTCCAAAAGTCATACAGGACGACGCGAATTATGCCTTCTACAGAACCATCTAAAGAAGCCGTAAGAGAACTTTAAATCGATAAAAAACCACATTAATACAGAACCAGATTGGTCATATTAAAGAACAGCCATCCTTAGCGGGAAACGGCACCATCGCCTAAACTTAAAAACAAAAATGGGTCATCCAATGAATACAAAAAAAACTGCTGAACCATCAGCTGGCGTGACACCTCATCCCTGCCCTGGCGTCCAATTAAAACTTAAAATAAACTCACACCTGACCCCGCGCAGTTCAATATTATTCGGGGCGACTCTGATACTAACACTAGGGACTCCATCTGCTTCATGGGCCAATGGACTTGCGCTCAACGAACAAAGCGCTAGTGCTGCGGGGACTGCTTATGCTGGCCGCTCCTCGTCAGCAATAGACGCAAGCACCGTTTATGGTAACCCAGCGGGTTTAAGTAAAATCAAAAAAATAGAGGCAAGTGGCGGACTGGCATTAATTGACGCAAAAGTTAACATAAGCGATGCAAGAAGTACTGCCCCAGGTACCACTGACGGCAATTCCGTACCTCTTACAGCTATTCCTTTTGGATACTTCTCCTCGCCAATCGACGATCGCTTTACCGCTGGCATTGGTCTGTATGCGTCATACGGCCTCGTTAATGATTATGAGAGTTCCTTCCAAGGTCGCTACCATGGCTCCTACAGCAAGGTTCAGGTTAAAACATTGCACCCTGCTGTCTCTTACCGCTTGAACGATCAAGTAGCTATTGGCATTGGCACCACATTCAACCGTATTGAGAACAACATGCAGTCCTATCTAGCTACAGGCGCCTTGAATGATGGAAAGGATACACAGCTTACTGTAACAGGCAATGACACTGCCATTGGCTATAACTTTGGCCTGATGGTTGATATGAACGAATCAACCACATGGGGATTAACTTATCACTCAAAACTTGACTTCCATGTTGATGGCCACACTAAAATAAGCGACAGTCCCGGCGCACTTGGCCTCGATGGAAAATACAACAACAAGATGGATGTAACCCTACCAGAGTCAGTGGATACATCGTTCACCCATCGCTTTGATGAGCGCTGGACTGGTTACGCAGGTGCTATTTGGACTCGGTGGAGTCGAATCCAGAGGATTGAAGCAATTAATAGTGGGTTACCCTCCCTAGGCCAACAGTTAGGATTCGGTTCAGTTGGAGACGACTTTAAACTTCATAATACTGTGTCGACGGCTATTGGCGTTTCGTACCAACTCTCTTCGCAGTGGCTACTTCGCAGTGGCTTGGCTCTTGATCCTTCGCCGGCCCGCAACTCCGACCGAAACGTGCGACTTCCAGTAGGAAACCGAAAAGCCTTGGCTTTTGGTGCCGCTTACTCACCCAACTCTGATCTGACTACCGATATAGCCTATACCTATCTTTGGGAGTCAACCACATCTGTTAATCAAGCCGATACAAATGGTTTACAACCCGGATTTAGTGCTAAATACAACAATAGCGCACACATTATAGCAGCACAGCTAACACATCGGTTTTGACGTATCTTTGACGTGGTTTCTTGAATGATGCCATCGTCGTTCTTGCTGACTAATGGCATTGCGCGTTTTTTCTAAAGAAACATGGATCGCCCCAGTACTTAAGCCGCTGAGATATCTCCGACTAGAAAAATCCTGATGATGCAATGCCAACTCTTCGATTTGAACCCCGAAATCTTCAGAAACAGAAGGAACCCATACCGACATGAGGTAAACAACTTAAAAATAGGCATATCTGAGTCAGTACTAAAAGCGATCGTCTCAATAGCCGAGGCACCAAAGTCACCGCTGTCGACGACACTAGGAAAATCCTGATTCGACACTCAGGTTATAACATTGTCTCGGCACACCATCTTTTCAATAGTAGGTTTTCAATCTGCCGATAATGGCAAGGAGCCCCATAAACTCGACTAGAGCATAAAATGATAGCAATAACACCACACGGCAAGTGTTTTGATTTCAGTCACCCTTGTCCCAACTCAGCTAATTAATAAGATAATCAAATGAGGTCTCAAAATGAGTACCAGCAAAGCACAGGCACGGAAAAATCGGGTACGCGTTGTTGAATCAGCTTCAGTGCTGTTCCGCGAGCGCGGCTATGACGGTATCGGGGTTAAGGAATTGATGGCGGGGGTCGGACTCACTCATGGAGGGTTTTACAACCAATTCAGCTCAAAGTCGACACTGATGATCGAAGCTACGTCGTTCGCTCTTTCCCAAATGACTGCTGACTCCAATGCGAGTGACTTCATCAATTACTACGTTTCCCGTGCACACCGTGATTCAGTCGGCCAAGGGTGCGCGATCGCTGCGCTCGGTGGCGATGCTGCTCGTCAACATAGAGAAATCAAGTCCGTATTTGAGACTGGCATAGAGAAGCTAATATCAGGCTTGAGTTTCGGGCTATCCGCTGACGAGCAAAAGAAAGCCCGTGCCAAGGCAGTTTCATTGTTGGCACAAGCGGTCGGAGCCATTGTACTGTCACGGGCTTGCCCAGATGATGCGCTACTAGCCGACGAAATCCTGGACAGCTGTAAGCTGTCGCTCGCCATTTAGTTAGCGCCCAGAAGCATGTGTTTCGCCCGCAAGAGCCCTAATTGTTGGCGTCGGTTGAACACTGACCTATGCGGATCTGCCCGGATACCTGTTTTCTATTAGGGAAGCGGATTTCTCAGGCGCCAGGTGGCTTGAATCGGAATAGCACCCGCCTGCTACGCTGTCCTCTTTTCATGGAGGAAACGCGATGTCGAATGCTGACTTACTACCTTCCCTGCTCTTCAAGATCAATCAGAACCAGCTAGCCCTCGAAGCCGCAATTATGGAACTTACCCTTTGGGTCGAGCAGCGCGGCTCGGGTGAGGTTGGAGGCAATGTGCGCGGCGCGCTGGCAACGATCAGCAAGAACGAAGAGTTTATCAACATGACGCTAGCGGTGCTCATGACGCCTGAGTGAGCAGGTCTCGAGGTCGGTAGGCTACGTGCGGCCAAGGACTCAAGAGCTAGGCACTCAATACAAGACCAAACCTATTACGCATTCCACATTTGCCGCCAGGTTTAGAAACGAAGCAAAGGTTCATCACTTCACATCTGAGCAGTGGGAACCCCGAGCCATTGCATACGTAAGCGGGATCGAGTATGAGGCGTAGGAGGATCGAAATCCTATTTGGCGTATCAGACAAGAGCTTGGGTTCAACGGTCAATGCAAAAGATTAGCTACTGAACGATGTCGGGATATTCTTCGGTGCTATCGGGCCAAGGCGTCAAAATCTTAAAGCCATCGTCAGTAACTGCCACCATATGCTCCCACTGAGCAGACAGGGATTGATCCTTGGTGACCACTGTCCAGCCGTCGGCCAGGGTTTTCACATGACGTTTACCCACGTTCAGCATGGGCTCGATGGTGAAAATCATCCCAGCTTCCAGTTTCCGGCCCTGGCCCGGATAACCGTAATGAAGGATCTGCGGCTCATCGTGGTAGATCTTGCCGATACCGTGACCGCAGTATTCGCGTACCACACTGAATCCGTCCTTTTCTGCGACCGTCTGAATGGCATGACCAATGTCGCCCAGCCTAGCTCCGGGGCGCACGACTCGAATGCCGGCGCACATGGCTTCATAAGTCGTCTTGACCAGGCGTCGAGCTTGCACGCTGGGCTCGCCAACAAAGTACATACGACTGGTGTCGCCATACCAACCATCCTTGATCACCGCAATGTCGATATTTAGAATATCGCCATCCTTCAGAGCAGTAGCCGAAGGGATGCCATGGCAAACGACCTGGTTGACCGATGTACACACGGTTTTCGGGAAGCCGTGATAGCCGACATTGCCCGGAATGGCCTTTTGAACGCTGATGATGTAATCGTGACAAAGCCGATCCAGTTCGTCGGTGGTGACCCCCGCTTTCACATGGGGAGTAACCATCGCCAGCACCTCGGCAGCCAGAGTACCGGCAATAAGTGACTGGGCAATTTCTGCCTGGGTATTAATAGGGACATTCGTTTTCATTATTGATTCGGCGTGGATGTGGCATGAGCCTGGGCGCTTTGCGGAGTGTCCGCGAGTACACAGAGCTGTTTCAAATCGAGGCCTCCAGCCAATTCCGCACGAATCATCATCCGGCAGATGTCGCTCTGATCCAGGTTAGGATGCAGCTCCGCAAGCATCCCGATTCGCATCCAGTGCTCGGCCTGAGCATTGATCGAGCGACTTAGCGCAGCGCTGGCGACACGCAAATGCTCATGCATGTCTTCTGAAATTTTTACGATGCCCATCGGCCTGCCTGATATGAAATGCATATGAATCGTATACTAGCCAATTCAGATGCGGTACCGCAATCGGACATGAGAAATGGGTCGATAGCGGCCAGTAACTATCAGCAGCCAAAGCCAGAAGCAGACCTTCGGATGTCTACGAAAGTAGGGGCGATTTAGAAGGAGCCAGCGCCTTAACTAAAAGAGTTCATCTATATGTTCCCCTGCGACTCACTGACTGGCGACAACGGCAACGACGCAATTATCTCAGCGTGGCAAACCTCGAGTATTTCATCAGCCAGAGAAGAATCATCTGGACAGGCGCGCGACAACATTACCGCACCGATTGCATGCGCCAGTATGTCGATCATTTTTGCCCTTACCCCTTCCTGCGGCGCGTCTTGCCTGGCCTTGTACTTTTCCTCGAGCGCTGCCAGCGTGCTTTCTACCCCGCTGGCAAAGGTGGCCTTCAACTCATCTGATTGACGCGCAGCGTCACCACAAAGGGCCGCCATGGTGCAACCGCTGCCCCTGCCGTCTCGGTGATCCCTCGACACATACAAATCGACGAATTCAGCAACGTCGAGACCTTCGGAACTGGTCAGCGAATGCGAAAGACTGTTCGCTGCCGCTTCAGCCATCAAATCAGCCTTGGAGCCGAAGTGCTTGTAGAAGCCGCCTTGCGTAAATCCGGCTGCTGCCATGAGTTCAGCCACCCCCACGCCATCGTAGCCACGCTCGCGAAACAGCTCTGAAGCCGTCTCAACGATGTGAGCTCTATTGGCGAGTGATTGCGCCTTGGTGATCTTCATTTCCTGCGCCTCTGCATCTCAAAGCAATGCCCTCATCATACTCTGATGTCGCTCATAATCAAAAGCATTGACAGTTATGAGTATGGTCGACATCATAAATATGCCAACGCGAATCTTCCCAGGCACGGCGCATGTCGCCTTCATTAATCAACGAGTATGGAAACGATATGAACGATAAGACGTTATTTGAGCCGCACACGCTCGGCTCGCTGACACTTTCCAACAGAATCGTGATGGCTCCGCTGACGCGTAACCGTGCGGGAGAAGGCTTCGTCCCGAGCGAGTTCGCTGCAACCTATTACAGCCAGAGAGCCTCTACAGGCCTGTTGATCTCCGAAGCCTCGCAGATCTCGCAGCAGGGACAGGGCTACCAGGATACGCCCGGTATCTACACACAGGCGCAGATTGATGGCTGGCGCAAGGTCACCGATGCCGTCCACGCAAAAGGCGGACGAATTTTCCTGCAACTGTGGCATGTCGGGCGTGTGTCGCACGTTGACCTGCAGGAGAACGGTGCCGCTCCCGTAGCACCCTCCGCTCTGCGTCCCGCGACCAAGGTGTTCGTCAACAATAGCTTCGTGGACGTTTCAGAGCCGCGAGCGCTTGATATCAGCGAGCTTCCCGGGATCGTCAATGATTTTCGCCAGGCGGCGGCAAATGCCATCGCTGCGGGATTCGATGGCGTAGAGATCCATGGCGCGAACGGCTATTTGCTGGATCAGTTCGTCAAGGACGGTGCCAACATCCGCACCGATGCCTACGGTGGCTCGATTGAAAATCGCGCTCGCCTACTGCTGGAAGTGACGGCGGCGGTAGTAGCCGAGGTCGGTGCAGAACGCACAGGCATCCGTATATCGCCAGTTTCGCCAGCCAATGGTGTCTCCAGCAGCGAACCGCAGGCCCAGTTTGACTACATTGTCGACCAACTCGATGCCTTGGGCATTGTGTACCTCCATGTGGTCGAAGGCGCGACTGGCGGGCCGCGCGATATTGCGCCCTTCGACTTTGGTTCTTTGCGCCAACGCTTCAAAAATACTTACATCGCGAACAATGGCTACGACGTGAAGTTGGCCACCTCTCAACTCAACGATGACAAGGCTGACCTGATCGCCTTTGGACGTCCCTTCATAGGTAACCCGGACTTGGTGGAGCGCCTTAAAACCGCTGCCTCTTTGTCGGCATTCGATCCTGCGACCCTGTATGGCGGCGGTGCAGAAGGCTACATCGACTACCCAACCCTTGCTGAATCCAATACCCGGCGCGGCTAAAAATCACGTCTGCGCATGTCCTCCGGACACCACGCATGACTCGCCTATCGATATCCGAAACTGAGGATCAATTCATGAGCATCCCTACCACCGTTCTCATTACCGGCGCCTCCACTGGCATCGGCGCTACCTACGCCGAGCGCTTTGCACAGCGCGGGCACGACCTCGTACTGGTTGCCCGCGACAAAGGGCGGCTGGATGCTCTTGCAGCCCGGCTGCGTGAGAAACACAACATCACCATTGATGTTCTCCAGGCTGACCTGACCCAAATCAGCGATTTGACCACGGTCGAGGCTCGCCTGCGCGACGACGCCAGTATTGGCATCCTGGTGAACAATGCAGGCGCCGCACAATCCGGTAGCTTTATCGAACAATCCACCGACAGCGTTGCTCAGTTGGTTACGCTCAACACTACGGCGCTGGTACGGCTTGCCAGCGCCATCGCCCCACGCCTGGCACAAGCCGGAAACGGCGCGATTATCAACATAGGCTCGGTTGTTGGCCTGGCACCTGAGTTCGGGATGACGGTCTACGGCGCGACCAAGGCGTTTGTACTGTTTCTTTCTCAAGGTATGAGCCTGGAGCTGTCGCCCAAAGGCGTCTATGTGCAAGCCGTTCTGCCGGCAGCCACTCGCACCGAAATCTGGGAGCGAGCGGGCATCGACATCAATACCCTCAGTGACGTCATGGAAGTGGGTGATCTGGTCGATGCCGCGCTGGCCGGTTTCGATCGTCGCGAGCCAGTGACCATCCCACCCTTGCAGGACGCCGCCCGTTGGGATGCCTTGCAGGCTGCACGCCAGGGCTTGCTGTCGCAGATCAGGCAATCCGATGTCGCCGAGCGCTATCAAGCCAAGGCGTAATCATCGTGCAGCAGGCGCTGGTGCGCAGCACTCGATGTAAAAGCGCCTGTAATACACCGTCTCACTTGCAGCTTTCCCATCCGCATCAGGGGCACGGAGCAAACATGATGACTCCAGACACAAAACCTCATCCCGGATCCCGTTCGCAGTCCGTGAAGGCAGCGAATCAATGGATCAGTGTTGAAGGAACAGCGTTCGCTTACCGTGACGTAGGCCCCAAGGGTGAGTTGCCGCTAGTTCTGCTGAATCATTGGGGCGCAGTGCTGGACAACTTCGACCCAAGGGTCATCGATGGGCTCGCAAGCACTCGGCGCATCATTGCCACTGACTACCGGGGAATCGGCGCATCAGGTGGATCCGCCCCCGCGACGGTCAGTGAAATGGCAAACGATGCCATCGGTGTGATACGTGCGCTGGGTTTCGAAAAGGTCGACTTGCTCGGTTTTTCACTCGGAGGATTCGTGGCACAGGATATTGCTCTGAAAGCCCCCGATCTGGTGCGCAGACTTATTCTGACCGGCACCGGGCCTGCTGGCGGCACAGGTATCGACAGGGTCTGGTCAGTGGCCTGGCCATTGATGATCAAAGGCTTGCTGACCTTGCGCGATCCAAAGTTCTACCTGTTCTTCACCTCTACGGCCAATGGTCGGCGAGCTGCGAGGGATTTTTTAAAGCGTCTGAAGGAGCGCAAGAAAGATCGAGACAAAAGCCCGACGCCAACAGCTTTTTTGCAGCAGTTGAAAGCCATCCACGCGTGGGGCAGACACCCCCCACAAAACCTCAGTCGAATACAGATACCGACGCTGATCGCGAACGGTGACAACGACATCATGGTACCCACCGTGAACTCAACCGAGCTGGCGAGCCGGATCCCGAATTCGCAACTGATCATTTATGAAGACGCAGGGCATGGCGGGATTTTCCAGCATCACGCTGACTTCGTGGTAAAGGCAACGGCATTTCTGGATGCCTGACGACGTTTTCCGCTCGTTGCAACGGGGTACGCAACGTTATGCGCATCCTGCCATCCCCATTTGAAACTGTGAGAGCTGAATCATCATGAAGGCGTTTTTTATCGACCGTTACGGCAAGAACAATGGACGTATTGGCGAGGTGCCCGAGCCTGAAGTGGGTATCCACGACGTTCTGGTTCAAGTGCATGCCACCAGCGTCAACGTACTGGATTCGAAAATCAGTAAAGGCGAATTCAAACTGATCTTGCCGTATTCATTTCCCTTGGTATTGGGTAATGACTTGGCCGGCGTCGTGGTACGTGTGGGCTCTGGTGTGCGGCAATTCAAGCCAGGTGACGAAGTCTATGCGCGCCCTCCCGAGGAGCGTATGGGTACCTTCGCCGAGCTTATCGCGGTGAAGGAAAATGCCCTCGCACTGAAACCCGAAAATATCAGCATGGAAGAAGCCGCCTCCCTCCCTTTGGTCGCTCTGACGGCCTGGCAGGTGCTGGTGGAAACAGCCAGATTGAAGAAAGGGCAGAAGGTCTTTATCCACGCCGGTTCTGGTGGCGTCGGTACCATCGCTATCCAGCTTGCCAAACATTTGGGCGCCTTCGTTGCGACAACCACCAGCACAAAGAATGTTGAATGGGTTAAAGCGCTGGGAGCGGACGTCGTCATCGACTACAAGAAGCAAAACTTCGAAAGCATTTTGCAGGACTACGATGTCGTATTGAACAGCTTGGGCGCGGATGAACTGGAAAAGTCGCTCAACATTCTGAAGCCTGGTGGCCAGCTCATCTCCATCTCGGGGCCGCCGACGCCGCAATTCGCTGAAGAGCAAAAACTGTTCTGGGGATTGGGTTTGGTGATGCGTCTGTTGAGCAGCGGCATCCGCAGAAAAGCGCGCAAAAAGGATGTCAGCTATGCGTTCGTTTTCATGCGCGCGAGCGGTGCTCAACTGGGTGAAATTACTGTTCTCGTCGAGTCCGGCATTATCAAACCGGTGATTGACCAAACCTTCCCTTTCGAGTCAACAGCTGAAGCATTGAGCTATGTCGAACGAGGAAGAGCGAAAGGTAAGGTAATCATTAAGCTCATATGACCCCAACCGTCACTCAATAATTAGAATTCCGGACGACGGTGCATATCTTTTGCAATTAGAAGTACGCGAGCCGGTGCGGAAAAATAGAGTAATGACTGTCGAGAATTGGATGACACGTAAATCTGTGCTGCCCCCTCCACCAGGTCAAGGTCAGACGGCTAGCGTCGACTTACTAATGGACAACTTGAATAGCCTGCCGGACGAGACACCTTTCTTAGCCAGGCATGGGGATGAATTATCAGACCAGCCCTGTTTGAACCCTGCTTCATCGCAAGAAAAAATCGGGTTGCAATCCAAGCTCGCTCTGCCAGCGCCTCCAACAATCGTCTGGCGTAGATTGATGTTGGAGCAATAGCGAAAAGAAACTGAAACTTCCTAAAGCCGAAAGCGACTTACGGACGCCTTCAAGTCTTTTCCCAGTCCCGCCAAATCTCGAATCGATTTGGTATTTCGGGCTGCCGTTGTTGCAGACGCATCCGCCAATGACCTGACGTGCTTGATACTTTGGTTTATTTCGCCGACAGCTGCGCCCTGCTGCTCCGCAGCCGCAGCAATTTGCTGATTCATCGCCTGGATTTCCGCAACAGACTGGCCGAATTCTAACAAGAGAGTCCTGACATCCTTCGCCTTTGTTACGATTTCACGAGTACGGTCGTTCCCCCGTAGAACCAGTGAAGACGCCGCTGAGCTACCTTGCTGGAGAGCGTCCACCAGACCTTCGATTTCTGTGGTCGATTGCTGCGTCCGCATTGCCAAAGCCCTGACTTCATCCGCAACCACTGCGAAACCCCGGCCTTGCTCTCCCGCTCGTGCGGCTTCAATGGCCGCATTTAGCGCCAATAGGTTGGTCTGCGTTGCGATAGAGTTGATGACGTCTACGATCTGACCGATCTTAGCTCCGTCCAGGCGCAGCCTTTCCATTGCTAAGCCAAGCTCATCCATTTCCTCCCCTAGATGTTCAATCTGGGCCACGGTATCGCGAACGACGGCTTCCCCGTTTCGCGCCTTCGCGTCGGAGTTTGCGGCTGAAGTCGCGGCGATTTCCGTATTGCGCGCAATTTCTTGAACGGTGAACACCAACTGATTTATCGCTACGGCGACCTGCTCAACCTGTGCTCGCTGTTGATCAATATTAATCTGGGCCTCACTGCCATCCTCAAGTAGCTCCTCTGAGGCGTTACTCAATTGTGTTGCGCTTTCACCTATGCGACCAACCAGATCTCGAAGGCCCGAGCACATAGAGTGCGTTGCGCGCTGTAGCTGGCCGATCTCATCGCGACGGTTTGAAGGAGCAATCTCCCGCAAATCTCCCGCTGTAATGCTTTCAGCAACGGATACCGTAACTTTGATTGGAGGGACAAGCTGGCGTGATATGACGATGACGGCGAAGGCGCTACCTATCATTGCCAGAACGGAGGCGGATATCAAAAACCAGTAAATGCCATATACAGTGCTCTGCTGATCCGCATAAATTTGTGCCGCTGCGCCAGAGAGTATTAATCCAGCATTCTTTATAGATTCCGCTAAAGCTTCGGCAGCGGACTGGCGACCACTTGGATTAGAGGCCGAGTCAGACCTGAGGGTATTTAGAGTCTCCTGGATGCCACCGAGCTCAGCGTCAATTTCTGGCAGCGCTTTCCCAGTTGATAAGGCTGTATCGGAGTATCTGGGTGCCTTGGACTGAGGCCGCTCCGGGGACAATACTGCCGTCGCATTGACGCTAATCTCGGGAAACTGTTGGCGAAACCTGACGGTTAGAACTTCGAGCTTTCTTTCGAGCCCTACCACCTCCCAGTTCTGATGAATCAATGAGGAGAGCTTATAGGTTCCTACAAAACCAGAAATAGTCACCCCAAGTCCAATAATTATGGCAATTGAGAAACCCAACGCCAGCTTATACTGAACCCTCATGTTTTCTATAAGCATACGTAAACCAAGCACGGCAGCCCCCTATAAAGCGGGCAAAAAAAACCCACTTAGAACATTAAAAGCTTTAGTTTTTTAAAAGCTATTGTATACAGCTTCTGATGAGCTGCACTCTTAAAGGAAAGTTGACTATCCGTGATCTCTAAGCACACTCAATGAGGAGTCTACTTGATACAGAGGCCCCAAACTTCTTAATGACAAGGCAGTCTTTATAAAAACCTCAGTACCGACTGATTTTATATAACCGAGCGGCCCGCCCCGAAATCGTGGAAACCCTAGACCCATCACGGCTGCAAGATCTGCATCTTCGGCACTGAGAATCGTATTATCAGCAAGGCAACGAGCAGCTTCTAAACACATGGGAATCATCAGCCGATCTATTATTTCTTGATCTGATACCTCATGTTCTGCAATCGTCCCACTGGCATAAACTTCAGCTTTAAGCGATGGGAGTTTTTGATTAGCATCGAGAAAACCGACAGTATAGTTATAAAATCCTGAGCCACTTTTCTTACCAAGGAGGCCCGCGCTCAATAACTTTTCTGCAATCACTGGAGCCTGATGACGCATCCGCTCAGGGAAGGCATCCTGCAAGACGGTGTCTGCATGTACCAAAATATCCAAACCGATGACATCAGCTAACGCTGCCGGCCCCATGGGCCAACCGAAGCGCTCCATAACACGATCTATTCGATAAAAGCCAACACCAGCATTTAGCAACAGATTGAAGGCATTAAAGTAAGGAAACAAAATTCGATTTACATAAAACCCTGCTCCGTCATTAACGACAATGGGCGACTTTCCAATAGCGGCAACAAACGCTACCGCTCGGGAGATTGTTTCGTCGGATGTCTTTTCACCCCGCACAACTTCGACCAGCGACATAGCCGGGACGGGATTGAAAAAGTGAATACCGCAAAAATTTTCAGGACGAGAAAGATTTTGGGCTAACGTGTTTATAGAAATTGTTGAGGTGTTAGATGAGAGTATGGCCCCTTTAGGAAGTTTTCCCTCCAGCGCAGACAACACAGCGCTTTTTATCTCGACTTTCTCCGCCACAGCTTCAATCACAACTTGGCATCGCGAAATCTGAGCATCTTCTAGCGTCGAGGTAATTTTAGCCAAAGCAGTTTCAGCTTCGAACGCCGTCAATTTACCGCGTTTGGTTTGTTTAGACAGGTACGTCTCGATGGTGTCTATACCTAGATCCAATGCCTTTTGTGCGATGTCCTTCAACACGACCTTGAGACCGTTCGTCGCCATTTGATAAGCGATACCTCCGCCCATAACTCCTGCGCCCACTACACCTCCCACATCCACTTTGGGCCATGCAGTGACGCAACGCGCAGATCGCTTCTTCATCGCCTGTTCTGCGATGAACAAACTCACAAGGTTTCGAGCCTCAGGGAGTTTCGAAAGCTTTGCAAACAGTTTTCGCTCAGCTCGTAGAGCTTCATCGAAGGGTTCGGAGGCGTTTGATAGGACTAAGCGATAAATTTCCACTGGTGCCTGGAAGGCCTGATCGTGAATCTCAGGGTGTCCGTCGGTGTTTTTGAATGAATAGGATTGGATGGGAGCTCGTTTCAACTCCCTTCTACCCTCCCAAAGGGAACGTGACCGAGCTCTGGACTTCAAAAGGGCCATGGACTCACTCAGAAGATCTTCACTCTTAACCGCCAAGTCAGCCAAACAAATGGAAACTGCAGCGTCAGAGTCAATGGTCTTACCTCCGGCTACATAGTTCAGAGCGGCGTCCAGGCCAATTAAGCGGGAAAGACGAACCGAACCTCCCCATCCAGGACAGAGGCCAAGCGTCACTTCCGGCAACCCCAGGCGCGAACCATTTGTGATAACCCTATAATCTGCACTGAGCGCAAACTCCAACCCACCACCCAGCGCAAAACGCTCTATAGCAACGACAGAAGGGAAAGGTAACGTCTCTATCCTGTTGCATAGCTTCTGACAATGGGCAGCCCATTGCTCAACGCTTTTCTCGCTCCCGGAAAAGATGGTTGGAAAACCTTTTATATCTGCACCAGCGATGAAACTATTTTTTCCACTGGTGATGACCACCCCTCTTATCTCTCGGGTCTGTTCTAGTATATCCAACGCCTCGGCCCATTCGCGTATGGCTTGCTCGTTTAGGATATTAACTGGGCCTGACATATCCAAGCGCCACTCAATAAACCCTTCAGGCAGCCGAAAGAGGCTCATGGTAATTCCAGAGTACATTTAATATCCCTCAAACTGATAACATCTATAATCGACTTAAAGATTTTTAGCGTACAGATTAGAACTTCCAACCGTACCCGACAGTCACGAAGCCCATATTGGTATGTATTTTTGTGCCTTCGCTCACACCGCTACCATTAGAGCTCGTGCTGAGGTCGTACTCATAACCAAGCGTCAACTCCCCGTTGCTTTTGAAGCTACGAGTCACACCAAACGTTGCAGCTTTAGGATTTATACCAACTAACAACGTGTTTTGCAGTGTGTAATCTGACGGGAATTGTTTACGGGTAGTGCTATAGCCTGCTCGAACTGTCCACTCCGGCGAGAGTTCATACGCTGCGCCGAGTCTGAAAATATCCTGTGAGCGCCATCCGAATAGCTGATGGTAACCATCACTGTTCTGCCAAGAGATATGTTGCCAGTCCAGTGCAACAGTCAAGGAATCAGTTGGTTTTACTGCCAGGCCCAATGCATATTGCTCTGGTATATCAATCGAACCATCCACTGTGGAGAGCAGATCATCCTCATACCCGTTATAGCTGCTCATTTTTATCTTGCTCGCGTACATCGCACCTACGGAAAGCCATGGATTGGCTTTCCAAAGAGCACCTGCACGCCAACCTACCCCATAGGAATACTCAGCGCCATGCGCTGGATTACTTGCACTCCCATCTGGCAAAGGAATTCCTTGTATCTCAAGTCGTTGGGCGGCCAATGCAAGAGAAAACCCGAGGGAAAGTTGGTCGGTAACCTTATAAGCAATGGTCGGAAGTCCTATCGCTTGGATAAATGCTCCTTTGGCCCGATCAACGTTTGGATTAGGAATAAGCGCGTCATCATAGCGAAACAGTACTCCGCTGGCCGCCGTGGAGAAACCCAATGAAAGCCTGTCATTGACCTGAAAGTTCACCCCGAATTCTGGAATCGGCGCATAACGCTTGCCGCTATGCTTGTTCTCGCTGTTCAGAAACTCGGTTTCCGTGTCGACGTACAGAATTTGGAAATCGCCATCAATTCGACTGCCCACTTCAGCCATGCCAGCAGGGTTGTTAGCCGCAGCAATGGAATCTTGGGGGAATGCAACGCTAGCACCCGCCATGCCCGCTGCTTTGGCCCCGTAGCCGGTAAGCTGCGTTCCGTTAGCTGCGAAGCAAATATTTGGGATTTGAGACGAAAGGACAACACCTGCGAGGACGAGGATTTTGTTCACTACTTATTCTCTTTATTTTTATTGATAGAAGCGTGTAGATCAAGGCTGCAATCAGGTCGACTAGAGCCCCTTAGAGACGAGGCTCTTTTGTCGATCCAGATGAGGCACCAAGCGCTGCTGATCTGTGGCCAGACTGCCAGATTGCGCACGCTGACGCGCGCACCAAGGTGACCTAGGAATAGGATTCCAGGGACATGTCCATCTTGAAAACGCCAGATGTTGTCCGCCGTGTAGTCCTGAGATAGAGTGAATTGGCGCGTGATCCCTGCGGCGGAACATTTCTGCGTTACGTCATTGTCCGAATCGCACTCCGGGGCTACTAGGTCTGATGCGCGTCCTAATCAGGTCAGATCTAAAATAAGAATAGAGGCTCCTGAAATGCTAGGACAAATGCTCTCTGCGAGCGATTTCGCAGCATACGCCGCGAGGGAGGCCAGTCATGGTCATCAACCCAAGTGAAGCTCGAGATAGACGGTGGTCTACATCCGATGCGCAAGACTTGGCGCCTCTGAATGCGTTCAAAGCAGTTGTTTCGGCAGAGATTGCCGAGATGACCGTGGAAAGCAGATTGCAGGACTCATTTCGCGCCTCCTGGACGCGGTATGGCTTGGGGCCGATAGACCTCAATTTTTTAGAGTGCGACGCACAGAAAACCTCTCGCTCAACAGAAATGGCAAAGCGGGATCAGCGGCCCTTTTTTGAACTGCTTTATGCGAGAAAAGGTCGTATCCAAGTCTCTCATTGTGACGAGATTTCAGAGATTCCTTCCGGTGCATTCGTCCTTCTCTCGGATCAAAAACCGTACTCTTTGGACTTCCCAGACGGCAGCGTTTGCCTGACCGCACATATGCCAGAGGATTGGTTAAGACAATGGGTACCAGACCCTAATCGTCTCGTAGGAAAGCCGCTGGGTCTAGGAGTGCCATGGTCGCTTCCATTACAAGGATTATTGACTGCATTTGCCGATGCTGGAGTGGAAACCGCGCCATTGCCTCGTTTCGTGCTTGCTGACCAATTCGGCGCAATGTGTGCCCTAGTCGCAAACGTCAAATTGCCTGAAAAGCACAATTCTGAACTTGCTACCCGCATCAAAAGCTTCATCTTGGAATACTATCCAAACCCTAACCTAACCCCGGCTATCATCGCGGAACATCTCGGGATCAGCACACGTCACCTCCATCGAGTGTTGGCGAGCTTCAATGAAAGCTATAGCGGTTTACTACTTGAGACACGATTGACCAAAGCCGCCCAATTGCTAGCTACCCCCTCACAGGCCATCGTATCCATCAGCGATATTGCTTGGTCGGTCGGTTTCGTCGACCAGAGTCATTTTGCTCGTCTTTTCAAATCAGCTTTTAACACCACCCCTTCTCAATACCGCTCTTCTCTTCGTCAGGCGTAAAGAAGGCGGCCTCACGTCCTCGCTCTTCTACGCGCTCGGTATAAGCGGATGGTTAACACACCCTCTGAGTTTGGTGACGGGACGATCTAGTCGGCTTTGGTCAACAGCATCGCCCCGAAGCGATGGTCGGCTCGCTGGAAGAAGCAGTTGACCGCCGCAGTCCTATTGAACGGTATCGGTTAAGGAATCCAGGATTGGCGTAGAAGGTCGCCCGATCAGACCGCTTAATACCCCACTTTCATCGAATAGCGCTCCTTGCGCCGCCACTGCATCCGAGTCGGCAAGCAGAGCCGCCAAGCCAGCCGGCAAGCCAACGCTGATCAAAACTGCTTCAAACTCAGCCTGTGGCAGGTTTTGATAAATCACAGGCTTACCAGCCTTCTGGCTAATCATCGAAGCCAGATCGGATAAGGTATAACTGCTGTTACCTGCCAGTTCGTAGACCTTGCCAGCCTGCCCTTCAGTGGTCAGAACCACCGCAGCAGCTTGGGCGTAGTCGGCGCGCGGTGCAGAACTGATTAGACCGTTGGCCGCGCTGCCGAGCAGGGCGCCATTTTCCACAGCTGTAGGTACACTTGCCAGGTAGTTTTCGCTGTACCAGCCATTGCGAAGCAATACGTGCGGTACACCAGACGCTCTCAAGGCTTCTTCAGTGTCGCGGTGGTCAGCAGCCAAGCCCAAGGTAGAAATATCAGCGTGCAGGACACTGGTGTAGGCAATGAGAGTGATCCCTGCGGCCTTGGCGGCATCAATCACGACGCGGTGTTGGGTAGTTCGGATTCCCGCTTCGTTTGAAGAAATCAAAAGCAATTTATCGACGCCTTTCAGAGCGTCAGTAAACGTCTCTGGTTCGTTGTAGTCAGCCCTGCGTAGGGTCACACCCAATTCGACCAGGTCTTGGGCCTTGCTCAGGTCTCTGACCAAGGCAATTACTTGGTCGGCTGGACTGCGCTCAAGCAGGTATCGGATAACAAGACGGCCCAATTGGCCAGAGGCTCCGGTGATTGCGATCATGACAAATACCTTGATTGGAAAAAGAAGAGTGGTCACCCTAGCCGGGCAGCTAACTTTTCGTAAGTACGCACCAAAAGGTAAGCGTGATGAGCACAGCCACTGAAGTTTCTAACCCGTTTTCAGCAGCCGTTCGACGTGGCGACGTATTGAGCGCTGATTGCCCATCCCGTGAGGTACTCAAGCACATGACTAGCCGTTGGGGCGTGCTAGTTCTGGTAATGCTTTTGGGCGGGATGCACCGCTTCAGCGAGCTGCGACGCAAGATAGGTGGAGTGAGCGAAAAGATGCTTTCGCAGACCCTACAGGGGCTTGAGTTTGATGGACTTATCGACCGCAAATCATTACCCGTAGTACCGCCTCATGTGGAATATAGTCTGACCCCATTGGGTCAAGAGGCAGCGCAGCACCTTGAAGTTATGGTTGATTGGATCGAAGAAAACCTTCCGAAAATCATGTCTCGTCGTCGTGAGGTTGGACACTTTGCGCCGAGGAACCCTGGTTGATACCCGACTTCCCTTTATGAGGCAGCAGTGGGCAATGTCACTTGCCCACTGGTCGGCAGTCGATGCAAAGCGTGCTTTACGCAAGCAGACGGATCGTTCCCGTTCATGCGCAAAGACTTGAACAGGCTAGTCATCGCCGTCGCCCGTTTACCACTGCGAAGCGATCCGACAAACAATAAGTTCAAGCGCCCACGCGCCGAAGGTCTGATCTGGTTTTCCACCTGATGTTGTCAATGGCCACAGCTCCATCGTCCAAATAGCGTATCAGCGCTACCCAACGTCTAGGCTGAAAGTCATGGCTTTCGCCGTCGCCGATCCATTGGCAAGATCCTACTCGGCCAATACCCAGTCCTGCAGCGTTGCGATTATGGGAGCAGCCCTTTCCTCTCATATTCGCCCGCGAACCAAGTCTTGAAGTTGGTCGTTATCGAGTTCGATCTTCGATCACTGCCGGATGACTTCCACAGACATTACCTATTCGCTCCATGTCCCCTGGTGCAACCTACCCTAGACCGAGCTCCCCTTTCCCTTTGCTAGGAGAGCTTTGTAGTGCTCGACGTCTTCGTCTCTAGGCTCCTAATCGAATGTCCCTTTCAGGCGCGCAACTCCCGTTGCTATGAGTCAACCTAAGCCCATAACGACGGATGCCCTTTGGGTACCGTAACTACAAGAATAAGCAGAGAGCCAAGGCTCATACTGCGTTAGTCGCTACAGAGGCTGCCATGATCTCTCCTGAGATTTACCACTCTTCGCTTCACCTGAATCAAACCTACTGGGCATGCGCGGATGGAAGCGCAGATAAGGCTGTTCAGTTTTTGTTTATCCCTAATGGTCGGCTCCAACTGGGGGCGCTCGAATTGGTCGGACGAGATCAGATTGAGCGCTTTTTCACAGACCGCGCCTGCGAAAACCAAAAGTCAGCCCGAACAACTCGGCACTTTTCCAGCGGCTTCGCTCCTGAGGTGCTGATCGAGGGACGTCTGCTTGTGAAATCCCTCGTAATGGTTTTCGCCGGTTCTGGATCTTTACCGCTGCCCTCTGATGTCCCTTCGACCATTGCCGATGTGGAAGACGTGATGGTGCTGTCACCAACTGGATTATGGCTGTTTGAAAGCCGATTGATCAGACCAGTCTTCGTCGGCACTTCGGCAGCAAAATTTGCTCAGCGAACTTAATTTCCCCAGGAAGTCCTAACATGTCTAATAACAACAATTCATCTGTAAACAAACCCTCCGAAGGCTTTCTCGCGTGCGTGCCCCATGTGCCACTCACCAAAATCCAAGAGTCTTTGGGGGTCAAGGCGAACGAAGAGTTCTGGTCGAGCTACGAGAAACGCGTCGAGGAATTCAAAGCCTTCGACCCAGAACTGGTAATCATCTTTGGTGGCAACCACATGGACGGCATCCACCTAAAACTGATGCCCCAGTTCGTGGTAATACACGCTGCCGAGGCTTTGGACGACTGCGGTGGATGGCCTGGCCCACTCGACGTTCCTATGGACGTCGCAACAGCGTTGACAGAACACCTTAACGAGCGTGAATTTGACATCACGACCTCATACGCAATGGAGGTCGATCACGGATTTTCTAATCCACTGCACTATTTCATGGGTGAGCTGAACGCCCGTCCTGTTCTTCCTATTCATATCAATACCATCGCAGATCCTCGACCTACCCTGCGACGCTGCCGTTTACTGGGCGAGGAAATTGGACGCTTCGCAAAAACACTCAATAAGCGTATAGCGTTCCTGGGTACCGGTGGGCTTTCGCACCAGACCGACTTTGTGTTTCCTCAGTACCACACAGCCCCTAATTTGGAGGTTCGTGACTACCTCGTGCATGGCGGAGATAAAGGCCCAATTACCCGCGAAAAATGGCGCAATGACGTTGTCGTAGGGATGGACAAACTGAGCCGCGATTTGGTGGAGGGGACTTTCCAAGCCCCTTGGATCAACGAAGAGTGGGACAAAAAATTTCTCTCTACATTGGCTAGTGGCAACCTTGCCGAGTTCGATACCTGGACAGATACCGAAGTTTTAGACGCCGCAGGTTATGGCGGCTCGGAAGTACGCCTTTGGATTGCTGCTGCTGCTGCCGCACAAGCGTGCGATGAGCGTTCCGATTTTAAAGTTGACTTTTACTCAGGCGAAACGACTTTTGCTGTCGGCGCCGGAATTGTGCATAGCGACCCATCGTCTATTTAATCCTGAATCAACTTGGCAGTTCCAAGGCACGTAATTCAGGATTGTGTGTGACCTCAGCTTGGTTGTGACCAAGTTAAACTAGGGGATTAGCATGAAAAACAAAGTTATTATCACGTGTGCTGTAACGGGTTCAATTCACACTCCGTCGATGTCACCGTATCTGCCCGTTACATCGGCTGAAATCGCGACTGCAGCATTGGAAGCTGCTGACGCTGGTGCTGCAATCGTACATTTACATGCTCGTGATCCGTCAGATGGAAGGCCGTCGCAGGACGTAGGTTTGTTTCGCCAGTTCGTACCTGAAATCAAAGAAAAGTCTGATGTGATCATCAACATCACAACAGGCGGCTCACCCACGATGACAGTAGAAGAGCGTCTGCAACCTGCATTACAGCTAAAGCCTGAAATCGCATCCCTCAACATGGGCTCAATGAATTTTGGGCTCTATGAAATGCTAGGGCGCTTCAAGGATTTCAAGCATGACTGGGAGGAACCCTACCTCGCCGGAAGCGATGATCGAGTTTTCAAAAACACATTCAAAGACATTGCCTATATTCTTCAATCCTGCAGCGAGAATCAAACCCGGTTCGAAATCGAATGCTATGACATTGGGCACTTGTATACCGCAGCGCACTTTTTGGAGCGCGGACTGCTGAAACCTCCATTGTTCATTCAGTCCGTATTCGGACTTCGAGGTGGTATCGGTGGCCACGCGGAAGATATCTTGCAAATGCGGCGCACGGCTGATCGCTTGTTTGGAAAAGACTATGTTTGGTCGGTTCTAGGGGCAGGCCGGGGTCAGATGCCTATTGCCGCTATATCTGCATCCATTGGTGGAAACGTCCGTGTCGGCCTAGAAGACTCTCTTTGGGAGTCTCCTGGTCAATTGGCCACATCCAGTGCAGCACAGGTAAAAAGAGTTCGCACCATCATCGAGGCATTATCGCTCGAAGTTGCAACGCCTGAAGAAGCGCGACAAATGCTTCAATTGAAAGGCCGAAATTCAGTCGCGTTCTAGTTTTGAAAACCACATTAAAATAAGATTAACCGGAGTTACCGATCATGGCTAAAGCCTCTGACTATCGCGCCTTCACGTCTGTCGTACCTCATTACGCCTCCACCACTACAGGAAATACTCCTGAGTACACCGGGTGGATGGACGAACAAATGTCTTGGAAAACCACTTGTTACATGGGGGACTGGTCATTCGTTCCTCAGATCCGGATCAAGGGCCCAGACGCACTGAAGCTTTTTACCGACCTGTCGACTAATAGCTTCGACAATATGCCCCTTAACCGGGCTAAACATTGCATTCAATGCAATGAGGACGGAAAAGTAATTTCAGAAGGCGTGCTGTTCCGGCACGCTGAAGACGATTTTGAGTATCAGTGCGGCACCCCCCAGTGGGTATATTACCACCTCAAATCGAAAGGCTACAACGCGGAAGCTAGCTTTCCAGTCAGCTATAAAATGCAGATCTCCGGGCCCAACGCATTGGGGCTTTGCGAAAAGCTTGCTGGCGAAAGCTTGAGAGATGTCAAATTCATGTACACAAAGAAGGGAAAGGTTAAAAACCTAGAGGTGACCTTCCTGCGCCAAGGCATGGCTGGTGAAATTGGGTTTGAATTGCAGGGGCCTATCACCGAGCGAGAAGAACTGGTTGCGGCGGTCATGGAGCTTGCACCGGAGTTCGGCATGCGCCGCTTAGGCGCTAGAAACCTGATGATCAACCATCTTGAAGCCTGCTATCCAACTGGGAGCATGCATTTCTACAACGCGCTCTCCGACAACAGCCAACAAGCTTATTTAGACTTCATGGCGGACGATAAAAACCTGCCAGACGCCTGGCGAGGCACTCCTTTTGAGACGGTGTTGCGATTCAACTTTTCAGGTGCATTCACTGGAAGTTGGGACGGTGATGACCTCACTGGCTTATACCGCAGCCCTGTTGAAATGGGCTGGGGTAAAAATATTGTCTTCGATCACGACTTTATCGGACGCCAGGCGCTTGAGATTGAACTGGAGACTCCTCGTCGCAAGGTCGTGACTCTTGAGTTTAACAGCGACGATGTCAAGGCTGTCCACGCGTCCCTATTCAGCGATGGTGAAGTCTATCGTCAGTTTGAATACCCAGATATTCCGCATCAGATGGCTTGGACTGATCTCATCCTCAAAGATGGGAAAACCGTGGGCCACGCTACCCACCCTGGTTATAGCCTCTACTTCCGAAAAGTTCTTGCGCTTAGCTTCATAGATGTCGCTTACGCCGAACCAGGCACCGAAGTTGAGGTTCTGTGGGGAGACCCAGGCGCACCGCAAATTAAACTCCGAGCCACTGTAGCACGTGCTCCTTACAAGCAGGACACCCGCCGAGCCGACCTGACCAAGCTGTGACAGAAGTATGCTTGAAGTGTTTGAGTTAACGTTACGTACTAATGATCATGCGTGTGGAGAATTATCATGGCTGCGCCAGATAAGCCAAAAAACGAAAAGACGTATATTTTGAATGCTACTTGCAAAGCGACTAAAGGCATTGTGGCAGCAGTCACCTCATATCTTGCGGAAAACGATTGCTACATCTGCTCCTTGGAGCAGTTCGATGATGAATCCACTGAACGCTTTTTCATGCGTGCTGTGTTTAAGCCTGAAGTCGCTGCGCCCAAGCTTGAAGAGCTAAAAGACGGTTTCGTAGATATTGCAGAGCGACTGAGTATGTCATGGAACTTCTTTGACCCTAGCCTTCCAGTGAAGACTGTGATCATGGTATCGAAGTTCGATCACTGCCTGGATGATCTGCTATATCGTCGCCGAAAAGGTGATCTCAACATGGAGATTACTGCAGTAGTTTCGAACCATCAGGAACTGCGCCCTATGGCTGAGCGAGAAGGTATTCGCTTTATCCATCTTCCAGTGAACAAAGACAACAAAGCTCAACAGGAAGCACGCCTTGTTGAAATTGTTGCTGAAACGCAGTCAGAGTTGGTGATCCTGGCTCGGTACATGCAAATCCTTTCCAATGAATTGACCGCTGAGTTAGCTGGTAAGTGTATCAACATTCACCACTCTTTCTTGCCTGGCTTCAAGGGCGCTATGCCTTACCATCAAGCTTTCGAGCGAGGGGTAAAACAAATTGGTGCCACAGCGCACTACGTTACTTCTGATCTTGATGAAGGGCCCATCATCGATCAAGTCGTCACACGAGTTGATCACAGCTTTAAGCCGCAAGAGCTTGTCCGGGTAGGTCGTGATAATGAGTGCATGGCTCTAGCAGCAGCGGTGAAATACCACATCGAGCGCCGCGTGTTTGTCGATGGCAACAAGACAATAGTGTTTCAAGGCAGCTGACTTATAAGCGAATACTGCGCCTGTCCCTAATCCTCACGATTAGAGGCAGGTCGCGGCAGATCATTAGTTGGAGTTTTCACCTGCCTGCTGTTTGTTGGAGAATAAAATGACTGCCAAAATTATCGATGGCAAAGCGTTATCATCGAAGCTGCGAGTAGCGTTCCGGGCTCGGGTTTCCAAGTTGGTCGATCAGGGTATTCGTCCTGGTCTAGCTGTTATTCTTTTAGGGGATAATGCCGCATCTCGGGTTTATGTTAGAAACAAGATTAACGCCTGCGATGATTGTGGCCTGAAGTCATTTCCTCATCTGCTGCCTCCAGATACTACGCAAGACAAGTTGCTCGAGCTGATCGAAAGTCTCAACGAGGATGACGAAGTACATGGCATACTCGTTCAACTGCCTTTGCCGCCTCACATTGACATGCGCAAGATCTTAGAATCAATTGCCGTGGACAAGGATGTTGATGGTTTTCATCTTTATAATGTCGGCAGTCTGGTTGTCGGCAACAGCATTTTCCCACCCTGCACACCCTATGGCGTTCAGCTGCTGCTGGATACCACCGGGATTGATGTGGCAGGTAAAAATGTTGTCGTTGTAGGTGCTTCGAACATCGTTGGAAAGCCCATGGCACTTATGCTCCTTCAAAAAGAAGCCACGGTTACGGTGTGTCATGCCAAAACCCGCGATCTAGCCCAGCACACTATCTTGGCAGACATCCTTATCGTGGCGGCAGGCGTGCCAGGGCTCATCACCGGCCAGTTGGTCAAGCGCGATGCAATAGTTATTGACGTAGGCATTAACAAGTTGCCTGACGGGAGCATTGTCGGCGACGTCGATTTTGCTTCGGTGAAAGAACGCGCTTCCTGGTTAACACCTGTACCAGGTGGAGTGGGCCCGATGACGGTGACAATGCTGATCGAAAACACATTGCGATCAGCTGAGCGCCGCTTGGGAATAGGTCGCGGTATCGGCTCTGAAGGATGGGACGCAGCGTCACACTAATTTCTGAGGAACTGCCTCCGGTCTACTCGTGATTTGAGGCGTTACCCATTGAGCGCTTAAAGGACACCTTCCATGTCTAAACTGATTGATCGTAAATCTGTTGTCCTCATCCACGGTTGGGGCGGATCTACCCAATCCGTTTGGAACTCAAACGGGTGGTTTGACCTGCTTCGTAACGCTGGATTCGATCCAGTCGGTATCGACCTGCCCGGACATGGGGACGCCCTCCGCTCTCATGATCCTGCACGATATGCAGATTTAGCGAGTGAGGTCATAGCCCAACTGCCCGACGACAAGGTTCTATTGGGAATCGGGTACTCGCTGGGCTGCAAGGTATTGCTGGAGATTGAAGCAAGGCAGCCAGGACGATTTGCTGCGCTTGTCCTCGGCGGATTGGGCGGGAACGTGTATGCACCAGAAGCACTAGGCGCAGTCGTTGCCCAGTGCCTTGAAGAGGGTATTCCAGATGATTCCCCGCCGGTGGCAAAAATGCTCGCCCGTTATGGTGTTTCTGCGGGGAATGATCCACTCGCGATTGCCGCATGCTTAAGGCGAAAGCCTAACCCTGTCCTGACTCCCGAACAGCTTCGGACGGTGGAGTGCCCTGTGCTTCTCGTCTCTGGCGACGCAGACACGGTCGCATTCCCCGTTGATCTGCTGGCTGATTCCATTACGCAGTCATCGGTGCAAATCCTGTCCGGCATCGACCATCTGCATCTGCCTGAGGACAAGGATTTTATGGCCGCTGCACTCCGTTTTTTGACTGCAAGCTAGTTCAGCGCTACAGGGCAGCTCACATGCTTCCTTGTAATACTGAATTCAAGCAATACGGGCACTAGACCGAAGCTAGACGACGGCTCAGACACTTACCAAGGCGACCTACGTATGAACTCCATCAACGCAAGTTTTAGGCAACGCCTGAGGGCTCCAAGTCGCGCATTGCTAGGCACGTTCGTTAAATCCCCCTCCCCCCAGGCGATTGAAATCTTCGGGGATCTAGGCTTCGACTTTGTGATTATCGATGCAGAGCATGCACCGCTTGATAGAGAAACCATTGATCATCTGCTGCTGGCAGCGAAAGCCAGCGGAGTCGCGGCGTTAGTTAGGGTTGCCGAGACATCCGCAAGTCACATCCTGTCTCCGCTTGATTCTGGTGCTGCCGGCGTCATAGCCCCACATATAAATTCGGTGGAAAAAGCGCAAGCGTTGGTGGCTGCGAGTCGTTATAGCAAGGGGCGTGGCTTTTCGAACTCGCCTCGCGCAGGCGGCTACGGACAGAGAACAATATGGCAGCACGTTGATCAAGCTGATGACGAAGTCATCGTGATAGGCATGATTGAAGATCCAGAGGCCGTATCCAACATCGACGAAATTCTTGGTGTGGATGGCCTAGACGCTGTGTTCATCGGGCGTGGAGATATGGCGGTTGCTCTCAATGATCGGCAACCAGGTGCACCAGTCGTACGAGAGGCTACTTCCAAGGTAATCAGTGCCGCCACTAAAGCTGGAAAAACAGTGTTCCTTTTGGCCGCAGCACCGCAGGAGGCGGCAGAGTTTTACGCTCAAGGCGTAGGAGCCTTCGTCATTTCGTCTGACCAAGGGTTTCTTCGGACGGCTGCCGCTAACGCGCTTAGCGCGTTCACCAACTCTGACTCTGCCAGAACCTAACTCATACAATAGGAGCCAACATGGGCCAGTCCAATGATCCCAGAGCAAGCCTCGCCGCGTACGGTCAAGCACAAGCGGTAGAATCGTACCCAGCTCAGTATGCTCGATTCTATGCTACGCCCCCCTCTGTCGCTCAGGAGCTCGTGGAGGTTTGGTACGCACGCGGTCAAAACTTCGTAGTGGGCCAAGTCAATGCAAAACCGGGTGGTGAGATCCAGCGACTAAATCAGGTGGACGAATATGCCGTTCTGTCCCTAGATGCCGAAGTACCTTTCGTAATCACTTGGGAAGGCGTCCAGACCCAGGTGAAAGGTGGTTCTATAGCATTCGTGCCTGCTGGCCCAAGTTCCATCCGCTTACAAGATGGAGGTCGTCTTACGCTGATGATCACGACCCAGAACGGCGATGTTTGCGATCTTTGCGTGAACTCCGAAGCGTACAAAACTCAGCACGCGAACATCCCTCCGTTTGAGGAATGGCCGGAACCGCCAACTGGCCACAGAGTAAGGCAGTACAGCCTTGACGTAGCTGACGAGCCTGGGAGATTTGGTCGAATCTGGCGTTGTTCGACCTTTATGATCAACGTGCTGCCCGTACAGATAGGGCCACGGGACACGACCAAGCTGTCGCCGCATCATCACGACACCTTTGAGCAAGGATCACTTGCGTTGGAGGGCACGTTTACTCACCACGTGCGCTGGCCATGGAACTCAGACTTGAACACCTGGCGTGCGGACGACCACGAGTTCTGTGCCTCTCCATCTCTCGCGGTTATTCCACCGCCAGCGATTCACACATCGCAAGGCATGGTCGATGGGCGGAATCAGCTGGTAGACATTTTTTCGCCTCCCAGGATCGACTTTTCTTTGAAGGAAGGTTGGGTACTTAACGCCGATGAATACCCGCTCCCGGCATCGATATCACCCTTACAGTAACCGCTGAATTACAGCATTTGGCGGCTGAACTTGCCGGTATTCTCGGTTCGTTTGCAGCCTCATGCTGACCTTAGCTACTACGGCTACTTCCCGCTGGACTCCAGGACAGATTGTGTGTCGTCGACGAACGTTCCGCGACACGGGAACTGAAGTCTGAAGTTGAGCGAATTGAAGATTTCGCTTTTCTTCAACCTTCTCAGTCGGCTAATCCCCCAACGGGTCAACACGTGCTCTTTTCGTCGATGGAGTGAAGTCATCACGTTGTTTGAAAGAGGGTACTCCTTGAGATTGCTAATGGAGGCTCAGTTGGAGGCGCTGTCGTCACCATGATAATCACGGCGATCACAGCCGCCACCTTTACGAACCAGCCAGTCGCCCCCGCAAGATCATCAGGCTCACCAGCGGCCCCCCAACGTGCTTTGTGTAGATAATCAGGCTCGTCCACCAGACTGAACGTTGATCATCTACTGGCCGATTATTACGCAACCTCCAATACAACCAATGGCTAATAGTCGCGTCAACGACCATTGATTGAAGGAATTGATAACAGAACTTGCTCATCAGCCCGGCGTGATTATTGATTGCGGGCACTACTTCCATTTTACTATCGCAGTATTATGGTCGTAATATTATGCTGTCTACATTACAAAATCGTTTGCATCTAGCCTTTTGAGCACTGGAGTACCAAATGAGTACATTTTCCGAAAGAACCGCGATAGTGACAGGTGCATCATCTGGGATTGGACGCGCGACTGCCGAGGCTCTGGTGCGAGTGGGATATACGGTGTTTGGCACGAGCCGCAAGGCCGGCGACAGTCCAACGCAGGTGTCAATGCTCACTTGCGATGTGACAGATGGTGACTCTGTCAGTGCTCTCGTTTCAACTGTACTCGCGCAAACCGGGCGGATCGACCTTTTGGTCAATAATGCCGGGGTCGGCCTGCTTGGCGGCGCTGAGGAGTTCTCGATCTCGCAGGTGCAGGCACTGTTCGATGTCAATCTGTTCGGTGTAATCCGCATGACGAATGCGGTGTTACCGTCGATGCGGCAACGTGGCCAAGGGCGCATCATCAATATCGGATCTATTTTGGGATTAGTACCCGCGCCCTACTCCGCTCATTATTCGGCGGTCAAGCACGCTTTAGAGGGCTATTCGGAATCTCTCGATCACGAGGTTCGAGCTTTCAACATTCGAGTCTCGGTCATCGAGCCGGCATTCGTGCGTACCGTCTTCGATCAAAACGGCATTGATCCGGACTCGCAATTGAAGGAGTACGATCAGGCTCGAGCCGGGTTCAGGGCACTGCTAGGCGAAGTGATGCCGAAAGCCGACCTTCCAGAAGTCGTGGCGGCTGTTGTAGTGAAAGCGGCGACCGATGCCCGCCCTAAGCATCGCTACACTGCCGGCAAGGCAGCACGACAAATCAGCATACTGCGCCGTTTTGCCCCAGCAGGGATTTTTGATAAAAGCTTGCGCAAGCAATTCCGCCTGCCGGTTTGAAGCCGGCGCAGTAAAAGTTGAACCAAAAAAGGGCCATCAAAGGCCCTTTTGTACTCAAACCAACATCACTTGGTCAGCCAGGACTCGACTTTGTCGGAGCCGTATTTCGCTTTCCACTCTTTCAGCGTCTTGTGATTGCCGCCTTTGGTTTCCACGACTTCGCCAGACTCTGGGTTTTTGTAGACCTTCACTTGCCGTGGTTTACGTGTACCCGATTGCGACGGGGCTGCAGGAGCGCGACGACTAGCTTGCGGGTCGAGCAGATTGACGACGTCTTTTAAGCTGTACCCATATTTGGCAAGCAGGGCTCTAAGTTTTGTCTCAAATTCAATTTCTTGCTTGAGACCAGCATCACCCTTGAGAGCTTCGAGGGCTTGCAACTGCTCGGCTAAGTGTCGTTCGAGCTGACGAAATTCGGCGAGTTTAGACATGAGGGATCTCTACGTGAATAGTTTCCTAACATTACACCAAAACTAAAGATTTTGAATTAGAGGTAGACCTCATATCTAACCTTGAATGGATAATTTGAATCACGCTGTTGGTACATGGTCATCTGTAAGCGATACAAGGAAACCGCAAGCGGAGGAATCATGAGCCTTTCAATGACAATCTTGCCTAGAGCATTGAATGAATCCGACGACACCTGACGGCCGCTACTTTGTAGTCAAAGGGCAACTGTGGCGCTGCAGCAATCCGTTGCTGACTGAAGACGCGCGGCAGCACCTAATCCACAAACTGATGGAAGCACGACGGCAAGTAAAGACTGCGAAGGCGTCAGGTGATGATGGACAGCTGAGGTTGGCCAGGATGCAAGTACAGACGGCAAAGGTTGCGCTCGGGGAACGGGGGCCGGTCTGGTGGGAAGACGGAACCCCAGACTTCAATAGACATGCCGTCATCAATACGCCTTACGCAGAGTGGTATCGCTTACTCGATATCGATAATCGTCAATGACGCAGCCTGCAGACCAACGATACTAGGAATTAGTCTATGTACCCTTTCTCCTGATCGATCTCGTACCGTGCCTCACAATCCTTCAACGATAACGCGTGATCGTCAGCTCCCTTGCCTGACGGAGCAGGCCTTACCGAGCGTAATGCAATCAACTCAGCATAATTTGAACGAGCTTTGGTTTCACACTGGTTAATGACATCCACACATACACTGACGAAATCAGGATCATTGAGCCCATGCTCGTTGAACCATTGCGCAAGCTCTAGAAAAATCGCCATGTGGACTTCATCAAAATGACGTATCGAAGCGGCACGAAAAAGAAATCGATTGTCGTTGTAAAGCGACAAAACAAACTCCCTCATCCGCTCCCCCGTTGATGAAGTCGTCGTCAGGAGAAGATGACGGTGAGTCCTGAATGGGGATAGCGCCATCCTTTAAACTTCCACATGTGTGTGTGTGTGTGTGTGTGTGTGGAGTGAACAATAGCTTTTGCACCATTCTCGTCAAATGCACTGCTGCATACTGCATTGAAATAGGAGGAGAGCTAACGACTGTAGACAGTCCACAGCTGGTCAACGCGAGTTGTGAAGCTCTGGCTCATCATCTCCCGCCGCATCCGCCAATCCGGATCGGTCGGTACACTCGCAAGACGCATAGTCCCCCTACCCCATCGACCGTTAATGGCATCCAAAACACCCATTACTTTCTCGGTGGCAACCGGCTGCGAGATTGAAAAAAGGTCATCGGTGTACTCGCCTTTCTGACAAAGGTTGACCAAGAGAACTTCCGCTTTGCTGTACTTGAATCCCGGTCGAAAAACCCTATCTACCGCGTCCACGGCAGCCTTTGTCATCAACCGGACATCGTCAGTTGGGTACGGCAATTCGACCAGGACTCCATTGGCGTATTTGGCTTCCTCTGGATTGAACATGCCGGTGCGTATGCTCACCCGAACTTTCTTGCATAGCGACTGCTGACCCCGGAGCTTCTCCGTGGCTCGCATCATGTAGGTCGCAACGGCCTCTTTGATCGGTGCAATCTCGGTCAGGCGCTTGCCAAACATGCGGCTGCAACAGATCTCCTGCTTCGGTGGGTCAGGTTCATCGAGCTCAAGGCAAGGTGTGCCGGCCAACTCGCGGGCCGTCTTCTCGATCACCACGCTGAATTTTTTACGCAGCATCCAGGGATCGGTTTTGGAAAGATCCCAAGCTGTATTGATGCCCATCCCTTCGAGGTGCAAAGTCATTTTGCGTCCGACACCCCAGACATCCGAGACCGAGCATTTCTTCAGCACCCAATCGCGCTTGTTCTGGTCACGAAGATCGACGACTCCACCGCTCTGCGCCTGCCATTTTTTGGCTGAGTGATTGGCGAGTTTGCTGAGGGTTTTCGTGCCGGCGATACCGACGCCGACCGGGATGCCCGTGCGTTGGTAAACCTGAGCGCGAATCCTCCGCCCAAGCGCCTCAAGATCCCCCGGCACACCGGCTAAATCTGCGAATGCCTCATCGATGCTGTAAACCTCAACTGCCGGCACAAGCGACTCGATCACGCTCATCACGCGCTCACTCATGTCGCCATACAACGCGTAGTTGGACGAGAACGCTACGATGCCGTGTTGCTTGAGTTTGTGTTTGATTTGGAAGTACGGCTCGCCCATTTTCACGAAAGGTTTGGCATCGTAGCTTCGAGCAATCACGCAGCCATCGTTGTTCGACAGCACCACGATGGGAGTCTTGGCCAAGTCAGGGCGGAACACCCGCTCGCAGCTTGCGTAGAAGCTGTTGCAGTCGATCAGTGCAAAGACGGGATCAGGCTTTTGGATCATGGGCGCGCACACTAAACGTCACAACGCCCCAAATGACCAACTCATCGCCTTCGAGGATGTAGCGAGGTGGGAATCCACAGTTCTCTGACATGAGGATGATGTTGGGCCCTCGCTTACAGAGGCGCTTGCAGACCGGTTCGCAATTCACTGCAGCAATGACAATGTGCCCGTGTTCAGCGGTGATCGAGCGATCAACCACCGCCATATCACCATCAAAAATCCCTGCGCCTTCCATGCTGCGTCCCTCGATGCGCACTAAATAAATGTGCGGTGCACGGATGTCCAACAACTCGTCGATGGAGATGTGTTGCTCAAGGTGATCAGCCGCAGGCGATGGGAAGCCGGCTGGGACTCGGAACGAGTAAAAGGGTAGCTGAACTCCCCCCGGTGCCAACGGGCCGATGATGGTCACGCTCATGAAAGATGCCTTACGCCTAAACTGTATATCCATACAGTTAACGTCGAAGACTGCTTGCGGTCAATCTCGGTCGAGAAATTTAGACCAGCGGGGAACTCGATAACGCGCATCACCCTATAGCCCCAAGTCTCGCCCCAACTGATCATCCTGCATTTTTTCGGTAGACTGTCCCGCCCCCACGAGGTGAAATTGCAGCTGGTTTCTCAGGTGATTTTTCAGACGAGACCTGAGCTCGATGTAGCTGGCAGATGGGCCTGCATAGAGATCACGACGTGTCATCACGTCACGGAGCACCCTGATGCTCTGCGCGCCAATCCCTGAGATGTGTAACCGCAGAAGAGGATCGTAACCAGGACTTCTCTTGAAACTGTCGACCGCCTTTTCAATCAATCGCACAAACGCCGCCGTGTCACATGTCTGCTGTGCCAGGCGCCAAACCTCTAACTCCAGTTCTTGTTCCATCTGATCTCTCCAGTTCCTATGCGGACTTCTCCCGATGTAAAAGTTGTCCGGCTCGAGTATTTTTTAAAAAAATTACTCGTTGTTTGACATCAAACTGGAAAGCAGCGGCTTACGCCGCGAAGGGGCGATTTTGCTATGCCCAGAGGGCAGTCGTACATCAGCGTAAGAAGGACTCATCGCAAAAAAAGGACAGAAACAGAAGCACCGCAAAAGCAAAAAACAACACCGATTACCCTTCAGGTTCGGTGAAAGGAGGAGCGCTGAGATCTCCGCTTTTATGTTGCTCTCAAATAATAAAGATCCGTCGCTGAAAAAAATTTCAAGGGGGGCTCTAAAAATATATTTTTGTTGACACTGCCAAGCAAGGCTTCACGACCCCCCCATACTCGTTTTGCTCGAAGGGTGTGCGATGAGCGCATTCCGAACTAAACGTCCGACAGCGTACAATTACATGTGCTGTTGAAACGCCTTGGTCGTCCAGGAAGATGGTGGATGAGCTTGAGTTCACTCCTACAGATCAGCGTTAGCGCAGAATTGGATGTATTAAGGAAACACTGATGACGGTCGACTTGAAAAGCCTGTGGCAGCGCGAGCGTGCTAGACGTGCGGCTTTATGGGATCTGGAGGGATTGCGACCCGGTGATGAACGCGCAAAACCTCACCTGAGCATTCTCGATGAAATCGATCGGCAGGATCTCGAACAACCTCATAGGGAAGCTCCGATCATGACGATTGAAGAGTTGAGAAATTCTGTACCGGAAACGCCGTACGTAAGCAGCGACGGCCACCATTTCGTGATTGTTCTAGACCAGCACATTCAGGAAGTTTGGCGAACGAGATTCGAAGCTGCCAATGCACTCGCCGAACGTTTTTCGGAAGGAAGCTATGCGCATGATTGGCGCCGATTTTTGAGGGGCTGGGTTCGAGACATGGAGCACTTGGCGGCTCACCGTCTCTCATAATTTTTTATGGTTCACGACGGCGACGAGAGTCGTCGCGATGAGGAAGGTGGACGGGGTAATTGCACTGACTTGTCCACCCTTTGCATTCGACCTCATCCGTCATTTGCATCCGCTCTGAACGCCGACACATTGAGGCTTTGTAACCATGACCGGCAGAGAGCGGCCAACAGCTACTATTCAATTGGGTGTCGAGGCGCAGCACTCTTTTTAGGTTCAGGGCTGACCAGAAGTAGGATCATCACGACGTCAACTTTAATTTTAGAGAAAAACACGGCATCGACCCGAATGACGCAAGGCCAGCGACACTGTCATTTCACGCATCAGATCGACGCCAGTGCAGAATGCTCTCGAGAACGCTTCGTTCAGGTTGGATCACGCACGAGTAATCGTTGCGGGCAACCGTCATGATCTGTCCGCCCTCACTTGCTTTCTAAGCAGCCTCCACCCGTCCGTTGTGTTTACTCACCTCAAACTGCCCCACCAGTTTTTGCAGTTTGTTGGCATTGAGCCTCACGGTCTCGGCACTGCCTTGCAACACCACCACCGTCTGACGCATTTCTGCTGAAGACTGGTCGACCTGCTTGATTGTCTTGCCGTAGTCGAGGCTACGCCTGTTGAGCTGCTGAATTATCGCAAACATACTTTCCACCGCTTGATGCAACTGCACGTTTTCCGAGGAAGCATCTTCGGCCAGACGCAGGCTGTTATCGACATCTTTGACACCCTCCTTCATGAAACTGACGGCGTTTTGCGTTTCACTCTGCAAGCCCTCAACCATCTGCCGAATGTCGTCGGCGGCCCGAGAGGTGCGTGAGGCGAGGCTGCGTACCTCATCGGCGACCACAGCAAAGCCTCGCCCATGTTCGCCTGCGCGCGCGGCCTCAATGGCGGCATTGAGTGCCAGCAAGTTTGTCTGGTTGGTGATGTCACTGATCAGGCCGGTGATATTGCCGATTTGTGTCATGCGGCTGTCGAGCAACTGCACGCTTGAAGAAGAGCGCTCAACCACATCCCGAATCGACTGGGTACCTGTCTGCACGGCGAGAAACTGCTCGCGAGCACGGGTAACGACTTCGTCCATCGCCTGCTTCATCTGTTCGGCGCTGGCAGAGGCTTGCTGGATCTCACCCAATTGGTCTTCAACGATGATCATCATGCGATGCACCGCTTCGGCCACCTCGGCTGAGGTGACGCCGGCTTCCTGGCTGCGCCCCAACATCATCTGATTGGTGGCGCCAACGGTGCGACTGGCCTTTACCACTTGGCCAACAACCGAGTCCAGATTATCGATGAAGCTGTTGATCCAGCGCCCCATGTCACCTGTCTCGTCGTTGGTCATGCGCGTGGTATCCAGTCGCTGACGTAGGTTGCCCTCGCCTTCGGCGATGGTCCTGATCACACCCGTCATCTCGCTTAATCTTTGCGCAAGTCGTTTAGGCCCCAATAGGCTGAACAGCGCAGCGGCGCAGACCACGCCCACAACCTCCACGGTATCGATTAGAACTTGTGCCAAGCCGCTGTAATGCTGAATCGTAAAGTTGCAAGCAAAAAGCCCTGTCATGGTTGCGAGATAAGGCTTCATCAAGCTGTAGCTGAGAGAACGTCGGCGGTAAACCTCCTCTAGATCGGCCTCACACATCATTCCCCAGCGATCAGGTGATCCTGGCAACTGGAACGTAACCCCCTTGCCGACCACCGGAATGTGCCGATAGTCCGAGTAACCCGGATAAGTCACAAACAGGTTGGAGCCCATGCGGATGGTTTCGCGCACACCTGGGTGCAACTCCTGGGTAGCCGGGTCTGTGAAGCGCAGTTCCAACTCAGTGTGCCGTTGAATCTGCACAGTGTTATAGGGCGTGTGTACGCCACTTTTCAGATTTTCGCCGTGGGTGAATGTACCGTCCTCGAAACGTGAACGCGACAACGCGGTTCCCGGCGCGATCGCTAGATCAAAGCGTGATTGCGCCATGAACAAATAATTGTCGCCCGACTCGGCATAGATGTGCCCGGCCTCGCGCTGGATAAGATCTCCCAACACATCGTTTGGCACACGACCGCAAAGGCAGCCCAAAACTTTTCCATTGACCTTCAAAGGTTGATAGAACATCAACGTGACTTCATCGTGAAAGCGTGAAGTCGATGGGCCGATTTGCAAGGTCAATGGATCGCTGTAAGGGCCGTGAAGAAACGGTGCCTTCAACCCTTCGGCCAGGGCACGGGTTTTCTCAAGCTGATTTTTACCGCGTCCGTTCCAGCTGGAAGCGATGACCACGCCGTCGACACCCAGAACAAACAACTCGGAAAAATCTTCGGCTTGGCTGAGCTTTTCTATCAGCGAACTACTGTCGATATGGGCAAAATCCCGACCGAGATTTTCCGCCAGTTCAGCCAAGTGTTCCCATTGCTCGCGCGTCCAGTTTTGCAGCAACTGCATGCGCGTCTGCGCAATGGATTCAAATGCTTGTTCGATCACCGGGTAAGTCGACTGATTGAGTCGGCATGACCACCCCATCGCAAATTTCCCAGTTTTGCCGAACCAAGGTAACCAGTGCTTCTCACCAGAAGATAACTGCATAAAATTACTTGAAAGCGACATCTGTCTCTCCAACCGCGACATTCGGATGGCAAGTCAATAGCAAATACCAAGCCAAGTCATAAGCAGGCTAACCATTAATACTTATCGAAGGATGTCCTGCAGTCGACAGCAATCTGCTTGCCTGGCCCGGAAGGCCGCATGCTTCAACGCGGTGCGCCAATCGCCATATGCTCTGAAAAAAGCACTGATTTCAGACAGTGACAGCTCACACGCTAGATCAAATACAGTCCTTCAAGACAGACAGCAATCGGCCAGAAGCGGCCATTGCGACGGTGCAGTACGATGAACGCCTATCGTTAGATCATAAGGGCTAACCCATGCAATTCCATGGTTTCGTGTTCGGGCATATCGAGGTTGAGATTCACGACCGTGCGTACGATCTGCATAACTTCTACCAAGCCAACGCCATCAATTACGACATCTTGAATCGGTCGGTTGTACTTAGCTTTACTCGACGGAGTGAAGCTTGGGTGCCGACCGAAGAGGCGCGCAAGATTACTATCAGCTTCCTTGAGGTTGAGTACTTTTCAGCGAGTGGGCGGGATGAAAACCCAGTTGACGGCGACGATAGTGTTCTTCATTCGATTGGAGCGGTGGAGCCCGACGCGGAGACAAAAACCTTCTACCTCACGGATAACATCAAACCAGATCATCACCTTGTCATGCGCTTCGAGTCTGGTCTGACATTACGAGTACAGGCCGCTGAAGCACGGTGCGAAATCGTTCTCTGAGCGGCATAAAGCTATGGCACTCGACGTCTGCTTCGGGTCGGGACGGTGTCGAATGTCAGCCTCCAACAATTCCAGCATCTGGATAACGTCTTGATCTCCGTCCAAGGAAGCGCTCCGCGTCCCTACACCGTGATCTTCACCCATTAAAAAGCGATGCATTCAGACTACGATCCCGTGCTCAAGCCGGCCGATCAAATCAATAACGGCACCAGCGTCGCCCCCTGCATCAAGCATCTCCAGCGGTGCCTTCGAATTGAAAGCGCGCGATGGCGAACGCAAGAAAGCAGCTGCCGCCTGGACATCGCCCTCAAACAGCTCAGCGGATGACTGTACAACACCAATCAACGAATCAAGGCGCGTGCTTTCGCGTACTGAGAAAAACCCTTTCTTCGCCCTCTTCATCAACGTTTCAGCCGATATCCCCAGGTACATACCAAGCGTTTCTTCATCCAGACACAGCAGGTCTGCCAGAGCTTGAAATGAAGAATGAGAAATCTGCCGACGAGGTAAGTCGTGAAGTTCAGAGCCTGGCGAAGACACATGCAAAGCGGCCCAGATGTCTGTTCTCATGGGGGATGGCTGGCTACCTATGATTTCATCTACCCTCGTCTGAGGGTGACCAATTGGTGTGGTCAGAACAACGTACACTCAACCAGCGTTCGCCTCCTAAAGTCCCGGTCTGCCCGCACACCTCGCAGGTCGACATCGACCGTTCTTCTGCAGCAGTAACCATTTCACGGCACGCCGAATCACCGCCAGAATAGTAGAAGCGCAATCCGCCAAACTTCTCCTTCACCTGACGCACCTGTATTTGAGGCACCTCGGGGTGCGCATTCAAGTGAGTTTTCAGCGCACGACAGAGCTCATCGATTAAATTCAGCCATCCTGGCAAACACCCAATTTCACGAAGCGGAGCGCTGGAAAAAACTCCGGGTGGCGTTCACGCAAGATAGGCAATAAATTTTCAGTCATAGGTTTCTTCTCCTCCCTTTATTTGATGGCTTGTGTCGTGAATATGATGCAACGTGGACAGGTGCTCAATCAGGATAATTGCACTGACTTAGCCGCCCTTTTGCATTCGACCTCAACTGTCATTTGCATCCTCTGAAAACCGACTGTATCGGAGGTGATCATTCGGCGTACCTGAAAGTGGATCAATCACAACAACTTCCAACTACGAAACGTATCTTCCAGACGACTCAACGGAATCATCGGCGAGCGCCAAGCTTCCTGGGGCAGCTCTAGATCCTGTAGCAAATCCGGCAACGCCAGCAGCAACCGAGCATCCGCCTGTAAGCGATCGAACAGCCATTCCGGATCTGCCCTATGCGCGAAACGAGCACACACAGCCCCCCAATCGACCGAACCTAAACGCTCTATTTGTGTTGACCACCGGGTAATCCGCACAATGCCTTCAACATCCAGCACCATGGGAGCAAGATCGTAAATGGGTGCAAAGCTCACTCGCTCTTTACTCCGAAGGATCGAGAGGTTTCCGCCATGGTTGTCCGTGTTTCCGACGATCAGATTTATCAAATCCCGCCGCAGGTATTCGCTAATCATGTCCGGCATTTCAGATTCCTGGCCAGCGGCAATCCATGTTTTCGCTAGCCGATCCACGACATCGAAATGATTCAAACAACTACCTCGGTCGCTGACGCCACATAATGAGTACATCGACTCTACTGCGATGCGCTCCACTCCCTCCGTAGAGACCTTGCGATCAAATCTTTGCATCCAAATGCTAGGTACTTTCACTGCTTCGTGGGTCAGACCATCGGCGGCGATCGTGTCGATCCCCAGCTCGCCCAGCGCGCGGTAAAAGCAGTATTCGCTATGTAGGATGTCGCGATCTAATTGAGTTGCGGTGTTACGCGGAAACTTAACAAACCAGTGTTGGCACACATCAGCGTCGCGTAGCGCCCCCTCAGGATAAAGCTGCCCCGACGCATCTTCGACCAGCAGCATCTTTGGAGCTTCGCCGCCAGCGCCCAGGGCACCGCTTATCGCCATTCCCGATTCCCTGGCCTGGTCGAGAAAACCCATACATCCCTGAACAACCTCGTCTCGGTTAAATCCACCAGTCAATTTTTGTGCGGAACACAGCGCTCCGGCCGCACTTTTTATACGCATATGCCCAATGGGAGCAGCAGCGAATTGCTGCAGCAGAAAGAGATCAATCGACATCCCTGGTGGTACTACCACTCTCGACAACAAGTGCCGACGCCCCGAACCGACCGGGATGATATCGCGCAGAAAAGCTGGGGCAAGTTCACGCCGGATATCCCACTCCAGTGGGAAATTCACACTGACGGCAGGCGCTTTTACCGTACCCAGTTGAATGTACTGATCCGCAAGGTATTCAGGCAGGTAGTGAGTGATGCACCGGCTGCGCAGGCTATCTTTAGGCGAATCGAAGCTGACCACCAGTGCGTCGTGCCAATGGCCATCCGAGTGAATTTGAAGCGTTATGGATTCCATACGTCTCGGCGAATTACCGAAGCCTCGCTGTGCTTTGATCAATATGAGTCCCCAGCGTTTCTGGGGGATTTTAGGTACGATCGGACAGCGAGGAATCGTTTCTCGCTCAACGTTTTTGACTCAATCCAAAGGTGAGCTAGGCATTGCGCCCAAATAGGGAGTTCTTCCCAGTTCACCGATAGATTACGAAGCGTGCATTGGCAACTCTCATGCAGTTCTGCTCTCGCCACTCGTTTATTCACATCAGCCTTTTTAAAGCACGTCACGCTTCAACACCAGGCACACTCACGTGCTTTTTCGCGCTACAAACGGCCTCTTAAAACTTCGAAAAAGAGGGTTGCAACCGTCATTGCTCAATTTTTATAATTAACTAACAACAAGAACAAGGAGAGCACCATGAATTACAACTCTGCGGAATACATCAAACAGTACAACAAAACGCTGAACCAGCATTGTGATTGGGAAATTCAGCTATCGACCGACGAAGAACACAAGGATTCTTTTGCGGTATTTCATTTAAACACTCACCCTGCAGAACAAGACACAGCTGTATTCATTGGTTATATTCCCATCGCTACACCAGTAGAATCACTCGTTTGTTCCGAAGCATTCTGCTTCAACTATTGTCGATTAGGGATGGATATTGGACGAATGACTCGAATTTACTTATCAGCAGATACTGGAAGACTCGTCTTTGATGAGCAGACCCAAGAGCTCCTGAATAAACTCAAAATTCAAGCTGCTGAAGGCTCAGACCCTCAAAAAAACGGAGCATCAGTTGGCACTCGTTTTCCAGAGGAAGGATAAAGAGTCTTCAACCAGCCCCCCAACGCTTTGACCGCAGGCAAGCTGGCATGCTTGCGGGCACCACGGCCGGCTAAGATGTAAAGGGTATCTTTGCTTTCAAAAACGCATTCCTCAAAGTCGCTCTGAAAATCGCTGAGAAAACTATCCCCTAGCTGGAGTTTGTTACCACTATCGAACACCACTGCTTGCACATACAAAACGGTTGCCTCAAGGCCTTGCGCTTTGATTTCCCGTTCTTGAGAATCCGGGAGCATGACATCCAACAACATCCAACGTCGGACGATGCAAAAAGGCTTTTCTCCGAAGGTATCAGCGGCCAGTTCGACTAACTCATCGTCGCCAAGCTTTGACCCCCCAAGGGGTTGCGCTGGCCCAAACAGTAAATCGCCTAGCAGGTCTGTATCTGTAACTCTTGTATTCATAATCTCGCTTTAACCTGCTCTTCCCGCGAGTACCAGACAGGAATTATTTTCCCTATCCCCGCTGATACGTGGATAACCCGAAAGCCTTTTTCGCGCCGCGTTTGCAGATCCCTCAGTGATAAATGCGGTTCATGTAGAGGTTGCCGCCGCCAATCGCCCAACTCACGATTACGTATCGGCTGCCTGCCACGGTTTGAAATAACGAATAACCGTCGATGAAGATGACGCCCGTTATCCGGGACGTCCGCATGCTCGCACCCTCTCGAAAACGACCTGTGGTATCGCCATAAACCGTTCCCATGATGACGGGTGGACTGTCGACGGCTGCGAACAGGAACGCGGTGATGGGCATACCGAAATCCTTTTCCATTGCCACGGCAACCGCTGCCGGAATGGACGATGTAAGCTGTTGCTCAGTCATCAAGCGGCACAGCTGCAAGGTCAGCCGGGGTACGTACTTCGTTGTCTATTCCACACATCTTTCAGTCCCCCTAACGATCAATATAGAAACTGCCCTTCTCACAACGCATGGGTATGCGCGCCCTTAGGGAAGGTCAATCACAAAGCCGGGATCGAAGCCCGTTTGCTCACCTGGGTAACCTCTAGGGTTCGAGACCACACGACAGCCCTCCAGCGTGATATCAACCGCGCGGTGTGTATGTCCAAAAATCCAAAGATCCGCCTTATCCAGAAGCTCGCGCCAACGGTTTGAGTAAGCAGCACTCAAATGCCCTTCATGTTTATCACCCGCAACCTCGGGTATGGGGGCGTGATGCGTAATGACCACAGTGTTGCCATCAAATGGCTCATCGAGCTCCTTGGCCAGCCAGGCGAACGACGCGTGGTTTCGACTGATGAGGTCGGACGGGCGCAGCCGGCGATAGTTTTCTCCAGTGCGAATGACTCGAAAATCATTCATCCACTCCCACGCTGTTTGGGTTGCTGCAACCACGTTTCCACTCGACGAAAAATCAGTCCACCCCGTGGCGCATAGGAACCGTGTTTGATTCCAAACGAAGGTCTCGTTTTCTAGAACATAGACGTTCGGTAATGCGGCCTCCTTCATTTTTTGCAGCGTGTGATCGATGTGGCCACCGTAGAACTCGTGATTTCCGCAGATGTAGATGACAGGGCACTCGAAGACTTCATTTGCCCATGTCACGCCCCTCGCCTTGACATCGATGTCCCCACCCAAAATCACCACGTCAAAGGCATTGGATATGGGTTGATAGGACGAAAACTCGTTATGCAGATCTGAGAGCACATGAAGCTTGATCAATGGCCTGATCTCGATTTACAGCTAAATTGAAGGAGCGGACACAGGGACGGGGCCGGATTTCGCAAGCCGTCAACGGATGCAGAGAACCGATACCGCCACCTATATAAATATATAGATTTGAGTGGCGGATGGCAAACGGGGCATACAACTCTGTTTTAACGGAACGGAAAAATGTCTGTGCGCACCGCCTTCGCCGCAGCGCTAAAGGTCTTGAGAAAAAAGCGAGGACTCACGCAGGTAGCATTGAGTGGAAATATCACTCAATCACATGTGAGCCAAATCGAAAATGGGAAAACCTCGCCCAGCCTTGCAGCCATCATCGAACTCGCAAGAGTGATGGAGCTCAGCCCTGTCGCGCTTATGGCCCTCGTGTGCGCGGCGCAGGATGAGCTGACGGCCAGCGAAGTCCTGGAGCTCGCCAAAGAAGATCTTCAGTCAATCTCACTACTCAACGCAGCCATTCCAATGGAGGTCGAGGCAAAACCGCACCCCGGTGTCACTGCAGCGGCAAAAACCCGAGAGAAAGTCCAAGCGTTGAAGAAAAAAGGTTTTTCGCAAGCGGATATCGCACGAGAACTGGAGATGGCGGAATCGACGGTTCGGCGCCATTGGCATCGTCAGAGCTGATCGCCCTCATCCAGGCATTACGAGGTGATTGTCGCTGCTTTCTAAGCATTGGGTACTCGGGATGCAGCACTTGGCCGCAGCCGGAGAGCGCTGCTTTAAAAATGAATTTGATTTGAACAGAGATGACTGCGACGCTTTTCTCAGGCATGGACAAGTGCTTTCGCGGACAGATGATGACGGAGATACGCTCGGCCTCCAGCGGTTACGGCATGAGTGCATTGGCTTGAAAGTTGACGGTCTATCCATGTCGCAAAATCACACAATCAAGATTGCTGTAATCTCGGATGGATTGCATTTGCCAGTGCTCACCCGCGCTCGGCCTAGGCGAGCTCAAGATCAGCGTCAGTAACCGATCTGAAATGCGTAGGCTCCATTTTTCTACAACAGCCTCCAATTACGGCCAATGAGCCTGACTTGGGAGAAAGGATTCAAAGGACTTATCAAGGTAGAGCATGAGAACGATTGAAGATCTGAAACTGGCCATTGCTATCCTCGCCCAAAATATTGCGACGAAGAAACCGCACGAAAGGCTCGTAAGTTCGACCTATCTTTTTATCGCATGGCAGACAGCGCCTGATGGAGCGTTTGTCACCACGCTCATAGATAGAATTGAACGCCCTTCCCTGATATCGCGATTCGACGCATTGCGTAACACGTGCAGCCAGACTGTGTTATTGGTCGAATCAGACACTGTCCGGGAGACCCTTGACACTCACTCTCTGAGCGACGGTGCTATCAGAATTTTGATAACAGAATCCGGCTTCAGAGGACTCATCACCCGTTCCACCCTTTCGCCTCCAGACCGCGCGCGCACCATCAAAAGGAATGGACGCTTAGAAGATACACGCTGGTGGTTACAAGAGCCTGGAGAGGCACATCCACGTCAGAAAGTTGTAACTCGGCGACCAACCATGGACTCAAGGGATCTGCCGGGCTCTCATTCCCCACCTGCCCCGCATAGGCGACACCCCGCGCTTGTTGACGACGAAGTGATTAGTTATCGGTTTGCCGAACGTAGAAATAACTCGTTCGAACTCGCCTCTCAAACACCTGAGAACAAGGCACCCATTCCCGAGGTAGAGAACTTCAAGAAACATGTTCTTCATTTCGGTACTGACCGATTAATCGAGATAGACGACGAAGGAGAAGTGGCATTCGGGGATCTCAGAGGCGAAGACAAGGTCACCTACGGCATGGCAAGCGTGTCAGTCCCTGACATACATGTGGAGGGCCAAATTGAGCGTCCTCGCTCCAAATGGTTGTTTTTCCGAACACCCGAGCAAGACCCCAACAAACATATCGTCATCCATAAACTTACGCCCTTGGATGTGAGTGACTGGATCCGCAACGCCCATATGGCTAAGGGTGAAGGCTTGCTGTTCATCCATGGGTTCAATGTGAGTTTCGAGGAGGCCCTTTGGCGCACAGCGCAGATTGGCCACGACCTTAAGTTTCCAGGCGTCAAGTTGTGTTATAGCTGGGCCTCTTGCGGCAAGGTTCAAAAATACCCGGAAGACGAGGAGACTGTAGATTGGTCTAAGGATCACTTACGTACTTTCCTGACCGAGGTCACCACGAAGCTTGGATTGAGCCGGCTGCATATCATCGCTCATAGCATGGGTAATCGCGCCCTGCTTGGCGTGCTTGAAACGTGGAACAGCGCGCCCGGTACTACGCCCATTAGCCAGATCGTCCTTGCCGCGCCAGACATAGACGCCGGCAGATTCAGGCAGATAGGTCGCATATTCAACAAGTACGACCAGGTGACCTTGTACGCGTCCAGAAAAGATAGAGCAATCATGCTTTCAAGGAAGCTCAAGACCTTGGCTCGCGCGGGTGACGCCTCTCCCCCGATAGTGATGCAAGACCTGTCCACCGTTGACGTTACGTCAGCGGGAGCTGAAATATTTGGTTTAGGACACAGTTACTTCGCGACGTCCTCAAAGGTATTTCGCGATCTGTATTACATCATTCAAGAACGCCTTACGCCCGATCGCCGGGCAGGAGTCAAAATAAACGAGCTCGGTCACTACGAACTGTCCTAACTTTAGATTTCAGCAGCTAGGCGTGACCGAAATTGTTGTCATCCAGGTAGGGAGTTTCAGTGATCGCAGGGTACTGGCCATGCAGACCGGCATCTGGTGTCGGGACGCGCCGTTATGGGATGGCTATCTCAGGCTGCCCTCGCCGCTTCATGCAGCTAAGCAGATCGCAAAAGATCATCCCGTGATTGAGCGCCGTAGGAAAAGCGTCTGATACTCACGCTCCTTCTCTGCACTTCCCCAGCGCTAGCCTGACGGCGACAGCATAGGCTGTGCAAGAATGCTGAAATTCAAAGCGTTAATGGAAGTGCTATGGAACAGTGCTGCGAGATTGAGGAACTGCAGGAAGACTTCCCAAGTGAGGGAAAGGCGTGGCATCAGGACGATAGTCTGGGCCCACAAAAACGAGGCCTTTGCGCTTTCGTGCATACGTCCTATGTGGGAGACCAGGAATGGAACTTTGCCTTTTCAATTGGAATGGCGACCAATGAAGAAAAGACACCGCTGATCCAGGAAATCGCCTCTGCCGGCAGCCCCCTCAATCCCAAATACTTCATCGATGCAGAAAATCTGGAGCTCTGGATCGAGAGCGAACTTGCAGGACTGTGCCGATACACGTTTTACAACGGCGATGATTCGGACGAAGAGCTTGAGTCCGTTGAGCCTTTTAGACTTGTGATATCCCTTAGCGCCGTGTTCATTCGGCCGCAGTATCACTCGTTGGGGTTCGGCGAACTTCTGAATGAGCAATTGGCCGAACTGATGGTAAGCGGGATACTCACACGCCTACTCCAGAGCAAAGCAGAATCCTCGGCTATGGATGTCCTGCTCACTGCAGACTTCGAATCCTCTCAAGGCGAAACGTTTTTCGACTATCTGACCGAGCAGCTTGAGTTCAAGCTTGAGCTCATCTCCACGCAATTCGGTGTACCCATCGAGCTTCATACGGATGCAGGCTACTGACTGCAAAGACCAAAAATTCTGAAGGCAGTGAAGGAGCGAACAGTCGATCCGCAAAAACCGACCGAGATACGCAAGGTGTCTAAGATGATCGGGGCGATCAGGCCATCAGTTGGTGCGTAGCCTGTCGCCCCTCGGTAGAACAATGAGATTACGAAGTGGCCAGTTTAGCGTCTGGCAATTCGGAAACCAGATCTGTGGCGCCGGCCAAAGTTGCGTTTGGCAATTCCGGAACCTGATTCGTAGCGCCGGCCAAGTTTATGTCTACTTGCTCCTCACGAGGTCTTGCCCCACCCAACTGGAATTTATCCCTTGAGAAAATGGACGCGATCTTCCTAATGGCATTTTTCAAATAGACCTCAGGCGTCGCATAGTCCCGGCTGTACCGACCCGACTCCGAGTTGACGAACCAGACTGCGCTCTTACCCTCACCTTCACACCACATCTCTCCAGCAATTCGTGCAGGGTGAAGTCCTGTCATGCTGGGATGGCCAAGCACTTTCGGCTTGGTGATGTCCTCGGCCACGAACAGGCTGCCGTCTTTTCCAATCGCCCAGATGAGATTGCGGAACTTGTCTTTGGCGCTTGCCGAGTACAACGTGCTGAGCTTTTTCAGCGACGGATCAAAGAATTGCTTGGTCGTACGATTGGTGCCCTCGCCGGTTTCCGAGACTTCATCGTCTTTCAGGTAGTTCGGTGCTCTTATTGCGCCATAAGTCTTTTGCAGGTGGCTTTCATAGTCTTCCTTGCGATCTTTCAGCGTTTTCAAGAACGCGTTGTAGAAATGCTGTTGATCCAGCTCGCCAGGTTTGGCTTGTTGCTCAATGAAGGCACCTAACGCCACAAAACTGTAAAGAAGGTCATAGAAGTAAAGGCCTGAAACCGCGTTACCCGCAGGAATGTCGGTAGCGTCCAGCAACAATGTAAAAATAGGCCGGCCAGCCCACGAAAAGTCGATCTGCCACTGCAGTCTGGCAAGATGGGTGGTGAGAAATTTGATCTTGTCTTGAGCCCAACGCTCCAGATCCTCGGCCTCCAGGGAGAATACAAATTCGCCCGCACCTAGCGTGTTACCTTCCTGGCAATGGGCTGTATGAGTCAGCACACTGGCGCGCACCTCGGCAACGCTGGCAAGCCGAATCTTAAAATCAAACGCCGCCTGCGAAATCTCAAGCAAAGGGCATATATTCGCCATCCACCGGTTGACCTCTTCGGCAATCCTCTGCGCGGTTTCGTAGGCGTAGACATAAGGAAGCCTGGCCTTTTTATCGGCCGGCGCGAAGGCGAAGTCGGGTACCAAAAACTCATGCGGTTTAGACCAGACGCCCTTGTCATTCCGTTTGGACACAGCCAAAGCCCAGTGAGCATCTATCGTCGAAGCGAGCTCTTCTCCGAGCAGCTTTTTCAGCGAAATCACCCGAGCCCGAGCGTATGGCCCTAAGCGGTCATCGTGCATGTAGACCCACTTGGCATTCTCTCGAAAATCATAACCAAGCACCGTGATGGCATGACCTGCCAAGCGAGTGACCTCGGTTTTCCGGGTCGGCTGCGTAACGCGCTTCAGGCTATAGACCATGCCGGTCAAAATCACTGGGAGATTGCTGTCGATGTGCGACGAGAGGTAGTCACAAAACCATTCTGGCGTGTGCGGGGAGAGGTTTGTGTTGTGGTAGCGAAGACCTTCCACATCAAGTGTGCGCTGGATCTGCTCGTTGCTGAGCTCTCCATTCGGGAAGCCATTGTTTGACCCAACCGCGAAGTTGAGAGCGGCGGTTGTGATCTCGCTGCACGACTTGATATTGCGGACATCCCGTCCCGGGAAACCATGCAAAGCTGTCCATACAGCGGTCGTAGCGCACGCCGCCACGACTTTGTCCTGCTCCTGGAACGCAATGGAGTCCACGTGGAGCTTGACGCCGAAAAGGTTCACATCGTAACGCTTCGAAATTTTCTTACGCAGGCCCGCTCCGCAATCTTCCTCCCCAATACGCCTCAAGCATGTTTTGCCTGCGGATTCCACGGCCATCCGGCCACCTATTCCATGAACATCCGGCCACTGATTCCACGGTGATCCGGCCACCCGTTCCACGCTCATCCGGCCACCCTTAAAGCAGGCAGCAACGCAGGATTAATTCACTACCATCGACCTCTTTTATCGAAGCAGAGAGGTCGTCGTGGAGCGGTTATCCATGCGTAAAATTAGGGAAGTGCTACGTCTCAAATTCGAGGTCGGCCTATCTGCCCGCCAGGTCGCTGTCAGCTTGCAAGTGGGTCGAGCCAGCGTCGGTGAGTACCTCAATCGCTTTGCTGCCAGCGGCCTGACTTGGCCCACGCAGTTGTCGGACGCCGAACTGGAGCGATGTCTATTCCCGCCAGCGCCGACGGTTCCCAGCGATCAACGTCCGATGCCGGACTGGGCTCATGTCCATGCCGAGTTACGTCGCCCCGGCGTCACCTTGGCCCTGCTCTGGCAAGAGTATCGGCTCACCCATCTGCAAGGCTTCCAGTACAGCTGGTTCTGCGAGCACTACCGCCTCTGGGCTGCCAAGGTCGACGTGGTCATGCGCCAGGAACACCGTGCCGGCGAAAAGCTGTTTGTCGATTACGCCGGCCAGACCGTGCCGGTCATTGATCGGCGAACCGGCGAGATCCGCCAGACGCAGATCTTCGTCGCCGTCCTCGGCGCGTCCAGCTACACCTTCGCCGAGGCCACCTGGTCGCAGAAACTGCCCGACTGGCTGGGCTCGCACGTACGCTGCTTCGCCTTTCTCGGCGGTACATCGCAGATTCTGGTACCGGACAATCTGCGCAGCGGCGTCACCAAGGCGCATCGCTACGAGCCGGATATCAACCCCAGTTACCGCGATCTCGCCGAGCATTACGGCGTAGCCGTGCTGCCCGCGCGCTCGCGTAAACCCAAGGACAAAGCCAAGGTTGAAGTCGGCGTACAGGTAGTCGAGCGGTGGATCCTGGCGGTGCTGCGCAACCGCCAGTTCTTCTCGCTGGGCGAACTCAACACAGCCATCGCGCTGCTGCTGGATCGCCTCAATCAGAAGCCCTTCAAGAAGCTGCCCGGCTCACGCCGGTCAGCCTTCGAGAGCATCGACCAACCGGCGCTGCAAGCGCTGCCGGAACACCCTTACGTCTACGCCGAATGGAAAAAGGTACGCGTCCACATCGACTACCACGTCGAGGTCGACGGCCATTACTACTCGGTGCCGTATCAGCTGGTGAAGCACCAACTCGAAGTGCGGCTGACTGCGCAGACCGTCGAGTGCTTCCACGCCAACCAGCGCGTGGCCAGCCACCTGCGCTCGCCGCATAAAGGCCGCCACACCACCCAAACCGAACACATGCCCAAGAGCCACCGCGAACACGCCGAATGGACGCCGCAGCGACTGATCCGCTGGGCAGAGCAGACGGGCCCAAATACGGCCGGCGTCATCGCCTACATCCTCGAACGCCGAATCCATCCGCAGCACGGCTTCCGCGCCTGCCTGGGCATCCTGCGCCTGAGCAAACAGCACGGCGAAGAGCGGCTGGAAGCCGCTTGTCAGCGTGCGCTGGCACTGGGCGCGTGCAGTTACAAAAGCCTCGAATCGATCCTGCGCCAAGGGCTGGAACGGCTACCGCTGGCCCAGCAAAACCTGCCGTTACTGCCCGAAGAACACATCAATCTGCGCGGCCCCGGCTACTACCACTGACCTGAAAAGGAGCACCAAAATGCTGCCCAACCCGACACTCGATAAGCTGCAAACCCTGAGACTGCACGGCATGATCAAGGCGCTTGGCGAACAACATGCAACGCCTGACATCAACGATCTCAGCTTCGACGAACGCCTCGGTCTGATGGTCGACCGCGAGCTGACCGAGCGCGAAGACGCACGCCTGACTACTCGCCTCAAGGCTGCACGACTGCGCCATAACGCCTGCCTGGAAGACATCGACTACCGCAGCCCGCGCGGTCTGGACAAGTCCCTGATCCTGCAACTGGGCAGCGGCCAGTGGCTGCGCGACGGCCTGAACCTGATCATCGGCGGCCCAACTGGCGTAGGCAAAACCTGGCTCGCCTGCGCGCTGGCTCATAAGGCCTGCCGCGACGGTTACAGCGTGCGTTATCTGCGCTTGCCGCGCTTGATGGAAGAACTAGGCCTGGCCCACGGCGACGGCCGCTTCGCGAAACTGATGGCGGGTTATGCCAAGACCGACTTGCTGATCCTGGACGACTGGGGCTTGGCGCCGTTTACCGCTGCGCAACGGCGCGACATGCTTGAACTGCTGGACGACCGTTACGGCAACCGCTCGACGCTGGTGACCAGCCAAATGCCGGTGGACAAATGGCATGCGCTGATCGGCGATCCAACCTTGGGCGATGCGATCCTCGACCGGCTGGTGCACAACGCTTATCGGATCGAACTGAAGGGCGAATCGATGCGCAGACGCGCAACGAAATTGACGGCGACAGAGACTTCAGACTAACAATGCAAACCTGCGTCGCTGCGCTCCGACTGCCCGGCCGGATGACCGTGGAATAGGTGGCCGGATGTTGGTGGACTGAGTGGCCGGATGGCGTGGAATGCCCATTTTGCCTACAAAAGTTTTGGTGATCGGTTTGATCACCATGAACCCGAGGTAGTGCTCCTGAAGCTTTTCAAATGTGAGATCACCTCCTGGCTCTCCCAGCAGGAGCTTATCCAGGCTTTGATGGCGAATTGGGCAACTGAAAAAATGCAACCGGGAGCAGACGTACCCGTCATTGCCAAAACGCTTAACGTAGTAGTTGGAGTAGTCCTCCAGAAACTCGCGGTCAATGTATTCGGGCTCAAGCAGTACAGCCTGAGCGCCTAGCGTGGTGAGGTAGTTGTAGATGTAAGAAACCTGAGGCTTGGAGAAGATATCCGAGAATTCGTCACCGAAGCACTCACGAATCAAGGCACTCAACGTTGCCTTTTCAAACTTGGAAACAAGGTATGGAGTCATTGTGATCGCGCAAAAAAAAGCAGCCGCGAGGGCTGCTTTTCGATGAAAAAAGAATTAGAGGCTGCAGGTCTTGGCTAGCAGCTCACGGGTGACCTGCTGAGCGGCGAAATCCTTCGCTGCACGTCGATTGAACTCTTCAGAACGCGCGCGCGCATCCTTCAGCCGCTCCTCGCGACTAGGCCCCATACGGTTACGTGCTTCCTCAAAAAGACGCTCCAAGCTCATTCCTGATCCCCTAGTTTGACAGTTCCACTGTGCATGTAGACTTGCCCAATGCGCGACCACTGACTTCATTTGGCTACAGCGCGACGCAAGATTCGCCCGTTAAAAACGGCGCGAATTATACGGCCACACCTTAGCGCATCCACAAGCGTTGCCTGATTACGTCCGACAGGTGGTATCAAGCACTGCAGTTAAGACCGAGCGAAAGCTTCAAGGTTCACGAACCACAGAGGTGCATTAATAGCCAATCGCTAAGTCAATTCAAATTGCACGGATCTTCGTCCGTGTGATCAGTTCGCGTCAATGGATGTGGAAGGAGCTCCCCTCTAGCTCGCTCCACGCAGCGGTGCTGCATTGGTTGAATCCAGTATGGCATATGGGCATCATCGATTGCGAGTGGAAATATTTAGCCCATTCACGGCGCACCATCACCTTTGTACTCCTCACTGCGGGGAGAATGTTCGCCCTCATCTTCCCATACCATCTCACGGTTTCTCGTTGCATCATTGGCCAGTTTTACCACATGTTCTCAGCACTCAACTCACCGTTGGTGTATAGACGGATCGCTGAAAATGGGTTCGGAACCTCCTAGCTCGTGAAGGAGTGTTGTTCGCCGAAGGCCGCACTTAACGTAGTTTAGCTATCAGGCAAAGCGGACATCGTTAGCCCAAGGGGACAGTTTGCTCCATCTGTCAGCTCTCTGATCCAGCAGTCACGATCCACTCAAGAAGCCTGTCATCAACAAGGAAGACAACGATGTCCATGCTCGACAACGCGGTTTCCTCCATTCGCCTCGGATTGGAGGATTTCAAAGCTGTTTCCACCGATGAGACCCGGGCGCTTTCCGCGATCCGTAACCTCACTGCAGGTCTGCTCCTCATGTTCAAGGTCAAGCTCCAGGAACTGAGTCCTCCAGACTCAAAGGAAGCTTTTCTCAAGCAAAACGTCATGCCCGCGCTAGATGTGACTGGGAAGCCAATCTGGATTGGTAAGGGCGGCAAAACGGTGGACGTCGAATCAATCATCACTCGCTTGGACGGCTTGGGAGTGAAGGGAATTGATTGGAACCTTCTAAGAAAGCTCACCGAGATGCGAAACGACGTTGAGCACTATTACACTCGCCTCCCGACCTCAGGCCTTCTGGAAGCCATGGCCGCCTCGTTTCATCTCATACAGCAGTTTGTGCCTACCTACCTCAATCGAACCCCTTTGCAACTGTTGGGTGAAGATGTTTGGGCGTACCTCACAGCACAGGAAACGTTCTACAAACGCGAGCACGAGATTTGCCAGAAGGCGAATAAAGCTGTGAGTTGGACGCACCCGTTACTCGCGAACTCGGCGACTCTCTTGCAATGCCCCGGGTGTCGTTCAGAGCTAATTAAACCGCGAGTCCCTGATACAGTCCCTCCAGAGACGTCCTTCGAGTGCACTTGTTGCGGGACTATTGCAAAGTATGAGGAGGCCGTGGAGGTCATCGTGACCATGCACCATTACGCAGACCTGTATTACGCTGCGACAAAGGGAGGCGAACCCCCCATATCCACCTGCACACGATGCACTCATTACACGTATCTGACTGAAGAAGCGTTTTGTGTGCTTTGTTTGGACAGCAGCCCTTCTCCCGCCTGCCTAGAATGTGGAGGGGAGCTGGATCAAGGTGAGATAGATGAGAATGATGACCTCACCAAACTCTGCGGCCACTGCCGTTATGTGACGGAGATGGACTAACACCTCAACCAGATCCCCCCTGTCGATTAGCAGATTCGAATGCCAGTTTCCGCGTCAACGGTATCCGGTAGATGTCGGCAGTCCACACAAGCGCAGCTCGTTAATCGCAGCTGCTATCGGTAAGTAAGCTAGAGAGCGAGAGTAGGCCTCGTCGAGTGATGAGGCCTCCAGGATCCTCTGACACCTGTTCGGCACAACTTCACCTTGGAAGCCCCAAGGCAATCAGAGAAGCTTCAGCACCTTGTCGAGTGCCTCAATCGTCCCAGGCTTGAAGACCGCACGACCCTTTTGGTCGAGCACCTCACCCCGCTTACCTCGCTCCAATTGGAAGTCATGCAAGAAGTCATCTGAGCGCAGATATTCCAGTGCCCTGCGCTCGAAGGAATTCAATTTGAAATCCGGTGATGCCCCAGTCCGATCATCCACCCTGATCGATGTTCCAGGTGGAATGATTTCTTTCAACGCTTGCTGTGCCTCTGCCAGCTCAGCGAGTGTTCTTTGTACAAGAATCCTTACCTGCGGATCCTTAATGTCGTCCGCCCAAGCGTCTCCCGCACGAGGCTTTGGCGGACGCTTTCGAGTGCCCTGAGCTGATGCAAAGCACTTGATCAGGGCCTGATAGTTTTCCCCAGTCTTGTTCGTAATACTTTGCGCCTTGGGCACCTTCTGATCAGCGCCACGACGAGCGACATTCGCATATGAAAAATCAGTACTGCCAAAGTCAGCTATCTCTTTACAGACTGCGTAGATCGCTTCGAGCGAAGGCTTCTGCTTGGGAGCTTTTTCGCACAAATGAACGAGCATTTCCTCTGGTGTCATTCAATTCTTCTCATGCCAGTACTGCGCATTACTGAGCGCGGTTTCTAAATTTACTAAGCCTGTTAATCGTTGGGGGCTTGATGCTGTCCCCCAAACCATCTCCATTCACATCTTACGTCATGCATTCAGCCTCGATCACTTCTCCGTCAGCAAAATCCTGTTGGAGCGCAACCGTTGAGTAGGTCGGCCGGGTTTCCAGCAGCTTGGTGAACTCAATTTTCGAAATTCGTTCGCTACCATGGAGGTCTTCCAATCGCAGCTCCCCAGAGATGATCTGGTCAACCCTTTCCCAGCTTTGCAAGCGAGTGAAAAAGAAGTCAGTAATCTGGTTGCCCAGTACCAATTGCTCTTCCTCAGTGAGGTTGAACATGTTGGGACGAACGTCGTTCATCATGGCCATTCGATCAATCATTTGAGAGCGTCGTGGGGTCGCTAACGTGGCCGATGCCGATTGGAAGATAGTGGCGTTTACGCAAACTTCGTTGAGATGCTGATACAGGGAGGTTTCCTCATACTCCACGTGCAACTCGCTCTGATCGCTTGCGATGAGTTGGAGCCCGCCGCTCTCAACGTTGGGGCCCTTTTCCACCTCGTTTTTTAGCACCACACGTGAGTCTTCGATAAGCTTGGTAATCGCTTGCATGTCATTCAGATACATGTCCATTTTAGTCGCCACGCCCTCCATCTCCGCATGAAGCTTGCGACTGGCTAACTCATGCTTGATGCGCTCGCTCTCATCAAAATCCTTTCCTGCTCCGACACACTCAACCTCTTCATAATCCAGCTCTAGAATTCTTGTGCGATGAATATTCTGCTGGCTTTCCAGGGAACTGTACTTCTCCCAAATCAGCGTCATATTCAGGCTGATTTCTGTCCATAACGCTGACAAGCCAGCAAGGAAAACGGGCCCGCTGATGAAGTGTCGGCAACGTGGACAATTCTGCATTCCCAAATAGCCTGCGGGCGCAGGTGCCCAGCTACTAGAATTCAAGGCAACACCACCATCGTCACATCTTGACCCCGCATACGGACAGACACCGTAATCACGCACCAGCTGCGTACCAGTCATGCCTGACATCAGCGCTGCCAATGCTTCCTCACTGTTGGCGACAAGCTGGTGCTGCAAAGCATCAAGTCGATTTTGCTCAATCATCAACTGCGCATGAGTGGCCTTGTTTAGCATTGCCCTTTTTTCTCCTTCGGCCATCTCGTGCCGCATTTTGGCTCCGCCGACCTTTGTGTAGTAAATGCTCATCACGATTGAGGCATGCCCCGCAAGCTTCATGATGATGTGCATCGGCATTCCAAACTCAGCCACGTACGCTGTAATTAAGCTCACCCTCATTGAATGAGGAGTGAAGCGTGACTCGTAGCGTGTCAACGCCGAAGGGCGGCTAGTGCTATCAAAGGTCGCCAATTCGAGATCGCTAGGCTGAGTGTGGTACAGCGAAGCCGCAAGCCGAGTCGTCAACGAAGGAGCAAACACGGCGGGCTGTTCCTCCCCAAAGCCTCGGAAGAGAAATGTGTTCGCCCCCTTTAACGCGAGTTTCTTTTTGCTGACGTTGCAACGCTTTGCGCAATCAGTCCATGGTGTGAGCCGATCTACGGGATTGTATTTACGCTGCCAATCTTTGAGCACTGTCATCCAGTAGATTAGCTTTTCAGGGATCCACGGAACGTGGTACCCAGCACCATCATATGACGTCTTGTTACTGGTGAAGTACATCCCCCATTCCTTATCAATCGAATGGGTTACGAAACCTTGCCTACGACGTAAAGTGGCAAGCGGGCCAGTGTTTTTAACCCACGTAGGTTTGCCTTCAACCAGTTCAACAATGTACTCGTCGGCCTCGCCCGAATCGTTGTACATAAGCTGACGTCCGCGAGCCGGCACAGAAACCAATCCATACAGTGCCATCCAAAAAATAGGAAACCAAATGTAATACTCACCACCAGATTCTCGATAAACACAATTCGGATCATCGAAATCGATCACCGACTTTTCTACCGGGTAGTAGTCGCTATCGAAATTATGGATATTCTTCAGATCACCAAATGTTTTGGCATCATCGGGTACAATCCAGTTACGAATGCCTTCGACATACTGATAAGCAAGCACAGGTTTAACTGACTCGGACGGAGTATTTCTGTACCCCTCGAACTCTACAGCAGCCAGTGGATTATTGGCTCCGGGTACCCGGTAAACGTTACCGTCTTCATCCTCCTCAGTGAAATGACGTTTCAAGGCGTCTTCCAGATATTTGTTTACTTCATACCAAATCCGGCGTCCGATGACTGGGTCTTTCTCAGCATGCAAAAACGCCAGATATTTTTTTGTATCCACCACTTTTTTTGTTAAAAACATTCGAACATCTGAACCCAAATCATTAGGCTCAATGTAATTTCGGATAAATTTACAAATAGAATGATCTAAGTTCCCTCTAACCTTGCTATTCTCAATAAAAAACTCTACATCAGAACGCCATCCTTGACTGGCCGGTGAGATTTGCTCCAATTTAAAAGGTAGGTCTAAGGCCAAGAACTCATAGAAATTCACCCATTCCTCATATACCTGCTCTGGATTATAAGGCATACAAGGATCGTTCAGTTCCTTAAAGAGTTTTCTATAATCACTTCGCGTTTTGCAATTGTGCCGAATCGCAAGTGCTTGAAGCTCTTCATACTCATAAGGTTCTGGCAAACCGAAGACCTCATACCAACTTACCCACTCGCTTTCAAAAGTGTTCTCTGGATTTTTTGGTAGCAAAGCCCAAGATAATTTCGCCTCATCATAAGCAGACTTACTGAAAACTTTGAGGATTTTCAGTACCCACTTAAGGTCGTCGAGGCACTTGCATTCATCCGGCAACAGGAAGCGCTCATATCCAGGAAAATCTCTAAATCGTTTCTTCGGATTGGAAGGAAGTCTCGCGTCAACGCTGTATCGTTTTTGATAATCAGACGCACCAACAAAACGATAAGGCATAGCAAGCTCCCGCGCTTGCTGCCAAGTTACGCAATAATATGATGTTTTTGCGTTCGTAACGGGAGACCATCCTGTCCAGTCCGCTACGTAGATATTTTCCGGGCGCGCAGGTAATAACGGATCAGCGTTGTACTTACTAGCGTAGTCTTCCTTGGTGACAACATCTAAGCGTTTTACTGCCTCAATGAATTCGGCATAGGTCGCATAGAAGCCTTGTGCAGCAGGGTCAGGGATGTGTTCTTCAGTCATACCCAAAAAACTGGCCCATGTTGTAAAGAACATTCCATAGGTCTTGCTTGGGCTCGGGGGAAGTTTAGGATCTTCCGAACGTTTTCTCCTGTAGTCATCGACGTGACGAATACCTAGTCTGGTGCAAGCTGCAGTGGCTTCTTCGATACTCTTATACGGTGGTTCTTCTTTGCCGAATACTACAGCGAAGCCAGGAAAATTCTTATAAACCAAAGAAGGAAACGCAGGTAGCTTCGGATCAAGTTCGCGAGCCTTATTATAGGCCCGCGTCGTATTGATTTTTAGACCTCGCACTACCGCCTCAAACTCTTCCAATGTTGCATATGGTTCAGGCTTACCAAAAAAACCATTCCAACTTACCCATTTATCTGCGTATACAGCCATCGGATGTTTCGGCAAATCGGTGCGCGACTCTTGAAACCTCTTGTATTGAACAACCTTAACAATACCACTGGTGACAATTAGTGCAGACGCCTCTTCATAACTTAGATATTCCACCGAAACAGAAAGAGGTCGGCGTGCCACGCTTCTAAAGTCTCGCGTGGGTCTGCGCTTAGACTCCTTAACGCCCTCCACTTCCTCTTCAACCGCCAGCGGTTCTTCCCGAGTATTATCTTCTGCTGCACTTTTTACTTCGCCCGCTCTTTCGCCTGATTTCAACACAACCAACCCGCAATGAAGTTAAACAGACTGCAAACGCTACAACAGTTTTCGCCGCGAAAAAAGAGGGCTCATTTTTGACTCTTTCCAATATCCTTAAAAATCGAAGATCCGATTATTTTGAATATTGACTTCAATTCAAAAACAGTGAGTGTTGATTTTAAATCGATGCTCGCAGTTTTAAAATCTGGCGACATCAGTGTTTCCGGAGTCCCGAGAATTGACGAGAGCGCATGCTGATTTTAAATGGAGCTGCGTTCGGTCTCAGTTGAAGAATTTATTTTAAAATGAACCCCCTGTAGAAACTGAAATATTTTGTTACATTTTCAGTGCTTTTTGGGGACAACGGCCGGCCACTTTATGGCTATTTTTTGAGCATCGCGCGGGCGTGCTTGTCTCGATAGGCAAAAAAGCTTCACAGGAAATGGTGTTTTCGGAGTGGATGCGTTCACCCCTGACCAACCTTCGTAAGGGCCTTGCTTCCTGATTCCTGATCTCGCTTGCACCTCCGCTTTCTGCAGAAGAAGCGTTGTGTACTTTGTGTGTTGTGGGGGGACGGCCTGGACGTGAAGGAATGGGCTGCTCTTGAGGCTTGTTAGGCTTTGGGAGGCTTAGAGAGCTGGAGAGAAGGAGGATCTGGAGGTCACAACTTGGCAGCTGAGTGCAGCTGCCAAGCCAAAAGTCTTAAACTGGTCAGGTCTTCGATTCAGCCGAAGTTCCCCGCCCCTCCTCAAGTGCCCGCCGCTTTTCAGCGAGCCGCTTTTCGCCCTTCTGCATTTCTAACCGCGCATCTTCATGAGTAGGTTGCTTGTAGACTTCCTGGGAACTTAGGTTTCTATGGTGCAGGGCCTTTTGAATAAATACTGGGGGCAAATCAGATTCACACAGCCGATATCCATAGGAATGGCGATGACCGTGCTCAGTTGTTCCGATCTCCTTGGCATGCGCAAGACCAATTCGATTCACAGCATCCCGGTGCTGACGGTTAAAGTTCTTCATCGTCTCAGGTTTCCCTTCTGTGTTAGTAAACGCATAAGGGTGATCATCATGGGGCGCTGGATCGACGCGCTGATACTTCAAATAGTTAATATAATTAAGTAAGAATAGCTTCGCTGTATCTAGAGGGTAGAAATAAACCTCCAAATATCCATCAGCCCCATCAGTTAACAGAGGCGACTTCCAACCGGCGTGCAACGAGTCACTTTTTAGATATTCGGTGCGGGGCTTTCGTCGATATCTTCTGTTCAGATAGTCACGACGGTTTGAATAGCCCTCTTCCTGCACCCGGCCCTGCGCGGGATGCCAAATTCGAACAATCGCTTCATTGCGTTTTCTATCAACGATTACATCCGATAGAAACATATGAAATATTTCGCTCTTACGCAGCCCAGCGTAGTGCATCAAGATTGTGATAGCCCGCCCTTTGTAATCGATGAAATCATGGGGCGTAGCGTCAGAACTCCCCACTCGGCGAATCCAACCGTTCTCAAGCAAATTGACGATTTCGCTTTCAGGGAATCGCTTAGTCGGCCTTTTATTGAAAGACGGCACCTCTGATGTCTGAATCCTGCGCACCCTGGCATTTTGCGCAACGGCGTCCACAGGCTTGTTCAGATGGCATAGGAAAACGTTGGCCTGCTTGTGGTAGTAAGCGCACCAATTCATACGCTCCTCAACCGATGTAGCCTTTTGGAAGGGGTTCGCTCGTGACGTTTGATAAGCAGGCTGCTCCGCGAGCCAGTCTGTATAGGCCGTGATGTGATTGAGGATCGTACGGGCGTCCTCAGCTTTGCGTGGAGTCCAGTAGAGTCCACTCGGATCACGCTGACTCTCAATGTTGATCGTCCCGTATTCGAGCGCGGCTGCAAATCCTTCTAACAGCTCAGAGGTCTTCTTGAACCGCCCCTCGTTGGCACGAATGTACGAAAGCACAAGCTTCACCGAAAACACATTCCGCTCCCTCCACGACGCGCTCTTCTTCAGGTAGCGCGAGGAAGCTAGAAACCGTAGATGTGAAAGTAGAATTCCGTCCTTCGTAAAAATCCCTGGGAGCTCCATTTCACGACCTGTGTCGTCGTTGACGTAACGCGTGTTGATCTTGATAGCTGATGCCATGCCTGGGGCTCCTGGGTCTTTTCTTTAACCTGCGGCATGGTGTGTCTATCAGGCCTGGGTTAGTAGTATATAGTATATAGTTTGTGGCGATTGCCTATTGTGAACATGGAGCTGAGGGGAAAGCAATGGGTCGAGGCAGTCAAGGTTGGATGATTTTTGGAGGTTTTGAGGGGGGAACCGCGTGGAAATCTCCAGCGATAGTATAAATCTTTTACCGGTGATAATGGCGCGGCATGCAGCAATCTGGTGGGCGTCGGATCAAGCGCAGCCTGTTCATCGACGCCAGCGGCGTGCGGTTTGTGCGTGATGACGAAGAGTCAAAACTGGCCCAGGTACACTTGCTGACCGACTATATCAGCCGCAAGCAGGCTGAACTCAAGGCCTGGAACGAAGCCCAGGGCAATGTGGCGGCGATGTCGGCCAACCGTCGGCGGATGACCAATATCGGGACTTTCCGCGCCTATGCGCTGGCGTATTTGAAGAGTCACCCGGAGGTCCAGCCGAACATGACCTGCATGGTTCGGCAAATGCAGGCCACGGCCCAGGGTATTCCGCTGGAAATTTACTGCTTTACTCGCACTACGGCGTGGGCCGATTACGAGCGGATTCAGGGGGATATTTTTGATTACTTGCTGGCGGTGTTGCCGGAGTTTGGCTTGAGCCTTTATCAGCAACCGAGCGGCGGTGACCTGAGGGCCGGGTTGCTTCCGGCAGTGCTCGGCGCGAGCCACATCCCTGAACCCGAAAAACACATCATGTAGCACCACATATCCCTGTAGGAGCGAGGCTTGCCCGCGAAGGCGGTGTGTCAGGCAACATCGTCGCCGACTGACACACCGCCTTCGCGGGCAAGCCTCGCTCCTACAGGGGTTTAGTGTGTGGTTATCGATTGGCGTACACCCAACCGGCTGATCCACACGGCCATCAGAATCACCACCCCACCCAGGAACAACCGCCCCAGCGCTTCATGCTGATTCCAGATCAGCAGATTGATGAGCAATCCCACCGGCACATGCAGGTTGTTCATCACCGCGAGCGTCCCGCCATTCACCAGGCACGCGCCCTTGTTCCACCAGTACAACCCGAGCGCAGTCGAGACCAGGCCGAGGAACACCAGCACGCCCCATTGCAGCGGTGCTTCGGGCAGGAAGTTCTGTTTGCCGAACAGCAGAAACGCTGGCAACGCCACTGCCAATGCGCCGAGATAGAAGTAACCGAAGCGCCGATAATGCGGTAGATCGCTCGGATGACGGGCGACCAGATGCTTGTAGAGCACCTGCCCGGCGGCGTAGGTGAAGTTGGCCAGTTGCAGCAGCAGAAACCCCATGAAGAAATCCGGGTTGATCCGGTCATAGCGAATCACCGCCGCGCCCATCACCGCCACCAATGCGGCGATCAATGCCCATGGGTTGAAGCGCCGGTTCAGCGCGTCTTCGATCAAGGTCACGTGCAGCGGCGTGAGGATGGTGAACAGCAACACCTCCGGCACTGTCAGCACCCGAAAGCTCAGGTACAGGCAGACGTACGTCACGCCGAACTGCAACGCGCCGATCAGCAGCATGCCGCGCATGAATGCCGGTTCAACCGAACGCCAGCGAGTCAACGGAATGAACACCAGCCCCGCCAGCACCACTCGCACCAGCACCGCAAAGTAACTGTCGACATGACCGGCCAGGTATTCGCCGATCAGACTGAAGGAAAACGCCTGAATCAGCGTGACAAAAAGTAGATAGCCCATGCTCGCCTCATTTCGAATGGCGGCGACGATAGCGGTTTTTGCTAGCCATCACTAAATCCCAGGCAAAAAAAAGCCCGATCTCGCTAAAGCGTTCAATCGGGCTACAGCACTCAGGAGCAACAAGTGCAAAGGGAGGTTCGATGCGCGTAAAGCCTTGAAGAGGTTCGCCAGGTCACTTGAACATCAAGGGATTATCTGGCGATTAAAGCCTCAGGCGACCTGGGCCAGCTTGGCGTTGGCCTGGCTCAGTCCCTTCTCCTGGAAGTCGCCGCCCAGGTTCATGCCTTCGGCGTGAATAAAGGTCACGTCGTGGATCCCGATGAAGCCCATGACCTGACGCAGGTACGGTTCCTGGTGATCCGCGGTGCTGCCGGCGTAGATCCCGCCGCGAGCAGTCAACACATAGGCACGCTTGCCGCTGAGCAGACCTTGTGGGCCGGTGTCGGTGTACTTGAAGGTGACGCCGGCACGCAGCACGTGATCGAGCCAGGCTTTCAACGTGCTTGGGATCGCGAAGTTGTACATCGGCGCAGCCATGACCAGCACGTCGGCGGCCAGCAGTTCGTCGGTCAGCTGGTTGGAGCGTTCCAGGGAAGCCTGTTCGATGTCATTGCGTTGTTCAGCAGGTTTCATCCAGCCGCCCAGCAGGTTGATGTCCAGGTGCGGCACCGGGTTGACGGCCAGGTCACGCACGGTGATCGGGTCGGCCGGGTGAGCGGCTTTCCACTGGCTGATGAAGGTCTGGGTCAGTTGACGGGAAACCGAGTCTTGCTGACGGGCGCTGCTTTCGATGATCAGAACACGTGACATGGGATGTAGGCTCCATCTGAGAATGCTGTAAGGCGATGGAGTGAAGGTTAAACAGAACTATATCGATGAAAAAGCGCAAGTAACTGCTATAAATCATCGATAAATTTGTTTATAAGCGGAGCGTACCCGGCGAGTGTGCTCCGCGTTGTGTCATTTTGGGGTGCAGGTCAGTTTGATACGCATCTTGATGATGGTCCGGGTGAACTTGGCGGTGGCATTTTTGTGTTTGCCTGCGGCCACTTCAATCTTGCGGGTGCGCGGTGCTTCCGGGCCGTTGTTGAAAACCACCGTACAAGACGCATCGGTGGTGCCGTAGTTGTTCACCTGAATGGAAGCAATGTCGCTATCTGTGTCATACGCGTTGTAGTCGATGCTCAAGCCATTCAGCTGTTTTTGAACATCGATTGGATAGGCAAAGGCCGTCAGCGGCAACATCACCAGCAGCACACAACCCGACACCACACAACAAAGCTTTTTCATTCAGCAGTCTCCAATAAGGACTGCCAGCTTAGACAAGAGGAGCTATTCATGAAAGCGCCCCGCGTGACCCTTGATCAATGGCGAACGTTACAGGCCGTGGTCGACCACGGCGGTTTCGCCCAGGCCGCCGAAGCGCTGCACCGCTCGCAATCGTCGGTGAGCTACACCGTGGCGCGCATGCAGGACCAGCTCGGCGTGCCGCTGTTGCGCATCGACGGCCGCAAAGCGGTGCTGACCGAAGCCGGCGGGGTGCTGCTGCGCCGTTCCCGGCAACTGGTGAAACAGGCCAGTCAGCTGGAAGACCTGGCCCATCACATGGAACAAGGCTGGGAAGCGGAAGTGCGGCTGGTAGTCGACGCTGCGTACCCGAGCGCCCGCCTCGTCCGCGCCTTGACCGCGTTCATGCCGCAAAGCCGTGGCTGCCGGGTGCGTCTGCGTGAAGAGGTGTTGTCGGGCGTTGAAGAAGTACTGCTCGAAGGCGTGGCCGACCTGGCCATCAGTGGTTTCAGCATCCCGGGTTACCTGGGCGCGGAATTGAGCGACGTCGAGTTCGTCGCGGTCGCCCATCCCGAGCATCCCTTGCATCGCCTTAATCGCGAACTGAATTTCCAGGACCTGGAAAGCCAGTTGCAAGTGGTCATCCGCGACTCCGGTCGCCAGCAGCCACGGGACGTTGGCTGGCTCGGCGCGGAACAGCGCTGGACCGTCGGCAGCCTCGCCACCGCCGCGACTTTTGTCAGCAGCGGCCTGGGTTTCGCCTGGTTGCCTCGGCACATGATCGAACGAGAACTCAAGGAAGGTCTGCTCAAGCTGCTACCGTTGGACCAGGGTGGCAGCCGCAACCCGAGCTTCTACCTGTACTCAAACAAGGACAAACCCTTGGGTCCGGCCACGCAGATTCTCATCGAACTGCTGCGCACTTTCGACACCGCGCCGCTGGATGCACCGTTCGCCGCCCCTGAACAAGCCTGACACGGAGTGTAAACATGGCCTATTTCGAACATGAAGGTTGCAACCTGCACTATGAGGAATATGGCCACGGCACGCCGTTGCTGTTGGTTCACGGGCTGGGTTCCAGCACCCTGGACTGGGAACAGCAGATCCCGGCGCTGTCGGCCCGCTACCGGGTGATCGTCCCGGATGTGCGTGGCCACGGTCGCTCCGACAAACCCCGTGAGCGCTACAGCATCGCCGGGTTCAGCGCCGACCTGATCGCCCTGATCGAACATCTGAACCTGGGCCCCACTCATTACGTGGGCTTGTCCATGGGCGGCATGATCGGTTTTCAACTGGCCGTGGATCAGCCGCAACTGCTCAAAAGCCTGTGCATCGTCAACAGCGCGCCCGAGGTCAAACTGCGCAGCCGCGACGACTATTGGCAGTGGTTCAAGCGCTGGAGCCTGATGCGCGTCCTCAGCCTAGGCGCTATCGGCAAGGCTCTGGGCGCCAAGCTGTTCCCTAAACCGGAACAGGCTGATTTGCGACAAAAGATGGCCGAGCGCTGGGCAAAAAACGACAAACATGCTTATCTCGCCAGCTTCGACGCGATCGTTGGTTGGGGTGTTCAGGAACGACTTTCGAAGGTCTCCTGTCCAACCCTTATCGTCAGCGCCGACCGTGACTACACACCGGTCTCGCTGAAAGAGGCCTACATAAAACTGCTGCCCGATGCGCGGCTGGTGGTGATCGCCGATTCGCGCCACGCCACCCCGCTCGATCAACCCGAACGCTTCAACCAAACCCTGCTCGAGTTTCTCACCGCAGTCGACACCACCCCACTCAGGATCACTGACCCATGCTGAAAAAAATCGCCCTCGTCGCTGGCACCGTTCTGTTTGCCGCCAACCTGATGGCCGCAACGCCCGCCAAGGCGCCGCACGTGTTGCTGGAAACCACCAACGGCCAGATCGAAATCGAACTGGACCCGGTCAAGGCCCCGATCAGTACCAAGAACTTCCTTGATTACGTCAACAGCGGCTTCTACAACAACACGATTTTCCACCGTGTAATTCCTGGCTTCATGGTCCAGGGCGGCGGTTTTACTCAACAAATGCAGCAGAAAGAAACCAAGGCACCGATCAAGAACGAGTCCAAAAACGGTCTGCATAACGTCCGTGGCACGCTGTCCATGGCCCGCACCTCTAACCCTGATTCGGCCACGAGCCAGTTCTTCGTCAACGTCAAAGACAACGACTTCCTCGACCAGGGCGACGGCTATGCCGTGTTCGGTAAAGTCGTGAAAGGCATGGACGTGGTGGACGTCATCGTCAACTCTCAAACCACCACCCGTGGCGGCATGAAAGATGTGCCGGCCGACCCTGTGTTCATCAAGTCGGCCAAAGTCATCGACTAAGCTAAACAGGAAGTCATGAGCGGCTGCCGGAGCGCGCCGCTCACACTGTTCAAAGGAGAGCCCGTGCGCGGGCGGAGAACTGATGCTTTATCGCCGTTTTGAGAAACTGATCGACATTTTCCGCGATGCCCCGACGGCCGCTCCGCCGGATCGGGTTCTGCCTTTCTATACCTATTACCTGAAGCAGGTCTGGCCGAGTTTCGCCGTCCTGCTGTTCGTCGGTCTGATCGGTGCGCTGATCGAAGTGGCGCTGTTCAGTTACCTGAGTCGCATCATCGACCTGACCCAAGGCACGCCTAACGTCGATTTCTTCAAGGAACACGGCATCGAGCTGGCCTGGATGGCGGTGGTAGCCCTGGTTTTTCGGCCGATTTTTGTTGGCCTGCATGACCTGCTGGTGCACCAGACCCTGAGCCCCAGCATGACCAGCCTGATCCGCTGGCAGAACCACAGTTATGTGCTCAAACAGAGCCTGAATTTTTTCCAGAACGACTTCGCCGGGCGCATCGCCCAACGCATCATGCAGACCGGCAACTCGCTGCGCGATTCCGCCGTGCAAGCGGTGGACGCGCTGTGGCATGTGCTGATCTACGCGATCAGTTCGCTGGTGCTATTCGCCGAAGCCGACTGGCGCCTGATGATCCCGCTACTGACCTGGATCGTCGCCTTCATCAGTGCCCTTTACTACTTCGTGCCACGGGTCAAGGAGCGCTCGGTCGTGTCCTCCGATGCGCGCTCAAAACTCATGGGGCGGATTGTCGATGGCTATACCAACATCACCACGCTGAAGCTGTTCGCCCACACCAATTTCGAGCAGCAATACGCTCGCGAAGCGATCAAGGAACAAACCGAAAAAGCCCAACTGGCCGGCCGCGTGGTCACCAGCATGGACGTGGTCATCACCAGCATGAACGGCTTGCTGATCGTCGGCACCACCGGCCTGGCCCTGTGGCTGTGGACGCAATCGATGATCACCGTAGGCGCGATTGCCCTGGCCACCGGCCTGGTGATCCGCATCGTCAACATGTCCGGCTGGATCATGTGGGTGGTCACCGGGATTTTCGAAAACATCGGCATGGTCCAGGACGGTTTGCAGACCATTTCTCAACCAGTCAGCGTCACCGATCGCGAACAGGCCAAACCGCTGGCGGTCACCCGTGGCGAAGTGCGTTTCGAGCACGTGGATTTCCACTACGGCAAGAAGAGCGGGATCATCGGCGACCTCAATCTGACCATCAAGCCTGGCGAGAAAATCGGCCTGATCGGTCCTTCCGGTGCCGGCAAATCGACCCTGGTCAACCTGCTGCTGCGCCTCTATGACGTGGAGGGCGGTGGCATCCTCATCGACGGGCAGAACATTGCTGAAGTCGGCCAGGAAAGCCTGCGCGAGCGCATCGGCATGATCACCCAGGACACGTCCCTGCTGCATCGCTCGATCCGCGACAATTTGCTTTACGGCAAACCCGACGCCACCGACGCCGAACTTTGGGAAGCGGCACACAAGGCCCGAGCCGACGCGTTCATCCCGTTGTTGTCGGACGCCGAAGGCCGCACCGGTTTCGATGCCCATGTCGGTGAACGCGGCGTGAAACTCTCCGGCGGCCAGCGCCAGCGGATTGCGATTGCTCGCGTGCTGCTCAAGGACGCGCCGATCCTGATCATGGACGAGGCGACCTCGGCGCTGGACTCGGAGGTCGAAGCGGCGATCCAGGAAAGCCTCGAAACCCTGATGCAGGGCAAAACCGTGATCGCCATCGCCCACCGGCTCTCGACCATCGCCCGGATGGACCGACTGGTAGTGCTGGAAAACGGCAAGATCGCAGAAACCGGCAGCCACGCCGAACTGCTGGCCCATGGCGGGTTGTATGCGCGGTTGTGGCAGCATCAAACCGGTGGATTTGTCGGGATCGACTAAATTTGTCGGTCGCCGAGATCCTTGTAGCAGCTGGCGCAGCCTGCGTTCGGCTGCGAAGCAGTCGCAAAATCCTATAACGCGGTGTTTCAGGCATAACGCATCTGCTGAATTAACGACTGCTGCGCAGCCGAACGCAGGCTGCGCCAGCGGCTACATGGAGTTACTTCATTGGGAGGTTGCGGCAGTGCGGTCCTGGCCACGTCTTCTCCGCTGGGGATGCTAAAACCCGGAGCAAGGCTCAGTCTTGCCGGTAAGGCAAGGCCATCCTCGCTTCCTCGGCATACGCCAGCACGCCAACACGCTCTTGGTGCAGGAAGTCTTTGACGGCGGCTTTCAGACCAGGATGACGCAAGTAGTGCCATGAATGAGTGATCACGGGTTCAAACCCGCGAATCAACTTGTGCTCGCCCTGAGCACCGGCATCGAATCGCTGGAAGCCGTTGGCAATCGCGTAGTCCATGCCTTGATAGAAACAGGTCTCAAAATGCAGACGGTCGAACTCTGCCAGGCAGCCCCAGTAACGACCATAAAAACTGTCGCCACCCACCAGACTGAAAGCCATCGCGACTGGGCGTGAACCTTGTTTGGCCAACACCACACGAATCGACTCCGGCATGCGCTCGGCCAGCAGACTGAAAAACTCCCGCGTCAGATAGGGCACTTGCCGACGCACTGCATAGGTGTTGGCGTAGCAGGCGTAGACAAAATCCCACTGCGCCTGATCGAGTTGCCGACCTTCAAGCCATTCGAAATCAATGCCCTGCCCCGCCACTTGTTCGCGCTCCTTACGCATCTGCTTGCGCTTGCGCGAACTGAGGACGTCGAGGAAGTCTTGAAAATCCCGATACCCGCGATTCTGCCAGTGGTACTGGCAGCCGATTCGTTGCAACCAGCCTGGCTGTTCGGCCAATGCTGCGTCGGTGAAAGGATCCGTGAAGTTGATGTGGGCGCTGGAAAGTTGTTCGATCTCAAGGTAGCCGGGCAGGCTTTTCAACAGTTCGAATCCGTCCTCGAGAGTAGCTGCCAGCAAACGCGGGCCACTGACCGGACTGAACGGCACGGCCGTCAACAGTTTGGGGTAGTAATCGATACCGGCACGCTCACACGCATCAGCCCAGGAATGATCGAACACGTATTCGCCGTAGGAATGCCATTTGCGGTAACTGGGCAGCGCGGCGATCAGACGATCACCTTCGATGTGCAGCAAATGCTCGGGCTGCCATCCGGAATGGGGGCTAATGCTGGCGCTGTCTTCCAGCGCGCTCAGAAAAGCGTGACGCAAAAATGGCTGAGTATCGGGGACCAACGCATCCCACGTGTGCGGGGCGATTTCCGACAGGCTTTGCAGACGTTGCAACGGCATCACCATCCTCACTCTTCATGGCATGAAAGCACCGCGAGTATCGCTTATCGCTCTGCATTGCACATGAGCAATTCGACGACAGCGCTCTAGCTCAATAGTTCGTGACGACTTTATATCGTCATCGAGCTGCCATCACATTGCCACTGCTCTGTCACAAACCATCGCGATACTGGCGCCTGTTTTTAGAGTGTCGGGTTCTAGCCCGGCCACTGTTTCCGCCCGTCAACGGTCGGTTGTGTCCTGGATGGCTCAGTCATCCCCTCTCATCTTCGGAGATTGATATGCGTCTTGCTTCCACGAAAACTGCGGCGGCCTTGTGTGGTGGCCTGCTGCTGGCCATGAGCGTTCCGGCCAGCGCCGCAGTCGACGCCAAACTGCTCGACATGCTCAAGGCAAACGGCTCGATTTCGCCTGCGCAGTACACCGAACTGCAAGCCGAGCTGGCCAGGGATCAGAAAGACCAGCAAATCGCCCGTCAGGCTCAGCGAGAGAGCAACGAGCAGATCGCGGCGACCGCGAAGAAAACCAATGAACTGAGCACCTTCGACCAGAAACTGGCGTGGGCTGCCAAGACCCAGTTCAAGGGCGATGTTCGTTTCCGTCAGGAAACAGTCAAGAACGATGGTGTTTCCAACACTGGCGACCAGGACCGTCAACGCATTCGTGTGCGCCTGGGTGCCTACACCGAAATCAACCCGCAAGTCGACACCGGTATCCGGATCGCCACGGGCAGCGACAACGATTCGCGCTCCACCAACCAGAGCCTGGACAACAACTTCACCAAGAAGGATATCTGGCTGGACCAGGGCTACGTGGATTACCACCCGACGGCCATCAAGGACCTGCACTTGATCGGCGGCAAGATGCCGCAACCGTGGGTGAGCACCGGCGACATCATCTGGGATAGCGACATCAGCCCTGAAGGTCTGGCAGCAACCTACAAGCACGCGCTGGGCCCTGTCGAGATGTTCGGTAGCGCCGGTCACTACACGCTCAAGGACAACGTCGACGGCGAAGGCAAACAGTTCCGTCATGACCTGCGTCTGTACGCGGGCCAGTTGGGCGCGCGTTTCGCGATCACCGACAACTTGAAAATGACTCTGGGCGGCAGTCTCTACGCTTACGACAACGACAACGACATCAACAATACGTGTGCCGCGGCAACATGCCGACTGGCCGTCAACGGCAACACCGCGAACGAACAGTTCAAACTGTACGAAGGCTTTGGTCAGCTCGACATCGGCGGCCTGCCAATGCCGCTGTCGCTTTACGGTCAAATCGTCACCAACGACGATGCCAGCAACGATCAGGACATGGGCTGGCTGGCTGGCGTCAAGACCAAGTTCTACGGCTTCGGAGTTGACTACAACTACCGCGACGTACAGCGTAACGCGGTGGTCGGCGCCTTCACCGACTCCGACTTCGCCAACGGTTTCACCGGTTCGCGCGGCAGCAAGCTGAAAGTGAGCTACGAGATCGACAAGAACTTCTCCCTCGGCGCGACGTACTTAATGGCTGACTCCGACTACACCAACGCCACCCTGCGGGATTCGAAAATCAACACCCTGCAACTGGATGCTGAAGCCAAGTTCTGATCCACGCTACACGGCTCGGGCAAGGAAGCCTGAGCTGCTTTACCAAACTCGCGTTGCTGTATCGGTCCCCATCATCCGTCCGATACAGCAACGCGAGTTTTTTTGTCTGCGCAAAAAAATCGTCCGAACTCGGACGATCTTTTTTGACGAACTCAGCGCTTGCGCAGAATCACGCTACCAATCGAGTAACCGGCGCCGAACGAGCTGAGTACGGCCAGCGATCCGGCGGCCAAATCATCCTGATATTTGTGAAACGCAATCACGGAACCGGCGGAGCTGGTGTTGGCGTAGGTGTCGAGAATCACCGGAGCTTCTTCTTCAGTGGCTTCACGGCCCAGCAGTTTCTTGACGATCAGGTGGTTCATGCTGAGGTTGGCCTGATGCAGCCAGAAGCGTTTCACGTCGCTGATGTTGAGCGCGTTCTCTTCCAGGTGCGTTGCGATCAGCTCGGCGACCATCGGGCAGACATCGCGGAATACCTTGCGACCTTCCTGCACGAACAGTTTGTCCTTGGCACCGATGCCCTCTTCCGCCGCGCGATTAAGGAAGCCGAAGTTGTTGCGGATGTTGTTGGAGAACTTGGTCAGCAGCTTGGTGCTGACGACATCGAACTGGTGCTTGGACGTCGCCAGGTCGGCGCGTTCGATGACCACGGCAGTCGCGGCGTCACCGAAGATGAAGTGGCTGTCGCGGTCGCGGAAGTTCAGATGACCGGTGCAGACTTCCGGGTTGACCATCAGGATCGCCCGGGCCTGGCCCAGTTGCACGCTGTTGGCGGCGGCCTGAATGCCGAAGGTTGCCGAGGAGCAGGCGACGTTCATGTCGAAACCGAACCCCTGAATGCCCAAGGCTTCTTGAACTTCGATGGCGATGGCCGGATAGGCCCGCTGCAGGTTGGAGCAGGCGACGATCACGCCGTCGATGTCCGTGGCGGTCTTGCCGGCGCGCTGCAAGGCTTGCTCGGCGGCACCGATGGCCATTTGGCAAAGCACCGACCACTCGTCATTCGAGCGTTCCGGCAGGCAAGGCGCCATGCGTTGCGGATCGAGAATGCCGTCCTTGTCCATGACAAAGCGGCTTTTGATGCCAGACGCTTTTTCGATAAACGCCGCGCTGGACTCGGTCAACGCTTCGATTTCGCCGCGCGCGATGGCGTCGGCATTGTCGGCGTTGAATTGCGCGACGTAAGCATTGAAAGACTGCACCAGCTCTTCGTTGGAGATGCTGTTGGCCGGGGTGTACAAGCCGGTGCCGCTGATGACGACGTTATGCATGGTCGTTTCTCTAATCTGTTCAGGCAGAAAGTATTGGCACCGACGTACCAACACACAAAGAGTCTGTTCCCGTCACGGAAAGCAAACGTGGCATCGCTTTATTCCGATCCGCCCTGGCCTGTGAAGGCTCAAAACTGCGGGGCCGGCGTTTATAGGCGCGAAGTTTGCCATAAACGCTGGGGTTTGGCCCCTTTTGCGAGATCGAAAACTACGGCTCGACTTGTGTCCATTGTTTGTTCAAACGCTTATCGGAGATTGGCACCTTGGTCCCCAATTGCTGGGCGAACAGCGAAACCCGGTATTCCTCAAGCCACCAGCGATAGAGTTCCAGCTGCGGATCGCGTTTGCCTTCCTGGGCCTGTTTGTTGGCGCGGGTCTGGTATTGCGTCCACAGGCCGGACAATTCGCCACTCCAGACCCGATCCCGTTGCACCTGAGCGCCGATTTTCTCGAAGCGCTGCTCGACCGCTTTCAGATAGCGCGGCAGCTCCTTGAGCCACTGCATCGGGGTTTCCCGTACAAAACCCGGATACACCAAATGACTGAGTTGCTGCTTGATGTCGTTCAAGGCCACGGCTTGCGCCAGGTCGATCTTGCCCTTGAAGCGCTTTTGCAGGCCGTGCCAGAGCTTGAGAATCTCCAGCGTCAGCTTCGCCAGACGTTCGGCGTGCTCCGTCCAGCCGCCGCGCTTGCGTTCGGCCAGTGACGCCAACCCGGCGCCATCCCGTGGCAGCGGGTCTTCACCGTCGAGAATGCAGCTATCGAGGCTGGCCAGCAGGATGTCTTCCACCAAGGCATCGGTGCGCCCCAATTCGCGGTACATCAAGCCCAGTTCGGTCAGCCCCGGCAACTTGCCGCGCAGGAACTTCGCTGGCTCGGCCAACTGCTGCATCAGTAGGCGCTGCAAGGCACGGCGATGCTGGAACTCGGCCTCGGCCGGGGTCGAGAAACGCCCTTCCTTGACCGTGCCGCTCTCTTCCACCAGCGCCGGATAGACCGTCATCGACAACCCGGCGATCTTTTGCTGGGTTTTCTCGGCGACAGCGGCGAAGACTTTCGGCTCGACCGGCTGCTGGTTTTTTGCGGTTTGCGGTACGGCCAGCGCAGCCTGACTGGCTTCGGCAAAGCGTGCCGTCAGTTCCGCCAGATCACGTCCCTCACCGAGGAACTTACCCTGGCCGTCGACGATTTCCAGGTTCATCCGCAGATGACTGTCGACCTGTTGCGACGCTTGCGCCCAGGCTTCATCGCTGACCCGCGCACCGGTCATGCGCAACAGTTCACGGCCCAACGCCTGCGGCAACGAGCCCTCGGCGAAGGTCATGCGCTGCAACGCGGCTTTGACGAAGTCCGGCACCGGCACGAAGTTCTTGCGCAGGGCTTTGGGCAGGTTGCGCACCAGCGCGATGCACTTGGCCTCGATGACGCCCGGCACCAGCCATTCCAGACGCTCCGGCGGCAGCATCGGCAACAACGGCGCCGGCACTCGCAGGGTCACGCCATCGCGCGGGTGATTGGGTTCGAAGTGGTAACTCAGCGCCAACTCCAGATCACCGATGTGCAAGGTGTCCGGGTAATGCAAGGCGGTGACTTCACTGGCCTCGCGAGCCAGTACGTCTTCTTCGCGCATGATCAGCAGTTGCGGGTCTTTCTGGCTGTTGATTCGGTACCAGCTGTCGAACGTGGCGGTCTGGTGAATCTCTGCCGGCAGTCGCGCGTCGTAGAAGGCGAACAGCGTTTCTTCGTCGGCCAGAATGTCGCGACGACGGGCCTTGGCTTCCAGTTCGTCGAGTTGCTCCAGCAGCTGCGCATTGGCCGTCAGGCACTTGGCCTTGGACTGAATCTCGCCGCGCACCAGGCCTTCGCGAATGAAAAACTCACGAGACACCAAAGGGTCGATCGGCCCGTAATGCACCGGCCGGCGACCGACCACGATCAGCCCGAACAAGGTGATTTGCTCGAAGGCCACGACCTGACCGCGCTTCTTCTCCCAATGGGGTTCGAAGTGGTTTTTCTTGATCAGGTGCCCAGCCAACGGCTCGATCCAGTCGGCGTCGATCTTGGCGACCATCCGCGCGTAAAGCTTGGTGGTTTCCACCAGCTCGGCAGCCATCAGCCATTGCGGGCGTTTCTTGCCGAGACCCGATGACGGGTGAATCCAGAAGCGCCGCTGACGGGCGCCGAGGTAGTCGCCGTCTTCGGTTTTCTGGCCGATCTGGCTGAGCAGCCCCGAGAGCACGGCTTTGTGCAGTTTCGGGTAATCCGCCGGCTCTTTGTTGAGGCTCAACTGCATGTCGCGGCAGATCAGGCTCAACTGGCGATGAGAGTCGCGCCATTCGCGCAGACGCAGGTAATTCAGGAAGTTCTTACGGCACCAATTACGCAGCGGACTGGCGGTCAGGGCCTGGCGCTGTTCTTCGAAACCACGCCACAGATTGACCAGCCCGGCGAAGTCCGAGTCCACGTCTTTCCACTGAGCGTGCGCCTGATCCGCCGCTTGCTGACGCTCCGGCGGACGTTCGCGCGGGTCTTGAATCGACATGGCGCTGGCGACGATCAGCACTTCCTGCAAGCTGCCGAGTTTCGCCGCTTCCAGCAACATGCGGCCCATGCGCGGGTCCACCGGCAACCGCGCCAACTGCCGACCCAGCGGGGTCAGCTGGCTGTTGCGGTCGACCGCCGAGAGTTCTTGCAGCAGGTTGAAACCGTCGCTGATGGCCTTGCCATCCGGCGGCTCGATAAACGGGAAATCGGTGATCTCGCCGAGGCGCAGATGCAGCATCTGCAAAATCACCGCCGCGAGGTTGGTCCGCAGGATTTCCGGGTCGGTAAACTCCGGGCGACCGATGAAATCTTCCTCGCCATAGAGGCGGATGCAAATGCCCGGTTCAACCCGCCCGCAGCGACCTTTACGCTGGTTGGCGCTGGCCTGGGAAATCGCTTCGATGGGCAGACGCTGGACCTTGGCGCGGTAGCTGTAGCGGCTGATGCGCGCGGTGCCACTGTCGATCACGTAACGAATACCCGGCACCGTCAGCGAGGTTTCCGCGACGTTGGTCGCCAGGACCACGCGACGGCCTGGGTGCGACTGGAAAATCCGCTGCTGTTCGGCCGGCGACAAGCGTGCGTACAGCGGCAGAATCTCGGTGTGCTTGAGCTGAGCCTTGCGCAGCATGTCGGCGGCGTCGCGAATTTCGCGCTCGCCGGGCAGGAACACCAGCACATCGCCGGGGCTCTTGCGCTCGCTGCGTTCGAACGCGGCGATTTCGTCGAGGGTGGCGAGAATCGCCTGATCCACCGTCAAGTCATCCTCGACGCGGTTGCCCTCTTCGTCCTGCTCCAGGGTCAGCGGGCGATACCAGGTGTCCACCGGGAAGGTGCGGCCGGAGACTTCGACAATCGGCGCATCGTCGAAGTGCTTGGAAAAGCGCTCCAGGTCGATGGTCGCCGAGGTGATGATGACTTTCAGGTCCGGACGACGCGGCAGCAGGGTTTTCAGGTAACCGAGCAGGAAGTCGATGTTGAGGCTGCGCTCGTGGGCTTCGTCGACGATGATCGTGTCGTAGCGTTCGAGGTAGCGGTCGTTCTGGGTTTCCGCCAGCAGGATGCCGTCGGTCATCAGTTTGATCAGGGTGTTGGAATCGCTCTGGTCCTCGAACCGCACCTGGTAGCCGACCAGCGCGCCCAACGGCGTTGCCAGTTCTTCGGCAACCCGGCTGGCCACGCTGCGGGCGGCGATTCGACGCGGCTGGGTGTGGCCGATCAGGCCATGCTGGCCGCGACCGATTTCCAGGCAGATCTTCGGCAACTGGGTGGTTTTACCCGAACCGGTTTCACCGGCAATGATCAGCACCTGATGCTTGAGCAGTGCTTCTTTGATTTCGGCGCGTTTGGCGGCGATCGGCAGGCTGTCGTCGTATCGAATCACCGGCAGGCTGGCACGCCGCGCCAACACCTGATCACAGGACGCCTGCATGCGTGTCACCCACTGGGCCAGCTTGGCCTCATCAGGTTTTTTGCGCAGCTCAAGCAACTGCCGCCGCAGCCGGTGGCGGTCGGCGAGCATGGCGTGATCGAGGTTTTTCAGCAGTTTGTCGATTGAAGGCGATTCGTCAGTCATCTGGTACGCAATAAGTTGTCTGGTGGCGCAGGGGGCGGATTGTCGCAGATTTAAAGAACGAACGAGATCCCTGTAGCAGCTGTCGAGCCCCAGCGAGGCTGCGTTGGCCCCGACGCAGCCTCGCTGGGGCTCGACAGCTGCTACGACGTCGTGCAATTGCGACTATTCGTTATCCAGGCCCTTACGCCGATACGGAAACACATCAATCACCTTCCCCGCCCGAATCGCCTCCTGCAGGCTCTTCCAGTAATCAGCGTTGTACAACTCACCATGCAACTGATCAAACAACTTGCGCTGTCCGGAATCGGCAAACAAAAACGGCGGAAACTCCTCAGGAAACACATCCAGCGGCCCAATCGAATACCACGGCTCGGACGCCATCTCATCTTCCGGCGTACGCGGTAGCGGGATGTGACGGAAGTTGGCCTCAGTCAGGAAGCAGATCTCGTCATAGTCATAAAACACCACCCGCCCATGACGAGTGACGCCAAAGTTCTTCAGCAGCATGTCACCGGGAAAGATGTTTGCTGCCGCCAGTTGCTTGATCGCCAGACCGTAATCTTCCAGCGCCTCTCGGACCTGAGCGTCGTTGGCGTTCTCCAGATAAAGGTTCAACGGCGTCATCCGCCGTTCGGTCCAGCAATGGCGGATCAGCACGGTGTCGTCCTCAACCGACACCGTGGACGCGGCCACCTCAAGCAGCTCTTCCAGGCACGCCGGGTCGAATTTGCTCAATGGGAAACGGAAGTCGGCAAATTCCTGGGTGTCGGCCAGGCGTCCGACCCGGTCGACGCTCTTCACCAAACGGTACTTCTCGATCACCGTGGCGCGGTCGACGTTCTTCGACGGCGAGAAGCGGTCTTTGATGATTTTGAATACGGTGTTGAAACCCGGCAGGGTGAACACGCTCATCACCATGCCACGCACGCCAGGGGCCATGATGAACTGGTCGTCGGTGTTGGCCAGGTGATTGATCAGCGCCCGGTAGAACTCGGACTTGCCGTGCTTGTAGAAACCGATCGAGGTGTACAGCTCGGCAATGTGCTTGCCCGGCAGGATGCGTTTGAGGAAACCGATGAACTCCGCCGGTACCGGCACGTCGACCATGAAATACGAACGGGTGAACGAGAAGATGATCGACACGTCCGCTTCATCGGTGATCAGCGCATCGATCTGAATCCCGCGGCCTTCGCGGTGCAGCAGCGGAATCACCAGCGGCCATTGTTCGTCCTGGGTGTAGATGCGCCCCACCAGGTACGCGCCCTTGTTGCGGTAAAGCACCGAGGAAAACAGTTCGACGCTCAACTCCGGATCCTTGCAGACCCAGTCCGGCAGGTTCTCACGCAATTGCCCTTCGAGTCGAGACAGGTCGCCCGCCAGGTTGGCGTAATCCTCGCTGAAGCGGTAGTCGGCAAAAATGCTCGCCAGCATCCCGGACAGTTGGCCCTGGGGCTTGTACGTGCGGGTTTGCGCGGCACGGGCCCGGCGCAGGCTCGGCCGGGTGGTGTGGATGAACATGCAGCCGTCGCTGATCAGGTCATGGCTGAACAGCCCGCAGAAGATCGAGTTGTACCAGGTCTCGGACAGCTCATCGTCGAAGCGCAGGTCGATCAAGGTGATGTAAGCGCTTTTGACCAGCGGCCAGCAACTGACATCCAGCGTGTCGGCGTCGAAAGCGATGCGCAGCCGTTCCACTGTTTCGCCGACTTTTTCTTCGTACAGATTGATCCGCGCCGCCGACGCCGATTGCGTCTCCTGCCACTTGGCCTGCTCGAAGCGGGCTCGGGCGCCGTCGGTGATCTGGCGGAAATGCTCGCGATAATCGTCAAAGCCATCGAGGATCATTCGGGCGATGTCGGCGGCGGGCCATTGCTGCGGCATAGGTAAAACCTCGGCGGCTGAATCTTATCGTTGGGGCCTGAGCTTAGTGGCCCTTTGTTACGCAACGCAACCATTGCCTTGCGTCCTGACTGGCGCGACACTTGCGCGCCAATCAAGGAAGGAATGTGCTGTGAACCCCGTCGATACTCTGCGTTTGCTGTCGCTTGCCGCCATTTGGGGCGCGAGTTTTCTGTTCATGCGCATCATCGCCCCGGTGATTGGCACAATCCCCACTGCCTTTTTCCGCGTGTCGATTGCCGCGGTCGGCCTGTTGGTGATCCTCGGGCTGATGCGCATCAGCTGGGATTTCAAAGGCAAGCTCAAAACCGTGATGCTGCTCGGGGTGATCAACTCAGGGATTCCGGCGACCCTGTATTCGGTCGCCGCGCAAGTGCTGCCGGCCGGTTACTCGGCCATCTTCAACGCCACCACGCCGCTGATGGGTGTGCTGATCGGCGGTCTGTTCTTTCATGAAAGGCTCACCGCCGCCAAGCTTGGCGGGGTGTTTCTCGGGCTGTTTGGCGTTGGAGTCCTAACGCGTGCGGGTCCGGTGGCGTTCGACATGGAACTGCTGACGGGCGCCCTCGCCTGCCTGCTCGCCACGACCTGCTACGGTTTCGCCGGGTTCCTCGCGCGCCGTTGGCTTGATCAGGCCGGTGGTCTCGACAGCCGACTGTCGGCGTTGGGCAGCATGCTGGGCGCGACGTTGTTTCTGTTGCCACTGTTTGGTTACAGCGTGATCAGCCAGCCACCGGCGAGCTGGGGCGGCTGGAGTGTCTGGTTGTCATTGCTCGGGTTGGGGCTGGTGTGCACCGCGTTTGCGTACATTATTTACTTCCGTTTGCTCAGCTCGGTTGGCCCGGTGAAGTCGATGACCGTGACCTTCATGATCCCGCCGTTCGGAGTGTTGTGGGGGGCGTTGTTGCTGGATGAGCCGCTGTCGATGGCGCACATTTATGGCGGGGTGTTGATCGCGGCGGCGTTGTGGTTGGTGTTGAAGCCGGCGGTGGTGAAGAAGAGTGAAGTGGTTGCCCGGTAATATGTGCCGTTATTGAAATTGCCATCGCGAGCAGGCTCGCTCCCACAGGGATCGCATATAACCTGGGGGAGCGAGCCTGCTCGCGATATAGGCGTCGGCTCGGTTCAGGCTGATTGACGGAAAACGAACACCAGACCGACGATGATCAGCAGCATGCCGAGCATGCTCAATGCCGCCAGCCGGTTGCCGAAAATCAGGTAGTCCATGACCGCCGTCACCGCTGGCACCAGGTAAAACAGACTGGTGACATTGACCAGGTTGCCCCGGGCGATCAAGCGATACAGCAGCAAGGTCGCCAGCACCGACACGACCAATCCCATCCACAACACCGGCACGATGAAACCGCTGCCGTGTTCGAAATGAAAAGGTTGGAATGGCACGAAGATCCCGCAGAGCAACAGTCCCGCCAGGTATTGCACTGGCAGTGTGCCGAGGGGATTTTCGGTGATGCGTTTCTGCATGATCGAACCGAACGTCATGCTCGCCAGCGCCAGCAATCCGAAGAGCATGCCGGCCAACGACATGCCGGCCAGACCGATGCCCTGATAGACCACCATGATCAACCCCGCCAGCCCCAGCGCCAGGCCGAACATCCGGCTCCAGGAACGCTGCCGCTCCATCAACACCACCGTGAGGATCGGCTGCACGCCCATGATCGTCGCCATGACCCCCGGCGTGACGTTCAGGTCCAGGGCCAGCAGATAGAAAATCTGGTAGGCCCCCAGCAACACCACGCCCGTGGCCATTGCATACAACATCGGCTTGCCACCCTTGGGCAGTTTGAGCTTGAGCAACGGCACCAGCAGCACCAGACCGCACAGCGCGATGGCGAAACGAAACAGCAAAAAGGCAAACGGTGACGCGTGGGCCAGGCCCCATTTGGAGAAGATCGCCCCGCTGCTCCACAGCAAAACGAACAGGCTCGTGGACGCCGCCGCGAGCGCGGATTTTTTCGAAAGGACAAACATGAATACCACCTGTAGTCAGGCAAAAAGCCAACTCAGCCGAAGCTGAAATTCAGTAGTTGTTTTCAAGCGGGCGCTTTTTCAGACGGGCATGGGAACAGCAGAAAAAAGCTGATCAGCCCGAAAAGCCAACGCCCGGCGGTGATACGACTGCGCACACCGGCGTGCTACTGACAGGTGGGGGGTAATGACTGATCTGCGCAGGCTGCTGATTCCCGCACGGCACGACGCCAGCGTTGACCGCTGAATCGACTACCGCGTTGAAGAGGGAAGCAGGCATGGGCTGATCTTTTTTGATGGGTTGGAAGGTGGGTTAGTAAACCACCGCGCGCCGACTATAACCAGCGCGTGACAGGTATTGCAATGGCTTCGCAGGTAAACAAAACAACAGTGGTTTACACCGCCGCCCTCACCACAAGACCGGGCTAACTTAAAAAAACTGCTCCCAAGGAGCGGTTTTTCATTTCGTGATCGGCCTCAACCAAACAACCAATACCCCAACAGCGCCGACACCACCAACGCCAACACCGGTCGCAGCACACGGTAGGCCTTGGGATTACGACGCTTCCACTGTTTGATCACACCACTGAACTTGTCGCTGGAATTCTTGCTCCAGGCATAAACCTGGTTAATTCCGCCAACACGTTCATCACCCAGGTTCTGCGGCGCAGTGGCGCGGCCCAGGAATCCGCTGATCCAGCGGTTGATGCGGGTCATGAGGCGGTTGCTCAGCGGTCGTTCGATGTCGCAGAACAGGATGAGCCGAGTCTTGTCGGTTTCGTTCTTGACCCAATGCACGTAGGTTTCGTCGAACATCACGTCTTCGCCATCACGCCAAGCGTAGACCTGACCGTCGACGAAGATCCGGCAATCGTCGGAATTCGGTGTCGACAACCCCAGGTGATAACGCAGGGAACCGGCAAACGGATCACGGTGCGGGTTGAGGTGACTGCCACCGGGTAGTAACGCGAACATGGCGCCTTTGACGTTGGGAATGCTGCTGACCAGTGCCACGGTTTTCGGGCACAGGGCTTGCGCCGATGGCAGCGGTTTGTCGTACCACTTGAGGTAGAAGCGCTTCCAGCCTTTCTTGAAAAACGAACCAAATCCGGCGTCGTTGTTTTTTTCGGCGACGCGGATGTAACCCTCGTCGATCAGGTGCATCGCTTCGTCGCGGATGACTTCCCAGTTGTCCTTGAGCACGTCCAGCTCCGGGAACTTGCTGCGGTCCAGATAGGGTTTGGAGGGCACGCTTGAGAACAGGTACATCAAGGCGTTATAGGGCGCAAACAATGCCGAATGGTTGACGAACTGACGCAAGACCGGCAAACGCGCCTTGCCGCGTAAATGCACATAGAGAGTGCTGCCGAGGAACAGCAGCAACAGCGACGCCTTCGCGGCAATGGAAAAGGTCATCAACAACTCCTTGATAGTAGACAACTCTGTACAACGCCATTTACCCAACGTGGCAGTCGGCCATGATCAACATTACCGGCCTCGGGAACAACCCGACTCTCTCAACATTCAGTATTAAGGATCGCGCAATAAAGCACTTCTTAACCTAAGGTGCCTGAACAGGGGCTGACCTGAATCAACCCTCGCCATTCGCTCAAACAATCCAAGCCTTTTGCAGTGTTATTGCTGATTCTCCTGTTCGGTAAACAGATCACTGAACAGCATGCTCGACAGGTAGCGCTCGCCGGAGTCCGGCAAGATCACCACGATGGTCTTGCCCTGCATTTCCGGGGTTTCCGCCAGACGGACAGCCACAGCCATGGCGGCGCCACAGGAAATGCCGCTCAAAATCCCTTCTTCCTGCATCAAGCGCAGGGCCATGGCCTTGGATTCGTCATCGCTGACCAACTCCACCCGATCGACCATCGACAGATCAAGATTCTTCGGCACAAAACCGGCACCAATACCCTGGATCTTGTGAGGGCTGGGCTTGATCTCTTCACCGGCCATTGCCTGAGTGATGACCGGCGACACCGCGGGTTCCACCGCCACCGAGATGATCGGTTTGCCCTGGGTATTCTTGATATACCGCGAAACCCCGGTGATGGTTCCACCCGTTCCGACGCCTGCCACCAATACGTCGACTGCACCGTCGGTGTCGTTCCAGATTTCCGGACCGGTCGTTTTTTCGTGGATGGCCGGGTTGGCCGGGTTGTCGAATTGCGCTGGCATGAAGTACTTGGACGGGTCACTGGCGAGGATTTCAGTCGCTTTTTCAATCGCTCCTTTCATGCCCTTGGCCGGTTCGGTCAGCACCAGTTCGGCCCCCAGTGCCTTGAGCACTTTGCGTCGCTCGATACTCATGGACGCCGGCATGGTCAGCATCAGCTTGTAACCGCGAGCCGCGGCAACGAACGCCAGGCCGATACCGGTATTGCCCGAAGTCGGTTCGACGATGGTCATGCCAGGCTTTAATTTGCCGGTGCTTTCGGCGTCCCAGATCATGTTCGCACCAATCCGGCACTTGACCGAGTAACCGGGGTTACGCCCTTCGATCTTGGCCAGAATGGTCACCCCTCGCGGAGCGATACGGTTGATCTGCACCAGCGGCGTATTACCGATGGAGTGGGCGTTGTCAGCGTAGATACGGCTCATGGCTGGGTCCTTGTACAGCGTTGAATAAGCTCTCCAAGGTATGCCTGTTGCCCGTGGTCGTCCAGTCAGTCGAACGTCCTGTAACCGCCGCAGTCAATGGTTTTACATCGCCAGAGATTTGCCATCATGAAACGCAGATACAGTTGGCCCCTGTGGACCCTCGCCGGCCTCGTTGTGCTGCTGGTTGCGCTGCACATCGCCCTGCCCTACATAGTGCGCGACTACCTGAATGACAAACTGGCGGACATGGGCGACTACCGTGGCCAGATCGCCGATGTGGACTTGGCCCTGTGGCGCGGCGCCTACAAAATCAACGGGCTGAAAATCGTCAAGGTCGACGGCAAGGTCCCGGTGCCTTTCGTCAACGCGCCGCTGATCGACCTTTCCGTCAGTTGGCACTCGCTCTGGTCCGACCACGCCGTCGTGGCCGAGGTGCAGTTCTTCAACCCCGAGGTAAACTTCGTCGACGGCGGCGCCAACAAGAAAAACTCTCAAACCGGTCAGGGCACCGACTGGCGTGCGCAGTTGAGTAAACTGGCGCCGATCACCTTGAACGAAGTGCGGATCAACGATGGCAAGATCACTTTCCGCAACTTCAATTCCAAGCCCCCCGTGAACATGAACGCCACTCAGGTCAACGCCAGCTTTTACAACCTGACCAACGTGGTCGACACCAAAGGCAAACGAGACGCTCGCTTCGAAGGCAAGGCGCTGCTGCTAGGGCACGCGCCCCTGGAAACCACCGCAACCTTCGACCCTTTGAGCAATTTCGAAGACTTCGAATTCCGCCTGCGAGCCAGGGACATCCAACTCAAACGCATGAACGACTTCGCCTCGGCCTATGGCAAATTCGACTTCAATGCAGGTCACGGTGATGTGGTCATTGAAGCGCAGGCTAAAAAAGCTCAATTAACGGGTTACATCAAACCGCTGCTGAAGGATGTCGACGTGTTCAATTGGCAGCAGGACGTAGAGAACAAGGACAAAGGGCTTTTCCGCTCCATCTGGGAGGCCATCGTTGGTGGCTCCGAAAACGTACTGAAAAACCAGGGCAAGAACCAATTTGCGACTCGCGTCGAACTGAGAGGCAATGTACATCGCCAAAATATCAGCGCGTTTCAGGCGTTTTTGCAGATTTTACGCAATGGCTTCATTCAGGCGTTCAATGCCCGGTATGAACGGCCGAAGCCGGATGCCGGTTAAGACTTGCGTGTGATGGTATAGCGACCGGTTTCTTCAGCCGCCCGCGCCGGGTTCGATTGCTGTTGTAAGAAGTCCCAACCCAGGCACGCCAGAGCCAATGATCGGGGTACCGCTTCACGACCGCTGCTGTAACGAGTGATGCTACGGGCACTGACTCCCAGCGCTTCGGCCGCCTGATTCAGCGGCAACCCAGTTCGAGCGCGCCAGTCGATGAAGATCCGGGTGTTTTCGTCCGATGCGTTTTGCGCGAGCGCATCCAGATAAAGCGTGTCTGCGCCGATCTGAATGTCCAATTCAGGCCATTCAACGCTCCAGCCATCATCGCCCAGGGTTGCACCGTCGAAAGCGCCAGCCTCCAGCAATGGTTGCAACCCTGGATAGCCACGCAGGTCTCGACTCAAATCGAGGTTCAGTTGCTGACCGTCGATAAAGGTCAGCGCCAGTTGGTGATCCGGCAACGCCTGCACAGACGACAGCCGTGGTCGTTTCATGGGTAACATCGTTTCCAATCCTCCAGCAATTGCACCTGATGGGCCCTGACCCACTCCAGCGCTTCCTTGATAATCAGCGGCGGCGCCTTGCCCACCATCACTTCGACGGTTTCAAGGCTGAGCATCACATCGAGCCCGCCACCAGTCAGGTGGACATGGGGCGGCGGATGATCCTTCTCGCGCAACTGAATGCGGTATGTATCGCGAAATCGATATTTAGTAGACATACCCCGCAAGCTATCGCCAAAATGGCGATAGCTCAATACTGGCTAGCAGCCGAGACTAAGTCAAGATGTGACGCCCCATTCAGAGACTGAATAAGCCGTCTGCGTTCACAGTCGACCGGGCACCGCGTTATAGTCGGGTACTACAATTATTGCGCCCCGCCCTGCCTCGTTCAGGTCGGCGTTACCGTTCGAGGATTAGCAGATGAAGTTCGAAGGCACCCCGGCCTACGTCGCCACCGATGACCTGAAGCTGGCGGTCAACGCCGCCATCACCCTGGAGCGCCCGCTGCTGGTCAAGGGCGAGCCGGGCACCGGCAAAACCATGCTCGCCGAGCAACTGGCCGAATCCTTCGGCGCCAAGCTGATCACCTGGCACATCAAGTCCACCACCAAGGCGCATCAGGGCTTGTACGAGTACGACGCGGTCAGCCGCCTGCGGGACTCGCAGCTGGGCACGGAAAAGGTCCACGACGTTCGCAACTACCTGAAAAAGGGCAAGCTCTGGGAAGCCTTCGAGTCCGAAGAACGGGTGATCCTGCTGATCGACGAAATCGACAAGGCCGACATCGAGTTCCCGAACGACCTGCTGCAAGAACTCGACAAGATGGAGTTCTACGTTTACGAGATCGACGAGACCATCAAGGCCAAGAAGCGTCCGATCATCATCATTACCTCCAACAACGAGAAAGAGCTGCCGGACGCCTTCCTGCGCCGCTGCTTTTTCCACTACATCGCTTTCCCCGATCGCGTCACGCTGCAGAAGATCGTCGATGTGCACTACCCGAATATCAAGAAGGACCTGGTCAGCGAAGCGCTGGACGTGTTCTTCGACGTGCGTAAGGTGCCGGGCCTGAAGAAGAAACCATCGACCTCCGAGCTGGTGGACTGGCTGAAGCTGCTGATGGCCGACAACATCGGCGAAGCGGTACTGCGCGAACGCGATCCGACCAAGGCCATTCCGCCGCTGGCAGGCGCCCTGGTGAAGAACGAACAGGACGTGCAATTGCTTGAGCGTCTGGCGTTCATGACCCGTCGCGGCACTCGCTGATCCCTCTGTTTAACAAGATAGAGGGCGATAGCCATGCTGCTTAACCTGTTCAATGAAATGCGTGCAGCCAAAGTGCCGGTCTCGGTACGGGAGCTGCTGGACCTGATCAACGCGCTGAAACAGCGCGTGACCTTCGCCGACATGGACGAGTTTTACTATTTGTCCCGGGCGATTCTGGTGAAAGACGAAAAGCATTTCGACAAGTTCGACCGGGCCTTCGGTGCCTATTTCAATGGCCTGGAAAAACTCGACGATCACCTTCAGGCATTGATCCCGGAAGACTGGCTGCGCAAGGAGTTCGAGCGTTCCCTGTCCGACGAAGAGCGAGCCGCGATCCAGTCCCTCGGCGGCCTGGACAAGCTGATCGAAGCGTTCAAGAAGCGCCTCGAAGAACAGAAAGAACGCCATGCCGGCGGTAACAAATGGATCGGCACGGGCGGCACCAGCCCGTTTGGCTCCGGTGGTTTCAACCCGGAAGGTATTCGGGTCGGCGATGCCGGCAAGCGCCAGGGCAAAGCGGTCAAGGTCTGGGATCAGCGCGAGTACAAGAACCTCGACGATTCGGTGGAGCTGGGCACGCGCAACATCAAGGTCGCCCTGCGCCGGTTGCGCAAATTCGCGCGTCAGGGCGCGGCGGAAGAGCTGGACATCGATGGCACCATCGACCACACCGCGCGTGATGCCGGCCTGCTGAACATCCAGATGCGGCCGGAGCGGCGCAACACCGTCAAGCTGTTGCTGCTGTTCGACATCGGCGGCTCGATGGACGCCCACGTAAAGATCTGCGAAGAGCTATTCTCGGCCTGCAAGACCGAGTTCAAGCACCTGGAGTACTTCTACTTCCACAACTTCGTTTATGAATCGGTGTGGAAGAACAACATGCGCCGTACTTCCGAGCGTACCTCGACCCAGGACCTGTTGCACAAGTACGGTGCTGACTACAAAGTGATCTTCATCGGCGACGCCGCCATGGCGCCGTATGAAATCACCCAGGCCGGCGGCAGCGTCGAGCACTGGAATGAAGAAGCGGGTTATGTGTGGATGCAGCGGTTCATGGAGAAGTACAAGAAGGTCATCTGGATCAACCCGTATCCGAAAGATACGTGGGGCTATACGTCTTCGACCAACATCGTGCGGGACTTGATCAACGACCAGATGTATCCGTTGACGTTGCGGGGACTGGAGGAAGGGATGCGGTTTCTTTCCAAATAATTGTGTTGTCTGGGCGGTCGCCTTCGCGGGCAAGCCTCGCTCCTACAATTGGAATGCATTTCCCTGTAGATACTCTGTTCACGGTCAAGCTTTCGCGAGATGTTTTTCGCTAAAAAGCTTGGCCGTATCAAATTCTTCGCCGGAGCGCATGCAAGCCCATAAACCCGTCAGGTACTTGCGCATCACCGCTCCAATGGCCTGCATTTTCTTCTTGCCCCGGGCCACCAGAGCTTCGTAGAAGGCTTTCACGTTCTCATCGCAACGGATTGCCGTCATTGCCGGCATGAACATCGCTGCGCGTAAGTAGGCGTTGCCACATTTCGACATTCGGCCAGGGCGGTTCACACTTGTTCCTGACTGGGTCAATCTCACGTCCAGCCCCGCATAACGGCTCACCTGTGCCGATTTGAGCGTTACAGGTAGCGTCGTCAACTCAGCCAGTGCAGCAATCGCTGAAGCCTCTCCCACGCCGGGTGCCGCCATCATGCAGCGAAACTGCAAGGTCAGGTTCGGGCACTTGGCGATGGCGTCGCGCGCAGCCTTTTTCAAACGGTCAACGCGTATATCCAATGCAGCAATCGCGTCTTTCTCATCTGCGATTAGCAACTCAATACTCGTATCTGTCGCTTGTAGCGCATGCAGCTCATTCTTGGCTCTGGTCCGATGGCCAATCAGTCGATTGATATGACGGCCAATCGCACGCAGCATCATTTGATCCGCCGTAGGCGGGACCCAAAGCCTGGGTGCCATGCGCTCGCCATATTCAGCCAGCAACTGCGCATCGATCTGGTCAGTCTTGCTGTTTTGCAACATCAACTTGGCAAAGTTGTGGAAGCTTTTTGGGTTGATCACCGAGACCGGTAAGCCCGCGGCATGCAACTCCAACGCAAGATCCAGGTAGTAAATACCGGTGGCCTCCATGACCACGCTCAGCGGTTTGAGGCCCATCATCTTATTCACCGCGGCCTTACGACCCTTGGGCGTGTGCTGAATGTCCCACTGGCCGACTGTTTTGCCGTTCTGCCGCCATCCCATGGCAGACGTTTTGGCACCAATGTCTATGCCGACATGAGTATTCATGCTTTTCACTTCCCTGACTTTAGGTAAGATTGCTTCCGGTTCCCCCGACCTCGAACTTCATGCCACTGCAACCTTGTAATGCGAAGTCCGACTTGTCGGCTTCTCGATACTCTTCGTGGTGGGCAATGAGGCGGGGGGGCCTCTCTACAGACAAGGTCAGGAGCAAATCCTGCCTTCAGGAGCGATCGGCCTCCCCCAGAAACGCACTTGCTGTTGAATGAATCCTTGAGCGTAACCTCTCTCGCTGGAGTCAGGGTCAACATACAAGGAGCGAGGCTTGCCCGCGAAGCTTTTAGCGATTTATGAAGCGCCGTAGATATTGGACCTGCTCCCGATGCGCCACATCTTGCATCACCGGCCGCAACCGCACCGTTGCCCCCGGCAGACACTGCGCCAGCTGTGCCAATGCCAACGGCGTCAAGGCGCCCAATCGCGGATAACCACCCATGGTCTGTCGATCATTGAGCAATACAATCGGCTGCCCGTCTGGCGGCACCTGAACCGCACCCAGCGGGATGCCTTCCGAAATCATCGGCTTACCCTGATACTGCAACGCCGTTCCCAGCAAGCGGATGCCCATCCGGTCGGCACGGCTGTCGAGGGTCCAGACGCTGTTGAACGCATCAAACAAACTCTGCCCGCTGAACTCGCCAATCTGTGCACCGAGCACCAGGTCCAGCGGCGAGTTGAGTTTGAAATCCGGCACCTGTTCGCGCGCCAACTCCCGCAGCAGGAGCCGTGAGCACCCCGAAAAACTCAACTGCGCATCTTTGGCCAACGCCCGGCCCATGCCATCCAGCCCGCCGAGCTCCTCACGGACCACCGTTGCGCTACTGCCCAACACTGCTGGCGCATCAAATCCGCCCGGCGCCGCCAAATAAGCCCGAGCGCCAAGCAGCGGCTGAGTGAATTGCAACTGCTGATCTTTGTTCAGCCTGAAACTGCGCCACGGTGCCAACGCCTCGCCATCCAACCGCGCCCCCAGATCCGCCCCGGCCAAGGCCAGCACGCAATCCTCTTCGGCAACGACGGTGAACCCGCCGAGGGTGATTTCAATCACCGGTGCCTCCAGCTCATTACCCAGCAGCCAGTTAGCCCACAACATCGATCGCCAATCCGCCGCCCCGCCCTGGGTCACGCCCAGATGCCGCACACCGAATCGCCCGGCGTCCTGTAACAGGCACAGCGGCGTACTCGCTTCTATTGATAAACGACTCATGCCTGCGCCTCCAACGGCGTGTCGTCACCGCCGAGATTGATGAATTCTGCATGGCTGACGGCTTCGAAACGCACCGTGTCGCCGGGTTGCATCAGGCTGTAGCCGTCGCGTTCGCGGTCGAACAATTTGGCCGGGGTGCGACCGATCAGATTCCAGCCACCCGGGGACACCACCGGGTAAGCGGCCGTTTGGCGTTCGGCGATGCCGACACTGCCGGCGGCTACCTTTTTACGCGGAGTGTTCAGACGCGGCGCCGCCAGCGCTTCTTCCACCAATCCCATGAAGGCGAAACCCGGTGCGAAACCCAAGGCGAACACCTGATATTCACGCTCGCAGTGGCGGCGGATCACTTCATCCACCGCCAGCCCGCTGCGCTGGGACAACAGGTTCAATTCGGGGCCAACGCTCACGTCATACCAGACCGGTAGCACATGACATTTGCCGCGAGTGCAGGCGTTGGGCGACAGATCGATCAAGGCCTCGGCGATCAGCTCCCGAGCCTGAGCGGGACTCAACGCGGTCAGATCGTAATGCACCATCAACGTCGTATAGGACGGCACCAGATCGATCAGATGCCCGGCGAACGCAGCACGCAATCCTTCGCTGGCAGCGAGCATCCACGGCATGTTGGCCTCGCTGATCTCATCAAAGAGACGCACCATCAGGCAATCCAGCGCCGCCACTTCCACCCGAAATTTCATGGTGCACTCTGTTGAACAAGGGCTTCGCGAATGCGTCGCACGGCGGCCACTGAACTGGCGTTGTCGCCGTGTACGCAGAGGGTGTTGGCCTGCAAGTGCAACGCACTGCCATCGCTGGCCGTGAGGTTGCCACCACGGGCAATGATCAGCGCCTGTTTGATGATTGTCTCGGGATCGTGATGCACCGCGCCCGGCAATTGCCGCGAAACCAGCATTCCCGCGCTGTCGTAAGCGCGATCGGCAAAGGCTTCGAACCACAGGGTCACGCCGTATTCATCGCCCAATTGCTGTGCGGCGCGGTTGTCGCGAGTGGCCATCAACATCAGCGGCAACTGGCGATCATAGGACGCTACCGCCTGAAGAACGGCGCGCAATTGCGCCGGGTTGGCCATCATGTCGTTGTACATCGCACCGTGGGGTTTGACGTAACTCACCCGCCCGCCCTGGGCCCGGCAGATGCCGTCGAGGGCGCCGATCTGGTAGTGCAAAATGTCCTGAAGTGCCTGGGCGGTGTAGGCCATGGAGCGGCGGCCGAAGCCGACCAGATCCTGATACGCCGGATGCGCGCCAATCTGTACGCCGTTGCTCAGGGCGAGGCTGACGGTCTTGCGCATGATGCTCGGGTCGCCGGCATGGAAGCCGCAGGCGATGTTGGCGCAATCGATGAAGGGCATGACTTCGGCGTCCAGACCCATGGTCCAGTTGCCGAAACTCTCGCCGATGTCGCAGTTCAATAGCAGGCGGTTCACGGTGAACACTCCTGTAGGTTTGATTCATTTTAGCTGTAGGCATTTGCCCGCAGATTATCAGCTACTCCGCTTCAAGTTGCTTGCCACGGGTTTCCGGCAGGCTCAGGGCCGCAAGGATCACCACCCCGTAGGACACCGCCGCAAAAGCACCGATGCCTACGCTCAATGGCACCGTCTGGCTCATCAAGCCGATCAACAGCGGGAACAACGCCGCCAGCGCCCGGCCAATGTTGTAGCAAAAGCCCTGACCCGAACCGCGAATCCGCGTTGGAAACAGCTCGGTCAGAAACGCGCCCATTCCGCTGAAAATCCCCGAGGCGAAGAAGCCCAACGGAAAGCTCAGCCACAGCATGACGCCATTGCTGACCGGCAATTGGGTGTAGAGCAGAACAATGGTGAATGAGCCGACCGCGAACAGAATGAAGTTCTTTTTACGCCCGAGGATGTCAGTCAAATACGCGCTGATGACATAGCCGACGTAGGATCCGACGATCACCATCGCCAGATAGCCACCGGTGCCGAGTACGCTCAAACCGCGCTCATTCTTCAGAAATGTCGGCAACCAGGAGGTGATTGCGTAGTAACCGCCCAGAGCACCGGTGGTCAGCACCGAAGCACGAATCGTAGTGAAGAGGATGCCAGGGGCGAAGATCTCGTAGAACTTTGCCGGGTTGCTCGGTTCCTGCTTGGCTTTGGCTTCCCGGTAGATTTCCGGGTCCTTGACCAAACGGCGGACGAAGATCACAAAAATCGCCGGCACGATGCCGAGGATGAACAGTGCGCGCCAAGCGTCTTCCGGCGGCAGCACCGAGAACAGCAACGCATACAAGATCGCCGTCATTCCCCAACCCAGCGCCCAGCCGGATTGCACCATGCCCACGGCCTTGCCGCGGTCCTTGGCACGAATCACTTCACCCATCAGCACGGCGCCGGCGGTCCATTCGCCACCGAAACCGAAGCCCATCAGGGTGCGACTGATCAGTAGTTGCTCGTAGTTCTGGGCGAAACCGCAAAGGAAGGTGAAGAAGGCAAACCACAGAACCGTCAGTTGCAGGGTACGTACGCGACCGATGCGGTCGGAGAGAATCCCCGCCACCCAACCGCCGATGGCCGAGGCGATCAGGGTGCTGGTGTGAATCAGCCCTGCCTCGCCGGTGGTGATGCCCCACATCGCAATCAGGGTCGGCACCACGAAGCTGAGCATCTGGGTGTCCATGCCGTCCAGGCCATAGCCGATCTTGCAGCTCCAGAAGGTGCGGCGTTCCTGCTGATTGATGTTGCGGTACCAGTCGAAAGGTCCCGGGCGAACCGTGGCTTTGGGGATGTCGAGCGTGTCGGGCGCACTCATGGCAAATCTCCGCGCTAATTTTATTGGTATTGTTCTGAGCCCCGACGACGCCTATCGTGGGAACCGGATGGCCTGATTTTTGAGTGCCTTGCCCTGTTAAGTCCAACTAATAAAACCCCGCCCTAGACATAAGAAAACCTTATCCAACAAGCGGGTCGCACGAGCTGATCCCATGAACCTGAAGTTTCTCGAGACCTTTGTCTGGGTCGCCCGACTCAAGAGTTTTCGCCTGACGGCAGACAAACTTTTCACCACCCAGGCGTCGATATCCAGCCGCATTGCAGTGCTCGAAGGCGAGCTCGGGGTGAAGCTGTTCCTGCGCGATTCACGCGGCGTGAGCCTGACGCCCGAAGGCTTGAAAGTGCTCGAATACGCCGAGCAAATGATGGACACCATGCAGGCGCTCAAACAGTCGATCGAGACCCGTTCGAGCAAGGTCGGTCGGGTTCGCATCGGCGTGATGGACACGGTCATCCATACTTGGCTGAGCCCGTTGGTGGCACAAATGATGGATCACTATCCGCGGGTGGAAATCGAGCTGGTGGCCGATACCGCGCTCAACCTCTGTGATCAGCTGCAAAAAGGTTTTCTCGATCTGATCCTGCAGACCGACCTGTTGCGACAGGAAAGTGTGCGCAGCCTTGAGCTGGCCAGCCACCCGATGGGGTGGATTGTGGCCAGCAATTCGATCTACAACCGTGAGTATTCAAGCGTTGCCGATCTGGCACGCGAGCGCATCATTACTTACTCGAAAAACTCACACCCGCATCAGGACATCCTGAGTTTGATGCAGGCCAATGGCGTCATGGCGCCACGGCTCAACTGCGTGAACTCGGTATCGGCGATTACCCGTCTGCTGCGCGATGGCTTCGGCATTGGCGCGTTGCCGCCGGTGCTGGTGGCCGAAGAACTGGCACGGGGTGAACTGACCTTGCTGACCATCGAGCAACGGCCGCCGAATTTGCAGGTGGTGGTGTCGTGGCGGGTTGGCGTGGAGTGGGTCGAGGAGATTGTTGCGTTGTGTCAGCAGGTGCTGGACAGGTATGCGCGCAAGGTGGGTGAGGATTACATAGTTCTCGCACGCTAGCCTTGTAGCAGCTGGCGAAGCCTGCGTTCGGTTCGGGCCGCGTTCGGACGTAGCAGTCGTCAATCCAGCCAACTCGGTTTGCCTGAAACACTGCGGTGCCTGATTTCGCGACTGCTTCGTCCGAACGCGGCCCGAACCGAACGCAGGCTTCGCCAGCTGCTACAGGGTCTGCGCCGTTGCTGATTACAACCCCCGCACATCCCGATCTTCGATCGGCCGGCTCTGGCGCAGGCGTTTGCCGCCCAGCACCACCCAGTCGATCAGCCGGAACAGGCATTCAATGCCGAACGACAACAGCAACGCCCCGCTCATGCCCCAGATCATCGCTTCCGGCGTCAGCAGAATCTGGTAGCTGTAGCCGTTCCAGGTTTCCTTGCGAATATCCGGGTCGGCCGCCAGCGCAACCTGCAGGAAGCGGATGTACCACGGGCCCTGCATGGCCTGGAACTGTTTATCAAGGGCCAGTTGACGGGTCAGCAAGGTGCTCAGGCTGTCGGCATCGCTGCGAAAAATCGGGTCTTCGCTCGCGCGGTAATGGGCCACCAGCGCCTGCATGTCACCTTTGAAGAACTGATTGGCAGTGCCCTGAAAACCGCTTAAACCGGTCTGCGCCTCTATCAGATGCGCTTCGACCCGCTTGGCGTAATCGCTGATAAACCCCGGCACCTGGACACCGATCAACAGGCCCGCCGCGAACAACACCAGCCGTAGATAACTGAGCAACATGAGGGGCAATCCTTATTCGGTCTTGCCTTGGCTGACGCATTCACCGCGTCGCCAGAGGCTCCATTGGCCCGGTTCGTAGCGGGTCCAGGTTTCGTTTTCGGTCAAGGGTTCGGTGGCGATCACCGTGACCACGTCGTTGGGTGTGGTTTCGGCCTGGAAGTCGACGATCACATCGACGTCCTTCAAGCGCGCCGGGCCGAATGGCGCGCGACGGGTGATTTGCGCCAGCTTGGTCGAGCAATAGCAGAACAACCAATCGCCGTCGCTGAGCAGGCAGTTGAACACGCCTTTGCTGCGGTATTCGGCGCAGGCGGCTACCAGGTCTGGCAGCAGTTCTTCGACCTCTACCGGTTCCGGGAACGCCGCGCGCACGCGGTTAAGCACATCGCAGAACGCCGCTTCGCTGTCGGTATCGCCGACCGGGCGGTAAAAACTCTTGATCGGTTGAAACTCCGCGAGCTGACCGTTGTGGGCGAAACACCAATTGCGCCCCCACAGTTCACGCACGAACGGATGGGTGTTGGACAGGCAAACCTTGCCAACATTGGCCTGACGGATGTGCCCGATCACTACTTCGCTCTTGATCGGATAGCGCTGCACCAGGTTGGCGACTTCGGACTCACTGCTTGCCGCCGGGTCCTGAAACAGGCGCAGGCCACGGCCCTCGTAAAAGGCGATGCCCCAACCGTCACGGTGCGGACCGGTGCGGCCGCCGCGCTGCATCAGCCCGGTGAAACTGAACACGATATCGGTCGGCACATTGGCGCTCATGCCCAATAACTCACACATGCTCGGATTCTCGCTGAAAGGCAGGGGCAAGGTTACAGACGTGGTTCAACCCGCAAACGCTGAGGGTTGCTCGGTACCGGTGGACGACCGTAACGATCATCGCCCGCACCGCCGAAATACTGATCCTCTTCAGGGTCATCGGCCCGGGTCGCAGCCTTGGCAGCGGCAGCCTGTTCCTTGCGAGCGTTGGACGCACGTTCGATAGGGAAACGGATCGCCACAAATACCAGGTAAATGCCGAAGACGATCATGCCGTACATGAACAGGTCGGAAACCGCCCGCCAGGCGTTGTTGCCGACCTTGAACATTAGATCAAGGGCAGTAATGGCGATGGCCGGAGCGACCTTTTCCTTCACCGGGTCGATGATGGTGGGGCTGAACAGCAACACGGCAACCAGCAGCCGCAGCGGCTCACGCAGCCAGCGCCACATCCAGCGGGTCAAGCGCATCCACACCAACAGGCAGCCCAAAGCGGCAAAGGCGTAGAGGCCCCAAGCGATCAGATAGTCGTTCTCGGTCATGGTGTCCATGGCAAGGCAGGCAAAGAGGCGCTTATAGTAACGACTTTTCGCACGTCAGGCTTGCCCGCCGTCTGCGAGACCCCTTTTCGTAAACCGCTCGAGAGTCCTTCATGCCCTTATCCGTCAACGTTTGCGACGCTCCCATTGCCCACAAGGCCGAAGGCGACGACCCGTATGCCTGGCTGCAGGAACGCGACACCGACGCTGTGCTCGACTACCTGAAAGCGGAAAACAGCTATCAAGAGGCGCAAACCGCCGATCAGGCCGGGCTGCGTGAAACCCTGTTCCAGGAGATCAAGGGCCGAATTCTCGAAACCGACCTGTCCTTGCCCTCCCCTTGGGGTCCATACCTGTATTACACGCGCACCACGGCGGGTGATGAATACGCCCGTCACTACCGCTGCCCGCGCCCGGCCGATGACAGCCTGCAGCTCGACGAAAGCCAGGAACAGCTGCTGTTGGACCCGAATGCGTTGGCCAAAGGCGGCTTCTTTTCCTTGGGCGCGTTCAGTATCAGCCCGGACCACCAGCGCCTGGCCTACAGCATCGACGCCACGGGCGATGAGATTTACACGCTGTTCGTGAAGGAGTTGTCCAACGGCCGTGTCAGTGAACTGGAATTCCAGGACTGCGACGGCAGCATGACCTGGGCCAACGACAGCCTGACCTTGTTCTTCGGCGAGCTGGACGAGACCCATCGCCCGCACAAACTGTTCCGCTATCGGCTGGACGGTACAGCGGCTGAAGAAGTGTTCCATGAGCAGGACGGTCGATTCTTCATGCATTGCTACCGCTCGAGCTCCGAGCAGCAATTGCTGCTGTCCCTGGGCAGCAAGACCACCAGCGAAGTCTGGGTGCTCGACGCGTTCCAGCCGCAGCAAGCTTTTACCTGTATCGCACCGAGGGTTGAAGACCATGAGTACGACGTCGACCACGGCGCGCTCGACGGTCAATGGACCTGGTTCATTCGCACCAACCGCGACGGTATCAACTTTGCCCTGTACCACGCCGTCGACACCGGCGTGGCGCCGACCGAGGCCGACTGGCAAAACCTGATCCCGCACAGCGACACGGTGATGATCGACGGCATGAGCCTCAACGCCGGGGCCATGACCCTGAGCCTGCGGGTCGGCGGCTTACCGATCATCGAAGTTCATCCGCAAGACCTGCCCAGCTACCGTGTGCAACTACCGGATGCGGCCTACAGCCTTCACGTGCAAAACAGCCTGGAATTCGTCAGCGACAGGATCCGTCTGCGCTACGAAGCGTTGAACCGTCCGGCGCAAATCCGCCAGCTTGAGCTGGGCAGCGGCGAGCAGAAAGTCCTCAAGGAAACCCCGGTGCTCGGGCCGTTCGACGCCGATGCCTACGTCAGTCAGCGTCTGTGGGCGACGGCACCGGACGGTACGAAAGTGCCGATCAGCTTCGTCGTCAAACGCGAAGCACTTGGCAAGCCGACGCCGCTTTATCTGTACGGCTATGGCGCCTACGGTGAAAGCCTCGACCCGTGGTTCTCCCACGCGCGTTTGAGTCTGCTGGATCGTGGCGTGGCATTCGCCATCGCTCACGTGCGGGGCGGCGGTGAACTGGGCGAAGCCTGGTATCGTGCTGGCAAGCAGGAACACAAACACAACACCTTCAGCGACTTCATCGCCTGCGCCGAACACCTGATCGCCGAGGGCTTCACCACATCACAGCAATTGGCGATCAGCGGCGGCAGTGCCGGCGGCCTGCTGATCGGCGCGGTGCTCAATCAACGGCCAGAGCTGTTCGGCGTAGCGATCGCCGAAGTACCGTTCGTCGACGTGCTGAACACCATGCTCGACCCGGATCTGCCGTTAACCGTCACCGAATACGACGAGTGGGGCAATCCTGAAGAGCCAGAGGTCTATGAGCGAATCAAGGCCTACGCCCCGTACGAAAATGTCACCGCGCAAGCCTATCCGGCGACCCTGGTGATCGCCGGCTACAACGATAGCCGCGTGCAGTACTGGGAAGCAGCCAAGTGGGTGGCAAAATTACGCGCGACCAAAACCGACACCCATCCCCTGCTGCTCAGGACCGAATTGGGTGCCGGGCATGGCGGGATGAGCGGTCGTTATCAGGGATTGCGTGACGTAGCACTCGAATACGCATTTGTTTTCAAGGTTTTGGGCATCGCCTGAGGAACTCCGTTCGGCGTGCCGGTCTTAACACCAGTACGCCGGGCCCTGCCTACACGCTATCCATGTAGCAGCTGGCGAAGCCTGCGTTCGGCTGCGCAGCAGTCGTAAAATCAGACGCCGCGGTGTTTCATTTAATCCGCGGTATCCGCATTTACGACTGCTGCGCAGCCGAACGCAGGCTTCGCCAGCTGCTACAAGGGATCGTGGGTGGCCAGTATCATTGACCTTAGCCAGGCCCGGACCAGCAACAGACACACGAAAAAGACCGTGACGACATGTCAGAACCGACCTTACTGAACAACGAAATTCGTGACTGGCTGATGGACTGTGGCCTGTTCGATCAACTGCTGCCGGCGGACTTCGCCGCTGCCTCGGGTTACTTCAGCATCAGCACCATTGCTCAGGGCGAAGAGATTTTCCATGAGGGCGATGCCGGCAGCTTCATGTGCATCATCCACACCGGCCAGGTGGCGGTGCAGAAAACCAACAGCGACGGGCAACGGGTGACCATGGCAACGTTGCGCAGTGGTCGGGCGTTCGGCGAAATGGCCGTACTTGACGGCGAACGACGTTCAGCCAGTTGCGTGGCCGCGAGCAATTGCCAGTTGCTCAATCTGGGTAAGGACTCGTTGGAAAAGATGCTCAACGATGCACCGAAAATCGCCGCCAAAGTCATCCGCGCCCTTGCCGTTTCCCTCTCCAAACGCCTGCGCATGGCCGACGGACAACTGCTCTCGCAGCAGGTTTAACCGCCGGGTGATTTGGTTTTCGACGAGTTTTGCTCCAGCCCCGGCAGCGGCTGGTCCTTGGTGGGCGGGCTAGGCATTTCAATGGGCACCAACGGCGGACCGCCACTGCCCGGGCCAACCTTGGGCACGCTGGTCGGAGTGATTTGCGGGTACGGTGTCGGGGTCGCAGTGCCGGGCGAACCGGGCAGGGGTGCGGGGTTGGTGGGAATGGTTTGCAGCGCCTGGGCCTGCACTGCAGTTATCGAGAGCGCGGCCAAGGCAATGACCGTTAGAATGGTGCGCTTCATCAATGGCTCCGTTGGCCTTGGTGTCTTTTTGCAGGCTACTCCCAACGGCGCGTGTTTGCCTTCCTCCTCTTTTGCCAACTTCTCCTCAAGTGAGTCCCATGAAACGTTTCGTTCTGCTCGACACCACTCCAATACCTGAAAATGGCGGTGCCTTGTGCCTGTTCGAATACGGTGAGGATTTTGTCATCAAGATCCAGGGCGGCGACGGCGGGCAACTGATGAACACCCGCATGCACGGCTCCGAAGATGCGCTGGCGGAGATCCCGTGCCGTAAAGTGGCCGGCCGGCCGAATTCGCGCGTGCTGATCGGCGGCCTGGGCATGGGCTTCACCCTCGCCTCGGCCCTCAAGCACCTGGGCAAGACCGCTGAAGTGGTCGTCGCCGAACTGGTGCCGGGGGTGGTGGAGTGGAACCGTGGACCGCTGGGCGAGAAAGCCGGGAACCCGCTGCTCGACCCGCGTACGGTCATTCGCATGGAAGACGTGGCCAACGTGCTGCAAGCCGAGCCACAAGGTTTCGACGCGATCATGCTCGACGTCGACAACGGCCCCGAAGGCCTGACCCAGAAGGCCAACAGCTGGCTCTACTCCGCTGGTGGCCTGAGCGCCTGCGCCAAGGCCCTGCGGCCCAAAGGTGTGCTGGCCGTATGGTCCGCGAGCGCTGACCGACAGTTTTCCGACAAACTGAAGAAGGCCGGCTTCAAGGCCGAGGAAGTCCAAGTCTTCGCCCACGGCAACAAAGGTACCCGTCACACCATCTGGATTGCCGAGAAGCTCAAGGGCTGAGCTAAACTGCGTTTATTACCGTCATTAGTCTTTTACAAAGGTGAACCCATGAGTTCGTCAACGCCTCCGTCCAACACGTCGAAGCTGGACCGCATCCTTGCTGACAACCAGCGCGACAAGGAAATGGGTTACCGCGACAAGGCCCTGAAAATGTACCCGCACGTGTGCGGTCGCTGCGCCCGTGAGTTTTCCGGCAAGCGCCTGAGCGAACTGACCGTGCACCACCGCGACCACAACCACGACAACAACCCTCAGGACGGCTCGAACTGGGAGCTGTTGTGCCTGTATTGCCACGACAACGAACACTCGCGGTACACCGACCAGCAGTATTTTGGTGAAGGCTCGCTGAGCTCGCCGAAAATCGCCAAAGCGACGCATAACCCGTTTGCGGCGTTGGCGGGGTTGATGAAGAAAGAAGACTGAGCCCCGCATGATCGTTCCCACCAGAGCGTGGGAGCGATCACCGAACACCCCTCCCCCAATCCCCGTATAATCGCCGTTTTTTCCCCGAAGGCACCCGCTCGTGGCAGACAAACGGTACAGCTGCATTGGTTTGTATAACCCCAAATCACCGGAGAACGTCGGTTCGGTGATGCGCGCCGCTGGCTGTTATGGCGTGGCGTCCGTGTTCTACACCGGCAAGCGCTATGAACGCGCCGCCGACTTCGTCACCGACACCAAGCGAGTCCACTACGACATTCCGCTGATCGGCATCGACGACCTGAAAAAAATCCTGCCGCTGGGCTGCGTCCCGGTCGCTGTGGAATTGGTGGACGGCGCCCGTTCGCTGCCGGAATACACGCACCCGGACCGCGCGCTGTACATTTTTGGCCCGGAAGACGGCTCGCTGGATAAAGAGATTCGTGACTGGTGCGAAGACGTGGTCTACATCCCGACCACCGGCTGCATGAACCTGGCGGCCACCGTCAACGTCGTGCTCTATGACCGCCTGTCCAAGGGACTCAACACCCGTTCCGGGGCGAAGTTTCGCTGACTCACCGAACATCCGATGGAACAAGCCGCCCACCTCGGCAGTCAGCTTAATTATCTATTGTTGAAGCAGCTATTCCAGCCAGGAGACAGATCATGAGCGATCTCAAACGCGTAGAACGCATCGAATCCACCCCGTTCCAGACTCACACTGACCAGAACGTTGAGGGTTGGGAACGCATTGCTTCCCTGGCCGGCGGTGTGGTGATGGTCGGCAAGGGCCTGCGTCGCGGCGGCGTTTTCGGGTTGATTCAAGTGGCGATCGGCGGTGTGGCCCTGGCGCGTGGGATTACCGGGCACAGTTCGGTGAAAAGCCTGCTGGAGAAAAGCCGTCAGGACATGAACAACGTACGGGTGAAGATTCAGCGGGCGGGTGAAGAGCTGAACCGGTTGAAGGCGAATGCTGAAGCGGCGACCAATACCGCTACCGTGACGGGCAATGATTCTTTGACGTCGCCAAAAACCGGGGTTTGATCCAGACGACGATCGTTCCCACGCTCGTGGGAACGATCACTGCAGCAACTCGGTATCGAGGACTTTGGAGGACTCGCCAATAACGCTCTCACTGAGCTGAACAAATTCCTTGGTATCCACGCTCTCCAGATGCATCGCTCCTTGCAATACATCATCCAGCGAACGCTTGTTGCGGGTCTTCAGACGAATTTCGCGATCCAGTTCCTGCAATAACACGACCGCTTTCGAGACCTGCGCCGGACTGGCCTGTTCACCGCGCAATGTGCTGACCTTCTGGCTGTCCTTGGCCAACTTCTTCTGCAAACTCTCATACCGCTCATCACTCATGCCGCCAGCGCGGCGCACCAGTTCGATGGCGTAATACTCGGCAAATCCTTCGCTGATCCAGTCACTGCGCTGCTTGTCGTTGATCCGCCCGAACACCTGAGCCAATTCCCGCACCAACGCACTGGTGCCGTTTTCGCTGACCAGCGGCAGACGCGTGTTCAGATAGATCGATTCACGTGCCGCCAGACTGCCACGCCACATCGGGTCGTTGGCACCGACGATCAACAGTTTGGTGGGATGACGGGGATACACCGCCTGCACTTGCGGCCAGATAAAGGTCAGCAGCGTCAGGACATCCATGCGGCGCATGCCCTGGCCTTGAGGCGAGGCGACGGTGACCTCGGTTTCCCCTAACCGCGTGCGACGGCTGCCGAGGTGGCCCGCAAGCATCCAGCCCGTGGGCCGGTCGAACAAGCGAGAAACGTTATCGACCCGGAACTTGTTCTTGCCGGTCCGCGGCCAGGCGGTTTCAACGCTTTTCCAGCCGGTGGGCAATTCGAATTCAAGCCGCGAAACCAACTCGATGCCATCCTGCTGATCGAGTTTGGCCGCCGGCACCAGGTCATCGCCGCGCATCAGCGCCCAAGTTGGTGTCATGCGCGTGTCGAAGCTGCCGCTCTTGCGCCCGTGGCTGATGCGTACGCGGTAGGTCAGGCTGGCCTTGTCGGCGGCCGGACGCCAGACACCACGGGCCTGTTTGCCCGGCGTGAGCTGCCATTGGCCATCGGCCTTGAAGTCGCTGTAGTGGCTGCCGTCACCCAGGTCGAAATCCAGACTGCGCACTGCCGAACCCTGGGCCAGGGTCAATCGCACTTCAGCCTGATCACTTTGCGGCAACAGGCGAACGTGGTAATCCAGATCGACCTTCTTCGCCGCCCACACGGGCGAACTCAGGGCAAAAAGCCCAAAGGCCAACGCCAGCCGCAATCCCACAGCCATACACACTCCTTCGTGAAACGTTAGGCGTTCAACCCGCCCTGAATATCAGATGGTCTTCCCAATCCTCTTCAGCCACGCTGCCTTCGGCGAGCATGCGCCCGGACTGGGAAATACGTTCGTGGTGCACCGCATCGCGATCACCGCACACCAGAGGATGCCAGAGCGGCAGGTCCTTGCCTTCGCTGACCAATCGATAGCCGCAGGTCGGTGGCAACCATTTGAACTCATCGGCCTTGCCCGGTGTGAGCTGGATGCAGTCCGGGACGAAATCGCGGCGGTTGGGGTAATCGGTGCACTGACAGGTTTTCAGGTCCAGCAGTTTGCAGGCGATGCGCGTGTAGTAAACGCTGTTGTCGTCTTCATCCTCGAGCTTTTGCAGGCAGCACAGGCCACAGCCATCGCACAGCGATTCCCATTCCTCTTGATCAAGTTGATCGAGGGTTTTGCGTATCCAGAACGGTTCGACTTTGGCGGCCATGGCTCAAGCATCAACATCAGGTGGTGAAAAGGCCGCCAGTCTAGTGCCAAGGCCGTTGTCGGCCAAGCATTGGCGACTGCCGGTAGAACCGGACTTGCCAGTTATTGCGCCGCCCAGTAGGGTTTTGCGTCGCCCCTCACGTTCAAACGTAGCAAGGAATGTCTTGATGAGTGCTAATCCACGCGTTGCCGATTATGCCATCCACCCTCAGTTCACTGATCGCTGGTCGCCCCGCGCCTTCACCGGTGAAGCGATCCCCATCGAGACCCTGCTGAGCTTCTTTGAAGCCGCACGCTGGGCGCCATCGGCTTACAACTCGCAGCCTTGGCGGTTTCTGTATGCGCGTCGCGACACGCCAAACTGGGAGCGCTATCTGGGGCTGCTGAACGAATTCAACCGCAGCTGGGCGCAACACGCCTCGGCGCTGGTGATCGTGATCTCGAAAACCACCTTCGCAGTGCCTGGCGCCACCGAAGAAACCCCGGCGCTGTGGCACACCTTCGACACCGGTTCGGCCTGGGGCCATCTGGCGCTGCAAGCGAGCATCAGCGGCTGGCACACCCACGGGATGGCCGGTTTCGACCAGGAACTGACCCGCAAAGCGCTGAACATTCCTGAGGGTTATGCGCTGCACGCGGCGGTGGCGGTGGGCAAACTGGGCGATAAGGCAACGCTGGCGGATTACCTGCAAGCGCGTGAAGAACCGAGCCCGCGTCGTCCGCTGAGCGAGTTGGCCGCCGAAGGCGACTTCACCCTCTAACCGCGCTCCACCCGATCGTTCCCACGCAGCGTGGGTACGATCATTGCGGTGTACTCAGTAGCCGCGATTGAAATCCACTTCCCCGCGCAACGCCTCACTCGCCTGATACGCCCGCAGGTTTTCGACAAACAGATTCACCATCATCGATGGCGAAGTCGGTGCCGAGCTGTGGCCGGTCAGCAGCAAGCCCCACGCCGTCCAGAACGGGTGACGCTGCGGCAACGGTTCCTGACGGCAGACGTCGATCACGGCACCGGCCAGATGCCCTTCTTTCAAGGCTTCCACCAGGTCCGCATCGACCACTGCCACGCCGCGTCCGACGTTGATGAACAAACCGGTCGGTTTGAATTGCTTGAACAGCGCCGCGTCGTACAAGTCGTGGGTGTTCGGCGTATTCGGCAGCAGATTGATCACGTAATCCACTTCACCCACCAGACGCGGCAAATCAGCCAGCGCCCCCACTTCGACAAACGGCGTCTGCTCACGGGCTTCGCTGGCGACGCCGTACAACTCGACGCCAAACGGCACGAGGAACTGTGCCACGGTCTGCCCGATGTCACCGGTGCCGACGATCAACACTTTGCGGCCGGCCAGGCTTTGGCCCTGGCGACTGTCCCACCTGCGCTCGACCTGGCTGACCAGCCGCGGCAGCACTTCGCGCTCGTGGCCAAGCATGTAGGTCAGCACGTATTCGGCCATGACCTGACCGAAAATCCCCACCGCCCGGGTCAGGCGATAGTGCCGAGGCAAGCCGTCGGCCAGCAGCGGCGTGATGCCCGCCCAGGTCGATTGCAGCCATTGTGGCTCGTGGCCCTGACGCAGCAGGGTCGCCAGCAGGTCCGGCTGACCGAGCCAGATCGGACAATCGGCGGCCTGGCTGGCCAGTTCGGCGGAGTCACCGCTGGTCAGCACTTCCAGGTCAGGCGCTGCTTGACGCAACAGCTGGGCGTACACAGGGTGGTCGTGTTCAGCTATCAGAACGCGCATGGTTCAAACCTTTCGAAAACAGTGCAGACGGCCACCGACGGAGTATCGCCCCATCGCCCTGGCCATCGCCAAAATCATTCCAGTGTTTCATAAAGGCTCTGAACAGAGCCTGTCTGCCGATTACATCGGGTCGTTGCGTCGCAGCAATTCTTCCGGCAAGTGTTCGATGTACTCGTCTTCGGCCGGCGGCATTTGCAAGTGATAACCCTGCTTCTCAAGGTTTTCCAGCACCACGGTGATGTCCTCGCGCGACAGTTTGCGCTCGGGGGTCAGCACCAGGTCGAAGGCGTGATGCGGTTTGCCGAAGGCGGCCATCAGGCTTTCCGGAACGCGCTCCAGTGCATCGCTTTTGAGCACATAGAGGTACATCTCGTTTTTCTTCAGGCTTCGATAAATGGAGCAAATACGTTTCAAGGCTGTTCTCCGGCGGTGGCCAGGCTGTCGAGCAGCGCCTGGCCCATCAATTCGCGGCGCCAGCCACGCAGCGAATCAGGCAATTGGTAAGGACCATTGGGGTAGCCGCTCTTGAGCAGCGCTTCCAGGGTTTTCTTGCGCAGCATCAGCTCTGGCGCAATGTTCAGGCGCTCGGCTTCGGCCTGGCCGATCGCACGCAGCTGTTTGACCAAGGCGGCGGCGTCCACCGGTAATGGCTCCGGCACTGCTGGCGGCCATTGGTCTGGCGACACACTGCCAGAGCGCTTGATCAGATCAAGCAGAAATTCGCCATCCTGACGCACGGTACGCGGGTGCATGTCTTCGATTTTCGCCAACGCGCCGAGGTTGTCCGGCTGAGTCCGCGCCAGCGGCCACAGCGAATGCTCACGAACGATGCGATTGCGCGGCAGATCACGGGCACGGGCTTCGCGCTCGCGCCAGGCGCACAGTTCACGCAACACCACGAGTTGGGCGCGGGAGAGCTTCCAGGCCAGCTTGGCTTCGCGATAGACCTCATACGGATCAACTTCGCGACGCAGGTTGGCCACCAGCTCGGCGCCGTCTTCCAGGACCCAGGCGTACTTGTCGTCAGAAAGCTTCGGACGAAGCTGTACGAAAACTTCCGCCAGGTGCAAGGCATCTTCGGCGGCGTAGCTGATTTGAGTGTCCGAAAGTGGGCGTTGCAGCCAGTCGGAACGGGTCTCGCCCTTGGGCAGATCGATGCCGAGCACTTCCTGCACCAACCGCGAATAACCCATGGAGAAACCCAGGTTCAGGTAAGCGGCGGCCAGTTGAGTGTCGAACAGTGGCGCCGGCAGGCTGCCGGTCAGGCGCAGCAGGACTTCGAGGTCTTCGCTGCACGCATGGACGACTTTGACCACGGCCGGGTTTTCCAGCAACGCGGCCAGAGGTTGCCAGTTGTCGATGGTCAGGGGGTCAATCAGGTAAGCGCGTACGCCATCGCCGATCTGCAGCAGGCCTGCGATCGGATAAAAGGTGTCGACCCGCATGAATTCGGTGTCGAGGGCAACGAATGGCAGCTGCTGCCACTCGGCGCAAAACTGACCGAGGCTATCGTTGTCGCGAATCCAGTGAATATCGATGGCCACACGGCTCTCCCTTGAAGAATGGCGCGCAGTATATATCGCCCCCGGCGATTTCCGCGCATCCACTGAACAAGAGCTTTAGCGAAAAAGCCTGCCAGACAGCAAGAAATGTCTGACAAGCGGAGCCTAGCTGGCCTTACGCAGGACGTAGACCCGCATCCGCGCACAGCCGGGCAGGAAGTCTTGATGACTGAGCAAGCGCAAACCTGCGCGCTTGAACTCGGCTTCCACCTCGGCCTTGCTGGCCAACTGTCGGGCCGGAGCGCCCTGTGCATCCGAGCGCTGGCCTTTGAAATGAGCATCGACCTTTACCGCCACAATCACCGTATCGCGACTGACCCGATGGAACTCCTTAAGCATGGCCAAACGATGTTCGGGGCTGGCGAGGTGTTGAAACAGCTGCATGCAAAAAATGCAGTCAACCGCGTTCGCCGATAAGCCAATTGTGAACGCTGAACTCTGAAAGGTCTTGACCCGTTTCAGCAGACTTTGCGGATGATGGGTACGGGCATGGTCGAGTATGTCCTGAGACGGGTCGGCCGCAAGGATCACCCGGTTGGCATGCTCGGCCAATACCGGCCAAAAGCGCCCGACACCACAGGCCAAATCGAGAACCAGGCCTGGCTCGCCAGCAACCTTGAGCGCGTTGCGCACCAGTTGCTCTTTACGCCAGAACGTCAACCGCCCGGCCAGGCCACGCGGTTGCGACTGAAGACAGACGCGGGCGTGCTCCTGATCGTAGCGCCGGGCGATCTCAAGCTCGATGGCAGATGGGGGTTGAGCGGACATGTGCAAGGGCTCTTGGGGGAAACTCTACCAGCCGCAGGTTAGCGGCCGGGGCGTGAAAAAAAGGTGGGAACGCTCATTCTTTGGCCAACACGCCGTCAATCACCGCACCGCGACATCCGGCAAACATATCCAGATTCTGGTTGTACACCTTGCTGCTGACCTCCAGCAGACCAAGCATCGAATGGAACAGATTGTCCTGGCTCAAGGGCTTCTCACGACTCAGTTGCAGGCAATGGGCGTCCACCGAGAACGACTTTTGATAGCTGTCGGAAAACCATGCCAACATCGCGACATGCTTTTGTTGTTCCGGCGCCAGCATGTAAGGCGTGCCGTGGAGGTACAAGTTGTACTCGCCCAGGGATTCGCCGTGGTCCGACAAATAGAGCATCGCGGTATCGACTTTGTCCTGATTTTTACGCAACAAATCGATCAGGGTGGACAGCACGTGATCGGTATACACCAGGGTGTTGTCGTAACCATTGACGATACTTTCGCGGCTGCAATTGTTCAGAGCGTTACTTTCACAAACCGGGGTGAAGCGTTCGAATTCTTTCGGGTAGCGCTTGAAGTACTCCGGACCGTGACTGCCCATCTGGTGCAACACCAGTACCGTGTCTTTATCCAGGGTATCGATGAAGTGCTGCAAACCTTGCAGCAGGATTTCATCGCGGCATTCGCTATTGGCGCACAGCACCGGGTCTTTCAGGTTACTGACGTCGTCGAGGGTGACCCGATCGCACGTGCCTTTGCAGCCCGATTGGTTATCACGCCAGATCACGTCGAGACCCGCGCGTTTGAGCACGTCCAGCAGGCCTTCCTGATTCTTTGCCTTACTGGCGTTGTAATCCTTGCGGCCCATGTCGGAGAACATGCACGGCACCGACACCGCTGTTTCCGTCCCGCAGGAATGCACGTTGGTGAAAGCGATCAGGCCAGCTTCTTTATTCAGTTTGGGTGTGGTGTCGCGGTCATACCCCAGAATGCCGAAGTTCTCGGCTCGGGCACTTTCGCCCACCACCAGCACCGTCAGGGATCTGCGGCCATGGGTTTGCCAGGCCGGAGTTCGCTGGGCATCTTCACCGAGCGTGACAAAGGGTTGTTGCGCCGACGCGACCTGCTCACGCAGATAGCCAGCCGAGGCACCGATGTAGTTGCTGGGTACTATCATCAGGCGCAACTCATGGTGATTGCGAAACAACGAAGACAGGCCCTGATAGTTAACCAGTGCAACGCCTCCGATCACGGCAACCGACGCGACACTTACCAGTGTTTTACTTATTAGCTCACGGTGCCAGCGGCGATAATTAACCGGGATCCCCCACAACAACAACGACGGCAAAACGCCCAGCAAAAGTATATAAACAAGCAATTTCAATGACAGCAAGTCACGCACTTCCGTCGCATTGGTTTGCGCAAAGTTACGCAGCATGCCGGTGTCAATCAAAACACCATATTGGCTCATGAAGTACGCCACGCCCGCACTGACCATGAAGATCAGCGTCAGGATCGGTTTCATCACGGGCCGGAAAGCCAGCAGGGTCAGCACAATGTTAAAAGCGGCCAGGATCATCAATCCGAAAGCCACGCGAATGACGATGCCCTTACCGTCAGACGCCGTGATTTCAAACAGGTGTTGCCAGAGAACAAGATTGAAGCCCGTTAATAGAAAGGCGCTGGCAATCAGTGTCACCCACTCGGGGCGCACGGCTTTAATCTTCAACATGATGATCGGCTGTTCCTGAAAAGAAGGGCCTTCGGTAAATGTGAAAATTTCATTTACCGCGACAGCACTAACTTTAGGCAGCCAACCATCAATTTTTTGTGAAAAAGAAGCCAACGATTAGTTGGCTCATGGCACTAGGCCAAAACTTTTAACTTATTTGAGAATGGTTCAGGTTCTGTTCAGGCTTGATTCAAATACCAGCGCCAGTCCTGCTCGCCGACTTCGCCCATGAACTGTCGATACTCGGCACGTTTTACCGCCAGGTAAACGCCGAGGAACTCACCGCCGAACGCTTCCCGTGCCCAGCTCGAACCTTCAAGCGCCCGCAACGTGGTCAGCCAGTCAGTCGGCAACAGTTCCGTGGCCTGGGCGTACCCATTGCCCTCCACCGGCGCGCCAGGATCGAGTTGTTCGCGTATACCGCGATGGATCCCGGCCAGAATCGCCGCAGCCGCCAGATACGGGTTGGCGTCGGCGCCACAGATGCGGTGTTCGATATGCCGGGAAAACGCCGGCCCGCCGGGCACGCGCAAACTCACGGTGCGGTTGTCCACGCCCCAGGTGGCCGCCAGTGGTGCGTAGCTGTTGGTCTGGAAACGGCGGTAAGAGTTGGCGTTCGGACAGAACAGCAGCAACGAATCGAGCAAGGTGCTGAGCATCCCGCCGACCGCCTGTTTGAGCAGCGGCGTGCCGTCCGGGGCTTCGCTGGCGAACAGGTTGTTGCCCTCCTTGTCCGCCAGGCTGACGTGCATGTGCATGCCAGTGCCCGCCAAGTCATCGAACGGTTTGGCCATGAAGCACGCCGTCATCCCGTGCTTGTGGGCCACGCCTTTGACCAGCCGTTTGTAGCGCACCGCTTCGTCCATCGCCTGCAAGGCGTCGGTGCGGTGTTCGAGGGTGATTTCCACTTGCCCCGGCGCGTATTCGGAAATCGCCGTGCGCGCCGGAATGCCCTGGAGCTTGCAGGCGCTGTAGAGATCAGCCAGAAACGGCTCGATCTGTTCCAGTTCACGCAAGCCGTAGACCTGAGTCCCACGGGGCCGCCCGCCATCGACATCCCGCGCCGGCTGCGGCCGACCGTCGCTGTCGCGCTGCTGATCCAGCAGATAGAACTCCAGCTCCGCCGCCATCACCGGGTAATAACCGTCGGCCTGCAAGCCTTCGATGACGTTCGCCAGCAGATGCCGTGGATCGGCAATCGTCGCGGGCATGCCTTCCTTCGGGTGCATGCTGACTTGCACCGCCGCCGTAGGAATCAGCCGCCAAGGCATGCGCTTCAAACTGCCACTGATCGGGTAAGCCCGGCAGTCGATATCGCCAACGTCCCAGACCAGGCCGGAGTTCTCCACGTCATCGCCGTTGATGGTCAGGCCAAGAATGGTGCTCGGCAATGGCCGTCCGCTTTCGTACACCGCCAGCAATTCATCGCGATGCAGCAACTTGCCCCGAGGCACACCGTTATTATCGAGGATGAACAACTCGAACATCTCGATATCCGGGTTCTGCTCAAGAAAGGTCAGGGCTTCTTGCTTGGAGGCGAAGGATGTCGTGGCAAAACTCATGGGAATTCTCTTATTTCCGCGTCAGGCAAACGCACAGGCGCCGCCACTTTGATCCCGGCGCGCAGCGCGGGACCTGTAAGAACAATCAACGGGAAATGCAGGAATCCGGTGGGCGCGCGTGACGGCAGTGCCACAGCGCCCAGAAGGCTAATTCGGAGGGAAGTGTGACGGGACAACCGTCCATAGAAAAAACCACAGAGAACAGATGACCAGCAGCGTCACACGGGAGGTTAAGTCGTTAAATCGGGATTTGAAGAACTTTGGTTGCGGACTCGCTAAACATTGTTCGCGCCTTTCGGCTTCACACAGTTGTATTTAATGTCTAAATACTGCTCCGGACTTTCTGATTTGCGGTCTGCAGACCTCGCGCGCGTCGTTTGCACCGCGGGTGATGATCCGCACCGGCAGCTGGCGCATGGGCTTGGCGATCTGGGCGACGCGGGTGCTGGTAGCGTTGCTGTTTGGGTCCATGCAGCACGAAAGGATGCCGGCGCAGCCTGCTCAGGCGCAACGCAATGGGTCCTTCTTCGGCAATTCCCGCGCCTGGTTACTTGCAATCTTCTTCGGACTGGGCACGGCGTCCTACACCTGTGTGCTGGCCTGGCTGGCGCCGTACTAGTCGAAAAGGGTTGGAGCGAGCAAAACGCCGGGTTGCTGCTGGGTTTCTTGACCGCCATGGAAGTGTTGTCCGACCTGCTGACACCGGCCATCGCCAACCGCAGCCGAGACCGACGCGTGGTGCTAGTGGTGTTGCTGGCGCTGATCATGGCCGGTTTCTGCGGGCTTATTCTGAGCCCGCAACACCTGAGCCTGTTGTGGCCATGTCTGTTAGGGCTCGTCATCGGCGGACTGTTCCCGTTGAGCCTCATCGTGTCCCTGGATCATCTGGATAATCCCCAGCGTGCCGGCGGCCTGACCGCGTTCGTGCAAGGCATTGGCTATCTGATTGCCGGTCTCTCGCCACTGATTGCCGGGTTGATAGGCAATCGGTTCGGCCGCTTCGAATGGGCCTGGTGGTCACTGACCGGCGTCATGGCACTGATGATCCTGATGGTCTTGCGCTTCGATCCGCGACATTACGCCCAACACATCCCATGACCCGGAACCCACATCATGAAACGCCTGCAGCCGGTCAGGGTTGAAGGCATCTGGAACTGCCCCACAACTTTCCATGAAAGTTCCTACAGGGCATTCTCCTGGCACCATCGTTCCGTTAGGATCACTCGCACAAGTTTGCGCACAGTCAGCGCAAGGAGCACAGCGAGACGGAACGGATGCTGAACAGTAACTTGCTTAGAAAGCTCGATATGCAGGACCTCATGGTGTTTATCGCTGTGTATGAGCAAAGCAGCGTCACCGGTGTATCCGAGGCGCTCTGCGTCAGCCAGTCCACTGTGAGCTACTGCCTGAAAAAACTGCGCACCAGTTTCAAAGACGAGCTATTCATCAATACCCGCGCGGGTATGCGCCCCACCTACAAAGCCAGCACCATGTACACCCACGTGCTGAAGATCCTCGAAAGCATCAACCTGTGTCACGCCGGTGCCCAGGCGTTCGACCCGACCCGGCAACCGGTCACCTTCAATATCTACGCACCTGAATACTTCGAGCAGTTGATCCTGCCGCGTCTGTTGAAAAGCTTCGATTTCGCCGACCTTCCGGTGATGGTCAACATGCACAAGTTCGAAACCGACATCCCGGCCGAAGAACTGCGCGACGGCAGCCTCGACCTGGTGATTTGCTTCGGCCCGAACTTTCATCGCAGTCACGGCGATTTCAAATCCCGGAGGCTGCTGGAAGATGACCTGGTCTGTGTCTTCGACAAACGGGCCACACCGCCGGAGCCGCGTTTAAGCCTGCAAGCCTTTGCAGAACGCCGGCACGTGTTCCCGACACCCTGGACATCCACCACCAACATGGTCGACGGCAGGCTGGCGCAGCAGGCGCAAAAAAGGCAGATCGTCGCGCGCTCCAACAGCTACAGCGCGGCACTGAAGATGATCACCGGTACCGACTTCATCGTGACCCTGCCTCGGCGCATCCAGCAACTGCTGGCCAACGAGGCAATCTTCAATCACTGCGAAGTGCCTGACGACTTGCCGGGTTTCAGCCTCGACATGCAGTGGAGCCAGAATGTCGATCAGGACAGTGCCAACACCTGGCTGCGCGAACAAGTGGTCAAAGCCTGCACCGAGCAGGAAATGACCTGAAACTCAGGGGCTGATGGCAATCTTGGTGTAGGACTCTCGATCGATGTCGAGGATTTCCACGGCCAACTGGACTTCAACGTCCATCGGCCATTCACACAAGTCCTGCACCACCGCCAGCAGACTTTCGGACAACTGCTTCTTGATCTGCGCCGAGCGACCGCTCAGCAGTGCCAGTTTCACATGCACGAAGGCCCGTTCACCTAACGCCGTGCCGACCTTGAACGACTCGACCTTCACCGCTCGGCTCTTGATGTCGTATTCGGCAGCAAACTCACCGGAAGCCACCAACGTATTGTTGAGCCGGATCAACGCCACGTCGGCATTGAGCTCGGGCAGGTTGGCGGTGTATTCCATGTGCAGGTGAGGCATGACTGAGCTCCTCAAGGTTGGCAGAAAGGTCATACATATAACACAGCGTTGCCCTACTCACTCGGGCAGCGGCAACACCGCACGTTCACTCATGAACGCCTCCAGCCTCGACCTCAACCAGCGCTCGGCGGGGTCGGTATCGACATGGCTGAGCCAGACCATCGACAGATCCAGTGTCGGTGTCTTGAACGGAAACGGCTCCTGGAACAGCTGGCCGGACGCCGCCATGGCCTCAGCCGTATAGTCCGGCAGGCTGGCGATCAGATCGGTGCCCGCGAGCAAAGCCGGCAGCGAGCTGTATTGCGGCACGGAAAGGACGACCTGACGCGTACGACCAATCTCCGCCAGCCACTCATCGGCATAACCACTGACATTGGCGGTGTGGGAAACCAGCACGTGCGGTCGCGCGCAATATTCATCGAGCGTCAGCGGTGTGTCCGATGCATCCGCGCGCAAAATGCTGGGCAGGATGTGCCGCAACAACTTGCGCTTGGCGTTGGCTGGCAAGCCACGGGTCTGGCTGATACCCACCGTGATATCGCCCGATGCCAGCAAATCCGGGATCCGCCAGTAATCGACATGCTGCACCACGAACACCACCTTCGGTGCCTCTTGGCGCAGGGCACGCAGCAACGGTGGCAACAGGCCAAACTCGACATCGTCCGACAGCCCGATTCGAAAGGTCATGGTGCTGCTGGCGGGGTCGAAATCATGGGTCAGGCTCAACGCCACCGACAACGAATCCAGGGCCGGCGACAGGTGCAGAATGATCTCCTCGGCCCGCGCCGTCGGCTCCATTCGATGGCCGACGCGAATGAACAGCGGATCGTTGAACATCGTGCGCAAGCGATTGAGCGCCGAACTGATGGTCGGCTGACCGAGAAACAACTTCTCCGCCACCCGGGTGACGTTGCGTTCGAGCATCAGCGTTTCAAACACCACCATCAGGTTGATGTCGGCCTTGCGTAGTTCGTTGCGATTCATCCACTGCCCCCGCTCCCAAATCTGATAACAGTTTAGGTAGGTGGCGCAATCGGCGTCTATGCGACTCAAGCAGTTTGCGTTTAATCCAAATTCAGACAGCGGCCTCGTCTTACATCCTCTTCCTGATTTCTTCGTTCATCTGGCGGCAAGCGCTTACGACTTTAAGCTCAGCAATGTTTAGGGCAAAGGCGTCTACGAACTGATCAAAAGAAAACTGGGACAGTCGCAACCGTAAGACCGCCCGGTTAAACGAAGCTACTCTGACTGAGCAGCTTCACCGCTTGAAGCCTAGATTTCCTTGACCGGCGTCTGATCGTGGGTCCCTTTGATCAAACTGATGGCATGCACACAATCAGCCTTGTTGACGTAAGCCTCCCCGCTGGCAATCGTTTCATTGTTTCCCGCCCTCAAACGCCACCGCCATTGACCTTTGCCAGTCTGTGCGATGCCACGGGTTTGCCTGTAAATCTCAAAATACATTGCTCGCTCCTTGCGATTGCTGATTACGGCAGATCAGTGACCTGCGAAACCAGAATAGATGAGGATTTTTTGAGGCAACGGGTTTCAATGTCAGCGGATATTTCGGAGAAATATCCTTGATTCGCGGGGCGGCCAATGGATACGGGGGTTGGTAAATAGAGTGACTGGGTTGAGTAAGTTTTCCCAGAAACTGGCTTAATTTTCTTACGCTGTAGCGTTACCTGTTCCGACGTCAGTTGACTAACTTTTCTGCTGAGTTGAATCGTCAGCTGACAAGGCCAGAGGCTGTTCCTGCATCAGCACTGGATCTTCCTCAAGTGGTGCTGCCGTAGTGGCGACTGGGTCAGGACGGGGTAGGAAACCCCGTACAACCCTATCAATCAGTGAAAGGATTCCATAGGTGATGAAGCCAAAGATAAGCCCGGCAACCACAATGCTCAAAGGATGAAGTTGCGCTGCGTCGGGGCTTTCCAACAGGTAGCGAAAAGCCTCAACAGCAACGGTCAGGCAGGCCGAAAATGCTGCCACCAGCTTCACAAACACCCAAAGACGTCGCCACCTGTTCATGCACTCCTCCGTCATCCGGTGATTTGCGCTGTATTCATGATAGCTAATGACCTGGATGCATCGTACTTTCTGAATCCGTCTGCGCTGACAGCCTGAGCAGCCCCGTTTCAACACACCCGCAGGTACTGCCTAGATTTCCTTCACCGACGTTTCGTTGTGGGCGCTTTTTATCAACCCGATCACGTGCAAGCAAGGCCCTTCCCGGTAAGCGGAGTGCCTCGCGACTGCCTGTAAATCTCAAAGTACATGGTTCGCTCCTTGCGACTGCTGATAACGACAGACTCCTGGTCTGTGCATGCAGAGTAGACGAGTGATTCAAGATTTAAGGGCGATCAAAAGTAAGCAAACACTGCTAAAAAAACACTCCATCTCGACGAAAGCCAACAGACACTGAGGCCAGTAAAAAGGGTAACTGAGTACAGTCACTTTTCAGGAAACATTACTTATTTTTCATACAGCGCCTATGCCGCATTCATCCCGACCTGCTCACGAAAAGCTCAGCACAAACAAGATCGCTCCGTGATTCCGCCCGACCCCATACCTGTCTACTACGACAGCTATCCGCCCGATGATGAGCACCATGGGTGGATATACCTCAAAAAAGTCGCTTTTTTGTTCATCACCCGCCAAGGGATAGTCCTGCCATCTCATTGATTTCAGGAAATCCCCCATGAAGCCTCTAAAAGTTGAATATTTTCATGATGTTGTGTGTGGCTGGTGCTTTGTACTGGGCCCTCGTTTGAAAGCGTTGAGCGAAGAGTTCGATCTGGATATCCAGCATCGCAGTTTCGTCCTGCAATCGAACAACGCGCAGATGATCCAGCGTTTCGGTTCGATGCCCCAGGCCAAGGAAGTGATCCTCCAGCACTGGGAACAGTGCGCAAATGCCGAAGAGGTCAAGCGCATCAATATCGAAGACATGCGCCAACAGGATTTTGAATACCCCTCGGGCCTGCTGGCCGCCAAAGCCTGTCAGACCGCCCAGTCCCTGGCCGGACCCAAGGCCCACGAACTGATGTTTGACCGCCTGCAGCACGCCCATCTGGTGGAGAGCCGCAACATCGGCAGCCTGCAGACCATCCTCGAAGTGGCCGAGGAGCAAGGCTTCACCGCGGAATACTTCGCCCAGTACCTGCACCAGCACGCGCTGAGTGACCTGGAAAACGATCTCGCCCGAGGCCTGGCCCTGAACATCAGCTCGGTGCCGAGCCTCGTGGTCGAAGGAATGTGGATGATACCGGGGGCTCTGTCGCTGGACATGCTGTGCGACAACTTCACACAAATGCAGCAAGCCATTGCTGACAACCTTCCGGTTCTCGAGGACAACTGAGATGAAAATGACTTATTGGCTCAGCGGCGGCACTGCGCTGGCAGCGGCGATCGGGATTGCCGCCTTCACCCCGCTGTTGGCCAGCGGCAAGGCCGACAAGCCTGTCGCATCAGTGGCCGCGCTGACCCCGGTGGCCGTGGCCAGCGTGGTGTCCGGCCCGATCCCGGTGGAGCTTTCCGGCGTCGGCACCCTCGAAGCGGTGAATCAGGTCCAGGTCTCGCCGGAAGTCGGCGGGCGGATCGTGCAACTGAACTTCACCTCCGGCAAAAGCGTCAGCGCCGGCCAGGTGCTGATCAAGCTCAATGATGAACCCGAGCAGGGTGACATGAGCAAGCTACAGGCCCAGGCCAAGAACGCCCGGCTGGCCCTGGAGCGCACCCGCAAAGTCTTGCTGCTGGCCTCCACGCAATCGCAACTGGATCAGGCTCAGGCCAATTATGACCAAGTGCGCGGGGATATCGCCGGCGTCCAGGCGGTGATCAATCAGAAGACCATCCGCGCACCGTTCGCCGGGGTCCTGGGTATTCGCCGGGCCAACCTGGGCCAGTACCTCAACCCCGGTGATCCGGTGGTGACCCTGACCGATCTCTCGCGCCTGTTCGTCAACTTCCCGATGCCGGAACAGACCGCGGCCCAGTTGCAACCTGGCCAAGAGGTCCATTTGCGCGTCGACGCCTACCCGGACCGGTTGTTCAAGGCCATTGTCAGCACCCTCGAACAGCAGATCGATCCAGGCGCCCGCTCCATGCAGGTCCAGGCCACGCTGGACAATCCTGACCTATTGCTCAAACCGGGGATGTTCGCCGACGTCACGATTTCATTGCCCAACCCGACCACCGCCCTGACCGTGCCGGAAACCGCGATCAACTACACCGCCTACGGCAACTCGGTGTTTGTGGTGCGCGACAATGGCGGCCAACTGAAGGTCGAGCAGGTGTTCGTCAAGGTCGGCCCCCGTCATCGCGATCGCATCGTCGTACTCGATGCGATCAAACCCGGTGAGCGCGTGGTGATTTCCGGCCAGATCAAGCTGAGCAATGGCATGCCGGTGCGCATCACCGAGGATGCCATGGCCCAGAACAATGGCCCGCTCCTGGATATGGCGCAAAAGCAATGAAGCGTTCCCTTCGCCAACGAGCAACAGAAGAAGGCTCTGTTCCGGTATGAAATTCACCGACCTGTTTATTCGTCGTCCCGTGCTGACGCTGGTGGTCAGCGCGCTGATCGTGATGCTCGGCGTTCTGGCGCTGCTCAATCTGCCGATACGCCAGTATCCGGCACTGGAAAGCGCAACCATCACCGTCACCACCAACTATCCCGGCGCCCGCTCCTCGCTGATGCAGGGGTTCGTCACCCAACCGATTTCCCAGGCGGTGGCCTCGGTCGACGGGGTCGATTACCTGACGTCCAGCTCGACTCAAGGCAAGAGCCTGATCAGCATCCGCCTGAAACTCAACGCCGACTCCAACAAGGCGCTGACGGAAATCATGGCGGCGGTCAATCAGGTGAAGTACCGCCTGCCCGAAGGCGCCTATGACTCGGTGATCGCCAAATCCTCCGGCGAAGGCACAGCGGTGATCTACATCGGTTTCTCCAGCAAGGATATCAGCCTGCCGGCCATTACCGATTACCTGTCGCGGGTGATCCAGCCGTTGTATTCCTCCATCGACGGCGTCGCCAATGCCGAAGTGCTTGGCGGTCAGACCCTGGCGATGCGCCTGTGGCTGGACCCGGTGCGCATGGCGGCGCGTAATATCTCCGCCAGCGACGTGGCCGAGGCGATCCGCAAGAACAACTTCCAGGCAGCCCCCGGCCAGACCAAGGGTGCATACGTTTCGGCCAACATCAACATCAACACCGATCTGACCAGTGTCGAGCAGTTTCGACAGTTGGTGATCAAGAGCAAGGGCGACACGCTGATCCGTCTGAGTGACATCGGCACTGCCGAGCTGGGCGCCACCGCCTATGAAACCAGCGGCATCATGGACGGTGAGAAGAGCGTCTTCATCGGCCTGCACCCGACGCCCAGCGGCAACCCGTTGACCATCGTCAAAGGGGTCGAGGACATGATGCCTCAAGTGCAGAAAACCCTGCCGCCGGGCATGACCATGAACATCGTTTTCGAGGTCGCGCGCTTTATCAAGGCGTCCATCGACGAAGTGATGCGCACCTTGCTGGAAGCGGTGGTCATCGTTGCCGTGGTGATTTTCCTGTTCCTCGGTTCGATGCGCACGGTACTGATTCCACTGGTGACGATTCCGCTGTCGCTGGTCGGCGCCGCGGCGATGATGAGCCTGTTCGGCTTCAGCATTAACCTGCTGACCCTGTTGTCGATGGTGCTGGCGATCGGGCTGGTGGTGGACGACGCCATTGTGGTGGTGGAGAACGTCCACCGACATATTGAGTCAGGCAAGTCACCGCTGCATGCGGCGATGGTGGGAGCACGGGAAATCAGTGGTCCAGTGATCGCCATGACCATCACCCTCGCGGCGGTTTACGCACCCATCGGCCTGATGGGCGGCCTCACGGGCGCACTGTTCAAAGAGTTCGCCTTTACCCTCGCAGGGGCGGTGATCGTCTCCGGGATCGTTGCCTTGACGCTGTCGCCGCTGATGAGCTCGTTGCTGCTCACCAGCAAGTCCAACGAAGGCGTGATGGCCCGTGGCGCGGAACGGTTCTTCCACTGGCTGGGCGACAAGTACGGCCGGGTGCTGGACTTCTCGTTGCACCATTCGTGGATCACCGCTGTGATTGCCGTGCTGGTGTTCGCCAGCCTGCCATTTCTCTACCTCAACGCCCAGCGTGAACTCGCCCCCGGCGAAGACCAGGCACAAGTGCTGGCGGTGGCCAAGGCCCCGCAATACGCCAACATCGACTACACCGAAACCTACTCGCGCAAACTCGATACCTTGCTGGGCACCTACCCGGAAACCGACATGACCTGGGTCGTGGTCGGCAACGACGGACCACGTAGCGCATTCGGCGGCGCCAACCTCAGCGAATGGGACAAACGCACCCGCAGCGCCGACACCATTCAGGCCCAGGTGCAGCAGGAAGCGAACGAGATCGAAGGCATGAGCATCTTTGCCTTCCAACTGCCCTCATTACCGGGTTCCACCGGTGGCCTGCCGGTGCAGATGGTGATTCAGAGCTCCCAGGATCACCGCGTGGTGTTCGAAGAACTGGAACGCATCAAGCAAGCGGCGCGCGCTAGCGGACTGTTCGCTGTAGTCGACAGCGATCTGGACTTCAACAGCCCGCTGGTCAACATCAAGATCGACCGTACCAAGGCCAACGATCTGGGCATCAGCATGCAGGCGATCGGTGATTCACTGGCGGTGCTGGTGGGCGAAAACTACATCAACCGCTTCGCCCTCAATGGTCGGGCCTACGATGTGATCCCGCAGGTGCCGCGCAACCAGCGCATGTCCGGCGAGCTGCTGGTGGGCCAATACGTCGAGGCGGCCAACGGCGCACACATTCCGCTGTCGACACTGGTCAGTTTCGAGATGGCGGTGGAAGCGAACAAGCTGACCCAGTTCAACCAGCTGAACTCGGCCACCCTGCAAGCCGTTCCGGCGCCCGGTGTCAGCATCGGCGATGCGGTAAAATTCCTGACCGCGCAAGCCCAGACATTGCCTGCCGGCTTTACCCATGACTGGCTGTCGGATGCCCGCCAATTCGTTCAGGAAGGCGGCGCGTTGATGATCACCTTCGCCTTCGCGATTCTGGTGATCTACCTGGTACTGGCAGCGCAATTCGAGAGCCTGCGCGATCCGTTGGTGATTCTGATCAGTGTGCCGTTGTCGATCTGCGGCGCGTTGATTCCGCTGTACCTGGGCTACGCCACCGTCAATATCTATACCCAGATCGGGTTGGTGACGCTGATCGGTCTGATCAGCAAGCACGGGATCCTGATGGTCGAGTTCGCCAACGAACTGCAACAGAACCAGCAACTCGACCGGCGCACAGCCATCGAGCAGGCGGCGCTTATCCGTTTGCGGCCGATTCTGATGACCACCGCCGCCATGGTGGTGGGGCTGATCCCACTGCTGCTGGCCAGCGGTGCGGGTGCCCACAGCCGATTCAGCCTGGGTCTGGTGATTGTGGTCGGGATGCTGGTGGGCACGCTGTTCACGCTGTTCATCCTGCCCACCGTTTATACCTACCTGGCCAAGGATCACCGAGCCGCTCAGCACTCGGCCCGCAATCAGGAACTCAGCCAGGTCAGCAACGCCCTGACGGACTGATTCCGCCCCCAACTGTTTTCATCTCGCCACCTGCCGCAGAACCCGCACCGGGTTCTGCGGGACAGGCTGGCCGAAAAAGAGTACCTGTCATGTTCAGATTGTCTTTGATAACCCTGCTGATCTTCGCCACCCAGGCCAACGCCGTTGAAACGTCCCCACGCAGCACACTGATGTCGGTGTACAGCCAGGTCGTGGAACACAACAGCGAATTAGCCGCCGCTCAGGAAGACTACTTCGCCCGCCGCGAAGCCGTGCCCCAGGCACGGGCCGACCTGTTGCCACAGATAGACCTGCAAGCCCTGAACGGCAGCACCCGGACCAACCTGCATGATGTCGACACACGCAACGGCAGCCTGTACCGCGTGACATTGAACCAGCCGCTGTTCGATGCCGCGCACTGGTTCAACCTCAAGTCTGCCCACGCCCTGAGCGAACAGGCTCAACTGGACTTCTCCACCGTCCAGCAAGGGCTGGTACTCAAGACCGCCCAGAGCTATTTCGACACGCTGCTGGCCGAAGACACCCTGGCCGCCACCAAAGCCGAACTGCGCGCTTTCGAGCGTCAGTTGAACCAGACCCGGCAACGCTACGACGCCGGCCTCTCGGACCAGAACGATGTGCTTTCGGCGCAGGCCAGCTACGACCGCTCCCATGCCAGCGTGATCAATGCCCAGCGCCTGACCGACGATGCTTACCAGGCGCTGAATCGCCTGACCGGCCAGCCTCAGGCACCCTTGATCGGCATCCGCCATACCCTCCCTGTCGAACCACCGGTGCCCAACGAAGCCCAGTCCTGGGTTGACCAGGCGCTGACGCAAAACCTGCGCCTGCGTGCCAGTCAGCTGAGAACCCAGGCGGCACAGGAAAACCTGCGCAGCAAAAAAGCCGAACACTTACCTACCTTGGGATTGCAATTGGGGTATTCCGAGGGTGACGCCGATGTGATGGACAACCCACCTGCCTTCGGCCAGCGCGGCGGTAATGAGAAACAGAGTTCAGTGCTGCTGAACTTCAAGCTGCCGCTGTACAGCGGTGGACGCACCAGCTCTCGGGTTCGCGAGGCTTATCACCGTTTCGACGAAAGCGAATACGACCAGACCAGCCTGCAACGGGAGGTGGTCGAGGCCTCACGCAATGCCTTTCGTTCGGTCAACAGCGAGCGCGAACAGGTGCGCGCGTTGCGCCAGACTATCATCTCCAGCCAAGGCGCGTTACACGCGACGGAAGTCGGCTATGAAGTGGGTAACCGCAACATCGTCGACATCCTGTCCGCCCAGCGTGATCTGTACAACGCGGTACGCGAATACAACCTGGCCCGCTACAGCTACATCCTCAGCGGCCTGCGCCTGAAGCTTGCGGCCGGAACCTTGAGCCCCGCTGACCTGCAAAGTCTGGCGCAGTACCTGAAACCTGATTACGACCCCGACAAGGACTTCCTGCCGGCAGACCTGGCGCAACAAGACGTCAAGACACTCTGAGGAAAGCCCGCTTGCCACAGGTGGGTCACGGTTTCAGAGTGCCAGGGCCTCGGATTTGTCACTCTTGATGCCCTGGCACAGCTCGCGAATGATGTCGGTCATCAGCCGGACTTCCGGGTTGAGCTTGTACTCTTCCGGGAAGCCCATATACATCGGCACTTCGCGTTCACGCTGATGACACAGTGGCACCGTGCGCAACTGACCACCCGCCAGCTTCTCGCTGACCATGTGCTCCGGCAGCCAGGCAAAGCCCAGGCCTCGTTCGACAAAGGTCAGCGCGGTGCTCAGGTTGCTCACGGTCCAGCGCTGCGACGTGCCGAGCCAACCGCTGTTCTGCGAGGTGCGCATGCCCGAATCGCGAATCACGATTTGTCGGTAGTCTTTCATGTCGGTAAGGCTCAGCTCGCCGTTGAAATGGGCCAGTGAGTGATCGGACGCCACGACGCACAGCAGCGAGACGTTGAGCAAGAATTCCTGCATATAGCCCGCCGGCAGACTGCTGGCGATGCCCAGCTCGACCTTGCCGTCTTCCAGCAGTTCGCGTGCGCCGGACAACGCCGTTTCGTACAGCCGGATACGGTGCCCTTGCAAGACGGAGGAAAACCGGAACAGCGCCTGCTCCAGCAAATCGGCGGGAAACAGCATGTCGACCGCCAGCGCGTGTTCGGTAAACAGCCCCGGCTGGTACTGATTGGCCAGTCGCTCAAGTTTTTGCGCCGAGCCCAGCAAGTGCTTGGCCTGAGGCAGCAGGGCTTGGCCCAGAGGCGTCAATACCGCCCTGCGCCCCTCGATCAGGAACAGTTCCTGACCCAGCAGGGCTTCCATGCGATTGACCGAATGGCTGATGGCCGACTGCGACTTGAACATGTGCTCGCCAGCCTGCTGGAAACCGCCACACTCAACCGTAGAAACAAAAGCCTGCCACTGGTCGAGACTGATCTTGGAAAACATTCGAACCTCCTTGTCCGTATCAGGTAAAAATCAGAGCTACTGCGACGTGGCGTTTTACCACAAAAAACCCTCTCGCCCTACTCAATCGACGCGCTCGACTCGTGCGTGCTCACTGTCGATCCGTGTCGTTTTAGAACACATGAAAACAATGATTGGTTTGACTCAATTTAATTCACTTTTCCAGACCCGTTCTTTACCTTTATCACTGTTACCCGCCGCGAACAAAACAATAGGACTCGCGCTCCAAACACCGCTATCGCGCGACACGCAGAAGTTCATTTTGGAGAAAACAAACCAGCGCCACAGGTTAGTTTAAAAAACACAGCCCCTGTCAACTTCCCTGCCACTGACTGGTCATTCCAGTGGGTGCGTAGTCTATTGCCTTGTTATTTAAGTCTCCTGAATGACTCCCTTCTTTAGCGTCCTCCTCCCCCGGGCTATTGCCAGAACCAGAAACCTTGTTTTTCCGAAGGACAAATCGGCAAATACCTTAAGCATTACCTTATAACTTTTCTGTCACATCCAGCCTCTACGGTTGTTCATAAAACAGCCACATCGGTGCCGTGCGCAGCAGAATCACCGATTTTTATATGAATAAAGCCTGCGCCAAAACTGCGCATGATGACTGAAGGCTGCCTAAAAAACATTCACATGCATAAGCGTAATGAAAAACATGAAGGGAGGTACTGGATCCGATCTGAATATTTCGCTTTTCCAGCTTGAGAGGATTACGGTAATAATTTGTCGTCATTTGATTTCTTAATAAATCGACGCCGCACTGCAGAACACCAACACCTCACCTATGGAATAAAAGATCATGGAATTGAACATGAAGATCGGCATCGATGACATTGGGTTGTATGTACCGGAGCACTTTTTCCCGCTTCACGAACTTGCCGTGCGGCATAACATTGATCCCAACAAATACCTGGTGGGTATCGGTCAGGAATTCATGGCGGTTCCAGCGCCTGACGAAGACATCGTCAGCATGGCCGCAAACGCCACCCAACCGCTGCTGACCGACGATCTGAGAGCGTCCATTTCGACCGTCATCCTGGCAACCGAGAGTGGTATCGACCAGTCCAAGTCCGCCGGGCTTTTCGTGCACCGGATGCTGGGGCTCAAAGCCGATTGCCGAGTCATCGAGTTCAAACAGGCGTGCTACGGCGCGACCGCCGGCCTGCAAATGGCCTGTGCACTGGTGCGTCAGCGTCCAAACGAAAAAATCCTGCTGATTGCCTCGGACATCGCCCGCTACAAACAGGACTCGGAAGGCGAATGCACCCAAGGCGCCGGGGCTATCGCGATGATCATCGCCAAGGACCCGCGCATTCTGGAAATTCACCCGCATGAGGGTAAATACAGCCTGGACGTCATGGATTTCTGGCGTCCGAACTTCGCCTCCACCGCGTTTGTCGACGGCAAGCTGTCGATCGATATTTACATGGAATCGCTCAAGCATTCCTGGGAGAACTACCGCAATGACGGTGGCCTGGCGCTCACCGATTTGAGTTACCTGTGCTTCCATCAACCGTTCACCAAAATGGCCAAGAAAGCCTTTTCGGTGTTCGAAACCCTGGAGCCAGCCGCAGCCGCCGCGCTCGGCGAAAGCAGCTACGCCGACAGCCAGATCTACGGTAAAGCCATCGGCAACTGCTACACCGCTTCGCTCTACATCGCACTGTTGTCACTGCTGGAAAACAACGCGCAAGACCTCTCTGGCAAAAACATCGGCCTGTTCAGCTATGGCTCCGGCAGTGTCGGCGAGTTCTTCTCCGGCACGGTGGTCAAGGGCTACGCAAACCATTCGCGCAAGCACTTCCACGCCAACATGCTCGAGCGCCGCACACAGCTGGAACACGCGCAGTACACCGACTGGTTCTATGGCGACAAACAAAGCGATGCCGAAACCTATCAAACGCCACGCATCAGCAGCGCCAGCTATCGCTTCGCCGGTACCGAAGGCTATCGCCGGCTGTATGAAGAAAACACTCAGCAAGCCTTGAGAGTCGCGTAATGAGTGAGGTTCTGCTGAGCTGGATCAATCCAGACGTGGCCTGCCTGACACTGAACAGGCCCCATGCAGGCAACGCGCTGAACGAAGCACTGTTGCTGCAACTGGCCGAGCATCTCGAGCTGCTGGCCAGCCAGGATGACCTTCGGGCCCTGGTGCTCGATGGGGAGGGAACGCACTTTTGCACCGGCGCAGACCTGCACTGGATGCGCCGCAGCCTGGAGTTCCGTCACGCGCAAAACCTGGACGATGCGGAACGCCTGGCCATCGTGCTACAGCGGCTCGACGAGTTCCCGGTTCCGGTGCTCGCCCTGGCCAAGGGCTCGGTGTTCGGCGGCGCCCTGGGCTTGATCAGCTGCGCCGACTATGTGCTCGCCAGCAGCGATGCGCGGTTCTCGTTCAGCGAGGCCCGCCTGGGGTTGGTCCCCGCATTGATCAGCCCCTATGTGGTACGCGCCATCGGTATGCGCCAGGCCCGGCACTACATGCTGTCGGCCGAGATTTTCGATACCGCCAGCGCCGTGCACCTCGGCCTGGTGCATCGACAGACCGCGACCTCGGCACTCCACAGCAGTCGCGATCAGTGGCTTGGGCATATCCACAAAGGCGGGCCGCAAGCCTGCCGCGAAATAAAAACCATGCTGCGCCGACTGGGCAAACACGACGGTCTGCTTGAGGAGCAGCCCGACAACCTTCGCCTGATCGCCAAGGTGCGCACCTCCTCCGAAGGACAGGCCGGCCTGAATGCGTTTTTCAACAATCGCAAACCTGATTGGGCCCTCTGAAACATCGCCCCGGACCCTGCGTGAACACTCGGTCCACGGGCACGGAGCAAACGCAGTGAAACGTCGCCAACATTATTGATGTTCTCAAGGAAAAATTTTTATGTGTGGTTTTATCGGTATGTATCAAGCCGCTCCAGGAGCCATGTCCGAACAGGCCATGGCCGACGCCCTTAAGAGCATCAACCATCGCGGTCCGGACGAAAGCAGTGTATGGCACGATCCGGCGGGTCGTGCGGCCCTGGGCCATACGCGCTTGAGCATCATCGGTCTGGACAATGGCGCACAACCTATCGTTGCCGACGAAGGCGACCTCGTGATCGTAGTCAACGGCGAACTCTATGACCATGAGCGTATTCGCCTGGAACTGGAAGCCGAAGGCTGCGTATTCAAGACCGAATCCGACAGCGAAATCGCCTTGCACCTGTACCGTCGCTACGGCATGGCCGGCTTGAAGCACCTGCGCGGCGAGTTCGCGTTCGTGCTGTTCGACCGCCAACGTCGCCTGATACTGGCGGTGCGTGATCGTCTGGGCATCAAGCCGCTGTTCTACACCCAACACGAAGGCACTTGGTATTTCGCCTCGGAAGTCAAAGCCATCCTCGCGGCCGGCGTGCCTTGCGAGTGGGATGAAGATGCTTACGCGAGCCGCGCGTTCTACCTGCGCGACCATACCCTGTTCAAGGGCGTGCGCAGCGTCAAACCCGGTTCCTGGGTGCTGGTGGATAACGGCGGCATGCAGAGCGGCCGTTACTGGGACATGGAGTTCGCCCGCAAGGATGCGCCAGACCCTACCGACGAGCAGGGCATGATCGAAGCGATTCGCTCGGCCGTCGAAGAATCGGTGCGCCTGCGCCTGCGTGCCGACGTGCCAATCGGTGTCTACCTGAGCGGCGGCATCGATTCCTCGGCGATGCTCGGGCTCGCCACGCAGCTGACAGGCAAACCCCTGGATGCGTTCAACCTGTCGTTCACCGACATGGAAGACTACGACGAAAACCGTTTCGCCCGCCTGGCCGCCGAGCACAACGGCGCACGCTTCCACACTATCGAAATTACCCAGGATGACCTGGCGGACAATTTCGAACAGGCGCTGTGGCACAACGAAACACCCTTCTTCAATGCCCACGGCGTGGCCAAGTACATCCTCAGCCAGGAAGTGCGCAAGGCCGGCATGAAAGTCGTGCTCACCGGTGAGGGCGCCGATGAAGTGTTCGCCGGTTACCCGCACTTCCGTCGTGACATGCTGCTGTACAACGTCGAACGCCAGGACCCGCAGGTCATCAGCAAGCTGCGCCAGCGCATCCAGAAAAGCGAACAGGGCTACACCCGTTCCGAGATGCCGGATGACATTCACTGGATGATCAATCAGCTCAACCACGGTGTGTCCTGGCTGGACAACCAGGCCGGCTGGTTCAAGGCGCTGGAAAGCCTGTACAGCAGTGACTTCCGTGATCACTTCAGCGGGATCGACCCGTATCGCCAGTTCTTCGACCGCCTCGATCACAGCCAGCTCGAAGGTCGCGACCCGGTGCATAAATCGATGTACCTCTGGGCCAAGTCGTACCTGCCAAACTTCGTGCTGACCACCCTGGGCGATCGCATGGAAATGGCCAACAGCATCGAAGGTCGCGTACCGCTGCTCGATCACCACGTGGTCGAGCTGGCCTGCAAGATGCCGGTCTGGATGAAAGTCCGTGGCTCGACCGAGAAGTTCATCTTCCGCGAAGCCATGCGCCCTTACCTGCCGCAAGCCTTGTATGAGCGCAAGAAGCATTACTTCCGTGCACCACCGGCCACGCTGCAGCAGCAAGGTCGTCTGTATCAACTGGTGCAGGACGTGCTGCACGGCAGCGAGCTGGACAACCTGCCGTTCTTCGATGCGGCAAAAGTCCGTCAGTTGCTCGATCGTCTGCCAGGCCTGACGCCACTGGAACAAGGCCTGCTCGATCCGATGCTGATGGAGCTGACCAGCCTCTGCCTGTTGCAGCGTCGCTACAAGATGCAAGCCACCGTCAACCCGCAGAGGATACGAGGAGTCGCTGCATGAAAATCGCGATCATTGGCGCAGGCCTCAATGGCCTCGCCTGTGCGCTGATGCTCAAACGCTTCGGGCTGTCCTGTACGGTGTATGAACGCAGCCTGGGTCCTCGGGACTCAGGTACCGGGATCTACGTCTGGCCCCAAGGCGTGCAAGTGCTGCGCTTTTTGTTCAATAGCCGCGAGTTCCTGGAGCAGGGCAAGGCGATCGAGTTCCTCGACACCTACTCACGCGAAGGCCAGTTGATCCACAGCCAGCCGGTGCGACCGAGCGGGCTGGGGATCCCCGCACCGGCAATGATGTTCCGGCGTACCGAGCTGTTCCGCCTGCTGTTGCAGGAACTGGGCGACGGCGCCGTGCGCTTTCAGATGGGCTGCAACCGCTTGCAGGATCTGGGACAAAAGACCCGGGTGAGCTTCAGCGACAACAGTGAGGAAGACTTCGACCTGGTGATCGGCGCCGACGGCGTCGGTTCCACCGTGCGCGAATTCATCAACCCGAACCTTGCGCCTTACGACACCGGTCTGGTGGCCAGCCGCGGCATGGTGGATTTCGGTTCGGACCTGCTCAAGTCCGATCGCTGCCAGATCTTCACCTCGGCCTTCTCGCGCGTGGTGACATACCCGCTGGATGCCCACAGTAACTATCGCTACTGGTTCGCCGCGTATCAGCATCATCACCAGCCCCTGCATGATCGGGCCGGCTTGCTGAAGCTGTTCGCCGAGCTGCCGAGCGAGGTGGTACGGATGATCGCCGCCACCGAGGAGTCGGAGATTCTCACCCACAAGATGACAGCCCTGACCGGCGACGGCGCCTGGCAACGTTCACGGGTGGTGATGCTCGGCGACAGTATCCACGCGATGCTGCCGACCCTCGGCTATGGCCTGACCCTGGGTCTTGAGAACGGCTTCATGCTGGCCCAGGCGCTGATCGGCCATTGCGACGACAACCTCGACAGCGCACTGCAACGCTACGAGATTCGCGCCGCGGAGCGCTCACGGTCGATGCTCAAGGTGATGAGCGACATGACGGATCTGTATTACTTCGAAGAAGACCGAGCCATGACACCGACGCGCATCTCCCCCATCGTCAACCGCTTCCAGGACCTGGCCCTGACCACGGTTTTTTGAGGGAATTGCCATGAGCGAACTTTTTCGCAAGCGGGTTGCACACTTTGTTGCGGAGCACATCACGCCCCATGTCGCCGAGTGGGAAACCCTGGGCACCTACCCGCCGGCACTGCACCGGCGCGCAGGCCTTGCCGGCCTGTTGGCACTGGGTCAGAACCAGAACCAACTGCCCGATGATCCACGCGCCTTGGCCATCCTGGTGCAGGAGCTGACTCGCAGTGGCGCGCAGGGCATCACCATGGGCCTGGCCTCACACTTTGTCAGCCTCAAGGCGCTGCAACGGTGTGCGCCTGAGCTTGCGAGCAGTGTGGTGCCCGCGGTGTTGAGCGGTGAATGCAGTATTTCCCTGGCGTTGACCGAACCCCAGGCCGGCTCGGACCTGCGCGGCATGAACTGTCGTGCCGTACTCGAAAACGGGCAATACCGGCTGACCGGCACCAAGGCCTTCGTCTGCAACGGTGAACGGGCAGACTGGCTGTTATTGATCGCGCACTCTCCGGACGGTCTGGCGCTGTTTCTCGCCGAAGGCCATGCCCCAGGCATCATGCACACCCCGCAGCGGTGCCTCGGTTGGCGGTGCCTGCCTTTGACCGACCTGCATTTTACGAACACCCCGGTGGTCCGTCTCACTCAAGGCTCCGGGGTCGGGCGCATCTTGCAAAACAGCCTGCTGCAGGAACGCCTGAATCTTGCGGTGATGGCCGTAACCTCCGCCGACATGGCGCTGCAAGCCAGTATCGACTGGTGCAAGCAGCGTCAGATGGGGGGCAAACCGCTCTTCGACAAATCGGTGATCCGCCAACGACTGGCCGAGTACCACGCGGAACTCGCGGTGGCGCAACACTATGTCGAGTCGGCAGTGAACTGGATGGCCGACGGCAACCTCGATCCACACCGGGTAGCCATCGCCAAGAACCAGTCGGTCGCCGTGCTGGAGAAAATCGCTCGTGGCGCGGTGCAAGTGCACGGTGCCCACGGCTGCATCGAACCGGCCCTGGTGGAGCGGATCCATCGCGACGCGCGCCTGCTGGCCATCGGCGGCGGCACCCACGAAATCATGCTGGACATCATCGGACGATCTTTATAGGAGCAGGGACATGCGCCAAATCAGCGAACACGCCGCCGCCCATTCCAGCGCGTTGCTGGAACACGCCTACCAGCGCTACTGCGGTTTGCGGCTGGTGGAACAACGAGAGGGGTTCTGCCAATGTCGACTGGTGGTCAGCGAGGCCATCGACAACCTCAGCCAAACGCTCCACGGCGGGGTCATTTACTCGATGCTGGATGTGGTGAGCATGCTTGCCACACTGCCGCTGCTAGGGCCAGATGAATATGCGCTGACCAACAGTTTCAATAGCATGTTGATGTCAGCCACGCCCCTGCACAGCGAAGTAGTTATTGAGGCCGAAGTTGTAAGAAGCGGCCGAAACCTGATATTTACTCAAGCAGCCGCTTGGAAAATAAACAGCGATCAAACCCGTACTAAAATCGCTTCAGCGCAATTAAGCAAGTTCCGCCTAAAACATCAGTGGTAACCTCGAAAGCCCCGCTCCCGGGGCTTTCCAGCCCTCCTCCAACGCTTGAGCCGCATCAACTCCCCCCCCCAAAAACGCCGACAAAGCTCCTGTAAAAAGGGCCTTGAGAAATACATGACTGCCATGGGTGGGTGAACCTGAATTTATGCGCTATTCCTGCCTCTCCGATTGTTCAAAACTTACTCTCAAACAGCCGCTGCATTTCCTGAGAGAGAGAAAGCCATGAGTCAAAAAATACTGGTGATACGTTCGTCGATCAAACACGATGGTGGTTTTTCCGGGCAACTGGTGGACTACTTCCTGGACCAGCTCAAAGAAGTCATTCCTGAATCCTCCATCGTCGTTCGCGACATCGCCAAGACGCCGATTGCCCACCTCAACGCCAACACCATGGCTGCGCTGTATGGCCGCGAGCCGAGCGACGATGAAGGGCGCCAAGCCCTGAGCCTCTCGAACGAACTGATCGAAGAAATCAACGAAGCCGACCGCATCGTCATCGGCCTGCCGCGCTACAACTTCGGTGCGCCTTCGCTGATCCACGCCTACATCGATCAACTGGTCATCTCCGGCGTGACCTTCACGTACAACAAAACCGGTCCTGTCGGCCTGATCGACAGCAAGCCGGTGTACGTCCTGACCGCCAGCGGCGGCATCTACAGCAATGGCCCGGACACCCTGGCCCTGTGGCTGTCGCAGATCCTCGGTTTCATTGGCCTGACCCAGATCAAATACGTCTACGCCGAAGGCCTGGGCATGGGTGAAGAAAGCCTGGCCAAAGGTCTCAAACAAGCGCGTCACGAGATCGACCAGGCAATCAACGAATTGGGCGAACGACCTCGCCTGAAAATGGTTGGTTCGCAAGGGAGGTAACATGACCAAAGCGGTGAACAACACCCTCAACGATCAGCTGTTTCTCTCCGAGCTCGTGGCTGAAACCGACCGTTACCATCTGTATATCTCGCAGGCTTGCCCATTTTCGCACCGTGCCTATCTGGTCCTGAGCGTACTGGGGCTTGAGGGTGTACTGGACGTCTCGTCGGTTGCCGCACGCCGTCATGACCAGGGTTGGGAGTTCGACAACGTGGACCCGGACCCTCTGCACGAAGAAGTGTCCTTGCTCTCCACGCTGTATGAACATTCCCGACCCGGGTTCACCGGTAATCAATCGGTGCCCGTGCTGTGGGACAAACACCAGAAGCGGATCGTCCATAACGATTCCGCAGACCTCGCCTGGCAGATGGCGACCCGGTTGCTGCCGCTGGCGAAGACGCCCATCGAACTGGTGCCCGACGACCTGGGCGACAAAATCGCGAGCCTCAACGACTGGTTGCACACGCACGTCAATCGCATGGTGTACAACATGGGGTTTGCCAGCGACCAGCAGAGTTACAGCGAGGCGTTTACGGTGTTCTTCGACGCCATGGACGAACTGGAAACGCGTCTCGCTGATCAACGCTACCTGTTCGGCGACCGACTGACGTTATCCGACCTGTTCCTGTTACCCACGCTGATTCGTTTCGAGGCAGTGTATTGCCTGCATTTCAAGGCCAATCTGCGCCCGCTGCAAGACTACCCGGCACTGTACGACTACCTGTGCCGGTTGACCCGACGCGAAGACGTGCGGCGCACCATCGACATGGAACACATCAAACTGCATTACTACTACTCCCACAACCACATCAACCCGACACGAATCGTTCCCGACGGACCACAACTGGCCTGGCTGGCACAATCCGCCTGATCGAATATGCACCCTCCGAGTCCGGGCCCCACCCGGACTCATATCCTCCGACACTCCCCTCGCCTGTATTCTTTCTGTCATACAACTAGAACGAGACAATTAACGCACCGTTTTATTTATTTTTTTGTCCGTCAAAAGATTACCCGGCATCGGCTTCATGTCTCACATGAAGATTCTGAATAGGTACTGGTTAATTAATTCACTTTAAACAATCAAGCCACTTATGAGAAAAATCGAACCCACGCAGAACGCTGTCTAAGTACGTCATCGCAAGGATTTGCTATTCACTGACATACCGAATACGCCCCCCACCGTTCCCGACCAGAAAGCCCTACACGCATCGGTGTGGCTATAGCTGTGGACACGAGTGGGAGTCTAAAAACAACAGACACCCAATGGTGAACGAACACCGTCGAGAAACATGGCCCAACAGTTGATAAAACCAAGCTGTTACAGGGGGTATGAAAGGGCGCCGGTTGCCGTAAATAACAACAAGATCAATTAGCACGCATGTACCACAACCAAGCGATTCAACAATCTCACTATCGACTCCCGCAGAAAAGAAAGGAAAACTTGCATGCGCATTCAAGTAGCCAAACGCAATACCCAACTCTGGAAGTCCGCCGTTGAATTTGTAAAACGTCGGTACATGAAATCCTTTAATGCCATCATCGAGCCATCTCCCGAGTACTTTTTAATCGTTTTACAACACAATGACTCCATTCAGTCTTGTGCAGGTTTTAGTTTTGCCAAGTCAGGCCCTCTATTGTCCGAGTGTTATCTGGACTCAGCGTGCGAGGAGACACTGTCCAGCATCACCAACACCCGGATCGAACGCGACTGCATCGTCGAAGTCGGCAGTACCGCGTCGATCAATCCGGTTGCCGGCCAGACCCTGTTCAACATGCTCTCGGTGGTGACCTGGTGCATGGGCGCACGCTACTTGCTGTGCACCTGCACCCCCCACTTGATCAAAGTGATGGGCAACTGCAACGTCAAGGTCAACAAAATCTGCGAGGCCGACCCGCAACGCATGACCTCCCAAGCGGAAGTCGAATGGGGCTCCTACTACGACCAGACGCCTATCACCGGTTACATCAAGCTGGGCGAGATGGAGCGTCACTATCACGAGACCGTCCTCAAGACCGTATTCCGACTCGACGTGCAGAGCGAGCAAGCAGCATGACGCATTTCGTCGAACGCTTGCTGGCCCAGGCCCAACGCACACCGGATGCCATCTGCGTCGTCGACACTCCTTCGGCGCAAGGCACGGGCGGGCGCCGTCTGACCTACGCCCAGGTGCTGGACCATGCCCGGCAGCTTGGGCAACACATGAACCGCCAGTTCACCGACGAAAAGCGCACCATCGGCATCGTCATGCGCAACAGCAGCGACTGGGTCATTGCCGACTTCGCCTGTCTGCTCTTCGGCTTCACCTCCTTGCCGCTGCCTTTGGGTTTCAGTAAGTACCAGGCCGAACACCTGGCCTTAGAATGTTCGGGCTTCCTGGTCGATGACAAAGGCTTGGAGACTCTGGAAACGCGCTGGGAAATCGACCTCAACGCCAGCCGTCTGGTCCATGTACCCAGCGCACTTCAGACCCCGATTCCAGTGCCGGCGGGCCCAAGCTTCATCGACAGCGCCGATGCTGAATGGATCTGCAAAGTCATCCACACCTCCGGCACCACCAGCAAGCCCAAAGGCGTGAAGCAAAGTCTGGACGGCCTGAGCGCTGTGCTGCAATCGCTACTCGGCGTGGTCCCGGCCGCCTTTCAGAAACGCTACCTGTCGGTGGTGCCGCTGAGCCTGTTGATCGAACAGGTCACGGCGGTCTACCTGCCGCTACTGTCCGGCGGCACGGTATATTTCCTGGACGAGCACACGCCGCTGATCGGTGAGGCTGGCTACACCACCTCGGCGATTCTTGCGCAACTGCTCAAAACCCGGGCGAGCGCGGTCACCGTACCGCCGATAATGCTCGACGTGTTCCTTGAAGTGGCCGAGCAAAACACCGATCCAGAGCTGCTGTCGTTGCTGCGCAACGAGTTGTACATCACCGCCGGTGGCGCTCCGATCAGCAGCGAAAAACTGCAACGCCTGAGCGCGCAGGGTATTGAGGTTCATCAGGGTTACGGGCTGAGCGAGAACGGTTCGGTGGTGAGCGTCAACACCCCTACCCACAGCAAGCTGGGCAGCGTTGGTAAACCCTTGCCTCACGTCCAGGTCCGGGTGACGGATCAGCAACGGGTAGAAATCAAAAGCACCTCGATGTTCCGGGGTTACTCCTGGGTCGATCCGAGTGCCTGTTCCTTCACCGAGGATGGCTGGCTGCGCACAGGTGATATCGGCGAGCTCGATGACGAGGGCTTCCTGTTCATCACCGGACGCGAGAAAAACATCATCTGCCTGCCCAACGGCCGCAATGTTTCTCCGGAGCAAATCGAGCTGGAGTTCAAAGAGCAAACCGGCGTGAACGATGCGCTGATGTTCATGACCGCAGACGGTCAACTGGCGATCGTGCTCAGCGTCGGGCCGCAGTTCAGCCACCCACACACCCAGGACTGGGCGCAACAGCGCTTCTCGGAAGTCGAGCTGCCGCAGACCCTCTGGCCGCTGGCGCCGGACGCCCCGCAGCTGCAAAGCCTCTATACGCTCAACGGCCCGGCCCGTAGAGCCCACGCCACTGACCTGCATCGTCAGACATGTACTCACTAAAGGACTAGCGACATGAATCAATCTACTTATCAGGCGCGGGTCATCACCGATCGCGAGTATGCCTTGAACACCGACACCGCGGCGGTTTTCGAAGAGCTCTCGAGCGCCGGCGTGATTATCTTCCGCAACTGCATCCTGTCTCTGGACGAGTTCGGTGCCTTCGTGAAAAAACACAGCTCGCGCCTTAGCCTGGACCCGGGCCGCGTGATCGCCAAAGGCGTCGCACAATTGGTGGACGCCGGCACCGATGCCGTAGGCCTGCACTGCGAAAACGGCAACGCGCCGATCTGGCCGGACCTGACATGGTTCTTCTGCGAAATCGCCCCCACCAAAGGTTCGCAAACCACCTTGTGCGATGGGGTGAAGGTCTACCAGGAACTCAGCGAAGAGGCCCGTCAGCGCTTCGAGAGCAGCCGTATCCGCTACCGCCGCACCGTACCGGGCGAAAAGTGGCGCAAGATCGTCTGCTACTACAAACCGGAAATCCAGCAACTGGAAGACGCCAGTTTCGAGCACCTGAGCGAGATCATCGGCCAGGACCCCAACACCCGGATGGAATACAACCCAGGCACCGATTGCGTGGCCTACGCCTACAGCGTCCCGGCGTGCCAGACCTCCAGTTTCTGTGAGCACCCCGCCTTCGCCAACAGCATTCTCGGGCCGTCCTTCAACTACGAGAAACCGGTGATCGATTTCGAGAACGGCGAAGAGATTCCCGCCGACCTGCTGGCGGAAATCACCGAGATCACCGAACGCAATACTCACACCGTGGGCTGGCAGGACCTGGACCTGGTGATGATCGACAACCGCCGGGTCATGCACGGCCGACAAGCGATCATCGATGACCAGCGTCGCATCTTCAATGCGCTGAGCTACCGGTAATGGCCGCCATCACGAATCACCCAGGTCAGACCTGGGCCGTCGAAGGCCAGTACGAAAGCTTCATCGACAACCACGGCCATCAACTGATTGACCTCAGTGGCGGGTTCGGCCTGCAAGTACCCGAGGTGGTGCAAGCAGTGAGTCGGCAGGTCGATAAAATCGGCCTGTCCAACCGTGTCCTGTTGTCCGCGCCGTTGATCGAGTTGTGCAAGCAACTCAGCGACTTCATGCCCGAAGGGCTGGAGAACTCGTATGTCTGCAACTCCGGCGACGAGGCGTTTGAAGGTGCGCTGAAACTCGCACGCTCGATCAACCCCCATCGGCGTACGGTGATCGCCGTGGGTGGCGTGGCGTACGGCTCGTTGTCTTATGGACGCTATCTGAGCGCCCCCGAGCATTACCCGGAGTCCGGGGAGTTTCTGGGGATCAAGGTGGTGCATGTCGACTCGGTGCACGACCTGCCGGACATGGCGATCTGGCAGGACTGTTTTGCCCTGTGCTACGGCCCGTTGCGCACGGCCGCCAACGGACTGCTGGAAGCGGTCGACCCAATGCTGATCGCCAGTCTGGAACGGATCGCCAACAGCCAGCGAATTGCGACCCTGTTCAACGACGTCGACACCTGTCTGGGTAGCGTCGGGCATCTGCTGTCGCAGAGTCTGTCCGGTGCGCGCCCGGACATCGTTGTTCTGGGCAAAAGCCTGGGCGGCGGCTGCATCCCCATCGGCACCTACACCTGCAGCCATGCGCTGGCCTACAAGGCCTACGGCAAAGTCTCACCTGCCAAACACGGGAGCACCACCGCCGGTAACCCGCCATCGTGCATCGCGGCACGGACCGCCCTGCGCTATGCGCAGGAAAAGCGGCTGGACCAGCGCAGTCTCGACAACGGCAAGGCGCTGGCCACAGAGCTGGCCGACCTCAGTGCACGGGCCATCGGCGGCATCGTCAAGGTACCGCTGGCCAGCACTGAGCAAGCCGTTGAGGCGCAACGGGCGCTGTACGCCGCCGGTGTGCATATTCGTCGGCCAAGCGGGCGTGAATTGCTCTTGCGTTGCCCATTGGTCGCGCGCACGGAGCGCGTCGTCGACGCCGCACGCCTTATAAAAAGGACCTTGCAATATGCTGCTTAACAGCCTGGTGGATGACTGCTACAAACACTGGACGCCCTCGGCGGCCAAGCTTTATCGCATCGCCAATACCGGAATCGAACGCTCCGCCGAAGGTGCGATCGTCACCGACCATCGCGGTAAGCATTTCATCGATTGTGCGTGCAGCTATGGAATATTTCTGGTCGGCCACCAGAACCCTCTGGTCAAGTACGCCAGCCAGCGTCAGTTGAACCGGATGGCCTGGCAGCCCGAAGGGCTGACCCACGACTCGCAACACCAGTTGAGTGAGACCCTCAGGCGTCTGGCGCCCGGCGAGTGGGGCGATGTGCGCTACACCATGACCGGTGCCGAAGCCATCGAGCAAACCTTGCGCTACGTGCTCAAACGGCAGTTGCCGCGCAAACGGATCGTGGTCATGCGCAATGCCTACCATGGCAAGACCCTGACCACGATGGCGATCCTCGGCCAGCAGTACCAGAGCAACCAGCATGGTCTGAACCGCCTCACGGTCGACTTCATTCCCTACGGAGACTTCGCCGCACTGGAACACGCCATCACCGACCAGGTGGCGGCGGTCTACATCGAGCCGATCCTCGGCGGCGCCTACCTGACCCTGCCCGAGGTCGGCTACAACACGCGGATCCGCGAATTGTGCAGCGCCCACGGCTGCCTGATGATCGCCGATGAAATCCAGACGGCGTTCGGTCGCTGCGGTAAATGGTTCGCCGTCGATTACGACAATGTAGTGCCCGACATCATGGTGCTTTCCAAGGGCTTGACCGGCGGCTACGCAGCCATCGCGGCGGTGATGTACAGCCGCGCCTTGATCGAACAGTTGCCACTCGACCCTCTTGAAGATCAAGTCTGCGGCCAGGGTGGCTTGCCTTATGCCTGTGAAACGGCCCTGGCCGCAATCCATGCGATTGAAGACGGCCAACTGATCGAAAAATCCCGAGCTTCCAGCACACAGCTGTGCCGGGGATTGCAGCTACTGGCCGAAGCCTACCCGCAGATAATCAGCGACGCGCCAGCGATTGGCCTGATGACCGGTTTGCGCCTCAAGGGCGCGGTGTGGGAAAGCTTGATCAGCATGGAACTGACCAAACGCGGGGTTCACGCCGGGCACTCGTTGAACGAAAAAGCCTCGGCGCCGGTGTTGCGTTTCTATCCACCGCTGACCATCAGCACCGGGGAAATCAGCCAGGTCCTCAAGGCCCTGGAAGAATCGCTCGAAGCCGTTGCCAGCAAGCCGCGCTGGATGCTCAAACTGATGACGCCGATCATCCGCAACCTCTACCGCCTCCCTTACGCCATGACCCCACGGAGCGCAGACCAATGATTAGCGTGGACGATCTCTCCCTGGTTGAAATGGCCTCGCTGATCCGTCATTCAACCCTGACCAGCGAAGCCATCACCCGCCACTACTTGCAGGCCTTGAAAGAACGCAACCCTGCTGTCAACGCGGTGATCCAGAAGCACACCGACGAAACGATCCTCGCGCGGGCCCGCGAGGCCGACGCCGCGGTTTCCCGGGGTCAGTCTCTGGGGCCGCTGCACGGTGTGCCGATCACCATCAAGGACGTGTTGCATGTCGAAGGTTATCGGCTGTCGCGCGGGCTCACCGAGTTTCTCGGTGACGCCAGTCAGAAAGATGCCACTGCCGTCGCCCGCCTGCGTGCTGCGGGAGCAATCATCATCGGGCTGACCAACGTACCCGAACTGTGCATGGCCTTTGAAACCGACAATTTCGTCTATGGACTGACCCGCAATCCCCACGACCTGAACCGTTCCGCCGGCGGCAGCAGCGGTGGCGAAGGCGCCGCTATTGCCGCCGGGATTTCCCCGGCTGGCCTGGCGTCGGATGCCAGCGGCAGCGTGCGGGTTCCGGCGCACTTCAATGGGGTCTGCGGCTTCAAACTGACGCAAGGCCGAGTGCCGTTGACCGGACAGTTTCCACGCGAGCGCTCCGGGCTCTTTCACCACACCTCCAGCTTCGGAGTGATGGGTCGTTATGTCGCAGACGTCGAAGTCATGGGCCGCCTCATCGCCGGGCCCGACGGTCATGACCCGGACACCGTCGACGTGCCCTGGCAAGGTCTGGATACACCGCTGGATCAGCTGCGGGTGGCATTCCTGTATGAAACCTCACGGGTTTCACCGTCGCTCGCCGTCGCCCGCACGCTGGATACGGTACGCGAGCTGACCGGCAAGATCGTCGCCAGCATCAGCGACGAACAGCCGCCGATGCTCGAAGAATCCTGCGATGTGCTGTGGCGTCTGTTCATCACTGGCGGCGATTCGGCCAGGGGCTGGAAACAGTTGTTCAGCGACATTGGCAAGAAGTCCTTCACCCCGGCCCTCAACACTCTGGTGGCCATGAGCGAGGAAGTCGAATGCAGCATCGACCAGGTGAAGCTCGACTGGAACAACCTTGATCGCATGCGCTACCAGCTGGCGGCGTTCTTCAGAACTCATGACCTGCTGATCACGCCGGTCCACCCCACGGTCGCGTTCGAGCATGGCCACTCCCTGAACGATCGTCACCAATATGGCTACGTGTTCCCGTTCAGCCTGTCCGGGTCACCGGTGCTGGTCATTCGGGCCGGGGTCGATGAAGCCAGCGGTTTGCCGATCGGTATCCAGATCGTCGCCCCGCACTGGCAGGAGGCGCGGCTGATCGAGTTCGGCAAGCGCCTGGAGGCCGCCTTGCCAAAATGGCAGGCGGTTATTCCCGCTCAGTAACCCTCCCTCCGTTGCAACCGTTGCCCAACGTTATCTCGGCAGCGGTTGCCGGATTTTGCTGTATCTCCCTACTTCCCAGGACATCCGCACCATGAACAACTACGTGGCAATCTACGACGGTATCGGCGAAAAGTTTGACCAGGCCATCAGCAAGGCCAGCGAGCGAGAGGTGGAGGTCAACACCTTCTTCCACATGCTCGGCGATGTGAACAACAAGCGAGTGCTCGACCTGGCCTGCGGCCATGGGTTCTTCGCCCGACAAATGATCGAACGCGGGGCTGATGAAGTGGTGGGTGTCGACATCTCAAGCGAGATGATCAAGCTGGCGATCAACGACAGCCTGGACGTGCCGAACCTGCAGTACCACGTGCATGACGTGGCGCTGATGCCTCACTTGGGCAGCTTCGATCTGGTCAGTGCCGTCTGGCTGCTGTGCTACGCCGACAGCGAGGAAACCCTGGTGCAGATGCTGGTCAACATCCACAACAGCCTGCTGCCAGGCGGTCGGTTGATTGCCTACACCTCTAACCCGGACTTCCGCCTGGGGATCTGCAACTTCACCCGCTACGGCCTGACTATCCTCAGTGAAGTGCCTATAGAGGGCGGCTTCTCCTGTGATGCGCAGTTCGTCACCGAGCCACCGGTGCCCTTCCACTTCTATCGCCTCAGCCGTGAGGTCTACGAGCGCGCCATCCGACGAGCCGGTTTTAGTCACTTCGAATGGGTCGTCCCGATGATCCCGCAAAAGCATCTGGACGAATTTGGCGAAGCATACTGGTACGACTTTCAACGCAATTGCGATCAGGTGGGGCTGGTGTGCCAGAAATGAGCGTCCGGTGGGTTCTTCAGACCGGGGTAATGCGATAAGCGCAACGGCGGGCATTCATCAGAATGTGCTCCACGCGCTCAACCCTGGCTTGCAGAACCTGCTCGAACACATTCAGTTCGGCACGGCAGAAACCCTGACACGCGGCCGCCGCCGCGCAGATCGGACAATGGTTCTCGATCAACACGAAGGCCCCGTCCGGTTGCTCGCTCCACTCGGCCATATAGCCTTCACGGGCACGCAGGGCCGCAAGGCGTTTGACCCGTTCCTGAAGGGTCTCGGCACCGGCCAGTTCTTGCAGGTACAAGGTGCGACTCTGCTGCTCGCGAACATCGATCAGACGATCGATGGCCCCGGGCCCGAAGGTCTCGCGCACGGTCTGCAAGAGCTGCACGGCCAGTTCCGAATGGGTATCGGGAAACCGCGCATGGCCAGCCGCCGTCAGGTGCCAGATCTGCGACGGGCGTCCGACGCCCCGGGCCTCGGACTGAGCGTGCACCAGGCCGCTGGCGGCCAACTTGACGAACTGCTGGCGCGCCGCTTCCCCCGTGGTACCCAGCGCGCGTCCGGCATCGGCCGCCAGTTGCGGGCCAAGGGTCTTGAGCATGTAAAGCAGTCGGTCGGCTGGCGACATCGAGACTTCATCCTGTTTTTCCAAGTATTTTCTTGACAAACAACGACCCCCGCAGCTTCAATATTTAAAGAATTTACTTGGTAAATCTAACCCAAGCCTTGAAATCAGGCAATTAACTCTCGCAATCCGTCGGGTCGCGAGTCACAGCAGGAGGTTGTATGTCTACGGAAGAAAGCAGCTGGAGCGATTTACTCTCCGGAAAAAACGCCGCGCGATCCATCGCACTGTCAGGAGGCGTTGCGCTGCATGCGATCAATATTTACATCGCCACGACCATCCTGCCCTCCGTGGTCAAGGAAATCGGCGGGCTCGACCTGTACGCCTGGAACACCACACTTTTCGTCGTCGCATCCATCCTGGGCTCCGCGCTCACGGCCAAAGTCCTGCAACGCACAGGGCCACGCGTTTCCTATGCGATAGCCGCGTTACTTTTCCTCACCGGCAGCCTCATCTGCGCACTGGCACCGAGTATGCCGGTGATGCTGGTCGGTCGCTCGGTTCAAGGCCTGGGCGGTGGTTTGATGTTCGCCCTGTGCTACTCGATGATTCAGTTGGTGTTCGAAGAGCGTCTCTGGCCTCGAGCCATGGCTCTGGTCTCGGGTATGTGGGGGATCGCCACGCTGATCGGCCCGGCCATCGGCGGCATTTTTGCTGAAATGGATGCCTGGCGCGCCGCCTTTGGCTCGTTGGTCCCTGTGACGTTGGCGTACATCCTGCTGACCAGCAACGTGTTGCCCAAACGTGACATGAACCAACCGCCCGTGGGCCGCTTGCCCTTGCTGCAACTGTTTCTGCTGGCCGCGGCAGTGCTATCGGTATGCGCCGGCAGCGCCTCGTCGCTTCCAACCTGGAACCTGCTTGGCATAGGCCTCTGCCTGCTGCTGGTATTTTTCCTGGTTCGTCATGAATCCAGCACCCTGACGCGCCTGCTGCCCAAGGACGCCTTGCGGCTCAATACCCCACTCTGTGCGCTGTACGCGACCATGGGACTGTTGGTGATCGGCATGACCAGCGAGATCTTCGTACCGTACTTCCTCCAAACCCTGCACGGGCAGACACCGCTGATTTCCGGCTACCTGGCGGCCCTCATGGCCGCTGGCTGGACGTTGTCTGAAGTGATGAGCTCCGGCTGGCGCGAGCGTGGCGTGCGCCGCGCAATCATCAGCGGCCCGGTGTTCGTACTGGTCGGACTGATCATCCTCGCCGTCGCCACACCGTTCAACAGTGGCGGAGACTGGGCGCTGCTCGCCCCAATCTGCATTGCCCTGACCCTGGTGGGATTCGGCATCGGCATCGGCTGGCCACACCTGCTGACCCGGGTCCTGCAAGTGGCCTCGGCCGAAGACCAGGACTCAGCCGCGTCCTCCATCACCACCGTACAACTGTTCGCCACCGCGCTGGGCGCCGCACTGGCCGGCATGATCGCCAACATGGCCGGGCTCAACGACCCTTCCAACGCCGAAGGCACCGCCAACGCCGCGCGCTGGCTGTTTGCGCTGTTCACCATTGCGCCGATTCTGGCGTTGGTGACCGCAGTCCGTTCGACGCGCATTCGGCCAGACCTCGCAGCGGCCTGAAGCGGCTCTAGCGACAATAAAAAACCGGTGTTGACCGCAATGCTGTTCACTTAAGCCGGAGACCGGAGCTTTTTGATTTCAAGCTCTACGGTGAAAAGCCCAGTAAAACGCCGCTTTCTCATGTCGAGAAAAGCGGCGTTTTTCCTAATTTGCCATCGGTTGCGGCAGGACGACGATAGCGCGCTGACTGACCACAGCTGTAGCACCCAGAGGGCTAGGCCGCGCAAGGGAACACATGGGGGAACAGAAACAGCAGAATGCAAAAAGGCCCCATAAAATGGGGCCTTTAAGTATAAATATGGCGGAGAGATAGGGATTCGAACCCTAGGTACCGGTGAAGGTACAACGGATTTCGAATCCGTCCCATTCGGCCACTCTGGCATCTCTCCAACGGCGCGCATCATAACAACACTTTTGCCGGAAGCGAACCCCCTAAGCGAAATTTTTCCGTGCTATCAGATGCTTGCGTCGATTAAAGCGGTACGCCCAAACGATTGGCGACTTCTTCGTAGGCTTCGATGACGTCACCGAGGCCCTGACGGAAGCGGTCTTTGTCCATTTTCTTGCCGGTGGCCTTGTCCCACAGACGGCAGCCGTCCGGGCTGAATTCGTCGCCCAGGACGATGGAGCCGTCGGAGAAGACACCGAATTCGAGTTTGAAGTCGACCAGCAGCAGGCCGGCGTCGTCGAACAGTTTACTCAGGACTTCGTTGACCTTGAGCGACAGTTCTTTCATGCGAACCAGTTGCTCGGCGGTGCCCCAACCGAATGCCACAACATGGGACTCGTTGATGAACGGGTCGCCCTTGGCGTCGTCCTTCAGGAACAGTTCAAAGGTGTAAGGGTTGAGCTTCAGGCCTTCTTCGACGCCCAGGCGCTTGACCAGGCTGCCGGCGGCGTAGTTACGCACGACACACTCGACCGGGATCATGTCGAGTTTTTTCACCAGGCATTCGTTGTCGCCCAGCAGTTTGTCGAATTGGGTCGGCACGCCGGCTGCTTCGAGTTTCTGCATGATGAAGGCGTTGAACTTGTTGTTCACCATGCCTTTGCGATCGAGCTGCTCGATGCGCTTGCCGTCGAACGCCGAGGTGTCGTTGCGAAACAGCAGGATCAAGCGGTCAGCGTCGTCGGTCTTGAAAACCGATTTGGCTTTGCCGCGGTAGAGTTCTTCACGTTTTTCCATGATGGGCTCCGCTTGCTAAGTAGGTGGGCTAGGCGATATGTCGCCAGTCGAGCCCTGAATCTTGATCGGCCAGTTGCAGCCAGTCCGGGTCGCACCCGAGGGTGTCGACAAAACATTGCCGGGCCAGCTGCGGCAGGTTGTTCTTGCTGCTCAAATGGGCCAGGACCAAGTGTTGCAGGCCTTGCCAGCCCAACTCAGACACCAGGAATGCCGCCTGATGGTTGTTCAAATGTCCCAATTCACCACCCACCCGCTGCTTGAGAAAGTACGGGTAGTGACCGCGAGCCAGCATGTCACGGCAATGATTGGACTCGATCATCAACGCATCGAGGTCCCGATAACCGTCCAGCACCTTGTTGCAATACGAGCCCAGGTCAGTCAACAGGCCGAAACGCCGCTCACCGTCACTGAATACGTATTGCGTCGGCTCCTGTGCATCGTGTGCCACGGCAATAACGCCGATGCTCAGTGCGCCGATCTGCAGTTGCTCACCGCCAGCCAGAAGGCCAGCCGGTTCAATGGGTTTGCGCATCCCGCGCAGGGTGCCGCGACTGAGGTAGACAGGCAGATTGTAGCGCCGAGACAGCAAACCCACGCCATGCACGTGGTCGGCATGTTCGTGGGTCACGAGTATCGCGCTCAGTTGCGCAGGGCTCACACCCAAGCGCAGCAAGCGTTTTTCGGTTTCCCGCAGGGAGAAACCACAATCCACCAGCACATACGTGTCAGCGCTGGCTATCAGCGTGCCGTTCCCTTGGCTACCGCTGCCGAGAACGGCAAAACGCATGTGATCAGCCCAGGTTGTCCTGAATCACGCTCAACACTTTGCGCGCCACGTCTGCTGGCGCCACGGTATTGATGTTTTTCTCGACGGTGACCTGGACGTTCTCGCCAACCTTGCTCAGGCGAACCTGATAACGCTCGGCACGGGATTCAACTTCTTCCTTGCTCGGCGCGCTGCCTAACAGGCTGCTGAAGAAACCAGGCTTCTCGTCTTTCTTCTCGGCTTTTTCGGCCAGGTTGATGTAGTACAGGCCCAGGCTGCGGTTGATGTCTTCAACGCGCCATTCGCCCTGTTCCAGCGCACGACCGACGCTCGACCAGGCACGATCCAGATCGTTGCCGACGTTCAGAACCGGGTTGCCGCTGCCGTCTTCGCTCAGGCTGACACGGCTTGGCGTATCGGAATCACGCGAAGCCAGCATGGAAACCGAACCGCCCTTCTCCGAGGTGCGGCTCATGCTCGCGAGCATGTCGTCGACCAGTGCCGCGTCCAGGCCAGTGTTGACCGAACGGTTGGTAAAGGCCACGTCGGAGGTGCTACCGGCAGGACGCTCGGCGCTGACCACATAGACTTCACTGGTGTTGCGTTGCACGCCGGGCTCAATGCGGACCCGCACGCGGGTTTCGCTGTCAGCGCCGACACCGGCCGCACTCAGGCGCTTGGCCATGGCGGCGGACAGTTCGTCGGAATGCTGCCAGGTGGTGGTGAACTCGCCGGTTTGCGGGCGCTGTTCGTCCAGACGGAAACCGTTGTCCTGGAAGAACTGCACAGCCACTGGCCAGACTTCGGCCGGCGGGTTCTGGGCGACGATCCAACGCGAATCACCGGTCTTTTGCAGGGAGTAGGCGCTGGCGTCGGCGGCTGCCGACAACGGTTGCGGACGAGGAACGATGTACTCGCCCTTAGCGGTGTCATCGGCCACGTTGCGCGGGATCGGCAATAGCGGATCCAGACGTTTGGCAGTGCTGACATCCGCCGGCAATTGCATGGGTGCAGTTTGTTGCGCTTCCAGGTAATCGCTACCACGGTCACGGAAATAACCTTCCGGGCCCCAAACCCATCCGCAGCCACTGGTGCTGGAGATGATCAAGGCAAGTGCGGAAAGTCCGGCCATTCGCTTCATGCGTAGTACTTCCTCAATTAAACCAGGACGCCGGACTGGCGCATGGCCTGCCGCAGCGGTTCGTGACAGGCAGCGCTGAGCCAGGTGAGCGGCAGACGGATACCGTCCGGCATCAAGCCCATTTCATGCAGCGCCCATTTCACGGGGATAGGGTTGGATTCGATAAACAGGGTTTTATTGAGCGGCATCAGCTTTTCGTGAATCGCGCGGGCCGTCACGGCGTCACCTTTCAGAGCAGCGTTGCACAGGTCGCTCATGTCGCGCGGCGCAACGTTGGCGGTCACCGAGATGTTGCCCTTGCCGCCGAGCAGGATCAGTTCGACTGCGGTGGCGTCGTCACCGGAAAGCACCACGAAGTCTTTGCTGACGCCGTCGATGATGGCTTTGGCACGCGTCAGGTCGCCGGTGGCTTCCTTGATGCCGATGATGTTTTTCACGGTCGACAGGCGGATCACGGTTTCGGTCAGCATGTCGCAGGCTGTACGGCCCGGCACGTTGTAAAGAATCTGCGGGATGTCGACGGCTTCGGCGATGGCTTTGAAGTGCTGGTACAAGCCTTCCTGGGTCGGCTTGTTGTAATACGGCGTTACCAGCAGGCAGGCATCGGCGCCGGCCATCTTCGCATTGTTGGTCAGCTCGATGGCTTCGCGAGTCGAGTTGGCGCCGGTACCGGCGATCACCGGGATGCGCCCTGCAACCTGCTTCACCACGTAACGAATCACTTCGATGTGCTCATTCACGTCAAGAGTGGCCGATTCACCTGTGGTGCCGACCGCCACGATGGCGTGGGTGCCGTTTTGCAGGTGAAAGTCCACCAGTTTGCTCAGGCTGTCCCAGTCGAGACGACCTTGTGCATCCATGGGTGTGACCAGTGCCACCATACTGCCCGCAATCATGCAACCGCTCCTGCCGGAAAAAGAGAGCGGTAATGGTACTGGCGCCAAGATGCTTGTACAAGCAAAGTACTGCGCTGCTGCCATTCCCCTTGGCGCTGCTTTTCGCTACCCTTCAGACTTTGATCGGTACTGATAAGCTCGTACGCCGGGTTCCAGCCTTCTTTTTCGGCATCACAAGCCCCGACCCAGCGTTGCCACCCCTCGCTCTTGCCACACTGGAGCACGTTGCAACCTTGCGGCTCGGGTTTTCTGAATTCGCATCCGCAGGCTCGCTCTCGGCAAAAAAAGCCCGTAGAAGTATCGACCGCTCATCGCTTTAGGAATGCTGCATGTCCACCCCCACAGTTCGCGAACAATTCCTTGTCATCAGTGCCCTCGGCGCCAACCCCATGGAGCTGACTAACGTCCTGTGCCGCGCCAGCCATGAAAACCGCTGCGCCGTGGTCACCTCTCGCCTGACGCGTCATGGCGAGTGCAGTGCGCTGATTCTCGAGATCTCCGGCAGCTGGGACGCCCTGGCGCGCCTCGAAGGCAGCCTGCCGAGCCTCGCCAAGAAGCACGCCTTTACGGTCAACGTGGTGCGCAGCGCGGCGCTGGAGAATCGTCCTCAGGCCCTGCCGTACGTCGCCTATGTCAGCTCGGCTTACCGCTCGGACATCATTAACGAGCTGTGCCAGTTCTTCATGGACCACAACGTCGAGCTGGAAAACCTGACCTGCGACACCTATCAGGCTCCGCAAACCGGCGGCACCATGCTCAATGCCACGTTTACCGTGACCTTGCCGGCCGGTGTGCAGATCAGCTGGCTGCGCGATCAGTTCCTGGATTTCGCCGACGCGCTGAACCTGGATGCCCTGATCGAACCGTGGCGCCCACAAAACCCGATGTAAGGAAGTTTTCATGGCCGTCGCCATCGACCAACCGGTTGCCGACTTCGAAGCACCCGCCACCAGCGGGCAGACCGTCAGCCTCGCGAGCCTCAAAGGCAAGCAGGGGGTAATTTACTTTTATCCGAAGGACAGCACACCGGGCTGCACCACGCAGGGTCAGGGCTTTCGCGATCAGCTGGACGCTTTTAAAGCCGCCAACACTGAAGTCTTCGGCGTGTCTCGCGACAGCCTGAAATCCCACGAAAACTTCAAGGCCAAGCAAGCGTTCACCTTCGAGCTGATCAGCGACAAGGAAGAAGCACTTTGCCAGTTGTTCGACGTGATCAAGCTGAAGAAGCTTTATGGCAAAGAGTATATGGGTGTTGAGCGCAGCACATTCCTGATCGACAAGGACGGTGTGCTGCGTCAGGAATGGCGGGGTGTGAAGGTACCGGGGCATGTAGATGTGGTGTTGGCTGCTGCTCAAGCGCTGAACAAGGCCTGATCGTTGAATGCTGTGGGAGCCTGCTCCCACAGACCGCTTACAACAGCGGCGCCACCACCGGCTCCTTGCGCGGCCACGCATCCAGCACAGCCTTGAATAGCGTCGCCAGGGGAATCGCAAAGAACACCCCCCAAAAACCCCACAGCCCGCCAAACAACAACACCGCGCAGATAATCGCCACCGGATGCAGATTGACTGCTTCCGAGAACAACAGCGGCACCAGCACGTTGCCGTCCAGTGTCTGGATGATCCCGTAAGCCGCCATCAAATAGATGAACTGATCGCTCCAGCCCCACTGGAACAGCGCAATCAACAGCACCGGCACGGTCACCACCACGGCCCCGACATAGGGCACCACCACCGACACACCCACCAGCAACGCCAGCAGCGCCGCGTAGTTCAGGCCCAGGGCGACGAAAGCGATGTAAGTCACGCCACCGCAAATGAAGATTTCGATGACCTTGCCGCGAATGTAATTGGCGATCTGCCGGTTCATTTCCTGCGCGACGCGGGTGATCAGCGCCCGCTCACGGGGCAAGTAGCCACGCACCCACTGACCGATCATTTGCCGATCCTTGAGAAAGAAAAACACCAGGATCGGCACCAGCACCAGGTAGATCATGATGTTCACCAGCAGCGGCAGACTCGACAGCGAGAACGTCAGCGCCCACTGACCGAACTTGCCGATCTCGCCCCGCGCCACTTCGATGGCCTGCAGCACCTGCTCGTCGGATACCAGATGCGGATAGCGCTCGGGCAGCAGCAATAACAGCGACTGCCACTTGGCGAGCATGCCGGGTAACTCGTTGAACAAGGTGATCAGCTGATGCCAGAGCAACGGCACCACGACAATAATGAATACCAGCAAAACTCCCATGAACAAGGCGAAGACCAGCCCCACCGCCACCCCTCCGGGCATGCGCAGGCGTTCGAGAGTGACGACCAACCCTTGCATCAGATACGCCAGCACCATCCCGGCCAGCACTGGCGCGAGCATGCCGCCCAGCGTAAGCACGGCGGTAAACGCCAGAAACAGCAGGACTGCCAGCACCACGGCTTCTTCATCGGAGAAGTAGCGCTGAATCCAGTCGCGTAACACCTTGAACATCAATAATCCCTTAGAAACGAACGCAGCAGAATTCAGGCTTTTTTCAACCAGTAGCGGTAAACACCCGCTTCATCTTCTTCACGAAGCAGCGTATGACCGGCCAATCGGGCAAAGGTGCGGAAGTCGCGCTGTGAGCCCGCATCGGTGGCGATCACCTTGAGCACTGCGCCGCTGGCCAGTCGATTAAGTTCCAGCTTGGCCTTGAGCAACGGCAACGGGCAATTCAAGCCACTGGCGTCGAGTTCGGCGTCATGGGCTACAGCGTCGGTCATTGCATCACTCCGGGGTCAGGTGGTTGAGCGGCTAGAATATCTGGTCCGAAGCGTAGTGTCCGGCTACAGTAAGGTCTTTGTCGACTAAGGCTTTGTGCATGACTTTTTTGCGCCCTACCCTGCTGACGCTCGCTTGCCTGCTCGCCTCACCGGGCTTCGCCGACGACCTGCCGTCACTCGGCGACGCCAGTTCTGCCATCGTCTCGCCGCAACAGGAACACCAGTTGGGCCGTGCCTGGCTGGCGCTGTTACGTAGTCAGGTTTCACAGCTCAATGATCCGCAACTCAAGGACTACGTCGAATCCAGCGTCTACCGACTAGTGGAGACCAGCCAGGTCAATGACCGGCGCTTGGAGTTCATCCTGATCAACAGCCCGCAACTCAACGCCTTCGCGGCACCAGGCGGAATTGTCGGGGTCAACGGTGGTTTGTTTCTCAATGCCCAGACCGAGGGCGAATACGCCTCGGTACTCGCTCACGAATTGGCTCACTTGTCGCAACGCCACTTCGCCCGCGGCGTCGAAGCCCAACAGCGCATGCAAGTGCCGATGATGGCCGCGCTGCTGGCCGGGATCGTGATTGCCGCAGCCGGTGCCGGCGATGCCGGGATCGCGGCCATTGCGGGCACACAGGCGGCGGCCATTCAGGAACAGCGGCGCTTCTCTCGCCAGAACGAACAGGAAGCCGACCGCATCGGCATCCTCAATCTGGAAAAGGCCGGTTACGACCCGCGCTCGATGCCGACCATGTTCGAGCGATTGGCGCGCCAATACCGCTTTGACGCCAAGCCACCCGAGTTTCTGCTGACTCACCCGGTCACCGAGTCGCGGATCGCCGACACCCGCAACCGCGCCGAACAGGCAAAACCGGGCGGCGTCGAAGACACCATGCGTTATCAGCTGATTCGTGCACGGGTCCAGTTGATCTATGAAGAAACCCCTGGCCTGGGCGCCAAGCGTTTTCGCGCCCAGCTTGATGAAAACCCGAAAAACGATGTCGCGCGCTATGGCCTGGCGCTCGCCCAGATCAAGGGTGGTCAGCTGAACGAAGCACGGGAAAACCTCAAGTTGCTGCTGGCCAAGTCGCCAAACGAGATCATCTACAACCTGGCTCAGGTCGATCTCGATATTACCAACAATCGCCTGCCGGACGCCCAGACTCGGGTTGACCGGATGTTGACTCAATACCCGGGCAACTATCCGCTGAATTCGGTGCGTGTCGACCTGCTGCTAAAGCAGAACCGTGCACCCGAAGCGGAAAAAGCACTGGAGAATCTGCTCAAGAGCCGTCCGGACGATCCGGACGTCTGGTACATGGTGGCCGAAACCCGTGGTCTGTCAGGCAACATCATCGGCCTGCATCAGGCCCGCGCCGAGTATTTCGCCCTGGTTGGGGACTACCGTCAGGCCATTCAGCAACTGGACTTCGCCAAGCGCAAGGCCGGCACCAACTTCCCGCTGTCGTCGCGAATCGACGCTCGGCAACGGGAGCTGATGGAGCAAGAGCGCATGATCAAGGACATGATGGGCTGACTCTTATCAGCAGACACAAAAAAACCGCCTCTTTCGAGGCGGTTTTTTATTCAGCCAACAACCGGTTTATTCAGCCAGTTTGAAGGTGATGAAGCTGGCGCGATTTTGACGCAGAACCCGCATCGACACCGAGCGGTTCTTCGGCAGCGCCTTGGCAATATCCGTGAACTCCTTGGTGGAACCGATCGCCTGATTGTTCAGGTGAGTAATCACATCGCCTGGCTGCAGGCCAATCAGAGAAGCAGGACCGTCCTGGACTTCCTTGATGACCACGCCGCCTTTGAGGTCGTAGGTTTTCTTCTGTTCATCAGTCAGCTCGGCCACGGAAACACCCAGGCGGTTGCTGCTGCGTTCAGTGCTGGATTTTGGCAGGGTGTCCAGCTCTTTGCCTTCTTCCGGGATAGCGCCAACAGTCAACTCGACATTCTTGCGCTTGCCTTCACGTATCACTTGCAGATCAGCTTTTGAGCCGGCCTTCAGCGCACCCACCAGGTGCGGAAGATCGGCGGACATGACGATCGGTTGGCCATTCATGCTCAGGATCACATCGCCTACTTGCAAGCCACCCTTGGCAGCCGGGCCGTCATCCTGGATCTGAGCCACCAGCGCACCGGCCGGTTTCTCCAGACCGAATGACTCGGCCAAGTCCTTGTTCACTTCCTGAATCACCACACCCAACCAGCCACGGCTGACTTTGCCGCCACTTTTGAGCTGATTGGAGACGTCCATGGCTACGTCGATAGGGATCGCGAACGACACGCCCATGAAGCCGCCGGAACGGGTGTAGATCTGCGAGTTGATGCCAACCACCTCACCGGCCAGGTTGAACAGCGGACCACCAGAGTTACCTGGATTGATCGGCACATCGGTCTGGATGAACGGCACATAGTTTTCGTTCGGCAGGCTGCGACCGATGGCACTGACGATACCTTGGGTCACGGTATGGTCGAAACCGAATGGCGAGCCAATTGCCACGACCCATTGGCCGGCTTTCAGATCTTGGGATTTGCCTAGTTTCAGGACCGGCAGATCCTTGCCTTCGATTTTCAACAGAGCCACATCGGAACGTGGATCGGTGCCGACCAGCTTCGCCTTCAATTCGCTGCGGTCAGCGAGTCGAACGAGAATTTCGTCGGCATCGGCGATTACATGGTTGTTGGTCAGGATGTAGCCATCAGGCGAGATGATGAAGCCCGAACCCAAGGATTGGGCTTCACGCTGACGATCACCGCGAGGCGTACGCGGCTGTGGCATGCCACGCTCGAAGAACTCGCGCAGCATCGGCGGCAAGCCTTCAAGGTCAGGCATCTGCTCGCTCGACACTTTGCGGTCCGGCAGTTTCTGCGTGGTACTGATGTTCACTACCGCGGGCGAGGCCTGCTCGACCAACTGTGTGAAGTCAGGCAACTCGGCCGCTTGAACAGCGACCGCCTGACCAAGCACCAGCACGGTGGCAAAAATAGAGAGATAAGACTTCAAGCGTGGTATCGACATACGGCTCCCGTTACGACGAGCATGGTTAAGCGATATGGAGCAAGGAACACCGGGAACAATACGCCGGTATTTTTGTTCCGGGAACAACAAACAAGGCCAGAGCCGAGGGGCTCTGACCTATAGAAAAATTCGGAGATATTTGCAAGTTGAAATGCTCACCAAACATTTCGATAAGCTCACTACTTGGTTGCAGTGGCGTCGGAGCGCATGGATAGCGCAATCCGCTCAGCGGTGCCAATCGGAATCTCACCGACCACGGTCACCATCATCTCACCTTGCGGGGTAGTCAAGCGCCGGGAAACTGCAACGGTCGGCCCCAACTGGGTGCGAGTATCAGTGACTGTTGCGCCATTCAACGGTTCCAGGAAAACCGAGAAACGGGCCAGACCATCGTCATACATCAGACTGTTAACTTGAGTTTTGGTCTCTGGATCCTTGCGCGATGTACTACTGGTCAGCTCGAAACCAGGCGGCAACCAGTCCGAACGCCATACCTGAGCGGCCTTGATTGCAGAAGCCTTGTCGCTGTCGAGGGCAACAGTTTTGCAATCGGCGCCAGGCTGCAAGTCGCTATCGGACGGAGCATCGGCTGTATCCAGCTGGGTGAACTGGAATCGCTCCAGCAATTGCCCTCTTTCATTCAGAAGCAATGATTTCAGAGGCAGGCCGGTTTCTTTATCCAGATGCAATTCAAAACCGTAACGGTGTTGATCGCGGGGTGTCAGTGAAACGATCACTGCCGCACGCCCGGCCACACGCGACTTGCCAATCACGGCAAGATCGTACCAATTCTTTAACTTTTGTGGATCGAGTGCCCGAGCAGCGGAGTTGGGGGAATCCCCAAGCCCTGCTATCAGGGTGCCGCTGACGCATTGAGTATGCCCATCAATGCGCACGACTTCCTGTGCCGAGCCGTCGAGCTGGAGTAAACGCTCGCGGACCTTGCCATCCTGGACACGGTGCCAGATGTTGTGGGTAGAAAAACTACCGTTACGCTCGTAGACGAATGTACCGTGAAAGCTTTGCTGTTGCTCGGCTTGGCCCAGTCGGGTCAACCAGTTCTGGGCTTCATCAGCATTGGCTGGAACAACAAACCAGCCACCAAGCAGAAGCGTAAGTAGAGGTATGGCGCGCATGATCCTCCTTAACGGTTTTCCAGACTTGCTGCACGAGCGTAAGGCAGAGCGCTCTCAGTACCTTTCAATGCAGCCTGTTGAGCATGTTGGCGCAAGTAGCCTGGCAGACGCTGATCGTGCCAGCCTGGCTGACCTTGCAATACGCCGTTGGCCATAGGACCAGCGGCTTCCGAACTCTCATTGTAGCCTGCCAAAACAGCTGGACCCTTGACCTGAGGAACGGCCAGACCCGGTTGGCTGGATTGCTGTGCCAATTCGACACCAGCGATCTCGTCCTGGTTATACAGACGAACACCCGCCAGTACCGCGACGGTTACCGATGCAGCGACCGCCAGACGACCCAGGCTGCGCCATGGACCACGGGAGGCTTTTGCCGGTACGGCTTCGTCAGCCAGCGCAGCAGAGACTGCCGCAGCGATATCCAGACGCGGAAGCAGCAAATCCTTGTGCATAACTGCCCGAGCGATCTGATAACGAGCCCAGGTTTCACGGGTTTCAACATCGTCAAAGGCATTCAATACCCGACGCAATTCCAATTCGTCCGCTTCGTTATCCATCACTGCGGACAGCGATTCCTGCAGGGCTTCACGACTCATGGCGGGTTCCTCTCTTGGCTGTCGCCGCTGTCTCGGTTAATCCTGCAACAACGGCTGCAGGGCTTTATCGATGGCTTCCCGAGCGCGGAAAATCCGGGAGCGCACGGTACCCACCGGACATTGCATGACGGCCGCAATGTCCTCGTAACTCAGACCATCGAATTCACGTAAAGTTAACGCCGTACGCAAATCTTCTGGCAGTTGCTGAATGGTTCGATGGACGGTGCCTTCGATCTCATCCCGCAGCAATGCGCGCTCTGGCGACTCGAGATCCTTGAGGCCATGATCGCCATCGTAGAACTCTGCATCCTCGGAACTGACATCGCTATCCGGCGGCCGACGGCCGCGTGAAACCAGATAGTTTTTCGCCGTGTTGATGGCTATGCGGTAAAGCCACGTATAAAACGCGCTGTCTCCGCGAAAATTTCCAAGTGCACGGTATGCCTTGATAAAGGCTTCCTGCGCCACATCCTGGGCTTCATGGGTGTCGTGCACGAAACGCACGATCAACCCGAGAATTTTGTGCTGGTATTTCAGCACTAGCAGATCGAAAGCTCGCTTGTCGCCGCGCTGAACGCGTTCGACCAGCTGCTGATCCTCTTCCTGGGTTAGCATGAACACTCCTCGATAAGCTCGGAGGAGGCTTGCATACCTAAACGACCAGACTTGCAAACATAGACTCGGGCTTTTCGCAAAAGTTCTCCCCCTCCAAGCAAGTTTCCTGCGGGCTCTGATTTGGCACGCACGAAAAGCGCAGCTCGGGTTGACCCGGCTGCGCGAATAATCTTGTCATCGGATTCGCCGGCAAGGATCAAACCACAGATCCCGCGTTGAAGCCGATACTGTCCCTTAAATCAGGCAACGGGCTATTGATCTTGGGCCTTTGGCAAAAGTTCCAAATATTTATAGCTGCGCAAGACCGACATTGTGCAACCGTGAAGAGAAAAAGACTGTTAAATCCACGATACAGTCTTCTAGTCGCCGAACCGGTCAAAAAAACATCCGACGAAGCGTCCAGTCTTTTCCGTCACAGTAGTTTCACAATGCCATGTGGGCTCGGCTATTGTGCCGCTCCCCCCCTCTATATACTAGTGGGCTGTGTGGCTGTCTTGACTCGCCGATCCAGGTGTCTTGCGCCAACCCCGACCCGGGTCGCTTTGAGCGGAATCCTGAAATGAGCCAACAGTTTCAACACGATGTACTGGTCATTGGCAGCGGTGCTGCCGGCTTGAGCCTTGCGCTGACCTTACCCGGTCATTTGCGCATCGCCGTACTGAGCAAAGGCGACCTCGCCAATGGCTCTACTTTCTGGGCCCAGGGTGGCGTCGCCGCCGTCCTGGATGACACCGACACCGTTGAGTCACATGTCGATGACACCCTCAATGCCGGCGGCGGCCTGTGCCACGAAGACGCCGTGCGCTTTACCGTCGAGCACAGTAAAGAGGCGATTCAATGGTTGATCGATCAAGGTGTGCCCTTCACCCGCGATGAACAGTCCGGTACCGAAGATGGCGGCTTCGAGTTTCACCTGACCCGCGAAGGCGGTCACAGTCATCGGCGCATCATCCATGCCGCCGATGCCACGGGTGCAGCGATTTTCAGAACCTTGCTCGACAAGGCCAGGCAACGACCGAACATTGAACTGCTAGAGCAACGAGTCGCGATCGATCTGATCACCGAAAAGCGCCTTGGCCTTGAAGGTAATCGCTGCCTCGGCGCCTACGTCCTCAATCGAGGGACCGGTGAAGTCGACACCTACGGCGCTCGCTTTGTGATCCTCGCCTCGGGTGGCGCTGCAAAGGTCTACCTCTATACCAGCAACCCCGACGGCGCCTGCGGGGATGGTATCGCCATGGCCTGGCGTTCAGGCTGCCGGGTGGCGAATCTGGAGTTCAACCAGTTCCACCCCACCTGCCTGTATCACCCGCAAGCCAAAAGCTTTCTGGTCACCGAAGCCCTGCGCGGCGAAGGCGCACATCTTAAGCTGCCCAACGGCGAACGCTTCATGCAGCGCTTCGACCCACGCGCCGAGCTGGCGCCACGGGACATCGTCGCCCGGGCCATCGACCACGAAATGAAGCGTTTGGGCGTCGACTGCGTCTATCTGGACATCAGCCACAAGCCGGAAGCGTTCATCAAGACTCACTTCCCGACGGTGTACGAACGCTGCCTCGAATTCTCCATCGACATCACCAAGCAACCGATTCCGGTGGTGCCAGCGGCGCATTACACCTGCGGCGGCGTGATGGTCGATCAGCACGGTCGCACCGACGTGCCGGGGTTATATGCCATTGGCGAAACCAGCTTCACCGGCCTGCACGGCGCCAACCGCATGGCCAGCAACTCGTTACTGGAGTGTTTCGTTTATGCGCGCTCGGCGGCGGCGGACATTCTTGAGCAGCTGCCGCAGGTTTCGATTCCGATCGCCCTGCCCGTCTGGGATGCGAGCCAGGTCACCGACTCCGATGAGGACGTGATCATTGCGCACAACTGGGACGAACTGCGGCGATTCATGTGGGACTATGTCGGCATCGTGCGCACCAACAAGCGCTTGCAACGGGCGCAGCATCGCGTGCGGCTTTTGCTGGACGAAATCGATGAGTTCTACAGCAACTACAAGGTCAGTCGCGATTTGATCGAATTGCGTAACCTGGCCCAAGTGGCCGAGCTGATGATCCAGTCCGCCATGGAGCGCAAGGAAAGTCGCGGTCTGCATTACACCCTCGACTATCCGAACATGCTGCCGGTCGCCCTGGACACTATTCTGGTGCCGCCCACCTACGTCGACTGAACGTAAGCCGAACCCGCAGGCGTCGGTGCAGATCCGTCGCCTGCGAGTCGCGGGGAATGCAAATTGATCTGACCCGCCGCTCGTCTCGCAGTCGAAAACGCAGCACCACAATCAATGGCAACGCCAAGCTGTCCGGTCGCAACTGCACTGGCTGCCAACCTGCAGCCTGGTTCCACAACTGCCAACCATCGGCATCGCGACGCAAGCCGCGAAATGCCTGAGGGTGCGTCAGCAGAATCTGCCTCGGCAATGCCCAACAGCCATGAACCACGCACAGAACAACGCCGAGCAGACTGGCCCAGACGGGAATAGAGAGAAGGAACAGCGAACCCAACGCGAATAGCTGGGCCAGAAGATACGCCGCCAGCAACTGCCGTGAGGCATGCCAGCGGCATTCGAACGCATTACTTGGGCTGGACACGATCCAGGATCATGCGAACCATGCGTTGAAGCTCCGGATCTTCCGATTCGGCGCGTTCCATGAACCAGCCGAACATGTCCTGATCTTCGCACTCGAGCAGCTTGCGGTAGCAATCGCGGTCGACATCATTGAGGTGCGGATAGACCTCTTTCACGAACGGCACCAGCAACACGTCAAGCTCAAGCATGCCGCGGCGGCTGTGCCAGTAGAGGCGATTCAGTTCAACATCTTCGACCATGGAGCGCTCCTCAAATAGGCGGCAAGTATACAGTCCCAGGCAGAGTCGGGCACTCGGCTTTGGTCGGGCACCAACGATCCTTTGTGAACTACCCATTTCGAGAGCGCCCCCTTATGATGTCCCCCAGACTCTTTACCCTGCGATGACCCATGGCCGATTCTGCTTTTTTCTGCACCCTGTCTCATGAAGGCGTTCTCGCAGTACGCGGCGCGGATGCCAGCAAATTCCTGCAAGGCCAATTGACCTGCAACCTCGATTACCTGAGCGAAACCCAGGCCAGCCTGGGCGCTCGCTGCACGCAGAAAGGCCGGATGCAGTCGAGCTTCCGCATCCTGCTGGAAGGTGACGGCGTTCTGATGGCCATGGCCACCGAGTTGCTGGAACCGCAACTGGCGGACCTGAAAAAGTACGCGGTGTTCTCCAAATCCAAACTGACCGACGAAAGCGCTGCCTGGGTCCGCCTCGGCGTCGATCATGGTGAGGCTGCACTGATCAGCCTGGGACTTGAGCTGCCGGCAGAAACCGACAGCGTCGTGCGCAATGAAGGTCTGATCGCCATTCGCGTCTCGCCGGATCGTGCCGAACTCTGGGTCGCCGCCAATCAGGCCGACCTCATCAAGGGCACGCTGTCCGCCCTGTTGGCTGAAGGCGATCTGAATCAATGGCTGCTGGGCCAGATCCGCGCAGGGATCGGTCAGGTCATGCCGAGCACTCGCGAGTTGTTCATCCCGCAGATGCTCAATCTGCAAGCCGTCGGCGGCGTGAGTTTCAAAAAGGGTTGCTACACCGGTCAGGAAATCGTCGCGCGCATGCAGTACCTGGGCAAGCTCAAGCGCCGCTTGTATCGCCTGAACCTGAATGCCATCGAGTTACCTGAACCGGGCACACCACTGTTCTCCCCAACCCACGGCAGTTCTATTGGTGAAGTGGTGCTGGCCGCCCGCGCCGAGAAAAACATTGAACTCCTGGCCGTGCTGCAAGCCGAAGCAGCAGAAGGTGGCGATATCCATCTGGGCGCGCTCGATGGCTCAGCCCTGCACCTGCTCGACCTGCCGTACACACTGGATCGCGATCGCGAAATCCAGCGTTAACAGCAGCACTTGTCGCAACACCTAGAGAAACGAAATGAGCGAGCTGGCGGAAAAGGTCCAACAGGATTTGGTTGAGGCCATCGATAACGATGACCTGGTTCTGCCAACGTTACCGGAAGTGGCCCTGCAGATTCGCAAGGCCGCAGAAGACCCGGAAATCAGTGTCAGCACTTTGAGCAAAGTGATCGGCCGCGACACCGCACTGTCGGCGCGCCTGATCAAAGTGGTCAATAGCCCGTTATTGCGCGCGACTCAGGAAGTCACCGATCTGCACACGGCGATCACTCGACTGGGTGTCAATTACAGCAGCAACCTGGCCATCGGTCTGGTCATGGAGCAGATTTTCAATGCCCGCTCCGAGGTGGTGGAACAGAAAATGCGCGAAGTCTGGCGCAAAAGCCTGGAAATCGCCGGAGTCAGCTACGCCCTGTGCCGCCGCTACACCCAACTAAAACCCGATCAGGCAGCCCTTGGCGGACTGGTGCATCAAATCGGTGTGCTGCCGATCCTGACCTACGCCGAAGATCACTATGAACTGCTGTCTGACGCGGTCAGCCTCAACCATGTGATCGACCAGATTCATCCGTGGATCGGCGACAAATTGCTCAGGGTCTGGGAGTTTCCGGAAATGCTGGTACAGGTGCCGGGGCTTTATCTGGACTTCAAGCGAGAGTCGGAGCGGGTCGATTATGTCGATCTGGTGCAAGTGGCCAGCCTGTATTGCCACAAGGACACCGACCATCCCCTCGCCCGTATCGACGCTTTCAGCGTGCCGGCGTTCAAGAAGCTGGGGATTGATCCGGAAAACGAGGCGATGTGCCGCGATCTGGAAGAGTCGCGGTCGATGTTTTACTGATCGTTGTGGCGAGGGGCTTGCCCCTCGCCACAGGTTTTTTGATCATTCTCCAACAATAAAACTCACCCGCACCTTCAGCCCCGCCTGCTCGCCATCGTGCAGGCTGATCTGCGCCAGGTGTGCGCGGCAGATCTCGCCGACAATCGCCAGCCCCAAACCCGAACCCGCCACCTGCTGGTTGCGCCGGTAAAAGCGCTCGAACACCCGATCGCGCTCTTCAAGAGGAATCCCCGGGCCGTCGTCCTCGACCTCCAACACGGCCGGTGCCGTGACCCGAAGAATGACATTGCCACCCGGCGGTGTATGGGCCAGCGCGTTATCCACCAGATTGCTCAATAGTTCGTTCAACAGCGTCGGCTCGCCGCGCAACCAGACGGGTTCGTCCGCTTCCAGCGCCAGCGCCACACCGCGTGCGTGGGCCAGCGGTGCCATGGCCATGCCGAGTTCGCGAGCCAGCTGACTGAGGTCAAGCAACTGCGCGCCGCCCTCGGCGATGGCCCGGGCGCCATTTTCGACCCGTGCCAGTGAAAGCAATTGATTGGCAAGGTGGGTCAAGCGGTCCGTGCCTTGGGCGGCGGATTCCAGCGTACTGCGCCAGGTTTGGGGTTCGCTCGAACGCAGACCCAGTTCAAGTCGCGCCTTGAGCGCCGCCAGGGGCGTGCGCAATTCATGGGCGGCGTCGGCGATGAACTGCGCCTGACGCTCGAACTGCTCACGCAGGCGCTCGGTAAAGTGATTGAGCGCGCGCACCAGCGGCCACAATTCGTGCTGCACCTCCACCAGCGGCAACGGCCGCAGATCGTCCGACTGCCGCTCCTCCACCGCCGTGCGCAAGCGCTCCAGCGGACGCAGCGCGGCGCTGACCGCAAACCAAACCATCAACAACGCGCCGACCGACAGCATGCCCAGACGCAACAGCGTGTCCGCTGCCAGACTGCGAGCCATGCTGACCCGCGCTTCATCGGTCTCGGCAACACGGATTTCCGCCATGCCGTTCATGTTCGGCTCGCTCACAGGTTTAAGCAGGCTCACTACGCGTACGTTCTGTCCCTGATATTGGGCGTTATAGAAGCGCGCCAGTGCCGGATAGTCATCGGTGCGCGGCGTCCCTGGCGGCGGCGGCGGAAGGTTTTCGTAACCGGAGATCAGTTTCTGATTGATGTCGTTGACCAGGTAAAAAATTCGACCAGCGCTGTCGTACGCGAAGGTATCGAGGGCCACATACGGCACGTCAGCGCTCAGCGTGCCGTCGCGCTGGGAGACACCCGCGGCGATAGTCCGCGCCGACGCCAGCAAGGTCCGGTCATAGGCGGTGTCGGCGGCTTCGCGACCGTTCCAGTACGCGCTCAAACCACTGGCCAGCATCAACACCACCAGCAACAGCGCCAGATTCCACAGCAACCGCCAGCGCAGGCTGCTGGGCTTATGCATCACGGCTTTCCAGCAAGTAACCGAGACCGCGGAAGGTCACGATGACGACCGGTTGACCGTCCAGCTTTTTGCGCAGGCGATGGACATAGATCTCGATGGCGTCGGGGCTGGCCTCTTCGTCCAGGCCGAACACTTGCGCAGCCAGTTGCTCCTTGCTCATCACCCGACCGGGACGGGCGATCAGGGCTTCGAGTACGGCCTGTTCGCGAGAGGTCAGGGTCAGCAGTTCTTCGCCGAGGGTGAAGCGCCGAGTGTCCAGGTCATAGACCAGCACGCCGCAGCGCTGCTGGCGTTCACCGCCGAGCACACTGCGGCGCAGCAAGGCTTTGACCCGGGCTTCGAGTTCGGTCAGTTCGAAAGGTTTGGCCAGGTAATCGTCAGCGCCGAGGTTCAGGCCGTGGACCCGATCCTTGACGTCGCTGCGGGCGGTCAACATCAACACCGGCAGGTTCTTGCCCCGCGCCCGCAGGCGCGCCAGCACTTCGAAACCATCCATGCGCGGCAGGCCGACGTCGAGGATCGCCATGGCGTATTCCTCGCTGCTCAAGGCCAGGTCGGCCGCCACACCGTCATGCAGCACATCCACGGTCAGCCCGGTGCTCTTGAGCGCCTGGGCGACACTTTCGGCGAGCTGCAGATGGTCTTCGACGAGCAGAACACGCATGGATCTTTACCTCATTCAGGGATGGTCGACGCCATTCTTTGGCGCGGAGTTTACAGCCGCATCTGCCGCTGTGAAGCGCAAAAACGCTGAATATCAGCTGAAAGGTTAGCGAAAGGTTAGCCCGTTAGAGTCAGGCCACGGACAGTTTCGACTGCCGTCGCGATACGAAAAACGCCACGAAGCGTTTTCGCCAACAAGAACAATAAACGGAGTACCACACGATGCTGTCCATGCAGCTTCAGGCTCGCCCGCCTGCTCGTTTCCCCCGCCTCAGCCAGACCGCCCTCGCCAGTGCCGCCGCCTTCGCCGGCTTTTCGCCGTTGAGCCAGGCTGCCTTCTTCGAAGACAGTACGGCAACGCTTGAAACCCGCAACATGTACTTCAACCGCGACTTTCGCAGCGGCACCAGCGCCCAACAATCCAAGCGTGACGAATGGGCCCAGGGCTTCATGCTCAATCTGCAATCGGGTTATACCGACGGCACCGTGGGGTTTGGTGTCGATGCGCTGGGCATGCTCGGAGTTAAACTCGATTCGAGTCCCGACCGTACCGGCACCGGCCTGTTGCCAACCCACGATGATGGCCGCGCGGCCGATGAGTACTCCAAACTCGGCCTGACCGGCAAAGTGAAGATTTCGGCGACGGAACTTAAAATCGGCAGCCTGATTCCGGAGCTGCCAATCCTCAAGCCCAACGACGGACGCATCCTGCCGCAGACCTTTGAAGGCGGCCTGCTGACCTCCAAAGAGATCAAGAACCTGACCTTCACCGGCGGCCGTCTGGAGAAAGCCAAGGACCGCGACAGCACCGACTTCGAGGACATTGCCCTCAACAACAAGAACAGCCGTTTTGCCGGCACCGCCGCTGGCAAGCACTTCGATTTTGGCGGCATGGACTACAAGTTCACCGACAAAATCACCGGCAGCTACCACTTCGCGCAACTCGATGAAGTCTATAACCAACACTTCCTCGGCGTCGTCGCCTCGCAGCCGTTCGGCCCTGGCACTTTCGGCACCGACCTGCGACTGGCCATCAGTGATGACCAAGGCGCGGCCCGTGGCGGCAAGATCGACAACAAATCCCTGAGCGGTCTGGTGAGCTACGCCTTGAGCGGGCATAAGTTCAGCGCCGGTTATCAGCACATGTCCGGTGACAGCGCGTTCCCCTATGTTGATGGCGCCGACCCGTACCTGGTCAACTTCGTACAGATCAACGACTTTGCCGCAGCCGAAGAACGTTCCTGGCAAGCGCGCTACGACTATGACTTCGCCAAACTCGGCCTCCCCGGCCTGAGTTTCATGAGCCGTTACCTGAGCGGCGACAACATCAAGCTCAAGAACGGTGACGAAGGTAAAGAGTGGGAACGCAACACCGAGATCAAATATGTCGTACAAAGCGGCGCGCTCAAGGACGTCGCCGTACGCCTGCGTAATGCCACCTACCGTTCAAACTACTCCGCTCGCGATGCCGATGAAGTGCGTCTGCTGGTGAGCTATAGCGTTGCACTTTGGTAATTGATTGAACCGCCGAAGGCTAAAAGATCGCAGCCTTCGGCAGCTCCTACACATCCATACAATAAAAAATCTGTGGAGAACCCAATGAATTTGTCACTGCGTAAAATTGCTCTCACCGCCAGCGCCCTGCTGTTCGCCGGCCAGTTGTTGGCCGAGCCGAAGCGCCCGGAATGCATCGCCCCGGCCTCGCCAGGCGGCGGTTTCGACCTGACCTGCAAACTGGCGCAAACCGCGCTGGTCAACGAGAAGCTGCTGACCAAACCGATGCGCGTGACCTACATGCCCGGCGGTGTCGGCGCAGTGGCGTACAACGCGGTGGTCGCTCAGCGTCCTGCCGACGCCGGTACGCTGGTGGCGTGGTCCAGTGGTTCGCTACTGAATCTGGCCCAAGGCAAGTTCGGTCGTTTCGATGAAAACGCCGTGCGCTGGCTGGCGGCGGTTGGAACAAGCTATGGCGCCATCGCGGTGAAAAGCGATTCGCCTTACAAGACGCTGGACGATCTGGTTCAGGCGTTGAAGAAAGATCCGAGCAAAGTGGTGATCGGCTCCGGCGGCACCGTCGGCAGCCAGGACTGGATGCAAACCGCCCTGATCGCCAAGGCTGCCGGGATCAATCCGCGCGACCTGCGTTACGTCGCCCTCGAAGGCGGCGGTGAAATCGCCACTGCCCTGCTCGGCGGCCACATCCAGGTGGGCAGCACCGACATCTCCGACTCCATGCCGCACATCCAGAGCGGGGACATGCGCTTGCTGGCGGTGTTCTCCGAGAAGCGTCTGGACGAGCCGGAAATGAAAGATATTCCGACCGCTAAAGAGCAAGGCTACGACATCGTCTGGCCAGTGGTTCGCGGCTTCTACCTCGGGCCAAAAGTCAGCGACGAAGACTACGCCTGGTGGAAAGACGCCTTCGACAAACTGCTGGCATCCGACGATTTCGCCAAGCTGCGCGATCAACGTGAGCTCTTCCCGTTCGCCATGACCGGCCCGGAGCTGGACACCTACGTGAAGAAGCAGGTTGCGGACTACAAAGTGCTGGCCAAAGAGTTCGGCCTGATTCAGTGATCGCCTCTGTCTAGCGGCTGTGGCCCCCGTTCTGCGGGGCCGCGGCACAGGAGTTTCCCATGTTCTTACAACGCATTTTTGCTTCGGTGCTGTTGCTGGCCTGTGTTGGCCTGGCACTGATGGCGTGGCCGTATCAAGCGTCTTTTTCCTACGAACCGGTGGGGCCGCGAGCCTTCCCGCTGTTGATGCTCGGCCTGATGGGCCTTGGCCTGCTGTACATGGTGTTTCGCCCGACGCCGATTGTGCACAGTGACGATGACCCGAAACTTGACCGTGAAACCCTGACCAAAATCGGCATCTGCGTCGTGCTGTTGCTGGTGTTCGCCGGGACCTTCGAACCCCTTGGTTTCATTGTCGCCAGCATTCTGATTGGAATTCCTATGGCACGCCTGTATGGCGGCCGCTGGCTGCCCAGCGTGGTGATCATCAGCCTGATGGCGATCGGTCTTTATCTGCTGTTCGACAAGGTGATGGACGTGCCACTGCCGCTGGGCGTGCTCGACGTTCTGGAGAACTGATATGGATACTCTTGGCTATTTGGGTCAGGGCTTCGGCATCGCGCTGAGCCCGTACAATTTGGTGACCGCGCTGTGCGGCACCCTGATCGGCACCGTCGTCGGGCTGTTGCCAGGCCTGGGCCCGATCAACGGCGTGGCGTTGCTGATTCCGATCGCGTTCGCCCTCGGTCTGCCACCGGAGTCGGCGCTGATCCTGCTGGCGGCGGTGTACCTGGGTTGTGAATACGGCGGCCGGATCAGCTCGATCCTGCTGAACATTCCGGGCGAAGCCTCCACCGTCATGACCACCCTCGACGGTTACCCAATGGCCCGCAAAGGTCTGGCCGGTGTAGCGTTGTCGCTGTCGGCGTGGAGTTCGTTCATCGGTGCGTTCATCGCTACGTGCGGCATGGTGCTGTTCGCCCCGCTGCTGGCGAAATGGGCGATTGCCTTTGGACCGGCGGAGTATTTCGTGCTGATGGTGTTCGCGATTGTCTGCCTGGGCGGCATGGCCGGTGATCGACCATTGAAGACGTTTATTGCCGCGCTGATCGGCCTGTTTCTGTCGACCGTCGGGATCGATGCCAACAGCGGCGTGTACCGTTTCACCGGGGACAACATCCATTTGACTGACGGCATTCAGTTCGTTGTGCTGGTGCTGGGCTTGTTCTCCATCAGTGAAATCCTTCTGTTGCTGGAAAAAACCCATCGCGGCCAGGAAGCGGTGAAAGCGACCGGCCGGATGATGTTCAACTTCAAGGAAGCGTCATCAGTGTTCGTGGTGAACATCCGTTGCGGTCTGCTCGGTTTCATCATGGGCGTTCTGCCGGGTGCCGGCGCAACGCTGGCCAGTGCCGTGGCCTACATGACCGAAAAACGTATCGCCGGCGCCAAGGGCACGTTCGGACAAGGCGACATGCGCGGCCTCGCGGCTCCGGAAACCGCCATCGGTGGCGCAGCCTGCGGTGCCCTGGTGCCGATGCTGACCCTCGGTGTTCCGGGCTCCGGCACCACGGCGGTGATGATCGGCGCTCTGTCGCTGTACAACATCACCCCGGGTCCGCTGCTGTTCCAACAGCAACCCGACATCGTCTGGGGCCTGATCGCTTCGTTGTTCGTCGCCAACATCATGCTGGTGATCCTCAACATCCCGATGATCCGCATCTTCACCCGCATCCTTGCCGTGCCGAACTGGGCGCTGGTGCCCGTGATTGCGATCATCACCGGGATCGGCGTCTACGCGGTGCATGCCACCACCTTCGACTTGTTCCTGATGATCGGCATCGGCATCTTCGGTTACATCCTGCGCAAGCTGGACTTCCCGTTGTCGCCGGTCCTGTTGGGCTTCATTCTCGGCGGCCTGATGGAGCAGAACCTGCGTCGCGCCCTGTCGATTTCCAATGGTGCGCTGGAAATCCTCTGGTCGAGCCCGATCACCTTTGGTGTCTGGGTGCTGACCGCAATCATGCTGCTGATGCCGATCCTGCGAATCTGGCGCAAACGTTCGGTAGCCCGACGCGCTATCGCCGATGTCTGATCGAACACCCTTCAAAGCCTGGTGGGGAACCCCGCTGGTCGGTCTGCTGGGCGGTTACCTCGCCAGTCAGATCGGCTGGCCACTGCCGTGGATGGTCGGCTCGTTGCTGGCGATCATCCTGGTGCGCTGCCTGACACCCTGGCAATTGGCGGAAATCCCTGGCGGCCGCAAGTGCGGCCAGTGGATTGTCGGTATCGGCATCGGCCTGCACTTCACCCCGGTGGTGATGGAGCAGGTCCTGAGCCACTTCGGTCTGATCTTCTTCGGTGCGTTGGTCACCAGCCTGTCGGCCGTGGTCGGGGTCTGGTTGATGCGGCGTACCGGTGAAGATCGCGCTACGGCGTTCTTTTCCAGCATGCCGGGCGGTTCCGGGGAGATGGTCAACCTCGGCGCGCGTAACGGCGCGGTGCTCAGCCGTGTTGCGGCGGGGCAAAGTCTGCGGGTGTTGGTGGTGGTGCTGTGTGTGCCGGCGGCGTTCAAGTATTTGCTGGGCGGCGATGCACCGATTTTTCATCCGTCCACCGTCAACGGGTGGTGGCTCGCTCTTCTCTTCCCGGCGGGGGCCTTGGCGGCGTGGCTCTGGGAACGTCTTCGTCAACCCAATCCGTGGCTGTTCGGGCCGTTGTTGGTGAGTGCGGCGGTGAGCATTGGTTGGGACCTGCACATCGGTTTGCCCAACGGCGGCAGCCAGATCGGCCAATGGCTGATTGGCAGCGGGTTGGGGTGTCACTTCAATCGGCAGTTTTTCCGTCGCGCCCCGTCGTTCATGGGCCGGACCTTGATCGGCACGGTGCTGACCATGTTGATCGCCACGCTGGCGGCATTGGGGTTGAGTGCGCTGACCCACCTGGATCTGCGTTCGCTGACCTTGGGCATGATGCCCGGCGGGATTGCGGAGATGAGCCTGACGGCGGAGACCCTGCAATTGTCGGTGCCGCTGGTGACGGCGATGCAGGTGATGCGGCTGTTGTTTGTGCTGTTTCTGGCAGAGCCGTTGTTCAAGTATTGGAATAGGCAGCCCGACTCCCCCTAACCTGATCGTTCCCACGCTCCGCGTGGGAATGCCTCAACGGACGCTCCGCGTTCGGCTCTGGATGGGACGCAGAGCGTCCCGGGCTGCATTCCCACGCAGAGCGGGGGAACGATCATTACGCCACTGGCGGCAACCGCCATTCGATCGGCGTCTCGCCATTCTGCTCAAGATACTTATTGGTTCGGCTGAAGTGCCCGCAGCCGAGGAAGCCGCGATAAGCGGACAACGGTGATGGATGCACTGAGGTCAGCACCAGGTGCTTGGTGGCGTCGATCAGTTTCTGCTTGCTCTGGGCATGCGCGCCCCACAGCAAAAACACCAGATGTGGTTGGTGTTCGCTAACCACTTCGATAATCCGATCGGTAAAGTGCTGCCAGCCTTTACCCGCATGGGCGTTGGCGTTGGCACGTTCCACGGTCATGGTGGTGTTGATCATCAGCACGCCCTGGTCGGCCCAGCTTTGCAGGCAGCCGTGGCCCGGGATGTCGATGTTCAGGTCGCGTTTCAACTCTTTATAGATGTTCACCAATGACGGCGGCGCCGGTACGCCCGGTTGCACCGAGAAGCACAAGCCGTGGGCCTGTCCCGGACCGTGATACGGGTCCTGGCCGAGAATGACGACTTTGACCTTATCCAGCGGCGTCGAATTGAGCGCATTGAAAATCATCGGTCCTGGCGGGTAGATTTCCTTGCCTGCCGCGCGCTCCTCTTGCAGGAAGTTGCGCAACTCTGCCATGTAGGGCTGGTCGAATTCGGCACGCAGTGCCTCCTTCCAGCTCGGTTCGAGTTTGATACGGTCGTCAGCAGTCATGGTTACATCCGGCAAAAACAATGGAGCGAACCCTAGGAAAGCCCATCACGCTTGTCAATTGATCTGACGCAGATCCGGCACTTTCCTGCATAGCGATCATACTGAACGCTCAAATTCCCAATCGAGGTCACGATGAATCTGCACTTCGAAGAACTCACCGGCACCGACGGCGCACGCATCGGCATCGCCAGCCTGGATGCCGAAAATTCCCTCAATGCCCTGTCCTTGCCGATGATCAACGCCTTGCGCGATCAACTGGACGCCTGGGCCAAAGAGCCGCAAATCGTCTGCGTCGTGTTGCGCGGCAACGGTGCCAAGGCCTTTTGCGCCGGCGGTGAAGTCCGCAGCCTGGTGGAAGCCTGTCGCACCCATCCAGGCGAAGTGCCGCCGTTGGCCGCGCACTTTTTTGCGGCGGAATATCGCCTGGACTTCAATCTGCACACGTACCCTAAACCGCTGATCTGCTGGGGGCATGGCTATGTGCTCGGCGGCGGCATGGGGCTGCTGCAAGGGGCGAGCCTCCGGATTGTCACGCCGAGCAGCCGCCTGGCGATGCCGGAAATCAGTATCGGTTTGTACCCGGATGTCGGGGCCAGTTGGTTTCTGTCGCGCCTGCCCGGCAAGCTCGGATTATTCCTCGGCCTGACCGGCGCCCATATGAACGGACGCGATGCGATCGATTTGGACCTTGCCGACCGTTTCCTGCTCGATGAACAGCAAGAAAAGCTGATCGAAGGCCTGCTGCAATTGAACTGGCAGGAACAGACGGCGATGCAGCTCAACAGCCTGCTCAAGGCGTTGCAGCAGGAAGCGCTCGCGCAAATGCCCGATGCCCAGTGGCTGCCACGACGCCAGCAGATTGATGAGCTGCTGGATGTCAGTGACGTGCGCTGCGCCTGGAAGGCGATCAGCCAGTTGCGCGACAACACGGATCTGCTCCTCAGTCGTGCCGCGAAAACCATGAGCGAAGGCTCGCCCCTGACCGCTCATCTGGTGTGGGAACAGATCGCCCGCGCCCGGCACCTGTCGTTGGCTCAAGTCTTTCAGATGGAGTACACCATGAGCCTCAACTGTTGCCGTCATCCAGAGTTCAGCGAAGGCGTGCGTGCGCGGTTGATCGACAAGGATCAGAAACCTCACTGGCACTGGCCGGACATCAACAACGTGCCGGATGCGGTGGTGCAAGCGCATTTCCACAAGGCCTGGGAAGGTCGGCATCCGCTGGCTGATCTGTAGGAGTCCTGACATCCGGGCATAAAAAAGCGGCGCTTCATGCGCCGCATTTTTTATGAGTGTTTAACGGTGGCCGCCTCGGCCATCGTGATCGCCGCGACCGTTGTGATCGCCGCGTCCGCCACGATTGTCCCGTCCACCATGTCCGCGATAGTCGTTGTCCCGACCGCCGCGGTTACGGCCGTCCCAACCGTGGTTCTGATGGGCCCGATAGTCGCCTCGTTGCGACTGGTAATAGCGTGGTGCCGGTTGATACACCCGCGGCTGGTGGTAATACCGCGGTGTTGGCTGGTAATAACGCGCTGGCGGTGCGTAGTACCGGCGTGGTTGCGTGTAATAACCGCCGTCACCTGAATAGTAAGATCCACCGGAATAATAGGCTGGCGCTGGCGAGGTATAGACCTCGGAACTGTAGTAGCTGGCTCCTCCATCGGAATAGGGTACACATGCACCAAGAGACAATCCCAATAAAACAATCAGAAGAATTTGGCCGAGCTTTTTTCGACAGAGCATGGCGGCCTCCTGGACCGCGAGTGAGCCACACCAGCGACGCTGGCAGGCGACAGTCAATTATTCGGTGACAGTCGAAAGATCAGACATCGAATTCCAAATCTGGTGCGTTCCTGAAATAGATTGAAACAAGTCGCCGATGAAAGGTTTTCACCTTCCCCCATAAAAAACGGCGCCTCCATGGACCCTGCGGCGCAACGTAAACCTACGGATTAGCGGCCAGCACGTTCCATTGCGGTGCAGCACGCACCATCAAAAGGCAACACCCCCTCCCCGTCCCAACGCGCCGACCCCGTAATCCCCCGAGCCAGAGCGCTCAAACCAACTTGGCACGGCTCTCGCTTTAGCAAAGACGTGCAGGAGTCATCACAGGTTCGCGGCTCCACAATTTGCAATGGCTGACTAGGGTCCGGCTCGCTAAGGCGAGCGGCTGGTCCGAGAGTTGGCGACCTCCAGTTGAGGTTACACGGAGGGATAAAAGCCCCGGAGACAAGCCACCGTTCACGGTGCCGCGTTGACTCCTGCCCGCCCTTGATCAACTGGAGAACCACCCATGTCCCAGCTTCGTTTACCCGCCCTGCTTGCCGCTGCTTTCGCAGCCTTCGTGAGCGTCTCGTCCCAGGCCGCTCAGAAAGACGCGATTGCTTTATGAAGGCCCGTGGGTGGCCGAACGCTACAGCGTGGCAGGCGAGTTGATGGAGAAAAACCCGGAAGCGGTGCTGCCGGTGATTCGCGCGGTGCTGGCCAAGGCTCCAGCGGTGAACGGCGTGCAAACGTTCCGCGCCCAGTATCGACTGCAAGTGCTGAAGGCTCTTTGCGACAAGGCGCTGGACGGCCTCGATTGCGTGCTCACACCCACCCTCGGCCGCCCCGTCACGCTGGCGGAACTGGACGCCGAACCGGTGCTGCGCAATTCGGAACTGGGCTATTACACCCATTTCATGAACCTGCTCGATTACGCCGCCGTCGCCGTGCCCAGCGGTTTCATGGGTAATGGTTTGCCTTGGGGCATAACGCTGTTTGGCCGGGCATTTACCGATCAATATTTGTTGAGCGTGGCGGACGCCTTGCAACGCCAGCAAGGTTCGGCCGCGCCTGCACTGACAGCTGCCGCGCGTAATGACCGAGCGCGATTGGTGGTGTGTGGCGCGCATCTGGATGGGCTGGCGTTGAACTGGCAGCTCAAGCAGCGCGGGGCTCGCTCGATCAATGCCTTTTTGAACGCCATCGAGGCGTCCTGAATGGCTTCTGCACTCATCGGGCCGTTTACGAACTGATCAATCAGCTCTTTGGGAATGGTTGGAAGGTCTCGCGTGGCCTCACGGGCCGGTTTTTTCTTAGTCGGCATACATGCACCTCTTCAACATGTTATGCCCGAACACAAAATTTATGACACTCCCCGATCCAACGCCTTAATCCGGGCCTCAATAAACCGTCGTTCCGGCACCTGCTGCGTCAACTCCAACGCCCGCTCATAAGCCGCCCTCGCCTCCTCAACCCGCCCCAACTGCCGACAAAACTCGGCCCGTGCCGAGTGCGCCAAGTGGTAATCCAGCAACTCACCCCGCGCCAGAATCCCTTCAACCAACGTCAGCCCCGCCAACGGCCCATCCCGTTTTGAAATCGCCGCCGCACGGTTCAATTCAATCACCGGCGAAGGCACCGCCTGCAACAACACGTCATACAGCCCCACAATCTCCAGCCAGTCCGTTTGCGCCGCCGTGGACGCTTCGGCATGCACCGCCGCAATCGCCGCTTGCAAGCAATATGGCCCGAAACCCCGGGTCGTCAGCGCCCGCTCCACCAGTGCACAGCCTTCAGCAATCATCCCGGCGTCCCACAACGTACGATCCTGCTCATCCAGCACGATCAACTCCCCGCTCGCTGACGTCCGCGCCGGACGTCGGGACTCATGCAGCAGCATCAGTGCCAGCAGCCCCATCACTTCGGATTCGGGCAGCAGTTCCATCAACAAACGACCGAGCCGAATCGCTTCGCGGGTCAAATCCTCACGGGTCAGTTCGGCGCCGACTGACGCGGAATAGCCTTCGTTGAACACCAGGTAAATCACCCGCAGCACGCTGTCCAGGCGCTCGGGCAATTCCGCCAGGGTCGGCACCTGATAAGGAATTTTCGCGTCACGGATTTTGGCCTTGGCGCGCACAATGCGCTGGGCGATGGTCGCAGGCGCCGACAGAAAGGCCCGGGCGATTTCCTCCGTGGTCAGGTCGCAGACTTCCCTCAGCGTCAACGGCACCTGCGCGTCCGCCGCGAGTGCCGGGTGGCAACAGGTGAAGATCAGGCGCAGGCGATCGTCTTCCACGTCTTCGTCACTCCAGTCGGCCTGCTCCAGCGCCTCCAGTTGAGCGATCAACATCGGTTGCGACGCGATGAAGCGTGCGCGTCGACGCAACACATCGATGGCCTTGAAGCGCCCCGTGGACACAAGCCAGGTGCGCGGATTGTCCGGCACCCCGTCACGCTGCCAGCGCTCGACCGCGATGAAAAACGCCTCGTGCAAGGCCTCTTCGGCAAGGTCGAAATCGCCGAGCAACCGGATCAGGGTCGCCAGAATTCGCCGCGAGTCTTTGCGGTAAACCTGCTCGACCTGCGCACGTACCGATTCGCCAGACATCAGTCGGGCATGCCTTCGGTCACCAACGTCACCAACGTCACCAGTCGATCGAGACTTTGTCCCCAACCGTCGTGAAAACCCATGGCCTCGTGTGCCTGGCGATCTTCCTCGCTCCAGTGCAGGGTGCGGGCGGTGTAGAGGGTTTTGCCGTCGCGGTCTTCGAGTGTCACTTCGGCAGACATGAACGGCTTGCCCGAAGGAATCCAGCCGGGGGTGAAAGCGTCAGTGAAGACCAGCCGTTCAGGGGCAACGATTTCCAGAAACACGCCGATGGTCGGGTACTCTGTGCCGTCCGGTGCGCGCATCAGGGTGCGAAACTGGCCGCCGACCCACAGGTCCATTTCGCACTCGGCAGGCTGTTTTTTATAGGGTTGCGGACTCATTAAGATCTCCTGTTTTGTGAATGTTACTCAGGGACTCAACTGGCGAACGGGACGCACCTCGACACAGCCAACCCGGGCCGCCGGGATGTTGCCGGCGACCTGGATGGCTTCATTGAGGTCCTTGGCATCAATCAGGTAGAAGCCGGCCAACTGCTCCTTGGTTTCGGCGAATGGGCCGTCGGTGATCGACATTTTGCCGTTGCGCATGCGCACGGTGGTCGCGGTCTGCACCGACTCCAGCGCCTCGGCGGCGACCATTCGGCCGCTGCCCTGGATCGACTCGGCATAGGCCATGCATTCAGCGTCCTCCGGGCTTTCGGGCAGCGAGTGCAACTCGCGTTCGTTGCTGTAGACCAGGCATAAATACTTCATGGAAAGCTCTCCATTCTTGGGGCTCTGCCCTGATCGAACTGATCAACTATGGCTGCTGATTGAGACTTTAGCGCTGTTTCCCGACGATCAGCCCGACAAATCAGTCCGACGCTCACGGTTCCAGGTTGAACAGCGCCGTGCCGCTCATCATGTCGAACGGGGCGGACCAGTGTTCGTGGACGATGCGCCATTGCCCATCGTCGCGCCGATAGCAGGCGGTCACGCGCATCCAGCAGGCCTGGGTTTCGCCCTTCTCGTTAGTGCCGCCGCAATGGGCCAGCCAATGGGCGAAGGCGATGTGTTCGTCCGCCACGATGTTCATTTGGTCGAAGTCAAACGTGTGCGCGCCCTGGCACATTTCCAAGCACTCCTGCCAATGCGCGCGGTAGGCCGCTTTGCCCCGAAATTGCAGGGCCTTGACCGCGTCGTAGGAGACGATGTCGTCGGCATACAGGGACATGAGTTTCTCGACATCCTTGGCGATGAACGCCTGACGATAGGTGTCGATCAGGGTCTGGATCTCGTGTGTAGCGTTCATGGTGGTTCTCCGTGGTTTTTGTGGTGAAGACACCCCTAGTCGTCTGGCGAAAAGCCAAATCGACAGCCCAAATAAAAATAATCCAGGAACGCAAACTCGTTAGAATCCGAAACACATTTATGTTGGAAAAAGGACACTCCAGTGACAGCCCGACTCGTGCCTTACGAAAGCCTTAACGCGCGCCAGCGCCAGCAGGTCGAGGCCATTGAAGTTCACAAAGAACAAATCAAGTTTTCCGGCGACATCCACGGTGCATTGCACACCTTGCTGTCCAAACCCGGCCCCGGCGTCCAGGGATTTGCGCTGCTGGCCGAGGAAATTCCCGTGGCCTTTCTGCTGCTCAAGCGCCCGCCCGTATTGCCGGCGTGGGCCAATGAACACAGCGCCACCCTGCATGCGCTGCAAGTCGATCATCGGGCTCAGGGCAAAGGCTATGGCAAGGCCTGCCTGCAAGCCTTGCCCGACGTGGCGCGTCAGGCGTTTCCTGAGATCAAAGCGCTGGAGCTATCGGTGGATGCGGACAACGAGGCCGCCATCGCGCTCTATGCGAAATTCGGCTGGGTCGACAGCGGCGAAGCCTACAAGGGCCGTATCGGGTATGAACGGCGCATGAGTCTGACTTTCTGAGGTGGTTAGGGCAGTAACGATCAGGATGGCCAACGCAACAAGGTCTGAATTTAGTCCATTAAAAACTTATCTCAAGAAATCATTTGCTCTTCTCAAAGATCCAACACCATCTCATGCCACGCCATCCCGCCGTGGTCCGAGGCGGAAGGCTTGATGTAGGCAAACCCGAACCCGGCATAGAGCGGAATGTGCCGCTCCTTGCACATCAGGTTGATGCTGGTCTTGCCCAACGCGCGCATCCGCTCGATGAATTCGCCCATCAAGCGTTTCGCCAAACCTTGACCCTGGTAATCCGGGTGCACCACCACCGACATGATCACCACGTGCGGGCCGGCCGGGTCGTGGCCGATCAGTTCCTTTAACGCCTCGTCCGACATTTGCACCTGAAACGCCGCACCGGAATTGATGAAACCGGCGACCATGCCATCGACTTCGGCGACGATGAAACCCTCGGGCCAGGTGGCGATGCGGGTGGCAATCTTTTCGCGCGTAGCGGCTTCGTCGCCTTCGTAGGCCACGGTTTCGATGGCGTAGCAGCGGTCCAGATCAGCAGGCAGGACGTATCGGATAACAGGGTTCGTCGAGTTCATGGCGCTGCGCAGACCTTGGGGCAAAGTGAGATGACAGGATAACGCTCGCCGAGTCTAACAATACTTGCTTGCTCTCGAACGCCCAATACCCACCTCTCGTATGAAGTGCATAGGGTTCAAGGACGGCGCCGTAAAGCTTTCATATAACCGCTACCCAAGGCCCTGGGTTCGTATTATCTATTGAGTCCTCGACGATTGACGACACCCTGTCACGGCAGGTTGAGCGCTCCTCGCCCCACCCCCAGGACTTTGATCATGAGCTCGACTCAAATCGGCCTACTCGTATTGTTCAGCATTACCTCGTTCGGTTTCATCACGCTGTACATCGATTTCCTGCACGAGCGCCGGATCAAAAAAGACAAGTGAGTGACACACGGCCAGGCGCTGCGACCAGCGTCCGCCGTGCTTTACAGCCCCACCAAGCGATATCCCACCTGCAATTCGGTGATGAAATGCTGCGGCTGGGCCGCATCGGCCTCCAGTTTTTGCCGCAAGTGCGCCATGTGCACCCGCAGATAGTGAGCACGATCGACGTAATCCAGGCCCCACACTTCCAGCAGTAGCTGGCGATGGGTCATGACCCGGCTTTGTCCGCGAATCAGCGCGCACAGCAAGCGATACTCGATGGGCGTTAGATGGACCGGTTGGTCCTCGCGCCGGACCTCGTGCGTGGCCATGTCCACCTCGATCATGCCGAATGTCACCTTGCTGGTGACCGCGGTGGTCCCGTTTTGCACATGCCGACGCAACTGGGCGCGGATACGCGCGAGCAACTCGGGCACGCCGAAGGGTTTGACCAGATAGTCGTCCGCCCCCGCATCCAGTGCGGCCACTTTCTCCTCTTCACGATCACGGGCCGACAGCACCAGAATCGGCACCGTCATCCAGCCCCGCAGCTCGCTGATCAATTGTTTGCCGTCACCGTCGGGCAAGCCCAGATCGACAATCACCAGATCCGGTTGACGACTGGCGGCGTGGATCAGGGCGCGTTTGACGTTGTCGGCCTCGAACACCTGAAAACCTTCGTCTTGCAGCGCGATACCGACGAAACGACGGATGTTGGCCTCGTCCTCGACAATGAGGATGCGTGCACTGGTCATAGCGATTCCATGGAAGGCGGGTGACCCGCCGGTAGAGTGATCACAAAGCGGATGCCCGAGGTGGCCTGAGGCTGAGCCTCGATGGTTGCGCCATGGGCCTGGACAATACGTCTTGCCAACGCCAACCCAAGGCCGATGCCGGCAACGGCCGACTCCTGCTGCCCCCGAGTGAACGGTTCGAACAAGCTCTGAGGCGTGATGCCCTGAGGACAACCGGGACCGGCGTCGATCACCTCCAGCACAATGCTGTCCTCCTCTTGCCGGGCCGCAACCTGTACCAGCGTTCCGGCCGGGGTGTACTTGGCAGCGTTGTCCAGCAGGTTGACCAGAACACGCTCGATCAACAGCGCATCGACTTCCACCAACGGCAACCGCGGCGACAGCGCGGTGCGCACCACATGCCGCGCCAACGGCTCGCGCAGTTGACGCAAAGCGCTGCCGACGATTTCCTCCAGTGAGTGCCATTGCCGGTTGAGGCGTACACCGCGTTCCTGCATCCGGGCCATGTCCAACAGGTTTTCGATCAACCGCTGCATGGAGCTGGCCTGATCGCGGATACCGCCCAGCAACTGCGCCAGTGGTCCGGGCGGCGCATGGGGCGCCGCTGCATCTGCCGCGCCGATAATGGTGGTCAGCGGCGTGCGCAGGTCATGAGAGATCGCGGCCAGCAGGGTATTGCGCATGCGCTCACCCTCCATCTGCACCAGAGTGCTTTGCGCCACCTCGACGAAATGCACCCGCTCCAGCGCGATTGCCAGTTGGCTCATGCAGGCCTCAAGCAGGCGCTGCTCTTCCGGCTCGTTCAATCGCTCGGGTTCAGCCAGCTCGAGCACCAACACTCCGCGCACGCGCATTGGCGCCTTCAACGGCAAATAGCGGCCCTGAGCGGCGGCCAGCGTATCGGTGCCCTGACCGGCAGGTTGGCCATGGTCGTAAACCCATTGGGCAATGCTTTCATCGATCGGGAATGCTCCGGCGCCACGAGCGTGGACACTGTCTGTGGCGTCCGGCAGTGTCAGCCCGACCCGCGCTTCAAACACGCCGCTGAAGGTGCGCAGTGCCACCTCCGTGATCTGTTCCACCGTCAGCGCCGCCGACAAGTCGCGCGCCAGCCTGGCCAACGACGTCGCGCGCCGCTCACGACCGGCGGCGGTGCGGGCTTCATGACGCAAGCGTGCCGTGAGCTGCCCGGTGATCAACGCAATACCCAGCATCAGGGCGAAGGTAAAGAAGTACTGGGTGTCGTTGACCGTGAACGACCAGCGTGGCTGGACGAAAAAGAAATCAAAACACAGCACCGCCAGCATCGCTGCCCAGACACCTGGCCCTCTCCCATAACGCAGGGCGACCAGCACCACCGTGAGCAAAAACAGCATGACCACGTTGGCCAGATCAAACACCTGCAACAGCAAGGCAGCCACCGCCGTGGCGGCAAAACAGGCCAGGCTGGCCCACAGATACGCCGGTGCCCTGCTGGGTGGCAGCGCTGCATCAGTATTCACCGCAACCGCAACCACCATGGGCAACGGGCCATGAGCGATGACAATCTGATCGATCTCGGGATGGCGACGGCTGATGCGGTCACTGACCGACGGGTGCCAGAACTGCCAGACCTTGCGCGGGTAATGCCCCAACACCAGGCGGTTGGCGTTGTGCTCACGAGCAAACGCCACCAGCGCCTCGGCCACGTCCATGCCGGACAGCGTGGCGGTGTCGGCACCGAATTCGGCGGCCAGCGCCAAGGCCTTCATGGCGGCGGCATAGCGGCTCGCATCTGCGCCACGGCGCTGCACCGAAGGCACATGGACGACAATCCAGTCCGCCTCAAGCTTTTGTGCCAGACGCGCCGCTTCACGAACCAGACGATCATCCGAAGGGTGCCCTGCCACTCCGACCAGCAAACGCTCGCGCGCGGGCCAGAGGGTGTTGATGGACCGCTCGCGGCGATAGACGCGCATCTGTGCATCGACGCGATCAGCGGTACGCCGCAGCGCCAGCTCGCGCAAGGCCAGCAAGTTGCCCTTGCGGAAGAAATGCCGGGACGCGCGCTCGGCCTGGGGCGGCAGGTAGACCTTGCCTTCCTTGAGGCGGCGCAGCAGGTCATCGGGTGGCAGGTCGATCACCACCACTTCATGAGCATCGTCGAACAGATGATCGGGCACGGTCTCGCGCACCCGGATGCCGATGATCCCGCTGACGATATCGTTGAGACTTTCCAGGTGCTGGACATTGAGGGTGGTCCAGACGTCGATGCCGGCGCGCAGCAGTTCTTCGACATCCTGCCAGCGCTTGGGGTGACGCGAACCGGGAACGTTGCTGTGGGCCAGTTCATCCACCAGCAGCACCGCCGGACGCCGCGCCAACGCAGCATTTAGATCGAACTCGCTGAGGGCGCACTCGCGATGCATCACGTTGTAGCGCGGCAGCAGTTCCAGGCCGGCGAGCAGTTCCGCGGTTTCCCGTCGGCCATGGGTTTCTATCACGCCAGCCACCAGGTCACGGCCCTGGTTCACTTCGCGTTGGGCCGCGGTGAGCATGGCGCAGGTTTTCCCCACCCCTGCGTTGGAACCGAAATAGATGCGCAGTTTCCCGCGCAGGGCGGCCTGTTCGTCCTGTTGCAGCTTCTCCAACAGCGCGTCGGGATCTGGGCGGCCATCACGTGAAGCGATGAACGTATCAATAACGGGCATGGCAATCCTTTTGAACTGCACGGCGCCACACAGGGCGCCGTGCAGTCAGTCCTTTCAAACCAGGCCGAGCCCGGCCAACAGCATGTCGATCACCTTGATCCCCGCGAACGGCACCAGCACGCCACCCAGTCCATAGATCAGCAGGTTGCGATTGAGCAACGCCGCCGCGCCGATGGCTCGATAGGTCACGCCCTTGAGCGCCAGCGGGATCAGAAACACGATGATCAGGGCATTGAAGATCACCGCGCTGAGAATCGCCGAGTTCGGGCTGCTCAGGTGCATCACATTCAGGGCGCCCAGTTGCGGGTAGGTCGCGACGAATGCGGCCGGTACGATAGCAAAATACTTGGCCACATCGTTGGCCACGCTGAAAGTAGTCAACGCGCCGCGAGTCATGAGCATCTGTTTGCCGACCTCCACCACCTCGATCAGCTTGGTCGGGTTGCTGTCCAGATCGACCATGTTGCCCGCTTCCTTGGCGGCCTGAGTACCACTGTTCATAGCCACCGCCACGTCCGCCTGGGCCAGTGCCGGCGCATCGTTGGTGCCGTCTCCGGTCATTGCCACCAGCTTGCCTTGGGTCTGGTAGTCGCGGATCAGTTGCAGCTTGTCTTCCGGCCGAGCCTCGGCAAGAAAGTCGTCGACCCCGGCTTCCACGGCAATCGCTGCCGCCGTCAGGCGGTTATCGCCGGTGATCATGACGGTCTTGATACCCATGCGCCGCAGTTCGGCAAAGCGCTCTTTGATGCCACCCTTGACCACGTCCTTGAGCTCGACTACGCCCAATGCCTGTTGGCCATCGCACACAACCAGCGGTGTACTGCCACGGCGCGAGACTTCATCGACCCTGGCCTGCAACTCGGGCGGGAAGCTGCCGCCCAGCGCCTCGATGTGCAGTCGAATGGCATCTGCCGCACCTTTGCGGATGCTCCGGCCGCCCGCCAGATCGACGCCGCTCATGCGGGTTTGCGCGGTGAAATGCACGAAGCTGGCGCGCAGCGCATTGAGGTCCCGCGCCCGCAGGTCGAACTTCTGCTTGGCGAGCACCACGATGCTGCGCCCTTCCGGCGTTTCGTCGGCCAGCGAGGCCAGTTGCGCGGCGTCGGCCAGTTCCGATTCCTTGACCCCGGGCGCCGGCAGGAAACTGCTGGCCTGGCGGTTACCCAAGGTGATGGTGCCGGTCTTGTCCAACAGCAGGACGTCAATGTCGCCCGCCGCTTCCACTGCTCTCCCGGAGGTGGCAATGACGTTGGCCGCCATCATCCGGCTCATGCCCGCCACACCAATAGCCGACAACAGACCGCCAATGGTCGTGGGGATCAGACAGACCAGCAGCGCCACCAGCACCGTTGCGCTGACCACGTCGCCTCCGCTCATGGCCACCGCGAACATCGAGTACGGGCCCAGCGTCACGATCACCAGCAGAAACAGAAAGGTCAGACCCACCAGCAGAATGGTCAGCGCCACCTCGTTGGGTGTCTTCTGGCGCTTCGCGGATTCGACCATGGAAATCATGCGATCCAGAAACGACTCGCCGGGGTTGACGCTGATGCGCACCACCAGCCAGTCCGACAGCACTTTTGTCCCGCCGGTGACCGATGAAAAGTCGCCGCCCGCTTCGCGAATCACCGGTGCCGATTCGCCGGTAATCGCGCTTTCATCCACCGACGCCACGCCTTCAATCACCACGCCATCGAGGGGCACCAGATCGCCGGCTTCGATCAACACCACCGCGTCCTTGAGCAGTTCGCTGGAAGGCACTGGCATCCAGGCGGAGCCATGCCGAGGCTGTTGCAACAGCTTGGCCATGGTCTGGCGCTTCATCCCGCGCAAGCTGGCCGCCTGGGCCCGGCTGCGGCCCTCGGCCAGGGCTTCGGCGAAGTTGGCGAACAGCACGGTGAACCATAGCCACAACGTGATGCTGAGAATGAAGCCACTGGAGGCTTCACCCTTGCCGACCAGTGATTGAAACCACAACAGCGTGGTGAGAATGCTGCCCAGATACACCACAAACATCACCGGGTTCTTCCACTGCGACTGGGGCAACAACTTCTTGAAGGCATCCAGGCACGCCGTGAACAACAACTTACGGTCGAACAAAGGCAAACGAGCTTGCTTACTCATAGTTGTTTCTCTTACTCACTGGCCGCAAGGGGTGGCTGATGCGCGGGCGCCAGAGCATCCAGCGCGAGGTTGAGTTGCAGCACATTGACCCGGGGCTCGCCGAGCAGGCCGAAGGTGCGTTGCTCGGTGTGGGTATTCACCAGCTTCAACAGATCGGCTTCCGGCAGGTGGCGCAGGCGTGCGACGCGCGCCGCCTGAATCTGTGCGTTGGCCACCGAAATATGCGGGTCCAGGCCTGAAGCCGACGAGGTGACCGCATCCACCGGCACCTGCGCATCTGCCGCCAGGCCGTTCTGCCGGCGGTAGGCTTCGACCCGCATGGCCACGGCGTCGATCAACTTCTGGCTGGTAGGGCCAAGGTTGCTGGCGCCACTGGAACCTGCGTTGTACGGCTGCGCCACGCTCTTGCTCGGGTCCAGTGGATCTGCGCCGAGGGTCATGCTCGCACGGCCCTGAAAATATTCGGGGCGGGTGAAATGCTGGCCGATCACCGCCGAACCGATCACCAGCCCGTCCCGTTCAACCAGGCTGCCCTGGGCCTGAAACGGGAACAGCACGTTGGCCACCAGCGTGGTGAACAACGGATACGCCACCCCGGTCAGCAGCATGAAGAACGCCGCCGAAATCAGCACCGGGCGCAACAGCCCGGTAAACAGAAATTGCACCTTGGTTTTTGTTTGTACTTGAGTCATCACAGCGCCCTCACTTGTAGGTCTGGCCGGTCAGCAACTGCAGTTGCTCGACCAGCGGGCCGAGCGCGAGCGCCGGCAGGAACGTCAGGCCGCCCACCACCAGCACCACGAACACCACCAGGAACATGAACAGCGGTGTGGCGGTCGGGATGGTGCCGGCACCGGCCGGGATGTTCTTTTTCATCGCCAGAGAACCTGCGACCGCGAGCATCGGCAGCATGGTGAAGAAACGTCCGAGCAACATGGCAAGACCGATTGTGGTGTTGAAGAACGGCGTATTGGCATTCAATCCGGCGAACGCCGAACCGTTGTTGGCAGTGCCCGAGGTGTAGGCATAAAGCACCTCGCTGAAGCCATGGGGCCCCTGGTTGTTGAGGCTGTTCAGGGTGTCCGGCCAGAGTGCCGCCAGGGCGGTGAAGCCGAGAATGCAGATGGGGTGCGCCAGTACCGAGAGCATGACCAGCTTGATCTCCCGTGCCTCGATCTTCTTGCCGAGGAATTCGGGACTGCGGCCGATCATCATGCCCACCAGAAACACCGTCAGCAGCGCGTACTGGATCAGGTTGATAAAGCCCACGCCGTCACCACCGAACACGCAATTGAGCATCATCTGCGCCAGCGGTACGAAGCCGCCCATGGGTGTCAGCGAGTCATGCATGGCGTTCACCGAGCCGGTGGTGGCGCCGGTGGTGGTGGTCACGAACAGGCTGGTGTCGGCAATCCCGAAGCGCAGCTCCTTGCCTTCCATGTTGCCGCCACTCTGGGTTGCCGACAGCACCTGGTCCGCGCCCACCCGGGTCAGCAGCGGGTTGCCACTTTGTTCAGCCGTGTAAACGATGCTCAGAAAGCCGACGAACATCACCAGGAACGTGCCAAAGAATACCCAGCCCTGACGCCGACGCATCAGCATGCTGCCAAAGGTGTACGTCAGCGCCGACGGGATCAGCAGCATGCTGAGGATATGCAGCATGTTTGTCAGCGGAGTCGGGTTCTCAAACGGATGTGCGGCGTTCATGCTGAAGAAACCGCCGCCGTTGGTGCCGATGTGCTTGATTGACTCAAAGCTCGCCACCGCGCCGACGATCAATTGCTGCTGCGCACCTTCCAGTGTGGTGGCCAGGGCCTGGGAATTCAGGGTCTGCGGCATGCCTTGCCAGACATAAACCAGCGCCATGCCAAAACACAGTGGCAACATCACCCGGTACAGCGTGCGAGTGAAGTCCACCCAGTAGTTTCCGATATCAGCGGAATTCGACCGACTGAGGCCGCGAATGAAACCCGCCGCCGCCACAACGCCCGCTGTTGCGCCGACGAACATCAGGAAGGTGATGACAGCCATCTGGCTGAAATTGGACAGGCTGGTTTCACCTGAATAAGCCTGCCAGTTGGTGTTGGTGATAAAGGACGCAGCGGTATTGAACGCCAGATCAGGAGTTTGCGCGTTCAGCCCCAAGGGGTTAAGCGGCATGAAACCTTGCAAGCGCAACACGATGTAACCCAGCAACATCATCGCCGCGTTCGACAGCAGCAGGGCCGAGCCATAACGTGCCCAGCCCATGGTTTCGGCCGTATCGATCCCCAGCAGACGATAAGTAGCGCGCTCCGCCAAGGCATGGTTGCGCCCGGTAAATACCAGGGTCAGCCACTTGCCCATCAACACGGCGAGTCCGGTCATCAACCCGAGAATCACCGCAAATTCCAGCATAGTGCTCAACATGTCGATGCTCCGTTCAAATCTTGCCCATGGCGACGATGACCATGGCTGTCGCAGCAAAAAACACCACGCTAACCCCCATAAAGATCAGGTCGTACATTGCCGATTTCCTTTCTCAAGACCGCCCTGGCGGGCTGATAAAAAAGCCTGTGCCGCAATGACTGCGGCCATCAGAACTTCTCTGCACGGATAAGGGCGTAACCCAGGTAGACAAACAACAGGGCGGCACACAGGCCGCTGGCGATGTAAATGAACTCGAGTGTTAACAAGACAGCTCCCCCTGACAAAACGAAAGGACACCCGCAATCGGGTACCGGCAGAGCGCGTCAGTGCAAAAAAACGCCCTGAATTCGCGCTCTCATCGGCGCCTTGCAGGTTAAGTGAGGGGGCATCAAGGACGGACACTGATTGGGGGCAACGGTATTAAGACGGCGTATAGATCGAGCGAAACGGACGGTGTGCGGGGGTGTTGCGAGGAGTCAACGACAGTCACGAACGGGCACAGTGAAGTGCCCGTCCGGGGCTTGGGTCAATCCGATTTGAGCGGCAGCCAGATTTCCAGCACACCGGTGTTGAGTTTCGGATTGAAGTCGTCGCTGTAGCGTTCGAATTCCGGGGCGTCCGCCGCTTCTTTACCGGACTGCGGCAACCAGGTTTTCCAGATGTATTGAAAAGTCTGCGGCAAGGTATCCAGCGAGCCCTTGTGCTCGAACACCGCGTAGTGCTGAGGCTGGACCTCAATCCAGCGGTACTTCTCAGGCAGGTCGTCGAGTTTGCTGATTTCAACGCCGGCGATGTATTCGAAACCACCCTTGCCATCCGGATTGCAGCAGACGCCGTAGGTCACTTCGTTCTTTTGACCGGGAATTTTGCCAATTTCGGGAATGAATTTCTCCCAGAGATCGGGGATGCCACTGGTCGTATCCGCGGTAAATCGTCCGCCAAGCCCGGCAATGAGCAGAAAATGCCCGCTCTCGAAGCGTGGCTCGGCCAGTTTGACGTCTGCTTGCTCATCCATGACTCAACTCCTGGAACAAAAAAGTGGGTTCGGCTGGAAGTATAGAAGCCAAACCCGATTCGCCCAATTACAGTGCGTGCAACTGCTCGACGGCGCCTGCGTCGACGAACTCGTTATAACCCGATAGGATCACGTAGACCGCGAAATAGCAGAAGATCGCCGCCGATGCCATATAGGAATAACGCAGCAGTTTGTCACCCTTCGGGCAAATTTGTTTACATAGTCGCTGGACAGTTTGCCACATCAGCCCTTACATTCCGCCACAGGTCACCGCAGTGACCAGCGTCGCTCGGACGGTTCCGGGCGCTCACGTTACCCGAGGCAACAATGGCCAACCCAGGTTCGCCGCGCCGCTTTGCGCGCATAGATCGACTCCCCCCTTACGTATTCAACATCACTGCCGAGCTGAAGATGGCCGCCCGTCGTCGTGGCGAAGACATCATCGACTTCAGCATGGGCAATCCTGACGGCCCGACACCGCCGCACATCGTCGAAAAACTCGTCACCGTCGCCCAGCGCGAAGACACTCACGGCTACTCGACGTCCAAGGGCATTCCGCGTCTGCGCCGGGCGATTTCCAATTGGTACAAGGATCGCTACGAGGTCGACATCGACCCGGAAAGCGAAGCCATCGTGACCATCGGTTCCAAGGAAGGCCTGGCGCATTTGATGCTGGCCACCCTAGACCAGGGCGACACCGTTCTGGTGCCGAACCCGAGCTACCCGATTCACATCTACGGCGCGGTGATTGCCGGCGCCCAGGTGCGTTCGGTGCCGTTGATTCCGGGCGTGGACTTCTTCGCCGAGTTGGAAAGCGCCATACGCGGCTCGATTCCGAAACCGAAAATGATGATCCTCGGCTTCCCGTCGAATCCCACTGCTCAATGCGTGGAGCTGGACTTCTTCGAGCGAGTGATCGCCCTCGCCAAACAGTACGACGTGTTGGTGGTGCACGACCTGGCTTACGCCGACATCGTCTACGACGGCTGGAAAGCACCGTCGATCATGCAAGTGCCGGGCGCCAAGGACATTGCGGTGGAATTTTTCACTCTGTCCAAGAGCTACAACATGGCGGGCTGGCGCATTGGTTTCATGGTCGGTAATGCCGAACTGGTCAACGCCCTGGCGCGGATCAAGAGCTACCACGACTACGGCACGTTCACCCCGCTGCAAGTCGCGGCCATTGCGGCGCTGGAAGGCGATCAGCAGTGCGTCAAAGACATCGCCGAGCAGTATCGGCAGCGTCGCAACGTGCTGGTCAAAGGCCTGCATGAACTGGGCTGGATGGTCGAAAATCCGAAAGCGTCGATGTATGTCTGGGCTAAGATTCCCGAGGTTTATGCGCACTTGGGCTCCCTGGAGTTCGCCAAAAAACTGCTGGCCGAGGCCAAGGTTTGCGTCTCGCCGGGCGTAGGGTTTGGGGAGTATGGGGATGATCACGTGCGCTTCGCGCTGATCGAAAACCAGGACCGAATTCGTCAGGCAGTACGCGGGATTCGCGGGATGTTTCGGGCGGATGGGTTGGTCACCAAGACCAACGCCTGACACATTGATCGTTCCCACGCTCCGCGTGGAAATGCATTCCGTGACGCTCTGCGTCACAGTGGACGCGGAGCGTCCATGGCGGCATTCCCACGCAGAGCGTGGGAACGATCATCACCCACAAAAAAACCGCATGGCTGCGGTTTTTTCGTGTCTGCCGAATGTGCTTTAAACGAACAGCGACAACAGCAGGATAAAGCCCAGCGCAACGATGGACAGGATGGTTTCCATCGCGGTCCAGGTCTTGAAGGTTTCCGCCACGGTCATGTTGAAGTACTGCTTCACCAGCCAGAAACCTGCGTCGTTGACGTGAGACAGGATCAACGAACCGGCACCGGTCGCCAGTACCAGCAGCTCACGATTCACACCCGGAATCATCCCCACCACCGGCACCACAATGCCGGCGCCGGTAATGGTCGCCACGGTCGCCGAACCGGTGGCGATACGGATCACCGCCGCCACCAGCCACGCCAGAAGGATTGGCGAGATCTGCGCTTCCACCGCCATGTTGCCGATGACATTACCAACGCCGCTGGTCACCAGCATCTGCTTGAAGCCACCACCGGCGCCAATGATCAGGATGATCGCGGCGGTCGGCGCGAGGCTCGCGTCCAGCCATTTGAGAATCTGGCTGGAACCTACGCCCTGCTTGTAGCCGAAGGTGTACAGCGACAACAGCAACGCCAGCAGGAGTGCCGAAATCGGGTGACCGATCAGGTCCATGAAGGTGCGGAAAAAGTTGCCGTCCGGCAGCACCACATCGGCAAAGGTCTTGAGCAACATCAGGAAAACCGGCGACAGCACGGTGATCAGGGTGATGGCGAAGCTCGGGAGATCGGCAGAATCGTTATCACGCGCCAGTTGATCCACCAGTTCCTGATTCGGATGGCCGGGGATGTATTTGGCAATGAAAGTGCCGTAGATCGGTCCGGCAATGATCGCCGTTGGCAGCGCAACGATCAGGCCGTAGAGAATGGTTTTACCGATGTCGGCACCGAACACGCCGATGGCCAGCAACGGACCCGGATGTGGCGGAACCAGACCGTGCACGGCCGAAAGACCGGCCAGCAGCGGGATACCGATCTTGATGATCGACACACCGGTACGCCGGGCAACGATGAACACCAGCGGAATCAGCAGCACGAAGCCGATTTCGAAGAACAGCGGAATGCCGACCAGGAAGGCCGCGAACATCATGGCCCACTGCACCTTGTCCTTACCGAACGCGCGAATCAGCGTTTGGGCGATCTGATCCGCCCCGCCCGACTCGGCCATCATTTTGCCGAGCATGGTGCCCAGCGCCAGAATGATCCCGACGAAACCGAGCACCCCACCGAAGCCGTCCTGGAACGCCTTGATGATGGTGCCAATTGGCATGCCGGAAGTCAGCCCGAGAAAGGCTGCGGCGATGATCAGGGCGATGAAGGGGTGAAACTTGAATTTGGTGATCAGGACGATGAGTCCGATTACCGTGACCACTGCGTCTAGCAGCAGGAACGTCTCGTGGGACATGCCAAACATTAGGGGTGTCTCCTGGTTGTTGTTGTTATTAAAGTGAGTAATTCGCAAGCCATCAAGACAGCGCTGTCTCTTCGAGAAAAACTCATACGGCGAGTTTCAGGCCGTGTTCAAGCCACCAGCGGTGTGCTTGAGCGGCCAGTTCGTCGACGCTGTGGTTCGACGCGTCGAGGGCCAGGGTCAGCGGTTCGCCAACGGGTGATTCGAGGGTGGCGAACTGGCTGTCGATCAGTGTTGACGGCATGAAGTGCCCCGGCCGATGAGACACACGATCGGCGGCGACTTCGGGGGTCAGCTCAAGAAAAACGAAGCCCAGGCCAGGCAAGGCGCTGCGCAGACGTTCACGGTAAATGTGTTTGAGCGCCGAGCAGGTCAGCACCGGGCGCTGGCCCTTTGCGTCAATGCGGCGCAGTTCATCGCACAGGCTATCGAGCCAACCAGCACGGTCTTCGTCGTTCAGGGGGATACCCGCGCTCATCTTTTTGATATTGGCGGCAGGGTGAAAAGTGTCGCCTTCAATGGCGGTCGCGCCGCTGAGTTGGCACAAGGCCTCGCTGACGCAAGTCTTGCCGCAACCGGCAACGCCCATGATGACCAGGGCGGTGATGGGATGATTCATGTAACACCTCAGCGCGCAGACAGCGCTACCTTTGCCAGTTATGCACTAGAGCAAAAGCAGAAGTTGCCGACGCCTTCTTGTCATTTTTGTGGGTTGCAGCATGTTCGTTCCTGACGCCAAAAAACGGGGATCAGGCAAACCCCGTTCACGCATTTGCAGCTGCGTCGAGACAGCGCTACCTTAGTGCCTCGAATTTTGTTTGGCAAGCCGTCCGATGATCTCTCCTAAAAACGATAAAAATACGCGCACCACTGGCCGCCCCACCTTGAACGAAGTCGCGCGCCTGGCCGGTGTCAGCCCGATCACCGCCTCTCGCGCCCTGCGCGGGGTCAGTACCGTGGCCACCGAACTGGTGGAAAAAGTCCAGAAAGCCGCCCTCGACCTCAACTACGTGGTCAACCCTGCCGCCCGCGCGTTAGCCTCGGCCCAGAGCCATTCGGTGGTGGTGTTGGTGCCGTCACTGTCCAATTTACTGTTCATCGACACGCTGGAAGCCATTCATCAGGTTTTGCGCCCCAAAGGCTTCGAAGTGCTGATCGGCAACTTCCACTACTCCCGCGACGAAGAAGAAAACCTGCTGCGCAATTACATGGCGTATCAGCCGCGCGGTTTGCTGCTGACCGGTTTCGACCGCACCGAAAGTTCGCGCCGGATGATCGAGGCGAGCAACATTCCCTGCGTGTACATGATGGAACTGGACAGCGCAGCCGGCCTCAATTGCGTGGGTTTTTCACAACTCGCTGCCGGCGAGACAGCGGCCGAGCATTTGCTGTCACGCGGTCGTAAACGCTTGGCCTACATCGGCGCGCAACTGGATCAACGCACGTTGCTGCGCGGCGAAGGTTTTCGCAAAGCCCTGCAAAAGGCCGGTTTGTATGACCCTGATCTGGAAGTGCTGACACCTCGCGCCTCCTCCGTCGGCCTCGGTGGCGAACTGTTCCTGCAGCTGATCGCCAGTCATCCCGATGTCGATGCCATCTTCTTCGGCAACGACGACCTGGCCCAGGGCGCACTGCTCGAAGCCATGCGCTACGGGATCAAAATCCCCGAACAAGTGGCGATCCTCGGCTTCAACGACCTGCCGGCCTCGGCCCACATGGTCCCGCGTCTGAGCAGCATCAGCACCCCGCGCGAGGCGATTGGCCGGCGCGCAGCGGAGCAGATGCTGACCTTGATGGCCGGCAACACGGTGGCGAAACCGGTGCAGGACATGGGGTTTGAGTTGAAGGTGCGTGAAAGTACCTGACACTGTTTGATCGTTCCCACGCAGAACGTGGGAATGATCGGTGTGCAGCGTCAACGCCCCATCAACTCCACAAACGCCAACGCCCCTTTCTGCAACGGCTGGCTCTTGAGCCACACCGCATGCACCGGCAGCACCAACCCGTTCTCGATGTTGCGGAAGCTCAGGCGCTTGAGCCTTCCAGCATCGAGCCACGGCTGGACCACCGACAGCGGAAAATTGCCCCAGCCCAATCCGGCTTCGACCATTTCCAGCGCCATCGTCAACGTGTCGGTGCGCCAGTAAGACTCGGCCACCAGTGGCCGGATTTCGCTGATCGGCAGGTCGCGGCTGGCGACGATGATTTGCCGTACGCGGACCAAATCTTCGAGATACAAATCCTGGCCTTGAAGCAACGGATTGTCCGCCGCCAGCGTGGCGATCATCCGTTCGGTGCCGACGAACTGGAACCGCTCCAGCACGTTCATGCTCAGCCCGGCGAACGCCAGGCAAACGCTGACCCGGCCGCTGTGGAGCATCGCCAGCACATCATCCTGCGGCGCGCTGAGCACTTCGATTTCCAGTAGAGGATGACGCTCGGCGATGACCTTGATCGCCGCCATCACGCGGCCCTTGTCGATGTCCGCCACCACCCCGATCGACAACTTGCTTTCCAGCCCCAGCGACAGCTCGACCGCATGCACTTGCAGCTGTTTGAGCTGCTCGGCAATCAGTCGCGCATGCGGCACCAATGCGCAGGCCATCGCCGTCGGCACCGGCTCGCGATGGCTGCGATCAAACAGTGGATAACCGAGTTCGGCTTCCAGGTTGGCGATGCCCATGCTCACCGCCGACGGCACTTTACCTAGCGCCCGGGCGGCAGCGGAAAACGAGCCGCGTTCGATCACCGCGAGGAACAACTCGATGCTGTCGCTGTTGAAATTCATCCGTCGTCCTATCAATAAAACTGAAAGCTAATGACTTTTTCTGTCAGCCCTATTGAAGCTATCTTTCGTCGCCTTCGCCAGTGCTCCTGGCTTCAAGTTGGCAAGAAAGAGGCAACCCCCCATGCAAGGCGTTAAACGAAAACTGCTCTACGTGTCCCTTTACGAGGTCATCGGCATGACATTCTCGGCCTTGGGGCTGGCATTGTTGTCCGGCACCTCGCCAGGCAGCACTGGCCCGTTGGCAGTGATCATCACCACCATTGCGGTGACCTGGAACTTCATCTACACCACGCTGTTCGAGCGCTGGGAAAGTCGTCAGCCTTCGCGAACCCGCACCGTTAAACGGCGCATCGCCCATGCCGTGGGTTTTCAACTAACCTTGATAGTGTTCCTCATCCCGTTGATCGCCTGGTGGATGAACATCAGCCTGGTGCAAGCCTTCCTGTTGGACGCGGCGCTGATCATTTTCATCCCGTGCTACACCTTCGCCTTCAACTGGTTGTTTGATCGCACGTTTGGTTTGCCAATGTCGGCGCTGCCGGATCCGGTTTGAAAACGCTGAATGTCTGTTAGATTCCTGAAGCGTCGAATCGCTAACGGAGTAGCTCAATGGAACACGCACTGAAGATTCTGGGAAAAGCCTCGTCTATCAACGTCCGAAAAGTCCTGTGGACCTGTGAGGAACTGGGTGTTGCCTGTGAACGTGAGGACTGGGGCGGCGGTTATGCGTCGACCCACACGCCGGAGTTTCTCAGGTTCAATCCCAATGCTCAGGTGCCGGTGATCATCGACGATGCGGGCGTGTTGTGGGAGTCCAACACCATCTGCCGCTATCTGGCCGGCAAACACCACAACACCGATCTGTTACCGCACGAACCGGCGGCGCGCGCTCGGGTAGAGCAGTGGATGGATTGGCAAGCGACCGAACTCAATGCCTCCTGGAGCTACGCGTTCACAGCGTTGGTGCGCAAAGATCCGGAGTTCCAGGACCCGCATCACATTACCGCTGGCGTACGCAGCTGGAATCAGAAGATGGGCATCCTCGAGCATCAGCTCGCGACCACCAAAGCGTATGTCGCCGGGCCACACTTCACGCTGGCGGACATCGTCATCGGGCTGTCGGTCAACCGCTGGTTGATGACACCGATGGAGCGCCCCGACTACCCCGCCATCGACGAGTATTTTCAACGATTGGCACAACGCCCGGGATTCCTCAAACACGGCTGCAATGGCCTGGCTTGAGCGGCTTCCGCGCTACCCGACCCACATCCATGCGGGTGTGGTCGGCAAGTTTCTCGCTTCGCTTTAAAAAGTGCGGAAATCAATAAAAAAGGTCCCTTCGAGGAACCCTTTTCAATTTGCCGCGATCAACTTATCTGCAAGGTCGAGTTGAACTGACTGATCGCATCCACCACATGCCGCGATCCTTGTTGAATCTCCAGAATCACTGCTCCCGCCTCGTTCGCCAGTTCCACCCCAAGACCGGTTCGACTCAAACTCGACTGCATGCTCGACACCGCACTCAATGACAAATCATGGTTCTTGCGTACCACTTCAACGATCTCCAGCGTTGCCTGGCTCGTTCGTGCCGCAAGGCTGCGAACTTCATCGGCAACTACCGCGAACCCGCGCCCGTGCTCCCCGGCGCGGGCTGCTTCAATCGCCGCGTTGAGCGCCAGCAGGTTGGTCTGATCGGCAATTCCGCGAATGGTCTGAACGATGGTGCCGATGATGTCGGACTGTTTGCTGACGGCATCAATGCTCAGCGCCGCTTCATTCAAGTCTTTGGAAATGTCCTGGATGATCTGCACCGTTTGCTGTACCACCAGAGAACCTTTCTGCGCACAGGCGTCGTTTTGAACCGAGGTACTGTGGGCCGACTCCGCGGCGGTTTGCAGGGTGGTCACCTGATCGGTGATGTCGCTGGCGAACTTGACCACTTTGTACAATCGACCCTTGGTGTCAAACAGCGGGTTGTAGGAGGCCTCCAGGAAAACCGTATGACCCTGCTTATCTTTGCGCTCGAAACGGTGCGAGTGATATTCGCCGCGATTGAGTGAAGCCCAGAACGCTTTATAGGCCTGCGATTCGGCTTCACCACGATGGCAAAACAGACTGTGGTGTTGTCCAACCACTTCGTTGAGCGAGTAATGCATCGTCTTCAAGAAGTTTTCGTTGGCCGAGATGACGTTGCCATCCGGGGTGAATTCGACCACGGCCATGGAACGACCGATCGCCGCGAGCATGCTCTCGCTTTCGTGTTCCTTGTCGGCCCTGGCTGAGATATCAGTGGCGACCTTGATCACACTCCGGACCTGACGATCAGCGCCGAACACTGGCATATAGCTGGCTTCAAGCCACATCTCCTTGCCGCTCTTGTTCAAGCGCAAGAAGGTCCCGCTCACCGGTTCGCCACGGGCAAGGTCACGCCACAACTTGGCATAGGCATCGCTTCGATAAAACGCTTCTTCGCAGAATATCCGGTGATGTTTTCCGCGCACGTCTTCGGCGCTATAACCCATGGCACTGCAAAAGTTGTCGTTGGCATCGAGCACGATGCCTTCGGGGGTGAACTCAATCATCGCCATCGAGCGGCTGACCGCGGCCAACTTCGCGTTAGCCTCGGTCAGCGCGCAACTGAATCGTTCGATTTCCAGCAGGTCAGTCTTGTGACGTCGATTAAACATGGTCGTATCACCTTCAGCGCGGTCTTTTGTTTGATGAAAGTTCTTTGGTCTTTCAACGACTCCACCACTACGTTCCAAGGAACAGGCACACGCATCCCTCCACCGGAAGGACTGGGTCAGGTGATCAATGATGTTTAATTGGAGAGTCCATGCAGCGACGCTCTTATCAAGACATCCTTCTCTTGATAGCCCGGGATCGAGCCAGCCTTAACGTTCTGATAAATCGCTCCATTGACCGGACAGCTCCATGTTGTTCAGTGTCGGCGCCTTGGGTTGCGCACGCTCTTAACGTGTATGACGGCCTTCACATGGTGGTCGACATAGTTAGTCACGAGTCAGCATAGACAGGCGAGGCAGGTATGCAAGGCCACTAGTCGGCCAGTATTGAGGACAAAATCGGTTCAGCGTCGGTATGAGTCATTTCTCGGCAAGCAGACTCATCAGCGCCTGCACCGCCGCCGAGGGTGGCTTGTTCGCAGCGACCACCAAGGCAAATTCGCGATCGATACGCGGCGTCACGGGCACTATGCGCAGGCCTTGGCGCAAGGTGTCGATTTCTTCTCGGTGGGCAATATCGAAGTAATGGGGCATGGCGTTGCTCAGATCGGGGGCCAGTCCCCTTCTGTGCAATGGCGCAGGGTTTTCTTGCAGATTATTTGGTTATTTCGTTAGAAGCAGCGGGAGCCCGAGGGCCGGGCTCCCTTGTCACGGGATCAATGACCGAACACATCCACCTTCTTGGCCTTCTTGTCGGCGCGTTTTTCATCGGCGGTTTTTGCCGGCTTCTTCTTTGCTGCTTTTTTTGAATCCATGCCTTTGGCCATGATACGTACTCCACTCATACGGGATGTGAGATCAGGTATACACCTATCGCTGCGTGCGCGTTCTTTTATAATCGCCCGCTTTGTGCACCGACAGTCGAAGACCATGCCCAATACCCAATACACCTTGCTCGCCGAGCCTTTATGGCCCTTGATGAACAAGTTTTATCGCGCTCACCAATCGTCGATGAAAGCGGTCCGGGACGCTCAACTCTGGGTGGCCAGGCGCAACGAGATCATTGGGGCACTGTGTTTGCGACCGGTGGCGGACGGGCATTGGCTGACGGGTTTGTTTGTCGATCCAGCCTGCCGTGAACAGGGAATCGCTGCGGCGTTGATCGCCGAGGCGCTCAAGGACCTCGAAGGCCCGGTGTGGCTGTTTTGTCATCCGGACCTGCGCGGGTTTTATGAACGTCGTGGTTTTACCTTCGACCCGCCACTGCCCTACTCCATGGCCGAACGCTTGAGCCGTTACGCACGCAGCAAGCCGATGATCGCCATGGGTATGAAACCGTCTGGATGATTCACGGAGTGTGTCAGTCGTCTGCTGCAGGATCGAGATCCGGAAACATCACGTCGGTAAACCCGAACTTGCTGAAGTCACCGATGCGCGACGGGTACAACCGCCCGATCAGGTGATCGCATTCATGCTGCACAACCCGCGCATGAAACCCCGAGGCGATGCGCATGATCGGCTGCCCCTTGGGATCAAAACCTTCGTAACGAATGTGCTGATAGCGATCCACCGCGCCGCGCAGGCCGGGCACCGAGAGGCAGCCTTCGAAACCCTCTTCCAGTGTCGGGGTCAAGGGCGTAATCAGCGGGTTGATCAGAATCGTCTGCGGCACGGCCTCGGCATCCGGATAACGCTCGCTGTGCTCGAAACCGAAGATCACCAGTTGCAGATCGACGCCGATCTGCGGTGCAGCCAGGCCAACGCCACCGACGCTTTCCATGGTCTGGAACATGTCGTCGATCAGTTGCCACAGCTCGGGGCTGTCGAACATTTCGGCGGGCACCGGCGGGGCAATGCGCAGTAGGCGCTCGTCGCCCATTTTCAGAATTTCACGGATCATTTGATGACTTCGTCAGTGGTCGGCTTGATCGAGTGATCCCGACCCAGTCCCGACACGTGGTGTTTGGGTTCGTGGTCGTGCTCACCGGGGACTTTTTCGCCATCATTCTTGCCCTCGGTCGACATGTGTTCGATCACGGCATTCATCTCGGCGCCGAGCAACAGCACCGCGGCGGAAATATAGAAATACAGCAACAGCACGATGATCGCGCCGATACTGCCATACATGGCGTTGTAGTTGGCGAACGCCTTGACGTACAGACCGAAACCCAGTGACGCGATGATCCACACCACCACCGCCAGCACCGAACCCGGCGTGATGAAACGAAACTCTTGTTTGACGTCGGGCATGACGTAATAAATCAGCGCCACCGCCATCATCAACAGAATCACGACCACCGGCCAGCGCACGATGGTCCAGAGCGTCACGATGAAGTCTTCGAGGCCGACTTGCGCGGCGATCCAGCCCATCACCTGCGGTCCGAGCACCATCAGCGCGGCAGCGACCAGCAGCATACCGGCGATGCCGACGGTGTAGATAATCGACAGCGGAAAACGCTTCCACGCCGGACGGCCCTCGACCACGTCGTAGGCAGCATTCATCGCGCTCATCATCAGCCGCACACCGGCAGACGCGGTCCACAGGGCAATCACGATACCGACCGACAGCAAGCCACCTTTGGATTGCTGGAGCTGGTCAATGACCGGGTTGACCTGTTCCAGCGCCTGGGGCGGCAGCACCAGTTCTGACTGCAGGCGCAGCCAGGAGAAGAAGTCCGGCAGGTGCAGGAAACCGATCAGGGCGATGAGGAACAGAATGAAGGGAAATAGCGAGAACAGCATCTGATAGGCCAGCGCCGAGGCATAGGTCGACATCTCGTCGGCGACGAACTCAGTGACCGTGCGAACCATGACACGGTGCAGGCGTAAACCTTTCATGTGTGGGAAAAACATTAGCGTCTCCTTTCGCCGCAAAATTTGGTCGAAGTCGTGGCGACTCAGGGGCCGTTTTCTACATCAAAGTAGCCTACTTGGCGATTTTGATCTTGCTCATGCTCAGACTGACACAAAAACGGCCATCCGCGGATGGCCGTTTCTGACACGCTTTAAAGGCCGGATCACGCCTTGTCGATGCCTTTCTTGATCGCATCCTTGGCTTTACCGACCGCTTGCTGGGCTTCGCCTTTCTTTTCCTGCACGACGCCTTCGGCGCGCATTTTGTCGCTACCGGTGGCCTTGCCGACGCCTTGCTTGACGTTGCCGGCGGCTTCGTTGGCCATGCCTTTTACTTTATCGCCAGTGCTGCTCATGGTGTTTCTCCTGTGAACAATTCAACGGGGAAAGTTGTTACACAAAGATTGACCGGAGGCGTTTGTGCCGAGTTTCATTTATTTTCACCGCGATATTTCATCGTTCAGTGCAGGTTGGGCTTTATGTTTGTCGACCAACCCCCGAGAATGCGCAACGTATTCAGGCCATGGCGCTGAAGATCCAATCCTGTAGGAATGTTATGAAACTCGATAAAAAGCAGGCCATTGCCCGCAGAAACCAGGAACTTGGCGGTGCTGTGCTTGGCGTCAATAACTGCCATTTCACCGAATTGAACCGCAACCGCAACATTTGGTGGTTCGATATTCCGGTCGCGCGCCTGGCCGTTGGTCAGTACGAATGGGTTCACCTGCTGATGCACACGCCGGACACCGACGAACTGCTGCACCTGAAAGTGCCGACGGTGTTCCTGCGCGAGAAGCTCGAAGGACTGGTGGTGCGCAACGAAGGCAAGCGTAAAGCCGCTTTGAGCCTGGAACTGAGCGCCGACAAGGACTCGTACCTCCAGGACATGCGCCCGGCGGGTACCAACGTGAACTTCGCGCAGTTTCGCCTGTAAAGAGATCGTTCCCACGCTCTGCGTGGTAACGATCAGCTATAAACAAGAAGCCCCGCATCTGCGGGGCTTCTTGTGTTACGCGCCTACCTTCTTGACGCCGAGCTTCTTCAATTCTTCGTCGCGCAACTCGCGGCGCAGGATCTTGCCGACGTTGGTGGTCGGCAGCGCATCGCGGAACTCCACGGAGCGCGGAACCTTGTAACCGGTGACGTTGGCGCGCATGTGCTCCATCACCTGTTCCTTGGTCAGCGTCACGCCCGGTTTGGCGACGATGAAGAGCTTGATCGCCTCGCCCGACTTCTCGTCCGGCACGCCGATGGCTGCGCATTGCAGCACGCCTGGCAGGGTCGCAAGCACGTCTTCCAGTTCATTCGGGTACACGTTGAAACCGGAGACCAGGATCATGTCTTTCTTGCGATCGACGATGCGCATGTAACCATCAGGCTGGATCAGCGCAATGTCACCGGTCTTCAACCAGCCTTCGCTGTCGAGGATTTCATCGGTGGCGTCCTGACGCTGCCAGTAGCCCTTCATGACTTGCGGACCTTTCACACACAGCTCGCCGATTGCGCCCAACGGCTGCTCAACGCCGGCATCGTCGATGATTTTGCACAGGGTCGACGGAACCGGAATACCGATGGTGCCGATCTGGATGTTCTGGATCGGATTGACGGTGGCCACCGGGCTGGTTTCGGTCATGCCGTAACCTTCGCAGACGGCGCACCCGGTGACCGCTTTCCAGCGTTCGGCGGCAGCCAGTTGCAGGGCCATGCCACCGGACAGGGTGACTTTCAACGCCGAGAAGTCCAGCTTGCGGAAGTCTTCGTTGTTGCACAAGGCGACGAACAGCGTGTTGAGCCCGACGAAACCGCTGAACTTCCACTTCGACAGTTCCTTGATCATCGCCGTCAAATCGCGCGGGTTGCTGATCAGCACGTTGTGGTTACCGATCAGCATCATCGCCATGCAATGAAAGGTGAAGGCATAGATGTGGTACAGCGGCAGCGGCGTGATCAGGATCTCGCAGCCTTCATGAAGGTTGGAACCCATCAGCGCCTTGCACTGCAGCATGTTCGCCACCAGGTTGCGGTGGGTGAGCATCGCTCCCTTGGCCACGCCGGTGGTGCCGCCGGTGTATTGCAGCACGGCAACGTCGCTGCTGGCCGGGTTGGCTTCAGCCACTGGCTGGCCATGCCCCTTGCTCAGCACGTCGTTGAACTTGATGGCCTTGGGCAAGTGATACGCCGGGACCATCTTCTTCACATACTTGATGACGCTGTTGACCAGCAAACGCTTGAGCGGCGGCAGCAGGTCGGCCACTTCGGTGACGATCACGTGCTTGACGCCGGTTTTCGGCACGACGGTCTGGGCCAGGTGCGCCATGTTGGCCAGGCAGACCAGGGCTTTGGCACCGGAGTCGTTGAATTGGTGTTCCATTTCCCGCGCGGTGTACAACGGGTTGGTGTTGACCACGATCAGCCCGGCGCGGATGGCACCGAAGACGGCGACCGGGTACTGCAACACGTTGGGCAGCTGCACGGCGATTCGATCGCCTGGCTGCAAGTCGGTATGCTGTTGCAGGTAAGCGGCAAAGGCACCGGACAATTCGTACAGTTCACCGTAGGTGATTGTCTTGCCCAGGTTGCTGAATGCCGGTTTGTCGGCAAAGCGCTGGCAGGACTGCTTCAACACCGCCTGAATATTCGGATACTCGTCCGGATTGATGTCGGCAGCAATCCCGGCAGGGTACTTATCCTTCCAAAAGTCTTCGATCATGGAAGCCCACTCCTCAGCAACGCGAGTTCATCACCGCATTTGATTCGATTATTATTGGTGTGTGTTTTTTATTGGTGTCGATTGCTGGTGAGTCTGGCTTTTTAGTTAGGCCGAGAAGTCACAAAGCGCGCCGAGAGTAGCAGCTTTGCCAAGGGCCTACTAGAGCCAAAAACCGGCCCTACAGTCACTTTAATGACTAAAGACTAACAGGCAGTCATTTTAGAGCAAAAATTCTATAGCACCCTGAAAGCCTTTGGATTCGGGCCTTCTGCCCCACAAAAAGCATCGCGAGCAAGCTCGCTCCCACAAGGTCATCGGTGATCCTGTGGGAGCGGGCTTGCCCGCGATCCGCGCAAAGCGCGGCCATTCAACACTCAGGCGATATCACGCAACTCCCGCCGCAAGATCTTGCCCACCGGCGTCATCGGCAACGACTCACGCAAGACGATGTGCTTGGGTACTTTGTACGCCGTGAAGTTCTCCTTGCAGTACGCCTTCAGTTCTTCAAGGCTGACACCCGATTCACGGGCCACCACAAACAGCTTCACCGCCTCCCCCGAACGCTCATCCGGCACACCGATCACCGCGCAGCTGGCGACTTTTGGGTGAGCCATCACCACGTCTTCGATCTCGTTCGGGTACACGTTGAAACCCGAGACGATGATCATGTCTTTTTTGCGATCGACGATGCGCACAAAACCGTCCGGGTCGATCACCGCGATGTCACCGGACTTGAACCAGCCTTCTGCATCCAGCACTTCGTCGGTGGCTTCGGGCTTCTGCCAATAACCTTTCATGATCTGCGGGCCTTTGATGCACAGTTCGCCGCGCTCGCCCAAGGGTTGCTCGACGCCCTCATCGTTGATGACCTTCAGCGTGGTGCCCGGCACCGGCAGGCCGACTGTGCCGATGCGCGACTGGTCGCCGTAAGGGTTGGTGCAGGCCACGGGTGAGGTTTCGGTCAGGCCGTAGCCTTCGGTAATGCGACAACCGGTGAGCTGTTCCCAGCGCTCGGCGGTGACCTTGACCAACGCGGTGCCGCCGGAGTTGGTGAGTTTGAGGCTGGAGAAATCCAGAGTCTTGAAGTCCGGATGGTCCATCAACGCGACGAACAGCGTGTTGAGCCCCAGCAACGCCGAGAAACGCCAGTTCTTCAGTTCCTTGATGAAACCCTTGATGTCCCGCGGATTGGTGATCAGTACGTTGTGGTTACCGGTCACCATCATGCACATGCAGTTCGCCGTGAAGGCATAGATGTGGTACAGCGGCAGCGGCGCGATCATCACCTCCTGCCCTTCGCGCAGCAGTGGCTGACCGTCGGTGCCGAACTGACCCAGGCACGCGCGCGCCTGCTGCATGTTCGCCACCAGGTTGCCGTGAGTCAGCATCGCCCCCTTGGCCAGCCCGGTGGTGCCGCCAGTGTATTGCAGCACGGCGATGTCGCCGAGGCCGGCATTCAGCGGCTTGATCCCCAGGCCTCGACCCAGACTCAGCGCGCTCTTGAAGGAAATCGCCTGCGGCAAGGAATACGCCGGGACCATCTTCTTGACCTTGCTCACCAGGGTATTGACCAGCCAGCCCTTGGCGGCGGGCATCAGGTCACCCATCTTCGCTTCGATCAGGTACTGGATGTCGGTGTCGGGCAGCACCTCCTGGACTTTCTGCCCGAACATGTTCAGGTACACCAGCGCCCGGGCCCCGGAGTCCTTGAACTGATGACGCATCTCCCGCGCGGTGTACAACGGGTTGGTGTTGACCACGATCAGCCCGGCGCGCAGGGCACCGAACACGGCAATCGGGTAATGCAGGACGTTGGGCATCTGCACCGCAATGCGATCCCCCGGCACCAGGTCGGTGTGGGCTTGCAAGTAACCGGCGAAGGCTGCGCTGTAGCGCTCCAGTTCGGCGTAGGTCAGGGTTATGCCCATGTTGCTGAATGCCGGGCGGTCAGCAAATTTCTTGCAGGAACGCTCGAACACCTCGATCACCGACTTATAGGCCCCTTGGTCGATGTCCAGGGGCACGCCGGCGGGGCGTTTGTCATTCCAGAAATCAGGTTGCATTGTTTTTGTCCTCTTTACCTGAACCTATCCGGGGCCGCTTTTCTGTCCTTCCTCTCTCATCCCTCAAAAAGCAGAAAGCGAAAAGCGGGGCTTCACGGACACTAGCAGCTATGGCGAATCAGGCAAATATGCGCACGGGCCTCATTGACCGTGTGAATCTTGGTGCCGTGGCGTGGCCTGATCAGACGGCACGCTATGGATGCGCTATACAATGCAACGACGTCCATGCCACATGCAGCCCTATGCAAAGGAATCGCCATGATCCACGACACTTTTTGGCTGACCGCGAGTGACCGCAGCCGCCTCTTCGTTAACCAGTGGCTGCCAACAGCTCCACTCAAGGCAGTGATCCTGTTGGCCCACGGCATGGCGGAACACAGTGGTCGCTACGCCCGTCTGGCGGAAAAACTCTGCGATCAGGGTTACGGCGTCTATGCACCGGATCAGCGTGGACATGGCAAAACTGCCGAAAACGGGACACTCGGCCATTTCGCCGACAACGATGGCTGGGGCAAAGTGGTGGGTGACCTGGCTTGCCTCAATCAGCACATCGGCCAACAACATTCCGGCGTGCCGATCGTGCTGCTCGGCCACAGCATGGGCAGCTACATCGCCCAGGCCTATCTGCTGCATCACAGCGCCAGTCTGCACGGAGCCGTCCTCAGCGGTTCGAACTTCCAACCGGTGGCGCTCTATCGCGCGGCGCGGCAGATTGCGCGGTTAGAACGTTTGCGCCAAGGCCCGAAAGGTCGCAGCGCGCTGATTGAATGGCTGTCGTTCGGCTCGTTCAACAAAAAATTCAAACCGGTGCGCACGCGGTTCGACTGGCTCAGTCGCGATCAGGCGGAAGTCGATCTGTACGCCAACGACCCACTCTGCGGCTTTCGCTGCACCAATCAGCTATGGATCGATTTGCTCGGTGGGTTGCAGCAAATCAGCAAAGCGTCCAATCTCGCTCAGATTGATCCGGGTCTGCCGTTGCTGGTCATTGGCGGTGAATGTGATCCGGTGAGCGAAGGCAAACGTCTGAAAGTTCTGGCCCATGCGCTACGCGCGGCTGGCAGCCAGAGCCTGCAACTGACAATTTACCCGCAGGCACGGCATGAACTGTTCAACGAGAGCAACCGCGATGAAGTGATCAATGACGTGTTGAACTGGATCGCCCAAGCGCTGAGCCATCGCCGGCCACCCAGATCGGAATAGTTTTTTTGTGGATTTTTTTTCGTCACAGGATTGAAACAGATGACCCAGGTTACCAACACCCCTTACGAAGCCCTTGAAGTCGGCCAGACCGCCAGCTACAGCAAGACGGTCGAAGAGCGCGACATTCAGTTGTTCGCTGCGATGTCCGGCGATCACAACCCGGTGCACCTGGACGCTGAGTTCGCCGCCGGTACCATGTTCAAGGAGCGCATCGCTCACGGCATGTTCAGCGGTGCGCTGATCAGCGCTGCCGTTGCCTGCGAATTGCCTGGGCCGGGGACTATTTATATCGGTCAGCAGATGAGCTTTCAGAAGCCGGTGAAGATTGGCGACACGCTGACCGTGCGTCTGGAGATTCTCGAGAAGCTGCCGAAGTTTCGTGTGCGGATTGCCACTCGCGTGTTTAACCAGCGTGATGAGTTGGTGGTGGATGGTGAGGCGGAGATTCTGGCGCCGCGCAAGCAGCAGACTGTGTCGTTGCCTAAGCTGCCGGCAATCAGCATCGGCTGATACCTGACACTGATCGTTCCCACGCGCAGCAAAGGAATGCCTCAACGGACGCTCCGCGTTCGGCTGTTGATGGGACGCGGAGCGTCCCGGGCTGCATTCCCACGCGGAGCGTGGGAACGATCACTTTGAACCCTCCTGCACCTGCACACTCGCCGTCATCCCCGAACTCAAATTAATCCCCTCCGGCAACTTATCAATCTTGATTTTTACCGGAATTCGCTGCGCCAGCCTAACCCAGTTAAACGTCGGTTCCACCTCCGCCAACAACTGCCCATCCGGCGTGGTGTTGCGATCAGTAATCCCTCGACTGATGCTTTCGACATGCCCCTGCAACCCTTCCCCCGCGCTCATCAACCAAACCTTCACCGGATCGCCGACGCGGATCCGCGGCAGTTTGGTTTCTTCGAAATACGCCTGCACATAAAAAGTCGAATCGTCGATCAACGCCATCACCGGTTGCCCGGCATTTACGTAGTTGCCTTCAGCGAGGCGCAGGTTGGTGATGTGGCCGCTGCGGGGCGCGTGAACCTGGCTGCGGGAGAGGTTGAGTTCGGCGACCTTGGCTTCGGCCTGAGCTTCGCGCAGTTCGCCGCGGGCGATGCCGGCGTTGATCTGTGCGTTCTCGCGCAGCTCGGCACTGATCGCTTGCGGCCCGAGGCTGGCACGGCGGCTGGCTTCGCGTTCACGCAGGTTGAGTTGTTGTTGCCGGGTCTGAACCACCGCGTGGGCTTTCTCCAGCGCGGCGTCGAAACGATCGCGGTCGATGCTCAGCAATAAATCGCCAGCCTTGACCTGCTGGTTATCAAAAGCCTTGAGTTCACGCACCCAACCCGAGACGTCCGGGGCGATCACCACCACGTCGGCACGGATCCGCGCGTCCCGGGTCCATGGGGTAAGCATGTAGTACTGCCACAAATGGAAGCCGGCAAAGATCGCCGCTACCACCAGGCCCAGGGTCACCGCGACACGTAGGGGTGTACGCATTTTCAACTCCTTATAAAGGTCCGAGGACGACGGTGATCAGGGTCAATACACAGACGTACAAGGCGCAATCAAACAATGCTTCGTGCCAGATCCAACGGCCCACCGGCGTCAGGCGCAAGAGCATGCGCAAGGCCCCGGTCACGAGCAGCGCCAGCAACACATAAATCAGAAATGGACTGAGCAGCACGCCGCCCACCGACCACTCACGCAAGCCCATGGCTTTGCTCCTGTTGACGGCACCAGGCGCGCCAGCTGCTTTGCAATTGCAGCACCGCGCCTTGGGCCAGTTTCACCGCATCGCTGGGGGGCAACGCATACAAGGTCTTCAAGAATTCTTCACTCGGGGGAGCCAACGCTTCGGCGCGATTGCCGGCCGGGCCTTTTATGAGGATTTTTTCCAGCTGTTCGAGATAACGCCGCTGAGGCGCACTGACCGGCAACTGCGCCACCGCCAGGCTCAAACGTAAATGCAGCAACTCGTCGCCGATATCCAGGCCGAGCAAGCCATCGTCCCAGCGGCTGCGCGCCGGTTCCGGCAACTCGGGATAGTGCCGCGCCAGTTGCAGCAGGCGGTCGGCCATGCGCCCGCCAAACCAGCTCTCGGCACCGCGCAGATTGCGCCGGGTCAGGCGCACCAGATCGTGGAGGGTCGCCGCCAGCAAACGTCGGCCGTGCCATGCCGGGTTGCGCAGGATCAACAAATGAAACGCCAGCACGGCGGCGCCAACACCGATCACGATGGATTGGGCACTGTTGAGGAACGTCGCGACATCGAATTTCATCGCGTTGAGCGGCGAGACCAGCACGATGAAGTGCAGACAAAATGAGGTAGCTGTCGCACCGATCTGCGGTTTGGCCATGCCCAGTGCGCCGAGGAACAACGGCACGCCCATGCCCATGCAAAGCAATGCAAAACCACTCCATTGCGGCAGCAGAATCTGCCCGACGATAAACGCGGCCGGAATTGCCAGGAAGATCCCGCGCATAAAACTCATGCCGATCTGAGCGCCGTTCTCGCGGCTGGCAAACAGGCTACACACCACGCACGTCAACAGCAGCGCGCCGGAGGCAGCGGGCCAGGCGGTCGCCAACCAGAAGCACGAGACCACCAGAAACGCCAATGCACTGCGGGCACCAAACACCAGCGCCAATGACAGGTCGCGGTGCGGTGTCAGGGTTCGTGGCGGGTCGACCGTTTCCTTGCCCTCCTCGACGGCGTTCAACGCGGCGCCGGCCGCCATGGCGGTATCGAGCAACAAGGTGAAACGAGCCAGGCAGTAACTCTGTGCGGAGCTGATGTGCCGGGCGTGGGAAGCGTCGAGCAAGCTCGGACGCAGCGCTTGCAGGGTCGCGGTATCCGGGTTGTTGAGCGCCTCTTGGACCTTGGTTATCCAAGGCAACAGTTGCTCGGCTTCCTGGGGTTCCAATTGCTTCCATTGACGGCGCGCCGAACGGGCGATGCGCAGCAGCATCAACAGCTTTTGGCTCAAGCTGCTGATCGCGCGTGCTCGTTGCCGCCCCAGGCTTCCTTCAAACCAGGCATGCTCGCGCTGGGCATCGACGGCGACGATTTTCCCGAGGATTTCCAGCAAGCCTTTACGCGCCTGACCGTCACCGGTCAGCGTCGCACGCGCAGCGCTCATGCCGCTTTGCCAGGCTGCCCGCGCCTGATCCGCCAGTTGCCGTTCGACCCGCATCGGCCAGAGCAACGCACTGGCGGCGGTGGCGCAAAGTATGCCCAGGCAGATTTCCGTGCAGCGAGCCACGGCTTGATCGAACACGGTCAGCGGATGGGTGATGGCCGGCAACGCGATGATCGCCACCGTATAACCCGCCAGCACGAATGAATAAGACCAGGCGCTGCGCAGCAAGGTCGAACTCGCCGTACACAGCCCCAACCACAACGCCAATGCCAACAAAAACAGCCAAGGCGTCTGGGCGAACAACCCCATGAACACCACTGACATGATCGTCCCGACCAACGTACCCAGCAATCGCGCCAAGCCCTTCTGTACCACCATCCCGGACAAGGGCTGGGCGACGATGAACGCCGTCATCAACGCCCATGCCGGTTGCTCCAGGCCCCAGCGCAATGCCAGCCACAGTGCCAGGCCTCCACCGATCAAGGTCTTGATCGCGAACTGTAAGGCGCGGCGGTCAGGCGCTAACAAAGCCTGCAAAGTGATAGGCACGTAATGGACTCTTGGAAAGACGATTTAACGATAGTCGGGTTCAGTTCAGTCACTTCAAAAACAAATTATTAGCTAGCTAACTATCATCCGTCCAGTGCTAATTCCCGGACACAAAAAAACGCCAGACTGGCTGGCGTTTTTGACAGGCAACGAACGCTTACGAGCGAGCGCGAGCCTGGTTACGCAGGGCTTTCACCTGATCGTGGTTGCGTTGGACGCCGTGGTACTGACGCTCAACCAGGTCACGAATGCCCACCAGGTTGTGTTTGTTGATTTTTTCGATGGCTTCTTTATAAGCCTTCAGTGCATGGTCTTCACCACGTTCGGCTTCGTTCAGCACGGCTTCTTCATCCTTGCCGGTGAACATCGCTTTCACGTCGACCCAGCGACGATGCAAGTCACCACTGACACTGGTGGACGTTTCCGGATCACCGCCCATCGAACGCACGGCGGCCTGCAACTCAGAAGCAGCGGTTGCACAGTCAGCCGAGCGTTGCACGAACACGTTTTTGAGTTCAGGGTGTTTGATGTCTTCAGCGCACGTCTTGAACCCTTCCTGACCGTCTTTACTGGTTTCAATCAGGTCGTTGAGTACAGAGATGGCTTCTTTATTCATGTCGGTCATTTTCAATTCCTCACGGGTTGATGGAAGATGCAATAGCTATTGCACCCTGCATGCCAGCTTTGAATTGATAATCAATTGCTTATATTTCAATCACTTATCGTTCAACGCGAAATCTGTATCCGCTTTATTTGCATGATCTGTCATTTGGCCTGCATGCAAAATGCCTGTATTTTCCAGACTGTTTGAATCAAGACGACTGATTGATGAACCCTGAAAAGCTCGAACTGCTAGTCACTCGTGAAATGCCCTTCGGCAAGTACAAGGGCCGGATCATTGCCGACCTCCCCGGCCAATACCTGAACTGGTTCGCTCGTGAAGGTTTCCCCCATGGCGAACTCGGCGGCTTGCTGGCCCTGATGCAGGAAATCGATCACAACGGCCTGTCGGAGTTGCTCGAGCCGCTACGCGCCAAACATGGCAAACCTGCCCCGCGCCACTGAAATTGCAAAACCGAAACCAGGCCCCTGATTGAGTAGACCCATGCCCGATAACACCCGCCGCGCCCGTGATGAAGCCTTCTGGCACACCTTTGCCGACCGATACTCGGTTGAACCCGGCCCGGTTAACCTGGAAAACGGTTACTTCGGGCGTATGTCCCGAACGGTGGTCGAGGAGTATCAGCGCAACATCGAACTCATCAACCGCAGCAATTCGGTGCACGTGCGCCAACGCTTCGAACAGGGCGAAAGCCTGCAGATCCGCGCGCAGCTTGCCGAGCTGGTTGGCGTTCCAGCCGAAACCATCGCCCTCACCCGCAATGCTTCCGACGGTTTGCAATCGCTGATCCGCAACTACAACCGTCTGACACCGGGCGATCAAGTGCTGATGTGTGATCTGGAATACGACACGGTCAAAGGGGCCATGCGCTGGCTGGCGCGTAATCGCGGCGTCGAGGTGATCGAGATCGAGCACCCGCACCCCGTCAGTTTCGACAGTTTGCTGGCCACTTACCGCGAAGCCTTCGTGCGTTATCCGCGACTCAAACTGATGGCCCTGACCCACGTTACCCATCGCACCGGGTTGGTCATGCCAGTCCTGGCGATCGCTGCGGCCGCCAAAGAGTTCGGCATCGACGTGATCCTCGACGGTGCCCATGCACTCGGCCAGTTCGAATTCAATCTCGATAAATTGGGCATCGCCTTTGCTGGCTACAACCTGCACAAATGGATCGGTGCGCCGCTGACCCTGGGCTTCATTTACATCGCCCCCGAGCGCCTGACCGACATCGACCCGGACATGGGCGAGATGCATTTCCCGATCACAGATATTCGCGCCCGCACGCCGTACAGCACACCCAACATCCCGGCGTTGCTGACCCTGCCGCTGGTGTTCGAGGAACATCGGGCCATGGGCGGTTCCGCCGCCAAAGGCGCTCGACTCAATTACCTGCGCAACCGGTGGGTGAGCGCGGTGCGCGAACTGCCGGGGATCGAAGTCATGACCCCGGACGACCCGCGACTGTATTGCGGCATCACTTCGATGCGCTTTACCCGGCATGCCGATCAACAGTCGATGGTCGAGCGACTGCTCAAGGACTACAACCTGTTTACCGTGGCGCGAAGTGGTGCCGCGAGTGGTCCGTGCATTCGCATAACGCCGGGGCTCACCACCACCGCCGCGGATATCGACGTGCTGAGCAAGGCGCTGAACGAGCTGCGCTGACGTCACACGGTGTACCTGTCGAAGTCCTCCGCTTTGATCTGCGATGAAACCGTAAACGTGTCGACAGCGATGGTCATGTGCCCGAAAAAGCCGTCTTCATTCGAGTCTCGACCGAGGGTATGGATGTTTAAGGTTGAGGCCTCGCCTCCACGGTTTTTATAGTGAAAGTCTTCATCGTTGGTCAGCGCCGAAACTGTCCGGCCACTGTACTCCCTGGCGTTGAGCACCGACCTCGACGCGACCTCCGGGAAGTAAAGCTGACCAACCCAGGCGACATGGCGCTCTTCCAGATAGTTGTTACCGGCCGTGATGCGCACCGCGACATGAATGTGCAGGGCCCGGCCGGCATAAAATCCGGGATAGATCGTGGTAAACCGCACGATGCCCTTCTTGTCCGTGAATTGCCCGCCGCGCAGATAGGTATCGTCGTCAGTGCGCGGGATCGCGCCAATGGCTCCGACATCGACTTTCTTGTCCGGATCAATCTTGCTCCAGCCCGAATAAGCGCCTCGCGCATTGCAATGCCAGATATCGACCACCGCGCCCGTGACCGGCTGACCGGTCATCGCATCGATAATCGTCAGTCGCAGCACCAAAGGGATGCCATCCAAGCCTTCGCTGATGTTTCGCCTGATCAATTTCGGATTTCGAAAATACGGGCCGGCTATCTGTTCAGGTGTCAGTTGGTAAACCGGTGTCGAGGGTGTAACCGAGGTGTTGTCGTCCATGACGTTCTCTCTTCCATAAGATGAACGCAGGTTAGGACGGGGCCAGGCTCGACGTGCGGTAACTATGTATCGCATGATCTTTTTGTAGGAGCGAGGTTTTCATCAGGCAAAAAAAAACGGTGCACCGACCAAGCGCACCGTAAAGCCGTAGAACACACAACGAAGTGTTTGGTAAAGCTGATCAGTCCAGCAGCGCCAGTGCCTCGGCGGTGCATTCCTGAATGCGGGCCCAGTCGCCGTTTTTGATCCACTCAGGATCAAGCATCCAGCTACCGCCCACGCACATCACGTTTTTCAACGCCATGTAGCTCTTGATGTTGGCCGGGCTGACGCCGCCAGTCGGGCAGAATCTCACTTCGCCGAACGGGCCGCCCAAGGCTTTGATAGCCGCGACACCGCCGCTGACTTCCGCCGGGAACAGTTTGAAGCGGCGATACCCCAGGCCATAACCTTCCATGATGCCGGAGGCGTTGCTGATGCCCGGCAACAGCGGAATCGGACTGTTGACGCTGGCTTCCAGCAGGTCACGGGTGATGCCCGGCGTGACGATGAACTGCGAACCGGCCGCTTCGGCAGCCGCCAGCATGTTGCGATCCAGCACAGTACCGGCACCGGTCACCAGTTCCGGGCGTTGCTCGCGCAGAATCTGGATAGCCTTGAGGCCGAACTGTGAACGCAGGGTCACTTCCAGGGCTGTCAGGCCACCGGCCGCGAGGGCGTCGGCCAGCGGCAGGATGTCCTGCTCGCGAGCAATAGTGATCACCGGCAGAATCCGCGCCCTGGCGCACAGGCTGTCGATCAGGGCAACTTTGTCCGCCATGGAAACGGTCGGGGATGTGATTGTCATAGCGGCTGATCCTTGGCTCATGGGCACCAGTAAATCTCTAACGTAGGTTGCAAAAACGCGCGAATCGGCATGGCGGCGACATCGTCACCGGCCAATGCGGCACTCAAGGTGGTCAGCTTGGACTGACCGGAAATCGATAGAACGGTGAACTGGGCAGAGGCCAGCAGCGCGCGGCTCATGGTCAGGCGCTGATGCGGCACGGTCGGCGCCAGCATCGGCCAGCAGCGACGGCTGCCGTCGACTTTCAAGGCATCGGCCAGGTTCGGGCTGTTGGGGAACAGCGAGGCGGTGTGACCGTCGTCGCCCATGCCGAGTATCAGCACGTCGATCGGCGGCAACTCGGCGAGCAAACGATCGGCCTGCTCGGCTGCCAGCTCAAGGTTCGCGGTGGCGCTGTACAGGCTCAGAAACTGAGCCTTGGCCGCCGGGCCTTGCAGCAGATAACGTTTGAGCAGACCGGCATTGCTGTCGGCGTGCTCTACCGGCACCCAGCGCTCGTCGGCCAGGGTCACGACGACCTTGGACCAGTCCAGTTTCTGCTTGGCCAGGTTTTGGAAAAACGCCACCGGGCTGCGTCCACCGGACACCACCAGCGTCGCGGTACCGCGCGCGTCGATCGCGTCACTCAGCTGCTTGGCCACATTCAGCGCTAAACCATCGGCCAGCAGCACCGGGCTCTTGAACTCATGGGCGCTGACGCCCTGAGGCAGTTGCAAATTAGATATCGCCATACCACGACCTCCCATCCCGCGTGATCAGTGCAATGGAGCTCATCGGTCCCCAGGACCCGGCCGCGTACGGCTTGGGCGCATCACCGGATTTTTTCCACCCGGCGATCAACTGGTCACACCACTTCCACGCGGCTTCGATTTCATCTTTACGGACAAACAGGTTCTGATTGCCGCGCATCACTTCCAGCAACAACCGCTCGTAGGCATCGGGAATCCGTGCGCTGCGATAAGTGTCGGAAAAATTCAGCTGCAACGGACCGCTGCGCAGCTGCATGCCCTTGTCCAGGCCTTGTTCTTTGGTCATCACGCGCAAGGAAATGCCTTCGTCCGGTTGCAGGCGGATAATCAGCTTGTTGCTGATTTGCAGGCGCTGCTCGGGAGCGAAGATGTAGTGGGACGGTTCCTTGAAGTGGATGACGATCTGCGACAGCTTCTGCGGCATGCGCTTGCCGGTACGCAGGTAAAACGGCACGCCGGCCCAACGCCAGTTGCGGATATCGGCACGCAGCGCAACGAAGGTTTCGGTGTCGCTCTGGGTGTTGGAGTTAGGTTCCTCCAAATAGCCCGGCACCGATTTGCCTTCGCTATAACCAGCGATGTACTGACCGCGCACGACCTGAGTGGTCAGGCCTTCCGGGCTGATCGGCGCCAGCGCCTTGAGCACTTTGACTTTCTCGTCACGGATGCTGTCGGCGGACAGGTCGGCCGGCGGGTCCATGGCGATCAGGCAGAGCAGTTGCAGGAGGTGATTCTGGATCATGTCCCGCAGCTGACCGGCCTTGTCGAAGTAACCCCAGCGACCTTCGATCCCGACCTTCTCGGCCACGGTGATTTCCACGTGGGATATATAATTCTGGTTCCACTGGGTTTCGAACAGGCTGTTGGCGAAACGCAGGGCGATCAGGTTCTGGACGGTTTCTTTGCCCAGGTAGTGGTCGATGCGGTAGGTGCGGTTCTCCGGGAAGAACTGCGCCACGGCGTCGTTAACCTTGCGCGAGGATTCCAGGTCCGAACCAATGGGTTTTTCCAGCACCACGCGGGTGTTTTCGGTCAAACCGACCTTCGACAGGTTCTCGCAGATCGCGCCGTAAACGGCGGCCGGTGTCGCGAAGTAGGCAATCATTCGCTGGGCGCTGCCAGCCATTTCGGCCAGGGCGACGTAATCGTCAGCCTTGAGGAAGTCGACGTGCAGGTAACTCAGGCGGGCCAGAAAGCGTTCGACCACGGCTTCGTCCAGCTCTTTGGCGACGACGTAGCGGCGCAGCTCGGAGGCGATGAATGCCAAATGCTGCTGCTCGCTGCCAGGCTCACGGGCCAGCGCAATAATTCGCGTGTCCTCGTGCAAGAGGCCTGCGCCATCGAGTTGATAAAGGGCAGGAAACAGCTTGCGCAGGGCCAGATCGCCGAGGGCGCCGAACAAGGCAAAGGTGCACGGTTCAACCGTAATCGAAGGCATGATGTTTGTTCTTTTATCAAGTTAAGCTACAAATACCTTTTTTCAAGGCATCACTCAAGGGAAAATGTAGTAATAACCACAACATTTTCGCAAAATACAGATTCCGAGTGGTGGACGGTCGGAGCCATCAGTAGGATAGGCCACCGTTTGGGACCGCATCAAAGGCCCAATTTGCATAGCCGAACGCTTATTTGCATAGCAGAGCTCCTTTTCGTAGGTGAACCAAGGAAACCATATGGACCGCGTGCGAAATTTACTGGAACAGATCCAGAATCGCCTTGAAGACCTGAACAAGGCAGAACGCAAAGTCGCCGAGGTGATCCTGCTCAACCCACAGCAGGCCACCCGATTCAGCATCGCCGCCCTCGCCCAGGCCTCAAAGGTCAGCGAGCCGACGGTCAACCGTTTCTGCCGTTCGTTCGGTGTCAGCGGCTACCCGGAGCTCAAGCTTCAGTTGGCCCAGAGCCTGGCCAGCGGCGCGGCGTATGTCAGCCGGGCGGTTGAGGCCGACGACAATCCGGAAGCGTATACCAAAAAGATTTTCGGCAGCGCCATCGCCTCGTTGGACAGTGCGTTGCAGGCGCTTGACCCGAACCTGATCAGCCGCGCCGTCGACCTGTTGATCCAGGCCCGGCAGATCCACTTCTTCGGCCTCGGCGCCTCGGCCCCGGTGGCCCTGGACGCTCAGCACAAGTTCTTCCGCTTCAATTTGGCCGTCACCGCCCATGCCGATGTGCTGATGCAGCGCATGATTGCGTCGGTGGCACATACCGGCGAGTTGTTCGTGATCATTTCCTACACCGGCCGTACCCGCGAACTGGTGGAAGTGGCGCGTATCGCCCGGGAGAACGGTGCTTCGGTGCTGGGTCTGACGGCCGAGGGTTCACCACTGGCCAAGGCCAGCACCTTGAGCCTGAACATTCCGCTGCCGGAAGACACCGACATTTATATGCCGATGACGTCGCGGATCATTCAGCTGACGGTGCTGGATGTGCTGGCGACCGGCATGACCTTGCGTCGGGGCGTGGATTTCCAGCCGCATTTGCGCAAGATCAAGGAAAGCTTGAATGCCAGTCGGTATCCGATTGGGGATGAGTTCAACTGACCCCACGCCGATCGTTCCCACGCTCCGCGTGGTAATGCCTCTAGGGACGCTCCGCGTCCAGTGACGCGGAGCGTCACGGGCTGCATTCTCACGCAGAGCGTGGGAACGATCATCACGCCCCAACCCGAGCCTGCAAACTCAAATGCGCCCTCTCCCCCGGCGCCAAACTCAGGCTGTCCGTCCCACCGCTCGCCGCCTCCACACACACAAACTCCGACATCTCATTCCAGCTCACCCCCAACAACGGCCGCGAGCCCGGATGCCAGACCACCGTGTCCGCATCGTCACCGGTATCGATGCACAACTCCCGCCGCCAGGCATGGTCCTTGAGCTGTAATTCGCCGTCATGCTGGAACACTCGCTGGCAGCCACCCTCTACCCGCAACTCGCCTTCCTGATGACAAATCTGACGGTTCAACTGGTCGTAACCTTGCGCTCCATCGAGTCCAGACAGCGCTACCTCGCCGACGTCGCCAATACGCCAATACGCGTGCAACGCCTGACTCAATTGGCACGGCAGGCTGTCCTGATGCTCGGTACTCAGGCGTAGATCCATGCGTTCACCCAAGTGCGCATGCAAGTCCACTTGCCAGTCGCACAACTGAAGTTGCCAGTGCAGGCGCACGCCATCGTCATCAGTGCTGCTGTCCAGAAGCTTCCAGTCGATCAGCCGTGCCCAACCATGGGAAGGCCAGGCGTTTTCGCTCGGATGACGGCCATACCACGGCCAGCACACCGGAACGCCGCCACGAATCGCACCGACCTGCGGCCACTTCGCCGCGCACCAGAGCCAGGGTTTCTGGCCCTTTGGCTGAAAGTGCAACAACTGCGCACCCTGCCGACTGAACACCGCGTGACACAGCGGATGGTCGATCACCAGCACGTCGCGCTTCTGATAGCGCTCCCACGCAAACACCGGACGTTCGCGCAAGGATTTGAAGAAGCGTTGTAGCGGATGCTCATGCATGTGCCACGGTCCTGAAAATCACCCGGGGTGCGCCGCCCCAAAAAAAAGCGGACAGCCAAGGCTGTCCGCAAAAATGCGCACATAGAGAGGAGCTTATCGCAACAGCGTTAGAACACCGACTGAATTTTCAGGCCGGCGACCAGCGCGTTGTCGACTTCATCCACACCGCCCGGGTGAGTGATGTATTGCAGGTTAGGACGCACAGTCAGCCAGTTGGTAACGTGGAAGCCGTAGTTGATCTCGTAGTTGTACTCGGTGGTACGCAGTGGCGAGAACAGCGGATCCTCGTAGTCGGTGACACCATTGGAGGCGTTGACCAACTCGGCGTTTTTCTTCACGTCATCGTTGACATGAATACGGGCGAAACCGATACCCATGTCATCTTTTGGACGTGCATCGAACGGGCCCTTGTACACAAACATCAGCGACTGATAGTTGTCGACGACATTGGTGTCCTTGTCGTGGAACGTGGCGTTGGCTGCAATGTTCAGACCACGGCTCTTGTCACCGTTGTGGTCGGTCAACTGTTGCTGCGCCACGAACCAGTAACCGGACTTGCTGCTGTGGCTGCGATAGGCGTTGCCGCTGGTTGCCGCATCATTGCCGTTGTCGTCTTTACGAACGTCATCGGCCTTGGCCGTACTTTTGTAGTAACCGACACGGTATTCGCCCGGCAGGTTGTTAGGGTTAGGCAACCAGACCAGTTCGACCGGCAAGACGGTGCCTTTGGTACCACTGCCGCTGAGCTTGAAGCCGTTACCGTGCTCCAGTTGCGACGGGTTCTGGTTGTACGCGCCGATCTGCGCGTAGAACTCAGGCGAGATGTTGTACTTCACGCGGACAGCGGCCTGGCTGACTGGCCAGTTGTACCAGATGTTGGTCGCCCAGTTACCCACTTGGGAGCCGCAGAATGCCAGGTTCTGGAACTCGCATGGGAAGGTGTTGAAGTCTTCGCCTTCGCCGAAGTAACCGGCTTTGACGTCCAGTTTTCCGTCGAGGAACTGGTGCTTGATCCACAACTGGGTCAGACGGACCATATGGCCACGGCCGTAGACTTCCTGGGAGGAACTCAAGGTGCCGGCACGCGGGTCGCCGACACGGTCATTGGAGATGTTCTGACCGTTACGGTTGGTGAACTGGATCTTGGCCTGGGTGTTATCCCAGCCCCACAATTTTTGCAGGTCCAGTGCCACGCCCAGGCCAAACTGGTCAGCGTAACGCGCCGTCTTGTCGTTGTTGTAGCCGCCGTGGAGGTTGGCGCCCACTTCACCGACATAGTCCATCTTGATGTCGATACCCTGCTCGATCAGCCTGGTCCGCTCGCCGCCCCAATCACCGGTCATCCATTCGGAATCGGCGCTGAACGCGTCAGCTGCGTGCACACTACCGGCCAGCATCATTGCCGCAATGGCTGACAACTGGCAGATAAGCTGAGCGTTGTTGTTCTTCTTCATCCCTACATCCTCGTTTTATTGTTATTAACTGTTTTTATATAACGCGGTTTACATCCCCAGTGGGAGCGAGCTTGCTCGCTCCCACACTTGCTCTTCAGCGGCCTTTGAATTGGGCGACATTGGCACTGTGGGCCTTGGTTTCAGACTGACCGGCCACCCCCAGGCGTTCACCGGTCTTGGCATCGAACAGCAGCACTTTCGATGGGTCGAATTGCAGGGTCAGGGTCTCGCCCACGGCCGGCGCGACGTCCGGCGCCAGACGGCAGCAGACTTTGGTGTCGTTGAGATTGACGAACACCAGGGTGTCGGGACCGGTCGGCTCGGTGACCTGGACTTCGGCGCGAATGGTCGGCAAACCGTTCGGCTCGTTGCCCGCCAGCACGATCTGCTCCGGGCGCATGCCGAGGATCACTTCGCGGTCTTCAAGACCGGCGTCTTGCATGCCCAAAGGCAATTCGCAGCGCGCCTGTCCGCTGTCGAGCAGCGCCACCAGACGACCGTCCTTGCGCTGCAAACGCAGCGGGATGAAGTTCATCGGCGGCGAACCGATGAAGCTCGCCACGAACAGGTTGGCCGGGTTGTTGTAGATGTCTTTCGGCGTGCCAAATTGCTGAATGATCCCGTCCTTCATCACCGCAACCTTGTCGCCCAGGGTCATGGCTTCGATCTGGTCGTGAGTCACGTAAACCGTGGTGGTTTTCAGGCGCTGATGCATCAGTTTCATTTCGGTGCGCATCTCGACGCGCAGCTTGGCGTCGAGGTTGGACAGCGGTTCGTCGAACAGGTAAATCTTCGGCCGTCGCGCCAGAGCACGACCCATCGCCACGCGCTGTTGCTGACCACCGGAGAGCTGGCCGGGTTTGCGGCTGAGCAGATGTTCGATCTGCAACAGCTTGGCGACGCGAGCGACTTCTTCGTCGATTTCGGCGGCCGGCATTTTGCGAATCTTCAGGCCGAACGCGATGTTGTCCCGCACGCTCATGGTCGGGTACAGCGCATAGGACTGGAACACCATGGCAATGTCGCGATCTTTCGGACTCATGCCGCTGATGTCAGCGTCGTCCACCAGGATGGCGCCGCCGCTGATGTTTTCCAGACCGGCGATGCAGTTCATCAAAGTGGATTTGCCGCAGCCCGACGGGCCGACGAGGATCAGGAACTCACCGTCATCGATCTTCAGTTCGATGTTTTTCAGGGTGTCCGGCAAACCGGCGCCGTAGGTTTTGTTGACGTTGCGTAATTCGAGAGTTGCCATGTTCTACCCCTTGACCGCGCCGGACGTCAGCCCACGCAGGAAATACTTGCCAGCGAATATGTAGACCAGCAGAGTCGGCAGCCCGGCGATCATCGCGGCGGCCATATCAACGTTGTATTCCTTGGCCCCGGTGCTGGTGTTGACCAGGTTGTTCAGGGCCACGGTAATCGGCTGGGCATCGCCACTGGCGAAGACCACGCCGAACAGGAAGTCATTCCAGATTTGCGTGAACTGCCAGATCAGGCAGACCATCACGATCGGGATCGACATCGGCAGCAGGATCTTCCAGAAAATCGTGAAGAAGCCTGCGCCATCAAGCCGTGCAGCCTTGACCAGCGCATCCGGAATGCTCACGTAGTAGTTGCGGAAGAACAGCGTGGTGAACGCCAGGCCGTAGACCACGTGCACCAGCACCAGACCGGTGGTGGTGTTCGCCAGGCCGATCTTGCCGAGGGTAAACGAGGCTGGCAGCAGCACGGTCTGGAACGGCAGGAAGCAGCCGAACAGCAGCAGGCCGAAGAACAGTTGCGAACCGCGGAAGCGCCACATCGACAGCACGTAGCCATTCATTGCACCGATGAAGGTGGAGATCAGAACCGCCGGCACGGTGATTTTCACCGAGTTCCAGAAGTAGCTGCCCACGCTGTCCCAGGCCTTGATCCAGCCAATGCCGTCAATCACTTGCGGCCAGCTCAGCAGGTTGCCGGTGCGGATGTCTTCCGGGGATTTGAAACTGGTCAGCAGCATCACCACCAACGGGATCAGGTAGATCGCGGCGGCCAGCAGCAAGGTGGCGTAGATGGCGATGCGGCTGAAGCTCAAGGCCGGTTTGCCAAGTTGATTACTCATGGCGTTTTCCTCGCAATTCGGAGTACAGGTACGGCACCAGAATCGCCAGGATCGCGCCAAGCATCATCATGGCGCTGGCCGAACCAATGCCCATCTGGCCACGGCTGAAGGTGAAGGAATACATGAACATTGCCGGCAAGTCGGACGAGTAACCGGGACCGCCCGCCGTCATCGCCGCCACCAGATCGAAGCTCTTGATCGCGATGTGCGCAAGGATCATGAAGGCGCTGAAGAACACCGGGCGCAAGCTCGGCAGAACGATCTTCATATAGATGGTCGGCAGGCTCGCGCCGTCGACTTGCGCGGCACGGATGATCGATTGATCGACACCACGAAGGCCCGCCAGGAACATCGCCATCACAAACCCGGAGGCTTGCCACACAGCGGCGATCACCAGGCAATACACCACGCGATCCTGATCCACCAGCCAGTCGAGACGGAAGCCTTCCCAGCCCCAGTCACGCAACATTTTGTCCAGGCCCAGACCCGGGTTGAGCAGCCATTTCCACGCGGTACCGGTGACGATCATCGAGAGCGCCATCGGGTACAGGTAAACGGTGCGGATGAAGCCTTCCTTGCGAATGCGCTGATCCAGCAGCACCGCCAGGAACACCCCCAGCACCAGGCTGATGCCAATGAACATGCCGCCGAAGACCGCGAGGTTTTTGCTCGCGACCCACCAGCGGTCGTTGTCCATCAGGCGGATATACTGCTGCAGGCCGACCCATTTGTAGCTCGGCATGAAGCTGGAATTGGTAAAGGACAGAACGAATGTCCAGATGATGTAACCGTAAAAACCAACCAGGACGATCAGCATGCTTGGCGCCAAAACCAGTTTGGGGAGCCAGCGCTGCAGTGCGTCGAACGGTGAGGCTTTGCTGAAAACCGCCACAGAGCTCATCGGGATAATCCAGTGGAGAGAAGAAAAGTCGGCACGGTGATCCCTTGTGGGAGCGAGCCTGCTCGCGAAGGCGGTGTCTCAGTCGACATCATTTCTGAATGTCAGACCGCTTTCGCGAGCAGGCTCGCTCCCACAGGGTCACGCGGCGTCTGGGATTACTGGGCGGCTTTGACGGCCGATGCCAACTGGGCGCTGGCCTTGGCCGGGTCCGCATCCTTGTCGTTCATGAAGTTGGTCACCACATCGAAGATCGCGCCCTGTACGGCCAGGGAAGTGGCCATGTTGTGCGCCATGCTCGGTTGCAGGCCACCCGTCTTCTCGTCAGCCAGGAAATCCTTGGCCGCCGTTTGAGCGCAAGAATCGAAGCCCAGACCGCTCATATCGTTAAGCATGTCGGTACGCACCGGGATCGAGCCTTTGTTGATGCTGAAGATTTTCTGGAAGTCTTTACCCAGCGCGACCTTGGCCAGGTCTTGCTGAGCGGCGATGTCGCCTTTGCGATCCGCTTTCAACTTGAACACGGCCAGCGAATCGATGTTGTAGGTGAAGGCTTTTTCGGTGCCCGGGAACGGCACGCACTGGTAATCCGTGCCGGCTACTTTCTTGGCCGCGGTCCATTCGCTCTTGGCCCAGTCGCCCATCATCTGCATACCGGCCTTGCCGTTGATGACGTCGGCGGCGGCGATGTTCCAGTCACGACCGGCGCGGTTCGGGTCCATGTAGCCAGTGATTTTTTTCAGCTCGGTGAACGACTTGGTCATCTCGGCACCCGAGAGGGTTTTCTGATCCAGCTCTACCAGGGCTTTTTTGTAACCGTCAGCGCCCATGACCGAGAGCACCACGTCCTCAAACACGGTGCTGTCCTGCCAAGGCTGGCCACCGTGGGCAAGCGCGATGAAGCCTGCGGCTTTGAGCTTGTCGCCGGCGGCATAGAATTCTTCGAGGGTGGTTGGGGCTTTTTCGATCCCGGCTTTCTTGAAGACTTCCGGGTTGATCCACAGCCAGTTGACGCGGTGAATGTTCACCGGCACGGCGACGTAGTCACCTTCGTACTTCACGGTGTCGGAGACTTTCTTCGACAGCAGGCCATCCCAGCCTTCGGACTTGGCAACGTCTTTCAGGGTATCGGTGCTGAGCAGGCCAGTGCTGCCCCACTCCTGGATGTCTGGTCCTTTGATCTGTGCAACGCCCGGCGGGTTACCGGCGACGGCGCGGCTTTTGAGTACGGTCATGGCAGTGGAACCGCCACCACCGGCGACTGCGCCGTCCTTCCAGGTGAAGCCGTCTTTTTCGACTTGGGCCTTCAGAACATCGACCGCTGCCTTTTCACCACCAGAGGTCCACCAGTGAACGACTTCCACCGAACCTTTGGAATCGGCGGCAAGCGCACTCAGCGGGAATGCAGACAGGGGAAGCAATGAAGCGAGAGAAATGACAGTGGCGAGGCGAGTGATCGCATTCATCTGAAGTACCTTTCTTGTTGTTATGCATGCAAGTCTGGTGCTTGCGCTACATAGGATTCTAAACAGGAGTTGTCCCTTCGCAGGTAACGAAGGGACGTTCGAATGTCACCGTATGGTTACACAGGAGCGCTCTGGGATAACTGTGCCAGGGCAGTCGCCATGCTGGGTGCCAGAGGCAGTCGCGGGATCAATACGGCTTGCCAGGCGTGATAGAGATCAGGCTTACCGGCCCAGATATCGGCGCTCGGGCGGTTCTGCGGATCGAGTTCGTGGTGCCAGCTGCCGTTTTCACGGTCGATGAAATGGTTGTCGCAGAATTCCCAAAATAGTCGGTACCAGCTTTCGTATTGCGCATCGCCAGTGCGTTTAAGCAGTGCACTGGCGGCGGCGCTGGCTTCGCAATGGGTCCAGTGCAAACGATGGCGGACCACGGCGCGATTGTCCCAGTCGAGGGTGTAGACAATCCCAGGCGTACCGTCGACGTTCCAGCCGTGGCGGCAGTTGTGGTCGAAGAGTTTTTGCGCGTCAGTGGCCAGCCAACCTGGCGTGAGCATCCCTGCCTGCACCCGCGCCGCTTCGAGGTGCAGCAACAGCCGCGCCCATTCGAAACCGTGGCCCGGCGTAGTGCCGTAAGGGCGAAAACCGTCGGCCGGGTTGTCGTGGTTGTAGTCGCGAAGCGGCTGCCAGTCGCGGTCGAAATGCTCGACCACCAGGTAATCGTTGGCGGCGGCGTGACCGTGGATCACCCGCTCGACGATGCGCTGGGCGCGGCACAGCCAGCGGTTGTCGTCAGTGACATCCGCCAGCGCAAGGAAGGCTTCGGTGGCGTGCATGTTGCTGTTGGCGCCGCGATAGCGTTCCTCTTCACTCCAGTCGCGGTTGAAGGATTCGCGCATCGCGCCCTCCTCCTCGCTCCAGAAATGCGTGTCGATGACGTTGATCGCGTCATCGAGCAAAGCTTGCGCGCCGGGACGCTGGGCGACTACAGCGGAACTGGCGGCCAAGGCCACGAAGGCATGCAGGTAAGCAGCTTTGCAGGTGTTGCCGTCGCGATGATGTGCGGCGGCGAACCAGCCACCGTGCTCGGCATCGCGCAATGGGCCGCTGAGGGCTTTGACGCCGTGATCCACCCGCTCGGCAAAACCCGGCAAGCCCTGAATGTGGGCCATGGCAAAGCTGTGGGTCATGCGGGCGGTGTTCATGGTTTCGGCTTGAGCGTTGGCCGGGAGGTGGCCCTTTTCATCGAGATTGCCGAAGCCTTCGGGAAGCGTTGAAGCCTTGGCAAACGCCAGCAGGCGCAGACCTTCGGCGGCGAGCCATTGTTGATGGGCAGGTGCGTTCAGCCAACTGCTGAAAGCAGGTAGGAAGGTGTCCATGGGGTACCTTTTTTGTTGTTATGACTGGGGGGCAGTCTAAACAACGGTCGGGGGTGGGCTTGTAACGAAGGGCGCGAGTTATGTCACCGGGTTGTGACATTTGACTGGAGAAATGTGTTGAAAGGTCTGACGCCGAAGAACGATAACGCGGTATCGCTAATCCACACTGCGCGGCAACTGCAACGTCACCCGCAACCCACCTTCACGCAAATTCTGCAGGCTGACCTCACCCCCATGGCTATGCGCAATATTTCGCGCAATCCCCAACCCCAACCCATAACCCTGCTGCTGCCCAGCCAGGCGAAAGTGCGGTTCGAACACCTGCTCCATCCGTTGCTCAGGCACCCCTGGCCCCTCATCGTCCACATGCAGGATGAACGCACTCTGGTCGTCATCAATGTGCAAATGCGCTTTCTGCCCATACTTCAAGGCATTGTCGATCAGGTTGCCGATGCAACGCTTGAGCGCCAAAGGTTTACCGGGATACGCCGCCAGCGCACGCCCTTGTTGAGTGACGCGACCATTGCCGTTGGGCGCCAGGTACGGCTCCACCAGACAATCAAGCACGTGGTTGAGGTCCACCGGTTCGATGTTTTCGTGGATGTCAGTGTCTTTCACGCATTGCAGCGCGCCTTTGACCAGCAGCTCCAGCTCATCCAGATCACGGCCGAACTTGGCTTGCAGTTTTTCGTCTTCGAGCAATTCAACCCGCAGCCGCAACCGGGTAATCGGCGTGCGCAAGTCATGGGAAATCGCGCTGAACAACTGGCTGCGCTCGGTCAGGTAGCGGCTGATGCGCTCGCGCATCGCATTGAAGGCGCGGCCCACTTCGACCACTTCGCTGCCGCCTCCCTCCGCCACTGGCTCGACTTCCGCGCCGAGTGACATGTCCCGTGCTGCCCGCGCCAAACGCTTGAGCGGCCCGCTCTGCCAGTGCACCAGCAGGCCAATGAACAACAGCAAGAAACCGCTGGTGAGCACGATGAACCAGACTTGCTGCGCCGGCAGGCCTTGCTCTTCAAGACTGGTGTAGGGCTCGGGCAACAGTGAGGCGATGTACAGCCACTCGCCCGGTGCCATTTGGATTTGGGTGACCAATACCGGCGGATTCACCGGTTCCAGGGTCAGCGCGTAATGGGCCCAGGAGCGAGGTAATTCATCGAGTTTCAGGCCGCCGTTGAAGATCCGCAGGTCTTCGGGGCTGACGAACGTCACCGAGATATCCGTGTCCTGGCCCAGCGACTGGCGCAGCACTTCGTCCACCGCTTTGAGTACTGCTTCTTTGCGCGGGGTGATCGGCAGCACTTCCATGCCCAAGGGTTTGTCATTGAGCGTCACCACGAAACGGGTGCCGCCCATGCTGCGCAACTGGTCGAGCACCAATGGCCGAAACGCTACCGGCAGAGAGCGGAAGTAACTGACGCTGGCCGTCATCGAATGGGCGAGGCTACGGGCGCTGGTGACCAGGCCTTCAAGCTGGGTGGCGCGCAGTTGCGAGACCCAGATCACGCTCGACAACGCCTGGGCGAACAACACCGCCAACAGCGTCAGCAACAGCATCCGCCCAAGCAGCGAGCGCGGCATGGGGATTCGTGCGGCGACTTTGCGGAAAAACTCAGTGGCCATTGCTGGCAACCACATTGGCGGCCAGTTGGTAGCCGCTGCCGCGCACGGTACGGATGAGCCGCGGCGGTTTTTCGGTGTCGCGCAGACGCTGGCGCAGACGGCTGACCGCCATGTCGACGATGCGATCCAGCGGCATCAAATCGCGGCCTCGGGTGGCGTTGCCGATGGTGTCGCGGTCGAGAATTTCCTGAGGGTGATCAAGGAACAGTTTCAGCAGCGCGAAATCGGCGCCGGAGAGAATCACTTCTTCGCCGTCGATGTGGAACAGTCGGTGACTGACCATGTCCAGGCGCCAGTCATCGAAGGCCAATACTTCACCGCCCGAACGCTCCTGACCGAACTGCGCGCGGCGCAACAAGGCTTTGATGCGCGCCTGCAATTCCCGTGGGCTGAAGGGTTTACCAAGGTAGTCGTCCGCCCCCAATTCCAGACCGATGACGCGGTCGGCCTCGTCGGAACTGGCGGTGAGCATGATGATCGGCACCTGCGCCTGACGCGGGTGCTGACGGATCCAGCGGCATAGGCTGAAGCCGTCTTCGTCCGGGAGCATCACATCGAGGATCACCAGATCGCTCGGTGCCTCGTTCAGCGCCTGACGAAAGCCTGCACCGTCGGGCGTGGTGCGAACCTGGAAACCGGCGCGGGTCAGGTAGGTGTCCAGCAACTCGCGTATCTCTTGATCGTCATCGACCAACAAAATCGACTTGTTGACTGAGCTCACAGGAAGGCGTCCTTGTTGTGTGAATTGGGCGGATTATGCCTGATCGATCATGGTTCTATGTTGTTTGTACTGGCCTCTTCGCGGGCAAGCCTCGCTCTTACAGGTAGAGGGTTGGTCGCCATTTTTGTGAACGACTCCAATTCTGTAGGAGCGAGGCTTGCCCGCGAATGAGGCGACTCGGTCTTAAGCCTGATCGAGTGCCACACCTGCGCCAACAAGGCCGGAATACGGCGCCGTCACCAGCCACACCGGGATGCCTTTGAAGTAATCGCTCATGCAGCCCTTGTCCGCAAAGCACCGGGCAAAGCCGCTTTCGATGAAGAAATCGGCGAACCGCGGAATCACCCCACCCACGATGTACACGCCACCGCGTCCGCCCGTGGTCAGCACGTTGTTGCCGGCCACACGACCCAGCCAGCAGCAGAACTGCTCAAGCACTTCCAGGGCAATTGGATCGCCGGCCAGACCGGCAGCGGTAATCGACTCGGGAGAATCCAGCACCGGCTCATGACCGTCTACCGCACAAATCGCCCGGTACACCCGAGGCAAACCGCTGCCGCTCAAGGCTGTTTCAGCGCTGACATGGCCGATCTCATTGAAGATGTGTTGCCACAGCTGAGTTTCCCGCGGACTGCTCAGCGGCAAATCGACGTGACCGCCCTCCCCCGGCAACGCGGCGAAACGACCTTCACCCAGATCCAGCAACGTGCCGACGCCCAGGCCCGTGCCCGGACCGATAACTACCGCCGGCCGCAACGGTTCCGGCGTGCCTTCGCAGACCACCCGAAACTCGTCCGGCTGCAAACGGGTCATGCCCAGTGCCATGGCCGAGAAGTCGTTGACCAGCAACAGTCGATCCACCTGCAAGGTCTTGCAGAAACCCTTGCGGCTGAGTCGCCAGTGATTGTTGGTGAACTTGAATTCATCGCCACTCACCGGTCCGGCCACCGACAGGCACACCGAACCGATCGAACCCGACGCCAGGCCTAGCCCGCTCAGGTAGAGGGCAATAGCCTCTTCCGGGCTGGCGTGAGCGGCCGTCGCCAGCACCTGGATCGATTCCAGCTGCTGGTTTTTCCACAACGCGAAACGTGCGTTGGTCCCACCGATGTCACCGACCAAAGCCAGTTTCAATTAAGCGTCTCCAGGGCAGAAGTAAAGGCGCTGGCGCCTTGCTCCGCCGAGCTGAAGGCCATGCGCATGAAACCAAACAGCTCGCGACCGCTGCCGATGTTATTGCCCAACAGGCCCTTGGCAGGTTCGCGCGCTGCGAATTCTTCGGCGTCCACCTTAAGCTCCAGAGTGCCTTTGACGCCATCGACGCGGATGATATCGCCCTCTTGGACGCGCGCCAAAGCGCCGCCCACATACGCTTCGGGGCTGACGTGAATCGCCGCCGGGATTTTCCCCGACGCACCGGACATGCGCCCATCCGTCACCAGCGCCACTTTGAAGCCGCGATCCTGCAGCACGCCGAGGAACGGCGTCATCTTGTGCAGCTCCGGCATGCCGTTGGAGCGCGGACCCTGGAAACGCATCACAGCGACGAAATCCTTCTCCAGCAAACCGGCCTTGAATGCATCGGCCAGATCCTGCTGATCCTGGAACACCATGGCGGGTGCTTCGACGATCTGGTTCTCCAGCGCCACGGCGGAAACTTTCATCACGCCACGGCCGAGGTTGCCTTCCATGACCCGCAAGCCGCCCTCTGGCGAGAACGCGCGAGCGACCGGACGCAGGATGGTTTCGTCGAGGCTTTCGATCGGGCCTTCGCGCCAGACCAGTTCGCCATTTTCGAGGAACGGTTCCATGGTGTAGCGGCTCAGGCCATGGCCCAGAACCGTATTGACGTTTTCGTGCAGCAAGCCGGCTTCCAGCAGTTCGCGGATCAGGAACGACATGCCGCCCGCGGCCTGGAAGTGGTTGATGTCGGCTTTGCCGTTCGGGTAGACGTGGCTCAGGGTCGGCACCACCTCGGAGAGGTCGGCCATGTCCTGCCAGGTCAATTGAATGCCCGCCGCCATGGCGATCGCCGGCATGTGCAGCGTGTGGTTGGTCGAGCCGCCGGTGGCGTGCAGGGCCACGATGGAGTTGACCAGCGAACGTTCGTCGACGATTTCGCCGATCGGCATGAAGTCGCCGCTCTGCTTGGTCAGACGGGTGACCTGATGCGCCGCTTCGCGGGTCAGGGCATCGCGCAACGGCGTGTTCGGGTTGACGAAAGAGGCGCCCGGCAAGTGCAAGCCCATGACTTCCATCAGCAACTGGTTGGTGTTGGCGGTGCCGTAAAAAGTGCAGGTACCCGGGCTGTGGTAGGACTTCATCTCCGATTCCAGCAGCTCCTCGCGGCTGGCCTTGCCCTCGGCGTAGCGCTGGCGAACGTCGGCTTTCTGCTTGTTGGAAATGCCCGAGACCATCGGCCCGCCCGGCACGAAGATCGTCGGCAAGTGACCGAAGCGCAGCGCGCCCATCATCAGGCCCGGCACGATCTTGTCGCAGATGCCGAGCATCAGCGCGCCGTCGAACATGTTGTGGGACAGCGCCACGGCGGTGGACAGCGCGATCACTTCGCGACTCGGCAGGCTCAGTTCCATGCCCGGCTCGCCCTGGGTCACGCCATCGCACATGGCCGGGGTACCACCGGCGAACTGGCCGACGGAGCCGATTTCACGCAGGGCTTTTTTGATCTGTTCAGGAAAGACTTCGTACGGCTGGTGCGCCGAGAGCATGTCGTTATAGGACGAAACAATCGCAATGTTCGCGGAGTTCATCATTCGCAAACTGTTCTTGTCGTCGGTGCCGCACCCGGCTACGCCGTGGGCGAAGTTGGCGCACTGCAGCTTGCCGCGCATAGGACCGTCGCTGGCAGCTCCACGAATCAGTGCAAGGTAAGCCTCACGCGTGGCGCGGCTGCGGGCGATAAGCCGTTCGGTGACCTCAAGAACGCGGGGATGCATGTGTAGAACTCCAGGCTAACGGATGTGGCGACCTGATTGTCTATGCTGATCAAGAACCGTAGTGATTGGGATGACAGACGGTTTTCTTGATCGGTCGGACCAGTTGATTCAGGTCACTCGTTGTAGATTGAACAAAATATTGCCATTAAAAAGGCTTGTTTTCTATTTTTATGCGAATAATCTTGTAATTCCAACAACAAATCGACGGCGGCCCTGTTAAATGACTCTTCGAATCGCAATCAATGGTTTTGGCCGAATTGGCCGTAACGTCCTACGCGCACTGTATACCCAAGGTTATCGTCAGGACCTGCAGATCGTTGCCATCAATGACTTGGGCGACAGCTCGATCAACGCTCATCTGCTCAAGTACGACACTGTTCACGGCACGTTCGACGCCGATGTTCAGCACGATCAGGAAAGCCTGACCGTCAACGGCGACCGTATTTCTGTCAGCGCCATTCGTAACCCGGCCGAACTGCCCTGGGCCGCGGAAAAGATTGATGTCGTGTTCGAATGCACCGGTTTGTTCACCGACCGAGCCAAAGCCGCCGCGCATATTACGGCCGGCGCACGCAAAGTGATCATCTCGGCCCCGGCCAAAGGTGCCGACGCCACCGTGGTGTATGGCGTTAACCACGACATTCTGCGCCAATCGCACCAGATTATTTCCAACGCCTCGTGCACCACCAACTGCCTGGCCCCAGTGGCCCAGGTGCTGCACCGCGAGCTGGGCATCGAAAGCGGTTTGATGACCACTATTCACGCCTACACCAACGACCAGAACCTGACCGACGTCTACCACACCGACCCGTACCGCGCCCGTTCGGCTACCCAGAACATGATCCCGAGCAAGACCGGCGCTGCTGAAGCGGTCGGTTTGGTGCTGCCGGAACTGGCGGGCAAACTGACCGGCATGGCGGTGCGTGTTCCAGTGATCAATGTGTCGCTGGTGGACCTGACCGTGCAACTCAAACGCGAAGCGTCGGCCGATGAAGTGAACGCGCTGCTGAAAGAAGCCAGCCAACACTCGAAGATTCTTGGCTACAACACCCTGCCGCTGGTCTCCAGCGACTTCAGCCACAATCCCCTGTCGTCGATCTTCGACGCCAACCACACCAAGTCCAGCGGCAAGCTGCTCAAGGTATTGGCCTGGTACGACAACGAATGGGGCTTCTCCAACCGCATGCTCGATAACTGCCTGGCGCTGTGCAACGCCGAATAATCGTTGCCACCTGTAGGAGCATTCGATGATCGGTATCAGCTTTACGCAAAAGACCATGGCAGCGCGCAAGCGTATTGCCTTGGTCGCCCATGACCACTGCAAGGTGTTTTTGCTGGACTGGGCCGAGCGGCAGAAAGGCAGGCTCGCACAGCATGAACTGGTCGCCACCGGCACCACCGGGTTGTTGTTGCAACAACGCCTGGATTTGCCTGTGGAGAGCATGATCAGCGGCCCGTTGGGCGGCGACCAGCAACTCGGTGCGCGAATCGCCGAGCAGCGGGTCGACATGCTGGTGTTCTTCTGGGACCCGTTCGAACCACAGCCGCACGACCCGGACATCAAGGCGTTATTGCGAGTCGCGGCGGTCTGGAACATTCCCGTCGCCTGTAACGAATGCAGTGCCGACTACCTGCTCAGCAGCCCGATGATGGAGCAGGCGCACGAACACCGGATCCCCGACTACGCGACCTATCTGTTGGGTCGCGCCTAAACCTTCACAAATCAATACTTGACCACTCGAGCGGATGATAAGCATTATCATTTGCTCGAAATGGATCAGGTCCTCCCGTGAGTCAATCTCGCTTCAATCACGTCTTCATCGCCCAGCGAGTCTCTCTGCTGCGCACGTTGGAGCGGATGGTCAACAATCACAGCACCGCCGAAGACCTCCTGCAGGAGACCTACCTGCGAGTGACCCGGGCGCTCAGTGAGCGGGCCATCGATCACCTTGAACCCTTCGTTTTCCAGACCGCCCGCAACCTGGCGCTGGACCATTTGCGTGCGCGGCGCATTCAGTCCCGCACCCTGCTCGACAACGTCCCGCTTGACGTGGTGGAAAGCGTCGCCGCCCCCGCCAGCAGTGCCGAGGACGCCGCCCATGCCGAACAATTGCTTGAGCGTTTGAACGTGAGCCTCAATGAGCTCAGCCCCCGTCAGCAGCAGATTTTTATCCTCAGCCGTCTGCACGGGCACAGCTATCTGGAGATCGCCGAGAAGCTCGGCGTGTCATTGAGCACCGTGCAAAAGGAGCTGAAACTGATCATGGCGGTCTGCGTCGGCGTGGCCGAACGGTTAAACGGCGACTGAGTCCACAGGGCTTTGCTACCCTTGCCCCACTTTCAAGCCTCATTAAAAAAACAGCCGTGCCAAGACACTGCCGAGGAAACACCGTGACGGACACGCTTCCAGTGCCTCCCCCCGCCCCCCCTCCGCCCTCCCCAGCGCGGGACCCCGCACGTGCGATGGACCAGGCCCTGGACTGGCTGATCGTGCTGGACAGTCCGAGCGAGGAACAGACCCGACAGTTTCACGACTGGCTGGCCGCCAATCCGTTGCATGCCGAGGCGTTCGCCAAGGCTCAGGCGATCTGGGAGGGCCCGCAGGTCGTGCAATGTGCGCAAAGCCTGGCCGCCCGCCCGCCGAAAGTGACTGTCCTGTCGCGCCTGCGGCCTCACTGGAAACCGCTGACCACCGCCGCCGTGCTGATCCTCGGTGTGTTCAGTTTCAGCAATCTGCCCATGCGCCTGCAGGCTGATCACCTGACCGTGGTCGGTGAACGTCAACGTCTGCAATTGGAGGACGGCTCGAAGGTCCTGCTCAATACCAATTCGGCCTTCTCCAGCACCATCAACGATCAACAGCGCATTGCCCGCTTGTATCAGGGCGAAGCGTTTTTCGAGGTGGCGGGCAATCGCGGCCAGCCGCTGGAAATCGACGCCGGACCAGTCAAGGCCAGCGTTCGGGACACCGCATTTGCGGTGCGATATCTGGACGGTGTGGCACAGGTTCGGGTGCAGCGTGGGGATGTCGACTTGCGAGCGACCCGCGACGACGCGCGAATTCGATTGTCCGCCGGAGAAAGCATCCGCATCGGCCCCAACGGATTTGATCGCCCCGCCAAACTCGATGCCGAGACCGATCTGGCGTGGGTCCAGGGTCGACTGGTGTTCGAAAACTGTCCGCTGAGCCAGGTGCTGGCGGAGCTGCGTCGTTACTATCCAGGCTGGATCATCATCAACAACAACGAGCAGTTGGCCGACATCGCTGTCACCGGCAATTACCGACTCGACCAGCCGTTGGACGTGGTCCGTTCGCTGGCCCACATCACCTCGGCGCGGCTTCAGGAATTCCCGGCGCTGGTCATCTTGAACTAAATGAGAATTATTTTTACTCGATAGCCAAACCCCGTACGTCTCGTTATAGCCAATGCAATTGATTCGCATCTCTGGATGCCAACCAGCACCTATACAGATTCGTGCGACACGGAGCGCTATCGATGTCCTCTCGCCTTACCCGCCAACCCTCTTCACCTTCTCGCCTGCTGACGCTGCTGACCGCCGCCATCCTGATGGCAGGCAGCGCGCCGCTGATGGCCGCCACCGCTGCAGAGCAACCGACCCGCAACATGGGCGATTACGCGTTCGCCATCCCTCAGCAGTCGCTGGTCTCGGCACTCAATGCCTTTACCGCCGTGACAGGCTGGCAAGTTGGCTTGCCGGCAGAACTGGCTGAAGGCGTGGCCTCGCCGGGCGTACGGGGTTCGCTACTGCCGGAGAAAGCCCTCGATCGCCTGTTGGTGGGGACCAACCTGAGCTATCGCAAACTGGGCAACAACAACATCGTGCTGGAGAAGCGCAGCAACAGCGGCGCGCTCAACCTGGAACAGGTGACCATCAGCGCCACCCGTCAGGAACAGGACGTGAACAGCGTGCCGAGCACCGTCACCGTCCAGACCCGCGAAGCGCTGGACCGTAACAATGTGAATAACATCAAGGATCTGGTGCGCTACGAGCCCGGTGTTTCGGTGAGCGGCGCCGGTCAACGCGCCGGTCTCACTGGCTACAACATCCGCGGCATCGACGGCGACCGCGTACTGACCCAGATCGACGGTGTGCAGGTGCCCGACAGCTTCTTCAACGGCCCGTACGCCCAGACCAACCGCAACTACGTCGACCCCGAGATCGTCAAGCGCGTCGAGATCCTGCGCGGCCCGGCGTCGGTGCTCTACGGCAGCAACGCCATCGGCGGCGCGGTCAGCTACTACACGCTGGACCCGGACGACATCATCAAACCGGGCAAAGACGTCGGCGCACGCCTGAAGACCGGCTACAGCTCGGCCGACGACAGCTGGTTGACCTCCGGTACCGTGGCCGGTCGCACCGGCGACTTCGACGGCCTGTTGCACTTGAGTCAGCGCAATGGTCATGAAACAGAATCCTACGGCGAAACCGGCGGCACCGGCCTGACCCGCACCGAGGCCAACCCCGAGGACGTGCGCACCACCAACGTGCTGGCCAAGCTGGGCTGGGACTACGCCGACGATGCGCGCTTCGGTCTGACCTACGAGCACTACAAGGACGACCGCGACACTAACCAACTGAGCGCGGTGGGCGGCCCGTTCAACGCAGGACGCGGTTTCGGCTTCTATAAATCCCGTACCGGCAACGACACCGTCACCCGCGAACGCTTCGGTCTGGAACACAGCTTCGGCCTGGACAGCGTCCTGGCTGACAACATCAAATGGACGCTGAACTACCAGATCGCCAAGACCGACCAGCGCACCGAAGAAATCTACGCGCCGTCGCGCACCGTGCTGCGCAACCGCGATACCACCTACAAGGATCGCCAATGGGTGTTCGATGCCCAGGCTGACAAGTCGTTTGCCATCGCCGACACCGATCACCGTGTCACCTATGGCACCACCCTCAAACAGGACAAAGTCACCGGTCTGCGTACCGGCAGCGGCACCTGCCTGACAGTGGCCGGCGCCTGCCGGGTCATCGGTGCCGCCAGCGCTGCCGACACCCTGAAACCCGCCAGCGACTTCCCGGACCCGACCATCAACAGCTACAGCGTGTTCGCTCAGGATCAGATCAGCTGGGGCAACTGGACTTTCCTGCCCGGTGCACGCTATGACTATACCCAGCTCAAGCCACACATCACGGACGAGTTCCTGGCCACCGCAGACCAGAGCGGCAACGGTGCGGTGAGCGATGACACCAAAACCTGGCATCGTCTGTCGCCAAAATTCGGCACCACCTATAGCTTCAACGACAACTACACCGGGTATGGCCAGTACGCCGAGGGCTTCCGGACGCCGACCGCCAAGGCCCTGTATGGTCGCTTCGAAAACCTGGCCGGCGGCTATCAGGTCGCACCTAATCCCGACCTGGAGCCGGAAAAGAGCAAGAGTTATGAAACCGGTTTGCGCGGCCAGTTTGAGGCGGGCACTTTCGATATGGCGGTGTTCTACAACAAATACCGCGACTTCATCGACGAAAACGCCATGACTCCCGGCTACACCGAGACCACGTTCCAGAGCAACAACATCAAGCACGCCACCATCAAGGGTCTGGAGCTCAAGGGTCGCCTGAACCTGGATAATTTCGGCGCACCAAACGGTCTCTACACCCAAGGTTCGGTGGCCTACCTCTATGGCCGCAACGATGACAGCGGCGAGCCGCTGAACAGTATCAACCCGCTGACCGGCGTGTTCGGTCTGGGTTATGACCAGGACAACTACGGTGCCCTGTTGAGCTGGACACTGGTTAAACGCAAGACCCGCGTCGACAGCACCAGCTTCAAAACACCGGACGGCACCAGCACCCAGTTCAAGACCCCGGGCTATGGCGTGCTCGACCTGGCCGGTTTCTACAAGGTGACCGACGATGTAACCGTCAACGCCGGCCTCTACAACCTGACCAACAAAAAGTATTGGCAGTGGGACGACGTGCGCGGTTACGACAGCGTCGGCGAAGCCTCGGTGACGCAACCGGCCAACCTCGATCGCCTGACTCAACCGGGTCGCAACTTCGCGGTCAATCTGGTCTGGGACATCTGACCTGATTCACCTCACGGCGCCGCGGAATAGAAGCAGCGCCGGGAGGTTTTTTTACTGTCCGGCGCCCCGTCATTCGTCTCGTTACCAAGCGCCTCTTTTTCTCAAGGACTTCTCATGACCACTCAGGACACTGCTCAACGCCCGACTCTGCGTTCGCAACGCTTGAACCAGATCACCCATGAACCTCACACCCAACTCGATGCGCTGGTCAAAACGCACGCACCGTTTGAAACCCAGGCCAACTTCGCGCGTTTCGTGGTTGCTCAATATTTGTTTCAGTCGGAACTGGTGTCGCTGTACAACGATGCCGAGCTGACGTCCATCGTTGCGGACCTGCCGGCACGCTGCCGTGCGGAAGCGGCCAAGGCTGACCTGGCTGATCTGGACACTGAAGTGCCGGCGCCCGTCGCAGGTGCCGTGAAGAATCCAGCCAAAGCCGAGGCCCTGGGTTGGCTCTTCGTGTCTGAAGGCTCGAAACTCGGTGCGGCGTTCCTGATCAAGCGTGCCGTAGGCCTGGGGTTGAGCGAAACCTTCGGCGCTCGTCACCTCGCGGAACCGGCCGGTGGCCGCGCTGAAGGCTGGAAAAGTTTCGTCAAAACCCTCGACGGGCTGGCGTTCAGCGCTCAGGAAGAAGCTGAAGTGGAGAAAGGCGCAATCAATGCGTTCAACCGCTTTACCGTGCTGCTGGAACAGGCTTACGCCTCCACCCCTGAACTCGCCTGACAACACCGCACCTGTAGGAGCGAGCGATGCGGCGATCCGACTTGCCCGCGAAAAACGATAACGCGGTCTGTCTGAAGTACCGCGTCGTACCATTCGCGGGCAAGTCGGATCGCCGCACCGCTCGCTCCTACAAGTCACCGTAAACTTTATGAGCACCACTTCAAAACTCGCGCGAATCCTCTTCGGCCTGCTGGCCTACGTCAGCCTGGGCATCGGCCTGATCGCCATCGTCGTACCCGGCCTGCCGACCACCGAGTTCATCCTGCTGGCTGCTTGGGCCGCGACCAAAAGTTCGCCGCGCCTGAGTGCCTGGCTGGAAAATCACCGGCTGTTCGGACCGATCCTGTGTAACTGGCGCAACGGCAAAATCATCGCCCGCCGAGCCAAGGTCAGCGCCACCGTCAGCATGCTGCTGGGCGCCGGGTTGATGCTGGTGATGCTCGATCATGGCTGGCCGATTTACCTGGCCATCGCCGGCATGAGCCTGGGTAATGTGTGGATCTGGTCACGGCCGGAATCACTGCCGACAATCTCCTGAATTTCTGTCCTTTTCAGGGCATTTTCCTGCGCAAACGTTTACCTGCTACCGTTCGTCGGATTTGCGTTCATGCAACCGCCGCCCCCGCCGATGTGCATGAAATGGCGCTGAATGGACTTGGCAAGCCGGGTCGATCCCGACTCACAGCCAACACCTCATCCATTCGCGAGTTCGTCCTATGTTCGACTCTCTCTCCATCCGCCTGAAAATCGTCCTGCTGTCCGGTCTGTGCCTGCTTGGCGTGGTCGTCTTGATCGTCGGCATGAACCTCTACCAGACCGATCAGAACGATGAACTGGTCAGTGCCTCCAGCAGCAAGATGCTCACCGCCAGTGTGCAGAACCTGCTCCAGGCCAAGGCCGCCGAGCAAGCGGTGCGGGTGCAGAAGACCTTCGGCGAAAGTCTGCTGGTGGTGACCGCCCTGGCCGATCAGATCAAGGACTTGCGCACCCTGGCGAGCAAGCGCTCCCTTGAAGCTGGCGCCCTGCGCGAAGAGTTGAACCAGAGTCTGAAAACCGCCTTCGATCGCAACAGCAAAGTGCTGGGGATCTGGCTGGCGTTCGAGCCCAACGGGCTGGACGGCAAAGACAGCGAGTTCGCCAACGATGCGGCTCGCCAGTCCAACGAAGCCGGTCGTTTCGCCAGCTACTGGAGCCGTGCCGGCGGTGCCGGGATCAACACGATCATGGTCGAAGACGACATGACCAAAACCACCTTGAGCCTTAGCGGCACACCCTACAACAGCTGGTACACCTGCCCTCGCGACAGCAAGCGGACCTGCCTGCTCGACCCCTATGCCGACACCGTCGGCGGCAAGGAAATGCTGATGACGACCATTTCCGTACCGCTGCTGGTGGATGGCAAATCCATCGGCGTGGTCGGTGTGGACATTGCCCTCGACGCGCTGCAAGCGGCGACTGTCGACTCCCAACGTGATCTGTTCAACAGCGCCGGGCACATGCTGATCGTCTCCGGCAGCGGCGTGCTCGCCGGTTACAGCGAGGACGCGAGCAAGGTCGGTAAAAGCATCGGTGACACCTTGGGCGCGGACGGCAAGGACGTCCTGCAAATGCTCAGCGCTGGCACGCCGAAGATCCTCGAACAGGGCGACCTGATTCGCGCGGTGTACCCGGTCAGTCCGATTGCCGAGTCCAAAGCCTGGGGCGTGGTGATCGACCTGCCGAAACAAGTGCTGCTGGCCGACTCGGTAAAGTTGCAAGCCGTACTCGATGACGCCCAGCAAAGCGGCACCCTCAAAGCGGTGTTGGTGGCGGTAATTGCCGGCCTGGTCGGACTGTTGCTGATCTGGCTCACGGCGTCCGGCGTGACTCGGCCAATCAATAGCGTGGCCGAGATGCTCAAGGCGATTGCCAGCGGCGACGGCGACCTGACTCAGCGTCTGCACTACGGCAAGAAAGACGAACTGGGCGAACTGGTGAGCTGGTTCAACCGTTTCCTCGACAAGCTGCAACCGACCATCGCGCAGATCAAACAAAGCATCACCGATGCGCGCGGCACGGCCGACCAGTCCTCGGAAATCGCCCGCCAGACCAGCGAAGGCATGCAGGTGCAGTTCCGCGAAATCGACCAGGTCGCCACCGCGTCCAACGAAATGAGCGCCACCGCCCACGACGTCGCCAACAGTGCCTCGAACGCGGCTAACGCGGCCAAGGGTGCCGACCAGTCGGCCCGTGACGGCATGTCGATCATCGAACGCAGCACCCGCGACATCAATCAACTGGCCGACGAAGTCAGCAAAGCGGTGACGGAAGTCGAAGCGCTTGCGGTCAACAGCGAGCAGATCGGCTCGGTGCTCGAAGTGATCCGCAGCATCGCCGAACAAACCAACCTGCTGGCGCTCAACGCGGCGATTGAAGCAGCCCGTGCCGGCGAGAGCGGTCGCGGGTTTGCGGTGGTCGCCGATGAGGTGCGCAACCTGGCCAAACGCACACAGGATTCAGTGGAAGAAATTCGCATCGTGATCGAACGCATCCAGACCGGCACTCGCGGCGTGGTTGCCACCATGCATTCGAGCCAGACCCAGGCCCACAGCAACGCCGGACAGATCCAGCAAGCGGTGCAGGCCTTGAGCAAAATCAGCGACGCGGTGACGGTCATCAGCGACATGAACCTGCAAATCGCCAGCGCCGCCGAACAGCAGAGCGCCGTGGCCGAAGAGGTCAACCGCAACGTCTCGGCGATCCGCACCGTCACCGAAACCTTGACCGGGCAGGCCACCGAGTCAGCGCAGATCAGCAGCCAGCTCAACGCGTTGACCACCCATCAGATGAAATTGATGGATCAGTTCAGGGTGTAATGATCGTTCCCACGCTCTGCGTGGGAATGCAGCCAGGGACGCTCTGCGTCCCCAAAGCGGACGCGGAGCGTCCGGTGAGGCATTCCCACGCGGAGCGTGGGAACGATCTATCAACTATGATCGAGCTCTCGTTCCGGAGGGCCTTCGATGACTGATTTACTCACGTCCATTCAAGCCGCACTCGGCTTGCCTCATACCCAGGTCAAGTTCACCTCGAGCGGCGCCCTGCCCTCGGCGTTTGCCGTCACCGACCTGGCGTGCGCCAGCATTGCCGCTGCCGGCCAGGCTGTCAGCGAATGGCTCCGGCAACAAACCGGTCGCTTGCCCCCCCTTGAGGTCGACCGCCGCCTGGCCTCTTTCTGGTTCGCCACTTCGATCCGCCCGATAGGCTGGAGCGTCCCGCCGCTCTGGGACCCGGTTGCCGGTGACTACGCCACACAGGATGGCTGGATCCGCCTGCACACCAATGCACCCCATCACCGCGCCGCTGCCGAAAAAGTGCTCGGCGCCTGTGCCGACCGTGCAGCGATGGCGAGCAAGGTTGCTCAATGGGTCAAACGTGATCTGGAGCAGGCCGTGGTCGATGCCGGTGGCTGCGCCGCCGAGATGCGCACCTGGGCGCAATGGCAGGCGCATCCCCAAGGCCAGGCCGTGAACGCCGAGCCGCTGATTCAGTTTGCTGACAACCGCCGACAGAACGCGAAACCATGGCAAGGCTCGGTGGCGCAACCGCTGGCCGGGATCAAGGTCCTGGATTTAACCCGAGTGCTCGCCGGCCCGATTGCCAGCCGCTTTCTGGCAGGCCTTGGCGCCGACGTTTTGCGTATCGACCCACCGATCTGGAACGAACCCGGCGTGGTGCCCGAAGTCACCCTGGGCAAACGCTGCGCGCGCCTGGACCTGCACGACAAGACGGATCGCACGGTGTTCGAAAGCCTGCTCAAGGACGCTGACATTCTGCTTCACGGCTACCGCGCGGATGCACTGGAACGCCTGGGTTACGGCGTCGCCGAACGCCAGAAACTGGCGCCCGGCCTGATCGATGTCAGCCTCAATGCCTACGGCTGGAGCGGCCCGTGGCAGAACCGCCGCGGTTTCGACAGCCTGGTACAAATGAGCAGCGGGATCGCCGACACTGGCATGCAGTGGAAACACGCGAACAAGCCGACGCCATTGCCATTGCAAGCGCTCGATCACGCTACCGGGTATTTGATGGCGGCCAGTGCGATTCGATTGTTGGGGCGTAGTGGATCGGCGCGGTTGTCGTTGGCGCGTACGGCGAAGTTGCTGATTGAAAACGGCGCGGGGACGGATGAGCCGTTGCGGGCAGAAGATGACAGCGATCAAGGGCTGTTGGTTGAGCAGACGCCCTGGGGACCGGCGCATCGGTTGCAGGTGCCGCTGAAGATTATCGGGACGCCGTTGCAGTGGGCGATTCCGGCTTCTGAATTGGGGGCGCATCGTGCGCAGTGGACTTGATCGAAAGTGTGCCATGAACACCGTTCAACCCGGTGCTGTGCGAGTAAACGCCATCGACCTCGACCTCGACCCCAACAATCGCCCGCGCCGACAAGAACCCCAGCATCGCCGGCCAGTCATAGGGCGGCAGGAACTCCAGCAGCACCGTCATAACACCTCCAATTGCCGATGAGACCACGCTGACCAGGATGAACCAAGTTCTCCCGACAGACTGGAAAAGTCGTGATGATCGGTTCACTCTCGGACTCGGCGACACCCGGATTAGCGATCAATAAAAGAAACTCCGAGGGCAGGCTTGAGGTCTGCTCTGATTCAATGCCTTTTTGAAGGAGAGACGCCAATGGCAACGTTCGAGCCCGGTCACCTGCACATCGAGCGCCACGCGCTGAACAAGGAAGATTACAGTTTCAGCCTGAGCATCGACTATGAAGTCGCCCAGGACCCCAAGGAAGGTCAAGGCATGCTCTTCAAGATGCATGGTTCAGTCGAGGGTAAGGACCTGAAGGAAGAGTTCTTCTTGCCCAAGGATCAGGCATTCGACTTCGCCCGGCATGCCACGCGCATTGCGCAGAAGTACGGGATGCCCAAAGAGGCCAGTATCGGCACGATACATAAGGAGTACGACGCCATGTTTGAAGATGTGCGGGCGCAGCTGGATGTGAAATCCGGTGACCCGGTCATACCTGAGCATTTGGATCGAATCTGAAGGCGACCCCCTCTCCCTCTCCCTCTCCCCACTGGGGAGCGGGCTGGTGAGGGGTCGATCTGCCCAACAACTCAGCTCTTTATCAAGACATTCAAAATCGCCCGCCATTCCCCCCACAAATGCAGCAGTTATTTCCCCACAGTGCCATTAGAATGCCTGCCATCGGGTCACTGCCAACGGAATCGTCATGCCGCTTCACTCGCCGCTGTATTCGCAACGTTCGTTGGTCCTCACGCTGATCGCGCTGCTGGGCGCAGGTTTTCTCGCCACGTCCTTCCTCAGTTACTACGCCTCGCGAGCGTCGATCCGCGACAACATCATCAACACCGAACTGCCGCTGACGTCGGACACGGTCTACTCGGAAATCCAGAAAGACCTCGTCAGACCGATCCTGATTTCCTCGATGATGTCCCGCGACACCTTCATGCGCGACTGGGTGGTGAACGGCGAAAAAGACCCCGAGAAAATGACCCGTTACCTCAACGAGGTCATGACCCACTACGGCGCCTACACCGCTTTTTTCGTCTCCAACACCAGCCTCACCTACTACCACGCCAAGGGCGTACTCAAACAGGTCAAAGTCACTGAACCCCGCGATGCGTGGTATTTCCGCGTACGAGACATGGCCGATCCCTACGAAATCAATGTCGACCCGGACCTTGCCAACAAGGACAACCTGACCTTCTTCATCAACTACAAGGTCTACGACTACAACAACCGTTTCATCGGCGCGGCGGGCGTCGGTCTGACGGTGGATGCGGTGATCAAGCTGATCGACAAATACCAGCAGCGTTACCAGCGCAGCGTGTACTTCGTCGACAACTTCGGACGCCTGGTGCTCACCGGGACCGAGGGCGGCCCGCAAGGCGCGAAGATCGGGCAGAGTCTCGGCGAACTCGACAGTATGAAAAGCCTCGTCAGTCAGTTGCCCAAGCCACACAGCGGCAGCTACGAATACTCCGTCCGGGGCCAGGGACATTTCCTCAATGTGCGTTTCATTCCGGAGCTGAACTGGTACTTGTTCGTCGACAAACGCGAAGACGGCGCCCTCAGTGAAATCCGCCAGTCGCTGTACCTCAACCTGTTGATCTGCCTGATCGTCACGCTGATTGTGCTGATCCTGCTCAACCGGGTGATCAAGCGCTATCAGGGCAAGATCCAGGCCCAGGCGATCCTCGACAGCCTGACCGAGTTGCCGAACCGTCGCGGCTTCGACTTGCTGGCGGCGCAAGCCATGCACGAAGCCCAGCGCGAGCCCAAACCACTGACCGCGATGCTGCTGGATCTGGACCACTTCAAGGCCTTGAACGACACCTACGGCCACCTTGCCGGCGATCAGGTGCTGATTGGTTTCGCTCGGGATCTGGAGAGCTGTCTGAGACATTCCGACATTGTCTGCCGCTGGGGCGGTGAGGAGTTCATCGTGCTACTCAAGGACACTGACGGTGAGACCGGTCTGATGATCGCCGAGAAAATTCGTCAGCATGTCGAGCAACAGCGTTATGCCTACAACGATAAGGCCTTGCAGCTGACCGTGAGCATCGGCGTTACCACCCTGCAGACCGATGACACCTTGCACACGCTGCTCTCGAGGGCTGATCATGCGATGTACCGGGCCAAGCAAGCCGGCCGTAACCGCACCTGCGTGGAAATGCCTCACTCCAGTTATGCATAACCCTAAATGAGCAAGCCTGACCTCTGCCCAGCGTGCGGCGCCTCCAACGACTGTACACTGGCCGACCCGCGAACCGCCGATCGAGCCTGCTGGTGCTACGGCGTCAGCATCGACCCGGCAGTGCTCGAAGCGCTGCCGGCCGGCCTGCCCGACACATCCTGTTTGTGCCCCGGCTGCGCTCGGGTCGAGGCGCAGTTGCAAGCATCCGCCCGGCCAATCACGTAAGATGCGCGGCCCTTTTCCCACCGACCTCTAACCATGCGTGTTGACCGTTTCCTCAGCAACCTGCCGCGCTTCAACCGTAAGCAGGTGCGTCTGTTGCTGGTGGAAAAGCGCGTCAGGATCGACGGGGAAATCGTCAGTGACCCTCACGCCGAAGTACGCGAGTTCAGCCGTGTCGACGTCGATGACGAGGTGCTGCAAGTCGGCAAACCGGTGCGTCACTTCATGTTGCACAAACCAGCCGGCTGCGTCAGCGCCACCCGTGATTCGGAGCACCCGACCGTACTCGACCTGATCCATGAGCCGGACAAGGATGAGCTGCACATCGCCGGTCGGCTGGACTTCAACACCACCGGTCTGATGCTGATCACCAACGACGGCAGCTGGTCGCGACGCCTGACCCAACCACAGACCAAACTGCCCAAGGTTTATTACGTCGAGACCGAGCAGGACATTGGCCCGGAGTATGCCGTCGCGTTCACCGAGGGGCTGTACTTCGCCTTTGAGGATCTCACCACCCAACCCGCCGAGCTGGTGCTGCTCGGGGCAACATCGGCGCGGCTGAGCATTGTCGAAGGTCGGTATCACCAGGTGAAGCGGATGTTCGGCCATTTCGACAACAAGGTGCTGCGCCTGCACCGCGAAAGCATGGGCCCGCTGGTGCTCGACAGTGCGCTGAAACCGGGCGAGTACCGCGCATTACGCACCGAAGAGATTCAATTGATCTAAGCAGGCGACCGCTCAGCAGAAGTTGTCGAACAATTTGCCAAAGATACTTGCGCGATGACGTGACCGCTGCTTGAATCAGGACGCCGGCCGAAATGTGACCGGCTAGTCACAACATACTTCTAAGAAACTTTTTTGCCGGTAGAGAACCCTCAGGTTCCGCCTCTCCCCCGGCAAACTGCCCGCCAATAACAATACCCGTCGACCGGACTGCAATGGATCGACATGGGCCTCTCAAATTCCAGGCGTATGCCTACCTGTCACAAAGCTCGTGCAATCTGATTTGCACGCATACCCGCTTGCCAGGAGTCTTATGACATGAGGCCAGAAATCGCTGTGCTGGATATACAGGGTCAGTATCGGGTTTACACGGAGTTCTATCGCGCAGACGCCGCAGAGAAGACCATTATTTTGGTCAACGGCTCGATGGCCACGACTGCGTCGTTTGCACAAACCGTGAAAAATCTTCACCCGCAGTTCAATGTGGTTTGCTACGACCAGCCCTACGCGGGCAAGTCCAAAGCCCACAACCTGCATGAGAAAATGCTGTCCAAGGAAGTCGAAGGGCAAATCCTCCTGGAACTGATCGACCACTTTGGCGCCGAACACGTGCTGTCGTTTTCCTGGGGTGGCGCCGCAACCCTGGTCGCCCTGGCCCACCAGCCACGACGAATCGAAAAAGCCGTGATCAGCTCGTTCTCCCCGGAGATCAACGCGCACATGCTCGACTACCTCGAGCGCGGTGTCGATTACCTCGGCAGCCGGGACGGGGACCGGGTCGGCAACCTGGTGAACAGCACCATCGGCAAACACTTGCCGACACTGTTCAAGCGTTTCAATTATCGGCACGTCAGTTCCCTTGCCGAGCATGAATACGGGCAGATGCACTACCACATCAGCGACCTGCTCAACAGCGATCGCCAGTGCTTTCTGAAAGCCGCGGAGAAAATCAAGGTGCCCGTGCTGTTCATGAACGGCGAATGGGACGAGTACACCGCTGCCGATGGCGCTCAGTTGTTTGCCAACCATGTGCAACACGCCACCTTCACCACCCTTGGGGCGACCGGGCACTTTCTCGACATGGAACACAAAGCTGCTTGCCGAGACAGCCGCACCGCATTGCTGGGCTTTCTGAAACCTTCGCAACACGAAAGCCGACCGCGTTACCACTACATGCAGGACCAACATGCATTGGCCATCTGAAACAGAGTCATCGCGAGCAAGCTTCGCCCTGTAGGAGCAAGGCTTGCCCGCGAATGACCGTCACGCGGTCACTGCATGTGTTTCACCCGGCGATAAAGCCATCGCGCACAAAGAAAAACTTCATTTCCACGCGCACATCTGGTACAAAGTCAGCCGCTCTGAGCGGGTGTCGTATAATGGCATTACTCCAGCTTCCCAAGCTGATAACGAGGGTTCGATTCCCTTCACCCGCTCCAATCGAATTTTGGTCTCACGTCGTTTTTTGACGGGGGATGCAGTAAAGAAAAACCGGCCTTGATGGCCGGTTTTTTTGTGCATGAGATTTGGTGAAACGCTGGTTCTCCCCCCATTATTTGGGGCTCTGAGCGAAGTCGGCCTCCAGAAAGGCAAGGTCCTACACGACTCTGGGAATTGTCCGTACACTTGCGCATTGCTGTGTTTTTGTCACGAAGCCTATAGTCCGTTCACGCCCAAATGGCGTATCGGGTTTGGCGACTCGATGACAACGACCCAGAAGCCTCGGAGTTTTTTCGGAGCGTTTCTGACTGCACCTGGCTGCGCTTTTTTTGGTGGCTGTGCGTGGGAGACCTTTGGGTCTGCCGGTTTTACCGTTGTCCGGTTCGCCAACCCGCGTACAGCTACCACCCTTTTGTTTGGCGACGATTGAGTGGTAGGTCTTTCACCTACTAACGGTAATCACTCATGAACGAATATATGGCTTTAACCAGCAACGCCGACGACCTTCCCTCGCTGTATGTAAATACCACCCAACCGCTGCATTCACTGCTGAGCACTGCCCGCTACAGAATTGGTGCGGTTACGCAGATCCTGGAAAACCTCGCAATGCGCGGCGACATCACCACCGATTCGGTGATTCTCAGCGACTTCGCAATGCTCTGCTGCATTCCCTTGCGCGATGGCTGCGATGTGCTGGACGTCATTGCTCGACGTATTGATGCGCAATAGTTCTGATGTGATACGGGACGCCTCTTTCGGGGTGTCCTCAATTTGTAGCCGCTGGCGAAGCCTGCGTTCGGCTGCGCAGCAGTCGTAAACCCTGTACGCGCGGACCTCCTGAAACACCACATCACCTGATTTTACGTCTGCTTCGCAGCCGAACGCAGGCTTCGCCAGCTGCTACAAAAAGTGTGTGTTGCCTGCAATTTTTTTACTGATCGGCAATACCCCTGAATGGCCGGCTCTCTTTGATAAGAGCACTGCTTATAAACCCCCCACGCCCAACCCCGTTCCCCTTCCCCGCTCAACCCGCTAGCATCTCCCCTATCTTCAACCACCCTCTCCCCTGCGCGGCCATCAGCGAACACGCGCCATAAACCTCCGAGGGAACCCAATCGGCCGCACATCAGGTGCTGCCCGTGAACGATCTCAACAGAGCCCCCCGAACATGACTCAAAATATCTACGACGATCCAGAATTTTTCCAGGGCTACAGCCAAATAGCCCGTTCCATTGGCGGCCTCGACGCAGCACCGGAATGGCCTGCGCTCAAAGCAATGCTGCCATCAATGAAAGGCCTGAAGGTGGTCGACCTCGGCTGCGGATACGGCTGGTTCTGCCGCTGGGCCAGTGATCAAGGTGCCGACAGCGTGCTCGGCCTGGACGTCTCGGAAAAAATGCTGGAGCAGGCACGCAACACTACGTCGGCGACGAATATCCAATACGCCCGTGCCGATCTGGAACAACTCGCTTTACCCGCAGCCAGTTTCGACCTCGCCTATAGCTCTCTGGCGCTGCACTACATCAAGGATCTCCCAGGACTGTTCGCCAAAATCCACGCGGCCCTTAAACCCGGTTCACGCTTCGTATTTTCAATTGAACACCCGATCTTCATGGCCCCGCGCAATCCGGGCTGGCTGATTGATAGCGAAGGTAACAAGCGCTGGCCGGTGGACAGTTATCAATTGGAAGGAGAGCGTGTGACCAACTGGTTGGCCGAAGGCGTGATCAAGCAGCACCGAACCATCGGCACCTTGCTCAATACGCTGATTGGCGCAGATTTCAGGATCCAGCATGTCAACGAATGGGGGCCGACCAATGCAGAAATGGCGGCGCAACCGGCCCTGGCCGAAGAGCGGGAGCGCCCGATGATGATGCTGGTCAGCGTTCAGCGCTGAGTGCCAAGCAAAGGGACAGATAACGTTCAGCGTGATCCGTCCCTTTTTGCACTAACGGGTCGCGACAATAAACAACCGCGGGAATGGCAACAGCACCGAACCATCGCTTAGGGCGGGATACGCCTGCTCGAGCGCGGCTTGATACTGGTTGAGGTATTGCGCTTTTTCCGCCTCATCCAGCGGTTGGAGAAACGGCCGCAATCCGCTGCCTTTGAACCACTCGACCACACCCGACGCGCCACCCGCGAGCGGGTGATGGTAGGTGGTGCGCCAGATATCGACCCGGGCGCAGTGGGAGCGCAGCATCGAGTAGTAATCGCTGGCGCTCGCCATTTCCGTGCGTTGCCCGGCGGCGTCCGCCAACTTGCTGGCCCACGGCCCATCGGCAGCGACTTCGCGCATCAGACGATGGGACGGCTCGTTGAGATTGTCGGGCATCTGAATGGCCAGGCTGCCGCCCTGGGTCAGTCGGGCCGCCAGCGAAGGCAATAGCGTTGCGTGATCGGGCACCCACTGCAACACCGCGTTGGCGAAAATCACATCGAACGGGCCGTTCTCGTTCCAGGTATCAATGTCAGCCGTATCGAATTGCACCTGAGGCAGGCGCTTGCGGGCGGCGTCGATCATATCGGTCGAACTGTCCAAGCCACGCACCGTGGCATTGGCGAAGCGCTCAACCAGCAACTCGGTCGAATTGCCGGGGCCGCAACCGATGTCGATTGCCGAGCGCGCTTCCACTGCAGGTATTGCGGCCAGCAGGTCACGCGCGGGGCGTGTGCGTTCATCTTCAAAAGCGACGTATTGTTTGGCGGACCAACTCATTGCGTTCTCCTGTCGGTGCGTTGTCATGGGCAGGGCAGATAACGGTTCGCTACGATACGCCGACCGATGTGCTCTGTCCTATCCGACCTATGGCGAACGATGGTCAGTTGACCCAGCCCCCTCGCTGCCAATGCCAGCCATTATTACGCTGCTCCCAGTGCGGATGTATAACTGGTGCCAACAACAACGAGAATTTGAATGAGCGCTTTCTAATCGCCAAATCGTCTGAATTCATAACTAAACCGACCGTTCGCAAGGCCAGCTCATGCCCGTGCCAGGTGGGTTCCGCCCGTAGTGTTTTCGCAACGACCGCAAGGCAAGCAAGCGTTGTGGTGCCTGGAAAGATACCAGGCATTCACTATGAAAATGGAGCGTTACTATGTCTCGAATCACGGATGTACTTGTTTCCATCGACACCGAAACCATTCTGAAAAACCACCCGAACATCAGCCAAGAATCCTGCGTCGCCAACGCTGATCGACGTCAATCATGGGTACATGGTGACCAATCAGAACAACGTGGTCAGCGGCCAGGCAGGCGGCGAACTTAACTTGAGAGCCCAGGTGGGCGACTTGATTCGCTGGCGTGAAACCAGTCTGTCGCAGAGCTTCGAGACGGCAGTGATTTTCTACAAGTTCGTTGGCAACGTCGGCAACGAATTGATCTCCACCCCCACGCCGCGCAAGGCTACCGCCTGTGTTGCCGTTCCCAACACCAGCAACCCATCGGTGCCGAGCTGCCAGAAAGTCGATAACCATTACTGGTCTTCGGAAACCCTTTCGTGCGGTAGCGTGACCTACCACTTCCATTTCCTGATCGTTGATCGCGACTGCAAGATTGTCGGCTGCTGCTCGTGGGATCCGTTCATTACCATCCGTAATTGACGATGACCAGGCCCCTTGGCAACGAGGGGCCTACCGAGTTTGTTGCCGCCTCGGCCGTGACGGGATGTCTTTGAACCGATGCGGCTGCCGTCTTGCATCAACATCATGAAAGGAATCCATGATGACTTCCGAACCGATTGCCTCCCCCTCGGCGAGTATCGCGCCAGCCAATAATGTGCTGCTGATCGTCGATGCCGAATCGCTGCTTTCACGTTATCCGCAGCCCAGTCTTGAGCCGCAAAACCCTACCGAGATTGAGGAAGGTTTCATCTTCGCCATCAGCGGCACAAACACAACACAAAGTACAACAAATGACAGCTTAATGACGCTTCTCGCCAGTAACGGAAAGGACTTTCATATCCGTGGCAGGACCGTCAGCCTGCTCGCCGAACACAGCGTGGTGTTCTACGAGAGGTCTGTAGGTGATGCCGGGGTACTTTCACCGCCTGAACTGGTGGTCCACGCAGACCTGACTGTCCCCGCACCCGCCCCCGAAAACCCGACCCAACCGGGCAGCCACACGGCCGATGATCATTACTGGCACTGCACGCAGCTCACCACAGGGGTTGAGACGTGCGCTCTGAAATTCATGCTGATCAATAAAGGCTGCGAGCCGTTGGGATACTTCAGTTGGGCAGTGGACGTGAAGTTGACGGAGTGAACAGAAATCCAAAAAAACCGACCTCATGGATCGGTTTTTTATTGAACATGTAAATGTAATAAGAATTTCCCACACACCGTCGCTGTCTGAAAACCAGACGCATCCCTATAAGGAACACGGCAATGAAATTCGCAAAAATCTCGCAAAAACTTGCCCTGTGGGCCGGCAGTCCCCGGACGTTCCTGGGGGCGATTGTTCTGATTTTCCTGTGGGGCCTGAGCGGGCCTGTTTTTCATTTCGACGATACCTGGCAGCTGATCATCAATACCTCGACCACCATCATTACGTTCCTGATGGTGTTCCTGATTCAGAACACTCAGAACCGCGACACGGACATTTTGCATTTGAAGGTCGATGAGTTGCTGCGAGTAACGAAAGAGGCGCAGAACGCGATGCTGGGGCTCGAATCGCTGGACCTGAAGCAGTTGGAAGCGCTGAGAAAGCAGTATCGGCAACTTGGCGAGGGCGAAACGATTTCACTGGACGGCACCGTCGTCCAGGAACCAAGAAGTAGGATTTGAATGAATGTTGATCCAGGATTCACGGGTGACCAGGTCACCCGCGGACCGGGTAACTATCGGCTAGCTTGCAACACCCTGGCCATTTGCAGGTGGTTCTGCAGTTTGGGCAGGGTTTCCTCGGCAAACGCTTTGATTTCAGGCACGTCGGTGGTCTGCGCTTGCTGTTGAAGCTGTTCGATGGCTTCCTGAGTGGTTTTCACCTGACTGGCCGCGTAGGCCTGGTCGAAGCTCGCGCCGTCCTTCACTTGCGGCATCAAGGCTTTGGCTTTATCGACGACCTCTTCGCGCGGGGCCACCGGCAAATCGAGCTGCTTGGCGATTTTCGCCAGATGCTGATTGGCGGTGGTGCGGTCATTGATAACGACGATGGTGTAGTCCTTGACCTCTTTTGATTCGGTTTTCTGGTGCGCCAGGCGGCTGGCTTCGATATCGGCCATGCCTTTGGCCGACGCATCGTTGATGAATTCGGCGGGGGACTGGGCAAAGGCACTGCTGGCACACAGGCCCAGTAACGTGGCAAAACTGGCATTGCGTAATCGGGTGGCCATCCGGCTCATGGTCGCGCCCTCCTCGTAAAAAATTCAAACGGGAGCTTACGCTCCCGCCTCTCAATCAAAACTACCTCCACCACTACTTCGACTTCTGACCACCTTTGCGGCCCATATCTGGTTTCGCAGGCTCTTTATCGACAGTCGTGGTGGTAGTTTTCCCACCTTTGCGACCGGCTTCAGACGCCTTCGTTCGATCGTTGGTGGTGTTTCCCGAGTTCGAGTTTCTTGAATTAGGCATGATTCTCTACCTCTTGGTAATGATCGCGGCGAGCAGGAGCCCGCATAAGATCAGAATTTCAATGTCCAAAAAGGTTTAGAAAACCTGGCATCGCCGCGACGAACGGTGACGAAACTCAGCCCCCGGTGCGCAGGTGATGCTGGCGTTTGGCGGTGTACATCGCCTCGTCGGCGTGTCGGAACAACTGCTTTTCTTCAGTGCCGTGGTCGGGGTATCGCGCAACGCCGATGCTCGTCTGGATGATGAGGCTGTGGCCATCCAGGCGCAGGGGTTGAGCCAGGACCTGACGGATTTTTCCCGCCACGCGGTCGGCGTCTTCCGAGGCGCGAATGCTGTGTAACAACACCACAAACTCATCACCGCCGATGCGCGCCACCGTGTCGGTTTCGCGCACGCAGCCTTTGAGCCGATTGGCGACCGCTTGCAGCAGCATGTCGCCCACCGCATGGCCGTGGGTGTCGTTAACCTCTTTGAAGCGGTCGAGGTCGACGTACAGTAACGCCATTCGGCCGCTGTCCGCCCGGGCCAGGGTCAGCGAAGCTTTGAGCCGGTCACGGAGCAATTCGCGATTGGGCAGCTGGGTCAGTTGATCGTATTGCGCCATGCGCTGCAGTCGGGCATGCAATTGCTTGCGTTCGATGGCGGTCGCGACTTGGGCGCACACGTATTGCAGCAACTCCTTGTCCTGTTCGGTGTAGCGCTCGCCACCGGGCACGCTTTTAACGATCAGCGCACCGATGGTGCCGTTTTGTGAACTCAACGGCACGCCCAGCCAGCAGGGCGAATGCGGGCTCGCGACCAGTGCCTCAAACCCTTCTGGCAAGTTGTTCTGATCCGGGGTCAGCAGAATCGGCTGGCCGCTGCGAATCACCTCGGCACAGAGACGTCCAGTGATGGTCCCAGGTTGCTCGGGTTGCAGCTCATAGTCGTCGACGTGATAGGGGAAATTCAGCTGCGCGCAGTGTTGGTCATACAGCGCCACGGAGAAATTCAGTGCCGGCAGCCATTCACCGATGATCAAATGGATGCGTTTGAACAGCGCCAGCAAATCTTCCGCCGCGTGGGCGGCTTCAGAGATCGCATACAGCGCCGCTTGCCGGGACTCGGCCTGCTTGCGCTCGGTGATGTCGCGCGCCACGGCGATGCGCAATTGGTCGACCTCCGACCAGCGTGCCGACCAGAGGATGTGCACCACTCGGCCATCCTTGCGCAGGTAGCGGTTTTCGAAATTGAGCTTGGGTTCGCCGCCCATGATCTCCCGCGCGGCGTCGAGGGTGCGCTGACGATCGGCGGGATGCACCAGGTCGATCATCGGCTGGCCGATCAGCTCTTCGGGGGTGTAACCGAAAATACGCTCGCAGGCCGCGCTGACAAATACGAAGCGACCTTGTGTGTCGACCGCACAGACGGCGTCCAGCATGAGATCGATGTAACTCGCCGACGGCGCGGAATTTCTGGTTGCCATGGTGCAGGGCGCATGTCCGAACAATGCAGCAATAAAGAACCATCCCTGACCGGTCATACGCCCGTGCGATGACGTTGCAACTGACGCTTCCCTGCGATCAGTTTCAAGCCTTGTTCGTCACCAGCCCGGGCAATGCATGCGCCAGGGCGTTGATGGCGAAACCGATAAACATCACCCCACACAGCCGGGTGATCAACAGCTCATGGCGCAGGTACACGTTGCGCACCCGTCGCGCACCGACAATGCCAATGAGGATAGCGTAGGCCATGAGGCCACCGACGAAGCTCAGGACAATCAACCACGGCAGCATTGACCAATGCAGCAGTTCGGCACGGCTGGACAGCAGCGCGGTAAACGTCGCCACCGCCACCGGGTAAGCCTTCGGATTGGTCAGGCCAAACAGAATGCCGTGCCAGAACGGCTGCCGAGCCGGCCCCTGTGGCGCTTCGACACTGCTGCGACGAGCGCGAACCGCGCGCAGGCCGAGCCAGAACAGATACAGCCCGCTGAGCACGCCCAGCACATCGAACGCGGCACTGCCGATTTCCCGCGCACCGACAATCGCGATCAGCGCAGTGCTGCACCAGACCACATCCCCCAGCAAATGCCCGCAGAGAAACCCCGCCCCTGCCCTCCGACCACGCGCCGCACCGATGCCGAACACCGCCAGCACACCCGGCCCCGGCGTGATGCCGTAAATAAAGCCCGAGGCGAGAACGGCCATTAGCAGCGATGGGGTCATGGGGAGTCCTGTTGAGCTGGGGTGAATGCACGCAAGTCTATCTCAGGTCTCCGGGGATCGACTGACTGATCGTCGAAGAGCTTCATCCCCGCATACGGACGCTCGCGACAGGCTGCCAGCCGAGACGCCAGGTCACCGACGTGGGCTTCGAGCTTGTGGCCGTCCGGGTCGAGAAAATAGAAGGACGCGCCTTCGCTAAGGTTGTCGCGCCATTCCAGGACGTTGGCGGATTGCAGGCGATCGACGAACAAGGGGAAATCCGCTGCGCTGACGGTGAAGGCGTAATGGGTGTAATCGGCGGCAGGCTTAGAGCTGCGCAGCGGATCAACAGACAGACAAAGCCACAAACCCGGCAGTGAAAGATAGGCGCCGGTGTCCCAAGAGGCTTCGAGGCGCAACTGCAACAAATCTTGATAGAACGCCACGCTGGGGTTCAGGTCGGTGACGGCAAGGGTCAGGTGGTTGAGGCCGGTGAGCATGTTGTCAGTAACCTTTGAGTTCTTCAGGCACGCCGTAATGTTTGCCATCGTAGCTCAGCGTGATCTGTGTTTTTTTCAGATCGCTGGTGTTAGAAAGGCAGTCCTCGCCTGATTTGAAGTTTTTCAGCACGGTGGTGCTTGAAGTGACGATCAAGTCTGCAAATCCGTTGTGAGTTGATTTGCCGATATCGACGGTTCTGCGTATGTCCTGCCCTTGGCAACCACCAGCCCCTCCAGCACTGGACGCAGGGTATTACCATCCCTGAGGTACAACGCAAGATCGGTTTTGGAGTAGGGCATAGCACTTGATCGGTGACCAAAGTCCGACCGCAGGCCAAAGGCTCGGACATCCGACGCCAGCTTGTAACGCGCCGTATCAATGACAAGACCTTCAGAACCGATTGCGTCGGAATCGTAAGCGGCCGAGCAGTCTGGTGTTGGTAGTCATCACCAAACCACACAGCGCCGAACATCCCATCAACCCGGACTTCAATGTCATGTCCCTGTTCCTTGTGTGCTTCAAAACCAAACAATTTCAGCAGCGCACTATCCCCGGCTCGGAGTGTCCGTTCAACCAATTGTTACGACAGACGAATGGAGGTAGCGTCCTCCCCTGCACGACGATGTCGTATCGTTGTATTACAAGCCACTACATCGAGACCGTCATGTCCGTCATGTCTTTACGTCTGCCAGACGAAATCGCCGATACCCTCGCCAATCTTTCCAAGGCCACTGGCCGCAGCAAGTCATTTCTTGCCGTGGATGCGTTACGTGAATACCTGGCACGGGAAGCCTGGCAAATCGAAGAAATTCAAAAAACTCTGAAGGAAGCAGACGCAGGAGACTTCGCGACACCTGAGGAAGTGAAAGCAATCTCCGATAGGTGGACTGCCAATGCGCGTTGAGTGGTTGCGTACCGCATTAAAAAATCTCGATGACGAAGCCGCTTCGCTTGTATAGCAATTGAGAATCCGAAAGCCGCAGCGGACTTCGTCCAAGCCATCCTTGCCAGCGTCGATCACCTTGCACGCTTCCCGGCAACCGGCCGTGAAGGCCGCCTGCCCGGCACTCGAGAATGGGTCTTGCCAGACCGACCTTATCTAATTCCCTATCGAGTTCGCCAAGGACGCCTGCAGGTACTAAGGGACTTCCATACCAGGCGTCTTCCGCCTACCAGTTGGTAAACACTACAAAATCAGGGCACTGGATAGAACGTCATCCGTGCCTAATCCCCTCCCCAATCCGCCCATTCAACCAGTTCAACGCCTGATCCCCGCCCCGTCGCTTATGCCAAACCAACACAAACGTAAACGAGGGAATATGAAACGGCGGCGGAACAACAATCAACGACCGCTCATCAATCTCGCGCAGCCCACGTGAAGCAACGGTAAGGATCAGGTCCGTGCCGCTGATGAATTCCGGGGCAACGCTCCAGTGCGGCAGGCTGATCGCAACTCGGCGGCGTTCACGCAGCGCAGTCAGGGCCCGTTCGATTTCCGGGGTGCCACTGCCGCGCATTTCCAGCAGGACGTGGGGTCGGGCGAGGTAGGTCGGCAGGTCGAGCACGCCATCGGCGGCCAGGCTGTTGCGGTCGACCAGACAGGCGTAGTGCTCTTCGAACAGCGGGGTGCTGCGCAATTCGTTCGGCAGCTCTGGAAAGACGCCTGCCGCCATGTCGATGTCGCCGTTGAGCACAGCATCAAGCATGCCTTCGCGGCTGGCATGGCTGATTTGCAGATCGATGCCCGGTGCTTCCCGGCGCAAGGTCCGTATCAACCTCGGCAGGACGATGGCAGCGCCGTAGTCGGACATCGCCAGGCGAAAGGTGCGCTTGGCGGTGGCCGGATCGAAAGCATTCGGTGCCAGCAGCGATTGCACCTGAGCCAGGGCTTCGGCCAAAGGCGCCATCAACTCCAGGGCTCGCGGTGTTGGCACAAGAGTGGCGCCCGCCCGCACCAGTAAAGGATCGCCGAGCAGATCACGTAGTCGCGCCAAGGCATGACTGACGGCCGGCTGACTCAGGTGCAGGCGCTCGGCGGCACGGGTCACGTGTTGTTCGCTGAGCAAGGCGTCGAGGATCACCAGCAAGTTGAGGTCGATGCGCCGAAGATCATTCATCTGATGCATGTTCTGGATAGCAATTTGGAATTTAAATCTGCGCGACGAATACTCTAGAGTCCAGCAAAACCTGTTGGAGAATTACCATGAGTACGTTGCATTGGGCCGGGCTGTTGCTGCTGGCCGTGATTGCCGGGGCGGTGGTGCCTTTTCAGAGTGCGATCAACGCCAACCTCACGCGTGGGTTGGGTCATCCGTTATGGGCGACGCTCGCGTCGTTATTGGTGAGCATCGTGGTGGTGTTGCCGATTATGTTGGCGATGCGATTGCCGCTGCCATCACTGGCGTTCATCACCAGGGCGCCGCTGTGGATGTGGGCTGGTGGTGCGTTCGGGGTGTGTTTTATCTCGTTGGCGCTGATGCTGCTGCCCAAGCTTGGGGCGTCGGGGTTTATTGCTTTGGCGCTGGCGGGACAGGTGGTGGCTTCGCTGGTGCTGGATCACTTTGGATTGTTTGGCTTGATGGAACGGCAAATGACGTTGCCGCGGGTGTTTGGGGCGGTGTTGTTGATTGCCGGTGTGGTGTTGATTCAGTTCGGTGATATGCCGGCCAAAGCGGTGATCGCGACATCCTGATCGTTCCCATGCTCTACGTGGTCGATCATCAGCCTGCGATCTTTTAAAACTTGTCGAGCGTGCGCAGCTTCTGCGGCAACCCCCACATCAACAGCGCAAACGGCGATCAGCGCAGCGACGCCGATGACATACAGCGCCGGCGTGGTGCTGCCGGTCAGGTCTTTGATCCGCCCTACCATCACCGGGCTGACAATGCCGCCGAACTGGCCGAGGGTGTTGATCACCGCGATCCCGCCAGCAGCCCCTGCCCCGGCACCGGCCAGCAGTTTTTGCGGCAGGGTCCAGAAACTCGGGATGGACGCGATAATCCCGGCACCGAGCAAGCCCAGCGCGACAATCAGGAAGGTCGTGTGGATAGCGAAGATCCCCGCACAGAAGAACCCCACCGCGCCCACCGCGACTAACCCTGCGACAAACTTGCGCCGCTCACCGGTCGAGTCGGACAACCGCCCGATCACCACCATGCTGATGGCGCCGCAGATGTAAGGGATGGTGGTCAGCAAACCAATCATCACCGGGCTCTCGGTGCCAGTGTGCGGTTCATGGTGAGCGATACGGCTGGCCAATCCGCTCCGCGCAACTGTTCGAACAACATTCGGCTCACCGGCGACAGCGCCGCTTCATCGCGCACGACCAGAACCAACGCACGATCCGACCAGTCATCCGTTAACGGCACCGCATGCAAACCCAACGCCCTGCCAAATAATTCATAGGCCTTTTGCGGCAGGATGCCGATGCCGATGTTGGCCTGGACCATCCGGCACATCGCGTCAAAACCCGGTACATGAATCCGTAACCGCAGCACCTTGTCGGCCTGGCGCGCGGCTGCGTGGGTGCGCATGTTGATCGAACTGGCGGAATGCAGACCGACGTAGTCGCTGCCCAGCGTGTCGGCGAACGCCAGGCTGGAACGGCTCGCCAACGGATGATTGGGCAGCATCAACACCACCAAAGCACGCTGTGCAGACCTTTGACGTCGCTGTCACTGGAGCAGATTCCCAGGTCGGCCACGCCAGCAGGGGAGGGCTCGATGCTTGGGTTCGGCTGAGTCGCCAGGATAGCCCTGTTCCCAAGCAATTAGCCCACAACATCACGAGGCATCGCCCTACACATAAATCTCTTGTAACACTCAGCCGTACCGGAAACAGCCGATTCAAAGCCCCCGCCGCGTTCTGTAAAGTCTGGAAACACACACGGACTGCAACACACTCATGGATCGTTTCACTCAAGGAAGTCATCTTCACATGGACCAGACAACACACGCGGCAAACCTCTACACCAACTACCGCAAAGTCATCGCGTTGGCCGATCACGATTGGGAGAGCGCTGAAGCCGGAAAAATTTCGGGGCTTAACGTCGAAATCAAAAGTGCCAACCGGATGCTCGATCAGTACGGGCGCGCTTTTCATCATTTCTGTACGACGTCTTACCTGGGCCTGGATCACCATCCCGATATTCTTGACGGCGCCATGAACACACTGTGGGAAACCGGCACCCTTCGCGTCGCCAATTCAAAGAACCGCTGCAAGCTGGCGATTCTGGAACAGTACGAAACCGAACTTTCCGAGCTGTTCGGCGCCAGTTGCCTGAGCACCCTGTCGTGCAGTGCGGCAAGTGCCGCCATTCTGCCGTTGCTGGCCAGCGGCGTGTTCACGCAAAACCGCCCTCCCGTGATGGTCTTTGACCGGTTGGCGCACTACTCGATGAATCACCTGAAAGCCGCCTGCGCGGATGAAACCACGGTCGTGACCTGTCCTCATAACGACATGGATTTTCTTGAGACGCAGTGTCAGCAACACCGCACCGTTGCGTATGTTGCCGACGGTGCGTACAGCATGGGTGGGGTCGCGGACATGGACAGTCTTTTGTATCTGAAGGACCGCTACGGGTTGTTTCTCTATCTGGACGACTCCCACGCGCTGTCCGCCGTCGGAACCTTTGGCGCAGGCCTCGTGCGCCCCAGGTTGCATGCCCTGGAGGGTGACTGCCTGATCGTCGCCTCGCTGGCCAAGTCGTTTGGCGCCAGCGGCGGTCTGGTGATGCTGGGCAATGAACGGCAGAAGAGGCTCATTGCGCGTTACGGCGGCCCCAGCAATTGGTCGCAAAGTCTGAACAGTGCAGCCATTGGCGCGGGCAGAGCGTCCATCCAGCTTCATCGCACACCGGAATTTGCCGCGTTGCAGGAAAAACTTCAGGCTAATATCCAGCTGTTCGACAGCCTCATACGAACCGATCAACACAACAGCAACATGGCCATTCGACTGGTCAACTGCGGCGAAGCAGCACTGGCGAACAGCATCGCCATGGAGCTGGCCAATCACGGCTTCTTCACCTCGGCAGTCTTTTTCCCAGTGGTCGCACAAGGCAAGGCAGCCATCAGAATTACCCTGCGCGCCGACATGGAGCCGACGCTGATCCGACACTTTTGTGAACTTATTACCGAGCTTTTACGCACTCGAGGCCGGGAAATCGGCTGTTGAACTGAAACCAGGGAAGATTCAATGAAGAGCAGCACCACCCTCCTCGTCACCTGCAGCACGGTTTTTCTCGCTCAATTAGGCATGAGCATTTACCTGCCGGCGCTGCCGGAAATGGCCCGGGATTTGTCTTCCGACGCCTCGCAGGTTTCCTGGGGGCTGGCGGTGTATCTGATCGGCATGGCGCTGCCGATGTTGTTCTGGGGCAGCCTGGGCCAGCGTATCGGCCGCAAACCGGTGCTGCTCGCCGCACTCGGCATCTACGTTTTGGGCAATCTGGCGTTGCCCCTGAGCCAGACGCTTGAATCGTTCCTGGCGTTTCGACTGGTTCAGGGCATTGGCGCCAGCGGCATTTCGGTCATGGCGCGGGTGCTGATCCGCGACAGTTTCCGCGGCGACCTACTGGCCAAGGCGTTGTCCTGGATTTCGATTTCCTTCGTGGTGGCGCTGGGTATCGGCCAATACCTGGGGTCGATCATCCAGGTGGCGCTGGGCTGGCCAGCGATGTTTTACCTGTTGGGTGGTGTGAGTCTGATGATGGCGCTAATCGTGGCCCGGGTTAGGTTCCCGGTGCTGGCCGAGGAGAATGCCCCGTCATCCGCCTGGCCGAGCTACTGGCGCATCTTGCGTCATCGAGCCTTTCTGTTGCCGGCCCTCACCGGCGGCCTCGGGTACGGAGTGATTGTCGCGTTCAACACCGCAGCGCCGCTGATTCTGCAAGGACCGTTCAACTGGTCGGCCGTGGAATACGGGTTGTTAGGCTGGCCGATCAGCGCGGCGTATTTTCTGGGGGCTTTGGGGGTCAATGGCTTTGTACTTCACACCGGTCAACGCGGGTTGATGACGGCGGGGGTGGGGCTGGTGCTGGCCGGCAGCGCGGTGATGTTGCTGGGGAGTGTCGCGGGCACTTCAGTGGCCCTGCTGTTTTGGTTGCCCTATTGCTTTGCGGTGTTCGGCCAGTCGTTGACTTACCCGATCAGCCTGTCCCTGGCCAATGACGGTTCGCCGGTCGGTGGTGCGTATGCGATGGCGTTGAGCGGTTTCATTCATCAATTGATGGCCGCCGTTATCGGCGGGATCGCCAGTTTGATCGCAAGCCCGCAGGCCTGGCCGTTGTCGCTGTTGTGTACCTTGCTGGCGTTGGGCGCGATGCTCTGCGTGATGCTCGCGCCCGGTCACAAAACTTCTTAAAACGCGCTGCGGAAAATCTCCTCAATCTGGCGCTGATCCGCCGCTCGAGGATTGGTCACGCCACACGCATCTTTCAAGGCATTGGTGGCGAGGATCGGGATGTCGTTGAGCTTGGCGCCGAGCTCACGCAAACCAGCGGGTATTTCCACGTCTCCGGACAGGCTGCGGATTGCCGCGATGGCTGCCTGGGCGCCTGCTTCCGGGGTGAAGCCGTGAACATTGGCGCCCATCGCACGGGCGACATCCGTGAGGCGATCGGCGCAAACCAGTGCGTTAAAACTTTGTACGTGGGGCAGCAGTACCGCGTTGCACACACCATGAGGCAAGTCGTAGAACCCGCCCAACTGGTGAGCCATGGCGTGGACATAACCCAGGGATGCGTTATTGAACGCCATGCCGGCGAGGAACTGCGCGTAAGCCATGTTTTCCCGCGCGGCCATGTCACTGCCGTCACGAACGGCCAGGCGCAGGTTGTTGCTGATCAACGTGATCGCCTTCAGTGCGCAGGCATCGGTGATCGGATTGGCCGCCGTGGAAACGTAGGCCTCGATGGCGTGGGTCAATGCGTCCATGCCAGTGGCAGCCGTCAGGCCCTTGGGCATGGCGACCATCAGCGCCGGGTCGTTGACCGACAGCAGTGGCGTGACGTTGCGATCGACGATGGCCATTTTTACGTGACGGGATTCATCGGTGATGATGCAGAAACGGGTCATCTCGCTGGCGGTGCCGGCGGTGGTGTTGATGGCGATCAGCGGCAGTTGTGGCTGGGTGGATTGATCGACGCCTTCGTAATCGCGAATCTGCCCGCCGTTGGTCGCGCATAACGCGATGCCTTTGGCGCAGTCATGGGGCGAACCACCGCCCAGGGACACCACGAAATCACAGCGAGTCTCCTTGAGCAGACCCAGACCGCTTTCGACGTTGGCGATGCTCGGGTTCGGCTTGGCGCCGTCGAAAATCACCGAATCGATGTCCTGTATCGCCAGTTTCTCGGCAATCATCTTCGCTACGCCCGCCTTGGCCAGCCCGGCGTCGGTGACGATCAGCGCCTTGCGAAAACCGTACTTGCGAATGGCGTCCATGGCTTCGTCCAGGCAACCAATGCCCATGATGTTCACGGCGGGGATGAAAAACGTGCTGCTCATGAGCGAGTCTCCTGGCTGAGGCCGAATCGGCAGCGCCGATCCAGCGGGTACCCACAGGATCGACCTATCGGCCGCGCAGTAACTTGATCTGGCTCAAGTCTTGGTCGTGATAAAGTCGCCGCCCATCAGACCCTTTGCTTTGAGACTTTGACCGCAATGACCGATTTCCAGGATGTTGATGCCCAACTTGAAGACTGGAACGCCTTGCGCACCACCGCCTCGTTCGGCGGCCTGCTGGTGGGCAACGGCGCCAGCCGCGCCGTGTGGGACGACTTCGGCTACGACTCGCTGTTCGAAAACGCCCGCACCGTCGAAGAAAAGCCCCTGAGCCAGTCCGAGCTGAGCGTATTCGACGCCCTGCAGACGCGCAGCTTCGAGCAGGTGCTCAGCGCGCTGAAAACCACCAGCCGGGTCAACAAGGCCTTGGCCGTGAGTTCCGCCGCACCGCGCAATCGTTACTACGCGATCAAAGAAGCGCTGATCAACAGCGTGCACGCGGTGCACATCCCGTGGCGGCTGGTGGTGCCCTCGACGCTGGCGGCGATCAATCAGGAGCTGAGCCGCTACCGGACGGTGTTCACCACCAACTACGACCTGCTCAATTACTGGGCAATTCAGCATCAGCCTGACGCGATCACCGACCTGTTCCAGGGGGCGGAGCCGAGCTTCGATCTAAGCGCCACGGCGACCGATAAAACCCGCCTGCTGTACCTGCACGGAGGCCTGCATCTGGTGCGCAATCAGGACGGCACGGCGCGCAAACTGATGTCGACCGAGGGCACGTTGCTCGGCAGCTTCGCGATCAACAACACGATCAAGACCCTCGACGACGTGCCGCTATTCGTCAATGAAGGTCCGGCGCAGGACAAGCTCAAAACCATTCGCAGCTCGGACTATCTGTCGTTCTGCTACGACCAGCTACTCGGTCATGGCGACGGATTGTGCCTCTTCGGTCACGCCCTGGGTGAGCAGGACAGCCACATCATCCACGCCTTGCGCCAGGCGAAACCGCAGGGGGTGGCGATCTCGATTAATCCGCGCAGCAAGGCGTTCATTCAGCACCAGAAGCGGCATTACGCGAAGGTGTTCGAGGGCACTAATGTGGAACTGCGGTTTTTTGATTCAAAGACCCATGCGCTCGGCAGCCCGAAGCTGACGGTGCCGGTCGAAGCCTGAAGATCGTTCCCACGCGCCGCAAAGGAATGCAGCCCGTGACGCTCCGCGTCACTGGACGCGGAGCGTCCCTAGAGGCATTCCCACGCGGGAGCGTGGGAACGATCAGCGGTGGATTCAGAGCACCGGCAAGGTCTTGTCCTTGATCACCGTGGTCGGCCCGTTGGCCTTTACGCTGGCGATGCCTTTATCCATCGCGGCAGCGGAGGCGTAAGCCTCGCTGCTGCCAATGATCTCGTGGTTACCGGCCTTGAGGTTGAAGTAAGGGTGGCCATCCTTGGTGGTTTTCTTCTCGTAGCGTTCATCCAACGGGCTGTTGCTCTGAACCGACGTGATGCCTTTGTCGGCGGCAGCGCGGGTGGTGTACAGCTCGCTGGACAGAATGGTTTCCGCATTGGCGGCCTTCAGTACAAACTTGAATTGACCATTGCTGCTTTTGCTCACTTCATACCATCCAGACATGCTCTTTCTCCTTGGCAATTGAGAGGTTTCGCGCTTCAGAGTAAAGACCACCCTGCCCTACTTCACCACCGCCCGAACCACCGATAATTCCGGCGCCTGCACCCGTCGCTGACTCAGGTACCGCGTACAGCTGACCCGCAAAAACGAGGCGAAATTCACCACCTCGCCGCGGTAGTCCATCACCTATTCATACAGCTTGGCGATCAATTGGTTGGTGGTCATGCCGTCGACCTCGGCGATTTCGCTGAGGATGTCCCAGAACTGATTCTCCAGCCGCAGGGTGGTGACCACCCCGCAGATGCGCAGCGAACGGGAGCGCGATTCGTAGAGGATCGGATCGGCTTTGACGTAAAGCTCGCACATGGACAGGTCCCTCGTTACAGCGTGATTTGGGTGCCCAGCAACCCGAGGAAGCCGGCGAGCCAACTCGGGTGCGCCGGCCAGGCCGGAGCAGTGGCCAGATTGCCTTGAACGTGTCCTTCCGTCACCGGGATATCGATGAACGTACCACCGGCCAGGCGCACTTCCGGCGCACAGGCCGGGTAAGCGCTGCACTCGCGACCTTCAAGAATCCCCGCTGCCGCCAGCAATTGTGCACCGTGACACACGGCGGCAATCGGTTTGCCGGTCTTGTCGAACGCTCGCACCAGTTCCAGGACTTTTTCGTTCAGGCGCAGGTACTCAGGCGCACGACCGCCCGGTACCAGCAGCGCGTCGTAGTCCGCGGCATCGACCTTGGCGAAGTCAAAGTTCAGGGCAAACAGGTGGCCGGGCTTTTCGCTGTAGGTCTGGTCGCCTTCAAAGTCGTGGATTGCCGTGCGTACGGTCTGACCGGCGGTTTTGTCCGGGCAAACGGCATGCACCGTGTGGCCGACCATCAGCAGCGCCTGAAACGGTACCATCACTTCGTAATCTTCGACGTAATCGCCGACCAGCATCAGAATTTTTTTAGCCGCCATGGGGAGGACTCCTCTGGGAAATATGGGGTCATGCAGGAGTATTCAAGGTAGTCCTTATCCGCAGGGTCGGGTAATAACCAGCTACTACCTGACGACCGAGTTATCGTTCTTCGCGAGCAAGCCTCGCTCCTACAAGGGCACCGCAATACCTGTAGGAGCGAGGCTTGCCCGCGAAGGCGTCTTCAAACTGTACGGATAACTCTGCGCCTATCTGTAACAGCAGCAGACGCCGAGTTTATGGCTAGATGAAGACTCTCTCCGTCGCCCTCGATTCTGGTTGCCATCATGTCCTCGCGCGAAAACACCGGCATGGCCCTCGGCCTGCTCGGCGTTGTGATTTTCAGCCTCACCCTGCCCTTCACACGGATCGTCGTGCAGGAACTCCATCCGCTGCTCAACGGCCTGGGCCGTGCGCTGTTCGCGGCGGTTCCGGCAGCGTTGTTGTTGCTGTGGCGCCGGGAAAAATGGCCGACCTGGAAACAAGTCAAAGGCCTGACCCTGGTCATTGCCGGGGTGATCCTCGGCTTTCCGGTACTCTCGGCCTGGGCCATGCAAACCTTGCCGGCGTCTCACGGCGCACTGGTCAACGGCCTGCAACCGCTGTGCGTTGCGCTGTATGCCACGTGGTTGTCCCACGAGCGACCGTCGAAAGCGTTCTGGGCCTGCGCCGCACTGGGCAGTGCGCTGGTGCTCGGTTATGCGCTGATCAGCGGTGCCGGCAGCATTCAGGCCGGTGATTTGCTGATGCTAGGGGCAATTGCAGTGGGTGGCCTGGGTTATGCCGAGGGCGGCCGTTTGGCCAAGGAGATGGGCGGCTGGCAGGTGATCTGCTGGGCGCTGGTGCTGTCGACGCCGTTGCTGATCGGTCCGGTGGTGTACCTGGCGTTGCAACATCAGGGCGAGATTTCGGCCAAGACCTGGTGGGCCTTCGGTTACGTCTCGCTGTTTTCGCAGTTCATCGGCTTCTTTGCCTGGTACGCTGGGTTAGCGATGGGCGGCATTGCCCGGGTCAGTCAGATCCAGCTGTTGCAGATTTTCTTCACCATCGCCTTTTCGGCGCTGTTCTTCGGTGAGCACATCGAGCCGATCACCTGGCTGTTTGCCGCCGGGGTGATCGTGACCGTGATGTTGGGACGCAAGACATCGGTCAAGCCCGCGCGGGTCGCCACGGCGTAATCTTGTAGGAGCCAGGCTTGCCGGCGAAGGCGATCGTGAGGACGCTTTCGCCGGCAAGCCTGGCTCCTACAGGATCAGAGGTAGCCGTCGGCTCGGAGCAGGGTTTCGAGGCAATGTTCGCTGATGTGGTAGAAATCCTTCAGTTCCTGAATCTTCACCAACAGCTGAGTCGGGTCTACCGGCTCGGCGCGTTTGACCGCCAGGATCATCTTGTTCTTGTTGGTGTGGTCCAGTGAAATGAACTCGAACACCTTGGTCTCGTAACCGCAGGCTTCCAGGAACAACGCACGCAAACTGTCGGTGACCATTTCCGCCTGCTGCCCCAAATGCAGACCGTATTGCAGCATCGGTTTGAGCAGCGCCGGGCTCTGGATTTGCAGGCGGATCTGTTTGTGGCAGCACGGCGAGCACATGATGATCGAGGCGCCGGAACGAATGCCGGTGTGAATCGCATAGTCAGTGGCGATGTCGCAGGCATGCAGCGCGATCATCACGTCCAGCTCGCTCGGCGCCACGCTGCGCACATCACCGCACTTGAACACCAGTCCCGGATGCTCGAGCTTTGCGGCTGCGGCATTACACAGGTTGACCATTTCTTCGCGCAGCTCGACACCCGTCACCACGCCTTCGGCCTTCAAGGTGTTGCGCAGATAGTCGTGGATCGCGAACGTCAGGTAACCCTTGCCCGAACCGAAGTCCGCTACCTGAACCGGCTTGTCCAGCGCCAGCGGTGACGTGGTCAGCGCGTGGCTGAAGACTTCGATGAATTTGTTGATCTGCTTCCACTTGCGCGACATCGCCGGGATCAGCTCATGCTGCTTGTTGGTCACGCCGAGGTCGGCAAGGAACGGTCGGCTCAGGTCAAGGAAGCGGTTCTTCTCGCGGTTGTGCTCGGCGGACGGCACCTCGCGCAATTGCTGAGGTTTGCTCTTGAACAGCGAAGACTTGCCCTTTTTGCTGTATTCGAGCTGGGCTTCGTCAGTCAGCGACAGTAAATGCGCATTTTTGAACGAGACCGGTAACAGCGCGGCGATGGTCGCTACACCCTCGACAATCGGCAGGTTCTTGGTGATGTCGCGAGTCTTGTAGCGGTAGACGAAGGACAGACAGGGCTGATCCTTGACTGTCAGCTGTTTGATGATCAGCCGCTGCAGGTCCGCCTCAGTGCCGACGTACTTGGCCAGCACCAGTTTGATGAAGGCGTTGTCGTCGAGGCTGGATTGCAGCAGGTCGATAAACTGAGCGTGGTGATCCGGCGCGAGGCTGGCGGGAGTGGCGGTGACAGACATGGGAAAAACGGCCTCGGGCGGTGCGGATCGGGGGATGGCGGGTATTTTAGGGGGGATGGGGGTTTGGGACACGCAGTTATTTACCGAACGGTGCGATCTGTAGCAGCTGGCGAAGCCTGCGTTCGGCTGCGCAGCAGTCGTAAAATCAGCACACGCGGTGCATCAGGAAGACCGTGAATAGCGGATTTACGACTGCTTCGCAGCCGAACGCAGGCTTCGCCAGCTGCTACAGGGGGATGCGTCGCTGCTGAGATTCAGCCTAGAACCACCAACCGATTCGGTAACTCATTCCTCACATGCGTCACCGGCACATGCACCTTAAGCAACTCGCCGCACGCCTCTACGCAGGACACAAATCCCTGCAACGTCTGCCCCTGTTTCACCTGTTGAGTAAACGCGGCAACTATCACGTCCCAGTTCTTGTTATCCAGGCGCGTGGAGATCCCCTCATCCACCAGAATCTCCACATAGCGCTCAGCCTCGGAGACGAAAATCAGCATGCCAGTGCTACCCACCGTGTGGTGCAGGTTTTGCTCCAGAAACTGCCGGCGCGCCAGGTTCGAGGCGCGCCAGTGACGCACCGAGCGCGGGATCAGGTGCGTGGTGATTTTCGGCATCCGGAACACCAGGCACAGCACGATGAAGGTGATCCATTGCACCAACAGCAAACTGTGCAGGGTCATCCAGCCCGTCAGGTAATGCACGATACCCGGCACCACCAGCGCCAGCAGGCTGGCCCAGAGCAGCGGGATGTACGCGTAGTCGTCGGCGCGGGCTGCGAGCACGGTCACCAGTTCGGCGTCGGTGTCGCGCTCGACTCGGGCAATCGCCTCGGCGACCTTGCGTTGTTCGTGTTCAGTCAGTGATGCCATGTTTAAGAATGCCCACTCGCTATTGTTGTTACCTGCAGTCATACACCGTGGACGGTTCATCCAGCGGATTGCCGCCCAGACGATCTTCCAGGCCATACCGACTTCAATCCGCCGCTTGCGATCGTCACGCGCAACGATCAGTAGCGCGCCGGTGTTTTTGTCCTTCTGGCCGATGCCCCAATAGCGCCCAGCTGCTCGCCGGTGGCTTCTTCATGGGCGTGAAGCGGTTGCGTCAACTGCTCGCGCACCGCAGGCTCGATCATCTGGGCGGTATCCACCACCCGCTCATCCGTGGTGATGCTTAAAACCCGTCCCGGCGCTTGCTGGAACTTCACTTGAGGCGCTTTTTCCGCATCAGGGCTGGTGGCCTCGAAGGTTTCGCGGTTCGGCAAATCGCTGTACATCACCGTGCGCCACAAGCGACCGGGGTAGGTACGGATTTCCGTGTTGTATCTCTGCACGGCGAAGATGAAATCACGACGCTCTGATTGACGCTCCCTTGCACATTCCGTTGAAAAACAACCTTCGAACTTTGAACCCGGCTCTTCGGGCATAATCTGCTGCCGCCACTGGATTGCATCGCGCCAATGGGCTAAAAGATGCCCCAGCGCTAAAACACTGCACAAGTGTGCCTGCATTTACCTGAACAACAATAGTCGCTCCCTAAATTTTGGCTGACCGGCGCGTATTCACTGCCGTTTAGGCTTTTGAGAAAACTATTCATGAAGAAGCTGTGTTTGCTGGGCCTGTTCGTCAGCCTGGCCAGTCATACCGTATTGGCCGCCACGACGCCCGCACCTCTGGAAAACAAGGACGCGTTCATCAGCAACCTGATGAAGCAAATGACCCTCGATGAAAAGATCGGCCAGTTGCGCCTGATCAGCATCGGCCCGGAGATGCCTCGAGAGATGATCCGCAAGGAGATCGCGGCCGGCAACATCGGCGGCACGTTCAACTCGATCACGCGCCCGGAAAACCGTCCGATGCAGGACGCGGCCATGCGCAGCCGGTTGAAGATCCCGATGTTCTTCGCCTATGACGTGATCCACGGTCATCGGACCATTTTCCCGATCCCGATAGCCCTGGCCTCGAGCTGGGACATGAATGCCATCGGCCTGTCCGGGCGCATCGCCGCCAAGGAAGCCGCGTCGGACGGCCTAGACATCACCTTCGCGCCGATGGTCGACATCTCCCGCGACCCGCGTTGGGGCCGGACTTCCGAAGGCTTCGGCGAAGACACGTATCTGGTTTCGCGCATCGCCGGCGTCATGGTCAAAGCTTTCCAGGGCACAGGCGCGAACGCGGCCGACAGCATCATGGCCAGCGTCAAGCACTTTGCCCTGTACGGCGCGGTCGAGGGCGGTCGTGACTACAACGTCGTCGACATGAGCCCGGTCAAGATGTTCCAGGACTACCTGCCACCGTACCGTGCGGCGATCGACGCCGGTGCTGGCGGGGTGATGGTCGCGCTGAACTCGATCAACGGCGTGCCAGCCACTGCCAACACCTGGCTGATGAACGACCTGTTGCGCAAGCAATGGGGCTTCAAAGGCCTGGCCGTCAGCGACCACGGGGCGATTTTCGAGCTGATCAAACACGGTGTTGCTCGCGATGGACGCGAAGCCGCGAAGCTGGCGATCAAGGCCGGCATCCACATGAGCATGAACGACACGCTCTACGGCAAAGAACTGCCAGGGCTGCTGAAGGCGGGAGAGATCCAGCAGAGCGACATCGACAACGCCGTGCGTGCGGTGCTCGACGCCAAGTACGACATGGGCCTGTTCAAAGACCCGTACCTGCGCATCGGCAAGGCTGAAGATGATCCGGCCGACACGAACGCCGACAGCCGCCTGCACCGTGCCGAGGCCCGCGACGTTGCGCGCCGCAGCATGGTGTTGCTGAAGAACCAGGGCGAAACCCTGCCGCTGAAGAAAACTGCGAAAATCGTCCTGGTCGGTCCATTGGCCAAGGCACCGATCGACATGATGGGCAGTTGGGCCGCCAACGGTCGTCCTGCGCAATCGGTGACGCTGCTCGACGGTATGACCAACGCACTGGGCGCGCAATCGACGCTGATCTACGCCCGTGGCGCCAACATCACCAGCGACAAGAAAGTCCTCGATTATCTAAACTTCCTCAACTTCGACGCACCGGAAGTGGTGGATGATCCGCGTTCGGCCCAAGAGCTGATCGACGAAGCGGTGAAAGCCGCCAAGGACGCTGATGTAGTGGTCGCTGCGGTCGGCGAGTCCCGTGGCATGTCCCACGAATCCTCGAGCCGCACCGACCTGAACATCCCGGCCAACCAGCGCGATTTGATCAAGGCCCTGAAGGCCACCGGCAAACCGCTGGTGCTGGTGTTGATGAACGGCCGTCCGCTGTCGATTCTCGAAGAGAAAGATCAGGCTGACGCGATTCTGGAAACCTGGTTCACAGGTACCGAAGGCGGCAACGCCATCGCCGACGTACTGTTCGGCGACTACAACCCGTCGGGCAAATTGCCGATCACCTTCCCGCGCTCGGTGGGTCAGATTCCGACCTACTACAACCACCTGAGCATTGGCCGGCCGTTCACCCCAGGCAAACCGGGCAACTACACCTCACAGTATTTCGATGACACCACCGGCCCGCTGTTCCCGTTCGGTTTCGGTCTGAGCTATACCGATTTCAGCCTGAGCGACATGGCGTTGTCGTCGACCACGCTGAACAAGACCGGCAAGCTTGACGCCAGCGTCATGCTGAAAAACACCGGCAAGCGCGACGGCGAAACCGTGGTGCAGTTGTACATCCAGGACGTGACCGGCTCGATGATCCGGCCGATCAAGGAACTGAAGAACTTCCAGAAAATCATGCTCAAGGCCGGCGAACAGAAAGTCGTGCACTTCACCATCACTGAGGACGACCTGAAGTTCTTCAATGCCCAGCTCAAGTACGCTGCGGAACCAGGCCAGTTCAACGTGCAGATCGGCCTGGATTCCCAGGACGTGACGCAGCAGAGCTTTGAATTGCTGTAACCCTGCGCGCAATGATCGTTCCCACGCTCCGCGTGGGAATGCCTCAAGGGACGCTCCGCGTCCAGTGACGCGGAGCGTCACGGGCTGCATTCCCACGCGGAGCGTGGGAACGATCTGGCGTCACTATCCCCGTCGATCCAGCAGATTCACCACCAGCCGATCCACCCATCCCCACACCCGTTGCTTCACCCGCCGCCACAGCGGTCGGCGTTTCCATACCTCCAGGCTGACTTCCTGGCTCTGCGCAAAGTCCTTCTCAAAACTCGCCGCCACCGCCCGCGTCAGCCCAGGGTCCAGCGCCTCAAGGTTGGCTTCCAGGTTGAAACGCAAATTCCAGTGATCGAAATTGCACGAGCCGATGCTTACCCAGTCGTCGATCAGGACCATTTTCAGATGCAGGAAACACGGCTGGTATTCGAAGATCTTCACCCCGGCCCTGAGCAATCGCGGGTAGTAGCGATGCCCTGCATAACGCACCGACGGGTGATCGGTGCGCGGCCCGGTCAGCAGCAGTCGCACGTCAACACCGCGCGCAGCCGCCCGGCGCAATGAACGACGGACTTTCCAGGTCGGCAGGAAGTACGGGGTCGCCAGCCAGATCCGCCGCTGGCCGCTGTTCAGCGCGCGAGTCAGCGATTGCAGGATGTCCCGGTGCTGGCGGGCGTCGGCATAGGCGACCCGGCCCATGCCCTCGCCCATGGACGGCACGCGCGGCAGACGCGGCAAGCCAAAATGCGCAGCGGGTTTCCAGGCACGCCGATGCCGGTTGGCGATCCATTGGCGGTCGAACAGCAACTGCCAGTCGATGACCAATGGGCCGGTGATTTCCACCATCACTTCGTGCCATTCGCTGGTGTCTTCGCCCGGCGTCCAGAACTCATCAGTCACCCCGGTGCCGCCCACCACGGCCATGCTCTGATCGACCAGCAACAGCTTGCGGTGATCGCGGTAGAAGTTGCCGACCCAGCGCCGCCAGCTCAGGCGATTGTAGAAACGCAGCTCCACACCCGCCGCCATCAAACGTCGACGCAAGGTCAGGGTGAACGCGAGGCTGCCGTAATCATCGAACAGGCAGCGCACGCGCACGCCACGTTCGGCAGCCTGGACCAACGCCTGAACCATCGCCTCGGCACAGGCACCCGCCTCCACCAGGTACAGCTCCAGCTCGACCTGTTCTTCGGCACGGGCAATCGCGACCAACATCCGAGGGAAAAACTGTGGACCGTCGATCAGCAGTTCAAAACGGTTGCCTTCACGCCAGGGGAAAATTGCGCCGGCCATGTCAGCGCGCCGTGAAAATCAGTACCGCGCTCACCGGCACCGACAAACTGATGGCCGACAAACCGGCGACCTTGCGCAAGTTTTCCAGGCCGGGGGCCAGGTCGAAATCCGCGGCGTTGATGATCAGCGGTTCGAGGGTCACCACCTGGAAGCGTCGGTCATCGAGACGGGTTGCCAACAGTTCGGCGGTGTATTCGTGTTGTTTGCCATGGAGGTTGACGGTCAGCGGCAGGCGCAATTCAAGTTGCGCACCGGGCGCCAGATCATTGATCGGCCGCAGATCGATTTGCGCGGTGATCAGCGCTTCGGGGAAGGCCTGGATGTCAAACAAGTCCTTGCGCATGCGCTCATCGCGCAGCGGGATGCCGCTGTTGACCGAGTCCACCTCGACTTCGACCTCGGCCAGGCCTTTGGGGCTGACCTTGCCGTGCAGCACCAGAAAGCGCTGCACTTCGGAGGTGTTGGTGTTTTTGGTGCTGATGAAAGACAGCCGCGAGGACTCGCCGTCCAGATACCAATCGGCATGGGCCGACAGGGCGGCACCGGCCAGCAGCAGGAAGGCGAGGGTTTTGCAGAGGGAGCGGTTGAACATAGAGACTCGTGGGGCAAATAAACCTGCACGAACCTTAACCGCCCGGGAGCAAGATGCAAACCTGTAGCAGCTGGCGAAGCCTGCGTTCGGCGGCGAAGCCGACGTGAAATCAGGCACCACGGTGTGTCTGGAGAATCTTGCATGCAGGATTTACGACTGCTGCGCAGCCGAACGCAGGCTTCGCCAGCTGCTACAAGGACAGTGGTGCTCAGGGTTGCAGGCGACAGCCTTGACGCTCGTTGATCCATTGCGCGCTGTTGCTGCGACCCAAGCCGCTGACTGTCACGCGCCTACTGGCGGCGTCATCGGTAAAGCCACTGGTCGGCAACCACTGTTTCACATAGCTGTGGCAGTACTCGGCCGGGTTGTTCATCACGTAACGGCACGAACAATATTCCTTGGCGGTGTAGGCGCTGATGATGTCCGGGAACGCCCACAGCGCGACGCGTTCCTGCCAGACCCAGCCGAGCAAGGCGATCAGCAGGATCAACAACAGCGTGCTGAACGGGCGGCGACGAACAAGGCTGCGGCGGTTCATGGCTGCACCTTCGCGGCAAATGCCTTGAGCGCGAGTTTGAGCAACTCGTTGTGCTGGTAGCTGGCGTCGCGGTCATCGCCATAGCGCACGATTACCAGGTTTTCGCCGGGAATCACGTACATCGCCTGACCCCAATGCCCCAGCGCGGCGAAGGTGTCGTCGGGTGCATCGGGCCAGGGTTTTGCCGCGCCCTCCACCGCGCGGTTAAGCCACCAATGGCCGCCGGGCACGGCGTCGTCCTGACTGGCTTGATAGTGGGCGAACGGTTCGCGGTTGAAAGTGGTCCAGTCCCTGGGCAGCAATTGGCGCTCGCCCCAACGGCCGTCGCGCGCCATCAGCAGACCGACTCGGGCCAGATCCCTGGCGGTGAGATAGGCATAGGATGACGCGACGAACGTCCCCGTGGCATCGGTTTCCCAGACAGCGTGACGAATCCCCAAGGGTTCGAACAGAGCGGTCCATGGAGAGTCCGGATAGCGGGTCGGGCCGACGATGTTTTTCAGCGCGGCGGACAACAGATTGCTGTCGCCACTGGAGTAACGGAATGCCTGACCGGGTTTGGCGTATTCAGCGTGATCAGCGGTGAACGCGGCCATGTCCTGGTGACCACGGGTGTAGAGCATCGCGACCACCGAGGATTTCAACGGCGCGTATTCATAGTCTTCCTGCCAGTCCAGGCCCGAGGCCCAGTGCAGCAGATCGGCCATGGTCATCGTCGGGTGCTTTTCCAGCGGTGGATAAAACTTCAGCACCGGGTCCGTGAGTTTGAACAGGCCCTCGCCATAGGCCACGCCGAGGACCGTGGCCATCAGGCTTTTGCTGATGGACCAGGTCAAGTGCGGGGTGTCGGCGGTGGTGGGGTCGGCGTAGCGCTCGTAGATCAACTGACCGTCGCGGATCACCAGCAAGGCGTCGGTGCGGATGCCTTTTCGGGTGGCCTCATCACGGGGTGAGAAGGCGTAAGTCTCCAGGGCTTGAAGCGCCGGCCCGGTGACTGTCGGGGCGGTCGACCATTGCTCGGCAGGCCAGTTTTCGGCGTGGGCCGTGAGGTTGAGCAACAGCCCGAAAATCAGCGACAAGCCTTTGATCATGGTGGCTGCTCGGAGGGATGGACCTGCTGAGCCTAGTCGCGGTTGATGACAGTTCCGGGATTTGTGTTCCCCATGAGGCCCGTCAATTCAACGAAGATCCAGCGAGTGCCTTGGCCAATCGCTTCCCCCGCGCACCCGCCGCCAAATCCATCACCCCCTGATCGCGCTGCCACATCGCGGCCCAATGCTGCGGGCCATCGGCCAGTGCTTGAGTCACCTCAGCCTTGAGCCCATCGAACTGCGCGAACAAGCCACCGAGCAACACATGCCCGAACGGATTATTCGGCGCCTGCCGGCTGACTTCCGCACACCCGGCCAGCAGCGCCAGCAAACGCAGTTGCAAGGCTTGCGGCCAGTCGCTGTCCTGACCGATGCCGTACAGCCAAGCGGTCATGGCGCTCAACACATAGATGTCCTCAAGGGTGCGGAACGGCTTGATGTAAGCCTCCCAGCCATCCCCCGCCAACAGTTCGCACTGAGCGTTATCGAGAAACAGCCGACCGTGGCTGATGTCCGGCATCAACGCGATTGCCGGGAGTTTTTCCACGCGCACGCCCGGTTCATCGGGATAGACCACCGCCAGGCTCAGGCGCGGTTTTTCGTCAGGTGCTTCACTGCGAGCAGCGATCAGCAGCCAATCGGCGGCATCGCCTGCGGTGACAAAATCCTTGCGCCCGCTCAGACGCAAATCGCTGAGACGGGTCTGCATGTCCGCCACCCTCAGGCTGCGTTGTTCGGTCGCGCATAACGCGCCGAGGCTCAGCGGCGCGCTCGGCCAAAGCATGCGCAACGCCGCCTGATACCCCACCAGAAACGCCAGCCCCGGCGTCGACATCAAACGCCCGCCGGCCACCGCCAACTCGAACGGCGTGACGTTGCCCAACGGGTGCAATAAGGTCGCGAACCCCTCGCCCAGGTCCGGGTTGGCGGGCAGACGATCGCGGCGGCGCAACAGGTTTTGCCAGGGCATAGGGGGCTCCTCGTGGGCTGTCATACAAGCATCACCAAAGCTTCATGGCGATGACACCGGGGCTACATAGCCTGACTTTGCACAACACGGCTGCATAAAGAAAGTCGATCGGCTGCAACCCAAGACGGGTGACCGGCCCGTACGGAGATTCGCAATGACTCAGATCGCCCGCATCAGCGACACCGGCAATGAACGCCGCCTGCAAGCCGAACGCCTGGTGGGCGCCGAGGCCTTGCAGGAAGCCCAGGCCCTGCGCTTCAACGTGTTCAGCGGCGAATTCAACGCCAAGCTGAAAGGCGCGGAGCTGGGTCTGGACATGGATGACTATGATGTTCACTGCGCCCACATCGGCGTGCGTGACTTGAACACCGGACGTCTGGTGGCGACCACCCGTTTGCTCGACCACACGGCCGCCAGCAGCCTGGGCAAGTTCTACAGCGAAGAAGAATTCAGGCTGCACGGCCTGGTCCACTTGAAAGGCCCAATCCTGGAAATCGGTCGCACCTGCGTCGACCCCGCCTACCGCAACGGTGGCACCATCGCCGTACTGTGGGGCGAACTGGCCGAAGTGCTGAACCAGGGTGGCTACAGCTATTTGATGGGTTGCGCGAGCATCCCGATGCGGGATGGCGGCATTCAGGCCCACGCGATCATGCAGCGCCTGCGCGAACGCTACCTGTGCACAGAACACCTGCGGGCCGAACCGAAAAAACCGCTGCCGAGTCTCGACATCCCGTCCAACGTCATCGCCGAAATGCCACCGCTGCTCAAGGCCTACATGCGCCTTGGCGCGAAGATCTGCGGCGAACCGTGCTGGGACGAAGACTTCCAGGTTGCCGACGTGTTCATCCTGCTCAAGCGCGACGAACTCTGCCCGCGCTATGCCAAGCACTTCAAGGCGGCCGTGTGATGAGCCGGTTACGGGTTTACGCGCGGATTGCGCGAGTGCTTGTGGTCGTGGCGCTGGGGTTGAGCATGGCCGGAGTGTTCGGGATGTTCGAACGTTTGGGGATCGCTCATTCGATGGTCCGCCGCCAACGCTGGTCGCGGTTCTTCATGGCGCGGTTGAGCAATGCCCTGCCCTTTCGCATGACCGTGCACGGTGAATTGCCGAAAGCGCCGATGCTGTGGGTCAGCAACCACGTGTCCTGGACCGACATTCCACTGCTGGGCATGCTCACGCCGCTGTCGTTCCTGTCCAAGGCCGAAGTGCGCACCTGGCCGGTGGCAGGCTGGTTGGCGGCCAAGGCCGGTAGCCTGTTCATCCGGCGCGGTTCAGGTGACAGTCAGTTGATCCGCAAACAGATGACCCGTCATCTGGAGCAGGAACATCCGCTGCTGATGTTCCCGGAAGGCACCACCACCGATGGCCGTTCGCTGCGTACTTTTCATGGTCGCTTGCTGTCTGCGGCGATCGATTCCGAAGTGAAGTTGCAGCCGGTGGCGATTCGTTATCTGCGCGACGGTGAGCTCGATTCGCTGGCGCCGTTCATTGGCGATGATGATTTGCTCTCGCACTTGATGCGCTTGTTTGCCAATGATCGGGGTGAGGTGGAGATTCATCTGCTCAAGCCGATCGCTTGCGAAGGTCGCGAGCGTGCGGCGCTGGCGTTCGAGGCACAGCAGGCGGTGCAGAAGGCGTTGTTTGGGGAAGTGGCGAAACCTGCAGAACCGCGACGTGCCGGCGAACTTATCGCCGCGTAACCCTTTTGTAGAAGCGAGGCTTGCCCGCGAAGGGAACGCCGCGGTGTACCTGAGACACCGCGTTATCGTTCTTCGCGGGCAAGCCTCGCTCCTACAAGGATCGTGTCAGCGGTTCTGGGCAAAGTCCTGAAGCTGCGGATAGAACAACCGAAAGTCATCACTCAACGGCTCATACAACACCCGCAACTCCTGCATCGCTGCGGCCAGTTCCTCCGGCCGCGTCAACCGCCGCGAAATCCCCCGCAGCACCTGCTCCAGCACCGCGAACTCCCGGTAAGAACCCAACCAGTCATTGGCCATCATGTGCGGCGCGATCTGCGCCAGACGTTCCGGCAGTTGCGGCTCGGCGGACAAAACCCGGTACACGTCCGAAGTGAATTGCTCCAGCGGCCTGTCGGCGTACAGCGTCCAGTCACGCGCCAGGCAATGGTCGAAAAACACGTCGAGCACGATCCCGGCGTAACGCCTGCGGGTCAGGGAAAAACGCGATAACGAAACGTCCACCAACGGATGGCGGTCGGTAAAGACATCGATGCTTCGATGCAGCTGGATGGCCGCTTCGATCTCCAGATCGAACTGCCCTTGCAGCCGCCCTTTGACGAAATCGCCATACAGACTGCCGAGCAATTGACCGGGGCGCTGGCCACCGAGGTGCAGATGTGCGAGATAGTTCATGCGCGCAGCTTAGCACTGCGCCGTTGTATCGTTACACCCAGCATATCGTTATAACTCGATATACCGAATTAAGCGGTCATCAGACCAAAATCATATTGGTATATCGCGAACCAACGATTTAAAGTTCGCCTCATCGCGATATAGCGTTTTAATCATCACGAGCCCACACCATGACTATCAATCTCGACGAAATAATAAAAGCCCTGGCACACCCAGTACGGCGAGACATCCTGCACTGGCTCAAAGACCCGACCGTCGAATTCCCCGACCAGTCCCACAGCAACGAGCACGGCGTCTGCGCCGGTCAGATCGATCAACGTTGCGGTTTGTCGCAGTCCACGGTGTCCGCACACCTGGCGACCCTGCAACGCGCCGGCCTGATCAGCAGCCGCAAAGTCGGCCAGTGGCATTTTTTCAAACGCAATGAGGAAACCATTCAGGAATTCCTCAGCACCTTCAGCAAAGAGCTCTGACCCTTTACGTCAGTACGCCGATAAGGAATCAACAATGCCCCTCTCGCTACTCATTCTGGCCTTGAGCGCCTTCGCCATCGGCACCACCGAGTTCGTCATCATGGGCTTGTTGCCCGACGTGGCAGCTGACCTCGGCGTGTCGATCCCTGGCGCTGGCTGGCTGGTGACTGGTTACGCGCTGGGCGTGGCCATCGGTGCGCCGTTCATGGCACTGGCCACTGCCAAGTTACCGCGCAAGGCTGCACTGGTAGTGTTGATGGGCATCTTCATCATTGGCAACCTGCTCTGTGCAATGGCGACCGACTACAACGTGCTGATGTTTGCCCGTGTGGTCACCGCCCTCTGCCACGGTGCGTTCTTCGGTATCGGTTCGGTGGTGGCGGCAGGTCTCGTTCCGGCGAACAAACGCGCTTCGGCGGTAGCTTTGATGTTCACCGGCCTGACCCTGACCAACGTGCTCGGCGTTCCGCTGGGCACCGCGCTCGGTCAGCAAGCCGGCTGGCGGTCGACCTTCTGGGCTGTGACCGTGATGGGTGTGATCGCATTGATCGGCCTGATCCGCTTCCTGCCGGCCAAGCGCGATGAAGAGAAACTCGACATGCGCGCCGAATTGCGCGCCCTCAAAGGCGCCGGGATTTGGCTGTCCCTGAGCATGACCGCACTGTTCGCCGCGTCGGTCTTCACGCTGTTCACCTACGTCGCACCTCTGTTGGGCGAAATCACCGGTATCTCGCCCCGCGGCGTGACCTGGACCCTGATGCTCATCGGCCTGGGCCTGACGGTCGGCAACATCATTGGCGGCAAGCTGGCAGACAAAAGCCTGGCTGCAACGCTGATCGGTGTGTTCATCGCCATGGCGGTGGTTTCCACCGTGCTGACCTGGACCAGCGTTGCAGTGATTCCGACCGAAATCACCCTGTTCCTCTGGGCCACCGCGTGCTTCGCCGCCGTACCCGCCCTGCAAGTGAATGTCGTGACCTACGGCAAGGCCGCACCGAACCTGGTGTCGACCCTGAACATTGGCGCTTTCAATATCGGCAATGCACTGGGTGCCTGGGTCGGTGGCAGCGTCATCGCCCATGGTTTCGGCTTGACCAGCGTGCCGCTCGCGGCCGCTGTACTGGCGGTACTCGCCCTGCTGGTGACCCTGATTACTTTCCGTCAGAACGGTGATCCCGAGCTGGCTCCTGCTACCCACTGATCTCTACAAGAGCGCTATTTCATGACGACTATTTTCGATCCGATCACACTGGGCGACCTCGAATTGTCCAACCGCATCATCATGGCGCCGCTGACTCGCTGCCGCGCCGACGAAGGCCGCGTGCCAAACGCGCTGATGGCCGAGTACTACGTCCAACGCGCCTCGGCCGGCCTGATCCTCAGCGAGGCCACTTCGGTCACGCCGATGGGCGTCGGCTACCCGGACACCCCGGGCATCTGGTCCAACGATCAGGTGCGTGGCTGGGCCAATGTGACCAAAGCAATCCACGGCGCGGGCGGCAAGATTTTCCTGCAACTGTGGCACGTTGGCCGTATTTCCCACGGGTCGTACCTGGGCGGTGAAGCGCCGGTCGCACCAAGCGCCATTCAGCCAAAAGGCCATGTCAGCCTGGTTCGCCCACTGGCCGACTTCCCAACCCCACGCGCCCTGGAAATCGCTGAAATCGCCGACATTGTCGAGGCCTACCGCGTCGGTGCCGAGAACGCCAAGGCGGCCGGTTTCGACGGCGTGGAAATCCACGGCGCCAACGGTTACCTGCTCGACCAGTTCCTGCAAAGCAGCACCAACCAGCGCACCGACAACTACGGCGGCTCCCTGGAAAACCGGGCGCGCCTGTTGCTGGAAGTGACCGATGCCGCGATCGAAGTCTGGGGCGCGGGCCGCGTCGGTGTGCACCTGTCACCACGTGCCGATCTCCATGACATGGGCGACGACAACCTGTCTGAGACCTTCATCTACGTCGCTCGCGAACTGGGCAACCGTGGCATCGCGTTCATCTGCTCCCGCGAGAAAGATGCCGGCGACAGCCTCGGCCCACAATTGAAAGAAGCGTTTGGCGGCCCGTACATCGTCAACGAACGCTTCACCAAAGACAGCGCCAACGCCTGGCTCGCCAGCGGCAAGGCTGATGCCGTGGCCTTCGGCGTGCCGTTCATTGCCAACCCGGATCTGCCGGCACGCCTGAAGGCCGACGCACCGCTGAACGAGGCGCGTCCTGAGTTATTTTATGCCAAGGGTCCGGTCGGTTATATCGACTACCCGGTGATGTAAGCGTCAGCAGTTTGAAACAAAAAAGCCCCAACTCGAAAGAGCCGGGGCTTTTTTGCGCCGGGTCACTCACAAAATCCCTACAAATCAGGTAGCTCACTACCTATCAACCTGGCGAGCGTCCGTATATAAAAGCATCGCATTGCAATAAGGCGAGCATTGAAGGGATCAACGCCCGCCTTAATTGTTGACACAACCGGATCCAATTACGCATTTTGTTTCATTTGCGCAGGCTGGGGCTCAAGCCCAGCATGTCCAACCCTGTATCGACCCAGCGCTCGGCATCGATGTGCAGTTCAAAGCTGTCGGGCGCCAACAGCCACTGATACAGGATGCCGTCGATGTAAGCATGCAGGCTGATGGCCGCGCGGGCCGTATCGAGGCTTTCCGGTAACTGTCCCCGATTGACCGCATTACTCAGGGCCAGGGCGATTCGCACATTGCAATCAAGACTGACCGCTCGGCGCTGCTGTCGCAGGTCGCACATTTCATCGGTGAATTCGCACTTATGAAACAGAATCTCATTGATGCGTCGGGTTTTCGGGTCCAGGGCAACTTGATGAAACAAATGAATCAGCAGCTTGCGCATGCAGCCCAAGGGGTCGAGTTCATCTTCGCTTTCACTGGCCTTGGCCATTTCATCCAGCGGCTCTTGCAAGGTATCAAGCATGGCCTGCACCAGATCCGCCTTGTTGCTGAAATGCCAGTAGATGGCCCCGCGAGTGACGCCAGCCAGTGTCGCGATGTCCGCCAGTGTCGTGCGCGCCACGCCCCGCTCAAAAAAGGCTTTTTCTGCCGCTTCGAGTATCTGGCTACGGGTTTCTTGAGCTTCCTCTTTGGTACGACGAACCATGGCAGTACAACCTCAATCAGGATGCTTCAGCGATTTCTGACTATTCGCTGAACAAAAGTGGGGCAAGCGCTCTTAGGCGTAGTCCCCGGCCTACAATTCGGATCTTTGAACAGCTTTCGTAACGGTGTGGATACACAGTCAAGGTGTTTACAAACAACCATGAACGTAAGTATATTGCTTAGCAAGCTACTTATCCACTCAGCGCACATTTTTTACCTTTCCACATTTCTAGTGCGCAATTTGCGCGCCTGACCCGAGGATTTTCATGCAATTCAAGCCAGCTGTTACCGCTCTGGTCGCTACCCTCGCCTTGGCATCGCTGCTCAGCGGATGCAAAAAGGAAGAGGCGGCACCTGCCCCACCACCCCCTCAGGTCGGCGTCGTTACTCTGCAACCTCAAGCCTTCACCCTGACCTCCGAGCTTCCGGGCCGTACCAGCGCGTACCGCATCGCCGAAGTTCGCCCTCAGGTGAACGGCATCATTCTCAAGCGCCTGTTCAAGGAAGGCGGCGACGTCAAGGCTGGCCAGCAGCTGTATCAGATTGATCCGGCTGTTTATGAAGCCACTTTGAAAAGCGCTCAAGCCAACCTGCAACAGACCAAGTCGATTTCGGATCGCTACCAGCAACTGGTCAAAGAGCAGGCCGTCAGCCGCCAGGAATACGACACGGCCCTGGCCAACCGGTTGCAATCGGAAGCTACCCTGCAAACCGCGCAGATCAATGTGCGTTACACCAAGGTCTACGCACCGATCTCCGGTCGCATCGGCCGCTCGAACGTGACCGAGGGCGCGCTGGTCAGCAACGGCCAGGCCGATGCCATGGCGGTGATCCAGCAACTCGACCCCATCTACGTCGACGTGACCCAGTCTTCCGTGGAGCTGCTTGAATTGCGCCGCGAACTGGAAAGCGGTCGTCTGCAAAAGGCCGGCGACACGGCGGCAGCGGTCAAACTGACCCTCGAAGACGGCAGCCAGTACAAGCAGGAAGGCAAACTCGAGTTCTCCGAAGTCTCGGTGGACCAGACCACCGGTTCCGTGACCTTGCGTGCGGTATTCCCCAACCCTGATCACACCCTGCTGCCAGGCATGTTTGTACACGCCCAATTGCAGGCCGGGGTAAACAGCGCGGCGATCCTCGCTCCTCAACAAGGCGTGACCCGCGACCTCAAAGGCACCCCGACTGCGCTGGTCGTCGGTGCGGACAACAAGGTCGAACTGCGTCAGCTCAAGGCCAGCCGTACTGTCGGCAGCCAATGGCTGATTGAAGACGGTCTGAAGGCAGGCGATCGCCTGATCACCGAAGGCTTGCAATTCGTCAAACCTGGCGTCGAAGTCAAGGCAACCGAGGCGACTAACATTGGCGCGAAGAACCCGGCTTCCGCACAGGCAGCTAGCAAGGCTTCCAGCGGCAAAGGGGAGTAAACCATGTCGAAATTTTTTATCGACCGTCCGATTTTCGCCTGGGTAATTGCCCTGGTGATCATGCTGGTCGGGGCACTATCGATCCTCAAACTCCCGATCAACCAATACCCGAGCATTGCGCCTCCGGCCATTGCGATCCAGGTGACCTACCCGGGCGCGTCCGCACAAACCGTGCAGGACACCGTGGTGCAGGTGATCGAGCAACAGCTCAACGGTATCGATAACCTGCGTTATGTTTCCTCGGAAAGTAACTCCGACGGCAGCATGACCATTACCGCGACGTTCGAACAAGGCACCAACTCCGATACCGCGCAGGTTCAGGTCCAGAACAAGCTGAACCTGGCCACCCCGCTGCTGCCGCAAGAAGTGCAGCAACAGGGTATCCGCGTCACCAAGGCAGTGAAGAACTTCCTGATGGTGATCGGCGTGGTCTCACGCGACGGCAGCATGACCAAGGACGACTTGGCCAACTACATCGTGTCGAACATGCAGGACCCGGTCTCGCGGACCGCCGGTGTCGGTGACTTCCAGGTCTTCGGTGCCCAGTACGCGATGCGGATCTGGCTCGACCCCGCCAAGCTGAACAACTACAACCTGACCCCTGGCGACGTGAAAACCGCCATCGCTGCGCAAAACGTGCAGATTTCCTCCGGTCAGCTCGGTGGCTTGCCTGCAGTGGCCGGTCAGCAGTTGAACGCGACGATCATCGGCAAGACCCGCCTGCAAACCGCCGAGCAGTTCAAGGCGATCCTGTTGAAGGTCAACAAGGACGGCTCGCAAGTGCGTGTCGGCGATGTGGCGAATGTCGGTCTGGGCGGCGAAAACTACTCGGTCAGTGCCCAGTTCAACGGCAGTCCGGCCTCCGGTCTGGCGGTGAAACTGGCCAACGGTGCCAACGCCCTCGACACTGCAAAAGCCCTGCGCAAGACCATCGAAACCCTCAAGCCGTTCTTCCCGCAAGGGATGGAAGTGGTGTTCCCGTACGACACGACTCCGGTGGTGACCGAATCGATCAAGGGTGTGGTTGAAACCCTGGTCGAAGCGATCGTACTGGTGTTCCTGGTGATGTTCCTGTTCTTGCAAAACTTCCGCGCCACCGTCATCACCACGATGACCGTGCCAGTGGTATTGCTGGGTACCTTCGGGATCCTTGCGGCGTTCGGTTTCAGCATCAACACCCTGACCATGTTCGGTATGGTGCTGGCCATCGGCTTGCTGGTGGACGACGCCATCGTCGTGGTGGAAAACGTCGAACGGGTCATGAGCGAAGAAGGCTTGTCACCCAAGGAGGCCACCAAGAAATCCATGGGGCAGATCCAGGGTGCGCTAGTCGGTATTGCGCTCGTACTGTCGGCGGTACTGCTGCCGATGGCATTCTTCGGCGGTTCTACCGGTGTGATCTATAAGCAATTCTCGATCACCATCGTCTCGGCCATGGCCCTGTCGGTACTGGTCGCGCTGATCTTCACCCCGGCACTCTGCGCCACCATGCTCAAGCCGATTCCGAAAGGCGAGCACGGCGTTCCGAAACGCGGATTCTTCGGCTGGTTCAACCGCAACTTCGACCGTAGCGTGAAAAGCTACGAACGTGGCGTTGGCATTATTCTGCGCAACAAGCTGCCGTACCTGCTGGTCTACGTGATCATCGTCGTCGGCATGATCTGGCTGTTCATGCGCATCCCGTCCTCGTTCCTCCCGGAAGAAGACCAGGGCGTACTGTTCGCCCAGGTGCAAACCCCGGCCGGCTCCAGTGCCGAGCGCACGCAAGTGGTCGTGGACGAAATGCGTGAGTTCCTGCTGCGTCCGAGCAAGGATGGTGGTGAAGGCGACGCGGTGGCCTCGGTGTTTACCGTGACCGGCTTCAACTTCGCCGGCCGTGGCCAGAGCTCGGGTATGGCGTTCATCATGCTCAAACCGTGGGGCGAACGTAACGCCGACAACAGCGTGTTCAAACTCGCGGCCCGTGCCCAGCAGCACTTCTTCACCTTCCGGGACGCCATGGTGTTTGCCTTCGCCCCACCGGCGGTACTGGAGCTGGGTAACGCCACCGGTTTCGACGTGTTCCTGCAGGACCGCGCCGGTATCGGTCACGACAAGCTGATGGAAGCGCGCAACCAGTTCCTCGGCATGGCGGCGCAGAGCAAGGTGCTGTCGCAAGTCCGTCCGAACGGTCTGAACGACGAACCGCAATACCAACTGGAAATCGACGACGAGAAGGCCAGCGCCCTCGGCGTGACGCTCACCGACATCAACAGCACCCTGTCGATTGCGCTGGGCAGTAGCTACGTCAACGACTTCATCGACCGCGGTCGGGTGAAAAAGGTGTACGTGCAAGGCCAGCCGGGTTCGCGCATGAGTCCTGAAGACGTCAAGAAATGGTACGTGCGCAACAGCGCCGGCACCATGGTCCCGTTCTCGGCGTTCGCCAAGGGTGAGTGGATTTACGGTGCACCGAAACTGTCGCGTTACAACGGCGTAGAAGCGATGGAAATCCTTGGCACCCCGGCACCGGGTTATTCCAGCGGTGAAGCCATGGCCGAAGTCGAAGCCCTGGCGAAGAAACTGCCGGCCGGTGTCGGTATTTCCTGGACCGGTCTGTCGTATGAAGAACGACTGGCAGGCTCTCAGGCACCGGCGCTGTTCGCGTTGTCGATCCTGATGGTGTTCCTGTGTCTGGCGGCGTTGTATGAAAGCTGGTCGATTCCGATTGCGGTGGTGCTCGTGGTACCGCTGGGGATTATCGGTGCGCTGATGGCGACCAGCCTGCGCGGTCTGTCCAACGACGTGTACTTCCTGGTGGGTCTGTTGACCACCATCGGTCTGGCGGCGAAAAACGCCATTCTGATCGTCGAGTTCGCCAAAGACCTGCACGAACAGGGCAAGAGCTTGCAGGAGGCAGCCATCGAGGCTTGCCGCATGCGGTTGCGCCCGATCATCATGACGTCCCTGGCGTTCGTCCTCGGCGTGGTGCCCCTGGCCATTTCCAGCGGTGCTGGCTCGGGCAGCCAACACGCCATCGGTACCGTGGTCATTGGCGGTATGATCACCGCCACGGTACTGGCAATCTTCTGGGTCCCCTTGTTTTTCGTCACCGTATCGGCCATTGGGCAGCGCAAAACCGCTGACCAGGACGACGTTATTGAACCTTCTAAAGAGGCTGGCTAATGAGCAAGTCGCTACTCTCCCTGGCTGTTGCCGCCTTCGTGCTCGGCGGCTGCTCGCTGATACCCGATTATCAGCAGCCTGAAGCACCGGTGGCGGGCCAGTATCCGCAAGGTCCGGCGTATTCGTCGGCCCAGGCGCCGGCCCAAGCTGCCGCCGAACAGGGCTGGAAGCAGTTTTTCCACGACCCGGCGCTGCAACAGCTGATCCAGGTCGCCCTGGAAAACAACCGTGATCTGCGTGTCGCGGCGCTGAACATCGACGCCTTCGCGGCTCAATACCGCATCCAGCGCGCCGATCTGTTTCCGGCGGTGTCGGCCAACGGCACCGGTAGCCGTCAGCGCGTCCCGGCACGCGCCTCGCAGACCGGCGAAGCGGGTATCACCAGTTCCTACTCGGCCACGGTCGGCATCAGCGCCTATGAACTCGACCTGTTCGGTCGGGTTCGCAGCCTGAGCGAAGAAGCGTTGCAGAAATACTTCGCCACTGAAGAAGCGCGCCGCAGCACCCAAATCAGCCTGGTGGCCAGCGTGGCCAATGCCTACCTGACCTGGCAAGCCGACAAGGAGCTGCTGAAGCTGACGCAGGACACCCTTGGTGCATTCGACGAGAGCTACAAGCTCACCGCCCGCAGCAACGAAGTGGGTGTAGCCTCGGCCCTGGACCTGGCCCAGTCGCGTACCTCGGTGGAAAACGCCCGCGCGCAACAGGCCAAGTACACACGTCAAGTCGCCCAGGATGAAAACAGCCTGGTGCTGCTGCTCGGCACCGGTATCCCGGCCAACCTGCAAACGCCCAAGCCATTGGCTGACGACCTGCTGAGCGACGTGCCCCCTGGCCTGCCATCGGACTTGCTGCAACGTCGCCCAGACATCCTCCAGGCCGAATACAACCTGAAAGCCGCCAACGCCAACATCGGCGCGGCACGGGCTGCCTTCTTCCCGAGCATCAGCCTGACCGCCAATGCCGGGAGCCTGAGCCCGGACCTGTCCGGTCTGTTCAAGGGCGGTTCGGGCACCTGGTTGTTCCAGCCGCAGATCAACCTGCCAATCTTCAATGCCGGCAGCCTGCGCGCCAGCCTGGATTATTCAAAAATCCAGAAAAACATCGGCGTGGCGAACTATGAGAAGTCCATTCAAACGGCCTTCCAGGAAGTCGCCGACGGCCTGGCCGCCCGCCAGACCTACACCGATCAGTTGCAGGCCCAGCGTGATTTCGTCACCGCGAACCAGGACTACTACCGTCTGGCCGAGCGTCGCTACCGCATTGGTGTCGACAGCAACCTGACCTTCCTCGATGCCCAGCGTCAGCTGTTCAGTGCCCAACAAGTACTGATCACCGACCGTCTGGCGCAACTGGTCAGTGCCGTCAATCTGTACAAGGCACTGGGCGGTGGCTGGAACGAGCAGACGGCGAAGAACGAGCCGTTGAAAGAAGAAGCGCCGAAGCTGAAGTTGTTCTGATAGCGCTGTAAAACAAGAAGCCCACCGATTGGTGGGCTTCTTGTTGCGTCGGATAAGATATTTTGCCGTTCGATAATCGCCCAAAACCCACATTACCCGATTGAACCATCGAGTACATCCCCCGCACCATTCGTGGCACAAGACCAATAACACAGGTTCGACACCATGCCACCGCGTCGCCCGGGCCGGCGAGCTGGAAAACCAGACCTGGTCTGGCATGTTCTCGGCCAAATACGGCGGCAACACCTTCTATGTCGGCCTGCAAAAACTCACCGGCGACAGCGCCTGGATGCGGGTCAACGGCACCAGCGGCGGCACCTTGGCCAACGACAGCTATAACTCAAGCTATGACAATGCCAAAGAAAAATCCTGGCAATTGCGCCACGACTACAACTTCGTCGCCGCGGGCGTACCGGGCTTGACCCTGATGAACCGCTACATTAGCGGCGGCAACGTCCACACTGGTGCCCTCACCGACGGCAAGGAATGGGCCGCGAAAGCGAACTGGGCTACACCGTGCAGAGCGGCACGCTCAAAGACCTGAACGTCAAATGGCGCAACTCGACCCGCCGCCGCGACTTCAGCAACAACGAGTTCGATGAGAACCGATTGATCGTCAACTATCCGATCAGCTTGTTGTGAGCCTTTGGTTAGACGACCGTTGAACCCAACCGAATAAGCCACACGGAAGCGGCTGTGTTTACGCAGTTATAACAAAATGAAAGTAGTTCTATTATCAAACCAACTTATCACCTGTTAGTTCTACCAGTAGACGCCTGCCCATCCGGCTTCTAGAGTCTGACCTTCGAAACATCCAACGGCTTTTTAACCAAGGAAGGTAGACACTATGAATTGGTGGCAGATCGATACGCTGATTATGGTTTCTTATGGACTTGTCCACTCTTGCCTGACAACCCGACCCGCAATGAGTCTTTATGAAGCATTCTTTCCAGCCTGGAGCTGGAATGTCGGCATGTGTGTATTTTCTGCGGGCACGCTGATCCTGGGCATTCTTTATTGGCAACCGTCCGGGCAATACATCTATGTGTTGATACCGGGCAGCCCACTGTTTCATTTCGCTGCATTGTCGATGGTGACGTTGTTGGGCCTGACCATTTACTGCTTCCGTTACACCTCGACGTTTTGGCAATGGCTCGGTGCTCACCAACTAATTGCGCGCCTAAGAGGGGAAAAAATCCCCCTTCCCTATCGCCTACACGTACAAGGCATCAAACGTTACATACGCTTTCCCCATCATACGTTCTTAATGTTGTTTTTCTGGGCTCACCCCATCATGACGTACGACACCCTGCTCTTTTCGGTCGGGGCGACGGTTTATATGTACTTGGGCACATGGCACATGGATAAACGCCTTGAAGCGATATTTGGCGATGAATGGCGGATCTATAAGAAAGATACCGGGCTCATGCTGCCGTCGCCAAAAGCATGGTCACGGCTCTTCACAGAACTTCGCCAGCTGCGCAATGCCATCTAATAGCCCGCCCTCCCAAACCCCTTTATTGCAAGGATGCAAACCATGTTTGAAACAGAACTCGAACCCTATCAATGCCGGCTGGCCCAACATCCACTCTATGCTGCCATTCGTTCGATCGAACACGTCAGACTGTTCATGAGTCGCCATGTGTTTGCGGTATGGGACTTCATGAGCCTGGCTAAACGACTGCAACGTGATCTCACTTGCACACAAATCCCGTGGATGCCGGTGCAGCATGAGGACTGCGCCCGTCTCATCAATGAAATCATTACCGGTGAGGAGTCTGATATTGGCCTGAACGGCCAGCCTGTCAGTCATTTCCGTTTGTACCTGGATGCAATGGCTGAAGTCAGCGCGCCCACTGAGAGAATCGAGACATTCATACGTCAATTCACACACTCTTTTTCTCTACCGCAAGCCCTTAAGCAGGCCCATGTTCCGGCGTACGTTCAGACATTTGTCAAACACACCCTTAAAACGGCCCGCAAGGCCTCCACCGCCGAAGTCGCCAGCAGTTTTCTTTTTGGCCGCGAAGATCCGATACCCGACATGTTTCAGACACTACTGCGAAATTGGGGTGTCACGAATAGCCAGGCCCCCACGTTCATTCATTACCTTAATCGGCACATTGAAGTGGACAGTGGCGACCATGGGCCCGGCGCGCAAAAAATGTTGTCTCGATTAATCACCACGCCAGACATGAGGGAAAAAGCGTTGAGCGCAGCCATTGACGCTATCGAACACCGGATCAGGCTTTGGGACGGCATCTATCGCGAGATAAAAAAGTCGGACATGGGTCGATAAAAATCTCCGCGATAGTTTGTCAGTCTCATGGACAGAGAGGACCACCTCATGATCACGCGACGAAAGCCAATGGCTCCCGAGAGCACCCACTGGGACGCCAAGGCCTACCAGCAATTCTTCCGCCTTCGACAACGCCCGGTTAACGAGTTACTCGACCGCGTCGAACTCAAAAAGCCCAAGCGCATCTATGACCTGGGTTGCGGCACCGGCATCGCCACGCAATTGCTGGCCAAGCGCTGGCCCCGGGCACATTTGCAGGGCATCGACAGTTCCGAACAAATGCTGCAGGAAGCCCGGTGCCTGCCGATCAAGGCACTGTGGAAGCACTGTGATCTGCTGGACTGGCAGCCAGAACAATCGGCCGATCTGCTGTTCGCCGCCGCCGTGTTGCACTTCATCAGCGACCATGAACAACTCCTGCCGCGCCTGCTCCGTCAGCTCAACCCCGGCGGTTGTTTGGCGGCGCACATGCCCGACTGGCGAGACGCGCCGTGGTACCAATTGATGCTCGACACCCTCGGAGACGCCGGCCCCGGCGGCGCCCCCTTGGGCACCGCGCAACTGCGCCAGGGCATGGCGGCGAGACCGTTGTTGTCGCTGGAGGACTATTACCGCTTGCTGGCGCCACTCACCCATAAACTGGAGATCTGGGAGACCGAGCAATTGCAGGTCGTCGAGGGGCGTTCGCCGATCTACGACTGGGTCAAGGTTTCGGCCCTGCGGCCGGTATTGATGGCATTGAAGGATGATGAGAAAGCACGGTTTATTTACCACTACCTGATGCGCGTGCATGCGCATTACCCGCCGGAGAGTGACGGGCTTACGTTATTTCCGTTCAAGCGGATCTTTATCGTCGCGACAGTTTGACGCTGCGAATACAAACTTTGTGGGAGCGGGCTTGCTGTGCAACATAGAATCTCCCACAGGGGTGTGATGGACAGTTACTCCCGGGATTCAACCCCCAACTCATCCCACACCGACTCGGCCTGGTGGAACGTCGCGGGTCCAGATGTCGCCCCAAGCGTGGCGGGTGATCATCTCCTGGAGCTCCGAGTTGAACTCGGTCAGTACGTTCAGGCTGCGGTCGACATGGGCATCGCCGAGTATTGCACGTCGGACTTTCAGGCCTTCGTCGTAACGTTGTTTCTCGTCCACAAAAAAACCCTCAATGGCCTGACAAAAATGCCAGAACCCGTTCGCTGAACGCAGCACCGGCCTGGACGTTGGACAAGTGCGCCGCATAGAACTCGGTGTACTCGGCGCCCTGCACGTGTTCCTGAATGAAGTGCCCGCCGGACGGCGGCGTGACCGCGTCTTCGGTGCCCGTGACGACCAGCAGTGACACCTTGATCGAGGACAGTTGACCGCGAAAGTCTGCATCGCGCACGGCGGCACAGTTCGCGGCATACCCTTCAGGCGAGGTGGCGGCCAGCATGTCAGTAATCTTCTTCGCGGCAGCAGGATTCGCTTCAGCAAAGTCCGGGGTGAACCAACGTGCAATCGACGCATCACGCAATGCAACCATGGCTGGCGGACCGTCACGCAGCACGGTTTCGATCCGCGGATTCCATACCGATGGGTCGCCGATTTTCGCCGCGGTGTTGCACACCACTAATTTATGCAGACGCTGGCCGGCGTTGATCCCCAGCCATTGACCGATCAAGCCGCCCATGGACAGACCGCAGAAATGCGCGCGCTCGATGTGCAACGCATCCAGCAGCGCCAGCACGTCATGGCCCAGTTGCTCGATGCTGTACGGACCCGGCGTCACCAACGACTTGCCGTGACCACGGGTGTCGAAACGCAGCACGCGAAAATGCTCGGTGAACGCCGCAACCTGCGCGTCCCACATGTGCAGGTCGGTCCCCAGCGAGTTGGACAGCACCAGCACCGGTGCACCTTCGGGTCCATCGAGCTGGTAATGCAGTTCGCCCTCGGCGAGTTGTACGAATGCCACGGCAGTCTCCTTCAGACAGTCAACGCAAAATGTTCAGCCACCGCTCGCTCGACCCAGGTATGGGCCCGACCGAGATAGTGAGCGGGGTCCAACAGATGATCGAGTTCAGCGTCCGACAGCTCGGCGGTCACTTGCGGCTCGTCGCCGAGTACCGCGCTGAACAAGGTCGAAAGCAGACCCGGTACTCGCGTCGCTGCACCAATCAGCACCGCCGCGCCCACCGGGTTGCGCTTGTGCGGCATGGTCGAGGAACCGCCCGTCCCCGGCGCCGCCGGTTCGAACACTTCGCCGGCTTCGGTCTGCATCAACAGACTGATGTCGCGACCGAGTTTGCCGAGGCTGCCGGCGATCAATCCAAGCACGGCGCAGTTGCAACACCAGGCCGGTGTCCATCACGTCCTGGCTGGTCGCGCCCAGATGCACATAGCGCTCGGCTTCGGCATTGTTGGCCGCGATCTGTTTACCCAGCGCCTTGACCAACGGAATAGCCGAATTGCCGGCCGTGGCAATCGCCTCGCCGAGGGCGGCGAAGTCGTAGTACCCGGCCTGACATGCCGCCTCAATAGGCGCGACAGCTGTTTGCGGAATCAACCCGACCCGCGCCTCGGCCCGGGCCAATGCCGCTTCAAAATCGAGCATGGCCTGAACCCGGCCCCGATCGCAGAACACCTCACGCATGTCCCGTGCCGTGAAGTAGGCATCGAATAATTGATTGCCCGGTCGCTCGTTCATAAACAGTCCTTGCAGGCGTGGGCCAGTCAGGCCTACGCGTAGAAATCAAAGGTCGTTGTGCAATACTTCGCCTGGCAATGCAATCTCTGTGGCGAGGGGCAAGCCCCCTCGCCACAAAAGCTCCCTGACCAGCAGAGCCTTCATCACTCAATAATCAAAGAACACCGTCTCCGCGTCGGTCCCCTGCAGAATCACATTCCACTGATAAACACCCGAAGCATCCTGCTTCGCCAGCAAGGTGCCGCGGCGTTCGGCAGGCACGCATTCCAACAGCGGGTCTGCCGCGTTGGCCGGCTCGCCATCAAAGTAAATCCGCGTCAGCAAGTGCTTCACCAACCCGCTAGCAAACACCAGCACCCGGCCAAAGCCTTCGAAGTTCGGGTTCAGGGGTTTGTCCTGATCATTTTCGGGGTGGTCGTACTTGCCGGCGGCGTTGGCTTGCCAGATCTCCACCAGAATGCCCGGCACCGGCAAACCCTCTTCATCCAGCACGCGGCCGTGGATGATGATGCGCTCACCCAGTGGCTCGCCCTTGTGTTGGGCAGTCAGGTCGTTGTCCTTCTCCTGCACACGCTCGGCGCCGATGGTCGGACCGGTAATTTCCGACAGCGAATGGGGCAAAAACACCAACGGCCTGGACGGCGAGCGACGGTTGGCGGATTGATAGGCCGGGTGCAGGTATTCCGGCTGGGTGCCCTCTTGCGGACGGCGGTAACCAGGCTTGTCAGTCATGAAACATTCCTCAGTTCTTATTAGTCGACGCTTCTTTTTTCACAACTAAACGCGTCAGACCCGTTCGATCGCCAAGGCCAGACCCTGGCCCACGCCGACGCACATGGTCGCCAGACCTTTCTTGCCACCGGTCTTTTCCAGTTGATGCAGCGCGGTCAGTACCAGGCGGGCGCCGCTCATGCCCAACGGATGGCCCAAGGCAATGGCGCCACCGTTCGGGTTGACCTGGGCAGCGTCGTCCGCCAGTCCCAGTTCACGCAGCACCGCCAAACCCTGGCTGGCGAACGCTTCGTTGAGTTCGATCACGTCGAAATCGCTGACGGCCAGACCAAGGCGCTCGGTCAATTTGCGCACCGCCGGCACCGGGCCGATGCCCATGATTCGTGGTGCGACACCGGCGCTGGACATGCCCAGCACTTTCGCGCGGGCGGTCAGACCGTGTTTCTTCACCGCATCGCCAGAGGCCAGAATCAATGCCGCCGCACCGTCGTTCACACCGGAAGCATTGCCGGCGGTGACTGTTTTGTCGGGACCGTTGACCGGTTTGAGTTTGGCCAGGGTTTCCAGCGTGGTGTCGGCGCGAGGATGTTCATCCTGACTGACGACACTTTCACCCTTCTTGTGGGCAATGCGCACTTCAACGATTTCTTCCGCAAAAAATCCTGCAGCTTGCGCGGCTGCCGTCCGTTGCTGACTGCGCAGTGCGAAAGCGTCCTGATCGGCGCGGGAAACCTCGTAATCGTCGGCCACGTTATCGGCGGTCTGCGGCATCGCATCCACGCCGTATTGGGCTTTCATCAACGGGTTGATAAAACGCCAGCCGATGGTGGTGTCTTCCAGCGTCATGTTGCGCGAGAACGCCGCATCAGCCTTGCCCATCACGAACGGTGCGCGGGACATCGACTCGACGCCGCCAGCAATCGCCAGCTCCATCTCGCCACTGGCGATGGCCCGGAAAGCGGTGCCGATGGCATCCATACCCGAGGCGCAGAGGCGATTGAGGGTCACGCCCGGAATGGTGTCCGGCAGGCCCGCCAGCAACAACGCCATGCGCGCTACGTTGCGGTTGTCTTCGCCGGCCTGGTTGGCGCAACCTAGGAACACCTCGTCCACCGCGTTCCAGTCTACCGACGGGTTGCGCGCCATCAGCGCCTTGATCGGCACGGCGGCCAGGTCGTCGGCGCGAACCGCCGACAGGCCACCGCCGAAACGCCCGATGGGGGTGCGAATCGCGTCGCAGATATAAACGTCACGCATCAGGCTTCTCCGGGTGCTTGGCCGTGGGCCGCGGCAGTGCGGGCTTCCAGATCTCTGAGTGCGGTCAGTTCGACGACCGTCGGCTCTGCGGTGTTTTCAACCGTCTCGGCAAAACGAATCGCCCAACCGGTGGCAGCGACCACTTGCTCACGGGTCACGCCTGGGTGCAGCGCGGTGACCACGAATTCATGGGTGTCGGCTTCCGGTTCCATGATGCACAGGTCGGTGATGATGCCGACTGGACCGGCGCCCGGCAGCCCGAGACGCTTGCGCGAATCACCGCCCTCGCCATGGCCAACCGAGGTAATGAAGTCGAGTTTGTCGACAAAGGAACGCGCCGACTGCTTGAGAATGATCAAAACGCTTTTGGCCGAACCGGCGATCTCCGGCGCACCACCGGCACCCGGCAGGCGGACTTTCGGCTGATGGTAGCCGCCCACCACGGTGGTGTTGATGTTGCCGAAGCGGTCGACTTGCGCGGCGCCAAGGAAACCGACGTCGATGCGCCCGCCCTGCAACCAATAGCGAAAAATCTCACCGGTCGGGACCACGGTATCGGCGGTTTCCGCCAGCTCGCCGTCACCGATAGACAGCGGCAGTACGCTGGGCTTGGCACCCATCGGACCCGATTCGTAGATCAGGACCACATCCGGTGAGGACGTCAGACGCGCCAGGTTGGCGGCTTTCGACGGCAGGCCGATACCCACGAAGCACACCGAACCGTTCTTCAAACGGCGGGCAGCGGCGACGGTCATCATTTCATTGGTCGTGTAAGTCATTACTTGGCCTCCGAAGCAGCGGCCAGCTTGGCCTGGAACTCGCTGAAGTCAGCGCAGCCGTGGATGTGCTCGTTGATCCACGCGGTGAAGGTTTCACGGTCGCGGGCAATCGGGCCCCAGGCCTGGTAGAAACGGTTATCACGCTCGTTGTAGCCGTGAGCGTAGGACGGATGCGCACCGCCAGGGACGTGGCAGACCGCGCTCAACGCCCACGTCGGCAGAACGCAGGAGTTCATCGGTGCATTGAGGTCGTCGACGATTTCTTCGACGGTAACGATGCAGCGCTTGGCGGCCAACGCCGCTTCTTTCTGCACGCCGAGAATGCCCCAGAGCAGCACGTTGCCTTTGCGGTCGGCTTTCTGCGCGTGAATCACGGTGATGTCCGGGCGCACCGAAGGCACGGCCGCCAATACTTCGCCGGTGAATGGGCAGGTAACGGTTTTGATCAGCGGATTGACCTTCGGCAGGTCGGAACCGGCGTAAGCACGCAGCACCGCGAACGGCAGGCCGGATGCGCCAGCGACGTAGGCATTGGCCAGGTCGGCGTGACTGTGTTCTTCGATTTCCAGCGCGTGCGGCCACTGCTTCTCGACGGCGTCACGCAGGCGGTGCAGCGAACCGACGCCCGGGTTGCCGCCCCAGGAGAAAATCAGCTTGCGAGCACAACCGGCGCCGATCAACTGGTCGTAGACCAGGTCAGGCGTCATCCGCACCAGGGTCAGGTCTTTCTTGCCCTGGCGAATGATTTCGTGACCCGCCGCCGTAGGGATCAGGTGAGTGAAGCCTTCGAGCGCGACCGTATCGCCGTCGTTAACGAATTGCTTCACCGCGTCGTGCAGCGAAAGGATTTCAGCCATGGGGCAGGCTCCTGTTTTGTTATGAACCGACAGTCGAAGAAAAAGGCGCGATGCGCAGCGCCGGAATGACTGAAGAGTAAGCCCCTGAAAAACGGCAAACAATCCGATAATCGACTGAGTGTTCGTTTATCGAACAGATTGTTGTCCGACTATCGATCTGCTGACCCTCGGACTCAGGTCGCATCCGCATGACTGACCATGCCCTTGATCACCACCGCCGTGGTCGCCAATGCCGCTGGAATCACCCGCGCTGTCAGCACCTGCTCGAAGTTCCAGCCAAGGCCCAGTCGTGTCGCGCCCATCCAGGCACCGAGAATCGCGCCGAAGCGACCAATCCCGAGCATCCACGACACCCCGGTCGCCCACCCCTGGGTCGGATAAAACCGCGCCGCCAGTGAAGGCATCGCCGATTGCGCGCCGTTGACACACATCCCGGCCACCAGCACCAACGTCGCCAGCCACGTGATGTTGCCCAGGCTTTGCCCTACCGCGTAGGCAAACACCCCGGCGAGTAGATAGAAAATGCCAATAACCTTGTGCGGATTGAACCGATCCATCGCCCAGCCCACACCAAACTGGAACAACGCGCCAATAAACGCCGCGTTCTCCATACTCGCGCCACTGTCACGCATCAGCGTCGGCAGCCAACTGGTCAGCAGATAAACGATCACCAGCCCCATGAAGTAAGTCAGCCACAGCAACAAGGTGCCGGTGCTGTAGGTGCCGGAGAAGATCACTGCGAAAACGTTGCGGGCCTTCACGGTTTTCTGGTCCGGCACGCTGAAGCTGGAAGCCTGGGCAACGACCGTCGGGTCGATGGGCGCCAGAGTCTTGCGCACCTTGTCAGTGCCGCGATTGCGGACCACGAGGTAGCGCGCCGATTCCGGCAGCCAGAAGAACAAAACGACTGCGAGGATCAACGGCAGAATCCCGCCGATCAGCAGCAGGCTCTGCCAGCCAAAGGCCGGGATCAGCGTGGCGGAAATGAAACCGCCGCCCGCCATGCCAAGATTGAAGCCGCAGAACATGCTGGTCACCAACAGGGATTTCTTACGCTCCGGGGTGTACTCGGACAGGAGCGTCGTGGCGTTCGGCATGCCGGCGCCAAGGCCCAGACCCGTGAGAAAACGCAGTACCAGCAGCTGATCAACGTTGGTGCTGTAAGCCGAAGCCCAGGCTGAAAGCGCCGAACAACACCGCGCCCACCAGTACGACTTTTCGCCCGAAGCGGTCAGCCAACGGGCCAGAACCCAGTGCGCCGAAGACCATGCCGATCAGCGCAGCGCTCATCACCGGCCCAACGCTGGCGCGGTCGATACCCCAATCCTGAGACAGGGTGGGCGCGATGGAGCCCATGGCCGCGGTGTCGAGGCCATCGAGGAAAACAATCAGGAAACACAGGATGACCACTCGCCACTGGTAGCGCGAAATGGGTTGAGCAGGCGCTGCCGCGACATTAGTGATCTTGGGGAAAGAGCGTCAATTCGATAAACGCGACTCTGGGCGTTTATCGAACAACTTAGTGGACGGTTCAGGCGAAGAGTTGTGCGCTAAGGTCGCGGCTGGCGCTCAGAAGGCCCGGAAGAAAGCGCTGCTCCAGCTCGTTGCGGCTGACCCGGCCAGCGTGGGTACTGACGTTCAGCGCTGCGACCACTTGACCGGAAGCGTCGTACACGGGAACGGCAATCGAGCGCAGGCCCTGTTCCAGTTCCTGATCGACGATGCACCAGCCTTGTTGCCGCACCTCTTGCAGGCATTCGAGCAACGCCTCGGGGGTGTGCAGGGTTCGGCTGGTCTTGGCTTGCAGCTCTGCATGATCGAGGTACTCGCGCAGTGACGTATCGTCCAGCGCCGCGAGAAGAATCCGACCCATCGAAGTGCAATAGGCGGGCAGACGTCCTCCCACCGACAGGTCGACGGAAATCAATCGCTGAGTGGTGGCCGAACGAGCGATGTACAAGATGTCATCGCCTTCCAGAGTGGCCATGTTGCAGGCTTCATGGAGTTGCTCGCTCATGCGGTCCAGGTAGGGCTGGGCAGAAACCGCCAGCGGAGTCGAGGACACATAGGCATGGCCGAGCGTCAGCACTTTGGGTAACAGCGAATAGGTGCGGCCGTCGGTGGTGGCGTAGCCGAGTTTGATCAGCGTGTGCAGGCAACGTCGCACAGCGGCGCGGGGAATTTCGGTACGGTGGCTGATCTGGGCAATGGTGAGGTGACGTTTGCGTTCCTGGAATGCTTGCACCACGGCCAGGCCTCGGGCGAGGGACGTCATGAAATCGGGGTCGCCGGTCAGTGCCTGGATCCGCTTGGCGGGCGAGGCAACGATCGGCGGCGCCACTGAAGCGAAGGCATTGCGCATTTGATCGTTCATATAAGGTCCTTTTCCCGCACTGATCAGCGGCTATTACAAGCGGCAGCCGGCCTCTCACACAAGCCCTAGCAACCAAGACTGTTCGATTATCGAACCATCGACCGATAATCGCAATCGACTATCATCTGGGCCAACCGACTATTGAACGGGTGTGCACCCCCTATTACCTATCTTTACACTGGCTCGGCCGCAGACTAAAAAGGGGTCGATGTAATTACCGTAACTTATTCGACTGAATGGCGTCAGAAAAACATCACTGTAAAGTCGGCGACGCGGAACGACCTAGTTAGCCGTAAAAGTTGCGAGTACCCAAACAATCACACATCAAGACCTACTTTTAACTCTTTGGCGATAGTGTTCTTCGAATCGACCGCTATAATGCAAATCAGTGGCGACCGGTTTTTAATTGCCGATTCGCCTCCTGGTAGCGCGATGTTCCATTGCCGCTGCCCGCAGCAAGCGCCTGACGCTCATTTATAGTTCGCCAAAGCGTTCGCTGAAACAGGAAACTGATGCTACGTCAGCTGTTTATCTCTGGTGCCGTGGCCGCCTGCAACATGGAAGTACTGATCACAATGCCGTAAAAACGATGCCTTCACCGGCCTTGTCCTTTCGGCGAGCGTGGTCAATACGTTTGATGTAGCGCGTTTCACCAGAATTAATCTCAACTCAATCAGGTAGCACTGTGACGAAAGACGAACTGCGCGCGGAACTTGAGCGCCAGGAACAACGTTACAAGGAAGTTTACGGCGGGGAAGTCACCACCTACGCCGCTCAGCCCGAACCAGAGCGCAAACCCTGGCGTAAACGCGCCACCGTTCAGGATCAGGCTTTCACTCAGGAATTGCAGAAAATGGAAAAGGAACTCAAAGCCGAAGAGCCATAACGGCCTTGGCCTGAATTCTTTCAAGGGTCTGCGTCTGCACCCGTTAAAAGCGGGATGTATCGATGATGCCTTTCGCGCCCGCTATGAGCGGGCAGCGGCCACCTCACCTGTCGGATGAGGCAAATGGCTCGTGTCTGGCCCTCTTTTCAGATATTTCGCACAAGCGTACAAGCCTCTTCTCCCTACGAGAGGAATCCTTGTGGGTGCGGCCTTTTCAAAGATTTCAATGACTTGCAAAACCCCGTAAAAACCTGGGGCTTAGGCTGTCGTCACAAACTAATTCATTGAAGAATGTTACCGATGAGCACCTTGTGCATCGATTAGCAGTCTTTTCTGGCATAATCGCGCCCCCTTACGACCGGGTCAGAAAACCTTCATGATCGATTTATTCAGCGGACTGGATGCTTGGGTGCTTGTGAGCCTCTTGCTCGCCCTGGCCTTTGTCCTTGCCTTCGAGTTCATCAACGGCTTTCATGACACCGCTAACGCGGTGGCCACTGTTATCTACACCAAAGCCATGCCGCCCCATCTGGCGGTGTTCTTTTCCGGTGTGTTCAACTTTCTCGGCGTGCTGCTGGGCGGTGTCGGCGTGGCCTATGCCATCGTCCACTTGCTGCCGGTAGAGCTGCTGATCAATGTGAACACCGGTCACGGGCTGGCCATGGTGTTCTCGCTGCTCGCCGCCGCTATCACCTGGAACCTGGGCACCTGGTACTTCGGTATCCCGGCTTCCAGCTCCCATACGCTGATCGGGTCGATCCTCGGTGTCGGACTGGCCAACGCCTTGATCAACGATATTCCGTTGGCTGATGGCGTGAACTGGCAGAAAGCGATCGATATCGGTGCGTCCCTGGTGTTCTCGCCAATGGCCGGTTTCCTGGTCGCTGCCCTGATATTGATCGGCCTTAAATGGTGGCGTCCACTGTCGAAGATGCACAAGACACCGGAACAGCGCCGCAAGATCGACGACAAGAAACACCCGCCGTTCTGGAACCGCCTGGTGCTGGTCATTTCGGCAATGGCCGTAAGCTTTGTGCACGGCTCCAACGATGGTCAGAAAGGTATCGGCCTGATCATGCTGGTGCTGATCGGTATCGTTCCGGCGCAGTTCGTACTCGACCTGGGCAGCACCACCTACCAGATCGAACGGACCCGCGATGCGACCTTGCACCTGAGTCAGTTCTACAAGCGCAATGCCGCAACGCTGGGTGACTACCTGGCCCTGGGCAAAAGCGTGGAAGGCGATCTGCCGGAGAAATTCCGTTGCAACCCGCAACAGACCGAACCGACCATCACCGCCCTGCTCGGCACCCTTAAAGGTGTAGCCGACTACCACTCGCTACCGTCGGAAAGCCGCATCGAAGTGCGTCGTTATCTGCTCTGCCTGGACGACACGGCGAAGAAAGTCGGCAAGCTGCCAGGCCTCGATGCCCGTGAAAAGGCTGACCTGAACAAGCTGCGCAAAGACCTGACCACCACCACCGAATACGCCCCGTTCTGGGTGATTCTGGCGGTCGCACTGGCCCTCGGCCTGGGTACCATGGTCGGCTGGAAACGCGTGGTACTGACCATCGGCGAGAAGATCGGCAAGCAGGGCATGACTTACTCCCAAGGCATGTCGGCACAGATTACGACCGCGACCCTGATCGGCATGGCCAACATCTTCAGCCTGCCGGTATCCACCACCCACGTTCTGTCATCAGGCGTGGCTGGCACCATGGTTGCCAACAAAAGCGGCCTGCAAGGCGGCACCGTCAGAACCATCCTGCTGGCCTGGGTCCTGACCCTGCCAGCCACAGTGGCCTTGTCAGCCGGCCTGTTCTGGCTGGCATCGAAGGCACTGGGCAGCTGATACATAGCCGCACAAAAAAGGCGCGTTCCGTAAGGTTCGCGCCTTTTTTATGGCTGCTGGAAAGTTGATCGTTCCCACTGCGTGGGTACGATCAGGCAAATCGCACGCAAAAAAAAAGGGCAACCGAAGTTGCCCAAAATGCCTTGCGTGCTCATTGCTTCCAGAAAGACCTACGGCTTGCGCTTATGCGAATCCTTCCAGATAAAAAATCCAAACCCTGCAAAAAACATAACCATGAGGCCGACAGTCAGCACTCCGGCGATCACCACGTTGTCGAAAAACATGACTGGCCTCCTGCGGTTGCCTTGTTGCGATAGGGCTAAGTTAACCAATCAGGCAGGAGAAAAAATTGACCGGGATCAATGTCGCCCGAGACTGGGCGTAAAGGAGGGGGAATAACTGACCTGCATCAACCAATGCAGGGTGTTTCAACGCTTTTTCGGTTTGTTCTTCGGCTTCTTCTTCGCTTTACCCAACGGCAGGGCTTGCTCGAACGCCTGGCGGACTTCGTTCAGGCGCTTTTCATTAAGGTCATGAACCCGCTTGGCGCGTTCGGAGTTGAGGTCGATCAGCTTGTCGTCTTGGCTCATGGTGCTCAGTGCATCGCGTGTAGTGAAATTCAGCTGCCGTATCGTCAGGCAAGGATATGCCAATAATGCGGTCTGATGGCAGCGCTGACCAGCCACCACCTCAAATCTGGATATCGACCCACAAACCCTGCCGAGGCTGATCTTCCATCAATGGCGCCACCGGCACGGTATTGTCGGCGTTGAGCTCGTCCCCGGGAATCGCCAGGTGTTCTTCGGGATCTTCATCGGCTTCACGGCGACGTCGGTCACGTTCCTGCTGCCGGCGCTGCTCCTCGCGTAGCTGCAAGCCCGCTTCTTCGGGGTCGCGCTTTTGCAGGTCGATAGTGCTTTCGTTGGAGCTTTCCTGCACCGGCACCACGGGTGGAATATCCGGCCGCTGGCGAATCGGATCCTGCTGTGAGGTGATCGGCACGGCACTCAAGGGGAGCATCGGTGGCAGCATAATTATTAGTCTCCTGTCAGCAAGCTGTCGGCTGCGGGGATGGTGACTTGAGCCATCGGTCGCAAATTGTGACCCGGCTCGCACTGTAGGTGCTGCCGCCAGCCGCGATCTTTCATCGGACAACGCAGAACTCAAGTGTTCCCGAAGATCAAAAGATCGTCCGGCGTCGGCAGCGCCTACGCACGTAAACCTTTGGTCTGCAGGCCCGATTCCGTTAAGATAGCCCGCTTTTTCAAGGTGGGAGTCAGGCAGCATGGCGCAGCAGTATCAACCGGGGCAACGCTGGATCAGTGACAGCGAAGCCGAGCTGGGTTTAGGCACCGTTCTGGCACAGGACGGCCGCTTGTTGACCGTGCTCTATCCGGCCACTGGCGAAACTCGCCAGTACGCGCTACGGAATGCGCCCCTCACCCGCGTGCGATTTTCGCCGGGTGACTCCATCACTCACTTCGAAGGCTGGAAACTAACCGTCCAGGAAGTCGACGATGTCGATGGCCTGTTGGTCTACCACGGCCTCAACGCTCAAAACGAAGTGGTCACCCTGCCGGAAACCCAGCTGTCGAACTTCATTCAGTTCCGTCTGGCCAGCGACCGTTTGTTCGCCGGGCAGATCGATCCGCTGGCCTGGTTCTCCCTGCGTTACAACACCCTGGAACACACCAGCCGCCAATTGCAATCCTCCCTTTGGGGCCTGGGTGGCGTGCGTGCGCAACCGATCGCGCACCAATTGCACATCGCCCGTGAAGTCGCCGACCGCATCGCGCCGCGGGTTCTGCTGGCGGACGAAGTGGGCCTGGGTAAAACCATCGAAGCCGGCCTGATCATCCATCGCCAACTGCTCTCGGGCCTCGCCAACCGAGTGCTGATCCTGGTTCCGGAGAACCTTCAGCACCAGTGGCTGGTCGAGATGCGCCGCCGCTTCAACCTGCAAGTCGCGCTGTTCGACGAAGAACGCTTCATCGAAAGCGATGCCGCCAACCCATTCGAAGACACCCAGCTCGCGCTGGTTGCACTCGAGTGGCTGGTGGACGACGAGAAGGCTCAGGACGCGCTGTTCGCGGCAGGTTGGGACATGATGGTCGTCGACGAAGCGCACCACTTGGTGTGGCACGAAGAAAAGGCCAGTCCGGAATACTCGCTGGTCGAGCAACTCGCCGAAGTCATTCCCGGCGTGCTGCTGCTGACCGCGACCCCGGAACAACTGGGCCAGGACAGCCACTTCGCGCGTCTGCGCCTGCTTGACCCTAACCGTTTCCATGACCTGCACGCCTTCCGTGCCGAGAGTGAAAACTATCGCCCGGTGGCCGAAGCCGTCCAGGAGCTGCTGGACAAGGGGCGCCTGTCGCCTGAAGCGCACAAAACCATTCACGGTTTCCTCGGCAACGAAGGCGAAGCCCTGCTAGCGGCGGTTAACGATGGCGATATCGAAGCCAGCGCCCGCCTGGTCCGCGAACTGCTGGACCGCCACGGCACCGGCCGCGTGCTGTTCCGTAACACCCGCGCCGCCGTGCAGGGTTTTCCGGAGCGCAAACTGCACCCGTACCCGCTACCGTGCCCCGACGAATACCTCGAACTGCCATTGGGCGATCACGCCGAGCTGTACCCGGAAGTCAGCTTCCAGGCCCAGCCAGACGCCAACGAAGAAGAGCGCTGGTGGAAATTCGACCCCCGCGTCGAGTGGCTGATCGACACACTGAAGATGCTCAAGCGCACCAAAGTGCTGGTGATCTGCGCCCACGCCGAAACCGCCATGGACCTGGAAGACGCCCTGCGCGTGCGTTCCGGCATCCCGGCCACGGTCTTCCACGAAGGCATGAACATCCTCGAGCGTGACCGCGCCGCTGCCTACTTCGCCGACGAAGAGTTTGGCGCACAAGTGCTGATCTGCTCGGAAATCGGCAGTGAAGGTCGCAACTTCCAGTTCTCGCACCACTTGGTGCTGTTCGATCTGCCGTCGCACCCGGACCTGCTGGAGCAGCGTATCGGTCGTCTGGACCGGATCGGCCAGAAGCACATCATTGAAGTGCACGTGCCGTACCTGGAAACCAGCCCGCAAGAGCGCCTGTTCCAGTGGTACCACGAAGCATTGAATGCATTCCTCAATACCTGCCCGACCGGCAACGCCTTGCAGCACCAGTTCGGCCCGCGCCTGCTGCCGTTGCTGGAAAACGCCGACGACGGCGAGTGGCAAGCGCTGATCGACGAAGCCCGCGCCGAGCGCGAGCGCCTGGAAGGCGAGTTGCACAGCGGCCGAGACCGCTTGCTGGAACTCAACTCCGGCGGCGCGGGTGAAGGTGATGCGCTGGTCGAGGACATCCTCGAGCAAGACGACCAGTTCGCCCTGCCGATCTACATGGAAACCCTGTTCGACGCGTTCGGCATCGACAGCGAAGACCACTCGGAAAACGCACTGATCCTCAAGCCGAGCGAAAAAATGCTCGATGCCAGCTTCCCGCTGGGCGACGACGAAGGCGTGACCATCACTTACGACCGCAACCAGGCGCTGTCTCGCGAAGACATGCAGTTCATCACCTGGGAGCACCCGATGGTTCAAGGCGGCATGGACCTGGTCTTGTCCGGTTCCATGGGCAACACCGCCGTGGCGCTGATCAAGAACAAGGCGCTGAAACCTGGCACCGTGTTGCTGGAACTGCTCTACGTCAGCGAAGTGGTTGCCCCGCGCTCGCTGCAACTGGGCCGTTACTTGCCGCCGGCGGCCCTGCGCTGCCTGCTCGATGCCAATGGCAACGACCTGTCGACCCGGGTCTCGTTCGAAACCCTCAACGATCAGCTGGAAAGCGTACCCCGCGCCAGCGCCAACAAGTTCATCCAGGCTCAGCGCGATCAGCTGACGCCACGGATCAACGCCGGCGAAGAGAAGATCTTCCCGCGTCACGCCGAGCGCGTGGCTGAGGCGCAACGTCGTCTGGCCGCCGACACCGACGAAGAACTGGCGCGCCTGACCGCTTTGCAAGCGGTCAACCCGACGGTGCGCGACAGCGAACTGGTTGCCCTGCGCAAACAGCGCGAGCAAGGGCTGGCCATGCTTGATAAGGCTGCGTTGCGACTGGAAGCGATTCGGGTGTTGGTGGCGGGATAACCCCTCCTCTACACCGCTAAAATAAAGAAGGCCCGCAGCGATGCGGGCCTTTTTTTATCCACTCGTTCCCACGCTCCACGTTCTGGCGATCATTACGCGGTGACCGCCGGGATTTGCGGCTCGACCACCGCCACCAGCCCGTCCTTCATCCGCTTGGCATCGCGCACAAAACACCGTGAAGCCAGGAACAGAAACACCATGGTGAAAAACAGCGCCACCGGGATCAAATACATCGCGTCATGCAAGCCGACAGCCTTGAACGCCTCGGTCATCTGTTCGGCACCGGCCGAGAGCATCGCCGTGTGCGCAAAATGGTCGGACAAGCCGCCCACCACCACCGGCCCCAAACCGCCACCCAGCAAATACAACCCGGCAAAGAACAGCGCCATGGCCGTAGCCCGCAAGCGCGGCTCGACTACGTCCTGAATGGCGGTGTAAACGCAGGTATAGAAGTTGTAGGCAAACAGCCAGCCCACACTGAACACCGCCACAAACACCCCGATCTCGATCCGCCCGGAATACAGCGCCCAAGCGGTACACACCGTCGAGATGATCAAGCTGAATGCTGCAAACAGCAGACGACCACTGGCCACCCGCTGGTGAATCTTGTCAGCGACCCAACCGCCCAGTGTCAGGCCGAACAACCCGGTCACGCCGACGATCACCCCGGTCGCCACCGCCGCTTCCTGCAACGGCATCAGGAAGTAACGCTGCAACATCGGCACCAGAAACGAGTTGCAGGCATACGTGGCGAAGTTGAAGCACAGCCCCGCCATCACCAGCCACAAGAAAGTCGGCACCGCCAGCACCCGACGGATCGGCCGGTCTACGCGTTCCTGCGAAACTTGCACGCTTTCCGCAGCGCCGCGTTTCGGTTCCTTGATGAAGAACATGAAGATCGCCAGGATCAGCCCCGGCACCGCCGCGATGAAGAATGGTGCGCGCCAGCTGTCGAAGGCCTTGACCATCCAGCCGATGGTGAAGAACGCCAGCAGCAACCCCAGCGGCAGACCAAGCATGAAAATGCCCATCGCTCGCGCCCGGCGGTGGGCCGGGAACAGGTCGCCGATCAGCGAGTTGGCGGCCGGTGCGTAACTGGCCTCACCGATGCCGATGCCCATGCGCACGATCAGGAAACTCCAGAAACTCCCCACCAATCCGTTGACCGCTGTCAACCCGCTCCAGGCCGCCAGGCCCCAGCCCATCAATTTGCTGCGCGAACCGGTATCGGCCATCCGCCCCAAGGGCAGGCCGGCAATGGCATAGACGATCGTGAAGGCGGTACCGATGATCCCCAACTGAAAGTCGCTGAGGTGCCATTCCATGCGAATCGGCTCGATGATGATGGCGGGGATGGTGCGGTCGAAGAAGTTGAACAGGTTGGCGAGGAACAGCAGGAACAGAATGCGCCAGGCATTCGCCGCTTGGGTCGAGTTCTGCATGGGTCCGTCTCTTTTATTGTTATTGGGGCTTCACTGCCAGCGCATCCGAGCCCGGAACCTGCAATTTAGTCAGGCCCGCCAGAGCTGTCTGTCATTATTTGTAAAGCTGATATCCGCCCATGGAAGATGTCGCAGCCTGTGCAACAGTTTATTTCCAAACACTCTAACGCTCATTCGAAAATGGTTGCGGCCAATGTGCCACTATCGCTTGCACTCTTTACACGCCCTCTATACTCCAAAGCATTCGCCAGCGTTCATGGCGCAGCCAGGATGACAAAGACGGGGCATGCTATGGAATGGCTTGGTTTGCTTTTCATTACCGAGCCTCCGAGAAGCGGGCAGGTAATACTCAATGGCGCACATGACCCTTTTCTGGTGTTCCTGGCTTATTTGGTCGCCTGTGTCGGCAGCTTTGCCACACTGGACATGGCCGAACGGGTGGGTCACGCCGAAAAAATCGCTTCGAAACGGCTCTGGCGCTGGGTCGGCGCCGGTTGCCTGGCGGGCGGGATCTGGGCCATGCATTTCATCAGCATGCTGGCATTCCAGGCGCCGGTCGAAATTCATTACCAACTGCCCATCACTCTGCTCTCGCTGTTATTCGCCCTGACCGCTTCGTGGTTGGCGATGCACACGCTCAGTCATCCTGACCTCAATTTCTGGCAGTACCTGCGGGCCGCGGTCTGGATCGGTCTGGGCATCGCGACCATGCACTATGTGGGCATGGCGGCGATGCGTTCGGTTGCAACGGCCTATTACAACCCCGCCTGGTTCGTCCTCTCCATCGTGATCGCGATTGGCGCCAGCCTTGCCGCCCTGTTGATTTCCAGCCACCTGCGCGATGGCACCGGTTTGTATCACCCACTGATCAAATTCACCGCCAGCCTGGTGCTCGGGGCCGGTATCGTCAGCATGCATTTTACTGGCATGGCGGCGCTGACCCTGGTACTGCCCACCGGCAGCCTGCCGATGCTGCCCGCTGAAAACAACCACCTGCAACTGGGGCTGACGGTGGCGATCATGGCCCTGTTGATCATCGGTAGCTGCATCAGCGCGGCACTGGCCGACAAGAAACTGCAAAACAAGGAACACGACCTGCGACGGGTCAATGCACTGCTTAGTCAACTGGATCAGGCGCGCATGTCGCTGCAGCAGGTGGCGCACTATGACGCCCTGACCAACCTGATCAACCGCCGCGGCTTCAATCAGATCTTTGCCGAGAAACTGATCGAGAAAACCAACGAGGGAGGCATGCTGGCGGTGCTGTTCCTCGACATCGACCATTTCAAGCGCATCAACGACAGCCTCGGCCATGACGCCGGCGACGAATTGCTCAAGGTCCTGGCCAACCATATCAAAAGCTCGGTACGCAGCCACGACGACGTGGTGGCGCGCTTCGGTGGCGACGAGTTCTGCATTCTCATCGGCCTGCACGACCGTGAAGAAGCCCGGCACATGGCCCAGCGCATCATGCTGAAAATGAAAGACCCCATCGAGCTGTCCGGCCGGCGCATGGTCATGACCACCAGCATCGGCATCAGCCTGTTCCCCGAAGACGGCAAGACGTGCGAAGAACTGCTGAAAAACGCCGACCTGGCGCTGTATCAGTCCAAAGGCAGCGGCCGCAACAGCCTGCATTTCTTCAGTTCGAACCTCAGGACCCGGGCTACGATGGAGCTGCAGCTGGAAGAAGAACTGCGCCATGCCCTGCGCGAAGACACGGGGCTGATGATCCATTACCAACCGATCTACGACCTGAAAAGCGGCCAGGTCACCAAACTGGAAGCGCTGATTCGCTGGCAACACCCGATTCACGGCTTACTCACGCCGGAGCGCTTTATCGGCATCGCTGAGGCCAACGGGTTGATCGCTGAACTGGACAACTGGGTGCTGCGCAAGGCCTGTGAAGACCTGGGCGAGTTGTCCCGCCACGGCTGTGAAGCGCTGAAGATTGCGGTGAACTGCTCACCGCTGAACCTGGCGCGCGAGGAACTGGCTGACGAAATCGAATACGCCCTGCGCGTGGCCGGGGTTGCGCCCGAGCGCCTGGAACTGGAGGTCACGGAGAACGCGCTGATGGGCAACATCGCCAACACCCTGATGCTGCTGCGGCAGATCCGTGCCCTCGGGGTTTCATTGTCGATCGACGACTTTGGCACCGGCTACTCATCCTTGGCCTACCTCAAGCGCCTGCCGCTGAACACACTGAAGATCGATCGCTCATTCATTCAGGACATTCCCAAGGCAACGCAGGACATGGAGATCGTCCAGGCGATCATCGTCATGGCGCACACCCTGCATTTGCAGGTGGTCACCGAGGGCGTCGAGACCTTCGAGCAATATGACTTTCTCGAACGTCAGGGCAGCGATTTCGTCCAGGGTTACCTGCTCAGCCGCCCGGTGCCACTGGAAGAATTACGCCCGGTACTGAACGAAATCAACCAGCGCAAGCACCCGCACACGGTCAGTCCTTTGAGCCTGGCTCGCGGTACAACTGCACTAACGTCGACGGATCTTTTTCCAAAAAGCCCTGGCCCCCATGCAGGCGCATCAATTGTGCGGCCAATCCACTGATCGGCGTGGCTGAACCCTGTTCGCGGGAAAATTTCACCGCCGTGTCCAGATCCTTGAGCAGCGTGCGCACGTGCCATTTCACCGGTTCGAACCGGCTCTCGGCCATTTGCGGGACGAGGATCTGTAACGGTTTTGAGTCGGCGAAACCGCCGGCCAGCGCATCGGCGATCAGACTAGCCTCGACGCCTGAACGCTCGGCCAACGCCACCACTTCGGCGATCACCAACGCATTGCAGGCGACAATCATCTGATTGCACACCTTGGTCACCTGCCCTGCCCCGACTGCCCCCATGTGAGTCACGCGCTGGCCGACGGTCAACAACACCGGGCGCACGCGCTCAAGATCTGCCGTTCTGCCGCCCACCATGATCGCCAGGCTGCCAGCCTCGGCACCGGACACACCGCCAGACACGGGCGTATCCATCCAACTCATGCCGGTGGTGTTGATCAGCGCCTCGGCCATTTCCCGGGTCGCCGTGGGTTCCAGACTGGAAAAGTCCACCAGCACTTGACCCCTTTTCGCCCCCTCAGCAATGCCAGCCGAGCCAAAAATCACCTCTCGAACCACCGAAGTATCCGCCAGGCACAACATCACCACGTCGGCGTGCTGACACAGTTGCGCAGGCGTGGCGACTTGCCGGGCGCCGGCCTCGACCAGCGGCGCGCACTTTGCCGGATTGCGGTTCCACACGGTCAGCGGATAGCCCGCGGCCAGCAGGCGCAGACACATCGGCAAACCCATCAGGCCGATCCCGGCAAACCCGAGCGAAGGTAACGTTGCCATCATTTGGCCTCCTTTTGATTAAAGATCGTCGAATATTGGCCGATTCATCATGACTTAGGAAAGGATTCCCCCGAGCGATGCGCAGGCCAAGGCCCTGACGCTTGGGCCAAATACGCGCTGAAAAAAGACGCGAGATCCCATCCGTGATGGTTCGACGACCGCTTGTCGCCCAACCAACCAGCCCAGGTATATGGCGCACAATGAATTCTAAAAACAATCCGGCCGCTGCGATATCCGATCTGACGCTGAGCCCGGCGGCGAACAGCCCCGCACCGTCGAAGTCATTGACGCCATCGCGCCCGTTGGCGACTCAGCAATACCTGTACTTCACCGAAACCAATACCGACCGCATCCTCGATAATCTCGACGGCCTACGCGACATGGTGTTCCCGCGCCCACCGCATCTGGAAGGCGACAGTGAACAGCACAGCGATCAGGAATTCCCGTCGGTCTGCCTGATCGGCCTGGGCCGCTGCGGTTCGAACATCGCGTTGGACGTGGCGGAGTTGGTATACAACGCCCGCAAGTTCTACCTCAACGAATTCAATAACGAAGACCGTCTTTCGCCGGACAAACGCTACGCCGAAAAGGGCTACAGCCCGGCACAGTGGATTCGCAACAATCTGCGTCTGGGTCCGAACAAGGCCCCAAAACCGGTGTTCCTGGTTGAACCGCTGGTGATGCTTGGCGACCTGGACAAAGACATCGCCGGTCGTATCCGCTTCTCGCGCAAGGGCGAAAAAAGCGGCTTTTTGCGTGACTACAGCAAAATGAAAATCATGGACTTGTCGGAAGTCCACGCCGGTGGCGCCGGTAACGCGCCGATCCTCGGTCAGTACTTGGCCAAGATCATCCTGAACAAGGACACCCAGCGTTTCTCCAGCCCTGACTGGAAGATGATTCACTCGTACCTGATCGACAGCTGCGGGATCAAGGCCAACCAGTCGCGCCTGTACTTCTCGATTTTCAGTGCCGGCGGCGGTACCGGTTCGGGCATGGCCTCGGAATTCGGCCTGGCCCAGCAGCACTCGTACATGAACAAGACGTTCGATACCAAACCGATGGACGAACACGACAGCAAAAGCGGCCATGCTTTCGTCTTCGAGCCGATCTTCACCAGCGGTATCTGCGTGCTGCCGAACATTTCCGATCACCGCAGCGAAATGTCCGAGGCGCTGCACATCAACGCCGGTCGCCTGCTGTGCAAGTACCTGTCGGAAGAGTGGGACTTCTCCTACAACTTCGACAATGAAGACAGCAGCGAAGCCAGTGTCATGGGCCGGATCCGTCCATGGAACGCGATGATGCTGATCTCCAACGACATCATGCGTTATGCCGAAGAAAGCGATGACGGCAACATTCAGAACATCGACGTCAACGCGATGGAAAAGCACGCCAACCAATACATCTCACAGCAGATCTTCAACATTCTGACGGCTCAAGCGGTCACCACCGACTATGACCAGAACTATTTCCGTCGGGCCGGCATCGACATTGGCGAAACCATTCGCCTCGACGCCAACGACCTGTTCATGAGTCTGGCCGGCCCCGTAGCGATTGCCTACGCCGAGTCTGTTGTGCCGGAAACCCCGCCGCCGAGCAGCGACAAATTCAAGGTGTTCGAGAAAGAGCCGCAACGCCTGAACATCGATGACTTGTTCTTCCGCTCCATTGACTTGCCGCACTTCAACAAAGTGACCCAGGCGATCGAAGGCATCAGCCTGTTGCCGATCGAGTCCAAGCGCTATCGCGCCTCGCTGGAGCAGTACAAGAATTCGGGCTATGACGCGGCCGCATTGCACGACCTGCACTTCTTCAAGAATTGCTCGTCGGTGGTCTCGATTGTTTCGTTGCCCAAAGACTACAAGTTGTCCTACATGGACCTGAACCGGTTGAAGACCCACCTCAACAGCCTGTTCCCGAACACCACGCTCAAGCGTTATGCGCTGGTGATCGGCGCCTCGGCCAACCTGTCACTGACCACCCTGATCGCCAAGAGCCCGTGCCTGTCGGACGACTTCCTGACGCTGATCGTGGCCTTCATCAAGCGTTGCTTTGCGAAAAACCCGTACCGCTTTGACGAGACCCTGGATAACTCGATCCTGGACTTCATCATTAACGAAGATTTCGACGAAGACCGGATCGACGAGCTGCTTAATGAATTTGAGAACCCGGCGAAGATCCTCGACACCAATTGGTACGCGATCAAACCGATGTACGAGAAGAAGTACCGTGAGCTGATCAATGACAAGGACAAGTTCGTCTCGATCAACGACATTCGTTTGTCCCGGGATTGCGTGAAGAAGGCGATCAAGTACCTGCGTGAGATCTACCGTCACCGGATTGGCAAGACCAAGGTTATTTCCCTCAATAACCACACCGGCAAGACCTTCTAAGACTTGGTCACGATCGTTCCCATGCTCCGCGTGGGAACGATCACATTCAGAAACAATTAAGCAGCCATCAGGCTGCTAACAAAACTGTTCCCGTTACGTTTACGTCACCCTCGCCAAGACCCTGCTGTGGCCTTTCTCTACGGCAACATGCCATCACGCTACTCGGCTACACACTTTTGTCCGATAAAGCCGCGCACCAATCAAGTGCACGGCTTCAGCTCGTCGTCCTTTCCTGGATCAGAATCCACGGCGAAACGACCACTCCCCACAGCTCCGGATCGCGTTCAAAAAGATCCAGCGCCCGTGTTTCAGACAGCTTGGCGACTTTGTCGGCGGCCAGCCAGGCAGCCACTTTCTCGCCTTCATCAGTCGCCACTGCCTGCGCTGCAGCGATCAAATCCAGACCGGGGTCGACCCACAATAGGGCACCCTTGGCGAAGAACGGCTCCAGCTCTTTCCAGGTAATAGATGCGGTTTCACCAAGCAGCTTGGCATAGAGGGTGCTAGGTTCTTGAGTCATGGGTCCTGTCCGGAAAATAAACTGACGCAATCATAACGTCGGTGGTCTGGCAGAAAAACCCGGATGCAATTGAGTCACTGATTGAAAAGTGCAGGAAAGCCAAGGATTGCTGTTAATTCAGCCTGAACCCCCGCCGCAATTCTGTCTTTTTCTTTCAATAAAGCGACACCTTCAGGTTTTGCCCCCTGGCGCCAGCTTCCCAGGCTAACAATTGGCGCTCTACACTGTACCGGTACAGTTGCCGGGGGCATTTTCCGGAGGATATCGACGATATCTGACCCGGTTCTGCTGCTACGGCGCCAGGACTATAAAAACTACAACAGTAAGAGTGGAGCACTATGACTAAGGCTACTAAGCAGATTTCCAAACTGTTTGCCGCTATGGTTCTGGCCGGGGTTGCCAGCCATTCGTTCGCAGCTGACACCATCAAGATCGGCATCGCCGGCCCTAAAACCGGCCCTGTAGCCCAATACGGCGACATGCAGTTCAGTGGCGCCAAAATGGCCATCGAACAGATCAACGCCAAAGGCGGCGTAGACGGCAAGAAACTCGAAGCCGTTGAATACGATGACGCCTGTGATCCAAAACAAGCGGTAGCGGTCGCGAACAAAGTCGTCAACGACGGCGTCAAGTTCGTGGTCGGTCACCTGTGCTCCAGCTCCACCCAACCGGCTTCGGACATTTACGAAGACGAAGGCGTGATCATGATCACCCCGGCTGCCACCAGCCCGGACATCACTGCCCGTGGTTACAAAATGATCTTCCGTACTATCGGTCTGGACAGCGCCCAAGGCCCTGCCGCCGGTAACTACATCGCCGACTTCGTAAAACCGAAGATCGTTGCTGTTTTGCACGACAAACAGCAATACGGTGAAGGCATCGCCAGCGCCGTCAAGAAAACCCTCGAAGGCAAAAACGTCAAGGTTGCCGTGTTCGAAGGCATCAACGCCGGCGACAAAGACTTCTCTTCGATGATCGCCAAGCTCAAGCAAGCCAACGTCGACTTCGTCTACTACGGCGGCTACCACCCGGAGCTGGGTCTGATCCTGCGTCAAGCCCAGGAAAAAGGCCTGAAAGCCAAGTTCATGGGCCCGGAAGGCGTGGGTAACGACTCCATTTCGCAGATCGCCAAGGACGCTTCCGAAGGCCTGCTGGTGACCCTGCCGAAATCCTTCGACCAGGATCCGGCCAACGTCGCCCTGGCTGATGCGTTCAAAGCCAAGAAAGAAGACCCAAGCGGTCCGTTCGTGTTCCCGTCCTACTCGGCTGTGACCGTCATCGCTGACGGTATCAAGGCTGCCAAGAGCGAAGACACTGCCAAAGTGGCTGCTGCCATCCACGCTGGCACTTTCAAAACGCCCACTGGCGACTTGAGCTTCGATGACAAGGGCGACCTGAAAGACTTCAAATTTGTGGTTTACGAGTGGCACTTCGGCAAACCTAAAACTGAAGCAAAACCTCAGTAAGGCGTTGCCTGACTGACTGCCAATAAAGCCCACGGCGTGCCGTGGGCTTTGTTTTACGAATGTATTGGGCCGCGCTGGCGTGATCCGCCAGTCTCCCCACCTGAAAATCTCAAAACCGTCATCAGCGGTTCGCTGGCAAACCTCGCGTTCGAAGTGGATGCAGATCCACGGGGCTCGAGCGGGAAAATGACTCCACCAGTGAAATGCGTATCAGGTTTTTAGGAGCGCTGTAATGCCTGACATCTATCACTTTTTCCAACAGCTGGTTAATGGTCTGACCATTGGCAGCACATATGCCCTGATCGCCATCGGCTATACGATGGTTTACGGCATCATTGGAATGATCAACTTCGCCCACGGCGAGGTGTACATGATCGGTTCGTACGTGGCGTTCATCGCCATCGCCGGGCTGGCCATGATGGGACTCGACAGTGTCCCGCTATTGATGACCGCTGCTTTCATCGCGACCATCGTTGTTACCAGTGCCTACGGTTACAGCATCGAACGGATCGCCTACCGCCCCTTGCGCGGCAGCAACCGTCTGATTCCGCTGATTTCCGCCATCGGCATGTCGATCTTCCTGCAGAACACGGTTCTGCTGGCGCAAGACTCCAAGGACAAATCCATCCCCAACCTGATCCCCGGCAACTTCTCCATCGGGCCAGGTGGCGCACATGAAGTGCTGATTTCCTACATGCAAATCGTGGTGTTCGTGGTGACCCTGGTCGCCATGCTCGGCCTGACGCTGTTCATCTCCCGCTCTCGTCTGGGTCGCGCCTGCCGCGCCTGTGCCGAAGACATCAAGATGGCCAACCTCTTGGGTATCAACACCAACAACATCATCGCCCTGACCTTCGTCGTCGGTGCCGCACTGGCGGCCATCGCGGCCGTGCTGCTGAGCATGCAATACGGCGTGATTAACCCGAACGCCGGTTTCCTGGTCGGCCTCAAGGCCTTCACCGCAGCGGTACTGGGCGGTATCGGCAGCATCCCCGGAGCCATGCTCGGCGGGATCGTGCTGGGGGTGGCGGAAGCCTTTGGTGCCGATATCTTCGGCGACCAGTACAAGGACGTCGTGGCATTCGGCTTATTGGTTCTGGTGTTGTTGTTCCGGCCAACCGGCCTGCTGGGCCGTCCGGAGGTTGAAAAAGTATGACTAGGAATCTTAAACAGGCGTTGTTCAGCGCCTTGCTGGTGTGGGCCGTTGCCTACCCGGTACTCGGTCTGAAACTGACCATTGTCGGCATCAACCTCGAAGTCCATGGCACCAGCACTGCAACACTGATCACTATCGCCGTGTGCTCGGTGCTGATGTTCCTGCGGGTGCTGTTCGATCAGCAGATCAGCGCAGCCTGGAAATCCTCGCCCAACATGCCGGTGATGCCGGCCAAGGCCAGTACTTTCCTGACCCTGCCGACCACCCAGCGCTGGCTCATCATTGCGTTGATCGTCGGTGCGCTGGTCTGGCCGTTCTTTGGCTCTCGCGGCGCGGTGGATATCGCCACCTTGGTGCTGATCTACGTGATGCTTGGCCTGGGCCTGAACATCGTGGTCGGTTTGGCCGGTCTGCTCGACCTCGGTTACGTCGGTTTCTATGCCGTCGGTGCCTACAGCTATGCGCTGCTCTCGCACTACTACGGTTTGAGCTTCTGGATCTGCCTGCCGATCGCTGGCCTGATGGCAGCCACTTTCGGCTTCCTGCTCGGCTTCCCGGTACTGCGTCTGCGCGGTGACTACCTGGCGATCGTGACCCTGGGCTTCGGTGAAATCATCCGTCTGTTCCTGCGGAACCTGACCGACATCACCGGCGGCCCCAACGGCATCAGCAACATCGAGAAACCGACGTTCTTCGGCTTGACCTTCGAACGTAAAGCCGCTGAAGGCCTGCAGACTTTCCACGAGTACTTCGGCCTGCAATACAACTCGATCAACAAGGTGATCTTCCTTTACCTGATTGCGCTGTTGCTGGCACTGTTCGCCCTGTTCGTCATCAACCGCTTGCTGCGCATGCCCTTGGGCCGTGCCTGGGAAGCACTGCGTGAAGACGAAATCGCCTGCCGTGCGTTGGGCCTTAACCCGACAGCAATCAAGCTCTCGGCCTTTACCCTGGGTGCGTGCTTCGCCGGTTTCGCCGGCAGCTTCTTCGCCGCGCGTCAGGGCCTGGTGACACCGGAGTCCTTCACCTTCATCGAGTCAGCGACCATCCTCGCCATCGTGGTGTTGGGTGGCATGGGCTCGCAATTGGGCGTCGTACTCGCCGCCACGGTGATGATCCTGTTGCCGGAAATGATGCGTGAGTTCAGTGAGTACCGCATGTTGATGTTCGGCGCCTTGATGGTGCTGATGATGATCTGGCGTCCTCAAGGTCTGCTGCCCATGCAACGCCCTCACATGGAGCTGCGCAAATGAGCCGCGAGATCCTCAAAGTCGACAATTTGAGCATGCGCTTCGGCGGCTTGCTGGCGGTCAACGGCGTAGCCCTGACCGTAAAAGAAAAACAGGTGGTGGCACTGATCGGCCCCAACGGCGCGGGCAAGACCACCGTGTTCAACTGCCTGACCGGATTCTACAAGCCGAGCGGTGGCAGCATCCTGCTTGACGGTCAACCGATCGAGGGCCTGCCTGGCCATAAGATTGCCCTCAAAGGCGTGGTGCGCACCTTCCAGAACGTGCGGCTGTTCAAGGACATGACGGCGGTCGAGAACCTCTTGATCGCCCAGCACCGCCACCTGAACACCAACTTTCTGGCTGGCCTGTTCAAGACCCCGGGGTTTCGCAAGAGCGAGCGCGAGGCCATGGAATTCGCCGAGTACTGGCTGGATAAGGTCAACCTCAAAGAGTTCGCCAACCGCACCGCCGGGACCCTGGCCTACGGTCAGCAACGTCGTCTGGAAATCGCGCGCTGCATGATGACCCGTCCGCGGATCCTCATGCTCGACGAACCGGCCGCCGGTCTGAACCCCAAGGAAACCGAAGACCTCAAGGCGCTGATCAGCATGCTGCGTGAAGAGCACAACGTCACCGTGCTGCTGATCGAACACGACATGAAACTGGTCATGAGCATTTCCGACCACATCGTCGTGATCAACCAGGGCACGCCTCTGGCCGACGGCACGCCGGAACAGATCCGCGACAATCCTGAAGTGATCAAAGCCTACCTGGGGGAAGCGTAAATGCTGCAATTCGAAAACGTTTCCACCTTCTACGGCAAGATCCAGGCGCTGCACAGCGTCAACGTGGAAATCCGTCAGGGCGAAATTGTCACCCTGATCGGCGCCAACGGCGCGGGCAAATCCACCCTGCTGATGACCCTCTGCGGTTCGCCGCAGGCCCACAGCGGCAGCATCCGCTACATGGGTGAAGAGCTCGTGGGGCAGACCTCGGCGCAGATCATGCGCAAGAGCATTGCCGTGGTTCCGGAAGGTCGTCGGGTGTTTGCCCGTCTGACCGTGGAAGAAAACCTCGCCATGGGCGGATTCTTCACCGACAAGGGCGATTATCAGGAGCAGATGGACAAAGTCCTCGGACTTTTCCCACGCCTGAAAGAGCGCTTCGCTCAGCGCGGCGGCACCATGTCCGGCGGCGAACAGCAAATGCTCGCCATCGGCCGTGCGCTGATGAGCAAACCCAAGCTGCTGTTGCTCGACGAACCTTCCTTGGGCCTGGCACCGATCATCATCCAGCAGATCTTCGACATCATCGAACAGCTGCGCAAGGATGGCGTGACGGTGTTTTTGGTTGAGCAAAACGCCAACCAGGCGCTGAAAATTGCTGACCGTGCGTACGTTCTGGAGAACGGCCGGGTGGTGATGACAGGCACCGGTGAAGCGCTGCTGACTGATCCGAAAGTGCGTGAAGCGTATCTGGGTGGTTGAGCCTTTGCGGTAAACAAAAAACGGCCTTCGGGCCGTTTTTTTGTTTTTACATTCAACGACGATCATTTTCTAGCGCAGCCGATCCAGTGCCTCGCCACTGCGCTTGAACCAGCCAATCAGATAATCTGCCAGCACTTGCGTACGTTTCGGCAATCCACCCTGATACGGATGCACCAGGTACATCGGCATTCTGCGCGTCTGATAGTCACGCAGGAGCCAGCGCAAACGGCCGTCAGCCAAATCCGCTTGCAGTAAGTACGACGGCAACCGCGCAATGCCGGCGCCGGCCAGTGCCGCTTTCTTCAGCAGGCTGTAATGATTGCTGGCGAACGGCCCCGAAACCCGTACCCGCAACAACTCGTGTTGCTGGTGATAAAGCCACTCTTCGCGACCGCTGTAATGGCTATTGAGCAGGCAGCGATGTTCAGCGAGTGCCTGCGGCGTCAGCGGTTCACCGTATTGCTCAAGGTAGGCCGGGCTGGCGCAGGTCATTTCATGCCAGGCCAGCAGCGGTCGGGCGACCAGGCGCTCGTCATTGCCCACCTCGGAGCGAACCGCCAGGTCAAAGCCGTCGCGGGACAAATCACGATAGCTGTTGCTCAGGTCCAGCTCGATCTGCACCTCAGGGTACTTGCCGGAAAACTCCAGCAATAGCCCATCGAAGAATGTTTCCCCCAGCGACACCGGAACCGTCATACGCACCGGCCCAGCCATATCATCCTTCAACCGCGCCAATGCCTGACGCGCCCTCTCGACCTGGACTACAAGCGCCTGGGCTTGCGGCAACAGCGCCGCGCCCGCTGCCGTCAAACTCAAGCGGCGGGTGGTGCGTTGCAGCAAGACCACGGAAAAGCGCGTCTCCAGCAAACTGATACGCTTGGAGAGCTGGCCCTTGCTGCAACCCAATTGCTGGGCCGCCAAGGTAAAACTCCCGGCTTCGATCAACACGGCGAACGCCGCCAGATCATCCATTTCACTCATGGATTGTTTCCATTTGAAAACCAAAGGTTGCCTATTAGCGCGCTTATCAATGGAAAAAACCACTCTAGACTGAGACCTCATTCAAACCACTCAAGGATCAGCATGATGAAAATTCTTTTGATAGGGGCAGGCGGCACCATCGGTTCGGCGGTCGACAAGGAGCTGTCCGAGCGTCACGAGATCGTCCGCATCGGCCGCAACAGCGGTGATTTCCATGTGGATATCAGCGACAGCGCCTCGATTCGCAAGCTGTTCGAACAGACCGGCAAGTTCGATGCTCTGGTCTGCGCCGCCGGCAACGTGACCTTCGCGCCCTTGGGCGAAATGACCGAAGAAAGTTTCGCGCTGGGCCTGAAAGACAAACTGATGGGCCAGGTCAATCTGCTGCTGGTCGGCCGCGAGTACGCCAACGACGGCGCCTCGTTCACCTTCACCACTGGCGTCCTCAGCCACGATCCGATTCGCAGCGGCGCCTCGGCAGCGCTGGTCAATGGTGCCCTGGACAGCTTCGTCCGCGCCGCCGCCATCGAACTGCCTCGTGGTCTGCGCATCAATTCGGTGAGCCCGAACGTGCTGGTTGAAGCCATGGGCAAATACGCGCCGTACTTCCGCGGCTACAAGCCAGTTCCGGCAGCCGATGTGGCATTGGCCTACGCCAAAAGCGTAGAAGGCTTGCAAACAGGTCAGACCTTTCACGTGGGCTAAGCCCTTGTGATGAACGGTCAGGCTGCGTAACGTGGCGGCACTTGTCAGGAGACTCAAAGATGCGTGTTGCCCGTTACTTAGTCCTCGTTGCCCTGCTTCCGCTGTTCACTGCTTGCCAGTTGCTCGATGGCCCGCGTGAAAGTGCGTCCCACGTGGGCCAGACCCGCATGCAGGGCCAGTTGACGGCGGCCGATGGCAAGCTGTTGTTCCAGCCGTGCAATGAGCAACGTGGTTACGTGGTCAACGACACCGGCGGCACCAGTGTCCTGCAAGAGGCCGCGACCCTGGCCGATGCCCAGGGCAAGCTGTTTGCCGACGTGCGTGGCCGGATTGTTGCCAGTGGTGTCGACAGCCGCCTCGATCTGGAGCAGCTGTACCGCGTCGAGCGCTCGGGCACCGCGTGCAACGATCCGAATTTCAAACTGCTGATTCTGCGCGCCGCCGGCCATGGGCCGGAATGGAACGTGAAAGTCAGCGGCAAAGGCATGGTCATCGACCGCGCCGGTCAGCCGCCATTGGCCGTACCTTACGTTGAAGAGCAACTGGGCGATGGCCGCTTCAATCTCAGCACTCAAGCCAATAACCAGCACATCGAATTGTGGGTTGCGCCACAACGTTGCGTCGACAGCACCACCGGCAGCGTCCAGCACATGAGTGCTGAACTGCGCGTCGACGGCCAGGTTCAGCGCGGCTGCGGGTATTTCGGCGGATCGCGTAACGACTGATCGTTTTAGCCTCACGGGAATCATTCTTTGAGGCTTATAATCGCGGGCTTCAAACGCCTTGGCGCAGTTGTGCGCCCCGCGAAACGGATCCTGTCATGTTACGAATCACCGAACTCAAGCTGCCGATCGACCATCCCGATGAAGACCTGCGCCCTGCCATCGTGCAGCGCCTGGGCATCACCAGTGATGACCTGCTCGATTTCACCTTGTTCAAGCGCAGCTACGATGCGCGCAAAAAGTCCTCCGAACTGTGCTTCATCTACACCATCGACCTGAACGTTCGCGATGAGGCGGCGGTGCTGCACACGTTCGCCGATGACCGTAACGTCAACGTGGCGCCGGATGTCAGCTACAAAGTGGTCGGCCAGGCGCCGGCTGATCTCGAGCAACGTCCTGTCGTCGTGGGTTTTGGTCCGTGCGGGATTTTCGCCGGGCTGCTGCTGGCGCAAATGGGCTTCAAGCCAATCATCCTCGAGCGCGGCACCGAAGTGCGTCAGCGCACCAAGGACACCTGGGGCCTGTGGCGTAAAAGCGTGCTTAACCCGGAATCCAACGTGCAATTTGGCGAGGGCGGCGCGGGGACATTCTCCGACGGCAAGCTGTACAGCCAGATCAAGGATCCGAAGTTCATCGGACGCAAAGTCCTGCATGAGTTCGTCAAGGCCGGTGCGCCGGAAGAAATTCTCTACGTCAGCAAACCGCACATCGGTACGTTCCGTCTGACCGGCGTTGTGGAGAACATGCGTGAGCAGATTCGCGCGTTGGGTGGCGAAGTGCGCTTCCAGCAGCGGGTCACCGACGTGTTGATCGAGGACGGCCAAATGGTCGGCGTAGAACTCAATGGCGGCGAGCAGATTCATTCGAAACACGTAATTCTGGCCCTCGGTCACAGCGCCCGGGACACCTTCCGCATGCTGCATGGCCGTGGCGTTTTCATGGAAGCCAAGCCGTTTTCGGTGGGTTTCCGCATCGAACACCCGCAGTCGCTGATCGACCGCGCGCGTCTGGGCAAGTACGCCGGCCACCCTAAACTCGGGGCTGCCGACTACAAACTGGTGCACCACGCCAGCAACGGACGTTCGGTCTACAGCTTCTGCATGTGCCCGGGCGGCACGGTAGTGGCGGCGACGTCCGAGCCGGGCCGTGTGGTCACCAACGGCATGAGCCAGTACTCGCGTAACGAGCGCAACGCCAACTCTGGGATCGTCGTCGGGATTACCCCGGAAGTCGATTATCCGGGCGGCCCGCTGGCGGGTATCGAGTTGCAGGAACGCCTGGAATCCCACGCCTTTGTGCTGGGCGGCAGCAACTATGAAGCGCCGGCGCAACTGGTCGGCGACTTCATTGCCGGCAAGCCGTCCACCGCGTTGGGCAGCGTAGAACCTTCCTACAAACCGGGCGTTGCCTTGGGTGATTTGGCGTTGGCCTTGCCGCCGTTCGCCATCGAAGCCATTCGTGAAGCGTTGTCCGCGTTCGAGAAGCAGATTCGCGGTTACTCACTGCACGACGCCGTGTTGACCGGGATCGAGACGCGTACATCGTCGCCGCTGCGGATTACCCGTAACGAGTCGATGCAAAGTTTGAACGTGAAGGGCCTGTTCCCGGCGGGTGAAGGCGCGGGTTATGCGGGCGGGATTCTGTCGGCGGGTGTCGATGGGATTCGGATTGCCGAAGCCGTGGCCCGCGACATCCTCGGCCTCGAGGCCTGACACAAATCCCACAGACAACACAAAACCTGTAGGAGCGAGGCTTGCCCGCGAAGAAGTTGACGCCGTCTCTCCTGAAAGACCGCATTATCGTTCTTCGCGGGCAAGCCTCGCTCCTACAAGGTCAGCAACTTAAATGTTTGCACGGAGCACGGTGGCCGGCAGCGGCTCACCGCGCTCGACACTCGCCGCCACCGCATCCATCAAACCACTCAACTCATACCCCTGAGCCTTGAGCCAATCCTGATCGTAATAGGTGGTGGCATAACGTTCGCCGCCATCACACAGAATCGCCACGATCGATCCCGACTCTCCCGCCGCCGCCATCTGCCGGGCCGCCATCAAGGCGCCGATCAGGTTGGTCCCGCTCGACCCGCCAACATGGCGCCCCAAACGCTGCGCCAGGTAATGCATGGCCGCCAGTGACAGGGCATCCGGCACTTTGATCATCGCATCGATCACCTTGGGCAGGAACGACGCTTCCACCCGCGGCCGGCCAATGCCTTCAATCCGCGAGCCATGGTCCAGGCACAGGCTAGCGTCGCCGGTCTGGTAGTAATCGAAGAACACCGAACGCTCGGCGTCGGCACACAGTACGCGGGTGCAATGCTGGCGATAACGCACGTATCGGCCCAGCGTCGCGGTAGTGCCGCCGGTGCCGGGGCTGGAAATCAGCCAGCTCGGCTCGGGGTGCAGCTCGAAGCGCATTTGCTGGAAGATCGACTCGGCGATGTTGTTGTTCGCCCGCCAGTCGGTAGCGCGCTCGGCGTAGGTGAACTGGTCGATGAAATGCCCATCGTGTTCACGAGCCAGACGTTCGGATTCAGCGTAAATCTGTGTCGGATCGTCGACCAGATGGCTTTTGCCACCGTAGAAGGCGATCTGCGCGATCTTCTCTTTGGAGGTACTCGCCGGCATCACCGCAATGAACGGCAAACCCAGCATACGGGCGAAGTACGCCTCGGAAATGGCCGTCGAACCACTGGACGCTTCAATCACCGGCGCACCGGGTTTGAGCCAGCCGTTACACAGCGCATACAAAAACAGCGAGCGCGCCAACCGATGCTTCAGGCTGCCGGTGGGATGGCTGGACTCATCCTTGAAATACAACTCGATGCCCGGAAAACCCGGCAGCGGCAAGGGGATCAGGTGGGTGTCGGCACTGCGCTGGAAGTCGGCTTCGATGATTCGGATGGCTTCGCGGGCCCACTGTCGGTTGTCGCTCATGGTGTTTTTCTCGTCGAATCGGGCAAGAGTCGGCCTTTTCGCAAGGCTCAGTCTTCAAGCTTAGGAAAAAACCTACATCACGCACAGGTACAGCTGAGGTCCAATACGTTCGGCAACTGCTAGGCTCAGGTCCTTCCCGCTGTTCCCGCTGTCACGGCTTATAACAAAAAAGAATATAAATTTTGTTTTAACAACTAACGGTACGGGTTAGGGTGTGCCACCTTTTGAATTCATCGATGGAGAGCGACCTTGCCTCTGCGTAACACGTTCACGCGTTTCTTTCAGTTGGAAGCTGCCAGCGGTCTGTTATTGATCGCTGCCGCAGCCCTGGCGTTGATCATCAACAACTCCCCGTTGTCGTGGCTTTATAACGGCCTGCTGGACACCCCCGTGGTCGCCCAGATCGGCGCGCTGAATATCGCCAAGCCTTTGTTGCTGTGGATCAACGACGGTCTGATGGCCATGTTCTTCCTCCTGATCGGCCTGGAAGTGAAGCGCGAAGTCCTTGATGGTCAACTGTCGAAACCGTCACAAATCGTCCTGCCCGGCGCGGCGGCGATTGGCGGCATGGTGGTACCGGCGCTGTTCTACTGGTTTTTGAACAGGGACAACCCGGCAGCCCTGGGCGGCTGGGCCATCCCGATGGCCACCGACATAGCCTTCGCCCTTGGCGTACTCGCCTTGCTCGGTAAACGCGTGCCGGTTTCACTGAAGCTATTCCTGATGACCCTGGCGATCATCGACGACCTCGGCGCCATCATCGTCATCGCGATCTTCTATTCCGGCGCGCTGTCGACCCTGTCACTGGCGCTGGCCGCGGCGTGTATTGTGGCGCTTATCGCGATGAACCGGCTCGGCGTAGTCAAGCTCGGACCGTACATGATCATCGGTTTGATCCTCTGGGTCTGCGTCCTCAAGAGCGGTGTCCACGCGACACTGGCCGGTGTGACCCTGGCCTTCTGCATTCCATTGCGCACGAAAAACGCCGAACCTTCGCCACTGCTGACCCTCGAACACGCCCTGCATCCATGGGTGGCCTACGGCATCCTGCCACTGTTCGCCTTCGCCAATGCCGGCCTGTCCCTGAGTGGCGTGACCATGGAAAGCTTCACCCACCACGTGCCCATGGGCATTGCGGTTGGCCTGCTGCTGGGCAAAACCCTCGGCGTCTTCGGCCTGACCTGGCTGGCGGTGAAAATCGGCATCGCCGCCCTGCCCCAAGGCGCCAATTGGGGCCAGGTATTGGGCGTTGCGATCCTCTGTGGCATTGGTTTCACCATGAGCCTGTTTGTCGGCTCCCTGGCCTTCGTGCCCGGCGCCAGTGAATTCGCCGGGATGGATCGGATGGGGATTTTGACCGGCTCGATTCTGGCGGCATTGATTGGTTATGCGGTGACGGCGGCAGCGAGTCGCAAGCGCACTGCGCTGCAATCCTGAGTGATAGAGAACACTCTTAGCGACATTCAGGATTCGTCCTACAGCCACGATTAGCCACGTTCGTTAACGTCACGCAGCCCCTTTTTTGAGGGCTGTCGACGTACGAACGCAAGGAAGATCAGTGGCTGGCAATAAGGACATTCCCCGGGTTCAGAATCCACCGTCAGGCGACGGGCACCACGTCACTCACCGCTTCATGACGGCCACCGAACTGGCCGAGCGCGAGGCCCGACAAAACGCTTACGACGCCATGCTCGCGAGGCAAGACGCCTTCGAGCGGAGTCGTGAGGTCGTGGCCAAAAAGCACGAAGGCGTTCGCGCGGGATGCGTCTTTGCCAAGTCCTGCAAGCTGCCGGACGCTATCATCGACTACTCAAACCCTTCGGGAATGGTGCCCACCGACAGCCTCAAAGACTACGGAGAAGTCGCCTGGCTCGGCGCTCGCGAGGTAGACGATGCCGGGCTGCTGAATCTTGAAACCATCAGCGGCAGTACCGTCTCGCTCGGCCTTGGCCGCCTTGCACTGAGTGCTCCGGCTCTCGCTGCTCCGGTCGCCGCAATCGGCGCTGCTGGAACCGCCGCATTGGCCACGGTAGTCGCACTGTTCTGGACGCCAAGCCTGGGCGACAGCGCGCTCTATACCGAAGACCAGTTGCGCGCCCTGAAACAGGCTCGAACCCGCGTTCGTCTTAGGGTCGAGCAACAGGCTGATGGCAGTCTCAAGGGATATGGTTTCTACACCGGCAAGAACCGCGATTGGGAAATGGTTGATGTCGTGCAGTTCAGTGTGCGCGGCAGTCAGCAGGTGGCGGATCTCGGGGATGGTGTTGAGCTGATCTGGACACCGGCCGTGGATGGTTCCGACATACTCGGGATTCCCGCGCTGGAGGCTGCGCCGCAAGCACCGCATATTTGGATTTATCCGCCGACGAAAGCGGCTGACAGCATTATCGTGAACCCGGTTTACCCGCCGGAGTACAAGGATTTCATTCTGGTATTCCCTGCGGGTTCGGGGGTGTCGCCGGTTTATATTGTGGTCGGTGTTTCTGAAAGAAAACTTCCTAACCCCGATCACGACTATCACTCCGCGCCCGAAACAGAAGAAATTACCGGATTTTCGGGCTTGAGCGCGGCGAAGAAGAAAACCCCACGACAAGGGGGCGGTGGCCTTCGAGAGCGTTGGATTGATGCCAAAGGCAGAACCATTTATGAATGGGACTCGTTGCATGGGGAGCTAGAAGCCTATCGTGCAAGCGATGGAAGTCATCTTGGCTCGTTCGATCACAAAACGGGTGAGCAAATAGATCCACCCAAGAAAAACCGCAACATTAAAAAGTATTTGTGAGGACCACATGGGGCTGAAAGTCAGATTGGACTGGTATGACAAGGAAACGGAAATAGCGGACGGAAAGGAATACTCCGCCGACCTTGGCGATGACGGCTCAATAATCGCAGCATTAGGTTTGATGGCGGAAAGCGAGATATACGACGGAGGATTTGATGTTTTAGCGGCTTGGATTCCTGAGATTCAGCCTCTGTTCAACCATCAAATTGATAATGCCGCTTTTGACTACCAGATTGCGTTTCGATATCGGAAAGCATGGTGAGAGAGCCAAATCCCCAAAAACAAAAAAAACCCGACCAGTCACCTGATCGGGGTTTTCTTTTACCCGTTCCCGCTTAATGCGAAACGCGGCTAGTCCCATCAACCGTAGCAATCCGCACCCGCTCACCCACACGGAACACTTCATTCTCCTGAACCTGTTGCACGTAGGCGCGCATGCTGCCGTCGTCTTCGCGAACAGTGATTTCCACGCCTTGGGCACGGGTCAGGCCTTCTTCGGTGGCCGAGCCGATCAGGCCGCCAGCGACGGCACCGATAACGGCAGCAACGATGCTGCCGCGACCGCCACCGATAGCGCTGCCGCCAACACCGCCAACCGCCGCACCGGCAAGGCCGCCGATCGGGGTTTTGGTGCCTTCGATTTTCACCGGACGCAGCGATTCGATGGTACCCATACGAACCGTCTGCACCCGACGCGCTTCGTCACGGGAGTAGGAGTCACCGGTCAGGCTCGATTGGCAGCCAGTGAGCAACATCGCCATCGTGGAAAAGGAAGCAACCAGCAGAACAGACTTACGCATAGCATCAACTCCAAAGGACAGGTATTCATTAAACTCCGCAGCTTGACGCCTGTCACGGCCTTGCCCGGATAAAATTGGTTTGATTCAGGCCCGGTACAGGGCGCTACCACGAACTTGACACACAGTAGCGGCAAATTCCGCAATCTGCGCCACTCAACCAAGGATTTTCATGGATTACTTCATCATTGTCGTCGCCACCGTCGCCGGTCTGTACTTCCACGGGTGGTTATACGTGCGGATCAAACGCTGGATGGACCGCGATCTGGCGTTGGCGCTGGCGGGTAAAGACGAGCAGAAAAAGACTTTCATGCTCCAGCAACTGGCGAACGCTCAAGCGCAGCAGATCAAGCGCCGAGACCTGCCCCAGTGGCTTGAAGCCGCTGCGGCAGGCTATCCCGATCGGTAGACTGCTTAGGGTGCCAGACGTTCAAAAATCCAGTTGGCGCCCTGCAAACGGTAGTTGAGGCGATCGTGGAGGCGGCTCGGACGACCCTGCCAGAACTCGATGCGCTCCGGTAACAAGCGATAACCGCCCCAATGCTCAGGGCAATGAGGTTGCGTGTCGCTGAAACGTTGCTCGGTGTTCTTGAGCAACGCTTCCAGTTCGGCGCGATCGGCAATCACCCGGCTCTGAGGCGAAGCCCAGGCACCGAGACGGCTGCCCAGTGGACGGACCTGAAAATAGGCGTCGGACTCTTCAGGCGTGACTTTCACCACTCGCCCTTCGATGCGCACCTGGCGCTCAAGGGCCGGCCAGAAAAAGGTCATGGCCGCGAACGGGTTCGCGGCCAGATGCTGGCCCTTGGCGCTGTCGTAGTTGGTGAAAAAAGTGAAGCCCTGCTCGTCCAGCCCCTTGAGCAGCAGAATGCGGCAGTGCGGCCGACCGTCCTGATCGACGGTGGCCAGGGTCATGGCATTAGCCTCTACCGGGGGTTGCTCGGTTTTCACCGCGTCGGCAATCCACTGATGGAACAGCCCGAACGGCTCGGCCGGGGCTTGTGCCTCGGTCAGGCCATCACGGGTGTAGTCGCGACGCATATCAGCCAGGCCCTGGGTCATGGCGCATTCCTTTTAGTTAACGAATCACTTCTTTGTCGCGTCGGCGTCGGCAGCAGCGGCGGTGGCTTTTTTCGGGTCGACAGCGGCTTTGGCCGGAGCGGTCTTTTTCGCCGGAGTCGCGGTTTTAGCTGGCGCTTTCTTGGCGGCGGCTTTCTTGGCCGGGGCCTTTTTCGCGGCAGGTACAGCTGCTTTCTTGGCGGCCGGTGCAGGAGTAACAGGCTTGACCACTGGCTTGATGTCCTGGCCAGCAACCATCTTCACTGGCGCCGGGGCCGGCATGTTGTACTTGCTCAGCAACGCAACCATGGTGTTTTGCGGGGTCACCAGCAGTTCCACTCGACGGTTCAAGGCACGGCCTTCATTGCTGTCGTTGGCAGCACGCGGGGCTTCGCCACCCATACCGCGCAGCATCAGACGATCACGCTGCAGACCGCTGAGGCGGAAAATCGCCGCCACGGCCTGGGCACGCTCCTGGCTCAGTTTCACGTTGGCCGGTGCGGCGCCCGACGTATCACTGTGGCCGAGCACCAGCACGGCGGTCTTTGGATCAACTTCAAGGATTTTCGCGACGCGAGTGAATGGGCCGAGGGTCACCGGCAGCAGCATGGCCGGACGGTCAGGGTTGAACGAGCCTTCTACCGGCGCGGTCACCACCAAGACGTTTTCACGGCGCTCGAGTTGCAGATGGCTGCCCTTGATCGCTTCGCGCAGACGCGGTTCGTAGTCATCGAGCCAGGCCTGGGTGACTTTCGGATCAGGCATCGGTACGACTTTGGCAGTGCTTTGCTCTTTACCGCCGAACGGCCACCACCATTTGCCACCGGCGTCGGCCTCAGCCTTGGTCACAGCGGCAGGTTTAGCTTCAGGTTTTACCTCTGGTTTCACTTCTGGCTTGGCCGGGGTCTTGTCGGCAGCATCATCGGAGCCGAACGGCCAGTACCAGTGGCTGGAGCTTTCAGTCTTGGCTACCGGAGCCGTCGCGGCAGGCTTCAGGGGTGCGGGAGCCTTAGCCGGAGCCGGGTCTTTAGCGGCGACTTTGTCGGAGGAACCGAACGGCCACCAGCTGCTGCCATCCGAGTCATTTTGTGGAGTTTGTGCGCATCCGGTAATAGCGAAGCACAGGGCCAAAGCGAGAGTTTTATTGGAAGACATTGGATATCCACAAAATGAAATATTGAAATATCAGGCCGGATTGGCCCGGATAAACAGACGCTTGGAAACCATAAAGGCCTTGGGGTTCCGGCCCTGGAACCCCTGAGCGCGATTTACAGACAAGTGGCCAGTGCCCGCACAAGCTTTTGCGCGCGCGGATCCATCAAGACGTACGGCCCTAAGGTATTTGTCACAAAGCCGAAAGCCACATCGTGTTCTGGGTCAGCAAAGCCGATGGAACCGCCGGCACCCGGATGGCCGAACGCACGAGGGCCGAGGCCGTAGGTGGCGTTGGGGACGTCCGGTTGATCGAGCATGCAACCCAGGCCGAAACGGGTCCGGGTCAGTAAAGTCTTGTCCTCGCCGAGGCTGTGTTCGCGCGTCAGTTCGTCGAGCATTTCGCTTTCCAGCAAGCTGCCATCGAGCAGACCGGCATAGAACCCGGCCAGGCTGCGGGCATTGCCGTGACCATTGGCAGCCGGCTGCTGCATGCGTCGCCACTCGGGTTTGTTGGTGCTGGTCATGATCGACGGCGGGTTAGTGAACGCCCTCGTGGTCATGGCCGTCGGCTCGCGCATAGTCACTTGCAGCAAGCGCTGGGCGGCGGCGTCGCCGACATTACCCTTGACACGGGCGATGTGCGCCACGCGATGGAACTCTTCATCCGCCAGACCGACGTGGAAATCCAGCCCCAAAGGCTTCGCGACCCGTGCCACGATGGACTCACCCGGACCACGACCGTCGGCACGACGCAGCAACTCGCCGACGAGCCAGCCGTAGGTGATCGCGGCGTAACCGTGACCGACCCCCGGCGTCCACCACGGCTCCTCGGCGGCCAAGGCGTCAACCATGGTTTGCCAGTCGTAAAGGGCTTCCGGGGCCAACAGCTCACGCACCGCCGGAAGACCGGCCTGATGGCAGAGCAATTGACGCAAAGTTACCGACTCTTTGCCCGCCGCGGCGAACTCCGGCCAGTAGCGAGCAACCGGGGCATCCAGTTGCAGTTTGCCTTCGGCCACCAGTTGCAGGGCGGTCACAGCGGTAAAGGTCTTGGTGCAGGAAAACAGGTTGGCGATGGTGTCGCTGTGCCAGGCTTCAGCGCCATCCTTATCGGCGCTACCGGCCCAAAGGTCGACCACGGTTTCACCGCCGATCTGGATGCACAGCGCTGCGCCACGTTCCTGAGGATCGTCGAACAGCGCCGCGAAAGCCTCACGCACCGCTTCGAACTTCAGCTCGTAAAAACCCTGAATCTGCACCTCGCAACTCCCCTGGATAATGTTCTACAACGTGGCCCGCATTGTTCCAGCCCTAGAAGGTTTTGGGAACTGTGGCGGGCCGGGTGGTCGCCATACAGCCCGGCGAAAAACACTTAGCAAATCAACGTACCTGTCAGCACTCAGTGACCATTGCCGGCATGCCCACCCGCATGGCCAGCGCCCTGCCCTGCGCCTTTGCCAGCATCGCCTTTTTTGCCGCCCTCAGCTTCGTGACCGGCTTTATCCGCTTCAGCCTTCGCCTTCTCGGCTTCTTTACCGAGCTGATCGACGGTCTGCAAATTGCTCTTGCGTACGCTATCGACGAACCCCTGGAACGGCAGATCGGTGATGCCCACCAAACCAAAGTGCCCGTTCTCGCCATCCAGCAGACGACCGGTCACCGGTTGATCGAGGTATTGGAACCAGTGCACCCCGACGATCGACGGTTCGCTCATCGCCTGTTTGAGGAAATTGGCGTAAGCCGGCCCACGGTCCTCTTCCTTCGCCAATTGCGTCACGCCACCCCAGAACGGGCCGCGATCCGCGGCGCCGAAGTTGAACTCGGTGATCAACACCGGTTTATCCAGGCTGCGCAGCTTGGCGAAATCGTAACCGTCCTGCGGTTGCAGGGTATACATGTTGAAGCTCAGCACGTCGCAATACTGGGCACAGGACTCAACCGCTTCCGGGGTGCTGATGGCAAACCGACCGCCCAGCAACAGCTGATTCGGCGCGTGCCACTTGAGCGAGTCGGAAATGGTCTTGAAGTACGTGTCGGCGAAGACCTTCTGGAAGTATTTGAAGTCGGCTTCGATTTCCGGGTGTTCGGCGCTGGGCAGCGGCGGCACGAAGCCCGGGTCTTCCATCAATTCCCAGGCCGGCAAATCAATGCCCCAGGCTTTGGAAAGACCCGCCTGATTGCGGTATTTGTCCCGCAGTTGCTTGAGGAACGCGCGTTTGGCCGGCACGTCGGTAGTCATCTTCAACGTGCCGTACGCGAGGGCGTAGCGGGCTTTCGGGTCATCGCCGGGGCCGGCCCAGGCCAGTTCGTTATCGGCAAAGTAACCGATCAGCCACGGGTCGTCGCGATGGTCGCGGGCGGCAATGGCCACGGCACGTTCGGTGGCCATGGCGAAACGCGGGTCAAACGGGTCGGGCATGCCACCCCACCAGTCAGTGCCAGTGCTGATGCTGGCGTAATCGCCGACGATCGACAGCGGCAACGTGTACGGCACACGGTCAGCGCTGGCCAGCGCCGGGGCGCTCCAGTTGCCGAGGGTATTGAAGCCCCAGGCTTGCAGACGATCAAGGGTGTGGCTGGCCCATTGTTTTTCATCGACAACCGCTTTGCAGGGTTCGGCGGGGGTTTTCTCAGCCGCTTTCGCGGCCGTCGCTTCCACGGCGTCAGCCTTGGCGGCTTCGGCGACACCGGCCTTGGTGTCGCTGCCCAGTGCGCAAGGTTCGCCATACAAACGCTGCAGGTTGGCACCATAGAAATCGTACCAGCGACCGGCGTTATATCCACGGCCCTGATCGACACCGTTGCCACCGCGGTTGTCGCCTTCGCCATAGTGGCTGGCCAGCGGCTCGTCGGGTTTTGGCAGGGATTCGAACATCCATTCGCGACCGGCGATGTAAGTCTGGTTGACGTCCGGGGTGACGGTGTTGACCCCAAGCGAATAAAACGGATGCCCTTCAGGGGTCACCAGGTACCAGCGACCGTCGCGCTTCTCTGTGCGGAAAAAGCCGCTGGCCTTGAATGCCGGGCCTTTGTTCCAGCCACCGAACTTGTCCAGGGACGACTTCTCGCGCTCGGCCAGCCAGGTTTTCAGTTGCTGCTGTTCTTTGGCGGCGGCGCTTTTCAGTTGCTCGTCGCTGCTGACTTTCTCTGGCCATTTGGTCCGGGTTGACTGGCCGTAAGCGTCTACAAGGCCGCCAAAAGCCGCTTGGGTGAGCGCATCGCCGTCCTGCACGCCAAAGCGCTCAAGCAGAATACTTTGAGCGACTTTCGGCTGATCCATCGACAAGGTCACCGATACCACTTGGCTGCGCTCCAGCTCACCGACGCTGCTGGCCAGCAATACGCGTTGCCCCTCAAACATCATCGGCATCGGCGGGCCAGCTTTCAGGCCGAGGCTCAATGGCGAAAAGGGCTGCAGCGGCACCCATAACGTTTGCGCAGGGCCGGCCGGCAAGTCGACGCGGCTTATCAGCGTCTTGCCGTCGTTGCTCTGAATTTTCACGTACAGGGTCACGGCCCAGTCCATTGCACTCTGAATCCGTAAACTCATGAAGCCCGACTGCGACCAGTCCCAGGCGCCGGTCTGCGGCGTCAGACGCAAGGTCGGTTGGGCCACCGGGTTGAACGTCACCCGACGCAGCACTTCGCCCTCGGCCGTTTGCTCGGCGTTGGATTGCGGCAGGCTGGCGTCCTGAGTCGCCACTTGGACTACGTCGGCGGGGCGCACGAAGTTGAACAGCGTCTGTTGGCCGGCAGGGGCTGCCAGCACAGGGGCTGCGAACATCAGAGCGAAAACAGCGGGCAACGAACGGCGGATCATAAGAACGAAGTTCTCCCTAACGACCAACAATGGTCAATGGAAAAGCGATGGTAGAGAGATAGACAACGCGGTGGGCATATTTGCCCACCGGTGTATCAGGAAATTTCACGACGGAAGGGAGGCAACGCATTGAGGATTGCCTTGCCGTAACGCTGGGTGACCAGGCGTCGATCGAGCAACGTGATGGTGCCGCGGTCTTCTTCGGTGCGCAGCAAACGACCGCAGGCCTGGACCAGCTTCAGCGAAGCATCCGGCACCGAGATTTCCATGAACGGATTCCCGCCCCGAGCCTCGATCCACTCGGCCAGGGCCGCTTCGACCGGATCGTCGGGCACCGAGAACGGAATCTTCGCGATGACCACGTGCTCACAATACGCACCGGGCAAGTCGACCCCTTCGGCAAAACTCGCCAGGCCGAACAACACGCTGGAATCACCGCCATCGACCCGTGCCTTGTGCTTGTTCAGGGTTTCCTGTTTCGACAGGTTGCCTTGAATGAACACTTGCTTGCGCCAGTCGCGATCGAGGCCGTCGAACACGTCCTGCATCTGTTTGCGCGAGGAGAACAGCACCAGGGTGCCGCGCGAACCTTCCACCAAGGCTGGCAGGTCGCGGATGATCGCTGCGGTGTGGGCCGGCGCATCACGCGGATCGGCCTTCAGGTCCGGCACTCGCAGCACGCCAGCGTCGGCATGATGGAACGGGCTCGGGACGACCGCAGTCACGGCTTTTTTCGGCAGGCCGGCACGCATGCGGAAACGGTCGAAGGTGCCGAGGGCGGTCAGGGTCGCCGAGGTCACCAGCGCGCCATAGGCCACGTTCCACAAATTGCGCCGGAGCATTTCCGCCGCGAGGATCGGGCTGGCATTGACCTCGATGTCGAACAGCGAACCGCTTTCGGCCAGGGTCAGCCAGCGAGCCATGGGCGGGTTGTCTTCCGGGTCTTCTGCGGTGAACGCGCCCCACAATTCCCAGTTGCCCGAAGAGCGGGACAACAGGCTGCCAAACAGCGGATACCATTCTTCGGCCTGGTTACTGGCGATGCCGATGTTGACCTCGCCGTCCATGCCGTCCTTGAGCAGTTCGGTCAGTCGGGTAAAGACATCGGTCAGACGGGCAAAGCCCTTCTTCAACTCGATGCCCATTTCGCGCATGTGCTCGGGAATGACCCCGCCAACGAAGCGATGACGCGGCCGCTCGCGACCTTCGACGTCTTCGCCGGGCTTGAAATCGGCGACCTGCTCGCAGGCGGTGAACATGAATTGCTGCTGTGTCTTGATCTCCCGCGCGAGTTCCGGCACCTGCTCGATCAACTTGCCCAAGTCGCCCGGCAGCGGATGCTGGGCCAGCAATTTGGCGAGGTTCTTGGCGGTGGTTTCCAGCCAGTCGGCGGTGGAACGCAGACGTGTGTAATGGGCGAAATGGCCGATGGCCTTGTCCGGCAGGTGGTGGCCTTCGTCGAACACGTAGAGGGTGTCGCGCGGGTCCGGCAGCACGGCACCGCCGCCCAGCGCCAGGTCGGCCAGGACCATGTCGTGGTTGGTGACGATCACGTCGACCTTGCCCATGCCTTCGCGGGCCTTGTAGAAGGCGCACTGGCCGAAGTTCGGGCAATGACGGTTGGTGCACTGGCTGTGATCGGTGGTCAGACGCGCCCAATCGGCATCTTCCAGTGCGGTCGACCAACTGTCGCGGTCGCCGTCCCACTTATTGCCCGCGAGTTTCTCGATCATGCTGGTGAACAGCTTCTGACTGGCCTCATCAACCTCGATCTTGAAGCCTTCTTCTTCGAACAGCTGCGCCGTGGCGGTTTGCGCGTGACCTTCCTGAAGCAACATGTCGAGCTTGGACAGGCACATGTAGCGCCCGCGCCCCTTGGCCAGGGCAAAGCTGAAATTCAGCCCGCTGTTGCGCATCAGGTCAGGCAAATCCTTGTAGACGATCTGCTCTTGCAGGGCCACGGTGGCCGTGGCAATCACCAGGCGCTTGCCGGCGGCCTTCGCAGTGGGGATTGCAGCCAGGCTGTAGGCCACGGTTTTACCGGTACCGGTGCCGGCTTCCACCGCGACAATCGCGGGGTCGCCACTGCGCCGGCCTTCGTCGTCGGTGTCGATGTCACCGAGGACCTTGGCAATTTCGGCGATCATCAGGCGTTGCCCGTAGCGCGGTTTGAGGCTCTTGGCTTCGAGAAAACGCGAGTAGGCGCCCTGGATCGTGGTTTTGAGTTCGGTGCTGATCATGGATTGTCGGGCGCAAAAAACGCTGGATAAATTTTCAGTGGTACGGATCGGCGGCTATCATACCGCGCTAATTAATCCCGCGCAGAACGGAGTACCTCAATGACCGCTTTTAGCCTCGTTTATACCCTGCATGTCCTATCCGCCCTGGTATGGGTGGGCGGCATGTTTTTCGCGTGGATGGTCTTGCGCCCCGCGGCGATGAAGGCCCTGGAAGGCCCTGCCCGTTTAAAGCTGTGGATAGAAGTGTTTCAAGGTTTTTTCCGCTGGGTCTGGGTCGCGGTGGTGCTTTTGCCGATCAGCGGTGTGGGCATGATTCATTTGCAGTACAGCGGTTTTGAAGCGGCGCCGCGGTATGTGCAGGTGATGATGGGATTGTACGTGGTGATGACGGCGCTATTTATCCGGATTCAGGCATTGTTGTTGCCGGAGTTGCGCACGGCGGTGTCGGCGCAGGATTGGCCGACGGGGGCCTCGGTGCTGGGGAGGATTCGCAAGTTGGTGGGGATTAATCTGATTGTCGGGTTGGGGCTGGTGGCGATTGCTGCAGCGCGGCCTACGTTCTAAAGCCTCGCAGCTTTTGTGGCGAGGGGCATTCTTACAACCGCTGAACAGTCACCGCCCCCGTCGCACCCGCAGACCCAGGCTGGCCATCAGCACCTGGACGACCACTTTTTCCGCCATCGGCCTTGTAGACGAAGCAGCCCTTGGCCTTGCCACCCGCTCCCGGCTTGCCGCCGGGCCCGGCCACGCCACCGGCACCGCCGGCCACCTGAACCTTGATCTGTTGCGCCGGGTAATCGCGCGGCACTTCCAGCCTTACCAGCGCACCCGGTGCTCCCGGCTGACCGTCGCTGCCATTACTGCCATCAGCACCGCGACCGGCCTGACCCCAAGTACAACCCGGCGCCTGACCGTTGGCCCCATCGAGACCGACGAAACCCGGTGCGCCCGCGCCGCCGCGAGCGTCCACCCACAATAGCGGCGCGCTCAGCGCCCTGATCTGCACATTCAGGTTACGCCCGGAGCGAGCCGCTTTGAGGTAAGTCCCCGGCGCACCGCGAGCAGTGATCTGGCTGCCTTCGGACAACTGCGCACGACTGACCTTCAGCTCAAGCGGCTGTTCGCTGGGTACGATGGCGATCCGCGCTTCACGACCCAGACGCAATTCACCGACGATGACCTCGGTCACATTCGAGGGAATCAACAAGGTACCGTAATCGGCCACTTCCAGGCGTTCCAGCTGCAAGGTGCTGGCGGTGTTGGGCAAACGCATCAAGGAGTTGCTTTCGACGCTCACCACCTGAGCGCAAGCCAATGGGCTGATGAGTGCAGCGAGCAGACAGAGTTTACGCATGGGAAGCCTTCAGTACGGTGGGAGCCGGGATGGTTTGCAGGTGGAAAACGCCGAAAAAGAGGATCTTCAGGCGATCACGCCAAGGGTGAGCGCGACCTCTGAGACTGCGGTAGCAGAACACCGCCTCCAGAAAATGGAGCAGCGCCAACAGGCTGCCAACCAGATCGACCAATAGATGCAGAGGATTGATAAACGGCGTGAATTGATTGACCAGCACCACCAGCCAGAACAGCAGGGTCAATAACTTCCCCAGCGCCCAAAACACGTTCATACGCTCCCCCGTTGAGAATTATTCTTTGCGCGCACAGTACCGGCTTCCATGCGGGATAAGCCAGAGGCCAACGGAAAATTCTTCATGAAGGCCGTCGAATGGCCGCCGGACCGACTTCACTTGTCGCCCAACGGCTCTATTACGGGGCTCAGCGATTGATGTGCAACGCCACCCGACGGTTCTTCGCCCGCCCTTCATCCGTTTCGTTATCGGCCACCGGCTGACTTTCGCCCTTGCCCGCGCTGGTGACTTTGTTTGGCGCCAGGCCCTGACTCAACAGGTAGGCCGCCACGCTACTGGCGCGGTCCGTGTGAGAACACTCATGGTGAAAGCTCCTGTGTTACCGGCCAATGCCGGTTACACAGGAGTAAAGATCCGCATCCGCGACTGCACAAGCCGCGGAATACGAGGGGTTTAGCGGTTGATTTTGATTTCAGTGCGACGGTTCGACGAGCGGCCGTCAGCGGTTTGGTTATCGGCGACCGGTTGGCTTTCACCGGCACCGGTGACAGATACGAAGCTGCTGCGTGGTACACCTTGGGAAATCAGGTATTCGACCACCGAGTGCGCACGACGATCCGACAGTTTCTGGTTGTAGGCGTCACTGCCCACGCTGTCGGTGTGACCGGTTACGGTCAACTGGGCGGTACTTGATTCCTGCTTCAGGCGCGTGGCGATGGTGTTGAGGACTTCTTTATCGGAAGGAGTAAGTGTGGCTTTGTCGAACTGGAAATGAACATCGCGAATGACGATGACTTCTTCTTTAACCACGGCCGCTTCTTCGACCACTGGCGCAGGCACCGGTGGAGGGCAGCCGTCGGCATCGACCTGCACGCCTCTAGGCGTACCCGGGCACTTGTCGCGGCTATCCGGCACGCCATCGCCGTCTTCGTCGCCATCACCGTGAACCCAGCAATAGGCCGCAGCCGTGGCGCCGACGATCAGCGCGCCATACCCCGCCCATGCCGAGCTCTCGGTCGCGCCGAGACCTGCACCCACGACACCACCGACCGCCGCACAGGTCGGCCAGTCGGTTTTCTGCAAACCTGCGCAACCAGTCAACACACTGGTTAGCAGAACCAAGGGTAATGCTGTGCGAACTATGCTCATCTGGTTTTCTCCTGAGGGGACCGGCTTAGGACCGATTCAGGTAGTAAAGACCCGAGTTTTAATCTCCGCCAGCAATAGGCCATTGCAGTTTCGTCCCGTGTTCACGGTAGATCGACGCTTTTGAGAGAAACCACCTCTAGGCCCGGTCCCTTGAGCAGGCTAGTCTTGGCAGCTCTGATTGAGGAACTTAGATGATTGCAGGTATTTCTTCGCGCACGCCCCAGCAGGCGTTGGCCGCTTTGCTTGATCGTTACGCCCCCGCGCGCCTGTTGCTGATTGGCGCCAGCGAATTCCCCGCGCTTGAGGCCTTCAAGCTGGCGCACCCGGACACCTGTGTTGCACACGCGGCACCCAGGGCGTTGCCGGCCGAATTGGCCGCGCGCCGGTTTGACTTGGCGCTGGTGGTCGATTGCCTCGAACATTTGCCCAAGCGCGATGGCCTGAATCTGCTTGGCGGGATCCGTAACCTCAACGCCAGTCGCATCGCGGTGCTGGCGGACTTGCCGGCCAGCGGCTGGCAGGAGACCGACTTTTTCTCCCTGGCCCTGCAGGCCAGCGAACGCTTCCAGCGCGACGATCAGGTGCTGACCCTGTTCACCTATGATCTGCTTGACTACAAACAAGTACCCGACTGGCTAAACTCACGGTTCTGGGCCAATCCGGAAAACTTCGGTAAATATTGGTGGTAACGCAATGAGTACGTCCATTTGCCCCTGCGGCAGCGGCACCCTGCTGGATGCCTGTTGCGGTCATTACCATGCCGGCCATCTGGCGCCTTGTGCCGAAGCCTTGATGCGTTCGCGCTACAGCGCCTATGTATTGGGGCTGATCGATTACCTGGTGACAACCACCCTGCCCGCGCAACAGGCCGGCCTCGATCGACAGTCCATCAGCGACTGGAGCGTCCAAAGCACCTGGCTGGGCCTTGAAGTGGAAAGCTCGGAGGTCTTCGGCGGTCAGCCGGAACACGCCTTCGTGACCTTCACCGCGCGCTGGCACGATGGCAGCGGTGAACACAGCCACCGCGAGCGCTCGTCGTTCGTGCAGAACGCCGGCCACTGGTACTTCATCGACCCCACCGTACAACTCAAGGCCGGACGCAATGATGCGTGCCCTTGCGCCAGCGGACAGAAATTCAAGAAGTGTTGTGCGGGTTATTTCAGCAGTTGAGGTAATCGCAAGAGACTAGACTGGGCATCAAAGGGAGTCACTCCATGCTCAGTCAACGGCGCGTCTTTCAAACCCTCACCTTGCTCCTGTTTCTGGGGCTCGGCGGCTGCGCGTCCTGGTTCGGCGACGATTTGCCGGAGCCGCAGGTGCATCTGGTCAAGGTCGAAGTGGTCCAGGCCAAGCTGATGCAGCAACGATTCCTCCTGCACTTTCGCATCGACAACCCCAACGACAGTGACCTGACCGTGCGAGGCATCGAGTACCGCATTCACTTGGGCGACATGCTGCTGACCGAAGGCGAGCACGAGCATTGGTTCACGGTCGGTCCCAAGCGCAGTGCCTACTTTAAAGTGCCGATCCGCACCAATCTTTGGCCCAAGGTCCGGGATCTGGTGAAACTGCTGAAAAAACCCGACCAGCCCATCCCCTATCGCCTGGAAGGTGAATTGGAAACCGGTTTATTCATCGCCCACTACGTGCACCTGGCGCGTAATGGCGTGATAATCCCCGCCGATTTAATTCCGGAGCAAAACCGATGACCCAGCAACCCCATGTCCATGGCCCTGACTGCAACCACGATCACGACCATCACGACCACCATGATCACGACCACGGCCATGTTCACGGTCCGAACTGCGGCCACGCCCACCAGGAACCGGTGCGCAACGCCCTGAAAGACGTCGGTCGCAACGACCCTTGCCCCTGCGGCAACGGCAAGAAATTCAAGAAGTGCCACGGCGCATAATGCGTTGAAGCACTGTTCTGCGCAGAAGCCGGGCGTCCCCCGGCTCCTGCACGGTTTCAGTCGGACTTGAGAATTGCCGCAGTGCTCACGACCGTCGCGTATTCCCCATGCAAATTCCCCAGCGACATCGCATGCACTTCCTCGGCTGTATGGGCTTTACCAAAGAAGTCAGCCTTGTCGAAGGTAAAGCACGCATCCTCCGCCACCCACGCATCAAACCCAAGATTCCCGGCCGTTCGCACCGTGGACTCCACCGAGTTGTTAGTCGCCACGCCAACAATCACCAGTTGATCAATCCCAGCCTCGCGCAAACTCGCCTCCAAACGGGTCGAACAAAACGCATCCGGGACCTGCTTTTGTATGAGCTGCTCACCGGTTCGTGGCTGGAACCGCACCTGAAACTCCACCCCGGACTGCTCCGGCCAGAACACCGATTCCGGCGACCGGGACAGGTGCTGCACGTGAATCACCGGTCGCCCGGTTCGCCGCCAATGCGTTAGCAAATCGAGGATTCGCTCCTCGGCCTGAGGGTTATTTCGGCGACCCAGTTTGGGATGCAGGATGCCTTTTTGTTGATCAATGATGATCAGCGCCGCGTTCGTTTTGAGCTCCATGCCGGTTTTTCTCATGCTGGGTCATTGAATTTCACGCACTTCAGCATCACCTCCTTTTACAGGCAAGCGATCGAACGCAAACAGGACGAATCCTGAAAAACGACGCAATCCCCTCGCCACCGGTGAAGAAATAACCCCGCCGCCGCTTGCGCGGCTACCTCCTGCTCACTAACGTAGCGCCCTTAATGTGCCCGGCCTCGGAAGTCCGTTCATCTTTTGACGAGTGGCTAATGTTGTCAGACAAGGCGCCGCGACGAGTCATAGCCCGCTATGGCGAGGAGCGGCAACGCAGTCTGGCGACATTAGACGCCGTCAAAAGTGAACAGCGACTTTCGAGGCCGGGCACCACTACCCCCGCAGGAGCTTTGCCATGGCCTCGCCAGCCCTTACACATTTCCTTCCCCGGTTCGGCGTTGCCGCAGCAGTGGCCAGTGTTTTAAGCCTGACCGGTTGTCAGACCTGGAACACCCAGGACACCCTCCCGCCGACCAGCGGCGTGCAGCCGCTCAAGGGCCTGGCGCAGAACGTTTCGGTGCGCCGCAATGCCATGGGCATGCCGTTGATCGAAAGCAACACTTTCCACGACGCGCTGTTCGCCCTTGGATACGTCCACGCCAGCGATCGCATCACGCAAATGGTCACCCTGCGCCTATTGGCTCAGGGCCGCTTGTCGGAGATGTCCGGTCTGGACCTGCTGGACGCTGATCGCTACATGCGCGCCGTCAACCTGAAGAAAAGCGCCGGCGAGCTATACAAGGCGTCTTCGCCGCGCCTCAAACGCTTCTTCGAAGTCTATGCGCGCGGGGTCAACGCCTACCTGTTCCGCTACCGCGACAAGTTGCCAGCAGACCTCGCGGCCACTGGTTACAAGCCTGAATACTGGAAGCCGGAAGATTCAGCGCTGATTTTCTGCCTGCTGAACTTCAGCCAATCAGCCAACCTGCCCGAGGAAATTTCCTCACTGATGCTGGCTCAGACCGTCAGCACCGACAAACTCGCGTGGCTGACGCCGTCTGCCCCCGATGAAAAACTGCCGCTGGCCGACGCTGAAAAACTTCAGGGCATCAAGCTCAACGGGCAAATCCCGGGCCTGGCCGACATCAGCAAAGCCACGAGCCAACTGTCCGATCTGAATCTGCTGGGCGCCACCTCGTCGAACAACTGGGCGATCGGCCCGCAACGCAGCCGCAGCGGCAAAAGCTTGCTGGCCAGCGACAGCCATGGACCACTGGGCGTGCCGTCGTTGTTCAGTTACGTGCAGATTCGCGCGCCGAAGTACCAGGCTTCTGGTGTGACGATTGCCGGTTTGCCAATGGTGCTCGGCGGTTTCAACGGCAAAGTGGCGTGGAGCATGACCACCGTCATGGGCGACAACCAGGACCTGTTCCTGGAAAAAATCAAACGCCAGGGCAACGGACTTTCCTACGAGGTGGGCGGCAAATGGCAGCCGGCGATCATGCGTAACGAAACCTACTTCGTCAAAGGCCAGCGGCCGATTCGCGAAGTGGTGTACGAAACCCGTCACGGCCCGCTGCTCAACAGTGCCCAAGGCACGACGCTGGCCAACGGGTTCGGCCTGGCCTTGCAGACGCCAAACTTCACCGACGACAAGACACTGGACGCGTTTTTCGACCTGTCCCGGGCGCAGAACGTCGAGAAAGCCTCGGACGCCAGCCGTGAAATCCGCGCCATTGCGCTGAACCTGGTATTTGCCGACGCCAGCAACATCGGCTGGCAAGTCACCGGTCGCTACCCCAACCGTCGCGAAGGTGAAGGCCTGATGCCGTCGCCGGGCTGGGAAGGTCGTTACGATTGGGACGGTTACGCCGACCCGATGCTCCATCCCTATGACCAGGATCCGGCCCAAGGCTGGCTCGGCACCGCCAACCAGCGAGTCATTCCCCATGGCTACGGCATGCAACTGTCCAACTCCTGGTCAGCGCCGGAACGTGGCGAACGCCTGGCCGAACTGGCAGGCGTGGGCAAACACGACACGCGCAGCGTGATCGCCATGCAATACGATCAGACCACCACCTTCGCCGCCAAACTGAAGAAAATGTTTGCAGCACCGGGCATGTCCCAGCCGCTCAAGCAGGCCATCGAAGCGTTGCCTGACGCGGATCGCGGCAAGGCTCGCGAGGCGTATACCCGCCTGATGGCCTTCGACGGCAAACTCAGCCCAACCTCCGCCGATGCGGCGATTTATGAGCTGTTCCTGCAGCAAAGTACCCAACAGACTTTCCTCGATGAACTGGGTCCGGAAAGCAGCCCGGCGTGGAAAGCCTTTATCGCCAACGGTAAGTTGTCCTACACGGCGCAGGCCGACCACCTGCTGGGGCGTGAGGACAGTCCGTTCTGGGATGACACTCGCACACCGCAGAAAGAAGACAAACCGGCGATCCTCGCCCGCAGTCTGGCGGCGGCGATCAGCGCTGGCGACAGTCAGTTGGGCGGCGATCACAAAGCCTGGCAGTGGGGCAAACTGCACCGTTATGAATGGAAGAATGCCAGTGGCCAGACCGTGCGCGGGCCATTCGCGGCGGGTGGCGATCACACCACGCTCAATACCTCGGCGTTCGCCTGGGGTCAGGATTTCAACACGACCCTGGCACCGGCCATGCGCTTTATCGTCGACTTCGGCCAGGCCGAACCGCTGATGGGACAGAACGGCACCGGCCAGTCCGGTAACCCGGCCAGCCCAAGCTACCTCAACAGCATTGATCCTTGGCTCAAAGGGCAATACATGAGCTTGCCGATGCAGCCGCAGAACTTTGACAAGGTGTATGGGAAGACGCGGTTGACGCTGACACCTGGCAAGTAATCCCTTTCGCGACTGATTTGATCGTTCCCACGCTCCGCGTGGGAACGATCATCATTGGCCGATGAAAATTCAACAGAACTTCCAGCCTCGCGCAAACCTCATAGCTAACAAGTCCCTCCATTTTTGGTAACAACATGGACCTTGTTATCGCGCGTCCTGAGGGTTTGTACTGCCCGCCCGGGGATTTCTATATCGACCCGTGGCGGCCGGTCGAACGTTCGGTCATCACCCATGCCCACGGCGACCATGCCCGCACCGGCAATCAGCACTATCTGGCGGCCGCGGCCGGCGCAGGGATTTTGCGTGCGCGACTGGGCCAGGACATCGATCTGCAAACGCTGGCGTATGGCGAGCCATTGTTGCATCACGGCGTAAAACTGAGTTTTCACCCCGCCGGCCATGTGCTTGGCTCAGCCCAGGTGCGTATGGAATACGGCGGTGAAGTCTGGATCGCCTCGGGCGACTACAAGATCGAGCCCGACGGCACCTGTGCGCCGTTCGAACCCGTGCGCTGCGATACCTTCATCACTGAATCGACCTTCGGCCTGCCGATTTATCGCTGGCAACCCCAGGCGCAGGTCTTTGCCGAGATCAATCAGTGGTGGCGGGCCAATGCCGCCGCCGACAAAACCAGCGTGCTGTTCTGCTATTCCTTCGGCAAGGCCCAGCGCATTCTCCACGGCATCGACGCCAGCCTCGGCCCCATTCTGGTGCATGGCGCTGTGGAACCGCTGAACCGGGTTTATCGCGAGAGCGGTATTTACTTACCGCCAACGATCTATGCCGGCGAGGTCAAAAAGAGCGATCCGATGATGCGCAAAGCCTTGGTCATCGCCCCACCTTCTGCTGGCGGCAGTACCTGGATGCGCCGATTCGGCGACTACAGCGACGGCTTCGCCAGCGGCTGGATGCGTTTGCGTGGCACACGGCGGCGGCGCGGCGTGGATCGTGGCTTCGTACTGTCTGACCACGCCGACTGGCCGGGCCTGCTCTGGGCCATCGAACAGACCGGTGCGGAACGGGTCATGGTGACCCATGGTTCGGTGGGTGTACTGGTGCGCCATCTGCGCGAACAGGGTCTTGATGCTCAGAGCTTCAGCACCGAGTACGGCGACGATGAGGAAGAAAACGCCGCCGTCGAACCCGAGCGCGCCGAGGTGCTGCCATGAAGGCCTTCGCCGAGTTATACGCCGAACTCGACGCCACAACGTCGAGCAACGCCAAACTGGCGGCGATGCAAAACTACTTCGCCAACGCCGCGCCGGAAGATGCCGCATGGGCTGTTTACTTTTTGTCCGGCGGGCGACCTCGACAACGGGTGCCGGTGCGCATCCTGCGAGAGCTGGCGGTGGCGTACTCCGGCCTCTCGCCGTGGTTGTTCGAAGAGAGTTATCAGGCGGTCGGCGATCTGGCGGAAACCATCTCACTGGTATTGCCCGAAGCACTTCACAGCTCCAGTGACGGATTGGCGGTTTGGATTGAAGACAAACTGCTGCCACTGCGCGGTGAAACCCCGCAAGTCCTCGCCGAGCGACTGCCAGCCCTGTGGTCGCAACTGGACCGCCAGAGTCTGATGCTCTGCATCAAACTGATCACCGGCAGTTTTCGCGTCGGCGTCTCCAAGTTGCTGGTAACCCGTGCCTTGGCGGCCATGGCCGGGCTCGACAGCAAACGAGTGGCCCAGCGACTGGTGGGTTACACCGACCTGTCCCACCGCCCGAGCGCGCCCGGTTACTTGAAGCTGATCGCCGCTGAATCAACTGACGAACATGCGCAACGCGGTGGTCAGCCCTACCCGTTTTTTCTCGCCCACGCGCTATCGCAACCCGTTGAACAATTCGAAGCCCTGCTTGGCCCCGCCAGCCACTGGCAAGTGGAATGGAAGTGGGACGGCATCCGCGCGCAGGTCGTCAAACGCGACGGGCGACTGTGGATCTGGTCGCGAGGTGAAGAGTTGGTCACCGAGCGCTTTCCCGAACTCGATAGTCTGGTTCACGGCTTGCCCGATGGCACCGTGATCGACGGTGAAATCGTTGCTTGGAAAGCCGCACAACCCACCACCGAGGACGTCTTCGACCCTCCTTCCCCAGCCTCACCCGCGGTAAAACCTTTCGCTCTGCTGCAACAACGGATCGGCCGTAAAACCCTGGACAAAAAAATCCTCGAAGCAGTGCCGGTGGTCGTCCTCGCCTACGACCTGCTGGAATGGCAGGGCGAAGACTGGCGCAATCAGACTCAGGCCACGCGTCGCACTCAGTTGCAACAGGTGGTTAAAACCTGCGCTAACCCGGTGCTGCTGCCCTCGCCTGTGCTCACTGGCGAAGACTGGTTCGACCTCGCCCGACAACGGGAAGCCTCCCGCCGTCTCGGTGTCGAAGGCATGATGCTCAAAGCTCGGGATGCGCTGTATGGTGTCGGGCGGACCAAGGACATGGGCGTCTGGTGGAAATGGAAAGTCGACCCGTTCATCGTTGACGCGGTGCTGATCTATGCGCAACGCGGCCATGGTCGCCGCGCCGGTCTCTACAGCGATTACACCTTCGCTGTGTGGGACGGGCCGCCTGACGCGAGCGAACGCACACTGGTGCCGTTCGCCAAGGCTTATTCAGGGCTGACCGACGAAGAAATGCGCCAGGTCGACAGCATCGTGCGCAAGACCACTGTAGAGAAATTCGGGCCGGTGAGCAGTGTGACGCCGAGTCTGGTGTTTGAACTGGGATTTGAGGGCATCGCCCTGTCCAAAAGACACAAGAGCGGCATTGCAGTGCGGTTTCCGAGGATGTTGCGCTGGCGGCAGGATAAGTCGGTTGAAGAGGCTGACAATCTTGGGACGTTGCAGGATTTACTCAGCTGACTATCAGGTTATGCTCCACGCCAGTGCATCAAATTTTCAACGCCCGTTTTCGTGCACAAATCCCTCCTTGCCATTTCTTGAATCACCTTTTAAAACGCTTGTTCGGGACTCTGGTTCGGAAATTGCTACTTTCAGTAGGTCTTACGCTTTCCAGTAACAATAATTCTGCGCCACAAGCGCTCATATTGGTTCTTAGGGATTGAATAATGAAAAAAGCATTGCTGACCCTTTCTGCACTGGCGTTGTGCATGGCTGCCGGCTCCGCGCTGGCCAAGGAATACAAAGAACTGCGTTTTGGCGTTGACCCTTCTTACGCTCCGTTCGAGTCCAAAGCAGCTGACGGTAACCTGGTGGGCTTCGATATCGATCTGGGTAACGCGATCTGCGCCGAGCTGAAGGTCAAGTGCAAATGGGTCGAAAGCGATTTCGACGGCATGATTCCGGGCCTGAAGGCCAATAAATTCGACGGTGTGATCTCTTCGATGACCGTCACCCCGGCCCGCGAAAAAGTCATCGACTTCTCCAGCGAGCTGTTCTCCGGCCCAACCGCTTACGTGTTTAAGAAAGGTTCCGGCCTGACCGAAGATGTGGCTTCGCTGAAGGGCAAGACCGTCGGCTACGAGCAAGGCACCATTCAGGAAGCGTACGCCAAAGCTGTTCTGGACAAGGCGGGCGTGAAAACCCAGGCCTATCAGAACCAGGATCAGGTGTATTCCGACCTGATGTCCGGCCGTCTCGACGCGGCGATCCAGGACATGCTGCAAGCCGAACTGGGTTTTTTGAAGTCGCCAAAGGGCGAGGGCTACGAAGTCAGCGAGCCGGTTGACAGCGAATTGCTGCCAGCCAAAACGGCTGTCGGTATCTCTAAAGGTAACAAAGACCTCAAGGCACTTTTGGATAAAGGTATCAAAGCGTTACACGACGATGGCACCTACGCCACCATTCAAAAGAAACACTTTGGCGATCTGAATCTGTACAGCGGCAAATAATGCGCGGCGCCCATCTCACGACGGGCGCTTTTTTTATCCGATCAGGTTGCTGATTTATGTTCGAAAACCTCTTACAAAATCTGGGGCTCTCAGCCTTCAGCCTCCAGGGCTTCGGTCCGTTGCTGATGGAAGGCACCTGGATGACCATCAAATTATCGGCGTTGTCGCTGCTGGTGGCCGTGTTGCTCGGCCTGCTCGGTGCCACGGCCAAACTGTCGAAAGTCAAACTGGTGCGAGTTCCGGCACAGGTCTACACCACGCTGATTCGCGGCGTGCCGGACCTGGTGCTGATGCTGCTGATTTTCTACAGCCTGCAAACCTGGTTGACGTCGTTCACCGATTTCATGGAATGGGAATACATCGAGATCAACCCGTTCAGCGCCGGGGTCATCACCCTGGGCTTCATTTATGGCGCGTATTTCACCGAAACCTTCCGCGGGGCGATCCTCGCTGTGCCACGGGGCCAAGTCGAAGCCGCCACCGCTTATGGCCTCAAGCGCGGCCAGCGTTTTCGTATCGTGGTGTTCCCGCAGATGATGCGTTTCGCCCTGCCGGGCATCGGTAACAACTGGATGGTGATGCTCAAGGCCACCGCGCTCGTCTCGATCATCGGCCTTGCCGACTTGGTCAAGGCTGCGCAGGATGCCGGTAAAAGCACCTATCAACTGTTCTACTTCCTGGTGCTGGCAGCCGTGATTTACCTGCTGATCACCAGCGCGTCCAACGTCGTCCTGCGCTGGCTCGAACGCCGCTACGCCGCCGGTTCCCGGGAGGCCGTACGATGATCGAACTCTTGCAGGAATACTGGAAACCCTTCCTTTATACCGACGGCTATAACATCACCGGCCTGGCCATGACCCTGTGGCTGCTCAGTGCGTCGATCTTCATCGGTTTTGTGGTGTCGATTCCACTCTCCATCGCCCGGGTTTCGCCGCACCTCTACATCCGCTGGCCAGTGCAGTTCTACACCTACCTGTTTCGGGGTACGCCGCTCTATATCCAGCTGCTGATTTTCTACACCGGTATCTACAGCCTGGCCGCCGTGCGTGCCCAGCCAGTACTCGATGCGTTCTTTCGCGATGCGATGAATTGCACCATCCTGGCCTTCGCCCTGAATACCTGCGCCTACACCACGGAGATTTTCGCCGGGGCAATTCGCAGCATGGCTCATGGTGAAGTCGAAGCGGCCAAGGCTTACGGTCTGACAGGCTGGAAGCTTTATGCCTACGTGATCATGCCTTCGGCCCTGCGTCGCTCGTTGCCTTATTACAGCAACGAAGTGATTCTGATGCTGCACTCGACCACCGTGGCGTTCACTGCGACCATCCCGGACATATTAAAAGTCGCGCGGGATGCCAACTCGGCGACCTTTCTGACCTTCCAGTCGTTCGGCATCGCCGCGCTGATCTACCTGACCGTTACCTTTGCGCTGGTCGGCCTGTTCCGCCTCGCCGAACGCCGATGGCTGGCCTTCCTCGGGCCGACCCACTAGGACCCGCTTTCAGGAATAAAGAGACGAACATGCGCCACCAGATTCATGACCTGCTGGCCCCACTGCCGGGGACCGCACGACAGATTCACAGTTTCCACTTCGGCCCATCGTCGGCCAAAGGCAAGATCTACATCCAGTCGTCCCTGCATGCCGATGAAATGCCCGGCATGCTGGTGGCCTGGCACCTCAAGCAACGTCTGGCGGAGCTGGAAGCCGCCGGCCGCCTGCGCAGCGAAATCGTGCTGGTGCCGATAGCCAACCCGGTCGGCCTCGAACAAGTGCTGATGGATGTGCCGCTGGGCCGTTACGAACTCGACACTGGGCAGAACTTCAATCGCTGGTTCGTCGATGTGAGCGAAGCCGTCGGCAACGAGATCGAAGGCCAACTCGGCGACGATCCGCAGCTCAACCTCGAACTGATTCGCAGCTGCCTGCGCAATGCCCTCGCTCAGCAGACTGCCAGCACGCAACTGCAATCCCAGCGCCTGACCCTGCAACGGCTGGCCTGCGATGCCGACATGGTGCTGGACCTGCATTGCGATTTCGAAGCGGTCGCCCACCTCTACACCACGCCAGAGGCCTGGCCGCAGGTCGAGCCGCTGGCGCGGTACATCGGGGCCGAAGCCAGTCTGCTGGCCACCGATTCCGGCGGTCAGTCGTTCGATGAATGCTTCACCCTGCTCTGGTGGCAGTTGAAGGAGCGCTTCGGCGAACACTTCAACATTCCGTTGGGCAGTTTTTCGGTCACCGTTGAATTGCGCGGTCAGGGCGACGTCAATCACCCGTTGGCCAGCCTCGATTGCCAGGCGCTGATCGATTACCTGATTCACTTCGGCACGATTGCTGGCGAACCCGCTTCGCTGCCCCAGCTGCCCTACCCGGCCACACCCCTGGCCGGCGTAGAACCGGTGGCAACACCGGTCGGCGGGTTGCTGGTGTTCACCGCGCTGCCAGGGGAATACCTCGAAGCCGGGCAACTGATCGCTGAAATCATCGACCCGATCTTTGATCGCGTCACCCCCATTCATTGCACCGTCGCCGGATTAATGTACGCCCGCTCGCTACGGCGCATGGCCACTGCCGGCATGGTGATCGCCCACATTGCGGGCACCGAAGCCTATCGCAGCGGCTACCTACTTTCGCCTTGAGGATGCATGCCCCATGTACAAACTGACCATCGAAGGCCTGCATAAAAGCTATGGCGATCATCATGTGCTCAAAGGTGTTTCACTCAAGGCCAACACCGGCGACGTCATCAGCCTGATCGGCGCCAGCGGCTCGGGCAAAAGTACCTTCCTGCGTTGCATCAACTTTCTCGAACAGCCCAACGATGGCGCCATGAGCCTGGACGGCCAGAACATCCGCATGATCAAGGATGGCCACGGCATGCACGTGGCTGACGCCGATGAACTGCAACGGATCCGCACCCGCCTGGCCATGGTGTTCCAGCACTTCAACTTGTGGAGCCACATGACGGTGCTGGAAAACATCACTATGGCCCCGCGAAGGGTGCTGGGTTGCAGTAAGAAAGAGGCCGAAGACCGTGCCCGACGTTACCTCGACAAGGTCGGGCTGGCAGCGCGAGTGGCCGATCAGTACCCGGCGTTCCTCTCCGGCGGTCAGCAGCAACGGGTCGCCATTGCCCGCGCATTGGCCATGGAACCGGAAGTCATGCTGTTCGACGAACCGACCTCGGCGCTCGACCCGGAACTGGTGGGCGAAGTGCTCAAAGTGATCCAGGGCCTGGCCGAAGAAGGCCGGACCATGATCATGGTGACCCATGAAATGAGCTTCGCCCGCAAAGTATCGAGTCAGGTGTTGTTCCTGCATCAAGGGTTGGTGGAGGAAGAAGGCGCTCCGGACGACGTGTTGGGCAATCCGAAGAGTGAGCGGTTGAAGCAGTTCTTGAGCGGTAACCTCAAGTAAAACTAATCCCGTGCCGGCGTGGTCACTGAAAGAAGACTTTCAGAGCGCACACGGCCGGCATGGGAACCTCCTCCGACTTCGCAAAACAATGGTTCACCGCTCGCGGCTGGAAGCCGTTCGTCTTTCAGAAACACGTGTGGTCGGCAGTTAAACGCGGTGAGTCCGGGTTGCTGCATGCCAGTACCGGCGCCGGTAAAACCTATGCCGTCTGGTTTGGCGCGCTTAATCGCTACGCCTCTTGTGTTGAACAACCTCGTAAACGAGAAACGGTTGCCGACCCGTTGACGGTGCTGTGGATAACGCCCATGCGCGCGCTGGCTGCCGACACCGCTCGCGCACTGGAAACCCCGCTACACGACCTGCAGATTCCGTGGAGCGTCGGCCTGCGAACCGGCGATAGCAGCAGTAGCGAACGTGCGCGTCAGCGTCGACGATTGCCCACCACGTTAATCACTACCCCGGAAAGTCTCACCCTGATGCTCGCCCGTGCTGACGCACAAACGGCGCTGTCGACCCTGCGCATGGTGGTGGTCGACGAATGGCACGAACTGTTGGGCAACAAGCGCGGCGTGCAACTGCAACTGGCCCTTGCCCGTTTGCGCCGCTGGCATCCTGAGCTGATTGTCTGGGGCGTTTCCGCGACCCTGGGAAATCAGGCCCACGCCGAACAGGTATTAATCCCACAGGGCGCTGGCATCAGCGTCCAGGGCCAAACCCATAAAAAACTACACGTCGATACGCTGCTACCGCCCGCCACCGAGCGATTTCCATGGGCCGGGCACATCGGGCTGAAGATGTTGCCGCAGGTCATCGCCGAGATCGATTCCAGCCCCAGCAGCCTGGTGTTCACCAACACCCGTGCGCAATCGGAGATCTGGTATCAAGCCCTATTGGAGGCGCGCCCCGATTGGGCTGGATTGATTGCCCTGCATCACAGCTCACTGTCACGAGACACGCGTGACTGGGTCGAGCGCGCCCTCAAGGAAGGTCAGCTCAAAGCCGTTGTCTGCACGTCCAGTCTGGATTTGGGGGTGGACTTCCTGCCAGTGGAACGCGTGCTGCAAATCGGTTCGGCCAAAGGCGTGGCGCGACTGATGCAGCGTGCGGGGCGTTCCGGTCATGCACCGGGGCGGGTTTCGCGGGTGACGCTGGTGCCAACGCATAGCCTCGAACTGATCGAGGCCGCTGCGGCACGGGACGCCGTAGCACAACGGCGAATTGAACCACGCGAGTCACCCTGTAAACCGCTGGATGTGCTCGTTCAGCATCTGGTCAGCATGGCGCTGGGGGGTGGTTTTCTGCCCGATGAGTTGTACGAGGAAGTCCGCGGCGCCTGGGCTTATCGCGACCTTACGCCAACGGACTGGACTTGGGCGTTGGCTTTCGTACGCCACGGCGGACTTTCCCTGACGGCTTATCCGGATTATCGCCGGGTCGAACCGGATGAACACGGTGTCTGGCGCGTACCCGATGCGCGATTGGCCCGCCGACATCGCCTGAGCATTGGCACCATCGTCAGCGACGCGAGCATTCAGTTGAAGTTCTGGAGCAAGGGTGGCGGCGGCAAGCAATTGGGCAGCGTCGAGGAAGGTTTTATCGCACGGCTCAAGCCCGGCGACGGTTTTCTGTTCGCGGGGCGCTTGCTGGAGTTGGTGCGGGTGGAAAACATGACCGCCTATGTAAAACGCAGCATCGCGAAAAAAGCTGCGGTGCCGCGCTGGAATGGCGGGCGCATGCCATTGTCCAGCGAGTTGGCCGATGCGGTGGTCGCGCGCTTTAGTGCGGCGGCGCAGGGCGAGTTCGCTGGGCCGGAAATGCAGGCGCTGCGCCCACTTTTAGAGGTGCAACAACGCTGGTCCGGGCTACCGACTTCGGACACTTTGCTGGCCGAAACGCTGAAATCACGCGAAGGCTGGCACCTTTTCCTCTATCCATTCGCCGGGCGCCAGGTACATCTGGGGTTGGCGAGCTTGTTGGCATGGCGGGTCAGTCAGCAGCAGGCGGTGACGTTTTCTATGGCGGTGAATGATTACGGGCTGGAATTGCTCAGCGCTACCTGTGTGGATTGGTCCGACCCTCTGCACCCCGGACTATTAAGTCCGGAGCATCTGCTCAGGGACGTGCTCGCCAGTCTGAATGCCGGTGAACTCGCGCTTCGCCGTTTTCGGGAAATCGCACGAATTGCCGGGCTGGTGTTTGCCGGCTACCCCGGCGCACCGAAAAGCACCCGCCAGGTTCAGGCCTCGAGCGGGTTGTTCTTCGAAGTGTTCAAGCAATACGACGCGGGGAATCTGCTACTGGCCCAGGCAGGGGAAGAAGTCCTACGGGAGGAATTGGATACTCATCGACTGAAACAGACGCTGGAGCGGATCAACCGATTGAAACTGGACCTGCATCACATCAAACGTCCTACGCCGCTCGGGTTTCCGCTGCTGGTGGAGCGCATGCGGGAAAGCATGAGTTCGGAAAAACTCGCGGATCGCATCAGGCGCATGGTCACGGATCTAGAAAAAACCGCCGGAACCGGGAAAGCCAGATGAATACGCCCTATCCCGTGCAATTGGCTGGCGAAGAACTGTGGCTGCTGCCAGAAAAAGCCATCTACTGGCCCGCCCAACAAGCGCTGCTGATTGCCGACGTGCATTTCGGCAAGGCTGCGGCCTATCGAAGCCTCGGCCAACCCGTGCCTCACGGCACCACCGCCAGCAACATTGCCGTGCTGGACGGGATACTGGCCGCCCTGCCCTGCCATCAGCTGATTTTCCTCGGGGATTTTCTTCACGGCCCCGGTTCCCACGCAACGGCCACACTAAACGCCTTGGCTGGATGGCGCGCCCGACACCGCGATTTGCCTATGACACTGATCCGCGGCAACCACGACAGGCGAGCGGGTGATCCGCCGGCCTCGTTAAACATTCGTGTGGTGCCCGAGCCGTTGCTGCTGGGGCCGTTTGCCTTGCAGCATGAACCCGACCCGCACCCAGGCCGGCACGTAATCGCAGGCCATGTGCACCCGGTTTTTCGGCTGAACGGCCGGGGACGGCAGAGTCTGCGGCTGGCGTGTTTCAGGCTCGGTATGGAAATTAGCCTGCTACCGGCCTTCGGCGCATTCACCGGCGGATATCAAGTCGAACGGGACGATAGCTGTAGGATTTTTGTCATCGGCGCCAATGAAATATGGCCAGTCAGCTGAAGTCTTTAAGGACATCAGCTGACTGGCCATTCATTTCAGCAACAGATCAGGCTACAGGCGCGGGAGGCGGCTCATCCGGCAGGGTGGGCTCACCGGGCTCGGTAGGTTGTTCGTTGGGCGTATCGGGATCAGGCTGACCGGGGATGCCCCCTGCCATGCTGATGGGTGGATGTGCCAACAAGGACCAGGCCAAAACGCCAACCTGATTGGGCTCAAGCTTTGCCAGTTCGGCACTTATTCGCGGATCGATCTTCATAGAGCACTCCTGAGCGATGGCCCCGTCCGCATTGCGCGGACCGGGCAGTACACCCAATAGAGTGTCTACTCGCTCAAGAATTCCCACGACTTGCCAGACAAACCGATCAGGTGCGTGGCAGGGTGACGCCGCGCTGGCCCTGATACTTGCCGCCACGGTCCTTGTAGGACACTTCGCACTCTTCGTCGGATTCGAAGAACAGCATCTGAGCCACACCTTCGTTGGCGTAAATTTTTGCCGGCAACGTGGTGGTATTAGAGAATTCAAGGGTCACGTGGCCTTCCCACTCAGGCTCAAGCGGTGTCACGTTGACGATAATGCCGCAACGAGCGTAGGTGCTTTTACCCAGGCAGATAGTCAGCACATTGCGCGGAATACGGAAGAATTCCACGGTGCGCGCCAAGGCAAAGGAGTTTGGCGGGATGATGCAGACATCGCTCTTGACGTCGACGAAGCTCTTCTCGTCGAAGTTCTTCGGATCAACGGTCGCCGAATTGATGTTGGTGAACACTTTGAATTCATCGGCGCAACGTACGTCGTAGCCATAGCTCGACACGCCGTAGGAAATCACTCGGTCGGCGCCTTCGCCGCGCACCTGGCGCTCTACGAAGGGCTCGATCATGCCGTGCTCTTGCGCCATGCGGCGAATCCACTTGTCCGATTTGATGCTCATGGCGGGTGTCCTGAATAGCGAGGTGGAAAAAATCTGTCCGGCATCTTACCGGGCGCGCGCTTCGGGTTCAAAGTCCGGGGCACACAATTCTCGGCAATCCCCCGTGAAATCTGGCCCTTCGCCGCAATCGGGTGCACCGTCAGTCATGAAAACAGAGAAACCTTCGCAGGAAGCATTGGCACGTTCCGGAAAAAGGGTTAAGGTGGCGCCACTGTGCTGCTTGTGTCACTGAGAATCTCTACACGATATGTTGAATTTCGATCCAACCATCTACAAGAATTTTTCCTGCTCTTTGCACTCAGTCTCGGCCAGGGTTCTTCCTGCGTCGCAGTTATCTTTGTTCAAGGAGTTACACCATGTCTAATCGCCAAACTGGTACCGTTAAGTGGTTCAACGATGAAAAAGGCTTCGGCTTCATCACTCCACAATCCGGTGACGACCTGTTCGTTCACTTCAAAGCTATCCAATCCGACGGCTTCAAAAGCCTGAAAGAAGGCCAACAGGTTTCTTTCATCGCTACCCGCGGTCAGAAAGGCATGCAAGCTGAAGAAGTTCAAGTTATCTAACTTGTACTTGCTTTAGTAAAAAGCCCCGCCCTCAAAAGCGGGGCTTTTTTGTGCCTGCCTGTTTTGCAGGCAAAAAAAATCGCAGCCCGTGGCTGCGATTTTTTGCGTCTTACCAGGCCACGCCAAACCCTGCGGTGTAGCGGGTCTTGTCCAGATCGGCATCGTCGGTACCGCTGATAATGTCTCGCTCGGCCTTCAGGTTAAGCGACGCCCAATCCGTCACCTTGTAACGCAGCCCGATCTCGGCATCGAGGGCGTAGTCGGCCACACCCGACAGAGGCTTGCCAACTTCTCCGTTGGTGAAGAACTCCACCTTCTTGCCGATCAGGTAGCGGTTGTAATCCCATTTCATCGCCAGGGAATAGAAGTTTTCTTTGCCGCCGTCGGCGAACTCATAGTCCGTGCGGTTGACCAGCGAGCCCAAGGAGAATGCGCCCAACTCGTCGTCCCAGAACTGGTAACCAGGGCCCGTACCGACCGTGCGCTGGCGGGAAAGGTCTTCAACCTTGTCGCGTTTATAGACCGCCCGACCTTGCCAGAACCATTTCTCGGTCAGGAAGCGGTCAAGGGAGTACTCGCCCCGCCAGTTGTCCGTGGTGACTACGTCATCCTGGAACTCGCGGTTGTACTCGCCTTCCGCCGTGTGCCGCCACCGGCCATGGCGCGCAGTGGTTTTGAAGTCGATGTCGTAGTCATCGGTGTCTTTTTCGGCCCGCTGATAATCAAGCGCCGCGTCGACATTCCCCTTCCACACCAGATCCTCGACCACCGGTTTTGGCTTGAGAATCTGCTGAATACTGGCCAGCTCGACGGTCTTGGGAGCGTCGCCATTGGCCAAGGTGACCTTGCCGTCATCTGCCGCATGCAGCGCCTTGGCCTTTTCGCCCGTGTAGGCATCCTGCTTGACCAGCAACTGCTGATCACTTTCCAGGGTTTTAACCTGCTTCCAGTCGATCGGGACGGCACCGGCGTATTCGGTCTGGATCAACAGCTTGCCGCCATCGAAAACGGTGATCTTGCCGCTCAGCTTGTCACCGTTCTTCAACCAGACGGTATCGGCGAGTAAGGGTGTAGAAGCACTGGCGACAGCGAGGCACAGCAGGGTTCTGGACAACATAAGCAAATACAGGCTCAAATTTGCGAAAAAAAGTCGGCATTATCCGTAGGAATAAGACCCTAGCAAGGACTGACCCGACTAATTCTATTGAGTTCCTTTCTCAATGGGTGATCCAGGATTTACTCTACAGACGGTAATGCGAACTTTTTTTCAGGAACTGCGGACGTGACCGACTCAACCACTGAAACCGATAGTCCGGCGCAAATCCGACGCACGGCGCTCTACCTGACGCTGGCCCAAGTCCCCGAGGGCAAAGTCGTGAGTTACGGGCAGCTTGCCGAGCTGGCGGGATTGGGTCGCGCCGCCCGCTTCGTCGGGCGGACATTGAGCCAACTGCCGGGTGACAGCAAATTACCCTGGCATCGTGTGCTCGGTGCCGGCGGGCGTATCAGCCTGCCGGTAGGCAACCCTTCGGGGGATGAACAACGCGCGCGTTTGCGCCTGGAGGGCATCAGTATCCTGAACAATCGTGTTGATATTCAGCGCCATGGCTGGCGCCCGGTAGAGCACAGCGGTTAGAGTGCGCGCTTTGTTTCCGTATTTCTTGAGGCAGACTTCAGCCCATGCCCCGTAAAACATGGCGCGCCGCGCTCGCCGCCTATGCCAGCCCTTCGACGCTCGTACTGTTGCTGCTTGGTTTCGCCGCCGGCCTGCCCTACATGCTGGTGTTTTCGACACTTTCGGTCTGGCTGCGCGAAGCCGGCGTGGCTCGCGAAACCATCGGCTATGCAAGCCTGATCGGCCTGGCCTATGCCTTTAAGTGGGTCTGGTCACCGCTGCTCGACCAATGGCGCCTGCCATTGCTCGGCAAGCTCGGTCGACGACGTTCCTGGTTGGTGCTTTCCCAGGCACTGGTCATCCTCGGTCTGATCGGGATGGGTTTCTGCGACCCGCAAAAGCATTTGTCCTGGCTGATCGCTATCGCCGTAGTCGTCGCCTTCTCCTCGGCGACTCAAGACATCGCGGTCGACGCCTATCGCCTGGAAATTGCCGACGACAGCCGCCAGGCAGCGCTGGCCGCCAGTTACATGGCCGGTTATCGGATCGCAGCGCTACTGGCCACCGCCGGCGCCCTGTTCTTCGCTGAAGGCTTCGGTTCCACCGGTTTCAACTATAAGCATTCGGCATGGGCCGGCACTTACATACTTTTCGGCGCCTTGATGGTTCCGGCGCTGCTGACCTCCTTTTTCATGCGCGAACCGCCGGTGCCGCTGCGCACCCAGCTTCAGGCCGGGCGCTACAGCTTTGTGCATCAACTGGCATCGGTGTTTGTGCTGATCGTGTTGCTGGTTTCCGTGCCGGCCATGTTCACCCAGTTGTACAACACCGATTTCGCCAGCGTGCTATTCGAAGGCGTGAGCCTGCTCGACCTGCTGCTCGAAGACCGCGCGCTCCTGCGGGCAATCCTCTACACCACACTCACGGCTATATGCCTGTCGGCCATTGGACGCCGCGGCCTGGCGCCGGTGCTGACGCCGATCAACGACTTTATTCTGCGGTACCGCTGGCAGGCGTTTTTGCTGCTCGGGCTGATCGCCACCTATCGGATGTCCGACACGGTCATGGGGGTGATGGCCAACGTGTTCTACATCGATCAGGGCTTCACCAAGGATCAGATTGCCAGCGTCAGCAAGATCTTTGGCCTGATCATGACTTTGGTTGGCGCCGGCATGGGCGGCCTGCTGATCGTGCGCTTTGGCATCCTTCCGATTCTATTCATCGGCGGCATCACGTCGGCCGGCACCAACCTGCTGTTCCTGATGCTCGCCGACATGGGCGCCAACCTGAACATGCTGATTGGCACCATCTCCCTGGACAACTTCAGCTCGGGCCTGGCGACCTCGGCGTTCGTCGCCTACCTGTCGAGCCTGACCAACCTCAAATTCTCGGCCACCCAGTACGCCCTGCTCAGCTCGATCATGCTTCTGCTGCCACGCCTGATCGGCGGTTACTCAGGTGTCATGGTGGAGAAGTTCGGCTATCAAAACTTCTTCCTGATCACCGCCCTGTTAGGCGTGCCGACCTTGCTGTTGATCGCCTTGCACTGGTTCCAGGAGAGCCGTCGTGCAGGTCCGACACCAACGCCAGAACCGGTTCCGACCCAGATCGCGGAAGAATCATAGGCTCGTAACAAAGGAAGCATCGCAGAGGGTGCGGCGATTCCCGCCCTCCTGCCACACCGCCGACCGCACGCCTGTACGCCAGCAGATCTCGCCCGTACAATGTTCCGTCATTTCTCGTCATCAGCAACCGACAACGGCCAACCATGCGCACCAGTCAATTTTTGCTCGCCACACAGAAAGAAACGCCTTCCGACGCGGTCGTGATCAGCCACCAGCTGATGCTGCGCGCCGGCATGATCCGCAAACTTGCCTCGGGCCTGTACACCTGGCTGCCGATGGGCTTGCGAGTGATGCGCAAGGTCGAAGCCGTCGTTCGTGAAGAAATGAACGCCGCTGGCTCTCTCGAAGTGTTGATGCCGAGCACCCAACCGGCTGAGCTGTGGCAGGAATCCGGTCGCTGGGAAGAATACGGCCCTGAATTGTTGCGCTTCAAGGATCGCCACGGTCGCGACTTCTGCGCCGGTCCGACTCACGAAGAAGTGATCACCGACCTGATGCGCAACGAGTTGAGCAGCTACAAACAGCTGCCGATCAACCTGTACCAGATCCAGACCAAATTCCGTGACGAAATTCGCCCACGCTTCGGCTTGATGCGCGGTCGCGAATTCATCATGAAGGACGCCTACTCTTTCCACGCTGACCAGCCATCGCTGCAGGTCACCTACGACCGCATGCACCAAGCGTATTGCAACGTGTTCACCCGCCTGGGCCTGAAGTTCCGCCCGGTTGAGGCCGACAACGGCTCCATCGGCGGTGCCGGTTCCCACGAGTTCCACGTGCTGGCCGAGTCCGGCGAAGACGATATCGCCTTCAGCAACGGCTCCGACTACGCCGCGAACATCGAGAAAGCCGAAGCCGTGCCGCGCGAAACTTCCCGCGCCGCACCGAGCGAAGCGCTGCGCCTGGTCGACACGCCGAACGCCAAGACCATCGCGCAACTGGTCGAAGGCTTCAACCTGCCGATCGAAAAGACCATCAAGACCCTGGTGGTTCACGCTGAAGAGCAAGGCAAGCTGATTGCCCTGATCATCCGTGGCGACCACGAGCTGAACGAAATCAAGGCCGCCAACCAGCCTGGCGTTGCCAGCCCGCTGGTCATGGCGTCCGAAGCCGAACTGCGCGACGCCATTGGCGCTGGCGCCGGCTCCCTCGGCCCGTTGAACCTGCCACTGCCAATCATCATCGACCGTTCCGTCGAGCTGATGAGCGACTTCGGTATCGGCGCGAACATCGACGACAAGCACTACTTCGGTGTGAACTGGGAGCGCGATCTGCCGGTTCCGACTGTTGCTGACCTGCGCAACGTCGTCGCCGGCGACCCAAGCCCGGACGGCAAAGGCACCCTGGAAATCAAGCGCGGCATCGAAGTCGGGCACATTTTCCAGCTGGGCGACAAGTACAGCAAAGCGATGAAGTGCGAAGTGCTAGGCGACAACGGCAAGCCAGTCACCCTGCAAATGGGTTGCTACGGCATCGGCGTTTCACGCGTGGTGGCGGCGGCGATCGAGCAGGGCAACGATGCCAACGGGATCATCTGGAGCGACACGCTGGCTCCGTTCCAGATCGCTCTGGTACCGCTGCGCTACGAAACCGAACAGGTTCGCGAAGCCACCGACAAGCTGTATGCAGAACTCACTGCAGCCGGTTTCGAAGTACTGCTGGACGACCGCGACAAAAAAACCAGCCCGGGCATCAAGTTCGCGGACATGGAGCTGATCGGCATTCCTCACCGGATCGTGGTCAGTGACCGCGGTCTCGCCGAAGGCAATCTGGAGTACAAGAGTCGCACCGAACCCGAAGCGCAAGCGCTGCCGGTCGCCGACGTACTGTCCTTCCTCCAAACCCGTATCCGCCGCTGACACCAGATAGAGAAGTCATGTTCAAGCGAAACACCTTAGGCCTCGGTGGTGCCGCCCTGTGCGGCGCCCTGCTGGTCAGCGGCTGTGCCAATCACATGTCGCAACGCAGCGAGCACGAGGAACGTGTCGAGCGCAAATTGCTCGATCACAGCCTGCAGATCGATGTCGGCGAGCCAAAGGTGCTTGAGCTGCCGCAACGTCGGGTGAAGATCCACGAGCAGAAGACTTTCGAAGTCACCGAATTCGAAGTCACCCGCCACTACGACCGCTACACACCTTACCAACCCTGGCGCGAGGCTTACGAGATCCCGCTGGGTGCGGTGGCCGTGGTCGCCGGTGTCGGCGCGAACGTGGTCAACGTGTTCACTCTCGGCAACCTGCCGGACAGTGTGACGAAAGATTGGTTGAGCTACGGTTTCGCCGGGCTCAACCCGTTCATGAACGTGCAGTCTCATGGTCGCGCGCAGCAGAACCTGGCGGGAATCGACGAGGTCCAGCTCGACAAGCGCACCGAATACTCGAGCCTGCCATGGAGCGAGCGACCGGTTGAGGTCAAGGCTGGCAAAGAAACGTTCGATCTGAGCACCGACAAAAACGGCGTATTGCGCGTGAACCTGCTGGACAGCCCGTTCGCCGAACATGACATCAATCATCTGAGCCGACTGCTGATCAGCGTCGAAGACGCCCAGGACGATGTGCACACCGATTCGTCCCTGGCGATCAGCAGTTCCTTGCGTGGCAAGCTGCTCGAAGCTCACAGCCTGATTTACGACGACCTCGAAGACGACGAAGTGAGCCAGTGGGTACACCGGGTCAAACGTCTGTCGGAACTGGGTCTGGAAGAAGAAGCCACCGAGCTGGAACAGAGCCTGATCGAACTGACGCGCAACGATCCTGAGTTGCAGACCGAATTCCTCAAGTCGTTGACCAAGGATGCCGGGCGACTGGTAGCGGATCCGGGACCGAATTAAACCCGGAAAAGCTTCGCGGGCAAGCCTCGCTCCTACAGATTTGGGTTGAACGCGGTATCGCGCACGACACAAATCCGTAGGAGCGAGGCTTGCCCGCGAAGAGGCCTTGACACTCACCGAAATCTACCGCTCAAACAACTCCATCTGCTCAAAGCCACCCCGCAAATCCTCCAGCCGCACTCCAATCCCCAACAAACGCACCGGTTTGCCGCCGCGATTGAACGCCTGGGTCAGCAACAACTGATAACTCCCCAAATCCCGCCCTGCCCCGGCCTGCTCCAGAGTGGTCTGAGTGAAGTCATGGAATTTCACTTTGACGAACGGCTTGCCCGGCCGATAGCTGCTGTCGATCCGCGCCATGCGGCCGGCGAGGGTTTCCAGCAACTCGGGCAACTTATCAAGGCAGCTCACCAGATCCGGCAGGTCCACGTCGTAGGTGTTTTCGACACTGATCGACTGCCGGCGACTGTCGTTGTGCACCAATCGGTCATCGATCCCACGAGCCAGGCTCCAGAGTCGCTCGCCGAAGCTGCCGAATTCCCGCACAAGCGCCAACTTGTCCCATTCGCGCAGATGCGAGCAATCGACGATGCCAAGCTTGCCCAGTTTGTCTGCGGTCACTTTGCCAACGCCGTGCAGCTTACTCACCGGCAAACCACTGACAAAATCCTCGACCTGATCCGGCGTGATGACGAACAAGCCGTTGGGCTTCTTCCAGTCGCTGGCGATCTTGGCCAAAAACTTGTTCGGTGCTACGCCAGCCGAAACGGTGATGTGCAGTTGATTAGAGACACGACGGCGAATGTCTTGGGCGATCCGCGTGGCGCTGCCGCCGAAATGCGCGCATTCCGACACATCGAGGTAGGCCTCATCCAGCGAAAGCGGTTCGATCAAGTCGGTGTAATCGCGAAATATCGTGTGAATTTCCTTCGAGGCTTCTCTATAGGCATCCATGCGCGGCTTGACGATGGTCAGGTCCGGGCACAGTTTCAAGGCATGGCCGGAAGACATGGCCGAGCGCACCCCATATGCCCGCGCTTCATAATTGCAGGTGGCGATCACGCCACGTCGATCCGCCGAACCGCCCACCGCCAGAGGTTTACCGGCCAGGCGCGGGTCGTCACGCATCTCGATGGCGGCGTAGAAGCAGTCACAATCGACGTGGATGATTTTTCGCTGCGTCATATAAAAGCAGTGTTCATGGTGAAGAAAGGGAGTCTTGGCGAGTCAGATCGGCAGTATCTCACTGACACCTGTATATAGCACCAGTACTCAGAATGTTCTTTTCCACTTGTAGGAAAAGCGCCAGATGAATTTATTTTTTCAATCGAAAAGCGCCACCCGATAGAGCTGAAAGCCCTGCCACACCGGCCTTTCAGCCGATCACACGGCCCTTTTTTCAAGCTAAGCGATTGAACAGGAAGAGGTTTTCTCTGGATTGAAGGTTGACAGCCCGCCGATCCTCTGTAGAATGCCGACACACAGACGCGGGATGGAGCAGTCTGGTAGCTCGTCGGGCTCATAACCCGAAGGTCGTCGGTTCAAATCCGGCTCCCGCAACCAAACATCAAAAAAGGCTACTCGAAAGAGTGGCCTTTTTTGTGCGCGCTTGTTTTGTACAGATGAAGTGCTTTCGCCTGCGCAGCGCAGAAATGAGAAATCATTCTGATTCCGAAACTTAGGTCTCCCCCCACGACCGTTCGCCGGTCATTTACGCTTATTTGACCCTATTCAGGATTAACGGTTGACACCTAGGCGTATCTCTATAGAATGCCGCCACACAGACGCGGGATGGAGCAGTCTGGTAGCTCGTCGGGCTCATAACCCGAAGGTCGTCGGTTCAAATCCGGCTCCCGCAACCAAACATCAAAAAAGGCTACTCGAAAGAGTGGCCTTTTTTGTATCTGCTGAAAAAGTCCTTTCGCAACAATGATCTGCCACTGTGTAGTAAGCCGTTCGGCATCACCCACACTCTGAGCCCCGAACTATCTGAACCGCAGACAAAACCCTCTACGACTGAAGACGCACCCTCGCCGATACCCGGTGGGGGGCGTTAATATTTGTGATTATTTTTTTCTACAGGGATTGGTAACTTGGCTGGATACCCCCATCCTGTCGCGCACAATCCAAGAGGTGATTGATGCGCGCCAACTCGTCTGATCCACAAGACACCGTCACAGCGACACAACCGATCAAGGCCGAGCGTCTGCGCTTGCTTGATCGAATCAGCAAATACCGCCACCCCATCGGCCTGGCCGTCACTTTGCTGTTGTTCGCTATCGCGCTGATTGCCTGTCGCCACCTGCTGAGCGAACTCGATCTGTACGCTCTGCACGACTCAATTCTCGACGTTCCGAAACCGGCATTGCTGGGCGCACTGGGCGCGACCGTGGCCGGCTTCATCATTCTGCTGGGCTACGAATGGTCGGCCAGCCGCTACGCGGGCGTGACACTGGCGCCGCGAATCCTGGCCCTGGGCGGGTTCACCGCCTTCGCCATCGGCAATGCGATTGGTCTTTCGATGCTCTCGGGGGGCTCGGTTCGTTACCGTTTATATGCACGTCATGGCTTGGGAGCTTCTGAAGTCGCCCATATGACGCTGTTCGCCAGCCTCTCGCTCGGCTGCGCCCTGCCCCCACTAGCCGCCCTCGCCACCCTCAGCAACCTGCCTGCCGCCTCTGCCGCACTGGGTTTGTCCGAGACGTTGCTCGGCGCGATTGCGGTGGCCGTACTGCTGCTGTTCACGGTGCTGGCCATCGGCATCTACCGCCGCCGCCTGCCAGAACAGCCTTATCCCGACAACCTGCTGGTCAAGGCTGGACGCCGCACTTTGCGCCTTCCGGGCCGTCGCCTGACGTTCCTGCAACTGATCATCACTGCCCTGGACGTCGCCGCCGCGGCAACCGTGCTCTATCTGCTGCTGCCTGAAGCGCCGCCCTTTGGCGCGTTCCTGCTGGTGTACCTGCTCGCCCTGGCCGCCGGTGTGCTCAGCCACGTTCCCGGCGGGGTCGGGGTGTTCGAAGCCATTCTGCTGGCCGCCTTCTCCGACAAACTCGGCGCCGCGCCACTCGCTGCCGCCCTGCTGCTCTATCGCCTGATCTATGTGGTGCTGCCGTTGCTGGTGGCCTGCTTATTCCTGCTCATCAACGAAGGTCAGCGCCTGTTTCAATCGCGTCAGTCTTTAAGGGTGGCGTCCGGCCTGGCCGCGCCGATTCTGGCGTTGCTGGTGTTCCTGTCCGGCGTGGTGTTGCTGTTCTCCGGCGTCACCCCGGAAATCGACACCCGGCTGGAACACATCGGCTTTCTGATCCCGCATCGACTCGTAGACGCCTCGCACTTCGGTGCCAGCCTGGTTGGCGTACTGTGCTTGCTGCTGGCTCAAGGGCTGCGCCGCCGACTGTCGGCCGCCTGGATGCTGACCACCATATTGTTGCTGGTCGGCGCCCTGCTCTCTCTGCTCAAGGGTTTCGACTGGGAAGAAGCGTGTCTACTGACCCTGACTGCGAGCTTGCTGGGTGTTTTTCGCAGCTCGTTCTATCGCCCCAGTCGCCTGACTGAACTGCCGTTCTCGCCGCTGTATCTGGTGGCCAGCCTGTGTGTACTCGGTGCGTCGATCTGGCTGCTACTGTTCGCTTATCAGGACGTCCCGTACAGCCACCAGCTCTGGTGGCAGTTCACCCTCGATGCTGATGCGCCACGGGGCTTGCGCTCGCTGCTCGGTGCCGCAGTCCTGCTGGTGGTGGTGTCCCTGACCTGGCTGCTGCGCACCGCGCGCCCGGTGATCCATCTGCCGACGCCCGATGAGCTGGACCGCGCGGTAAAGATCCTCATGGCCTCCGCACAACCGGATGGCGGTCTGGCCCTGACCGGTGACAAGGCGCTGCTGTTTCACCCCAACGACGAAGCGTTCCTGATGTACGCCCGCCGCGGTCGCAGCCTGGTGGCCTTGTATGACCCGATCGGCCCGACCCAGCAACGGGCGGAAATGATCTGGCAGTTCCGCGACCTCTGCGACATCCACCACGCCCGTCCAGTGTTCTATCAAGTGCGCGCCGAGAACCTGCCGTACTACATGGACATCGGCCTGACCGCGATCAAGCTCGGCGAAGAAGCCCGGGTCGACCTGCTTCGCTTTGATCTCGACGCCAAAGGCAAAGAGATGAAAGACCTGCGCTACACCTGGAACCGTGGCACTCGCGATGGCCTGTCGCTGGAGATCTTTGATCCGGGGCAAGCGCCGATGGATGAGCTCAAGGTGATTTCCGATGCCTGGCTGACCGGCAAAAACGTACGCGAGAAAGGCTTCTCGCTCGGCCGCTTCAGCGATGACTACCTCAAGCATTTCCGCGTCGCGGTGATTCGTTTCGAAGGGCGCCCGGTGGCGTTCGCCAACCTGCTCGAGACCTACGGCCATGACCTGGCCAGCCTCGACCTGATGCGCGCGCACCCGGACGCCCCCAAGCTGACCATGGAGTTCATGATGGTCGGCCTGATTCAACATTATAAAAATCATGGATACGCGCGCTTCAGCCTGGGCATGGTGCCATTGTCGGGGTTGCAACCCCGTCGTGGTGCACCACTGACCCAGCGTCTGGGCTCGATGGTGTTCCGCCGTGGTGAGCAGCTCTACAACTTCCAAGGTTTGCGCCGCTTCAAAGACAAATTCCAGCCTGACTGGGAACCCCGTTATATGGCCGTGCCCGCCGGACTCGATCCGCTGGTTGCCCTGGCCGACACTGCTGCCCTGATTGCGGGCGGATTGACTGGATTGGTGAAACGCTGATGATTCAACGCTCCTTGCGGTACGTACTGGCCACACTGGTAGTGCTGGCCCTGATTCTCGGTGGCGGTTACTGGTACCTGAAACGCCCGGCGCCCGAACCGACACTCGAACTGCTGACCCCGGCCGATGGCGCCGCAATGACCCGTGTCATCCCGGGTAACACGCCACGCGCCCAGGTGCTGGTGGCGGTCATTGAAGACCAGAAGCTCAGCGACAAACAGTTGATGACCCTGAGCCGCACCGGTTCGGCGCAGATTGTTCAGGTGATCCTGCCCAAAGACTGCCTGCTGCAAAGTCGCGCCCTACAATCGGCCCTGAGAGAGCTCAAAGGCCCGGCGACCCTGGTCAGCGGCATCGGCCCTGGCGCCGTGCTGGCGTGGCGCTGGTTGTCCGAGCAGAAGGACGTCAAGGCTCAAGCCGTCTCGGTGGATTTGGCCCTGGAAAAACCCGGCTGCACGCACCTGCTACCGAAAAGCGCCACTCACGGTCACTGGCTGGTGGCATGGAACGACAACCCTGACGACACCAGCGCCGGCTTCGTACGTGATCAACCCAACGCCGAAACCAGCATCAGCGACTACGACATCAACCTGCCGCAAGTGCTGAACAACGAACTGCGCAAGCTCCTCGTTGGTGGCGATAAAGCCGCCGGCGGCCTGCAGATCCCGGTGGTCGAAGTGCCCGCCGGCCAAGCCAAGGACACCGTGACCCTGTTCCTCTCCGGTGACGGCGGCTGGCGCGACCTTGACCGCGACGTAGCGGGCGAGATGGCGAAGATCGGCTATCCGGTGGTCGGCATCGACACCTTGCGTTACTACTGGCAACACAAGAGCCCCGAGCAAAGCGCTCTGGACCTGACCGAACTGATGCAGCACTACCGGCAGAAATGGGGCACCAAGCGCTTCATCCTGACCGGCTACTCGTTCGGCGCCGACGTCCTGCCGGCGATCTACAACCGCTTGGAGCCATCGGAACAGCAACGGGTCGATGCGATCATCCTGCTGGCCTTCGCCCGCACCGGCAGCTTCGAAATCGAAGTCGAAGGCTGGCTCGGCAACGCCGGCAAAGAAGCCGCCACCGGCCCGGAAATGGCCAAGCTGCCGCCGGAGAAAGTCGTGTGCATCTACGGTGAAGAAGAAGTCGACGAGAGCGGCTGCACCGACAAGACTGCGGTGGGCGAAGCGATGAAACTGCCTGGCGGTCATCACTTCGACGAGAATTACCCGGCTTTGGCGCAGCGTTTGGTGGATGTGATCGAGAAGCGTCAAGCGAAGGAGACGGCGGCTCAGGAGTGATCTGAGCCCCACACGAAAAGCCCCCGCTACCTCACGGTTGCGGGGGCTTTTTACATGTACAAACATGCAGCGCTACCAGCTAGCCGGACTGCATGTGGATGTTCTGTGCTTCCACGGCTAAAGCTGAACATCTATCCACGTTACGTCATCTTCAACAGTGATAAAGTCGCTATCCGGTGCTGCCAGCAAGCTGCTTTGCTGCGACTCCGTCAATTCTGCCCAGAAGCCATCGGTTACGAACACCAGTCGCGCACCGACAGACAATGGGTGAAAAACAAAGTCAGGGTCCGGGGCACGATTAACCTTCAGGCATCGGGTTACCCAGTTTCGAGCCGGATCTTGCGCCAGCTCACGGTGCGAACGGTCGCGCCTCCAATTGGCCTTGCAGTGGGGCGGCGTAATCCACTCGATCGTACCTGCCAGTGTCACTACACCGCACGAACAGTCCCCCTCATACGCAAGCGTGAGCTTCCCATGAGCAGCGAAACCGACCAGGTAACAAGTGGTCCCTGTCTGGTCCGCAAACAAGATGGGGTGAAGCTCGGCCAGCACTGAACTAAGTACCTGCTCAACTGCTCCGTGCTCAGTGATATCGCCCCCCTGATCTATGTGTTTTGGGTAGGCAGCTAAAACACCTTTTACGAAGCATTCTGCCAGTTGGCCACTGCCGGGTTTCGAGGTACCGTCCGTGATGACGAACAGCCCTCTGTCGCCGTCGCAGAGAGCTCCAGCACAGTCATGATTGGCTTTCCTGGTCCGTCCTATTACTGATCTGGTGTCATATCTCATGCGTTGCCCAGGTCCTTCATGCGCATGTGAATGATTCGCCCTCTACCCGGATTAGCCTGCACCGAGCCCGAGCTTTCAATCACGTAGTCGATACCACTGAGCGCCGTGAGCTCTCGAATTCCAGCCGTGATGAATTCCTTGAGCTCAGACTCAGCTTGGCTAATTTCCTCCAGAAGCTCTGGACGACCATCAATCAAGATGATGATATCTTCGACGTCCTTGTGGTAGGGGTTGCCCTCACCGCGACCGCTAAAGGCCTCTAGTTTGGTGGCAAGAAAGTAGGTCGGTTTAAAGATCTGGATAACGATACCGCTGGGCAACGTAAATTTATCAGCCTTCGCCAGCCCTTCCACGAACCAACGATTGGCATATCCGAGAACAGCTGGGTCAGAAGGCATCACGTCAACGACGACGTCGTTGAAGCGGAAACGACAGTTGACTTCATCCTCACCGGTGATCTTGAAATTCTTAGCCGCCAGCCGTTCTGTGAGATGTTGCCAGGCGCTAATGCCTGCCAGCTCGATCACCAAGTCAACATCATCGGTGAAACGAATGTCATCCAGCACAGCAGCATCAGTAACCAGCATGGCCGTGGTGCAACCGCCGACAAAGGCAACCTCAGCGAGAAACGCCTCCCCCAAGCCCTCTGCAACAAATTCTATGAGCTCATAGTTGTGATCAGCGTTTGATGACATGTTATTTCAGCCCCATCCCTGCCTTTAGAATGTTAACCGCCACACCACACTCTCTCGGGCCACCAAGACGGATCGCATCAGCAAGCGCAAGATAATGATAAAGGGTTCTGTCCTTCTTCACCGCTTCCGGCACGGTCTTGTAGAGCGGCACTATCGCCTGACCACGCTCAGTTCCGAGTGCATCAGGCCAAACCGGAATCAACCCGCCAGCGCTCTTGATGCTTTTGGACAGGGCTGGCGCTGCGAAGCCTGTTGGAATACCGCGAACCATCGCGCCCAGCTTCACGGGAAAAAAGTATTTCAGAGCGTGCTCGGTGATTTTCAGCAGCTCTCGCCGATTAACTTTCGGAAGCCCGGTGTCGTAGTCATTGGTGAGCATTCCGGACTCACGACACCTAGCTATAGAGTTTGAAACCTCGCTTTTGCTTAGCCCAAGAGACGCAGATAACGCACGCAACGAGTAACCTTCACTCCAGCTCGCCAGCGGTGGAGAAGGTACAGGCTCCGACCACCCTTCCCACCCATCCTCATCGCCCAAGGATGAGTCGAACTCCTGGCGGTGGAATACAGCTTCTTCACCATCAGCGGGATAGGTGACTAGCGGCTGCCCCACTCGCCCCCCTGCCGTCATTCGATTTATCTGCTGGGGCTTCAACAATTCCTCAACCATGTTCGAATTAGACTCAGATTCCATCTTCCCAAAGAGATTTTCTTCCTGGGCGTGCAGGCTGGCCATCTTGAACAAAAGCAAAATGTCTTGACTCTTCATGAAGCTAAAAACTCCAAGTGTCCATACTCCATAAAACGTGGACACTTGTCTCATTGGAAATATCGAGCCGTCAAGTCATTTCGATATTTATCAGATCTCACTGGGAAACCTGTCGATGTCCGCCAATTCGCCAACAGGCGGGATAGTGACAACACCGGTTTCATTCGTCTGCTGCAACAACGCAAAAATCCAGCGAGTTGTAAAATCGCTCGCCGCGTTTAGTTATGTTTACTTAAGGTGTCGAAATATCGGATGACGCCCGCAGACCTTGTAGGCAAACTCCGAATCTCGCGTTTGGGCACTTTGATGCCTTGTTGCGCTTTTCTTCGACGGGATACTCTCCGGACGTCGCTGACCATTCAGCGATCGGGTGTGGTAACCCGGCTAGGCAAAGTGCAACACCGCTCCCATCACGGTTCGTGCGTTTTTACGTCTGTAATCCCGTGTTATGGCGGCTGTGCGTGGGAGACCTTCGGGTCTGCCGGTTCCTTTGCTCCTCCGGTTTACCACCCTGCGTACAGCTGCCACCCATTCGTGTGGTAACGAATTCGGCAGCTCCTCGTTTTAAGGAGCGAAACAATGAGCAAAACAAATCCGCCCACACCCTCAGAACTGAAAGCCATCGGCCTCACCCCCTTCATCTACTGCTCAAATCAGGCGCTGTTCCGTGTCAGTCGAGACGTTCCCCTCGGTGATGCGCTAGCCATGGCCTCTGATTTTCTGTTCCTTGCCAAGGAGCTGACTAAAGATGCTGCCTACGCCCGAGACACCGACCGACACGCCTGGGCCGCGCATTATCTGACGGCAATGAGTAAGGCTGTGATTGATGATGTGGTGAAGGTGCTGACGCCGCCACCTGCTCGCACAAAGGCCGAATCTAAAAAATAGCTGCCTGAGCGCAATTAAAGGCACCGAGATACAAGACATAAAAAAGCCCCCGCTACCACAAGGCAACGGGGGCTTTTTGATCCGGCTTACATCTCTACCTGAGTACCCAACTCAATCACCCGGTTCAGCGGCAGGTTGAAGAAGCGCAGGTTGCCGTTGGCGTTCTGCAACATGAAGGCAAACAGCGTCTCACGCCAGCGCGCCATGCCTTCGAGCTTGGAGGCGATGACCGTCTCGCGGCTGAGGAAGTAGGTGGTGCGCATCGGGCTGAAGTCCAGGTCATCGAGATGACACAGCTTCAGCGCTTGCGGCACGTCCGGCTCGTCGACGAAGCCAAAGTGCAGGATCACCCGGAAGAACCCTTCGCCGTGAGATTCAACCTCGAAACGCCGTTGCGCCGGCACCCGCGGGATGTCTTCGTACACCACCGTCAGCAACACCACTTGCTCGTGCAGCACCTGGTTATGCAGCAGGTTGTGCAACAGCGCATGAGGCACGGCATCCGGCCGCGCGGTCAGGAATACGGCAGTGCCCTGAACGCGATGCGGCGGTTGCACGCGAATACTGCCGATGAAGATCGGCAGCGGCAATCCACCTTCGTCCAGACGATCAACCAGCAATTGCTTGCCGCGTTTCCAGGTGGTCATCAGCACAAACAGCACGATACCGGCGATCACCGGGAACGCCCCGCCCTGAATGATTTTCGGCACGTTGGCAGCGAAGTACAGACCGTCCACCAACAGGAACCCGAGCAATAGCGGAACCGCGAGGACCGGAGGCCATTTCCACAGCAGCAATATCACCGCCGACACCAGAATGGTGGTCATCAGCATCGTGCCCGTCACGGCCACGCCGTAAGCCGCAGCCAGCGCGCCGGAGGACTCGAAGCCCAGCACCAACAGGATGACGCCGACCATCAGCGCCCAGTTCACCGCGCCGATGTAGATCTGGCCTTGTTCGGCACTGGAGGTGTGCTGAATGTGCATGCGCGGTATGTAACCGAGCTGAATCGCCTGACGAGTCAGGGAGAACGCACCGGAAATCACTGCCTGGGAGGCAATGACCGTGGCCAGGGTCGACAACCCCACCAACGGAATCAGCGCCCAGCTCGGAGCCAATAAGTAGAACGGGTTACGCGCCGCTTCCGGGTCACCGAGCAGCAACGCGCCTTGGCCGAAGTAGTTCAGCACCAGCGCCGGCAGCACGAGGATGAACCACGCACGGGCAATCGGCTTGCGACCGAAGTGCCCCATGTCGGCGTACAGCGCTTCGGCACCGGTCAGTGCCAGCACCACCGCGCCGAGGATCGCCACCCCCATGCCCGGGTGCACGATGAAGAAGCGCACGCCCCAGACCGGGTTCATCGCTTGCAACACTTCCGGGTGCTGCATGATGCCGTAGACACCCAGCGCCCCCAGCACGACAAACCAGGTCACCATGATCGGCCCGAACAGAATGCCGATCCGCGCGGTGCCGTGACGTTGTATCAGAAACAGCGCCACCAGCACGACCAACGACAGCGGTACCACCCAATGGTCGATACCCTCGAATGCCAGCCCCAGGCCTTCAATCGCCGAGAGCACTGAGATCGCCGGCGTGATCATGCTGTCGCCATAGAACAGCGCCGCGCCGATCAGCCCGCAGACCACCAGCAACGTGCGTAACTTCGGATGCCCGGCCGCAGCCCGCCGAGCGAGGGCGGTCAAGGCCATGATCCCGCCTTCGCCCTGGTTGTCGGCACGCAGCACGAACAGCACATATTTGATTGAGACAACCCATATCAGCGACCAGAAAATCAGCGCCAGAATCCCGAACACGCCGTCATGGTCGACCGGTACACCATAATGACCGGAAAACACTTCTTTGAGGGTGTACAGCGGGCTTGTGCCAATATCGCCATAAACCACCCCGACCGCCGCGACCAGCATGCCGATCGGCTTCGCGGCCGAATGCTCGGTGCCCGCCGCCTGACTACTTGCCTGACCCATCCACTACTCCTACTACTCAGACCGGACTGCTTTGGAAGAAGCACTATGCTTTGCCGTGCAGCATGCGCTGTTTTACTTCACGTTGAAGACGTTTTGTTGACTGTAAAAAATCGGTAAAGCGTAACGGCTCGAAGCATAGCGCAGCACTCGTCGTATTTCCCTGCATAAAGCTGGTCAAGTGAGCTCCCCATCGCTAGAATTGCGCACTTTTTGATCAGAGGCACACCGAGTGCCCGTCTGTCGCCTTGCCGTTCATGGCTGGAGGCGTCACAAAACACCGAGGTTAGACATGTCCACCACTCCTGCGCCGGCCAATCCAAAGGTTGGCTTCGTATCCCTGGGTTGCCCCAAAGCACTGGTCGACTCCGAGCGCATCCTTACCCAGCTGCGTATGGAAGGCTATGACGTTGTGTCCACTTATCAGGACGCTGACGTCGTGGTGGTCAACACCTGCGGTTTCATTGACTCGGCCAAGGCTGAATCCCTGGAAGTGATCGGCGAAGCCATCAAGGAAAACGGCAAGGTCATCGTGACCGGCTGCATGGGCGTTGAAGAAGGCAACATTCGCAAGATTCACCCAAGCGTGCTGGCCGTGACCGGTCCGCAGCAATACGAGCAAGTGGTCAACGCCGTGCACGACGCCGTGCCGCCGCGTCAGGATCACAACCCGCTGATCGACCTGGTGCCGCCACAAGGGATCAAACTGACCCCGCGCCACTACGCCTACCTGAAGATTTCCGAAGGCTGCAACCACAGCTGCAGCTTCTGCATCATCCCGTCGATGCGCGGCAAACTGGTCAGCCGCCCGGTCGGTGACGTGCTCGACGAAGCTCAGCGCCTGGTCAAGGCCGGCGTCAAAGAGCTGTTGGTGATCTCCCAGGACACCAGCGCCTACGGCGTCGACGTGAAATACCGCACCGGCTTTTGGAACGGCGCGCCGGTGAAAACCCGCATGACCGAACTCTGCGAAGCCCTGAGCACCCTCGGCGTCTGGGTTCGTCTGCACTATGTTTACCCGTACCCCCACGTCGACGAGCTGATTCCGCTGATGGCCGCCGGGAAAATCCTGCCGTATCTGGACATCCCGTTCCAGCACGCCAGCCCGAAAGTCCTGAAAGCCATGAAACGCCCAGCCTTCGAAGACAAGACCCTGGCGCGGATCAAGAACTGGCGCGAAATCTGCCCGGACCTGATCATCCGTTCGACCTTCATCGTCGGCTTCCCCGGCGAAACCGAAGAAGACTTCCAGTACCTGCTGAACTGGCTGACCGAAGCCCAACTCGACCGCGTCGGCTGTTTCCAGTACTCGCCGGTCGAAGGCGCCCCGGCCAACGATCTGGACCTGGAGATCGTCCCGGATGACGTCAAGCAAGACCGTTGGGACCGCTTCATGGCGCATCAACAAGCTATCAGCTCGGCGCGCCTGCAAATGCGCGTCGGCCGTGAAATCGAAGTGCTGGTGGACGAAGTCGACGAACAAGGCGCCGTCGGCCGCTGCTTCTTCGATGCCCCGGAAATCGACGGCAACGTGTTCATCGACAACGGCAGCAACCTGAAACCAGGCGATAAAGTCTGGTGCAAAGTGACCGACGCCGACGAATACGACCTGTGGGCTGAACAGATCTAAACGCAAAAAATACGAAAAGCCCCGCTCTCTTGACGAGATGCGGGGCTTTTTTACGGCTATCGTTTTGTGAGGAAAGGATTCTCAACATTCACAGAAGCAGCGAGTAAAAAGAAGGAGCCGCCGGCCATGCGCCAACATTCGGTCATCCACACGCCGAAACACAGCGACTACGAAGAACTCACGCAAGTCTGGGAAGCGTCGGTGCGCGCCACCCATGACTTTCTGCCGGACAGTTATATCGAACTGCTGAAGAACCTGGTGCTGACCCGCTACCTCGATGCGGTGATGCTGATCTGTACCAAAGACCCGCGCCAGCGCATCACCGGGTTCGCCGGGGTGGCGGCGGGCAAGATCGAAATGCTCTTCATCGACCCGGCTCACCGTGGCCAGGGCCTGGGCAAGCAGTTGCTGCGCTATGCCATGGAACACCTGAATGCCGATGAACTGGACGTCAACGAACAGAACCCGCAAGCCTTGGGTTTCTACTTCAAACAGGGCTTCGAAGTGATCGGTCGCTCCGAGCATGACGGCATGGGCCAGCCTTATCCGCTGCTGCACATGCGCATGAAACAGGCGAATCAGCGCGCTCAACCAGGCTAAAAGCTTTACTGCGCAAATGGACCCGCGATTAACCGGCGCCCAGCAGGTACAATGCCCACCCCTTTTTTGTTACGGCCCTGTCATGACTGACCCGATTCGTCTCTCCAAACGCCTCATCGAACTCGTCGGCTGTTCCCGTCGGGAGGCTGAGCTGTTCATCGAGGGCGGCTGGGTCACCGTGGACGGCGAAGTCATCGACGAGCCGCAGTTCAAGGTCGACACGCAAAAAGTCGAGCTTGATCCAGAAGCCAAGGCCACTGCGCCGGAGCCGGTGACCATCCTGCTGAACGTGCCCGTGGGCATGGATGCGGAAACGGCCATGGCGACGATCAGCGCCGAGACCTTGAGCGAAGAACATCGCTTCAGCAAACGTCCGCTCAAGGGCCACTTCCTGCGCCTGACCGCCAGCACCGACTTGCAGGCCAATGCCAGCGGTCTGCTGGTGTTCACCCAGGACTGGAAGATCCTGCGCAAACTCACCGCCGATTCCGCCAAAATTGAGCAAGAGTACGTGGTCGAGGTTGAAGGCGACATGGTGGCTCACGGCCTCAACCGCCTGAACCACGGCCTGACTTACAAGGGCAAGGAACTGCCGCCGGTCAAGGCCAGCTGGCAGAACGAAAACCGTCTGCGCTTTGCGATGAAGAACCCGCAACCGGGCGTGATCGCCCTGTTCTGCCAGGCCGTAGGCCTGAAGGTCGTCGCCATCCGCCGCATCCGCATTGGCGGCGTATCCATCGGCAAAGTGCCGCTGGGGCAATGGCGCTACCTGTCCGGCAAAGAGAAGTTCTAATACTTTTCACGCCGCCACACTTTTCGGCGCCGCTGTGTATGCGGCGCCCACTGCTGAATATCAGGATTGCACACCATGATTCATAACGACGTACTGCGCAGCGTGCGCTACATGCTCGACATCAGCGACAAGAAAGTCATCGAGATCATCAAGCTCGGCGGCATGGACGTGACCCTGGAAGACCTGGTGACGTACCTCGATAAGAAAGAGGAAGACGAGGAAGGCTTCGTGCGCTGCCCGGACGAAGTCATGGCGCATTTCCTCGACGGCCTGGTGACCTTCAAACGCGGCAAGGACGAAAGCCGTTCGCCGCAACCGATCGAAGTGCCGGTGACCAACAACATCATCCTGAAAAAGCTGCGTGTGGCCTTCGAACTGAAAGAAGACGACATGCACGCGATTCTCAAGGCGTCCGAGTTCCCGGTGTCCAAGCCTGAACTGAGCGCGCTGTTCCGCAAGTTCGGCCACACCAACTACCGTCCGTGCGGCGACCAGTTGCTGCGCAACTTCCTCAAGGGCCTGACCCTGCGCGTGCGCCCGCAGTAAGCGTCCGCCAGCCTTGAGCTGCAAACCTGTAGCTCAAGGCCAGGCTGTATAGACCCTCATTCCTCGCAAAAATAGTGGCTCCGCTTCTGGCGGCTGACGACTAGGGTGTATTGACCCTCAGCTCTCAGGATTCGCCATGCACCCGTACTTTCCCCTGCAAGGCCGCACCGCTCTGGTGACCGGCGGCACCCGTGGTATCGGCAAAATGATCGCCAAGGCTTATGTCGAGGCTGGCGCCACCGTGTACGTCTGCGCCCGGGATGCTGGAGCCTGTCAGCACCGAGTAAAGCGGCCCTGCATCAACTGCCTCGGATTCTCGCGCGGGAGCTGGTGAGCCAGCACATCAACGTCAACGTCATCGCCCCGGGGCGTTTTCCGAGCAAGATGACTCAGCACATCGGCAATGATGAACAGGCGCTGGCTGAGGATACGGCGCTAATTCCAATGAAGCGCTGGGGCCGGGAGGAAGAGATGGCGGCGCTGGGGATCAGTTTGGCGAGTACGGCTGGGGCGTACATGACCGGGAATATTATTCCTTTGGATGGTGGTTTCAGTCTCTAGATCGGCGGTGCGGCCATCACCAGACTTGAGGCCCGTCGGGTTATCATGCCCACCCTAACCCCGCTTCGACCCCAAACCATGACCTACAGCGTTTCCCCCATCGGCTTCGTGCGCTCCTGCTTCAAGGAGAAGTTCGCCATCCCGCGCCAGCCGCAACTGGCCCCGGCCGCTCGTGGCGTGCTGGAACTGGTGGCGCCGTTCGATCAGGGTGACGCAGTGCAAGGTCTGGAGCAGGTCAGCCATGTCTGGCTGCTGTTCCTGTTTCACCAAGCCCTGGAAGAAAAGCCACGACTGAAAGTGCGCCCTCCTCGCCTCGGCGGTAACAAATCCATGGGTGTGTTCGCCACCCGCGCGACGCATCGACCCAATGGCATCGGCCAGTCAGTGGTCAAACTGGACAAGGTTGAAGCCAATCGGCTGTGGATATCCGGTATCGACCTGCTGGACGGCACGCCGATTCTCGACATCAAACCCTACGTGCCTTACGCCGACATCATTGATACGGCCTCCAACAGCATCGCCAGCGCAGCGCCGCAGCTGATTCCCGTGCAGTGGGCAGATTCAGCGCTGCAACAGGCTCACGGCCATGCTCAGCGCCTTGAAGAACCGCTGGTGGCGTTGATCGAGCAATGCCTGGCACAAGATCCACGTCCGGCGTACCAGATTCCCACCCCTGAACGGGGATACGGCGCACAGTTCTGGGATCTGGATGTGCGTTGGCACTACCCCGAAGCCGGTGTAATTCGCGTCCTCGAAGTCATTCCCGCCTCCAACCCGTAGGAGCTGTCGAGTGAAACGAGGCTGCGATCTTTTGATGTTGCTTTTAAAAACAAGATCAAAAGATCGCAGCCTCGTTTCACTCGACAGCTCCTACAAGGTTTGCGTCAGGCATAAAAAAAGCCCCCATGCCTGCACAGGCAATGGGGGCTTTTTGGTGATGCGGTTTGCTTACTTCTCGACGAACGCACGCTCGATCAGGTAATCACCCGGCTCGCGCATCCGCGGCGACACTTTCAGGCCGAAGCTGTTCAACACTTCGCTGGTCTCGTCGAGCATGCTCGGGCTGCCGCACAGCATGGCGCGGTCGTCCTGCGGATTGATCGGTGGCAGGCCGATGTCGCTGAACAGCTTGCCGCTGCGCATCAGGTCGGTCAGGCGACCTTCGTTCTCGAACGGCTCGCGGGTCACGGTCGGATAGTAGATCAACTTGTCACGCAGGGCCTCGCCGAAGAACTCATTCTGCGGCAAGTGCTCGGTGATGAATTCGCGGTAAGCGACTTCGTTGACGTAACGCACGCCGTGGCACAGGATCACTTTTTCGAAACGCTCGTAGGTTTCCGGGTCCTGGATGACGCTCATGAACGGCGCCAGACCGGTACCGGTGCTGAGCAGGTACAAATGTTTGCCGGGCTTCAAATCATCCAGCACCAACGTACCGGTAGGCTTTTTGCTGATGATGATCTCATCGCCTTCCTTCAGATGCTGCAACTGGGAAGTCAGCGGGCCATCAGGCACCTTGATGCTGAAGAACTCGAGATGCTCTTCCCAGTTCGGGCTGGCAATCGAGTAAGCGCGCATGAGCGGCCGGCCGCTGGGCTGTTGCAGGCCGATCATCACGAACTGACCGTTCTCGAAGCGCAGGCCCGGATCGCGGGTGCACTTGAAGCTGAACAGAGTGTCGTTCCAGTGATGAACACTGAGGACACGCTCGTGGTTCATGTTGCTCATGTACGTGGGACTCCTGGGGATTTTGTCTGCGCTTGCTCTGCGCCTGCTCTGCGAAAAATGAGCTGATGTGCACAATTGCATCGCATTCTAATGGCAGCCACAATATCTGTTAACTGGATTATTAAGATAAGGGTTATCGGTTATATAGATATGCGATTTACTCTCCGTCAACTTCAAGTATTCGTCGCCGTCGCCCAGCAGGAAAGCGTGTCCCGTGCTGCGGGTCTGCTCAACCTCTCGCAGTCGGCGGCGAGCACCTCGATCACCGAGCTAGAGCGTCAGTCCAGCTGTCAGCTGTTCGACCGCGCCGGCAAACGGCTGAGCCTCAACGCCCTCGGCAAACAGCTGCTGCCGCAAGCGGTGGCGTTGCTCGATCAGTCCAAAGAAATCGAAGACTTGCTCAATGGCAAATCGGGATTCGGCTCTCTGGCGGTCGGCGCGACCCTGACCATCGGCAATTACCTGGCCACCTTGCTGATCGGCAGCTTCATGCAGCGCCATCCGGAAAGCCAGGTGAAGCTGCACGTGCAGAACACTGCCAACATTGTGCAGCAGGTTGCCCACTATGAAATTGATCTGGGTCTAATCGAAGGCGACTGCAGCCATCCAGACATCGAAGTGCAGAGCTGGGTCGAGGATGAGCTGGTGGTGTTCTGCGCGCCCCAGCATCCGCTGGCCAAACGCGGCACGGCGACTATGGAAGAGCTGACCCACGAAGCCTGGATTCTGCGTGAACAGGGTTCTGGCACGCGACTGACCTTTGACCAGGCCATGCGTCACCATCGCAGCTCGCTGAATATCCGACTGGAGCTTGAACACACCGAAGCGATCAAGCGTGCTGTGGAGTCCGGGTTGGGGATTGGTTGCATTTCTCGCCTGGCACTGCGCGATGCATTCCGCCGTGGCAGCCTGGTGCCAGTGGAGACACCGGATCTGGACCTGGCGCGGCAGTTCTATTTCATCTGGCACAAACAGAAATATCAGACATCAGCGATGCGTGAATTTCTCGACCTGTGCCGCGCCTTCACCGCCGGGGTTCAGCGCAGCGACGAGATTGTGCTGCCCACCATCGCTTAAAGCAGAATCACCGCCCACACCAGCGCGATCATGCTCAACGCCACGAACTGAGCGGCGCTGCCCATGTCCTTGGCATTCTTGGACAGCGGGTGCAATTCAAGGGAAATGCGGTCGATGGCCGCTTCCACTGCCGAATTGAGCAATTCGACGATCAATGCCAACAGGCAGACTGCAATCAGCAACGCCTGTTCGACGCGACTGACGTTCAGGAAGAACGACAGCGGGACCAATATGACGTTGAGCAATACCAGTTGCCGAAAGGCCGCTTCGCCGGTGAAGGCTGCGCGCAGGCCGTCCAGGGAATAACCGGAGGCGTTAAGGATGCGTTTTAGGCCGGTTTGGCCTTTGAAAGGTGACATAAAGTAGGTAACTGACCAAGAAGGAAGTGGGAAAGCTAGATTAAGCAAAGTCAAAAAAGCGTGAACATGTAGCGCCTTAGTGGTTCGAAATTGACTCAAGTTGTTGCAGGAGCAACGCCGCCTGAGTCCGGGTCCGCACATTCAACTTGCGAAAGATCGCTGTCACGTGGGCCTTGATCGTCGCTTCGGAAACACTCAGCTCGTAGGCAATCTGCTTATTCAGCAAACCCTCACAGACCATGGTCAGGACACGAAACTGCTGGGGCGTGAGGCTCGCAAGGCCTTCGCTGGCGGCTTTGGCTTCGGCGGAAACGCTGACCGCCTCGAACGCCTGGGGCGGCCAGAACACATCACCATCGAGCACCGCGCGTACGGCTTTCTGGATGACGCTCAGATCACTGGACTTGGGGATGAAGCCGCTGGCGCCGAACTCTCGGGACTTCACCATGATCGACGCTTCTTCCTGGGCCGACACCATGACTACCGGAATCTGTGGATACTGACCGCGCAGCAGCACTAGTCCGGAAAAACCGTAGGCCCCCGGCATGTTGAGGTCCAGCAGCACTAAATCCCAGTCGGACTTCTCGTCCAGACGGGTTTCCAGCTCGGCAATGCTCGCCACTTCCACCAGACGGACTTCGGGGCCCAGACCCAGAGTCAACGCTTGATGCAGGGCGCTACGAAATAGGGGGTGGTCATCGGCAATCAGGATTTCGTATGTGGCCATTTTTCAAATGATCCTGTTTTTCAAACAACTCGAGGTGCAGCCACGGAGCGGCACCAACAGGGCACGTTCAACGCCAATCACGTGGCTATTCACGCAAAGAATACGGCGTATCAAACTTTGGCCGCGCCCTAATCGGCGCCAAGCATGCCCAGCGAAACCGGGGTGGTCAAGGTGCATGGCCGGTACAGTTCTTTGCAGTATGGGCGACAATCAGCAGATGACCGGGGCCGTGTTCTGCACGAAAGGCATCAGTTCGGCGTGGGCTGGCGTTGCTACGTTCATGTCCAGCTGATGTTTCGCATCCAGGTAATGCTGGCTGAACACGTCGAAATAAGCGTCCAGCGCCGATGCCGCTTCGGTATCCCCCGCAAGCTCGAGACACAGTGCCGCCACTTCAGCTGTGCACAAATGCTCGCTGCGGGTCGACCTGCGCAACCGGTACCGCGACAGCTTCTCGGGCAACAGGCTCAGGATCGGCAACGTATCAAAATACGGGCTTTTGCGGAAAATCTTCCGGGCTTCGGTCCAGGTCGCGTCGAGCAGAATGAACAGTGGTCGCTTGGTGCTATCGGCTTCGACGGTGTTCGTCACTCGCTCAGGCTCGACGTATTCACCTGGAAAGACCAGATACGGTTGCCATTGCGGGTCGGCCAGCAACGCCAGCAACTGCGGATCAGTTTCCGTGCGTGACCAGATAAATGCATGGTTGTCGCGCACCACATCGGCGATCAGCCAACCGGTGTTGCTCGGCTTAAACACTTCCTTATTGGTCATGATCAGGCACACACCAGAGCGGGCCTCGACCTGCGGGCGCCAGGCGCATAGGCAGTGGCTCTCGATCACGCGGCAGGCTCGGCAACGCGGCGCCCTCCAGCCTCGGGCCTGAATCGGCTTGATACCCTCTTCCTCTCGCTCATCGCGCAAGCGGGCTACTGCGTTTGCAGCAAAGCGTGGGGTTGCAGGGTTCATCGCAGGCAACGCCGGCGGGGGAAGAAAGTCGACACGAAAAACACTCGGCAAGGCAGAAAGTGCCGGCAGTTTATCAGAGCAGCCGGCGCAAGCCTGTACCGTCCAGGCCTCGTCCCCTATAATTCGCCGCCACTGAACGCACAGTCATGTGACGGGTCGAACCACCAGTCACTGAACCAGGAGAGTTTCATGCTGCGCCTTATCGTTCCCACCGCTGCCATTTTGCTGGCGTCGTCTTTCAGCGCTCAGGCTGCGTCCTTGAGTGAGCAGAATCTCAACAGAGAGCTGCGAAACGTCGCCGCACAAAGCAGTGCTGGCACTCCACGGGCGATCAACGAAGACATTCTTGATCAGGGCTACACCGTCGAAGGCAACACGCTGATCAACCATCTGAGCGTACAAAGCAGCCACGCCAACAAGATGCGTGCCGACCCGAAAGCCGTGTATTTCCAGCTGGGCGCTTCTGTATGCAACAACCCATCGTTCCGCAAGCTGATGGCCAAGGGCGCGGTCATGCGTTACGACTTCACTGAGGTGAAGACCAACCGCTCAGTCGGCTCCGCCAGCTATCAGGAATCGGATTGCCCGAAAGCGGCCCCGACCAAGAAGAAGTAATCATCGGGAATTGGCGCGCCGCTGTTCATCCTCGGCGCGCAGTTCTGCCACCAGCGCCTGTAAGTAGCGCGAGCGTCGGTCGGCACCCTCCAGACGTCGGCAGCACTCCTCTTCGAGACTCAAATGATTGGTCTCGGCCGATGACTTCAGTAATCGATACAGTTGCGTATCGATCTCCAGAGTGACTCTGGCCATCTCTACCCGCCTCCTTGCACCTCGCCCTTGCTTGAGCGATAAAATCCTTGAACCGCTTGTACCGTACGCCCTGCCTTTGACGCAAAGTTGTCGTGTCATGCCTGTCATTTAGTAAATCAGACTATCGGACACGCGGGCTGCGTTCAGACGAGCGGTGAAAGCACCTTGCAAATCGCCATTAAGCGGTTGCCAGGAAAGACTTTGCGGCGCAATGATCAAGTCAGCGAAAATCTCTGCGAGGGTCTAGATTCATAGTGTTCACGTTCACTTTTCAGGGCAGAAAAGGGGCTGCCCATTGCACGTCTTGTTGTGCGAATGTTTCCTTCATCCAAGGGAAAAACAGAGCCTGTATGGAAGGAGAAGTTGATGCCTTACCAACCGAATGACCTCCTGAGCCGTCATTTTGAAGAAAGCGGCCACGACCTCATCATCAAGGTCGAAGAGCAACTCAACCTGGTTTCACCCAACAGCCCAAACATCCCGATCTACCGCGACATGATCCTGACCGTGCTACGCATGGCCCAGGAAGATCACAACCGCTGGAATGCCAAGATCACCCTGCAAGCCCTACGCGAACTGGAACATGCCTTCCGTGTGCTGGAGCAGTTCAGGGGGCGCCGCAAGGTCACCGTTTTTGGCTCGGCCCGAACACCGATAGAACATCCTTTATACGGTCTGGCCCGGGAACTTGGCGCCGCGCTGGCGCGCTCAGATCTGATGGTCATCACCGGTGCCGGTGGCGGCATCATGGCGGCGGCCCACGAAGGTGCCGGCCTGGCACACAGCTTGGGATTCAATATAACCCTACCCTTCGAGCAGCATGCCAATCCCACCGTGAATGGCACCACCAACCTGCTGCCCTTCCACTTCTTCTTTACCCGCAAGCTGTTCTTCGTCAAGGAAGCCGATGCGCTGGTCCTGTGCCCTGGAGGTTTCGGTACCCTGGATGAAGCGCTGGAAGTGCTGACTCTGATCCAGACCGGCAAAAGCCCGCTGGTGCCCGTGATACTGCTGGACGCTCCCGGCGGCAGGTTCTGGCAAGGCGCGCTGGACTTCATTCACCATCAACTGGAGGAAAATCGCTACATCCTGCCGACCGATATGAAACTCGTGAGCCTGGTCTACAGCGCGGAAGAGGCTGTGGAGCAGATCAACCAGTTCTACAGCAACTTCCACTCCAGCCGCTGGCTCAAGCATCAATTCGTGATTCGCATGAATCACAAACTAAGCGACCAGGCGCTCGAACACATGCAGGAGGCATTTGCCGACCTGTGTCTGAGCGATCATTTCCATCAACATGCCTACAGCGGTGAGGAGCACGACGAACCGCAGTACAGCCATCTGGCGCGACTGGCCTTCACCTTCAATGCCCGTGATCATGGTCGGCTGCGGGAACTGGTGGATTACATCAACCTGCCGGAAAACTGGGCACAGTCCAAACCCCAGTCGCAACAGCGCACGCGGGAACCGTCCAAGGTTACGTAGGCAAAAAAACGGCCCGCTATCGAAATAGCGAGCCGTTTCAGTCAATCGTCCATCCCTCGGCCGCTGAACAAGCGGCTGATCATTTCCATTGAATATCCCCGGTAACTCAGGAACCTGCCCTGTTTGGCACGTTCCCGGGCGTCTATCGGTAAATGGCCGGAAAACTTTCGCCGCCAAGTGTCTTCCAGTTGTTCCTGCCAGTTGATACCGCTCTCGCGCAAAGCGAGTTCTATGTCGGTACGTTGCAGGCCGCGCTGGCTCAACTCTTCACGAATACGCAAAGGGCCATAGCCGGAACGGGCACGGTAGGAAACAAAGCTTTCGAGATAACGGGACTCGGACAGCAGACCTTCTTCCGTCAAACGGTCGAGTGCCGTGTCGATCATTTCAGGGAGGGCGCCGCGTTGACGCAGTTTACGCGTCAACTCGACACGACCGTGCTCGCGTCGCGCGAGCAGGTCCATTGCGGTTCGCCGCACCGCGACGGGTGTATCGAGTACGGCAGTCATCGGATCAATCAGATATCAGCGTCAGCCAGGTCATCAGCAGTCTCTTTGACTGGCGATGCTTTGACGTCCGGTGCTGGAGTCAGCAGCTTGTCGCGCAGCTGCTTCTCAAGTTTCTTGGCGATTTCCGGGTTGTCCGCCAGGAACTTGGCCGAGTTGGCCTTGCCCTGACCGATCTTGGTGCCTTCGTAGGCATACCAGGCACCGGACTTCTCAACGAAACCGTGCAGCACGCCGAGGTCGATCATCTCGCCGTTGAGGTAGATACCCTTGCCGTAAAGAATCTGGAACTCGGCCTGACGGAACGGCGAAGCCACCTTGTTCTTCACAACCTTGACGCGGGTTTCGCTACCAACGACTTCATCACCTTCTTTCACCGCGCCAGTACGACGGATGTCCAGACGAACAGAAGCGTAGAACTTCAGCGCGTTACCACCGGTGGTAGTTTCCGGACTGCCGAACATCACGCCGATTTTCATACGGATCTGGTTGATGAAGATAACCAGGCAGTTGGCGTTCTTGATGTTACCGGTGATTTTACGCAGCGCCTGGGACATCAGACGGGCTTGCAGGCCCACGTGCATGTCACCCATTTCGCCTTCGATTTCAGCTTTTGGAACCAGAGCCGCCACGGAGTCGACGATGATCACGTCAACCGCGTTGGAACGCACCAGCATGTCGGTGATTTCCAGGGCTTGCTCGCCGGTATCCGGCTGCGAAACCAGCAGGTCGTCGACGTTGACGCCCAGTTTGCCGGCGTACTCAGGGTCGAGGGCGTGTTCGGCATCGACGAATGCGCAGGTCGCGCCGGCTTTTTGAGCCTGGGCGATCACCGACAGTGTCAGCGTGGTTTTACCGGAGGATTCAGGACCGTAGATTTCAACGATACGGCCTTTTGGCAGACCGCCAATGCCGAGCGCAATGTCCAGACCCAGAGAGCCAGTGGAGATAGCCGGGATCGCCTGACGGTCCTGATCGCCCATACGCATTACGGCACCCTTGCCGAATTGACGTTCGATCTGACCCAGGGCCGCAGCCAAGGCTTTCTTCTTGTTGTCGTCCATTAAAGTCCTCACGTAATCAATAAGGCCTGACGGCCAACACCTGTATAAGTAGCCAGTATTATTCCACAGCGTTTCAGGATCGCCTACCCCTGATTTGAGATTTCTTCAGCGGTATGGCGCAGCAGCCCCTCTAGCGCGGCCTTCACCGTTTGTCGGCGGACCTCGTCACGGTTACCGGGAAAGTGCTGCACCTCGCTGAACACCTGCTCACCAACGCCCCAGGCCAGCCACACGGTGCCCACCGGCTTGCTCGGCGAACCGCCATCCGGCCCCGCCACACCGCTGACCGCCACGGCAAAACGCGCCTGGCATTTTTCCTGCGCGCCTCGGACCATGGCCTCGACCACCTCGCGACTGACCGCCCCCACCGTCGCAAACAACTCGACCGGGACATTCAATTGCTCGGTTTTCTGGGGGTTGGAGTAAGTGACATAACCGGCCTCAAACCATGCCGAACTCCCCGGAATCCGGGTGATCGCCTCGCTGATCCCGCCGCCGGTACAGGACTCGGCGGCGGTGACATGGGCATTGAGAACCTGCAAACGCCTGCCAAGTTCAGCGGCCAGTTGGGTGATTTCTTTCACGGTCATCTCCTGAGCAAGCGGAATGAGAACTACCGTACACGAGCGGATAACGCTTGCAAGGCGCAGGATCGATCAAAATGTTAGCGAGCGAGGGCTCTGATATAAGCCTGACAGGCCTGCAGGGCAATCAGAGCGCTGTCACCGGCGTCGGTGATGGTGATAATTCGTTGAGCATGCGTCGGGTCAAGTCGGGCACGCGCGGCTCCATGATCCACGCCGCCGGTGCTGAAGGCGGTTGGCACTCCACAGGCCGAGGCGGCGTCATTGGCATCGAGGAGGACTGACAGGCGCAGATCAGCAGTGGCAAGACGATCGCGCAGGCGACCTTGATCACGTTGGGCATCGCTAAGCGCTCGGTAATGGGTTTGTTCGCTGGTCGAAAGACGCTGCTCCAGTGCTAGACGCTTGCCCTGCTCGGTCTGTTGCTGCGTCGCGGCTGCCTGGGTCAGCAGATTCAGCGCCTCGGCATGCAACCTGGCCTGTTCCGCCAGTTGCCGGCCATACCGCCAATCCTGAAACTGCCAGGCCAGCGCCGCCGAGCCACCGGCCAACACAGCCAGAAACACAACAACGCCAATGACGCGGTAAGACATCGGCATCAAACCGAAGGCGGGCATAACACCGCCCTCGCCCGTGCCCAGAGTTGCAAACGGTCTTGCAGCCCGTTCAGGCCGCCGTTGATGCGGCGGGTGATGCTGTTGAACTGGTCGCGGTCGGCCAGTTCGTTGAAGCCATTTTGCTCCCAGAACCACGCGGCCGACTCGGCGGCCCATTGCGGTTGCTCCAGTAGTTCTGGCAAAAACAGTAAACGATCATCACCGAAGAGTCCGAGACTGCACTGAAGGTAATTGTCGCGACCAGTGATCTGAATCAGGCCTCGGCCACGGTACTTTTGACCGTCGCCGTCCGGCTCTAGCGTATTGCCAAGGCGCACAGCCAGTGCGCCAGTGTCGTACTTGCTCATGTATTGAGCGCTGCCCAACTCACGCACGTACTGCAACTGCCCCGACTCGTGACCGACTTGCGCAAGGAACGCTGCGATGCGTTTCGGGGTGTTGATGTTGCGGTGGGACATGGCTGTGTTTAGGACGGAAATGAAAACGCCCGCTTGGGAGCGGGCGCTGGGCATAATTTCTTTAAGTTGAATATCCGAGATATACATCCTTGGGTCTCTAATGAAACATCATGGGCCTTTAGTGAATACATCGTAAAACTGCAAAAAATTTAGCGGCCTGACGACACAAGCCATGCAGGAATTACCGGACGATGCTGCAAAACCGGGAACAACTCAGACTGCGGCCAGTCCCGTAGAGACTGTATATAAGAAAGCAGCTCAATAAAGCCATTCGAGTCCAACGTGTGCATCCTCCCCATTCCACTCTCATCACGATGACGTTCAAGTAACCACTGAACACGTCCAATTTCAGTGTTACGCCATGCCCTCTCAGCCTTGCAACGCTCAGCCAACTTGAAAGCATCGTTTTTAACCCACGCCTTACCACCCCAGGTATGGAACTCTGTCGGTCGAGGCTCAAGGGTAAACTCGGAAGGCAGGTCGCCCAGCAGATCAAGTTCGACAGCTTCTCCATCTTCAGTTCGATAGGCGATGCAGTGATATTCAGGAACAATTTTCCATTGACCATTTTCTCGAATAACGCCTTCGCCTGCTCTGACAACAGGTGGAGGGTCAAGATAGGCATCTGCCGGAATCAACCAGATGCCCTCTTCCATAGGAGACGGGTCAGCCTGACTTGAGAATAAAAACTTCCCCGAGATCGGATCGCAGTTATAAATAGTTCTCATAAATACTCCTTAATACTTAATACATGCGAGCAGCGCTATGTTACGGGGACGGGTTTCCGTGCCTCCCACACTGGATGTCGAAAAGTTATAGGGCCCACTATAAAAATCATCCGTAGAGGTAATCCCACCTCCCGCATTGAAATCGTTTGCCTGGTAGGCCGCGACAGTGTGCGCATGGCTTTGAATGGCATGACTCTGAGAACTCCCGAATAGCCGGCCACTGTCCACAGCACGACCATCGTCCCAGCAGCGTAGAAATTCACCGCGCAAATCTGGAAGTTTGAAGGTACTTGTTCCGTCCCCTGCGCCATGAGTTGTACCAATAGCAGCGAATAAAGAGGCATAGGCGACTCGACTGACCAGGGCACCATTTGCTTTCAACCAACCGCCAGGAGGCCCAGGCATTGCGAAATAGGCAACCATACCGGGAGGAGCCAATATGGCTGCCTGACCGGCCTCAAGCGCGTCAGTGATTCCATAACCATTCAATGTGGTCGGCTTGTTTTTCATTTTTTTGAAATCAACAAGTACGCCAACAGCCGAAATTAACTGATTTTCTTTCGTCTCGTCAGGTGTTAATCCTGCCGCTTTAACGACGTTCAAGATTTCCTGCGTAACCCCATTCCCCCAACTGGCTGGGACCAATGATCCCGGCGTACCGCTTTCCGGGTTTTCATCCACAAACCGTCCATTAACCAAGCCAACACTGGGCACACTGTTCGGATAATCCATTACTCACCCTATGATATTAATTACCCACCACGCGATTCCGCCCTTGTCATTTAGAAATAAAAACGGATAAATATTTAGCTTGGAGGGTGTTGATAATTTGAACTGATCAATCAGATATAAATGACTGATAATAATGCGATGACATTCCGCTAAGAGAAAACACTGCGCAAAAAGCTCTTGCTCTTTACCTCCGCCACCAAAACTTCAGAAGGGGAAAACTTCCACTCGACTCCGTCATAGTTTGCGACACATCCGCATGCAACTATCGAACTATCGCCCTCAACTTCCACCCATATCATTTCAGGATGAAAAATCCCATCAATATCGCGATCGGCAAAAACAAGTTCCACCACAACTGCGTCGTACACCAGTGCATATGTTTTCATATCATGCGTACTCATAAACAATAACGATACCTAGACAGCCATTAACAGCCGCCCCCGCAGCATTACCAGGTGGGGTGTTCGATCCACTCGAACCTGCGCCATAGCCGGAACCGGCACGCCCCCCTCCAGCAACAGGGGAATGACCACCGCTGCCAAAAGGCCCCGATCCTCCGGCACCGGCACAGCCGCCAGCCAGAGCAACACCGTACCCGCCCGGTTCACCAGCAAACCCGATGATGTTTGCACCGAACGGCGGGACGCCGGGTCCCACGTTGGAGGATGCTCCTAACCAAGGAGTTGTGACGGGGGTTGCGCCGATACCTCCCACACCACCTGGCGCACTCATTAAAGAACCGAAACTAGAAGTCCCGCCGGTACCGCCCGACACTGCCCCCGCACTCGCCGCCGCTCCACCCGCACCGACGGTGACTGCAACGCTATTGAAGCCACTGGTGAACCGCCCTTTCGCATAGGAACCTGCGAACCCACCTGAAGCACTCGCCACTTGGGTTGACGAGGTTGCGGCACTTGAACCACCGGCGCCTCCCCCCCCTACCATTTCCACAACGACAGACCGGGTACCTTTTGTTGCGCTATAAGTGCCGTTAGCGGTGAATACCCGGACACCAATCAAGCGCCCCGGGGTAATCCCGTCCGAAGCAGCAACGGTCTTGATGGCCGCTAGTAGCTGAGTGTTGTCTTCCTCATTTGGAGTCAACTCCCCCGCCTTGATGACGTTCAAGATTTCCTCCGTCACCCCATTCCCCCAGTCCGCCGGAATCAACGACCCCGGCGTCCCCATCAACGGGTTCTCATCCACAAACTTCCCATTCACCAACCCGGCGCTGGGCACACTTTTCGGATAGTCCATCCACCTCTACTCCTTAGTCATAATTGATGTGCACCTTGGTATGCGCCGGTGCGCTGCGATGGATCTGGCATTCCAGTGCAGAACCCGGGTTCATACCGAAGCGTTCGCCCCAGTAACTGGCGCCGAAACGTCGGCCCAGCAGCAGGCGACCACCGGTGTTCAGCGTCCACATGAAATGCGCCTGCCATGTTCCGAAATGCGCCTGGCCAAACCGGGCCCGTCCCATTCGCGGGACTTCAAGCTCGGTGATGGTGGCGTTCGGGTACCCCTGACTCTTGGCGATCTCGACGTAGTAGCTGATGGCCTGGCTGCCAACAGCGAGCAGTCGACGGCGTACGGCGAGGCGGCGGTCGTCGAACAGTGGCGTCGCGCCCAGGCACGGGTCGGGCAGGTTCATCACCCGCTCCCAGTCCGGCACCAGTTCGCTGACGCCGGCGGGGTCCATTTCGTTGAGCAGGTCGGCGGCGCGAGCGTCGAGGCGGGCCAGTTCCTGGGCGACGCCTTCAAGGACTTCTTCAAGTTCCGGGACCCGCTCGGGGTCCCACGCGGGACCGCTGGGTAGCAGGCTGCGCAGTTGGGCCTGGTATTGTGCGGCGGTTCTGATCACTGCCATACGCAACCTCCGAAGGTCAGCAACTGGTTGCTCTCGGCTTCGACGTCGGCGGTAGGTGACTTGAGATCGTGATCACTTTCGCCGGTTGCGCTGCTGATGGCTTCACGGATGTGACTTACCAGCAAAGTGTCGCCCAGGCCTCCTTCGCGGTTATGCAGATCGCGCAGTTGCGCTTCAACAGCGGCGCGTACGGCCGTGGTGTCGGGCTTCAGGTTCAGTCGGTAGGTCACCGGCACTTGTACCGGTGGCAGCACACGCAACTCGGCGGTGACCGGGCGCAGAGGTTCGATGTAGGCCTTGACTTCAGCCAGTTGCTCGGGATTGGGGACGGGTTTCGCATCGTCGTCCCGCATGATGTACAGACTGACAATGCCGGGGCCGGGATAGCTGCCGCGACACCAGGCACGGGTCACCCCCGGACATTCAAGCGCCCAGGTTTCGTAGTCTTGCGCCGAACCGCCGTGAGGAATGATCCGGTAAGAACGAATCACCCGGGACCGCAGGGATTCCAGACTTTCCCGAGCGATTCCGCCGGTCAACCCCGGCGCCAGCACCGTGAAGCTGTTGCCGATAATGCCCAGAATCGGCTGCACCGGAATCAGCGTCATGCCGGCGTCGGCATTCCCGAGACTGCCGGCGTCGAGGGCGGCGATGGTGGTGCTGTTCAAGCCATTGCTGGTGGTGCGGGCGGAAGTGACTTTGTAAATGCGACCGTCGTTCGATTGCAGCAGAGTATCGACGTCCAGCACAGCGCCAGCGCTGGCGGTAAAGCTGACGCTGCCACTGGCCGATTGTGCGGCTTTGCGCGGCTGGTTAAGACGCAGTGCGGCGATCCGTTCCAGGGTCGACTCATCGGCCTTGTCCGGAAGGATCTGCTCGGCGATCCAGTTCAGATAGCCATACAGACCATAGGCGGCGCCACCGAGGGTGCGGGCCAGCACTTGCGCATCGGACTGGCGCAGCGAATCGCTGGCCAGGTCGCTTTGGGTGCGCTTGATCAGCACCGGCAGCGAAGGGGTTTCAAACGGCATAGATCACCTGCCAACTGTTATCAGGGTTGATGTCCAGGCGCTCGCCGTCGGCCAGGGTCAGGACCGTGCGCAGGTTCAGGCGCTGAGCGTCGAGGCGTTCGCTGATGATGTCGATGGCGCTGCAGTGGCCGTCGTCGATCAGCCATTGCAAGGCTTCGCGGGCATAGAACTCGGCGTCCATCTGGGTCTGTCGGGTCAGCTTGACCCGCCGCAGCAGCCACAGGCGTGAGCCGATACGGTCGTCCGCGACCGTAGGAAAGGTGTCGCCCCACCAGCCGAAACGTTCTTCGTCATCGAGGGCATCGTCATCGGCGGCGCGGCGCCAGGTGAACAGGCTGATCAGCACTGAACGGGTCAGTGCGGCGTGGAGGTTTTGGCTGATAAACATCACTGGCCTCCCGCCGGCACGCCGGTCTGGCCGTTGCCCGCCTGCACGCCGACGTGCACGTGCTTGATCTGGCTGATGCCACCGGCAATCTGATCGCCCTGAGAGACGATCTTGCCGGTCTGGTTCAGGGTCGGTGTGTCGATATTTACGGCAGTGCTGGCGCGGATGTTCAGGGTGGTGGTTTCGATGTCGATGATCCGTCCACGCTTGAAGTGGATCTTGTCGCCTTCGTCGGTGTAGATCGCTACTTCGCCCTGGGCCAGTGCCTTGAGGCGATAGCGGCGGTCGGCGACCACCAGCACGATGGCGTGAGAACGATCGCCACCCAAAAACGTGGCGATACCTTCAGCACCGGCCAGCGGATTGCTGGTGAAACCGTAGGGTTCGAAGTGTTCCATGTCGTCGTTCACTTCACCGGCGGTGAGGCGCATTTGCAGGGATTGAAGCTTGGTAGCCGAGTTGGCGAGCACGACAGTGCCGCGCGCCAGGAGGCGTGTCAGTAGGCTCATGTGGATTACCTTGTAGGAGCGAGGCATAGCGGGGTGTCAGGTTTTTGGAGGCACCGGGTTCGCATCGAAGGTGTAAGGCGGCGCCACTAGAAGTGTGGTGACCGAGCCCTGTTCGGACAGCGAGTAAGTCACCTTGGAGATCAGCATGTCGTGGTCAAAACCCAATACCTTGTCGATCACCCGCACCAAGGTATTGTGCTTCCACAAATCACCGTTGGATTGCCGCCAACCTTGTACCCGATAGGTCGTGGTGCCAGCCTTGCCGACGCGAACACCGCTTTCCCAATCGGCACGTTGCTGCGCCAGTTCCGGGGTCAATTGCGCGCTTTCGTTGATCACGGTGATCCGCTTGCGCCCGATAATCGGGTCGGTGGAAACCCCGGACACTTCGCTCACGGCCGCACCGCTCTTCTCGTCGCCGCCCTTGTGCTGACCGATCACCCGGTACTCGGAGAACACCTGGCTGAAGTCCATCGGCGCGTTGGCCGACAGAATATTCTTGCCCAGCTCAAGCACATCACTGGCTCGCCCACCGCTACCCGGCCGGGCCAGTACCACCCGACCTTCGGCGTCATCGGTGGAAAACACCCGAAACAGCGTGAGCAAACGGTCGATCGACTGAAAGACCGTTTCCCCCGGCACGATGGTGTGGCTGCCGAGCCGCGTGGTTTCCGGGATTTCGCTGACCACTTTCCCGGCATAGGGCGCGGCCAGCGCTTCGACGATGCTGAGTAACGATTGCTGATGCCATTGGTTGGGCGTGTTGATCGCCGCACAGTCCACCAGGTCCTGAGTCTTTGAACTGCCTTCGATACTCAGGCTGATCTGCCGCCCGTCATAGCTGATCGGCGCCTTGAACACATACCCGCTGAGCACCAGATCGCAACCGATTCGCACTTGGCAGGGCGCACCCGGACGAATGGGTCGGTCGACCGTCTGCCCCGGCCATTGCCAGGTGATATCGAGCTTGAAAGTGCGGAACTGGCGCTCTAGGTCCGCGGTGATTTCAACGCTTTTCCAGCCGCCATACTCCAGACCGTCAACGGTCAGCAACACGCTGTTGTCGAGTTCATTCATGGTCTATTTCCCCAGGACTTTTACGTCGTCCAGCGGGAGAAAACCCGGATGAATAATGCCGTTGCGCTGTAGTACTTCAGCGATTCGCGTGGCGTCTCCACTTTGCTGATAGATCACGACCAGCCCCGGAAGGCTTTGCTTGAAAGACTTGCTGACCAGTCGAACGCCGGACGACGCGACCGCTTTCAAATGCGCCCGGAGCGCCTGGCGCAGATTGCTCATCGCCAGATAGTGCGCAGGATCCGCCTTGGCCTCGGGCAGCTTGAACACTTCCTCAAGTGCCACACGCAAGGCCTCTAAATCGTCGACCACCGGAACGTCCTGGTGCGTGGTCGGTTGCACAGCCTGATGCCCGACCGGCAGGTTGGTGACCCGCTTGACTGCCTGCGAAGCCACCGGCATCGACGCGACCCACTGGGCCACTTGCACAATCAAAGTGTCCTGCACCAGATTGGTCAGCGCCTGGGCCGCAGCGGTGGTGTCCTTGCCGGTGGTGAGCTTCGGCGCATCGGCCTTCTTGATGGCTTCGACCTGTTGGGAGACGTTGGCAATCACGCCACGATAACCTTCACGGGCGAAGTCCTTCAGTTCGTTGATGTCGCCGATCAATCCCTTGAATTCCGCCGCCACGTCCTTGGGCAGTTCCTTGACGGCTTTGACCAGATCGCTGATCTGCTGGTACTCATCGATCAACGGCTGAAGGTGCTGCTGAATCACCTCGTAAGCCTCCTTGATGCTGTTGCGCAGGTTGGCAATGCCGATCCGCGCAGCCTTGATCAAAGTCATCGCGTCTTCGAAACGCTTCACTGCGGAGCCCAGCAAGCTGTCGGCCGACACCAGCAATAGCTTCTGCGTACTGACCGCCGCCGTCGGAAACGGCACCGGTTGATCGGGGTAAAACTTCAGGGTAAAGGTCACCAGCCCGCCGTCCTGGCGGGTGTGAGTCATGTCGCATTCGCCGACCTTGACCTGCAGACGTCCCAGCCACGGGTGAACCAGCTCACCACTGCCCTGCTCCAGCGCCTTGAGCAGTTTGTCGCGCTGCTCCAGGCAATCGGGGCCGACGATAAATGCGGTCAGATCGTGAATCTTCGCCTGCAGGCCAAGGCCCTCGAAATACGGCAGATCGCGCTGCGGGTACTCGTGCAACTGGCCCTTTTGGCCGACCGAGTTTTTCGCCTGATCGACCCAGAACTGGACGCCGCGAAACGACGCCGGCATCAAACGATCACGCCAGCTCATTGGAACCTCCAAGGGACAGTGTGCGGTAGCCGATGCGCGAATTGAGCGCCAGCGCCGGTTGATTGGTTTGCGGCTGATCGGTGCGCATGCCGGCCGGCGCATTTTCGAAGCGCACGGTCAGGCCGCCTTCGAGTTGTGTGCGGCTGTTGGCGGCGCTTTGCTGAATCAGGGCGTTGGAGTTTTGTGTCAGGGATCCAGGCTGCATCGAGGGTTTGTGCGGCAGATTACCGGGCAGCACCGACAGGCTTTGTGGTTGCTCGGTATCGGTGCCAAAAAACGCCGGCGCAAACTTACCGTTGCCTTCGGCATTGGTTTTTTCTTGAGCCTCGGTCAGGCCTTCGACCTTGCCGGTCACACTGGCGACAAGACTGCCGAAACCACCGGCAAAGAATTCCTTGATCGGCGCGACGACGCCTTGCAGCTTGTCCCACCATTGGCTGAACCATTCGGTGATCGGCTCCCAACGCTTTTTGATCTCCTCCAACGGAAACCAGTCAAACAGGCTGCGCAGCGTGCCGTACATCACCAGCGCCGGGACCTTGATGCTGTCCCAGATACCGGAAAACAATTCGGTGACCGCGCCCCAGCCAGCGATGATCAACTCCCGCGGCGACCAGTCGAACAGGCCGTGCAGAAAGTCCATGACCGGCACCGACAGCGCTCTGAGCAAGTCCCAGATGGCCGAGAACAGGCCCGTCAACGGAGTCCAGTTGCTGATGATCAAACCCAGTGGTGACCAGGAAAAAAGCGTCTGAAAAAATCCGATTACCGGCGTGGCCGCCGCTTTGATGACGTCCCAGATCGCCGCGAACACGGCGGTGATCGGTCCCCAATGGCTGATGATTTGTCCCAGCGGCGTGAACGCAAACATCGTCCTGAAGAACTCGACCATGGGCATCACGACCGGAGAAATCTTTTGCCAAAGCCCGGCGAAGAACGCCGAAATGGGTTTCCAGTTGGCCACAATCAAACCGGCTGCCAAGGCGATGCCCGTGGCAATCAACACGATGGGATGGGTCTTGAGCACCCTGTTCATCAGATCGAACACTTGGGTCGCGCCGGTCACGGCGGTTTGCATCGCCGAAAACGCAATGGCACCGGCCGCAAGTCCCTCGACCAGCTTCGGGTTGTCATTGAGCAGACTGCCAAAGCCAATGAGCAGCGGCTGAAGCCCTGCCGTGACGGTCGCGACGGCAGGTTGTAACGCGGTATTAGCGGCAGCCGACACCTGCTCCATCGACCGACTGAACACATTCATGGTTTGCGCGGCGCTGGTCGGTACGCTCGGCACATCGACACCTTTGGCGGCCTCATTGACCTCGGTCAATTGGCCCTTGAACGCAGCGGAGGCCTTGATCCCGTCCACGAAGGGCGTGATCACGCTGCCACCCTTGAACAGACCGCTGATATCCAGCTTGCCCAGCCCGGTTTGTTCAAGATGTGTTCTGAAGCCCTCGACCTTCGCTCGAAGGCCGGCGAGCCTGGGGGTCAGTTCATCGATCCCGGTCAGCCGGACCGACTTTTCATCTTCCTTTTCTATGTCTGCCATCACTGCACCTGCTGCATCGCATTGATCCGTTGCGCGTGCTCCAGCGATTCGCGGAGCACATCCAGTGGCCTGGCCATCATCTGTTCGGGGTCAACCTTCCAGAACCAGGCCAGGTCATAGGCGACTGAAATCAGGTCGGTGATGGCTCCGACGCCGCACTCATGAAAAAACTCGCGACAGCCCAGCTCAGCGCGTTGAGGTCAGCCAGGTCCAACTGATTGACCGACGACGGCGGGATGCCGGCGCAGACCGCGATGTATTTGGCCGCGACGTCCATGTCGAGGCTGACTTCTTCGCTCTTGTCGATCTTGTACGGCAGCGCCTTGATCGCTCGAACTTCCTGCACCGTTGGACGGCGCAGGTTGAGTTCGGTCAAGGGCTCGCCGTGAGCTTCGATCGCAACCTGAAGCTTCACGGCGCCAGTCATTGCCAGGTCCCCTTGATGCCTTCGAATTTCAGTTCGATGGTGGCGTCGTCGCCTTTGGAGACAGGCTCTTCCACCAGGTAGGCGCCAGCCAGTACGTAGACTTTGCCGTTGCTGAATTCGCAAGTGACGGTCATGTCAGTGCCTGCGATCAGTTGCTTGAGCGGGAAGTCCGCGGTGTGCAGCGCCGTCACTTTGAACGACGGGGAAATGTCGGTTTCCTTGTAGAAACCCGGTACGACGGTTTCCCGTTTCACAGCCATCAACGGCGCTTCGCAGCCGCCATTGATAGTCAGTTGAGCGCCGTCCACTTTGACGTAGCAGGTGCCCGCAATCAGTTGACCCATGGTGTTTCTCCCTTCAAATAAAAAGCCCACGCGAGGTGGGCTGAAATCACACAGTCAAAGGCAGCGATCAGGCTGCGTCGTCGTACTGCAGACGGAATTGGTTAAGCAGCGCGAACACGCGCAGGCCATTGATGTAATCCGGCGGGAACAGCACGTTGACCCGGCTCGGGTCCTGCACGTCGCGCTCGACGATCAGGTGCTCGGCGAACAGCTCGGCGTTTTCTACGTGGCCTTCCAGTTCGAGCTTGGCGTACTGGGCGATCAGCTCGCCGCGAATCGTGCTCGGGGTAACGATCGGCTGGCCGGCGCCGAAACGGGTGCCGTCAGAGGCCAGTTTGTGGCGACCGTATTTGCTGGTGATCACGCTTTGCAGACGACGCACGATGAAGGCCGACTGGTGCATGGTTTCGCTGTCCAGGTAGGAATTGTCTGCCTGGCCGTAGGCGTTCTTCTGATAGGTGGTAATCGAACGCTGAATGCGCACGTAGCCGCCTTCGTAGTAAGCGGTGGCGATACCGTAATTGAGCAGCGACTGACGCTCGGTCAGGGTGAAACGCTCACTGGCCGGTGCCGGGTCGAGACCTGGCAGGCTGCCGCTTTGGGTCGGGCGGCTGGCGTCGGCAGAGATGAACACTGAGGTGCGCGCAGCCAATGCCGCAGCCTGCACCCAGAACGGTTGCGGGACGCCCGGTTCCAGCGCCTGAAGGGTCATGTGCTGGTCATTACGCGCTTGGCCGGCAGCGACCAAAGTACCAATGGTGCCGCGCTTGGCGCTGTAGACATGACCGAACAATTGCTTGGCCCACGACCAACGACCGGTGCTGTCATCCATGACGGCTTGCCAGGTGTTGAGGGTCGACAGGTCCGAGAATGGCATGCAGATGAACTCGAACGGTTCATCGCCCAGCGCCGCTACCGCAGCGACCTGATCCGGCACACCGGCGCCGCCGGTCATGGCGGCGATGGCCGTGGTGAGGCCGGCCGGGGTTTCTTCGCCGTTGCTCTTGCCTAGGCGATTGAATTGCAGGCTGATGTCGTTACCGCTGTCGCCAGTCCATTTGGCGCTCAGGGTCACGATGCCTTCAACGGCAGCAGCGCTGACCGGCAGATCTGCCGAGGCGTTGATTTTCAGCGCCAGCGTGGTAGCGGCCTGAGCTGCCGTAGCGCCGTTGACGATGGCCGCTTGAACGCGAACGCCGCCGACGTACAGGTTGAGCACACCGCTTTGAGTGGCCGCGCCGGTCAGGGTCAACACGCCTTTGGCGATGCTGCCTTCAGTGTTGTGCAGCGGCAGGCACCAGATCTCGCCGATCGGGTCGGTCTTGCGCCAGGTTTCATACATCGAGGCGAGCATCGAGCCTTGGCCGCCAATGCTTTTGGCTAGCGCCACGCTGGACACCAACACCAGTTTGCCAACCTCGGCCGGCGCAATGTTGTCGTTGACCTGAGCGACGATCAAACGGCGCATGGCCGACGACGCGCTATTGGCGGCCGAATTGTCCATCTCGGCGTAAAACAGCGGAACACGAATGTCCGCGGGGATGTTGCTGAATCCGATCGCCATTATTTGGCTCCCTGTGGTTTTGCCGCTTTCACGGCTTTGGTAGTGATATCGCCATCGGCCAGACGTCGACGCCACCAGGCGTTGTCCGGCACTTCACGGCCCTCGAGGGGCAACAGATCGCCCGCGTCCGGGTCGGGCACGGCACGGCCTGGGGCCGGCAGCACGGTGATGCGTTTGCTCATGGGGTTACGTCTCCAGAGAAAGTCAGTTCCAGGCGTCCGTCGGGGCCTGGGCGTTTCAGATTGGGGTCCGCTGGATCAATCGCATCGACCCGCACGGTAACCCCGGTAAAGGACGACAAACCGTCCAGTTCACGTTCGTGCCAGCTCTCCGCAGGCTGACCAGGTAGATTGCGGCCGAGCTGGAACTCGGCAAAAAAGCGCAGGCGATACAGCACGCGGTTGCTGTTGATGGAAACCTGTTCGCCGCCGTCATAGGCGATGGCGTCGTAATCACTGCCGGGCTTGAAACCCACCAGCGCCCGCCACAGTTCGGCCCGCAGGTCGTGCAACAGATCCAGCGCTTTTGTAGCGTCGGTGGTGTCAAGCACCAGGGTCACTTCGAAGCGGTCGCGAATGGTCTGCCACGTAGCGTTTTGCGCCGCGTTTGCGCCCGCCAGATCGGTAATCGGCACCACGTAGGCGCAAGGAGTTGAAAGCGGGGTACTGGCTTTCAGCGTTTCGAGGTCGATGCCGGCAGCCACGCGATTGGCGAGGGTTGGGCAGTGATCACGCAGTTGGGTGATCAGTGGGGTGATCTTCATGGTGTTTTCACCGGGCAATAAAAAACCCGCTTGTTGGCGGGTTTGAGTGAAAGGTACTGGCCTTGAGAAACCCGCGTCCTTGCGGGTCGGATGCCGGTCGGCACCGCTGCTCGCCATTCCATTGGGCTTTGTGTTCATTGGTCCTGGCGGGTATCTCGCGGCGGCACTTCGCAAACGCCAATCCGCTTGGCCGCCCAGCGCTCATAAAGACCAATGGCAACGTCTGCTCCGGCCATCGCCGTAAGGCAACCGAACGCGCAAGCCGTCCAGATCGACACGCCGGCGGCATACAACAACATGATTGCCGAGACCCCGCAGACCATGCAGGCCCCGGATCGCAAGGCCAGACGCCGCAGTAATGACCAGCCGCGGGCGCCCTCCTTGTCGGCACGCCACATTTCGCCGGACACCCCGCCCACCAGGGCGAGGACGATGACGAGCCAGATCGGCATGTCCAGCAACGCTTGTTGCTCGTTTGTCATGTCACGCCTCCTGGGGGGTGATTAATGAGTGATGTGTGTGTCTTTCAAACGGTGTCTCTTGAGTTGCCTGACGGTAGGTAGGCATTCCAAAAAGCCCGGCGCTTGCCGGGCTTTTCAGTAATGCGGTCCTTCGCGTTGACCTTTCGGCGCTACTGGCGCGGTACGGATCGATTCACATTGTTCTTCCGACCGCGGTCCCTGCCCGCCGGATAACTGCTTGTGGTGCTTTACGCTGCACACCCGGGTCAGTTGCCAACCCTCTGAACCGTTGAGGCCGGTTCATCGCTGCCTTTGTGGTGGAACTAAAGAGCTTCGTCTCGAGCTGCTTTGTTGAGCGGCTTGAGACAAAGAATATGCATTAATGCATACACAGTCAATGCATAAATGCATTTATTTATGCGCAGCAAATGCATTGACGCATGAACGCCCCGTAGGCAATGGCGCTTGCGATTTTCGGCAGGCGAAAAAAAACCCGCTCGGTGGCGGGTTTTATCTGACAACGTTGAGGTTAACGGGCGTACATGCCCCACCAGAAGACGTGACCGAGGATGACAATCTGCTCTTCCTGGATTTCCTGGAAGGTGTAGTCCTCGTCCGGATGCTCATCGCGATTGAAGCTGCGCAGGCGAATCCCTGTCGGCAGGCGATAAAGCTGTTTCACCCGCAACTGACCATTGTGGTTGATGGCGTACAGGTCACCGTCGACGATGTCGCCAATTCCGCATTTGCCGGCGTTCACGCCAACCGTGGCGCCGTCGCGCAGGACCGGCAACATACTGTTGCCGCGCACCGTCACGCATTTGGCCTGGTCGAACTGAACGCCGTTGTGGCGCAGACTCCGCTTACCGAAGCGCAGACTAGAGCGCTCGCTCTCTTCGATGACGAATCTTCCTGATCCTGCAGCCAATTCAACCTCGCGAAGAAAGGGGACGGATACCTCGTCATCATCGACAGGCGTATCGTCGTCCCACAGACTTATGTCCTTGAGTTCCGAATGCAATTGATCGCGCCCAGTGTTGGCTGCCGGCGCGACATCCGCACGGCCCCGCAACTGGTCGGTGCTCACGGCGAAGTACTCGGCGATCTTCGAGATGTGTTTATCCGAGGGATCGACGATCTTTCCGCTGAGAATCCGCGAGAGTGTGGATTGAGGCACGCCGGTGCGACGGTGAAGCTCCGTGGGGGAGATCCCGTGCTGATCGAGCAGCGCTCTTAAGACGGTAGAAACATTGCGTTTTTGCATAACGCGCATAGTGCTTGTTCTTTCTGCAGAAGACAAATGCCAAACTGCATAGATAATGCATAGGCGTGCATACTCAGAAGAAATGTACCGCGGGGCTTTCATGCCTGCGTCGGGTGGACCGCCCATGTTAACCTTGCGCCCATCGCGGAAAAGCCGGGCCGATGCCCCTCCTTTGCCCTACACCTTTCAACGAATTTGCCTGATTATCCGATGAATAAAGCGCTCTCTGATCTGTCCAGCCACACGCCAATGATGCAGCAGTACTGGCGCCTGAAAAACCAGCACCCTGACCAGCTGATGTTCTACCGCATGGGCGACTTCTACGAGATCTTCTATGAAGACGCGAAGAAGGCCTCCAAGTTGCTGGACATCACCCTGACTGCCCGCGGGCAGTCGGCGGGTCAGGCGATTCCGATGTGTGGGATTCCTTACCACGCCGCGGAAGGCTACCTGGCGAAACTGGTGAAGCTCGGCGAGTCGGTAGTGATCTGTGAGCAAGTCGGCGACCCGGCCACCAGCAAAGGGCCGGTGGATCGTCAGGTCGTGCGGATCATCACGCCCGGCACGGTCAGTGATGAAGCCCTGCTGGATGAGCGTCGGGATAACCTGATCGCTGCCGTTCTGGGTGACGAGCGCCTGTTCGGTCTCGCCGTGCTGGACATCACCAGCGGCAACTTCACCGTGCTGGAGATCAAGGGCTGGGAAAACCTGCTGGCAGAACTGGAGCGGGTCAATCCGGTAGAGCTGATGATCCCGGACGACTGGCCGAAGGATCTGCCGGCGGAGAAACGTCGTGGGGTTCATCGCCGTGCGCCGTGGGATTTCGAGCGCGATTCGGCGCTGAAAAGTCTTTGCCAGCAATTTTCCACCCAAGACCTGAAAGGTTTCGGCTGCGAAAACCTGACCCTGGCCATCGGCGCCGCCGGTTGCCTGCTCAGCTACGCCAAGGAAACCCAGCGCACCGCCCTGCCCCATCTGCGCAGCCTGCGTCATGAACGCCTGGACGACACCGTGGTGCTGGACGGCGCGAGCCGCCGCAACCTCGAACTGGACACTAACCTGGCTGGCGGTCGCGACAACACGTTGCAATCGGTGGTCGATCGCTGTCAGACCGCCATGGGCAGTCGTCTTCTGACCCGCTGGCTGAACCGCCCGCTGCGGGATCTGACCGTATTGCTGGCACGCCAGACCTCGATTACCTGCCTGCTCGACGCCTACCGTTTCGAAAAGCTGCAACCGCAGCTCAAGGAAATCGGCGACATCGAGCGGATCCTGGCGCGGATTGGCCTGCGCAATGCCCGTCCTCGTGACTTGGCTCGCCTACGCGATGCGCTCGGTGCACTGCCTGAATTGCAAGTGGCGATGACTGAGCTGGAAGCTCCGCACATCATTCAACTGGCGACAACCACCAACACCTACCCGGAGCTGGCGGCACTGCTGGAAAAAGCCATCATCGACAACCCGCCCGCAGTGATCCGGGACGGTGGTGTGTTGAAAACCGGTTACGACGCCGAGTTGGACGACTTGCAATCGCTCAGCGAAAATGCCGGGCAGTTCCTGATTGACCTCGAAGCCCGTGAGAAGGCCCGCACCGGCCTGTCTCATCTGAAAGTCGGTTACAACCGCATTCACGGCTACTTCATCGAGTTGCCGAGCAAGCAGGCCGAATCAGCGCCGGCAGACTATATCCGTCGCCAGACGCTGAAAGGTGCCGAGCGCTTCATTACGCCGGAACTGAAGGCGTTCGAAGACAAGGCGCTGTCGGCGAAGAGCCGCGCCCTCGCCCGCGAGAAGATGCTCTACGAAGCGCTGCTCGAAGACCTGATCGCCCAGTTGCCACCGCTGCAGGACACCGCTGCTGCCTTGGCCGAACTGGACGTGTTGAGCAACCTCGCCGAACGCGCATTGAATCTCGACCTGAATTGCCCGCGCTTCGTCGATGAGCCGTGCATGCGCATCAGCCAGGGTCGTCACCCGGTGGTCGAGCAAGTACTGACCACGCCGTTCGTGGCCAACGATCTGAGCCTCGACGACAACACCCGCATGCTGGTGATCACCGGTCCGAACATGGGCGGTAAATCCACCTACATGCGCCAGACCGCTCTGATCGTGCTGCTGGCGCACATCGGCAGCTTCGTGCCAGCGGCCAGTTGTGAGTTGTCTCTGGTGGACCGGATCTTTACCCGGATCGGTTCCAGCGATGACCTTGCAGGCGGGCGCTCGACCTTCATGGTCGAAATGAGTGAAACAGCGAACATTTTGCACAACGCCACCGAACGCAGCCTGGTGCTGATGGACGAAGTCGGTCGCGGCACCAGCACCTTTGATGGCTTGTCCCTGGCGTGGGCCGCGGCTGAACGCCTCGCACACCTGCGGGCTTACACGCTGTTCGCCACCCACTACTTTGAGCTGACCGTGTTGCCGGAAGCCGAGCCGTTGGTGGCCAACGTGCACCTCAACGCCACTGAGCACAATGAGCGGATCGTGTTCCTGCACCACGTGCTACCCGGACCTGCAAGCCAGAGCTATGGCCTGGCGGTTGCACAGTTGGCCGGTGTGCCGAGCGAAGTGATCGTGCGCGCTCGCGAACACCTGGGCCGGCTGGAAGCTACCGCGCTGCCCCATGAAGTGCCGAAGCCAACCAAGGGAAAACCCGCTGCGCCGCAGCAAAGCGACATGTTCGCCAGCCTGCCGCATCCGGTACTGGATGATCTGGCCAAACTTGATCTGGACGACATGACCCCGCGTCGTGCGCTCGAAATGCTCTATACACTTAAGACACGGATCTAACGCACTTGCCTGCAAGCTGTTAGAATCTCGCGCGGTTTGGGATGCTGCTGGCTAATAGCCTGACCAGCAGACTATCGCTCCCAAACCTGGCGACCCCAACGTGAAGGGGCTCCGCTGCCGCCGCCTGAGGAGAAAATTAGAAATGACCTTCGTCGTCACCGACAACTGCATCAAGTGCAAGTACACCGACTGCGTAGAAGTCTGTCCGGTGGACTGCTTTTACGAAGGCCCGAACTTCCTGGTGATTCACCCGGATGAGTGCATCGACTGCGCACTGTGCGAACCAGAATGCCCTGCCGTGGCCATCTTCTCCGAAGATGAAGTCCCGGAAGACATGCAGGAGTTTATTCAGCTGAACGTTGAGCTGGCGGAAATCTGGCCCAACATCACCGAGAAGAAAGAATCGTTGCCCGATGCCGAAGAGTGGGATGGCGTCAAAGGCAAGCTCAAAAACCTCGAACGCTGATTATCCCCGCGTTCTCGAAAAGGCCCCTTGCGGGCCTTTTTGCTTTTCTGCAGGCAAAAAAAGGGGCGGTTTGACCCGCCCACATTTTTTCCCTATTCCCTGTATTCCTTTTCATCGTCCTGATGAATCGATTCCTGCGATGTCCTTTCCCCTCATCCTTGAAGGGAGTGTCTGTCCGTTGACACGGTTCAGATACTAGAGAGTTCCCTACCAAGAGCAATGGCCCCGGACAATTGAAACTGCCCGTTACAGGCTATTCATATAAAAAAATAAGCATATAAATCAACTGGTTAATCTTATCTCACGTAAAAATATGTACGACTGCTACTCATGGAGTTAGCGAACACTTACGAAAGAGTAAGCAAACACTTACAGCGAGGGACTACAAACCAGAGATGATTACGGAGGGAACTCAAAACCTGCCTTTCAGGTAATAAAAAACCCCGAACCAGTCGCAATGCTGTTCACTTAAGCGGAGCAGCTTTGCGGTTAACCGGATACCGGTTTTTTGACATCTTCACCGCCCTGGGCCTCGCCGGTCTGGGGCGTTTTGTTATGAAAAGCACACCGATGCTGCCGCGAAGCTCCTCCAGGCGTCTGGGTGTGTGTGACGGCGACACTGCTCCAGCCATGACGACGAGATGGCTGGCGATGTGCCGACAGGCAAACTTAAGGCCGTCGGCACAGATATTGAGTCGGCGAGCGACCTCAACTATTGGCTCGCCTCTGAAAAGCGCCATCCCCACTACCAGCTAAAGGACCATGTCCGAAGGCAGGCGTCGACGTCGGATAGTCGCTTTGTCCGCCAGAGCGGCCGCAGCGGTGATCCAATCCTGAGGAATGTGATCGGTGAACACCCCAAGGTGTGAGAGTGGCTGTTCAGCGAAGTCCAGAACAGCGCTTAAATCTTGAGCAACAGACATAAAAAATCCGGATTCCTTATCAGATTCCGGATTTTCCTGCTGTCTGAGAATTAGTCAACAATCCTTAAGTGAACAGCATTACGAACCAGTCGGGGCTTTTAATGCCAGCCAGCAAATGACTTATTGAAACAGCGACTCGCTCGACAGGCCATTCTTCTCGAGAATCTCCCGAAGACGCTTCAGGCCTTCAACCTGAATCTGTCTGACCCGCTCCCGGGTCAGGCCAATTTCCAGGCCTACATCTTCAAGCGTGCTGCTCTCATGACCGCGCAGCCCGAAGCGGCGTATCACCACTTCACGTTGCTTGTCGGTCAGCTCCGAGAGCCATTGATCGATGCTCTGAGACAGGTCGTCATCCTGCAACAGTTCACATGGATCGGTTGGACGGTCATCGGTAAGGGTGTCCAGCAGGGTTTTATCCGAATCCGGACCCAGCGAGACGTCGACCGAAGAAACCCGCTCGTTCAGGCCGAGCATGCGCTTGACCTCTCCCACTGGCTTTTCCAGCAGGTTGGCGATTTCTTCGGGTGAGGGTTCGTGATCGAGTTTTTGCGTTAGCTCCCGTGCGGCCCGCAGGTACACGTTGAGCTCTTTGACCACATGAATCGGCAACCGGATGGTCCGGGTCTGATTCATGATCGCGCGCTCGATGGTCTGACGAATCCACCAGGTCGCGTAGGTCGAGAAGCGGAAGCCACGTTCAGGATCGAACTTCTCTACTGCCCGGATAAGCCCGAGGTTGCCCTCTTCGATCAGGTCCAGCAGCGACAGACCACGATTGACGTAACGCCGGGCGATTTTCACCACCAGCCGCAAGTTACTTTCAATCATGCGTTTACGCCCGGCCGGATCTCCACTTTGCGACAAGCGCGCAAAATGAACTTCTTCTTCGGGGGACAGCAGAGGGGAAAAACCAATCTCATTGAGGTACAGCTGCGTGGCATCGAGTGCACGCGTGTAGTCAATGTACTTGTGTTGCTTTAACGAGGCGGAGTGTTTGGATTTGGCACGAACGGAAGGTGGAGCAGCCCCTTCATCATTCGACATCGAATCCGTACCGATGCCGGTCTCCATCAGGAGAACCTCATCGTCGATGTCAAACTCCGGCACTTCTTTACTGAGAGCCATTGTTATAGTCCTTTGGTGAGTTCGACCTCAAGCTCAAGCGGCGCCTCTATCCTTGGCAACGCTGGAGCCTGTTCCCTCTACGCGACGGAACAGGCTGGAAAGCGATCAACGACGTGGCAGGAATTGCAGCGGATCTACGGGTTTACCTTGACGGCGAATCTCAAAATGCAGCTTCACCCGGTCTGTTCCCGTTGACCCCATTTCGGCAATTGTCTGTCCGACCTTGACCTGCTGCCCCTCCCGAACCAACAGCCTGCGGTTATGTCCGTAGGCACTGACGTAGGTATCGCTGTGTTTGATGATGACTAATTCGCCGTAGCCCCTTAAGCCACTCCCGGCGTATACCACCGTCCCATCAGACGCAGCTAAAACAGGCTGTCCCAAATCCCCGGCGATATCAATTCCTTTATTCAAACTCCCGTTTGAAGAGAATTTACCAATGAGAATGCCATTAGATGGCCATCCCCAGCCGGTCGGGGCCGGGCCTGCCGGAGGCAGTGGAGCGGGTGCCGGTTTGTTCGCGACGGACGGTACAACCCCCCCTGTGCCCGTGGTCACACCTGTTACCGGACGACGGAAGACCGTGGTTTTACTCGACGACGAAGGCGTTGAATTCGACGAACTGACCACTGCTGGCGGTGTTGAACCGGTACGGCCGTCAAAGCGAATCGTCTGACCCGGATGGATCGTATAAGGCGTAGGAATGTTGTTGCGTGCCGCGAGGGCTTTGTAGTCCCAGCCGTAGCGAAAGGCAATGGAGAACAAGGTGTCTTTAGGTCGGACGACGTATTGACCCGTGGTCACTGCCGGACGCTGGGCGACGCCGTTGTTGCGATCGACGACGCGTACATCACTCGACTTGTTGCTGGAGCAACCTACCAGCAAGGTGCTCAAAACAAGGCCAGTCACCAGGCGCTGAAAGCTCGTTTTACCCATTCGCTGCGCAATGACTGTGAGACTCACCCGCCGCTCCCTTTGTGGTGGCTGAAAATGTGGATTGCCGTGTTCCGGCATGAAATGTCGCCAGTATAACGAGCCGTGCAGGCTTTACCTTTAATGAAGCGAAAGGGCTTCGCGCACACGTTTGCTGCCTGACGATGAATCCCGTTTAACTGATCGGTGCCGCTGTAAGACAGGAGCAATCGAAGAGAATTCAGCGCGCTGAAACAAATGCTCAGGCGAGCGGCCCATTGAGTAACGGGACGAAGCGAACAGCCCCCAGAACACGCCTGGAAAAGCCCTGCTCTTCCCGGATGATCAGCATCAATTGTTGAACCTCACCCGATCCGACCGGGATCACCAGCCGCCCTCCCGGCGCCAATTGATCAAGCAGCGCCTGAGGTACATCCGTCGCCACTGCGGTCACGATAATGCCGTTGTACGGCGCCAGTGCCGGCCAGCCTTCCCAACCATCGCCCCAGCGGAACACCACGTTGCGCAGGTTCAGTTCCACCAGGCGCTCCTTGGCCCGATCCTGCAAAACCTTGATGCGCTCGACCGAAAATACCCGTTCGACCAGTTGCGACAGCACCGCCGTCTGGTAGCCCGAACCGGTGCCGATTTCCATCACCTTGTCGAGAGGACCTGCCTCCAGCAGCAACTCGCTCATGCGGGCCACCATATAAGGCTGGGAGATGGTCTGGTTATGCCCAATCGGCAGCGCAGTATCTTCGTAAGCGCGATGGGCCAGCGCCTCGTCGACGAACAGGTGACGCGGCGTACGGCGGATGACTTCCAGCACCTTGGCGTTGGAAATCCCCTCCTCATAAAGCCGCTGAATAAGGCGCTCGCGAGTCCGCTGAGAGGTCATGCCGATGCCGCGACGCAGCATATCGTCTTGTTCACGACCCATTAGTGCAGCCCCTCCAGCCAGCCATCGAGACTTCTGAAGGCATCATTGAAGGTGCGATCCAGTTGTAGTGGAGTGATTGAAACATAGCCCTGCATCACCGCATGGAAATCGGTGCCCGGGCCGCCGTCTTCAGCATCGCCTGCCGCCGCAATCCAGTAACCGGATTTACCGCGCGGATCGACCACTTTCATCGGCGCCGCAGCACGTGCGCGATGCCCGAGACGGGTCAGCTGAATACCCCGGATGTGGTCCAGCGGCAAATTGGGAATGTTCACGTTCAGTACCGTACGCGGTGGCAGTTCAAGGTCCGCGTGAGCCTCTACCAGTTTGCGCGCAAAGTACGCGGCTGTGGGAAGGTTCTCCACTTGCCGTGAGACCAACGAAAAGGCAAACGAAGGGCGCGCCAGGAAACGTCCCTCAAGGGCCGCCGCCACGGTGCCGGAATACAACACGTCATCACCCAGGTTGGCGCCCAGGTTGATGCCCGAAACCACCATGTCCGGTTCGCGTTCCAGCAAGCCGTTAAGGCCCAGGTGCACGCAATCGGTGGGTGTGCCATTCAGGCTGATAAAGCCATTGGCCAGCGTTTGCGGGTGCAACGGACGGTCGAGCGTCAGCGAGCTGCTGGCGCCGCTTTTGTCCTGGTCCGGGGCGATAACCACGCATTCGGTGTAATCCGCCAGCGCAGCATAAAGCGCGGCGAGACCGGGTGCGGTTACCCCATCGTCGTTAGAAATCAGAATACGCATGGGCTGTCCGTCTGCCCCACCGGCACCAGATCAACGAGCTCGCGCACCAATACAGTGGCGAAGCATCCGGCCGGGAGGACGAATTCCAGTTGCAGAATGTCAGGCTCGGGATAATGCCACGTCAACCCACCAATGGGCAGCCGCAGGATGCGACGTTCGTGGCTCATACCGGCGTTAATCAACCAATCACGCAAGTCCGCTTCGCGCGTGGCGATTGCCTGCTCCAGTTCATGGACAGCGCCAGTCGCCGGCGAGTCACCTTCGCCCCACTGCGGACCAGTCGGGTGCAGATCGAGAATCGTCAGACGCGGGTCGCTGCACTCGGCAACACCTGCCGGAAAGAAGCTGCGGCTGTCGGTGAAGGCCAGCAGATCACCCACCAGGGCACGCTGCCAGGTGCCATCGGCGACGCGCGCCGCCAGCACCTGATTGAATAGAAAACTGCGCGCGGTGGAGAGCAGCCGCGAACGCACGTTGCGTTGTTCTGGCAAGGCTTTGCGAGCAGCCCACGCACGGGCATCGACCACGTTACCGCCGTCAAACCCAAAACGCTGAGCGCCGAAATAATTGGGAATACCTTGCTTGGCGATCAGTTGCAGACGCTCCTCGATCGCCGCTTTGTCGCCAGCGAATTGCGTCAGTCGCAACGTGAAGCCATTGGCCGAGTGAGCACCGCGTTGCAGCTTGCGTTTGTGCCGACCGGTCTTGAGGATTTTCAGCGTATCGTTTTCCGCCGCCGACAGATCAGGATCGGCCTTGCCCGGCAGCTGCACGCTGAACCACTGGCGAGTCAGCGCCTGACGATCCTTGAGGCCCGCGTAACTGACGGTGCGCAATGGCACGCCTGCCGCCTTGGCGATCCGCCGTGCCGCTTCTTCGGTATTCAGACCGCGTTTTTCCACCCAGATCCACAGGTGCTCGCCATCGCCACTGAGGGGAATATTGAGCACTTCGTCGACCTGAAAATCTTCCGCCGTCGCTTTCAGTACCGCGGTGCCGAGGACTTGGCCATAGGCCCGCGGGCCGAGCAATTGCGCCTCGTTCATGCGCGCAACAACAAGGCAACGGAGTGCACGGCAATGCCTTCTTCGCGCCCGACAAAGCCGAGCTTTTCGGTGGTGGTAGCTTTTACGTTCACTTGATCCAACTCAACTTGAAGATCCGCGGCAATCAGCGCGCGCATCGATTCGATATGCGGGGCCATTTTCGGGGCCTGGGCGACGATGGTGTTATCGACGTTACCGACTTTCCAGCCCTTGGCGTGGATCAGTGCGACGACGTGACGCAACAGCACACGGCTGTCGGCGCCCTTGAATGTTGGGTCGGTGTCCGGGAAATGTTTGCCGATATCACCCAACGCAGCGGCGCCGAGCAAGGCATCGCTCAAGGCGTGCAGCAGGACGTCACCGTCGGAGTGAGCGAGCAGCCCGAAGCCGTGCGCAATCCGCACGCCGCCCAGAGTAATGAAATCGCCTTCAGCGAAACGGTGCACATCATAGCCGTGGCCAATACGCATAAAAAAACGCCCCGATTTTTGTCAGGGCGTGATTCTACCTGCTTTGTCGGACATTAGGCGCTTAGAGCGCGCCCATGATGTTGCAAGTGGTCGGCGATGAAGCTGGCGATGAAGAAATAGCTATGGTCATAGCCGGGTTGCAAGCGCAACGTCAGCGGATGACCCGCCAGTTTGGCTGCCTGTTGCAAGGCTTCAGGCTTGAGCTGGGTGGCGAGGAAATCGTCGCGATCACCTTGGTCGACCAGCAATGGCAGCTTCTCGTTTGCCTCGGCGATCAAGGCACAGGCATCCCACTCGCGCCATTTCGATCGGTCTTCACCCAAGTAGCGGGAAAAGGCCTTCTGACCCCACGGGCAATCCATCGGATTGTTGATCGGCGAGAACGCCGACACCGACTGATAACGCCCCGGGTTACGCAACGCGCAGACCAGCGCACCGTGGCCACCCATGGAGTGACCGCTGATGCCGCGCTTGTCCGAAGCCGGGAAATGGGCTTCGACCAATGCGGGCAATTCCTGCACGACATAGTCATGCATCCGATAGTGCCTGGACCAGGGTTCCTGCGTGGCATTCAGATAAAACCCGGCACCGAGACCGAAGTCCCAGGCGCCATCCGGATCACCCGGCACATCGGCACCGCGAGGACTGGTGTCCGGTGCAACGATGATCAGCCCCAGCTCGGCGGCCATGCGCATCGCACCGGCCTTTTGCATGAAGTTCTCGTCGGTGCAGGTCAGGCCGGACAACCAGTACAGCACGGGCAATTTGCCGCCCTGCTCCGCTTGCGGCGGCAGGTACACGGCAAACACCATGTCGCAGCCGAGTACATCGGAGCGGTGCCGGTAGCGCTTGTGCCAACCGCCAAAGCTTTTCTGACAGGAGATATTTTCCAGGCTCATGACCGACCTCAGAAATGGATGACGCTACGGATGCTTTTGCCTTCATGCATCAGGTCGAAAGCCTTGTTGATATCTTCCAGGCCCATGGTGTGGGTGATGAAAGTATCCAGCGGGATCTCGCCGGTTTCGGCCATTTCGACATAGCTCGGCAGCTCGGTACGACCACGCACGCCGCCGAACGCCGAACCGCGCCAGACGCGACCGGTCACCAGCTGGAATGGACGAGTGGCGATTTCCTGGCCGGCACCGGCAACACCGACGATCACCGACTCGCCCCAACCCTTGTGGCAGCACTCAAGTGCAGCACGCATCAATTGGACGTTGCCGATGCATTCAAAGGAAAAGTCGACGCCGCCGTCGGTCATGTCGACGATGACTTCCTGGATCGGACGATCGAAGTCTTTCGGGTTCACACAATCGGTTGCACCCAACTGCGTGGCGATCGCGAACTTGGTCGGGTTGATGTCGATGGCAATGATCCGCGCAGCCTTGGCTTTGACGGCGCCGATTACGGCCGACAGACCGATGCCGCCGAGGCCGAAAATGGCGACGGTATCACCTGGTTTCACCTTGGCGGTATTGAGGACGGCACCGATGCCGGTAGTGACGCCGCAACCCAGCAGGCAGACTTTTTCCAAGGGCGCTTCTTTAGGAATCTTGGCGACGGAGATTTCCGGCAGCACGGTGTACTCGGAGAATGTCGAAGTACCCATGTAGTGGAAAATTGGTTGGCCCTTGTAGGAAAAGCGCGAAGTGCCATCTGGCATCAGGCCTTTACCCTGAGTCGCGCGAATGGCCTGACACAGGTTGGTTTTTCCCGACAGACAGAATTTGCACTGGCGGCATTCCGGGGTGTACAGCGGGATCACATGATCGCCGACGGCGACGGAGGTCACGCCCTCGCCGATTGCTTCAACCACTGCACCACCTTCATGACCAAGGATCGACGGGAAGATGCCTTCCGGGTCCGCGCCCGACAGCGTGTAGGCGTCGGTATGGCAGACACCGGAGGCAACCACGCGCAGCAGGACTTCACCGGCCTTGGGCATGGAGACATCGACTTCAACGATCTCGAGGGGTTTCTTGGCCTCGAAGGCAACGGCAGCGCGCGACTTGATCATGTGGATTCTCCAGTGAATAAAAACGAGACCGGGAGTGTAATACAACGCTCCACGGTGAATAATCCGGACAAAAGCAAAACATTATTGCCATACAGGGATAATCCTAATGTCCGAAAACCGCTGGGAAGGTATCGACGAGTTCGTCGCTGTCGCCGAATGCAGCCAGTTCACGGCTGCCGCGGAACGCCTTGGGGTTTCGTCCTCCCACATCAGTCGACAAATTGTACGCCTTGAAGAGCGGCTGCAAACGCGCCTGCTTTACCGCAGCACCCGCCGGGTCACTTTGACCGAGGCCGGGCAAACCTTTCTGCAACATTGCCAGCGTTTACAGGATGGTCGAGAAGAAGCACTGCGAGCGGTGGGTGACCTGACCAGCGAACCCAAAGGCATGCTGCGCATGACCTGCGCCGTGGCGTATGGCGAACGCTTCATCGTGCCGCTGGTGACCCGTTTCATGGGGCTCTATCCGCAACTGCGAATCGACATCGAACTGAGCAATCGTCCACTCGACCTCGTGCATGAAGGCCTGGACCTGGCAATCCGCCTCGGTCGCCTGCAGGACTCGCGGCTGGTGGCGGCACGCCTGGCGCCACGGCGCATGTACCTGTGCGCATCGCCGTCTTACCTGGAACGGTATGGTCGCCCGCACAGCTTGTCGGAACTGAGCCGCCACAACTGCCTCATCGGCAGCTCGGACCTCTGGCAACTGGAACAGAACGGGCGGGAGTTTTCTCAGCGAGTACAGGGAAACTGGCGCTGCAACAGTGGGCAAGCGGTTTTGGATGCGGCGTTGCAAGGGGTTGGATTGTGCCAGCTGCCGGACTACTACGTGCTGGAGCATTTTAAAAGTGGTGAGTTGGTTTCGCTGCTGGAAGCCCACCAACCGCCGAACACTGCCGTGTGGGCGCTTTATCCACAACAGCGGCATTTGTCGCCGAAGGTGCGCAAGTTGGTGGATTACTTGAAGGAAGGATTGGCCGAGCGGCCGGAGTACGCTGCCTAGCGACGGTTAGTCCAACGTTGGCGCAACCATTCGAGGTCTTCAGGGCGAGTGACCTTGAGGTTGTCGGATCGGCCTTCGATCAACCGCGGAGCCATACCTGCCCACTCCATCGCCGAAGCTTCGTCAGTGATGACCGCGTCTGCCACCAGACTGTCGGCCAATGCCCGATGCAGCGCACCAAGGCGAAACATCTGTGGTGTATAGGCCTGCCAGATCACATTGCGATCCACGGTTTCCAGCACACGCCCGTGCTTGTCGACGCGCTTGAGGGTATCCCGTGCAGGAACACCCAACAAACCACCGACCGGATCGTCAGCCAGTTCGCTCAGTAACTTATCGAGATCATCCCGGGCCAGATTCGGCCGTGCGGCATCGTGAACCAACACCCAATCCTCATCATCAGCGCCCAGCGCATGCAAATGCAGCAACGCACTGAGCACCGACCCGGAGCGCTCGGAGCCGCCTTCAACCCGCTGAATACGCGGATCGCAAGCACACGCCAAATTCGGCCAGTAAGGATCATCAACAGCAAGACTGACCACCAACCCCTTCAGGGAAGGATGATCAAGGAAACAGCCGAGGCTGTGTTCGAGAATAGTGCGCCCGCCCAGTTGCAAGTATTGCTTGGGACGGTCCGCGGCCATACGGGCACCGACGCCCGCGGCAGGAATCACGGCCCAGAAGGCCGGTAACGAGGGGTTCATTGAGCCAACTGGTAAAGGGTTTCACCGTCCTTGACCATGCCCAACTCATGGCGGGCCCGTTCTTCAACGGTCTCCATGCCCTTTTTCAACTCACTGACTTCAGCGTCCATCACCCGATTGCGCTCGAGCAGCCCCTCGTTCTCCGCGTGTTGATCTGCGATCTGCTGAGTCAGTTCGGCCACTTGCGCCAGACTGCCATTACCCACCCACAGGCGGTATTGCAGGCCAGCCAGCAGCAGGAGCAAGACGAGGAACAACCAATTGGGACTGCGCATCGAATATCAGGTATCCAGTGAAAAAAGACAGCCATGCCAAAACTTTGAAGCATCTGATAGCACGAAGCCTGGAAAAACCAGGCTTGTGCTAATAAGGCATCAGATTAGTGGCAAATCCATCGCTGGAGCGATTTTTCCGACACAATCCGGTGTCTTTTTTACTATCCAGCAATCAGCCGCGGAATTCGCTGCGACCGTTGTACTTGGCTTTGCCATTCAACTGCTCTTCGATACGCAGCAGTTGGTTGTACTTGGAAACGCGGTCGGAACGGCACAGGGAACCGGTTTTGATCTGGCCAGCCGCAGTGCCCACAGCCAGGTCGGCAATGGTCGAATCTTCGGTTTCGCCGGAGCGGTGCGAGATGACGGCAGTGTAACCAGCAGCCTTGGCCATCTGGATGGCTTCCAGGGTTTCGGTCAGGGTGCCGATCTGGTTGAACTTGATCAGAATCGAGTTGGCGATCTTTTTATCGATGCCTTCTTTCAGGATCTTGGTGTTGGTGACGAACAGGTCGTCGCCTACCAGCTGAACCTTCTCGCCGATTTTGTCGGTGAGAATTTTCCAGCCAGCCCAGTCGGACTCGTCCAGGCCATCTTCGATGGAGATGATAGGGTAACGCTCGGTCAGACCTTTGAGGTAGTCGGCGAAACCTTCAGCGGTGAACACCTGGCCTTCGCCGGACAGGTTGTATTGACCGTCTTCGTAGAATTCGCTGGCCGCGCAGTCCAGTGCCAGGGTCACGTCGGTGCCCAGCTTGTAACCGGCGTTGGCCACGGCTTCGGAGATCACTTTCAAAGCGTCTTCGTTGGAAGCCAGGTTAGGTGCGAAACCACCCTCGTCACCCACAGCAGTGCTCAGGCCACGGGCCTTCAGAACAGCTTTCAGGTGATGAAAAATCTCGGTGCCCATGCGCAGACCTTCCGAGAAAGACTTGGCGCCAACCGGCTGAACCATGAATTCCTGGATGTCGACGTTGTTATCGGCGTGCTCGCCACCGTTGATGATGTTCATCATCGGAACCGGCATCGAGTAAACACCCGGGGTGCCGTTCAGGTTGGCGATGTGAGCGTACAGCGGCAGGTCCTGGTCCTGTGCTGCTGCCTTGGCGGCTGCCAGGGAAACGGCGAGGATCGCGTTGGCGCCCAGGGAACCTTTGTTTTCAGTACCGTCGAGCTTGATCATCGCGTGATCCAGCGCTTTCTGGTCGCTTGGGTCTGCACCTTTCAACAGGTCACGGATCGGACCGTTGATGTTGGCGACGGCTTTGAGTACGCCCTTGCCCAGGTAACGGCTCTTGTCGCCATCACGCAGCTCGAGCGCTTCACGCGAGCCAGTGGAAGCACCGGACGGCGCGCAAGCGCTACCGATGATGCCGTTATCGAGAAGCACGTCCGCTTCCACGGTGGGGTTGCCACGGGAGTCGAGAACTTCACGACCTTTGATGTCGACGATTTTTGCCATTGTTGTAAACACTCCAAAGTTGACGAAAACGCTGTAGGAGCACGGCTTGCCGGCGATGGAGCCCTCAAGGGCGCCATCGCTGGCAAGCCATGCTCCTACAAGAGCAGTGCGGCCAGCGGGCCTGAGCATTAATTCGTGCGGTACTTTACCGGAGAAATGAGGATTACGCGGTTTCTACCGTCGGAAAACTCTTCACCAGTTCGTCCAAAGCTTTGAGCTGGGCCAGGAATGGCTCCAGTTTGTCCAGACGCAAGGCGCAAGGGCCGTCGCATTTGGCGTTGTCCGGGTCCGGGTGTGCTTCGAGGAACAGGCCGGCCAACGACTGGCTGATACCGGCTTTCGCCAGATCGGTGACCTGGGCGCGGCGACCGCCGGCGGAATCGGAGCGACCGCCGGGCATTTGCAGCGCGTGGGTCACATCGAAGAACACCGGGTATTCGAACTGCTTCATGATGCCAAAGCCGAGCATGTCGACGACCAGGTTGTTGTAGCCGAAGCTCGAACCGCGCTCGCAGAGGATCAACTGATCGTTACCCGCTTCCACGCATTTGCTCAGGATGTGTTTCATTTCCTGAGGTGCGAGGAACTGGGCTTTCTTGATGTTGATCACCGCACCGGTCTTGGCCATCGCGACCACAAGGTCGGTCTGGCGCGACAAGAAGGCCGGCAGCTGGATGATATCGCAGACTTCAGCCACGACCGCGGCCTGATCAGGCTCGTGGACGTCGGTGATGATCGGCACGCCGAAAGCTTGCTTGATGTCCTGGAAAATCCGCATGCCCTCTTCCAGGCCGGGGCCACGGTAAGAGGTCACGGAGGAACGGTTGGCCTTGTCGAAGCTGGCCTTGAACACATAAGGGATCCCGAGTTTCTCGGTAACTTTTACGTATTCTTCACAGACCTGCATCGCCATGTCGCGGCTTTCCAACACGTTCATGCCACCGAAAAGCACCATTGGCTTGTCGTTGGCAATCTCGATATCGCCTACGCGAATGATCTTCTGCGCCATCAGAATTGCGCCTTCTTCTGGTGTTGAATCAAAGCTGCTTTAACGAAACCGCTGAACAAGGGGTGGCCGTCGCGTGGTGTCGAGGTGAACTCAGGGTGGAACTGGCAAGCGACGAACCATGGATGATCCGGGGCTTCAACCACTTCAACCAGCGCGCCATCACCGGAACGACCGGAGATTTTCAGACCGGCAGCCATGATTTGCGGCAGCAGATTGTTGTTCACTTCGTAGCGGTGACGGTGACGCTCGACGATCACGTCCTTGGCGTAGCAATCGTGCACCAGGGAACCCGGTTCCAGCAGGCAATCCTGTGCCCCGAGGCGCATGGTGCCGCCCAGGTCGGACGTTTCGGTACGGGTTTCGACCGCGCCGGTGGCATCTTCCCACTCGGTGATCAGACCCACAACCGGGTGACCGCTTGCACGGTCGAACTCGGTGGAGTTGGCGTCTTTCCAGCCCATGACGTTACGAGCAAACTCGATCACGGCCACTTGCATGCCCAGGCAGATGCCCAGGTACGGGACCTTGTTTTCACGAGCGTATTGAACGGCAGTGATCTTGCCTTCCACGCCACGCAGACCGAAGCCGCCAGGGACCAGAATCGCGTCGACACCTTCCAGCAGCGCGGTGCCCTGGTTTTCGATGTCTTCGGAGTCGATGTAGCGCAGGTTGACCTTGGTGCGGTTGCTGATGCCGGCGTGACTCATCGCTTCGATCAGCGACTTGTAGGCGTCCAGCAGCTCCATGTACTTACCGACCATGGCGATGGTGACTTCATGCTCAGGGTTGAGCTTGGCGTCGACCACGGCTTCCCACTCGGACAGATCGGCGCCGCCACATTGCAGGCCGAAACGCTCGACAACGAAATCATCCAGGCCCTGGGCGTGCAGAATGCCCGGGATCCTGTAGATGGTGTCGGCGTCTTCCAGCGCGATCACTGCACGTTCTTCAACGTTGGTGAATTGCGCGATCTTGCGACGCGAAGAGATATCGATTGGGTGATCGGAACGGCAGACCAGCACGTCTGGTTGCAGGCCGATGGAACGCAGTTCCTTGACCGAGTGCTGAGTAGGCTTGGTTTTGGTTTCACCGGCAGTGGCGATGTACGGCACCAGTGTCAGGTGCATCAGCATCGCGCGCTTGGCGCCGACTTCGAAACGCAATTGACGGATTGCTTCGAGGAACGGCTGGGATTCGATGTCACCCACGGTGCCACCGATCTCGACCATCGCCACGTCGGCATCGCCGGCGCCCTTGATGATCCGGCGCTTGATTTCGTCGGTGATGTGCGGGATCACCTGAATGGTGGCGCCCAGGTAATCACCACGGCGCTCTTTGCGCAGGACGTGTTCGTAGACACGGCCGGTGGTGAAGTTGTTGTTCTGGGTCATGGTCGTGCGGATGAACCGCTCGTAGTGGCCCAGGTCCAGGTCGGTCTCGGCGCCGTCGTGGGTGACGAACACTTCACCGTGCTGGAACGGGCTCATGGTGCCCGGGTCAACGTTGATGTACGGGTCCAGCTTCAGCATGGTGACCTTAAGTCCCCGCGCCTCCAGGATGGCCGCCAATGAAGCCGATGCGATGCCTTTCCCCAATGAAGAAACAACACCGCCCGTGACGAATATGTAGCGCGTCATGAAAAACCCTAGAAGTCTGCGTTAAAGCGGTCCGAGCCGCCGGGGAAAGCGAAGGAAGGCCGAAGCCCCCGATCACCTGCATTAATCACAGCGCACCTTTCAAAAAAACCGCCGCGTTGGGACAGACCGGAAAATGAAACACCGGTACGTTGCTCGCTACACATTTTTTGGAATCGCCCAGCAAAGACTGCTTGGTAATCGGCAACTGCTGCAATTCAGGCGAATCCACAGAAGTTGTATCAAGAAGGGAGCGTAGTCTACCGGAAAGCCCCTTTCAGCTCAAACCTTGATCTTCGTTCGGTGGCTGCCAATGCAAATTCCAATGCTCCTTTGCACTGCCGTCCAAGCCCCGCAGGTTGGCCACCGCCAGCAATTGCTCGCCTCGGTAGAGCAGCGGCAATCTGCCACGGGCGAAACCCGGCACGCCGCTTTCGTTGAGCAATCGCTTCAGATCGCGGTGGCCGCGACCGGGCAGACTCATGACCTCGCCTCCCTCACGATAGCGGATATGCAGCGGACCATCGGGGATTTGGCCGGTGAGTGTGATCACTCCGTTGTCCGGCAACACCAGCGATAGCGAGGGATCAGGCCAAGTTCCAACGGCTGGCGGCGTGCGCAACCAGCTATCGGACAACCACCAGATACGCCCTCCCGCGCGATGCAGTTCGCCATTCGCCAGCCGCCAGATCGGGCGGGCATCGCCGGTGGCATCGCGTAAATCCTCCCAACCCGACCAATGGTCACTGTCTGGCAGTCGCGTCAGCGGCTCGAGCCAATGACTTAACGCATTACGCTGACGAGCAGCGGACAGCTTTTCCAATGCCGCCAGCTCCAGCGACGGCAACCCCAGCCAATCAAAATCATTGGCCGTGCTGGCGTCGGTCAGGTCGATTTGCGCAAGCTCATCGAGCAATCCCTGCGCTTCACTCAGATGTGCAGCACTGCGGACCATGGTCGCCAACGCTTGCGGCCAGCGCTCGGTCAATACAGGGAAAACCTGATGCCGCAGGTAATTACGCGAGAACTGTCGGTTTTGGTTCGAAGGGTCTTCGATCCAGTTCAGCCGATGCTCGGACGCATAGGCTTCAAGTTCAGCCCGCGTGACATCGAGCAATGGCCGAAGCAACTGCCCTTTACCGAGCGGGCGCTGGCGTGGCATCCCCGACAATCCCCTCACCCCCGCCCCACGCAACATCCGAAACAACAGGGTTTCCGCCTGATCGTCACGGTGCTGGGCGGTCATCAACACTTCATTGGCCTGAGTCGCCTCGATGAACGCGGCATATCGCGCTTCCCGAGCTGCACGCTCAAGGCTGGCGCCGGGTTGAACCTGCACGCGAACCACCTGCAGCGGCACACCCAGAGCATCGCAGACCGACTGACAATGATCCGGCCACGCATCAGCCACAGCCTGAAGGCCGTGATGGACGTGGATGGCGTTGAGCGCCGGCAAGGATTCGGTTTTTGCGAGGTGGGCTAGAAGGTGCAGCAGAACGGTGGAGTCGAGACCACCGGAGAAGGCAATGCGCCAGGTTGTAGCGTTGCGCCAAGGGGCGAGTTGCTTGAGAAGTACTGCGCAGAGAGTCATGAACGCACCAAAACCTGTAGGAGCCGAGCTTGCTCGCGATAAACGATAACGCGGTCGGCCTGTTAAACCGAGGCGTCCCGATCGCGGGCAAGCCTTGCTCCTACATGATGCAGGAGCGATCGATCAGAGACCGTAGCTCATCAGACGCTCGTAACGACGGGCCAACAGCGCCTCGTTATCGAACTTCTTCAACATCGCCAGCTGCGAGCTCAGCTCGGCACGGATCGATGCCGCCGCAGCGGCTGGATTACGGTGCGCGCCACCCAAAGGCTCGCCGATCACTTTATCCACAATACCCAGGCCTTTGAGACGCTCGGCAGTGATGCCCATGGCTTCAGCGGCGTCCGGTGCTTTCTCGGCGGTCTTCCACAGAATCGAGGCGCAACCTTCCGGCGAAATGACCGCGTAGGTCGAGTACTGCAGCATGTTCAGTTGATCGCAAACACCGATTGCCAGAGCGCCACCGGAACCACCTTCACCGATTACGGTGGCGATGATTGGGGTTTTCAGGCGTGCCATGACGCGCAGGTTCCAGGCAATCGCTTCGCTCTGGTTGCGCTCTTCAGCGTCGATACCCGGGTAGGCGCCCGGGGTGTCGATGAAGGTCAGGATCGGCATTTTGAAACGTTCTGCCATTTCCATCAGACGGCACGCCTTGCGGTAGCCTTCCGGACGCGGCATGCCAAAGTTGCGACGAACTTTCTCGCGCACTTCGCGGCCTTTCTGGTGACCGATGATCATCACCGGCTGGTCGTCCAGACGGGCAACGCCGCCCACGATGGCGGCGTCGTCAGAGAAGTGACGGTCGCCGTGCAATTCGTCGAACTCGGTGAAGATGTGTTCGATGTAGTCCAGGGTGTACGGGCGACGCGGGTGACGCGCCAGACGCGCGATCTGCCAGCTGGTCAGCTTGCCGAAAATGTCTTCGGTCAGCGTGCTGCTTTTGTCCTGCAGGCGGGAGATCTCATCGCCGATATTCAGCGAATTGTCATTACCGACCAAGCGCAACTCTTCGATCTTGGCTTGCAGGTCGGCGATCGGCTGTTCGAAATCTAGAAAATTCGGGTTCATAGGCGTCCGTCTTGGGTCGACCTCCAAGAGAGCTTGGGTCGGCCGGTTGTCTATTCGCGCCCTACCTTAAGGGAGAGGCGCGTTCAGGTCGAGATTAAAAATTGGGTCGAGATCAGAGCCGCACCCATTCACAAGAGCAGCACCTGACCGTCAACGGTATTGGAGGAAGACGTTGTCTCGCCCGAACTGGTCACGCAGGGCTTGAATCAAAGCATCCGCCGGGTCGATTCGCCAGGTCTCGCCGAACTGCAGCAAGGCTTTCGCATCGGGATTCGTATATTCCATGGTGATCGGGCACGCACCACGGTGACGCTTGAACAGTTCACCCAGCCAGCGTAGCTGATCGCCCTTGAGGTCCTTGGTCTGCAGCTTCAAGCGCAGGCTTTCGGCCAGATTGGTGCGCGCATCTTCCATGCTCATCACCCGCTTGACCCGCAGCCGCAGCCCGCCGGAGAAATCGTCGTTACTGACTTCGCCTTCGACCACCACCATCGCGTCGGTCTGCAACAGCGATTGCGCCGAATGGAATGCTTCGGCGAACAACGAGGCTTCGATCCGCCCAGAGCGGTCGTCGAGGGTAATGAAACCCATCTTGTCGCCCTTTTTGTTCTTCATGACTCGCAGGGCGATGATCATGCCCGCGACGGTCTGGGTATCACGAGCCGGTTTCAGGTCGATGATGCGCTGACGGGCGAAGCGGCGGATCTCGCCTTCGTATTCGTCGATCGGGTGACCGGTCAGGTACAGGCCCAAGGTATCTTTCTCCCCTTTCAGGCGTTCCTTGAGGGTCAGTTCCTTGGCCTTGCGGTGATTGGCGTAGACATCGGCGTCTTCTTCGACGAACAGCCCGCCAAACAGGTCGGCATGGCCACTGTCGTGGGTGCGAGCGGTTTGCTCGGCGGCCTTGATCGCCCCTTCCATCGCTGTCAGCAACACCGCGCGGTTTTGGTCGATGTTGGCTTGATAGGCTTTCGGTTCGTCATGGAAAAACGGCCCTAGACGATCCAGTGCACCGCTGCGGATCAAACCGTCCAGGGTGCGTTTGTTGATACGCTTGAGATCGACACGGGCGCAGAAATCGAACAGATCCGTGAACGGACCGTCCCGACGCGCCTCGGTGATCGCTTCCACCGGACCTTCGCCCACACCCTTGATCGCGCCGAGGCCGTAAATAATGCGGCCTTCGTCATTTACCGTGAACTTGAACTCCGAAGTATTCACATCCGGCGCGTCGAGACGCAGCTTCATGGTGCGAATTTCTTCGATCAAGGTCACGACCTTGTCGGTGTTGTGCATGTCCGCCGACAGCACCGCGGCCATGAACGGCGCCGGGTAGTGAGTCTTCAGCCACGCCGTTTGGTAAGACACCAGACCGTAAGCAGCCGAGTGAGATTTGTTGAAGCCATAACCGGCGAATTTTTCCACCAGGTCGAAAATGTTACCGGCCAGGTCCGCGTCGATATTGTTAGCGGTGCAACCTTCAATGAAACCGCCGCGCTGCTTGGCCATTTCTTCGGGCTTTTTCTTACCCATGGCCCGGCGCAGCATGTCCGCGCCACCCAGCGTGTAGCCGGCCATGACCTGGGCAATCTGCATCACCTGTTCCTGATACAGGATGATGCCGTAAGTCGGCGCCAATACGGGTTTAAGGCCTTCGTACTGGTAGTCCGAGTGCGGGTACGCCAGTTCGGCGCGACCGTGCTTACGGTTGATAAAGTCGTCCACCATGCCCGACTGCAACGGACCCGGACGGAACAGGGCCACCAGTGCGATCAAGTCTTCCAGGCAGTCAGGCTTGAGCTTTTTGATCAGCTCTTTCATGCCTCGAGATTCAAGCTGGAACACCGCGGTGGTTTCAGCTTTTTGCAGCAACTGGTAGGTCGGCTTGTCATCCAGCGGGATGAAAGCGATGTCCAGCGGCGGCTCATCAACCTTGGCGCGGTCGCGGTTAATCGTTTTCAGCGCCCAGTCGATGACCGTCAGGGTCCGTAGACCGAGGAAGTCGAACTTCACCAGACCGGCAGCCTCAACGTCGTCCTTGTCGAACTGGGTTACCAGACCATCACCGGCCTCGTCGCAATAGATCGGCGAAAAGTCCGTCAGTTTGGTCGGCGCAATAACCACACCACCGGCGTGCTTGCCGACGTTACGCACAACGCCTTCAAGCTTGCGGGCCATTTCCCAGATTTCTGCGGCCTCTTCATCGACCTTGATGAAGTCACGCAGGATTTCTTCCTGTTCGTAGGCTTTTTCCAGGGTCATGCCGACTTCGAACGGGATCATCTTCGACAGACGATCCGCCAGTCCGTAGGACTTGCCCTGCACCCGCGCCACGTCACGGACCACCGCTTTTGCCGCCATGGAACCGAAGGTGATGATCTGGCTTACGGCGTTGCGGCCGTATTTCTCGGCCACGTATTCGATGACCCGGTCGCGACCATCCATGCAGAAGTCGACGTCGAAGTCGGGCATCGATACCCGTTCCGGGTTAAGGAAACGTTCGAACAGCAGGTCATATTCCAGTGGATCGAGGTCGGTGATCTTCTGCACATAGGCCACCAGCGACCCGGCACCCGACCCACGACCAGGACCTACCGGCACGCCGTTGCTCTTGGCCCACTGGATAAAGTCCATAACGATCAGAAAGTAACCGGGGAAGCCCATCTGGATGATGATATCCAGCTCGAAATTCAGCCGGTCGATATAGACCTGACGCTTGGCTTCGTAGTCTTCGGTGGTGTCCTTGGGCAACAGAACACTGAGACGTTCTTCCAGACCGTCGAAGGAAACCTTGCGGAAGTATTCATCGATGGTCATGCCATCGGGAATCGGGAAGTTGGGCAGGAAGTGCTTGCCCAGCTTCACTTCGATGTTGCAGCGCTTGGCAATTTCGACGGTGTTTTCCAGCGCCTCGGGCAAGTCACTGAACAGCTCGGCCATTTCCTCGGTGCTTTTGAGGTATTGCTGATCGCTGTAATTCTTCGAACGCCGCGGATCGTCGAGGGCACGGCCCTCACCGATGCAAACGCGGGTTTCGTGAGCCGCAAAATCTTCCTGCTTGATGAAGCGCACGTCGTTGGTCGCCACCAGTGGCGCACCGATTTTCTCGGCCAGGGCCACGGCTCCGTGCAATTGTTCTTCATCGTAGGGGCGGTTGGTGCGCTGGATCTCCAGATAGAAACGGTCAGGGAACACCGCCATCCATTCGCGGGCCAGGGTTTCGGCTTCGGCCGGGTTGCCGCCGAGCATAGCCAGGCCGATCTCGCCTTCTTTCGCCGCCGACAGCATGATCAAGCCTTCGCTGGCTTCAGCCACCCACTCGCGCTCGATGATGACCGAGCCGTTGCGCTGGCCGTCGATGAAGCCGCGGGAGATCAGTTCGGTGAGGTTGCGATAGCCCACGGCGTTCATCGCCAGCAGGCTGATCCGGCTCAACGGGCTGTCCGGGTCCTTGTTCGACAGCCACAGGTCGGCGCCGCAGATCGGCTTGATCCCGGCGCCCATGGCCGCTTTGTAGAATTTGACCAGGGAACACATATTGTTCTGATCGGTGACCGCTACGGCAGGCATGTTCATGCCGACCAGGGTCTTGACCAGCGGTTTGATCCGCACCAGACCGTCGACCAGGGAATACTCAGTGTGCAGGCGTAGATGAACGAATGAAGCCGGCATAGTGATCCTGTCTAGAAACGTGAAGACAACAAGGCCCGGATTGTACCGGGCCTTGGCAAAAACATCAGCCTTGCGACTAACTCTCGATCAGGTTTTCCCGAGCCTCGTACGCCAGACGTACGGGGGCGAAGGAGCGGCGGTGAATCGGCGTTGGCCCCAAGCGGGCCAGCGCCTCCAGATGAACGGGCGTCGGGTAGCCTTTATGGCCGCCGATGCCGTAACCCGGGTAAATCAGCTCGAACGCTGCCATCTCGCGGTCGCGGCTGACCTTGGCCAGAATCGACGCGGCTGCGATGGCCGGTACCTTACCGTCGCCCTGCACCACCGCTTCGGCGCGCATGGACAGTTTCGGGCAACGGTTGCCGTCGATCATCGCCAGTTTCGGTGTGATGTGCAGGCCTTCGACTGCGCGCTGCATGGCCAGCATCGTGGCGTGAAGGATGTTCAGCTCGTCGATTTCTTCGACTTCGGCCCGGGCGATGCACCAGCTCAGGGCCTTTTCGCAGATCTCGTCGTAGAGCTTTTCGCGGCGGGCTTCGGTGAGCTTCTTCGAGTCGTTCAGACCCAGGATCGGACGGTTCGGATCGAGGATCACCGCGGCGGTCACCACCGCACCGCAGAGCGGGCCGCGACCGACTTCGTCGACGCCTGCGACCAGATCTTCAACTTCGGCGACCAGGGTGAAGTCCAGGCCCATCTGAGTGCTTGCTTTGCTCATTGTGTTTTGCCGATCAGGTTCAGTACCGCGTCCGCCGCCTGATTGGAGGCGTCCAGACGTAAGGTACGGTGAATTTCATCGAAGCCGCGGGTCTGTTCTTCACCGCCTTCGATCAGTGGCGACAGCGTCTGGGCCAAGGCCTCAACTGTCGCGTCGTCCTGCAGCAACTCGGGCACCAACAGGCGCTGTGCCAGCAGGTTCGGCAACGAGATATAGGGGCTTTTCACCATGCGCTTGAGAATCCAGAACGTCAGCGGCGCCAAGCGGTAAGCGACCACCATCGGCCGTTTGTACAACAACGCTTCAAGCGTAGCGGTCCCGGAAGCGATCAGCACAGCGTCACAGGCCGCCAGGGCCAGATGGGAGTTGCCATTGAGCAAGGTCAATGGCAAATCGCGACCGGCCAGCAATTCTTCCAGCTGCGCTCGGCGCTCAGGGCTGGCGCACGGCATGACGAAACGTACGCCGGGGCGCAAGGCCCGCAGGCGCTGGGCGGTATCGAGGAACAGCGCACCGAGACGGCCGACTTCGCCACCACGACTGCCCGGCATCAGCGCAACCAGCGGCCCGTCAGGCAAGCCGAGTTCAGCCCGCGCTGCAGCGCGATCCGCTTCAAGCGGGATAGCATCAGCCAGGGAGTGCCCGACAAACCGCACCGGCACGCCCTTCTCTTCATAAAATTTCGCTTCGAACGGGAACAACGTCAGCATCAGGTCGCAGCCTTCGCGAATCTTCAGCACCCGCTTCTGCCGCCACGCCCAAACCGACGGGCTGACGTAATGCACGGTCTTGATCCCGGCCTGACGCAGCTTCAGTTCGATAGTGAGGTTGAAGTCCGGGGCATCGATGCCGATGAACACATCCGGCTTCTGGGCGATGAGGTCGGTGATCAACTTCCTGCGACGAGCCATCAGCTCGCGCAATCGGCCCAACACTTCCACCAGACCCATGACAGAGAGACGCTCCATCGGGAAATACGAGGTCAGGCCTTCAGCCTGCATCAGCGGACCGCCGACACCCATGAACTCGACAGCCGGATGCTGAGCCTTGAGTGCGCGCATGAGACCCGCGCCCAGAATGTCACCGGAAGCCTCACCCGCCACCAGCGCAATACGCAGATTAGCCATGATTAACGAGTGATGCCGCGGGTCGAAGACTGGATGGAATCACGGAATACCGCGACTTCCGGGAACTGGGCCGACGGTTCGGCCAGTTCGGCGAGCGCCTGTTCGACCGTCAGCCCCTGGCGGTAAACCACCTTGTAGGCACGACGCAGCGCGTGGATCGCATCTTCGCTGAAACCACGACGACGCATGCCTTCGAAGTTCATGCTGCGGGCTTCGGCCGGGTTGCCAAACACAGTGACGTAGGCCGGGACATCCTTGCCGATGGCGGTGCCCATACCGGAAAAGCTGTGGGCGCCGATATGGCAGTACTGGTGAACCAGGGTAAAACCGGACAGGATCGCCCAGTCTTCAACGTGCACATGGCCCGCCAGCGCGGTGTTGTTGACCAGGATGCAGTGGTTGCCGATGACACTGTCGTGGCCGATGTGGGCATAGGCCATGATCAGATTGTGATCGCCCAGGGTCGTTTCAGAACGGTCCTGAATGGTCCCACGGTGAATGGTCACGCCTTCACGGATGACGTTGTGGTCACCGATGACCAGACGGGTTTCTTCACCCTTGTATTTCAGATCGGGCGTGTCCTCGCCTACCGAAGAAAACTGGTAGATGCGATTGTGCTTACCGATTCGGGTCGGGCCTTTGAGAATCACATGCGGCCCGATCACTGTCCCCTCGCCGATTTCCACACCTGCGCCGATGATCGACCAAGGGCCGACCTCGACGCCGTCAGCCAGGATGGCCGTCGGATCGATGATTGCGCGAGGGTCAATCAAACTCATAGTTTGCGTTCCGCGCAGATAATTTCAGCGGAGCAGACTGGCTTGCCATCGACCGAAGCCTGGCACTCAAACTTCCAGATCTGACGCTTGCAGCTGATGAAGCGGGCTTCGAGGATCAACTGATCGCCTGGGGTGACGGGCTGGCGAAAACGCAGCTTGTCGGAGCCGACGAAGTAGTAAAGCGTGCCGTCGGCGGGCTTCACGTCGAGCATTTTGAAGCCAAGGATACCGGCAGCCTGAGCCATCGCTTCGATGATCAATACGCCCGGCATGATTGGATGCGCAGGGAAGTGACCATTGAAGAACGGCTCGTTGATGCTGACATTCTTGTAGGCGCGAATGCGCTTGCCTTCCACATCCAGTTCCACGACTCGGTCCACCAGCAGGAACGGGTAACGGTGAGGCAGGTATTCGCGAATCTCGTTGATGTCCATCATTTCGGGGGGAAGCCTATGTAAAGATTGGGAGCGCGCGACTGACGCGCACCCCTCTAGCAAATCAAGGAGGCAGTCTAGCGGCTGTGCACACTTGATATGGAAATGGTATCAGCCATCTGATGAAGCATTACCGTCAGGGGTCACTTCCCCTACACGCTTTTCCAGCTGTCGCAGACGTCGCGCGATGTCATCGAGCTGACGGATACGGGCCGCGCTTTTGCGCCATTCGGCTGCTGGTTGCATCGCCGTACCGGAAGAATAGGAACCCTTTTCGGTAATCGAGTGGGTCACCATGGTCATCCCGGTGATAAAAACGTTGTCGCAAATTTCGATATGCCCCACCAGCCCTACACCACCGGCGAGCATGCAATGCTTGCCGATTTTGGTGCTGCCGGAGATCCCCACGCACGCGGCCATGGCGGTGTGATCACCGACCTGCACGTTGTGAGCGATCTGAATCTGGTTGTCGAGCTTCACACCGTTACCCAGCACGGTATCGGCCAGCGCACCGCGATCGATAGCGGTATTCACGCCAATCTCCACATCATCACCGACCAATACACCACCGATCTGGGCGATTTTCTGCCAGACACCTTTTTCGTTGGCAAAACCGAAACCTTCACCACCGAGTACGGCACCCGATTGAATCACCACCCGTTTACCGACGCGAACATCGTGGTACAGCGTGACTCGCGGCGCCAGCCAACCGCCTTCGCCAATCTCGCAGCGGGCACCGATGAAGCAGTGCGCACCAACGGTCACTCCCGCAGCAATACGCGCGCAGCTTTCGATCACCGCAAAGGCACCAATGCTCGCCGCCGGATCGACCACTGCATCCGCTGCCACAACGGCTGTCGGATGAATACCGGCAGCGGCCTTTGGCTTGGGATCAAACAGATGGGAAACCCGCGCGTAGGCCAGATACGGATCAGGCACCACCAGCGCATTACCTGCAAAACCTTCAGCATCAGCGGCCTTCAGCAACAGGGCTGCGGCCCGGCTGTCAGCCAGGTACTTACGGTATTGGGGGTTTGCGAGAAAGCTCAACTGAGCTGGGCCAGCCTCTTGCAAAGTGGCTAGCCCAGTAATTTCTTTCTCCGGGTCGCCACGCAATGTGGCCCCGAGGAACTCGGCCAATTGGCCGAGCTTTATAGTCGCTGTCATGGTTACTTCAGCTGATTCATGCGCTCGATAACCTGGCGAGTGATGTCGTACTGAGGTTTGACATCAATCACTGCGCCACGCTCGAAGACCAGGTCAAAAGCACCTTTCTTGATGACTTCTTCCACAGCGCTGTCCAGTTTCGGCTTGAGTTGCTTCAGCATTTCACGGTCGGCAACGGCTTTGGCTTCGTTCAGTTCCTTGGACTGGAACTGGAAGTCACGGGCCTTTTGCTTGAACTCGAGTTCCAGGCGCTCACGCTCGCCTTGCTGCATCTTGTCGCCGCCAGCCATCAGACGGTCCTGGATGCCTTTGGCACTGCTTTCCAGAGTCTTGAGTTTGGTCAGCTGAGGGCCGAACTTCTTCTCGGCATCCACAGCGTATTTCTTGGCCGCGTCGGACTCCAGCAGAGCCATCTGATAGTTCAGAACGGCGATTTTCATGTCGGCAAAAGCCGGACCTGCTACCAGTACGGTCGCCAGGAGAACCAATTGAGTCAACTTACGCACGATGCACTCCTACAAAATCCATTGTCGTTATCTTGGGTCAAACGCTTAGAACGTCTGGCCGAGGGAGAATTGGAACACTTGAGTCTCAGCTTCATCCGGTTTCTTGATCGGCATGGCCAACGCGAAGCTCAGAGGACCCAGTGCGGTAACCCAGGTCACGCCTACACCGACTGAGCTGGCCACGTTGCTCAGGCTGATGTCGTTGCACGCTGTTTGAGCGGTTGAACCGACATTCGCGTTCGTGGTTTTTTCGCACTTGGAGTCGAAGACGTTACCCACATCCCAGAATACCGAAGTACGCAGCGAACGCTGATCCTTGACGAATGGCAGCGGGAACAACACCTCGACACCCCCCTGGATCAGAACGTTACCACCAAACGGCAGCGGGTCCTGGTCCGGGTCAGCGAGCGTACCGGTGTTACCCGTCACAGCCGCACCGCGACTTGGGGTACTGCGAGGACCGAGGGTGCTGTCCTTGAAGCCACGAACCGAGTTGAAACCACCAGCATAGTAGTTTTCATAGAACGGCAAGCCATCGGTAGAACCGTAACCATCGCCGTAGCCCAGCTCGGTGTGCAGGCGCATGGTGTAGTTCTCAGACAATGGCTGGAACAACTGGCCACGGTAATCAAGTTTGAAGAACGACAGGTCACTGCCAGGCGTGGTGGTTTCCAGTGTCAGGCTTTGGGAATGACCACGGGTCGCCAATACGCCTTTGTTCAGTGTGGACTCGGACCAGCCGGCCGAAGCCTTGAAGTTCAGGTAGTTGTCGCCTTCCTTGTTAACGAAGTCGAAGATCTCGTCAACGGTGTATTGACCGGTCTTGATCTTGTCTTGTTGCGCAGTCAGGCCGAAGGTCAGACGCGAAGTCTCGCTAATCGGGTAACCGACGCTCACGCCCGCACCCAGGCTGTCCACGGCATAGCTGGCTACGTCGACGTCGAGGTCTTTGTAGTCAGTGGTGCGATAGAACGCGTTGTAACCCAGGCTTACGCCATCAGCAGTCCAGTACGGGTCGACATAACCGAAGTTATAGCGGCTCTGGTACTCACTGCGGGTCAAGCCGATGCTGACCTTGTTACCCGTACCCAGGAAGTTGTTCTGGGTGATCGAACCACCGAGGATCAGACCGGCGCTCTGGGCAAAACCGACGCTGGCGGTAATCGAACCGGAGGCCTGCTCTTCAACGCTGTAGTTCACGTCAACCTGATCGTCGACGCCCGGCACAGCCGGCGTTTCGACGTTGACTTCCTTGAAGAAGCCCAGACGCTCAAGACGAGTCTTGGATTGGTCGATCAGGTAGGTCGAAGCCCAGCCGCCTTCCATTTGACGCATTTCACGTCGCAGCACTTCGTCTTCGGACTTGGTGTTGCCGCGGAAGTTGATGCGGTTCACGTAAGCACGCTTGCCTGGATCAACGGCGAAAGTGATGTCGACCGTGTGGTCTTCATCGTGAGGCTGAGGCACGCCATTGACGTTGGCGAAGGTGTAACCCTCGTTACCCAGACGGCGGGTGATCAGCTCGGAAGTGGTGGTCATCAGCTTGCGCGAGAACACCTGGCCTTTCTGCACCAGCAGCAGGGACTTGACCTGGTCTTCAGGGACTTTCAGGTCGCCGCTCAGCTTGACGTCACGGACGGTGTACTTCTCGCCTTCATTGACGTTGACGGTGATGTAGACGTGCTTCTTGTCCGGGGTAATAGACACCTGGGTCGAAGCGATATCCATATTGATATAGCCACGGTCCAGGTAATAGGAACGCAGGCGCTCCAGGTCACCGGAGAGTTTTTCACGAGCGTACTTGTCATCGTTCTTGAAGAACGACAGCCAGTTGGTGGTCTTGAGTTCGAACAGGTCGATCAGGTCTTCATCAGGGAAGACGGTGTTACCCACCACGTTGATGTGCTGGATGGCAGCAACCGTGCCTTCGTTGATATTGACCTTCAGCGCAACGCGGTTACGCGGCTGCGGCACCACTTCGGTGTCGACGGTGGCCGAGTAGCGACCCTGAGCGACGTATTGGCGCTGCAGTTCGTTACGCACACCTTCGAGGGTGGCGCGCTGGAAGATCTCGCCTTCGGACAGACCGGATTGTTTGAGGCCTTTCATCAGGTCTTCAGTGGAGATCGCCTTGTTACCCTCGATCTCGATACTGGCGACCGACGGGCGCTCGACTACCGTGATGACCAGGACGTTGCCATCTCGGCCCAGCTGGATATCTTGAAAGAAACCGGTTTTGAACAACGCACGAGTGGATTCCACCAGGCGACGATCATCCGCCTGTTCACCGACGTTCAACGGCAAAGCACCAAAGACGCTACCCGCGGAGACCCGCTGGAGGCCATTGACGCGAATATCAGAGATAGTGAAGGACTCGGCGTGAACTTCGGCGATCATCAATACGGTGAGAACCGCAGTTAGCAGCAGACGTTTCATGAAGTCCTTTCTTATTCCAACTGGCAATAAACAAACTGCCGCAAAATGCGGCAGATTCGCAATTCAGCGAAGCGTTACAGTCGACCCAGATCATTGACCAGAGCAAGCAACATCACCCCGACCACCAAACTGATACCGATCTGTATCCCCCAACCCTGCACCCGATCCGACAAGGGGCGACCACGCGCCCACTCGATCAGATAAAACAACAAATGCCCCCCATCCAGTACAGGAATGGGCAACAAATTCAGAACCCCCAAGCTAATACTCAGATAAGCAAGGAAATTCAGGAAATCAGCGACACCCGACTGGGCAGAAGCGCCCGCCACTTTAGCAATGGTTATCGGTCCACTCAAGTTTTTTACCGAGAGCTCGCCGAACAACATTTTCTTGAGCGAATCGAGGGTCAGTACACTCATGGTCCAGGTGCGTCGAGCACCCTCCCCAATCGCGGCCACAGGACCGTAACTGACCTCGCGAATCATCTCTGGCGGCCAATCGACTGCTTTCACCCCCGCACCCAGATAACCACTGGGTGCCTTCTTCTCGCCGCGAGCGGCCAGCGTCACAGGGATGTCGATTTGAGCACCATCACGCTCGACGCGCAGCATGATTTTGGTATCAGGGCGCATACGGACCGTGTCCACCACCTGCTGCCAGTCATCGACCGCCTTGCCATCCAGAGCCAACAGTCGGTCACCGGCCTTCAGGCCTGCAGCCTGTGCCGGGCCTTTCGGGTCAAGTTCAGCGAGGACCGGTGGCAGCGCCGGACGCCAAGGGCGTATGCCCAGCGAGCGAATCGGGTCCGGCTCATCGGCACCCTTGAGCCATTTATCCAACGCCAGCTCATGAGGCGAGTCCGCCGTGGAACCCTGATCACGGACCAGCAACTGCAGGGAACCGCTCTCCCCGAGACGACGGACCAGTTGCAGGTTCACCGCAGCCCAGCCGGACGTTGGCTCGCCATCGATGGCGATGATCTCCTGGCCCGGGTTTAAACCCGCCTTGGCGGCGATACTGCCGGATTCGACTGCACCGATGATCGGGCGCACTTGCTCGCTGCCGAGCATTGCGAGCACCCAGAAAAAAATCATCGCCAATAAAAAGTTGGCAATCGGGCCAGCAGCAACGATAGCGATGCGTTGACGGACGGTTTTTCGATTAAAGGATTGATCAAGCTGATCGGCAGGCACGTCGCCTTCGCGCTCATCGAGCATTTTTACGTAACCGCCCAACGGGATCGCGGCGACGACGAACTCAGTGCCTTTCTTGTCGTGCCAGCGCAGCAACGGCATACCGAAGCCCACGGAGAAACGCAGCACTTTGACCCCACAGCGACGCGCGACCCAAAAATGGCCGAATTCGTGGAAGGTGACCAGCACACCCAAAGCCACCAAGGTGCCGACAATCATATAGAGCGCGCTCATCTACTTTCTCCGCAATCCTATCCAGTGCTGCATGGGCCAACGTATTGCAGCACTTAACGCCCGTGACGGCTCAACCATTGTTCGGCCAGAACTCGCGCTTTCGCGTCGGCCGTGAACACTGCCTCGAGATCATCAACCGTAACGACAGGTTCAAGATTCAAGACTTCTTCGATGATACTCGCGATTTCCGGGTAGCGAACCCGCCCGTCGAGAAAGGCCGCGACAGCCACTTCATTCGCCGCATTAAGCATGGCCGGCGCACTATTGCCGGATTCGGCTGCCTGACGCGCAAGGCGCAGACACGGAAATCGCTCTTCATCAGGCGCCTGGAAGTCCAGCCGCGCAATTGTAAACAGGTCCAGCGGCGCAACACCCGAGTCGATTCGCTCCGGCCAGGCCAGCGCGTTGGCGATCGGCGTGCGCATGTCAGGGTTACCTAACTGGGCCAATACCGAACCGTCGATGTAATCGACCAGCGAATGAATCACGCTTTGAGGATGAATCACCACTTCGACCTGGGACGGCTTGGCATCAAACAGCCAGCAAGCTTCGATTAACTCAAGCCCCTTGTTCATCATGCTGGCCGAATCCACCGAAATCTTGCGCCCCATGGACCAATTCGGGTGGGCACACGCTTGCTCAGGGGAAACATGCGCCAGTTCAGCCATAGGTGTCTGTCGGAACGGACCGCCAGAGGCTGTGAGTAAAATCCGACGGACCCCGACGGCACCCAGCCCACGAGCGAAATCCTGTGGCATGCACTGGAAAATTGCGTTGTGCTCGCTGTCGATCGGCAGCAACACCGAACCACTCTTGCGCACCGCCTGCATGAACAGTGCACCGGACATCACCAGTGCTTCTTTGTTGGCCAGGAGGATTTTCTTGCCGGCTTCGACCGCCGCCAGGGTCGGTCGCAAGCCCGCCGCGCCAACGATGGCGGCCATGACCGCATCGACTTCAGGATCGGAGGCAATCTGACACAACCCCTCCTCACCCACCAGCACGCGAGTCGGTAGACCTGCGGCGCGCAAGTCGTCCTGCAAGCCCCGGGCAGCACCGGCCTCAGGCACCACGGCGAACCGCGGCGTATGGCGAACACACAGCGCCAGCAGCTCGCTCAGACGAGTGAAACCGCTCAAGGCGAAAACCTGATAACGCTCGGGATGACGAGCGATGACATCGAGAGTGCTCAGACCAATCGAGCCGGTCGCCCCCAGGACAGTAATCTGCTGAGGGCGGCTCACGGTGCCGCCATCCACAGCAGCACAGCAAACACCGGAATCGCTGCCGTCAGGCTGTCGATACGGTCCAGCACGCCGCCGTGACCCGGCAGCAGATTGCTGCTGTCCTTGATCCCGGACTGACGCTTGAACATGCTTTCGGTGAGATCACCTACCACCGAGATGAACACAATGATGGCAGCACCTATCAGACCTTTAAATAGCTGAGCCACCGTCCAGTCGCGGACCAGACCGACAACGACAGTGATAACCAGACTTAGCGCCAGGCCGCCGTAGACACCCTCCCAGCTTTTGCCGGGACTGACCTGCGGCGCCAACTTGCGTTTGCCAAAGGCCCGACCGGAAAAATAGGCACCGATATCAGCGCCCCAGACCAGCACCATCACCGCCATGATCAGCCAGTTACCCAACGGTTCCTGTTTGATCTGAATCAGACCTTGCCAGGCCGGCAACAGGATCAGCAGACCGATCACCAGCTTGCAGGCAGCGCTGGCCCAATATTCGCTGGTGCGCGGATAAGTCAGCACCAGGTAGGTTGCAACGCCCCACCAAAGCACTGAAGCGCCCAACACCCAAGGCGCAAGCCCGGGCAGGATATGCATGAAAAACAGCATCAACGCGACAACAACCGCATAGGCAACACGGATCGGCTGTTCTGTGAAGCCTGCCAGGCGAGCCCACTCCCATGCACCGAGGGTCACGACCAGCCCGATGAACAGCGCAAAACCGGCGCCCTCGAGCAGGAAAAACCCGCACAGGGCAATCGGCAGCAGGATCAGCGCGGTGATGATTCGTTGTTTAAGCATTAAACCCGGGCCCCAGCCTCGACCTGCTCGCTCGTTTTACCGAAGCGGCGCTGGCGAGAAGCAAAATCGGCCAGCGCATTACGCATGGCATCGTGTTTGAAGTCCGGCCAGAACAGGTCGGAGAAGTACAACTCGGCGTAAGCCAGTTGCCACAGCAGAAAGTTACTGATGCGGTGCTCGCCACCGGTACGGATGCACAAGTCCGGCAACGGCAAATCGCCGGTCGCCAGACAGGTTTGCAACAGTTCCGGTGTGATGTCTTCCGGACGCAGGTGTCCGGCCTGAACTTCCCGCGCCAGACGCTGTGCGGCCTGCGCGATGTCCCACTGACCGCCGTAGTTGGCGGCGATCTGTAGAACGAAGCGATTGGCGCCCGCCGTCATTGCTTCAGCTTCACGCATGGCAGCTTGAAGCTCTGGATGAAAGCGCGAACGGTCGCCAATGATGCGCAAACTGATGTTGTTTTCGTTCAGGCGCTTGGCTTCGCGGCGCAATGCCTTGAAGAACAGATCCATCAAGGCACTGACCTCGTCAGCCGGGCGCTGCCAGTTCTCGCTGGAGAAGGCGAACAGGGTCAATACTTCGACCTTGGCCTCGAAACACACCTCGATCACCGCACGAACTGCATCCACACCCGCTTTATGACCGGCGACACCCGGCATAAAGCGCTTTTTCGCCCAGCGATTATTACCATCCATGATGATCGCGACATGGCGCGGCACCGCGGACGGCGCAACCTGCTTGGTCTTTTCCATGAAACGCGACCCTTATACGGCCATCAGGTCCGCTTCTTTTGCCTTGGTGGCGGTGTCGATATCCGCCTCGGCCTTGTCGGTCAGCTTCTGGATATCCGCAGCGGCACGACGCTCTTCGTCTTCGCTGATTTCCTTGTCCTTGACCAGTTTCTTCAGCTCGCCCAAGGCATCGCGGCGGATGTTACGCACGGCCACGCGAGCGTCTTCAGCGGCGCTACGCGCCTGCTTGGTGAAGCCTTTGCGGGTTTCTTCGGTCAGCGCCGGCATGGAAATCAGCAGCAACTCACCCAGGTTGGTCGGGTTGAGGTTCAGACCAGCGCTCTGGATCGCCTTGTCGACCGCGGCGAGCATGTTGCGCTCGAACGCCACGACTTGCAGGGTGCGGGAGTCTTTTACGGTGATGTTTGCAACCTGGGTGATGGAGGTGTCGGCGCCGTAATACGGCACCATCACGCTGCCCAAAATGCTCGGGTGCGCCTTGCCAGTGCGAATCTGGCCAAATGCATGGTTCAGAGAATCCAGGGATTTCTGCATGCGCTCTTGAGCGTCTTTCTTGATTTCGTTGATCATTGTTGGCCTTCCTCGATCAGGGTCCCTTCAGCGCCGCCATGCACGATGTTCAGCAGGGCGCCGGGCTTGTTCATGTTAAATACGCGCAACGGCATCTTGTGGTCGCGGCACAGGCAAATGGCGGTCAGATCCATCACGCCCAACTTGCGATCCAGCACTTCATCGTAAGTCAGATGATCGAACTTCTCGGCATGCGGGTCTTTGAATGGGTCAGCGGTGTAGACGCCATCGACCTTGGTCGCCTTGAGCACGACATCGGCATCGATTTCGATTGCACGCAGACACGCTGCCGAATCCGTGGTGAAGAACGGATTGCCAGTACCGGCCGCGAAAATCACGACTTCCTTGGCGTTCAGGTGGCGCATGGCTTTGCGGCGATCATAGTGATCCGTCACGCCAACCATGGAAATGGCCGACATCACGATGGCCGAGATATTGGCACGCTCCAGCGCATCGCGCATGGCCAGGGCGTTCATCACAGTGGCCAGCATGCCCATGTGATCGCCAGTGACGCGATCCATGCCGGCCGCGCTCAGTGCCGCACCGCGGAACAGGTTACCGCCACCGATCACCAGACCGACCTGAACACCGATGCCGACCAATTGACCGACTTCCAGCGCCATGCGATCCAGAACTTTCGGATCGATCCCGAACTCTTCCGAGCCCATCAGGGCCTCGCCGCTAAGCTTGAGTAGAATGCGTTTATAGCGAGCCTGATAACCACTGCCCTGCTGAGCCATTGCGAATCTCTCCTGCGGCGTATTTTAAAAATTCTGCGAGCTGTTTACAGCTGGCGTTCACTCTAGCTTGGCACTGCTTCAGCGCCATCGGAACATGGCTTTGTAAGCCAGTTCCAAAAGGAAACCAATTAAAAATTGGTACCCCATCTGAAAAGAGGCTGCGCGCGTAAGCGGGCAGCCTCTTCAGGGCGACAGTTAAAAAACCGTCTTACTTCTTGCTGGCAGCCAGCTGAGCCGCAACTTCTTCAGCGAAGTTGTCTACTGGCTTCTCGATGCCTTCGCCCACTTGGAAACGGGTGAAGGAAACGATTTCAGCGCCGCCTTTCTTGGCCAGGTCACCAACGGTCACTTCAGGGTTCTTGACGAACTGCTGGTTGACCAGGCTGGCTTCGGCCAGGAACTTGCTGATACGACCGGCAACCATTTTTTCAACGATTTCGGCTGGTTTGCCTTTGATCTTGTCTTCGTTGAGGCTCATGAACACAGCTTTTTCGCGTTCGATGGCTTCAGCGGAAACTTGCGATGGCAGCAGGAACTCAGGGTTGCTGGCGGCTACGTGCATCGCGATGTCTTTGGCCAGTTCAACGTCGCCGCCTTTGAGGGCTACAACAACGCCGATCTTGTTGCCGTGCAGATAAGAACCTACAACGTCGCCTTCGATACGAGCCAGGCGGCGAATGTTGACGTTCTCGCCTACTTTACCAACCAGTGTTTCGCGAGCCGGTTCTTGAGCGGCGATCAGCGGAGCTGCGTCGGTCAGTTTGTCGGCGAAGGCTTTTTCTACGCTGGCAGCAACGAAGGCTTTAAAGTCGTCTTGCAGAGCCAGGAAGTCGGTTTGCGAGTTAACTTCAATGATGACAGCAGCTTTGCCGTCTTCCTTGATGCTGATCGCGCCTTCAGCGGCAACGTTGCCAGCTTTCTTGGCAGCTTTGATGGCGCCGGAAGCACGCATGTCATCAATGGCTTTCTCGATGTCGCCGCCAGCCTTGGTTAAGGCTTTTTTGCAATCCATCATGCCTTCGCCAGTACGCTCACGCAGTTCTTTGACCAACGCTGCAGTAATCTCTGCCATTTCAAAAATCCTCTTGGATAGGTTTTCAACCATTCCACCCGATCGAACGGGCGATCAATTCTTCCCGAACCACCCTTGCTGGCTGCTGCAGGCTACAAAGGCTGTAACTGCGCCGCCGACAAACGGTTTTCGAGGTGGCAAAAAGGGGGCCAAGCCCCCTTTTTGCTTACTGAGTTAACGCCAGGGCGTCAATTACTCAGCGGCTGCTACCGGAGCTTCTTCAATGAACTGCTCGGTGCCGCCAGCAACGTGGTTGCGACCGCGGATTACAGCGTCAGCCATCGAACCCATGTACAGCTGGATAGCGCGGATTGCGTCATCGTTGCCTGGGATGATGTAGTCAACGCCTTCCGGGCTGCTGTTGGTATCGACTACGCCGATAACCGGGATGCCCAGCTTGTTGGCTTCGGTGATCGCGATGCGCTCGTGATCAACGTCGATAACGAACAGTGCGTCTGGCAGACCGCCCATGTCCTTGATACCACCCAGGGAACGATCGAGCTTCTCAAGATCGCGAGTGCGCATCAGCGCTTCTTTCTTGGTCAGCTTGGTGAAAGTACCGTCTTCGGCTTGCACTTCAAGGTCACGCAGACGCTTGATGGAAGCACGGATGGTTTTGAAGTTGGTCAGCATGCCGCCCAACCAGCGGTGATCGACGTACGGCGAACCGCAACGTGCTGCTTCTTCAGCAACGATCTTGCCAGCGGAACGCTTGGTGCCGACGAACAGAATCTTGTTTTTGCCCTGGGCCAGACGCTCTACGAAAGTCAGCGCTTCGTTGAACATTGGCAGGGTTTTTTCAAGGTTGATGATGTGAATCTTGTTACGCGCGCCGAAAATGTATTTACCCATTTTCGGGTTCCAGTAACGGGTCTGGTGACCGAAGTGCACACCGGCCTTCAGCATATCGCGCATGTTGACTTGGGACATGATAGTTCCTTAATTAAGTCGGGTTTGGCCTCCACGTATCCCAATGACCAACCAGCAGCATCAGCTGAAGGCACCCAGGTCATCGTGTCGACACGTGTGTGGATTTAGGCTTTTCAGGGGATCCCCGGAAAGCGGCGCATTTTATATCACAAGGCTGAAAAAAACGGAACCCGGATTGTTAAATCCTGGCGCCTGCCTTGGTTCCGCCCCTTGGAATCCTCCAAGGATGCGCCATTCTATAAGGAGAAGCGATGCACAGAGGCTCAGATTTACGCTGCTCGTCTGTTAGAATCGCGTTTTTCAGGGCCGTGAAGACCGATCGCGAAACGCCCATTTCGTTTTAGAAAGCGCCATCGAGCGCAGAGAGAGCCTGTATGACCGTCACCCTCAAAACCCCCGAGGACATCGCAAAAATGCGTATCGCCGGCAAACTGGCCGCCGATGTGCTGGAAATGATTGCCGAACATGTCAAGCCGGGCATCACCACCGAAGAACTGGACCGCCTCTGCCACGACTACATCGTCAACGAGCAGAAAGCCATCCCTGCCCCGCTCAACTACAAGGGCTTCCCGAAGTCGATCTGCACCTCGATCAATCACGTGGTCTGCCACGGTATTCCGAACGAGAAGCCATTGAAGGATGGCGATACGCTGAACATCGACGTCACCGTCATCAAGGACGGCTACCACGGCGACACCAGCCGCATGTTCCACGTCGGCACCGTCCCGGTCTGGGCCGAGCGCCTGTCGCATGTGACTCAGGAATGCATGTACAAGGCCATCGAAATCGTCAAACCCGGCTGCCGCTTGGGCGACATCGGTGAAGTCATTCAGAAGCACGCTGAAAAGAACGGTTTTTCCGTGGTTCGCGAATTCTGCGGTCATGGCATCGGCAAGGTGTTCCACGAAGAGCCGCAGATCCTGCACTACGGACGCGCCGGCACCGGCATGGAACTGAAAGCCGGCATGACGTTCACCATCGAGCCGATGATCAACCAGGGCAAGGCCGACACTAAGGTCTTGGGCGACGGCTGGACCGCGATCACCAAGGACCGCAAGCTGTCGGCACAGTGGGAGCACACCCTGCTGGTGACCGACACCGGTTACGAGATCTTCACCCTGCGCGCCGACGACACCATCGCGCGCGTTTCGGCCTGATCCGAGCCGCGCAGCTCCTCAGCCTTATAGACAGGAAAGCCAATCGATGCCGCAGGTGGATCCCGAACTCTTCGACCGAGGCCAGTTCCAGGCTGAACTGGCCCTGAAGGCTAGCCCGATCGCGGCCTTCAAGAAGGCGATTCGCCAGGCCCGCGAGGTGCTCGACGAGCGCTTCCGCAGCGGCCGCGACATTCGCCGGTTGATCGAGGATCGCGCCTGGTTCGTCGATAACATCCTGCAAAAAGCCTGGGAACAGTTTAACTGGAGCGAAGACGCCGACATTGCACTGGTCGCGGTCGGCGGCTACGGTCGCGGTGAGTTGCACCCTTATTCCGACATCGACTTGCTGATCCTGCTGGACAGCGCCGATCACGAAATTTTCCGTGATTCCATCGAGCGTTTTCTGACGCTGTTGTGGGACATCGGCCTTGAAGTAGGTCAGAGCGTTCGCTCGGTGGACGAATGCGTCCAGGAGGCCCGCGCCGACCTGACGGTAGTCACTAACCTGATGGAAAGCCGCACCATCTGCGGCCCCGAGCGCCTGCGCCAACGTATGCTCGACGTCACTAGCACCGCGCACATGTGGCCGAGCAAGGACTTCTTCCTGGCCAAACGCGCCGAACAGAAGGCCCGTCACCACAAGTACAACGACACCGAATACAACCTGGAACCCAACGTCAAAGGCTCGCCTGGCGGCCTACGGGATATTCAGACGATTCTCTGGGTGGCCCGTCGTGAATACGGCACCCTGAACCTGCGGGCCCTGGCCGGCGAAGGTTTCCTGGTCGAGAGCGAAAACGCCCTCCTGGCCTCCTCCCAGGAATTCCTTTGGAAGGTTCGTTACGCCCTGCACATGCTCGCCGGCCGTTCCGAAGACCGCTTGCTGTTTGATCACCAGCGCACCATTGCCGGGCTGCTGGGTTTCAAAGGCGATGACGCCAAGCAAGCCATCGAAAACTTCATGCAGCAGTATTACCGGGTGGTCATGAGCATTGCCCAGCTCAGCGACCTGATCATCCAGCATTTCGAGGAAGTCATCCTCGCGCCGGAGGACGAAGCGCCGCCGCAGCCGATCAACTCGCGATTCCAACTGCACGACGGTTACATCGAGGCACGCAACGACAATGTGTTCCGACGCACACCGTTCGCCATGCTGGAAATCTTCGTACTGATGGCCCAGCAGCCGGAAATCAAAGGCGTGCGCGCCGATACCATTCGCCTGCTGCGAGAAAATCGCCACCTGATCGATGACGACTTCCGCAACGACATCCGCAATACCAGCCTGTTTATCGAGCTGTTCAAGTGCAAGATCGGCATCCACCGCAACCTGCGACGAATGAACCGTTACGGCATCCTTGGGCGCTACTTGCCGGAGTTTGGCTTTATTGTCGGGCAGATGCAGCACGATCTGTTTCACATCTATACGGTCGATGCTCACACCCTGAACCTGATCAAACATCTGCGTAAGTTGCAGTACACCCAGGTGTCGGAAAAATTCCCGCTGGCCAGCAAGCTCATGGGCAAACTGCCCAAACCCGAGCTGATCTACCTGGCCGGCCTGTACCACGACATCGGCAAGGGCCGGCATGGTGATCACTCGGAAATCGGTGCAGTGGATGCCGAAGCCTTTTGCCAGCGCCATCAGTTGCCGGTGTGGGACAGCCGCCTGATCGTCTGGCTGGTGCAGAACCATTTGGTGATGTCGACCACTGCCCAGCGCAAGGACTTGTCCGACCCGCAGGTGATCCACGATTTCGCGCAGATCGTCGGCGACGAAACCCACCTCGATTATCTGTACGTGCTGACCGTCGCCGACATCAACGCCACCAACCCGACGCTGTGGAACTCCTGGCGGGCCAGTCTTTTGCGCCAGCTCTACACCGAGACCAAGCGTGCCTTGCGCCGAGGCCTGGAAAACCCGGTGGACCGCGAAGAGCAGATTCGCCAGACCCAGAGCGCCGCACTGGACATTCTGGTGCGCGGCGGTACCGATCCGGACGACGTCGAGCAGTTGTGGGCGCAATTGGGCGATGACTACTTCCTGCGCCACACTGCCGGCGACGTGGCCTGGCACAGTGACGCGATCCTCCAGCAGCCGGCCGACGGCGGGCCGCTGGTGCTGATCAAGGAAACCACCCAGCGCGAATTCGAAGGCGGCACCCAGATCTTCATTTACGCACCGGACCAGCACGACTTCTTCGCTGTGACCGTGGCCGCGATGGACCAGCTCAACCTGAACATTCACGACGCCCGGGTCATCACCTCCAGCAGCCAGTTCACCCTCGACACGTACATCGTGCTCGACACCGACGGCGACTCGATTGGGGACAACCCGGCACGGGTCAAGCAAATCCGCGAAGGCCTGACCGATGCCCTGCGCAACCCGGACGATTACCCGACGATCATCCAGCGTCGGGTGCCGCGCCAGCTCAAGCATTTCGCGTTTGCGCCACAGGTGACGATCCACAACGACGCCCAGCGCCAGGTGACGGTGCTGGAGCTCAGCGCCCCGGATCGCCCCGGCCTGTTGGCGCGGATCGGCACAATCTTCCTGGAGTTCGACCTGTCGCTGCAAAACGCCAAGATCGCGACCCTCGGCGAACGCGTGGAAGACGTGTTCTTTATTACCGACGCGAACAACCAGCCGCTGTCCGACCCGCTGCTGTGCAGCCGCTTGCAGGATGCGATCGTCAAACAGCTCAGCGTCAGCCACGAACCCGATATCAAACTGTCGCACATCAGCATCTAGCCGAGCGCCAGGATTCAGCCGCTTTGAACGAGACCCCGTACCGATGAACAACGCTCTGACCCAATTGCAGCCCTACCCGTTCGAGAAACTTCGCGCCCTGCTCGGCAGCGTCACGCCAAACCCGGACAAACGCGCCATCGCACTGTCCATCGGCGAGCCGAAACACCGTTCGCCAAGCTTTGTCGCCGAAGCCCTGGCCAGCAATCTGGATCAGATGGCCGTGTACCCGACCACCCTCGGCATCCCGGCCCTGCGTGAAGCCATCGCTGCATGGTGCGAACGTCGTTTCAGCGTTCCGAAGGGCTGGCTCGACCCGGCGCGTCATGTGCTGCCGGTCAACGGCACCCGTGAAGCGCTGTTCGCCTTTACCCAGACCGTGGTCAACCGTGGCGACGACGCCCTGGTGGTCAGCCCGAACCCGTTCTATCAGATCTACGAAGGCGCGGCATTCCTTGCCGGGGCCAAGCCGCATTACCTGCCGTGCCTGGATGAAAACGGCTTCAACCCGGATTTCGATGCGGTTTCGCCAGACATCTGGAAACGCTGCCAGATCCTGTTCCTGTGCTCGCCGGGCAATCCGACCGGCGCCTTGATCCCGGTTGAAACCCTGAAAAAGCTGATCGCCCTGGCCGACGAATACGACTTCGTGATCGCCGCCGACGAGTGCTACAGCGAACTGTACTTCGACGAACAAACCCCGCCGGCCGGCTTGCTCAGCGCTTGCGTGGAACTGGGCCGCAAAGACTTCAAGCGTTGCGTGGTGTTCCACAGCCTGTCCAAGCGCTCCAACCTGCCGGGCCTGCGCTCAGGCTTCGTGGCCGGTGATGCGGACATTCTCAAAGGCTTCCTGCTGTATCGCACTTATCACGGCTGCGCGATGCCGGTTCAGACTCAACTGGCCAGCATTGCTGCGTGGAATGACGAAGTGCACGTGCGCGCCAACCGTGCGTTGTATCGCGAGAAATACGATGCGGTGCTGGAAATCCTCAGCCCGGTGATGGATGTGCAGCGCCCTGACGGTGGTTTCTACTTATGGCCGAGCATTGGCGGTGATGATGAAGCGTTTTGCCGCGACCTGTTTGTCGAAGAGCATGTGACGGTGGTGCCAGGATCTTATTTGTCCCGTGACGTCGACGGTGCCAACCCGGGTGCCGGTCGAGTACGCATGGCGCTGGTTGCGCCGCTGGCCGAATGTGTTGAAGCCGCAGAGCGAATTCGCGCATTCATACAGCGCCGCAATTAACGCGGACCTGTAGATACTCTGTTCACGGTCAAGCATTCGCGAGATGTTTTTCGCTCAAAAGCTTGGCCGTATTAAATTCTTCTCCAGAGCGCATGAATAGCCGCTTCGCCGGTTTGCGCCAGGCGTCACGCACTTCATTGCGACGCTTGTCGTCCGGGCTTTTCTCATGACCACGCAGCATCAACGGCAAGGCACAAGGCCCGAACCCGCGGCATTAAGATGAATCATCAATCAACCTCTGCGCCGCGAACCCATAAAGTAGAAAATACTCGCCAACACAATGCAAAAAGACAAAACATAGAACATTACCTGAGGTGCATATAACGATAGCGCGACACCACACAATATGGGTCCGAGCGCAGCTCCAAGATTGGACAAGTTCTGCGCCCCGTAATAAACGCCTCGCATGTCCTCCGGTGCAATGAAATCAATAAATAGGTATTCCGCTGGAATAATGATGATTTCGCCCACGGTAAAAACAATCATGGCTACTATCCAGACGGCCTGCATCTGTGCATAGCAAAAGCCCATGAGTCCAACCACAAAGAACAACATCCCCAACATCAACATGCGGAACAGGTTGTTCTGGTTAATCCGAGAGCCGATCAGGTATTGAAGACTGATGACCACACAGGCGTTGGTGGTCACCAGGTAGTTGATAATGCGATAGGTGTTTTCCGGGTCACTCGTCACGATCAGGTATTGCGACAGATAGGCAGTGAACTGCCCGAACACGATTGCACTGAGAATTCCCCCAATCGTAAAGCAGACCAACCGGTAGTTACTCAACAAATGGACCAGCACACTGGCAAAACCGTTACCCGAACTCTCAACGCCCACAGGGCGGGGGATCCGCCCACCCAACACCCCATACAGCACTACAAAAGCAACCCCGATCAAGGCCGCCGCCGCAAAGGGCAGACCGGGGCTGATTTTCGCGAGCAGCATGCCGAGAAAAGGGCCGATGGCGTAACCGACGTTGGTCAGCGTGTACTTGATAGAGAACACGCCTCCCCTCTTGTCCGGCGCCACCAAGAAACCTATTCCAGATTTCACTGCGATATCGATCACCGCATAGGACAGGTTCACCACCACGATAGCAATGATGAACGGCACCAGGCTGGTTACCTGAAAGGCCAACGCGAAGGCCAGTGCGAACACCGTGGCTGCGCCGAGCATGATCCGATAATTGGAGAACCTGTCCACCAGGAAGCCGCCATATACCCCAAGAATCGAACTGACGATTAGCGACCCGCCAACCGCGAGACCAATATCCGCTACTCCCAGACCGAAGGCCTGGGAGAAGTACACGACCAGATAGGGCAAAGCCAGTGCCCGTGCAATGGTCAAGATAAAGGTCGCCAACAGAAGCAGAATCACAGGTCTCTCATAGACCTTGGCCCCGCCTTGAATCGCCAGCCCCCCCGAGACATCTTTCATTCCAGCATTTCCTTGTAGACGTATGGCTCGTGCTCACGCAGCAACTGAATACTGGTCTGAATGGCTAAACGGTCGTTATTCAGAATGAAAACGTGGCCGGGGCAGTTTTCCAGAGAGATAGTTTTCTTGAGGATCCCTTCATCCTGGATTTTTATACTGTGCACGCCGGGGATCGCCTTCCAGGGCGTAATGTCCGGCGTACGCTTGATCGGCCCAGCTTGACGAGCGATCAGGAACACACAACTGGATTGAAAGTAGAGTGTGTTTCTTGGCCGCTGCCGGTATTCGAGAAACACTTGCGGGTTAATCAGCGAGTCAATCCAAAGACTCAGCTGGTTATGCCCAAGAGCTTCGCTGACATAGTGCAGACCGTCGACACTCACAGTGTTGACGCAGTATTCGATGTCCACATCCTTAGACTTGCTAAGCAACAACTCGGATTTGAAATCTGAATCGTCCAGGTATTGCCTCGTGCATCTCGAACTTAACGTCGTCAGCATCCTTGCCTCATCGTTCATTAGGTCATTTATATGGAGTTTGCTAATGGCGTATCGCTGACTGATGCTCGAGTACCAAGCTTACTGTGGAATGGCGTTCTGATTTATGATGATTTTTACCAGATTGGTGGAACTGAATTCATGAATACAGGATGTCTATGTTTTCCTCCGAACGCTTGAAAGGTATCGATGTGTTTGTCTGCGTCGCGGAATCCGGCAGCTTCAAGGCCGCCGCCGAGAAAATGAATTTGACGGGCTCTGCAATCAGTAAAAGCATTGCTCGGCTGGAGAGCAGGCTGGGGACTCGGCTGTTCCATCGCACGACGCGACGCTTGTCGCTGACCGATGCAGGGACTGCCTTCTATCGCACCTGCACCAGTGTGCTTGCAGACCTCGAAGAGGCCGAGCTTTCGCTACAGGCCGAAAATACCGAGCCGTGTGGCAGGATTCGAATTGACCTTCCAGGTGCTTTCGGTCGTGCGCAAGTGCTTCCAATCATCCTGCGGTTTGTTCAGGATCATCCGTTGCTGGTACCGCACATTTCCTTCTCGGACGGTTTGATCGACCCGTTCCAGCAAGGTGTGGACGTTGTGGTACGCATTGGTGGTTCGGATGTCTGGCCCGATACAGTGGAGCATCGTTACTTGGCCAGTGAGTGGCATACCTTCTGTGCATCGCCCGCGTATTTGGCCAAGCATGGCATCCCCCTCACTGATGGTGATCTGGAGCATCACCAGTGCATCGCGTATGGCTGGGTGGACGGAAACGTGACCCCATGGAACTTCGCAGGAGACCACCGCGGCGCAACGAAACGCAGGCAGGTACCCGCTCAGTTCGTGGTGGGCAATGGAGAGGGTTTGCTGATGGCGGTAACGGCGGGCAGCGGTATCGCGCAGTTGCCGTCGTGGTTGATTAAGCAACAACTGGAAGAGGGGACATTGGTGGAAGTGCTTCCCCATCTAGCAACCGAAGGAATGGCGATCAATCTGGCCTGGATGAAAAGTCGTCAAGCACTTCCCAAGGTCAGTGCTTTGCTAGAGGTGCTTACTGCCAGCTTGACGCCGACGGGAGGAATATCGGGTAGTCCTGGGCTGACCGTTACACCAATGTCGCAGGCAACAGCTGATCGCCATGACCCACAGACAAACCCGACCACGGCCGACGCGAAACCGTCCGGTCATGGCATAATCCGTCACCTTTAATTTCCAGCACCTGCAAAGGGGGCAATTCCTTGACCGTTTCAAGCAAAACGTTGCACCTTTTCGGCATCAAAGCCTGCGACACCATGAAAAAGGCGCGCACCTGGCTCGATGAACACGCTGTCAGGTATGACTTTCATGATTACAAAACGGTCGGAATCGACCGTGAACACCTGACCCAATGGTGCGACGAGCACGGCTGGCAAGTGGTGTTGAACCGTGCAGGCACGACCTTTCGCAAGCTCGACGACGAACGCAAAGCCGATCTCGACCAGCCGAAAGCCATCGAGCTGATGCTCGCGCAACCCTCGATGATCAAACGCCCGGTGCTTGATCTCGGTGACCGAACCCTGATTGGCTTCAAGCCAGATATCTACGCGGCAGCGCTCAAGTAAGGCAGCCCGTTCCATTTTGTTAGAGGTATCAACATGTCCACTACTCTGTTCAGCCTGGCCTTTGGTGTCGGCACTCAAAACCGTCAAGGCGCATGGCTGGAAGTGTTTTACGCGCAGCCACTGCTCAACCCGTCGGCCGAACTGGTCGCAGCTATCGCACCTGTTCTGGGCTACACCGAAGGCAATCAGGCCATCGCGTTCAGCACCGCTCAAGCTTCGCAACTGGCCGACGCCCTGAAAAGCGTCGACGCTGCCCAGGCTGCCTTGCTGACTCGTCTGGCCGAGAGCCACAAGCCGCTGGTCGCGACCCTTCTGGCCGAAGACGCTCAGTTGACCTCCACCCCAGAGGCTTACCTGAAGCTGCACCTGTTGTCCCATCGCCTGGTCAAGCCGCATGGCCTGAACCTGGCCGGCGTGTTCCCTCTGCTGCCGAACGTGGCGTGGACCAGCCAGGGCGCGATCGACCTGGCCGAACTGGCGGAGCATCAACTCGAAGCTCGTCTGCGCGGCGAGTTGCTGGAAGTGTTCTCGGTGGACAAGTTCCCGAAAATGACCGACTACGTGGTACCGGCTGGCGTGCGTATTGCTGATGCGGCGCGTATCCGTCTGGGCGCTTACGTGGGCGAAGGCACCACCGTCATGCACGAAGGTTTCGTCAACTTCAACGCCGGCACCGAAGGCCCTGGCATGATCGAAGGTCGTGTGTCGGCGGGCGTGTTCGTCGGCAAGGGTTCGGACCTGGGCGGCGGTTGCTCGACCATGGGCACCCTGTCGGGTGGCGGCAACATCGTGATCAAGGTCGGCGAAGGCTGCCTGATCGGCGCCAACGCCGGTATCGGCATCCCGTTGGGCGACCGCAACACTGTTGAGTCGGGCCTGTACGTGACGGCCGGCACCAAGGTTGCGCTGCTGGACGAGCACAACAAACTGGTCAAAGTCGTTAAGGCCCGTGAACTGGCCGGTCAACCTGACCTGCTGTTCCGCCGCAATTCGGAGACCGGTGCTGTGGAGTGCAAAACCCACAAATCGGCCATCGAACTGAACGAAGCGCTGCACGCTCACAACTAAGCAGCGACTCGATGTTAGTCGAGCGGCCGGGCGCGTATCATCAGCGCCCGGCCTGCTCAAACGAGTCTTGACCACCATGCTTGTGCCCTCCCCCTGGCGCGCCGATTTTCCGGCCATCGCCGCATTGCAACGGCAAGACCAGACGTATCTGGACAACGCCGCCACCACGCAAAAACCTCAAGCCCTGCTGGATGCCCTGGCGCATTACTACGCCAACGGCGCGGCCAACGTGCATCGGGCGCAACATTTGCCCGGCGCCCACGCCACCCAGGCGTTCGAGGCCAGCCGCAGCAAAGTCGCCCATTGGCTCAATGCCGGCGATTGCGGGCAGATCATCTTTACCCATGGCACAACGTCTGCGCTGAACCTCCTGGCTTATGGCCTGGAGCATCTTTTCAATCCGGGCGATGAAATTGTCATCAGCGCCCTGGAGCATCACGCCAATCTGTTGCCGTGGCAGCAGCTTGCCCTCCGTTGCGAGCTGAAACTGGTGATCCTGCCGCTGGATGCCGACGGTTTGATCGACCTTGATGCCGCCGCGCAGTTGATTGGTCCGCAAACTCGTTTGCTGGCGGTCAGTCAGCTGTCCAACGTCCTCGGTGCCTGGCAGCCATTGCCCGCGCTGTTGGCGATGGCCCAGGCGCACAACGCGCTGACCGTGGTCGATGGCGCTCAAGGCGTGGTCCATGGTCGGCATGACGTGCAGGCGCTGGGTTGCGATTTTTATGTGTTTTCCAGCCACAAGCTCTATGGCCCCGATGGCCTGGGCGTACTGTTCGGGCGCAATGAAGCGCTTAAGCAACTGCGTCATTGGCAATTCGGCGGTGAAATGGTGCTGGACGCGGATTACCACAGCGCTCGCTTTCGCCCAGCGCCACTGGGGTTCGAGGCGGGAACGCCGCCGATCGCCAGTGTGATCGGTCTGGGCGCGACCCTGGATTATCTGGCAGGGCTCAATCAGGACGCCGTGACTGCCCATGAAGCAGCGCTGCATGACTATTTGCTCAAAGGCCTTGAAGCGCGCAACGGCATTCGCTTGCTGGGCAAGCCGCAGCTGGCGCTGGCCAGTTTCGTCGTCGAGGGTGTGCATAACTCTGATTTGGCGCACCTGCTAACGGAACAGGGGATCGCGGTGCGCGCCGGTCATCATTGCGCCATGCCGTTGCTCAAGCGTTTTGAGCTGGCCGGGGCGATTCGGGTGTCGTTGGCGCTGTACAACGACTCCGAAGACCTGGAGCGATTCTTTGAAGCGCTGGATCAGGCGTTGGAGCTGCTGCGATGAGCTTGCCCGCCGATGCCGCTACGGCACTGGAAACCTTTCAAAATGCCGCTGGCTGGGAACAGCGGGCGCGTCTGCTGATGCAATGGGGCGATCGCCTGCCGGTGTTGAGCGATGTGGATAAGGTCGACGCCAACCGTGTACATGGCTGTGAAAGCCAAGTGTGGCTGGTGGGCGAGTTGCAGGATGGCCACTGGCTGTTTGCCGCGAGCAGTGATGCGCGGTTGATTCGCGGGTTGGTGGCGTTGTTGCTGGCGCGGGTTAACGGGTTGTCGGCTGTCGAGTTGCAGCAGGTGGATTTGCCGGAGTGGTTTAATCAGCTGGGCTTGTCGCGGCAGCTGTCGCCGTCGCGCAGTAACGGCCTGAATGCCGTATTACAGCGAATGCGTGAACTCGCCGCCGACTGATCGTTCCCACGCTCTGCGTGGGAATGCCTCCACGGACGCTCCGCGTTCGGCTTTTGAAGGGACGCGGAGCGTCCCGGGCTGCATTCCCACGCGGAGCGTGGGAACGATCACGGCTCAGACAGGTTTGACCCTATCAGCTGGCCGCCGCACGCCGGCCACTATCTTATCCACAGCCTTGGTCGCCGCGACCATGCCAAATGTCGCCGTCACCATCATCACCGCACCAAACCCTCCAGCACAGTCAAGCTTCACACCGTCACCGACAAAACTCTTCTGCAAACAAATGCTGCCATCCGGTTTCGGGTAGCGCAGTTGTTCAGTGGAAAACACGCATGGCACGCTGTAATGACGGGTCACGGTACGGGAGAAGTTGTAGTCGCGGCGCAATGTGGAGCGCACTTTCGAGGCCAATGGATCATTGAATGTCCGATTCAAGTCGCAGACCTGAATCAGTGTCGGATCAATCTGCCCGCCTGCACCGCCGGTGGTGATGATCTGGATCTTGCGGCGCTTGCACCAGGCGATCAGTGCAGCCTTGGCATTCACACTGTCGATGCAGTCGATCACGCAGTCGATGTTCGGCGTGATGTACTCGGCCATGGTCTCGCGGGTCACGAAATCCGCCACGGCGTGCACCGTGCAGTCCGGGTTGATCCCGCGCAGACGCTCGGCCATCACGTCGACCTTGGGTTTGCCGACGGTGCTGTCCAGCGCGTGCAACTGACGGTTGGCGTTGCTGACGCAGACGTCATCCAGGTCGAACAGCGAAATCTCGCCCACGCCACAACGGGCGACAGCTTCCGCCGCCCAGGAACCGACGCCACCGACGCCGACGATCGCCACGTGGGCCGCGCGCAGGCGCTCCAGGCCGTCGATGCCATACAAACGGGCGATACCTGCAAACCGCGGATCTTCTGTACTCATGACCATTACCCCAAAAACCGGCGCGCATTATAGGGCTACAGTGCGAGAACTTTTAACCTTCCAGCGACAAGTGTAAGAACTTATGTGAAACCAGAGTGCCCAATGTCGGGCGTTTCCCTGTTCGCTGTACGGTCAGAGAACCTCCAGTGTAGGATGCGCGCGCCTGCCCCCTGGCAGCCAGCCGCCAACCGTTCCTTCGTTCCACAGCCTTTGGAACCCGAAAAAGCTATGTCATCGCGTAAATTTGGACTCAACCTGGTCGTGGTGCTCGCCATCGCTGCTTTGTTTACCGGCTTCTGGGCATTGATTAACCGCCCGGTCACCGCCCCCAACTGGCCTGAACAGATCTCTGGCTTTTCGTACTCGCCGTTCCAGCAAGGCCAGTACCCACAAAAAGAACAGTATCCGACCGACGATGAAATGCGTCGCGATCTGGAGATCATGAGCAAGCTGACGGACAACATCCGTACTTACTCGGTCGACGGCACGCTGGGCGATATTCCCAAGCTCGCCGAAGAGTTCGGTGTGCGCGTGACGCTGGGTATCTGGATCAGCCCGGATCTTGCGCGCAACGAGCGTGAAATTCTGCGCGCCATCGACCTGGCTAATACCTCCCGCAGCGTGGTTCGCGTGGTGGTGGGCAACGAGGCGATCTTCCGTAAGGAAATTACCGCCGCGGAGCTCAGCATTATTCTGGATCGCGTCCGCGCGGCAGTGAAAGTGCCGGTGACCACGTCCGAGCAATGGCACGTCTGGGAAGAAAACCCGAGCCTGGCCAAGCACGTCGACCTGATCGCTGCCCACGTCCTACCGTACTGGGAACATGTTCCGATGGAGCAATCCGGGCAGTTCGTACTCGACCGTGCCCGCGACCTGAAAAAGATGTTCCCGAAAAAACCGCTGCTGCTGTCGGAAGTCGGCTGGCCAAGCAACGGTCGCATGCGCGGCGGTGCCGATGCGTCGCCGGCAGACCAGGCGATTTACCTGCGCACACTGGTCAACAAGCTCAACCGCCAGGGTTTCAACTACTTCGTGATCGAAGCGTTTGACCAACCCTGGAAAGCCAGCGACGAAGGCTCGGTAGGCGCCTATTGGGGCGTGTTCAACGCCGCTCGTCAGCAGAAATTCAACTTCGAAGGCCCGGTCGTCGCCATACCGCAATGGCGCGTGCTCGCTGTCGGTTCGGTGGTGTTGGCCCTGCTCTCCCTGACCTTGCTGATGATCGACGGTTCGGCCCTGCGTCAACGCGGCCGCACCTTCCTGACCTTCATCGCGTTCCTTTGCGGTTCGGTGCTGGTGTGGATCGGTTACGACTACAGCCTGCAATACAGCACCTGGTTCAGCCTGACGGTGGGCTTCCTCCTTGCCCTCGGCGCGCTCGGGGTGTTTATCGTGCTGCTGACCGAGGCCCACGAACTGGCCGAAGCAGTCTGGACCCACAAACGCCGGCGCGAATTCCTGCCGGTGGTGGGTGATTCGGACTACCGACCAAAAGTCTCGATTCACGTCCCTTGCTACAACGAGCCGCCAGAGATGGTCAAACAGACCCTCAATGCGCTGGCCAACCTCGATTATCCGGACTTTGAAGTCTTGATCATCGACAACAACACCAAGGACCCGGCGGTCTGGGAACCGGTGCAGGCCTACTGCGAAACCCTCGGCCCGCGCTTCAAGTTCTTCCACGTTGCGCCGTTGGCTGGTTTCAAGGGCGGCGCGCTGAATTACCTGATTCCGCACACCGCCAAGGATGCCGAAGTGATTGCGGTCATCGACTCGGACTACTGCGTCGACCCGAACTGGCTCAAGCACATGGTGCCGCACTTCGCCGATCCGAAAATCGCCGTGGTGCAGTCGCCACAGGATTACCGCGACCAGAACGAAAGCACCTTCAAGAAGCTCTGCTACGCGGAATACAAAGGTTTCTTCCACATCGGCATGGTCACCCGTAACGACCGTGACGCGATCATCCAGCACGGCACCATGACCATGACCCGGCGTTCGGTGCTCGAGGAGCTCGGCTGGGCTGACTGGTGCATCTGTGAAGATGCCGAGTTGGGTCTGCGCGTGTTCGAAAAAGGTCTGTCGGCGGCGTATTACCACACCAGCTACGGCAAAGGCCTGATGCCCGATACCTTTATCGACTTCAAGAAACAGCGCTTCCGCTGGGCCTATGGCGCGATTCAGATCATCAAGCGTCACACCACCAGCCTGTTGCGCGGCAAGGGTACCGAGCTGACCCGTGGCCAGCGTTACCACTTCCTCGCGGGCTGGTTGCCGTGGGTGGCGGACGGCATGAACATCTTCTTCACCGTGGGCGCCTTGTTGTGGTCGGCGGCGATGATCATCGTGCCGCAGCGGGTCGATCCGCCGTTGTTGATTTTCGCGATCCCGCCGCTGGCGCTGTTCGTGTTCAAGGTTGGCAAGATCATCTTCCTCTACCGCCGTGCGGTGGGGGTCAACCTCAAGGATGCATTCTGCGCGGCTTTGGCCGGGTTGGCGTTGTCGCACACCATCGCCAAAGCGGTGTTGTACGGCTTCTTCACCAGCAGCATTCCGTTTTTCCGTACACCGAAGAACGCCGATAATCACGGCTTCTGGGTGGCGATTTCGGAGGCTCGCGAAGAAGTGTTCATCATGCTGCTGTTGTGGGGCGCGGCGCTGGGGATATACCTGGTGAACGGCATGCCGAGCAACGACATGCGTTTCTGGGTGACCATGTTGCTGGTGCAGTCGCTGCCATACCTGGCGGCGCTGATCATGGCGTTCTTGTCCTCTCTGCCAAAACCGGCAGCCGAGGTCGAGACTCTACCAGCGGTCTAAATCGTGACAGATGCACTAAACGGCGGCCAATGGCCGCCGTTTTGCTTTAAGATAACCGCCATTTTGCGCGCCCAGCCCAATCCCTGTAGGAGCGAGGCTTGCCCGCGAATGAAGCGACTCGGTGTAACAGATACACCGCATTATCGTTCTTCGCGGGCAAGCCTCGCTCCTACACAAGATCTTTCGGAGTTCCCCATGACGGCCCACGCCGACCTTTCGCCGACCCTTCAACTCGCCATCGACCTGATCCGCCGTCCGTCCGTGACGCCGGTCGACGCCGATTGCCAGAAGCAGATGATGCAGCGCCTGGGCGATGCCGGTTTTGCGCTTGAGCCCATGCGTATCGAAGATGTGGATAACTTTTGGGCGATCCACGGCAAACACGACGGTCCGGTGCTGTGCTTTGCCGGCCACACCGACGTAGTGCCGACCGGCCCGGTGACCGCCTGGCAGATCGACCCGTTCAACGCGGTGATCGACGAACACGGCATGCTCTGCGGCCGTGGTGCGGCGGACATGAAAGGGAGCCTCGCGTCCATGACCGTGGCGGCCGAGCGTTTCGTCACCGACTACCCGGATCACAAGGGTAAGGTGGCATTCCTGATCACCAGCGACGAAGAAGGTCCGGCGCACCACGGCACCAAGGCTGTGGTTGAACGCCTTGCCGCTCGTAAGGAGCGTCTGGACTGGTGCATTGTTGGCGAACCGTCGAGCACCACGTTGGTGGGTGATGTGGTGAAGAACGGCCGTCGCGGCTCCCTCGGCGCCAAGCTGACCGTGCGCGGGGTGCAGGGCCACGTGGCGTATCCGCACCTGGCGAAGAACCCCATCCACCTCGTCGCCCCGGCGCTGGCCGAACTGGCCGCCGAGCATTGGGACCACGGCAACGACTTCTTCCCGCCGACCAGCTTCCAGATTTCCAACGTGAACTCCGGCACTGGCGCGACCAACGTGATCCCGGGTGATTTGGTGGCGGTGTTCAACTTCCGCTTCTCCACTGAATCCACCGTCGAAGGCCTGCAAAAGCGCGTTGCCGACATCCTCGACAAACATGGCCTGGACTGGCACATCGACTGGGCGCTGTCCGGTCTGCCGTTCCTGACCGAGCCGGGCGCATTGCTCGATGCCGTTGCGTCGAGCATCAAGGACATCACCGGCCGCGAAACCCGCGCATCCACCAGTGGTGGCACCTCCGACGGGCGCTTCATCGCGACCATGGGCACTCAGGTGGTTGAACTGGGCCCGGTCAACGCGACGATCCACCAGGTCAACGAGCGTGTGCTGGCTGCCGACCTCGATGTGCTGACCGAAATCTACTACCAGACCCTGATCAAGTTGCTCGCCTGATGCTCGCCTGCCCAATCTGCAGCGAACCGCTGAACGCGGTGGACAACGGCGTGGCCTGCCCCGCCGGGCATCGTTTCGACCGCGCTCGTCAGGGTTACCTGAACCTGTTGCCGGTGCAGCACAAAAACAGCCGCGACCCTGGGGATAACCTGGCGATGGTCGAAGCCCGGCGAGATTTTTTGAACGCCGGTCATTACGCACCGGTGGCCAAGCGTCTGGCCGAACTGGCTGCGCAATACGCACCCCAGCGCTGGCTGGACATCGGTTGTGGCGAGGGTTACTACACCGCGCAAATCGCCGAGGCCGTGCCGAACGCCGACGGTTACGCGCTGGATATTTCCCGGGAAGCCGTCAAACGCGCCTGCAAACGCAACCCGCAGCTGACCTGGTTGATCGCCAGCATGGCGCGGGTGCCGTTGGCCTCGGGCAGCTGCCAGTTTCTCGCCAGCGTCTTCAGCCCACTGGACTGGGAGGAAGCCAAACGTCTGCTCAGCCCCGGCGGCGGTCTGATGAAAGTCGGGCCGACCAGCGGCCATCTGATGGAATTGCGCGAGCGGCTGTACGACGAAGTGCGTGAGTACACCGACGACAAGCACCTGGCTCTGGTGCCGGAAGGCATGACGCTGCAACACAGTGAAACCCTGGAGTTCAAGCTGACGCTGGAAAAGGGTCAGGATCGCGCCAACCTGCTGGCCATGACGCCTCACGGCTGGCGCGCCAGTGCTGAACGCCGGACGGCGGTGATCGAACAGGCCGAGCCGTTCGAAGTCACCGTATCGATGCGCTACGATTATTTCGTACTTCAATAATTTTTGGTCTTGAGCAACGGCTCAAGGCCGGCTAAATCCGCGAATGGATTTTTCAGACCCGCAGTGAGGACATCCATGCGCCAACCCGATATCGAGATTTACCTGAAAGACGCCGACGTCGACTACAAGGCCATCGCGGCGTGGCTCGGCGCTGCTTTGGGCCCCTGCACCGACTGGGTCCAGAAAGGCCAGACCTACAAGTGCAAGGCCGGCAACGTGCCCGTGACCTGGCTACCGAAAGCCGTGGGCAAATGGAACAGCCTGTACCTGGAAAGCGACCAGACCCCGTGGGAAGACGACATCGCCTGCGCCCGCGCTGCGTTTGCCGCGCTGAACGTCGAAGTGCGCTGTGCACCGGGTAGCTGGGTCGAGGAAGAAGGTGAGGAATCGGCCGATCGCTGGATGCGCATCAGCGCGGATGGTGAAGAAGAAATCACCTGGAAAACTGCCTGACACTGATCGTTCCCACGCTCTGCGTGGGAATGCAGCCCGGGACGCTCCGCGTCCCAGAAGCGGACGCAGAGCGTCCACGCGGAGCGTGGGAACGATCTCTAGAGGCCTACAACATCCTCAGCCTGCAAGCCCTTCTCGCCGGTCACCACGGCATATTCAACCTGCTGACCTTCAGCCAACGAGCGGTGACCTTCGCCGCGGATCGCGCGGTAGTGCACGAACACGTCCACCCCGTCTTCGCGCTGAATGAAGCCATAACCCTTGGCGTCGTTGAACCACTTCACGTTGCCGGTTTCGCGCGTAGCCATGTATCAGTCCCTCTTCTTTTTATTTTGAACGGCCGAGTATATGACAGCCGTCGAAACTCTCAACTCAAGTTTACTTAACCGCTTTTTTGCCGATTTTCGACGAATACGGCACACTAGGGGGCTTTCTCAATTAGTTTCCGCGCCGTGCCGGGCCTGCTGTTGTGCAGGGCAAGGCGCGAGAAACGTGGTTTGGTCATTCCAAATAAGTTTCGAGCAACACAGCCCTGCACAACAGCAGGCCCGGCCCTTCGGGTTGTGCCTTAAGGCGGGCCAGGCTGCGTTGCAGGCCTTGGAAAGGGAACAACCATTCCCAGCGGCCCGCGCCTTGCCTGGCCCGCTTTAAGGCGACAACGCGGCGTGGAAACTAATTGAGAAAGCCCCCTACGCCCGCCCAAGCAAACGCTCGGTTTTATTCACTCACGCAGAAGCCGTATGACCCGTTCCCCGCTCCGCCGTCTTGTGTTTGGCACTCTGCGCCGACTGTTGTATCTCTGGGTACGCTCGGAGACGATCAATCAGTCTTCGTTCACCCTCAACCTCGACCGCAGTCGTCCGGTGTTCTACGTCCTGCAAAACCCTTCGCTGACCGACCTTGCCGTGGTCGATACCGAGTGCAGCAAGGCCGGCCTGCCGCGCTCGGTGTTGCCGGTATCGGTAGGTACGTTGGTGGAACCCGCCGCGTTCTTTTACCTGACGCCGGAGCCCGACTGGCTCGGCCGCCAGGACAAACGTGGCGCGCCGCCGACCCTGACTCGCCTGGTCAGTGCCCTGAGCCAGAACGCCGCTGAAGATGCGCAGATCATTCCGGTCAGCGTGTTCTGGGGTCAGTCGCCGGACAGCGAATCGAGCCCGTGGAAACTGCTCTTCGCCGACAGCTGGGCGGTCACCGGGCGTCTGCGCCGGTTGCTGAGCATCATTGTGCTGGGGCGCAAGACCCGGGTGCAGTTCTCCGCGCCGATTCACCTGCGTGAGCTGATCGACCACAACAAAGGCCACGAGCGCACCGTGCGCATGGCCCAGCGAATTCTGCGGGTGCATTTCCGTAATCTGAAAGCCGCCGTGATCGGCCCGGACATTTCCCACCGTCGCAACCTGGTCAAGGGCCTGCTCAACCAGCCTCTGGTCAAGCAAGCGATCCTCGACGAAGCCGAGCGCGAGAACATCTCCGCGGAGAAAGCCAAGGCCCAGGCCCTGCGCTACGGCAACGAGATCGCCTCTGACTACACCTACACCGCGATCCGCTTCCTCGAAGTGGTGCTGAGCTGGTTCTGGAACAAGATCTACGACGGGATCAAGGTCAACCACATCGAAGGCGTGCAGAAGGTCGCTCAGGGGCACGAAGTGATCTACGTGCCGTGCCATCGCAGCCACATTGACTACCTGCTGCTGTCCTACTTGCTGTTCCGCAACGGTCTGACCCCACCGCACATTGCCGCCGGGATCAACCTCAACATGCCGGTGATCGGCAGCTTGCTGCGGCGCGGCGGTGCGTTCTTCATGCGCCGCACCTTCAAGGGCAACCCGCTCTACACCTCGGTGTTCAACGAATACCTGCACACCCTGTTCACCAAAGGCTTCCCGGTGGAGTACTTCGTCGAGGGTGGCCGTTCGCGCACCGGGCGCATGCTGCAACCGAAAACCGGGATGCTCGCAATCACCCTGCGCAGCTTCTTGCGTTCGTCGCGGATGCCGATCGTCTTCATCCCGGTCTACATCGGCTACGAGCGCGTGCTGGAAGGCCGGACCTACCTCGGTGAACTGCGTGGCGCGAGCAAGAAGAAAGAATCGATCTTCGACATTTTCAAAGTCATCGGTGCCCTCAAGCAGCGCTTCGGCCAAGTGGCGGTGAACTTCGGCGAGCCGATCAAACTGGCAGAATTCCTCGACAGCGAACAGCCGGACTGGCGTAAACAGGAACTCGGCCCGCAGTTCAAACCGGCCTGGCTCAACGAAACCACCCACCGCCTCGGCGAGAAAGTCGCGCAGCATTTGAACGAAGCGGCGGCGATCAACCCGGTCAATCTGGTGGCGCTGGCGTTGCTGTCCACCAGCCGCCTGGCCCTGGATGATCGCGCCATGGCGCGGGTACTTGATCTATATTTGGCGCTGTTGCGCAAAGTCCCGTATTCGCCGCACACCACGTTGCCGGAAGGCGATGGCCGGGCGCTGATCGAGCACGTGAAGGACATGGATTTGTTGTCCGAGCAGAGCGATGCACTGGGCAAGATTCTGTATCTGGACGAGCAGAACGCCGTCCTGATGACCTACTACCGCAACAATGTGCTGCACATCTTCGCCCTGCCCGCGCTGCTGGCCAGTTTCTTCCAGAGCGCCTCGCGCATGAGCCGCGAACAGATCCTGCGCTACACCCGCGCGCTGTACCCGTACCTGCAATCGGAGCTGTTCATTCGCTGGTCGCTGGACGAGCTGGATGCGGTGATCGATCAATGGCTCGAAGCGTTCGTCGATCAAGGTCTGCTGCGTTTTGAGAATGACGTCTACCTGCGTCCGGCGCCGAGTTCGCGGCATTTCGTGCTGCTGACGCTGCTGTCGAAAAGCATCGCCCAGACCCTGCAACGCTTCTACATGACGGTCTCGCTGCTGCTCAACAGCGGCCAGAACAGCATCAGCGCCGAAGAACTGGAAGACTTGTGCACCGTCATGGCCCAGCGCCTGTCGATCCTCCATGGCCTGAACGCCCCGGAGTTCTTCGACAAGAGCCTGTTCCGCCACTTCATTCAGACAATGCTCGACCTCGACGTGCTCAAGCGCGATGAGGCCGGCAAGCTGAGTTATCACGAACTGCTGGGAGAACTGGCGGAAGGTGCGGCCAAACGGGTGTTGCCGGCGGAGATTCGCTTGTCGATTCGTCAGGTTGCGCTGCATCGCAGTGAAGATGCGGCGGAGCTGGTAAAGCCTCTCTGATCCATCGAGGGAACTACGCGGCACCATTGTTCAGAAGCAAGGATGCTTCTGATCTATCCCGCTATAAATTCGCCCCCAAGCGCAGGAATACTCCTACACACGGTTCGGTGCCCCCGGCGATATGCTGACGGCTCGTCATTTCCGACGATTAATTTGATAAGGAGATCAAATGAGCAACGAACATGTAATGAGCATCAGCGGTACCGTGCACTATCTGATAAAGATTCTGCTGTCGCCGAACTCGACACTTCACGTCAGCCTGCAAGATGTCACTCCGGCTGCGCCTGTCAAAGAACTTGCCCAGCAAGTTATCCCTCATGCAGAAACCGCAGGCCTGGACTTTAATCTGACTTACGCGGCCGCTGATGTGCTGCCCGGCCACAGCTATGGAATCACCGCACGCATCGAAACCAACGGCGAGGTGATCTTTGCAACAACCAAACCTCACCGAGTGGAGTTGGGTGTCAACCATCTGCGCCCTGAGGACGTCGTGGTCCGCAACGTCCGTAAAAATCCGGACAACAACGCCTAAGCCCAACTGCCCGACATCACATGGGGCGAAATCACCTTGAAAATCCGTTAAATTGTCGTTGGCGCTGTTTTTCTCCGGGCGCCAAGGACAGGGATTTAACTCATGAAAAAACTCTCGCTACTGGGGCTTACTGCATTGCTCGGAGCCTGCCACACCCTACAACCGGCCGCTAAAACCAGCCTTGATGGCGAAGTATTTTACCTCCAACGCATTGCCCTCCCGCCAAGCGCCACCTTGAGCGTCAGCTTGCAGGACGTGTCTCTTGCCGATGCACCCGCCGTGATCCTCGACGAACAGAAAGGCCCGGTCAAAGGCCAGGTGCCGCTGCCGTTTCATCTGAGTTACGATCCGGTGCAGGTCAAGCCGGGTCATCGCTATTCAGTCAGCGCACGCATCGAAGTCGACGGAAAACTGATGTTCATCACCACCGAACATCACGCCGTACAGCTTGATGGCAGCGACCCGCAGCCACTGAAAATCCGCGTCGACGCCGTCCGCTAATCCTCTTTTCTGAACAAGGAAGCAGCCATGCTCCGCCCTACCCTTCGCTTCGCCAGCCTGTGCGCAGGCTTGATGATCTCCGCGAGTGCCCTAGCGCTGTCGCTCAACGACCTGTCGCAACAAGACGCCACCGGCGGCCTCAAGGATGCCCTGACCCAAGGCGCGCAACTGGCCGTGAAACAACTCGGCACGCCGGGCGGCTTCAGTAACAACCCGGACGTGAAGATCGAATTGCCGGGCAAGCTCGGCAAGGTCGCCAGCAAGATGAAGGCCTTCGGCATGGGCGCTCAGGTCGACCAGCTGGAAACCAGCATGAACAAAGCGGCTGAAACCGCCGTGACCCAGGCCCAGCCGATCCTGGTGGAGGCGGTGAAGAAAATGAGCGTGGAGGATGCCAAGGGCATTCTCAGCGGCGGTAAGGACTCCGCCACTCAATACCTGAGCAAAACCAGCCGCGAACAGATCCGCGTGAAATTCCTGCCAATCGTCAAGCAAGCCACCGATCAGGTGGGCCTGGCCAAACAGTACAACTCGTTCGCAGGGCAAGCCGCAACGCTGGGTGTGTTGGACGCGAAGAACGCCAACATCGAAAGCTACGTGACCGAGCAGGCGTTGAACGGTTTGTTCGAGATGATTGGTAAACAAGAAGAAACCATCCGCCAGAATCCTGCGGCGGCAGCGACCAGTCTGGCGAAGAAGGTGTTTGGTACGTTGTAATTATTGAGTGACTAAAACTCACAAAAAGCCCGCTGACCTTTATAGGTTCAGCGGGCTTTTTCGTTTGTGATATTGCTGCGGATCGAGGTGTTCCAGGACGCGATATACCAACAACGCTAACAACGAAATCATCTGTTGAATCGTCCCAAACCACTCAACAGGCCGAGCGTTAGCTCGCCTGCAGCTCTTGACCTTGACCCTCCCGCCCCTTCGGGAGGCTGAGTGGAGGTGTTCATCTGGGGGGAGGCGCGCAGCGCCGTTCGACGCAGTCGAACACATCGAGAGGAGGTCGAAGCGAAGCCGACCGGAGGCGATGCCCCCAGATGGACACCGGAGCGAAGGAACGCCGAGCCTAAGCGAGGGGCCGGACGCTTGGGGCGAGACCTTTGCTTCCTTTGGGGCGTTTGCCAAAGGGAGTCGCCGTAAGGGCGAAACCATTAGTGGCCATTACCGCAGCAACGGATATGTACTCAATCAACAAGCGCATGGTCGGCCCGAAGGCCGCCAAGATCAAAAGATCAAACGGCCTCTTTCTTGACCCTGAACCAAGCCGCATACAGCGCCGGCAAAAACAGCAACGTCAACGCCGTCGCCACAATCAACCCACCCATGATCGCCACCGCCATCGGCCCGAAGAACACACTGCGCGACAGCGGAATCATCGCCAGCACCGCCGCGAGCGCAGTCAACACAATCGGCCGGAAACGCCGCACCGTAGCTTCGATAATCGCTTGCCACGGTTTGAGCCCGGCGGCGATGTCCTGCTCGATCTGGTCCACCAGAATCACCGAGTTACGCATGATCATCCCCGACAACGCGATGGTCCCGAGCATGGCAACGAAACCGAATGGCTGACGGAACACTATCAAAAACAGTGTTACACCGATCAACCCCAGCGGCGCTGTCAGAAACACCATCACGGTGCGTGAGAAACTGCGCAGTTGCAGCATCAGTAACGTCAGCACCACCACGATGAAAAGCGGCACACCGGCCTTCACCGAGTTTTGCCCACGGGCCGAGTCTTCTACCGTGCCGCCGACCTCCAGCAGATACCCGTCCGGTAGCTCGGCACGAACCGGATCGAGAGTTGGCATGATCTGCTGCACCAGCGTCGCCGGTTGTTCCTTGCCGTAAATGTCGGCGCGCACCGTCACGTTAGGCAAGCGGCTGCGGTGCCAGATGATGCCTTCTTCGAAACCGTATTCCAGCGTCGCGATTTGCGACAGCGCTACGCTGCGGCCGTTGTCAGTTGGTACGGCCAGACTCGGCAGCAACGACAGCTCGGTGCGCTCATGCAACGTGCCGCGCAACAGAATCTCGATCAATTCGTTGTCTTCACGGTACTGGCTGACGCTGGAACCGGTCAGTGAGCTTTGCAGGAACTTCGACAGGTTCGCAGTGCTCACGCCAAGCGCCCGGGCACGGTCCTGATCAACGTTCAGATAAACAACTTTGCTCGGTTCCTCCCAGTCCAGATGGACGTTGGCCACGTGCGGGTTCTCGCGAACCTTGGCCGCGACTTTACGAGCCAGCGCGCGGACTTCCTCGATGTGCTCACCGGTGACCCGGAACTGCACCGGATAGCCAACCGGCGGCCCGTTCTCCAGACGCGTAACCCGCGAACGCAGGGCCGGGAATTGTTCATTGAGGGTTTCGATCAGCCAGGTGCGCAGGGTTTCGCGCTCCTCGATGGTCTTGGCCAGGACTACAAACTGCGCGAAGCTCGCCGCAGGAAGTTGTTGATCCAGCGGTAGGTAAAAACGCGGCGAACCGGTGCCAACGTAAGCGACATAGTTGTCGATACCGGCGTGATCCTTCAGCAGTGCTTCGAGGCGTTTGACCTCATCGCTGGTGTTGCTTAGTGATGCACCCTCGGCCAGTTTCAGATCGACCATCAATTCCAGACGACCCGATGCCGGGAAAAACTGCTGTGGCACAAAGCGAAACAGGACGACAGAGCCGATAAACAACACGACCGTCAGGACAATGACCGTCTTGCGCCGCTGCACGCACCACTCCACCAGGCGCCTGACGTGCTGATAGAACGGCGTGCCGTAAGGGTCGGACTGGCCGTCGCCGGTGCCGTGTTTGGCTGCATGAATTTTCGCCAGATCCGGCAGGAGTTTCTCCCCCAGATACGGCACAAACACCACGGCGGCCACCCACGAGGCCAGCAGCGCGATGGTCACCACCTGGAAGATCGAACGGGTGTATTCGCCGGTACCCGATTGCGCAGTGGCTATCGGCAGGAAGCCGGCAGCGGTGATCAGTGTCCCGGTGAGCATCGGGAATGCGGTGCTGGTCCAGGCGTAACTGGCCGCCTTGATCCGGTCGAAGCCCTGCTCCATTTTGATCGCCATCATCTCCACGGCGATGATCGCGTCGTCCACCAACAATCCCAGCGCCAGCACCAACGCCCCGAGGGAAATCTTGTGCAGGCCAATGCCGAGGTAATACATGCAGGCGAAGGTCATCGCCAATACCAAAGGAATCGCCAGCGCTACCACCATGCCGGTGCGCACACCGAGGGAGAAAAAGCTCACCAGCAGGACGATTGCCAGCGCTTCCACCAGCACCTGAACAAATTCGCCGACGCTGCTTTTCACTGCGGCTGGCTGGTCGGAGACCTTGCGCAGCTGCATACCGGCAGGGAGATTTTTCTGGATCCGGTCGAACTCGATTTCCAGCGCCTTGCCCAGCACCAGAATGTCGCCACCGTCCTTCATCGCCACGGCCAGACCGATGGCATTTTCCGCCATGAAGCGCATACGCGGCGCCGGCGGATCATTAAAACCGCGATGCACATCCGCCACATCGGAGATGCGGAAGCTGCGATCTCCTACGCGAATCGGGAAGCTCTTGATCTCTTCGACTGTCTGAAAATTCCCCGAGACGCGTAGCTGCAAGCGTTCGCTGGTGGTCTCGAAGAACCCGGCGGTGGACACCGCGTTCTGTTCTTCAAGGGCCTGCTGCACCGCCGCCAAAGGGAGGCCCAGGGTGGCGAGTTTGACGTTGGAGAGTTCGATCCAGATCTTCTCGTCCTGTAATCCGAGCAGATCGACCTTGCCCACATCCTTGACCCGTTGCAGCTGAATCTGGACGCGGTCGGCGTAGTCCTTAAGCACCGCGTAATCAAAACCGTCGCCGGTCAGCGCGTAGATATTGCCAAACGTTGTGCCGAACTCATCGTTGAAGAATGGCCCCTGGATGCCCGGTGGCAGGGTCTGGCGGATGTCGCTGATTTTCTTGCGAACCTGGTACCAGAGGGCCGGGATTTCCACCGAGTGCATGGAATCACGGGCGACGAACGTCACCTGGGACTCACCCGGACGGGAGAACGAAACGATGCGCTCGTACTCGCCGGTTTCCATCAGTTTCTTTTCAATGCGCTCGGTGACCTGGCGCGACACTTCCTGCGCCGTGGCCCCCGGCCAAATGGTACGAATCACCATGGCCTTGAAGGTGAACGGCGGGTCTTCACTTTGGCCGAGTTTGGTGTAGGACAGTGCGCCGACAACTGCCAGCAAGAGCATCAGGAACAGTACGATCTGGCGATTACGCAGCGCCCATTCGGAAAGATTGAAACCCATCGGGGATTACTCCTTGTCCGCCAGATTGACCACGCGGTTGGAGCGATCCACCGGGCGCACTTGCTGCCCGTCATGAAGCACATGAACACCCGCCGCCACCACCCAATCGCTGGCGTTCAGGCCCTCGAGCACCGGCACGGTTTTCTCGCCGAAGGCACCGACCCGGACCGGGGCTTTTTTCAAGGTGTTGTTGGCGCCAAGCACCCAAACGTAGGTGGCACCGTTTTCCGCGGTGACGGCCGACAGTGGTACCGACAGCGACACCACGTCGGCGGTCTGGATGAACACTCGGGCGCTCTGGCCGAGTTCTGCGGGGACCTTGCCGGCGGTGAAGGCGATGCGGGCGGCAAAGGTGCGCGATTTTGGATCGGCAGCAGGCGACAGTTCACGGATGCGCCCGGCGAAACGTTGGTCGGGTTGGGTCCAGAGTTCTACCGAGACTGGCTGAGCGACCTTGAAACGGCCGAAGCTTTGTTCCGGCAGGCTGATCGACACTTCGCGCTCGCCATCGGTGGCGAGGGTAAACACCGTTTGCCCGGCCGCCACGACTTGCCCGACTTCGACCGCACGTTTGGCCACCACGCCATCCTGAGGCGCACGCAGCACGGCGTAACTGGCCTGATTGGTCGAGACGTTGAATTCGGCTTTGATTTGCTTGAGGCGTGCTTCACCCGATCGGTAAAGGTTTTCAGAATTGTCGTACTGCGAACGGCTGACCATCTGACGGTCCATCAAGGTCTTGTAGCGATCACGCTCGGCGCGCACCAGGCTCAAATTGGCCTCGGCAGCGGCGACTTGGGCGCGGGTGGCTTCCAGTTGCAGGCGTACATCCTGAGGATCGAGCTCCGCCAACGGTTGGTCGGCCTTGACCCGCTGTCCCTCTTCGACCAGTCGTCGACTGACTTTGCCGCCAATGCGAAACGCCAGGTCCGGCTCATACCGTGCGCGGACTTCACCGGGAAAACTTTCCATCGCCTGAGCCGAAGGCTCTGGCTGCACGACCATGGCCGGGCGAATGGTGACTTGAGGCGCCTCTTCGTGACCACACGCAGACAATAAAAACACCAGACTGACTGGCAACGCGAGAGGCAAGGCATAGCGGAACATGGTGAAGGACCTTTCGCTAATGGTGCTTGGAATAATTATACTGGGCAGTATGTTATTAATAGCAAACTCACCAGTCCAGTAATAAAAGCGCATATGCCTAACAATCTTTCAGCACCCAACGGCCCAGGCCGTCCCAAGGATTTGGCCAAGCGCCGAGCGATCCTTGATGCGGCGAAAATTCTGTTTCTGAGCAAGGGTTATGCGAATACCAGCATGGACGCCGTGGCGGCCGAGGCCGGTGTGTCGAAGCTGACGGTCTACAGCCATTTCGACGACAAGGAGACGCTGTTCTCCGCCGCCGTCATGGCCAAGTGCGAAGAACAGTTGCCGACGCTGTTTTTTGAATTGCCGGACGGCATTGCCGTTGAAACGGTGCTGTTGAACATCGCGCGCGGTTTTCATCAGCTGATCAACAGCGACGAATCGGTCAACCTGCATCGACTGATGATGACGCTGGGCAGCCAAGACCCGAAACTTTCGCTGATCTTCTTCGAGGCTGGGCCTGAGCGCATGCTGCATGGCATGGAGCGGTTGCTGATCAAGGTTGATCAGAGCGGTACCTTGAGCATCGACAAACCGCGCAATGCGGCCGAGCATTTCTTCTGCTTGCTCAAGGGTGCGGGGAATTTCAGGCTGCTTTACGGATGTGGCGAGCCGTTGACCGGGGAGGCGGCCGAGAGCCATGTGCAGGAAGTGGTGAGGTTGTTTATGCGGGCTTATCGGCCAGAGACAGCCTGATAGATAGTGGGTGTCTGGTCCGGCGCCTTCGCGGGCAAGTCGGATCGCCGCACCGCTCGCTCCTACAGGATCTCCACTAACCCGTAGGAGCGAGGCTTGCCCGCGAATGGTTCTACGCGGTCTTAAGGCTTCAGCGCTTTCTTCGGATAAATGTCATACCGACTGGATTTACCATCCAGTGCATGGCTCGGCTTCGGCCCTTCAATGCACGGTGCCTTGCGCGGCCGCTTGACCACCACCCGGTGGCTGGCCAGGGCCAACGCGGCTTCGAGCAATGCAGGGGCATCCGGATCATCGCCGACCAGCGGCCGAAACAGGCGCATCTCCTTCTTCACCAAGGCAGTTTTCTCACGATGGGGAAACATCGGGTCGAGGTAAATCACCTGCGGCGGCTCGCCTTCCCAATTGCGCATCACCTCGATCGAATTGCCCTTGAGCAAGCGCATCCGCGCCACGATCGGCGCCACATCAAAGTCTTCCGCGCCGCGCGCCAGGCCATCTTCAAGCAAAGCGCCAATCAGCGGCTGACGCTCGATCAGGCTCATCTCGCAGCCCAGGCTCGCCAGCACGAACGCATCTTTGCCCAACCCCGCCGTGGCATCCAGTACGCGTGGACGCACGCCTTGGGCAACCCCGACAGCCTTGGCGATCATCTGACCGCTACCGCCGCCGTACAAGCGGCGATGGGCCGCACCGCCCTCGACGAAGTCCACCCGCACCGGCCCCGGCGCATCCGGCCCCAGTTGTTGCAGTTGTAAACCCTGTTCGCCCACCTGCAAGACAAACTCGCCGTCATCCACCTGCATGGGCAAGCCCAGGCGCTCGGCCCATTGTTCGGCCTGTGGCTGATAAGTCTCGGCCAGGGCCTCGACATGGATGCGGCAGGCCGCAGGTTGCTCAATCATGGGAAAAGGTGCTCAAAAAATTAATGATCGGCAAAAACGGCCGATAACAAAACTATCGAGCATTTTGCCAGAGCTGAGCGTCGACCGAGAGAAATGTCAGACATTCAAACCACATCCGTAGGCTACATCTCGCGTCATGGCGATTATGGCCTGCGAAACTCCCAAGCACTGAGCGGCGTCAGTCATCTGTGGCAAGATTTCTTTGCCCAGGCCCTGGCCGAACAGTCGAGTGATGTGGTGCCTGCATGCGGGACTTTCCCACCGGTTGATCTCGAGAGCCCGGTCGAGCCGACCGTCGGCAGCGAACTCTACGCACACATCATTTCCCAGCGTGAATGCGATGTGAAAGAAACCGAGGTCCGCCCGCCGGAGCCACTGTTCCTGCCGATTGCCGAGTTCGACATGGACCTGGCCGACAAACCGTTCCCACCGTTCCCGGTACAAGAAATCGTCGCTCAACAGAAACAACAGGACTTCGAAAGCAGCTGGGTTCGCCCGATCGTGCTCACAGCCGGTCAACCACTGCCAGCGCCTGACGCCGCACCGCAACCGCGTCCGCTGCACCTGCCGATCGCCGAATTCGAACTCGATCTGCTGGACAAGCCATTCCCGCCATTCTCGCCCGAAGCGCTGGTGGAGCAACAGAAACAACTCGATTTCGACAACGGCTGGGCTCGCCCGATCGTCCTGCAGAACCTGCGCATCGCCGCCTGACCTTCAATAACAGGCCCTCAGCGACACACCCACCATGGCCCGACATCCACATGAAAGTGATTGCGATGGGCGGCGTTGTAATCCGGGCTTAATACCACACTGAACATGTCGCAGGCGCCATCGCGGACCTGGCGTAAAAACTGTGCGTCCTGATTATCCTTCGGCCAATCCTTGAGCACGTTGATGGATCGGCCATCGGCCAACCGAAACCCGGCGATATCCAGTGCGTTGGCGCTGGCATGCTGGCTGCGTCTGCCGTTTTCGCGGCTGTAGACGTTGCGGCAGGCAAAGCTGCCAAGATGGTCGACACGCGTAACCGCTTGGCCGTACACCGCCTGTGCCGCCGGTTGCAGGGCGTGGTGTTCGAACAGGGCGAACGACACCGCCAGGCGACAACTGGCGAGGAAACTGCTGCTCAGGGCCACCTCGCCGCCTTGCACACGCAACGTGTTGATCAACGGGCACGTTGCGTCGGGGCTGTCGGCCCGACGGGTCACGCGCAATCCAGAGCTGCTCAGGGCTAGATCGCACAACTGCGGATCATCGCGCAGGCGCATCAGTTTGTAGCGGGTCAGAAAGTTGGGCGCGGCCTTTACGTCCAGCGGTGCCCAGGGATCCCACTGCGGCGGCAGTGAGATCCAGCCGCGCCAGACGCTCACGGCCGCCGCACCAATGATTAACAGCATCAAAAGCGACCACCACCGAAACCGCATCGTCAGCCCTTGAACAATTGATTGGCCTGGGCGTACGGCATGGATCGCGACGTGAACCCGAACGTGCCCGACTTCTGGATCTCCTCGGCTGCGCGGAAAAACTCGCCATACGCGGCCAGGGCCAGCGCCGAACCGACGCTGATGCGTTTGACGCCCATTTCGCTCAACTGCTCGACCGTCAATTTCAGTCCGCCAGACATCAACACATTGACCGGTTTCGGCGCCACGGCACGGACCACCGCCAACACATCCTCAGCACTGCGCAGACCCGGCGCATAAAGTACGTCGGCGCCCGCCTCGGCAAACGCCTGCAAGCGGCGGAGGGTATCGGCGAGATCAGGATTGCCGTGCAGAAAGTTCTCGGCCCGGGCTGTCAGCACGAAAGGAAACGGCAAGCTGCGAGCTGCTGCCACGGCAGCCTTGATGCGTGCCACGGCATGCTCGAAGCAGTAAATCGGCGTTTCTTCACGACCCGTGGCATCTTCGATCGAGCCGCCGACCGCACCGGCCTCTGCTGCACGCAAAATACTCTGTGCGCATTCGGCTGGATCGTCAGAGAAGCCGTTTTCCAGATCGACGGCGACGGGCAGATCAGTTGCCGCGACAATCGCCCGAACGTTTGCCAGGGTGTCGTCCAGCGTCAACGCGCCATCGGGGCGGGCGTTGGAAAAGGCGTAACCGGCACTGGTGGTCGCCAGCGCCTCGAAACCAAGGCTGGCGAGCATCTTTGCCGAGCCGGCATCCCACGGGTTGGGAATGACAAAAGCACCCTCGCGTTCGTGCAGTGCTTTGAACGCTTGGGCTCGAAGGGTTTGCGCATCCATTGGCAGGCTCCTGAAAAAGGCAAGGAAACCGCTTCAGAGCAGGCCAAGTTGCTCGGCAGCGGGCTCTCTGTATAGCTCAGGCAGCGGCGGCAGGCCAGGCAAACGCAGCATCAGTTTTACGTGAAAACGTTGCGCCAGTTTGGCGGCCAGCAGGTTGTCGGCGGTGTGCAGGAAGATATAGGGCGTGCGGCCCTCTTCGATCCACACGGCGATTTTCTCGACCCACGGCACCAGGAACGGGTCGTTGGCCTCAAGCTGCGGATGGCCGACGAAGCGTACCTGCGGACATTGCGTGAAGGCGGCCGGACGGGTCGGCACCCTGGGCTTTTTCGATTGGGCGTGAAGTACCGAGGGATCGGTCGATGTGCAGCTGAACAGCGCTCGGGGATCAAGGCAGATACGCTCGACACCGCGATCAAGCAGCAGACGATTGAGCCTTCTCTCGGCATCGCCCTTGGCGAAGAATTCGTTATGCCGTACTTCAACTGCCAGAGGCCGCTCAAGCGCATCGATGAATCCGGCCAGTTCGGGCAATCGTTGCGGCGTGAAGCTTTTGGACAGTTGCAGCCACAGCGGTGAAACCCGTTCACCGAGGGGGCTGAGCAATTGCAGGAAGGTGTCGGCATCGGTCAATTGTTCGCGCAGGTCACCGCTGTGGCTGATGTCACCTGGGAACTTGGCAGTGAAGCGAAAGTGTTCGGGCATGGTCTCGGCCCAACGCTGCACGGTGGACGCAGCCGGGCTTGCGTAGAAGGTCGTATTGCCTTCCACGGCGTTGAACACTTGGGAATAAAGATTCAGAAACTCAGCGGGTTTAGCGTCCGGCGGATAAAGATAATCGCGCCAGGCGTTTTCACTCCAGGACGGACAGCCAAGGAAGTAAGGCAGCCGCATCAGATGTACAGGTCGAGACCCAGCACATCCGGATCCCAATCGACAAAACCGGCGGTGCTCAGGTAGCTGGCCAGGGCCTTCGCGACACTGTTGCTCATGGCTCGGTGATAAAGCATGTCTTGTTGACGGGCGGGGAGATTACTCAAGCGTTGCGCAGAGGCTTTGGCAGCGCGGGCGGCCATTTGCTCTTCGGACGGAATTTCCAGCTCGCCGTCGATATCGACGTAGTCGTCATCCGCCACAGGCCCTTTGCGAGGCTTGCGTTTGATGGGGTAGGACTGAGAGGGAACGCCGTCTATACGCATGAGTACATGTCCGGGATCAATGATGGCAGTTTAGTGGCGCATAGCCCGCTTCGCAAACCGCCGAGTGATAACTAGAACACAGAAAATGGAAAAGGTTTAAAAGCCAGGGATTAGAAACTACGATTGGCTAAATCTCGGAGATTGCTTTCGCGGGCAAGCCGCGCTCCTACAGGGGTTAGCGCAGATCGTGTGGGAGCGAGCTTGCTCGCGATGAAGCCAACTCGTTCTCGGAAATTAACGTGCTTTCGGCGTCGCGACTTTATCGCGCAGGTACACCGGCTGAGCCTCATCAGCCACGATCGCTTCGCCACGCGCCCAAGCAAAACGTGCCAGGGTCAGCAGGTCTTCAGCGTGAGGCAGCATGCCCGCATCCTGCCCGGTCAGCTTGACGGCGATACGTTCGGCATAACCCCAGCCAGTGCCGGCGCCAAACCACTCACCGCTGGCATCAGTTGGCAACGCTGCCACTTCCGGCGGCAACACCGCTTCATTGCCAACCAGCCGCATCTCCCCCGCCGTTTCGCGGTAGCAACCCCAATACACCTCATCCATCCGCGCATCGATGGCGGCCGCGACCTGGCTCACGCCGTGTTCGCGAAAGGCGCGCTGGGCCAGCACCGCCAGATTCGACACCGGCAACACCGGACGCTCCAGCGCAAACGCCAGCCCCTGCACCACACCGATAGCGATCCGCACGCCGGTAAATGCCCCCGGCCCACGGCCAAACGCAATGGCATCGACCGCTTGCAGGGTGGTGCCAGCGTCGGCCAGCAATTGCTGAATCATCGGCAGCAACTTCTGCGCATGCAGGCGCGGGATCACCTCGTAATGGCTCGTAACCTTGCCGTCATGCAGCAAGGCAACGGAGCAAGCTTCAGTCGCGGTGTCCAGGGCCAGCAAGGTGCTCATCGATGTTTCCGTAAGAGAGTTCAGAAAAAGTGCGCCAGTATAAACAACTACGGCCCGCAAGCGGGCCGTAGAAGATGAAGCGATTCAGACTTTTCAGCTCAGTGCTTCAAGCACCTTGCCGGTGATCGCTTCAACCGAGCCGACGCCAGCGATGTGGCTGTACTTCGGTTTGCCCTGATCAGCGGCCAGGTTCTGGTAGAACGCTACCAGTGGCTTGGTCTGGGAATGGTAGACCGACAGGCGATGACGCACGGTTTCTTCGGTATCGTCCTTGCGCTGCACCAGTGCTTCACCGGTGATGTCGTCTTTACCGGCGATTTTCGGCGGGTTGTAGACGGTGTGGTACACGCGGCCGCTGGCTTCGTGAACACGACGACCGGCGATACGCTGAACGATTTCTTCGTCATCGACGGCGATTTCAACCACGTGATCCAGTTCCACGTCGGCTTTCACCAGGGCTTCAGCCTGAGGAATGGTGCGCGGGAAACCGTCGAACAGGAAACCGTTCTCGCAATCAGCCTGGCTGATGCGTTCCTTGACCAGGTTGATGATCAGGTCATCGGAAACCAGACCACCGCTGTCCATGACGCTCTTGGCGATCAGGCCCAGTTCGGTGCCGGCCTTGACCGCGGCACGCAGCATATCGCCGGTGGAAATTTGCGGGATACCGAATTTTTCGGTGATGAATTTAGCCTGAGTACCTTTACCGGCCCCGGGAGCTCCCAGCAGAATGACGCGCATCGATGTGCTCCTCAATTTTTATATAGATAACGTCAGATTCGCCTCGTGGGGCCAATCTCAAAAAAGGGTCGTGACCGCCCAAACGGCCAAAGGCTGATCAAGATACACAGCAGGCCCAGACCACACAAGCCGCCGAAAGTCGGAGAAACCCGCGCCTGATGAGACCTTTCGTCGGGGTACCCCAAGTCGCAACCCCATCACTAACTGTCGCCTGCCAGCACTTTTCAACCCCTCGCCCAGAGGCACTCGACGCTCGCGCCGAGTGCCTTGCCCCACGACGAAAACCTTAGCCGGTATTACGCAAACCGGCGGCAATCCCCGCCACAGACACCAGCAGCGCCTGTTCTACCGGGCTGCCCTGTTCCACTTCCTGTTGTCGCGAACGCGCCAACAACTCGGCCTGCAATAGATGAAGAGGGTCGAGGTAAGTGTTGCGCAAGCGGATGAATTCAAGCGTGGCTGGGCTATGTGCCAGTAGCTGCGACTGACCGGTCAGCCCAAGGACCACCGAGCAAGCCTGCGACAATAGGTCGCGTAAATGCGCACCCAAAGGGAGCAGATCTGGCTCGACCAAGCGCTCATCGTAGGACCGGGCGATATCGGTATCGGCCTTGGCCAGCACCATTTCCAGCATATCGATGCGCGTGCGGAAGAACGGCCACTGCTCGCGCATCTGCCCCAGCAGCTCGCCTTCGCCGCGCTCTAGCGCCTTGCTCAACGCCGCTTCCCAGCCGAGCCAGGCCGGTAGCATCAGACGCGTCTGAGTCCAGCCGAAGATCCACGGGATAGCCCGCAGGCTTTCAATCCCGCCGGCGCGGCGCTTGGCCGGGCGACTGCCCAGTGGCAAGCGTCCCAGTTCCTGTTCCGGGGTGGACTGGCGGAAATACTCAACAAACTGCGGGTTTTCCCGCACCACGGCGCGATAAGCGCTGACACCATCCGCAGCCAATTCGTCCATCAAATGACGCCAGGCAGGCTCCGGTGGAGGCGGCGGCAGCAAGGTCGCTTCCAATACCGCCGCCAGGTACAGATTGAGATTCTGCTCGGCGATGTCCGGCAGACCGAATTTGAAACGAATCATTTCCCCCTGCTCGGTGGTACGGAAACGCCCCGCCACCGAACCCGGCGGCTGCGACAGAATCGCCGCGTGCGCCGGACCGCCACCGCGACCCACGGTGCCGCCGCGACCGTGGAACAACAGCAGTTCCACTTGCTGCTCGCGACAGATGTCTACCAAGCGCTCCTGCGCCCGATACTGTGCCCAGGCCGCCGCCGTCGTGCCGGCGTCCTTGGCCGAGTCGGAGTAGCCGATCATCACTTCCTGTGGCCCTTGCAGGCGCGCGCGATAACCCGGCAACAGCAACAGCTTTTCGATCACCGGGCCGGCGTTGTCGAGGTCGGCAAGGGTTTCGAACAACGGCACCACGCGCATCGGCCGCAACACGCCAGCTTCTTTGAGCAGCAGTTGCACGGCCAGCACGTCGGAAGCAGCGCCGGCCATGGAGATCACATAAGAACCGAGCGATGCGCCCGGTGCCGCGGCGATTTCCCGGCAGGTCGCCAGTACCTCGGCAGTGTCGGCCGACGGCTTGAAGTACGCCGGCAGCAGCGGCCGACGGTTGTTCAGTTCGCGCATCAAGAAAGTGATGCGCTCCTCCTCACTCCAGTCTTCGTAACGACCGAGGCCGAGGTAGTCAGTGACTTCGGTCATGGCCGCGGTATGCCGCGACGAGTCCTGTCGCACATCGAGCCGCACCAGGAACAGCCCGAACGTCACCGCCCGGCGCAGGCAATCGAGCAGCGGCCCATCGGCGATCACGCCCATGCCGCACTCATGCAGCGAGTGGTAGCAGAGCTCCAGCGGATCGAGCAGCTCGCGGTTGTTTTGCAACACATCGGCGGGGGGCGGCGTGGTCTTCGTCAAGGAGGCGTGAGCCCAGTTACGCGTCGCGCGCAGGCGCTCACGCAACTGTTTAAGGACCGCGCGGTAGGGTTCCGCGCTGTCCCCGGCCTTGGCCTTCAAATCGTCGCTGGCCTGCTGCATCGACAACTCGGCCGCCAGGTGATCGACATCACGCACGTACAAATCGGCGGCCATCCAACGCGCCAGCAGCAAGACTTCACGGGTGACGGCAGCCGTCACGTTCGGGTTGCCGTCCCGGTCGCCGCCCATCCACGAGGCAAAGCGAATCGGTGCCGCTTCCAGCGGCAAATGCAGGCCGGTGGCGTCATGCAGCGCTTTATCGGCCTTGCGCAAATAGTTGGGGATCGCCTGCCACAGCGAATGCTCGATCACCGCGAAGCCCCATTTGGCTTCATCAACAGGCGTCGGACGGGTGCGGCGGATTTCTTCGGTGTGCCAGGCTTCGGCGATCAGGCGCTGCAACTTCGTGTGGATCTGCTCGCGTTCAGCAGTGGTCAGGTCGCGATGGTCCTGGGCGGCCAGCTGCGCGGCAATGGCGTCGTACTTCTGGATCAGCGTGCGGCGCGCCACTTCGGTCGGGTGTGCGGTGAGGACCAGTTCAATCTCCAGCCGCCCCAGTTGCCGGGCCAGGGATTCAGCACCATGGCCTTCGGCAAGCAGGCGGGCCAGCAATTCCGGCAGTACTCGCGCTTCGAACGGTGCAGGCTGCGACTCTTCGCGACGGTGAATCAGCTGATATTGCTCGGCGATATTGGCCAGGTTGAGAAACTGGTTGAACGCCCGCGCCACCGGCAGCAACTCTTCTTCGCTCAATTGGTTGAGGCTGGCGCTCAATTCGGCGTCCATCGAACCGCGACGGTCGGCCTTGGCGCCTTTGCGGATCTGCTCGATCTTGTCGAGAAAGCCGTCCCCGTACTGTTCACGAATGGTGTTGCCCAACAGCTCACCCAACAGGTGAACATCCTCGCGCAAGCGTGCATCAATATCGGTCATCAGCAGTTCTCCAGCGAAAATCCGGGTGTGCTTCGTCGTTAGAGAGTGCCGCTGTAAAGCGGTTCTTACAAGCAGACGAGGAAGGGAATGCTGTTTACCTGGGAAAGTTTTGGGATGGGGATGGGGATGGGGATGGGGATGGGGATGGGGATGGGGATGGGGATTGGGATTGGTGGGGTACATATCCGTTTCTGCGGTGATGGCGGCTATTGGTTTCGCTTTTACAGCGAGTCACTTGGAAAAGCCCCAAGTAACCAAAGGCTTTTGCCCCGCCATTCGGTGCCTCGCCTAGGCTCGGCATGCCGTAACGAAGGCATTGCTCCGGGGGCCCGCCGCCAACGGCCCGCCCTGGCCGGGGGCGGCGGGCCCACGGAGCAGGACCGGAGCGAGGGCATGCCGAGCCCAGGCGAGGCACCGAACGTCAGGGGCAAGAGACCTTGGTTACTTGGGGCTTTTCCAAGTGACTCGCTGTAAAAGCGAAACCAATAGCCGCCGCTACCGCAAAAACGGATATACACCCAATCCCCCCAATGACCCCCCACCATTAGACGACGAAGGGACTTTAAACCTTGGGCGTTAAAGCTAGTCTGAAGAGTAAGCCGTACAACGGCTGCAACCGGCATTTGTCGGACACTGACACTGCCTGCCACGAGCAGGTGCGCAATGAGGTCACTATGAAAATCCGCGAGCTTGCCCATCACTGGGAAGAAAACGCCAAGGGTCGCCTGACCGATACCGGATACACGATTCATCTGGACGTGGAAGCCGCCGCTCGGCTGGCGGCGATTATCGAGATGTACCCCAAACGACACCCCGAAGAACTGCTCGGCGAGCTGATCGGCGCCGCGCTTGAAGAGCTCGAAAAGAGCTTCCCGTATGTGAAGGGCTCTACGGTCGTGGCCACCGACGAAGAAGGTGATCCGCTGTACGAAGACGTCGGTCCGACTCCGCGCTTTCTCGCGTTGTCCCGTCGTCATTTACACGATTTGTCGGCCGTTGACGACAAACAGAAACACTGATTACCACGCTTCTTTCCCCCTCAAAAATTGCGCATTCCTGGCCCTATACAGGGCTGGGAATACGGCTATGTGCTGTGAAAATTCCCGGTCTAGAGCCTTGTCCGTTCGGTCAAAGTTTTTTCAGGCAATGGGCCATATTCTCTGAACTTTTGAAAAACGCCTCGGGTCACACCCATTAACCACGCCTGGGACGGCCGTTTCATAACACCCCGGAAATTGAAGGTTGCGGCTCCTTGCCCAGGATGGATTTTTAAGTTTTTCAGGAGTTATTCCAATGGAGTTGAAGACCATGAAAACCCGAACTGCCAAATCCTCGTTCCCCCCTCTGCGTAGTCTGAAACTGGCTGCACTGGCAATCGGCAGCAGCTTCGTTCTAGCCGGTTGTGCCGGCAACCCGCCAAGCGAGCAATTCGCCGTAACGGAATCGGCGGTCAACAGTGCCGTCAGTGCCGGCGGTACCGAATTCGCGGCAGTGGAGATGAAGTCCGCCCAGGACAAGCTCAAACAAGCCGAAATCGCCCTGCACGACAAGAAGTATGACGAAGCCAAGATTCTGGCCGAACAGGCCGAGTGGGACGCTCGAGTGGCTGAACGCAAAGCCCAGGCGATTAAAGCCGAACTGGCGGTGAAGGACTCTCAGAAAGGGGTTCAGGAACTGCGTCAGGAAAGCCAGCGCACTGTGCAATAAGCGGCGCGGCACGACGCACTTCTTACTCGACTAAAAGGACGAAACCATGATGCGCAAACAATTGATGATCCCTGCCCTGCTGGCCGCAAGCGTTGCACTGGCCGCCTGCTCCACGCCGCCTAACGCGAACCTCGAACAGGCCCGTACCAACTACACCGGCCTGCAAACCAACCCGCAAGCCAGCAAAGTCGCGGCGCTGGAAACCAAAGAAGCCAGCGATTACCTGGACAAGGCCGACAAGGCTTACATGGACAAAGAGAACCAGGCCAAGGTCGATCAACTGGCTTACCTGACCAATCAACGTGTTGAAGTTGCCAAGCAGACCATCGCGCTGCGCACCGCAGAAGCCAATCTGAAAAATGCCTCTGCGCAACGTGCCCAGGCCCGTCTGGACGCACGCGACGCGCAGATCAAGCAGTTGCAGGACAGCCTGAACGCCAAGCAGACCGATCGCGGCACGCTGGTGACGTTCGGTGACGTGCTGTTCGCCACCAACAAGGCCGAGCTGAAGTCCAGCGGTCTGGTGAATATCAACAAACTGGCCCAGTTCCTTCAGGAAAACCCGGACCGTAAAGTGATTATCGAAGGCTACACCGACAGCACGGGTGCGCCGAACTACAACCAGTCGCTGTCCGAACGCCGTGCGACTTCCGTGCAAGTGGCCTTGATCAAGATGGGTGTAGATCCAGCGCGCATCGTGGCCCAGGGTTATGGCAAGGAATACCCGGTGGCCGAGAACACCAGCGTTTCGGGTCGTGCAATGAACCGTAGGGTGGAAGTGACCATTTCCAATGACAACCAGCCGGTGATCCCGCGTTCGGCAGTTAGCTCGAACTAAGCATCGTCTGCTGAAACACAAAAGCCCCGCCTGATCTGATCAGGCGGGGCTTTTGTTTTTAAGATCAAAAGGCGCGTTACGGTTGCAGCTTCTGCGGCGTTTCCTGACCTATGCAACGCACGGCTTTTTTCTTGTTGTTGACCAATACGCCACTCAGGCCTTTCTGTTCGGTGTCGAACATCACCAGCACGCCATCGATGCACTGGGCTACTTGCGGGGCCGGCTCCAGGGAGACTTTGTAGTCTTCGCCCGGCACAGTCTTGAGCAGGGTGAAGTCGCTGAGCAGCAGCGCATCTTCGGGTTTGGCGAAGTGCAGGTAGCCGTAGAACCACAGGGCCCCGACAGTGCCGAGGATGCTGCAGATACCGGTGATGATCAGCGGGATGGCGTTACGTTCTTCACTCATTGCGGACTCTCTGGTGGTTCATCTTCAGAATTTTTCGGCGCCGGGTAATTCGGGACTTCACCCAGTCGGCGCAAACCGTTGAAATGTTGCGGGTCTTCGAGATAACGCAGCATGACTTTGCGCCAGACCGGGTCGGCGAACGTCTGCACATGACCCCCACGGGTCAGTTGCAGCACTCGCGGCGGCGGCGCAGCTTGATACAGACGGATGCCGTTGGAAAGGGGCACGATCGGATCGTCGATGCTGTGGTAGATCAGTTTCGGTACGCCGCCCAGCTGCGCCATGGAATTGACCGCGCTGTCGCCGTCCGGTACCAGCCACGACAACGGCACCTGAAACATCCAGGTCAGCCAGGAATGGCTCAGGGCAAATTGACCGATACTGCGGTAACTGGCGGGCACGCCATCGAGGACGAAGGCCTTGAGTAGTTTTTGGCGCTCGGGGTGTTGAACCAGGTAATGCACGGCCATCGAACCGCCGAGGCTTTGCCCCAGGAGGATCAACGGCTTGCCCTTGACCTCGGGCGCCTGATCGAGCCATTTGAACGCGGCGTCGATGTCCTGATAGATCGCCGGCAGCGTCGGTTCACCCTCGGACAAACCGTAACCGCGATAGTCCACCAGCAGCACTTGATAGCCTTCTTTGGGCAACCACCAACTCCCACCCAGATGCATGGGCAGATTGCCGCCGTTGCCGTGCAGATGTAGCACGGTGCCTTTGACCTCGACACCTTTTTTCGCCGGCAACCACCAGCCGTGCAGCTTGAGGCCGTCGGCCGTGGTGAGGGTAACATCGCGGAATTCGAGTTTGGCTTTTTCCGGAGTGAACAACTGGCCGGGCTCGGGGTAGAACAACAAAGAGCTGCAACCGCCGAGGGTCAGAAGCAGGCAGAAAATGCCGAGGATTCTCATCCGTTGAAACCTCATATTTATTGATGATCGTTCCCACGCTCTGCGTGGGAATGCATTCCGTGACGCTCTGCGTCACAGTGGACGCGGAGCGTCCATGGCGGCATCCCCACGCGGAGCGCGGGAACGATCTATATCAAAGGATGTTTGAGTAATCCGCTTCGATCCGGTCCAGGCTCAGGTGATTGAGGAAGTTGGAGAAGCACATCCACGCCGACAGCGCGTTCAGGTCACGGAACTGATCCGGAAGATACTTCGGTGCCACCACCAGTCCTTCATCCACCAACTGGCGCAAGGTCCGCATGTCTTCCAGCGTGGTCTTGCCACAAAACAGCAGCGGGATCTGCTCGAGTTTGCCTTTACGCACGGCCAACTGAATGTAGTTGTAAACCATGATAAAGCCCTTGAGGTAGGACAAGTCTTTGGTAAATGGCAGCCCATTGGGCACCGAGCCGCGGAAAACCCGGCTGGCATTGCCGTAGCTTTCAGCCATTTCGAAACCCTGCTCGCGGAAGAACTCGAAGATCTGCATAAAGTCCGCGCCCTCTTCCACCATGTGGATGGCGCGGGTGCGGTTGGTCAGTTTACGCAGACGACTCGGGTAAGAGGCGAAGGTGATGATTTCCATCAGGATCGCCAGGCCTTCCTGAGTCACCGTCGACGACGGCGGACCTTTGGAGAGGAAGGTGCAGATCGGCTGGTTCAGACCATTGAGCGTGGTGCCCACATGCACCAGCCCTTCGTGGACTTCCAGAGCGCGCACGTCACGCTCGTTGAACATCGCGTCGGCGCGAATCTTGATGTAGTCGGCGCCGGCCGCCGCATCGGCGACGATCCCGTCGGACTCGAACACCCGAATGGTTTCTTCGGCCTCGCCAAACACCTTGTTCAATCGATGTTGCAGCTGGCTGACGGCTTCCTTGGCGGTGAGTGTTTTCGGTTCGTCCTTCAGATCGCCACGGCCGTCGATGTTGTTCAGGTAATCGGAGAGCATCAGCCCCAAGTCGGCCAGGGTCGGGTCGCCGGCGTGAAACGCGTCGGACGCGGCGCCGTACAACTCTTGGGAAATCAGCCCGAAATCCTCGGTGCCGCGCGCTTCGAGCATGCGCACCACCATCCGGTATTCCTTGCACATGCGGCGCATGATCTGGCCGACCGGGTTGAACTGACCCAACTGACGGGTGATGTCGCGCTCGATGTTCTGGAATTCCAGTTTCACTTTGCTGGAGTCAAAAGACAGCGGGCGACTGAGGTAATAGTCACGGTCCACTGCCGGCATTTCCTTGCCCTTGCCCTTGAGGAAACCCTTGCGGATGCTGTCGTCCCACTTGACCGCATCGAGGACGCGAATCGGCGTCTGCGCCAGCACAATGCGATCGGACAAAATGCGTATCGTCTGCTGGTAATCGTCCACCCGAAACTCCTGTAGAAAAACCGTTAGGTGCTGGCTTTATTTAACTTTAGCTTTGGCTTTGGCCAGACGCTGATAGCGCACCGCCTCAACGAAGACATCGGAATTGGCGGGGTCGTCGAGGTAGGCAAACACCTGGTCCAGGCTGTTGTTGATCAATACGCCGTCGCCCTCGTCGGTCTGAAAGCCTTTGCCACTCAGGACTTTCTGCCCCAGGGCCTGGTTGATCTGCTCGAGATCGAGGTTGTAGACCACCAGTTCGTGCTTATCGGTGAGTTCGAAACCAGCGATGGTGTAATGCCCACCGAACTGCGCTGGTACCTTCGCCGACAAGTACCAGCGACTGCCATGGCGGGTCACCGTGAAGGGATAGGCTTCGCGTTCCTTGGGTTTAGCCTTGAAGTAGCTGACCGCCTGATAGTGATTATCGCCCAGGCGCGTCAGCTCCAGGTTAAGCGGCTCACCCCAGGCATTGGTGCTGGTCCATTTGCCGAGCAACCCTTTGGGCGCGAGTTCACTCGAGGCCAGCGGCTCCTTGAAGGTCACCAGACAGCCACTGAGCAGCAGGAACGACAAGGCGATCACAACGACACGCCAGGCTTTCATTCAACACTCCCTATCGATACACCATGACTTTTGCGCGCTGATCGAGCGTCAGACCGACGCCAATACCAAATGCATGTAGCGGGTCAGGATGCCGAGCATTTCTGCTTCGGCCCCAGGCTCGGCTTCGTTGAGCAGGCCCTGATATTCCATCCGTCCGATAATCGCCGTCAACACTTTGGCATCCTGTTGGGGTTCAGGGGAACCCAATACCTCGAAAAGCTGGCAGGTGCCCTGGAGCAAAATCTGCTGATGTGAACGCACCAACAACGCCAGGCGCGGATTGAGCAACGCCTCCTGGCGGAAGGCTTGCTCGGCCATCAAGTGCTCGCGGCGATTGATCAATTGCCGATGAACATAGTCCGCCATCAGCCGCGCAATATCGTCCGCCAGCTGTGAACGGGACTCGGGAGTGCCATCGCCGCTGACAACCATCTCGCGCAACAGGCCTTCATTGCTGGCCCACAGCTTGCCCATGAACGCCGCGCTGCGTTCCACGTATTGGGCAAAGGTATCGGTGAGCAGGTCATCGATATCCTTGAAATAGTAAGTGGTGGCCGAGAGCGGCACACCGGCCTCGGCAGCCACCGCGCGATGACGCACGGCCCGCACGCCATCGCGCACGACAATGCGCATCGCCGCATCGAGAATGTCCTGCCGACGCTGCTCGCTGCCCTGTCGGCTGGCCTTGCGACCCTGGTACTGAACACTTTCAGCGACCGCAGTGGCGACGTCCGCTGCACCCTCTTGAGCAATTGCACGGTTCACGACAGGTATTCCTCTCTACTTCAAAAGTAACCAATTGATACGTTTGTACCAGACAGGCAATAAAAAGCCGCCTGTTTTAGGCGGCTTTTTAGTTGAAACACTTACGCTTGCGGCCGCATGTGCGGGAACAGGATCACGTCACGGATCGACGGGGAGTTGGTCAGCAGCATCACCAGACGGTCGATGCCGATACCTTCACCGGCCGTTGGCGGCATGCCGTACTCCAGCGCGCGAACGAAGTCGGCGTCGTAGTGCATGGCTTCGTCGTCGCCAGCATCCTTGTCGGCCACCTGAGCCATGAAGCGCTCGGCCTGGTCTTCCGCGTCGTTCAACTCGGAGTAGGCGTTGGCGATTTCGCGGCCACCGATGAACAGTTCGAAACGGTCGGTGACGTTCGGGTTCTCGTCGTTACGACGGGCCAGCGGCGACACTTCGAACGGGTACTGAGTGATGAAGTGCGGCTGCTCCAGCTTGTGCTCGACCAGCTCTTCGAAAATCATCACCTGCAGTTTGCCCAGACCTTCAAAGCCCAGCACCTTGGCGCCGGCCTTCTTGGCGATGGCGCGGGCCTTGTCGATGTCGGTCAGGTCGTCAGCGGTCAGCTCAGGGTTGTACTTGAGGATCGAGTCGAACACCGACAGACGCACGAACGGTTCGCCGAAGTGGAACACCTTGTCGCCGTAAGGCACGTCGGTAGTCCCGAGAACAAGCTGAGCCAGCTCGCGGAACAGTTCTTCGGTCAGGTCCATGTTGTCTTCATAGTCGGCGTAAGCCTGGTAGAACTCCAACATGGTGAATTCAGGGTTGTGACGCGTCGAAACGCCTTCGTTACGGAAGTTGCGGTTGATCTCGAACACTTTCTCGAAGCCGCCAACAACGAGGCGCTTGAGGTACAGCTCCGGCGCGATACGCAGGAACATTTCCATGTCCAGCGCATTGTGGTGAGTCTCGAACGGCTTGGCTGCAGCACCGCCGGGGATGGTTTGCAGCATCGGCGTTTCGACTTCAAGGAAGTCACGCTGCATCAGGAAGCTGCGGATGTGCGCAATCACTTGCGAACGAACGCGGAAGGTCTGGCGCACGTCTTCGTTGACGATCAGGTCAACGTAACGCTGGCGATAGCGCTGCTCGGTGTCGGACAGGCCGTGGTGCTTGTCCGGCAGTGGGCGCAGGGACTTGGTCAGCAGGCGCACGTGGGTCATTTCGACGTACAGGTCGCCCTTGCCGGAACGCGCCAGGGTACCTTCGGCGGCAATGATGTCGCCCAGGTCCCAGGTTTTCACCGCGGCCAGGGTTTCTTCGGACAGGGTTTTACGGTTGACGTAAACCTGAATGCGCCCGGACATGTCCTGGATCACCATGAACGAACCACGGTTGAGCATGAGACGACCGGCAACCTTGACCGGGATTGCAGCCTCTGCGAGCTCTTCCTTGGTCTTGTCCGCGTACTGTTTCTGCAAGTCTTCGCAGTAGTTGTCGCGGCGGAAGTCGTTCGGGAAGGCATTGCCCTTGGCGCGCTCGGCAGCCAGCTTTTCCTTGCGCAGGGCGATCAGGGAGTTTTCTTCCTGTTGCAGGGCTTGCGGGTCGAGTTCTAGGTCGCTCATGTCTTTAAAAATTCCATCACAGGTTCGTTGCCCCCGGCTGTCGCCGGGGTTCGCGGGCAAGCCTCGCTCCTACAGGGGCATGACACCCCTGTAGCGCGTGCCTTAAAGCCCTTGTTTCAGGCTGGCCACCAGGTATTCGTCGATGTCGCCGTCGAGCACCTTGTCGCAGTCACTGCGTTCGACGTTAGTACGCAAATCCTTGATTCGCGACTGGTCGAGCACGTAGGAGCGAATCTGGTGACCCCAGCCGATGTCCGACTTGGTGTCTTCCAGGGCCTGGGAGGCGGCGTTGCGTTTCTGCACTTCCTGCTCGTACAAGCGCGCCCGCAACATTTTCATCGCGGTGTCTTTGTTGGCGTGCTGGGAGCGTTCGTTCTGGCAGCAGACCACGGTGTTGGTCGGTACGTGCGTAATACGTACGGCCGAGTCGGTGGTGTTTACGTGCTGACCACCGGCACCGGAGGAACGGTAGGTGTCGATGCGCAGGTCCGACGGGTTGATGTCGATTTCGATGTTGTCATCGATTTCCGGCGACACGAACACGGCCGAGAACGAGGTGTGGCGACGGTTACCGGAGTCGTACGGGCTCTTGCGCACCAGACGGTGCACGCCGATTTCGGTACGCAACCAGCCAAAGGCGTATTCGCCCTTGATGTGGATCGTGGCGCCCTTGATCCCGGCGACTTCACCGGCCGACAGCTCCATGATGGTCGCGTCGAAACCGCGTTTGTCGGCCCAGCGCAGGTACATGCGCAGCAGGATGTTGGCCCAGTCCTGAGCCTCGGTACCGCCGGAGCCGGCCTGGATGTCGAGGTAGGCGTTGTTGGCGTCCATCTCACCGCTGAACATGCGACGGAATTCGAGTTTTTCCAGGGACTCACGCAGACGCTCGACTTCGGCAGCGACGTCATCGACGGCGGCCTGGTCTTCTTCTTCGGCGGACATCAGCAGCAGGTCTTTGGCGTCGGCCAGGCCTGTGTGCATTTCGTCGAGGGTTTCGACGATCTGAGCCAGCAGGGACCGCTCGCGGCCCAGCTCCTGAGCGTACGTCGGGTTGTTCCAGACATTCGGATCTTCAAGCTCGCGATTGACTTCAGTCAGACGCTCATGCTTTTGATCGTAGTCAAAGATACCCCCGAATAGTTTCGGAGCGCTCGGACAGGTCCTTGATACTGTTAAGGATCGGGTTGATTTCCATGGCGGGCAGCACTCGTTGGCGAACTTTTGAAAGCCGGCGAGTATAACGTAATCAGGCTGTCACGGCAGCCCGCCTGGCGGCTTTAGGGCGAATGGTTTTGGCTAAACGGCGAACACCTGTAGCCGCGGTCGAGCCCCGCGAGGCCGCGTTCGGCGGCGAAGCCGTCGTAAACTATACAACACGGCCTTTCAGACAAACCGCGCACACAGGATTGGCGAGGACTTCGTCCTCGGACGCGGCCTCGCGGGGCTAGACCGCTGCTACATGGGATCGTATTTCAATAGCGGATTACTCAATCCCAACCTGATTACGCCCGTTGTTCTTCGCCAGGTACAGCCCCTTGTCCGCCGCCGAAATCAATTGCCGGCAATCGCCACCCGGTTGCGGGGTCATGGTCGACAGGCCGATGCTGATGGTCAGGCTCGAACCTTCTGCCGGAAAAACGTGCGGAATCTTCAACGCCGCAACGGTCTGGCGGAGCTTTTCCGCGACCAGTCGCGCGCCGCCCGGCGAAGTATTGGGCAGCACCAGAACGAACTCTTCGCCGCCATAACGGGCCGGCAGGTCCGAAGGCCGCGAACTGGCATCACGAATCGCCGTGGCCACTTTGCGCAAGGCTTCATCGCCTTCAAGGTGGCCGAAGCTGTCGTTGAAGGACTTGAAGTAGTCGACATCGATCATCAGCAGCGACAGTTGGGTCTGGTCACGCAGCGAGCGGCGCCACTCCAGCGCCAGGTATTCGTCGAAATGCCGGCGGTTCGACAGCCCGGTCAGGCCGTCGGAGTTCATCAAGCGTTGCAGCACCAGATTGGTGTCTAGCAACTGCTGCTGGCTGACCCGCAACGCGCGGTAAGCCGCGTCACGCTGCAGCAAAGTCATGTAGGAGCGCGAGTGGTAGCGAATGCGCGCCACCAGTTCGATGTTGTCCGGCAACTTGACCAGGTAATCATTGGCCCCGGCCGCAAACGCCGCGCTCTTGATCAGCGGATCTTCCTTGGTCGACAGGACAATGATCGGGATGTCCCTGGTCGCCGGATGGTTGCGGTACTCGCGCACCAGGCTCAAGCCGTCAAGTCCAGGCATCACCAGATCCTGAAGGATCACCGTCGGCTTGATGCGGATCGCCTGGGCGATGGCCTGGTGCGGGTCGGCGCAGAAGTGGAAGTCGATATTTTGTTCGTTCGACAACCCGCGGCGCACCGCCTCGCCGATCATCGCCTGATCGTCCACCAACAACACCATGGCGGCGTTTTCATCGGTTTTGAAGTCGTCGAGCTGTAAATCATTCATGGGCAGTCACCTGAGTACTACTTGGGCCAGGACTGCTGTGAAAATTCTTCATTTGGGGAATATCTCCAGCAATCGTGGCGCTATCTTGTCCAGTGGGCGAATTTCCATCGCGGCATCGATGGCCGCTGCCGCCTTCGGCATTCCGTACACCGCACTGCTGTTTTGATCCTGAGCGATGGTCAGGTAGCCCTGTTGGCGCATGAGTTTAAGCCCCTGCGCGCCATCGCGTCCCATGCCGGTGAGCAAAACACCCACGGCATCGCCGTTCCAGTAATTGGCCACGCTCTCGAAAAACACATCGATCGAGGGCCGATAGATCTCGTTGACCGGTTCGGCCGTGTAGGCCAGCGAACCGTTTTTCAACAAGCGAATATGGTGGTTGGTACCCGCCAGCAGCACCGTGCCGCTTTGCGGCGGCTCGCCTTCCTGGGCCAGGCGCACGTTCAGGCCGCTGGCGCTGCCGAGCCATTCGGCCATGCCGGCGGCGAACACCTGGTCAACATGCTGCACCAGCACGATGGCCGTCGAAAAATCTCGCGGCAGCCCCTTGAGCAAGACTTCCAGCGCGGCCGGCCCACCTGCCGATGAGCCGATCGCTACCAGACGCTGGCGCGAGGCCGAACTGCGCAGCGGGCTCGGAGCCGATCGCTCCCGATTGCCCCGGTCACCGATCAGCCAACCGATGTTCATGATCTTGCGCAGTAACGGGGCCGCCGCCTCCTGGGCATTGCCGGCACCGAGCGCCGGCGTATCGACCACATCCAGCGCGCCGTGGCCCATGGCCTCGAACACCCGATGCACGTTTTGCTCGCGGTCGACTGTGACGATAACGATCGCGCACGGCGTATCGGCCATGATCCGCCGGGTCGCCTCCACGCCATCCATCACCGGCATGATCAGGTCCATCAGGATCAGATCCGGCGTATGTTCGGCACAACGTTGCACCGCCTCGGCCCCATTGCTGGCGACCCAAACCAGCTCGTGCGCCGGCTCGAATGCCAGGGCGCGGCGCAGAGCCTCCACTGCCATGGGCATGTCGTTGACGATTGCGATTTTCATGCCCGCGCTCCTCCAATGAGCTCAACCACCGCGTCAAGCAGGGCGTCGTCATGAAAACTGGCTTTGGCTAGGTAATAGTCGGCTCCAGCGTCCAGTCCACGACGACGGTCCTCTTCACGATCTTTGTAAGACACCACCATAACCGGAAGCGATTGCAGGCGATTGTCCCGGCGCAGTAAAGACACCAGTTCGATGCCATCCATACGCGGCATATCAATGTCGGTGATCAACAGATCGAAATCCTCCGAGCGCAAGGCGTTCCAGCCATCCATACCGTCCACCGCCACCGCCACGTCGTAGCCGCGATTGAGTAACAACTTGCGTTGCAGCTCGCGCACGGTCAGCGAATCGTCGACCACCAAAATCCGTTTTCGAGCGGCTTCAACCGCCTGGCTGCCCTGACGGGCAATGCGCTCAAGACGCCCGGTATTGAGCAGTTTGTCCACCGAACGCAGCATGTCTTCGACGTCGATGATCAGCACCACCGAACCGTCGTCGAGCAAAGCCCCGGCGGAGATGTCCTGCACCTTGCCCAGACGCTCGTCCAGCGGTAGTACGACCAAGGTCCGCTCGCCGATAAAACGCTCGACCGCCACGCCGTAAATCGCCTCGCGCTCGCGAATCACCACGACCTTGAGGGTTTGCTGACTGTTCTGGCTCGCCGGACGCTGCAACAGTTGACTGGCCGCGACCAACCCGACATGTCGGCCTTCGTGCCAGAAATGCTGACGGCCTTCGACCTGGACGATGTCCGCCGGCTGCAGATCGCACATCCGTTCGATGTGGGCCAGCGGGAAGGCATACGCCTCCTCACCGACGTCCACCACCAGACTGCGCACCACCGACAGGGTCAGCGGCACTTCGAGATGGAAGCGACTGCCCTCGCCCGCCGCCTGCTCCAGCACGACCGCGCCCCGCAACTGGCGAACCATGTGCTGAACCGCATCCAGACCGACACCGCGCCCGGAGACCTCGGTGACCGTGTCGCGCAGGCTGAAACCCGGTAGAAACAGAAAGGTCAGTAGCTCTTCTTCACTTAACTGCGCGGCGGTTTCGGCCGGGGACAATTGGCGTTCGATGATGCTGCGGCGGACCTTTTCCAGATCGACGCCATTACCGTCATCGCTCAGCTCCAGCACCAACAGACCGGCCTGATGGGAGGCGCGCAAACGAATCAGGCCTTCAGCGGGTTTGCCCGCCAAGAGCCGTAGCTCCGGGGATTCGATGCCGTGATCAACGGCATTGCGCAGCAGGTGGGTCAGCGGCGCTTCAAGCTTCTCCAGCACGTCACGGTCGACCTGGGTTTTCTCGCCCTCGATCTCCAATCGCACCTGTTTGCCAAGGCTGCGGCCGAGGTCGCGGACCATGCGCTCTTGCCCGGTCAACACATCGGCAAACGGCCGCATGCGGCAGGCCAGCGCGGTGTCGTACAACACTTGCGCCCGTTGACTGGCCTGCCAGGCGAACTCATCCAGCTCGGCGTTTTTCTCGATCAGCAATTGCTGGGATTCAGCCAGCAATCGGCGGGCATCGTCTAGAGCCTCCTGGGCCTCCAGGCTCAAGGCGTGGTCCTTGAGGTGGACGTTGAGGTTTTCCAGTGCCCGCAGGCCGTTGTTCTGCATGCGCTTGAGGCGTTGCATGGTGGCCAGGTGCGGTTTGAGCCGCAGGGTTTCCACCAGGGATTTGCTCGACAGATCGAGCAGACTGTTCAGGCGTTCGGCCGTGACGCGCAGCACCCGTTCGCCGTTTTCGGTGGTGCGCCTGGTCTTGCGCGGCGGCTCTGCGCAGTGCAGTTCGGCGACCGGGATTGGCGTCTCGACCTTGGGCGCCGGTGGTTGGAGCTGAAGCTGCGCCATCACTGGGACGACGGGTGCAGCGACCGGTGCGGGTGCCGCCATCGGATCAAGCAACCGCGCCATCAAGGCCACATAGGCCTCGATATTCGCACGTTCAGGATTGTTGTTCGGCGTCGCGATGCGCATCAGCAAATCGGTGCCTTGCAACAACGCATCGATGTGCTCGGGCCGCAGGTACAGGCGCCCTTCCTGGGCGCTGACCAGACAATCCTCCATCACATGCGCAACGCTGACCCCGGCATCGACGCCGACGATGCGCGCCGCGCCCTTGAGCGAGTGCGCCGCGCGCATGCACGATTCGAGGTGATCGGCTTGGGTCGGGTCGCGTTCCAGCGCCAAAAGACCTGCGTTTAGCACCAGGGTCTGGGCCTCGGCTTCCAGGCTGAACAGCTCCAGCAAAGAGGCGTCACGCATTTGCTCGGGGGTCATGTAAGGCTCCGGGTCACGGCGGACAGCAACTGTTCTTCATCCAGCCAACGCAGGCTGCGACCTTTGAATTGCAACACGCCACGGGTGTATTTGCCGCTGGCCTGAGTGCCGGAGCGGGACGCCGCCTCGAGGAGGTGTTCGTCGATGGCGTGAATCCCGTCCACTTCATCCACCGGCACCACCACCGGCCCGCCGTGGGCGGCGATGATCAGCATCCGCGGCATGACCCGCGCGCCGGACGCCACGCTGCTGGCGCCGTCGAGCCCCAGCAGCTCCACCAGCGACAGGCACGCCACCAGAGCGCCGCGCACATTCGCCACGCCGAGCAAGGCCCGGGAGCGCTGGTGCGGCAAGGAGTGAATCGCTTGCAACGGCGCCACTTCCACCAGGCTGCGGGTGGCCAGGCCCAGCCATTCTTCGCCGAGACGGAACATCAACAGCGAACGGGTTTTCACCTCGCTCTTGACCGCGCTGGAGACTTGCCCGCGGTCTTCCTGCTGCAACGCGTAGCGGTCGAGCAAGCGCGTCGCGGCGGCCGAATACACCGCGCAATTGCGACAGTGAATGTGATCGCTCAGCAGTGGGCAGGACTTGTCGCCATGGATACCGATGCGGTTCCAGCAGTCGTCGATGGCCTGGGCATCTTCATGGGTGAGGCTAAAGGTGTCGGCGGCGTTCATCGTTTACGCTCACTGTCAGCGGCGCGCTCACTGCGGGCGGCACGGTCCTGCAATCGCCTGGCACCCGCCGTGTCGCCCAAAGATTGCAGCAACGCCGCCAGGTGCATCAACGCGTCGGGATGTTGCGGTTCGAGGTACAACGCTTTGCGATAAAACCCCTGGGCCTCCAGGACTCTGCCGGCGACATCGCTGAGCAAGCCCAGCCAGTAAAAGACCTGGGCTACTGGCTCGTGACTGCGCAAATAGCTTTCGCACGCGGCACGGGCTTCGGCGCTTTTGCCTTCGTTGGCCAGCGCGGCAATGTTCGCCAGCAGCGCGACGGTGTCCGGGTTGGCGGTTGTCGTCACGACAGGTAGCGGCGCCACCGTTGCGAAGGGCCGGCTGCGAACGGGCGGCGATGTCACGCTGCTCGCCGGTTGGCGCACGGGCAGAGGCGTCGGAACGAAAGTCGGAAGGGGCGCAGGCTCAGGTGCGCTCTGACGATTGAACGCAAAGGACTGCGGGATGCCGATCGAACGCATGCCGAAACGGCCGAGCAAACTGCCCTCGGCCGGGCCGATAAACAGCACGCCGTCGACATGGGTCAGGCGCTTGAGCACTTCGAACACTTGCTCCTGGGTCGGTTGATCGAAATAGATCAGCAGGTTGCGGCAAAACACAAAGTCATAAGGCGGCTCGTTGGCCAGCAACATCGGATCCACCAGATTGCCGACCTGCAAACGCACTTGTTCAAGCACCCGCCCGCTGAGGCGATAGCCCTCGTCTTCGGCGGTGAAATGCCGATCGCGAAACGCGATGTCCTGACCACGAAACGAATTCTTGCCGTACAGCGCTCGCCGGGCTTTTTCCACCGACAACGGGCTGACGTCCATGCCTTCGACCTTGAACTGGTGCGGCTGGAACCCGGCATCAAGCAACGCCATGGCGATGGAATACGGTTCTTCACCGGTGGAACACGGCAGGCTGAGAATCCGCAGCGCGCGCATGTTGTTGATGTCGCTCAGACGTTTGGCAGCCAGTTTCGCCAGGGTGGCGAAGGATTCCGGGTAACGGAAAAACCAGGTCTCGGGGACGATCACCGCTTCGATCAGCGCGTGTTGCTCGTCCCGCGAACCCTGCAAAGCTTGCCAATACTCATCGGCCGTCAGCGCGTTGGACGCCGTGCTGCGCTGACGCACCGCACGCTCGATGATCGCCGGCCCCACCGAGGTCACGTCGAGACCGATGCGCTCTTTGAGGAAATCGAAAAACCGCTGATCGCTGCTCATGGCCGCTCCTCAAACAGCGCCAAGTCCAGTGGCGTCGACGGAAACAGCAGCGCGCGAACCTGCTCATCGAGCAAGTCGGCGACCCGCACCCATTGCAGCAAACCCTGAGCATCTTCGCGCACCGGCCCGAGGTACGGCGCCTGGCGATTGTCCAGGCCATAAGGCTGAAAATCCGCCGGGTTGCAACGCAAGGTATCGGTGGCCTGTTCCAGAATCAGCCCGAGCAATTGCGCCTCGCTGGTTTCATCCGGGCGGTAATTGACCAGCACCAAGCGCGTGCTGGTGCGGGCCTGGGCCGGTTGGCCGAAGGTCAGCGCACTGAGGTCGATCACCGGCACCACCGCGCCGCGATAGGCGAACACCCCCACGACCCAGTCCGGCGCGCGGGGAATCGGCTTCAACGGCAGGCGCGGCAGCACTTCCGCCACCTCGATGGCCTGCAAGGCATAGCGCTCGTTGCCGATGCGGAACACCAGAAACAATGATTGCAGCACCGGCTTCACGGCGATGCGTTTGGCCGTGAGTTCGCTCATCAGACTTTGAATCGCGAAACGCCGCTGCGCAGCCCTACGGCCACCTGGCTCAGTTCATCGATGGCGAAACTGGCCTGGCGCAGGGACTCGACGGTCTGGCTGCTGGCATCGCCCAATTGCACCAGCGCGTGGTTGATCTGTTCGGCGCCCGTGGCCTGGGCCTGCATGCCTTCGTTGACCATCAACACTCGCGGCGCCAGCGCCTGAACCTGATGAATGATCTGTGACAGTTGCTCGCCGACCTGCTGCACCTCGGACATGCCGCGGCGCACTGCTTCGGAGAACTTGTCCATGCCCATGACCCCGGCCGACACCGCCGACTGGATCTCGCGCACCATCTGCTCGATGTCGTACGTGGCGACGGCGGTCTGGTCCGCCAGACGCCGCACTTCGGTGGCGACCACGGCAAACCCGCGGCCGTATTCACCGGCCTTTTCGGCCTCGATGGCAGCGTTGAGGGACAGGAGATTGGTCTGGTCGGCGACCTTGACGATGGTCACCACCACCTGGTTGATGTTGCCGGCCTTCTCATTGAGGATTGCCAGTTTGGCGTTGACCAGATCGGCCGCGCCCATCACCGAATGCATGGTCTCTTCCATACGCGCCAAGCCTTGCTGCCCGGAGCCGGCGAGCACCGAGGCCTGATCGGCAGCGGTGGACACTTCAGTCATCGTGCGCACGAGGTCTCGCGAAGTGGCGGCGATTTCACGGGACGTCGCGCCGATTTCGGTGGTGGTGGCAGCAGTTTCGGTGGCCGTAGCCTGCTGTTGCTTGGAGGTAGCGGCGATCTCAGTGACCGAGGTGGTGACCTGCACTGAGGAGCGCTGAGCCTGAGACACCAAGGACGTCAGCTCGGCCATCATGTCGTTGAAGCCGGTTTCCACGGCGCCGAATTCGTCCTTGCGCGCAAGGTTCAAGCGGCCGCTCAAATCACCCGTGCGCATGATTTCGAGGATCTGCACGATACGGTTCATGGGCGCCATGATCGCGCGCATCAGCAACAGGCCGCAGAGACCAGCGGCCAAAACCGCCACCAGCAGGGAAATGCCCATGATGACTTGAGCGGTGAGCACGGCGTCATGGATGTCCGCCATGGCCTGATCTGCCCTGGCTTTGTTGTACACAAGAATGTCATTTAGTTTCAGACGCCCCGCGGTCCATGTCGGGGTCAGCTGTTCGTTGAACAACTTGATGGCGTCGGCTCGCTGGTTGCGCTGATGCAAGTCGAACACCGCGGCCAGCATCTTGCCGTAATCTTGATGGATTTTTTGGAAAACCGCGAACTCGGCTTTGTCTTCTTCGGTAGTCACAGTGCCGCGATAGTTGTTGATCGCTTCCTGCACTTGCGCTTCATAGCGCTTGAGGTCGGCGACATCTTTGGTACTGATACCCTGCCCTTCCTTCAGACCCAGCATCTCCTCGATGTGGAGGAAGCTGTCGACCCAAGCGCCACGAATCATCGAACTGTAATAGACCCCGGGAAGCGCGTCGTCACGTACGCTGTCTTCGCTGACCTCGATCTTCAACAACCGCGAATACGAGACGACGACCATCAGCAACATGATGGCGATAATCACCGCAAAGCTCGCCAAAATGCGTTGGCGCAACGTCCAGTTCTTCACAGTCAGTCCTCGGGGTGCAGTTCAAATGTTGCGGAGTATAGCTGAGGGCGGTGTTTCATTTGTAAGACGGGTGCGCACCACGTCTCATCCCTGTGCAAATCGCTGAAATACCTGTGCGGCGAGGGGCTTGTGTCGTTTCGGAGCGCGCTTTTGTGATGCAAAAAAAATCGCAGGCTCCGCCAGTGCCTACGGTCGATGTAGGCATTGGCGAAACCTGCGATTTTTTAAGACAACGCTTAAATAGAAGCCTGACGCACCTGCTTCTCCAACTCAGCCTTCAACCCCGGCTCAAGCTTCAGTTGCCGCGCCAGTTCATCGAGGTAGGACTTCTCCATGAAGCTCTCCTCGTCCACCAGCATCACACTGGCGATGTACATCTCAGCGGCCATTTCCGGCGTACTGGCAGCGCGGGCAACGTCGGCCGGGTCCAGCGGTTTGTTGAGTTCGGCGTGCAGCCAGTGCTGCAACTCCTGATCGTTATCGAGCTTGGTGAATTCACCTTCAATCAGCGCACGCTCGCGATCGTCGACATGACCATCAGCTTTAGCCGCAGCCACTAACGCTTGGAGAATCGCCTGGCTGTGCTGTTCAACTTGCGCCGCCGGTAAGCGGTCGATGGTTTGCGGTTCAGTCTTCGGCGCAGTGCCCTGCTGGGCCTGCCAGTTGCCATACGCCTTGTAGGCAATCACGCCCAATGCGGCGAGGCCACCATAAGTCAGGACCTTACCGCCGACATTGCGCCCTTTCTTGCTGCCCAGCAGCAAACCCATGGCACCCGCCGCCAACGCTCCGCCGCCCGCGCCAGAGAGCAGGCTGCCAAGGCCGCCCGAACCACCGCTGCCGCCGAGCAATCCGCCCAAGCCACCCCCAGCGGTCTTGTTTTGTGAGCCGCCGGCCTTGTTCTGCAACATGTCCTGACCGGACTTGAGTAGCTGATCGAGCAATCCACGGGTGTTCATTTGCTGCCTCCACGCATTCGGGTTAACTAGATCTTTAAGGCCACCAGCCTAGATCGAAAGTGCCCGGTGTCCGGGAGCGAGAGTGCTTCGAGATGTTGCGCAGCGCTCTTTAGCTCACCGCAGCCCTTCAGAAAAAAAGATATACACTCAGAAAAATCGATAAAAACCGTCCACCGGGTACTTCCCCATGATGACCCTGCGTCAGATCCGCCATTTCATCGCCGTGGCTGAGACCGGTTCAATCTCCGCCGCCGCGCAAACCGCATTCATTTCCCAGTCCACCCTGACCCTGGCGATCCAGCAACTGGAGCAGGAAATCGGCGTTGGCCTGTTCAATCGTCACGCCAAGGGCATGACGCTGACCCACCAAGGCCACCAATTCCTACGCCAAGCGCACCTGATTCTGGCGACGGTGGACGACGCCAAACGCAGCCTGCAACAGAGCACCGACCAGGTCGCCGGGCAGTTGATCATTGGCGTAACCAGCCTGGTGGCCGGTTACTACCTCGCGGACTTGCTCACCCGTTTCCAGCGCGCCTACCCCAACGTCGAGATCCGCGTGATGGAGGACGAGCGCCCTTACATCGAGCATTTGCTGGTCAGCGGTGAAATCGATGTCGGCGTGCTGATTCTCTCCAACCTCGAAGACCGCCATGCCTTGCAGACCGAAGTGTTGACCCACTCGCCGCACCGGCTATGGCTGCCGGCCCAGCATCCGCTGCTGGAACACGACAGCATCAACCTCGCCGATGTGGCCCGCGAACCGTTGATTCAGCTGAACGTCGATGAAATGGATCGCAATGCGCAACGCATGTGGTCGGCGGCCTCCCTGCAACCGCGCATCACATTAAGAACCGCCTCAACGGAAGCCGTGCGAAGCCTGGTCGCCGCAGGATTAGGCGTTTCGATCCAGCCCGACATGACTTACCGCCCGTGGTCATTGGAAGGCGACATCATCGAAGCCCGCACAATCGCGGACCTGAGCCAGACCCTCGACGTCGGCCTGGCCTGGCGTCGCGGCACCGCGCGCCCAGCGTTGGTGGACCCGTTCCTGACCGTTGCCCGTGAGCAACCCCACGGCGGGCGCAAGCCATCTATTTAATCGAATGCCACCTTCAGTATTTAGAATTTGTCGACCTCGGGCCTGAGCACTAGTCTTGCTGCATCTATAAGACGGCCGGGCCCCAGTCACAGGGAGCACCATGGCCACACAAGAAAAGAGAACTCGAAAAATGGCTGGCGCGCAGACCCCGTTGTTCACCGCGTTGTTGATCGATGGCGAATTGGTCGCGGGCCAGGGGGTTGTCGAACCGATTCTCAACCCGGCCACCGGTGAAGTGCTGACGCACATTGCCGAAGCGAGCACCGAGCAGGTCGAAGCCGCGATCCTCGCCGCCCACCGCGCCTTTGCCGGTTGGGCGCGGACCACGCCGCAACAGCGCTCAAATTTACTGTTAGACATTGCCAACGCCATCGAAAAACAAGCTGACCTCCTCGCCCGCCTCGAATCGCTGAACTGTGGTAAGCCATTGCACCTGGCCCGTCAGGACGACTTGAGCGCCACAGTCGATGTGTTCCGCTTCTTCGCCGGCGCCGTGCGCTGCCAGACCGGTCAGCTCAGCGGCGAATACCTGCCGGGCTACACCAGCATGGTTCGTCGCGATCCGATTGGCGTGGTCGCGTCGATTGCGCCGTGGAACTACCCGATCATGATGGCCGCGTGGAAAATCGCTCCGGCCCTGGCCGCTGGCAACACGCTGGTGTTCAAGCCGTCGGAACACACGCCGCTGTCGATTCTGGCACTGGCGCCGGCGCTGGCCGAGATCCTGCCGCGCGGCGTGATCAACATCGTTTGCGGCGGTGGTGAAGGCGTTGGCAGCCATTTGGTCAGCCATCCTAAAGTGCGCATGGTGTCGCTGACCGGCGATATCGTCACCGGGCAAAAAATCCTCCAGGCCGCCGCGAAAACCCTGAAGCGCACCCACCTTGAGCTCGGCGGCAAAGCGCCGGTGATCGTTTGTAACGATGCGGACATTCAAGCCGTGGTCGAAGGCGTGCGCACTTACGGCTATTACAACGCCGGTCAGGATTGCACCGCAGCGTGTCGCATTTATGCACAGGCCGGGATTCATGATCGCTTGGTGGCCGAACTCGGCGCGGCAGTCAGCAGCCTGCGCTTCGCCGGTAAACGCGACGCCGACAACGAGATCGGCCCGCTGATCAGCACTCGCCAACGCGACCGCGTGGCCAGCTTCGTCGAGCGTGCCCTCGGTCAGCCGCACATCGAGCGGGTAACCGGCGCGGCGGTGCATTCCGGCGCCGGATTCTATTACCAGCCGACCTTGCTGGCCGGTTGCAAGCAGAGCGATGAAATCGTCCAGCGCGAAGTCTTCGGGCCAGTGGTTACCGTGACCCGTTTCGATCAGCTCGAACAAGCCGTGGACTGGGCCAACGACTCGGAATATGGCCTCGCCTCCTCGGTCTGGACCCAGAACCTGGACAAAGCCATGCAGGTTGCGGCGCGGTTGCAGTACGGCTGCACCTGGATCAACAGCCATTTCATGCTGGTCAGCGAAATGCCCCACGGCGGCCTGAAGCGTTCGGGCTACGGCAAAGACTTATCCAGCGATTCGCTCCAGGACTACAGCGTGGTGCGGCACATCATGGCGCGCCACGGACAGCATCTCTGACTACGCTAATAACAAGCCACTAACGGCATGCTTCACCACGTTCACAACTGCCCCGACCATAATTAAATAAGAGGGAATTCCCATGTTCGTGCACAAGACCGCATTGCTCAGTGCCATCACAACAGCGCTGTTGTCCAGCGCCAGTATCCAGGCCGCCGAACCGCTGAAAGCCGTCGGTGCCGGCGAAGGTCAGCTGGATATTGTGGCCTGGCCCGGCTACATCGAACGTGGCGAAAGCGACAAGACCTACGACTGGGTGACCGGTTTCGAGAAGGAAACCGGCTGCAAGATCAATGTGAAAACCGCCGCCACTTCCGATGAAATGGTCAGCCTGATGGCCAAGGGTGGTTACGACCTGGTGACCGCGTCTGGCGATGCGTCCCTGCGACTGATCGCCGGCCAGCGTGTGCAGCCGATCAACACGGCGTTGATCCCGAACTGGAAGAACATTGACCCTCGTCTCAAGGACGGGCCTTGGTACGTCGTCAATCAGCAAACCTACGGCACCCCGTACCAATGGGGCCCGAACGTGTTGATGTACAACACCAATATCTTCAAAACAGCGCCGGACAGCTGGAGCGTGGTGTTCGAAGAACAGACCCTGCCGGACGGCAAGTCCAACAAGGGCCGAGTTCAAGCCTACGACGGCCCGATCTATATCGCCGATGCGGCGCTGTATCTCAAATCGAAACAGCCGGAACTGGGCATCAAGGACCCGTACCAACTCAACGAAGCGCAATACAAAGCGGCGCTGGACCTGCTTCGCAAGCAACAGCCCTTGATCCACCGCTACTGGCACGACGCAACGGTTCAGATGAGTGACGTCAAAAACGAAGGCGTGGCGGCGTCCAGCACCTGGGGCTACATGGTCAATGGCCTGGTGGCGGACAAGCAGCCGGTTGCCTCGGTCATTCCAAAAGAAGGTGCAACGGGTTGGGCCGACACCACCATGCTCCACGCCGAAGCCAAGCACCCCAACTGTGCCTACAAGTGGATGGACTGGTCGCTGCAACCGAAAGTCCAGGGTGACCTGGCGGCATGGTTCGGTTCGCTGCCGGCGGTTCCGGCGGGGTGCAAGGAGAGCGAATTGCTCGGCGCCGAGGGCTGCAAAACCAACGGCTTCGACCAGTTCGAGAAAATCGCCTTCTGGAAAACCCCGCAGGCTGAAGGCGGCAAGTTCGTGCCGTACAGCCGCTGGACACAAGACTACATCGCGATCATGGGCGGCCGCTAACACCCCTGTAGCAGCTGCCGAGGAACGAGGCTGCGTTGCGTGTCCGCAGGACCGCCCTTCGGGGGCCGCTGCGCAGCCCAACGCAGCCTCGTTCCTCGGCAACTGCTACAGATCGCTCCCACAAGAGCACCGCAAAACCTGTGGGAGCGAGCCGGCTCCGGGCGACGATGCGACGATGCTTTTAAAGATTCAGATTTTTGGAGTTGCGCACCATGACGCTTGCAGTCCAGTTCACCAACGTTTCCCGTCAGTTCGGCGAAGTGAAGGCCGTTGACCGGGTTTCCATAGACATCCAGGACGGCGAGTTCTTTTCCATGCTGGGCCCTTCCGGTTCGGGCAAAACCACCTGTCTGCGCCTGATCGCCGGTTTCGAACAACCGAGTGCAGGCTCTATCCGTATTCATGGCGAGGAAGCCGCCGGGCTACCGCCGTATCAGCGTGACGTGAACACCGTGTTCCAGGATTACGCACTGTTCCCGCACATGAACGTACTCGACAACGTCGCCTACGGTTTGAAGGTCAAAGGCGTCGGCAAATCCGAACGCCAGAAACGCGCCGAAGAAGCCCTCGACATGGTCGCCCTAGGCGGTTACGGCGAGCGCAAACCGGTGCAACTGTCCGGTGGTCAGCGCCAGCGTGTGGCGCTGGCCCGCGCCTTGGTCAATCGTCCGCGAGTGCTGCTGCTCGATGAGCCGTTGGGCGCTCTCGATTTGAAGCTGCGCGAGCAAATGCAGGGTGAACTGAAGAAGCTGCAACGCCAGCTCGGCATCACCTTCATTTTCGTCACCCACGACCAGACCGAAGCGCTGTCGATGTCGGATCGCGTGGCGGTGTTCAACAAGGGGCGCATCGAGCAGGTCGACACACCGCGCAACCTGTACATGAAGCCGGCGACAACCTTCGTCGCCGAATTTGTCGGCACCTCCAACGTGATTCGCGGCGATCTGGCGAAGCAATTGAGCGGCAATCCACAACCGTTTTCGATTCGCCCGGAACACGTGCGTTTCGCCGAAGGGCCGCTGGCCAGCCATGAAATTGAAGTCAGCGGCTTGCTCCATGACATTCAGTACCAAGGCAGCGCCACCCGCTATGAAGTAAAACTGGAGAACGGCCAGACCTTGAACATTAGCCAGGCCAACGTCCAGTGGCTGGACGTTAGCGCCCAGCACCAGACCGGGCAACGCATCAGCGCGCGCTGGGCACGGGAAGCAATGATCCCGCTGTACGACATCGTTGTCGGCGGGGTGTGAGATGAACAGCGTGGCGATGACTCAAACCCCAGCCGGCGGCTCGCCGTTGCGCAGGTTTTCCAACCTGCTGTATCGCCGGCCGAACCTGTACCTGTCGATGCTGCTGGTACCGCCGCTGCTCTGGTTCGGCGCGATTTACCTCGGCTCACTGCTGGTTCTGCTGTGGCAAGGTTTCTACACCTTCGATGACTTCACCATGGCGGTCACGCCCGACCTGACCCTGGCGAACTTCGCCGCGCTGTTCCAGCCCTCGAACTTCGACATCATCCTGCGCACCTTGAGCATGGCCGTCGTCGTGTCGATCGCCAGTGCCGTGGTCGCGTTCCCGATTGCCTACTACATGGCGCGCTACACCACCGGCAAGACCAAGGCGTTTTTCTACATCGCGGTGATGATGCCGATGTGGGCCAGTTACATCGTCAAGGCGTATGCCTGGACCTTGCTGCTGGCCAAAGGCGGGGTTGCGCAATGGTTCGTTCAACACCTGGGGCTGGAGCCCGTGTTGCAGTTCGTGCTGGGCATTCCGGGGGTGGGCGGCAGCACGTTGTCGACCTCTCACCTGGGCCGTTTCATGGTGTTCGTCTACATCTGGCTGCCGTTCATGATCCTGCCGATCCAGGCCTCGCTGGAACGTCTGCCGCCGTCCTTGCTGCAAGCGTCTGCCGACCTTGGCGCCAAGCCGCGTCAGACCTTCATGCAAGTGATTCTGCCGCTGTCGACTCCAGGCATCGCGGCCGGTTCGATCTTCACCTTTTCGCTGACTCTGGGCGACTTCATCGTGCCGCAACTGGTGGGGCCTCCGGGCTACTTCGTCGGCAGCATGGTGTACGCCCAGCAAGGCGCGATCGGCAACATGCCGATGGCCGCGGCTTTCACGCTGGTGCCGATCGTGCTGATCGCCATCTACCTGTCCATCGTCAAACGACTGGGGGCCTTCGATGCGCTCTGACGCTTCGTCTCAAGATCAGGCTTCTCTGGGCCTGCGCATCGCAGCCTGGGGCGGGTTGGTGTTTCTGCACTTCCCGATCCTGATCATCTTCATGTACGCCTTCAACACTGAAGACGCAGCGTTCAGCTTCCCGCCCAGGGGCTTCACCCTGAAGTGGATCGGCGTGGCGTTCTCGCGTCCTGACGTACTGGAAGCGATCAAGCTGTCGCTGCAGATTGCGTCCGTCGCAACGTTGATTGCATTAGTCCTCGGCACCCTCGCGTCGGCGGCGTTGTACCGCCGGGATTTCTTCGGCAAGCAAGGCATCTCGCTGATGCTGATCCTGCCGATTGCCTTGCCCGGGATCATCACCGGTATCGCCTTGCTGGCGACCTTCAAGACGCTGGGGATCGAGCCTGGGATGTTCACCATCATCGTCGGTCACGCGACCTTCTGTGTGGTGATCGTCTACAACAACGTCATCGCCCGGTTGCGTCGCACCTCTCACAGTTTGATCGAGGCTTCGATGGACCTTGGCGCCGATGGCTGGCAGACCTTCCGCTACATCGTCCTGCCCAACCTCGGCTCGGCATTGTTGGCCGGCGGCATGTTGGCGTTTGCGCTGTCGTTCGACGAAATCATCGTCACCACCTTCACCGCCGGCCATGAACGCACCCTGCCGCTGTGGCTGCTCAACCAGCTCAGCCGCCCACGGGACGTGCCGGTGACCAACGTCGTCGCGATGCTCGTGATGATGGTGACCATGCTGCCGATTCTCGGCGCCTATTACCTGACCCGGGGCGGCGAAAGCGTTGCGGGCAGTGGCGGGAAATAACGAACAACTCATTTTCCAATGTGGGAACCGGATCCTGTAGGAGCGAGGCTTGCCCGCGAAAGCGGTGTGTCAGTCGACATCAATGTTGAATGTAATGGCCTCTTCGCGGGCAAGTCGGATCGCCGCACCGCTCGCTCCTACAAGGGATCCGGTTCCGGCAAAAAAATAAAAGCTGCAATGAGGACAAGCCATGCAAACCAAACTCTTGATCAATGGCCAACTGATCGACGGCGAAGGCCCCGCCCAACCCGTGTTCAACCCTGCACTGGGCAGCGTATTGGTGGAGATCAATGAAGCCAGCGAAGCTCAGGTCGATGCCGCCGTGCGGGCCGCCGACAGCGCCTTCGACAGCTGGTCGCAAACCACCCCGAAAGAACGCTCGCTGCTGCTGCTCAAACTCGCCGACGCCATCGAAGCCCACGGCGGAGAGCTGGCCAAACTGGAATCGGACAACTGCGGCAAGCCCTACAGCGCCGCGTTGAACGACGAGATCCCGGCGATTGCCGACGTGTTCCGTTTCTTCGCCGGCGCCAGTCGTTGCATGAGCGGTTCGGCGGGCGGTGAATACCTGCACGGCCACACCTCGATGATCCGCCGCGACCCGGTCGGCGTGATCGCCTCCATCGCGCCGTGGAACTACCCGCTGATGATGGTCGCCTGGAAAATCGCCCCAGCCCTCGCGGCGGGTAATACCGTGGTGCTCAAGCCATCGGAACAAACCCCGCTAACCGCCCTGCGTCTGGCGCAACTGGCGTCGGATATTTTCCCGGCCGGCGTGCTTAACCTGGTGTTCGGCCGTGGTCCTACTGTCGGCAGCCCACTGGTCACCCACCCGAAAGTGCGCATGGTCTCGTTGACCGGTTCGATCGCCACCGGTTCGAACATCATTTCCAGCACCGCTGACAGCGTCAAACGCATGCACATGGAACTGGGCGGCAAGGCCCCGGTGATCATCTTCGACGACGCCGACATCGATGCTGCCGTGGAAGGCATTCGCACCTTCGGTTTCTACAACGCCGGCCAGGACTGCACCGCCGCCTGCCGCATCTACGCGCAGGAAGGCATCTACGACACGTTCGTCGAGAAGCTCGGCGCGGCGGTCAGCAGCATCAAGTACGGTGTGCAGGATGATCCGTCGACCGAGCTCGGTCCGTTGATCACCGCGCAACACCGCGACCGCGTGGCCGGGTTTGTCGAGCGTGCCGTGGCGCAACCGCACATCCGCTTGGTCACGGGCGGCAAGGCTGTTGAGGGCAATGGCTTCTTCTTCGAACCGACGGTGTTGGCCGACGCTCAGCAGGACGACGAGATTGTTCGTCGCGAAGTGTTCGGGCCGGTGGTGTCGGTGACCAAGTTCACCAATGAAGCGCAGGTGCTGGGCTGGGCCAACGATTCCGACTACGGCCTGGCGTCGTCGGTCTGGACCTCGGACGTGGGTCGCGCACATCGCTTGTCTGCACGCTTGCAGTACGGCTGCACCTGGGTAAATACGCACTTCATGCTGGTCAGCGAAATGCCGCATGGCGGTCAGAAACTGTCCGGTTATGGCAAGGACATGTCCCTGTACGGGCTGGAGGACTACACCGTTGTTCGGCATGTGATGTTCAAGCACTAAAAGCATCGTCGGATCGCCGCACCGCCGCGATGGCCTCACCGCAACACAAAACAATAACCACCGATCCGGGCAGCGCCGTCATGACCCGGTCGGTTCAAAGTGGTGATGGGCGTGGTAATGATTTCCTTTATCTCCTGCGTCATCAGCCTGCAAGCTGCGGCGAGTCGCCTGCTCTATTCCTACGCTCGAGATGAAAGGCTAGAAACCGAGCGGCAAATTCACCCTCGGCGCCTGGGGCTGGGCAGTGAACATCGGTGCGCTGGTCTATTGGGTTGGGGCTGGTTTATATGTGGCTTGCCAAGCCGTATGACCATGGGGCTGCGCCTGCAGGGAATGCTTGGAAGGTTAGTCGATAACGGTACTTGCCCTGCCCTGCCCGCAGCGATGCGGGCTGGGTTCGTGGTCATGTTCTCTCCTACAGACGAGCCCTTCCTGAAAAGACACCGATTCCTACAGCATGCGGCGCCAACGTAGACTTGGCGCCGCGAGCGCCTGAACGATAGGCTTTACCTCGTCGCTGCCAAATCAGCGACCCGGGGTCGAAGCCGGAACACAATCAATATGGCGCAACCGCGCTCCTCTGAGTGGCGGCTCCCGATGCAGGCACAACGGCCGTTCACGATCGTGGGCACTTGCAGTTGAAGGTAGAGTGAAGAAATGAAAAAGGGGCAGACTTCACAGTCCGCCCCCTTTGGCTTGAATACACCTGTTCAATCTCCCGCAAGAGCAATCCGCAGCCATGAGCAAACCGCGCATCACCAGCCAAAGCGTCACTGAAGTGATTTCAAGTGATAGCGCCTTTTCAGAAAAGTATCTGCAACAAACCATCGAGCTAAAAAATATCGCGGCTCGCCGCCAAGCAATCCACGAAGGCATCATCGACGCCGATGCTGGCAAACTGACCCGCCTGGCCACCGTAAAAGCCAAATGGCCTTCACGGTAACCATCCTCGGTCAAAACCGCGAAACACTCCTCATCGCATCCACCAAGTACCGCATCGCAATCTGGTCGCTTTCCGACAGCTCCCGATAGCGCTCTAACAATTTCATTTCGTCCGAACTCAGCCGACGCCTTCGCCGCCCGGTAGCCAGGCAGGGAAAGATTCCTAACAGTTCGGTGATGCCTTGTACTTTCGACATGGACGATGTCCTTCTATACGTCAGAGAAAACTTCAAAAACCGCATCGCCCTTTCCTTTTCATTCGCCGCCGGCCTGAAGGGCAGAAACCGGTCATGAACACAGAATAGGAATTAAATCGGCGCTGAAAAGTGATTTTTAGAGTAATTAGTCAAAAAAAGCAGAAATGCCCTATAAATCAGAAAGTCCTGTCAGAAAACTAAACCGACATTTCTTGTTTCATTGCCACGAAGCCAAAGTGCTACCAATCATTTTTTCTCCGCAACCGAACGGTTTAAGCTATTTGTTATCAGTGTAATGTCCGTTGCGTTTGGCCGAAGGCATGTCCGAACCTCCATTTTTGATCCAGCACGTGCCAGGAACGGCGCGGGATTGTTCACGACAGGTTGTACTTATGCACCGCAGGAATTTGCTCAAAGCATCCATGGCCATCGCTGCCTACACCGGATTGTCAGCCAGCGGCCTGCTGGCTGCGCGGGCCTGGGCCGGTAACAGCGCGGCGGATGGCGAAGCTCAGGCGTTCGACTTTGAAACGCTGAAGATCCAGGCCAAGCAGCTCGCCGGCAATCGATATCAGGACACCAAGCAGGTGCTGCCGCCGACCTTGGCGACCATGACGCCGCAAAATTTCAACGCGATCCGCTACGACGGCAACCATTCGCTGTGGAATGACCTCAACGGTCAGCTGGATGTGCAGTTCTTCCACGTTGGCATGGGTTTCAAGCAACCGGTGCGCATGTACAGCGTCGATCCCAAGACTCGTCAGACGCGAGAGGTGCATTTCCGTCCGTCCCTGTTCAACTATGAAAAAACCACGGTCGACACCAAGCAGCTCACGGGCGATCTGGGGTTCTCCGGGTTCAAGTTGTTCAAGGCCCCGGAGCTGGACCAGCACGACGTGTTGTCATTCCTCGGCGCCAGCTATTTCCGTGCGGTAGATGCCTCGGGCCAGTACGGTCTGTCGGCTCGCGGTCTGGCGATTGATACGTATGCCAAGAAGCGTGAAGAATTCCCGGACTTCACCAAGTTCTGGTTTGAGACCCCGGACAAGGACAGCACCCGCTTCGTGGTGTACGCCCTGCTGGACTCGCCAAGCGCTACCGGTGCCTACCGTTTCGACATTGACTGTCAGGCCAGCCAGGTCGTCATGGGCATCGATGCCCACATCAACGCGCGCACCGCCATCGAACAACTGGGCATCGCACCGATGACCAGCATGTTCAGCTGCGGCACCCATGAACGACGCATGTGCGACACGATTCACCCGCAGATCCACGACTCTGATCGCCTGGCCATGTGGCGCGGCAACGGTGAGTGGATCTGCCGCCCGCTGAACAACCCGGCCACCCTTCAATTCAATGCCTTCGCCGACACTGACCCGAAAGGTTTCGGCCTGGTGCAGACCGATCATGAGTTCGCCAGCTATCAGGACACCGTCGACTGGTACAGCAAGCGCCCGAGCCTGTGGGTAGAGCCTACGACCGCGTGGGGTGAAGGCTCTATCGATCTGATGGAAATTCCTACGACCGGCGAAACCCTCGATAACATCGTCGCGTTCTGGACCCCGAAAAAACCGGTCGCGGCCGGTGATTCACTGAACTACGGCTACAAGCTCTACTGGAGCGCTCTGCCGCCAGTGGGTACGCCGTTGGCGCGGGTCAACGCCACTCGTTCGGGCATGGGCGGCTTCATCGAAGGCTGGGCCCCCGGCGAGCATTACCCGGAGGTTTGGGCTCGACGGTTTGCCGTGGACTTCACGGGCGGCGGCCTGGACCGCTTGCCGGAAGGTGCGGGGATCGAGCCGGTGGTCACCTGCTCGAATGGGCAGGTGAAGGACTTTAACGTGCTGGTGCTGGATGACATCAAGGGATACCGCATTACTTTTGACTGGTTCCCGACCAATGACAGCGTGGAGCCAGTGGAACTGCGGTTGTTCATTCGCACCCACGACCGGACGTTGAGTGAAACCTGGTTGTACCAGTACTTCCCACCGGCACCGGATAAGCGCAAGTACACCTGATAGCTGTAGAAACGCAAAAGCCCCGGTCAAATCGACCGGGGCTTTTTGGTTTTACAGCGTCAATCAGTCGCGTAAATCCGACTCGTGAATCGGCTGGTCACGATGGGTTGCCCGCTGATACTGCGCCGGCCAGATGGCCTTGCGCCCACCCAGGTCATCATCGGCATGCAGCGGCCAGTACGGATCTCGTAACAACTCACGAGCCAGGAAGATGATGTCAGCCTGGCAGGTACGCAGAATGTGCTCGGCCTGCGCCGGTTCGGTAATCATCCCTACAGTGCCTGTAGCAATGCCTGACTCCTTGCGCACACGTTCGGCGAAGCGGGTCTGATAACCGGGACCTGTAGGAATCTCGGCGTTGGCCGCGGTACCACCCGACGAGACGTCAATCAGGTCCACACCCAACGCTTTGAGGCGTCGCGCCAGCTCCACGGTTTCATCCGGGTTCCAGCCGTCCTCCACCCAATCGGTGGCCGACACCCGCACGAACAGCGGTAGCTCTTCAGGCCATACCGCACGCACCGCTTCAGTGACTTGCAGCACTAACCGAATTCGATTATCGAACGAACCACCGTATTGATCGCGCCGCTGATTGCTCAGGGGCGAAAGAAACTGATGCAACAGGTAACCATGGGCGGCGTGTATTTCGACCACTTTGAAACCGGCGGTCAGTGCTCGCTTGGCCGAAGCGACAAAGGCCTGAATGACCTCAGCGATCTCGCCTTCATCGAGCTGTGTGGGGTGTGTGTGCTGCGGGTCGAAAGCAATCGGCGAAGGGCCCACCGGAACCCAGCCACCGTCTTCGGGTTTGACGCTGCCATGTTTGCCAATCCACGGCCGATGGGTGCTGGCCTTACGCCCAGCGTGAGCCAATTGAATGCCGGCCACAGCGCCTTGAGCCGCAATGAAGCGCGTGATGCGTTGCAAAGGTTCGATCTGTTCATCGCTCCACAAGCCGAGGTCCTCGGCGGTGATGCGTCCGTCAGCGGTCACCGCCGTGGCTTCGGTAAACACCAGACCGGCCCCGCCGACAGCGCGGCTGCCGAGGTGGACCAGGTGCCAGTCATTGGCCAGTCCATCGACGCTGGAGTACTGGCACATCGGCGACACCGCAATGCGGTTGAGCAGGGTCAATTGGCGAAGGGTATAGGGTTCAAGCAGCAGACTCATGGGGCACCTCTCGAATCAGTGGGCAGGCTCCAGGGTTCTGTTTGAAAAGTCGACGAGTGACAGGAAAAAGGTGCAGCACCCGCCCCCGCGGGCAAAAATTCGACAAGACGTCACAAGGATAATCAAGCAGTGCTTAGAGCCTAGTCGACATCAGGGGATGAGGGAGGGTTCCGGGGATATTTGGCGTGAGGGAGATCGCCTGCTCGCGAAGGGTTCAACGCGGTTCGATGTGGGCAATCATCAACTGCACCGTCTCGTTGCCACGGAACTCGTTAAGGTCGAGTTTGTAGGCCAATTCCACCCACTTGATGGTCGGATTCGGCCAGATGTCGCGGTCGATTCCGAAGGCAATGCCATCCAGCTTCACCGAGCCGCATTCGCTTTTCAGCACCACTTTGAGGTGTCGCTCGCCGACGACGCGCTGCTCGACCAACTGGAACACCCCATGAAACAGCGGCTCAGGGAAGTGCTGCCCCCAAGGACCGGCATGGCGCAGGGCGCGAGCCAGTTCCAGGTGGAATTCCTCGACCGCCAGGGTGCCGTCCGTCAGCAGGCGCCCGGTCAGGTCTTCTTCACGCAATTGCCTACGCACTTCAGCGTCAAAGGCTTCGGCGAACAACGGAAAATTCGCTTCCGGCAACGTCAGGCCGGCTGCCATCGCATGGCCGCCGTATTTGCTGATCAGATTCGGATGCTGCGCCGCCACCACGCTCAACGCGTCGCGAATATGAAAACCCTGAACCGAACGCCCCGAGCCCTTGAGCAAGCCATCGCCTGCATCGGCAAAGGCAATGGTCGGACGGAAATAGCGATCTTTCATACGCGATGCAAGGATTCCGATGACACCCTGGTGCCACTCGGGATCGAACAGGCACAAGCCGAACGGCATCGACTCGACCGGCAAATCTTTCAGTTGAGCCAGCGCTTCACGCTGCATGCCCTGCTCGATGGATTTGCGGTCCTGGTTCATGCCGTCGAGCTGAACCGCCATTTCACGCGCCAGACCGGCGTCTTCCGTGAGCAGGCATTCGATGCCCAAGCTCATGTCATCCAGCCTTCCTGCCGCATTCAGGCGTGGGCCGACAATGAAACCCAGATCAGTGGAGGTGATGCGCGCAGAGTCACGCTTGGCCACCTCAAGGATTGCCTTGATGCCTGGCCGAGCACGCCCGGCGCGAATCCGTTCCAGGCCTTGGTGCACCAGAATCCGGTTGTTGGCATCCAGCGGCACCACGTCGGCGACGCTGCCCAGCGCCACCAGGTCCAGCAACTCGCCGATGTTTGGCTGCGGCTTGCTCTCGTACCAGCCGAGGCTGCGCAAGCGCGCGCGCAGGGCCATCAACACGTAAAAAATTACCCCGACGCCGGCCAGTGCCTTGCTCGGAAACTCGCAACCTGGCTGGTTCGGATTGACGATGGCATCGGCCAGTGGCAGTTCATCGCCGGGCAAGTGGTGATCGGTGACCAGGACGTTCAGCCCGGCCTTTTTCGCCGCCGCCACGCCTTCAACGCTGGAAATACCGTTATCCACGGTAATGAGCAACTGCGGATCGCGGGTCAAAGCCACTTCAACGATTTCCGGCGTCAGGCCGTAGCCGTACTCGAAACGGTTCGGCACCAGATAGTCGACGTGAGCCGCGCCCAGCAGACGCAAGCCCAGCATGCCCACTGTACTGGCCGTCGCACCATCGGCGTCGAAGTCGCCGACGATCAGAATCCGCTGACGCTGCTCCAGCGCCGTCACCAGCAAATCCACCGCCGCATCGATACCTTTGAGCCGCTGGAACGGGATCAGCCGCGTCAGGCTCTTGTCCAGTTCAGCCTCGGACAGCACGCCCCGCGCCGCGTACAGACGGGTCAGCAGCGGCGGCAGATCACCGAGGAATGGCAGGGTGTCGGGCAACAGGCGAGGTTCGATGCGCATGGGGTGACAGGTGCTTCTCTTGAATACGTAGGATAAAACCGGATGACGCAGGTTAGCGGCGAACAATCAGCCGCGTTCGCCGCTCAGCCACTGCAACTGGACTTCATGCTGACCACGGTCGTCGGTGACGAAAATCGTCCCTTCGCTGATCATCACGTCCCACTTGATAACGCGGGGCATGTCTTTGGCCAAGGTTTCCAGCACTTCCTGAGGCACGGCCGCGATGTGTACGTTTTTCAGGTTTTTGATCGCCGGGATCACTTTGGTTTCCCAGACGCGCAGGCTGCCGTAGGCCAACAGGCTGGTGCGCTCGGTGCGACGCGAGCACCACGTCAGGCGATCGGCGTCTGGCTGGCCGACTTCGATCCAGTGCAGAACTCGATCGTCCAGGCTCTTTTCCCACAGGGCAGGTTCGTCCACGTCTGACAGACCCCGACCGAACGACAGCTGCTCGTTGTACCAGAAGGCGTAGGCCAGCAGCCGCACGGTCATGCGCTCTTCGGTTTCCGAAGGGTGACGAGCGATGGTTTGCTTCACGCTCTCGTACACGTTGCGGTCGAGGTCGGTAAGGTTCAGTTCAAACTTGTAGGTCGTGGACGGCTGGGCCATGAACGGGCTTCTTGATACGGGGAAAGGCGGCAAGTCTAACCGATGCGGTAGGCAATCCACGAATGGAAGGCGATCAACCTTGGTCGTCTGACGTTCGGCTATGTTAAAACGCTGTATTCGCTCAGCCACTGTCCTACAGGATTCAGCATGCCGCTCACCGGAAAACCGCTCTCAGGTCTGAAAGTCATTGAATTGGGCACGTTGATCGCCGGGCCGTTTGCCTCGCGGATTTGCGGCGAGTTCGGTGCCGAAGTGATCAAAATCGAGTCCCCCGATGGCGGCGATCCACTGCGCAAATGGCGCAAGTTGTATGAAGGCACTTCGCTGTGGTGGTTCGTTCAGGCGCGCAACAAGAAGTCCCTGACGCTGAACCTGAAACACCCCGACGGCCTGGCCATTCTGAAAAAACTGCTCAGCGAAGCGGACATCCTGATAGAGAATTTTCGCCCGGGCGTGTTGGAAAAACTCGGTCTGGGCTGGGAAGTCTTGCACGCACTGAACCCGAAACTGGTAATGGTGCGTCTCTCGGGCTTCGGTCAGACCGGGCCGATGAAGGATCAGCCAGGCTTTGGTGCCGTCGGTGAATCAATGGGAGGTCTGCGCTACATCACCGGCTTCGAAGACCGACCACCGGTGCGCACCGGAATTTCCATCGGCGATTCCATTGCCGCGCTTTGGGGCGTGATTGGCGCACTGATGGCTCTGCGTCATCGCGAAGTCAACGGCGGCCAGGGCCAAGTGGTGGATGTGGCGCTGTATGAAGCGATCTTCGCCATGATGGAAAGCATGGTCCCCGAGTTCGACGTGTTCGGTTTCATCCGCGAGCGCAGCGGCAACATCATGCCGGGCATCACACCCTCCTCGATCCACACCAGTGCCGACGGCAAGCATGTGCAGATCGGCGCCAATGGCGACGCGATCTTCAAACGCTTCATGCTGATCATCGGTCGCGATGACCTGGCCAACGACCCTGCGTTGGCGAGCAACGACGGACGCGATAGCCGTCGCGACGAGATTTATGGGGTAATTGATCGCTGGGCCAGCTCACTGCCGCTGGACGCCATCATCGAGCAGTTGAATCAGGCCGACGTACCGGTCAGTCGGATCTTCAGCGCTGAAGACATGTTCAATGATCCACAGTACCTGGCCCGGGAAATGTTCCTGAAAGCCAAGTTGCCGGACGGTAAAGATTTCAAGATGCCGGGAATAGTGCCGAAACTCTCTGAGACACCCGGCACTTCAGAGTGGGTCGGACCGCAGTTGGGCGAACACAATGCGCAGGTACTCAACGATCTTGGTTACGACAAGGAGCAGATCGCAAAGCTGCGTGAAGCCGGGGCTATCTAAGCTGAAACGCCTGCTTACGCGACCCATCAATCACTGCCTGACGCGCGGCGGGCGAGCAGTGTGCGCGTTCGTGTTTTTCCTTTTGCTCGCCGGCCAGGCTCAGTCATCGTTGGCGCAACCGAAAGAAACCCTGGTCTGGTTATTGCGTGACCTTCCACCGCTGATGATTTTCGAAGGATCGAAAAAGGACCAGGGAGTGATCGATCAATTGTTACCGCTGCTGATCGCCCGCATGCCGCAATACGAGCACACCCTGATGCGAGTCAATCGCGCTCGCGGCTTGCAAATGCTCCACGAGCCATCCCTCACGTGCGATGCGGCGCTGAACTGGAGCAAGGAGCGCGATAGCTGGATCGTGTTTTCCATTCCGGTGTTTCGGGCCATGAGCAATGGATTGGCCGTACGCCGCGATGATCGGGAGGTGCTGACGCCCTTCATCAAGGATGGCGAAGTGGACCTGGTTGCCCTGTTGGCCAGTGGCCACGAGAAGCTGGGCATTATTGCCGAGCGCAACTATGGCGAATATCTCGACGCGCGGCTCAAACAAGCACCCGCCCACTCACTGACCCTCCACTACGGTAACGACGCCTTGGGCAGCCTGTTGCAAATGCAACGTCTGGGGCGCTTGCGGATGCTGTTGGGATACCGCCCGGAAATCCGCTACCAGGCCCAGCAGCAAGGGATCGCGGAGGATGAATTGCAGTTCTACCCGATTCGCGGCACGGGCAAATACCTGTCCGGCTACATCGGCTGTACCGACACACCCCAGGGCCGGCAGGCGATCATCGAGATCAACCAACTGCTGCGCACCCTGCCCCACGATCATTTGAGCCAGGCATACGCCGCCTGGCTGGACCCCGAAAGTCGCAGCGACTACCTGGAAGCCAGCCGGGCATTTTTCATACAACAGGCCGCGCAATGACAAATCGCAGGCAAAAAGAAACCCCGAGAAGTGGGGAGACGACTCGGGGTTAAACGTGGCCTATATAAAGACCAGTAACAGCAAGCTACAAGCACCGGAGCACAATGCTTGATCCTGCTGTTACATGGTCTGACTGACATTGGCGCAGGAAGGTTCCCACAAAAAACAATTCAATTTCGATTGGCCAGGATCTTGTCCTGAGCCGCATTGCGCAACGCCGCTATGACGCAGGGCTCCAGCCGACCTTCCGCGATCAGCACGTCGCGATGCAACCCGTCGACCACATCCGTCAGTAGACGCTTGCTGGTCAACTGGGCCTGATTGAACGCGCGTTCGACCACGATAGCGCCGGTCGCATTCATCAGTGTCACCAGGCATTCGCCATGGGTCCCAGACGGGGTCAATGTAACCTGATACGGGCTCAGAGCCTCACCGAGCAATAGACTGATATTTTCCATCTCGATCACCACTCAATAGTCCAAAAACAAAGTGCCTGGGGCGTGCCTACCGTAAATGACCTCTGGCCCGAGAGGAAAGTTCTGGATACCGACTGCAGGCGAACCTGCGCCTCTGGTCAATAGAGCATGCACGGCCAAGATGACAGAGAAAAAACAGCCGCGTCACGCCTGCTTCTTGCGCTTGCCGATATCGGTCCATCCCCCCAGCAGGCCGCGCAATTGTCCATCGGCACTGTAAAAAGGCACCGTCCACTGATAGACATGCCTGACGCCGTTATTGAACATCAACTGACGCTCACTGAAGCGGGTCTTGCGCGTACCGAGCTGGGCCATGAACTCTGCATGGAGCAGTTCGGCAGTCGCTTTGGGCAAGACATCCTGTTCAATCAACTGTCGTCCCTGAACCTGGTCAAAACGAGTCGACAAGCCCTCTTCATAACTTTTGTTGCACATGATCAAACGCCCTTCCAGATCACGAACAAACATCGGATCGGGCATGGCGTCCACCAACGCATGCTGGAAAGCGAGCTGATCACTCAGATTTTTCTCGGCATCCAGGCGCTGCTGGATCAATACCGTGAGCCGACGGTTCCAGAGCAGAGACAGCAGGCCGAACAGACTGACGATAAACACTCCCCAGCAGCCCCACTGGGTGAGCCGGTGCCATTTGCCGGGCACTTGAACGGGGGTAATCCCATTGAGCCATTTCAGGCGGATGGCGCGCAATTCGGCAGGAGGAAACGCTTCAAGCGCCTTGTTGAGGATGCTCGACAATTGCGGCTGACCTTTGCGTACGGCCAGGTGCTCCGCCTCCCATTTGCCCTCCACCGTATACCCGACCTTGAGCTGACCGGACGGATAGAGTTGTGCTCCTATTTCGTTTTCGATGGTGGCATAGGCCTCACCGCTTTCGACCAGCGCCCGGGCTTCCATATAGGTTTTAACCGAGCGCAGGTCGATGTCCGGATTGTCGCGGCGAATCGTAGCCTCCAGCGCATGCCGCGTCGGCAACACCAGGACCCTTCCCGACAGCTGCTCCAAGGATTGCACCACTGGTTCCCCGGCTCGCCCGACGAACACCCAGCCAGCGCCTCCGAACGCATGACTGAAATCCAGAAACGTCTTGCGTTCGTCATTCATCGCCAACGTCGTGCTCATGTCCGCGGCACCGCTTTCCAGCCGTCCAAGCAGCTGATCGGTAGAAAACGACTCTTCATGAACAAAGTGCAATCCCGTCATGGCGCTGATGCGGTTGAGCAGATCATTGTTCAAACCGCTCCAGTGGCCGTGCTCATCCTTGAACAGGTACAGCGGATATTGCACCGAGGCGACGATGACTTGCGAATGCTCGGCAATCCATTTCAACTCCTGAGCATCCAGCTCGATCGTTGGGCCGGCGACCGATCCTTTGGACTCGGAGGCCGCCAATTGCGACGCGCTCCCCCATTGAGCAAAGCCCAGGGTGCCGGCTAAAAAAAATACCCAGCACACGGCTGGTTTCAATCTACTGAAAAACAACATTGTCACTTCCTTGGCGATGAACTCGCCCGTCCTTCATGGGGCGACTCTTCATGTACGTATCACGACAAGTGTGACATGCAGAAATGAGAAAGCCCGTCAGGAGACGGGCTTCAAAATGTGACAGTTTTAATTGGTTACAGAGGCTTGCCGCGGTTGCCATGCTGACTGACAAAGGCCTGGACGGCTTTCAGGTCATTTGGCAGCACGGTGCAGCGCTCATCTCGCTCAAACAAATCAGAAAGATGTGCAGGTAGTTCGAGCGCTTTTCCTACGCCTGCTTTTTCCACGGCGTCCGGGAATTTGACCGGGTGGGCCGTACCGAGGATCACCATTGGGGTATCCAGGCTGCGACGGCACTCGCGTGCAGCCTTCACACCGATAGCCGTGTGGGGATCCAGCAGTTCGCCGGTTTGCTCGAAGACTTCGGCGATGGTTTCGCAGGTTTGAGCGTCATCCACGGCCAGCGAATCGAACAGTTTGCGAGCTTCGGTCCAGCGCTCCTCTTCGACGCTGAAACCGCCACCCTGCTTGAAGGTGTCCATCAAACCGGCAATCGCGGCGCCGTTGCGACCGTGCAGATCGAACAGCAGGCGTTCGAAGTTCGACGACACCATGATGTCCATCGACGGCGACAGCGTGGCGTGCAGCGTTTCCTTGACGTACTGATTGCCGCTCATGAAGCGGTGCAGGATGTCGTTGCGGTTGGTGGCGACGATCAACTGGTTGATCGGCAGGCCCATGTTGCGTGCCAGGTAACCAGCGAAGATGTCGCCGAAGTTACCGGTCGGCACCGAGAACGACACCGAACGCGCCGGGCCACCCAGTTGCAGGGCGGCGTGGAAGTAGTAAACGATCTGGGCCATGATCCGCGCCCAGTTGATCGAGTTCACCGCGACCAGGCGCGTGCCCTTGAGGAAGCTCTGGTCGGCGAAGCTGGCCTTGACCATTTCCTGGCAGTCATCGAAGTTGCCTTCGATGGCGATGTTGTGGATGTTCTCACCGAAGATCGTGGTCATCTGGCGACGCTGCACTTCGGACACGCGGTTGTGCGGGTGCAGGATGAAGATGTCGACGTTTTCGCAGTGCTTGCAGCCTTCGATGGCGGCCGAACCGGTGTCGCCGGAAGTAGCGCCGACAATCACCACGCGCTCACCGCGCTTTTCCAGCACGTAGTCGAGCAAACGACCGAGCAGTTGCAGGGCGAAGTCCTTGAACGCCAGGGTCGGGCCGTGGAACAGCTCCAGTACCCATTCGTTGCCGTTCAGCTGACGCAATGGCGCGACGGCGTTGTGCGAGAACACAGCGTAGGTTTCTTCGAGGATCTTTTTGAAATCGGCATCGGGGATGCTGCCGGTGACGAACGGGCGCATCACCCGGAAGGCCAGCTCGTGATACGGCAGGCCGGTCCAGGAAGCGATTTCTTCCTGGGTGAAACGTGGCAGGTTTTCCGGGACGTACAGACCACCGTCCGTGGCCAGACCGGCCAACAGGACGTCTTCGAAATTCAGGGCCGGTGCCTGGCCGCGGGTACTGATATAACGCATGACTGGCTCCAATAGACAGTGTTCGCAAACCCGGGCCCGCGCGCGGGCCCAGTGAACGATAACGGCTTAGTTCAGGTGCTCGACGCGGATCCGTACGACCGGACCGACCACGCCCGTCAAGGCTTCCAGAGCGGCGATCGCGTCATTCATGTGCTGTTCCAGCACACGGTGGGTCAGCAGGATCATCGGCACCAGGCCGTCGTGCTCTTCGACTTCCTTCTGCATGATCGATTCGATGTTGATGCCGCGCTCCGACAGGATGCTCGCGACCTGGGCCAACACGCCCGGATGGTCCTTGGCCTGGATGCGCAGGTAATAGGCGCTTTCGCAGGCTTCGATCGGCAGGATCGGGTGGGCCGACAGCGAATCTGGCTGGAAGGCCAGGTGCGGCACGCGGTTTTCCGGGTCGGACGTCATGGCGCGAACCACGTCCACCAGGTCGGCGATGACCGACGAAGCGGTCGGCTCCATACCGGCGCCGGCGCCGTAGAACAGGGTCGAACCGGCGGCATCACCGTTGACCATCACCGCGTTCATCACGCCATTGACGTTGGCAATCAGGCGATCGGCAGGGATCAGCGTCGGATGCACACGCAACTCGATACCGGCAGGCGTGCTGCGAGCCACACCGAGGTGCTTGATGCGATAGCCCAGCGCTTCGGCGTAGTTCACGTCAGCGGTGGTCAGTTTGGTGATGCCTTCGGTGTAGGCCTTGTCGAATTGCAGCGGAATACCGAATGCGATGGACGCCAGGATCGTCAGCTTGTGAGCCGCGTCGATGCCTTCAACGTCGAAGGTCGGATCGGCTTCGGCGTAACCCAGGGCTTGCGCCTCGGCGAGTACGTCTTCGAAGGTCCGGCCCTTTTCGCGCATTTCGGTGAGGATGAAGTTGCCGGTGCCGTTGATGATCCCGGCGACCCAGTTGATACGGTTGGCGGACAAGCCTTCACGGATCGCCTTGATCACCGGAATACCACCGGCCACGGCGGCTTCGAACGCAACGATCACGCCCTTCTCGCGGGCCTTGGCGAAAATTTCGTTACCGTGAACGGCGATCAACGCCTTGTTCGCGGTTACCACATGTTTTCCGTTCTCGATCGCTTTGAGTACCAGCTCACGGGCAACGGTGTAGCCGCCCACCAGCTCTATGACGATGTCGATCTCAGGGTTCGTGGCCACTTCGAAGACATCGTTGGTAATCGCAATACCGGTCGTCTGGAACTGAGGCTTTGGCGTGCGCATGGCGATTTGTGCCACTTCGATTCCACGCCCGGCACGACGAGCAATTTCCTCGGCGTTGCGCTGAAGTACGTTGAAGGTACCGCCACCGACGGTCCCTAACCCACAGATGCCTACTTTGACCGGTTTCACTGTGAACTCCCCATAAAACGGCCGACTCAAGGCCGGCCGTGAAAACAACCGCATGCTCGCGGTTCTCTATTGATGGCCCGGTGAATGTTACCGCCGGACCATGATCGTCAATGGCTGACCGTGACGATGCAAATTTATTTCGCGTCCAGCGCCAGTTTGGCGACTTGTGGCGCAGGCTGGTAGCCCGGAATGACTTGGCCATCAGCCAAAACGATGGCCGGTGTGCCGTTCACGCCGATCGACTGACCGAGGGCGAACTGTTTGGAAACCGGGTTATCGCATTTGGCGGCCTTGATTTCCTTGCCGTCGACCATTTTGTCCATGGCGGCTTTTTTGTCTTTCGAGCACCAGACTGCTTGCAGCTGTTCATCACCCGGCGAGCCCAGGCCCTGGCGCGGGAACGCGACGTAACGCACTTCGATGCCGCGCTTGTTCAGCTCAGGCACTTCGGCATGCAACTTGTGGCAGTACGGGCAGGTGGTGTCGGTGAACACGGTGATGTGCGACTTGGTTTCGCCGATTGCCGGGTAAACCACGGTTTCCGCGACAGGGATTGCGTTGACCAGTTTGGAAACGCCCAGGCGTTCGGTCTTCTCGGTCAGGTTGACCGGTTTGCCGTCCTTGAGCTGGAACAGGTAACCCTGAACCACGTACTGGCCATCGGCGCTGGCGTAGAGCACGCGGCTGCCCTTGAGTTTGACTTCGTACAGGCCTGGCAGCGGGCTGGCGGTGATGGTTTCTACTGGCACCTCGAGCTGGAGGTTTTCCAGGCTTTTACGAATGGCTTTGTCGGCCGCGTCATCGGCGACGGCAAAGGTGCTGACCAACGCAATGGCTGCGGCGGCGAAAATATGGGTCAGACGCATGAGAACTCCTGAAGGCGGACAAATGGGACGATCAGAACGCCCGTGCCGAAACACCGGGTCATAACCGCCCATCGTGCAAACCGGCAAAGCCTACCACATAAGGCCCCTGTGGCCGAATGCGCCAGACAAGACACCTTACTTCCGGTGTACGACGCTTGGGTAGCAGCTGGCGAAGCCTGCGTTCGGCTGCGAAGCAGTCGTGAAACAAGGCACTGCAGTGTTTCAGTTGAACCGTGAACTCAGGATTTACGTCTGCTTCGCAGCCGAACGCAGGCTTCGCCAGCTGCTACACAGTTCTGCACTAACCGCGCGGGTGATGTTTGGCGTGCAGATCCTGCAAGCGTGCGCGGGCGACGTGTGTATAGATCTGCGTGGTCGACAGATCGCTGTGGCCGAGTAGCATTTGCACCACCCGCAGGTCGGCTCCGTGGTTGAGCAGGTGCGTGGCGAAGGCATGACGCAGGGTATGCGGCGACAGCGACTTGCCGATCCCGGCGACCTTGGCCTGGTGCTTGATGCGATGCCAGAAGGTCTGCCGAGTCATCTGCTCGCCGCGCTGGCTGGGGAACATGACATCGCTGGGACGCCCGCCGAGCAATTCCTGGCGGCCATCGCGCAGGTAACGCTCGACCCAGACAATCGCCTCCTCGCCCATCGGCACCAGCCGCTCCTTGCTGCCCTTGCCCATCACTCGCAGCACGCCTTGGCGCAGATTGACCTGCTCCAGTGTCAGACTGATCAGCTCAGTCACACGCAAGCCGCAGGCGTAAAGCACTTCGAGCATGGCGCGATCTCGCTGACCGATGGCTTCGCTCAGGTCCGGGGCGCTTAACAAAGCCTCGACATCCGCTTCCGACAGGGATTTGGGCAATGGCCTGCCGAGCTGTGGCATATCGACGCGCAACGTCGGATCGACGGCGATCAGCTTTTCCCGCAGCAAATAGCGATAAAAGCCACGCACACCGGAGAGAAATCGCGCCGTCGAGCGGGGCTTGTAGTTTTGCTCCAGGCGCCAGGCCAGGTGATCGAGGATCAACTCACGGCCGGCGTTGATCAACTCCAGCCCCTTCTCCTGCAGCCAGCCGTTGAACAAGGCCAGGTCGCTGCGATAGGCATCGCGGGTGTTATCGGAAAGACCTTTCTCCAGCCACAGCGCGTCGAGAAATTGGTCTATCAAAGGATGATCGATGGCGGGCATAAAGGCTCAGGCAAGACCGGCAGTACGGCCAAGGAAGATAAATCGCAGGCAACAAAAAAGCAGCCCGTAGGCTGCTTTTTTCTGCATCGGAAGCTGGACTTAAGCCAGTTTTTCCTTGATGCGAGCTGCTTTACCGGACAGGTCACGCAGGTAGTACAGCTTGGCTTTACGTACGTCACCGCGACGTTTAACGGCCATGCTGTCGATTTGCGGGCTGTAGGTCTGGAAAGTACGCTCTACGCCAACACCGTTGGAGATTTTACGAACGGTGAAAGCACTGTTTACGCCGCGGTTACGCTTGGCGATAACAACACCTTCGAACGCTTGCAGACGCGAACGGTCGCCTTCCTTCACTTTCACCTGAACGACAACAGTGTCGCCCGGGGCAAAGGTAGGGATCTCTTTGGTCATCTGCTCTGCTTCGAGTGCAAGGATGATTTTGTTAGTCATGCTGTGCTCCTAAGGTAGATCGTCGGATCTACCATCGATACGTTGTTAACTATCGTCCCGCTCGCGGATGTATTCCTCGAGCAGCTTCTTCTCTTCTCCAGAAAGCGAGCGGCTTTCCAGAAGATCGGCGCGTCGTTCAAAGGTCCTACCAAGGGACTGCTGTAAACGCCAACGCCGGATATGCGCGTGATTGCCACTTAGCAATACGTCGGGAACACGCTGATCCGCATACACCTCCGGTCGGGTGTAGTGCGGGCAATCCAGCAAACCATCCGTAAAGGAATCTTCCTCGGCGGAGTCCGCATGCCCTAAAGCTCCAGGCAGCAGTCGTGTAACCGCATCGATCAGGACCATCGCCGGCAGCTCGCCGCCAGACAGTACATAGTCGCCAATCGACCACTCTTCATCGACATGAGCTTCAATAAAACGCTCGTCAATGCCTTCATAGCGGCCGGCAATCAGGATCAATGCATCCGAATTCGCCAACTCGCGTACCGCCGACTGAGTCAGTTGACGGCCTTGGGGGGACAGGTAAATGACCTTCGCCGCCTCCCCGGCTGCTGCCTTGGCCTGAACCAACGCATCTTCCAGGGGCTTGATCTTCATCACCATGCCCGGACCACCGCCAAATGGGCGATCATCCACAGTGTGATGTCGATCCGTCGTGTAGTCTCGCGGATTCCAACAGGTGAGCTGCAAGAGCCCCTGTTTCACCGCACGACTGGTGATGCCGTACTCGCTGATGGCGGAGAACATCTCGGGAAACAAACTGATCACTTCTACGCGCAAATTAGCCACGCTTAGAAGTCCGCATCCCATTCCACCTTCATCTCGCCCGCGGCAAGGTCGACTACCAACACGCATTGCTCCGTATAGGGCAACAGGCGTTCGCGATCGTCCAGGCTGCCAGCGCAAGGCTTGACCACCATGACATCGTTCGAGCCAGTCTCTAGCAGGTGATCGATTTTCCCGAGTAGTTGCCCGAGTTGGTCGATGACCTTGAGACCTTCCAGCTGGTACCAGTAGTACTCGCCGTCGGTCAGATCTGGAAACAGGTTACGCGGCACGCAGATCTCATAACCGGCCAGAAGACGAGCTTCTTCACGATCATCGAGACCCTTGAGCTTTGTGACCAGAAACTTGCCGTTATGAACACGGCCGCTGACCAGCTCTACCTGCCGTACAACGCCTTCACGCTTGAGCGTCCAGGTTTTGTAGTCCAACAGGTTTCCAATTGGATCAGTAAAGGAAAAGACCTTCACTTCGCCGCGAACACCGTGAATCGAATAGATTTTACCGATAACGATCAAATCATCAGCAATGGCTGGCGTCGCGTTCATATTGCTCAGGCCGCAGCCTTAGCAGCGTCCTTCAACAACTGAGCAACACGCTCAGAAGGTTGTGCACCAACGCTCAGCCAGTAGGCTACGCGCTCTTGGTTCACGGACAGACGAACTTCTTGACCACGAGCAACAGGGTTGAAGAAACCAACCTGTTCCTTGTGCGAACCGTCGCGCGGGTTGCGGCTGTCGGTTACGGTCAAGTGGTAAAACGGGCGCTTTTTGGAGCCGCCAAGGGCAAGACGGATTGTTAGCATGTGAACATCGTTCCTGTAGTCGGTGCTGCAAATCTAAAGGCACAGCGGGCATAGGTGCCCGAAAGGCCGCATATTCTAAGGAATATCCGGACTTTTGCAAATGTCTTTTTCCGGCGGCCTATCGGTCGCCATCAAGATTTGCTATAGAGCCGTCGTTGAAAACGGCCAGTCAGCTCCCGCCAAGTGCGGGTTTGCTGGAGATCCCACTTCCATGTGGGGTTGCGCCGACATGACTGTCGGCGCGAATTCTTTACATTTTCGGCATACCGCCGCCGGGCAACATACCGCCCATGCCGCGCATCATTTTGGCCATTCCGCCTTTCGCGGAGAATTTCTTCATCATCTTCTGCATCTGCTTGTGCTGCTTGATCAAGCGACCGATGTCCTGCACCTGGGTGCCGGACCCCATGGCGATCCGGCGTTTGCGCGAACCGCTGATCAGCTCAGGGTCGCGGCGTTCGGCCGGGGTCATGGAATTGATGATGGCTTCCATCTGCTTGAATTGTTTCTCTGCCGCGCCCTGGGCGTTGCCCATCTGCGCCAGGTTCATACCACCGATGTTCGGCAGTTTGTCCATGAGGCCGCCGAGGCCGCCCATGTTTTTCATCTGTTGCAGTTGATCGCGGAAGTCCTCGAGGTCGAAGCCCTTGCCCTTCTTCAGCTTCTTGGCCAGTTTGTCGGCCTTGTCCTTGTCGAGGGTCTGTTCGGCCTGCTCGATCAGGCTGAGCACGTCGCCCATGCCGAGGATGCGCGAAGCAATACGCTCTGGGTGGAACGGCTCGAGCGCGTCGCTCTTCTCACCCATACCAATGAACTTGATCGGCTTGCCGGTGATGGCGCGGACCGACAGCGCAGCACCGCCACGGGCGTCGCCGTCGACCTTGGTCAGAATCACGCCGGTCAGCGGCAGTGCATCGCCGAAGGCCTTAGCCGTATTGGCGGCGTCCTGACCAGTCATGGCGTCGACCACGAACAGCGTTTCGACCGGGTTGATCGCAGCGTGCAGCGCCTTGATCTCGCCCATCATCTCTTCGTCGATGTGCAGACGACCGGCGGTATCGACGATGACGACGTCGATGAATTTCAGTTTTGCTTCTTTAATAGCCGCTTGCGCGATGTCGACTGGCTTCTGGCTCAGGTCGGACGGGAAGAAGGTTACGCCGACTTCACCCGCGAGCATTTCCAGCTGTTTGATCGCTGCCGGACGGTAAACGTCCGCAGACACAACCATGACCGACTTCTTCTTGCGCTCTTTGAGGAAGCGCGCGAGTTTGCCGGCGGTGGTGGTTTTACCCGCGCCCTGCAAACCGGCCATCAGCACGACGGCTGGCGGAACGGCGCTCAGGTTCAGGTCTTCGTTGGCCGCGCCCATCAGGCTTTCGAGTTCGGCCTGGACGATTTTCACGAAGGCCTGGCCCGGCGTCAGGCTGCGCGACACCTCGGTGCCGACGGCGCGCTCCTTGACCGAATTGACAAAGTCTTTCACCACCGGCAAGGCGACGTCAGCTTCGAGCAACGCCATGCGCACTTCACGCAGGGTGTCTTTGATGTTGTCCTCGGTCAGCTTGGCCTTGCCGGTGACATGGCGCAGCGTCTGCGAGAGACGGTCGGTTAAGTTTTCAAACATTGCGCGATCCTTTCAGGCCCTGTGTAGACCGGGATAATGGCGGCCCAGACCGGAATAAACATGTGCTCGGCGAGCCTGCGGCGTGGGCAGGTCGCGGATTATAGCGAAGACTGCGCCTGGCGGACACCTCGTCGTCAGGTTGCATGGTCTTTCGTGCTGCGGGGGTTCTATGCCAAACTCAGCGCCTTTCGGGCTTGCCTAACAGGATTTATGCTCCCCTTGTCACCCAGTTTGCTAACTACCCTCGCCGCCGCCTGCTTGTATGCCGCTGCGACCCTCTATCAGAGCACTCGTCTGGCCATCGGCGCCAAGGCGAACAAGCGCCTGTTGGTCACGCTCGGCGTGCTTGCCGTGCTGGCTCACAGCGCCAGCCTGTTCACCCACCTGCTGACACCGATCGGCCTGGGCCTGGATTTTTTCAGCGCCGCCAGCCTGATTGCCGCCGCGGTGATTGCCCTGACGCTGCTGGCCTGCTCGCGGATCCCGGTGGAGAACCTGCTTATATTGCTGTTCCCGCTCGGTGCCGCCACCGTGCTGCTCGCGCAGTTCGCCCCCGCCGGCACGGTGCAGATCATCGACGAAGAACCGGGCATCCTCGCCCACATCCTGCTGTCGATCCTCGCCTACGGCATGTTCACCATCGCGGTGTTCCAGGCGTTACTGCTGCTGGTTCAAGACCATCAGCTCAAGCACAAGCATCCGTCCGGCCTGATCAAGAACTTCCCGCCGCTGCAAACCATGGAAAGCCTGCTGTTCGGCTTCCTCTGGGCCGGCTGGACCCTGCTCTCGCTGTCGCTGATCTCCGGCTGGCTGTTCGTCGACAACCTGTTCGCCCAGCACCTGGTGCACAAAACCTTGCTGGCGTGCCTCGCCTGGATCGTATTCAGCGTGCTGCTCTGGGGCCGTAACCGCCTCGGCTGGCGCGGACACAAGGCCATTCGCTGGACCCTCGCCGGTTTCTGCCTGCTGATGCTGGCGTATTTCGGCAGTAAGCTGGTTCGTGAATACATCCTGCATATCTGACGGGCGGCATTAATGGACGACTTGCCCATAGGGCCGATGCTCGCGGTAGTGGCCCTGCTGATTTTATGGTCGGGGCTGTTTACCGCCATCGAAGTTGCACAACAGCAGTTGCTCGCCCAGCGGACCGCTTCGCGTTCGAACGACAAGCCGGTGGCAAAGCTAAGCTTTGCGCTCAATAGCCTGATCCTCTGCAACACCCTGTGCCGCGCATTGGTTGTGGTCATCAGCACATTGCTGGCGATTTTCGCCTGGGCGGAAAACGGTCCATGGGTGGCCTGCCTCGGGGCTGGCGCCGTGCTTCTGGTGTTCGCCGACTACCTGCCGCGCACCCTCGCCGCTCGCTATCCGGACGCCGTCCTGACCTTGGGCAACACCTTGCTTGGCGCGCCACTGAAAATCGTCTATCCCGCCGCCTGGCTGCTCAATGGCATCAGCCAGTTGCTGGTGCGACCGTTCGCCCGCAAAGTCAAAGTGGTGCAGCAGAGCGAAGACGAGGCACCGAACGATCGGCACAACGATCACGAGCACGCCGTGTGCCGCCCGCACCCGCTGTCAGGTATCCATGCGCTGGACAACATCACGGTCAACGACATTCTGGTGCCACGCAGTGACGTCGAGGGGATCAACCTGGACGACTCCCTCTCAGACATCATCGAGCAACTGCGCAAAAACAAACGCACACGCCTGCCGGTGTTCCACAGCGACATCAACCAGGTCGAAGCGGTGCTCAACACCCGGCAGATCCGTCACTTATTGCACGATTCCAGCCTGACCATGGAAGCGCTCTTGGCGGCCAGCCACGACCCCTACTTCGTACCGGAAAGCACCCCGCTGCAGCTGCAACTGTTGAATTTCCACAAACAACAGCGACGCCTGGGCATGGTGGTCGACGAGTACGGCGAAGTGCTGGGCATCGTGACCCTGGAGGACATTCTCGAAGAAATCGTCGGCGAGTTCGAAAGCCAGCACAGCCTGGATAACCCGCACATCCATCCGCAAGCGGATGGCCGCCTGGTAATCGAAGGTGCAGCGTCGATTCGCGAACTGAACAAGAGCCTCGGCTGGCACCTGCCCAGCGATGGTCCGAAAACCCTCAACGGATTGGTGACCGAGGCGTTGGAGACGATTCCAGAAAGTGCGGTATGCCTGAAGATCGGGCGTTATCGCCTGGAGATTCTGGAGACGGAAGACAATCGCGTCAGCCGGGTTTTGATCTGGCATATCAGTTCGGTTCCCGCCGCTATCTAAAGCCCGACACGTGCCGTGTGGCGAGCCGCTTACCCAAGCCCCGCCATACCCAAGTGCTACCCGCACTCTGCGTTAAACCCACATCCCTGGGTGTTCGACCATAATAATTCGCTCCACTGGGGCACATGACTGTCAGGGATCCGCTGCCACCCCGCTGTCGGCCTGGGCCAGCGATCGTTTCGGGCGCAAACCGGTGCTGATCATCGGTGGCGTGCTGGCGATTTTGTCCGGATTCCTGATGGAACCGCTGCTGACCCAAGGTTCAACCTGGGGCGTGGCGCTGTTCCTGTGCATCGAGCTGTTTCTGATGGGCGTGACGTCTGCACCAATGGGCGCACTGCTGCCGGAGCTGTTCCCAACTCACGTGCGTGATACCGGTGCGTCGGCGGCCTACAATCTGGGCGGCATTGTCGGCGCCTCAGCGGCACCGTTCTTCGCACAGAAGCTGGTGGCGATGGGGGGGGGGGTTGAGTTATGTCGATGGGTATGTGTCGGGGGCGGCGGTGCTGAGTTTGATTGCTGTGCTGTGCCTGAAGGAAACGCGAAATAACGATTTGAATCGGGTTGCCTGATAGAAAAAGCTTCGCGGGCAAGCCTCGCTCCTACGGTCCCAGGTCGAATACATGCTTATGGATTGACCTAATCCTGTAGGAGCGAGCGGTGCGGCGATCCGACTTGCCCGCGAAGGGTGCGCCTCGGTTACAGCTCTACAACAACTGCTTGGGATGCACGGGTCGCTTTAGCACGAGCCGCTTCAATCGACTCATCCCGCGCCAACGCCACACCCATCCGACGCTGACCATTCACCTCAGGCTTGCCGAACAGACGCAACGCCGTGTCCGGCTCGCTCAACGCGGCCCCCAGATTGGCGAAAGCTGTCTGAGTCGACTGCCCTTCCACCAGAATGACCGCCGAAGCCGAAGGCCCGAACTGACGGATCAACGGAATCGGCAAGCCTAGAATCGCCCGCGCGTGCAGCGCGAACTGCGACAGGTCCTGGGAAATCAACGTCACCAAACCCGTATCATGTGGACGCGGCGAGACTTCACTGAACCAGACTTGATCACCTTTGATGAACAGCTCAACACCAAACAGACCACGGCCACCCAGGGCTTCAGTGACGGCTTTGGCAACGCGCTCGGATTCGGCCAGGGCAATCGGGCTCATGGCTTGTGGCTGCCAGGATTCCTGATAGTCGCCCTTCTCCTGACGGTGACCGACTGGCGCGCAGAACGTTGTGCCACCGACGTGACGCACGGTCAACAGGGTGATTTCGTAGTCGAAATCGATAAAGCCTTCGACGATCACGCGGCCTTTACCGGCGCGGCCGCCTTCTTGCGCGTAATCCCAAGCGGTTTTCACGTCATCGGCACTGCGCAGCAGGCTCTGGCCTTTGCCCGACGAACTCATGACCGGCTTGACCACGCAAGGGAAGCCCAGGTTCTGGACGGCCTTGCTGTAATCTTCGAAGGTGTCGGCGAAGTGGTACGGCGAGGTCGGCAGGTCCAGCTCTTCAGCAGCCAGGCGACGGATGCCTTCGCGGTTCATGGTCAACTGCGCGGCGCGAGCGGTCGGGATCACGGTGAAGCCTTCGGCTTCCAGTTCCACGAGGGTCGCGGTGGCAATGGCTTCGATTTCCGGCACGATGAAGTGCGGCTTTTCGGCCTCGATCACCGCACGCAGGGCGGCGCCGTCGAGCATGTTGATCACATGGCTGCGATGGGCGACCTGCATGGCCGGCGCATTGGCATAGCGATCCACGGCAATCACTTCAACGCCCAGGCGTTGCAGCTCGATCACCACTTCCTTGCCCAACTCGCCACAGCCACACAGCAATACGCGGGTCGCGGTTGGCGACAATGGAGTTCCGATACGGGTCATCTCAGGTCCTCAGAAGCGGATCATCGAGGGTCGCGCCTGGCGCGCTTCCCATGGGGAGAAAGCGCGGCATTTTACATGAACCGAGGGGTTTGGCTTCAGCTGGCGACGGCCTGTTTGCGCAAGCGCCAGGCCATGATCAGCCACACGGCCGTGACGCCCGCGAACTTCGAGCCCATGGCGGTGAGGATCACGCCTGGGGTGAACGCATCGATCATGCCGAAAAAGATGAATGTATCGAGGGGAATACTCAGCGCCGAACTTATCCACAGGCGATCGTGCAAGGGACGCTTGGTAATGCTGAACACCAGCCAGTCGATGCACTCGGACACCGCGAAGGCCGTGGCGCTGGCCAGCGCGATGGACGGATCGGACGTCACGTAGGACAGTACCAGCGCCGCCAGCATCGCCGCGATCGCGCCATGGCCAAAACGGGTTTGCACCATGTCGCGCAAAACGAACACCAAACCACCCCAGGCCGACCAGATGATGTCCAGTTGTGGAGCGGTGGAAAAGGCGTAGTTGATCAGCACGACGCTGCTGATGTAAGCGATCAGGAAGAGCATGGGGTGGCGGGATACCTGTCAATTTTGGCGTGCAGGGTACTTCAGTCATACACAAGCACCAAACCCAACGCGAATCCTGTAGCAGCTGGCGAAGCCTGCGTTCGGCTGCGCAGCAGTCGTGAATCCTGAGTCCACGGCTTACCTGAAAGAACCGGTCGACTGATTTCACGACTGCTACGCAGCCGAACGCAGGCTTCGCCAGCTGCTACAGGTTGGGAGTTTTGCCGATCATCCAGAGCAGACCACTCGATTTGGCCCGCTCATGACACAACCCCAACACCTTGCGCCGCTCCTCGTTGTCCATCCGGCTCCAGCACGTGATCTCTTCCACCGTGCGCTGACACCCGGTGCAAACATCATCCTCGTCCAGCGCGCAGATATTCACGCAGGGCGATCGAACCGGGCGTTCGGGGGTGTTCATTCTTCCTGCTCAACCAGATCGCGGGCATAACGTTGCGAGTTATGCACATAGTGAGCAGCGCTGGCCTCCAGCATTTTTTTCTGCGGCTCGGTCAGTTCGCGCACCACTTTGCCCGGCGAGCCCATGACCAGCGAACCGTCTGGAATCTCCTTGCCCTCACCGATCAGCGAGTTGGCGCCAATGATGCAGTTCTTGCCGATTTTCGCGCCGTTGAGGATCACCGCGTTAATGCCGATCAAGCTGTAATCGCCCACCGTACAACCATGAAGCATGGCGTTATGGCCGATGGTCACGCCGGTGCCGATGGTCAGCGGGTAACCCATGTCGGTGTGCATCACCGTGCCGTCCTGAACGTTGCTGTTCTTGCCGATCAGGATCAGTTCATTGTCGCCTCGCAGCACGGCGTTGAACCAGACGTTGGCGCCCTCTTCCAATTTGACCTTGCCCACCAGCACGGCATTGGGTGCGACCCAGCTCTGCGGATGGGTTTCGACGCGGGCGTCGCCCAGGCGATATTTCATCTTATTGTCCTCAAGGCCAGGCAGGCTCACTTGAAAAAGCAGGGTTCAGGCCATACGAGCGATGGCTTCAGGTGTCGATAAAAGTATTGGGCGGCTGATGCAGGCTGATTTTGGTGTCATAGAGCAGGTTGATCAACTCGACGATCATAATCGCCGTGAGGCCCCAGATTTTGTACTCGCCATAGCGATAGCTCGGCACGTACCAACTGCGGCCCTGGTAATCGATGCGATGGGTGTGTTCGCGCGGATCCTTGCGGAAGAACTCCAGCGGTACGCTGAAGACTGCGGCAATCTCGGCGTCGTTGGCCTGGTACTCGACAAAGTCCGGAATCACACCGACATAGGGGGTGACCTTGATGCCGTGCAGGGAGATCAACGGGCTCAGCGGGCCGATCACTTCGACCAGCCCCGGCGGCAGGCCAATTTCTTCTTGGGCCTCACGTAGCGCAGTGAAAATCAGGTCAGGGTCTTCAGGGTCACGTCGACCACCGGGAAAGGCCACTTCACCGCCATGGGTCGAGAGCCCGCTGGCGCGCAGGGTCAGAACCAGTTCAGGTTCGTCACTGCGGGTGATGGGCACTAATACCGCGGCTTCGGGGAAACGTCGGTCGGTTTCCAGGGTTAGCGGCGTGTGGTTGCTTACCCGGTGAAGTAGCTCGTCCAGCATGAGTCTTCTCGATTTGTTCTCTACTTTGCATCATGCACCAATCGAACCGACCGCCCAACCCCATAACCGCTGCATGTCGCTAAACGACAACTTGCCGACAGACACCGCCGCACGCCAAGATAGGCGCAGCATTCAGGAACCCAAGCATGAAATTTTGCAGTCAGTGCGGCAACCCGGTGACCCAGCGCATCCCAGAAGGCGATTCGCGCCTGCGTTTTGTCTGTGACAGCTGTCAGGCGATTCACTACCAGAACCCCAATATCGTCGCCGGTTGCGTGGCGACTTGGGGCTCCAAGGTCTTGCTGTGCCGACGCGCCATCGAGCCTCGGCTCGGTTATTGGACCCTGCCCGCCGGTTTCATGGAGAACGGTGAAACCATCGAGCAGGCGGCCATTCGCGAGACGGCCGAAGAAGCCTGCGCGCGGGTACGCAACCTGACCCTCTATACGTTGATCGACGTGCCGCACATCAGCCAAGTGCATGTGTTCTTCCGCGCCGAGCTTGCGGACCTGGATTTTGCCGCCGGTCAAGAGAGCCTGGAAGTGCAGCTTTTCGAAGAAGCCGACATCCCTTGGTCCGAGCTGGCTTTCCGCACAGTGGGCCGTACCTTAGAATGTTTCTTCGCTGACCGGCGGACCGAGGTCTACCCCGTGCGGTCCGAGTCGATCCCGCCGCTTGCTCAGCCTGCCATCTCATAACGCTCCTGGTTCTAAAATCACCTATAACTTAATAGTCGCGACACCTCTTAGGGATATCGTTTCAATGCGCTGGCTGCTTGCCCTGTTTTGCTTGTCATTTGTCGTTATCTCCCAGGCTTCCGTTGCGGAAACCCTGGACGGCAAAGTCATCGAAAAAATCCTGGTTCTCAAATCCGCCCACCAATTGCAATTGATCAATGACGGCAAACCGCTCAAGACCTATCGCATCTCATTGGGAAAAAGACCCGTCGGCCCGAAACTCATGGAAGGCGACAAACGCACGCCTGAAGGTTTTTATTGGATGGACTGGCGCAAGACCAGTGACCGTTTCAACCTGTCGATGCACATCTCCTACCCGAACATCAGCGACTCCGCCCGCGCCCGGCGCGAAGGCGTCGAGCCCGGTGGCATGATCATGATCCACGGCACCCCGGACACCGAAGAAAACCCCGAAGACCTGTTCCACACGCTGGACTGGACCGACGGCTGCATCGCCATGCGCAATATGGACATGCGCGAAGTCTGGAATCTGGTGCCGGACGGCACGATGATCGAGATTCGTCCGTAACGGCTACCTTCGGTCGCTCATCGAAAAAAAAATCAAAAGATCGCAGCCTGCGACAGCGCCTACCGGGTAGATACCAATTTCACCCGTAGGCGCTGTTGAAGGCTGCGATCTTTGCTTTCGAAATCCCCACCTCTAATACCACTTCAAGCCAACAACCCTTCAGCCTATCCAACTGGGCAGGCTTTCCCGCGACCAAAGCAAAGTGGTGGCATTGACATGGTATTTAAGTGGTATTAATTTCTTCTCACCACCGAGCGACAACAAACCTATATCCGCATCGGACCAAACCTACATGAATGACCTCCAGGCCCTACGCCCTGACGACACCCAGCCCACGCCGTTGTACCTGCAACTGGCGCGCAACCTGGAAGCGGCGATCCATGCCGGCCAGTGGAAAGCCGAACAGGCCATGCCGTCGGAGCGCAACCTCAGCGAAATGCTGGGCATCTCCCGTGTCACCGCGCGCAAGGCGTTGGAAGTGCTGTTCGAACAAGGTCTGATCCGACGCAACCAAGGTTCCGGCACGTTTATCACCCCACGCCTGGAACAACCGCTGTCGCGCCTCTCGGGTTTCAGCGAAATGCTGCGGCTGAAGGGCTTCGTCCCCGGCTCCCAATGGCTGGAACGGGAAATCACTCCGCCGACCCACGAAGAACTGATCCGCCTCGGCCTCTCGCCGAATGATAAGGTCGCGCGGCTCAAACGTCTGCGTAAAGCCGACGACACGGTCATGGCGATCGAGATGAGCACCCTGCCCGCCTCGATCATTCCCAAGCCGCAAGCGGTGGGCGACTCCCTCTACGAATACCTCGACGGCATCGGCAAGCCGATTGTCCGCGCCCTGCAGCACATTCAGGCGATCAACGCCTCGGATGAATTCGCCGCCCTGGTGGGCATCGCCCCCGGCACCGCCATGCTGCTGATGACCCGTGTCGGCTACCTCGAAGACAACACGCCGATCGAAGTCACCGACACCTATTGCCGCAACGACTACTACGACTTTGTTGCAGAGCTGCGCCGCTGATCAGCCACGCCGCTAAACGAGAGAACCGATCATGTCCGAAGACAACATCCTCACCGCCCACGGCTGGGTTCGCGGCCGGCTGATTCATGAACACGGCAAGGTCGTGTCGATCGAAGGCCAACCGTGCGATCCGGCCGACAACGACCTGCCTTACCTGCTGCCGGGTTTTATCGACCTGCACGTTCACGGCGGTGGCGGCAAAGACATCATGGAAGGCGCAACCGCCTTCGAGACCATCACCAGAACCCACGTGCGTTTCGGTACCACGTCGATACTGGCGACCACCATGACCGCGCCGAGCGAAGAGATTTCCAGCGTGCTCAAAGCCCTCGGCAAGTTCTGTGAGTGGCGGCCAAAAGGCAGTGCCCGGGTACTGGGTGTGCACCTGGAAGGCCCCTACATCAACCCCGGAAAACTCGGCGCCCAACCGAACTTCGCCCACACCGCGTTGATGGCCGAAGTCGAAGAATACCTGGCCTTGGCGCCGATCCGGGTGATCACCATCGCCCCGGAAATCGCCGGCCACGATGCGTTGATCCGCGCCCTCAGCGCTCGCGGCGTGCGCATGCAAATCGGCCACACGCTCGGCAGTTACGAGGAAGGCGTGGCTGCGCTTGCGGCCGGCGCCAGCAGTTTCACCCACCTCTACAACGCCATGAGCCCGCTGCATCACCGCGAGCCAGGCATCGTCGGCGCGGCACTGGCTCACGCCACATACGCCGAATTGATTCCGGATTTACTGCACGTACACCCCGGCGCCATCCGTGTGGCCTTGCGCTCGATCCCATGCCTGTACTGCGTCACCGATTCCACCGCCGCCGCCGGCATGCCCGACGGCGAATACAAGCTTGGCAGCCACACCGTGACCAAATGCCTGGGTGGCGTGCGCTTGCCCGACGGCACTCTCGCCGGCAGCACGCTGACTATGGATCAAGCCCTGCGCAATCTGGTGAAGATCGGCTTGCCGATCGCCGAGGCCTCGCAACGTCTTTCGCAATTCCCCGCCGACTACCTCGGCATCACCGAACGCGGGCGCCTGCAACCCGGCAGCTGGGCCGACTGCGTGCGGCTCGATCGCTCACTCACACTGACCGCCGTCATGGTCGAAGGAGAAGACATTGACTTCAAAAATGCTTGAAGAGGCGCTGTCCTCGAGCGAGGCCGTGCACGCCCAATTGCAACAACTCGACCCACAGATGATCGAGATCGCCGGGCGCCTGCGTCGTCAGCCGCCGCAAGTGGCGATGACTGTCGCTCGCGGCAGCTCCGACCATGCTGCCAGTTACTTCGCCTACCTGACCATGCAGCAACTGGGCATTCCGGTGGCGTCGTTGCCGATGTCGGTGGTGACCATGCAGCAAGCGCCGTTGAAGGTCAGCGGCCAAGTGGCGTTCGCCTTCTCGCAGTCCGGGCAAAGTCCCGATCTGGTGAACAGCATGCGTCTGCTGCGCAAGCGTGGCGCCCTGAGCATTTCGATGGTCAATGCCGAGAGTTCGCCGCTGGAGGCCGCCTGTGAGTTCAGCCTGCCGCTGTGTGCCGGCACCGAAAACAGCGTCGCGGCGACCAAGAGTTTTATCGCCACCCTCAGCGCCAGCGCCCGTCTGATCGCCCATTGGAAAGAGGATGTGGAATTACTGGAGGCCGGCCTCGCGCTGCCGGAAGGTTTGCGCGACGCGGCGAAACAGGACTGGAGCGTGGCCATCGACGCCCTGCGTGATTGCCAGCACCTGATGGTGATTGGCCGTGGCGCCGGTTTCGCCATCGCCCAGGAAGCCGCACTGAAATTCAAGGAAACCTCGGCGATCCAGGCCGAAGCCTTCAGCAGTGCCGAGGTCCGTCACGGGCCGATGGCGTTGATCGACGAAAATTATCCACTGCTGATCTTCGCCCCACGCGGTGCCGAGCAGGCCGGTTTGCTGAGCCTCGCCGCCGACATGCGCCAGCGTGGTGCTCGCGTCCTGCTGGCCGCGCCGGATGACGTCGTCGAACGCGACCTCACCCTGAGCCGCGCCGAACACCCGATGTTTGATCCGATCCTGGCGATCCAGAGTTTCTACGTCATGGCCGCAGGCCTGGCTGTCGCCCGTGGCATGGACCCGGACCAGCCGCGGCACTTGAGCAAAGTAACGCGCACGCATTGAGTGGAGAACCCTGTAGCAGCTGTCGAGTGAAACGAGGCTGCGATCTTTTCAGCGCAGGATCAAAAGATCGCAGCCTCGTTTCACTCGACAGCTGCTACAGGGCGAGTTGCTCCGAATCGTAGTTTTTATTGATGAGACCGAGCCATGCACAACAATAATAAAGAGCTGACCCTCAGCGCCCCGCTCAGCGGCCCGGTGCTCACGCTCGCCACAGTCCCGGACCCGGTGTTCGCCAGCGGCGCCATGGGCGACGGGATCGCCATCGATCCGCTGAACGACACCCTGCACGCACCGTGCGCCGGCGTCGTGGTGCACGTCGCCCGCACCGGCCACGCCGTCACCTTGCGTGCGGATAACGGCGCCGAATTGCTATTGCACCTGGGCCTCGACACCGTCGAGTTGCAGGGCGAAGGCTTCTCGATGCTGGTCAAGGAAGGTGCGCGAGTCAGCAACGGCCAACCGCTGTTGCGCTATGACCTGGACAAGGTCGCGCAGCGATGTAAAAGCCTCGTCAGCTTGATGATCCTGACCAACAGCCAGGACTTTCAGGCGCGGCCTATTACGCTGAAATCAGTGAAGGTCGGCGAGCCATTGCTGCACATCATTCGTCGACACGCACCCGATGCGCTGACTGAAATGGAGTTGTCGGGAGAAGAGATTTACGGCCACATTCGCATCGCCCACCGTGGCGGTCTGCACGCCCGGCCGGCGGCGCTGATTCGTCAGACAGCGCAAGGGTTCAAGAGTAAATCGCAGCTGCATTTCGCCGGCAAATCCGCGACCTGCGACAGCTTGATCGGGCTGATGGGTTTGGCCGTCGGCGAGCAGGACGAGGTTCAAGTCAGCTGCCAGGGCCCGGACGCCGAAGCGGCATTGCAAGCGTTGCTGATCGCCTTGTCCACAGCGCTGGCCGAAGACAGCCACGTCGCGGCGCCGACATCGATTTCTCAGCGTAATAGGGCAGCCGAAGCCGGTGTGCTGCACGGCGTCTGCGCCGCTCCCGGCTTGGTGGGTGGGCCGTTGTTTCGCTTGAACGCCATCAGCCTGCCGGTGGACGCCGGCCACCATGATCCCGAGCAACAACTGAAAACCCTCGCCACTGCACTGACCGTCGTGCGCAGCGAAATCGACCACACACTGGCCCAAGCCAGGAAACATAAAAACACCGACGAAGAAGCGATCTTCGCCGCCCACCTCGCCTTGCTCGAAGACCCGGCGCTGCTGGACGCCGCCAACACTTCCATCGACCAAGGCATGGCCGCGACCCACGCCTGGAGTCAATCGATCGACGTGCAGTGCGAGGTTCTCCAGCAACTCGGTAGCCCGTTGTTGGCCGAACGCGCCAACGATCTTCGCGACCTCAAACAACGCGTGCTGCGCGCCCTGCTCGGCGAAATCTGGCACTACGACGTACCGGCCGGCGCGATCGTCGCCGCGCATGAACTGACGCCGTCCGACTTGCTGCAATTGAGCCAGCAAGGTGTCGCCGGGTTGTGCATGGCCGAGGGCGGCGCAACTTCTCATGTCGCCATTCTCGCTCGCGGCAAAGGCTTGCCGTGCCTGGTTGCACTGGGTTCGACGCTGCTGGATCAGCCACAAGGCCAAGCGGTTGTGCTGGATGCCGATGGCGGTCGTCTCGAACTGATGCCAAATGCCGAACGGTTGGCCGAGGTGCATCAGGTGCGACTCGATCATCAACAGCGCCGCGCCGAGCAGCAGGCTCAGGCTCACACGCCGGCGCTGACGCTCGACGGTTTGCAGATTGAAGTTGCCGCCAACGTGGCCTCCAGCGCTGAAGCGGCAGATGCCCTGGCCAATGGCGCCGACGGCGTCGGCCTGCTGCGCACCGAGTTCCTCTTCGTCGACCGCCACACAGCGCCGGACGAACAGGAACAGCGCGTCGCCTACCAGGCCGTGCTCGACGCCATGGGCGACAAGTCGGTGATCATCCGTACCATCGACGTCGGCGGTGACAAGCAACTCGACTACCTGCCGCTGCCGGCCGAGGCCAATCCGGTGCTGGGCTTGCGTGGCATTCGTCTGGCTCAGGTCCGCCCGGAATTGCTCGATCAGCAACTGCGCGCGCTGCTGCATGTCAGCCCGCTCTCCCGGTGTCGGATCCTGTTGCCGATGGTCACCGAAGTCGATGAGCTGCTGCACATCCGCCTGCGCCTCGACGCGTTGTGCACTGAACTCGGTGTGAATGAGCGCCCTGAGCTGGGCGTGATGATTGAAGTCCCCGCCGCCGCATTGCTGGCCGAGCAACTGGCCGAACACGCGGACTTCCTGTCCATCGGCACCAACGATTTGTCCCAATACACCCTGGCCATGGACCGCGACCACGCCGGCCTCGCCTCGCGGGTCGACGCCCTGCACCCGGCATTGCTGCGATTGATCGCCCAGACCTGCGCCGGTGCTGCGGTGCATAACCGCTGGGTCGGCGTCTGCGGCGCACTCGCCTCTGATCCGCTGGCCACGCCGGTCCTGATTGGCCTGGGGGTCAGCGAGTTGTCGGTCAGCCCGGTGCAGATCGGTGAAATCAAGGACCGCGTGCGCCACCTCGACGCCACCGAATGCCGACGCATCAGCCAGGACCTGCTCAAACTGAGCAGCGCCAGCGCGGTGCGTCACGCCTGTCACCAGCAATGGCCTCTGAGCTGAACAACTACAACAGCTCTAAAACAAAAAGAACACAGGGAGAACCGCCATGTACCAATACTTCATCGAAGGCCTGCAGCGCCTCGGCCGCGCGCTGATGCTGCCGATCGCGATCCTGCCGATTGCCGGTCTGTTGCTGCGTTTGGGTGACACCGACCTGCTGAACATCGCAATCATTCACGACGCCGGCCAGGTGATCTTCGCCAACCTGGCAATGATCTTCGCCATCGGCATCGCGGTCGGTTTCGCCAAGGACAACAACGGCACGGCAGGCCTCGCCGGAGTGATTGGCTACCTGGTGATGATCTCCACCCTCAAGGTGCTCGACGCGAGCATCAACATGGGCATGCTCGCCGGGATCATCAGCGGCTTGATGGCTGGCGCGCTGTATAACCGATTCAAGGACATCAAGCTGCCGGAATACCTGGCGTTCTTCGGTGGTCGGCGCTTCGTGCCGATTGTCACCGGGTTCGCCGCCGTCGGCCTCGGCGTAATCTTCGGCCTGATCTGGCCACCGATCCAGCACGGCATCAACAGCTTCGGCACGTTGATGATGGAGAGCGGCAGCTTCGGCGCGTTCGTCTTCGGCGTGTTCAACCGCCTGCTGATCGTCACCGGGCTGCATCACATCCTCAACAACATGGCGTGGTTCGTCTTCGGCAACTTCACCGACCCGACCACGGGCGCCATCGTCACCGGCGACCTGTCGCGCTACTTCGCCGGCGACCCGAAGGGCGGCCAGTTCATGACCGGAATGTTCCCGATGATGATCTTCGGCCTGCCCGCCGCGTGCCTGGCGATGTACCGCAATGCCTTGCCGGAGCGCCGCAAGGTCATGGGCGGGATCTTCCTGTCGATGGCGCTGACATCGTTTTTAACGGGTGTGACGGAGCCGATCGAATTCGCCTTCATGTTCCTCGCGCCGCTGCTTTATCTAGTGCATGCGTTGCTGACTGGCCTGTCGATGGCGATCACCAACCTGCTGAACATTCACCTCGGGTTTACGTTTTCCGGTGGCTTCATCGACATGATTCTCGGCTGGGGTAAATCCACCAACGGCTGGTTGGTGGTACCGGTTGGCTTGGCGTATGCGGTGATTTACTACGTGGTATTTGATTTCTGCATTCGCCGCTTCAACCTCAAGACGCCGGGGCGCGAAGAGGTGCCGATGGGCGACAAGGTTGTGGTCGCCGAGAATGAGCGGGCCGGGGCTTACATCAAGGCGTTGGGTGGGGCGCAGAATTTGATCACCGTAGGTGCGTGCACCACGCGGTTGCGGCTGGACATGGTTGATCGCAACAAGGCAAACGATGCGGAGCTGAAAGCACTGGGCGCGATGGCGGTGGTGCGGCCAGGCAAGGGCGGGAGTTTGCAGGTGGTGGTCGGGCCGATGGCGGACAGCATTGCTGATGAGATTCGATTGGCGATGCCGGCCTTGGGGCGCGCACTTGTTTCCTCCCCTCCTGCTGTTATCGATACGCCGAAACCTGCTGCGGTAGCGAATTCAGAAGCACAGCAATGGCTGAACGCTTTGGGTGGCGGCGAGAACGTACTGCAGATGGATTGCATCGCCATGACCCGGATTCGATTGCAATTGGCGGATGGCAAGGCGTTGTCGGAGTGTGATTTGAAGACGCTGGGTTGCCAGGGCGTCAGCCAGTTGGACGGAGGGGTTTGGCATCTACTGATTGGTGACAAGGCGCCGAGTTTGAGTGGGGCGCTGGAGGCGTTGGTTAATCGTAGTGAGGTGAGAGCCAAGGTTTAGATTGTTCGCGCCTGACAGTCAGTCATCGCGAGCAAGCTCGCTCCCACATCTATGGTTCGGCGTAGTACCACATAAACTCAAGCAGACGTGGCGTGCTGCTCAGCTTCGTAATGTCGAGTCTGGAAAGGCATGAGAGTCTGAGCCTTAAGACCAAGCCCCTCACTCAGCCCCCAAGAAGCCGCGAGCTCATCGCGGCGCTTGCGAAGCGGAACAGTCGCTACCTGCGACCTCACTTCCAGTCTGGACGTCGAGCGTAAAAAAAGCTTAAGAGCGCCGAAGGCTTCCAAGACACGGCTATCAGAAACACATGCAAAGCGCGTGAACCGCTCGAGCAAGTAACCTGCGCGGCGAACTTCGAGCTCGTCAGCGTGAAGACTCAGGAAGGCTTCGACTTCACTCACAAGGTCATCCTTCGAATACCAGACAACTTTAGCTGCGCGCACCAGCGCAGCGTCATCTGCTTGATTCAAAGGTTTTTTGACCAAGGTGTCCAAGGCGGATGAGAGGACGTGGCCGCTATGGGGCGTCGCCATCTGTAGTCTCCAGGTAATCTTGCAAGATATTGGTGAGAACGGAGGTCGGTGGCTCTTTGTTGCCAACATATACATCAATTGCCTGCAATGCCAGACAACGGAGTTCAGTGGTCAGTATAAAACCCGCCCGGAGCAGCGCCATGACGTCGCCAATATCCTGGTCTGTCGCTCTACCTAGTTTGGATATTGCGATGTCGACAGGAGCAGCAATATGGACATGCAGCGGTGACTCTATGGAGAAATCTGCAAGGGGAAGACTCCGTTCCCAGTAGTCTTCATGAATTGGACCGAAGCTGGTGTTGTATTGAAGGTCGTAGTTCAGCTCCATCAATCGGCCGGATTGCTCATCAACAAATTGTTCAGGTACTTCTGCGAGCAAGGTCTGCAGGTGAAGACTCTGTGGGAGATTTGCATAGTAAATCTCAGCGTCAACATCAGTTGACACGCGGTGATGAGTGTAGAGGTGAACGGCGCACCCTCCGAACACGATAACCTTGACCGCCCCTGGCTCTGCCCGCTCACCGACTAGTTCCAACTCGACGGATTTGAACATCGAAATTAGCGCCTGCCCAAGCGCGGTGTTCGAGTTAACCCTGGGAGTAATTGCGTCCGGCAATTCCATCTTTGAACCTCAAGTGGATTGAAGTGTTTGTGATGGACAAAGGCTGGACTTGGCACTTCCGACGGACAACCTGAAAAGGTTGTCGGATATTTCCTCGAGCGATGTAGCCGTTATTAAATCCCGAACAACAAAAAACCCGCTGAACGCTCATTCAGCGGGTTTCTCATTTCAGCGGTCGGCAAGATCAAAAATCCTCCAGCCGCCACACCTCATAAGCCGGCGTCTCGTAGGGGTGGCTCTGCTTCAGAGCCACCACCACAGAGCGAATCAACTCATCACGGACCACAAGCTCAACCTTCCATTCCTCAACCTGTTCGACCTGCCCCGCCTCACCAATAAACGGCTGACTGCCATCCAAAGGCCGAAACTGACCCAGACCCAACACCTGCCACGCGCAGTGATCATAAGCCCCGATCCGCCCACCACCCGCGGCGAACACAGCGCTTTTGACCACCTCGACATGGCTGGCAGGAACATAAAAACTGAGCTTATACATCGCGCTTAGTTAACCCAGACGCGAGCATTACGGAACATACGCATCCAAGGTGCGTCTTCGTTCCAGTCTTCCGAACGCCACGAGTTCTGCACCGCGCGGAACACACGCTCCGGGTGCGGCATCATGATGGTCACGCGACCGTCACGGCTGGTCAAACCGGTGATCCCACGCGGCGAGCCGTTCGGGTTGGCCGGGTAGTTTTCGGTAACCTTGCCGTGGTTGTCGACGAAACGCATCGCCACGCAACCCGACAGATCGGCTTCCAGGAGCGCTTCTTCGCTTTCGAACTCGGCATGACCTTCGCCGTGAGCGATGGCGATCGGCATGCGCGAACCGGCCATGCCTTGCAGGAAGATCGAGTTCGATTCCTGGACCTGAACCATCGCCACACGTGCTTCGAATTGCTCGGAACGGTTACGCACAAAGTGCGGCCAGAACTCGCTGCCCGGAATCAGCTCGTGCAGGTTGGACATCATCTGGCAACCGTTGCACACGCCGAGGGTGAAGCTGTCATTACGTTCGAAGAAGCCCTGGAACGCATCGCGAGCGCGGCTGTTGAACAGCGCGGACTTGGCCCAGCCTTCGCCGGCACCCAGGACGTCGCCGTAGGAGAAACCGCCGCAGGCCACCAGACCTTTGAACTCGTTCAAGTCGACACGGCCGGCCAGAATGTCGCTCATGTGCACGTCGATCGCGTTGAAACCGGCGCGGTCGAACGCGGCCGCCATTTCCACCTGACCGTTGACGCCCTGCTCACGCAGTACGGCAACTTGTGGGCGGATGCCTTTCTTGATGTAAGGCGCGGCGACGTCCTGGTTGACGTCGTAGCTTAGCTTGACGCTCAGGCCCGGGTTGTCTTCTTCCAGCAGCACGTCGAACTCTTGTTCGGCGCAGTCCGCGTTATCACGCAGACGCTGGATCTGGTAGCTGGTTTCAGCCCACTGACGTTGCAGCAGACGACGCTGACCTTCGAACACGGTTTCGCCGTTGAAGGTGATGTTGATCTGGCCGTTGTTCATCGGCTGACCGACCACCGAAACGCAGTCACCCAGACCGGCCGCGCTGAACTGCGCAAGAATGTCCGGCGTAGCGTCCTGACGAACCTGGATCACAGCGCCCAGTTCTTCGTTGAACAGAATCGCGGCGATGTCGGCGGAGGTTTCTGCCAGACCGTCGAGGTTCAAACTCAGGCCGCAGTGACCGGCGAAGGCCATTTCCACCACGCTGGTCAGCAGACCACCGTCGGAACGGTCGTGGTAAGCCAGCAGGTGACCGTCGGCGTTGAGGCCCTGGATCACCGCGAAGAAGGCTTTGAGGTCTTCGGAATCGTCAACGTCCGGCGCTTGCGAGCCGAGCTTGCCGTGAACCTGGGCCAGGATCGAGGCGCCCATGCGGTTCTGGCCACGGCCCAGATCGATCAGGATCAGGTCGGTGGTGCCCTTGTCCATGCGCAGTTCCGGCGTCAGGGTCTGACGGATGTCAGCCACAGGCGCGAAACCGGTCACGATCAGGGACATCGGCGACGTCACGGTCTTGTCGACGCCTTCGTCGTTCCAGCGGGTGGCCATGGACATGGAGTCCTTGCCCACCGGAATGGTAATGCCCAGCTCAGGGCACAGTTCCATGCCGACCGCTTTCACGGTGTCGTACAGTCGCGCGTCTTCACCTGGGTGACCGGCAGCGGACATCCAGTTGGCCGACAGTTTGATGTCGGAGATCTTGTTGATGCGCGAGGCACAAATGTTGGTCAGGGTTTCGCCGATGGCCATGCGGCCCGACGCCGGAGCGTCCAGCAGTGCCAACGGAGTGCGCTCGCCCATGGCCATGGCTTCACCGGTGTAAACGTCGAAGCTGGTCGCGGTGACGGCAACGTCGGCCACCGGAACCTGCCACGGGCCAACCATCTGATCCCGGGCCACGAGGCCGGTGATGGTGCGGTCACCGATGGTGATCAGGAAGCTTTTGCTCGCCACGGCAGGGTGATGCAGAACGCGCTCTACGCAATCTGCAATCTCAAGCGTCGACGGATCGAAGTCGTCGCCCAGTTCGTTTTCGCGAACGGCCGAACGGTGCATGCGCGGAGCTTTGCCCAGCAGCACTTCCAGCGGCATGTCCACCGGGCTGTTGCCGAAGTGGCTGTCGGTGACCGTCAGTTGCGGCTCGGCAGTGGCTTCGCCGACGACGGCAAACGGGCAGCGCTCGCGCTCGCAGATCGCCTGGAAGCGTTCGAAGTCCGCCGGGCCGACCGCCAGAACGTAGCGTTCCTGGGATTCGTTACTCCAGATTTCGTGCGGGGCCATGCCCGGCTCGTCGTTTGGAATGTTGCGCAGTTCGAAGCGACCACCACGGTTGCCGTCGTTGACCAGCTCCGGGAAGGCGTTGGACAGACCGCCCGCGCCCACGTCGTGGATGAAGCTGATCGGGTTGCGTTCACCCAACTGCCAGCAACGGTCGATGACTTCCTGGCAGCGACGTTCCATCTCAGGGTTTTCGCGTTGTACGGAAGCGAAGTCCAGGTCTGCCGAGCTGGTGCCCGTGGCCATGGAGGAAGCCGCACCGCCGCCCAGGCCGATCAACATCGCCGGGCCACCGAGCACGATCAGCTTGGAGCCAACGGTGATCTCGCCTTTCTGCACGTGTTCGGCACGGATGTTGCCCATGCCGCCGGCCAGCATGATCGGCTTGTGGTAACCGCGAACTTCGTCGCCACGCGGGGTGGTGATCGACTGTTCGAAGGTACGGAAATAACCGGTCAGGGCCGGACGACCGAATTCGTTGTTGAACGCGGCGCCACCCAGTGGGCCTTCGATCATGATGTCCAGCGCGGTAACGATGCGCTCAGGCTTGCCGTACGGCACTTCCCACGGCTGTTCGAAACCCGGGATTTGCAGGTTGGACACGGTGAAACCGGTCAGGCCAGCCTTTGGCTTGGCGCCACGACCGGTAGCGCCTTCGTCGCGAATCTCGCCGCCGCTACCGGTGGACGCGCCCGGGAACGGGGCAATCGCAGTCGGGTGGTTGTGAGTTTCGACTTTCATCAGGATGTGCACCGGTTCCTGTACCGCGCCGTACTGGCGGGTTTCAGGGTCCGGGAAGAAACGGCCGGCGACGTTACCGACGATCACCGAAGCGTTGTCCTTGTAAGCCGACAGCACGCCTTCGCTGTGCATCACGTAGGTGTTCTTGATCATGCCGAACAGGCTTTTTTCCTGGCTCTGACCGTCGATGTCCCAACTGGCGTTGAAGATCTTGTGACGGCAGTGCTCGGAGTTCGCTTGGGCGAACATCATCAATTCGATGTCGTGCGGGTTGCGCTTCAGGTCGACGAAGGCGTTGACCAGGTAGTCGATTTCGTCTTCAGCCAGGGCCAGGCCCAGCTCGGTGTTGGCTTTTTCCAGCGCGGCACGGCCGCCACCCAAGACGTCGATCGCGGTCAGCGGCTTCGGCTCGGCGTGGCGGAACAGGCCGGCGGCTTGTTCGAGGTTGCCCAATACGATCTGGGTCATGCGGTCATGCAGCGCATCGGAGATTAGCTGCGCTTGGGCGTCGCTGAACTGGCCGGCGACGTAGAACGCAATGCCGCGTTCCAGGCGCTGGATTTTCGTCAGGCCGCAGTTGCGAGCGATGTCGCTGGCTTTACTGGACCATGGCGAGATGGTGCCGAAACGCGGCAACACCAGGAACAGACGACCGGTCGGCTCTTGTACCGGAACACTTGGGCCGTACTTCAGAAGGCGCGCGAGCACCTGCTGTTCGTCGCCGGTCAGGACGCCGGTGACTTCAGCCAAGTGAGCGAATTCAGCATACAAGCCACTGACAGCCGGGACCTTCTGGCTCAGTTGCTCAAGGAGTTTGCTGTGGCGAAAGGCAGAAAGGGCAGGAGCGCCGCGCAGGATCAACATCTTCGGGACAGCCTCGGGAAGGGGTGTGCTTTGAGGCCGTGCATTCTAGCCTAAACAGCCCGCGACATCACCCGAAACGGTACGGGCGGCTACACCCGGGCGTCGGGACGGGTGTTTGGGCCTGAAACAAGGGGGGGCCAGGGGTTATTTTGCTGTCACACATTAGCGTCCGAGCCCATTCCTGCGGGCTTCACGCGGGTTTATCGCTCTCTAGCAGACAAGCCCTTCGCTGTCGAGATATGGCGCTCGTGGTCCTTTGCGTATACTGCGCAAATGTTTTCCCCAACGGCTTTGCGTCCGCGGTACGCCAAATGGCTGATCGCAACCGGACTCTTCCTGATGCTCAGTGGCTGTGTTGATAAACCCAACACGCTGGAGCGCCTAAAGGAGGACGGCGTGCTGCGGGTGGTTACCCGTAACAGCCCCGCCACCTACTTTCAGGATCGCAACGGTGAAACCGGCTTCGAATACGAGCTGGTGAAGCGCTTCGCCGACGATCTGGGGGTGGAACTCAAAATCGAAACCGCCGACAACCTCGACGACCTGTTCAATCAGGTGGGCAAACCCAACGGCCCAGTGATCGCTGCTGCCGGCCTGGTCAGCAGCGAAGTACGCAAAAAGCAGGTTCGGTTTTCCCACTCTTATCTCGAAGTCACCCCGCAGATTATCTATCGCAACGGCCAATCGCGGCCCACCGATGCGAAGGATCTGGTGGGCAAGAAGATCATGGTGCTCAAGGGCAGCACCCACGCCGAGCAGTTGGCGGAGCTGAAAAAGAAATACCCCGGCATTGATTACGAAGAGTCCGACGCCGTTGAAGTCGTCGACCTGCTGCGGATGGTCGATGAAGGTCAGATTGATCTGACCCTGGTCGACTCAAACGAAGTGGCGATGAACCAGGTCTACTTCCCCAAGGTGCGGGTCGCCTTCGACCTCGGTGACGCCAGCAACCAGAGCTGGGCCGTGGCCTCTGGCGACGACAATAGCTTGCTCAACGAGATCAACGCCTACCTCGACAAGGTGAAGAAGAACGGCACCCTGCAACGTCTGAAAGACCGCTATTACGGGCACGTCGATGTTCTCGGCTACGTGGGCGCCTATACCTTCGCCCAGCACTTGCAGCAACGGCTGCCCAAATACGAACAGCACTTCAAGGCGTACGCCAAGAAAGAGAAAGTCGATTGGCGCCTGCTGGCCGCGGTCGGCTATCAGGAATCATTATGGCAAGCGGCCGTCACGTCGAAGACCGGCGTGCGCGGCCTGATGATGCTGACCCAGAACACCGCGCAGGCCATGGGCGTTTCCAATCGACTGGACCCCAAACAAAGCATCATGGGCGGCGCCAAGTACCTGGCCTACGTGAAGGATCAGTTGGATGAGTCGATCCAGGAGCCGGATCGCACATGGTTTGCACTGGCGGCCTACAACGTTGGCAGCGGCCACCTGGATGACGCACGCAAACTGGCGGCCAAGGAAGGCTTGAACCCGGACAAGTGGCTGGACGTGAAGAAGATCCTGCCGCGTTTGTCAGAGAAGAAGTGGTACAGCAAAACCCGTTACGGCTACGCCCGTGGCGGCGAACCCGTTCACTTCGTGGCGAACATCCGCCGCTACTACGACATCCTGACGTGGGTGACGCAGCCGCAACTTGAAGGCAATCAGGTCGCCGAAGGCAACCTGCATGTGCCGGGGGTCGACAAGACCAAGCCGAATCAGGAAACCCCGCAGCTCTAAATCTTCGCTGCCTTCAAAGACGCCGCCGATTTAGCCTTTCAAAGCCGCAGCTAGAATCAATGCCTTCATCTCCGAAACAGCCGACTTGAACCCAACGAACAACGCATGCGCCACCAGCGCATGGCCGATGTTCAGTTCGTTGATGCCCTTGATCGCCGCGACCGCTTCAACGTTGTGATAGTGCAAACCATGGCCGGCATTGACGATCAGGCCTTGAGCCAGACCAAACGCCACGCCATCCGCCACACGCTTGAGCTCTTCAGCCACTTCAGTCGGCGTCTCGGCATCGGCGTAACGACCGGTATGCAGCTCGATGGCGGGCGCGCCGACACGACGGGACGCTTCGATCTGCCGCTCGTCAGCATCAATGAACAGCGACACTTCACAGCCGATCTTTGACAGGCGATCCACCGCTGCTTTAATCCGTACTTCCTGCCCCGCCACGTCCAGGCCGCCTTCGGTCGTCAGCTCCTGACGGGTTTCCGGCACCAGGCAAATATGCGCCGGACGAATCCGCTCGGCGAACACCATCATCTCTTCGGTAACGCCCATTTCGAAGTTCATGCGGGTTTGCAGTACATCCTTGAGCAGCAGCACGTCGCGCTCTTGAATGTGCCGACGGTCTTCGCGCAGGTGCACGGTGATGCCGTCAGCGCCCGCCTCTTCCGCGTCCAGTGCTGCCTTGACCGGATCCGGATAGCGCGTGCCCCGGGCCTGACGCAGGGTGGCAACGTGGTCGATGTTCACGCCAAGAAGAATGCGATTGCTGGTGGTCACGGAAGCGCTCCTGAAAATGGAAAAGTTCGGCGCACAGCATACACGGGGAGATAGGGTCTGTTGACGCTTGGTGATGGCCGTGACGGGATGACCACTTGGTGCAGGGCAAGGCGCGAGGAACGTAGTTTGGTTGTTCCAAATAAGCTCCGAGCAACGCAGCCCTGCGCCAAGTGGGCGCCCGTCGCGGCCATCACCAAGCGCCAACAGACCCTACGGCTTGCGAAACAACTCGCGACTGACCAAGGGACGGCCGCCCAGATGAACGGCCAATGCCTGACGCATCAAGCGCTTGGCTGCTGATAGCGCGCCAGGAGCTGACCAATCTGCATCGGCCATGGCCAACAGCTCGGTACCGTTGAACAAACCGGGTTGCAGCAGGTAAACCCGCTCAAGTCCGGCGTCCACCTGCAAACGGTAGAGACCGTCCGGCGCGATGGGCTCGTCGTGGAGGTCAGTGGTCAGGGCAAAGCCGTAACCCAAGTCGTCAAGCAGCCGCCATTCGAAGGAACGCAACAACGGCTCCAGCGGTCGGCCTTCGGCCAGCGCAAGCAGGGTCGCAGCGTAATGATCGAAGACTTCGGGATGGGGATCTTCTGAAGGCAACAGGCGAATCAACAACTCATTGAGGTAGAGACCGCTGAACAGCGCCTCACCGTTGAGCCAGGTGGAAACGCCAGCGCTTTCCATGCGACCGACGTTCTTCAATTCACCACGGCCACGGAACTCGACTTCCAGCGGCACAAAAGGCCGCGCCAGCGTCCCGGCCTTGCCCCGCGCACTGCGCAATACCGCCCGCAGCCGACCTTGCGGCGTGAGGAAATCCACCAACGCGCTGCTTTCGCGGTAGGCGCGGCTGTGAAGCACGAAAGCGGGTTGGCCGATGGGTTGGGACATGGAGTTCTCAGTAACGGAACGCAGTTTTACAAACAACCCAAAACCAATGTGGGAGCGAGCTTGCTCGCGATGAGGGCCTGATGTTCAACATGGATGTTGACTGGCAGACCGCTATCGCGCGCAAGCTCGCTCCCACAGGGGTTCCCTGGTGTATCAGGAACCGGAGTTACAGGTCGCCGTAACCCAGCGAACGCAGGGCGCGCTCATCGTCGGACCAGCCGCCTTTCACCTTGACCCAAAGGTTGAGCATGATCTTGGAATCGAACAGCAATTCCATGTCCTTGCGCGCCTCGGTGCCGATGCGTTTGATCCGCTCGCCCTTGTCGCCAATGATGATTTTCTTCTGGCCGTCGCGCTCAACGAGGATCAAGGCATGGATGTGCAGGGTTTTGCCCTGCTGCTTGAACTCTTCGATTTCGACGGTGATCTGGTACGGCAGCTCGGCGCCCATCTGGCGCATGATTTTCTCGCGCACCAGTTCAGCGGCGAGGAAGCGGCTGCTACGGTCGGTAATCTGGTCTTCCGGGAAGAAGTGATCGTTTTCCGGCAGGTAGCCGGCAATCACCCGCTCCAGCGCTTCGAGGTTGTGCCCGTGCTGGGCCGAGATCGGCATGATCTGCGCGTTCGGCAACTGTTCCTGCAACCAGGTCAGGTGCGGCATCAGCTCGGATTTGTCTTCGATGCGATCGGTCTTGTTCAGCGCCACGATCAGCGGGCCGGTCACGTATTGAACGCGCTCGAGGACCATCTGGTCTTCGTCGGTCCACTTGGTGCGGTCAACCACGAAGATCACCACGTCGACGTCTTTCAACGCGGCCGAAGCGGTCTTGTTCATGTAGCGGTTCAGGGCTTTCTCGCCACCTTTGTGCATGCCGGGGGTGTCGACGTAGATCGCCTGCACGCTGCCTTCGGTCTTGATACCGAGCATGTTGTGGCGAGTGGTCTGAGGCTTGCGCGAGGTGATCGCCAGCTTCTGACCGAGGATGTGGTTCAGCAGCGTGGACTTGCCCACATTGGGACGGCCGACGATGGCGACATAGCCACAGCGAGTTGCAGTTGAATCAGTCATGGCCATTCTCCACGCCCAGGGCAATCAGTGCTGCGGCCGCCGCTACCTGTTCGGCAATACGACGACTCACACCCTGACCTCGGCTTTTTTCATTCAGTAAGGTGATTTCACATTCGACGAAGAACGTCCGGCAATGCGGCTCACCCTGGATATCCACCACTTCGTAACGCGGCAGTTCACAACCCCGCGATTGCAGGAACTCTTGCAGGCGGGTTTTTGGATCTTTGTTGGTGTCGACCAGTGTCAGGCCTTCGAACTCCCCGGTCAGCCAGGCCAGCACGCGTTCGCGTGCCATGTCCATGCCGGCGTCCAGGTAGATCGCACCGATCAGCGCTTCAAGGGCATCGGCCAGAATCGACTCGCGACGGAAACCGCCGCTTTTCAATTCACCGGAACCCAGGCGCAGGTATTCGCCCAGATCGAAACCGCGGGCCAGTACGGCCAGGGTCTCGCCTTTCACCAGGCGTGCGCGCAAACGCGACAACTGGCCTTCGCGGGCCAACGGGAAGCGATCGAACAGCGCCTCGCCAGCGACGAAGTTAAGGATGGCATCACCGAGGAATTCCAGGCGTTCGTTGTTACGCCCGGCAAAGCTGCGGTGAGTCAGGGCCAGGACCATCAGTTCCTGATCCTTGAAGGTGTAGCCGAGCTGACGCTCGAGACGGCTTAAGGAGACGCTCACGGTTTACCCACGCTGAGTTCGTGGTTGGATTCCACCGCCATCGCCGTAATGCGGCGCAGGCTTGGGACAATTAACGCTGTGTTCAAAAATTACGTCCTGAATATCATTGTTTTCATGCTTCTGGCGCCGATTGTGCCGGTTCCAGAAATGCATTCGGCGCTGTGTTCAACAGCGCCGAGTGTGATTACTTGATCAGGCCAACCCGCGAGAAATTCGGCAGGTGACTGAGTTTAGGTTCCGGCCAGCTCATCCAGACTGCGAAGGCCTTGCCGACGATATTCTTGTCGGGAACCATGCCCAGCAGGTCCTTGGGAATACTCGGATCATCCCAGTAGCGACTGTCGTTCGAGTTGTCGCGGTTGTCGCCCATCATGAAGTAGTGCCCGGCCGGCACGGTCCACGAACGGTCCGGCGTTGCGCGGTAACGGCTCATTTCCTTGCGGATCAGGTGCTCGGCGACGCCAAGTTTTTCCTTGTAGAGCTCAGCGCTGCCCAACGTGCCCGGCTCGGAGCCGACCCGTTGTTCGGCAATCGACTCACCGTTGACGAACAGACGCTTGTCGGCGGTGTAACGAATCTGGTCACCCGGCAGGCCCACCACACGTTTAATGTAGTTGACGTTCGGATCGCTCGGGTAGCGGAACACCATCACATCGCCGCGCTGTGGATCACCCACTTCGATGACTTTCTTGTCGATCACCGGCAAGCGGATCCCGTAAGAAAACTTGTTCACCAAGATGAAGTCGCCAACGTCCAGGGTCGGTTTCATCGAGCCGGAAGGAATCTGGAACGGTTCCACCAGGAACGAACGCAGTACCAGCACGATGAACAACACCGGGAAGAACGACTTGCCGTATTCGACCAGCAGCGGCTCTTTGTTCAGTTTCTCGACGACCACCCTGTCAGCCTGGCTGACACTCCCCTGATAGGAGCTGATGGCAGCCCGGCGCCGTGGCGCCAGGAACAGCAGATCGAGCAACGCCAACAGGCCGCAGACGAACACGGCGATGACCAGCAACAGCGGGAAATTTAGTGACATAGGACCTAACTATCCAACCTGAGCACTGCAAGGAAGGCTTCTTGTGGAATTTCCACGTTGCCGACTTGCTTCATGCGTTTCTTACCGGCCTTTTGCTTTTCCAACAGCTTGCGCTTACGGCTAACGTCACCACCGTAGCATTTGGCCAATACGTTCTTTCTGAGCGCCTTGACAGAGGTCCGCGCAATAATCTGCCCACCAATGGCGGCCTGGATTGCGACGTCGAACATCTGACGTGGAATCAGTTCTTTCATCTTCTCGGTCAACTGGCGACCTTTGTAGTGCGCACTATCCTTGTGCACGATCAACGCCAGGGCGTCGACTTTGTCACCGTTGATCAGCACATCCAGTTTCACCAGATTAGCCGATTGATAACGATCGAAATGGTAATCCAGCGAAGCATAGCCACGGCTGGTGGATTTCAGACGGTCGAAGAAGTCCAGGACCACTTCGTTCATCGGCAAATCGTAGGTCACTTGAACCTGAGTACCGAGGAACAGCATGTCGTGCTGTACGCCACGCTTCTCGATGCACAGGGTAATGACGTTGCCCAGGTGCTCTTGCGGCACAAGAATATTGGCCCGCACGATGGGTTCACGCATGTCCTCGATCGAGGACAGGTCTGGAAGCTTCGACGGGTTGTCGACGTAAATCGTTTCACCGGTTTTCAGCAACAGCTCGAAAATTACCGTCGGCGCCGTGGTGATCAGGTCCAGGTCGTACTCACGCTCCAGGCGCTCCTGGATGATTTCCATGTGCAGCATGCCGAGGAACCCGCAACGGAAACCGAAGCCCAGAGCGTCGGAGCTTTCCGGGGTGTATTGCAGGGACGAGTCGTTGAGCGTGAGCTTTTGCAGGGCTTCACGGAAATCTTCGAAGTCGTCGGAGCTGACCGGGAACAGGCCGGCGTACACCTGCGGCTGAATACGTTTGAAACCGGGCAACACGTCGACGTCTGGCGTGGTGTTCAAGGTCAGGGTGTCACCCACCGGTGCACCGTGGATGTCCTTGATGCCGGCGATGATGAAGCCCACTTCGCCGGCCTTCAGGTCGACGGTGGCGGTGTGTTTCGGGTTGAACACACCGACGCTGTCCACCAAGTGGATCTTGCCGGTGGATTTAACCAGGATCTTGTCGCCCTTCTTCACGCGACCGTGGCGCACGCGCACCAGGGAAACAACGCCCAGGTAGTTGTCGAACCAGGAATCGATGATCAACGCTTGCAGCGGAGCTTCATAGTTGCCGGTTGGCGCAGGAATGGTCTTGACCAGGCGCTCGAGTACTTCGTCGACGCCCAGACCGGTCTTGGCACTGCACTCGACCGCATCGGTGGCATCGATACCGATGATTTTTTCGATTTCTTCTTTGACGCGGTCCGGATCGGCCTGAGGCAGGTCGATCTTGTTCAGGACCGGCATGACTTCCAGGCCCTGCTCGATCGCCGTGTAGCAGTTGGCAACCGACTGCGCTTCAACGCCCTGACCGGCATCGACCACCAGCAACGCGCCTTCACAGGCCGCCAGCGACCGGCTGACTTCATAGGTGAAGTCAACGTGGCCCGGGGTGTCAATGAAGTTCAGCTGGTACTTGATGCCATCGCGAGCGGTGTAATACAGGGTGACGCTGTGGGCCTTGATGGTGATCCCGCGTTCACGTTCCAGGTCCATGGAGTCCAGAACCTGGGCTTCCATTTCGCGCTCGGCGAGGCCGCCACACATCTGGATGAAGCGATCGGCCAGCGTCGACTTGCCATGGTCAATGTGGGCGATGATGGAGAAATTGCGGATATGACTCAAATCACTCACGGATCAACACTCAAAAAGGCTGCAGGCATAGCCCGCCGAAAAATAGCCGGGAATTGTACCTGATCCACGGCGCAAGCGTCACGTTCGCAGGTCAGACGGCGGTTACAAAAACGCCCCGGTCTTGCGACAGGGGCGTTTTGAGTGGCCAGCAAGGTCAGTAGAAACCCCTGATCAACCGGCCCTGCGCAATAACCAGACCCCGGCCAAGGCACAAACACCCGCCGGAACAAGTACCGCAAACAGTGGCGAGAAACCGAAGACCAGGCTCGAAGGACCGAGCAGATCCTGAACGATGCGGAAGGTGAAGCCCACCAGCACGCCAGTGAACACCCGCTGCCCGAGGGTCACCGAGCGCAACGGACCGAAGATGAAGGAAATCGCCATCAGCACCAGCGCGGCGGTAACCAGCGGCTGCAACACCTTGACCCAAAATGCCAGCCAGTAACGACCATTGTTCAGGCCCTGATCAGCCAGGTAGTGGATGTAACCCCACAGACCGCTAATCGACAGCGTGTCAGGCGACATGACCACGGTACTCAACAACTGCGGGCTCAAGGCGACATTCCAGCGCTCGACCGGGGCGGTGACCACTTCAGTGCTCTTTTCATGGAACAACGTGGTGGTGACGTCGCTCAACTGCCAGTGATCCTGATCGAACTTCGCTCGCTTGGCGAAGCTGGAAGACAGCATATGACGCTCTTTGTCGAAACGATAACGGGTGACGCCGTACAGCAGACCGTTGGGTTGCACAGAGTTGACGTGAATAAACTCATCACCCTGGCGATGCCACAAACCATGCTTGGCGCTTTGCGCATCGCCCCCGCCCTGAGCCAGGGAGCGATTGGCCTGAGCGGTGACTTCGGTGGCCGGCGCAACGTATTCGCCGATCAGCACACCCACCACCATCAGGATCAGCATCGGCTTCATGACCGCCCAGACGATTCGCCCGATCGACACGCCCGCAGCGCGCATGATGGTCAGCTCGCTGTGACTGGCCAGACTGCCGAGGCCGATCAGGCAACCGATCAGCGCTGCCATTGGCAACATGTCGTAAAGACGGCGCGGCGCGGTCAACAGGACATAACTCAACACGTCGACCAAGGTGTAGGTGTCGCTGACGTCACTCATTTCATCGATGAAAGCAAACAGTGTTGCCAGACCGAGAATGATCCCCAGTACCGCCAGAATCGCCACGAACACGCTGCTACCAATGTAGCGATCGAGCTTATCCACGAGCCACCTCCTGCGCGCTGCGGCGACTCGCCAGCTTCAGCTGCAAGGGTTCCCAATAGAGCAAGCCCAGGCCGATGGCCAGGAAGATTGCATGCACCCACCACAACCCCAGAGCAGGCGGGATCTTGCCCTTTTCAAGGGCGCCGCGAGCGGCAATCAGGATGGACAGGTAAGCCATATAAAGAAGAATCGCCGGCAGCAGCTTGAGGAAACGGCCCTGACGCGGGTTGACCCGCGATAACGGCACCGCCATCAAGGTCACGATGAAGACCAGCAATGGCAAGGACAGACGCCATTGCAATTCGGTACGCGAACGGATGTCGTCACTGCCCAGCAACGAGGCGGTGGTCATTGCGTCACGGTCGGTCACTTCGTCACTGACGTCCGGCTTGGGCAGCAATACGCCGTACTCGTCGTACTTGATCGCCCGGTAGTCGGCCTGACCCGGATTGCCGTCATAGCGATAGCCGTTGTCGAGAATCAGGTAACGGTTACCGTCGGGGCGAATTTCCTGACGGCCCCTCTCGGCCACCAGCACGGAAATTCCACGGTCCTTCTTATCGGACGAGACGTTCTTTTGCGAAATGAAGACGCCGCCGAGGTTGACGCGGTCATCCGACAGCGTTTCGGTGTAGGTCACCCGCGTGCCGTCACGCAAAGCCTGGAAGCGGCCCGGTTCCAGGGTGTCGAACTCGGTCAGGGCATCCTGCTTGTTCAACAGCAACTGGAATTGGTTGGCGCCTTGTGGCGCCAGGCTCAGGCTCAGCCACGCCACCACCAGTGCAACCAGGGTGGCCGGAAAAAGGGTCATGGTAAATAGACGCTGCTGGCTCATGCCGGTGGCCGACAGCACGGTCATTTCACTTTCAAGGTACAGGCGACCGTAGGCCAGCAGGATTCCGAGAAACAGGCCCAGAGGCAAAATCAGCTGCAGGAAACCCGGCAGACGGAAGCCCATGATCAGGAATAGCGAGCCCGGATCCAGGAGGCCAGAGGCCGCCTGGGCGAGGTATTTGATGAAGCGACCGCTCATGATGATGACCAGCAGCACAGCGCTGACGGCGCTCAAGGTCAACAGGACTTCGCGGGATAGATAACGGAAGACGATCAAACCAGACACTCCAGGGTTGTCAGGCTAAGGCGGCCAAACAAGCAAACGCATCAGCCGGCTCGAAGGGCAGAGCCGCCGAAAAAGATGCGCATTATCCTGTGATTGAGCGCGCCTGTCACTGCGCACGCTCAAGCAGGCGGCTAAAGCGTTGAAGATCGTACAACCGAGGGTTGTCAGGCTCGGGGCACGAGGTTCAAACTGCGGCCTTTGTTGCAGGCCGTGACCTGCGTCTTTCTATTTATAAGCAAGCTCGAACGCATGCCATCGAACACTTGCGTGTTGACTATTAATTCAGGGACCCGGACATGGAACTGGTTGTAAAAAGCGTTAGCCCAGAAACGTTGAAAACCGCCACTCTGGTAGTCGCCGTCGGCGAAGGCCGCAAGCTCGGCGCTGTCGCCAAACAACTCGACGAACTGAGCGGTGGCGCCATCAGCGCTGTGCTCAAGCGCGGCGACTTGGCGGGCAAAGTCGGTCAGAGTCTGTTGCTGCACAGCCTGCCGAACCTCAAGGCCGAGCGCGTGCTGCTGGTGGGCGTAGGCAAGGACGAAGAACTGGGCGACCGCCCGTTCCGTAAAATCATCGCCGGCATCCTCAACACCCTTAAAGGCCTGGGCGGCAGCGATGCGGTGCTGGCCCTGGACGAAGTGGTGGTCAAAGGCCGCGACAGCTACGGCAAGACCCGCCTGCTGGCGGAAACCCTGGTGGACGGCGAGTACACCTTCGACCAGTTCAAGAGCCAGAAAGCCGAACCGCGCGCCCTGAAGAAAGTCACCCTGGTGACCATCAAGGCTGCCCAGGCTGAAGTCGAGCGCGCCGTGGCCCACGCCACCGCCATCGCCAACGGCATGGCATTCACCCGCAACCTGGGCAACCTGCCGCCGAACATCTGCCACCCGACGTTCCTGGGTGAGCAAGCCAAAGACCTGGGCAAAGAATTCAAGAGCCTGAAAGTCGAAGTCCTGGATGAGAAGAAGATCAAGGACCTGGGCATGGGCTCGTTCTACGCCGTCGGCCAGGGCAGCGCCCAGCCACCGCGCCTGATCGTCATGCAATACAACGGCGGCAAGAAATCCGAGAAGCCGTACGCACTGGTCGGCAAAGGCATCACCTTTGACACGGGCGGCATCAGCCTGAAGCCAGGCGCCGGCATGGATGAAATGAAGTACGACATGGGCGGCGCTGCCAGCGTATTCGGCACCCTGCGTGCCGTGCTCGAGCTGAAACTGCCGATCAACCTGGTGTGCATCCTCGCGTGCGCCGAGAACATGCCAAGCGGCAATGCTTCGCGTCCTGGCGACATCGTCACCACGATGAGCGGCCAGACCGTGGAAATCCTCAACACCGACGCCGAAGGCCGTCTGGTGCTGTGCGACGCCCTGACCTACTCCGAGCGCTTCAAGCCACAAGCGGTGATCGACATCGCGACCCTGACCGGCGCTTGCGTCGTCGCGCTGGGTTCCCACACGTCCGGCCTGCTGGGTAACAACGACGAGCTGATCGGTCAGCTGCTGAGCGCCGGCCAATCGGCCGATGACCGTGCCTGGCAACTGCCGCTGTTCGACGAGTACCAGGAACAGCTGGACAGCCCGTTCGCCGACATCGCCAACATTGGTGGTCCGAAAGCCGGCACCATCACCGCGGCCTGCTTCCTGTCGCGCTTCACCAAGAACCTCAACTGGGCGCACCTGGACATCGCCGGCACGGCCTGGACCAGCGGCGGCAAGGACAAGGGCGCCACTGGCCGTCCGGTCCCCCTGCTGACCCAGTACCTGCTGGATCGCGCCAAAGCCTGAAACCGATGACCTCGGTCGGCGCCACTTTCGCGTGACGCCGACCTTGGCTCAGGAACCGCAATGACCAAAGTCGACTTCTATATCCTGCCCAGCGCCGATCCTTCGGCACGGCTGGATTTCGCCTGCAAACTCACCGAAAAAGCCTGGCGCATGGGCCACCGCATCTATCTGCATTGCAGCGATGCTGCACAGCGCGACGATCTCGATGCGCGTCTGTGGGCCTTCAAGGGCGAAAGCTTCGTGCCTCATGGCCCTGCTGAAAATGAGCCCGACGGTTTGATTGTGCTGGGTCTTGGCGATGACTGCGGTCAGCATCAGGACCTGCTGGTCAACCTCGACTTGAAGGTCCCGGCCTTTGCCAACCGGTTCGCCCGCGTGGCGGAAGTGGTGGTGGAAGATCCGACCATTCGTACGGCTGCGCGGGAGAGTTTCCGCTTCTACCGCGAACAGGGCTATCCTCTGCAAGATCACCGTTTACAGCGACTCTGAGCATTCCGATGGACACTCCAAAACCGCAACAAAAGTCCGCGCACCTGCTGGACGACCTCGAGTCGATCCGCCAACTGCTCGGCGATGACAACCTGCAACCACCCTTGCTCACCGACACGGTCGAGGAAGGTGATCAGGAACAGATTCCGATGCTGTTCGATATGGTCGGCGTCAACCCGCCAACCCTCGCACCGGCTGCGCCCGCCCCTGCCGCCCAACCGGCACCCTCCGCCAGTGGGGGTCCGGACGACCTGCTGCACCTGGACAGCGAACTGCGCGCCGCCGCGCAATTGATCATGCAAGACGTGATCGACGACTTCGCGCCGCACATCGAAACCGAAATCAAACGCCGCCTCAGCGCGCGGATGGAACGGTTGTTGAGCCAGTACGAGTAACCCCCCATCCCCTGTGGGAGCGAGCTTGCTCGATAGCGATGTAACAGCCAGCAGAGATGTTGAATGTTATGCCCTCATCGCGAGCAAGCTCGCTCCCACATTAGTTCTGCGCCCTGTCTGCACCTGCTCGCCCTACGCCCCATGCCCCGCTATACTTGCCGGCTTTTCCTGAATAAATGCCAATAGGGTCCCGCCGCGCATGGATAAGACCTACCAGCCGCACGCCATTGAAACTTCCTGGTACAACACCTGGGAGTCAGAGAATTACTTCGCCCCGCAAGGCGCGGGCGAGTCCTACACCATCATGATCCCGCCGCCGAACGTCACCGGCAGCCTGCACATGGGTCACGGCTTCAACAACGCGATCATGGACGCCCTGATCCGTTTCCGTCGCATGCAGGGTCGCAACACCCTTTGGCAACCGGGTACCGACCACGCCGGTATCGCCACGCAAATGCTGGTGGAGCGTCAACTCGAAGCCCAGGGCCAGAATCGCCACGATCTGGGCCGCGAAAAATTCCTCGATAAAGTCTGGGAATGGAAGGATCAGTCTGGCGGCAACATCAGCCGTCAGATCCGACGCCTCGGCTCGTCCGTGGACTGGAGCCGCGAGCGCTTCACCATGGACGATGGCCTCTCGGAATCGGTGAAAGAAGCCTTTGTGCGTCTGCACGAAGACGGCCTGATCTACCGCGGCAAGCGCCTGGTCAACTGGGACACCAAGCTGCACACGGCGATTTCCGACCTCGAAGTGGAAAACCACGATGAGAAAGGTTTCCTGTGGAACCTGAAATACCCGCTGGCCGACGGTGCCAAGACCGCTGAAGGCAACGATTACCTGATCGTCGCGACCACTCGTCCGGAAACCATGCTCGGCGACGCCGCCGTAGCGGTTAACCCGAACGATGAACGCTACCAGGCCCTGATCGGCAAATTTGTCGAGCTGCCGCTGGTCGGCCGCCGCATTCCGATCATCGCCGACGATTACTGCGATCCAGAATTCGGCACCGGCTGCGTGAAAATCACCCCGGCCCACGATTTCAACGACTACGAAGTTGGCAAGCGCCACCACCTGCCGCTGCTGAACATCTTCGACAAGAACGCCGCTGTATTGCCGGCCTGTCAGGTGTTCAACCTCGACGGCACGCTCAACGAAAGCATCGACGGCAAGATCCCGGCCGAATACGCCGGCCTCGACCGTTTTGAAGCGCGCAAGCAGATCGTTGCTGCGTTCGATGCTGCCGGCCTCTTGGTCAGCGTCAACGATCACGCCCTGAAAGTGCCGAAAGGCGACCGTTCCGGGACCATCATCGAGCCATGGCTGACCGACCAGTGGTACGTGTCGACCAAGCCATTGGCCGAGCCTGCGATTGCCGCCGTTGAAGACGGCCGCATTCAGTTCGTGCCCAAGCAATACGAAAACATGTACTTCTCGTGGATGCGCGACATCCAGGATTGGTGCATCAGCCGTCAGCTGTGGTGGGGCCACCGGATTCCGGCCTGGTACGACGAGTCGGGCAAGGTCTATGTCGGTCGCGACGAAGCCGAAGTCCGTGCCAAGCACAACCTCGGCCCGGACATTGCCCTGCAACAGGACAACGACGTTCTCGACACTTGGTTCAGTTCCGGCCTGTGGACGTTCTCCACGCTCGGCTGGCCTGAGCAGACCGAATTCCTGAAGAAATTCCATTCCACCGACGTGCTGGTCACCGGCTTCGACATCATTTTCTTCTGGGTTGCCCGGATGATCATGCTCACCATGCACTTGGTGAAGAACGAAGACGGCACGCCGCAGGTTCCGTTCAAGACCGTTTATGTTCACGGTCTGGTGCGCGATGGCCAGGGCCAGAAGATGTCCAAGTCCAAGGGCAACGTTCTGGACCCGCTGGACATCATCGACGGTATCGAGCTGGAAGCGCTGGTGCAGAAACGCACCTCCGGCATGATGCAGCCGAAACTGGCGAAGAAGATCGAGAAGCAGACCCGCGACGAATTCGCCGACGGCATCGCCAGCTACGGCACTGACGCCCTGCGTTTCACCTTTTGCTCGCTGGCCTCCACCGGTCGCGACATCAAGTTCGACATGGGCCGCGTTGAAGGCTATCGCAACTTCTGTAACAAGATCTGGAACGCCGCGCGCTACGTGCTGGACAAGGGCGAAGACTGCGGCCAGAACGGCGAGGCTTACGAGCTGTCGCTGGCGGATCGCTGGATCATTTCGCAGCTGCAACGCACCGAAGCCGAAGTGACCCGTCAACTCGATCAGTTCCGTTTCGACCTGGCCGCACAAGCCTTGTACGAGTTCATCTGGAACCAGTATTGCGACTGGTACCTGGAACTCTCCAAGCCTGTGCTGTGGGACGAGAACGGTCCGATCGAGCGTCAACGTGGCACACGTCGCACGCTGGTACGGGTGCTGGAAGTTGCCCTGCGTCTGGCGCACCCGTTCATGCCGTTCATCACCGAAGAAATCTGGCAGCGTATCGCGCCGCTGGCCGGTATCGAAGGCAAGACGATCATGCTGCAACCCTGGCCAGTGGCCAATGAAGAGCGCATCGATCCGGCCGCCGAGAACGACATCGAATGGCTCAAGGAGTTGATGCTCGGCACGCGCAACATCCGTGGCGAAATGAACATCGGTCCAGGCAAGCCGCTGAACCTGTTCCTGAAAAACGTCAGCGCCGAAGATCAGCGTCGTCTCACCGAGAACGAAGCCTTGCTGAAGAAGCTGGCTCGCCTCGAATCGATCACCGTGTTGGCCGCCGGCGAAGAAGCGCCGCTGTCCGCCACGGCTCTGGTCGGCGAGATGGAAGTGCTGGTGCCGATGGCTGGCCTGATCGATAAAGATGCCGAGCTGGCGCGTCTGGACAAGGAAATCCTGCGTCTGCAGGGCGAAGTTCAGCGCGTGGGTGGCAAGCTGTCTAACGCTGGCTTCGTCGACAAGGCTCCAGCCGAAGTCATCGACAAGGAACGCGCCAAACTGGCCGAGGCTGAACAGGCCCTGGGCAAGCTGGCCGAGCAGCATGCGCGGATTGCCAGCCTGTAACGGCAAATCGCAATGAACAAGGGAGGCCCGAGACGGCCTCCCTTTTTTGTGCCTGCCCCTTTTCGCTTTCTGTAGGAGCGAGGCTTGCCCGCGAAGAACGATAACGCGGTCTACCTGATTGACCATGTCGCGTCCTTCGCGGGCAAGCCTCGCTCCTACAGGAGGATCCCCGCGTTGCCATCGACTGTGGGACAATACCCGCCACTTTTAGCCATACCCGAATCGACAACGCCCATGAACGCCCCCCGTACACCAAGACCTGCGCGCAAGAAGCCTGACACCGCCACCCCGGCCAAAGCCGTGGAGCCTCGTGAGAAGGCCAGCCTGCATCCGCGCAACCGCCATCAGGGTCGTTACGACTTCCCGGCGTTGATCAAAACCACGCCGGAACTGGCGAAGTTCGTGATCATCAACCCGTATGGCAAGGAAAGTATCGACTTCGCCAGCCCGGACGCGGTGCGTGTGTTCAACCGGGCGCTGCTCAAATCGTTCTATGGCATCGCCCACTGGGACATCCCGGCCGATTACCTCTGCCCCCCGGTTCCGGGCCGTGCCGATTACGTGCATTTCCTGGCCGACCTGCTGGCCAGCGTCAACGACGGCGAGATCCCGCGCGGCGCGCCGGTCAAGGTGCTCGATATCGGCATGGGCGCAAACTGCGTCTATCCGCTGATCGGCTACAGCGACTACCGCTGGCACTTCCTCGGCTCGGAAGTCGACCCGACGGCCGTGGCCGCTGCCAAAGCCATCGTGCAGTCGAACGGGCTGAACAAAGCCATCCAGTTGCGTCTGCAAAGCAATCCCAAGCACATTCTGCTGGGCCTGCTGGAACCCGGCGAACGCTTTGACCTGACCATGTGCAACCCGCCGTTCCACGCATCTATGGACGAGGCCACCAAGGGCAGCGAGCGTAAATGGCGCGCGCTGGGCCGTGCCGACCCGAAACGCAAGCTGCCAGTGCTGAACTTTGGCGGTCAATCGGCCGAACTGTGGTGTGAAGGCGGCGAAGCACGGTTTGTGACGCAATTGATCGCCGAAAGCGCCCATTTCCAGCACAAAGTACTGTGGTTCAGCACCCTGGTTTCGAAGGCCTCGAACCTGCCGGCGATCCAGACGGCGCTGAAAAAGGCGGGCGTACTGGAAAGCCAGGTCGTGGAAATGTCCCAAGGGCAGAAGCAAAGCCGCTTCGTCGCCTGGACCTTCCAAACCAAATCCGAGCAACAAACCTGGCGCGAACGCTGGGCTCGCAAAAGCTGAGTAGCAACTGAAACAGCGATTGGCCCCTGGTCAATCGCTGAATCGCAGACGCAAAAAAACCGTGCCCGGATTGCTCCGGAGCACGGTTTTTTTTACTGCGTCTTACTTGTTAACAGCGTCGGTCAGGCCTTTGGCCACAACCAGCTTGATAACTTTCTTGGCAGCGATTTCGATGGCAGCGCCAGTCGAAGGGTTGCGGCCAGTACGGGCAGGACGCTCGGTCACTTTCAGTTTGCCGATACCTGGCAGAGTGATTTCGCCGCCGTTTTCCAGCTGATCGGCAACGATTTGGCCCAGTTGGTCCAAAGCATTACGCGCGGTGGTTTTTGGCGCGTCGATAGCTTCAGCGATGTCGGCGATCAGTTGGTCTTTAGTAAGAGCCATGTAGTGTTCCTTCCCTATCAAATTCATATGGATTGCAGAGTGCAGTGTCAGCCATCGAGCCCGATCTTCTGGATCTGGCACCCTCGGCCAATAACCACGGGATCGGGGTTATAGATACCGAAATCAGGGTTTGGTTCGACCTGACAAATGCTGAATGCACGCTTAACGCAGTGACTTCGCGTAAGACCGGGCAAAACTAGCACAGAGACGGGGAAATATCCGCCTCTAGCTACCCAAATGGTCAGCTTTATTACCCTAAAACCGTAAAAAACAGCATAAGCGTCATCGGACACCCGCGAATCGCCCTTCGTGCCGCGCCGAAACCAGTGGTTGCGGTACACTGAGCGCTTTTTCGGGGAGCACGCCCTCCTCTCTTCAATCAGCCGAGAAGCCCATGCCGATCCGTCATTGCATCGTCCACCTGATCGACAAAAAACCCGACGGCACACCAGCAGTTCTCCATGCTCGCGACGAAGCACTGCCCGAGTCGAGCGCCATCGAGTACATGCTTGCCGACCTCAACGAGAGCTACAACGCCAAACAAGGCAAGGCCTGGGGTTTCTTCCATGCCGAGTCCGGGGCGCATCCGTTCAGCGGCTGGCTGAAGGAATACCTCGATGGCGGCAAGGATTTCACCGCGTTTAGCCGTGTGGCGGTAGAACATCTGCAAAAGCTGATGGAAGAGTCGAACCTCTCTGTGGGCGGTCATGTGCTGTTTGCGCATTACCAACAAGGCATGACCGACTACCTGGCGATCGCCCTGCTGCACCACAGTGAAGGCGTTGCAGTGACCGATCAGCTGGACGTGACCCCGTCCCGGCATCTGGATTTGGGCCAACTGCATCTGGCGGCGCGGATCAACGTCTCCGAATGGCAGAACAACAAGCAGTCCAAGCAGTACATTTCGTTCATCAAAGGCAAGAACGGCAAAAAGGTTTCGGAGTATTTCCGCGACTTCATCGGCTGCCAGGAAGGCGTCGACGGCCCGGGCGAAACCCGCACCTTGCTCAAGGCGTTCAGCGACTTCGTCGAAAGCGAAGACCTGCCGGAAGAATCCGCCCGCGAGAAAACCAAGACTCTGGTGAATTACGCCAGCAGTCAGGCAAAATTGGGCGAGCCCATGGGCCTGGAAGAACTCTCGGAACTGATCGACGAAGAGCACCCGAAAGCCTTCTACGACCACATTCGCAACAAAGACTACGGCCTGTCCCCGGAAATCCCGGCAGATAAACGTACCCTCAATCAGTTCCGCCGCTTCACCGGTCGCGCCGAAGGCCTGTCGATCAGCTTCGAAGCGCACCTGCTGGGCTCGAAGATCGAATATGACGAAGAAGCCGGCACGCTGATCATCAAAGGCCTGCCGACCCAACTCACTGACCAGCTCAAGCGACGCAACTGATGTTGGGCGGCGTGCTGAAGAAAATCCTGCTGATCTTGCTGGTGGTCGTGGTTTATCAGAACTGGGGCAAGATCGAGCGGGTGTTCCACCCGGCGCAAGTGGTGTCCGAGCAGACTCAGGCCAAGGCCAACGTCGTGCTCTACGCCACCGAATGGTGCGGATACTGCAAATTGACCCGGCGCTTTCTCGACCAGAAAGGCATTCCGTACAAGGAATTCGATATCGAGAAAGATGCCGAGGCGCGCAAGGCTTATGAGGCGCTGGGTGGCGGCGGGATTCCGATCATCGATGTGAACGGGACGTTGATTCGCGGGTATGACCCGGATGCGATTCTCGCGGCCCTAAAATAATTCGATCGGGGTAATTAATACTTGTGTCAGCGTGCCTCGATGCGGAACCCGAACCGCGGAAAATGCACATGCACCAACCCGCCACGCTCGTCTTCACGGCGCAAAATCAATTCCTCACGCCCCGCAAACAGCAGCTCACCGGCCACCGAATCAACGCCGTAGTCAGTGGCCGCAATCACCACCAATTGGCCCACCTCAAACCCGTTCGGCTCATCGAACTGCTCATCCGGCAATGCGGCCGGTGTGGCATTACGCGCGACCTCCAGCGCCTCCTCGGACGTCATCTCGCTGAACGCGCCATGACCGAAGCCCATCACGCGCCCGAACCATGCGCTGACCGCGGGATAGGCATCAACCAACGGTGAAGTTACCGGTGTGGCTTTGAGGAACCACAGCGGATGGGCCAGGGCAAAGTCGGCAATCGACGGCTCGCCGAACAGGAAGTCGCCCTGTTCGCGCTGAAGCTGCTGCTCCAGACGTCCCATGATCGTCGGCCATTGATGCTTGGCCTGCTCTGCGGACAAACGTGTAGCGCTGCCTCCACTGAACAGCCCGGCGCGATCGGCCATGAATGCCTTGATCGCCTCTGGCGGTAATGCGCCAAAGCGCACGGCCACCGATTCCGGCTGAAACACCAGGCTCACTGCATGCTGGAACACCACAGAATCTGCCCACGCTGCGAACGTCGCGGCGATCATTTCCTGACCTTCCGGGAAGAACGCCGGCAAGGCTTTTTCCTGTTCCAGACGGCGGGCGATCAGCGACGTGTCGCAATAGATATCTGCGCCAATCTGCAACACCGGTGTCTTGCGGTAGCCGCCGGTCAGCGCGGTCAAATCGGGTTTAGGCATCACCGGCGAGATCTTCACCGAGCGCCAGGACAGCCCCTTGAAACCCAGCAGCAGGCGGGCCTTTTCGGCGAAAGGGGACGTCGGGTAATGATGAAGAATTAACTCTGACATGCTCGGCTCCGCCGCTGGGAAAGGAATCCGCAGCTTAGCGCGCAATACGCCAGCAGCCTACAGATCTGCCTGATGGGCACTGATCATTCAGATTGATAAGCCCGCAGAAAAGGTCGTCACCAGACATTCCTTGGCGCTTTTCTTGAGTTTTTTGATCAAGCGTTCCTGACGCAGCGCTTCGCTTTTGTCGCGGCAGACTTCGGTGTAAACCAAGGCCACGGCTGGGCTGGAGAGGAAGAATCGCGCACCCTTGCCGCTCTGGTGAGTGGCGAATCGGCGCACGGGATCATTACTGATCCCGCAGTAGAGCGAACCATTGGCCGCGCGTACGAGGTAGACGAACCAGGGTTTGCTCACCGGCGTGTCGGCATCGACGGAGATTTCGCAGAGGGTGTTCACGTGACGATCAAGGCTTGAAAGGAAACAAGCCGCGATCTTATCAGCGACTGGCCTGGAATGCCTTCAGCCCCTTCAAGGCCTGAGCACGAACGGCGTTTCTCACCAACGGCGTCCAGCCCAGCAGCAGACCTTTAGTGCCCAGCGCCTGTCGAGACCAAGTCCACATGTCGAAGCTGTCGTGATGCTCGCAGATCTTGCCATCGCGAAAAAAGAAGCGAGCCTGAATATCGTTGACCACCGTGTTGCCGGTCTGGCTGAACAGGTACGTTGCCACCCAATGGGCACCGCCCGTGCGCTCATCGCTGCGCACGTTATCGAACGTCAGGGAAAAGTCCTTGGCCCGGGTGGTGAGCATGCGCCACATGTCGCCGGCATCGCGGCCATGCAGCTCGCCGAACGCTGGATCACTGAACACCACGTCATCGGTATAGCAGGCACTCATGGCCTCGGCATCCAGCCGCTGGAAGGCTTGGTAGAACTGGGTGATCAATGCGCTGTGGGCATCACTCATGGGCAGGTTCCCTGATGTGCAAAGCTTCGAAAGATTGCCTGCACGATAGTCAACAAACGCCTGGAACACTATCGGCATTCGTGGGCCGAATACCGACAGTGCGCGGGTGTCAGACCTTTTCGCTTTCGACCTGGACGTACAGCGAACGTCCGGCACCGAGGCCGGCGATAATCGCCCCGAGGCCAATGATGCCGAAGATCCAGCCCAGGGCGTTCCAGCCGCCGGTCCAGTCATGCACGATACCCACCGCGAACGGCCCCATGGACGCCAGGGTGTAACCAAAGCCCTGGGCCATGCTCGACAGGTTCGCCGCGACATGCGAGTCCCGCGAGCGCAGCACAATCAGCGTCAGCGCCAGACTGAACGTACCACCCTGCCCCAGACCGAGCAGGATCGCCCAGCCCCACAAGCCTTCGATCGGAGCGTAGAGGCAACCGAATAAACCGCCAAGGGTCAGTAGCATGACGATAACGATCGCCAGACGCTGATCCTTGCCGCGGGTTGCCAGCCACGGCGCGGCCAGTGAACTGGCCAACTGGATAAGGACAGAACCCGAGAGCACCAGGCCGGCCTGGGTCGGGGTCAGGCCGCGGCCAATCAGGATCGACGGCAACCAGCCGAACACGATGTAGGCCAGAGAAGATTGCAGGCCCATGTAGAGCGTCACTTGCCAGGCCAGCGGATCACGCAACAGACCGCGAACCCGATAGGCGACGTTGTGCGCACCGTGTTTCTGACCGACTTGTGGCAACCAGAAAATCGCCGCGACCAATGCCGGCACCACCCAGAAGCCGAGACCCAGTGCCCAGCGCTTGTCGAAATGCTCGCTCAACGGCACGGTCGCGCCCGCCGCCATCGCCGCGCCCAGACACAGCGCCATGGTGTAGACGCCTGTCATGGTCCCGGCGTGTTTAGCGAAGTCGCGCTTGACGATACCCGGTAACAAAACGCCTATCACGCCGATGCTCGCACCGGCCAGCACGCTGCCGGCAAACAGGCCGATTGTGCCGAACGAACTGCGCAGGATGATCCCGCCGGCCAACATCAAAAGAATCCCCAATACCACCCGTTCGGCGCCGAAACGTCGTGCCAGCACGGGCGCCAGCGGTGCAAACAAGCCGAGGCACAGCACCGGCAACGTCGTCAGCAAACCGGCCTGAGCTGACGACAAACCGAGAGTCTTCGAGACCTCGCTGAGCATCGGCGCCATGCTCGACAGCGCAGGGCGCAGGTTCAGCGCCACCAGAATCAGGCCCAGCAGCAACAGCCATGGACGACGCAGGATCGGGTGGCTTTGCTGGACTTCTTCGTCATTGGCCTCGGCGTCGATCAGCAGTTCTTCGAGCTCCGCCGTGCGCTTGGGTTGCGTGATGTTGCTGTTATTGGCAGACATGGAATTCTCGGTTTCAAGGTTCATTGATCAACTGCCTCGACAGGGCTTTGGCCCGTTCCGGGTCGCGTTGCTCGACGGCATCAAGCAGTGCGATATGAAGGTCGAACACCTCCTGGCGTCGGGGGCTGATGTTCAGGGTCTCGCGCAGATGCGCGCCGACGATGCTGGAGAAATAGCGATACAACTCGCTGAGCGTCGGGTTGTGCGCGGCGTCCACCAGACGGCGGTGGAACACCAAGTCGCAGGCGATATAAGTGTCGAGATCGCCGTGATAGTGGCTGCCGCTGACGCCCAATGCTTCGCGCAACGCCACAAGGTCTTCGTCGGTACGCCGCAGTGCGGCCAGACCGATGGCCTCGACTTCCAGAATGTGCCGAGTCTCCCGGGCTTGCTCGTGGGAGCAGCGGGACAACGCCTTCAGGGTGTCGAGCGGATCAACCACCGCCCGCAGGTAGCTGCCATCGCCCTGACGGATTTCGATCAACCCGGAAAACGCCAACACGCGCATGGCTTCGCGCACGGTGTTACGGCTGATGCCCAGTTCTGCGGACAGTTCAGGTTCTGTGGGCAAGCGCTGACCGACCACCCAAACGCCTTGGTTGATGCGCAGGCGCAATTGGTCCAAGGCCTGGTCGACCAGGGACCGTTTAACTAGCGGAGAAATGTCTGACATAGGATTCGCCCTTTCATCCAATCATAGGATGAATTTTCTGACATGTTAGTCAGCATCACCCAAGAGAACAAGCGCCAAAGGAGCAGGATTCGATTACCACGACTGAAAAAACCTTCATTACCACTGTCGGAAACACCTTCGAATTGAGGATTTGCCCTACGACCATTCAGGCCAGGAACTGACTTCATACAGTGCTCCCGCCCTTCAGACTCAAGGACCTTACCCCGCAGGCATTTTCGTCTGCGACTTTGAAACAGATGGAAAACCCCATGGAAGAAGTCAACTTCGGTAAAAAGCACAGTCACTCTTTCTTTCTGCAGAAAAGTCAGGAGATGATCGCGGTACGCAGTCAGGCGGGGAAAAAACTCGCCTCGGCGCTGTGCTGCGAGCAAGCGCATCAGGCGATAGGCGACAGTGAACGGGTGATGCACATCGAAGACGCGGACGTACAGGTCTTCAAACTGCCACCGGATTCGGATCTGTCCAAGCGCAAGGCTTTATTGCGCGAATTGCCAGACGTGCGTTTCGCCGCAAGTGTGCTGGTCGATCCTCTTACTCAAGAACCCGTTCTTTACACAGAGAACATCTTTTTGAAATTCACTGATCAACTCACCCCTACACAGTGCCTGGTCACACTCAATGAGCTGGGAATGACCATCAAGCAACAAGTCCCCTACGCGGCCAACGCATTCTTCGTTCACAACAAAGACTGTCACGGTACGGACGTGTGCTCACTCACACTCAAACTGCTGGAGCGTGAAGACATCGAATACTGTCACCCTGAAATACTGCGCCAGGGACAACGCAGGGCCATCCACGATAACCAGTGGCACCTGAAAAAAACCACGGTCACCTATCAGGCTCAGATCGACGCGAGTGCCAACGTCGAAGCCGCTCATGAGTTTGCTCAGGGCCTAGGTGTAGTGATCGCCGTCATCGACGACGCCATTGATATCGACCATCCCGAATTCGCCGGTCCCGGCAAAATAGTCGGTGCACAGAACTTTGATCGCCGCAATTCCAAACAAGGCCCACGACCGAAAAACGCCCTCGAACGCCACGGAACAGCGGCCGCGGGCGTAGCGTGCGCCAATGGCCAGGTCGGTGCCAGTGGGGTCGCGCCACGGGCGCGCCTGATGCCGCTCAAACTCACCAAACCCCTAGGTGCACGCGCTGAAGCCGATGCCTTTTTTTGGGCCGCCGATAATGGGGCTGACATCATTTCCTGCAGCTGGGGCCCCGCTGAAGGTCATTGGGCCGATCCTACCGATCCCAGACACACCCAAACGTTTCCATTGGCGGCCAGCACGCGTCTGGCCATTGAATATGCTGCGACCAAGGGCCGCAATGGCAAAGGTTGCGTCATCTTTTTCGGGGCCGGCAACGGTAACGAGAGTGTGGACAATGATGGTTACTCCAGCCATCCAATGGTGATTGCAGTCGGCGCCTGCAATGACCAAAGCCGCCGCAGCGCCTACAGCGACTTCGGTAAAGCGCTCTGGTGCTGCTTTCCCAGTGGCGACCAACCGCACCCGGATCCGAAATTCAAACCCGCCACTTCAATCCCGCAAACCCGGGGAGTTCGCACAACGGACCTGAGTGGCAAGTTTGCCGATTCGAGCAATGGCGCCTTCACCGATTTATTCAGCGGCACCTCAAGCGCCTGCCCGGGAGCCGCCGGAGTGGCTGCGCTTGTGCTGGGTGTCAACCCGATGCTGGATCGCCAGGCAGTGCGACAAATCCTTGCCGATTGCTGCGACAAGATCGGGCATGCCGACGATGGACCGCTCGGCCACTATGACCTCAATGGCCATAGCCACTACTACGGGCACGGGAGGCTCAACGCCCTTCGTGCCGTACACCTGGCACTCGAACGCCTGTAGCGAATCTGCACGAACAAAAAAGCCCCGCAGAAAATTCTGCGGGGCTTTGAGTTAACGCTATGATTCAACCCATCAATGCAGAATCTGACTCAAGAACAACTGGGTCCGCTCATTCTGCGGATTATCGAAGAAGTCGTTCGGCGCGGCCTGTTCGACGATTTCGCCCTTGTCCATGAAGATCACGCGATTGGCCACGGTGCGGGCGAAGCCCATTTCGTGGGTTACGCAGAGCATGGTCATGCCGTCTTCAGCCAGGCCGATCATGGTGTCCAGAACCTCTTTCACCATTTCCGGGTCGAGCGCCGAGGTCGGTTCGTCGAACAGCATGATTTTCGGTTTCATGCACAAGGCACGGGCAATCGCCACACGCTGTTGCTGACCGCCGGACAGTTGCCCCGGGAATTTATGCGCCTGCTCCGGAATGCGGACGCGTTCCAGGTAATGCATGGCGATTTCTTCGGCCTGGCGCTTGGGCATCTTGCGCACCCACATCGGCGCCAGCGTGCAGTTCTGCAGGATGGTCAGGTGCGGGAACAGGTTGAAGTGCTGGAACACCATGCCGACTTCACGGCGGACCGATTCGATCTGCTTGAGGTCGTTGGTCAGCTCCACGCCATCGACCACGATGCGGCCCTGCTGGTGTTCTTCCAGACGGTTGAGGCAACGAATGGTGGTGGACTTGCCGGAACCCGACGGGCCGCACAGGACGATACGCTCGCCCTGTTTAACGTTCAGGTTGATGTCTTTCAACACGTGGAACTGGCCGTACCACTTGTTGACGCCCTGCATCTGAATAATGCCTTCAGGGCTCACAGGCTGTTTGATCGCTTCACTCATAAACTACGCTCCTAACGCTTGTGGCCAGTGTCCAGCTTACGTTCCAAATGCATGGAATAGCGGGACATACCAAAACAGAAAATCCAGAACACCAGGGCCGCGAACACATAGCCTTCGGTGGCCATGCCCAACCATTTCGGGTCGGCGGCAGCTTGTTTGACGCTGTTGAGCAAGTCGAACAGGCCGATGATGATCACCAGGCTCGTGTCCTTGAACAGCGCAATGAAGGTGTTGACGATGCCAGGGATCACCATCTTCAGGGCTTGCGGCAGAATCACCAGGCCCATGCTGCGCCAGTAACCGAGGCCCATCGCGGCAGCCGCTTCGTACTGACCTTTGGGAATCGCTTGCAGACCACCGCGCACCACTTCGGCCACGTAAGCCGACTGGAACAGGATCACGCCGATCAGCGCCCGCAGCAGTTTGTCGAAGTTCATGCCTTCAGGCAGGAACAACGGCAGCATCACCGAGGACATGAACAGCACCGTGATCAACGGCACGCCGCGCCAGAATTCGATGAAGGTCACGCAGACCACCCGAATCGCCGGCATGTTCGAACGACGGCCCAGCGCCAGGACGATACCCAGCGGCAACGCACCGGCAATACCGACGGTGGCGATCACCAGGGTCAGCATCAGGCCGCCCCATTGGCTGGTCGCCACGGCGCTCAGGCCGAACACGCCGCCGTGCAGCAGGCACCAGGCGACAATCGGGTACAGCACCAGGAAGCTCAGGCCATACACCGCTTTATGGTGAAAACGCGAGATGAACAACGGTGCCACGCCGATGACCGCCAGCCACACGGTCAGGTCCACGCGCCAGCGCAGGTCCACCGGGTAGTAGCCGTACATGAACTGGCCGAAGCGCTGCTGGATGAACACCCAGCAGGCGCCCTCCTTGGTGCAGTCAGCCTGGGTGGTGCCGACCCAGTTGGCATCGAGGATCGCCCAGCTCAGGATCGGCGGCACCACCAGGTAGATCAGGTAGAACGCGAACAGGGTCAGCAGGGTGTTGAGCCAGCTGGAGAACATGTTGGCGCGCATCCACGCCACGACACCGATGCTGCGGCTCGGGGGTGGCATGTCAGGTTTGAAAGTATGAGTCGTCATGCGCTTTTCCTTACCGCTCGATCAGCGCAATGCGCTTGTTGTACCAGTTCATCAGCAGGGAAATGCTGATACTGATCGCCAGGTACACGCTCATGGTGATGGCAATCACCTCGATCGCCTGCCCGGTCTGGTTCAGCACCGTACCGGCAAACAACGAGACCATTTCCGGATAACCGATACCGGCCGCCAACGAGGAGTTCTTCGCCAGGTTCAGGTATTGGCTGGTCAGCGGTGGAATGATCACGCGCAGGGCTTGCGGGATGATCACCTTGCGCAGCGTCGGACCGTTGCGCAAACCCAACGAGTGCGCCGCTTCGGTCTGGCCGTGGCTGACCGACTTGATGCCCGAACGCACGATCTCGGCGATGAACGCCGCGGTGTATACGGTCAGGGCCAGGGTCAGCGCCAGCAGTTCAGGGATCAGCACCCAGCCACCGACGAAGTTGAAGCCCTTGAGCTCCGGCATTTCCCAATGCACGGGGGCGCCGAAGATCAGCGCACACAGCGCCGGGATCACCAGCAACAGCGCCAGGCCGGTCCAGAACTTGCGGAACGGAACGCCGGTGGCTTCGAAGCGTTTGTTGGCCCAGCGGCACATCAGCACGATGGCGACGATGGCCACGACGACGCTGACCACAAACGGCCAGAAACCGTCCGCCGCCAACGCTGCGGGCATATTCAGGCCGCGGCTGCTGACGAAGAAGGTGTCGCCGAAGTTATGGCTGTTGCGTGGCCCTGGCATGGTCAGGAACACCGCGAAGTACCAGAACAGGATTTGCAGCAGCGGCGGAATGTTGCGGAAGACTTCCACATAAACAGTCGCCAGTTTGGCAATGATCCAGTTCTTCGACAGCCGTGACACACCGACGATGAACCCGAGGATCGTCGCCAGGATCACGCCGATGAAAGTCACCAGCAGCGTGTTGAGCAAGCCGATGACAAACACCCGGGCATAACTGTCCGATTCGGTGTAGTCGATCAGGTGTTGAGCGATGCCGAAACCGGCACTGCGCTCCAGAAAGCTGAAGCCGGAGGTAATGCCCCGGTGCTGAAGGTTGGTCTGTGTGTTATCGAACAGATACCAGCCCATCGAGACCACCGCCACAATGGTGATGATCTGAAATAGCCACGCACGCACTTTCGGATCGCTGAGGCTGAGCCTCTGCTTTGGTGCGCCGATTGAATTTTGCATGAAGTGCCCCGCAAATAATGGAACAGAACATCACCCGGCGGTTGGCCCACCGGGTGATAGAACCATCAGCGCACTGGTGGTGCGTATTGAATGCCGCCGTTGTTCCACAGAGCGTTCAGCCCGCGGTCAATGGCCAGTGGAGTGCCCTTGCCGAGGTTTTTCTCGAACACTTCACCGTAGTTACCTACTTGCTTGACGATCTGAACGACCCAGTCTTTCTTCACTTTCAGGTCTTTGCCGTATTCACCGTCAGCGCCCAGCAGACGAGCAACGTCCGGGTTCTTGGTGGCTTGGGCTTCAGCTTCAACGTTTTTCTGGGTGATGCCCATTTCTTCAGCGTTGAGCATCGCGAACAGGGTCCACTTGACGATGCTGAACCACTCTTCGTCGCCTTTACGCACGACCGGGCCCAGAGGCTCCTTGGAGATGGTTTCCGGCAGAACGACGTAGTCGGTCGGGGTCGCCAACTTGCTGCGTTGTGCGTAGAGCTGGGATTTGTCGGAGGTCAGCACGTCGCAACGACCGGATTCCAGCGACTTGGCGCTTTCATCGGAGGTGTCGAAGGTGATCGGGGTGTATTTCAGACCGTTGCCGCGAAAATAGTCGGAAACGTTCAGCTCGGTGGTGGTACCGGCTTGAATGCAGATGGTGGCGCCGTCGAGCTCTTTAGCGCTCTTCACACCCAGTTTGTTGTTCACCAGGAAGCCGATGCCGTCGTAGTACGTTACGCCGGCAAACACCAGACCCATGCCCGAATCGCGCGAGCTGGTCCAGGTGGTGTTACGCGACAGCACGTCGATTTCGCCGGACTGCAGCGCGGTGAAGCGCTCTTTGGCGTTCAACTGGCTGAATTTGACTTTGGTCGCATCGCCGAAAACGGCAGCGGCCACAGCGCGGCAGACGTCAGCGTCGATGCCGATGATCTTGCCAGTGGAGTCTGGAACCGAGAAGCCTGGCAGGCCGTCACTTACACCGCACTGTACGAAACCTTTCTTCTGCACTGCATCCAGGGTTGCACCCGCCTGAGCGAACCCACTGACACCGAGTACTGCGGCTGCAGTCACGATAGCCAGGGTGGATTTCAACATCTTCATTCAAACCTCCAGTTTTGCTCTTGTTGTGTCGGAGCTTGAGTCCAGTCGCACCCTTATGAGGCGTTGTTGACCCGTGTTGGCTTTTTTTGGGGTCAACCGACGTAAGACCTGCGCTATGAGTCTAGTAGGAGAAAATCCACATCATGGACAACTCACTTCTCACCAATCGGCCGAACGGGCTGTAGCCCTTTCACGTTCGCGAAGCCCGTAGCGGCCACTGGCGAACATCCATCACCGGATTCTTTGCTATCCCACCGCCAGCAGTACACTGATAGTGTTACCGCAAGGCGCGAGATGGGTTGCACCGTTTTCCCATAGCAAAGCCCGTACCAGACCGCTCGCAGAAGCGATTGCGCGACAGGTCAATAGCAATACTTGTAGCCTTGCGACATCTTCTTAACTGATCAACCAAGCGCGCACTCACCTCTCGCACTCAATGAGAGCGCATGCACAAAATTGGAGCAACCATGACCGAGCCCTTGATTCTTCAACCCGTAAAGCCCGCAGACGCCTGCGTTATATGGCTGCACGGCCTGGGCGCCGACCGCTACGACTTCCTGCCGGTGGCCGAAGCGCTGCAGGAAAGCCTGCTGACCACCCGCTTCGTTCTGCCTCAGGCGCCGACCCGAGCCGTTACCATCAATGGCGGTTACGAGATGCCGAGCTGGTACGACATATTGGCCATGAGCCCGGCACGCGCGATCGACCGCGAGCAGCTGGAAGCGTCGGCGCAACGGGTCTTTGATTTGATAGAAGAGCAGCGCGCCAGCGGAATAGACGCCTCGCGGATCTTTCTGGCAGGTTTTTCCCAAGGTGGCGCGGTGGTGTTACACACCGCGTTTCTGAAATGGCAGGGGCCGTTGGGTGGCGTACTTGCCCTCTCGACTTATGCACCGACCTTCAGCGACGAACTGGAGCTTTCCGCCAGCCAGCAGCGCATTCCTGTGCTGTCTTTACACGGCCAGTACGATGACGTCGTTGAAAACGCCATGGGCCGGACCGCCTACGAGTATTTAAAGCAGCATGGTGTCACCGCGACATGGCAGGAATACCCAATGGGCCACGAAGTGTTACCCGAGGAAATTCGCGATATTGGCGTCTGGCTCGCCGAGCGCTTGCGTTAACCGCTTATGTAAAAACAGCCCATTGATCCATCCCACTACGCCGCGCCCGATTCTTGCATTACACTGGCCGGCGTATATTCCTTAATCAATTGATGAGATGACCGTGCTCAAAGCACTCAAGAAAATGTTCGGTAAAAGCGAGACTGAGCAGCTCGCGCCAGTCTCCAGCGCTCCGTCTCACCATCCCAGCCACCGCACCGACGGTAATCAGTCTGGCCGGACCGCAACCGTAGCGGTACCGAAGCACGAACCGATGGCCACACCGACCGTCCAACCCGTTGAGGCTCAAGCCTCTGAAGAACCGAGCAGCGAAGCTGCGAAACCTGCCAAACCGCGTCGCGAACCGAAGCCAAAAGCGCCGGTTATTCCCTGGAAACTTGAAGACTTCGCCGTCGAACCCCAGGAAGGCAAAACCCGTTTCCACGATTTCAAACTCGCCCCTGAACTGATGCACGCCATCCAGGACCTGGGCTTCCCGTATTGCACGCCAATTCAGGCACAGGTGCTTGGCTTCACCCTGGCGGGCAAAGACGCCATCGGTCGCGCCCAGACCGGCACCGGCAAAACCGCCGCATTCCTGATTTCGATCATCACCCAACTGCTGCAAACCCCACCGCCGAAAGAGCGTTACATGGGCGAGCCGCGGGCGCTGATCATTGCGCCGACCCGTGAACTGGTGGTTCAGATCGCCAAGGACGCGGCCGACCTGACCAAATACACCGGCCTCAACGTCATGACGTTTGTCGGCGGCATGGACTTCGACAAACAGCTCAAGCACCTCGAAGCCCGTCATTGCGACATCCTCGTGGCCACCCCGGGCCGTCTGCTGGACTTCAACCAGCGCGGCGACGTGCACCTGGACATGGTCGAAGTCATGGTCCTGGACGAAGCCGACCGGATGCTCGACATGGGTTTCATCCCACAAGTGCGTCAGATCATTCGCCAGACTCCGCCGAAGGACGAGCGTCAGACGCTGCTGTTCTCCGCGACTTTCACCGAAGACGTGATGAACCTGGCCAAGCAATGGACTACCGACCCGTCCATCGTCGAGATCGAGTCGCAGAGCGTGGCCAGCGAAAACGTCGAGCAACACATTTACGCCGTGGCCGGCGCCGACAAATACAAACTGCTCTACAACCTGGTCAACGACAACGGTTGGGAGCGGGTGATGGTGTTTGCCAACCGCAAGGACGAAGTGCGGCGCATCGAAGAACGCCTGGTCCGTGATGGCGTCAATGCCGCGCAACTGTCCGGCGACGTGCCGCAGCACAAACGCATCAAGACCCTCGAAGGTTTCCGCGAAGGCAAGATCCGCGTACTGGTCGCCACCGATGTGGCCGGCCGCGGCATTCACATCGACGGCATCAGCCACGTGATCAACTTCACCTTGCCGGAAGTCCCGGACGACTACGTGCACCGTATCGGTCGCACCGGTCGTGCTGGCGCCGATGGCGTGTCCATCAGTTTTGCCGGTGAAGACGACTCCTACCAGCTACCGTCCATCGAGGCACTGCTGGGGCGCAAGATCAGCTGTGAAACGCCACCGACGCATCTACTGCGGGCGGTTGAGCGCAAGGGTCCGTAACGCGGGTCGCACTAAAAGAGGCGCAGCCGGAAACGGACTGCGCTTTTTTTTCGTCCGGCTTTTTTTCAACAGAAGCTTGCTCGTGATAACTAAAAGTCCATAATGGACAAATTAGTTTACTTCCAGCCCCGGAGCCGACCATGTCCAGTACGCCTTACGTGATCACCCAACCTCAGGCCCGCGAGCTGCTGGCGCAGGTCGACGTGCCGCAGATCCTGCGCAAACTGTTCCGCGACCTGGCTGCCGGACAAGCCGTGCAACCGGCGCAGCAATTGGTTGAGTTCCCGCAGGGCGCTGGCGACTTCATCAACTACCTGGGCGTGCTGGCCGAAGACGGCGTTTACGGGGTCAAGACCTCGCCGTACATCGTGCGTGAACAAGGCCCGTTGGTGACCGCCTGGACGCTGCTGATGTCGATGCAGACCGGCCAGCCGCTGTTGCTCTGTGATGCCGGCGAACTGACCACGGCGCGCACCGCTGCAACCACGGCCGTGGCGGTCGACGCTCTCGCCCCGCTAAAGGCCCGGCGCCTGGCGATCATCGGCAGTGGCAAGGTCGCCCAGGCGCACCTGCACTACGTCAAAGGTCTGCGTGACTGGCAAAGCGTCAGCCTCTACTCGCCGAGCCTGAGCGACAAGAATCCCAAAGTATTGGCGCAGCTCAAAAGCCTCGATCCACGCCTGACCATCGTCGACAGTCGTGAAGCGGCCATTCAGGACGCTGACGTGATCATGCTCTGCACCTCGTCCGCAGGGCCGGTGATCGACCCTTCAAGCTTGAGCAAACCGGCGCTGATCACCTCCATCAGCACCAACGCACCACGGGCCCATGAAGTACCGCCGCAGAGCCTCAATGACATGCAAGTGTTCTGCGACTATCGTCTGACCACCCCAGGCTCGGCCGGCGAAATGCTGATTGCCGGTGAACAGCATGGCTGGGACAAGCACGCGATCATCGGTGACCTGCCGGATCTGCTCAGCGAAAAAGTCCAGCGCCCCGACTACGACCGCCATGTGTTCTTCCGCTCCATCGGTCTGGGCCTGGAAGACATTGCGCTGGCCAATGCCCTTTACCAACTACAGCACTAACACCACGAACCCTTGTAGGAGCGAGGCTTGCCCGCGAAGGCGGTGTGTCAGTAAACATAAATTTCGACTGATACACCGCCTTCGCGGGCAAGTCGGATCGCCGCCCGCTCGCTCCTACAGGGGTCATCTACACATTCGGCATTTACGCCCCATCAGGAGACGTTCATGAGCCAGGCAGATTTCATCATCATCGGCGGCGGGATTGCCGGCGCTTCCACCGGTTTCTGGCTGTCGCAGCACGCCCGAGTGATCGTGCTCGAACGCGAATCTCATCCGGCTTACCACTCCACCGGACGTTCGGCCGCGCTGTTTACCGCCGCATACGGTACGCCTCAAGTTCGGGCGCTGACCCAGGCCAGCCGTGATTTCTTCGACGCGCCGCCAGCCGGTTTTTGCGAACACCCGCTGCTGACCCCGCGTGGCGAGATGACCGTGGACTTCACCGGCGACCCCGCCGAACTGAACAATCAATACCAGAGCGCCAAAGCCACGGTGCCGGAAATGCAGCTGCTCAGCGCCGATGAGGCCTGCGTGCGCTTGCCGATCCTGCGCCGGGAAAAAGTCCATGGCGCGATTTACGACCCGACCGCCAGCGACATCGACACCGATGCCCTGCACCAGGGTTACCTGCGCGGTATCCGACGTAACAAGGGCGAAGTTCATACCGACAGTCAAGTCCTGAGCCTGACCCGTGATGCCGAAGGTGTCTGGCAAGTACACACCAACGGTCAGACCTTCAGCGCCCCGATCATCATCAACGCGGCAGGCGCCTGGGCCGACAAAATCGGTGAGTTGGCCGGTGCCAAACCACTGGGCCTGCAACCCAAGCGGCGCGCGGCGTTCATCTTCGCCGGCCCCGAGGGCGTGGACATCCATCATTGGCCAATGCTGGTCAGCCTCGACGAATCCTTCTACATGAAGCCCGACGCGGGGATGTTCCTCGGCTCGCCAGCCAACGCCGACCCGGTAGAACCGCACGACGTGCAGCCCGAAGAGTTGGACATCGCGATGGGCATCTACCAGATCGAAGAAGCCACCACCCTGACCATCCGCCGTCCGACCCGCACTTGGGCCGGCTTGCGCAGTTTCGTGAGCGACGGTGATTTGCTGTGCGGTTTCGATCCGCAGGTACCGGGGCTATTCTGGGTAGCGGCACAAGGCGGTTATGGCATCCAGACCTCGCCGGCCATGGGCCAGGCCAGCGCTGCACTGGTGCGCGGTGAAGCCTTGCCCGAGCAACTGACTCGCTTCGGTCTGAACACCGAGATGCTCTCCCCCGCGCGGCTGGGCTGACGTTCAGACTCAGGTGACGTGTCGACACGATTGCGGCAAACTTCCAGCGCCCCTTTTTGACGGGGCGCTGATGCTGCCTGGAGCTCCACTTTATGAACGCCCAAGAACACGATCCGGCCCTTGATGACTCTGCATTGAAGCGCTCGCCGCTGGACAACTTTCGAGCGATCGCCGATGCCATCGCCACGTTGCTCTTTCCTCACGCCGAAGTGGTGCTGCACGATCTGCGCACACAGAAGGTCGACTACATCGCCAACAACCTGTCCAAGCGCGAAGTCGGTGACGACTCGGCGCTGGGGGACATGCTCAGCGAAGAGATCAGCGAACGAAACATCGGGCCGTACGAAAAACTCAATTGGGATGGTCAGAAGATTCGCAGCCTGAGCAGCGTGCTGCGCGACAGTGAAGGCCGTCCGCTGGCGGTGCTGTGCATCAATCTGAATATTTCTCTGTTCGAAAATGCCAAGGCCGCTTTGGATCTGTTCCTGTCACCGAGCAAGTTGATTCCGCAACCCGATTCGCTGTTTCGCGATGACTGGCAGGAGCGGATCAACACCTTCCTCCACGCCTGGCTGCGCGAACGTCAGCTGAGCCTGAACCTGCTGACCCGCGACCATAAACGCGAACTGGTGCTGGCACTGCACGCCGAAGGCGCCTTCAAAGGTAAAAGCGCCTCCAACTATGTGGCGAACGTGCTGAACATGGGCCGGGCGACGGTGTACAAACATTTGAAGGAAGTGAAGGGCTGAAAGACCGACAAGCACTCGTAGGAGCACGGCTTGCCGGCGAAGGCGTCCTTAAGATCGCCTTCGCCGGCAAGCCGTGCTCCTACAAGATAAGCGGTTACTCCAACGACGAAGCCGGTCCGAAGAATTCGTAACGGCTTTGCTTCTCCGGCACACCCAAGGCTTTGAGGTGGCGCTTGATCGCCGCCATAAAGCCTTTTGGCCCAAGGAAGTAAGCGTCCAGATCGCGCTGTTGCGGCAACCACTCGCCCAGTTGCTCCTGGCTCAACAAGCCAACCTTGTGCGCCGCCGGGCTCACGCCATCATCTTCGTCGTAGCAATAGAAGCGTTTGAGTTGCGGGTGATGCTCGGCCAAGCCATCGATCCAGTCGCGGAAGGCGTGAACGCTACCGTTGCGTGCGCAGTGAATAAAGTGCACCGGCCGCTTGGTCGCCAGCGCCGCTTCGAGCATCGCCAGCGTCGGAGTGATCCCGACGCCGCCGCTGATCAGCACCAACGGTTTGGCGCTTTCGGTCAGGGTGAATTCGCCCGATGGCGGGAACAGCTGGATGCTCGAGCCTACATGTAACTGATCGTGCAGATGGTTGGAGGCGCGGCCACCGGTTTCACGCTTTACGCTGATCCGGTACTGGCCCTGGTTCGCCAAAGCCGACAGCGAATAGTTACGACGAATCTCTTCGCCATCGAGGATCAGTTGCATGCCGATGTACTGGCCTGGCTCTGCCGCCAGAATCGGGCCTTTGTCAGCCGGTTCGAAGTAGAACGAGGTGATTTCCGCGCTTTCGTCGACCTTGGCCACCACGATGAAGTCCCGCGCCCCGCGCCAGCCGCCCGGTGCCTGTTCCTTTTGGTCGTAGATGCTGGTTTCGGCGCCGATCAGGATGTCGGCCAATTGACCGTAAGCAGCCCCCCAGGCGGCCATCACTTCAGGTGTGGCAATCTCGTCGCCCAGCACTTCGGAGATGGCTCGCAGCAGGCAGGAGCCGACAATCGGGTAGTGTTCCGGGAGAATTTGCAGGGCCACGTGCTTGTTGATGATCTTGGCCACCAGGTCGCCCAACTGGTCGAGCTGGTCGATGTGCCGCGCATACATCAAGACACCGTTTGCCAGGGCACGCGGCTGATCACCGCTGGCCTGGTGAGCCTGGTTGAACAGCGGGCGAACTTCCGGATACTCGGAGAGCATCATGCGGTAGAAATGAGTGATCAACGCTTCGCCACCGCTTTCCAGCAAGGGCACGGTGGATTTGACGATTGCACGGTCTTGAACGCTAAGCATAAGGCGACTCCTGAACTACTTGGATTGCTAACTGACTGCCTTGGACTTATCAGTTTCCGTGCCAAAAATTAAAACGTTATAAATCAATTACTTGAATTCTTAGTAGTCATATCGACACAGACTGTTTTATAGTCATACCGACTACACGGAGTCACTATGACTGCAAAATCTCTACTGACCGCCCTGCTGCCACTGGTCTCCGACCTGTCCCGTGAACTCCCCGAAGGCGAGCGTTATCGGCGCTTGCTCGAAGCCATGCGCGCCCTGCTCCCCTGCGATGCCGCCGCCCTGCTGCGCCTCGATGGCGAATGGCTGGTGCCGCTGGCCGTCGACGGGTTGAGCACCGACACCCTCGGCCGACGCTTTAAAGTCAGCGAACACCCGCGTTTCGAAGCGCTGCTCAGCAGTCACGGCCCGACCCGTTTCGCCGCTGACAGCGACTTGCCCGACCCTTACGACGGCCTGGTCGATGGCCTCGACGATCATCTGGAAGTCCATGACTGCATGGGTTGCCCGCTGTTTATCGACGAGCGTCCGTGGGGTTTGCTGACCCTTGACGCACTCGATCCGGAGCGCTTCGAACCGATCGAACTGGACGCCCTGGAAGCCTTCGCCAGCCTCGCCGCCGCCACCGTCAACGCCGCCGAGCGCATCGAACGCCTGGCCAATCGTGTCGAAGACGAACATCAGCGCGCCGAGGTTTACCGACAAGCCAGCGGCCAGCAGAACCGCGAGATGATTGGCCAGAGCAAGGCCCACAAACGGCTGGTGGAAGAAATCAATCTGGTGGGCGGCAGCGATCTTACCGTGCTGATCACCGGCGAAACCGGGGTCGGCAAGGAACTGGTCGCCCAAGCCATCCACGCCGCATCGCCCCGGACCGACAAGCCGATCATCAGCCTCAACTGCGCCGCGCTGCCGGACACGCTGGTGGAGAGCGAGTTGTTCGGCCATGTCCGCGGTGCCTTCACCGGCGCAATGAACGATCGGCGCGGCAAGTTCGAACTGGCCAATGGCGGCACGCTGTTTCTCGATGAAGTCGGTGAGCTGTCCCTGACCGTCCAGGCCAAATTGCTGCGAGTCCTGCAAAGCGGTCAATTGCAGCGATTGGGTTCGGATAAAGAGCATCAGGTCGACGTACGACTGATCGCCGCGACCAACCGCGATCTGGCGGAGGAAGTGCGCAGCGGCCGCTACCGTGCCGACTTCTATCACCGCCTGAGCGTTTATCCGTTGTTGGTGCCAGCACTGCGTGATCGTGGGCGGGATGTGTTGCTGCTCAGCGGCTATTTCCTGGAGCAGAACCGCTCACGCATGGGCCTCAACAGCCTGCGCCTGAACAGCGACGCTCAGGCTGCATTGCTGGCGTATACATGGCCGGGAAATGTGCGGGAACTGGAGCACTTGATTGGCCGCAGTGCCTTGAAGGCGCTCGGTAACTGCAAGGAACGGCCGAAAATTCTAAGCTTGAGTGCGGCGGACCTGGATTTGCCCACTGGCAGTGTTGCGCTTGCAGCCGAGCCAGCCACTGTCAGCCCTGTTGCGTTGGTCTCGGGAGACTTGCGGGCGGCGACCGAGGATTATCAGCGTCGACTGATCAACGCCTGTCTGGAACGACACCATAACAATTGGGCGAGTGCGGCGCGTGAGCTAGGCTTGGATCGGGCGAATCTTGGAAGGATGGCCAAACGCTTGGGAATGAAATAACGCGATCCCTTGTAGCAGCTGCCGAAGGCTGCGTCCGAGGACGCAGTCCTCGCCAAACCATTCACCGCGCTATATTCGGTGCACCGAGAGCTCGGCATTTACGACTGCTTCGCAGCCGGACGCAGCCTTCGGCAGCTGCTACAGGGATCACACTGACCGGTCTGGCGACGGAATAACCCTAAAGCCTGCCCGCAACAAGTCGATAACCCGGCATCGATGCTGTTGGCGATCCCGCGGTCGCCCATCACCTTTTTCCACAGAAGGTTTTTATGTCTTCAAACAAAGCCCGCGCAGACTCACTTTCGCTTCTGCTGTTTACCTTGCGCAGCGGCAAGCTGATGGCGATCAACCTGCTGAAAGTCAGTGAAATCATTCCCTGCCCGCCGCTGACCAAGCTGCCGGAGTCGCATCCCCACGTCAAAGGCATCGCCACCCTGCGCGGTGCGTCGTTGTCGGTGATCGACCTCAGCCGTGCCATCGGTGAACGGCCGCTGGAAGACCCGAACGGTGGCTGCCTGATCGTCACCGATGTCAGCCGCTCCAAGCAGGGTTTGCACGTTCAAGCGGTGAGCAAGATCGTCCACTGCCTGACCACCGACATCCGTCCGCCGCCCTTCGGCTCTGGCGGCGTGCGTTCGTACATCACTGGCGTGACCTCGGTCGACGGCACGTTGGTACAAGTGCTGGACATCGAAAAAGTGATCCATGGCATCGCCCCGGCGCAGATCGAAACGGCCCCGACCGAACTGAGCATGGAAGACGCCGAAGTCCTCGGCAACGCGCGGATTCTGGTGGTCGATGACAGCCAGGTTGCGCTGCAGCAATCGGTTCACACCCTGCGCAACCTCGGCCTGCAATGCCACACCGCCCGCAGTGCCAAGGAAGCCATCGACTGCTTGCTGGACCTGCAAGGCACGGCCCAGCAGATCAATCTGATCGTTTCGGACATCGAAATGTCGGAGATGGACGGCTACGCCTTCACCCGCACCTTGCGCGAAACCCCGGATTTCTCGCACCTCTATGTGCTGCTGCACACCTCTTTGGACAGCGCGATGAACAGCGAAAAGGCCCGTCTTGCCGGCGCGAACGCGGTGTTGACCAAGTTCTCCTCTCCGGAATTGACCAAGTGCCTGATCGAAGCAGCCAAGGCTGTCGCTGAACAAGGTCATTGAGTCTTGTCCAAGGACTTCTGCTTTCTGATGCGGCGCAACCTCACTGAAGGTATGCCTGCAATCGTTTGGCCTCAGGGAATCGTCCTCAGCGAATACCGCCCCGATCTGGCAGAAGCCGTTCATCGTTTGATGGAACTGGGCTATCAGGAAGGAGGCGGTCGCGTACCGGCACTGGACGTCTGGCAACAGCGTTTTGAAACCGATCAGGAATACGACCCGACCCTGTGCTTCATCGCTCTGGATGCCGAAGGTATTGTGGGTGTTTGCCAGTGCTGGACAAGTGCCTACATCAAGAACCTGGTGGTGCATCCTCGAGCTCAGGGCCTCGGGCTAGGCCGTGCATTGCTGGCACAAGCTTTCAAGGTGTTTCAGGAACGTCGCGAAGGTTTTGTAGATTTGAAGGTGCTTGAGGACAACCTTCGGGCGCAGCGTTTGTATGAAAACGCCGGAATGCGTGTGATCCGCCGGGAACCGGTTCCGGCCTGGCATACTCAGACCTAGGTCTATACCCACCCACGGATGCCAGAATATGAAAGCCTCAACCCTGACCTTCCTCTGCCTCAGCGCCCTGACCACCCAGGCCTACGCGTCCAGCCCCGACGCCTGGGCCGCCTACGACAAAGCCGTGCTCGCCAGCTGCACCAAGGCCAGCGGCCTGAAGAATGCCAAACCTGTTGGCAACGCCGCACAGTTTGACGACCGGGTTGGCTACACCGCACTTCTGTTGCAAGGCCAATACCCGCAAAAACACATGAAAGGCCAGCAAGGCACCGAACTGTGCCTTTACAACAAGAAAAGCAAAACCGCTTATGTCACCGAATGGGACTCCATCCGCCCGACCGCCAAGGCGCAATGACTGGCGCATAACTTGCTTCGACAGTGGCCTTTGCGGCGGCATTCTGTCGCCGCTTCATACCCTCACAGGCGACTGGCCGCTCAATGAATACGACGTTTTCCTGCGTTGGTTGTGGCAAATGCTGCAACGACCACCACGTGCCCCTGACCCTGAGCGAAGCCCGGATGTGGGCGGCCGATGGCGGTCAGGTAATCGTGCTGGTGGAAGGTTTCCTGGGCAATGGCCTGGGCCTGCCCATGCCGCAACGCGAGCACGCCGAACGTCGTTCGGTGAGGGTTCGAAGCGGCGCATCCGAGGCGTACATCGCCATCACCTTTGCCGCCTACAACGTCGGTCCTTGCCGGAATCTTGACGAAGACAACCTCTGCCGCATCTACGAACGTCGGCCGCTGGTGTGCCGCATCTACCCGATGGAAATCAATCCGCACATTCCCCTGAACATTGCGGCGAAGGAATGTCCGCCCGAGTCGTGGGAAAAGGGACCGGATTTAATTGTGGGTGGTGAATGGGCGGATCAGGAACTGGTCGGGTTAATCCAGCACTCTCGTCAGGCTGATCGCGATGACGTTCGGACCAAGGATGCGATTTGCGCGTTGCTAGGAATTCGGACTACAGCGTTGAAGGGCGATGGCTTTACCGCTTATCTGCCGGACATGACCGCGTTTGCGAGGGTCATCGATCAGGTTGCGGCGCAGCCGCTGGCTGAATCACACGCTGATTGGCTGTTTCATGTGTCAGGGGAGGACATTGCCGGACACGTGCAGGCGGCCGGTGCGCAAGTGGCGACAGATACACCCGTGAACTATGCGTTTATTTCGTTGCGCGCGGCTTGATCCAGAACGTGTATTGCCTTTGATGGCCCCTTCGCGAGCAAGCTCAGCTCCTACAGTGGATTTGCGTCGTACACAGATCAACGGTAGGAGCCGAGCTTGCTCGCCGCAGAGTTTAAAACTCAGCGTTTACCCATCGAGCGGCGAGTGCCGGGTGGCGCTACGCCCGGAGTCTTGGTATGGCCGTTCTTGGCGCCATTCTTGTACCAGGGCTGGCTGGCGTTCTTCGCTGCGGCCAGGTCGCCCGGCTTGAACGGGAACTTGAACGCTGGGATCTCGGCTTTGGTTTCGCTGTCTGCGCTGGAGTCGACGCTGTCTGGCAGGTCTGCCTGGTCGTCGCTCAAAGCGTCGGCAACCGGCGGTTGTGTCGGGGAAGTCATGAAAGCTCCGGGTGATGCACATAGAGTCGGGCCCGGTCAGCGAGCCGCGAAAGGCGGCAGTATACCTGTGTCGGGAGCTGCAAGCTTCACGCTGCAGGCGAGTCCGTCGGGTTTTGTGTTCACGGAACTGACGCTATCGTCGGAACGCAGCCCGGAGCAAGCTCGCTTGTATGGATCCTGGCGGTGCTGGTGGCGGTGTACATCATTCTCGGCGTTCTGTACGAGAGCTTCGTCCATCCGCTGACCATCATCTCCACCCTACCCTCCGCCGGGCTCGGCGCGGTGATCATGTTGTGGATTTGCGGGCAGGACTTCTCGATCATGGCGTTGATCGGGCTGGTGCTGCTGATCGGGATCGTGAAGAAGAACGGCATCCTGATGATCGACTTCGCGCTCGAAGCCCAACGCAAAGGTGGCTTGCCACCGGAAGAGGCGATCTACCAGGCCTGTATCACGCGGTTCCGGCCGATCATCATGACCACCCTCGCCGCCCTGCTCGGCGCGCTGCCATTGATGCTCGGCTACGGCACCGGCGCCGAACTGCGCCAACCCTTGGGGATCGCGGTCGTGGGCGGCTTGCTGGTGAGCCAGGCGCTGACGCTGTTTACCACTCCGGTCATATACTTGTGGCTTGAGCGGCTTTTCCATCGGCCTAAACCAGCCCCAGCACCGATGCCGGCGCTGGCGACCACAGACTGAGGCGGGGTCATGCGCGTTCTGATTATCGAAGACGAGGAAAAAACCGCGGATTATCTTCACCGCGGTCTGACGGAACAGGGTTACACCGTGGACCTGGCGCACGATGGCGTCGAAGGCCTGCACCTGGCGCTGGAAAGCGACTACGCGGTGATCGTCCTCGACGTCATGCTGCCGGGCCTCGACGGCTTTGGCGTACTGCGCGCCTTGCGTGCGCGCAAGCAAACCCCGGTGATCATGCTCACCGCCCGCGAGCGTGTCGAAGACCGTATCAAAGGCCTGCGCGACGGCGCCGACGACTACCTCGGCAAACCGTTTTCCTTCCTCGAACTGGTAGCGCGCCTGCAAGCGCTGACCCGCCGCAGCGGCGGTCACGAACCGGTGCAGGTGAGCATCGCCGACCTGTGGATAGATTTGATCAGCCGCAAAGCGACCCGCGCCGGCACCCGCCTGGACCTGACCGCCAAGGAGTTCTCTTTGCTCAGCGTGCTGGCCCGCCGCCAGGGTGAAATTCTTTCGAAAACCGCCATCGCCGAAATGGTCTGGGACATCAATTTCGACAGCGACGCGAACGTCGTCGAAGTCGCGATCAAACGCTTGCGCGCCAAGCTCGACGGGCCGTTCGACGAGAAACTGCTGCACACAATTCGTGGCATGGGTTATGTGCTGGAGAGCCGCGGTGTTTAGGGTAGGTCATCATTCATTTCCTGCGCCGCGTTGCCGTCTGAAAGCGGGCCAGGCAAGGCGCAGCCCGAAGGTAAGGGTTGTTTCCTTGCCAAGGGCTGCAACGCAGCATGGCCCGCTTTCAGACGACAACCCGGAGGGCCGAGCCTGCTGTTGCGCAGGGCTGCGTTGCTCGGAGCTTATTTGGAACAACCAAACCGCGCTCCTCGCGCCTTGCCCTGCGCAACAGCAGACTCGGCGCGGCGCAGGAAATGAATGATGACCTACCCTCGCAACTCGATTGCGCTGCGCCTGAGCGGGATGTTTACGCTGGTGGCGCTTTTGGTGTTTCTGTTGATTGGTTGGGCGCTGTATCAACAGGTCGATAAAGGTCTGGGTTTGCTGCCCGAGGCTGAACTGGACGCACGTTACAGCGTGCTCGAATCCACGGTCGGCCGTTACGGCACGCCTGAGCATTGGGTGAAGATCAATAACAAGCTCAAGCTGCTCGGTGAGGAAGACAAACGCATCAGCTTCTGGATCATCAGCGGGGATCCGCGCTACGAATACGGCAACCTGACGCCGCAGATCCGCACCTTCGCCGAAGGGCCGCTGGGCAGGCGCGACTTGCAGCTGCCGGATCAACCTTATCCACTCAAAGTGCTGGTCAGTCAGTTCCCGGCCAAGGATCAACGTCCACCGCTGCGCTTCATGATCGGCATCGACACCGAGACGTTTTTGCAGACTCAACACCATTTGCTGATTGCCCTGATCAGCCTGGCGATCATCGGCGTGTTGCTGGCGTCGGCCCTCGGTTACTGGGTGGCGCGGATCGGCCTCAAGCCGCTGATCAAGTTGTCCCAGGAAGCTCAGCGGCTGGCCCCGCCGCTGTTGTCCGGTCGGCTGCAATTGTCACCGCTGCCGCCGGAACTGAATCAGTTCGTCAATTCGTTCAACTCGACACTGGAGCGGGTCGAACAGGCTTACTCGCGCCTTGAGTCGTTCAACGCCGATGTGGCCCATGAACTGCGCTCGCCGCTGACCAACCTGATCGGCCAGACCCAGGTGGCGTTGACTCGCGGGCGATCCGCCGAACACTATTTTGAAGTGCTGCAATCGAACCTTGAAGAGCTTGAGCGACTGCGTTCGATCATCAATGACATGCTGTTTCTTGCCAGCGCGGATCAGGGCAGCAAGGCCACCAAACTGACGTCCACCTCACTCGCCGAAGAAGTGGCGACGACGCTGGAGTATCTGGATTTCATTCTGGAAGACGCGCAGGTTCAGGTGCAGGTCAGTGGTGATGCCCAGTTGCGGATCGAGGTCGCGCATTTGCGCCGGGCGTTGATCAACTTGCTGAGTAACGCGGTGCAGCACACCGAGCCAGGGCAAGTCATTCAGGTGCGAATCGAAGTCGAGGAGCATCAGGTCAGTATCGGTGTCGCGAACCCCGGTTCGCCGATTGCCAGCGAGCATTTGTCGCGGTTGTTTGAGCGTTTTTATCGGGTGGATGCATCGCGCAGCAACAGTGGGAACAACCATGGGCTGGGGCTGGCGATCGTCAAGGCGATTGCGTTGATGCATGGGGGGGATGTGTTTGTGCGCTGTGACCACGGCATGAATACCTTCGGCATTCATTTGCCCGTATGACCCGTACCGGCATTTGGACTGCACCCGGTCCTTGTAGCAGCTGGCGAAGCCTGCGTCCGGCTGCGAAGCAGTCGTGAGATCCGACGCTGCGGTCTGTCAGGTATACCGCGTGTACAGGATTTACGACTGCTTCGCAGCCGAACGCAGGCTTCGCCAGCTACTACATGTACTGCGTCGCCCTACCTACTGTTGCCTTAAGCGCAACAGTCCTTTCATAAACCCGCTCTTTTTCCCTTCTCCAAACCCCCTTATCGTTGCCGCACCAAACAGCACTTGCCAAGCAAGAAGGTTTAAAAGATGTCCAACACTATGGGTATTGCCAGCGCTTTCGTTATGTCCTCTATGTTTCTGTCTCCGTTCGCCATCGCTGAAGAGTCGCAGGCGTTCGTCGTGCAAAATTCCGCACGAGCTGCTGCGTTCGAACAGTATCAGAGCGAAATGACGGCCAAAGCTCAGGAAGCTGCGCAAACCCCGCAAGCGTCGACTACTCAAGCCCAGCCGCGGGTTGAGAAAGACAGCTGATTATCAAGTATCGATCTGTTTCCCTCGACACTATTCATCGGCTCTTTCCTTTGAAAAGTTGTCTTCAAGCCGCTGCTCTCAGCGGCTTTTTTTCGTTGTGGTTTTGAACAGCTTCAGTTCGTCTCCCTTAACAAGAAACATTCTGAGTCTCAAAACAATGAGGCTCTTAATTGACCCAAGGAGCTTTACCGCTAGTGCGTTTCCCTCTTAGATTCAGCCCGTTATTCATTGCAATCGCTGCGACGGTGACTCCTGCTGCTCACGCCGCAGACGACTCAAACGCCGAAGGTTTTGTCGAAGGCTCAAGCCTCAACCTCAACGCCCGACACTACTACATGAACCGCAATCGCCTGCAGCAGGCGGACGACAACATTGAATGGGGCCAGGGTTTCCTCGGCATTTTCGAATCAGGCTATACCCAGGGCACCGTCGGTTTCGGCGTTGATGCCCACGCCATGCTCGGGCTCAAGCTCGACGGCGGTGGCGGTACCGATGGGTCGAGTATCCTGCCGATCAGCGATGGCAACGGCAAAGCGCCAGGTTCGTTCTCGACGGCGGGCGGCACGCTGAAAATGCGTGCCCTCGATACCGAACTGAAGGCCGGTGACTTGTTCCTCACCAATCCGGTGATCGCCGGCGGCGAAACCCGCATGCTGCCCCAGACCTTTCGCGGCGTCAGCCTGACCAACCACAGTTTTGACGGCTGGATGATTGAAGGTGGCCAGGCGAGTTTTACCAAACCTTACAACCAGAGCGGACACACCCGAATAGGCACGTCCTATGGCAGTCTGTCCGAGGGTGACGAAAGCCGGCACCTGAACTGGGCCGGCGTCGCCTGGAGCGGTCTGCCGGGGCTGACCAGCAGCCTCTATGCTTCCGAACTCAAAGACATCTGGAACCAGTACTACTACGACCTGGATTACACCTACGCGCTGAACGACCTGGTCAGCCTTAACCCGGGCCTGCACTTCTATCACACGCAAGACACTGGCGATGCGCTGTTGGGTAACATCGACAACAACACCTACAGCCTGCATTTCACCGTCGGTGTGGGCAATCACAGCGTCACCGCCGCGTATCAGCGGGTCAACGGCAACACGCCGTTCGACTACATCAGCCAGGGCGACAGCGTCTTCCTCGACAATTCCCAGCAGTATTCGGACTTCAACGGCCCCAATGAACGCTCGTGGAAACTCAAGTACGCCTATGACTTTGTCGGGCTCGGCCTGCCCGGCCTGACCTCAGCGGTCTCTTACTCCCAGGGTGAACTGGACCTGACCAAGGTCGATCCGGACAGCCCTGGTTATGCCTCGTGGTACAGCGCTGACGGCAAAAACGCCAAGCATTGGGAACGCGACATCGATCTCAAGTATGTGGTTCAGGGCGGCAAGGCCAAAAACCTGGCGCTGCGCCTGCAATGGGCATCCAACCGTGGAGGCAACGGCTACGGCGTGCTGGATCAGGACACCGATGAATACCGGGTGATCGTCGACTACCCGCTCAATGTCTTCTAAGCTTCAATAAGTAAAAGGCCAGCACGTCTTGCTGGCTTTTTTTTTATCCGGGATTTGTACAGGCGCTCTGAACGAAAACGGTTTCTGGGGTTCTGCCCGATTCTTGTAAAAAACTTTCATAACGCCTCATTAGCAGAAGTCAGAACCATGAGTGTGAGCCGTGCAACATCTCACCATCCGATCCTGTCGACGCGGTCGGAGCGGCTTCTGGTTCTCGGCAGTTTGCTGTTGGTGATTGCGATATTGAGCATCGTGGCGTTCCTGCTCATTCGCGAACGTGCCAATGCTGAACAGTCTGCCACTCGCGCAGCAACCAATATCGTGCAACTGATCGACGCAGACGTGCTGCGCAATATCGAACTCTATGACCTGTCCTTGCTCGGTTTGATCGCTGCCTCGCAGCGTGAAGACCTCAAGAGCGTTTCTCCTGCCATCCGACACCTGGCCTTGTTTGACCGTGCCACTGCGGCACCCTACAAGGGCGACATTTTGTTGCTGGACAACAAGGGCGACGTGATCGCCGACTCGGCCTCGGTAGAACCCAGAAAGGGCAATTTTGCTGACCGCGAATACTTTCAGTCGCACGTGACCAATCGCGACCCGAGCATGCACATCAGCCGTCCCTTCCGTTCCAGACAGGCTGAACATGAATGGCGAATCAGCTTCAGTCGTCGGGTCAGCGGCTCACAAGGCGAATTTCTTGGCGTAGCCGAAGCCGCCATGCGCTTGAGTTATTTCGATCAGTTGTTCAACAGTTTGAGCATCGGTCGTGACAGCTCGGTCAACCTGATCAGCTCGGACGGTATTCTTCTGGCCCAGGAGCCCCGTCTGGCCGAAGAGCTGATTGGCAAGGACTTCAGCAACCGTCCCAACTTCCAGCGCATTGTCAAAGAAGGCAACGGCAGCTTCACCGGTATTTCAAGCCGCCACAAGGATAAACGCCTGTACACGTTCTCCAAGGTGGGCAACTTGCCGTTGATCGTCATCGTTGCGTTGTCCAGTGATGAAGTGTTGTCGTCGTGGAAGCGCACGGCGGTGGTGGTCAGCGTTGCGACTATTGCGCTGTGCGTCAGTCTGCTCTGGCTGACCTGGTTGCTCTGCCGGGAATTGCGCCTGCGCTATCACGCCGAGCAGGAACTGGCTCAACTGGCGGCCACCGATGCCTTGACCGGCCTGGCCAACCGCCGAACGCTGGATCAGGTCCTGCGTCATGAGTGGTTTCGCGCTCAACGTTCCGGCCAGCCGTTGTCGCTGCTGATGATCGATGCCGACCACTTCAAGGCGTTCAACGATCGCCATGGGCATCAGAGTGGCGATGATGCCTTGCGCTCGGTGGCCAAGGTCATCTCCGCCAATGTGCGGCGCCCAGCGGATCTGGCCGCCCGCTACGGCGGCGAGGAGTTTTCGGTGATCCTGGCGGAAACCGACAGCCAGGGTGCGCAACAGATTGCCGAACACATCCGAGCGACCGTGGAGCAATTGCCGTTGGTGGCAGGTGCCGAGTCGCGGATTACTGTCAGTATTGGTATCAGTACCTGGACCACATCCGCCGAGATCGGTCTGGAACAACTGCTGTTTGCAGCGGACAAGGCGCTGTATCAGGCCAAGGAAGCGGGCAGGAATCGGGTGGTCGCAGGATGATCGTTCCCCCACTCTGAGTGGGAACGATCGGGCATAAAAAAAGGCCACCCGAAGGTAGCCTTTAAAAACTAGAGAGGTTTTTTACTTACACGGCCGCAACAGGGCGCATGTAAGAGATTGGTGCAGTGCTAGCGTCATCGAACGTCACGACTTCCCAAGCATCTGTCTGCTCAATCAACTTGCGCAGCAGCTGGTTGTTCAATGCATGTCCGGACTTGAAGCCCCTGAACTCACCAATCAGGCTATTGCCCAACAGGTATAGGTCACCAATTGCATCGAGGATTTTGTGCTTCACGAATTCGTCTTCATAGCGAAGGCCGTCTTCGTTCAGTACACCATCCGCGTCGACCACAATAGCGTTTTCAACGCTGCCGCCGAGTGCGAGGTTGTGCTTGCGCAGGTACTCGATGTCACTCATGAAACCAAAGGTACGGGCGCGGCTGACTTCTTTTACAAACGAAGTGCTGGAAAAATCCACGCTTGCACTTTGTGTGCGGTCACGGAAAACCGGGTGATCGAAATCGATCTCGAAGCTCACTTTGAAGCCTTCGAAAGGGACGAAAGTGGCGCGCTTGTCGCCGTCTTCCACTGTCACTTCCCGCAGGATCCGGATGAACTTCTTGGCGGCGTCCTGTTCTTCCAGGCCAGCCGACTGAATCAGAAATACGAAGGGTCCAGCGCTACCATCCATGATCGGAACTTCGGACGCGGAGAGCTCGACGTAGGCGTTATCGATGCCCAGGCCAGCCATGGCCGAGAGCAAGTGCTCCACCGTATCCACTTTGGTGTCACCACTGACCAACGTGGTCGACATCGTAGTTTCACCAACGTTTTCCGCGCGGGCAGGAATCTGCACCACAGGGTCGAGGTCGGCACGAACAAACACAATGCCGGTGTCGATAGGTGCGGGCTTGAGGGTCAGGTATACCTTCTCCCCGGAGTGCAGGCCTACACCTGTAGCACGGATAATATTTTTCAGTGTGCGTTGTTTAATCATGGCTTGGGCCGCTTCAGCGCAAATTGCGAACTGGTATCAACAAAGGCTGGCGATAATAGCAGACCAGGCCTTTGCTGAACACCAATCACCTTCATAGCCCTGATACATTCCATCAATCAGCCTGACGACGCAGGAAAGCCGGGATGTCCAGGTAGTCCAGATCATCTTGCGGATTCATCTTCGCGGCAGTCGCAGCACCGGCCTGAGCCTGGTTGCGCATGACGGTCGGACGGTCCAGGTCACGGTAGTTTACCGCTGGCTGTTCCTGACGTGCAGGGGTTTGTTGTTGTGGCTGGGAAGCCATGGAGGTGTGAACGGTATTGTCGATGACCTTCACAGGTTTCTCGATTTTCGCGCCCAGACCGGTGGCAACCACGGTCACGTGCAGCTCGTCGCGCATGTCCGGATCGATAACGGTACCGACCTTGACCATCGCGTGTTCGGAAGCAAAGGCTTCGATGATGCTACCCACGTCGGAGTACTCACCCAGGGACAGGTCAGGACCGGCGGTGATATTCACCAGGATGCCGCGTGCGCCTTGCAGGTTCACGTCTTCCAGCAGTGGGTTGCGAATGGCCGCTTCGGTGGCCTCACGTGCACGGTTCGGACCGCTGGCGCAGCCAGTGCCCATCATCGCCATGCCCATTTCGCTCATCACGGTCCGTACGTCGGCAAAGTCGACGTTGATCATGCCCGGACGCTTGATGATGTCAGAGATACCGCGAACGGCACCGGCCAATACATCGTCGGCCTTGGCGAATGCGGACAGCAGGCTTGCGTCCTTGCCAAGGATGGTCAGCAGCTTCTCGTTGGGAATGGTGATCAACGAGTCGACGCTTTCAGACAGCAGACGGATACCCTCGTCGGCGATCTGCATGCGCTTGCGGCCTTCGAACGGGAACGGACGGGTCACCACCGCAACGGTGAGAATCCCCATTTCCTTGGCCACTTCAGCAATGATCGGCGCAGCACCGGTACCGGTACCACCGCCCATGCCAGTGGTGATGAACACCATATTGGTGCCCTGCAGGACTTCGGCAATGCGCTCACGGTCTTCGAGAGCGGCCTGACGACCTACTTCAGGGTTGGCGCCAGCGCCGAGACCTTTGGTCACGCCGGTGCCCAGTTGCAGGATGGTCCGCGCGCCGATACTTTTCAGCGCCTGGGCATCAGTGTTGGCGCAGATGAATTCAACGCCTTCAATGTTGCTCTTGACCATGTGGTTGACAGCGTTGCCGCCGCCTCCGCCAACACCGATAACTTTAATAACCGGGCTTGCGGGGATGTTGTCTACGAGTTCGAACATTTTCCCTCTCCTTACATTCTCTAGTTTTTTCGCCTACTGCTTTTTGAAGCGGTGTTGCGGTGCTGCGGTAAAGCTTTAGAAGTTGCCTTGTACCCAGCTCTTGAAGCGATCGAGCAAGGCGACTTTCGGTTCTTCATTGCTGTAGCTGTCGCGGCTGCTGATGCCCGAGAACGAAATCCCGTCGGACTGCTTCTGCAGGCCGTACATCAACAGGCCAACGCCAGTGGAATAAATCGGGTTACGGACCACATCATCCAGGCCCTTGACGCCATGCGGCACGCCCAGGCGGACCGGCATGTGGAAGATCTCTTCGGCCAGTTCGACCGCGCCTTCCATCTTCGACGTACCGCCGGTCAACACGATGCCGGCCGGGATCAGGTCTTCGTAGCCGCTGCGACGCAGTTCGGCCTGGATCAGCGTGAACAGCTCGTCGTAACGCGGCTCGACCACTTCAGCCAGGGCCTGACGGGACAGCTCGCGCGGTGGACGGTCGCCGACACTTGGGACCTTGATGGTTTCACCGGCACCGGCCAGTTTGGCCAGGGCGCAGGCGTAGCGAATCTTGATTTCTTCGGCGTACTGGGTCGGGGTGCGCAACGCCATGGCGATGTCGTTGGTCACCTGATCGCCCGCAATCGGGATCACCGCGGTGTGACGGATCGCGCCTTCGGTGAAGATCGCGATGTCGGTGGTGCCGCCACCGATGTCCACCAGGCACACGCCCAGCTCTTTCTCGTCGTCGGTCAGGACCGAATACGCGGAAGCCAGCTGCTCAAGAATGATGTCGTCGATTTCCAGACCGCAGCGACGCACGCATTTTTCAATGTTCTGTGCGGCGTTGACGGCGCAGGTGACCACGTGAACCTTGGCTTCCAGACGTACGCCTGACATGCCCAAAGGCTCACGAACACCTTCCTGGTTATCGATCACGTAATCCTGCGGCAGGGTGTGCAGCACGCGCTGGTCAGCCGGGATCGCTACGGCCTGGGCGGCGTCGAGAACACGCTCAAGGTCGGCGGAGCTGACTTCGCGATCACGAATTGCCACGATGCCGTGGGAGTTCAGGCTGCGGATGTGATTGCCGGCCACGCCGACGAACGCCGAGTGAATGCGGCAACCGGCCATCAGCTGCGCCTCTTCGATCGCGCGCTGGATCGATTGCACGGTGGACTCAATGTTCACCACCACGCCTTTCTTCAGGCCACGGGACGGATGGGTACCGATCCCGACGATTTCCAGCGTGCCGTCGTCCGAGACCTCGCCGACCAGCGCCACCACCTTGGAGGTGCCGATATCGAGACCGACGATCATTTTGCCGCTTTGCACGTTTGCCATGGGTCCTGCCTCTTCTTAATTCTTCGCGACAGCGGGTTGGGCTGTCGTGGGCGCTACAGGTTCCCGCCAGCCAACAGCGAGGCCGTTGGCGTAGCGCAGATCAATGCGCGCAATGTTCGTAATCTGTTCTTTAAGCGTCTTGTCATAGATGGCAATGAAGCGGCGCATCTTTTCCACCAGCTTGCCGCGTCCCAGCAGCAGTTCGATCCCCGGGCCCGCGCTGCCAGCGCCGGTGGTCAAGAACCAGCTGCCTCGTTCACGCAACTCCAGGCGTGCAATCGAGAAGCCCAACGGCCTGAGCATCTGGCTCAGCACCTGGTATTGCTGCATGACCTGCTGTTGAGCCCGTTGTGGGCCGAACAGCTGGGGCAAGTGTTCGTAGTTCGCCAGTTCACGCGGGGTGAACGCCTGACCCTGGTTGTTCAACAGCGATTCATCGCCCCATCGGGCCACTGGCAGTTGTTCTTCCAGGCGGATCACCACTTGATCCGGCCACACCCTGCGCACTTCGGCGTGGGCAATCCATGGCATCCGTTCAAGCTCGGTGCGCATGCTCGCAAGATCGATGGTGAAGAAGCTCGACGCCACGTATGGGGCGATACGCTGCTGCACCGCTTGCTGGCTGATGTAACTCAAATCGCCCTGCACGTTGATCTTGGTAATCGGCCGGTCGGCGTAAGGCAGCAAGCGCTGCGCGCCTTCGTAAGTGCCGAACCCCAGCGCTACCAGCAGCACTGGCCAAAACAGGCTTTTCAGAAAACCAAAATTGGCTTTCGGCAGGCGCGCAGACATCGGCTCTTTGGCCACCATTCGACTGGCACCCCGCGGTACCGGCTTGCGGCCGGGTGGTGCGGAGGGCTGATGTCTCAGCTGGGCGCCTTGCATGGTCTTAACCTCGCGGCTCTTCGTTGCTGCCAACGTTTGCTGCCAAAATGGCCAGAACCAGTTGCTGGAAATCCAGACCGGCAGCACGGGCCGCCATCGGAACCAGACTGTGATCGGTCATGCCCGGTGCGGTATTGACTTCCAGGAACCAGAACTGCCCGTCGGCGTCCTGCATCACGTCTGCCCTGCCCCAACCGGCGATACCCAGCGCATCACAGGCTTTCGCCGTGAGGTCCATGAGTTCTTTTTCTTTGCTGCTGTCGAGGCCACACGGGATCCGGTACTGGGTATCGCAAGCCACGTACTTGGCGTCGTAGTCGTAGAAACTGTGTGTCGTGCCCAGGGCAATCGGTGGCAATACCTGGTCACGCAGGGTGGCGATGGTGAACTCCGGACCTTGAATCCATTGCTCGACCAACACTTGCGAATCGTAGGTACTGGCCGCTTTCCACGCGTCGATCAACTCAAGCGCTGAAGACACTTTGGCCATCCCGATACTTGAACCTTCATGGGCCGGTTTGACGATCAAAGGGAAGCCCAGTTCCGTCGCTGCCGAAATACAATCGGCCTCAGAGCTCAGTACCGCGTGGCGTGGCGTCGGAATACCGAGGCTGTGCCAGACCTGTTTGGTGCGCAGCTTGTCCATGGCCAATGCCGAGGCAAGAATGCCGCTGCCGGTGTACGGAATGCCCAGGCATTCGAGCAGGCCCTGCATGCTGCCGTCTTCACCGCCACGACCGTGGAGAATGATGAAGGCACGGTCGATCTTTTCGTTCAGCAGACGCTGCAACAGGTCATTGCCCACGTCGAGGCCGAACGCGTCCACACCGGCGCTTTGCAGCGCGTCGAGAACCGCGTTACCCGACTTCAGGGACACCTCACGCTCGGCACTCTTGCCGCCGAACAACACGGCGACGCGGCCGAAGTCTTTCGGCGCAAGTGTGGAGACGAGGTTGGCGTAAGCAGCAGTCATTTCAACTTCCCCACAGTTGGCGCGGCAACCGCACCCACGAACAACGGACTGTTCAACAATTTCGGTGCGAGACCACCAATATCACCAGCACCCTGGCACAGCAGGATGTCACCAGCACGCAACAGCGGTTTGACGATGGGCGCGAGGTCGACACCGCGCTCGATGTAGATCGGGTCGAGCTGACCGCGCTGACGGATGCTGTTGCACAACTTGCGGCTGTCGGCGCCCGGGATCGGCTCTTCACCGGCCGGGTAGACTTCCATCAGCAGCAGAACGTTGGCGTCGGCCAATACATTGACGAAATCGTCGTACAGGTCACGGGTCCGGCTGTAACGGTGCGGCTGGTAAACCATCACCAGGCGACGTTCCGGCCAGCCACCGCGCACGGCTTTGATCACGGCGGCGACTTCGGTCGGGTGGTGACCGTAGTCGTCGACCAGCATCACGTTGCCGCCTTCTACCGGCAGTTCGCCGTAGACCTGGAAGCGTCGGCCAACACCCTGGAACCCGGACAGGCCCTGGACGATGGCTTCATCGCTGACGCCCTCGTCGGTGGCAATGCAGATGGTTGCCAGTGCGTTCAACACGTTGTGGTTACCCGGCATGTTCACCGAGACATCCAGCGGATCGCGATCAGGACGCAGCACGGTGAAGAAGGTCTGCATGCCCTGCTGACGCACATTGATCGCACGCACATCGCAGTCATCGCCGAAGCCGTAAGTGACCGTAGGACGTTTCACCAGCGGCAGGATTTCACGCACCACCGGATCGTCCAGGCACACCACCGCCAGACCGTAGAACGGCAGGTTGTGGAGAAACTCGACGAAGGTTTTCTTCAGTTTGTTGAAGTCACCGTCGTAGGTCGCCATGTGGTCGGCGTCGATGTTGGTGACCACGGCCACCAGCGGCTGCAGGTGCAGGAAGCTGGCGTCGCTTTCGTCGGCTTCGGCGATCAGGTAACGGCTGGTGCCAAGCTGGGCATTGGTGCCCGCGGCATTCAGACGGCCACCGATGACGAATGTCGGGTCCAGGCCACCGGCGGCAAACACCGAAGCGATCAGGCTGGTGGTGGTGGTTTTGCCATGGGTACCGGCGACGGCGATGCCGTGGCGGTAGCGCATCAGCTCAGCCAGCATTTCAGCACGCGGCACTACCGGAATGCGGCGCTCCAGGGCGGTGGCGACTTCCGGGTTGGACGTGTTCACGGCACTGGAGGTGACCAGCACATCGGCGGTCGCGGCGTTCTCGGCGCGGTGGCCGATAAAGATCTGGGCACCAAAGGACTCGAGACGCTCGGTCACCGGCGAAGCTTTCAGGTCGGAACCGGACACGTCATAGCCCAGGTTCAGCAACACTTCGGCGATGCCGCACATGCCCACGCCGCCGATCCCGACGAAGTGGATTCTACGGATGCGGCGCATTTCCGGGTGCGGCATGGCTTTCTGATTCTCAACCATGGGCCACCTCCAGGCAGGTATCGACCACATTACGGGTTGCATCGGGTTTGGCCAGGCGGCGTGCAGCGGTGGCCATGTCGGTCAGTCGTTGTGGTTGCATCAGGACCTCTGTCAGGCGTGCGGCAAGATCCGCTGCGCCAGTCGTTCTTTGCGGCATCAGGAAGGCAGCGCCTTCACGGGCCAAATAATCGGCGTTGCGGGTCTGGTGATCGTCGATCGCATGGGGCAAAGGCACCAGCATCGAGGGCAGACCGGCGGCAGCCAGTTCACTGATGGTCAGCGCACCTGCGCGGCACACCACCAGGTCGGCCCAGCCATAGGCTTGGGCCATGTCTTTGATGAAAGGCTGCACTTGCGCCTCGACGCCAGCCGCGCGATAGCGCTCTGCAGTCACTTCATCGTGGTTTTTGCCGGCCTGATGAAACACTTCCGGGCGCAGGTCGGGGGCGACTTGCGACAGGGCTTCAGGCAGCAACTTGTTCAACGGCTCTGCGCCCAGGCTTCCGCCCAGAATCAGCAAACGCGCCTTGCGACCGGCCAAAGCCTGTCGCGGTGTGTCGAGGAACAGCTCGGTGCGCACCGGGTTACCGGTGGTCCGACGGCTGTCCGACAGGGTAAAGGTGTCGGGGAACGCTTCACAGACTCGGGCGGCCAACGGCACCAGCAACCGATTGGCGGTACCGGCCACCGCGTTCTGCTCATGAACGATCACCGGCACGCCGGCCAGTTTGGCTGCAACGCCGCCAGGACCGGTCACATAACCACCAAAGCCAACCACACACACCGGCCGCAGCTGACGAATGATCGCCCGCGCCTGCCAGATCGACTTGAGCAACATGAGCGGTGCCTTGAGCAAGGACAGCTTGCCCTTGCCGCGCAAACCGCTGGCATTGATCCGGTGCAGCTCGATTCCGGCCATCGGCACCAGATCGTTCTCGATGCCACGCGGGGTCCCGAGCCAATGCACGGTGTACCCACGGGCCTGGAATTCGCGGGCACACGCCAGCGCCGGGAACACGTGGCCACCGGTGCCGCCCGCCATGATCAATACATTAGCGCCCATGGGTCGGCTCCTCGGCGAAGTCGCTCTCATGGAACTCCATCTCTTCACTGCCCAAATGGGTTCGACTTTCCCACTCGATACGCAGCAACAAGCCGAGACAGGCACAGCAGATCACCAACGAACTACCGCCATAACTGAGGAACGGCAGGGTCAGACCCTTGGTCGGCAGCAGGCCGACGTTCACTCCGATGTTGATCAGGAACTGACCAATCCACAGGAATGACAGGCCGTACGCGATGTAGGCAGCGAAGAATTGCTTGGCCTTCTCGGCCCAATAGCCGATGTACATGCCACGCACACAAACAAAGACGAACAGCGCCACTGTGCACAAGGAACCCACGGCACCCAGCTCCTCGGCCAGGACCGAGAACACGAAGTCGGTGTGGGCTTCCGGCAGGTAGAACTGTTTCTGCACGCTGTTGCCCAGGCCTACGCCCAGCCATTCCCCGCGACCAAAAGCGATTAATGCTTGGGACAACTGGTACCCAGCACCGAACTGGTCGGCCCACGGATCCGCAAAGTTGGTCAACCGCGCCATTCGATACGGCTGCACTTGAATCAGCAACACCACCGCCCCGACCGCGAGGATAACCATCAGGGAAAAACGGAACAGCCCGACCCCGCCGAGGAACAGCATCGCCGCCGCAGCCCCCATCATCACGACGGTGGCACCGAAGTCCGGCTCCATCAGCAACAGACCCGCCATTGGCAGCAGAACGATGAACGGCTTGAAAAAGCCCATCCAGCTTTCACGCACTTCTTTCTGGCGACGCACCAGATAACCGGCGAGGTAGATCACCACGAACACCTTGGCGATCTCGGAAGGCTGGACGTTGAAGAAGCTGAAGCCGATCCAGCGCATCGAACCGTTCACTTCACGGCCGATCCCCGGGATGATCACCATCACCAGTAAACCGAACGCACCAATCAGCATCAGCCAGCCCAGACGTTGCCAGGTGGCGATCGGAATCATCATGGTGACGATGCAGGCGCCAAGGCCCAGCACCACGTAGATAAGGTGGCGAATCATGTAATACAGGGCACTACCCGACTGCACCGCTGCTACTTCGGTCGATGCCGATGCAATCATGACCAGCCCGAGGCCGATCAATGCCAGGCAGCCGGCGAGCATCGGGAAGTCGAGGTCGATACCGCGCCCGGTGATGATCGGCGACGGGTATGGCTTGATGATATTTCTCAGGCTCATGCCAGATCCTCCACAGCGCGGACGAACTGGTGACCACGGTCTTCGTAATTCTTGAACATGTCGAAACTGGCGCAGGCTGGCGACAGCAGCACCGCGTCGCCCGGTTCGGCGATGGCGCGGCATTGCGCGACGGCTTCGTCCAGCGAGTTGACGCGAATCAGTGGCACGGCATCGCCGATGGCCTGAGCGATCAGCTCGGAGTCGCGACCCATCAGCACCACGGCGCGGCAGTTAACCGCGACCGGATCACGCAGGTCCTTGAACTCGGCACCCTTGCCATCGCCACCGGCGATCAGCACGAGCTTGCCGTCGATGTCCGCGCCCAGGCCTTCGATGGCAGCCAGTGCGGCGCCGACGTTGGTGGCTTTGGAATCGTTGTAGTAGCCCACGCCATTCAGGTCGCGGACCCATTGGCAGCGATGCTCAAGCCCGGCGAAAGTACGCAGGCTCGACAGCATGGCATCGAACGGCAGGCCAACAGCATGGCCCAGGGCCAAGGCCGCCAGGGCGTTGGACTGGTTATGGGCGCCGCGAATCTTCAACTCGCGCACCGGCATCAGGTTCTGGAACTCGAAGGCCAGGTACTTCTCGCCGTCTTCTTCGCGAATACCGAAGGCCTTGAAATCAGGTTTGCTCAAACCGAAAGTCCAGCATGGCTGACCTTCGCCCATCAGCGGACGGCTCAGGGCATCCTGACGGTTGACCACAAACTGCTTCGCACCTCGGAAGATCCGGTGCTTGGCCAGGTGATAGGCCGGCAGACCGCTGTAGCGGTCCATGTGGTCTTCGCTGACGTTGAGCACGGTCGCCACTTCGGCGTTCAGTTGATCGGTGGTTTCGAGCTGGAAGCTCGACAACTCCATCACGTACAGCTCGACGTCGTCACTGAGCAGATCCAGCGCCGGCGTACCGAGGTTACCGCCGACGGCGACACGCTTGCCGGCCGCTGCAGCCATCTCGCCCACCAACGTGGTGACGGTGCTTTTCGCGTTGGAACCGCTGATGGCGACAATCGGCGCTTTCGCGTTACGCGCGAACAGCTCGATGTCACCGGACAATTTCACGCCACGGAGGGCGGCGGCCTGCAGGGCCGGGGTCGCCAGCGCCAGGCCGGGGCTCACGTAGAGCTCGTCGGCGCGGCACAGGAACTCGACGTCCAGCTCGCCACAACGCACTTCCACGTGCGGATAGTCACGCTTGAGCGTGGCCAGTTCCGGTGGATTTTCCCGCGTATCGGCGACAGCAAACGACACGCCCCGGTTCGCCAGGAAGCGAACCAGGGACATGCCGCTCTTGCCGAGGCCGACAACGATGCGGAAGTGGTCAGAAGCGATCAGAGACACTCGTTCTACCTCAGCTTCAGGGTGGCAAGGCCAACCAACACGAGAATCACGGTGATGATCCAGAATCGGACGATCACACGTGGCTCGGGCCAGCCCTTGAGTTCAAAGTGGTGGTGAATCGGTGCCATGCGGAACACACGGCGACCGGTGAGCTTGAAGGAAGCAACCTGGATGACGACTGACAGGGTCTCCATCACGAACACGCCGCCCATGATGAACAGGACGATTTCCTGACGGACGATCACCGCGATGGTGCCCAGGGCCGCGCCCAGTGCCAGTGCGCCGACGTCGCCCATGAACACCTGAGCCGGATACGTGTTGAACCAGAGGAACCCGAGGCCCGCGCCGATCAACGCGCCGCAGAACACAATCAACTCGCCTGCGCCCGGCACATACGGGATCAACAGGTATTCAGCGAATTTCACGTTACCCGACAGGTAGCAGAAGATCCCCAACCCGCCGCCGACCATGACGGTGGGCATGATCGCCAGACCGTCGAGGCCGTCGGTCAGGTTGACCGCGTTGCTCGAGCCGACGATCACGAAGTACGTCAGGACGATGAAACCTGCGCCCAGCGCAATGCTGTGGTCCTTGAGCATCGGCAGGATCAGGGTGGTTTCCACCGGTGTCGCTGCGGTCATGTAAAGGAAGATTGCCGCGCCCAGGCCGAACACCGATTGCCAGAAATACTTCCAGCGGCTCGGCAAGCCACGGGAGTTCTTCTCGATCACTTTGCGGTAATCGTCGACCCAGCCGATGGCGCCGAACAACAGGGTCACCAGCAGCACGGTCCACACGTAACGATTGGACAGGTCAGCCCAAAGCAACGTGCTGACGCCGATGGACGAAAGAATCAGTGCGCCGCCCATGGTCGGGGTGCCCGACTTGGACAAGTGCGATTGTGGACCGTCGTTGCGAACGGATTGACCGATCTGACGGTTCTGCAAAGTGCGGATCATCCACGGGCCAAAGCACAGCGACAAAACCAACGCGGTCAGCACACCGAGAATCCCGCGCAGGGTCAGGTACTGAAAGACCGCGAAGCCTTTGTAGAACTGTTGCAGATACTCCGCTAGCAGCAGCAGCATTAATGTTTCTCCAGGCTGGTCCCGCACAAAGCGGCGACGATGTTTTCCATCGCAGCGCTGCGCGAGCCCTTGATCAAAATGGTGGTGTTTGTGTCTTGCTCGGCGCCCAGGGCCTTGATCAGCTCAGCCTGAGTGGCGAAGTGAAAAGCCTGCGGACCGAAAGCGTTCACCGCGTGAGCCATCATTGGCCCGACGGCGTAAAGCGCGGAAACCTTGCCGCGGGCGTACTCGCCCACATCGCGATGTCCCTGCTCCGCCCAATCGCCCAGCTCGCCGATATCTCCGAGCACCAGAACGGTGCGACCGGAAAAGCCGGCGAGTATATCAACGGCGGCGCACATAGAGGTGGGGTTCGCGTTGTACGTGTCATCGATCACGCGCATGCCATGGGTGGCCAGTTGCGCGACGGTGCGCCCCTTGACCGGTTGCACCGCGCCGAGACCGCTGGCGATGCCGGACAGCGACACGCCCAGCGCATGGGCAGCGGCTGCGGCGGCCATGGCATTGGCAACGTTATGGGTGCCGAGCAGGTTCAGTTGGACGCGTTCCATACCTTCAGGACTGTGCAGATTGAACGCCGGGCAACCGCGAGCGTCACGGTCCAGATCGCTGGCATAGAAATCGGCGCTGACATTGCTCAGGGCGAAGGTCAGCACTTTGCGACCGGCAGCGCGGGTCTTCCAGATGCCGAACGCCTTGTCGTCAAGATTGAGAACGGCGACGCCATCGGCATCCAGCCCTTCAATAATCTCGCCCTTGGCTTCAACGATTTTTTCCGGCCCGCCGAACTCACCGACGTGGGCGGTCCCGGCGTTGTTGAGCACGGCCACATGAGGTTTGGTCATGCCGACGGTGTAGGCAATTTCGCCGAGCCGCGAAGCACCCAGTTCGATCACCGCAGCGGTATGTTCCGGCGCGAGTTCAAGCAGGGTCAGCGGAACGCCGAGATCATTGTTCAGGTTGCCGCGGGTCGCCAGCACCGGACCACGGGTGCGCAGGATGCTTGCGAGCATTTCCTTGACCGTGGTTTTACCGCTGGAGCCAGTGATGGCCGCGACCGGGTTGGTATAAGCAGCACGGTTCATCGCGCCCAGTTGGCCGAGGGCCTGGCGGGTGTCTTTGACCAGCAATTGCGGGAGTGCGCTGTCGGCGACTTCGCGCTCGACCAGCGCCGCTACGGCGCCTTTTGCGGCAACGTCATTGAGATAGTCATGACCATCGAAACGCGGACCGGTCAGGGCAATGAAGAGTTGGCCGGGTTTGATCGCACGGCTGTCGATGCTGACACCGTCGAAGCTGGCATCGGCAGCGATCAAGCGGGCATTCAGCGCGCCGGTCAGTTCGCTCAGTTTCAAGGCTTTAAGCATGAGCCACCTCCCACGCGGTGAGGGCGTGATCCGCTTCGACCAGGTCGGAGAATTCGTGACGCTGGCCGTTGATTTCCTGATAGTCCTCGTGACCTTTACCGGCCAGGACAATCACGTCATCCGCCGAAGCGCTGGCGATCAATTGGGCAATCGCCTGGCCACGGCCAGCGACGAAAGTGACTTTATCCACAGCCTTGAAACCGGCGCGGATGTCGTCGAAGATCACTGCCGGGTCTTCGGTTCGCGGGTTGTCATCGGTCACCAGCACGCCGTCAGCCAGACGCTCGACCACTTCGGCCATCAGCGGACGCTTGCCGCGATCGCGATCTCCGCCGCAACCGAACAGGCACAGCAAACGGCCCTTGGCGTGAGGACGCAGGGCCATCAGGACTTTTTCCAACGCATCCGGGGTGTGGGCGTAATCGACCACGACCAGCGGCTGATTGCCACCGCCGAGGCGCTGCATGCGTCCGGCCGGGCCTTCAAGTTTTGGCAGGACCTTGAGGATTTCGTCCAGCGCGTAGTCCAGACCGAGCAAGGCGCCGACCGCGGCCAGCACGTTGCTCAGGTTGAAACGACCGAGCAAGGTGCTGCGCAAATGATGCTCGCCCTGCGGCGTAACCAACGTGGCGCGTACACCTTCGTCGCCGAATTGCGCTTCACGGCAATAAAGGTAAGCACTGGCATCTTCCAGGCTGTAGGTGATCAAGCGCGATTCGCGTTTATCCGCAGCCAGTTGCCGGCCGAAATCGTCGTCGAGATTGACCACCCGGCATTTCAAATCATTCCAGGCAAACAGCTTGGCCTTGGCTTCGCCGTAGGCTTGCATGGTGCCGTGGTAATCCAGGTGATCACGGGACAGGTTGGTCATCACCGCCACATCGAACGCCAGTGCGGTCACGCGGCCCTGGTCCAGACCATGAGACGAGACTTCCATGGCAACCGCTTTGGCGCCGGCCTTTTTCAGGTCAGCAAGGGTCGCTTGCACGGCGATCGGGTTCGGCGTGGTGTGCAAGCCGCTTTCGAGCGCGCCGTAAAAACCGGTACCCAACGTGCCGACGATGCCGCAGTGCTGACCGAGCAGGTCGAGCGCCTGGGCAACCAACTGAGTCACGCTGGTTTTGCCGTTGGTGCCGGTCACGCCGATCAGGTTCAGGTGACGACTAGGGTCGCCATAAAAGCGTCCGGCGATGTCGGACAACTGCGCCGCCAGGCCTTTGACCGGAATCAACGGCACATCGGTAATCGGCAACACGGTCGCACCTTCGACCTCATACGCCACAGCGGCAGCGCCGCGTTGCAGGGCGTCGGCAATGTGCGCACGACCGTCGAACTTGCCGCCAGGGACGGCGAGAAACAGGTCGCCAGCCCGCACGTTGCGGCTGTCCAGGGTCAGTTCGCGGATCAACAGATCGCGGCCCGCGTGGGCGAAAATCTTGTTCAGGCTCAGAGACATCAGCCGCGCCCTCCATTGGCTTTCAGCGGAACGACCGGTACTGCGTTCGCTTGTTGAGTAGGTGGCAGATTGTCCGGGGTGACGTTCATCAGGCGCAGCGTCCCGGACATCACTTTGCTGAACACCGGCGCCGATACCAGACCACCGTAGTAACCGGCCTTGGTCGGTTCATCGATCACCACCACGATGGCGTAGCGCGGATCGCTCATCGGGCCGAAGCCGGCGAACAGCGAACGGTAGGAATTCTCGGCGTAGCCTTTGGTACCGACCGACGTTTTACGCGCGGTACCCGACTTGCCGCCCACGTGATACGCCGGCACCTGCGCACGGAACACACCGCGCGGCGCTTCGATCACTTGCTGCAGCATGGTCTGCATGGTTTTCGCCACCGTTTCCGGTAGCACTTGCGTGGTTTGCGGCGCCTTGTCGGTTTTGATCAGGGTCAGGGGCGCGAGGCGACCGTTGTTCGCCAACGCGGAGAAAGCGTGGACCAATTGGATCGCGGTCACGGAAATGCCGTAACCGTAGGACAGCGTGGCGGTTTCAGCCTTACGCCATTCGCGGTAGTTAGGGAGGTTGCCCACGCGCTCGCCTGGGAAACCCAGGCCGGTGTCCTGGCCAAGGCCGACTTTCTGCGCCAGGCGGAAAATGGTTTCGCCGCCGATATCAAACGCGACCTTACTCATGCCGACGTTACTGGAATTGATCAGAATGCCGGTCAGGTCGAGCACCGGGCCTTCAGTCTTGGAGACGTCGCGAATGGTGTATTTGCCGATTTGGAGCGTGCCTGGGTAAACCTCGACGGTGTCGGTCGGTTTCCAGCGACCGGTTTCAATCGCAGCGCTCATGGAGATCGCTTTCATGGTCGAACCCGGTTCGAACACGTCGATCATCGCGCGGTTGCGCATCATCGCCGGTTGCAGGTTGCGACGGTTGTTTGGGTTGTAGGTCGGCTGGTTAACCATGGCGAGGATCTCGCCGGTCTTCACGTCCATGATCACCAGGCTGCCAGCCTTGGCGCCGTTCTCGATGATCGCGTTACGCAGTTCGCGGTTGGCCAAATATTGCAGACGCAGATCAATGGACAACGCCAAGGGCTTGCCGGCCTTGGCGTTTTTGGTCACCTGAACATCTTTGATAAGTCGACCGCGCCGGTCCTTGATGACCTGCCGCTTGCCGGGGACACCGGCCAGCCATTCGTCATAAGCCAGCTCGACACCTTCTCGACCGTGATCATCGATGTCGGTGAAGCCGACCATATGGGCGGTGACTTCACCGGCCGGGTAGAAACGGCGGAATTCTTCGATGCCGTAAACGCCCGGCACTTTCAGGTCGAGCACAGACTGCCCCTGCTCGGGGGTCAGCCCGCGCACCAGGTAGATGAATTCTTTATTGGCTTGGGCTTCGAGACGCTCGGCCAGGGCTTTAGGGTCCTGGCCCAGAGCGGCCGCCAGTGCAGGCCACTTCTCTTTGGCCAGCTGCATTTCCTTGGCGTTGGCCCACAGCGTGGTGACCGGCGTACTGACGGCCAAAGGCTCGCCGTTACGGTCAGTGATCAGACCACGGTGAGCCGGAATCGGAATATGACGAACGCTGCGCGCATCGCCCTGACCTTTAAGGAAGGCACGGTCAACCACTTGCAGGTCGATAATGCGCCAGGCAATCGCCGCGACCATAACGCCAAGCAAACCCAGCACCAAGCGGAATCGCCACGGAAAGAGTGCGCCCTCGAGTTTCATCATGGCGCCACCATCTGCACTTCAGCTGCGCCAGGAATACGCATCTTCAGTTGCTCGGTCGCCAGGACTTCGATACGGCTGTGGGCGGTCCAGGTGCTCTGTTCGAGAATCAAACGGCCCCACTCCGCTTGCGCCTTGTCACGCACGCTCAATTCGTTGTACAGCAAATTCAACAGCTGACGGTTCCAGTGGGCGCTGTAGGAAACACCGATGGCCGACACGAGCACGCCAATAAACAGCAGCAGCATGAAAAAGCTTCCGCCGGGAAGTGGCTTGGCGAAAAGCTTGCTCACCGCAGCTTCTCGGCGACGCGCATGACGGCGCTACGGGAACGTGGGTTGGCTTTGAGTTCGGCCTCGGAGGCGGACTGCGCTTTGCCATGGATTTTGATGATCGGTTCGAAGGCGACGTGACGTACCGGCAGGTTGCGCGGCAGGTTGTCGGCTTCGCCTTTCACCAGTTTGCGCATGAACAGTTTGACGATGCGGTCTTCCAGCGAGTGGAAGCTGATGACGACCAGACGGCCGCCGACTTCAAGGCATTCCAGTGCGGCTTCGAGGCCAGCTTCCAGATCGCCCAGTTCGTTGTTGACGTGAATCCGCAAGCCCTGGAACGCACGGGTCGCCGGGTTCTTGCCCTTTTCCCACGCCGGGTTGGCCACTTTCAGGACTTCAGCCAGATCGGCAGTGCGCTCGAACGGCTTGATGTCGCGACGCTCGGCCACGGCACGGGCCATCCGGCCGGAGAAACGTTCTTCGCCGTATTGCTTGAACACCCGGGCGATTTCTTCCACCGGGGCGGTGTTGACGAATTCGGCAGCGCTGATCCCGCGGGACGGATCCATGCGCATGTCCAGCGGGCCATCATTGAGGAAACTGAAGCCGCGCTCAGGGTCGTCGAGCTGCGGCGAAGACACGCCGAGGTCGAGCAAAACGCCGCTGACCTTGCCGGCCAGACCCCGTTCGGCGACTTCCGAACCGAGCTCGGCAAAGCTGCGCTGTACAACGACAAAGCGGCCGTCTTCGGCCGCTAGCGTTTGCCCGGTGGCAATCGCTTGAGGATCTTTATCGAATCCGAGTACCCGTCCATCGGGACCGAGCTGGCTCAAGATCAACCTGCTGTGTCCGCCACGCCCGAACGTACCGTCCAGATAGCAGCCATCAGGACGTACGGCGAGAGCCTCCACGGCTTCGTCAAGCAGTACGGTGATGTGGTTAAAGCCGCTATCAATAGTCACAGGATCAAATCACGCAGTTCATCAGGCATGGCGCCCGGTTGTTGAATGGCAGCCAGGTCAGCGGCAGAAACCGCATCCCAGGCATCCTCGTCCCACAATTGGAACTTGTTCAGTTGGCCTACCAACATCGCGCGCTTATCCAACTTGGCATATTCACGAAGACGCGGCGGAACCAGAAAACGACCACTGCCATCGAGCTCGAGGTCGACGGCATTACCAATCAGTAAACGTTGCAGGCGGCGGTTCTCTTCGCGAAGCGAAGGCAGTGCGCGCAGTTTGGTTTCAATAATTTCCCACTCATCGAGGGGGTAAACACACAAACACGGATCAACGGCATCGATTGTGACGATTAACTGACCGGAACTACGCGAAACGAGTTCGTCACGGTACCGGCTCGGCATAGCGAGACGGCCCTTTGCGTCGAGACTGATAGCGTTAGCTCCGCGAAACACGTCAGCGTTTCTCCAAATATTAGCGTTTTGAGTTCAAAAAACCCACTTCATGCCACTTTCCGCCACTTGTGCACACTATAGGAATGCGGCCACTGCACCGTCAAGGCGCGGATTAAAGGAAAAGCCTTACAGAACTGAGATTTAGGAGCGTATTAGGAGGGGCAAGGAGAATCAGACGTGTCTTTCGGCTCAATAACTTGAACCAGCACTGATGGCTGCGTTCGAAAGTTAAAGTAATTTATTAAGAGTAAGATTTTTTTGGTATTACGAAAGTGCTTCTGCCGACGATTGTGTAAGGAAGGGAATTGCCATCACCAGCGCCCTGCTCAATGATTTAAGCAGAGGAGAGAAAAAGGTGGAGAGTCGATCTGTAAGCCGGGTTCTGTCTTGAACAGTCATTCGTCTACGATGGCCATCACTGGACATCTTTAGCAACCTACCCGGTCCCAGCGCGGGCCACGCCTTGGGACCCTATTTGGTCTTGCTCCAAGTGGGGTTTACCTAGCCACGAACTGTTGCCAGACGTGCGGTGCGCTCTTACCGCACCTTTTCACCCTTACCGGCGCCGAAGCGCTTAGGCGGTTATTTTCTGTGGCACTTTCCGTAGGCTCACGCCTCCCAGGCATTACCTGGCACTTCGCCCTATGGAGCCCGGACTTTCCTCCCCCCCCTAATTTTCATAGAGGGCAGCGACTGTCCGATCGACTCTCCGCCGCAAAGGTTAACGGCAGAGCGTCTGAAGAACAAGTGCTAAACGCCTTGAACCCCTTCTACACGTCGGGTTTTACTCGCCCTTCTGTTTGTCCAGCGCAACCTGGTAGAGAACATTTTTGCGCTCCCCGGTAATTTGCGCCGCCAAGGCTGCGGCACGCTTGAGCGGCATTTCTTCAAGCAACAGATTCAGAATGCGCATCGCTTCACTGCTGACGGCGTCCTCGGTCTCGGGGGCAGACCAACCCGCCACCAACACCACGCACTCGCCGCGCTGCTGATTGCTGTCTGACTCGACGAACTCGCGTAATTCGGCCAGCGGCAAGCCTTTAAGGGTTTCGAAAGTCTTGGTCAGCTCGCGCGCCAGCAACGCTGGACGTTCGCCGCCGAATACCAGCTCCATGTCTTGCAGGCACTCAAGGATCCGGTGCGGGGCTTCATAGAAGATCAGCGTGCGCGGTTCTTCCTTTACCAACTCCAGACGAGCGCGCCGACCGACAGCCTTGGCCGGCAGGAAGCCTTCGAAGATGAAACGGTCCGACGGCAGCCCCGCCGCCGACAACGCCGCGATCAGAGCGCAGGCGCCCGGAACCGGCACAACATTAATTCCCGCAGCACGGGCCTGACGCACGAGGTGATAACCCGGATCGGAAATCAACGGCGTGCCGGCATCGGAAATCAGCGCCACATCGTCGCCGGCGAGCAAGCGGGCGATAAAGCGGCTACCTTCATCCCGTTCATTGTGTTCATGGCAGGCCGCCAGCGGTGTAGGAATGCCGAAATGCTGCATCAATCGCTGGGAGTGGCGGGTATCTTCGGCGGCGATCAGGGCGACCTCGCGCAGGATCTTCAGCGCACGCGCACTGATATCGTCCAGGTTGCCGATGGGCGTCGCCACCACATAAAGCGAGCCAGCAGCGGAATTCAAAGCACCTGGAGCAGTCAAAGCGCACACCTCATGATCGGTAAAAGCCGCCATTGTAGCGCGTCGTGACGCTCGCGATACGCGCAAGCAGCCCTCGGCTTTGCAGCCTTTTTTGCAGTGCCGCAACATTTGCACGAGCTAAATTGATCGATTCACACCAGTAACATCGCGCCCCGGCCAGTGCTTGGGTACAATTCCACGCTAATTTGATCGAGTATCAGGAACACTTACATGATCGCTTGCCTGCGGCTGCTCACTGCCCTCTGCCTCGCTGCCTTGCTGGCGGCTTGCGCCAGCTCGCCCTCCTCCAGCCTTGGCGAACTTCCACGGACCCCGGATGCCAGTATCGAGCAATTGCTCGCACAGGCCGCCCAAAGCAAAGACCCGGAAAAAGCCGCCCTGTTGCGCCTGAGCGCGGCTGACCTGGCTTATCGTCAGGGGAATGCCGGCCAGTCCGCGCAAATCCTGCAACAAGTCCCCGTCGAACAACTCAAGCCTGGCCAACAGGTTTTCGCCAGCACCCTGGCGGCTGAACTGGCCATGGTTCGCAATCAGCCCAAAGCGGCGCTGACGGCCTTGAGTCATCCAAGCCTGCAACGCCTGAGCGAACTGCCGGTCGAGCAACAGGTTCGCACCGGCACCGTTCATGCACGCGCCCTTGAAGCCGATGGCCAGACCCTGGCCGCCGCACGGGAGCGCATCTTTATTGCGCCAATGCTCGAAGGTGAAGCGGCCAGCAAAAACCACGAAGCGATCTGGACCCTGATCGCTTCGTTGCCAACCGATCAATTGCAGCCAACCTCCACCGACGACCTCGGCGGCTGGATGGGCCTGGCACTGGCGGTGAAAACTGCCGGCACCCTGGAACAGCAGCAAGCCGCGATCGACAACTGGCGCGCGCAGAATCCAAAGCACCCGGCCGCCATTCAATTGCCGTTGCCACTGACCAAGCTCAAGGAGCTGGCCAGCCAGCCCCTGGGCAAAATCGCCCTGCTGCTGCCACAAGACGGCCCGCTGGCGTCGGTCGGCAAAGCACTGCGCGAAGGCTTCATGGCCGCTCACTACCAGGCGCAACAAGCCGGGCAGAAGCCGCCAGCCATCGAGTTCTATGACAGCTCGCGCCTGACGTCCATGGATGAGTTTTATCGCAAGGCGCAGGCCAATGGCGTGCAACTGGTCGTCGGCCCGCTGGAGAAGCCGCTGGTCAAACAGCTCAGCGCTCGCCCACAACTGCCGATCACCACCCTGGCGCTGAATTACAGCGAAGGCGAACAAGGTCCGGCCCAGCTGTTCCAGTTTGGTCTTGCTGCTGAAGACGAAGCTCGCGAAGTGTCGCGTCGTGCTCGCGCCGATGGCCTGCATCGCGCAGCCATCATGGTGCCAAAAGGCGAATGGGGCGATCGCGTGTTGAGAGCGTTCAGCCAGGATTGGCAGGCCAACGGTGGCAGCATCGTCGCTACCGAACGGGTCGACCAACCGGTTCAACTGGCCCAGCAGATTGCCGACATGTTCCAGCTGCGTCAGAGCGAAGGTCGTGCCAAGAGCCTGCAAAGCACCGTTGGCTCGCAGGTAGCCGCACAGCCTTCGCGTCGCCAGGACATCGAGTTCATCTTCCTGGCCGCAACGCCTCAGCAAGCCCAGCAGATCAAGCCGACCCTGAACTTCCAGTACGCCGGTGACGTGCCGGTTTACGCCACCTCCCACGTGTTCAGCGCCAGCGGTGATGTGAATCAGTACAACGACATGAACGGCATTCGCTTCTGCGAAACCCCATGGTTGCTGGAGGCCAACGATCCATTGCGCAAACAAGTGACGGCTCAATGGCCGCAAGCTGCTGGCAGCCTGGGCCGCCTGTACGCGATGGGTGTCGACGCCTATAGCCTGGCACCACGCCTGGGGCAACTCAAGGCCTTGCCCGACAGCCGCATCGAAGGTCAATCAGGCAGCCTGGGCATGACTCAGAACCAACGTGTCGTGCGTCAGTTGCCGTGGGCACAGTTCGTGAACGGTCAGGTTCAACGCCTGCCGGACACCTCGCGCTGATGCCCGACAGGTCACGCCAGCAAAGCGGTAAAGATGCCGAGCGTCATGCGCTCGAGCATCTTCAACAACAGGGTCTGTGCCTGCTGGCGCAGAACTGGTTGTGTAAACGCGGCGAGCTTGATCTGGTCATGCTTGATGGCGATACAGTAGTATTCGTCGAAGTCCGCTACAGAAAAAACACTCAATGGGGTGGCGCGCTTGATAGCATCGATGAGCGCAAACGGCAGAAACTGATATTTGCCGCGCAGTATTTTCTTCAGCGCGAGTCGCGTTGGGCCAATTCCCCTTGCCGTTTCGACGTGGTTGCCATCGACAGCAACCTTGATCAGCTGAACTGGTTGCAGAATGCCTTCGACAGCTGATCGCGTGCGTCCCGAACCGGATACTTTCACCCAACACTTTTGCTCTTTGCTTTGCGGGCTGCACATTCATGTGCCGAGTAGCCGCGCTAATTAAGGTCACACAGATGGACATGCAATCCCGAATTCGCCAGCTTTTTCAGGCCAGTATCGACACCAAGCAAATGGCGATGGACGTACTTGCACCGCACATCGAGCAAGCCAGCCAGGTGATGGTCAACGCCCTGCTCAACGAAGGCAAAATGCTGTCCTGCGGCAACGGCGGTTCCGCCGGTGACGCCCAGCACTTCTCGTCCGAGTTGCTCAATCGCTTCGAGCGCGAACGTCCGAGCCTGCCAGCCATCGCATTGACCACCGACAGCTCGACGATCACCTCGATTGCCAACGACTACAGCTACAACGAAATTTTCTCCAAACAGATCCGTGCCCTCGGCCAGCCGGGTGACGTATTGCTGGCGATTTCCACCAGCGGCAACTCGGCGAACATTATTCAAGCGATCCAGGCCGCACATGATCGCGAAATGATTGTCGTAGCATTGACGGGGCGCGACGGCGGCGGCATGGCGTCGCTGCTATTGCCCGAGGACGTCGAGATTCGCGTACCGGCCAACGTCACTGCACGTATTCAGGAAGTCCACCTGCTGGCGATCCATTGCCTTTGCGATTTGATCGACAGCCAACTGTTCGGGAGTGAAGAATGACCCCTAATCGCCTAGGCCTTCTGGCCTTGACCCTGTGCCTCGGTATCAGCGGCTGCACCTCGGTGGTTAACGCCAGCCGTGAAGCGCCGATTGAAGATGACCGCGGCACCCGCACCTTCGGCAGCAAGATCGACGACTCGCTGATCGACACCAAGGTCGGCGTGAACATCGCCAAGGCCGATCCAGCCCTGGACAACGACTCGCACATCGTTGTCACCAGCTTCAACGGTGTCGTACTGCTCGCCGGGCAAACCCCGCGCGCAGACCTCAAGGCCAAGGCCGAACAAGCCGCTGCGGCTGTTCAGCGCGTGAAGACGGTCCATAACGAACTGCAGGTCCTGCCACCCTCCGGCTTCCTTGCCCGCCAGAACGACACCTGGCTGACTTCCAAGATCAAGACCCAAATGCTCACTGACCCGAACATCCCGGGTTCGCGCATCAAGGTCGTCACCGAGAACGGCATCGTCTACCTGCTGGGCCTGCTGACCAAGCAGGAGGCGGCTCAGGCCACCAACCTGGTGCAAGGCGTTTCCGGCGTGCAGAAGATCGTGAAGCTGTTTGAATACATCGACTGACACGCAAACCGCAGGCACAAAAAAGGCGATCCATCCGGATCGCCTTTTTTATTACTTCACCACTTTCAAACTGGGTCGACCGCTGGGACGCGGCGGCTCGCTGTCGGGTGGCGGAATATCGTCCTCCGGCTCGATCTCTTCCTCGTCTTCCCCAGGCGATTCAAGATCGAACACCATGCCCTGACCGTTCTCCCGAGCGTAAATGCCCAGGATCGATGCGATAGGCACGTACAGGGTGTGCGGCACGCCACCGAAGCGCCCCTCGAAGCTGACCGCTTCGTTGTCCATGTGCAGATGACGCACGGCTGCCGGCGATACGTTCAAGACAATCTGTCCGTCACTGGCAAAACCCTGAGGCACCTGCACCGACGGATACTCAGAATTGACCAGCATGTGCGGGGTGCAATCGTTGTCCACAATCCACTCGTAGAGCGCGCGGACCAGATAAGGTCGACTGGAGTTCATAGCGGCTCCTTAAGCCTTAGCGCATATCGCGTTCGACACCAGACAGACTCGCCTGGAAAGCCTCACGCGCAAACGAGCGCTCCATGTAATCAAGCAGCGGCTTGGCAGGCCGCGGCAGTTCTATACCCAAAATCGGCAATCGCCAGAGTATTGGTAATAGGCAGCAATCCACCAGACTTTGTTCCTCACTGAGGAAAAACGGCTTGTCGGCAAACAACGGCGATACGCCGGTCAGGCTTTCGCGCAGCTCTTTACGAGCCACAACACGGGCTGCTTCCTTGGTCTTCGAATCCAGGATCAGATCCACCAGACCACACCAGTCACGCTGAATACGATGAATCAGCAGACGGCTGTTGGCACGCGCCACAGGATAAACCGGCAGTAACGGCGGGTGCGGGTAACGCTCATCCAGATATTCCATCACCACGGTCGACTCCCACAACGCCAGGTCGCGATCGACCAGGGTAGGCAGGCTGCCGTAAGGGTTCACTTCAATCAGTTTAGGCGGCTGGCGACCAGCTTCCACGTAAATGATCTCGGCGCTGACACCCTTCTCTGCAAGTACGATACGTACTCGGTGGGAATAGTGGTCGGCGGGGTCGGAGTAACAGGCCAACCGATTGGTCACGCCCATGGCGGTCCTCCTCGCTTGTTGAAATTATCGGAAGCGGAAAAACGCGCGCGCCCAGAGGGCGCCTCCCGTAACGCCTGGTTCACCAGGCTCGTTACACCTTCAGAGACGCCCTTGGGCGCGCGCGATTAACAGCAATTGCTTACAGCTTTATCAATGGACGTCTTTCCAGTATTCACGCTTGAGCAAGTAAGCGAATACGAAGAAGAACGCCAGGTACAGCAACACATAGGTACCGATGCGCTGATGCTGCAGCTTCACCGGGTTGGCCGAGTAGGCCAGGAAGGTCACCAGATTCTTGACCTTCTCGTCGAACTGCTCTTCGTTCAGCGTGCCGGTTTTCGGCAGTATGGTCAGCTGGTCGCAGGCTTCATGAGTCAAAGCCGTACCGGTCAGCGGATCGTATTGCTTCTTGCCGTCTTCGACGATTTGAACTTGTTTACAGCCTACCACCTGACGCCCCTGCAGGCCGACCAGAACGTTAGGCATCCCGACGTTCGGGAACACCTTGTTGTTCACGCCCCAAGGACGCGACGGGTCTTCGTAGAAGGACTTCAGGTAACCGTAGAGCCAGTCAGTGCCGCGAACGCGGGCGACCAGGGTCAGGTCGGGCGGTGCCGCACCGAACCAGGTTTTGGCGTCAGCCGGTTGCATGCCGATGCTCATGTGATCGCCGATCTTGGCGCCGGTGAACACCAGATTCGAGAGCATCAGGTCGTGCGGAATGCCCAGATCATCAGCGACACGCTCGTAACGCTGGAACTTGGCGCTGTGACAGCCCATGCAGTAGTTGGCAAAAGTACGTGCGCCATCCTGCATTGCAGCCTTGTCGGAAACGTCGATGTCGACCTTTTCCAGCTCAGGAGCACCCGCTGTCGACGCGAACGAGAACACAGGCATAGCAGCAAGAATCAGTACAGCAAATAGCTTTTTCATCAGCCAGTCACCCTTTCCGGAACCGGTTTGGTCTTCTCGAGCCTGGTGTAGAACGGCATCAGAATGAAGTAGGCGAAGTACAGGAACGTGCACACCTGCGACAGCAACGTACGACCTGGCGTCGGGGCCAGAACACCCAGAATGCCGAGGATCACGAACGAAACGCAGAACACCACCAGCCAGATTTTGCTCAGCCAGCCTTTGTAGCGCATCGACTTGACCGGGCTTCGGTCCAGCCATGGCAGGACGAACAGCACCGCGATGGCCGCCCCCATGGCGATAACGCCCAGAAGCTTGTCCGGAACCGCCCGCAAAATCGCGTAGAACGGCGTGAAGTACCAGACCGGAGCGATGTGCTCTGGCGTCTTGAAGGCGTTCGCCACTTCAAAGTTCGGCTTCTCGAGGAAGTAGCCGCCCATTTCCGGAAAGAAGAACACGATCGAGCAGAAGATGAACAGGAACACCACCACGCCGACGATATCTTTCACGGTGTAGTACGGATGGAAGGCAATGCCGTCCAGCGGTACGCCGTTTTCGTCTTTGTGTTTCTTGATGTCCACGCCGTCCGGGTTGTTCGAACCGACTTCGTGCAGCGCCAGGACGTGCAGCACCACCAGACCGAGAATCACGATCGGCAAGGCGACTACGTGCAGGGCGAAGAAGCGGTTCAGGGTAATACCCGAAATCAGGTAGTCACCACGAATCCACTGAGTCAGGTCGTCGCCGATGAGCGGGATTGCCCCAAACAGCGAGATGATCACCTGGGCACCCCAGTAGGACATCTGGCCCCACGGCAGCAGGTAACCCATGAAGGCTTCAGCCATCAGCGCCAGATAGATCAGCATGCCGAAGACCCACACCAGCTCACGCGGCTTCTGGTACGAACCGTAGAGCAAGCCACGGAACATGTGCAGATAAACCACGATGAAGAACATCGAAGCGCCGACCGCGTGCAACATACGCAGGATCGAGCCGTACTCGACGTCGCGCATGATGTATTCGACGGAAGCAAACGCCTCTTCCGCCGACGGGGTGTAGCTCATGGTCAGCCAGACACCGGTAACGATCTGGTTGACCAGAACGAGCAGTGCAAGGGAGCCAAAGAAATAGAAGAAGTTGAAGTTCTTCGGGGCGTAGTACTTGCTGAGATGGTCTTCCCACATTTTGGTCGCGGGAAAGCGCGCATCAACCCAATCCATGAACTTGCTCATCACGCTTTCTCCGTATCGACGCCAATGACAATGACGTCATCGGTCTCATAGGAATGCGGGGGAACTGGCAGGTTCAAAGGCGCAGGTTGCGACTTGTAGACGCGACCAGCCAGATCGTAGTGGGAACCGTGGCAAGGGCAGAAATAACCACCTACCCAGTCCTTGCCCAGATCCGCAGGCGCCACTTCTGGACGGAAGGTCGGCGAGCAACCCAGGTGTGTGCAGATACCGATCAGCAGCAGAACCTCTGGCTTGATCGAACGCGTTTCCGGGTCGACATACGTCGGTTGTGTCGAGTTCTTGGAGGTCGGGTCAGATAGCTGGCCCTCGATCTTTTTCAGATTCCCCAGGATTTCCTCGGTACGGCGGACAATGAACACCGGCTGACCGCGCCACTCAGCAATCATCTGCTGGCCTGGCTCGATTTTGCTGACATTCACCTTCACCGGTGCACCTGCGGCTTTCGCCTTGGCACTGGGAAACCATGACCCCACGAACGGGACCGCAGCCCCCACCGCTCCTGCAGCACCCACCACGGATGTGGCTGCTACCAAGAAGCGACGCCGGCCTGCATTCACGCCGTCATTGCTCATTCAGTCCTCTCCCATCAGCTTTGTGGCCTGTTAAATCAGGCGTCTACTAAGTAAAAATCTGAACTTATAAAAATTTTGCCGAATGGTAATGAAAAGCCCCAATTCTGACAAGGTAATTACCGAGGGGCTCCACTGCCAAGCCTTGCAGTATAGGGCTTCTACGGCTGTGGCAAGTTGTCACAGAGCAATTCCCTGGTAAATCGCGCCCATAAAAAAACGCCCAGCTTCGCGAGGAAACTGGGCGTTCTTTTTGAACGCGAAAGCGAATTAACGCTTCGAGTACTGCGGACGCTTACGCGCTTTACGCAGACCAACTTTCTTACGTTCAACTTCACGAGCATCGCGAGTAACGAAGCCAGCTTTGCGCAGAGCGCCACGCAGGGTTTCGTCGTACTGCATCAGTGCGCGAGTGATACCGTGGCGGATTGCGCCAGCTTGACCACTTACACCACCACCGATCACGGTGACGTAGATGTCGAATTTCTCGACAGTCTCAGTCAGTTCCAGCGGCTGACGAACTACCATGCGGGCAGTTTCGCGGCCGAAGAAATTTTCCAGGGTGCGGTTGTTGATGGAGATGTTACCAGTGCCCGGACGCAGGAAAACGCGTGCGGTTGCGGTCTTGCGACGGCCAGTGCCGTAATTTTGAGTCGCCGACATAATGAACTATTCCGTTAAAACTTCAGTTCTTGGGGCTGCTGAGCAGTATGAGGGTGTACAGCGCCCGCATAGACTTTCAGCTTACGATACATGTCGCGACCCAGCGGGTTCTTAGGCAGCATGCCTTTGACCGCGGTCTCGATCACGCGCTCAGGGGCTTTAGCGATCAGCTTTTCGAAGTTGATCGACTTGATGCCGCCCGGAAAACCGGAGTGGGAGTAGTAGATTTTGTCGGTGGTTTTAGCACCGGTTACACGAATCTGCTCGGCATTGATAACGACGATGTAATCGCCGGTGTCAACGTGAGGCGTGTACTCAGCTTTATGCTTGCCACGCAGACGGCTCGCGATTTCGGTGGCCAGACGACCCAGGGTCTGACCTGCAGCGTCGACGACAAACCAGTCGCGCTGTACTGTTTCCGGTTTAGCAGTAAAAGTTTTCATTCTTTATAGCCTCAGGGGCCGCCCTGTAAATTAGACGGCGGATCTTACTGAATAGTGCGTACTTTGACAAGTCAAAGGCAGCCGGATACAGACGCTTTCGGGGGCTCGGGTCGGCGCGTCCGTTCAACGGCAAGATTCTTCGGCGGCGGCGCATCACTTCCACTGCAGAAAGAGGTGCGCAATTATGCAGATTGCGAAAAATAATTCAACCTGCTTTTATGATTGTTTTGCCAAGGGAGCACCCGATGGACTATCGCCAGCTAGGCCGAACCAATCTGAACGTGAGTGCAATCTGCCTCGGCACCATGACCTGGGGCGAGCAAAACAGCGAGGCTGAAGCCTTCGCCCAGATTGAACGGGCCAAGAGCGCCGGGATCAATTTCATCGATACCGCCGAGATGTACCCGGTGCCACCCAAAGCCGAAACCTACGCCACCACCGAACGCTACATCGGCAATTACTTCAAAAGTCGCGGCGATCGGGCCGACTGGATCCTGGCGAGCAAGATCGCCGGCCCCGGCAACACCATCGACTACATTCGCGACAAAAACCTGCGGCACAACCGCCAGCACATCACCGAAGCCGTGGACGCCAGCCTCAAGCGCTTGCAGACCGATTACATCGACCTCTACCAGCTGCACTGGCCGGAGCGCAGCACCAATTTCTTCGGTCAGCTCGGCTACAAACACAAGATCGAAGCCAACCTCACGCCACTGGAGGACACCCTCGAAGCGCTGGACGAACAGGTCAAGGCCGGCAAAATCCGCCACATCGGCCTGTCCAACGAGACGCCGTGGGGCACCATGCGCTTCCTCGCCCTGGCAGAAGCCCGTGGCTGGCCACGCGCGGTGTCGATCCAGAACCCGTACAACCTGCTCAATCGCAGCTTCGAAGTCGGTCTGGCGGAAATCGCCATCCGCGAACAGTGCGGCCTGCTCGCCTATTCGCCGCTGGCGTTCGGCTTCCTGTCGGGCAAGTACGAAGGTGGCGCGCGTCCACCTAAAGGTCGCCTGAGCCTCTACAGCCGCTTCAGCCGCTATTTCAACCCGCAGTCGGAAGCAGCGTGCAGCCGTTATGTCGCACTGGCGCGTGAACACGGCCTGGACCCGGCGCAAATGGCGTTGGCGTTTGTCACTCAGCAGCCGTTTGTGACCAGCAACATCATTGGCGCCACGACAATGGAGCAATTGGACAGCAACATTGCCAGCTTCGACTTGAAGCTGTCCGATGAAGTGCTAGAGGGGATTGAGGCGATTCACCAGGATCAGCCGAATCCTGCACCGTAACCCGCACTGATCGTTCCCACGCTCTGCGTGGGAATGCATGCCGTGACGCTCTGCGTCACCGGAAGCGGAACGCGGAGCGTCCCTGGCGGCATTCCCACGCAGAGCGTGGGAACGATCGTGTTACAGCGACCGCGCAATAATCTCCTTCATGATTTCGTTGGTGCCGGCATAGATCCGCTGCACCCGCGCATCCGCCCACGCCCGGGCGATCGGGTATTCCCACATGAACCCGTAACCGCCATGCAACTGCACGCACTCGTCGAGCACCTTGCATTGCAAGTCTGTGCCCCAATACTTGGCCATCGCCGCTGTCGGCACGTCGAGCTTGCCTTGCAGGTGCAGCTCCAGACAACGATCGACAAAGACCCGACCGATCTGAATCTCGGTTGCCATCTCGGCCAGTTTGAAGCGGGTGTTCTGGAAGTCAGCGATCGCCTTGCCGAAGGCCTTGCGTTCACGGGTGTAGTCGAGCGTCCATTGCAGCGCAGCTTCAGCCGAAGCCAGCCCGCCAATGGCAACGGTGAGACGCTCCTGCGGCAACTCCTGCATCAGGTAGGCGAACCCCATCCCGGCCTGACCCAGCAGGTTTTCCTTCGGCACACGCACGTCCTGGAAGAACAGCTCCGACGTGTCCTGGGCTTTCATGCCGACTTTTTCCAGGCGCTTGCCCTTGGCGAAGCCAGGCGTGTTCGCTTCCACCAGAAACAGACTGGTGCCCTTGGCGCCGGCCTTCGGATCGGTCTTCGCCACGACAATCACCAGGTCAGCCAGAAAGCCGTTGGTGATGAAGGTCTTCGAACCGTTGATCACGTACTCATCACCCTCCAGCACGGCGGTAGTTTTCACCCCTTGCAGGTCGGAACCGGCACCCGGTTCGGTCATGGCAATCGCGGTGACCATCTCTCCGGACACCAGCTTCGGCAGGTATTTTTGTTTCAGCGCTTCACTGCCGTAATGCAGGATGTATGGCGCGACGATGTCCGAATGCAGGGAAAAACCGATACCGGTCAGACCGAGACGACCTATCTCTTCGATGACCACCGCGCTGTAGAGAAAGTCCGCCCCCAGCCCGCCGTATTCTTCCGGCAGATGCGAGCACAACATTCCCGCCTCCCCTGCCTTGTTCCAGAGTTTACGGTCGATATAGCCTTGTTTTTCCCATTGTCCATGGAACGGCACGGCCTCTTTTTCGAGGAACGTTCGCACGCTGTCGCGAAAAAGTTCGTGCTCGGAACTGAACAATGTTCTGGGGATCATGCGGCACCTGTCGTTGTTGTTAGCCGGAATTGACCTTCAGAGACTAGCCTTGTATCCGATACAGGACACTGGACACATCCGACAAAAAATAAGACGATCCAGCCGTCTGGTGACCACTTTCCCCTATAAGAATAAAGTTGAATTATGTCTAACCAAGTCTCCACGCCTTTGCGGCGCGTCAGCATCCTGGCTATCGACCGGGTTTTCGCCTCCACCCTCATGCAAGCCAAGGATTTCTTCCACCTGGCCAGCCTGCGTTACGGCAAACAACTGGGCCACGGCCTGACGCCGGCGTTCGAAACCCGCCTGGTCAGCCCCGACGGCAAACCGGTGAACAGCTTCAGTGACGTGATCATGCCGGTGGACGGCGGCCTGGAAAACGCCGACATCATTGTCCTTCCAGCCTTCTGGGACGATTTCGACACCCTTTGCCAACGTTATCCACAGGTCCTGCCTTGGTTGCGCCAGCAACATGCTCGCGGCGCCGTGCTCTGCGGCGAAGCCACCGGGGTGTTCTGGCTGGCCGAGGCCGGGCTGCTCGATGGCAAGGAAGCGACCACTTACTGGCGCTTCTTCAATGCGTTTGCCGAACGCTTCCCACGGGTTCAGCTCAATCAGGACAAGCACCTGACCGACGCCGATAACCTGTATTGCGCTGGCGGCACCACCTCGGCCTGCGACCTTTACATCTACCTGATCGAACGCTTTTGCGGCGCCAACGTGTCCCAAGCCGTGGCGCGGGACATTCTCTATGAAGTGCAGCGCAGCTACTCGCCGGGACGCATCGGTTTCGGCGGCCAGAAGCTGCACCAGGACGTGATCATCCTGCAGATCCAGCACTGGCTCGAAGAACACTTCGCCGACAAATTCCGCTTCGAAGACGTGGCTCGCGAACACGGCATGAGCATCCGCAATTTCATGCGGCGCTTCCAGACCGCCACCGGCGACAAGCCGCTGCATTACCTGCAACGACTGCGTATCGAGACGGCCAAGGGCTTGCTGTCCGGCAGCCGCAAGAGCATCAAGACCATCAGCTATGAAGTCGGTTACGACGATGCGAGCTTCTTCGCGCGGTTGTTTCGCCAGCACACCGAATTGTCGCCGAACCAGTATCGGCAGCAGTTTCAGCAAGCGGCGTAGCCCAATACCGCAGGGATCCTTAGCCGGAGCCCTGCTGATCTTTTCCCACGCTAAAAAACGAATAAAGAGTATCTGCGAGCCTTGCTTGTCTCCTATACGCTGCGCGTTCAGAACCTCAACATCGTCCCTGAAAACACCATCAGGGACGATCAACAGTGACTATCGGATCAAGCTACAACTACCCCTCCTGTGCCACGAAGGATGCCGCTCGCCCAAAACGCTCGGCGGAAAACAAGTGGAAGGCCCGTTTCCCCAACCCGCCAGATTTGTGCTTCGACTATCGAGCATTGGTTGAACAGGAAAACGGCATCGCCAAGGCAACTGACCCACAACATAAAATTTGCATTATTGGCGCCGGCGTCACCGGACTGACTGCCGCCAGAGAACTTTATCGTTGCGGGTTCACCCATATCACCCTCATAGAACAATCCAGACGCATAGGCGGCAGGCACCTGACTGTCCCTGGAAGCCCGAGCTCGGCGATGAGTCATACACCGTTTGAAATGGGGGCCATGCGCATGCCCTTCTTCAACCGGGCGGACGAGTCACCGACAGAGGGCCGGTCGCTGATGGCTTACTACGCCAAGGCGTTCGACCTGGCGTTCTCAGATTTTGCCAATCCCGGAAGCCAATGGGTCACTTCGACCGGGATCTATCTACGAGAGGGCAGCATGGGCGACGGACCGGCTCCGCAGATGTTGATCTGGAAAAATGAAGATGGGCAGACACCACCTCCCGGTGAAGAACTGCAAAAGGTTTATGCAAAGTGGAAGGCCTTTGCCGATCGCATGACCCGGCACGTCGCAGAGGTTTACGCCCGTCAGGAATGGGAAGCCATGTGGGCCGCTATCGTCGAAAAATACGAGAGCGTTTCGTTTCGCGACCTGGTCAGCATGCCCGCCCTGCAAGCTTGGGATGAACGCTCACCGGGGGACTTTGGCGGAATGGGAATGTCCGCGCAGGAGTCCGCGATCTTCTATGCCATAGGCATCGGCGACGGTAGCTGGGGGGCCTTTTACGATGTCTGCTCCCTTTATCCCCTGCGCACTGCCATTTTTGGATTCAGCAGCCAATTGCAATTGATCCATGGTCGGGTCGACTCAACGGGCGATCCGCTGGATTCACCCTGCCTGCACAACGAAGCCGTTTTTGACTCAAGCGGGCAGAGTTTCGACAGGCCACGCTACATCGGACTCGCAGCGCTGGACGAATGCCTGCTGTTCATGAAAACCGACGAAACCGGAAAGTCCTTCTACGAACACTGCCAGGAAAGAAACAACGGATTGCTCATGGACTCATCCGTTACAAAACTTAAAAAACTGACGAACCAGAAAACACGCGTCTACTACAACTCGAAACATAGCCAACCCGAGCAAATCCAGGAGCACTACGATGACTTTGATTCGGTCATCATGACCCTTCCCTCCTGGCTGATCGAAACTCGCATCAAGCTTGAAAACTTCACACCACAGATGCTGCCGTTCGAGACGATCAATGCCTATAAAACCGCGCACTGGGAAACCAGTTGCAAAGTCTTCGCACCGTTAAAAAAATCCTTCCTTTCGAAAAACAGCAAAATCCCGCAAGTCATCATCACTGACAGCTTCATTCACGACGTCTACACCTACCGCTACAACGATAACTACAGTTACGACTGCATCCTTTTAAGTTACACATGGGAGGATGACGCCACCAAACTGGCCTCTTTCACCGACAAGGAACTGGTGAACAAGTGTGCCAAAGAGCTGGACCGGATCCTTATGCATTCCGCCAATATCCAGGAGAAAATCACTCCCTACATTGGCTTGGATCAAGCCGTGGTCCAACGTTGGATCACCGATAAAAATGCGCTGGGTTGTGCAAAGTTATACCGACCCGGCACTTACTACGACGCCGTCAGCCTGATGAAGTACAACCGGGATTTCGCGCATGTTTCAGGTCTGTATTTTTCCGGGGAGTCGTTTTCAGTCGATGCTGGCTGGACCGAGCCGTGCTTTCGGGGCGCCGTCGATGCGGTCATTCATATCTGCAACAAAACCGGGGCAGCCTTCCATGGCGGTTTTTCCATGAGCGACTATCCGCACTATAACGTCAGGACCTGATCAACTTCCTTGCCCTGGAGCCATGCACGACGTGCATTGGCTTTACTTTGGCGACCCTCCTGTCAAGCGCCTCGCGCAATCATCTTGGGATACGGACTACACCCTAAACGGAATTAGCTGACTTACGCGCTCTCGCCGATTCGACTCTCATAAACACGCAATTAAACAGCGTGAATAACAATAAAAAAGAGGTCATCGACAATGAGCGATCCAACAAGCCCTGTTCGTGTAGCAGTCGTGCAATTCGATCCACAAGTCGGCATACAAAATCGCGAAACAAATCTGCGCAACAGCCTGGAATTAGCGTTGGAAGCGGCAAATGACGGTGCGAATCTCATCGTCCTGCCCGAGCTTTCAAGCACAGGTTACTTCTTCGAAACCCGGCAGGATGCGTTCGAGCATTCGGAGGCCGTTCCCAGCGGGCCGAGCGTGCAGAGTTGGATGGACTTTGCCCGCCAACACAAGGTTTATCTGGTCGCCGGTTTGACGGAGCGCGACGGCATGCAGCTGTTCAACACCGGCGTTCTTGTCGGGCCTGACGGCTTCATCGGCAAGTACCGAAAAGCACATTTATGGAATCTGGAAAAATTGTGGTTCACGCCGGGCGATCTAGGCTTCCCGGTTTTCGACACCCCCATCGGTCGCATAGGGTTGTTGATCTGCTGGGATATCTGGTTCCCGGAAGTCCCGCGCATTTTGAGCCAGCAAGGCGCCGACATTATTTGCAGTCTGAACAACTGGGTCTGGACCCCGCCGCCCCTGTTCGATGACGCCGGCAAGTGCATGGCGTCGTACCTGACGATGACGGCGGCTCACGTCAACAATGTGTTTATTGCGGCGGCGAGCCGGATCGGCGAAGAGCGAGGTGCACGTTACCTGGGTTGTTCGCTGATCGCGGGCACCAACGGTTGGCCGATTGGCCAGGTGGCTTCAGCGGACAAGCAGGAGATCCTGTTTGCCGACATCGACCTGACCAGCTCGCGCAGCGCGCCGATCTGGAACAACTTGAACGATTTGCATCGAGATCGTCGAGCCGATCTCTACGATCAAATGCTCGGTTACACCCAGCACCCTTGTCTGCCGCGCTGATAGGGGGGATGAGTGATGGAAACTGCAAACGAAAAACCGCAAAACCGGCTTGCCGCCAGGTCACCGCTGGATACGGCGATCATCTGGCTGATGCTCGGCACGGCACTGTTGATCATCTGGCTTTCATTCACCTACCGGGCATCCTGGTCAGCCCATTGGCCAGACTACAGTCACATGGTATCGAGCCTCCCGGAGCCGAGCGCCTGGCTGCGTTGGGTTTTGGGAGACATCAGCGAGGTGGCGTTCTACAAACATGAGTTCGCTTCGATCGGGCTGCTTGCAGGCGCTTATTTGGCCTACTGGGCGAATCGAACGGGAAAAGCCTGGCAAGGTTTTACCATTTGCTACGGCAGCGGATTATGGCCGTGGCTCGTCACCAGCTCGTTGCTTGGCCTGTTGCTGAGCAACCTTCTGTGGGGCTGGACGGTGACGGCCAATAGCTGGCAACCCACGTTTGCCGCCTTTGTTTCGTTGCCAGCGGCGATGGTGCTGATGTTTGGCGGCGGCTGGAAGGTCACGATCAATGGCGCAATCATGGGCGCCGTGTTCGTCACGCCGATGTGCTTGTTGATCGTCAATTACGTCTGCAATCCCCTCGGATTGCCAGCTGTAATCGGCAACGTCACGGGCATGGCGGTCGCCAGCGTCGGCGCTTTTCTGCTCTGCCGTTACCTGCCGAGCCTGGTGAAGTCCGACCCACTCAAGGAGCCGCCCGCCCCTGTGTCCGCACCCGTCATCACCAAGACGCCGGACTATGGCGTCGTATGGAGTCTACGCCGGGTGCTGGCCGATTTTTCGGAAGCGCCGTTCTTCGGCAATGAATGGGCCAGTCTCGGCTTGATCGCGGGCGCCTTGCTGGCTTACACCTTGAACCCGACAAGCCCGGTGTATGGTACGGGCTTGCTGCCCCAACTGATCGCCGCGCAGGCGTTGACCTCGGCGTTAGGGGTAGTGATCTGGCGTCGGCAATGGATATTGCGCGGCTGGTATCCCACCTATGTTCCGTTGGTGTCAGTCGTGCCGGCGGCCGTTCTGACGTACGGTGGCAGTTGGCAGGTTATCGCCTCAAGTGCACTGTTGGGAGCACTGATTGCGCCACCGCTGGCGTGCGCGATTGCCAAGCGGTTACCGGCCGACATGCACGGCTTCATCGGCAATGTACTGGCCATGGCCATCAGTACGTTGCTGATCATTCCGTTTGTCGGACTGCTGGTAGCCCGCTGACGAACGTCGCGATTGGGCTGTATCACGGTCTCAAATCCGGATACAGCCACTTTTCATCACACGCAAATGAGGTATCACATGGACCTGCCCAAACTGGCCATCGCGGCGCTCGGCGGCACCGTGAGCATGCAAGCCAGGAACGCCGGCGAAGGGGTAATCCCGACCGTCAGCGGCGAAACCCTGCTGGCCTCGGTGCCAGAGTTGGCGACCTTGGCACGGGTCACCGTAGAAACGCTCGGACTGTTGCCCAGTGCCTCGCTGGATTTCGACTTTTTGCTGAGCGTCCTTTCCTGGGCGAAGTTTCAAATCAGGCAAGGTGCGGTGGGTGTTGTCATCACTCAAGGCACGGACACCCTCGAGGAAACCGCCACATTTTTTGACTATTTGTGGGACCACGACGAGCCATTGGTCCTGACCGGCGCCATGCGTTCGGCAGCCCAGGCAGGGGCCGATGGTCCGGCGAATCTGCTGGATGCTTGCCGGGTTGCACTGGCTGAAAGCAGCCGTCAACGAGGCGTTCACGTGGTGATGAACGGACAGATTCATTCAGCGAACGCCGTCCGCAAAACCGACTCATTGGCATTGCAGGCGTTTTCCTCCCCCGTCGTTGGTCCTGCCGGCATGCTGATGGAAAACACCGTCAACTATCTGCGCCTGCCAGGCCGGCGCAGGATCCTGCCGTTGCCACAGCTGACCACACAGAAGATTGCCCTGCTGGAAGCGTCGCTTTGCGCCGATACCCTGTTAATCGAGAACATCCTAGAACTGGGTTACGACGGGCTGGTGATTGCGGGTTTCGGTGCAGGACACGTTGGCGCGAGCTGGGTGGATGTCATTGAAACCATCGCCAGAAAAATCCCTGTCATCGTTGCGACCCGGACAGGTTCCGGCTCCACGGCTCAATCGACCTACGGATTTACTGGCAGCGAGATGGACCTGATCAGCAAAGGTGCATTGATGGCTGGATTTCTCTGTCCACGCAAAGCCCGAATCCTGCTGTGGCTGCTCGTCGGCTGCCAGCGACAAGATGAACTGGCACGCTTTCTCGTTCAAAACTGACACACAGCGCACCCAAAAAAAGGGCCTGCAATGCAGGCCCTTTTTCATTTTTCAAAATATCCTACGGCCGGTGCGCCCGGGACAGGAATTCGTGAGACTGCATTTCCAACAGACGGCTGAGGGTGCGCTGGAACTCAAAGTTCAGGCGACCGCCGGTGTACAGATCCTTGAGCTCGACTTCAGCGGAAATGATCAGCTTCACGTTGCGGTCGTAGAACTCGTCGACCATGTTGATAAAGCGTCGGGCGATGTCGTCGGTGGTGACGCTCATCTGCTCGACACCGCTGAGCAACACGGCGTGGAAGATCTTGCCCAGCTCGATGTAATCGTTCTGGCTGCGCGGGCCATCGCAGAGTTCGCGGAAGTCGAACCAGGCCACGTCATCGCAGGTGCGCAGGGCACGGATTTCGCGGTTTTCGATCATCAGCACGTCGTTTTCGATGGCTGCCGTGCATTCCGGCGTCAGGGCGCGGAAGCTCTTGCGCAAACTTTCGTGGGATTCATCGTCGAGCGGGAAGTGAAACAGCTCCGCTTGTTCAAGGTGGCGCAGACGATAATCGACGCCGCTGTCGACATTGACGATGTCGGTGTTCTGCTTGATCAGCGCAATGGCCGGCAGGAAGCGCGCACGTTGCAAGCCGTCCTTGTACAGACCGTCCGGCACGATGTTCGAGGTCGCGACCAGGGTCACGCCGTTCTTGAACAACTCTTCCATCAGCGTGCCGAGGATCATCGCGTCGGTGATATCGGACACGAAGAACTCATCGAAACAAATCACCCGGGCTTCGTCGGAGAAGCGCTTGGCAATGATGGTCAGCGGGTTTTTTTCGCCGCTGAGGGTCTTCATCTCTTCGTGCACGCGCTTCATGAAGCGGTGGAAGTGAGTGCGGACCTTTTCCTTGAACGGCAGCGCTTCGAAGAAAGTATCGACCAGATAGGTCTTGCCGCGACCGACGCCACCCCAGAAGTACAGACCCTTGACCGGCGTTGCGTCTTTCTTGCCAAACAGTTTGCCGAACAGACCCGGTTTGCTGTGCGAGGCCGCGACCAGATCGTCGTATAGGCGCTGCAAATGACGCACCGCAGTTTCCTGCGAAGCGTCATGGAAGAATTCCGGGCGTTTCAGATCAGCTTGATATCGTTCTAGGGGCGTCATAATTCGTTAGCAAGGCAACAAAAACGGGCCGTCACTGTAGCGATGGCCCGTGGGAATGGCAATCGGCCCTTGGTCGGACCGAGCCGTTGATTATTCCTGAACCGGCGTCAGGGCAACCCGCAAGGTGTCGATGGCGACGTCGCGAGCGGTGTCGTCAGCAAACGTCGGGCTGTCGGCCACGCACTCGCCTTCCAGCCAGACGCTGAAACTGCGGTCTTCACTGCGCACCTCCAACGGCTGACCCGATTGCAACTGCTTGGTCACTTGACCTGCGGTTTTGCCGTCGGCGAAGTTGCGCGACAACAGCAGCTGCTCGCCATCGGCCGCCAGCAGACGGAAACGGAAACTGCTGTCTTCTTCGCGGAAGCTGACAAAACGCGCGGCTTTCGCGGTTTTCTTCTTGGTGGTGGTCGCGACTTGGGTCTGAGCGACGAAAGAGCGCAAGCCAACCGCTTCACGCAGTTCGTGTAGGAACGGTGTCGCCACCGAGCGTGCCTTTTGGGCGCCGATTTGCAGCATGTCTTCCAGGTCTGCCGGGCGTTCAATCAGCTGGTGATATCGCTCGCGGGACTCACCCAATTCGTTGTCCAGCAGCTGGAACAGACGATTCTTCGCCTCGCCCCAACCCAGACCCTGCAGCAGTTCGCTGCGGAATTCGTCGGCCTGCGCCCCCGTGGCGAATGCCTGGAACAGGGTGAACAGGTGCGAATTGTCCGGATCTTTCGCCTCGCCCGGCGCGCGGGAGTCAGTAACGATTCGCGAAATCGCGTCCTTCATTTCCTTGGCGCTGCTGAACAACGGAATGGTGTTGTCGTAGCTCTTCGACATTTTTCGACCGTCGAGGCCTGGCAGCGTCGCGACGCTTTCTTCGATCAGTGCCTCGGGCATGGTGAAGAATTCTTTGCCCTGGCCGAACAAGTGGTTGAAGCGCTGGCCGATGTCACGGGCCATTTCCACGTGCTGGATCTGGTCACGACCGACCGGCACCTTATGGGCGTTGAACATCAGAATGTCCGCCGCCATCAGCACCGGGTAGCTGTACAAGCCCATGGTGATACCGGCGTCCGGGTCTTCGCCGGTTTCAACGTTCTTGTCCACCGACGCCTTGTAGGCGTGGGCACGGTTGAGCAGGCCCTTGGCGGCGACGCAGGTCAGCAACCAGGTCAGCTCGGGAATTTCCGGGATGTCGGACTGGCGATAGAAAGTCACGCGGTCCACGTCCAGGCCACCGGCCAGCCAGGTCGCGGCGATTTCCAGACGCGAGCGCTGGATGCGCAGCGGGTCATCGCATTTGATCAGGGCGTGGTAGTCGGCCAGGAAGTAGAACGAATCGGCATTGCTGTCACGGCTGGCCACGATCGCCGGGCGGATGGCGCCGGCGTAGTTGCCCAGGTGCGGCGTGCCGGTGGTGGTGATGCCGGTGAGGATACGGGTACGAGTCGTCATGGGTAATCGCTTGTCAGACTGCAATCAATTCGAAAGACGCGGCAGGATCAGATCCTTGAGATCGGTCAGCTTGCCATGAAAAAAGTGTCCGCATTCTGCCACTTTCAGCAGCTCATGGGGGCGCTCGAGTTTGTCGGACCAGTCGTAGACAGCTTGCGGATCGATGACTTCGTCGGTTTCCGGCTGGATCAGGGTCAACTCGCCTTGCTGCGGCAGTTGATCCTGATCACCCAGGCGCATGACCGCTGGCGCCACCATGAACAAATGCTTGAGTTGTTCGCCCTTGGCTTCCAGGCGTCCACCGAGACTTGCGGCAACAAAACCGCCGAAGGAGAAACCGAACAGTGTCAGCGGCAAATCTGGATGTTTGGCCCGCAGCCATTCGGCGACCGCTTGAGCATCGTCCACTTCACCCGTGCCCATATCGTGGGTGCCTTCGCTGGCACCGACGCCGCGATAATTGAAGCGCACAGTAATAAAACCGGCATCGCGCGCGGTGCGCTGCAAGGTCGAGACGACTTTGTTGAGCATGGTGCCGCCCTGCACCGGGTTTGGGTGGCAGATCAGCGCCAGGCCGCGGGGCTGGTCGTTGTCCAGGCTCTCGTTATTTAAGTACAGGGCTTCCAACTGGCCGACCGGGCCATCAATCACTACAGGGGTTTCGCGCATAAGCAAGGAAGGAACTCCGTGACCTCGAATCGGGTCGACTCGTCTAGCAAATTGTCTGTGCCAATCTATTGCGAGTGAATCGCGGTATACAGCGCAGGTTCGAGCCGTTAACGTAAAGCAAAGCCGTTTATAGAGGAAGGACTCGTGGAACACTCGCTCTTAGTTTGGTTGTTGCCGACTCTTGCCCTGGTTGTGGGTGTCGCCATTGGATTCCTGATCGCTCGCCTGGTGCCGAATGCCGCTCCCAGCAGCACACAACGTCAGCTGGATGACGTTCAGGAACGTTTCGACAGTTATCAGAACGAGGTGGTCACCCACTTCAACAGCACTGCAACCCTGGTCAAGAAGCTGACTCAGAGCTATCAGGAAGTGCAGGATCATCTCGCCGAGGGTGCCAACCGCCTGGCCCTGGACGAGCAGACTCGTCAACGCTTGCTGGCCTCCCTGCACGCCGATGCGTCAGTGGCCCCACGGGAACGTCTGACGCCGCCGCGCAATCAGGAGCCGCCTCGTGATTACGCCCCCAAAGCCCCGAACGCGCCGGGCATGCTCGATGAGCATTACGGCCTGAAAAAGTAATCAGGTTTCGCGCGATACAAAAAAACCCGCCCGATCTGTTGAGGATCGGGCGGGCTTTTTTACGCCTGGGGTTCAGTCAGGCTGTTACTGGTACTGCTGAGTCGGTTGCTGATACTGCTGGCCCGGAATCGCCTTCAGGTTGACCTCGACCCGACGGTTCTGCGCCCGGCCATTGACGTCGCCGTTGCTGGCAATCGGGTTATCCGGCCCGGCACCGCGAGCCGACAGGTTGGCACCGCTCACGCCTTGCGACGTCAGGTAGGTCGCCACGCTCTGGGCACGACGCTGGGACAGGTCCATGTTGTGCTGGCGGCTGCCGGTGCTGTCGGTGAAACCGACGATCTCGATCTGGTTCTGACTGAACTCCTTGAGCGAGCCTGCCAGATTGTTCAGCGGCTGGTAGAAACTCGACGCGATGTTCGCCGAATCGGTAGCGAAGGTGATGTTGCCCGGCATGATCAGTTTGATCTGATCGCCCTGGCGCTGCACCTCTACCCCGGTGTTGGCCATGCTGGCGCGCAGCTTCTTCTCCTGCTGGTCGGCGTAATACCCGTAACCGGCGGCGGAAGCACCGACCACCGCGGCGCCAATCAGCGCGCCCTTGCCACGGTTGTCGTGACCGATGGCGGCACCGGCCAACGCACCGGCCAGAGCGCCGAGGCCGCCGTATTTGGCGGTTTTACTCATGCCCGTGGAGCCACCGTCGGCCTGACCCTGATTGTCGTAAGGGTTAGGCGAGGCGCAGCCAGACAACAAGGCCACGGCAGTAGCGACAATAATCAAACGACGCTTGGTGAACATGAAGAGCTCCTGATTTTTGCATTCTGTGGTGCAACGGACCAAGGCATTAAACCTTTGCGGGCGTTGGATCATTGTGGATGAAAAAAATTCCGCGACGCGTCCTCCCAACAGCAGAAATCAGGCCCGCACAAAAGGGTTCTCGCGCATTTCGTCGCCCAGACGCGTGTCCGGACCATGCCCGGTTACCACCGTCGCCTCTTCATCGAGGGTGTACAGCCGCTGCTTGATCGACCGCACGATGGTCGCCTGATCGCCACCCCACAAATCCGTGCGCCCTACCCCGCGACGAAACAACGTGTCACCGGCAATCAGCAGCTTAGCCTCTGAAAACCAAAAGCTCATGGAGCCCGGCGTATGACCCGGCGTATGCAACGCTACGCCGCAACCGCACGCCAGTTCTTCGTCATCGGCCAACCAGCGATCCGGCGACGGCACCGGCGTGTAAGGCACACCGAACATCTGGCACTGCATCTCCAGGTTGTCCCAGAGAAATTGATCTTCTTTATGCAAATGCAGGGTTGCACCGGTTTTCTCCTTCAACTGACCGGAAGCCAGGAAGTGATCGAGGTGCGCGTGGGTGTGAATGATGCTGACCACCTTCAGCCCCAGAGCGTCGAGCCGCGCGAGGATCAATTCGTGATTGCCACCAGGATCGACCACGATGGCCTTTTTGGTGATCGGATCGCCGATGATCGTGCAGTTGCACTGGAGAGGGCCGACGGGGAAGGTTTCGCGGATGAGAGTGGGCTGCAGGGACATCGGGGCATGCTCGAGAAACGGGGATGGGCAATTTTCGCACACATTTGCATCGAGTCATTTGCGGTCATGCACTTCAAAAAAATACGCTACCCCAACACCCCCAGCTCCTTCGCCCGCGCCACCGCCTGCGTACGCCGCTCCACCCCAAGCTTGCTGTTGATATGGCTGGCATGGGTTTTCACCGTGTGCAGCGAAATAAACAGTTGATCGCTGATTTCCTGATTCGAACAGCCCTGGGCGATCAGTCGCAGGACGGCCATTTCCCGCGCACTGAGTTGTTCCGCCGTGGCGGATGACTCCGCTGCGGGACGGGCTGTCACTGCCGGAAGTTTTTCTGAAAGGCTCAATGAAACGGGAGTCGGCACACCGAGTTGAAGTTGGTTACGCAGCCAGTCCGGGTGTACAGCCAACAACCCGTCAAACGGTTGCAGCACCCCACCGGCCGCCGCCTCCAGGGCTTGAGCCAGCGCTTTGCGGGCTTCGGGTTCGCGCCCGCCCCCCAGCAACAACGTCACTTTCTGAGTCAACGCCATCACGCAGAGCATCTGCCTGCCGGTTTGCTGCCCATGCTCAAGCAACGCATTCAATCGACCTTCGGCCAGCATCGGCTGCCCTTGAATGACCTCCAGCAAGGCCTGCTGCAACTCGATATGCAGCGGCAGTTGCGGATGGAACTCCGGAGGCGCTGCAGCGTGTTCGCCGTTATAGGTCTGGCCCAAGCGAGCGAGCCAGGCTTCGGCCAGATCGGTGCGACCCTGGGCTAGCCAGAGCTCGCATTTGACCAGCGTAATCATCGCCAGGTAGTAAATCGGCGGTACGTCCCAGATGTGCATCAAGCGCTCGGCTTCGGCGAGTTCGGCAAAGGCTTTGGCGAATTCGCCGCTGCTGCCCTCAAGCCTGGCGATCACGCAGTGACCGATCAATACGCTGATGTCGCGACAGGCTCGTGCTTCATTCAAACCGGCTTGCAAACGTGCCCGTGCAGCTTGCGGTTGCAAGCGCAGGGCCAGTAAAAAGCCCTCGTACAAGGTCAGTCGGGCGCGCACCGCATAGAGCCGTTGCGGGGATAACTGTTGCAGGCGTTGCAGCCCCTGACGCACTTCATCCAGCGAACGGAGGATTTCCCCTCGCGCTTGCAGCACGCGAGCGCGGTCGTAATGGGCCAGCGCTTCGAACAGCGGGTTGCCAACCCGTTGCGCCAACTCCAGGGACTCTCGGTTCAACCCGCGTGCGCGCCACAAGTCGCCGTCGGCAATGGCCAGGTTGGACAGGGTCGAGAGGCACATCAGGCGTTGCCCGTAGCGTTTGGCCGGCAGGCTCTCCTGCGCTTCGGTGCAATAGAGCAACGTCAGTTCGCGATTGCCGCGCCCGCGAGCGATAATTCCGCTCAGGGCCAGCCATTGCGCCAGCATGGATTTCTGCGCAGTGGCTGACGGGGCCGGCAGGAAGCGGCTTAAATGACTGACCAGTTCCTCGGCGGCGTCCAGCTGACAAGCCAGCCCCAATGCCCAGCTGTACAGCACGATCAGCCGTGGCGTGCTGATCAGCAGGCTGTCGGGCAAGTCCATTTTCCAGCGCAGCAACATGCCGACGTTCTGTTCGGCCAGCAGTTGTTCTTCGGAGAGGTTCTGGACCAGGTTCGCCGCGACATCCAGGTGCCCGGCACGCAACGCCTGCTCGACCGCCTCATCGAGGAGCCCCTGGGCATTGAACCATCGACAGGCGCGCAGGTGCAGGCTGGCCGCCGGCACCATCGCCTGCGCGGTAGGCCGGGTGCGCAGCAGGTCGGAAAACAAATGGTGGTAGCGATACCAGTGACCGTTTTCATCCAGTGGCACCAGGAACACCTGATGGGCCAGCAGAAAACGCAGGATCTCGGCACTGTCATGGGCTTCGCGAACCGCGTCGCACAGTTCGCTGCAAAAGCGTTCCTGGGGTGCGGTGTCGTAAAGGAATGACTGCACCTCGGCGGGCAGACAATCGATGACTTCTTCGAGCAGGTAATCGCGGATCAGCCCTTCCCCGCCATGCAGCGTCTGCGGCAAAGCACCCTGGGTGCCCGCTTCGGACGCCGCCAGCAGCCAGAAACGCAGTCCGGCGACCCAACCTTCGCTGCGCTGGATGAGGCTCTCCAGCGCTTCGCCGCGCAAGGAACTGCTGTGGCGATCAAGCAGGGTCAAGGCTTCATCGTGAGTCAGGCGCAAGTCCTGTTCATTCAACTCGAGCAGTTGCCGTGACAGCCGCAGACGCGCCAGATGCCAGTCCGGCCGCTGCCGACTGGTGACCATGACCAGCAAGCCGTCGGGCAGGTGATTGAGGAAAAATTGCAGGCAGCGATCGAGCACCGGGCCCTGTGCCAAATGGTAGTCATCAAGCACCAACAGCAGAGGCGTACTCGATGCCAGGTGCACGACCAGCTCATCGAGCAAACCGTCCAGCCATTCTTCAAAAGCAAACGGCTGATGCCGCTGCCGCATTTTCAGCAGGCCCAGGGACTGGCTGCCGAGTTGCGGATAATAGTCCTGGAGGCCTTCGAGCAACCGCTCAAGAAAACGCCCAGGGTCGCTGTCTCGCGGACTCAACCCCAGCCACAGGCTTTGCCAGTGAGCCGGCAAGCCCTGACAGAACTCCACGGCCAACGAACTTTTGCCAAACCCCGCCGGTGCGCTGACCAGCAACAGCCTGCCACCGAGCCCCGCACTCAGGCGCTCGCACAGACGAGGCCGCAGCACATGGCCGTCGGGCAACGGAGGCCGAAAAAAGCGCCCGTCCAGTGCCGCGACGGAAACGCTTGCAGGGCCCGGGTGTGGGGACAGATCAGTCATGGCCGGCTCTTGTTTGAATGGCGGTTGGCGGCGTTGCAGATGTCCGCAGCCTAGCGGTAAACGAAGAGGGAATGAAGGTTATTGCTACAAATGGCTACAAAAAGAATACAAGCAAAGGTATCGGTAAAACCCGACAGCCACGCCTGACCTGAATTCGACCGCTACAACAATCGTTATGAGATTCAAAAAAAACGCCCCGAACCAGTCGGGGCGTTTCTCGAGGATGCGGCCTCTGTTCAGTACCGCTTAGCGAACACCCTCCTGGCGCAGCGCGGCCGGAGTGAAGTCGCTGGTGGTGGTGGTGAAGCCGAAGTCATACGCCGATTTCTCTTCGTTCTTCATGCCCAGCGCCAGGTAGCGGCCCGATTGCAGGTCGTACAAGGTTTCCAGGGTGTACCACGGCACCTGAACGTTGTAGTAGTTCTGGGAGTGAGCTTCCGCCACACGCCACAGTTGATTACGACCGTCGTAGTGGTCGATCACGGCCGCCTGCCAGGTGTCTTCGTCGATGTAGAAGTCACGCTTGGCGTAGATGTGACGCTGACCTTCCTTCAGGGTCGCAACCACATGCCAGACCCGGCGCAGCTCGTAACGAGCCAGGTCCTGGTTGATGTGACCGGCCTTGATGATGTCGTCGTACTTGAGTTGAGGTGAGTCGAGTTTGTAGCTGTCGGAGGCGATGTACATCTCTTTCTTGCCTTCGAGCTTCCAGTCGTAACGATCCGGCGCGCCGTTGTACATGTCCAGGTTGTCGGAGGTACGCAGGCCATCCGCCGCAGTACCCGGTCCGTCATAGGACACTTGCGGTGCGCGGCGCACGCGACGTTGACCGGCGTTGTAGACCCACGCCGAACGCGGCTCCTTCACCTGGTCGAGGGTTTCGTGCACCAGCAGCACACCACCGGCCAGACGTGCCGGCGCGGTCACTTTCTGCTTGAAGTAGAACAGGATGTTGCCCGGGTTCGCCGGATCGTAATCCTTCATCTTGTCGCGGAACACGAACTGGTCCTGGAAGTACACCAGGCTGTACGAGCCATTCGGTTGTGGCGTGGCCTGGGTTACCAGGCGGGTCACGCTGCCACCGCGATAGCGGGTGATGTGGTTCCAGATGACTTCAACGCCGGTCTTCGGGATCGGGAACGGAACTGCGGTTTCGAAGTTTTCCAGGCCGTTGCCGCCAGACACCAGGTTGGTGCTGGTGGCGTTTTTCTTGATGGAGGCAAACACGGCATCCGGCACGGTGGCGCCGCGATGGGACGGGTAGACCGGGATCTTGAAGGTTTCCGGGTAGCGCTTGAACATCGCGTACTGGCCCGGTGCGAGCTTGTCCTTGTACTGGTCGACGTTCTGCGCAGTGATGGTGAACAGTGGTTTTTCACTGGCAAACGGGTCAGACAGGAAACCTTTGCCGTCGACAGCGCCGGCGTTTTTCGGCAATGGTTTCCAGGCCGGAATCGAACCGTCAGCATTGCCCGCCATTTCGGCGCCCATCGGGGTCAGGCTCTTGCCCAGTTTGTCCGCTTCGGCCGCAGGGACCGCCGCCATCACGCCGGTCGCCAGCAGCGAAAGCCCCAGAACACCGACTTGGAACAGACTCTTGGTTATTTTCATAGGTGTGTTCGTCCTGATAATCAGTGCTTAGAAGTTCACGCCGAAGCTGAGCGCAACGAAGTCGCGGTCATCCACGGTGGTGTACTTGCCGTCGAAGAAGTTGGTGTACGCCAGGCTTGTGGTGTAGGTGTTCTGGTATTCGGCATCGACACCCAGGCTCACTGCTTTGCGACCTTCCTCGAAGTTGCCGCCAGGGCCAGGCGAGTAACCGCTCACGTCATGGGACCAGGCCACGTTCGGCTTGAGGTTCACGCCGGCGAATACGCTGTTGTATTCCCAGATGGCACGACCGCGGTAACCCCAGGAGTTTGCGGTGGTGAATCCGTCGTTTTCACAATAGCGGCTCACGTTGTTTTGTGGTCCACCGGCCAGGGTGCCGCTGTTCAATGCCTGGCACTGACCACCCGGCAACGGGCCAGGGCCGTAGCTCGGGTCACGACCGTAACGCGCTTTGGAAGTGCTTTCCAGACCGCCAACGTGAGTAAAGCCGACCTCGCCAACCAGGGTCAGTCGCTCGGCGCCCATCACCTGGTCGAAGAAGTGAGTAAGGGTCGTCTGGAGCTGGGTCACTTCTTTGCGGCGATAGCCTTTTTGATCCTGCCCTGGCGTACCCTGGAGCACGGAAACGTTAGGGTTCAGAGGCGTCAGACCGGAAAAGAGAATGTCGGTGGTGTTGAGCTGAACCGGCGCATTCGGCCGGTAGCTGACTTCACCACTCCACGCAGTACCTGTCGGTAACGTGGTGGAGAAGCTCAAGCCATACAGACGAATATCTTCAGGGTACTCGACGTAATAGCTGGAGTTACCCGCCACTGCCAATGGCAACAAGGTAGGTGCCAGGTTACGCGCGACAGCGAGAGGAACACCCCTGGCCACCAGCGAGCCCACCAAGCCCGCCGCGCTGTAAGCGCTCGCCGGAGCACCTTTGCCGCTGAAAATCGGCGCACGGCTGTGGTAGTTCATGAAGTAGGCGCCGAACTCGGTGTCCAGCGGATCGAACATGTATTTGAAGGACACGCCAAATTGACCGCTGTCACGGGCATCGCGATCCGGACCGCGACGAACGATGACACCTTCATCCGGGTCACCCCAGGTCACGCCCCTGGCAGCCAGTGTGTTGATGCTGGCATTACGCAGCGAAGCCGGCAGCCTCGCAGCCGTCAGTGCGTTGTTGAGTCCGTTACGGGTACGCAGTACCGCCAGGTTGTTGTCACAACCATCCGAAATCACGTCCGGTTGCGAGAAGAAGGTGCCGCAGTTGTCGGTAACGGTCTGGTCCCATTCGAGCTGGTAGAAAGCTTCGGTCGAGAGGTTCTCGGTGAGGCTCTGGGACACGTAGAACATGTTGACCGGGATCAGACCTTCCTTGATCTCGGCACCTGGACGACGGAACGCGGACACGTCGATCGGGTTGATCGAATTGATACCGCCGCCGATGAAGGTACTTTCACCCCAACTCACTACTTGCTTGCCCAGACGCACGGAGCCCGGCTGATCGGCAACGGAGTAGTTGTGGTAGACGAAAGCGTCGAGGATTTGGCCGCCGGAGGACTTGGCGCCTTCCTTGCGGTTGCTGTCGCTGATGTCCTTGAACGGACGGCTTTCGTCCTTGAGTTCAAAGTCATACCAGTATTTGCCACGGACGAAAACGCCGGTGTCGCCGTATTTCAATTCAAGGTCATGGATGCCCTTGAAGATCTTGGAGAACGTTTCGCCGCTCTTGAAGTTCAGGTGACCGTCGTCGGAAGTCTGGGACAGGCCGCGGCCGCCGTTGTTGACGCCGATGAGGTTCTTGTTGGCACCTTCAGTAGACCAACTGGCACCGACCGACAGGGATGAGTCGAACTGACCTTCGATTTCACCAACATTGAAACTGACGCCGAATGCTGGCCCGGCGAGCGTAGAGGCAAGACTGACCGCCAGGGGCAGTTTAGCCCGGCGCCAGAACTGGTTTACTGATGTCATCGACGCTACTCCATGTGCATTATTGTTATGGCAGTGAGCACTTCTAAAAACGCTGTGGATGACTGGGAGCCAAACTGTCCTTAAGTCATTCCAAAGATGCATCGCCCCGTTTTGTGCGTTTGCTCCGTTCTTAAAAATCCTTGAGCGGACTATAGCCAGCAGGTAGTACTGCTTGATCCCTCTAAAGTGTGATTTGCAGCTGCCAGCCACTCTGGAACAGTCCTTTGCCAAGCCGACACCTGTCGGCCCGGCAAGGATGGCTGAAAATTCAGATTTAACAAGCCAAGCGCTTGCTTGGTGGGGCTGGCGTGCCCTTTCGGGCACGCCAAATGACGCTTAAAGCGTCGAGAGGAAGGTGCTGTTGTTGGCTTGCCATTCGGTGATGTCGACGCGAATACGCTTCTTGTCGAGCTTGCCGACACTGGTCTTGGGAATTTCAGTAACAAGAGCGATCTGGCTCGGGATAGCCCACTTGCTCAGGTGCCCCAATTCCACGAATGGCTTTAGGTGCTCCTTCAGCTCCTTCGCCCCAATCACATGGCCTTCGCGGACCACCAGCAGTGCGAACGGACGCTCGCCCCACTGCGGATCGGCAATCCCCACCACTGCTACTTCGCGTACCGCCACGTGGCGACTGATCAGGTCTTCCAGGTCCAGGGAGGAGATCCACTCGCCGCCGGTCTTGATCACGTCTTTGATCCGGTCGCGAATATCGATCACACCCATGCTGTCCAGGGTCGCAACGTCCCCGGTATGCAGCCAGCCGCCGGCCCAGAGCTCGGCGCCTTTCTGTGGCTCGTTGAAATAGCCTCCGGTGAGCCACGGCGCACGCAGCACCAGTTCGCCTTGAGTCTCGCCATCGGCGGGCAGAAAGTTGCCATCGGTGTCGACGATCGCCGCTTCCACCAATGGCCCCGGCACACCGGCCTTGATCCGATACGTGGTGCGCTCGTCTTCGGTGCCCGCCATCAACTCGTCGTTGAGGTGCGCGCACGAGATCAGCGGTCCGGTTTCCGACATGCCGTAAGCGGCGGTCAGCTGAATGCCATTGGCCTTGGCGGCTTCGTACAACGTGCGGTTCAACGCACTGCCGCCGATCACAATTTTCCAGCCACCAAAGTCGGTACCTTGCGCGGCCTTGGAATTAAGGAGCATTTGCAGAATGGTTGGCACGCAATGGGAAAAAGTGACCTTCTCCTTGCGCCACAGCTCCACCAGATATTCCGGGTCGTAACGGCCGGGATAGACCTGCTTGAGCCCGAGCATGGTCGCCACATACGGTAGGCCCCAGGCGTGCACATGGAACATCGGGGTGATCGGCATGTAGACGTCGTTGGTGCCCAGCAAACGTAAGCTGTCGATGGCACCCATGATGGTCGACACGCCCATGGTGTGCAGCACCAGTTGCCGATGGGTGAAGTACACGCCTTTGGGATTACCGGTGGTGCCGGTGGTGTAGAACGTGGTCGCGACCGAGTTTTCGTCGAAGTCCTGGAAGTCGTACTGCGTGCTCGCGGCCGCCAGCAACTGCTCGTACTCGCCGATGAGGTTCGGCAAGTCGGCGGTTTTTTCCGGCAGGTCGGTCAGCAGCAGGGTTTTCTCTACCGTGGTCAAGTGCCCGGCAATCGCATTGTACAGCCCGACGAACTCGCTGTTGACCAGCACGAAGCGGTCCTCGGCGTGGTTCATGGTGTAGAGGATCTGTTCCGGCGACAGGCGCACGTTGATGGTGTGGATCACCGCGCCGATCATCGGGATGGCGAACATGCATTCCAGATAACGATGGCTGTCCCAGTCCATCACCGCCACGGTATCGCCAGCCTTGACGCCGGCGGCCGTCAGCACGTTGGCCAGCCTTGCAACCCGTTCAATCAGGGTCGGATAGCTGTAGCGCAACTGGTCGCGGTAAATGATCTCGCGGGTTTTCTCATAGCGAGCGCCGGACATCAGCAGCCGTTTAATCAGCAGCGGATACTGGTAAGCGCCTTCGGCTGGGGGGATAACGCGAGTCTGCAACATAAGAGTCCCTTTTCTGACTGCACGGTCGTGGCTGAAAGTAAGCACTCTAGTGACCTTGGTCGACAGCCAAATCAGCCAAAGGAATGATTTGCAGATCCGGGTAAAATGCTAGCTTTGCGCCACTACTTGGCGTGTTTCGTCGGGAGTTCGGAATCTGCGCTGTAAAACGTTGCAACGCATGCACGTGACACTTGCCTGTGAGCCTACGTACCATACGTACACGATGAGCCGATGGGTTGGCAGCCGAACGGTTGCCCCAAGTCGCACGACCTCCACCTCATCTTCAAGAGAAGGATCTTGTTCACTAGACCTGTCTGGTCATACGCCATCGGTATTGCATACAAAAATGAGTATTGAACTGACCACCCCCGAGAACGGCCCCTTCAAACAAGCGCCTCTGGTGTCCATCGTGGCGCCCTGTTTCAACGCGCAAAAGTACCTGGAAGACGCCATCAAGAGCATCTTCGCCCAAGACTACCCGAACATCGAAGTCATCATCGTGGACGATGGCTCCAGCGACGACAGCCTCGCAATACTCAAGCGTTTACAACAAACCTATGACTTCCAGCTGTACTCGCAACCGAACCAGGGTGTGAGCGCGGCGCTCAACCACGGTTTGCGATACGCCAAAGGTGTCTATGTGTCGACACCGGACCTGGATGACATCATGCTGCCGGAGTCGGTGCGCATTCGCGCCGACTATCTGGACCAGCACCCGAACGTCGGCTGCGTGGGTGCGCTGATCAGCTACATGGACAGCGATGGCAACACCATCAAGCAGCAGCAACGCGACCAGATCCACACCTACAACTTCGATCAGGTCCTCAGAGGTGCCGTCGTGATCGGCGCCCCTGTTGCGCTCTATCGCATGAAAGCAATGCGAAGTGCCGACTTCTACGCGCCGAAGCTGCGGGTTCAGGACTTCCAGATGACGTTGCGAATTGCCCGGCTGGGTTATGAGATCCATGAACTGCCGGTCTGCATAACCCGCTATCGCCGCCATGCCAACAACCTGTCGAGGAAATACCGGATATTGCTCCAGGCGGACCTTGAGGCCATCGAACCGTACGTGAACCATCCCGGCTACCAGAGCGCCCGCACCAAACTGGTGAACAAGGCTCTCAAATATGCCGTCGTCGAAGACAAGAAAGAGGCCTGGCAGCTGTTGCGCTCGATCCCCTGGCGGCACCTCAACAGAACCAGCTTCAAACGTTTTAAGCGGCTGGTATTACATCGCTAGCCGCATCACAGGGCCTCAGTGCATCTCGGTAAACGCGAGTTTCACACCGATGGCGATCAGTACCGCGCCCATGGTCCGGTCGAACCAGTGGCCCATCCGGGCAAAACCGGCGCGCACGCGCTGCTGGCTGAACAGCATCGCCACCAGGCAGAACCACACAGCGGTGGCCACCGCGAGGTAGACGCCGTAGCCAGCCTGTACTGCCAGCGGCGTGTGCGGATTGATCACCACGGTGAACAGCGAGAGGAAAAACAGCGTCGCCTTCGGGTTCAGACCGTTGGTCACGAAACCCGAAGTGAAGGCGCCACGAGCAGTGCGCTCACCCGTTTCCTTGTGCAGATCGTCAGCCGCAGGTTGGGCCGGTTGTGCTCGCAACGCCTTGAAGCCGATATACAGCAGGTACGCGGCGGCAGCCCATTTCAGGGCATTAAATAACACGATCGACTGAGACACGATCAGGCCGATGCCGAGCAGCGAATAGCCAACGTGCAGGAAAATCGCCATGCCAACACCCAGCGCCGTCCAAGTACCCGCTTGACGACCATGGGTCACGCTCTCACGCACCACCACGGCAAAGTCCGGGCCAGGGCTGGCCACGGCCAGCAAGTGAATCAGGGCAACGGTCAAAAACTCTGTCCAGTACATGGGGGCTCCTTTTGGCCAAGCGTAACTGTTTGTTTCATCTGGTAGGCTCGGCAGGTTACGCCTTCAGTTCACTGCACAAAAGGTACAGTTGATGACGAACACTCACCGCGCCGTTTTCCTCGACCACCCGTCCCTGGACCTGGGCGACCTCGACCTCAGCCCGCTGCAAGAGTGTTTCAGCGACTTACAGCTTTTCGCCCAGACCACGCAAGACCAGGTGATCGAACGCCTCAAGGGCGCCACCGTCGCCATCAGCAACAAGATCCTGATCGATGCCGCCGCCATCGCGGCCAGCCCCGCGCTGAAGCTGATCCTGATCACCGCCACCGGCACCAACAACGTTGACCTCGCGGCTGCCAGCGCCCACGGGATTACCGTCTGCAACTGCCAGGGTTACGGCACGCCCTCGGTGGCGCAGCACACGATCATGTTGCTGCTCAATCTGGCAACGCGCCTGACCGATTATCAAAAGGCTGTGGGCGAAGGTCGCTGGCAGCAGGCGAAACAGTTCTGTCTGCTGGATTACCCGATTGTCGAACTGGAAGGCAAAACCCTCGGCCTGCTCGGCCACGGTGAACTGGGCGGCGCGGTCGCACGACTGGCTGAAGCCTTTGGGATGCGCGTACTGCTCGGTCAAATTCCCGGGCGCCCTGCCCGGCCGGACCGTTTGCCACTGGAAGAGCTGCTGCCGCAGATTGATGCGCTGACCCTGCACTGTCCGCTCAACGAACACACGCGCCACTTCATCGGAGCCCGTGAGCTGGCTTCGATGAAACCCGGTGCGTTCGTGATCAACACCGCACGCGGTGGTTTGATCGACGAACAGGCACTGGCGGATGCCTTGCGCAACGGTCACCTGGGAGGTGCGGCCACCGATGTGTTGAGTGTCGAACCGCCGACCGCCGGCAATCCGCTGCTGGCCCACAACATTCCACGGCTGATTGTCACCCCGCACAACGCCTGGGGCAGTCGCGAGGCTCGGCAGCGAATCGTAGGCCAGTTGACCGAAAACGCTCAGGGATACTTCAGCGGTAAAGCGCTGCGGGTCGTCAGTTGATAAACTGCGGCACTTTTTTTCACAGGAGCAGATTATGGATCCGCGCAGTGAAGTACTGCTTCGTCAGGCCGAGTTATTCCAGGGTTCGGTGCTGCTGGCCGGTTTGCCCGCTGATGACCTGCTGGGCCGTCTGCCCGACGCTCATGGCTGGTGCTGGCATGCCGGCGATCAAGCAGCGCTGGACGCCCGCTTCGCCGAGCGCAGCCATTTCGGTGTGACTGTACCGGAGCGCGCGTTCGACACCGCCGTGGTGTTTCTGCCCAAGTCCAAGGACCTGACCGACTACATCCTCAACGCCATCGCCTCTAAACTGGCCGGTCGTGAACTGTATCTGGTGGGTGAAAAACGCAGCGGCATCGAAGGCGCGGCCAAGCAACTGAACCCCTTCGGCAAACCTCGCAAGCTCGACAGCGCGAGGCATTGCCAGCTGTGGCAGGTCACCGTGGCCACTGCGCCAGAAGCCAAATCGCTGGAAAGCCTGGCCGAGACTTATGAGTTGCCGCTGGCCGAAGGCCCGTTGAAAGTCATCAGCCTGCCGGGCGTGTTCAGCCACGGGCGGCTGGATCGCGGCAGCGCGTTGCTGCTGGAACATCTCGATAAGCTGCCGAGTGGCCATTTGCTCGACTTCGGTTGCGGCGCGGGCGTTTTGGGTGCGGCGGTCAAGCGGCGTTATCCACACAACCAGGTCACGTTGCTCGACGTTGATGCCTTTGCCGCCGCCAGCAGTCGCCTGACATTGGCTGCCAACGGTCTGGAAGCTGACGTGATTACCGGTGACGGCATCGACGCTGCACCGATGGGCTTGAGTGCAATTCTGAGCAACCCGCCGTTCCATGTCGGCGTTCACACCGACTACTTCGCTACCGAGAACTTGCTGCGAAAAGCAGCCAAACATCTGAAAAACGGTGGCGAACTGCGCTTGGTGGCGAACAGCTTCCTGAAGTACCAGCCGCTGATCGAAGAGCACCTCGGGGTGTGCGCAATCAAGGCTGAAGGACAGGGTTTCAGAATCTATCGGGCCAAACGCGGCTAGGTCTTCTTTCTAAAAAAGAGGCTTGCCCAATCGGATTTGTCTAGGCAGAATCCGCTCCGTCCTAGGGGAGTAGTCTCCCACGAGCGCCATGCTCGTCCGGCATACGTCAACATACTTGGTCAACAGACCATGGCGTATGCGACCCAAGCGTCCGCATCAGACGGATCGCAGGGTTTGACAAGACCTATGACACGAACACCTTACCCGGGGCGGGAAGGCTGTACGTGTCATAGCCGTGTCGACCCGCCCCTTAGGAAAACCCTGATGCTGGACTCTCTACTCGTTCCCACCGCAATCGTTGCCTTGGCCGAAATCGGCGACAAGACGCAACTGCTCGCACTCATTCTCGCCGCTCGCTTTCGCAAACCCTGGCCGATCATCGCCGGCATCGTTGCCGCAACCCTGGCCAACCACGCGGCAGCCGGTGCGGTAGGCGCTTGGGTCGGTGGCTTCTTCTCGAATGCGATGTTGCACTGGATCCTCGCCGCGAGCTTCACCGCGACGGCGTTGTGGACCCTGGTGCCGGACAAAATGGACGACGACGAAGCCAGCACCGCCCGCAAGTTCGGACCGTTCCTGACCACGTTGATCGCGTTTTTCCTTGCGGAGATGGGCGACAAGACCCAGGTCGCCACCGTGATGCTCGCTGCGCAATACCCGGAACTGTGGCTGGTGATTATCGGCACCACCGTCGGGATGTTGATTGCCAACGTGCCGGTGGTTTTGGCGGGTAACTTTGCCGCGGATAAATTGCCGCTCACCCTGATCCGTCGCCTGGCGGCGTCGGCGTTCTTCATCCTCGCCATTGTCGCGGTGTACAAGGCGATGCAGAGCAGCGGGTGGGTTTGACGCGGTAGGTCGGTAGACCGCGTTATCGTTCTTCGCGGGCAAGCCTCGCTCCTACAGATCAGCGTAATCCTGTAGGAGCGAGGCTTGCCCGCGAAGGCGTCAGCAGCCGCGCTGCATGAACATCAGGACTTTTTGGCTTTCTCGTACAGCGGCATGACTTTCGGAATCGCCGCTTGCAACGAAGCAACCCGACTGGCCGACGCCGGGTGCGTGCTCATGAACTCTGGCGGCGAACCTTGCGACGCCTTGCTCATCTTGTTCCACAAAGTGATCGCCGCGTTCGGGTTGTAGCCGGCGCGAGCAGCCAGTTCGAGGCCGATCAGGTCCGCCTCGTTTTCATTGGAGCGACTGTTGGGCAAGGTCATGCCGTAGTTGGCCACGGTGTCCGCCAACGCCAGGCTGTCCTGACCCAGACCGAACAAGGCACCGGCGCCCTGCTTGGCCATTTCGATGCCGTACGCTTTGGACATTGCTTCACGACCGTGCTCGCGCAGGGCGTGGGCGATTTCGTGGCCCATGATCGCGGCGATTTCATCGTCGGTCAGTTTTAGGCTGTCGATCAGGCCGGTGTAGAAGATGATCTTGCCGCCAGGCCCACAGTTGGCGTTGAGTTCGTCGCTCTTGATCAGGTTGACCTCCCACTTCCACTGGGCCGAATCCGGTCGAAAAATCGGCGCCTGGGCAATCAGCCGGTCGGCAATGGCCTGGACACGTTTGGCCTCGTTACTGGTCTTGTCCAGCACGCCTTTACTGCTCGCCTCGCCGACTGTCTTTTGATAAGACTGGGCGTACATCTGATTGACCTGATCGGTCGACAGCATGCTGAACATGTACTGTTTGCGCTCAACGCCCACCGCGCCACCGCTGGTGGTGTTGACCGACTGACAACCCGCGAGCAGCAGACCTGCGCTCAGCGCACACAAAACCAATGTCTTATTCATCAAAAATTTCCCTGAAAACATGCCGGTTATCCTAGGCGGTGAATTGTATTGGCGCCAGATACAACAGAGGTGTAGACGCACATTTCAGACAAAGCTCTCATGACCGTAGGAAAAAATTCACCTAACAGCGCCCACCGCGGTCGATAACGGACCGTAATGATTCATTTGCGACATTAACGCCTGCAAAACAGCCAATTCGCCAAACCCCGCTCATGGCCATCGACACCCCTGCCGATACAGCACCGCAGACGTCCTCTTGCGTGCGGAGCACCCATGAAATTCAAGTCGATCCAGTTTTCCGTGGCAGCCCTCGCTGGCGCCATCGTACTTAGTGTCGTGGCAGCCCTGGTGCTGTACGCGCTGTTTTCCGGCGCACGGACACAAGACATGGTCCAGGAGCGGACCCAGGCACAATTCGAGCAAGTCATCGAACAGCGCTTGACGTCACTGGCGCAAACCCAGGTCAGCCAGATTCAACGTGAGCTCGAAGCGCCACTGCTGATTGCCGGCGGGCTGGTGCGAGTCAACGCATTAATCGGTACACCGGGCGCCGATGGCCAGCCACAGTTGAGCCTGAGCCGTGAGCAATTGATCAGCCTGATCAAGGAAAACGTCACCAAGAACCCGAAAATTCTCGGCACCTACGTCGGTTGGGAAAAAAACGCCCTCGATCACAACGATGCGGCCTACGTCGACACCAAGATTGTCGGCATCGACGCCAGCAACGGCCGCTTCCTGCCGTGGTGGTTCCGCAACGAAGACGGCAGCCTGGGCCTGGACAAACTGGTGGACGTCGACGACCAGAAAACCCTGTCCACCGGCGTGCGTGCCAGCGAGTACTACCTGTGCTCAAAAGAAACCAAAAAATCCTGCGTGATCGATCCGGCGCCCTACAAGGTCGGCGACAAGATCGTCATGCTCGCCTCCTTTATTGAACCGATCATGCTTAACGGGGCCTTTCAAGGCATCGTCGGCGCCGACTTGTCGGTGAACTTCATTCAGGAAATGCTCCTCGGCGCAAATCAGAAGTTGTACAGCGGCTCAGGTGTTATGGCCTTGATCGGCGGCAACGGTCGGATCGTCGCCTACACCAAGGACCCGAGCAAATTTGGTGAGAAGGTCAGCGACATCCTCGATAGCCAGCAGATTGCCAACATGGCCAATCTCAAACGCGGTGAAGTCACCTACACCGTCGACAAGGCCCAGGGCCGGATCGAGTTGTACCTGCCGTTTGGCATCGGCCAGACCGACGCTCGCTGGACCCTCATGCTGCAACTGCCGCTGAACGCGGTGATGGCCGACCTGCAAACACTTCAGGGCGATCTGGATACTCAGCGCAAGTCCGACACCTTTGGCATGGCCATGGTCGGTTTGTTGATCGCGGGTATCGGTTTGCTGGTGATCTGGCTGGTGGGCCACGGCATTGCCCGGCCGTTGAAGCAGATGGTCGCCATGCTCGACGACATCGCTCAAGGCGAAGGCGACCTGACTCGCCGCCTGACCAGCGACCGTGCCGATGAACTGGGCTCGATTGCCAAAGGCTTCAATACTTTCCTGGCCAAGTTGCAGGCGATGATCACCCAGGTGGTGACTTCGGTGCAGAGCGTCAGCGACTCGTCGGAACACACCGCCGACATCGCCATCCGCACCAACATTGGCGTGCATAAACAGATGGCCGAGATCGATCAGGTGGCCACGGCGGTGCATGAAATGACCACCACCGCCCAGGACGTCGCGCGCAACGCGACCCAGGCTGCGCAAGCCGCCAGCCATGCGGATCAGGCGGCGGCACAGGGCATGCAGATCGTACGGGACACGTCGAACTCGATCGGCGTACTGGCGGTGGAAATCGGCAAGGCCGTCAGCGTGGTACAGACCCTGGCCAAGGACAGCGAGAACATCAACGCAATCCTCACCGCCATTCGCGGGATCGCAGAACAAACCAATTTGCTGGCCTTGAACGCGGCCATTGAAGCGGCCCGTGCCGGTGAGCAGGGACGTGGTTTTGCGGTAGTGGCCGATGAAGTGCGCAATCTGGCGCAGAAAACCCAGAAAGCCACTGAAGAAATTCAGACCATGATTCAGCAGCTGCAACAAGGCACGCGCGATGTAGTGCGGGTGATGGAAGACAGCCAGAACCGCACCGACGAAAGCGTGCAGCATGCGGCGAAAGCGGCCGAGGCGTTGGAGACGATTACTCAGGCGGTGTCGGTGATCAACGACATGAACACGCAGATTGCCAGTGCAGCCGAGGAACAGAGCGCGGTGGCTGACGACATTAATCGTAATGTGATCAACATTGGGCAAGTGGCCAATGAAGTGGCGAGTGGAGCAGATGAATCGAGTGCGGCGAGTGCGGATTTGACCAAGTTGGCTGAGCAGCAGCGGCGGTTGATTAATCAGTTCAAGGTTTGATCCTAAGGCCTCTTCGCGGGCAAGCCTCGCTCCTACAGGGGATCACATAACCCGTAGGAGCGAGGCTTGCCCGCGAAGGCGTCCGCACAGACGCCACATCAGTTAGCCGGGGGTCAAACACTCCGGCCCATTCAGCTTCGGATCATTCACCAAATTCGCCAACACCCGCTCGCGCAACGCAGCAGGTTCACTGGCGAGCAATGCCTGCAAAGTATGCAACGGCGTTTCGGGATTGAGCCACGCTTCCTGCCCCTGCGCATCGAGAATCAACGGCCGGCGCTGACTCGCCGCCGGCTGCGTGATCACCGCCGTGCTCAGCCACACCTGCTCCTGCACCGGATACGCTTCCCAGATCGCTGCAAAGAACAGCGTCGAACCCTCCCCCGGTGTCAGCCAGAACGGACGCTTACGAGTCGTGCCGCGCCACTCGTAAAAACCATTGGCCGGCAGTAAACAGCGGCGTTCGCGCAGGGCCTGGCGAAACATCGGTTGTTCAGCGACGGTTTCGGCACGGGCATGGGCCGGGGTACGGGAAAGATCGGTCAGCCACGGCGGCGTCAAACCCCAACGTGCCCGAGCCAACTCGCGCTGACCGTCAACGCCTGCACGCAGCATCAGCACCGAATCGTTGGGAGAAATATTCCACTGGGCCTGCTGATCGGCGGGGAAGCCAGGCAGGGCCGCGAAGGCGGGGTTCCAGCGAAACAGGGCATAACGTCCACACATGGGGCAACACGACTCTTGATAAAACGAACGCCAGCCTAACAGACCAGCGTGCCGGGAAAACCTTCCGGTTCGTCGCCGGGCAGTGGCAGCGCGGCATTGTACGCGGTGATCAGCTCCCGGGCGTATTCGGCCTGGTCGTTATCGACCGATAAACCCAGCAGGCCGAAGATCGGCAATTCGCCGGTGCCGCCGAGTAAATCACGTCCCACCAGATGCGCCTCAATGCCCTCGCTGGCCAGCATGCCTTGCAGCAACTCACCTTCCATCAGGTTTTCAGGCTCGTAGATTCGCTGCATAGACGCCCCTCACTCATTTTCGCTGATCACGTCGAGATGCCATTCCTCTCCGTGAACCTGCAACACAAACTTTATCGGCCGACAGCACACCGGACAGTCTTCGATATAGGTCTGATCGCCACCGGACAAGTCCAGAACAGCCTCAGCCTCTTCACCACAATACGGACATTCATACTGCGCAGTTTCCAGCATCGCGGTCTCCCAGGTGACTTGTGCGTATAATCGCCGGTCTATTTGCAGGGCCATTTTTGTCTGGCTGCCGCTTCAGACCGTGCCCCGTTGGTTTTCGATCAAAACCTTTACTTACCCTAGCCGTTTCTAACAAGAGAGCATGATGGGCGAATTCGATGCCATCCGACCGTACGACGACAGCGAAGTCCCAGCGGTGCTGGACCGGCTGCTCGGCGACAAGGCGTTTCTAGATATCCTCATCCACTTCCGCTTCCCGCGTTTTGCCGGTGCTTTCGGCTGGGCGCTCAAACCTCTTATAGCTCATCGGCTGCGCCGTGAGTTCGCTGGCATCACCTCCGTGGCCACGCTGCAGGATAAAGTTGAGATGTACGTCGACCACACCATCGAGCGCGCTACGGACGGTGTGACGTACACCGGCGTCGAGCAGTTCAAGTCCGGCAGCGCCTACCTGTTCATCGCCAACCACCGCGACATCGTGATGGACCCGGCCTTCGTCAACTACGCCGTGTACCACGCCGGCCTGCCGACACCGCGCATCGCGATTGGCGATAACCTGCTGCAAAAGCCCTTCGTCAGCGATCTGATGCGCCTGAACAAGAGTTTCATCGTGCACCGTTCGATCAGCGGTCGCCGCGAGAAGATGGCGGCGTATCAACTGCTGTCGGCCTACATCAACCACTCGATCCGCAACGATTGCGCCTCGATTTGGATCGCCCAGGCCGAAGGCCGGGCCAAGGACGGCGACGATCGCACCGAGTCGGCCATCCTCAAGATGTTCCACATGAGCCGCAAGGACGAGCCGTTCGGCGAGGTCATCCGCTCGCTGAACGTCACCCCGGTGTCGATCAGCTACGAATATGACCCGTGCGATCAAGCCAAGGCTCGCGAGCTATTTATCCGTGCCACCACCGGCAGCTACAACAAAGTGCCGGGCGAGGACGACGTGAGCATCGCCAAGGGCATCACCGGCTACAAGGGCCGGGTCCACGTAAACTTCGCTTCGCCGATCACCGAGCTGTTCGACGACACCAAGCAATTGGCGATCGAAATGGACCGGCAGATCCTCGGCGGTTACCGCCTGTTCCCGGTGCACTACCTGGCCTATGCCCAATGGAAAGAGGCCGACCCGCAATTGCAGGTCCCGAAAGCTGCTGAGGTGTTTGCCGCCGATGAACTGGCCAAGGCTCAGGAGCAATGGCAGCAGCGTCTTGACGCTTGCCCTGAGGAACATCGTCCGTTCCTGGTGCTGCAATACGCGACGCCGGTGCGCAATCAGTACCGCGTGAAAGCAGGTTTGCCGCTGTAAGGTGTTTGGCTGGATACGACAACGGCGCCTTTGGGCGCCGTTTTCATTGCTGCGATTTTTGCGGTCAGACTCGCGTGCTGATCCACGACACCAGCAGCGCCAACCCCAGCTGCCCTGCCTTTGCGACAAATAACGAAACATCTGGCCAAATGCTGCCCTGTGTCACGGCTCCGTCATCTGGATACGCCAGTCTGGCGCCCCTCGAAACCGACACGGATACCGTCATGCTGCACGCCGAAAACCAGGATCGCCTCTACCTCATCGCCCAGAGCGACGAACAACAAAACCTTGTTGGCAGCCTCGCCTTTAACGTTCAGGACCGCCATTGGCTGGTGTATTGCGCGTTGAGTGGGCATCAACATGCGGATTTGCCGGAGACGGATTTGTTGACTGGGGTGAGTGTGCTGGATTTTTACTCGCAAGCGGCCTGACACAGCGGCCCCCTGTGCGCACCTGACAGTCGGCATAAAAAAGCCCGGAATCATGACTGACACCGGGCTCTTTGTTACCAGCAAAAGCTTACTCGCCGAGAATCTGACCAATCGTCGGATCCTTGAACAGACGCGTCAACGCATCGCTCAACACATCACTGACCAGCTTGGTATTGGTCTCCTGATTCGGCGCCATACCAAAACGCTGATCCAGGGACGCACCGTACCGACCGCTGTAACGACGATTGGCATTCTGCACATCGGAGCGGAACGTCGCGCCAATGGTCGCCTCAGTCACATACATGCCTTCTTTAGGCGACTGATACTTCAGCTCCGCCAAGGTCACGGTCAACTGCGGAGCATTCATGCCGCTGGACACCGGGGTGAAACCCAGCAAACGCACGGCCGCTTCAGCCTGAGCCTGCAACTTCGGCAGAATCTGCGCGCCCTGCACGGTGATCGCGCTGGTCTCAGGGTACAGACCACCACGGGTGCCCAATGTCGGCGACGGACGACCGTCCACCACACGCACCACCACCGGCTGACCATGGCCGACCGGTGCCAGCTGAGCCGTCAGCTTGGGTTCCGGATTCAGTTGTTGCGGGCTGTGGGCGCAGCCGACCAGGGTCAAACTGGTCACAGTGATCAAACCGAACAACAGGCGTTGCAACATGCGCTTCTCTCCAGAATCAGGCACAAACAGGCCCGCAGTATAGCGGTGGGCCACTGCGGGTAACTAGCACCTCACAGTGAATACTGAAATCTCTGACAAACCCTTCAGACCGCGGTTCCTGTCACACATTTTTCACCTGCCTTTCACGTGTACGTCACGACTCGCTGTCAAGTTCGTCGGTAGTCACCCACAAGGTACTTCGCCATGCGCTATCTCACCTCGCTGTTCACCCCACGCCCTCTGCATCGCTGCTTCGCCCTGCTCGACCGCAACGGCCACTGCCTGGCTTTCAAACAGTGCAGCCTCCAGCCCATGGGCGATAGCTGGGTCGAAATCGAAGAAATCCGTCTCAATTGGTTGCACCATCCCCTGCCCCCTAGCGCCCGTGTCAGCCAGCGCCAGCCACGTGCGCGGGCTCATCAGTGGTTGACCACCTGACCGAACGCTTAATAAAAGTCATTAAACACGACCATTTCCCTGCGTTTCTTCGCTACAATCTCCCCCCGATTATAAGGACGTCTCCTGATCGGGCCTCGCAGCATCGTCAATGCGCTTGTATTGACACCCCGCACCGCCCACAGAGAGCCGCCCACACAGATCGAGTGAAGCTGGCGCGCTTGCTGTTCCTTAAGCAAAAACTCCCCACTTTTCGCGAATCTGCAGAGCTGTCATTACGCTCGGTTACTGAGCTGTTTGCCCGTTTTGCCTGTCATGTATCCCATGGCGGCAATCCATCCGGGCACGGTGCCAGGCTAGGACAGCCCTTTTTTGAGGTTCACGTCTTCAAAAGAGCGTGAAAAAAACGGGTTTTCACAACTTCACAAGAGTGTGGCGAGCAAATGAATAGTTTTGCGTCTGAATATGCACCATTAGCGTCTGAAACAGCCCAACGACACAGGACCGAGTACTCCTCGAACACCGGAGCCTGAAGCCTGTCCTCTACGGATTTGGTTGCACAAACGGATGTATCGACCATAAGTCGAATTGCCAGCCGCGCGTTGAAGTGAGTTCATGTAACTCTTTTAGACTCGGCCGGTAGCGTCCGTCGAAGTTGCGATAAATTGCGAAGATTCGGACATGGCGATACTGCCATGGGTACCTGGGGCATCACTGACACGCCCCTGAACGCCTGGCAGCCATGCCGACAATTTGGTGCTGCAGATTTTGGAGACGCGTTAAATGGCGCATAACGAAGCAGTCGACGTAGTACTGGTTGGGGCCGGCATCATGAGTGCCACCCTCGCTGTACTGCTCAAAGAGCTCGACCCCGCGATCAGGCTGGAAGTCGTCGAGCTGATGGATTCCGGTGCCGCGGAGAGTTCGAACCCGTGGAACAACGCCGGTACCGGTCACGCCGGGCTGTGTGAGCTCAACTACACGCCGCAGGCCGCCGACGGCACCGTCGACATCAAGAAAGCCGTGCACATCAACACCCAGTTCGAGGTGTCGAAGCAGTTCTGGTCCTATCTGACCAAGAAAAGTACCTTCGGCTCGTGCAAGACGTTCATCAGCCCGGTGCCGCACCTGAGCTTCGTCCAGAACGACGATGGCGTTTCCTTCCTCAAGGAACGCTTCAAGACGCTGAGCAAGCACCACGCCTTCTCGGACATGGAATACACCGAAGACAAGGCCACCATGGCCGAGTGGATGCCACTGATGATGCCCGGCCGGCCGGCCGACGAAGTCGTCGCCGCCACCCGCGTGATGAACGGCACCGACGTCAACTTCGGCGCCCTGACCAATCAACTGCTCAAGCACCTGACCAGCGCACCCGATGCCCAGGTCAAGTACTGCAAGCGCGTGACCGGCCTCAAGCGTAACGGCAGCGGCTGGACCGTCAGCATCAAGGACGTCAACAGCGGCAACTCGCGTGACGTCGACGCGAAATTCGTGTTCCTCGGTGCCGGTGGCGCGGCACTGCCGCTGCTGCAAGCTTCGGGCATTGAAGAAAGCAAAGGCTTCGGCGGCTTCCCGATCAGTGGCCAGTGGCTGCGTTGCGACAACCCTGAAGTGGTCAAGCACCACCAGGCCAAGGTTTACAGCCAGGCCGCAGTCGGTTCGCCGCCGATGTCGGTGCCGCACCTGGACACCCGCGTGGTCGATGGCAAGAAGTCCCTACTGTTCGGACCTTACGCCGGCTTCACCACCAAGTTCCTCAAGCACGGCTCCTTCATGGACCTGCCGATGTCGGTTCGCGCCGGCAACATCGGCCCGATGCTGGCCGTGGCCAAAAACAACATGGACCTGACCAAGTACCTGGTCAGCGAAGTGATGCAGTCGATGGAACAGCGTCTGGACTCACTGCGTCGTTTCTACCCGGAAGCGAAAGCCGAAGACTGGCGCCTGGAAGTGGCCGGCCAACGGGTGCAGATCATCAAGAAAGACCCGAAAAAGGGCGGCATTCTGCAGTTCGGTACCGAGCTGGTCGCGGCCAAGGACGGTAGCCTTGCTGCCCTGCTCGGCGCTTCGCCAGGCGCGTCGGTGACCGTTTCGATCATGCTGGAACTGATCGAAAAGTGCTTCCCGAACAAAGCGTCTGGCGAGTGGGCTGCCAAGCTCGCGGAAATCTTCCCGGCTCGCGAAAAAGTTCTGGAAACCGACGCTGCGCTGTATCGCAAGCTCAACGTGCAGAACAACGTCGCGCTGGAACTGGTTGAAGCCAGCAACGAGACCGAAAGCTACGCTTGATTCGGCCGCATAAAAAACGCCCCGTTCTCATTGAGTGCGGGGCGTTTTTTTATACCGCTGAAAAGATCTGTTGATCTTAACCGCGAGCCTTTTCGATCAGTTCGATGTACTCGGCCGCGTGGCGCTGATCTTTGATCAAGGCAACGAAGTCATTACCGCGCTCATCCTTGCCGTCCAGATCCAGACCCGCCTCGACAAAGAACGTCAGAAAACGCTCGAAGTCATCGATGCGCAGGCCGCGGTAGGCCTTGATCAGTTTGTGCAGCGACGGCGACGTGGCGTCGACCGGTTCGAAATCGAGGAACAGTTTGATCTGCTCATCGCCGATCTCGTCACCAATCACTTGCTTCTTATCTTTACGCATTGCCGACTCCAGCTCGCAGACATTTCACGGGGCGGGCAGTTTACCCCTCGATTGACGCCGGGCTCAACGCGAACGAACGGCGCCAGTGTGCAGATCGGCCCAGATATGGCCGTTGGCGTAGCTGAGGAACTGGCAATACACCGTGTCATTGCGCAACAAGTCGATCACCACCCGGTACTGCGCCATCGGGTAAAAGAGCGTCAGGGTTTTGCTCTTGTCGTCGTAAATCGGCTTTTTCAGGCTTTTGCTTTCGCCATCGAAGTTGAGCAGCACCTGGGTGATGGTCGCGCCTTTGTTCAAGGATTTGCCCTTGAGACGGATCAGCAACGGTGACGTAACCGGAATCGGCTGCTGGTTGGACTGGCGTTGACTGCCGACCACCACCGAGTACTCGGTAACCTGCAACAGCTGTTGCTGCTCGGGTTCCGCGTCACGCAGGGTCAGGTCATCCGGGGGCAGGAACTGCGCGTGCATCGGCGCCGGGGCGGCGGCCAGGGGCAGGCTCAAGGTCAGCAACAGGGCGGCGCAGCTGCGGATCAAAAGGCTCATGAATGGCTCCGAGGGCGGGACCGAGCACTGTAGCAGCTGCCGAAGGCTGCGTCCGGCTGCGAAGCAGTCGTGAGATCAGGCATCGCGGTTCTTCAGCGTTAAACCGTGGATTCAGGATTTACGACGGCTTCGTCCGATCGCGGCCCGCGCCGAACGCAGGCTGCGCCAGGTGCTACAGATCGCGTCTGGATTACATGCCTTTAACGGCAAAAATCCCGTTGGCGTTACGCCAGTAGCCTTTGTAGTCCATGCCGTAACCGAAGATATAACGATCGATGCATGGCAGGCCGACGAAATCGGCTTTCAGGTCCGGGCGGGCCTTGCGGTCGTGGTCCTTGTCGATCAGCACGGCGGTGTGCACTTTGCGGGCGCCGGCGTGTTTGCAGTAATCGATGATCGCGCCCAGGGTGTGACCTTCATCGAGGATGTCGTCGATGATCAGCACATCACGGTCGAGGAACGAAACTTCAGGCTTGGCTTTCCAGAACAGGTCGCCGCCGCTGGTTTCGTTGCGATAACGGGTGGCGTGCAGGTAGGACGCTTCCAGCGGGAAGTTCAGATGGGTCAGCAGCTTGCCGGAGAAAATCAGCCCGCCGTTCATCACACAGAACACCACCGGATTGCTTTCCGCCATCTGATCGTTGATTTGTGCACCGACACGGGCGATGGCCGCCTCGACTTCAGCTTCGGTGTACAGGCAGTCAGCCTCTCGCATGATTTGACGGATATGCTCGAGATCAGCAGACATGGCGCTCTCCAGGGGGGTGACGGACTGAGGAAAAGCGGGCAAAGGTACGCATCCCTCACGGCCAGATCAAGCGTTTATGGACTAACGTACTCTATGTCTATAGGACAACACCCTCGGATAGATTAATCTAGGCCGGTTTTTTTGCCCGCCGCCGGAGCCTTTCCCATGCCCATCCTCGAGATCCGCCATCCGCTGATCCGTCATAAACTTGGCCTCATGCGCCGCGCCGACATCAGCACGAAGAATTTCCGTGAGCTCGCTCAGGAAGTCGGCGCCCTGCTGACCTATGAAGCCACCAAAGACCTGCCGCTGGAATCCTACGATATCGAAGGCTGGTGCGGCACTGTGTCGGTCGAGAAAATCGCCGGCAAGAAAATTACCGTGGTGCCGATCCTGCGCGCCGGCATCGGCATGCTCGAAGGCGTGCTGAGCCTCATCCCGGGCGCCAAAGTCAGCGCCGTCGGCGTGGCCCGCAACGAACAAACCTTGCAGGCCCACACCTACCTGGAAAAACTGGTTCCGGAAATCAACGAACGCCTGGCGATGATCATCGACCCGATGCTCGCCACCGGCAACTCCATGGTCGCGACCATCGACCTGCTGAAAAAAGCCGGTTGCCGGGATATCCGCGCGATGGTGCTGGTGGCTGCCCCTGAAGGCATCGCTGCTGTAGGGAAAGCTCACCCGGACGTGATGATCTACACCGCCTCCATTGACGAAAAACTCAACGAACACGGTTACATCATCCCAGGCCTGGGCGATGCCGGTGACAAGATCTTCGGCACCAAGCAGAAGGACGCTTGAGCATGCAGGATGAGTTCAACGATCCGCTCTGGCGCACGGTGCTATCGGGTGCGCAGATGCTGTTCGTGGCCTTCGGCGCCCTGGTGTTGATGCCGCTGATTACCGGTCTCGACCCGAACGTGGCGCTGTTCACCGCCGGCCTGGGGACGATTCTGTTCCAGATTGTCACCGGGCGTCAGGTGCCGGTATTCCTGGCATCGAGTTTTGCCTTCATCACCCCGATCATCCTCGCCAAGGGCCAGTTCGGCCTCGCGGCGACCATGGGCGGCGTGATGGCGGCGGGTTTCGTCTACACCTTCCTCGGCCTTGCGGTGAAGATCAAAGGCACCGGTTTCATCGACCGTCTGCTGCCACCGGTGGTGATTGGCCCGGTGATCATCTCCATCGGCCTGGCCATGGCACCGATCGCCGCCAACATGGCGATGGGCAAGGCGGGCGACGGCACCGAGCTGATTCAATACCAAACGGCAATGTTGATCTCGATGCCGGCGCTGCTGACCACCCTGATCGTCGCGGTGTTCGGCAAAGGCATTTTCCGCCTGGTGCCGATCATCTCCGGCGTGCTGGTGGGTTTTGCGATGGCGTTCTATTTCGGCGTGGTTGATACCGCGAAGATTGCCGCTGCACCCTGGTTCGCGATCCCGAACTTCACCGCGCCGGAATTCAACTGGCAGGCAATTCTGTTCATCGTTCCAGTGGCCCTGGCCCCGGCCATCGAGCACATCGGCGGCGTGATTGCAGTCGGTAGCGTGACCGGTCGCGATTACCTGAAGAAACCCGGCCTGCACCGCACCCTGCTCGGCGACGGCATTGCCACCACCGCGGCGGGACTGTTTGGCGGCCCGCCCAACACCACCTATGCCGAAGTGACGGGCGCAGTGATGCTGACCAAGAACTACAACCCGAAAATCATGACCTGGGCGGCGATTTTCGCCATCAGTCTGGCGTTCGTCGGCAAGTTCGGCGCGCTGCTGCAAAGCATTCCGGTGCCGGTGATGGGCGGGATTCTGTGCCTGTTGTTCGGCTCGATTGCGGCGGTGGGCATGAACACGCTGATTCGCCACAAGATCGACCTGGGCGAGGCGCGCAATCTGGTGATTGTCTCGGTGACCCTGGTGTTCGGGATTGGCGGCGTACTGGTCGGCACCGGCACAGGGCCTGACGACTTCGGCCTCAAAGGCATCGCACTGTGCGCGGTGACGGCGATTGCGCTGAACCTGTTGCTGCCGGGTAATGACAGCTGGAAGCACAAGAAGGCGAATGAGTCGCTGCTGTAACCCCACCTGATCGTTCCCACGCGCGTGGGGACGATCATCTACAACGCCAACGGGGCCCTTTCGCACAAGGTGTTCAACGCCTTCGCCCACTGCGGGTCATCGTTGAGACACGGCACCAGCACCAACTCCTCCCCTCCCGCCTCGCGGAACTGCTCTTTGCCGCGATCACCGATTTCTTCCAGCGTCTCAATACAATCGGCGACAAACGCCGGGCACATCACCAGCACTTTCTTCACGCCCATTCCAGCCAACTCATCGAGGCGCGCTTCGGTGTAGGGTTCGATCCATTTGGCTCGACCCAGTCGCGACTGGAATGACACCGACCACTTGCCATCCGGCAGGCCCAGACGTTTGGCAAACTCGGACGCCGTGCGCAGGCATTGGGCGCGGTAGCAGGTCGCCAATACTTCTGGCGAAGCGTTCAGACAGCAATTATCGCTTTTAAAGCAATGGTGCCCGGTCGGATCGAGCTTGGTCAGGTGCCGTTCCGGCAAGCCGTGAAAACTCAGCAGCAGGTGATCGTGATCCTGCTGCAGATAAGGCTTGGCACTGGCCACCAACGCATCGAGGTATTCCGGCTGATCGTAGAACGGCTGGAGAATCGAGAACTGTACGTCGAGCTTCTTCTCGCGCACCACTCGTTTGGCTTCTTCGATCACCGTGGTCACGGTGCTGTCAGCGAACTGTGGATAAAGCGGCGCGAGCGTGATTTTTTTGTGGCCTTGGGCGGCCAGCTGCACTAATTTCGACTCAATCGACGGCTCACCGTAACGCATCGCCAACTCCACCGGACCGTGGGTCCACTGGGCCGTCATGGCCTGCTGCAGGCGACGGCTGAGCACCACCAACGGCGAGCCCTCCTCCCACCAGATCGAGGCGTAGGCGTGGGCTGACTGCTCCGGGCGCTTGAACAGGATCAGCGACACCAGCAAACGTCGCACCGGCCATGGCAGGTCAATCACATACGGGTCCATTAGAAACTGATTGAGGTAACTGCGCACATCCGCCACCGAGGTGGAGGCCGGTGAGCCCAGATTGACCAGAAGCAATGCGTGATCGGTCATGCAACGTCCTATTTCAAAGGCGGCTGGAAAGGTCGTCCAGAGCCGCGCGCAAATCAGTGAACTGGAAAGTGAAACCCGCTTCCAGCAAGCGAGCCGGAACTGCCTTCTGGCCGCCCAGCAACAGCAATGACAACTCGCCCAGACACACCTTTAAAGCCAGGGCCGGCATGGGCATGAACGTCGGGCGGTTCAGCACGCTACCCAACGTCTTGGCGAACTCGCGATTGCGCACCGGCTTGGGCGCGCAGGCATTATAGGGACCGCTAGCGTCTTTCTGATGCAGAAGAAAATCAATCAGGGCGATTTGATCGTTGATATGGATCCACGGCATCCACTGCCGGCCATTGCCGATAGGCCCGCCCAGCCCCAGTTTGAATGGCAGTAACAGCCGCGACAAAAAGCCGCCCTCGGCTGACAACACCAGCCCGGTGCGGATGAGGGTCACGCGGATGCCCAACGCCTCGGCACGCTGGGCGGTTTCCTCCCACGCGATGCACAACTGGCTGGCGAAATCATCGATGACCGGTGGAGATTTCTCGGTCAGTTCCCGCTCGCCTCCGTCGCCATACCAACCAACGGCAGATCCGGAGATCAATACCTGCGGTTTTTGCTCACGGGTTTCGAGCCAGGCCAGCAGGGTTTCGGTCAGGGCGATTCGGCTACTCCACAACAGCGCTTTGCGTTTGGTTGTCCAAGGCCGATCGGCAATCGGTGCGCCCGCCAGATTTACAATCGCATCGATCGGTTCCGGGCCGAGGTCTTCAAGCCGGGCAACACCACGCACCTGGGTACCGCATATTTTCGCGACTTTTTCAGGACTTCGACTCCAGACCGTCAGACGATGACCCTGACTCAACCAGTGTCGGCAGAGCTGAGGTCCTATCAAACCAGTACCGCCGGTCAGCAATATGTGCATGACTTCTTCCTCGCGTGGCGTTTTACCTTGATCACTAGTCTATTTTTATAAGCAGGGATCTTTGGTATCGGGCAGGCCTTGTGTTTAACAATAGGCCAAGCTGTCAGAACGAGAACGCTAAAAGTTATACCAAAAAACAATATTGTACAGGTTTAAACCACGGCGTAGTCTGTACAGAAAGGTAAACGAGGCCCCTATGACTGTACCTATCGCAATCATCGGCACCGGCATCGCCGGTCTCTCCGCCGCCCAGGCCCTGACAGAAGTCGGGCATGTCGTTCAACTTTTCGATAAAAGCCGTGGCAGCGGTGGACGCATGTCGAGCAAGCGCAGCGATGCAGGTGCTCTGGACATGGGCGCGCAATATTTCACCGCCCGCGATCGCCGCTTCGTCACTGAAGTCCAGCGCTGGCAAAGCAATGGCTGGGTCGCCGAATGGATGCCGCAGCTCTACACCTACCACGGTGGCCAGCTCAATCTGTCGCCGGACGAACAGACGCGCTGGGTCGGTACGCCACGTATGAGCGCGATTACCCGCGGCCTGCTCGGCGATCTGGAAGTGCATTTCGCCTGCCGGATCACCGAAGTCTATCGTGGCGAAGAGCACTGGCATTTGCAGGACGCCGAAGGTTTCACCCACGGCCCGTTTAGTCATGTGGTGATCGCCACGCCGGCGCCACAGGCGACTGCACTGCTGGCCTCGGCACCGAAACTCGCCGGTGCCGCCGCCGGGGTGAAAATGGACCCGACCTGGGCTGTCGCGCTGGCGTTCAAGACACCGCTGGATACACCCATGGAAGGCTGCTTCGTGCAGGACAGCCCGCTCGACTGGCTGGCTCGCAACCGCAGCAAACCAGGACGTGACAACACGCTGGACACCTGGGTCCTGCACGCCACCAGCGCCTGGAGCAGGCAACATATCGACCTGCCCAAAGAAGCAGTGATCGAGCAATTGCACGGCGCATTTGCCGAGCTGCTGCACAGCGCCATGCCTGCCCCGACCTTTAGCCTTGCTCACCGCTGGCTCTACGCCCGACCCGCCAGCAGCCATGAATGGGGAGCCCTGGCCGATGCCGATCTGGGCTTGTATGTGTGTGGCGACTGGTGCTTGTCCGGCCGTGTCGAAGGCGCGTGGCTCAGCGGCCAGGAAGCCGCCCGCCGCTTGCATGCGCATCTGCAGTGAACCGCAGCTCCTACGGGGGCGACGGCAAAAACCTATACAAATAATTTGACTTGTACACCTTTGAATCTATGATGAAACCATGTTGTACAGAATTAACCCTCTGTACAGGTTTAGACTCGAGGTGCTCCGATGGTCCACGTCTCCGTGAAACCGAAAATCGCCATCAGTGCCTGCCTGATGGGTGCAGAAGTGCGTTACAACGGCGGGCACAAGACGTCGCGGCTGTGCAGTCGCACCCTCACTGACTATTTTGAATTCGTCCCGGTTTGCCCCGAAGTCGCCATCGGCCTCGGCATTCCTCGGGAGCCGATCCGGCTGGTGGGCGATCCTGAACATCCCGAGGCTGTCGGCACCGTCACTCCTGAGCTCAATGTCACCGTGCCGCTGGCGGAGTACGGTCAGAAAATGGCCGCGGAGTTGGCCGATATCTGCGGCTACATCTTCATGCAGAAATCCCCGTCATGCGGTTTGGATCGGGTCAAGGTCTACCACGCCAACGGTGCGCCGGTGGACGGTGGTGGCCGTGGCATCTACGCCCAGGCGTTCTGCGCGCTGCATCCGGATTTACCGGTGGAAGAAGACGGCCGGCTCAACGACCCGGTGCTGCGAGAAAACTTTCTCACCCGCGTATTCGCCTACAGCGCCTGGCAGCAGTTGTTGTGTGAAGGCCTGACTCGCCGTGGCCTCACGGACTTTCACTCGCGCTACAAATACCTGCTGATGGCCCACCACCCGGTGCAATACAAAACCCTGGGTACCCTGCTGGGCAACATGGGCCAGACCGACCCGAACGAACTCGGCCCACGCTATTTCAGCGAGCTGATGGCGGCCTTGAAAAAATGCGCTACGCGCCGCACCCACACCAATGTCTTGCAACACATCAGCGGCTATCTCAAACAGACGATCAGCCCTGAAGACAAACAGGAAGTGCAGCACGTCATCGGCCAGTACCGCCACGGGATCGTGCCGCTGGTGGTGCCGTTGACGTTGCTCAAACACTACTTCCGTCAACACCCGGATCCGTACATTGCGCAACAGGTTTACCTGCAACCGCATCCGGAAAATCTCAGTCTGCGAAACGCGATCTAATGACAATCTAATGAAAAGCCCACTCGACACCAGCGCCAGCGAAGACCTCGGCGCCGACTTCAAAAAAGCCCTCGACGAAGGCTGGCTACCGATCCGTGAAGTGGCCCGGCAGACCGGCGTCAACGCCGTCACCCTGCGCGCCTGGGAACGGCGTTATGGCCTGATCGTGCCGCAACGCACGCCCAAAGGTCATCGGCTGTTCTCGGCCGATCACGTTCAACGCATTCTGACGATCCTCACCTGGCTCAACCGCGGTGTGGCCGTCAGCCAGGTCAAGCAACTGCTTGACACCCCGCAGGCCTTTACCGAGTCCGTCGAAAACGATTGGCAAGTGCTGTGCCATACGCTGCTGCAAGCAGTCACTCAACTGAACGAACGCACCCTCGATGACACTGTCAATCAGGCCATGGCGCTGTACCCTCCACGCACTTTATGCGAACAACTGCTGATGCCTTTACTGACGGAACTGGGGCACCGCTGGCAAGGCCAGTTCGGCGCGCAGATGGAGCGGGTGTTCTTTTACTCCTGGTTGCGTAGCAAATTCGGCGCCCGCATCTACCATAACAACCGTCAGTTACGCACCGCGCCACTGCTGTTGATCAATCATTCGGACCTGCCACTGGAACCTCACCTGTGGCTCACCGCCTGGCTGATCAGCAGCGCCGATTGCCCGGTGGAAGTTTTCGACTGGCCACTCCCCGCCGGCGAACTCGCGCTGGCGGTCGATCACCTGCAAGCCCGCGGTGTACTGCTGTATTCCAGCAAAGCCATGAACCTGTCCCAACTGCCGAGACTGCTGAATGGCGTCAGTTGCCCAAAAATGATTGTCGGACCAACGGTATGCATCCACCACGCCGAGTTGTCCGTAAAAACTACTGAGATCGCTGATTTGTTCTTGGCCGACGACCCGTTAACGGCCCATCAGGACCTGGTTCAGCGTGGACTAATTTAATGAAACATACGGACTCCACCATGCAATTGATCTGGTTGCGCAGCGACTTGCGCCTACATGACAACACCGCCCTTTCGGCCGCCGCTGCTCGCGGCCCGACTGTGGCGGTGTATCTGCTCAGTCCGGAGCAATGGCTGGAGCACGATGACGCGCCGTGCAAAGTGGATTTCTGGCTGCGCAATCTTGGCGAGTTGAGCCGTACGCTGGGCGAACTGAATATTCCTTTGCTGATCCGCACGTCATCACGCTGGGTTGAAGCGCCGAAGGTGCTGCTTGAACTGTGTCAGCAATTGAAGATCGACGCGGTGCACGTCAACGAGGAATACGGCATTCATGAAAGCCGTCGTGATGACGCTGTGGGCGAATCGCTCAAGGCCCATGGTATCGACTTCTATAGCTACCTCGATCAACTGCTGTTCAAACCGGGCAGCGTGCTGACCAAGACCGGCACTTACTTTCAAGTCTTCAGCCAGTTCCGCAAAGCCTGCTACGACCGTCTGCGCGCGTCGTTACCAGGGCTGGTCGTCGCACCCGCGGTTCAGATGCCACTTGCTCTGCGCAGCGACAAAATCCCATCAAGCGTTGAAGGTTTCAAAACGCCGACCCTCAGCCTGCGCACACTCTGGCCGGCCGGTGAAGCCGAAGCCCGGCGCCGTCTCGACACCTTCGCCGACGCCCAGATTGACTATTACAAAAACGAGCGAGACTTCCCGGCCAAACCGGGCACCAGTCAGCTCTCGGCTTATCTCGCCGCCGGGGTGATTTCCCCTCGCCAATGCCTGCACGCCGCCCTGCAAAGCAATCAAGGGGAATTCGAAAGCGGTAAGGTCGGCGCGGTGACCTGGATTAACGAACTGCTGTGGCGCGAGTTTTACAAACACATTCTGGTGGGCTACCCACGGGTCTCGCGTCACCGTGCTTTCCGCCCGGAAACCGAAGCCCTGGCCTGGCGCGACGCCCCGGAAGAACTGCTGGCGTGGCAAGAAGCCCGCACCGGCCTGCCGATCATCGACGCGGCCATGCGCCAATTGCTCGAAACCGGTTGGATGCACAACCGACTGCGCATGGTCGTGGCGATGTTCCTGACCAAAAACCTGCTGATTGACTGGCGTGAAGGCGAGCGCTTTTTCATGCGGCACCTGATCGACGGCGACCTCGCGGCGAACAACGGTGGCTGGCAGTGGAGCTCGTCCACCGGCACCGACTCGGCGCCCTACTTCCGGATTTTCAATCCGTTGAGCCAGTCTGAAAAATTCGACAGCGAAGGCGTATTCATCAAGCACTGGCTGCCGGAACTGGCCGGGCTGAACAAAAAGGAAGTGCACAACCCGGCCAACCTTGGTGGGTTGTTCGGCGTAGCAGATTATCCGTCGCCAATCGTCAACCTAAGCACCTCGCGCCAACGGGCACTGGCCGCGTTCAAGAACCTGCCATCAAGACAACAGGCCGGAGGACACGATGAGTGATTTCCTGCGCCGTTTTGCCCAACAGTTTGCAGCCTTGGACAAGGACTGCCTGCAACACCTCAATCAGCTCTACACCGACGACGTGCACTTCACCGATCCTCTGCACGAAGTTCAGGGCCTGGTGCAAATGCGCAGCTACTTCACCGAGCTCTACGCCAACGTCAGCGATCTGCACTTCGACTTTCATGGCTTCGACCAGATCAGTGGAGGCGAGGGCTATTTGCGCTGGGTCATGAGTTATCGCCATCCGCGCCTGGCCGGCGGTCAGTTGATTCGGGTCGATGGCTGCTCGCACCTGCTCTGGCGCGATAAGGTTTATCGCCACCGAGATTACTTCGATGCCGGGGCGCTGCTTTACGAACATGTACCCGTATTGGGTCGGGCGATTACCTGGCTGAAAAGGAGAATGGGATGAGTTTTACACCTCCACGGCGTTACTGGTTAACCGGCGCCAGCAGCGGCATTGGCGCCTCGCTGGCCGAAGAAATACTGAAAACCGGCGCCCACGTCGCCGTCAGTTCACGCTCGGCGGCGGTGCTGAAAGTCTTGTCCCTGCGTTATCCGGGGCAAGTGCTGGTGGTGCCCGGTGACTTGACCAACAGCCAGACAGTCCGCGAAATCGGCGCGAAAATTGCCGAAGACTGGGGATCCCTGGACACGGTGATTCTCAATGCAGGCACCTGCGAATACGTCGACGTTCAGCAATTCGATTCGTCGATTGTCGAGCATGTGGTGCGCACCAATTTGCTCGCCAGCGCGTACTGCATCGAGGCGGCCTTACCGCTGCTGCGCAAGGGTACCGCGCCGCACTTGGTGGGCGTCGCCAGTTCGGTGACGTACTTGCCGCTACCCCGCGCCGAAGCGTATGGCGCGTCAAAGGCCGGGCTGCGCTACTTGTTCGAATCGTTGCGCATTGATCTGGCGCCGGAAGGCATTGAAGTCACCGTGGTCAGCCCGGGGTTTGTCGAGACACCGTTGACGGCGAAGAACGATTTCCCGATGCCGCTCAGCTGGCCTGTGGATAAAGCTGCACAGCACATCTTCGCCAAACTCAAAAACCGCCCACTGGAGATCGCGTTCCCCGGACTGTTCATGGCTGCGCTCTGGCCGCTGTCAAAAATGCCCAACGGCGTGAAACTGGCCATCGGCAAGCGCATGGTGCGCAGCAGTCCGCCGATCAAGGATGTCCCTTGAACATCGCCATCATCGGCAGCGGGATCTCGGGGCTGACCAGCGCCTACCTGCTCAATCGCAGGCACGAGATCACTCTGTTCGAGGCCAGCGACTGGGTCGGCGGTCACACCCACACGGTGGACGTGACTGTCGATGGCCAGCGCTATGCAGTGGACACCGGTTTTATTGTGTTCAACGACTGGACCTACCCGAATTTCATTCGCCTACTGGGCCAGCTCGGCGTGGGCTTCAAACCCACCGAGATGAGTTTCTCGGTCACCGACCCGGACTCGGGCCTTGAGTACAACGGCAACAACCTCAACAGCCTGTTCGCCCAACGTCGCAACCTGATGTCGCCAGGGTTCTGGGGCATGTTGCGCGACATCCTGCGGTTCAACAAAGAAGCCCAGCGCGACCTCGAAGAACAACGGATCGCCGCCGACACCACCCTCGATCAATACCTGAAGGCGGGCGGCTACGGCGAGCGCTTTATCCTGCATTACATCGTGCCGATGGGCGCGGCGATCTGGTCGATGTCCATGGCCGACATGCTCGGTTTCCCGTTGCAGTTCTTCATCCGGTTTTTCAAGAATCACGGCTTGCTGTCCGTCAGCAATCGTCCGCAATGGAGTGTGATCGAGGGTGGTTCAAGCGCTTATGTCGCACCTCTGACCGCGTCTTTTAAAGACAAGATTCGCCTCAATTGCCCGGTGACCCGCGTTGAACGCGATGAAGACGGCGTCGTTATCCACAGCGCCGCCGGCAGCGAGCGTTTCGACAAAGTGGTGTTCGCCTGCCACAGCGATCAGGCCCTCAAACTGCTGGCCAAACCGAGCAGCGCCGAACAGTCGATCCTTGGCGCCCTGCCCTACGCCGACAACGAAGTGGTGTTGCACACCGACACGCGCTTGCTGCCGGTTCGACAGCTTGCCTGGGCCAGTTGGAATTATCGCCTCGGTGGTCCCGGTCACACGCTGGCCGCCGTCACTTACGACATGAACATTCTGCAAGGCATCCAGAGCGACACCACGTTTTGCGTCAGCCTCAATCAGAGTGCAGGCATCAGCCCGAACAAAGTGCTCGCCAAATTCACCTACGCCCATCCGCAATACAGCTTGGCTGCCGTCGCCGCGCAGGCACGCTGGGATGAGTTGGACGGCGCGCAGCACACTTGGTTTTGCGGCGCTTATTGGGCCAGTGGTTTCCATGAAGACGGTGTGGTCAGTGCGCTGCGGGTTGCTCGCTCGCTGGGAGAAGTGTTGTGAACAGCGCCCTTTACAGCGGCTGGATCGCCCATCGGCGGTTTGCCCCGCGGCGCCATGAATTCCGTTACCGGATCGGTCTGCTGTACCTGGACCTCGACGAACAGGACGCGGTGCTTGGCTTGTCGCCGCTGTCGGGCACCAGCCGTTTCGCGCCGTTCTCGTTTCGCGAAACCGATTACTTGAAAGCCTTCACTGGCAGTGGCATGCGCTTGATCGACGCGGTACGCCAGCAAGTCGCCGAGGTAATCGGCCATGTGCCACACGGCTCGATCTGCCTCCTGACCCAAGCCCGCAGTTGGGGCCTGTCGTTCAACCCGGTGAGTTTTTTCTACTGCCATGAGGCCGACGGCCAACTGGCGGCGATTCTCTGCGAAGTCACCAATACGCCGTGGCGCGAGCGTTACCACTACGTGTTACCGGCCAAGGCACCGACGAACGTGCAGGACTTCCACCAGCATTTCGCCGTGGCCAAGGCATTTCATGTGTCGCCGTTTCTGCCGCGCGATATTGAATACCGCATGAGCTTCAGCCCCGCCGCGCAAAAACTCGGCGTGCACATGGCGGATTGGCAAGGCGAACTGAAACTGTTCGACGCCACACTCAACCTGCACCGCGAAGCCCTCACCCGCGGCAGCCTGCACCGTTACTTGCGGCGCTTTCCGTGGATGACCGCGAAAACCTGTCTGGCGATTTATTGGCAGGCCGTGCGCTTGCTACTGAAACGCGCACCGATATTTGCTCATCCGGCTGCCGATGGCAGATTTCAGACCACCACTGTTCCCCCCAAGGATCGCCGCCATGAAATCCTCTAGTGTCTCGGCCAAAACCAACCTGTTAAGTACCAACGGCCTGACCGGATCGTTGCTGCGCCGTGGTGTGTTGCGGCAGATGGCGCAGCTCAAACACGGGCAACTGGTGGTCTTCGAAGACGGCGAACGGCACGTCTTCGGTACCGCCGGCAACCATCTCGTAGGCGAAATCCATATCCTCGACGCCGCGGCCTGGGGACTGGTGGCGAGTAACGGCTCGATTGGCGCGGGCGAAGCGTTTATCCACGGCTACTGGAGTTCGCCGGATTTGACGGCAGTGGTGCGTGTCTTCGTCAGCAACCTTGTCGTACTGGATGCGCTGGAAGGTGGACTGGCAAAACTGAGCCGCCCGTTCGTGCAGAGCCTGCACTGGCTCAATCGCAACACACGCAAGGGCTCGCAGAAAAACATCGCGGCACATTACGACCTCGGCAATGACTTGTTTGAGCAGTTTCTCGACCCGACCATGATGTATTCCGCCGCGCAGTTCCTCACCCCTGAAGACACCCTGGAACAGGCGCAACTGAACAAGCTCGAACGTATCTGCCAGAAACTCGCGCTGCAACCCAGCGATCACCTGCTGGAAATCGGCACCGGCTGGGGCAGCATGGCGCTTTACGCCGCCCAGAAATACGGCTGCAAAGTCACCACCACCACGCTGTCGAAAGAGCAGTACGCCTTTACCGCGCAACGGATCGAAGCCCTGGGTTTGCAAGATCAGGTCACACTGCTCCTGTCCGATTATCGCGACCTGACCGGGCAGTACGACAAACTGGTGTCGATCGAGATGATCGAAGCGGTTGGTCATCGCTTCCTGCCGATCTACTTCAAGCAATGCGCGCAGCTGCTCAAGAGCAACGGCTTGATGCTGTTGCAAGCGATCACCATCCGCGAGCAGCGCTACGAACAAGCCAAGAGCAATGTCGATTTCATTCAGCGTTACATTTTCCCCGGCGGCGCCCTGCCCTGCGTGCAGAAAATGCTGGAGATTGTCAGCCGTGACACCGACATGAACCTACTGCACATGGAGGATTTCGGCCTGCACTACGCCCGAACCTTGCGCCTGTGGCATGAGAATTTTCGCCGCGCCCACGGTCGCTTGAGCGAAATGGGCTACGACGACTATTTCCTGCGGCTGTGGGAATTTTATCTGTGCTACTGCGAAGGTGGTTTCCTGGAACGCACCATCGGCACGGCGCAGTTGCTGCTGGCCAAACCCGCCGCGATGCCGGCGCCGCTGCTCGGCCGATTCGATGCTTGAACGATGGGCAAATGCCGCGCTGTTTCAGGTCGGCTGGTTTGCCTGCGTGATCGGAGGCAGTGGTCTGTGGTTGCTGGTGGCGTTGGCGGTGCTGGTGATTCATCTGTTGTGGATAAGTCGCTGGGCTGATGAAGGCCGACTGATCCTCAGCGTGGTGCTGCTGGGAACGACGGTCGACAGTTCGTTGCGCTGGCTGGGGGTGTTCGACTTCAACGATGTCGCGCCGCTGATTCCGATGTGGCTGATGCTGTTGTGGGCGTTGCTGGCAACCACTTTGCGACATTGCCTGCAATGGACCGCCAATCCCTGGTGGCTCGGCAGCCTACTGGGCGCCGTCGGTGGGCCGTTGTCGTATTACGCGGGAGGACAATTGGCCGGGGTGCAATTTCCCTACGGACAATGGCCGACACTGATCGGCATCGGATTACTGTGGGCGCTGCTGTTTCCCACACTGCATTTCATGGCTCAGCGGCTGGCGTCCGATACTCACAGCTGAGCGTCCGTCAGGCCTTTCACACAGCCCCGGCCCACTGCCTTACACTGCGTGCCATGAAAACCATTCCCCACACGCAAATCGCTGAACCGGTGGTCACTTGCTCGACCTGCGCAGCTTGCTGCTGCCAGCTTGAAGTCATGCTGATCACCGACACAGGCGTGCCCGAACGTTTTATCGATACTGATGACTGGGGTGGGGAAGTCATGTTGCGTCTGGATGACGGTTGGTGTGCTGCGCTGGATCGCAACACCATGATGTGCACCATCTACGAGAAACGCCCGCTGATCTGCAGGGAGTTCGAGATGGGCGCACCGGAATGCATCGACGAACGCCAGGGGATTACCACGGCGTATCGCTGAACTCAAACCCACCCCCATTGATTGTGCAGTGTGCTTAGAGCGGCATCGTGTAATGCAGTGCGTAGCTTTCTACACCATTGTTCGGGCTGCTGAGCCCGGCATTGGAATAGTGCGTCGCACGAATCCCGACTTCATGCCCGCCCGCAAAGCGCAGCCCAAAGCCGAACCGGTCTTCAAACTGAAAGGCATTGCCGAGATTGTTGTTTTCGACTTCGGTATTGGCGAACACTGCCACGCCAACCCCCAACTCCAGGTAGGGTTTGACGGTCTGCCCGGCAAACTCGTAAACCAGCACTGGCGAGAACGACAGGCTGTGGTTGCTGGAGGTCTTGTTGCCTTCCCAATAGGTGTAGGCACCGCTCCAGTAACCGGTCAAACGACCGACATCACTCTGCAACCAGCTCTTGTCCCAATCGAATTGCAGGCCCAGTCGGTAGGTCATGGTCGACTCGCTGGTCTGGCCAACCGCGAACTCAACGCCTGCCGCCTGTGCGGTAAAACTGTGCCCCATCAGTGCGGCCGCAATCGCAGCCAAGCAGAATAGTCGCTTCATTAGAAACATCCTTTTCCGAACGATTTCGTATGGTTTTTTTGTTGCTTAACGCTATAGAAGTCGACGCTTAATCAGAAGTTCACCCCAATGACTCATTTGCCCAGGCTTTAACTTACCCTTCAAAGCTTTGCACAACGCCAGCGGTATTCCACAGTATCGGCAAGATATTTCTGAAATGTTCCGGATCGGAACTCGTCCAGAACTGTGCGGCACGTGCAGGCCCCTCGGCGAGCAATTCACGCTCGGCCAACAGACGCTGAAGTTGCCGCGCTACAGCGGCGCCGGTGTCGATCAGGCTGATGTCTTCAGGGATCATCTGCTTAAGCAACGGCTTTAGGAAGGGGTAATGCGTGCAGCCGAGAATTATTGTGTCGCACCCGGCGCCGAGCAGCGGCTCGACATACCTGGCAAGCAACTGGCGCAGTGCAGGACTGTGCAGATCGCCGTTTTCAATCAGCTCCACCAGGCCGGGGCACGGCTGAGTGAGGACGCGCACATCGGCGGCGAAACGGTCGAGCAAAGCGGCGAACTTGGCACTTTGCAAGGTGCCGGTGGTGGCGAGTACGCCGACCACTCCGCTGCGGGTGGCGGCAGCGGCCGGTTTGACCGCCGGCTCCATGCCGACGATGGGCCACTCGGGATAATCGCGCCGCAAGTCTGCAACGCCAGCGACAGTCGCCGTGTTACAGGCCAGCACCAAAGCCTTGGCGCCTTGCTGCTGAAAAAAACCGGCCATCACACTGCAACGATGACGGATGAATTCCGGGGTTTTCTCGCCATAGGGAATATTCCCGCAATCGGCGACGTACAACAGTGACTCGTCGGGCAGCAAACGCTGGATCTCGGCCAGCACCGAAAGCCCACCAACGCCGGAGTCGAACACGCCAATCGGCGCTTCACGCATGCTTCGAACCACAGACGCTGCAGCCTGGATCACGCTTGACCCGTAATTCGCGAAAGCGCGAGCCCAAGGCATCGATCAACAACAGACGCCCCACCAGCGGCTCGCCGAAACCGACCAGCAATTTCATGGCTTCCAGCGCCTGGAGGCTGCCGACCAGCCCAACCAAAGGCCCCACGACGCCGGCTTCGCTGCACGTCAATTCGGCTTCGCTGCCGTGACCATACAAACAGTGATAGCACGGACTCTCCGGACGACGCAGGTCGAACACCGACAACTGCCCTTCCAGCCGAATCGCAGCGCCACTGACCAGAGGTTTGCGGGCGGCGACACACGCAGCGTTGACCGCTTCGCGGGTGGAGAAATTATCGGAACAGTCCAGCACCAGATCCACCGCGGCCACGGCGGCGGCCAGGGAATCTTCGTCCAGCGCGGTGCGATGAGCGATCAACTGAATCTCGGGATTGATCGCGTTCAGTCGGCGAATGGCCGAATCGACCTTGCTCAGGCCGACGCTGTCGGTGTCGTGAACAATCTGGCGTTGCAAATTGGTCAGGTCGACGGTGTCGAAGTCCGCCAAATGCAACTCGCCGACGCCAGCAGCTGCCAGGTACAGCGCAACCGGTGAGCCGAGACCGCCGAGACCGACGATTAACACGCGGCTTTCTTTCAGTCGCAACTGGCCGTCGATGTCGACGTGCTGCAATAGAATCTGCCGACTGTAGCGCAACAATTCCTGATCATTCAGCACGGCAGGCGCCCCAGGCTGATACGTTCGTGCCCGCCCAGATCGGTGCGGCTGTGGACGTCTTCAAAGCCGCGGATCAGTAGCAAATCGCGTACTGCATGGGCTTGATCGTAACCGTGTTCGAGCATCAGCCAACCGCCCGTTTCAAGGTAATCCGGCGCCTGGGCGACGATCAGACGCAGATCGTCGAGCCCGTCGACGCCGGCCACCAAGGCACTGGCCGGTTCGAAGCGCACATCGCCTTCCACCAGATGCGGGTCGGCGGATGCGATGTAAGGCGGGTTGCTGATGATCAGTTGAAAACGCTGACCTTCCAGGGCACTGAACCAATGACTGCTCAGCACGGTGGCGTTGTTCAGGTGCAAGCGCTGGCGATTGCGCTCGGCCAGGGCCACGGCTTCGAGCACGCGATCCACGGCAGTAACCTTCCAGGCCGGACGCTCGCTCGCCAGGGCCAGGGCAATGGCGCCGCTACCGGTGCCGAGATCGAGGACCTTGGCAGGTGTGGCTGGCAGGCGTTCAAGCGCCGCTTCCACCAACAGCTCGGTGTCCGGGCGCGGGATTAGCGTGTGTGGCGCAACTTCCAGATCGAGCTTCCAGAAACCTTGCTGGCCGAGGATGTAGGCCACCGGCTCACCGCCACGACGGCGTTGCAGGTACTCGGCAAACTTCAGCGCCGCTTCGCTCGGAACGATGCGCTCGGGCCAGGTGTGCAGAAAACTGCGGGACTTGCCCAACGCTGCGGCGAGCAACAATTCGGCATCCAGGCGCGCGGAGGGCGAATCCGGCAGGTCGGCGGCGCGTAACAAACTGGCAATGATCGTCATTTACTCACCTATCGCTGCCAATTGGTCAGCCTGGTATTCGGCCAGCAACGGCTCGATCACCGCGTCGACACCACCCGCGAGGATTTCGTCGAGGGAATACAGCGTCAGGTTGACCCGGTGATCGGTGACCCGGCCCTGGGCAAAGTTGTAGGTGCGGATCCGCTCGGAGCGATCGCCCGACCCCACCAGCAATTTACGCTCGCTGGCGATGGCATTGGCGGCGGCGCTGGTCTGCTGGTCATTGAGCTTGGCCGACAGCCAGGACATCGCCCGGGCGCGGTTCTTGTGCTGGGAACGTTCTTCCTGGCACTCGACGACAATACCGGACGGCAGGTGAGTAATGCGGATCGCCGAGTCCGTTTTGTTAACGTGCTGACCACCGGCACCGGAGGATTTGTAGGTATCGATGCGCAAATCCGAGGGGTTGATCTCGATCGCTTCCTGTTCGTCCGGCTCGGGCAACACCGCCACAGTGCAGGCCGAGGTGTGGATGCGACCCTGGGACTCAGTGGCCGGAACCCGTTGCACGCGATGCGCACCGGATTCGAATTTCAACTTGCCGTAGACGCTGTCGCCTTCGACTCGGGCGATGACTTCTTTATAGCCGCCGTGCTCGCCGATGTTCTCCGAGAGGATCTCCACCCGCCAACCGCGACGCTCGGCGTAACGCGAATACATGCGGAACAGGTCGCCGGAGAAAATCGCCGCCTCGTCACCGCCGGTGCCGGCGCGAATTTCGAGGAACACGTTACGCCCGTCATTCGGATCCTTGGGCAGCAGCATGCGTTGCAGGCTGGCTTCGATGTCGATCAGTTGCTCTTTGGCTTCGCGGACTTCTTCCACGGCCATTTCGCGCATGTCCGGGTCGCTGTCCTTGAGCAGCGCCTGGGCGCCGTCAAGGTCGCTTTGCACTTTGAGCAACTGTTTATAGGCATCGACAATCGGCTCGACTTCCGCGTATTCCTTGGAATAGGTGCGGAATTTGTTCTGATCGGAAATGACTTCGCCGTCGCCAAGCAAGGCGGTCAATTCCTCGAAACGGTCCTGGAGGATGTCCAGCTTATTGAGCAGTGACGCTTTCATTGCGGTTTCTTATCCGAAAAGCTATCCGATGAGCCCTCATTCAGGGCAAAGAGTTCCTGGGCCATGGCCAGCGCATCGAGGCGGCCTTCGGCAGAGAGCTTTTTCAACTGCACGCTCGGTGCGTGCAAGAGTTTGTTAGTCAGGCCCCGCGCCAGTTGCACCAGCACGTCTTCGGCGCTGCTGCCGTTGGCCAGCATGCGCTGGGCCTTCTGCAATTCTTCGTCGCGCATGCGCTCGCTTTGTTGGCGATAGGCCTTGAGCACATCCACCGCCGCCAGTTCACGCAGGCGGACCATGAAATCTTCGGCACCGACCGAGACCATCTCTTCTGCCGCTTGGGCTGCGCCCTGGCGGCTCTTGAGGTTCTCGGCGACCACTTCGTGGAGATCGTCGACGCTATACAGGTAAACGTCGTCCAGTTCGCCGACTTCCGGCTCGATATCCCGAGGGACGGCGATGTCTACCATGAAGATCGGCTTGTGCTTGCGCAGTTTCAAGGCGCTTTCCACCGCGCCCTTGCCAAGGATCGGCAACTGGCTGGCGGTGGAACTGATAACGATGTCGCTGCGCACAAGCTCGGCCGGGATTTCCGAGAGCAACACCGCATGGGCGCCGAACTGCTCGGCCAGAATGCTCGCGCGCTCCAGGGTGCGGTTGGCGACCACGATGCGCTTCACACCCAATTCGTGCAGATGGCGGGCGACCAGGGTGATGGTCTCACCGGCGCCGATCAGCAAGGCCTGACTGCGTTGCAGATCACTGAAAATCTGTTTCGCCAGGCTGACCGCGGCAAACGCCACGGAGACCGGGTTCTCGCCGATGGCGGTGTCGGTGCGCACCTGTTTGGCCGCGTTGAACGTCGCCTGGAACAACCGCCCGAGCAACGGACCGATGGTGCCGGCTTCGCGGGCCACGGCGTAAGCCGATTTCATCTGACCGAGAATCTGCGGTTCGCCCAACACCAGCGAATCGAGCCCGGAGGCCACCCGCATCATGTGACGAACTGCCGCATCATCTTCGTGCACATAAGCGCTCGCGCGCAGCTCCTCGAGGCTCAAATGGTGATAATCGGCCAGCCAGCGCAGGATGACGTCCGCCGAAAGGTGATCCTGTTCTATATAGAGTTCACTGCGATTGCAGGTGGAGAGGATCGCAGCTTCGCGGCTGTCGGTGAGTCGGCAGAGCTGCTGCAAGGCCTCCACCAGCTGCTCAGGGGTAAAGGCCACGCGCTCGCGGACGTCTACTGAAGCAGTCTTGTGGTTAATACCGAGTGCAAGGAAGGCCATTCATGGTCGCTGATGGTGACGTGAAGCCGACAATTGTCCTACTTCGACAGAGCCAGAACAACTACTGCTGACTATTGTCCCAATGACCTGCCTCTATAAAGGCATCACTGAGACTCGGTTATGTTTGGCCGAAGGCTTGTGTCATGATGATCCGACCGCAGGTTAGTCGTCCTTTTCCTATATGAATAGATCTTCCGCGTTGCTCCTCGCTTTTGTCTTCCTCAGCGGCTGCCAGGCCTTGGCACCCGTTTCGTCGGACGGTACGCCGCCGGTCGAAGACAGCACTCCGGCCCCTGAAAAGCCCAAGGTTTACAGCTCATTTAGTGAAGAAACCGTCTTCAGCCTGCTGAGCGCCGAACTGGCTGGCCAGCGCAATCGTTTTGACATTGCCCTGGACAACTACGTCACCCAGGCCATTAATACCCAGGATCCGGGCATCTCCGAACGGGCATTCCGCATCGCCGAGTACCTGGGCGCCGATCAGGCCGCCCTGGATACCGCGCTGATCTGGGCGAAAAACGCCCCGGACGACCTCGAGGCGCAACGAGCTGCTGCCGTGCAACTGGCTCGCGCCGGGCGTTATGACGACTCCATGGTCTATATGGAGAAAGTCCTGCAAGGCAAGGGCGACACGCATTTCGACTTCCTCGCCCTGTCTGCGGCCGATACCGACCAGGACACGCGCAACGGCTTGATGAAAAGTTTTGATCGCTTATTGCAGCGCCATCCAAACAACAGCCAACTGATTTTCGGCAAAGCCTTGCTACTGCAACAGGACGGTGACGCCAAGGGTGCGCTGGGCCTGCTGGAAGACAATCCACCGGATGACGGCGAAATCGCACCGATCCTGCTGCGCGCGCGCCTGCTGCAAACGCTCGATCGTGGCGATGAAGCCTTGCCGCTGCTGCAAAAAAGCATCAAGAAGTACCCGGACGACAAACGCTTGCGCCTGACTTACGCGCGCATGCTGGTTGAACAGGATCGCATGGACGATGCCAAAGTCGAGTTCTCGAGCCTGGTACAGCAATACCCGGAAGACGACGATCTGCGTTACTCCCTGGCGCTGGTCTGCCTGGAAGCCAAGGCCTGGGATGAGGCCAAGGGCTATCTGGAAGACCTGATCGCCCGTGAAAGCCACGTCGATTCGGCGCACCTGAACCTCGGTCGTATCGCTGAAGAACGCAACGACCCCCAAGGCGCGCTGATCGAGTACGCCCAGGTCGGCCCGGGCAATGATTACCTGCCGGCGCAATTGCGTCAGGCCGATATTCTGATGAACAACGGCAAGACCGCCGAGGCCCAAAGCCGTCTGGTGACGGAGCGCGACGAGCAGCCCGATTACGCGATTCAGTTGTATTTGATCGAAGCCGAAACCTTGTCCGCCAATAAACAGCCCGACAAGGCCTGGAATGTATTGCAGCAAGCCTTGCAGAAGTACCCGGATGATCTGAATCTGCTGTACACCCGCGCCATGCAAGCGGAAAAACGCAATGACCTGGCGCAGATGGAAAAAGACCTGCGGCTGATCATCAAGCGCGACCCGGACAACGCGATGGCGTTGAACGCCCTCGGTTACACCCTGTCCGATCGTACGACGCGCTACGCCGAAGCCAAGACCTTGATCGAACAGGCGCACCAGATCAATCCGGAAGACCCGGCGGTTCTCGACAGCCTCGGCTGGGTGAATTTCCGCCTGGGCAACCTCGATGAGGCCGAACGTTACTTGCGCCAGGCCCTGGAGCGCTTTCCCGATCAGGAAGTCGCCGCTCATCTGGGTGAGGTCCTGTGGGCCAACGGCAAGCAACGCGAAGCCAAGCAAATCTGGGGCAAGTTCCTCAAGGATCAACCCGACAGCCCTATCCTGCGCAGCACCATCAAGCGCCTGACCGGATCAGAGACTCTTTAAGATTATGTTTTTGCGCCACCTCATTGTTTTCAGCTTTATCGCCCTGCTCGCCGGTTGCGCAGGCTTCGGTGCCCGCGAATCGGTCCAGGGCCAAGGCAACCCGGCCCAATGGCGCGAGTACAAACAGCAACTGACCCGTCTCGACGGCTGGCAGATCAACGGCAAGATCGGCATTCGCGCCCCGAAAGACTCGGGCAGCGGCACGTTGTTCTGGCTGCAGCGTCAGGATTACTACGACATTCGCCTCTCCGGCCCCCTGGGTCGCGGCGCAGCACGCTTGACCGGTCGCCCCGGCAAAGTCTCACTGGAAGTCGCCAACCAGGGCCGCTATGAAGCGCCGACGCCTGAAGTGCTGGTCGAGGAACAATTGGGCTGGAAGTTGCCGGTCTCCAATCTGGCCTGGTGGGTTCGCGGGCTCCCGGCGCCGGACAGCAAAAGCCGTCTGACGCTCGATGCCGACAGCCGGCTGGCCAATCTGGAGCAGGATGGCTGGCAAGTCGAATACCTCAGCTATGCCGAGCAAAACGGCTTTTGGCTGCCCGAGCGGATCAAACTGCACGGCACCGACCTTGACGTCACGCTGGTGATCAAGGAATGGCAACCTCGCAAACTGGGGCAGTGAACATGACGGCTACTCGCTTGACGCTGCCCTCCCCGGCCAAACTCAATCTGATGCTGCACATCCTCGGTCGCCGCGAAGACGGGTACCACGAGCTGCAGACTATTTTTCAGTTTCTCGATTACGGCGATGAAATCACGTTCGCCGTTCGTGATGACGGTGTGATTCGGTTGCACACTGAATTCGATGGCGTTCCTCATGACAGTAATTTAATCGTCAAGGCCGCAAAAAAACTTCAGGAACAATCCGGTTGTTCGCTCGGGATTGATATCTGGATCGAAAAAATCCTGCCCATGGGCGGTGGCATCGGTGGTGGCAGCTCAAATGCCGCGACCACTTTGCTGGGCCTCAATCATCTCTGGCAACTGGGTTGGGATGAGGATCGGCTGGCCGTGCTGGGCCTGACGCTTGGCGCGGACGTCCCGGTTTTCGTGCGTGGGCACGCGGCTTTCGCCGAGGGCGTGGGGGAGAAACTGACCCCTGTTTACCCCGCCGAGCCGTGGTATCTCGTGCTTGTGCCGCAAGTCTCTGTAAGTACAGCAGAAATTTTTTCAGATCCGTTGTTGACACGTAACTCTTCTCCCATTAAAGTGCGCCCCGTTCCCAAGGGAAACAGTCGAAATGACTGCTTACCGGTGGTAGCAAGGCGTTATCCAGATGTACGTAACGCATTGAATTTGTTAGGTAAATTTACCGAAGCAAAACTCACCGGAACTGGAAGTTGTGTGTTTGGGGGCTTCCCAAGCAAAGCTGAAGCTGATAAAGTCTCGGCCCTTCTTACAGAGACCCTTACAGGGTTTGTAGCAAAGGGAAGCAACGTTTCGATGTTGCATCGCAAGCTGCAAAGTCTGCTCTAAAGGAACCGATTACTGGGTAATCGTTGCAACAGATACAGGGGCGTCGCCAAGCGGTAAGGCAGCAGGTTTTGATCCTGCCATGCGTTGGTTCGAATCCAGCCGCCCCTGCCATTTTCCAATACTCATCCAGGTTACCCTCAGCCTTCAGGTACTGCGCGTGTCCAAGATGATGGTCTTTACGGGGAACGCTAACCCCGATCTGGCTCGGCGTGTTGTACGTCAGCTGCATATCCCTCTCGGTGACATCTCTGTCGGCAAGTTCTCCGACGGCGAAATTACTGCCGAGATCAATGAAAACGTCCGCGGTAAAGATGTCTTCATTATTCAGCCGACTTGCGCTCCGACCAACGACAACCTGATGGAACTGGTAGTGATGGCTGATGCCTTCCGCCGCTCCTCGGCTACTCGTATCACTGCTGTAATTCCTTACTTTGGTTATGCCCGTCAGGATCGCCGTCCGCGTTCCGCACGTGTGGCTATCAGCGCGAAAGTCGTAGCTGACATGCTTACCGTAGTCGGCATCGACCGTGTTCTCACGGTTGATCTGCATGCTGACCAAATCCAGGGCTTCTTCGATATTCCGGTAGATAACATCTACGGCTCCCCGGTATTGGTGGATGACATTGAAGATCAGCGCTTCGAAAACCTGATGATCGTGTCCCCGGACATTGGCGGCGTCGTGCGTGCACGTGCTGTTGCCAAATCCCTGGGCGTGGATCTCGGGATCATCGACAAACGCCGTGAGAAAGCCAATCACTCTGAAGTGATGCATATCATCGGTGATGTCGAAGGGCGTACCTGTATTCTGGTCGATGACATGGTCGATACCGCCGGCACTCTGTGCCACGCGGCCAAGGCCCTGAAAGAGCATGGCGCTGCCAAGGTTTTCGCCTACTGCACACACCCGGTGCTGTCCGGTCGGGCGATCGAAAACATTGAAAATTCCATGCTGGACGAACTGGTGGTGACTAACACCATCCCGTTGTCCGCCGCTGCTCAAGCCTGTTCGCGTATCCGTCAACTGGATATCGCGCCGGTAGTTGCTGAAGCGGTTCGCCGCATCAGCAATGAAGAATCGATCAGCGCGATGTTCCGTTAAGGGCACTGCCCTTCTCGAACATTTCGTTGACGAAAAGCGCCCCGCCCCGGCATTCCTGTCGGGGCGGGGCTTTTTTGCCCATATCGCCTTTAGCGCTGGTCGCAAACGCTGGGGCGAATGTGGTTATTTTGGAGATACAACATGAACGATTTTACTCTGAATGCTGAAGTGCGTTCCGACCTGGGGAAAGGTGCGAGCCGCCGCCTGCGTCGTCTCGCAAGCCTGGTACCTGCTGTAGTTTACGGTGGCGAAAAAGCCCCTGAATCCATCAGCATGCTGGCTAAAGAAGTTGCCAAACTGCTCGAAAACGAAGCGGCTTACAGCCACATCATCGAGCTGAACGTTGGCGGCACCAAGCAAAATGTAATCATCAAAGCTCTGCAGCGTCACCCGGCCAAAGGCCACGTGATGCACGCTGACTTCGTACGCGTTGTAGCTGGCCAGAAACTGACCGCTACCGTGCCTGTACACTTTGTTGGTGAAGAAGCTCCGATCAAGAAAGGCGGCGAAATTTCGCACGTTGTTGCTGAAATCGAAGTGACCTGCCTGCCAAAAGACCTGCCTGAATTCATCGAAGTCGACCTGGCTAACGCCGAAATCGGCTCGATCATTCACCTGTCCGACCTCAAAGCCCCTAAAGGCGTTGAGTTTGTTGCTCTGGCACACGGTGATGACAAGGCTGTTGCCAACGTTCACGCTCCACGTGTTGCTCCAGAAGCTACTGAAGAAGGCGCAGCAGAGTAATTTCACTCTGTTCGCCGGAGTGAGCGGAAACATCGCGGACTAGAGCGTAGCGAGAAAGCGGGCGAGAACGCGGAGTTTACATAATGGTAAATGAGCACTTGTCGTCCACTTTCGCCGCACTCCCTGAAGGCGGCGATGTTATCCACCACTCCAAGGAAGGGCCCCTATCGTGACTGCCATCAAACTGATCGTTGGCCTGGGAAATCCAGGCGCTGAATACGAACAGACCCGGCATAACGCAGGGGCCCTTTTTGTTGAGCGCATCGCGAACGTGCAAGGCGTAAACCTTGTGGCGGATCGCAAATATTTCGGCCTGACCGGGCGCTATTCGCATCAGGGTCAGGATGTTCGTTTATTGATTCCCACCACGTACATGAACCGCAGCGGCCAGGCCGTAGCGGCACTCGCTGGTTTCTTCCGCATCACGCCTGAAGAAATCCTCGTGGCGCACGACGAACTCGACCTGCCACCCGGCGTTGCCAAGCTCAAACAGGGCGGCGGCCATGGCGGTCACAACGGGTTGCGCGACATTATTGCGCAACTGGGCAATCAGAATACCTTTCACCGCTTGCGGCTTGGCATTGGCCACCCGGGCGTTGCCAGTATGGTTTCAAATTTCGTCCTGGGTCGTGCGCCACGCGCCGAACAGGAAAAACTCGATGCCAGCATCGACTTTGCCCTCGGCGTGCTGCCGGATATCCTCGCCGGCGAATGGAACCGCGCGATGAAAAACCTGCACAGCCAGAAGGCCTGACTCTTATCCAAGGGGAAACACCATGGGATTCAATTGCGGCATCGTCGGCCTGCCTAACGTCGGCAAGTCCACCCTGTTCAACGCCCTGACCAAATCCGGGATCGCGGCCGAGAACTTCCCCTTCTGCACCATCGAACCGAACACCGGTATCGTGCCGATGCCGGACAGCCGTCTGGAAGCCCTGGCGGCCATCGTCAATCCCAAACGCGTCCTGCCGACCACCATGGAATTCGTCGACATCGCAGGCTTGGTGGCTGGCGCCTCGAAAGGTGAAGGCCTGGGCAACAAGTTCCTCGCCAACATCCGTGAAACCGATGCCATCGCGCACGTGGTCCGCTGCTTCGAAGACGAGAACGTGATTCACGTCTCCAACAGCGTCGACCCGAAACGCGACATCGAAATCATCGACCTGGAACTGATCTTCGCCGACCTCGACAGCTGCGAGAAGCAACTGCAGAAAGTCGCTCGCAACGCCAAGGGCGGTGACAAGGAGGCAGTAGTCCAGAAAGGCCTGCTGGAGCAATTGATCGCTCACTTCACCCTCGGCAAGCCTGCGCGCACCCTGATGAAAACCATGAATGCCGACGAGAAAGCGGTGATTCGTGGCTTCCACCTGTTGACCACCAAGCCGGTCATGTACATCGCCAACGTCGCTGAAGACGGTTTCGAGAACAACCCGCTGCTGGACATCGTCAAGGCCATTGCCGAAGAAGAAGGCGCCATGGTGGTTCCGGTCTGCAACAAGATCGAAGCCGAAATCGCCGAACTGGATGACGGCGAAGAGAAAGACATGTTCCTCGAAGCCTTAGGACTAGAAGAACCTGGCCTGAACCGCGTGATCCGCGCTGGCTACGAGATGTTGCACCTGCAGACCTACTTCACCGCCGGTGTCGAAGAAGTCCGCGCCTGGACAGTCCGCGTCGGTGCCACCGCACCACAAGCCGCGGGTGTGATCCACACCGACTTCGAAAAAGGCTTCATCCGCGCTGAAGTCATCGCCTACGACGACTTCATCCAGTACAAGGGCGAGGCCGGCACCAAAGAAGCCGGCAAATGGCGTCTGGAAGGCAAGGACTACATCGTTAAAGATGGCGATGTGATGCACTTCCGTTTCAACGTGTAACGGTGACCGTGGATTTACACGGATCTCGATAGACACAAAATCCCCGTAATCACTCGCTGATACGGGGATTTTTGCGTCTTGGGATCACCATCCTCCTCGACTACATGCAGACCTTGCGGGCCTGCGCGTAACGTATTGGCCAGGGTCACGGCAGCCCGTCGTTCACGATACCGCCGTGATACACCTTCTGTCAGGTCGCTTCGGGTAAAGGGTGCGCTTTCTCCGGCGGCTTGATTGAGCCGATGTAAACCGCAAAGATAGTCACCAGCGCGCCGCAAATCTGCAGCGTGGAGCTGGCCTTGCCGAGAAAGGTGACATCAATGAAATACGTGATCACCGGCTCCAGTAACAGGATCAGTCCGGCCAACCCCAGGCTGATGGCTCCGATCGAACGGTTGACCAGCAACCAGCCGACAAACTGCACCAGTACCCCGTATATGATCAGCATCAGCAAGGTTTGCCCATCCACGATGGCCAAGCTTTCCCCAGTTGCCAGCGCGTATGTCAGCAGAACCAGTGCCGCCCAAAGACTCAAATTGAGCATCTGTGCGATCTTGTCACCCCCGCCGTCAGGCAACTGGGTGTTGATCTTCAGGAAGTACACGCAGATGGCATACGCCAGCCCCGACAGCACGCCATACACCACGCCCTTGATCCCTACCGCACTGGTCATCTCGGGTAGCAACAACAGATAGAGCCCAACAAACGCCAAAGTAATGGATACCAGGAAGTAGATCGAAGGTTTTTCCTTCAACAGGTACAACCCCAGTAGGGTCATGAAGAACACCTGACAGTTGGTCAGGATCGACCCGATGCCTGGGCCGACGATATAGATGCTCTGGTGCCAGAGCACCAGGTCAATGGCCAAAAACACCCCAGCCAACGCGGTGTAAAGCTGCGCCTTTGCGCTTTTGAGCAGCACCGGTGTTTTGCGCACCTTGAGCAGCAGGAAGAACAGGATCGAGGCGAACACCATCCGATAGAACCCTGCGCCACCCGCGCCGATATGGGCGAAAGCGACGGCTAGAGCAGACAGACTGAGCATCAGTCCACCGATGGTCAATTCAATGATTGCCCGATTGTTATTAGTCGACATGAGAAACCTCATTGATAAAGACCAGAGTATCCGTGTCACTGTCCGGTTCGCTTAACGTGGCTTGTTCCAGCACCTGGTGCATAGCTTCGAAAATACTTTCCAGACCCGCCTCCAGGGTTTGGGTGTCGATAGTCAGAGCCGGCATCAGCTTGAGCACCTGATCTCCAGGACCGCAGCGCTCAATGATCAAACGACGTGCAAAGCAGGCACGCATGACCGCGGCAGCCAGTGAGGCATCGTGGAACTCGATGCCATAAAACAGTCCGCGGCCACGCACTTGCTTAATGTGCACAGCGAAGCGTTCGGTCACTACGCCGAGCCAGGTTTTGAGCAACGCTTCATTAGCCTGGATGTGTTTGACCAAACGATCGTCGCACCAGAATTCCTGCAGCGTCTTGGTCGCCGCAACAAAGGCCAGCGTGTTACCGCGGAATGTGCCGTTGTCTTCGCCTGGCGCCCACTGGTCCAACTCCGGGCGATGCAGCAACAGTGCGAACGGCAAGCCGTAACCACTGAGGGACTTCGACAGGCAGACCATATCTGGCGTGATGCCGGATGGTTCAAAACTGAAGAAGGTCCCCGTGCGACCACAACCGGCCTGGATATCATCAATAATCAACAGGATGTCGTGCTCCGCAGTCAGCTTGCGCAACCGCACCAACCAGTCAGCGGACGCTACGTTGATCCCGCCTTCGCCCTGGATGGTTTCCAGGATGACCGCAGCCGGTATATCCATGCCCGAACTGTTGTCGTTCAACAGCCGCTCGAAGTACTCGACGGAGTCCAGCCCCTTCAGGTAACCGTCGTAGGGCATGCGAATCACATGAGGGTCGACGCTGGGCTGGCGATTGTCGCGGTTGCCGGTCAAGCCCAGGGAGGTATTGGACATGCCGTGAAAGCCATTGGTGAAGGCCACGATATGCTGCCGTCCGGTAACCTTGCGAGCCAGTTTGATCGCCGATTCCACCACGCTGGTGCCGGTGGGCGACGTGAACTGCATCTTGTAAGACAGCGCTCGCGGTTCGAGGATGATCTTACGGAAGTTGAAGATGAATTCCTGCTTGGCCCGGCTGTGCATATCCAGTGCAGCCTGAATCCCGTCACGCTGCAAGTAGTCAATCACCGCGGCCTTGACCGGCTTGGGGTTGTGGCCGTAGTTGACTGAGCCGGCGCAACTTAGAAAGTCGATGTACGCCTGCCCCTTGAGGTCATACAGATAGCTGCCTTGAGCCTGGTCGAAGACCACCGGAAAACTGCGGCAATAACTGCGCGCCTGGGACTCGACCTCAGCGAATATACCCAACTCATCCATTCCTGAAATTTCCATTTACTGCCTACTCATGTAAGGGGGTCGAGGTTCAGCGTTCGATTCAATCGCGACTCAGGCTATTTTTTCTGCGCCCTCTTCCAGCCCCAGTTGCTCGCTCAACGAACTGAAAATATCTCGGGCACGCAAAGACAACAGACTGAAGGAGCCGGCATCGCCGTAGCCGTGGGACGACTCGCACAAGCCATTGAGGTAAAGGGCTGGCAAGCTGCAACCCTTGCGCGCAGACAGGCGATAATCGCGACCGATGCGAATCACGCCCTGGGCATCACAGTCCAGGCTTTCGGCAAGGTCTTGCAGAATGATTGGGAAACGCTCGTCCTGTGCGCCCGTGCCCAGGTTGCGGAACCCCGTGGCTAGCACGACAGCGTCGAGGTCAGGCAGTTGTTCGGCGGTTTGGCCTTGAGTGTCGAGTACCGTCAACGAATAGCCCTGCGCCGTGGGTGTGCAATGCTGGATTTCGCTGAAGTTCTTGATCGTAATCCTGTTTTTACCCTGCAACTTGTCTTCATACATCCCCACATACAACTCTGCGATCACGTCGGCGTCGGCAGCGGAATAGTTGGTGTAATGCAGGTGGCGGTTGATGTTCTTTTTCGCCTCGGCGGAGCTGTTGTAGTACTCGTCGACAAAGGACGGAAAGTACACGTGCTCGCTGAACTGGCTGGTGTCCTTGAGGCGGAAACCATAGCCGCGCTGCACGTTGATGATTTCCAGTTGCGGGTAGCTATGGCGCAGGTGCAGCATGATCTCGATCGCACTCTGACTGCCGCCGACCACCGCGACCCTTTTCAGCTCGCGCTGTTGGGCCAGTTGTGCCAAACGCCCGAGGTACTGGGTCAGATGGAAAACCTGATCCGGGGCGCAGTCTGCGAACACTTGCGGGATCACCGGCGTACGACCCGGTGCGAGCACCAGCGAACGGGCAAAAAACTGATTTCCGGCCTGAGTAGTCACGCAATACAGGTTGCTTAAAGGGTCCACCTGAATGGTCGTCACCGCCTGGCTGTAAGCCACATCCTTGGCAAAGAAACCCGCAACCCAGCGCACGTACTCCGCGAATTCGCTGCGTAGGGGAAACTCCAGACCTAGGTTTAGGTGCTCAAAAAGCCGATCATTTTCGAACAGGAAATTGGTGAAGGTGTAGCGGCTACGAGGGTTGCGCGGGGTCACCAGGTCGCGGCTCGGATGATTCTGAATATCGCTGCCCGACAGCATCATCTCCGGTTGCCATTTCGTACTGGAATGGCGCTCAAGAAATAGTCGCGTCCCGGCAAACTCCAACTCTTCCAAAGCAATGGCCAATGCGATATTAGCCGGCCCGAAACCTATTCCGATTACATCATAGACTTGTCCGTCACGTCCCGAATCCCTGGCATTAACTTTATGAACGCTCATAACTTCTCCCCACCTTGCAACAAATATCAGACTCGACAAAGCAGAAAAGCACCAAAGGTCTTTTCTGCCACGAGTCAAAAAAACAACTAATTTTTAATTGGCTTTAGTAGTTATCAGCAACACAGCTCTTTAAACTTCTTGCGCGGCCAACTTCAACCATTGTTGTACCGGTGCATAACCCAGAATGTTTTCGACATAGCCCTGCAGTTGTGCAGGGATGGCAATACCATAACGACGGAAGCGGAACACCACTGGAACAAACATCGCATCAACAATGCCGAAGTCACCGCAGAGGAACTGTGTTGAACCACTCACCTCACGGAGCTGATTCCAGATAGCGAATACCCGCATGATTTCCTCTCGGGTCTCGGCGGTTAGGCTTTCTGGGATGTCACCGGTGTTCAGGCCAAACGACATCTGCGTGCGCAGGTGGGTGAAACCGGAGTGCATCTCTGCCGCAGCGGCTCGTGCCAGGGCCTTGACCCGTGAATCTTGAGGCCAAAGGTTGGCGGCCGGATATGTGCCGGCAATGTATTCGCTGATGGCCAGGCTGTCGTTGATGACGACATCATCAAGCAGCAGCGCCGGCACCTTGCCGGAAGGCGAGTGCTCCAGAATGCGCTGGCGGGTGTCGCTTTGTTCCAGTTTGATCTGAAGGGTTTCAAATGCGACATCCGCTGTCACAAGCACCAGCCACGCACGAAAGGACCATGAAGACTTATTAAAATCCCCAACTACCAGTTTTGTAGACATCGCATCCCCTAGCTTGTGTTATGAAATAGGTGCTAAATTTAGCGGCCTTTTTTTCATACGTATTGCACAAAACTGGACAATTCATGGACGAGAATCGCCGCAACAAAGCCCCTCAAAAAGACAAGGACTTTGTTCAATTCTGGCGTATACCCGAAGGCGACTGTGAGTTGCTATCTGCGCGTTACAGCACTCAATCTTTCGGCCGACATTCACATGACCGATACGCTATCGGCGTTATAAGTAGCGGTGTCGAAAAACTTTTTTATCGCGGCAGTTACTACATGGGGGTCGCTGGCAGTGTGGTCACCATTACCCCCGGGGAGATCCACGACGGCTTGCCAGGCCATGATGAGGGCTGGATGTATCGAATGCTCTATATCGACCCCGAATGGGTCAATCGGATGGTGTTCCAAGGGCGTTTTTCAGACGATCATATTCATCTTTTTCAAACAGCTCTGAGCCAGGCCCCCGACTTCGCCCGGACCTTTCTGCATCAACATCAAATCATTGAAAAATCCCCCTCCAGCCTTGAACGGGAAACTATCCTGCTGGATCTGGTGACGCAGGTCTTCGAGCGCAGCGGAGCGCCCATCGAACCAGTCAGTGCGGCTGAGCAGCACGCAGTGCAAAAGATCAAGAGGAAGCTCGAAGACGAGTTCGACAAACATCTGTCTCTGGATGAACTGGCGCAATGGGTGAACCTTGACCCTCTTTACCTGATCCGGGTGTTCAAAAAAAGCGTTGGCGTCTCCCCCCACAGCTTTCAAATCCAGAAAAGAATCGCCCAGGTCCAAAAACTGCTGCGCACCGGGTCCAGTCTCGCAGAAGCGTCATTCACTTGCGGCTTCTTCGATCAAAGCCACATGACCCGAGCCTTCAAAAAAGTAGTCGGCATCACACCCGGCAGTTTCCGCAACAGCAGTGCCTGAGCCTGTAACCCAGTGATTTGCGCATAGGGCATCACGGCTGTTGACGCCCGTTTCAACATTACTCGTTTCTATACCGGTCGGTCCGGGTCAGACTTTTTTGGTCCGTGGCAAGAAGATCGCCAACACCCCGAACAACGGCAAGAACGAACACAGGAAGTACACGTATTCGATACCGTGGATATCCGCCAGATGCCCGAGCAACGCTGCGCCAATCCCGCCGAAGCCGAACATCAGGCCAAAGAACACCCCGGCAATCATCCCGACGTTACCCGGCACCAGTTCCTGGGCGTAGACCACAATGGCAGAGAACGCCGAGGCCAGAATGAAACCGATCACCACGCTCAACACACTGGTCCAGAACAGGTCCACGTGGGGCAGCAACAGGGTGAACGGTGCGACGCCGAGAATCGAGAACCAGATCACCGCCTTGCGCCCGATCTTGTCGCCAATCGGTCCACCGAAGAAAGTCCCCGCCGCCACCGCTCCGAGAAACAGGAACAGGTGCAGCTGCGAACTGGCCACCGACAGGTCGAATTTCTCGATCAGGTAGAACGTGAAGTAACTGGTAAAACTGGCCATGTAGAAATACTTGGAGAACACCAGCAATCCGAGCACCACCAACGCACTGATCACCCGACGTTTCGATAAGCCGTGAGTCGCCGCCTGACCTTGCTTAAGCTTGAACAGGCTCAAGTGGTGGGCGTACCAACGGCTAATCCGATAGAGCACGAACAGCGCAAACACGGCGAACAAACTGAACCAGGCCACCTGGCCCTGACCGTAAGGAATGACAATCGCTGCGGCGAGCAACGGCCCAAAAGCCGAACCCGCATTACCTCCCACTTGAAAGGTCGATTGCGCCAACCCGAAGCGCCCACCCGAAGCCAGCCGCGCCACGCGAGAAGCTTCCGGGTGAAAGGTCGAGGAGCCGATACCGATCAACCCGGCCGCCAGCAGTATCATCGGAAAGCTGCCCACCACTGACATCATCAGAATGCCGATCAACGTGCAGACTGTCCCGGCCGGTAGTAGCCAGGGTTTAGGGTGCCGATCGGTGTGATAACCCACCCACGGCTGCAACAGCGAAGCCGTCAGCTGGAACGTCAAAGTGATCAAGCCAACCTGGGTGAAGGTCAGGCCATAGTTGGCCTTGAGCATCGGATAGATCGACGGCAGCACCGACTGGATCAGGTCGTTGATCAAATGCGCCAGCGCCACCGCGCCAATAATGCGCATGACCAAAGGGCTGCTTTGTGAAGTCGCGGATGCCGGCACTGTGCCAGTCCGGGCATTGCTGATAGCCATAAGAGTTTCCGTACAACAGATGGGTGCACACAGGCAGGTGCGTCAATGTGCCATTTTTCAGTGCATCAGCGCCATCCCCTTAGCCTGCTAACGACCTCGGCTTTCATCGCTGAAAAGGTGATAGCGCAACGCCATGGTCTGAATCTTGCCTCTGTAATCCGCTTCACCGCGGCCCCTTACAAAGGGGACCGAGAATGGGAAGTTTCGCCACAGAGTCGGCCTACAGAGCTGACGAGGGTGAACTTTCGAGGCCTTTTATAAGGGCACACGTCGCGGCCGCAACGGTCTCGACGCACGCCGATGGTGCGTGGTGTCCAGAGGAGTTTTGGGGCATGCAAGCTTTTTTATCACCGGGGATCGGGTTGCTGGGGCGTTTTGGCTTCGCACGCAAATTTCAGCTGTTGTTCCTGCTGTTTATCCTGCCGCTGACGGGCAGTCTGTGGATGATCGGTCAGGACTATCGCGACAAACTGAACCTGATCTCCGGCGAACGTGCCGGGGTTCGGCAACTGCTTGCCCTGGATGCTCTCGATAACCTGCTCGCCGCCCAGCGTGACCGCGCGGCTCGCTGGCGCGCCACAGAAACCAATCGCCAGCCGACGCCAGCGACTATCGCGGCGATGGCCGCGTTCGATGCGGTTCAGCCAGCCCTCGCCCAAGCCACCTCGGACCTCGGCAACGCGCTGCAAACCGAAGGCGCCGAGGGCGAAACCCTGGCCCGTTATCAAACCCTGCAAACCACCCTCAACGGCCTGGACTCGAAAAGCCTGAGCAGCGTCGGTTGGTGGCCGGACGGTTACGATCGGTTCACCAATGCCTTAAGTGCCCTGCAAGCCTTGCGCGAGCAGATCGCCATGGATACTCGCCTGACCCTCGCGCCGTGGCTGGAAACTTATCTGCTGACCCAGATTTCCACGCAGCACGCACCCGACCTGATTGAACGAGTCGGCCGCCTCGCCAGCGTCGGTCAGGCATCAGTGGTGTCTGGACAGTTCACTCTGCAAAGCCGTCTGCAATTGCGCGACTTGCGCAGCCGCATCGGCGATGCCAGGGAGCAGCTTGTCAAAACCGCGAGCCTGCTGGAGGCGCGGCTGCCCAGCGCGTTGCAAGCCTGGTCCGGGCAATACCATGACAGCCTCAAGCACCTGGACGCCGCGTTGAAAGCCCTCGATGACGGCGTGTTCGGCGGCAGCATCAAGCTCAAGCCGGAAGAGTTCGAACGCAATCTCGACGCCCTGCTCTCCGATTTCGCTTCGTTGCGTCAGCAGTCGCTGGTGTCGCTGGATCAGCGTCTGGATTACTACCACGGTTCGGCCATTCGCCAGTTCATCCTCGTCGCGACAATTTTTGGCTGTCTGCTCTTGGCCGCGCTGTACCTGTTCATCTGCTTGCAGGCCTCGATCCGTCGCAGCGCCAGCGGCATCACCCTGCTGGCCGAAGCCTTGCGTGACGGCAATCTGAGCCTTCAAGTACCGGTGCAGGGCCGCGACGAACTGGCCGCCATCAGCACCGCCCTCAATGTTGCGGTAGTGCAGCTGCGCAATAGTCTGCTGGGGGTCGATCATGAAACCTTGCAGCTGAGCAACGCGGTGCGCACCCTCAACCATCACTCCAGCGGTGCCTTGGGGGAAGTCGAAGCTCAGCAGTTGCAGATCAGCCAGATCGCCGCGGCCGCCACACAATTGGCCGCCACCTCGCAAGGGGTTGCCCAGAGTTGCGAGCAGGCCTCCGGCAGCGCTCAGCACACCCAGCGCATCGCCGCCGACAGCAGCCGTGACAGCCAGCGCACGACGGCAAGCATTCAGCAACTCAATCAGCGCTTGAACGACACCGCCGCAGCACTGGGTCGGGTCAGTGAGCAGGGGCAGCAGATTCAATTGGTGGTGGACACCATTCGCGGGGTTGCCGAGCAGACGAATCTGTTGGCACTTAACGCCGCCATCGAGGCCGCTCGCGCGGGTGAGCAAGGTCGCGGTTTTGCGGTGGTGGCCGACGAAGTGCGCAGCCTGTCACAACGCACCCAGTCCTCCACCGCGCAGATTGCCGGCACAGTCGACAGCTTGCGCAACACAGTGAACGAAGCGGTAAGCTTGATGGAAGCCGCCTGCGGTCAGGCTCAATCCGACGCTGAAGCCGTCACTGGCCTGGGCGAACGGTTGGGGGAAATTGCCGATGCCGTGCAAAGCGTTACCGACACGCTGGCGCAGATCGCCACAGCGGTCGACGAGCAAGCGACCACCGCCGACGAAGTCAGCGGCAACATCCAGCAAGTCGATCAGGCGGCGGTACGCTTGCTCGAAGGCGCGCGGGCGGTGAACCTGGCGGCGGACACCTTGAGTCAAGGCAGCAAGGCCTTGAGTGCCAATACCGGGAGATTTCAGCTCAGTTGACGCCCTCCCCTGGCGCGTTTTTTCGGCTCAGGTGGATAAGCGGTTGAAAGCGTAGAGAAATATTTTAGATTTACGCTTGACACATCATCGTTACGAGCCAATAATGCGCGCCACTTGGCTACATAGCTCAGTTGGTTAGAGCATAGCATTCATAATGCTGGGGTCCGGGGTTCAAGTCCCTGTGTAGCCACCAAGTACTAAAAACGGCTTACCGAAAGGTAGGCCGTTTTTTTATGCCTCGAAAAAAGTGCCCCGCATAAACAGCGCGCCGAGCCACCCAATAAGTCGCATCAGGAACAAATCGCCGGCAACGCTGACAACGCCCGCTCCCATATCTGCCAGGTACGCAGCCAGACCATCGCCTGCCAGTCGCTGTCAGCGGGATAGAACTGCTCAAGCAGATTCAGTTTTATCGCGCGCCCCACGCCATCATTTGGATTGCCGTGCAGGTGCAGCCAGTGATCGTCGCGCAAGTGACGATGAACCTCGGCGCCGGGATACGTCCCGCACTCAATCACAAACGGCATCAACCGTACGTGCGGCAGCGCATTGATCAACGCCTGCGAGGTGTAGCCGGTGGCGGTGGCCGCAACACCGGTTTCGCTCAGCGTGTCGGCGCCGGTCAGCAGCGTGTAGAGCCACGGGCCGTAAATGGCCTGCGCATCCGCAAGCGCCGGATAGGCAGCCTCGGTAATGGTCAGCAACATCGGATGACCATACTCTCCGGCGCCGGTGTGCAAGTCGAAACACATGGCCACTTCGGCATGGGAGACATGCTTTTGAAGGATCTGATGCAACGTACGGTTCGACCAGCTCGGTGCCCGTCCGCCGTAAAACAAACCATCGGGATGACAGTGCTGGCCGCCCTCGACAATCGACATCACCGCTGGCCAGCCGTGTTCGCCGATCTGCGCATTGAGCAACGCATCGGCGCGATCACGCTCAGGGCCTTGCAACTCCGTGCAGGCATAGATTTCATGCAGCGCTGCATAGGCTTGGTTATCCGGCAATGCGTGGTCGAAGTTCAGGTGATTGCGATTCAGGTCGATGTTGTCTTCGTTGACTCGACGCAGCCACGCAGTGCCCCAGGGATTGATCAGGTGGATCATCACCACCGCGACATCGGCCGGCAACGAACGCTTGCCCAACGCCTGCAACCACTTGATCTGACATCCCGAACCATAGAAGCCTTCAACGCCGTGAGTGCCGCTCAGCGCAATTAGCAAACGCTTCGCGCCCGGATCACCAAGCACCGCCACATCGGTGCTCAGTGACTCACCGAACGGCCCGTTGAGTGGATGCGGGTACTCGGTCAGCGCCGCACCGGCCGCGGTCGCAGCGGCCAGGAATTGATCACGCTGAGTGCGGTAACTTGGCTGTGTGGGGAACTCGGTCTGCATGTCTGCCTCTTGTTGATCTTCTGGCCAGTCTGTTGCCTCGACCCTACAGAAAATCCTCCACTTCATGAAGGACGAAAGTGTCTTTGCTGTAGGCCTTGGTTTGCGTCGCTCCCTGTCGGCCGATAAAGTCCCCTGATCTTTCCCACGGACGGAGTGCCCCCCACGTGTTCTCAGCCTTCCACTTGAGCCACTATCGCCTGTCAGCCCTTTCGCTGATCGCTGCTGCTTTAACCCTCGCAGCCTGTAGCGCCCCGACCACTTCGACGTTGCCTGTTGCGCCGGAAATCGCTTCGGGTTATCGCGCCGATCTGCAGACCCAATACGCCTCAAAACACATGGCGGCCGCGGCCAATCCGCTGGCGGCCGAGGCCGGACGGGAGATGTTGCGTCAGGGCGGTTCGGCAATCGATGCCGCGATTGCGATGCAGGCCGTGCTGACGCTGGTCGAGCCGCAATCCTCGGGCATTGGCGGTGGCGCGTTGATCGTGCTGTGGGATGGCAAGGCCGTGCGCACTTATGACGGTCGCGAAACCGCTCCGGCCGGTGCCACCGAGAAGCTTTTCCTGCAAGCCGACGGCAAACCGATGCCCTTCACCCAGGCGCAGATTGGCGGCCGTTCGGTGGGGACACCGGGCGTGTTGCGGGCACTTGAGTTGGCCCATCAGAAACACGGTCACCTGCCGTGGGCGCAGCTGTTCGAACCGGCCATCAAACTCGCGGAGCAAGGTTTCGCCATCTCGCCACGCCTTCACCAGTTGATCGCCTCGGACTCGTCCATTCGACGCTCGCCGGACATGGCGGGCTACTTCTTGAATGCCGATGGCAGCCCGAAAGCCGTCGGCACGGCCCTGAAAAACCCGGCACTGGCCGCTGTGTTCAAACGCATCGCCAAGGAAGGACCGGATGCGTTGTACAAAGGCCCCATCGCACAAGAGATCGTCGCCAAGGTTCAGGGCCACGCCAACCCCGGCAGCCTGTCGCTGAACGACCTCAACGGCTACAGCGCCAAGGAGCGCGCGCCGCTGTGCACCGACTACAAACGCTGGCAGGTCTGCGGCATGCCGCCACCGTCTTCGGGCGGGATCGCCGTGGCGCAGATCCTCGGCACCTTGCAGGCTCTGGAATCCCGTGACCCGCGTTTTGCCCTAGCGCCACTAAAGCCGGTCAAGACAAACAAACCTGCGGGTATTGAACCGACGCCTGAAGCCGTGCACCTGATCTCCGAGGCCGAGCGCCTGGCCTACGCCGACCGCGCGCTGTACGTGGCCGACGCCGACTTCGTACCCGTCCCCGTCAAAGGTCTGGTGGACCCGACTTACCTGGCCAGCCGCGCCGCGCTGATCGGGGATCGCAGCATGGGCACCGCCAAACCCGGCACCCCGCCTGGCATTCAGGTCGCCTACGCGCCGGATCGCTCGCCACTGCGCATCTCCACCTCGCAAGTGGTGGCGGTGGATGACGAAGGCGGCGCCGTGTCGATGACCACCACCGTGGAAGCCGCGTTCGGCTCGCACCTGATGGTCCAGGGCTTCCTGCTCAACAACCAGATGACCGACTTCTCGTTCATCCCCGAGGAGAATGGCCAGAAGGTTGCCAACCGCGTCGAACCCGGAAAGCGCCCACGCTCATCCATGGCACCGACCCTGATTTTCGACCGCCAGAGCGGCGAATTCCTCGCCAGCGTCGGCTCGCCCGGCGGCTCGCAGATCATCGAATACGTCGCCAAATCCGCCATCGGCCTGCTCGACTGGAACCTCGACCCACAAGCCGCCATCAGCCTGCCCAACTTCGGCAGCCGCAACGGCCCGACAGAACTGGAACAGGGGCAGTTCAGCCCGGCGCTGATTCAGGCACTGAAGGACAAAGGGCACAGCGTCAACGAGATCGACATGACCAGCGGGATCCAGGCGATTGTTCGGGTGAAGGATGCTCAGGGGAGAACGTCGTTGGCGGGAGGGGCCGACCCGCGGCGTGAGGGAGCAGCGTTGGGGGATTGAATCGTACGCAGGAATGAGCAAGGGCTTACCGGGAGGTAGGCCTTTTTTTATAGGTAACGAATACTGATCGGCCATCTTGCGCCGCCTTTTCCTACCCACAGATGACTGCTTCTTGGATAGAGTTTGAAGATCAGTTTTTCCCAGTTCCGCGTCTGCCCCAGCTCATCAAATCAGCTGTCGGCAGTGCTTGATTACAGAAGTCGAACTTGCACCTCCGCACATCGGATGCGCCACCACAGACTTGCATCAGTCCCACGACGGGACTAGGATCACTCCATGAGAATCATCGCTATCAGTCAGCTGAAAAGGTTTTGGGAGAAATACCCAGACTCGGAACAATCCTTTCTGGCCTGGATTGATGAGGCAAAAAATGCTGAGTGGAAAGCGCCAACGGACATAAAGGCGCACTTTGCTACCGCCAGTATTCTCAAAAGCCGCAGAGTCGTGTTCAACATCAAGGGCAATGACTTTCGGTTGGTAGTCGCTGTGGCCTATCGCTTCGGCGCCGTGTACATAAAATTTGTCGGCACTCACAAGCAGTACGACACGGTCGACGCTGATACCGTCGAGATGGAGTAACCCATGGACATTCGCCCCATTCACACCGACGAGGACTACCGTGCAGCCCTCAAAAACATGTCAGCGTTGTTCGACAACGAACCAGAGCCTGGCACCCCCGAGGGTGATTACTTCGACATTATGATCACGCTGATCGAAGCCTATGAATCGAAGCGATTTCCCGTGGACCTGCCCAATCCAATCGATGCGATTAAGTTTCGTATGGAGCAGTCCGGCCTGTCTGCTGCAGACCTCGCACCCGCCATTGGTCGCACAAACCGAGTGTATGAAGTGCTCAATGGCAAACGTGCATTGACGCTTCCGATGATCTGGAAACTTCACGATCTATTCGGGATACCCGCGCAGAGCCTGATCAAGCCGGTAAAGCAGGCTTGATCAGGTGCCAGTTGACTCTTGAAAATGCATCAACATGACCCACGGTGCCTTCACCAGCGCGATCGCGTCCCTGCCGACAGCCAGACGTTACGTGCACTGACCTTCATGACGTGTCTCCTCGAATAATTATTGTTGTATTCAGCCTAGCGAGAGATCTTCAGCGCCTGCCGCGCCTTATGCTTCTCCAGCGCCAGTTCGATCAATCGGGTGACCAGCTCGCTGTAAGTCATACCGGTGGCCTGCCATAGCTTGGGGTACATGCTGATGCGGGTGAAGCCGGGCAACGAGTTGATCTCATTGATCAGCACTTCGCCGCTCTCGGTCAGGAACACGTCCACACGCGCCAGCCCCGAACAGCCCAACACCTGAAACGCCTCGACGGCCAGGGCACGAATGCGTTCGTTGGCCTCGATGCTAATGTTGGCGGGCACCACGACTTCCGCTGCTTGAGCGTGGATGTATTTGCTGTCATAGGAATAGAACCCGCTGCGCACCACAATCTCGCCACAACCGCTGGCGATGGCGTCTTCATTGCCGAGCACCGCGCATTCAATCTCGCGGCCACTGACGGCGGACTCGACCAAGACTTTCTCATCGAAACCCAGTGCCAGCTCTACAGCTGCCGCGTACTCGGCTTCGTCATTCACCTTGCTCACGCCCACGGAAGATCCCTGGTTCGCCGGTTTGACGAACAACGGCAAACCGAGTTTGCCTTGCACCTCGGCAAACCCGGTGCGCGTCGCGGTGGCGCGGGTCAGGGTGACGAAGGGCGTGACCGCCAACCCGGCGTCACGCAACAGGCGTTTGCTGATGTCCTTGTCCATGCAGACGGCCGAACCGAGCACGTCGGAACCGACAAACGGCAGATCGGCCATGCGCAGCAGCCCTTGCAGGCAACCGTCTTCGCCCAAGGTGCCGTGGACGATCGGGAAAATCACATCGACGTGACCCAGCAGTTCCTGACTGGAAGTTTCCACCAATTGCTGACTGACCTTGCCCGGCACGACGGCCAGCTCGCGGTTGGACCGGTTGAGGGCGATCAGCGCCGGGTTTTCCTGATTGAGCAGGAAGTTTGAAGGGTCGTTAAGGTGCCAGTGGCCTTGCTTGTCGATGCCGATCAACACCGGCTCGAAGCGCGAACGATCCAGCGCATCGACGATGTTTTTCGCCGATTGCAACGACACTTCGTGTTCAGCCGAACGGCCGCCAAAAATAATGCCTACCCGCAGTTTGCTCATTCAGAACTCCTCAACGATTGGCTAACAGATGCGCCCCGAACAGTAAGTAGCAACTGCCGGCAAAGCGATCCAGCCATTTACGCGAACGATCATAAGCACCCGCGACCCGACAGCTGGCAAACAGCAGTGCCACGCTGCAATACCAACTGAATGACAAGGTCGCCATGGTCAACACGGCCAGCGCCAGCAACATCGGTGGCGGTGAAGCCGGCATGGCAGTGGCGAAAATTGTTGCGACGAACAGCGCGGCCTTCGGATTGGTCATGTTGCCTACAAAGCCCCGGCCATAAGCTGATAGCAGCGTGCGACCTGCCCCATTCAACGAGCTGCTATCGCCCGGCACACTCGGCGTTTTTTGCTTGAACTGCTTCAAACCCAGATAGATCAGGTAACAACCGCCGGCAATCTTGAAACTCAGATAGAGCGTCGGCGCAGCGCTGAACAGCGACTTGATACCCAAACCACCCGCCACCCCCCAAAGCACGGTCCCCGTGGCCACGCCCAGTGCGGCGACAACGCCATGGCGTCTGGAGCAACTGGCGGCCAGTTGTGCGGTGTTGAAGAAGTTCGGCCCCGGCGTCACCACCGCGACCGTCCATAACAGCGCCAACGACAACAACGGAGCGGCGTAGCTCAAGTGGGATAATTCCATGATGTGGGGCGCCTTCGTGGCTTATGAAATATGCAACACCTTGCAACATTAGTCCGGGGTTTTCTACCCGCCGGGCGATTCCATCGGCAGCAGACAGGCGGCTGGTCACTGGGGTAACGTATTGCGCAACGAGCTCAAGGCAACACCACCATGGCCAAGCACACGCCTTCCATCGACTGGTTCCACCGCGCGCCCGACGTCGGCGGGCTCCAGCGTTTCGAGGCGTTTTTTGCAGGCCACGGCTACGACCTTCACCGCCACGACACCTATGCGATCGGCCACACACTGGCCGGTGTGCAGAGTTTTCAGTACCGCGGTGGCTGGCGCCACAGTCTGCCGGGCGGGACCATGGTGCTGCACCCGGACGAAGTTCACGATGGCGAAGCCGGCACCGAGACCGGTTTCCAGTACCGAATGATGTACATCGAACCGGCGCTGATCCAGCAGATGCTCGGCGGGCAGCCGTTGCCGTTCATCAAGACCGGTCTGTCGACTGATCCACGTTTGTTTACCGCCACCGCCGTGCTGCTGCGAAGCCTCGATTGTCCCCTAGATCCTCTGGAAGAACAGGATGCGCTGTTCGATCTGGCCCAAGCCTTGAACTGCGTTTCCGGCGTGCCTGCCACCCGCCAGAGCTTCGACTACGTGGCCGCCGAACGCGCGCGGGAATTCATTCACTGCGCCCTGGATCGCAGCGTGACGCTGGAAGAACTGGCGCATCACAGCGGTCGCGATCGCTGGAGTCTGTCGCGGGATTTTCGCCTGTTGTTCGGCACCAGCCCTTATCGATACCTGACCATGCGCCGCCTCGACCTGGTCCGCTCGCTGCTGATCCAGGGCCAGTCACTGGTCAGCGCCGCGCTGATCGCCGGCTTCACCGATCAAAGCCACATGACCCGGCAGTTCAGCAAAACCTACGGCCTGTCGCCGGCCCGCTGGATGAAAATGCACCGCCGCTGAGCCACGCACAATCGTTCAAGAAGCATGCTCGAAGCGCGGGCTATCGTGGCTTTACGATCAACCACGAGAGCCGCTTCATGAAAGCTTACGAAAGCCTGAATTTCGCAGAAAAAATCGCCAAAATCGGCCCCTACTGGACGCCTCGGGTCATCGCCGAAATGAACGACTACCAGTTCAAGGTGGTGAAACTTCTGGGAGATTTCATCTGGCACGATCACCTTGATACCGACGAAACCTTCATCGTGCTCGAAGGGCAATTACGTATCGACTTTCGCGATGGCCACGTGTTGGTGAACGCCGGCGAAATGTATGTGGTGTCAAAAGGTGTCGAGCACAAACCGTTCGCCGAGCAGGAAGTAAAACTCCTGCTGATCGAACCCAAGGGTGTGCTGAACACTGGCAACGAAGGTGGCGAGCTCACTGCGCAGAATGACGTTTGGGTGTGAAAGGCCGGCTGCTTACGGCTGCAGAGCCTTGGCCAAGGGAACCGGACGGCGGTGAGAAACGCTCATGATGGCTGCTCCTGGGGAAAACGCCGATTGTAGCGATTTCCACCGGGATGGCAGGTATCAAGTTGCCAGCTGATTGGCAAACTGCCCGACCGCGTTCACCACTTTCTGTGCACCGTCCTGAATCTCGACAATCACCGTGCCCGCCTCCGCCGCCAACGCCAGCCCCTGCTCCGCCTGGAGTTTGCCCTCGGTCATTAGCGCCACGGCGTTGCGCGCCATGTCCTGGTTCTGACGCACCACGCCGACGATTTCATCGGTTGCCTGGCTGGTACGCGAAGCCAATTGCCGGACCTCATCCGCCACCACCGCGAAACCACGCCCCTGTTCCCCGGCCCGAGCCGCTTCGATGGCCGCGTTGAGCGCCAGCAGGTTGGTCTGTTCGGCAATCCCGCTGATGGTTTTGACAATGGTGCCAATCACCAGCGACTGCTCGTTCAGCGCTTCGATGCCTTCGCCGGCGGTCTGCATATGCCTGGCAAGGTCACGCATCACGTTCACCGCCTGAGTGACCACGGCGTTACCGCGCTGCGCGCTGCTGTCGGTTTGCTGCGAGGTGCTGTAGGCAATGTTCGCCGCTTCGGCGACGGCTCGCTCCTGATTGACCTGATCGGTAATCACCGTGGCGAACTTCACCACTTTGTAGAGTTTATTGTTGGCATCGACCACCGGGTTGTAGGAAGCCTCCAGCCAGACCGCGCGACCGTGGCTGTCGACGCGCTTGAAACGGTCGGCGACGAACTCGCCTGCATTCAAGCGGCGCCAGAAGTCCTGGTACGCGGCGCTGTTGTAATCCTCCGGTTGGCAGAAGGTGCGGTGATGTTTGCCCTTGATCTGCGCCAGGCTATAACCCATGCCGCTGAGGAACCGGTCGTTGGCTGCCAGCACGTTGCCATTGAGGTCGAACTCGATCACCGCCGTGGAGCGCACGAGCGCGCCGATCAGGTTCTCATGATCACGGGACGCCTCGATGGTGCGGGTCAGGTCACTGGAGTAAATCGAGAAGTGCTTGATCCGACCGTCCGCGGACCGAACCGGCTGCATGATCGAGCGCAGCCAGGCTTCCTGGCCATTGCCGCGCAACACTCGCACCGTGCCGGCAAAGTGCTCGCCACGGGTCAACGCGACCTTGAAGCGGTGGTGGAATTCGTCCGACTTCACATGGGCCGGGACGATGTCTTCGATGTGTCGGCCGATCAAGTCGTTGCTTTTGTAGAGCAACTCACCGAGGAAATTCTGGTTGACCGATTGAATCCGCCCATCGGTATCGAGGGTCAGGACCAACATCTCGCTTTCCAGACTTTCCTTCACTTGCTGGAGGCTGGAGAGTTCTTCGCGAAGAGCCGACAGCTCCTGCTTCAAGCGTTTGTTGAACATGGGGATACACCGATGGACAGGGATAGAAAGCGGTATGCAGCCTAACCATCGGCCTTGGGGATATTTTCTGAAGCGTGTTTCAGAGTTGCCATACAAAAATAGTTGCTACACGAACGGTCCTACCTTCAATTACATCGCGCCAGCAGGCGAACAGCTTCCAACTTTTGGCATCCGCGTCCCGAAATACGCGGCGCTGCTCACACCCACAGCCCCCATCACCGCGCAGAAGATCACGCAGATCCATGGGCTCCACGGCATCAGACCGATCAGCAACAACGGTGTGATACTCGCCCAGGCGGCGTAGGCGATGTTGTAAGTGAAGGAAATGCCCGAGACACGAATCCGCGCCGGGAACAGGCTGACCATCACCGATGGCACCGCGCCGACCACCCCACAACTGAGACCGGCCACCGCGTACGCCAGACCGATCCAGTTGCCACCGATAATCAGGCAGGTATAGAGCACGCCGATGCCCAGTGGCAGCAGCAGGCTGTAGAGCATCACCGTGCGCCAGGCGCCAATGCGGTCGACCAGCAGCCCGGCGAGTACGCAGCCGATGTTCAGAAAAACAATGCCCAAGGCACTCAAAGCGAAGGTGTGGCTGGCGGTCATACCGAAGGTTTTCTGCATCATGGTCGGGGTGATCACCACGAACACCACCACCGCCGAGGTCAATACGCAGGTGAGAATCATCGCCGGCACCATGGCCAGACGATGCTCACGCAAGACCGTGCGCAGCGGCAGCTCGACGGCTGCATCGCGTTGGGCCTGCATGGCCATAAACACCGGGGTTTCGCTGAGCCAGCGGCGTAGCCAGACGCCGATTACGCCAAACACGCCGCCCAGCAGGAACGGGTAACGCCAAGCGTAATCAAGTATTTCTGCCGGGGTGAATGCCTGTGCCAGGAACGTCGCCGTCAGGGCGCCGATCAGGTAACCAAAGGTCAACCCGGCCTGCAGGAAACCGAGGGCATAACCGCGATGCCCGGCCGGTGCATGCTCGGCGACGAACACCCAGGCGCTCGGCACTTCACCGCCCACCGCCGCGCCCTGGAGGATTCGCAGGGTCAACAGCAGCAGCGGTGCGAAATAACCGATCTGGGCGTAGGTCGGCATGATGCCGATCAACAGGCACGGCAGCGCCATCATCAGGATGCTCAGGCTGAAGACCTTTTTGCGGCCCAGTCGGTCGGCGAAATGCGCCATCAGAATCCCGCCCAACGGCCGCGCCAAATAACCGGTGGCGAAGATCCCGTAGCTTTGCAGCAGACGGAGCCACTCCGGCATTTCTGGCGGGAAGAACAGCTGGCTGAGGGTCAGTGCAAAAAATACGAAAATGATGAAGTCGTAGATTTCCAGCGCGCCGCCAAGCGCCGCAAGGCCGAGGGTCTTGTAATCCGAGCGGGTGAACGGCGCCGGGCGCGAGTGGATGTTGGCAGTCATGAAAAGAACTCTGGCATAGGCAAAAAACCAAGGCGTCCATGGTCTACGCAAACGCGCCAACGGACAACCCGTTACACCAAAGTCCCAAACTCGTAAAACTTCGTCACAAAAAAGGTCGATTGATTTACTGTTGGCAGCTGTCCAGACGGGCGTGTGCGGCCCTGAGGATCACAACAAACATAAAAATTCGAGGTACACCCGTGGCCGCTGATATCGAAGATACCCGCTCTGCCCGCTTTGCCCTGCGCTGCTCAAGCTTTGCCGAACGCTGGTTCCCCGATTCCTGGGTGTTTGCCGCACTGGCGGTGATTATCGTCGCCGTGGCCACCCTGTTTATGGGCGCCAAGCCCATCGACGCCGCCATGGCCTTCGGTGACGGTTTCTGGAGCCTGATCCCGTTCACCATGCAGATGGCTTTCGTGGTGATCGGCGGTTATGTAGTCGCCAGCTCGCCACCGGCGGTGAAACTGATCGACCGGTTGGCGCGGATTCCGAAAGACGGCCGCTCGGCCGTGGCCTGGATTGCGTTGATCTCGATGGTCGCTTCGCTGCTGAACTGGGGGCTGTCGCTGGTGTTTGGCGGTTTGCTGGTGCGCGCCCTCGCCCGTCGTACCGATCTGAAAATGGATTACCGTGCCGCCGGTGCTGCCGCCTATCTGGGCCTCGGAGCAGTGTGGGCCTTGGGCCTGTCCTCGTCCGCCGCGCAATTGCAGGCCAACCCGGCCAGCCTGCCGCCGTCGATTCTGTCGATCACCGGCGTGATTCCTTTCACACAAACGATCTTTCTCTGGCAGTCGGGCGTGATGTTGCTGGCACTGATCGTGATCTCGCTGGTCATTGCCTACGCCACTGCACCCGGCCCGAACTCGGCCCGGGATGCCAAGGCCTGCGGAATCGATCCGAGCTTTAATATGCCGCCATTGCAACCGCGCACCCGCCCCGGCGAATGGCTGGAGCACAGCCCGCTGCTGACGATTTTGCTGGTGCTGCTGGCGGCCGGGTGGCTGTTCCATGAGTTCTCGACTAAACCTGCGATCAGCGCGATTTCCGGGCTGAACACCTACAACTTCCTGTTCATCATGCTCGGCGCCCTGCTGCACTGGCGCCCGCGCAGCTTCCTTGACGCAGTGTCCCGCGCGGTACCGACCACCACGGGTGTCCTGATCCAGTTCCCGTTGTACGGTTCAATCGCCGCGCTGATGACCACCGTCAAAGGCACTGACGCTCAGACGCTGGCTCACCACATCTCGACCTTTTTCGTACAAATCGCGTCCCACGACACCTACGCGCTGCTGATGGGCGTGTATTCAGCGATCCTCGGCTTCTTCATCCCGTCCGGCGGGGGCAAGTGGATCATCGAAGCGCCGTACGTCATGCAAGTGGCCACCGACCTGAACTACCATCTGGGCTGGGCCGTGCAGATCTACAACGCCGCCGAAGCCCTGCCGAACCTGATCAACCCGTTCTACATGCTGCCGTTGCTGGGAGTGCTCGGGTTGAAGGCGCGGGACTTGATCGGGTTTTCGTTCGTGCAACTGCTGGTGCACACCCCGCTGGTGCTGTTTCTGCTGTGGGCGTTGGGGACGACGCTGACGTATACGGCGCCGGTGATGCCATAACGCAAAGAAGGGCCGATATTTCTATCGACCCCTACTTCTTGTTCGGTGCAGTCTGTTTCAGTATGTATGCGCCCCCGAAGCTAAGGGCCCACACGCTGATAAGGATCTGAGCATGTTCAAGTTCGCAGGACTCACCTTCGCGGCCCTCACCTTGAGTGCCGCCGCCCATGCCGATGTCGACCTGAAGCTGGGCAGCACCGAACGCGTCACCCGCCTGTTCGCCTACCCCAACAATTGCAACGTGATCTGCTTTCGCAACTGGACGCTGGAGCAGACCGTCGAGCATTACCTGACCCAAAGCGTGCAGCGCGATGGCTACAACGCGGCGAAGGTACTGATCAAAACCGATAACGATCAGCTCTACGCCGAAATCAGCGGCGTACCCGATGGCTATGAAAAACCGTTGGCCGCGTTGCTCGATGCCGGCGACCTGGCCTACACCGGCGCCAGTAAGCTGAATGCCGATGGCAAGTGGGCTTATAGCTGGTATCTGTTCCTGCCACTGGGCATGGCCCTGGAAAACCGCAAAAGCATTGAACTGTTGCACTTCCCGCCAGACTATTCGTTGACCCAGGCTCAGGATTACCTGCGATCTGCCACCACCGATCGCTGGGCCACACTGCTGACTGACAACGGAATCCCTGCCGACCAGACTCCGGGCTACCAGACCATCATCGACATCGCACCGATTGCCGCGCCGTCCAACGCAGGCAAGGATCTGGAAGGTGTCTACGACTACTTCAAGGACTACCAGACCACCATGGTCAAGCAACTCAGCCAGAACGCCAGCGGTGCGGCATTGCCGATGGTCGCCTTCGGCGCGCCAGTGCGTAACTGGATCAAGCAGCAATACGGGCCGACCGTGACCGTGCTGGGCCTGGTCAGCATCAGTCCGAGCGACGGGGTGAAAGTGCCAGTGCTGGGTTCCAACCACCCAAGCTATATCTGGTACGCCGCCGACCCGGACACCTATACCGGCAACGATGCCCAGGCCAAGGCCGACGCGGCTGGCCTTAAAGTCATGGGCCAGGATTTGAGTGCCGCGTGCTGGCAGGCCGCCATGGGCCGCCAACCGGACAGTAATCCCGACGTTGAACTGAAAAGTTGCACCCAAACCTGGCAAGTGGCCCAGCCAGAAAAAACCTGCGAGCTGTTCTATACCTCGATCCGCAACCTGACGCCGCAACAAGCCGTGGCCAAGTGCGCGACGGCACCGATCAAATCTCAGCTCAAACAGCTGAAAGCCCCGGTGCCCGCGACTGCGATCCCTGCCCCGCATCTGTAAAACGATGAACGGCGGGTCTACTGTCAGTTATGCCAGTAGACCCGCTGTTTCATTTGCGAGAGGCTTGAGACGCACCCAAGTGTTGCAGAGCTGACAGGATCGTCAGTTGAAAGAGTTCGCAGCACCCAGCCGGACAAGGATCGTTATGAAAACCCACGCCCTGCACGGGACTCTTGCGCAACCACCCGATGGGATTTATCCATTTGCGGAGTTACCCGTTCGCCTTGGATTCCCCTCCAGGGTCGACTTCGAGATTATCGACAACGCCAACGGATCGGCGGCAGCTGTCGCAGCACTTCGAGACTTTCCACGCATCAGCCGAATTTGTCGGGCGTCGGGGCACCTGCTGCCTTATCGATGCCGGCATACCCGACAACTGGCCCGTGGCATCCATGTCTACGACCCGCGCTTCTGCGGGCTGCTGCGTCACTCCTGCGACCCTAACGTATTTCTCGACATGAGCGAGCTGTGGTTATGGGCGCTAAAGGACATCAAAAAAGGCGAACAGCTAACGATGGACTATGCCGCCACTGAAGACAAACTCCTGCATCAGTTCGCCTGCCGGTGTGGCTCGCTCGACTGCCGAGGCTGGATCACCGGCTACGATGAACAGCCGAACGCCGACGGCCAGTTGTTTTTGCAGCACTGGCGTCGGCGAACGCTCTGTTGAAGGGCGTTACAACGCCTCGACCGGACGCAAACGGTATTGCGGCGGCAGTTGCTCGAAGCCACTGATGGTCGCGTTCAGGCTTTTCCAGCGACCGTCCTTGATGCCATAGATGCAGCCGTGAATCGACAGGTTCTGTCCGCGGTGCCAAGCGTTTTGTACGATGCTGGTGTGCCCGACGTTAGCCACTTGCTGGATCACGTTGAGTTCGCAGAGACGATCGACCTGCTCTTCTTCGGTGGGCAACGTGGCGAGTTCTTCGCGTTTTTCATAATAGAGGTCGCGAATCGAGCGCAACCAGCCGTCGATCAGACCCAGCTGACGGTCCTGCATCGAGGCGCGCACGCCGCCGCAGCCATAGTGGCCGGTAACCAGGATGTGTTTGACCTTGAGCACGTCGACCGCGTACTGAATCACCGACAGGCAGTTGAGGTCGGTGTGCAGCACCACGTTGGCCACGTTGCGGTGGACGAACAGGTCGCCGGGCAGCATGCCGACGATCTCGTTGGCTGGCACGCGGGCGTCGGAACAGCCAATCCACAGGTATTCAGGTGTCTGTTGGCGGGCCAGCTTGGAGAAGAAGTCCGGATCTTCCTGCTTGATCGCTTCGGCCCAGCGTTCGTTGTTATCAATCAGATCTTGTAATTCGTTCATGCTTTGAAGCCTCGATAATGATGCGCTGGTTTGACAGACAACCGTCCATCGGGGTCACGTGCGCGATGCATATTTGCCGGTGTTGCGAGTCGTTGGAATTCTCAGCAGCCCAGTAGGTCCACCCTAGTAAGGCCCACAGTATGAGGAATTGCCATGACTGAATCACGACGTCCGTACGATGCGGTGCAACCCGAGCCCATCGATGACAACGAAGACCGCATGGGATCGATGCATGAGCTGGATTTCGACGAGGAAACACCCAGCGGTAAAATCGGCGACGAGCTGCCGGAAACGGAGCGCGAGCGGCTGATGCCTCGGGATCGAGTGCGTGAAGCCGGCATGACGGGGGCCTCGACCAGTGACCATGAATCCACCGACGACGACATGAGCCCGGAAAATCTGATCCGTGAAGACGGCGCACGCGATGCTCATGAGGCCGGCGAAGGCGAACAGGCCGATTGGGATTTGAGCATTGTCGATGAAGACGACATTGGCGGTGGTAATGGGCTGGATGAGGCGGAAATGGCGGAGCGCGATCCGATAGACGGTAATCGTTGATCTGTGGCGAGGGAGCTTGCCTCCCTTGCCACAATAGCAATACATCAGTCGACCAGAGTGCAAGCCATGACGACGGCGTCTTCGCGCCCACCGACGGCAGGATAGTAATCCCGGCGCCGACCGATCTCGTTAAACCCATAACGCTCATACAACTTAAACGCACCACGGTTGCTGTCTCGCACTTCCAGAAAACACTCCCGCGCCTTGGCGTCATACGCCCGGGACATTAAATGCTCCAGCAACGTCAAGCCCAGGCCACGGCCCTGGTTTTCCGGTTTGACGGTGATGTTCAGCAGATGCGCTTCATCCAGAATGATCTGCACCACGCCATGACCGACCTGCTGCAGGCCTTCGAACATCAGCCAGATCTGGTACTTGCCCAGGCCATCGAGAAAAATTCCGCGGGTCCACGGGTGGCTATAGGCCGCGTATTCGATTTTCAGTACAGCGTCCATGTCCGCCTCGATCATTGGGCGGAACGATACAGCGTCACTCATTCGATTCTTTCCAGCGCGCCATCAGCCGACGCATGGCTTGCCAGACATCAGCCTTACGCTGTGGCTCTTCCATTAATAATTCCAGACCCGGCAGGGCCCAGACCGAGCCCAGGCCATCGACCTGGAGTTCACGGTTGAAGGATTCGGCGTTCGCTTCACCGGCGAAACGCACCGCCGGCAGGCCGATCAGCCACACGCAGACGCATGGAGCGTCTTCCAGCCGGGCCGAGAGAAAACCTTGCACGAAGTCGCGAGCCGCTTCCGGGCCTTGATCCATGGTGCCCCGAACCAGCAACGGCCAGCGCACCGGCTCACCGACGATTTGCGGGCTGTCCGGCAGACCGGCGGCACGCAGCATGTCCTTGAGCAACAAATAGGCGGGGTCGCGGGTCTGGAACGATTCGCCTGTGGGCAACTCGACCAACAGCAGGCAGCGCCCGGCCCGCAGCAATTGCAGGGCGAAACGCGGCGGCGGCACGACCGACGCCTTGACCGCGACCGGAGCCGCCTCTTCTTCGACCTTGGCGTTCGTGCGCGTGCTGGCCAACGATGGCCGTGGCACGTCGATTTTCACCCGTTCGGCCGGTTTGACCACGGGTTCCACGGGGGCCTCAGCCACAGGAGCCGGCGCCACCGGGGCAACGACCAACGGCTCGGGCATCTCCAGCAGTTCGGGGCGCGAGGGCGCTGCAAAGGGCAATTCGGTGCGCGGCAGCCAGTTGACCACCTGCATGGCGGTCAAATAAGCGCGGCGACGGGACTCGATAAGCAAAGGTCGGCCACTTGTGGATAACTAAAGTGCGGTGATTCTACCGCCCTTCGCTCAAGATCGCCCACGCTTGATCGATAGAAAGCCAACTGTCCGTCCCGAGAGTGAATCGACACGCCTGCGATGCAGTACAATCGCGGCTTTTAATCGCCAACAAGCCGGCCATTCCGATGATCGAACCCAAGCGCGTCTTGCGCGCCCTCGCTGAACACTGGGCACTTCTGGAGCCACTGTGCGAGCACTTCGACCAAGGCACCTTGAGCCTCAACGAACTGCGTACGCAACTGGGCGCCCAGCAACTGGACAGTACGCCGCAGGACATCACCAGCCTGTTGGACGTGTGGATCCGCCTCGATATTCTGGTTCCCGTGGCGAAAAGCCCGAACCGTTTCGAGCTCAACGCGCAGATCCACGACTTCCTCGCTTACCTGCGCCGTGAGCACCGTCTGGGCCTGTGCCTGGAAATCGAAGCCTATTTGCGCCACCTCGAGCGTCTGGCCGGTTACATTCAGGACGCCTTCGACATCCGTGATGGCCACGACCTGGCGCGCCAGTTGCGCCTACTCGACATGCGCGTACGGGACGTTCTGAAGAAACTCGCCAACGACGAGCAGGCCCTGGTGGCCGTCGCCGAGCGGGCGAAGACCAGCGATCGGCAGATCCCGCTGCGTCAGCGTTACGCTGAAGTGCTTGCGACTTGGGACGAATACGTCGAGCCGATGATTCAGTTGGTGAACGCCGACGGCGCCTTCGAACAAGGCGTGCGCAAGGTCGAAAACGTCCTGCTGAAGATGCTCACCGAGCAGCAGCGCCTCGGTCATCTGGTCGATGACGACATGCTGCTGCGCACCCACGCACGCATCCTCGAAATGCAGACCAGCGCCCAGCTGACCCTGCGTCATGCCCGCGAACTGCTGCTGCCGTTGCGTGAAGAAGCTCGTCGGCACAATGCCGTGACCCGTGGCGCTGCACTGGCCTTGTCGGCCATCCGCCGTAAAGGTATTGATGCCGTGCCGCAAGCCGCCATGCCAATGTTTACCCGACCGCAAAGCACGTTTCTCGGCAGCGCCAGCCAGGTCGAAGCCTACGTTTATGCGTTGGCCCGTTTCGAGCCAAAACCGGCGCGCTTCCCCAAGGCCCACAAGACGCAGAAAGGTGAAGCACCGCGCGCGCCACGCACGGTTCGGGAAATGCTCGAACGCTGCGAAGACGCCCTGCCGATGCCGGACCTGATGACCTGGTTGCTGGAGCAGGAACCGGACGGCGCTACCGACGAATTGCTCTACTGGTTCTCGCGCCTGTCGCGGGAAAAACGCTTCAACCGCGAGCGTCTGGAACGCCGCGATTACCACACTCACGAGCACCAGGTCAGCCTGCGCTCCTTCGCCCTGCTCTCGGCCCGCGACAGCGCCGAGGATTCTGCGAGCACACCCTATGCAAGTACTCCCCATGCAACTTGATCTATCCGAACTGTCCCAGCTGGCGCCGATCTTTCGCGAGCTGTTCAAGGGCTACCACGTCAGCCGCCGCGACCCAGAGCTGTACGCGCAACTGTCGAACTTCCAGGACCAGTACCGCACGCTGTTCAAGGCGTTGGGCTTTGAACTGGTCTGCGACACCCGTGGCTTCTACTACTTCGTGCCGGACCTCGCTGCGGCCGCGGTGAACAAGACTGCCCAGCGTCTGGCGCTGTTCACCTTCATCCTCGTCGAGCATCTGGCTGATCAGGGCCGCGATCCAGTTGCCGTGCTTGATGGTGGCAGCCTCGGCCGCGATGAATTGCCGTCGCTGCTGGAGAAGTACCGCGACCTGTTTATCCAGGCCGAAGTGCAGACCGTCGAAGAACTCGAAGAAAAAATCATGCGACGCATGACTCAGCTCGGTTTCGCCGGCGAAGAAAACGGCATCTACCGTTTCCTGCCGCCGATGCACCGTTTCCTCGATGTCTGCCTCTCGGTTCAGCAGGATCGCGATCTGGCGGCCAGCCTGCACAGCGTGCTGCCGCTGCCGGTTCCAGTGCTGATCGATGACGACAGCGACGAAAAACTCCTGGAAACCGATGACCCGCTGGACCTTAGTGACTTCGCGGAAGAAAGCGAAGAAGACGCCATGGCCCGTGCCATCGCCGAAGAACAGGAGACCGACGCATGAGCAAGGAACGCTACGGCATTCGCCGCTTCGCCCTTTTAAACACCGCCGGCTATAGCCTCGGCCTGTTTCCGCTGGAAGAACCGTTGTCGGTTTACGGCGCGAACAACCTCGGTAAATCCGCCTCGATCAACGCCCTGCAGTTCCCGATTTTGGCGCGCATGTCGGACATGAGTTTCGGCAAGTACAGCCTGGAACAATCCCGGCGGTTCTACTTCGCCTCGGACACCAGCTACATTCTGGTCGAAGTGTCCCTGCCCCACGGTCCGCACGTGATCGGGGTGGTCGGTCGCGGCCCGGGCGGTGGTTTCGGGCACCAGTTTTTTGCCTACGCCGGCAAGCTGGATTTGGCCCACTACCAGAAAAATGACACCTGCCTGCGTCAGAAAGAGTTGTTCACCAACCTTGAGCGCGAAGGCCTGAAAGCCTACGAGCTCAAACCTGATGAGCTGCGTCGTTTATTGGTCGGCGGTCACACGTCGATCCCACTCGACTTGACGCTGATCCCGTTGCGCTCCACCAGCGAACAGAGCCTGAAGACGTTCCGCGCACTGTTCATCAACCTGCTGCACATGCGTGAAATCACGGCGGCCAAGCTCAAGCAGCTGTTTCTCGATGCGTTCGAACACAGCCTGCGTTCCGGCAGCGTCGACTACATTGCCGCGTGCGAAGAAGCCTTCCGCGATGTCCGTCGCATGGAGCAGGACTACAACTCGCTGGTCACCGCTGGCCCATTGGTCGAAGCGCTTGCGGCAGGCGTGACCCAGCGCAACATCCTGCGCGGCAAACTGCACCGGATCTCGCCGCTGCTCGATTCCCTGCTCGGGACCTGGTCGGACTACGCCAGTGCGCGCAAGGAAGAGCTGACGATTCAGGCCGAGCACTACCGCAACGAGCAAGACGCGCTGCAAAACGATCAGCGCGGCGGCACTCAGGAGCTGATGCGTCTGGAACGGGAAATCACCGGCATCCAGCGTTGGCTCGGCGAGTTGTCGGTGCTCAAGCATCGCTTCGCGTTGGTTACTGACGTCAAAGTCCTTGAGCAGCAACTGCTCGCGGCCAAGGACGCACACGATGAATTGGCCGGTGCGCTGGCGCAGTCGCGGCAGTTCAGCCCCGAAGATTTGGAAGAGCGCCTGCGGGATCTGGAAAAACGCCTGAAGTCGGTGAAGCAGCAACTCGATCACGCCGACAACAACAGCTACGCCCGTCTGCGCGAGGAATTCTCGCAACAGGATGTCGAGCGCCTGATGCGCCTGTTCAACAGTGCGCTGTTCAGTCTGCCGCTGGGCGAGCATGGCATCACGCTGGACGAGGACGGTCAGTGGGTCAAATCCATGGAGCTGATCCTCGACGGCTTCAAAGGCGAGCGCTTCGAAGTGCCGGGCCTGTCCATCGACATCTCGCACATCGAGCCTCCAGCGCTGCAAGCCCTGGCAGACCGCGCGGCATTGCGCGATCAGAAAGAGCGTCTGGACAAAGAACTCAAGCAACTGAAAACCCAGCAAGCCGTGGCCGCCGACCGCGCCGCGAGCAAGACCCAGACCGAAGCGCTGTACCAGCAAGTGCTGGATGCGCAGAAAGCGTTGGAAGATTTCCGCCGCGCGCAAACACTGAGCGCCGAGGAAAGCGACAAGCTGGAGCAGCTGGCGCAGATGGAAGCGGCTCAGGACGAGTTGAAGCGTTCCAGCGATGCCTTCACCGAACGCGTCCAGCAACTGTCGGCCAAGCTGCAACTGGTCGGCCGGCAGATCGGCGACATGGAAGCCAAGCAACGCACCCTCGACGACGCCCTGCGCCGCCGTCAGTTGTTGCCGGCAGACCTGCCGTTCGGTACGCCGTTCATGGACCTGATCGACGATTCCATGGACAACCTGCTGCCGCTGCTCAATGACTATCAGGACAGCTGGCAGGGTTTGATGCGCAGCGATGGCCAGATCGAAGCGCTGTACGCTCAGGTCCGCCTCAAGGGCGTGGCCAAGTTCGACAGCGAAGACGATATGGAGCGTCGCCTGCAACTGCTGATCAACGCGTATGCGCACCGCACCGACGAAGCCCTGACCCTTGGCAAGGCTCGCCGTGCGGCGGTGACCGACATCGCCCGGACCCTGCGCAACATCCGCAGCGACTACGACAGCCTCGAGCATCAACTGGCGCTGTTCAACCGCGAGATCAACAAGCGTCAGGTCTCCAACCTGCAGAGTTTCCGCATCGTACTGGCGCCGAACAGGGAAGCGCTCAAGCACATCGACCAGATCATCCACAGCGCCGGCCAGTACGAAGAAGGCGAAACCCTTTCGGTTTTCGATCTGAGCCAAAGCGCGGATCAGGACAACAAAAACGAAGAAGCCAAGGAATACCTGGCGCGGCTGGTGGCGGCAAACCACAACCAGCTCGGCCTCAAGGACTTGTTCGAGCTGGCGTTCGAGATCACCAAGGTCAACGGATCGCCGGTGATCCACACCGACATCGATGGCGCCGCCTCCAACGGCACGACCATGACCATCAAGGCGCTGACCAACATGTACTTGTTGCTGCACTTGATGGACCGCGATCAGGCCGGTCGCGTGCGCCTGCCTTACTACCTCGACGAGGCGGCGGACATCGACGAAAAGAACCAGGCAGCGCTGTTGGAAACCAGCTTGCAACTGGGCTTCGTGCCGATCCTGGCGAGTGTGAAGCCGCAGGTCTGCGCCAGTGTCGCCATCGACCTGGAAGGTGGCAGCGGGCCGAACGGGATCTACATCGACGAGGCGGACTGGAAGTACATCCGTCGACACGATGAGGTGAAGGCTGCCGTTACCGTTGAAGCGGATGAACCGGAGCTGGATGCGGTCTGATTTGTGTTAATCGACAGCAATAAAAAAGGCCGCGATCCAATGGATCGCGGCCTTTTTCATGCCTTTTTTTTGGGCTTACTTGCCGATTGAAATCTTCGGTGCCCAGGTCAGCCATTCGTCTTCGAACTTATCGAACAGCGGAAACGTTTGCTCAGCTAGCGCCGGACCGCCCATGCGCTCACCGTCCGGCGTGGCGAAAGCGATGCCGCCCTGAATCAGCGTCTCCAGCGATTCGGTACGCATCGTCGCCCCTTTGAACAAGCCGTAATCAAAGCCAAAACCACTGGAGTTCCAGAAACGCGTGCCGCTGCGCACCAACGGCGCGTACTTCGGCTCGATCAGGATGTGCACCAACACGCGATCGGCGGTCTGGCCGAGTTCATAGCCCGTCACTTTGCCCACGGTGATCTCGCGATAGGTGACCGGCACACCGGTTTTCAGCGAACCACGGCGTGCAGCACTCAACACCAGACTCAAACCGGCTTCTTGTTTAGCGGTTTCCGGCGGATTGGCCAGGGCGACGAAGTTCTTCTGCGGGCCGAGGTTTTTCGCGGCCGGCTGCACTTCGATGTATTGGCCTGTGACCAGCGTTTCAAGGTTGGACGTCTTGATCAAACCCAGTTCAGGTTTGACTACCCAGAACTGACTGCCAACCCGAGCGATACGCTCCGGCACTTCTGTGATTCGTGCGGTAAGCATCACCGATTGCAGGTCATCACTGAGGTCGACGTCCTCAATCTTGCCAACATCCAGGCCTTTGAATCTCACAGGTGTGCCGTTGCGTAAGCCATCGGCGCGATCAACCTTGATCGTGACCACGGTGCCTTTATGGTTGGCCTCGTCATGGTTGGCGAACAGACGAAAACGTGGAATCCGCTTCTGCAACGGCGCCTTGGCTTCCGGGGTTTCGAAAGCAATGCCGCCGGCCATCAGGCTTTGCAGCGACTCACTTTTGACCTGGATCCCCCCCGTCAGTCCCCCCGTCAGCGTGATGCCGCTGGCATTCCAGAACCGTGTCGAGGCATTGACCAGACCTTCGTATTCCTTCTCGATGTGTACACCGATCACCAACTGTTTTTTGGTGCGCGAGAACTGATAGCTCTGGACCGAACCAACCTTGACCTGTTTGTAGAGAATCGGACTGCCGACTTCCAGGGAACCCAGGCTTTCCGTGAACAACACCAGGTGCAAACCCGGAGAACGCAGATCCAGCGGCGGAGCCTTGGGGCGCGCCACGAATTCACGTTGCGGCGCTGCGTCTTTGTCGCCAGGGCGAACGGCGATGTAGTTACCTTTGACCAGGGCTTCCAGGCCGGTGATCCCCGCCAGCGAGATCGACGGTTTGACCACCCAGAACTGAGTGCCTTCAACCAGGTAATCTTCGGCCAATGGATCGAGGGTCAATTCGGCGGTGGCGCCAGACAGATCCGGATCGATCTTCAGCGCTTTCAGATTGCCGACCTGGATGCCTTTGTACATCACCGGTGTGCGACCGGCCTGCAAGCCTTCGAAATCGCTGAGTTTGACCTTAACCCGAATCCCGGCAGCGGCCGCATCGAAATCTTCGTAGAGACGGAACGGCAGGCTTGGGTCGGTGGGCGGACTGTCCTTGCGGTTCTCCGGCGTGGCGAACGCGATACCGCCGGCGACGATGCTGGCCAGGGACTCGCTACGCACTTTCACGCCCGACAGGCTGGCGTCGATGCTGATGCCGCTGGCGTTCCAGAAACGCGTGTGTTTGCGCACCAGTTTGGCATAGGTGGGTTCGATGAACACTTTGAGTTCAACCGTGCTCTGGTCTTCGGAGAGCAAGTAGCTTTTGACCTGGCCAACCTTGATCTGCTTGTAGAACACCGGACTGCCGCGGTTCAACGAGCCGAGGCGATCAGCCTTGATGGTCAGGTGCAAACCCGGCTGAGCGTCCGACAGCGGCGGCTCTTCAACCAGGGCTTTGAACTTTCGAGTCGGCTCACCTTCGCCCGGGCTTATCGCGACGTAGTTACCCGAGACCAGCGTCTCCAGGCCAGTGATACCGGCCAGTGTCACGCTCGGTTTGACCAGCCAGAAACGCGTGCTGGTCCGCAGGTATTGCTCCACGTCCTTGTTCATCTCTACGGTGGCGATCACGCCTTTAGAGCTGCCTTCGTCATCAAGCTTGAGGGTCTTCACCTTACCCACCGACATGCCTTTGTAGACGACTTCGGTCTTGTTGGCCTGAATGCCTTCACCACTTTCGAAACGCACCTGAATCTCGATGCCGGTCTCGTTGTAGGCACGCCAGCCGAGCCAGCCGCCGATAATCAGGGCGATCAGGGGCAACACCCAAATAGCTGACCAGTTCGAGGCTGGTCGGGTTTTTGCTGTAGGCAAATCAGTCATGGTCGTCGTCCGACTCCGTGTTATCCCAAATCAGTCGGGGATCGAAAGTTACTGCGGCAAGCATCGTCAGAATCACCACACTGGCGAAAGCGATGGCGCCAAGATTGGCTTCGACGCTGGCAAGCCGTCCGAAATTCACAACCGCCACCAGGATGGCGATCACAAAGATATCGAGCATCGACCAGCGGCCAATGAACTCAATAAAGCGATACATCCAAATACGTTGGCGAGCCGACAGTGGCTGGCGGCGCTGCACGGAAAACAGAAGCAGTGCGATACCCACCAACTTAAACGTTGGTACCAAAATACTGGCGATAAAAACCACGGCGGCGATGGGGATCATGCCGTGCTGAACCAGTTGGATCACACCGGACATGATGGTGCTGGGATCGCCCTGCCCCAGTGAGCTGACGGTCATGATCGGCAGCACGTTGGCCGGGATGTAGAGAACCGCGGCGGTCACCAGCAACGCCCAGGTACGCATCACACTGTTCGGACGACGGGCGTGAACCAGCGCACCGCAACGGGTGCAGACCTGCTCGTCGGTGTCGGCTTCCTGCTTGTTCAACTCATGGCATTCGGCGCAAATAAGAATGCCTGCATCAATCGCCCGCATGGGCATCCTCTCCTGATAAAGCCTGCCAGATCTGATGAGGCGACATCACAACCTCCAACCAGACCTGAACCAACAACAAACCGATAAAGCACGCCAGGCCAAGACCGACGGTAATTGCTGCCATATCTGCCAGTTTGACGATCGCTACCAGTACGCCCATGAGGTAGACCTCGAGCATCCCCCAATCGCGTAAATGGTGATAAATGCGGTAGAGCAACAGGCCGTAACTGCGCCCGATATCAAAACGAATACTCAGCAGTACAGCCAGTTGGCAAAGCAGCTTGAGCAACGGGATTCCCATACTGCAGAGAAACACCACGACTGCTACACCCTGCATTCCGGTATCGAACAGGCCAACAACGCCACTCCAGACAGTGTCATCCGATGACTGCCCGAGTAGATGGAGCTGCATGATGGGTAAAAAGTTCGCAGGGATATATAAAAACAGAGCGGCGAGAACCAAGGCGAGACTGCGCTGTACGACGTTATGCCGATGGGCGTAGAGCTCGTAACCGCAGCGCGGACAGAGCGCTTTCTCGCCATGGGCGAGCTCTGGCTTGCGCATCAGCAAGTCGCACTCATGACACGCTAGCAAGTCGTCCAGCGGTAATTCTGACAGCCCAGGGGCGTCAACCGGATCTGGCATAAAGGCTCTGGCTCCGAAAAAGTTGGACCTATTCTAGTGTCATGGATCGAAAATAACTGTGCAAATTTGTGCTGTAACTGAAGGCCACTTTCCTGCGGACAAAACAAAACCCCTACCTGCATACGCAGATAGGGGTTTCGGAATTTAATCTTGACGATGACCTACTCTCACATGGGGAAACCCCACACTACCATCGGCGATGCATCGTTTCACTGCTGAGTTCGGGATGGGATCAGGTGGTTCCAATGCTCTATGGTCGTCAAGAAATTCGGGAGCCAGGTCGTGGGCCTTTGCAGGTTCACGCTCCAGCGAATGGGTAAGTGATAGTTTGGTGTTTTGTGAGTATCTCGAACTTTCGGTTCGTTTCGTCTTCACACACCGCAATCTGATGCTTTTTCGCTTTTCAGCTCAAAGCCTGCAAATTGCTTGGGTGTTATATGGTCAAGCCTCACGGGCAATTAGTATTGGTTAGCTCAACGCCTCACAGCGCTTACACACCCAACCTATCAACGTCGTAGTCTTCGACGGCCCTTCAGGGGACTCAAGGTCCCAGTGAGATCTCATCTTGAGGCTAGTTTCCCGCTTAGATGCTTTCAGCGGTTATCTATTCCGAACATAGCTACCCGGCAATGCCACTGGCGTGACAACCGGAACACCAGAGGTTCGTCCACTCCGGTCCTCTCGTACTAGGAGCAGCCCCTCTCAAATCTCAAACGTCCACGGCAGATAGGGACCGAACTGTCTCACGACGTTCTAAACCCAGCTCGCGTACCACTTTAAATGGCGAACAGCCATACCCTTGGGACCGGCTTCAGCCCCAGGATGTGATGAGCCGACATCGAGGTGCCAAACACCGCCGTCGATATGAACTCTTGGGCGGTATCAGCCTGTTATCCCCGGAGTACCTTTTATCCGTTGAGCGATGGCCCTTCCATACAGAACCACCGGATCACTAAGACCTACTTTCGTACCTGCTCGACGTGTCTGTCTCGCAGTCAAGCGCGCTTTTGCCTTTATACTCTACGACCGATTTCCGACCGGTCTGAGCGCACCTTCGTACTCCTCCGTTACTCTTTAGGAGGAGACCGCCCCAGTCAAACTACCCACCATACACTGTCCTCGATCCGGATAACGGACCTGAGTTAGAACCTCAAAGTTGCCAGGGTGGTATTTCAAGGTTGGCTCCACGCGAACTGGCGTCCACGCTTCAAAGCCTCCCACCTATCCTACACAAGCAAATTCAAAGTCCAGTGCAAAGCTATAGTAAAGGTTCACGGGGTCTTTCCGTCTAGCCGCGGATACACTGCATCTTCACAGCGATTTCAATTTCACTGAGTCTCGGGTGGAGACAGCGCCGCCATCGTTACGCCATTCGTGCAGGTCGGAACTTACCCGACAAGGAATTTCGCTACCTTAGGACCGTTATAGTTACGGCCGCCGTTTACCGGGGCTTCGATCAAGAGCTTCGCGTTAGCTAACCCCATCAATTAACCTTCCGGCACCGGGCAGGCGTCACACCCTATACGTCCACTTTCGTGTTTGCAGAGTGCTGTGTTTTTAATAAACAGTCGCAGCGGCCTGGTATCTTCGACCGGCATGGGCTTACGCAGTAAATGCTTCACCCTCACCGGCGCACCTTCTCCCGAAGTTACGGTGCCATTTTGCCTAGTTCCTTCACCCGAGTTCTCTCAAGCGCCTTGGTATTCTCTACCCAACCACCTGTGTCGGTTTGGGGTACGGTTCCTGGTTACCTGAAGCTTAGAAGCTTTTCTTGGAAGCATGGCATCAACCACTTCGTCACCCAAAGGGTAACTCGTCATCAGCTCTCGGCCTTAGAATCCCGGATTTACCTAAGATTCCAGCCTACCACCTTAAACTTGGACAACCAACGCCAAGCTGGCCTAGCCTTCTCCGTCCCTCCATCGCAATAACCAGAAGTACAGGAATATTAACCTGTTTTCCATCGACTACGCTTTTCAGCCTCGCCTTAGGGACCGACTAACCCTGCGTCGATTAACGTTGCGCAGGAAACCTTGGTCTTTCGGCGTGGGTGTTTTTCACACCCATTGTCGTTACTCATGTCAGCATTCGCACTTCTGATACCTCCAGCAAGCTTCTCAACTCACCTTCACAGGCTTACAGAACGCTCCTCTACCGCATCACCTAAGTGATACCCGTAGCTTCGGTGTATGGTTTGAGCCCCGTTACATCTTCCGCGCAGGCCGACTCGACTAGTGAGCTATTACGCTTTCTTTAAAGGGTGGCTGCTTCTAAGCCAACCTCCTAGCTGTCTAAGCCTTCCCACATCGTTTCCCACTTAACCATAACTTTGGGACCTTAGCTGACGGTCTGGGTTGTTTCCCTTTTCACGACGGACGTTAGCACCCGCCGTGTGTCTCCCATGCTCGGCACTTGTAGGTATTCGGAGTTTGCATCGGTTTGGTAAGTCGGGATGACCCCCTAGCCGAAACAGTGCTCTACCCCCTACAGTGATACATGAGGCGCTACCTAAATAGCTTTCGAGGAGAACCAGCTATCTCCGAGCTTGATTAGCCTTTCACTCCGATCCACAGGTCATCCGCTAACTTTTCAACGGTAGTCGGTTCGGTCCTCCAGTTAGTGTTACCCAACCTTCAACCTGCCCATGGATAGATCGCCCGGTTTCGGGTCTATTCCCAGCGACTAGACGCCCTATTAAGACTCGCTTTCGCTACGCCTCCCCTATTCGGTTAAGCTCGCCACTGAAAATAAGTCGCTGACCCATTATACAAAAGGTACGCAGTCACCCAACAAAGTGGGCTCCCACTGCTTGTACGCATACGGTTTCAGGATCTATTTCACTCCCCTCTCCGGGGTTCTTTTCGCCTTTCCCTCACGGTACTAGTTCACTATCGGTCAGTCAGTAGTATTTAGCCTTGGAGGATGGTCCCCCCATATTCAGACAAAGTTTCTCGTGCTCCGTCCTACTCGATTTCATGACTAAGAGATTTTCGCGTACAGGGCTATCACCCACTATGGCCGTACTTTCCAGAACGTTCCGCTAATCTCAAAGCCACTTAAGGGCTAGTCCCCGTTCGCTCGCCACTACTAAGGGAATCTCGGTTGATTTCTTTTCCTCAGGGTACTTAGATGTTTCAGTTCCCCTGGTTCGCCTCTTAAGCCTATGTATTCAGCTTAAGATAACCATCTTATGATGGCTGGGTTCCCCCATTCAGACATCTCCGGATCAAAGTCTGTTTGCCGACTCCCCGAAGCTTTTCGCAGGCTACCACGTCTTTCATCGCCTCTGACTGCCAAGGCATCCACCGTATGCGCTTCTTCACTTGACCATATAACCCCAAGCAATCTGGTTATACTGTGAAGACGACATTCGCCGAAAATTCGATAATACTCAATTAAGAGCAACTCACAAATTTTACCTTAGCCTGATTCGTTACCAGTGAAAGTAACGTCCAGTCTATCTTTCTATCACATACCCAAATTTTTAAAGAACGATCTAATCAAAGACTAGAAATCAACATTCACCATCGTCACGATGGAATGCTCATTTCTAAGCTCTCAACAACAGAAGCAGTTAGTGGTGGAGCCAAACGGGATCGAACCGTTGACCTCCTGCGTGCAAGGCAGGCGCTCTCCCAGCTGAGCTATGGCCCCGTATTTCTACAGGCGTTTCCCACACAAAATTGGTGGGTCTGGGCAGATTCGAACTGCCGACCTCACCCTTATCAGGGGTGCGCTCTAACCAACTGAGCTACAGACCCAATTTCGAGCTATAAGGCCGACCTCACCCTGCTCTCTACCACAGAGCATGGGGTGCGCTCTAACCAACCAAGCTACAACCCCTCAGGGCTGCTTCTAAAATCGTCTTCTTCAATGAATCAAGCAATTCGTGTGGGAACTTATGGAGCAGCTGATGTCGTCGATTAAGGAGGTGATCCAGCCGCAGGTTCCCCTACGGCTACCTTGTTACGACTTCACCCCAGTCATGAATCACACCGTGGTAACCGTCCTCCCGAAGGTTAGACTAGCTACTTCTGGTGCAACCCACTCCCATGGTGTGACGGGCGGTGTGTACAAGGCCCGGGAACGTATTCACCGCGACATTCTGATTCGCGATTACTAGCGATTCCGACTTCACGCAGTCGAGTTGCAGACTGCGATCCGGACTACGATCGGTTTTCTGGGATTAGCTCCACCTCGCGGCTTGGCAACCCTCTGTACCGACCATTGTAGCACGTGTGTAGCCCAGGCCGTAAGGGCCATGATGACTTGACGTCATCCCCACCTTCCTCCGGTTTGTCACCGGCAGTCTCCTTAGAGTGCCCACCATGACGTGCTGGTAACTAAGGACAAGGGTTGCGCTCGTTACGGGACTTAACCCAACATCTCACGACACGAGCTGACGACAGCCATGCAGCACCTGTCTCAATGTTCCCGAAGGCACTCCGCTATCTCTAGCAGATTCATTGGATGTCAAGGCCTGGTAAGGTTCTTCGCGTTGCTTCGAATTAAACCACATGCTCCACCGCTTGTGCGGGCCCCCGTCAATTCATTTGAGTTTTAACCTTGCGGCCGTACTCCCCAGGCGGTCAACTTAATGCGTTAGCTGCGCCACTAAGAGCTCAAGGCTCCCAACGGCTAGTTGACATCGTTTACGGCGTGGACTACCAGGGTATCTAATCCTGTTTGCTCCCCACGCTTTCGCACCTCAGTGTCAGTATCAGTCCAGGTGGTCGCCTTCGCCACTGGTGTTCCTTCCTATATCTACGCATTTCACCGCTACACAGGAAATTCCACCACCCTCTACCATACTCTAGCTCGACAGTTTTGAATGCAGTTCCCAGGTTGAGCCCGGGGATTTCACATCCAACTTAACGAACCACCTACGCGCGCTTTACGCCCAGTAATTCCGATTAACGCTTGCACCCTCTGTATTACCGCGGCTGCTGGCACAGAGTTAGCCGGTGCTTATTCTGTCGGTAACGTCAAAACACTTACGTATTAGGTAAATGCCCTTCCTCCCAACTTAAAGTGCTTTACAATCCGAAGACCTTCTTCACACACGCGGCATGGCTGGATCAGGCTTTCGCCCATTGTCCAATATTCCCCACTGCTGCCTCCCGTAGGAGTCTGGACCGTGTCTCAGTTCCAGTGTGACTGATCATCCTCTCAGACCAGTTACGGATCGTCGCCTTGGTGAGCCATTACCTCACCAACTAGCTAATCCGACCTAGGCTCATCTGATAGCGCAAGGCCCGAAGGTCCCCTGCTTTCTCCCGTAGGACGTATGCGGTATTAGCGTCCGTTTCCGAGCGTTATCCCCCACTACCAGGCAGATTCCTAGGCATTACTCACCCGTCCGCCGCTCGCCACCAGGTACAAGTACCCGTGCTGCCGCTCGACTTGCATGTGTTAGGCCTGCCGCCAGCGTTCAATCTGAGCCATGATCAAACTCTTCAGTTCAAACATCTTTGGGTTTTTAAGAAACCCTAAACTTGGCTCAGCAATCGTTGGTTACATCTTTGATTTCTCGCGGAGTAACTTGTGATGCTGATAATCTTGTTGACTATCAGTCTGACTCCACAAGCACCCACACGAATTGCTTGATTCAGTTGTTAAAGAGCGGTTGGTTAAGATCTTTCGTCTCAACCGAGGCGCGCATTCTACAGCAGCCCCTGTTACTGTCAAGCGGTTATTTTAAGAAGTTTTCAAAGTTTCCTTTGTAACTTCAACCACTTGCGCTTTCGATCTCTCGTTAGCGGGAGGCGAATTCTACAGCGTTACTCGCTGCTGTCAACACCTCTTTTACACCGCTTTCGACCGAGAAGACCGAACCGTTAGAAGAGCCAAACAACCCCGCTCTTTCAACTCCTTCTGGGCTTCGATGACCTGAAGCAACTCGCTGTCGAAAACTGCGTAACTCATTGTTTACCAAGGAGTTTTCCGTTTCGACTGCGCCGGAAGTGGGGCGAATTATAGACGTCCAGAATCTGCCGTCAACACCTAATTACGCTTTTCTCGCAGAAGGCGCCTTTTTAGCAATTAAACGGGGGATTCGGCGGGTTACAGACGGTATCCGCAACACCAATAGCAATGCACCTATAGAGGCGTAGACCGCCCACTCCTTTAGATCGGCGCGAACAATCCACAACATGTGCAGCAAACCAAGCCCGAGAACCACGTAGGAAAGACGATGTAATTTCTTCCAGCGAGAACCCAACCGCCGCTGACTATAACGATTTGAGGTCACCGCCAATGCCAATAAACAAAGAAAGCCCAGCGTCCCGACAATAATGTACGGCCGCTTACGTAACTCGACACCCAACTGCGACCAATCAAAGCCAAGGATGAATGCCGTATAACCACTCAAATGCAAAACCACATAAGCGAAGCACCACAACCCCAGTTGCCGCCGGACAGCAATCCACCCCGCCCAACCGGTAAGCTTCTGCAAAGGTGTAATGGTTAAAGTAATGAGCAGCAGGACAAGCGTCCCCAGCCCCAGCCGGTCAACCAGTACCTTGCCCGGGTCAGGCCCAAGTACATCCTCCCAGGCCTGGTACAGCCAAAGCAGTGGCCACACCCCTGCCGAGATAAAGACGCCCATTCGCCAAAACGGAAATCGCATCAATAGTTCTTCCGCAAATCGAGCCCTGTGTAGAGAGAGGCGACTTCATCCGAGTAGCCATTGAACATCTGCGTGTCCCGCACATTGGGCTTGAACAGCCCGCTCGGCAAGCGCCGTTCACGCGCCTGAGTCCAACGAGGATGGTCGACCGCAGGATTCACGTTCGCGTAAAAACCATACTCATCCGAGGCAATGCTCTGCCAAGTGGTTTTCGGCTGCTCGCTCACCAGACTGATCCGCACGATAGATTTAACGCTCTTGAAACCATACTTCCAAGGCACCACCAAACGCAGAGGCGCGCCGTTCTGATTAGGCAACTCCCGCCCATACATACCCACAGCAAGAATCGCCAACGGATTCATCGCCTCATCCAGACGCAGCCCTTCCACATAAGGCCAGTCGATCAAGGCAAAACCGGAACGCTGCCCGGGCATGCTCTTGGGGTCCTCCAGGGTTTCGAAGCGAATGAATTTGGCTTTGGAAGTCGGCTCGACCTCCTTGAGTAACGCCGAGATGGGAAAACCGATCCATGGAATGACCATCGACCAAGCCTCTACACAGCGAAGACGGTAGATGCGTTCCTCCAATTGATAAGGCTTCATGAAGTCTTCCAGTGCGTACCGTCCCGGCTTGCCTACCTCCCCGTCCACCACCACGCTCCAAGGCTCGGTTTTCAGCGCGCCAGCGTTGGCAGCGGGATCACCTTTATCGGTGCCGAACTCATAGAAGTTGTTGTAATGGGTGGCGTCCTTGAATGGCGTGATCGCCTCATCCTTGACGTTGACCGCACCCCACTTCGTAGAAGGAAGTTTTTCGGCAAACCAGGAAGGCGCCTTGCCAGGCTCGACATCAGCATAACGCGCAGCATCGTCGGCAGAGGCCCAACGTGGCAGGCTGCTCACGGCCACACCGGCAACGGCGGCGCCAAGAACATCGCGACGAGATAGATAGAAGGATTCAGGCGTGACGTCCGACTCATGGCAGTCAGACGCTTTGGAGACTTTGATCAGCATGGCAACTCCGCAGCATTGGAGGACAGATGTACCAATAGACTGCGGAGTATGAGGGAAATTACATCACTCGGCGCTTTTGTGCCGACGAAGACGCAACAGGTACTGCACCGGACCAGAAGCCGCATAGGCAAGGAAAACCAGCAGCAGGATGCGCGGCGGATCACTGAAAACCACGGCAAACACCAACACCACGGCGAGAATCGCCACGAAAGGTACGCGCCCTTTCAAGTCCAGCTCTTTGAAGCTGTTGTACTTGATGTTGCTGACCATCAGCATGCCCGCAGCTGCGACCATCAGCGCAACCAGGAAGGACATCTTGGAGCCCTGGATACCGTAATCACTGAATGCCCAGACTATGCCTGCGACCACACCAGCAGCAGCCGGACTGGCCAGGCCGATGAAGTAGCGTTTGTCCGCGGTGCCGACCTGGGTATTGAAACGCGCCAGGCGCAACGCCGCGCCAGCGACATAAATAAAGGCGACCATCCAGCCGACCTTACCCATGTCGCCCAATGCCCAACCGAACGCCAACAATGCCGGCGCAACACCAAAGGCGACCATGTCCGACAGCGAGTCGTACTCGGCACCGAAGGCGCTCTGGGTATTGGTCATACGGGCAACGCGACCATCGAGGCCGTCGAGCACCATCGCAACAAAAATTGCAATTGCTGCAAAAGCAAAATACTTGCTCGCACCCACTGAATCACCGGCACTCAAGGCGCTCTGGGCGCTCATGGAGTTGATGATGGAATAAAACCCTGCGAACAGATTCGCAGTGGTGAACAGATTCGGCAGAAGATAGATACCACGATGCCGGACTTTACGACCTTCAGCGTCATGCCCTTCCTCGATGTGTTCATCGATGGGCAGCAGACTTTCGGCGTCAGAAGCCTGGTTTGGCTCTTCGGGACGTTCGCTCATGGACATTACCTTGCAACGGGGTGGAAAGTTTGGACAGGTGTCTGGGACGACGGTTCGGCCGCAAACGATGCAGCTTTATACCAGAACCGGTCACCCAAACGAAAAAACGCGGCCTAGGCCGCGTTTTCCGTACAAGTGCGCGACTTAGTTTTTAGCTTTGTCGACGATCTTGTTGGCACCGATCCACGGCATCATGGAGCGCAGTTGCTCACCGATGATTTCGATACCGTGAGCGGCGTTGTTACGACGCTTGGCGGTCATCGAAGGATAGCCGGTAGCGCCTTCGCTGATGAACATCTTCGCGTATTCGCCGTCCTGAATACGTTTCAGGGCATTGCGCATGGCCTGACGGGATTCGGCGTTGATCACTTCCGGACCGGTCACGTACTCGCCGTATTCAGCGTTGTTGGAGATCGAGTAGTTCATGTTGGCGATACCGCCTTCGTACATGAGGTCAACGATCAGCTTCAGTTCGTGCAGGCACTCGAAGTAAGCCATTTCTGGCGCGTAGCCCGCTTCGACCAGGGTTTCGAAACCGGCTTTGACCAGTTCAACGGTACCGCCGCACAGAACGGCTTGTTCGCCGAACAGGTCGGTTTCGGTCTCGTCCTTGAAGGTGGTTTCGATGATGCCGGTACGACCGCCACCAACGCCAGCGGCGTAGGACAGTGCAACGTTCTTGGCGTTGCCCGAGGCGTCCTGATAGATAGCGATCAGATCAGGAATACCGCCGCCCTTCACAAACTCGGACCGCACGGTGTGGCCCGGAGCTTTCGGCGCGATCATGATCACGTCGAGGTCAGCGCGCGGCACAACCTGGTTGTAGTGGATCGCGAAACCGTGGGAGAAGGCCAGGGTGGCGCCTTTCTTGATGTTCGGCTCGATTTCGTTTTTGTACAGAGCGGACTGGAACTCGTCCGGGGTCAGGATCATGACCAGGTCGGCAGCCGCAACAGCGGAGGCAACGTCGGTCACTTTCAGGCCGTGAGCTTCGGCTTTGGCAACAGTCGCGGAGCCTTTACGCAGGCCAACGGTAACGTCAACGCCAGAGTCTTTCAGGTTGCACGCTTGAGCGTGACCTTGGGAACCGTAACCGATGATGGCAACTTTCTTGCCCTGGATGATCGACAGGTCGCAGTCTTTTTCGTAATAAACTTTCATGAAATTCCCCTATATATCCAGGCCGTTCAGGCCATTCGCTAATTTGGTTTAGATGCTGAGTACTTTGTCGCCGCGGGCGATACCGGTTACGCCGCTGCGGACGGTTTCCAGAATCGAGGCGGTGCCGATGGACTGAATGAAGCTGTCGAGCTTGTCGCTGGTACCGGTCAATTGAACGGTATACACGCTAGCGCTGACATCGACGATCTGCCCACGGTAAATATCGGTGGTGCGCTTGATCTCGGCGCGCTGGGCACCGGTGGCCTTGACCTTGACCAGCATCAGTTCGCGCTCGATGTGAGCACTCTCCGACAGGTCGACCAGTTTGACCACTTCGATCAGCTTGTTAAGGTTCTTGGTGATCTGCTCAATCACTTCATCATGACCGACCGTGGTCAACGTCAGACGCGACAGGGTCGGGTCTTCGGTTGGCGCCACGGTCAGGCTTTCGATGTTGTAGTTGCGCTGCGAGAACAGGCCGACTACACGAGACAGAGCGCCCGGTTCGTTTTCCAGAAGCAAGGAAATAATGTGCCGCATGATTAAGTACGCTCCGTCTTGCTCAGCCACATATCGCGCATGGAGCCGTCTTTGATCTGCATCGGGTAGACGTGCTCGCTGGTGTCGACCGAAACATCGATGATCACCAGACGATCTTTCATGGCGAACGCTTCCTCCATCTTCGACTTCAAATCTTTCGAGTCGGTGATGCGCATGCCGACGTGACCATAGGCCTCCGCCAACTTGACGAAGTCAGGCAGCGACTCCATGTAGGAATGCGAGTGACGGCTACCATAGCTCATGTCTTGCCACTGGCGAACCATACCCAGAACACCGTTGTTCAGGATCACGATTTTCACCGGCAAGCCATATTGCAGACAGGTGGACAGTTCCTGAATGTTCATCTGGATGCTGCCCTCGCCCGTTACGCAGGCGACGTCGGCATCCGGGAAGCTCAACTTTATGCCCATGGCCGCCGGAAAACCGAAGCCCATGGTGCCCAAGCCACCGGAGTTGATCCAGCGGTTCGGCTTGTTGAACGTGTAGTACTGCGCCGCGAACATTTGGTGCTGACCCACATCGGAGGCCACAAAAGCATCGCCCTTGGTCACTTCGCACAGGGTTTCGATCACGGTCTGCGGCTTGATGACGCTGCCGTCGCCCTTGTCGTAAGGGAACAGGCCGCGGTCACCGCGCCACTCATCCACTTGCTTCCACCAACTGGCCACGGACTCCTTGTTCGGGGTCTCGCCGATTTCCTTCAAGATCGCGACCATTTCGGTCAGGACACTTTCCACCGGACCAACGATAGGTACGTCGGCCTTGATGGTCTTGGAGATCGAAGCCGGGTCGATGTCGATGTGAATGATCTTGGCGTTCGGGCAGAACTTCGCCGGGCCGTTGATCACTCGGTCATCGAAACGCGCACCGACTGCAAGGATCACGTCGGCATGGTGCATCGCCAGGTTAGCGGTGTAGCTGCCGTGCATGCCGAGCATGCCGATGAACTGACGGTCGGTGCCAGGGTAGGCACCCAGGCCCATCAGGGTATTGGTCACTGGCAGGTTGAGCATCCTCGCCAATTCGGTCAGCGGCGCGGAGCCACCACCGAGGATCACACCGCCGCCTGCGTACATCACCGGACGCTTGGCCGCCAGGAGCATTTCTGCTGCCTTGCGGATTTGCCCCGAGTGACCGCGAACGGCTGGGCTGTAGGAACGCAGCTTGGCTTTTTTCGGGAAGATGTATTCGAACTTCTCGGCCGGGTTGGTCATGTCTTTCGGGATATCGACCACGACCGGACCCGGACGACCGGATTGCGCAAGGTAGAACGCTTTCTTCATGACTTCCGGGATTTCCGACGCGTGCTTGATCATGAAGCTGTGCTTCACGATCGGCCGGGAGATACCGATCATGTCGGTTTCCTGAAACGCGTCAGTGCCTACCATGTTGCTAGGCACCTGGCCGGAAATGATCACCATCGGAATGGAGTCCATGTAGGCCGTGGCAATACCGGTGATGGCGTTGGTTGCGCCCGGGCCGGAAGTGACCAGTACCACACCGGCTTTACCGGTGGCACGAGCATAACCGTCAGCCATATGGGTCGCAGCCTGTTCGTGACGAACCAGGATGTGGGTCACTTCCGGTTCTTTGAACAGGGCATCGTAGACATGAAGAAGAGCACCACCCGGGTACCCGTAGATATATTTGACGCCTTCGTCACGCAAAAAGCGGACGAGCATCTCACCGCCAGATAAAAGCTCCACGTTGTTCACCTCTAAAACGCCAGAATACCGCCCACATAAAAGAGGACGGGTCTTAATAGGTTTACTTCTCAGCAGAGCATGAGCGACGGTGGTCGCCGACTACGTCAGCACTGACTGAGCAAGTATTGGGATCGTCCCAAGTGTTGCGGGCCTTTCCCACCCAGCGCGAGGTAACGCGTTGCGGGTGTAACAGGTCGGCGCGGATGTGCGCCTCATGATCTGCTGAGCGGGCCTGCTTCTGGCAGTCCCTCTGCAGCGGACTTTGGATTCTTCTGTTTCGTCCTCTCCAAGTCAAGTCGTCTATGTGCTTTATTGAACTAAGCACATGAGAAAGCAAGAAAAAACCGCTAAACAGCAACTGTGTTAGCTTCAATTGCGCAACCCATGACAAGGAAAAGGCATGCGAACGATCTTCTTCATGGTCACTCTGCTGATCAGCCCTTTATGCATGGCAGGCCAGATCTACAAATGGGTCGACGCTCAGGGCATTACCCACTTCGACGCCCAGCCGCCCCAAGGCCGGGAAGCCACCACTGTGGTCACGCCCTCCGCGCCTGCCAGCAACCAGGCCCCACCGCCACGCAGCGGTGCCATTGGCGATCAACAGGCCATCGACAAAAAAGTGAAAAAGCAGGTCAACGAGCAGCAAGCCCAGCTGAAGGTATTCTGCGAACAGGCGCGAACGAACCTGGCTCAACTGCAGAACAATCCGCGAATACGGGAGGATGTCGACGGTGAGATGCGCCGTCTGACCGATCAGCAACGTCAGGAGCGCATCACCGAAGCACAGAAACAGATTGCGGGTAACTGCCAGTAGACACCTGTAGGAGTCAACGGGAGGCGGTAATCAGTAGATCAAACTCTTTGAGCAGCACCTGCAGCTGCCGATCCTTGCCCTGGACATTACGGGCGGCGAAGACCATTTCGGCCATCTCCTGAATTCCCGACGCGTTTGGCAAGGGCAGATCCTGCTCGAGGATCGCCTTCATCCGCGGAAGGAAGATCCATTGCAACCACTGCTCGAAATCCAGCGTGTCGACCGAGAATGGCTCGACGCTGGAAAGCGCTTCAGCGGATGGCGAGACTTCGTCCCACCAACCCTGAACCCGCAGCTCACGCTCGATCAACAGCAACTGTTCGGCAATTTTCGGAAAGCGTGCATCCATCACAGCGAAACCTTGGCCTTCTGACGGGCCAATGCTGCGCCAGCGGAATCACCCTGTTTCTCACGCGCCTGAGCGATCAATTGCCACAGGCTGGCCTGAAGCGCCGGACGACCATTGGCGAAAGTCAGGCCACGACGAGCAAACTGTTCGGCTTGTGGCGCATCGCCTTGAGCCATGCGCACCTGAGCCAGACGATAAAGCACTTGTGGCTCACGCGGTGCGACACGCTGGGCGCGCTCAAGACTCGAGGACGCACCGTTGAGATCACCGCTTGCCTGTTGCTGCTGAGCGGTAGTCAGCAAGGCCAGAACCGGACCGTCCAATTGCTCGTCGGCAGACAAGCCACCGGAGTTCGCCGAAGGAATCCCGCTCGGCGTCGACGGCATGCTGTAGCTACCCTGATTGACCGGTGCCGACTGGACCGGCACGGTATCGATCGGCCCCGGGGTAATCGGCCCTGGCGTGATCGGCGTAGAGCTGATCGGTGCGGACGCCACTGCGCCGCCACCTGGCACCATCACGACGACGCCATTATCACCTTGTGGAATTGCCTGAGTCTGGGCTTGCGCAGGACGTTTTGTCGTCGTCTGACGGAAACCGCCATTTGCCGACACTCGCTCACTGTTGGAGACAGCGCTGCCGGAATCCACAACTGGAATCGAACCGCGTTGTACGGAGGAGCAACCGCTGAGCAAAGCCACGGCGGTAATCGCTGGAATCAACCACTTGTTCACTTGAAACCCTCTTTGCTTAATTCATCCAGCCTTTGACCCAATCCATCACCGTTTCGCCGGAAACAGGGCTTTCGCCACCGCAAGCGGCACCGGGAGGCGGTTCGCTGCCGCGAATATACGGCATCTGCACGGCACCTGGGCAGTTGGCATCAGAGCCTTGTCCTGTGCGCGAATCAACCCAGGCCTGAACAATGTTATCTGGCTGCGGCATGTCCAGCGGCAACGGATCGGCCTTGCGCATAAAACTGGTCCAGACTTGCAATGCACCGGTGGCACCGGTGAACGGTGTCTTGCCGTTGTCATCGCGACCCAGCCAGACCACTGCCAGCAGGTCCTGACTGAAACCGGCGAACCAGCTGTCCCGCGAATCGTTACTGGTGCCGGTCTTGCCGGCCAGCGTCAGGGTTTTCGGTAACACGTTGTAAACCGAACTGCCGGTGCCTTCACGCATGACCCGCTGCATGGCGCTCTGGATCAGGTAAATGGAGGCCGGATCGAAGCGCTGCTGAATCTGGAACGGATAACGCTTGAGCGGTTCGCCTTCGGCGGTCAGTACGCTACGGATCCCGCGCATCGGTGTATTGAAACCACCGTTGGCCAACGTCTGGTACATGGTCGCCACTTCGATCGGGGTCAGACCGCCAGCGCCCAGCAACATCGACGGGAACGCCGGGAATTCGCGACTCACACCGAGACGCGCCAAGGTCTTGAGGACATTCGGTACGCCCACCGCTAACCCGAGACGCGCGGTCGACAGGTTGTAGGAATGCGCCAGGCCCTGATAGAGAAATACGGTGCCGTGGGAACGGCGATCGTAGTTCTGCGGTTTCCAGACTTGACCGTCCGCGCCTTTGATAGAGAAGGAATCGTCCGACAGCCAACTGGTCAAGGTGTACTGGCTCGGTTTCTCAAGGGCTGTCAGATAAACCGCCGGTTTGATCAAGGAGCCGATCGGTCGTACAGCATCCAGTGCACGGTTGAAGCCGGCAAAACCGGCCTGACGACTGCCAATCATGGCCTGCACTTCACCGGTTTCCGGGTTGGTCACGACCATGGCCGCTTCAACCTCATCGGAGCCCTTGCGACCGGCCAATCGTTTGAAGGTATCGTTGACCGACGCTTCGGCTTTCATCTGCAGGATCGGGTCGAAACTGGTAAAGATCCGCAGACCTTCTTCGGTCAAGTCTTCGTCGCGATAGTCTTCGCGCAACTGACGTTTAACCAGGTCGAGGAATCCCGGGAACGAGCTGTCCGCCAGACTGCCGCGCTTGGTCACGCCCAACGGCATCTTCTTCGCGGCTTCGACTTGCTCGGCAGTGGCGACGCCCTGCTCCAGCAATACGTCGAGTACCAGATTGCGCCGCTCAAGGGCACGTTCCGGATAACGACGTGGGTTGTAGGAAGACGGCCCTTTGACCATGCCCACCAGCAACGCCACTTGATGCAGCTTCAGTTCGGCCAACGGCTGGCTGAAGAAGAACTGGCTGGCCAGACCGAAACCGTGCACCGCACGTTGACCGTCCTGACCGATAAACACTTCGTTGAGATAAGCCTCAAGGATTTCGGGTTTGTCGTAGTGCAGCTCAAGCAACAGCGCCATCATCGCTTCGGTGAGCTTGCGGCTCAGGCTGCGTTCATTGGTCAGGTAGAAGTTTTTGACCAACTGTTGAGTCAGGGTACTACCGCCCTGGCGCATCCGGCCGGACGAACCGTTGACCCAGATCGCCCGAGCGATCGACTTCGGTGAAACGCCAAAGTGGTGATAGAAGTCGCGGTCTTCAACAGCCACCAGAGTCTCGAGCAAGTACGGCGGCACCTGATCGATCTTGATCAGGATCCGGTCTTCAAGGTTTTTCGGGTACAGGCCACCGATCAGCAGTGGCTCAAGGCGAACGACCGAAAGCTTCGAACCGTTGGTCGCCGAAAGTTCGGCCACGTAGTCGCCAGAGAAACGCACCCGTACCGGCTGCGCTTGCTCCATGCCTTCATAGAACTGAAAGCCACGGGTATTCAGATCGACGGTATTGCCGTTGACCGAGGCGGCACCGGGGCCGTTGGCCGCGCTTTCGCGTCGATAACCCAAGGCATCGAGCTCGGTTAGAAAGTCGTCCTTGCTGAGCTTTTGTCCGACGAATAGCTCGAGCGGGCGCGCATACACCTTCGCCGGGATGGTCCAGCGCTTGCCGGAGAACTTCTCCTGGACGATGGCGTCGAGGTAAACCGCGAACCCAGCGAGCACCACAAGGCCGACCAGACTGAGTTTAATGGCCCAGCCCAGCCAGGGGCGCAGGCCCTTGGAAGGTGGTTTTTTGGGGGTACGGGGGGATCGAGTACGAGTCATGGCGGCGGATTATACGCACTTTATTCATACTCAACAGGAGCCCTCCGAGGTTTGCGTCAGGCGGACTTACGGCCATAATGGCGGCCGTGAATTTTTCCCCAGACTCTGAAGGATCGCCTGTGAGCCAGTCCCTGATCGCTGCCCTGCAAAACCCGGCCCTCTACCCGCATCCCGTAGACGGATTCCAGGTCATCGAAACCCATATTTCCTGGGTAATCCTCACCGGCCCCTTTGCTTATAAATTGAAGAAACCAGTGAATTTCGGCTTCCTGGATTTCACCAGCCTCGACGCTCGCGAGCATTTCTGCGGGGAAGAGCTGCGTCTTAACCAGCGCCTGACCAACGATTTGTATCTAGAAGTGTTGCCGATCACCGGCAGCGCCGAAGCACCCCAACTGGCCGGCGAGGGTCCAGTCGTCGATTACGCACTAAAAATGCGTCAATTCCCGCAGAGCCAGCTGCTCAGCACGCTGCAAGCCAACGGCGAATTGACCACTGCGCACATCGACGAGATGGCCGCGCAGATCGCCCAGTTCCACCTCACCGCACCGAAGGTCCCTGCCGAACACGAAGCCGGCACCCCGGACAGCCTGATGGCGCCAGTACGCCAGAACTTCGAACAGATCCGTCCGTTTCTAAGCGACAAGGCCGATCTGCTGCAACTCGACGCCCTGCAAGCCTGGGCCGAAAGCAGCTTCGAACGCCTCAAGCCACTGTTCGTCCAGCGCAAGGCCGAAGGTTTCATCCGCGAATGCCACGGTGACATCCACCTGGGCAACGCCACCGTGATCGACGGCAAAGTCGTGATCTTCGACTGCATCGAGTTCAACGAACCGTTCCGCTTCACCGACGTTTACGCCGACACCGGTTTCCTGGCGATGGACCTGGAAGACCGTGGTCTGAAGAGTCTGGCGCGTCGCTTCATCAGCCAGTACCTGGAACTGACCGGCGATTACCAGGGCCTTGAGTTGCTGAACTTCTATAAAGCCTACCGCGCACTGGTCCGCGCCAAGGTCAGCCTGTTCAGCATGCCGGCCGAGGCCGACCCGGTGCAGCGAGCCACCACCCTGCGTCAGTACCGCAATTACGCCAACCTGGCGGAAAGCTACAGCACCATTCCTTCGCGCTTCATGGCCATCACCCACGGTGTTTCTGCCGTCGGTAAAAGCCACGTGGCCATGCGTCTGGTGGAAGCGTTGGGCGCCATTCGCCTGCGTTCCGATGTAGAGCGCAAACGTCTGTTCGGCGAGCAAACCGTACCCAACGACCCCCAGGCCGGCATCTATAGTGCAGACGCCAGCGCCGCCACTTACACCCGCCTGCATGAAATTGCCGGGGTAATCCTGCGTGCTGGTTTCCCGGTGGTGATCGATGCGACTTACCTCAAGCGCGACCAGCGTGACGGCGCAGCGAAAATCGCCGAAGCCACCGGCGCGCCATTCCTGATCCTCGATTGCAATGCGCCGCAAGCGGTGATCGAGAGCTGGCTGGCCCTGCGCCAGGCAGACAAAAAGGACCCGTCCGACGCCAACCTGACCGTTATCGAAGCCCAACAAGCCACGCGTGAGGCCCTGACGCCAGCAGAGATTCTCTGCAGCAAACGCGTTCAGACCAATGAAAGCGGAACCCTCGACACAGTCGTTGCACAGATTCGCCAGCGCCTGCCGGGTCTGTAAGAAACTATTTCAGCCGTGAAGCCTTCGCCGGCTTCACGGCTGCCAAATAGTGGCACTATACTGGCGTCATAAAACCAACAGGTGATGTGACATGAGCCAGCCGAAACTACTCGACACCCCGCTTTATGCGTTGCTGCACAAAGACGACATCACAGGTTTCAACAACGAGCGTCCCAAAGACGGACCTATCGACATGGTCGGTGGCGATTTCCGGGGTTTGGACCTGCGTGAGCTGAACGCCGACGGTGTCGACTTTACCGATGCCTATTTCCGCTCCGCCGACTTGCGCGGCATCGACTTTCGCAACGCCTCCCTGGAAGGCGCGAGCCTCGCTCATGCGCAGATCTCCGGCGCCTACTTCCCGCCAGAGCTGAGTGCTGACGAGATCCTGATGTCAATGAATTTCGGTACACGCCTGCGTTATCGCACTCGCTAAAAGCGACCTTTGACTGCCACGTTCAGCGCCCCCGCTTTGCGCTGAACGCTGGGCATATTTTGCCTGGAGACCTGATTCCACCCCCCTCTCTTCCTACCGCGCTCGCGGACGTTCACGCCGCTTGGGGAGTTCGCCGCTTAGAAGCTTTTGCGTCGAAACCGACCAAACAATCACGCTTTTCCTACTGATGGCTACACTCCTGAGAAGCTCGCCCACGCACCGTTCGGCCGTCGCAAGGAGGCTTGATGAATGATGAACTGCAGCACCTGAAGAATCTTGGCAAGACGTCGGCACAGTGGCTGCACGCCGTGGGCATCCACAGCGCTTCGGATTTGCGTCGACTGGGGGCGGTGGATGCTTATCGGGCCGTGCGCACGCGCGGGTTTCGAGCATCCAAGGTGTTGTTGTATGCCATCGAAGGTGCCCTGATGGATGTGCACTGGAACGACATTCCCGCCGAGCGCAAGGAAGCCTTGAACAAACAGCTGGAGGCTATTTCGTCACGTCACAAGAACTGAACGGACGCAGCAACCATGTACCTACTTGGGGAACAACCGGCTTACGCCGATGCGTTGATCAATCGACTGCAACATATTCCCGTCCGCCTGCTGGAAGGTTTGACACCTTGTGGACCGCCCCTGGCGTTTTCAGCCGTCGATGATCTGGCGGCCCTATTACCCGGCAATCAACTGTTTGTATTGGACAATGGCCTGCTGCATGGATGCATTGACGAGCGGGCACTGTTCTATCTGCACGAGGGCGATCTGATCGGCCTGCGTCAGGGCACGGAACTGCCGCGCTGCCGCTTTCGCAGCGATAGCCCACTGGCATTGACGCCTTACCTGCGATCCGAGGTTTTTCAGCATATCTATGCTGACCCGGAGCGTTCGGAGCTGTTCCTTCAATACATCGCCGGTCAGTCCGCCCTGCTGTCCGACGCCGTCGCCCGCCTGAAACAACCCGAGTTTCGAAGCACCAATGGCTTTCAGCGCGTGGCCAGTGGCGAAGTGTTAATCCGTCAGGGCGATGAGGCGGATCACGTATTCGTCATCATTGATGGTCATGCCGAAGCCTTTGTCGACGGGCATAAAGTCGGTGATGTACCCAAGGACGAGATTTTCGGCGCCATGGCGGTGTTCACCGGCGAGAAGCGTAACGCCAGCGTGATCACCAGCGAACCCAGCACCATCATGCTGATTCCCAAGGACCAGTTTCTCAGTCTGACCCAAAGCAACCCTAAGATCGCCCACAGCCTGATTGAGAGCATGGCCCGACGCATCGACCTGTTGAACAAGCAGGTCACTGAGCTGAGTTCGCTCAACCGTACAGGCTGAAGACCAATGATTACGGGCGTTTCCCGCCATTGAACAGCGTAGTTCAAATAATTGAGAAATCAGCGGTTGACTTGGTAATGCGAATCGCTATGATTATCACAACTGGTCGCGAGACTGGTCGATATTTGAAAAGCCCTTGGTTCGGACTCTCAGATATCTCCTCATCAGGCTAATCACGGTTATTTGACCCGGCTCTTGCCGGGTCTTTTTTTGCCTGGAGAAAAGTCGTTCGGTCACTTGCCAAATTGCTTACGCATTTGCGCGCAGTAATCCTGGGGGGGTGTGGCAGGCGTGTACCAGACGTAATCAGCCATGGCCGGTGTGACCTCGCTGCCCTGCTCCGCCAGCATCACCACCACAGGCGCCTGAGGCTCTCCCAGATCAAGCACATGGATCGGCACGCCGACATCCTTGCGCGCATGGTAAGCGCCGGCAAACAACAGTGAAGGCGTAGGCGCCACGAGCAAGCGCTCGGCCATCCGTCTGTCACGTTGCTGTTGGACCGCCAGCATCGCCGGCATCTGCGATTCAGGCAGCAGACCACAGTGGGAGTCGCTGATTTGCTCCAGCAATTCGTCCTTGACTGAAGCAGCGTTGGAGCGCGACCCGCTCAATGTCGGGGGATTGGCGTAAACGGTACGGACTTCAAGCGTGTCCAGATTGGCTGCCAGCAGCGGGTATGGCTGGGCCAGCGCGAAACGAACGACCGGCCCGTACACATTCCAGTCCCAACCAGACTGCCAGGCCAATGCACCGGGCAAATCCGCCGGTGGCGGCGAGGTGCGGCGAACGTCGTCGACGCGCCGCTGTTGATCAGGCGTGAGCATTTCCAGCAACAGACTGCCTTGAGTTCGCCGCTCACTCAGCGACTGCAATAACCACAATTGCAGTTGATGGTGATCGCGATTGTCATGCTGTTCACCCACGATCAGCCGCAAAGGCTTCTCCAACCGCGCAACCAGCTCCTGAGCCGTGAGGGTCTGGCCGCTGCGCAAGTCCCGAATCTCGCCGACCACCGACGGCGGATTCGAAACATGCTGGCAGGCACTCAGCATCAGCAAAGCCAGCAGCAAAAACTTACGCATGTGTTCACCCCCATAAAAAGCTCAGCGGGCGATGATCAGCGGATGCCCACGCTCCGGGTGCTGCTGCACCAGCACTTCCAGCCCGAACACGGCCTTGAGTGGTTCCGGGCGCAACACCTGCTCCGGTATATCGAGCGCCACCGGCCGCCCACTTTCGAGCAGTAACAGGCGATCACAATAGCGCGCCGCCAGGTTCAGATCATGCAGGATCACCAGCACCGCCGCGCCGCGATGGGCGAACTCGCGCACGGCTTGCAACGTCGTGTGCTGATGAAGTGGGTCGAGCATCGATGTAGGCTCATCGAGTAACAACGTTTGCCCTGCTTCGCCCGGCCAGAGCTGCGCCAGAACCCGAGCCAGATGCACCCGCTGTCGTTCGCCACCGGACAAGGCCAGATAGCTGCGCCCACTCAGATGCCCGGCATCGGCAGCGTGCAACGCGGCGGCGACGATCTCGTCATCGCGAACCCGGCCGCTTTGATGGGGCAAGCGGCCCATGCCGACCACTTCTTCGACACGAAAGGCGAAATCCAGGGTCGACACCTGCGGCAATACCGCCAAACGCTGCGCTCGCGCCGTTCCGGTCCAATCGCTCAACGCGCGCTCGTCGAGCCAGACGCTGCCGTGATCAGCCTTCAATTCACCGCACAAGGCGCCGAGCAAGGTGCTTTTACCGGCACCGTTAGGTCCCAGCACACCGAGGACTTCGCCCGGTTTGAGCTCAAGCGTGATGTCCGTCAGGACACTCTTTCGACCCCGACGGATTTGCAGATTTTGCGTTCGCAACATCAGGCACGCCCCCTGAGCAATAAATACAGAAAGAACGGCGCACCGATAAAAGCCGTGACGATCCCTATCGGCAATTCAGCCGGCGCCAGGGCCAGTCGCGCCACCAGATCGGCAAACAACAACAGACTGGCACCCGCCAAGACTGACGCTGGCAACAACACCCGATGATCGGGACCGGCCAATAGTCGCACCAGATGCGGCACCACCAGACCGACAAACCCGATCATCCCCGCCGCTGCCACCGCTGCACCGACACCCAGCGCCGTGCAGAACACCAATTCACGCTTGAGCCTTTCGACGTCGATGCCCAAATGACCGGCCTCTGACTCACCCAGCAATAACGCATTCAAGGCCTTGGCCCGACGCGGCAGCCACAATGCCACGCCGGCACTGATCAACAGCAACGGCCAGAGCCGCGAATAGCTGGCGCCATTGAGGCTGCCCAGGTTCCAGAACGTCAGGGTGCGCAACGTCGCGTCATCCGCCAGATAGGTGAACAGCCCCACGGCGGAGCCGGCCAGCGCAGTCAACGCAATACCGGCCAGCAACATGGTCGCGACGTTGGTCTGCCCGTTGCGCCGGCCCAGTCGATACACCAGCGCCGTCACGCCGAGCCCGCCGAGAAACGCGCACAGCGATAACAGGTAAGGCCCGAAGGCTTCAGGCAGACCGCCGAACACAGAACCACCGACGATCGCAATGGCCGCGCCCAAGGCCGCCCCGCTGGAGACACCGACCAGCCCCGGATCGGCCAGAGGATTACGAAACAACCCCTGCATCGCCACGCCGGACAGTGCCAACACCCCCCCCACGGCCAAGCCCAACAAGGTTCGCGGCAAGCGAATCTGCCCGAGGATCAGTTCAGCCTGCTCCAGTCCGTCGGGCGCGATCGGTACACCCACCAGCCGCAGGGCTGCACGCAAGGTGTCGAGCAACGGCAAGCTCACTGGCCCAAGCGCCAACGACAGCCAGATGGCCAACACACACAGCAGGATCAGACCAATGAACAAAGCGCGGGGTTTAACCAGAATGGTCATTGGCCGGCAGTACCGGGGTAAAAAGCGTCAGACAGTTTTTTCAGCGCATCGGGTAGCCGCGGCCCCAAGCCCCCGACCAACAACGTCGGATCAAGCTCCATGACTCGCCCGTCCTTGGCTGCGCGGGTCGAGGACAGCATCGGGTTCTCCTTGAACAACGCCGCACGTGCAGCATCGCCGGTCAATGCACGATCGGCAAACACCAGCACCTCGGGATCCAGACTGATCAGGGATTCGACAGAAAAGGGTTTATAGCCGGTATGCGTGGCCAGATTGTGCCCACCAACCTGTTGCAGCAACCAATCGGCGGCGGTGTCCTTGCCGGCGATGAGCGGTTTGCCGCCCGCGTTGCCAAGCAACAACAGCACACCCGGCGACTTTTGCTTCAACTGTGCCCGCGTGACCCGGACCTGTTGCTGATCAAGTTGCTGTTGATACCTCTGAAACAATTGTGAGGCCTGATCTTCAGCGCCGAGCAACGTGCCCAGATGCTGCAAATTGCCCTGCAAGGTCGGCAGATCCGGCTGCGCCGAGAACAGTTCGATTTGCACACCCGCGCTGCGAATCTGCGAAAGCACCGGTGGCGGCCCCATTTCCTCGGTGCCGACCAGAATCTGCGGACGTAAGCTCAAGATGCCCTCCGCCGACAACTGCCGCTGATACCCGATGCTCGGCAATGCCTTGAGCGATTCCGGGTGCTGACTGGTGGTATCGACACCGATCAGTTTCGATTCACCGCCCAGTGCGCTGATCCACTCCGACAAAGCACCACCGGCACTGACCCAACGTTGTGGCAACTCGGCCGCTACGGCGTAGTGGCTGACGAGGAGTCCGACACAGAGCGCAGCAACGCGGGTACTCAGGCGCATAAACAGCTTCCTTTAAGGGTTTTCCCGGGCATCGAGATGACAGTCCAAGTATCCTCGGCCTCTGGCACCTGAACCCGACAGGCAAGGCGGCCATTTGATAATTGTTTGCATTTGAACGTCAAGCTCGGACATATCCAGTCACGAGCCGCCGGACTTGAGGATAGACATGAAGTTTCTTTGTGCAGGCATTGAACTGGCCGATGCCAGCAGTCGCGGTTTCGACATCGACGGCCAGAAGCTCTTTGCCGTGCGCCTTGGCGGTCAGGCTTACGTCTACATCAATCGCTGCCCACACCGTGGCGTCGGACTGGAATGGAAACCCGACCAGTTTCTCGACCCCAGCAACAGCCTGATCCAGTGCGCGACCCACGGCGCACTGTTTCTGATCGAAGACGGGGAATGCGTCGCCGGCCCTTGCGCCGGGCAGTCCCTGACCACCGTCGTTTGCCGCGAAGACGAACAAGGGATCTGGGTCAGTCTTTAGCCGTTCAGCAACACCTCCAGACGCCGATCGACCACCATCTCTTCGTGGGTCAAGTGCACGCCATAGGCCAACACCTCGACCCCGCACGACACCGCCTCACGCAAGGCTGCGGCGTAGGCCGAATCGATTTCTTCTGCAGGACGAACGGCGTCGATGCCGGTGAGATTGACGCAATACAACTGCACCGCACGAATTCCGTCCCGAGCCAAATGCGCCAATTCGCGCAAATGCTTGGCCCCGCGCTGGGTCACAGCATCGGGAAACGCCGCCACTGAAGAACCCTCGAAGCCCAGGGTGACGCTTTTGACTTCCACAAAAGCCGGCCCGCTCGGGTAATCGAGACGAAAATCGATGCGGCTGCTTTCCTGACCGTAGGCCACTTCACGTTTCAGCTCGGTAAAACCGTTCAGTTCGGTGATGACACCTGCCCGCAGCGCCTCTTCGATTAAGCCGTTGGCCCGTCCGGTGTTTACGCAAAACAAGCGTCCCTGCGGCGTTTCGCCGATTTCCCAAGTGCCAGGCAACTTGCGCTTGGGGTCGTTGGAACGACTGAACCAGACCTGCCCACCCTCCACCTGGCAATTGAGCATCGAGCCGGTGTTCGGGCAGTGAATGGTCAGCAATTCGCCGCTAACGGTTTCGATATCGGCGAGAAAACGCTTGTAGCGACGAATCAAACGGCCTTCTTCGAGGGGAGGATGAAAACGCATCAGCCTTGCCAGCTCTTCAAGCCGCGAGCAATCCTCTCGACCGCTTCCTGCAAGCGCGGCAGGCTTTGGGTGTAGGCAAACCGCACGTGATGCCCAGCCTGATAACGGCCAAAGTCCAGACCGGGGGTAATCGCCACATGCTCGGTTTCGAGGAAATGCCGACAGAACGCGAAGGCATCGCCGCCAAACTTGCTGATATCGGCGTACAAGTAGAACGCGCCTTCGGGTTCCACAGCAATACCGAAGCCCAGCGCCCGTAGAGCTGGCAGGAGGAAATCACGACGACGACCAAATTCGGCGCGACGCTCTTCGAGAATGGCAATGGTCGCAGGTTCGAAGCACGCCAACGCGGCGTGCTGGGCCATGCTCGGGGCGCTGATATAGAGGTTCTGGGCGAGTTTTTCCAGCTCACCGACCGCCGCTTCCGGCGCCACCAGCCAACCCAGGCGCCAGCCGGTCATGCCGAAATACTTTGAAAAACTATTCAGCACAAAGGCGCTGTCATCGACTTCCAGAACACTGGCGGCATCAGTGCCATAAGTCAGACCGTGATAGATCTCGTCCACCACCAGATGACCGTGGCGTGCCTTGATTGCGGCAGACAGGCCTGCCAATTCATCGCGGGTCAGGATCGTCCCGGTCGGGTTCGCCGGCGATGCCACCAACGCACCGACGCTGTCGTGATCCCAATGGCGTGCCACCAGATCCGGCGTCAGCTGATATCGCACGTCCGGGCCTACAGGGACAAGCTGCGCAGCGCCTTCCACCAGCCGCAGGAAATGCCGGTTGCACGGGTAACCCGGGTCCGCCAGCAGCCAGTGTTTGCCTGGGTCTACCAGTAAGGCACTGGCCAGCAGCAGCGCACCAGAACCGCCTGGAGTAATCAAGATTCGCTGCGGATCGATGTTCAAACCATAACGCTGCTGATAAAAGCCCGAAATGGCCTCACGCAACTCAGGGATACCCCGCGCGGCGGTGTAACGGGTCTTCCCCGCCGTCAATGCGGCCTGGCCGGCCTGAATGATCGGCTCGGCGGTGGTGAAGTCCGGTTCGCCGATTTCCAGGTGGATCACGTCGTGGCCAGCCGCTTGCAATTCATTGGCACGCGCCAGCAGCGCCATGACATGGAAAGGTTCGATCGCACGACTGCGGGCACTGTAGGGCTGAGCCATTAGCCTTCCTTCAACGGGAAAAAAATTGATTCTACCCAAGCGCAGGAACGAGCGAGAACCTAAAGCGGTCAGACGCCTTATAATCCTGGCCACAAACGACTCGAGCGTGTGCCCCAGGTTTGACTAAAATCAATATTTGATCAGGTCTCCAGCACCGCCAGACAAGGCTTTGCAATCATTTGCAAGCACTGCGGGCCACTACCTCGACATCCGGGAGTAGCGCGGTCCGATTTGATCTGGTAAGTTCGCCCGCTTGCAGCCGCAGGGCCGGCAGGTGTCGGTGATGGAGCAATCCTGCGCAATGGATTACAAGAGTAGAGGCGGTCCATTTCATGCCCACCCAAGCAAAGCAGCAAAACCAGTCGATCAGCGGCTTCGAACCCTACCAGGCAGTAAAGGGCGAGGAGTACATGGGCAAACCCATGCGCGCTCACTTCACCAAGATCCTGAATAAGTGGAAACAGGACTTGATGCAGGAAGTCGACCGCACGGTTGATCACATGAAAGACGAAGCGGCCAATTTCCCGGACCCGGCAGACCGTGCCAGCCAGGAAGAAGAATTCAGCCTCGAGCTGCGTGCCCGTGACCGCGAGCGCAAGTTGATCAAGAAAATCGACAAGACGCTGCAATTGATCGAAGACGAAGAATATGGCTGGTGCGAGTCCTGCGGCGTCGAAATTGGCGTCAAGCGACTGGAAGCCCGCCCTACCGCCGACATGTGCGTTGACTGCAAGACCCTGGCGGAAATCAAGGAAAAGCAAGTCGGCAAGTAATCTCGACTTGAACGAAAAAACGGAGCGTGCGAACGCTCCGTTTTTGTTTCTGATGTTTTTTGACTTTAAATAGCCGCCATGACCTCCATCACTTCCCCCACCTACATCGGGCGCTTCGCCCCCACGCCCAGTGGACATCTGCATTTCGGTTCGCTGGTCGCAGCGCTGGCCTCGTACCTCGATGCGCGTTCGGTGGGGGGCCGCTGGCTGATGCGCATGGAAGACCTCGATCCACCCCGGGAAGAACCCGGTGCTCAAGCGGCGATCCTTAAAGCCCTGGAAAGCTACGGCTTCGAGTGGGATGGCGAAATGGTCCGACAGAGTGACCGGCACGCTGCCTACGCCGAAGTCCTCAACCGCCTGTTCAATCACGGTCTGGCCTACGCGTGCACCTGTTCGCGCAAAACACTTGCGCCCTATCACGGGATTTATCCGGGACTGTGCCGCAATGCCGGCCACGGCACTGAAGATGCCGCGATTCGCCTGCGCGCCCCCGAACTGGAATACCACTTCATCGACCGGGTGCAAGGCGAATACCGCCAACACTTGGGCCGGGACGTCGGCGATTTCGTGATCCGCCGCCGCGACGGGCTCTACGCCTATCAGCTGGCCGTGGTGCTGGACGATGCCTGGCAAGGTATCACCGACATTGTTCGTGGCGCCGACCTGCTCGACTCCACACCGCGCCAGCTCTACCTGCAGGAACTACTCGGCCTGCCGCAACCGCGCTACCTGCATATCCCGCTGATTACCCAGCCCGATGGCAACAAACTCGGCAAGTCCTACCGTTCGCCGCCGTTGACCGAAGATCAGGCGACCCCCTTGTTGCTGCGTGCGTTGCGCGCGCTGGGGCAGAACCCCGGTGCCGAGCTGGCTTACGCCACACCACGGGAAGTGCTGGACTGGGGCATTGCCCACTGGGATGCATTATTGATCCCGCGCACACTTAACCTGCCCGAAGCGCAATTACAGTGATCACCCTTGCAGTGGCGCGCCCATCCGTTACCATCGCCGCACGTTTTCGGGCACGCGCATAAAAAAGAGAGGCCGGGATGTACATCTATCGCTTGGTCCTGCTCCTGGTAGTGGGGATTTATCTGTTCTCCCCGGCCATCATGGATTGGTGGATCGACGCCACTGGCGCCTGGTATCGCCCTTATCTGCTCTGGCTGATTCTGATCGTCGTGACCTTCATCCTGCAGAGCCAAAAAGATGCCGATGAGCTTTAGCCTGACCCAGATGATCCTGATCAGCGCCGCGTACCTGGCGGTGCTGTTCGGCGTAGCCTGGGTCAGCGAACGGGGCATGATCCCCCGGGCGATCATTCGCCACCCGCTGACTTACACCCTGTCGCTGGGCGTTTACGCCAGTGCCTGGGCGTTTTACGGCACGGTGGGCCTGGCCTATCAATACGGCTACGGTTTTTTGTCCAGTTACCTTGGGGTGTCCGGTGCGTTCCTGCTGGCGCCGGTGCTGTTGTATCCGATCCTGAAAATCACCCGCACGTATCAGCTGTCGTCGCTGGCCGATCTGTTCGCCTTCCGCTTTCGCAGCACCTGGGCCGGTGCGCTGACCACGATCTTCATGCTGATCGGCGTGCTGCCGCTGCTCGCCTTGCAAATTCAGGCGGTCGCCGACTCCATCGGCATCCTCACCCGTGAGCCGGTACAGCATCGCGTGGCGCTGAGCTTCTGCGCACTGATTACGCTGTTCACGATTTTCTTCGGCTCGCGCCACATTGCCACCCGCGAGAAACACGAAGGCCTGGTGTTCGCGATTGCTTTCGAGTCGGTGATCAAATTGATCGCCATTGGCGGCGTCGGCCTGTATGCCCTTTATGGTGTGTTCGACGGCCCGCAACAGCTGGAACTGTGGCTGCTGCAAAACCAGACCGCCCTCGCTGCCCTGCACACACCGTTGCAGGAAGGTCCATGGCGTACGTTGCTGCTGGTGTTCTTCGCCTCGGCGATCGTGATGCCGCACATGTACCACATGACGTTTACCGAAAACCTCAACCCGCGCTCGCTGGTCAGTGCGAGCTGGGGCTTGCCGCTGTTTCTGCTGCTGATGAGCCTGGCAGTACCGCTGATTCTCTGGGCCGGGCTGAAACTGGGCGCCACCACCAACCCGGAATACTTCACGCTGGGCATCGGCATCGCGGCCAACAGCAAGGCCCTTGCGCTATTGGCCTATATCGGCGGATTGTCGGCGGCCAGCGGGCTGATCATCGTTACCACCCTGGCGCTGTCCGGGATGGCCCTGAACCACCTGGTGCTGCCGCTCTATCAGCCGCCGGCCGAAGGCAACATCTATCGCTGGCTGAAGTGGACCCGTCGGGCGCTGATCGTTGCGATCATCATGGCCGGTTACGGTTTCTACCTGCTGCTGGGTGCGGAACAGGATCTGGCGAATCTGGGCATTGTCGCCTTCGTCGCCACCCTGCAATTCCTGCCGGGCGTGCTCTCGGTACTGTACTGGCCGACCGCCAACCGCCGTGGCTTTATCGCCGGTTTGCTCGCGGGGATTCTGGTATGGCTGGTGACCATGCTGCTGCCACTGGTGGGCAATCTGCAGGGCTTCTATATTCCGCTGCTGAACATGATCTACGTGCTCGACGACACCAGTTGGCACATGGCGGCGATCGCGTCGCTGGCCGCCAACGTGCTGATGTTCACCCTGATCTCGCTGTTCACCAACGCCAGCAGCGAAGAGGCCAGCGCGGCGGAAGCCTGCGCCGTGGACAACGTGCGCCGGCCGCAACGCCGCGAACTGCACGCCGCCTCACCCCAGGAGTTCGCTACGCAGCTTGCAAAACCATTGGGCGCGAAAGCAGCACAGAAAGAAGTCGAACAAGCCCTGCGCGACCTCTATCTGCCGTTCGATGAGCGCCGGCCTTACGCCTTGCGCCGATTGCGCGACCGCATCGAAGCCAACCTCTCCGGCCTGATGGGGCCGAGCGTGGCTCAGGACATGGTCGAGACCTTCCTGCCTTATAAGGCCGGGGGCGAAAACTACGTCACCGAAGACATCCACTTCATCGAAAGTCGCCTCGAGGATTACCACTCGCGCCTGACCGGGCTTGCCGCCGAACTCGATGCCCTGCGCCGCTATCACCGCCAGACCTTGCAGGAATTGCCAATGGGCGTTTGCTCGCTGGCCAAGGACCAGGAAATCCTCATGTGGAACAAAGCCATGGAGGAGCTGACCGGGATTGCCGCGCAGCGTGTGGTCGGTTCGCGCCTGAGCACCATCGCCGATCCATGGAAAGAGCTGCTGCAAGGCTTCATCAATCTGCCGGACGAGCATTTGCACAAACAGCACCTGGCCCTCGACGGCCAGACCCGCTGGTTGAACCTGCACAAAGCGGCGATCGATGAACCGCTCGCTCCGGGTAACAGCGGCTTGGTGTTGCTGGTAGAAGACCTGACCGAAACCCAGCTGCTCGAAGATAAACTGGTGCATTCCGAGCGTTTGGCCAGTATCGGCCGACTGGCCGCCGGCGTGGCCCATGAAATCGGCAACCCGATTACCGGCATCGCCTGCCTGGCGCAAAACCTGCGCGAAGAGCGCGAAGAAGACAGCGAACTGAAGGAAATCAGCGGGCAGATCCTGGAGCAGACCAAACGCGTGTCGCGTATCGTTCAGTCGCTGATGAGCTTCGCCCACGCGGGGAGTCATCAGCACAGCGACGAGCCCGTCTGTCTGGCGGAAGTGGCCCAGGATGCGATAGGCCTGCTGGCGCTGAACCGACGTAATTTCGAGGTGCAGTTCTACAACCTGTGCGATCCCGATCACTGGGTCGAAGGCGACCCGCAGCGACTCGCACAAGTGCTGATCAATCTGCTCTCAAACGCCCGCGATGCCTCGCCTCCCGGCAGTGCGGTGCGCGTCAAAAGCGAAGCCTGCGAACACACGGTCGACTTGATCGTGGAAGACGAAGGCAGCGGTATTCCGAAGAACATCATGGATAGATTGTTCGAACCTTTCTTCACCACCAAGGATCCTGGCGAAGGCACCGGTCTGGGCCTTGCACTGGTCTATTCCATCGTTGAAGAGCATTATGGACAAATCACCATCGACAGCCCGGCTGATGTTCAAAGCCAGCGCGGCACCCGTATCCGGGTGACCTTGCCGCGTCATGTCGAAGCGACGTCCGCTGTGAACTGAGACCGTCGAGAGTATCGAATCAATGCCGCACATTTTGATCGTCGAAGACGAAACAATTATCCGCTCCGCCTTGCGCCGCCTGCTGGAACGTAACCAGTACCAGGTCAGCGAAGCCGGTTCAGTGCAGGAAGCACAAGAACGCTTCACCATTCCCACGTTCGACCTGATCGTCAGTGACCTGCGCCTGCCCGGCGCGCCTGGCACCGAGTTGATCAAACTCGGCCAGGGCACTCCGGTGCTGATCATGACCAGCTACGCCAGCCTGCGTTCGGCCGTCGACTCGATGAAGATGGGCGCGGTCGATTACATCGCCAAGCCTTTTGATCACGACGAGATGCTCCAGGCCGTCGCGCGAATCCTGCGTGACCGGCAATCCGTGCAAGCCAGCGGTGAACCGGTCGTCGGCAAAGCCAGCAATGGCGCCGCGAAACCGGGTGCCAATAACAGCAATGGCGAAATCGGCATCATCGGCTCCTGCCCACCTATGCAGGATCTGTACAGCAAGATCCGCAAAGTCGCGCCAACCGACTCCAATGTCCTGATCCAGGGCGAATCCGGCACGGGTAAAGAACTGGTCGCGCGTGCCCTGCACAACTTATCCAAACGCGCCAAGGCGCCGATGATTTCGGTGAACTGCGCGGCCATTCCGGAAAGCCTGATCGAGTCCGAACTCTTCGGCCACGAAAAAGGCGCATTCACGGGCGCCAGCGCCGGGCGTGCCGGCCTGGTGGAAGCGGCAGACGGCGGCACCTTGTTCCTCGACGAAATCGGCGAATTGCCACTGGAAGCCCAGGCCCGCCTGCTGCGCGTGCTGCAGGAAGGTGAAATTCGTCGTGTAGGTTCGGTGCAGTCACAGAAAGTCGATGTGCGCCTGATCGCCGCGACTCACCGGGACCTCAAAAGCCTGGCGAAGATCGGCCAGTTCCGTGAAGACTTGTATTACCGCCTTCACGTGATTGCCCTGAAACTGCCGGCCCTGCGCGAGCGCGGCGCGGACGTCAACGAAATTGCCACCGCGTTCCTGGCGCGGCAGAGCGCGCGGGTCAACCGCACCGACCTGAAGTTCGCCCCGGATGCCGAGCAGGCGATTCGTCATTACGCCTGGCCGGGTAACGTGCGAGAGCTGGAAAACGCAGTAGAACGTGCGGTCATCCTGTGCGAGAGCCCGGAAATTTCTGCCGAGCTGCTGGGTATCGACATCGAACTGAGCGATCTGGAAGACGATGACTTCATCGGCCTGGCGCCCCAACAGGGCAACAACACCAGCAACTCCAGCCACGAGCCGACCGAGGACCTGTCACTGGAAGACTACTTCCAGCACTTCGTTCTCGAGCATCAGGACCACATGACCGAAACCGAGTTGGCGCGCAAACTCGGTGTCAGTCGCAAATGCCTGTGGGAACGCCGTCAGCGCCTGGGCATTCCACGACGCAAGACCGGGGTGGCCAGCGAGAGCTGACCTCGCCTGTCTGATGCGCGGGTAACACGTGACAGTGTGAAAAAACTGTTACCTCAGCTTTTTCACGTAACAGAAGCCGGGGCTTACGGTAACGAAGCCCCGGTTTTTTTTGGCCTCTGAAAACCTCATCAGCCGGCCTGATCCCTTGTTTTACTGGGCCTCACAAAAGTTGGCACGCACCCTGCTATATGTTTGGTACAAGAACAATAACAAACAATGCACAAGACAATAAAAATAAGACGAATCGACTCACGCACAATAAAAACAAGACGGCGAGAGGCGCAGCTAACTGATTCTTTTGGAGAGGCGTTGTATTGGGGGCTTGCCCCACGACCAGGCCGAGAACAATAAAAATTGTCATAAGACAGAGCCTGCACTGGTTGGATCGTAAGATCACTGCAACACAGCGACCAAAGCAATCCGTTTGCTCTTGGCTCCCGATTGGGAGGGTCATGAAGGAAAAACTTCATGGCGAGGGCACTCAACAAAAACAAGAAGCCCGAATAAAAAATAAAAATAGAGCACGCAACTACTTTCTTGGGGAGCTTCGGCTCCCCTTGTAGTTTCTGTGATTCGGCATTCACGCTGCCCCTGTAGCAGCTGCCGAGCCTGCGAGGCTGCGTTCGACTGCGGAGCAGTCGCAATACAGGCACCCAGTTTCTTCTGACACACCGCAATCTCTGGTTTGACGACTGCTTCGCAGCCGAACGCAGCCTCGCAGGCTCGGCAGCTGCTACACAGAGCCAATCCGCACTAACAAGCCGCTCCTTCAAGCGCTTGCGCAGCTTCCTACACCATCCCCCGACTAAATGCTAGAATCCCCGCCCATCATGCGGTCATTCTTCGTTTTGGCCGAACATTCCTTCAAACAGTGCATCCCATGCTGAAGAAGTTGTTCCAGTCATTCCGTTCTCCCAAGCGTCATACGCAACACATTCGCAGTACGCCTGAAGTGCTCAACAGCGGCCAACATTCGCTGCAAAAGGCCCAATTCAGTCGCTACGCGGTGAACATTGTCGAACGCCTGCAGAACGCCGGTTACCAGGCTTACCTGGTCGGCGGCTGCGTGCGTGACATGCTGCTCGGCATCACGCCAAAAGATTTCGACGTCGCCACCAGTGCCACGCCTGAGCAGGTTCGGGCCGAATTCCGCAACGCGCGGATCATCGGTCGACGCTTCAAGCTGGTGCACATCCACTTTGGCCGCGAAATCATTGAAGTCGCGACCTTCCGCGCCAATCACCCGCAAAACGATGAAGAGGAAGACAGCAACCAGTCCTCGCGCAACGAGAGCGGGCGCATCCTGCGCGATAACGTCTACGGCACGCTGGAAGAAGACGCGCAACGCCGCGACTTCACCATCAACGCCTTGTATTACGATCCGGTCAGCGAGCGCATCCTCGACTACGCCAACGGCGTACACGACATCCGCAATCACCTGATCCGCCTGATTGGCGATCCAAAGCAACGTTACCAGGAAGATCCGGTACGGATGCTGCGGGCCGTGCGCTTCGCCGCCAAGCTGAATTTCGGCATCGAAAAGCACAGCGCCGCGCCAATCCGCGAGCTGGCGCCGATGCTGCGCGAGATTCCGTCGGCCCGCCTGTTCGAAGAAGTGCTCAAGCTGTTCCTCTCCGGCCATGCCGCGGACACCTTTGAGATGCTGGTCGACCTGCAGCTGTTCGATCCGCTGTTCCCGGCCAGTGCCGAGGCGCTGGAATACAACCCGACGTACACCCACACGCTGATCAGCGAAGCGTTGATCAACACCGACCTGCGGATCAAGCAGAACAAACCGGTGACCCCGGCGTTCCTGTTTGCTGCCCTGCTCTGGCCTGCCCTGCCGGCCCGCGTACTGCGCCTGCAAGAACGTGGCATGCCGCCGATTCCGGCCATGCAGGAAGCCGCTCATGAGCTGATCGCCGAACAGTGCCAGCGCATCGCGATTCCGAAACGCTTCACCCTGCCGATCCGCGAGATCTGGGACATGCAGGAACGTCTGCCACGCCGCAGCGGCAAGCGCGCCGACCTGTTGCTGGACAACCCGCGGTTCCGTGCCGGTTACGACTTCCTGCTGCTGCGCGAAAGCGCTGGTGAACAGACCGATGGCCTGGGCGAATGGTGGACGGACTATCAGGACGCCAACGACAGCGAACGTCGCGACATGATCCGCGACCTCAGCGGCAAGGATGACGGCACCGGCGCTCCACGCAAACGTCGCCGCAGCGGTGGCGCCAAGCGCAAACGCACCGCAGGCGCACCGAGCACCACGGGCGAGTAATCCATGGAACGCATCTACATCGGCATGGGCAGCAATCTGGCTGACCCCGCCGACCAATTGCGCAGCGCTGTCGAGGCGCTGGCGCAGTTGCCGCAGACCGAACTGATCGGGGTGTCCGCGTTTTATCAGAGCGACTCGCTGCTGCCCGGCCAACCGCGTTACACCAACGCGGTCGCCGCCCTCGACAGCACCCTTGCGCCGCTGGACCTGCTGGATGCGCTGCAAGCCATCGAGAACGAACAGGGCCGCGAGCGTATTGAACGTTGGGGCCCACGCACCCTTGATCTCGACATCGTGCTGTTCGGTAATCGGCTGATCGATGAACCTCGCCTCAAGGTGCCTCACTACCACATGCAAGAACGAGCTTTCGTTCTCTATCCACTGGCCGAGCTGGCGCCTGCGGATTTACGTTTGGCCGATGGTCGCAGCCTGAGTGATTTGCTTGCCGCCTGCCCGTTCTTCGGGCTGGAACGCCTGCCCCCCGCTTGACACTCCCACATTGGTTTATGTTGCTCTCGCAGAATCTGCTGAAACGCATCAGTTACCCCGGTAACACCCCTGGCGTAACAACGCGGTAACACACGCAATTGACTTCCCGAGTTCTCCTCACGACTATAGGCGTCCCGCTGCCGCCAACACGGCATTGAAGGGCGCAATCCAGGCCTTAAAAGCACGACAACAGACCGTGCGCCTGTATTTAACGAAGAATCACGCGCGTTACTCGCAGTAGTTTCCACAGCGCCTGAATGAGGAACTTTTCATGCCAGCCATCACCCTGACCACTCTGCAAGGTCTCAAGCTAAAAGGTGAAAAAATCACCATGCTGACCTGCTATGACGCGACCTTCGCCCACGCCTGCAATGAAGCGGGCGTCGAGGTGTTGCTGGTGGGCGACTCCCTTGGCATGGTTTTGCAAGGTCACGACAGCACCCTGCCGGTCACCACCGCGGAAATGGCTTACCACGTGGCGGCCGTCAAACGCGGCAACACCGACGCTTTGATCCTCGCCGACCTGCCCTTCATGGCCTACGCCACCACCGAACAAGCCATGACCAACAGCGCCCTGTTGATGCAGGCCGGTGCGCACATGGTCAAAGTTGAAGGTGCACTGTGGCTGGCGGACTCGATCCGTCTGCTGGCCGAACGCGGTATCCCGGTGTGCGCGCACATGGGGCTGACACCGCAATCGGTGAACATTCTGGGCGGTTACAAAGTCCAGGGTCGCAGCGAGAACCAGGCGCGGCAAATGCGTGCCGACGCCATCGCACTAGAGCAGGCCGGTGCATCCATGTTGCTGCTCGAGTGCGTACCGAGCGAACTGGCTCAGGAAATCACCCAGGCTGTGGGCATTCCGGTAATCGGCATCGGCGCCGGCAGTGGCACCGACGGCCAGGTATTGGTTCTGCACGACATGCTCGGCCTGTCGATCACTGGCCGTGTGCCGAAATTCGTGAAGAACTTCATGGCCGGGCAACAAAACATTCAAGCGGCGATTGGCGCTTACGTCACTGAAGTCAAAGCGGCGACTTTCCCAGGTATCGAACACGGATTCTCTGCATGAACACCGTAAAAACCGTACGCGAATTGCGGGCCGCCGTGGCCCGTGCCCGTGGCGAAGGCAAGCGAATCGGCTTCGTGCCGACCATGGGCAACCTGCACAGCGGTCATGTTGCACTGGTTACCAAAGCCACCCAACGGGTGGATTTCGTGGTCGCGAGCATTTTCGTCAATCCGCTGCAGTTCGGCGCCGGCGAAGACCTCGACAAGTACCCGCGCACCCTCGCGGCCGATCAGGAGAAACTGCTCCAGGCCGGTTGCCACTTGCTGTTCGCGCCAACCGTTGAAGAAATATACCCCGACGGCATGGCCGGTCAGACCCGCGTCAGCGTTCCACAACTTTGCGAAGGCCTCTGCGGCGCCAGCCGTCCCGGGCATTTCGAAGGTGTGGCGACGGTGGTCACCAAGCTGTTCAACATGGTCCAGCCGGACCTGGCAATCTTTGGCCAGAAAGACTTCCAGCAACTGGCGGTGATTCGCGCCCTGGTGCATGACCTGAACATGCCGATCCAGATCATCGGCGAACCGACGGTACGTGCAGCCGATGGCCTGGCGCTGTCGTCGCGCAATGGTTTCCTCAGCGAAGAACTGCGGGCCGTTGCGCCGGTTCTGTACCGCGGTTTGAACCAGATTGCCGACGCGATCAAACAGGGCGAGCGGGATTTCCCGGCCTTGATCGGCGCACAGATCAAGCAGCTTGAAGCGGCTGGTTTGCGTCCTGACTATCTGGAAATTCGTCATGCGCCGACGTTGCGTCCGGCCACCCCGGAGGATCGGGACCTGGTGATTCTGGTGGCGGCGTTCCTGGGTACTACGCGGTTGATCGATAACCTCCATCTGAACCTCGACGCGCCCGCCTAAACACCACAAATCCCCTGTAGGAGCGAAGCTTGCTCGCGAAGGCGTCGCGTCATTCGACATCTGCATCGACTGACATGACGCCTTCGCGAGCAAGCTCCGCTCCTACAGGGAGTTGCGTTGCCTCGCACCCTGTATTGCTGCCCACATTGGCTTTGGGCACAATGCCCGCCGTTCGATTCCGACCTGGGAAAACACTCATGCACGCCATCATGCTCAAGGCCAAGCTGCATCGCGCCGAAGTCACCCACGCTGTTCTCGATTACGAGGGTTCTTGCGCCATCGACGGCGAATGGCTGGACCTGTCCGGCATCCGTGAATACGAGCAGATCCAGATCTACAACGTCGACAACGGCGAACGCTTCACCACCTACGCGATCCGTGGTGAAGAAGGTTCGCGCATGATCTCGGTCAACGGTGCAGCCGCACACAAGGCCAAGGTTGGCGACCGCGTGATCATCTGCGCCTACGCCCACTACAGCGAAGCCGAACTGCTCAACTTCAAGCCACGCATGCTCTACATGGCGCCGGGTAATGAACTGAGCCACACCAGCAATGCCATTCCGGTTCAGGTCGCCTGATCCCGTCTTAGTCCATCCCCCTTCCGTTTATCGGACCGTTCCCTGCTTGATGTATAAAAAAGTACCGGGAACGGGTCAGACAAAGTCAAGACAGATCGCAGCGCGAGGTTTACTGTATTCGCCCTGTGTCATGAAATCGTGTCGACGCAGTTGACCGGACGCCCACCCACAGCGCTCCGGGATTTTTTGTGTTCAAAAGGCCGTTCAAGTAAAAAGGAAACCCGCAGCGATGGCGTATTACCGCACCCCTCACGACGTTACCGCTCTGCCCGCCTGGCAAGCGTTGAATGATCACCGCCAAGCCATGCAAGATTTCAGCATGCGCGAAGCCTTTAATGCCGATCCGCAGCGCTTCACCCAATTCACCCTCAGCAGCTGCGGCCTGTTTCTCGATTATTCGAAAAACCTGATCAACGCCGAGACCCGCGATCTGCTGGTGGGCCTGGCCAACGAAGTCGATCTCCAGGGCGCGATCAAAGCGCTGTTTGAAGGCGAAATCGTCAACGCCTCCGAAGGCCGCCCCGCCTTGCATACCGCGCTACGCCGTCCGGTTGGCGACAAGCTGTCGGTGAACGGCGTCAACGTGATGCCGGAAGTGCACAAGGTCCTGAACCAGATCACTGACCTCGTGGGCCGTATCCACGACGGTCTGTGGCGCGGTTATACCGAGAAGCCGATCACTGATGTGGTGAACATCGGCATCGGTGGCTCGTTCCTCGGCCCGGAGCTGGTCTCCGAAGCACTGCTGTCCTACGCCCAGAAGGGCGTGCGCTGCCATTACCTGGCGAACATCGACGGCAGTGAGTTCCACGAACTGACCCTGAAACTGCGTGCCGAAACCACGCTGTTCATCGTTTCGTCGAAATCCTTCAACACCCTCGAAACCCTGAAGAATGCCCAGGCCGCACGCGCCTGGTACCTGGCTCAGGGGGGGTCGGAAGCCGAGCTGTATCGTCACTTCATCGCCGTCTCCAGCAACAATGCAGCGGCTGTGGCATTCGGGATCCGCGAAGAAAATATCTTCCCGATGTGGGACTGGGTTGGCGGCCGTTACTCGTTGTGGTCGGCCATCGGTTTGCCAATTGCCCTGGCCATCGGCATGTCGAATTTCAAGGAACTGCTGTCCGGTGCCTACACCATGGACCAGCACTTCCAGAGCACGCCTTTCGATCAGAACATGCCAGTGCTGCTGGCCTTGCTCGGCATCTGGTATGGCAACTTCTGGGGCGCGCAGAGCCACGCGATCCTGCCGTACGACCATTACTTGCGCAACATCACCAAGCACTTGCAACAGCTGGACATGGAATCCAACGGCAAGAGCGTGCGCCAGGACGGCACTCCGGTGTCCACCGACACGGGTCCTGTGATCTGGGGTGGCGTTGGCTGCAACGGTCAGCATGCGTACCACCAGTTGCTGCATCAGGGCACTCAACTGATCCCGGCCGACTTCATCGTGCCGATCGTCAGCTTCAACCCGGTGTCCGACCACCATCAGTGGCTGTACGCCAACTGCCTGTCCCAAAGCCAGGCGCTGATGCTGGGCAAGACCCTTGCCGAGGCCGAAGCCGAGTTACGCGACAAAGGCATGAGCGAAGAAGACGTGCAGAAACTCGCGTCACACAAGGTGATCCCGGGTAACCGTCCGAGCAATACGTTGGTGGTCGAACGCATCAGCCCGCGTCGTCTCGGCGCATTGGTGGCGATGTACGAACACAAAGTCTTCGTGCAAAGCGTGATCTGGGGCATCAACGCCTTCGACCAGTGGGGCGTGGAGCTGGGTAAAGAGCTCGGCAAAGGCGTCTACAACCGCCTGGTCGGCAGCGAAGAAACCCCGGCTGACGATGCTTCAACCCAAGGCCTGATCAACTACTTCCGCGGTCGTCACCGCGGCTAACGCCATCCCTGTAGGAGCGAACGGTGCGGCGATCCGACTTGCTCGCGAAGAAGGCGGCTCGGTGTATCAGGTACACCGAGTTATCGTTCTTCGCGAGCAAGTCGGATCGCCGCACCGTTCGCTCCTACAGGGTTGTGTTTGTTTTCAAGTCTTGAACCCTCTCCCCACTCGGCGCATCTTTAGATCTTGTCGCAAAACAAGAATAAGGAACCGTCATGTTCGATATCAGCACGTTCCCCCAAGCCGATGCCGTCCGCCGGGCCGCACAATTAAGTCAAGACGACTACAAGCGCCTGTACCGCCAATCCATCGATCATCCCAGCACCTTCTGGGCCGAGCAGGCCACACGTTTTCTCGACTGGAGTACGCCGTGGGAGACCGTCCAGCGCTATAACCTGAAAACCGGTGAGGCAAGCTGGTTCGCTGGCGGAACGTTAAATGTCAGTTACAACTGCATTGACCGTCACCTAAAAAAGCGCGGCGATCAAATCGCGATCATCTGGGAAGGCGACGACCCTGCCGAATCCGCGCAGATCACCTACAAAAAACTCCATCACAACGTCTGTCGCCTGGCCAACGTGCTCAAAAGCCGTGGCGTGAAGAAAGGCGATCGCGTGTGCATCTACATGCCGATGATCCCCGAAGCCGCCTACGCCATGCTCGCCTGCACGCGCATTGGTGCGGTGCATTCGGTGGTGTTCGGTGGTTTCTCTCCGGACTCCGTGCGTGACCGGATTCTCGATGCCGACTGCCGCACTGTGATCACCGCCGATGAAGGCGTGCGCGGTGGTAAATTCGTGCCGCTCAAGCAGAAAGTCGACCAGGCGCTGCAAAGTTGTCCGAACGTCAGCACTGTCATCGTGGTCGAGCGCACTCAGGGTGAAGTGGACTGGGTCGAGGGCCGGGACATCTGGTATCACCAGGCGCTGCGCGACGTCAGCGACGATTGCCCGCCTGAGCCGATGGACGCCGAAGACCCGCTGTTTATCCTCTACACCTCCGGCAGCACCGGCAAACCCAAAGGTGTGTTGCACACCACCGGCGGCTACCTGCTGCAAGCGGCGATGACCTTCAAGTACGTGCTCGACTACCGCGACAACGAAGTCTTTTGGTGCACCGCCGATGTCGGTTGGGTCACCGGCCACAGCTACATCGTCTACGGCCCGCTGGCCAACGGCGCGACCACGCTGATATTCGAAGGCGTGCCGAGCTACCCGAGCAGCTCGCGCTTCTGGCAGGTGATCGATAAGCACCAAGTGAACATTTTCTATACCGCCCCGACTGCCTTGCGTTCGCTGATGCGTGAAGGCCCCGAACCGTTGAAGGAAACTTCTCGCGAGAGCCTCAGACTACTTGGCAGCGTCGGTGAGCCGATCAACCCGGAAGCGTGGGATTGGTACTTCAACGTCGTCGGCGAGCAGCGTTGCCCGATTGTCGACACCTGGTGGCAGACCGAAACCGGCGGCATCATGCTCAGCCCACTGGTCAGCGCGCAACGGATCAAACCCGGCTGTGCCACACAACCGATGTTCGGCGTGCAACCGGTGTTGCTGGATGAAACGGGCAAGGAGATAAAAGGCGCCGGCAGCGGCGTGCTGGCGATCAAATCCAGCTGGCCGGCGCAGATCCGCAGCGTCTACGGCGACCCGCAACGAATGGTCGACACCTACTTCAAGCCCTACCCCGGCTACTATTTCACCGGCGACGGCGCCCGGCGCGATGAGGACGGCGACTACTGGATCACCGGACGCATCGACGACGTAATCAACGTCTCCGGGCACCGCATCGGCACCGCCGAAGTGGAAAGCGCCCTGGTGCTGCACGACAGCATCGCCGAAGCCGCCGTGGTCGGTTACCCCCACGATGTCAAAGGCCAGGGCATCTACGCCTTCGTCACCCCCATGAACGGCACCGAGCCCAATGACGAACTGAAGAAAGAACTGCTGGCTCACGTCAGCGAGGAAATCGGCAGCTTCGCCAAACCGGACCTGATCCAGTGGGCGCCGGCCTTGCCGAAAACCCGTTCGGGCAAGATCATGCGACGGATTCTGCGCAAGATCGCCTGCAATGAACTGGACAGCCTGGGCGACACCTCGACCCTGGCCGACCCGAGCGTGGTCCAGGAGTTGGTCGATAAACGCCTGAACCAATAAGCTCATGTTTTAAACTTCCCAGCGCGGCCCGTAATGGCCGCGCCTTTTTTTCGCCACTGAGTTGCCATGGAATTCATTCGAACCCGCATCGAGACCCAGATCATGAGCCTGAGCGGTCTGTCTCTGGGCAAGCTCGACCTGGAAAATCCCAAGGGCGATCCCGGCCTGTTCGGGCCGGATTCAGTGAGCTGGCAAGTTCACGGCGACTTCAGCAGCATGCTGATCGGCGGCATCAGCGCCCTGATGCTGCAAGCTCTGCATCCACTGGCCCTGGCCGGGGTCTGGGACCATTCGAATTTTCGCGAGGACATGATTGGCCGACTGCGCCGCACCGGGCAGTTCATTTCCGGTACCACGTTCGGTTCGCGAAAGGACGCCGACTGGCTGATCGAGAAAGTCCGCACCATCCACCTGCAAGTGGCCGGCACTGCACCGGATGGCCGGCCTTATACCGCCAGTGACCCTGATCTACTGACCTGGGTGCACGTGGCCGAGGTCAGCAACTTCCTCGCCGCGCACCTGCGTTACCGCAATCCGAACCTGTCCCTGGCCGACCAGGACCGTTATTACGCGGAAATCGCGCTGGTCGCCAAACGGCTCGGCGCCCGTGACGTGCCGCGTTCACGGCAGGAAATGGCCGATTACCTTGAACGAATTCGCCCACAACTGCTGTGCGACGAACGCAGTCGCGAAGTGGTGCGGCTGTTGCTGAACGCCCCCTCCCCCAGTCGTTTAGCCAGACCTTTCGGCGGTTTGATGATGCAGGCCGGGATTGACCTGCTGCCGGACTGGGCCAGTGACATGCTGGGTGTCCAACAGAGCCCGCTGCAACGCAAGCTGATCCGCGCCGGCGTCAACCGCACCACGCCGATGCTGCGTTGGGCGGTGCGTAACGGCTCGATGCACCGGGCCAGGCGTCGGATGGGATTATTGTAAGTTTGATCGTTCCCACGCTCTGCGTGGGAATGCAGCCCGGGACGCTCTGCGTCCCAAAAGCCGAACGCGGAGCGTCCGTTGAGGTATTCCCACGCAGAGCGTGGGAACGATCAGTGGTTCTCTGCTCAAGCTGTTAAACTCCCGCGCCAAATTCCCTCCTGCAAGGCGCCCAGCATGTCTTCCTTGAATCAGGCGCTGCGCGCCGCCCTCGATCGTCGTCAGGACCTGCTGGCCGAACTGCATCAGCAAGGCACCGATTGCTATCGCCTGTTCCATGGCAGCCAGGAAGGCGCCGGCGGTCTGACGATCGACCGCTACGGCCCGCAATTGCTGGTGCAAAGCTTTCACCAGTCGCTGGAACGTGATGCGTTGCTGCATTTGCACGAAGCCATCAATCAGCACCTGGGCCTCGAAACGCTGCTGGTCTACAACGATCGCTCCCGAGGCAACTCGCGCATCGACCGTGAAGACACCGTCTACCGCGCCGACGAGCCCGCCTTGCAAGACCTGATCGGCCACGAATGGGGGCTCAATTACCGGGTTCGCGGTCGCCATGCCGGCCAGGATCCGCTGCTGTTCCTCGACCTGCGCAATACGCGCGGCTGGGTCAAGCAGCACAGTAAAAACAAAAGTGTGCTGAACCTGTTCGCCTACACCTGTGGCGTCGGCTTGAGTGCGGCGGCCGGTGGCGCGAGCGAGGTCTGCAACCTCGATTTCGCTGAGGGCAACCTGGCCGTCGGGCGTGAGAACGGTCTGCTCAATCCCCAGTTGCCGACCATGGACTTCATCCAGTCCGACTATTTCCCGGCCATCCGCCAATTGGCCGGTCTGCCGATCAGCCAGCGCCGCGGGCAGAAACTGCCAAGCTATCAACGTCTGGAGCAGCGTCAGTACGACCTGGTGCTGCTGGATCCGCCAGCCTGGGCCAAGAGCGCTTTCGGCACCGTCGACTTGCTGCGTGACTATCAGAGCCTGTTGAAGCCGGCACTGCTGACCACCGCCGACAATGGCGTGCTGATCTGCTGCAACAACCTGGCAAAAGTCAGCATGGACGACTGGCGCGAACACGTTTTGCGCTGTGCCGAGAAAGCCGGGCGGCCGGTGCGTGAATGGACCGTAATGAAACCGGGCGGTGATTTCCCGTCGTTGGACCAACAACCGCCACTGAAAACGCTGATTCTGCAGCTCTGAGATACGTCCGGAAAATCAGATAAATCCTATAAAGCATGATCACTTCGGAACCGGAAACGCGTGTCATACTCCAACGCACTCCGATTCAGACAGATGAAACCGCACATGCCCAAAGGATTGATTCGCGCTATTGGCGCTCTGTTGACCGCTCTAGCCCTCTACAGCCTGCTGGGGTTTCTGATTTTACCGGGCATCGCTTTGCGGGTGGCCAACCAACAATTGGCCAGCTACGCGACGACGCCCGCCACGATTTCGCGGATCGAACTCAACCCGTTCAGCCTTGAAGTAACCCTGTGGGGCTTGATCATCGGCGATCCGGGCAAGGAGCAGGTCGGCTTCGAGCGGCTGTATGCCAATCTCCAGATCGACAGCCTCTGGACCAAGGCACTGCACCTGTCCGATATCGAAATAGACAAACCCAAGACCGAAATCCTCTTCGGCAAGGACGGCAAACTCAATCTGCTCGGCCTGTTCAAAATACCCGCCAGCGAGCCGACCCCGGTCGACCCGAACGCCAAACCGTTCCCGCTACGCGTGGAGCGCATCAAACTGGCCGACGGCTATGTGCACTTCCAGGACGCGCGCCCTCGCGAGCCCATCGAGTTCCTCTACGACAAGCTCGATTTCGAGCTGAAGAACCTCAGCACCCTGCCAGAAGATAACGCCGACATGACCTTGGTGGCCGTCGGCCCTTCCGGTGGGCAGATCGACTGGACCGGTAATTTCAGCCTGATCCCGATCGCCTCCGAAGGTAAATTGAAAGTCACCGATGCCAACATGAAAGTCTGGTGGCCTTACGTTCGCGACTCGGTGCCGCTGGATCTGGAAAACGGCACCCTGAACCTGAGCACCGATTACAAGCTGAACCTGTCCAAAAAAACCGAACTGCTGCTGAGCAATGTCGCCGTCAGCATCGCCCCCTTCAACATCAAGGCTCCAGATGGTCGGCCGCTGGCGAAGCTTAAGCGGCTGGACATCAGTGAAACGACCGTAGACCTGGCCAAGCAGCAAGTGGTCGTCGGCAAGATCCGCAGCCAAAAACTGGAAACCTGGGCCGCCCTCGAAGCCGACGGGCAACTTGATTGGCAGAAACTGTTCGCCAGCCAACCGTCCAAACCGGCCGCCAAAGCCAACGCCGAACCGACCAGCACCCCGGCAGCCGCCGACTCACCAAAACCTGAGCCGGCGCCGCCGAGCAAACCTTGGCAGGTGCTGCTCAAAGACGTGCAACTGCGTGATTACCAGGTGCATCTGGCCGACCGCAAGGCGCAACCCGCCGTAGCGCTGGACGTCGGCCCGCTGAACCTGGACCTGCAGAATTTCGACAGCCTCAATGGCTCGCCTTTTAACCTCAAGCTCGACACCGGTCTGGGCAAGCAAGGCAAGATCACGGCAGACGGCGTCGTCAATCTCGCCCCCGTCAGCGCCAAGTTAAACGTGCAGACCAAGGACATCGACCTGCGCGTCGCCCAGTCCTACATCAACCCGTTCATTCGCCTGGAACTGCGCAGCGGCATGCTTGGCAGTGATCTGGCGGTCGACCTGAAAAGCACCGAGCCGCTGGCGTTCAGCGTCACAGGCAAAGCCCAGGTCGATCAACTGCATACCCTCGACACCCTCAAAACCCGCGACTTCCTCAAGTGGCAGCAGTTGGTGCTCGAAGGCCTGAATTATCAACACGGCGACAGCCTGTCGATCAACAAGGTCACCCTGTTCCAGCCTTATGCGCGCTTCATGATCAATGATGACCGCACCACTAACGTCGACGATCTGCTGATTCCGCAACCGCCCGACTCAGGCGCCAAAACGGCTGCAGCCAAACCTGCCGGCAAGGAAAAACCGCTGGGCATCCACATTGGCGGCATTGCCATCAATGACGGCTCGGCCAACTTCGCCGACTTCAGCCTGACCCCGAACTTCGCCACCGCCGTGCAGCAGCTCAACGGGCAGATCGGCACCATCGACAGCCGTCAGGCGAAACCGGCCAGTGTCGACATCAAAGGCAAGGTCGACCGCTATGCGCCGGTGACCATCAAGGGCTCGGTCAACCCGTTCGACCCGATGGCCAGCCTCGACATCACCACCAGCTTCAAACGGGTGGAATTGACCACGCTGACGCCCTACTCCGGCAAGTTCGCCGGCTACCGCATCCGCAAGGGCCGACTCAATCTCGACCTGCATTACCTGATCACCAAGGGCCAGCTCAAGGCCGAAAACAAAGTGGTGGTCGAACAGTTGCAACTGGGGGAGAAAGTCGACAGTCCGGACGCCGTGAGCCTGCCGCTGAAACTGGCGATCGCATTGCTCAAGGACATCGACGGCAAAATCTCCATCGAGCTGCCGGTGACCGGTGACCTGAACAACCCGCAGTTCAGCATCATGCCGATTGTCTGGCAGACCCTGCGCAACCTGATCGTCAAAGCCGCCGCCGCGCCGTTCAAAATGATTGGCGGGCTGGTCAGTGGCGGGGGTTCGGAGGATTTGGGCACCGTCTCGTTTGCGCCAGGTTCAAGCGACCTGAGCAAGGATGCCGAGGGTTCGTTGGTCAAACTGTCGCAGGCCCTCAAGGAACGTCCGGCCTTGCGCCTGGAAATCGAAGGCACGGCTGCCGCAAGCAGCGATGGCCCGCTGATCGCCGAGCAACGTCTGGAACGGGAATACCAGTATAACTACTACAAAATGCTCCAGCGCCGCGGTGACAAAGTGCCGGCGCAGGCCTCGCTGCTGCAAGTGCCGGACAGCGAGAAAGGTTCGCTGCTGGAAGGGATCTACCGCACGCGCCTGAAGACGCAGCCGCCTGCCGAATGGAAGGATCTGGGCAAGGAAGAACGCACCGCAAAAATGCGCGAGGGCGTGATCAAGTTCTGGAGTTCCAGCGACGTTCTCTTACGCCAGCTGGGTCAGGAACGCGCCAGCAGCATCAAGGACTATCTGGTCGACAAGGGTCAGTTGGCCGATGACCGCGTGTACTTCATCGACGCTAACCTTGGCGAAGCGGAAAGTGACGGCCGGGTGGTTACACCGCTGCATCTGGATGCCGAGTGATGGGCGCGAAATGGCTGATGAGCCTGGCACTGGCAATGGCCGCCAGTCAGGCCTCGGCCGCCGATACCCTGCGCTGTGGCAGTCAATTGGTCAGTGTCGGGGACCGGTCCAGTGAAGTGCTGCAGAAATGCGGTGAACCGGTCAGCCGTGATCTGTTGGGCTACAAGCGCAGCGCTAACCGACGGGAAGAGTTTCAAGTCGAGGAATGGACCTACGGGCCCAGCGGCGGGATGTACCAGTATCTGCGTTTTGAAGGTAATCGTTTGAAGCAGATCACCAGCAAGCGTGGCAACTGAGAATTAACCTTCACCTGCCCGCATGCTCTTTGTAGCCGCAGGCTTCGCCAGCTGCTACACAGATTTTTACCAATCCACAATAGAACAGGCCCCGACACGAATGCCGGGGCCTGTAATGGCCACATCCTTATGGCCTTCGCATGAACTCTCCAGAGGCGGCAGGCGTATTGCTCGGCCCGCCTGCCGCGCCTTCTCCCAGTCCAGGCGAGAAGTCTTGCCTTACTCGGCTTTCAGGCCGTCAGCGGAGACCGCTTTGACGCCTTTGATTTTCTTGGTGATGGCCACCGCGGTGGCTTTCTGAGCGTCTGTCACCGCAACGGTGGACGACAGGGACACAACGCCTTTGTTGGTTTCAACCTTGATGTCAGTACCAGGAATGCCTTTTTCAGTCACAAGGTCTGCTTTGACTTTGGTAGTGATCCAGGTATCGGAAGTAGCTTCTTTAGCTTCGGTCACTTCACCGGCGGCCAGAACCATGGGTGACTGGGTAGCCTGGGTCTGAGCAAATGCAGCGTTGGCCATGGTCAGGGTCAGCGCGGTAGCAGTAGCGGCAGCGATAGCGAACTTCTTCATACGAGTAACTCCTGTTTTTCTATAAAGTCTGCTGCGTGTCTTGTCAGCAGGGTTACTGGAGATATTGCGAACGCTGTGCCAACTTTGAGACAGGAAATAAATCCTTATAAATCATCAGCTTAGTAGAATGACCAATTTTCGGAATCATGCAAATTGCATGACCTCGCTGTTATCGACATGCAAGTTGCGGGTTTTAACGCAGGCCTAAAGCCATGAATTGTCGGGATTTTCTTGCCGGCGTGATGACCATCAAATTCCAGAATCGAGTAGGAGGCGGATTTACATCCGCCGTCCTCTCACACCACCGTACGTACGGTTCCGTATACGGCGGTTCAGGTTACACAGCTAAGCCGATTTATCGTATCCAGTATCGAGACCAGCCCGAGTCGGTCCCACAGCTTCTTCGGCAGCGCCTGATTCATATGAGGCGCTCCCGAGTTCCACCATGGGCCTCGGCCATTGACTGCCGATTTACACGCCCGCGCCTCATTAAGTCCCAAGCGTATCAAGTTGCGCGCCCTCGTAGAGGGCCGCTTCCATTGACGCCAGACGACACAACGAAGCTTGTGACGCACCCAGCCGTCCAGTTCCTCAAGTGGCCGTTTGCTTTGGCTCAGCTTGAAGTAGCCCGCCCAACCACCCATCTCCCAGGGTAATTCGCGCGACCTACCTGCTTATGCCTGTCGGATCTACGACGTAGCGTTCCGTGCAAGTACTGGACTTTGAAGATTTTGGCCGTCTTACCCCGCTGCGCCGCCTCTATCCGCTTCCTGTTCGTCAGGCCAGCATTTTGCCTCGGGCTTCCTTCAGATTCGCAGTCACCCGCGACACCCTTGCCTCTGGCTAACACTTCCCCTTGCCGGGTGTGTAGAGGACTTTCACCTCCAGGTCACCAGCGTGGCCACCACAGCCCAGCTGGTTGCGCTTGCGCGCAACGCGCCATGCCTGGCGCACCAAAAAAATACCCCGCCATTAAGGCGAGGTAGGGTGCAGCCGGCGCTAAATCAAACGCCTGGGCAGCCAGTAGTCGAATAATCCTTGGCGGCATTGGTTACGCAAGTCCAACCGGCAGTCGCGCTACGAGAAAGGGTAACGGTCTTGCCCAGTACAGGTGCCGGGGCATTGATCAGCGTACATACAATGGTTCCGGTCCCCGCGGCAACAGTCCCCGTCACCGTAAGGTTGCAGTTCTGAGTAGCAGCAACAGTCGCATTGACGTTGGCAATGGTCGGATCGGCGGCCCCTGCGTTAATGACATCTTCATAAGGCACTTTCAGCGCCGAAATTTCGGCAATACCCGCCGTGACTTTGGCCCGCGCCTGGTACTTGGAATATTGCGGCAGCGCAAACGTCGCCAGAATCCCGATGATCGCCACCACGATCAACAGCTCGATCAGAGTAAAACCTTTTTGAGTATTCATAGACAAGCTCCGTGCATGAGTCGAAATCTCATGATCTGAACTAGTCGCAGCACAGCCCATGCCAAGCCCTTCGCCCCGTGTTGGGGGGCGTGCGAGCGTCACACACTCCTTTCCTACCCCCAGAATCCGCACTATCTGACACTTTTTGTCACCTGAACGTCGCTGGTTTGGTTCCTCCGCTTGACTAGGCTATAAGTCATGAACTGTCTGCGTCCGGTATCCCAATGAATGACATCGCCCTTAGCGGTCTGGCCAAGCAATTGGTCCTGGCCGAGCTGCTCACTGACAAAAGCGCGCAACAGGCGTATCAGCAAGCCCAACGCAATCACACCTCCCTGGTCAGCTACCTGGTGCAGAACAAGCTGGTGAAAAGCCGCCAGGTCGCCGAGATCGCGTCGGAACACTTCGGCATGACCTTACTCGACCTCAACTGCCTGGACAATGACACCCAACCAAAGGGTCTGGTCAGCGAGAAACTGATCCGCCAGCACCGCGCCCTGCCCCTCTGGCGGCGCGGCAACAGGTTGTTCGTGGGCGTTTCCGACCCGACCAATCATCAAGCCATCAATGACATCCAGTTCAGCACCGGGCTGAACACTGAAACCATCCTGGTGGAGGAGGATAAACTCAGCGACGCCATCGAAAAGTTCTTCGATACCCCAGGCACCGGCTTGGAAGACATGGCCGATGTCGACCTTGATGGTGTGGACATCGAGTCGATCGATGACAACAAACAGGACGCCATCGCCGGCCAGGATGCCGATGACGCGCCGGTGGTGCGCTTCGTCCACAAAATGTTGCTGGACGCGATCAAAAGCGGTTCTTCCGACCTGCATTTCGAACCCTATGAAAAAACCTACCGCGTTCGGATGCGTACCGACGGTATTTTGCGTGAAGTCGCCAAACCACCGATTCAACTGGCCAATCGCATCGCCGCGCGGCTGAAAGTCATGGCCCGCCTCGACATCTCGGAACGGCGCCGGCCCCAGGACGGGCGGATCAAGATGCGCCTGTCCAGGAGCAAATCCATAGACTTCCGGGTCAACACCCTGCCGACCCTATGGGGCGAGAAAGTGGTGATCCGGATCCTCGACCCGTCCAGCGCTCAAATGGGCATCGATGCCCTCGGCTATGAGCCCGATCAGAAAGACCTGTACATGGCCGCCCTCAAGCAGCCACAGGGGATGATTCTGGTGACCGGGCCCACCGGCTCGGGCAAAACCGTGTCGCTGTACACCGGGCTGAACATTCTCAATACCGTGGACATCAACATCTCCACCGCCGAAGACCCGGTGGAGATCAACATGGAAGGCATCAATCAGGTCAACGTCAATCCCAAACAGGGAATGGACTTCGCCCAGGCGCTGCGCTCATTTCTGCGACAGGACCCGGACGTGATCATGGTGGGCGAGATACGCGACCTCGAAACCGCCGAAATCGCCATCAAAGCCGCCCAGACCGGTCACCTGGTGCTGTCGACTCTGCACACCAACAGCGCCGCCGAAACCCTGACTCGCTTGCACAACATGGGCATTCAGGGGTTCAACATTGCTACCTCGATCAGCCTGATCATTGCCCAGCGCCTGGCACGCAAGCTGTGCAGCCATTGCAAGAAATCCATCGAGATTCCCCGTGAGGCGCTACTCAAGGAAGGCTTCCCCGAGGAACGCATCGGCTCATTCACGATCTATGAGCCAGTCGGTTGCGATCACTGCAACAACGGTTACAAAGGCCGAGTCGGGATTTATGAGGTGGTGAAGAACACACCGGACCTGCAACGGCTGATCATGGCCGAAGGCAATTCACTGGAAATCGACATTCAGATGCGTAAGGACGGTTTCAACGACCTGCGTACGTCGGGCCTGCTCAAGGCCATGCAAGGCATCACCAGCCTTGAAGAAATCAACCGGGTCACCAAGGACTGAATATGGCGGTCAAAGCAGCAAAAATCAGCGTCTACGCCTGGGAAGGTACAGATCGCAAAGGTACCAAAATGACCGGTGAGTTGAGCGGTCAGACCCCGGCGTTGATCAAGGCCCAGTTGCGCAAGCAGGGCATCAACCCCGGCAAGGTACGCAAGAAATCCACTTCGATTTTCAACATGGGCAAGCGCATCAAGGCCCAGGACATTGCCCTGTTCACCCGGCAGATGGCGACCATGATGAAAGCCGGTGTACCGCTGTTGCAGTCCTTCGACATCATCGGTGAAGGCTTTGATAACCCGGCGATGCGCACACTGGTAGACGAGGTAAAACAGGAAGTCGCAGCGGGTAACAGCTTCGCCGCTTCCCTGCGCAAAAAGCCCCAATACTTCGATGAGCTCTACTGCAACTTGGTCGATGCCGGCGAGCAGGCCGGGGCTCTCGATACCCTGTTGGAGAGAGTGGCGACCTATAAGGAAAAGAGCGAAAGCCTCAAGGCCAAGATCAAGAAAGCCATGACCTACCCGCTGGCGGTGGTGTTCGTTGCGGTCATTGTGACCGGGATATTGCTGGTCAAAGTGGTGCCGCAGTTCGAATCGGTATTCAAAGGGTTTGGCGCCGAATTGCCGGCTTTCACGGTGATGGTCATTGGCTTGTCGGAGTTCATGCAGGCGTGGTGGTGGATGATGCTTGGCGTGCTGATCGCGGTGATCTTCGGCGTGCGCCACGCCTTTAAAACGTCGCAGGGCTTTCGGGACCGGATGGACACCTGGTTACTGAAACTGCCGTTGATTGGCACGCTGATGTACAAGTCTGCCGTGGCCCGTTACGCCCGCACACTGTCGACCACCTTTGCCGCCGGGGTGCCGCTGGTGGAAGCCCTGGATTCGGTGGCCGGCGCGACGGGCAACATCGTATTCAAGCGTGCGGTGCTGCGTATCAAGCAGGACGTATCCACCGGCATGCAGCTGAATTTTTCCATGCGCACCTCCGGCATCTTTCCCAACATGGCGATTCAGATGACCGCCATTGGCGAAGAGTCCGGCGCACTGGACGACATGCTCGACAAAGTCGCGAGCTTCTACGAGGACGAAGTGGACAACATGGTTGATAACCTCACCAGCCTGATGGAGCCGTTCATCATGGTAGTGCTGGGTGTTATCGTCGGTGGCCTGGTGGTTGCAATGTACCTGCCCATCTTCCAACTCGGCTCAGCGATCTGACATGCCCTTGAACGACATTCTGACCCTCTACCCGCCGGCTTTCGTGATCGCAGCCATGGTGGTCGGCCTGCTGATTGGCAGCTTTCTCAACGTGGTGGTTTGGCGCCTGCCAAAAATGCTTGACCGCGAATGGCGCCTGGAGGCCCATGACGTGTTGGGCTTGCCAAGCGAGACACCGCTACCGACTTTCAACCTCCTGCTGCCCCATTCCCAGTGCCCTCATTGCGGCCATCGAATCCGCGCGTGGGAAAACATTCCGCTGCTCAGTTACCTGTTTTTACGGGGACGGTGCTCGAACTGCGCGGCAGCGATCAGCAAACGCTATCCGCTGACCGAACTGGCGTGCGGTCTGCTCTCGGCGTTCATCGCGTGGCATTTCGGTTTCGGCTGGCAGGCCTGCATGGCGCTGGCCCTGAGCTGGGGGTTGCTGACGATGAGCCTGATCGATGCCGAGCACCAACTGCTGCCGGATGTGCTGGTGCTGCCGCTGATGTGGTTGGGACTGATCGTCAACAGCTTCGAGCTCTTCGTGCCCCTGCCTGACGCATTGTGGGGCGCGGTGGCCGGCTATATGGCGTTGTGGTCGGTGTTCTGGCTGTTCAAGCTGATCACCGGCAAGGACGGCATCGGCCACGGTGATTTCAAGTTATTGGCAATGCTCGGCGCCTGGGGTGGCTGGCAGATTTTGCCCCTGACTATCCTGCTGTCATCGCTCGTAGGGGCGATCATCGGGGTGATTTTACTGCGCCTGCGCAACGAGAAAACGTCGACACCGATCCCCTTCGGACCCTTTCTGGCGATTGCCGGCTGGATTGCCTTGCTCTGGGGTGGTCAAATAACCGACTTCTATTGGCAATTTGTCGGTTTGAAATGAATACCCCTGTGGATAAACCCTGGATTCTCGGCATGACCGGCGGCATCGGCAGCGGCAAAAGCGCGGCGGCCCAGCACTTCATCGACCTGGGCGTGCACGTAGTGGACGCTGATCATGCGGCGCGTTGGGTGGTGGAACCGGGGCGCCCGGCGCTGGCAAAGATCGCCGAACACTTCGGCCCCGGCGTCTTGCAAGCCGACGGGCAACTGGATCGCGCTGCGTTGCGCAAACTGATCTTCGAAGTGCCAGAGGAGCGCCGCTGGCTTGAAGCGCTGCTGCATCCGCTGATCGCCAAGGAAATCGCCGATCACCTGGCCAAGGCACAATCACCTTACGCGATTCTGGTTTCGCCGCTGCTGATCGAGTCCGGGCAGTACGCCATGACCCAACGGGTCCTGGTGATCGATGCCCCGGAACAGCTACAGATCGAGCGCACCCTGCAGCGTGACCAGACCAGCGAGCAACAGGTCCAGGCGATCCTCAAGGCCCAGTCCAGCCGACAGGACCGCGTGAGCCACGCCGACGAGGTGGTGGTCAACGACCGCGACCTCGCCTGGCTGCACAGCGAGGTCGAACGCCTGCATCACTTTTACCTTACTTTGCGTGGAGGCCAGTCATGAGCCAAACCCCAACCGTCGAATGCCCAACCTGCGGCGCCCCTGTTGAATGGAGCCCCGAGAGCAAATTCCGGCCTTTCTGTTCGGACCGTTGCAAACTGATCGACCTGGGCGCCTGGGCGTCGGAAGAACACAAGATTCCAGTCAGCCCGGATGCCGAAGATGAACTGTTCAGCGAAGACTTTGACCCGCGCCACTGATCTTCAAGGCCGCATAAAACCGTAGTCCTGGCTGTCATCGAGGTTTTCCGCAAGAAAACGCAACTCATCGGCCAGGTCTTCGGCGCTGCGCACTGCCTTGCTTTGTTGCACCACTGCACTGAGCAAGGCGCGCAGGCTCAACCCCGGATCAAACCCCACTTCCTGCGCCCCATCCAGACTCTGGCGCAACTCCTGCCTTGCCCATTCGTAGACACTCATTTCGATGCTCCTGAAGGTTTTCCCCAGCATGGATTCGTGAGCGTTTTTTGCATTTGATGTGGATCAAGATTTGGGATCGTCGTCTTTCCAGGGCGCCGAAAGGTAGCGCGTGCGATTGAACGTTTCCAGCCACTCGGGGCAAAACACCACCAGCGCGCTGACCACCATGCCGTTGATAAATGCTTCCGGGAAAATCAGCAGCCACAGATAACCGACAAAATCTTCCAGCCAATAGGGCATGGCGAAACGTTCGTTGAACCACAGCAACCACAGCGCCAACAGCAGGCACAGCAACGCCGATAGCGCCGCTGCAAAAAAACCGGACACGAAGATATATACGAAGGGATTACGCGGCTGCGCTCGCTCCACCAGGATCGCGCAGCACTCGGTGACCAGCACCGGCAGCAGAATCAGCAGCGCGCCGTTGACCCCCATCGCCGCCAGATCTTGTCGCCCGAGCAGCACTAATCCCGCTTGCGCGACCAACCCGCCGACCATTGCCAGCGGCCAGTCTAGCAACAGGGTGACGGCGGTCATGCCGATAAAGTGGTAGGACACGCCGGTGTCGAAGTCTTGTCGCACCAGCCAAAGCATGAACAACGCGAACACCGTACCGAACAACAGATGTTGGCGGCGGCTGTCGCTGAACAGTTCGACCCAAGGTGCTCGCGCAACGGCCCAGATCAGCACCGGAACATAGATCAACCACCCCGCCGTGAGGGTTTCAGGAGACAGTAATTCGGCACCGATCATGGTGAGGCGCACTCCTTTGTCTTGGTCGAAAGAGGACAGGTTCTCAGTCTACACCGGGCTTTGAGTGCCTTCGATTTCGGGCGTTTACGATGGGGGGCATATCCGTTTCTGCGGTAGCGGCGGCTGGCGGTTTCGCTTTTACAGCGAGTCACTTGGAAAAGCCCCAAGTAACCAAGGGCTTTTGCCCCGCCATTCGGTGCCTCGCCTAGGCTCGGCATGCCCTCACTCCGGCATTGCTCCGGGGGCCCGCCGCCATCGGCCATCCATGGTCCAGAGTGTGTAAAAACAGGCTCAAGCATCGTCGGCGCGTAGCGCCGACGAGTGTTGGCTGACTCATTGAGCCTAAAGCGTTCTTCGTCGCTCCAGCCCCTTCTCAAGGCCGCTAACAACGCGTTACAGCCCGTCAATTGGGCAAAAAGGGCCTTTTCAGGCCGACAGCGCTTTCATTAGATTCTGCGCACCGAGGATTTTCATCACCCGCTTCAAGTTATAAGCGAGCACGTTCAAACTCATTTCGGCGCTCACCCCGGCTAATCGTCGCGTCAGGAAATGGGTTGCACCCATCCATTGTTTCAGCGTCCCGAAGGGATGCTCGACCGTTCGCTTGCGGATGCTCATCATCTGCGGCGCATTGTCCAGGCGAACCTGCATCTCCTCCAGCACCGCCTCATGCTCCCAGCGACGAACCTTTCGCTCTCTGGCCGGCGTGCATTGCGCTTTTATCGAGCAGGCCCGGCAGTTGGAACTCCAGTAACTGTCCAGCTTCTTGCCTTTATCAACGTAAGAGGAGCGCCAAATCAGCACTTCCTTGGCGGGGCAGATGTACACATTTTTGTCTGCGTCGTAGACGAAAACATCATTGTTGAAGCGTCCATTGAATTTGGCGCGCGAGCTCAGCGTCTTCGGCACATAAGCGGTAATTCCTGCCTCGTGACAGGCTAGGATTTCCCCGCTTTTGAAGTACCCTCGGTCAGCCACCACCGACAACGATTCGAGTTTCATCGCCTCACGGGCCTGCTGGGCCATCGAGCTGAGCTGATCACGGTCGTGACCCACATTGGTCACCTCGTGCGCGACGATCAGATGGTGCTTGGTATCGACCGCCGTCTGCACGTTGTAACCCACGATTCCATTACCGCTCGTCATCATGGAGCGGGCGTCCGGGTCGGTCAGCGAGATCTGTTTGTCCGGCGATGCTTCAAGCTGTATTTCAATCTCCTGAAGCGCCTTCATCTGCTCCTTCAGTTTGGCGATTTTCTCTTCCAAGCCGCCTTTAGGCCCAGAGGGCTTGGGCTCTTCCCGATCAGCCGCATCCAGCGCCGTTAGATAACGGGCAATGCTCGATTCGATTTCTTCCATCCGCCGCTTCAGTTTGGCGCTGGTGAAATTGCGGTCGCGGTGGTTCACCGCCTTGAATTTACTGCCGTCGATGGCGACGAAATTTTCCGAGAAAAGCCCCAACTGCTGACACAGCACAACAAACTGACGGCAGACGCCTCGAATGGCCTTGCCGTTGTCTTTGCGGAAGTTGGCGATGGTCTTGAAATCCGGCATCAAGCGACCGGTAAGCCACATCAGCTCGACGTTACGCTGCGCCTCACGTTCAAGGCGCCGGCTCGACTGGATGCGGTTTAGATAGCCGTAGATGTAGATCTTCAGCATGACTGCGGGGTGGTAAGCGGGTCGGCCAGTTTCAGCAGGGATAGCGCTTTCAAAACCCAAGGTGATCAGGTCGAGCTCGTCGACGAAGACATCGACTACACGCACCGGATTGGTGTCGCTGACGTAATCGTCCAGGCTCTCGGGGAGCAAGGTACTTTGACCTCGGTGTTCGCCTTGGATGAAGCGTTTCATGGGCAACCCTTGCGATGAAATCCTGGGGAATCATAGCAAGGGTTTGCTTGGGTGTTTTGACACACTCTGGGCCGGGGGCGGCTACCGCGGCATCCTTGCCGCGGTGCCCCCTGCGCAACGCCTGCGTTCGGCCTCTGGGAAAGGGGCAGGCAGATCAAGATCAAAAACCAGAGCAAAAGCAAAAGCCAAAGCCAAAGCAAGGTCAACAGCACTCAGCGCTCACCCGCTGATCGTTCCCACTCTCCGCGTCACCATGCGCAGGACTCAAGCCTAACGTAGACAGCGGAACGCGGAGCTTCCCCGGCGGCATTCCTTTGCTGCTTGTGGGAACGATCAGTACACGCAGGTGTTGAGAAAACAGGCCGGCCGGTAGGCCCAGCCACCATGGTCTACATCGATCATCAGGGCCAGACTCATCGCGTGACGTATCAGGTGATGGGTAACTGCATGAGCAATCTGTGATCGCTGCTTCATAGCAACGTCCACGTATAGCTGAGGATCAAACGGTTCTCGTCGATATCACTGCGGTAGTTGGAGCGCGCCATCACGTTGCGCACGCGAATCCCGAGGCCCTTGAGGCTGCCGCTCTGCAGCACATAGCCAAGATCGAGATCACGCTCGCGATCCTTGCCCTCGAACCCTTTGCCGGTATCGACATTGTTGCCGGTGATGTAGCGCACGGTGCTGGTCAGCCCCGGCACGCCGAGGGCCGCGAAATCGTAGTCGTAACGCGCTTGCCAGGAGCGCTCGTCGGTGTAGGCGAACTCGTAGGTCGGCACTTCGTTGCCCAGCGGTGAGATGTTGGCAAACACTCGCGGGAAGGCGCTGTCGCCGAACATACCCTGATAGCCGAGATAAAACGTGTGGCCGCCGCGCTTGGCCGACAGCAACGAGAAGAACGCCTGGTTGTCGATGTTGCCGAGCAATTTTTTGCCGTCTTCGCGCGAATCGTAATAACCAAGGTTGGCGCCCAGGGTCCAGTTGCCCAACGGCTGGCTGTGCTTGAGACCGAGAAAGCGCTGGTTGTAGATATCTTCCAGTTGCCCGAACCAGGCGCTGACCGAGCTGCGTTTATCGTTGAAGGCGTAATCCGCGCCGGCAAAGTTGAAGCCATCACTGCTGACCTGACGCTGCGGTACATGGCCGAGCATGGCTTGCATCTTTTCGTCGCCGGCCTCGTTGCGCAGACTGGTCGAACTCAAGTGACCGCCCTGCACCGTCAGGCCATTGATCTCGTTCGAGCTGATACTTGCGCCCTGATAGCTGGGCGGCAGCAGCCGGATATCGCTGAAGGCCAGTACCGGCAGATTGGGTTGCAGCTCACCCACCTTCAGTTCGGTTTTGGAGTAACGCACCTTCAACGCGCCCTCCAGTCGGCTGTAATCATTCGCCGCACGTCCATCATCCTGCACCGGCAGCAAACCGGTATTGACCCGATCCGGGCTGCTGTCGAGCTTGAGGCCGAGCAGGCCAATGACATCCACACCAAAACCGACGGGGCCTTGGGTGTAACCGGATTTGACGTTGAGAATGAAGCCCTGTGCCCACTCCTCAGCCTTCGACTGTTTGTTAGCGCCGACGATGTCGGAAAAGTCCCGGCTGAAGTAGTAATTGCGCGCTTGCAATGTCGCCGTGGTGTCTTCGATGAAGCCGCCCTCGGCCGCTATCACACCGGCGGAGAAACTCGAGACGACAGCCATGGACAACACTGAACCGGTTGTTGGAAGAATCTGTTTCATCGTTTTTTCTCTTGTTTTTATTGATCGACAGGTTGAAGTGCTTCAGCCGCAGTGGATTCGCTAAGAGGAACGGGACGACGGCCGTTTAACAACACGTGGGTGACCATGCCGAAAATCAGCCCCCAAAAGGCGGCAGACAAACCCAACAACGACATGCCGGACGCGGTGGTCAGAAAGGTCACCAACGCGGCTTCGCGATCACTCGGCACGGCCATTGCGCCGGTCAGCGCCCCGGCAATCGCGGCGAACAGCGCCAGCCCGGCCAGGGCCGCGATCAATTCTTTGGGGAACGCCGAAAACAGTGAAACCAGGGTGGCGCCGAAGATCCCCAGCACCAGGTAACACAACCCGCCCACCACCCCGGCCACATAGCGTTTGCCGGAATCTTCATGGGCTTCGCGCCCGGTACAAATCGCCGCGGTGATTGCCGCCAGGTTCAGCCCGTGACAACCAAACGGAGCCAACAGCGCCGTGCCCAATGCGCTGCTGGCGATGATCGGGCTGGCCGGCGTTTGATATCCGCTGGCACGCAGCACCGCCATGCCGGGAACAAACTGGCCGGTCAGCGCCACCATCACCAGCGGCAAGGCGATATTCAGGGTCGCGCTCAGGCTGAACGCGGGCGTGATCCATACCGGCGTGGCCAAGCCGATCACCAGCGCTTCGCGGTGCAAATCACCGGTGAGAAAGGCGATGGAGCAGCCCACCAGCAACACCATCAGCACCGCATAACGCGGCATCAGCCGCTTGCAGATCAGGTACGTGGCGAACATCGCCAGCACCAGCAGCGGCTTGCCCTGCAACGAGATGAATAACCCGGTGCCGAAGCTGAACAGAATTCCCGCCAGCATCGCTGCCGCAATCGCCGCGGGCAGTTTGCTGATGATCCGGTCAAAAGCCCCCGATACCCCGATCAGAAAGATAATCAGGCTGCTGACCAGATAAGCACCCACCGCCTCCGGCATGGAGATCCCCGGCAACAGCGCCACCAGCAACGCTGAACCCGGCGCCGACCACGCGATGATCACCGGGACGCGGTAACGCAGGCTCAGACCGATGCCGAGTACGGCACTGCCGATGGAAATCGCCCAGACCCAGGACGACAACACCTCCCGTGAAAGGTGCGCGGTCTCGGCGGCCTGAAAGATGATCACCAAAGGGCCCGCGTAGGAAATCACCGTGGCAATAAATCCGGCGACTGCCGCAGACAGGGAAAAGTCCTGGAATAACGTTTTCATGAAATGTCGCCGACAGCCCCGCCAGGCGATCCGTGCAAGCCCGGTAATTCTTGTTTTGCACTGCGCCGATTGCTGATGGCGAACACGGTCATGGCAATCGCGGCCACCGCACCGGGCAAGGCAAACGCCATGAAATTCAGTTGCAGTGGCAGGCTAATCCCGAGTAACGCACCGCCCAGCAGCGGTCCGACGATGGCGCCATTGCGCCCGATGCCCGACGCCCATCCTAAACCAGTGGAGCGAATGGTCATGGAGTAGAACTGCGCGGCGCAGGCGTACAACAGGATCTGCGAGCCGATGGTGGTGGCACCAGCAATGGCGATCAGCAGGTACAACAGCGGCATTGGGCTGTTGAACCCCAGCAAGGTGATCGACACGGCGGCACCGGCGAAGAACACCGCCAACACCCGTGGCAGGTTGAGTTTGTCCCCCAGCACACCGCCGCCGACCGCGCCGAAAATGGCACCGAAATTGAGCACCAGCAGGAACGACAAACTCGAGCCCAGGCTGTAACCGGCGTTGGCCATCAGTTTTGGCAACCAGGAACTCAAGGCGTAGACCATCAGCAAGCAGCAGAAAAACGCCAACCACAACATCAGCGTGCGCAGCGCACGACCCTCGCGGAACAGTTGCAGCACCGGGGTGCCGATGCCCTTCACTTCGCTCATGTGCAACTGATCGCTGGCGCGTGCGACGTAAGCCGGATCAATCCGTTCCAGAATGTTGCGCGCCTCGTTATTGCGCCCCTGACGCAGCATGAAACCCACCGACTCGGGCAGGAAGTACATGATCAACGGCAACAACAGCAACGGCAGTACCGCCACGTAAAACACCGATTGCCAACCAAAACTTGGGATCAGCACGATACCGAGCCCCGCCGAGAGCATCCCGCCCACCGAATAGCCGCTGAACATGATCGCCACCAGCGTGCTGCGGATTTTCTTCGGTGCGTACTCGTTCATCAGCGCCACGACGTTGGGCATCACCCCGCCAATGCCGAGCCCGGCAATGAACCGGCAGAGGCCAAACTCGGTGGGGTTACGGGCAAAACCATTGAGCACGGTAAACCCGCTGAAGAGCATCACGCAGATCGTGATGGCTTTTTTGCGGCCGATCTTGTCCGACAGCGGGCCGAAAAACAGCGCACCGAACATCATTCCGAACAATGCATAACTACCCAGTGCGCCCGCTTGCAGGTGACTGAGCCCCCACTCTTTCATCAGCATCGGCAGCACCACGCCGTAGATCACCAAATCGTAACCGTCGAAGATGATGATCAGGGCACACCAGAACAGCACCCTCCAGTGGAAGCGGTTGAATCGTGCGTTGTCGATAACCTCATGTACGTCAATTTTGCGCATGGCATCTATCTCTTGTTGTTGTTTTTTTAAGAGCGTCGGTAACGCGGCGAACGTCCGTACAGCCGAGGGTAGAGTCGCCAGACACGGGGCAATATCCGCTTTGCGCAGATCGCTATCCGTTTTGTGCATGGCCCTGAAACGAGCGCGGGATGAGGATTGTCGCGGACATGGCGCGCCGCTGATCCGGCAGTTCTGACCTTCTCCGATAAACTGTCTTCTTTGCGATCGCATTTGAACGCTAAGCTTGGGCCTATGGATGACTCAGATTATTTACGCCTGCTGACCATCGCGGCCGAGCAAGCCAACGCGTTCCTGTCCAATGCCCGCAAATGGGAGCGTGAGCGTTGGGTCTGTCAGCGCCTGCTGCAAGGCCTGAACATTCCCTATCGCGCCGACGAATTCGCCCCGGCCGGGGAGCCGCCGGACGTGCTGTTTCGTGACGCCAGTTTCGAAGTGTTTTTCGTACTCGATGAAGGCCGGCGCCTCAACGATGAATGGCGCGATGAGCTGCAACGTCGGCGCAGCGCATTTTCCCTGAGTTCGCTGGTGCGCCGCGAGGCGAAGCCCCGGCGCATTCCGGCCAATGAGTTTTTGTTGAGACTGGCGCCGACCTTGCGCAAAAAAGCCCACAACTACAAAGAACGCGGCATGGACCTGGGGGAACTGGACATCATCGCCTTCGCCAGCCTCAAGCGCGAAGTGCTGGACCTCAACAGCCATTTCCCACCGCCGACCGAATATTTGCGCCAGGGCTGGCGCTCATTGTCGCTGGTCGGTCCGACCTTCGCCCGTGTGCTGTTCGCGCACCCGGATGCCCCGGATTTCCTGCGCAGCAACCTGGGGCGCAGTATAGTTTTCGACGTCGGGATCAGCCTGTGAGTCCGTTGCAGGAGTTGATCGCCGGGTGTTACAAAGTGGAATCATTCGCCTGGACGATACAGTGAGCGTCGAGCCCATTTCGGCCAGCGGCTATGCTCCGTTCAATGCGGGATAACCTCGCTTGTAGCTTCTACACATTTAGCAACGTCTACCCCTGACGAGGCCCAATATGACCAGCCGCCTGAACCCCGACGACCAAAAGCATGTCGAAGAGTACCTGCACCTGTCCCAGCACCGAGTCGAGCGCCGGCCTTTCCGGCCGTGGATGCTCCTGGTGGTGGTGTTGGCAGTGACCATTGGTTTAGGCCTGTTGAGCCGACTTATCAGTTACCTGACGCTATGAGCTGCCTCGCGCTCGCTCGGGTAATTGCACCGATTTCTTTTAGCCTTGCGAGATATCCCCATGACTCATCGTATTGTCATCGTTGGCGGCGGCGCCGGCGGTCTGGAGTTGGCTACCCGTCTGGGTAAGACTCTGGGCAAGCGCGGCACGGCCAGTGTAATGCTGGTCGACGCGAACCTGACCCACATCTGGAAACCGCTGTTGCATGAAGTGGCGGCCGGGTCGCTGAACTCTTCCGAAGACGAACTCAACTATGTTGCCCAAGCGAAATGGAACCACTTCGAGTTCCAGCTGGGGCGCATGAGCGGGCTTGATCGCGCACAGAAGAAAATCCAGTTGGCTGCCACCTACGACGAAGCCGGCGTGGAGCTGGTTCCGGCCCGTGAGCTGGGTTACGACTCGCTGGTGATCGCGGTCGGCAGTACCACCAACGATTTCGGCACTCAGGGCGCGGCGCAACACTGCCTGTTCCTCGACACCCGCAAACAGGCCGAGCGCTTCCATCAGCAATTGCTCAACCACTACCTACGCGCGCACGCCGGGCAGACCGACAAGGTCGAGCAGATCAGCGTGGCCATCGTGGGTGCCGGTGCCACCGGGGTCGAACTGGCCGCCGAACTGCACAACGCTGCCCATGAACTGGCGGCTTACGGCCTGGACCGGATCAAACCGGAAAACATGCACATTACCTTGATCGAAGCCGGGCCACGGGTGCTGCCAGCGCTGCCGGAACGTATCGGCGGGCCGGTGCATAAAACCCTGGAGAAGCTTGGGGTTAACGTCATGACCAATGCGGCGGTGAGTGAAGTGACGGCCGACAGCCTGATTACCGCCGATGGCAAAGTCATCAACGCCAGCCTGAAAGTCTGGGCGGCCGGGATTCGTGCACCGGGGTTCCTCAAGGACATCGATGGTCTGGAGACCAACCGGATCAATCAGCTGCAAGTGCTGCCGACCCTGCAAACCACCCGCGACGAGAACATCTTCGCCTTCGGTGACTGCGCGGCCTGCCCGCAGCCGGGCACTGATCGCAACGTACCGCCGCGCGCCCAGGCTGCGCATCAGCAAGCTTCGTTGCTGGCCAAATCGCTGAAGCTGCGGATCGAGGGCAAGCCTCTGCCTGCGTACAAATACACCGACTACGGCTCGCTGATCTCGCTGTCGCGTTTTTCGGCTGTGGGCAACTTGATGGGCAACCTCACCGGCAGCGTAATGCTCGAAGGCTGGCTGGCGCGGATGTTTTACGTATCGCTGTATCGCATGCACCAGATGGCGCTGTATGGCGCGTTTCGCACAGCGATGCTGATGTTGGGCAGCAAGATCGGGCGCGGGACTGAGCCGCGGCTGAAGCTGCACTGATAGACATTGAGGGTGGGGGTGAGCTTGCCTGCTCCCACTTTTCTGCTCATCGCACCGCCGATCTGTGTCTCACTGTATCTCCCCCCATTGTTTCCCCCTTCGCTTACAAACTCCCCCCTTGCGCGACACAGTAGCGATACACCACGCCCGCTAAATGGCCACACCCGAGCAAGGCACCTCGCCTGCACAGGTTTGTCGCCGCACTTACGTGGCGCCCTTTATCGAACGGTTGTGTCGTGCAACCCAGGAGATTTGAAATGTCCCGTACCACCAAAAACACTATCGGTCTGCTCGGCGCTGTTTTGGCCGGTGGCATGATGTTGTCCGGCTCCGTGTTCGCCTCGCAACCGCTGACTCAGGGCTACTTGCTGGCCTCTGCCGAACAGGTGGTGAAGACCCCTGAAGGCAAATGTGGCGAAGGCAAGTGTGGCGATGCGTCGATGGCAAAAACCGACACTGATGGCGACGGCAAGGTTTCCCGTGCGGAATTTCTGAAAGTCGCGCCAAAGTCCAATTTCGACAAGATCGACACCAACCATGACGGCTTCATCGACGAACAAGAGGCTTACGACAACGTGAAAGCCAACTTCGAAGCCAATGGCAAGAAAATGCCAAAAGGTCTGTTCGAGCACTTGAAAGACCAAGACGGCGCCTAAGTTTCTGAGATCCAAGCCGCGCATTCCTGTCGGGAAGCGCGGCTTTTTTCGTCTGGCGGATTTACACCCGAAAGCGCTGCACCATGCTCTGCAAGGCATTGGCCAGTTGTGATAGCTCATGACGTCAAGGGAATCGCATTTCCAGCAGACAAAAAAAATCCCCGAATCTTTCGATACGAGGATTTTTAATATGGTCGGGGTAAGGGGATTCGAACTCCTGACATCCTGCTCCCAAAGCAGGCGCGCTACCGGACTGCGCTATACCCCGGTAAAAAAAAGGCGACCTTTACAAGTCGCCTTCTTCGATCAGTGCTTTTGGCCTCTGATCTTAAGATCTGATCCCAGCGTTAACTGGTTTCAAAAATGGTGGGTCGTGTGGGATTCGAACCTACGACCAATTGGTTAAAAGCCAACTGCTCTACCAACTGAGCTAACGACCCAAAAATGGTCGGGGTAAGGGGATTCGAACTCCTGACATCCTGCTCCCAAAGCAGGCGCGCTACCGGACTGCGCTATACCCCGGTTTGAAATTGGCTCCGTGACCAGGACTCGAACCTGGGACCCAATGATTAACAGTCATTTGCTCTACCGACTGAGCTATCACGGAACTACATATTTCAATTGACAACTGTGAAGCTTGCTTCACCTCTTCGACCCGTTCGCATCGCTGCGTTCGTGTGTCTGAGGCGCGCTATTCTACAATTTTAAGCACCTCTGTCAACCCCCTAAATTGCTTTCAAGTTAATGATTTGCAACTTATTTCAGATTCCTGCTTGGGGAGCAGAAACCCTTCAGGGCGACTTACTGCGGGGCGCACTTTACAAGCCTTTTCCTTTCAGTTCAACAGCCTGGCGAAAAAAAGGCCTCACAATGCGAGGCCTCGTCAGTTTTGCCGGCGCCCTGGATCAGACGAATACAATTTCGTCGTTTTCCACGACACCTTTTGCGGTGTCGCCGGGCATGAAACGGCCCGACAGAATCAGCTGCGCCAGCGGATTCTCGATCCAGCGCTGGATCGCTCGCTTGAGCGGCCGTGCGCCGTAAACCGGGTCGTAACCTACCGCAATCAGCTTATCCATGGCCTCAGGGCTGAGATCAAGCTTCAGCTCGCGCTCGGTCAGGCGACTGCGCAGACGACCCAACTGAATCTCGGTAATGCCCGCGATCTGATCCCGAGCCAACGGTTCGAAGATCACCACTTCGTCGACCCGGTTGATGAACTCCGGTCGGAAGTGCGTGGAAATCGCATCCATCACCGCCGCACGTTGCGCCTCACGATCACCGACCAGTTCCTGGATCTGTACCGAGCCCAGGTTGGAGGTCATGACAATCACGGTATTTTTGAAATCCACCGTGCGGCCATGACTGTCGGTCAGCCGGCCATCTTCCAGCACTTGCAGCAAGATATTGAAGACGTCCGGGTGGGCCTTCTCGACCTCGTCCAGGAGGATGACCGAATAAGGCTTGCGACGCACCGCCTCGGTCAGGTAACCGCCCTCTTCATAGCCCACGTAGCCTGGTGGCGCGCCGATCAGTCGAGCCACGGAATGTTTCTCCATGAACTCGGACATGTCGATCCGTACCATCGCTTCTTCAGTATCAAAGAGGAACTCGGCCAGTGCCTTGCACAGCTCGGTTTTACCGACACCGGTCGGGCCGAGGAACATGAACGAACCGCTCGGGCGATTCGGATCGGACAACCCGGCACGAGAGCGCCGCACTGCGTTGGAAACGGCAATGACCGCTTCGTCCTGGCCGATCACACGTTGGTGCAACAAGCTTTCCATCTTCATCAGTTTGTCGCGCTCGCCTTCGAGCATTTTCGACACCGGAATACCGGTCCACTTGGACACCACTTCGGCGATCTCTTCTTCGGTCACCTTGCTGCGCAGTAACTGGTTTTCAGTTTTGCCGTGCTGGTCGACCATTTGCAGGCTGCGCTCCAGGTCCGGGATGATCCCGTACTGCAGCTCGGCCATGCGGTTCAAGTCGCCTTTTCGGCGGGCCGCTTCCAGTTCCTGACGGGACTGTTCGATTTTCTGCTGGATCTGCGCAGAACCCTGGACTTCGGCTTTTTCCGCGTTCCAGATTTCTTCCAGGTCCGAATACTCACGCTCGAGACGGACGATTTCTTCCTGGAGTTTTTCCAGACGTTTTATGGCCGCTTCGTCGCTTTCTTTCTTCAGCGCCTGGGATTCCACCTTCAACTGAATCAGGCGGCGCTCAAGACGATCCAAAACTTCCGGTTTGGAATCTATCTCCATACGGATGCGGCTGGCCGCTTCGTCGATCAGGTCGATGGCCTTGTCCGGCAGCTGGCGATCCGTAATGTAGCGGTGACTGAGCTTGGCCGCGGCGATGATCGCGCCGTCGGTGATTGCCACCTTGTGGTGAACCTCGTAACGCTCTTTCAGGCCACGCAAGATAGCGATGGTGTCTTCTTCGCTCGGCTCGTCCACCAAGACTTTCTGGAAACGCCGTTCGAGGGCGGCGTCCTTCTCTATATATTGGCGGTACTCGTTGAGCGTGGTTGCACCGACGCAGTGCAGCTCACCGCGAGCCAACGCCGGTTTGAGCATGTTGCCCGCATCCATCGAGCCTTCGCCCTTACCGGCGCCGACCATGGTGTGCAGTTCGTCGATGAACAGAATGATCTGCCCTTCCTGCTTCGACAGTTCGTTGAGCAGGGATTTGAGGCGCTCTTCGAACTCTCCACGGTATTTGGCACCGGCAATCAACGACCCCATGTCCAGGGACAACAGGCGTTTGCCTTTCAGTCCATCCGGCACTTCACCGTTGATGATGCGCTGGGCCAGGCCTTCGGCGATGGCGGTTTTACCCACGCCAGGTTCACCGATCAGCACCGGGTTGTTCTTGGTACGGCGTTGCAGGACCTGAATGGTCCGGCGAATTTCGTCGTCACGGCCGATCACGGGGTCGAGCTTGCCTTCTTCGGCACGCTTGGTCAGGTCGACGGTGTATTTATCCAGTGCCTGGCGCGACTCTTCGTGGTTGGCGTCATTGACGGCCTCACCACCGCGCAAGTTGTTGATTGCATTTTCCAGGGCTTTCTTGCTGACGCCCTGGCCAAGCAACAATTTGCCGAGCTTGCTGTTCTCGTCCATCGCGGCAAGCAGCACCAGTTCGCTGGAGATAAACTGGTCGCCCTTCTGCTGGGCCAGGCGATCGGCCTGGTTGAGCAGCCGCGCCAGGTCCTGCGACATGTTCACATCGCCGGTCGGGTTCTGGATTTTCGGCAGCTGGTCGAGCTCTTTGGTCAGTTCTTTACGCAAGCTGTTGACGTCGAAACCTACCTGCATCAGCAGGGGTTTGATCGAACCACCCTGCTGCTCAAGCATGGCCTGCATCAAGTGCGCCGGCTCAATGCCGGGATGGTCAAGGCCGACGGCCAGAGATTGGGCGTCGGATAGCGCTAACTGCAATTTGCTGGTTAAACGATCTATACGCATGGGTCACCTTCCTTTTGAGCAGGCCGGACCGATAAAACATCCTGAATGAAGAAACCTGCCAGATACCTCATTAGATGTGGTCGATTCTGGGAGTTTCAAGCGTCGTGACGTTGATGCAGGTCAGCTAAGTCTAGCGGTCGTGCCCTGAGACAGCGCACTACAGCCAGATAAGGGAGGCAAACCGACCGGTGCGAGGACTGCGGCGGTAAGAAAAGAAGCGAGGATCGGTCACGGTGCAGAAACCGCCACCATAGACAGCAGTGACGCCACGAGCGGCCAGCCGTAAACGCGCCAGCTCGTAGATATCAGCCATGAATTTGCCAGCATTCTGACTCGGCACAAAGGCGTTAGCGGCTTCGGGCAATTGCTGTACGAAGGTTTCGCGCACTTCCGGGCCGACTTCAAAGGCTTGCGGGCCAATGGCCGGGCCCAACCAGACGAGCACTTCTTCTGGTTGCACGGCCAGCGTGTCCAGAGTCGCTTCCAGCACACCCGCCGCCAACCCGCGCCAACCGGCATGGGCCGCTGCTACGCGAGTGCCGGCACGGTCGCAAAACAATGCCGGCAGGCAATCAGCGGTCATCGCCGTGCAGGCGATACCGGGCGTTGCGGTCCAGCTGGCATCGGCAGTGGCCACCTGGCTTGGGTCTGCGTGGGCCACGGCGATGCCGTGAACCTGCTTTAACCAGGCCGGTTGAATAGAGAAATGATCGGTGAGGCGACGGCGGTTTTCGACAACGGCTTCGGGGTTGTCGTCGACGTGATCGCCGAGGTTGAGGCTGTCGAACGGCGTCAGGCTGACGCCGCCCGCCCGGGTGGTAACGCAGGCTTTGACCCCGGCCGGCGCTGGCCAGTCAGGAATCAGCCAGTCACTCATCCGATGAACGCCTCGCGGTCTTGCTTGAGCAGCGTCAGCAACCAGACGAAATCGTCCGGCAGTGGCGATTCCCAGCTCATCCGCTTACCGGTCGTCGGGTGATCCAGCTCCAGGAACCGCGCATGCAGTGCCTGACGCGGGAACGCCTTCAACGTTTCGACCATGGTCACACTGGCTGCCGGCGGAATGCGGAAACGACCGCCGTAGGCAGGATCTCCGACCAACGGGAAGTTGATGTGAGCCATGTGCACACGAATCTGGTGCGTACGACCGGTTTCCAGTTTCACCCGCACGTGTGTGTGGGAGCGGAAACGCTCGAGCACGCGGTAATGACTGACGGCTTGCTTGCCACCTTCCATCACGGCCATGCGCTGGCGTTGCTGACCGTGACGACCAATTGGCGCGTTGATCTTGCCGCCGGCCGTCACCACACCGATCACAATGCACTCGTAGATACGGCTGACGCTACGGCTCTGCAATTGCGTGACAAGCTGTGTCTGCGCCTGAATGGTCTTGGCCACCACCATCAGACCGGTGGTGTCCTTGTCCAGGCGGTGCACGATACCGGCGCGCGGCACATTGATGATGTCCGGCACGTGGTGCAGCAAGGCATTGAGCAAGGTGCCATCGGCGTGACCGGCGGCAGGATGCACCACCAGACCCGCGGGTTTGTTGATCACCAGGATGTCGTCGTCTTCATAGACGATGTCCAGTTCGATGTCTTGAGCGATCCATTCGCCCTGAGCTTCCTGCTCGGCAGTGAGCTCAAGAATGGCGCCACCATGAACGATGTCTCGCGGGCGGATAACCGCCCCATCCACAGTCAGGCGGCCGTCTTTGATCCAGGCGGAAAGGCGCGAGCGCGAGTGCTCAGCGAATAATTGTGCGGCGACTTGATCGAGGCGTTGGCCGCCCAATTCGGACGGCACCTCTGCGCGAAGTTCAATTTTATCGGACATGCTCGGACTAGGCGTCGGCACAGCCTTTGGTTTCGGCTGCGCGCTTGTGGTTAAATACGGCGTCTTTTGCCCCGAGGCTATTCAACGGGGCGCTCATCATAACAGGACGGCCCCGCCCAAGACAGCGGCCGTCATAGGGACGCAAGCCGCCATGCAAGTGAAACACCTGCTGCTGATCGCCATCCTCGCATTGACCGCTGCTTGCTCATCGAAGGAAGTCGTAGACGAAAACCTGAGCGAAGTCGAGCTGTACCAGCAGGCTCAGCACGATCTGGACAACAATAGCTACACCGCCGCCACAGCCAAGCTGAAGGCGCTGGAGTCGCGTTATCCGTTCGGTCGCTACGCCGATCAGGCTCAACTCGAGCTCATCTACGCCAACTACAAGAACACCGAGCCTGAAGCGGCCAAGTCCGCCGCCGAGCGCTTCATTCGCCTGCACCCGCAGCACCCGAACGTGGATTACGCGTATTACCTCAAGGGCCTGACTTCGTTCGACCAGGACGTCGGCCTGCTGTCGCGCTTCCTGCCGTTGGACATGACCAAGCGTGACCCGGGTGCCGCTCGCGACTCTTACAACGAGTTCGCCCAGCTGACCAGCCGCTTCCCCAACAGCCGCTACTCGCCGGACGCCAAGCAGCGCATGATCTACCTGCGCAACCTGCTGGCGGCCTACGAGATTCACGTTGCCGACTACTACCTGACCCGTCAGGCCTATGTCGCTGCGGCGAACCGTGGTCGTTATGTGGTGGAAAACTTCCAGGAAACCCCTGCGGTCGGTGACGGTCTGGCGGTGATGACAGAGGCCTACCAGCGTCTGCACCTGGACGAACTGGCTGCCACCAGCCTCGAAACCCTGAAGCTCAACTACCCGAACCATCCAACCCTGGTCGACGGTCAGTTCAAGCCTTCGGTAGACGAAGCCGACAACCGTTCGTGGTTGAGTAAGGCGACCCTGGGCCTGATCGAATCCCGTCCACCGCTGCCGCCGGGAGAAACCCGCGCCAACCAGGACGTGCAGAAGCAGTTCCAGGACGCCAAGGATGCGATTCCGAGCGATCTCAAGCCTAAAGACGAAAATGGCGACGTGATCGAAGAAGAGGAACACGAGTCCGAAGCCAACAACAGCGACCGCTCGTGGTTCAGCTACATGACCTTCGGCGTGTTTGACTGACACGTCGGGCGGTACAAAAAGGAGCCTTTCGAGGTTCCTTTTTTATGGGCTCGATTATTACGCTGTGCGCTGGTCATGTCCTTGGCTAAACTGGCTAATCACTCGTCAAATAGCAGCTCATCATGCTTCGTTTACTGTTCTGGATCGCCCTGATTGCCGTTGCGGTATGGTTCTGGCGCAAGTTCAAGGGATCGTCGACAAATCCCAAGTCCTCCGCAGAGCTGGAAGCAGCCCCTATGGTCCGCTGCGCCCATTGCGGCGTACACCTGCCACGCGACCGCGCGCTGAACCTTCAACAACAGTGGTATTGCAGCCAGGCTCACCTTGAGCAAGGCCCGGGCTCCAGTGATCGCTGAGACGTCCAGTCCTGGCAGCAAACAGGCCCTGCGACTGCTGCGCCTCTATCATCTTTACCGTTTGAGCGTCGGCATCACCCTGGTGCTGTTGATCGCCAGCAACATGGACAACCAGCTGCTGACGGTCGCCAATGACGACCTGCTGCGTAGTGGCAGTTGGTTATATCTGGTGCTGAATATCCTGCTGGTGGTGTTTCTCGAGAACACCCGGCGCCCGGCGCAACTGTTCAGCCTGGCGCTGACCGACGTCCTGCTGCTGTGCGGTCTGTTCTACGCCGCCGGTGGTGTGGCCAGCGCCATCGGCAACCTCTTGATCGTATCGGTAGCCATTAGCAACACTTTGTTGCGAGGGCGCATCGGCCTGTTGATTGCCGCCGTCGGCGCGCTCGGCATCGTGGGGCTGAGCTTCCTCCTGAGTTTCAGCCATCCCGCCACCCCCAATGATTACTTGCAAGCCGGCACGCTCGGCGCCCTGTGTTTTGCTGCGGCATTGCTGGTGCAAGGGCTGATCCGACGCCTGGAAGTCAGCGAAACCCTGGCCGAACAACGGGCCAGCGAAGTCGTCGGTCTCGAAGCCCTCAACGCACTGATCCTGCAACGCATGCGTACCGGCATCCTGGTGCTCGACGACCAGCGGCGGGTTCAACTGGCCAACCACAGCGCCTTGAACCTGTTAGGCAGGGAAAGCCTTGTAGGCCAGTTGATCGACGATGACTCACCCATCCTGGTCGAACGCCTGCAACTGTGGCTCAACAACCCGACGCTGCGCCCCCAGAGCCTGAAAGTCGCCAGCAGTGGCCTGGAGTTGCAACCGAGCTTCATTGCCCTGGACCAAAGCCGACACCACCAGACCCTGGTCTTTCTCGAAGACCTCGCGCAAATCGCCCAACACGCCCAACAACTGAAGCTGGCCGCCCTCGGTCACCTGACCGCCGGTATAGCCCATGAAATCCGCAATCCACTGGGCGCCATTAGTCATGCTGCGCAGCTATTGCAAGAATCAGAGGAACTGAACAGCGCGGATCGACGTCTGACACAGATTATTCAAGACCACTCTCAGCGAATGAATCGGGTAATCGAAAACGTCCTGCAACTGTCCCGTCGCCAGCAAACCGTGGCGCAACGGCTCGATCTGAAGCCGTGGCTGGAACAGTTCGTCAACGAAACCCGCGAGGGGGCGACCGAGCATCAGCAGATTCATCTGCGCATCGGCTCAGGAGACTTCAAAACCCTGATGGACCCCAACCAGCTGCCCCAGATTCTCGACAATTTGTTGCGCAACGCCTGGCGCCATAGCGCCTTGAATCACGACCCGGCGCAGGTCTGGCTCGAATTGTTTGTCGACCCGGATAGCCAGCTGCCGATCCTCGAGGTCCTGGACAATGGCCCCGGCGTGGCACCGGAGCATCAAACGCACTTGTTCGAACCGTTCTTCACCACGAGCACCCAAGGCACTGGCCTGGGGCTTTATCTGTCCCGTGAGCTGTGCGAAAGCAACCAGGCCCGCCTAGACTTCAAACCACGCCAAGGCGGCGGCTGCTTTCGCATCACCTTTGCTCACGGACGGAAACAAAGTTGAACATGAGCCCACGGCAAAAAGTCCTGATCGTCGACGACGAACCGGATATCCGCGAACTCCTGGAAATCACCCTGGGACGGATGAAACTCGACACCTTCAGTGCCCGCAACCTCGGCGAAGCCCAGGCCCTGCTGACGCGGGAGACGTTCGACCTGTGCCTGACCGACATGCGCCTGCCGGACGGCACCGGCCTTGAACTGGTGCAACACATTCAACAACGCTACCCACAAATACCGGTGGCAATGATCACCGCTTACGGCAACCTGGAAACCGCGATCAACGCCCTCAAGGCTGGCGCCTTTGACTTCCTGACCAAACCGGTGGACCTCACCCGCCTTCGGGAGCTGGTCAGCAGCGCGCTGCGTTTGCCTGCGTCAGGCGGCACCGGCACCGCCATCGATCGCCGGCTGCTGGGTGACTCACTGCCCATGCGTGCCCTGCGCAAACACATCGACAAACTGGCCCGCAGCCAGGCGCCGGTGTACATCAGCGGCGAATCCGGCAGTGGTAAGGAATTGGTCGCGCGACTGATCCACGAGCAAGGACCGCGCGCCAGCCAACCGTTTATTCCGATCAACTGCGGGGCGATTCCGTCTGAATTGATGGAGAGCGAATTTTTCGGCCATCGCAAAGGCAGCTTCAGCGGTGCCATCGAAGACAAACCCGGACTGTTCCAGGCCGCCCATGGCGGCACCTTGTTCCTCGACGAAGTGGCGGATTTGCCGCTGGCGATGCAGGTCAAGCTGCTACGGGCCATACAGGAAAAAGCCGTTCGCGGTGTCGGCGAGCAGCAGGAAACCGTGGTCGATGTGCGGATCCTTTGCGCCACCCACAAAGACCTCGACGCCGAAGTCGCCGCCGAACGCTTTCGCCAGGATTTGTACTACCGGTTGAACGTGATCGAACTACGGGTGCCGCCCTTGCGCGAACGCCGTGACGACATCGAATCGCTCGCCAGCCATGTGCTCAAACGCCTGGCCATCAGCACCGACCAACCCGCCGCGAAACTCCACCCGGATGCCCTCGACGCACTGAAAAGTTATCGCTTCCCCGGCAACGTGCGGGAACTGGAGAACGTGCTCGAACGGGCTCACACCTTGTGCGAAAACAAGCAGATCGAAGCCAGCGACCTGCGGCTGGCCGAAGGCAACTGCAACCCGGAAGGTGGAGTGCCGGACCTGACGCAGATCGACAACCTGGAAGACTACCTGGAAAACGTCGAACGCAAACTGATCCTCCAGGCCCTGGAAGAAACCCGCTGGAACCGCACGGCGGCTGCTCAGCGGTTGAATCTTTCATTCAGGTCGATGCGCTACAGGCTCAAAAAACTGGGACTCGATTGAGTCTCAGATCCTTCCAACCGGCGCATACGGTGCCGGATCAATGATCGGCTCACGCCCCAGCATCACATCCGCAAACAACTGACACGACGCCGGCGCCAGCACCAAGCCGTTACGGTAATGCCCGCAGTTGAGCCAAAGCCCTTCGAACCCCGGCACCCGACCGATGTAGGGAATGCCTTCCGGCGAGCTCGGTCGCAACCCGGCCCAGTGCCCCACGACCTCGGCATCCGCCAGTGCCGGAATCAACTCCACCGCCGATACCTTCAAACTCTCCAGGGCCGCTTCGGTCGGTGTCTTGTCGAAGCCTTCGTGTTCCAACGTACTGCCAATCAGAATGTGCCCATCGCGCCGAGGAATCGCATAACGCCCCTTGGCCAGAACCATGCTCGGCAGGAAATCCGCGGCGCATTTGTAGAGAATCATCTGCCCTTTCACCGGCTCGACCGGGAGGTCCAGGCCCAGGCATTTGAGTAAATCACCGCTCCAGGCACCCGCGGTCAGTACCACCTGATCGCCATGGATAGCACCCGCGGAGGTCTGCACCCCAACGACCGAAGCGCCTTCACGGATAAACCCGCTGACTTCGCACTGCTCATGAATCGTCACGTTCGGCAGCGCCAACAACGCAGCCTTGAGCGATTTGACTAGCCGCGGATTACGCACATTGGCCACATCGGCCATGTAGATTGCCCGCGAAAAACCCGCACCCAATCCCGGCACGGCATCATGTGCCGCCGAGATATCCACAGCCCGCAGCGGACGGTTTTCCCGCTCGGCCCAGGCCAACGCCTCGGCCTCATCATCCAGGTCCAGCCAATACAACCCGGTGGTATGCACCTCGGGATCAACGCCGGTTGCTGCGAACAACCGCTCACCCAACTGCGGATAAAAGTCTTGGGACCAGTGAGCCAACGCGGTGACCGCCGGGCTGTAGCGCCACGGGTAAAGCGGCGAAACGATACCGCCGCCGGCCCAGGACGATTCCTGACCAACGTTCGAGCGATCCAGCAGCATGACGCTTTGCACTTCGGACGCGAGGTTGAACGCTGTCAGCAGGCCAATCACTCCGCCGCCGACAATCACCACTTGCTGTTGCCTGGTCATGTTCTGATCCAACCGTTAAATAGACAGAGGGACGCAAAAGGCGCCCGAAAAAGGAACTCAGCGACCCCAGCAATCCTTGGTCGTGGCCGTTGCATTGACCATGCTTCTGACACCGGTGTTGGTGATGGTGAAATCCCCACACTGGTCCGTCGCCATGGCTTTGCCAGCCTTGCGAACTGCCGTCAGCAGGAAGGTCTGATCGGTCAGGGTCTGGGTAATGGTGTAAAAGTCATTGCCGGCGCTCAGGCCTGCGGCGCCTGTGTAGACATTACTCTTTGAGTAAAACCGCTCGAGAATTTGCGCCTGCTCGGAGAGCAGACCCGCGACTTCAGTCCTACGCCCCTTTTTCACGTATTCGGTGAGGCTCGGGTAGCCAATGGTGATGACGATCCCGATGATCGCAATCACGATCATGATTTCGATCAGGGTAAAACCTCGGTTGGATCTGCGCATGCCTCAACTCTCACTTACTGAATTTGTCGCCACATGATGCGACGGTTGACACCACCGCCGGGCTTTTCCACCAGCGAGTTCACGCCGCCACCGGAGTCGCTCACGATCTTGCGGGACGCATTGTTGACGATCGCGTTGAGCGTCGGAATACCACCGGTGAAAATCACCCCGCTGGAAATCGAATCCTTGATGTCGACCAGCCCGTCGCCATTGGTGTCGAGCACCGCGTAGTTGAGCATCTTACCGCTGAATGCATCCAGCTCGACCAGTTTGCCGGTACCGGAACTGGCGCAAGGATCGGTGGTGTCCACGCTGGCCGTGGTAAACACTATCCGGCCGGACACCAGATTGGCCTGATTGATCACCCGCTCACCGGTCAACACGTTGTTGTAAACCAATGGCAGATACCAGCCCTTCTCTGCCGGATAGGTCACCTCGTTCCGGCTGGTGGTGATGAATTGTCCGTTGCTGCCCGAGAACACACCGGTCACCGCTTGGGCCTGCAAGCTGGACGTTGTGATTTGCCCGGAGCCACCTTCCGCATCCCACACTGCATAGAACGCCTGGAGGTCTTTGTTGGTCTTGTCGGCCGTCTCGTTGAATTTACCGGTGCCGAAAAACACTTCCTTCCCTCCCAACGGATTGTCCGCCAGCAATGGTTGCGCGGTGATCGGCTGGGTGACGCCACCCGCGGTGGTAAACAGCGGTTTGCGGGAAAACGCCAGGTCCCACGATTCCGGGGCGGTAGCGCTCAAATCAAACTTCCACAGCCGCCCCTTCAAATCGCCGCCATAAGCGGCCTGCACCACATTCTGCGAGTTGACCCGAAGTTTTACCGATGACAAACCGTTGGTAGTTTCGGCGCCGTCGACCACTATTTTCTTGATCAGCGAGCCGTCACGAATGTCGACCACGTACAACGCTGCCACCCCGGAGTTGCTGCCATAACCGTTGGAGATGAATGCGGCCCATCGCCCATCTGCCAAGCGTGCCACTTCCGGTCGTGCGTAGGCATAACCCAGATCATTGAAAACGTTCGCCGTATTTGCAGTGGCCGGCACACTGATTTCCCACACCGCCTTGATCACGTTGCCTGCCGAGGCGTCGAACAACTGCAACGCGTAGAAGGTCCTGCCCCCCGCCCCTGTTCCACCCAATGCCAGGGTCTTCCAGGCGCTGTTGAGTTGCGCATCGAATACCGCAACCTGACCGTCAACCAGAAACTTGTGGCTGACGCCGTTGATGTAATTGGTGTCGGCGATCAAACGCAACGAAGGCAACACACTGGAAGGCATGTAGGCATAACGCCTTGCACCGTTGGCCGAGTTGACGACGTTCACAAAACCGTCGTTGGCGTTCACCACCAGGCTGGCATTCATGTTGGCGGCTTTGGTGGCCAGGTAGGTGCTGTAGGTAGTATCCCCCACCAGATCGGACGCGGTTTGGTCGGTGGGCGCGGCCAGCACGAGTGGCGAATTGATAATGTCGCCGAGCAACACGCTACGCGCTTTCAACCCGGTTTTGTTGGTGCCCTTGCTCCACTCCACCAGATCGCTGCCCGTGATCCCGATGGGCAAGTTCAGGCTGAGGAAAGCCTGCTGGACCGGGGAAAAATTGCCGAAGGCCAGAGTGACGGCGGCGTTGGTCAGGGTGTTCCAGGACTGGTAGGTCGGCGCAGTAGCACCGGGCACGATAGTGGTATCGGTCGTCCATAGAACCGCGGCCGTGTTAACCGCACCCGCCGATGTGAAGCCAAGGGATTTGATGGTGCCCCGCCAGTCCTTGGGGTCGTAGGTGGTCTGGAAGTAGGTTGAGTTGCTGGCAAGAGTGGTGCCGCTGGCAACGCCGCTGCCACCTGAGCCGGCCTTGGCGGTGAGGTCGCTCAAGGCTGCAGTCAGTGCACTGATGAGTTCCGCGCTATCGCTCGCCTGGTAGTATTGGCCCTGTCCGTAGGTCGCCGCATCCGACAACATCTGGTTAGCGACGGCGAAACCCACGGTGTAGGTGTTCATGTTCTGCTTGGAAAAATCCACCTCGTTCCAGCTTTTACCCGCGGCATCTGTCCCTGTGGAGCGCATGTCGATGTCGAAGGCGAACTTGGCGATGTCATCCAGGTACAGGGTGTCGCCCTCATCGTCGCCGGAGAGGTTGGCGCCATCGTTATTGCTGATCCCGTCCCAGTTCGGTAACCCGCTGCCACCCAGCGGATCGTTGGTCGGAAAGGTTCGGTCGTAGGTCGGCAGACCATCGGTAATCACCACCCCGTAATTTTTCTGGCAACGGTACTGAATCGGACTGGTATAGGTGGTGGGCGTCGAGTTGTTGTATGGCGCCATGCCACGGAAATAGCGGGTGATTTCGTAATAGGCTTCTGCCAGCGGTGTATTGGCTTCCGCGCTCAGTTCATCGATCGCGTCGATCAGTGCGTTGTAGTTGGTATTGGCCTGAGCCTGGGTCACGGTGCCGCTGACCGCTGACATATCACTGACCGAACGGGCAATGTAACCGCCGTCATTCTTGTGGTTGCCGACTGCCAGATTGAACGTCGACAGGCCGATGCGCAGCGCGCGGTTGCCAGCCACCAACATCTTGGAAACGTTGCGCGCCACGTTCATCCGGTAATCATTGGGGATCGAGCCATCAGTGAAATCCCGATCTGAATTGTTGGCCAGGCTTTTCAGATAGGACAAGTAATTTGCCGTATACCGCGTGTCCTCGCTCCCCACCGGATCGGGAAGTTTGAGGCAAAGCGAATCCGGACCGGAAGAGCTGTTGTTATAAAAACCGTACCATCCTTTCGAACATTTTCCTCGAGTCAAACTCGACAAAGCAATATTGGTATCGGTCATGTCAAGCTCGCGGCCTTTCGAGCACGAACCATTCGAGAGGCAAATAGTCACCGAGGGGCGTGCGACCGTCGGGTCGAAGCCTGCCGCCCAGATAATGTTGTTCATACTCCCCGAGTCGTCGAGTAACAGCATCACATTGGGTGCGACGGCGGCGGCGCTCAACAGCGGCGAATCCGAGGGCGTGAAGGCGTAAGCCGGCGCTGCCAGATAAAGACTCAACGCCGCGCCGTAGAGCAGCTGCAACAACCAACGGCGCCAGCCTGTGCGGGCCTCAGTACTTCGCATAGATACTCTCCACCACACTGCGCGAGTTGCCTACGATGCCCACAGCGGTCACCCGGTACAGCGTTGCCGACGTGTTGCTCGGCACGTTCACGGCGTTCAGCGTGGTGCCAATGTTCTGCACCCCATAAAAGCCGTTGCCGGAGGCGATCCAGGTCACCCCCGAGGTGGAATTGAACCCGGCGGCGGTGAGGGCCGACGCCTCGGCCGGCGGCGCGCATTGGCTGGTGCCGCTGCAAACCGGCAGTGCGTAGGTATCCAGTTGGACCGCGCTTTCGCCGATGCGCAGCGCGGCTTCGGCGCCCTGGAACGACTGATTGCGCAGGGTCACACTGGCGGCCATTTTTTCCTGCAGGGTGGCGTTTTGCATCGATGAAAGGCCGATCAGTGTCAGCAACAGAAGAAACACCAGGCTGACCAGCAGCGCCATGCCGCGCTGGGAGTGAGGGGTCTTGGAAGAAATACTCATCGGCCCTCCCCTCATGGCAAGCGGTTGCGCAGAGCGGCAACCACGTTAAAGGTTTGATTGCGTACCCGGTTGCTCGGGTCCGTGAGAGTCAACGTCAGGCGTACGCTGCGGATTCGAGCAGGGTCCGACGGATTGCTGCTGTAGCTGGAAGCGGACGAATCGGTAGCCGAACTAGCAAGACCGAAGCTCACGTTGAAGGCACTGACGTTGTCGACCAGCACCGCTTGGGTAGGCGTGGTGCCGCTTCCCATCGTCAGCTGATTGTTCTTAAGGCTGTAAACCAGTCGCCGAATCGGAAACGCCAATTGTCCCGATGCGGGAGCCTGCAAATTTGAATAAGCCGTCGCCGTGTTTCGACAATCGGAAACCACCGTCCAGGTCGACGTACCGCCACCTGCTCCCACATCGGCGGTCACCAAGGTCAGCTTGAGATTGGCATTGTCCCAACTGATCGGCGTTACCTGGCTGGCATTGAAACTCCCCCCGGCGCTTGCGTCAGTGATCGTTCCCAGACAACCAAACATCCCCACCATGCGAATTTCCTGAATCATTTTGCTCAGCACAAATCGAGCATCTTCCTGCAGGTCGGCCGACGCGTTTTGGCTGACGTAGGTGTTCTTGGCTGCAATGAAAATCTGCGCCACACCGAGCACCACGACCAGGCTCAACGCCAGGGCGATCAGCATTTCGATCAGGCCGAAACCTCGATTGAGCCGGCTCATGGCGTCGTCACCGGATCGACGGCGGCGCGACTGCTCAGCACAAAGCTGCGACGGGAATTGGCGGTGTTGGCGGCCCGCGAGTCATCCCAGGTGATGGTGATGGTGTACACCCGCTGATTGAGCGTAACGCTGCCAGTAGCCGTGGCGCCGCCGAAATTGACGATGTTGGTCGTGAAGTCGTAGAGGTCCTGATCCCGGGCGATGCTCAAGTTGCCCGAGGTCGGTGGCGTGACGGTGTAGTCGGCACCGGAGTTGGCGCGAATGCGGTCCATCATGTCGTAGGCGATAAAACTGGCCTGGCTGGTCATCCGCGAGCTGTCAGTATACTTCAGCGCATTGAGCTGAATCGCCGCCGCCCCCAACAGCCCAACACCCAGAATCAACAACGCAACCAAAACTTCGATCAGCGTCATGCCCTCCTGTGCACGCTTGCTCCATCCCCTCATCCGCAACTTCCACCCAATAGAATTCGTCCGTTCAAACACACATTCAGCGTCCTGCTTTGCGCCCCCAGTACATAGCTGATCACTACCGCCGTGGACGGTGCCGACAAACCACCCAGATTGTTGAAATCGATGGCGGTCACTCCTGAGGTTAGCGTCAGAGTCGCCCCGCTGCTCATCGCTGGAACAACCCGCAATACTTTGGCCAATTTGCCAGTACCGTCATAGACCGACAGATCCCCGGTCCAGGCACCGTCTTCTACCGTTGGGCGAACCCGGGTAGTGACACCCCGATCGATCGCCTCGAGCCGGGCGAAATTCAGACCCCGTTGCAGATCACCGATTTCGGTGTCGGCCTTGGTGATTTGCACCGAACGGGTAAATGCCGGTACGGCCAGAGTGATCAGGACCAGAAATACTGCGAGCGCGACCAGCAACTCGATCAGCGTGAAACCTTTTGTACGATGATCCATCGGTGCCCTCCGTTGCCGTCGGCTATACCTGCTTCTACACGCTAGAACATTCGACCGGCAGATGTTCGGTTGTTTTGCCAATACTCGCGCAGGGATCGCGCGGGCCGCAGTACTCCAGGGAGGGAGATGACATGCATCAGCGAGGTTTCAGCCTGATCGAACTGCTCATGGGACTGACAATTGTCGGAATTGTTCTGCAACTGGTCAGTCCGGCGTTCGCAGCACTGACTGAATCGAACCATCGCGAGCAGGCGGCGCAGTTGCTTATCGGCGGTATACGCAACGCCAGAACCGTTGCCATCACACATAACCAGAGCGTCGTGATTCACGGCATCAACGGCGACTGGAGTCAGGGCTGGCGGATCATTCTGGATATCAGTGGTAAAGGGGCAGAGGACAACAGCAATCCGCTGCTCTTTGAGCGCGCGATTGGCGCTCGGGTACCGATTATCGGCAACTGGCCGGTCAGGCGATACATACGTTTCAACAGTATTGGCGAGCCACAGATGCCCGGACGGGCCTTTCAAGCAGGAACATTGCACATTTGCGCAGCCCGCGAACCGGTCACTCACCTCCAGGTGGTGCTGGCCGCTACCGGCCGCGTAAGCCTGCGCAGCCATAAGGCTGAGCAGGCGCTATGCCCTGGGGGCAAAGGCGTTAAAGCAGGGAGCGCACGCGCAACTCTTTAGGCATGGAGAAGGTGATGTTCTCCTCGCGACCGGCCAGTTCATCCGCGCCGGTAGCGCCCCACGCCTGCAACTGCTGGATCACGCCACGCACCAGAACTTCTGGCGCGGAGGCGCCGGCGGTGATGCCGATTCGCTCGACACCCTCGAACCAGCTCTCTTGCAGGTCTTCGGCACCGTCGATCAGGTAGGCTGGGGTGGCCATGCGCTCGGCCAGTTCACGCAAGCGATTGGAGTTGGAGCTGTTCGGGCTGCCGACCACCAGTACTACGTCGCATTCATCGGCCAGTTGCTTGACCGCGTCCTGACGGTTTTGCGTGGCGTAGCAGATGTCGTCCTTGCGCGGACCGCCGATCGCCGGGAAGCGCGTACGCAGTGCGTCGATGACGCGGCTGGTATCGTCCATGGACAGGGTGGTCTGGGTCACGAACGCCAGTTTTTCAGGGTTGCTCACCTGCAAGGCGGCGACGTCTTTCTCGTCTTCGATCAGATAGATCGCGCCACCATTGCTGCCATCGTACTGGCCCATGGTGCCTTCGACTTCCGGGTGACCGGCGTGGCCGATCAGGATGCATTCACGGCCGTCGCGGCTGTAGCGCGCCACTTCGATGTGCACCTTGGTCACCAGCGGACAGGTAGCGTCGAACACTTTCAGACCACGACCGGCGGCTTCGCTACGCACGGCCTGGGAAACGCCGTGGGCACTGAAGATCACGATGACATCATCTGGCACCTGATCCAGTTCTTCGACAAAGATCGCTCCACGAGCACGCAGGTCTTCGACGACGAATTTGTTGTGGACCACTTCGTGGCGCACGTAGATCGGCGGCCCGAAGACTTCCAGTGCACGGTTGACGATTTCGATCGCCCGGTCCACACCGGCGCAGAAGCCACGGGGGTTGGCGAGTTTGATTTGCATGCTGTGCCTCGTGTCTTGCGCGCAAGAAGTTAGATCATTACAACTCTGTAGGAGCAGAGCTTGCTCCGGGCGGCGTTCCGACGAAAGCGGTGTGCCAGTCGACATTGATGTTGAAGGTGACAACACCTTCGTCGGAACGCCGCCCGGAGCAAGCTCTGCTCCTACATTTGACCTTTTTTGGTCAGTTACAGCGATTTGACGTTGATGATCTCGACGTCAAAGGTCAATGTCTTGCCGGCCAGCGGGTGGTTGAAGTCGATGGTCACTTGCTCGTCATCGAATTCCTTCACTACACCGGGCAACTCAGTATTCGCCGCATCGTTAAAGATCACCAGCAAGCCAGGCGACAGTTCCATGTCCTTGAACTGCGAGCGCGGGATGATCTGTACGTTCTGCGGGTTGGGTTGGCCAAAAGCGTTTTCCGGCGCAATTGTCAGCGTACGCTTGTCGCCAGCCTTGAAGCCGAACAGCGCTGCTTCGAAACCTGGCAACAGGTTACCGTCACCGACCTTGAAGGTCGCCGGGGCTTTGTCGAAGGTGCTGTCGACGGTGTCGCCGTTCTCCAGGCGCAGTGCAAAGTGCAAGGTGACTTCCGTGTTCTGGCGGATGCGTTGCTCAGCCAATACCTGTTCAGTCATGAACGGCTTCTCCAGTCTTTTTACTTTTGAACATATCCAGCGCAAGCATCACGGCACCGACAGTAATTGCACTGTCGGCAAAGTTGAACGCCGGGAAATACCAGCGGTTCTGCCAATGCACCAGGATGAAATCGATCACATGGCCATAGGCAATGCGGTCATACAGATTGCCCAGCGCGCCACCCAGAACCAGCGCCAGAGCGACGGCCAGCCAGGTTTCGTTGCGCCCCAGACGCTTGAGCCAGACCACCAGCACTGCACTGACCACCACAGCGATCAGGGCAAACAACCAGCGCTGCCAGCCAGAGCTGTCGGCCAGGAAACTGAACGCCGCGCCTGTGTTGTAAGCCAGTGTCCAGCTGAACAGATCGGGGATCACCACGATTTGCTGGTACATCTCGAGCTTGCCTTCGAAGTAGAACTTGCTGGCCTGGTCGATGACCAGGACCAGCAAACTCAACCAGAGCCAGCTCAGCCGTCCGAAACGACCAGCAGCATTAGGCATAGTGACGAACCTCGCCAGCGCCGCTGATATTGTCGACGCAACGGCCACAGATTTCCGGATGCTCCGGGTTTACGCCGACATCTTCACGGCAGTGCCAGCAACGGGCGCACTTGGCGAAGGCCGACTTGACGATTTTCAACTTCAGGCCGCTGACTTCGGTGACTACCGCGTCCTCTGGTGACTGAACAAAAGGCGCAACGCTGGCGGTCGAGGTGATCAGAACGAAACGCAGTTCGTTGCTCAGCTTGGCCAGATCGGCGCTCAGCGCCTCTTCGGCGAACAGCGTCACTTCGGCTTGCAGGTTGCCGCCGACAGCCTTGGCCGCGCGCTGGATTTCCATTTCCTTGTTGACCGCGACCTTCACCGCCATGATCCGCTCCCAGTAGGCGCGACCCAGTTCGACGTTGTCCGGCAGTTCAGTCAGGCCTTCGTACCAGGTGTTGAGCATCACCGATTCGTTACGCTCGCCCGGCAGGTATTCCCACAGTTCGTCGGCGGTGAAGGCGAGGATCGGCGCGATCCAGCGCACCAGCGCTTCACTGATGTGGTACAGCGCGGTTTGCGCCGAACGGCGGGCCTTGCTGTTGGCGCCAGTGGTGTACTGACGGTCCTTGATGATGTCCAGGTAGAAACCGCCCAACTCCTGCACGCAGAAATTGTGGATCTTGGAGTAGACGTTCCAGAAACGGTATTCGCCGTAGTGCTCTTGCAACTCGCGTTGTAGCAGCAGGGTGCGGTCTACAGCCCAACGGTCCAGGGCGAGCATTTCTTCGGCCGGCAGGATGTCGGTGGCTGGGTTGAAGCCGGTCAGGTTCGAAAGCAGGAAGCGCGCGGTGTTACGGATACGCCGGTAGGCGTCCGCACTGCGTTGCAGGATCTGCTCGGAAACGGCCATTTCACCCGAGTAATCGGTGGAAGCGACCCACAGCCGCATGATGTCGGCGCCCAGGGTGTCGTTGACCTTTTGTGGCGCGATCACGTTGCCCAAGGACTTGGACATCTTGCGGCCGGACTCGTCGACGGTGAAGCCGTGAGTCAGCAGCTCGCGGTACGGCGCGTGGTTGTCGATGGCGCAACCGGTCAGCAACGACGAGTGAAACCAGCCACGGTGTTGGTCAGAGCCTTCCAGGTACAAGTCGGCACGTGGGCCGGTCTCGTGGCCCATCGGGTGCGAACCGCGCAGGACATGCCAGTGCGTGGTGCCCGAATCGAACCAGACGTCCAGGGTGTCGCTGATCTTGTCGTACTGCGGCGCTTCATCGCCCAGCAGCTCAGCGGCGTCCATCTTGAACCAGGCTTCGATGCCTTCGACTTCGACGCGCTTGGCGACTTCTTCCATCAGCTCGGCGGTGCGTGGGTGCAGTTCGCCGCTTTCCTTGTTCAGGAAGAACGGGATCGGCACACCCCAGTTGCGCTGACGGGAGATGCACCAGTCCGGACGGTTGGCGATCATCGAGTGCAGGCGCGCCTGGCCCCAGGCCGGAACGAACTTGGTCTCTTCGATGGCTTTGATCGCGCGCTTGCGCAGGGTGTCGCCGGTCGCTGGTTCTTTGTCCATACCGATGAACCACTGCGCGGTGGCGCGGTAGATCAGTGGAGTCTTGTGACGCCAGCAGTGCATGTAACTGTGTTCGATGGTTTCGGTGTGCAGCAGCGCGCCGACTTCCGACAGCTTGTCGACGATGGCCGGGTTGGCCTTCCAGATGAACTGGCCACCGAAGAACTCCAGCGACGTCGCGTAGACGCCGTTGCTCTGTACCGGATTGAGGATGTCGTCGTTGACCATGCCGTACTTCTTGCAGGTCACGAAGTCGTCCACGCCGTAAGCCGGTGCGGAGTGAACCACGCCGGTGCCGGCGCCCAGTTCGACGTACTCAGCCAGGTAAACCGGCGACAGACGGTCGTAGAACGGGTGACGGAAGTTGATCAGTTCCAGTTCCGAACCGGTGGTTGTCGCGATGACCGAGCCTTCCAGCTTGTAGCGCGCCAGGCACGACTCGACCAGCTCTTCAGCCAGCACCAACAGTTTGTCGCCGACGTCGACCAGGGCGTAGTTGAATTCCGGGTGAACGTTCAGCGCCTGGTTGGCCGGAATGGTCCACGGGGTGGTGGTCCAGATCACGATCGAAGCAGGTTTTCCCAGCGACGGCAGACCGAAAGCGGCCGCCAGCTTGGCTTCGTCGGCAATCGGAAAGGCCACGTCGATGGTCGAGGACTTTTTGTTCTCGTACTCGACTTCCGCTTCAGCCAGGGCCGAACCGCAGTCGAAGCACCAGTTCACAGGCTTGAGGCCCTTGAACACAAAACCGCCCTTGACGATTTCAGCCAGGGCGCGAATTTCACCGGCCTCGTTTTTGAAGTCCATGGTCTTGTACGGATTGGCAAAGTCGCCCAACACGCCCAGACGGATGAATTCGGATTTCTGACCTTCGATCTGCTCAGTGGCATAGGCACGGCACAGTTCGCGGGTCTTGTCCGCGCCCAGATTCTTACCGTGGGTCACTTCGACTTTGTGCTCGATCGGCAGACCGTGGCAGTCCCAGCCCGGAACATAAGGCGCGTCGAAACCCGACAGGGTTTTCGAGCGGATGATCATGTCCTTGAGAATTTTGTTCAGCGCATGACCGATGTGAATCGTGCCGTTGGCGTACGGAGGACCGTCGTGCAGAACGAACTTCGGACGATCCTTGCCAATCTCGCGCAACTTACCGTACAGGCCAATGCTGTCCCAGCGCTGCAGAATCTGCGGTTCGCGCTGAGGCAGGCCGGCCTTCATTGGGAAGGCGGTGTCCGGAAGGTTTAGCGTGGCTTTATAGTCGGTCATTTAAGGCTCTTCATTAGCGATTGGCGCTAGGTGCGACAGGGCACGGGCGGCGGCAACATCCGCATTGATCGCCGTCTTAAGCGCCTCCAGAGAGGCGAAACGCTGCTCTTCACGCAGCTTGTGGTGGAAAACCACCGTCAAACGCCGGTCATACAGATCGCCGGCAAAATCTAAAAGGTGCACTTCGAGGTGGGCTTTGCCATCACCTTGTACCGTGGGCCGCACGCCAATGTTGGCGACACCTGGCCAGGTCTTGCCGTCGATGTCGACGTTGACCAGATAAACCCCAGTCAGCGGCACGCGACGACGCTTGAGTTGTATGTTGGCGGTCGGCGTGCCCAGTTGCCGTGCCAGCTTCTGGCCGTGCAGGACCCGCCCGGTGATCTGGAAAGGACGACCGAGCAGCCCTTCGGCCAAGGCGAAATCGGCGGCGGCCAAGGCATTTCGCACCTGAGTGCTGCTGACGCGAATGCCGTCCAGTACGACGGTTTGCGCCGCTTCGACGGTGAAGCCCTGTATCACGCCGGCCTGTTGCAGGAAATCGAAATCCCCTACCCGGTCACAGCCGAAACGGAAGTCGTCACCGACCTCCAGATGCTGGACCCCGAGGCCGTCCACCAGAATGGTGTCGACGAATTCGCTGGCGCCGAGCTTGCTCAAGCGCTGATTGAAGGCCAGGCACAGGACCCGGTCGACACCTTCCTCAGCCAACAGCTGCAGTTTGTCCCGTAGCCGGGCCAGACGGGCCGGAGCCGTGTCAGGGGCGAAGAATTCTCGCGGCTGCGGCTCGAAAATCACCACGCAGCTGGGCACGCCCAACTCGAGCGCTCGCTCGCGTAGCCTCGCCAGGATCGCCTGGTGGCCACGGTGAACACCGTCAAAGTTGCCAATAGTGGCGACGCAGCCCCGATGCTGGGGGCGCAGATTGTGGAGGCCTCGAACCAGCTGCATAACGCGCTTCTTGCTCATAAAGTGGTCGATTATAACCACACCCGGCGGCCGACGACAGGCAACACCGTAACCCAAAGTGATCGAGCCGACAAAACCGTCGATTCGCCCGTGTTTATCAAGGCAAGGACCTCAGCTCAACGCCTTGCGATTGAAGTCGCGCAAACGGAAGCCCATCAGCAGTAACATGCCGAAATAAGCGACCACACCGGCAACAACCAGTGCGCCCAGACGCAGGAACCGTTCAAGCATATGGCCCTGATCCCACGTCGGCATGAAATGCATCCCGACCAGTAGCACAACAGACATCACCAACACCGCGATCACTAGTTTGGCAGCGAACTTCGCCCAACCCGGTTGCGGCTGATACATCTGCTGCTTGCGCAGTTGATAGAACAGCAGGCTGGCGTTAATGCACGCACCGATGCTGATGGCCAAAGCCAGACCGGCATGGGCCAGCGGGCCGATCAACACCAGGTTGAACAATTGGGTAACGATCAGGGTGAAAATCGCGATTTTTACCGGCGTGCGGATGTTTTGTTGCGCATAAAAGCCCGGCGCCAGCACTTTGATCACGATAATCCCGAGCAAACCGACCGAATAAGCGATCAGAGCCCGTTGCGTCATGGAGGCGTCAAACGCGCTGAACTGACCGTACTGAAACAGCGAAACCGTCAGCGGCTCAGCCAAAATGCCCAACGCCAGCGAGCACGGCAGCACCAGCACGAAGCACAGGCGCAAACCCCAATCGAGGATCCGCGAATATTCCTGGCGATCCTTGCTGGCATAGGTCTTGGCCAGGGTCGGCAGGAGAATCGTACCCAGCGCCACACCCAGAACGCCGGAGGGCAACTCCATCAAACGGTCGGCGTAGTACATCCAGGACACGGAACCGGCGACCAGGAACGAGGCGAAAATGGTATTGATGATCAGCGAAATCTGGCTCACGGACACGCCGAGAATCGCCGGAAGCATTTGTTTCATGACCCGCCAGACGCCGCTGTCACGCAGGTTCAGACGTGGCAACACCAGCAGGCCGATCTTCTTCAGGTGCGGCAACTGATAGAGCAATTGCGCCAGGCCGCCCACCAGTACTGCCCAGCCCAACGCCATGACCGGCGGATCGAAATACGGCGTCAGAAACAACGAAAAGATGATCATGCTGACATTGAGCAGGGTCGGCACGAAGGCCGGCACCAAGAAGCGGTTATACGTATTGAGGATCGCCCCGGCCAATGAAGACAGGGAGATCAGCAATATATAAGGAAAGGTCACCCGCAGCAGATCGGAAGTCAGCTCGAATTTTTCCGGCGTATCGGTGAAACCCGGCGCGGTCGCCCAGATGACCCACGGCGCGGCGATCATGCCCAAAGCGGTGACCAGCGCCAGCACCAGCGTCAGCAGGCCCGATATGTAAGCAATGAAGGTTCGCGTCGCCTCCTCGCCCTTCTGGCTTTTGTATTCAGCAAGAATCGGCACGAACGCCTGGGAAAATGCCCCTTCAGCGAAGATCCGCCGCAGCAGATTGGGCAGTTTGAAGGCGATAAAGAAGGCGTCGGTCGCCATCCCCGCGCCAAATGTACGCGCGATAAGGGTGTCACGTACGAACCCCAGAACCCGGGAAAGCATCGTGATAGAGCTGACGGCGGCCAACGATTTGAGCAGATTCATTGAAAGAGTTTGTGCCTGTCGATAAACAGCAGGCGAACAAAGCGCCTACTTATGCGATACTCCGCGCCGCAGCAGCACAGAGCCAAAGCTCGCGAGTTTACAGGTCAAGCGCCGGAAATAAATATCCCGCCTCTTTATACCTACCACTTAGCGGAACGTCTCAACCGCCCTTGACAAGACATCAACTCATCGGCATGATTCGCGGCCTATTTTGTTTGCTATTTCCTAAAAAGTCTTTCGAGGAGCTCGACGGTGGCCAACACACCTTCCGCCAAAAAACGTGCAAAACAGGCTGAGAAGCGTCGCAGCCACAACGCCAGCCTGCGTTCCATGGTTCGTACCTACATCAAGAATGTAGTTAAAGCCATTGACGCAAAAGACGCTGAAAAAGCTCAAGCTGCTTACGTTCTGGCAGTGCCAGTTATCGACCGCATGGCCGATAAAGGCATCATCCACAAGAACAAGGCTGCTCGTCATAAGAGCCGCCTGAACGGTCACGTCAAGGCTCTGAACCTTGCTGTTGCCGCATAAGCGATAAGCTTGTTGAAAAACCGACCCCAGGGTCGGTTTTTTATTGCCTGTGATTTAGTAAGCCCAGCGCAAAAAAAATGGGAAGGGCCAGCCCCGCCCCATACTTTTGATCTTCTTTAGATTACTGAGCCTGCGCCCACGGCAAAATTGGAATCGCCGTCACCGCATTCTGCGGACTGCCTTCGATCACCCGATCGCTGTAGACCAGGTACACCAGCGTATTGCGCTTCTTGTCGAGGAATCGCACCACCTGCATGGTCTTGAACACCAGCGATGTGCGCTCCTTGAACACCTCGTCGCCACCCTTCAACTCACCCTTGAAGCTGATCGGCCCGACCTGACGGCAAGCGATAGAGGCTTCAGCGCGATCTTCAGCCAGCCCCAAACCACCCTTCACGCCGCCCGTCTTGGCTCGCGACAGGTAGCAAGTCACGCCCTCGACCTTTGGATCATCAAACGCCTCGACGACGATACGGTCGTTCGGGCCGACGAATTTGAACACCGTCGACACCTGACCAATCTCCTCGGCCGAGGCCAGCAGCGGCACCGCCAACAACAGGCCCAACAATCCTTTTGCAACGCGCATTCAGGTATTCCCTCAGACCAGGATCAGGTTATTGCGGTGAACCAGTTCCGGTTCCGCCATGTAACCCAACAGACCGACAATCGCCTCAGACGACTGACCGATGATTTTTTGTGCTTCCAGCGCGCTGTAGTTGGCCAGGCCTCGGGCGATTTCACGACCGTCCGGCGCCACGCAAACCACCATCTCACCACGACGGAAGCTGCCCTGGACCAGCTTGACACCGACCGGCAGCAAACTTTTGTTGCCCTGGGACAGCGCCGTCACCGCACCAGCATCCAGCACGAGCGTGCCGCGGGTTTGCAGGTGCCCGGCCAGCCATTGCTTGCGCGCCGCCAGCAGGCCGCGCTCAGGTGACAGCAAGGTGCCGATGCGCTCGCCCGCCTTGAGGCGATCCAGCACGCGCTCAATACGCCCGCCGACGATGACGGTATGCGCACCGGAACGAGCCGCCAGCCGCGCAGCGCGCAATTTGGTCTGCATGCCGCCACGACCCAGCGCGCCACCCGTACCGCCCGCTACCGCATCCAGCGCCGGATCATCGGCGCGCGCTTCGTAAATCAGATTGGCGTGAGGGTTGTTGCGCGGATCGGCGTCGAACATGCCGTCGCGATCGGTGAGGATCACCAGCAAGTCAGCTTCGACCAGGTTGGCTACCAGCGCCGCCAGGGTGTCGTTATCGCCGAAACGGATTTCGTCAGTGACCACAGTGTCGTTTTCGTTGATCACCGGAATAACTTTCAGCTCAACCAACGCTCGCAAGGTGCTGCGGGCGTTCAGGTAGCGCTTGCGGTCGGACAAGTCGTCGTGAGTCAGGAGAATCTGCGCGGTATGCCGGCCATGCTCGGCAAAGCTCGACTCCCAGGCCTGCACCAACCCCATCTGACCGATGGCGGCAGCGGCCTGCAACTCGTGCATCGCACTGGGCCGTACGGTCCAGCCCAAGCGACTCATACCGGCCGCCACCGCCCCGGAGGACACCAGCACCAGCTCGACGCCAGCCTCATGCAAAGCCACCATCTGCTCGACCCAAACACCCATTGCCGCGCGATCCAGGCCCTTGCCGTCCGCAGTCAGCAAAGCGCTGCCGATCTTCACGACCCAACGCTGCGCACCTGTCACCTTGCTCCGCATCATCTTCAACCCTAGCTTGAGGACAGCGCGACCCAGCGCTGCCCGTGACGTTATTCGTGACTACCAATTTCCAGATACTAAAACGCCGCTCGATTGAGCGGCGCCTAAAGTGCCGGCTTGCCAGCGATGATAACACCGCGATCAGGCAGATAGACCGCCTTCGCGGGCAAGCCTCGCTCCTACCGAATCAGTCACGCACGTAAATGATTTCCGGACCGTCTTCGTCATCCACATCTTCTTCATCCCAATCATCGTCGCCGATGTCGTGGACCGACTTCACGCCGCTACGACGCAGGGCACGCTGGTCATCCAGCGCCTGCAGCTGAGCACGGGCTTCGTCTTCGATGCGCTGATCGAGCTCGGCCAACTCTTCTTTGTAGACCGGGTCGTTAGCCAGGCGATCGGCACGATCTTCCATGTAACGCATGATGTCGTGGCAAAGACGCTCAGTGCCCAGCTTGGAGATGGCCGAGATCACGTAGACCGGACCGGTCCATTCCAGGCGATCAACGATCTCCTTGACGCGAGCATCATGCTCTTCTTCAAGGATCTGGTCGCACTTGTTCAGCACCAACCAACGATCACGCTCAGCCAGGGACGGGCTGAACTTGGTCAGTTCGCTGACGATCACTTCAGCGGCATCCGGGGCGCTGGCGTCATCGAGCGGCGCCATGTCCACAAGGTGCAACAGCAGACGCGTACGCGACAAGTGCTTGAGGAAACGAATCCCCAGACCCGCGCCATCGGAAGCGCCTTCGATCAGACCCGGAATGTCCGCTACCACGAAGCTTTTCCAGCGATCGACACTGACCACGCCCAGGTTTGGCACCAACGTGGTGAACGGATAATCGGCGACTTTTGGCTTGGCGGCCGAGACCGAACGAATGAAGGTACTTTTGCCAGCATTCGGTAAACCCAGCAGACCGACGTCAGCCAACACCTTCATTTCCAGCTTCAGATCACGCGCCTCACCCGGCTTGCCCGGAGTGGTCTGACGCGGAGCACGGTTGGTACTGGACTTGAATCGGGTGTTACCCAAGCCGTGCCAGCCGCCGTGAGCAACCAACAGACGCTGACCCGCTTTTGTCAGGTCGCCAATCACTTCCTGAGTAGCGGAGTCGATGACCGTGGTGCCAACCGGGACACGCAGCACCAGCTCTTCACCTTTCTTGCCAGTGCAGTCGGTGCTGCCGCCGTTGGAACCGCGCTCGGCATCGAAGTGCCGGGTGTAACGGTAGTCCACCAGGGTGTTGAGGTTTTCGTCGGCGATCATGTAGACCGAGCCGCCATCACCACCGTCACCGCCGTTCGGGCCGCCGTTTTCAATGAATTTTTCGCGACGGAAGCTCATGCAACCGTTGCCGCCGTCACCGGCCTTTACTCGAATCGATACTTCATCAACAAACTTCATAACAAAACGCCTCTCGCCATACGGACGAGCCGAAAAAACCTAGACATAAGACTCTTGCAAAAATGAGCGCAGCGACCTCAATCAACGACCGCAAATCCAGCGCTGGAGCCCATCACAAACAGCTTTGCAAGAGACTCACCCCACAAACGAAAAAGCCCCGTCGCAAGACAGGGCTTTTCCAGCAACTGCGTAATTATGCCGCGACGACTTCAGTCTTCGGGACAATGCTTACGTAACGGCGATTGAAAGCGCCTTTTACTTCGAACTTGATCACGCCGTCGATTTTAGCGAACAGAGTGTGATCTTTGCCCATACCAACGCCGTAGCCAGCGTGGAATTGGGTGCCGCGCTGACGCACGATGATGTTGCCCGGAATGATAACCTGGCCGCCATACATCTTCACGCCAAGGCGTTTGGCTTCTGAGTCGCGACCGTTACGGGTACTACCACCAGCTTTTTTGTGTGCCATGAGTCAATTCTCCTAGTGAGGAATTAGGCTGAAATTAAGCCTGAATACCGGTGATTTTGATCTCGGTGTACCACTGGCGGTGGCCCATACGCTTCATGTGGTGCTTACGACGACGGAACTTGATGATGCGGACTTTATCGTGACGACCTTGGGAGATCACTTCAGCCACAACGGTAGCGCCAGGAACAACTGGAGCGCCGATATTCACGTCGTCGCCATTGGCAACCAACAGAACGCGATCAAAAGTAACGGATTCGCCGGTAGCGATTTCCAGTTTTTCGATCTTCAGGTATTCACCTGGAGCAACTTTGTACTGCTTGCCACCAGTAACGATTACTGCATAAGACATGGTATTTCTCCGATAATCCTGCTCACCCAGCTCTTTATAAGAAGAGGTATTGGCTGGCATGGCTGCATAAGGCTGGAAGGCCTGTTTGCAATTGCGTAAGGCAGGTGCTGCCCAGGAAGTTCAGGGTGCGCGATTGTACGCAAGCTACCGGGGCGATGCAAGAGGCCGTCCATCGTACCTTGACACTCGCCGACGCGGGTCCTAGCATGCCGCGCAACCCTTCTGGAGCAACTGTCGCTGATGCAACCCCAAGCTTTCTACCGCGCGGTGGCGGACGATTTTAGCGCCGTCGACGGCATCATCAAGAAGCAGCTGGCTTCCCGAGTGCCGCTGGTATCGAAAATCGGCGACTACATAACCTCGGCTGGCGGTAAACGCCTGCGTCCATTGTTAGTCTTGCTGTGTGGCAAGGCCCTGGGCCGCGAAGGCGATGACCTGCGCCTGCTGGCCGCGACCATCGAGTTCCTGCATACAGCGACCCTGCTGCATGACGACGTGGTCGACATGTCCGGTATGCGCCGTGGCCGCTCGACCGCCAACGCCATGTGGGGTAACGCCCCAAGCGTGCTGGTGGGTGACTTTCTGTATTCGCGGTCCTTCGAAATGATGGTCGAACTGGGCTCCATGCCGGTGATGAAGATCCTTTCGCAAGCCACGCGCATCATCGCCGAAGGCGAAGTGTTGCAGCTTTCCAAGGTCCGTGACGCCAGCACCACTGAAGAAACCTACATGGAAGTCATCCGCGGCAAGACCGCGATGCTCTTCGAAGCGTCGACACACAGCGCCGCAGCCCTGTGCGAAGCCACTCCGGAACAGAGCGAAGCGCTGCGTACCTTCGGCGATCACCTGGGCGTAGCCTTCCAACTGGTCGACGACCTGCTGGACTACAAAGGTGACGCTGAAACCCTGGGCAAGAACGTCGGTGACGACCTGGCTGAAGGCAAGCCGACCCTGCCGCTGATCTACACCATGCGTGAAGGTACGCCGGAGCAGGCTGCACTGGTTCGCAAGGCGATCCAGAAAGGCGGCATCGAAGACCTGGAAAGCATCCGCGAAGCCGTGGAAGCGTCAGGCTCGCTGGATTACACCGCCCAGCTGGCTCGCGACTTCGTGGCCCGCGCGATCAAATGCCTCGATGCGCTGCCAGCCAGCGAGTATCGCGATGCGCTGGTCGAGTTGAGCGAGTTTGCGGTCGCGCGCACGCACTGACACCTCAACCTGTGGGGCCCCTCCCCCACAGGTTTGCTCCATCACCCTCCTCCGCCTAAAAACCCTATACAATGTGCGACTTTTAGCGACCCTGACTCCAAGGAGCTTTAGTGAGCACGTTGCCACCCTGCCCAAAATGCAATTCCGAATACACCTACGAAGACGGCGCCCAGCTGATCTGCCCTGAGTGCGCCCACGAGTGGTCCGCCAGCGGCGAAGCCGAAGCAGTGTCCGATGACACCGCGAAGAAGGATTCGGTGGGCAACGTCCTGCAGGACGGCGACACCATCACCGTGATCAAGGACCTCAAGGTCAAAGGCACGTCGCTGGTGGTCAAGGTCGGCACCAAGGTCAAGAACATCCGCCTGTGCGATGGCGATCACGACATCGATTGCAAGATCGACGGCATCGGCCCGATGAAGCTCAAATCCGAGTTCGTCAGAAAAGTCTGAGCCTGTTGTCTTCCATCCTGCGCCCTGCGTGGGATGGTGGTTCACCTCCCCCGCTTTACCCAACAATCCTTCGCAATAGCCAAACGCCAGCCGTTTTGACCTACGCAACCCTTACCCAGAATAAAACACAAGCCGCCAATAGGTCCTTGCTATTTGATGAATAAGAATTATTCTCATTGAAACCAATCAATGGAGATGAGACCCATGACTTATTTGATCGATGCCTGGCTGGACCGGCCACACCCTTACCTCAGGATCCTCCATCGGGAAACCGGGGAAGTCTGTGCGGTGCTTGAAGAAGAAGCCTTGAACGAGCTGCAGGATCAGGGTGATCTGGATGTCGACGGCTTGAGTTCCAGCGAGCCGGTGGTGCTTAAGGAACTGGTGCGCAATCTGTTTCTGTTCTGCTATGCCCGGGCATTGCGCCCGACAAGCGAACTGCACCACAAGATTGAAATATGAAAAACGCAAAACCTTGTAGGAGCGAGGCTTGCCCGCGAAACAGGCAACTCGGTTCCGACTTGAAACCGAGGTGATGCATTCGCGAGCAAGCTTCGCTCCTACAGGCTCATGTATTACAGAACGTCGAGCAGCTCGACGTCGAATACCAGTACGCTGTGCGGTGGAATGCTGCCAACGCCTTGAGCGCCGTAAGCCAGTTCGCTCGGCACGTACAGACGCCATTTGCTACCGGCGTTCATCAGTTGCAGGGCTTCGGTCCAGCCAGCGATCACGCCGCCGACCGGGAATTCTGCAGGCTGACCACGATCGTAGGAGCTGTCGAACACAGTGCCGTCGATCAGGGTGCCGTGGTAGTGAGTACGCACTTGATCTTCACGGGTTGGCTTGGCGCCCTCACCGGCGGTCAGCACTTCGAATTGCAGGCCGGAAGCCAGGGTGGTGATGCCGTCACGCTTGGCGTTTTCAGCCAGGAATGCCAGGCCTTCGCCAGCCGCTGCTTCAGCTTTGGCGGCTGCTTCAGCTTGCATGATTTCGCGGATCACCTTGAAGCTTGCGGACATTTCTTCCTGACCCACACGGCTTTCCTTGCCGGCGAATGCGTCGGTCAGACCCGCCAGGATCGCGTCCAGGTTAACGCCCGGTGGCGGGTTGTCGCGCAGTTGGTCGCCCAGCTGACGGCCAATACCGTAGCTGACGCGGGTTTCGTCGGTGGACAGATTTACTTCGGACATGACACTGCTCCGCTGTGCGGACGGCCCTGGAACTTGCCGTGCGTGCACAGCGCATCCCGGAGCGCCCGGAACCAAAAGGGCCAGCAGACTAGCACAGATGCCATCGCGTTGATGAGAGGTGTCAGTGCTGCCACGCGATCGGTACCTTCAGGCTTTCCTCGATGCCGAGTCCACACATCTCGTCATGAACCGAAACATGTACAAGGTTGAATGGCAAGCTGGGAAAGGCGTGAAGCACTTCACGCGCATGCTCGACCGAGCGCAGATGAAACATCTGGCCGCGGGCATCACTCAATGGATACGCCGCGCCGTGCATCCGCGCTTCCAACAGGTAGATCCCACCTTCCATCGAGATCAGGTTGAGCTCATCGATCTTCCCGGCGATGGCATAGGCATTCAACTCTTGCAGGTCCATGAACACACCTCACACAGTGGCGAGCCAAGATCCTTACAGGCATAAGCCTCGGCGCATCAAAGTACAAGCCACAAACAACACCGCCCGTCTGTTTCGCAACTCTGTCTAGCCAATCAGTGCTTGGTCAGCTTATCCAGATAACCCATGGCAAACGCCGAAATCACGAAGGTCATGTGGATGATCACGTACCACTTCAAATGCTCGGGATCGATGTTCTTGGCGTCCATGAAGACCCGCAGCAGGTGGATGGACGAAATCGCCACGATGGAAGCGGCCACCTTCATCTTCAATGAAGAGGAGTCCATGGTGCCCAACCAGTTGAGTTTCTCCTTGCCTTCGTCGATATCCAGTTGGGAAACGAAGTTCTCGTACCCGGAGATCATCACCATCACCAGCAGGCCGCCCACCAGCGCCATGTCGATCAGCGACAGCAGCACCAAAATCAGATCCGACTCGGCCATCGAGAACACGTTGGGGATGACGTGAAACACTTCCTGGAAGAATTTCAGCGCCAGCGCCAGCAGACCGAGGGACAGACCAAAGTAGATCGGCGCCAGCAGCCAGCGGGAGGCGTACATTGCATTTTCGATAAAGCGTTCCATTAAATCTCACATGTGGGCTGGAAATGGCCGCGAGTATATCAGCCACCCGTTACACCCAGAAACCGTCGGGAAATCCGCAACCTGCGCGTGTGTGACAAGGTTTTTCTGCTAGTGTCCAAAGCATTGACAGCTCAGCGACATCGGACAGGAAGACGGGAAATGGATGTGCGATTGCCTCTAACGAGCGCCGGAATTTGCCTGGCTTTGCTGATGAGCGCCTGCTCTCCCAGCGATGAGAAGCGCCAGGTCAGCCTCGAGGAAAAAACTGCGCAGCTCGAGAAGTCTCTGGATGCGATTCAGGATCCGAAACTCAAGGATGCCGTGGCTGAACTCGGCGGCTCACTGTTGTTGCTCGAGCGTGCGCAACTCAAGCTCGACAGCAAACCGGTAGAAACAGAATACGGCGAAGACGCCCTCGCCGTGCTCCAGCACTACCCCACGCCACAAGCCTTGGTCGACACGTACATCAACGGTCTGTTCGTGCTGCACAAAGACTCCAGTTCCGACTACCTGACCGATCTGCAACCGGTGTTCCCTTTCAACTTCAGCATTCCGGCCGCGTTTCTCTTTCCCCATGGCCTGGAATGGCAGTCGGTGACCCTGAGCGACAAGCGCGTCATCCCGTTTCAGCCGGAATGGTCGGAAACCGATCCCGGTATTCAGTTGAGCCCGTCGAGCTCAAACCTGACCAACCCCGACGACCTGACGGTGACCTACCCCTTCATCGATGGCCTGGACGTCGATAACAAGAACCAGCCACAACCGGTGAGCCTGCAAGGCAAGGTAGACGTGATCGCACCGCGCCGGCTCTACAGCTTCGACCTGACGAAAAAGGACGTTGGCCAGACTCGCACCAACGACAACCTCAGCGTCACCCTGCTGAAACTTGCCAACAACTACGCCGAAATCGAATTCAACAACAGCGCACCACTGGCCCCCGAGGTCAGCGAAACACCGTTGAACCCGCTGATCGTTCAGGCCAAGGACAGCACCGGGCAGTTTCTCTCGCGCTCAGGCTCGATCAATGAAACCGCCGCACAAATTGCTTTCTATCAACAGCAACTGGCGAAAATGCAGCAGCAGAAAGCCTGGAGCGAGAACTTCGAAAAACAGATCGATGACGAGCAGCGCGCGTTTAAGAAGCAACAGAGCCACCATTATTCCAAGGTGTACTTCAATGGGCCGATCGAGACCCTTGAGGTCAGCGTACTGGACTTTTCAACCGCCACGGTGACCCACAAGAACCTGGACCTGCCAGTCCGTCGCTTCGACCCACACACCACGGAAAAGACCATCCAGCCACTGACTTTGCCGGTGGTGGTGTACGACGATCAGGCCCCGATCTGGCTCAAAGGCGCAACGCTTGGCGAGGAAAAACTGAAAAAGAACGTCAGCATCAGTCAGTCGGTCGAAGACCCCAGCGCCGCCCGTATCGAGTTCGATCACTCCAAAAGCTTCAATGATGAGCTGCTCGGCACCTCCTTCAACCCCGGTGAAAGCCCGGTCAGCTTCTTTACCGAGGACGGTAACGGCAAGCGCAATGAGCCGATCGAATTGCCGCCTGAGGCTTACCAGGTCGATCCCCTGCGCGGCACCATTACCTACGACTTGAACCTGTTTCCAGAAACCCCGGCTTACGCGGTGGGCTCCATGCCGCTGTTCCTCGCCACCGTCGAAAAGAAAACCATCGACGCCCACCAGTTGCCCAAAGGCCTGGCGCTCAAAGGCAATGCGCTGGTGGTTGATCTGAAGCTGTTTCCCGCCCAGGACTGGCGTTTCTTCGCCAAGGACGACAGCGGCAATTATCTGAAGGAGATTCTTTCGGTCATTCACGATGCGAGCGCAGAAGGCCCGGCATTATTGGGCGTGCATTACTTCTACGGGCAGCCTGCCCGACTGGAAACCTATCAACGAACCGACCTCACCACCGTGCAATATGGATTCGAGGTCAAACTCGACACGGCGGATACGTCCCACCTTGCCCAATAGCCGGTTCAGTGCTCGGGTCGAAACTCGAAACCTCCAGGATTACGGCAACGGCCACCATTGATTTCCCGCAGCTGAGCTTGCAGGTGCAGGCACCAGATTTGCGGATCATCGGCCAGTTCATAGCCGTGCAGGGTGAGACTTTCAACGATGGTGTCGAGGATCGACTCAGCCACAAAGGGACCATGAAACGGGCCCTGGGCCTTAATGGCAGAAGGTTGTTCGCCGGCCATTCCGGCGGCAAAGAGTAAGGTCCACATGCCCGTATCTCCCGCCAATGGGCGGATGGCACACTCGATACGGGTCACAAGGCCCAGGCATTGACGGGTGAGGCAGAGGTTGCGCGACATGGCGGCGACCCTCGGTAGATCCGGTATTCAGCCCCCACGGGAGGACTGTCTCGATCCAGTGATTACTGTCGATATCCTTGAGCTGAGAATAGAAGAAAAGTTTGACTTGTACGTCAGGTGAGACCGAAAGGCGCCGAATGGTCATTGTGTGAATATTGACGTCAGACCGACGGCACTTGTAGGAGCGAGGCTTGCCCGCGAAAGCCGTGACGCGGTTTTACCGGAATAACCGCGTTATCGCTCTTCGCGGGCAAGCCTCGCTCCTACAGGGGGCTCTATGTCAGGCGGGTTTGGCTTCCACTAACGCTTCCTGCGCAGCTTCTTTTTCCGCTTCCTTGAGGTCTTCTTCGCTGATCATTTCTGCGATGACCCGCAGGCGTTCTACCACCCGCGCGTTAACGCTGCCTTCAGGGAACTGACCATCGGCGTCTGGCGCACCAGCCGGCTCGCCAACCAACAGGCTCAGCGCCTCATCGGCCTGGCGCACGGCGTAGACGTGGAACTGCCCCGCGCGCACCGCCGTCAGCACTTTCTCGTCGAGCATCAGCGTGGCAACGTTGGCCTGAGGAATGATCGCCCCTTGCTCACCGGTCAACCCGCGCGCTTCGCAAAGTCGGAAGAAGCCTTCGATTTTCTCGTTGACCCCACCCACCGCCTGCACTTCACCGAACTGGTTGATCGAGCCGGTGATCGCAAAGCACTGCTTGAGCGGGGTTTTCGACAAGGCCGAAATCAAGGTGCAAGCCTCGCCCAGCGATGCACTGTCGCCATCGACGTAACCGTAGGACTGCTCCAGGGCGATACTCGCGGAAATCGCCAGCGGGAATTCCTGGGCGTAACGGCTGCCCAGATACCCGGTGAGGATCATCACGCCTTTGGAGTGAATGGGCTGGCCGAGATTGACCTCGCGCTCGATGTCGACGATGCCGCTACCGCCCGGATACACCGTGGCGGAAATCCGCGCCGGCACACCGAACGCCGAGTCGCCGACCTCCAGCACTGTCAGCCCGTTACATTTGCCCACCGCCGCGCCATCCGTGTCGATCAGGATGATTCCCGCCAGCATGTCATCAAGAATCCGCGCCGAGACGCGCCCGGTACGCGTGGCCTTGGCCTTGAGCGCACGTTCGATGTGCCCGGCGTCGGTCATTTCATCACCGGCCAGTTGGCGAATGAAATCCGCCTCGCTGACCAGTTGGAACAGATCACCGATCCGCGCCGACAAACGCCCCTGGTGCTCAGCCAGGCGAGCACTGTAAGTCGCCAGACGCGCCACCGCATCAGCGGTCAGCGGCGCCATGCCTTCTTCGGAGGTGCGGGTTTTGAGCAACTGAGCGAACTGCTCCAGGCTTTCGTCAACCATCGGGATGTCTTCGTCGAAGTCCACCAGAACGCGGAACATCTCCTGGAAGTCCGGATCGAGGTCCTGCAGCGTGTAGTAGAGCTGTCGGGCGCCAATGATGACGACCTTGACCTGCAACGGAATGTGTTGCGGTGCCAGGGTCACGGTGGCCAGGCGGCCCAGCTCACCGAGTGGCGATTCCATTTTCAGCTTGCGCGATTGCAAGGCGCGCTTGAGCGCATCCCATACGAACGGCTCGCTGAGCATTTTCTCTGCTTCGAGGATCAGGAAACCGCCGTTGGCCCGATGCAAGGCGCCCGGCCGCAACTGCCGATAGGTCGTGTAGAACGCGCCCTGATCGGTGCTGTATTCGATGCGGCCAAACAGGTTGTCATAGGTCGGATGCGGCTCGAAGACCACTGGCGCACCGCCGCTGAACGGATGACCGACCACCAGGCTCGGCGCGTATTGCTCTTCCAGCAGCTTGCGGGCGATGGCGTCAGTTTTGCTGTCGTCCACCAATTGCTCGACCACAGTCTTGAGCAGGTACACCTGCATCGCTTGCAGGTAACCGCAAACGCCGGCGTTTTCCGCGTACTTTTCCGACAGCGGTGCGAGCAATGGCTGCAAGGCCAGTGTGATGGTTTCTTCGTTGAGCTGGCGCAGTTGATTGCTCGACTCACGCTTCCACTGCGGCAGGCTGGCGAGCTCTTCGTTCAGCCGCTCTTCCAGCCACGCAATGTCGTCGTGAAAACGCTCGCGATCGGCTTCCGGCAACTGGGCAAATTCGGCTTCGTCCACGGCCTTGCCTTCGCTCATCGGGGTGAAGGCGATATTGGTGCTGTCGCGGTACAGCGCGACTTCCTTCTCCAGCGCCAGGCGCTCGATCACATCCAACGCGCGGTCATAGCGTTGATTGAAGGCGCGGTCGATGGCGCTTTTCTTCTGCTGGTAGGACGGGTGCTCGAACACTGCCGGAAAAGTCGCCAGCAGGTTGTCGATCAAGCCGTTGATGTCATCGATAAAGGCACCGGCGGTGCCAGAGGGCAACTCCAGGGCACGAGGTTCGCGAGGATCATCGAAATTGTTGACATAGACCCAGTCCGCCGGGGTCTGCAGGCGTTTGCCTTCGGCTTTCAGGTAGCGTTTGACGAACGAGAACCGGCCAGTGCCGGGCTCACCCATGACGAATACGTTGTAGCCGGGGCGTGGCATCGCCACACCGAACTGCAAGGCTTCGACCGCACGTTCCTGGCCAAGCACACCGCGGAAGGGCTCCAAATCATTGGTGGTAGAGAAGCTGAACTGTTCAGCGGAAAACGGACGGGTCAGCGATTCAGGCGCTAGACGCAAGCTGGCAGCAACAGGATCAGACATCGGGCTTCCTTACATCAGGCGGGGCAGATAGCGGCATTCTGGCGCCGCCCATACCTCACTTGCAAGGCGCGCCTCTAGCCAAAGCATAGACAAAGCGGTATCGCTAAGCGGGTCGGGTCTAAATCAATGTTTTCAACGAATGTTATGCAAAAAATAACGGAACCTCAGGAACGTGCCTAAACTCCAAACTGCGCGGCTGGAACAATAACCGGCCCACTGGCGCCAGATCGGGCCAGACCCCTTGTCCATTGGTATGCACATAAAGAGAACAAAGCTATGAAACGGATTCTTCTCGGTACTCTCTTCACCGTTGTATCCCTCAATGCCATGGCTCAGGCGCCAGGCGGCCCGGATTGCGGTTGGGGCAACATGCTGTTCGAAGGTCAGCGTGGCACCCCGGCTCACTTCCTGGCATCCACCACCAACGGCACTTCCGGCAACGCAACGTTCGGTATGACCTCCGGTACCAATGGTTGCTCGACTAATGCGTCGCTGACCTATGGCGGCAAATCCTGGATTGCCATGAATGGCATGATGAACGAGCTGTCCGAAGACATGGCTAAGGGTCAGGGCGAAGCGCTGACCACATACGCCGTGGTAATGGGCGTGGCGCCGGAAGACCGTGCGCACTTCGCCGCCGTCACTCATAAGCACTTCCAGCAGATCTTCAGCAAGGCTGACGTGACCGCTGACGACGTGCATACCAACACCCTGGCCGTTCTGAAGAACGATCCTCGTCTGGCTAAGTACGTTACTCAAGCTTAAGCTCGACCCGCCCGTTCCTTTCGGGGAGCGGGTTTTATTTTTTGGACCTGACCCTTTTTGGTCTTTGTATTCTTCGAGTTTAAGTAGCCCACTATGCTCAAACGCCTTGCCTGGCTGGCGCTCTGTGTCTGCGCCCCGCTGTCCGCCGCGCCTCACATAGACAATCAACGTTTGCAGCAACTGGCCAACGACCCCTTCTGGATTTCCCTGGGCCACTACGAAACCGCCAAACTCGGCGGCTGGCGGAGCTATGTCAGCGACAAGAAGTTTTTTCTTGCACCCGATGGCAACGAACATCCCGACCGCGAACTGGCCGCCACCGTGCAAGCGCTGTACGCCCCGGCCAGTGCCGGCGAAAAACACGCCCAATGCGTCTACCCCGCCCGCACCCGCTGGCTGAAGGCGCAGCTCAACCTGAGCGATCTGCCGACGCTTCCCTGCACAGAATTCAAGCAATGGTTCAAGGATGTTTCACCCCACAGTGCGGTGATGATTTTCCCGGCGGCGTATCTGAACAGCCCGTCATCGATGTTCGGCCACACGTTGCTGCGCATCGACCAGGCCAATGTGCAAAGCGATCAAACCGCCCTGCTCAGTTATGCGATCAACTTCGGTGCGTACATTGAGGGTTCCGACAACAGCATCCTGTATGCCTGGAAAGGCTTGATGGGCGGCTATCCTGGTTTGTTTGCGCTAGTGCCTTATCAGGAAAAACTCTCGGAGTACCGCAGTCTCGAGAACCGCGATCTGTGGGAGTACCGCCTGAACCTGACCCAGACAGAAACCGAGCGCATGGTCGAGCACGTCTGGGAACTGAAACAGATCCAGTTCGACTATTTCTTCTTCGACGAAAACTGCTCCTATCGCCTGTTGGAACTGCTGCAAGTGGCCCGCCCGAGCCTGCGATTGACCGAACAATTCCCGCTGACCGCGATTCCTACGGACACCGTGAAAGCGGTGAAAGAAGCCGGACTGGTGGAATCCATTCAGTATCGACCGTCTCGCGAACGTGAACTGCTGAGCCGCGCCGAGCCGTTGACCGACGAAGAACAGGTTTGGGTGCTGAATGTCAGCGCCGACCAGAAGCAGTTGCAGGCGCCGGCGTTCAAGGCTCAACCGCGCGAGCGTCAGGCGCTGATCATCGACGCGGCCTATCGCCTGGAGCGCTACCGCGCCAACGGTCAGGAACGTGACCCGCAACGGGCGCAGCGCAGTTTCGAACTGCTGCGGGCGATCAACCAGAACCCGGCACCGGAACTGGACATCCCGCAACCCGGCCTGCCCGAGGATGGCCATGAATCGCGAACCTGGCAGGCCGGCATCGGCACCCGAGGCGACAAGGCCTTTGGCGAATATGGCCTGCGCATGGCGTATCACGATCTCAACGACAACGCCGAGAGCTTCCCCCTCGGTGCGCAGATCGAAATCCTGCAAATGAAACTGCGCCAGTACGAAGGCAATCACTGGCAGTTGCAGCAATTGGACCTGGCGACCATCCGCTCCCTGACCCCGCGCAATGAGTTGCTGCAACCGCTCTCGTGGCAGGTCACCGGCGGCCTGGAGCGAGTGCCCGGCAAACATGACGACGAAACCCTGGTCAGCCACGTCAATGGCGGTGGCGGCGGTACCTGGCAACTGGGCGACGACATGCTCGGCTTTGCCTTGGGCACCGTGCGCGTGGAGCACAACAACGACTTCGCCGGTTTCATCGCTCCGGCGGCGGGCTTCAATACGGGCCTGCTGTGGAAAAACCCGCTGGGCAACTTCAGCCTGGAGGCCAAAGGTGATTACTTCACCAATGGCGAAGTACGCCGTAGCGTGAGTCTGAATCAGCAGTGGGAATTGTCGCGCAACCTGGGTGTGCGCCTGAGTGCACAGCGCGAATTCAGCCACCTGGCTTCGCCCGAGAACGAAGTGATGCTTGAGGTGAAGTGGTATCACTACTGATCTTTTGATCTCTCTTTCACATCCCATCGACGAATCCACTCCTAGACTTCTGATATAGGCCGTAGAACGGCCCCGGGAGTCTGAGATGTGGCGTTGCGTGGGTGTGGTGGGTTTGCTGATGTTGATCGCGGGTTGCCAGACGACCCACGAGGATCTGATCGCCAAGGGCTATCCACCGGCGTTCGCCGATGGCTTCGATGACGGTTGCAGCAGTGGCCGGCAAGCCGCTGGCGCAATCACTGGCGAGTTTCGAAAAAATGTCCCGCGTTACCTCAAGGACAAGCAGTACGCCGAGGGCTGGAGCGATGGCTTCCGTAAGTGTCAGGCGATGCGCGAAAGCGAGGATCGCGAAGATTATCGCCGCCATCATTGGGACGACCGGGACAAAGCCTGGCAGCAGCAAAAGGATCAGGGTGCCGCCCGTGCGTATCGCTCGCAATGAGTCGCTGACAGACATCCGTCGAAACTAAAAGCCTGCGACCATGGCCCAAACCCTATAACGGGAGAAAACCATGAGTCGCGCCTTCGTCAATGAAGATAACGCCGCCGCGCAAGCCGATCAGCCAGTCGAACGGCAGGTCAGCGCGCAGCCCAATTACGTCACGCCCGCCGGGCTTGCGCAGCTTCAGGCGAAAGTCGCCGAGGTGCAAAACCTGCTCAATGAACAGAGTTCTCGGGGTGAACTGGCGGACAAACAGCGCCAGGCCGACCTTGAGCGTGACTGGCGGTATTTCAATCAACGCCTGCAAAGCGCTCAGTTAGTCGTGCCGGCCTCCTCGACCAACAAAGTGCAGATGGGCGCCTGGGTGACCTTTGCCGATGAACAGGGCAACGAACAACGCGTGCAATTGGTGGGCGAGGATCAGGCGGATGCCGCGAGCGGGCTGATCAATTGGGGTTCGCCGCTGGGTCGGGCGTTGCTGGGTGCGCAGGTTGGGGATGAAGTGCTGTGGAAGCGGCCGGCGGGGGATTTGTTGATTGAGGTGTTGGGCATAGAGATTGGGTGAGCTTGCTCGCGATGGCCGCGCCGCGGCTTATCTGAAACCCCATAAAAAAACGGAGCCCCAAGGCTCCGTTTTTTCATGCAACCAACCTGAAATCAGGCCAGTTTCTTGTGCCGTACACGATGCGGCTGAGTGGCCGCTTCGCCAAGACGTTTGCGGCGATCGGCTTCGTACTCGGTGTAGTTGCCTTCGAAGAACACCGCTTGCGAGTCGTCTTCGTACGCCAGGATGTGAGTCGCGACGCGGTCAAGGAACCACCGATCGTGAGAGATCACAATGGCGGCGCCCGGGAAGTCCAGCAGGGCTTCTTCCAGGGAACGCAGGGTTTCAACGTCGAGGTCGTTGGACGGTTCGTCGAGCAGCAGGACGTTGCCGCCCTCTTTCAGGGTCAGGGCCAGGTGCAAGCGACCGCGCTCACCACCGGACAGGTCCTTGACGAACTTCTGTTGATCGCCGCCCTTGAAGTTGAAGCGACCGACGTAGGTGCGCGACGGGATCTCATAGTTGCCAATGCGGATCTGGTCGGAACCTTCGGATATTTGCTGGAAGACAGTCTTGCTGCCGTCCAGGTCTTCGCGGCTCTGATCGACGCACGCCAGTTGCACGGTTTCGCCGACTTCGATGCTGCCCGAATCCGGCGTTTCCTTGCCCATCAGCATGCGGAACAGGGTCGATTTACCGGCACCGTTACCGCCGATCACGCCAACGATGGCGCCTTTTGGCATGGAGAACGACAGGTTGTCGATCAACACCCGATCGCCATAGCCCTTGGAAACGTTCTTGAACTCGATGACCTTGTCGCCCAGGCGCGGACCGGCCGGGATGTAGATCTCGTTGGTTTCGCTGCGCTTCTGGAATTCCTGCGATTGCATTTCTTCGAAGCGTTGCAGACGAGCCTTGGATTTGGACTGGCGGGCCTTGGCGCCTTTGCGCACCCACTCCAGTTCTTCCTTCATGGCTTTTTCATGGGCCGACTGCTGCTTGGATTCGGCAGCCAGACGATCGGACTTGGCTTCAAGCCAGCCCGAATAGTTGCCCTCGTACGGGATACCGGCGCCGCGGTCGAGCTCGAGGATCCAGCCGGCGACGTTGTCCAGGAAGTAACGGTCGTGCGTGATCGCTACCACGGTACCCGGGAAATCGTGGAGGAAATGCTCCAGCCAGGCGACGGAATCGGCGTCCAGGTGGTTGGTTGGTTCGTCGAGCAGCAGCATGTCGGGCGCGGACAGCAGCAGGCGGCACAGGGCCACACGACGCTTTTCACCACCGGACAGGAATTCGACCTTGGCATCCCACGCTGGCAGACGCAGCGCATCGGCGGCGACTTCCAGTTGGCGATCCAGATTGTGACCGTCGCTGGCCTGCAGGATGGCTTCGAGTTTGGCTTGTTCAGCGGCCAGTTTGTCGAAGTCGGCATCCTCATCAGCGTAAGCCGCGTAGACCTCGTCCAGGCGCGCCTGGGCGTTCTTGATCACGCTGACCGCTTCCTCGACCACTTCACGCACGGTCTTGGTCGGGTCCAGGATCGGTTCTTGCGGCAGGTAGCCGATGTTCAGGTCCGGCATCGGACGGGCTTCGCCGTCGAACTCGGTGTCGACGCCAGCCATGATTTTCAACAGCGTGGATTTACCCGAACCGTTAAGGCCGAGTACGCCAATCTTGGCGCCCGGGAAGAACGACAGCGAAATGTTTTTGAGGATTTCCCGCTTCGGTGGAACAACTTTACCCAGCCGATGCATGGTGAATACGTAAGAACCTGTCTGTCCGTGCTTGTCACCTTTTGCCATTTTTGAGGACACCTATAAGTCAGATAATGTAGGGCTTTGCAGTGCTTTTCAACACGCGATCCAGAATGAAAAAAGTCACGTTTCAATCTGAGCTAAATTCGATTCGTTACTATACTCGAAAAAGTCAAGTTTTGGAGCCGGGTCGTGGGCCATCAGATAGTCGAGATAAGGGTCAATGGTGCTAGAGGAAAGGTGCTGTTGCAAGACCACATTCCTGCCTATTACCCAAACCTTTTTGTGACGTTGGAGCAGTCAGGCCGCGCTTTGAATACGCAGCATAAGTATCTGGAGCACATAGCAGTCATCGAAGACTATTTGAAGCATGAGTCAATTGACCTCATCACTCGCTTGGAGGAGCGACCGACGTCTCGCTACCTAACTGATAGTGAAATTTCACGCTTCGTAGCTGACGCAGCATTGTGTAAATCAACTCTGGACAAAAAATACAGAGGTATGTGCCTGTTACCTGCAGCTTACAAAACAGTAGGTAAAATTCACGCGCAACAACGACTCGAAACTGTACGCGACTATTTAAAATTTCTTTATGACAAGTTGGGTGACGAGGTGACGCGAACCGCAGCCATTCATGAGGTTGAGCTCCGCATTAACCGCAAGATAAAGGCTGCGAAACCTTCATGGAAGAAAATCAGAAATGATGACATGAAAGAGCTGACCACGCGGGAGCGAGATCGCTTGTTGGAAATTATGCATCCTGAAAGTGTAGAAAATCCTTTTGCGAATGAAGCGTTGAAGCTGCGCAATTACATTATTTTGCTGCTGGGCCTTGATATGGGTCTTCGCCGATCAGAAATGCTACTTATCAAAGTCGGCGATATTCGGTGGCACAATCGTGAACTATATGTCGTGGATATCGAGCGTGAGGAAATCGATCCGCGCACGCTGGCTCCGCAATTTAAAACTCACGAGCGCGTGCTGGAAATGGGTGATGAGCTAACCTTTGCACTTAAGACATATATCGACAACTACCGCGCCTGCAAAAGAGGGGCGCCAGAGGCACACAAACACCCTTTTCTGCTGGTGTCCCATCGACGCAATGAAGGAAGGCCGCTGAGCGTTAAAGCCCTTGATTGCGTTTTGCCACGGGTTGGAAAGGTCGCGGCCGAGCTGTCACATGTTCACCCGCATGTGCTACGCCACGATGCGGTCTTCACCCTCCTTGAGAGTATGCGAGAGGACTTAGAAGCACTTACCCCCGAGGATCGCACGACAAAGGCTCAAAAAATCCTCACCTACGCTTTTGGATGGAGCCCTGATTCCAATATGCCTAGCCTATACGGTGCGAAATTTTGGAAGGAAGAGGCAAATAAGGCGATGAAAAAACGCTCGGACAAGTTTAGAGCTATCCAAACGCGTCCCGAGGTTTAATCCTGAGGAGGCCACGCAAAGTGAACATCTCGGTTTTAGCACTTGAAATACCTACGCCGGACTCTTTTGACGCATGGTTGAATGCACCTCGCCTTGCCAGGTGTGGAGTGCCTTTCACTCCTTCGGAACCGATGTGGTGGCCTGATAGATCCTCCCGTAGCGCGATCAATTGGCAGGCCGCAATCCGGTGCGTTCCACTTGATTGGCAACGGTGGCTACATGCCGCCTTAGCCTATCGTATGGCCGAGGCTTCACAGGGGACCGTTAGTCTAGCTGCTTCAATTATGTCGCGTGCGGCGCAGGCGGGACTAGATCCCTTAACTGAGGAACACCTGATCGATTTGCGCGAGCGTTTTAACATGGGAGAGTTTTCCGCGCTGGTGGGGTTTATGGAATTCTGGCAAGCATGCGAATCCCTTGAACAGCGACCATCAATATCCTTACTTGAGGCTTATTACTCACTCCCTAAAAAGAAACGGCCGCGAAACGATGTCATCTTGCGCTTAGATCCCGAACAGGGGCCGTTCACACAGGCGGAGCAGGACGCACTGTATCAGTGGGCACATGAACAATTCTGTCACGGAGTATTAGACGCTGAGCGCTATCTTTATTTGCGCCTGGCAATGACCTACGGACAGCGTGGAACGCAACTGCGCATGATGGTCTTTGATGATTTTCTAAAAACCGCGCGAGGACTTTTTGTACGAATATTCTGGGCAAAACAGAAAAACGATGATGCTGGATGGCGGGCAAAGTACGAAACCTTCAACCTAGATGAAGATCTTTACAATACAGTGCAGGCCTACAAAATGATTGTTCTAGCTCAGCTTGAGCACGAATATCCACATCGCGCCAATTGGTCTGAAGCGATCGGGCACGTGCCACTCTTTCGCCGTAAATTTATTCATGAAAAAAAAGACCATAGACAGATTTCAATTTTAGTTGATCTGCCGGATTTAGAAAAATTGGAGCAGAGCCCACAGCCTGAATTTCATATCTCAGGTGGAACGGTAAGAGCTTGGCTCCTGCAAATGGAAGGTATGCCTGGATTCCCCATATCCTCGCGCACTCATCAGCCTCTTAAAATTTCTAAAGGACATCGCTTTAGGCATACGCTCGGTACAGACCTCTCCAACGCGGGACTGGACGAGTGGTCAATAGCGAGCGCGCTGATGCATTCCGGCACACGCACTGTTCGCAAGTACAGGGCAGTCTCAGCTGAGTTAATGAAGTTGATTGACGAGAAGATGAGTGATCATCTGGCACTAGTTGTGGGAGCGTTTACAGGTTTGATCGTTAGTGATCGTGCCTATGCAAAAAACGGAGATAATGTTGATCGGCAGATTGAGGACTTGGCTGTCTGTGGTGCAGATAATACCTGCTATCTAGATGCTCCTTTTACATGTTACGGATGTAGTAAATTTCAACCCCTTCTAGACGCCGACCACAGCGCCGCACTGGAACGGCTTGAACGCCGCCGCGAGCAAACCATCAGCAACGATAAGACCACGGGCATTCTATGGGATCGTGCAATTCTAGCATGCCGCAAAGTAATTCTTGACTGCAACGTGTTGCGAGAATCGCGCAAGACAGATGGAAATTGATGCATGGCTCCTGTCACCGACTTTAGGCCCCGCTGCCACGTCAAAGCTGCTACGCAACTGGCTCACTTTATCGCCTGGGCCCAACTCACCTTGCCCAAGGGCGTCTCTAATCACCGTGTTCATGCGGGAATTCGATGGGATATGGACTCATGGCATCATTCCGGAATTACGAGCTGCTCCTTCGCTGCACATGGCTCACCAAGAAACTTGAATACAAAAAATAAGAAACTCATGGAAGCGCCATTCATAGATTTTGCGAAAGCTCTGATAGTGCATCACTGCGTATTTCGAGCAAAGAAATCTGCCAAAGACATACTTTCCGGCGCGAAAATTCTTGAAGTAGCGCTGTATGACATGACTGGGACAAACGATCCAACTCGAACTTCAGCTGCCGTCTGCAACAGAGCTTGTGAGTACCTAAAGGCCGACTATCCTGACGGAGACAGTGCTTACAGAAGGAGCAAATTCCTTGAACAAATAGTCGTGTTGATGAGGGATAAAGGTTTGTTTGAAAAACCATTTCGATGGATTTCGCCACTGCAATACAAAAATTCGGGAACGCTAAAAGAGCAGCAAACAAATAATCGGAAAAGATTACCAAGTCGGGAGTCGATTCGAGCCCTGGGCGAACTATTTAATAACGAATTGAACAGCCCGTTAGACGTTATAACGCTTTCAGCATGTGTCCTTTTGCTTAGTCAGCCCAGTCGCGTAGGCGAGTTAGCTGACGTCGAGCAAGACTGCTTATTATTCAAACACGACGCTCAGGGCGGTCATCGCATGTTCCTAAGATGGTATGCCGAAAAGGGCTTCGGTGCGTCAACCAAGCCAGTTGTTACAGGCATGGAGTCTTCAGTGGCCCGTATGATTAAACTGCTGACACCAATAACCCAAGAGGCTCGAAATTATGCCGCCTGGCTCGAAGATCACCCCGAAGACTTTCCTCTGCATGAGGGGGTGCCCTCGAAGGGTCCCGATGATCCACTATCATACGATGAAGCCTGCGCAGCGCTTAAAACCAAAGTTTATGGAGGCCAACAAGCGCGTAGGATTTTTGAAATAAGATGGCTCCGCTCGCTTGAGAAACGTACTGCTTTAAGTCCTAACACATTGGTGGTACTGGAAGAAATACGGCAAGGATGGGATACAGGTACCGGAAAACGTGTCTATGTGAACGGTAGACTCCATTCCTATCAGTTTAACGACAAAGCGGTCATTACCTTACGAAAGCTTAATGTCCTAGTTCGCGAAAAATATCTACCTAGAAACTTCCCCTATACTACTGCTGCAGAGGACGGAAAAGAACGTATAAAATATCGTGACGCATTATTCACGGTGCGAACGGGTAGCCTTCCCGATGAGACAAAAAATAATTTCGCAATGCAACGTGATTTTGGAGTTGAGATAGCTGTCGGCTATACACGAATGACAGCGCAATTGGGAGGTGTTTCGCACACACAAAGTATCTTCCAGCGACATGGATACGGAGATCTTAAGGTAAACACGCACGCCTTTCGACACGAATTGAATACAGAAATGCATCGGGCAGGCCTCTCCCAACTACTGATTGATGCTTTTTCAGGACGTACAACTCAAGGATCCGTCTATAATCATGTAACTGTAGAAGAGCGTCGCCAAGCGGTTGCGGCTGTTCACCCTAAGACCAAGCAAAGTAATGCCGCGAAGTGCTGGGAAAAGATTAGTACAAATGCCCCTTTAAATCTCAGTGATATTCTGGATATTGCTGAGGGCGATCAAGATCGAGTCATTCATAGAACTCACCTCGGTCTCTGTATTCATTCCTTTGAAAGTGAACCCTGCCCCAAAATGGGAGCCTGTTTGACTTGCGGAAGCTTAGGCTGCGTAAAAGGGGATAATGTAAAACTGGCCAACTTAAAGGAAGAGATGGCTTACCTAAAGAATCGATACGATAAAGCGGTGACTGCAGAATCTCGCAGCGCATTTGGTGCCTCGCAATGGCGAGAAAAAATAGCTATCGATCTGTTCAAATGTGCGGCTCTGATCAAGGTCTTAGAAAACCCTGAACTTCAGAACGGCGACATTGTGTGGAATGTTGATAACGGCTGGAACTTGACCAAAAATGCTGCCGCCATGATGAAACTTATCGACGTAAAAGCTATTGAAGCACCGAAGCATGATACGGCACCGTCTTTAGACGACCTAGCAACTATGCTAAAAGAGATTGAGGTGTAAACGTGGGACATTTAACCGAAAAAAACGTGGCGCAGATCGTCGAACTTATTGAAGAATGGCCTGAACCTAAATTGACTTGGCCTCTTCTAGTCGAGGCTTGCAAAAAAAAATTAAATATCAGTCGGGCCCGCCAATCGTTGATGAAACTTCCAGCAATAGACATGGCAATGAAGGATCGTAAGGCAACGCTTAAGACACCAGCTGAAAAGCAAAGCTGGATAAAAGACATTCAAAAAGCGAATGAGCGCATAGAAAAGCTTACAGAATCCAATCACCGCCTAAAATTTATTAACCAGCAGCTACTTGCACGGTTCCTCACCTGGCAGGCTAACGCAGATATGCATGGCTTAACTCGGGCGATATTGGATCGACCTCTGGTACATTTCAGAAAATAGCTCGAAAGAAACGCCTTATGCGGGGCATCCGAACGCAAGACAGAAAGATTGAGCGATTGCTAAGATCAGCGAAGCTGCGCTAGTCGGAAGCAACCCTTGTAAAGGGAAAACTGCGACCGGGTGGTATGCGTCCGGGCATCACGTCTTGCGTGATTAAACCGGCTGCCACTTATGCGGAAGCAGCTGCTCGATTTCACTCGCCCGCTGCGTCGGCAGGCGCGTGAGAACATCCTTTAGATAGGCGTACGGATCATGACCATTCAGCCGCGCAGACTGAATCAAGCTCATGATCGCCGCCGCCCTTTTTCCGCTGCGTAGCGATCCGGCGAAGAGCCAGTTCTTGCGTCCAAGGGCCCATGGTCGGATCTGGTTCTCCGCCCAATTATTATCAATGGGTACGGCCCCGTCATTGAGGTAGCGCGACAGCGCTGCCCAGCGTTTTAGGCTGTAATCGAGTGCTCTGCTGATGGCCGAACCTTCGGGCACAAGTTCACGCTGGGCCATCATCCAGGCATGCAGCCTATTCATCACCGGTGCGGCTTTTTCTTGCCGTATCTGGCATCGTAAATCCGGCTCCAGGTCACGCACTTCGCTCTCGATTTCGTACAACAACTGGATGTAGCGCAGCGCCTGCTCGGCGATCTGGCTCTTGTTCGTTGCGTGCAACTCGAAGAACTTGCGCCGGGCGTGGGCCATGCAGCCGATCTCGGTCACGCCGAGTTCGAAGCTGGCCTTATAACCGCCAAAATCGTCGCAGACTAACTTACCTTTCCAGCCTTGCAGGAAGTTACGAGCATGCTCACCGGCGCGGCTGGGGCTGAAGTCATAAACGACAGCGGCTGTTTCGCAGAACTGGCTGGTGGCGTACGCCCAGACATAAGAGCGGTGGGTTTTCTTCGAGCCCGGAGCGAGCATTTGCACGGGTGTTTCATCCGCGTGCACGACCTGTTGCCCGATCACTACGTCACGCAAGGCATCGACCAAGGGCTGCAACTGCACGCCCGTCATGCCAACCCATTGGGCCAACGTCGAACGTGGAATCGCCAAGCCAGCTCGACCGAAAATTGATTCCTGACGGTAAAGCGGAAGATGATCAGCGAACTTCGCGATCATGACGTGCGCAAGTAATCCGGCAGTCGGGATGCCCTTGTCGATAACTTGCGCAGGTACCGGCGCCTGGATCAGCGTTTCGCAGTCATCGCAAACCCACTTGCCACGAACATGGCGCTCAACGGTGAACACGCCCGGCGTGTAGTCCAGCTTTTCGCTGACATCTTCACCGATGCGCTTCAGTGCGCAGCCGCATGGGCAGTGAGTGTTGTCCGGTTCGTGATGGATCAACGTGCGCGGGAATTCTGCCGGCAATGCCGTGCGCTTGGGCTTTTGCTTTTTCTCGGTCGCCGCTGGTGCTATTTGCAACGCCTGAAGCTCGGCCTCAATCGCCGCAATATCGGTATCGATCAGGTCATCCAGCAGGCTGGCCTGCTCAGGATTCATCTGCTCACTGCGCTTGGCAAACTTCAAACGCTTGAGCTGTGCGATCTCGTGGGTCAGCTTCTCGATCACCGTTTGATCGCGGTTGATCTTCTTGCCCATGGTTTCGACCGTTCTGCCCATGGTCTCGACTTGCGACAGCAGCTGCGCAGCGAATGCACGCAGTTGGTCGGGAGTCATTTGATCGAGATTGGGCGAGGAAGTGTCGGGTAGCCCCAGATCATTACTGATCCGGGGCCCCCTTAGAACCGTACGTGCGAGTTTCCCCGCATACGGCTCAAGCTTACGAAAGCCAGTCTATTACTGGCCGGTCACGCGGAAGGTGGTTTTTGCAAACCGCTATGCTTAAGTGGCTCCTTGAATCCCTGCTTGTGGCACTGTAAGTGGCAGTCGGGATGGAGCAGTACACGGTTATTTAGTTTATCCGGGCCGCCATCCACCCGCCTGACAATGTGGTGATCGTGCCAGCCGGTATCCTTGCTGATGGCATGCCCGCATAAAGCACATTTACCCTGTTGCCGCCTGAAAAGACTCAGTATCTGCCGCCGATACCGGAGCTTATGTAGCATCCGTTGAACCCTTAACGCCTCCCACTTAAACTCCTGTTCTGCATCGTACGGCTGATACGCACCCGGCAAGCGCTTGTGACGAACGATTACGGTATCCGCCAGCATGTATAGCTGGCGAAACTTCACTGTCCCGTCGATCCCCTTTACTGGGTATACAAATGCCCGGTGAATTCTGGAACAGTAATATCGCCGTTTAAGCCAACCAACAGACTTCCTCGGATGCCGACGCTTTGCCCACCTCAAGATCCGCCAGAAGATAAGGTTGTCCAGCTTGTTAAAGGTGGCTTTCGCCACAACCGGGGAGTGATATTGCGCCCACCCTCGCAGCACTGGGTTCAGTCGCCCCATCAGTGCACCCTGAGTAAGGGTTCCGCTGTTTTTTATAATATCTCGCACTTTCCGATAGAACGTTGAAACATTCTTCTTCGCAGGCTTGATAAACAGCTTTGCCTTTCTGTGCGGCGACTTCGGGACGTACTTCCTAAAATTCCACCCAAGAAAATCAAAGCCTTGATGGATGTGTGCGATGCGCGTTTTTTCTTGCGATAATGCAACCCCGCGTACAGACAGGAATTGCTCTATCCAAGGCTTGATTTCGTTTTCAAGCAACTCTTTCGAGTTTGCCAAAACCACAAAGTCATCTGCATAGCGCACAACCTGAACCTTGGTTTTCTTCGCTTCTATGGTGCCAAAGCGCTTTTTCAAGTGATCTTTCAGCAAAAGCTCCAAACCATTCAAGGTGGCGTTTGCCAGACAGGGAGAGATGATACCGCCCTGTGGCGTGCCTGCCTCCGTAGCAACAAATTGCCCCCGGTCAACAACCCCGGTTTTCAGCCATTTGCGCAGTATCGTCTTATCCATTGGGATATTTTGACAAAGCCAATCATGGCTGATGTTATCGAAAAAACCTTTGATGTCCCCTTCCAGAATCCAGACAGGGGCTACTTGGGGGGCCAGCAAATGAAACAGCTCTACCATTGCGTCGGCCGTGGAGCGATCCGGTCGGAAGCCGTAGCTTCGGGGGTCGCTCTGGCTCTCTACAACAGGTTCAATTGCCAGCAGATGAAGCGCTTGCATGGCCCGGTCCAACATCGTGGGAATTCCGAGTGGGCGTTTCTCCTGTTTGCCAGGTTTCGGTATCCATACCCGCCTCAACGGTTTAGAACAGTAACCCCGCTTGATCGATAGACACATCACCCCTCGAAGTTTGGCTTGGGGCGTCTCCCACGTTTCGCCATCGACCCCCGGCGTCCTGCGACCCCGGTTCTCCGTGACTCGCCGCACAGCTAAGCATCGCCCATGAAACGAGTGAGTTAGCATGCGTTGCAGGCGCTTCACCTTTCGCCAGTCGGCCTTCCTTGTTGCCTGCGCAATTTTCAACTGTGTTTTCCGAACGGAGGTTTGAATTCTGGCCCAATCGAGACCGTACCAATTCATGGCCCCATCCAAGGACGCAGACGTAACCGAAGTCGGTGGTTGCGTATTCATACAGTCCTGCTCGAAGTTAGAAACTGTTTGCACAGGATCTCTTAGCGTGTACCCGTGCTAACTTCATAGTTCGACGGAATCAACAGTTGTATTTGCGCTCGTAAACCAGATGCACGTCAGCCAGGGTTGCCCCTGCCGGTAATGTTGAAACCGGTATGCCATCCGTTACAGACGGCCCTTTGCTTTTTGCATCCTCCTATTCCCCACACTCATCAACGTCCCTTGCGGAAAGTCTGCCTTGCCGATGTGGATGGTAAGGCGAGTGGTCGGGATTGCCACGTTCCCTGAATCGCATCAATTCCCCGTTTAGGCTTCGTCTATCCCCCGGCAGCGCTTCTAGTACCGCATCCCATTACATGACAGGAATGGCTGGCTGCAATGCCTTTTTTTTGGCTGGGGCCGATAATTGCCGTAGGCCCGTCAATCCTTACGAGGGTTCTGTCGACGATTCACATATGTTAGCCATGCGGGTTGGGTCACTAGTCCCCGTACTACCGTGCAATTCGGTTGTGCTGCGCATCCCGTTACCGGGTTGCACTCTCTTGCGGGAGGGACATTGTTGATCGGGCTTCACACCCCAAGATTGGCTCCTGACGCATGCCGATCTAGTGAACTGACGGATACACGTCAGGCTCGTTACTCCAGAAAGCGGAGTTGAGCAATGAGATCCAGAGCTTACGACACGTGTTTGACTGCTAACCTATTGAAGTTAAACAGTTGAACACGCGATCTCGTGTCGCACCATACCGTGGATTTTACCAAAGCAGACCGCTTGCGGCAGCAAACCGAGATGCTAATTACAGTTTTTAAAGCAGCGTAATAGCTCCGCCAGACCCCACGCGTTGCCAAGGTAGGCCTAGTACCAAAGCCTGAAGTTGCTCGGTATCCAACTGCACTTCACTGCCTTGCCGAACGCCTGGCCAATGGAATTTACCTTGGTTCAAGCGACGTGCCGCCAGCCATACGCCAATCCCATCGTGTACCAGCACTTTCATCCGAGTCGCGCGGCGATTGGCAAACAGATAAGCGCAGTGCGGCTTCGCCGCACCGAACACCGCGACCACCCTCGCCAGCGCCGTTTCAGTGCCGGCGCGCATATCCATGGGCTCGGTGGCGAGCCAGATGGCGTCGATGCGGATCATCGCAACAGGTCTCGAAGGAAAGCGGCGCAGGCAGCAGCGCTATCGGTTGGCCAGTTCACTTTGACGGTGCCGCGTGGGTGCAGAATCTCAACGCTGATATTCGATGAAGATACGGGCGCCGTTGTTTGCATAGGCAATGGGATGAATGCTGGTTGAAGCGCCATGCTTTTCTGCACTTGCACCCGAATCCATTTGTGAACGAGGTTTGCGTTAAGGCTATGGCTGAGGGCGATGCTGGCAATCGATGCGCCGGGTTGGGCACACTCTTGAATGACCTGGGCTTTGAAGGATTTGGAATACGAACGGCGTGTTGGCTGCATGAAATACCCGCTTAAAAGGCTAGAACTGGTGCCCACCTAAATTTAAGTGCACACCATGTCCCGGCTTTGCGGGGTTGGGTAGATGACTTGGCCGGACGCATACACCGGGTGTTGTTTGGTTCGGGGAATATCTACCAGCAGCTGCGCAGAAACGTCCGGTTCTGGCGGCGAGAGATTGCGATCTTCTGCTTTGGATAAGCACTTCGGGTGTTGTTTTCCCGGCGGCCAAAATTCCCATGATGGCCTTACAGGCTGGCGCCTACGTGGTGCAATCAACCCTGAGCAAGTTGCTGAGCCGCCAAGCAGCCGGGAACTGTTTAGTGGGACGCACCACTGAACACGTCCCGACCCTCGTTTCGCTGATGTCCCTATCGACCCCGCACCCTAAATCAAGAACGGATGCACCAATCTCATTACCCGCCTCATTCTAGCTTTGCAGCTCTCTGCCTCTGACGCGAAGAACGACCAATGTTAATGGTTTCGATAGCGAAGAGATAAAGCGCAAAAAGGCGGATGAAATTGGGCATGCCGAACAGCTTGAGGCTCAGAGGTTCAGGCACGTTGGACACATACCAAAAGGTCACCGTCAAGCAAAACGCCAAGAGTGAGCCACCAAGCAACGGTCCCCAGCTAGCCTGGTCATGATCAGCCAAGCGGCTATTAAAACGGTGAATCAAGTCAACCCAACAGACGAGCAGCAGTGATGAAAAAAACACCAGAAACGGTAGCACCAAGCTGATCTTCGAAAAAGGATCGGCGATAGGGCCACCATTTTCCGCGAAAGTTGAGATCGCCAGTGCAATGAACACGCTGGTTAGTGACCGAGATCCTATTTTTCCAAGCGCATCTAGAATTTCTTTAAACATTAATCAAGCACTCAGATTTTGGTGTTTTCTCGCCCGCGAAGTTCGGCTTCACTTACATGAAGAGGCCATCATAAAGTTGCGAAGTTGCCGGGAATACTGACTTCACAGGCAAAAATCTATTTGCCTCAACAGAATTTTATAACGACACCAGAAGAAAACAAGCCACATCGCAACCTGGAGCTAGGTTACGTCCTTCATTCTCATGACGTCTATAAGAATTACTCCACCCGTGGCGTCGTCTATGATTACGAGGTTATGCGCAAGATAATGCAGTTATTACTTTCCCTGCTTCATGGCGAGCCTTGCGGTGTACTATCAAAACAACGAACAAGTGGCGGTCTCCCGGAGGCAGCCGCCGTCGCACCATTCTCCTGAGGGCATTGCGCAATGGATCTCGCACGTTTACAGCAACTCTTGAACGGACAGGGAGAGATCGTCAAGGGTTGTGACTTGTCAGCTGAAGACGCAACTAATTTTGTCCAAACCAATTTTGGCCAGTATTCGTTTTGCTTGGTGCGAAACTGGGTCTTGCTCGAATTGGAGCCCTGCGGCGAGGAATATGACGCTTTGCGTTCCCGTGGTTTGGAACCCGCGCTGGTCTACGCGCACAACGTCGTGTTCGACAGTCTCGGGCGCTTTAATCCAGGGCACTGGGTGCGCAGCACGTTTCAACAGAAATATGAGGGCGGAGGGCTCTTTTTCACCAAAAACACGCTTTATGTCCTGCTTGGTATGGGCACACGCCAGAGCATCACGCTGGGTGATCTCCTGAGTCTGAGTTGAACCGGCCACACCCGCGCGGCCCCTTGGCGCTCTTGTAATGACCTAACGGGTCCGCGACTGGGCGGCTCCAGATCTTTTGTCCAACGCCGGACGGACCACTTATCGCAATTTCAGGCCCGTACTTGGCCAAGTCTCTTTTATTCCATGACAAGCGTCGCTTCACGCGCGAGCATTGAGCATCCTTTTTGCTGACGACATGTCGGGTGGATTACTATGAGGAAAAGCATACGCTGCACCGTTTCGGCCCAAGCCACCCACGACGGCAGTGGTGATGTGATCGTCGACTTGCCTGCTGCGCTCCTTGAGGAGATGGGCTTGGCGATTGGGGACGATCTAGAGATCGCCGTCGCCGGCGACACAATTATCCTGACGCCAATCCGCGACCTTGAGCATGAATCTCTCAGAGTGCCCGACCTGAAACGTGCTCAAGCCAACGCCACGTATCAAGGCCGCATGACGGTGTTGCTTGGCATTCCCGATGACGCCACTGTCCAGCACATACACAACATGATCGAGGGAGGCCTTGAGGTAAGCGCAATTACGCCCTTGCGCGAACTGGCACTTGTCAGCCTTGGGTCCCTAGACGCACTCGTTCCTGCCCACACTCTCAAGGCAAAGCTGGCCAGCGGCGCGCGACTGAGCAGCAGTGAAAGTGACTGCCTTTTTCGCTTGGCACACACCATTGCCTTAGCCGAGCTCTTTTTTGGCGACACCGAAAAGGCCATGCGCTGGCTGTCCAAACCGAAGTCTCGCTTTTCGGGCAAAACCCCCATAGAAATGCTCTCTACGACCGCCGGGTCGCACCTGGTGGAGGAGCTTTTCACCCAAGCTACGGAAGGATTGTCACTCTGATTCCGTTCGCCATGATGCGAAGAAACGATCAGACAGCGTTATCGATTGGTCACTTGGTGTTAGTGCTGATTGAAAACTGACCCACCCTGCCGATTGAAAATTGACCCAGGGCGGATTGCTGATTTTTGCCCCAGCAATTGTGGATAAGCTTAGCAGTCGTGTTCCGGTTGAAGGCTCATCAAACCCCCACTAAGGAAGTAACGATGGCATCGGATAAAAAGCAGGCCAAACGGGCTAAGCGCGCCAAAGCGAAAGCCAAGCAGGCACGGACGGTTCGCAATGGCTCGTTTCAGGGCGAGTATGTGGAAACGGTTGAGGTCTCCGAGGGAATGGTCAGCTTACTCGTGCGGATGGCAGAAGCCGAGGCAATTAGCCAAGTCGAAATGCTTACCACCTTAATCAGTGACTCGGGCATGTCTAAAGCGGAAACATTAGACGACGAAGTCGATATGCAGATCGTGCTTCTCAAGGTGTACGGAAGGAGGATCGAAGGAAGAACAGAGGATTGGATGGAAGACGACGGATTCCTAGAGGCTTATGCACAAGCTGCACGCAGGCTCGGCCGGGAAGAACTCATCGAGGCTTGGCATGACGCTCATGACTTTTAACAGCTGATAGCCGCCAAATCGTACCTGTCGGGCCCGTGCAGGTACATCGCTGCACTTCATGAATAGCCCGAGTTTCGTAGACACTTCTCACAGGCCGCTTTTGGCCGAATTCGGTCGTGCATGCGTGGCAGCTATCGGCCAAAAGCGGTCATCCACGATCAAGTAGCTATTGGAGTCTTCGGCTAAAAGCTGCTCTGAAATCCATCTGTGCTCGGGGCGCTGCGTCCGGCATCATTGTTGCGATGTTAACGCCAACGCTTAACTGACCAGGTGCTGACGTGGGATTAACCCACCCTCAACTCGACACAAATCCAGCAAAGGTAGTGGTTCGCGAGCAGCCTGTTCGGGTCAGTGATATCTCGGCAACTGGGTCAATTCGGCGCAAGCGCCAACAAGCATCAATTTAACGGGGAGTTGGTGTCCGGTTTTGTAGGGGCAAGTCCAGTTTGATACGTTCCCGTTTTAGCAACTGGAAAAAGCTCTCGGCTAAGGCGTTGCCATGACAGTTGCGCTGCTCCCCTTCAACAATCAATTCTAACGGTCGCCAGTTATTATAACTCCGTAACAAAGCCACGTATGGGAGAGAGCGTCACCCACCGAGGGCCATGTAGATTAAGTCGCGGGCGTCGCTAAAATGGTGACCTTATCGACGCAGACTCATCACCCAAGTGCTGCTGCAAGTCATCTACCTGATCGAAAAGAGCTTTGAATACTTCCACTAGCTCAGGGTCAAAGTGCCGGCCGGATTGCTCGCACATATAAGATTGGGCCCGCTCTTGAGTCCAGGCTTGTTTGTAAGGTCGATGCGAAAGCAGGGCGTCGTAGACGTCACAGATAGCGACGATTCGTGCCGCCAGCGGAATGGCCTCGCCTTTGAGCCCATACGGGTAACCGCTACCGTCCCACTTTTCATGGTGGTACAACGCGATTTCGGCGGCCAATTCGGTCAGCGGTGACGCCTGTTCATCACGCAATATCTCGTAACCGATACGTGCGTGTTCGTTCATAATCACACGCTCTGCAGCGGTCAGTATTCCTGGCTTGCCGAGAATTGCGTCGGCAATGCCGATTTTACCGACATCATGCATAGGGGCCGCCAAGCGTAACTGCTCCACCCATTGAGGCGCATGCCCCAGGGCCGTGGCAAGCAATGCCGCCGACTCGCCGATGCGCAGGACATGATTGCCAGTCTCATTGTCTTTATAAGCTGCCGCCCGCGACAGGCTGCGGATTAGGGCTTGAAAGCTGCAGTTTAGTTGCGCTGTTCGTTCCTGAACCTGCTCCTCAAGCTGGTCACGCTCCTGATGCAGGCTTTGGCTGGCCAGGCTCAACTGCAAGTTGTTACGCACACGAAGGATGAGATCGGACAGATCGACAGGCTTGCAGATGTAGTCTTGAGCGCCCATTTCCAAGCCTTTACGACGATCTTCAGCGCGGCTTAGGGCAGAGATGATGATAACGGGGGAGCGGCTATGATCGCGCTGCGCCAGTTTCTGGAGAATGTCGAACCCGCTGGGAGTTGGCATGTCCAAATCCAGTAACAGGAGATCCCATGGGTTCTTTAGGAGCCAAGCCAAGCCTGCCGCCGAGTCGCTGAATGTCTTGATGTGTTCGAGGCCGAAGGTCCTCAAGCTGGACTCGAGGAGACGCAGATTGGAGGCTACATCATCGATAACCACCACTCTGGAAAAGCGTATCGCTTCAGACATCATTAACATGTACCTCTGATAGTAGTTTGCGCACCAGGAGGCGTAGTTCGCCCAAGTCTACTGGCTTGCTTAACACTCCCTGACAGTTCAAGGCCAGCAAGTGCTCGATATCTGGAGTGGCACTGAGGAGTATTACCGCCACGTAGCGGGTGGAGGGGTGCGCTCGCAGCTGATTCAACAGCGCATCTCCATCCATGTCGGGTAGATGGAAGTCCAGTAGCACAAGCGCTGGCGACTCTTCAAAAATTCGCTGTAGTGCTAAGTGGCCAGTGCCGACGACATGGACTTGAGCAAAATCGGCCAATGCTTTGCGCACCAGAAGTTGGCTGGCCGAGTCGTCTTCTACATAGAGCAGATGAGGTAAGTTGACCGTGGTTAGTCGCGACTCTTGATGCGGTACAGCAGCCGGCAGGGTCGCGCGGTCGAGCAGCGCCAATTCGATCCAAAAACGGCTACCTATGCCTAGTTCGCTGTGCAGGCCCATTTGAGCCTCCATCCTCTGGGCAAACCCGCGGCACAGCGACAGACCGATACCAGTGCCCGGAATTGCTGTATTTTCTCTGCCCAGGCGCTGAAAGGGTTCAAACAACTTCCCCTGTAGGTGCGCATCGATACCCAGACCGCTGTCCTCGACCATCAAACGGACATAGCCGCCAACCACCTGATAACTGAGAGTCACATGTCCTTCTGGCCTGTTGTACTTAATGGCATTAGACAAAAGGTTGATCAGCACCTGCCGCAATCGCTGTGGATCTGCACGCACCCATAGCATCTCATCCGGCAGAACAAGGTTGAACTGCAAGCGCTGCTCCTGCGCTTCGGCCCGGATCAACTCGGAGCATTCTCTCATCAGGCTGCTGATGTCCAACGCTTGCAGGTCGAGGGGCATTTGGTAAGTCTGGATGTTCGACCAGTCAAGAATATCGCCCACCAAGCGTTTGAGGTGACGGCTAGCTAGCAGAATTTCGTCTAAATAGTCAGCATCCTCGGTCTGCTCCGAGGGATTACGCTTCATGGTCATCAACTGAGCGAACCCCTGAATGGCATTCAGCGGAGTGCGCAGCTCATGACTCATGCTGGAAATAAAGCGAGACTTGGCCTCGCTTGCGGACTGTGCTTGCAGGGTGGCGTCACGCAGTTGGGCTTCGATTATCTTGAGCTCATCAATATCCACATAAGTACCGGCAACGAGGCTGGGCAAACCGCTATGTGGGTCGTCCTCCAACACTCGGCCACGGCTTAGTAGCCAGTGATAGCAACCGGAAGCATCAGAGAAACGAAACTCCGACTTGTAAACCCGGTTGAGCCCGGAGCGGACCCGCTCATAGGTCTGCCTAATAGACAATTGATCGTCAACATGGACCCGCTTAAGAAACTGCTCACCGCTCAGCTCTCCGTTCGGGAGGCTGAAACGCTGGCAAAATCGCCTGCTCAGCGCGACAGAACGGCTATTAAGATCGTACTCCCAGAGGCCTTCGGTAGCACAGTCGAGTACTAGGTCCAGACGTTGTTGTGCCATTACGCGCAACTGTGCGCTTTGCTCCAGCTGCTCGCCCAGTGCCGTTGCATGTGAGGCCATCTCGTCCAGCTCGTAAATATGCGAGCTGACTTGCGTGGGCCGTCTCTGTCCTTGGCCAATCTCACTCAACATCTGAGAAACTCTCGTGATGGGCGCTCGCAGTTGGCTGCTAAGTCGCAGAGCACGCATCCACATAAAGGCAAAAAACAGCAGATAAAAACCAATCAGACATACAATCATCCAGTAGCCAAGCTGCTGATAGTGTCCGGCCAATGCATTCGTCTGGCTGAAAATATCGACCTCATCAACCACCGTCAGTAAGCGCCAGCCCGTTTTTTTGATGGTAGTCCAGGCCACCCAATGCACTCGCTCACCAAGAATGATCGATTGAATACCCTCTGGCTGGGTAGCAATGATCTTGGCCAGTTCGCGGGTTTCATTGCGAGTGCGTAGATCGAAGTCTGCTGGCTTGAACAGCTCGCTGCGGATAGCCTCATCGTAAGAATGACCAGTCAGTTCATCGAGCCCAAAGTCGGCCTCTCCAGAGCTGGGCATAGCCATGATCCGCAGATCATTACTGATCAGCATGGCGTAACCACTCCATGGCACGGACAACTGCTCAATCTGCTGAAGGATGCTTCCCACCGTTATGTCCATTCCACTGACGCCCTCAAGGAAGTCGTCTCGGTACACGGGGGCAACGGCCGACATCATCCACCCCTGTCCTGCCGGATCAAGGTACACATCGGTCCAGACCACGTTGCGCCCAGGGTTATGTGTGGCATCGGCCAGGTAATAGAAGTTGTAGTTGGGGATCACCATGTCATGGGGGTACTGGTCCTGCGTACTGAACCAAGGGTAAATATAATTGAGACTGTCCCAGCTGTTGAAATACACGCTGGCAATAAGCGGTTGGTGCTCCTTGAGCTGCTTCATCAATGGAGTGATGCTCTCCAGTCGAGCCACTTTCGCCAGATCCTGACGTGCTAGCGGCGTGCCGTTAGCGTAGAACACTGCAGCGCCACCCAAGTCCTTGGGGCTATAGCGCACACCATCATCGGTGGTCATCAATTCTTCGGTCGTGCCGAGAGGGTCATTTTGCAAGGCTTTAGCGGTGAGATTGCGGTAGAGGTCGGTGAGTGCGCCCAAGTTCGTTAACTGCTCATCAATGATGCGTCCCTCGTTCTTGGCCGAGTACTGCAAGTCGGTCAGAGCGTTCTCCCGCAGATAATCGATTTGCGCCTCGCGAATGGCACCGTTGGTCAGCAAGTACACGGCAATCAGCAACGTTTCTACTAACAGCAAGGGTATCAGGGCGCTTTTTGCAAAAGCTCCCCAGATCCACCTACGAAGACTGATGAGGTTTGTTGCGGACAAGGGGCAGCACTCCAATGGCTACGCACGGAACAGAGTGACTGATTACGTAAAAATCACGAAATAAGCAGTCACCCGACAATATCATGGCGCCATTTTTTTAACGAATTTGGTTTCCACCTTCAAAGTCCTACGTAAATATGGCAGGCGATACGCACATTACCTATCAGCTTCTGCGTGTGTCGTATGGTGTGCTAAGACCTGTAGCGCTTATAAATCAGGACCCAGCCTTTCGCTCCAGCTGTCCCCATTATTCACCGTTGATGAGCCGGGCTACCTCCATTTTATCTGCTGCCTTCAATAGCTCGTGGTACTGCTACTCGGCACTCATCCAGGCTACTGGGTGCCCAAGTATCCTGCGCCATGAGGCCAGCGCCGATGGTCTCTTTTCATTTATGTATGCACCATAACCCCTCCGAATGCGATATCAAAGGGCCGCTATACGTGGCATGTAGTGTTCTAATGAAACCGGACACCCATTTAGGCGCGAATGCTCGCCAGATCGAGGTGTCAGATGACCAAACAACACCGTTCCTTTTCTGCTGAATTCAAATGCGAGACTGCCGACCTCGTGCTCAAGCCAACCTACAGCTACATTGAAGCCAGCCGCTCACTTGGCATTGGTGTGTCGGCGCTGCGTCGCTGGGTTGACCAGGTTCAGAAGGAGCACCAAGGCGTCACTCCGCAGAGCAAAGCGCTGACCCCAGAGCAGCAGAAATTCAGTAGCTGGAAGCCCGGATCGCAAGGGTTGAGCGATAAAAATCTTTACAAAAAAGGCTACCGCTCTCTTGATGTCGGAAGATCACGAGCGTTTGAGCTGATTGATCATCTGAGTGCCCATGAGCCGGTTGATTGGCTGTGCAAGGTGTTTGAGGTCACCCGCTCGTGCTACTTCGCCCAGCGCGGCCGCGCCGCACGCCCGATGTTGAACGGCTTCAATTGCGTAGCCGGGTCAGTGAGCTGTTCTCGCAAAGTCGCAGTGCTGCGGGCAGTCGCAGCATCCTGTCACTGATGCGTGAAGACGGTGAGCAACTCGGTCGATTCAAACTGCGCAGTTTGATGCGCGAGCTAGATTTAGTCAGTAAACAACCCGGCTCACACGCCTACAAAACGAGCGACAGTAGAAAGGCTCGATATCCCGAATACCTTGAACCGTGAGTTTGATGTACCAGCCTCCAATCAGGTCTGGTGCGGTGACATCACTTATATTTGGGCACAAGGAAAGTGGCATTACTTGGCTGTCGTTCTGGATCTCTGCACGCGCCGGATAGTGGGCTGGGCACTGTCGGAAAAACCGGACGCTGAACTCGTGATCAAGGCCCTGGATATGGCCTACGAGCAGCGTTGCAGGCCTTCGGACCTGCTATTCCAATCGGATCAAGGGTCGGAAGCCGACTATTTCGCCAACGATTGTGGCGATACCGCATACGCCAGAGCATGAGTCGCCGGGGAAATTGCTGGGACAATGCACCGATGGAGCGAGTGTTCCGGAGTTTGAAAACTGAATGGATACCGACCTCAGGCTACAGAACTGCGCAGGAAGCACAGCGCGACATCAGCCATTTTTTGATGCATCGGTACAAATGGATTCGACCGCATCAGTTCAACGGTGGGCTGGCGCCAGCTCAGGCCGAGGAAAAACTTAACGTCGTGTCCGGGATTAGTTGACCACTACACTATAGGAAAGCCATCCTCTAGCCATTGAAGCGCTAGCCCTGCCCAGTATCCGGAATGTGATACCAACGGTGTGACCACTAGCGGCTGCAAACCTTCTGACCGAGGTTCAAAAGATTCACGTCCCGGCCGCCCGGGGCGATTCACTGACCGGCGGCTTTTGGCCGAAAGCGGACAGCAGTCTTACCCATTCTCGGCAGGTGCTCAACACCCACCCACTCACCCATGCGCACCGTGATTGCGGATTCCACGACACTTGGACACTCAGCCCACGATCATTTGGACACTCGTTCCATGCTCACTTGGACACCTGATCCACATCCACTTGGACAGGCAGTCGGAGCGCAGCGACGCAGGTTTGCATTGTTAGTCTGAAGTTCCTACCGCCGTCAATTTCGTTGCGCGTCTGCGCATCGATTCGCCCTTCAGTTCGATCCGATAAGCGTTGTGCACCAGCCGGTCGAGGATCGCGTCGCCCAAGGTCGGATCGCCGATCAGTGCATGCCATTTGTCCACGGGCATCTGGCTGGTCACCAGCGTCGAGCGGTTGCCGTAGCGGTCGTCCAGCAGCTCAAGCATGTCGCGCCGTTGCGCTGCGGTAAACGGCGCCAGGCCCCAGTCGTCCAGGATCAGCAAGTCGGTCTTGGCATAACCCGCCATCAGTTTCGCGAAGCGGCCGTCGCCGTGGGCCAGGCCTAGTTCTTCCATCAAGCGCGGTAAGCGTAGATAACGCACGCTGTAACCGTCGCGGCAGGCCTTGTGAGCCAGCGCGCAGGCGAGCCAGGTTTTGCCTACGCCAGTTGGGCCGCCGATGATCAGGTTCAGGCCGTCGCGCAGCCATTGGCCGCTGCCCAGTTGGAGGATCAAGGCCTTGTCCAGGCCACGCGGGCTGCGGTAGTCGATGTCTTCCAGGCAGGCGTTATGGCGCAGTCGTGCGGCTTTCAGGCGAGTCGTCAGGCGGGCGTCTTCGCGCTCGGTCAGCTCGCGGTCGACCATCAGACCGAGGCGTTCGTCGAAGCTGAGATCGTTGATGTCAGGCGTTGCGTGTTGTTCGCCAAGCGCCTTGATCATGCCGTGCAGGCGCAGGGTTTGCAGCTTATCGAGAGTTGGGTTGGGCAGCATTTTGATGCTCCTTTTTCAGTCAGTGGTAGTAGCCAGGGCCGCGCAGATTGATATGTTCTTCAGGCAGTAACGGCAGGTTTTGCTGGGCCAGCGGCAGCCGTTCCAGCCCTTGGCGCAGGATCGATTCAAGGCTTTTGTAACTGCACGCGCCCAGTGCCAGCGCACGCTGGCAAGCGGCTTCCAGCCGCTCTTCACCGTGCTGTTTACCCAGGCGCAGGATGCCCAGGCAGGCGCGGAAGCCGTGCTGCGGATGGATCCGGCGTTCGAGGATGTAGGCGATGACGCCGGCCGTATTCGGGCCTGTCTGCTCTGCCCAGTGGATCAATCGCTGCGGCGTCCATTCGGCATGTTCGCGGTGACTTTTGGGCATGTGCTCGGTTTGGGTGGTGTGGCGGCCTTTGTGCGGCGAGCGCAGATGGCTGGCCACCCGCTGGTTGGCGTGGAAGCACTCGACGGTCTTAGCGGTTAGCCGCACTTCGAGTTGGTGCTTCACCAGCTGGTACGGCACCGAGTAGTAATGGCCGTCGACCTCGACGTGGTAGTCGATGTGTACGCGTACCTTTTTCCATTCGGCGTAGACGTAAGGGTGTTCCGGCAGCGGTTGCAACGCCGGTTGGTCGATGGTCTCGAAGGCTGACCGGCGTGAGCCTGGCAGCTTCTTGAAGGGCTTCTGATTGAGGCGATCCAGCAGCAGCGCGATGGCTGTGTTGAGTTCGCCCAAGGAGAAGAACTGGCGGTTGCGCAGCACCGCCAGGATCCACCGCTCGACTACCTGTACGCCGACTTCAACCTTGGCTTTGTCCTTGGGTTTACGCGAGCGAGCGGGCAGCACGGCCACGCCGTAATGCTCGGCCAGGTCGCGGTAACTGGGGTTGATGTCGGGCTCGTAGCGATGTGCCTTGGTAACGCCGCTGCGCAGATTGTCGGGTACCAGTATCTGCGATGTGCCGCCGAGAAAGGCGAAGCAGCGGGCATGCGAGCCCAGCCAGTCAGAGAGTTTCTGCGACCAAGTGGCTTCGGCGAAGGTGTAGCTGGACGCCCCGAGGACGGCGACGAAGATCTGGGCTTGATGGATTTCCCCGGTCTGCCGGTCGATGACCGGCACGGTCTGGCCGGCGTAATCGACAAACAGCTTTTCGCCCGCACGGTGCTCCTGGCGCATGACCACGTCGACCTTGGCAGCCCAGAGGCGGTAGTGCTCGCAGAACCAGCTGTACTGGAAGCCTTGCGGGTGGGTGAGCCGATACTCTTGCCAAAGCAGGGCCAGGGTTACGCCGGGGCGGCGTAGCTCAGCATGCGCCCATGCCCAGTCCGGCATCGGACGTTGATCACTGGGAACCGTCGGTGCTGGCGGGAACAGACATCGCTCCAGTTCGGCGTCCGACAACGACGTCGGCCAAGTCAGCCCGCAAGCGTTGAAACGGTGCAGGTAATTGCCGGCACTGCCGCTGCTAATGCGCAGGCTGGTAGCAATTTTGCGCACGGACAGGCCGGCGTCGAACTTTAGGCGTAGTACCTCTCGGATTTTACGCATGGATATACGCTCCACGACGACCTCTTCGCTTCGATAAAAGAGGTCGATGGTAGTGAATAGTCCTGCGTTGCTGCCTGCCTGAGCTTGGGGTCGGATCAGTGAGAGATCACTGTCCAAGTGCTCGTGGAATCAGTGTCCAAGTGGCCGTGGAATGAGTGTCCAAGTCAGCGTGGAATCGCTGTCCAAGTGTTCGTGGAATGGGTGTCCAAGTGCGCATGGAATCCCCACCGTGATCGCAGCTACTTACATCAATCGTCGCCGGGCCACGTTTCGACACCTGATCATGGCTTGGCGAGTAACTGTTGCAATTTCCTAGTCGCCTCTTGACCAGAATGAGCGCGGCTCAGCAAGTGTGTGGACATCGTTTTGTACATTTCCACCGTTTCGGTTGAAGATGTGACGCTTGCAATACCAACGTGCAAATTCGGCAACTCACAAAGGCGGTACGGACTGACGGAGACGTAGCTTGTTGATGGCTGCTCGAATATCTGAAAGGCGGCGCTTGGCAGCGCTTCGTCGGTTAGATAAATGCTTGGATGACCATTGTTTGCCTCAACGATGCCAATCAGATTCTTGATCTCTTTGCGCGCTAGTAGCGCTCGTCCCATTCGTACACTGGTAGGCAAATCCAGGCGACCGACTAAGCCAATGTGTAGATAGTGTTCGATCTGACGCAAGCTAACAATGGATTTGACCCGGAATTTTCGCCGGGTAAATGTGGATTTCCGATCATCCAGAATGCGAAGTATTTCCTGCTCTATGGCGTCTTGGGACTTGCTGAACCATTGCGGCCTTGTCTCGTGAAGCATCGCCTGAAACAGCTCGGAATATTCAGGGGTCGTCAGAAGATATGAGAACGGTTCGAAGTAGGAGATGATGCTGATGGACTTGGCCTCAAACTGCCTCATTCGCTCAAAGTAACCCAACGCGTTGTCGAAATACTCAGTATCGGAGCCAAGCAAGCTGGTCAGCGACAGCTTCAGCAAATCCGCAAGGCTGACGAGCCATTGCTAGGGAAACTCTGAAGAAGACTTCCAAATCTGGTGAAATACCCGCCTGACACGAACACGACGGTTGAGTCCCGATGAAACAGATGTCCTTCGCCGATGCCGAGTACGCCGGCAAACGTAAGCAGACCCGCCGCGAGCGCTTCCTGATCGAGATGGATCAGGTCGTGCCGTGGAAGGGCTTGGTTACTTTGATCGAGCCGCATTATCCAAAGGGCGAAGGGGGCCGTCCGGCGTATCCGTTGATGGCCATGTTGCGCGTTCATTTGATGCAGAACTGGTTCGGCTACAGCGATCCGGCGATGGAAGAATCACTATATGAAACGACGATTCTGCGCCAGTTCGCGGGCTTGAATCTGGATCGGATTCCCGATGAAACCACGATCCTCAACTTCCGCCGCTTGTTGGAAAAGCATGAGTTGGCAGGCGGGATTTTGCAGGTCATCAATGGCTATCTGGGCGACCGTGGCCTGCTGTTGCGTCACGGCACGGTGGTCGATGCGACGATCATTCACGCGCCGAGTTCGACCAAGAACAAGGACAGTAAACGCGATCCCGAAATGCACCAAACCAAGAAAGGGAATCAGTACTTTTTTGGTATGAAAACGCACATCGGCGTCGATGCCAAATCCGGCTTGGTGCATAGCCTGTTGGGCACGGCGGCCAATGTGGCGGACGTGACGCAGGTCGATCAGTTGCTGCACGGTGAGGAAACTTACGTGTGTGGCGACGCCGGTTACACCGGCGTGGACAAACGTCCAGAGCATCAGGATCGCAAGATGATCTGGTCGATTGCCGCCCGACCAAGCAGCTATAAAAAGCACGCAAAAAAGAGTCTGATCGGGCGCATGCGACGCAAGATCGAATACGCGAAAGCGCAGGTGCGGGCCAAGGTTGAGCATCCGTTTCGCGTGATCAAGCGCCAGTTTGGTTATACGAAAGTGCGCTTTCGTGGTTTGTCTAAAAACATCGCGCAGCAGACAACGTTGTTCGCTTTGTCGAACTTGTGGATGGTGCGAAAACGGTTGATGGGTATGGGCGAGGTGCGTCTGTAATGCGGGCCAATTGCCCTGAAACAGTGCAATTAGGGAAACTCTGAAGAAGACTTCCAAATCTGGTGAAATACCCGCCTGACACGAACACGACGGTTGAGTCCCGATGAAACAGATGTCCTTCGCCGATGCCGAGTACGCCGGCAAACGTAAGCAGACCCGCCGCGAGCGCTTCCTGATCGAGATGGATCAGGTCGTGCCGTGGAAGGGCTTGGTTACTTTGATCGAGCCGCATTATCCAAAGGGCGAAGGGGGCCGTCCGGCGTATCCGTTGATGGCCATGTTGCGCGTTCATTTGATGCAGAACTGGTTCGGCTACAGCGATCCGGCGATGGAAGAATCACTATATGAAACGACGATTCTGCGCCAGTTCGCGGGCTTGAATCTGGATCGGATTCCCGATGAAACCACGATCCTCAACTTCCGCCGCTTGTTGGAAAAGCATGAGTTGGCAGGCGGGATTTTGCAGGTCATCAATGGCTATCTGGGCGACCGTGGCCTGCTGTTGCGTCACGGCACGGTGGTCGATGCGACGATCATTCACGCGCCGAGTTCGACCAAGAACAAGGACAGTAAACGCGATCCCGAAATGCACCAAACCAAGAAAGGGAATCAGTACTTTTTTGGTATGAAAACGCACATCGGCGTCGATGCCAAATCCGGCTTGGTGCATAGCCTGTTGGGCACGGCGGCCAATGTGGCGGACGTGACGCAGGTCGATCAGTTGCTGCACGGTGAGGAAACTTACGTGTGTGGCGACGCCGGTTACACCGGCGTGGACAAACGTCCAGAGCATCAGGATCGCAAGATGATCTGGTCGATTGCCGCCCGACCAAGCAGCTATAAAAAGCACGCAAAAAAGAGTCTGATCGGGCGCATGCGACGCAAGATCGAATACGCGAAAGCGCAGGTGCGGGCCAAGGTTGAGCATCCGTTTCGCGTGATCAAGCGCCAGTTTGGTTATACGAAAGTGCGCTTTCGTGGTTTGTCTAAAAACATCGCGCAGCAGACAACGTTGTTCGCTTTGTCGAACTTGTGGATGGTGCGAAAACGGTTGATGGGTATGGGCGAGGTGCGTCTGTAATGCGGGCCAATTGCCCTGAAACAGTGCAATTAGAGGAAAGAACCGTGGATTAAGGACAAGAAAGGTCTGATTTTCGCCGACTTATGATTTTTTTGAGTCTCAAGTAGTGAGGGCATCAAAAATCGGTGGGTACTTCAGACCTTCCTTAGAGGAAAGAACCGTGGATTAAGGACAAGAAAGGTCTGATTTTCGCCGACTTATGATTTTTTTGAGTCTCAAGTAGTGAGGGCATCAAAAATCGGTCGGTACTTCAGACCTTCCTTAGAAGTGACTAGTGTGCGGCCTCAATATAAAGTCACTATTCTCCTGGGTGGTTTTTAGGAGAGTCAGTTAGATGTGACCACCTAACGAAGACGTTTATTTCGAGACGGCACACAGGAGGTATTAATTATAGCTAAGAATAATTGTTTTATCTAAATAGGTCTTTTTATCGGACGCTTTAGCTTTTAACGTGTTGTTGTCTGTAAAGGATTGAATTCGATAATTTACACTTTTTTGATTATCTGCACTGATACATTTTGAATCTGTTCTCAGGTCGGGGCTAGTCAATTCTCTCTGGCTATTTTTTGATACGATTTGATGGAGCTTTTCTGTGGAAAGCTCACATGGGGTATTTGCTATACTTCCGTGAAAGCGAATAACTCCTTGAGACGCGATAGGTTCTGCTGCTGATATGGAGGAACTCATTATAAGCAATAGCGTCGGGATGACATTTTTATTATTCATGGTGTTTCCTTACTAAAGTCTATCTATTGGGCTGGGTAATACATTTATGTAGCTTTCGGCGTAGTGTTAAGCAACCCGCCTCGAACCTTCATCAGTGTATCGTCCAGTTTTCAATAAACTTGAGACTCTCGCACATTTTTGCACCAGGTCGTTGGTGGTCATTGAATGGCGCGGGAAACCGCAGGCAATCCGCAGTATAGCGGCCCCGAATTTATTAGTGCCAAACTCATTGGGTGGGCCGAGAAACAGGGCATCCGTTTGGAATATATTCAGCCGGGCAACCCGCAGCAGAATGCCTACGTCGAACGCTATAATCGCACGATACGTTACGACTGGCTGGGCCATTACTTGTTTGAGTCGATAGCTGAAGTTCAGGACTACGGCACGAACTGGACCTGGACATACAATCACGAGCGCCCGAATATGGCCCTCGGTGGTATTACCCACAAACAAAAGTTGGCCCTGGTGGCCTGACCTCGATTTCTGGAGAGTATTAGAAATAGTGGGATTACCCAGCTTCATCGAAGCCTTGCAATGCTTGAGCTACAACCGGTTGCGGGGCAAGCTTGCCGTCAAGCTGGAGGTGCGCTTTGGTACGCCTGTTCAGCTCCGCACTGCGAAAACTCCTCTAGGGAAGGTCTGAAGTACCCACCGATTTTTGATGCCCTCACTACTTGAGACTCAAAAAAATCATAAGTCGGCGAAAATCAGACCTTTCTTGTCCTTAATCCACGGTTCTTTCCTCTAATTGCACTGTTTCAGGGCAATTGGCCCGCATTACAGACGCACCTCGCCCATACCCATCAACCGTTTTCGCACCATCCACAAGTTCGACAAAGCGAACAACGTTGTCTGCTGCGCGATGTTTTTAGACAAACCACGAAAGCGCACTTTCGTATAACCAAACTGGCGCTTGATCACGCGAAACGGATGCTCAACCTTGGCCCGCACCTGCGCTTTCGCGTATTCGATCTTGCGTCGCATGCGCCCGATCAGACTCTTTTTTGCGTGCTTTTTATAGCTGCTTGGTCGGGCGGCAATCGACCAGATCATCTTGCGATCCTGATGCTCTGGACGTTTGTCCACGCCGGTGTAACCGGCGTCGCCACACACGTAAGTTTCCTCACCGTGCAGCAACTGATCGACCTGCGTCACGTCCGCCACATTGGCCGCCGTGCCCAACAGGCTATGCACCAAGCCGGATTTGGCATCGACGCCGATGTGCGTTTTCATACCAAAAAAGTACTGATTCCCTTTCTTGGTTTGGTGCATTTCGGGATCGCGTTTACTGTCCTTGTTCTTGGTCGAACTCGGCGCGTGAATGATCGTCGCATCGACCACCGTGCCGTGACGCAACAGCAGGCCACGGTCGCCCAGATAGCCATTGATGACCTGCAAAATCCCGCCTGCCAACTCATGCTTTTCCAACAAGCGGCGGAAGTTGAGGATCGTGGTTTCATCGGGAATCCGATCCAGATTCAAGCCCGCGAACTGGCGCAGAATCGTCGTTTCATATAGTGATTCTTCCATCGCCGGATCGCTGTAGCCGAACCAGTTCTGCATCAAATGAACGCGCAACATGGCCATCAACGGATACGCCGGACGGCCCCCTTCGCCCTTTGGATAATGCGGCTCGATCAAAGTAACCAAGCCCTTCCACGGCACGACCTGATCCATCTCGATCAGGAAGCGCTCGCGGCGGGTCTGCTTACGTTTGCCGGCGTACTCGGCATCGGCGAAGGACATCTGTTTCATCGGGACTCAACCGTCGTGTTCGTGTCAGGCGGGTATTTCACCAGATTTGGAAGTCTTCTTCAGAGTTTCCTTAGGGCTTACGGGATTCAGTATAGAGCTGTAACCGGTGAAAGCTTCAGGGCCAGTTGCATCCTCCAACCAAGTCCGGACCGTTCTCAGTTCTCGCGAATGGCTGCCTTTGATCGTCTCGTCCTTATGTGTCGATTGACTGCTTTTGGCCGTTAGCGGCCGCTTGCCAACGTCTGCTTAGGTCCGGCTCCTGCCGTTCGCAAAAGGCAGCAGGATTCGACCAAAGCAGTCAGCCAGCGACCATAAAACCGGGGACGACTCAGGCTGCGTATTGGCGTATTGCTCGCTCAAAAAAAATGGAGGAGTCGTGATATACAGTCAAGGGAGAAGCGTTATTTCAGTAATTGAGCAGCTTGATTAGTGAAACAAATGCAAAGACTGCCCCGAGCGTTGAAATCCAGAGAATCAAGGCACGTCAACGCGACTGTTTTATGTACTCGCAGTCGCGCTTGAAGTCGGTGTCGTTCTGCAAGATTCGATCTCTATCGCTATTCGACAGTAGGTCATCATAGCGTGTTTTGAACGACTGATAAATTGCCTTGAAGCGATCAAATTCAGCCTCGGATTCCCTGTAGGCATAGAAGAGAGTACTCAATGAGAGCAAGAGGAACATCAGAAAAATATAATAGATACCAGTCGTAAACGTCCCTTACGAAGCAGTTCTGGACATGGAGCGAATTACGAATGTCGTGACAATGAAGGAGTAGACAGTAAAGACCGATGTCCTTCGGTAGCTGCCGATGGTTTTCACCATGTCGGTGGCCTTTTCTGATTGTTTCTGTATTGTTCGGATAACTTGTTTTTTATATCAATGTACTGTTTAACGTTCTCTTTCGGGTAAATACTATGATTTGAAACCATTGCTTGCAGAGCGCCACTACGCATGTCACGGAAATCAGATTTTTCAATATGGATAGACAACAAATTTTTGGCAATACCTAGTTTATCGCAATTCTGCCGGTGGATGTCCCTCGTAGCGGGCGAACATGGTCACATCTGGCCAAGCCATCAAAAAAGTGAGACATGGGTCGAGTTCCATAGCGAATCAGTAGGTACTTGTGGGAAAACCAAAAGGTCAGATAATGATAGACCAGTCCCTCTGGATCTGAGTTCCACGCCCCCAAACAAAGGCCCCACATCGGAGCCAGAAGTGGGGGCCGTTTGAACATAGGTTGGATGTTCAATCAGGAGCATTTTCGGGAGGAAAGAAAGGTTAGGTTTTGAACACTAAATTTTACTCAGAATCAGCAAACGTGACTAAATAACAATCGTCGACAACGATTTGTGTAGAAAGACATGCTGGTAAGGCGGGAAAGGAAACAGATGGGCGGCTTCACCAATTGCGCTAAAACGTAACTAAAAAAAATAGCGCAGATTGGGATATTGAGCCATGGAGAACCTAGGGTCAGTGACTGATGAATGATTGGAGCGCAGGCGATGCCTGGCCAGGCTGTGCGCGTCGGCCGATTGATGGGTATCAATGCGTGCGCGCTAAAAAAGCCCTAGGAGCTGGAACGCTCCCGCGTAACCGGCAAAGCTACCTGAATGACCGATGGCAGTCCAGCCGAGCGGGACTGGCACTTTGCCACAACTCAAGGCATGCTAGCCGCCCTTCGGGCGTCCGGCTTATAGTGCACGTCGCGCCAGTCAAGCCAAACCGCAGGATTACAGTTTGTCTAATGTCTCTCCCCCTTCTTCCGTGAGCGCACTCAATCCTGCGACCGGCTCACCCCTGCGTGGATCCTTGAAGGGCGCGCTGGCGACGCTCGTCCTGCTGCTACTCGCGCTACTGTTTTGGCAGTTGCTGGATCAGCTTCGCGAAACCCAGAAAAACCAGCGTCAGTACACCATCGACTACACCGCCGATCTGGCCTCGCAAGTCAGCCTGAACATGGCGCTCAACGCCCAGATCGCCCTCAACCTGCTACCGATCGTCGAACAACCAAAAAGCGCCGACGAACTGCAGGCGCTGCTGCGCAAGCTGCAAAAATCCTTGCCCGACCTGCGCAGCCTTGCGTTGCTCAGCCCTTCCGGGAAAGTCCTCAGCGACAGTGCCGACGACAGCAACGACGCCGACTACCTGAGCGAACTGGTCCGACGCAGTCACGCCCAGGCCCATTATTTCAGCAACGCCAATGACGGTTCGATGGTGCATCTGCTCCTGCATCAGGCCAGCGGTAGCACCCGCGGCTACTGGGCTCTGCGCCTGACGCCGACAATTTTCTCGTCGCTCACCACACCAAACGAAGCCGGTATTCGCCCGCAGTGGCTGGTGGAAAACCGCGTCAACCACCAAGTCATCAGCCGCGATGAATCGCAGACTTTAGCCAAATTGAGCGAGCTGACCGCGAACGATGTAACCAACAGCGTGCTGACTGTCCCCCTGACCGGCAGCGACTGGCAACTGCGCGGGCTATTCGACCGGCAACGGGTAATCGAACAGTTGCTGCCGGCGTTCATCGGCAAATGCCTTCTGGGCCTGGCCTTCTCCCTGCTGCCGTTCATCGCCCTGCTGAACATGCGCCGCCGCCAGCGTCAGGTGCATGAAGGCCGTCGACGCTACCAGGATATTTTTGAAGGCACCGGCGTCGCCCTGTGTGTGCTCGACGTGTCCGGGCTCAAAAGCGTCTTCGACAAGGCTCAGCTGCACAGCAGCGAACACCTGAAGGCCTGGCTCGATACACCACAACAACGCCAGCAACTGCTGCAGGAACTGCGCATCACCGAGGTCAACCTGGTCGCCCTGCAACTGCTCAACGTCAACACTTGCGATCAAGCCTGGAAACTGCTGATCGACGGCAATCCGCAGGACGGCACCGCCATCGGCAATCAAGTGCTCGAAGCGGTGCTCAACCAGCAGAGACAGCTTGAACTGGAAATCAAACTGCAGGACGCCAATGGCCGCGACCAGCACGTGTGGCTGGTCCTGCGGTTGCCGGAAGACCTGGACGACTATAAATCGGTGATCCTGAGCATCACTGATATCACCAGCCGCAAGCTCGTCGAACTGTCGCTGCTGGAGCGTGAAGGATTCTGGTCCGACGTGGTGCGCACCGTGCCGGATCATCTGTACGTGCAAGACGTGATCAGCCAGCGAATGATTTTCAGCAACCACCACCTGGGCCAGACACTCGGTTACAACCGTACCGAACTGCACCAGATGGGCGAGTATTTCTGGGAAATTCTCCTGAATCCCGAAGATGCCGATTTCTACCACCGTTCGCGCCAAACCCAGCGGCAGGCTGGCTACAGACAATTGCTGCAATGCCAACTGCGCTTCCGCCACCGGGATGGTAAATGGCGGCGTTTCGACATCCGCGAACAGGCGCTGGCGCGGGACAAGCACGATCAGGTCACGCGGATCATCGGCGTGGCCAAGGACATCACCGAACAGATCGAAGCCAGTGAGTCCTTGCGCGACAGCGAGCAGCGTTACCGGATGCTCGCCGAAAGCATCAGCGACGTGATTTTCTCAACCGACAGCAAGATGGCGCTCAACTACGTCAGCCCGTCGGTGCAGGCCGTGCTGGGCTACGACGCTGACTGGATTTTCCAGAACGGCTGGCAATCGACCATCGCCAACCCGCAACAACTGACCGGCATTTACACCCTGATGGACCGGGTCAGCAAAGCGCTGAATAAACCCGAGCAACTGGCGCTGTTGCGCAGTCAGGTGCAGACCCAACTGTTTTTGTTCGACTGCCTGCGGGCCGACGGGCGCAAGATTCCCATCGAGCTGCGGCTGGTGCTGGTCTGGGACGAACACGGTGCATTCGAAGGCGTGCTGGGCGTCGGTCGCGACATCAGCCAGCAGCGCCGGGCTGAAAAAGACCTGCGCATGGCCGCGACAGTGTTTGAGCACTCGACCTCGGCGATCCTGATCACCGACCCGGCCGGCTACATTGTCCAGGCCAACGAAGCCTTCAGCCGTGTCAGCGGTTATGCGGTGGAGCAGGTGCTCGACCAGTTGCCGAACATGCTGACGGTCGATGAGCAGCAGGAGGCCCATCTGCGTTACGTGCTCAAGCAGCTGCATCAGCACAGCACGTGGGAAGGTGAAGTCTGGCTCAAACGACGCAATGGCGAGCATTACCCGGCCTGGGTCGGGATTACGGCGGTGCTGGATGACGAAGGCGATCTGGCCAGCTACGTGTGCTTCTTCAGCGACATCAGTGAGCGCAAGGCCAGTGAGCAGCGGATTCACCGTCTGGCCTATTACGACGCCCTGACCCACCTGCCGAACCGCACGCTGTTCCAGGATCGCCTGCACTCGGCGCTGCAATCAGCCGAACGGCAGAAGTCCTGGGTGGTGCTGATGTTCCTCGACCTGGATCGTTTCAAACCGATCAACGACTCCCTGGGCCACGCCGCCGGCGATCGCATGCTCAAGGAAATGGCCACGCGCCTGCTCGGTTGTGTCGATGATGACGACACCGTGGCGCGCATGGGTGGCGATGAATTCACCTTGCTGCTGCAACCGCGGCTCACCCGTGAAATCGCCTTGAACCGGGCGATTCATGTGGCCGAACAGATTCTCGCCAGCCTGGTAAAACCGTTCGTGCTTGAAGGCCGCGAGTTCTTCGTCACCGCCAGTATCGGGATCGCCCTGAGCCCTCAGGACGGCAACGAACTCAGCCAACTGATGAAAAACGCCGACACCGCGATGTATCACGCCAAGGAGCGTGGCAAGAACAACTTCCAGTTCTATCAGGCCGACATGAACGCCAGCGCCCTGGAGCGTCTGGAGCTGGAAAGCGACTTGCGTCACGCCCTGGAGCAGAACGAATTCGTCCTCTACTACCAACCGCAGTTCAGCGGCGATGGCAAACGCCTGACCGGCGCCGAAGCCTTGCTGCGCTGGAGCCACCCGCGACGCGGTCTCGTACCGCCGGGGGACTTCATCCCGGTGCTCGAAGAGCTCGGTCTGGTGGTGGATGTCGGCGACTGGGTGATCAGCGAGGCCTGCCGTCAACTCAAGACCTGGCATCAGGCCAAGGTCCGGGTGCCCAAGGTGTCGGTGAACATTTCGGCCCGGCAATTCTCCGACGGCCAACTCGGGACGCGAATCGCCACCATCCTCAAGGAAACCGGCCTGCCGCCAGCGTGCCTGGAGCTGGAACTGACCGAAAGTATCCTGATGCGCGAAGTCAGCGAAGCGATGCAGATACTTGCCGGGCTGAAAAATCTCGGCCTGAGCATTGCGGTCGACGACTTCGGCACCGGTTACTCATCGCTCAACTACCTCAAGCAGTTCCCCATCGACGTGCTGAAAATCGACCGCACCTTCGTCGACGGCCTGCCGTCGGGTGAGCAGGATGCGCAAATTGCCCGCGCGATCATCGCCATGGCCCATAGCCTCAATCTGGCAGTCATCGCCGAGGGCGTGGAAACCCACGAGCAACTCGACTTCCTGCGTGAGCATGGTTGCGACGAGGTTCAAGGGTATCTGTTTGGCCGTCCGATGCCGGCGAGCCGGTTTGAAGCGCAGTTCAGCAATGATGCGCTCTTCATGTTTGACTGAGACCTTTGATCCCGTCATGAAGCCCACTTGTCTGCGACATGATGTCCTTTCATATGCCATCTAAAACCCATTGGGTTAGAATGCCCCCCTTTTCTGCCCCGATCCTTGAGGACCGCCATGTTCAGCCGTGATTTGACTATTGCCAAGTACGACGCCGATCTCTTTGCCGCCATGGAGCAAGAAGCTCAGCGCCAGGAAGAGCACATTGAGCTGATCGCTTCGGAAAACTACACCAGCCCTGCGGTGATGGAAGCTCAAGGCTCGGTACTGACCAACAAGTACGCCGAAGGCTACCCGGGCAAGCGCTACTACGGTGGTTGCGAGTTCGTCGACGTGGTTGAGCAACTGGCCATCGATCGTGCGAAGGAACTCTTCGGCGCCGATTACGCCAACGTTCAGCCGCACGCCGGTTCGCAAGCCAACAGCGCCGTTTACCTGGCTCTGCTGCAAGCGGGCGACACCCTCCTGGGCATGAGCCTGGCTCACGGCGGTCACCTGACCCACGGTGCCAGCGTTTCCTCTTCCGGCAAGCTGTACAACGCCGTTCAGTACGGCATCGATGCCAATGGCCTGATCGACTACGACGAAGTCGAGCGTCTGGCCGTTGAGCACAAGCCGAAAATGATCGTGGCCGGTTTCTCTGCCTACTCGCAGATCCTGGACTTCCCGCGTTTCCGCGAAATCGCTGACAAAGTCGGCGCCTACCTGTTCGTCGACATGGCCCACGTGGCGGGTCTGGTCGCCGCTGGCGTCTACCCGAACCCGGTGCCTTTCGCTGACGTCGTGACCACCACCACGCACAAGACCCTGCGCGGTCCACGGGGCGGTCTGATCCTGGCTCGCGCCAACGCCGACATCGAGAAGAAGCTGAACTCCGCGGTATTCCCGGGCGCCCAGGGTGGCCCGCTGGAGCACGTAATCGCCGCCAAAGCGATCTGCTTCAAGGAAGCGCTGCAGCCTGAGTTCAAGACTTACCAGCAACAAGTGGTGAAGAACGCCAAGGCCATGGCCGGCGTGTTCATCGAGCGCGGTTTCGACGTGGTATCGGGCGGTACTGAAAACCACCTGTTCCTGCTGTCGCTGATCAAGCAGGAAATCTCCGGTAAAGACGCCGACGCCGCTCTGGGCAAGGCTTTCATCACCGTGAACAAGAACTCCGTGCCAAACGATCCACGCTCCCCGTTCGTCACCTCCGGTCTGCGCTTCGGTACTCCGGCTGTGACCACTCGCGGCTTCAAGGAAGCAGAGTGCAAGGAACTGGCCGGCTGGATCTGCGACATCCTGGCTGACCTGAACAACGAAGCGGTGATCGATGCCGTTCGTGAGAAGGTCAAGGCCATCTGCAAGAAGCTGCCGGTATACGGCGCCTAATCAGCCCGCTAAACCGCAGCAACGAAAAACCGGCCAGTGATGGCCGGTTTTTTTTCGTCCGCGATTTTTTAAAACAGTGAAATGGCTCAAGGTCGGGGCATTGCGCCCAACTGGTAAGACCGGTAAAGCCAATCTGCAAATTTCCACTTGCGAACACCCAAAAACAGCGCCTAGACTGCGCCTGCACTGGACATACCGGTAAGACCACAATAATTAAGTCCTGAATCTGATGCGCTTAAGCGCACGGCAGCCAGGACACCGACCAGGATTCCTCCCATGCTCAAATGGTGCTCGCGTTCAATCTTCCTCCAAGTGGTTCTCGGACTGGTGCTCGGCATCGTCTGCGGGCTGACCCTTCCTGAATACTCCGCCCAGCTCAAACCGCTCGGCGACGGTTTCATCAAACTGATCAAGATGCTCATTGGCTTGATCGTGTTCTGCGTAGTGGTCAGCGGCATCAGCGGTGCCGGCGACCTGAAGAAGGTCGGACGCATCGGCCTGAAATCGGTGATCTACTTCGAAATCCTGACCACCATCGCCCTGGTGATCGGCCTGGTGTTCGCCTTCAGCACCGGCATTGGCAGCGGCGCGAACATTCATCTGGATCAGCTTTCCGCCGCGGACATGGGCGACATCGCCCAGCGCGGTCAACACATGCACACCACCACGCAATTCCTGATGGACCTGATTCCGACCTCGGTGATTGGCGCTTTTGCCGACAACAACATCCTGCAAGTCCTGCTGTTTTCAGTGCTGTTCGGTAGCGCGTTGAATCTGGTGGGTGAAGCGGCTTCGGGTATTTCCCGGTTGATCAACGAACTCAGCCACGTGATTTTCCGCATCATGGGTATGATCGTGCGCCTGGCGCCGATTGGTGTGTTCGGGGCGATTGCCTTCACGACCAGCAAATATGGCCTGGACTCGCTGCAACACTTGGGCAGCCTGGTCGGCCTGTTTTACCTGACTTGCGTGGCGTTCGTGTCGCTGATTCTCGGCCTGGTGATGCGCCTGTCCGGCCTGCGGATGTGGCCACTGCTCAAGTACCTGCGCGAAGAACTGCTGATCGTCATGGGCACCGCTTCTTCCGACGCCGTGCTGCCGCAGATCATGCGCAAGCTTGAGCACCTGGGCATCGGCAGTTCGACGGTCGGGCTGGTGATTCCAACCGGTTACTCGTTCAACCTGGACGGTTTCTCGATCTACCTGACCCTGGCCATCGTGTTCATCGCCAATGCCACCGGCACGCCGCTGGCCATGAGCGACTTGCTGACGATTCTGCTGGTGTCGTTGATCACCTCCAAAGGTGCCCACGGTATTCCCGGCTCGGCGCTGGTGATTCTTGCGGCAACGCTGACGGCAATCCCGGCGATTCCGGTGGTGGGCCTGGTGCTGGTGCTGGCGGTGGACTGGTTCATGGGCATCGGCCGGGCGCTGACCAACCTGATCGGCAACTGCGTGGCTACCGTAGCCATCGCCCGCTGGGAGAAGGACATCGATATTCAACGGGCGAACAAAGTGCTTTCCGGCCAAGTGGGTTATACCTTCCAGCCAAGAAAACCTGTCGCCCCGGCGCATCAGCAGGAATTTTGAATAATCGCCGTGCCTGCCTGCGGGCAGGCACGGTCATCAATCGTTTTGGATGCTCGTGGAGCGAACAGTGATTACCTCGTCGACCGTTGTGAATTCAGTCGTAGAAAAACTCAGGGCCGCTTTGGTCCGTGGTCAGTGGCGATCCGGCGAGATGCTGCCGGGGCAACGTGAGCTGGCCGAACAACTGGGCATCAGCCGCCCGAGCCTGCGTGAAGCCGTCATCGTGCTGGAGACCCTCGGGCTGGTGCGCTCCATGCCGGGTAAAGGCGTGGTGGTGTTGGAGGTCAATCTCAGCGACAGCCAAAGCCACGACAGCGCGGTGGCCGGTGCGAGCCTGGAAGACGTGCTGCAACTGCGCTACACCCTCGAGCCGTTCATTGTCGGCCTGGTCGCGCAGTCGATCAGCAGCAAGGAAGTCGGGCAACTGCGCCTGACCCTGATGGACATGCGCGAAGCCCTTGAGGCCAACGACAGCGAAGCCGGCGTGAACGCCTACATCGCGTTCCACGAAGAGCTGTTCACGCTGACCTCGAACCCGATTTTCCAGAGTGTGGTGCAACAGACCAGCAACGCCCTCAAGCAAAGCGCCGACGTGCTGCGCAATTCGCCAGAGCATCTGGCTGAACGTCTCGAAGAAAACGAAGCGGTAGTGCGGGCGATCCGCAGCAAGAACAGCGCCCTGGCCAGCGCCGAAATGCGTCGGCACATCCTTCGCGAAGGCCAGCGGATGGGCATCGAATTGAACATTCCGGACGACAACCTCGACAGTTGAGCCCGCTTCGAACTGGAGACAAGCCATGAACAGCTTCGCCTCGCCGCAAACACTCACGGCCCTGCCCTTCCCTCGAACGAATACCGGGAAGCCGTCGGCGGATGATCTCTACTCACGGATGTTCGATGCCATTCTCGAACAGCGCATCGTCCCCGCTAGCCGCTTCACCGAAGAAAGCCTGGGGGACATGTTCGGGGTCAGCCGCAGCAGCATCCGCCAGGTACTGACGCGCCTGTCGTATCAGCAGATCATCATCCTTCGCACCCATCATCGTCCCCGAGTCGCCGCGCCAGACATCGAGCAAACCCGCCAAACCCTTCATGCCCGGCGCCTGACCGAGATCACGCTGGTGCAACTGGCCAGCCAGCAGCCTCAAGCAGAAGATCTGAAACGCCTGCATGACCTGATCGCGCGGCAGCGCCGATGCATGGAGCGCGGTGAGCGCGGCCCGGCAATTCGACTGTCTGGAGAATTCCATCTACAACTGGCCGAGATGGCCGGCAATGCACCGCTGGCGCATTTCCTCGGCAGCCTGGTCCCCATGACATTGCTGGCCATCGCTCGACATGAACGACCCACGCCCAGTTATAGCGAATGGCATGAAAGCACACTGCTGGTGCAGGCTCTGGAGCGCGCAGACGTTACAGCAGCGGTTCGACTGATGACCCGGCAACTGGATCATCTTGAACAGACGCTACTGATGCCGCGCCCTGAAACTCGAGCGATAGAACATTAGGCAACTCCGCATCCAGGGCATGCAGCAAGGCTTGCCCGACCCCGGCAATGCCCAGCATCATCCCCAGATCGGGAATGCTGTCTTTACCGATAAAGTCTTCATTGAAGAAGTTGTGCACAGCCTCGGAAAACGCCTGCAACACGCGGGCGACGCCCTGGTCGTTTGTGTCCCGACGGTACAGATCCAGCAAGCACACAAGATTCCCGAAATCACCGTGACAAAGGCTGTAACCACTTCCCAGGCCATGCCCCCAGAGATTGTTTTCACAGGTTTTGATGTCTGCTTCGACTGCCGTCCTTACGTCGTGGCTCAAGGCATTTGCCAGCGCCCTGCTCAGTTGCAACCGGGAGATCAAAATACCCGCGTCGCCATGACACCATTTGTTCATATAGCTTTGTCTGGAGCAATCACGCAGATCGAGCCAGAAGCCTTGGACGGTCAGACGGTTTTCGGCCTCCAGCAATTGCGTGATCAACGTCACGAGCGACGAATCCCGAGTGACCTCGTACACCTTGGCCAGCGCATGGAGAATGCCGGACATCCCATGAGAGAACCCCGTCAGCAGCGGCACCCGAGTGTCACCGAGCACAAATGTGCCGTCTTCGTACCTCAGTCGGGACTTGATCGCTTCGGTAAACGTTTTTATGAGGGGCAGCAACATCGCGCGCTTCTCCAACAAGTAGAGATTCGCCAACATTGTCACCGTGCCGCACCCGCCATTGAGAAAGTCGTACTCGTCATCGGGGCGAGGACAGTCGGCGAGCTTGAGCAGTAACCCATCGATGGTTTGTTGGTGATTCTGCCGTCCTGTCACACGCTGGTAATTGACCAGCACGTACACATAGGATGCCAACCCGAAATAGGCGCTGACCGTCATGTCACTGTCAAAATGGCCATGGGACTTTGCCATCGAACGCAGGATCTCGTCAGCCTTATCGTTGTAATGTTCCTGGCCGCTGACGCTGAATAGACTCATGTAAAAAATCGCAAGCCCGCCCATGCCGTTGTACAAGCTGTTACCCATTGCAGAAATGTATTTGCGCCGGGTTCGCGGATGAGTATTCAAGAACATCCACCCGACATCGCCCTCCTCACCCTTGATACGAAAGCGCTCGATTGCCCCGGCGATGCTCATTGCAGCATCAAGGTACTGCGGCGAGCTCAGCCCCGGCGCTCCGTCACATCGATGTTTACGGTTCATGGGCAAGGCGTCGTTGGAAACGGGAAACAGGCACTCCCGAAGTATGTACTTCTGGAAGGTTTTATCGCTGGGCGAGAGTGATCTCAACTTGCGCCGGCAACTGTCAAAAGGGGTTTCGATCGCCAGTTGCGTCAACTCCACACCTGCAGCACCGACTATTCGGCTTGAACCGATAGACATGGTGAAACAAGGGATGTTGGCCTTCTGCAAATCGTTCAATTCGTACCGTGGTAGCTGATGGCCAGTGAGCGCCTCGTTCAACTCTGCCCACAACGTTGCCAGCAGCACCTCACGCTGAATCATGCATTGCATGAAGCGCGGATGAAGGGACAGTTCGATGAAGTCGGCGTAACGCTGCGTATTTTTTAACAGGACACGGGTTTTCAGCTGGCTGACGTGCTGGGTGATCAGTTCCTGTACCGCGTCGATATGGTTCACGATCTGGTCGTAGGCATCTTCGAACCCTTGGAAGAACACGTGCTGGTACTCATCCACTGAACGCGGCTCACCCTTGAAAACCGGCAGGTGTCTGATCACAGGAACCTTGTCGACCTTGACCGTTTTCAAACGATAGAAACTTTGCTCACGAATCAGCTGCTTCTTTTTCGAAATGAAGGTTTTCTGCCGAGTCAGCCCGCCGGTGTCATTGTCGGCGTCTGGCGAATAGGCGACAAAACCGCTCGAGAAGACGGACTGACTGTTGCGTTTGAGGGTTTTGAACAATGCACGGGTGTGTGGAAGGTTGATCTTCAGATCAACCATGGCGGCCGTGAACAGACACTCCAGGTCGATCATCACCGGGCTGTTGCCGCAGGCAATGATGTTTTCGTAGTGGAAATCGATGCCGTTCAAGGCGTGAACGACCGCAATCTGTGCTCCCATCCGCCGGTAGAATAACGACAGATCGGTCTCTGCTGCGCACGCCAGATTCTCGATTTTTTCGATCCAGCAGCGCCCCTCCCTGGCTACCGTTATCGGCGCATAGATGGCAAAGCTGTCATCGCCGGTCAGCTCATGAAGGCGCTTTAGCAGTGCATTGTAGAACAAGGCCTCATGATTGCTCCGTGGCTTGTACACCAGCGATTGACTGCCAACCTGTACAGAGCAGACCGTTTCTCCGTCCGCATGGGGATCGCCCAACCCGAGGTTGATTGCGTCTATCCGTTTGCCAGGCAAACTGAATGTACGTTGGAGTAGGTCAGCGTCGTCGGCAAAATGAAAAACGACCTTGTACAGGTACGCTACCGTGCTGTTGATCTGCTCGATCAAGAGACGGGTGAGAACCGGGTATGATTTCAGAACCGCGCCTGTTATTCCGGTTTTCAATCGCTGATTGAAGGTCTGTAGATCCAGATCGGCATTTTCGGATATCTGCGTATTCAGCGCATGGACAAGAGACTTCTCCGATAAACGTTTGACGCCTGCGATGACGTAAGACTTGACACTCGCCAGCAAACTATCAACATTCGTCAAGTTGCACACCTCAATAAATCGTCGCTCTTCTTCGAAGCACTTCTTGAAGTATTCGTAAAAAACATAATAAAAGCAGTAGAAACATTCCTGACCTACGTCTTCCACATGCTCGCCCAGTAACAGCGACTCTATAATGTCAATTTCGTGTTTCAAAGACACTATCACCGACGACTCATGTTCACGCTCGACAGGCCTGTTGTTACTTTCAACTCGTTGAATCAGTTGCTGCCGATCCAGACCAAAATAATGCAGTAGAGCATTATCATTTTTATGCAGCTGCGCAATGGTCTTATGCAACAGGGCAACATCTATCGACGCACCGGCGCCCGTTATTTCACGCTCTTGAAACGTCAGTACATCAGCCAACATTTGATGACACCTATGACGGATATGGCGAGCCATCGACTCGCCATAGGTGACTGCCTGCTTAGCAGTCCAGAACGGTGCAGCCCAGGGTGCCGCACGATACGGTGGTCGCCATGACCTCTGCGCCTGCGGTCTGGTTGTCGCCTGCTTTTACGTAGGCTTCGAATTCCGCATCGAACTCACCCGACAGATCCATGATTTGCTCTTTCATTCAATTCTCCATACTCAACAAGTTAACGCCAATATTAGCGCCCAAAGACTGTATCACCCGGATGAAATAATGAAAGATTAGAAACCCAACCAAATGTAACTTACACCCCCCTCTAACTCCGCCACTAAAAGCCAAATCAGAAATAACCTTTAATGCTTTAACACACACAGCAATCATTCAGCCGAACACAGCAATACTTATCCAACAAGGACACGGAACAATATTAATTCTGAATTTCAACAAGAAATCTTTAGTCGTCATTGCGACGACGTGAAAAAGTGCCCAATGCAATGGGCACTGAACTTTTAGTCCGCGGCTATCCGCGCAAACCCTTCACGAATCTTCTCTTCTGGCAAATCATCGGCAATAAACACGATCACGCTTTCGCGCGTTTCATCGTTCGCCCACTCGGTGTCCCAATCGAATCCGTACAACTTCAACACGCCCTGAAACACCATGCGCCGTGGCTCACCCAGGATGTTCAAAACGCCTTTGTAGCGCAGCAGTTGCTTGCCATGGTCTTCCAGCAGCTCGTTCATGAACTCGCTGAGTTTGTCGATATCCAGTGGCTTGTCGGTGCGCAGTACCAGGCTGGAAATACGGTCGATGGACGGCGCTTTGTTCACCGGGCGCAGGCTGACGCCGCCAAGGTCGGCATTGAGATTGAAACCGCGCACGTCAAGCAATTCGGCCAGGTCAATCTTGCCGTGCTCGACCACGCGAATCGGTGCGCGACGGTTGATCCGGGTCAGCCGCTCGCTGAGGGCGTTGAACGTCGCCTCGTCCACCAGATCGCGCTTGCTCACCAGTAAGCGGTCGGCGAAACCGATCTGCGCCTGGGCGATGGTTTGGGTCAGGTGAGTGTCGGCATGAGCGGCGTCCACCAAGGTGATGATGCCGTCAAGGATGTAGCGCTCGCGCAGCTCTTCATCGATGAAGAACGTCTGCGCCACCGGTGCAGGGTCGGCCAGGCCGGTGCATTCGATCACCAGACGGTCGAAGGCGATTTCGCCGCTGTCCAGGCGTTCGAGCAGCAAGTACAGAGCCTTGGTCAGGTCAGTGTGGATGGTGCAGCAGACGCAACCGTTGGACAGCGTCATCACTTGCACCGGTTCGTCGCCCAATAGTTGGGTATCGATTCCGGCGTCGCTGAATTCGTTCTCGATCACGGCGATTTTCAGGCCGTGTTCGGCTTTGAGCAGGTGGCGCAGCAGGGTGGTTTTTCCCGCGCCGAGAAAGCCACTGAGGATTGTTACAGGGATAGGGGTCAACAAAATAAGGTCTCCCGGACGCAAAAAAACTGTAGGAGCCTGGCTTGCCGGCGATGGCGTCCTGAAGATCGCCATCGCCGGCAAGCCAGGCTCCTACAGTGGTGTGTTGCCTAGACCTCGTGCATCAACAGCACTTCGGCCCACCCTTGCCACCGTAACGAGCCTCCTGGCGTTCCCGGAAGAACATCTCGTAGCTCATCACCGGTTTGTCCGGGTGTTTGCTTTGCATATGCTCGACGTAAGTGTCGTAGTCGGGCATCCCGACCATCAGGCGCGCGGCCTGACCGAGGTATTTACCGAGGCGACTCAGGTCATTGAACATGGTGCAATCCTCGATTACGCGTCCGGCAGAGCCTGGAATGGCGCTTCTTTATCCGTACGTTCTTTGGTGCCCCAAGCGGCGATACCGACCTTCAGTGCAAAGAACAGGATGCTGAAGACCACCAGCAAGAACATCGCCGTCAATGTTGCGTTGGTGTAGGCGTTGTAGATCACGTGCTGCATCTGCTCGATACTTTTGGCCGGGGCGAGGACCTGACCATTGGCCAGGGCATCGCTGTATTTCTTGGCCAAGGCCAGGAAACCGATCGCCGGATTGGCATCGAACAGCTTGATGAAACCGGCGGTGGTGGTGCAGATCAGCAACCACACGGCTGGCAACATGGTGACCCAGACGTAGCGTTGGCGTTTCATTTTGATCAGTACGACGGTCGCCAACATCAGCGCGATACCGGCCAGCATCTGGTTGGAGATACCGAACAGCGGCCACAAGGTGTTGATGCCACCCAGCGGATCGATCACGCCCTGGTACAACAGGTAACCCCACATCGCCACACATCCTGCAGTTGCGATCAGGTTGGCGGTCCAGGAATCAGTACGCTTCAGCGCCGGCACGAAGGAGCCGAGCAGGTCTTGCAGCATGAAACGTCCGGCACGGGTCCCGGCGTCCACCGCTGTGAGGATGAACAACGCTTCGAACAGGATCGCGAAGTGGTACCAGAACGCCATGGTGTTTTCACCCGGCAGGACACTGTGCAGGATCTGCGCGATACCGACCGCCAGGGTCGGCGCACCGCCGGCACGGGCCAGGATGGTGGTTTCCCCGATGTCCTTGGCCACCGCTTGCAGGGCTTCCGGCGTAATCGCAAAACCCCAGCTGCTGACGGTTTGTGCCACAGCCACCACGTCACCGCCGACGATCGCCGCCGGACTGTTCATGGCGAAATACACGCCAGGCTCGATCACCGACGCGGCAACCATGGCCATGATGGCCACGAAGGACTCCATCAGCATGCCGCCGTAACCGATGTAACGGGCATGGCCTTCGTTAGCCAACAGTTTCGGCGTGGTCCCGGAAGCGATCAGCGCATGGAAACCCGACACCGCGCCACAGGCGATGGTGATGAACAGGAACGGGAACAGCCCGCCCTTCCACACCGGTCCGGTGCCATCGATGAACTGGGTCAACGCCGGCATTTTCAGGTCGGGCATGGTGATCAGGATGCCGATCGCCAAGGCCACGATGGTGCCGATCTTCAGAAAGGTCGACAGGTAGTCACGCGGCGCCAGGATCAGCCACACCGGCAATACCGCTGCGACGAAACCGTAGCCGATCAGCATCCAGGTAATCTGGATCCCGGTGAAACTGAAGGCCTTGGCCCACACCGGATCAGCGGCAATTTGCCCGCCCAGCCAGATCGAACCGAGCAGCAGCAACACGCCGACCACGGAGATTTCGCCGATGCGGCCCGGGCGGATGTAGCGCATGTAGATGCCCATGAACATCGCGATCGGGATGGTCGCCATCACCGTGAAAATCCCCCACGGACTCTCGGCCAGGGCCTTGACCACGATCAGCGCCAGCACCGCGAGGATGATGATCATGATCAGGAAGCAGCCAAACAGCGCGATGGTCCCGGGGATGCGGCCCATTTCCTCACGAACCATGTCGCCGAGGGAGCGGCCGTTGCGGCGGGTGGACATGAACAGAACCATGAAGTCCTGAACGGCACCGGCCAACACCACGCCGGCAATCAGCCACAGCGTACCGGGCAAATAGCCCATCTGCGCCGCCAGGACCGGACCGACCAGCGGCCCCGCGCCAGCGATGGCGGCGAAGTGGTGACCGAAGAGTACGTGTTTGTTGGTCGGCACGTAGTCCAGACCGTCGTTGTTGACGACAGCGGGCGTGGCACGATTGGGGTCGAGTTGCATCACCTTGTTGGCGATGAACAGGCTGTAGTAACGATAAGCGACGAGATAGATAGCGACTGCTGCGACTACGATCCAGAGGGCGTTGATCGCTTCGCCGCGGCGCAGGGTCACGACACCAAGGGCGCACGCTCCCAGGATTGCCAGCAGCAGCCAGGGCAAGTGGCGTAGCAGGCTATTATTATTTTTCATTTTATGATTCCATCCAGGGTGGACAAGAAAGACAGCCGTTCGGAGTTTAGCGCTAACGGCCGCAAAGGCCATACCCCGACTTTGGTTGAGCCTTCACTTTGCTGGCAGCCTTTAAGGAAGCGGGTCTATAGTCAGCGAACCTTTTCGAGGATTGCGCCATGAGCGAGCACCCTGCCGATCGCCGCCGTTTCAAACGTATTGCGTTCGATGCCCGAACCGAGCTGAGCCAAGGGGCCTTCATCTGGCCAGTAACGCTGATCGACCTGTCGCTCAAGGGACTGTTAATCGAAAAGCCCGAGCCGTGGCTGGGGAGTCGAGAGCAGGATTTTTCTGTCGACATTCATCTTAGCGATGACATCGAAATCAAGATGGATGTGCATCTGACCCATGATGACCACAGCCAGCTCGGCTTCGTCTGCCGGCATATCAGCTTGGAATCCATTGAATGCCTACGGCGATTGATCGAATTCAACTTGGGTGACCCGAAAGCGCTGGAGCGGGAGCTGGGGGCGCTGATCGAAGTCTGATCAACACCCCCGACCTCATTACTCGAACAACGCGTCCAACGCCTGTTCCAGACGTGTCACAGCAACAATCTGCAACCCCGGCGGCGCCTCTTTCGGCGCATTGCCCTTGGGCACGATGGCGCGTTTGAAGCCGTGCTTGGCGGCTTCTTTCAAGCGTTCCTGGCCGCTTGGCACCGGGCGTACCTCGCCGGAAAGCCCGACTTCGCCGAACACCAGCAGGTCATGGGGCAGTGGCCGGTTGCGCAAACTGGACATGACCGCCGCCATCAGCGCCAGGTCGGATGCCGTTTCCAGCACCTTCACCCCGCCAACCACGTTGAGAAACACGTCCTGATCATGGGTCGGAATGCCACCGTGACGGTGCAGCACCGCCAACAGCATCGCCAGACGATTCTGATCCAGACCCAGCGTTACCCGACGCGGATTGGCAAGGTGGCTATCATCAACCAGCGCCTGGACTTCCACCAGCATCGGCCGCGTCCCTTCCCACGTCGCCATGACCACACTGCCCGGCACTTCTTCCTGCGCACGGGTGAGAAAAATCGCCGACGGGTTAGAGACTTCTTTCAGGCCCTTGTCGGTCATACCGAAAACGCCCAGCTCGTTGACGGCGCCGAAACGGTTTTTCACCGCCCGCAACAAACGCAAGCGCCCATCGGATTCGCCTTCGAAATACAGAACCGTGTCGACCATGTGCTCCAGCACTCGCGGCCCGGCCAATGCACCTTCTTTGGTCACGTGGCCGACCAGGAAAATCGCTGTGCCGCTCTGCTTGGCATAGCGCACCAGCAACGCCGCACTTTCCCGAACCTGCGACACGCCGCCCGGTGCCGATTGCAGCTGCTCGGTGAAGATCGTCTGGATCGAGTCGATCACCATCACCTTGGGTTTTTCCTGTCGGGCCGTGGCGATGATGGTTTCGATGCAGGTTTCGGTCATCACCCGCAGTTGATCCTGAGGCAAGCCGAGACGGCGGGCGCGCATGGCCACTTGCTGCTGGGATTCTTCGCCGGTGACGTACAGTGCCGGCATGACTTTGGCGAGATTGCACAAGGTTTGCAGCAGAATGGTCGATTTGCCGATGCCCGGATCACCGCCGATCAGCACCACCGAGCCGTCTACCAGACCACCACCCAGCACCCGATCGAGCTCGCTGGAGGCGGTGGAAAAACGCGGGATTTCTTCGACGCTGACTTCGGCCAGGGTCCTGATCTGTGCCTGTTGTCCGGTCCAGCCGGTGCGACCGCTGGGTGCTGCGGCGCCTCCACTTTCCACCATGGTTTCGGTCAGCGTGTTCCAGGCCCCGCACTCGCCGCACTGGCCAGCCCACTTGGGGAAGGTTGAGCCGCACTCGGTGCAGCCATACATGCGCTTGGCCTTGGCCATCTGAACTCCCGGCAAAAACCGCGATGATAGCTCAGCTGGCGCGGATCAGCGCGGCGTCGCGGTGCGGATTTCACCGCTGGCCAGACGCGCGGCGCTATTGCCCAGCGGATCCTCGGCGTAAAGGTCCGCCCCCTTGGCTTTGAGCGCGTCGAGCAACTCGACGCGCTTGAACAATCCGGCGTACATCGCTGCGGTTTGCCCGGCACCATTGCGTTGATCGGGGCTGCAATTGGTCGCCAGTAGGGTTCGAGCAATCTGTACTTCGCCCTTGAAAATCGCGCCCATCAGCGCCGTGTTGCCACGAGGGTCCTGAGCACAAGCGTCTGCCCCGGCAGCGAGCAATCGGTCCACCGCCGCACTCTGCCCGTGATAAGCCGCCAGAATCAGTGCGGTGTAGCCCTTGTTATCGTGAGTATCGAGGAAGTATCCAGCCTCGATGAAGGCCTCGAGCATCGGCACATCGCCGCGACGGGCAGCATCGAAGTAGTAGTCCTGCAATTGGGCTTTCAGTGCAGCAGGATCTTTCGTGCCTTGCGTGGCCGGCCCGGCGAGCACGCTGAACGGCAAACACGCCAGAAAAAATGACAGATAAAAACGCATGACAAGGCTCCTTTGCCAGACGGGACCTCGCATGAGGCCCCGCTTCAGGCTGAAAAATCAGTCAACCAGTTTGGCGGCCAGAGCCTTGACCCGGTTCAGATCCCCCTTGGCAACCTCGGTCACCCCGGCCCCGTACTCCGGGTCGGCCTTATAGAGGAAGGACAGCATGATGTGTTTGCTCTCATCATCGGTGGTGACCAGCGAACCACCGAAGCTCTCGATCAGGTCCTTGCGTTCTTTCTTGCTGAAGGAGCGATACAGATCGCCGGCCTGCTTGAAGTTTTGTTCACGCTGAATCTTCACCTGCTGCGTGCTGCCCGACAGCGCCGATTGGCTGTAGCGCGCGGTTTGCAGCTCTTCACGAGGCAGCAATCGGCTTGGCTGGTAATTCACCCCAGTGCTGCTGTGGCCGATATTCATTGCGCCGTCCTGATGGCCGTTGTTTACCGCAGTCTTTGGAGCATTGATCGGCAACTGCATCGCATTGGCCCCCAGACGGTACAGTTGCGTATCGGCATAAGAGAACACGCGCCCCTGCAACAATCGGTCTTCCGAAGGTTCGATACCGGGAACAAGATTGGCCGGAGCCATAGCAACTTGCTCCGTTTCCTGGAAGACATTCGCAGGATTACGATTCAAGACCATTTGTCCAACTTTTCGCTCTGGAACGCCGGGCCAAATCTTGGTTGCATCCAAAGGATCGAAATCAAACTTGTACAAGTCTTGAGGATTTAAAACCTGAATGTACAAGTCCCATTTCGGAAAATCGCCTTTGTTAATATGTGCAACCAAGTCCTTGGTCATATGACTGTAATCTTCACCTTGAATTTTCGTCACGGCTTTCGGGTCGAGATTGTTAATCCCTTGCAAACTGTTCCAGTGAAACTTCACGTAGTGAACTTCACCTTTGGCGTTAATTAACTTATAGGCGTGAACACCATTACCATCCATTTGCCGATAACTGGCCGGTGTACCGGAGTTAGAGTACAACTCGGTCAGGGTGCGAGTCGCCTCCGGAACATGCGAGAAGAAATCGAAACGACGGGCGTCATCGTCAAGGTTGGTACGCGGGTCAGGCTTGAAGGCATGGACCATGTCTGGAAACTTGATGGCGTCACGGATGAAGAAGGTCGGGAAATTGTTGCCGACCAGGTCCCAATTGCCGTCCGCGGTGTAGAACTTGGTGGCAAAACCGCGAGGGTCACGCAGGGTTTCCGGTGAATGGTTGCCGTGGACCACCGCCGAAAAGCGTACAAACACCGGAGTGTTCTGGCCAGCGGCGAACACCTTGGCCTTGGTCAGATCAGTCAGGTCGTCAGTCACGCTGAAGGTGCCATGGGCACCCGTACCGCGGGCATGCACCACTCGCTCAGGAATGCGTTCACGGTCAAAGCGCTGGAGCTTCTGGATCAATTGCACGTCTTGCAGCAACACCGGGCCGGTCGCGCCGGCGGTTTGCGAGTTCTGGTTGTCGCCCACCGCAGCACCGTTATCGCGGGTCAGGGTTGCTGCGTTGACGGAGAAAGACAGCAGACTGGCGGTCAAAACGCCAAGGGTGCGCCGACGGGGAAAAGCCCCAAGGCCAATGGTCAAATTCATTTCAGGTTCCTCTGTTTTTTAAGGCGCAATCCAAGTGCGCTTATCAGAGGCTAGAGGTCGAAGTCGCAGAACATAAATAGAAAGAACGTAATGCGATGATTTAGAATTTTATGTGGATAATCAGGTGGCTAACGTGTATTAAACGTGCGCGACCGATGGCACTTTGTCAACTAATTACCGGCAAACGTGTCGATAACACCGAGCATTGTAAGAAGGTGTTTCGAGCAAGACCCGTTTAGCTGATTTACACTGCGCTCACCAACCTCATCTGTAACAAGGAAATAACCTATGGGCGTGATAACTGAGTTCAAGGCCTTCGCGGTCAAAGGTAACGTGGTCGACATGGCCGTCGGCATCATCATCGGTGCCGCCTTCGGCAAGATCGTTTCATCGTTTGTCGGCGATGTGGTGATGCCACCCATCGGCCTGCTGATCGGAGGGGTGGATTTCAGCGACCTGGCCATTACGCTCAAGGCAGCCAACGGCGATATCCCGGCGGTAATGGTGGCGTACGGTAAATTCATCCAGAGCATGATTGACTTCATCATCGTCGCCTTCGCGATCTTCATGGGCGTAAAAGCCATCAACCGTTTGAAACGCGAAGAGGCCGTTGCGCCAACGCTGCCGCCGGTTCCGAGCAAAGAAGAGGAGCTGTTGGAAGAGATCCGCGATCTGCTTAAGGCCCAGAACAATCGGCCCTGAACGCTTTTGTAAAACAAGAATCGGCGCCCTCGAGGCGCCGTTTTTTTACCAGTAGTTTTCCACCGCCACTTGCCCGGGGCGTCGGCTGAGGCTCAAGTGCATGTGGCGCTGTTTGAGCAATTTACGCGTGTCATCAATCATTTGCGGATTGCCGCAGAGCATGACCCTGGAATGCTCGGCCGTCAGCGCCAAGCCTGCCGCCCGCTCCAGCTCGCCACTTTCGATCAGCGTCGTTATCCGGCCACTCAGGGCCCCAGGATGCTCCTCGCGAGTGACGGTAGTGATGAACCGCAGCTTGTGCGCAAACTCCGCTAAGTAGTCGCGCTGCGCCAACCCGCTGATAAGCTCCTGATAAGCCAACTCCCGGGCTTCGCGCACACTGTAGACCAGGATAATTCGTTCGAATTTCTTCCAGACCTCGAAGTCCTGCAGGATCGACAGAAACGGCGCCAGACCAGTGCCTGTGGATAACAACCAAAGGTCACGGCCATCGACGAAGCGATCAAGCGTCAGGTAACCAAAGGCCTGGCGTTCGACCAGCAGCGTATCGCCGACGCCCAGCCGACTCAGCTCACTCGTGAACTCCCCCCCTGGCACCACAATGGAAAAGAACTCGAGGAATTCGTCATAGGGCGACGACACCATGGAGTAGGCGCGCCATACCGTGCTGCCGTCAGCCTTGGTAACGCCCAACCGGGCGAATTGCCCGGCACGAAAACGAAAACCCGGATCCCGGGTGGTGCGCAGGGTGAACAGGCTGGGGGTCAACGGCTGGACGTTGAGCAAGGTCTGGCGAGTGAACTTTTCTGCACTGGCGGTCATGGGGTGCTCCATTCAACAGATAGCCACAGTGTCCCGCAAAGCGAGTGGCTTAAACACCGATGATTTGTAGTGGCTTTAGCCAGGTACGCTCACCCTCAAAAACTTCATATAGACGATCTAATACTAACCGCTCAGATAACTCACAATTACAAAGCCAATTATATTAAGCCCGACATCCCGCTATCCAGGCTCATGCTGCTAAACGTTAGAACCAGAGACTATTTTAAAGAACGTCAGTAACGCAAAATATTCTCAACGCGCACGTAGGAATTATCCTACACTCGGCTCGTACATAAATTGGATCCAAAAAAACACCCCCGGGTAATTCCACAAATGGAGAAACAAGATGGAGAGGTGGAAGGAATCACAGCTCAACCAATTATCGTGTGCAACGGAGATTGATACTGCCTACAGGATTTCACTTGGATTCGCGAAAAATATAGGGTTTAAATTTTTCGCCTTTTCAACGACATACCAAATAAAAACTGACGAGTTTAAGACTGTTCAGCTCAATAACTACCCTACAGACTGGAACATTGAATATGAACAAAAAAACTTCGGCTCGATAGATCCGGTATTGGCTCATTGCAATCACTCCAGACTACCGGTCCTTTGGAGTGAAGAACTTTTTTCCAAGACCCCGTGGATATGGGACGCGCTTGAGCAACGAGGATTGCAGCACGGTTGGTCACAATCGTTCCATGACGAGGAAAACGGTCATTGCAGCATTCTGAGCCTGGCGAGAAGCCATTGCCCGATAACGGCATTTGAGCTGTATGAAAATCTCGGTTTTTCAATGTTCATTGGGCACCATCTCCACACGTTAATCGCGCAGACACTGCCCAAGAAAGCGGTGAAGCCCTCCGCACCGCATTTGACCCCCCGCGAAATCGACGTATTGAAACTGGCGGCTGTGGGTAAGACTGCGTATGAGAGTGCCAGAATCCTTAATCTCAGCGCACGCACGGTCAATTTCCATGTGCAAAGCGCGATTCTGAAACTGGGAGTCAATAACAAAATTTCGGCAGTGCTCGCCGCAACCAAGTGCGGCTCTCTCAACAGCAGCGCTATAGGTTGATCATAAAAACCTGCAAGTAATCCAAATGAAAAAAACGTACCATTTGCGGTTCCCCCTGAGTGATGACGTGTAAAACTACACGCTGCAGTCCACTCGGACGGTCCCGCCCGCTACAACGCCTCAGGGCTGCGGGACATCTCTATTGAATACCCCCGTTGATTACCCAGAGCCCCCGCCCAATGCCCTTGCTCGAAACCCCCTTCGCCCGACTCGACCTGATCCGCCAGCCCGACCAGCAGAACGAACCGCTGCAGGCGTTTGATGCCGCAGACGAATACCTGCTCAATCATTTGGCTGACCAACAGCCCTCGGCCGACACTCGGGTTTTGGTGCTCAACGACAGTTTTGGCGCATTGGCCGCCAGCCTGGTGGGCAAGGTTCAAGTGACCAGCAGCGGCGACTCGTTCCTGGCCTTTCAGGGGCTGGAAAAGAATCTGATCCGTAACGGCCAGGCGTTTGATGCGGTGCCGAGCGTACCGGCCAGCGAAGCCTTTTCGGGCCCTTTTGACCGGGTACTGATCCGGATCCCGAAAACCCTCGCCTTGCTGGAAGAGCAATTGATTCGCTTGCAGGGACAACTCGCGCCGGGTGCTCAGGTGATTGCTGCCGCAATGATCAAGCATTTACCCCGAGCCGCGGGCGATCTGCTGGAACGCTACATCGGCCCGGTGCAAGCCTCGTTGGCGGTGAAGAAGGCTCGGCTATTGATCGCGAGCGCTGAAATCAAAGCGCCCGACGTGTCCCCCTACCCGACCCGTTATCGACTCGACACGCCTGAGATCGAACTGCTCAATCACGCCAATGTGTTCTGCCGCGAAGGGCTGGATATCGGCACGCGAGCGTTTTTGCCGCACCTGCCAAAGAACCTCGGCTCGGCGCGGGTCGCCGACCTCGGTTGCGGTAACGGGGTTTTGGCCATCGCCAGCGCTTTGCAAAACCCTGAGGCCCATTACACGATGGTGGACGAATCGTTCATGGCCGTGCAATCGGCCGCCGAAAACTGGCGCACGGCGCTCGGTGACCGGGAAGTGGTTGTACGTGCCGACGATGGATTGGCGGGTCAGGAACCTCAGTCCCTGGACGTGGTGCTGTGCAATCCACCGTTTCACCAACAACAAGTCGTCGGCGACTTCCTGGCCTGGCGCATGTTCCAGCAGGCCCGAGAGGCACTGGTGGTGGGCGGCGCGTTGTACATCGTCGGCAACCGGCATCTGGGTTATCACAGCAAGCTCGCGCGGTTGTTCCGCGGCGTCGAGCAAGTGGCGGCCACACCCAAGTTCGTGATCCTTAAAGCCCGCAAATGACGGGTAAAAAAAACCCTCCATCGGGAGGGTTGTAAATCCGTGCCGCAAGGTAACGGAATGGGATCAGGTGTCCAAAAATCAGTGGGTCGTCAGGCCCGCGGCATTCATGAACAGGCGCATCAGGCTGGCCACGATGAACAGCGCCACAACGCTGCCGGTCCAGATCATCGCCAGCCAACCGAGTCGCTGCCAGAGCGGCTTTTTCTCTGCTGCTTCGATTTCCTGCAAGGAATGTTTACCCGCCATCATCGCAATCTCCTCTGAAAGGGCGCAGGTATCAGCACTGCGCCGCTGTCGCGTGTTCTAGTGGTAACCATCTTCGTGGGTGACCTTGCCGCGGAACACGTAGTAGCTCCAGAAGGTGTAACCCAGGATGAATGGGATGATGAACAACGTGCCCACCAGCATGAAGCCCTGACTTTGCGGCGGTGCGGCGGCGTCCCAGATCGAGATCGACGGCGGCACGATGTTTGGCCACAAGCTGATGCCCAGGCCGCTGTAGCCCAGGAAGATCAGCACCAGCGTCAGCAGGAACGGCGTGTAGTTCGCATTGCGAGCCACCGCGCGGATCAGACCGTACATGGTCACCAGCACCAGAATCGGCACCGGCAGGAACCAGAACAGATTCGGCAGGGTAAACCAGCGAGACGCGATGTCGGCGTGGGCCAGGGGAGTCCAGATGCTGACGATACCGATCACCGCCAGCACCACGAAGGCCAGTGGTCGTGCCAGGTCATGCATCTGTTCCTGCAACTTGCCTTCGGTCTTCATGATCAGCCAAGTGCAGCCAAGCAGCGCGTAAGCCACCACCAGCGCTGCGCCACAGAACATTGTGAACGGCGTGAACCAGTCCAGTGAGCCGCCGGCAAACTGACGGTTGACCACTGGAAATCCATCGATGAACGCCCCCAATGCCACGCCCTGGAAGAAGGTGGCGGCGATTGAGCCACCGATGAACGCCTTGTCCCAGAGATGGCGCTTGTCGTCCTTGGCCTTGAAGCGGAACTCGAAGGCCACACCGCGGAAGATCAGCCCGATCAGCATAAAAATCAGCGGCAGGTACAACGCCGAGAGCACCACCGAATACGCCAGCGGGAAGGCACCGAACAACGCTGCGCCGCCCAGTACCAGCCAGGTTTCGTTACCGTCCCAGACCGGCGCGACGGTGTTCATCATGACGTCACGATCAGCCTTGCCCTTGATGAACGGGAAGAGAATCCCGATGCCCAGGTCGAAGCCGTCCATGACCACGTACATCATGATGCCGAAGATGATGATCACGGCCCAGATCAGCGGAAGATCAATACCCATGATTCAAATCTCCTTGGTCAGGCTGGGGCTGTGATCACCGTCACCGTTGTCATCGGCGGCGGACAGCGGACGGGCCGGCGTGCGTTTCTGGCCAGGACCACCATCGTTGGTTTCCTTGCCTTCGTCGATCTTCGGCCCTTTGCGCACCAGGCGCATCATGTAACCCAGACCGGCACCGAACAGCGCGAAATAGACCACGACAAACATGATCAACGTGATGCTCATCTGCATGAAGCTGTGATTGGAAGATGCATCCGCGGTGCGCATCAGGCCGTAGACCACCCACGGCTGACGGCCGATTTCAGTGGTGAACCAACCGGCGAGGATCGCAATCAGGCCGGACGGGCCCATCCATAACGCCAGGTACAGGAACGGCCGCGAGGTATAGAGCTTGTCGCTCTTGCGCAGCCACAGGCTCCACAGACCAGTGAAGATCATCAGAAGGCCCAAGCCGACCATGATCCGGAACGACCAGAAAACGATGGTCGAATTCGGCCGGTCTTCAGGCGGGAAGTCCTTGAGCGCCGGCACCTGCTTGTCCAGCGAGTGCGTGAGGATCAGGCTGCCCAGGTACGGAATCTCGACGGCGAATCTGGTTTTCTCGGCTTTCATGTCCGGCCAGCCGAACAGGATCAGCGGAGTCGGTTCATCACCGACGTTTTCCCAGTGGCCTTCAATCGCGGCGATTTTCGCTGGCTGATGCTCAAGCGTATTCAGCCCGTGGAAGTCTCCGATGACGGCCTGAATCGGCGCCACGATCAACGCCATCCACATGGCCATCGAGAGCATGGTGCGGATCGCCGGGTTGTCCTTGCCGCGCAGCAAATGCCAGGCCGCCGAGGAACCGACGAAGAAGGCGGTCGCAACGAACGCCGCCGTCGACATGTGCAACAGGCGGTAAGGAAATGACGGATTGAAGATCACCGCCAGCCAGTCCACCGGAATGACCTGGCCATTGACAATTTCGTAGCCCTGCGGGGTCTGCATCCAGCTGTTGGAGGCAAGAATCCAGAAGGTCGAGATCAGCGTGCCGATGGCCACCATCACCGTGGCGAAGAAGTGCAGATTGCGCCCGACCTTGTTCCAACCGAACAGCATGACGCCGAGGAAACCGGCTTCGAGGAAGAAAGCGGTGAGTACTTCGTACGTCAGCAACGGCCCGGTCACCGAGCCGGCGAAGTCCGAGAAGCGGCTCCAGTTGGTGCCGAACTGATAGGCCATGACGAGCCCGGAGACCACGCCCATGCCGAAGTTGACGGCAAAGATCTTCGACCAGAAGTGGTACAGATCGCGGTACGTGTCGTTATGGGTTTTCAGCCACAGGCCTTCGAGCACCGCCAGGTAACTCGCCAGGCCAATGGTGATGGCGGGAAATAGAATGTGAAACGAAATGGTGAACGCGAACTGAATCCGGGCAAGATCAAGTGCCTCCAAACCGAACATAAGTCTTCCTCTGTCAGGTAATACCGGCTGAAGGCTTGTGGCCTACACCCACTGCCCCCACGGATATGGAGTGTGGCGAATTTGAATTCGTTCTTTTTTTACAAACATCACAACGTAGGGAGTCTGGCCAGCTGGCCTGCGGATCATTTCCACGAGCGTTCTTGATCTGGATCAAGCAACGTTAAAAGAGTAGTCCCATTTTTGACGATGGACGGTGTGGTCTTTTGCCGCGTGACAGGTTGCCTCACCGATGGGGGCCAGGCATATCGGTGTCTAGCTAACGAAATTTCCGAGCGCTGCAACTTTTGGTTACAGCTTGGTGATGGGCGGTCAAGCCGGATTCAAACTCGCCCAACTGTCGGGGCGCTGCTGATGTCGCTGTACCTGGCGAGATTTGCCGTGGAGCGTTCGTGTGCCGGTGGAAGAAGTGAAGGCCTGAAGCAGTTGTCGATCAATCTATCATCGAACCCATTGCCGTCCACGCCTGACACGCTCTAAACCACCAACTCCCCCGCCACCGCCGCTCGCGTGGCCTTACCGCAGAGTTGTTCCACCAGCGTCAGGGCGAACGGCAACACCGCCCCTGAACCCTGCGCGGTGATGCAGTTGCCATCGACCACCACCGGTTGATCGACGAAGTTGCACCCCAACAGTTGATGGCTGGCCGATGGCAGGCAGGTCATGCGCCGCTGACGCAGTACGCCAAAGGCTTGCAACGCCAGCGCCGGGGCCTCGGCGATGCCGGCGAACAGGCGTCCGGCCGCGGCCTGATCCTTGATCAATTGTTGCAGGGGTTGATGGGCCGCCAGATGTTGCGCCCCCACGGCACCGCCGGGCAGGACAATCAGGTCGAACGGCTGGGCCAGCACGTCCACCAGCATCGCGTCGGACGTCACTCGGGTGCCGCGCGCGCAGGTGAGCATGCGCCGCCGCTCGATGCTGGCCACCACCAGTTCAACCTTGGCGCGGCGCAACACATCAATCAGGGTCACTGATTGCAGGTCATCGATGCCCTCGGCGAGGGTAATCAGAGCTCTAAAGGTCATGGGCGCAGTCCACAGGATGATCTTTAAAGCGTAGTCAGCTTTCCTGCCCCTTGTTCGAACCCGCCGTTACTTGATGTAAAGCTGCGTCGACAGCGTATTGCCTGGCGCGTTGATCGACGTGTTGCTGAAGGTGAAAGTACCTTCCTGCTTACCGGCCAGATCGAAGACATACAAATAGCCGACGGTTTTTTTCCCGACGGTGCACTCAGTCAGGTTGCCATTATCAAAAGCACAGACCGGGGTTCGCGTGCCGTTCACCTCAAAACCATCCAGCCCGACATGCGCGCTGCGACCGTAACCGACTTCCAGCACGTAGACCTTGATGTTCGGTCCGCTGTGATTGCAGCGGGTTTGCTCTTGCCCCTGCGCGATGTCTTCAAAGCCGCAGCCCGGCGACTCGACCTTGAGTACCTTCACCTGACTCAACGGCGCCGCCGATGCAGCCGAGGCGGTGTGTGCCCCCAGGAACAAGGCGATCGACACTGCGCATACGGCAATCAGACGTCTATTCATGCAATACATAAGTACCCCCAAAACCAGCGCGCAGTATGGCGCAGTTGGCTTTACCGCAAAACATCGACGACGATCGCAGCCATAAGCAGCCATAGCCCCACGCTGCTGGTATGATGCGCGGCTTTTTCCGACCCACAGAAAATCACCAGGGCGCCATTAGCGGTCTGTGCTTTGCTGTTGAGGTCGATACATTCACGGCGCCGGGCGCGCCACGGGGAGCAGACATGCTGGAAAGGCTGTTTCAACTCAAGGCACACAACACCAACGTGCGGACCGAGATTCTGGCGGGCGTCACGACCTTTTTGGCCATGGCCTACATTCTGTTCGTCAACCCGAGCATTCTCGGCGAGACCGGCATGGACAAGGGCGCGGTGTTCGTCGCCACGTGCCTGGCAGCCGCCTTCGGCTCCACGGTGATGGGCCTGATCGCCAACTATCCGATCGCCCTCGCGCCGGGCATGGGCCTGAACGCCTTCTTTACCTACACCGTGGTCCTGCACATGGGCCATACCTGGCAAGTGGCGCTGGGGGCGGTGTTCATCTCGGCGGTGCTGTTTTTCCTGCTGTCGATCTTCCGCATCCGCGAATGGATCATCAACAGCATCCCGTTGCCGCTGCGTTCGGCGATTGCCGCCGGTATCGGCCTGTTCCTGGCACTGATCGCCCTGCATAACGCGGGCATCGTGGTGAGCAACCCGGCAACCATGGTCGGCCTCGGCGACTTGAAACAACCGGCCCCGATCCTCGCGACCCTCGGCTTTGCCCTGATCGTGGCACTTGAAGCGCTTAAAGTGCGCGGCGCGGTACTGATCGGCATTCTGGCGGTGACCGTCGCCTCGATCGTGATGGGCTTCACCCCGTTTGGCGGCGTGATGTCGATGCCGCCGTCCCTGGCCCCGACGTTCCTGCAACTGGACATCAAGGGCGCCCTGGACATCGGGCTAGTCAGCGTGATTTTCGCCTTCCTGTTCGTCGACCTGTTCGACAACTCCGGCACCCTGATCGGCGTCGCCAAGCGCGCCGGCCTGATGGGCAAGGACGGTCATATGCCGAAAATGGGGCGCGCCCTGATCGCAGACAGTACCGCGGCCATGGCCGGTTCGCTGCTGGGCACTTCGACCACCACCAGTTACATCGAATCCGCCGCCGGCGTGAGTGCCGGTGGCCGCACCGGCCTGACCGCCGTTGTCGTGGCGATTCTGTTCCTGCTGGCGCTGTTTTTCTCGCCATTGGCGGCCAGCGTTCCAGCCTTTGCTACCGCGCCTGCACTGCTGTTCGTCGCGGTATTGATGACATCTGGCCTGGCCGAAATAGACTGGGACGACATCACCGTCGCCGCACCGGTCGTGGTCACCGCCCTGGCCATGCCGTTCACTTATTCCATCGCCAACGGCATCGCCTTCGGTTTCATCTCCTGGACCGCGATCAAGTTGCTGTCCGGTCGCGCCCGTGAGCTCAACTCGGCGCTGGTGATTCTGTCGATCCTGTTCGTGATCAAGTTGGGTTGGTTCAACGCATGACTTTTGATTCCCAGGCTTACGCCGTTCAGCTCGAAGATAAGGTCACGCGCCTGCGTGACCTGCTGGCCCCGTTCGGTGCGCCAGAACCTGCAGTGTTCGACTCACCGCTGCAAAATTTCCGTCTGCGCGCCGAATTCCGCTTGTGGCGCGAAGCCGGTGAGCGTCACTACGCGATGTTTTCCCAGGAAGATAAACGCACACCGATCCTGATCGAAGCGTTCCCGATCGCAAGCCTGCGTATCAATCAGTTGATGCCGCAGCTTAAGGCGGCGTGGCAAGCCAGTGCGGCCTTGAGCCACAAGCTGTTTCAGGTGGAGTTCCTGACCACGCTGGCTGGCGATGCGATGATCACGCTGTGCTATCACCGCCCGCTGGATGAGCACTGGCACGCGGCGGCCTCGAAACTGGCCGCCGACCTGAACGTCAGCATCATCGGCCGTTCCAAGGGTAAACGCGAAGTGATTGGTCACGATTACGTGGTCGAGCAGATGGACGTCGGCGGTCGCACCTTCAGCTACCGCCAGCCGGAAGGCGCGTTCACCCAGCCCAACGGCACCGTGAACCAGAAGATGCTCAACTGGGCTTACGACGCACTCGGTGATCGCTCCGACGATTTGCTGGAGCTGTATTGCGGCAATGGCAACTTCACCCTCCCGCTCGCAACGCGCGTGCGCAAAGTGCTGGCCACCGAAATCAGCAAGGCCTCGGTTAACGCGGCGTTGAGCAATCTCAGCGAAAACGCTGTGGATAACGTCACGTTGGTGCGTTTGTCCGCCGAGGAACTGACCGAAGCCCTGAACGAAGTTCGTCCGTTCCGTCGTCTGCACGGCATCGATCTGAAGAGCTACGAGTTCGGTAGTGTCTTCGTCGATCCACCTCGCGCCGGCATGGACCCGGACACCTGCGAGCTGACCCGCCGCTTCGACAACATCCTCTATATTTCCTGCAACCCGGAAACCCTGGCGGCCAACATCGCCCAACTGCACGACACCCACCGCATCACCCGATGCGCAATGTTCGACCAGTTCCCGTGGACCCATCACATGGAATCCGGGGTGTTGTTGACTCGGCGTTGATTGCCGGTGCCAGACAAGAAAGCCGTCTCAATGACGGCTTTTTTTTCACACAATCACCCAGGCTGATTTTTTCGATACTCGGTCGTGGTCATTCCGGCATAACCCCAGTTATCCGTGTCGACCTCCTCGATCACGATGTGGGTCAGGTCCGGACGCTTGCCGAGGACTCGCTGCAAGGTGTCGGTGATTTCGGCGATGACCTGGGCTTTCTGCTCCCGGGTCACGCCGTCACGGGTAATACGTACGCTGACGAAAGGCATGACGTTTCTCCTGTCCGGTGATTAAAAAAGACCGACCACTTGCCGGTAATGAAGTCGGCGCTGGTCAAGTAAAGCACCGCTTCGGTGATTTCATCTACAGTGGCGAAATCCAGCACTTCATTTGATCCCCGGTGTCATCAATCATGCAGCGACAATTCGACGATCTTCAGTTGGGCAGCATCGAGCTGTTTTGTCTGGCCGCCGAGGCTGGCAGCTTTACCGCCGCCGCGCTGGTGGCTGGCGTGACGCCGGCAGCCGTGAGCCGCTCGGTATCGCGCATGGAAGAGCGCCTGGGCGTGCGGTTGTTCGCCCGCACCACCCGCAGCGTCAAACTGACCGACAGTGGTCGGCGGTATTACGAGGAATGTCGTCAGGCGCTGGCGCAACTGGTCGAGGCCCAGCGCGAGGTCATGGGCCATCAGCAACAGCCTTCCGGCACGTTGCGCATCAGCATTCCCACCACCTATGCCCATCACCGGATTCTGCCGTTGCTGCCAGCTTTTCGGGCACGCTTTCCGATGGTGAAGGTCGAGTCGCACATCAGCAATCGCAATATCGATTTTGTCGGTGAGGGTTATGACATGGCGATCCGCGTGCGGGCGATTCCGGATTCCGGCCTGATCGCCCGCCACTTGGAGGATGCAGCACTGGTGATGATTGCCAGTCCCGATTACCTGAAACGTGCCGGTGTCCCGCACACACTGGATGACCTTCAGCAGCACGAATGCATTCAGTACGAACTGCCCAGCAGCGGTCGGCGGATTGCCTGGCTGTTCAACGACAATGGCGTGCACCGGGAGATTCTGGCCGAGGGTAATCTCAGTTGTTCCGACGACGTACTGGGCGGCGTGACCCTGGCCAAATACGGGGCGGGGTTGTTTCAGACCTACCGCTTCATCGTCGAAAAAGACCTGGCCGATGGCTCGCTGGTGGAAGTACTCAAGCCTTGTGGCGGGCGCTCGCGGCCGTTCACCCTGCTCTACCCGCAAAGTCGCCATATGCCGCTGCGGTTGAGGGCGTTTATCGATTTTCTGGTTGAACAGCTGCCTCGCTAGAAACCCGAAACCGTCCGATCACCGCACACAAAAACCTTGCGAACCGCCTCTTCAATTGACCAGATTAACCAGCTAGTACAATTTATCTCCCGAGGCTGAAACCCTCAGCCAATGCCAAAAATAATAAGTGGAGAGACCCCGATGCCCCCGATCGTTCTGGTGCTCAACGGCCCGAATCTGAACCTGCTAGGCACCCGAGAGCGCTGGAGCATTTAGTCCACGTTTGAAGGGGTGAAGGCCGTGACTTAGAACAACGCGGTATTGGCCGGACTGATCGGCGCCGGCATCCAGGCTTCCCGCACCCCTGCGCTGCACGAGCATGAAGGCGGCACAGGGTTTGCGTTACCTCTATCGCCTGATTGATCTGGATCAGTTGAAACTCGACAGCGACGCCCTGCCCGATCTGTCGATGGCCGCCGAACGCATGAATTTCACCGGCCTGAATATCACCTTTCCGTGCACATCAGGCCTGCAGATACCGCAAAACCGACTCGCAGATCATCTCCCGATGACGCTGCTTGATGCTTTCGTCCGGCAAGTCGATCTGAAAAGTCTCAGCGAAAGTATGGCGGTTCGATACGCGATAGAAGCAGAACGAGCTGATCAGCAGGTGCACATCCAGCGGCTCAAGTCCCGCGCGAAAAACGCCTTCCTCAGCACCACGACGCAAAATCTCGCCCAGTGAATCGAGAATGGTGTTGTTCATCGCCTTGATCGCATCGGAACGTTTCACGTATTCAGCGTTGTGAATGTTCTCGATGCTGACAATCCGCACAAAGTCGACGTTGCGATCATGGTGGTCGAAGGTGAATTCAACCAGCCGACGAATCGCTTCCACCGGCGCCAGTTCGGTCAGGTGCAGACGGTTTTCGGTGCTGCGGATATCGTCGTAGAGTTTCTCCAGTACCTCGACGTAGAGCTGTTCCTTACTGCCGAAGTAGTAATAGATCATGCGTTTGGAGGTGTGGATGCGCTCGGCGATCGCATCGACGCGTGCGCCGGAAAGCCCCTGCTGGACGAACTCGACAATGGCTTCTTGAAGGATGTTCTCGCGGGTCTTTTCCGGGTTGTTCTTGCGACTCTTGCGGGGCTCGGCCATGGGTTCGTCGGGCGCTGGGGAGAGTTCTGAAATAATTGTCATTGCGGGCTCACGGCCATCACGGCACAGGCTGGCAATTATGGGGCGCGCCGCACAGTGAAGGAAGCCGCGCGGCAGCGGTTTGTACCCGTGTTTACGATTTCCCTACAACTTTGCCTGACATACGGCACCACTGCGGATTTGGCCATGGCCGCCAGTCGCACCGCCACGTTGGCCGCACCGTATCCCGCGTAGCCATTCTTGCGCTGGATAATTTCAAAGAAAAACCACCCTTCAAACGGTTCGGTGAGCCGGCCATGATCGAGGCTTTCCTCGAAGCCGACCACCGACCGGGACCTGTCGCGCACGATCGAGACCCTGGTGTCGCTCAAGGATGCGGTCGACCAATAATCCCGCCGACGCAGGCGGTCGCCTGCTCGATAAAAATCCATCGCCTGAAGGAATTAGATGGGTTGTCCGTGTTCAATACGAGTCTGGAGTATTCCCGGCAACCCACCACAGGTTGCCGGGAAGGCTCCTGCGCGCAACAAAAGATGGACGACCGGACTGGCGCCGCTCCCACTCAGCAGCAACACTCATCCCCACGGACAATCAGAGGATTCCCACATGCTATGGAAAAAAGGCCGACGCAGCGACAACGTGGTCGATGCCCGTGGAGATGATGCCGGCGGTGGTGGTGGCGGGATGCGCTTCGGTGGCGGCAAGGGCCTGAGCCTGACGGCGATTATATTGATCGTCGGGATCGGCTGGATCACCGGCCAGGACCCGATGCAAATCCTCGGGCAACTGACCGGGCAGATGAGCGAGCAATCGGCACCCGCACCGACCGAAACCCGCAAGGCCCCGCCGGCCAATGATGAAGGGGCCGAGTTCGTGCGCTCGATCCTCGGCGATACTGAAGACACCTGGAATCAGATTTTCCAGCAGGCGGGTCGTCAATATAAGGAACCGACCCTGGTGCTGTTCAGTAGCCGCGTCAATTCGGCCTGTGGCCTGGCAACATCGGCGACCGGCCCTTTCTATTGCCCGGAGGACCAGAAGGTTTACCTGGACATGAGTTTCTTCCAGGAAATGTCTCAACGCTTCTCAGCTGCTGGCGACTTCGCTCAGGCCTACGTGATCGCTCACGAAATCGGACACCATGTGCAGACCTTGCTCGGTGTTTCGGCGAAGATTCAGACCGCCCGCCAACAGGGCCGGCAGATGGAAGGCGACGGCGGTTTGCTGGTGCGCCAGGAACTTCAAGCCGATTGCCTGGCCGGGGTCTGGGCCAACAATGCGCAGAAACGTCTGAACTGGCTGGAACCCGGTGACATCGAAGAAGCCTTGAACGCCGCCAACGCCATCGGCGATGACCGCTTGCAGCAACAAGGTCAGGGGCGCGTGGTCCCGGACTCGTTTACGCATGGTACGTCGGCGCAAAGGGTGCGCTGGTTCAAAACCGGATTCGCGCAAGGCCAGGTCGGCCAGTGCGATACCTTTGCAGCGAAAAACCTATAAATGAATAAGTGGCTGTTAGCTCTACTGATCACCTGCGCAAGCGCCCAGGCTGCCGAGCATGCGGTCAAGGAGGTCAGCCCCGGACGCCTGCTGCTGACTTCAGGTGAAATCGCGGTGGGCATCGGCCCGGCGCCGACGAAAATCGAACGCGTGCTGATCATCATCCACGGTCGATTGCGCAATGCCCAAACCTATCGCCAGAGCGCAGAGCACGCGGCCGAGCAGGCCGGGCAAAGCGCAACCACCTTGGTGATCGCCCCGCAATTTCTCAATGAAACCGACGTCGCGCTCCACCCAGTGGCTGACAGCGTATTGCGCTGGCAGGGCAATGACTGGATGGCTGGCGGCTTATCCACTGCTCCGTTTTCCCTGAGCTCCTACGCGGCGCTCGACGAAATCATCGCCCGAATCGGCGATCGAAAACAGTTTCCGGACGTGAAGCAAATTGTCATTGCCGGTCACTCCGGTGGCGCTCAGGTGGTGCAGCGATACGCGTTGCTGGGCCACGATCAGCCAGCGCTCAAGGCGGCCGACATACAGGTGCGTTACGTCATTGCCAACCCGTCGTCTTATGCGTACTTCGATGAACGACGGCCGGTGGCGTTCAGCCACGCCGGTTGCCCGAATTTCAATCGCTGGAAATATGGGCTGGCGAATCTCCCTGCCTACGCTGATGGGCAAACACCCGCGCAGCTGAAGGAAAACTACGTCAAGCGTGACGTCGTTTATCTATTGGGGCAGCAGGACATCGACCCGAAGCAACCGGCGCTGGATAAAAGCTGTGAGGCCCAAGCTCAGGGAGCCAATCGATTGATTCGCGGGCGCAATTATTTTGCTTATCTGAAACGGCTGCACCCTCAAGGACTGAGTCAGCAACTGATCGAAGTGCCTGGGGTCGGGCATGATGGGGAGGGTATGTTCAACTCGCCTGAGGGGCAGAAGGCGTTGTTCGGGCAGTGAGTTTTTGTGGTGTTTTAGCCGACGCCATCGCCGGCAAGCCTTGCTCCTACGGGGTTGTGGTGTGCACGCGATTGCATTTACACCAAGGACCTGTAGGAGCAAGGCTTGCCCGCGAAGGGGCCCTCAAGCCGACAACATCTGCCGCAACGCCACGCAATCGGCGGCATGCCAATCAGTCAATTCCGGCCAGGGATTATCCGGCAGGTTCACCAACACCGTCCGCGTCCCTGCCGCCCGGCCGCAATCCAGATCAAAGCGGTAATCACCGACCATCACCATCTCACTGGCCGGTACATTCCAGGCCTGGGCCAACTTCAGCAAACCACCTGGATGGGGTTTTGGCGGTGCTTCATCACGGCCCAGCACATCTTCCACCGCGAAGCAGTCGGCCAGACCGATTGCCTCCAGCGTCACATGCGCCAGTTCGCGAGCATTGCGGGTGAGAATGCCCAGGCGATAGCCGCGCCCGGCCAGTTCACGCACCAGTGCTACCGCGCCCGGTGCCGCTGTCGAACCCAGCGCCAGGTCTCGTTCGTGTTCCAGCAACCATGCATGTTTGGCCATAGCTTCATCGGCCGGGAGCGCGGCGAGGTGGGTCAGGATGTCGTCTTCGGCCGGGATCGCCAGCGCCACGCGAATTGCCGCGAAATCATGCACGGCCACCGTCAGAGTGCCGTCCATGTCGAACACCCAGTGCCGCACATCGGCCAGGCTCATGCCCAATCCTTGCGGTGGCGAATCAGGCCTTCCTGCGTGACCGAGGCCACCAGTTGCCCGGCGCGGTTGAACACGCTGCCGCGGGAGAAACCACGGGAATTGCCGGCCCACGGGCTGTCCATCGCATACAGCAGCCAGTCATCGGCGCGCAGATCGGCGTGAAACCACAGCGAATGATCGAGGCTGGCGACCTGCATGTCTTTCTGCCAGACCGACTTGCCGTGAGGCTGCATTGACGTGGTCAGCAGACCGAAATCCGAGGCGTAGGCCAGCAGGTATTTATGCAACGCCGGGGAATCGGCCAAGGCACCGTCGGCGCGAAACCAGACGTACTTGATCGGATCGGACGGTTGCGGGTTGTAGGGATCTTTCTCGGTGATCGGTCGGAACTCGATCGGTTTGGGGCACAGAAATTTTTCGCGCATGTGCTCGGGAATCAGGTGCGCACGCTGCTGGGTGAGTTCCAATTCCGACGGCAGGTTTTCCGGGCCGACCACAATCGGCATCTCGGCCTGGTGCTGGAAGCCTTCTTCGTCGTACTGGAAGGAAGCGCTGCAGGTGAAGATTGGGTTGCCTTTCTGAATCGCTGTCACCCGACGCGTACTGAAGCTGCCGCCGTCGCGTACCCGATCAACCTGATAAACCACGGGCAACGCGGAATCGCCCGGACGCAGGAAATAACCGTGCATCGAATGCACATGGCGCGCTTCTTCGACCGTCTGACTGGCCGCCGACAGGGACTGACCGATTACCTGACCGCCGAACAGCTGACGAAAACCCAGGTCCTGGCTGCGGCCACGGAACAAGTTTTCTTCGATCGGTTCCAGGGTCAACAGGTCAACCAGATCATCCAACACTTGGCTCATTCAGACTCTCCTCACACAACGCATGCCGCGCAGTCTTGGCTGCGACGGTCGATTCAATTTCTGGCCAGGGCCCATGGGAGCCATTGTAAACGTCCGTGCCGGCTTATCCATGCAAGGTTTGCAGCCATTGTTCACGAGTGATGCGGTACAGCACATGGTGACGCAGGGGATGATCGACCGCGAGCTTCGGATGTTCAAAATCATCGGCTGAATCATGGTGCATGCCGATCGCCTGCATGACTTTCTGCGACGGCAGGTTGGTTTCGCTGGTGAAGGACACGACTTCTTTCAGCGGCAACCGGTCAAACCCGCAGCGCAGAGCGGTCCACGCCGCTTCACTGGCGTAGCCAAGGCCCCAGTGCTCGCGGGCCAGGCGCCAGCCAATTTCGGTGGCCGGGGTAAAAGGCGCGTCGAAACCAATCACCCCGAGCCCGGTAAACCCGATAAATGCCCCGGTATCCTTGCGCTCCAGCGCCCAGAGACCGAAGCCATGCTCGGCAAAATGGCCACGAATCCGTCCGATCAGCGAAGCACTTTCCAGTCGACTCAAGGGCGCCGGAAAATATCGCATCACCTGTGGATCGGCGCACATCGCCGCAAACGCCGGCAAATCCTCATCGCGCCACTGCCGTAACAGCAGTCGCGCGCTCTCGAGTTCCAGTATCGGCTCCATCGTGCCCCCCGTTTCCATGCCGCAAGTCTACATCGCTGGTAGGATCCTTCCTTCATTCCGAACTGAATTCGTCATGCCCCCGCCCCTGATCTACCACGAAGACTACAGTCCCGAGTTCCCGGCGGATCACCGCTTCCCCATGGACAAGTTTCGCCTGCTGCGCGATCACCTGGTGGACAGCGGCCTGACCCGGGAAGCCGACCTGCTGCGCCCCGACCTCTGCCCGCCAGAGATTCTCGCCCTCGCTCATGACTCTGCGTATATCGAACGCTACATGAGTGGCGAATTGTCCCGCGAAGACCAGCGGCGCCTCGGCCTGCCGTGGAGCGAAGCCCTGGCCCGGCGCACGGTTCGGGCAGTTGGCGGCTCGCTTTTGGCCGCCGAGCAGGCGCTGGAACATGGTCTGGCCTGTCATTTGGCGGGTGGCACCCATCACGCTCACTACGACCATCCTGCCGGGTTTTGCATCTTCAATGACCTGGCAGTGATCAGCCATTTCTTGCTGGAAAGTGGCCGTGTGAATCGGGTGCTGATCTTCGACTGCGATGTGCATCAGGGTGACGGTACTGCACGGATTCTGCACAACACCCCGGACGCGGTGACCGTTTCCCTGCACTGCGAAAAGAATTTTCCTGCACGCAAGGCCGAAAGTGACTGGGACATTCCACTGCCCATGGGGATGGGCGATGCCGACTACCTGAAGGTGGTGGACGATGCGCTCAACTATTTGCTGCCGCTCTACCAACCTGACCTCGTGCTGTACGACGCCGGCGTCGATGTGCATAAAGATGACGCACTCGGTTACCTGAAGCTGACCGACGAAGGCGTGGCCGCTCGCGATGAAAGTGTGATGCGTCATTGCCTGGGCCGCGATATTCCGGTGGTCGGCGTGATCGGCGGCGGCTACAGCAAGGACCGCAAGGCGTTGGCGCGCCGTCATGGAATCCTCCATCACAGCGCGCAGCGGGTCTGGCAGTCATCAGGTTGTCATTGAGGTGTGGGTCTTTACCCACAATGTCTGTGGAACTGCCTGTGGATAACCTGAGTGAAAGGTACTGCAGGCCATGCTGCCTATAGCCTGCACAGGGGTGGTTGTTTTTCGATCAGCTTCTTCAACAACGCCCACAATGATTCGTGCTGGTAGAATGCGCGGCTTATTCCGCCACGCCGCAGCTCTAGCCATGACCCAGCCCTCGCCTTCCTCCACTTCTCACGTTGCCATCATCGGCGGCGGCCCCGCCGGTTTGATGGCGGCTGAAGTGCTGAGCCAGGCCGGGATCAAGGTTGATCTGTACGACGGCATGCCTTCAGTGGGGCGAAAATTCCTGCTGGCCGGTGTGGGTGGCATGAACATCACCCATTCCGAAGCTTATCCGGCGTTTCTCTCGCGCTACGCCGAACGCGCGCCGCAGATTGCGCCGCTGCTAAGGTCCTTCGGCGCCGATGCGTTGTGCCAATGGATTCATGACCTGGGCATTGAAACCTTTGTCGGCAGCTCCGGCCGAGTTTTTCCTACAGACATGAAAGCCGCCCCGCTGTTACGCGCCTGGCTCAAACGACTGCGAGACGCTGGCGTAGTTATCCACACCCGCCACCGCTGGCTTGGTTGGGATGACAGCGGTGGTTTGCGCATTGATAGCCCCGACGGCGAAAAAACCGTTCAACCCGACGCAACCTTGCTGGCCCTCGGCGGCGGCAGCTGGTCGCGCCTCGGCTCGGACGGCGCCTGGATGCTGCCACTGGAACAACGCGGCGTAGGACTTGCGCCGCTGCAACCGAGTAATTGCGGCTTCGAGGTGCAGGCCTGGAGCGAGTTGATGGTCAGCAAATTCGCCGGCGCACCGCTGAAAAACATCGCCATTGGCCTCAATGACGACGTCCCACGGCTCGGCGAATGTGTGATCACGGTGACCGGGATTGAAGGCAGTTTGATCTACGCCTTGTCGGCGCCGATCCGCGAAGCCATCAATCAGCACGGCTCGGCGACGATTCACCTCGACCTGTTGCCGGGCAGGGCTGTGGATAAAGTCCAGACTGCGCTGAGCAAACCGCGTGGGTCTCGTTCCATGTCGAAACATTTGCACAGCCAGCTCGGGATCGAGGGTGTGAAAGCGGCGTTGCTGCGCGAACTCACTCCGGCCGAATGCTTCGCTGATCCGGCGCTGCTGGCCAAAGCGATCAAGGCGTTGCCACTGACGTTGGTGAAAACCCGTCCGCTGGATGAAGCCATCAGCAGCGCCGGTGGCGTGATGTTCGAATCGATGGATGAACGATTGATGCTCAAGCAACTGCCTGGCGTGTTCTGCGCGGGGGAAATGCTGGATTGGGAAGCGCCGACGGGGGGGTATTTGCTGACGGCGTGTTTTGCCAGTGGTAGAGCGGCGGGGTTGGGGATGGTGGAGTGGTTGAAGCGAGGGGCGTGATGATCGTTCCCACGCTCTGCGTGGGAATGCCTCTTCGGACGCTCCGCGTTCGGCTTTGAAGGGACGCGGAGCGTCCCGGGCTGCATTCCCACGCAGAGCGTGGGAACGATCAACAGACGCCGCAGAGAATCAAGGCTTACGCTTACGCGGCCCAGTATTAAACACTGGCACCTTGCGCACAGGCTTGATCGAAGGTTCCGGCGCCGAAGCATCACCACTCTCAACCCACTTGCCCAGATTGCGTTTGCCGCCGCCGGACGTCTTCGGCTTCTTCGGTTTTTTCGGCTTCTTGACCACCTGACCGCTGGCATCGGTATCCGGCACCCGGTGCTCAGGCTCGAAGTCATGCTCCATCTGGCGAGGCAATGTCTGACGGGTCAACGTCTCGATGGCCGACAGCAGATTCACTTCATCGGCGCAGACCAGCGAAATAGCCTGCCCGGTGGCACCCGCGCGACCGGTACGACCAATCCGGTGGATGTAGTCCTCAGCCACGATCGGCAGGTCGAAGTTGACCACCAATGGCAAATCTTCGATATCCAGACCACGGGCCGCGACGTCGGTGGCCACAAGAATCTGCACTTCACTGGCCTTGAAACGGTCCAGCGCACGCTGACGGGTCGCCTGCGGTTTGTCACCGTGGATGCCGTCGGCGTTGATGCCCAGGCCCTGGAGTTTTTCCACCAGCGCGTCCACGCCATTGCGGGTCTTGGCGAACACCAGCACCTGCTTCCACTTGCCCTTGCGCAGCAAATGGATGAACAGCTCCGGCTTGCGCTTCTTGTCCACCACCACAACCCATTGCTTGACGGTGTTGGCAGCGACGTTGCGCGGGCTGACTTCGATGCTCAACGGATCGTTGAGCATTTGTCCGGCCAGCAAACGGATCGCGTCGGAGAAGGTCGCGGAAAACAACAGCGTCTGACGTTGCTTCGGCAGCACACGGTAAATGTTCCCCAGCTCCTCGGAAAAACCCAGATCCAGCATGCGGTCGGCTTCGTCAAGAATCAGGGTTTGCAGCTGATTGAACTTTAGGGCCTTCTGGCGATACAGGTCGAGCAAACGACCCGGGGTCGCCACCAGCACGTCGACACCTTTGCGCAGCTTCATCATTTGCGGGTTGATGCTGACGCCGCCGTACACCGCGTAAGTGCTCAACGGTAGATTCTCGGCGTACTGACGCACGGCTTCGTGAACCTGTTCCGCCAGTTCGCGGGTCGGCACCAGGATCAGGGCGCGCACCGAGTTGGAGGCAACTTTCGGCCCTTCCATGGCCAGCAACTGCAGCAGCGGCAGCGCGAAACCGGCGGTCTTGCCGGTGCCGGTCTGGGCCGCAGCCATCAGGTCGCGACCGGCCAGCACCGCCGGAATGGCTTGCGCCTGAACCGGCGTAGGAGTCTGGTAGCCGAGCGTCTCGAGAGAGCGCAGCAAGGGTTCGATCAGGCCAAGGGAGGCGAAAGTCATGGGATTACCGTAGGAAAATTCAGCGCGGGTTTTTCAAAACAAGTGTGCAAAACGAGATGCAATGGCGCGCAGTTTACCCTAATTCACACGGGATTCTGTCGGCACCGCTACGGCAGGTCGAACGGGAGCTCGACGCCACTGCGGCAACCCGATCAACACTACGGCACTGATGATCACCAGCATCGCCAGCCCTTCTTCAATACCGATGGTCTCACCGACAAACACGATCCCCAGCAACACCGCCACCGCCGGGTTGACGTAGGCATAACTGGTGGCCGCCGCCGGACGCACGTTTTTCAACAGGTACATGTAGGCGTTGAAAGCGATGATCGAACCGAAGACCGTCAGGTAGGCCAAGGCTGCCCAGCCTTCAATCGGCGGCATGCTTTCCAGATGTTCACCGCTCAGCGCACTGCCGATCAACAACGCCACGCCGCCCACCAGCATTTCCACGGCACTGGCCATCGCGCCCTGGGGCAACGGCAAATGTTTGCTCCAGACTGAACCGAAGGCCCAGGAAGCTGCCGCGAATATCAGCAATGCGGCGCCCAGCGGGCTCGATTGCAAGTTGGAGCCGAGGTTGAGCATGGCAATGCCGATCAGCCCGAGCATAATCCCGGCCCATTCGAGACGGGTATTACGCGCACCCCAGAAGTATCCGCAAAGCAAGGTAAACAGCGGCACTGTCGCCACCGCCAGCGCGGCAACGCCGGAAGCGACACCCGTGTGTTCGGCGACACTGACCGCACCGTTGCCGCACGTCAGCAGCAAGATCCCGATGATCCCGGCGGCCTTCCACTGCGCCCAGGTCGGTGCCGGCGCCCCGCGCCAACGCAGGAACGCGTACATCAGCGTCCCGGCGATCACGAAACGAATACCGGCGAGCAGCAACGGCGGCCAGTACTCCACGCCGATGCGAATCACCAGGTAGGTCGAGCCCCAAATCACGTACAACGCGAAAAAGGCGGCGATCAACGGCAAGGGAAAACGGCGTAGGCCAGGCATGGGGCGGCTCGTAGGCAAGACAAGTGAACAGCTATTCTAGAAAGGCCAGCGGCGTAAAATAAGTTACAAAACCTGTTTATAGCGCCGGTACACTTTTCAAAACACGGAGATTGCCGTTATAAACCGTGCTTTCGAAAGTCAGTCATTTTTCAGGATTACCACGATGGATAAATACGACCGCACGCTCCTCAGCGCCCTGCTGGAAAACGGTCGTGCGTCCTACGCCGACCTGGCGCGCAAAGTGAACCTGTCCGCCCCGGCCGTGGCCGAGCGCGTGGCCAAACTCGAAGCCTGCGGGGTGATCACCGGGTACCAGGCGAAAGTCGACATGGCCAAGCTTGGATTGCCGATCCAATGCGTCATCGAACTGCGCCTGAACCAGCACGGTAATCAGAAGGCCTACGATGATCTGGTCAAAATCCCACAACTGACCGAATGCCACCGGGTGACGGGTGATCCGTGCGTGATCATGCAGGCGGCGGTGGGATCGATGCCGGAGCTGGAAGAGTTGATTAACCGGATTGCCAAGTTCGGGTTCAGCAAGACGTCGATTGTGTTGTCGAGCGCGATAGAGAAGCGCGTGCCGTTGGGGCAGCTGGAAGGAATACGATAACAACACCCAACTGCCACAACTTAAACGATACGATCAACTAGTTAACAAAACTATTAAACCAACCATTTTATGCATTTAACTTTCTCTGAGAAAATATATTTATCTTCCTGCGAAACTCCTGATACGACGCCAGCTCTCTAACGGGACCATCGGGATTCAGGTCAACAGTTAATCGAGCACGCATCTCAGAAAACCGCTTCTTGAATTTTCCCAGTCGCGCCCCTTGCGTTTCACTAGCCTCGCACAAAGCATCCATCAATAATTGTTTTGTATCTCGAGCACCTTCGAGTCGACGTATCGTTGGAATACTAAGAGCCCCACGATACCCTGAATTACCGGCAACGAGCTTTATCGCATCTACATCAGCCAATAGCCAAGTTTCAAGCATGGTGACTGGAATTACTGGAACGACACGCTCAGCATCAACAACCCCTTCACTTGCAGCCCATATTTCTTGTTCCCGGACGGCTGCACCAACATTATCAGCATCACGATGAACAAGTATCAAATCGGCATGAGGATAGTATTTCATCAAAGCTAAAAGTTTTTCCCGAACGGAACGCCCCACTGCGGGCGTGAACATACCTAAATCTGGGATCTCACCACTAACTTCAGAAAATCCCTCATTAATCAGAATAGTTTGTATATGTTCAACCAGCCGAAGATCTGAGGATCCCTCCCCAGTAAGCACAAATCTTATTTTCATACCTAGGTGTCCTTGATCTCAGTCTTCAAATTCCATTGAGATTTGGCTGTCCGGAGGAAGCGCGAGATAAGCTATAATTGAGCCCTTATCAATACACTCAGAGCCAGATTTAAAGCGCCAACTTTCGCGCAGACTTTTGCAGCGAATTGTAGATGCCGGCATCCCATCGGGACCACGCACCTTAACGACGTCCGCATAAATCAAGTCATCTGGAGTCTCCAACTTAACTAGCACTGGAGAATGCGTAGCAATTAATATCTGGCGCATAGGATTGTCTTCTCCTACCGGATAGTTAGTATCAACAGCCAACTCTTTCAACAAAGACAGCATCGCACCCATTTTTGCTGGATGAATACCATTTTCCGGTTCCTCGAAGCACAGTAACCCCTTGAAGTCAGGGTCTTCAGCCATGATACACAAAGCCATAAAGCGCAGCGTCCCATCTGAAAGTGCACGAGCAGGTAAAAAAGCGCCGGAGCGTTCTTTAACCTCAACAGTCAACAGCTGCCGGACCTGATCAACATCAACTCTCACGTCCGTTGTAGGCACTATCTCAGAAAGACGGCTAGCAATTCGCGAATAAACATTTGCATCTTTACGATGCAACTTATGCAATGCCGCGGCCAGTCTTCCGCCATCGGCTCCAACGCTAGTTTCTTCGTGCATCTTATTTGAACGCCTCATGGCGCTCGGTTCTAAAGACAGAAAACGCCACGACTGCATTTCCCGTCGCGCGGCTAATATAGTTGGCCAAACGGCACTATTAGTGTTAGCAACCACTGTTTTTGGAATATATCTAGCAGGAATTTTCTGCGGCTGCCCGCTACTACCACCATCCTGATGTAAATGTATCTCTACCACTCCGTCATCTACTTTTTGGGTCGAAATAAAACCAGCACCCTTTCGCTTGTTCAAGACAACCTGATCACGAAATTGCGAAACACTCAAAGGAAAATGCAAAAGATTGGTAGCTTCGCCCTTATTTATATGAACAAGCGTTTCTCGAGAAAGATACAAACCTAGAGATCCCGACTTTTCCTCTGATGGGTCTCTAGCAATCTCCACCTCGTAGCGCAGAAACGTGGACGTAGCTTGAGCCTTACGACCAAAGTCATCAACAATATCTAATGGAACAATCATTTCAACGGCGAGTTTTAAGCTCTCAACTCGGTAGTCTCCATTAGTCCAAAAAATATCTAAAGGATCAGTAGACTCAGAGTCTCGAACAGCTAACGCTGCCTCGACAATCGACTTATCGCTAAGCAGTGATAGAAATTTTATAGCATCAAAAATATTCGACTTCCCAACACCATTGAGCCCTGCGATACAATTAAAAGGGCCGAAAGATACAGAAAATTCAAGGAGATTTTTGAAACCATGAGCTTCGAGTTTGGTAAGCATATGAGCTCTCTGTCATCGAGCAGTGGCTAAATTCTACTGGAGTATCTTTGAAGTGACCGCTGGACTCAAGCGAAGAAAAAATACGTGTCGATATCCAGAGCTGACGACACTAGCACCTATGGGACGTACTCAGGCATAGCTCCGTACATACCGACCTAGCCTACCTTGCAGATACGCATAATTCTGAGAAATTTAGCCACGAAAAAAACGATAACAAGGTTTGAAATCAACCCGTAATTTGCCTTAGTAAAATTCTTCGCTGCCCTTCACTGCTCATTGATCTTCACCGAAGGCGCTTCTCGCAAGCGGGAGAACAAATCATGCGAAATAGACTAGTCACTCGGGCCGGCAAACCGCACCACAGGCACAACATCGTACTTGCGGGGTGGGCTTGCCGGCGAAGCGATGTGTCAAACGCCGCTATAACCTGCAGACAACAAACTCGGCATATCGCGCAGACGAACCCAAGGTTCTTTCCGCCAATGCAGCAGCCGCAGCGTTCCGCCGGCCCACTCCATCACCCGCATATGCGGCGTTTGGGTCGATACGGGTCCCGCCTCCTCCCGCAACATCGGCACCACATGGTGGGTCAACCAACGCCGTAAATGGCGGTTTTCCGGGCAGTAGTGATAGACCAACATCGCGTACACGCCCGACTCACTCAGCATCAATGTCTCTTGCGAGTCGTCGCTTTCGGACAAACACATCATCCGCCGCTGATCCGCATCAAGCTTGAGCGCTTGTCTCCCGTTTATATCTACTCCCATCAACCGGCCGATATCGCGGGCGCAGAACCACGCTTCAGCATGCAGTAACAGTGCTCGCAGCTGGATGTGGTGACGGATGAATGTTTTTGGAATGAAGTGAGCTGCGCTCGTAGCTGCTTGCGCAGAGTCTTCAGGGGGATTGGAGGTAACTTTAGCCATGGCGGATCTCCTATAGAAAGTCGGAGCTGCCAGCATCACTTGCAGATGATGGGTGGCAGCTGTGCGCGGGTCTGCAAGACCGAGTAGGAGACCAATCCCGGCAGACCCGAAGGTCTCCCGCACACAGCTACCATAAATCGATGGTCGCTAATTAAAGCGACGCGATTATAGGTGCGCATGTGGCCTCCTCACAAACTATCGGCGGGCTTGCAGTCCCGGTCGCTGAATTGGCAGCGACGTCCCAGAGGTTATCGATGCTCCAGATGGGGAGCAAGACGGACAATCCCTAAAGTTCGGTAGGATCGATCGTCGAGCCAGAGGCAGCTTTAAACACACCAATAAACCAGCATCGCAATAGAGAAACGGGCGCCGTTGGGGCAGCTGGAAGGGAATGGAGAGGTTTGATAGGACACAGCCCCTGTGGGAGCGGGCTTGCCCGCTCCCACAGGGTTTATGTGCGATTCAAAACCCGCGATGGCGCTTCAGATGCTCATTGATCTTCGCCGCCGGCACTTTCTGCAAGCTGACCAGCAGATCATGCGACAACTCGCGCAACCCGTGCTTGTGCCGCAGTTCCTGCGCGAGGTGCGCCGTCAGGTTGGCCGCCATCTCGGCATCGGCCATGGCCCGGTGAGCCTTGCCGGTGTTGGGCAGGCAGGCAAACGTGGTGAGGGTGCCAAGTTTGTGGTTCGGCGCGGCGGGCATCAAACGGCGGGCGAGTAGCAGCGAGCAGGCAAAGTTCTGCAAGCGTGTGCGCTTGATGCGGCCGAGTTCAAAGTCCCAGAACTTCTGGTCGAACGCGGCGTTGTGCGCCAGCAGCGGTGTGATGCCGACGAACTCGTTGACTTCGTTCATTACCTGCTCGGCCGACGGCGCGGTGCGCAGCATGGCGTTGCTGATGCCGGTGAGTTGTTCGATAAAGGCCGGGACGCGCACGCCGGCATTCATCAGGCTCTGGTAACGCTCGACGATGCGCCCCTGTTCAAGGATCACCACGGCAATTTCCGTGGCCCGGCAGCTGCTGCTCGGGGAGATCCCGGTGGTTTCAAAGTCGATGACTGCTATGCGTTCCAAACCTGTTTCAACTCCGTAAAAATCAATTCTTGAGCAGCAACGCGCCTTCGATCGGCACGTAGCGGCTGGCGGCGCGGATCAGCGAGTTGGCCGTCAGGCCCGGCACGCCGTAGGCCACTGCTTGCACCCCGTGTTTAGTGATGATGCGCTCCAGCAGCATGTCGAAATCACCGTCACCGGAGGCCAGCACCACTTCGTCGACATGATCGGCGGCGTCCATGATATCGAGGGTGATGCCCACGTCCCAGTCGCCCTTGGCCGAGCCATCGCTGCGCTGGATGTAGGGCTTGAGCTTCACGGTGAAACCGAGGTTGCGCAGGATCTGCTGGAATTGCTGCTGTTTGCTGTCGCCACGATCGATCGCGTAGGCATAGGCCTCGACGATCTGCCCCTGTTTGCTGATGTCAGCCCACAGGGCGGCATAGTTGAAGTGGCAACCATAAGCCTGACGCACGGTGTAATAGAGGTTCTGGACATCGGCGAACACTGCGATTTTTTTCACCGGTCATCCTCATTAGCGCGCCGGAGCGCGGGCAGGATCAGGCACCAGGCCCGAAAAGTGGTCCAGTATGCCAGCCCGAAGGATTGTTCCGCGAATAATCGGTCCGAAGCGCCAGAGCGCTCCAGACGAATGGCGTATCAGACGAAGGAATCGTCGTCGCCGAAGAACGATGAGCTGTCATCGCTATAGTCGGCGTCGGTAAAGCCGCCCTGATCATTGCTGTAAGAATCGTTACCAGCCACGCGCTGATCATCGCCTCCGCCATTGCCGCTGTCGCTCTGATCATTGACCTGAGCCGGTTCTTCCTTGATGACTTCAGCCACTTCCGGCTGCTGATTGTGGTGGAACAGGCTGCTGATGCCTTGCGCCAGCATCACGCCACCGGCCACACCGGCTGCGGTTTTCAGCGCACCACCGAGGAAACCGCTGCCGGCAGGCTGTTGCGCAGCGTCATTCTGCTGAGGAGGCGCTGAGCCGAAGTTCTGTTGTGGCGGCTGCGAATTGAACGACGGCCCCGCCGGTTCACGCCAGCCGCCACCGCTCGATGCGGGTGGGCTTTGGGTTGGAGCAGGCTGCGAATCACGGGAACCGCCACCGAATATGCTCGATAGAAAGCCGCCGCTGGTTGCCGGAACCGCCGGCTGAGCTTTGGCCTGCTGCAGTTCGGCCTGCAATTGCTGGATTTGCTGGGCGAGCTGCTTGTTCTGTTCGTCGAGGCTCTTGATGGCCGCCTCTTGCACCAGAATCGCCTGGGTCATGAAATAGCCTGCCGCTGGCTGGCGAGTCAGATGTTCCTTGATCCGCGCCTCAGCCTGGGCGTCGCGCGGGGCTGAGTCCGTTTCGGCCTGTTGCAGCCGGGAAAACAGTCCATCGATCAGGGTTTGTTCTTCGCTGTTCATGGCGACCTCGTAGATTGCCGGGAATATCTGCCCTATCCACTGTGGATAAGGGACACCCCTCTAATGGAGGTTGATGCAGGATGTTTCAATGGTCTTTACCGAACGTTTACGTTTGCGCCCCAAAGCGCTTCATCGGTTAAAGTGTGCCACTGCTTCCAACCTGCGATACCGACTGATGAATTCGTTCGATGTACTGCGTGACTCTCTGTATTTCTTCAAACGCAATCTGGGCCAGATCGTTCGGCTGTGCCTGCCGCTGGTGATCTTCGAGGCGCTGTTGCAACTGGTGGTCGACCACTCCACCGAGCCGGACAGTTTTCCTGGTATCAGCGTGATGGTCGGCTTGCTGGTCTACCCGCTTTACACCGGCGCACTGATCCTGTTTCTCGATGCCCGCAGCCGTGGCGAATCGCCGCGCAATCGCGACCTGCTGGCGATGTCCGCGACCCTGTGGCCGCGCTTCGCCCTGCTCACCGCCCTCAATACCCTGCTGATCCTGATCGGCCTGTCGCTGTATTTCCTGCCGGGCATCTGGCTGATGGTGACCCTGGCGTTTGGCGAATACCTGTTGGTGCTACGCGGCCTGGCCCCGCTGGCGGCGATGAAGGAAAGCCTGCGCCTGACCCGCGGCCACTTCCTGCGCATTCTGGTGTGCATTTTGTGCGTGATGGCGCCGTTGTGGCTACTCAAGGGCGCGACCCTCGCGGTTTACCCAGAGCCGCAGAACCCGGTGTTTTCTCTGCTGATCGACAGTGCTCACAGCTTCCTGCAACTGTTCACCAGCGTGGTGCTGTTCCGCTTGTTCATGCTGATCAGCGATGTGCCCGAAAAAATTGACGGGCCGCTCTGACTAGACGACGCGCCCCTTGTAGCAGCTGGCGCAGCCTGCGTTCGGCTGCGAAGCAGTCGCAAAATCAGTGCTCAGGGTGAATCAGGTAAATCGCGTGAGCCGGTTTAACGACTGCTTCGCAGCCGAACGCAGGCTTCGCCAGCTGCTACAGGGGCGTGTCACGGCTAATTGATGGGTATGCCGTTTCGCCCTTGGGCTTAAGCCGGATGCTCGGTTATGCTCGGGGTCAACTTTTGTAACGCTATAAGCCGAGCCATGACCCGTCTACTGCGCTACACCCTGCTGGGCCTGTTGATGATGACCGGCCTGATTGCCTTGCTGATCTACAACCTGACCTGGCGTCCCGAACCCAAGGAAGCATTACCGGTCAGTTGCAACGCCCAGGCACCGACGCTGGTGCCCGGTCAGGCGCTGAAGGTGATGACCTGGAACGTCCAGTACCTGGCGGGAAAACGCTACGTATTCTGGAATGACCTGGCGGCCGGCAATGACGAAAAACCCACGCCCGATGACATGGCCTTCAGCCTCGATGAAGTGGCGCGGGTGATCCGCGACGAGCAACCGGATGTCGTGCTGTTGCAGGAGATCGATGACGGCGCCAAGGCCAGTGATTACCAAAACCAGTTCACGCTGCTTCAGGAGCGGGTCGCGGACCTTTATCCGTGCAGCGCTCATGCCTTCGACTGGAAAGCCGATTTCGTGCCTGAGTCGCACATTTTCGGCAGCGTCGGCCGGCAACTGGCCGCCCTCAGCCGCTATCAGATCGAGCACGCCGAACGCCTTCAATTACCGGTCGCGCCGGCCAACTTCGTCACCCGCCAGTTCAAACCGAAAAACGCCTTGCTGGTCACCTATCTGCCGTTGAGCGACGGCGGTCAGGTAGCGGTGCTCAACACCCATCTGGACCGCGTTACCCAGCCCGACGAAACGCTGCAAGCCCAGGTGACGGCCGTGGCCAAAGTCCTCGACACGTTCGAAAGCCGCGGCACGCCGTGGTTGATCGGCGGGGACTTCAACCTGTTGCCGCTGGGGCAATATCGACGCCTGCCCGATGAGCAACGCACGCCCTACTCCGCCGACAGTGCGCTGCATGTGCTGTGGGACAAGTACCCGATGATCCCGACCAACAACGAAGCCAGCGGCATTGATCGAGCGCGGTGGCTGACCCACTACCCGAACGATCCGGGCTTGAACGGCCCGGACCGGACGGTCGACTACCTGTTCTACAGTCCACGGATCAAACGGGTCGAGGCGATGGTGAGGCAGGACGACACCTTGCGCATTTCCGATCACTTGCCGGTGATCGCACGGTTCCTCTTGCCTGCGGCGCCTTAGGGCTGAATCAATGCTCCTCCTCCAGCTCATCGTGCAATAACCCGAAGATCTTGCGCTTCATGTCGATGAACGAGCGCTCCATGACCCTGTCCAGGGTCCGTGGGCGCTCGATCGGTACGTCCAGAATCTGCTTGATCCGCCCAGGCCTGGCCCCCATCACGTAGACCCGGTCACCCAGCAGAATCGCCTCGTCGATATCGTGGGTCACGAACAACACAGTCTTCTTGCTGTTGCCCCAGACCCGCAACAACAGCTGCTGCATTTGCAGGCGCGTCTGGCTGTCGAGTGCGCCGAAGGGCTCGTCCATCAGCAGGATTTGCGGGTCGTTGGCCAGCGCCCGGGCAATGGCGACGCGCTGCATCATGCCGCCGGAAAGCTGCTTGGCGTAGTTATCGGCGAACCCGGTCAGACCCACTTCGTTGACGTAGTAGTCGACGATATCCTTGCGCTGGGCGGCCGCCATGCCGCGACGCTTGAGGCCGAACTCGACGTTCTGGCGCACGGTCAGCCACGGGAACAGCGTATAGCTCTGGAACACCATGCCGCGATCCGCGCCCGGGCCCTGCACGTGCTGACCGCCGACGTAGATTTCGCCTTCCGTGGGCTCATTCAGACCTGCCGTGAGATACAGCAGACTCGACTTGCCGCAGCCCGAAGGCCCGACCAGTACGGCGAATTGTTGATCCGGCACTTCGAAAGACACCTGCTCTAACGCTGTGAATATTCCGCCATCAGGCTTCTGATAACGCAGGCTGACCTTGTCCACTTGCAGCCGTGGCGCGGCGTGCACCGGGGCCGCCTGTGGCGTGATGAAACGCGGGTTGACGGCGCTTACTGAGCCCATGCGGTGATCCTCAGACGTAGGAAACGAAACAGTTGATCGGTGACCAGGCCCAACAGGCCGATGATCGCGATGGCCAGAAAGATCACATCCACTTGAAAGCCGCGCATGGCTTTAAGGCTCAGGTAACCCAGGCCGCTGGACGCCGCAACCAGCTCGGCGACCACCAGGTAAGTCCAGGCCCAGCCCATCGTCACGCGCAAGGCATCGAGCACACCCGGCAACGACGCCGGGGCAATCACATGCAGCACCGCATCGCGGCGGTTCGAACCCAAGGTGTAAGACGCGTTGATCAGGTCCTTGGAGATACCTTTGGACACGTCCGCGATCATCACCAGTTGCTGGAAAAACACGCCGAAGATGATCACCGAGACCCGCTGCTCCAGACCGATGCCGATCCACAAAATGAACAACGGCACGAACGAAGTGACCGGCAGGTAGCGGATGAAATTGACCATCGGCTCAAGGAACGCCTGGACGATGCGAAAGCTGCCCATCAGCAACCCCAGCGGCACCGCCACCAACGACGAGACGATGAAACCGACCATCACCACTTCGAGGCTGGCCCATACATGCAGGCCGAGGGTGCCGTCGCGGCTCAGGCGCACGGCGGCCTCGACCACCGCGCCCGGTGTCGGCAAGAACATGCCCGGCACCACGCCGCCGTAAGACAATCCGGCCCACAGGCCGATCAACAACACCCAGGCCAGACCGCTCGCGCTCCAAATCACCGAAACCGGCAAACCGGTCTTGGGCGTGATGCAGCGGCTCAGCCATGAATTGCGCTTGAACATGCGGACCTCCTAGAGCGGGCTGACGAAGCGGTTGTCGATCAGGTCGTCATTGCTGACGTTGTAGGGTTTGCCCTGCAATTCACTGGCGGTCTCGTTGGCCAGTTTGATCAGCGGTGCGCTGTCGCCCGGTTTGCCTGGCGAGCCGAAGAGTTTTTCGCTCATGGCCTGATCGTAAAAGCGCACGCCTTGTGCGGCAGCCGCCAGCTCCTTCGGATCGGCGAGGTAACCGCCGACGCCTTTGGCCATGATTTTATAGGCTTCTTCTGGATGGTCCTTGGTGTACTGGACCGCTTTGTACAGACCAGCCACCAACGCCTTGACGTCTTCCGGCTGCTTCTCGATGACCGTGCAGTTAAGCGCGACCACGTCGACAATCACTCCCGGCGTGCTGCTGCTGTCGATCAGCACCTTGCCTTGTTGCTTGTTGCGGACCATCGACAGATGCGGTTCCCAGGTCACGGCGGCCGGCACGCGACCGGCGATGAACGCGGTGGCGGCATCGTCGGCGGTCATGTTCTGCACGGTGATGTCGCTCATTTTCATGCCGTGTTTTTTCAGCAAGTACGACAGCCAGAACTGCGAGGTCGAACCTTCGTTCACCGCCACGGCTTTGCCCTTCAGCTCCTGCAGACTCTTGACGTCCTTGCCCACGAGCACGCCGTCGCCACCATGGCTGTCATCGAGTGCGGCCACCGCTTTGAAGCAAAATTGCGGGCGGTACTTGAGCACTTCGTCGATGGTCGACGCCGAGCCCGACAACTCTCCCGAGGCTTGCGCAGCCATGTACATCGAAGCCTCTTCGACGACGGGCAATTCGACGGTCAGACCGTTTTCCTTGAAGTAGCCCAGATCCCGGGCCAGGTAGAGCGTGCCATATCCGACCCACGTGGTGTGGCCGATGGACAGGGTGCCGGCCTGGGCGCTGGTAGCGACCGTCGCGGCGATGGCGGTGACCGCCAGTGGATGAGCGAAGCGGGTAAGCAAGGACTTGATCATGGAGCACTCCCAAAGCTGTTGATTTAGTTTTGTCATGGGCAGTACGGCCAGTGGCCTTGGAGCAGAAGCAACCTGAGGTCTCTGATGGACCTTTCGGTGGTCAGCGTTTGGCTGACTGGCGAGGTCGATGTTGGCCCAAGGCGGGGATTAGGAAAATTAGGAAATATGTCGATGGGAGTGATGAAAAAACTGGGTAGCGTGCGCGGTAAAAGGGCAGTGTTGGCGGGGGTGCACGGGGTGGGTGCAAAAGGTGAGACGATGATCGTTCCCACGCTCCGCGTGGGAAATGCAGCCCGGGACGCTCCGTGTCCCAAAGCGGACGCAGAGCGTCCATTGAGGCATTCCCACGCAGAGCGTGGGAACGATCAGTGGAGCTCAGAGTCGGCCGTATTCCTGCGCCGTGCGATCGACTGCCTTGAGGGTCTTGCCGACCAACTCATCAACCTCTTCGCGACTGGCAATCAACGCCGGCGCCATGATCATCCGCCCCAGCGTCGAGCGAATAATCACCCCTTCTTCGAAGCCGATCGTGCGGCAACGCCAGGCAATGTCGTTCTCATTGGCGAAGCGCTTGCGACTGGTTTTGTCCTCCGCCAACTGCAGCGCCGCGACCATGCCGACACCCTGAATATCGCCCACCAACGGGTGATTGCCGAATACCTCGCGCAAGCACTGTTGCAGGTACGGGCCGATGTCATCCTTGACCCGCGTCACCACCCCTTCATCACGCAAGGCCTTGAGGTTGGCGATGGCCACCGCCGCCGCCACCGGGTGCCCGGAGTAGGTCAAGCCGTGGGCAAACACCCCGCCCTGCTCCACCAATACCTGGGCGATTTTCTTCGACAGAATCAGACCGCCCATGGGGATGTAACCCGAGGTCAACCCCTTGGCGATGGATAAGGTGTCCGGCTCGAAACCGAAGTGCTCGTGGGCGAACCATTCACCGGTACGACCGAAGCCACCGATCACTTCATCGGCGCACAACAGCACGTCGTACTGGCGGCAGATTCGTTGAATCTCCGGCCAGTAACTCTCCGGCGGAAAGATCATTCCGCCGGCGCCCTGGAACGGTTCGGCGATAAACCCTGCGACCTTGTCGGCACCCAGTTCGAGAATCTTCGCTTCCAGTTGCTGCGCCGCCCGCAGGCCAAATTCAGCCGGGGTCAGATTGCCCTCGTGGGCGAAAAAGTACGGCTCGTCGATGTGCTCGATGTCGGGGAGCATGCCGCCCATTTCGTGCATGAACTTCATGCCACCGAGCGCCGTCGCCGCCAAGGTCGAGCCGTGGTAACCGTTCCAGCGACCGATCATGATTTTCTTCTCGGGCTTGCCGAGAATCGTCCAGTAACGACGCACGGTGCGGATCAGCACCTCGTTGGCTTCGGAGCCGGAGTTGGTGTAGATCGCGTGGCTGTAGTGCCCCGGCAACAGGCTGAACAGCAACTCCGAAAGCTCGATGACCTGTGGGTGGGTGGTGTGGAAAAACATGTTGTAGTACGGCAACTGTTCCAGCTGCCGGGTCGCTGCAGCCGCCAGATCCTTGCGCCCGTAACCGAGGTTGGTGCACCACAGCCCGGACATGCCGTCGAGGTAACGCCGACCATCGTTGTCCCACAGGTGCAGACGCTCGCCACGGACCATCACCCGAGGGCCTTCATCGTTGAGCGCTTTTTGATCGACGAATGCGTGGATGTGGTGCGCAGCGTCGGCGGCCTGGTAGTCGCGGGTTTCACGTGGTGTGGTCATCGCCAGTTCTCCGTTTTGTTATTAGCGGCTGTTATGAGCGCAGCTGAAACCAGGTGGTTTTCAACTGCGTGTATTTATCGAATGAATGCAGCGACAGGTCGCGGCCGAAACCGGATTGTTTACCGCCGCCGAAAGGGACGGTCACGTCCAGCGCATCGACGCTGTTGACCGACACCGTGCCTGCTCGCAATTGCCGCGCCACGCGGTGGGCACGATTGAGATCATCGGTCCACAGCGAGGCCGCCAATCCGTAGACGCTGTCGTTGGCCAGCTGCAAGGCGTGAGCCTCGTCATCAAACGCCGTGACCGCCAGCACCGGGCCGAACACTTCATCGCGAAACAGCGGCATGTCCGGGCTCACGCCGGTGAAAATCGTCGGCTGGATGAAGTTGTCGGAACCGTGGAAAATCGACTGCCGCCCACCGCACACCTTCGTTGCACCGTGGCGCTCAGCCTGCTGAATAAACTTCATGATGCGCGCGGTCTGACGGCTGTCGACAATCGCCCCGGCGCGGCTCGACGGGTCCAGCGGATCACCCGGCTGCCAGCACTCGGCCTGCGCCTTGAGGCGCTCGACGAACTCGTCATGGATCGAACGTTCCACCAGCAACCGCGAGTTGGCCGAACACACTTCACCCTGATTGAAGAAGATCCCGAATGCGGCTTTCTGCGCCGCCAGATCGAGGTCCTGGCAATCGGCGAACACCAGATTGGCGCTCTTGCCGCCGCACTCCAGCCACACCTGTTTCAGGTTCGATTGCGCGGAGTACTGCATGAAATACTTGCCCACTTCGGTGGAGCCGGTGAACACCAGGCAATCGACATCCGGGTGCAAACCGAGGGCTTTGCCGGTCTGCTCGCCGAGCCCCGGCAGCACGTTCAGCACGCCGGCTGGCAAGCCGGCTTCCAGCGCCAGCTCGGCCAGACGCAACGCGGAAAACGGTGATTGCTCGGCGGGTTTGAGGATCACTGAATTGCCCGCCGCCAGCGCGGGAGCGAGTTTCCAGGCGGCCATGTCCAACGGGAAATTCCACGGCACCACCGCAGCGACCACGCCCAGCGCCTCGCGGGTGATGGTTGCCAACACGTTTTGCGCGCTGGGGGCGATCTGGTCGTAGAGTTTGTCGAGACTTTCGGCGTACCAGCGAAACACCCCGGCGGCGCCCGGTACGTCGATGTTGTAGGCGTCCATCACCGGCTTGCCCATGTTCAGCGAATCGAGCAGCGCCAGTTCTTCGCGGTGGGCCATGATCAGGTCGGCGAGGCGCAGCAGCACTTGCTTGCGCTCGCCCGGCGATCGCGCCGACCAGGTCCCGGCCTCGAACACTTGCCGCGCATTGCTGACCGCGGCGTTCACCTCTTCATCGCCGCACGCAGTCACATTTGCCAGACACTGGCCGGTGGCCGGATTGATCGCTGCGAAAGTCTGGCCCGACTGCGCCGAGCGAGATTTGCCGTCGATGACGGCCTGGTCGGGTAACCGCAGCGCGGCAGCTTTGTTTTGCCAATATGCAAGCTCGAACACGTTCAGATGCTCCATGGACTTTTCTTGTGTCTGGATGGTGGCCCAGGCCCGTGTCCAGGAAAAATAGTAAAAATATCTTCGCAGACCATGAAAAAACTGGGCAGCCAATCTCCCCGGTGGCGCGGTATGTGGTTATTGTTCAGGCATAACAACACCGTCGTCAGAACGGATGCAGTCGGCGCAAAAATTGCCTGGATGTCGAGTCCATCCACCCCGAGGTTTGCCGTGGCTGCCTACAACCTGCGTCAATTGAAATACTTCATCACCACCGTTGATTGCGGCAGTGTCGCCGAGGCTTCGCGTAAGCTGTACATCGCCCAGCCGGCGATCTCCACGGCGATCAAAGGCCTGGAGGACAGCTTCGGCGTGCAACTGCTGATCCGTCATCATGCCCAGGGCGTGTCCTTGACCCCGAGCGGCGCGCGCTTTTATCGAAAGGCCCAGGATCTGCTGCGCATGGCCAAGGAGTTCGAACAGAACGCCCTCGCCGACAACGACGTGGTGGCCGGGCAAATCGATATCGGTTGCTTCGAAACGGTCGCTCCGCTGTACCTGCCACAGTTGATTGCCGGGTTCTCGGCGCTGTACCCGGGGGTGAAAATCCGCATCCGCGACGGCGAGCAGCAAGAGCTGGTGCAAGGCCTGACGTCGGGCACCTTCGACCTGGCGATCCTGTACGAACACGACCTCGACGCCACCATCCAGACCGAACCGCTGATGCCGGCGCAGCGCCCTTATGCGTTGTTGCCGGCGGATCATCGCTTTGCTCAGCTCAAGCAAGTGTCGCTGCGCGATCTGTGCCTGGAGCCGATGATTCTGCTGGATGTGCAACCGAGCCGGACCTACTTCGTCAGCTTGTTCGAAGAGTTGGGGCTGACGCCGAACATTGCCTTCAGCTCACCGTCGATCGAGATGGTGCGGGGGATGGTCGGGCAAGGGTTCGGTTTCTCGATCCTGGTCACCCGGCCGCATTCGGAATGCACCTATGACGGCCAGAAAGTGGTGTGCGTGGACATCGTCGAAGACGTCACCGGCTCAGGGCTGGTGGCGGCGTGGCTCAAGCGCGGGCAGTTGACCAAACCCGCGCAGTTGTTTGCGGATTATTGCCGGGAGCAACTCACCGCCAAGGCCGGGGCCAGGCCTTAGCGATTATTTGCGGGGCTTGATTCGCGCCGTTGCTTCAGCCACCAGCGGATCATCCGGCCAGTAGTGCTTGGGGTACCGACCCTTCAAGTCCTTCTTCACCTCGGCATACGTGCTGCGCCAGAAGTTTGCCAGGTCCTGGGTCACCTGCACCGGCCGTCGCGCCGGGGACAGTAAATGCAGTTTGACCACCTGCCGACCACCGGCAATCCGCGGGGTTTCGGCCAGACCGAACAGCTCCTGCAACCGCACCGCCAGAATCGGCGGCTGCTCGCTGTAATCCAGACGAATCGACGAACCCGACGGCACGCTCAGATGATGCGGCGCCAGCTCATCGAGCCGTTGCGGCAGCGGCCACGGCAATAGGTTATGAACAATGCTCGACAGGTCCAGATTGGCGAAATGGCTGAGCCGCGAAACTCTCCCCAGATACGGCATCAGCCACTGTTCGAGGCTTTTGAGCAACGCAGCATCGCTGACATCCGGCCATTCACTCTGCTCCTTACTGCCGAGGTCCAGCTGCCGCAACAACGCCACCCGCGCCTGCCATTGACGCAGTTCTGGCGTCCACGGCAACAGCTCCAGACCTTTGCGTCGCACCAGATTGACCAGTGCCTGACTGCGGGCCGTTTCATCGAGGCCGGTCAGGGGTTCGCGGCTGAGGATCAATTCACCAACCTTGCGCTGACGCTCGGCCCGCAACACGCCTTCACGCTCGTCCCAATCCAGTTGATCGACGCAGCGCACCTGTTCGGCCAGCACCGAATCGAACAGCGCCGGATCGAAATCCGCCGCCAGATAAATTCGTTCTTCACGCTGGCCCTGACGACTGCCGAGGTCGGCGATCACCAGCCAGGGTTGCTTCATCAAACTGTCGGCTTCGGCAAACAGCGCTGCACGACCGTTGGCCAAACGATATTCCGCACCACCGGCCCGGCGCTGTTGGGCGACCCGATCCGGATAGGCCAACGCCAACAGCGCGCCGAGCCAACGCGGATGATCCGGATCGCTGACCGGCTCCGATGCTTTACTCCGCAGGTAACCGCGGTACTGCCGCGCCAATTGCCGAGCCCTTTGCACGCCACCCTGAGCGCCGCGTGCGGCCCGTTCTTCGCCGGACAACAACACCAATCGGCTGTGCAGATCCGCGCCGGCGCCACGCAAAATATCCCGCTCACCGAGCAAGGCCGCGACATCGCACGCCATGTCGGCCAAGCCGAGCGCCTGACCGCGCAACAACAAATGCGCGATGCGCGGATGAGCCGGCAGTTCGGCCATGGCCTGACCGTGCCGGGTCAATGCTTCACCGTCCAATGCGCCCAAGCGCTCCAGCAGATCTTGAGCCTGTGCATATGCCGCCGCGGGCGGTACGTCGAGCCAAACCAACTGCCCCGGCGTAACGCCCCAGCGACTGAGTTGCAATGCCAGACCGGCGAGGTCCGCCGAAAGGATTTCCGCGCTAGCGTAGGCCGCCAATTGTTCGTGCTGATCCAGCGACCACAACCGATAACACACGCCCGGTTCCAAGCGCCCTGCCCGACCCGCACGCTGAGTGGCGCTGGCGCGAGAAATACGTTGGGTGTCGAGGCGGGTCATGCCGCTACCGGGATCGAACCGCGGCACTCGCGCCAACCCGGCATCAATCACTACGCGCACGCCGTCGATGGTCAGACTGGTCTCGGCGATGTTGGTGGCCAGCACCACTTTGCGAAAGCCTGCCGGTGCCGGGTCGATCGCGGCGCGTTGCGCGGCCAGGTCCAGTTCACCGTGCAATGGGCAGAGCAACACCTGCGTGCTCGCGCCCAGCGCATCGGCGAGTTGCTGATGCACCCGACGGATTTCCGCCTGCCCCGGCAGGAACACCAGCACGCTGCCGGTTTCATCATTCAAGGCTTCAAGGATGGTCTGTACCAGACGTGGCTCGATGAATTCACCGGGCTGGAACGGTCGGCCCCAGCGCATCGCCACCGGGTACATGCGACCTTCGCTGCGCAAGATCGGCGCGTCATCCAGCAACCCCGCCAGGCGTTCGCCTTCAAGGGTTGCCGACATCAACAGGATCTTCAGCGCTTGATCATCACGAAACAGCTCGCGGCCATTCAGGCTCAAGGCCAACGCCAGGTCGGCGTCGAGGCTGCGTTCGTGGAATTCGTCGAAGATCAGCAAACCCACACCTTCCAGCGCCGGGTCGTCCTGCAAACGCCGGGTGAGGATGCCTTCGGTGACCACTTCGATACGGGTGTTGGGGCCGACTTTGCTGTCGAGACGAATGCGATAACCGACGGTTTCACCGACCTTCTCGCCCAGCTCACTGGCCAAGCGCTCCGCCGCCGCCCGCGCCGCCAACCGGCGCGGTTCGAGCATCAGAATGGTCTGCCCGGCCAACCAGGGCTCGTTGAGCAAGGCCAACGGCACGCGGGTGGTTTTACCGGCACCGGGCGGTGCTTCGAGCACGGCTTCGTGGCGTGTAGCCAAGGCTTCACGCAGGGCGGGTAAAACTTCATCAATCGGCAAAGAAATCATGCTGGGTCCCCAGGGCGTGCCCACAGTAAATTGCGAGTCGCGTTGAAGCTGTGGGCGTGCCAGGCAAGGCGCGGGACGCCGGTAAGGGTCGTTTCCTTACCAAGTTCCGCAACGCAGCATGGCGCGTCCACAGCTTCAGCCCGGAGGGCCGAACCCCGATAAAATTTATCAGCCGTCGCGCGTTGTCGATCTGGAAAAAACAACATCAATCCTCAACAATTCCAGTGGGGGTGAGACGAGGGCGCAATTTACTGTGGGCACGCCCTGCCGGCGCGAGTATAACGGCGAACTGCTTGTCGCTCGTTGCTGTCCTAATTCATATCGACGACGCTTCGTTTTCCAGATGACTCAGGAGATTTCATATGCGTATTCCCTTTCGCTTGATTGGCGGTGTATTGGTCGCGACGTTGCTGACGCAAGTGACCGCTTGCGGATCGATTTTCTACCCTGACCGTCGTGGTCAGATCGACGGCAAGATCGACCCGGCCATCGCCGCGCTCGATGCCGTGGGCCTGCTGTTCTACATCATTCCCGGCCTGATCGCGTTTGCCGTGGACTTCGCCACTGGCGCGATTTACTTCGAGCCCGGCAAGACCACCCAAGTGGCCCCGGAAAAACTCAAGGAAGCCATCGGCGCCGACGGCAAGGTCGATAACCACAAGTTGCAGACTATTCTCGAAACCGAACTGGGACGTAGCTTCCCGCTGGACGACCCGCGTCTGATTCAGCATAAGGGCAGCGCGCAGCAACTGGCCATGTTCGGCCTGCAACCTGCCGCGTAATCCGTGCCTGTGAAGGAACACTTAAAGGACAAGCCGCCCCTATGATCGCAAGCTCCGAACACGCCCGCCTGTTGCGGCTGGCGACCCGCGCCTCGGTCGCGGTGGCGTGTACGCTGATCGTCGCCAAAGCCATCGCCTGGTGGTTGAGCGGTTCGGTGAGCATGCTCGCCGGGCTGACCGACTCGACCCTCGACGGCGTCACCTCGCTGCTCAACTTGCTTGCGGTGCATTACGCCTTGCGCCCGGCCGACGACGATCACCGTTATGGTCACGGCAAGGCCGAGTCGCTGGCAGGCATGGCTCAGGCGTTGTTCATTGGTGGCAGTGCTGTGCTGATTGCCTTGCAGGCGATCGATCGACTCAAACACCCGGAACCGGTGGGGGCGCCATGGATCAGCATCGGGGTGATCGTGTTTTCCCTGGTGCTGACGCTGGCCCTGCTGATGTTGCAACATCGGGTCGTCAAGGCGACCGGCTCCAACGCGGTGCGCGCCGACTCTCTGCATTACCGCTCGGACATGCTGCTCAACGGCAGCATTCTGGTGGCGCTGGTGCTCGCCGGGTTTGGCTGGCATCAGGTCGACCCTTGGTTTGGATTGGCGATCGCCGTCTACATTCTCTGGAGCGCGATTCAGATCGGCCGGGAAAGTTTTACGGTGCTGATGGATGAAGAACTGCCGTCGGACGTCAGCCAGCACATGCTCGAACTGGCCTGCGGCGTACCGGGAGTATTGGGGGCGCACGACTTGCGTACACGGATTTCCGGTAGCCAGTGGTTCGTGCAGTTGCATCTGGAATTACCGGGGGATTTGACCCTGTCAGTCGCTCACGGCATCAGCGACCAAGCCGCCGATGCTATTCATGCCGCCTACCCGCGAGCCGAAGTACTGGTGCACGCCGACCCGCAGGAAGTGGTGCAGACCACCAGGGCTCAGAAACTCACCTGATAACCGCGACTGCTCAGGCAGTTGCCCTGGGCCTGGCGGTAGGCTTGCACCACCGAGGGGTCCGGCTGGTAGGTGGCCGTTCGCGGATCGAAGCCACTCTGCTGCACTGCGTATTGATAGCACTCGTAACCGTCCTGGTTGACCTGCTCCGGCGACTGACCGTTGGCTGGATACGCCACCACGTCATAACTATTGCTGACCGGTTGCAGCTGCGGTTGCACGGGCGGCTCGACCACGATGTAATCCTGAGTGCTGTCCTGATAGGCGTAATACGAGCCGGCCGCCAGGAACAACAGCGCACCGCCGATCCACACTTCACGCGCGTAATCGGGCAAGTAGCGGGTGCGAATCCCGCGTGGAGGCTGCACCACTACATAACGCGGGCCGAGCGGGCGATACCAGTAGCCGCCGGAGTAGAAGTAATCCTGCCCACGATAGGGCACGCGGTAATCACGGTCCGGGAAGCGATCGATCACATGACCGGGTCGGTACTGCGGGCCGGAGCCCCAGCCATTACCGTGCCCATCCGGGCGACCGGTCCAGCGATGGTCATTGGGACGCGGACCGTTGTTCTGCCAATGCGGGTTGTTATCGTTGCGCCGCGGCACGTCCTGATAGTAACCACGCTGCGGCTGCTGGGTCTGGCGCACGGTGTCGGGCCGACCCTGGATCGGCAGGTCATTGGCCGGTAGTTGCGGCGGCGGCGGTGGTGGTCGAACCGGACTGTTGTAGTCGTGCGGCTGACGGTTCTGCTGATTCTGGCCGTTGTGCTCGAACTGGCGACTGTTGTCGCCACGAATGATGTCGTTGTTCTGCGGACGCGATTGATTCTGCTGCTGATTATCGCCGCCATGGCCCTGATTGTTTCCCTGATGGCCGTCCGAGCCACGTTGTCCACCATCGGGACCCCGGTTTTGCGGCTCATCGGCCAGCGATTGCGCAGTGACACATACACACAGCAAACCAACACCGGCCAAACGCCAGATGCGCGACTTCATGCTTTTCCTCACTGCGGGTTAGGGCCTGTACGTAAGACTGGGAAAGCACCGGCCGGTTCTGCAACAGGTTATCAGCCCTCCACTTATTTATTGAGGAAGACTTTATCTAGGGCATGCCAAATTCCGGGCAAAAGAAAAGGGAGACCCGTCGGCCTCCCTTTGAGAACTTCGTCCGTGCTCGACGCTTTTGACGTCGGCTCACCTCACGCCGTCTTCTGGACAGTGTGTAGCTCGGGGGCCGGCTCATCCCCTGTGGGGGTGGCGACCGCAGCTGGCCTGATTGGGCGAGCCGCACTGGACTGTTTGTCCGAGCAGTGATTCTGGTGATAAGAATAGGCTCGCGGCGCCAGCAGAGGATTGCGAAGATTGCTCAAATAAACATCACTTGCGCAATTTTTAACCCTGGATAGATAATCCGCCGCAATAGTTATGACAAAGGCCTGATTGATGAGCAAACTCGACCGATACGACCTGAGCATTTTGGCGGAATTGCAGCGTGACGCGCGCATCTCCAACCAGGAGCTGGCCGAACGCATCGGCCTTTCCCCTTCGCCATGCTCTCGACGGGTCAAGCAGCTGGAAGACGACGGTTACATCTCCCGTCAGGTGGCCCTGCTGGACCGCAAGATGCTCGGCCTGAGCCTGACGGCTTACGTGTTGATCGGCATGGACCGACACACACCGGAGCGTTTCGAAAACTTCGAAGCGGCCATTCGTACGTTGCCGCAGGTGCTGGAATGCAGTTTGGTGACCGGAATGGATGCCGACTATCAGCTCAAGGTGGTGGTGCCGGACATGGACCATTATCAGAAATTGCTGCTGGGGCATCTCACACGGATTGAAGGGGTGACGAGTGTGCGGTCGAGTTTTGTGTTGAACCAGGTGCTCAATAGTACCGAGTTGCCGTTGACTCATTTGCGCGGCTGAACGATCACTACCAGGGCGACGAATAGCTGCGACACACTGCCGCAGGTCAATGCCCGGCCAATCCCCCATGACGTATACTCCAGCGCCTTTTAGCCCCGCCAGCGCTGGAGATGTTCGATGGATCCTGCAGTATTCGAAGAGTGGATGATGACCAGCCTGGTCAGCATCCTGATCATTTTCATGGGTTTCATCGTTTGGGACCTGGCGAAGAAGTCCAAGGCCGGGCGCTTTGGCTCGTTCATTCTGTTTTCCGTACTCGGCCTGGGCGTGGCCGCGTTCGTGATCAAAAGCGTGGTGATCGGCCTGATCGAATCCGGCTCGTTATAAACGCGCCGGCACTTCCTTCCACTGGCCCTGATCAAGCCCTTCGATGGTCCAGTCGCCAATTTTGACCCGCACCAGGCGCAATGTCGGCAACCCCACCGCCGCGGTCATGCGCCGTACCTGACGGTTGCGCCCTTCGCGAATCACCAGCTCCAGCCAGCGGGTCGGCACGCTTTTGCGAAACCGCACCGGCGGATTGCGTGGCCACAGCTCGGGCTCTTCCAACTGTCGCGCCTCGGCTGGCAAGGTCATACCGTCATTCAGCTCGACGCCATCGCGCAAACGCTGCAATTGCTCGGCACTCGGCTCGCCTTCCACTTGCACCCAATAGGTCTTGGCCAGTTTGTGTTTCGGGTCGGCGATCCGCGCCTGAAGCTGGCCGTCGTTGGTCAGCAGCAGCAAACCTTCGCTGTCACGGTCAAGCCGTCCTGCCGGGTAAATCCCGGGAATCTCGATGAAATCCTTGAGCGTCGCCCGCCCTTCGCCGTCGCTGAATTGCGTTAGCACATCGAACGGTTTGTTGAACAGAATCAGCTTCGGCTCGGCCGGCGGCGCTTTGGCGACACGACGCGGGGCTGAAGGAGCTGGCTTCGCACCTGGATGGCGGGAAGGAGGACGCGGGGGACGGGACATGGGGAAAACAACATCTAACGGTCAGGACTGCTAATGCTAGTGCCCCGACCGCCAAATGACCACGACAAACCGTTAGCGGAACGGCGGCTCGTCGAAGCTGCGCAGTTTGCGTGAGTGCAGAGAGTTGAGCTCGGTGCGCAACAAGTCCACCGCCTCGATGCCGATCTTCAAGTGCTGGCTGACCGCGCGCTCATAGAAAGCGTTGGCCGAACCCGGCAGCTTGATTTCACTGTGCAACGGTTTGTCCGAGACACAGAGCAACGTGCCATATGGGACCCGCAAACGATAACCTTGCGCGGCGATGGTGCCGCTTTCCATGTCCACCGCCACGGCGCGAGACAGGTTGATCAGCGGACGTTCTTGAGCCCAGCGCAATTCCCAGTTACGGTCGTCGTAGGTCAGTACGGTGCCGGTGCGCAGGCGTTTTTTCAGCTCGTCGCCCTTCTCTCCAGTGATGTTGGCCGCCGCTTGCTGCAACGCCATCTGCACTTCGGCCAGGGCCGGAATCGGGATATTCGGCGGTACGACCCGATCGAGAATCCCGTCGCGGCGCATGTAGGCGTGCGCCAGCACGTAATCGCCAATGGTCTGCGACTGACGCAAGCCGCCACAGTGGCCGATCATCAGCCAGCAGTGCGGACGCAGCACTGCCAGGTGGTCGGTGATGTTCTTGGCGTTGGACGGGCCGACGCCGATGTTGACCAGAGTCACGCCATGGCCGTCGGTGGCGATCAGGTGATAGGCCGGCATCTGATAACGGTGCCAGACCACGCCCGCGGCAATCGCCGAGGCTTCGCCGTGGTCCATGCTCTTTTCGATGATGACGTTGCCCGGCAAGACCATACGCACGAAACGCGGATCGCTGCGCAACTGTTCCAGACCATGAACGATGAACTGGTCGACGTAGCGGTGGTAGTTGGTCAGCAGAATCCACGGTTGCACATGGCGCCAGTCGCTGCCGGTGTAATGCACCAGGCGGCGCAGGGAGAAATCCACCCGCGCGGCGTCGAACAAAGCCAACGGCAGCGGATCGGTGTTTTCCCAATCGTACAAACCATCGGCGATGCCGTCGGTGGCGGCGGACAGGTCAGTACTCGGAAACACCCGCGCCAGCGTCGCTGCGGTGACGCCGGAGCCGGCCAGTTCATCGCCCTGCTCAACCACGTACGGATAAGGAATGTTTTGCTGGCTGATACCGACTTCCACCGTCACGGTGAAGTCGTGCATCAAAGGAACAAGCTGTTCCAGCAGATATTTACGGAAAGCCGCCGGATGGGTGACGGTGACGCTGTACGTCCCCGGCAATTGAACCTTGGCATAGGCGCGCGTGGTCTGTGGGACTTCGCCCTGGCAGAGGTAGGTCAGGCGCAGTTCGGGATAACGAAACATCGCACGCTGTTCGGCGTCCGGTTCGACACGATCCTTGAGGTAACGCTTGAGCGCCTGGTTCAGCGCGGTGGTTGCACGATTGTGCAAGAGCGCAAGCCGATCCACGGCTTGCTCGGCGGTTTGAACGACAATAAAAGCTTCGGTCACGATCAGCATCCTGTGTTCTGACTTGCAGACCTTCATCTTGCCTGCAAGTCAGCGCGATCAGAAGCCCTGTGGTGTCGAGCGGGCAACAATCGCTTCCACATCCAACCCACGTGGCAACGCGCCATACACCCGACCGGCGGAACCCAAGCGGCTCGCAATGAACGCATCACTGACGGCGCTGTTGCCAGCCTCCAGCAACAGCTTGGCCTGAAGGCCCAAGGCGATGTCTTCGGTGAGCTGGCGGGCGCGGTATTGAATATCGCGGGTGTCCTTGAAGGCCGCCTTCAATTGGCTGATGTGCGCGGCCAAGCGTTGGTCGCCATGACCATCGCCCAATTCGCTGAACAATACGTCGAGCACACCCGGCTCCTTCGACAACGCTCGCAAAACGTCGAGGCATTGCACGTTGCCGGAACCTTCCCACGTCGAATTGACCGGTGCCTCACGGTACAACCGCGGCAAGATGCTGTCTTCGACATAACCGGCGCCGCCCATGCATTCGGCGGCTTCGTTGATCATCCCTGGCGCGCGTTTGCAGATCCAGTACTTGCCCACCGCCGTGACCAGCCGAGCGAATTTGGCTTCATGGTCGTCATCCAGATGATCCAGCGCCTGGCCCATGCGCAGGCTCAACGCCAGGGCGGCTTCGCTTTCCAGAGCCAGGTCGGCCAGTACGTTCTGCATCAAGGGTTGTTCGCTGAGCAACTTGCCGCCAACCCTACGGTGAGCGCAGTGATGGCTGGCCTGGGTCAGGGCCTGGCGCATCAGCGAACTGGAACCGACCATGCAATCGAAGCGGGTCATGGCGACCATTTCGATGATGGTCGGAACGCCCCGCCCCTCCTCGCCGACCATCCATGCCAGTGCACCACGGAACTCCACTTCACTGGAAGCGTTGGAGCAATTGCCGAGCTTGTTCTTCAGGCGCTGTATGTAGAACTGATTGCGCGAGTCGTCCGGGCGATGGCGCGGCAACAGGAAACAGGTCAGCCCCTTGTCAGTCTGGGCCAGGGTCAGGAAGGCATCGCACATCGGCGCCGAACAGAACCACTTGTGACCCACCAGCTCATACGCCTGGCCCGGACCACTGGCGCCGACCGGATAAGCCTTGGTGGTGTTGGCCCGCACGTCGGTGCCGCCCTGTTTCTCGGTCATCGCCATACCGATGGTGACCCCGGCCTTGTGGGCCATGCCGACATTGCGCGGGTCGTATTCGGTGGAGAGGATTTTCGGCAGCCATTGCTTGGCCAGATCCGGCTGCAAACGCATCGCCGGGACGCTGGCGAAGGTCATGGTTAGCGGGCAACCACTACCGGCTTCGGCCTGGCTGTGCAGGTAGGTCAGGGCGGCGCGGGCGACGTGGGCGCCGGACTGCGGATGCGCCCAGGGCAACGAGGTCAAACCGTGCTCGACCGCCGTGCGCATCAGTTCGTGATAGGCCGGGTGAAATTCCACCAGGTCAATGCGATGGCCGTAACGGTCATGACTGCTGAAAACCGGCTTGTTCTGATTGGCCAGGAACCCCGCGTCCATCAGCGGCCCGCCTGCCAGGGCGCCGTAAGCGTCGATCCGCGACTCGGCCCACCCGGCCCCGAAACGCCGCGACCACTCCTGCAACGGCAGGTCGATGCGATACAGGTTGGTGCCGTCCAGCGACGGTGGCTGGTTGGTGACTTCGTGGGTTTCGGCGAACTGATGCAGGTTCATGACGGGGCTCCTTTGGTCAGCCAAGGGACTTCAGTTAAGCACCGCCCCTTAGCGGAACAAAGTGTCATATCTGCCTAACTGCCGGCGCTTTCGCCTTGCCTTGGACAGAGCACGCGACGATAGAGCGCTGCCTGCAGGTCCTCGAACTTCACCGGTTTGTTCAGGTAATCGATCAAGGCACCGGTCGGAAAGCGTTCCCGATCAATGCTCAAGGCAATCACGAATACTGGCAATTCGCTGCAGCCCGGCAACGCGCGGATCTGGCAACAGAGGGACGCGCCGTCCAGAGGTGTTAGCTGGCAATCGAGCAATACCGCATCAAAGGTTTCGCGCTGCAAGTGATCAAGCGCGGTAGCGCCATTGTCGGCGGTGCGCACCCGGAACCCCAGTTTGAGCAACATCCCGCGCATCACCAACTGATTGATGCTGTTGTCATCGACCAGCAGCACCGTGCAGTCCTGAGGCAATCGCAGGCGAGGAAATTCCTGGGTCATCAAGGGCACTGACGGCCGTTCCACCACGGGCAGTTCGAGTTCGACGTCGAGCTGGAAGCGGCTGCCCCGGCCAGGCTCGGAGCGGTGAGTCAGGCGCCCGCCGAGTAATTCCACCAACTGCCGACAGATCGCCAGGCCGACGCCCAGACCGCCGTATTCTCGGGTCATCGAGCCGTCGAGCTGGAAGAACCGCTGATAAAGGGTCGCCTCTCCCAGATCGCTGAAGCCGATGCCGGTGTCGATCACCGCAAACGACAGTGCCAGTCGGTTGGGCTCCACGGGTTTACCCGTCACCCGCAGCGCTAACCCGCCAATTCGAGTGAACTTGATCGCGTTATCCAGCAGGCATTCCAGGCACTGCGCCAACTTGGCGCTGTCGCCGTGCAAGCGATCCGGCAGCCCCGCCGTCACGTCAACTTTGAAGTCCAACGACTTGCTCAGGGCGTTGCCCTCAAACTGCAGGCGCAAAGCCTCAACCACGCCGCGCAAACTGAAGGTAGCCGGATAGGTCTTGAGTTTGCCGGCCTGCAACTCGGTCAGGGTCAGGATGCCGTTGACCATGCGCATCATGTCTCGCGCCGAACCTGCGGCTGTTTGCTGGTATTGCTCCAACTCCGGGCCCATCTCGACGGTCTGCATCAGCTCCAGCGAACCGATCACGCCATTCATAGGCGTGCGCAGTTCGTGGGTCAGGGTGGCGAGGAATTCGTCCTTGAGCTTGTTACTGTGAGCCAATTGCTGGTTCAGCACTTCGAGCTTTTGACCGGCATCGAACAGGGTCTGCGCCTGTTGCTCGCGCATGGCATTGATGCGATCGGCCAGTGCCAGGGACAGCAGCGCCACTTCAATCGCCGAGCCGATCTGGCTGGAATACATGGTCAGGAACACGTTCGGCAGGTAACCCAGCACCATCAGCGTGTTGACGATGCCGCCGAGCAGGAAGGCCGACCAGGCGATGATGAAATACCGCGCCACTCGCAGGCCACGCAGCCAGGCGAAAATCCCTGCGGCAAAAATCACTAGGGTGAAGGCCAGTGCCAGCGCTGTCGCCAGACGCAAGGCCAGGGCGTAACTGGCCATCAATGACAACCCGACCACCACCGCGCTGAACGCAATCAATGCCAACAGCAAGCGGTCGAGCCAACGGCTGTACGTTGTGATCTGCAAGAAACTACGGGCGAACTGGCTGCCGAAGAGCCCCGAGCAACCGATGAAAAACGGCGTGGCGGCGTTGGCCCACCACGGGTTGTCTGGCCAGAAATATTCCACGGCTGCGCCGTTTACCGACAGCTGATACAGGCCGAACGAGGCGATGTAGAAGATGTAATAGAGGTAACTGGTATCGCGCACGCTGAGGTAGATGAACAGGTTGTAGACCAGCATGCCCAACAACACGCCGTAGATCAGGCCCAACACATAGAGTCGGACCGGTTGTTCTTCGAGCAAAGCAGTACTCGACCACAACGTGACCGGCGCCTGGATCGACCCTTCACTCTGCAGGCGCAGGTACACGGTTTGCGCTTGATCAGCGGTGAAGTTCATATCGAACAGGTAGTTGTTCTGGCGGATTTCGCGAGTGGCGAACGGCAAGGCATCACCGGTCTGTCGGGCCAACTGATAGCCACCGGCAGCATCGGGCAAGTACAGATCAAGGTGATCAAGGGGCGGATAGGCCAGTTCCAGCAACCAGGTGCGTTGCACCGCGGGATTGGTCGGGCGGTAATGCAGGTCAATTTTCAACCAGAACGCTGAACGCGAGTAACCGGCGTTGAGGGTCGCTTTGTCGTGAGGCTTGAAGTTTCCGCCCGCGGCTTGCGCACGGACGTCGGCGATGGTCGCCTGACCGCCCGCGTCTTCAAACACTTGCAGGGTTCGGCCCAGGGGAAGGCTTTGAGTGAATTCATCGAACTCGACGGCACTCGCCATGAGGGGCAAGCACAACAGTAACATCAGCAAATAGCGCATTTAAGCCCCAGCGTGGCCTGTCCGGTTATCTCAGGAAGCCCCTCATTCCTTTTGAGTAGACGTAAAACCGGTATTACCTGTTATTGGTTTGGATCCACTCTAGCATAGCCATTGATGGCCATTGAGCACTATTAAAATTTTTCCTACAAAGGCTCTAACACGGGCGTTCCAGCTCAATGCGTTGGGATAGAGCTGTTTACCCGTCAGCGTGTGGCAATGGCTTATTCCCTGCAGCAGCTGGCGAAGCCTGCGTTCGGCTGCGTAGCAGTCGTAAAATGAACACGCGGTCTGCCTGATGCACCGCAGCGACTGACTTCACGACTGCTGCGCAGCCGAACGCAGCCTTCGGCAGCTGCTACATGGACCGCCTCATGACTCACTGGTCGACACCCGAAAAAAGATGTTTGGTGGTAAGCTCGCGCACCATGAATATCTACAGCTCCCGCCCCGTTGTCCTCTGTCTCTCCGGCCACGACCCAAGTGGTGGCGCCGGCTTGCAGGCAGATATCGAAGCCCTGCTCGCTCAGGGTTGTCATGCGGCCCCGGCCGTCACCGCCCTGACCGTGCAAGACACGGTCAATGTCACTGACTTCCGCGTCCTCGACCGTGAGTGGGTGTTGGCCCAGGCCAATGCCGTGCTCAACGACTCGACGGTAGCAGCGGTCAAACTGGGCATGCTCGGTTCCCTGGAAATGGTCGACACCGTGGTCGAACTGCTGTCGGCCCACCCGGATTTGCCGGTGGTCTGCGACCCGGTGCTGCGCGCTGGCGGCGGCGGACGCCTGGGCAAGGACGAAGTCGGCTACGCCATGCGCGAACGCCTGCTGCCCCTGTCGATCATCGCCACCCCTAATCTTCCCGAAGCCCGCATCCTCGCCGAACTGCCCGAAGGCACCGCGGACGAGTGCGCTGAAAAACTCCTGCCATTCGTCAAACACCTGCTGATCACTGGCGGCCATGGCGATGAACACGAAATCCACAATCGCCTGTACAGCCGCGACGGTCACCGCGAAACCTTCACCTGCCAACGCCTGCCCGGCAGTTATCACGGTTCCGGTTGCACGTTGGCCAGCGCCCTGGCGGGTCGTCTGGCCCTCGGTGAAAACCTCGCCAGCGCCGTACAGTCGGCACTTAACTACACTTGGCGTACCCTGCGTGACGCGGAGCAGCTAGGCAAAGGCCAGTTCGTGCCGCGCCGCCTGCCGCTGGACTTCTGTTCGTAACTTTTCATTTGTAATGCGGGGAGGCTTGTCCGATGAAACTACGTGGCCTGTACGCCATTACCGATAGCCAACTGCTGGCCGGTAAATTTCTTTCGTACGTGGAGGCGGCGCTGGAAGGCGGCGTCACCCTGCTGCAATACCGCGACAAGAGCAGCGATGAGGCCCGCCGACTGCGCGAGGCCGAAACGCTGCGCGATCTGTGCGATCGCTACAAGACCCAGCTGATCATTAACGACGATGCCGAACTGGCCGCGCGTCTGAACGTCGGCGTGCACCTGGGCCAGACCGATGGCCCGCTGACTCCGGCCCGCGCGTTGCTCGGTCGCCAGGCGATCATCGGTTCGACTTGCCACGCGCAGCTCGAACTCGCCGAGCAAGCCGCCAAAGAAGGCGCCAGCTATGTTGCCTTTGGTCGTTTTTTCAACTCCAACACCAAACCCGGCGCACCGACTTGCAGTCTCGAACTGCTCGACAAGGCCCGCAGCAAACTGCACCTGCCGATCTGCGCGATCGGCGGTATCACCTTGGATAACGCCGCCCCGCTGGTGGCCCACGGGGTCGATCTGCTGGCGGTAGTCCATGGCCTGTTTGGCGCCGAGAGCACTGCCGAAGTGACGCGCCGCGCCCGCGCCTTTAACGAATTGTTCAAATCCTGATTTTTGAGAGCCCGATCATGTCTCGTTCCGAAACGCTGTTTGCCAATGCCCAGAAACACATTCCCGGTGGCGTGAACTCGCCTGTTCGCGCGTTCAAAAGCGTCGGCGGCACGCCGTTGTTCTTAAAGCACGCTGAAGGCGCCTACGTCACTGACGAAGACGACAAGCGTTACGTGGATTACGTCGGTTCCTGGGGGCCGATGATTCTCGGTCACAGTCATCCCGACGTGCTGGACGCGGTACGCAAACAGCTTGAGCACGGATTGTCCTACGGCGCCCCGACCGAGATGGAAACCCAGATGGCTGATCTGGTTTGCTCGATCGTGCCGTCGATGGAAATGGTGCGCATGGTCAGCTCCGGCACCGAAGCGACCATGAGCGCGATCCGCCTGGCCCGTGGTTTCACTGGCCGCGACAGCATCATCAAGTTCGAAGGCTGCTACCACGGTCACTCCGACAGCCTGCTGGTCAAGGCCGGTTCCGGCGCCCTGACCCAAGGCGTGCCGAGCTCGGCCGGTGTGCCGGCGGCCTTCGCCAAACACACCCTGACCCTGCCGTTCAACGACATCGAAGCCGTAGACACCCTGCTCGCCGAAGTCGGCCAGGAAGTGGCGTGCATCATCGTCGAGCCAGTGGCCGGCAACATGAACTGCGTGCCTCCGGCGCCAGGTTTCCTCGAAGGTCTGCGGACCCTGTGCGACAAGCATGGCGTGGTGCTGATTTTCGACGAAGTGATGACCGGTTTCCGTGTCGCCCTCGGCGGCGCACAAGCCCACTACGGCGTGACGCCTGACCTGACCACCTTCGGCAAGATCATCGGTGGCGGCATGCCGGTTGGCTGCTTCGGTGGCAAGCGCGAAATCATGTCGCACATCGCGCCATTGGGCCCGGTCTATCAGGCGGGCACCTTGTCGGGTAACCCGCTGGCTATGGCTGCCGGTCTGACAACATTGCGTTTGGTCAGCCGTCCGGGTTTCCACGCCGAGCTGAGCGACTACACCAGCCGCCTGCTCGATGGCCTGCAACAGCGCGCCGATGCGGCGGGCATTCCGTTCGTGACCACACAGGCCGGTGGCATGTTCGGCCTGTACTTCAGCGGCGCCGACGACATCGTCACCTTCGATGACGTGATGGCCAGCGACGCCGCCCTCTTCGGGCGCTTCTTCCACCTGATGCTCGAAGGCGGCGTGTACCTGGCGCCAAGCGCATTCGAAGCGGGCTTCACTTCGATCGCCCATGGTGAAACCGAGCTGAAACTGACGCTGGATGCCGCCGAGCGTGCATTTGCCGCATTGAAATAACGCTGTGCCGCTGACGTTGGCGATTGCCAGCGTCAGCTTTCACCTACCTTTACGTCCTTATTCCTACGCTTCTGCTCAATATCCCCAGCAAAGTGGGCGATATATTCCCCGCGCAGCAGAAAAACGAGTAAAGACTTTGTAAGGTTGGCCCTGCTTATTTCATAATGCGCGCTTATTGGATCCCTCGATGGGTCCGCGCGCCCTTCAGAGGTAAGTCGATTCCCATGAACCGCACCGGCCGCGCCCTTGCATTGGGCTGCCTGTTGCTCCTTCAGCCCCTGCTCGCGCTCGCACAAGCAGGCGGCAACTCGTTGTTAATCCCAGCGATGGGTCGTTGCACCCTCAATACTCAGCCGCAAGACCTGGCGCAGGCTCTCGCCGCCTGCCAGAAAGCGTCGGATGAAGGGGATGCGCAAGCGCAATACGAGTTGGGTGAGTTCTACTACGACGGCAAAAACGCGCCGCGCGACCTCAAAAAAGCCATGGGCTACTTCGAAAAGGCCTCGCTGCAAGGCCACGCACAGGCGCAATTCAAACTTGGCACCATGTTCTTCCACGGCGAAGGCGTGCCGGCCAATAACATCCAGGCTTACATCGTGCTGAAAATGGCTGCGGTCAATGGCGCTGAAGATGCGTTGGATACCGCCGACGAAGTCGCCGAGAAAATGCCCCGCGAAGAACTTGAGGTGGCTACCCAGGTGCTCGGGCAAATCTTCCGCAAGTACCTGATGGAATTGCAAAGCGCCGATGGGCGTACGCCGTTTTCACCACTTCCCTGATTAGCCGGATCCGATAGCTCCCACGCTCTGCGTGGGAACGATCAATCTGAATCTGCTTACTTCTCAGGCATCGGCATCGGAAACGGCATGACATTGCCTACCGCACCGCGGGCTTCGCTGATTTTCGGCGTGCCGAGGCGCTCGACCTCGTCGATGCGCACGATCGAATGCATCGGCACAAAACTGCGCACAACGCCTTCGAACTGAGCCTTGAGCTTCTCTTCGCTCGGATCGACGACCACTTGCGTGCGCTCGCCAAAGACGAACTCTTCCACTTCCAGGAAGCCCCACAGATCACTTTGATAGATCTGCTTGGCATACATTTCGTACACCTGGCCCTGGTTGAGGAAAATCACCTTGTAGATTGGGGCTTCACGTTTGGTCATGGTGGGCGGGCAACACATCGGAGATAAAAATGAGGGCGCGAACTATAGCATAGCCACCGGACGCACAGCGGTAGGAACCTTGGGACATGTTCCCTATAATGCGCGGTTCTTTGAATCACGTGACGACTCTTTCCATGGCCAAGAAGCTTTACATCGAAACCCACGGTTGCCAGATGAACGAGTACGACAGCTCGCGCATGGTCGATCTGCTGGGTGAACATCAGGCCCTGGAAGTCACCGCTCGCGCTGAAGATGCCGACGTGATCCTGCTCAATACCTGTTCGATCCGCGAACGCGCCCAGGACCGTGTGTACTCCCAACTCGGCCGCTGGCGCGAATTGAAACTGGCAAACCCGGACATGGTCATCGCCGTCGGCGGTTGCGTGGCCAGTCAGGAAGGCGCCGCCATCCGCGACCGCGCCCCGTATGTCGACGTCGTGTTCGGCCCGCAGACCCTGCACCGCCTGCCGGAAATGATCGACGCCGCGCGCGCGACCAAACTGCCGCAAGTCGACGTCTCGTTCCCGGAAATCGAAAAGTTCGACCACTTGCCCGAGCCGCGCATCGATGGCCCAAGCGCCTACGTGTCGGTCATGGAAGGCTGCAGCAAGTACTGCACCTTCTGCGTGGTGCCTTACACACGAGGTGAAGAAGTCAGCCGACCGTTCGATGACGTGATCGCCGAGGTCATCCACCTGGCCGAAAACGGCGTGCGCGAAGTGACCCTGCTGGGGCAGAACGTCAATGGCTATCGCGGGACCACTCACGATGGCCGCCTGGCGGATCTCGCCGAGCTGATCCGCGTGGTGGCCGCCGTCGATGGCATTGACCGCATCCGCTACACCACCTCACACCCGCTGGAGTTCTCCGACAGCCTGATCCAGGCCCACGCCGACGTGCCGGAACTGGTCAAGCATCTGCACTTGCCGGTGCAGTCGGGCTCGGACCGAATCCTGGCGGCGATGAAGCGCAACCACACCGCGCTGGAATACAAATCCAAACTGCGCAAGCTGCGTGCCGCCGTGCCGGGGATCTGCATCAGTTCTGACTTCATCGTCGGCTTTCCGGGCGAAACCGAAAAAGACTTCGAACAGACCATGAAGCTGATCGAAGACGTCGGTTTCGACTTCTCCTACTCGTTCGTCTACAGCCAGCGCCCGGGCACTCCGGCTGCCGATCTGGCCGACGAAACGCCAGAAGCGTTGAAGAAAGAACGCCTGAATGCGCTGCAACATCGCCTGAACCAGCAAGGTTTCGAGATCAGCCGACAAATGGTCGGTTCAATCCAGCGGATCCTGGTGACCGATTATTCGAAAAAAGACCCCGGCGAACTACAAGGCCGGACCGAGAATAACCGCATCGTCAACTTCCGCTGCGACAATCCCACGCTGATTGGCCAGTTTGCCGACGTGCACATCGACGCCGCCCAGCCGCACTCGCTGCGGGGCTCGCTGCTGTAGGAGCGATGCTTGCTCGCGAAGGCCACGCCGCTATCTGTCTGACGGATCGCGTTATCGTTCTTCGCGAGCAAGCTTCGCTCCTACAGGGACGGTGTTTGGCCTTGCGATATTTAAGAGCTTTCGCACCCAGGCCACTGGCGTTATCCTTGATTTCATCTTAATTGCCCCAGGGCGGCTAAATACGACCTTGAACGCACCCATAGAACCACATCGTTTTATCCTCGAGCCCTTTGAGGCTCGCCGCTTCGCCAATCTGTGCGGGCAATTCGACGAGCATCTGCGCTTGATCGAACAGCGCCTGACCATCGAGATCCGCAACCGCGGAAACCAGTTCGAACTGATCGGTGAGCCCAAACACACCACCTCCGCGGAAAACCTCCTGCGCCGCCTGTACCAGGAAACCAAGGGTACCGAGCTGTCGCCGGACGTGGTTCACCTGTTCCTGCAGGAATCGGCCGTCGAAGAGATGGACAACGTCTCCCCCGGCGAACCCTCCGTGGCCCTGCGCACCAAGAAAGGCATGATTCGCCCTCGCGGCTTGAATCAGTTGCGCTACGTGAAGGAAATCCTCGGCAACGACATCAACTTCGGCATCGGCCCGGCCGGTACCGGCAAGACCTATCTGGCCGTTGCCTGCGCGGTAGACGCGCTGGAACGCGAGCAGATTCGCCGCATCCTGCTGGTGCGTCCGGCGGTTGAAGCGGGCGAAAAGCTCGGTTTCCTGCCCGGCGACCTGTCGCAGAAGATCGACCCGTACCTGCGCCCGCTCTACGATGCCCTCTATGAAATGCTCGGCTTCGAACACGTCGCCAAGTTGATCGAGCGTCAGGTGATCGAAGTTGCGCCGCTGGCCTACATGCGCGGTCGTACCCTGAACAACAGTTTCATCATCCTCGACGAAAGCCAGAACACCACCGTCGAGCAAATGAAGATGTTCCTGACCCGGATCGGCTTCGGCTCCACGGCGGTCATCACTGGTGACATCACCCAGGTCGATCTGCCAAAAGGCACCAAGTCCGGGCTGCACCATGTGATCGAGGTACTTAAAGACGTGCCGGGCATCAGCTTCACCCATTTCAAGCCCAAGGACGTAGTGCGCCATCCACTGGTGCAACGCATCGTCGAAGCCTATGAGCGCTTCGAAAATCGCGTGGCCGATGATGCCCCGAAGGATAGCCGCCGCGATGCTTGAGCTTGATCTGCAACTGGCTACCGAAGCGTCTGCCCCAAGCGAAGCCGAGTTCCGCCAATGGTGCGAACTGGCTCTGCGTCAGCGCACAGCTGACTCCGAAATGACCATCCGTTTGGTCGATGAAGAGGAAGGTCGCGAGCTGAACCACACCTGGCGGCAAAAGGATTACGCCACTAACGTTCTTTCGTTCCCCGCCGACGTTCCGGACGAATTTCTGGATATCCCGCTGCTGGGCGATCTGGTGATCTGCGTGGCGGTGGTCGAGCGCGAAGCTGCCGAACAAGGCAAGGAACTCAAGGCCCATTGGGCGCATCTGGTGATTCACGGCTGCTTGCATCTGCTGGGTTACGACCATATAGATGACGACGAAGCCGAAGAAATGGAAGCACTGGAACGAACGTTGCTTGCTGAGTTGGGCCATCCCGACCCTTATGCGGACGACGAAACAGACGCATCCCCTATCGTTACAACAAAGGATTCAGAGTAATCGCTATGAGCGAAGATCGATCGAGCAACGGGCAAAAGTCATGGTTGGGTAAACTCACCCAAGCTTTTGCCCACGAGCCGAAGAACCGCCAGGAGCTGCTGGAGCTGCTGCGCGATGCACACCAAAACAAGTTGCTGGACAGCGAAGCGCTGGCCATCGTCGAAGGCGCCATCCAGGTCGCTGACCTGCAAGTACGGGACATCATGGTCCCGCGCTCGCAGATGATCAGCATCAAGGCGACCCAGACACCCCGCGAGTTCCTGCCTGCCGTGGTCGACTCGGCCCACTCCCGCTACCCGGTGATCGGCGAAAGCCACGATGACGTGATGGGCGTATTGCTGGCCAAGGACTTGCTGCCGTTGATCCTAAAAGAGAACGGCGACAGCTTCAACATCAAGGACCTGCTGCGCCCGGCCACTTTCGTGCCCGAGTCCAAGCGCCTGAATGTGCTGCTGCGCGAGTTCCGCGCCAACCACAACCACATGGCCATCGTCATTGACGAATATGGCGGTGTGGCGGGCCTGGTGACCATCGAAGACGTGCTGGAACAAATCGTCGGCGACATCGAAGACGAGCATGACGTCGAAGAAGACAGCTACATCAAGCCGCTGCCCAGCGGTGACTTCCTGATCAAGGCCCTGACGCCGATCGAGAACTTCAACGAGTTCTTCGACAGCCAATTCTCCGACGACGAATTCGACACCGTCGGCGGCCTGGTGATGAGCGCGTTCGGACACCTGCCAAAACGCAACGAAATCACTGAAATCGGCCCTTATCGCTTCCGCATTCTGAACGCCGACAGCCGTCGGATTCACTTGCTTCGCCTGACGCCCATTGCCCGTTAAGGATTGACATGCTCCGCGTAACCCGCCCCGGCTGGCCCGGTAATCTGCTGGCCGTGGCGGCCGGTGCAATCACCACTCTGGCCCTGGCGCCGTTCGATATCTGGCCGTTGGCGTTGCTGGCGGTCGGATTCTTCTATGCCGGCTTGCGAGAACTGAACCCCCGCCAGGCTCTCGGACGTGGCTGGTGTTTCGGTTTCGGCCTGTTTGGCGCCGGTACCAGCTGGATCTACTACAGCATTCACCACTTCGGCGGCGCTTCAGTGCTGCTGGCCGGTTTCCTGATGTTGATCTTCACGGCGGCGATTGCCTGGTTCTTCGCCCTGCCCGCCTGGATCTGGGCGCGCTGGCTGCGCCGTAACGAAGCGCCGCTGGCCGACGCCCTGGCGTTCGCGGCGTTGTGGGTCGGTCAGGAAGCCTTTCGCGGCTGGTTCCTGACCGGTTTCCCCTGGCTCTATTCCGGCTACAGTCAGCTCAACGGCCCGCTGGCCGGGCTCGCGCCAGTTGGCGGAATGTGGCTGATTTCCTTCACTCTGGCCCTGACGGCCGCGCTGATCTATAACGCCTTGCGCCTGGTTCGCACGGGGCGCAAAGGTTTCATCGCCGCAGGTGTGTTGCTGCTGGTCGGCCCTTGGGTGGCCGGCGTGGCGCTCAAGGAGCATGCCTGGACCAGCCCGGCGGGCGCACCGCTGAGTGTCGCGGCGATTCAGGGCAATATCGAACAGAGCATGAAGTGGGACCCGGCGCAGCTCAACGCGCAACTGGCGCTGTACCGCGACATGAGCTTTAGCTCGAAGCCGGTCGACTTGCTGATCTGGCCGGAAACGGCCATCCCGGTGCTCAAGGAGTCCGCCGAGGGCTACCTGAACATGATGGGAAACTTCGCTGCAGAGCGTAAGTCCGCGCTGATCACCGGCGTACCAATCCGCCAGGAAGTCCATCACGAGAAGCGCTTCTTCAACGGTATCACCGTGGCGGGTGAAGGCGATGGCACTTACCTCAAGCAGAAACTGGTGCCGTTTGGCGAATACGTTCCGTTGCAGGAAGTGTTGCGGGGGCTGATCGCTTTCTTCGACCTGCCGATGTCGGACTTTGCCCGTGGCCCTGCCGATCAGCCGATGCTGCAAGCCAAGGGTTATCAGATTGCACCGTTCATCTGCTACGAAGTGGTTTACCCGGAATTCGCCGCCAGCCTCGCGGCGCGTAGCGATTTGCTGCTGACCATCAGCAATGACACCTGGTTCGGCACCTCCATCGGCCCGCTGCAACACTTGCAGATGGCGCAGATGCGCGCGCTTGAGGCCGGTCGCTGGATGATCCGCGCCACCAACAACGGCGTAACCGGTTTGATCAACCCGTTCGGCCAGATCACCGTGCAGATCCCGCAATTCGAACGCGGCATTCTGTACGGTGAAGTGGTGCCCATGCACAACCTGACGCCCTATCTGGAATGGCGCTCGTGGCCGCTGATCATTGTTTGCGTGCTGTTGTTTGGCTGGGCGCTCGTGGCGAGCCGGATGGCCAAGACTGTCTGAGAATGTAAGGTGTAAGCCAAAAGATCGGGCCGCGTTCGGACGATCTTTTGCTTTTCAGCGGTAAAACACCGAATAGCCGATCTGCCCCACCGCCTCATTCATCAGCTGCCCACTCTGCCAGATAGACTTGAATTCCGGCATCCAGCCGCCCAGTGGCCGAGCGTTGTCCACGCCTAAAAACCCCATCGGCGCTGGCACCACTTCAAATCCTGCCTTCTTGAAACTCCAGACCGCTCGCGGCATGTGCCAGGCCTGAGTCACGACGACCACGCGCTTGATTCCTTGCGGCAACAACACCTCGGCGCTGAACTGCGCGTTCTCCCAGGTCGTGCGGCTGCGCCCTTCCTGCCAACGCACAGTCACGCCGAAATCATCGAGCAAAGAGTCTGCCATCAACTTGGCTTCGGTCGGCGGTGTGCCGTAATGCAGGCCGCCACTGGTCAGGATCGGCAGGCCCGACGCCTTGGCCAATCGCGCCGCATAACGCTGGCGCTGCAGCGCCACACCCGTCGGCTGGTCGCCACCCCAGGCCAGATCACCACGTTCACGCCCCGCACCCAGCACCACAATCGCGTCAGCGTGCTGAGCCAACGTCGCCCATTCGTCGCGAGCCAACGGTGCTTCTCGCTCCAGCGCCTTGGCGCCCCACTGCACCACCACCGGCAGGCTCATCAGCCAGAAGCCGCCCACGCCCAGCGCAAAGCACCATCCGGCAAGGCGCGGTCTTGAGCGGCGGAACCACCAGGCAAGCACCAATAGCAGCAAAAGAATGCCGGGAGGCAGCAGAAGTTGTTTAACGAAATATCGAAAAGGCATCGAGCATCTCCAAAAGATGCTCGAAGCCTAAGTGGGTTGACGCAATGCGACAACAAATGCGGAAGGACTATGCTTCAAAAAACCGTACGTCATGGCTTCAAGTGCCCTTACTTGAATTGCAGAGACCGGACCTTTACCGCGTCCCTGCCGGGTGTTTTGTCCTTGAGCCAGATGATCTTGGCCGAACGTGGTGCGTCGAGTTGCTTCACTGCTTCTGACAGGCATCCGTGTGTCTCACGTTCACTGCGATCGAGATACGCCTTGACCAGTGCAAACTCTGCGGGGCTCAAGCCTCGCAATTCCAGTTCCAGCGGACGCTCATCGCGTAACCGGCCAGCGGTTTTGGCCGCGTCCAGGGCCATTCCCAGACGATCGATCAATCTTTCGTACAGCTCCGGTTTTGTAACTTTTTGCCGTGACTCAACCATCCCTCACCTCATTGAAGATAAGACTCACTCCCCATTTAGAGCTTAGCTTCCATGAACAAACCGGCTGAGTGCTGCGACCAACGGCCCTCGCAGCGGTTTTTGGGAGGCCCGCAGCAGTAATCAGGGTTTCCCTCGGTAGAGTGCGGTCATGTATGCTACGGCGCTTCCTGTAACTCCACTTCCAGCTCGCCTGGACACCGAAACGTCGATTTGACGTGCTCACCGTCCAGCGTTGCATTGAAGAGGATTAGGCCACCCCTATTCAGTTCAAAAGTAGCCATGCACGAACAATATCAGCCCCGTGAAATCGAAGCCGCCGCCCAGTCGTTCTGGGACGAGCAAAAGTCCTTTGAAGTCAGTGAACAGCCAGGCAAGGAGACCTTCTACTGCCTGTCGATGTTCCCTTACCCCAGCGGCAAGCTACACATGGGGCACGTGCGCAACTACACCATCGGCGACGTAATCTCCCGCTACCAGCGCATGCAAGGCAAAAACGTCCTGCAACCCATGGGTTGGGACGCCTTCGGCATGCCGGCGGAAAACGCCGCGATGAAGAACAACGTAGCGCCCGCCAAATGGACCTACGAAAACATCGCCTACATGAAAACCCAGCTGCGCAGCCTGGGCCTGGCGGTGGACTGGTCCCGCGAAATCACCACCTGCAAGCCTGATTACTACCGCTGGGAACAATGGCTGTTCACTCGCTTGTTCGAAAAAGGCGTGATCTACCGTAAAAACGGCACCGTGAACTGGGACCCGGTCGATCAGACCGTTCTGGCCAACGAACAGGTGATCGACGGTCGCGGCTGGCGTTCCGGCGCGCTGATCGAAAAACGCGAAATTCCGATGTACTACTTCAAGATCACCGCTTACGCGGATGAGTTGCTGTCGAGCCTCGACGAACTGACGGGCTGGCCTGAACAGGTCAAGACCATGCAGCGCAACTGGATCGGCAAGTCCCGAGGCATGGAAGTGCAGTTCCCGTACAACGTCGATTCCATCGGCGAAGCCGGCGTACTGAAAGTCTTCACGACCCGTCCGGACACCCTGATGGGCGCGACCTACGTTGCTGTGGCCGCCGAACACCCTCTGGCGACCCTGGCCGCGCAGAACAACCCTGAGCTGCAAGCGTTCATCGCTGAATGCAAGGGCGGCAGCGTCGCAGAAGCCGACGTCGCCACTCAAGAGAAAAAAGGCCTGCCGACCTCGCTGTTCGTCGAGCACCCGCTGACCGGTGAGAAACTCCCGGTGTGGGTCGCCAACTATGTGCTGATGCACTACGGCGATGGCGCGGTAATGGCCGTCCCGGCGCACGACGAACGTGATTTCGAGTTCGCCACCCAGTACAACCTGCCGATCAAATCGGTAGTGCGTACCAGCTCCGGCAGCACTAACCCGTCGCCATGGCAGGACGCCTACGGTGAACACGGCACGCTGATCAATTCCGGCGAGTTCGACGGCCTCGACTTCGAAGGTGCCTTCGACGCCATCGAAGTCGCGCTGATCAAGAAAAACCTCGGTGCCTCTCGCACCCAGTTCCGCCTGCGCGACTGGGGCATCAGCCGCCAGCGCTACTGGGGCTGCCCGATTCCGATCATCCACTGCGACACCTGCGGTGATGTGCCGGTCCCGGAAGATCAGTTGCCCGTTGTGTTGCCGGAAGACGTTGTACCGGACGGCGCGGGTTCGCCGCTGGCGCGCATGCCGCAGTTCTACGAGTGCGAGTGCCCGAAATGCGGCGCACCGGCCAAGCGTGAAACCGACACCATGGACACCTTCGTCGAGTCCTCGTGGTACTACGCCCGCTACGCCTCGCCGCACTATGAAGGCGGCCTGGTGGAAAAAGCCGCGGCCGACCACTGGCTGCCGGTGGATCAGTACATTGGCGGTATCGAACACGCCATTCTTCACCTGCTGTACGCGCGCTTCTTCCACAAGCTGATGCGCGACGAAGGCCTGGTGAGTTCCAACGAGCCGTTCAAGAACCTGCTGACCCAAGGCATGGTGATCGCCGAGACTTACTACCGTCGCGAAGCCAACGGCAGTTACACCTGGTTCAACCCGGCGGACGTCGAACTCGAGCGCGACAGCAAGGCCAAGATCATTGGCGCCAAACTGATTTCGGACGGCCTGCCGGTGGAAATCGGTGGCACCGAGAAAATGGCCAAGTCCAAGAACAACGGCGTTGACCCGCAGTCGATGATCGACCAGTACGGTGCAGACACCTGCCGCCTGTTCATGATGTTCGCCTCGCCGCCTGACATGAGCCTGGAATGGTCCGACTCCGGCGTCGAAGGTTCGCACCGCTTCCTCAAGCGCGTCTGGCGTCTGGCTCAGGCCCACGTCGGCCAAGGCTTGCCGGGGAAACTGGACATCGCCTCGCTGAACGACGAACAGAAAGTCATTCGTCGCTCGATCCATCTGGCCATCAAGCAAGCCAGCCAGGACGTCGGCCAGCACCACAAATTCAACACCGCCATCGCCCAGGTGATGACGCTGATGAACGTGCTGGAAAAAGCCCCGCAAGGCACCGCGCAGGATCGCGCACTGATTCACGAAGGTCTGGAAACCGTGGCCCTGCTGCTGGCACCGATCACTCCGCACATCAGCCATGAACTGTGGCATCACCTGGGTCACGCCGAACCAGTGATCGATGCAGGTTGGCCGGTACTGGACGAGAGCGCTCTGGTGCAAGACAGTCTGCAGCTTGTCATTCAAGTGAATGGCAAACTGCGCGGCCACATTGAAATGCCCGCCAGTGCCAGTCGCGAAGAAGTCGAAGCCGCTGCACGGGCCAACGAGAACGTACTGCGCTTTGTCGACGGCCTGACTATTCGTAAAGTGATCGTAGTGCCCGGGAAACTGGTCAATATCGTCGCCAGCTAATTGGATCAGGCGCCAGGTGAGCCTGGCGCCGCGTAAAACCTTTCGGGCCGCATGATCGGCCCACCTGGTTTCAAGGGGAGCAACAAGATGATCAAACGCAATTTGCTGGTGATGGGCCTTGCGGTCCTGTTGAGCGCCTGCGGTTTCCAGCTGCGCGGCACCGGCACCACTGAACTGGCGATCAAGGAACTCGACCTGAGTGCCCGCAATGCCTACGGCGAAATCGTGACGCAACTGCGTCAGGTGCTGCAAAGCAGCGGCGTCAAGGTCTACAGCGGAGCACCTTACAAACTGGTGCTGACCGACGAGCAGGAAAGCCAGCGCATCTTGAGCTATGCCGGTGCCGGTCGTACTGGCGAGTATCAGGTGAGCACAGTGTTGAACTACGACATCCGTGGTGAGAGCAACCTGACGCTGCTGAGCGACAAACTCGAAGTACAAAAAATCTTTATCCACGACGGTAGCAACCTGGTGGGTTCCGACCAGGAAGCCAACGACGCCCGCAAGGAAACCCGTCGTGAACTGGTTCAACGCATGATGCTGCGCCTGCAACAGCTCACTCCGGTTCAGTTGGATCAGCTGCAACAGACCGCTAACGCCAAAGCCAAGGCTGAAGCCGATGCACTGGAAGCGGCGCAGAAGGCTGAAGCGGCAACCCCGCGCCAGTCGCCTATCGAACTGCCGCAGCAGTAAGACTTACGGGGCGCGCAGGCGCCCCGTTCGCCCTCTCCTATGAAACTCGCCCCCGCCCAACTCGCTAAACACCTGCAAGGCGCCCTCGCGCCGGTCTACATCATCAGTGGCGATGACCCACTGCTGTGTCAGGAAGCCGCCGACGCCATTCGTGCCGCCGCCCGCCAACAGGGATTCGACGAGCGCCAGGTCTTCGCCGCCGACGCCAGTTTCGACTGGGGTACGTTGCTGCAGGCCGGAGCGAGCATGTCGCTGTTCGCCGAAAAGCGTCTGCTGGAACTGCGTCTACCGTCCGGCAAACCCGGTGACAAAGGTGCCGCCGCGTTCATTGAGTACTGCTCGCGACCGGCCGAAGACACGGTGCTGTTGATCAGCCTGCCCAAGCTTGATGGCAGCGCGCAGAAAACCAAGTGGGGCAAGGCGCTGGTCGAAGGCCAGCAGACCCAGTTCGTGCAAATCTGGCCGGTAGAGGCCAACCAGTTGCCGAGCTGGATCCGTCAACGGCTGTCCCAGGCCGGCCTTTCCGCCAGCCAGGACGCCGTCGAATTGATCGCCGCACGGGTCGAGGGCAATTTGCTGGCTGCCGCCCAGGAAATCGAAAAGCTCAAACTGATGGCCGAAGGCGGTCAGATCACCGTTGAAACCGTGCAAGCGGCCGTTGCTGACAGTGCGCGCTTCGATGTCTTTGGACTGACCGATGCGATTCTTAACGGCGAAGCGGCTCATGCCCTGCGCATGCTCGAAGGGCTGCGTGGCGAAGGCGTCGAACCACCCGTGATTCTCTGGGCGCTGGCTCGGGAGCTGCGTCTGCTGGCCAGCTTGTCGCTGCAATACAGCCAGGGTGTGCCGCTGGACAAAGCCTTCAGCTCTGCCCGACCGCCGGTCTGGGACAAACGCAAACCGCTGATGAGCAAAGCCCTGCAACGCTACTCGGCGCAACGCTGGGCGCAGTTATTGCTGGAGGCGCAGCGCATCGATGCACAGATCAAAGGCCAGGCCGCCGGCTCACCGTGGATGAGTTTGAGTCGGTTGTCGTTGTTGATGGCCGGCCAAAGATTGTCGTTACCCGCCGAGTAAACACGCCCTCTGTAGCAGCTGGCGAAGCCTGCGTTCGGCTGCGAAGCAGTCGCAAAATCAGGCGACGCGGCGTGTCAGATGATCCCGGATTCAGGGTTTACGACTGCTTCGCAGCCGAACGCAGGCTTCGCCAGCTGCTACAGGGCGATCGGCGAAAAGTCCTACACATCACGTGGACTAGACAAAACCCAGACTTCGGCCGATGATTTGCACCGCAAAACCCACTCACTTGCGAGAAATCATCATGAGCAAAAAGCCATCCAAAAATGGCCCCAACAAGGCCAAATCCATCATCGCCCAGCCACTGTTCCGCAGCCGTCAGGAACCCGCCGGCAAGGGCAAAGGCAGCTACCGCCGCGAAGCCTTCCAGTCTAATAGCTGGGAGGCTTCTTACTTTCTGGCGGCCTGAAAGGCAAGCGCTCGCTCAACATGTTAAGGTCTGCACCTGATTCGTACTCTCTGGACCCGTGCATGCCCTTTTGTATTTCCCGTCGTTGGCACCTGCGCCAACTGATCGCTGCCTCCAGCCTCATTTTGCTTGTTGCCTGCGCGGAAAAACCCACCGCGGCCAACGCCAAGCCGCTTCAGACCCTTCCCGTCGCGACAGCCCCTGCGGTCATTCCGCCCGTGGTTCCGACCGGTGAAAACCTCGACATCCAACCAACCCAGACCTTCGCCGAATGGCAGGCGGGTTTCCGCAGGGATGCGCTGGCCGCCGGCATCCGCGCCGACCTGTTCGATCGCGCCTTCGCCAATGTCAGCCTGGACACCAGCGTCATCCGTGCCGACCGCAGCCAGCCGGAATTCTCCCGCCCGGTCTGGGAATACCTCGACGGCGCCCTTTCGCCACTGCGGGTACGCAACGGTCAGGCGCTGGTCAGCCAGTACGCTGACATCCTGCAAAGCATCGAACAGCGCTACGGCGTCGACCGTCAGGCGCTGGTCTCGGTGTGGGGCATGGAAAGTAACTTCGGGCAGTTCCAGGGCAACAAGTCGGTGATTAATTCCCTGGCGACCCTGGCCTATGAAGGCCGGCGTCCGGGATTTGCCCACGCACAACTGATCGCCGCCCTGCAGATCCTGCAACAAGGTGATATCGAACCGGAAAAAATGCTCGGTTCCTGGGCTGGCGCCATGGGCCAGACCCAGTTCATCCCGACCACCTACAACACCCACGCCGTGGACTTCGATGGCGATGGCCGCCGCGACATCTGGGGCAGCCCCGCCGACGCCCTGGCCTCGACGGCGCACTACCTGCAAAGCTCAGGCTGGCAGAAAGGCCAGCCGTGGGGTTTCGAAGTGCAACTGGCGAGTGGCTTCAACTACGTCCTGGCCGATGGCACGACTCGCAAGAGCGTCGCTGAATGGCTGCAACTGGGCGTCACCCTGCCCAATGGCGGTCAGGTTCCGGCAGGCTCCGAGCACCTGTCAGCCGCCCTGCTGCTGCCGGCCGGTTACCGTGGCCCGGCGTTCCTGGTCCTCGACAACTTCCGCGCGATCCTCAAGTACAACAACTCGTCGTCCTACGCGTTGGCCGTGAGTCTGTTGTCCGAGCGTTTCAACGGTGCGGGCCTGATCAACGGCACATGGCCGAAAGATGATTTGCCGTTGAGCCGTACCGAGCGGATCGAATTGCAAAGCCTGTTAAGCGCGCAGAACTACGACGCGGGCAACGCCGACGGCATTATCGGCGCCAATACGCGCAAAGCGATCCGCAGCGCCCAGCAGTCGTTTGGCTGGCCGGCGGATGGGTATCCGACGCACAAGTTGCTCGAAGGCCTGCGTAACCGCTAAAAGCATCGCGGGCAAGCCTCGCTCCTACGGATCACGCAATCGTGTAGGAGCGAGGCTTGCCCGCGATGACTGACTGTCAGACGACCAATATCTAACGTTTGACGACCACATCCTGCTCCAACATTAATTCCTTGTTCCCCGCATCCAGCCTCACCAGCGCGCCCATCGGTAACGTCAGGTTCGGATCGCAATGCCCGCTGCGCCACCCGGCCAGCACCGGGATGCGCAACGGCGCAAAGGTCTGCTTGAGCAAACGCTCCAGCGCAACCCCATCTACCCCCGCCACATCCCCCACCAGAACCCCGCGCAGTTTGTTCAACGTGCCCGCCAGGCGCAGATGGGTCAGCAGCCGGTCGATTCGATACAACGGCTCGTTGATGTCCTCGATGAACAGAATGACGCCCTCGGCATCCATTTCGTAAGGCGTACCCATGGTCGCAGCGATCATCGACAAATTACCCCCAAGCAAACGCCCGTGAGCGATGCCAGGCCCAATCGTGGCAAGCGGGTAGGCTACCGGGTGCGTCAGCACGCTGCCGGCCCTCACCTGTCCTCTCAGCATGTTGAAGAACGAAGACTCGGTAGGTTTTTGCTTGTCGCCGAGCAGGTCGGCGTTGAGCATCGGGCCATGAAAGGTCACGAAACCCGCATAACGGCTGATCGCCAAGTGCAGCGCGGTGACGTCACTGTAGCCGATGAACGGCTTGGCATTGTTGCGCAGCAATTCGAAATCAATACGGTCAAGCAAACGCGGCGTACCGTAACCACCGCGCAGACAGATGATTGCGTCGACCTCACTGTCAGCGAACGCCCGGTGCAGATCATTGAGCCGTACATCATCACTGCCGGCCAGATAGTCATCTTTCTCGTACACGCCGGGGAAAACCCGCAGCGAATATCCGCGAGCGCGCATCCAGGCGATGGCTTTATCGGTGTCCAGCGGTGCGGGACCGGCGGGCGCAATGACGCCAATCAGCCCTTGCGACGGCAAGGCCGGAACGGGTGTGTGAGGGCAAAGCGTGTGGGTCGGTCGAACGGTCATCCATGAATCTCCCTGCGTGCAAGCGTCAAGCACACAGTAGTCAGGAACGGGGACAAACAGAAGAGGATCAGTCGCCCCGCAGGTTGCAGGAAAAGACTGCAGTGGCCGTAGGCACGGCCAACAAAAACGCCCGCAAGGCTGAAAAGCCTTGCGGGCGCTTTGTTATAAGGACGACATCAATTCAGCTTTAACCAGCTTCGCCTGCTCGTCGGCGTGGTACGAGGAACGTACCAGCGGGCCGGAAGCGACGTTCTTGAAGCCCATCTTGTAACCTTCCTCGGCGAACCAGGCGAAGATGTCCGGGTGCACAAAACGCTGCACCGGCAAGTGGCTACGGGACGGTTGCAGGTACTGGCCCAGGGTAAGCATGTCGATGTCGTGTTCGCGCATGCGCTTCATGACTTCGATGACTTCTTCGTCGGTTTCGCCCAAGCCCAGCATCAGGCCGGACTTGGTCGGAATGTGCGGCATCATTTGCTTGAAGCGTTGCAGCAGGGTCAGCGACCACTGGTAATCCGAGCCCGGGCGCGCAGCCTTGTACAGGCGTGGCACGGTTTCCAGGTTGTGGTTGAACACATCCGGCGGCTCGGCAGCGGTGATTTCCAGCGCTACGTCCATACGGCCGCGGTAGTCCGGGACCAGGGTTTCGAGCTGTACGTTCGGCGACAGTTTGCGGATTTCGCGAATGCAGTCGGCAAAGTGCTGGGCACCGCCGTCACGCAGGTCGTCGCGGTCTACCGAGGTAATCACCACGTACTTGAGTTTCAGGTCGGCAATGGCAATGGCCAGGCTTTCCGGCTCGTTGACGTCCAGCGGCTTCGGACGACCGTGACCCACATCGCAGAACGGGCAGCGACGGGTGCAGATGTCACCCATGATCATGAAGGTCGCAGTGCCACCGGAGAAGCATTCGCCCAGGTTCGGGCAGGACGCCTCTTCGCACACACTGTGCAGCTTGTGTTTGCGCAGCAGGGCCTTGATGCGGTCGACTTCCGGGGAAACCGGGATGCGCACGCGGATCCAGTCGGGTTTCTTCGGCAGTTCGGTGGTCGGAATGATCTTCACCGGGATACGTGCAACCTTCTCGGCGCCGCGCAGCTTGACGCCGGCTTCAACCTTGGCACGCGGGGCCGGACGTTCGGTGACATCGAGCGTCGGGATCATGGTTTGCACTGCATCAGTAGTCATATCAGTCGATTCCGCCCGTTAGGGTCGTCTGCTCAGCATAGTCGAGGTGTTTGACGAGCTGCGCGCGCAGCCGGGCACTTACCTCGGCAAATTCAATCGATCCTGCGTGATCGCGCAACTGGGTCATCGCCAGCCCGGCGTAGCCGCAGGGATTAATCCGTCGAAACGGTTCCAGGTCCATGTCCACGTTCAGGGCCAAGCCATGAAAGGAGCAACCATGGCGGATCCGCAGGCCGAGAGAAGCGATTTTCGCCCCATTGACGTAGACACCCGGAGCATCCGGTTTGGCCACGGCGGTGACGCCGTAGCTGGCCAGCAACTCAATCAGGCAGTGTTCCATGCGGCTGACCAGGTCACGCACGCCAAAACCCAGCTTGCGAACGTCGAGCAACAGGTAGGCCACCAGTTGACCGGGGCCGTGATAAGTCACCTGACCACCGCGATCAACCTTTACCACCGGAATATCCCCCGGCAGCAACACGTGCTCGGCCTTGCCGGCCTGCCCCTGGGTGAACACCGGTGGGTGCTCGACCAGCCAGATCTCGTCGGCGGCATCGCTGCCGCGTTCGTTGGTGAAGCGTTGCATGGCATGCCAGACCGGCTCGTAAGCCAGCTGGCCGAGCTCGCGAAAGCCCAGCGTGCCAGACATCACAGCACCATGTGCACGAAACCGGTAGCACGCAACTCACTGTTGATGTCGTACAGCTGATCTTGACCGGTGGCGATGATGTGCAACTGGATGGTGGTGTACTTGCCGTTACTGCTTTGGCGTTCGTCCACTTTCTCATCGTTGATCGTCGCGTGTTTCTTGACGATATCGATGATCTTTTGCTTGATGTCGACAATGGTGTCGCCGATCACTTTGATCGGGTAATCATTGGCAGGGAATTCGATCTTTGGCGCCTTTACTTCGGTGTCTGTCATGGCGTAACGGCCTCGTAAGCCGTGGCAACGGACATGGCCCCGTTCCGGATTGGAACAGGGCCATGCAAGTCCACACTAATTCAGTTGAACAAGCCGTAGAAGAATAGACGGATGCTATCCCACATGCGACGGAAGATACCACCCTCGTCAACCGCGTCCAGAGCGATCAGATCAGCGCTGTGCACGACCTTGTCGTCCAGTTTCACTTCGACTTTACCGATCACGTCGCCCTTGGCGATTGGCGCAACCAGTTGCGGGTTCATGGTCATGCTGGCGGCGAGCTTTTTCAGCTGGCCTTTCGGCAGGGTCATGGTCAGGTCTTGGGCCAGGCCGGCCTTGACTTGATTGGTGGTGCCTTTCCAGACAGGAGCCTGAGCCAGCTCGGCGCCTTTCTGATAGAACGTCTGGGTTTCGAAGAAGCGGAAACCGTACGTCAGCAACTTCTGGGTTTCAGACGCACGCGCCACTTCGCTGTTGGTGCCGAACACCACGGCGATCAGGCGCATGCCGTCACGCACAGCCGAAGACACCATGCAGTAGCCGGCTTCGTCGGTGTGACCGGTTTTCAGACCGTCGACAGTCTTGTCGCGCCACAGCAGCAGGTTACGGTTAGGCTGCTTGATGCCGTTCCAGAAGAACTCTTTCTGCGAGTAGATCGCATAGTGAGCCGGGTCTTCGTGGATGATCGCGCGAGCCAGCACGGCCATGTCGTGAGCCGACGAGTAGTGCTCAGGGTTCGGCAGGCCGGTCGGGTTCATGAAGTGGCTGTTGGTCATGCGCAGGTCGGCCACGGTTTTGTTCATCATGTCAGCGAAGGCGTCTTCGCTGCCGGCGATGTGCTCGGAGAGCGCAACACTGGCGTCGTTACCCGACTGAATGATGATGCCGTGCAGCAGGTCGCTGACAGTCACCTGCGAGCCGACTTTAATGAACATCCGCGAACCGCCGGTACGCCAGGCGTTTTCGCTGACGGTCACCGGATCGTTTTCACCGATCTGGCCACGACGAATTTCCAGGGTCGCGATGTACGCGGTCATCAGCTTGGTCAGGCTGGCCGGAGGCAGACGCTGGTCACCGTTGTTCTCTACCAGCACGTTGCCGCTGCTGGCATCCATGAGTACGTAGGCTTTGGCGGCCAGTTGCGGTGGCGACGGCATCATCTCGACCGCGAAAGCGGCAGGCGAGAGGAGCAGCGGGACTAGCAGGCACAGGCGTTTGGCAAAGGTGGTGATGTTCATCCGTCTCTCGAAATCGCTAATGGAAACTGCCTAAAGGCAAAACTAATCAGATGACCTTCTAACGGGTCATCGCGTGTTCAGTTGCTCACTCTTTAACCCTTGCCGGGCTTTTGTTCTTCAACGAGCCAACAACCCGGTTCGCCCCCCAAAACCGCAAGCGAACCGTCAATCAAGTACTACGTATTACTCGGCAGTGACCAGGCTCGGCGAACCGAGATTGGCCATTCGCACGCTGTTCTGCACTTGCTGGATTTCACCCGGCGAACCGATTGGCCCCAGGCGCACCCGATGCAGCGTCTGTTGATTGCGCACGATCGAGCTGATGAACACCGGAGCGCTCACCATCCCGCTGAGCTTCGATCTCAGGAGTTCTGCAGCGTCCGGGTTGGCGAACGCGCCCACCTGCAGATACTGGCCAGAGGCTGGTACAGAAGCGTTTTTTTTTGCATCGATCTGCAAGGGCACAACGGCCGCGGCGTGTTGCTGCGGCGGTGGCGTCCATTGCTCGACCGTGCCGGCCGAAGCGGTAATCACCGGGGCGCTATTCTGCGCGACTTGCGGCTCGTTGAGCATCAAAGGCGCCGGACGGCCCTTTTGTGCCCACCACTGCTGCGGATCGATACCTTCGACCTTGACCCGCGCGGTACCAGTTTCGGCGTAACCGAGCTTTTTGGCGGCGGCATAGGACAAGTCGATGATCCGGTCCGAGTAGAACGGCCCGCGGTCGTTGACACGCAGGATCACCGTTTTGTTGTTGTCCAGGTTGGTCACCCGAACGTAACTCGGCAGTGGCAAGGTTTTGTGTGCGGCGCTCATGCCGTACAGGTCGTAAACCTCGCCATTGGCGGTGTTCTGACCGTGAAACTTGGTGCCGTACCACGACGCTGTGCCCGAAGCGACGTAAGTCTTGGACTCTTGCAGCGGGAAGTAAGTCTTGCCCAGCACGGTGTACGGATTGGCTTTATAAGGACCGGAATGCAGGGTCGGCGTGGCATCCGGGATGCGCGATACATCGACGTCCCACCACGGCGCGCCATCTTTGTGCGCACGGTTGATGTCCAGTCCCGGCGCTGCACGCACGGCGGTGGACGACTTTTGGGCCGGCGAACGGCTGGTAGAACAACTGGCGACCAGCACCGCCAACGCGGCGAATGCCATCAGCTTCAGGGGTTTATTCATAGGCAATGCCCGCATTACTTGACGCCCCGTGCTTGGACCAGCTGTTCAGACAGTTGATGTACGGCCATGGCGTACATCACGCTGCGGTTATAACGCGTGATTGCGTAAAAATTCGTCAGGCCCATCCAGTATTCGGGGCCATTGTCACCTTCCAGGCGGAAAGCCGTGACCGGCATATCATCGCGCAGCGCATCATGACTTGACCACCCTAGCGCCCGCAACTCCCCGACGGTTTTAGTGGGTTCGATGCCCGTGGTCAAACCTTCGTCCACCTGCTCGCCACGAACATCGGCGCGGCTGACCACCGGTTCGCCGGCGACCCAGCCGTGACGCTTGAAATAACTGGCGACGCTGCCAATGGCATCGTCCGGATTGGTCCAGATATTGATGTGGCCATCACCGTCGAAGTCCACCGCATAGGCGCGAAAACTGCTCGGCATGAACTGCGGCAAGCCCATTGCTCCGGCGTAAGAGCCTTTGAGGGTCAGCGGATCGACCTGCTCTTCCCGGGCCAGCAACAGGAACTCACGCAATTCCTTGCGGAAAAATTCGGCACGGGGAGGATAGTCGAAACCCAGGGTCGACAAGGCATCGATCACCCGGAAATTACCGGTATTTCGCCCAAAAAAGGTCTCAACACCAATGATCGAAACAATAACCTGCGCCGGCACGCCATATTCCTGCTCGGCACGGGCCAGTACCGCCTCGTGCTGACGCCAGAAGTCGACACCACGGGCGACACGCGCGTCGGTGATGAACATCGGGCGATACTCGTTCCACTGCTTGACCCGCTCGGCAGGTTTCGAGATAGCGTCCAGAATCGACTGCTTGCGCTCTGCGTCGCGGAACACGCCCATCAGTTGTTCACCGGCGAAACCGTAGTCGCGGGTCATTTCACCGACGAATTCGGCCACCTGGGGTGAGCCTTCGTAATCGCCGGCCAACGCTTCCTGCGCTGTGCCAAGGATGCTTACCAGGCCGACCCATGGCGCATATCGAGTCGCCCAGCCACGCATTACTTGCATTGAGATCTTCACCTTATTCAAACCTGAGCGATCCACTTACGATGGGTATGGATCGACATCAAAACCCCAAACGCTGACAGCAGCGTCACCAGCGAAGTTCCTCCGTAGCTAATGAACGGCAACGGCACCCCCACAACCGGCAACAGGCCACTGACCATACCGATGTTGACGAAAACGTAAACAAAAAACGTCATGGTCAGGCTGCCCGCGAGCAATTTGCCGAACAATGTCTGTGCCTGGGCAGTAATCACCAGTCCCCGACCGATCAACAACAGGTAAATCAGCAGCAACGCGCAGATACCCACCAAGCCGAATTCTTCGCCCATGACCGCAATAATGAAGTCGGTGTGGCTTTCCGGCAGGAAGTCCAGGTGCGACTGAGTACCGAGCAGCCAGCCCTTGCCGAACACACCGCCGGAACCGATGGCGGCTTTCGACTGAATAATGTTCCAGCCAGTGCCCAGCGGATCGCTCTCGGGGTCGAGGAAGGTCAGTATTCGCTGCTTCTGGTAGTCGTGCATGATGAAGTACCACATGCCGACCGCCACCGGCACAGCCGCGGCGAGCACGCTGAGGATCCAGCGCCAGCGCAGGCCGCCCATGAACAACACGAAAGCACCACCGGCGAGGATCAGCAGCGAAGTGCCGAGGTCGGGCTGGCGCACGATCAGGATGAACGGCAACCCGATCAGAAACAGACTGACGCCCACATGCTTGAGCTGCGGTGGCAAGGTGCGCTTGGACAGGTACCAGGCGATGGTCGCCGGCATCAGGATCTTCATGAATTCCGAGGGCTGGAAGCGGATCACCCCGGGAATGTTGATCCAGCGCGTGGCACCCATGGCGTTATGGCCCATGACGTCCACCACCACCAGCAAGAGCACACCAAGCACATAACCGACGGGCACCCAACGGGCCATGAAGCGTGGTTCGAACTGAGCAATGACGATCATCGACACCAGGCCGATGCCGAACGAAGTGGCTTGCTTGGCCAGCAGATCCCAGCTCTTGCCGCTGGCCGAATACAGCACGAACAGGCTGCCAGCGGCGAGGGTCAGCAGCAGGATCAGCAACGGGCCGTCGATGTGCATGCGTTGCAACAGCGTCGCGCGGCGACGCATCACGTCCTCGCTGGAGAGGATGCGATCGAAATTACTCTTCACGGGCCGTAGCCTCCGCACTGATAGGGCTGGCGTATTCGGCCTTCAACCGACCGTCCTGGTCCAGAAGCCAGGCGTCCATGATCTGACGCACCACCGGCGCGGCAACGCCGGAGCCGGATTCACCGTTCTCGACCATCACCGACACTACGATTTGCGGGTTATCGGCCGGCGCGAAGCCGACGAACAAGGCGTGGTCGCGATGGCGCTCCTGAACCTTGGAGCGGTCGTACTTCTCGCCCTGCTTGATCGCGACCACCTGGGCCGTACCACTTTTACCCGCGATGCGGTATTGCGAACCGATCGCCGCTTTGCGTGCCGTACCACGGGCACCGTGCATGACCTGCTGCATCCCGTGATTGACCTTGGTCCAGTCGGAGGGGTCACGCAGGACGATGTCCGGCATCGGGTTTTCGTCCTTCGGCTTCTCGCCTTCGACGGTCTTGGCCAGGTGCGGACGGTTCCAGACACCTTTGTTGGCGACCAGCGCGGTGGCCTGGGCCAGCTGCAACGGCGTGGACTGCATGTAGCCCTGCCCAATCCCGAGAATCAGTGTTTCGCCCGGGTACCAGGCCTGACGTCGGGTTGCACGCTTCCATTCCCGTGTCGGCATCAATCCCGGCGACTCTTCGAACATGTCGAGGGAGACCTTCTGGCCAATGCCGAATTTGCTCATGTAGGCCGACAACCGATCAATCCCCAGCTTGTGCGCCAAGTCATAGAAGTAGGTGTCGTTGGACCGCATGATCGCCGTGTCCAGATCGACGTAGCCGTCACCGGTACGGTTCCAGTTACGGTATTTGTGGTCGTAATTGGGCAACTGGTAATAGCCGGGATCGTAGACCCGACTCGACGCAGTCACGACACCAGCATCCAGCCCGGCAATCGCCACCGCCGGCTTGATGGTCGAGCCCGGCGGGTAGAGGCCACGCAGCACGCGGTTGAACAGTGGCCGGTCGATGGAATCGCGCAGCTCGGCATAGGCTTTGAAGCCGATGCCGGTGACGAACAGGTTCGGGTCAAAACTCGGCTGACTGACCATCGCCAGGACTTCGCCGGTTTTCGGGTCCAGCGCCACCACCGCGCCACGACGACCGCCGAGTGCAGCTTCGGCCGCTTCCTGCAATTTGATGTCCAGGCTCAAGACGATGTCCTTGCCGGGAATCGGATCGGTACGCTTGAGCACACGCAATACGCGGCCTCGAGCGTTGGTCTCGACTTCTTCGTAACCCACCTGACCGTGCAGCTCGGGCTCGTAAAAGCGCTCGATACCGGTCTTGCCGATGTGGTGGGTGCCGCTGTAATTGACCGGATCGAGCGACTTCAGCTCTTTCTCGTTGATCCGCCCCATGTAACCCACCGAGTGCGCAAAATGCGCGCCCTGCGGGTAATGACGCACCAGCTGCGCGACCACTTCCACACCGGGCAGGCGGAACTGGTTCACCGCGATGCGGGCGATCTGCTCTTCGGTCAGCTCGAACAGGATTGGCACCGGTTCGAACGGCCGGCGCCCCTGACGCATGCGCTTCTCGAAGATCACCCGATCTTCGGGCGTCAGCTCCAGCACTTCGACGATCACGTCGAGCACTTGCTGCCAGTCGCCCGAGCGCTCGCGGGTCATGCTCAGGCTGAAGCTGGGCCGGTTATCGGCCACCACCACACCATTGCGATCGAAGATCAATCCGCGAGTCGGCGGAATCGGCTGCACATGGACGCGGTTGTTTTCCGACAGGGTCGAGTGGTACTCGTACTGGATCACCTGGAGGAAATACAGCCGCGCAATCAGCACGCAGATCAGCACCACCACCGCAATTGCCCCGAACACGACGCGGCCACGCACCAGACGGGCGTCTTTTTCGTGGTCCTTGATGCGGATCGGCTGGGGCATGAGGGCAGAACTACTTGTGGTAAGGGTGGCCGGACAAGACTGTCCAGGCACGATACAGCTGTTCGCCGATCAGAATTCGCACCAGCGGGTGCGGCAACGTCAACGGCGAGAGCGACCAGCGCTGATCGGCCCGGGCACAGACTTCCGGCGCCAGCCCTTCGGGGCCACCGACCATGAAATTCACCGTGCGCGAGTCCAGCCGCCAACGATCGAGCTCGACCGCCAGCTGCTCGGTGCTCCAGGGCTTGCCGTGGACTTCGAGGGTCACAACGCGCTCGTTCGGCCCGACCTTGGCCAGCATGGCTTCGCCTTCCTGACGGATGAAGCGTGCCACGTCGGCGTTCTTGCCACGGGTGTTGAGCGGTATTTCCACCAGTTCCAGCGCCAGCTCGGACGGAAGACGCTTGGCATATTCATGCCAGCCTTCTTCCACCCACTTGGGCATGCGTGAACCGACGGCGATCAGTCGCAGTCGCACAGCGGTCCCTTATTGCTGGTCTTTGTTGAGCTTGACGAAGTGCTCATGGGTGTTTTCCGGGCTGTGGTGAGCCGCGTTCAGAGCACGGCTCTGTTCTGCACCGGACCACAGACGCTCCAGGTCGTAAAACTGACGAGCCGAGGCGGTCATCATGTGCACGATGACGTCATCCATATCCAGCAGCACCCAGTCGCTGTCGCCCTTGCCTTCTTCACCCAGCGGCTTGACGCCCAGGGCTTTGACCGCTTCGCGGACCTTGTCCAGCATCGCGCCGATCTGACGGTTCGAAGTACCGGTGGCGATGATCATGAAGTCAGTGATGCTCTGCTTTTCACGAACGTCGATGACCTGGATGTCCTGGCCCTTCACGTCTTCCAGGGCCGCTACGGCAACCTTGACCAGTTCTTCACCACGCAGCTCAGGGCCGGTTTGAGCCTCTACTGGCAGCGGGGCGCTCTTGAACGTGCCTTTGCGCTTTACTTTAGTTACGTCTTTGTTCGTCATATAAAACTCGTTTTGCTCGTATGTTCGGGCGCTTCGTTACACGTGATCACGTGCCTTGAAGCGCGCCCTTTTTCAGTTCGACGCACGGTAAAGTCCGTGCGCATCGATGTAGGCCAGGACCGCGTCGGGCACCAGGAAACGTACCGACTTACCGCTGGCCAGCAGTTGACGGATCTGGGTGGCGGATACCGCGAGCGGTGTCTGCCAGACGAATGCAATCTGTCCACTCGGCCCCTTCAGGGCCAGCGGGTCGCTTACCGAGCGCGCTGCCAGCAGATTGCGCAAGGCATCCGGCGGTTCGCTGTCGGCATCCGGGCGTTGCAGCACCAGGATGTGGCAATGCTGGAGTAAGTCTTCCCAGCGGTGCCAAGTGGGCAGGCCGCAAAATGCGTCCCAGCCCAAAAGTAGAAAAACCTGGTCTTCAGCGGCCAATTCAGCGCGCATCAGTTCCAGGGTGTCGATGGTGTAGGACGGTTTGTCCCGCTGCAATTCGCGGGCGTCCACCACCAACGGTGCCACGCCGGCCACCGCACACTCGACCATCGCCAGACGGTCCTTTGCCGACACCTGCGGCGTACCGCGATGCGGCGGTCTGGCACTGGGTGTCAGACGCAACTCGTCGAGCGCCAGCGATTCGGCGACTTCCAGCGCACCGCGCAAATGGCCGATGTGCACCGGGTCGAAGGTCCCGCCCAACACGCCAATGCGTCGAGGCGCAGGCTCGCTGGCGGTTTCCGGGGCTGACGCTTTGAGGTCGCCCAAGTCAGACCGACGCCTGGCCGCGCAACTGACCATCACCGACCACGATGTACTTCTCGCAGGTCAGCCCTTCGAGGCCCACCGGGCCGCGGGCGTGCAGCTTATCAGTAGAAATGCCGATCTCGGCACCCAATCCGTATTCGAAGCCATCGGCGAAGCACGTCGGCGTGTTGATCATCACCGACGAGGAATCAACTTCCGCGACGAAACGCCGGGTATCTGCAAGGTTTTCGCTGACGATCGAATCGGTGTGGTGGGAGCCGTACGTATTAATGTGCTCGATGGCCTGGTCCAGCCCGTCGACCACGCGGATCGACAGAATCGGTGCCAGGTATTCGGTGTTCCAGTCTTTTTCTGTTGCCGCGACAGCATCGATGATCGCCCGCGTGCGTTCGCAGCCGCGCAGTTCGACGCCTTTTTCGCGGAACTGTGCCGCCATCGACGGCAGGAAATCTCTGGCAACGACTTGATCCACCAGCAGGGTTTCCATGGCGCCGCAGATGCCATAGCGGTAAGTCTTGGCATTGAACGCGATGCGCTGGGCTTTCGGCAGGTCGGCGTGGGCACTCACGTAGACGTGACAGATGCCGTCCAGGTGTTTGATCACCGGTACACGTGCATCGCGACTGACCCGTTCGATCAGGCCACGGCCGCCACGGGGCACGATGACGTCGACGTATTCAGGCATGGTAATCAGCGCACCAACGGCGGCACGATCGGTCGTTTCGACCACTTGCACCACGGCGGCGGGCAAATCGGCCTCGGCCAGACCGCGCTGGAGGCAGGCCGCGATGGCACGATTGGAATGAATCGCCTCGGAGCCGCCACGCAGGATGGTCGCGTTGCCGGACTTCAGGCACAGGCTGGCGGCATCGATGGTCACGTTCGGTCGAGATTCGTAGATGATCCCGATCACGCCCAACGGCACGCGCATCTTGCCGACCTGAATGCCCGAAGGCCGATAGCTCATGTCGCGGATCGCACCGACCGGGTCCGGCAGCGCCGCCACCTGACGCAGACCCACAATCATGCCGTCAATGCGTTCCGGGGTCAGCGCCAGGCGCTCAAGCAATGCGGGTTCAAGACCATTGGCACGGCCAGCAGCCAAATCCAGCTCATTGGCAGCCGTCAGCTCGGCGCGTGCAGCGTCCAACGCATTGGCAGTAGCCTGCAACGCACGGTTTTTCTGCGCAGTGCTGGCACGGCCGATGACGCGAGAAGCTTCGCGGGCAGCGCGACCCAAACGGGTCATGTAGTCAAGAACGGACTCAGTCATTGTCTGTGGTGGTCTTTGCTAAGGTCTTGGTAAAGAGTAAAGCGGCAGATTATAGCTGGCGCGCCCCCCGACTAACAGCGGTGACGGGCGGATGGTCGAAATGGAGGGCAATTTGCCGACGTTCAGCCGTGATTAAGCTGCAAATTGTTATCATCACGACTCAATCAGCCCTGATTAACGCCGTTCATCATGTCCAATCTGACTGTTCGCACGTCCGCTACGAGCCTGCCCAAGGGGCTCGCGGATGCTTTTTTCGACAGAGATGCCCAAACGCTGGCCCGGGATCTACTCGGCAAAGTCATCCGTCACCGGGTCGGTGATCTGTGGCTCAGTGCCCGGATTATCGAGACTGAGGCCTATTACTTCGAAGAAAAAGGCAGCCACGCCTCTCTCGGCTACACAGAAAAACGTAAGGCTTTGTTTCTGGATGGCGGCCATATCTATATGTACTACGCCCGCGGTGGCGACTCCCTGAACTTCAGCGCCAAAGGCCCCGGCAATGCGGTGCTGATTAAATCCGGCTATCCATGGGTTGATGAGCTGAGCGGGCCGGCGAGCCTGGCGCAGATGCTGGTGAACAATCCCGATGCTCAGGGCCGCCCTCGCCCCTCGCAAAAGCTTTGCGCCGGACAGACTTTGCTCTGCAAGGCGCTGGGCCTGAAGGTACCGGTCTGGGACGCCAGGCGCTTCGACCATGAAGTGCTGCTGGTGGAAGATGTCGGCCCGGCGCCTGGTCACATCATACAAACCACACGCCTGGGCATTCCCCACGGACGCGATGAGCATTTGATGTACCGTTTCGTCGATTCGGCTTACGCGCCGTATTGCACGCGCAACCCGCTGCGACGGGGACAGGTCGAAGGTCGCGATTATTTTTTGCTGACCTGAACAATGAAAATCCAATGTGGGAGCGAGCTTGCTCGCTCCCACAGGGGCTCTGTAGCGTTTTGAAAATTGCATTCGTCCCTTGGGGCCAATTGAATAGTCGATGGAGTTGTTTTTATGGGCCCATGGCTCGATAGCGTGACCGGTTGGTTGACGGTCAACCCGCAATGGCTGGCCGTCGCGGTGTTCATAGTGGCCTGCGTGGAATGCCTGGCGATTGCCGGGCTGATCGTGCCCGGCACGGTGCTGCTGTTTGCCGTGGCGGTGCTGGCCGGCAGCGGTGCGCTTTCGCTGGGCGAAACGCTATTGCTGGGCTTCCTCGGCGGCGTGTTGGGCGACATCATTTCGTACTTCCTCGGGCGACATTTCCATCAAAACATCCGGCGCCTGCCAGGGTTGCGCCATCATCCAGAATGGATCGCCGGGGCCGAGGCCTATTTCCAGCGTTACGGCATCGCCAGTCTTTTGGTCGGGCGTTTCATCGGCCCGCTGCGGCCGATGCTGCCGATGGTCGCCGGAATGTTCGACATGCCCTTCCCGCGCTTCGCCGCCGTTAGCCTGCTGGCCGCCGCCGGCTGGAGCGTCGCGTATCTGCTGCCCGGTTGGGCCACGGGTGCGGCCATTCGCTTACCATTGCCGGAAGGTTTCTGGCCTGAGACCGGAATCGTCGCCGGCAGCATCGCCGTCATGCTGGGCTTGAGCGTTACCAGCAGTCTGCGCCGCCATCGCAAGGCCACCGTGCTGATTACCGGGATGAGCTTTCTGATTCTGGCGGGACTGTTTATCGGCTATCCGCACCTGACCGCTCTCGATCAGGGCGTGATGACCCTGGTGCAGGAACACCGCAGCCCGTTGCTCGATGAGGTCGCTGTGACGTTCACGCTGATCGGCGAGTTCCGCAACATGCTGATCTTCAGCGCCCTGCTGACCGGCCTGTTGTTGCTCACCCGACAATGGCGACAAGCGGTCTTCGCCGGCAGCACTATGCTTTGCACCGCGTTGGGCAACACCGTGACCAAACATTTTTTCGCCCGCGTGCGCCCGGAAGTGCTGAGTGATCCTCTCACCAGCTACAGCATGCCCAGCGGCCATGCCTCAGGCTCCTTTGCGCTGTTTCTGACGCTAGCCGTGCTGGCCGGCCGCGGGCAACCACCTCGGATGCGTCTGACCTGGCTGCTGCTGGGTTGCTTGCCGGCGCTGGCGATTGCCCTGTCGCGGGTGTACCTGGGGGCGCACTGGCCAACGGATGTGGTGGCCGGCGCCATGCTGGCGGCGTGCGTATGTGCGGCGAGCTTGTGGCTGAGTCAGCGCCACGTACCGCTCGACGCCATGCCACCGAAGGTCTGGTGGCTGGTGTTGCCGGCGCTGGTGGCGTTGTTCGGATTCTTTGCTTTGCGACACTTACCGCATGCAATGCTGCGGTATGCCTACTGATCAGGCAAACAACTCACCCTGCAACTCATCCAGCAACGCCTGAATCGCATCCAGTCGCTGCTGCGGATCATCGAGTTGCAGCAGGTCGATCTTGTCCACTTCGGCAAACGGCAACAGATACGCCAACTGATTGGCCAGCGACTGTTGCCCAGTCGCTTCGGTGCCCATGTTCAACGCTTCGACCATCGGGTGTTCGGCCAAGGCTTTAAGCAGCGCAACCAGGTCGGCGTCCTCATCCTGCAGTGGTTGCTCAGGCTCGTCTTCGAGCCACTCGACCTCGGCGACGGTCAGATGATCGCGCTGAATCTCGGTGCGCAACACATTGAAACGCCGTCCGCCCTGCACCCGGATGCCCAACAACCCGTTGTCCTGCTGTTTGAAATCGGTGATCAGCGCTTCACACCCGACCTGCGCGTAGCCGGCCGGAGCAATGCCGACTTCTTCGCCGTCGAGGATGCACACCACGCCGAAGCCGCCGCCCTGTTTCATGCAGCGACTGATCATGTCCAGGTAGCGCGCCTCGAAAATCTGCAAATCGAGGATGCAGCCCGGAAACAGCACCGTGTTCAGCGGAAAAAGCGGCAAGCTCATAGACATTTCCTTACACCACCATCGACACCGCCAACGGCAGGAAAACTGCCGTGGCCACGCCCATCAGACTCATCGCCAGCGCCGCGAAGGCGCCGCATTCTTCACTTTCCTGCATCGCCACCGCCGTGCCGACCGCGTGGGCGGTCATGCCCAGCGCCATACCGCGCGCCTCGGGGCTGTGAACACCAAGCCGGGTCAAAAGACTCGGCCCGAAGATCGCCCCGATCACCCCAGTGATCAATACGAATACGGCCGCCAGCGCCGCGACGCCACCGATCTGTTCTGCCACCAGCATGGCAATCGGCGACGTCACCGACTTCGGTGCCATGGTCATCAGGATCATGTGCTCGGCACCAAACGACCAGCCCAGCAATACGCCCATGCCGGTGGCGACGACGCCACCTATCACCAGCGTAGTAAATATCGGCCAGAACAACTGCCGAATGCGTCGCAGATTGAGGTACAGCGGCACGGCCAGCGCCACGGTCGCAGGCCCGAGCAAGATGCTGAGGATCTCGGTGCTCTTACGGTACTCGGCATAGGTCAGGCCGCAGCCCACCAGTACGCCGATCACCAGCAGCATCGAGACCAGCACCGGTTGCAGAAAGATCCAGCGGGTTTTCTCGAACGCCGCCAACACCAGCTGATAAGCACCCAGCGTAATGCCGATGCCGAACAACGGATGATGAATCACCGACGCCCAGGCGCCGTGCCAGTCGAAGATCATTGGCCGTCCTCATGATGAGCGTGACGCTTGACCATGCGCTGCATCAGCACGCCGGCGAAGGCCAGGGACAGCAACAGTGACAACACCAGCGCGCCGACGATAGCCCAGAAATCCGCGGCAATGTCTTTGGCGTAAACCATCACACCCACGGCGGGCGGCACCAGCAGCAACGGCAGGTAACGCAGCAGACTACTGGCCGCGAGGTTCAGCGGTTCGCCGACCTCGCCACGGCCGATCAGGAACACCAGCAGTAACAGCAGGCCGACAATCGGCCCCGGCAGCACCGGTAAAAACAAGTGGTTGATGGCTGTGCCCAGCAATTGGAACAGCACCAGCCAGGTCAGGCCACGTAACAACATCCGTCATCTCCCGCCAAGATCATCCCGCACAAGCGGGCCGACCATTATAAGCACGCCAACGCTATAGACCGGCATTCGCCAAAAGCATGGACAGTTGACCGGAGCCATTTGCCATGTTGATCTAAAGTGGTAATCCGGGAGGTCAAATCCCCCCACCTCAAAACTATAAAACCGATGAACCCAAGGAGAGTCTCAATGCCCTATGTTCCCGTTGCAGAGCTCAAAGATTATGTCGGCAAGGAACTCGGACGTTCCGAATGGCTCACCATCGATCAGGAGCGCATCAACCTGTTCGCCGAAGCCACAGGGGATTATCAGTTCATCCACGTCGACCCGGTCAAAGCCGCGCAAACGCCATTTGGCAGCACCATTGCACACGGTTTCCTGTCGCTGTCGCTGATCCCCAAACTGATGGAGGACATCCTCATCCTGCCTGAAGGGGTGAAGATGGTGGTCAACTACGGCTTGGACAGCGTACGTTTCATCCAGCCAGTGAAGGTCAACTCCAGGGTTCGACTCAAGGTCGACATGAACGAAGTCACCGAGAAGAAACCCGGCCAATGGCTACTCAAGGCCACCGCCACGCTTGAGATCGAAGGCTCGGACAAACCGGCCTACATCGCCGAGCCACTGTCCCTCTGCTTCGTGTAAACCATCCCGGATGCGAAGCAGCTCTCGCTGTTTCGCGCCCTCTCCTGTTTTCCCGGCTATATAAGGTTATAGAGCTGCGGCATACTCGCTCGCTTAATTGCCCGGATCCCGCTATGCGCTCACTTGCACTCCTCGCTCTGACCCTATTGCTCACCGCTTGCGGCGACGGCGAATCGCTATTGCCCCCCGACGCCCGATTGCCGGACGGCGGACGCTATCGCGGTGAACTGGTCAACGGGTGGCTGCAAGGCCAGGGCCGTATCGATTACCCAAACGGCAGCTGGTACGCCGGCAACTTCGACAAGGGCCAATGGCATGGCCAGGGTGAGTGGCACGGCAGCAACGGCGAAGTCTATCGCGGGGAATTCAATCAAGGGCTGTTCGACGGCAAGGGCACACTGACCACCAGCGGCAGCAGCTTTACCGGCGGTTTCAAAGCCGGTCGACGGGACGGCGAAGGCACCCTCAAAGAAAACGGTATGACCTACCGCGGTGAATTCAAGGCCGATCAATATTCAGGGCTAGGTCGTCTGGAGCTCGAAGACGGCAGCTCATATCAGGGCCAGTTCGCCCACGGCAAACCCAACGGCGAAGGCCAGCGCGGCGACGCCAGCGGCAATCAGTTCACCGGGCATTTCGTCGACGGTCAGCTCGAAGGCAATGGGACGTTCAACAGCGCCGACGGCGATATCTATGTCGGCGGCTTCAAGAACAACCAACTGCACGGCAAAGGCCGCTACGAGAACGCCGACGGTGATGTCTGGCTCGGTCAGTTCAAGGAAGGATCACTGAACGGCAAGGGCGAGTTGATCGGCGCCGATGGCAGCCATTACATCGGCCAGTTCAGTGACTGGCGCTTCACCGGCCAAGGTCGATTGAACCTGTCCGACGGCAGCTTCTACATCGGCCAATTCGACGGTGACAGTTACTCGGGGCACGGTACCCTGGTGCTGACTGACGGCACGGTGCAAAGCGGTTCGTGGATCAATGGCCAGCGTGTTCGCGATGCCGATGGCAAGTTGCTGCCCGATAGCCTGGAACTCGGTTTGCTGGCCCAGGGCCGTTTGCTCGACGATGCACTGTTCAACGTGCCGGCCTCGACCCCGGCAGTCGAGTTGTACACCCTGACCGTCGGCGGTGACGGCAAGCAAAGCGTGTTCCTGCGCGAATCCGATTATGTCAGCAACATGCTCAGCAGCCGCTTTGGTGCGTTTGGCCAGCTCCGTCTGGTGAACCATCGCGACCACCTCGTCGACCGGCCAATGGCCACCCGGGAAAACCTGCGCCGCGCCGCCACCACCCTGGCCGAACGCAGCGGCCCGGAAGACTTGATCTTCATCTACATGACCAGCCACGGTACCAGCGAACACGAACTGGTGCTCGACCAGCCGCGCATGGAACTGTCCGACCTGCCGGCCGACGAACTCGCCGCAGTTCTCGCTCCGCTGAAAAACCGCGACAAGATCATCGTGATTTCATCCTGCTACTCCGGTGGCTTCATCCCCGCTCTCAAGGATGAGCGCACCCTGATCATGACCGCCTCGCGCGCTGACCGCGTGTCCTTCGGATGCTCGGAAGAAGCCAACTTCACCTACTTCGGCGACGCGCTGTTCGCCCAGGCACTGAACCAGACCGACGATCTGGAGCAAGCCTTCAAACGGGCCAAGGCCACCGTCGCCGAGCGCGAACTGGCGGACAGCTTCGAAGCCTCCGAGCCGCAGATCTGGGCACCGAAAGCCGTTCTGTCCCACTGGCAGCTGTTACGCAAACAGCAGGCACGAAAAGCACTACAAAGTGTCTCTATCAGCAGCAAGGATGCAAAGAACAACTAAGCTGAACAGTATCAAGGGGGAAACACTATGTACTTGACGCCTCAGCATGTATTGCTTGCCGGAGCTACCGGGTTAACGGGTGAACATTTGCTTGATCGTCTGCTCAATGAGCCAACGATTTCAAGGGTACTAGCCCCCTCACGCCGGCCACTGGCCGAGCATCCCCATCTGGACAACCCAGTCGGCGACCCGGCGGTGTTCCTGCCGCAACTGAACGGTCGCGTCGACATCGCCTACTGCTGCCTCGGCACCACCCTCAAGCAGGCCGGCTCGGAACAGGCGTTTCGCGCAGTGGACCTGGACATGGTGGTGGCGTTCGCCAAACGTGCGCGGGAAATGGGTGCACGGCACCTGATCGTGATCAGTGCCTTGGGGGCCGATCGGAGATCCTCGATTTTCTACAACCGGGTCAAAGGCGAGATGGAATACGCACTGCGCGCACAGGATTGGCCGCAACTGACCATTTGCCGACCTTCGTTGCTGCTCGGCGAGCGACTCGAACCGCGCATGGCCGAGCAACTCGTCGGGCCGCTATCCCGCTTGATCCCCGGCAAATACCGTGGCATCGAAGCCTGTCAACTGGCCAGAGCCATGTGGCGACTGGCGTTGGAAGAGCAGGATGGTGTGCGGATTGTTGAGTCGGATGAGTTGCGCAAGTTAGGTAAATAACGCCCTACAAAGATCGTTCCCACGCTCTGCGTGGGAATGCAGCCCGGGACGCTCCGTGTCCCAATGCGGACGCAGAGCGTCCATTGAGGCATTCCCACGCGGAGCGTGGGAACGATCAAATGCTACAACCCGCCCGTCGCCTGAAAACTCACCCCGATCACCGTCAGTACCGACAGCGGCAATAGCAGCGTGTCGAGCAACGCACTGGCCGGCAGGTCGATACCCGGATAGCTCGGGGCTTCGGCACCGAAGCGGTCCATGGCGCAGCAGCCGCCGTTCATGGCATACAAATCCAGACGCGTCCCCGAATACACCACTGGCGCCCCCGGTTTGGCGGCATCGAGCGTGCGCGCCGTGGCGCAGCCAGCCAATTGCAACGCCAGTACAATCGTCAGCAGCTTATTCATCGCTGGTCAGATGGTGTTCGCCCCAACGCGGCAGCATGTCCTGGGGAATGTTCAGCAGATTAAGAATTCGCGCCACGACGAAATCGATCAGGTCGTCGATGGTTTGCGGCTGATGATAAAAGCCTGGCGACGCCGGCAAAATCGTCACGCCCATGTTCGACAACTTGAGCATGTTCTCCAGATGGATGCTCGAATACGGCGCCTCCCGCGGCACCAGAATCAGCTGACGGCGCTCCTTCAAGGTGACGTCGGCGGCACGCTCGATCAGGTTGTTGCAGGCTCCCGTCGCGATGGCCGACAAGGTCCCCGTGGAACACGGCACCACCACCATCGCCGCCGGCGAGCCGGAGCCCGACGCTACCGGTGACATCCAGTCTTCCTTGCCATACACGCGAATTTGCCCGGCGGCAGCGCCGGTGTACTCGGTGAGGAAGGCCTGCATCATTTGGGTTTTTGGCGGCAACGTAACGTCAGTCTCGGTGGCCATCACCAGTTGCGCAGCCTTGGAGATCAGGAAATGCACCTCGCGGTCTTCGCGTACCAGACAGTCCAGCAGGCGCAAACCATATTGAGCGCCCGAAGCGCCAGTCATCGCCAGCGTGATGCGTTCCGGGCCGTTGTTCATTGCAGCGCCTCGGCCAGTTTGCCGTGCAGGCCGCCGAAGCCGCCATTGCTCATGATCACCACGTGAGTGCCGGGCTGGGCCTGGCTCTTCACACGCTCGATGATGCCTTCCAGCGAATCGCTGACGATCGACGGTACCGTGCACAACGCGGCGGTAGCCCCCAGATCCCACCCGAGGTTGGCCGGCGCGTACCAGATCACCTGATCGGCATCGACCACGCTTTCAGGCAAGCCGTCGCGGTGAGCACCGAGTTTCATGGAGTTGGAGCGCGGCTCGATGATCGCAATCAACGGTGCATCGCCGATGCGCTTGCGCAGGCCGTCGAGGGTCGTCGCAATAGCCGTCGGATGGTGAGCGAAGTCGTCGTAAATGGTAATGCCACGGACCTCCGCGACTTTCTCCATCCGGCGCTTGACGCTTTTGAATGCGCTCAGAGCAGCGACGCCCATGGACGGCACCACGCCGACATGGCGGGCGGCAGCCAATGTGGCCAAGGCGTTGGCGACGTTGTGCTGACCGGTCATGTCCCACTCGACCACACCTTGGGCAACACCTTCGAACATCACTTCGAACTTCGAACCGTCTTCGCTGTGCAGTTTGACCTGCCATTGACCGCCGGCACCGGTGGTTTGCACCGGGGTCCAGCAGCCCATCTCGATCACTCGCTGCAATGCAGGCTCGGTGGTCGGATGGATCACCAGCCCTTCGCTCGGGATGGTCCGCACCAAATGATGAAATTGACGCTCGATGGCAGGCAGATCCGGGAAGATGTCGGCGTGATCGTATTCCAGGTTGTTCAGGATCGCCGTGCGCGGGCGGTAGTGAACGAACTTGGAGCGCTTATCGAAGAACGCGCTGTCGTACTCGTCGGCTTCGATCACGAAGAACGGTGTGCCACCCAAGCGAGCGGACACCGAAAAGTTTTGCGGCACGCCGCCGATCAGGAAACCCGGGCTCATGCCCGCGTGTTCGAGCACCCAAGCGAGCATGCTGCTGGTAGTAGTTTTGCCGTGAGTACCGGCGACGGCCAGCACCCAGCGACCTTGCAGCACGTGGTCCGCCAGCCATTGCGGGCCGGAGACGTACGGCAGGCCTTTGTTCAACACGTATTCGACAGCCGGGTTGCCGCGGGACATGGCATTGCCAATCACCACCAGATCCGGTGCCGGATCAAGCTGCGCCGGGTCGTAACCTTGGGTCAACTCAATGCCCTGAGCCTCAAGCTGAGTGCTCATCGGCGGATAGACGTTGGCATCGGAGCCCGTCACGTGATGGCCCAGCTCTTTGGCCAGAACCGCCATCGAACCCATGAAAGTGCCGCAGATACCAAGAATATGAATGTGCATAGTCGACCTCGTAAACATGGCCGCAGGTTAGCGTAGGGTGGGGGAAATCGCACCTTGTGTTTAGACTGACCGACGATGACTTCCCATTACGCTACTCGACATTCAGAATCGGCCCACGCTGTGGGACAGCACAGTACGGCTAGGTTTTCCTTGATAATACCGCCCTTACCTCCTGGATGACTGCTCGGAAACTGCTCATGAATAACAAGACGTCTCAACTCAGCATCACGCCTGGGTCAAGCACGAAAAAACTGTCCGCCGGGCAGCGGAAATTCAACGGACTTGTCAAAAAAATCGAAAAGCAGCGCCAGACGCTCCTGGCATGGGAAACCGCCACCCCTATATATATTGAACGCTGGCGCGAGGAGTTCATTCCTCAGTTCCACACCTTTAGTCAACGCTCGCTTGAGCTTGTGCAGGTTCTGGATGAACTCAGCGAACGGATCAAACTCTCGAAAACCGATCGTCACACGTTGATTCAGGAAATTTGCGCCCAGACCTTGTCGTTGATCGATAGCGGCAACTACACCGATGAAGATAAAGCCACCTTAAAAGCGCTGTACAACAAGCACAGCGGTCGTGACTTCGATGCCGACGCGAGTGAAGGCGACGAGTTATTGAAACAGGGATTGCAAGAGATATTCGGCGTTGATTTGGGCGACGATATCGACACGCTATCGGCTGAGGAAATTGCGCAAAAAATGCACGAGCGCCTGTGGACCGAGCAAACGGCGCAGCAGCAGCAAAGCACCGGCAAAAAAACCGCAAGCCACCTGCGCCAGGAAGCGGACGCCGCCCAAGCCAGCCAATCTGTGCGCGAGATTTATCGCAAGCTGGCCAGTGCCCTGCACCCCGATCGAGAAACTGACCCCGACGAGCGCGAACGCAAAACCGTGCTGATGCAACGAGTCAACCACGCCTATGGCGAACGGAACCTGCTTGATCTGCTGCAACTGCAATTGGAAATCGAGCACATCAGCGCAGACACCCTTGATGCACTTCCCGCTGATCGGCTTAAACATTACAACCAGGTATTGTCCGAGCAACTCGGAAAGCTGCAAGACGAAGTGTTCGAAAGGGAGCTGGCGTTCAAACAGCAATTCCAGCTCGATCCGTTCGATGAGGTGACCCCCAAGAACCTGGCTGGCAAGTACCAATATCAGCTCAACAGGCTAATCAACGACACCGAAGAGCTGAACGGCCTGCGCGAAGAACTGAAGGATCCCAAAATTTTGAAAGCCTGGCTCAAGGCGCAAAGGGAGTATCAGAAGGAGATGGACGCCATGGACCTTGAAGCGGACCTGTTCGATGAACAGTTCGACGAGCTCCCGGATTCGTTATTCCGCTGAATATCGGTCATCGGGTTTGACTCAACTCCACGCTCCTTAACGAGCAATCCCATGCTTGCGCAACTTTCTATAAAGGGTGTTGCGGCTGACGCCCAATTGCTCGGCGGTGTGGGTCATGTGCCAGCGCTGTTCTTCCAGGGCATTAAGCAGCGCCAGCCGCTCGGCATCCTCCAGCGGATGCTCCGATGGCTGTTCAGGGGCAGCGACCGGTAGCAGCCGATCCTGACGAATCATCGTCGGCAAATCCTCAAGGCCAATCCGCCCGCCATCACACAACGCCGCCAACGTGCGCAGCACATTGCGCAATTGCCGCACGTTCCCCGGCCAGGAGAAGGCCAGCAACGCCTGGCGTGCCGGACTGTCGATCAGTACGGTTTCCCCGCCTGCCTCTTCGGCCAGCAAAAAGTCGAGCAACTGGGACTTATCACTGCGATCACGCAACGCCGGCAAAGCAACTTCCAGCCCATTGAGCCGGTAATACAAATCTTCGCGGAAGCTGCCGTCCTGCACCCGCTCCAGCAAGTTACGGTGAGTGGCGCTGATGATCCGCACATTGACCGATTCCGGCTCGCCGCCGATCGGCACCACCTGACGGTCTTCCAGCACCCTTAATAGTCGGGTCTGCAAGGCCAGGGGCATGTCGCCGATTTCATCGAGGAACAAGGTCCCGCCATCGGCCTGCTGCAACTTGCCGCGCATGCCTTCCTTGCGCGCGCCAGTAAAGCTGCCGCCGCGATAGCCAAACAGTTCGCTCTCGATCAGGCTTTCGGGGATGGCGGCGCAGTTGAGCGCGACGAAGGCTTTATCTGCCCGCCGGCTGGCCTGGTGGACGGCTTTGGCAAACGCTTCTTTGCCGGATCCGGTTTCGCCGTTGATCAGTAGCGGTACGTCCCGCTCGAACACGCGCAAGGATCTGCGGAAGTCTTCCTGCAACCCGGTGTCGCCCAGACAAATGCCCGCCAAGCGCGAAGGTTCGACGATCACCGGGCTTTGCACCACCGGCACCGGAATGCTGCGCGGCTGCCCACGCAACACGGCAAACAGACTCCGCCCGTCGCGCGTGCGCAACGGCCAACTGGCGCTGGCATTGACGCTGGCGCGGCCGAGCAATTCATCCAGCGAGCAGTCGAAAAACGCCTCCACCGGTTTGCCCAGCAGCCCACCGCGAATATGCCCCAACAGGTTCAGCGCACTTTGGTTGACCGCGCTGATCCGCCCTTCCCCGTCAAACGCCAGCAACCCTTCGCTGAACAACCCGACGGATTCGGCCTGAAGGTGAAAACGCAGCAGCCATTGATTGTCGAAATAACGCAGGAAATAGCAGCTCTCGATCATCTTCGCTGAAAGATTGACCATGGCCATGGTGTGGAACTGACTTTGACGAGAGACTTCGTGGCGCGCCGAGGACACGTCGAGCACCGCCAGCAGTTCGCCGTGAGGGTCGAACACCGGGCTCGCCGAGCAGGTCAACCCGGTGTGACGGCCGCGAAAGTGCTCGTCTTGATGGATGGTCAGGGACTGACGTTCCACCAGACAGGTGCCGATGCCGTTCGTGCCTTCGCACGCTTCACTCCAGTCAGCGCCGAGCCAGAGGCCGGCGCGTTCGAAGATCTTCCGTTCAGCCGGTGCGGTGACGCAGTTGAGGATCACGCCGCGGGCGTCGGTCAGCAAGACCGCATGGCCGGCGCCGGAGAGTTGCTGATGAAGGCTGGTCATTTCGCTGCCGGCGATGTGCAGCACTTGCTGCAAGCGCTCGCGGCTTTCCAGTACGCGGCCATGTTCCAGCACCGTGGGTGCCATGGCCAGGGCCGGGTCGAGGTGATAATCCTCAAGACAACGCAGCCAGGAACGGGCAATCGACGGATCGCTGCCGGGACCGTGCAGGTGGGTTTTCCCCTGAGTGACGGTCAGCACCTGCTGGGCATGGCGACTCAAATGGTTGTCGTGCATTTCTTATTGTTCTCCCCGGGGCTCGGCGACCCGTGCGTGAGGTGACGCCCAGCATCCTCCAGCCAACGGAGCATTGCAATGCTGGCGAGACCGCCCCGTCACACGTTGTGCCAGAAGCGGTACAAAGTGTCATCAAGGCTGTACCGAAAGCGTCACAGGCAACGTCCACCGGTCCGACAAAAACTGTGTAAGGCCTTGATTTGCCTGACCTGCAAGGCAGTGGCCCGACCTTTGCTCTACGCTTATAGCAAGCGCACATGCGCTCTCCCTTATAAGCACAAAAGCCAAGGAGAATTCACCATGCGTTACGCTCACCCCGGTACTGAAGGCGCTATCGTTTCGTTCAAGAGCAAATACGGTAACTACATCGGCGGCGAGTTCGTCGCGCCTGTTAAAGGTCAGTACTTCACCAATACCTCGCCAGTGAATGGCCAACCGATTGCCGAATTCCCGCGCTCCACGGCCGAAGACATCGACAAAGCCCTGGACGCTGCCCACGCGGCCGCCGATGCCTGGGGCGCCACGTCCGTCCAGGCTCGCTCGCTGGTGCTGCTGAAAATCGCCGACCGCATCGAACAGAACCTGGAAGTCCTTGCAATCACCGAGTCCTGGGACAACGGCAAAGCCGTGCGCGAAACCCTCAACGCCGACATCCCGCTGGCAGCCGACCACTTCCGCTACTACGCCGGTTGCATCCGCGCCCAGGAAGGCAGCGCCGCCGAGATCGATGGCAACACTGTGGCCTATCACATCCATGAACCATTGGGCGTGGTCGGGCAGATCATCCCGTGGAACTTCCCGATCCTGATGGCCGCCTGGAAACTCGCCCCGGCCCTGGCGGCCGGTAACTGCGTGGTGCTCAAGCCGGCCGAACAAACGCCACTGGGCATTACCGTGCTGATGGAGCTGATCGGCGACCTGCTGCCGCCGGGCGTGCTGAACGTAGTACAAGGCTTCGGCAAAGAAGCTGGCGAAGCGCTGGCCACCAGCAAACGCATTGCCAAGATCGCCTTCACCGGCTCGACCCCGGTCGGCTCGCACATCATGAAATGCGCCGCCGAAAACATCATTCCGTCCACCGTGGAGCTGGGCGGCAAGTCGCCGAACATCTTCTTCGCCGACATCATGCAAGCCGAAGAAACCTTCATCGAAAAAGCCGCCGAAGGCCTGGTGCTGGCGTTCTTCAACCAGGGCGAAGTCTGCACCTGCCCGTCCCGCGCGCTGGTGCAAGAGTCGATCTACGACGACTTCATGAAAGTCGTGATGAAAAAAGTCCTGTCGATCAAACGTGGCGACCCGCTGGACACCGACACCATGGTCGGCGCCCAGGCGTCCGAGCAGCAATTCGATAAAATCCTTTCGTACCTGGAAATCGCCAAGAGCGAAGGCGCCGAGCTGCTGACCGGCGGCAAGGTGGAAAAACTCGAGGGCAACCTGGCGACCGGGTACTACATCCAGCCGACCCTGCTCAAGGGCACCAACAAAATGCGTGTATTCCAGGAAGAAATCTTTGGCCCGGTGGTGAGCATCACCACTTTCAAAGACGAAGCCGAAGCCCTGGCCATCGCCAACGACACCGAGTTCGGCCTGGGTGCCGGTCTCTGGACCCGCGACATCAACCGCGCCTATCGCATGGGCCGCGCCATCAAGGCCGGTCGTGTGTGGACCAACTGCTACCACCTGTACCCGGCGCACGCCGCGTTCGGCGGTTACAAAAAATCCGGCGTCGGTCGTGAAACCCACAAAATGATGCTCGACCACTATCAGCAGACCAAAAACCTGTTGGTGAGCTACGACATCAATCCACTGGGCTTCTTCTAAAAGCGTCTGCCGCAAGCAAGCCACTCTCCTTGTGGGAGTGAGCTTGCTTGCACCTCGGGCCTTCGTGCCAACCCGGCACCACGCCGGCCAAAAACAATAAGAACAGGTGAACTCCTATGCGTAGCGATCAAGCCAGCGTGCAGCCGGCTACCTCCTCGGTCGACTTCGAAAAAGTCGACTCCGACTATTTCCAGCAACGGGAACTGAAAAAAGGTGCGGCAGGCTGGGTCCTGCTAGTGGGTCTGGGCGTGGCCTACGTCATCTCGGGCGATTACGCAGGATGGAACTTCGGACTGGCCCAGGGTGGCTGGGGCGGCATGTTTATCGCCACGTTGCTGATGGCGACCATGTACCTGTGTATGTGCTTTTCCTTGGCGGAACTGTCGTCCATGATCCCTACCGCCGGTGGCGGCTACGGTTTTGCCCGTAGCGCATTCGGCCCCTGGGGCGGATTCCTGACGGGTACCGCGATCCTGATCGAATACGCCATCGCACCCGCAGCGATCGCGGTATTTATCGGCGCCTATTGCGAGTCACTGTTCGGCATCGGTGGCTGGATGATTTACCTGGCGTTCTACATCATCTTTATCGCCATCCACATTTTCGGGGTCGGCGAAGCCCTGAAACTGATGTTCGTCATCACCGCCGTCGCCGCCCTGGCGCTGGGTGTATTTTTGGTGGCGATGGTGCCGCACTTCAGCGTCGCCAACCTGCTCGACATCCCGGTGACCGAGGCCAGGGGCGCCAGCAGCTTCCTGCCGTTCGGCTACGTCGGCGTGTGGGCGGCCATTCCCTACGCGATCTGGTTTTTCCTGGCTGTTGAAGGTGTGCCACTGGCGGCAGAAGAAACCAAAAACCCGAAACGCGACCTGCCACGCGGGTTGATTGGCGCAATGCTGGTGCTGGTGACCTTTGCCCTGCTGATTCTGGTAATTGGCCCTGGCGGTGCGGGCGCCAATGCGTTGATGACCTCGGGTAACCCGTTGGTCGAAGCGCTGAGCAAAGCCTATGGCGGCTCGACCTGGATGGGCCACTTCGTCAATCTGGTGGGCCTCGCGGGCCTGATCGCCAGTTTCTTCTCGATCATCTACGCCTACTCGCGGCAGATCTTTGCGCTGTCCCGCGCCGGCTACCTGCCGCGCAAACTGTCAGAAACCAACAAAAGCAAGGCTCCCGTATTGGCACTGATTATTCCCGGCATCATCGGATTCGGCTTGTCGCTGACCGGTCAGGGTGACTTGCTGATTCTGGTGGCAGTGTTCGGCGCGACCATTTCTTACGTCTTGATGATGGCGGCGCACATCACACTGCGTATTCGGCGCCCCAAAATGGACCGGCCATATCGCACGCCGGGCGGTATCTTCACCTCGGGTGTCGCGCTGGTGCTGGCTTGCATCGCCGTGGTGGCGGGTTTTCTGGTGGACCCGCGTGTAGTGATTGGCGCTGCGATCATCTATGGAGTGTTAATTGCTTACTTTGCCTTCTACAGTCGGCATCACCTCGTAGCAGGCACGCCCGAAGAAGAATTCGCGGCTATTCAGAAAGCTGAAGAAGCCCTGCACTAAGGGCCGAAAATTACGGCGCAGACCCCATCTGCGCCGTCACGGAGAATCTGTATGGCTAGTTTTGCTCACACTGTCGGTGGCCTGACTTATCGCTTCGAAAGCCTCAAGGAGGTGATGGCCAAGGCCAGTCCGGCACGTTCAGGGGATTTCCTGGCTGGCGTCGCGGCACTTAACGATGGCGAGCGCGTTGCCGCGCAGATGGCCTTGGCTGACATCCCGCTCACTCATTTCCTACAGGAAGTGCTGATTCCTTATGAGGCCGATGAAGTCACCCGACTGATCATCGACACTCACGACAAACAAGCCTTCGCTACGGTCAGCCACCTCACCGTCGGTGGGTTCCGCGACTGGCTGCTCAGCGACGCCGCCGATGAACAGAGCCTGCGCACCCTCGCCCCCGGCCTGACCCCGGAAATGGCCGCCGCCGTGTCAAAAGTCATGCGCGTGCAGGATCTGGTGCTGGTGGCTCAGAAAATTCGCGTGGTCACACAGTTTCGCGGCACGATGGGTTTGCGCGGCCGGTTATCCACACGCCTGCAACCCAACCACCCCACTGACGAACCGGCCGGCATCGCCGCGAGCGTTTTGGACGGCCTGCTGTATGGCAATGGCGACGCGATGATCGGCATCAACCCGGCCACCGACAGCATCGCTTCGATCTGCGCCATGCTGGAAATGCTCGACGCAATCATTCAGCGCTACGAAATTCCTACACAGGCCTGCGTTTTGACCCACGTCACCACGTCTATCGAAGCGGTGAATCGCGGTGTCCCGCTGGACCTGGTGTTTCAATCGATCGCCGGCACCGAAGCGGCCAACGCCAGTTTCGGTATCAACCTGAACGTGCTGCAGGAAGGCTACGACGCCGGTTTGAGCCTGAATCGCGGCACGCTGGGCCAAAATCTGATGTATTTCGAGACCGGACAGGGCAGCGCCCTGTCAGCCAACGCCCACCACGGCATCGATCAACAGACCTGCGAAACCCGCGCCTACGCCGTGGCCCGACATTTCAAACCGTTCCTGGTGAACACCGTCGTAGGATTCATCGGCCCGGAATACCTCTACAACGGTAAACAGATCATCCGCGCCGGCCTCGAAGACCACTTCTGCGGCAAGTTGCTGGGCGTACCGATGGGTTGCGATATCTGTTACACCAACCACGCCGAAGCCGACCAGGACGACATGGACACCCTGCTGACCCTGCTGGGCGTGGCCGGGATCAATTTCATCATGGGCATCCCCGGCTCCGATGACATCATGCTCAACTACCAGACCACATCGTTCCACGACGCCCTCTACGCCCGCCAAACCCTGGGCCTGAAACCGGCGCCGGAATTCGAACAATGGCTGGCAAAAATGGGCATCTTCACCCAGGCGGATGGCAAGATTCACTTCGGTGACAGCCTGCCGCCGGCTTTCCGTCAAGCGATGGCGCAACTGGGATGAGTGTTGAAATGGATAAACCACCCGCTGATCCACATAACCCGTTGCTGGAACTGCGTCGCCTGACCCCGGCGCGGATCGCTTTGGGTAGAACTGGCACCAGCATGCCAACCAGCGCACAGCTGGATTTCCAGTACGCCCACGCTCAAGCGCGGGATGCAGTGCACTTGCCGTTCGACCCTGCAGGGCTGAGCTCGCAACTGGCCGAATGCGGGCGCGAGAGTGTGCTGCTGCATAGCGCGGCCGCGGATCGAAACAGCTATTTGCAGCGCCCCGATTTGGGGCGCAAATTGAGTGACGAGTCGGCGCAAACTCTGCGCGATTACGCGTTGGCCCATCCTGGCGGGGTGGATCTGGCGATCGTCGTCGCCGATGGCTTGTCGGCACTGGCCGTTCATCGCCATACCCTGCCGTTTCTGGCGCGGATGGAAGAACAGGTTTCAGCCGAGGGCTGGTCTGTGTCTCCGGTGATTTTGGTGGAACAGGGCCGAGTCGCGGTGGCCGACGAGATCGGCGAACTGCTGGGTGCGAAAATGGTGGTGATCCTGATCGGCGAACGCCCTGGCCTCAGTTCCCCGGACAGCCTGGGGCTGTATTTCACCTACAATCCCAGGATCGGGCTGACGGATGCCTATCGCAACTGCATCTCCAATGTCCGCCTCGAAGGCCTGAGTTATGGCATGGCGGCACACCGTTTGCTGTATTTGATGCGCGAGGCCTGCCGGCGGCAGTTGTCAGGGGTCAATCTAAAGGACGAAGCCCAGATTCAGACACTGGAGTCGGACGCAGGAGCAGGCATGAAAGGTAATTTCCTACTGAGTCCGCCGCAAGCCTGAACCGTTTCCGCATTGCGTTTCTGATCCAGTTTCAGGCAGGATCGACGCACGGCTGTCCGAGTGAGAACCGTTCGCCGTCAGAGTACGTGAAGACAGCCACTTGAAGACGAGACCTACCATGCGGATTATTCAAGCGACCCTCGAACACCTGGACCTGCTGACCCCGTTGTTCGTCAAATATCGCGAGTTTTATGGCTCCCTGGCCTATCCGGACTCGTCCCGGGCGTTCCTCGAGAAACGCCTGCGTCGCAAGGAGTCGGTGATCTACCTGGCGCTGGCCGATGACGACAGCAACAAACTGATTGGTTTTTGTCAGTTGTATCCAAGCTTTTCGTCCCTTTCGCTTAAGCGCGTTTGGATCCTCAACGACATCTACGTCGCCGAAGAGGCCCGCCGCCAGTTGGTGGCCGACAACCTCATCCGCACCGCGAAGAAAATGGCCAAGGAAACCAATGCCGTGCGCATGCGCGTTTCCACCAGCAGCAATAACGAAGTCGCGCAAAAAACCTACGAATCCATCGGGTTCAAGGAAGACACCGAGTTCAAGAACTACGTGTTGCCAATCAGCGACGAGCTGTAAGCCGAAAAGATCGCAGCCCTCATGGGTATGGCCTGAGGCTGCGATTTTCTCCTCACTGCGCTCCGAAATCCCCCGCTACAAACTCAACGCGCTTTTCACCTCTCAGCCCGTATAATGCGGACCTTTCCGGCTTGTAAGAAAAACTACACCCGCCTGTAGCCTTTCGCGAAGTCATCCGCACAAGCCTGCCGAGTCGGGCCGTCACCACAGGTGCTCTCCATGGATTTCAACCCGCTCGACCTTATCCTGCATCTCGATGTTTACCTCGATTTGCTGGTAAACAACTACGGGCCATGGATTTACGCCATTCTGTTCCTGGTGATCTTCTGCGAAACCGGTCTGGTGGTGATGCCGTTCCTGCCGGGCGATTCCCTGTTGTTCATTGCTGGCGCAGTAGCGGCTGGTGGTGGCATGGACCCGGTGTTGCTGGGCGGCTTGCTGATGCTGGCGGCGATTCTCGGCGACAGCACCAACTACGTCATCGGACGTACGGCCGGCGAGAAGCTTTTCAGCAATCCGAACTCAAAAATCTTCCGCCGCGACTACCTGCAACAAACCCACGACTTTTACGACAAGCACGGCGGCAAAACTGTGACCCTGGCGCGCTTCCTGCCAATCATCCGCACCTTTGCACCGTTCGTCGCCGGAGTGGCCAAAATGCCTTACCTGCGTTTCTTGGCTTTTAGCGTCCTCGGCACCCTCCTGTGGGTCGGTGGCCTGGTGACCCTCGGTTATTTCTTCGGAAACGTACCGTTCATCAAGCAAAACCTGTCGCTGCTGGTCGTGGGCATCATCTTGCTGTCGCTGGTTCCGATGATCATCGGCATCGTCCGCAGCCGCTTCGGCAACGCCGCGTCCAAACCCCAATCACGCTGATTCCCCATGTGGTCCCTTAGCGCCTGGCGTCGCCGACGCCTCCTGGCCAAGCATCCGATTGCCGACGACAGGTGGCAGCGGGTGCGCCATCACCTGAGTTTTCTCGATGGCATCAGCGCCGCCGAAGACCAGTGGTTGCGCGAAGCCAGCGTGCTGTTCCTCGAAGACAAGCACCTGACCGCCTTGCCCGGCGTCGAACTTCACCAAGAACAACGCCTGCTGCTGGCCGCCCAGGCGCAATTGCCATTGCTCCATCTGGGCGATTTGAACTGGTATCAGGGCTTCCACGAAATCGTCCTCTATCCCGACGACTTCCTCAGCCCCCAACGCCATCGCGATGCCAGTGGTGTCGAACACGAATGGGATGGCGAACACAGCGGCGAAGCCTGGCAACAAGGCCCGATCATCCTCGCCTGGCCTGGCGTGATGGCCAGCGGTGGCTGGGAAGGCTACAACCTGGTGATCCACGAACTCGCGCACAAACTCGACATGCTCAACGGCGACGCCAACGGCCTGCCGCCGCTGCACGCTGACATGCGGGTCAGCGACTGGGCCAAGGTCATGCAAGAGGCCTACGACGACCTTGATCGGCAACTGGACCGCAATCCCGACGCGGAAACCGCCATCGACCCGTACGCTGCGGAAAACCCCGCCGAATTCTTCGCGGTCACCAGCGAATACTTCTTCAGTGCCCCGGATTTGCTGCACGAGGCGTATCCTCAGGTCTATGAACAGCTGAAGCTGTTTTACCGCCAGGACCCGCTGGCCCGGCTGCGGCAACTTCTGGCCGAGAACCCGGTCTATCAGGCACACGACTAGTGTCCTGTCTCACCGATACGTTGCTCTTTTGGCGAGTGGCCGTTGTGGCCAGGCAAGGCGCCGCGACGAGTCATAGCTGGCTATGGCGAAGAGCGGCAACGCAGCATGGTCGCAACGGACGCCGTCAAAAAGCGACAGTATCGGTGAGACAGGACACCCGGGTCTCTACGACCCTTGGATCGTGGCATCGGCGGCGGAATATGCCTATAATCGCCGCCACTTTTTGGTCAATCCGGCCAAGTGTTTTTGGTCAACTAACGGGGGCACCGCCCAATGAGCTACAGCAAGATTCCGGCTGGCAAAGACCTGCCGAACGACATCTACGTCGCGATCGAGATTCCGGCCAACCACGCGCCGATCAAATACGAAATCGACAAAGACAGCGATTGCCTGTTCGTTGACCGTTTCATGGCCACCCCGATGTTCTACCCGGCCAACTACGGTTTCATCCCGAACACCCTGGCTGACGATGGTGACCCCCTCGACGTGCTGGTCGTGACCCCTTACCCGGTTACTCCAGGTTCGGTCATCCGCGCCCGTCCGGTCGGCATCCTGCACATGACCGACGACGGCGGCGGCGATGCCAAAGTCATCGCAGTCCCTCACGACAAGCTGTCCCAGCTGTACGTCGACGTGAAGGAATACACCGATCTGCCACCTCTGCTGCTGGAACAGATCAAGCACTTCTTCGAGAACTACAAAGACCTCGAAAAGGGCAAATGGGTGAAGATCGAAGGTTGGGGCGACGCAGAAGCCGCTCGTACCGAGATCATGAAGTCGGTTGCTGCCTATAAAGGCTGATTGCCGCGGCTGACATCAGCTTCTACGAAGAACCCCGGTTGATCCGGGGTTTTTTGTGGGCGTTTGAATATCACATTCAACAGCACATTTAACTGGCGGGCAAACCGGTTTTTTCTTGTTTAATTTTTACAAAAGACGTCTTACATCAGGACTTAAATTTGACGCTAGATTTGAACGTTTTGTTGAATCAAAGCCTTATGCCGCACGGCTAGACTCGTGTTTATGAAAAAGAACAAAACCTGCGGTCCACGATTCAGAATGCTCCTGAAAGAGCTCCAAATCACGACAACGAGATTTGCCGAATTCCTGGGCATTTCCGACCCTCAAACTGTCCATAACTGGTATACCCGCGGAGTTCCTGACTACCGTATGGAGGACGTCGCCAGAAGACTGTCCGTGAACACTGAATGGCTGAAATCCGGCGAAGGACCGCAAGACGCCAGGGAATTGCATCTGATCGACGCATCCGGCAACACCTTCGACGCCCAGTCAATCCGGGGCGCCTATCGGGTCATCGAGCCAGTCGATATCGAACTACCCTTTTACAAAGAAGCGGCCACTGCCCCCGGCTCCGACAAAACCCATGTCATCAAAGACCCCAGCGAATCGATCCGCCTGCCGCGCCGCGATCTTGACTCCCTGGAAATCAACCACGCCGATGCCATCTGTGCCCGCATGGTTGGCAATAGCATGGCCGAAAAAATTGAAGACGGCTCCATCGTCGCCATCGACCGCGGGCTCACGCAAATTGTCGACGGAGAGATTTACGCAATCGAGCACGACGGCATGTTGCGCATCAAATACCTGAGCCGGGTACCAGGCAACGCAATACGCATGCGCAGCCACAACAGCTCCGAATACCCGGATGAAGTCTTCAGACCTCCGCAAATCGAAGAACAAAACATAAGGGTCCTGGGATGGGTGTTCTGGTGGTCGACCCTGAATAAACGCAGGCCACCCGTACCTTTTCTGTAAACACATAACCTTGTAGCAGCTGGCGAAGCCTGCGTTCGGCTGCGCAGCAGTCGTAAACCATGCAGCGCGGAGAATCAGACAGACCGTGCCTGCAGGATTGACGACTGCTGCGCAGCCGAACGCAGGCTTCGCCAGCTGCTACACGTAACCGCAATCGCTCTAGGGCGCACGCCACGCTGGGAATTCCCCCAAAAAATCAGTATGCTGCGCCCCACATTTGCGCATCGACCCGCCCCGCGGCGGAGAGTCGCACCGACAAGGCAGATGATTTTCTCGCCAAGTCCCACAGCCGGACGCAAGATCCGGGTGTACGTTTTGAAGGCTGGCGCGGTTTACCAAAAATGAACCAAGCCAGTCCCCGAGAAGCCGGCCACAAGCCGGCTTTTTAATGTCTGGAAGAAAGCATGCCTGTCATCTGAAACTCTGAATGAGGGGTTGTCGGGCCAGCGCCGCAATTGCCACCGTAACGACAAACGTCATTACAGGTATCCACCATGGCTTCCATCAACATCCGCATCGACGATGATCTGAAGCAGCATTCATTTGCTGAGCTGGAAAAGCTCGGGGTAACGCCTTCCGAACTCCTGCGCCAAACTCTTCAATACGTCGCCGAACGCGGGAAACTACCTTTCAAAAGCAGCATTACTCAGCGAAGAGGATGAAGCCCTTATCCCCGTGGTCACCGAACGTCTTGCCGCCCCCAGCGAGTCAAGGTAAGCCTGGATGACCTATAGCCTCGAATTTGATCGTCCCCCTTTGAAAGAGTGAAACAAGCCAAGCGAAAGATGCGCAGGATCGAATCAATCATCAATGCTGACCTATTCTTGCATTCGGCAACAGAAGCCTAAAAGTAAGCAACGTCCCTTTCTTCTGAAGGAAATATCCTTGAAAGCCCAACCTGCTTGCGCACGATAAAAGCGCTGACTAATCTTCGCGCTCCGCCGAAAAACCATAAGGGATAAAAGCATGAGCGACACCCCCGCTAGTCTGAGCATGCCCCCCGACGGTTACGGCGATTGGCTGATCGATCTTAAAAGCAGCATCCATAATGCCCAGCAGCGCGCCACTCTGGCGGTGAACCGCGAGCTGGTGCTGCTGTACTGGCAGATCGGTCAGGATATTTTGACCCGCCAAACACAGCAGGGCTGGGGGACTAAGGTCATCGACCGCTTAGCTCAGGATTTACGCGCGGCTTTTCCGGATATGAAAGGGTTTTCCCCACGCAACCTCAAATACATGCGCGCTTTTGCTGGCGCGTGGCCGGACGCGGAATTTGTGCAAGAGGTGCTTGCACAATTGCCGTGGTATCACCAGATAGCGCTTCTGGACAAATTGTCCAGTCCTGAAAACCGCCGCTGGTATGCCGCCCAGGCCATCGAGCACAACTGGTCGCGCAACATCTTGGTAATGCAGATCGAGACCCGTCTGCTGGAGCGCAACGGCAAGGCCGTCAGCAACTTCGATAGCCAGTTGCCCAAACCGCAATCCGACCTTGCCCGCGAATCACTGAAAGATCCCTACCGTTTCGACTTCCTCGGCTTGACCCTTGATGCTCAGGAGCGCGAGATCGAGAACGCTCTGGTTAAGCATGTCACCGACTTCTTACTGGAACTGGGCGCAGGCTTTGCTTTCGTCGGCCAGCAAGTACTGTTGGATGTAGGCGGTGACGAGTTCTTCATCGATCTACTGTTTTATCACCTCAAGCTACGCTGCTACGTGGTGATCGAACTCAAGGCTGGCAAGTTCAAACCGGAGCATTTGGGGCAACTGAGTTTTTACCTCACGGCAGTGGATGCGCAACTCAAACATCCGCAGGACGGCCCGACCATCGGCCTTCTACTATGCAAGAGCAAGAACAAGGTGGTAGCCGAATATGCGCTGCGAGATAACGCCCGCCCTATCGGCGTGGCCGAGTACCAGTTGGTGGAATCCTTGCCGGCAGAGCTTCAAACCAGCCTGCCCAGCATCGAACAGATTGAGCGCGAGTTGGCCAGTGATGACGCCTTCATGGAGGACGAATCGCAATAATCGGACAACCAAGGATCGGGGACTGCAGCTACGTAAAAACGCTGCGGTCGCTTTATTTCACGCTCACGGATAACTAAACCCCTTAACCAACGTCAACTCCCCCACCGCCCGCATCGGCACCAGGAACGTCTCCATCTTCTCGTTCGGCGTCCCCTCCTCCGTTATCACCGTCACCTGCGCCGTGGTCAGCGGCTGAACCGCATCCTCCTGCCCCTCCTCGTCACTGCGATACCCGCCCCCGAAGTAGTTCACATAGACGAGGTATTGGCCTTTGATCGGCGCCGGCATGGCGAAGATTTCCGGGCCGTAGCCCGTCGTCACGTCAACATCGAGCGCAGCACCATTGGGAACAACGCGGTCACCGTACCAGATGTGGGCGCCGTCGGGGGTGATGAGGTGCAAGTCGAGGTCAGTGCCATCACTGTCCCAAGCCAGTAACACCCGCAATTTCGCTGGAGTGGCCCCGCCGCTGGCGTTCAGAAACTGCGTGCGATGCCGTTGCTGACCATCGGGGCTGCGGACTTCGACGCTGTTACTGCCATTGGGGAATGAGAACGGACGATCAAAGCGGCCGGCAGGATCGATTTTCAGTGGCATGCTGACGCCGTTGACGATCAACCGGCCCGGCTCACCAGACTTGGGCGTGGCTTTGATTTGCCCGGTGATGCGGGCGGTATTGGCTTGACCCACCGGTGTGTTCACCGAGGAGGCTGGGTAGTTAACGGTCTGACGGAAGCTTTCGCCTTCACCCTCAGGTGCGCCGGTGCGCCAGCCGCCAACGGGCGTATCGAGTTTCACGGCGCTCTCAGCCGCAAGAACTGTCGGCAGTACGCAAAAAGAACAAAGGAACAGGAAGACCTGTGGATAACGGAGTTTCATGGCCTATTCCAGCAAGAGGTGGCGGGCGAGCCCTTCGATGTAGGTTTCATCCTGGCCGTTGGGGTGTGCTTCGAAGGCCAGGTGCAGGTATTCGTGGGTCAGGTCGAGGCGGTCTTGCAATGACAGCACGCCGCGCACGTAGATGCGTTGGCGTTCGCGGTCGACGTAGGGGCGACCGAAGGCCAGGCGGCAAACGGCGAAGGTGCTGACTTCGTTGTAGCCAACCTCGTTTTCCAACCGCGGACGCCAGCCGCGGCGTTGGTTCAGCAGCCAGTCTTGCGCGGCGGGCAGTGCTTCGCAGGAGGCGACGGGGTTGTCCCAGCGGCTGAGGCTGGCGCGCGGGTAGGCGTGGAGCAGGATGGCGTCGTAGCGTTGGCCGGCGTTGGCTTGTTCGACGGCTTGCTGCCAGGAGAGTTTGTCCGGGCCGGGTTGGTCGGAGTGGTAGGTGACGGTGCTGCCGGCGAGGACTAGGTCGCTGGTCCAGGCGGCGATGTTGCGCGATTCGGCCGTGGCCGGGCGTGGGGCGACGCGCTGGCGGTTGCTGCTGTCGTCGATGCTCAGACAGTCGCCGTGGCGGGTGGCGTTTTGCAGCAGGTAGGTGCGGATGGCGACGGCCAGGGCTTTGGCGGCTTCGGCGGGTTCGGGCTTGGCTTCGCGCTGGAGGACGCGAGCGACGTATTCTTCGCGGTCCAGGCGGGCGACGAGCTTGTCTTTGAGTAAAAACAATTCGCCGTCGCTGTGAATATCCAGTTGATTGCCGTTGGTGAATTCGACGCGATAATCGCCTTGCAAAGGCCCGGAAGCAACAACGCGATCCCCGGCCAGAACACGCCCGATCGGATAACGGGAAAACAGGCCGACTTCGACGCAACGTCCCACGTCTGCTGGCCCTTCAACAGGCAGCACAGAAGACAACGCTTCACCGTAGTTGCGAAGAACCATCTGACTGGTCCCCCGTCCGCCCGCCCAGATCGGCGTGCCGTCCGCCATCCACCCGGCGAACCCGCCCTGACGCGACGACGGATCCTGATCTCCCAACCAGCTCCAGGTTTTCACCCGCAATCGGCCACCCAGATCGCCCACGACATTGCCGTCAGCCGCATTCAACACCACATCCAGCAACACACGCCGCGCCTGATCCTGCGCCGGCATCACGGCCAACAGCCGTAGTAACTCAGTCACCGAAACCCGGGTGGCAGGTTGCAACGACGGCAAATCCAGCAACCACTCCGGGGCCTGTCGCGCCTGCCAATACCTGCGCCAGTCAGCGCCAGCAATGCCCAACCGCTGCGGTTCAAAGTACAAACCACACGACTTCACCAACGCCTGATCGCGACCAATCTTGCCGCCTGCGGTGCAGCAATAGACTTCCTCTTTCGACTGACCGCGACACTCGTAAGGCGATTCATGAGCGTCGGTATCCACCAGCCAGCCGTACACAAACAACTTCCACACACTGCCCAAAGGCGTCTGCAAATCAGCAGGCAACGGCTCGCGCGCGATCACCTGAGTTCGACTCAAAGAAAGCAACTCACCTTTAAAAGCCAGCCGCAGCGGTTCGTCCTGCGCGGTTGCCAGCACAGGGATCAAACACAGCAGCCACCAGACCAGAGGTCGGGTCATGTCAGTTGACCGTGACCTGACCGAGGGCCGCTTTCTGTTCCTGAGCCTGATGCTGTGGCGCGTAGACCTGAGTGAAGCGCACCGGCGGCAAGTTGAACTGGCCCTTCTGCGAGAAGCGCACCAGATGACGCAGACGCAATTCGCCGCTCAAGGCATCCACCGGAATCGCGTAAGCCATTTGCCCCGGCTCGAAACGCGCTTTCTCCAATGCGGACGGCTCGGTGCCAGCCTTGCCCATCAGCTTGATGCCCCACGTGGTGCGCTCGACATCGGCACCCGGTGGCAGCGGCACTTCGAGCATGCCGTAGCGCAGCGGTTTGGCGGCTTTACTGGTGATGATCACTTCATCCAGGTACAGGCTGTCGCTGGACAACGGTTTGGTACCGACCGCTTCCAGTTTGAAGGTGAAGGCTTCGTCGCCCGGCACCAGGCGCGACAGGCGACGGGTGATGATCACGGCCATCGGATCAATCGGCGGCTGCTTGGTCTGGAAACTCAATGCAGCGCGTAAAGGACGCTCTTGCGCACCGGTCAGCGACAGCACAGCTGGCACTGGCGCAGCACCCTGCCACGTCCAATAAACCTCACCGGTCGCGCCCTGCTCCTGCTTCCAGCCTTCACCAGGCGTCAGCGCGATGGCGGGCGAAGCCTGCTCGATACTGCGTTGCAACCAGGTCAGCGCCAACGCACGCTCCAGCGTCGATTGCTGTGGCAGCAAACGTTGCAGCAACGCTGTCGCGTGAGCCTGATCAAAGGCTTGCAGCGAAAGGTTCAACGCTTCGGCAAACGGTTGAGAACTGACGGCCAAACGCTGCTGAGCGTCCGCCAACTGACGTTTGAAAGACTCCGGCAAAGTGACCTTCGATTGCTTCGCCAAAGAGGCGGTCAACGCACGAGCCGCAGCCAAACCAAGCGCCGATTCGGGATCGCTCATGACCATGCTGTCCTCACCCTCCTCCATCAGGTTCGCCGCATTACCCTCACCCGCTTTCGCCAAGTCATCCATCAAACCGCTGAGCAGGGTGTTCACCGGCAATTGCATCTGTCTGGCGAACGACAGAATCAACGCCCGCTGCAACAACGGCGTGTTCTGCGCCTGCTTCGAATAGACCTCCAGCACCCGTTGCCAATGCTCGGGCGGCAGGCTCAGCTCCAACGCTTTGCTGGCGTGCCAGTCGGCGTAGTAAGCGTAAGCAGTGAGGAATGCATCAGGCTCACCGTCCATGCCCCACCAAGTGAAACTCGCCGAAGGCCCGGCCATTTGCACCAGACGCAGACGGCTGTTCTGCATGATCAAGCGCAAGCGATCGCGGATCTGCGGGTTCGACGACAGCGATGGATAGGCGATGCTCAGCGGCAGCAAACGACTGGCCGTTTGCTCGACGCCGCCATACGGATAGCTCAACAGATCGTCGAGTGCCGAGCGGAACAGCGTTTGCGGACTGTCATCCAGACGCAGGCGAATATCCGTCGCGTCCGCTGGCAAGGTCAGCGGCGTGTCACCGCTGGCCACGTCCAGACTTTGCCTTTGCGTGACCTGCCAGCCTTCACCGGTCGCGGTCAGTCGCACAGCCAACGCATCAGCCGTTTTGCCGTCCTGCACCAGTTCAGCTGTCCACTCACCATTGGCCAACGCAAACGCCGGCAGCGCGATGTAGTTGATGCCGTTATTCAGCGTCACCGGCACGCGCTGTTCGGCGCCAGCGTAATGCATCACCAGCTCAGCCTTGACCGGTTTTTCGGCCTGACTGAAAGCGAACACGCCGAGATCAGGTTTGTCGCCAGCGCGGAATTTGGTTGGCCCGCTCCACTTCAGGTACAGCGGTTTTTCCGAGCGCACGAACTGCTTCTTCTGCCCGACCTGACCGTCATCGGCGATGGCCCGGGCGGTGATGCGCCAGCGGGTCAGCGAGTCCGGCATCTTGAACGTAAAGCGGGTTTTGCCGTTGGCGTCGGTCACCAGTTCCGGCTGCCACGCAGCGGTATCGACGTCTTCACGGCGCGGCCGCTCCAGCACTTTCACGCCTCGCTCGCTGCGGTTAGCTTTGCCCGGCGCACCCGGGCTGCCCGGCAACGCGACGTCATAGCTGATGAACGACAGACTGGCGCTGGTGCGCACGTTGTTGCGGCGCGGGTGGTAGAAAAACTGGTCGATGGTCGGTGCGACTTCCGGTTGCAGGGCGTAGACCATTTCGTCCACCACGCTGACTGTCAGGTGCGCCGGAATCGGCTTGCCAGCGAACTGCGTGGTCAAGTCCACCGACACGGTATCGCCCGGCTGATACGACTCTTTATCGGTGGCGATGGCCACGTCGATCTGCGGCGCGATCACCTTGATGCCGGCGTTCTGGAAGCTGTACTGACCGCCCTTGGTGTAGAGCACCGAAAAGGTCAGGTTCGGAGCGAAATTATCCTTCACCGGGATCCGCGCGCGGTATTGGGTCTCGCTGAGTTTTTCCATCTTCAGCCAGTCGCCGCCCTTGGACAGCAGCGCTGTGGCCTCGACTTTGTCGCGCTCGAGTGACAGCAAGGCATCGCTGATCGGCTCCGGGAAGGTGATCAACGCAAGGGCTTCGTCGCCGGCCTTGTACTCGGGTTTGTCGAGGACAATTTCCACGGTGCCGGGCACGGCTTTGACGCCATCACCAGTGACCGAATGACCGGTCGCACCCACCACGCGACCACGGTCGTCCTTCAGCGTCAGGTTGTACGTGCCCGGACGCTCGAACGCCAACGTGAAACCTTTATCGGCTGCGGCAAGTTTGCCTTCGCCGGTGCTCTGGTCTTCCAGACGAACCCAGCTGTAACCGCTCGGAGTGACCGCTTTGCTTTGCTCGCTGCCGCCTTCATTCAAGTAACTGAACGCAACCTTGTCACTCACCGCACTGAACCGTTGCGGTGCGCGCAGGCTGAAACTCGCGGCGCCACGGTCGATGAGGATTTCCTTGGTGGTCTTGACCCGATACGCCGCACCATCGCTGGCGAACACAGTGAGCATGTAGCGACTCGGCTTCTCGGCAGCCGGCAGATCGAGCGTCGCGTTGCCCTTGGAATCGGTGGTCAGTTCGGTGCTGGTCAACTCAACCGGGAATTGCCCGAGGTATTGCAGTTCGTTGTCGACCATCGACAGTTGTTGGGCGCGCAGGCTCAGGCTCAACCTGGCGTTGGCCACTGGCTTTCCGTCCGGGTACAGCAGCACCAGGTTGCCTTTCACCGGTTCGCCGGTGCGGTAATCCTGCTTGGCCAGGTTCAGGGAAATTTCGAAGTGCGGCTTGATGTATTCGGCCACGCGGAAGGCGCTGCTGTAGGCCTGATCCTTGTAGCTGAAACGCAGCTCATAACCACCCGCTACCGCGTTGTCCGGTAACTGGAACCGGCCTTGAGTACCCGCCTTGGAATCGAGTTTCAGCGCCAGCGATTGCAGCGCTGTGCCGGTCGCATCAAGTACTGTGACATTGACGTCGGCAGCCGTCGGCAGCACCGAGTCGCGGGCATTCTTGAACTCGCGACCGACGATTTTCAGCGACACCCAATCCCCCGGCCGATACAGCGGCCGGTCGGTGAACGCATAGAGTTTGGTGTCGTAGATTTCGCTGTCGTAATAGAAGTTTTCGGAGACGAACACCCCGCCCTCTTCGTCCTCGCCGATCACGAAAGAACGCTCCGGGCTGACGTGCTTCAGACGCAACAAACCATCGGCGTCGGTGGCGCCACTGCTCATTACACCCAGGCCATCGGTCCACAGCACATTGACCTTCGGCACCGAACTGCCTTCGTGTTTGCGCGCGGCCCACACCAGCAGTTCATCACCGGCAATCTTGCTCACGGCCACGGTGTTGGAGACGAAGACCATGGTGGTCGCACGGTATTTACCAATGAGCGCTTCCACCAGGTACAGACCCGGCTTCAGATTGCCCAACGGGATGTAAACGTTACCCGGTGCAACGCTGACGAACTCGCTGGAAGATCCGGCCAGGTTCACGCCCTCAGGCGGCTGGATCGGTTTGGCTTGCCACAGCGGATAACGGAATTGACTGACTACCGGCAAGCCCGGAATCAGCGCGAATTGCGGCTGAGCGTCGTAGGGCGTTGGCGCGGCGATGGCGGTGCCCATCTTCAGTTCCGGCACTTCCTCGGTGACTTGTTTACGCGATTCGTAGGAGAACGCCCGCTGCATCACCCGACGGGATTTGCGGTACCAGTTGTCCCACAAATACGCGAGCGTGTTCGACAGGCCTTCTCCCTTGAACTGGCCGTCGCTGACCACCCGGTGCAGGTTCTTCTGGCGCTTGAGAAAATCCAGCGGCTTGTCGATGCGGTACACGCGAATGTCGGCGCCGCCGTAAGGCTCCATGCGGAACCGCCGGTAGTCGCGACCCGGTGCTTCGAGGCGAACCATCGCCTGTTCGTCGGCGGCGAAGCTGCTATCCGCCAGCAGGAAAAAGCTTTCGCCGGCCACCGGCGTGTAGCCGCTTGGCTCGACGGTGTCTTCGGCGTTGACCGCCGAAAAAGGCAGCACTAATACCAACAGCAGAGGCAGAAAACGCAGCATGCGGGCACCGATCATTGGGAGAGAAAATTCAGTCGATAGACGCCGATGAAGTTGGGGTTGGCTGCGTCGGGGATCCATCGGGTGTCCTTCCATGTCATGAGTTGCTGCAGGCTTGCGGAGCGCATGCCGTTGTCAGTCGGGGTGGCGGTGCCGGTGTGATAGGCGATGTAGCGGCCCATCCAGATCATCAGGTGCTGGTCGTCGCCCTGATCGAAAAACATCAGGTCGCCGGGCCGGGCTTGCGCTAAATCGCGGCCGACCAAATGGCTGTTGAACTGAATCAGTTTGATTGCGTTGACGTAGGGCCCGACCTTGCCGCCGCCCTGCTGCCATTGCTGAGCGAGAGCGCGTTGGGCCTCGCTCAGTTGCAGCTCCGGCGGCAAGTAGCGATTGGACAGGCCATTGCTGCGCAGCCATTTATCGTCATGGACTTTCAGCGCTTCGTTGGCGGCAAAACGGACCAGGCCGGCGCAGTCCTGCTGATACCAGCGCGGGCTCGGGCCTTGGGTCAGTTGTTCCTGAGCGATGCGCACGAACCAGGCACGGAACACCTGGGATTGCTGCACGTCCAGTGGCGGCGCCTCAGTGGCAAATGCCCGAGTGCCCAGCAACATCGCCAGCAGACCAAGGCCTCGGATAAGTGCGGTCACAGGGCTTTCCATTCCAGCGGCAGCCATTGCCAGTGGCCATCGGGTTCGCTGCCTTCCGGAAGCGTCAGTGCGTACTTGCCGTAACCGCCGAGCTTGCGCAGTTTGGGGATCAGGTAGGTTTGCGCCGCGTTGTAGAACACCGGTTCCATGTCTTGCGGCAGGCTGTCGAGGGTTTCCTGTTGCATCAGCTGCGCCATGGAATCAGGGCCGAAGTAGACCGGCATCAGCAGGTCTTTTGGCACCACGTCGGCCATCGGCGGGAAGCGTTTGTCGAGGGTGCCGAGGGCTTTGTCCACCAGCGTGTCGTCGAGGGAGAACAGCAGCGTCGAGCCGTGGCGCGCCAGGCTCACTTTCATGAACGCCTTGCCGGTGATCGCGTCCGGTTGCTCGGCGTCTTTGGCCTTGTAAGGGCCGAAGTTGGAGCTGACCTGACGTTGCCACTGATGGGTTTCACCTTCCTGTTTCTCGACCACCGGGAAGGCATGCTCTTCGACGTTGGCCTCAAAGGCGCCGACCATCGATCCGAACAAATTGCCCAGATCACCGTCGAGTTTTGCGCTGTCATCATCGTTCAGGCTGGCCACCAGCAACGGCGTGTACAACCGCGAATCGGCGTACCAACAGAGGCCGGCGGCACCGGCCATGTGTTCGGTCAGGGCCTGGGCCACCGACTCTTCGGCACCGAGTTTCACCAGCAACGGCTTCTGTTGTTCGGCGGCGAGCGGCAACGCTACGCAGGCGCTGGCGCCCATCGGCATGGCTTGCCAGATCGGTTTGAAATCGAAGTCCGGCTGGTTGTCCAGTTCGTCCAGGGCGAGGAAGCTGTGCCAGCCCTTGTCGTCCATGTCGAAGCGCAGGCCGGCGAAGTTCGGGATGAAACGCTGATAACCCATGGCCAGGACGCTGGAATTGACCGAGAGGCGTTGTTTCACCTCTGGTGCGCGCGGTTGCAGGCCAAAGGCTTCGGGGAACAGTTTGTCGCCATTGAGCAACGCGGCGATGGCCTTGGTTGAGACGCTGCCCGGTTCTTCCGGTGAGCCGCTTTGCGGATCGTAGAGTTTGGTCGGGTTGGACAGCACCACCAGTTTGTCGCCATGGGAAGCGAACAGCAGCGCTTTGCTGGCGTTGTAGCTCAGTTGATAGAGCGCCACATCGTCGGCACCCACTTTCACATCACCGATTTTGCTCAGCTGCGAATCATCCAGCGCCACTTTCGCCAGCGGCTCCAGCACCTTGGCCAGACCACCGCGATCCATCACCAACAAAAAGTCTTTCAAGCGACCATCCGCCCCACGCCACAGCGCCACGTCCGCCGGTTGATCGAAGAGATGCTCGATCAGGCTGTCCTGCAGCTTCAAATCGTGTTCGTAAGTGATCCGTCGCAGACTGCCGATCAAACCGAGACGATCCGCATGCGTTTCGTAATAGAAGACGAAATCTTCAGTCAGGGTTTCCTTGAGGAACGGCACCGCCAGCAAATCCTTGGGCAACCGGCTCAAGGAGTGGGTTTCGAGCAGACCGTCCGGCCGGCTCATGCCCAGTTTGTCGCTGGCCAATTCCGCCGGCGGCGCCTTGGGTTTGTGCATGAACCAGCCCAACCCACCCGCCACGCCGGCCACCAGGCACAGCCCGATCAGGACGGCCGGCCAGCGCCGGGAAGGTTTGGCAGCAGGTGCGTCGGCGGCCGGGGAAACAGTGTTATCGCTCATTTCACAAAGCCCAATTCATCCGTGGTGCGGGATGCTTAATAGTTGAAAGTCTTGACCAGCAGCAGGTCACCGATCGCGCGCAGGGGCACGATGAAGGTTTCGCGTTTTTCGTCGACGGTGTTTTCGTTGAGCACCAGGTTGATCTGCGAGGTGATCACCTCGTTCTGGTTGCTGGTCTCATCGAAGTTATAGCCGCCACTGCCGAAGTTACCCCAATAGTTCACGTAAACCAGATAGGTGCCATGCATCGGCGCGGTCATGGTGAACATTTCCGGGCCGGGGCCATCGACGCCGTCCGGATCCAGGCCGCCGCCGTTGCTCATCGCCGGGCGGGCCCAGAATGCATGCTGGCCGTCGGGGGTGATGATGTGCAGATCGAGTTCGGCTTTCGGGTCGTCCCAACCCAGCACCACGCGAATCCGCGCCGGGGTGCGCAGGTTGTTGGCTTCATAAAATTGGACGCGCTTGAGCGATTTGCCCTCAGCGCTGCGAACTTCGACGCTGTTGGAACCGGCACCGAACGCATACGGCCGGGCGAAACGCCCTTGGTCGTCGGTGTACAGATTCAGAGGATTGCCGTTAACCGCCAGGCTGTGCGGTCCACGCTGAGTGCCGATGGCCTTGAGCTGGCCCTGGATCATTGTGCGATTGCGCTGCACACCCCGATCAATGGGTGGCGTGGGATAGGCGACTTGAGGATTTTCACTGCGGTCCAGCAGGCCGGAATAACGCCAGCCACCCACCGGTTCCGACAGCTCGGCCGAAGGCTCGGCCCAGGCCGCGGTCGCGCAGACAAGCGTGATCAGCAACGTAAGAACACAACGCATGTGACGCCTCCTGCCATGCATAACGAAACCTTGCGCCCGATCCTCGGCGCGTTACAGATCCAAACACTGCGTTTCGTCAGAAAGACCCGTGACTATCGGGTCGTAGAAGGCGCGAAGATTAGCCATTCGGCGGTTTTTTAACAATCGCAGACATCTGAATTTGCGGCAGGAATCACGCTCGTGGCTGGACGGTGAGCCGAATAGGCGTCATATTCGGCTCACCACATGAGCCGAATAACGTTTCTATTCGGCTCACCCACTCCAAGAGCACCGAGTTCATGGCACCTCACTGGATCTGGCAGCAGCCCGATTGGCCGAATTTTAACTGGCAAGCAGAGCGGTTGGGGCCGTTTTTGCGCGAGTGTGTCCAAGCACAAGGGCGACTGATGGGCATGGCGAGCTCAGTGGGCAGTTCTCTGAGCGCTCAAAGCGAACTGGATGCGCTGTTGCAGAACATCGTGACCTCATCCGCCATTGAGGGTGAGCAGCTGAACGTAGGTTCGGTGCGTTCGTCGCTGGCGCGTCGTCTAGGGCTGGATCTGGTGGATCGCAATAACGTCAGCCAGCGCAGCGAAGGGCTGGCGCAATTGATGCTCGATGCCACTCAGCATTTCGCTGAGCCGCTGACACTGGAGCGTCTGCTCGATTGGCACGAATGGCTGTTTCCCGAGCAGGACACCGCCCTCGCCGCCCGACCGATCCCTATCGGTGCGTTACGCGGCGATGATCCGATGCAAGTCGTGTCTGGACGCCTCGACAGGCCGACCGTCCACTTCGAAGCCCCGCCTCGTCAGGGCCTTGAGCGACAGCTCGACACCTTCCTCACCTGGTTTACCGCCAGCCGAAATCAGGCGGGGCTCGATCCATTGCTGCGGGCCGGCATCGCGCACTTCTGGTTTGTCACTCTGCACCCTTTCGACGATGGCAACGGGCGCCTGACGCGCACGATCACCGATCTGGCATTGGCTCAGGGCGAAGCTCAAGCCATCCGCTTCTATGCCATGTCGGCGAGCATTCTCGAAGACCGGTCCGGTTATTATCGAGTGCTCGAAACCTGCCAGAAAGCCACACTGGATATCACCGAGTGGCTCGAATGGTTTCTGCAAACCTTGCTGCGCAGCTTGCAACAAGCCATGGCCCGGATCGAAAGCGTGCTGGGCAAAGCGCGTTTTTGGCAGGCGCACCGGGAGTCCGGGTTGTCGGCCGAACAGATAAAGGTCCTCAACCGCTTGCTCGATGGCGGGGAACGAGGTTTCGAGGCGGGCATCAGCGCGGCGCAATACCAGGCAGTCGCCAAAGTGTCGAAAGCCACCGCGACCCGTCATCTGGCCGAACTGTTGGAGAAGGGCTGCCTGGAACGCCTGCCAGGTGGTGGGCGCAGTACTCGGTACCAGATCAATTATCCAAATGACTCAACCCTTTAAATAAACCAAAAGGTGATCTGTAGCAGCTGGCGAAGCCTGCGTCCGGCTGCGCAGCAGTCGTCAATCCTGCGTGCACGGTATGTCTGATGTAACGCGGGTACTGGTTTTTACGACTGCTGCGCAGCCGGACGCAGGCTGCTACATAGAGTGTGTTGCTGCTGAAACCAGTGGCCAAAACGCCCAGCTCATTTGCCCATACCCCCCATGTCTGCTAGTGTCGCGCCGGTTTAACGTCAACCGGAAATAGCCGCCATGGCCCGCAAAAAAGCTGCACTGGATTTCGAACAATCGCTCGCTGACCTGCAAACGCTGGTAGAGCGTCTGGAGAACGGCGAATTGTCGCTGGAAGATTCGCTGACGGCTTTCGAGCAAGGCATCGGTCTGACCCGCGATTGCCAGGCAGCGCTGGCCCAGGCCGAGCAAAAGGTTCAAGTGCTGCTCGAGCGTGACGGCGAGCTGGCCGAGGAACCCTTCGACGCGGATCAGCCAGAATGATTGCAGCGTATTCGGCGACCAGCCAGGCCCGCGTCAACGCTGCACTGGAAACCCTGTTCAACGCGCCGAGCCCTGAGCTGGCACGTCTGTACGAAGCCATGCGCTACAGCGTGATGAATGGCGGCAAACGTGTCCGCCCGCTGCTGGCCTACGCCGCCTGCGAAGCGCTGGGCGGCAAGGCTGAGCAAGCCAATGGGGCTGCTTGCGCGGTGGAGCTGATTCACGCTTATTCCCTGGTGCATGACGATTTGCCGGCCATGGACGACGATGATCTGCGTCGCGGCCAGCCGACCACCCACAAGAAATTCGATGAAGCCTGCGCGATTTTGGCCGGTGACGGCTTGCAGAGCCTGGCCTTCAGCGCCCTGCTTGATCCGCGCCTGAGCACCTCGGACGCGGAAGTTCGCCTGCAGATGGTCAGCGCTCTAGCGTTAGCGGCAGGCCCGGCCGGCATGGTCGGCGGTCAAGCCATTGACCTCGGTTCGGTCGGTGTGAAACTCGATCAAAAAGCCCTTGAATACATGCACCGGCACAAGACCGGCGCGCTGATCGAAGTCAGCGTCAAGCTTGGCGCTCTGGCCAGTGGCCGTGCCGAGAAAGACGAACTGAAATCTTTGCAGGCTTATGCTCAGGCCATCGGTCTGGCATTCCAGGTCCAGGACGACATTCTCGACGTCGAAAGCGATACCGAAACCCTCGGCAAACGCCAGGGCGCGGACATCGCACGCGACAAGCCAACCTACCCGGCCCTGCTCGGTCTCGACGCCGCCAAGGCCTACGCCCTGGAACTGCGCGATCAGGCCCTGCACGCGCTGCGACCGTTTGACGCGGCAGCCGAGCCATTGCGCGATCTGGCCCGTTATATCGTCGAACGCCGCAGCTGACGGCGTATCTGCCAAAAAAGACCAACGCGTGGGCAGGGGGCGATGCATCAGGTAAACTGCCGCATCTTTTATACCTATAACGATTCGCCTGATGCCCACGACGTTTCATGAGATTCCCCGCAAGCGCCCGACCACGCCCCTGCTCGACCGTGCCAACACGCCGGACGGCCTGCGCCGGTTAGGCGAAGCCGAGCTGGAAACCCTGGCCGATGAGTTGCGCCTGGAATTGCTCTACACGGTCGGTCAGACCGGCGGGCATTTTGGTGCCGGCCTGGGCGTCATCGAGCTGACCATCGCGTTGCATTACGTCTTCGACACCCCGGACGACCGGCTGGTGTGGGACGTCGGTCATCAGGCCTATCCGCACAAAATCCTCACCGGCCGTCGCGAGCGCATGGGCACCCTGCGCCAGAAGGACGGCGTCGCGGCGTTCCCGCGTCGTTCCGAGAGCGAGTACGACACCTTCGGCGTCGGCCACTCCAGCACCTCGATCAGCGCCGCGCTGGGCATGGCCATTGCCGCCCGTCTGCAGAACAGTGATCGCAAGGCGATTGCAGTGATCGGCGACGGCGCGCTGACCGCCGGCATGGCCTTCGAGGCGCTGAACCATGCGCCCGAAGTGAACGCCAACATGCTGGTGATCCTCAACGACAACGACATGTCGATCTCGCGCAACGTTGGCGGGCTGTCGAATTATCTGGCGAAAATCCTTTCCAGCCGCACTTACGCGAGCATGCGTGAAGGCAGCAAAAAGGTCCTGTCGCGCCTGCCCGGCGCCTGGGAAATCGCCCGTCGCACCGAAGAATACGCAAAAGGCATGCTGGTTCCCGGCACGCTGTTCGAAGAGCTGGGCTGGAACTACATCGGCCCGATCGATGGCCACGACCTGCCGACCCTGATCGCCACCCTGCGCAACATGCGCGATCTGAAAGGCCCGCAATTCCTGCACGTCGTCACCAAGAAAGGCAAAGGCTTCGCTCCGGCGGAAGTCGACCCGATCGGTTACCACGCCATTACCAAACTCGAACCCCTGGACGCGCCGGCCGCTGCGCCGAAAAAGGCCGGCGGGCCGAAGTATTCCGGTGTGTTCGGCGAATGGTTGTGTGACATGGCCGCGTCCGATCCGCGTCTTGTCGGGATCACTCCAGCGATGAAAGAAGGCTCCGATCTGGTGGCTTTCAGCGAGCGCTTCCCGCTGCGCTACTTCGACGTGGCGATTGCCGAGCAACACGCCGTGACCTTCGCCGCCGGCATGGCGTGCGAAGGCGCGAAACCGGTGGTGGCGATCTACTCGACGTTCCTGCAGCGCGGTTACGATCAACTGATTCATGACGTCGCGGTGCAAAACCTCGACGTGTTGTTCGCCATCGACCGCGCAGGTTTAGTGGGTGAAGACGGCCCGACGCACGCGGGCAGCTTCGACCTGTCGTTCCTGCGCTGCATCCCCGGCATGTTGGTGATGACCCCGAGTGACGAAAACGAATTGCGCAAAATGCTCACCACCGGTCACCTGTTCAACGGCCCGGCGGCCGTGCGTTATCCGCGCGGCAATGGTCCGAATGCGACGATCGAAAAAAACCTCGAACCGATCGAAATCGGCAAAGGCGTGGTTCGTCGTCAGGGCCGCAAAGTCGCCCTGCTGGTGTTCGGCGTGCAACTGGCCGAGGCGCTGAAAGTCGCCGAAACGCTGGATGCAACCGTGGTCGACATGCGGTTCGTCAAACCGCTCGATGAAGCACTGGTTCGCGAAATCTCCGGTAGCCATGAGCTGCTGGTGACGATCGAAGAGAACGCGATCATGGGCGGTGCCGGTGGCGCCGTCAGCGAGTTTCTCGCCCGCGAAAACATTCTCAAGTCGATGCTCCATTTGGGCTTGCCGGACAGTTATGTCGAGCACGCCAAGCCTGCGCAAATGCTGGCTGAGTGTGGGCTGGATGAGGCTGGGATCGAGGCTTCGATTCGTCAGCGCCTGCAACTGCTCAATACCTGAAGAAAACGGCGCACGCCCGTGCGCCGTGCTTCACCCCCGCCACGGATGACCGATGAAACTCTCTCCCCTCGCCCTGACGCTGACCCTTCTGCCGTCTGGCCCGCTCCTGGCCGACACCTTCGAACGCGATCAGGCCCTGAAGCTTCCCGACGTGCTGATCAGCGCCAACCGTCAGGTCGAAGCGCGCAATGACAGCAGCGCTGCCAACACCGTGTTCACCCGCGAAGACATTGATCGCCTGCAACCGAGCAGCGTCACTGACTTGCTGCGCCGTGTACCCGGCGTGCAAGTCGGGCAAACCGGTGGGCGCGGCAGTCTGCCGGGGATTTACATTCGCGGCACCAAATCAGCCCAGAGTCTGGTGCTGGTCGACGGCCAGCGCATCGGCAATTCCACCTCCGGTGACAGCAACCTGCAGCACATCAACATCGAACAGGTTGAGCGCGTGGAAGTGCTGCGCGGCTCACGCTCGGTGATTTATGGCAGCGACGCGATAGGTGGGGTGATTCAGATCTTCACCCGCCATGGCGGCGAACCCGGTTTGCAACCGCGAATGCACGCAGGTTTCGGCAGCAACCGGACCTGGGAACGCAGCCTCGGGTTGTCCGGCGGTGACGATCAGACCCGATTCAATCTCGGCGCCAGCCTCGATGAAACCGCCGGAATCAATCGCACTCGCGAGTCGTATCCCAGCGACGGCGATCATGACGACTACCGCAACAAATCGGTGAGTTTGAGCCTGAGTCACGCCCTCACCGATGACATCGAAATCGGCGCCAACCTGCTGGATAACCGTGGCAAAAGTGAGTTCGACAATCCGTTCGGCCGCTTCGACATGGACACGTTCGAGTCAGTCCAGCAGCAGCCCTACAGCGACTTCGCGGTCAGCAGCATCAGCAGTTACGTCGATGCGCGTATCAACGACCGGTGGAAAACCCGCGTCGAGTTCGGCCACAGCGAAAACCGCGAGAGGACTTTAGACAAGCTCAGTGACGAACGCAGCGTGTTCAACACGTACCGTGATTCGGTGAACTGGCAGAACGACCTGACCCTCGACGAGCGCAACAGCCTGATCCTCGGCGGCGACTGGTACGAGGACCGAATCAACAGCAGCACGCCATTCGACGAGGACAGCCGCTGGAACCGTGCGGCGTTCATTCAGCATCACTACCAGTCGGATAGCTTCTCCACCGAACTGGGTCTGCGCCGCGATCAGAACCAGCAGTTCGGCGGCCAGAACAGCTGGAGCGGCACCTTCACCCTGCCGCTGAATCCGGACAACGATGTGCTGCTGACCTACAGCGAAGGTTTCCGCGCGCCGACGTTCAATGATCTGTATTACCCCGATTTCAGTAATCCGGATCTGAAACCCGAGACCTCGAAAAGCTACGAGCTGCAATGGCGCAGTCAGCTGACCGACACCGCTCGCCTGGAAGCTTCGCTTTACCGTACGGACCTGGAAGACGCGATTATTTTCGGCAGCAACTCACGTCCGCAGAACGTGGCCTCGGCACGGATCAACGGGTTCGAAGCGGCGTTGAAACAGGAACTGTTCGGCTGGCAGAGCAACCTCGGCGTGGCGATCATCGACCCGCGGGATCGCGACAGTGGTCACACCCTGGCTCGCCGTGCACGGCGGACCTTGAGCCTGGATCTGGATCGGCAGTTCGAACGCTTGGGGCTCGGCGCCAGTTGGCAGGCCGTGAGCAGCAGCTACGACGATGAAAACAATCAGCAGCCGTTGGGCGGGTATGCACTGCTGGGGTTGCGCAGCAGCTGGGCGTTGAATCGTGAGATCAAGCTTGAGCTTAAGGTCGATAACGTGCTGGACAAGGGTTATAGCCGAGCGCTGTACAGCCATGATGGCAGTCAGCATGGGTATCGCGAGGAAGGTCGGGCGTGGATGTTTGGGGTGACCTGGACGCCGAAGCTCTGACCTGAGATTAGCGGCGTTTGGGCTGGCCCCATCGCGGTCTCAGCGATCGGGTGCGATCAGCTGGCACAACTTGACCGTCGCTTCGATCATCTGCCCACTCGGCCGTTCCAGCCCTTTATCCGCCACCAACAGCAATTGCCCCTGCGCCACTGCCGCCACTTGCGGCCAGGTTTTCCACGCATCGAGTTGCGCCTGATCGCTGGCCAGAATCACTTCTGGATTACGCTGCAATACCGCCTCAATACTGACCTGCGGCGCCGGCAGTGTCAGGTCGGCAAACACATTGCGCGCCCCGCACACTTCAAGCGCATCGCTGATGATCTGCCCGCCGCCAACGGTGTACAGCGGTCGATCCCAGACCTGATAAAACACCCGCAATGGCTCATCCCGACGATAACGCTGGCGCAGCGAATCCAGTCGCTGACGCAACTTTTCAGCCAATGAAACGCCACGCTCCGGACGGCCGAGCTGCGAGGCAATCGCCTCAATCTGCGACGTGAGTTGTTCGAGGTTGTGGGGGTCGGCAACGTAGGTCGGGATGTTCAACCGCTTGAGTTGTTCACGCTGGGCCGGGCCAACGCTGCCGGGCCAGAGCAACAGCAGATCGGGCTTGAGACTGAGCAGCTGTTCCATGTCCAGCTGACCGTACCGGCCAACGGAAGGAAGGTCTTTGAGTTTGGCAGGACGCTCACCGGCATCCAGCACACCCACCAACAGGTCGGCTGAATCCAGCTCAACAACGATTTCAGAGAGGGACGGCGCGAGGCTGACAACGCGTTCGACCGCAGCCGCCGGGCCACTGACGGCCAGCAGCAAAACCGCCAGCCAGACAGATCGCATCAACCGAGTTGACGCGGAATACGGTAAAGGTAGAACAGCACCAGGGTCGACAGCGCCAACAACATCAACGGCACCGCTTCGAGGCCGACGAATACCGCCAACGCGCCGATCCAGGCCGGCAGGCCGGCAGCCAGGAACGCGGTGCGACGCTTGGCCGCCAGGGCGATCCAGGCAGCAGGTTCTTCAGGGGTGTCGAGGGCTTTTTGAGTGGCGATCAACGCGTGCTTGTAGCCGCCAAAGAATTTCAGGCTGACAAACATCGAAGCCACACCCGCGATGAAAAACGGCATTGCCAGCACCGGCAGGAGCGCCTCCCTCTGGCCAAACACGCCGTTGATCACGAACAGCGGCAATAAGGCCAACGCCAGGTATTGCCACCAGTTGACGGACAGTCGCCGCCGCACCTGACCTCGGGTCACGCGCGGTCAGCCTCACCCTGATGCTCGTTGCCCATCATGTGGTCGAGCTTGCTGGCCTTGGTGGCCAGGTAGAGTTTGTTGTGCGGGTTGTGGCCGGTGTGCAGCGGCACGCGCTCGGCGACCACGATGCCCATGTCGGTCAAGGCTTTGACCTTGCGTGGGTTGTTGGTCATCAAACGCAGGGACTTCACGCCCAAGTGCTCCAGCATCGGCAGGCACATGGCATAGTCACGCTGATCAGCGGCAAAGCCCAGACGCTCGTTGGCTTCAACGGTGTCGGCACCGCCATCCTGCAATTCATAGGCGCGGATCTTGTTCAGCAGACCAATGCCACGGCCTTCCTGACGCAAGTAGAGCAACACACCACGGCCTTCACGAGCGATGGCCTGCAAGGCGGCCTCGAGTTGCGAGCCGCAGTCGCAACGCTGGCTGAACAAGGCATCGCCGGTCAGGCACTCGGAGTGCAACCGGCCGAGTACCGGGGCACCGTCGGCGAACTCACCCAGGCTCAGCACAACGTGCTCGCGCCCGTTTTCTTCATCGAGAAAGCCGTGCATGGTGAATTGCGCAAAAGGCGTTGGCAGCTTGGAAGCGGCGACAAAAACGACAGGCACCGGTGTGCTCCTGATCAATAAGTACTGGAGATTCGCAGACGCGGCATTGTAACAGCACGTTCCTACAGACGCTCAGGCTGAATTATGGGGTATAACGATCAAAAAGTTGGATCTCAGGCGCCTGAGGCCCGGTCTGCGCACGCCCTGTAGCAGCTGGCGAAGCCTGCGTTCGGCGGCGCAGCCATCGTAAATTCAGGCACTGAGGTGTATCAAACTGACCGAGTCGGCAGGTTTCACGACGGCTCTGCCGCCGAACGCAGGCTTCGCCAGCTGCTACAGGGTTCGTGCTTAGTTTGAGTCGAATGGATAGGGTTGTTTCCAGCGCTCGAAGATCGGTTTCAGCTGACCGCTTTTCACCAGCACGTCCATGCGCTGATCGAACAGCGCCATCAGTGTTCGGGCCTTGGGCGTCTTGGCAAAACACAGATACAGCGGCAATTCCGCGATGTGGGTGCGACGAAACTGCGACGGATCCTTGGCCCGCTTGATGACGTAGTCGACCTCGGTCAACGCGTCGATGTAAAAGTCGGCGCGATTGTGGGTCAACATCGACAAAATCCCGGTACGCCGCATGACTTCGTTATAGCGGCGTACGTTGGGCAGGTAATCCTGATAGTCGTAGCCGCGGACCCAGGCCAGTCGATAGTTGCCCAGGGTTTCCGGGGTCGGTGCGGGGGTGCTGGCCAGCCCTAGGGCGTAGATGTGATCGGTATCGAAGTTCCAGCGCGGATAGAGCAGATCGCTGGACTCATCATGATAGGAGCCGACACACGCGTCGACTTCGCCGCGCTGGGCCAGGCCCATGGAGCGGACGTAGGGTTCGCTGCGGATGTCCAGTTTGACCCCCGCTGGCTCGAAGACTTCCCGCAACACGTCCCAGCCCAGACCGTGGCCATCGGCGGCGGTGTAGTCTTCCCAGTCTTCGCTGGCCAGATGAATCACCGACGGCGTCGTCGCCCCGTCACCCGCCTGGGCGAGCGAGCAAAACATCGTGAAAACCATCACCGCCAACCAGCGTCGAGCCATCCTTAGTCCCCCTGTTTCGCCCTTCAGGCGAAAATCCATACCAGCCCCTGCATCGCCAGCCACGCAAACACCCCGGCCAATACGTCATCAAGCATGATCCCGACGCCGCCATGCACATGCCGGTCGATCCAGTGGATCGGCCACGGCTTGAGTATGTCGAAGAAGCGGAACATCAAAAACCCAGCCAGCAACCAATACCAACCTTCCGGCACCAGCCACAGGGTGATCCACATCCCGACCATTTCGTCCCAGACGATGCCTTCGTGGTCGTGCACCCGCAAATCGTCGGCCACTTTGCCACACAGCCAGAAGCCGAACAGCATGGTGATACCCAGCATCAGCCAGTAGCCCCAGTCGGGCAACATCTGCCACAACGGGATAAAGGGTAGCGCAACTAACGAACCCCAGGTGCCCGGTGCTTTTGGCAGGGTGCCCGAGCCGAAGCCGAACGCCAGGAAATGCCACGGATTGCGCCAGACTGACGGCGGTACGAATTCCGCCGGAACCTGTTTGGGATGATCTGTCACGGTGTCTCCCGAAAATGTTGATAGCCCCGGGCTTGCGGGGTGATGTCATGCCCAACGGCGTCCAGCAGCACCACACCCTGCCCCGTCACAACGCGCCCGACCACATGGATCGGCCAGCCGTCGCTCAACAATTGCGCTAACTCCACGGACGGCAAGGTAAAGGCCAGTACGTAATCATCACCGCCGCTCAGGGCCGCTACTTCTGCACCCGATTGACCGAGAAAGGCGACTAAAGCGTTCGACAATGGCAGCGTGTCCCGTTCAATCTGAATGCCGACCTTCGACGCGAGGGCAATATGCCCGCAGTCCGCGAGCAGGCCGTCGGAGATGTCCAGCGCCGAGGTGGCTTTACCGCGAAGCGCCATTCCCAGCCCAAGCTGCGGCTGCGGCGACCAGTAATGCGCCAGCAGCGGATCGGCGATGGCCGCTTCAGCCGTTCGCTGACCAAGCACCAACGGCAAGGCGCCGGCAGCGTTGCCCAGGTCACCGCCAACGCACAGCAAGTCGCCTGGCTGCGCGCCGCTGCGGGTCAACGCCTTGCCCGCCGGCACACGACCGAACACGGTCATGGTCAGGCTCAACGGCCCACGGGAGGTATCACCACCCACCAGCGCCACACCGCAGCTCTGCGCCATGGTGTTCAAACCACGGGCATAGGCATCCAGCCAATCGGCAGTCACCGTCGGCAACGTCAGGGCAAGGGTAAAGGCAACGGGGGTGGCGCCCATGGCAGCCAGATCGCTGACGGCCACGGCCAGCGAGCGCTGACCGAGCAGAAACGGGTCGCAAGGATCTGCGAAATGCACACCGGCCACGAGAGTGTCGGTGGAAATCGCCAACTGCTCCCCGGGAGGAACAGCCAGCAAGGCGCAGTCATCGCCGATTCCGAGGGCAACGCCTTCGCCGCCCTGCGCACAAGGCGCGGCGGCGAAGAAGTTGCGGATCAGCTCAAACTCGCCCATTGGGTATCAAGCGCGTTTCAGCGCTTGAACGCCTTGACTTCAGCTTCACGCAGACGCGGGGCCAGCTTGTCGAGTACACCGTTGACGAACTTGTGGCCGTCGGTGGAACCGTAGACCTTGGCCAGTTCAATACCTTCGTTGATCACCACGCGGTATGGAACGTCGACGCGCTTGAGCAGTTCCCAGGTGGACAGGCGCAAAACCGCCAGTTCAACCGGATCGAGCTCGTCGATGGTGATGTCCAGGCACGGGCCGAGGGCAGAATCGATCTCGGTCTTGTGCGCCGGCACGCCGTGCAGGATGTCGTGGAAGTAGGCGGCATCGACATCGCTGAAATCGTTATCGACCCGGAACTGCGCTTCGATTTCGTTCAGCGAAGTTTTGGCCATGTGCCATTGATACAGCGCCTGAGTCGCGAGCTGACGGGCTTCGCGACGCTTGACGCTTTTCGATGGCTTGCCGGCATCCGCAGGCTTTGGATCGCGCGGGTTGAAACGATCGCTTTCGTCGCTAATCACTTGGCCTCCAACTGCGCCAGCAGGCTGACCATTTCCAGAGCGGACAGGGCAGCTTCAGCACCTTTGTTGCCGGCCTTGGTGCCGGAACGTTCGATGGCTTGCTCGATGGAATCAACGGTCAGCACGCCGAAAGCGACCGGTACGCCGAACTCCATGGACACCTGGGCCAGGCCCTTGGTGCATTCGCCAGCCACGTATTCGAAGTGCGGAGTACCGCCACGAATGACCGCGCCCAGGGCGATGATTGCTGCGTATTCGCCCTTTTGAGCGACTTTTTGCGCAACCAGCGGGATTTCGAAGGCGCCAGGCGCGCGGATGAGGGTGATGTCGCTTTCGCTCACGCCGTGGCGAACCAGGGCATCAACTGCACCGCTGACCAGGCTTTCAACGACGAAGCTGTTGAAACGGCCTACTACCAAAGCGTAGCGGCCTTTAGGGGCGATGAAGGTACCTTCGATGGTCTTCAGGGTCATTCGTTAGATCTCTTAAAGAGCCGGGACGCGTTTTCTACGCGTCCCTCAGTGATGTGTTAACCGCGAATCAAGGACTGGAAACAACCGGTCATTATTCGGAGGGCACGTATTCTACAACTTCCAGATCGAAACCGGATATCGCATTAAATTTCATTGGCGCACTCATCAGGCGCATTTTGCGCACGCCCAGGTCCCGAAGGATCTGCGAACCGGCACCGACGATGCTGTAGGTGGTCGGTTTTTTCGCCGGTACGTGCTCCGCGGTTTCGCGGATGTGCGCCAGCAACACGTCGCCATCGAGCGGGTGACCGAGCAACAGCACGACGCCGCTGCCAGCCTCGGCCACCGCAGCCATCGCGGCGCGCAGGCTCCAGCGGCCAGGCTGTTTGACCATCAACAGGTCGCGCAGCGGGTCCATGTTGTGCACCCGAACCAGGGTCGGCTCGTCGGCGCACACGGTGCCCAGGGTCAGGGCCATGTGCACGTCGCCTTCCACGGAATCACGATAGGTCACCAGGTTGAATTGGCCCAGTTCGCTGTCCAGCGGCTGCTCGGCAATCCGCTGAACGGTACGTTCGTGGATCATCCGGTAGTGAATCAGGTCGGCGATGGTGCCGATCTTGATGTGGTGCTCGGCAGCAAAAGCTTCCAGTTCCGTGCGGCGGGACATGGTGCCGTCATCGTTCATCACTTCGCAGATCACGCCGCTAGGCTCGAAACCGGCCATGCGCGCCAGGTCGCACGCCGCTTCGGTGTGGCCGGCGCGAGCCAGCGTACCGCCAGCCTGGGCCATCAGCGGGAAGATGTGGCCGGGGCTGACGATGTCTTCAGCCTTGGCGTCTTTCGCGGCAGCGGCTTGCACGGTGCGCGCACGGTCGGCAGCGGAGATACCGGTGGTCACGCCGGTGGCCGCTTCGATGGACACGGTGAACTTGGTGCCGAAACCGGAACCGTTGCGCGGTGCCATCAAGGGCAACTTCAGCAGTTCGCAGCGCTCGCGGCTCATCGGCATGCAGATCAGGCCACGGGCGTGCTTGGCCATGAAATTGATGTGTTCTGGCTGGCAGCACTCGGCGGCCATGATCAGGTCGCCTTCGTTCTCACGGTCTTCGTCATCCATGAGGATGACCATCTTGCCTTGGCGGATGTCTTCAACCAGTTCTTCGATGCTATTGAGCGCCACAAGGCACCCCCTTGGGTCAGGATTTGAGGTAGCCGTTGGCGGCCAGAAAGCTTTCGGTGATGCTTCCGGACGGCCTTTGAAAAGAGTCAGACTCTGCGGCCTTGTCGCCCAACAGCAGGCGTTCCAGATAACGAGCCAGCAAGTCAACTTCGAGGTTCACCCGGCGACCTGGCTGGTAAGACGCCATGATGGTTTCGCTCAGGGTGTGCGGAATGATTGTCAGCAAGAACTCGGCGCCATCGACCGCGTTCACGGTCAGGCTGGTGCCGTCGACGGTGATCGAGCCTTTATGGGCGATGTATTTGGCCAGCTCTTTCGGTGCGCGGATGCGGAACTCCACAGCGCGAGCATTCTCGGTACGGGCAACCACTTCGCCCACGCCATCGACGTGCCCGCTGACCAGATGCCCGCCGAGGCGAGTGGTCGGGGTCAAGGCTTTTTCCAGGTTGACCGGGCTGCCGCTTTTCAGGTCATTCATGGCGGTGCAGTCGAGGGTTTCGCGACTGACGTCCGCCGCAAAGCCGTTGCCTGGCAATTCAACCGCAGTCAGGCATACGCCGTTGACCGCGATACTGTCGCCCAGTTTGACGTCGCTCAGGTCGAGCTTGCCGGTTTCTACGTGTACCCGCACATCTCCGCCTTTTGGGGTCAATGCACGAATACTGCCGATGGATTCGATGATGCCGGTAAACATGGAGTCCTCCTCGAGAACAGGGCTGTCGCGTGGCGCAGGCCCAGAATTATACGCTCGCCGCTGGCGAAGGAATGGCGATGACTCGCCAGTCATCGCCAACCGCACGGATTTCGGTGATTTTAAGTTCCGGCGCGTCTTTCATCTGCGCCAGCGGCCAGTCCAGCAACGGTCGCGCCGAAGAGCCGAGAAACTTGCCGGCGATGAAAATCTGGAACTCGTCCACCAGCCCTTGCTGAGCAAAAGCCCCGGCCAGACGCGGGCCCGCCTCGACCAACACTTCGTTGACCCCACGGGCGGCAAGTTCGACCAGCAGTTTGCGCAGGTCGACCAAACCATCCTCGCCCGCCACGATCAGGCACTCCGGGCCATTGGCGTATTGCTCTTCGATCGCCATGCACGTGGCGACCAGCGCCGGGCCGGCCTTGAAGAACGGCGCGTCCAGCGGCACGCGCAGACGGCCGTCAATCAGCACGCGCAGCGGCAGGCGACTCATGGCCAGGGCCGTTTGTTCAGGGTCCAGGCCTAACTCATCGGCACGCACGGTGAGACGAGCGTTGTCCGCCAGCACCGTGTCGGCGCCGGTCAGCACCACACTCGCCTGGGCGCGCAGGCGTTGTACCGCCGAACGCGCCGCAGGACCGGTGATCCATTGGCTTTCGCCGCTTTCCATCGCCGTGCGGCCGTCGAGGCTCATGGCCAACTTGACCCGCACGAACGGCAAGCCGTGCTCCATGCGCTTGAGGAAACCTTCATTGAGCTTGCGCGCTTCGCCTTCCAGCACACCGCTTTCAGTGGCGATGCCGGCCTGGGCCAGGCGCTGCATGCCACGACCGGCAACCGACGGGTTCGGGTCTTGCATCGCCGCGACTACCCGAGCCACGCCCGCATGTACCAGCGCATCGGCGCAGGGCGGCGTACGTCCGTGGTGGCTGCAAGGTTCGAGGGTCACGTAAGCGGTGGCGCCTCGCGCCTTATCGCCGGCGGCGCGCAGGGCGTGGACTTCGGCGTGGGGTTCGCCGGTGCGCACGTGCCAGCCTTCGCCGACAATCTGCCCGTCCCGCACGATCACGCAGCCCACCCGAGGGTTGGGGTGTGTCGTGTAATGACCTTTGCGCGCCAGTTCCAGGGCGCGAGCCATGTAATGGGCGTCGAGGATGGCTTGTTCTACGGAGGTGGTCATTCTTTCACCGGCTCACGGGCCAGGCGATCGATCTCTTCGCGGAACTCATTGAGGTCCTGGAAGCGGCGATACACCGAAGCAAAGCGGATATAGGCGACTTCGTCGAGCTTTTGCAGCTCGGCCATCACCAGTTCACCGACGACAAGGGATTTAACCTCTCGCTCACCGGTGGCGCGCAGTTTGTGTTTGATGTGCACCAACGACGATTCCAGGCGCTCGACACTCACCGGGCGCTTCTCCAGCGCACGCTGCATGCCGGCGCGGAGTTTTTCTTCGTCGAACGGCTGACGGCTGCCGTCGGTTTTGATCAGGCGCGGCAACACCAGTTCGGCAGTCTCGAACGTTGTAAAACGCTCGCCGCAGGCCAGGCATTCACGCCGGCGGCGTACCTGTTCGCCCTCGGCGACCAGACGCGAGTCGATGACCTTGGTGTCGTTGGCACCGCAGAAGGGACAGTGCATGGTGGCAGGCAACAAAAAAAGGGAGGGCCATGGTAGCGCATCCCGGTGGCAAGACAAGCCATAGGGTTTACGGTATACAGACGGGTTATAGAGCTAGATCCATGGATTTCACCTTGCTGGAGCCGCAAATGTCCCTAAGACCGCTCGTTTTGCTCAGTCTTTTCAGCCTGCTGGTGGCCTGCAGCAGCGATGCGCCCAAGCCCCAGCCACCGACGCCAGGCCCCGCGCCGCAACAGGCGCAGAAGAAAGCCAAGGAGTCAGCCAACCTCGGCCCGCTGCCCGCTTATCAGCGTGAATTGAGCGGCACCCTGCAAGGCGTGCCGGCCGGCGCCGAAGTCGAACTGGCGCTGCTGGTGATCGACGACAAGGACCGCCCGCAGCAATTGCTGGCCAGCTCCAGCCTGATCGGCACCAACCAAGTTCTGCCGTTTCACCTGCGTTTCAACCCGGAATCCTTCCCGGTCGGTGCCCGCGTTGAACTGCGTGGCCGCGCCAGCCAGTCCGGCCAGCTGATTTTGCATCTGCCGTCGCGGGTCATCACGCAGCCAACGACGCAAGTACTGGGTCAGCTGCAATTCGTCAAAGCGCCATGATTGCACCGTTCGACCTGCAACAGGCGTTAGGCGAACTGCTCGGTGACGCACAGCTGGTTGCCTGTGAATTACCGGACACCGATCTGAAGCTTTGGCTGATCGACGGCGACAACATGGACCGCGCGTTCAGCCCGGAAGAAACCCGGCGAATTCTCCATGAGCCGCCTTACTGGAGTTTTTGCTGGGCCAGTGGGCTGGCGGTCGCCCGTTATCTCGCCCAGAACCCGCACTGGGTCGAGGGCAAACGGGTGCTGGATTTCGGCGCCGGTTCCGGAGTGGCGGGGATTGCGGCGGTGAAGGCCGGCGCGCTGGAAGTAGTCGCCTGCGACCTGGACCCGCTGGCGATTGCCGCGTGTCGGGCGAATGCCGAACTCAATGACGTACACCTCAGCTACTCGACAGACTTTTTCGCCGAAGCGGATCGCTTTGATCTGATTCTGGTGGCGGACGTGCTGTACGACCGGGCGAATCTGCCGTTGCTCGATGAATTCTTGAGTCGTGGCCAGGAAGCGCTGGTGGCCGATTCGCGCGTGAGGGATTTTCGCCATCCGCTGTATCAGCGCATTGAAATGCTCGAAGCGATGACCTTGCCCGATCTGGCCGAACCCGAAGAGTTTCGGCATGTGAGCCTCTACCACGCCACACGGACATGATCGTTCCCACGCTCTGCGTGGGAACGATCAGTGTTCCGGCTTCCGGCCACACCCCGCCACGCCGTATAGTTGCCCCATTCACGCTTTTACGAGATCCCCCATGAGTCAGGAAACGCCGTACATCTTCGACGCCACGACTGCCGATTTCGAGCAGTCGGTGATCGAGAACTCTTTCCACAAACCGGTGCTGGTGGATTTCTGGGCCGAATGGTGTGCGCCGTGCAAGGCGTTGATGCCGATGCTGCAAACCATCGCCGAGAGCTATCAGGGCGAGTTGCTGCTGGCCAAGGTCAACTGCGACGTCGAGCCGGACATCGTTTCGCGCTTCGGCATTCGCAGCCTGCCGACCGTTGTGCTGTTCAAGGACGGTCAGCCGGTGGACGGTTTTTCCGGTGCACAGCCAGAATCCGCTGTGCGCGCGATGCTTGAGCCTCACGTGCAAATGCCGCCGCCGGCCGCTGCCGACCCGTTTGAGCAAGCTCAGGCGCTGTTTGATGACAATCGCTTCGCCGACGCCGAAGCCACACTGAAAGTGCTGCTGGGCGAAGACAACACCAGTGCCAAGGCGCTGATTCTCTACGCCCGCTGCCTCACCGAACGTGGCGAGTTGGGTGAAGCGCAAACCGTGCTTGACGCGGTCAAGAGTGATGAGCACAAAGCCGCCCTCGCCGGCGCCAAGGCGCAGATCCAGTTTCTCGGCCAGGCCAAGGATTTGCCGGATGCAGCAGACCTGAAAGCGCGCCTGGCGAAAAATCCGCAGGACGATGAAGCGGTTTATCAATTGGCGATCCAGCAATTGGCGCGTCAGCAGTACGATGCGGCGCTGGATGCGTTGCTCAAGCTGTTCGTGCGCAATCGCAGCTACAGCGAAGGCTTGCCGCACAAGACCTTGCTGCAGGTGTTCGAACTGCTGGGCAACGATCATCCACTGGTGACCACTTATCGTCGCAAGTTGTTTGCTGCGCTTTACTAAGCGTTTTCGATCCAGCTATAGAGCGGCGTATCCCCGCCGCTCGTCACTTTCACATCAGAGCAATGGCGCAAACGCACCAGCAAGCGTTTGCCCGACGCCGCGCTGCCGGTCAATCCTTCTAACTGATCGAGTAAATCCGGCCCGCTCAATTGCCCGACCTTGCGCAGCAAATCCTTCGCGATCTGCCACAGCGCATCATCCTGATTGATAGATTTGGCCGGCGCTGCACTGGCCTCGGGCGTGACCACCTGCAACTGCGCACCGAGCCGTGCCCAGTCCCCGTCATCCATCTCCAGCGTCAAATCCACCGGCCAGTCGCCGATGCTTCCGCGTATACGCAACATAAGTCTGCTCCTGCACATTTCTGATTCGCATGCTCCCATGGGACTTGTGCAACGCCAAGTAGCCGGTCAAACTCTCGGCACTTTCGTTATAAGATCACATAACACAATATTCATTTTACTTTTCGGATACCCGCCATGCGCCGTCTGCTTCTCGCTCTGCCGTTTGCCCTGTTGCCGTTGGCCGTCACCCACGCCGCTGATGAACACGATCATGAGCACGGCAGCCTCGGCGCCCACGAACATGGCGTCGGTCGCCTGAACGCAACGCTGGACGGTCAGACCCTGGAGCTGGAACTGGAAAGCCCGGCGATGAACCTGGTGGGTTTCGAACACGCCGCCACCACCGACGCCGACAAGGCCAAAGTCGCCGCCGTTCGTGCGCAGCTTGAGAAACCGCTGATACTGTTCAACCTGCCGAAAGCCGCCGGTTGCGTGGTTGCGACTCAGGAACTGGAAAGTCCGCTGTTCGGTGACAAACCCGATGCCGATGATGATCACGATGAGGAAGGCAAGGACGAGCACCACCACGACCACAGCGAAATCCACGCTCATTACCAGTTCAGTTGCTCGGCACCGGGCGCGCTGAAAAACCTGGACTTGGCGAACATCTTCAATACGTTCCCGGTGACCCAGAAGATTCAGGTACAACTGATCAGCCCGAGCGGGCAGCAAGGGGTTGAAGTGACGGCCAAGGCTGCCGCCCTGAAATTCTGATCCACCACGCGCCCTGTAGGAGCGAGGCTTGCCCGCGAAGGCGTCATGACAGTCGACATCTCCGCTGGACGTGATGGCCTCTTCGCGGGCAAGTCGGATCGCCGCCCGCTCGCTCCTACAAGGGTCTGGTGTTAAATGTGAAATTGAGACAAACCCATGAAATCGGCGCTATGACCCAAGCACTCATCGAACTGTCCGACCTGGGTTTCAGCTGGCCCGATCATCCGCCGCTGCTGGATATCCCGGCGTTTAGCCTTATGCCCGGTGAAACCCTGTTCCTCAAGGGCCCCAGCGGCAGTGGCAAGACCACCCTGCTCGGCCTGCTCGGTGGTGTGCAGAAGCCCGATCGCGGCAGTATCCGGTTGCTGGGCCAGGAACTGACCGAACTCGGTGCTGGTGCCCGCGACCGCTTCCGCGTCGATCACACCGGCTACATCTTCCAACAGTTCAACTTGCTGCCGTTTCTCTCGGTGCGCGAGAACGTCGAGTTGCCCTGCCACTTTTCCAAACTGCGCGCTGAACGGGCGATCCAGCGCCACGGCAGCGTCGATCAGGCGGCGGCCACCCTCCTCGCCCACTTGGGTTTGAAGGATCAAAACCTGCTCGGCCGCCGCGCCGATTCGCTTTCCATCGGCCAGCAACAACGGGTGGCCGCTGCGCGTGCGTTGATCGGTCAGCCGGAATTGGTGATCGCCGACGAACCGACTTCGGCCCTGGATTACGACGCTCGCGAGAATTTCATTCGCTTGCTGTTCGCCGAATGCCGCGAAGCCGGGTCGAGCCTGTTGTTCGTCAGCCATGATCAGAGCCTGGCACCGCTGTTCGATCGCCACCTGTCGCTGGCCGATCTCAATCGCGCCGCCACGCCGCTGGAGGTTTGAGATGTATTTGTTTCGTCTAGCCATGGCCAGTCTGGCTAACCGTCGCTTCACCGCGATCCTCACCGCGTTTGCCATCGCCCTGTCGGTTTGTCTGCTGTTGGCCGTGGAACGCGTGCGCACCGAAGCCAAGGCCAGTTTCGCCAGCACCATCAGCGGCACCGACCTGATTGTCGGCGCTCGCTCCGGTTCGGTGAACCTGCTGCTTTACTCGGTGTTTCGCATCGGCAATGCCACCAACAACATTCGTTGGGACAGCTTCGAGCACTTCGCCAACAACCCGAAAGTGAAGTGGGCGATCCCGATGTCCCTCGGCGACTCCCATCGCGGTTATCGGGTGATGGGCACCACCGAGGCGTACTTCGAGCATTATCAATACGGCCATCAACAGCACCTGGAACTGGCCGACGGCCGGGCTTTCGCCACCAACCCGTTTGAAGTAGTACTCGGGGCCGAAGTGGCCGATGCGCTGCACTACAAACTCGGTGACAAATTGGTGCTGGCCCACGGTGTGGCGGTGATCAGTCTGGTCAAGCACGACGACAAGCCGTTCACCGTGGTCGGTATTCTCAAACGCACCGGCACCCCGGTGGACCGTACGTTGCACATCAGCCTCGGTGGGATGGAAGCCATCCACATCGACTGGCACAACGGCGTGCCGGCGCGCGGCAACGGTCGGATCAGTGCCGATCAGGCACGCAACATGGACCTGACGCCGCAAGCGATCACGGCGTTCATGCTCGGCCTCAACAGCAAGATTTCGACCTTCGCACTACAGCGTGAGATCAATGAATTTCGTGGTGAGCCCATGCTGGCGATCCTGCCGGGCGTGGCGCTGCAAGAACTGTGGAGTTTGATGAGCACGGCGGAAAAAGCCTTGTTCGTGGTCTCGCTGTTCGTGGTGCTGACCGGGTTGATCGGCATGCTCACGGCGATCCTCACCAGCCTCAACGAACGACGTCGGGAGATGGCGATTCTGCGCTCGGTGGGTGCCCGGCCGTGGCACATCGCGACCTTGCTGGTGCTGGAGGCGTTTGCCTTGGCGTTGTCCGGGGTAATCGCCGGTGTAGCGCTGCTTTACGTGTGTATTGCCGCAGCTCAGGGCTACGTGCAGGCGAATTACGGCTTGTACTTGCCGCTGGCCTGGCCAAGTGAATATGAATGGACGCTGCTCGGTGGCATCCTGATCGCCGCGTTGCTGATGGGCAGCGTGCCGGCCTGGCGCGCGTATCGCCAATCCTTGGCCGATGGCCTGTCGATTCGTTTATGAGGACGTTGAACATGCCCCGCGCTGTGCTTGCGCTGTTGATGCTGATCGCCCTGCCGCTATGGGCGGCCGAACCGAAAGACCTGACCTGGTCGGAAATGATCCCGCCGGACGCCGCGCCGGAAGTGCCCAACATGACGCCGCTGCACGACCTGTCGCAGATGGGCAGCGCGTTGGCCGCCGAGTCGGCACCCGCGGCCAAGCAAGACATGCCGAATGCACCGGTGGTAAAAAGCCTCGACGGCCGGAACATTCGGTTGCCGGGCTACATCGTGCCGCTGGAAGTGAGTGAAGAAGGTCGCACCACGGAGTTTCTGCTGGTGCCGTATTTCGGCGCCTGCATCCACGTGCCGCCACCGCCATCGAACCAGATCGTGCACGTCAAAAGCGCGGTCGGTGTGAAGCTCGATGAGTTGTATCAGCCGTACTGGATCGAGGGTGCGCTGCAGGTCAAAGCATCCAGCAGCGAATTGGCCGACGCGGGGTATCAGATGGAGGCGGACAAGATTTATGTGTATGAGCTGCCAGAGTAAATGACGCCCCTATCACTGTTTCATTGAGCTGAATCAAAAGACCGTACCAGACGGCTCCGTACCATTGGACATCAAATATTTTTAACGTCCTTTGGAGCCCTCAATGCACAAGTCCAAGCTCTGCGCTTCGCTGTTTGCCCTCGCGCTCGCAGCACCGCTAGCCTACGCCCACGAAGCTGGCGACATCCTCGTTCGCGCCGGTGCGATCACCGTCAACCCGAAAGCCGACAGTTCCAGCGTCAAGGTTGATCAGGGCCCGTTGAAGGGTGCCGATCTGGGTGGCAAGGCCACCATGAGCAGCGACACGCAACTGGGTTTGAACTTCGCTTACATGGTCACCAACAACTGGGGGATCGAACTGCTGGCGGCCTCGCCGTTCGAGCATGACGTGAAGATCAAAGGCACCGCCCTGGGCGCGGCCAACGGCAAACTCGGCAGCCTGAAACACCTGCCACCGACGCTGAGCGTTGTGTACTACCCACTGGACGGGAAGTCCGCATTCCAGCCGTATGTTGGCGCCGGTATCAACTACACCTGGATTTACGACGAGCACGTCGGCAGCGCAGCCAGCGCCAACGGCTTCAGCAACTTCAAGGCGGATAACTCCTGGGGCATGGCGTTTCAGGTCGGCGCCGACTACATGATTACCGACAACATCATGATCAACGCCCAGGTGCGCTACATCGACATCGACACCACCGCTACAGTGGAAAATAACGCAGTGGCACCGGGCACTCGCGCCAAGGTCGATGTGGACGTGGACCCGTTCATCTACATGGTTGGCCTGGGTTACAAGTTCTAAAAATGCCGCACAAAAAAGGCGCCTCGAAAGGCGCCTTTTTTGATCGTTCCCACGCTCCGCGTGGGAATGCAGCCCGGGACGCTCCGCGTCCCAACAATCATCAGCGCCCCAGCAACCGCGCCAGGCCGACACGCATCGGTGTCTGCTCAGGGTAGGTAAAGCGCTCCAGCAAACGCTGATTGTTCGCTCGCGAGTGACGGATGTCACCGGAGCGCGCCGGGCCATAGCTCACCGGTGGCAATTGACCGACCACTGCTTCAAGGGCTTCAAGCATTTGCTTGAGGGTCGTGGCCTGGTTCCAGCCGACGTTGACCGCGCCGACTTCGACCTTCGGTTTCTCGATGGCTTGCACCAGCAAGTCGACCAGGTCTTCGACGTAGACGAAATCGCGAGTCTGCTCACCGTCACCGAACACCGTGATCGGCAGGCCCTTCTGCGCGCGCTCGCTGAAAATGCTGATCACCCCGGAGTACGGCGAGGACGGATCCTGGCGCGGGCCGAAGATGTTGAAAAAGCGGAACACCACCGGCGCCAGACTATGCTGGCGACGGTAAAAATCGAAGTAATGCTCACTCGCCAATTTGTCCGAAGCGTAAGGCGTCAACGGTGCCTTGGGCGTGTCTTCGTCGATCGACTCGCCTTCGCCATTGTTGCCGTAGACCGCTGCACTGGACGCGAACAGCACCCGTTTGACACCGACCTGGCGCATGGCTTCGCAGACATTCAGCGAGCCAATGAAATTGCTCTGGTGAGTCTTCACCGGATCATCCACCGACGCCTGCACCGACGCCACCGCAGCCAGGTGCGCCACAGCGCTGCAACCGACCATCGCCCGCGCGACCAACTCGGCATCGGCGACATCGCCGACGATCAGTTCGACGCCGGGATTGTCCAGCGGCAAGTTGCTGCGTTTGCCCGTGGAGAGGTCATCGAGAATGCGCACCGAATGGCCCTTGGCGAGCAAGGCATCGGTGAGGTGCGAGCCGATGAAACCGGCACCGCCGGTGATTAAAACAGGGCCGTCAGCCATGGCGATAAAACCTATCCAATAAGCCCGGGAGAGCCGCACGCCAGGCGCGGGGCTTGATCCCGAAGGTGTGCAGAATTTTCTTGCAGGCCAACACCGCGTGTTGCGGCTCTTCGGCGGCGTCCGGTCGCGCGGCGTGAGCCTGGGCAGTCGGCGCTTCGATGGCCAGCGGGTGCAGGGCACGTGCTTCGGTGAGGATCGCCTGCCCAAGCGCCAGCGGCGTGGTCGCCTCATGCCCGGCGTAATGGTAGGTGCCCCACAGCGGCGCCGAGCAATCGAGTTGCTTGAGCACCGAGATGATCACCCGGGCAGCGTCATCTACCGGCGTCGGATTGCCCCGACGGTCGTCGGCCATCAACAGTTCTTCAGGTAGTTCGGCGCGACCGAGAAAACGCCCGAGAGTGCCGTCGGGACTGTCATCAAGCAGCCAGCCGAATCGCAGCAGCACGTGTTGCGGGCAAGTGGCGCGTACGCTTTGTTCGATTCGCCACAAGGCCTGACCGCGCAGGCCCAGGGGCACAGGTTCGTCTTTTTCGCTGTAGGCCGTCGCCCGGGAGCCGTCGAACACTCGATAACTCGACGGTTGCAGCAGAACGATGTTGTGATGCTGGCACAGTTCGGCCAGACGCTCGATCGCCCGCTCCTGCCCGGCCAGACGCTGCTCGCTGACCGTCTCCGCCTGAAACCAGTCGAAGTAATAGGCGAGGTTGATCAACGCGTCTGGACGGGTGTCGTCGAGCAGTTGCGTCAGGGTCGCGGCATCCCAGCCGTCTTGCGGTGGGCGGGGGGCGAGGAAGCCGATGTCTTCCTCCGCACCGAGGCGAATCAGCGCCTGCCCAAGGGCATTTCCGCCGCCCAGTAACATAAGGCGCATTCGCATAAAGTCAGCAGGCCCAGTCTGATTGAAACAATGGCTTTATCGACACCGCTCGCGGGCGATGCCGTCGATAGTGCCGGAATCGTTGCATTTTGCGGGTTTAGAGCGCAACCGTCATCCGTAAAGTGTAGATCCCCTGGATTTGTGGTGCGGCTAATGGCCCCTTCGCGGGCAAGCCTCGCTCCTACAGGTGATCGCATTCCCTTGCAGGAGCGAGGCTTGCCCGCGAAGAGGCCCTCAGCATCGGCGAAGGTCTTGAGCGGTACTTGCATCTTCCCCGACTCGCCCGCATAAATCAGGACATGAATCTGCCCATCCCAACGGACAGCGCCCTGGCAGGCTTCCACCCCGCCGTCAGTGCCTGGTTCAGTTGCACCTTCCCGACGGTCACCGCCGCCCAGGCCCGGGCGTGGCCGTTGATCCGCCAGCACCGTTCGACCTTGATCGCCGCCCCCACTGGCTCTGGCAAAACCCTCACCGCGTTCCTCGCGGTCATCGACGACCTGGTCCACCGCGGATTGGCCAACGGCGGCCATCTGCCGGATGAAACCCTGGTGGTCTACGTCTCGCCCCTTAAAGCCTTGTCCAACGACATCCAGATCAACCTGCAAAACCCGCTGGCCGGCATCACCGAGCAGTTACGCGCGATGGGCCTGCCCGAACTGCAGATCAACACCGCCGTGCGCACCGGCGATACGCCGCAAAAAGACCGCTCGGCGATGCGCAAGAACGCCCCGCACATTCTGGTGACCACCCCGGAATCCCTTTACGTGCTGCTCGGTTCCGACTCCGGCCGACAAATGCTCAGTACCGCCCGCACGGTGATCGTCGACGAAATTCACGCGATCGCCGCCAGCAAGCGCGGCAGCCACCTGGCCCTCAGCCTCGAGCGACTGCAAGCGTTGTGCGCACAACCGCTGATGCGGATTGGTCTTTCTGCCACGCAAAAACCCATCGAAGCCGTCTCGCAATTTCTGGTTGGCCGGGATCGCGAGTGCGAAATCATCGACATCGGCCATGCCCGCCCGCGAGATCTGGGCATCGAAGTGCCGCCCGTGCCGTTGTCGGCAGTCATGGCCAACGACGTCTGGGAACGGGTCTACGACCGCCTCGCAGCCCTCGCCCGCGAACACCGCACCACCCTGATTTTCGTCAACACCCGGCGCCTCGCCGAACGCCTGAGTCGACACTTGAGCGAGCGTCTTGGTAACGAGGCGGTGGCCGCCCACCACGGCAGTCTGGCCAAGGAATTTCGTCTCGACGCCGAGCAACGGCTCAAGCGCGGAGAGTTGCAAGTGCTGATCGCCACCGCGTCCCTGGAACTGGGGATCGATATCGGCGAGGTCGACCTGGTCTGCCAGATTGCCTCGCCGCGCTCGATTGCCGGGTTCCTGCAACGCGTCGGCCGCTCCGGGCACCAGGTTGGCGGCACGCCCAAGGGCCGCTTGTTCGCCACCACCCGCGACGACCTGATCGAATGCGCCGCCCTGCTCGACTGCGTGCGGCGCGGCGAACTCGACACTTTGCAGATTCCCAAGGCACCGCTGGACGTGCTGGCCCAGCAAATCATCGCCGAGGTGAGCTGCCAGGAATGGCAAGAGCAGGCGTTGCTGGAGATGTTTCGCAACGCCTCGCCGTATGCCCAACTCGACGAAAAACATTATCAGGCGCTGCTGCAGATGCTCGCCGAAGGCTACAACGGTCGCCTGGGTATCCGCAGCGCTTACCTGCACCGCGACGCCGTGACCCGCACCCTGCGCGGTCGCCGGGGCGCCAAACTGACCGCCGTGACCAGCGGCGGGACCATCCCGGACAACGCCGACTACAGCGTGCTGCTGGAACCCCAAGGGCTGAACATCGGCAGCGTCAACGAGGACTTTGCGGTGGAAAGCATCGCCGGCGATGTCTTCCAACTGGGCAACACCTCCTACCGAATCCTGCGCGTTGAAACCGGCAAGGTCCGGGTCGAAGACGCTCAGGGCCAACCGCCGACCATTCCGTTCTGGCTTGGTGAGGCCCCGGGCCGCAGTGCTGAACTGTCGTTCGCCGTGGCACGCTTGCAAGCGCAACTTGATGAGCTGCTGGGTGCCACACCCGGTAATTTGCAGCCGGCAATCGACTGGCTGACCGACACCCTCGGCCTGAACCTTGCCAGCGCCGAACAATTGGTCGATTACCTGGCCCATGCGCGCCTGACCCTCGGCGCCCTGCCATCCCAGGACACGTTGCTGATGGAGCGGTTTTTCGACGAGTCCGGCGGCACGCAACTGATCATCCACACACCGTTCGGCAGCCGTATCAACCGCGCCTGGGGGTTGGCCCTGCGCAAGCGCTTCTGCCGCACCTTCAACTTCGAATTGCAGGCTGCCGCCAGCGAAGACGCCATTGTCCTGTCGCTGTCGACCAGCCACAGTTTTGAGCTCGATGACGTCTGGCGCTACCTGCACAGCAACAGCGCCGAACACACCCTGGTTCAAGCCGTGCTCGATGCGCCGCTGTTCGGTGTGCGCTGGCGCTGGAATGCCGGGGTGGCGTTGGCGCTGCCGCGTTATACCGGCGGGCGCAAAGTCGCGCCGCAGATCCAGCGGATGAAAAGCGACGACCTGATTGCCAGCGTGTTTCCCGAGCAGATTGCCTGCTTGGAAAACCTCGCCGGCGAACGGGAGATTCCCGACCATCCATTGGTGGAACAAACCCTCGACGATTGCCTGCACGAGGCCATGGACAGCGAAGGCTGGCTAGCGTTGTTGCGGCGTATGGAACGTGGCGACATCCGCCTGATCAGCCGCGATTTACCAGCCCCCTCGCCGCTGGCCGCGGAAATCCTCAGCGCCCGGCCCTACACCTTTCTCGACGATGCACCGCTGGAAGAACGCCGCACTCAAGCGGTACTCAACCGTCGCTGGAGCGATCCGCAGTCCACCGACGACCTCGGTGCGCTGGATGCGCAAGCCATTCAAGCCGTGCGCGAGGAAGCCTGGCCAACGCCGAGTGGCGCCGATGAAATGCATGAGGCGTTGATGAGCCTCGCATGCATCAGCGACGTCGAGGCGCAGGCCAATCCAGACTGGCTCGATTGGCTGAACGCCCTGGCCGACAGCGGTCGCGCCAGCCGCTTGCAAGTCAATGCAGGGCAAGCGCTATGGTTGGCACTGGAGCGGCTGACTTGCCTGAACGCGATTTATCCACAAGCTATTTTGCAGCCACGGCTGGAGGCGTTGCCCGGGTTCGATGAAGTCTGGGCGCCGGACAAAGCGGTGCTCGAAGTGCTTCGTGCGCGGCTCAGCGCGTTCGGTCCGCTGCCGCTGAAAGCGATTGCCGAACCGCTCGGACTACCGGCGACTCAAGTCACCCAGGCGTTGGCGCAACTGGAACGCGAAGGCTATGTGCTGCGCGGCCAATTCACGCCCGCCACGGGTGAGGAAGAATGGTGCGAACGGCATCTGCTGGCGCGGATTCACCGCTACACCGTGAAGCGTCTGCGGCGGGAAATCGAGCCCGTGGCGCTGCAAGACTTCATGCGTTTCCTGTTCGACTGGCAGCATCTGTCCGCCGCGACCCAAGGCCAGGGCAGCGCAGTGTTGCCAGCAATAGTCGGTCAGTTCGAAGGCTATCCCGCCGCTGCTTCAGCCTGGGACAGCGACCTCCTGCCAGCGCGGATCAAAGGCTATTCGGCGAGTTGGCTGGATGACCTGTGCCGTAGCGGCAAATGGGTGTGGACGCGCCTGACCGCGCGCAACAAGAGCGCCAGCACGGCGTTGCGCAGCACGCCGATTCTGCTGTTGCCCCGCAGTCGGGTCGGGTTGTGGAGCGGGTTGACCGAGCAGACGCCGGCCAGCGAGCTGTCGCCCAAGACACAGAAAGTGTATGAAGCGCTCAGCCAACACGGCGCGCTGTTTTTCGATGAGCTGATTCACGAGGCTCATCTGCTGCGCTCGGAACTGGAAATCGCCTTGCAGGAATTGGTCGGCGCCGGGTTGGTGAATGCCGACAGCTTCGCCGGCCTGCGAGCGCTGATCACCCCGGCCAGCAAGCGACAAAATCGCAGCAGCCGCCGCGGGCGCGGAGCGTTTGTCGGCGGGATGGACGATGCCGGGCGCTGGGCGCTGTTGCGGCGCGGGGCGCCTGCGCCGGTTGTGGATAACCAGCGCCCGGCGCCCACGCCGACCGACACCCTTGAACATATCGCCATGACCTTGCTCCGGCGCTACGGCGTGGTGTTCTGGCGTGTGCTGGAACGTGAAGCGGATTGGTTGCCGAGCTGGCGAGAATTGCTACGCACTTTCCATCGGCTGGAAGCTCGAGGCGAGATTCGCGGCGGACGGTTTGTCAGTGGCTTGGCCGGTGAACAATTTGCGTTGCCCGAGGCCATTCCTTTACTGCGCGAGGTGCGGCGACGGCCGCATGACGGGAGTTTGATTGCCGTGTGCGGGGTTGATCCGCTGAACCTCGCCGGGACGCTTCTGCCGGGAGTAAAAGTGCCGGCCTTGGCGAGTAATCGATTGGTGTATCGCGATGGATTGCCCGCCGCTGCCGAGATTGCCGGCAAGCAGCTTTTTTGGTTGGAGTTGGATCAGCAATCGACTACCGAGCTACATAACAAACTGATCCGGCATTGATGTTTTCCGGGCTGGCCCTTTCGCGAGCTTGCTCGCGATGAGGCCATCAGCCCCAACACAAATCATTGAGTGCGCGGTTGATCCGGCAGCAACACCGATGAATGCTGCGATGCAAGCCCATCGCTTTGCGGCAGCTCAGCAGCCTGCCTGGACATCAAAACCTGCTGTGGATAAGTCTGCGCGAAATGCACCCACGGGCTGTTATCCACAAGCTTTTTCAAACGTTGGTTGAACGCCCGACTCACGGCGTATTGCCCGCCCGACACCGTGCGGAACTGTGCCGTCAGCACCACACCGTTGAGGTCCATCTTGTCGACACCAAACACATCCAGCGGCCCTTGCAGGTTGTACTTGAGGAACGCATCGTCGCGGATGGAATCGCCGGCCTCGCGGATCAACTCGATAGCCTTGTCGACATCGGTGTCGTAAGTGAATTGCACCGAAAAGAACGCATAGGCGAATTGCCGCGATTGATTGGTCACAGCCTTGATCTGACCGAATGGCACCGAGTGCACAAACCCCTTGCCGTCGCGCAGGCGCAAGGTGCGGATGGTCAGGCCTTCGACGGTGCCGGCGTGGCCAGAATCGAGCACCACCCAATCGCCAATCGACAACGTGTCCTCGATGATGATGAACAACCCGGTGATCACGTCCTGCACCAGTTGCTGGGAACCGAAACCGATGGCCAGCCCCACGACACCGGCACCGGCCAAAAAGGGTGCAACGTTGATTCCCAGGTTGGCCATGGTGGTGATGGCGCAGATCACCACCAGGATGATTTTGATCGCGTTGCGCAGCAGCGGCAGGATGGTTTTGGTTCGGGTACTGGGTTGGCGCGCCGAGCGCTTGTTAACGGGTGGTTTCAGGGCTTCCTGAATCGCCGTGTCCAACACCACCCAGCCCATCCAGGTCACCAGGAAAATTAAACCGATACGGCTCAGGGAATCGCTGATCGCCCGGCCAACCGAATTGCTCACCGCAAACTCGAACAGCGACACGCCCCAGATGCGCCCCAGGACATCAATGAACACAATCGCCAGGGCGATCCGCAGCAACGCGTGCGAAAGGCTCAGAAAGCGCTCTTTGTAGGCACTGCTGCGGCGCACGGCCAACTCACTGCGCGACTTGAACAGGTGATGCAGCGACGTGCTGAGAAACACCGTCGCAATCAGCAACACTGTGGTAAACAGCGCACAACGCAGCACTTTCTGGTTGTCGTCGCCAATGCCGATCAGGTTGATCACTGACACCAGCACCATCAACAGAATCGGCCAGTACCAGAGCCCGGAAAAGATCCGCAGCATTTCACGCAAGGCCGGCTGACTGAGGCGCTGGGCCAACGGCAAAATGCGGATCAGATGGGCGACCGGACGGCGCATTTTGATCACCAAAAAGCCAAAGATGACCGAGGCCGCCACCCCGGTGAACACCGCGACACTGCTGGTGAGATTGCCGCCGAGCAGGCGGGCGATCTGCGGACTGGTCAAGCCGTCGCTCAGGGCCACGAGGAAGCCCATCAAAAAGAGCGGTCGTGGGCTGTGCTGACGAATAATCTGCACCGCCCGGCGCTTATGACCGGCGTTGAACAGCACCACCAGCGACAACAGCAACGACGCGGCGAAAATGCCGCTGCTGGTGGCATAAGCGAAACACAATGCCAGCGCCCGGCCGGCGGACACTTGCAAGAAGTGGCTGACGTAGAGTGTCAGCGGCAGGCTGACCACCGCCGGAACCGTGTAGGGCAACACATAACCGAGTAACGCCTGACCGCGCTCGCGAGTGAGTAGCACGCGGTTCTGGCACAGACGTGTGGCGAGCAGCCCTCCCAGCAGCCAGAGCAGCGCAAAGACGCCAATCCACACACAGGACAACAGCAGGAAATCCCCCGCCACGCTCCAGCTTGAACGGGCCGATGGATGATTGACCAGTTTATCCACCTCAACCGCCGCCCGGTCTGCACGCAGGCGCCAGGCGTCGAGTAGGTCCTCGTTGAGATCGAGCTTTCCCTGGACTTGATCAATGCTCGAACTGATGGCACCCAGCAAACCACCCTGTACCAGCGGTTCGGGGTGGGCCAGTGGTGTCGCGGCGGTGGCCGCCGCCGGCACACCCGGTAGTGCGGCAGCCTCCAGCTCGTTGCTGCCCAGAATCGACAACGCCCCCAGTAGTATCGCGGTCTTGAACTTGAACAAACGCGGCGCTCCTGCAAAAGGGTCAGTAAGGAACTGATCGGCAAAGTGTAGGCAAGTTCCGATCGTTCCCACGCTCTGCGTGGTAATGCCTCAACGGACGCTCCGCGTCCGCTTTAGGGACGCGGAGCGTCCCGAGCTGCATTCCCACGCAGAGCGTGGGAACGATCTTTGCTCGTGCTGCTTTAACCATCCGTACTCCCGTCGAAACTTTCTCGCACGCCCCGCAGTCATCAAAAGACAGGGGCAGTCCGAAGACCATTAGACGGGAGGCGATATGGCGGCGATTCACATCGGTTTTTCAGGCTGGCGATACACGCCCTGGCGGGGGGATTTCTACCCGAAGGGGCTGACTCACAAGCGCGAATTGCAATTCGCCTCACGGGCGGTGAACAGCATTGAAATCAATGGATCGTTTTACGCCCTGCAACGGCCTGAACGCTACGCCCAGTGGTACACAGAAACCCCGGCGGGCTTCGTCTTCAGCGTCAACGCCCCGCGCTTCATTACTCACATCAGGCGACTGCGAGACATCCATAAACCCTTGGCGAATTTCTTCGCCTCAAGGGTGCTGGAGTTCAAGGAAAAACTCGGTCCGATCCTCCGGCAATCCCCACCCAGTTTCAAATTCGATGCCGAGTTGTTCGAAACCTTTCTGGAGCAGTTGCCCCACCACACCGAAGAAGCCGCCGCCCTCGCCCATCAACACGATTCGCGCCTGAACGGTCGCGCCAGCATGAAGGCCTACGGGGAAAAGCCTTTGCGCCATGCCGTGGAAATCAGGAACGAGAGCTTCGTCGACCCAGCATTCGTCCGCCTGCTCAAATGCCGCAATGCTGCGCTGGTTATCGCCGACACCGCCGGTCAATGGCCCAAAGCGCGCAAGTCCCGCGCGGTGTTTTGCTATTTCGACAACGACATCAAAGTCCGTGCGCCATTCGATGCCCGCCGCTTGCTGGAGCGCTTTCATCTGGATAAAGACCTCGCCACCCGTCCCGGTGAACTGGCCGCCGAAGGAGTGCTGTCATGAGCATTTCCGAACCGGTCGGCACCACCGACGAACAGCAACAAATCATCACCGCCGTGCGCCGCTTCACCGTGCTGACGGTCAACACTCACAAGGGTTTCACCGCCCTCAACCGGCGCTTCATCCTCCCCGAGTTGCGTGAAGCGGTGCGCAGTGTGTCCGCCGACGTGGTGTTTTTGCAGGAGGTTCACGGCACCCACGAGCACCATCCCCAGCGCTACAGCAATTGGCCGCCGATGCCGCAATACGAATTCCTCGCCGACACCCTGTGGCCGCAGTTCGCCTATGGACGCAATGCGGTCTATCCGGCGGGCGATCACGGCAATGCGTTGCTGTCGAAGTTCCAGATCATTCGCCACGACAACCTCGACGTGTCCATCAGCGGTCACGAGAGCCGCGGCATCCTGCATTGCGTGCTGCGCCTGCCAGGTGACGGCCAGGAAGTGCATGCCATTTGCGTGCACTTGGGCCTTCGCGAAACCCACCGGACCGAACAACTCAAGTTGCTGGCCCAGCGCCTCGAAGAACTGTCGAGCGATGCCCCGGTGATCGTTGCCGGTGACTTCAACGACTGGCGCCAGCGTGCCGACGCACTGCTCACACCCTGGGGTTTACGGGAGGTTTTCGCCGAACTCCACGGCAAACCGGCGCGCAGTTTTCCAGCGCGATTGCCAGCGTTGCGTCTTGACCGCATCTACGTGCGCAACCTCAAGGCCAGTCATCCGCAAGTGCTGGCCGCGCGGCCCTGGTCACACCTATCAGACCACGCACCGCTATCGGTGGAGATCGAGGTATGAGCAGCCCATCGCTGGACAAAACCAATGTGGAACACTTACCCACAACCCCGCCGATCCGCGAACCGGGCGCGGTCAACGTCGAATATGGCTGGCAAGGCAACAACCGTGTAGAGCTGCTGGAGAACGGCGAAGCGTACTTCCCCCGGGTGTTCGAGGTCCTGCGTCAGGCGAAAACTGAAATCCTGCTGGAAACCTTCATCCTGTTTGAGGACAAGGTGGGTAATGAACTGCAACAGATCCTGATCGAGGCGGCTCAACGCGGCGTGCGGATTACCGTCAGCCTCGACGGCTTTGGCTGTGGCGAGCTGAGCACCGGGTTCCTCGCCGCCCTGAGCGAGGCCGGTGCACGCATCCAGATTTTCGACCCGGCGCCCAAACATCTGGGCATCCGCACCAACTGGTTCCGCCGCCTGCACCGCAAGATCGTGGTGGTCGACGGCACGATTGCGTTCATCGGCGGCATCAACTTTTCCGCCGACCATTTGGCTGACTTCGGCCCTGAGGCCAAACAGGATTACTCCGTTGAAGTACAAGGCCCGGCGGTGGCCGACATTCATCACTTCGCCCTGCTGCAAAGCGGTCGCCCGGCTCGCGCCAAATACTGGTGGCAACGGCGCAGGCAACGGCGCTCGGAACTGGCGTTCAGCGATCATGACGGCCAGGTTCGCCTGGTGTACCGCGACAACGGCGAGCATCGGAGCGACATCGAAGAGGTTTACCGCCAGGTGCTGCGCAGTGCCCAGCGCCGAGTCGTGATCGCCAACGCCTACTTCTTTCCGGGCTATCGCCTGCTGCGCGAGATCCGCGACGCGGCGCGCCGTGGCGTCGATGTGCGGCTGATCCTGCAGGGTCAGCCCGATATGCTGGTGGCCAAACTCGCCGCGCGCATGACTTATGACTACCTGCTCAAATCCGGCGTGCAGATTTATGAATATTGCGACCGTCCGCTGCACGGCAAGGTCGCGCTGGTGGATGAGGATTGGAGCACGGTCGGTTCGAGCAACCTCGACCCATTGAGTCTGTCGATGAACCTGGAAGCCAATGTGTTGATCCGCGATCGCGCCTTCAACCGCGACCTGTTCAAACGCCTCGAAGACCTGAGTAACAACCATTGCAAGGCCATGTCCGCCGACAAAACCCCGCGCGGACGGATCTGGCACATGACCGTCGGCTTTCTGGTGTTTCACTTTTTGCGGCATTTCCCAGCCTGGGCCGGTTGGCTGCCGGCGCATAAACCGCGCCTGACGCCGTTCATCCATCCGGCCGGGAGCGACCACCATGAACCGCGCTGACGCACACCCGACAGCCCACGCCGACAGCCCGAGAAAATCTCGCTGGAGCCGCTGGAAACGGCCGCTGACGATGCTGTTTTTCCTGGCGCTGATTGTGCTGATTACGCTGCTCGCCCAGCGCATCGAATGGAACGAAGTGTTCGACACCCTCGCCGATTTCAAGGTGCGCACGCTGATCATCGCATCCGGCCTGACCTTGGTGAGCTTTCTGGTCTACGCCTGTTTCGATCTGATCGGTCGTACCTACATTCGCCAGGACCTGACGTGGAAGCAGATCCTGCCCGTGGGGATTATCAGCTATGCCTTCAACCTCAACCTGAGTGCCTGGGTCGGTGGCATTGCCATGCGTTATCGCCTGTATTCGCGCCTCGGGGTGAGCAAGGGCAACATCGCCAAAATTCTCGGGTTGAGCCTGGCGACCAACTGGTTCGGTTACATGGTGATTGCCGGTGCGGTGTTCAGCAGCGGACTGGTGCGAATGCCACCAGGCTGGAAGCTGAGCACAGGCGCATTGCAAGGTGTGGGCGTGTTGTTGTTGCTGGTGAGCGCGGGTTATCTGGCGGCGTGTCAGTTTTCCAAGCGCCGGGAATGGTCGATACGCGGGGTGGAAATCAACCTGCCGTCCCTGCGCATGGCGGTGCTGCAACTGGCCCTCGGGGCGCTGAATTGGTCGCTGATGGCGGCGGTGATTTTCACCTTGCTACCGAGCAAGCTGGATTATCCGCTGGTGCTTGGGGTGTTGCTGATCAGCGCGATTGCCGGGGTCATCACGCACATTCCCGCCGGGCTCGGCGTGCTTGAAGCGGTGTTCGTGGCGCTGCTGCAACATGAAGCGTCCCGAGGGAGCCTAGTGGGCGGATTGCTGGCTTATCGGGCGATCTATTTCATCCTGCCGCTTCTGATTACCCTGGTGATGTATCTGATCGTGGAAGCCAAGGCCAAGTCATTGCGGATCGAGAAGAAACCGAGGCATTAACAGCCGATGTTTTTACGATGACTGAATAATGCTCAACCGCTCGCCCACCACCATTTCGGTGATCCAGCCCACCAGGATCGAGGTGTACGCCTGTTGCGAAACAGGTTCGCTCAAGGCGTGGTCGGCTCCGTCGATAATCCGGTGGGTCAACGAGTGAGTCTGCTGGCAGGCCGCGCGGTAACTCATGATGGTGGCGTGGGGTACATAGTCATCAGTCTCTGATTCAACCAGCAGCACATCCCCGGTGAACTGCGAACAGGCATGCAGCGCACGATTGTTGTCGGCGCGGACTAACGTGCGGCGGTAATCACGTAAATCGAGCTTATCCAGGTCACGCTTGGGCGTGTGCCATTGATCATCGCGATACAGCGCCGGTACCCGCAGCGCCAGCCAGCGCACCGGACGCAATGACGTCAGGATCGAGGCCAGATAACCGCCATAACTGGTACCGACCACGGCAATCGCCGATGTATCGAGCGCTGGGTGCGCGAGCAAGCGGTCATACGCCGCCAGCAGGTCGCGCAGGTTGTCTTCGCGCGTCACTCGACTCAGCGCAATACCCGTCCCGCCGGTGTGCCCGCGCAAGTCGAACGTCAGGCACACGCAACCCAAACCGGCGATGCCTTTGGCCCGTTCCAGGTCCCGCTCCTGACTGCCGCCCCAGCCGTGCACAAAGAGCACGCCGGGGACTTTTGATTTGGGGCTGAGAAAAGTTCCGATCATCTGTTCATCGTCGATGTCGATTTGAATGGTTTCGCTTCTAGCCGTCATAGGATTTAACCGTTACGTACTTGAGAAGAAAGTCACTGTTTTGCGCCGGCCCGCGATACACCTCGATGGCGTCCGTCGGCAGCGGCTGGTCGATGTAGGTCTCGACCGAAGACACGCGAATCGCGCGCATCCCGGGGTCGTTGACGAAGCTCTGCAAGGCGGCGACTTCGGCACTGCTGGCACCGCCCATCCGCCAGGACTGCTCGAGCACACCACTGCGCTGTTTGCCGCTACTGTCCACACCTTGGGCGATGTCGTAGTTGCGCCGCGAGGCGTAGAAACCGGGATAAGCCTCATCCGCGGCGCTGTCGAACACTTGCGCCTGCCGGATCGCCAGCCGCACATCGTCCGGCAGGTCCAGTTCGAGCAAATCGTCGTAATACCCCTGCACCACCAGCAGGTTGGAGCCTCCATAAACCTGCTCGCCCTGACCGTCTTTGGTCAAGTACTGATCACCGCAATAACTCAGCACCTTGTCGCCGATAAAGGTCTGACCGACGCTGTGGGTGATCACTTGGTCCAGGTCCTGTTCCAGCACCACGCCTTCGGTGAACAGCGTTTCGGCGTCGGATCTGGCGAGGATGGCATCGAACTGGTCGAGGCTTTTGATCACTTCCTGACCGCGTCCGGCGCAGGCATGAATAGGCTTGATGCGGATCGGGCCGCTGTAGAGCAGATGCTCTGCCGCAGGGCGCGCATCCTCCAGGGAAAAGACGCTGAGGCCATCGAGCACCACGCTGCGCACACGTTCGGAAAACAACGGTGACCAGCCTTCCGGAGCGTGAGCATTTTTGTTGCATAACCCGTGACTGATGGCTTTGGTGCAGATGAAGTCATGGTCGACGTAACCGCCCCACAAATCCTCCGGCCCTTTGACCCCTAATTGCCGGGCGGCAGCGGCGCCAACAAGTGTCTGGGTCGGCAATAGATAAAGGTCTCGACCGTTGTGCAGTCCGGGGTCGTAACTGCCACCGTATTTAAGCCCCAGAATCTGCGCCAGCCAACGCGCCAGTGCGCGATTGGTTTCCACTTCATGCAACGGAGCCTCGGGGCGCACGGAATGGGCGACCACTAGTTTCTTGCGATTTGCTGGGGTCATGCGTCCCCCTTCAATCTGCGCTTGATGAATGTAGTTGAAGGGGTGCAGAGATCAGGCCAAGGGGGGACGAAGACAAACGGCTTTCAAGTCAGCCAGTTGCGAAAAACATGATGGCACCGTGCCTGTTTGATTCTGCACGACAAGGGTTTGAACTCCGGCATTTTGCACGACTGGAACTCACCCCTGACTCGCTCCCACCCCGAACCGTGTCCGGTAATCACTCGGCGCCAACCCGGTAATTTTCTTGAACGTCGCCCGAAAGGCACTCGGATCCTGATAACCCACCGTCCAGGCAATGTGATCGATGGTGCCGTTGGTGCACTCGAGCATTTCCCGAGCCTTGCCGACCCGCAGGTGCTGACAATATTCGGTGGGTTTGAGCCCGGTTGCCGCGCGAAATCGACGCAGAAAAGTGCGCTCTTCCAGCCCTGCCCGCTCGGCCATCATCGTCAGCGACACATCGGTCGCTCCGGTGCTTTGCAGCCAATGCTGGACCTTGAGAATCGAGGCATCGCCATGGCTGAGTATCGGTGAAAAGTTGCTGCCGCACTCGCTCGCGCTGTCGCTGTGTTCCACCACCAGAAACCGCGCGGTGCTGGTGGCGATGCTCGGCCCCAACAGACGGTTGACCAGACGCAAGCCCAGTTCGGACCAGGCCATCAGCCCGGCGGTGGTGATCAGGTCGCCGTCGTCAACAATGGGGGTGTCGGCTTTGAGCTTGATCGCAGGATAACGCTCGGCGAAAGCGTTGGCCGAGGTCCAGTGGGTAGTGGCGCTACGACCGTCGAGCAGGCCGCTTTCGGCCAACAAAATCGACCCCACGCACACCCCGCCGAGTGTCGCGCCATTCGCGTGTTGCTGGCGCATCCAGCGGATCAACCCCTGCGGTGCCTGGCCAGGGGAAAAACCGCCAATCGACGGCGGGATCAACACCGCCACCAACGCGCCGTCAGGAGCGGGATGACTGTCGTAGACCCGCTCGGGCATCTGATCGCCATCGGCCTGCCAATGGCTGATCCGCAGCAATGGCAATTGCGCGGCCTGATGCTCGCTGGCAATCCGGTTCGCCACCCCGAACAAGTCCGTCAACCCATGCACCGCCGCCATCTGCGCGCCGGGATAGATCAAAACGCCCAGCTCGGCGATTGCCCTTTCTGCGTCCATTGTCAGTTTTCCCCCTTCTATTGTCGGTGCGGCCAATCCTCGGACGGCCTGCCAAACCCAATACTTCATTCCACACCCAGCACGCACTTCGAGGAAACAGTCATGGCCAAGCAAGCACTCATCGTAGTCGATATCCAAAACGACTACTTCCCCCAAGGCAAGTGGCCGCTGGTCGGTGCCGACGCCGCCGCGGACAACGCCGTACGGTTGATCAACGCCTTCCGCGATGCGGGTGATTCGGTGGTGCATATCCGTCACGAATTTTCCTCCGACGAAGCGCCCTTCTTCACGCCGGGCTCCGAGGGCGCGAAGCTGCACCCCAAAGTCCTCAACCGTGCCGACGAGCCGGTCGTGCTCAAGCATTTTGTGAACTCGTTCCGCGAAACCGAACTGGAAGCCATCCTCGATGAGCAAGGCATCGAAAACCTGGTGGTCATCGGCAGCATGAGCCACATGTGCGTCGATGGCATCACCCGCGCCGCCGCCGATCTTGGCTACACCGTCACGGTGATCCATGACGCCTGTGCCACTCGCGACCTGGAATTCAACGGTGTCACAGTTCCAGCGGCCCATGTCCACGCGGCGTTCATGTCGGCCCTGGGTTTTGCCTATGCCAGTGTGGTGTCCGCCGACGAATTCCTCGCGGCCAGCCGCTAACGCCCTCACCCTGAAACAACTCGATAAACAAAAGGCCCGCCGCGTTTTCGCATTGCGGGCCTTTGCGCTTCCGGTTGCTAAAAATCTCACGCGTGAGCTATTGAGAGGCGCAAAAAATCACTGTAGTGTTTCTCACGCGTGAGATTTCACAACGGAGTCACCAGCATGAAAAGCCGCTCTCCATCAGGTCCGCCTGCCGAGCCTGATACCGATACAGCGAGCAGCAAGGGAGAGCGCTCGAGACCGTCCGCGAAAAAACCGTCGAGCTTCTACATGAAGCAGATGCGCGCGGGCCTGGGTGCCGCCGGTTATGTGAAACACGAGACTTGGGTGCTTCCCGAAAATCGAAGCCTGCTCAAGCAGATGGAGAAACAGCTACGCCAACCGATCCTGGCTGGCTCATTCATGTCGGAGAATTACATGAGCGCAGGTACTAACTGGAACATCGATCGCCTCTTCAGCGCCCTTCAGGCCCTTGATGAAGTGGTTTCGAACGACATCACTCTCTCCCTCGTCCAGGGTTCCGAGTCGAGCATCAAGCTGGAAATGAACGACTTCGGTGGCCTGCCGATTTACATCGCAGTCGTGGGCGAGCAGATCATCGTCGACACCGTGCTGGTGGACGTCGAGTCGATCAAGGACGTACCGGCCTTCAACGATGCCGTCCTGCGCAGCCGTGAGTTGTTCCCGCTGTCTTCGATCGGTATCGAGTCGATGCCCAACGGACAGGTTGTCTACAACATGTTCGGCGCACTGAGCTCCGACTCCAGCCTGACGAACATCGTGACCGAGGTGAAAACCCTCGTCGACAACGTCCAGCGCGCCAGCGAAGCCTTCGAACGCTTCTTCAATTAATTATTCGGGAACAGGAAATATCCAATGACTCAGTCTATCTGGAGCAAATTGTTCACCGCGCTGCGCGGCGGTGCCAACGAAGTCGGCGAGTCCATCGTCGACCAACAGGCCCTGCGCATCCTCGACCAGGAAATCCGCGATGCTGACAGCGCCCTGGCCAATGCCAAGCGTGAGTTGGTCACCATCATGGCCAAGCACAAGCTGTCGGCTGATCGTGTGGCCGAGCACAACGCCAAGATCAAGGACCTCGAATCCAAGGCCATGGCCGCGATCCAGGCCAACCGCGAAGACCTGGCGTTGGAAGTGGCCGAAGCCATTTCGACCCTGACCAATGAGCTTGATGTCGAGCAAAAGCAGGCCACCGAATTCGGCGGTTACGCGGACAACATGCGCAAAGACATCACCAAGGCCGAAAGCCGCATCAAAAGCCTGCGCCAGCAAGTGGACATGGCCAAGGCCCGCGATAGCGTACAGAAAGCCCAGGTCAGCGCTTCGATCGCCAGTGGCGGCGCCAACGGCAAGCTGGAAACCGCCGTCGGTACACTGAACCGCCTGCAGGCCAAGCAGCAGCAACGCGCCGCTGAACTGGAAGCCCAGGATCAACTGGCCGATGCATCGACCGGCACCGATCTGGAGCGCAAGCTGCGCGAAGCCGGCATTACCCCGGATTCGGGCAGCGCCAACGCAATCCTGGATCGCCTGAAGAAAAAATCAGCCGAGTAACCGGGCGGGGCGCAAGCTGAACGGGAAGGGCATTCATTGCCCTTCCTTTTTTTGTCGAGTAGAGGTCAAGGATGGATGCCCTGAAGGGTTTCAAGACAATTGCCGGCCTGGCAATCCTCATGGTCGCGCTGCAAGTACTCAACACCGCGACCGGCTACAGCCTTGTTGCATTTGGCCTGGTCCCGAGGACATTGCACGGTCTGCTCGGCATCATTACCTCGCCTTTTCTGCACGCGTCCTTTGCGCACCTGAGCGCCAACCTGATTCCCTTTTTGATCCTCGGCACGTTGGTCATTGTCGATGGGCTCAATCGCTTCATCGCCGTGAGCGCGATCATCATTGGCCTGGGCGGCTTGCTGGTCTGGCTGTTCGGGTTCTCCGGGATGCACATCGGTGCCAGCGGATGGGTGTTCGGGCTGTGGGCGTACATTCTGTCGCGCGCCTGGTTCCAGCACAGTTGGGGTAACCTGATCACGGCCGCGGTCGTCGCTCTGCTGTATGGCGGCCTGGTGTTTGGCTTCCTTCCACGCCAGGGGGTTTCCTTCGAAGGCCATATCGCCGGGGCATTCGCCGGATTTATTGCAGCCAAGGTACTTCTCTCGACGCCCGGCAACAGGTTTAATGCCGCCGGGTAAAGGCTATTGAACGTTCAGGGGTTCGGGCCTGCGCATTGCCAGGAACGAGTCATCCCACGGAGTCAGGGACGTCATGTCTATTTTTCTTTTATTACGCGTGTATGCCTCGTCCTTCTTCCACCGTTTCGGCTGGGCGGGACTGGCGATTGCCTTGGGCATCCACCTGAGCACGGCCTGGCTCGGCCTGGTGCTTCTGGGCGAACAACACCTCACCGCCCCCGCCACATTTACCTATTTCTACCTCACCACCACGCTGACGGTCGGTTACGGCGATCTTGCGCCCCAAACCTCGGAGGGACGGGTTTTCGTGGCCACCTGGGTCATGCTCGGGGGCATTGCGCTGCTGACGGCAGCCATCGGCAAAACCACCAGCAGCGTCATTGATGTATGGAGAAAAAGCATGAAGGGCAAAGGTGATTTCACCGGCAAGACCGGCCACACGGTGCTCATCGGCTGGGCGGGATCGTCCAGCGAGCGGGTCATCGAGTTGTTGCTTCAGGATGAAACCTCCAATGACAACCTGATCGTCATTTGCGATTGCGACCTTGAAGAAAACCCGATGCAGGGCAAAGCGGCCTTTATCAAAGGTGAAAGCCTGTCCTCCGGCGCGCTGCTGGTGCGCGCCGGCGTTCCCGGTGCCGAGCGCGTGCTGGTGCGAACCCACTCCGACGACCTGACCCTGGCCACCGTGCTGGCGGTCAATCAGCTCAAACCGGTCGGGCATGTGGTCGCCCACTTCAATGAAAGTGAAATCGCCGCGCTGGCCAGCTCCTACGCACCGAGCCTGGAATGCACCTCAAGCATGGCCATCGAGATGTTGGTGCGCGCCTCTCAGGATCCGGGCTCGTCAGTAGTCATCAATGAATTGCTGTGCGTGGGTCAAGGCGCCACCCAGTACCTGATGAAACTGCCCGAGGCTTTTGAAGCAACATTCGGCGATCTGTATGCACAGATGAAAGAGCATCACAACGCGACCCTTATCGGCTACCGTGCCAAAGGCGCCCGACACCCTTCGATCAACCCGCCCGGCGCCACTCGCGTTGAGGGCGGTGAACTCTTCTACATCGTCTCCACTCGCCTCAAGGAAATCTCCAATGGGATGGTTTAAACAGATGATGGGGCTTGAGGCCCCGAATGCGAATCCGGACTCAAAATGGACTGCCAACGAAACCCCGCCCGCCATCGGTCCGCTGGGCCTGGCATTGGGCAAAGAGGTGATGTTCGACACCACCCTGAAATTGCTGCTCGACGAAAAAACCAGCGTGATCATTCCCGGCTCCCAGCAGATCTGGAGCAACGGCACCGTTGACCTCGGGCAATCGACCTGGCTGTCGCGTTATTACATGAATGACGAAGATTACTGGCTGCAAGTGCACACCACCGGCGCCATCGCCGGGCAGGTCGAGTCGGTGATCCTGTTCAACTACCTCAGTTACGTGACCATCAGCAGCGAGGCGGAGTTGAGTCGGTTGGCCGGCCCGCAAAGCCTTATCGGTCTGCCGACCTACACCCACAACGGCGTCGAATACACCCGCGAGTGGGGCACCGAGGATGGCCAGACAGAACTGGTAGCGTTGAGCGAATACCTGAAAAACCCGGATGAGTCCTACAGCATTGAACACCGTTCGATGCTGTACGCGCGCGAAACCGGCCTGACCGATCGCCGTGAATTCCTGCTGTTTTCCGTCGAAGAAGATGCCGAAGGCGCCATCAGCCTGAGCACGTCGCGGGGCATTTCGCTGTACACCACCGACCTGAACACTTTTTAAATAAGGAAGAAGTCCATGCTAGAAGCGCTCTCCATCTCCCTGAACAAAGCCGCCGTGTTCGGGTTTGTTGCGTACATCCTCGGCGCCGCCGTGCTGTTCGCGCTGTTCCAGTTCATCTACACCCGAATCACTCCGCACAAGGAGTTTGAACTGATCCGTTCGGGCAACGTCGCGGCCGCAATCGCTTTGGGCGGTGCGCTCATCGGTTTCGCGATACCGGCCAGCAATGTGATTGCCTACTCGATCAGCCTGCTTGACTTTGTCGTCTGGTCGCTGATCGCCGCCGTCGTGCAACTGCTGGCGTTCCTGGTGACTAGCCTGGTCTTGAAAGGCACGTCGGAACGCATCAAGAAAGGTGAAATCGCGGCGGGTGTCTATGTCGCGGCCGTGGCCATCAGCGTCGGCATGTTGAACGCCGCCTGCATGACCCCTACCCCGAACTGATCGCGCAGGGAGCTCCCGATGAAACGAAGCAAGTACGTTCAACTGTCGCTGGCCGCCTCGGTCGCCATGGCGATATCCGGCTGCGGGCCGACGGAAAAAACCTACCCGGTGCAGAAGAAGTACAACTTCCAGTCCGTCCAGCAATGTGCCGATGAAAAACTCCCGGTAGACGTCTGCTCTGACGCCTACATGGCTGCCATGACGGAGCATCGGCGCATTGCGCCGGTCTACGACAATCAGGCCGATTGCGACGCGGACTTTGTCGCAGACTGGTGCCAGCAAGATTCCACCGGCAAGTTCATCCCGAAACTGGGCGGTTTCGAACTGACCGCCGATGGCGAAGTGACGCAGTCCCAAGTGGACGCGGCCAAGGCCCAACTGCCCGCCTCGGAAGCGAACAGTGGTGGCTCCGGATTCTCCGGCACCAGCCTGCTGACCGGTTTGCTGATCGGCAACATGCTGAGCAGCAACCGCAACAGCTTTTACTCGCAACCGGTGTATCGCTACCGCGATGACCGCGGCGGTTACTCGTCTTCCACGCTCAGCCAGCGGATTGCCAAGGGCTCGACCTTTACCAAGTCCAATCAGGCGAGGTACGGCAGCAGCAACTACGCCGATTCGATTCGTTCCGCCAGCAAGCCGGTGTCGGTTGCCTCGTCCACCGCCCGTGGCGGTTTCGGCAGCAAGGCCAGCGCACGCAGTGGCTGGGGCGGCGGCGGTTCGAGCAGTTAAGGAAACCGGGCCATGAAAAAGATTCTCTGCGCAGAACGTCATGACTGGAAACAGACCGCCGACAGTCTCGGATTTCTGTTCCACACCATCGACGATGAACCCTATTGGGACGAGAGCGCGTATTACCAGTTCACGCTCAAGCAGATCGAAAACGATCTCGAAGACCCGACCACCGAAATTCATGAGATGTGCATGGACCTGGTCGCCCGGGTGGTTCAGAGCGAAGAGTTGCTGGAGCGCCTGAGCATTCCTGCGCCGTTCTTCGACATGATTCGGACTTCATGGCTCGAAGGCCACCCGCACCTCTATGGGCGCATGGACTTCTCGTATAACGGCACCGGACCGGCAAAATTGCTGGAACTCAACTACGACACGCCGACCAGCCTCTATGAAGCGGCAGCGTTTCAGTGGGGCTGGCTGGAGCAATGCATCGGACGCGGCTTGTTGCCCAAGCATGCCGACCAGTTCAACAGCATTGACACCAAACTGCATCAGGCCTTCGCCCAGCTACAGCTTAAACAGCCTTTCTATTTCGCCTCGATGAAAGACTCGGTCGAAGACAAGGGCACCACCGATTACCTGCGTCTGATTGCAGAGAAAGTCGGCATTGAATCTCGCCACATCGATCTCGAAGACATTGGCCTGACCAGTGACGGACGTTTCGTCGACCTCGAAGATCGCTGGATTCCTCACCTGTTCAAGCTGCATGCCTGGGAGTTCATCTTCCACGAGCCCTTCGGTGCAGCGATTGCCCAGAGTGATACGCAGTTTTTCGAGCCCGCGTGGAAATCCATCATTTCCAACAAAGGCATCCTGCCGCTGCTATGGGAGTCCAACAAAGGACACCCGAACCTGCTCGCCGCCCACCTGGATACCAATCCGACCACAGCGGTGCCCAAGGGCTGGGTGCGCAAACCGTTCTTCTCGCGGGAAGGCGCCAACATCGAGTTGCAAACGGCTGAGGGCCTGATCGTAAAAGAGGACGGCCCCTACACCGACGCGCCGTTTATCCTTCAGGAATTCGCACCGTTGCCGCAATTTGGCGACAGCTTCACGCTGGTGGGCTCGTGGGTGATTGGCGACCAAGCGGCCGGCATTGGCGTGCGGGAAGACAACAGTTTGATCACCAAGGATTCAAGTCGGTTTCTGCCGCATCTGATCCTCGACTGACAAATCCTTCGCCCACAAAAAAGGCCCGGCGCTGTTAGCGACGGGCCTTTTTGTTTAGATCGGGTGAATCCTAGAATGGAATATCGTCATCAAAGCTGTCGAAATCCGGAGCCGGTTGCGGAGCTGCCTGCTGTGGAGCTGGAGCCTGGCGCGACTGCTGCGGTGCCGACTGCTGAGGACGCGGAGCCTGTTGGCGTGGAGCCGGGGCGGACTGCTGGTAGTTATTGCCCCCGCCTTGTTGGTCGCCCTGCTGTGGACGGCCGCCCAGCAGTTGCATGGTGCCTTGCATGTCGACCACGATTTCGGTGGTGTAACGCTTGATACCGTCTTTTTCCCACTCGCGGGTCTGCAGCTTGCCTTCGATGTAAACCTGCGAACCTTTACGCAGGTACTCGCCGGCGATTTCGGCAACCTTGCCGAACATCGACACACGGTGCCATTCGGTCTTCTCGACCTTCTGACCGGTTTGCTTGTCGGTCCACTGTTCGCTGGTCGCCAGACTCAGGTTGGTCACGGCGTTACCGTTAGGCAAGTAGCGAACTTCGGGATCCTGGCCGCAAGTGCCGACCAATATGACTTTGTTAACCCCACGGGCCATAACGTTCTCCTAGGCTACGCACGCTGCCCCGGCCGGGTTGTTCACCAGGCGTTCAAGGGTGGTGCGATCCAATAGTTCGGTGTCCAATTTGATGTAAATCGCCGCTTCATCTTCGACGATTACTGCATCTGTTACCCCTACGACGGCCTTCAGGCGCTCGACCAGACCCGCTTCGCGGATCGCCTCGGGCGACAACGGCAAGCGCAGGCTCGTCACGTAGGGAGGTTCGCGCATGGTAACAGCAAAGGCCAGCCAGAGGGCAGCCAGACCGGCGCATCCCAGGAACACAACCGACAAACCGCCATGCTGGAACAACCAGCCGCCGAGGATGCCGCCCAGTGCCGAACCGAGGAACTGGCTGGTGGAATAAACCCCCATCGCCGTGCCCTTGCCGCCTGCCGGTGAAACCTTGCTGATCAGCGATGGCAACGAAGCTTCCAGCAGATTGAACGCAGTGAAAAACACCACCGTACCCACCACCAGAGCCCGCAAGCTATCGCCGAACTGCCAGAAGAATAGCTCAGTGAGCATCAGCGTCACGACGGCGCCGAGTAAAACTCGTTTCATTTTGCGTTTCTTCTCGCCGTAGATAATGAACGGGATCATGGCGAAGAAGGATATCAATAGCGCGGTCAGGTACACCCACCAGTGCTGCTCTTTAGGCAGCCCGGCTTTTTCGACCAGCGCCAAAGGCAACGCAACGAAGCTCGACATCAACATCGCGTGCAACACAAAAATGCCCAAGTCCAGACGCAGCAGGTCCGGATGCTTGAGTGTCGGTATCAGCGCCTGGCGCGCGACACCGGATTCGCGATGCTGCAACGGGCCGTTGGCTCGCGGCACCATGAACATCACGATCACGATGCCGAACAGCGCCATGCCGCCCGTGGCGAGGAACAACCCGGACAGGCCGAAGGCGCGGGTCAGCAACGGGCCTACAACCATGGCGACAGCGAATGACAGACCAATCATCATGCCGATCATCGCCATGGCTTTGGTCCGATGCTGTTCGCGGGTCAGGTCTGACAGCAACGCCATCACCGCCGCGGAAATCGCCCCGGCACCTTGCAGGATCCGTCCGGCGATCACGCCCCAGATCGAGTCGGCATTGGCCGCCAGCACGCTACCGAGAGCGAAGATGATCAACCCCAGGTAAATCACCGGACGACGGCCGATGCGGTCGGAAATAAAGCCGAAAGGAATCTGAAAGATCGCCTGGGTCAGGCCGTAAGCGCCAATCGCCAGCCCGATGAGGGCCGGGGTCGCTCCTGCCAGATCCATCCCATAGGTCGCCAGTACCGGCAACACCATGAACATGCCAAGCATACGGAAGGCGAACACCAGGGCCAGACCGCTTGCTGCGCGGGTCTCGCTGCCACTCATGCGTTCGCTGTGGGGATCGTGCATGGAAAAACCTCATGTGAACCGGCGGCGATTCTACCAGTCCCATCGATTGACGGGGTATATCGCGACGCTTTGACGCGCTCTGCTGACAGAGTCTTCACGTAAGGCTGCAACCCGCTTATTTGATAGTGTGCATCCATCCAGTATTTGGCCGTATACTCCTACGTTTTCGACGCCCGCCGAGCGAGGCCACTTTGGACAAGATCCTGATTCGTGGGGCCCGAACCCACAACCTGAAGAACATCGACCTGACCCTGCCACGGGACAAACTGATCGTCATCACCGGCCTGTCCGGATCCGGCAAATCGTCCCTGGCATTCGACACGCTGTATGCCGAAGGCCAGCGCCGTTACGTCGAATCGCTGTCGGCCTACGCCCGGCAGTTCCTGTCGATGATGGAAAAACCTGACGTCGACACCATCGAAGGTTTGTCGCCAGCCATTTCCATCGAACAGAAGTCGACCTCACACAACCCGCGTTCGACGGTCGGCACCATCACCGAAATCTACGACTACCTGCGCCTGCTTTACGCTCGCGTGGGTATTCCGCGCTGCCCGGATCACGACATTCCGCTGGAAGCCCAGACCGTTAGCCAGATGGTCGACCTGGTCCTGGCTCAACCGGAGGGTAGCAAGCTTATGCTGTTGGCCCCGGTGATCCGCGAGCGTAAAGGCGAACATCTGTCGGTTTTTGAAGAGTTGCGTGCCCAGGGTTTTGTGCGGGCCCGGGTCAACGGCAGGCTCTGCGAGCTGGACGAGTTGCCGAAGCTGGATAAACAAAAGAAGCATTCGATCGATGTGGTGGTCGACCGTTTCAAGGTCCGCGCCGACCTGCAACAGCGCCTGGCCGAGTCGTTCGAGACGGCTTTGAAGCTGGCGGACGGCATCGCTTTGGTAGCGCCAATGGACGACGAGCCCGGCGAAGAGATTATCTTCTCCGCGCGCTTCGCCTGCCCGATTTGCGGCCACGCCATCAGCGAGCTGGAACCCAAGCTGTTCTCTTTCAACAACCCGGCCGGCGCTTGCCCGACCTGCGATGGCCTGGGCGTTAAGCAATTTTTCGACATCAAGCGATTGGTGAATGGCGAACTGACGCTGGCGGAAGGCGCGATTCGCGGCTGGGACCGGCGCAACGTCTATTACTTCCAGATGCTCGGGTCGCTGGCATCCCACTACAAGTTCAGCCTGGAAGTACCGTTCAACGATCTGCCAGTCGATCAGCAGAAGTACATCCTGCACGGCAGCGGTTCGCAGAACGTCGACTTCAAATACCTGAACGACCGTGGCGACATCGTCAAACGCTCGCACCCGTTCGAGGGCATCGTGCCGAACCTGGAACGCCGCTACCGCGAAACCGAGTCAGCCTCGGTGCGCGAAGAGCTGGCCAAGTTCCTCAGCACCCAGCATTGCCCGGATTGTCGTGGCACCCGCCTGCGCCGAGAGGCGCGGCATGTGTGGGTTGGCGAGAAGACGCTGCCGGCGGTGACCAATCTGCCGATCGGCGACGCTTGCGAGTATTTCGGGCTTCTGAAACTCACCGGCCGTCGCGGCGAAATTGCCGACAAGATTCTCAAGGAAATCCGCGAGCGCTTGCAGTTCCTGGTCAACGTTGGCCTCGATTATCTGTCGCTGGATCGCAGTGCCGACACCTTGTCCGGCGGTGAGGCTCAGCGTATTCGTCTGGCCAGTCAGATCGGCGCGGGTCTGGTAGGGGTTCTGTACATCCTCGACGAGCCGTCCATCGGTCTGCACCAACGGGACAACGATCGCCTGCTCGGCACGCTCAAGCACCTGCGTGACATCGGCAACACGGTGATCGTGGTCGAACACGATGAAGATGCGATTCGTCTGGCCGACTACGTGGTGGATATCGGACCCGGCGCAGGTGTACACGGCGGGCATATCGTCGCCGAAGGTACGCCGGCCGAGGTCATGGCTCATCCCGATTCGCTGACCGGCAAATATCTGTCGGGGCGGGTGAAGATTGCCGTTCCGGCCAAACGAACGCCCCGTAACAAGAAGTTGTCGCTTTCCCTCAAGGGCGCTCGCGGCAACAACTTGCGCAATGTCGATCTGGACATTCCAATTGGTCTGCTGACTTGCGTCACCGGCGTGTCCGGCTCGGGCAAATCGACGCTGATCAACAACACGCTGTTTCCTTTGAGCGCCACGGCACTCAACGGTGCAACGACGCTCGAAGCGGCCGCTCACGACAGCATCAAAGGTCTGGAGCATCTGGATAAGGTTGTCGACATCGATCAGAGCCCGATCGGACGCACGCCACGCTCCAACCCGGCGACGTACACCGGGCTGTTCACACCGATTCGCGAACTGTTTGCCGGTGTGCCGGAGTCCCGCTCACGCGGTTATGGGCCTGGACGCTTCTCCTTCAACGTGAAGGGCGGGCGTTGCGAAGCTTGTCAGGGCGATGGCCTGATCAAGGTGGAAATGCACTTCCTGCCGGACATCTATGTCCCGTGCGACGTCTGCAAGAGCAAGCGCTACAACCGCGAGACTCTGGAGATCAAGTACAAGGGCAAGAACATCCACGAAACCCTCGAGATGACGATCGAGGAGGCGCGAGTGTTCTTCGATGCGGTTCCGGCCCTGGCGCGCAAGCTTCAGACGTTGATGGATGTCGGCCTTTCGTACATCAAGCTCGGGCAGTCAGCGACCACGCTGTCGGGTGGCGAAGCCCAGCGGGTGAAGCTGTCTCGCGAACTCTCCAAACGCGATACCGGCAAGACGCTGTATATCCTTGATGAGCCGACAACCGGCCTGCACTTCGCAGATATCCAGCAATTGCTCGACGTGCTGCACCGCTTGCGCGATCACGGCAACACCGTGGTGGTGATTGAGCACAACCTGGACGTTATCAAGACTGCCGACTGGTTGGTGGACCTTGGGCCGGAAGGCGGTTCCAAGGGCGGCCAGATCATTGCCGTCGGTACGCCGGAAGAAGTATCGGAGATGAAGCAGTCTCACACGGGCTTCTACCTCAAGCCGCTGCTGGCTCGCGACAAAGCCTGAATCAGGCCCACGAAAAAGCCCCTGTCACTTCATAGGTGACAGGGGCTTTTTTGTAGGCGGCGGAATCAGAACTGCGATTGCAGGTAATTCTCCAGGCCTATCAACTTGATCAGACCCAGCTGCTTCTCGAGCCAGTAGGTGTGATCTTCTTCGGTGTCGTTCAGCTGAATACGCAGCATCTCGCGGCTGACGTAGTCTTTGTGACGCTCGCAGAGCTCGATGCCCTTGCAGAGTGCGGCGCGGACTTTGTATTCCAGACGCAGGTCACCGGCAAGCATGTCAGGCACTGTGGTGCCGACATCCAGGTCGTCCGGACGCATGCGCGGAGTGCCTTCGAGCATGAGAATCCGGCGCATCAGGGCGTCAGCGTGCTGCGCCTCTTCTTCCATCTCGTGGTTGATACGTTCGTAGAGCTCGGTGAAACCCCAGTCCTCGTACATCCGCGAATGGATGAAATACTGATCACGCGCCGCCAGCTCGCCGGTCAGCAACGTGTTGAGGTAATCGATTACGTCTGGGTGGCCTTGCATCGCCCTACATCTCCCTGCTTGAAAGTCTGTAGTTTGAACCAAGCAGACTGTTTGGTCACTCTGCCTGCGCGACAAAAGCGAAGATATTCTGAGAAAAGTGGTTTAAATAACGCAAAAACCGCCCAAATGAGGGCGGTTCTGCTTCTCGTTTAGACTTCGTTAAGCTGTACACCCAACGCCGTTGCAATTGCTTCTCCATACGCCAGGTCGGCCCTGAAGAAATGCTGCAATTGACGATCAATCACGTCGCCGGAAACGCCGCCCATGGCGCCGGCAATGTTGTTGACCAGCTGGGCTTTCTGCTCATCACTCATCAGACGGAACAGCGCACCGGCGTGGCTGTAATAGTCGGTATCTTCGCGATGATCGTAACGATCAGCTGCGCCGCTCAGGGCCAGCGCTGGCTCTGCATAGCGAGGTGCTTGTTTCGGCGACTCAACGTAGCTGTTCGGCTCATAGTTAGGTGTCGCACCACCATTACTGCCAAACGCCATCGAACCATCGCGCTGATAGCTGTTCACCGGGCTGCGAGGTGCGTTCACCGGCAATTGCTGGTGGTTGGTGCCAATACGGTAGCGGTGAGCATCGGCGTAAGCGAACACTCGACCCTGCAGCATGCGGTCAGGCGACAAACCAACACCCGGGACCATGTTGCTCGGACCGAACGCCGCCTGCTCGACTTCAGCAAAGTAATTCTGTGGGTTGCGATTAAGCTCCAACTCGCCCACTTCGATCAGCGGAAACTCTTTCTGCGACCAGGTCTTGGTCACGTCAAACGGGTTCTCGTAGTGCGCCGCGGCCTGAGCCTCGGTCATGATCTGGATGCACACGCGCCATTTCGGGAAATCACCGCGGTCGATCGCGCCGAACAGATCACGCTGTGCATAATCCGGGTCGGTCCCGGCCAGGCGTGCCGCTTCTGCCGGTGCCAGGTTTTTGATCCCTTGTTTGGTCTTGTAGTGCCACTTCACCCAGTGACGCTCGCCATTGGCGTTGATCAGGCTGTAAGTGTGGCTGCCGAAGCCGTGCATGTGACGGTAGCCATCAGGAATGCCGCGATCCGAGAACAGAATGGTGACCTGGTGCAGCGCCTCAGGCGAATGCGACCAGAAGTCCCACATCATTTGTGCGCTTTTCAGGTTGCTTTGCGGCAGACGTTTTTGGGTGTGAATAAAGTCCGGGAATTTCAAAGGATCGCGGATGAAAAATACCGGCGTGTTGTTGCCGACGATGTCCCAATTACCTTCTTCGGTGTAGAACTTCAGGGCGAAACCGCGAGGATCACGCTCGGTATCAGCAGAACCGCGCTCGCCACCCACGGTGGAAAACCGCAGGAAGGTTGGAGTTTGCTTGCCGATAGATTCAAACAGCTTGGCGCTGGTGTACTCAGTGATGTCACGCGTCACGGTAAAGGTACCGTAAGCACCCGAGCCGTTGGCGTGTACGCGACGTTCTGGGATGTTTTCACGGTTGAAGTGGGCAAGCTTCTCGATCAGGTGAAAGTCGTCGAGCAGCAGCGGACCACGAGGGCCGGCGGAGCGGGAATTCTGGTTATCAGCGACAGGAGCGCCACTGGCGGTGGTAAGTATTTTATTTTGGCTCATGCGATGTCTTCCTCTGTCTGTCTTTCCTACTGCCGGCTAATCGGCTGAGAGGGAGTATTGACCATCAACATGACACCATCAAATTCATTAAATTGTGAGAATCGATAGATAAATACTAATGAGACTGTATTGCCTAGGCTTTCGATACTTTTCGAGCGCGCACAAAAAACCGGGCACTAGGCCCGGTTCTTCGTTTCAGACTGACGTCTTACTCAGCGGATACAGCTTCACCGCCGGCAGGACGATCAACCAACTCGACATACGCCATAGGCGCGTTGTCGCCAGTGCGGAAACCGCACTTGAGGATGCGCAGGTAGCCACCCTCACGGGTAGCGTAACGCTTGCCCAGGTCGTTGAAGAGCTTACCAACGATAGCTTTCGAACGAGTACGGTCGAAAACCAGACGGCGGTTTGCCAGGCTGTCTGTCTTGGCCAAAGTGATCAGCGGCTCAGCAACGCGACGCAGTTCTTTAGCTTTCGGCAGTGTAGTTTTGATCAGCTCGTGCTCGAACAGCGACACTGCCATGTTTTGAAACATGGCCTTGCGGTGCGAGCTAGTGCGGCTCAGGTGACGACCACTTTTACGATGACGCATGGTTCATTCCTTACCAAACACAACGTTCGGTGATTACGACGATCAGGCAGTCGCCTTGTCGTCCTTCTTAAGACTTGCAGGCGGCCAGTTGTCGAGGCGCATGCCGAGGGACAGACCGCGGGAGGCCAGAACGTCCTTGATTTCAGTCAAGGATTTCTTGCCAAGGTTCGGAGTCTTCAACAGCTCTACTTCGGTACGCTGAATCAGGTCACCGATGTAGTAGATGTTTTCCGCCTTAAGGCAGTTAGCCGAACGTACAGTCAGTTCCAGATCGTCAACCGGGCGAAGCAGGATCGGATCGATCTCGTCTTCCTGCTCGACAACCACTGGCTCACTGTCACCTTTGAGGTCGACGAACGCAGCCAACTGCTGTTGCAGAATGGTTGCAGCGCGGCGAATTGCCTCTTCAGGATCCAGGGTACCGTTGGTTTCCAGATCAATAACCAGCTTGTCCAGGTTAGTACGCTGTTCGACACGGGCGTTTTCCACCACGTATGCGATACGGCGAACCGGGCTGAACGAAGAGTCAAGCTGCAAGCGACCGATGCTGCGGCTTTCGTCTTCATCGCTCTGACGCGAGTCTGCCGGTTCATAACCACGACCACGAGCTACGGTGAGCTTCATGTTCAGGGCGCCGTTAGACGCCAGGTTAGCGATTACGTGATCGGGGTTAACGATCTCGACATCATGATCCAGCTGAATATCGGCAGCGGTAACCACCCCCGAACCCTTCTTCGACAAGGTCAGCGTAACTTCGTCACGGCCGTGCAGCTTGATAGCCAGACCTTTAAGGTTCAACAGGATTTCAATTACGTCTTCCTGTACACCTTCGATGGCGCTGTACTCATGGAGCACACCGTCAATCTCGGCCTCGACTACTGCGCAGCCGGGCATTGAGGACAACAGGATGCGGCGCAGCGCGTTGCCCAGGGTGTGGCCAAAACCACGCTCGAGAGGCTCGAGAGTGATCTTGGCGCGGGTTGGACTGACAACCTGCACATCAATATGGCGGGGTGTCAGGAACTCATTTACCGAAATCTGCATGGATGCACCTATTTTCTAGCCCTTACTTGGAGTAGAGCTCGACAATCAGGCTTTCGTTGATGTCGGCGGACAGATCACTGCGAGCAGGAACGTTCTTGAAAACGCCCGACTTCTTCTCAGTGTCTACTTCTACCCATTCTACGCGGCCACGTTGGGCACACAGATCGAGAGCTTGGACAATGCGAAGTTGGTTCTTTGCTTTCTCGCGAATCGCGACCACGTCACCAGCACGAACCTGGTACGACGGCACGTTTACGGTCTGACCGTTAACGCTTACGGATTTGTGCGATACCAGCTGACGGGATTCGGCACGAGTAGAGCCAAAACCCATACGGTATACGACGTTGTCAAGACGGCATTCGAGCAGTTGCAACAGGTTTTCGCCGGTTGCGCCTTTCTTGCCAGCAGCTTCTTTGTAGTAGCCGCTGAATTGACGCTCGAGAACGCCGTAGATACGACGGACCTTCTGCTTTTCACGCAGTTGGGTGCCGTAATCGGACTGGCGACCGCGGCGTTGGCCGTGGATACCAGGTGCTGCTTCAATGTTGCACTTCGATTCGATCGCGCGCACGCCGCTCTTCAGAAAGAGATCGGTGCCTTCGCGACGAGCGAGTTTGCATTTTGGACCAATGTAACGAGCCATTCTTTACAATCTCCTGGATTACACGCGGCGCTTCTTCGGCGGACGGCACCCGTTGTGCGGGATTGGCGTCACGTCGGTGATGCTGGCGATCTTGTAGCCACAGCCGTTCAAAGCGCGGACTGCAGATTCACGACCTGGGCCTGGACCTTTGACGTTGACGTCGAGGTTTTTCAGACCGTATTCCAGCGCAGCTTGACCAGCACGTTCAGCAGCTACTTGAGCAGCAAACGGGGTGGACTTGCGGGAACCGCGGAAACCCGAACCACCGGAGGTAGCCCAGGAAAGAGCGTTGCCTTGACGGTCGGTGATGGTCACGATTGTGTTGTTAAAAGAAGCGTGGATGTGGGCAATGCCATCAACCACTGTCTTTTTAACTTTTTTACGAGGACGAGCAGCAGGTTTAGCCATGATTAATTTCCTGTCGATTCGCTGGGGCGATTACTTGCGGATCGGCTTACGCGGACCTTTACGGGTACGCGCGTTAGTCTTGGTACGCTGACCGCGCACTGGAAGACCACGACGATGACGCAGACCGCGATAGCAACCGAGGTCCATCAAACGCTTGATTTTCATGTTGATTTCGCGACGCAGGTCACCTTCAGTGGTGAACTTCGCCACTTCGCCACGCAGCTGTTCAATCTGCTCGTCGCTCAGATCTTTGATCTTTGCGGCTGGGTTTACCCCAGTCACTGCACAAATCTTCTGCGCAGTAGTGCGACCAACACCATAGATGTAGGTCAGCGAGATAACAGTATGCTTGTTATCTGGAATGTTAACGCCTGCAATACGGGCCATTCAGTGGGACTCCAATTGACAGCTACCTACGCCCCGGAAGCCAAGAAATAGGGCGCGAGATAATATCGCTGTAATAACAAATAATCAACCCGGCAGCGCACTAGCTGCCGGGCTTGAAGCACAATCACACTCAGCCTTGGCGCTGTTTGTGACGCGGTTCCGCGCTGCAAATTACTCGAACAACACCTTCGCGGCGAATAATCTTGCAGTTACGGCACAGCTTTTTCACCGATGCACGAACTTTCATCACCAACTCCTCGAACCTTATGGGTACTCAGCGCAACATGCCGCTGCCGTAACCCTTCAGGTTGGCTTTCTTCATCAGGGATTCGTACTGGTGCGAAACGAGGTGCGATTGTACTTGGGACATGAAGTCCATCACAACCACGACGACGATCAGCAACGAGGTCCCGCCAAGGTAGAACGGAACGTTTGCTGCAACCACCAGGAACTGGGGCAACAGGCACACGGCCGTCATATATAGAGCACCGAACAAGGTCAAACGAGTCAGCACGCCATCAATATAGCGCGCAGACTGCTCACCTGGACGGATACCCGGAATAAAGGCACCGGACTTCTTCAGGTTTTCCGCTACGTCTTTCGGATTGAACATCAACGCCGTATAGAAGAAGCAGAAGAAAATAATCCCTGCACTAAACAGCAGAATATTCAACGGCTGACCAGGAGCGATCGACTGCGAGATGTCCTGCAGCCAGCCCATACCTTCAGACTGACCAAACCAGGTCCCCAACGAAGCCGGGAACAGCAAAATGCTGCTCGCGAAAATGGCTGGAATAACACCAGCCATGTTCACTTTCAACGGCAAGTGGCTGGTCTGCGCAGCGAAGACCTTGCGGCCCTGCTGGCGCTTGGCGTAATGAACAGCAATACGACGCTGACCACGCTCAATGAACACCACGAAACCGATAATCGCTACTGCCAACAAACCGATGGCAACCAAGGCGAAAATATTGATATCACCCTGACGCGCAGACTCGAAAGACTGCCCAATCGCCCTCGGAAGACCGGCGACGATACCTGCGAAAATCAACATCGAGATACCGTTGCCAACACCACGCTCAGTAATCTGCTCACCCAGCCACATCATGAACATCGCACCAGCCACAAAAGTGGATACCGCGACGAAATGGAAGCCAAAGTCACCAGTGAACGAAACGCCCTGCCCTGCCAGACCAATGGACATGCCAATTGCCTGAACGAGAGCGAGAACGACAGTGCCGTAGCGGGTGTACTGGGCAATCTTGCGACGCCCAGCTTCACCTTCCTTCTTCAACTGCTCCAGCTGCGGGCTCACGGCGGTCATCAGCTGCATGATGATCGATGCCGAAATGTACGGCATGATCCCCAGTGCAAAGATGCTCATCCGCTCCAGCGCGCCGCCGGAAAACATGTTGAACAAGCTAAGAATGGTCCCCTCATTCTGTCGAAACAGGTCCGCGAGTCGGTCCGGGTTGATACCTGGAACCGGGATGTGTGCGCCTATTCGGTAGACGATAATCGCCAGGAACAGAAAACGCAGACGAGCCCAGAGTTCAGACATACCGCCTTTGCCGAGCGCAGAGAGAGCACCTTGCTTAGCCATTTATTCCTCGAACTTGCCGCCAGCTGCTTCGATAGCCGCACGCGCACCTTTGGTGGCGCCGATTCCCTTTCCGATGGTAACAGCGCGAGTCACTTCGCCGGACAGCATGATTTTCACACGCTGTACGTTGACGTTGATCACGTTGGCATCTTTCAGGGACTGCACGGTGACGATGTCGCCTTCCACTTTAGCCAGCTCGGACAGACGCACTTCTGCGCGGTCCATGGCCTTCAAGGAAACGAAACCGAATTTCGGCAGACGACGATGCAGCGGCTGTTGACCGCCTTCAAAGCCTGGAGCAATGGTGCCACCGGAGCGGGAGGACTGACCTTTGTGGCCACGGCCACCGGTCTTGCCCAAACCACTACCGATACCACGGCCCGGACGATGCTTTTCGCGACGGGAACCCGGCGCTGGACTCAGATCATTGAGTTTCATCGATTAACCCTCGACACGCAGCATGTAGTAAGCCTTGTTGATCATCCCGCGATTCTCGGGAGTATCAAGTACTTCTACAGTGTGACCGATGCGACGCAGACCCAGACCCTTAACGCACAGTTTGTGGTTAGGGATGCGGCCGGTCATGCTTTTGATCAGCGTAACTTTAACGGTAGCCATGATCAGAAGATCTCCTTGACGCTTTTGCCACGCTTGGCGGCAATGGATTCAGGAGACTGCATAGCTTTCAAACCTTTGAAAGTGGCGTGAACCACGTTTACCGGGTTAGTCGAGCCGTAGCACTTGGCCAGAACGTTCTGAACACCAGCAACTTCGAGGACAGCACGCATAGCGCCGCCAGCGATGATACCAGTACCTTCAGAAGCAGGCTGCATGTACACCTTTGAAGCGCCATGGGCGGACTTCATTGCGTACTGCAGCGTGGTGCCGTTCAGATCAACTTGGATCATGTTGCGGCGAGCAGCTTCCATTGCCTTCTGGATCGCAGCAGGCACTTCACGCGACTTGCCACGGCCGAAGCCAACGCGCCCTTTACCATCACCCACCACGGTCAACGCGGTGAAAGTGAAGATACGGCCGCCTTTAACGGTTTTGGCTACGCGGTTAACTTGAACCAGCTTCTCAATGTAGCCTTCGTCGCGCTTTTGGTCGTTATTTGACATAACTTAGAACTCCAGCCCAGCTTCACGAGCAGCATCAGCCAGCGCCTTGACGCGACCGTGGTACTTGAAGCCAGAGCGGTCGAAAGCCACCTGCGAGACGCCAGCGGCTTTTGCACGCGTAGCGACCAGCTGGCCAACCTTAGTGGCCGCGTCGATGTTGCCAGTGGCGCCATCACGCAGTTCTTTATCCAAAGTCGAGGCACTTGCCAGGACTTTGTTGCCGTCGGCCGAAATGACCTGGGCGTAGATGTGCTGCGACGAGCGGAACACGCAGAGACGCACGACTTCGAGTTCGTGCATTTTCAGGCGTGCTTTGCGAGCGCGACGCAGTCGAGTAACTTTTTTGTCGGTCATTTGCTATGCCCTACTTCTTCTTGGCTTCTTTACGACGGACGACTTCGTCCGCGTAGCGCACACCTTTGCCTTTGTACGGCTCTGGTGGACGGAAGTCGCGGATCTCGGCGGCCACTTGACCTACCAGCTGCTTATCGATGCCCTTGATCAGGATATCGGTCTGGCTAGGAGTCTCAGCGGTGATGCCTTCCGGCAGTTCATAATCCACTGGGTGCGAGAAGCCAAGAGCCAGGTTCAGCACTGTGCCTTTTGCTTGCGCTTTGTAACCAACACCGACCAGCTGGAGCTTGCGCTCGAAGCCTTGGCTTACGCCTTGGACCATGTTGTTTACCAACGCACGAGTGGTACCAGCCATTGCGCGAGTTTGTTGATCGCCATTGCGAGCAGCGAAACGCAGCTCACCAGCTTCTTCAACAATCTCAACGGACGAATGGATGTTCAGTTCGAGAGTGCCCTTGGCACCCTTCACCGAAAGCTGTTGGCCTGCGAATTTTACTTCGACACCGGCTGGCAGCTTAACGGGGTTCTTAGCGACGCGTGACATGCTTATCCCCCCTTAGAACACAGTGCAAAGAACTTCGCCGCCGACACCGGCAGCGCGCGCAGCACGATCCGTCATCACACCTTTGTTGGTGGAGACGATAGACACACCGAGACCGCCACGAACTTTTGGCAGATCATCAACGGACTTGTACTGACGCAGGCCTGGACGGCTAACGCGCTTCACTTCCTCGATGACCGGACGGCCTTCGAAGTACTTCAGCTCGATGGACAGCAGTGGTTTGATTTCGCTGCTGATCTGATAACCCGCAATGTAACCTTCGTCCTTCAGGACTTTGGCAACAGCTACCTTCAACGTAGAAGATGGCATGCTTACGACGGACTTTTCAGCCATCTGGGCATTACGGATTCGAGTTAGCATGTCCGCTAACGGGTCCTGCATACTCATGGGCTAGACGCTCCTAATACAAAAAAATTAGCCTTGCGGCTACTACTTGTCGCCGAGTGCATCCGCGCGAAAAAAGCACGGGCTCAGGCGAGCCGGGTATTCTAGACACACCCCACAAATGAATCAAGCCCCAATAGGGGCTTGATTCAAGTTCAAGGTCACCGGCGGTCAGGATCTTGCGAGTCGGACCACCGAGACTTTGATAGTGCTTACCAGCTGGCTTTAACCAGACCAGGTACGTCACCACGCATTGCAGCTTCACGCAATTTGTTACGACCGAGGCCGAACTTGCGGTAAACGCCGTGTGGACGACCGGTCAGGCGGCAGCGGTTACGCATGCGCGAAGCGCTTGCGTCACGTGGCTGCTTCTGCAGAGCTACTGTAGCTTCCCAACGCGCTTCTGGACTTGCGTTCAGATCAACGATGATAGCTTTCAGTGCTGCACGCTTTTTGGCGTACTTGGCAACCGTGAGCTGACGCTTCAGCTCGCGGTTTTTCATGCTCATCTTGGCCATTTTCCTACTCCAATCAGTTGCGGAACGGGAATTTGAAAGCACGCAGCAGCGCGCGACCTTCATCATCGTTCTTGGCAGTGGTGGTCAGGGTAATGTCCAGACCGCGGAGAGCATCGATCTTGTCGTAGTCGATTTCCGGGAAGATGATCTGCTCTTTAACGCCCATGCTGTAGTTACCACGACCATCGAAGGACTTGGCATTCAGGCCGCGAAAGTCGCGGACCCGAGGCAGGGAGATCGACAGCAGACGATCCAGGAATTCGTACATACGCTCACGGCGCAGAGTCACTTTGACGCCGATCGGCCAACCTTCACGGACTTTAAAGCCAGCGATGGATTTCCGAGCGTAGGTCACAACGACTTTCTGGCCGGTGATCTTTTCCAGGTCAGCAACAGCGTGCTCGATGACTTTTTTGTCGCCGACCGCTTCGCCCAGACCCATGTTCAGGGTGATTTTGGTAACGCGTGGAACTTCCATCACGTTCGAAAGCTTAAGTTCTTCCTTAAGTTTCGGTGCGATTTCCTTCCAGTAAATCTCTTTTAGTCGTGCCATGGTCTTCTACCTAGCAGTGTTCAAGCATCAACCGCTTTTTGGGTCGACTTGAAGACACGAATTTTCTTGCCGTCTTCTACTTTGAAACCAACGCGATCAGCCTTGTTGGTTTCGCCGTTGAAAATGGCAACGTTGGAAGCGTGCAGTGGCGCTTCTTTTTCGACGATACCGCCTTGTACGCCCGACGCAGGGTTTGGCTTGGTATGACGCTTAACCAGGTTCAAACCACCAACGACCAGACGGTCGTCAGCGAGAACCTTAAGCACCTTACCGCGCTTACCTTTGTCTTTGCCGGCGATCACGATGATCTCGTCGTCACGACGAATCTTTTGCATGTCGGATCTCCTTACAGCACTTCTGGGGCGAGCGAGACGATCTTCATGAACTTCTCAGTACGAAGTTCACGGGTCACTGGCCCAAAGATACGGGTGCCGATCGGCTCTTGCTTGTTGTTCAGAAGAACAGCAGCGTTGCCATCAAAGCGGATAATGGAGCCATCAGCACGGCGAACGCCGTGGCGAGTGCGGACTACAACAGCAGTCATCACTTGGCCTTTTTTCACTTTACCGCGAGGAATTGCTTCCTTCACGGTAACTTTGATGATGTCACCGATACCAGCGTAACGACGATGGGAGCCACCCAGCACCTTGATGCACATAACACGGCGAGCGCCGCTGTTATCGGCCACATCGAGCATGGATTGAGTCTGAATCATATAATTTCTCCGACCCCTAGTCCTTAGACTTCCACAGCGCGTTCGAGAACATCAACCAGCGCCCAAGACTTGGTCTTGGCCAAAGGACGAGTTTCACGAATAGTGACTTTGTCGCCGATGTGGCACTGATTGGTTTCGTCGTGCGCGTGCAGCTTAGTCGAACGCTTAACGTATTTACCGTAGATCGGGTGCTTAACGCGACGCTCGATCAGAACGGTGATGGTTTTGTCCATCTTGTCGCTGACAACACGGCCAGTCAGCGTACGGACAGTTTTTTCGGCTTCAGCCATGATTACTTACCTGCCTGCTGGTTAAGCACAGTCTTCACGCGAGCGATGTCACGTTTAACTTGCGAGAGCAGATGAGACTGCCCCAACTGGCCAGTTGCTTTCTGCATACGCAGATTGAACTGGTCGCGCAGCAGGCCGAGCAGTTGCTCGTTCAGCTGCTGTGCGGATTTTTCACGAAGTTCATTCGCTTTCATCACATCACCGTCCGTTTAACAAAGGAGGTGGCGAGCGGCAGCTTTGCAGCAGCCAGGGCGAAAGCCTCACGCGCCAGCTCTTCAGAAACACCCTCGATTTCATACAGGACTTTGCCTGGCTGAATCTGGGCAACCCAGTATTCGACGTTACCCTTACCTTTACCCATCCGAACTTCGAGTGGCTTTTTGGTGACAGGTTTGTCCGGGAATACACGGATCCAGATCTTGCCGCCACGTTTAACGTGACGGGTCAGTGCACGACGCGCTGACTCGATCTGACGAGCGGTGAGACGACCACGAGCTACAGACTTCAGCGCATATTCGCCGAAGCTGACTTTGCTACCGCGCTGAGCCAAGCCACGGTTGTGGCCAGTCATCTGCTTGCGGAACTTCGTACGCTTTGGTTGCAACATTTGGCGTACCCCTTACTTAGCAGCTTTTTTACGAGGCGCTGGTGCTTGTGGTTTCAGTTCTTCTTGGCGACCACCAATTACTTCGCCTTTGAAGATCCAAACCTTTACACCGATCACACCATAAGTGGTGTGAGCTTCGTAGTTGGCATAGTCGATGTCGGCACGCAGGGTGTGCAGTGGCACACGACCTTCGCGATACCATTCAGTACGTGCGATTTCAGCACCGCCGAGACGACCGCTCACTTGGATTTTGATGCCTTTGGCACCAATGCGCATGGCGTTCTGTACAGCGCGCTTCATAGCGCGACGGAACATTACGCGACGCTCCAGCTGCTGAGCTACGCTCTGCGCAACCAGCATACCGTCGAGTTCCGGCTTGCGGATTTCTTCGATATTGATGTGCACAGGCACACCCATTTGCTTGGTCAGGTCCTGACGCAGTTTCTCAACATCTTCACCTTTCTTCCCGATAACGATACCTGGACGAGCGGTGTGGATGGTGATACGTGCAGTCTGAGCCGGACGATGGATATCGATACGGCTTACGGACGCGCTTTTTAGTTTGTCTTGGAGATACTCGCGCACCTTCAGATCAGCGAACAAATAGTCCGCATAAGTCCGACCGTCTGCGTACCAGACGGAGGTGTGCTCCTTGACGATTCCCAGGCGAATGCCAATGGGATGTACTTTCTGACCCATCTCTTCGACTCCGTTACTTGTCAGCAACCTTGACAGTGATATGGCAAGACCGCTTGACGATGCGATCAGCACGGCCTTTGGCACGTGGCATGATTCGCTTCAGCGAACGCCCTTCGTTGACGAAAACGGTGCTGACTTTAAGGTCATCAACGTCTGCGCCTTCGTTATGCTCGGCGTTGGCTACGGCCGACTCCAGCACTTTCTTCATGATCTCGGCGGCTTTCTTACTGCTGAAAGCCAACAGGTTGAGCGCTTCGCCCACCTTCTTCCCGCGGATCTGGTCGGCGACCAAGCGGGCTTTCTGGGCGGAGATTCGAGCGCCCGACAACTTAGCGGCTACTTCCATCGTTCCTTACCCCTTAACGCTTGGCTTTCTTGTCTGCCACGTGCCCACGATATGTGCGGGTACCGGCAAACTCGCCCAGTTTGTGGCCGACCATGTCTTCGTTCACGAGAACTGGGACATGTTGACGACCGTTATGCACTGCAATGGTCAAACCGACCATTTGTGGCAGGATCATGGAACGACGCGACCAGGTTTTAACTGGTTTGCGATCGTTCTTTTCCGCCGCCACTTCGATCTTCTTCAGTAGGTGAAGATCAATAAAAGGACCTTTTTTCAGAGAACGTGGCACTGTCGTATCCCTCTATTTACTTGCGACGACGGACGATCATTTTGTCGGTACGCTTATTACCACGAGTCTTCGCGCCCTTAGTCGGGAAGCCCCATGGCGATACCGGATGACGACCACCAGAGGTACGACCTTCACCACCACCATGTGGGTGGTCAACCGGGTTCATGGCAACACCACGAACGGTTGGGCGAACGCCACGCCAGCGTTTGGCACCAGCTTTACCCAGCGAACGCAGGCTGTGCTCGGAGTTCGAGACTTCACCCAGGGTCGCGCGGCACTCAGCCAGCACTTTACGCATCTCACCAGAACGCAGACGCAGGGTCACGTAGACACCTTCACGAGCGATCAGCTGAGCCGAAGCACCAGCGGAACGAGCGATTTGCGCGCCTTTACCTGGCTTCAATTCGATGCCGTGTACGGTGCTACCAACTGGAATGTTACGCAGTTGCAGAGCGTTGCCCGGCTTGATCGGTGCCAGAGCACCTGCGATCAGCTGGTCGCCAGCACTCACGCCTTTAGGGGCGATGATGTAGCGACGCTCGCCATCTGCGTACAGCAGCAGAGCGATGTGAGCAGTACGGTTTGGATCGTATTCAATACGCTCGACAGTGGCAGAGATGCCATCTTTGTCGTTACGACGGAAATCGACCAGACGATAATGCTGCTTGTGGCCACCACCGATGTGACGAGTGGTAATACGACCATTGTTGTTACGACCACCAGTCTTCGATTTTTTCTCGAGCAGCGGTGCGTGAGGAGCGCCTTTATGCAGCTCCTGGTTGACCACCTTGACCACAAAACGGCGGCCAGGGGAAGTCGGTTTGCATTTAACGATTGCCATGATGCACCCCTTCCTTACTCAGCACTGCTGCTGAAATCGAGATCTTGGCCTGGCTGAAGGGAGATAACTGCCTTCTTCCAGTCATTACGCTTGCCCAGACCGCGAGCAGTGCGCTTGCTCTTACCCAGAACATTCAGGGTAGTAACACGCTCTACTTTCACGCTGAACAGGCTTTCGACGGCCTTCTTGATTTCCAGCTTGGTTGCGTCAGTTGCAACCTTGAAAACGAACTGGCCTTTCTTGTCAGCCAGAACCGTAGCCTTCTCGGAAACGTGCGGGCCAAGCAGAACTTTAAATACGCGTTCCTGGTTCATCCCAGCAGCTCCTCGAATTTCTTCACGGCCGACACGGTGATCAACACCTTGTCGTATGCGATCAGACTAACTGGATCGGAACCTTGCACGTCACGTACATCAACGTGTGGCAGGTTGCGAGCAGCCAGGTACAGGTTCTGATCAACTACTTCAGACACGATCAAGACGTCAGTCAGGCCCATGCCGGTCAGTTTGTTCAGCAGATCTTTGGTCTTCGGTGCATCAACAGCGAAGTCCTGAACCACAACCAGACGATCAGTACGCACCAGCTCAGCAAGGATGGAACGCATTGCTGCGCGATACATCTTCTTGTTCAGCTTCTGGGTGTGATCCTGAGGACGAGCTGCGAAAGTGGTACCGCCGCCACGCCAGATTGGGCTACGGATAGTACCGGCACGAGCACGGCCAGTACCTTTCTGACGCCATGGGCGCTTACCGCCACCACGAACGTCGGAACGGGTCTTTTGCTGCTTGCTACCTTGACGGCCGCCGGCCATGTAGGCCACGACTGCTTGGTGAACCAGCGTCTCGTTGAATTCGCCGCCAAATGTCAGTTCGGAAACTTCGATCGCTTGAGCGTCATTTACATTTAATTGCATGTCAGCTTCCCCTTAACCGCGAGCCTTGGCTGCTGGACGTACAACCAAGTTGCCGCCAGTAGCGCCAGGAACAGCACCCTTGACCAACAACAGATTGCGTTCAGCGTCCACGCGCACTACTTCGAGGGACTGCACGGTCACGCGCTCAGCGCCCATATGACCGGACATTTTTTTGCCCTTGAATACACGACCAGGAGTCTGGCACTGGCCGATAGAGCCTGGAACGCGGTGGGACACGGAGTTACCGTGGGTATTATCTTGCCCGCGGAAGTTCCAACGCTTGATCGTACCCTGGAAGCCTTTACCCTTGGACTGACCGGTTACATCAACCAGTTGACCAGCGGCGAAGATTTCAGCGTTGATCAGATCGCCGGCCTGGTACTCGCCTTCTTCAAGACGGAATTCCATTACGGTACGACCAGCGGCAACGTTCGCTTTAGCGAAGTGGCCAGCTTGAGCAGCTGTAACACGCGAAGCACGACGCTCGCCTACAGTGACTTGCACTGCACGATAGCCATCGGTCTCTTCAGTTTTGAACTGGGTGACGCGATTCGGCTCGATCTCAATGACCGTGACCGGAATGGAGACACCTTCTTCGGTGAAAATACGGGTCATACCGCATTTACGACCGACTACACCAATAGTCATGTTGTAAACCTCATGAGTGTACGGGGCTTTCACCCGCTATGGCCGCCCATTTCAGAGCGTTACACGACTAAGACCGAGTCTTAGCCGAGGCTGATCTGCACTTCCACACCGGCCGCAAGATCAAGCTTCATAAGCGCATCAACGGTTTTATCCGTTGGCTGGACGATGTCCAGAACGCGCTTATGAGTACGGATCTCGTACTGGTCGCGCGCGTCTTTGTTGACGTGCGGGGAGACCAGAACGGTGAACCGCTCTTTACGGGTAGGCAGTGGAATTGGACCACGCACTTGAGCACCAGTACGTTTCGCGGTTTCCACGATTTCCTGGGTGGATTGGTCGATCAGGCGATGGTCAAAAGCCTTCAACCTGATACGGATTTGCTGATTTTGCATTGGATTTCAGACTCCGGCTGCTATTCCCAGCGAGCGCAATACGCCCGTTAAAAGGAGGCGCAATTCTATAGACGGGCTACTACAGTGTCAACCCAATAAAAAAGCCCCCGCTAGGCGGGGGCTTTTTCAAGTCATCACTTATTAAGCGATGATTTTGGCTACGACGCCAGCGCCGACGGTACGACCGCCTTCACGAATAGCGAAACGCAGACCATCTTCCATTGCGATGGTTTTGATCAGGGTGACAACCATTTTGATGTTGTCGCCTGGCATTACCATTTCAACGCCTTCCGGCAGCTCGCAGTTACCGGTTACGTCAGTGGTCCGGAAGTAGAACTGTGGACGGTAGCCTTTGAAGAACGGAGTGTGGCGACCGCCTTCTTCTTTGCTCAACACGTACACTTCAGCTTCGAAGGTAGTGTGCGGCTTAACCGAACCTGGCTTGACCAGAACCTGGCCACGCTCAACGTCGTCACGCTTGGTGCCGCGCAGCAGCACGCCGCAGTTCTCGCCAGCACGACCTTCGTCGAGCAGCTTACGGAACATTTCAACGCCGGTGCAGGTGGTGACAACAGTGTCACGCAGACCAACGATTTCCAGCGAATCCTGAACCTTGACGATACCGCGCTCGATACGGCCAGTTACAACAGTACCGCGACCGGAGATCGAGAATACGTCTTCGATTGGCATCAGGAACGGCTTGTCGATAACACGAATTGGATCTGGGATGTAGCTGTCCAGAGTCTCAACCAGCTTACGAACGGCAGTGGTGCCCATTTCGTTGTCGTCTTGGCCGTTCAGAGCCATCAGAGCCGAACCGATGATGATCGGAGTGTCGTCGCCCGGGAAATCGTAAGTGCTCAGCAGATCGCGCACTTCCATCTCTACCAGTTCCAGCAGCTCAGCGTCGTCAACCATGTCAGCCTTGTTCAGGAAGACAACGATGTACGGAACGCCAACCTGACGGGACAACAGGATGTGCTCACGGGTTTGTGGCATCGGACCATCAGCGGCCGAGCAAACCAGAATAGCGCCGTCCATCTGAGCAGCACCGGTGATCATGTTCTTCACATAGTCAGCGTGACCTGGGCAGTCAACGTGAGCGTAGTGACGGATCAACGAGTTGTATTCAACGTGCGCAGTGTTGATGGTGATACCACGAGCCTTTTCTTCCGGAGCGCTGTCGATTTTGTCGAAAGCAACAGCGGCCGAACCGAAAACTTCGGAGCAGACACGAGTCAGAGCAGCAGTCAGCGTGGTTTTACCGTGGTCAACGTGACCGATGGTGCCAACGTTAACGTGCGGGAGGTCACGTACAAATTTTTCTTTAGCCACGACAATTAACTCCTAGCCTAAAGGGGCTGAATCAGCCTTGTTTTTTGGTAACAGTTTCGACGATATGCGACGGAGCTGTATTGTATTTTTTGAATTCCATAGAGTAGCTTGCACGACCTTGGGACATGGAGCGGACGTCGGTTGCGTAACCGAACATCTCACCCAACGGAACCTCGGCACGAATCACTTTGCCGGAAACCGTGTCTTCCATACCCAGGATCATGCCGCGACGACGGTTAAGGTCGCCCATCACGTCACCCATATAGTCTTCAGGCGTAACAACCTCTACCGCCATGATCGGCTCAAGCAACTCACCACCGCCCTTCTGGGCCAGTTGCTTGGTCGCCATGGAAGCGGCCACCTTAAACGCCATCTCGTTGGAGTCGACGTCGTGGTAAGAACCGTCAAACACGGTAGCCTTCAGGCCGATCAGCGGATAGCCGGCGACAACGCCGTTCTTCATCTGCTCTTCGATACCCTTCTGGATAGCCGGGATGTATTCCTTAGGAACCACACCACCCACTACTTCGTTCACGAATTGCAGACCTTCCTGACCTTCGTCAGCAGGCGCAAAACGAATCCAGCAGTGACCAAACTGGCCACGACCGCCGGATTGACGAACGAACTTACCTTCGATTTCACAGTTCTTCGTGATGCGCTCACGATAGGAAACCTGAGGCTTACCGATGTTGGCTTCGACGTTGAACTCACGGCGCATCCGGTCAACCAGGATGTCCAGGTGCAACTCGCCCATGCCGGAGATGATCGTTTGACCAGTCTCTTCATCAGTCTTGACGCGGAAAGATGGATCTTCCTGAGCGAGCTTGCCCAGAGCGACACCCATTTTTTCCTGGTCGTCCTTGGTCTTAGGCTCTACGGCAACCGAAATAACCGGCTCCGGGAAGTCCATACGAACCAGGATGATTGGCTTGTCACCGTTGCACAAAGTTTCACCAGTGGTGACGTCTTTCATGCCGATCAAGGCCGCGATGTCACCAGCGCGCACTTCCTTGATTTCTTCACGGGCGTTTGCGTGCATTTGCACCATACGACCCACGCGCTCTTTCTTGCCTTTGACCGAGTTGATCACGCCGTCGCCGGAGTTCAACACGCCCGAGTAAACACGGACGAAGGTCAAGGTACCCACGAATGGGTCGGTGGCAATTTTGAATGCCAGAGCGGAGAACGGTTCGCTGTCATCTGCATGACGCTCCAGCTCGATAGTCTCGTCATCCGGGTCAGTACCCTTGATGGCAGGAATATCAACAGGTGCAGGCAGGTAATCGATAACGGCGTCGAGAACCAGGGGAACACCCTTGTTCTTGAAGGAAGAACCACAAACAGCCAGAACGATCTCACCAGCGATAGTACGCTGACGCAGAGCGGCCTTGATTTCCTCGTTAGTGAGTTCTTCACCTTCGAGGTACTTGTTCATCAGCTCTTCGCTGGCTTCGGCCGCAGCCTCAACCATGTTGCCACGCCACTCGTCAGCCAATTCCTGCAATTCAGCAGGGATAGGTTCGCGACGAGGAACCATGCCTTTGTCAGCATCATTCCAGTAAACAGCTTCCATGGACATCAGATCGATCTGACCCTGGAAGTTGTCTTCGGAACCGATAGCCAACTGGATTGGCACCGGGGTGTGACCCAGACGCTGCTTGATCTGACCGATCACGCGCAGGAAGTTCGCACCAGCACGGTCCATCTTGTTTACGTAAACAAGACGTGGAACGCCGTATTTGTTGGCCTGACGCCATACGGTTTCCGACTGAGGCTCAACGCCCGAGGTACCACAAAACACAACGACCGCGCCGTCGAGAACACGCAGGGAACGCTCAACTTCAATGGTGAAGTCAACGTGGCCCGGGGTGTCAATGACGTTGAAGCGGTATTGTTCTTTGTGCTGCTTCTCGGAACCCTGCCAGAAGGCGGTAATAGCAGCAGAAGTAATGGTAATACCACGCTCCTGCTCCTGAACCATCCAGTCTGTGGTCGCGGCGCCGTCATGCACCTCGCCCATCTTGTGACTTTTGCCAGTGTAAAAAAGGACGCGCTCAGTGGTGGTGGTTTTACCAGCATCCACGTGAGCAACGATACCAATGTTACGGTAGCGATTAATCGGTGTTGTACGAGCCATAAAGCCCTCGCAAAATTAGTGACGCTAAAATTAGAAGCGGTAGTGCGAGAAAGCCTTGTTGGCTTCAGCCATACGGTGCACGTCTTCACGCTTCTTAACTGCAGCACCTTTACCTTCAGCAGCATCCAACAGCTCGCCAGCCAAACGCAGAGCCATAGACTTCTCGCCGCGCTTGCGGGCGAAGTCTACCAACCAGCGCATTGCCAGGGCGTTACGACGGGACGGGCGAACTTCGACCGGAACCTGGTAAGTAGCACCGCCTACACGGCGCGACTTCACTTCGACCAGCGGAGCGATGGCGTCGAGAGCTTTCTCGAAGATTTCCAGGGGATCGCTGTTCTTGCGTTCTTTAACCTTGTCCAGCGCGCCATAAACGATACGCTCGGCAACGGCTTTCTTGCCGCTTTCCATTACGTGGTTCATGAACTTGGCCAGGATTTGGCTTCCGTATTTTGGATCGTCAAGCACTTCGCGCTTGGCTGCTACGCGTCTTCTTGGCATGGATAAGCCCTCAAACGGTCTTCAGGTTCGCTCGGAATCGGTCCCCTTTCGGGACGCCTCCGACCTTACTCTTATCGACTCAGAAAAATAGAAAATCAGTTTTTACAAAAAGCCACTACTACTTAGGCTTCTTGGTACCGTACTTCGAGCGACCCTGGTTACGACCTTTAACGCCGGAAGTATCCAAAGAACCACGTACGGTGTGATAACGAACACCTGGCAAGTCTTTTACACGACCGCCGCGGATCAGTACCACGCTGTGCTCTTGCAGGTTGTGGCCTTCACCGCCGATGTACGAGGAAACCTCGAAACCGTTGGTCAGACGCACACGGCATACTTTACGCAGTGCCGAGTTAGGTTTTTTCGGCGTGGTGGTATACACACGGGTGCATACGCCACGACGTTGCGGGCAGTTCTGCAGCGCAGGCACGTCGGATTTCTCGACGATACGCTTACGCGGCTGACGTACCAGCTGGTTGATAGTTGCCATCTACTAGCTCCACTGTTGTCTTGCGACGCTATTGTCTTGCAAGAAAAGCAAAATGGCAGGAACGAATTCCCGCCAAATTTAGGGGTACAAGAGTCTAAAGAGGATCTTGCCCCCAGTCAAGGCAAGGCCCCAACCTCCCCGCTTATCCAATCTCGACAAATTGTCTCGATTCGATGAACGGAGAGGCCGGGGCCCCACGCTTATTTACTGCAGAACTCAGTTACCGCTCGAGTTCAGTGCTTCGGTCAGTGCAGCTTCCACTTCACTGGCGCTTACGCGCAACGGTTTGTCAGCTTCACGGCGACGCTTGCGCTCGCTGTGATAAGCCAGACCGGTACCCGCCGGGATCAGACGACCCACGACCACGTTTTCTTTCAGGCCGCGCAGGTAATCGCGCTTGCCGGTTACCGCCGCTTCGGTCAGTACGCGAGTGGTTTCCTGGAAGGAAGCCGCCGAGATGAACGATTCGGTGGACAACGACGCCTTGGTGATACCCAACAGCACGCGAGTGAACTTGGAAACGAATTTCTCGTCGCCCGCCAGACGCTCGTTCTCTACCAGAACGTGAGTCAATTCCATCTGGTCGCCCTTGATGAAAGTGGAATCGCCGGATTCAGCGATTTCAACTTTACGCAGCATCTGACGCAGGATGGTCTCGATGTGCTTGTCGTTGATCTTCACGCCCTGCAGACGATAAACGTCCTGGATTTCGTTCACGATGTACTTGGCCAGCGCACTCACACCCAGCAGACGCAGGATGTCGTGTGGATCGCTCGGGCCGTCGGAGATAACTTCGCCGCGGTTTACCTGTTCGCCTTCGAAGACGTTCAGGTGACGCCACTTCGGAATCAGCTCTTCGTACGGATCGCTACCGTCGTTCGGGGTAATGACCAGACGGCGCTTGCCTTTGGTCTCTTTACCGAACGCGATGGTGCCGCTGACTTCAGCCAAAATCGAGGCTTCTTTCGGACGACGGGCTTCGAACAAGTCGGCAACACGCGGCAAACCACCGGTGATGTCACGGGTTTTCGAAGTCTCTTGCGGAATACGAGCGATAACATCACCGATCGCGATTTTCGCACCGTCCGCCACGCCGACCAGGGCGTTGGCAGGCAGGAAGTACTGAGCAATTACGTCGGTACCCGGCAGCAAGAGATCCTTGCCGTTGTCATCAACCATCTTCACAGCAGGACGGATATCTTTACCGGCAGCTGGACGGTCTTTGGCGTCGAGTACTTCAATGTTGGTCATACCGGTCAATTCGTCAGTTTGACGCTTGATCGTGATGCCTTCTTCCATGCCCACGTAGGTCACGGTACCTTTCATTTCGGTAACGATTGGGTGAGTGTGCGGATCCCACTTGGCCACGATTGCGCCAGCGTCGACCTTGTCACCTTCTTTAACCGAAATCACAGCACCGTACGGCAGCTTGTAACGCTCGCGCTCACGACCGAAGTCATCAGCGATTGCCAGCTCACCTGAACGGGACACAGCAACCAGGCAACCATCCACTCGCTCAACGTGCTTCAGGTTATGCAGACGGACGGTACCGCCATTCTTCACTTGAACGCTGTCTGCCGCGGAGGTTCGGCTTGCCGCACCACCGATGTGGAACGTACGCATGGTCAGCTGGGTACCCGGCTCACCGATGGACTGGGCAGCGATAACGCCGACCGCTTCACCGATGTTCACCTGGTGACCACGAGCCAAGTCACGGCCGTAGCACTTGGCGCAAATGCCATAGCGCGTTTCACAGCTGATCGGCGAACGCACGATCACTTCATCGATGCTGTTCAGCTCGATGAACTCAACCCACTTCTCGTCTACCAGCGTGCCGGCAGGAACGATGATTTCTTCGGTCCCTGGCTTGTACACGTCACGGGCAATAACACGACCCAATACGCGCTCACCCAATGGCTCAACAACGTCACCGCCTTCAATGTGCGGAGTCATTACCAGGCCATGTTCGGTGCCGCAATCGATCTCGGTTACTACCAGATCCTGCGCAACGTCTACCAGACGACGAGTCAGGTAACCGGAGTTCGCAGTTTTCAACGCGGTATCCGCCAAACCTTTACGAGCACCGTGAGTGGAGATGAAGTACTGAAGTACGCTCAAACCTTCACGGAAGTTCGCAGTAATCGGCGTTTCAATGATGGAACCGTCCGGCTTGGCCATCAGGCCACGCATACCGGCGAGCTGACGGATCTGCGCAGCAGAACCCCGTGCGCCCGAGTCGGCCATCATGTACATCGAGTTGAAGGACTCTTGGTCGACTTCGACGCCATGGCGGTCGATGACTTTCTCTTTCGAGAGGTTGGCCATCATCGCCTTGGAAACTTCGTCGTTCGCCTTGGACCAAAGGTCGATCACTTTGTTGTACTTCTCGCCCTGGGTTACCAGGCCGGAGGCGTACTGACTTTCGATCTCTTTCACTTCATCAGTGGCAGCACTGATGATGCGGGCTTTTTCATCAGGGATAACGAAGTCGTTAACACCGATGGAAACGCCGGAAATGGTCGAATAGGCAAAACCGGTGTACATCAACTGGTCAGCGAAGATCACGGTCTCTTTCAAACCAACCACGCGGTAGCACTGGTTGATCAGCTTGGAGATCGCCTTTTTCTTCATCGGCTGGTTGACGACGTCGTACGACAGGCCAGGTGGAACAACCTGGAACAACAGCGCACGGCCGACAGTGGTGTCGACGATACGGGTGTTCTTGACGCTGCCACCATCACGATCGTTAACGGTTTCGTTGATCCGCACTTTGACCTTGGCGTGCAGTGCGGCTTCGCCAGCACGGAACACACGGTCAACTTCCTGCAGATCCGCGAACACACGACCTTCGCCCTTGGCGTTGATCGCTTCACGAGTCATGTAGTACAGACCCAATACAACGTCCTGCGACGGAACGATGATTGGCTCACCGTTGGCTGGCGACAGAATGTTGTTGGTCGACATCATCAACGCACGCGCTTCCAACTGGGCTTCCAGTGTCAGCGGTACGTGCACGGCCATTTGGTCGCCGTCGAAGTCGGCGTTGTACGCAGCACAGACCAGAGGGTGCAGCTGGATAGCCTTACCTTCGATCAGTACTGGTTCAAACGCCTGGATACCCAGACGGTGAAGGGTCGGTGCACGGTTGAGGAGAACCGGGTGTTCGCGAATCACTTCAGCGAGAACGTCCCACACTTCCGGCAGCTCGCGCTCGACCATCTTCTTGGCAGCTTTGATGGTGGTCGCGAGACCACGCATTTCCAGCTTGCCGAAAATGAACGGTTTGAACAGCTCGAGAGCCATTTTCTTCGGCAGACCGCACTGGTGCAGACGCAGGGTCGGACCTACGGTAATTACCGAACGGCCGGAGTAGTCAACACGCTTACCGAGCAAGTTCTGACGGAAACGACCTTGCTTACCCTTGATCATGTCAGCCAGGGATTTCAGAGGACGCTTGTTGGAACCGGTGATAGCACGGCCACGACGACCGTTGTCGAGCAGTGCGTCGACGGCTTCCTGCAACATACGCTTTTCGTTGCGCACGATGATGTCCGGAGCGGACAGATCGAGCAGACGCTTCAAGCGGTTGTTACGGTTGATCACTCGACGATACAAATCGTTGAGGTCGGAAGTCGCGAAGCGACCGCCATCCAGCGGGACCAGTGGACGCAAATCTGGCGGCAGAACCGGCAGAACGGTCAGCACCATCCATTCTGGAAGGTTGCCGGAACCCTGGAAGGCTTCCATCAACTTCAGACGCTTGGACAGCTTCTTGATTTTGGTTTCGGAGTTGGTTTGCGGAATTTCTTCGCGCAGACGGCCAATCTCGTGTTCCAGATCGATAGCGTGCAGCAGTTCGCGGACAGCTTCGGCACCCATGCGGGCATCGAAATCGTCGCCGAACTCTTCCAGCGCTTCGAAGTACTGCTCGTCGTTGAGCAACTGACCTTTTTCAAGGGTGGTCATGCCTGGATCGATAACGACATAGCTCTCGAAGTAGAGAACGCGTTCGATATCACGCAGGGTCATGTCCATCAGCAAACCGATACGCGACGGCAGCGATTTCAGGAACCAGATGTGGGCAACTGGCGAGGCCAGTTCGATGTGCGCCATGCGCTCACGACGAACTTTAGCCAGCGCGACTTCAACGCCGCACTTCTCGCAGATCACACCACGGTGCTTCAAGCGCTTGTACTTACCGCACAGGCACTCGTAATCCTTTACCGGGCCAAAGATCTTGGCGCAGAACAGGCCGTCACGCTCAGGTTTGAACGTACGGTAGTTGATGGTTTCCGGCTTTTTAACTTCACCGAACGACCACGAACGGATCATCTCAGGCGATGCCAATCCAATACGGATGGCGTCGAACTCTTCGACTTGACCCTGGTTTTTCAGCAAATTCAGTAGGTCTTTCAAGGCCTTTCCTCCTGGCGGAGCAGAGAGCGGGCAATCCTGCCCCGCTCTCGATTCGCGTCACGTGTTATTCGGTTTCCAGATCGATATCGATGCCGAGGGAACGAATTTCCTTGATCAACACGTTGAAAGACTCGGGCATGCCCGGCTCCATACGGTGATCGCCGTCCACGATGTTTTTGTACATCTTGGTCCGGCCGTTCACATCGTCCGACTTCACTGTGAGCATTTCTTGCAGAGTGTAAGCAGCACCGTATGCTTCCAGTGCCCAGACCTCCATCTCCCCGAAACGCTGACCACCGAACTGTGCCTTACCACCCAGCGGCTGCTGGGTAACCAGGCTGTACGAACCGGTAGAACGAGCGTGCATCTTGTCGTCTACCAAGTGGTTCAGCTTCAGCATGTACATGTAGCCAACAGTAACCGGGCGCTCGAACTTGTTGCCGGTACGGCCGTCAGTCAGCTGCATCTGGCCGCTTTCTGGCAGGTCAGCCAGTTTCAGCATGGCCTTGATTTCGCTTTCCTTGGCGCCGTCGAACACTGGAGTGGCCATTGGAACGCCGCCACGCAGGTTCTTCGCCAGATCCAGGATTTCCTGGTCGGAGAAGCTATCCAGATCTTCGTTACGACCGCCGATCTGGTTGTAGATCTCGTCGAGGAATTTACGAAGCTCAGCGACTTTGCGCTGCTCTTCGATCATCCGGTTGATCTTCTCGCCCAAGCCTTTAGCCGCGAGGCCCAGGTGGGTTTCAAGGATCTGACCAACGTTCATACGCGAAGGTACGCCCAACGGATTGAGGACGACGTCGACCGGGGTGCCATTGGCATCGTGCGGCATGTCTTCAACCGGCATGATCACAGAGACCACACCTTTGTTACCGTGACGACCGGCCATCTTGTCGCCCGGCTGGATGCGGCGTCGGATTGCCAGGTAAACCTTGACGATTTTCAGCACACCTGGAGCCAGGTCATCGCCCTGCTGCAGTTTGCGCTTCTTGTCTTCGAACTTGTCGTCCAGCAGACGGCGGCGATCAACGATGTAGGCCTGAGCCTTCTCGAGTTGCTCGTTCAGAGCATCTTCAGCCATGCGCAGTTTGAACCACTGACCATGCTCAAGACCGTCGAGAACTTCGTCGGTGATGTCCTGACCTTTCTTCAGACCGGCGCCACCTTCGGCTTTGTGGCCGACCAGAGCGGAACGCAGACGTTCGAAAGTGGCGCCTTCAACGATACGGAACTCTTCGTTCAGATCCTTGCGGATCTCGTCGAGTTGAGTCTTCTCGATGGACAGAGCACGAGCATCACGCTCGACGCCGTCACGGGTGAAGACCTGTACGTCGATGACAGTGCCCTTGGTACCGGTAGGTACACGCAGGGAAGTGTCTTTAACGTCGCTGGCTTTTTCACCGAAGATGGCACGCAACAGCTTCTCTTCCGGCGTCAGCTGGGTCTCGCCTTTCGGAGTGACCTTACCTACCAGAATGTCGCCTGCGCCAACTTCAGCACCTACGTAAACGATACCGGCTTCGTCCAGCTTGTTCAGTGCAGCTTCACCCACGTTCGGGATGTCTGCAGTGATTTCCTCTGGCCCAAGCTTGGTGTCACGTGCCACACAGGTCAGTTCCTGAATGTGGATCGTGGTGAAGCGATCTTCTTGAACAACTCGTTCCGACAGGCAGATGGAGTCTTCGAAGTTGTAACCGTTCCAGGCCATGAACGCGATGCGCATGTTCTGACCCAAAGCCAGCTCACCCATGTCGGTGGACGGACCGTCAGCCATGATGTCGCTACGCTGAACCCGATCACCTTTACGCACCAGCGGACGCTGGTTGATGCAGGTGTTCTGGTTGGAGCGGGTGTATTTGGTCAGGTTGTAAATGTCGACACCAGCTTCGCCGGTTTCAACTTCGTCATCAGCAACCCGAACCACGATACGGCTGGCGTCGACGGAATCGATAACGCCACCACGACGAGCCACGACGCAAACGCCGGAGTCACGGGCTACGTTACGCTCCATGCCGGTACCGACCAGCGGCTTGTCAGCGCGCAGGGTTGGTACAGCTTGACGCTGCATGTTCGAACCCATCAACGCACGGTTGGCGTCATCGTGCTCGAGGAACGGGATCAGCGACGCTGCAACCGAAACTACCTGCTTCGGAGAAACGTCCATCAAGGTGACGTCTTCCGGCGCCTTGACGGTGAACTCGTTCAAGTGACGAACAGCTACCAGCTCGTCGATCAGCATTTTCTTGTCGTTCATCGTGGCCGAAGCCTGAGCGATCACGTGATCAGCTTCTTCGATGGCGGACAGGAACACGATCTCGTCGGTGACCAAAGCGTCTTTCACCACACGGTACGGGCTCTCGAGGAAGCCGTACTGGTTGGTGCGCGCATAGGCGGCCAGGGAGTTGATCAGGCCGATGTTCGGACCTTCCGGCGTTTCAATCGGGCATACACGACCGTAGTGAGTCGGGTGTACGTCACGAACTTCAAAACCAGCACGCTCACGAGTCAAACCGCCAGGGCCGAGTGCAGACACACGACGCTTGTGGGTGATCTCGGACAGCGGGTTGTTCTGGTCCATGAACTGGGAAAGCTGGCTGGAACCGAAGAACTCTTTCACCGCCGCAGCCACGGGCTTGGCGTTGATCAGGTCTTGCGGCATCAGGCCTTCGCTTTCAGCCATCGACAGACGCTCTTTGACCGCACGCTCAACACGTACCAGGCCAACGCGGAACTGGTTCTCAGCCATTTCGCCTACGCAGCGAACACGACGGTTACCCAGGTGGTCGATGTCATCGACGATGCCTTTACCATTACGGATGTCGACCAGAGTCTTCAGAACCGCAACGATGTCTTCTTTGCACAACACGCCCGAGCCTTCGATCTCGGTACGACCGATACGACGGTTGAACTTCATCCGACCGACCGCAGACAGGTCATAGCGCTCAGGGCTGAAGAACAGGTTGTTGAACAGAGTCTCGGCAGCGTCTTTGGTTGGCGGCTCGCCTGGACGCATCATGCGATAGATCTCGACCAGCGCTTCCAATTGGTTGCTGGTGGCGTCGATCTTCAGCGTGTCGGAGACGAACGGACCGCAGTCGATATCGTTGGTGTACAGAGTTTCGATGCGAACAACCTGGGACTTGGCGATTTTCGCCAGGATCTCGGTGTTCAGCTCGGTGTTGCACTCTGCCAGGATTTCGCCGGTTGCCGGATGCACGATGACCTTGGCGGTGGTGCGGCCCAGGACGTAGTCCAGAGGCACTTGCAGCTCTTTGATCCCGGCTTTTTCCAGCTGGTTGATATGGCGAGCAGTGATACGACGACCCTGCTCGACAATAACCTTGCCTTTGTCATCCAGGATATCGATGGCAGCGATTTCACCACGCAGGCGCTGAGGCACCAGTTCCAGGTTGAGGTTTTCACCCTGCACATGGAAGACGTTGGTGGTGTAGAACGCGTCGAGCACTTCTTCAGTGGTATAGCCGAGCGCGCGCAGCAGTACCGATGCAGGCAGCTTGCGACGACGGTCGATACGCACGAATACGCAGTCTTTCGGGTCGAACTCGAAGTCCAGCCACGAACCGCGGTAAGGAATGATGCGCGCGGAGTACAGCAGTTTGCCAGAGCTGTGCGTCTTGCCACGGTCGTGGTCGAAGAACACGCCCGGGGAACGGTGCAACTGGGAAACGATTACACGCTCGGTACCGTTGATTACGAAGGTACCGTTCTCAGTCATCAGGGGGATTTCACCCATGTAGACTTCTTGCTCTTTGATGTCCTTGATCGCTTTGTTCGACGATTCTTTGTCGAAAATGATCAGGCGCACTTTTACCCGCAAAGGTACGGCGTAAGTTACACCGCGCAATACGCATTCTTTGACATCAAATGCCGGTTCGCCCAGGCGATAACCGACGTACTCCAGCGCAGCATTGCCGGAGTAGCTGATGATCGGGAAAACGGATTTGAAGGCCGCATGCAGGCCCACGTCGCGGAACTGATCTTTAGTCGCTCCCGCTTGCAAGAATTCACGATACGAATCCAGCTGGATGGCCAGGAGGTACGGCACATCCATGACGTCCGGCAACTTGCTAAAGTCCTTGCGGATACGTTTTTTCTCAGTATATGAGTAAGCCATCAGCGTTCCCCAGCTTGGTCACCTGCTTGTTTGGCCCCTCCCGACGGGAGCAGCCAGAAAATCGTGCAAACCCCATGGTTTGCGCCACCGCATCGGGTGGTTACAGCTCGTTATCAACACCGACCCAGTCGGCTGCCAATAACGGAAAAAGGCCGGTGGCAAGAGCCACCAGCCATCAGCCTTTCGCTTAACGCTCGGGCTGGAGACGCAAAGTCGATGCTTACTTCAGCTCGACTTTAGCGCCTGCTTCTTCCAGAGTGGCTTTGGCTTTGTCAGCTGCGTCTTTCGAAACAGCTTCCAGAACCATGCCAGGAGCGCCGTCAACTACAGCCTTGGCTTCTTTCAAGCCCAGACCGGTCAGTTCACGTACTGCCTTGATCACGTTAACTTTCTTCTCGCCAGCTTCCAGCAGCATGACGTTGAATTCAGTTTGTTCTTCAACAACGGCAGCGACAGCAGCTGGACCAGCGGAAGCAGCGGCAGCAGAAACGCCGAACTTCTCTTCCATGGCTTTGATCAGCTCAACGATTTCCAGAACGGATTTTTCGCCGATTGCTTCGATGATTTGGTCGTTAGTCAGAGACATGACTATAAATTCCTGTATTGGGGTGACAGCCTACGCGGCCATCGAAATAAACAATAAACGCTGAAAGGAGTCGCTCAGCCTTAGGCTGCCGCAGCTTCTTTCTGGTCGCGAAGAGCCGCCAGAGTACGAGCCAATTTGCTGGTTGCGCCTTGAATCACGCTCATCAGCTGAGAAATTGCTTCGTCACGGGTCGGCAGGCTTGCCAGTACGTCGATCTGATTAGCTGCGAGGAACTTGCCCTCGAACGCAGCTGCCTTGATCTCGAACTTATCCTGACCTTTTGCGAACTCTTTGAAGATACGGGCAGCAGCGCCCGGATGTTCTTTGGAGAATGCAATCAAGGTCGGGCCAGTGAACACGTCGTTGAGCACGTCATATTGAGTGCCAGCAACGGCGCGCTTGAGCAGGGTGTTACGTACAACACGTACGTATACGCCAGCTTCACGAGCCTCTTTACGGAGTCCGGTCATAGCGCCTACTGTTACGCCACGGGCATCAGCCACGACAGCGGACAGAGCAACTTGGGCAGCCTTGTTGACTTCAGCGACGATGGCCTTCTTGTCTTCAAGTTTAATTGCCACGGGAAAAACTCCTGCTTGTTACCGTTTCATCCAACCGAGGTCAGATGTCGTTTTGGTGTCTGATTCGGTAAGGAACCGGGAGCACCATCTGCGTAGGCTTGAGGTTTAAGACTTGCGTCGCCTACGGTCTTGGATAGCCCCCGCCAGGCAGGGACCCCAATCTTTCAATTGGCGCAATCGCTTGCGCCAATTTTTGTCTTACGCTTCCAGCGAACCTTGGTCGATGACCAGGCCCGGGCCCATGGTGGTGCTCAGGGTGATGCGTTTGACATAAATGCCTTTCGAGGAAGCCGGCTTGATACGCTTCAGATCAGAGATCAGGGCTTCAACGTTTTCCTTCAGCTTGACGGCATCAAAGCCGACTTTGCCAACGGAGGTGTGAATGATGCCGTTTTTGTCGGTGCGATAACGAACCTGACCAGCCTTGGCGTTTTTAACCGCAGTAGCTACGTCCGGGGTTACGGTGCCGACTTTAGGGTTAGGCATCAGGCCACGTGGACCGAGGATCTGACCCAACTGACCGACAACGCGCATTGCATCCGGAGATGCGATAACTACGTCGAAGTTCAGGTTGCCGGCTTTCATTTCGGCAGCCAGGTCGTCCATACCTACACGGTCAGCGCCGGCAGCCAGAGCGGCCTCGGCAGCTGGACCCTGGGTGAACACAGCAACGCGAACGGTCTTGCCAGTGCCGTGCGGCAGCACAGTAGCGCTACGAACGACCTGGTCGGATTTACGCGGATCAACACCCAGATTTACAGCAACGTCGAACGACTCGCTGAACTTGACAGTCGACAGCTCAGCCAGCAGAGCAGCAGCGTCTACAAAGTTGTAGGACTTGCCTGCTTCGATTTTGCCGGCGATAGCCTTTTGGCGCTTGGTCAGCTTAGCCATTACACACCCTCCACGTTAAGGCCCATGCTACGAGCAGAACCGGCGATAGTACGCACGGCTGCGTCCATATCAGCTGCAGTCAGATCCGCGTTTTTGGTTTTCGCGATTTCTTCCAGCTGAGCACGGGTCACAGTGCCAACCTTAACGGTGTTCGGACGAGCGGAACCGCTAGCCAGACCAGCAGCCTTCTTCAGCAGAACCGAAGCAGGGGTAGACTTGGTTTCGAAAGTGAAGCTACGGTCGCTATAGACAGTGATGATCACTGGAGTCGGCAGACCTGGCTCAATACCCTGAGTACGGGCGTTGAAAGCCTTGCAGAATTCCATGATGTTCACGCCGTGCTGACCCAGAGCAGGACCAACAGGTGGGCTTGGGTTAGCCTGAGCGGCTTTCACTTGCAGCTTGATGTAAGCGGTAATCTTCTTGGCCATGAGGCACTCCAATTACGGGTTCGAACGCCTCGAAAGGCTCCCCGGTTACTTGCGCGTTTATCCCAGTGACGACAAAACCCCACAGCCTAGGCTGCGGGGTTGGGATGCTTGCTCAGCTAGACCTTTTCGACCTGACTGAACTCCAGCTCTACCGGAGTAGAGCGACCGAAAATGAGCACCGCCACTTGGATCCGGCTCTTTTCGTAGTTAACTTCTTCGACCGTGCCAGTAAAATCAGCAAACGGTCCGTCATTGACACGCACCGACTCACCTGGCTCGAACAACGTCTTCGGTTTCGGCTTGTCGCTACCATCAGCAACGCGACGCAGAATCGCTTCTGCCTCTTTATCTGTAATTGCCGCAGGCTTATCAGCGGTACCGCCAATGAAACCCATCACCCGAGGAGTATCCTTGACCAAGTGCCAAGTACCCTCATTCATATCCATCTGAACCAGCACATAACCTGGGAAGAACTTGCGCTCGCTTTTGCGTTTCTGGCCATTACGCATTTCAACCACTTCTTCAGTGGGAACCAGAATTTCGCCAAAGCCATCTTCCATGCCAGCCAGCTTTACGCGCTCTACTAACGAGCGCATGACATGCTTCTCGTAACCGGAGTAAGCATGCACAACGTACCAACGCTTAGCCACGGGACACCCTTAGCCGACAATCAAGGAAACAAGCCAACCGAGCAGGGAATCAAGCCCCCACAACAGCAACGCCATAACCAAAACGACAGCCACAACAATCAACGTGGTCTGCGTGGTTTCTTGGCGAGTTGGCCATACGACTTTACGAATCTCGGTGCGAGCTTCCTTAACCAGTACAAAGAAAGACTTGCCCTTGACTGTCTGCAGGCCTACAAAGGCAGCTACAGCAGCAATGACAAGCAAAGCAAGTACGCGGTACAGGATCGGCGAAGCAGAGTAATACTGATTGCCAACAACGCCAACAACCACCAAAGCGACTACTACTAGCCACTTGAGCAGATCGAAGCGAGAGCCTTGAGCTTCAGCTTTAGGAGTCATCTATGAAGATCCTGTGAAAAGAAAGCCAGACACACCAAGTGAATCTGGCAGGTCAGGAGGGAATCGAACCCCCAACCTACGGTTTTGGAGACCGTCGCTCTGCCAATTGAGCTACTGACCTAAAACAAAATCAGGCCGACCATTATGCCGGCCCGAAAAAGACATTACAACAACTTACTCGATGACTTTGGCTACGACACCCGCGCCGACGGTACGACCGCCTTCACGGATAGCGAAACGCAGACCATCTTCCATCGCGATGGTTTTGATCAGGGTAACGGTCATCTGAACGTTATCACCCGGCATCACCATTTCAACACCTTCCGGCAGCTCGCAGTTACCAGTCACATCAGTTGTACGGAAGTAGAACTGTGGACGGTAACCTTTGAAGAATGGCGTATGACGCCCACCTTCTTCCTTGCTCAGAACATAAACCTCAGCGGTGAACTTGGTATGCGGCTTGACGGTGCCCGGCTTGACCAAAACCTGGCCACGCTCAACATCATCACGCTTGGTACCACGCAGCAAAACGCCGCAGTTCTCGCCAGCACGACCTTCGTCGAGCAGTTTGCGGAACATCTCAACACCAGTACAGGTAGTTTTGATGGTGTCACGCAAACCAACAATTTCGATTTCTTCCTGAATCTTGACGATTCCGCGCTCGATACGACCAGTCACAACAGTACCGCGACCGGAGATCGAGAACACATCCTCGATCGGCATCAGGAACGGCTTATCAATAGCGCGCTCAGGCTGCGGAATGTAGCTATCCAGAGTCTCAACCAATCTCCTGACGGCAGTGGTACCCATCTCGTTATCGTCTTGACCGTTCAGCGCCATCAGCGCCGAACCGATGATGATCGGAGTGTCATCACCCGGAAAATCGTAAGCGCTCAAAAGGTCGCGCACTTCCATCTCAACCAGCTCCAGCAACTCAGCATCGTCAACCATGTCAGCCTTGTTCAGGAAGACAACGATGTACGGAACGCCAACCTGACGGGACAGCAGGATGTGCTCACGGGTTTGCGGCATCGGACCATCAGCGGCCGAACAAACCAGAATCGCACCATCCATCTGCGCAGCACCGGTAATCATGTTTTTTACATAGTCGGCGTGACCAGGGCAGTCAACGTGTGCGTAGTGACGCACGGCCGAATCGTACTCAACGTGAGCGGTGTTGATGGTAATGCCACGAGCTTTTTCTTCAGGGGCGCTATCGATCTTGTCGAAGTCGACCTTTGCTGAACCGAAAACCTCGGAGCAGACACGGGTCAAGGCAGCAGTCAGAGTGGTTTTACCGTGATCGACGTGACCAATGGTACCAACGTTGACGTGCGGCTTATTACGTTCGAACTTTTCCTTAGCCATCGAAATCACCCCTAGCAGAAGAATTAAGCAAGTCAAACAAGCCATTAAAACAAAGGCAGATATTTTCATATCTGCCTTGTTATATGGAGCTCTTGAGCGGATTCGAACCGCTGACCTCACCCTTACCAAGGGTGTGCTCTACCAACTGAGCTACAAGAGCGCAACACTTTGCAGGATCTGCAAACTTGGAGCGGGTAGCGGGAATCGAACCCGCATCATCAGCTTGGAAGGCTGAGGTTCTACCACTAAACTATACCCGCGGAGCTTGCAGCTCTCGCTAAAAATGGTGGAGGGGGAAGGATTCGAACCTTCGAAGTCGTAGACGTCAGATTTACAGTCTGATCCCTTTGGCCGCTCGGGAACCCCTCCTAAGCGAGCCGGCATTCTATATCATGCCGGCCTTCTGTCAAGCATTTTCTCATTAAAAACCTGAGGTTAGCTGCGTTGACATCGCTCCGCACCGTTAACCGTTAAAGGTCTTCACTGCGAAGCGGGCGCCATTCTATGCAAACTATTCTGCGGGTGCAACCCCCTCGCACGGCATTATTTTATGTTTTAACTCATTGAATTCTCTAGAAAGGTTTTTCAGCTGCGAGTCATCCAGCCAACGCCGGCTTTCTGGTGCCACACGCACCCAGTAACCAGCAGACTCGGCGGGGGCCTTCGGCAAGGACTGGAACTTGATTTCCATACCACTCAATCGCCGCTCGACCGCCTGAGCTGCTTCCTGACGAGCAAAACCGCCCAGATAGAGGCAACCATCGTCTGCCTGGGCAGGCTTTCCTTTATCACGAGCCGCGTCAGTCGTCTCACTCAACAAGCGAATATCCTGTTGCGAACCCCGATACAAACTCAAAGGGGTTACATCCTTTGCACGCAGAGGGGCCTCTTGTTGGTGCCAGATGTAATAGAACATATTGAGAACAAGCAGCAGCAGAAACAACCAACGCATAGAAACCTCAGGACAAGGGGCATGCCATAGCCAAGCCTACAAACACCAGGTCGGGAACCACTCTGGCCTCAGGCACGATTTCGGAAACCAGGTCTGCATCTCCTCCAGTGAGGAACACAGCAAAATCATCCCCCCAATAGCTACGCGCCAACTCTAGCTGTGTCAGGACAAAGCCTCTCAGCATCAGCGAGCATCCCCGCTCGACTGCCTCGACAGTTGTTCGACCAGGAATGAGACTTTCCAAAGCGCGCTCGGCGGCTAGATCCCCATAACGAATTCTACGGGTATGGGTGCGCAACTGGTTTCGCATCAACGGCATGCCTGGGCATATAAACCCCCCGAGATGCTCTCCATCCCCGGAGATGAAGTCCGCAGTAACAGCCGTACCAAAATCAAGTACAAGGCATGCACTCGAGGCCAGATGAAATCCCCCAAGCATCGCCAGCCAACGGTCGAGCCCTAAGCGCTCGAACTCCTCATAGCCATTACGAACCCCGGACATTTCGCGGGACGGTGCAGCGCATACCACCGACACACCAAAGGCTTCTGTCAGTAGAGAAATCAGAGCATTGGTTTCTTCGGCGGTCCTGACACTGACCAGCCTACAAAACTTGAGAGCGAGCCCCTTGAGCGCTTTCAGGCTCTCCAGCAAAGCAAGATCTGAATCAACGACACCCTCGCCAACCACCCGCCGAACATCCGCATCGAGCACCCGCCACTTGATGAAACTGTTTCCGCAGTCGAGCTCAAGAATCATCACGTAACCTCAGACTGAGCTCACCACCACTAAAGACTTTTTCCACACCACCCACCTTCAAGCGCAGAGCACCCTGACTATCAATACCCAGCACTTCGCCATTTATTTGGTTAACACCGGCAATCAACGACACGGCTCGACCCTGCCAGAGATGATTTTGTTCCCACTCTGCCTGGATAGCTGAAAATCCGTGGACTTGATGACAACACAGATACTCCTGGAGCATCGCGCCCAACTCCCCCACCAAGTGATTTCGGTCAAACACCTTACCCGACTCGAGCCGCATGGACGTCCACTGCTGATCGACCTCATCGGTAATCTGCATGTTCACATTAATTCCCACACCCAGCACAACGTGACACACATCGGCAGGATCCCCCACCAGCTCGAGCAATATCCCGGCAATCTTTTTCTGACCGACCAGAACATCGTTCGGCCACTTCAATCCAGCCCCCGAAACACCAAGCTTTCGCAAGGCCTGCATGACGGCGAGCCCAACAACAAGACTCAAGCCTTCGAGCTGACGCATTCCACCTTCAATACGCAGCACGAGGCTGTAATAGATGTTTTCCGCAAATGGGCTCACCCACTTTCGCCCACGCCGCCCGCGACCTGCTGTTTGCCGTTCAGCTAGCACCAGAAATGGTGCAGCCTGACCTCGCGCTATGGCACGCAGAGCCTCGGCATTAGTGGAGTCGATTGAATCGAAAACCAGGATGGGCCAATCACAAGAAGGTGCTCGCCCTCTTATCTCGACAGAATCAAGCAGCGTCAACGGCGTAGCCAGTTGATAGCCGCGCCCCCGCACCTTATGGATGGATAGCCCTAGATCAGCCTCTAAATGCTGAAGCTGCTTCCAAACGGCACTACGACTGACACCCAAGGCAACGCCCAAAGCCTGGCCCGAATGGAATCGGCCATCTTTAAGAAGCTTTAACAACGTCAGCATGCAAGTCTCGCCTCACAATGAGGCCCGCATGATAGCCATGCCCCGCGCCATTGCATAGAAACTCGACAGGCCAGCTTTCCTGCGGACAAAACAAAACCCCTACCTGCATACGCAGATAGGGGTTTCGGAATTTAATCTTGACGATGACCTACTCTCACATGGGGAAACCCCACACTACCATCGGCGATGCATCGTTTCACTGCTGAGTTCGGGATGGGATCAGGTGGTTCCAATGCTCTATGGTCGTCAAGAAATTCGGTAGCCAGGTCGTGGGCCTTTTCAGGTTCACGCTCCAGCGAATGGGTAAGTGATAGTTTGGTGTTTTGTGAGTATCTCGAACTTTCGGTTCGTTTCGTCTTCACACACCGCAATCTGATGCTCTTTCGCTTTTCAGCTCAAAGCCTGCAAATTGCTTGGGTGTTATATGGTCAAGCCTCACGGGCAATTAGTATTGGTTAGCTCAACGCCTCACAGCGCTTACACACCCAACCTATCAACGTCGTAGTCTTCGACGGCCCTTCAGGGGACTCAAGGTCCCAGTGAGATCTCATCTTGAGGCTAGTTTCCCGCTTAGATGCTTTCAGCGGTTATCTATTCCGAACATAGCTACCCGGCAATGCCACTGGCGTGACAACCGGAACACCAGAGGTTCGTCCACTCCGGTCCTCTCGTACTAGGAGCAGCCCCTCTCAAATCTCAAACGTCCACGGCAGATAGGGACCGAACTGTCTCACGACGTTCTAAACCCAGCTCGCGTACCACTTTAAATGGCGAACAGCCATACCCTTGGGACCGGCTTCAGCCCCAGGATGTGATGAGCCGACATCGAGGTGCCAAACACCGCCGTCGATATGAACTCTTGGGCGGTATCAGCCTGTTATCCCCGGAGTACCTTTTATCCGTTGAGCGATGGCCCTTCCATACAGAACCACCGGATCACTAAGACCTACTTTCGTACCTGCTCGACGTGTCTGTCTCGCAGTCAAGCGCGCTTTTGCCTTTATACTCTACGACCGATTTCCGACCGGTCTGAGCGCACCTTCGTACTCCTCCGTTACTCTTTAGGAGGAGACCGCCCCAGTCAAACTACCCACCATACACTGTCCTCGATCCGGATAACGGACCTGAGTTAGAACCTCAAAGTTGCCAGGGTGGTATTTCAAGGTTGGCTCCACGCGAACTGGCGTCCACGCTTCAAAGCCTCCCACCTATCCTACACAAGCAAATTCAAAGTCCAGTGCAAAGCTATAGTAAAGGTTCACGGGGTCTTTCCGTCTAGCCGCGGATACACTGCATCTTCACAGCGATTTCAATTTCACTGAGTCTCGGGTGGAGACAGCGCCGCCATCGTTACGCCATTCGTGCAGGTCGGAACTTACCCGACAAGGAATTTCGCTACCTTAGGACCGTTATAGTTACGGCCGCCGTTTACCGGGGCTTCGATCAAGAGCTTCGCGTTAGCTAACCCCATCAATTAACCTTCCGGCACCGGGCAGGCGTCACACCCTATACGTCCACTTTCGTGTTTGCAGAGTGCTGTGTTTTTAATAAACAGTCGCAGCGGCCTGGTATCTTCGACCGGCATGGGCTTACGCAGTAAATGCTTCACCCTCACCGGCGCACCTTCTCCCGAAGTTACGGTGCCATTTTGCCTAGTTCCTTCACCCGAGTTCTCTCAAGCGCCTTGGTATTCTCTACCCAACCACCTGTGTCGGTTTGGGGTACGGTTCCTGGTTACCTGAAGCTTAGAAGCTTTTCTTGGAAGCATGGCATCAACCACTTCGTCACCCAAAGGGTAACTCGTCATCAGCTCTCGGCCTTAGACTCCCGGATTTACCTAAGAGTCCAGCCTACCACCTTAAACTTGGACAACCAACGCCAAGCTGGCCTAGCCTTCTCCGTCCCTCCATCGCAATAACCAGAAGTACAGGAATATTAACCTGTTTTCCATCGACTACGCTTTTCAGCCTCGCCTTAGGGACCGACTAACCCTGCGTCGATTAACGTTGCGCAGGAAACCTTGGTCTTTCGGCGTGGGTGTTTTTCACACCCATTGTCGTTACTCATGTCAGCATTCGCACTTCTGATACCTCCAGCAAGCTTCTCAACTCACCTTCACAGGCTTACAGAACGCTCCTCTACCGCATCACCTAAGTGATACCCGTAGCTTCGGTGTATGGTTTGAGCCCCGTTACATCTTCCGCGCAGGCCGACTCGACTAGTGAGCTATTACGCTTTCTTTAAAGGGTGGCTGCTTCTAAGCCAACCTCCTAGCTGTCTAAGCCTTCCCACATCGTTTCCCACTTAACCATAACTTTGGGACCTTAGCTGACGGTCTGGGTTGTTTCCCTTTTCACGACGGACGTTAGCACCCGCCGTGTGTCTCCCATGCTCGGCACTTGTAGGTATTCGGAGTTTGCATCGGTTTGGTAAGTCGGGATGACCCCCTAGCCGAAACAGTGCTCTACCCCCTACAGTGATACATGAGGCGCTACCTAAATAGCTTTCGAGGAGAACCAGCTATCTCCGAGCTTGATTAGCCTTTCACTCCGATCCACAGGTCATCCGCTAACTTTTCAACGGTAGTCGGTTCGGTCCTCCAGTTAGTGTTACCCAACCTTCAACCTGCCCATGGATAGATCGCCCGGTTTCGGGTCTATTCCCAGCGACTAGACGCCCTATTAAGACTCGCTTTCGCTACGCCTCCCCTATTCGGTTAAGCTCGCCACTGAAAATAAGTCGCTGACCCATTATACAAAAGGTACGCAGTCACCCAACAAAGTGGGCTCCCACTGCTTGTACGCATACGGTTTCAGGATCTATTTCACTCCCCTCTCCGGGGTTCTTTTCGCCTTTCCCTCACGGTACTAGTTCACTATCGGTCAGTCAGTAGTATTTAGCCTTGGAGGATGGTCCCCCCATATTCAGACAAAGTTTCTCGTGCTCCGTCCTACTCGATTTCATGACTAAGAGATTTTCGCGTACAGGGCTATCACCCACTATGGCCGTACTTTCCAGAACGTTCCGCTAATCTCAAAGCCACTTAAGGGCTAGTCCCCGTTCGCTCGCCACTACTAAGGGAATCTCGGTTGATTTCTTTTCCTCAGGGTACTTAGATGTTTCAGTTCCCCTGGTTCGCCTCTTAAGCCTATGTATTCAGCTTAAGATAACCATCTTATGATGGCTGGGTTCCCCCATTCAGACATCTCCGGATCAAAGTCTGTTTGCCGACTCCCCGAAGCTTTTCGCAGGCTACCACGTCTTTCATCGCCTCTGACTGCCAAGGCATCCACCGTATGCGCTTCTTCACTTGACCATATAACCCCAAGCAATCTGGTTATACTGTGAAGACGACATTCGCCGAAAATTCGATTCTTGCTCATAAAGAGCAACTCACAAATTTTACCTTAGCCTGATCCGTTACCAGTGAAAGTAACGTCCAGTCTATCTTTCTATCACATACCCAAATTTTTAAAGAACGATCTAATCAAAGACTAGAAATCAACATTCACCATCGTCACGATGGAATGCTCATTTCTAAGCTCTCAACAACAGAAGCAGTTAGTGGTGGAGCCAAACGGGATCGAACCGTTGACCTCCTGCGTGCAAGGCAGGCGCTCTCCCAGCTGAGCTATGGCCCCGTATTTCTACAGGCGTTTCCCACACAAAATTGGTGGGTCTGGGCAGATTCGAACTGCCGACCTCACCCTTATCAGGGGTGCGCTCTAACCAACTGAGCTACAGACCCAATTTCGGGCTGCTTCTAAAATCGTCTTCTTCAATGAATCAAGCAATTCGTGTGGGAACTTATGGAGCAGCTGATGTCGTCGATTAAGGAGGTGATCCAGCCGCAGGTTCCCCTACGGCTACCTTGTTACGACTTCACCCCAGTCATGAATCACACCGTGGTAACCGTCCTCCCGAAGGTTAGACTAGCTACTTCTGGTGCAACCCACTCCCATGGTGTGACGGGCGGTGTGTACAAGGCCCGGGAACGTATTCACCGCGACATTCTGATTCGCGATTACTAGCGATTCCGACTTCACGCAGTCGAGTTGCAGACTGCGATCCGGACTACGATCGGTTTTCTGGGATTAGCTCCACCTCGCGGCTTGGCAACCCTCTGTACCGACCATTGTAGCACGTGTGTAGCCCAGGCCGTAAGGGCCATGATGACTTGACGTCATCCCCACCTTCCTCCGGTTTGTCACCGGCAGTCTCCTTAGAGTGCCCACCATGACGTGCTGGTAACTAAGGACAAGGGTTGCGCTCGTTACGGGACTTAACCCAACATCTCACGACACGAGCTGACGACAGCCATGCAGCACCTGTCTCAATGTTCCCGAAGGCACTCCGCTATCTCTAGCAGATTCATTGGATGTCAAGGCCTGGTAAGGTTCTTCGCGTTGCTTCGAATTAAACCACATGCTCCACCGCTTGTGCGGGCCCCCGTCAATTCATTTGAGTTTTAACCTTGCGGCCGTACTCCCCAGGCGGTCAACTTAATGCGTTAGCTGCGCCACTAAGAGCTCAAGGCTCCCAACGGCTAGTTGACATCGTTTACGGCGTGGACTACCAGGGTATCTAATCCTGTTTGCTCCCCACGCTTTCGCACCTCAGTGTCAGTATCAGTCCAGGTGGTCGCCTTCGCCACTGGTGTTCCTTCCTATATCTACGCATTTCACCGCTACACAGGAAATTCCACCACCCTCTACCATACTCTAGCTCGACAGTTTTGAATGCAGTTCCCAGGTTGAGCCCGGGGATTTCACATCCAACTTAACGAACCACCTACGCGCGCTTTACGCCCAGTAATTCCGATTAACGCTTGCACCCTCTGTATTACCGCGGCTGCTGGCACAGAGTTAGCCGGTGCTTATTCTGTCGGTAACGTCAAAACACTTACGTATTAGGTAAATGCCCTTCCTCCCAACTTAAAGTGCTTTACAATCCGAAGACCTTCTTCACACACGCGGCATGGCTGGATCAGGCTTTCGCCCATTGTCCAATATTCCCCACTGCTGCCTCCCGTAGGAGTCTGGACCGTGTCTCAGTTCCAGTGTGACTGATCATCCTCTCAGACCAGTTACGGATCGTCGCCTTGGTGAGCCATTACCTCACCAACTAGCTAATCCGACCTAGGCTCATCTGATAGCGCAAGGCCCGAAGGTCCCCTGCTTTCTCCCGTAGGACGTATGCGGTATTAGCGTCCGTTTCCGAGCGTTATCCCCCACTACCAGGCAGATTCCTAGGCATTACTCACCCGTCCGCCGCTCGCCACCAGGTACAAGTACCCGTGCTGCCGCTCGACTTGCATGTGTTAGGCCTGCCGCCAGCGTTCAATCTGAGCCATGATCAAACTCTTCAGTTCAAACATCTTTGGGTTTTTAAGAAACCCTAAACTTGGCTCAGCAATCGTTGGTTACATCTTTGATTTCTCGCGGAGTAACTTGTGATGCTGATAATCTTGTTGACTATCAGTCTGACTCCACAAGCACCCACACGAATTGCTTGATTCAGTTGTTAAAGAGCGGTTGGTTAAGATCTTTCGTCTCAACCGAGGCGCGCATTCTACAGCAGCCTCTGTTGCTGTCAAGCGGTTATTTTCAGAAGTTTTCAAAGTTTCCTTTGTAACTTCAACCACTTGCGCTTTCGATCTCTCGTTAGCGGGAGGCGAATTCTACAGCGTTACTCGCTGCTGTCAACACCTCTTTTACACCGCTTTCGACCGAGAAGACCGAACCGTTAGAAGAGCCAAACAACCCCGCTCTTTCAACTCCTTCTGGGCTTCGATGACCTAAAGCAACTCGCTGTCGAAAACTGCGTAACTCATTGTTTACCAAGGAGTTTTCCGTTTCGACTGCGCCGGAAGTGGGGCGAATTATAGACGTCCAGAATCTGCCGTCAACCCCTGATTTCAGCTTTATTCAGATTTGAGCGTAATACGTGCAAATGCCTTCTTCCCAGCCTGGCAAACATGGGTCGCGCCCAACGCGTATATAAAGGTGCGATCGACAACCTCACCATCTATACGCACGCCACCCGAACCCAGAAGATCACGCGCAACCGCCGAGTTCTTCACCAGACCAGCTTTATTAAGGACGGCTGCGATCGGCATATCTTCGGCGGCAGTCAATTCGATCTCAGGCAGATCATCCGGCAGCTCACCTTCCCTCATACGGTTACCCGCCGCACGGTGAGCATTGGCCGCAGCCTCATCACCATGGAAACGCGCGACGATCTCTTCAGCCAACTTGATCTTGATGTCGCGCGGATTTGCACCCGCCTCAACATCCGCACGGAACGCATTGATCTCTTCCATGGAGCGGAAGCTGAGCAATTCGAAGTAGCGCCACATCAGCGCATCCGGAATGGAAACCAGTTTGCCGTACATCACACCGGGCGCTTCCTGAATACCCACGTAGTTGCCCAAGGACTTGGACATCTTCTTCACGCCATCCAGACCTTCGAGCAGTGGCATGGTCAGAATGCACTGAGCCTCTTGACCATATCCACGCTGCAGTTCGCGCCCCATCAACAGGTTGAACTTCTGATCGGTACCACCCAGTTCGACATCCGCACGCAAAGCGACCGAGTCATACCCCTGAACCAGCGGATAGAGAAACTCGTGAATGGCGATTGGCTGATTGGTTGTGTAGCGCTTGTCGAAGTCGTCGCGCTCAAGCATGCGAGCCACGGTGTACTGGGAGGTCAGACGAATGAAGTCGGCCGGCCCCATCTGATCCATCCAGGTAGAGTTGAACGCAACTTCAGTTTTCGCCGGATCAAGAATCTTGAAGACCTGGGTCTTGTAGGTCTCGGCATTCTCGAGCACCTGCTCACGGGTAAGCGGAGGACGTGTTGCACTCTTGCCGCTCGGATCACCGATCATCCCGGTGAAGTCACCTATAAGGAAGATGACTTGGTGACCCAGCTCCTGGAACTGACGCAGCTTATTAATAAGCACGGTATGACCCAGGTGCAAATCCGGCGCGGTCGGATCAAAGCCTGCCTTGATACGTAGCGGCTGGCCACGCTTGAGCTTTTCGATCAGCTCGGACTCGACCAACAGTTCTTCCGCACCACGTTTGATCAGCGCTAGCTGCTCTTCAACCGACTTCATAACAGACCCGTAAGGCTCGAATTCAAAGGGAACCAACCATACAAGATCGCGCGTCAAATACAAGTTCTGCCCGGCGCACGGACGTCAATCCACGAACAGAGCGTTCGCGGACTTGCTTCAGAGACGATTTGGTTATATTTTATACAGTTATTTCATCTTCATCATGTCATTCATCTTTTCCACTTCATCTTTTTTCAAAGTCAAAAATTACCTATGACCAAAGAATCGTCTAAAGCGCCGCCGCTTTACCCGAAGACCCACCTGCTCGCAGCAAGTGGCATCGCCGCCCTTCTGAGCCTGGCGCTTCTGGTATTTCCTTCCAGTGATGTTGAAGCCAAAAAGACGACCCTGAGTCTTGAACTGGAAAGCCCTGCTGAACAACTGACACAAGATCAAGACGCTGCCGAGGCCGTCCAGGCCACAAATGAGCCAGCAACTTCCCCTTTCGCGCAGATCGAAAACAGCACAGAAGAACCCCAGGAAACCGCTCAGGTCGCACCGGCGCCGGCATCCACGCCCGCCCCTGTGATCGAAGAAAAAAAATCTCCAAACCATAGGGAAGTGATCGTTTCTAAAGGCGATACGCTCTCCACACTGTTCGCGAAAGTCGGCCTTCCGGCAACTTCGGTGCATGAAGTACTGGCCAGCGACAAACAGGCCAAGCAGTTCAGCCAACTCAAACATGGCCAGAAACTTGAATTCGAACTGAGCCCCGATGGCCAGCTGACCAACCTGCACAGCAAGGTCAGCGACGTCGAAAGCATCACCCTGACCAAGAATGACAAGGGTTATGCATTCAACCGCATTACCGCCAAGCCTACCGTTCGCTCCGCCTACGTTCATGGCGTGATCAACAGTTCGCTGTCGCAATCCGCTGCACGCGCAGGCCTGTCCCACAGCCTGACCATGGACATGGCCAGCGTGTTTGGCTATGACGTCGACTTCGCCCAGGATATTCGCCAGGGTGACGAGTTCGATGTCATCTACGAACAGAAAGTCGTCAACGGCAAGGCCGTCGGCAATGGTCCGATCCTTTCCGCGCGCTTCACCAACCGCGGTAAGACCTACACCGCCGTGCGTTACATCAATAAACAAGGCAACAGCAGCTACTACACCGCTGACGGCAACAGCATGCGCAAGGCGTTTATCCGTACGCCGGTGGACTTCGCCCGCATCAGTTCGAAATTCTCCATGGGCCGCAAGCACCCAATCCTGAACAAGATTCGCGCCCACAAAGGCGTCGACTATGCAGCGCCGCGTGGCACCCCAATCAAGGCAGCCGGTGACGGCAAAGTGTTGCTGGCCGGACGCCGCGGTGGCTACGGCAACACCGTAATCATCCAGCACGGCAATACCTACCGCACGCTATACGGCCACATGCAAGGCTTCGCCAAAGGCATCAAGACTGGCGGCAGCGTCAAGCAAGGCCAGGTGATTGGCTACATCGGCACCACCGGGCTCTCCACCGGCCCGCACTTGCACTACGAGTTCCAGGTCAATGGCGTACACGTCGATCCATTGGGCCAGAAGGTGGCGATGGCCGATCCGATCTCCAAAGCTGAACGTGCACGTTTCCTCACGCAGAGCCAACCGCTGATGGCGCGCATGGATCAAGAGAAGTCCACTCAGCTGGCTTCGAGCAAGCGATAAGCCATGACGCTCTATATAGGTGTGATGTCCGGGACCAGCCTCGACGGCCTGGATATTGCGCTGGTTGAGCTAACCCCGGCGATCAAGCTGGTCGCCACGCACTACATTCCCATGCCTGATTCCCTACGCACCGAGCTGCTTGGCTTGTGCAGTAGTGGCCCGGACGAGATTGCCCGCTCCGCCATTGCCCAGCAGAACTGGGTGAAGCTGGCAGCACAGGGCATTCACACCCTCCTTGATCAACAAAACCTGAAGCCCGAAGACATTCGTGCAATCGGCAGCCACGGTCAGACCATTCGCCACGAACCCGCGCGCGGCTTCACGGTGCAAATAGGCAACCCTGCCCTACTGACGGAGTTGTCCGGAATCACCGTGGTCAGCGACTTCCGCAGCCGTGATGTGGCCGCCGGAGGGCAAGGCGCGCCACTGGTTCCAGCCTTCCACGAAGCGTTGTTCGAAGAACAGCCTGGCAATCGTGCGGTATTGAACGTCGGCGGTTTCAGCAACCTAAGCCTGATTGAACCTGGCAAGCCTGTTGCGGGTTTCGACTGTGGCCCGGGCAATGTTCTGCAGGATGCGTGGATTCACCAGCAACGCGGCGACAACTTTGATCGCGACGGCCAATGGGCTGCCACCGGTAAGGTCGAACCGATTCTTTTGAAAGAATTGCTCAGTGATCCGTTCTTCGTGACCAAAGGCCCGAAAAGTACCGGTCGCGAAGTATTCAACCTGCCATGGCTGACACAGCATCTGGCACAGCTGCCGACCTTCGCCACCGAAGACGTGCAGGCAACCCTGCTCGAACTGACCGCCCTGACCATCGTCGAATCACTGCAAAGCGCCCAATCAGACACCCTGGAACTGCTTGTCTGCGGTGGCGGCGCGCACAACGCCACGCTGATGAACCGCTTGGCCAGCTTGCTGCCGAACGCCAAGGTCAGCAGCACCGCGGCTTGCGGTGTAGACCCGGACTGGGTCGAAGCCATGGCCTTCGCCTGGCTGGCCCATTGCTGCCTTGAAGGCATCGCCGCCAATCGCCCGAGCGTTACCGGCGCCCGTGGCCTGCGCGTACTCGGCGCCATCTACCCTGCCTGACTAGCCATACCGAATCCCGGACAGCAAAAAGCCGCAGAGCCCTGAGACCATGCGGCGCTTGGTGATGCTATGAATTGCGATCAGATCGAGAACGAGGAGCCGCAGCCACACGTGGTGCTGGCGTTCGGATTCTTGATCACGAAGCGCGAACCTTCCAGACCTTCCTGATAATCCACCTCGGCACCTGCCAAGTATTGGAAGCTCATCGGGTCGACCACCAGACTCACACCTTCGCGTTCGACAATGGTGTCGTCATCGGCCACTTCTTCATCGAAGGTGAAGCCGTACTGAAAACCTGAACAACCGCCGCCCGTAACGAATACGCGCAGCTTCAAGCGATCATTCCCCTCTTCATCGACCAGGCTCTTCACCTTGTGCGCGGCACCGTGGGTGAATTGCAAAGCCGTGGGGGTGAAGGATTCGACGCTCATGCTAATTATCTCCCGGCGTTACGCCGCCATAATGCGTGATGACGCGCATTATCCGCTTCTCCTAGAAAATCGGTCAACTATTGTTACGGTATATCAATCAACACATTTGCCCGCCCGAAATGCAAAAAAGCCCGTCAGACGGGCCTTTTTGCTGAGCGGAATGAACCTTACGGCAGCATACCTGCGTGGGACAGACCCAAGCGCTCATCCAGACCGAACAGAATATTCAGGTTCTGCACCGCCTGACCCGACGCGCCTTTGACCAGGTTATCGATCACCGACAACACCACCACCAGATCACCATCCTGTGGACGATGCACGGCAATACGGCAAACGTTGGCACCGCGCACGCTGCGGGTTTCCGGGTGACTGCCGGCCGGCATGACATCGACGAACGGTTCGTTGGCATAACGCTTTTCAAACAGCGCCTGCAGATCCACCGAGCGATCCACGACGGTCGCGTAGAGCGTGGAGTGGATGCCTCGAATCATGGGCGTCAGGTGCGGAACGAAGGTCAGACCGACGTCCTTGCCCGCTGCGCGACGCAGACCCTGGCGAATTTCCGGCAAGTGACGGTGCCCTTTGACGGCGTAAGCCTTCGTGCTTTCCGACGTCTCGGCGTACAGCGAGCCTACGGAAGCCCCACGACCGGCACCGCTGACGCCGGATTTGCAGTCAGCGATCAAGCGGGTGGTATCGGCCAGACCTGCTTCAAGCAATGGCAGGAAACCCAATTGCGTGGCAGTCGGGTAGCAGCCCGGCACAGCAATCAGGCGGGCCTGTTTGATCAACTCGCGATTGACTTCCGGCAAGCCGTAAACCGCCTCTTCCAGCAGTTCCGGTGCGCCGTGAGGCTGACCGTACCACTTGGCCCATTCATCGGCGTCTTGCAGACGGAAGTCTGCAGACAGGTCGATGACCTTGGTTCCCGCTGCCAACAGCTCACCGGCCAGGGCATGGGCAACACCGTGAGGCGTAGCGAAGAACACCACGTCACAAGCGCCCAGCGTCTTGATGTCCGGAACGCTGAACGCCAGGCCATCGTAATGACCGCGCAGGTTCGGATACATATTGGCCACGGCCAGACCGGCCTCGGATCGGGAAGTGATGACTGCCACTTCAGCTTGCGGATGCTGCGCCAACAGACGCAGCAGTTCGACACCGGTGTAACCCGTGCCGCCGACGATACCGACCTTGACCATAAACCTGCCCTCAACGAACCCACTGGAAAGCAGTCGATAATAGGGGCCGCACGGCTCTGCGACAACCGTCAAGGTGACGTGCGGGCGCTCTACCCTCTACTATCTTCGCTACCGTGAACCTGGGAATAACTAAAAATGCTTTATCTGTGGCTCAAAGCGCTTCACATCGTCAGCATGGTCTGCTGGTTTGCCGGCCTGTTCTACCTGCCGCGCCTGTTCGTCTATCACGCCCAAAGCGAAGACACCGTCAGCAAAGAACGCTTCAGCATCATGGAGCGCAAGCTGTACCGCGGCATCATGGGCCCGGCGATGATCGCCACCCTGATTTTCGGCATTGCACTGATCGCCTTGAACCCCAGCATATTTAGTCAAGGTGCCTGGATTCACGCGAAGTTGACGCTGGTGGTGATCCTGATCGGCTACCACCACATGTGCGGCGCCCAAGTGAAACGTTTTGCCCGTGGCGAGAACAACCGCAGCCATGTCTTTTATCGCTGGTTCAATGAAGTGCCGGTTCTGATATTGCTGGCTATTGTAATTCTGGTCATCGTTCGGCCGTTCTAACTCCAATAAGCACAACTCACCGGGGTACTTCCAATGTCGCTGCCCGCTCTGCTCGAACAACGTTTGCGCCTGCCTGTGGTGGCAGCACCGATGTTCCTGATCTCCAACCCTCAACTGGTGCTCGCCTGCTGCCGTAATGGCGTGGTGGGCAGCTTCCCCGCGCTCAACCAGCGCGAGAGCAGTGGCTTCAAGGCCTGGCTGGAAGAGATCGAAGCAGGGTTGGCAACACTGAAGAATCCGGCACCTTTTGCGGTGAACCTGATCGTCCACAACAGCAACCCGCGGCTGCAAGCGGATCTGGCGATCTGTATCGAGCACAAAGTGCCGATCGTGATCACCAGCCTCGGCGCCGTGAAAGAACTGGTCGATGCAGTACACAGCTATGGCGGTCTGGTGTTCCATGACGTGACGACTCGTCGCCATGCAGAGAAAGCCGCCGAGGCCGGGGTCGACGGTTTGATCGCCGTGGCAGCAGGCGCCGGTGGACACGCCGGGACCTGGAGCCCGTTCTCGCTAATTGCCGAGATACGCCAATTCTTCGACAAGACCCTGCTGCTGGCCGGTTGCCTGAACCACGGCCACGAGATTCTCGCTGCACAATTACTCGGTGCGGATTTGGCCTACTTCGGTACGCGATTTATCGGCACCACCGAAAGTCATGCGTCTGACGCCTATAAAGAGATGCTGCTGACGTCCAGAGCGGCGGACATCGTCCATACTCCAGCGGTGTCGGGAGTACCGGCGAGCTTTATGCGTCAAAGCCTTGAGGCTGCGGGTTTCGACATGGCAGCGCTGCAAGGCAAGGGTGAGGTGAACTTCGGCTCCAAACTCAAGCCTATAAGCGATGAAGCCAAAGCCTGGAAAACCGTTTGGTCCGCAGGCCAGGGGGTCGGCGAAATCGATGACCTGCCAAGTGTTGATCAATTGATCGCTCGCCTTGATGCCGAGTACCGCAAAGCACTGGAGCTGGCGGCAGCGCTGCCCAAACGCTGGCCACGCTGACAGGAAAACTTGGCCAGTCCATTCCGGCTGGCCTTACACTCCACGCGCAATTCTCCCTAAACCATTCGCGACAAGGATGCCTCGCAATGAGCGAAAACCGTTTCAAGATCGTATTCGACGGCGCTCTGCTGCCAGGTGTTGACGTCACCACTGCCAAGCTCAATCTCGCCGATCTGTTCAAAAGCGATGTGACTGCCATCGAGCGGCTGTTCAGTGGCAAGCCGGTTGCACTCAAACGCGACCTGTCACAGACCGATGCTCAGACTTATCTCCAGGCGCTGACCAAAACCGGTATCGATGCCCGGATCGAATCCGAACCTTCGATCGAGCTGAACCTGTCTGACGTTCATGAGCCCCCCCCTGCCGTTGCAGCAGATCCCGAATCCCCTTATGCACCCCCCCGGGCGACCGTCGGCGAAGCCTTGCCTGAATTTGCCCCACTCAAGGCGTTCAGTTTCGAGGGCCGCATCGGCCGCTTGCGTTACCTGGCCTGGACGATGGCCCTGACACTCGTCACCCTAGGCGTTGGCGCTGTGCTTGCTGTTTTCGGCCTGGCCCTCATCAGTACGGACTCGACCGCCGGCCTGATTCTCGGTGGCTTGCTGGCCTTTGTTCTCTTCGTGGCGCTTGCGTTCGTCAGCATTCAGTTCAGTGTCCAGCGTCTGCACGATATCGGCTGGTCTGGCTGGCTTTGGCTGCTGACCCTCGTGCCGTTCGTGGGCAGCATCTTTCCGTTCGTGATGATGATTGCACCGGGTAACAACACCGCCAATCAATACGGCGCGCCACCACCGCCCAACAGCTCCGCGGTCAAGGTCCTGTCTTCACTCTGGCTGGTGTTTATCGCGACTCTGTTCATCGGCGGACTGACCGGTGGCCTCTCTACCATTCAGAGTGAGTACGAAAGCGCCACCCAGAGCGGCTATGAAAGCGACTCCGTGACCACCGAAGAGTTCGAAGATCAGACCGCTGTGGAAGCAGAGCCGGCGCCAAATTCAGCCGACGATGCAGCCGAAGACGCCCAGCCCCCTGTAGACTCTGCGAAAGAATGAACAGCGCTCCCCGCCCGTGACACCTGCGTCGCTGGCGCGGAGCTGTTGCGATGGAGAAATGCATGACCCGTTACGCTCTGATCACTGGCGCTTCCAGCGGCATCGGCCTGGCAATGGCCGAAGCGCTGGCCCGGCGCGGCCGCAGCCTGATTCTGGTGGCCCGGCAGCGTGATCAGCTGGAAAGTATTGCGATTGAACTGACGCAACGTTTTGGCGTGGAAGTGTTGTTCCGAGCCTGTGACCTCGGCGAGCCGCTACGGCTGTCCGGATTTCTGCTGGAGCTGGAGGAAGGTGACCGACAGATCGATTTGCTGGTCAACTGCGCCGGCATCGGCACTTGCGGCCCTTTCCTGGCTCAGGACTGGATGACCGAGCAGGACCTGATCGAAGTGAACATCCTTGCGCTCACTCGCCTGTGTCACGCGATCGGCAACAGTATGGCGCTGCAGGGCGGCGGGCAGATTTTGAATGTCGCCTCGGTTGCGGCGTTTCATCCCGGCCCGTGGATGAGCACTTACTACGCCAGCAAGGCTTATGTGCTGCACTTTTCCGAAGGGTTGCGCGTCGAACTGAAAAAATGTGCGGTCAAGGTGTCGGTGCTCTGCCCCGGCCCTACCCGCACGGCGTTTTTTCGCACCGCGCAATTGGACACCGCCAAACTGGTCGACAGCAAAATGCTGATGAGCCCCGAGGAAGTCGCGCTCTATACCGTGCGGGCTCTGGAGAAAAATCGCGCCATCATTATTCCGGGTCGACGCAACCGCTGGCGCGCCTTCCTGCCGCGGCTCGGCTCCCGCTGGCTGACCCGGACAATCGCAGGCATGGTCAACAAGGCTTACTGCCCGCGCTGATCGCCCCTCAAGGTAAAAGACTGGGCTCTGACATAACCCATGGTTACACTCAGGCCAGCCCAAACAACGGAGAAACAGCTGTGGATACTCTGTTCAGCAAGATCATCAACCGGGAAATCCCGGCCAAGATCATCTACGAGGACGACCAGATACTGGCCTTCCACGACATCGCCCCACAGGCACCGGTGCATTTTCTGGTGATCCCGAAAAAAGCGGTGCGCACGCTTAACGACATGACCGAGGACGACAAGGCACTGGCTGGGCATATCCTGTTCACCGCCCAACGCCTGGCCCTGGAACTGGGCTGCGAAGAAGGTTTCCGGGTGGTCATGAACTGCAATCCACTGGGTGGGCAGACCGTCTATCACATTCATATGCACGTGCTGGGTCAGCGCCAGATGCACTGGCCGCCGGGCTGATTGCAGTAAAACCTGTGGGAGTGGCGGTGCGACGATTCGACTTGCTCGCTCCCGCAAATGACCCAACGCAAACCTTCGCCGGCCGATTGGGTTAAACTGGCCGCCGAGATTCTTCCCGGAGGTCAGCATGACTACCCAACGTCACTACTCGCCCATTGACCGTCTTCTGCTGCAAGCCGATGCCGCGATGCGTACATTGCTGCCCTTCAGTGGCCAGCCGTACCGTCCTTCGCCCGCTATCGTGCAGCCGGATGCGCAAATGAGCGACGAAGACACCCGACACGTCGCCGGCCTGATGCGCATCAACCATACCGGTGAAGTCTGTGCCCAGGCGCTGTATCAGGGTCAGGCCCTGACCGCCAAGCTGCCGAAAGTGCGTGCCGCCATGGAACATGCCGCCGAAGAAGAAATCGACCACCTGGTCTGGTGTGAACAACGCATAAAACAGTTAGGCAGCCACACCAGCATTCTCAATCCGCTGTTCTATGGCATGTCGTTCGGGATCGGCGCGGTAGCAGGGTTGATCAGCGATAAAGTCAGCCTGGGTTTCGTTGCTGCCACCGAGCATCAGGTCTGCAAACACCTGAACGAACACCTTGAGCAACTGCCGGCCGAGGACGAAAAGTCCCGGGCGATCCTCGAGCAGATGCGCATTGATGAAGAACACCACGCCGAAAGCGCGCTGGAGGCAGGGGGTTTCCGCTTCCCGACACCGGTGAAGTTCGGCATGAGCCTGATGGCCAAGGTCATGACAAAGAGTACTTATCGGATCTGATAGCTGCATTGTCCTTGAGAGCCTCTTCGCGAGCAGGCTCGCTCCCACAATGCTCTGCGTCAGCAATAAAAAAGGCGACTACCGCAAAGTAGTCGCCTTTTTTGTGATGTTTGTCCCGTCCTGAATAAGGTTTACACCTGTTTCAGGACTAGACAGTTGAATGTCGATTCAACCGAGTTCGATGATCTCGTAGTCGTGGGTAATCGCCACGCCTGCCGCGCCGAGCATGATCGACGCCGAGCAATACTTCTCGGCAGACAGCTCGATGGCGCGTTTGACCTGGGCTTCTTTCAGCCCGCGACCCTTGACCACGAAGTGCATGTGGATTTTGGTGAAAACCTTCGGATCTTCGGTGGCGCGCTCGGCTTCGAGGAAGGCTTCGCAGCTTTCAACGGCCTGACGGGACTTCTTGAGGATGCTGACCACATCAAAATTGCTGCAACCGCCAACACCCAGCAGGAGCATTTCCATCGGCCGGACACCCAGGTTGCGACCGCCGGCATCGGGCGGACCGTCCATAACCACGACATGACCGCTGCCGGATTCACCGAGGAACATGGCTTCGCCAGCCCATTGGATGCGTGCCTTCATCGCCAAGACTCCACTGTATAAAAAAGGGTCGCCAGCTTAGCACAGGGCCCTTGATTGACAGCGTTCGCCTTCGTAGGACATAACCATCTGCGTCGTAGGTAAATGTTCGAATTTTGCAGGAAGTGTCTGTTAAGCTGGCGCCAATTCGCTGGCGCATAGCCAGCTTTGTAGCAACCTCAGCTCTTCATAAAAAAACCAAACATACCGCGCATTCTTTTCGGGATACAACCATGGTTGCTATTACCCCAACACCCAAAATGAAGAACCTCGACAAGCTGTTGATGCATTGCCAGCGCCGTCGTTATGCGGCCAAAAGCAACATCATTTGTGCCGGCGACCGCTCGGACACGCTGTTCTTCATCATCAAAGGGTCGGTCACCATCCTGATCGAGGATGACGACGGCCGCGAAATGATCATCGCTTATCTGAACTCCGGGGACTTTTTCGGCGAGTTGGGCCTGTTCGAACAGGCCGGCCTGGAACAGGAACGCAGCGCCTGGGTGCGTGCCAAGATCGAATGCGAAGTCGCGGAGATCAGCTACGCGAAATTTCGCGAGTTGTCCCAGCAGGATCCAGACATTCTTTACGTGCTCAGCGGACAAATCGCACAGCGTCTGCGCAACACCACGCGCAAAGTCGGTGACCTGGCGTTCTTCGACGTCACCGGTCGCGTTGCGCGCTGCCTGCTGGAACTCTGCAAACAGCCGGATGCCATGACCCACCCGGACGGCATGCAGATCAAGGTGACCCGTCAGGAGATCGGGCGGATTGTCGGTTGTTCGCGTGAGATGGTCGGTCGCGTACTCAAGGATCTGGAAGAGCGCAACCTGGTGGACGTCAAAGGCAAGACCATGGTGGTCTTCGGTACGCGCTAAGTCCTGAACATGTCTGCCAGCAACTGGCGGTACAACGTGTCGAGTCGCTCCAACGCATCAGGCGCTGCATATTTTTCATGCAGGGCGATGTGGCTCTCGGCGCGAACTCGCTGCTCCAGGCCACAGGCTTCATTGAAACGGTTGACCGCCGCGACCATCGATTCGCGCTCGTTTTCGAGCAACAAAGCACCATGCACCAACCCTACCGGACGCGTACCGCCCTTGCTCTGACGCCAGCGCTGAGCAGTGCCGACCATCTTGCGCCCATCGAGGTTGACGTTGAATCGGCCATCGCAGAACGCGCCATCAACTTCGCCCAGGGACGAAACGCCGCCCAACTCATCCAGCAGCTGACAAATCGGGTCGCAGAGTCGGCGATAAGCGGTTTCGATCCGGTTCTGGTCACCCTCGCTACGCGGTGGTGCGTAGACCAGCGCGATATTGATGGTTGAAGCCGATTGCGGCACCGGTTCACCGCCGGTCTCACGCAACAACACCGGCCAACCCGCTGCAGCCGATACCTCGCACGCGGCCTCGAACCCAGGCAGGCGATTCAACCGTCGAGGCATGACCAGCGCCCGATCACTGGGTTGCCAGAACAGCAGACCAAACTCCGAATCGCCGGTGCACACATGGGCCAACAGATTCTGTTCGGCGAGCAGGCCGGCTTCGACGGTCAGAGAGATTGGCTGAGGCATGGATAACTCCGTAAGACATGAAGTCTTTGGGGCACTTGATGACCTCTTCGCGGGCAAGCCCGCTCCCACAGGGGATCGGGTTGCCTGCGAAGATGTTTTCAGTCGAGGGTCGAGCCGCTGACCGGACCGCCACGCTCTGGAAAGAACAGACGCTGCAATTCGGTGCCCGGGCTTTCGGCGCGCATGAACGCTTCGCCAACCAGGAACGCGTACACATCACTGATTTCCATCAGCTCAACATCGGCCCGGTTGAGAATGCCACTTTCAGTGATCACCAAGCGATCACGCGGGATACGAGGCAACAGGTCGAGTGTGGTTTCCAGGCTGACGTCGAAGGTGTGCAAATTGCGGTTGTTAACGCCCACCAGCGGCGTGTCGAGGGTTTTCAAGGCCCGTTCCAGCTCGTCGCCGTCGTGGACTTCTACCAACACATCGAGGCCGACGCTTTTGGCCACGGCTGCCAGCTCAGCCATTTTCACGTCGTCCAGTGCGGAGACAATCAGCAGCACGCAGTCGGCGCCCAACGCTCGGGCTTCAATGATCTGGTATGGATCGATCATGAAATCCTTGCGGATCACCGGCAAACCGCACGCCGCACGAGCCTGTTGCAGATACGCATCGGCGCCTTGGAAGTAATCGATATCGGTGAGCACCGACAGACAGGTCGCGCCGCCCTTCTCGTAACTCTTGGCAATGTCGGCGGGAACGAAGTTCTCGCGGATCACGCCTTTGCTGGGTGAAGCTTTCTTGATTTCCGCAATCACCGCCGGCTGCTTGAGCTTTGCCTGAGCGATCAGTGCCTTGGCAAAACCACGGGGTGCATCGGCCGCCTTGGCCAGACTTTCCAGCTCCGCCAGGCTTACGCGAGCGCTACGCTCGGCGACCTCCTGGACTTTGCGGGCCAGAATGTTTTCCAGAACCGTCGGTACACTCATCCCTCATTCTCCACTCTGAATACCGCGGTAAATGCACCCAACTCCTCCAGTTTTTCCCGAGCGAGGCCTGTGTGCAGCGCATCGTGCGCCAGGGCAACGCCTTCTTTCAAACTGCTGGCATGGTCGGCGGCGTACAGCGCGGCACCGGCATTGAGCATAATCATTTCCGCGGCTTTCTGACCGTTCTCGGTCTTGCGCTTGCCCAAGGCATCGCGAATCAGCTCCAGCGAGGCCGCCGGACTATCCACTGCCAGACCGTGCAGGCTCTGGCTCTTCATGCCCAGGTCTTCTGGCTCGACCCAATACTCGGTGATCTGGTCATCCTTCAATTCCGCCACAAAGGTTGGCGCTGCCAGACTGAATTCGTCCAGGCCATCCCTCGAGTGCACCACCAGCACGTGTTTGCTGCCCAGACGCTGCAGGACTTCGGCCAACGGCCGGCACAACGCCTGATTGAATACGCCCACCACCTGATGCTTCACGCCCGCCGGATTCGTAAGCGGGCCGAGCATGTTGAACAAGGTGCGCAAGCCCAGCTCCCGGCGCGGGCCGGCGGCGTGCTTCATGGCACTGTGGTGGGTCTGGGCGAACATGAAACCGATGCCGACGTTATCGATGCAGCGTGCTACCTGAACCGACGTCAGGTTCAGGTAGATACCGGCCGCCTCCAGCAGGTCGGCGCTGCCGCTGTTGCCCGAGACCGCACGGTTACCGTGTTTGGCCACGGTGCAACCGGCCGCCGCGACCACGAACGAGGAAGCGGTCGAGACGTTGAAGATATTGGCACCGTCACCACCGGTACCGACCACATCGACGACGCCATCGAGGGTCTTGAGTTCGACCTTGTCCGCCAGCTCGCGCATGACCGACACGGCGCCGACGATCTCGTCGATGCTTTCGCTCTTCATGCGCATGGCCATCATGAATGCGCCGATCTGCGCATCCGTGCATTGACCGGTCATGATTTCGCGCATCACATCGCGCATCTCATCGGTGCTGAGGTCGAGCTGTTCGACGATACGGCTCAGGGCTGTCTTGATATTCATGAAAAGTCCTTAGCGCGTGCCGCCGGTTTGTTTGAGGAAGTTAGCGAACAGCTCGTGGCCCTGTTCGGTGAGGATCGACTCAGGGTGAAACTGCACGCCTTCGATGTTCAGTGTCTTGTGGCGCAGCCCCATGATCTCGTCAACCGAACCGTCTTCAAGCTGGGTCCACGCGGTCAGCTCCAGACAGTCGGGCAGAGTTTCGCGCTTGACGATCAATGAGTGATAGCGAGTAACCGTGAGCGGATGATTCAGGCCTTCGAAAACGCCCTTGTCCTCGTGAAACACCGGGCTGGTCTTGCCGTGCATCACTTGGCGGGCGCGAACCACATCGCCGCCAAACGCCTGGCCGATGGACTGATGGCCCAGGCAGACGCCGAGAATCGGCAGTTTTCCACCAAAATGCTTGATTACGTCAATCGAGACGCCGGCTTCGTTCGGGGTGCAAGGACCGGGGGAGACGACGATCCGCTCAGGGTTGAGGGCTTCGATTTCGGCGATGGTGAGCTCATCGTTGCGCACGACTTTGACCTGGGAGCCGAGCTCACCAAGGTACTGCACAACGTTGTAGGTAAAAGAGTCGTAGTTATCGATCATCAGCAACATGGCGTTATGAACCTCTTGAATTCACTGACTTTAATACAGCCTTCGAATGAGTTACCCGCAGCGTCCTGCGCTTTGTCAGTCGCTGGAATCGCGCAGCAAAGCGGTTTGTCTTACGGGTAAAGAAGGCAAAGCGGTAAAGATCCGGCCGGGCCGGCAGAAGGATTCAGGCGCGCCAACGCCAACGGGCGTGTGCCTTGATGACTTGATCCAGAAGTTTGCTGACGATCAACACGGGGAAGGTCTCATTTATACGTCTCGGCACAGTAACTTAGCTGGGCAGAGCGTGCAATATGGGGCGATCGAAGCGCGTAAAACAATCGACGGGTTCGCGCCGAACGGCAACAGGCTCTATAGTTTTTTGGCACTATCGTTTTGCTCACTACAACAATAACAAACGGACTTGCTCATGATCAGACAGACGTTGGCTGTACCGCTTGCCGGCTGCTTGCTCGCTATGGCCTGCACCCAGGCGATCGCGGCGCCCAACCCCTATTCGAATTTCATCGTCTTCGGCGATAGCCTCAACGATGCCGGGCAGTTTACCGACACGGGCGGCCCTCCCGGCTCGACCCTGCGCTTCACCAACCGGACCGGACCGGTTTACCAGACCGGCAGCGGCGAAGTCTATTCCGCCAACTCGACCCAACTGCTGGGTGAAAGGCTCGGGTTTTCACCGGACCAGACGGCCGCTTCAACCTCGGCGGCGCGTGCGAACCAGGGCCTGCCGGATGGCAATAACTGGGCCGTTGGCGGTTACCGCACGGACCAGATCCTCACCTCGATCACCAGCGTATCCGCCACGGGTGAACGCACGCGTTCGGGCTATCTGCCGGCAAACAACTTCAGCGCCGATCCGAATGCGCTGTATTACATTTCCGGGGGTGGTAACGATTTTCTTCAGGGACGTGTACAAAGTGGCGCTCAGGCGAATGCCGCTGCGGATCGACTGGCCAACAGCGTCCAGGTTCTGCAAACCGCCGGCGCCAGGTACATCATGGTCTGGTTGTTGCCCGACCTGGGTTTGACGCCCGCCATCAATGGCACTCCCCAGCAGACACCCACCTCACTACTGAGCTCTGCCTTCAACCGGCAACTGGTCACTCGACTGGCGGGGATCGATGCCGAAATCATCCCGCTGAACATTCCGCTGCTGTTGCAGGAAACCTTCGCCGATCCGGCTCGATTCGGTTTTGCTACAGGCCAGAACCTGACGGCGACCTGTTTCAGCGGTAACAGCTGCACCGAAAACCCTACGTATGGCATCAACAGTGCCACGCCGGACCCCAGCAAGCTGATTTATAACGATGGGGTTCATCCGACCGAAGCCGGGCAAAAACTGATTTCCGACTACGCCTATTCCTTACTGGCTGCGCCTTGGGAGCTGACGTTGTTGCCGGAAATGGCCCACGCTACCTTGCGTGCGCACCAGGATGAACTGCGCAGCCAATGGCAATCGGACTGGGATAACTGGCAAGCGATCGGCCAATGGCGCGCCATTGTCGCCGGTGGCGGTCAGCATCTGGATGTCGATAGCCAAAGCAGCGGAGCCAGCGCCGACGGCGACGGTTACAACCTGAACATCGGCGGCAGCTATCGTCTCAATGACGCCTGGCGCGTCGGTGTGGCGGCGGGTTTCTATCGTCAGAACCTGGAAGCAGGCAATAACGATTCGGACTACAAACTCAACAGCTACCTGGCCACCGCCTTCGCCCAGTTCCAGCAGAATCGCTGGTGGGCCGATGCCGCGTTGACCGGCGGCAAGCTGGATTACGACAACCTCAAACGCAAATTCGACCTGGGTGCCAGCGAAGGGGCGGAAAAAGGCGATACCAATGGCGATCTCTGGGCTTTCAGCACACGCGTTGGCTACGACATTGCGCAACCGGGCAGCGAGTGGCACCTGTCACCGTTCATCAGCGCCGATTACGCAAAAGTGGAAGTCGATGGCTACTCGGAAAACAGCACTCGTTCCACAGCGCTGACCTTTGATGATCAGACTCGCGATTCAAAACGTCTGGGCGCCGGTCTGCAGGGTAAGTATCAGATCACCACGCAGACTCAAGTGTTCGGCGAATACGCGTATGAGCGTGAATACGAGGATGACACTCAGAAAGTAAACATCGCGCTCAACAGCCTGCCATCCCTGGACTTCAAACTGGACGGCTATACACCGCAAAGCCACCTGAATCGCGTGAGCCTGGGGGTCAGCCACAAGTTGACGGCCGATCTGGCGCTGCGTGGCGGATACACGTTCCGCAAGGATGATGACTTTACCCAGCAAGGGCTTACCGTTGGGGTTGCGCTGGACTTCTGATCCGGTAACAGCAGGCGCAAAAAACGCGGCGCCCTCACAGGTGCCGCGTTTTTTATGGTGGTGAGGTCTTTGTGGGAACTCAGCTTACCGGGGTTTGCTCGGCGAGAGCCACGGCACGGAACATCGCGCGGCGCTTGTTCAGGGTTTCTTCCCATTCCAGCGCCGGCACCGAGTCGGCAACGATGCCGCCACCGGCCTGCACGTGCAGTTCGCCGTTCTTGATCACTGCTGTGCGGATCGCGATCGCAGTGTCCATGTTGCCGTTCCAGGCGAAGTAACCGACCGCGCCGCCATAGACGCCACGCTTGACCGGCTCCAGTTCGTCGATGATTTCCATCGCGCGGATTTTCGGTGCGCCGGACAAGGTGCCCGCCGGCAGAATCGCCCGCAGTGCGTCCATCGCCGTCAGCCCGGCTTTCAGTTGACCGGTAACGTTGGAAACGATGTGCATCACGTTGGAGTAACGCTCGATGACCATTTTTTCGGTGAGTTTCACCGAACCGATTTCCGAGACCCGACCCGTATCGTTACGGCCCAGGTCGATCAGCATCAAGTGCTCGGCAATTTCCTTGTCGTCGGACAGCAGGTCTTTTTCCAGCGCCAGGTCAGCCTCTTCGTTGGCCCCGCGTGGGCGAGTGCCGGCGATCGGGCGCACGGTGATCAGGTTGTCTTCGACCCGCACCAGCACCTCAGGCGAACTGCCGACGACGTGGAAGTCGCCGAAGTTGAAGAAGTACATATAAGGCGTCGGGTTGAAGCAACGCAGCGCCCGGTACAGATCAATCGGCGCGGCCTTGAAGTCAATCGACATGCGCTGGGACGGCACGACCTGCATGCAGTCACCGGCCAGGATGTATTCCTTGATGGTATCGACGGCTTTTTCGTAATCGTCCTGGGTGAAGCTCGAACGAAAGACCGGATCAGCAGACTGTTGTTTGCTGAAATCCAGGCCACGGCGCGGGGTGATCGGTTGACGGAGTTTTTCCAGCAGCTCTTCCAGCCGTGCCTGACCTTGCTCGAAGGCGTCTGCCTGCGACGGATCGGCCAGAACAATCGCGTGCATCTTGCCGGCGAGGTTGTCGAACACCACCACCGCGTCGGAAACCATCAGCAGAATGTCCGGCACGCCCAATGGATCCGGGTTCGGGCATTTGCCTAGACGCTTTTCTACATACCGCACGCAGTCGTAACCGAAGTAACCCACCAGACCGCCATTGAAGCGCGGCAGGCCAGGAATGGTCGGCACGTTGTAGCGAGCTTTGAATTCTTCGACAAAGGCCAGCGGATCTTCAGCCTCATGACTTTCGATCTCGACGCCATCGTGGGTCACGCTGACGTGATGGTCGTGAACCCGAAGCACGGTGCGGCACGGCAGGCCGATGATCGAGTAACGGCCCCACTTCTCCCCGCCCTGCACCGATTCCAGCAGGTAGGTGTTGGGCTCGTCAGCCAGTTTCAGGTAGATCGACAGCGGCGTGTCGAAGTCGGCCAGGGTTTCGCAGGCAAGCGGGATGCGGTTGTAGCCGGCAGCGGCCAAACGCAGGAATTCTTCGCGGATCATGGGGTAGCCTCGTGGCTTGAGGGTCTAACAGTCAGGTATGCAAACGCGCCGGTAGGCCGGCCAGGAACAAGTCAGGCGCGCCAACGCCAGCGGGCCAGGGCCTTGATGACTTTCATCCAGAGTTTGCGAGTGACCACCACGATGGCGTTTCCAGAAGGGGGTTGAACAGCGTCGGGCAACGTTATCTCAGCGGCCGGATCCAGGCAACCGCGAATTAACTTGCGCAGATCGTCGATCACCAGCGCCGGCGACTCTTCGGCAATGGGTCGGCCGTGGTTATAGCCGTAACTGAGCGCCACGCATTTGACCCCCGCCGCTTTCGCCGCCAGCACATCGCTGCGCGAATCGCCGACAAATAACGATTGAGACGCGGGAATGTTGGCCATTTTCATCACAAAAAACAGCGCCGCAGGGTCGGGCTTCTTCTGCGGCAGTGTGTCGCCGCCGATGATCCATTTGAAGTAACGACCGATTTTCATCTGATCCAGCAGCGGCGCGACGAAACGCTCCGGCTTGTTGGTGATCAGCGCCATCTCTACACCCTGCTTGTGCAGCCATTTCAGGGTGTCGCGCACGCCGGGGTAAACCACCGTCAGCGCGTGACCGTCCTCATAAAAGCTGTTGAACAACGCCAGGGCATGCTCGGCTTCGACCTCATCGACACCCTCGGCGTCGATGTGGTTGGCCAAGGCCCGGCGCACCAGTACGTGCACGCCGTTGCCCACCCACTCACGCACCGATGCGATACCAGCAGGTTGACGCCCGAGTTTGAGCAGCATGTTATCCACAGCCGCTGCGAGGTCGGGGACCGAATCGACCAGCGTGCCATCCAGATCGAACATCACCAACCGCGGCAGAGACCCCGGGAACAGCTGCTCAAAGCCACTCATGGACGGGCCAGCGCCAGTTCGGAACGCATCTTTTCAATCACCTCTTGGTAGTTCGGTGCATTGAAGATCGCCGAGCCGGCGACGAAGGTGTCGGCGCCGGCAGCGGCGATTTCACGAATGTTGTTCACGTTCACGCCGCCGTCGATTTCCAGGCGGATGTCACGGCCGGAGGCATCGATCAGCGCCCGCGCTTCACGCAGCTTGTCGAGGGTACCGGGGATGAACTTCTGCCCGCCGAAGCCCGGGTTGACGCTCATCAGTAGGATCATGTCGACCTTGTCCATCACGTACTTGAGCACGTCGAGTGAGGTCGCCGGATTGAACACCAGGCCCGACTTGCAGCCCCCTTCGCGGATCAGTTGCAGGGAACGGTCGACGTGCTGTGTGGCTTCCGGGTGGAAGGTGATGTACGTCGCGCCGGCCTCGATGAAGTCACCGACGATGCGGTCCACCGGGCTGACCATCAGGTGCGCGTCGATCGGCGCAGTCACGCCGTACTTGCGCAGTGCGGCGCAGACCATCGGGCCGATGGTCAGGTTCGGCACGTAATGGTTGTCCATGACATCGAAGTGCACGAAGTCGGCACCGGCGGCCAGGACGTTGTCCACTTCTTCACCCAGGCGGGCGAAGTCGGCGGAGAGAATCGACGGAGCAATGACGAAGGGCTGCATGACGCACCTTTTTTGAGCGGAATCACGATGGCGCGCATTGTATACCGCATGCTTTGCAGCGCGCACCGTGACGCGATAATCAGTACGCCGCCCGGTAGATCTTCTCGATATCGACGGCGCTCAATTTGCGCGGATTGTTGCGCATCAGACGCTCAATTCCCGCCGCCTCCACGGCCATGGCCGGCAGGGCGTCCTCGGGAACGCCGAAGCTGCGCAGACCCGGCGGGATTTCCACCGCGGCGCACAGTTCGGTCATCGCCTCGACGGCTTTGTCGGCCGCGTCGTTGACGCTCAGATGAGCGATCTTCACCCCCATGGCCTCGGCAATATCCTGCATGCGCTCCACGCAGGCCATTTTGTTCCAGGTCATGACATACGGCAGCAGCAAGGCATTGCTGACGCCGTGGGCAATGTTGAACCGCCCGCCCAGCGGATACGCCAATGCATGCACCGCCCCGACCCCGGCATTACCAAACGCCATACCGGCCATCAGGCTGGCGGTGGCCATGTCTTCGCGGGCCTGGAGGTTGGACGGATTGGCGTAGGCCTTGGGCAGCGCCTTGGCGATGAGCTTGATGGCGCCGATGGCCAGCGCGTCGGTAATCGGTGAGGCGTTCAGCGACAGATAGGATTCGATGGCGTGCACCAGTGCATCGACGCCACTGGCGGCAGTGACACTGCGCGGGCAGGTCAGGGTCATTTGTGGACTGACCAGCGCCACGTCCGGTAATAGATAGTCGCTGACGATGCCTTTCTTCAGTTGCGCAACCTTGTCGGAGAGGATCGCCACGTTGGTGACTTCCGAGCCGGTGCCCGCGGTGGTCGGGATGGCGATCAGCGGCGGGCCTTTGCGCGGCACCTGATCGATGCCGAACAGATCTTCCAGCGCCCCGTGATAACCGGCGTAGGCCGCGACACTTTTGGCGATGTCGATGGCACTGCCGCCGCCCAGGCCGATCAATCCGTCGTGCCCGCCCTCACGGTAGACCCGCATGCAGTCTTCGACGATGGCAATTTCCGGGTCTGGCAGCACACGGTCGAAAATTTCGTAGGGGCGGTCGCCCAGCTGCGCCAGCGCCAGCTCGACCGTGCCGGACTTGACCAGTGCGGCATCGGTGACGATCAGCGGGTTGTCGATGTCCAGGCGTGTCAGTTCAGCCGCCAGTTGCTCGATGGCACCGGCGCCGGTGATCAGTTTGTGAGCGATTTTGAAAGAGGAAAGACTCATGTGCGCAGCCTCTTATAGCCAGGGGAGCTGGACACAAGAGTAGCTGGGGATTTGGGATTGTCTGCTATTCGGGTGGTGAATGGCTGAGCCTGCACTCGGATCGTTCCCACGCTCTGCGTGGGAATGCCTCAACGGACGCTCTGCGTTCGGCTTTTAAATGGGACGCGGAGCGTCCCGGGCTGCATTCCCACGCAGAGCGTGGGAACGATCAGTGCTTGCAGGTCAGACCTGGGCGGTACGCAGTTTCTCGCTGCGCCCACGCAACCATTCCAGCGTCAGCAGCAGAATCACCGAGAAGGCGATCAGCAGCGTTGCGGCAGCTGCAATGGTCGGGCTGAGGTTTTCGCGGATGCCGCTGAACATCTGCCGTGGCAAGGTCGCTTGTTCGGGGCCGGCGAGGAACAGCGTCACTACCACTTCATCGAACGAGGTCGCAAAGGCGAACAGCGCACCGGAAATCACGCCGGGAGCAATCAGCGGCAACGTCACCCGACGGAACGCCGTCAGTGGCGAAGCGCCAAGGCTCGCCGCAGCGCGCACCAGGTTTTGGTTAAACCCCTGCAACGTCGCCGACACCGTGATGATCACAAACGGCACACCCAACACCGCATGCACCACGATCAGCGAGAAGAAGCTGTTGCCCAATCCCAGCGGGGCGAAGAACAGATAACTCGCCACACCAATGATCACCACTGGCACCACCATCGGAGAAATCACCAGCGCCATCACCAGCGCCTTGCCCGGGAAGTCGCCACGGGTCAGGCCAATCGCCGCCAGCGTGCCGAAGATCATCGCCAGCACGGTCGCCGCCGGGGCGACGATGACGCTGTTCCTCAACGCGCGCATCCATTCCGCCGAGGCGAAAAAGTCGTGGTACCACTGCAACGAGAAGCCCTGCAGCGGGTACACCAGGAAACTGCCCGAGTTGAACGACAGCGGGATGATTACCAGCACCGGCAGAATAAGGAACAACAAAATCAAGCCGCAGAGAATCCGCAAGCTGTAGAACCACACCCGCTCAATGGGCGACATATAAGGACTCAGCATTTCGTTCTCCCCTTAGCTCAGGCGCAGGCGACTGGCGCCCACCAGCCAGCTGTAAATCAGATAAAGCACCACGGTCGCCAACAGCAGCAGCCCACCGAGTGCGGTCGCCATGCCCCAGTTGATGCTGGTGTTGGTGTAGAAGGCGACGAAGTAACTGACCATCTGATCGTTCGGGCTGCCCAGCAAGGCCGGGGTGATGTAGTAGCCGATGGCGAGGATGAACACCAACAGGCAACCGGCGCCGACACCGGCATAGGTCTGCGGGAAGTACACCCGCCAGAAACTGGCGAACGGGTGGCAGCCGAGGGAAATCGCGGCGCGCATGTAGGTTGGCGAAATGCCTTTCATCACGCTGTAGATCGGCAGAATCATGAACGGCAGCAGGATGTGCACCATGGAGATGTAAACCCCGGTGCGGTTGAACACCAGCTCCAGCGGTTTATCGATGATGCCCATGGCCATCAGACCGCTGTTGATCAGTCCGCCCGATTGCAGCAGCACGATCCACGCGGCGACCCGCACCAGGATCGAGGTCCAGAACGGCAGCAGCACCAGAATCATCAGCAGGTTGCTTTGCCGCGATGGCAGGTTCGCCAGCAGGTAGGCCAACGGATACGCCAGCACCAGGCAGATCACGGTGATGATCAGCCCCATCCAGAAGGTGCGGGCGAAGATGTCGAGGTAGATCGCCTGATCGGGCGTGGCCGGGGCGATTTCGCCGAGGTCGTCGATCCGGTGATCGACCGCCGCCAGTAAGTAATAAGGCGTGATGCTGCTGGTGTTGCGGCGCACGGCTTGCCAGTAGGCCGGGTCGCCCCAGCGCTCGTCGAGACCTTCCAGCGCTTCTTTATAGGAGGCCGGTTCGGTGGCGAACGGTAAAGCACGTGCAGTTTTGGTCAGCAGGCTGCGGTAGCCGGCCAACTCCATGTTCAAGCGCTTGGACAGGTCGCCCAAGGTCTGATTCTTGCGGGCCTCAGCGAGGTCTTCGCTGGCCGCCTTGTAAACCGGTTCAGCGGGCAGGCCTCGGCCATCCCAACTGGCGATGGCCGCCACGGTGCGTGGCATGCCGCCGACGACTTCCGGGTTACCGACGCTTTTGTAGAGCAGCGCCACGATGGGCACCAGAAACACCAGCAACAGAAACAACACCAATGGCGCGATCAAGGCTTGTGCTTTCCAGCGGTTGATCCGCTCGGCGTGCTTGAGCCGCTGCTTCAAGGTGGGGTCAGTGCCCGCGTTCAGGGGAATGGCGGTGGCCATGGCGTACTCCGGAAATCTTTGATCGTTACAAAGGAAGGCAAGCCACCTCTGTTCTTGATAACTACACATCACCCCTGTAGGAGCGAGGCTTGCCCGCGAAGACGGTGTGTCAGTCAACATCGATGTTGAATGTACCGACGCCTTCGCGGGCAAGCCTCGCTCCTACAGGAGTGGATAAGCCCACGGGGTGGTCTTATTTTGCAGCCCAGGAATTGAAGCGCTGTTCCAGTTGCTCGCCGTTGTCAGCCCAGAAGCTGACGTCGATCTGCACCTGGTTGGCGATGTTTTCCGGGGTGGTCGGCATGTCTTTCAGGACATCCTTGGCCAGCAACGGTACGGCCTGGATGTTGGCCGGCCCGTAGGCGATGTTTTCCGAGTAAGTCTTCTGCTGCTGCGGCTGCACCGAGAACGCGATGAATTTCTTCGCCGCTTCAGCCCGTGCCTTGTCCAGACCCTTTGGAATGGCCCATGCGTCGAAGTCGTAGATGCCGCCGTTCCACACGACTTTCAGGTTGCTTTCTTTCTGCACGGCAGCGATCCGGCCGTTGTAGGCCGAGCTCATGACCACGTCACCGGAAGCGAGGTACTGCGGCGGTTGCGCGCCGGCTTCCCACCACTGGATGCTTGGCTTGAGTTCATCCAGTTTTTTGAACGCGCGATCCTGACCATCCTTGCCGGCCAGCACCTTGTAGACGTCTTTCGGCGCAACGCCGTCGGCCATCAGAGCGAATTCGAGGGTGTACTTGGCGCCTTTACGCAGGCCACGTTTGCCCGGGAATTTCTTGGTGTCCCAGAAATCCACCCAACTGGTCGGTGCGGATGCCAGCTTGTCGGCGTTGTAGGCCAACACGGTCGACCACACGAAGAAGCCCACGCCGCACGGCTGGATGGCGCCTTTGACGTAGTCCTCGGACTTGCCGAACAACTTCGGATCAAGCTGCTCGAACATGTCTTCGTCGCAACCACGGGACAGTTCTGGCGATTCAACTTCCACCAGGTCCCAGGACACGCTCTTGGTGTCGACCATGGCTTTGACCTTGGCCATCTCGCCGTTGTACTCGCCCGCCACGATCTTGCCGTTGCCTGCCGCTTCCCACGGTGCGTAGAAGGCTTTGACCTGCGCTGCCTTGTTCGCCCCGCCAAAGGACACCACGGTCAGGTCCGGGCCCGCCGCCATTGCGTGTGCCGCGCCGATCATGCCCATGACCAAAGCGGTGAATTTCAGGGATCTCAACATTTATTGTTCTCTCCACGTGCAGGGTTGGTGTTGGTGTAGCAGGGGGCGATCAGTTCGCCTCTAGAAGTGGGTCGAGCGCGCGAACGTGTTCGACCTGCCAGCCAATCGGTACCACGTCGCCGACGGCCAGCGCGGGATCGAGCTCGGCAATCGGTTGTTTCACAAAGAAATCGGTCTTGCCGCAGACTTCCAGGCGAACCCGGACGTGGTCGCCCAGATAGATGAATTCCGCCACCCTCCCCGAGAAGCGATTGACGCAGGACTCGCTGGAACCATTGAGGCTCACGCGTTCCGGACGAATCGACAGCGTGACGGGTTCGCCGGTCTTGCCGACGTTGACGGCCAGGGCTTCAACCTTTTCACCGCGACCGAGCTCAACCACGCAGCGGTCGCCGGTGTGGCTGTGCAAGCGGCCGTTGAGACGATTGTTCTCGCCGATGAAGTTGGCGACGAAGGTATTTTTCGGTTCTTCGTAGAGGCTGCGCGGTGGAGCGATCTGCTGGATCTCGCCCTGGTGGAACACCGCCACACGGTCGGACATGGTCAGGGCTTCGCCCTGGTCGTGGGTCACGTAGACCACGGTCACGCCGAGGCGCTGGTGCAGATGCTTGATCTCCATCTGCATGTGTTCGCGCAGCTGTTTGTCCAGTGCGCCGAGGGGTTCGTCCATCAGCACCAGTTGTGGCTCGAACACCAGCGCACGGGCCAGGGCCACACGCTGCTGCTGACCGCCGGACAATTGCGCCGGGTAGCGCTGGGCGAAGGTGTCGAGCTGAACCATGCTCAATACACGCTTGACCCGATCACTGACGTCGCTCTTGTTCAAGCCACGCACGGTCAGCGGGAACGCCAGGTTCTCGGCCACCGTCATGTGCGGGAACAGCGCGTAGTTCTGGAACACCATGCCGATGTCGCGCTTGTGCGGCGGCACGTTGTTGATGGAACGCCCGGCCAGCTGGATTTCACCTGCAGTCGGGGTTTCGAAACCGGCGAGCATCATCAGGCTGGTGGTCTTGCCGGAGCCGGACGGCCCGAGCAAGGTGAGGAATTCGCCTTTGCGAATCTCCAGGTTGAGGTCTTTGACGATCAGGTTCTCGCCGTCGTAGCTTTTTTGCACTCCACGAAAGCTGACCAGAATATCGCTGGCCCCTGCGTTTGAATCGACCTGGCTCATACCCACACCTTTGTTGTGATGACTGCTGTGGACTAAGCCTAGTGGACACTGCCGACCACGCAAATCGGGGCGCAGGAGAGAATGGCCTCAGCCGGATGGAAGGTTGGGGGTAGGGATTGCCCTACAAGGATGGCGCGTTTTGACCAACACAGCGTCAAACGGTCAGCTGCAAGCCACAAGTAAAGGCAAAAGCGATTCGCAGGGATGTCGCAAATGGATATGCACCGCCCATCCCTGTAGGAGCGAGGCTTGCCCGCGAAGCTTTTGGCGTCAGTGAAATCGCCTTCGCGGGCAAGCCTCGCTCCTACAGGGAATGCATGCGATTTTTATAGGAGTTTGTGCTCCATGGCGTACTTCACCAGCTCCGCCAGGGAGGTGATGTTGAGTTTCTGCATCAGCCGCGCCTTGTGGGTGCTGATGGTTTTGCTGCTCAGGGCCAGTTGCTGGGCGATGTCGTTGACGTTGGCGCCCTGGGCCAGGCGTTCGAACACCGAGAACTCGCGCTCAGACAGCAACGAGTGCAGCGGACGCGAATCGGTCAGGCCGACTTCGAAGACCATGCGGTCGGCCAGGTCCGGGTCGATATAGCGCCCGCCCGCCGCGACCTTGCGGATCGCCGTCAGTAGCAGCGCCGGATCACTGTCCTTGGTCGCGTAGCCGGCGGCGCCGACCTTCAACGCGCGGGCGGCCATTTGCGCTTCGTCGTGCATCGACAACACCAGAATCGCCGGCGGATTGTTCAGCGCGCGAATCCGCGGAATCGCCTCCAGGCCGTTAACCCCGGGCATGGAAATGTCCAGCAAGACCACTTCGCAGGGAACATGGCGCAAGGTCTCGAGCAACTGTTCGCCATTGCTCGCCTCCCCCACCACCAGTAAGTCCTTGGCCAGGCCGATCAACTGCTTGATGCCTTCACGGACGATGGTGTGGTCTTCAGCTACCAGTACACGGATCACTTACTTCTCCTCATCCAACGGCACTCGCACACTCAGGGTCGTGCCTTCACCCGGTTCACTTTCAAGCGACAACTGCCCGCCCATGATCAACACTCGCTCGCGCATGCCGACTACCCCGAAGGATGTTGACCTACCGGTGGCAGGGACAAATCCTACGCCATCATCGCTGACGGTCAGACACAACTCGTCGCCTTCCAGCACCAATGTCAGTTCGACAGTATGCGCCTGGGCATGGCGCATGACATTGGTCAGCGCTTCCTGAAGGATCCGGAACAGGCCAATCGCCTTGGCATCACTGAGCACTGGCAGATTTTCCGGCACCTGCACCAGACACGGAATCTGCGTGCGCGCCTCGAATCGGCGGGCCTGCCACTCGATGGCCGAGGCGATCCCGGCGTCGAGAATCGGTGGCCGCAGCGCCGTCGCCACATCCCGTACCAGTTGGAACAGCTGAGCGATCAAGCGTTTCATACTGTTCAAACGTTCGTTCAGACCGGGGTCGAGCTGGGCGTAGGCCAGTTCGCACATGGAAGTTTCAAGCTTGAGCACGGTCAACATCTGACCCAGTTCGTCGTGAACCTCCCGGGCGATGCGGCCCTTTTCCTCTTCCCGCACGCTCTCCAGGTGAGCGGACAACTCACGCAACTGCTCGCGAGAGCTGGCCAATTCCAGTTCGATGCGTTTGCTTTCGCTGATGTCCCAGACGATCCCGTCCCAGACATAGGCGCCGTCTTCGAGTCGGCGGGTGATGGCCTTGATCTCGGCCCAGCGCTGTTCGCCCGAACGGGTGAGAATCCGCCCCTGCCACGACCAGTCGCTGTCGGTATCCAGCGCATGGTCCTGGGTTTGGTGATAACTGACTTTGTCGTCCGGGTGCACCAGGCTGCGCAGGCCTTTGTCGCGATGGGCCAGGGTGGCCGGTGAGTAACCCACCAGGCTCTCGCTCCCTTCACTGATGTAGGCAAAGTCTATTTGCCCCGTCACCGGGGCCCGTTCCAGACGAAAGACCAGCCCTGGAACGTTGGCGGCGATCCCTTGCAACCGAGCCTCGCTCTCCTGCAACGCGGCCAGGGCGCGACGACGCTCGGTGACGTCGTTGAGGTAAACCACCAGGTATTCGCCGTCGCGAAACCGCAAAAAACTCAGCGAAACATCCACCGGCAGATCGCTGCCATCCGCCCGCACGCAGTTGGTTTCGAAACTTTGCGGGCCTTCCTCGCTGGCCCGGGCGCGCTTCCACAGGTTCAGCCAGCGATCCATGTGCAAGCCGGGCTCGAAGTCGATCAGCGGCCGATCAATGATCCCGCCCGCCGGATAACCCAGCATGGTGTCGGCCGCGCGATTGGCGTAGCGCACATGGCTGTCCCAGTTGACCCAAAGGATGCCGACGGTGCTCTGGTCGATGGAAAACTGTGTGAGACGCAAGGCTTCTTCACTGGCGGCACGCAGGGCAATGTCTTCGCGCGCTGCCAGCAAACGATGCTCAAGACTGCGTTGCTGCCGCCGCTGCCAGAACACGATAGCCATGCTGCTCAACGTCAACACCACCAGCAACAAACAGAGGTTTTGCCAGAAGCCCGGGGACTCGGTCAGCCGCGGGTACTTGGGTTGCAGCCATTGGTTGTGCAGTTGCTCCAGGTCCTTGGCCGGGATCGCCCGCAACGCGCTTTCGACGATGCCAGCCAGTTCCGGCCAGTCCCGGCGCGTGGCCACCCGCAACAGTTGCGGCAGGCCGATGTCACCCACCACCGCCAGCCCGGCGAACTCCGGTTCGGCGGACAGACGTCCCAGCTGCGCTTCGTCGACCACGGCGTAGCTGGCCTGCTGACTCAATAACAGTTGCAGTGCCTGGCGTTCGATCGGTACGCCTTGAAGGTTCAAGTGCGGGTAATTACTGCGAAGATAGTCGGCGGTGGCACTGGGCATGCGCACGGCGACGCGGGTCTGGCTGTCGAGGTTTTCCAGCTCGACCACGCCAGTGCTTTTCTGGTCGCTGACCACCAGTTGCGGCACCCGCATATACGGGTCTGAAAACTGCCAGAGCCGCAGGCCAGCGGGGGTTTGGGACAACCCCGGAGCGATGTCGATTTCACCTTCGCGCGCGGCAGTTTCCAGTTGCGCCAGGTCGGGGAAATTACGCCAGCTCAGCTCGACCTTGAGGGACTTGGCCAGCCATTTCATCAGCTCGACGTTAACCCCGGACAGGCGCTGCAAGCGGCGATCGTATTGGGCGTAGGGCACTTGCAACACCAGCCCGACGCGCAACTCTCCATGCTGCGCCAGCCATTGCTGCTGGTCCGCGGACAATGGCGCGACGTGCCCCGGTGGCGCGGGAGCCGCCCAGCCCATCAAGGGAAACCACAAACAGCCGATAACCCACAGGCAGCGAAAACGCATCATCGAAATCTCACACACTGACAAATACTGACCAACCCATTAGGCTGCCGGAATAACTTCTGGCCTGGAATATCCGATGCCCCCTGTTTACCGCCTGGCATTGCCAGCATTGTGCCTGTCGCTGCTCCTGCCTTGCGCCTTTTCCGTCGCGGCCGCCGACCCGGCACCCGCCGCGACACAACTCGCCGAAGCAAAACCGGTCGAGCGCCAGCCGCTGCTTGAGCGTAGTCAGGAAGAAGCGACTGCACTTGAGCGCAAGATCCCCGCCCAGGAACAACAGCAACTGCAAGCGGGTAGCGATACGTTTCTGGCCTTGTGGAAACCAGCCAATACCGCCGAGCCCAAAGGCGCGGTGATTATCATCCCGGGTGCCGGCGAAAGCGTTGACTGGCCGCAAGCAATAGGTCCATTGCGACGTAAATTGCCGGACGCCGAGTGGAGCAGCCTGAGTATCACCTTGCCGGACGTGCAAAGCGATGCCATTGCACCACGCATCGTAGAAGTGGCACTCACGCCAAAAGCCCCCGACACTGGCAGCAAAGACTCGACCACCGCAGCGCCCATCGAACAAGCCGCGGGCGGTGAAGCGGAGGTGGCGGACAAGGTGATCGCCGAAACCACCGAGGAACAGGCCAACGCCGACGCCGAACGAATCTTCGCCCGCATCGACGCCGCCATTGCCTATGCCGAACAGCAAAGCGCTCGCCGCATTGTCGTATTGGGCCATGGCACCGGCGCTTACTGGGCCGCGCGCTACCTGAGCGAAAAGCAGCCCTCGCAAGTGGAGAAGTTTGTGATGGTCGCCGCTCAGATGCCGGTGAAAGCCAAACCAGAGTTGGCCGAACTGACACCGACCCTGAAGCTGCCCACCGCAGACATCTTCTATATGGATAAGCCGCTGGATCGCAACGCGGCGCTAGAACGTATGCAAGCCAGCAAACGTTTGAAAGCTTCGGCATTCAGCCAGGTAGCGCTCAAGGCTTTGCCCGGGAATACCAAGGCAGAGCAAGAGCAGTTGTTCCGCCGCGTGCGTGGATGGCTGAGTCCGCTAGCCGATTGACCCTCGCTGCCTGACAGGTATTACACCCCTGCCCTGCTAGCGAAAATCCCGACGCTCGCGAATTAATGTGTAGGCGCTATGCAGCTCGCGAGTCTTGTCAGTGGCTTCGCGAACCTGCGACGCCGTCGCACCGCTGCCGGCAATCTTGTCCGGGTGATGGCGACTCAGCAGGCGTCGATAAGCGCGTTTGATCTGCGCCGGCTCGCTGGTCGCCGACACGCCCAAAAGCCGCAACGCATCTTGGTAGGTGACAGCGTTGCTGACCGGCGCAAGCTTGTGCTGTTCATAATCGGCCGCCAGCGCCTGCACTTGATGCCGTGTCCAGCCCAGCCATTTGCCCCACTGCGTAATCAGCGCTCGCTCAGCACTACCGGCGCGGCCATCAGCCCAGATCATCCGCCAACAGGCGCGCAAGACGCCTTCGGCCGCATGGGGTTGAGCACTCAAGCGGCGCAGGTAACCGCGCAACCGGTCATCTCCCGACTTGCCGCGATTGAACGCGGCAATTGCCCGGCGCTGGGCCGACTCGTTCATTTCCAGCGAACGCATTTCCTGACGGGCTTGCTGGATGTGGCCCTCCACCACCCGTCCATCGCTCTTGGCCAGTCGTCCCAACAACACAAACAGCAGTTCGTCGTTGCGCAGCACCGAGCGACCACCGAGCTTTTCTCGCAAGTGCGCCCAGCTCTGCAAGTGCAAGCGCCGATCCAGCGCCTGCCCCAATAAGGCGCCAAGCATGGCCCCCGGAATGCTGGCGATGAAAAAGCCCACTCCGGCTCCAATCAGAGTCCCTGGCCACAGCATGTCAGCGTCTCGCCTCTAACAGAGTTTCGACTTCAGCCAGACGCTCGTGAGTGCCAACATCCACCCAATGTCCGTTCAAGCGTTCGCCGGTTACGTGTCCATCGGCCATGGCCTTGCGCAGCAGTGGGGCGAGTTTGAACGCCCCGGCGGAGCAACCGTCGAACAGCTGCGGGTGCAGCACCGCGATGCCGCTGTAGGTCAGGGTTGCAGTGTCCGGCAGACCGTCGTGCACTTGCCCGTCGATCAGACTGAAATCCCCGGCTAGGTGATGAGCCGGGTTGTCCGCCAGCACCAAATGCGCCAGCCCGGTGATGGGTTGGTGCAATACGCTGAAGTCATAGTCGGTCCAGATGTCACCGTTGACCACCACAAAGGCCTTGTCTCCCAACAGCGGCAACGCGCGGAAAATCCCGCCTCCGGTTTCCAGTGGCTCACCTTCCGGCGAGTACTGAATACGTACGCCGTATTGAGAGCCATCACCGAGGTAGTTTTCGATCTGCTGGCCAAGCCAGGCGTGGTTGATCACCACCTCGGTAAACCCCGCCACCGCCAAGGCTTTCAAGTGATACTCGATCAACGGTATCCCGCCAGCGCGAACCAGCGGTTTCGGTGTGGTCAGGGTCAGCGGGCGCATGCGCTCGCCCTTGCCTGCCGCCAGAATCATCGCCTTCATGCATTCGCTCCAGCACGCAGACTGGCCAGCAATACATCCAGCTCGGCCAGCTCAGGACGACGGGCGATCACTGCGTCTATATAAGCAAAAAAGCGCGGCACATCGGCCAGGTAGCGCGGTTTGCCGTCACGGTGGCAAATACGGGCGAAGATGCCGATCACTTTCAGGTGACGCTGCACGCCCATCAGGTCGCTGGCACGCAGGAAATTTTCGAAGTCAGGCTGGACCGGGATGCCAAGCGCACCCGCTTGCTGCCAATAAGCTTCCAGCCAGCCGTACACGCGCTCTTCAGGCCAGCTGAGGAACGCATCCTTGAACAGGCAGGTCACGTCGTAGGTCACCGGGCCATAGACTGCGTCCTGGAAATCCAGCACACCGGGATTCGGTTCGCTGAGCATCAGGTTGCGCGGCATGTAGTCGCGGTGCACCAGCACTTTGGGCTGGGCCAGGGCGCTGTCGATCAATAGCTCGGTCACGTTCTGCCAGAGCATTTGCTGAGCCGCGTCGAACTCGATACCCAACTCACGCTTTACGTACCACTCGGGGAACAATTCCAGCTCGCGGCGCAGCAGCGCAACGTCATAACTTGGCAGCGGTGCAACCATCGGCAGTTGCTGAAAAGCCAGCAGTGCTTGCAGGGCATCCTTGAACAAATCGTCGGCATTTTCGCTGTCGATTACGTCCAGGTAAGTCTTGTTGCCCAGGTCATTGAGCAAAAGAAAACCACGCTCGAGGTCTTCGGCATAAATTTTCGGAACATTTATTCCGGATTTCGCCAGCAAAAAAGCGATATCCACGAAGGGTTTGCAGTTTTCCTGGGGGGGTGGTGCGTCCATCACGACGAAGCTTCTGCCCTCGCCTTCCCAGCGGAAATAACGTCGAAAACTCGCATCGCTACTGGCCGCGGTCAACGTGGCCGGGGGTACGACGCCCCAACCCTGCTCTGCAAAGAGGGCAGCCAATTGTTCATCGAGCCAAACTTTCAGGTGTTGCAAACGTACATCTTGGTCAGGCATTGCAAGGGTCTCCGACGGCGCTAGCCGTCAAGCGGGTCATGCTTTATTATCCAGCATCTTTTTCAGACCATCGAGAGGCGTGCGGCCCACACCGCGGGCAGATGGCACGCAGGAAGCCCGGACTAATAAGATGGCATTGAAATCCCCCGCGTTTCGTAAAAAATTTCCGTTGTTGGTTACCGGCAGTCTGCTGGCCCTGCAACCTCTAGCCACTTCGTTCGTGGTCGCCGCGGAACAGTATGACTGCTCAGTCTCTGCTTCGGGTGCCTGGAACTGTGCGCCAAAATCTCCAGCAGCTGCGCTGCCACCGCGTCCCGTCCATGACGGCAGTGCGGCGGTAAGCGCGAGCGGCGAGACTCCGGCCGACAGCGGTTCCAGTCAAGACACCAGCGCCAAGCCTGCGCTAGTGACCGAGTCCAAGGGCCGCGGCCTGAAGTCGCGTAGCGAAGACTACAGCCACCTCGACTGGGTTCCGCGCGAGAAACTCACTGCAGCGCAATTGGCCGAAACCGGTCCTTACTGCTCTGGTTCCTATATCGAACCGATTCGTCCTGGCATGAATGACAAGACGAGTAAAAGTGACGCTCCGACCTTTCTCGGCGCCAAAGCCTCTCGCTATAAGCAGGATGAGCAGGTCGCGACCCTGGCCGGTGACGTGGTCATGCGTCAGGGCAGCATGCAGGTCGAAGCCGACGAAGCGAACCTCTACCAGGCCGAGAGCCGTGGCGAACTGAGCGGCAACGTCCGTGTTCGCGACAACGGCGCACTGATCGTGGGCGACCACGCCGACGTGCAACTCGACACCGGTGAAGCCAAGGTCGACAACGCCGAATACGTCCTGCACAAATCCCGTATCCGCGGCAGCGCGCTGTACGCCAAGCGTGCCGAGAACGCGATCATCCGTCTCAAGGATGGTACGTACACCACGTGCGAACCGGACAGTAACGCCTGGCAACTCAAGGGCAACAACATCACCTTGAACCCGGCCACCGGTTTCGGTACCGCGACCAACGTGACGCTGCGGGTCAAGGACATTCCGGTTCTGTACACGCCGTACATCTATTTCCCGATCGATGACCGTCGCCAGTCCGGCTTCCTGCCGCCGACTATCGGCACCGGCAGCGATACCGGCTTCCTGCTGGTCACACCGTATTACTTCAACCTGGCACCGAACTACGACGCCACGTTGTACCCGCGTTACATGAGTAAGCACGGCTTGTTGATGGAAGGCGAATTCCGTTACCTGACCCCGTCCAGCGAAGGTCAGCTCGGCGCCGCGTACCTCAACGACGAAGACACCGATCGTAGTGGTCAGACCGATTACCAAAAAAATCGCTACATGTACAACTGGCAGCACAAGGGTGGTCTCGACTCGCGCGTTCTGACTCAAGTCGATTACACCAAGATCAGCGATCCGTATTACTTCCAGGATCTGCAAACCGACCAGATCGGGGTTAAAAGCTCCGATTATGTGAACCAGCAGGGTTCTGTCACCTATCGTGGCGACAGCTACACCGCTCGCGTGAACGCCCAGGCTTATCAGCTCGCGACCGTTTCGGACATTACGCCGTACGACCGCTTGCCGCAGATCACTTTCAATGGTCAGTTGCCGACCCACCCTGGCGGCTTGGACTTCGACTACGAGACAGAAGTCGTACGGTTTGATCGTGACTTGAAGGACGGTAACTTCGTAAACGAAGACGACACCGTCGAGCCGCGTCTTGATAATAACGTGACGGGATTGGCACGGGCCAACGGCGACCGTTTGAATCTCAAACCGGGTGTCAGCCTGCCGCTGGACTGGACTTACGGCTACCTGAAGCCATCGCTCAAGTACCAATACACCCAGTACCAACTGGATCTGGACGGTACCGGCAAAAGCCAGATTGCCGCGCAAACTGCGGAACAGCAAAAGCTCAACGGCACCTTCAGCAGCAACCAGAACCGAGGTGTGCCGATTGCAAGCATCGACAGCGGCCTGTACTTCGATCGCAACACCCAATGGTTCGGCAAGAATTATCGCCAGACCCTCGAACCGCGCCTGTTCTACCTGTACGTACCTGAAACGGATCAGGAAGACATTCCAGTATTCGACACCAGTGAATACACCTTCAACTACGCGTCGTTGTTCCGCGACAACCGCTTCTCCGGCTCCGACCGCGTCGGTGACGAGAACAAGCTGTCTCTGGGCGTAACCAACCGCTGGATCGAAGACAATGGCTTTGAACGTCAACGCATCAGCGTTGGCCAGGCCATGTACTTCAAGGATCGCGAAGTTCAGTTGCCGGGTATTGATGCAAAAACCCGCCAGGATGCGCAGGCTAATGTCTCGCCCTATGCGCTGGAATACGAATATCGCTGGAACCGCGATTGGCGCACCACGGCCGATTACAACTGGGACCCGGACAGCCGCAGCCCTCGCTCGGGCAGCGCGATGTTCCACTACCAGCCTGAAGACAACCCGAACAAGGTCATCAACGCTGGCTATCGCTATCGCAATGATCAGGTCCGTTACGACCAGAACACCGGTAAGTGGCAAGTGGGTGGTGGTGACTACGGCACCCCAGGCCAACCTGGCTACGTGAAGGACTACTACAAGATTCAGCAGCACGACTTCTCGGTGATCTGGCCGATCGTGCCGCAATGGAACGCCATCAGCCGCTGGCAGTATGACTACAACCGCAACCGTACCCTGGAAGCCTTCGGTGGCTTCGAGTACGACAACTGCTGCTGGAAACTGCGCCTGATCAACCGTTACTGGGTTTCGTATGACGAGTTCAGTCAGAACGCCCCGGAAAACGAAAAAGGCGACCACGGCATTTTCCTACAAATTGTTCTGAAGGGACTCGGCGGCCTCACCGGCGCCAAAGTAGAGAGCTTCCTCGACAAAGGCATCCAAGGTTATCGTGAACGTGAAGACCAAGCTTTCTGATTGTCTGCGCCCGCTGATGCTGGGCGCGCTGTTCCTGGGTACCGCGGCGAACGCCGCGGTACAGTCCATCGATAAAGTGGTGGCCATTGTCGACAACGACGTGGTCATGCAGAGCCAACTGGACCAACGCGTCCATGAAGTTCAGCAAACCATCGCCAAGCGCGGTTCAGCCGTGCCGCCGGCCGGCGTGCTGGACCAGCAGGTGCTTGAGCGCCTGATCGTCGAAAACCTGCAACTGCAGATCGGCGAACGTTCCGGTATCCGCATTACCGATGAAGAACTGAACCAGGCTGTCGGCACCATTGCCCAGCGCAACAACATGTCCGTGGATCAGTTCCGCGCCGCCCTGACTCGCGATGGCCTGTCTTATGAAGACGCCCGCGACCAGATTCGCCGCGAGATGGTCATCAGCCGTGTGCGTCAGCGTCGTGTGGCCGAGCGCATCCAGGTTTCCGAACAGGAAGTGAAGAACTTCCTCGCTTCCGACCTTGGCAAAATGCAGTTATCCGAAGAGTTCCGTCTGGCCAACATCCTGATTCCAACGCCGGAAAGCGCCAACTCCGACGCTATTCAGAATGCGGCCAAACAAGCCGACGCGGCTTACCAGCAGCTCAAGCAAGGCGCTGACTTCGGTCAGTTGGCAATCGCCAAATCCGCCAGCGAAACCGCACTGGAAGGTGGCGACATGGGCTGGCGTAAAGCCGGTCAACTGCCACCGCCGTTCGATCGCATGCTGAGCACCATGACTGTCGGCGACATCACTCAACCGATGCGCACCCCGGGCGGCTTCATCATCCTGAAGATCCTCGACAAGCGTGGCGGCGAGACCCAGGTGCGTGACGAAGTGCACGTGCGTCATATCCTGGTCAAACCGAGCCCGATCCGCGACGAGGCTAAAACCAAGGCGTTGGCTGAGTCGCTCTATACCCGTATCAAAGCGGGCGAAGATTTCGGCGAACTGGCGAAAAGCTTTTCGGAAGATCCGGGTTCCGCCCTCAACGGCGGCGACCTGAACTGGATCGACCCGAATGCATTGGTGCCTGAATTCCGCGAAGTGATGGCCAAGACCCCGCAAGGTCAGCTGTCCAAGCCATTCCAGACCCAATACGGTTGGCACGTTCTGGAAGTCCTTGGCCGTCGCGCCACTGACAGCACCACCCAGGCCCGTGAGCAACAAGCGATGACCGTACTGCGTAACCGCAAATACGACGAAGAGCTGCAAACCTGGCTGCGTCAGATCCGTGATGAAGCGTACGTAGAGATCAAACTCCCTGGTGCAAACCAGGCAGCGCAGTGAAACCCAAGCGTTTCGCGCTGACACCCGGCGAGCCGGCCGGCATAGGTCCTGACCTGTGCCTGCTGCTCGCCTCGCAAGCCCAGCCACACCCCCTGATTGCCATTACCAGCCGCGACCTGCTCCTAGAGAGGGCCGCGCAACTGGGCGTGGTTGTCGATTTGTTGCCGGTCACCCCGGACAGCTGGCCGGATGTACCTGCGCCGGCCAACAGTCTGTATGTCTGGGATACACCGCTCAACGCCAAGGTTACCGCCGGGCAACTGGACAAGGCCAACGCGGCTTTCGTCCTGGAAACCCTGACCCGAGCTGGCCAAGGCTGCCTGGACGGGCATTTTGCCGGCATGATCACGGCCCCTGTGCACAAGGGCGTGATCAATGAATCCGGGATCGCCTTTTCCGGGCACACAGAATTTCTCGCCGACCTGACCCATACCGCACAAGTGGTGATGATGCTCGCCACTCGCGGATTGCGCGTGGCGTTGGTCACCACTCACCTGCCTCTTCGCGAGATTGCCGATGCGATCACGCCGGAGCGACTGGAACGGGTCACGCGAATTCTGCACACCGATCTACAAGAAAAATTCGGCATCGCCCAGCCGCGCATCCTCGTGTGTGGGCTCAACCCCCATGCCGGCGAAGGCGGACACCTGGGCCATGAAGAAATCGACATTATCGAACCTACATTAGAGCGCCTGCGCGGCGAAGGAATGGACCTTCGCGGCCCCCTGCCCGCCGACACTCTGTTTACCCCCAAATATCTGGAGCACTGCGACGCGGTGCTGGCGATGTACCACGACCAGGGCCTGCCGGTGCTGAAGTACAAAGGCTTCGGCGCAGCAGTCAACGTGACCCTCGGCTTGCCGATCATCCGCACATCGGTCGACCACGGCACTGCCCTGGACCTGGCCGGCAGCGGCAAAATCGACACTGGCAGCCTGCAAGTCGCCCTGGAAACCGCTTACCAGATGGCCGAGACCCGTTTATGACCGAGCATTACCAACACAAGGCGCGCAAACGCTTTGGCCAGAACTTCCTGCACGATGCCGGCGTTATCGACCGCATCCTGCGCGCCATCCGCGCCAAACCCGAAGACCGCCTGCTGGAAATCGGCCCGGGCCAGGGCGCACTGACTCAAGGCCTGCTCAACAGCGGCGCGCAGTTGGACGTGGTGGAGCTGGACAAGGACCTGATACCAATCCTCAACCAGCAGTTCGCCGGCAAGGACAACTTCAACCTGCACCAAGGCGACGCGCTGAAGTTCGACTTCAACAGCCTGAATGCCGCGCCGAACAGCCTGCGTGTGGTCGGCAACCTGCCGTACAACATCTCCACGCCACTGATTTTCCACCTGCTAAACAACGCCGGCATCATTCGCGACATGCACTTCATGCTGCAAAAGGAAGTGGTCGAGCGTCTGGCGGCAGGCCCTGGTGGCGGTGACTGGGGTCGTCTGTCGATCATGGTTCAGTACCACTGCCGGGTCGAGCATCTGTTCAACGTCGGCCCGGGCGCGTTCAATCCGCCGCCGAAAGTCGACTCGGCCATCGTGCGCCTGGTACCCCACGCGGTACTGCCGCACCCGGCCAAGGATCACAAGTTGCTGGAGCGCGTTGTGCGCGAAGCCTTCAACCAGCGCCGCAAGACCCTGCGCAACACCCTCAAATTGCTGTTGAGCAACGATGAGATCGAAGCCGCCGGCGTCGATGGCAGCCTGCGCCCCGAGCAACTTGATCTGGCCGCTTTCGTGCGTCTGGCTGACAAGCTCAGCGAACAAGTCCTACAAAGGCCTGCTGATATCTGACAGGCCGGAAGCGTTATCGGGTAGGACACCGGCCGTCATGTCTGGTTTACTACCCGATACTTGGCCTAGACTGAGTTCCATCAGCTACGCCCCGCGTTCCGCTTCGATTTTAAGGCCTCTTGCATGTCCGATCCTCGTTATCAGGTCGACGTCAGCGTCGTCACCCGCTATCTGGCAGAACAATCGCAACCCGAGCAAAACCGCTTTGCCTTCGCCTACACCATCACCGTGCACAACAATGGCGAGCTACCGGCCAAACTGTTGTCGCGGCACTGGGTAATCACCGACGGTGACGGGCATGTCGAAGAGGTTCGCGGTGCCGGCGTTGTTGGCCAGCAGCCGTTGATCGACGCGGGCGAAAGCCACACCTACAGCAGCGGCACCGTCATGACCTCCAAGGTCGGCACGATGCAGGGCACTTATGAAATGGTTGCCGACGACGGCAAACACTTCGACGCCATCATTGCCCCATTCCGTCTGGCGGTGCCCGGAGCCCTGCACTGATGGCAACGTACGCCGTCGGCGATCTGCAAGGCTGTCTTCAAGCATTGCAATGCCTGCTCAAGCAAGTCGCCTTCGACCCGACACGGGATCGTCTGTGGCTGGTCGGCGATCTGGTCAACCGTGGCCCGCAGTCCTTGGACACCTTGCGCTTCCTCTATAGCATCCGCGAATCGCTGGTGTGCGTGCTCGGCAACCATGACCTGCATTTACTGGCCGCCGGGAAAAACATCGAACGCTTGAAGAAGTCCGACACCCTGCTCGAGATTCTCGCAGCGCCCGATTGCGCGGAACTGCTGGAGTGGCTGCGTCAGCAAAAGCTCATGCACTACGACGAACAGCGTGATGTCGCCCTGGTACATGCTGGCATTCCGCCCCAGTGGTCGCTGCGCAAGGCCTTGAAGTGTGCCGCCGAAGTCGAGACCGCATTGCGCGATGACAACCTGTTGCCGCCCTACCTCGATGGTATGTACGGCAACGATCCGGCGAAATGGGACAACGACCTCAAAGGCGTGACACGCCTGCGGGTGATCACCAACTATTTCACCCGCATGCGGTTTTGCACCGCCGAGGGCAAGCTTGACCTCAAAAGCAAGGAAGGTCTCGACAATGCCCCACCGGGTTACAAACCCTGGTTCCAGCACAAGGAACGCAAGACCAAGGGCCTGAAGATCATCTTCGGCCACTGGGCCGCGCTGGAAGGCCGGTGCAACGAACCGGGCATTTCGGCCCTCGATACCGGCTGTGTCTGGGGTGGCGCCCTGTCCCTGATGAATGTCGACAGCGGTGAACGGCTGTCTTGCAAATGCGACGAGCACGGCCTTGCCCTGCCGCCAGTCGCCCCACTTAGTCCCGAACCCTCGTCAGCCAGCGCCCCGCGCTAGACTGCGCTTTCAGCCGTGCCACAGGAGCCCGCCATGAGCGAATTCAAACGTATCCCCCCGGAACAGGCCCAGGCCTTGCGCGAACAAGGCGCAGTGGTGGTCGATGTCCGCGACCCTGCGACCTTTGCTGCGCTGCACATCGCCGGCTCGAAGCATTTGGACAATGTTTCCATCTCGGATTTCATTCGTGCCGCCGACCTCGACGCACCGACTGTAGTGGTCTGTTATCACGGCAATTCCAGCCAGAGCGCCGCTGCGTACCTGATCAGCCAGGGCTTCTCCGACGTCTACAGCATGGATGGCGGTTTTGAGCTGTGGCGTACGACTTATCCTTCGGAAACGGCGCAAGGCACTTCCGAATAATTTTTTTGTAACGTGCAAGCCCCGGCCCCCGCGGGCTCGCGCGGTGGCAGACGAACGGTCTGCCACAACTAATTACGTATCTCGCCTTTACCTGCCGAATTCCCAACTATCCTTAAGCGCAGGCCATCCAAAACAGGGGAGAGCCGGTACACCGGCGCGCGGGTCATCGGGAGTAGCTTTCGGGGTAGTCAGCTTCGAAAGAGTTCTGGGGGGTAAACAGCGACTGCATATTCGGTCGCTGCCAGCATCGACTGAATGATCCGGCGTCGGCTCCACGTATCGAGCGAGGTGACGTCATGAGTATCTTTAGCCACTTCCAACAACGCTTCGAGTCCACACGCCAGGAAGAACTCTCGCTGCAAGAGTATCTTGAGCTGTGCAAAAGCGACCGCAGCGCCTACGCTTCCGCCGCCGAGCGTCTGTTGCTGGCCATCGGTGAACCGGAGCTTCTCGACACCTCGGCCAACTCGAGACTGTCGCGGATCTTTTCCAACAAGGTGATCCGCCGCTATCCGGCCTTTGAAGACTTCCACGGGATGGAAGAATGCATTGACCAGATCGTGTCGTATTTCCGCCATGCCGCTCAGGGCCTTGAAGAGAAGAAACAGATTCTCTATTTGCTCGGCCCTGTGGGTGGCGGTAAATCGTCCCTGGCCGAAAAGCTGAAACAGTTGATCGAAAAAGTGCCCTTCTACGCGATCAAGGGCTCACCCGTCTTCGAATCACCTCTGGGTCTGTTCAACGCCACTGAAGATGGCGCGATCCTCGAGGAAGACTTCGGCATTCCACGGCGCTACCTCAACACCATCATGTCGCCATGGGCGACCAAGCGCCTGGCCGAATTCGGCGGCGACATCAGCCAGTTCCGCGTGGTGAAGCTCTATCCTTCGATCCTCAACCAGATCGCCGTGGCCAAAACCGAGCCTGGAGACGAAAACAACCAGGACATCTCGGCACTGGTAGGCAAGGTCGATATCCGCAAACTCGAAGAATTCCCGCAGAACGACGCCGACGCCTACAGCTACTCGGGCGCACTGTGCCGGGCCAACCAGGGCCTGATGGAGTTCGTCGAAATGTTCAAGGCACCGATCAAGGTGCTGCATCCATTGCTGACCGCCACCCAGGAAGGCAACTACAACAGTACCGAAGGTCTGGGGGCGATTCCGTTTACCGGGATCCTGCTGGCCCACTCCAACGAATCGGAATGGCACACCTTCCGCAACAACAAGAACAACGAAGCCTTCATCGACCGGATCTACATCGTCAAAGTGCCGTACTGCCTACGCGTCAGCGACGAAGTGAAGATCTACGACAAGCTCCTGTTCAACAGCTCCCTGGCCAAGGCTCACTGCGCACCTGACACCCTGAAAATGCTCGCCCAGTTCACCGTACTCTCGCGCCTCAAAGAGCCGGAAAACTCCAACATCTACTCCAAGATGCGAGTGTATGACGGCGAAAACCTCAAGGACACCGATCCGAAGGCCAAGTCGATCCAGGAATACCGCGACAACGCCGGTGTCGACGAAGGCATGAACGGCCTGTCGACCCGTTTCGCGTTCAAGATTCTGTCGAAAGTGTTCAACTTTGATCCGCACGAAATCGCCGCCAACCCGGTGCATTTGCTCTACGTGCTGGAACAACAGATCGAGCAGGAACAATTCCAGGCCGAAACCCGCGAACGCTATCTGCGCTTCCTCAAAGAGTACTTGGCACCGCGTTATATCGAATTCATCGGCAAGGAGATCCAGACCGCCTATCTCGAGTCTTACAGCGAGTATGGCCAGAACATCTTCGATCGCTATGTGCTGTACGCCGACTTCTGGATCCAGGACCAGGAATACCGCGACCCGGAAACCGGCGAGATCCTCAACCGCGTAGCGCTGAACGAAGAACTGGAGAAAATCGAAAAACCGGCCGGCATCAGTAATCCGAAGGATTTCCGCAACGAAATCGTCAACTTCGTGCTGCGCGCCCGGGCCAATAACAACGGCAAGAACCCGACCTGGCTCAGCTACGAAAAACTGCGGGTGGTCATCGAGAAGAAGATGTTCTCCAACACCGAGGACCTCCTGCCAGTCATCAGCTTCAATGCCAAGGCCAGCAAAGAGGACCAGCAGAAGCACAACGACTTCGTCACACGGATGGTCGAGCGGGGCTACACCGACAAACAGGTACGACTGCTGTCCGAGTGGTACCTGCGGGTCAGAAAATCACAATAACCCGCTGCCGGTCAGACCGGTTGTCGTCAGTCAGAGGCCTGTGTGCGCATTTTCTGTTACACAGACCTTTGGAAGGTGTTCGAAAGTCGGTAGCGAGGTTCAGTCAGCGTCCAAAAGCGCTTGGGGGAGCGTGAACATCCCTTGGCACGGTCGATGCTGCATAACCGCTCGCCCCTTTCAGGACAGCTTCTAAGGAGCAGTCATGAGCTATGTGATCGACCGACGTCTCAATGGCAAGAACAAGAGCACGGTGAACCGTCAGCGGTTTCTGCGGCGTTACCGTGATCACATCAAAAAGGCTGTCGAAGAGGCGGTCAGCCGGCGCTCCATTACCGATATGGAACACGGCGAACAGATCAGCATCCCCGGCCGCGACATTGACGAGCCGGTGCTTCACCACGGTCGGGGTGGCAAGCAGACCGTCGTGCATCCGGGCAACAAGGAATTCACCAGCGGCGAGCACATTGCCCGCCCGCCTGGAGGTAGTGGTGGCAGAGGCCCCGGCAAGGCCGGTAACTCGGGCGAAGGGATGGACGAATTCGTCTTCCAGATCACCCAGGAGGAATTCCTCGAATTCATGTTCGAGGACCTTGAGCTGCCGAATCTGGTCAAGCGCAACCTGACCGGCACCGACACCTTCAAAACTGTTCGTGCCGGGATCAGTAACGAGGGCAATCCGTCACGGATCAACATCATCCGCACCTTGCGCTCGGCCCATGCACGGCGAATCGCCCTGTCTGGCAGCAGCCGGGCAAAATTACGTGAAGCCAAAGAGGAACTACTGCGACTCAAGCGGGATGAGCCTGACAACTTCGGCGATATTCAGGAAATCGAATCAGAGATCGAAAAACTCAGTGCGCGCATTCATCGCGTACCGTTCCTCGATACCTTCGACCTCAAGTACAACCTGCTCATCAAGCAACCCAACCCCAGTTCCAAGGCAGTCATGTTCTGCCTGATGGACGTGTCCGGTTCCATGACGCAGGCGACCAAGGATATCGCCAAGCGCTTCTTTATCCTGTTGTACCTGTTTCTCAAGCGTAACTACGACAAGATCGACGTCGTATTCATCCGCCACCACACCAGTGCCCGGGAAGTGGATGAAGAGGAGTTTTTCTACTCGCGCGAAACCGGCGGCACCATCGTTTCCAGCGCCTTGAAACTGATGCAGGAGATCATGGCCGAACGCTATCCGACAAACGAGTGGAACATCTATGCCGCCCAGGCCTCCGACGGCGATAACTGGAACGACGACTCGCCGATCTGCCGCGACATTCTGATCAACCAGATCATGCCGTTCGTGCAGTACTACACTTACGTTGAGATTACCCCGCGCGAGCACCAGGCCCTGTGGTTCGAGTACGAACGCATCGCCGAAGCCTTCTCTGACAATTTCGCCCAGCAACAACTGGTCTCGGCCGGGGATATCTATCCGGTCTTCCGTGAACTCTTCCAGCGCAGGTTAGTGACATGACCGCCAAAGAGCAGAAGCGCCAACCCATTTCCACCGGCTCCGAATGGACGTTTGAGCTGATCCAGGCCTACGACAAAGAAATCAGTCGCCTGGCGGCTCGTTATGCCCTGGATACCTACCCCAACCAGATCGAAGTGATCACTGCCGAGCAGATGATGGACGCTTATGCTTCCGTCGGCATGCCGCTGGGCTATCACCATTGGTCCTACGGCAAACACTTCCTCAGCACCGAGAAATCCTACAGCCGTGGGCAGATGGGGCTGGCCTACGAGATCGTGATCAACTCGGACCCGTGCATCGCCTATTTGATGGAAGAAAACACCATCTGCATGCAGGCCCTGGTGGTTGCTCACGCCTGCTACGGCCACAACAGCTTCTTCAAGGGCAATTACCTGTTCCGCACCTGGACCGATGCCAGTTCGATCATCGATTACCTGGTCTTCGCCAAGCAGTACATCATGCAGTGCGAAGAGCGCCACGGTATCGACGCGGTCGAGGACCTGCTGGATTCCTGCCATGCGCTGATGAACTACGGTGTCGACCGCTACAAACGTCCGTATCCGATTTCCGCCGAAGAAGAACGCCGTCGGCAAAAGGATCGGGAAGAGCATTTGCAGAAACAGATCAACGATCTGTGGCGGACCATTCCAAAAGGTGCGGACAAGTACAGCGACAAGGACAACGCGCGTTTCCCCGCAGAACCTCAGGAAAACATCCTTTACTTCATCGAAAAACACGCACCGCTGCTGGAGCCATGGCAGCGGGAAATTGTGCGGATCGTGCGCAAGATCGCCCAGTATTTTTATCCACAGCGTCAGACGCAGGTGATGAACGAAGGGTGGGCCACGTTCTGGCACTACACCCTGATGAACGACTTGTACGACGAAGGACTGGTAACCGACGGCTTCATGATGGAGTTTCTGACGTCGCACACCAGCGTGGTCTATCAGCCCGGCTTCGACAGCCCCTACTACAACGGCATCAACCCCTACACCCTGGGTTTTGCCATGTATCGGGACATCCGACGCATGTGTGAAAAGCCTACCGAAGAGGACTACCGTTGGTTCCCTGAGATTGCCGGCACTGACTGGCTGTCGAGCATCAAGTTCGCCATGAGCAGCTTCAAGGATGAAAGCTTCATCCTGCAGTACTTGTCACCCCAGGTGATCCGCGACCTGAAATTGTTCAGCATTCTCGATGACGACCAGAAGGACGATTTGCTGGTCCCCGCCATTCACGATGAACCCGGCTACCGGATCATCCGTGAAACCCTGGCGGCGCAGTACAACCTGGGTAATCGTGAACCCAACGTGCAGATCTACAGCATCGACCGGCGCGGCGACCGCTCTCTGACCCTGCGTCACCAGCAACATGACCGCAAACCGCTGGGCGAGTCCACCGAGGAAGTGCTAAAGCACCTGCATCGCCTTTGGGGTTTCGATATTCACCTGGAAACCCTGCAAGGGGATCAGATAATGAAAACCCAGCATGTTCCGCCCAGAAGTGAACACAGCGAGGGGGATTACGGCCGGCTGGACCTGGCTGTCATCCATCTTTGATCCTGTTTCGGCCTCCGGAAGTTCGACGCAAAGGTTATTCTGTCGAGCTAACGGAGGTTTTTTATGCAGATTTATAAAGTTGGCGGTGCGGTACGCGATCGCCTGCTGGGCAAGCCTGTCACCGACATCGACTGGGTCGTGGTTGGCGCCACCACTGAAGAAATGCTCGCCAAGGGCTTCCGCCCGGTGGGTGCGGACTTCCCGGTTTTTCTTCACCCCAAAAGCGGTGAGGAATACGCTCTCGCCCGGACCGAACGCAAAAGCGGACGCGGTTACGGCGGCTTTACCTTTCACGCCAGCCCCGAAGTCACCCTCGAAGAAGACCTGATCCGTCGTGACCTGACAATCAATGCCATGGCAGAAGACGATCAGCAGAACCTGACCGATCCTTACCATGGCCAACGGGATCTCAAGGATCGCCTCCTGCGCCACGTTTCCCCCGCATTCGCCGAAGATCCTCTCAGGGTTCTGCGCGTTGCCCGCTTCGCTGCTCGTTATGCGGGGCTCGGTTTCACCGTCGCACCTGAGACACTGGAGCTGATGCGTCAACTCAGCGAATCAGGTGAACTCGAAGTCTTGACCGCGGAACGAAGCTGGAAAGAAATCTCTCGCGCCTTGATGGAAGACCAGCCCCAGGTGTTCGTTGAGGTACTTCGCGAGTGCGGTGCGCTCAAGGTGTTGATGCCGGAACTCGACGCGCTGTTCGGCGTACCGCAACCGGAAGCCCATCACCCGGAAATTGACACGGGCTTGCACACCCTGAGCGTGCTGGAGCAAGCGGCACTGCACAAACAACCCCTCGTCGTGCGCTGGGCCTGCCTGCTGCATGACCTGGGCAAGGGACTGACGCCCGAGGAAGAATGGCCCCGACACATTGCCCACGAGCACAAGGGCCTGAAACTGATCAAGGCGGTCAACGAACGCTTCAAGGCGCCGAGGGACTGTCAGGAACTGGCTCTGCTGGTCGGCAAATATCACACCCACGGCCATCGCGCCCTGGAGCTGAAGCCGTCGACCTTGCTGGAGTTGCTGCAAAGTTTTGACGTTTACCGTCGACCGCAGCGGTTCGAGGATTTTATCGCGGCGTGCGAGATGGACGCGCGTGGACGCAAAGGTCTGGAACAGCGAAGTTATCCACAGGCGGATTATTTACGGGGCGCGGCGAATGCCGTTCGGACCGTGGCGATTCAGCCGTTGCTGGAGAAAGGATTCAAAGGGCCGGAGCTGGGTGAGGCGATCAAGCGTGAACGGCTCAAGACGTTGAAGACTTACAAAGACACGGCGCCTGCCTGAAAGCTTCGCGGGCAAGCCTCGCTCCTACAAGGGTCGGCGTAGAACCTGTAGATACTCTGTTCACGGTCAAGCTTTCGCGAGATGTTTTTCGCTAAAAAGCTTGGCCGTATCAAATTCTTCGCCGGAGCGCATGCAAGCCCATAAACCCGTCAGGTACTTGCGCATCACCGCTCCAATGGCCTGCATTTTCTTCTTGCCCCGGGCCACCAGAGCTTCGTAGAAGGCTTTCACGTTCTCATCGCAACGGATTGCCGTCATTGCCGGCATGAACATCGCTGCGCGTAAGTAGGCGTTGCCACATTTCGACATTCGGCCAGGGCGGTTCACACTTGTTCCTGACTGGGTCAATCTCACGTCCAGCCCCGCATAACGGCTCACCTGTGCCGATTTGAGCGTTACAGGTAGCGTCGTCAACTCAGCCAGTGCAGCAATCGCTGAAGCCTCTCCCACGCCGGGTGCCGCCATCATGCAGCGAAACTGCAAGGTCAGGTTCGGGCACTTGGCGATGGCGTCGCGCGCAGCCTTTTTCAAACGGTCAACGCGTATATCCAATGCAGCAATCGCGTCTTTCTCATCTGCGATTAGCAACTCAATACTCGTATCTGTCGCTTGTAGCGCATGCAGCTCATTCTTGGCTCTGGTCCGATGGCCAATCAGTCGATTGATATGACGGCCAATCGCACGCAGCATCATTTGATCCGCCGTAGGCGGGACCCAAAGCCTGGGTGCCATGCGCTCGCCATATTCAGCCAGCAACTGCGCATCGATCTGGTCAGTCTTGCTGTTTTGCAACATCAACTTGGCAAAGTTGTGGAAGCTTTTTGGGTTGATCACCGAGACCGGTAAGCCCGCGGCATGCAACTCCAACGCAAGATCCAGGTAGTAAATACCGGTGGCCTCCATGACCACGCTCAGCGGTTTGAGGCCCATCATCTTATTCACCGCGGCCTTACGACCCTTGGGCGTGTGCTGAATGTCCCACTGGCCGACTGTTTTGCCGTTCTGCCGCCATCCCATGGCAGACGTTTTGGCACCAATGTCTATGCCGACATGAGTATTCATGCTTTTCACTTCCCTGACTTTAGGTAAGATTGCTTCCGGTTCCCCCGACCTCGAACTTCATGCCACTGCAACCTTGTAATGCGAAGTCCGACTTGTCGGCTTCTCGATACTCTTCGTGGTGGGCAATGAGGCGGGGGGGCCTCTCTACAGACAAGGTCAGGAGCAAATCCTGCCTTCAGGAGCGATCGGCCTCCCCCAGAAACGCACTTGCTGTTGAATGAATCCTTGAGCGTAACCTCTCTCGCTGGAGTCAGGGTCAACATACAAGGAGCGAGGCTTGCCCGCGAAGGGGTCAACGCAGATTTGAAGGGGTCAATTGTTCACCGCGCCACTCAAACGCCACCGGCGCCAACACCTGATCAATCTGCGCCTCGCGCCACAACATAGCGAAGCTTTTACCTACCCCCGGATGCACTCGATCCGGTGCAATCAGCGACAACGGCCACAGCACGAAGGCATTTTTCAGAATTTCTGCCCGCGGCAAAATCAAACCATCAAAGTTGCCCACCAGATCCCCGAACAGCAGCACGTCGATATCCAGCGGCAAACCCTTGCGGTCCGGTGCATAACGGCCGTTGTCCGCCTCGATGAATTTCAACCGGCGATCCAGTTCCATCAGCGGTAAATCGGTAAACGCCGACACCACAAAATTGAAGAACGGCCCGCTCTTGATCCCCACCGGCTGGCTTTCGAACACCGCCGAGCAGCGTATATCCACCATGAAACCTGCCAAGGCTTCCAGGCCAGCCTGCAAATGGGATTCACGCTCGATATTGCTCCCGAGCCCGAGATACACCTGAGTCAGCGACATCCGCGCTCGATCTCCACGCCCACACCACCCGTGGCAGCCGGGATCGCACCTGGCTTAGTCAGTTTGAGGCGCATCCAGGTGATCTTGAATTCGCTCATCAGCACTTCAGCCAGACGTTCGGCGAAGGTCTCGACCAGCTGGAACTGCGCCTGCTCGGAAAAAGCCTGGATGCGCGACGAAACGCTCGCATAATCGAGCGCCAGCGTCAGGTCATCACCGGCGGCGGCTGGGCGATTATCCCAAGCGAAGCTCAGATCAAGACGCAAGCACTGTCGGATGCCTCGCTCCCAGTCGTAGGCACCAATCACGGTGTCGACTTCCAGGCCCTCGATAAACACTCTGTCCAAGCACTTTTCTCCGCTGCACGACAAGGGCGCATTGCGCCGTTAGAATCAGGGCGTCCTCGCCCGGAATAGTTAGCATGTTTTGGTTATTGGCGATCCTCGCCTACCTGCTCGGCTCTCTGTCCTTCGCCATTTTGCTCAGCCGCCTGACCGGTAACCCCGATCCGCGAATGAGTGGCTCGGGCAATGCCGGCGCCACCAACATGTTGCGCCTGGCCGGCAAGAAACTTGCCGGCCTGACCTTGCTCGGCGACCTCTGCAAAGGCCTGCTGCCGGTGCTGATCGCAGGCATCGCGGGCCTTTCGCTGCAAGAACAGGCCTGGATCGGCGTCAGCGCCGTCATCGGCCACCTGTTCCCGCTGTACTTTCGCTTTCGCGGTGGCAAGGGTGTCGCCACCGCTGCCGGCATGCTGCTGGGCCTCTACCCGCCTGCTGCACTGCTGGCGGTCTGCGCCTGGCTGCTGACGTTCTACCTGACCCGCACCAGCTCACTGGCCGCATTGATCGCCACACCGCTGACCCTGCCGCTGCTGGCCTGGCAAGAACCGGCGGCACTGCTGCCCATGAGCGCACTCACGGGACTGATCGTCTGGCGCCATCGCGGCAATCTACGCGACCTGTTTGCCGGGCGCGAACGGCATTTTTAAATACCGGGCATGAGCGCCGCTCATCCCGCACGTCATCACAGTGCCGACAATTGCTCCATCGGCCAACGCGCCTGCACGCTGATCGCCAGGCTTTCGTGCTGACCGGCCTGCAAGCGCTGGCAGCCGGCAAACGCGATCATCGCGCCGTTGTCGGTGCAGAACTCCGGACGGGCATAAAACACATCGCCCTTCATGTCGCCGAGCATTTTCTCCAGTGAAGTGCGCAGTGCCTTGTTGGCGCTGACGCCGCCAGCGATCACCAGACGCTTCATGCCCGCCTGTTTCAGGGCACGCTTGCACTTGATGGTCAAAGTCTCCACCACGGCCTGCTGGAACGCCAGCGAGATGTCGCAACGGGCTTGCTCGCTGTCGTCCCCGGCGCTGACGCTTTGCTGCCAGGTGTTCAGGGCGAAGGTTTTCAAGCCACTGAAGCTGAAAGCCAGCCCTGGACGGTCGCACATCGGGCGCGGAAAGACGAAACGCCCTGCAACCCCTTGCTCCGCGAGGCGCGCGATTTCCGGGCCACCCGGATAATTGAGGCCCATCATCTTCGCGGTCTTGTCAAAAGCCTCACCGGCGGCATCGTCGAGGGTCTCGCCCAAGAGCGTGTATTGACCGATCCCGTCGACCTGAACCAGCTGCGTATGACCGCCCGACACCAACAAAGCGACGAACGGGAATTGCGGTGGTTGCGGCTCCAGCATGGGCGCCAGCAGGTGACCTTCCATGTGGTGCACACCCAGCGCCGGAATGCCCCAGGCGAAGGCCAGCGCCTGCGCGCAGGAGGCGCCCACCAGCAAGGCACCGACCAGGCCAGGACCCGCGGTATAAGCGATGGCGTCGATCTCGGTCGGCACACAGTCAGCTTCGGCCAACACCTGACGAATCAAGGGCAGCATGCGTTTGACGTGGTCACGCGAGGCCAGCTCCGGCACTACCCCGCCATAGGCGCGGTGCAGGTCGATCTGGCTGAACAGCGCGTCGGCCAGCAGGCCGCGTTCACTGTCATATAATGCGACACCGGTTTCGTCGCAGGAGGTTTCTAATCCCAGTACTAGCATGGGTTTGCGCCTTGTTTAGGCTGAGTTCGAAGGCGCGCATAATAGTCGCCATGGGATGCCCCGACTAGCGGTTTTCGATCAGAGGCTTTGCATTCCGAGCGATGAGGGGTTAACATCCGCAACCCTTAAAAACCGACGTCTTCAAGTGCTCTTTTGCCACGAGGATGTTGACCCCGGTAATGAATGAAGGTAGCTCTGGATGCCAGCCGTCAAAGTAAAAGAGAACGAACCCTTCGACGTAGCTCTGCGTCGTTTCAAGCGCTCCTGCGAAAAAGCCGGTGTACTGGCTGAAGTTCGTAGCCGCGAATTCTACGAGAAGCCTACTTCTGAGCGTAAGCGCAAAGCAGCAGCCGCTGTTAAGCGTCACGCCAAGAAAGTTCAGCGCGAACAGCGCCGCGCCGTTCGTCTGTACTAATACACAGACGTTCGTAGCAAGCTTCTGCCAAGCCCGGCCCTCAGCCGGGCTAATGGCATTTGCGGACAACGCTCGATGCTTCACCGTCAAAGCCGCACACGCGACCGAGACAAATCTGCTTCACAGCGTCAGACCTGGCTCTTTTGCCAGCAGTGCACGTCTTTTCTGACGAGCCTTCCAAGGCTACTGACGAGCACACCCACTGATTCCTCTAACGACGATCAGCCCAAGGCACCTTCTTGCGTGCCAGCTTATGAGCTATCCGAGGCCATCGACAGGCCGCAGCCGGATTCAGCGCAACACTTTCAAATAGTCGAATACTGATTGGTACTAACGTCAGTGGATTTTCGGCAGATACACTTCCCGACAGCGATTACGCAGACGACACTGGTCGAGCCGCATATTTTGCGCGCCTCAAACAACGACCCGCGCTCAGCCGCTCTTCGTTTCGGATTCATTGCAGCGCAGATGACGAGAACGCCATGGCCGGGCTAATTCCCCAGAGCTTCATTGACGACCTTCTGAACCGCACCGACATCGTCGATGTGGTCAGCTCGCGCTTGCAGATGAAAAAGGCTGGCAAGAATTACACCGCCTGCTGCCCGTTTCACAAAGAGAAAACCCCCTCCTTCAGCGTCAGCCCCGACAAGCAGTTTTATTATTGCTTTGGCTGCGGCGCTGGCGGCAACGCCCTCGGCTTCATGATGGACCACGACAACCTGGATTTCGTCCAGGCTGTCGAAGAACTGGCCAAAGCCGCCGGAATGGAAATCCCCCGCGAAGAAAGCGGACGGCCGCACAAACCGCGGCAGCCGACCGATTCGCCGCTCTACCCGCTGCTCACCGCCGCCGCCGACTTTTACCGCCAGGCCCTGAAAAGCCATCCGTCGCGCAAAGCAGCTGTGGATTATTTGAAAGGACGCGGGCTGACCGGCGAGATCGCCCGGGACTTCGGCCTCGGTTTCGCCCCGCCCGGCTGGGACAACCTGTTCAAGCACTTGAGCAGCGATACCCTGCAACAAAAAGCCATGATCGATGCTGGTCTGCTGATCGAGAACGCCGAAACCGGCAAACGCTATGACCGCTTCCGCGATCGCGTGATGTTCCCGATCCGTGACAGCCGCGGACGAATCATCGCTTTCGGCGGCCGGGTATTGGGCGACGACAAACCGAAATACCTGAACTCACCGGAAACCCCGGTTTTCCATAAAGGCCAGGAGCTCTACGGCCTTTATGAAGCGCGCAAGAACAACCGCAACCTCGACGAAATCATCGTCGTCGAAGGCTACATGGATGTTATCGCCCTCGCACAGCAAGGCCTGCGCAATGCTGTCGCGACCTTGGGCACCGCCACCAGCGAAGAACACTTGAAGCGGCTGTTTCGCGTCGTGCCCAACGTGCTGTTCTGTTTCGACGGAGATCAGGCAGGCAGAAATGCCGCCTGGCGGGCATTGGAGGCGGCACTGCCGAGCTTGCAGGATGGGCGGCGCGCACGCTTTCTGTTCCTGCCCGAGGGCGAAGACCCGGACACACTGGTCCGCTCCGAAGGCACTGACGCCTTCCGCGCACGGATTAACCAGCACGCCCAACCGTTAGCGGATTATTTTTTTCAACAGCTGACCGAGGAATCAGACCCACGCTCGCTCGAAGGCAAGGCCCACATGGCCACCCTCGCCGCGCCGCTGATCGACAAAGTCCCGGGCGCCAACCTGCGAATCCTGATGCGTCAGCGCCTGACCGAAATTACCGGGCTCAGCGGTGAGGCCGTGAGCCAACTGGTGCACAGCGCGCCTCAGGAAGCGCCACCGGCTTACGATCCGGGTATCGATTACGACGCCATGTCGGATTACAGCGATTACCATCAGCCGCAGGCACAAGAGATGTACGGGCCGCAGCAGGACTGGACGCCGAAGAAACCCGGTGCGGGCGGCAAGAAGTGGGACAAGAAACCGTGGGACAAGAACGGTAAACGTGGCGGTGATCGCGACCAACACAGCGCCCCACGCACACCGATTGCAGTCGAAGCCCCAACGCTGATAGCGCTGCGCACCCTCATTCATCATCCGGAGCTGGCGGGCAAGGTAGAAACCGCCGATCACTTCGCGAATGAGAGCAACACGTACGCGCAACTGCTGGTAGCCCTCATCGGGGCCGTGCAGAAAAATCCTAAGCTAAACTCTATCCAGCTAATGGCGCGCTGGCATGGGACTGAACAGGGGCGCCTGCTTAAGGCTTTAGCGGAAAAGGAGTGGCTGATTGAAGGCGACAACCTTGAACAACAGTTTTTAGACACCATTACTAGGTTATCGGCAAGTCAACACACAGATAGCCTGGAAGTACTTATCAGAAAAGCAAGGCAGCCAGGATTGACTGCGGAGGAAGCAATTCAGATCGCAAATCAGATGCGCGACCTATTAAAACGCAATATGGCTGTATCAGACCCGACCTCAACTGGCGCGTGAGGTCATAGCTCAGGTATAATCCTCGGCTTGTTTTTTGCCCGCCAAGACCTTCAGTGGATAGGGTGTTATGTCCGGAAAAGCGCAACAGCAGTCTCGTATCAAAGAGTTGATCACACTTGGTCGTGAGCAGGGCTACCTGACTTACGCGGAGGTCAACGACCACCTGCCGGAGGATATTTCAGATCCGGAACAGGTGGAAGACATCATCCGCATGATCAATGACATGGGGATCAACGTATTCGAGGTTGCGCCAGATAAGGATTCCCTTATGCTGGCCGACGCCGATACCGACGAAGCCGCGGCCGAAGAGGCAGCGGCAGCGTTGGCAGCGGTCGAGACCGACATTGGTCGCACCACCGACCCAGTGCGCATGTACATGCGTGAAATGGGTACGGTAGAGCTCCTCACACGTGAAGGCGAAATCGAAATCGCCAAACGTATTGAAGAGGGCATCCGTGAAGTGATGGGCGCAATCGCGCACTTCCCTGGCACGGTTGACCATATTCTCTCCGAGTACACTCGCGTCACCACCGAAGGTGGCCGCCTGTCCGACGTCCTGAGCGGTTATATCGACCCGGACGACGGCATTGCGCCGCCTGCAGCGGAAGTGCCACCGCCTGTCGATCCGAAAGCCGTGAAAGCGGACGACGACACCGAAGACGATGACGCCGAAGCGACGACTGATGACGAAGAAGAAGCCGAAAGCGGTCCGGATCCGGTCATCGCTGCACAGCGCTTTGGTGCTGTCTCCGATCAGATGGAAGTCACCCGCAAGGCGCTGAAAAAGCACGGCCGTGGCAACAAGCTGGCAATTGCCGAGCTGGTGCTCCTGGCTGAGCTGTTCATGCCGATCAAACTGGTTCCGAAGCAATTCGAAGGCCTGGTCGAGCGTGTTCGCAGTGCCCTGGATCGTCTGCGTCAGCAAGAGCGCGCGATCATGCAACTGTGCGTTCGTGATGCTCGTATGCCGCGTGCCGACTTCCTGCGCCAGTTCCCGGGCAATGAAGTCGACGAAAGCTGGACCGACGCACTGGCCAAAGGCAAAAGCAAATACGCTGAAGCCATTGGTCGCCTGCAACCGGACATCATTCGTTGCCAGCAGAAGCTGACCGCGCTGCAAACCGAAACTGGTTTGACGATCGCCGAGATCAAGGACATCAACCGTCGCATGTCGATCGGTGAGGCCAAGGCCCGCCGCGCGAAGAAAGAGATGGTAGAAGCGAACTTGCGTCTGGTGATCTCCATCGCCAAGAAGTACACCAACCGTGGTCTGCAATTCCTCGATCTGATCCAGGAAGGCAACATCGGCTTGATGAAAGCGGTAGACAAGTTCGAATACCGTCGTGGCTACAAATTCTCGACTTATGCCACCTGGTGGATCCGTCAGGCGATCACTCGCTCGATCGCCGACCAGGCCCGCACCATCCGTATTCCGGTGCACATGATCGAGACGATCAACAAGCTCAACCGCATTTCTCGCCAGATGTTGCAGGAAATGGGTCGCGAACCGACCCCGGAAGAGCTGGGCGAACGCATGGAGATGCCTGAGGACAAAATCCGCAAGGTATTGAAGATCGCTAAAGAGCCGATCTCCATGGAAACCCCGATCGGTGATGACGAAGACTCCCACCTGGGTGACTTCATCGAAGACTCGACCATGCAGTCGCCAATCGATGTCGCCACCGTTGAGAGCCTTAAAGAAGCGACTCGCGAAGTTCTGTCCGGCCTCACTGCCCGTGAAGCCAAGGTTCTGCGCATGCGCTTCGGTATCGACATGAATACCGACCACACCCTCGAGGAAGTTGGTAAGCAGTTCGACGTGACCCGTGAACGGATTCGTCAGATCGAAGCCAAGGCGTTGCGCAAGCTGCGCCACCCGACGAGAAGCGAGCATTTGCGCTCCTTCCTCGACGAGTAATAACTAAACCCCCGGCCCAGGCCGGGGGTTTTGCTTTATGCAGATAATATCCCCCGCACTTCGCTCCCGCCGAATTGCCCGTCTACACTCGAAACACTCCCCGAGCCATAACGAGACCGTTATGCCCAGACTGCCGACCGTGCTTTTTTTGCTGTCGCTATTGACCTGGACCGCAACGGCTGGCGCGCTGACTCTGACCGACGAAGAACGTAGCTGGCTGGCGGCACACCCGGATTTACGCCTGGGTGTCGATGCGTCATGGCCTCCCTTCGAGTTTCGCGACGATCAAGGCCGCTATCAGGGCCTTGCGGCAGACTATATCGACCTGATTCGCCAACGCCTGGCCATCAAGCTGACGCCCATCGAGCCCGTTAGCTGGACAGTCGTCCTGGAGCAGGCCAAACAAGCCAAGCTCGACTTGTTGCCGGGCATCATGTCGACACCGGAGCGCCAGACTTACCTGTCATTTACCCGCCCCTACCTGGACTTTCCGATTGTCATCCTTGCCCATGTCGGAGGCCCCCAACCACGCAATCTCGAAGACCTGTACGGCCTGAAAATCGCCGTGGTGGAAAACTACGCCCCCCACGAGCTGTTGCGCACCCACAATCCCGACCTGAATCTGGTGGCGATGCCCAATGTCAGCTCAGCGCTGCAAGCGCTGGCAACCGATGAAGTGGACGCAGTGGTAGGCGATCTCGCCTCCAGCGTCTGGAGCCTGCGCCAGCTCAAGCTCGACGGGCTCTACGTCAGCGGCGAAACCCCCTATCGCTACCAACTGGCCATGGGCGTGCCTCGGGACAACAAATTGCTGGTCGGCATTCTGGATAAAGTCCTGGCCGACATGACCCCGGACGAAATCAATGCCATTCAGGAGCATTGGGTCGGCAACGTTCTCGATCATCGAACCTTCTGGACCGATCTGCTGGTTTACGGTCTACCGGGGTTGCTGGTGCTGATCATCGTGCTGGCAGTAGTTCTCCGGATCAACCGCCGACTGAGTTCAGAAATTGCCCGTCGGGTCGATCTGGAACAAGAACTGCGCAGCAGCGAATACCACTACCGCGGGCTGGTGGAGAGCCTTTCGGCCATCGCCTGGGAAGCGCGGATCAGCGATTTCACTTACAGCTATGTGTCGCCCCATGCCGAGGATCTACTCGGCTACCCCCTGTCTCACTGGCTGATTCCGGGCTTCTGGCGCAACATTATTCACCCGGCCGACCTGACTCGCGCCCAGACCTTCTGCGATCACGAAGTACTGGCCGGGCGCGATCACAGCCTCGATTACCGGGTCATCACCGCCGATGGCCGCTGCATTTGGGTACGCGATATCGTCAGCCTGATTGAGCACGGCCATGAACCGGTGATGCGCGGGCTGATGATCGACATCAGCGAAGCCAAGCGCACTGAAGAGGCGTTGCGCCTGTCGGAACAGAAGTTTGCCTCGGTCTTCCAGCAATGCCCGGACATTCTAGTCATCGCGCGGCTCTCCGACGGCTGCCTGCTGGAGGTCAACGAAGCGTTCGAAGAACAGATCGGCCTCAAGGCCGAAGACGTCATCGGCCAGACGGCCACCGACCTGAACATCTGGGGCATACCCGGCGTCGGGCCGGGTTTGTTGCAGCGTTTGCAGGCCGGCAGCATCCGTAACCTGGAGATGCCCTTTCGCCGCAACAATGGCCAGGTATTTACCGGCCTGATCTCCGCAGAACCTTTCGACCTCGATACAACCCCTGCGCTGGTGGTGGTCGTGCGGGACATCAGCCAACTCAAGGAAACCCAGCAACAGCTGCAGACCTCCGAAGAGAAATTCGCCAAGGCCTTCCATGCCTCCCCCGACGGTTTGCTATTGTCCCGACAGAGCGACGGTTTACTGCTTGAGGTCAATGAGGGTTTCAGTCGCATTACCGGTTTCAATAGCGCGATGTCCGTGGATCGCTCCGTCCTCGAGCTGGGGATCTGGGTCAACCTCAACGAACGCAAACAGATGCTCGATTTGCTTCACCGGGACGGTTTCGTCCGCGACTTCAGTTGCCATATACGCCGCAGCGACGGGCAGATCCGCCTTTGCGAGGTGTCCAGCCGTCCGCTGCCGATCGGCGATGAAGACTGCATGCTGACCATCGCCCGGGACATCACCGAGCGACACCTGATGCAGGAGAAACTGCAACAGGCCGCCACAGTATTCGAGAGCACCGCCGAGGGTGTATTGATCACCGACACTCAACAGCACATCAGCGCGGTCAATCGTGCGTTTACCGAAATCACCGGCTACAGCGAAAGCGAAGCATTGGGTCACACCCCTCGCCTGCTCGCCTCGGGCCTGCACGACAGCGCGTTCTATGCCGCCATGTGGCATCAGCTGACCGCCGAAGGTCATTGGCAGGGCGAAATTTCCAACCGGCGCAAGAATGGCGAGCTCTACCCGAGCTGGCTGACCATCAGTGCGGTGCGCAACCGGGACAAATTTGTCACCCACTTTGTCGCAGTGTTCGCGGACATTTCCAGCCTCAAACACGCCCAGGCCAAGCTCGATTATCAGGCACACCACGACCCGCTGACCGGCCTGCCGAATCGCACGCTGTTCGAGAGCCGATTGCTGACTGCGCTCAACAACCAACAGGAAAACGGCGGCCAGGGCGCGGTGCTGTTCCTGGACCTGGACCGTTTCAAACACATCAACGACAGCTTGGGTCACCCTGTCGGCGACCTGCTGCTCAAGGGCATTGCCGTGCGCCTCAAGGAACAGTTGCGCGACATCGACACTGTGGCGCGCCTGGGCGGCGACGAATTCATCATCCTGCTGCCCGGCCTGCAGCAATCCAGTGACGCCGACAACATCGCGACCAAGTTGCTCAATTGCTTCGGCGCACCGTTCCAGGCCGGCGAACATGAGTTTTTTATCAGCGCCAGTATCGGCACCAGCCTGTATCCCAAGGATGGCTGCGACGTCGCCACGCTGGTTAAAAACGCCGATGCGGCCATGTACCGCTCCAAGGCCAAGGGTCGCAACCGGGTCGAAAGCTACACCCGCGACCTCACCGCTCAAGCCAGCGAGCGAGTGGCACTGGAACATGAACTGCGACGCGCGATCGAGCGCAATGAGCTGCACCTTCATTATCAACCGAAGATCAGCTTGGTCGACCATCGCCTGGTCGGGGCAGAAGCGCTCATTCGCTGGCGCCACCCGACCTTCGGCGATGTGCCGCCGGAGCACTTCATTCCGCTGGCCGAAGAAAACGGCATGATCCTGCAAATCGGCGATTGGGTTCTCGAAACCGCCTGCCGGCAGATGTTTGAGTGGAATCAGGTGTACGAACCCGTCGGCCCGCTGTCGGTCAACCTCGCGGGCGCTCAGTTGCGTCAGCCGAACCTGCTCGGCCGGATCGAACAATTGCTCAAGGACAACCGCCTCAAGCCCGGTTTCCTGCAACTGGAAATTACCGAAAACTTCATCATGAGCCAGGCTGAAGAAGCACTGGCAGTACTGCACCAACTCAAACACCTGGGTGTGCAACTGGCGATCGACGACTTCGGCACCGGTTACTCGTCCTTGAGTTACCTCAAACGTCTGCCGTTGGACATTCTCAAGATCGACCAGTCTTTCGTCCGCGGCCTGCCGGATGATCCCCACGACGCAGCCATCGTTCGCGCCATCATCGCCCTGGGCCGCAGCATGCAATTCACCATCATTGCCGAGGGCGTCGAAACCCTCGCGCAGCAGCAATTTCTCGCTGCCGAAGGCTGTGAACAGATCCAGGGCTACATCGTCAGCCTGCCCTTGCCACCCGACGAATTTTCCGCGACGTTTCTTCGTATAGCCATTTCAGACTTTTCGGATAGCACAGCGGAGAAACCGTCGCTATAATCCGCGGCCTACTGAGGGCCTATAGCTCAGTTGGTTAGAGCAGGGGACTCATAATCCCTTGGTCGTAGGTTCGAGTCCTACTGGGCCCACCAAACAAGAAAGCCGCGCAATGCGCGGCTTTTTCGTACCTGACGTTTTAATTCAGTTTGCTTCGCGTGTCGCTAAGTCGGATGACGCCCGCAGACCTTGTAGGCAAGCTCTGAAACTTGCATTTTGGCGCTTTGCTGCCATGTTGTGCTTTTCTTCGACGGGATACTCTCCGGACGTCGCTGACCATTCAGCGATCGGGCTTGGAAACCCGACGAGCGAATCGCAACAACGCGCCCAACATGACCGCAGACGTTTTACGGCTGCAATCCCTGTGTCATGGCGGCTGTGCGTGGGACGTCTTCGGACGTGCCGGTTTCCTAGGCTCCCGGTTTCCAACCTGCGCACAGCTGCCACCCATTCGCTTGGAAACGAACGTGGCAGCTCCTCAAGCTTAGGAGATACACCATGAGCAAAACAGACTCGTCCCAACCTTCAGAACTGAAACCATCGGCTTCACCCCTTTGATTTATCGCTCGAACCAAGCGCTATTCAACGTCCGCGGCGGCGTCCCTATCAGCTAGCCTGCACGGGCCACATCCGTTCAAGCATTTCCCCCGTCAACACGACCTCATACGTATCCGCCGCCCTACCCCACTGCTCCACGATGACCATGCCGTCCACCAGTGCTCCTGCCAATCCGATAATCGTATCGGCCAATTCCTCTACGATTTCTTGAGTCCGAAACCACACGCGATCGGTAATCTCTTTCAGCTCAGCCGTTACGCGATCAGACGACGCCAGATCCGTATTGGGGTAGGCAATATTGCGCAGCAAGTGCCGTAATTCCCTTATTTTTGCGTAGTCCTGTTCCGCCCCAAGCTCTCCTTTGAGGATGGCTATCACTTTCGACTTATCGACGCGTTTTTCGGCCGAATGTTTTGAAGGTAATGTCTGCCCCATAGCGCCTGCAAGGAGGACCATCATCCGGGCTTCCAAATGCTCCTTCATCGCGTCTATCGACGAAATGGATCGCACCAAGGTGATGGAAGCGCCCCCTTGATGCCTTAAGTCCATGGTCACTGTCAGGGTCACGCCGCCCGTTACAAACCCCAGGGCTCGGGCCATGACGTAATGCCCCATTTCGTGATGGGCAATCTGCAATGCATGGTCCCCTATAGCGGGGGGCATCTTGTTCGTCATTTCAATCGCCTCGCATCCCTTGATGTCGCATTCGACTACGAGTGCCCTGGTGGTGTCCATGTCTAGTCCTGAAATAGGTTTACACCTGTTTCACCCCCCCCGAGCGCTGCGCGGGCTGTGCCTGTAACATGCCAACCCATTGATCTGTGCCGCTGGAGACGACCTTTGCCTGACACTCGCCCACCCGTTCTTGACGAAATCGACCGCCAGTTGATCGCAGCCCTGCAAATCAATGCCCGCGAGAGCGTAGCCATGCTCGCCCGACAATTGGGCATCGCTCGCACCACCGTCACTTCGCGATTGGCTCGACTGGAAAAGGCCAAAGTAATCACCGGTTACGGCGTGCGCTTAGGTCAACGTGTCGTGGATGGCGGCTTGCAGGCGTATGTCGGGATCACGGTGCAACCGCGTTCGGGCAAGGAAGTGCTGCGACGTCTCAGCGCGATGGCTCAGGTTCAGCAGCTGTGCGCGGTCAGCGGTGAATTTGATTACGTGGCGTGGTTACGCACCGACTCACCTGAGCAACTGGATCAGTTGCTCGATCAAATCGGCAGCGTGGATGGCGTGGAGAAGACCACGACCTCGATCATTCTCAGCAGCAAGATTGATCGCGGCCAGCCGGTTTAATCCATTTTGTTCGTCGCACTCGTCTAATTGCAGTATTTACAAGAAAAACGACGACACATTGCGTCTTATTAACGTGTTCTACGCTCTCTAGAATGGCTGCCATCTTTTCCTATACTCAGACGCGCATCCCGCGTCGGGTCGCCAGCAAGGTCAGCCATGAACAAGAACAATCGCCATCCTGCAGACGGTAAAAAACCAGTCACCATTTTTGGTCCGGACTTTCCCTTCGCCTTCGACGACTGGATCGAGCACCCGGCCGGCCTGGGCAGCATCCCTGCGCACAACCATGGCGCCGAGGTAGCGATCGTCGGCGCCGGTATCGCCGGTCTGGTGGCAGCGTACGAATTGATGAAACTGGGCCTCAAACCCGTCGTCTACGAAGCCTCGAAAATGGGCGGCCGTCTGCGCTCCCAGGCATTCAACGGTGCTGAAGGCATCGTCGCCGAGCTCGGCGGCATGCGCTTCCCGGTGTCGTCCACCGCGTTTTATCACTACGTCGACAAGCTGGGCCTGCAAACCAAACCCTTCCCGAACCCGCTGACACCTGCCTCGGGCAGCACGGTGATCGACCTCGAAGGCCAGACCCATTACGCACAGAAACTGGCGGATCTTCCTGCACTGTTCCAGGAAGTCGCCGACGCCTGGGCCGATGCGCTGGAAGCCGGTTCGCAATTCGCTGACATCCAGCAAGCTATCCGTGACCGGGATGTGCCGCGTCTTAAAGAGCTGTGGAACACCCTCGTTCCGCTGTGGGACGACCGCACGTTTTATGACTTCGTTGCCACCTCCAAAGCCTTCGCCAAGCTCTCGTTCCATCACCGCGAAGTGTTTGGCCAGGTCGGTTTCGGCACCGGCGGCTGGGACTCGGACTTCCCGAACTCGATGCTGGAAATCTTCCGCGTGGTCATGACCAACTGCGACGATCACCAGCACTTGGTGGTCGGTGGCGTGGAACAAGTGCCGCTGGGCATCTGGCGTCATGTGCCGGAGCGTTGCGTGCATTGGCCTGAAGGCACCAGTCTCAGCTCGTTGCACAGCGGCGCACCGCGTTCCGGTGTGAAAAAAATCGCCCACGCACCGAACGGCCGTTTTACGGTCACTGACAACTACGGCGACACACGCGAATATGCGGCGGTACTGACCACCTGCCAGAGCTGGCTGCTGACCACCCAGATCGAATGCGACGAAACCCTGTTCTCGCAAAAGATGTGGATGGCCCTCGACCGCACGCGCTACATGCAATCGTCGAAAACCTTCGTGATGGTCGACCGGCCGTTCTGGAAGGACAAGGATCCGGAAACCGGCCGCGACCTGATGAGCATGACCCTCACCGATCGCCTGACCCGCGGCACTTACCTGTTCGACAACGGCGACGACAAGCCCGGCGTGATTTGCCTGTCGTACTCGTGGATGAGCGACGCGCTGAAAATGCTCCCGCACCCGGTGGAAAAGCGCGTGAAGCTGGCACTGGATGCGTTGAAAAAGATTTACCCGAAAGTCGACATCGCCGCACGGATCATTGGCGACCCGATCACTGTGTCCTGGGAGGCTGACCCGCATTTCCTCGGTGCTTTCAAAGGCGCCCTGCCCGGCCACTACCGCTACAACCAGCGCATGTACGCACACTTCATGCAGGCCGACATGCCGGCCGAGCAGCGCGGGATTTTCATCGCCGGCGACGACGTTTCGTGGACACCGGCCTGGGTCGAAGGCGCGGTGCAGACCTCGCTTAACGCGGTGTGGGGCATCATGAAACACTTCGGCGGTGAAACTCACGCCGAGAATCCGGGTCCAGGAGATGTGTTCAACGAAATCGGTCCGATCGCCTTGCCCGAGTAAGAGGAATCCGAAATGCGCGTAGCCCTTTACCAATGTCCACCGCTGCCCCTGGATGTCGCAGGCAACCTGCAACGTTTGCATCAACTGGCGCTGGAGGCAAAAGGCGCCGATTTGCTGGTGCTGCCGGAGATGTTCCTGACTGGCTACAACATCGGCGTCGATGCGGTCAGCGTCCTCGCGGAGGTGCATAACGGTGAATCGGCGCAGCAAATTGCGCGCATTGCCAAGACGGCCGGGATTGCCATTTTGTATGGCTACCCCGAGCGTGCGGAGGACGGGCAGATCTACAACGCCGTACAGTTGATCGACGCTCATGGCGAGCGGTTGTGCAACTACCGCAAGACTCACCTGTTCGGCGACCTCGATCACTCGATGTTCAGCGCCGGAGGGGATGATTTCCCGCTGGTCGAGCTCAATGGCTGGAAGCTCGGTTTCCTGATCTGTTACGACATGGAGTTCCCGGAAAACGCCCGGCGCCTCGCCATGGCCGGTGCCGAGCTGATTTTGGTGCCGACGGCGAACATGATTCCCTTCGATTTTGTTGCCGATGTCACCGTCCGTGCCCGGGCTTTCGAAAACCAGTGCTATGTGGCTTACGCCAACTATTGCGGCATCGAAGGCGAGATCCAGTATTGCGGCCAGAGCAGCATCGCCGCACCGGATGGCAGCCGTATCGCCCAGGCCGGGCTGGATGAAGCGTTGATTGTGGGCGAGCTGGATCGACAGTTGATGGTCAATTCCCGCGCTGCCAATCGCTATCTGCTTGATCGTCGTCCCGAGCTTTACAGCGAGCTGAACAAGCGCTGATCCGCTAGCATTAGCGCTTCTCTGTTCTGGAAGTGCTCATGCCTGCGCTGAACCACCCCCACCTTCACACTGAAACCCTGGCCAACGGTCTGCGGGTGACGTTGCGTCATGTGCCCGATTTGAAGCGCAGTGCTGCTGCGTTACGAGTCGCTGCCGGCAGCCATGACGTGCCGCTGGCATGGCCCGGGCTGGCGCACTTTCTCGAACACTTGCTGTTTCTCGGTACAGAGCGCTTTCCCGCTGGCCTTGGGCTGATGGCCTACGTCCAGGGTCATGGCGGTCAGGTGAATGCCAAGACCAGCGAACGCACCACGGACTACTTTTTCGAATTACCGCCTCAGGCGTTTTCCGGGGGACTGGAGCGTCTGTCGGATATGCTCGCTCATGCGCGTATGACTTCGGACGATCAATTGCGGGAACGGGAAGTGCTGCACGCAGAATTTATCGCATGGTCTCGGGATACGGCCGCTCAGCAGCAATTCGCGCTGTTCGACGGTCTTTCAGCGGCGCATCCACTGCGGGCGTTTCATGCCGGCAACCGCTACAGCCTGCCGGTCCCGCAACCTGAGTTCCAGCAAGCCTTGCAGGATTTCTATCAGCGGTTTTACCAGACCGGGCAGATGACCTTGAGCCTGGCCGGGCCGCAGAGTCTGGATGAGTTGAAACGGATGGCCCACGCATTCGCGGCCGTCATTACCGAGGGCAAAACAGTCCCGCAACAAACGCCTACGCCGCTGATGGAATCTTCGGACAATAGCTATCAACAAGCTGGAGAGCGTCGGCTGGACCTCCTGTTCGCTTTTGAAGCGCTACCAGAGGTATCGCCCGACGCATTGGCGTTCCTGTGTCATTGGCTGAACGCCGCGAAACCCGGTGGCCTGCTCGCGCAATTGCGTGAGCGCGGGCTGGCTGACAGCCTGAAAGCCGCGCCGCTGTATCAGTTCGCCGGTCAGGCCTTGTTGCACATTGAACTCACGTTGCCTGCCAAAGCGACGCCCACCGGAATCCGCGAGCAGCTACTGGATTGGCTTGGATTCTTTGCCTCGCAGCAACCCTGGACCAGGTTGCGCGAAGAATACGCCGCCCTGCTGCAACGCCAGCAGCAAGTCAGGGGCGCCCTGCAACTGGCCCGACTGGACAGCGAACAGCGCGAAGCCGGGTTATCCGAATCGGGCGTTACAGCGCTCAAGGAAATACTGAAACAAATCGGCGCTGTGGACAACTTCACCGGCCAATGGCAACTGCCAACACCCAATCCGTTTTTGCGCGCCGAGGCCCCGGCACCGAGTGCCGGACTGATCCGCGGCCAGACCAGTAAACACCGAGGCCTGCGGACCTTTGCCCAGGATCGTTCGCGAGGCCGTCGCGAACGTTCGCCCATGCAGTTCAGTCAGGCGTTGCCGGATAACACTGCCGAAGGTGCCGTTTACCTGCGCTGGCGTCTGCACTCGGCACCTCGTAGCAACCTTCAGGCGAGCCTGGAAAACCGTCTTCAGCCATTACGTGAAGACGCTCGTCAGGCAGGTGTCGATTGTTCCTTCAGCGCATCAGGCAATGAATGGCTACTGAAAATGACCGGGCTACAGGAGCCGATGCCGACCGTCCTCGAACATGCGCTGAAAGAACTGACAAAACCTGATGACGATTTCTCGCAAGGAGAGCCGACGAGCGTTGCGCTGATGCCGATTCGACAGCTGCTTAAAGCGCTGCCCGATCATTGCCTTCTGCGCACTGCCGACTCGGACGATCTGATGCAGCTTTGGTCGAGCGCGCGCTGGGATGGGATGGCGACAGGTCTGTCCGCCCAGACACAAGCGGCGATAGGCCTTGTCTTGAGTCGTGTGCCCGGCACTGCGGACAATCAACTGACGCCGCCCTCCCCGATAAGCACGCAGCGTCTCTGGAGCGCTGTCGATACCGAGTCCAGCGAACACGCGCTGTTGCTCTTCTGTCCGACCGCAACCCAGGACATCGCTGACGAAGCCGCCTGGCGCTTGCTGGCTCACCTCTGCCAGACGCCGTTTTACCAACGCCTGCGGGTCGAACTGCAGCTCGGTTATGCGGTGTTCAGCGCCCTGCGGCAGATCCATGGGCAGACCGGGCTACTGTTCGGCGTGCAATCGCCCAGCGTCGCCCCTCTGGATCTGCTGGAACACATCGAACATTTCCTGAGCGGATTGGCCGGGATGATCGACGACATCGATGACGTGACCTTCATCGACCAGCGCCAGGCATTGGCCGATCAATTCGATAGTGCGGCACTACCCCATGCCCAGGCTGCCGAACTGCTCTGGCAAAGCAAACTGGCTGGCCACTCGTCGGATTATCTGGAGCTTCTGCCGCAGACGATTCTGATGATCGACCGTGAAATGTTACTGGCCGCAGCCCATCGACTGAATCAGGCAGAAGGCGGTTGGCGCTGTCTGGCCAGCGGACAGTGCCCAGCCTCGCTTTGGCAAGCGGCAAAATGATCATTACCGGTGCTGCAATTAGCTTTCTCAAAGATTCCCGGCCAATCGCCCTGTAATTTTGAGTAACATAGCCACCTAACTATCTGAACATCTCCGGCGGGAGGTGGACTATATGTATAGATCTCAACTGTCCCATCACCTGAAGGAGCGCTCCTATGTCCTGGTCCAAACCTGCTTACACCGACCTGCGTATCGGCTTTGAAGTCACCATGTACTTCGCAAGCCGCTAAGTTCTGCCGTTTAGGTAGAAAGCTTGGTTCAGCGCCTCGGTTTGCCGAGGCGTTTTTATTTTCAGCTTTCAAAATGATGGAGCGGCCATGTTTGTTCAGATTCTAGGTTCCGCCGCCGGCGGTGGTTTCCCGCAGTGGAATTGCAACTGCGTGAATTGCGCAGGTTTTCGCAACGGCAGCCTGCGGGCCAAGGCGCGGACCCAGTCGTCCATCGCGATTTCCGATAACGGCGTGAACTGGGTGTTGTGCAACGCATCGCCGGACATCCGCGCCCAGCTCCAGAGCTTCGCCCCGATGCAACCGGGCCGCGCCCTGCGCGATACCGGCATCAATGCGATCATCCTGATGGACAGCCAGATCGATCACACCACCGGCCTGCTCAGCCTGCGCGAAGGTTGCCCGCACCAGGTCTGGTGCACCGACATGGTCCATGAAGACTTGAGCACCGGTTTCCCACTGTTCCCGATGCTGACCCACTGGAACGGCGGGCTGACCTGGAACCGCATCGAACTTGACCAAAGCTTCACCATCCCGGCCTGTCCGAGCCTGCGCTTCACCCCCTTGCCGCTGCGCAGCGCCGCACCGCCGTACTCGCCGCACCGCTTCGACCCACACCCGGGCGACAACATCGGCCTGATCGTCGAAGACCTCAACACCGGTGGCAAACTGTTCTACGCACCGGGCCTGGGCAAGGTCGACGCACCGCTGCTGGAAATCATGGCCGACAGCGATTGCCTGCTGGTGGACGGCACGATGTGGGATGACGATGAAATGCAGCGCCGTGGCGTCGGCACTCGCACCGGTCGGGAAATGGGCCACCTGGCACAGAACGGCCCCGGCGGCATGCTGGAGGTGCTGGAACAACTGCCCAAGCAGCGCAAAGTACTTATCCACATCAACAACACCAACCCGATTCTCGATGAGGATTCGCCAGAGCGTGCAGAACTGACTCGGCGCAATGTTGAAGTGGCCTACGACGGCATGAGTATTGTGCTGTAGCGGATGGCCCCTTCGCGGGCAAGCCTCGCTCCTACAGGGGAATGCCTTCCAAATGTAGGAGCGAGGCTTGCCCGCGAAGGCGTCCGAACTGACACCTCAGAATCAACCGGTTGTTCCCGGAGAACCGAAATGACTGACACAGCAATGTCCCCCGCCGAGTTCGAAGCGGCCCTGCGCGCCAAGGGCGCCTACTACCACATCCATCACCCGTATCACGTGGCGATGTATGAAGGCCGGGCGACGCGCGAACAGATCCAGGGCTGGGTCGCCAACCGTTTCTATTATCAGGTGAACATTCCACTCAAGGACGCCGCGATCCTCGCCAACTGCCCGGACCGCGAGATTCGTCGTGAGTGGATTCAGCGCTTGCTCGACCATGACGGCGCCCCCGGCGAAGACGGCGGCATCGAAGCCTGGCTGCGCCTGGGCCAGGCCGTCGGCCTCGACCTGGATCAGCTGCGCTCTCAGGAATTGGTACTGCCGGGCGTGCGTTTTGCCGTGGACGCCTACGTCAACTTCGCCCGCCGGGCCAGTTGGCAGGAAGCCGCCAGCAGCTCGCTGACCGAACTGTTCGCGCCGCAGATCCACCAGTCGCGCCTGGACAGCTGGCCGCAGCATTACCCGTGGATCGATCCGGCCGGTTACGAGTATTTCCGCACCCGCCTGGGTCAGGCGCGCCGTGATGTAGAACACGGTTTGGCAATCACTTTGCAGCACTACACGACGCGGGTCGGCCAAGAGCGCATGCTGGAAATTCTCCAGTTCAAACTGGACATTCTTTGGAGCATGCTCGATGCCATGAGCATGGCCTACGAATTGAATCGCCCGCCGTACCACAGCGTGACCGAACAACGGGTTTGGCACAAAGGAATCACCTTATGAGTTTCGATCGCAGCAAGACCCCAACCTGGCGTACCGGCTACCGCTTCCAGTACGAACCGGCGCAGAAAGGTCATGTGCTGCTGTACCCGGAAGGCATGATCAAACTCAACGAAAGCGCCGCGCTGATCGGCGGTTTGATCGATGGCGAGCGTGATGTCGCGGCGATCATCGCCGAACTGGGCGCGCAGTTCCCCGGCGTGCCTGAGCTCGGTGAAGACATCGAGCAATTCATGGAGGTCGCCCGTGCTCAGCACTGGATCGAACTTGCCTGATTCCGCGTCAGACAAGTTACCGCCCAAGCCCGAAATCGGTCTGCCTTTGTGGCTGCTCGCCGAGCTGACGTATCGCTGCCCGCTGCAATGCCCGTATTGCTCCAATCCGCTGGACTTCGCCGAGCAAGGTAAAGAACTGAGCACCGAACAGTGGATCAAGGTGTTCCGCGAAGCACGGGAGATGGGCGCGGCGCAGTTGGGCTTTTCCGGCGGCGAACCGCTGGTGCGCCAGGACCTCGCCGAGCTGATTGCCGAGGCGCGCAAGCTGGGCTTCTACACCAACCTGATCACCTCAGGCATCGGCCTGACCGAGCAGAAAATCAGCGCCTTCAAGAAGGCCGGTCTGGACCACATTCAGATCAGCTTTCAGGCCAGCGACGAGCACGTGAACAACTTGCTGGCCGGCTCGAAAAAGGCCTTCGCCCAGAAGCTGGAAATGGCTCGCGCAGTGAAAGCCCATGGCTATCCGATGGTGCTGAATTTCGTAACCCATCGGCACAATATCGACAAGATCGACCGGATCATCGAGTTGTGCATCGCCCTTGAGGCGGACTTTGTGGAACTCGCCACTTGCCAGTTTTACGGTTGGGCCCAGCTCAATCGGGTCGGTCTGTTGCCGACCAAGGAACAACTGGTCCGCGCCGAACGCATCACCAACGAATACCGCGCCAAACTGGAAGCCGAAGGGCATCCGTGCAAACTGATTTTCGTCACCCCGGACTATTACGAAGAGCGCCCGAAAGCCTGCATGAACGGTTGGGGCAGTATTTTTCTGACGGTCACGCCGGACGGAACCGCCCTGCCCTGTCACGGCGCCCGACAGATGCCGGTGCAGTTTCCCAACGTGCGCGACCACAGCATGCAGCACATCTGGTACGACTCGTTCGGCTTCAACCGCTTCCGCGGCTACGACTGGATGCCCGAGCCATGCCGCTCCTGCGACGAGAAAGAAAAGGACTTCGGCGGCTGTCGCTGCCAGGCATTCATGCTCACGGGGGACGCGAGCAATGCCGACCCGGTGTGCAGCAAGTCGGAACATCACGGCGTGATCCTCAAGGCTCGCGAAGAAGCCGAGCACGCGACCCAGACCATCGAACAACTGGCCTTTCGCAATGAACGAAATTCACGACTCATCGCTAAAAGTTGAACCCTTCAGCGCTGCCAGGGCTGTCGCGGCCGGCATCGACTTCGCCGAGTTGCAGGTCGGCCGGCACGGCTTGTTCTGGAACGAGTACCGACCCGAGGACGCCGCCTGCCGGATCTGGCATTGGCGTGATGGCCAGGCGCATTGCCTGACGCCAGCGGGCTTCAGTGCGCGCAGTCGGGTGTACGAATATGGCGGTGGAGCGTTTTGTCTGACCGATGACGGGATCGTGTTCGCCAACGAGGCGGACCAACAGCTGTATCGGCAATCGCTGGCAGGCGAAACACCTGAGTTGCTGAGCTCAGGCGAATGCCGATACGGCGATCTGCAGTTCGCTGATGGGCAGGTATTGGCGGTTGAAGAAAACCGCGATCGGCATCGCCTGGTGGCTATTGATGTGGCTGACGGCGTACGTCATCTGCTGGCCGAAGGCGCCGACTTCTATGCCGCGCCGACGTTAAGTCCCGACGCGCAACGACTGGCGTGGATTGAGTGGAGTCGTCCGGATCAACCATGGACCGCGACTCGCCTGATGGTTGCCGAACGCCAGAACGATGGCAGCTTTGCTCTGCCGCGTTGCGTGGCTGGCGAAGACGCGGAGGAATCGCTGCAACAACCGAGGTTCGATGCAAGTAGCCGCCTGTTTTGCCTGACTGATCGCGGCGGCTACTGGCAGCCTTGGGTGGAATCGACAGACGGTCTGAAACCGCTACCGAGTGCCGCTGCCGATCATGGGCCAGCGCCATGGCAGCTGGGTGGCAGCACCTGGTTGCCGCTGAGCGAAGGCAGCTATCTGGCAAGCTGGACCGAAAACGGGTTTGGCAGACTGGGTCTTTGTGGTGACTCCCGTGAAGATTTCACTGGCGATTACAGCCGGTTCCGCCATCTCGCGCTGGATGAGCGGTTCATTTACTGCATCGCCGCCTCGCCAGTCAGTTCGTCGGCAGTCATTGCCATCGACCGCCAAACCCGGCAGGTCAAAACATTGGCTGGCGGTGTTGCACCGTTGCCCGCCGAACAGATCAGCGTCCCGCAAACCCTGCGCTACCCGAGCGGTTCGGGCGAGGCACACGGCTTTTTCTATCCCGCGATGAACCGTGAGGAAAAACCGCCTCTGGTGGTGTTTATCCACGGTGGCCCGACTTCGGCCTGCTACCCGATGCTCGATCCGCGCATCCAGTATTGGGCACAACGCGGCTTCGCTGTGGCCGACCTCAACTACCGCGGCAGCAGTGGCTATGGCCGGGCTTATCGACAAGCGCTGCATTTGAGCTGGGGCGAAGTGGATGTGGAGGATGCCTGCGCCGTCGTCGCTCATCTTGCCGAACGCGGACTGATCGACGGCAACCAGGCGTTTATTCGCGGTGGCAGTGCCGGTGGCTACACCACACTGTGTGCGCTGGCCTTTCATACAGTCTTCCGCGCCGGCGCCAGCCTGTATGGCGTTAGTGATCCGGTGGCACTGGGCCGGACGACCCACAAGTTCGAAGGCGATTATCTGGATTGGCTGATCGGCGACCCGGTGCAGGATGCCGAACGCTACGCTGCACGAACACCGCTATTGCATGCGGGCAATATCAGTGTTCCGGTGATTTTCTTTCAGGGTGAGCTGGACGCCGTGGTGGTTCCGCAACAGACCCGCGACATGGTCACGGCGTTGCAGGACAACGGCATTCTGGTTGAAGCGCATTATTACGCTGACGAACGCCATGGCTTTCGCAAGGCCGGCAATCAGGCCCACGCACTGGAGCAGGAGTGGTTGTTTTATCGAAGGGTGATGGCGCTGTCGGAATGAAATCGCAGCGCTCCATTCGCGGGCAAGCCTTGCCCGCGAAACTCAGCGCTTGGCGATGATGTACACCGCATGCACGATCCCAGGGATGTAACCGCACAACGTCAGCAGAATATTCAGCCAGAACGCGCCGGCGAAACCGACTTGCAGAAACACACCCAGTGGCGGCAACAGAATGGCGATGATGATGCGAATAAAGTCCATGGGGTAAGTTGGCTCGTGTGAGCCTACAGCTAATCGACCTGTACCGTTCGTCAGGGTTCAGTGCGGTTCTTCAGGCCAGTATCTCAAGACCGTGTTTCTGAACGATGCTCAGCAACTTCAGCGCCATGCCACTGGGGTGCTTGTCTCCCGCTTCCCATTGTTTAACCGTCGAGGCGCTGGTGTTCAGATAACGCGCGAACACCGGTTGGCTGACATTGTTGCGCTCGCGTAGCGCTTTGATCTGCTCAGCGGGGATCGCGTCTGGAACCGTTGCAAGGCACGAATCATCGAATTCACGCATGGTTGCCTTGCTGATTGCACCGATGGCAAACAAGGTACTGGCCGATTCGTGTATCGATTCAAATACTTCACTTTTGAATTTTTTACTCATGGGGTATCTCCACAAACTCCTTAGCGTCCAGCAAGTGCTGGACTTGCATCTCGGTCAATGCGCCATAGACCTTGGCTAAACCGCGCAATTCTGTAAGCTCCGCAAAATTGATATTGCTCCGATCCTTCTTTGCAAACAGCAACTGATAAATCCAGTAATGCCCACCCCTTGCCAGAACAATCGATCGATGGCGATTGGCATTCAAGCGCTTCTTCCAGACCCCGCCGTCGAGATTGTCCGCCTGGCCATTGAGCATTTCGGTGAATGCCTCCCGAAGCTCATCATCACCGACCCAGGCCTTTCCGGCCTGCATCGCAAAACGCTTTGTCTTGAATAACCTTGGTGGCATCGGCATCCCTTCCATAAACATACCACTCAGTGGTATGGAACTCAAAGCCAGTTCCACAACAATGTTGTTTCACCGGCACCGGCATTCCTTGCCGGTCCTTTTAAAAAACCATTGATCCCGCTACCGCTCAAGCACTGAAATGCGTTTGGCAAAACGCAGAGACAAAAAAACGCCCCACGCCAAAAGAATCAGGCAGGGGGCGATGCGTTGTACCGCGAGACGGTTCGGGAATTCGTGTAGGGCGGGTCTGATCAGACGGCAATCCCTTTGCGGCACTGCCGAGCCGCGGGTGCCGCTGAAAGTCGGATTGGTGTGTCGGGATGTGCCGCGACAACAAGCCTCGCTGGCGTTATGGCGTACGCTGCTGGAAGAAGTGATGAATGGCTCGGAGGGCGTTTGAACAGCCCGGCAAGACTGGATGATATAGGCTGAACACTTTTCTGCAGGTAAAAGAAAACCCCGCCGAAGCGGGGCTTTACAGACTGTTTCCCTGACATCCATTTCACTCCACCGTCCTGGCAGAATCCTACGTGTCCGTGTTGTTGCTTTGCGCTTCCTGCGCGACGTCCATGTAAAGTAGATTAGCTGTGGATCCAATTTGCTTCTATGGGAGAAGAGCAGCACGTCATGTAAGAAAATGCTTACACGACGTTACATTGTCAGAACTGTCCTGCGTCCAGCAGAAACAACGACTCGCTGCCGGCCTTCACCGACGCGCTCAATGAGTGAATACGCGGCAGCAGGCGTGCGAAATAGAACCGCGCCGTGCCCAGCTTGCTTGCGTAGAAATCGTCCTGCGCTTCTTTACCCAAGGCCGCCTTGGCCATCAGTGCCCACATGTAGGCGTAGGCCACATAACCGAATGCTTGCAGGTACTCGACCGAGGCAGCGCCGATTTCGTTCGGGTTGTTTTTCGCACGGTCGAGCAACCAGGCCGTCAGCTCGTCGAGGGTGGTCACCGCTTCGTTCAGCGGCTTGGTGAACTCCACCAGGTCAGCGCTGGCGGTCGCGGTGAAATGACGGATCTCGTCAGCGAACAGGTTGTAGAACGCCCCGCCGGTGCCGACGATCTTGCGTCCTACAAGGTCCAGCGCCTGAATGCCGTTGGTGCCTTCGTAGATCTGGGTGATGCGCACGTCGCGCACCAGTTGCTCCTGGCCCCACTCACGGATGTAACCGTGACCGCCGAAAATCTGCTGGCCGTGAACCGTGGTTTCCAGACCCAGGTCGGTCAGGAACGCCTTGGCCACCGGAGTCAGCAGGGCCACCAAATCTTCCGCGCGTTTGCGGGTCGTGGCGTCTTCACTGAATTTGGCGGTGTCCAGTTGCATGGCCACGTAGGTCGAGAAGGCACGGCCGCCTTCGTTCGAGGCTTTCATGGTCAGCAGCATGCGACGCACGTCCGGGTGGACGATGATCGGGTCAGCGACCTTGTCCTTGTTCTGCGCACCGGTCGGCGAACGGCTTTGCAGACGGTCGCGGGCGTACTCGACGGCGTTCTGGTACGAGCGCTCGCCGGTGGCCAGGCCCTGGATACCCACACCCAGACGCTCGTAGTTCATCATGGTGAACATCGCCGCCAGGCCTTTGTTCGGCTCGCCGACCAGGTAACCCACGGCTTCGTCGAAGTTCATCACGCAAGTCGCTGACGCCTGAATGCCCATCTTGTGTTCGATCGAACCGCAGCTGGCCGGGTTACGCGCACCGAGAGTGCCATCGGCGTTGACCATGAACTTCGGCACCAGGAACAGCGAAATGCCTTTCGGACCCGCCGGCGCATCCGGCAGTTTGGCCAGCACCAGATGGATGATGTTTTCGGTCAGATCGTGCTCACCACCGGTGATGAAGATCTTGGTGCCACTGACTTTGTAGGAACCGTCGGCCTGAGGTTCGGCCTTGGTGCGGATGATGCCCAGATCAGTACCGGCGTGGGGCTCGGTCAGGCACATGGAGCCGGCCCAGACGCCGGCGTACATGTTCGGCAGGTACGCGGCTTTCAGCGCTTCGCTGGCGTGGGCGTTGATCGACAGGCAGGCGCCGGCGGTCAACATCGGATACAGACCAAACGACAGACTGGCGGAGTTGACCATTTCTTCGACCTGAGCCGAAACCGCCTTGGGCATGCCCATGCCGCCGTAGGTCGGATCGCCACCGACACCGACCCAACCGCCTTCAGCGTAAGTCTGATAAGCCTGTGGGAAACCGGCCGGCGTGGTGACGGCACCATCGGCCCAATGGCAACCCTCTTCGTCAGCCGCACGGCTCAGGGGCGCGATGCTTTTGCTGGTGACCTTGCCGGCTTCTTCAAGAATGGCTTCAACCGTTTCCGCATCGACAGTCTCGGCGAGCGCAGGCAGTTCGGCCCAGAGTTTAGCGACCTCGAACACTTCATTGAGGACGAAGCGCATATCGCGCAGGGGCGCTTTGTAGTCAGCCATGGCAAACCTCGCAAGATCTAAACAGGTGATTCGTAGGAATGTTGCTTTCGTTGGGTTCGAGTGTAACCCAACAACTTTTACGACACATAGGGTCAGCACGTGACCGTTTTGTTATTTTTAGTCACCAATAATCCGACCATTAAAGAAGCCCGCAGCTAGGCGGGCTCTTTTCCGACGGTTTGAAAAACTATAGCGCGAACAACTCCGCAGGCAGCTTCATCAGGCAATCGCTGCCCGCTTCGATGGCCGCGCGATGAGCAGCCGTGCGTGGCAACAAACGTTTGAAGTAAAACTCGCTGGTCGCCAGTTTCGCCTGGCAGTAATCGGCATCATCACTGCCCGAATCGAGCTGTGCCTGAGCGACCAACGCCATGCGCAGCCACAGATAGCCGAGGATGATGTAACCGCTGTACATCAGGTAATCCACCGAGGCCGCGCCCACTTCATCCGGATTTTTCATCGCGGCCATGCCGACCTTGGCGGTCACCTCTCCCCACTGCTGATTCAGGTCGTTGAGCTGCGCCACGTAGCTGGCGAGTTGCGGATGCCCGGCGTTTTCCGCACAGAACTTGTGGACGATTTTGGTGAACCCGCGCAGCAATTTCCCTTGGCTGCCGAGGACTTTTCTTCCAAGCAAGTCCAGCGCCTGAATGCCGTTGGTGCCTTCATAGATCGGTGCGATCCGGCAGTCACGAACCAACTGCTCCATGCCCCACTCGCGGATGAATCCGTGACCACCAAACACCTGCATGCCGTGGTTGGTCACTTCCAGTCCGGTATCGGTCATGAAGGCTTTGCAGATCGGCGTGAGGAACGCCAGCAGGTCTTCGGCCTCCTGACGCGCCGTTTCATCCGGGCTCAAATGCGCCACGTCCAGCAACTGCGCGGTGAAGTAAGTCAGCGCCCGATTGCCTTCGTTGAAGGCCTTCATGGTCAGTAACATCCTGCGCACGTCAGGATGAACAATGATTGGATCAGCGGCTTTTTCCGGTGCTTTCGGACCGGTCAGCGAGCGCATCTGCAGACGGTCGTTGGCGTACTTGATCGCGCCCTGAAAGCTCGCCTCCCCCAGACACAAACCCTGCATGCCGGTACCCAGCCGCGCATGATTCATCATGGTGAACATGCAGTTCAGGCCCTTGTTCGGCTCACCGATCAAGAAACCCCTGGCGTCGTCGAAATTCAGTACGCAGGTGGCTGAAGCCTTGATGCCCATTTTGTGTTCAATCGAGCCGCAGGAAACGCCGTTGCGCTCGCCAGCATCACCCTCGTCATTGGGTAGGAATTTAGGAACGATAAACAGCGAAATGCCCTTGGTGCCGGCCGGAGCATCCGGCAGTTTCGCCAGCACCAGGTGAATAATGTTGTCGCTCATGTCGTGCTCGCCGGCGGAGATGAAAATCTTGCTGCCGGAGATCGCGTAACTGCCATCGGCCGCAGGCACCGCGCGGGTTTTGATGATGCCCAGGTCGGTGCCGCAATGGGCTTCGGTCAGGCACATGGTGCCGGTCCATTGGCCTGCAGTGAGTTTGCTCAGGTAAGTCTGTTTTTGTTCTTCAGTGCCATGGGCGTGAATTGCCGACATCGCGCCGTGGGTCAGGCCGGGGTACATGCCCCAGGAGGTGTTGCTGGAGCCGACCATTTCGCTGATGACCAGCCCCAGTGAACTCGGCAAACCCTGGCCACCGTAAACCGGATCAGCCGCCAGGCCATGCCAGCCGCCTTCAACGTATTGTGCGAATGCCTGCTTGAAGCCTGTAGGCGTCGTGACCACACCATTGTCGAAATGGCAGCCTTCTTCGTCGCCGCTGCGGTTCAGCGGTGCGAGAACGTTCTCACAGAATTTGGCACCTTCCTCGAGGATCACATTGACCATGTCCGGGCTGGCATCGGTGGCGCCCAGCGCGGCGTAGTTGCTGTGAAAATCGAAGACGTGGTCGATCAAAAAGCGCATGTCGCGCAGGGGAGCTTTGTACTCAGGCATGGTCATTTCTCCGGCAGCAGATTCCCCAAACCTACTGCCGCGCACCCGCCCTCACAATCACAGTCCAGACGCTGAATGCGTCATCATCACTCAATCATTAGCGGCGTCCATGCGCACCGCGCCACGGCGGTTCTGACCGAACGCCACCACACAGTTTCGCCCCGCTCCCTTGGCGCTGTAGAGCGCCTCGTCAGCGGACTTGAGCACTTTTTCGGGGGTACGCTGCTCCAATCGTTCGGCGACACCAATACTGACGGTGACCGACACACTTGAGGCGCCCGAACCCGCCCGGCGCTGGCGACCTTGCTGGTCATCCTGGGGGCGGCTGTCCTGATTGCGCAGCTGAATGTTGTAGGTGGCGATGGACTCGCGGATGACTTCCAGGTGCGGCATGCACTCTTCTAGGGTCTTGCCCGCGAACACCAGGGCGAATTCCTCACCGCCGTAGCGATATGCCTTACCGCCTCCGCCGATTTTCGACAGTTTGCTGGCGACAAGTCGCAGCACCTGGTCGCCGACATCGTGGCCGTGGGTGTCGTTGAATTTCTTGAAGTGGTCGACGTCGCTCATTGCCAGCACGTAATTGCGCCCCAACCGCTGCATCCGCTCGTTCAAGGCGCGGCGGCCCGGCAGACCGGTAAGCTCGTCACGGAAGGCCATTTGATAGGCCTCATGGGCGACCGCTGCGGCAATCATCAACATCACCTGACTGCACATGATGTTCAGGGTGAACGGCAGGATGAACGTTTTCGGCAACATCCAGAACAACCCGAGCAAGCCCACCAATTGGGCAGCATGCAAGGGTCTCGGGTTGCGCCAGTATTGCCAGGCCAGTAACGCAAACGAGGCGATGAACACTGGATAAGACAACTGGATCAAGCTCATCCAGGCGCCATGCAAGGCTGGCCAACGGATCTGCGACAGCCACATCAACAGCGCTTGTGGGTAACTTTGTTCCAGCCCCAACGCTACGCTACCGAAGGCCATCAATACCGCGAAGCGCGCCACCATGTCCTGGAACAGGTGGGTGCGCTCCTGCCAGGCGGCGAACACGCCAAAGAGCAGCGGCAGCAACAGGCAGCACAGATGGAAGACCACCGCGGCGTCTTCACGGACTTTGCCATTGTCGCGGTAGTAATCCGTCTGGGTGTCGAGCAGGAAGTAGGCGATATACACCGTGACCATCAGAAACAGCTCACGCTGACGTCGGTAAACCGCGCAGTAAGCACCGCCGAGCAACAACACCAGCGTTGGCAGTACGTTGAACAGCGAGGTGAAAAAGACGTTCAGATCCTTCACGTACGCAGCCGCAAGCCCCGCAAGCAAAAGCACTAATGACGGCAGGAAATGGCTGTAACGCACAGCGGAAGAACGCGGCAAGGGTAAAGCTCCAACCCGGCAAACAGGATGGCATTGTGCCTGCTCCTTGAGCAGCATGTCACATCGCCATCCTCTTTAACGGCAGCAAAGGCGTTCTTCTTAGCGTTTTAGTCAGGAATATTTACGCGTTGATATCGCGCACAAAAAAACCGCTGCTCCCGAGGAAACAGCGGCTTTTTTAAGAACTGCGTTAAGGCTTAGTAGCCCAGCGCGAAGTTCTCTTCTTTCATGTCCATCAGGTTGTTGGCGCCCGATAGCATGGTGACAACATGAGTGCGAGTACGCGGCAGGATGCGCTGGAAGTAGAAGCGCGCAGTCTGCAGCTTGGCGGTGTAGAACGCCTCTTCGGTAGTACCGGCAGCCAGTTTCTCGGCAGCCAGACGCGCCATGTCAGCCCAGAAATAAGCCAGGCAGGCGTAACCGGAGTACATCAGGTAGTCCACCGACGCCGCGCCGACTTCTTCGCGGTCTTTCATGGCAGCCATACCGACCTTCATGGTCAGCTCGCCCCACTCTTTGTTCAGTGCAGCCAATGGCTCGACGAACTCTTTGACCGCTTCGTTGCCTTCGTTGGTCTGGCAGAACTTGTGGACGATCTTGGTGAAGCCTTTCAGAGCCTCGCCTTGAGTCATCAGCACTTTACGGCCCAGCAGGTCGAGTGCCTGGATACCGGTGGTGCCTTCGTACAGCATCGAAATGCGGCTGTCGCGAACGTTCTGCTCCATGCCCCACTCGGCGATGAAGCCGTGGCCGCCATAGATTTGTACGCCGTGGTTGGCGGACTCGAAGCCGACTTCAGTCATGAAGGCTTTGGCAATTGGCGTCATGAAAGCCAGCAGTGCGTCGGCTTTCTTCTTCTCTTCTTCGTCCACGCCGTATTTGACGATGTCGACTTGCTTGGCGGTGAAGTAAACCATCGCACGGTTGCCTTCGGCGAAGGCTTTCATGGTCAACAGCATGCGACGTACATCAGGGTGAACGATGATCGGGTCAGCGGCTTTTTCTGGCGCTTTCGGGCCGGTCAGGGAGCGCATTTGCAGACGATCGCGAGCGTATTTCAGGCCGCCCTGGAAGCCAATCTCGGCATGAGCCAGACCTTGCAGCGCAGTCCCCAGGCGTGCGGTGTTCATGAAGGTGAACATGCAGTTCAGGCCTTTGTTTGCCGGGCCGATGAGGAAACCGGTCGCCGCGTCGAAGTTCATCACGCACGTGGCGTTACCGTGGATACCCATCTTGTGTTCCAGGGAACCACAGGTCACGGCGTTGCGAGCGCCGATCGAACCGTCTTCGTTCGGCATGAACTTGGGAACGATGAACAGCGAAATGCCTTTGGTGCCAGCCGGTGCATCCGGCAGGCGTGCCAGCACGATGTGGACGATGTTGTCGGCCATGTCATGTTCGCCGGCCGAGATGAAGATCTTGGTGCCGGATACTTTGTAGGAACCGTCGGCCTGAGGTTCAGCCTTGGTACGCAGCATGCCCAGGTCGGTGCCGCAGTGCGGTTCGGTCAGGCACATAGTGCCGGTCCACTCGCCGGAAACCAGTTTGGTCAGGTAAGCCTCTTGCTGCTCAGGCGTGCCGTGCTCGGAAATGGTGTTCATCGCGCCATGGGACAGGCCTGGGTACATGCCCCACGACCAGTTGGCTTCGCCAACCATTTCGCTGACAGCCAGACCCAGAGACTCCGGCAGGCCCTGGCCACCGTGCTCTACGTCGTGGGCCAGGCTTGGCCAGCCGCCTTCGACGAATTGTTTGTAGGCTTCTTTGAAGCCAGTCGGGGTTTTAACGCCGGACTCGCTCCAGGTGCAACCTTCGGTGTCACCCACGCGGTTCAGCGGAGCCAGCACCTGCTCACAAAACTTGGCGCCTTCTTCGAGAATGGCGTCAACCATGTCTGGAGTTGCGTCCTGGCAAGCCGGAAGGCTCTGATAGTGGGCTTCGTAGCCGAGCAGTTCGTCACGAACGAAGCGAATATCACGCAAGGGGGCCTTGTAGTCAGGCATAGCGATAAACCTCTGCTGATGTAACCGGGAATGAACGACCGTGTTGATTTGTTGTGACGGTCAAACAGTTGTTTGAAACATACGTTTACGCCTAAATCTTGTCAAGCGCCGATCTTTTGCCATTCGTCATCACGCCGTGGGAATACCGGGCACAGCGCAGGGCAACACCGTTGACTGAGCAACACGCTGTGCAGGAAAGATTAGTTGAGCGAGAAAGACTTACGCAGAAAAACGCCGCGAAAAGTCGCGGCGTCGAAGAAGCGGATTGAGCGAGGGATCAGGCGAACGTATCGATCAACGTACCGAGCACTTCGTCGGATGCCTTGGCGACTTTGACACCCAGCTCAACCTGAAATTTACCTTGGGACATCTCGACCATGTTACTGGCCAGGTCCGACTGCTGACTGCGATCTACCGAACGCAGACGATCAACCTGAGCCTCGGAAGACTGGCTGGTCACCGAGCGCTCGATCGTCGTGTTGGCGATCTGGCCAGAGGCTTGATCGACACGGTTCTGCCCTGTCTGAATAGTGCTCAGACCGGCATAAAAAGCGGTGTTTCCTGAGATTTCCATGGGGGAACTCGTCCTTGCAAAGGATCAACAGCAGCCATTGAACCAGACCCGCCGGCAAAAGGCCCGACAAAAACACTAATGGCACAGTGCCTTGTCATAGTTAAAGCCCACCCAAAAAATTTCAGTCCAGCAAATCCAGTTGAAGATGCTCGGCCACCGCCTCGGCGGTCACCAACTTGAGTTTCGGCACCCGCCCCAGGCACGGTGCCGGGATCCGCTCGGCCAGGGTCGCAAGGTTTTCTTCCAGACGTGAAGTCTTCGCATCAATGATATTGGCCACCCACCCCGCCAACTGCAAACCGTCCTGAGCAATTGCCTCGGCCGTCAGCAGCGCATGGTTGATGCAACCCAGGCGCACACCCACCACCAGGATCACCGGCAGATCCAGCGCCATCGCCAGGTCCGACAGATTATCCTGATCTGCCAAAGGCACCCGCCAGCCGCCAGCACCTTCGATCAAGGTAAAATCCGCCTGCATATTGAGAATTTCCCGCATGGGCGCCAACAATGATTGCACCGTCAATGCCACACCGGCCTCCCGTGCCGCCAGATGCGGAGCGATGGCGGGCTCGAACGCCACAGGGTTGACCTGTGCATAAGTCAAAGGCACCGAACACTCCGCCAGCAACGCCAATGCATCGGCATTGCGCAAGCCCTTGGGCGTCACATCGCAACCGGAGGCGACCGGCTTGCCCGCCGCCGTACTCAATCCCGCCAACCGCGCGGCATGCAGCAAGCCTGCGGCAACCGTGGTCTTGCCAACATCGGTGTCCGTACCGGTGATGAAATACGCTGCGCTCATTAGGGTTTCTCCAAAACGGCGTACACCACTTGATAAGTCGCCGGCAGACCTTCGGCCTGACGAAATTGCTCATAAGCCTCGATCAAGCCGAGGATCCGCGCCCTGCCGGTCAAACCACCCGGCCGACCGGGGTTCAGGTTGTGCGCGCCCAGCGCCTTGAGTTCATGGGTCAGGCTGCGCACATCCGGGTAATGCGACACGTGCGGTCGGGTTTCCAGGCTTGCGACGCTCAAACCGCTGGCCGCGCACAGCTGTTGATAAACCCCGAACTCGCGGAAGCGGTTGACGTGCACCATGCCGTCCACCTGACGCCAGCTGTCACGCAGCTCAAACAACGTGCCCACGCACAGACTAGCAAACGCGAAAATTCCGCCCGGTTTCAGCACCCGATGCGCCTCACTGAGCACCGAGGCGAAGTCTGCACACCACTGCACCGCCAGGCTGGAGAAGATCAAATCGCAGGTCGAATCCTGCAACGGCAACCGCTCGGCATCGCCTGCGATGAAATGCGTTGCCCCCCCCAATGGCCGGGCGTGATTGAGCATGCCTTCGGCGATATCCAATGCCAGTCCGTTACTGGCAGGAAATCGCTCGCCCAATGCACGGCTGAAATGCCCGGTGCCGCAGCCCAGGTCCAGCCAGACACCCGGCACAAAGTCCGCTGGCAAACGACTCGACAATTCACTGCCAACATCACGCTGCAATTCGGCCACGCTGTCATAGCTCGCCGCCGCGCGGGAAAAGGATGCCGCCACCTGGCGTTTGTCGGGCAAGCCGCCGGGCAGGTTGGGAAGGGATAAATCAGTCATCACCGAACTCATGCAAAAAGGCCTGGATCGCCCCCGCCACACCGTGGGGGTCTTCCAGGAGAAACGCGTGACTGGCCTGTTCAATCAGACCGATTTCGACGTCCGGCAGTAGCGCCAAAAGCTCCCCGGCAGCTTCTGCCGGGACTAGCCCGTCGAGGCCGGCGAACAAATGCAGTTGCGGCCCTTGAAAGTCCAGTAAGGCCTGACGCGTGCCCAACCCACCCAACAGTTCCAAGCCACTGAGCAGCACAGGTGCCGTAGTTTTGGGGGCTGCCGCTAATAAAAGCCGAGCAAGCGACCGCGGGTCAGTAGATCCTTGGGAGCAAAGCAGGCTGAAGCGTTTCAAGGTCGCGCCTGGGTCAAGACGACAGGCGTTAAGGAACGCAGTGAAATCCTCTTCGTGCATGGCATTGGTCCAGCCAGCCCAAGCCACGAAGCTTGGATTGCTCGCCAGCGTCAGCAAGCCGCAGCAACGATCGCCGCGCCGCGCCGCCAACTCGGAAGCGAGCATACCGCCCAGGGACCAGCCACCGAGCCAGACATCCTGTGGCACCGTCGAATCCAACTCATCAAGCCACTCCTCAAGATCGCTTGATTCCAGTTCCGGCAACGGTTCGATCTCGACCCGCAGGTGTTCATCCAGCCCTTGTAACGCGGCCGCCAAGGGCTCCAGAGGAGAAATCCCGAGACCCCAGCCGGGTAGCAGAATCAAACGATTACGCATGGCTTGGCTCCGGTCCAAGTTGTTGAAAACAATCGGCCAGTCCCTTTAACAATAGCTGCACCTGCGCCTCGCTGTGGGCGGCGGTCAGGGTCACGCGCAGACGAGCGCTGCCGGCGGGCACGGTCGGTGGGCGGATCGCCGTCACCATCAGACCGCGTTCGCGCAACATCTGCGACAGTCGAACCGCACGCCCGGCATCGCCGATCATGATCGGTTGGATCGGCGTGAAGCTGTCCATCAACTCCAGGCCGATCTGCTCGGCACCGTGGCGGAATTGGCAGATCAGCGTTTTCAGATGCTCACGTCGCCAGTGTTCGCTACGCAGCAGTTCAAGGCTTTTCAGCGTCGCGCAAGCCAGCGCCGGCGGCTGGCTGGTGGTGTAAATGTAGGGACGGGCGAACTGGATCAGGCTCTCGATCAGCTCCTCGCTGCCAGCCACAAAAGCCCCGGCCGTACCGAACGCCTTGCCGAGGGTGCCGACCAATACCGGCACGTCTTCCTGACTCAGGCCGAAATGCTCGACAATCCCGCCGCCATGGGCGCCCAGCGGACCAAACCCGTGAGCGTCATCGACCATCAACCATGCACCTTGGGCTTTTGCCTCCCGAGCCAGCGCCGGCAGGTCGGCGATGTCGCCGTCCATGCTGAACACGCCGTCGGTGACGATCAGAGTGTTGCCGGTCGCCTTCTCGAGACGCTTGGCCAGACTCGCCGCGTCGTTGTGCAGGTAGCGATTGAAGCGCGCACCGGACAACAGCCCCGCATCCAGCAACGACGCGTGATTGAGCCGGTCTTCCAGCACCGTATCGCCCTGCCCGACCAGCGCGGTGACCGCGCCGAGGTTGGCCATGTACCCCGTGGTGAACAACAGCGCGCGCGGGCGACCGGTGAAATCGGCCAAGGCCTCTTCCAGCGCGTGATGCGGGCTGCTGTGGCCGATGACCAAATGCGACGCCCCGCCGCCGACGCCCCAACGAGTTGCTCCGGCGCGCCAGGCTTCGATCACTTGCGGGTGATTGGCGAGGCCCAGGTAGTCGTTGTTACAGAACGCCAGCAACGGCTGACCATCAACCACCACTTCCGGGCCTTGAGGGCTTTCGAGCAATGGGCGATGGCGATAAAGATTTTCGGCACGACGGGCAGCAAGGCGCGCGGCGAGATCGAAAGACATGCAGGCCTCGCGAGTAAGAAAAAACACACGATCCCTGTAGGAACGCCGAACCGCTCGCTCCTACAGGGCGGGGGAAGTCAGACCGCAGCGTTATAAAACTGCTCGCTGCTCTTCTGCTCAACCAACGCCTGCTCGATAGCCGCCTGATGGACTTCGTCAGCGTGCTCTTCGCGCGCTTCCGGCAGGATCCCTAAGCGCCCGAACAGTTGCATGTCCTTGTCGGCCTGCGGGTTGGCGGTGGTCAGCAATTTATCGCCGTAGAAAATCGAGTTGGCACCGGCGAAGAACGCCAGGGCCTGCATCTGCTCGTTCATCGCTTCGCGGCCGGCGGACAGGCGCACGTGGGATTGCGGCATCAGGATGCGGGCGACAGCAAGCATGCGGATGAAGTCGAACGGGTCGATATCGTCGGCGTTTTCCAGCGGCGTACCGGCGACTTTCACCAGCATGTTGATTGGCACCGACTCAGGATGCTCTGGCAGGTTGGCCAGCTGGATCAGCAGATTGGCGCGGTCATCAAGCGACTCGCCCATGCCGAGGATCCCGCCGGAGCAGATCTTCATTCCCGAGTCACGCACGTAAGCCAGGGTTTGCAGGCGCTCACTGTAAGTACGGGTGGTGATGATGCTGCCGTAGAACTCAGGCGAGGTATCGAGGTTGTGGTTGTAGTAGTCGAGGCCGGCTTGGGCCAGCGCTTCGGTCTGATCCTGATCCAGACGACCGAGGGTCATGCAGGTTTCCAGGCCCATGGCTTTCACGCCTTTGACCATTTCCAGTACATACGGCATGTCTTTAACCGACGGGTGCTTCCACGCCGCGCCCATGCAGAAACGGGTCGAACCGATGGCCTTGGCGCGAGCGGCCTCTTCGAGGACCTTCTGCACTTCCATCAGTTTTTCTTTTTCCAGGCCGGTGTTGTAGTGACCGGACTGCGGACAATATTTGCAATCTTCCGGGCAGGCGCCGGTTTTGATCGACAGCAGCGTCGACACCTGGACCCGGTTGGCGTCGAAATGTGCGCGGTGCACCGTCTGCGCCTGGAACAACAGGTCGTTGAATGGCTGAACGAAGAGTGCTTTGACTTCGGCCAAAGACCAGTCATGACGCAGGGTTGCAGTGGTGCTGGCGCTCATGGGCGTTTCCTTGTTTTATGCATGGCTTGCGGCTGGGGAATGGAATACCCACAGACGCGACACGGATGTTCGGCATATTTAAGGAAGAGCGATGCGCTGTCAACCACGATACGCAGGACCGGTCTACATCTGGTTAAACAATGACCAACACTGTTTACTCTGCAGTGAAGCAACCGAAGGACCCACGCCCATCTGCATGGCGTGCGAAACCGATCTGCCCTGGCTTGGCGATCATTGCCAAACCTGCGCGCTGCCGCTGCCCACCGCAGGCCTGACCTGTGGCCAATGCCTGAAACAACCGCCCGCCTTCGAGCGAGTGGCCGCGCCATGGACGTACAGCTTTCCGGTAGACACGTTGATCATGCGCTTCAAACATTCTGCGAAGTGGCCGTTTGGCCGCCTGCTCGCCGAACTTCTCGCGCAATTCCTGCAAAATTGCTTCGATGAGGATCTAGAACGGCCCGACGCTCTGGTCCCGGTGCCGCTGGCCGCCAGGCGCCTGCGCCAACGGGGTTTCAATCAGGCCGCAATGCTGGCCCGCTGGCTCAGCGCCAGCCTCGACATTCCTTGTGATGAAACGCTGCTGTTGAGGATTCAGGACACCCGCGCGCAACAGGAGCTGAATGCCGACGCCCGCAAAAAAAACCTGCGCAATGCCTTCACTCTTACGCCCGATGCGTCCATCAAGGGTCGACATTTGGCAGTGGTCGACGACGTGCTCACCACCGGCGCCACAGCCCAGGCCCTCGCTCGGCTGTTGATGGACGCCGGCGCTGCGCGGGTGGACGTCTATTGCCTGGCCCGCACACCCAAACCCGGCGATGTGCCCTGACTTGACTCCCGGGCCCCAAGCCGCCAACGTCCTTCTCATCGCCACAGCCCAAAGCGTCTTGCCATGTCCTTGCCTACGTTGTTGTCCCAGCACATCGTCCGTCGTCCACAGCGCATCGCGTTACTGCAGCACATCGCCGAACAGGGCTCGATCACCCGCGCCGCCAAAAGCGCGGGCCTGAGTTACAAAGCGGCCTGGGACGCCATCGATGAGTTGAACAACCTCGCGCAAAAACCGTTGGTGGAGCGCAGTGTCGGCGGTAAGGGCGGTGGCGGCGCCAAACTCTCCAGCGAAGGCGAGCGCGTATTGCGCCTGTATCAAAAGCTGCAAGCCTTGCAGGCTCAGGTGCTGGAAGCCGCCGAAGATGCCAGCGACTTGGACCTGCTCGGTCGGCTGATGCTCAGAACCAGCGCGCGCAATCAATTGCATGGCAAGGTTGTGGCGATCGATAACCAAGGGCACAACGACCGGATTCGTCTTGAATTGGCAGAAGGCTTGACCATCGATGCGCAGATCACCCACGACAGCACTCTGCGGCTGGAATTGGAAACCGGCACCGAAGTGGTCGCCCTGATCAAGGCTGGTTGGCTCGACCTGCTGGGTATCGAGGACGACGCAACGCCGGGACACAATTGCCTGGCGGGCATCATCGAAGAAATTCTCGACGCCGAGAACGGCCCCAGCGAAGTGCGCGTCGGCTTGCCCAACGGCCAGACACTGTGCGCGCTGGCCGAACCGCTGCACTTGAAAACCCTCGGCCTCGCCGCCGATAAACCGGTGCGGGTGCAATTCGCGCCGTCCAACATCTTGCTCGGTACACCGCTCTGAAACATTAGCGTCATTAACGCGCTTTAAGGTGACTGCAAAAACCCGCAGGGAGCTTGATATGAGCCTATTAGAAGACAACCAATCCACCGACCTCGAGAATATGGTCGGCCTCAGCCGTCGAGGCTTCATCAGCGCCGGCGCCCTTTGCGGTGCAGCAATGTTCCTGGGTGGCAACCTGCTGAGCCGCAGCGTGCTGGCCGCCAGCGTCAGCGCCGGCTCCAGCAAACTGTTGGGTTTTGACAGTATTTCCGCCGCCACCAGCGACGCCATCAGCCTGCCGCCAGGCTACACATCTTCGGTGTTGATCAGCTGGGGGCAGCCCCTGCAGAACAACGGCCCGGCGTTCGACGCGAGTGGCAACGGCACGGCCGAGCATCAGGAAATCCAGTTCGGCGACAACAACGACGGCATGAGCCTGTTCGAATTCCCCGATGACAACAACCGGGCGCTGATGGCGATCAACAACGAATACACCAACTATCGCTACCTCTACGCTCACGGCGGCATGCCGCAGTCGGCTGCAGACGTGCGCAAGGCGTTGGCCTGTGAAGGCGTGTCAGTGATCGAAGTGCAGCGCAAGAACGGCCAGTGGCATTTCGTCCAGGGCTCGCGCTACAACCGGCGCATTCACGGCAACGCGCCGATCAGTCTGAGCGGCCCGGCCGCTGGCCACGAGCTGTTGAAAACCAGTGCCGACCCACACGGCAAGAACGTCCTTGGCACCTTCCAGAACTGCGCCAACGGCAAGACGCCGTGGGGCACGTATCTGACCTGCGAAGAGAACTTCACCGACTGCTTTGGCAGCAGTAATGCCGAGCAAAAGTTCGACGCCGCGCAGAAACGCTACGGCGCGGTGGCGGCCAGCAAAGAGATCAACTGGCACCCGCACGACGAGCGCTTCGACTTGGCGAAAAACCCCAACGAACTCAACCGTCACGGCTGGGTGGTGGAAATCGACCCGTTCGACCCGCAATCGACGCCAGTCAAACGCACCGCGCTGGGTCGTTTCAAACATGAAAACGCCGCCCTTGCCGAAACCAATGACGGTCACGCCGTGGTGTACATGGGCGACGACGAGCGCGGCGAGTTCATCTACAAATTCGTCAGCCGCGACAAGATCAACCACAAAAACCCCAAGGCCAACCGCGACCTGCTGGACCACGGCACTCTGTACGTGGCGCGTTTCGACGCGGGTGACGGCAATGCCGATCACCCGAAAGGCCAGGGCGAGTGGGTCGAGCTGACCCACGGCAAAAACGGCCTCGACGCCAGCAGCGGTTTTGCCAGTCAGGCCGAAGTGCTGATTCACGCGCGCCTCGCGGCCACGGTGGTGAAAGCCACGCGTATGGACCGTCCGGAGTGGATCGTCGTCAGCCCCAAGGATGGCCAGGTGTATTGCACGCTGACCAACAACGCCAAGCGTGGCGAGGATGGCCAGCCGGTGGGCGGACCTAACCCGCGCGAGAAAAACGTCTATGGGCAGATTCTGCGCTGGCGCACCGACCGTGACGATCACGGTGCCAAAAGCTTTTCCTGGGATCTGTTCGTGGTCGCCGGTAACCCGGGCGTCCACGCCGGCACGCCGAAGGGCGGTTCGTCGAACATCACGCCACAGAACATGTTCAACAGCCCGGATGGGTTGGCTTTCGATGATGCCGGACGGTTGTGGATTCAAACCGATGGCGACTCGAGCAATGCCGGTGATTTCGCGGGTATGGGCAACAATCAGATGCTCTGCGCTGACCCGGTAACCGGAGAGATTCGGCGCTTCATGGTCGGGCCGGTGGGCTGTGAGGTGACGGGGATCAGCTTCTCGCCCGACCAGAAAACCTTGTTTGTCGGGATTCAGCATCCGGGGGAGAACGGTGGGTCGACGTTCCCTGAGCATCTGCCGAATGGCAAGCCACGGTCTTCGGTGATGGCGATTTCCCGGGAAGATGGCGGGATCGTCGGCGCCTGACCGGGCCTCTTGATGATCGTTCCCACGCTGCGTGGGAACGATCCCACTAAAGAAGCCCCGTCTGCGCTACCATGCTTGGCCGGACGCGGCAGCCTGCCGCGCGCAGGAGTCAGCATGGCCCACCCGTTTGCAACCCTCACCCCAGACCTCGTGCTCGATGCCGTCGAAAGCATTGGCTTTCTCAGCGACGCGCGCATTCTGGCGCTCAACAGCTATGAGAACCGTGTCTATCAGGTCGGCATCGAAGACTCCGAGCCGCTGATCGCCAAGTTCTACCGTCCGCAGCGCTGGACCAACGAAGCGATTCTCGAAGAGCACCAATTCACCTTCGAACTCGCCGAGTGCGACGTGCCGGTGGTCGCGCCGATGATTCACAACGGTGCCAGCCTGCATGAACACGCCGGTTTCCGATTCACCCTGTTCCCCCGCCGTGGTGGCCGTGCGCCAGAGCCTGGCAATCTCGATCAGCTGTATCGCCTGGGGCAACTGCTCGGTCGCCTGCACGCCGTCGGCGCTACAAAGCCGTTCGAACACCGCGAAGCGCTGGGCGTGAAGAATTTCGGTCATGACTCGCTGACGACATTGCTCGAAGGGAATTTCATACCGCGCAGTTTGCTGCCAGCCTACGAGTCGGTGGCCCGCGACCTGCTCAAGCGTGTGGAAGAGGTTTACAACGTTACGCCGCACAAGAACATCCGCATGCACGGCGACTGCCACCCCGGCAACATGATGTGCCGCGACGAGATGTTCCATATCGTCGACCTGGACGACTGTCGCATGGGCCCGGCGGTGCAGGACATCTGGATGATGCTCGCCGGTGATCGTCAGGAATGTCTCGGTCAGTTGTCGGAATTGATGGACGGCTACAGTGAGTTCCACGACTTCGATCCGCGGGAACTCGCGTTGATCGAACCCCTGCGCGCCTTGCGCCTGATGCACTACAGCGCCTGGCTCGCCCGCCGCTGGGACGACCCGGCATTCCCGCACAGTTTTCCGTGGTTCGGCACGGAGCGGTATTGGGGTGATCAAGTGTTGGCGTTGCGCGAACAACTGGCCGCACTCAACGAAGAGCCATTAAAACTTTTCTGACAACCGCATCTCCTGTAGGAGCGAGGCTTGCCCGCGAAGAACGATAACGCGGACTGCCTGATATACCGCGCTATCCTTCTTCGCGGGCAAGCCTCGCTCCTACAAGGGATTGTTAGCTGCCTAAGCAAGGATTCTGCATGCAAGCCGCCAACCCGCGTCGCGGGTACATCCTGGGCCTGAGTGCCTACATCATCTGGGGACTTTTCCCGCTCTACTTCAAAGCCATCGCCAACGTGCCCGCCGTGGAGATCATCATCCACCGCGTGCTCTGGTCCGCGCTGTTCGGCGCCTTGCTACTGATGGTGTGGAAACATCCGGGCTGGTGGCGCGAGTTGCGTGACAACCCGAAACGCCTGGCGATCCTGGCCCTGAGCGGCACGCTGATTGCGGCCAACTGGCTGACCTACGTCTGGTCGGTGAACAACGGGCGCATGCTCGAGGCCAGCCTCGGTTACTACATCAACCCGCTGGTGAACGTGCTGTTGGGCATGCTGATCCTTGGCGAACGGCTGCGGCGCATGCAATGGCTGGCGGTTGGGCTCGCGGCGGTTGGCGTTGCGCAACAGGTCTGGCAAGTCGGCAGCCTGCCGTGGGTGTCACTGGTGCTGGCGCTGACCTTCGGTTTTTACGGACTGATCCGCAAGCAGGCACCGGTCAAAGCATTACCTGGACTGGTGGTGGAAACCTGGATGCTGGTGCCGATTGCCGTCGCGTGGTTGCTGTTCAACCCCACCGCGAGCAGCGCTCAAGCCGAATTCTGGACCACGTCCGAAGCCTGGTGGCTGGTGGCCGCCGGTCCGGTGACGCTGGTGCCGCTGGTGTGTTTCAACGCCGCTGCACGGCATTTGCCTTACACGACGCTGGGATTTCTCCAGTACTTGGCGCCGACGCTGGTATTGCTGCAAGCCGTTCTGCTGTTTGATGAACACTTGTCATCCAGCACCCTCGTGGCGTTCATCTTTATCTGGGCTGGCCTGGCGGTTTACAGCGTCGATGCGATGATAAGTTTGCGTCGCCGCCGCTGATCAAAAAACACACAAACCCCTGCAGGCCTCGGTTCCCGTGGCCTGTACCGATCCGTCCCAAGGTTATCCACAGCGTGATCCCCGGCGTTTGTGCGCAAGTCCCTGAAACTGCTGGTTTTTTGATCATATTCTGAAGAGCCCCGGCCGACGTGGCCTGGCGGGCTGTCTCTACAGGTTATCCACAGGCAGGTGCACGTATAACTTGGATAACCTTTTCAGGATTCACTGCGCAGTACCAATTCGACCATCAAATCGTCCGCCAGGGTTTCCAGTCGCGATTGCAACACGTCCAGAGACAGCGTCAGCGGCACGGCGAGAATCGCTTCAGCGTGGAACAAAGGCTCGCTGCTCATCGGCGCCGGACGTACTTCGGTCACCAGACGCTCCAGGTTCACCCCCTGCTCACTCAGCAAACGCGTGATGTCGCGCACGATCCCAGGGCGATCATTGCCCACCAATTCCATGGCAATCGGCTTCCAGGTGCACGATTGCTCGATGCCGCTTTCGGCAATCAGCACGCGAATGCCATGGGCGGACAACGCCTGTAGGGCATCCACCAGTTCATCGTAGGCCTCGGCCGGCACGCCCACACGAAGAATCCCGGCGAACTGCCCGGCCATGCGTGACATCCGACTTTCCAGCCAGTTACCGCCGTGCTCGGCAATGCACTGGGCGATGCGCTCGACCTGCCCTGGCTTGTCTGGAGCGAATACAGTGAGTACGAGGTGGTCCATGGCGCAGCCCTCTTGTCATGACTTTTGTTATAGAAGACCAAGTATAGGCAAGGGGCGGGAATCGGCTCGGCGCCTCGGAAAACCAAAGCGCCATAGCAGTGAACCGAAGATTATGTGTACAAGTTTTTATATTTAACTGGAACAATCCAATAGTTTTTTGAGAACATCCCGCTCCCCGACATGACTGCAATGCGTCATAGGGTCGCAGAACGACGTAATTAGTCTAATTTTCACAACCGCAATTCATCATGTAGTATGCCGCAGCGCGCACTACATAACGTTGGATCGATGTCTGCCACAGGCACAGTCGCAACCCTGAAAGCCCCGTCAGCAAGGCATCCAAGCCGTTGATTGGACCTAACCCAGCCGCCCGAACGGGCATGTACTGGCAGACGGGTTTGTGGTTTAAATGGCCAGAGGCTTCATTGTCAAAATTGAAGAGCTGAAAAGCGAAATAGCTGAGCAGAGTGAGGCAAGCAATGACTGAACACGTTCAAGTCGGTGGCCTGCAGGTCGCCAAAGTCCTGTTCGACTTCGTGAACAACGAAGCCATTCCCGGTACCGGCCTCACCGCCGATAAGTTCTGGGCCGGTGCCGACAAGGTCATTCATGACCTGGCGCCGAAGAACAAAGCCCTACTCGCCAAACGCGATGATTTCAAGGCTCGTATCGATGGCTGGCACCAATCCCGTGCCGGTCAACCACACGACGCCGTGGCCTATAAAGCCTTCTTGCAAGACATCGGTTATCTGCTGCCAGAAGCGGCTGATTTCCAGGCAACGACGCAAAACGTCGATGACGAAATCGCCCGCATGGCCGGTCCACAGCTCGTGGTCCCGGTGATGAACGCCCGCTTCGCGCTCAATGCCTCGAACGCCCGTTGGGGTTCGCTGTATGACGCGCTCTACGGCACCGACGCCATCAGCGAGGCTGACGGCGCGGAAAAAGGCAAAGGCTACAACAAGGTTCGCGGTGACAAGGTCATCGCCTTCGCCCGCGCCTTCCTCGACGAAGCGGCGCCATTGGCTGCCGGTACTCACGTCGATTCCACCGCCTACAAGATCGTTGACGGCAAACTGGTGGTCGCCCTTAAAGGCGGCAGCAACACCGGCCTGCGCGACGATGCCCAACTGATCGGTTTCCACGGCGATGCAGCCGCACCGACCGCGATCCTGCTGAAGAACAACGGCCTGCACTTCGAAATCCAGGTCGACGCCAGCACCCCGGTCGGCCAGACCGACGCTGCCGGTGTCAAAGACATCCTGATGGAAGCCGCGCTGACCACCATCATGGACTGCGAAGACTCCGTCGCCGCCGTCGATGCCGATGACAAAGTGGTGATCTACCGCAACTGGCTTGGCCTGATGAAGGGCGATCTGTCGGAAGAAGTCTCCAAGGGCGGTCAGACCTTTACCCGCACCATGAACGCCGACCGCACTTACACCGGTGTCGATGGTAAAGAACTGAGCCTGCACGGTCGTTCGTTGTTATTCGTGCGTAACGTTGGTCACCTGATGACCATCGACGCAATCCTCGATAAGGACGGCAATGAAGTGCCGGAAGGCATTCTCGACGGCCTGGTCACCAGCCTTGCGGCGATCCACAGCCTCAACGGCAACAACTCGCGTAAGAACAGCCGCACTGGCTCGGTCTACATCGTAAAACCGAAGATGCACGGCCCGGAAGAAGCGGCGTTCACCAACGAGCTGTTCGGTCGCATCGAAGAAGTACTCGGTCTGCCGCGCAACACGCTGAAAGTCGGGATCATGGACGAGGAACGCCGTACCACGGTCAACCTCAAGGCCTGCATCAAGGCTGCCAGCGAGCGGGTAGTGTTCATCAACACCGGTTTCCTCGACCGTACCGGTGATGAAATCCACACCTCCATGGAAGCCGGCCCGATGGTGCGCAAGGCGGACATGAAGGCTGAGAAGTGGATCGGCGCCTATGAGAACTGGAACGTCGATATCGGTTTGAGCACCGGCCTGCAAGGTCGCGCGCAGATCGGTAAAGGCATGTGGGCCATGCCGGACCTGATGGCAGCGATGCTCGAACAGAAAATCGCTCACCCGATGGCCGGCGCCAACACCGCTTGGGTTCCGTCGCCGACCGCTGCTGCGCTGCACGCGCTGCACTACCACAAGGTCGACGTGTTCGCCCGTCAGGCCGAACTGGCCAAACGCGCGCGCGCTTCGGTGGATGACATCCTGACCATCCCGTTGGCCGTCAATCCAGACTGGACTGCAGAGCAGATCAAGAACGAACTGGACAATAACGCCCAGGGCATTCTCGGTTACGTGGTGCGCTGGATCGACCAGGGCGTCGGTTGCTCGAAAGTGCCGGACATCAATGACATCGGCCTGATGGAAGACCGTGCGACGCTGCGGATTTCCAGCCAGCACATCGCCAACTGGCTGCGCCACGGCATCGTCACCGAAGACCAGGTCATGGAAAGCCTCAAGCGCATGGCGCCAGTGGTTGACCGTCAGAACGCCAATGACGCGCTGTATCGTCCGCTGGCACCGAACTTCGACAGCAACATCGCCTTCCAGGCGGCGGTCGAACTGGTGGTCGAAGGCACGAAACAGCCGAACGGCTACACCGAGCCGGTTCTGCACCGTCGCCGCCGCGAGTTCAAGGCTGCCAATGGCCTGTAACTGAGCGCTGACGCGGGACAAAAAAAGCCCTGATCGAAAGATCAGGGCTTTTTTGTTTGTGGATTAGATCGTTCCCACGCTCTGCGTGGGAATGCCTCCACGGACGCTCCGCGTTCGGCACTGAATGGGACGCGGAGCGTCCCGGGCTGCATTCCCACGCAGAGCGTGGGAACGATCATCAGAACCTACACATCCATTCCCAACTCATGCTTGACCAGCGCCACCAGCTTGCCGGTATCGACAGGCTTGAGCAGGAAGTCGACCACGCTCAAATGCATCGCAGCGATCGCATCTTTCACGTCGGCGTCACCGGAAACAATGATGATCGGCATTGCCGCCCGAACCGACTCACGCACCTGGCGGATCAGGTCCAGGCCATCGACATTCCTCATCCGCAGATCCGTAATGACCAGACCGATCGATGGCGTCGTCTCCAACATCTTGAGTGCAGTTTCGCCACTGGCCGCCGTCATGCAGCGAATCCCGTCCAGCGCAAGAATCTCCGACAGCAACTCGCGTGCGTCTTTATCGTCGTCGACGATCAGTACCCGCTGCGGCGGCAGGTCAGGTTCCTGCATGACGGCACTCAGCGCCTCGCGCTCGGCGTCGCTCAAAATATCGTGGTCGGACATGGCTTTCTCTGCGTTTTCAATTCAATTGCCTATCACTTCCGTGTGACATCACCCAGCAGACCTTCAGGGTGCACTTCGTCGGAAAGTTTTCCTATAGCCAATGCAGGAGGTTTTTCCCACAGTTGCGTCAGACATTTCCCAAATACCGACAGCTTCATTGCCTACCTAGACTTACGTCCAATGGGCACCCTGCACGCAGGGGCCGACCATGTGTGAGTCATCCGACAACAACAATTCAAAAAAGACTGCGGTAATAGTTATGAGTAAAGCGGACGCCTTCACACAGGCAGGGAAAACCGCGGTGTTGCAGAACATCCAGGGCACTTTGCAATTCCTTCAGCGCTTCCCGCCCTTCAATCAAATGGAACACGCCCACCTGGCGTACCTGGTCGAGCAGTGTCAGCTGCGCTTTTATGCCCCCGGCGAGAGCATCATCAAGCCCGCCGACGGCCCGGTTGAACATTTCTACATCGTCAAACAAGGCCGGGTCGTGGGTGAACGTCCCCACACGGCCAAGGGCGGGACCGAAACCACCTTCGAAATCACCACCGGCGAGTGTTTTCCCCTCGCCGCGCTGCTGGGGGAGCGTGCAACCCGCACCGAACACCTCGCGGCCGAAGACACCTTTTGCCTACAGCTGAACAAGCTGGCGTTCATCAAATTGTTCGCACTTTCCAACGCGTTTCGCGACTTTTCCCTACGCGGCGTGAGCAGCCTGCTGGATCAGGTTAACCAGCAAGTCCAGCAAAAAGCCGTGGAAACCCTTGGCACCCAGTACTCGCTTAATACCCGACTGGGCGAATTGGCCATGCGCCACCCGGTGACCTGCAGCCCGACCACGCCGCTGCGTGAAGCCGTGACCCTGATGCACGAGCAGCAGGTCGGTAGCATCGTGGTCGTCGACGAACAGAAAGCGCCGCTGGGGATTTTCACCCTGCGCGACCTGCGCCATGTGGTGGCCGACGGCACTAACGACTTCAACGAAGCCATCGAACGGCACATGACCCAAGCGCCGTTTTTCCTGTCGCCGGACCACAGCGCCTTCGATGCGGCGATTGCCATGACCGAGCGGCACATCGCCCACGTCTGCCTGGTGAAGGATCATCGCCTGTGCGGCGTGGTCTCGGAACGTGACCTGTTTTCCCTGCAACGGGTCGACCTGGTGCATCTGGCGCGGACCCTCCGCAGCGCCCAGCGCGTAGAAAACCTGGTGGCGATGCGCGGCGAAATCGGCCAACTGGTGGAGCGCATGCTGGCCCACGGCGCCTCTTCAACCCAGATCACTCACATCATCACCCTGCTCAACGACCACACCGTGTGCCGGGTGATCGAACTGACCCTCGCCGAAAAAGGTGACCCCGGCATTCCGTTCAGCTGGCTGTGCTTTGGTAGCGAAGGTCGCCGCGAACAGACACTGCACACCGATCAGGACAACGGCATTCTGTTCGAAGCCCGGGACGCGGCCCATGCCGCCGAGATTCGCGGCAAGTTGTTGCCCATCGCCCAGCAGATCAACCAGAGCCTGGCGCTCTGCGGTTTCACCCTGTGCAAGGGCAACATCATGGCCGGCAACCCAGAGCTGTGTCTGTCCCGGGCCGAATGGTCGCGACGTTTTGCGGCGTTTATCCGCGAGGCAACGCCGGAGAACCTGCTGGGTTCGAGCATTTATTTCGACTTGCGGGTGGTCTGGGGCGACGAGCAAGGCTGCGAGCAGCTGCGTCAGGGCATTCTCGATCAGGTGAATGACAACCGACTGTTCCAACGGATGATGGCCGAGAACGCCCTGCGTAACCGTCCGCCCGTAGGACGTTTCCGTGAGTTCGTACTGGCTCGCAAGAATGGCGAGAAAGCCACCCTGGATTTGAAAATCCAGGGGCTTACACCGTTTGTGGACGGTGCCCGACTGCTCGCGTTGGCCCATGGGATCGAGGCAAACAATACGTTGGAGCGCTTTCGCCAACTGGTGGAAAAAGAAGTCATCGAACGGCTGGACGGTGCGGCGTACGAAGAGGCTTATCACTTCATCCAGCAAGCCCGCATGCAGCAACATCAGCTACAGACCCGGGAGAACTTGCCCTACTCCAACCGGGTCGACCCTGACAGCCTCAATCATCTGGATCGACGGATCCTGCGTGAATCCCTGCGCCAGGCACAACGCCTGCAAAGCAGCCTGGCCCTGCGGTATCAGCTATGAGCCTGTTTTCATGGCTGCGCCCGGCAGGTCCGAGCCTTCCCGGCGAACTTCAACAACGTCTGCAACGCTTGCCCTTGGCGGCAGAGCTTGGCGAATGCAGCCTGCGCGAACAGCGCTGGGTGGTACTCGACCTGGAAACCACCGGGTTGAACCTGAACAAGGATCGGGTGTTGTCCATCGGCGCGGTGGTGATCGAGGACGGCGCGATCGATTTCAGCCAGCAGTTCGAACGCACGTTGCGATGCGCCGACATGAAGTTGGCGCCCAGCGTGTTGATCCATGGCTTGGGGCCGAGCGCGATTGCCGCTGGCAGCGATCCGGCTCAGGCCTTGGTCGAGTTTATGGAGTTCGTCGGCGACAGCCCGGTGCTGGCGTTTCATGCGCCGTTCGATCAGCACATGCTCGGGCGCGCGCTGAAAGACCATCTGGGCTACAAGTTGCAGCATCCGTTTCTGGATGTAGCAGACATCGCGCCGCTGCTTTGCCCTCAGGCGCACATTCGCGATGCCGGGCTGGATGAGTGGATCGACTGGTTCAAACTGGAAGTGTTCGAGCGCCACAATGCCAGTGCCGATGCGTTGGCCACCGCTGAGCTGGCGTTGATTTTGTTCAGCCGGGCGCGGCAGTTGCAGATTCATAGCCCGTTGAATCTGCAGCAGCGGATGAATCAGTGGAAGCGGCGACAGCGAGCGCCTTCCTTTTAGATCCGCTGCGCCTGTTCCGGCCCCTTCGCGGGCAAGTCGGATCGCCGCACCGCTCGCTCCTACAGGATTTACGCAAGCTCTTTGTAGGAGCGAGGCTTGCCCGCGAAGAACGATGACGCGGTCCAACTGAACACTTCGTCAAAACCACCCGACCAGCGCCAATTGCTTACCTCCCCCGCCTCTGCCACAATCGCGAACAATTCTCGTTAGTTAACACTTCCCAATCGGTGATGCTGCGTGTCGTCAGTCCAAAGCCCTCAAAGTGAGCTCGTTGGTGCGTTATATCGCGACCATCGCGGTTGGCTATTGGCTTGGCTGCGACGCAACGTGGCCTGTCCGCAACGAGCCGAAGACCTGAGTCAGGACACTTTTGTGCGCTTGCTGGGGCGTGAAGAGCTGAAGGAACCACGCGAGCCACGCGCGTTTCTGGTGGCGATTGCCAAGGGTCTGCTGTTCGACTATTTCCGCCGCGCCGCGCTGGAGCAGGCCTACCTCACGGAACTGATGCTGATCCCTGAAGGTGAACAACCGTCAGTGGAGGAACAGCACATGACCCTCGAAGACCTCAAAGCCATCGACCGTCTGCTCGGCAAACTCTCAAGCAAGGCCCGGGCGGCGTTTCTCTATAACCGTCTCGACGGCCTCGGCCACTCAGAAATCGCCGAGCGTTTGGGTGTGTCAGTGCCGCGAGTTCGTCAGTACCTGGCTCAGGGCATTCGTCAGTGCTACAGCGCTTTGTACGGTGAGCCGGTATGAGTCCGGTCAGCTCCAAACCCGTCTCGGCGCAGGTGCTGGATGCCGCGATTGCCTGGCAATTGTCCCTGGACTCTGGCAACCCGGTGGAGCGCGAAGAATTCGCCAAATGGCATGCCGCCCACGAAGAACATGCGCGGGCATGGCGCCAACTGGGCATGCTCGACCAGCGCTTCAGCGTTGCCAGCGGCCCGGCACGCACCGCGTTACTGCAATCGCGGGAGAGTATCCGCCGTCGAGTGCGCAAACTCGGCAGCGGCGTGGCCAGCATCGTCGCGGTGATCGGGTTGGCGCTGTTCGCCGGTGATCGTTATCTGCCGATCGACTATTGGCTGGCCGACCAGCGCACCGCCACCGGTGAGCAACGCACCCTGCACCTGACCGACGGCACGCTGATCAACCTCAATACCCACAGTGCCGTGGACGTGCGTTTCGATGAAACGCAGCGACTAATCATCCTCCATGAAGGGGAAATCCTCGTCGAAACCGGCCATGGTGACGCCCGGCCGTTCATCGTCGAAACCCGCGAAGGCAGCCTGCGCGCACTGGGGACAAGGTTTCTGGTCAAGCGCGAAGAACAAGGTACGCGCTTGAGCGTGCTGAAATCGGCAGTGGCGGCTCATCCCGAGTCGAGTCCTGAAGAACAGGTTCTGCGTGAAGGCCAGCAAGTCCTGATGCGCAGCAATGGCCTCGGGCCGATCGTCGCGCTCAACCTCGGCGCCGATGCCTGGACCCGCGGCATGCTGGTGGTGGACAACACACGGCTGGAAGACCTGGTCCATGAACTCGGTCGCTATCGCCGCGGGCATTTGGGTGTTGCACCCGAGATTGCCGACCTGCGAATCACCGGCAGCTTCCCGCTGCATGACACCGACAAGGCGCTGAGCGCGCTGTTGCCGACCCTGCCGGTGCAGATCGAACAGCACACGCCGTGGTGGGTGACGGTCGTGGCGAAGACTGACCCCAAGTGATGTGATTGATCGTTCCCACGCTCCTGCGTGGGAATGCAGCCCGTGACGCTCCGCGTCACATGCCGTAGCGGACGCAGAGCGTCCATTGAGGCATTCCCACGCAGAGCGTGGGAACGATCTTTATAAAGACTTTACTGAATCGAAATTATTTTCAATCAGCCCTATCACTTTTGAATTCTCGTTCGGCACCTAGGCAATTGAGAAATATTTCCATTCAGGAGCCGCCTTATGTCCCGTTCGCTAGACACCTTGTTGCGCCCCAGTTTGCTGGCAATCGCCATTGCCCTTTGCGCCCCTCTGGCCAGCAGTCAGCTGATCGCCGCTGAACAGGCGTCCAGCGTTCGCGCCTACAACCTGCCGGCCGCGCCATTGGCCAGCACCCTGAACCAGATCGCCAGCCAGGCGGGCCTGGCGCTGTCGTTGAATCCTTCACTGGCGGCGGGCAAGACTTCGGCACCGGTCAAAGGCCAGTTCGACGCAGCTGGCGCCCTGCGTGAGGCCTTGCGCGGCACCGGTCTGCAACTGGAACAGAGCAGCGCTGGCACCTACAGCCTGGTGGCCGTGCCCGAAGGCGTGATGGCCCTGCCGGAAACCGCCGTCATTGGCGTTGAAAACACTGAAAGTGCCTGGGGCCCGGTGGAGGGTTATTTGGCCACCCGCACCGCCGCCGGTACCAAGACCGATACCGCGCTGGTCGAAGCGCCGCGCTCGATTTCGGTCGCCACCCGCGAGCAAATGGACGACCGCAGCGTGCATAGCCTCGATGACGCGGTGCGCTACATGCCCGGCATCACCGCCAGCAGCTACGGCAGCGACACCCGCACCGACTGGTTACGCGTGCGCGGTTTCGAGCCGACTCAATTCCTCGATGGCCTGCCGCTACCAAAAGGCGTGTACGCCAACCCGAAACAGGAAACCTGGAACCTGGACCGCCTCGCCCTGCTGCGCGGCCCGGCCTCGTCGGTTTACGGCCAGACCCCGCCAGGCGGCTTGCTCGACATGGTCAGCCGGCGCCCCAGCGCCGAGTCGAGCAATGAAATCCAGGTGCAATATGGCAGTGACAACCATCGCCAGATCAACTTCGCCAGCACCGGCAAGATCGACGACGAAGGCCAGTTCCTCTACGGTCTGAGCGGTGTGGTGCGCGACAGCGGCACGCAGATCGACCACGTCGACAACAAGCGCTACAACATTGCGCCGAGCCTGACCTGGAACATCGACGAAGACACCCGGTTCACCCTGCTCACGCAGTTCACCCGTGACGATACCGGCATCACCAGCCAGTTCTTGCCGGTGCAGGGCACCAAGATCCATTCGCCCCTCGGCAAGATCTCCCACCACAAGAATCTGGGCGACCCGGACTGGGAGTTCTACGACCGCACCTACTACGCGCTGGGCTACGCCTTTGAACATCGTTTGAACGATGTCTGGCAGTTCAAGCAGAACCTGCGTTACACAAAATCGGACCTGTCCTTCCAGGCCCTCACCCCCGGCGCCTATCCGTTCACCCAAGTCGATGCCGAGGGCAATGTGGGTCGTTCGAGCACCAGTGTCGACGAGGACATCAGTCAGTTCGCCGTGGACAACAACTTTCAGGGCGACTTCGCGACCGGCGACCTCCGTCACACCCTGTTGATCGGCCTCGATCACCAACGCACCAACACCCACTACACCTCGATCTTCGGCGACGGTCTGACCACCAACGTCAACAACCCGATCTATGGCCAGCCCATCGTTCGTCCGCCACGCTCGGCGGCGTTCTACGATTACGACCAGAAGACCTACCAAACCGGTCTGTACATCCAGGACCAGATGGCCCTCGACCAATGGCGCCTGACGTTGGGAGGTCGTGAAGACTGGGTTCACACCAGCACCCAGTTCTTCAACAAGGGCGACGCCACCAACACCGAACGGGACAAGCACTTCAGCGGCAACGCGGCGATCAGCTATGTGTTCGACTCAGGCTTCGTGCCCTACTTGTCCTACGCCGAGTCGTTCCAGCCGACCAGCAAAGCCACGGCATCACCGACCGATTCGTTCAAGCCGACTGAAGGCAAGCAATGGGAACTGGGCATCAAGTACCAACCGCCTGGCAGCAGCACCCTGCTGACCGCTGCGGTCTACGACCTGACCCAGAAAAACGTCTCCGTCACCACGACCAACTCGAACAACGTTTCGATCACCAGCCAGACCGGTGAAGTGAAAGTCAAAGGTCTGGAACTGGAAGCCGTCTCCGACGTGACCGAGAACCTCAAGGTCATCGCAGCTTACACACTGGCCAAATCCGAAGTGCAGAAAGGCGACTTCAAAGGCAATCGCCTGCAACTGATGCCCAACCAACAGGCTTCGCTGTGGACCGATTACACCTGGCACAACGGCGTGCTGGACGGTTTCGGCATTGGCGCCGGCGCTCGTTACACCGGCAATACCTACGGTGACCAGGGCAATACTTCGCTGGGCAAGGCTGACGCCCACACCGTGTTCGACGCCGCTGTTCATTACGACCTGGGCCGTCTCGACAACAGCCTGAAAGGCGCGTCCCTGGCACTGAACGCCACCAACCTGTTCGACAAGGACTACATCTCCACCTGTGACAGCTTTTATTGCTACTACGGCGACCAACGCAGCGTCGTCGCCAGTGCAACTTACTCGTGGTAATCGCCTGACCTGACACGCCCAAGACCCGAGCCGTCCGAAATGGACGGCTTTGGTCTTTCTGAAGGCCAAGAAATGAAAAGTAAAACAATTCGCCGCTGGTCCTTCGTCCACACCTGGACCAGCCTGATCTGCACGGTCTTTCTGCTGTTGCTGGCGCTGACCGGCTTGCCGTTGATCTTCCACCACGAAATCGACCATCTGCTGGGCGATGCCGCTGAATTGAAGGCAATGCCGGCGAACACCCCGCCGCTGAATTTGCAGCAGTTGGTGCAGGCGGCTGAACAGCATCGTCCCGGCGAAGTCATGCAGTATTTCGGCTTTAACGAAGATGAGCCCAACGCCGCGATTACGATCATGGCGGCCACCGCCGGCACTGAACCGAACTCGTCTCACACTTTCATGCTCGACGCCCGCACCGGTGAAGCGCTGGAGATGCCGTCAGCCAACGGCGGTTTCATGATGATCATGTTGCGCTTGCACGTGGACATGTTCGCCGGTCTGCCGGGCAAGCTGCTGCTGGCATTCATGGGCATTCTGTTCGTGGTGGCGATTGTGTCCGGGACGGTGCTGTATCTGCCGTTCATGCGCCGTTTGAAATTCGCCACCGTGCGCCAGAACAAATCCACCCGCCTGCGCTGGCTCGACCTGCACAACTTGATCGGCGTGGTGACCTTGACCTGGGCCTTGGTGGTCGGCGTCACCGGCGTTATCAGCGCCTGCGCCGACCTGTTGATCGCGGCGTGGCGCAACGACAGTCTGAGCGCGATGATCGCACCGTACCGCGACGCGCCGCCGCTGATACAACTGGCGCCCGCGACCCGTTTGCTCGACATCGCCAAGGACGTCGCACCGGGCATGCAGCCGGACTTTATCGCCTTCCCCGGCACACGATTCTCCAGCGAACATCATTACGCGGTGTTCATGAAAGGCAGCACTCACCTGACCTCGCACCTGCTGACACCGGTGCTGATCGACGCCAGCACCCTGCAAGTCACCGCCGTGGCCGAACGGCCGTGGTACATGGACGCCATGGGCATGTCACAACCGCTGCACTTCGGTGATTACGGCGGCATGCCGATGAAGATCCTTTGGGCGACCCTGGATGGGCTGACCATTATCGTCCTCGGCAGCGGGGTTTACCTGTGGGTGGTGCGGCGCAAGGCTGCAAAACCTTTGCTCGAGAACGCGGAGCGTCCAGCATGAGGCCGAGGCAGTCGAATTTCTGGAAGGTCTTCTCCACCCCCTCGGTTATCGCCCTGCTCAGCGTTGCGGGGCTGTTCGCCGCATTGCTGGGCGATGGCGTGTGGGATGCCTTGAGCTGGCTTGGCCTGGGTGTTCCCGCAATCCTCGCCCTGCGCGGTCTCTTGCAACGTCGCTGATCCAAATCGATTGGCGGACTCCTGTAGCAGCTGCCGAGCAGCGCGAGGCTGCGTCCGGCTGCGCAGCAGTCGTGAATCCCGCGACCGAGTTGTTTCAGACAAATCGCGTTCGCCGGGCTGCGGCCGCTCCGCAGCCGAACGCAGCCTCGCGCTGCTCGGCAGCTGCTACAGAGCCGCAGATCACTGGAGTCACACGACGACATCCGCTTTGGGTTCGACGCCAACTGCTTGAGCTCCCGGACCAACGCGCTATGCTGCCCAGCACTGCCCTAGACCGAGACGCTGCCATGTCCGCCCCCAGCATGACCCTGTTCCACAACCCTTTGTCGCCCTTCGTTCGCAAAGTCATGGTGCTGTTGCACGAAACCGGTCAACAGGACCGCGTGGCGCTGCAAACCAGCGTGCTCACGCCGGTCAGCCCGGACCTTACCCTCAACGAAGACAACCCGCTGGGTAAAATCCCGGCCCTGCGCCTGGCCGATGGCAACGTCATCCATGACAGCCGGGTGATCCTCGATTACCTCGATCACCAGCACGTCGGCAACCCGCTGATACCGCGCGACGGCTCGGCCCGCTGGCGGCGCCTGACCCTGGCCTCTCTGGCCGACGGGATCATGGACGCTGCGGTGCTGATTCGTTATGAAGTCGCACTGCGTGCCCCGGAAAAACACTGGGACGAGTGGCTTGATGGCCAACGCGACAAGATTCGTCGTGGCCTGGCAGTGCTGGAAGCCGACGCGATTGCCGAGCTGACCAGCCATTTCGATGTGGCGGCAATCAGTGTGGCGTGTGCTTTGGGCTACCTGGATTTGCGCCATCCTGATCTGGAATGGCGCACGGCGAATCCGAAGCTGGCCGAGTGGTTTTTCGAGGTGAGCCAGCGGGCTTCGATGCTGGCGACGATGCCGAAGGTTTAATTTTTTGCGGTGACGATGCGGCCGCCTTCGCGGGCAAGCCTCGCTCCTTGTATGTTGACCCTGATTCCAACGAGAGAGGTTACGCTCAAGGATTCATACAACAGCAAGTGCGTTTCTGGGGGAGGCCGATCGCTCCTAAAGGCAGGATTTGCTCCTGACCTTGTCTGTAGAGAGGCCCCCCCGCCTCATTGCCCACCACGAAGAGTATCGAGAAGCCGACAAGTCGGACTTCGCATTACAAGGTTGCAGTGGCATGAAGTTCGAGGTCGGGGGAACCGGAAGCAATCTTACCTAAAGTCAGGGAAGTGAAAAGCATGAATACTCATGTCGGCATAGACATTGGTGCCAAAACGTCTGCCATGGGATGGCGGCAGAACGGCAAAACAGTCGGCCAGTGGGACATTCAGCACACGCCCAAGGGTCGTAAGGCCGCGGTGAATAAGATGATGGGCCTCAAACCGCTGAGCGTGGTCATGGAGGCCACCGGTATTTACTACCTGGATCTTGCGTTGGAGTTGCATGCCGCGGGCTTACCGGTCTCGGTGATCAACCCAAAAAGCTTCCACAACTTTGCCAAGTTGATGTTGCAAAACAGCAAGACTGACCAGATCGATGCGCAGTTGCTGGCTGAATATGGCGAGCGCATGGCACCCAGGCTTTGGGTCCCGCCTACGGCGGATCAAATGATGCTGCGTGCGATTGGCCGTCATATCAATCGACTGATTGGCCATCGGACCAGAGCCAAGAACGAATTGCATGCGCTACAAGCGACAGATACGAGTATTGAGTTGCTAATCGCAGATGAGAAAGACGCGATTGCAGCGCTGGACACACGGATTGATCGTTTGAAGAAAGCCGCACTTGATGCCATCGCCAAGTGCCCGAACCTGACCTTGCAGTTTCGCTGCATGATGGCGGCACCCGGCGTGGGAGAGGCTTCAGCGATTGCTGCACTGGCTGAGTTGACGACGCTACCTGTAACGCTCAAATCGGCACAGGTGAGCCGTTATGCGGGGCTGGACGTGAGATTGACCCAGTCAGGAACAAGTGTGAACCGCCCTGGCCGAATGTCGAAATGTGGCAACGCCTACTTACGCGCAGCGATGTTCATGCCGGCAATGACGGCAATCCGTTGCGATGAGAACGTGAAAGCCTTCTACGAAGCTCTGGTGGCCCGGGGCAAGAAGAAAATGCAAGCCATCGGAGCAGTGATGCGCAAGTACCTGACGGGTTTATGGGCTTGCATGCGCTCCGGCGAAGAATTTGATACGGCCAAGCTTTTTAGCGAAAAACATCTCGCGAAAGCTTGACCGTGAACAGAGTATCTACAGGTCTAGGTGATCTGTAGGAGCGAGGCTTGCCCGCGAAGGGATCGCCCCAATCCGGAGAAAACAAATTAGCTATCCGCATCGCCAGTAATTCGCCCTCTCGCTGATCCTCGCGCAACCCCAACGACCGGCTCATTCCACCGCTCCAATATCAAACGCCAGCGGCTGGGCCGACTTCTGCCCAATCCCATACCAGTCCAGCTTGCGGGTCAGCACCATGAACACGCCCAGCAAACCGAACAACAGCAGCGACCCCATCAACAACGCGTAATCCTCTGCACTCAGCAAGCCGTAGAGCAAGCCGTACAACGCCGCCAATCCCGCCGAAAAACTCAAGCCGTGACGTACGCTGCGCAACACATGGCAGACATAAAAGCCGATCAACAACACACAGCCGCTTGCCGACAACAGGTACGCCAGGGTAAAGCCGATGTGTTCGGACAGCGACAGCAACAGCAGATAGAAAAACGCCAAGGCCACGCCCACCAGAGCGTATTGCACTGGGTGTACCGCGAGGCTTTTCAGCACTTCGAAGAGGAAGAAACCAGCGAAGGTCAGGACGATAAACAGCAACGCGTATTTGATGGCCCGATCGCTTTTCAGGTACTGATCCACCGGGTCGATGAAGCTCACCCCGAAACTACGGCCGGTGTAGGCTTCGCAACCGCCGCCGGACACGCAGCTGCTCAAGGCCTCTTGAAGGTTGGTCGAGAAAAACGAGGTCTGCCAATGGGCAGTGAAGCCCTGATCGCTGACTTCACGTTGGGCCGGCAGGTAATTGCCGATGAAGCTCGGATGCGGCCAATTGGCGGCCAGCGAAACCTTGCTGGTCTTGCCCACCGGCAGGATCTGTAACTGACCAGTGCCTTGCAGACGCAGGTCGAAACCGAAGGCCAGTTCCGTGGTTTGTTTCGCGTTGAGCGCCGGCAGGGTGACATGCACGCCCTCCCCCAACCAGCCCACCTGGCTACCGGGGACGAAGTCGAGTTTCTGGCCATTGAGCTCGAGTTTCAGGGCATTTTCGATGCCGCGAATGTCGCTGATCCCGACCGCCAAAAACGGCTGGTCGAACTGGTAATCGACGAAGTCGTCCTTGATACCCAATTGAGCCGGTACCGAAAAATGCCCACTGATGCGGTTGTCCGCATGAAACAGACGCGCCTCATAAATGCCTCTAGCACGCAGTTCGGTCTGGACCTTGCCGTCGAGTTCGAAGCGCTCCGGGAGGAAATACAAACGGCCGCGTTCTTCACCCACTTCCTGGTAACGCTGGTTGGTTTTCTCGTTGAGCTTCCAGGTGCGCACCACTTTGCGATACGGCACCACCATCAACGGCCCGCTCAGTTGCTGGCTGTAGCTGGAACTGCGGGCGATGTCTTCGAGGACACCGTCGCGCAGTTGCTGACGGTCCTGGATGATGCCGTTGATCATCAGGAGCGGGATCAGCAACAACAGAATCAGAAGGGCAATTGCCCCGAGTTTTAGGGTCAGGCTGCGGTTCATGGGACTCTCCCTGTTTGGATGGGGAGAGTCTGGGATGGGCGTGTGGGGAATTTATGGGAGAACTGTGGAGAGTGTGTGGAGACTGGCGCTAAGGCAGGTGCAACATGACCTCTACACCACCATCGACGTTACCGATGCTCATCACGCCACCATGCAGCTTCACCACTTCCTCAACAAAGTTAAGCCCCAACCCCGTGCTCTTGCGCCCGCTGTCCGGTCGCGGCAATGAGTAAAACCGCTCACTCAACCTCGGCAGCGCATAGTCGGGAATCGCTTCCGCCTGGTTAAACAGTCTGAACTCGATCTGCTCCCCAATGCGCTCGGCACTGAATCGCAGCAAGCCATGAGTCGGAGTGAAATCCAAAGCATTTTCCAGCAGATTCCCCAGCGCCTGACGCAACAGAAACGGTTCGCCGAGCAGGTTCAAATCCGCCGCAATCCGTTGTTCCACGCGCAACTGCTTGCCTTCGATGCGCGCCGCCTGAGCGCTCAGCCATTCATCTACCAACTTCGCCAGCGGCACCGCCACCCGCTCCTCCAATCCTTGGCGCTGTTCAACTTGAGCCAGGTTCAACAGCCGCTCGATCAACTGCTGCATCCGCACACTTTCGCTGTCGATATTGCTGACAAAGCGCTGCCGCTGGGCCAGCGGTATCTCGCCTTGCAGCAACTCCGCCGCGCCGCGAATCGCCGCCAGCGGGCTTTTCAGTTCGTGGGTCAATGTATGTACGTAACGCTCGACGTAGGCTTTGCCTTCGAGTTGCGTACGCATCTGCTCAACCGCCGTCGCCAGTTGTTCCAGTTCGCCGCCACGATAGTGCGGAACCTCGACCCTGCGGCCCTCACTCACCGCTTGGGCGTACACCGTCAACCGCCGTAAAGCAGCGCTCAACCACCAGGACAACAACGCGCCGAACAGCAGACCAAGGCCGATCAGCCCGGCCCCCCAGGCGAGTAATCGCCGTTCAGTGCGATCAACGTAAGGCTGCAACGAGCTGTTGGGTTTGGCGACGGTGACCACGCCGATGATCTGGCCGTTGTCGCGAATCGGGGCACCGACGTGCATCACCGAGGCGTTCGGATCGCTCGGATCGCTGCGGCTGGAACGCGCGCCATATTCGCCACGCAGGGTCAGTAAAACGTCGTTCCAGCGCGAGTAGTCCTGGCCCACCGCGACGCCACTGGAATCCAGAACGACAATGCCCTTGGCATCGGTGACGTAGATGCGGTGGTTGACCTGGTTCTTCGGCAATCCCCAGATGCTCGCCTTCGGTTGCCGTTCGCCATAGGCCTTGAGCAGTTCGGGCCAGCGGTTCTGATTCAGGGTACCGGCCTTGAAGTCGTCGCGCAGGATTTCGGCCATCAGGTTAGCGGTGTCGACCAGCGTTTCTTCGGTGGACTGGCGCACGCCGGGACGGATTTCTTCCATCACGGTGTTCAGCACAAAGTAGCCGGTCAGGCCGATAAACAGCACGTAGACCAGAAAAATCCGGATCCCCAGCGGCATCAGCTACGCCCCGGGCTGTAGCTGTAACCGAGGCCGCGATGGGTCTGGATGGGTTCCGCGTCGGCCTTTACCCGGCGCAGTTTGGCGCGCACGCTTTTGATGTGGCTGTCGATACTGCGTTCGTAACCGGCATCAGCGGCGACCCCCAGCGCGTCGAGCAATTGCTCGCGGCTGAAGACGCGTTCGGGTTGGTCCAGCAGGCAGTGCAGCAGGCGGAACTCATGGCGCGTCAGGGTTAGTGGCTGACCGCGATAGTTGATCTGCACCCGCTCGCTGTCGATGCGAAACAGTGCCGATGACACCTCGGCCGCCGCTCGCGGCGCCATGCGTTTGAGAATCGCCCGGACCCGCGCCGCCACCTCTCGTGGGCTGAACGGCTTGACCACATAATCGTCGGCACCGATTTCCAGGCCCACAACGCGATCGATTTCCGCATCACGGGCGCTGAGGAAGATCACCGGCACTTCGCTGAAACGCCGCAATTGCTTGCAGGTCTCGAAGCCGCTGATATCCGGCAGACCAATGTCGAGAATGATCAGGTCGGCCGGGGTCTGGCGCTGATGCGCAAGCGCCGCCGCGCCAAGGCTCAACCAGGTGGTGGTGAAGCCCTCGCCCTGCAACGCGAACGTCAGGGTGTCAGCAATTGCCACTTCGTCTTCGACAATCAGGATATGAGGCATGGCGTCCGAGCCCGGCAGTTAAGTGGGCGAACGGTGCCCCAAGGCTCACGTCACGTCAATGAGCGCCCTTGAAATCAGCAGTCGGGTTTGTCCGCCGTAAAGCGCCGCGCCGGGTTCACCGCCGCGCCGAATTCACGCAAGGCTTTGGCACCGATCAACAAAGGGTAGTTAAAGCTGCTGCGGTCGGTGAGATTGACCTCCACCGTGCGTTTAACGTTGCCCAGGCACAATTCCAGATCGACTACCGGACGTTTGGTGGGTGCGCTGTCGTCCTTCTCATCCTCGTCTTCTTCGGAGCGGGTCTTGATCTTGCTGATCCGCGCGACTTTGTGTTCGTAGACTTTGTTGCTCGCGTCTTTGGTGCCGAGGCGGAAGCGCACCCACTCGTCGCCATCGCGGGTGAAGGTTTCGATGTCTTTGGCCGACAGCGACGCCGTCAGGGCACCGGTGTCCATTTTGGCCTTGAGGACTTCGCCGCCGATTTCCGGCAGTGCGATGTATTCGTAGCGCCCGTACAGGGTCGGCTCAGCGGCCAGGACCGGCAGGGCCACGAGGGAAAGCAGTGCAAGGAGGGATTTCACGTATTGGGCTTCCTTGAGAAGTGGACAACGGGATTTTAGACCGTTGTTGAGTTGATCGTTCCCACAAGGTTAACGATCCCAAGGTGAAACATTCGTCGTCAACTACCGGTGCCTGCGCCCCAGATCCCGCCCAGGTTTGCCAGCAGCGAACCGCCGACACCCTGCTGACCGAAAAATTGCAGAAGCACAGGGGCAAACAGGCCGATCATGCCAGTGTCCATGCCCAATGCGCTGAAGGCACTGTTCAGGTCGTTGGTGTTGTTCACGTTGCCCAAGACGTTGTTCAGACCTGCCGCTGTACCGGACGAGCCAAGCAAGCCGCTGAGGACGCCCAGTTCACCGCCACCCGACAGTAAGTCGATTCCGGGCACGCTTTTGGACAACTCCGAGTAGTCGGTCGAACTCAATTGATTCTTCGCCAGACCGAGCATCGCCCCGGCACCGCCAATGGCTTGTTGTGGCGTCACGTTCAATTGGCTGAGCGCACTCAGCAGACCGGCCGTCTGCGAGGTCGGCGCGGCTGCGGTGGCGTCATCGCCCTGCGTGCCGGAGATGGCATTGGCCGCATCGAACAGGCTGAACTGAGCAAAGACCGGGCTGGCCGCCAGACACATCAGCGAAGCCAGTACAAAACTGCGTGAAATCTTCATCCAGACATCCTCAAGTGCCATGAAAACCACCCGGCAATGGGCGGCGAAAAACTGTGTGTTTGACTGGCACCCCAGGGGATTGTTCCCAGCCTTGGCGAGCCCCAGACGAACAGTCAAAAAAGAATTTACCGGCGCTGCATCCACTCTGGCCCCGCCCGCGTATATCAAGCACGGACAGACATTCCTGACCGATTCCCTGCACGAGGATCATCACCATGAAACGCACTTCGATCAAAACGCCATTGATTGCCAGCCTGCTGACCCTGGCCTTGGGCGGCGGGGTCGCCCTGAACACCGTGCAAGCGGCAGACACGAACCATGCTGTCATCGTCGGCGGCCAGAGCATGCTGCCGAGCAAAGACATCATCGATAACGCGGTGAACTCCGCCGACCACACCACCCTGGTCGCCGCCGTGAAAGCCGCTGGCCTGGTGGAAACCCTCAAGGGCAAAGGCCCGTTCACCGTGTTCGCCCCGGTTAACTCAGCCTTCGCCGCCCTGCCCGCCGGCACTGTCGACACCCTGCTCAAACCCGCCAACAAGGCGACCCTGACTCACGTCCTCACCTACCACGTCGTCGCCGGGAAACTCGACATGATGACCCTGGCCGAGAAGATCAAGGCCGGTGGCGGCAAAGCCGAACTGACCACCGTCGCGGGCGGCAAGCTTTGGGCGATGATGAACGGCCCGCACAACATCACGATCAAGGATGAAAAAGGTGACGTCGCCGACATCACCACCTATGACGTGTACCAGTCCAACGGCGTGATTCAGGTCATCGACAAAGTGTTGATGCCGAAAAGCTGAGGGCTGCCGCCGACCCTGTCCATCGGGGTCGGCGGTTTTGCGAGGTGGCCACCCGTGAATGGAACAACCGCGCACCGTGAACTAACCTCTGCCTGCAACCGGCACCTCACGCAGCCCACCTCGATTGCCTGGAGAACTGCTATTCCCACCGTCGACGCCGATCAGCTCAGGCAGCTTCTGGCCCAGTGTTCACTGGGCGACCGCCGCGCTTTCGAGACGCTTTACCGCAGCGTCGGCCCTCGGCTGCATGGCGTAGCGCTGCGGTTCATGGGGCGGCCGGACCTGGCTGAAGAAGTGCTGCAGGAAAGCTTCGTGCGCATCTGGAACAATGCTTCGCGCTATGAGGCGCATCTGTCGGCACCGCTGACCTGGATGATCAACATCACCCGTCATCAGGCCATCGATCAGTTGCGCAAGCACCGCGACCGTCCGTTGACCGACCTTGAAGAACAGGCGCTGGAGGATGAAAGTCCTTCGGCCCACGAACAGCTCAGCAGTGCCCGTGAGGCCCGCGCCTTGAACCGGTGCCTGGAAAGCCTTGAAGGCATGCAGCGTCAATCGATCACCGTGGCTTACTTTCAGGGGTTGTCGTGTTCCGAACTGGCCGAACATTTGGCCGCGCCACTGGGCTCGGTGAAATCCTCGATCCGCCGCGGTATGGAGCGCCTGCGCAGGTGCCTTGAATCATGAACTATCAAACCCCGACCCTGCGCCGCGCCCTCGCCGCCGATTACGCTATTGGCTTGATGCCTTCTGCCGCTCGTCGGCGTTTTGAACAGTTGCTGCTGGCAGACACAGCGCTTCGCGCGGAACTGGCGCAGTGGCAGGAAAGCCTCGCGAGCCTGACCGAAGCCCTGCCGGAGCAACCGGTGCCGGATCGGGTGTGGCAGGGAATTACGGCGCGGATTGAGCCGCAAGTGTTGCATATGCCGGAGAAACGTCCGTTCTGGAGCTGGATGCGAGTGACGGCGGCGGTTTGCTCGCTGGTAATCGCCGTCACCTTGGGCCTGCTCTACAACCGCGACAGTGCGCGTTACAGCGCCACGCTGCTGACTGCCGACGCGCAGCCTGCGCTGAAGGTTGAAGCGCATGAGGATTATTTGAACGTCGAGCCGTTGACGCTGGCAGCGGTTGATCCGGGGCGCAGTCTGGAGTTGTGGGCGATTCCGGCGGATGGCAAGCCGATTTCACTTGGGGTGATTCCGACGGGCGGTAAGGGCCGCGTAGCGCTGAGCGATGTGCAGAAGGTGTTGATCGGCAAACCGATTGGATTGGCGGTGAGTCTTGAGCCGAAGGGGGGGTCGCCGACTGGGCAACCGACTGGGCCAGTTCTATATCAAGGCGCGTTGGCAGCCCTTTAATGACCGAACAAAAAAACGGCGACCCGAAGGTCGCCGTTTTGCATTGCCTGAAGCCTTACGCCGCACTGAACAACTTGTGCGGATCAATCACAAACTTCTTCGGTACGCCCGCATCAAACTCGCCATAACCACGTGGCGCATCATCGAGGCTAATGACCTCCACACCCACGATGTCGGCAATATGAATGCGGTCCCACATGATCGCCTGCATCAGCTGGCGGTTGTACTTCATCACTGGCGTCTGGCCGGTGTGGAAGCTGTGGGATTTGGCCCAGCCCAGACCGAAGCGGATGCTCAGGCTGCCCATTTTTGCGGCTGCATCGACTGCACCTGGATCTTCGGTCACGTACAGGCCAGGAATGCCGATTTTGCCGGCCACGCGAACCACGCCCATCAGCGAGTTGAGTACGGTTGCCGGAGCTTCGTGTTTCACACCGTCATGGCCGTGACCGCGGGCTTCGAAACCCACCGCATCGACGGCGCAATCCACTTCTGGCTCGCCCAACAGCGCAGCGATTTGTTCGTGCAGAGGGGTGTCTGTCGACAGGTCGGCGATTTCGAAACCCTGAGCCTTGGCGTGAGCCAGGCGGATCGGGTTGACGTCACCGATGATCACCACCGCAGCGCCCAGCAGGCGAGCGGAAGCGGCAGCCGCCAGACCGACCGGGCCGGCACCGGCGATGTACACGGTGCTGCCTGGACCAACGCCGGCCGTCACTGCGCCGTGGTAACCGGTCGGCAGGATGTCGGAGAGGCAGGTCAGGTCACGGATTTTTTCCATGGCCTTATCACGGTCAGGGAGTTTCAGCAGGTTGAAATCGGCATACGGCACCAAGGCGTATTCAGCCTGGCCACCGGTCCAGTCGCCCATGTCGACATAACCGTAGGCACCGCCGGGACGCGCCGGGTTAACGCTCAGGCACACACCAGTGTGCATTTCCTTGCAGGAACGGCAGCGCCCGCAAGCGACGTTGAACGGCACCGACACCAGGTCGCCGATCTGCAGGTTTTCGACGTCGCGGCCCTTCTCGATCACTTCACCGGTGATCTCGTGACCCAGTACCAGGCCGGTTTGAGCAGTAGTACGGCCACGCACCATGTGCTGATCCGAACCACAGATGTTGGTAGAGACTACGCGCAGGATGACAGCGTGTTCGATCTTCCTGCCGCGCGGGTCCTGCATTTTGGGATAGTCGATTTTCTGTACTTCGACCTGGCCATTGCCGAGATACACGACACCACGATTACCAGACATGCTTTCACCTCGCTGTTGTTTTTATGTAGCGGTCGCGTCGCCATGGATCGGCGGCGCGTTGATTGCTCGGGTTATTGCCTGTGTCTTTTTGCGTTGTTTGTCAGGGCCTCTTCGCGGGCAAGCCTCGCTCCTACAGGATTGAGGTTGTCTACATTTCCGCGATCGACCTCAATCCTGTAGGAGCGAGGCTTGCCCGCGAAAGCGATCTAGAGAACGACGGTGCGATTGGCGTTGAGGAACACTCGTCTTTCGATGTGATAACCAACAGCCCGGGCCAGGGTCAGCCCTTCGATATCCCGCCCCTTGGCGATCAGGTCTTCGGGGTAATGACTGTGGTCCACGGCCTCTACGCCCTGGGCGATGATCGGGCCTTCGTCCAGGTCGTTGTTGATGTAATGCGCCGTGGCGCCGACCAGTTTCACGCCCTTGTTGTAAGCCTGGTGATAGGGCTTGGCGCCCTTGAAACCCGGCAGCAGGGAGTGATGGATGTTGATCGCCTTGCCGTCGAGTTTGCGGCACAGCTCTGGCGACAGGACTTGCATGTAACGGGCAAGGATCACCAGTTCGGCGCCCGACTCTTCAATCACCTGCCAGACCTGACGCTCCTGCGACGGTTTGTCGTTCGGGTCCAACGGGAAGTGGTAGTACGGAATCTGATGCCAATCCGCCAACGGTTTGAGGTCCGGGTGGTTGGACACCACGGCGGCCACATCCATGGACAACTGGCCGATGCGCTGGCGGTAGAGCAAGTCGTTGAGGCAGTGATCGGCTTTGGACACCATGATCACCACTTTTGGCCGGTAGTTCGGCGCAGTCAGTTCGAAGATCATGCCGAAGGCTTGGCCACGCTCTCCCAGGCCTGCGCGGAAGGCTTGTTCGTCGAAGCCGTCGGGCTGGCGGAATTCCACACGAATGAAGAAACGGCCCGAGAGCCGGTCGTCGAAGGAATGGTGCTCGGTGACGTAGCAGCCCTGCTCGAACAAAAAGCGGGTCACCGCGTCCACGGTGCCGAGAACGCTTGGGCAGTCGGCGGTCAGAATCCATGTGTCTGGGGCGCGGCTCATAGTGCGGTGACTCCTGTTCGAAAGTGCAGCAACGCCGCTTTTGTAGCAGCTGCCGAAGGCTGCGTTCGGCGGCGCAGCCGTCGTAAAATCTGAATCCCGTGTCAACCTGATCGGACGCTACCGCAGGTTTCACGACGACTTCGTCGCCGAACGCAGCCTACGGCAGCTGCTACAGGGTTCTCGACTACTCATCAAGCCTGGACGCTAAGCCCGAACTCGGCAGAAGCATCCTGCAACCACAACCACCAATAATCCGAGAAGCTGCGACGAATCAGCAGTTCCCAGGTGTCTTCGGCGGTGTGGCGGATGACCAGTTGCGACTTGGCGAACACGGTGCCCACAGCCTTGCCCACCGGGAAGCTGTTGGGGTGCACGTCGTAGCTGGTGGACTTCATCAGCACCTGGCGCACGTTCGGGCCGCTCAGCTCGAGGATCTGCTGGCCGCCGCTGACGTTGGTGATCGCGATGTGCAAGTCACCCAGCGCTTCGCGCAGTTTTTGCTCGGCGGCGAATTCTTCACCGGTCGGCACGATCAGCAGCCATTCATCCGGCCCCATCCATTGCAGGCTGGTTTCGCCTTTGACGACGACGGTCAGCGCACCCGGCAATTCGATGCCGAGGGCCTTGTGCACGCCAGCGGCGAAGGCGGCATCGTGGCCATTGCCACGAATGGTCAGGTGGCCGAGGAGTTTTTTCTCACGCACGATCACGCCGGCGCTTTTTCGGCCCTTGCCCACCAGGCTGGCGAGGTCGGCATGATGCAGCGACGACTCGGCCTTGGCCCCAGTGGTTGGGCGTTGTTGGTAAACATTGGCTGCGGTCATAAAGCACCTGTCCTGAATTCTTGCATTTCACCTGTGGGAGCGAGGCTTGCCCGCGAAGGGAGCCACGCGGTCTGGCTGATGCACCGCGTTATCGTTCTTCGCGGGCAAGCCTCGCTCCTACAGGGGCTGTGGTGTCAGACGTTCTGGCGATCGCCTTTCGGATCGAAGAACACCGAAGAAACGATTTCCGCCTCGATCACGCTGCCATCCGCCAGCGGTGCGAACACGCGCTCACCGATGCGCTTCAAGCCGCCCTTCACCACACCCATGGCAAACGAATAGCCGAGGGAGTTGTGCAGGTAGCTGGACGTCACGTGGCCGACCATCGTCATCGGAATCGCTTGCTTGGTGTTGAACACCAGTTGCGCGCCTTCCGGCAGCCATTTGGTCGGATCGATCGGCTTCAGGCCGACCAACTGTTTGCGCTGATCACGCACGCAGTCTTCACGGTTCATGCCACGCTGGCCGATCCATGAGAACGGTTTAGTGCGACCGACGCACCAGCCCATGTTCAGGTCGTCCGGAGTCATCGAGCTGTCAGTGTCCTGACCGACGATGATGAAGCCCTTTTCGGCTCGCAGAACGTGCATGGTTTCAGTGCCATATGGCGTCAGGTTGTACTGCTTGCCAGCATCAACAATTTTTTCCAGAACGCCCATCGCATAGTCGGCTTGCACGTTGACTTCGTACGACAGTTCACCGGTAAACGAAATCCGGAACACCCGCGCCGGCACACCGCCGACCAGGCCTTCTTTCCAGGTCATGAACGGGAACGCTTCGTTGGTCAGGTCGATGTCGGTAACTTGGCTGAGCAGCTTGCGGCTGTTCGGCCCGGACAGGGTCATGGTTGCCCAGTGATCCGTCACGGAAGTGAAGTACACCTTCAGGTCTGGCCATTCGGTCTGGTGGTAGATTTCCAGCCATTGCAGCACGCGTGCAGCGCCGCCGGTGGTGGTGGTCATCACGAAGTGGTTGTCGGCGAGACAGGCAGTTACGCCGTCGTCGAAGACCATGCCGTCTTCTTTGCACATCAGGCCGTAGCGAGCCTTGCCCACATCGAGCTTGGTCCAGGCGTTGGTGTAGATGCGGTTGAGGAACTCGCGTGAGTCCGGGCCCTGGATGTCGATCTTGCCCAGGGTCGAAGCGTCCAGCAGGCCGACGCTGTCGCGCACGGCTTTGCATTCGCGTTTCACGGCGGTATGCAGGTCTTCACCGTTTTTCGGGAAGTACCAAGGACGTTTCCACTGACCGACGTCTTCGAACTCGGCGCCGTTCTTCACGTGCCAGTGATGCAGCGCGGTGAAACGCACCGGCTCGAAGATGTGCCCACAGTGACGGCCGGCCACGGCGCCGAAGGTGACCGGTGTGTAGTTCGGACGGAACATGGTGGTGCCCATCTGCGGGATGGTCACGTTCAGCGAACGGGCGGCGATGGCCAGACCGTTGACGTTGCCGAGTTTGCCCTGGTCAGTACCGAAGCCCAGTGCGGTGTAGCGTTTGACGTGTTCGACCGACTCGAAGCCTTCGCGGGTTGCCAGTTCGATGGCGGCTGCGGTGACGTCGTTTTGCAGGTCGACGAATTGCTTCGGCGCACGTGCGGTGTTCTTTTCATGCGGCACCTGAAACAGCGCCAAAGTAGGCTCTTCCAGACGACTCAGGGCTTTCGGCAAGGTGCCTTCGACCACGCTGAAACCGGCTTCGCTGGCTGCGCGAGCGCCGCCTTCAAAGCCATCGGCCAGGGAATCACCGAGCCCGTAGACGCCGTTGATGCCACCGACGCACACGCGTTTCTGCGGTGCTTCGCCCGGTACGAAACCGAGGATGTCTTCACGCCAGGTCGGCTTGCCGCCCAAGTGCGAAGCCAAGTGGACCACCGGGCTGTAACCGCCGGAAGTCGCAACCAAGTCGCAATCAAGCCATTCGCCAGGACTGGTCACCGCGTGAGCTTTGACATCGATCGCGGCAACGCGAGCAGCGGTCACGTGCTTGCTGCCACGGGTTTCGATTACAGCGCTACCGGTCAGGATGCGGATGCCTTTGGCGCGTGCTTCTTCCACCAGCGCACCGCGCGGATTGCTGCGGGCATCGGCGATGGCCACGACTTGCAGGCTGGCGTCGAGCCAGTCCAGAGCAACGCGGTAGGCGTGATCGTTGTTGGTGCTCAGGACAAGCTTCTTGCCTGGTGCCACGCCGTAGCGACGCACGTAAGTCGACACAGCGCCAGCGAGCATGTTGCCCGGCACGTCGTTGTTGCCGTAAACCAGTGGACGCTCGCAAGCGCCGGTCGCCAGCACCACACGCTTGGCGCGAACACGGTGGATGCGCTGACGCACCTGGCCAATCGGTGCGCGGTCGCCGAGGTGATCGGTGAGACGCTCGTGAATGGTCAGGAAGTTATGGTCGTGGTAGCCGTTAACCGTGGCACGCGGCAACAGCAGCACGTCCGGGGTGTCTTTGAGTTCAGCGATGACGCTGGCGACCCATTCGGAAGCAGGCTTGCCGTCGAGGCTTTCGCGGGAATCGAGCAGGCTGCCGCCGAACTCTTCCTGTTCATCGGCGAGGATGACGCGAGCACCGCTGCGAGCTGCTGCCAGTGCAGCGGCCAGGCCAGCAGGACCACCGCCGACGATCAGCACGTCGCAGTGCTGGTTCATGTAGTCGTAGGTGTCCGGATCGTTCTCGGTCGGCGAGCGGCCAAGACCGGCTGCCTTACGAATGTACTTTTCGTAAGTCATCCAGAACGATTGCGGGTACATGAAGGTTTTGTAGTAGAAGCCCGGCGGCATCAGCTTGCCGCCGACCTTGCCGAGAATCCCCATCATGTCGTTGTTCACGCTCGGCCAGCCGTTGGTGCTGGTGGCGACCAAACCTTGATACAGCGCTTGTTGCGTGGCGCGTACGTTCGGGATCTGCGTGGCTTCGGTCGCGCCGATCTGCAGCACGGCGTTCGGCTCTTCAGCACCGGCGGCAAAGATGCCGCGCGGACGGGAGTACTTGAAGCTGCGGCCGATGATGTCGACGCCGTTGGCCAGCAGTGCAGCGGCCAGCGAATCGCCTTCAAAGCCTTTGTAGGTCTGGCCGTTGAAGGTGAAGCTCAGCACTTTGTTGCGGTCGATCCGTCCGCCGTTGGACAGGCGATTGATCTGGCTCATACCTTCTCTCCCAGAGCCGTCGTGGCCGCTTTCGGGCTATCGGTCTTGTCGGTGAACTGCGGCTTGGCGCCGATCTTGTAGGTTTCGAGAATCTCGTAGGTCACGGTGTCACGGGTGGCGTTGAAGTACTGACGGCAACCGGCGACGTGATCCCACAGTTCGTGGTGCAGACCGCGAGGGTTATCGCGGAAGAACATGTAGTCGCCCCACTCCTCGTCGGTGCAAGTAGTTGGGTCCAGTGGGCGCGGGATATGCGCCTGGCCGGAGGCGTGGAATTCCTCTTCGGAGCGCAGCTCGCCGCAGTGAGGACAGAAGATATGCAACATGGGGATTTCTCCTGTTAGTGGGCAACCGCAGCAGCGCCGTGTTCATCGATCAACGCACCGTTGTGGAAACGGTCGATGGAGAAAGGTGCAGCCAATGGGTGCATTTCACCCTTGGCCAAACTCGCGGCAAAGACGTTGCCCGAGCCAGGTGTTGCCTTGAAGCCACCGGTACCCCAACCGCAGTTGAAGAACATGTTCGGTACAGGTGTTTTCGAAATGATCGGGCACGCATCCGGCGTGGTATCGACGATGCCGCCCCACTGACGGTTCATGCGTACGCGGGACAAGACCGGGAACATCTCGACGATGGCCTGAACGGTGTGCTCGATCACCGGGTACGAACCACGCTGGCCGTAGCCGTTGTAGCCGTCGATGCCGGCGCCGATCACCAGGTCGCCCTTGTCGGACTGGCTGATGTAACCGTGTACGGCGTTGGACATGATCACGCTGTCGATAATCGGTTTGATCGGCTCGGACACCAGCGCTTGCAGCGGATGGGATTCGATCGGCAGACGGAAACCGGCAAGTTTGGCCATGTGCCCGGAGTTACCGGCGGTCACGACACCGACGCGTTTGGCGCCGATGAAGCCTTTGTTGGTTTCAACGCCGATGCACACGCCATTTTCCTTACGGAAACCGATCACTTCGGTCTGTTGAATCAAATCCACGCCCAAGGCGTCGGCGGCACGGGCAAAGCCCCACGCCACGGCATCGTGACGGGCCACGCCGCCGCGACGCTGGACGGTTGCGCCCATCACCGGGTAGCGCGTGTTCTTCGAGCAGTCGAGGTACGGAATCTCGTCGGCCACTTGTTTGGCGTCGAGCAGTTCACCGTCCACGCCGTTGAGGCGGTTGGCGCTGACCCGACGCTCGGAATCACGAATGTCCTGCAGGGTGTGGCACAGGTTGTAAACGCCGCGCTGGGAGAACATCACGTTGTAGTTCAGGTCCTGGGACAGGCCTTCCCACAATTTCATCGCGTGTTCGTACAGGTGCGCCGACTCATCCCACAGGTAGTTGGAGCGAACGATGGTGGTGTTGCGCGCGGTGTTACCGCCGCCCAGCCAGCCTTTCTCGACCACGGCCACGTTGGTGATGCCGTGCTCTTTGGCCAGGTAGTAGGCGGTCGCCAGACCATGCCCGCCACCGCCGACGATGACCACGTCATAGACCTTTTTAGGGGTCGGCGTGCGCCACATTTTCTGCCAGTTTTCGTGATGGCTGAGGGAGTGTTTGAAGAGGCCGAAGCCCGAGTAGCGTTGCATAGTCATTTACTCCAAAACCGCGCTCAGCGATAAACCGGGAAGTCCGCGCACAGGGCCGACACTTGCTGCGCGACGTTCGCCTCGACATCGGCGTCGCCGAGGTTGTCGAGGATGTCGCAGATCCAGCCGGCCAGCGTGACGCACTGGGTCACCTTGAAGCCGCGCGTGGTCACCGCCGGGGTGCCGATGCGCAGGCCGGAGGTGACGAACGGCGACTGCGGATCGTTCGGCACAGCGTTCTTGTTCACGGTGATGTGGGCGCGACCCAGTGCTGCATCCGCCTCTTTACCGGTGAGGCCCTGACGGATCAGGCTGACCAGGAACAGGTGGTTGTCAGTCCCGCCGGACACTACATCGTAGCCGCGTTTTATAAAGATGCCGGCCATGGCCTGAGCGTTGTCGATCACTTGTTGTTGGTAAGCCTTGAAACCTGGCTCCAACGCTTCCTTGAAGCACACCGCCTTACCGGCGATCACGTGCATCAGCGGGCCGCCCTGACCACCGGGGAATACGGCAGCGTTGAATTTCTTTTCCAGCTCTTCATTGGCCTTGGCCAGGATCAGACCGCCACGAGGACCGCGCAGGGTTTTGTGGGTAGTGGTGGTGACCACATCAGCGTACGGCAGCGGGTTCGGGTAGAGGCCGGCAGCGACCAGACCGGCAACGTGAGCCATATCAACAAAGAGATAAGCGCCGACTTTGTCAGCGATCTGACGGAAGCGCGGAAAGTCCAGGGTCTTCGAGTAAGCGGAGAACCCGGCGATGATCATTTTTGGCTTGTGCTCGACCGCCATGCGCTCGACTTCGTCGTAATCGATCAGGCCGGTGGCGGTGTCGATGCCGTACTGCACAGCGTTATAAAGCTTGCCGGAGAAGCTGACCTTGGCGCCGTGGGTCAGGTGACCGCCGTGGGCCAGGCTCATGCCCAGCACGGTGTCGCCAGCCTGCAGCAGCGCAAGGAATACCGCGGCGTTGGCCTGGCTGCCGGAGTGCGGCTGCACGTTGGCGTAGTCGGCGCCGAACAGCTGCTTGGCGCGTTCAATAGCCAGCGCTTCAACCTTGTCGACGTGCTCGCAGCCACCGTAGTAGCGCTTGCCCGGATAGCCTTCGGCGTATTTGTTGGTCAGGCCACTGCCTTGCGCTTCCATGACGCGTTTGCTGGTGTAGTTCTCGGACGCGATCAGCTCGATGTGATCTTCCTGGCGTTGCTCCTCGGCATTCATCGCCGCCAGCAGTGCATCGTCGTAACCCTGGATCTGGTCTTGCTTGCTGAACATCGCGTCTCTCCCAGCGGCGGCAGTGCGCCATTCGTCTCGGTGAGGCACGTACCTTTCGGCAGTGCCCTTTGGATGCGATGGTATGACCGGCGCAGACAGGTCAAATGCCTATGGACGCCACGCAAAGGTGCGTTTACGACATGAGCGCAATTGGCTGGTCAGACACTGCCCTCAAACCCACAGGGACTATGTCAGGTCAGGAGTTGGCGCAGGACCAACAGTGCGAGGAAATGCGCGGGATAGAGCGCATACGCCCAACGCCGCATCGGTGGTGGCTTGAGATGTTTGGCATGTCGCAACAAGACCAGCCCCAGCAATGGCGCGATCAGACAAGTGGTGATACCGAGGATGGCCGCACGGTTACCAAATCGGGCGGAGTAATACAGCACCTCCCATTGGTTGGCGGCCAGACAGACCAGTCCGGGCAGCAGACTGAAGTACCAGGGCCGCTTGATCACCAGCAACATCCCCAGCGGCAACAATACGCCGAAGAAGCCGAACATCAGGCGTTCCGGGAACAGCGCCGCCAGCGTCAGAGCGCCGACCGCGAGCAGTCGCGATTGCAGCGCTTCCTGCTGCCAACCACGCGCTACCAATAGCCCCAGAACCAACGTGGGCAGCACGTTCAAGGTGTTGGGATCAGGAATGTACATCCGGTAGGGAATTTCGCTGATGGCGCTAAACAGCAACAACCAGCCCAGATAACGCCACTGGCCGTCGGTCGTCACCGCGCGGGCCCGCGAAAGGTTTGCGGCCATCGCCAGACAGAACCACGGAAAGGCCAGCCTGCCCGGAACATACAGAATATCGACGGAATAACCGACATATCGCAGGTGATCGAGCACCATGCTCAACAGCGCCAGCCACTTGAGCAGATCCAGTGCCCCGTCCCTTTGCGTCATGTGCATAATTGCCCGGCGTCTTTGTATTTTTCTGACAGCATCATCGCGTGTGCTCTCCTGACGATCTTGGGTAAAGTGCGCACCATCATTGACCACGGAACTCTTCACCATAAGAGCCCCCCGAACACGGAAGCCGGCCATGACCGATAAGAGCCAACAATTCGCCAGCGACAACTATTCCGGTATCTGCCCTGAAGCCTGGGCTGCCATGGAACAGGCCAACCACGGCCACCAGCGCGCCTATGGCGACGACGAGTGGACCGCACGCGCGTCCGACGATTTCCGCAAACTGTTCGAAACCGACTGCGAAGTATTCTTCGCCTTCAACGGCACTGCCGCCAACTCCTTGGCCCTGTCGTCGCTGTGCCAGAGTTACCACAGCGTGATCTGCTCGGAAACCGCCCACGTCGAAACCGACGAATGCGGCGCACCGGAATTCTTTTCCAACGGTTCCAAGCTGCTCGTCGCCCGCACTGAAAACGGCAAGCTGACCCCGGAATCGATCCGCGAAATCGCGCTCAAGCGCCAGGACATCCACTACCCGAAACCGCGCGTAGTCACCCTGACCCAGGCCACCGAAGTCGGCAGCGTCTACACCCCGGAAGAAATCCGCGCCATCAGCGCCACGTGCAAAGAGCTGGGCCTGAATCTGCACATGGACGGTGCGCGGTTTTCCAATGCGTGTGCGTTCCTCGGCTGCTCGCCAGCGGACCTGACCTGGAAGGCCGGTGTCGACGTGTTGTGCTTCGGCGGCACCAAAAACGGCATGGCCGTCGGGGAAGCGATTCTGTTCTTCAACCACGCACTCGCCGAAGACTTCGACTACCGCTGCAAACAGGCCGGGCAACTGGCCTCGAAGATGCGTTTCCTCTCGGCACCCTGGGTCGGGATTCTGGAAAACGACGCCTGGCTCAAATACGCCAAACACGCCAACCACTGCGCGCAGTTGCTGGCGGAACTGGTGAGCGATATTCCAGGCGTGGAACTGATGTTTCCAGTGCAGGCCAACGGCGTGTTCCTGCAACTCTCGGAACCGGCGATCGCTGCATTGACGGCCAAGGGCTGGCGCTTCTACACCTTCATCGGCAACGGCGGCGCACGCTTCATGTGCTCGTGGGACACCGAAGAAGAACGCGTACGGGAACTGGCGGCGGATATTCGCGAGGTCATGTCCCGCTAACTTCCCACATGATCGTTCCCACGCTCCGCGTGGGAATGCCTCTCGGGACGCTCCGCGTTCCTGCTTCACCGCCGATGTAGAGTCGGACACTGTTGTGACGCAGAGCGTCACGGGCTGCATTCCCACGCAGAGCGTGGGTACGATCATTACGGGCGTGTCGCAATTTCCCACTCGCTCCGCGTCGCTGTCTGCTAGCCCCATCACACTACGGCGCCCACCCTAGTCATTCCCGCGCAAAGGAATGCACCCATGGGCCGAAGCCGCTACACCATCACCGAACCCGACAAACCCCACTTCCTGACCTGCACCCTCATGGAATGGCTTCCGCTATTCATCCGCCCCTACATCGTCGACCACCTGCTCAATTGCTGGCGCTATCAGCAATCCCATCGAGATCTAAAACTGTATGGCTATGTGGTCCTGGAGAACCATCTCCACTTCGTTGCCGAGGCTCCAGACCTAAGCAAATGCCTCAGCCAATTCAAATCCTTCACCGCCCGACAAATCATCGACGATCTGCAAAACAAAGGCGCCGAGCGCGCTTTGCGGCGCCTGCGCTTCAGCAAACGTGCACACAAGCAGGACCGGGTGTATCAGCTATGGCAGGAAGGTTCGCATGCGGAAATGGTGTACAGCGAAGCGGTGATGCGCCAGAAGCTGGATTACATCCACTACAACCCCGTAAAACGCGGTTATGTGGATTTGCCGGAGCACTGGCGCTATTCCAGTGCCAGGAATTATGCCGGGATGGAGGGGTTGATCGAGATTCAGCGCTGGTATTGACGCATACGGCACTGATGATCGTTCCCACGCTCTGCGTGGGAATGCAGCCCGTGACGCTCTGCGTCACAACGGTGTTTGGCTCCACGCAGGCGGTGAGGCTGGAACGCGGAGCGTCCCTGGAAGCATTCCCACGCGGAGCGTGGGAACGATCAGTGGCGGCTGGGGAGTTAGTCTACATTGACTGCGAGCTGCTTCGATCCGCTCAGATAACAATAATCAGGAGCGCACGCATGTCATTGAAAGGCAAAACCCTGTTCATTACCGGCGCCAGTCGCGGAATTGGTCGCGAGATCGCACTGCGGGCCGCGCGGGATGGGGCCAACATTGTGATTGCCGCTAAAAGCGCCGAGCCTCATCCCAAACTGCCGGGTACGATTTTCAGCGTGGCGAAGGAAGTCGAAGCCGCGGGCGGCAAGGCGTTGGCCTTGCAGGTAGATGTGCGTGATGAAGTCGCGGTGCGTGAGGCGCTGGCCCAGACCCATGAACATTTCGGCGCCATTGATGCACTGATCAACAACGCCGGGGCAATCAAGTTGACCGGAGTCCAGCACATCGAACTCAAGCGCTTCGACCTGATGCACCAGATCAACACCCGCGCCGTGCTGCTGTGCAGTCAGGCCGCCCTGCCCTACCTGAAAAAAACCAGCGGCCACATCCTCAACCTGTCTCCGCCGCTGAACCTGGCCACCAAGTGGTTCGCCCAGTACAGCCCGTACACCGTGACCAAGTACGGCATGAGCATGCTGACCTTAGGCATGAGCGAGGAATTCAAGAACTACGGCATCAGCGTCAATTCATTGTGGCCGCAGACGATGATTGCGACCGCCGCCATCGAGTTTCAACTCGGGTCACGCGAGTCCTTCAAGCATGCGCGCACGCCTGCGATCATGGCGGATGCCGCTCACCTCATTCTGGACAGCAGCGCTCGCAGCATTACCGGTCGTTTGCTGATCGATGAGGAAATTCTGGGTGAACACGGAGTGACGGATTTTGAACAGTATCGATTTGCACCGGATACAACCGACACACTGATGCCGGATCTGTTTGTCGACTAAACGAAAGCGATCCCATCCCGATATCGGGATGGGATAACAAAGGCTTAAAACTCGATCCGCACATCACCCTTCGGCACGCTGCAGCACGAAAGAATAAACCCCTCGGCCTCATCTTCCTCGGTGATCCCGCCGTTGTGATCCATCTCAACCTCGCCACCCAACTTCATTACCTTGCACGTCCCGCAGATCCCCATCCCGCAAGCCTTCGGAATCAACAGACCCAGCTTGGCCGCCGCCGCATGCACGGTTTCACCCGGTGCAACGCGAATGCTCTTGCCGGACGCGGTGAATTCCACTTGATGCAGGTCCGCCACATCGATGTCCGGTGCATCTGCTGCTATTTCGGCTTGTTCAACCGCATCGGCACGGGCTTCCGGTGGCGTGGCGCCGAAGGATTCCTCGTGATAACGGCTCATGTCGAAGCCGACCGCTTCGAGCATGCGCTTGACCGCGTTCATGTACGGCGTCGGGCCGCAGCAGAACACTTCGCGCTCAAGGAAGTCCGGCGCCATCAGTTCGAGCATCTTGTGGTTCAGGTAACCGCGATAACCGGCCCACGGCTCGCCCAGACCATGCTTCTCGCAGATCAGGTGCAGGCTGAAGTTATCGATCCGCGACGCCATGTGTTCCAGTTCGCGGTGGTAAATGATGTCTTTCGGCGAACGGGCGCTGTGGATAAACACCATGTCGACGTTGCCGTTGGTGTCATAGAACCAGCGAGCCATCGACATGACGGGCGTGATACCGACGCCACCGCTGAGGTACAGAACCTTCGGCGCAGTGAAGTCCATGGCGTTGAACAGCCCGACCGGCCCGTGCACGGCCAGCTCCTGGCCTTCATGCAGGGTGTCGTGCAGCCAGTTCGAAACCTTGCCGCCCGGTACGCGCTTGATCGTCACCGAAAAGCTGTACGGCACCGATGGCGAGCTGGAAATGGTGTAGGAGCGCATGATCGGCACGCCTTCGATCTCCAGCTCCAGGGTGACAAACTGCCCCGGTTTAAAGAAGAACAAAATCGGCTGGTCAGCCATAAAGCAGAAGGTGCGCACATCCCAGGTTTCCTGGATGACTTTGACGCAACGGACGATGTGTCGACCATTGGCCCAGGTCTGGGTGGTTACCGGATTCAGGAAGCTGTTGGACATGCTGTTCTCCACCGCCGATGCTCGGCCTTATGTTGGCAATTCTGCGTAACGCGCGAACCACCCATTTACCTATCTGCGACATTCACATACTTATCGCGACCAGCCCTTAACTACCGGGGGTTGCGCGTCGGGAACAGAGTGGGCCATGTCGCTCGTGGATAAGGTTCTGGCGTGCGCCGGCCCCACACTCGGCCCCACACAAAGACGTTTTCTTTACACCCTTGCGTAGCAAACCGTATCAGCCACTATTTCGCCGGCCACACAAAATGGCCTTGAGGATCAAATCGATGGACGTCACCGCAAAAATCAGTCTGGGCGATCCGCTGGAACCCGCACGCAAGGCCACCGCGCAAATGCTTCAAGAGCGCGAACGCACTTTCTCGCTGCCGCAGCCGTTTTACTCTGACGAGCGGCTGTTTGATATCGACATGCAGGAAATCTTCTCGAAAGAGTGGTTGATCGCCGGCATGACCTGCGAGATCCCGACCAAGGGCAATTACCTGACCCTGCAAGTCGGCAAGAACCCGATCATCGTGATTCGCGGTGCCGAAGGTGTGGTGCATGCGTTCCACAACGTCTGCCGTCACCGCGGTTCGCGGCTGTGCACCAGCGAAAAAGGCAAGGTCGCCAAACTGGTTTGCCACTACCACCAGTGGACCTACGAACTGGACGGTCGCCTGCTGTTTGCCGGCACCGAGATGGGCGCCGACTTCGACATGAAGCAGTACGGCCTAAAACCGGTGAACGTGAAGACTGCCGGCGGTTACATCTTCATCAGTCTGTCGGAGAATCCGCCGGCCATTGATGACTTCCTGTCGACGCTGAACCATTACATGGAACCGTACGACATGGAGAACACCAAGGTGGCGATCCAGACCACCTTGTTCGAAAAAGCCAACTGGAAACTGGTGCTGGAAAACAACCGCGAGTGCTACCACTGCAACGCATCGCACCCGGAACTGCTGAAAACCTTGCTGGAATGGGACGACGTTACCGACCCGCGCGCTGACCAGGCCTTCAAGGACCACGTCGCCGCCTCCGCCGCTGCCTGGGAAGCCGAGAAGATTCCTTACGCCCACGCCAGTTTCGGCCTGCGTAACCGCATCGTGCGCATGCCGCTGCTCAAAGGCACCGTGTCGATGACCCTGGACGGCAAACAGGGCTGCGCCAAACTCATGGGCCGCATCAAGAACCCGGACCTGGGCTCGATGCGCATCCTGCACCTGCCGCACTCCTGGAACCACTGCATGGGCGATCACATCATCGTCTTCACCGTGTGGCCGATCAGCGCGCAGGAAACCATGGTCACCACCAAGTGGATCGTGCACAAGGATGCGGTCGAAGGCGTGGATTACGACGTGGAACGCATGCGCAAGGTGTGGGATGCGACCAACGACCAAGACCGTCGCCTGGCCGAAGAGAACCAGCGCGGCATCAACTCCACCGCTTATCAGCCAGGGCCTTATTCCAAGACCTATGAGTTTGGCGTGGTGAACTTTGTGGATTGGTACAGCGAGCGTTTGCTGAACAACCTGGGGGCTGAGCCTGCGCCTTACCTCAAAGGCGTGCCGGTTCAAGGCTAACCGACCCCGCTGAGACAAAAAACCGCGAACACGTTTCGCGGTTTTTTATTGTTCAAATTTCGATCAATTGCATTGGAGCTGCCACGGGTGTGGGGCTGTAGAGGTTCGCGAACAAGTTATCCACACCTTCACCCACAGCAAATGGGGACAACTCGGTTTACAGCGAAAACTTTCTACACAGAAACCGAAGAAAATCCGTGACTTATCCAGAAGCAGGGTTTTGAACTGCGATTGGTTGTTTTTTGATCGGAAGCCTGTAAGGCACGAAATACGTGGCCTGCAGAGGATGGCGAACACCTTATCCACAGAAGCGCCAACAGACTTTGGGGGCAACTTCGATGGATCTGTGGAAAACCGTTGGAGGCCGCGATATATCGGGGTTTTCGCGCGGTTTATCGATCTAAAACGATGATTTGATCGTTTTTTGATCATCCACCTGATAAGCCCGTTTTATATGGCCTGTAGCGGACAGCGAACATCTTATCCACAGATGCGCTAACAGAGATTGGGGGCAAGTATTGGCTCGCGTGAAAAGTTATCCTCAGGAAAAAGCCTGAAAAAACCGCAAGTTAAGTTGGTCGTTTTTTATACGAAGGGTTGCAGGGCTTGATTTGTATGGGCCGTGGCGAACGGCGAACATGTTATCCACAGAAGCGCTCACAGGGACTGTGGGTAAACACATCATCCTTGTGGGATAGGATTCGTGCCTTAAGGCCGATACATCAGATAGGCCTCACCCGTGACCCGAATCATCGGGTGTGGCGTGATCTGGCAGGTATCGACGATACGGAAGCCGTGGCGCTCGTAGAACCGGCGGGCGCCGGTGTTCACGGCGTAGTCGATCAGGCTCAAGCCATTGAGCCCAAGCTGGTTGGCTCGGTCGTAGGCGTAGGCGAGGAACTGCTTGCCCAGGCCCTGATTTCGCCAGCCTTCATGAAGCGCCAGGCTGGAGATATAGAGGGTGTCGGGAATTTCCATCCTGGCATACGGCGCCAGGACCGGATCGGTCACAAGGGCCGCCAGCGGATCGTGACGCATCACGTAGCTGTGCATCATGCCAATGACGTTTCCCTCGGCCTCGGCAATGAGGCAGTTCTGCCAGGAAAAATCCACGTCTTCACGGGCGTACCGACTGGCACCGACATCCAATAGGTCCTGACCGGGCTGCGCCAGTTGACTCCAGATGTAATCCGCAGCGCCTTCTGATGAAATCTGAAACAAACGAGCAATCTCCCGCGCATCCGCGCGCAGGGCCGAACGAAATTCAACTGCCATTTAGCAGACTCCACAGGACCGTTAGCGAACGACGCCTTCCTCAATCAATAACTTGAGAATCGCCTCAGCCCCAGCGGCAGCACTCAACCCTTTAAGCACTTGTCCGCCTCCACCACTGGCCTTGGCCGTCGCGGCTTTCATCCGGTCCGCGCCACTCTTGGCCTTGATCACCTTCAAGCGTTTAGGCCGTGGCTTGGCCGGTTGCAGGGTGGCGACCGCCAGCAGTTCATCGTCGATCACTTCGACTTCATCCGCCTGCAACACCCCGCGTCGGGCCGGCCCGTAAGCGCTCTGCCGAGGTTTCGGCGCAGCGTTATCCACCGTCGCGAGAAACGGTAGCCGCACTTTCAAACGACGACGCTGACCGCGTGGCAAGGCTTGCAGCACCAGCGCCGAACCGCCGTCGATGGATTCAACTTGAGCCAGCCCTACGACGAGCGGCCAGCCTAGATTTTCCGCCAGCAGGAACGGCAACATGCCCGAGCCTTCGCCGGTTTCCGCCTGGCTGCCGGTCAGCACGACCTGAGCTCCGGCGTCACGCAAATACGCGGTCAATGCCGGCAGTGCATCGGTGCCTGAAGGTTGTTCAAGCACATGCAACTGTTCCAGGCCCATGCCCAGATACGCGCGCAATGCAGGCTCCGCGACATCGCCTGCATGCAGCACTTGCAGGTTATCCCCAGCCAGTTGCAGACCCAGTTCCACCGCCCGCGCATCCTGTTCAGCGCGACGTGGCCGGCCGGAAGTCGGGTGGGCGCCGATGGACACCAGGCTGATGATTTTCGTGCTCATAACCCTTTCCTTTCCTTAAGCCGCATCGCGCTTGGCTTCATTGCGGTAAGCCTCTACCGCATCGATCAAGGCTTGAAGAATTTCGGCGCTTTCACCGATCACCGACAGGTCGGCCCGTTTGATCATGTCGCAGCCAGGATCGAGGTTGATCGCCACCACCTTGTCGCAGGCACCGATGCCTTGCAGGTGCTGGATTGCCCCGGAAATCCCCACCGCCACGTAGACCCTTGCGGTAACCCAGGTGCCGGACGCACCGACCTGACGGTCGCGCGCCATGAAGCCGTCATCCACTGCCACACGGGACGCGCCTTCGGTCGCGCCCAACGCTTCGGCCGTCCTGTGGAAAAGTCCCCAGTCCTTGACCCCGTTGCCGCCGGAGAAGATGAATTCGGCTTCGGCCATCGGAATCGCCGCCGGGTCCACTGCCACCGCGCCCAAATCCTCGATGCGCGAGAGACTGCGCACCACCGCTGTGGATAACTCCACCGGCAAGGCTTCGTGACGGGTTTCGCTGACCGGTTCGGCGCATTCGACGGCGGCCAGAATCAAGCGAGCGACCGGGCGCGCAAGGTCTTGCAAACCAGCACCAGCGCGGCCGATGCACTCCTGATCCTTGACCTGCCAGACCCGCGTGGCCGGGCGCTCGCCCAGTGCTGCGGCAAAGCGTCGACCCAGTTCCCCCCCGCCGCTGCGGCTGTCCGGCAGCAACCAGTGACGCGGGCTGAACTGGTTATCCACAGCCCGCAGGCCCTGGACTCTTTGTTCCGGTGCATAACCGCTGAATTCGTCACCATCGAGCACCAGTAAGCGATCGACGCCCGCGGTGGCGAAAGCGTTTTCTTTGTGTTCGCCGAAGACCACGGCCAACACCGCGCCGTCCTTGCCGGCCAACTGATGGGCCAGACCGAGCAAGTCGCGATCGTGGCTGCTCAAGCGGCCGCCGACCATGTCCGGCACCACGCTGATGTAAAACGCAGGTGCAGGCACTTGATGCAGCGGCAATTGCACTTCAACCGCGGCCGAACGTTTTGTCGCCCCGCCCTGTTGAGCGCCGCTGCGGTCGATCCGTTTGATGCCGTTGGGACCGATAAAACCGATGCCATGGGGATTCTTGCGGATGATGCCATTAGGTCCCATCCAGCTGTGCTGCGCCGGTTGCATGGCCGCGTGCAGCGGGTGCAGGCGGTTGCGGGCGATCCATTCGGCGCGTGGGTCGCGGCGGATAATGTCGCTCATCAATGCACCTCCGCAGGTTCACGTTTGGCTGGTGTGGCCGGCTTGCCTGGCGCGGCGTCTTCGAGCAACGCATCGGCCACCAGTTCGGCGATGTCCTTGATCAGCGGCCGGGGTTCGACCACGCCTTCGAGCATCGCGGTGCATTGTGGACAACCCACGGCCACCAGTTCGGCGCCGGTTTCGCGGATGTCGTCCATACGCATGTCAGGGATCCGTTGTTTGCCCGGAATGTCGGTAATCGGTGCACCGCCACCACCGCCGCAGCAGCGCGAACGGAAACCGGAGCGTTGCATTTCCTTGATCTCGATCCCGAGGGCACGCAGCACTTCACGCGGCGCCTCGTATTCGCCGTTGTAACGACCGAGGTAGCACGGATCGTGATAAGTCACGCTGCTGCCTTTGTGCTGACCGAGGTTGAGGGCGCCAGCGCCGATGATTTCGGCCATGTAGGTGCTGTGGTGCTGCACGAGGTAGTGGCCGTCGAAGGCGCCGTACTCGTTTTTCAGCACGTGGAAGCTGTGCGGGTCGCAGGTGACGATACGGTTGAAGCTGTACTTGGCCAGGGTCTGGATGTTGCGTTTGGCCAACAACTGGAACGTCGCTTCGTCGCCCAGGCGTCGGGCCACGTCACCACTATCACGCTCTTCAAGACCGAGCACCGCGAAGTCGACCTTGGCTGCTTTCAGCACTTTGACGAAGGCGCGCAAGGTGCGCTGGTTGCGCATGTCGAAGGCACCGTCGCCGACCCAGAACAGCACGTCGACAGATTTCTTCTCGCTGAGCAGGTTCAGGTTCAAGTCCGCCGCCCAGTTCATCCGCCCGCCCGGCGCGAAACCGCCAGGGTTATCGGTGGCGATCAGGTTTTCGAGGACTTCGGCGCCCTTGTTCGGGGTTGCGCCTTTTTCCAGGGTCAGGTGACGGCGCATGTCGACGATGGCGTCGACGTGCTCGATCATCATCGGGCACTCCTCGACGCAGGCGCGGCAGGTGGTGCAGGACCACAAGGTTTCAGCGTCCACCAGACCGTTGACGATCGGTTGATGCGGGTTGCCGGCGTGTTCGCCAATCGGTTGGCCTGGATAAGGGCTGCCGGCGAACTTGGCATCGGTGCCACCCGCGAGGCCGACCACCATGTCCTGAATCAGTTTTTTCGGGTTCAGCGGCTGGCCGGCGGCGAATGCCGGGCACGCCGCTTCGCATTTACCGCACTGCACGCAGGCATCGAAGCCGAGCAGTTGGTTCCAGGTGAAATCCTTGGGTTTTTCCACGCCCAGTGGCGCGGTCGGATCATTCAGATCCAGCGGTTTCAAACCGGTGGAACGACCGCCGCCAAAACGTTCGGCGCGACGGTGCCAGGCCAGGTGCAGGGCACCGGCGAAGGCGTGCTTCATTGGCCCGCCCCAGGTCATGCCGAAGAACAGTTCGCTAACGCCCCACAGCACACCGACGCCAAGGATCGCCGCCAGCACCCAACCACCGAAGTTTTCCGGAAGAATGCCCGCCACCGGCAGGGTCAACAGAAAGAAGCTTGCAGAGAATGCCAACAGGCTTTTTGGCAGGCGCATCCATGGCCCTTTGGACAGGCGAGCCGGTGGGTTGCGACGACGCAGAAACATGAAAATCGCACCAACGAACATCACCGTCGAGGCAATCAACAGGGCAACACCAAGAATGCGACTGTGCAGGCCGAAACCGTGAACCAGTATCGCCAGCACCATTGACGCCACCGCACCACCCGCAGTCGCGACGTGGGTGTTGGCGATGTATTTGTCCCGCGCGACGACATGGTGCAAGTCGACCATGTAGCGCTTGGGCATGGCGAACAGGCCGCCGATCAGGTCGACTTTCGAAGCTCGACCTCGGCGCCACATAGCCACCCGCCGCAACGCGCCCAGGACAGCCAGGCCCAGGGCAGCGAACAACAGGATTGGAAGAAGGGTGTTCAACATGGTGGAGCTCCCAAAGACCTCGGGTCTTGCAGGCCTAACTAGCTGGATGCCTTGCTCGAATTCCTGTAGGAGCGAGGCTTGCCCGCGAAGGCGATGGATCAGCCGACATCAATGTTGAATGTCAGGAGGCCTTCGCGGGCAAGCCTCGCTCCTACAGGGTTATCCACAAGCTCTTAGAAATCCTTGCACAACCGCAGCGCGTCGTAGATCGCCGCGTGGGTGTTGCGTTGCGCCACGCAGTCGCCGATGCGGAACAGCAAGTAGCCGTCGCCCGCCTGGCTCAGCGAAGGTTGCGGTTTGATCGCGAACAAAGCTTCGATGTCCATCTGGCCTTTGTTGCGCGAGCCTTCCTTCAACGCGTAGTAGATTTCTTCGTCCGGACGCACGCCGTTTTCGACGACCACCTGGTCCACCACCCGCTCCTCTTTGGCGCCGGTGTATTCGTTTTCCAGCACCGCCACCAGCTTGTCGCCTTCGCGGTAGACCTTCTCCAGCATCATGTCCCCAGTCATGATCACTTCTTTGGGGTACATGCTGCGGTAGTAGGTCGGGAACGACGTACCGCCGATGGCCACACCCGGTTTGATGTCGTCGGTGACGATCTCGACCTGGCTGCCCTTGTCGGCGAGGAAGTCGGCGGTCGACATCCCGGTGAATTCGCAAATGGTGTCGTAGACCAGCACATTCTTGCCCGGTGCGACCTTGCCATCGAGGATGTCCCAGCTGCTGACCACCAGGCCTTCAGCCGCGCCCCAATGTTCGTTCTGCTCCAGGAATGGATGACCGCCGACGGCGAGCACCACCACGTCCGGACGCAAGTCCAGAATAGTTGCTGCATCGGCCGCCACGCCCAGGCGCAGGTCGACTTTCAAACGGGCCAGCTCAAGCTGGAACCAGCGAGTGATGCCGGCAATCTGGTCACGCTGTGGCGCTTTCGAGGCAGTGGTGATCTGCCCACCGATGAATTCTTTCTTCTCGAACAGGGTCACGTCGTGGCCGCGTTCGGCCGACACGCGAGCGGCTTCCATCCCGGCAGGACCGGCACCGACCACCACAACCTTGCGCTTCACACCGGTCGACTTCTCGATGATGTGCGGCACGCCCATGTATTCACGGGAGGTCGCGGCGTTCTGGATGCACAAGACGTCCAGGCCCTGGTACTGACGGTCGATGCAGTAGTTGGCGCCGACGCATTGCCTGATCTGGTCGACCTGACCCATTTTGATCTTGGCGATCAGGTGCGGGTCGGCGATGTGGGCGCGGGTCATGCCGACCATGTCGACGTAACCGCCTTCCAGAATACGGGTCGCCTGGTTCGGGTCCTTGATGTTCTGCGCGTGCAGTACCGGGGCCTTCACCACTTCTTTAATACCGGCCGCCAAGTGCAGGAACGGCTCCGGTGGATAACTCATGTTCGGGATAACGTTGGCCAGGGTGTTATGGGTGTCGCAACCCGAACCCACCACGCCGATGAAGTCGATCATGCCGGTGTCATCGTAGTACTTGGCGATCTGCTTCATGTCCTCGTGGGACAAGCCGTCCGGGTGGAACTCGTCACCGCACAGACGGATGCCGACACAGAAATCCGGGCCGACTTCAGCCCGCACAGCCTTGATCACTTCCAGGCCGAAACGCATGCGGTTCTCGAAGCTGCCGCCCCATTCGTCGGTCCGCTTGTTGACGCGCGGGCTCCAGAACTGGTCGATCATGTGCTGGTGCACTGCCGACAGTTCGACGCCGTCCAGGCCACCGGCCTTGGCGCGGCCAGCCGCGGTGGCGTAGTTGCCGATCACCCGCCAGATTTCTTCCGGCTCGATGGTTTTGCAGGTCGCACGGTGCACCGGTTCACGGATGCCCGACGGCGACAGCAGGGTTGGCCAATGCTCGCCATCCCAGCGCGAACGACGACCCATGTGGGTAATCTGGATAATGATCTTGGCGCCATGCTTGTGCATGGCATCGGCCAGGTTCTGGAAGTGCGGAATGATCCGGTCGTCGGCCAGGTTGACCGACTTCCACCAGCCTTGCGGGCTGTCGATGGCCACACTGGAGGAACCGCCGCAAATCGCCAGGCCGATCCCGCCCTTGGCTTTCTCTTCGTAATACTTGACGTACCGGTCGGTGGTCATGCCGCCGTCGGTGGCATAGACCTCGGCGTGCGCGGTGCTGAGCACGCGGTTACGGATGGTCAGTTTGCCGATCTGGATCGGCTGGAACATTGCTTCGAAAGCCATGACGGGGTCCTCGACTTACAACGGCTTGACGGTGAACAAACCGTCGTCGTGGCCTTCTTCGGAGCCACCGTAGACTTGTTCGGCAACCGTGCGAATGTTGCTGCCGCGGGCTTGCAGAATCTGGTCCATGGCACCGGCAAACCAGCCGGTGAACATGTAGTCGACCTTACGTCCGACCTTGCCGTAGACATAGACGAACGCCGAGTGTTCGAGCTTGACGCTGGCAGTGCCTTTGTCGAGGTCGATGTCCTGGATCTTGAACAGGCCCCAGCCGCGCTGCGACAGGCGCTTCATGTAGTGTTCGAACACCGCAACGCCTTCCAGGCCGTGGCATTCAGCTTCTTTTTCACACCAGTGCCAGGCGGATTTGTAGCCGGCCTTGTAGAGGATTTCGGCGTAGGCGTCGGCGCCCAGCACTTCCTCGATGCCCATGTGGTTGTTGACGAAGAAATGACGCGGTACGTACAGCATCGGCAGGGCGTCGGAGGTCCAGACACCGGTTTCGCTGTCAACTTCGATTGGCAATTGCGGGGCGATCTTGGCCATGGAAACTTAACTCCAGAAAATTCGTGGTGTTGCCCCCGGCACGGACGGCCGGGGGAAAGGATTCAGAGGTGCTGTGGCTTACTCGCCCCAGACGTCCTTCAAGACGTTGACCCAGTTCTCGCCCATGATCTTGCGGACCACGCGCTCGGGATGGCCGCGCTTGAGCAGGGTTTCGGTCAGGTTCGGGAACTCGCCGACGGTGCGGATGCCCAGCGGGTTGATGATCTTGCCGAAGCTGGTCAGGCGGCGGGCGTAGCCCTTGTCATGGGTCAGGTATTCGAAGAAGTCCTGGCCATGGCCCTGGGTGAAGTCCGTACCGATGCCGATCGCGTCTTCGCCGACGATGTTCATGGTGTATTCGATGGCTTCGGCGTAATCGTCGATGGTCGAATCGATGCCCTTGGCCAGGAATGGCGCAAACATGGTCACGCCGACGAAACCACCGTGATCGGCGATGAACTTCAGTTCTTCATCGGATTTGTTGCGCGGGTGAATTTTCAGACCCGACGGCAGGCAATGGGAGTAGCAGACCGGTTTCTTCGATTCGAGGATGACTTCTTCGGAGGTTTTCGAACCCACGTGGGACAGGTCGCACATGACGCCGACGCGGTTCATCTCGGCGACGATTTCACGACCGAAACCCGACAGGCCGCCATCGCGCTCGTAGCAGCCGGTACCGACCAGGTTTTGGGTGTTGTAGCACATCTGCACGATACCGACACCGAGCTGCTTGAACACCTCGACGTAGCCGATCTGGTCTTCAAACGCATGAGCATTCTGGAAACCGAAGAGGATGCCGGTTTTACCCTGCTCCTTGGCCTTGCGGATATCGGCGGTGGTGCGCACTGGAATTACCAGGTCGCTGTTTTCGCGGATCAGCTTCTGGCTGGCGGCGATATTGTTGACGGTGGCCTGGAAGCCCTCCCACACCGACACGGTGCAGTTGGCCGCGGTCAGACCGCCCTTGCGCATGTCTTCGAACAGCTCACGGTTCCACTTGGCAATAATCAGACCGTCGATAACGATGCTGTCGGCGTGCAATTCGGCTGGGCTCATCAGGCTGTCCCCTATTAGCGATTCGTGCGCCGAATCGTGTGTCGGCGCTTTGGGGCCAGCATATGCCTGAGGGACGGGGTAGCCGGGTGCAAAAACGACAGGGGGTTTGCCGAAAGCGTCAATCTGCGACAAAGGGTCATGGTCGGGCGTCATGAGCCACCTGTTCAAGGGCCTTCGCATGGGCCAGAATTCGCGGCATTACTGAATATGCACTGAAAAAGGGGCTGCGACGCAATGAAATCGATCTTCCTGGCGTTAGCATTGATAGCGACCGGCGTACACGCGGCTGAAGAGTCCGACGACAACCCCTGCGACAAAGTCGAAAACGACGTCCAGACCCTGGGATGCTCGGTCTTCAGCAAAAACACCGCCGAACAGTTGCTCAAAGACAACTACCAAAGCCTGAACGAGCGCATGCAGACGGTCTACGGCAAGAGCCCGGCGCAACTGGCCGACATCACCGCCAAGCTCAAGGGCGCACAACAGCAGTGGCTGAAGACGCGTGATGCGGATTGCGCGGTTGAAGCGTTTCCGGCGACCAGTGGTAGCAAGGCATTTACGATTGCGCAGAATGATTGCGTGGCACGGATGAGTGATGAGCGGTCGGAGTTTTTGGAGTCGATTGGGCAGGAGTAACAAACATAAGCATGGAGAATCATTTGATCCCACACGAAGTAGTCAGCCTTCTCGTTGATGGCGCGACACCTATTCGGGCCTGGCGTGAACATCTGAACCTTACTCAGGATGAAGTGGCCAAACGCATGGGTATCTCCCCACCGGCCTTAGCCCAGCAGGAGACTGTCGCCAAGCCACGCAAGGCGACCGGTGAAAGAATGGCAGTAGCGTTTGGAGTCAACGCCGATCAACTTGAGCTGTAAGAAATGAGCAACAAAATCGCAGCCTTCGGCAGGCTGCGATCTTTTGGCCCTCCCACCGATTTACTGATTTAGCCCTGTCACTCCTGGAACGGCGATTTATTAAGTCGCTGAGGTATCGCCATCACGCTCGGTGCCTGCTCGTACTCGTAATCCAACGCTTCAATGTCCATGACCTCGCTGATCTTTAGCGTCCAGGGTTTGAGTACGTCATGGTAATTGTGGCCCTCGGGGCCGTTTGTCAGTGGCGCGTAATGCGGTGCCCATTCATCGTTGTCTTGTGCCACCCGCGCTTGCCAGTCGGCCCAGACTTTGTCGACGAAACAGTGATGAAGAAAGAACACCGGGTCATCGGGGGAAGTCATCGGCAGCATGTTGCCACCCACCCAAAGATGAACCCGATTGTGCAACTGGGAACTCGAGGTCTTGACCTGAGGATCGCCTCGCTGCGTGATCCAGCCCTCCAGACGGTTTCTGAAACCGCGTACGCAATGACTGGAGTCATACGGGGGCGTGTCATACAGACTCTCGCGCATTGCCATCTGCAGATCTTCAGGGGTTGGCAAGGAGTTCACCACCAGACCGAACTGGCGCTTCAATCCCGGTCCTGGCAGACCGTCATCAGGGTATGACGGGACATGCCACTTCCCATTCTTGAAGGCAAAAGGACCGCTTGCCACCCGCCAGTCGTCGCTCTCGACACCATTGCCGCCCATGAGGTCGTCTTTCCACATCGGAGAGTTCAGAGGGTCGGGGAAATCCTCTGTCCAGTTCCAGTAGGGAATCGTGATCGAGGGGTCGATAGCCTGAAGGTCAGCTTCAAACTGAAGCAAGAACGCTCGATGCCACGGCAGGAATGACGGCCCCCGATGTGCACCGTTTCTGTAGTTGGGGTCGTTCGGCTCATGGGGTAGAACGGTGGGCACCGTGACGTGATGATGCTGATGCTGATGCACATACTGATCGTATTGCCCTGATTCCTTGAGCTGGAGACAAGCGGCGACAAATTTCTGCTTTTCAACATTGGTCAATGAACGAATATTTTTCCGAAGTTTCATCTGACCCGATCCTTGAATGATTAACAGAACAGATGGCCCTGAACGGGCCTGGTGTCGGTTAAACATAGGCATGGCACCGATCGGCGTCTACTGTCAGAAATAACAGGTCAATGTGGGTTGCCGACCAACGGCCTGAGTTAGACTGCTGCCACGCGGCGAGATGACTTCATGCCTCAACTACATCAACATCAACATCAAGGCCATCCGATTCGCTCATAGGGACACCTGTTCATGAAAATCTGCGGTATCGAAATCAAAGGCAGCGAAGCGATCATCTCCGTGGCTTCCCTGGACGGTCAGACGCTTAGCCACATCGCCCTGACCACCAAGAAAATCGCTTTGGACGATGACGACGAAGCCGCGAATGTCAAAGTCTTCGCCGCTCAGGTCGCATCATTCGTGCGTGAGAATTCCATCGACCGGATCGCGATCAAGAAGCGCAGCAAGAAAGGTGAGTTCGCCGGTGGGCCGACCACGTTCAAGATCGAAGGTGTTTTCCAGTTGCTGGAAAATTGCGAGGTCACGCTGCTGTCGCCACAGACCATTAATGCACAGAACAAGAAGTTCGATTTTGAACTGCCGGCGACGCTGAACAAATATCAGCATGAGGCTTACAAAGCAGCGTGCTCGGCGCTGATGAAGAAGTGAGTGCCACAAATTCTGTAGGAGCGTGGCTTGCCCGCGAAGAGGCCGGCACATTCAAAATTACTGTCGCCTGACACGCCGCCTTCGCGGGCAAGCCTCGCTCCTACAAGGGCCAGGCTCAGGCTTTTTGGCTTTGTCGGCGATCTTCCCGCGGACACCGCTCAAACCGCGCGCGATAACTACGAGTGAAATACGACGGCGATTCAAACCCGCACGCAATACTCACCTCCAGCACACTCATGTCCGTCTGTCGCAGCAACTGCCGCGCTTTTTCCAGCCGCAAGCGCAGATAGATATTGGCTAAAAGCGGTGAAATAGGCGCACCTTGTGGTGTGCCCTGCTTCGCAGGAGTTCGCTTTCCGTTTTCAAGAACAACTGTACGCAGCCATCGGACTATAAACGCTAACACCCGTCGATCCGCGATTCGGTGTTGCAGAAAGCACATCATCCACTCGTGATCGATGGTGTCAAAGAACGCGCGAATAGTTGAGCGGGCTGCTCACATTGAAGTCGGTGGGGTGTGGAGCGCTTACTCAAAACCCAAGGCAGGAGCCGTATGCGGTAATTCCGCACGTACGGATCTGTGCGGGGGTGGCAGGTGGCTGCCATTCCTACCGCGACCAGTTGATCTCGCGTCCCGCGGTTATGAAACGCGGATCCATGAAAACCGCGCACAGAGTATTGAGTGGGAGCACATTGTCCCAGGCTGGCAGTTTGATCATCAGCGGCAACGCTGGCAAAAACGGGTTAAGAAACTTCCCTCTCGAAAAAGAACGCAGTCTCCCCAAAAGCCGGTTTTAGTTGATCGAACCACGTAGCATCGGGATCAAATCGTGCGAAGAATGGCCTCTGCACCCAATCCGGGTTTCGTGCTTGGATAAAACGTAAAACAAACACCTTTTCTCCTCGAATTTCAGCTACACCGCAGACCTCAACTTTCCCCGGATCTGCGCTCATCGAAGGTCCTCGGGCAGTCCTGGCAATACCTGAAACTTGTTTGACCGCGTCCCGGTAAATTTCCCACGCACATACAAGAGGGACTTCAAAATATCGGCGGGCCCCGGTATCACGCTCGATAAACATATAGTAAGGAATAATGCCTAGTTGAATTTGCGTCTGCCAGAGTCGCGCCCAGACGTCAGCAGAGTCATTGATATGAGCCAGCAACGGGCCCTGGCTACGTATTTGAGCGCCTGTTTGTCGAACACGAAGAATAGCCTCTCGAGCAATGGCAGGCTCAAGTTCCGCCCAATGATTATAATGAGCCATTAACGCTAAGTGTTTACCGCTGTTGATGATCTTCCTAAATAGATCAAGAAGTTCACCTGCGTCGCTGTCAGTCACAAACCGCTGAGGCCAGAAAGAAAGCGCCTTTGTACCAATTCGGATAGTGTGGATGTGCTCGAATTCAGGCGTCAAAAGAGGTTCTAGGTAAGCACGTAGATTGCTTGTCTTCATAACTAGCGGATCTCCGCCAGTAATTAAAACATCAGTCACTTTAGGGTTGGCCCGAAGGTAATCCAATAGCTGGGCGTTTTCCTTAGCAGCAATCTTGAGCGATTGGTCACCCGTGAATTGGGCCCAACGGAAACAAAAAGTACAGTAGCTATGGCAAATCTGACCAGCGCTTGGAAAAAACAGCACAGTCTCACGATATTTGTGCTGGACACCCGTTACTGTCACGCCAGACAGTGAAGGAATATTACGCTCCAGCTGTCCTGCTGGATGGGGATTGAGTCTAGCTCTAACCGCTTTTATCGCGACCTCACAGGATGAGCGGTCGGAATTCCTTAAAAATAAAGATGCTATTAGATCAAAAGACTCGTTATCCAGCATATCTTTCTGGGGAAAGGTAAGCTGGTATATAGGATCGTTGGGAATATTGCTCCAGTCGATCAATTCTTTGATAACATATTCATTGACTCGAAATGGAAGAACGCTTGCCACCACCTTCATCGCCCAAATAGTCTGGCTGTCTAATTTAGCAAGCTGAGGAATCTGGTCAATTTGATTCAAGGTATAAACCTTGAAACGTTCAACCTCGAATTTTTCTGTGAGGTTTTCAACACTTACCGCTATATTTTCAATAGTATGCATAATTAGTGACCAATAAAATTTTAGGGCAGAACATTGCTGGCTATAAAATATGGAGCTGTCTTGACCTAAAATAAATGTCGGGACCAACAATAATATCTGATGAAACCATGGAGCCTCCAAGCGACAACGGTTTCCACACTAGTAACACCTGTCGTATGAAAATCAGCGATGGTGGACAAGATCAATAATTCTCCCGCATGCTTCTTTAATTTCAGCTTCATTTACGGAAGCAATAGAGATGCGGATATGGTCCTTCATACCGTAAGAAGACCCTGGCGTGGTCGAAACGGATTTTACATTGAGGAGATCGTCTACAAATTGGGTATCCGAATTCCAAGTAGCACCCAATACTCGGGAAATGTCAGGAAATAGAAAGAAACCACCCTGCGGCCGTACAATGTCAAACGTAGTGCTTAATAATTGATGGCAGTAATAGGCTCGGTGTTGCAACTCATCAACACGTTTTTTAAGAATGCTCTTAGGCAACGCTATAGCTGCCAAGGCACCGTGCTGCGCAAATGTACACGCATTGTCCGTCATGACGCCCTGAAGCGTGGAGCATCGGTCGATGATTTTTCTATCCGCGAACATATAGCCTATTCTAAAACCAGACATAGAGAACAGTTTTGAGAACGTACGTGTAACCACCAGCAGGCTAGAGTCCACCATAAGATCCAGAGGGCTAACATATTCACCGCTACCGAAAATGATGCCTTCGTAGGCTTCATCGGAAATGAGTAGAAAGCCATACTCTTGAGATAACGCCACCAAGACTAGAACATCTTGTCGACTGAGAATCAAGCCAGTGGGGTTGTGAGGTGAGTTAATAATCAACGCCTTGGTTTTGAGAGTCACCAACTTGCGAATTTCAACTATGTCGAGACCCTTATTTCCCATTTCGTAATCGACGGCAATACCCCCGTTAAGTTCTATGTAAGATCTATAGGCGGGCCAGCATGGATTCGGAATCAGAACCTCGTCCGCGTTGGATAATATGCATTTCATCAACATGAACAAAGCTTGGCTTGAACCATTAGAAACTAAAATTTCGGCCGGGTCGCACAACTTACTATGTTGTTGAAAGCATCTCTCGATCAACGCGTTTTTTAAAACATCTATGCCAGTAAGATTACAATAGCCAGTGTGCCTATTTATTAAGGCGTCAATCGTCGCGCGAGAAACTTCCTGCGGGACTTCAAGGTTGAGCTCACCGTCGTGCATCTGAATTAAGTCACGTATTTTAGGACCTTCACTCAAGACCTTCGATAACTGCTGGCTCGGGTTTGACATGATTTTCACCAACTGTAATTATTTTAAGTGTCGCAGCATCTGCCGCGAGTAAACTTCAGTGAAAAAAGCTTTCGCCGACGGGCTCAGGTCCCCGGGCCAGAAATCAAAGATCAGATTTACACGAGTACATTCACTATGGTTCCAAGACTCATGCTGAAAAGTCGTGTCAATGATTGCTATTTCACCCGTTCTCCAACTAACGATCTCTTCCCCGATTCTCAGTCCAGATAATCCATCGTCAGCGCAAAGGATAGGAAGATGTAACGTCAGCATAGGATAAACATAATCCAAATGCGGCTCGATGTGACCGCCCGGTTCTAGGCTTGAAAGCACAACCTCTCTGATAGTAGCGCCTGGCACAACATCCTCGACAAAGCGAATCGTATTTGGAACAAGGTCAGTGTATACAGCAATTTTTTGACCTCCTTTATAAAGTGGAACTGATTTCCACAAAGGATCGCCATGAAAGGGATATTTTTCCTGGGTGTTCTTGTGTTTTTCATAGAGCTGGATTAGTTCCTGCGTCATCTCGGCAAGAAGCGTATCAATGCCTGAGAGGAAGCAGAAATCGTCTTTAGACCAAAGAGGCTTTCTGAGTCCGAATGACGACTTAAATCCGTTGATATTTATATTCGTAGCATAAGGTATAGGCATGACAGGCTTAAGCAAACCGTTGGATAGGCGGCTAGAGCGTGATAACTTTCTTCCATGAAATTCCGACTCAATTAGATCGAGGATACACTCGCGAGTTTTATCATCAATATCGCCAAGCTCATCTAATGCCTCGTACCATAATGTGAGCACAGGTTCCCGCCACTTTAGAGCAGACCTGCAGGTAATCACAACCGTCGCATATAACCAGATTAGGAGGCAAAGTAGTAATAACTGGCTTGATAGTAAAAGTCCAAATCCGACTAATTCAGTTCTGCTGTAGAGTCCCGCCACCAACGTAAAAATGGAGAGCGGAACGAGCCAACAGGTGTAGCTACTAAAACGTCGCACGGTGGAATAAGGTACGACGATATTGAGCATATCAAATTGGGAGCGAATAATCGGCCAAGCGCTGATGGAATAGAGAAGAAAAAATAACAAGCAGTAGTAAGACACTGAATATATCGACAAAAAACCCTTCGGCACTGCCAGAACAAGCAATATAGATAGTAATACTAAGTAAGCTATCACGAATATACTGTGTTTCAGTATGTAATTTATACCTCGAATGCCGTATAGATTTCTCATGCCGCAACCTGCGCCGGAGCCTTGTATCGGATCCATCTAAATAGAAGTAGAGAGAACAGCGCTATAAGTCCAAGCCCTACGCCACACCATACACCCGCCGCTCCTAGGTCAGTATAAAATGCCAAGAAGAGAGCGAGCGGTAGTCCCACTAGCCAAAAACAAATAATCGAAAGCAACATCGGAAAGACGGTCTGTTTCAAGCCCCTAAATATACCGAGCAGTACCATTTGACTTCCATCAAAGAAATGGAAGATTCCTAAAATGCAGACAAAAAGGCTAGATAGCTTGATAAGCTCGTCATCTCCACCTTCACCGCGAGCAACAAATAGCTGAACAATATCATGGGAAAAAATAATCAGGATAGAAGATATTACAGTGAGTACTATCCATCCGAGCCATAAAGCACTCCATCCGGCGTCACTCGTCCGCCGCGAATACACACCCAAAGGAGAGCAGAGGCTTATTCTCGTAGTAGAAGCTTGAGAAATGCCATTAGGTATTGTAAATACGACTTGAAGAACTTGCATTGCGATACCATGAGCAGCCAACGCAACGATTCCAAACTTACCCACTATGATTGTGAGGATGAAGAAAAATAGAGTGTCATTTGCCTGCGTTAAAGAGACCGGAATACCGTTTCTTAAAATAGGCAGCATCAACCACCCTCTCACTACTGTCAATTTTATACAGTGCTGCCGCTCCCCGAACTGCGGATTCATTAAGCCTAATATGACCAGCAATATACAAAGCAAAATGTTTGTTAGCGTCGTGGCGATACCTGCACCGAACAAACCCAAGGGGGGTATCCACAAAAAGCCAAATATTAGAATCAGGTTAGCAACGAAGTTAAAGATCGCTGCTATAATAATTGCGATAACTGTATATCGCGCTGATCCCATTATTGATAAAACATTTCTGAGGTGTACAAATAAAATCGCTGGGCCGATGCTCCACATCAGGCTATTCATGTATCTCTGAGCTTCGAGAGACAAAAGCGGATCCTGGCCAAAAAAAACTAATATTTCTTTCGTAAAATAGAGCATTGCTAAGCATATTAAAAACGCAGCTACTATGAGCTGAATGCAGCTGGTCGATACAGATGCATATTGTTCTTCTTTTGCCTTAGATCCCAATGCATCAGTAATAAACGGGATGGTAGAGATGAGTAGCCCGGAAAATAATAAAAACAGAAGATAGTAGAGGCCCTGTGCCAAAGTCGACGCAGCTAACGCCTCGGTACTAATCCATCCAGCCATTATTACGTCCGTAGTCGCAATAATCACATGCGCGATATTGCCAGATACAAAGGCTAGCGAGAGCCGGGAACTCTCGCGCATCTCGGATGTATATCTACGGGAAAGCCTCGCGGCACGGTTATATATCAGTGATGATGTCAAGACTGTACTCCCGGTCTAGGTGCTTAGACACATCCTTGGAAATCTGTACTCTTTTCAGCCATCGATCCGTTCCATCGTACTTTGGCGTAAATTTTGGCCTGCCATGAGCGCACTTATAGTTGTTGATAAACAAAACCTGTGCTTCGTTCATTGATAAGTCAAAGGTTGCTGACTCAACCAGCTTGATAAAATCCTTAAAATCTAGTTCTTCGTAGTGAGACATTTTGCTGTAGTCAACGTAGACAGGATCATAAATGAAGCTGTAGCCCTCGGTAGGTGATTCTTGCAACACCGCCGTCTCTAGAGCTGTTGGCTTATATTCGATCGTAGAAGGTCGGTCGGAAAGAATGGTATAACGGCTCTCAGTTAACCTGTGCTTGAGTGTTGCATCAACAGCTGAAAAATCTGGGCAAGACAGCAAGTTGGGGACTTTATCGTCGTTTCTTACGCATAAAAAACCTAGTACATCTGCCCTATAAGGTAAAGCGGGGTCTTCAGTATGCAGTTCTAAATGCACAGAACCACTTCCCAACTGCTTATTTCTATCTTGGAAGATTGGGAATATTTCTTGAACAAGCTTACCGTTCTGCAGGTCGCTATAACCGAAGACATCACCAACATGCCTTGAAAGCTGAAGAAATAAATCATCGTAGTTTGAATGGCAGTCGTCTCTCCAATGTTTCGGCGTCGGTCGCTGTTGATTGGCTTTAGGAAAGTCTAATATTGTGACGTCAGATGAAAAATTAAAGTCCTCTTTAAATTGAGCGACAATAGATTCCGGGCTTAACATTGAGTAGTCTAATTTAGTAAATATCATATCTGTACCGAAGAAATGGTAAATTATTTAGTTTCAAAGCCACCAGGTAGTGACCCACTCGCGAGTCAGTTGACCTCAAGGGATTTCAAGCGTTTTATGATCATAGCCAAGCACAAAATTCTTAGAGCCAAGTTTATAGAAGTACTGGTTATTCAAAGGGATCTTCCCAAGTTTAGTGGTGTAAACATACTGTGGGACGCTGAAACCAGTTTCATAACCGTGCAGCTGCTCCATAATCTCAAGGCCCTTTTCTATCGACGTCCTAAAGTGCGACACGCCTTGAACATTGTCCGCGTGGTATAGGTAATAAGGCCTTACCCTGCCTTTCACCAGCATCCGGTTCAACGTTCTAAGTGTTTCGACGTCGTCGTTCACACCACGCAACAGCACTGTCTGGTTTTGCACCGGTATACCGTGGGAAAGTAGTTTATCTATCGCGCTTAAGGCCTCAGGAGTCACTTCCACGGGATGATTGAAATGGGTGCTAAACCAGATTGATTTGAATTCGGACAACATCTTACAAAAATCATCTGTTATCCGCTGCGGAAGAAAAACCGGGTACCGTGAGCCAATGCGTACAAAATCTACGTGAGGGATCGCATTGAGCCTAGAGATAATGCTATGCAAAAGCTTATCGGAAAGAATTAGCGGGTCGCCTCCAGTAAGTAATACGTCGCTGATGTTTTTGTTGTTTGCGATGTACTCTATGTCTTGATCATATGAGTCGGGAAGCTCTTTGTTGTAATAACTGCCTGACTTATCAGTTGTGTGAAACTTTCTAGTGCAGTGTCTGCAATAAACTGGGCAAGTATCCGACACTAGGAATATGACTCGGTTTGGATACTTATGTACGACGCGTCTGGTTTTCATATAAACCATATCACCCACAGGGTCTACATCCTCCTGCTGATTACTCTCATCAACTTCTTTTGGGTGGGGTATGCTTTGCAGCCGAATCGGACAATTCTCATTGGTCTCGTCCATCAGTGATGCATAATATGGAGTAATCATCCACTTATACTGGCTCTCTGTTTGCTCAATGCCCTTCAATTCTGTATCACTGAGAGTTACCCAGGCTTCCAGCTGAGCCTTGGTGCGAATGGCATTCTTCATTTGAAATTTGTGGTCGCCCCATTGGTCGGAAGACAGTAAATCCTGTTTACTCAAAGTGTCCTTTGCAATAATCATTTTTATTATCCTTCGCTGGTAGGGGAACTGACGAGGTTTTTATCAATGTCTTTAGTTGTCGAGGTCGTCCATCCGCCGCTATGATAGTCGAGACCTTGTACCTTATATCGATTGTCTGGAAGCTCAAAGCCGAACTCTTGGAATATCAAAGCAGCATTATTAATTGCATTATCTTCAAATGAAAAGGCTTGCTATCCAGGCTCTCACTTATTGATTGAAGTACGTCAAAGATCAGTCCGCCTATACCTGACCCTTCAGACATCCTCATTTTTGGTCGCCAAGTGATATAATCTGGTAATTCGAGGGAAAAAGCGTCCCTCAGTAGAACTTTTGTAAAATCATCTCTTACATGGAACTCCATCGGTGCCGATATTATAAAATCGAAAAGATCTTTGTCGAGAAACGGTACACGGCATTCCACTGTATTGAACATGCTCATTCTATCCACACGCTGTAGATCAGTTCGATACAAGTTCTTAACTTTATGTAGCTGAAGCGCACGACGGTCACTTGCCCCTTGAAAAAAGTCGTAACCAGCGAATAGCTCATCACTTCCATCTCCAGATAGAGCTATACGAATCCCGTCTTCTTTCATTCGGGAGAAAGCAGAATGTATAGTTAATGCATCAGTTATATCTACGGGTTCAAATTGTTCAGATACATATATGCTGGTTCTAATAGACTGCATCAGATCTACACGATCAACATCAGAAATAACTATCTTAATGTCAAGTTCTTTGCATAATCTCTGCGCGAATACTACGTCAGCTGAGCCAGTCACTCCGACCGTGTAGGCAGTGACGTTCTTATGGTATAGGTTAGCAAGATAAAGAATTATTGCGCTATCTAGCCCGCCAGAGAAAACTACGCCTATCGGAAGATCAGTATTGACTTGACGCTTTACCGAGAGGTGCAGTAGCTCATTGCATTTATTTACCGTAGACTTGTAATCTAGTCGCGGCCCTATGCTTTCGCTAATTAAATAATATGCGTTCTGTCGACCGTCCACCCAATAATGTCCAGGGAGGATTTCTTGTGTCTTGTTGGTCAACCCAATTAGTGCTTTCAGTTCCGATGCGAAATAGAGGACAGTTCCTTCTTGAGTCAAGTATAGAGGCTTTACGCCCAGCCGATCCCTCGCAGCGAAAACAGTGTTGTCTCCCGGTGAGTAGATAATAAACGCGAATATACCATTGAGTCGGGTCAGACAAGATTCCCCCCAGTGAGCATATGCCCTAAGAACTAGCTCGGTATCTGAACAGCCTAAAAACTTTACTCCGTGTGATAATAAAATTAATCGCAACTCATTCAAGTTGTAAATTTCACCATTAAATATAATTGCGCGACCAGAAATGTTATCTATGAACGGCTGATTGTTGTCTTCTCTCTCCACGATAGGCAAGCGATTGGTACCAATAGCAGCATGAGAAAATATAAAACGCTCTCCAAAGCTTTCAGCAGCGCCTCTATGGGAGATTCTCCCCAACATTTTTAATAAAGTAGCCTCAAAGTCGCGCTTTTCATTAGAGCGGGTAGAAGTCTCAAATATTGCAGCTATCCCGCACATCTAGCACTGCTCCAGTATTTTGTCTTCGCGATATTCAGATGTTTCGACTTTAATGTTTCTCTCATACTCTTTATGGACGTGAAGTATCTCGTCTATAGACGTTGCCCTCACCCACATTTTTGCGATATAAGCTTCTTCGTTCTCTACATCGAAGAATCCATCTTTGTGGCCGTTAGTAGTAGGCAGTACCTGCGATAAAATCTCACACGCAGAATCAATTTCTGGAAGCTTTATAGCTTTGATGTAGCCTGAGCGAGTTGGATAGAATAGAAGCATCGCGTAGACGGCGTCCTCCGGCAATATCGGAAGGTCATCCGCCAAATGGTGCCCTATGGTTACTGGCTTATTTGTTATGAAATTGACGTTTAAGGCATACGCATCACATGAGCACAGATCCTTAAGTGCTTCGTCCACGAAGAACCCGCCCAGCCTCGGGTTTACCTCAATCACTTGGGGGCCGTTTTTGGATAATTTGAACTCGACGTGTAAAAATCCGTTCTTTACCTTCAGTGCTTTTATAGAATTGCTAATAGTTGATACGATCACCGATATCTGGTCGTTAGAAAAGCTTTGCGGTGGTGTAACTATGACCTTTTCTAAAACCGTACTGGAGGTGCTGCTTGTTATCATCTTTTCAAATATCAACATCGGGTGAATGCTCCCGTCGACAACCAAGCATTCTAAAGAACCTTCAGGCCCCTCAATGAATTCTTCAATTAACACGGAAACGCCCGGCGTATATAGCACAGGGCCTGCTTCTGGAGAACTAAGCCATTTTTCAGCTCCCGAGAAAGAATAGGCTCCAGGCACGTCAGGAAATCTTTGTATGAAGTGATTATATGCTTTTTCAAGACTCTTTCGGTCATCACATATCGAGACAAACGCCGAGCCGCCCCCGTATACCGGCTTCATCACTACGGGAAATATAAGATCATTTATAGTTTCGAAATCTCCATTGAAGAGTCTGAAATTTACCGACCTAACACCCTTTATATTGCTAAGTTGCGAACGCATTAAGTACTTATTGTTACAATTCTCTAGCGGCTCGGCGCTGTAATATTTAAGCCCGCATTGCCTAGCGATATCTTCAACTACATGGTTAGCGTCCCCACGCGGTGTGACATGCGCTGGGTAGCAAAACAGTCCTTTCACACTATATGTTCGGCTTAAACGTTCTACTGCGCAGAGTACTTCGCCAGTTTCAATACTATCTACCAAGACAACTTCATCACTTTCATCGCTAGCCTCCCTAATATTTTTGCTATCTTTTGCGATTATTGTTAAGCATCTGATACCTTCTTTTGCTGCGGCTTGAAAGTGCAATTTTCTATACAAATATAGTGAGGTTGATAGATAGTCGTTATCTATGAAAATTAATATTTCTGGCTTCATATATAGGTCCATGATCATTTTCGTTGTTGTAAAATGAGATAGCGAGCATTGTATGCACTGTTTGTCACACACGCATGATCAGTGGAGATCTGTTGGGAATGGCATAACTTTCTGCGCACCACGTAATTGTTGGCCGTTATCCTATGTAAACTCCCACGACGAAGTTGCACGCTGAATCCTCCTGCCATTACGAGGCTGGCTGCCCGCAGTTGCCACACGGTAGATAGCTGTGGGCGGATGAGCGTTGGCGTAAGCCTGTTGTTGCTCAATAATCCTCAAGACGTCTTTGTTCGCACCTTCAAGTTACTGCGAGAAAAGGTAATCTTCTTGGCTGCGAAGAAAATCAGGGGAGGCTTCATTGGTGTACAAAGGGGAGAGGGGAGCATTCATTTACAGACTCCTTAACTGTGAAGGGGTGTCCATGAATGATGCGGCACAAACTAAGTAATTCGTACCGCCGAATTCACAGTCACAGGAAGGAAAAGGAAACTTCGCAGTAATGGACACTAAAAATCCTACAGAAATTTCTGCTCGATAAGGCGCAAGACAATTTCAATCAAGCTTTCACAGTCCGTTGATCTTCCCTCGGACAGCGCTCCATGGCGCAAGCACTTGAACCTTACACAGGATGAAGTGGCCAAACGGATGGGTGTCTCTCAGCCGGCATTTGCCCAGCAAGAGACCGTCTCAAAGCCTCGGAAGGCCACTCGCGAAAAATAGCAGCGGCGTTTGGTATTACCGCTAATCAACTTGAGCTTTAGGCTGTGAAAGGGATCGACATGAAATTCTGCGGCATCGAAATCAAAGGCAGCGAAGCGATCATCGCCGTGGCCGCCCTCGACGGTCAGGCGTTGAATCACGTTGCGCTAACCACCAAGAAAATCGCCCTCGACGATGACGACGAAGCCGCGAACGTCAAAGTCTTTGCCGCTCAGGTGGCGTCGTTTGTGCGCGAGAACTCCATCGACCGGATCGCGATCAAGAAGCGCAGCAAGAAAGGTGAGTTCGCCGGTGGGCCGACCACGTTCAAGATCGAGGGTGTTTTCCAGTTGCTGGAGAATTGCGAGGTGACGCTGCTGTCGCCACAGACCATCAACGCGCAGAACAAGAAGTTCGATTTTGAACTGCCGGGCACGCTGAACAAGTATCAGCATGAGGCGTTTAAAGCGGCCTGCTCGGCGCTGATGAAAAAGTGAGTGCCGCAAATTCTGTAGGAGCGAGCGGTGCGGCGATCCAACTTGCCCGCGAAGAGGCCGGCACATTCAAAATTACTGTCGCCTGACACGTCGCCTTCGCGGGCAAGTCGGATCGCCGCACCGCTCGCTCCTACAGGGATTGGGTTTCGCCCCATGCCGGAGGTTCAGGCCTTTTGGCTTTGCCGGCGATCTTCCCGCGGACACCGCGCAAAACGCGCCCGATAACTGCGGGTGAAATACGACGGAGATTCAAACCCGCAGGCAATACTCACCTCCAGCACGCTCATGTCCGTCTGCCGCAGCAACTGCCGCGCTTTCTCCAGCCGTAAACGCAGGTAGAAATTGCTTGGCGTGTCGTTCAGGTGCAGGCGAAACAGGCGTTCGAGTTGCCGTCGCGTTACCTTGATCGATTCGGCTAACGTCAATGTGCTCAACGGTGGTTCGCTGTGCTGCTCCATCTCGCCAATCACCTGCACCAATTTCTTATTGCTGATGCCATAACGCGTGGCGACTTCCATGCGCTGGTGGTCTTTGCGCGGGCGGATGCGCCCCAGTACGAATTGTTCGCTGACCTGGATCGCCAGTTCCGGGCCGTGGGCCTGGCTGATGAGGTCGAGCATCAGGTCGATGGACGCGGTGCCGCCGGCGGAGGTAATGCGCCGGCGGTCGATCTCGAACAGCTCTTGGGTGACGCTGAGCTGCGGATAGGACTCCTTGAACGCGTCGATGGCTTCCCAGTGCAGCGTCAGGCGATGGCCGTCGAGCAGGCCGGCTTCGGCGAGGACGAAGCTGCCGGTGTCGATGGCGCCGAGGGTCACGCCTTCGTTGTCCAGTCGACGTAGCCAGTGCTCCAGCGCCGGGGTGGCGAATTTCAGGGGTTCGAAACCGGCGACCACCAGCAGAGTCGCGCCTTTCTTCAACGGTTCCAGCGCCGCATCGGCGTTGACCGACATGCCATTGCTGGCCAACACCGCACCGCCGTCAGCGCTCAGCACATGCCAGCGGTACAGCTCGCCGCGAAAGCGATTGGCGACCCGCAGCGGCTCGATGGCCGAGATAAAACCGATGGCCGAGAAACCCGGCATCAACATGAAGTAGAAATCCTGGGACATGGAGCGCACTCGACTGGCAGGTAACGAGAGGGCGGGAAGCGTGTGGACGTTGATACGCCACTTGCAAGAGGCATTCAAGAGGACAGGTCGCTGCAGTGCAAGAGCTGGTCGCCGCAGTGCGCTTTCACGGGAGCTTAGCTGCGTAACTTGGCATCACCGGCGCACGAAGACGCCCGGACCCACAATAACGACCTGCCGAGGAACCCGACATGAAACGACTGATCAGCAGCTGTGTTCTTGCACTCAGCGGTACCGCTTTCTTGAGCGCCAGCGTCATGGCGGCCGAACCTGCTTCATGCCAGAACGTGCGCATGGGCGTAGTGAACTGGACCGACGTAATCGCCACCAGCGCCATGACCCAAGTCCTGCTCGATGGCCTCGGCTACAACACCAAACAAACCAGCGCGTCCCAGCAAATCATCTTCGCCGGGATCCGCGACCAGCGCCTGGACCTGTTCCTGGGCTACTGGAACCCGCTGATGACCCAGACCATCACCCCGTTCGTCGATGGCAAGCAGGTGAAAGTGCTTGAAGCACCGAGCCTCAAGGACGCCCGCGCCACCCTCGCTGTGCCGACTTACCTCGCCGACAAGGGCCTGAAAACCTTCGCCGACATCGCCAAGTTTGAAAAGGAACTGGGCGGCAAGATCTACGGCATCGAGCCAGGTTCGGGCGCCAATACCCAGATCAAGGCAATGATCGCCAAGAACCAGTTCGGTCTCGGCAAGTTCCAGCTGGTCGAGTCCAGCGAGGCCGGCATGCTCGCGGCGGTGGATCGCGCCGTACGGCGCAAAGAGGCCGTGGTGTTCTTCGGCTGGGCGCCGCACCCGATGAACGTCAACGTGAAGATGACTTACCTCACCGGTAGCGAAGACGCCCTGGGCCCGAACGAAGGCATGGCCACGGTCTGGACCGTCACCGCACCGAAATACGCCGAACAATGCCCGAACATCGGTCGTTTGCTGAGCAACCTGACGTACACCGCCGAAGACGAGAGCCGGATGATGCAGCCGCTGCTGGATCACAAGGACGCCTTCGAATCGGCCAAGCAATGGCTGAAAGATCACCCGCAAGACAAGCAACGCTGGCTCGAAGGCGTGACCACCTTCGATGGCAAACCGGCGGCTGAAAACCTGCAACTGACAACCCAATAAACCCGATTGAACCACCGACTCGCAGCCCGACCGGGCTGCGATCGGAATCATCACGCCTGCAAGGAACCCGCCTCATGAACCACGACGTCATCATCACCTGCGCACTCACCGGTGCTGGCGACACGACCGCCAGAAGCCCACACGTGCCGGTCACCCCGAAACAGATCGCCGCTGCCGCCGTGGAAGCCGCCAAGGCTGGCGCCACCGTGGTCCACTGCCACGTGCGCAACCCCGAAACCGGCAAGTTCAGCCGTGACGTGGCGCTGTACCGCGAAGTGATGGAGCGCATCCGCGAAGCCGACGTCGACATCATCGTCAACCTCACCGCCGGCATGGGCGGCGACCTGGAAATCGGCGCTGGCGAGAACCCGATGGAGTTCGGCCCGAACACCGACCTGGTCGGCCCGCTGACCCGTCTGGCCCACGTTGCAGAACTGCTGCCGGAAATCTGCACCCTCGATTGCGGCACCCTGAACTTCGGCGACGGCGACACCATTTACGTGTCCACCCCGGCCCAGCTACGCGCTGGCGCCAAACGCATTCAAGAGTTGGGCGTGAAGGCCGAGCTGGAAATTTTCGACACCGGTCACCTGTGGTTCGCCAAGCAAATGATCAAGGAAGGGTTGCTCGACGACCCGCTGTTCCAGCTCTGCCTGGGGATCCCGTGGGGCGCGCCGGCCGACACCACCACCATGAAAGCCATGGTCGACAACTTGCCTGCCAATGCGGTGTGGGCCGGCTTCGGCATCGGTCGCATGCAAATGCCGATGGCGGCACAAGCGGTACTGCTGGGTGGCAACGTGCGGGTCGGTCTGGAAGACAACATCTGGTTGGACAAGGGCGTACTGGCAACCAACGGCCAACTGGTCGAACGCGCCTCGGAGATCCTCAGCCGCCTCGGCGCCCGCGTTCTGACGCCAGCTGAAGGCCGGGCAAAAATGGGCCTGACCAAGCGCGGTTAATCGACCTTTTCAACTTCAGGAAATTGCCATGACTTTTATCACCGAAATCAAAACCTTCGCCGCTCTGGGCAGCGGTGTCATCGGCAGCGGTTGGGTCTCCCGCGCCCTCGCCCACGGCCTCGACGTGGTGGCCTGGGACCCGGCACCCGGCGCCGAAGCAGCCCTGCGCAAACGCGTCGCCAATGCCTGGGCTGCGTTGGAGAAACAAGGCCTGGCGCCCGGTGCATCGCAGGACCGGTTGCGCTTTGTCGCCACCATTGAAGAATGCGTTGGCGACGCAGATTTCATTCAGGAAAGCGCTCCGGAACGCCTGGATCTGAAACTGGAACTGCACAGCAAAATCAGCGCGGCGGCCAAGCCCAACGCGCTGATCGGCTCCAGCACCTCGGGCCTGCTACCGAGCGAGTTCTACGAGAGTTCGACGCACCCGGAACGCTGCGTTGTCGGCCACCCATTCAACCCGGTTTATCTGCTGCCGCTGGTGGAAGTGGTTGGCGGCAAAAACACCGCTCCCGAAGCCGTTCAAGCGGCAATGAAAGTCTATGAATCCTTGGGCATGCGCCCGCTGCATGTGCGCAAGGAAGTACCCGGCTTTATCGCCGACCGCTTGCTCGAAGCGCTCTGGCGTGAGGCGCTGCACCTGGTTAACGACGGTGTAGCGACCACCGGTGAGATCGATGATGCCATTCGTTTTGGTGCGGGCTTGCGCTGGTCGTTCATGGGCACGTTTTTGACGTACACCCTGGCGGGTGGCGATGCGGGTATGCGGCACTTCATGGCGCAGTTCGGGCCAGCGTTGCAGTTGCCGTGGACGTATCTGCCGGCGCCGGAATTGACCGACAAGTTGATCGATGATGTGGTGGATGGCACCACTGATCAGTTGGGCACGCACAGCATTTCGGCGCTGGAGCGCTATCGTGATGACTGTTTGCTGGCAGTGCTGGAGGCGGTGAAGACTACCAAGGAAAAGCATGGGATGGCGTTTAGCGAGTAGTCCACGCTGATCGTTCCCACGCGGAGCATGGGAACGATCAGCGCCGATCATGTCTGGAGAGAAAAATGCCCACCCTAACCACCTACCAAACCAAAATCATCCCCGACTGGGTCGACTACAACGGCCACCTGCGCGATGCCTTCTACCTGCTGATTTTCAGCTACGCCACCGACGCGCTGATGGATCGCCTGGGAATGGACAGCAACAACCGCGAAGTCAGCGGTAACTCGCTGTTCACCCTCGAACTGCACCTCAATTACCTGCACGAAGTGAAGCTCGACGCCGATGTCGAGGTGCACACCCAAATCGTCGGCCACGACAGCAAACGTCTGCACCTCTATCACAGCCTGCATCGGGTGGGCGACGACAAGGCGCTGGCGGGCAACGAGCAAATGCTGCTGCACGTCGACCTCGACGGCCCGCGATCCGCACCCTTCAGCGAAGAAACCCTGAGCAAGCTGCAAGCCATCGTTGCCGAGCAAGCCGACCTGCCCGCCCCCGCCTACATTGGCCGAGTGATCGCGTTACCGCCGAAAAAATGACAAGGAGATCGCCATGAACACCGCCGCCGCTTTTGCCGACTTCCGTACCTACCCGTTGATCAGCGCATTGACCGCCGTACAAACCCTGGCGGACCGAGTTCAAGTGAAGTGGGCCGATGACCGTGTCAGCCCGTTTCATCATCAGTGGTTGCGGGACAACTGTCCGTGCCCGCTGTGCGTCTACACCGTGACCCGCGAGCAAGTGCTGGAAATCGTCGACGTCGCCGAAAACCTGAAGCCCTCGCACGCCAGCATTGATGCCGAAGGCTGCCTGCGTGTCGATTGGCAGGACGGCCATCTCAGCCGCTTCGATCCTGGCTGGTTACGGGCCCACGCCTACGATGATGAGTCCCGCGCCGAACGCCGGAGCGCCAAGCCCAAAAGCCAGCTCTGGAACAGCAACCTGAAGCTGCCGGCGTTCGAATACCAGGCGTTGATGAACGACAACGATGCCCTGTTGCAATGGCTGCTGGCCGTGCGCGATATCGGCCTGACCCAGGTCCGCGGCGTGCCGACCGAACCCGGCTCGCTGAAGCTGATCGCCCAGCGGATTTCCTTCATCCGCGAGAGCAATTTTGGCGTGCTGTTCAACGTGCAATCCAAGGCCGATGCCGACAGCAATGCCTACACCGCTTTCAACCTGCCGCTGCATAGCGATTTGCCGACCCGGGAGTTGCAACCGGGACTGCAGTTTCTGCATTGCCTGATCAATGAAGCAGACGGTGGCGAGAGTATTTTCGTCGACGGCTTTGCCATTGCCCAAGCCTTGCGCCAGGAAGATCCCGAGGCGTTTAAAAGCCTTTGCGAAATCCCTGTGGAGTTCCGTAATAAAGACCGCCACAGCGACTACCGTTGTCTCGCGCCAATCATCGCTCTGGATGCCTTCGGGCAGGTTTCGGAAGTCCGTATGGCGAACTTTCTGCGCGGCCCATTCGATGCGTCGGTCAAGCAGATGCCCACTCTCTATCACGCTTACCGCCGCTTCATTGCGATGACCCGCGAAAATCGATTCCGGGTGATGACGCGGCTAAACCCCGGTGAAATGTGGTGTTTCGACAACCGCCGCACCCTCCACGCCCGCAACGCCTTCGACCCTACCACCGGCACCCGGCATTTCCAGGGTTGCTATGTCGACCGGGATGAATTGTTGTCGCGCATCCTCGTCCTGCAGCGTTAAACCCCAGCCAAAAAAAGCCCCGATCAAGCCGTGACAGGATCGGGGCAGAGGTGGGTACTGTTGAGGAGCCGTTGCGCGAGGGTGACCAAACCTTCGTGAAGCCAGCTGACTCCAGTGTGCCTACTCCCATCCGCAGCAAGTTAGCCGAAAACGACCTGTTCATAGGTATTGCGGCCATTGCGACAAATCGTCCTTGCCGACACCCACGGCCCCTACGAGAATCAAGCCACGACACCGTTCCCTGAAGAAGGATTGCGTCATGATGCACGTCGATTTGATAGACCAGGAAGACCTGTTGGGCCAGCTCAAGGCGTTGGGATTTGCAGTGCCCCCTGGCGCAACCGCTGAGCAGGCCTGCGAATGCGCGGTACGGGGCTTGAACAACGAACGGGCAACGGAACTGCGCACGATGGTCAAGCAGATGTACACCAGCAGCGCGACCATTCTGCCCGCCGTGCGCCAGGCCATTGATAAGCAATTGCTGCCTGCACTGGCGCAGTATCAGCAGAGCCGTAGCGCCTGATCAACCGCTTTCGCGAGCAGGCTCGCTCCCACATTATTGGATCGCATATCCCTGTGGGAGCGAGCCTGCTCGCGAATGAAGGCGCCTCGGTTTAGAGCCTTACGCTGGCGAACGTCGACTCGTTGCGCGCCTGACTCAGCGCCGACAACGGCCCGGACAACGGTGACAGCACCAACGCTTGTGGCAGCGGCATCATCGCCACTTGTTGCGTGGTGTTGGAACCTACGCGCTCGTCACGCGGTGGAATGCCGAAGTATTCGCGGTAGCACTTGGAGAAGTGTGGTGTGGAAACGAAACCACACACCGACGCCACTTCGATGATCGACATCGGCGTTTGCTTGAGCAGTTGCCGAGCACGGATCAAGCGCAGTTTCAGGTAATAACGCGACGGCGAGCAGTGCAGGTATTTCTGGAACAGCCGCTCCAGCTGACGACGCGACACGGCGACGTACACTGCCAGTTCGTCGAGGTCGATCGGCTCTTCCAGGTTGGCCTCCATCAGCGCGACGATTTCCTGCAACTTCGGCTGGTTGGTGCCGAGCATGTGTTTGAGCGGCACACGCTGGTGATCCTGCTCGTTACGGATGCGCTCATAGACGAACATTTCCGAAATCGCGGCAGACAGTTCACGACCGTGATCGCGGCTGATCAGGTGCAGCATCATGTCCAGCGGCGCGGTGCCGCCGGAACTGGTGAAACGGTTACGGTCGAGGGTGAACAGACGCGTACTCATGGCCACACGCGGAAAAGCTTCCTGCATCGAGGCCAGACATTCCCAGTGCACGCTGCAATCGAAACCATCCAGCAGGCCGGCGCACGCCAGGGCCCAGCTGCCGGTGCAGACCGCACCGAGACGGCGGGACTGCCGTGCCTGGCTTTGCAGCCACGAAACGTGTTCACGGGTAACAGTGCGCTGGATGCCAATACCGCCGCAGACAATGATGGTGTCCAGGGCCGGTGCCTTGTGCATGGAACAGTCGGGAGTGATCTGCAGACCGTCACTGGCCCAGACCTGACCGCCGTCGACGGTGAGTGTGGTCCAGCGATACAGCTCGCGGCCGGACAATTGGTTGGCCATACGCAGGGGTTCTACTGCGGAGGCCAGAGAAATAAGCGTGAAATTGTCCAGCAGCAAAAAGCCGATGGATTGAGGCGCACGGTTCTGGGGTTGAGCCCCTGAGTTGAACGTCGTCATCGCGGTATCTCCTCACACAAAGCGGGTGATGGCCTCAGGCGGAGGCTCTTGTTATTGCCATCGTTCTCGCGTGGGAGACGGGCTTTGTAATGACAGAGCAATTGCCATGCCTAAAGTTGAATGCGCGTTCAATAACTCCTGAAAACGACGTCGGGATGTGTCTATATAAGCCGCGCGCTGAAGGGGGGATATAAGTGCCATTATCGGCAGCAGGCGCTCTGCCTCGTTGGGCGTGAGCAAATCGGTAGCACTTGTGGGAACAGGGCTGCGAGGTGCCGGGAGAGAGTGTCACCGCAAGCACAGGTGACAGGCGGTAATGGCCAACTTGGATCCCTGACCTGGGTGAAGTCGCTTATCTGTAAGCGACGCGCCAAAACGTGGCGCGTTTTGAATTGGGTGTTCACTTAGTGCGCAGTTTTGACTGGTCTGACGCCTTCGCGGTTTCAGCACTCAACCGCGCTAACCGCCAACCCACCGCGCGATGTCTCTTTATATTTGTCATGCATATCGGCGCCAGTATCACGCATCGTGCGGATCACCCGATCCAGCGAGATAAAGTGCTGACCATCGCCACGCAGCGCCATCTGCGCCGCGTTGATGGCTTTCACCGCGGCAATCGCGTTGCGCTCGATGCACGGCACTTGCACCAGCCCGCCCACCGGGTCGCAGGTCAGACCGAGGTTGTGTTCCAGACCGATTTCCGCCGCGTTGCACAGCTGCTCCGGTGTGGCGCCGAGGATCTCCGCCAACCCGGCCGCCGCCATGGCGCAGGCCGAACCGACTTCGCCCTGGCAACCGACTTCGGCACCGGAAATCGAAGCGTTCTTCTTGCACAGAATCCCTACCGCCGCCGCACTGAGGAAATAGTCGACCACGTTGGCGTCGGTCACCACTTCACTAAACTTCATAAAGTAGTGCAACACCGCCGGAATGATCCCCGCGGCGCCATTGGTCGGCGCCGTGACCATGCGCCCGCCAGCGGCGTTTTCTTCGTTGACCGCGAGGGCGAAGAGGTTGACCCACTCCATGGCGCTCAACGTTGAGCCGATTACGTTAGGTTTCCCCAGCTCTTGCAGGCTGCGATGCAACCTGGCCGCACGACGACGCACATTAAGTCCGCCGGGCAGGATGCCTTCGTGCTTGAGGCCTTGTTCGACGCAATCCTGCATGGCGCGCCAGAGTTTCATCAGGCCGGCACGGATTTCCTCTTCGCTGCGCCAGACCTTCTCGTTGGCCATCATCAATTCGGCGACGCGCAAGTTGTGTTTCTGGCACAGGCTGAGCAGTTCGACGGCGCTGGAGAAATCGTACGGCAACACCGTGCGATCCAGATCCACTACGCCGCTGGAGGCTTGTGCTTCATCGACGACAAAACCGCCGCCGATGGAATAGTAGGTGTCGCGATGCAGTTCACCGTCATCGCCCTCGGCGATCAGGGTCATGGCGTTGGGATGGAACGGCAGGTTTTCGTCGATCAGGCGCATGTCCCGGGCCCAGATGAACGGGACCGACAAGCGACCGTCGAGCAACAGCGTGTGAGTTTCGCGCAGGGTTTCGATGCGGATGCCGATTTGCGACGGATCGATCGCGTCCGGCCACTCGCCCATCAGGCCCATGATCACCGCGTTGTCGCTGCCGTGACCGATGCCGGTGGCCGACAACGAACCATAAAGCTGAACTTCGACGCGACGCACTTGCTCCAAAAGACCCTGCTCACGCACACCTTGCACGAACAACGCGGCGGCCCGCATAGGTCCCACGGTGTGCGAACTGGAAGGGCCGATGCCGATTTTGAACAGGTCGAAAACACTGATAGCCATTACTGCCGAACTCCTGGATGTCCCAACTCCAGACGCAAAAGCGCCCAGTGACGGAGCTGCTACGCTGAAGCTGCAATCCGCCGAGATGGCCGCATCATCAGGCTTTTGCCTTGTCGTTCGACGTCTCACACCGACGCACTCATGCCCACAAACGCCGCGAGCCTTTGACGCTGCGTTTTCGCCGTTTTTTTGCGGATCGGAGGGGCAAAGAGGGCTGAAAAAAGCTGTAAACGACGTCACCGACACTGGATGCGACCATCCCTGTACTGGTTACGACGCCCCCTGTAGGCGTCAGATTTTCACTGGTACATGATCGTATCGACTCGATTGCAAGGCGCCGTGGTAGAGCTGTCTCCAAAACGCCATCCAACCGCAACCTATAAGTGCGGTGGTCCAGTCGGAACACTGCCAAAAAAAACACCAAGGAGTCCATCCATGAAAGGTTCCCCGTCGTTGTTGTTGGCCGCCATGCTGAGTCTGCCGTTTCTGGCTCAAGCCGCCGAACCGGCTCAATGCAGCACCGTAAATTTCTCCGATGTCGGCTGGACTGACATTACCGTCACCACCGCCACCACCAGCGTCGTCCTCGATGCCCTCGGCTACAAGACCAAAACCACGATGATTTCCGTACCGGTGACCTACAAGTCCCTGGCCGACGGCAAGAACATGGACGTATTCCTGGGCAACTGGATGCCGACCATGGAAAACGACATCAAGGCCTACCGCGATGCCGGCACCGTGGACACCCTGCGTGCCAACCTGGAAAACGCAAAATACACACTCGCCGTCCCGGAAGAGTTGTATAACAAAGGTCTGAAAGATTTCGCCGACATCGCCAAGTTCAAGAAAGAACTCGACGGCAAGATCTATGGCATTGAACCAGGCAACGACGGCAACCGCCTGATCCAGAGCATGATCGACAAGAACGCCTTCGGCTTGAAAGACGCCGGCTTCAAGGTGGTCGAGTCCAGCGAGGCAGGCATGCTCTCGCAAGTCGATCGCGCCCAGCGCCGCAACACCGCCGTGGTGTTCCTGGGCTGGGAACCGCACCCGATGAACACGCGTTTCAAGATGAAGTACTTGACCGGCGGCGACGAGTATTTCGGCCCGAACTTCGGCCAGGCAACCATCTACACCAACACCCGCAAGGGCTATGCGCAGGAATGCAGCAACGTGGGTCAGCTGTTGAAAAACCTGCAGTTCACTCTGGACATGGAAAGCACCCTGATGGGCAACGTCCTGGACGACAAAATGAAGCCTGACGCGGCCGCCAAAGCCTGGCTGAAAAAGAATCCACAGGTCCTCGATACCTGGCTCGCTGGCGTGACCACCATTGACGGTAAACCAGGCCTGGAGGCCGTGAAAGCCAAGCTCGCGCAGTAATCGCTTACGCCGGGCGATCCAGGTCGCCCGGGCTGTTAATTTCCTTGCATGCGGACGTTCACTACCATGCTGATTGATCAGAAAATACCTTTAGGCCAGTACATCGCGGGCTTCGTTGAATGGTTGACGCAACACGGCGCCAACACCTTCGACGCAATCGCCGTGTCACTGGAAACGATGATCCACGGCGTGACTTTTGCGCTGACCTGGTTCAACCCGCTGGCATTGATCGGCCTCATCGCGCTACTGGCACACTTCATTCAACGAAAGTGGGGACTGACCGTTTTTGTCATCGCCTCCTTCCTGCTGATCCTCAATCTGGGGTACTGGCAGGAAACCATGGAAACCCTCGCCCAGGTGTTGTTCGCCACCCTGGTCTGCGTGGTCATCGGCGTGCCGTTGGGCATCGTCGCCGCGCATAAACCGATGTTTTACACACTGATGCGTCCGGTGCTCGATCTGATGCAGACCGTGCCGACCTTCGTGTACCTCATTCCTACCCTGACCCTCTTCGGTCTGGGTGTGGTCCCGGGTCTGATTTCTACGGTGGTGTTCGCAATTGCCGCGCCTATCCGCCTGACCTACCTGGGTATCCGTGATGTTCCCGCAGAATTGATGGACGCCGGCAAAGCCTTCGGCTGCTCGCGCCGTCAACTGCTCGCACGCATCGAACTGCCCTACGCTATGCCAAGCATCGCTGCCGGTATCACCCAGTGCATCATGCTGTCGTTGTCGATGGTGGTGATCGCGGCACTGGTGGGCGCCGACGGCCTGGGCAAACCCGTGGTCAACGCACTGAACACTGCTGATATCGCCCTGGGCTTCGAAGCGGGCCTGGCGATCGTACTGCTGGCGATCATGCTCGACCGTATCTGCAAACAACCCGAAGCCAAAGTAGGGGGTGACGCATGAGCATTATTCGCTTCGAAGACGTCGACGTAATCTTCTCCAAAGACCCGCGCGAGGCCTTGAAACTCCTCGATCAGGGCATGACCCGCGACCAGATCCTGAAAAAGACCGGGCAGATTGTCGGCGTCGAAAAGGCCAGCCTGGATGTCGAAAAGGGGGAAATCTGCGTACTGATGGGCCTGTCCGGCTCCGGCAAGTCCAGCTTGCTGCGCTGCATCAACGGTCTCAACACCGTCAGCCGCGGCAAATTGTTCGTCGAGCACGAAGGCAAGCAGATCGACATCGCTTCCTGCACCCCGGCGGAACTGAAAATGATGCGCACCCAGCGCATTGCGATGGTGTTCCAGAAGTTCGCCCTGATGCCTTGGCTGACCGTTCGCGAGAACATCAGCTTCGGTCTGGAAATGCAGGGACGACCGGAGAAGGAACGGAAAAAACTGGTCGATGAAAAACTTGAGCTGGTGGGCCTGACCCAGTGGCGTAACAAGAAGCCGGATGAGCTCTCCGGTGGTATGCAGCAACGTGTGGGCCTGGCCCGCGCGCTCGCGATGGATGCCGACATTCTGCTGATGGACGAACCGTTCTCGGCCCTCGACCCGCTGATCCGTCAGGGCCTGCAAGACGAACTGCTGGAGCTGCAAAGCAAGCTGAACAAAACCATCGTGTTCGTGAGCCATGACCTCGATGAAGCACTGAAGCTGGGCAGCCGTATCGCGATCATGAAAGACGGTCGGATCGTCCAGTACAGCAAGCCGGAAGAGATCGTATTGAACCCTGCGGACGACTATGTGCGGACCTTCGTCGCCCATACCAACCCGCTGAACGTGTTGTGCGGTCGCAGCCTGATGCGCACCCTGGACAACTGCAAACGCATCAACGGTTCGGTATGCCTCGATCCGGGCGGCGACTCCTGGCTGGACCTGGCCGAAGGCAACACCATCAAAGGCGCACGCCAGAACGGCGCGAGCCTGGACCTGCAGAACTGGATTCCAGGGCAAGCGGTTGAAGGCTTGGGTCGTCGACCAACGCTGGTGGATTCGAGTATCGGCATGCGCGACGCGCTGCAGATTCGATATCAGACGGGTAATAAGCTGGTGCTGCACGACAACAACAAGGTTGTCGGGATTCTGGGTGACAGCGAGCTGTATCACGCGCTGCTCGGCAAGAACCTGGGGTAGGCAGCAGACACAAAAACGCCGCGAGAGGATCGCGGCGTTTTTGTTTACGGGATATCGAGTCAAACAGTATTGCGGCTGATGGCCCCTTCGCGGGCAAGCCTCGCTCCTACAAGTTCAACGGAAATCCTGTAGGAGCGAGGCTTGCCCGCGAAGGATGCGACGCGGTGCATCTGATGCACCGCGCCCTTCAACATTAGCTATAGACCCGGCCAAGGAGCTGCCGATGGCTTTCAAACTGATCGAGCACGTCACGGGTGATCTGATCTTGAGTGAAGCCCATCAAGTCGTAGTCCTGGCTGCCATTGTGCAAATAAACCTCGGCGCGGTAGTAACGTGCGCGCGGTTCATCAGCACTCTCAGCCGAAACCGTGTCGCTCGCCGCTGCCAGATAGCCGTCCAGGCTCACTTCGTAGACAAAAGGGTTGCCCTCTTCCCTCTCGATCCGCAGGCCCATGCAACGCTTGGCCTTGCCCAGCAACGTTTGCACATCCAGGCCTTGAGTACGCAGTTGCACCGCAGCCTCTTCCAGCGCCGGGCTCACTTGCTTGTCCATGAAACGCTGAACGATCGACTGATTCGGCTGCAAGTCCAGCTGAGTCAAACGCTCGCTGAAACCACGACGACCGCGCGCTGCGAGCTCCGCTTGCTCCTGTTCGATCTGCACGTCCTGGCGCATGGCCTTGTGCAAGCCGAACATGAAGAACACCAGCACCACCGAGAACGGCAGACCGGCCAGCACCACCATGGTTTGCATGGCTTCGAAGTTACCGGCAAACAGCAGGCCGATGGTCACCAGGGTAATCACCGCCGACCAGAAGATCCGCAGCCAGTGCGGCGCATCTTCGTCAACGTTGCCGCCCTTGCACGAAAGGTTGGCCATCATCACCGCGCCGGAATCCGCCGGGGTCAGGAACAGCACAAAACCAACAAAGATCGACACGCCGATCACAATCTTCGACGCCGGGTAATGCTCCAGCAACTGGTAAATCGCCATGGACGGCTGTTCCAGCGCCGTCTTCCCGAGCTCCACCGCCCCGTGGTTCATCACCAGGTCCAGGGCCGAGTTACCGAAGATCGACAGCCACGCCAAGGTGAAACCCAGCGGGATCAGCAGCACACCGGCCACCAGTTCACGCACCGTGCGACCACGGGAAATACGCGCGATGAACATGCCTACAAATGGCGCCCAGGAAATCCACCAGGCCCAGTAGAACAGGGTCCACAGGCCCAACCAGCGGTCGGATTTCTCACTGTCGCCTTCGTACACATAGAGGTCGAACGTTTTCAGCACCACGCTGTTCAGGTAGTCGCCGACGTTTTGCACGAAGCCGTTGAGCAGGTGCAGGGTCGGGCCGAACAGCAGCACGAAAATCAGCAGACCGCTGAACAGCACAATGTTCAGGTTGGACAGACGGCGAATACCGTTTTCCACGCCGGACACGGCAGCGATGGTCGCCACGGTGCTCATCACGATGATCACGATCAGCAGGTTGGTGTTGTTGTGCTCCATGCCGAACAGGTTTTCAAGGCCCGACGACACTTGCAGCGAACCAATCCCCAGGTTCGTCACCAGCCCCAGCAGGGTCACGAACATGCCAAAGCCGTCCACCGCATGCCCGGCCGCGCCTTTGACCCAACGCTCGCCGACCAACGGATACAGCGCCGAACGCAATGCCAGCGGCTGGTTATGGCGATACGCAAAGTACGCCACGGCCAGGCCGACCAATGCATAAATCGCCCAGCCATGCAGGCCCCAGTGCAGGAACGTCAGCTGAACCGCCTGACGTGCAGCAAGGTTGCTGCCGGCCACGCCTTCCGGCGGATTGAAGTAGTGGTCCAGCGGCTCGGAAGCACCGAAGTACAACAGCGAGATGCCGATACCCGACGAGAATAGCATCCCCGCCCAGGCGCCATAGCTGAAGTCTGGGGTGTCGTCCTTACTGCCCAGCTTGAGTTTGCCGTAGGACGAAAACGCCAGGCCGAGCACGAAGACCAGGTAAGCGGCGATCACCACCATGTAGTACCAGCCGAAGCTGCGGGACAACCATGCTTGGGCGATGCCGAGCAATCTGCCGGCCTCTTGCGGGGCAATGATCAGAATGGCGGTCAACAACAGGATCAACGCGGTAGAGGTGTAGAACACCCAACCGTTGACCGTCACCTTCTCGGGTGGGGTCTTTATAAGAGAGGCAGAACTCATGGCACAGATGCTCCGGGCAGTGCGGGAGAAGAACACAAGGCAACGCGGTACCCGACTAATCGGTTAGTTGGCAGCCGACCGGCGGGTGATATAAAGACACCCCGAAAAAAGCCCGAAGCCCGGGAGCGCCAGTGCGCAAGGGTTTCGAGCGTTTTCGGATGTCGTTTTTCGCCAACTACGTTTAGGAAAAACCTGTTAGGTAGCGACGATTTGTCGCAGATCTTATTCTTTGTTGATTGAACGTTCAATCAAAACAAAATAGACTGGCCCTCAATCCGATAGACGTTTTACGTCCGCCGGAAGGCCTAAGGAGATGTGCAAGATGCCCAAGGTCGGTATGCAACCCATCCGCCGCCAGCAGTTGATCGAAGCCACATTGCAGGCCGTCGATCAGGTCGGAATGGGGGACGCCAGCATTGCGCTGATCGCCCGTTTGGCCGGTGTCTCAAATGGCATCATCAGTCACTATTTTCAGGACAAAAACGGCCTGATCGCTGCCACGGCGCAGTACCTGATGAGCGTGCTCAGCGAGAACGTCACCGCGCGCCGTCAGGCGCTGGCAGATGACAGCCCACGGGCGCATCTGCAGGTGATCATCGAAGGCAACTTCGACGCCAGCCAGGTCAATGGCCCGGCAATGAAAACCTGGCTGGCCTTCTGGGCCACCAGCATGCACCACCCGTCATTGCACAGGTTGCAGCGGATTAACGATCACCGCCTGTATTCCAACCTGTGCTGCCAGTTCCGCCGTGTGTTGCCGCTCGATCAAGCGCGCAGCGCCGCCCGCGGCCTGGCGGCCCTCATTGACGGCTTGTGGTTGCGCGGCGCGCTGTCGGGAGATGCTTTCGACACCGGGCAAGCGCACCAGATCGCTTACGAATACATGGATTTCCAACTGGCCAAGCAGGTGAGTTAGAGCACACAGAACCGCTCAGCACCTGAACTGCCACTGACCAGCGTTGCCCAAGCTATAAGGCACGCCCAGTGGTCAACGCCAACCACTTATGCACTTGCGAGGACACTATGGCCCGTTTCGAACTGCAAAAACTCTACATCGATGGCGGCTACTCCGACGCCAGCAGCGACGCCACCTTCGAAGCCATCAACCCGGCTAACGGTGAAGTCCTCGCAACCGTACAGCGTGCGACCAAGGAAGACGTTGAGCGTGCTGTGGTCAGCGCTGAAAAGGGCCAGAAAATCTGGGCCGCGATGACCGCCATGGAGCGTTCGCGCATCCTGCGTCGTGCCGTGGACATCTTGCGCGAGCGCAACGATGAACTGGCTGCCCTGGAAACCCTGGACACCGGCAAGTCGTACTCCGAAACCCGTTACGTCGACATCGTTACCGGCGCTGACGTGCTGGAGTACTACGCAGGTCTGGTTCCGGCTATCGAAGGCGAGCAGATTCCGTTGCGCACCACTTCGTTCGTCTACACACGTCGCGAGCCGCTGGGTGTTGTGGCCGGTATCGGCGCGTGGAACTACCCGATCCAGATCGCCCTGTGGAAATCCGCACCAGCCCTGGCGGCCGGTAACGCGATGATCTTCAAGCCAAGCGAAGTCACGTCCCTGACCACGCTGAAACTGGCCGAGATCTACACCGAAGCCGGCGTTCCGGCTGGCGTGTTCAACGTGCTGACCGGTAGCGGCCGTGAAGTCGGCACTTGGTTGACCGAGCACCCACGCATCGAAAAAATCTCCTTCACCGGCGGCACCGACACTGGCAAGAAAGTGATGGCCAGCGCTTCCGCGTCTTCGCTGAAAGACGTGACCATGGAGTTGGGCGGCAAATCCCCGCTGATCATTTTCGACGACGCCGACCTCGATCGCGCCGCCGACACCGCGATGATGGCCAACTTCTACAGCTCCGGTCAGGTCTGCACCAACGGCACTCGCGTGTTCGTACCGACTCATCTGAAAGCCGCTTTCGAAGCCAAGATCGCTGAGCGTGTTGCGCGCATCCGCATCGGCAACCCAGAAGACGAAAACACCAATTTCGGCCCGCTGGTCAGCTTCGCCCACATGGAAAGCGTGCTGGGTTACATCGCCAAAGGTAAGGAAGAAGGCGCTCGCGTCCTGTGCGGCGGTACTCGCCTGACCGACGGCGACTTCGCCAAAGGCGCATTCGTGGCACCGACCGTGTTCACCGACTGCACCGACGAGATGACCATCGTTCGCGAGGAAATCTTCGGCCCGGTGATGAGCATCCTGACCTACGACACCGAAGAAGAAGTGATCCGTCGTGCCAACGACACCGACTTCGGCCTGGCGGCTGGCATCGTCACCAAAGACCTGAACCGCGCTCACCGCGTGATTCACCAACTGGAAGCCGGTATCTGCTGGATCAACGCCTGGGGCGAGTCCGACGCCAAAATGCCGGTCGGCGGCTACAAGCAGTCGGGCGTGGGCCGTGAGAACGGCATCAGCTCGCTGAACAACTTCACACGCATCAAATCGGTACAGGTCGAACTGGGCGATTACGCCTCGGTGTTCTAAACCCCGGCTGAAAACCCTGTAGCAGCTGCCGAGGTACGAGGCTGCGTTGCGTGTCCGCAGGACCGCCCTCAGAGGGCCGCTGCGCGACCCAACGCAGCCTCGTGCCTCGACAGCTGCTACAGGCGACCTGACCAACTTCAAAGAGGGTGCATTTAATGTCCCAAGAATTCGATTACATCATCATCGGTGCCGGCTCGGCCGGTAACACCCTGGCGACCCGTCTGACTGAAGACCAAGGCGTCACCGTCCTGCTGCTCGAAGCAGGCGGCCCGGACTACCGTTTGGATTTCCGCACGCAAATGCCGGCCGCTTTGGCGTTCCCACTGCAAGGTCGTCGCTACAACTGGGGGTACGAAACCGATCCAGAGCCACACATGGACGGTCGCCGGATGGAATGCGGTCGCGGCAAGGGCCTGGGTGGTTCTTCGCTGATCAACGGCATGTGCTACATCCGCGGCAACGCGATGGACTACGACAACTGGTCGAAACTGCCAGGCCTGGAAGACTGGGACTACCTGAACTGCCTGCCGTACTTCCGCAAGGCTGAAACTCGGGACATCGGCGCGAACGACTACCACGGTGGCGACGGTCCGGTCAGCGTGACCACGCCGAAAGCCGGCAACAACCCGCTGTTCCACGCGATGGTTGAAGCCGGCGTGCAAGCCGGTTATCCGCGTACCGAAGACCTCAACGGTTATCAGCAGGAAGGTTTCGGCCCGATGGACCGCACCGTGACGCCGAACGGCCGTCGCGCCAGCACCGCTCGCGGTTACCTGGACATCGCCAAGAAGCGCTCGACCCTGACCATCGTCACCCACGCCCTGACCGACAAGATTCTGTTCGAAGGCAAGCGTGCAGTCGGCGTGCGTTACTTGATCGGCTCCGCTGAAGAGCGCGTTGAAGCCCGCGCCCGCAAAGAAGTGCTGCTGTGCTCCGGCGCCATCGCTTCGCCGCAGATTCTGCAACGTTCCGGCGTCGGCCCTGCCGAACTGCTGAACAAGCTCGACATTCCGGTGGTCCACGACCTGCCAGGTGTCGGCGAAAACCTGCAGGATCACCTTGAGCTGTACCTGCAATACGCGTGCACCCAACCGGTTTCGCTGTACCCGTCGCTGCTTTGGTACAACCAACCGGCCATCGGTGCCGAGTGGCTGTTTAACGGCACCGGCATCGGCGCCAGCAACCAGTTCGAAGCCGGCGGTTTCATCCGTACTCGCGAAGAATTCGATTGGCCGAACATTCAGTACCACTTCCTGCCGGTCGCGATTAACTACAACGGCAGCAACGGCGTGAAAGAGCACGGTTTCCAGGCGCACATGGGTTCCATGCGTTCGCCGAGCCGTGGTCGCATTCAGGCCAAGTCCAAGGATCCGCGCGAGTACCCGAGCATCCTGTTCAACTACATGGCCACCGAGCAGGACTGGCAGGAATTCCGTGACGGCATCCGCCTGACCCGTGAAATCATGCAACAGCCTGCGCTGGACGCTTTCCGTGGCCGCGAAATCAGCCCCGGCATCGACGTGCAAACCGATGAGCAGCTGGACAAGTTCATCCGCGAACACGCCGAAACCGCGTTCCACCCGTCCTGCTCGTGCAAGATGGGCACCGACGAAATGGCCGTGGTTGATGCCGAAGGTCGTGTGCATGGCATGCAAGCCCTGCGCGTGGTCGACGCCTCGATCATGCCCATCATCACCACCGGCAACCTGAACGCGCCAACGATCATGATCGCCGAGAAAATCGCCGACAAGATCCGTGGTCGCCAGTCATTGCCGCGCAGCACCGCCGACTACTTCGTGGCCGGTAATGCACCGGTGCGTGGCAAGCCGTTGCGGGATGTGAGCCTTACTGCTCAGTAAGACGTAATACCGAGGTGCGCCCTTCGCGGGCAAGCCTCGCTCCTACATGGGATCGTGTTTCCTTGTAGGAGCGAGGCTTGCCCGCGAAGGGGTCCTCCCAACCAACACACAACCTCCTGATACACCCTGGTAATCCATTCCTACACCGCTCCGCCCTTGATCCTACCCCCCGCTCAGGCCTAATCTAGCGCCACGCAAACGTTTCACCCCCTCGCAACATCGATACACCGCCACTCCATACCAAGGAGGTTCCCGAATGTTCGATTTCCACCCCCAGCTCAAGCAGCGCTTCGCTGCCTTGCGCACGGGCGCTGAATTCTTTTCGCTGCGTTATGTGCGCGAGTCCGGTCAATACCTGTCGGTGCGCAAGAATGTCGCCGAACCTCCGAGCCTGAGCCATGACGAAGGCGCGATGCTGACCATTCGAGTCAACGGCGTCGAAGCCTACGCCGCGACCAACGACCTGTCCCAATCAGGCCTGCAAGCCGCGCTGGAGAGAGCCGAGCAACAAGCCCGTCGACTCAAGCCCCACGCCTTGCTCGACCTGCGCGAGCAAGGCGTCTCCAGCGACCGCGCCGACTACTTTTCACCGAATCTGAACCAGCCCTTCCCATCCCTGAGCGACTGCTACCAACTGCTCGGCGCCGAATCCGCCGCCGTGCCCAAGGACGAGCGATTGGTGAACTGGCAGGTGAGCATCGGCATCACCCACGTCGAGCAGATCTACCTCAGCAGCGCCGGCGCCGAACTGCGTCAGGCCCAGCGTTTCGTCTACCCAAGCCTGGAAGTCACCGCCTACAACGGTAGCGACAGCCAGACCCGCACCCTTGGCCGCGAGAACTTTGGCCAACAGGGTGGCTTCGATGTCATCAGCCGCTGCGGCCTGGTCGGCGCCGGCCCGAAAGTCGCCGATCAGGCGTTGCAATTGCTGCTGGCACCGAACACCCCGCAAGGCGCACGCGACCTGCTGCTGATGCCGGACCAGATGATGCTGCAGATCCACGAATCCATCGGCCACCCACTGGAGCTGGACCGAATCCTGGGCGACGAACGCAATTATGCCGGCACCAGTTTCGTCAAGGCAGAAGACTTCGGCCATCTGCAGTACGGCTCCAAATTGCTCAACGTGACCTTCGACCCGGACATCCCCGAGCAGCTCGCCAGTTACGGCCATGACGACGACGGCACTGCCGCGAGCAAACAGTTTCTGATTAAAGAAGGCTTGCTGCTGCGCCCACTGGGTGGTGCGTTGTCGCAATTCCGTGCCGGCATGGACGGTGTCGCCAACAGCCGCGCCTGCGGCTGGAACCGCCCGCCAATCGACCGCATGGCCAACCTGAACATCGAGCCCGGCGATCAGCCACTGGAACAGCTGATCGGCAACATCGAGCACGGCATCATGATGTCGACCAATCGTTCGTGGTCCATCGACGATGCGCGCAACAAATTCCAGTTCGGCTGCGAATGGGCTCAGTTGATCGAAAACGGCGAGCTCAAAGGTGTAGTGAAAAACCCGAACTACCGGGCGATTTCCGCACAGTTCTGGAAAAGCCTCAGCGCCGTCGGTGACGCCAGCTCCTTGAAGGTTCTGGGTACGCCGAACTGCGGCAAGGGCGAACCGAATCAGGTCATTCGCGTCGGCCATGCCTCGCCGGCCTGTGTGTTCAGCAACGTAGATGTATTTGGGGGAGACGCCTGATGAGCACTTCAAAAAATCAGGCCGAGTCGTTCAAGGCTTTGGTCAACTGGCTGCGCGATGCGATTCGCGAGCCGGAACAATTCACCCTCAGCTACGCCGCCGAATCGTCGGCCTTCGTGCGCTTCAACCACGCCAAGGTTCGTCAGGCCGGTCAGGTGCAGCAGGCGAGTGTCGGTTTCAAACTGACCAACGAGGGTCGCCACGCCGACCTGAACATCACCCTTTCCGGTGATGCCGAAGTCGATGTTCAGCGCCTCGCCGAAGGTCTGCAACAGTTGCGCGAAACCTTGCCGTTGTTGCCGCAGGACCCGTACCTGCTGCTCAACCACAACGACTGGCAGAGCAAGAACGTGCAGGAACATCCGCTGCCGGACACCGAGCAGGTGGTGGCCGAAATCACCCAGGCCGCCGAAGGGCTGGACCTGGTGGGCTTCTATGCTGCCGGCCCGATCAGTCGCGGTTTCGCCAGCTCTTCGGGTGCGTTCGGTTGGCACCAGGCCAACAGCTTCAACTTCGACTTCAGCCTGTTCCATGACAACGGCCAGGCGGTGAAAGCCAGTTACGCCGGGCACGACTGGAACAGCGAAGGGTTTGCCAGGCGCTTTGCGCTGGCGCGCGAGCAGTTGGCGTTTCTAGGCCGACCACAACACACCCTGGCGCCGGGTCAGTACCGCGCCTATCTAGCGCCGGCCGCCCTAGGGGAAATCATGGACATGCTGGGCTGGGGTGGTTTCTCGGCGCAGTCAATTGCCAGCAAAAGCAGTCCGCTGCAGAAGCTTTACGCGGGCGACATTTCGTTCAGCCCGTTGGTGTCCGTCGATGAAAAGGTCAGCGGTTCGTTGAGCCCGGCATTCTCCGGCGAAGGGTATCCGCGCAGCGATCTTGGGTTGATCGTCAACGGCAAGGCCGGCGTGCAGATGGTCAGTTCACGCAGTGCGGCCGAGTACGGTCTGACCGCCAACGGCGCCAGCGGTGGTGAAATGCCGAGCGCAGTGAACATGGCGGCCGGTACGTTGCCTGACGCAGAGATTCTCAAGCAATTGGGCACTGGCTTGTACATCAGCAACTTGTGGTACCTGAACTACTCGGATCAGCCGGCAGCACGCCTGACCGGCATGACGCGGTTTGCGACCTTCTGGGTCGAGAACGGCGAGATTCAGGCGCCGGTGAGTACCATGCGGTTTGATGACAGTGCCTACAGTTTGCTGGGATCGCAGCTGGAAGCATTGACCGAAGAGCGCGAGTTGATGTTGTCGGCGAGCACCTACAGTCAGCGGGCCACGGCCTCGGCGTTGTTGCCAGGTGCCCTGATCAGCAAACTGACCTTGACCCTCTGACACAGATCGTTCCCACGCTCCGCGTGGGAATGCAGCCTGGGACGCTCCGCGTCCCTGCCGAAGCGGACGCGGAGCGTCCATTGAGGCATTCCCACGCGGAGCGTGGGAACGATCATCTCCGACAACAAGAGGTCCCATGCCCAGCCGCCCGCCTCTCGACGCTGTCACCGCCCGCTGGGTGCCGTGGGTTGTCGCGATCGCTTTCTTCATGCAATCCCTCGACGGCACCATCCTCAACACCGCCCTGCCCGCCATGGCCCGGGACCTGGCCGAAGACCCGCTGCGCATGCAGGGCGTGATCATCGCCTACATGCTCACCGTCGCCTTGCTGATCCCCGCCTCGGGCTGGATTGCCGACCGCTTCGGCACCAAGAAAATCTTCTTCGGCGCGATTCTGCTGTTCAGCCTCGGCTCGTTGCTCTGCGCGTTGTCGAGCACCCTGAGCATGCTGATTGGCGCGCGGGTGATCCAGGGCCTGGGCGGTGCGTTGATGCTGCCGGTCGGGCGATTGGTGGTGCTACGCGCCTACCCGCGCTCGGATTTGGTGCGGATCATGGGCTTCATCACCATTCCCGGATTGCTCGGCCCGTTGATCGGCCCGACCATGGGCGGCTGGATGGTCGAATACCTGACCTGGCACTGGATCTTCCTGATCAACCTGCCGGTGGGCGCCGTCGGGTGCTACGCGGTGTGGAAATTCATCCCCGATCTGCGTGGCAGCGAACGCACGCGTTTCGACAGCCTGGGCTTTTTGCTGTTTGGCGCAGCGATGGTGCTGATCACCATTGCCATGGAAGGTCTCGGCGAATTGCACCTGCCGCACTTGCGCGTGATGTTGCTGCTGTTCGGTGGCATGGCCTGTCTGGCCGCGTACTGGTTGCGGGCCGGGCACATCGACAATCCGCTGTTCGCGCCATCGCTGTTCAAGACCCGGACGTTTGCCGTGGGCATCCTCGGCAACCTGTTCGCCCGACTGGGCAGCGGCGCCCTGCCGTTTCTCGTGCCGTTGCTGCTTCAAATAGCGCTGGGCTATTCGCCGTCCCAGGCCGGGATGAGCATGCTGCCGCTGGCGGCGGCAGCGATGGTCGCCAAGTCGGTGGCGCGACCGCTGATCGAACGTTTGGGCTATCGCATCGTACTGACCGGCAACACGTTGGCGCTGGGGTTGATGCTGGCGAGCATGGGCCTGGTCAGCGAGCAAACGCCGTACTGGCTGTTGTTGGTGATGCTATCGATTCTGGGGGCGATCAACTCCTTGCAGTTCACCGCAATGAACACCGTGACCCTGATTGACCTCGACGATGCCAGCGCCAGCAGCGGCAATAGCTTGCTGTCGGTGGTCGCGCAATTGTCCCTGAGCCTTGGCGTTGCCTGTGCCGGTGCGCTGCTCGGCGGCTTCACGGCGGAGATCGGCAACGACGGAGTGGACACGGTTCTGGGCGCGTTCCAGCTGACTTTTGTAACAGTCGGAATCATGGCGATGCTGGCCGCGACGATCTTCTCGCAGCTCTCACCAAAGGATGGCCGACGGACGGTCAGCCGCGAACACGATATAGAGCACTGATCTGTAGCAGCTGCCGAGGCACGAGGCTGCGTTGCGTGTCCGCAGGACCGCCCCCGGGGGCCGCTTCGCAGCCCAACGCCGCCTCGTGCCTCGGCAGCTGCTACGACTATTCGTCCAGAATTTGCAGGTAGAGAGAGCGAGGCTGGTACACTGCGCGACATTTTGTTTTGCAGGCCAGTCCCGTGACCACCATCGCCACCGCTTTTAATACTTTGCCGCTGTCCGCCGCCATGCTGGCTAACCTCGACTCCCTCGGTTATGCCCAGATGACGCCGATCCAGGCGCAAAGCTTGCCGGTGATCCTCAAGGGGATGGACCTGATCGCCCAAGCCAAGACCGGCAGCGGCAAGACCGCCGCCTTCGGTATCGGCCTGTTGAACCCGATCAATCCGCGCTTCTTCGGTTGCCAGGCGCTGGTCATTTGCCCGACTCGCGAGTTGGCTGACCAGGTCGCCAAGGAAATCCGTCGCCTGGCCCGCGCCGAAGACAACATCAAGGTCCTGACCCTGTGCGGCGGCGTGTCCTTCGGCCCGCAGATCGGTTCGCTGGAGCACGGCGCGCACATCATCGTCGGCACTCCGGGTCGCCTTCAGCAGCATTTGCGCAAAGGTTCGCTGGTGCTCCATGGCCTGAACACGCTGATCCTCGACGAAGCCGACCGCATGCTCGACATGGGTTTCTACGACTCCATCGAAGAAATCATTGCCCAGACCCCAGAGCGTCGCCAGACCCTGCTGTTCTCCGCCACGTACCCGACGGGTATCAAGCAGTTGGCGGCGAAATTCATGCGCACCCCTCAGATCGTGAAGGCCGAGGCGTTCCATGACGACACGCAGATCGAGCAGCGCTTCTACGAAATCTCCCCGGAAGAGCGCATGGACGCCGTGGTCAAAGTCCTCGCGCATCATCGTCCGGCGTCCACCGTGGCATTCTGCTTCACCAAGCAGCAGGTTCAGGAAACCGTCGATCACCTGACCTCCAAAGGCATCTCCGCCGTCGGCCTGCATGGCGATCTGGAACAGCGTGACCGTGACCAGGTACTGGCCATGTTCGCCAACCGCAGTACTTCGGTCCTGGTTGCCACCGACGTCGCCGCTCGCGGTCTGGACATCGATGCGCTGGACATGGTGATCAACGTCGAACTGGCCCGTGACTCGGAAATTCACATCCACCGTGTGGGCCGTACTGGCCGCGCGGGTGAGAAAGGCATTGCGATCAGCCTGGTCGCACCGTCCGAAGCGCACCGCGCCCAGGCCATCGAGCAACTGCAGAAGTCGCCGTTGAGCTGGGATCAGCTGGACAACCTCAAATCCCAGGGCGGCGCGCCGCTGCTGCCGGTGATGAGCACGCTTGTCATCGGCGCGGGCCGTAAAGACAAGGTTCGTCCGGGCGACATTCTTGGCGCACTGACTGGCGATGCGGGCATTCCGGGCGCTCAGGTTGGCAAGATCGCGATTTTCGACTTCCAGGCGTATGTGGCTGTTGAACGCGGGATCGCCAAGCAAGCCTTGCAGCGCCTGAACGACGGCAAGATCAAAGGCCGTTCGTTGCGCGTTCGCATCCTCTGACCCTGATCGTTCCCACGCTCTGCGTGGGAATGCATCCCGTGACGCTCCGCGTCACATAACGGCGGACGCAGAGCGTCCATGGCGGCATTCCCACGCAGAGCGTGGGAACGATCATTGTGTGAGGACACCGTTTTGCGCTCTACCGAAGTCGTGATCATTGGCGCTGGCGCCGCAGGTTTGATGTGTGCGCTGACCGCCGCCGGGCGCGGGCGCAAGGTGATGTTGCTCGACCATGCGAACAAGGCAGGCAAGAAAATCCTGATGTCGGGCGGTGGCCGCTGCAATTTCACCAACATGTACACCGAACCGAACAATTTCCTCTCGCAGAACGAACACTTCTGCAAATCGGCCCTGGCCCGCTACACCCAGTGGGATTTCATTGGGATGGTCGCCAAACACGGCGTGCCCTACCACGAGAAAAAACTCGGCCAATTGTTCTGCGATAACAAATCCAGCGACATCCTCGAGATGCTGCTCAACGAGTGCGATCAGGTCGGCGTCAGCCTGCACCTGGACACCTCGATCCAGCACATCGAGAAAATGGAAAGCGGCTACCTGCTGCAAACCACTCTCGACCAGATCACCTGCGAATCGTTGGTGATCGCCACGGGCGGCTTGTCGATCCCGACGCTGGGTGCGACCGGTTTCGGTTATCAAGTGGCCAGGCAGTTCGGCCACGACTTGCTGCCGACCCGCGCAGGGCTGGTGCCGTTCACCATCACCGATCAGCTCAAGGAGCTTTGCACCGAGCTGTCCGGTACATCGGTGGATTGCCTGGTGAGCTGCAACGACCAGAGTTTCCGCGAGAACATCCTGTTCACTCACCGCGGCCTCAGTGGCCCGGCGATTTTGCAGATCTCGTCGTTCTGGGAGTCCGGCGATACGGTGCAGATCAACCTGCTGCCGGATCACGACGTACCGACCTGGCTGCAACAGCAGCAGGCCGAGCGTGCGAACAGCGAGCTGAAAACCCTGCTGGGGGAAATCTTCACCAAGAAGATGGCCAACCTGCTGGCGGACAGCTGGTTCGTGTCCAAACCGATGAAGCAGTACACCCACGCGGAAATTGCCGACATCGCCGAAAAACTGGCGAGTTGGAATGTGGTGCCGGCCGGCACCGAAGGCTACCGCACCGCCGAAGTGACTCTGGGCGGTGTAGATACGCGAGAAGTCTCGTCCAAGACCATGGAATCGCTGAAAAGCCCCGGCCTGTATTTCATTGGTGAAGTACTCGACGTCACCGGTCATCTGGGCGGCTTCAACTTCCAGTGGGCCTGGGCCTCGGGTTACGCCGCCGCGCAATTCGTCTGATCGACCGCGTTATCGTTCTTCGCGGGCCAGTCGGCGTCATTACTGACTCGATTTAGCGTCATTGCCTCGGAAGGCCTTCGCACTTCATGCCATCGACCCCGTTTAATCAGTCTCTGCGTCGCCTCTGGGCGCTGGATAAATTCAGCTACAGCGTGCGGGTGTTCATCGCGCTGACCGGCAGCATGGCGCTGTGTTGGTATAAGGATGAAATGGGGCTGCTGATCCCGCTGTTCCTCGGGATCATCGCCAGCGCCCTGGCCGAGACCGACGACAGTTGGCAGGGCCGCCTTAACGCACTGGCCGTGACGCTGGTGTGTTTCAGCGTCGCCGCCTTCTCCGTCGAATTACTGTTCCCCTACCCCATCATTTTTATCATCGCCCTGGCGCTGGCCAGTTTCGGCCTGACCATGCTCGGTGCCCTCGGCGAACGCTATGGCGCGATTGCCTCGGCGACGTTGATTCTGTCGGTCTACACCATGATCGGCGTGGACCAGCGCGGCGGCGCCGTCACCGATTTCTGGCACGAGCCGGTGCTGCTGGTGGCCGGCGCGGCCTGGTACGGTTTGCTCTCGGTGCTGTGGCAGGCGCTGTTTTCCAATCAGCCCGTGCAGCAAAGCCTGGCGCGGTTGTTCCGTGAACTGGGTTTTTACCTGAAGCTGAAATCGTCGCTGTTCGAGCCGATCCGCCAGATGGACATGGAAGCGCGTCGACTGGAACTGGCGCAGCAAAACGGTCGTGTCGTGGCAGCACTGAACGCCGCCAAAGAGATCATCCTGCATCGGGTGGGCAACGGTCGACCGGGCTCGAAACTCAGCCGATACCTGAAGTTGTACTTCCTCGCCCAGGACATCCACGAGCGCGCCAGCTCCTCGCACTACCCTTACAACGCCCTGGCCGACGCCTTCTTCCACAGCGACGTGATGTTCCGTTGTCAGCGCCTGCTGCGCCAGCAAGGCAAGGCCTGCCGGGCGCTGGCCGAGTCGATTCAGATGCGCCAGCCGTTCATCTATGACGCCAGCTTCGCCGAAACCCTGAGCGATCTGCACGCCTCCCTCGAACACCTGCGCATTCAGAGCAACCCGGCCTGGCGTGGGTTGTTGCGCTCGTTGCGGGCACTGGCGGCCAACCTCGGCACGCTCGACCGTTTGCTCAGCGACGCCAGCAACCCCGATGCCCTGGCCGACGCCACCGACAGCAGCCTGCTCGACCGTTCGCCACGCAGCCTCAAAGATGTCTGGATACGCTTGCGCACCCAGCTGACACCGACCTCGTTACTGTTCCGTCACGCCCTGCGTTTGCCCCTGGCCTTGAGCATCGGCTACGCGATGGTGCATTTGATCCACCCGTCCCAAGGTTACTGGATCATCCTCACCACGCTGTTTGTCTGCCAGCCAAACTACGGCGCCACCCGCCGCAAACTCGGCCAGCGGATCATCGGCACCGCCTTCGGCCTGACGGTGGCCTGGGCGCTGTTCGATCTGTTTCCGAATCCGTTGGTCCAGTCGTGCTTTGCGATCGCCGCCGGGGTGGTGTTCTTTATCAACCGCACCACCCGCTACACCTTGGCCACAGCCGCGATCACCTTGATGGTGCTGTTCTGCTTCAACCAGGTCGGGGATGGTTACGGGCTGCTCCTGCCGCGGCTGTTCGATACCTTGCTCGGCAGCCTGATCGCCGGGCTGGCGGTATTCTTGTTCCTGCCGGACTGGCAAGGCCGACGCCTGAATAAAGTGCTGGCCAACACGCTGACCTGCAACAGCATTTACCTGCATCAGATCATGCAGCAATACGCCGCCGGCAAAAGCGATGACCTGGCTTATCGCCTGGCCCGCCGCAACGCGCACAACGCTGATGCGGCCCTATCGACGACGCTCGCCAACATGCTGATGGAACCGGGGCATTTCCGTAAGGAAGCGGATGTCGGTTTTCGCTTCCTGGTGCTGTCGCACACCTTGCTCAGTTATTTGTCCGGACTGGGCGCACACCGGGAAACCCAGCTACCGCCGGACGTACACGAGCAGTTGATCGACGGTGCAGGCGTGAAACTGGCCGCCAGCCTCGATGAAATTGCCCAAGGCCTGGCGAGCAAACTGCCGATTGCGATTCAAAGCGATGAGGAAGAGGCACTGGCCAATACGCTTGAGCAGATGCCGGATGAGATCGATGAAGGGCAACGATTGGTGCAGACGCAGTTGGCGTTGATCTGCCGACAGCTTGGGCCATTGCGGACGTTGGCAACGCACCTCCTCAAGGAAACGAGTGAGAATTGAGCGTGGGCCCGGCACTTACATTCCGTGCAGCTTCATCAATCGCTGATAACTCCCATCCACTTTCATCGCCGCGATCTCGCGGTCGAATCCGGCGACGATCTGTTCATGCCTGGGGTTCTTCAGGCTGACCAGGATGTGCAGGCTGTTCTCGCTCAGTGGCTTGGGCAAAAACTCCACCGCATTGCGCACTTTGGAGGATTCCAGTGCCAAGTAGTAACGCGCGACGTATTCGTCCTCCAGCGTCAATTTGACCCGGTCCGCAGCAACCATGCGCACAGCCATGGAGAAGTTGTGCACCGGGACTTTCTGCAGCGACACGTCACCATCAAACTCCGGCGAATAGGCATAACCGCGCACCATCGCTATCGGGTAGGTATGCAGTTGTTGCAGGTTCTCGTATTCGATCGGTGTGTCTTTGCGCTTGAGAAACCGCACACGGTTGAGCAGGTATTCGCCGGAAAACTGGCCAATTTTCGTGCGATCGTCGGTGTACCAGGCGTTGATCAACACGTCGTATCGACCCTCGCCCACCCCCAGTATCGCCCGCGCCCAAGGCACTTGTTCGAAATCACTGGCATAACCGGCCCGGGCCAGAGCGGTGCTGACGATGTCCGTGGCCAACCCACCGTTGACCAGCGTGGCATCGGTAAAGGGTGGCCAGGCATCGGCCACCAATCGCAGCTTTTCCGCTGCCGCGCCTTGAGTCAGCAACAGCAACCCAATCAAAGCAAAGGCTCGATGCAATCGCGACATGCTCGAAGATCCTTAGAGGGCGGGACGCCCGACATGTTTTCAGCCAAAACTCCAAGGCTCCCTGTGCTGCCAAACCCAAGAACTAACATTAGCTCATCGACGCCACTGCTCAGCGCTTCATCTCAGATTACACAAAGAAGACAACGCCACGCGAAATGAATGATGGCTTTTTGGCCTTCGTCACAGATTCCTCTGCCATAAAGACATCTTTCGTCTGGGCGCTTAGTATCGGAACGACTTTGTTCAAGGAATGTGAAGATGACAATCGATTGGGTCTGCAAACACCACAGCGATCTAGGCAAAGAGCAGCTATACGCCATTCTGCAGCTGCGTGCAGAAGTGTTTGTCGTTGAGCAGAAATGCGTTTATCAAGACGTCGATGGCCAGGATCTGGAAGGTGACACCTGCCATTTAATGGCCTGGGACGGGGATCGGCTGGTGGCGTACCTGCGGTTGCTCGACCCGGAGTTACAGGGTGGTGACGTGGTGATCGGCCGGGTGATCATTGCCCCTCAAGCGCGCGGCACCGGGCTTGGGCATGAGCTGATGGCGCAGGCGTTGAAGCAGGCTGAGAAGCACTGGCCTGAAATGCCGATTTATCTCTCGGCCCAGGCGCATTTGCAGGGGTACTACGGGCGGTACGGGTTTGTGGTGGCGGGTGAGGAATTTCTGGAGGATGGCATTCCTCATATCGGAATGCGGCGTCCGCAATGATCGTTCCCACGCGTGCGTGGGAACGATCGGGGTCGGTCATTCAGGGGTACTCAAGCACCGCTTTAATCTGCAGCAAATTACGCTCGATCCACCCCCGATCAATCGCCCCCCACTCGCGAATCCGATAGCGCCCGGCATGATTGCGTGCGCCTTCTTCCTGCTCGAACTCGCAAACAATATCCAGATCCGCCAACGCCGCGATAGTGTCCTGGGCTGTGCGCCGGGGCATGCCGGTCACTTCGGTCAGCGCCGGGACACTGCTGGCCAGCCCGCTATCAATCAGGTACGCCACGTACAATCGGCGATAGAAGCTGCTCTTGGTCTTGCTTACATCCATCTAAACACTCCCGGCTGCGCTATTTTGATCTCTATTGCATATCTCGCCACGTCAGGTACACCCGCACATCGAACTCCACCTGGTGATACCCCGGCAACATGTGTTCGCACAGTTTGTAGAACGCTTTGTTGTGATCCGACTCCTTGAAGTGCGCCAGTTCATGCACCACGATCATTTTCAGAAACTCGGCAGGCGCCTCCTTGAACAACGAAGCGACACGAATCTCTTTCTTGGCCCTGAGCTTGCCGCCCTGCACCCGGGATATCGCGGTGTGCAGGCCGAGGGCGCGGTGGGTCAGGTCCAGGCGGTTGTCGAACAACACTTTGTCGATGGCCGGGGCGTTACGCAGGTATTCCTGCTTGAGATCCAGCGTATAGGTGTACAACGCCTTGTCGCTCTGTATCCGGTGTTTTTCCGGGTAACGCTGGCTCAGGTAGTCGCCCAGCCGACCCTCGGCGATCAGCTGGCGCACCTGGTCCTGCAACGCTGCGGGATAGGCCTGGAGGTATTTCAACGCAGTCATTGGGGCGGCAACACACATCAGGAAAAGGTCGCCAGTGTAGCGAATTCAGCCGGTCAGCGTGTTCCAGTCGAATGGCTGCACAAAGTCGCCGACGTCCTTGGCCATCATCGGCCGCGCGACCAGAAACCCTTGTACGTACTCGCAACCATTGGCTTGCAGCCACTGATATTGCGCAATGGTTTCCACCCCTTCGGCGATCACCAGCATCCCGTACTGCTTGCACAGGTCGATCACATTGCGCACCAGCGCCGCATCGCGTGAGGACTCCGGTAACCGGGCAATCAAATGCCGGTCGAGCTTGAGCGTGTCCAACTCAAAATCACGCAGATGAGACAGCGAACACGGCCCGGAACCGAAGTCATCCAAGGCCACTCGCACCCCCAGGTTACGCAGCAGGCGCAGCTGTTTGCGAGTCTCCTCGGGGTTTTGCATCAAGCCCTCTTCAGTGACCTCGACTTCCAGATGGCGCGCCTGCAAACCATGGCGCTCCAGTACCTGGCGCAACTCGGTGACGAGATTGGGCATGCCAAACTGCGTACCGCTCAAACTGACGCCCAGCACCAGATCCTCAGCAAACGAGGTTTCCCAGGCTTTTCGCTGGCTCGCCACTTGTTGATAGATCCAGCTGCCCAGGTGACTGATCAACCGCGCCTCTTCCAGCAATGGTAAAAACAGCCCCGGCGGTACATCGCCGACGCTCGGGTGCTGCCAGCGCAGCAACGCCTCGAAGCCGCGAATCTGCCCACTGGCAATGGCCACCTGAGGTTGATACACCAAATTGAAATCACGGTTCTCGATCGCCGCGCGCACACTTTCTTCGAGCATCAGCCGCGAGCGTGCGCGGCCGTTCATCTCGTGATCGTAGAAACGATATTGCTGACGGCCGGCGCGCTTGGCTTCGTACATGGCGATGTCGGATGCGCGCAGCAAGCCGTCGAGATTGGCACCGCAATCCGGATACGTCGCAATGCCGATGCTGGCGCCCAACGCGATATCCAGACCATCAATCTGCTGACAGATCGACACCCGCTCAATGAGTTTCTCGGCAATCTTTGCCGCTTGCTCGGGGAATTCCAGATCCAGCAAAGCAGTGAACTCATCACCGCCCATGCGCGCCAGAATGTCGAAGGGCCGCAGACTGGCCTTCAACTGCTCGGACACCCAGCGCAGCACCCGGTCGCCGGCATCGTGACCGAGGGAATCATTGACCCGTTTGAAGCCGTCGAGGTCCAGATATAGCAGCACCCAGGCGCTGTCGGAACGTTCGCCACGCAGCAGCAGGTTTTCCGCCGTCTGATAAAAACCGCGACGATTGAGCAGCCCGGTCAATGGGTCAGTGACCGCCTGGAACTCCAGTTGCTGATGCAGATGGCGCACCACCGACATGTCCAGCACCGTCACCACCATGGCATGTTGTTCGGTGGGCAATGGCGCGCAGGACAGCGCCACCGGCACCTGCTGGCCGGGCGCCGTACGCAGCAATGCATCATGCAGGCGCAAGGTTTCGCCGCGTTTGTAACCGGCGAACAGCTCGGAGTCGGCCCAGATCGGGATGTGCGGATTTTGCAGGAAATCCAGGAACTCTTTGCCTTGCAGGTCTTGCACCGCGGCATTGAGTAGCCGTGACATCGCCGGATTGGCAAAGCGGATCAGACCGTCCTCACCGACCACCAGGATGCCTTCGGCGGCGTTGTCCAGCACCGAGGCATTGAACGCGCGTGCGACCTCCAGATCGTGGCTCAGGCGCTGTAGTGCACGGCGATTGCGCTGATGCTCGAGCAGCGCCTGGACTTTGGGCTTGAGAATTTGCGGGTCGAACGGTTTAAACAGGTAATCCACCGCGCCGCTGGCATAGCCCTTGATCACGGCGTCCTGGGACTGTTCGTTGGCGGTCAGGAAAATAATCGGTGTAAGACGGGTTCGCTGGCTGCCGCGCATCAGGCGCGCCACTTCAAAACCGTCCATGCCCGGCATCTGCACATCCAGCAGCACCAGGTCGACATCGTGTTCGAGTAACAGATTGAGTGCCTCGAAGCCCGAGGCGGCGGTCATGACCTGCCAATCCTGGCGCTGTAACAACGCGCGCATGCTGATCAGGTTTTCAGGGTAATCATCGACGATTAAAAGGATTGAGTTGCCTTCAGATGGCGGGGGCTGCGCGCATTCCATGCTGCTTCTCTTATGCGGGACGTCAGGCCGGTTTCTCGTGAAAACCGGACAAATACTAAGCCTTCACTCTAGACCGGGATCCGCGAAAGCAGAAGGTGTCAGTGCGCCATCATTAACCAAAGCGTTCATTTGCCGACTAACGGTCGACGCCACAGGCCCCTGAAACCGGGAAAGATGGCCTTTTAACAGGATTTTGACGTCACCCGTTTGTCATTTACGCGTTAACAAATTGAACTTCTGCGCTTATAAGGATGGCCCCCAAGGCGCGTGCCAGAGCTTCTGGAACGTGCGTGCAGTAAAAAAACCGTGGAAGCTTTTGTCTATGATTGATCTCGCAACCTGGAACCTCAGTGTTCCTGTCGGCAATCCGCCGTACACCGTTGATACGCCAAAACTGGTGAATGGCTTCAAGGACCAATACTTCCACTCCTACACCGGCACCTTGTTTTTCTGGTCCCCGGTCACCGGCACTAAAACTGAAAACGCAACGTATCCCCGCACCGAGCTTCGCGAAACCTACAGCAACGGCACCCTGCGCAACTGGCTCTACCCGGACGCCGACAATACCCTGCGTGCCACCCTGGCGGTGAACCAGGTTCCGAGTTCGGGCAAGATCGTCATCGGCCAGATCCACGCCTATCAAAGCCAGAAGCCCATGGTGAAGCTTGAGTATCAGTACAAGACCAGCACGCAGTCGGGCAACATCGTCGCCAAGGTTCGTATGCGCCCTGATGACGGTGAAGGGCGGGTGATCACCCTTGCTACCGGGGTGAAACTGGATAAGGAATTCAACTACCTCATCCACCTGAGCCCGGGCGGCGCGCTGGGCATCAGTGCGGCGGGCTATCAGTGGAACACCGACATCAGCGCGTCCTGGCGCGACAAGCCGCTGTACTTCAAGGCTGGGGTTTATGTGCAGGACAACACCGGGTACACCAGTGAAGGCGGGAAAGTGACATTCAGCAAGCTGGATATTGATCACGATAAGTAAGCCCTTAAGCGCGACTCAATCCCTGTAGCAGCTGCCGAGCCTGCGAGGCTGCGTCCGGCTGCGAAGCAGTCGTAAAACCGGCGACTGCGTTTTTTCAGGAATCCAGTGTTTTCCAGATTGCGACCGCTTCGCGATCGAACGCAGCCTCGCAGGCTCGACAGCTGCTACAAAATCCTGGCGTCCGCAAAATTTGTAGGACCACTCCCTCCGTGGCGAGGGAGCTTGCTCCCGCTGGGCGGCGAAGCAGCCCCAAACCCTGCCACCCTATTTCCTCAGACACACCGCAGTGCCCGGTTTTACGACGGCTGCGCCGCCGAACGGGGCGATGCGGCGTTCCGACAAGCCCCTTCGCCAAAAGTGCGCGGTCCTACACCCCGGTTGCAGCCATCAAAGTCGCCGCTTATAGCTCGCCCCGTCGCCGGCTACAGTCGGCGATAGGGTTTCGCAGCCCTACCGAGTTAGAACCACAACCGTCAAAATACGACACGGGCAGCGCTTGCCCGTACTCGTTTTTTATGGCGGCTGTGCGTGGGAGACCCTCGGGTCTGCCGGGTCTTAACTCCTCGGTCTGCGAACCCGCGCACAGCTGTCACCTAATTTGTTTCGCAGCAAACGGTGGCAAATTCTTTTCTCGAGTTAAGGATTTCCCATGTCAAATCAGCTACCGCCCCGCCGCTTCACCCCCATGTCCCAATTCGCCACTGACTACCCGTCCTGCTCATCGACAGCGACGCCCCGCTACGCGAACTCCACAACTGCGTCAGCGAACGCCTCAACGCCGTTCTTGCATCTGATGGCCTGCACCAGCCTGCCCGACTACGCCGAGAACGACATCAACACTGTCACTAACATTGCGCGGATCATGGTCCAGGATGTGAGCGATATATTTCGGGTGATTGAGCAGCGCGGATTTGAAACGCCCAAGAATAAGTAGCCAATTTTCAGACAATAAAAACCCGTATCGCAGCGGGTTTTTTAATACCGGTAAACGCTTAAGGCTTAGTTCACTTTTGCGTTCAACTCGCCCTGCAAATACAGCTGATACATCGCTTCCAACGAGATCGGCTTGATCTTCGAAGCATTACCTGCAGTGCCGGAAGCTTCGTAGCGAGCGATACAAACATCACGCATCGCCGTCACAGTAGCGCCAAAAAACTTACGCGGATCAACAAACAATGGGGCGGATCTATTTAACCGTGACGATTAAATAGATCCGCCCCTAGATCTGTCCCCTATTCGCTACTTTTCACCTTTCTTTGCAGCAGGCCAAAATTATCGGTTGAACTTGAACTGACAGTCACCACTAGAAAGAATTATAAACTGTCAGTTCAAGTTTTAAGTGTTAAGCCTTACAACTCATTTAATTCGATCATAACCACCAGCAGCGTTCCTAGTATATTGAGTACCTATAGGGTGGCCAAAGGAGTTTGTTAGCGAAGGGGAAGCATTCCCAGGTTCTGAAACAACTCTGAGTGTTAAATAACCGTCGTTATCGCTAATTCCAAGCTCATTCATGCACATCCATAAATCCAACCCAGCCACCACGCATATACATCCTGTATCATCCAAAATTACTGGATGTCCGTTTTCACCTACGCGAATAACAAGTTGACCGAGTACGGCGCCATCATCACTGTAAGGATATCTAGTGTCACCCTTACTTATTTCTCTGACGTAGTAGTTCCCAGAGGTGTTACTTCGACCCCTTGAGTTACAGCGCTTTGCGTTATCGTTAGCCTCCCAATACCATTCTCCATCAGCATATAAGGTTGCGCTTTTTTCCACTTTGCCGATATGTTGCCAGCCTTTGTTTGCATAAACTTTAGTTTCCACTTCTCTCACCTGCTCGTGCTTAACAATAAAGGAACTGAACAATAATAATAAAGTGGACAAATCTATTTAATCCACCTCACTCCACTTTTCTCGGGTTACGCATCAAACAATAAGCATCCACCAACATTAAATCACCTGTAATAAATGACAGTTTTTAATACGTTTTCGCGATAATCGATATAACTTTAAAATAAGAATACCGGAAATGACTTTAGCGGCAAGGGCACGACTATTTGCTGCTACGATTCCCCATCACTACAAGGACGTAGGAGGATATATGCCCAGAATGGGACGTGTTGTGTTACCCAATTATATGCATCATGTCGTGCAACGCGGCCACAACAGGCAGGTTGTGTTCGCCGAGCCGAGTGACTTCAAGCATTACCTCGAAGATCTGCGAGCTCAAAACGCTATTCGACGTGAAAGTGTATGCCTTCTGCTTGATGGCCAATCATGTCCATCTATTGCTCGCCCCGGGAGACTCCGTTGCGGGTCGCGGGAGATCGAACCGCTAAAAATGTCACCTATATCGGACTTTTCTGTCTCAAGCCTTAAAAATGTCCGTTATAGGTGACATTTGATTCGCTGAGCATTACCTGCGCCGCGTAAAAATCTCCGGCCACAAAAAACCCGCCTCTCTCGGCGGGTTTTTATGCGACTCAAACGCTTAAGGCTTAGTTAACCTTAGCGTTCAACTCACCCTTCAAATACCGCTGATACATCGCTTCCAACGAGATCGGCTTGATCTTCGAAGCATTACCGGCAGTGCCGAAAGCTTCGTAGCGAGCAATACACACATCACGCATCGCAGTAACAGTCGCGCCGAAGAACTTACGCGGATCGAACTCACTCGGGTTGGTTGCCATCAGGCGACGCATCGCACCGGTGGGCGCCAGACACAGGTCGGTGTCGATGTCGATGTCGATGTTGACCTTGCGCACGCAATAAGGAAAAGGGGACGGATCTTAGATCTGTCTCCTTTTCATTGTCCCTTTTCATTTTATTCTAGTTTTGTATTATTAATTATTGCGAAATCGTATAAGAAACTGTCATTTATTACAGGTACCCAAGCAGGGAAAAATCTTTAACCTTCGCTACGCAACATCAAAAAGCGGAGTAAAGCGGACAAATAAATTTGCCAATTTTTCCGTCCTGTTTTTCCAGGTTGAACCTCGTCGATTCCCGACGAGTCAAGGAGCGACTAAAATGGCTAAGCCAGTTATCACATCGATTACAGGGACCCAACAAACCGACACCGTTGTCACCGGCGACGGCGCCCCTGCGAATACATGGATTTACCTTTCAAAGGATGATCACGGAGCGGAGTTCGGGAGAGCCCTTTCTAACGCGAGTGGGGAGTTCACCATCAATGCTGGTCGTCGCGGCTCAGATGTTTACGATTTCGTCGTAACAGCTCTCGATAGCAACGGAACAGTAGGTGACAACCAAGGCTGGTCAATCCCTAAGCGCCATAAAATCTATTAATAACGCGACAAATAGCTATAAAGGCAAATAAAGCCTGAAGATTTTATTCAAGTTTTCTTCATACTCCCCCATTAAAAACCCGCCTCTCGGCGGGTTTTTAATGCGACTCAAACGCTAAAACCTTAGTTAACCTTAGCGTTCAACTCACCTTTCAAATAACGCTGATACATCGCTTCCAACGAGATCGGCTTGATCTTCGAAGCATTACCGGCAGTGCCGAAAGCTTCGTAGCGAGCAATACACACATCACGCATCGCAGTAACAGTCGCGCCAAAGAACTTACGCGGATCAAACTCGCTCGGGTTGGTCGCCATCAGGCGACGCATCGCACCGGTGAACGCCAAACGCAGGTCAGTATCAATGTTGACTTTGCGCACGCCGTGCTTGAGGCCTTCGACGATTTCTTCAACCGGTACGCCGTAGGTTTCTTTGATGTCGCCGCCGTACGGGTTGATGATCGCCAGCCACTCTCGTGGAACCCACTAGGAACCGTGCATCACCAGGTGGGTGTTCGGGATGCGTTTGTGGATTCTTGACGGTCTACGACCCCCGTGTCGCCGCTGGCCGTGGACTTAAATGCGACGTAGATAAAATGTTGCGCATACGCTACATTCAGCTACGAATGTTACGGTAGTGGAACATGGATTATTTTCTGTTGATCAGCCGTCTTGGCAACCAATTACGGGAAAAACGTATAAATCGCGGTCTGACGCAAGCACAGCTTGCCGACCTCGCGGGACTGACACGATACAAAGTCATTGCAGTAGAGAAAGGTACTCTGTCTGTCGGCATGATCGCCTATGCGCGTGTCCTTGGCGCTCTGGATTGTGAGCTTGCTGTCGTTCCAGCTGCTATGCCGACCCTTGAAGAGCTTGGGGATTTATTCGAATGAAGATGACCTCTCTCAAAGTCAGCACGCCTGAGGGGCGTAGCGGCAGGCTTTTCAGCGATGCCGAAGACTTCACTTTCCGTTATCACGAAGATGCATCGCCAGAAATGGCTATCAGCTTGTCGATGCCAGTAAGGCATGACGAGTTTCGTCGGCGTGAACTGCACCCTGTTTTTCAGATGAACCTGCCGGAAGGCTATGTATTGGAGCAACTGCGAAATCGATTAGCCAAGACTGTGAATGTCGACCCGATGCTGTTACTGGCGCTTTCCGGCAGCACTTCGCCCATTGGCAGGGTTCAAGTGCGCTCTGAAACGGTTGACGCCTTGCTGGAGGAGCAACAATTTCCGGGGGAAAAACTCGAAGAGATTCTGACGTGGGACGGCACGGAAGATATCTTCGCTGACATTCTTGATCGCTACATTCTGCGTGCCGGCATTTCCGGTGTTCAACCCAAGGTGTTGGTACCAGAACGTCAGGAAACCGGATTACCACGAGTGACCTCGAAAACCTCGGACCTGATCATCAAAAGCGGTCGAGACGAATATCCCGGTCTGGCAATCAACGAGTTCCTTTGCATGTCCATTGCGAAGGAGGCCGGTATTCCCGTTCCGCCGTTTTACCTTTCCGACAATGCCAAGCTGTTTGTCATGCGTCGCTTTGATCGCGACGACCAGCTCAACCCAATTGGATTTGAAGACATGGCGGTGTTGATGGGGCTATCGGCTAACCAGAAGTACAGCAAAAGCTATGCGGCAATCGCCAAGGCTATCCGTGTGTTCTGCCCGACTAAACATTTACGCACCTCCCTTGATCAACTCTTCGATAGCGTTGCCCTGAGCTGTATTGTCGGGAATGGCGACGCTCATTTGAAAAACTTCGGATTGCTCTATTCCGAGCCTACGCAACGCGATGCACGCCTGGCGCCGGCCTACGACATCGTCAACACCACGGCCTATATTCCGGAAGATGTTTTGGCTTTGGATCTGGCGGGCAACAAGTCAATGTTTGCCTCGCGGCAAGGACTGCTGGAGTTTGCGCACACCTGTGAGATCGAGCGACCCCAGGAGCGCATTCAGCAATTGCTTGCCTCGGTTGAAGCAGTACTTGAGCGCTATCCTGAGTATCGGGAACAGGTACCTCATGTGGTCAGTGCCATTGAGCAAGCGGCAGCGCCATTTTCTCTGACTTTTGGGTAGTGATTGCGCGCAAAAGTCCCTGCCCATAAAAAACCCGCCTCTCGGCGGGTTTTTTATGCAACTCAAACGCTCAGGCTTAGTTCACCTTAGCGTTCAACTCACCCTTCAAATACCGCTGATACATCGCTTCCAACGAGATCGGCTTGATCTTCGAAGCATTACCGGCAGTGCCGAAAGCTTCGTAGCGAGCGATACACACATCACGCATCGCAGTAACAGTCGCGCCGAAGAACTTACGCGGATCGAACTCGCTCGGGTTGGTCGCCATCAGGCGACGCATCGCACCGGTGGAGGCCAGGCGCAGGTCGGTGTCAATGTTGACCTTGCGCACGCCGTGCTTGATGCCTTCGACGATTTCTTCAACCGGTACGCCGTAGGTTTCTTTGATGTCGCCGCCGTACTGGTTGATGATCGCCAGCCAGTCTTGCGGAACCGAAGACGAACCGTGCATCACCAGGTGGGTGTTCGGGATGCGTTTGTGGATCTCTTTGATGCGGTCGATGGCCAGCACGTCGCCGGTAGGCGGCTTGGTGAATTTGTAGGCGCCGTGGCTGGTGCCGATGGCGATGGCCAGGGCGTCGACCTGGGTGCGCTTGACGAAGTCAGCGGCTTCTTCCGGGTCGGTCAGCATTTGGCTGTGATCCAGAACGCCTTCGGCGCCGATGCCGTCTTCTTCACCGGCCATGCCGGTTTCCAGCGAACCCAGGCAGCCCAGCTCGCCTTCTACCGATACACCGCAGGCGTGAGCCAAGGCGACGGTTTGTTGGGTAACGCGGATGTTGTAGTCGTAGTCGGTCGGCGTTTTGCCGTCTTCGCCCAGGGAACCGTCCATCATCACCGAGCTGAAGCCCAGTTGAATGGAGCGCTGGCAGACGTCAGGGCTGGTGCCGTGGTCCTGGTGCATGCACACCGGGATGTGCGGGAATTCTTCGATCGCCGCCAGGATCAGGTGACGCAGGAACGGTGCGCCGGCGTATTTGCGAGCACCGGCCGAAGCCTGGACGATCACCGGGGAGTCAGTCTTGTCAGCGGCTTCCATGATGGCGCGCATCTGCTCAAGGTTGTTGACGTTGAAGGCTGGAACGCCGTAGCCGAACTCGGCTGCGTGGTCCAGCATCTGGCGCATGCTGATAAGTGCCATTGTGTGTGTATCTCCCGGTTGAGGGTCGTTAATCGTGCCAGCCTGCCGTAGCGGCGGCGGCTATTCAAGTTATTGCAGATCGGGGGTCAGCCCGGCCTGCCAATTCGGTGTTGCCTCAATCTTGCGGCGTTACTGCGCTTTGCAACCGCGGCCGATCAAATCATTGGTGGCGACCCAGTACACCAGGCCTTCCTCACCTTTTATGTGAAACGCCAGCATGTCGTTGCTGTACAGCGAACCTTCGGCGCCCGGCTCATGCTTCAAGCGGTAGACCTGATCGGCACCGCCGAGGCGAACGTCGACTTCCTTGCGGCTTTCGTCGCTGTAGCGCCAGAGCACGTTGGCCTGACTGTCGCAGGTCCAGGTGGTCCAGCTGTCCGTCGATTCGGCAGGCTTGAACAGGTTCAAATTGGCGCAACCTGCCAGCAGAGCCAGCGCCGTAACGGCGATAAAACCTTTCATCCATGTTCCTCGACTGACGACGCACGCCGCCAGCCCTGAGTAAAGTGTCAGACCCGTCAAGGGCAACCATGTTCCTTGGCCGGGGTCTGCGTCTCGTATTTGTCCAGGCCATCAGGCCCGGAACGCTTGTTGATCACCGGGTTGGTTTCGGCCTGCCAGTCGGCCTGGTAGCAGCCTTTGTCCTGTTCAGGCGTCTCCGGCACCTTCGGGGCTTTCGGGTTACTCCCGCAAGCCGCAAGCGAACCCGCGATAATCAACAGCGCTAACGTTTTGACCATCTGAACACTCCTTTGCCTGGTCAAATGGGCGGCCTCAGGCCTTGGCCCGGCTTTCCAGGACTTCAACGGCCGGCAGAACCTTGCCTTCGACGAATTCGAGGAACGCGCCACCGCCGGTAGAAATGTAGGAGATCTGATCGGCAACGCCATATTTATCGATCGCTGCCAGGGTGTCGCCGCCGCCAGCGATGGAGAACGCCGAGCTTTGTGCGATGGCCTGGGCCAGGACTTTGGTGCCGTTACCGAACTGGTCGAATTCGAACACGCCGACCGGGCCGTTCCACAGGATGGTCTTGGACGACTTCAGCAGCTCGGCGAAATTCGCCGCGGTCTGTGGGCCGATGTCCAGAATCATGTCGTCTGCGGCCACATCAGCAATCAGCTTGACGGTAGCGGTGGCGCTTTCAGCGAATTCCTTGGCAACGACGACGTCGACCGGCAGCGGTACGCTGACCTTGGCGGCGATGGCGCGAGCGGTGTCCAGCAGATCCGGCTCGTACAGGGACTTGCCGACCGGGTGACCGGCAGCGGCCAGGAAGGTGTTGGCAATGCCGCCGCCGACGATCAGCTGGTTGCAGATCTGGCTCAGGCTGTTGAGTACATCAAGTTTGGTCGAGACCTTGGAGCCGGCAACGATGGCAGCCATGGGTTGAGCCGGGGCGCCGAGGGCTTTGCCCAGTGCGTCCAGCTCGGCGGCCAGCAACGGACCAGCGGCCGCGACTTTGGCGAACTTGGCCACGCCATGGGTCGAACCCTCGGCGCGGTGAGCGGTGCCGAAGGCGTCCATCACGAACACGTCGCACAGGGCGGCGTATTGCTTGGCCAGTTCGTCAGCGTTCTTTTTCTCGCCCTTGTTGAAGCGCACGTTTTCGAACAGCACGATGTCGCCGGCTTTCACGTCGACGCCGCCGAGGTAATCGGCCACCAGCGGCACTTCACGACCCAGAGCCTTGCTCAAGTAGTCAGCGACTGGCTTGAGGCTGTTTTCGGCCGAGAACTCGCCTTCGGTCGGACGGCCAAGGTGCGAGCAGACCATCACGGCCGCGCCTTTTTCCAGGGCCAGCTTGATGGTCGGCAGCGAGGCCAGGATTCGCGCATCGCTGGTGACAACACCGTCCTTGACTGGGACGTTGAGGTCTTCGCGGATCAGTACGCGCTTACCTTGCAGATCGAGGTCGGTCATCTTCAACACGGTCATGGGTCGCATTTCCTACTGTTTTGGAGAGCAGTGTTTTGGAGAGCCAGCTGATTGCAGATAGTGTTCCGCAACATCCAGCATTCGGTTGGCAAAACCCCATTCGTTGTCGAACCAGGCCAGGATGTTCACCAGCCGCGGGCCGGAAACTCGGGTCTGACTGGCATCGACGATGGCCGAATGTGGGTCATGATTGAAATCACAACTGGCGTGAGGCAACTCGGTGTAGGCCAGAAGGCCCTTGAGTGGGCCCGTGGTGGCGGCCTCGCGCAAAATCCGGTTGACCTCGGTGGCGTCGGTGTCGCTCACGGTCTGCATCGTAATGTCGAGGCAAGACACGTTAACCGTCGGCACCCGCACGGCTTTGGCCTGAATTCTCCCGGCAAGTTCCGGCAACAGCCGTTCGATGCCACGCGCCAGACCAGTGGACACCGGAATCACCGACTGAAACGCCGAACGGGTGCGGCGCAAATCTTCGTGGTGATAGGCGTCGATCACCGGCTGATCGTTCATCGCCGAGTGAATGGTGGTGATCGACACATATTCCAGACCAATGGCCTGATCCAGCAGGCGCAACAGCGGCACGCCGCAGTTGGTGGTGCAGGACGCGTTGGACACCAGCAGCTCGTCGCCGGTCAGGCAATCCTGGTTCACGCCATAGACGATGGTGGCGTCGACATCCGCCTCGCTGGCCATCGGCTGGGAAAACAGCACGCGCGGTGCGCCGGCATCCAAAAAACGCTGGCCGTCGACCCGAGTGTGGTAGGCGCCGGAGCACTCCAGCACCAGATCGACGCCCAACGACGCCCAATCGATGCCTTCGGGGGTGGCACTGCGCAGGACCTTCACGCAGTTGCCATTAATATGCAGACAATCGCCGTCGACCTTCACTTCACCGGGAAAGCGCCCGTGAGTGGAGTCGAAGCGTGTCAGGTATTCGATGCTGGCCATGTCAGCCAGATCGTTGATCGCCACAATTTCAAACCCGGCCGCCGCCCCTCGCTCGAACAACGCACGCAAGACGCAACGACCAATCCGGCCGTAGCCGTTGAGTGCAACTTTGTAAGGACGCGGTTGAGGCATGGGGTTCTCGATAGACGCGGGCAGACGAATTCTTTGTAACAACACGGACCTGTAGCAGCTGGCGCAGCCTGCGTCCGGCCGCGAAACGGTCGTAAAATCAAGCACCGCGCTCCATTTTGAAGATACGCGTTGTCAGGTTTACGACCGCTTCGCGGCCGGACGCAGCCTTCGGCAGCTGCTGCAGGGATCGTGGCCGGCATGAAAACATGACTGCCACGTCCGTGTTTAGTCTTCCAGCAGCTCTTCAGCCTGACCCAGGATGTTTTCCAGGGTGAAGCCGAATTCTTCGAACAAGGCTGGCGCAGGCGCCGACTCGCCGTAAGTGGTCATGCCGATGACGCGGCCTTCCAGGCCCACGTACTTGTACCAGTAGTCCGCGTGGGCGGCTTCGATGGCGATACGGGCGCTGACCTGCAATGGCAGAACCGCTTGCTTGTAGCCGGCGTCCTGAGCATCGAACACGCTGGTGCAAGGCATCGAAACCACGCGCACCTTGCGACCCTGTTCGGTCAGCTTGTCGTAGGCCTGAACCGCCAGGCCGACTTCGGAACCGGTGGAGATCAGGATCAACTCAGGCTCGCCGTCGCAGTCCTTCAACACGTAACCGCCACGCGCGATCTCTTCGATCTGAATCGCATTGCGGGTTTGATGCTGCAGGTTCTGACGCGAGAAGATCAGCGCCGAAGGGCCGTCCTTGCGTTCCAGAGCCAGTTTCCAGCACACCGCCGATTCAACGGCATCGGCTGGGCGCCAGGTGTCGAGGTTCGGCGTGCTGCGCAAGCTGGTCAGTTGCTCGATCGGCTGGTGAGTCGGGCCGTCTTCGCCCAGACCGATGGAGTCGTGGGTGTAGACGAACACGACACGCTTCTTCATCAGCGAGGCCATGCGCACTGCGTTGCGGGCGTATTCCATGAACATCAGGAAGGTCGCGCCGTAAGGCACCAGACCGCCGTGCAGAGCCACGCCGTTCATGATCGCGCTCATGCCGAACTCGCGAACGCCGTAGTACATGTAGTTGCCGCTGGCGTCTTCAGCGGAAACACCTTTGCAACCTTTCCACAGGGTCAGGTTGGAACCGGCCAGGTCAGCGGAGCCGCCCAGCAGTTCAGGCAACAGCGGGCCGTAGGCATTCAGTGCATTCTGGCTGGCTTTACGGCTGGCGATGGTTTCGCCCTTGGCGGCGACTTCAGCAATATAAGCAGAGGCTTTTTCAGCGAAGTCTTCCGGCAAGTCGCCGCTCAAGCGACGGACCAGTTCGTTGGCCAACTCAGGGAAAGCAGCGGAGTAGGCCGCGAAACGCTGATCCCACTCGGCCTCGGCCGCGCGACCGGTTTCCTTGGCGTCCCACTCGGCGTAGATGTCGGCCGGGATTTCGAACGGGCCGTGATTCCATTTCAGCGCGGCGCGGGTCAGAGCGATTTCCGCATCACCCAGTGGGGCGCCGTGGCAGTCTTCTTTGCCTTGCTTGTTCGGCGAACCGAAACCGATGGTGGTCTTGCAGCAGATCAGCGTCGGTTGCTCGCTTTTACGCGCGGTTTCGATCGCGATCTTGATCTCTTCAGGGTCGTGACCGTCGACGTTGCGGATGACCTGCCAGTTGTAGGCTTCGAAACGCTTAGGCGTGTCGTCGGTGAACCAGCCTTCGACTTCGCCGTCGATGGAGATGCCGTTGTCATCGTAGAAGGCGATCAGTTTGCCCAGGCCCAACGTACCGGCCAGGGAGCCAACTTCGTGGGAAATGCCTTCCATCATGCAGCCATCACCCAGGAACACGTAGGTGTGGTGGTCGACGACATTGTGGCCCGGACGGTTGAACTGCGCCGCCAGGACTTTTTCTGCCAGGGCAAAACCAACCGCGTTGGCCAGGCCTTGGCCCAGTGGACCGGTGGTGGTTTCAACGCCTGGGGTGTAGCCGAGTTCCGGGTGGCCCGGGGTGCGGCTGTGCAGCTGGCGGAAATTCTTCAGGTCATCGATCGACAGATCGTAGCCGGTCAGGTGCAGCAGCGAGTAGATCAACATCGAGCCGTGACCGTTGGACAGCACGAAGCGGTCACGGTCGGCGAACGATGGATTGCTCGGGTTGTGCTTCAGGTAGTCACGCCAAAGTACTTCGGCGATATCCGCCATACCCATAGGGGCACCGGGATGGCCGCTGTTGGCTTTTTGCACGGCATCCATGCTGAGGGCACGAATGGCGTTGGCACGCTCACGACGGCTGGGCATCGCTGTTCTCCTGCGGGTTCTGAATCGAGAGTGAATAAAACGAAACGGAAAAAAGGCGAGCATTTTCCCTCACCGGGCCGCCTCGGGGCAATGACAGATAGTCATCTGAAGGCGTTTTTCCGGTGGATAAAGTCGCATTCGCCTGATGAAACCTTTCCGCTGACGATTTGTAGAGTGACCCTGTCCCCGAGAAGTGCCATCTATCGAGCAATATCAAAACTTTTTGATATTGCTCTTGCAGTGATTTCTGACCGTCACTAGACTGCTGGCCTTATGAATTTACGTGCGCCCTCCATTCGACATGACGATTGCGATGAGCTGGCGGCCCTGTGCAAGGCCGGCGGTGATCCTCTGCGTCTGAATGTACTGCGCGCGCTGGCCAACGATTCGTTCGGCGTGCTGGAACTGGCGCAGATCTTCGGCATCGGTCAGTCCGGCATGAGTCACCACCTCAAGGTATTGGCCCAGGCCGACCTGGTGGCGACTCGCCGTGAAGGCAACGCGATTTTCTACCGTCGCGCCCTGCCTCACACCGACCTGCTGGGTGGCAAGCTGCACGCTGCGCTACTGGAAGAAGTGGATAACCTGACCCTGCCTGCCGAGGTGCAGTCGCGGATCGGTCAGGTCCATGGGCAACGAGCGGCGGCCAGCCAGGACTTTTTCTCACGGGTCGCGGAGAAGTTTCGCGCCCAGCAAGACTTGATCGCCGGTCTGCCGCAATACCGTGAAAGCGTGGTGGCGTTGCTCGACAAACTGAGTTTCGGCGCAGACGCCACGGCCATCGAAGTCGGCCCCGGTGACGGTGCATTTTTGCCGGAACTGGCGCGTCGTTTCACACAGGTGACCGCGCTGGACAACAGCCCGGCGATGCTCGAACTGGCGCGTCAGGTCTGCGAGCGTGAAACGCTGACTAACGTCAGCCTGCAATTAGCCGATGCATTGAACGGTGTAAACCTCAAGGCTGACTGCGTTGTACTGAACATGGTGCTGCACCATTTCGCCGCGCCGGCCGAAGCGCTCAAGCGCATGGCCGACTTGCTGCAACCAGGCGGAAGCCTGCTCGTGACAGAGTTATGTAGCCACAACCAGAGTTGGGCCAGGGAGGCCTGCGGTGATCTCTGGTTGGGGTTTGAACAGGACGATTTGGCCCGTTGGGCCACCGCTGCGGGACTCGTTCCCGGGGAAAGCCTCTATGTAGGCTTACGTAATGGTTTCCAGATCCAGGTCCGCCATTTTCAGCGACCGGCTGGCGACACTCACCATCGGTAAATTCAGGAAAAAATCGAGATGAGCGAATACTCCCTCTTCACCTCCGAGTCCGTGTCCGAAGGGCATCCGGACAAAATCGCCGACCAGATTTCCGATGCGGTGCTGGACGCCATCATTGCTGAAGACAAATTCGCCCGTGTAGCGGTCGAGACACTGGTTAAAACCGGCGTGGCAATCATCGCGGGTGAAGTCACCACGTCGGCCTGGGTCGATCTGGAAGAGATCGTGCGTAACGTCATTCTGGACATCGGCTACAACAGCTCCGATGTCGGCTTCGACGGCGCCACTTGCGGCGTGATGAACATCATCGGCAAGCAGTCCCCTGACATCAACCAGGGTGTCGACCGTGCCAAGCCTGAAGATCAGGGCGCCGGCGACCAGGGCCTGATGTTCGGCTACGCCAGCAATGAAACCGACGTGCTGATGCCAGCACCGATCACCTTCTCGCACCAACTGGTGCAGCGTCAGGCCGAAGCCCGTAAATCCGGCCTGCTGCCTTGGCTGCGCCCGGACGCCAAGTCGCAAGTGACTTGCCGTTACGACGGCGGCAAGGTTGTCGGTATCGACGCCGTTGTACTGTCGACCCAGCACAACCCTGACGTGTCCTACAAAGACCTGCGCGAAGGCGTGATGGAGCTGATCGTCAAGCACGTCCTGCCTGCCGAACTGCTGAGCAAAGACACCCAATTCCACATCAACCCGACCGGCCAGTTCATCATCGGCGGCCCGGTGGGCGACTGCGGTCTGACCGGTCGCAAGATCATCGTCGACAGCTACGGCGGCATGGCCCGTCACGGCGGCGGCGCGTTCTCCGGTAAAGATCCATCGAAGGTTGACCGTTCGGCCGCCTACGCGGGTCGTTACGTGGCCAAAAACATCGTGGCAGCCGGCCTGGCCGAGCGTTGCGAGATCCAGGTTTCCTACGCGATCGGTGTTGCTCAGCCGACTTCGATCTCATTGAACACCTTCGGCACCGGCAAAATCAGCGACGACAAAATCGTCAAACTGGTTCGCGAAGTGTTCGACCTGCGTCCATACGCAATCACCACCATGCTCGACCTGCTGCACCCGATGTACCAGGAAACCGCTGCGTACGGCCACTTCGGTCGCACCCCGGCCACCAAGACCGTGGGCGAAGACACTTTCACCACCTTCACCTGGGAAAAGACCGACCGCGCCGATTCCTTGCGCGCTGCTGCCGGCCTGTAAGACTTCCCCGGCGGTACCAAAAAGCCCCGCACGGTTCGCCGTGCGGGGCTTTTTATTGTCCGCTGCCCCGGTGCCGACACACGCTGAAAAACAGCAGGCCTTCTCATCCTGAAAATCCGTCCTAGCCTTCAAGCATTCCACTTGAGCAAGGACGCTCACGATGCGACTCTACCTGTGCCTCTTTTTCGGTTTTCTACTGACAACTTTCTGCCTGACCACCCACGCGGCCGAGTGCCCCAACTGGCCACCGACACGCGCACTGGACGAAGTCACGTCACTGCAAAAACAAATCGACCTCTGGGACGACAGCTATCACCGGGAAGGCCGCTCATTGGTCGCCGACGAACTCTACGATCAGTCCCGTGTGCGACTGACCGAATGGCGCACCTGTTTTGGCCTGGGCCAATCCGCGGAACCGTTACGCACCGCAGGCGGCACGATTGCTCACCCCATCGCCCACACCGGTCTGGAAAAACTCCACGATGGTCACGCCGTCGAAGCCTGGCTAAAAGGTCGGAACGATGTCTGGATTCAGCCAAAAATCGACGGCGTGGCGGTGACGCTGATCTACCGCAAAGGCCTGCTGACTCAGGCAATCAGTCGCGGTGACGGGATAAATGGCCAGGACTGGACGGCTTCGGCGCGCCAGATCGCCACCATCCCCCAACGATTGCCACAACCGCGCGACTTGCTGCTGCAAGGTGAACTCTATTGGCGCCTGACCGACCACGTACAGGCCCAGGCCGGCAGCCTCAATGCACGCGCTACAGTGGCCGGTTTGATGGCCCGTAAAAAATTGAGCACTGAACAAGCCGCCGGGATCGGCCTGTTTGTCTGGGACTGGCCCCAAGGCCCGGCCAGTTTGCCCGCCCGCGTCGCGGCCCTGGATGAGTTGGGTTTCCCGAGCTCCGCACCTTACAGCCAGTCGATCAAGGTATTCGCCGACGCCGAACGCTGGCGAGATCACTGGTATCGTACGCCCCTGCCCTTCACCAGTGATGGCATTGTCCTGCGCCAGGGTCAGCGTCCACCCGCCGAGCGCTGGCAGGCCAAACCGCCTTATTGGAGCGTCGCCTGGAAATACCCTTTTGCTCAGACGCTGGCCGAGGTGCGCAAGGTCCATTTCAAGATTGGACGGACCGGACGGATCACGCCGGTTCTGGAACTGACACCGGTAATGCTTGATGACCGGCAGATCAAGCGAGTCAGTGTGAGTTCACTGCAACGCTGGGAAACGCTGGATATCCGACCTGGAGACCAGGTCGCCATCAGCTTGGCAGGCCTGACCATTCCAAGGCTCGACGGTGTCATGCTGCGCAGTACCGAACGCACTGAATTGAGCGTACCGCTGGTAGAAGACTTTCATCATTTGAGTTGCTGGCAGCCGACACCGGGGTGCGAAAGCCAATTCCTCGCTCGACTGACCTGGCTCAGCAGCAAGCAGGGACTGGCTTTGCCTCATGTTGGCCCTGGCACGTGGGAGAAACTTCTCGAAACAGGCCGCCTGAACGGCCTGCTGGATTGGTTAACCCTCGATGCTCAAGAGCTTGCTAACATTGAAGGCTTCGGCGAACGCAGCAGTGCTCGTCTTTTGAACAGCTTCATCAGTGCCCGGCAACGCCCATTCACTCGCTGGCTCAAAGCCTTGGGTTTGCCACCGACCGGCCTGGCACGCCTCGCCAACTCATGGCAGGAACTGGCACAACGAAGCACCGAACAATGGCAGGCAGAACCTGGCATCGGCCCGGGACGCGCAGCGCAATTGAGCGCATTTTTCCGCGACCCGCAGGTCCTGGCCTTGAGTGAAACATTACGTGTTGCCGGGATTGATGGTTTTTAACGACTGACGATGCCCACCAACCCGGAACCCAATGGCGCCGCCGGGCTCAAACACCCTATCGCCACATAGACCCGATTGCCTTTTCACATGGAGCTTTTATGAAACTTCTTTCACCGCTCGCCCTGTTGACCCTTTGCAGCGTGATGGCCACTCCACTGATGGCCGCCGAAGAAGCTCCGGGGCTGACCGGCTGCGCCGCGAAGAAGCAGGGCATCATCAACCAGATTGAACTGGCCAAGTCTCACGGCAATGCTGATCAGCAGGCTGGCCTTGAAACTGCCCTGAGCGAAGTCACCGCTCATTGCACCGACGCTTCCCTGAAGAAAGAACGGGAGAACAAAGTGCTCGACGCCAAGCACGAAGTCAGCAAGCGTCAGGCTGATCTCGACAAGGCAATGAAGAAAGGCGACGCCGAAAAGATCAACAAGCGCAAAGACAAACTCGCCGAGTCCCGCAAGGAATTGCAGGACGCACTCGACGAGTTGGATAAGTGATCGTTCCCACGCTCTGCGTGGGAATGCAGCCATGGACGCTCCGCGTCCACCTCTGATCAGAGATCAATGATCCCGAAACTCTTTATGGCACGCACTGCAGGCATCTTCGACTTTCTGCACTGCCGGACCCAGGTTACTGGCCTTGTAAGGCTGAACCTTGCTGGCAATCACCAATTCACCGGTGGCGGCTTCAAGGGTGCGGACCATTTCCTGGAAGCGTGCCTGCTGCTGCCACACATTGTCCTTGGCGCTGGTGTGATCTTCTTCGCGCACCTGCGGAAAATGTTTCCAGGGTTCATGGGACAACGCGTCAAGTTTCACGGCGCCATCAGCGAATTTCGGACCGTCGAATGGAATGCGACCACGCAACATGCCGCCCAGGTCTTCGCCGGTCTTGAGCATTTGCTTGAAGATTGCCTTGCGCTGCCCCAGCGGCGAGTTGGGGTCGACACCACCGCAGGCGGACAGCGTCAGGCAGGCCAGCAATACAACAGAAAGTCTTTTAAGAGTCATGGTGGCTTCAGGTCACGGGAAACGGCGGCCAGTATCCTCGCGTCATCGGCAAAGACCAATAGCCCTATTATCAATACGGGTTGTTTGAGCGCATGGAGCACTCAGGCAACCGGCAAAGGAATTACTCCATGAACAGCCGTTTCAAGGCATGCCGTCACAACCTCGCTTGGACCCTTCCGATGGTGGTCGTGCTTGCGGGCTGCACCGGTGGCGACAACAACAAACCAAAAACCCACGCCCTGGCCACCTACTCCAGCGCCACGTGGGAAGCACTTCCGACGGTGTCCGACAACGACCTGGTCGCCGGCTTCGGCTCGTGGCGCAGCGCTTGCACCCGACTCAAAGCCGACCCGGTCTGGGGTTCAACATGTGCGGCTGCCGCCAATGTGCCGCAAACCGCCAACGACATTCGTGGCTTCCTCAAGCAGAACCTCGACGTCTACGGCCTGCGCGCCGCCAATGACAATCCCAACGGCTTGATCACCGGTTATTACGAGCCGGTCTACCCTGGCAGCCTGACCCAGACCGAAGTGGCGAACATCCCGGTGTACGGCGTACCCGAAGACATGATCATCGTCTCCCTGGACAGCATTTACCCGGAACTCAAAGGCAAACGCCTGCGTGGACGACTCGAAGGTCGCGTGCTCAAGCCTTACGACGATGCGGCAACGATTGAAACCAAAGGGGTCAAGGCACCGGTTGTTGCCTGGCTGACCGACCCGATGAATCTTCAATTTCTGCAAATTCAGGGCTCGGGCCGCATTCGACTCGACGACGGCCGTCAATTGCGCATTGCGTATGCCGACCAGAACGGTCACCCCTATCGACCCATCGGCCGCTGGTTGGTCGAGCAGGGCGAGCTGAAAAAAGAAGAGGTGACCATGGGCGCCATCAGCCATTGGGCCAAGGCCAATCCGACGCGCATTCCGGAACTGTTGGGCAGCAACCCCAGCTACGTGTTCTTCACCCGTAACCCGGACAGCAACGAAGGGCCTCGCGGCTCGCTGAACGTACCGCTGACCGCAGGCTATAGCGCGGCGGTGGATCGCAAAGTGATTCCGCTGGGCAGTCTGTTGTGGTTATCGACGACTAAACCGGACGGTACCGCACTGGTACGCCCGGTAGCCGCTCAAGACACCGGCGGCGCAATTGCCGGCGAAGTCCGTGCGGACCTGTTCTGGGGCACGGGCGATGCGGCCGGGCAATTGGCCGGCGACATGAAACAGCAGGGGCAGATCTGGATGCTCTGGCCTAAAGGCGCAGCCCTGCCTCAAGTGCCTCAGGTGACCGACAAGCTTTAAAGTCAAAAGATCGCTGACTTCGCCAGCGATCTTTTGAGCTTGCTCTTAAACAGAAACCACAAAGAAACTGACGATCAACCCCATCCCCACCAACCACACCAGCGACCGCAAAATCGCCCAGTCCGCCAGGTAGCAAATGATGTACAGCAGCCGACTGGTGATAAACAACACCGATAGCACATTGATCGTCACCAGTTCGGCATTGCCGGCCAGGTGCGCAACGATCACCGCCGCCGCGAACGCGGGAGTCACTTCTAAACCGTTCAGATGCGCCGCATACGCGCGTCGGCCCAAACCATTCAGTGACTCGAGAAAGTCACGGGGGTCATGGTTGTCTTTCGGCCTGAACCCGCCACTGACCCTGGCGATGCCCGTGCAGATATAGGGCAGGAAAATCGCGATCAAAATGCACCACAGAGCAACCGTCATAACGCAATCCCTTCTTCAAGTTTCAAGAGTCGAGCTCCAGTCAAAACTTCATCACCAGTATGCCGATCAGCACCAGTCCACAGGCTAAGAGCCGTGGCCTGCCGAAAGGTTCTTTCAGGTAACGCATGCCGAACAGCACCACCAGAATCACACTGATCTCGCGCAATGCCGCCGCTTCGGCAATCGAGCCCAGCTGCATGGCCCACAGCACCAGAGCGTAGCTGAACAACACGCAAAAGCCGACTGCCAACCCCAGTCGCCACTGCTCACGCCAGAACAACATGAAGGCCGGTCGCTTGCGCACCAGAGCCAGTAACGGAAACGGCCAGGCGCTGAGCAACGTGACCCACACCAGGTAATCCAGCGGATGCGACCAGCGTCGCAACGCCTGGCCGTCGATGAAGGTGTAGCAGCCGATGCACAGGCCGATCAACGCCACCACCGGCAGCATCGACCATGGCAAACGCGCGCCGCCACCGCCCTGCCAGAGCAGGCACAGCATGCCAAACGGGATCAGCAGAATCCCGAAGATCTGCTGGTTTGTCAGCACTTCCCCGGCAAAAATCAGCGTCAACGCCAGCACCACCAGCGGCGACAAACCACGCATCAGCGGGTAGACCAACCCGAGGTCGCCGACGCGGTACGCCTGGATCAACAGATAGCGATAGAGCAACTCGAACGCCGCCGACGCCAAAATCCACGGCCAGATTTCCATGGGCGGCACGTTCACCAAAGGCAGCATCACCGCGACAAACAACATCGCCACGCTGTCCATGCAGGCCACTACCAACAATCGTTCCGCACTGAATTTGATCAGGGTATTCCACGCCGCGTGCAACAGCGCCGCGACTAACACCAGTGCTGTGGCAAGCACGGCACACTCCTTTTTGTTGCCCAACCCGCCCTTGTAGGAGCGCGGCTTGCCGGCGAAGGCGTCCTTGAGATCGCCATCGCCGGCAAGCCGTACTCCTACAGGGAGCGGGTCGGATAATTGATTCGCCATATGTCAGCAGCTGTTTATACTGCAAGCGACCACGCCGCACTCAGTTGTGCACTGACTAATTCCAATAATTTGTGCCACCGCCCGCTCTCGTCGAGAACGGGCGTCGGCATGCGTATGCCTGATCAGAGCGTCAAGACTACCGACAGAGACCTTGCGCATGCCACTCGCCTTGCTTGCCCTCGCTGTTGCCGCGTTCGGCATCGGCACCACTGAATTCGTCATTATGGGCCTGTTGCCCGATGTGGCCCGCGACCTCGCCGTGAGCATTCCGACGCCGGCCTGCTGATCACCGGCTACGCCCCGGGCGTGGTGTTTGGCGCACCGATCCTCGCAATCGGCACCGCCAACATGCCGCGCAAAGCCACGCTGCTGGGCATGACGTTGATGTTCATTCTTGGAATATTCTGTGCGCGCTGGCGCCAAACCACGCCACGTTGATGGCCGCTCGCGTGGTAACTGCGTTGTGCCACGGGGCGTTCTTCGGGATTGGTTCGGTGGTGGCCGCCGGCCTGGTCGCGCCGAACAAACGGGCCCAGGCGATTGCCATGATGTTCACCGGCCTGACCCTGGCCAACGTGCTTGGCGTTCCGCTGGGAACCGCGCTGGGGCAATACGCCGGCTGGCGCTCGACGTTCTGGGCGGTGTCAGTGACCAGATCGACTTCGGTGATCTGCTGATGAACTGGATGCTGTCGTTCCTGCTGTTTGCCGGCGCCCTGCACGTCAACCTCAATGACTTGCGCAGCTACCGTTAGCCCATAGGCCTGTTGGCAACGTTCGGCGTATTGATCGCGACCGCCGTGATCGGCTGGCACGTGAGTTTCCTGTACTGCCTGCTGTTCGGCGCATTGATCTCCCCGACCGACCCGATTGCCGTGCTCGGCGTGCTGCGGACCGCCAACGCATCCAAGCCGCTGAAAACCACCATCGTCGGTGAGTCGCTGTTCAACGACGGCACTGCGGTCGTGGTGTTCACCGTTTTGCTGAGCATCACTTACATCGTGGTGCTGTCGTCGATCCTGCTGCAGGGCCTGACGATTGAACATTGAACTACGCGCCTGCTGCATCACCCTGATGCGGCAGGCGCGGGTGCGGCTGCTCTCAGCACCGCATCAACTTGCTCCGCAGCCAGTAACAGATTGCTGTCGTTTCTAAATCCCCCGATCATTTGAAGTCCCACTGGTAACGCCCTGGTATTCCGAACGAGAGGGATATTGATTTGAGGCAATCCAAACGCCATCCAAAACTTGCAGAAATCAGAAGATCCGGTAGCTCCAAGCCCCAACGGCGCGACGATGCCGCAGCTCGCACCCAAGACGGCGTCAAAAGGCATGAATATCGGTTCCAGAACAGCGGCTAACTTTGCTAAACGCTTCTTTGCCGCTGACTCTTGGTTCCAAGTCGTCAGACTGGCGCGTTCGAACATGGCTAACAACTCTTCACTTAGTTTGTCAGGGTGCAATTGCAGTTCTTTGGAGAGTGATCGGGCGCCCTCGCAATCGTTTATCAGCAGATGGTCATCAAATACACCCGCAAATTCCTCGGGCAGCAATACCTCGCTCACTTGATGTCCCGCCAATCGCAGATCTTCTACAGCAGCGTCCAGTGATTTGGACACGTGCTCGTCTACCTGATCCCAACGGGCCGTACGACAGAAGCCGAACGACCGTAAATTGCGCTCATGAGCAAGCTTTGGAAATCCAGGAATCAACACTTTAGCCATCAGCACCAGATCACGAACGGAGCGGCCATACCAACCCACCGTGTCGAAGCTCGGCGCTAATGGTTTGACCCCTTCTAGAGGAACTAACCCGTACGAAGGTTTGAAAGCATACAGTCCGCAATAGGATGCCGGTTTAATCAATGATCCGGCTGTCTGTGTTCCCAAAGCGATCGGAAAAAAGCCGGCCGCCATCCCCGCTGCCGATCCGGCACTGGAGCTCCCTGGGGTCCTGTCGAGATCATGTGGATTGCGGGTTGGACCGGTATGCATGTAAGCGAATTCGGTGGTATGCGTCTTGCCCATGATGACCGCTCCGGCCTGGCGCAGAAGCGAGACGACATGGGCGTCACGCGAAGGACAGTTGTCATCATAGATCGGAGAGAAAAAACGGGTGGGATGATCCGTGGTGTCATAGTTGTCTTTGATTCCCACTGGGACACCCGCCAGGAGACCATTCGCGTTACTCTTTTTTAGTTGGCAAGCTTGAGTGCGCACCCCTTCTGGGTCGAACGAAACGAATGCTCTAATGTTTCGCTCTTGCGATTCAACGTACTCAAGAAAGTGATCAGCTACTGTCTCTGCGCTCACGACACCTGAACGAACCATTTCCGAAATGGTGGTGGCGTCAAACTTATTAAAATCGTGCATATCGCTCCTTCGAGCTACTTATAACCCGGAGACTAATTGGAGGGTTGTCATTACCGACAACTCATGAGATTTCGAGCTTCATCTTTATGGGTGCGCGCCGAGCAGCACTCGGCAGAACCAGCAGATGTATCCAGATAATCAATGCAGAATCTGGCTCAGGAACAGCTTCGTACGCTCATTCTGCGGATTATCGAAGAAGTCGTTCGGCGCGGCCTGTTCGACGATTTCGCCCTTGTCCATGAAGATCACGCGATTGGCCACGGTGCGGGCGAAGCCCATTTCGTGGGTTACGCAGAGCATGGTCATGCCGTCTTCAGCCAGGCCGATCATGGTGTCCAGAACCTCTTTCACCATTTCCGGGTCGAGTGCCGAGGTCGGTTCGTCGAACAGCATGATTTTCGGTTTCATGCACAAGGCACGGGCAATCGCCACACGCTGTTGCTGACCGCCGGACAGTTGCCCCGGGAATTTATGCGCCTGCTCTGGAATGCGGACGCGTTCCAGGTAATGCATGGCGATTTCTTCGGCCTGGCGCTTGGGCATCTTGCGCACCCACATCGGCGCCAGCGTGCAGTTCTGCAGGATGGTCAGGTGCGGGAACAGGTTGAAGTGCTGGAACACCATGCCGACTTCACGGCGGACCGATTCGATCTGCTTGAGGTCGTTGGTCAGCTCCACGCCATCGACCACGATGCGGCCCTGCTGGTGTTCTTCCAGACGGTTGAGGCAACGAATGGTGGTGGACTTGCCGGAACCCGACGGGCCGCACAGGACGATACGCTCGCCCTGTTTAACGTTCAGGTTGATGTCTTTCAACACGTGGAACTGGCCGTACCACTTGTTGACGCCCTGCATCTGAATAATGCCTTCAGGGCTCACAGGCTGTTTGATCGCTTCACTCATAAACTACGCTCCTAACGCTTGTGGCCAGTGTCCAGCTTACGTTCCAAATGCATGGAATAGCGGGACATACCAAAACAGAAAATCCAGAACACCAGGGCCGCGAACACATAGCCTTCGGTGGCCATGCCCAACCATTTCGGGTCGGCGGCAGCTTGTTTGACGCTGTTGAGCAAGTCGAACAGGCCGATGATGATCACCAGGCTCGTGTCCTTGAACAGCGCAATGAAGGTGTTGACGATGCCAGGGATCACCATCTTCAGGGCTTGCGGCAGAATCACCAGGCCCATGCTGCGCCAGTAACCGAGGCCCATCGCGGCAGCCGCTTCGTACTGACCTTTGGGAATCGCTTGCAGACCACCGCGCACCACTTCGGCCACGTAAGCCGACTGGAACAGGATCACGCCGATCAGCGCCCGCAGCAGTTTGTCGAAGTTCATGCCTTCAGGCAGGAACAACGGCAGCATCACCGAGGACATGAACAGCACCGTGATCAACGGCACGCCGCGCCAGAATTCGATGAAGGTCACGCAGACCACCCGAATCGCCGGCATGTTCGAACGACGGCCCAGCGCCAGGACGATACCCAGCGGCAACGCACCGGCAATACCGACGGTGGCGATCACCAGGGTCAGCATCAGGCCGCCCCATTGGCTGGTCGCCACGGCGCTCAGGCCGAACACGCCGCCGTGCAGCAGGCACCAGGCGACAATCGGGTACAGCACCAGGAAGCTCAGGCCATACACCGCTTTATGGTGAAAACGCGAGATGAACAACGGTGCCACGCCGATGACCGCCAGCCACACGGTCAGGTCCACGCGCCAGCGCAGGTCCACCGGGTAGTAGCCGTACATGAACTGGCCGAAGCGCTGCTGGATGAACACCCAGCAGGCGCCCTCCTTGGTGCAGTCAGCCTGGGTGGTACCGACCCAGTTGGCATCGAGGATCGCCCAGCTCAGGATCGGCGGCACCACCAGGTAGATCAGGTAGAACGCGAACAGGGTCAGCAGGGTGTTGAGCCAGCTGGAGAACATGTTGGCGCGCATCCACGCCACGACACCGATGCTGCGGCTCGGGGGTGGCATGTCAGGTTTGAAAGTATGAGTCGTCATGCGCTTTTCCTTACCGCTCGATCAGCGCAATGCGCTTGTTGTACCAGTTCATCAGCAGGGAAATGCTGATACTGATCGCCAGGTACACGCTCATGGTGATGGCAATCACCTCGATCGCCTGCCCGGTCTGGTTCAGCACCGTACCGGCAAACAACGACACCATTTCCGGATAACCGATACCGGCCGCCAACGAGGAGTTCTTCGCCAGGTTCAGGTATTGGCTGGTCAGCGGTGGAATGATCACGCGCAGGGCTTGCGGGATGATCACCTTGCGCAGCGTCGGACCGTTGCGCAAACCCAACGAGTGCGCCGCTTCGGTCTGGCCGTGGCTGACCGACTTGATGCCCGAACGCACGATCTCGGCGATGAACGCCGCGGTGTACACCGTCAGGGCCAGGGTCAGCGCCAGCAGTTCAGGGATCAGCACCCAGCCACCGACGAAGTTGAAGCCCTTGAGCTCCGGCATTTCCCAATGCACGGGGGCGCCGAAGATCAGCGCACACAGCGCCGGGATCACCAGCAACAGCGCCAGGCCGGTCCAGAACTTGCGGAACGGAACGCCGGTGGCTTCGAAGCGTTTGTTGGCCCAGCGGCACATCAGCACGATGGCGACGATGGCCACGACGACGCTGACCACAAACGGCCAGAAACCGTCCGCCGCCAACGCTGCGGGCATATTCAGACCGCGGCTGCTGACGAAGAAGGTGTCGCCGAAGTTATGGCTGTTGCGTGGCCCTGGCATGGTCAGGAACACCGCGAAGTACCAGAACAGGATTTGCAGCAGCGGCGGAATGTTGCGGAAGACTTCCACATAAACAGTCGCCAGTTTGGCAATGATCCAGTTCTTCGACAGCCGTGACACACCGACGATGAACCCGAGGATCGTCGCCAGGATCACGCCGATGAAAGTCACCAGTAGCGTGTTGAGCAAGCCGATGACAAACACCCGGGCATAACTGTCCGATTCGGTGTAGTCGATCAGGTGTTGAGCGATGCCGAAACCGGCACTGCGCTCCAGAAAGCTGAAGCCGGAGGTAATGCCCCGGTGCTGAAGGTTGGTCTGTGTGTTATCGAACAGATACCAGCCCATCGAGACCACCGCCACAATGGTGATGATCTGAAATAGCCACGCACGCACTTTCGGATCGCTGAGGCTGAGCCTCTGCTTTGGTGCGCCGATTGAATTTTGCATGAAGTGCCCCGCAAATAATGGAACAGAACATCACCCGGCGGTTGGCCCACCGGGTGATAGAACCATCAGCGCACTGGTGGTGCGTATTGAATGCCGCCGTTGTTCCACAGAGCGTTCAGCCCGCGGTCAATGGCCAGTGGAGTGCCCTTGCCGAGGTTTTTCTCGAACACTTCACCGTAGTTACCTACTTGCTTGACGATCTGAACGACCCAGTCTTTCTTCACTTTCAGGTCTTTGCCGTATTCACCGTCAGCGCCCAGCAGACGAGCAACGTCCGGGTTCTTGGTGGCTTGGGCTTCAGCTTCAACGTTTTTCTGGGTGATGCCCATTTCTTCAGCGTTGAGCATCGCGAACAGGGTCCACTTGACGATGCTGAACCACTCTTCGTCGCCTTTACGCACGACCGGGCCCAGAGGCTCCTTGGAGATGGTTTCCGGCAGAACGACGTAGTCGGTCGGGGTCGCCAACTTGCTGCGTTGTGCGTAGAGCTGGGATTTGTCGGAGGTCAGCACGTCGCAACGACCGGATTCCAGCGACTTGGCGCTTTCATCGGAGGTGTCGAAGGTGATCGGGGTGTATTTCAGACCGTTGCCGCGAAAATAGTCGGAAACGTTCAGCTCGGTGGTGGTACCGGCTTGAATGCAGATGGTGGCGCCGTCAAGCTCTTTAGCGCTCTTCACACCCAGTTTGTTGTTCACCAGGAAGCCGATGCCGTCGTAGTACGTTACGCCGGCAAACACCAGACCCATGCCCGAATCGCGCGAGCTGGTCCAGGTGGTGTTACGCGACAGCACGTCGATTTCGCCGGACTGCAGCGCGGTGAAGCGCTCTTTGGCGTTCAACTGGCTGAATTTGACTTTGGTCGCATCGCCGAAAACGGCAGCGGCCACCGCGCGGCAGACGTCAGCGTCGATGCCGATGATCTTGCCAGTGGAGTCTGGAACCGAGAAGCCTGGCAGGCCGTCACTTACACCGCACTGTACGAAACCTTTCCTCTGAATAGCGTCCAGCGTCGGACCTGCGACCGCTGCACTCCCCACTCCAAAAAAGGAAGTAACGGTTATTGCGACCACGGCGATTTTTGATACTTTCATTGGAATACCTCAAGTTTGTACATATTGTTTTTTTTATCAGATGCTTGAGTGACACCGACTATTGTCTGGCGTTCGGCGAATTAATACGTGCGGATTTATCCGAGCGTTATTTATTTGAAGAGCAATTATGGAAGTGCATCAAAGAGAAACTTCAAGCCGCATACACTGATTCGAAATCAGTGAAACCTTTTATCTCGATAGGATTTCCGGCAGGGTCCATAAAAAACATAGTTGCTTGTTCACCAGGCTCTGCTGGAAAACGAATGTTCGGCGAGAGCACAAATTTGACTTCAGCGTTGATTAAACGGTCTTTCAAAACAATCCAGTCCGACATATTCAGTATCACTCCAAAATGGGGCATTGGCACCCTGTGCTCTCCTACCTTTCCCGTACGACTCACCGGAAATGGTTCGCCCAAATGCAATGACAACTGATGCCCGAAAAAATTGAAATCGACCCAGGTATCAGTGCTACGCCCTTCCTCACCGCCCAGTAAATCACCATAAAACTGGCGTGACGACTCCAGATCGCGGACGTGAAGGGCAAGATGAAAAATCGACTGCATAGGTGGCTCCTGAAGATCGCCGGAGGATGGAAACGAGTGAACGGGTTGAAGCTTGTGCGGTTTTCACCGAAAGAGATAGCATGTAATTTCTGTGCTACCGAAAGTATTTCTTATGGATACACGCTATTTGAAAAGCCTTATCACAGTCGTGGAATGTGGCTCCATAGCACATGCCGCGCGCGTGGAAGGGTTGACGGCAGCAGCGGTCAGTCAGCGAATTCTCGCGCTCGAACGGCAACTCGGCTTCGAACTGCTTTCTCGCGTCGGACACGCAGCCAAGCCGAGTCAAGCCTGTCTTGCATTACTGCCCAGGGCTAAACGCATCGTTCGCGAGATCGCATTACTGGCGGGAGACGCCGACGTGGGGGGGCTTACGGGACAGTTGAGAATAGGCGCCATTTCAACCGTTCTGACGGGTCTTCTACCCGAAGCATTGCGAGCACTCACCGAGTTGGCGCCGGGGATCACGCCGGTGATAGTGCCCGGAACATCGCGTTCGTTGTATGAAGCGCTTCTCTCAGGGGAAGTGGACGCTGCCGTGTTGGTCGTTCCTCCGTTTGAATTGCCAAAAGCCTTGCAGGTGGTTTCACTTCGCAAGGAACCTCTGGTTTTTCTGTCGAAGGAAAAGTCCTCGGACAGCATCCCTGCTCAACTGATTAGCCGACCCTACATCCGGTACGATCCTGACTCGTGGGGCGGGCGGCATGCTGAGGATTATCTGGCGGACCATGAATTGGTGCCGACGCCGTTGGTCGATCTTGATGCACTGGAGACAATTGCCATGCTGGTGACTGAAGGTCTTGGCGTGAGCCTTGTGCCCTATTGGTCTGGCTTTGAACACTGGGGCCATAAATGCGCTGTGAACCGGGTCGGCAACAATCGGTATGACAGAGAGATTGCGCTGATCAGCCATGTTCAGACTGACCGGCCCAACATGATGAGCGCCTTGTGCAAAGTACTTCAGCAAAAGCCTGACCAGGTTTACTCCGGCCTGGATTCGGAATGATCTTTTTCAGGGCCGTCGGATTTCGGCGGCCCACTCTCACTGCGAATCTGCGCATGGCTGATCAGCGCGAAGATGAAGCTGCCGCCGATGATGTTCCCCGCCAGCGTCGGCCCGGCGAACACCAGCCAGAAATCCTTCCACGGCAACTCGCCGGCGAACACCAGATACGAGACCTCGGCGGAACCGACCACGATGTGGGTGAAATCCCCCAGCGCCATGAGGTACGTGATGAGGATGATGATCCACATCTTGGCGCTCTCCATGGACGGAATCATCCAGACCATGGTGGCGATCATCCAGCCCGACACAATGCCTTTGGCGAACATCTGGCTGGCACTGTTCTCCATGATCTTGCGCCCGATATCGAGGAAGGCCAGGTCGGTCTTGCTGTCGAAAATCGGCAGATGCAGCATCACATACGCCACCAGCAACGTGCCGCAAAGGTTGCCCACCAGCACCACCGACCACAGACGTAGCAACCGACCGAAATTGTTCAGTGTGGGTTTGGTCATAATCGGCAGCACAGCCGTCAAAGTGTTCTCGGTGAACAATTGCTGACGGGCGAGAATAACCGCAAGAAACCCTGCGCAGTAACCAAAACTGGCGATCACCTTGAAGCCTTCGCCGTCCGGCAGACGGGAGTTGAGCAGCCCCATGGCCATCAGCGACAGGCCCATGGTCAGGCCGGCCGCCAGCGCCGACCACCACAAGGCGGCGACGCTGCGCTCAAGCTCCTGATCGCCCTGGGTGCGGATGATTTCGTGCAGCACCGCCGCCCGTGGCGGCTGGCTCTTGTCGACGTCATGCTGCTCTTCAGGCGAGAGGTTCGGGGTCTTGCCGTCTTTTTGCGTGTGCATATAGCTTCGGAACCAGTGGGGTGTCATGTAGGTACGACACGCGCGGTTCGGAGCTGTTCACTGACCACCGAAACGATACCGGTTCTGTAGGAGCGAGCGGTGCGGCGTTCCGACTTGCCCGCGAAGGGTTCGCCTCGGTTTTGGCGGTGACGCAAATGACGCCTTCGCCAGCAAGCTCGGCTCCTACAGGGCTCGCATTACTCGCTGATGCCATCATCCTTGAACTGGTCTTTGACGTACAAGATCTCGGTCCGGCCGTGCGGTGCAGGCAAGCCGTCTTCACCCAGATTGACGAAGACAATCTTCTCTACCGTCAGGATGCTTTTGCGGGTGATCTTGTTACGCACTTCGCACTTCAGGGTGATTGAGGTGCGACCGAACTCGGTGGCGGTGATGCCCAGTTCGATGATGTCGCCCTGGCGCGAGGCGCTGACGAAGTTGATCTCTGAAATGTACTTGGTCACCACACGCTGATTGCCCAACTGGACGATGGCGTAGATCGCCGCTTCTTCGTCGAGCCAGCGCAACAGGCTGCCGCCGAACAGCGTGCCGTTGGGGTTGAGGTCTTCGGGTTTTACCCATTTGCGGGTGTGGAAATTCATATTCACTCCTGAGCGTCTTGCCGAATGATGACGGGCATCATGGCAGAGCCCGACCCAGGGCTCTATCAAGCATCGACTATGGTCTCGATTACCGTTCAGACATTGACCAACAGAAACGCTTTGGAAGTATCGCTCACACGGCTATAATCGCCACCGTTTCAAAACGGTAACGTTCCATTGCTACCGTTTTCCCGCCACCTGTCCGAGGGGCGCTGCAGCAGGTTCGACCTGTCAGGCTCGGATGGGGCGTTGCTTGACCGTTATCGGTCAGACACTAAACGCACAACGGCGCCCATTCGCATACATTACGAATGGAGGCTCATCATGAGCGCTGTTATCACGCCTGCAGATTTTAACGATTACAAAGTGGCCGACATGTCCCTGGCTGCCTGGGGCCGTCGCGAAACCATCATCGCCGAATCCGAAATGCCAGCCCTGATGGGGCTGCGCCGCAAGTACGCCGGTGAGCTGCCACTCAAAGGCGCCAAGATCCTCGGCTGCATCCACATGACCATTCAGACCGCTGTGCTGATCGAAACCCTGGTTGCCCTGGGTGCCGAAGTGCGTTGGTCGTCCTGCAACATTTTCTCGACTCAGGACCAGGCCGCTGCCGCTATCGCCGCTGCCGGCATCGCGGTTTACGCCTGGAAAGGCGAGACCGAAGAAGAGTACGAGTGGTGCCTTGAGCAAACCATCCTCAAAGATGGCGCGCCTTGGGATGCCAACATGATCCTCGACGACGGCGGCGACCTGACCGAGCTGCTGCACAAGAAATACCCGGCGATCCTGGACCGCGTCCACGGCGTCACCGAAGAAACCACCACTGGCGTTCACCGCCTGCTGGACATGCTGGCCAAGGGCGAGCTGAAAATCCCGGCCATCAACGTCAACGACTCGGTGACCAAGAGCAAGAACGACAACAAATACGGCTGCCGTCACAGCCTGAACGACGCCATCAAGCGCGGCACCGACCACTTGCTGTCCGGCAAGCAAGCGCTGGTCATCGGTTACGGTGACGTGGGCAAGGGTTCGGCCCAGTCCCTGCGACAGGAAGGCATGATCGTTAAAGTCTCCGAAGTCGACCCGATCTGCGCCATGCAAGCCTGCATGGACGGTTACGAGCTGGTTTCGCCGTTCATCGACGGTATCAACAACGGTACTGAAGCAAGCATCGACAAAGCGCTGCTGGGCAAGATCGACCTGATCGTGACCACCACCGGCAACGTCAATGTTTGCGACGCGAACATGCTCAAAGCTCTGAAAAAGCGCGCTGTTGTCTGCAACATCGGCCACTTCGACAACGAAATCGACACTGCTTTCATGCGCAAGAACTGGGCATGGGAAGAAGTGAAGCCACAGGTTCACAAGATTCACCGTACCGGTCCTGGCACATTTGACGCTCAGAACGACGACTACCTGATCCTGCTGGCCGAAGGCCGTCTGGTTAACCTGGGTAACGCCACTGGCCACCCAAGCCGCATCATGGACGGTTCGTTCGCCAACCAGGTTCTGGCGCAAATCTTCCTGTTCGGCCAGAAGTACGCCGACCTGTCGCCAGCCCAGAAAGCCGAGCGTCTGACCGTTGAAGTACTGCCGAAAAAACTCGACGAAGAAGTGGCCCTGGAAATGGTCCGCGGTTTCGGCGGCGTAGTGACTCAACTGACCAAGACTCAGGCCGACTACATCGGCGTGACCGTCGAAGGTCCGTTCAAGCCACACGCTTACCGCTACTGATTGGACCTGCTGTCCGCTTCCCATGGGAGCGGACTTGTGCAGAATCCACGCTCCCCTGTAGGAGCGAAGCTTGCTCGCGAACGCATCACCGCGCTGCTCCTGAAGCACCGTGTCGTTGCTTTCGCGAGCAAGCTTCGCTCCTACAGTAAGCGCGGCGACTGCAAGGCTTACGTGCTTCCAAGGATATGACCATGTCCCAAGACCGTCGCTACAGCTTTGAGTTCTTCCCTACGAAGACCGACGCTGGGCATGAAAAACTGCTCGCCACTGCCCGTCAGCTGGCCACGTACAACCCCGATTTTTTCTCCTGCACCTATGGCGCTGGCGGTTCGACGCGTGATCGCACGCTCAACACCGTGTTGCAGCTCGAAAGCGAAGTCAAAGTCGCTGCCGCACCGCATTTGTCCTGTGTTGGCGACAGCAAGGACGACTTGCGTGGCCTGCTGACCCAATACAGGGCCGCCGGCATCACGCGTATCGTTGCCCTGCGCGGTGACCTGCCTTCAGGCATGGGCATGGCCAGTGGTGAAATGCGCCACGCCAATGACCTGGTTGAATTCATTCGTGAAGAAACTGGCGATCATTTCCACATCGAAGTCGCCGCTTACCCGGAAATGCACCCGCAAGCGCGCAATTTCGAAGACGATCTGACCAACTTCGTGCGCAAGGCCAACGCAGGCGCCGACAGTGCGATCACCCAGTACTTCTTTAACGCCGACAGCTACTTCTACTTCGTCGAGCGTGTACGGGCGATGGGGGTGAACATCCCGATCGTTCCGGGGATCATGCCGATCACCAACTACAGCAAGCTGGCGCGCTTCTCCGATGCCTGCGGTGCGGAAATCCCGCGCTGGATCCGCAAGCAGCTGGAAGCCTACGGCGATGACACCCAAAGCATCCAAGGCTTTGGTGAGCAAGTCATCACCGAAATGTGCGAACGCTTGCTGCAGGGTGGCGCTCCAGGGCTGCACTTCTACACGCTGAACCAGGCCGAACCGAGCCTGGCGGTGTGGAACAATCTGAAGTTGCCACGCTAGACGTCGATCGTCCGATCACGGCCCGAGCCCTGCTCCAGCTCTTGGTATCTCGACTATCGTTCCGCCAGGAGCGATAGCTCTTCAGCTGTTCATCGAAGGAGGGCCTGGAAGCCGCACGGCTCCCTGAAGCTGCCTGCAGTGTTGAACATACCGTTTGTCGGGACTGTCATCTCTGACAGTAGATAATCCCCTTAATAAAATCCACGATTCCAGTATGCCTTCATGGCTAAAGTACTAAATCGTTAATCAGAAAGGGAATTAACTATGAGCAAGGTAACTGCATCAGCCCAAGTTGTTTTTTTTATTAACGCATGGGACTACCCGAACCATCTTTCATTAACGCCACAAATATACCAAAAAACATTCCCACAAGCAGGAGTGCCAGAATATAAAAAAATTGATGGTGTCGCAGGAAACACCAGCGGTGGTTACTATTACACTGATATAACGAAAAACAACTACGAACAGGTTGTTGGATACAACCCAAAATCCGAGCGTATTAGATTTAGCTTTAGCGCAGACGTATTCGATTTTCAGTTAGACAAGAGTGGCAGAGATGTCACCTACAGCCCGCCACAAAACGGAACCGTTTACGCTTTTAACGTCCTTTATCCTGATATCATAGGGGCGGTAGCCTTGAAAATAGGAGGTACGACGCCGAACGCCAATGAAAGTGTAAAAGCTCCTGTAAAGATAAACGATGTCTACTTCGTGCAAAATGACAGTACGCCCTCTAAAAGTTCCCATAGCACTACGCGCGCAACATCGAAGACAATACCTGATCATGCATTGTTTTCCTTTCTATGGAATATCCCTCTTCATTTTGATGGCCCGATCCACCAATTAATCCGCGGAAGTCTTATCAAGATTGACAGCCTTGAATCCTCTGGCCTTGGATCTTATGGCGGATACTTTTCTCTCACTCAAGACCAAAACAAGCCTTACCCTGACGGGAAAACAAGATTAGTAATATCCGATGGATTGTCAGAAGGCACGGCCACCGTTGTATTCCAGCACAATGCCGCCAACAAAACAGTAACCATTACAGTGGAGTCTCACACATTTAAATTGTGCGAACTTAGAGATTTAACTGAAGTCGGCGTTCCCGAACATCCAAACACACTTTGCGTTACTTTGTAGCTCTGCACCACTTCATTATTGTGGCGTGGGTCAGCGCCAATCGGTGTGATGAAGGCCTGGCTGCGCCAGGCCATTATCGACCAGGACACAAAAAATCTGATTCATCCGGTTTCGGTGATTCCACTCAACGTCGCCGAACAGCGCTTTTAAACGTATGCGATCCATGAAGCACACCTACCGTCAGATGCGCTTCCCGTTTATCGTGGCATTTCCGGTGAGCAGTTCCACGGCAGCAATGCTTCATAGTCGGTTACTGACTGCGCATGCGGCAGTCGCTCCAGTACGTGGCGCAGCCACGTATAGGGCTCTTGGCCGTTGACCTTCGCGGTTTCGACCAGGCTGTAGATCTGGGCGCTGGCAGTCGCGCCTTTGGGCGTATCGCTGAACAGCCAAGCCTTGCGACCGATCACAAACGGCTTTATTGCGCGCTCTGCCGGGTTGTTGTCGATCGGTAAAAATCCGGCCTCCACGTAGCGCTCCAGACGGCTCCAGTTGCTGGCCAGATAATTAACGGCCTTGCCAAGCGCACTTTGCGGCGTCACCTGCGACTGCGTTTTATCCAGCCAGCTTTTCAACTGAGCCAAGATCGGCAGGCTCTTTTCCTGACGAACGATAAAACGCTGCTTATCGCTGACATCCTTGAGTTCACGCTCGATGCCGTACAGCTTGTTGATCATCGTCAGCGCGATATCGGCACGTCCCGTCTTGCCCTTGGGCTGCACTTTTTGCGCATCGACGAACTTGCGCCGTGCATGGGCCATGCACGCCAGACGTTCCACGCCCGGTTGCAACACCAACGCGTTATATCCCGCGTAATCGTCGGTCATGACATAGCCGCAATAACCTTCCAGCAGGCGCAACGGCACGTCCTGCGCACGGCTGGAGGTGTAGTCGAACAGCACGACTTTTCGATCGGGTGGCCCGCTGGTCTGCACCCACATCCAGGATTGGCTGGTCGGGTCTCGATCCGGCTCTTTCAGTACCTGGACGCGGGTTTCATCACAGTGGATGACCGGGCTTTCCAGCAACCGGTCGCGCATCAGATTCAGCAGCGGTTGCAAGTGCTCGCCGCACTGGATAATCCAGCGGGCGAGGGTCTGACGCGGGATATCGATACCGTGTCGACTCAACACCGTCTCGAAACGATGCAGCGGCAAGCCATCGACATACTTGGTGGTCAACAGCATCGCCAACACGCTCGGACTGGCCATGCTCTTTTCGATCAATTGAGCGGGCTTGTCAGCGGTGACCGGAGCCGTTTCACAACCGCGGCAACCGTAGACTTTGCGGATGTGTTTGATCACCCGAATCTGCATTGGCACGATGTCCAGCTGCTCGCTGGTTTCTTCACTGATCACATGCTTGCGGCAACCGCAGGCACAGGTCAGTTCGTGTTCGGGCAGTTCGTGGATGACTTCAATACGCGGCAGATCAGCCGACAGTGGCTTGCGCTTGCCACGGCGCGGAACTGGAGCAACGACTTCCTCATCGGCATCGCCGACGACGGGCATTGGTTCGCTTTCGGGTTCGTTGAATAAGGCCAGTTGCGGCGTGTTGGGCTCGACTGTTTGCTCGGATTTACGACCGAACAAACGGTCGCGTAACAACTTGATCTGTTCTTTCAGGTCAACAATATGCGTTTCGTAAGCCTGACCCACTTCCTGCTGGCGAGCGAGCGCGTCGAACGCATCAAGCAGCATTTGCTTGAGAAGTTCTGGGTCATCAGGAAGGTGTTCGGGCATCGAAATGTCGGGTAGCCCCAGATCATTACTGATCCGGGGCCCCCTTAGAACCGTACGTGCGAGTTTCCCCGCATACGGCTCAAGCTTACGAAAGCCAGTCTATTACTGGCCGGTCACGCGGAAGGTGGTTTTTGCAAACCGCTATGCTTAAGTGGCTCCTTGAATCCCTGCTTGTGGCACTGTAAGTGGCAGTCGGGATGGAGCAGTACACGGTTATTTAGTTTATCCGGGCCGCCATCCACCCGCCTGACAATGTGGTGATCGTGCCAGCCGGTATCCTTGCTGATGGCATGCCCGCATAAAGCACATTTACCCTGTTGCCGCCTGAAAAGACTCAGTATCTGCCGCCGATACCGGAGCTTATGTAGCATCCGTTGAACCCTTAATGCTTCCCACTTGAACTCCTGTTCTGCATCGTACGGCTGATACGCACCCGGCAAGCGCTTGTGACGAACGATTACGGTATCCGCCAGCATGTATAGCTGGCGAAACTTCACTGTCCCGTCGATCCCCTTTACTGGGTATACAAATGCCCGGTGAATTCTGGAACAGTAATATCGCCGTTTAAGCCAACCAACAGACTTCCTCGGATGCCGACGCTTTGCCCACCTCAAGATCCGCCAGAAGATAAGGTTGTCCAGCTTGTTAAAGGTGGCTTTCGCCACAACCGGGGAGTGATATTGCGCCCACCCTCGCAGCACTGGGTTCAGTCGCCCCATCAGTGCACCCTGAGTAAGGGTTCCGCTGTTTTTTATAATATCTCGCACTTTCCGATAGAACGTTGAAACATTCTTCTTCGCAGGCTTGATAAACAGCTTTGCCTTTCTGTGCGGCGACTTCGGGACGTACTTCCTAAAATTCCACCCAAGAAAATCAAAGCCTTGATGGATGTGTGCGATGCGCGTTTTTTCTTGCGATAATGCAACCCCGCGTACAGACAGGAATTGCTCTATCCAAGGCTTGATTTCGTTTTCAAGCAACTCTTTCGAGTTTGCCAAAACCACAAAGTCATCTGCATAGCGCACAACCTGAACCTTGGTTTTCTTCGCTTCTATGGTGCCAAAGCGCTTTTTCAAGTGATCTTTCAGCAAAAGCTCCAAACCATTCAAGGTGGCGTTTGCCAGACAGGGAGAGATGATACCGCCCTGTGGCGTGCCTGCCTCCGTAGCAACAAATTGCCCCCGGTCAACAACCCCGGTTTTCAGCCATTTGCGCAGTATCGTCTTATCCATTGGGATATTTTGACAAAGCCAATCATGGCTGATGTTATCGAAAAAACCTTTGATGTCCCCTTCCAGAATCCAGACAGGGGCTACTTGGGGGGCCAGCAAATGAAACAGCTCTACCATTGCGTCGGCCGTCGAGCGATCCGGTCGGAAGCCGTAGCTTCGGGGGTCGCTCTGGCTCTCTACAACAGGTTCAATTGCCAGCAGATGAAGCGCTTGCATGGCCCGGTCCAACATCGTGGGAATTCCGAGTGGGCGTTTCTCCTGTTTGCCAGGTTTCGGTATCCATACCCGCCTCAACGGTTTAGAACAGTAACCCCGCTTGATCGATAGACACATCACCCCTCGAAGTTTGGCTTGGGGCGTCTCCCACGTTTCGCCATCGACCCCCGGCGTCCTGCGACCCCGGTTCTCCGTGACTCGCCGCACAGCTAAGCATCGCCCATGAAACGAGTGAGTTAGCATGCGTTGCAGGCGCTTCACCTTTCGCCAGTCGGCCTTCCTTGTTGCCTGCGCAATTTTCAACTGTGTTTTCCGAACGGAGGTTTGAATTCTGGCCCAATCGAGACCGTACCAATTCATGGCCCCATCCAAGGACGCAGACGTAACCGAAGTCGGTGGTTGCGTATTCATACAGTCCTGCTCGAAGTTAGAAACTGTTTGCACAGGATCTCTTAGCGTGTACCCGTGCTAACTTCATAGTTCGACGGAATCAACAGTTGTATTTGCGCTCGTAAACCAGATGCACGTCAGCCAGGGTTGCCCCTGCCGGTAATGTTGAAACCGGTATGCCATCCGTTACAGACGGCCCTTTGCTTTTTGCATCCTCCTATTCCCCACACTCATCAACGTCCCTTGCGGAAAGTCTGCCTTGCCGATGTGGATGGTAAGGCGAGTGGTCGGGATTGCCACGTTCCCTGAATCGCATCAATTCCCCGTTTAGGCTTCGTCTATCCCCCGGCAGCGCTTCTAGTACCGCATCCCATTACATGACAGGAATGGCTGGCTGCAATGCCTTTTTTTTGGCTGGGGCCGATAATTGCCGTAGGCCCGTCAATCCTTACGAGGGTTCTGTCGACGATTCACATATGTTAGCCATGCGGGTTGGGTCACTAGTCCCCGTACTACCGTGCAATTCGGTTGTGCTGCGCATCCCGTTACCGGGTTGCACTCTCTTGCGGGAGGGACATTGTTGATCGGGCTTCACACCCCAAGATTGGCTCCTGACGCATGCCGATCTAGTGAACTGACGGATACACGTCAGGCTCGTTACTCCAGAAAGCGGAGTTGAGCAATGAGATCCAGAGCTTACGACACGTGTTTGACTGCTAACCTATTGAAGTTAAACAGTTGAACACGCGATCTCGTGTCGCACCATGCCCCGGATTATACCCGTCAGGCGACGAATCTTGGAGTCAAAACCTGATGAGGGCGATTGCGCCACAGGTCAAAACCGTCGAGCAACCAGTTCAATTCCTGGACGCTCAGCACGATGGCCTCGTCGCTGGCGTCGGGCGATGTTTTAAAACGCTCGGATTCCAGGCGCTTGAGCCAAAGGCAGAAGCCGTTGCGCTCCCAGTAAAGGATTTTCACTCGATTACGGTGGCGATTCAGAAAGACGAAAAGCACAGGGTCGAACACCGCGACCTTGATATCCAGCTCGACCACGGCGGCCAGGCCGTCGATGGATTTTCGGAAGTCCACGGCCTTGGGATAGAGGTACACTTTTTCGACTTTAGCGTCGGGTCGCATCATGACGTGCTGGCTCCAGAGAGAAATCGGAGTACAGCTTCGGGGATCAACTGCTGGCTTTGAATGTGGGGTTTATGGAGCGGTTACTTTTAAACCGCGTTTAAAGCAACCGCATCATGCTGGCTGAGATCGCAGTCTTTGGCTGCGCATGCAAGCATTGCACATTTCAAAGCCGGCCATTCTCAAGGCAGCGATTTTTTGCTTTTTACACCCGAACCAGAGCTTCTGGATCCCGTTTCTGGCTCTTTCCGGTTTCTCGTCGTAATCTCAAGCCATGCCTTTGATCACGCAGTTACTGACCGTGTTTCTTTTTACTTGCCTGAGCTTCGCCGCTCGGGGCGAGAAGCTGCGCATTGTCACCGAGCCGTGGGCGCCTTACGTGTATGAGGAGGACGGCAAATCCCTGGGACTGGACTACGAAACCACTGCGATTGTCTTCAAGCGCTTGGAGATCGAGGTCGAGTGGCAGTTTCTGCCGTGGAAACGCTGCCTGTCGATGCTCGAAACAGGCCAGGCGGATGGCGCGCTGGATATTTTTCACAGCGCCGAACGCGACGCGGCCCTGCTCTACCCGACCGAACCGCTCTCGGAAGTCGAATTCGTGATGTTTTACGCCAATGAGCGCCCGCATCCGTTTCACACTCTGGACGATCTGAAAGGCCTGACCATTGGCACCTCACCGGGCTATCTGTACAGCCCGGACTTCCGCGAATCGACGCTGTTCACCCGTGAGCCGGCACCGACCCATGAAGCCAACTTCGGCAAACTGGTGCGCGGGCGGATCGACCTGCTGATCACGGACCGCCGGGTGGGTCAGCACTTGCTCGACAAATTGGGCATCCGCGACAAGATTACCGAGAACCCGACCGTCATCAGCCACCAGAGCCAGTTCCTGGCGGTGCGCCGCAACGCGGGCATGGACTTGTTGGTGCAGCGCTTCGGCGCCGAGCTCAAACGCTTCAAGCGCGAGCCTGCGTACGCAGAATTGAGCGCCCGTTATGGTGCCAATCGGGCAGCCGAGGTAAAAACCACCCGAGCCACCGCCGCCAGCGGAAAAACCGTTGAGCAGCAGGAAAGCGGCGCGCAGTGATTGCTCTGTTATACTCCGGCCTTCCCGCCAGGCTCACGCCCGGACGCTCGGACTTGTTCAAGGCATCTCGACACCGCTACAGCGCAGCTTTTCAGCCCGCGCGAGCACTCCAGACGAGCTTTCAAGGCCCAGCAGGACCGGACGGGATTGCGTTCTTCTTAAACGCCATTCGCGCCAGGCAAGACTCCCATTGGGCCAAGCCCTAACTAAAACAGGATTACTCATGTCCTTTGCTTCCCTCGGTCTCTCCGAGGCTTTAGTCCGCGCCATCGAGGCAGCGGGCTATACCGAGCCTACTCCGGTGCAACAGCGGGCCATTCCCGCCGTGTTGCAAGGTCGCGACCTGATGGTCGCGGCTCAGACAGGTACTGGTAAAACCGGCGGCTTCGCCCTTCCGATTCTGGAGCGGTTGTTCCCCAACGGTCACCCGGACAAATCCCAGCGTCACGGCCCGCGCCAACCGCGCGTACTGGTCCTGACCCCTACTCGCGAACTCGCGGCTCAAGTACACGAGAGCTTCAAGGTTTATGCCCGTGACCTGAAGTTCGTCAGCGCTTGCATTTTCGGCGGCGTCGGCATGAACCCGCAGGTTCAGGCCATGTCCCGCGGGGTTGACGTGCTCGTGGCCTGCCCTGGCCGCCTGCTTGACCTCGCTGGCCAAGGCAGCGTCGATTTGTCCCACGTGGAAATCCTCGTGCTGGACGAAGCCGACCGCATGCTCGACATGGGCTTCGTCCATGACGTGAAAAAGGTCCTCGCCCGTCTGCCGAGCAAACGCCAGAACCTGCTGTTCTCGGCCACCTTCTCCAAAGACATCACCGACCTCGCCGGCAAGCTGCTGCACAACCCGGAACGCATCGAAGTCACGCCGCCGAACACCACGGTCGAGCGCATCGAACAGCGCGTATTCCGCCTGGCCGCCAGCCACAAGCGCTCGTTGCTCGCGCACTTGATCACCGCTGGCGCCTGGGAACAGGTTCTGGTGTTCACCCGCACCAAGCACGGCGCCAACCGTCTGGCCGAGTACCTGGACAAACACGGCCTGAGCGCCGTCGCGATCCACGGTAACAAGAGCCAGAACGCTCGCACCAAAGCCCTGGCCGACTTCAAGGCCGGCGAAGTGCGCATCCTGGTCGCCACCGACATCGCCGCTCGCGGCCTCGACATCGATCAGTTGCCACACGTGGTCAACTTCGAACTGCCGAACGTCGATGAAGACTACGTGCACCGTATCGGCCGTACTGGCCGTGCCGGTCGTTCGGGCGAGGCGATCTCGCTGGTGGCTCCGGACGAAGAAAAGCTGCTGAAAAGCATCGAGCGCATGACCAGGCAGAAAATTGCCGACGGCAATCTGATGGGCTTCGATTCCAGCGCTGTAGAAGCCGAGAAACCAGAAGTTCGCGAGCGCCCGGATGTGCGTAACCCGCGCAACCCACGTGGCCCGCGCGGCGACGGTCCGAACGGCACTGGTGGTGGCGGCGGTCGTAAAGACAAAGGCAAGGACAAGGGCGGCAAGGAAAAACCTGCTGCCACTGGCCGTGGTGATCGCCCGGCGCGTGAACACAAGCCACGCGAAGGCACCCCGGCTCGCGAGCAACAGCGCCCGGCACCTCGCGCCGCCGCTGATCGAGCACCGGACGAGTTCCTCGACGACGATGTCGATAACTTCGGTAACCGCGCCGACTACGTGCCGCAGGCCAAGCCTGCTCAAGGCCGTGGTCGCCGTCCGAGTGCTCCGGCACAAGGCTCGGCCGCAGGCGCAGGTGCTCCGCGCACCGGCGGCAAGCCTCAGGGTCGCCAAAACGGCCCGCGCAGCAGCGATGGCGCCACCACTGGCACGCCGCCGGCCAAGCGCAGCGGTCCACGCAACGGCGCTCCACGTGACGGCCAGGCCCGTCGCGAAGAGTCCCGCGACCGCCGACCGGCTCGCACCGACGATCAGCCACGTGCGGAACCGGCCGTGCAAAACCCGCGCGGTCCGGCACCGAAGATCATCCATAAAGAGTCGAAAACCGATCGGTTCCCGACTCCTGAGCAACTGGATCAACTGCCAGGCCGTCCTCGCGGTGAGAAACCAGCCTTGCTGACCCGCAATCGCTGATTTAACGCAGCCATAAAATATGCCCCTGATCGCGAGATCAGGGGCATTTTTGTTTTAGCGGCGAAAATTACTTCGCTTTGACACCTTCAAACGAAACATACAACTCTACCGCGTCTGACTGTGGGCCCAGGTCTTTCTGCTTGCCGAAATCAGAGCGCTTGATGCTGGTGGTGCCTTCGAAGCCGGCACGGTAGCCGCCCCATGGATCCTTGCCTTCACCCAGGAAAGTGGCTTTGACCACGATTGGCTTGGTCACGCCCAACAGGGTCAGGTCGCCGGTTACGTCGGCAGTGTCTTTGCCAGCGGCGTTTTTGCCGGTGGATTTGACGCTGGTGGAGACGAACTTGGCGTCCGCGAACTTGCCCACGTTCAGGAAGTCACCGCTGGCGATGTGCTTGTCACGTTCAGCGTGGTTGGTGAACACGCTGGCGGTTTTGACATTGAACTCGAGCTTGCTGTCTTCTGGCTTTGCAGCGTCGAAGCTGAACTTGCCGTCGATGTCCTTGAAGGTACCGGTGATGAAGCTGTAGCCCAGGTGGCTGATCTTGAAGTCAACGAAGGCATGTTGGCCTTCTTTGTCGACGACGTAGTCGGCCGCCATTACGTTGGCGGACAGCAGGGCCGAACCGATGGCCAGAGCAGCGAGGGTCTTTTTCAACATGCTTTCTATTCCTATGGAGTCGAGGTTGAACTTCATGCTTTGCGGCCCAGCATTCGCGCCAAGGTCGCATCACGATCGATAAAGTGGTGTTTCAGTGCTGCCAACGCATGGAGGCCGGAAAAAATTACCAGCACCCACGCCAGATATAGATGAATCACACCAGCGGTGTCTGCCTGGTCCGGTAGTCCGGAAACCAATGCAGGGACTTCAAACAGGCCAAACACCGGAATCCCGACACCTTCTGCGGTGGAAATCAGGTAACCGGCAATCATCACAGCGAACAGACTGAGATACAGGAACGAGTGGCCGAACTTGGCGCCAAGGCGCGTCATGCGGCTATAGCTTTGCAGTGCTGGTGGTGGCGGGCTGATCAAGCGCCACAAAACCCGTAGAGCCATGACAGCTAACAGCACCAGACCAATACTTTTGTGCAAGTCCGGCGCGTCTTTGCGCCAGCTGCTGTAGTAATCGAGACCGACCATCCACAAGCCCAACGCAAACAGACCGAAAACTGCCAGCGTCACACCCCAGTGCACAAAGATGCTGACCCAACCGTAGCGGGAAGAAGAGTTACGTAGCTGCATTGCCCAATTCCTGTGAAAACTGCGAACCAAGACTATCGAGTTATCTATCGATTTAAAGCGGAAAATTTTGCTTTGAAATATCGAGAAATACGATCAAGAGTCTGAAATGGATGAGTTAAGGAAAGATTAAAGACCCCTGTGTAAAAAAACGAAGTCCAACTAAAGAACACCTCCGCCATAGGGTTTATTTGAATCTTGATATTGGTTTTCTTCAGGCAAAAAAACGCGGCATTTCTGCCGCGTTTCTTTAATCCCAAAGCTTACTGCGCTTTGGTATCTGTTGCCGGGGTCGCAGCGGGCTTGGCCGCAGGCTTCTTAGCCGGTTCGGCTTTCTTCGCCGGAGCTTTTGCCGGAGCCTTTTTGGCCTCGGTTTTGGCTGCAGGCTTTTTCGCCGGGGCTTTTTTCGCCGGCTCGGCTTTCACCGGTGCCGCTGGTTTCGGTGCTTCGACCGGAGCTGGCGCAGGGGTCGGGGCTGGCGTTGGAGCCGGTGCAGGAGCAACCGGAGCCACTGGCTCTGGCACCTTGACCGGTTCCGGTTTGTCGTCAGAACCACCAAACAGGTTGGTGAAGAAGTTACCTTTCTTCGCCGCCGCTGCGCCAGCCACCGCTGCGGTCGCTGCTGGAACAATCTTCACAGGTTCAAACGACTTGCCAGCCGCCAGGTCTTCTACCTGACTGGCTGCACGCTGACCGGTGCGAAGTGCGCCTTCCAGCGTGCCTGGGTACAACGTATCAGTGTGTTCGCCGGCAAAGGCTACACGCTGAATCGGACGTTCCCACAGCCGCCAGTACTTGCTGATCTGGCCAGGACCGAAGGCCAGGTAAGCGCCGCCCATGGATGGGTCGGTGCTGTAGCGGCGGATTTCATAACCGGTGAACGAACCGCGAGCCTGTGGATAAAAGGCGTGCAGACGGATCAGCACCTGATCGACCATCTGCTTGTCGCCGAAGGCCTGCATCACGCGCGCGTTGTCGCCGGACAGGTTGATCACCACATTGGCGCCGCCCTTCAAAGCGGGCTCAACCCACAACATGCCCAGACCGGCGTTGCTGTAAATCTCACCGGTCATGCGCGCCTTGCTTTCCCATACCGGAGTCTTGAACTTCAGCATGATCTGGTCGCGCCAACCGTAGTTGGTGCCCTTGATCGCGCCCATGTGCTGGGCATCCAGCGACGGGGTCATCTGAATCTTGTTCAGTGCGCGCAACGGCACGGCCACGACGACGTAGTCCGCCTGATAGCCAACGCTGCCGACTTTGACGGTCACACCGTCCTTGTCCTGCGTGATAGCCGAGACCGGGGAGCTGGTCTTGATGGTTTTCAGCTGTTTGACGAAGGCCTGGGCCAACACCGGGCTACCACCAAGCAGACGCGAAGCGCGCAGGTCACGGTCGGCAACGCCACGATAAACGCGGCTTTGCTGTGCGAAGTACAGCAGCGACAGGCGCGAAGGTTCGTCATAACGGGTACGAATCTGCTGATTCACCAACTGACGTGCCGTGGCCGGCAGATTCAAACGGTCGAGCCAGTTGGCCACGTTGATCTGGTCCAGAGCGAACAGTGTGCTGTTGGCCGCCGGGTTCTGCGGGTCTTCGATCGAGCGCGCCAGATCGTCCAGGGTCTTTTCGTAGCGCTTGAGCGCCTCGCTGGTGGCCGGTTGCTTGGTTGCCAGATCGGCGGCAGTGAAATACTCACCGTCAATCAGATAGCCCGGGGTCCGCACGAACTCAGGGGCCGGCGTGGTGCTCAGCTTGAAGGTCGAGACGTACTTGTTCAGAACCGGTTGGGTCTTATCGTTGCCGATCCACTCACTGGTGGCCATGCCGGAGCGACCGCCCATGCTCGGTTTGGCTTCCAGCAGGGTCACCTGCCAGCCTTTGTTTTGCAGTTCGTAAGCAGCGGTGAGGCCAGACAGCCCTCCCCCGATCACGATCGCCGTTTTATCCTTGGCCAGCGCAGACACGCTGAACAGCCCTAACATCACCAGCGCACAGGCGCGCAGCCAACCAGCAGACATTCAGCGAACTCCGGAAATACACGTAGGGAAAAGCGGTTTTGCGAGTCAGACGACTCAAAGAACCGCGAAGAATACGTCAGCCATCAAAAGGCCGCCAGCGACGTCGACCGACCTATACAAAGTAGCTCAATCCACGCAATGGGTTGTCCCCACGCCGCGCATTGCATAGGCTTGCGCGATTGTTTGCCCGCGCACCCAGCGAGCCGCCTCGAGGAGACTGAAAATGGGCCTGAATAATCAGTGGATGCAACGCGATCTCGCGGTGTTGTGGCATCCCTGCACCCAGATGAAAGACCACGAACAGCTGCCGCTGATCCCGATCAAGCGCGGTGAAGGCGTGTGGCTGGAAGACTTCGAAGGCAAACGCTACCTCGACGCCGTCAGCTCCTGGTGGGTTAATGTATTCGGCCACGCCAACCCGCGGATCAACCAGCGCATCAAGGACCAGGTCGATCAACTGGAACACGTGATTCTCGCTGGTTTCAGCCATCAGCCAGTGATCGAGTTGTCCGAGCGCCTGGTGAAGATGACGCCGGAAGGCCTGACCCGGTGCTTCTACGCCGATAACGGTTCGTCCTGCATCGAAGTCGCGCTGAAAATGAGCTTTCACTATTGGCTCAACCGCGGCCAGCCGAACAAGAAGCGCTTTGTCACCCTGACCAACAGCTACCACGGCGAGACCATGGCTGCGATGTCGGTGGGCGACGTGCCGCTGTTCACCGAAACCTACAAGGCCCTGCTGCTGGACACCATCAAGGTGCCGAGCCCCGATTGCTATCTACGCCCGCAAGGCATGAGCTGGGAAGAACACTCGCGGAACCTGTTCGCCGCCATGGAACAGACCCTGGCCGAGCACCACGACACCGTGGCCGCGGTGATCGTCGAGCCGCTGATCCAGGGCGCCGGCGGCATGCGCATGTACCACCCGGTGTACCTGAAATTGCTGCGCGAAGCCTGCGACCGCTATGGCGTGCACCTGATCCACGACGAAATCGCCGTCGGCTTCGGCCGCACCGGGACAATGTTCGCCTGCGAACAGGCCGGCATCCGCCCGGACTTCCTCTGCCTGTCCAAGGCCCTGACCGGCGGTTACTTGCCGCTGGCGGCCTGTGTGACGACCGAAGATGTCTACAGCGCGTTCTACGACGACTACCCGACCCTGCGCGCCTTCTTGCATTCCCACAGCTACACCGGCAATCCTCTGGCGTGCGCGGCAGCCTTGGCGACGCTGGATATCTTCGAAGAAGACAACGTCATCGAGAACAACAAGGCCCTGGCCCAGCGCATGGCCAGCGCCACCGCACACCTGGCCGATCACCCGAACGTTTCGGAAGTGCGTCAGACCGGCATGGTGCTCGCCATCGAGATGGTCAAGGACAAGGCCAGCAAAGAAGCTTATCCGTGGCAAGAACGTCGCGGCTTGAAAGTGTTCCAGCATGCGTTGGAGCGTGGTGCTTTACTTCGACCGCTGGGCAGCGTGGTGTACTTCCTGCCGCCGTACGTGATCACGCCTGAGCAGATCGACTTTCTGGCCGAAGTGGCCAGCGAAGGCATCGACATCGCGACTCGCGATAGCGTCAGCGTATCGGTGCCAAAAGACTTTCATCCGGGCTTCCGCGATCCGGGCTGATTGAACGACGCTCGTTCCCACGCTCTGCGTGGGAATGCAGCCAGGGACGCTCTGCGTCCCAAAAAGCGGACGCGGAGCGTCCGGTGAGGCATTCCCACGCAGAGCGTGGGAACGATCAAATTAAAGAGAATCCGCATGAGACTGTCCCGCTTCTTTATCGACGCCCCCTTGAGCACTGGCGAACACGAGTTGCCCGAGGCCCAGGCCCATTACATCAGCCGCGTGCTGCGCATGGCCGAGGGCGATGCGCTGCAACTGTTCGACGGTTCGGGCCATGAGTTTCGCGCCACGCTGGTGGAGGTCGGCAAGAAGCGTGTGGTCGTGCAGATCGATGAAAGCTTCGCCGGGCAGGTCGAGTCGCCCTTGCAGATCCATCTCGGCCAAGGCTTGTCCCGTGGCGAGCGGATGGATTGGGCGATTCAGAAAGCCACCGAACTGGGCGTCACAGAAATCACCCCGATCTTCAGCGACCGCTGCGAAGTCCGGCTGAAGGACGAGCGCGCCGACAAACGCCTGATGCACTGGCGCCAAGTGGCGATCAGCGCTTGCGAGCAATGCGGGCGTTCACGGGTGCCGGTGATTCATCCACCGCTGCTGCTGGCGGACTGGTTGAAGCAGACTCAAGCAGAATTGAAGTTGGTGCTGCACCCGGTGGCCGAGCCACTGTTGAGCCATGCCAAGCCTGGGTCCTTGGCTTTTTTGATCGGGCCGGAGGGTGGATTGTCGGAGGCTGAAGTGGATCAGGCCAAGGTCGGCGGTTTTCACGCCGCCCGCCTTGGGCCGCGCGTTTTGCGGACTGAAACCGCGCCGGTTGTTGCATTAGCGGTTGCCCAACAGCTTTGGGGTGACTTCTAGGGCCCTATCGCGAGCAAGCTCGCTCGCGATGGCCGCGCCTCGGTCTACAGCACATAAAACAGGATCGCCACGAAGTGCAGCAAACTCCCGGCGATCACGAACAGGTGCCAGATCCCGTGGGCATGGCGCAGTCGATGATCGAGGGCAAAAAAGACAATCCCCACGGTGTACAACACGCCGCCCGACGCCAGCCAGGCGAAACCTGTACGGCCCAACGCCGTCAGTAACGGTTTGACCGCCACCAGCACGATCCAGCCCATCACCGCGTAGATCACGATCGACAGAATCCGCGCTTCCGAACGCGGTTTGATCTCTTGCAGGATGCCGATCAGCGCCAATCCCCAGACAATCCCGAACAACGTCCAGCCCCACGGCCCGCGTAGCGTCACCAGGCAGAACGGCGTGTAGCTGCCGGCAATCAGCAGGTAGATCGAAAAGTGATCGACCTTCTGCATGATCGCTTTCTTGCGCCCACGCACGCTGTGGTAAACGGTCGAGGCGCTGTAGAGCACCATCAAGGTGAAACCATAAATCGCCACGCTGACGATCTTCCACGGGCTGCCGTCCAGGCTGGCAATCACCAGCATCCACACCACCCCGACACACGCCGCCACTGCCCCAACCAAATGCGTCCAGGCGTTCAATCTTTCCCCGTGATACATGTGTTGCTCACCTCGAAATCCAATACAACAATGCGCAAGGCTCAGGCTTGAAGGTTAAAAGTGCAATGTTCCCTAGGCAATCACCGGGCAAAAAGGTTGCTTAGCGGTTCAACAGCCACGTTGGGGGAAATGGATGAGCCCGGTATAACTCGCACATCTTGTGCCGGTCGCGGTTAAACCACTCATTCACCCACTGCTGGTATTGCTGCTGGATGCTGAGTTCATGCCAAGGCGTACTCCGCGCTTGAATCACCGCATGCGCGGCCATCATTCCTGACATCAACGCCTTCAACACGCCCTGTGATGCCGCCGGGTCCAGCACAAAAGCCGCATCCCCCGCGATAAAGAAGCCATCGCCGGCCGCCTGCTGACCTACACGCCAGGTCACATCGGCCCCGCGTACCGGGCCGGATGCCGCCAGGTGTTTGAACGTGGCAGGTGGAATGTCCTGCGCTTGGTTTTCAGGGAAAAAGCTCAGACGGGTCCAGTGGTAACGGCGTTCGCCGATCTTCGCAGTCCAATACCAGCCAAGCGGGTCAGCCTCAATCCCGCAAAAAACATTATCTTCAAGGCACACCCCGGCGGCATAACCATAGTGAGCGATCAGACGCGGCGAAAATTTTCGCCAGCGAAGTTGCAGCTGACGTGACAACCAGCTGCAGGCGCCACTGGCGTCGATCAAATGAGGGGCCGTGAAATCACCTTGTCGGGTTTGTACTCCGCATACCCGCTGCCGGTCCCTGATCACCCTAAGTACACGACAAGGTTGCAACACCTGCACACCCGACTCGGCGGCCCGACACAGCAGCAAGTTATCCAGCACATCGCGAGGAATCTGAAAGCCCCGGCACGGTCCCGTCGCACCTTGACCGAAGGCACTGAATTGGCGTGCGCTCCCCCATTGCACCCAATGGCCTGTATGACGTAAAAAACCTGCCGTTTGCACCGCGTCGGCCACGCCCAGTTGTTGCAGCAAAAGCTCAACAGCAGGCTGCAGAGTCTCACCAGGACGCTCGCGCGGGAAAACCGCCTGCTCCAACAGCGCCACCCGCAATCCTCGTTGAGCACACAAAATGGCCGCTGCGGTGCCCGCAGGCCCGGCGCCGATGATGACCACATCGTGATCAGTCACGAGGGCGGGCCTGCCAGCCCATCTTGTCTCTGTTGATCAAAAGGTGTTTAACCCCGATAAAAAGCTCGACCATTTCGAGTATTTCAACGTGACGCCGAGTGAAATCAGCGGGTGTCGATAGGGCGCCGTATCGGTAAATCCTGAAGAAGTGCACATCGCCCTCCAGCTGCACCTTTGCCTCAGACTCTGCCTGATCCAAGACCAGATCAGGACGTAAGACATCAACAAAGGACAGCACTGACCACTCCCCTTGCCGCGTGCGAGTGGTCGCACCTACGGCGATGTAAGCCGAATGCATGGCGAGAATCCGTTGCTGATATTGCTCGCGTGAAGTCTGCCCGGTGACCGACAGCGACAACTGCCCGGCCAGTGCTCTATTGGTGTAATCGCTGTACGTAAAAGCGGTGCATTCGACCACTTGGCGCCCATCTGCCATAACCAGACGTGGCCCGGCTTCGCCATCCCAGGATGCCCCGCCGGTCTGACCATTTTCAGAATCCGTCAGCGGTATGACTGTCGGTTTTGTAGGCCATGGCTCAAATGTCCTCGCACTGTCAGGTGTCACGGCGGGCCAATAGCCGCCCGCGGCCGAACAGATTCTCACGTCTTCTGTAAACGGGCTGCCCAAGTTGTAGCCGCAGAGAAATGTCGGCCTAAATCCCCCATTTGTGGAAATTTCCCATCCCGGGCTAAAGGTGCCCGCAGCCTGATCGGGCAGCCAGGACGGACGCTTGGTACTTGCAGAAGGCCCCGTCGTTGCGGCGCCCATACCCGGCAATCGCTGAGAGACCAGCGCGGTGATACCTTTGTCCTGTTCTACGAAATGCCCCCCTGCCAGTTCCGGGTTACCTGCCAGCCTCTGTGCAGATAAAGCATTCAAAGTGACGTACCAGATGGGCTCGGGAAACGCCTGTTGTTCTGCCCACTCAATCAACTCCGCTTGTCCACAGCCCGGGTAAAAATCAGGTGCGGATAGAATTGAGTAGGCGGCTACATTCAAGGGAATGTGTGCACTCAGCGCCGGACAATTGGCCTTGACCCAGCCTTCAGCAGTGAAGTCTATAAAGTGCAATGCCCGGTAGTTCCCGGCGCTGACAATCGCGTCCATGTCTTGATCTTTGTTCAAGTCACAGATCAAGCCACTGTCCAGTAACTTGTGGCGTTTATTGATGATGTAACCACCAAAATTCGCGCCGGGCGGGACCCTGAAAGAGACTAATTGATTGTTAAACAAGGCGGGCTCAACCAGCCTTGGCCGGGTTACCGGTACATTCAAGCCGGCCCCGAATACCGGACTGGCACCCCATTCGGCAAGGCCATTAGTAAGCACAAATGGCGCTTTCGAAATGTCGGGTTCAGACCAGTCCGCATCAGCCCCTCTCCTGATGTGGAACTGCCGCAACTTGTCATTGACGTGATATGCCTCGAGATCCAGCTCCACATCGAGCCCGGCAATGCATTCGGGGCCATTGAACACCTTGTGCAGCGGAAACCAGAAATCCAGTTCTTCATCACCTGCTGCCCCCGTATCGCTTACCCCACCTTTTTGCTGCACGGCTATGTATGCACTGAAGCGCGCCGGCACGACCCGCATGGCATGAGGCTTATTCTGCACAAAAGGGCTGAAGCCACGCAGGCGAGCGTCGTACAGCACGGCATCGGTGCCGACCCGTGCGATACCGGTGCGGGAGAAACAAAGGTCGGCATGCTTGCGATGCGTCGTGCCTGGTCCAAGCCGGTATTCAAGCGCAAACACCGCCAGCCCCAAGGTCGCATCTGCACCCGCCAGTGCCTGAAGTTGCGCCAGTGTCGGAGGGGAAACGCCGTACACATAGTTGAGCAGTGTCTCTAACTCTGCCCCAGTCGCGAAATCAGCGAGCGGGGTTGCCCCTGCGCCTTCTGTCACACTGGGCGATGCCAAGGCGTGGTACAGCAGACTGCGCGCCGGATGGCCGGCCTCAACCCCGCATGTGCCTTGCAACGAAAAGTCTTCAAAGCCCTTGATTGTGCGGTCAATCGACAGCGCTTTATTCAACTCGTCGGCCAGCGGCCGGGCCTGGATATCCAGCCCATGAAGCATCAGCAGATCGCGCCAGCCAGCGGACGCCAATCGCTCGCAGACGCTTTGAACCTCATCAATCAGGGGCATACAGACTCCTGGAACAGAACCCAAAGTGTCAGTCAGAATGCAACAGTTACGAGGCAGCCGCACCTGACAGAACTACCAGTTTTCTGTCACGAGACTAACGCTGGCTGTAGGGAGGGGTGATCGCGGATTATTTCTGGTGCTGACTTCTGTCAGGCGTGATCTTTGAGAATTGGCGCCTGACCCGCGAAGCCGCCGGTTTCTCCGCCGAGCGCTTCAAGCTGGGCTCGCTGTATTCGCTGACGGTGAAGACAATGAAGACGGTGCCGCAGCTGATCATGGGCCTGAAGATCCGCCGCAGCGAGCTCAATATCGACCTGATCCTCGGCTCGAACTTCGACCTGCTGTACAAGCTCAAGAACATGGAAGTCGACGCGATCCTGGTGTCGCTGGACGAGAGCGTCAACAACCCGGACTGCGAGCAGATCCCGTTGTTTTCCGACGACATCTTTCTCGCCACACCGGCGGATTCAAAGTTTGCCCAACGGACCGAAGTTGATCTCGCCGAAGTGCGCGACGAGACTTTCATTACGCTGACCCAGCGAGCTTGCTCCGGGCGGCGTTCCGACGATGGGGCCAGTCAAGTCAACCCGGCATTCACCAGTAATTCCTCAAGCGCCAACAAGTCCGGCACCTTCGCCACTTGCTCCCCCACCTGCACCGCCGCCTGTTCCAGCGAACACAACGGCACATCCACATAGCTCAACTGACTATCAAGCTTGTAAGACCGCGGAATCCCCTGCACCAGCAGTGCAATAAATTTCAAATCAGGCCGCCCGCCGAGAGCATTGAGGATGACAATCCGCGCCCGTTCACCGATCACGATTTTCTGCCCACACGCCGACTCAAAACTCAGCAACGGAATCTGCCGGTTCCGCCACGTTACCCGCCCGAGGTACCACGGCGGGGTGTCGAGGTCGAAGGCACTGGGTTGGTAATCAATGAGCTCCGCAACAGCAACGTTGGGCAGAATCAGGTTGCGGTCGGCCAGGGGCAGCAGCAGGCCGGTGAGGTTGCTGGTGCGGTGCTCAAGCATGGGTTTTGCTCCACAGGGCGATGCTTTCGAGCAGCACCGATTCCTGGTACGGCTTGCCGAGGTAGTCGTTGACGCCGATGGCCATGGCACGGTCGCGGTGCTTCTGCCCGGTGCGGGAGGTGATCATGATGATTGGCAGGTGCTGCAGACGTTCGTCGGCGCGTACCTGGGTCGCCACCTCGAAGCCGTCCATGCGCGGCATTTCGATGTCCAGCAACATCAGGTCAGGCCTGTGTTCTTCAAGCAGCAGCATGGCGTCGACACCGTCCTTGGCGGTCAGCACGTTCATGCCGTGGCGTTCCAGCAAACGGCTGGTGACCTTGCGCACGGTCACCGAATCGTCGACCACCAGCACCAGCAGCGGTTTATGCGGCTCGACCTCCGCCTCCTGAGTCACTGACTGTTGCGGCACACGGGCCTGCATGGCGCGGATCGGCGCCAGCAAATCGAGAATCAGCACCACCCGTCCGTCGCCGAGAATCGTTGCTCCGGACAACCCCTGCACCGCCGCAAATTGCGGGCCGAGGCTTTTGACCACGATCTCGCGAGTGCCGGCCATGGAGTCGACTTGCACGGCGATGTGCCGCTCGTTGCACTGCACCAGCAATACCGGCAGCGGCAGGCTCTGGCCCAGCAGTTTCGGGCGGTGGCTGGTTTTCAGCAGTTCGCCGAGGTAGCACAGTTCATAGTGTTGCCCGGCGTATTTGTAGGTCGGCGGATCGAGCCGGTAGTGCCCTTCAAGTTCGTTGGGCAGCACGCGAACGATGCCGTCGATGGTGTTCAGCGGGATCGCGTACTGATCATCAAAGCATTGCACCATCAGCGCCCGGTTGACCGACACGGTGAACGGCAGGCGAATCCGGAAGTGCACGCCCTGCCCTGGCACAGAGTCGATGCTCATGCTGCCGCCGAGTTGCCGGACCTCTTCGTGAACCACGTCCATGCCGACGCCGCGCCCGGAAATCTGGGTGATTTTCTCGGCGGTGGAGAACCCCGGTTGCAGGATGAATTGCAGCACATCGCGGTCGCTGATGTCGCTGTCCGGGGCCAATAACCCGCGCTTGATCGCCTTGCGCCGCACCGCGTCCAGCGGCACGCCGGCACCGTCGTCGCGGATGTCGAAAATGATGTCGCCGCCCTCTCGCGACAGGTCCAAAGTGATTCGACCCTGAGCCGGTTTACCCGCGGCGATACGCACCTCGGCCGATTCCAGCCCATGATCCACCGCGTTGCGCAGCATGTGTTCCAACGGCGCGGCCATGCGTTCCAGGACGTTGCGGTCCATCTCGCCTTCGGCATTGCCGACGATGAACTCCACGTCCTTGCCCAGTTCGCTGGAGACCTGACGGACGATGCGCTTCAAACGCGGCAGCATCCGCTCGAACGGCACCATGCGCGTGCGCATCAGGCCTTCTTGCAATTCGGTGTTGATGCGGCCCTGCTGTTGCAGCAGGTTTTCCGCGTCCTGATTGCGTCGGTCGAGGGTTTCCTTGAGGTCGAGCAAGTCGGAGGCCGATTCGAACAGCGCGCGCGACAGTTGCTGCAATTGTGAGTGGCGGTCCATTTCCAGCGGATCGAATTCTTCGTAGCCCAGGCGTTCGGCGTCGACTTGCTGGCGGCTGAGAATCCGCCCCTGGGTTTCAGTGTCGAGACGACGCAACTGGTCGCGCATGCGCTCGATGGTGGTTTCCATCTCGCTCAGGGTCACGCGCGCATCATTGACCTGTTGTTCGATCCGGCCACGGAAGATCGACGTTTCGCCGGCCAGGTTCACCAGGTCATCGAGCAACTCAGCCGAGACCTTGACCATGTCCCCGCCGGCATCGGGTTGCGGTGCGGGCGTCTCGGCTTTCGGCGTTGCGGACACTACGACCGGTGCCGGTGTGTCGGTCACTGCCGGATGACTGAAATTCTTGATCGCGTCGATCAATCGATCGGCCGGCGGCAAAGGATGACCGGCACGGGCCGCATCGAGCATCTGCGCCAGTCGATCGTGGCTGCTTTGCAACAAGTCGAACAACGCGGCGGTGGGTTGCAGCACGCCAGCCGAGAGGCCTTCGTAGAGGAATTCCAGCTCATGGGCGAGGTCGCCAATCGGTGCGATTTCCACCATCCGCGCGCCCCCCTTGAGGGTGTGCAGGTCACGCAGCAGGGTTTCCACTTCCTGACGATTCGAAGGCTCGGCCTGCCAGCGCACCAGCGCCGCGCCGGAGTTTTCGATGATGTCGAAACCTTCCTCGAGGAAGATATCCAGAAGCTCCGGATCATGGCCCGGTGAATCTTCGGCCCGGGCAGGTTCGACCGTTTCAACAGCGCTGACAATGCCCTGGCGAAACGCGCGAATGGCCACGATCAGCTCGTCTGGATCGCCCAATGGCTGCTGGTTCTGCAACTGATCAAGCAGCTGTGCGAGCCGTTCATGGCTTTGTTGCAGCAGTTGCGCCAACGCTTCGCTGTAGGCGTAGCGGCGATCCACCAGACCTTCATAAAGGCTTTCCAGCTCATGGGCCAGATCACCGACCGGCTCGACCTCGGCCATCCGCGCGCCACCCTTGAGGGTGTGTAGATCACGCTGTAACGACAACAGCGGTGCGGCGTTGTCCGGGTCACTCAGCCAGCGCTGCAAGGCCTGGCCAGCACTTTCGAGGATATCCACCGCTTCTTCGAGGAAGATCGAAACGATCTCATCGTCCATTTCAACCTGGGTCGCGTTCTGCGCCAGTTCGGCCGTGGCGCTGCCCAGTTCCCGAATGCTCAAGGTACGGCTGCCGTCACTGCGAATCAGCCCCATCGCCGACGGATCGAGACTCGCATCCAGCAAACCGCGCAAGGCCCGGACCCGCTCCGGTTGCGGGCTGACTTCCTGGCCCGCGGCCAGTTCGTCGAGCATGTTGATCAGCGCTTCGTGGGCACTTTGCGCCTCGTGGAAAAACGCCTCGCTGACCGCCAGGCTGCTTTCTTCCACGGCACCGTAGAGATCGAGCAACGCTTCGCAAAGCTCATCCACCGGATGCAGGTCAGCCAGATGGGCGCCCTCGCCCAGGGTGGTCAATTCATCCAGCAGCGCGCTGAGTTCCTGACGCTCGCCGGGGTGTTGCTGCCAGCGCTGCAACAGGCTTTCGGCGTCCAGCAGGATGTCCATACCTTGCGCGAGGAAGTTATTGATCAGTTGCGGATCACGCTTGATGCGCAACCCGGTATTCGGTGCACTCAGGAGGGTTTCCAGACGCTCGGCCAGCAATGCCTGGGTTCGCTCGATCAACGAGCGGGCGCCGGGAATCTCCGCCAGTGGATCAGTCTTGAGCTGTCGCAGCCCAAGACGGAACAGTCCTTCGGCTTCCAGCAACAGTTCGACTTCATCCAGGTCCAGGGCGATCAGGTGCGCCTTGTACTCCCGGGCCAGATGATCCAGTGGCGTCGCCAGCTCGGCAATCGGTAATACGCCGGCCATGGAGGCGCTGCCCTTGAGGGTGTGCAGCGCTCGCTGCAACTCGTCGCTAGCCTGCAACGGCACGTGCTCGGCGGCTTGATCGAGGAAGCGGTTGAGGCTGCCCAAGTGGGTTTCGGCTTCGTTGCGGAAGATCTCAAGCAGCAACGGATCGAGGGCTGCGACGTCCTGTGCGTCTTCATCGAGTATCGATTCATCGCCCTTGGCCAAGGCATGGGCGCGTGCGGCCAATTGGTCGACATCGTTGCGCTGGCGCTGGGCATTGGCCGCAAACTCGGCCACCAGTTCCGGTAGCAGATTCAGCGCGTCGCCCAGCAGTTGCTGCACCGCCGCCCCCGGTGGAACGCTGTGTTCCAGTACGCGGTTGAGCAGATTTTCCATCGCCCAGGCCAGTTCGCCCAGCACCAAAGCGCGGACCATCCGGCCACTGCCTTTCAACGTATGGAAGGCCCGGCGCAGTTCACTCAAGGCCGATTGACTGTCGGGATTGGACGACCAGCGCGGCAGGTATTCCCGGAGAATTTCGAGGACTTCATCGGTTTCTTCGAGGAAGACTTCCCGCAACTCATCGTCCACCGGCTCTTCACCGGCGGGTGGCGGCAACAGGCTTCCCGGAGTGGTCAGGGCGGGCGGGTTGACGCAAGATACGGGGCTGGCCAAGACATCGGCCAGAGACTGGACGGTGTCAGGGTCGTCCAGTTCCTGCAGATCTTGCATGACCTGCGCTTCGCTTGGGCTGAGCACATCTTCAAGCACCGGCACCTGCTGCTCGCGGGGGAAAAAGCCGAGTGATGCCAGGCTTTTTTCCGCGACGTCGAGCAACTGTTCACCCGACGCTTCGGGGTCGTCGCTGAGGCGCTCCAGGTAATACTCGATGCTGGTGACGACGTCGGCCAGGCTGTCCAGTTCCTGCCAGCCGGGGTGATCTGGATCCAGCAACAAGTGCTCGCGGATGAAGTGGTTGCACGTTTCGATCAGGCTCGCCGCACGGCTCAACGGAATCATCGCCAGCGCACCGCGCAACTGGGTCAGCAAGGCCGGCAGTGGCTGCAAGTGCTGTCGGTCCCAGTCGGCGTCGATGTAGTCAACGATCATGTCCTTGGCCTGCTGCAGGCAGATGCGCGCTTCCTTGATCACGATCTGATGGATCTGTGTCAGGTCGATGGTCGGCAGGCGGCTTTCTTCCTGGCTTTCCGGTTCGACGGTGCCGACCATGCCGGCGAGGGTCGCCTCGACATAGAGCAAAGCACCGGCGACGTCCATGAGGGTCGCGTCATTGGGCTCACGCTGGCCCTGGACGAGGCTCAGCACCACCGCCAGTTGATCAATGATGACCTTGCGTGGCTGGCCGAAACCGAGCACCGCCAGGGTGTCGGCGATTTGCCGCAGTGGCGCCAGCAGGCTTTCGAGGTCCGAAGTGTGTTGGCGGTCACTGCGCACGAACAGGTCCAGGCGCTCCTTGACCCGCACCAGCTCTTCGCACAGCGCGGCCAGCACCGAACGCATGGCGTCGCGGTCGGGACCGGCCAGCCGTGCTCGTTCTTCGTCGACCATCGCGCTGTCAGGCAGCGCGTCGTCCAATCCGTAGCGATCTTTCATGGTCAGCATCTGCCCGGTGGGATGTTCGGCCTTGGCAATGTAGAACAGCAAACTCTTGAGCAACTCTAGCGGCGCCGGCTGATTGATTCCGGGCATGCCCTGCTCGAGCAGGCGCTTCAGCTCTTTGTCGGCGTCTTTGAACAGGCGGCGCAACGCCGGACTGTTGGCGATCGAGCCGCTGCGCATACCTTCTACCAGCGCCGAGGCGACTTGCCACAACGGGCTCAGCGGTGCGTTGCCGCTCAGTCCTTCGAGATGGGTAAAAACCCTGGTCAGATAATCGAGGTTGGTTTCGCCGTCCTGCTCACGCAGCAATCCGACCAGGGCCATCTGCAACATTTGCCGCAACTTGCGCAGCACGTTCGGTAAATCGGCCGGCTCCAGCAGCGCCAGCGACGCTTCGTCCAGCGGTGGCAGGTCCGGCAATTGCGGGCTGAACAGGCTGGTTTCCGACAACAGGCTTTCGCCACGGGCGCTGCGCAGATCGTTGATCAGCGGCAGCACCACCAGCGGCAGGTCGCGACGGGCGCCTTGCACCCGGTCGAGGTAAATCGGCAGCTGCCCAAGCGCTTGCAGCAATAGATGGATCGCCTCATCACGATGACCGACGCGGTTCTGCTGCAAGGCGGTGGTCAGCTGTTCCATCTCTTCGGCGAGCAGCGCCGCGCCGTAAAACTCGACCATCTGCAAACTGCCGTGAACCTGATGGACGCAGGCCAGGCATTCACTGAGGGCGTGCGTCGCCTGCGGGTCATCAAGCAGGGTTTCGATGGCCTGATGAGCCACTTTCAGCGTTTCGGCAATCTCGCCTTTGACCCACTCGAGGGCCACATAGTCGTGCCGATCACCCATAACCACTCCGTTCACTGCTCCAGTCAAAAAAAGCAAACGCCCATAGGCGCTTCACACTTTATCCGCGGCCTGGGGCTTGGCGGCCGGCAAGGTGAACCCGGACACGGAACGCCGCAGCTGGCTGGCCATCTTCGCCAGGTTGCCAATGCTCTCGGCGGTGGCAGTGGAGCCGGACGATGTCTGCGTGGTGATCTGCTGGATCACGTTCATCGTCAGGGAAATCTGACCGGCCGAAGACGTTTGTTGCTGCGCTGCGTTGGAAATACTCTGGATCAGCGCTGCGAGGGTCTTCGACACGCCTTCGATTTCTTCCAGGGCCACTCCGGCATCCTGCGCCAGACGCGCGCCGCGCACCACTTCGGTGGTGGTCTGCTCCATGGAAATAACGGCTTCGTTGGTGTCGGTCTGAATCGCTCGCACCAGGGTTTCGATCTGCCGGGTGGCGGCAGACGAGCGCTCGGCCAGCCGCTGGACTTCATCGGCAACCACCGCAAAACCGCGCCCGGCATCACCGGCCATGGAGGCCTGGATCGCCGCGTTGAGCGCAAGGATGTTGGTCTGGTCGGCAATGTCATCGATCAGGCTGACAATGTCGCCGATTTCTTGAGAAGACTCGCCGAGACGCTTGATGCGCTTGGCGGTGTCCTGAATCTGCTCGCGAATATTGTCCATGCCGTGGATGGTGTTGTGCACCACCTCATTGCCCTTGTTGGCGATTTCCACCGAGCGCTCGGCCACCGCTGAGGATTCGGCGGCGTTGGCCGAGACCTGGTCGATAGACTGGGCCATGTCGTTGATCGCGGTGGAGGCTTCGGCAATCTGCTGCGCCTGATGCTCCGAAGCCTGCGCCAGGTGCATGGCGGTGGCCTGGGTTTCCTGCACGGCGGCAGCGACCTGGCCAGCGGTGAGGTTGATGGTTGCCACCAGATCGCGCAGTTGGTCCACGGAATAGTTGATCGAGTCAGCGATGGTCCCGGTGAAGTCTTCGGTCACCGAGGCGGTCACGGTCAGGTCGCCGTCCGCCAGGTCTTCGATCTCGTCGAGCAGGCGCATGATCGCGTTCTGGTTGCGTTCATTCTTCTCGGCGGTTTCGCGCAACTGACGATTGGTTTCGCGAACCATCACCAGGCCAATGAGGATGATCGACATCAGTGCCAGCAGGCCCAGCACATACCCGCCAATGGTGTCGGTGCTGCGCCCGCCCGCCAGGTTTTCGAAACCGCCGGCCAGGTGTGAGGCTTCGTCGAGCAGGGTCTGCGACAGGGTGAAAATGTTGGTGGCCGATTCGCGGACCTTAAACAGTTCCGGCGAGGTTTCGAGGATTTCATCCACCGAGCCCGAAACGAATTCGAACAGCTCGGAAATCTCGATCAACCGCGCGCGCGCGTCACGGTCTTCAACCTGACTGACCTTAAACGCCGGATTGCCCTGGAGCATGCCGGTGAGTACCTGGCCGAATCGCGCAGCATCGCGCCCGAAGGCGTCGGCGGCCTGCTGCGAATTTTCATCGCCGGACAACACGGTGTTCACCGCACCGAGAATCCGTTCAGCCAACAACGATTGTCGCTGGGCCATGGCGACCTGTGCGGCCGGGGCACCGCGCTGGAGGAGAATTTCGACGACTTTTTCGTACTCGACCTGCAACTGCGGCACCGTTTCGGCCAGGGTCGCGGCGACTTGATGCAGCGACAGCACGGTCTGTTCGCTGGAGAGGATCGCGTCGGTGTTTTTCAGCAGGCGTTCCCAGTCCAGTTGCACGGCGCGCATTTCCGGGCGCACGGTGGAAGGTGCCGGCGGCAGGCCGGTGGAGGGATCGCCTTTCTTCAAATAGCCCCAGCGTTGGGCAAAGTCATTGCGCGCATCGCTCAGCAGTTTGAACGCCGCTGCCTTGCCGGCAGCGGCTTCGGTGGCGTTCTTGGCAATGCGCTGAGACAGCACGCGCAGCTCGCCGGCGTGGCCGATGTACTGTTTATCGTACGTGGCCTGGGTATTGAGGTAAGCGAAGTTAGCGAACAGCAGCATGATGAAGACGATCAGCGCGATGAACAGCGCGATGATCTGTGACCGGCTGCGCGACCCTTCTGGCTTGCCTGTTTTTGCTTTTATCATCGGTCCTCGCCTGAACAGCTGAATTCTCTGTGACCGCCAATCCTCGACACCTACGCGATCCCTTGTAGCAGCTGGCAAAGCCTGCGTCCGACTGCGAAGCGGTCGTCAACTCTGGCGCTACGGTGCATCTGAAAAAACACGCCGCCTGATTTTGCGAGGGCTTCGCCCTCGAACGCAGCCTTCGGCAGCTGCTACATAAGGCAATGCGTTCGCGTTTACAGCGCTACGTGCATAAAGCTTTGTGACTGCGCCAATGCAAACGGGCTGAACACCTGCCAGCTCTGCTCACGCTGGAACCGGCCTTTGATGAACGGTGCAATCGGGCCACTCAAGGTCTCTACCGGTTCCAGACTGTTCTGGGCAAAGTGCTGCAAGCCGAAAACCTCATCGACCATCAACCCGGCAAACACCTCGTTGTGTTCCACGACCAACACCCGCCGCTGCCTACGCACCGCCGACAACTCATGGCCAAGCTCATAACCAGAAAAGAAGCCGCACAGTTCGATGATCGGTAATAGACGCCCGCGCAGGTTGGCAACGCCCTTGACCCAAGGTTTGACCCCCGGCAATTGCGTGAACCGCGGCTCATGCAAGACTTCGCTGACTTCGCCCATGGGCGCGACGTACCAGTGCTCGCCCAGCCGAAAGCCGATGCCGCTCCAACTGTCTTGTCGGGTCGGCTGGGACGGCAAGTCCGCCGCCAGCACACGGCAACGCTGGTCGATCTGCAGCAGCAGTTCGAAGGCAGTCAGCGACTCGGTCATGGCCGGACGGTCAACCGGCCAGCACGTTGTTCAGGGTCTTGATCAGGGTGTCTTCGTCGACCGGTTTGGTCAGGTAATCCTTCGCGCCCTGGCGCGTGCCCCAGACTTTGTCGGTTTCCTGATCCTTGGTGGTGATGATGATCACCGGGATGTGCCCGGTTTCCGGGTCTTTGGTCAGCTGGCGGGTCGCCTGGAAACCATTGAGGCCGGGCATGACGATGTCCATCAGCACCGCGTCGGGTTTTTCCTGACGGGCCAGGGCCACGCCGTCGGCACCGTTTTCGGCTTTCAACACTTCATGACCGTGCTTTTCCAGCATGCCGGTCAGTTTGTACATTTCAGTCGGCGAATCATCGACGATCAGAATACGTGCCATGGTCTTCCCCATTCTTGTCGACGCCGGGCCCGCTGGCCGAGCGTCACTGTGCGTGTCCTAGTGCGGCAAAACGGCGGCGAAGCCCGGTACATGGGCCTGGATCGCGTTCAGCAGTTCTTCCTTGCTGAAAGGCTTGGTCAAAAACTGGTCGGAGCCGACGATTCGCCCCTTGGCCTTGTCGAACAGCCCGTCCTTGGACGACAGCATAATCACTGGCGTGGACTTGAACGCACTGTTGTTCTTGATTAAAGCGCAGGTCTGATAGCCGTCCAGACGCGGCATCATGATGTCGACAAAGATGATGCCGGGGTGATTGTCGGCAATCTTGGCCAAGGCATCGAAACCATCGATGGCCGTGATCACTTCACACCCCACGTTCTTCAACAACGTTTCGGCGGTGCGGCGAATCGTCTTCGAATCGTCGATCACCATGACCTTCAAGGCGCTGGAATGCTGTTCCATAAATGCTCTGCCGTCGCCTTTGCGAATCAAATTGTCCATTTCCGATAACCGGAGGCTCGAAACCCTTGATGTTCAAGGTAGGGGGCGTTCTCAGTCAGTTTCCCCGCCGCGTTGTCGCCTTAAAGCGGGCCAGGCAAGGCGCAGGCCGCTGGGAATGGTTGTTCCCTTTCCAAGGCCTGCAACGCAGCCTGGCCCGCTTTAAGGCACAACCCGAAGGGCCGGGTCTGCTGTTGTGCAGGGCAGCGTTGCTCGAAGCTTATTTGGAATGACCAAACCACGCTTCTCGCGCCTTGCCCTGCACAACAGCAGACCCGGCGCGGTGGGGAAACTGATTGAGAACGCCCCCTGGCACGATATGGCAGCCTTTTTAGCACAGTCTCCAAATCCAATCTATCGGGCGACTGGCGCAGTGGTTTTTCCTTGACCGGGAACACACTCAGCGCCACTCTGACGCCACTTTTTCGTGTCCATTCGGACCACCCAATTCGAGGAAAAACCCATGAGCGTTCGCGTCGGGATTGTCATGGACCCAATCGCCAGCATTTCCTATAAAAAGGATAGCTCGCTGGCCATGCTGCTGGCCGCACAGAAGCGCGGCTGGGAACTGTTCTATATGGAACAGAGCGATTTGTACCAGGCCGAAGGTGACGCGCGTGCGCGGATGCGTCCGCTGAAAGTCTTCGCCAACCCGCAAAAATGGTTCGAACTCGACGCCGAGACCGACGCGCTGCTGAGCGACCTGGACGTGATCCTGATGCGCAAGGATCCGCCGTTCGACATGGAGTTCGTCTACTCCACTTACCTGCTGGAGCAAGCCGAGCGTGCTGGCGTATTGGTGGTCAACAAGCCGCAAAGCCTGCGTGACTGCAACGAAAAACTGTTCGCCACGCTGTTCCCGCAGTGCACGCCGCCGACTATCGTCAGCCGTCGCCCGGACGTCCTGCGTGAATTCGCCGATCACCACGGCGACGTGATCCTCAAGCCGCTGGACGGCATGGGTGGCTCATCGATTTTCCGTCACACCGCCGGCCATCCGAACCTGTCGGTGATCCTCGAAACCCTGACCCTGCATGGCAAACAGCAGATCATGATTCAGGGTTATCTGCCGGCCATCGTTGATGGCGACAAGCGCATCCTGATGATCGACGGCGAACCGGTGGATTACTGCCTGGCGCGAATTCCTGCCGCCGGTGAAACCCGTGGCAACCTCGCCGCCGGCGGCCGTGGCGAAGCCCGCCCGCTGACCGAGAAAGATCGCTGGATCGCCGCACAAGTCGGCCCGACCCTGCGTGAAAAGGGTCTGCTGTTCGTCGGCCTTGACGTAATTGGCGAGCATCTGACGGAAATCAACGTCACCAGCCCGACCTGCATTCGCGAGATTGATAATGCGTTTGGCACCGACATCGGTGGCCTGTTGATGGATGCCATCGATCAGAAGCTCAAGGCCCGTTGAGATAGAACAGCCAAGAAACGACCCACATTGCGTTATCATCCGCGGCCTGTGAAAAACGCGATGTTGGTTTTTTTGTCATGACACTCCCGTCCGATCTGCCCGCTGAACTCGCCCACCGTGGCGTGCGCCCGGCCGATCGCCTCGGTTTTACCCTGTTTCTCGCGGCGCTGATTCACCTGGCCTTGCTGTTGGGCGTCGGGTTCACCATCGTCGAACCCAAGCAAATCAGCAAAACCCTGGAAATCACCCTCGCCACCTTCAAGAGCGAAAAGAAGCCTGAAAAAGCCGATTTCCTCGCCCAGGAGAATCAGCAAGGCAGCGGCACCCTGGATAAAAAGGCGATTCCCAAGACCACCGAGGTCGCGCCTTTCCAGGACAACAAGGTGCAGAAAGTCACCCCACCGCCGGCGGCCAAGCCCGAAGTGCGGGAAGCGGCGCCCAAGGCAGCTGTGACGACCGTCGCGCCGAAGCCGAAAAAAGCCGCGGCCAAAACCGAAGAACCGAAGCCGGTCACCAAACCCGCAGTGGCCGCGCCGACGTTCGACAGTGAACAGCTGTCCAGCGACATCGCCAGCCTGGAAGCGGAATTGGCCAATGAACAGCAACTGTACGCCAAGCGCCCGCGCATTCACCGCCTGAGCGCCGCATCGACCATGCGCGACAAGGGCGCCTGGTATAAGGACGAGTGGCGTAAGAAGGTCGAGCGCATCGGCAACCTGAATTACCCGGACGAAGCCCGACGCAAACAGATTTACGGCAATTTGCGCCTGATGGTTTCGATCAACCGCGACGGCTCGCTCTATGAAGTGCTGGTGCTGGAGTCATCCGGGCAACCGCTGCTGGATCAGGCCGCCCAGCGCATCGTGCGGCTGGCGGCACCGTTTTCGCCGTTTACCGGGGATTTGTCGGATATCGATCGTCTGGAAATTATTCGAACGTGGAAGTTTGCTCGCGGGGACAAGTTGTCCAGTAATTAAGGGACGGCACGCTCTCTGTAGCAGCTGGCGAAGCCTGCGTTCGAGGACGCAGTCCTCGCAAACCCACAAAACACGGTCCTCCTGAGTAAATGACGTATAGCTGTTTAGACTGCCACCGTGGCGCATTGACGCCTCGGCTTGGGCGAGTCCATCCAATTACAGGGGTGTGCGACAGCATTTCCCGTGCATCCCCAGCTTGTCAGTTCCCCCCTCCAACGCCACACTAGCGCTCATGAAGAACGTCAGCCCCAGCTACCTCAAGCATCACTTCCTGATCGCCATGCCTCACATGGTCGACCCGAACTTTGCGCACACCTTGACCTATATCGTCGAGCACACGGCCAATGGTGCCATGGGGCTGGTGGTCAATCGTCCGCAAGACCTCAATCTGGCCGATATCCTCGAGCAACTGCGCCCCGACATCGAACCGCCGTTGCTCTGTCAGCATGTGCCGATCTTCATCGGCGGCCCGGTGCAGACCGATCGCGGTTTTGTCCTGCACCCCTCGGGCAAGACGTTTCAGGCGACCGTTGATCTGGAGGGCGACCTTTCCCTGTCCACCTCCCAGGATGTGCTGTTCGCCATCGCTGACGGCGTCGGCCCGGCAAAAAGCGTGATCGCCCTCGGATACGCTGGCTGGGAAGCCGGGCAGCTTGAAGCCGAACTGGCCCAGAACGCCTGGCTGACCTGCCCGTTCGAAGCCGATATTTTGTTCAACACCAGCAGCGAACTGCGCCTGGAAGCAGCGGCCAAGCACCTGGGCGTCAATCTCAGCCTGCTGACCAGCCAGGCGGGGCACGCCTGATGGCCCTGCGCCTGATTTTGGGTTTCGACTACGGCACCAAACAGATCGGCGTTGCGGTCGGCCAGGTGATTACCGGCCAGGCCCGCGAGCTGTGCACCTTGAAGGCACAAAATGGTATTCCCGACTGGAATCAGGTCGAAGCCCTGATTAAAGAGTGGAAACCGGATGCTGTAGTCGTCGGCCTACCGCTGAACATGGATGGCACACCGAGCGACATGTGCCTGCGCGCGGAGAAATTCGCCCGCCGCCTCAACGGCCGCTACAACCTGCCCTTCTATACCCACGACGAACGCCTCACCACCTTCGAAGCCAAGGGCGAACGGCGTGATCGTGGCGGACAAAAGGGCAGCTACCGCGACAACCCGGTCGATGCCATCGCCGCCGCCCTGCTGCTGCAAGGCTGGCTCGACGAAAACAGCGCACTGTTCGAGTCCTGACTGCATCTAATTCTAAAGAGCCGCTGTAAGCGTCTCTCTATAGCGAAAACCCGAGCCAAACCCCGCACGCACCGGCTCGGGCCCAAGAAGGAGCAACCATGAGCCTGCCCAATCCCGCCGAACTGATCAGCCAGATGGCGATCCGTCTCAAGGCACACTTGGAACACCGTGGCATCAGCGAACCGCGTTACATCGGCATTCGCACCGGCGGCGTCTGGGTCGCCCAGGCGTTGCTCGATGAACTGGGCAGCGACTCGCCCCTGGGTACCCTGGACGTGTCCTTCTACCGCGATGACTTCAGCCAGAACGGCCTGCACCCGCAAGTGCGCCCATCCGCGCTGCCGTTCGAGATCGAAGGCCAGGACCTGGTGCTGATCGACGACGTGCTGATGAGCGGCCGGACCATCCGCGCCGCCCTGAACGAACTGTTCGACTACGGTCGCCCGGCCAGCGTGACGCTGGTGTGCCTGCTGGACCTGGACGCCGGCGAGCTGCCGATCCGCCCGAATGTGGTCGGCGCGACCTTGTCGCTGGCGGCCCACGAGCGGGTGAAACTGTCCGGCCCGGAACTGAAGCTCGAACTGCAAGACCTCGCCCTTTAATTCGCCCTATTGAGAGTCCCCCTCGCGATGACGCCTCTAGAAACCAAGCGCCCGCTGCAGCTCAATGATCAGGGCCAGCTGCGCCACTTCCTCTCGCTCGACGGTTTGCGCCGCGAGCTGCTGACGGAAATCCTCGACACCGCCGACTCGTTCCTCGAAGTCGGCGCCCGGGCGGTGAAAAAAGTCCCGTTGCTGCGCGGCAAGACCGTGTGCAACGTGTTCTTCGAGAACTCCACCCGCACACGTACTACTTTTGAACTGGCGGCCCAGCGGTTGTCGGCAGACGTGATCACGCTGAACGTGTCCACCTCGTCGGCAAGCAAGGGTGAAACACTGCTCGACACCCTGCGCAACCTTGAAGCCATGGCCGCTGACATGTTCGTCGTGCGCCACGGTGATTCCGGTGCGGCGCACTTCATTGCCGAACATGTCTGCCCGCAAGTGGCGATCATTAACGGCGGCGACGGCCGTCACGCCCACCCGACCCAAGGCATGCTCGACATGCTCACCATCCGTCGGCACAAGGGCGGCTTCGAAAATCTTTCGGTGGCCATCGTCGGCGACATCCTGCACTCGCGGGTGGCGCGCTCGAACATGCTGGCCCTGAAAACCCTCGGTTGCCCGGACATCCGCGTGATCGCGCCGAAAACTCTGTTGCCGATCGGCATCGAGCAATACGGCGTGAAGGTCTACACCGACATGACCGAAGGCCTGAAGGACGTCGACGTGGTGATCATGCTGCGCCTGCAACGCGAGCGCATGACCGGCGGCCTGTTGCCGAGCGAAGGCGAGTTCTACCGCCTGTTCGGCCTGACCACCGCGCGCCTGGCCGGGGCCAAGCCGGATTGCATCGTCATGCACCCGGGGCCGATCAACCGCGGTGTGGAGATTGAGTCGGCGGTGGCCGACGGCCCGCACTCGGTAATCCTCAACCAGGTCACCTACGGCATCGCGATTCGTATGGCCGTGTTGTCCATGGCCATGAGCGGGCAGACTGCCCAGCGCCAATTCGAGCAGGAGAACGCCCAGTGAAGCTCAGCATTCTCGGCGCACGCGTTATCGATCCGGCCAGCGGCCTGGATCACGTGACTGATATCCACGTTGAAGCCTGCAAGATCGTCGCCCTTGGCGCGGCACCGACCGGTTTTGTCCCAGTCGAGACCATCGACGCCAAAGGTCTGGTGGCCGCGCCTGGCTTGGTTGACCTGAACGTCGCCCTGCGCGAGCCGGGTTACAGCCGCAAAGGCTCGATTGCCAGCGAAACCCGCGCCGCTGCGGCCGGCGGTGTCACTAGCCTGTGCTGCCCGCCGAAAACCAAACCGGTGCTGGACACCTCGGCCGTGGCCGAACTGATCCTCGACCGCGCCCGCGAGGCCGGCAACACCAAAGTCTTCCCGATCGGCGCCCTGAGCAAAGGCCTGGACGGCGAACAGCTTGCAGAGCTCGTTGCCTTGCGTGATGCCGGCTGCGTAGCCTTCGGCAACGGCCTGGAGAGCTTTCGCAACACCCGCACGCTGTGCAGGGCGCTGGAATACGCCGCCACATTCGACCTGACGGTGATTTTCAACTCTCAGGACCATGACCTGGCCGAAGGTGGCCTGGCCCACGAAGGCCCGACCGCCAGTTTCCTCGGTTTGCCGGGCATTCCGGAAACCGCTGAAACCGTGGCTCTGGCCCGGGATCTGCTGCTGGTCGAGCAAAGTGGCGTGCGCGCGCACTTCAGCCAGCTCACCAGCGCTCGTGGCGTGGAGCTGATCGCTCAGGCCCAGGCTCGCGGGCTGCCGGTGACCGCCGATGTGGCCTTGTATCAGCTAATCCTGACTGACGAAGCGCTAATCGACTTCAGCAGCCTCTATCACGTCCAGCCGCCGCTGCGCACCCGCGCCGACCGCGACGGCCTGCGCGAAGCTGTGAAATCGGGTGTGGTGTCGGCGATCTCCAGTCATCACCAACCCCACGAACGTGACGCCAAACTGGCGCCGTTCGGTGCCACCGAGCCGGGCATCAGCAGCGTTGAACTGCTGCTGCCGTTGGCGATGACACTGGTGGAAGACGGTTTGCTGAACCTGCCAACGCTGTTGGCGCGCTTGAGCACCGGACCTGCCGAGGCGTTGCGCCTGCCGGCGGGCAAACTGGCGGTGGGTGGACCAGCGGATATCGTGCTGTTCGATCCGGCGGCTTCGACCGTGGCCGGTGAAACCTGGCTGTCCAAGGGCGAAAACTGCCCGTTCATTGGCCACAGCTTGCCGGGTGTGGTGCGTTACACCCTGGTGGATGGACGGATCAGCCACCAGGCGTAAGCGCGACCTGATCATTCCCACGCTCCGCGTGGGAACGATCATCAACGGTTCTGCGCATTACGAATCGACACCTGATCATTCAGCGTCCAGAAGTCATACAGCACCCCCAGAAAGAACAACCCGCCCGTCACCAGATACAGCAACCCGCTGATCCATTTGCCCTGATACATCCGATGTACGCCGAATACCCCAAGAAATGTCAGCAGAATCCACGCCACGTTGTACTCAATAGGTCCGGCGGTAAAACGCAGGTCTGCTTCGCGATCCATGGCCGGGATCAGAAACAAATCAATCAGCCAACCGATACCCAACAGACCGAAGGTGAAGAACCAGATCGTCCCGGTCACCGGCTTGCCGTAATAGAAGCGGTGAGCGCCGGTAAAACCCAAAATCCACAGCAGGTAACCAATCATTTTGCTGTGCGTGTCTTGCTGCGGAACGGGCTGTTGATAGGTGTTCATGAAGGACCTCGATTCACACGATAGATAAATATTCTTGAATTCTTTGTGACTTTTTTACAGGTGGCCGACATATGGCAGATGTTACCTTGTCTCCGTCAAAGCCTTGTGCCACCTGACTTGTGTCCGACAATTGCGTCCATTTGCCGCTTATTTGGTTCCGTTGACCTCAAGTTGAATCGACCAACGGCCTCGGAAGGGGCAAAAAAGCTGTTATAAAGTTGCGCGCTAACTTATATGAGCCTTGCCTAATGCGTCCATTTTTCAAGACATGGCTAACCATTTGCCTTTTGATGCCACTGGCCGCCCACGCCACCAATCGTGAGCAACGTCTTCCTGACGTTAATGGTTATACCCAAAAATCCCATGTTTCTGCTCCTTCGAGCAAAAACAAACAGACCGTAAAACGCTCTCCCCAACTGAGCAGCAAAAGCAGCCTGGTTCCGCCGATGGCGACCAAGGAAAGCAGCAACGTGCTGAGCCGCGCAGTGAACGTCCTCGGTACTCCGTACCGTTGGGGTGGCAGCAGCCCAAGCAAAGGGTTCGACTGCAGTGGCCTGGTGAAATACGCGTTCAACGACGCCACGTTTGACCTGCCGCGCACCTCCAACGCCATGGCCAGCGGTCATGGGGAGAAAGTCGATCGCAAGGACCTGAAGCCTGGCGACCTGATCTTCTTCAACCTCAAGAGCCGTCGGGTCAATCACGTTGCCATCTACCTGGGCAACGACCGCTTCATCCACGCACCGCGTCGTGGCAAGTCGGTGAGCATCGACACCCTGAAAAAACCGTACTGGCAAAAACACTACGTGGTTGCCAAGCGGGTTATGCCGAAAGAGAAGAACACCTTACAGGTTGTTCAGCGCTAACTCGATCATTCCCACGCTCTGCGTGGGAATGCAGCCTGGGACGCTCCGCGTCCCTTTCAGAGCCGAACGCGGAGCGTCCGTAGAGGCATTCCCACGCAGAGCGTGGGAACGATCAACTTCTTTCAGAAGTTATCCGGCGTGCGCGCCTTCTCCCGCGCATGCTCGCGGCTGATCAACCCTTTGGTCACCAGCTCCTTCAAGCACATATCCAGCGTCTGCATTCCCAGGTTTCCCCCGGTCTGAATCGATGAGTACATCTGCGCCACCTTGTCTTCGCGGATCAGGTTACGGATCGCTGACGTACCGAGCATGATTTCGTGGGCTGCGATCCGCCCGCCGCCGATCTTTTTGACCAGCGTCTGCGACACTACCGCCAGTAATGACTCGGAAAGCATCGAACGGACCATCGACTTCTCGTCCCCCGGAAACACGTCCACCACTCGGTCGATGGTTTTTGCCGCCGATGTCGTGTGCAGCGTGCCAAACACCAGGTGACCGGTTTCGGCGGCGGTCAACGCCAGGCGAATGGTCTCGAGATCGCGCATCTCACCGACCAGAATCACGTCCGGGTCCTCCCGCAGGGCCGAGCGTAGTGCCGTGGCGAAACTGCGAGTATCACGATGGACTTCACGCTGGTTGATCAAGCATTTGCGCGACTCGTGGACGAACTCGATCGGGTCTTCGATAGTGAGGATGTGGTGATGGCGATGGGTGTTCAGGTGATCGATCATCGCCGCCAAGGTGGTGGATTTGCCGGAACCGGTCGGACCGGTCACCAGCACCAGCCCCCGCGGCGCTTCGGTAATCTTGCGAAACACTTCCCCCATACCGAGATCGTCCATGCTCAGGACCTTGGACGGAATGGTCCGGAACACCGCACCAGCACCGCGATTGTGGTTGAACGCGTTAACCCGAAAACGCGCCACGCCAGGCACGTCAAAGGAGAAGTCGGTCTCCAGGTGCTTCTCAAAGTCCACCCGCTGCGTGTCGTTCATGATGTCGTAGATCAGCGCTTGAACCTGCTTGTGGTCCAGGGCCGGCAGGTTGATGCGCCGCACATCGCCGTCGACCCGAATCATCGGCGGCAGGCCGGCGGACAGGTGCAGGTCGGACGCGCCTTGTTTAGCGCTGAAGGCCAGCAGCTCAGTGATATCCATAGCGCTCCTCAATTCCAGTAGAATGCCGCCAACCTTCAGACCGCTGGCGCCTCTTGATGTCCACGATAGCAGACAACATTCTTCAGGTTAGTTCACGCATCCACGCCGCTGCCGTCGCCGCAAAGCGCGATGAAGACAGCGTCCAGCTACTGGCCGTGAGCAAGACCAAGCCGGCCGAGGCCGTGCGTGAAGCGCATGCCGCCGGTATCCGCGACTTTGGCGAGAACTACCTGCAGGAAGCCCTGAGCAAACAGCTCGAATTGGCCGACCTGCCCTTGATCTGGCACTTCATCGGCCCCATTCAATCGAACAAGACTCGCGCTATCGCCGAGCACTTCGCCTGGGTGCATTCCGTGGATCGTTTGAAAATCGCACAACGCCTGTCCGAACAACGTCCTGCCGATTTGCCACCACTGAACATCTGTATCCAGGTCAACGTCAGCGGTGAAGCCAGCAAGTCCGGCTGCACCCCGGCCGACCTGCCAGCCTTGGCCAATGCCATCAGCGAACTGCCACGCATCAAGCTGCGTGGGTTGATGGCAATCCCCGAGCCGACTGAAGACCGCGCCGCCCAGGATGCCGCGTTTGCTGCCGTGCAGCGCCTGCAAGCCAGCCTGAACCTGCCGCTCGACACACTTTCCATGGGCATGAGCCACGACCTCGAGTCGGCCATCGCCATGGGCGCCACGTGGGTCCGTATTGGTACGGCCCTGTTCGGTGCTCGCGGCGCTCAACAAATGCATGGCCAGCCATAACGTGGCTCGCGCCTCTCTTTATAAGGACCTGACATGAGCAAGACTCGTATTGCCTTTATCGGTGCCGGCAACATGGCCGCCAGCCTGATCGGCGGCCTGCGCGCCAAAGGTCTGGACGCCGCGCAGATTCGCGCCAGTGATCCGGGCGCTGAAACCCGCGCCAAAGTGAACGCTGAACACGGCGTTGAAGTACTCGCCGACAACAGCGACGCCATCAAGGGCGCCGACGTCGTCGTACTGGCGGTCAAACCCCAAGCGATGAAAGCCGTCTGCGAAGCGATTCGCCCAAGCCTGAAACCGAATCAACTGGTGGTCTCGATTGCTGCCGGCATCACCTGCGCCAGCCTGAACAACTGGCTCGGCGCCCAACCAATCGTGCGTTGCATGCCCAACACCCCGGCGCTGGTGCGTCAGGGCGTGAGCGGTTTGTTCGCCACGGCTCAAGTGACAACCGAACAACGCCAGCAAGCTGAAGAGCTGCTGTCGGCTGTCGGCATCGCCCTGTGGCTGAACGAAGAGCAGCAACTGGACGCGGTCACCGCTGTTTCCGGCTCGGGCCCGGCGTACTTCTTCCTGCTGATCGAAGCCATGACCGCCGCGGGCGTGAAACTTGGCCTGCCGCCGGAAACCGCTGCACAACTGACCCTGCAAACCGCTTTGGGCGCCGCTCACATGGCAGTGGCCAGTGACGTCGACGCTGCTGAACTGCGTCGCCGCGTGACGTCGCCTGCGGGCACGACGGAAGCGGCGATCAAGTCGTTCCAGGCCGGCGGCTTCGAAGCCCTGGTAGAAAAAGCACTCGGCGCCGCTGCGCACCGCTCGGCCGAGATGGCCGAACAATTGGGTCAATAAGGAGCCTTACATGATTGGATTGAACACTGCAGCGGTCTACGTGCTGCAAACCCTCGGCAGCCTGTACCTGCTGATCGTGCTGCTGCGCTTTGTGCTGCAACTGGTACGCGCGAACTTCTACAACCCGCTCTGCCAGTTCGCCGTGAAAGCCACTCAGCCGCTGCTCAAGCCACTGCGCCGGATTATCCCGAGCATGTTCGGCCTGGACATGTCCTCGCTGGTGCTGGCGATCCTCGTGCAACTGGCGCTGATGGCCCTGACCCTGCTGTTGACTTACGGCACTATCGGCAACCCGCTGCAATTGCTGATCTGGTCGCTGATCGGCGTGACCGCGCTGTTCCTGAAGATTTTCTTCTTTGCCCTGATCATCAGCGTGATCCTGTCGTGGGTCGCACCGGGCAGCCATAACCCTGGCGCCGAGCTGGTGAACCAGATCTGCGAACCGGCCCTGGCGCCGTTCCGCAAGGTCGTGCCGAACCTTGGCGGACTGGATATCTCGCCAATCCTGGCGTTCATGGTGCTCAAGCTGATCGACATGCTGGTGATCAACAACCTCGCCGCCATGACGATGATGCCGGAAATCCTCCGTTTGCTGATCTGACCCTTGGCGCATGATCGTTCCCACGCGCAGCAAAGGAATGCAGCCCGGGACGCTCCGCGTCCCTGCCGAATCGGACGCAGAGCGTCCATTGAGGCATTACCACGCAGAGCGTGGGAACGATCATGGGTTGTCGCTTGCTGCTAAAGGCAGCGGTCTTTAGACTTACGCCTCATTTCAACGAGAGCAGGGTCGATGCCAGCTGCCTTCCCCACCGATTCTGTTGGTCTGGTGACGCCGCAAGTGGCGCACTTCAGCGAACCCCTGGCCTTGGCCTGCGGCCGTTCGCTCCCAGCTTATGACCTGATCTACGAAACCTACGGCACGCTGAACGCCACGGCGAGCAACGCCGTGCTGATCTGCCACGCCCTGTCCGGCCACCACCACGCTGCCGGTTTCCACAGCCCCGACGACCGCAAACCCGGTTGGTGGGACAGCTGCATCGGCCCCGGCAAACCAATCGACACCAGCAAGTTCTTCGTGGTCAGCCTGAACAACCTCGGCGGTTGCAATGGCTCCACCGGCCCGAGCAGCGTCAATCCGGACACCGGCAAGCCGTTTGGCGCCGACTTCCCGGTACTGACCGTAGAAGACTGGGTTCACAGTCAGGCGCGCCTGGCAGACCTGCTCGGCATCAGCCAATGGGCTGCCGTGATCGGCGGCAGTCTCGGTGGCATGCAGGCCATGCAGTGGAGCATCACTTACCCTGATCGCATTCGGCACTGCCTGGCCATCGCCTCGGCACCCAAGCTGTCGGCGCAGAACATTGCCTTCAACGAAGTGGCGCGCCAGGCGATCCTCACCGACCCCGAATTCCACGGCGGTTCGTTCCAGGAAGCGGGCGTGATCCCCAAGCGCGGTTTGATGCTGGCGCGGATGGTCGGACACATCACGTACCTGTCCGACGACTCCATGGGCGAGAAATTCGGCCGGGGCCTGAAGAGCGAAAAGCTCAACTACGACTTCCACAGCGTGGAGTTCCAGGTCGAAAGCTACCTGCGTTATCAGGGCGAAGAGTTCTCCGGGCGTTTCGACGCCAACACGTACCTGCTGATGACCAAGGCGCTGGACTACTTCGATCCGGCGGCGAACTTCGACGATGACCTGGCGAAAACCTTCGCCAACGTCCAGGCCAAGTTCTGCGTGATGTCCTTCACCACCGACTGGCGCTTCTCCCCTGCCCGTTCGCGGGAACTGGTGGACGCGCTGATGGCGGCCAAAAAAGACGTCTGTTACCTGGAGATCGACGCTCCGCAAGGCCACGATGCCTTCTTGATTCCGATCCCGCGCTACCTGCAGGCGTTTAGCAATTACATGAACCGTGTTTCGCTTTGAGGAAGACATGAGAGCCGATCTGGAAATCATCCAGGAATGGATCCCCGCCGGCAGCCGCGTGCTCGACCTCGGTTGCGGTGATGGCGAATTGCTGACCTGGCTGCGTGAAAACAAGCAAGTCACCGGCTATGGCCTGGAAAACGACCCGGACAACATTGCCGAGTGTGTGGCCAAGGGCATCAACGTCATCGAGCAGGACCTGGACAAGGGTCTGGGCAACTTTGCCAGCAACAGCTTCGACGTCGTGGTCATGACCCAGGCACTGCAAGCCGTGCACTACCCGGACAAGATCCTCGACGAAATGCTACGCGTCGGTCGCCAGTGCATCATCACCTTCCCCAACTTCGGTCACTGGCGCTGCCGCTGGTACCTGGCGAGCAAGGGCCGGATGCCGGTGTCCGATTTTCTGCCGTACACCTGGTACAACACGCCGAACATCCACTTTTGCACCTTCGAAGACTTTGAAGCGTTGTGTCGCGAACGTGAAGCAAAGGTCATTGATCGGCTTGCCGTGGATCAACAGCACCGTCACGGGTGGGCCAGTAAGCTATGGCCTAATCTATTAGGTGAAATCGGTATTTACCGCGTCAGCAGCCCCGGGCTGCAAGACCACAAGGTCGCGGTCTGAGTCACGACACTTCGAGGAGAACGATCATGGGTCGTCTAGCGCTGTTTGTACTTACTGCCTGCCTGAGCATTACCACCATGGCCGCCGATGTTATCAAGGGCGAGCGCAAGCAAACCTTTGGCGACGTGACGGTGCATTACAACACCTTCAATTCCACCTTCCTGACACCGGATATCGCCAAAGCGGCCGAGCTGACCCGCAGCAAGAATCAGGGCGTGATCAACGTCTCGGTACTCAAGGAAGGGAAACCACAGACGGCTCAGGTCAGCGGCGCGGTCAAAGACCTGACCAGCCAAAGCATCCCGCTGAAGTTCAAACAAATCACTGAAACAGGCGCGGTGTACTACATCGCCCAGTTCCCGGTGGATCAGCAGGAAATTCGCACCTTTGACATCAAGGTGCAGACGGGCGACAAAACCAACACCATCAGTTTCCAACAAGAGCTTTTCCCCGGCCAATGATCAATTTCACGCAACTCGTACTGGCCAGCCATAACGCCGGCAAACTCAAGGAACTTCAGGCCATGCTCGGCGAATCGGTGCAACTGCGCTCGATCGGCGAGTTCAGCAGCGTCGAACCTGAAGAAACCGGCCTGTCGTTCGTCGAAAACGCCATCCTCAAGGCCCGCAATGCTGCGCGCATCTCCGGCCTGCCAGCGCTGGCCGACGATTCGGGGTTGGCAGTGGATTTCCTCGGCGGTGCGCCGGGTATCTACTCGGCCCGTTACGCCGACGGCCAGGGCGATGCGGCGAACAACGCCAAACTGCTCGATGTGTTGAAAGACGTGCCGCAAGACGAGCGCGGTGCTCAGTTCGTCTGTGTGCTGGCGCTGGTGCGGCATGCCGACGATCCGTTGCCGATCCTCTGCGAAGGCCTGTGGCACGGGCGTATCCTCACCGAGGCCAGCGGTGAGCATGGTTTTGGTTACGATCCGCTGTTCTGGGTGCCGGAGCGCGATTGCTCGAGTGCCGAGCTGAGCCCCAGCGACAAGAACCTCATCAGCCACCGCGCCCGTGCAATGGATCTGCTGCGCCAGCGTCTGGGCCTGAAATGATCCTCGACTCATCCGCATCGCCGCTGATCTTCGGCGGCGACGCACAATCGCCACGGGCCGCGCTGCCAACGCTGCCGCCCTTGGCGCTGTACATCCACATCCCGTGGTGTGTGCGCAAATGCCCTTATTGCGACTTCAACTCCCACACCGCCAGCCCGGTGCTGCCGGAAGAAGACTATGTGGACGCGCTGCTCGCCGACCTCGATCAGGACCTGCATGCGGTTTACGGCCGTGAGCTGAGTTCGATCTTCTTCGGTGGCGGCACGCCGAGCCTGTTCAGCGCCGGGGCATTGGGCCGCTTGCTCAAAGGCGTCGAGCAACGCATTCCGTTTGCCAGCGACATCGAAATCACCCTGGAAGCTAATCCAGGGACGTTCGAACAAGAGAAGTTCGTCGCTTACCGGGCGCTGGGCATCAATCGCCTGTCGATCGGCATCCAGAGCTTTCAGGAGGAGAAACTCAAAGCGCTGGGGCGGATTCACAACGGTGACGAAGCGGTACGTGCCGCTGGCATGGCCCGTCAGGCCGGGTTCGACAACTTCAATCTGGACCTGATGCACGGTTTACCCGATCAGTCCCTGGACGACGCCCTGAGCGACCTGCGCCAGGCCATTGCCCTGAAGCCGACCCACTTGTCCTGGTATCAGCTGACCCTGGAACCGAACACGGTGTTCTGGAACCAGCCGCCGACGCTGCCGGAAGACGACACCCTGTGGGACATTCAGGAAGCCGGCCAGGCGCTGTTAGCCGAACACGGTTACGCGCAATACGAAGTCTCGGCTTATGCACAGGCCGATCGTGCGGCGCGGCATAACCTCAATTACTGGAGTTTCGGCGACTTCATCGGCATCGGTGCCGGGGCTCACGGCAAGCTCAGCCATCCGGACGGGCGCATCGTCCGTACCTGGAAAACCCGTCTGCCGAAGGACTACCTCAACCCGGCCAAAAGCTTCAAGGCCGGGGAGAAAGCCCTGACCAATGAAGAGCTGCCGTTCGAGTTCCTGATGAACGCCTTGCGCCTGACGGCAGGTGTTGAATCGCGGCTGTATCCGGAGCGCACCGGGCTTGCATTGGAAAGCCTCGCCGAAGGCCGCCGGGTCGCCGAACAAAGTGGCTTGTTGCAGGTCGAACCGTCACGTCTGGCGGCCACCGAGCGCGGACAACTCTTTCTCAATGACTTGCTGCAGACATTTCTGAGCTGATTTCAGCCTTAAGGGAAAACGAATGGACTTGATACTCGACCTGCTCGCCACCGTCTCCCGCTGGAGCCGCAGCAACCTCTCGGAAATCTCGCTGGCGCTGGTGGGTTGTTTGCTGGTGCTGTTCGGCGCGGACATCAAAGGCTGGGTCGACCAACGCCTGGGCAGCATCGCCGGCGCCTTGCGCGTCCCGCTGATGGCCCTGCTGTGCATGGTCGGCAGCGGCGTCGCGCTGATCTACGCCACGCCGTGGATCATCAAAGGCCTGAGCCAGTTCAACAACTACAGCCTGGCGCCGGTGTTGTTGGTGGTGCTGGTGTTGATTGGCGTTGTGGCCGACCGCCGCTGATTCCGAGTGCACACAAAACAACTGTGGGAGCGAGCTTGCTCCCACATTTTGTATTTAGGACTGACTCGCTTTCTATTACTTGCTGGATAACCCGGCTGCATTGCGCATCATGGCGCTTAGCCCGTGGAAGTCGTTGCAGCCCAGCGCTTCAGCTTCATCCAGATAGGCAATATTCTGGCTGTCAGGCCGGTCATTCTTGTTTACACGCGTCAGCGCCAGAATGTAGTTGGCCTCGGCCCGATATTGGTCTTCTGTCAGGACCAGCGCGACGGCGCGGGCCCGCATGGCCGCCAGCACACCCTGCTGCGGCAAGGGCGCCGCTTCGTCCATGAAACATAGGGAATGCTTGGCCGGTAACGGATAGGCGTCACCATGGGCGTCGGGCTTTTGCAGCAACTGCTCCAGCGACTGCAAGTACTTCAGGTGATCCGCGTTGTGCAGATCAAACCTCTCGTATGCCTTATCACACAAGTGGTAATAGCCAACCGCAGCCGCCAGCAAGCCTTGGTCCATGGCTTTTTGGTAAAGACCACACGTCTCTTTGCGCGTACGCTCGGAGAACATCGGGTTGTCCTGCAGGTTGGCCAAAAAGTACGTTGCTCCAGTGTGTCCGCCATCAGACGCTCGTTTCAGATTGTCTACGAGCGCTTCCAAATCACCTTCCGCATTGCGCAGCTGCTCTGGACTGTACTTGAAAGCAGATTCCCCGGCGGCTTCCAGCCTTAACCGTTCATCGGCGTCACGCTTGATTTTGTCGGCCACTCTCTGGGCGATTGCAAAGTATTCATCGGGCGTGACAACGCGTTCGCAAGCGGCAGAAAACAGCAGACTTAAAAATAGCGTGCAGGCGAAGATGACTTTCAAAACCCGTCTTCCTTTACAAGTGGGGACCTAGAGTTTTCGGCGGCCAAACGCCGATCTTGAACACCACACAAAACAAATAATGAAATGGCTACCCCCGCCGCCCCCTGTGATCGCCCACTAAGCTTTCACAGGGGGCCTATCGGAGACCGTTGCCATGAACAAAGTAGCTATTGCCGCCATCGACCTGGGAAAACACTCCTTTCACCTGCATGCTCAAGATGATCGTGGTCATGAACTCCAGCGCAAAAAGTTTACTCGAGTGGCGCTGATCCAACACCTGGCGAACCTCGATCCCTGCACCGTCGTGATGGAAGCCTGTGGCGGCGCCCACTTCATGGCGCAGGAGGTCGCAAAGCTGGGACATACGCCCAAGCTCATTGCGCCTCATCTCGTGCGTCCTTATGTGAAAAGCAACAAGAACGACTTCGCTGACGCCGAGGCGATCTGCGAGGCAGCGACCCGCCCAACGATGCGTTTTGTGCCCCCCAAAACCCAGGCTCAGCAGGCGCTGGCCATGCTCAATTCGACACGCGATGCGTTCATCAAAGACCGCACCGCGACCGTCAATCGGATTCACGCAGCCCTTCTTGAAGTTGGCGTCAGCTTGGCCCCAGGCTTCAAATCCATCAAAGATCTTCCGGCACTGCTTGAGGCGAGTTCAGTGCCTGAGCCCTTCAAAAAAATTCTGATGATGCTGCATGAGCACTTCAACTACCTGGACGGTCAAGTCAAAAAACGGGACAAGGACGTGGAATGCCAGGCCGCTGGAGATGATCTGGCGGCTCGCTTGATGACCATGCCGTGTGTCGGCCCGATCACCTCCAGCGTCCTGGCTGCCGAGTTGGGCGATGGCAAACAGTTCAAATGCGGTCGAGGCTATTCGGCCTCGATCGGGCTGGTGCCCAAACAGCATTCCACGGGCGGCAAGACCGTGCTGTTGGGCATCAGCAAGCGCGGTGATCGAAACCAGAGGCGCCTGCTCATCCAGTGCGCCCGTGTTTACTTGATGCAGCTGGAGCGCCAGAAAGGCTGGCTGGCGGACTGGGTCCGTCAGCTATTGGCCCACCATCACTCCAACCATGTGGTCTGCGCGCTGGCCAACAAACTGGCGAGGATCGCCTGGGCAATTGCAGCACACCACACTGAATTCGATGCAGGGCCAACCGCGATGAACGCCTGACCCTGCTGTCACCCGAGCACCACCCACCTGGTTTTGCGATGCTGGATAACAGATGACGTGAACGGCCAACCGGCCTGACGACAACCCTGAGCTCCCACACGGCTGAAAGGCCGTTCAAATAATTAGGATCGTCGGGCATCGATTCTCATCGAGGCGCGGGGGCCACAACCCCACTCAGACGCCGGATAGATGAAAGCAAGCCAAACACGCATCAAAAACAGTATTGCAGAAAAGGGGGTAACCATAGATGTGGGAGCGAGCCTGCTCGCGAAGGCGTCGTCACATTCAACATTATCGTTGACTGTCAGACCGCTTTCGCGAGCAGGCTCGCTCCCACATGGGGTGTTGCGTAAGGCTTAAGACTGTTTTTCGAACTTCAGATCCCACACGCCATGCCCAAGTCGTTCGCCGCGGCGTTCGAACTTGGTGATCGGGCGCTCGGCCGGGCGCGGGACGCACTTGCCGTCTTCGGCCAGGTTGCGGTAACCCGGCGCAACGTTCATCACTTCCAGCATGTACTCGGCGTACGGTTCCCAGTCGGTGGCCATGTGCAGCACACCGCCGACCTTTAACTTGCTGCGTACCAGTTCAGCGAACGACGCCTGAACGATACGGCGCTTGTGGTGACGGCTCTTGTGCCATGGGTCCGGAAAAAACAGCATCAGGCGATCAAGGCTGTTGTCGGCCACGCAGCGGTTGAGTACTTCGATCGCATCGCAATCGTAGACCCGCAGGTTGGTCAGGCCTTGAGTGAGCACGCCATTGAGCAGCGCACCAACACCCGGACGGTGCACTTCCACGCCGATAAAATCCTGTTCCGGCGAGGCCGCGGCCATTTCCAGAAGCGAATGACCCATGCCGAAGCCGATTTCCAGGGAGCGCGGCGCCGAACGGCCGAACACCTGGTCGAAGTCTACCGGCGCATCGGCCAATGGCAGGGCGAACAGCGGCGTGCCCTGCTCCAAACCTTTTTGCTGGCCTTCGGTCATGCGCCCGGCGCGCATCACGAAACTCTTGATGCGGCGGTGTTGGCGCTCTTCGCCTTCTTCCGTCTGGATTGGCGTGTCGTTTGATTCAGTCATCAATGGCTCTTACTTGATCAGACCATCCAGCGGCGAGGAGGCGCTGGCATAAAGTTTTTTCGGCATGCGGCCGGCGAGGTAGGCCAGGCGGCCCGCGACGATGGCGTGTTTCATGGCTTCAGCCATCATGATCGGCTGCTGGGCATGGGCGATGGCCGAGTTCATTAGCACCGCTTCGCAACCCAGTTCCATGGCGATGGTGGCGTCGGAAGCGGTACCGACACCGGCATCCACCAGCACCGGAATCTTGGCTTCTTCGAGGATGATCTGCAGGTTGTACGGGTTGCAGATCCCAAGGCCTGTACCGATCAGACCGGCCAGCGGCATCACCGCGATGCAGCCGATTTCCGCCAGTTGACGGGCGATGATCGGGTCATCGCTGGTGTAAACCATCACGTCGAAACCTTCCTTGACCAGCACTTCGGCGGCCTTGAGGGTTTCGATCACGTTGGGGAACAGGGTTTTCTGGTCCGCCAGCACTTCCAGCTTCACCAGGTTGTGGCCGCCGAGTAGCTCACGGGCCAAGCGACAGGTGCGCACAGCCTCGGCAGCGTCGAAGCAACCGGCGGTGTTAGGCAAGAAGGTGTAGCGATCCGGCGACAGGACTTCGAGCAGGTTCGGTTCGCCCGGGTTCTGGCCGAGGTTGGTGCGGCGCACGGCGAATGTGACGATCTCGGCACCCGAGGCTTCGATGGCCAGGCGGGTTTCTTCCATGTCGCGGTACTTGCCGGTACCTACCAGCAAACGCGACTGGTAAGTACGACCGGCCAGGACGAAGGGCTTGTCGCTACGAACGATGCTCATGGGAAATCCTCTGTAGGGGTGAGGTTCTTGCAGAATTCTGTGCCCTTGCGGGCCGGGCGACTAGCCGCCGCCGATGGCGTGTACCACTTCGACATTGTCGCCGTCGTTCAGCGTGGTGTCGGCATGCTGGCTGCGCGGGACGATATCCAGATTGAGTTCGACCGCCACCCGGCGTCCGGTCAGATCCAGACGGGTCAGCAGGGCCGCAACGGTTTCGCCGTCGGGCAGTTCAAGGGATTCGCCGTTCAACTGAATGCGCATACCGAATGCCGCCATCATTTTTAGGGGCTGGCATTCTAGCCCGATCAGTCTAGGTGACCCAAGCCATTCGTCTTGAAACTAGATTCAGTAGGAGCGAGGCTTGCCCGCGAAGGCGTCGTGTCAGGCGATGTCTATGCTCAATGAACCGACGCCTTCGCGGGCAAGCCTCGCTCCTACAAGGTCAGCTCAACCGCCAGGCGGCAAGCCCCAGGCAGAACCAGCCCACCAGAAATGCCAGCCCGCCGAAGGGGGTGATGATCCCTAACTTGCTGACGCCGGTCATGGTCAACAGGTACAGACTGCCGGAGAACAGCAGAATGCCGATGACAAACGATGCACCCGCCCACGTGATCAGACGACCGGGAATCTGCGTGGCCAGCAATGCCACGCCCAGCAAGGCCAGGGTGTGCACCAATTGGTAGGTCACGCCGGTGTGGAAGATCGCCAGGTATTCGGGCGTCAGACGGTTTTTCAGGCCGTGGGCGGCGAACGCGCCAAGGGCAACGCCGGTGAAGCCGAAAAAAGCGGCCAGCATCAGAAAGCCACGCAGCATGAGAACTCCAGTCAGACTCGATCAACAGGGTCTGTATAATGGCCCGCTCAACGGGTTCGGCCAAGCCATCTCTATGCTGCGTTTATTTTTGCGACGATTCACGAAGGCCCTGCTCTGGTTCGCGGGTGGCAGCGTATTGCTGGTTCTGATTTTTCGCGTGGTACCACCACCTGGAACGGCCTTGATGGTCGAGCGCAAGGTCGAATCCTGGTTCGACGGCGAACCCATCGACCTGCAACGCACCTGGAAACCCTGGGATGAAATCTCCGACGACCTGAAAGTCGCGGTAATTGCCGGCGAGGATCAGAAATTCCCGGAGCATTGGGGTTTTGACTTTGGCGCGATCCAGGCCGCTCTGGCGCACAACGAGCTCGGTGGATCGATTCGCGGCGCCAGCACCCTGAGTCAGCAGGTCTCGAAGAATCTGTTTCTGTGGTCGGGCCGCAGCTGGTTACGCAAAGGCCTGGAAGCCTGGTTTACCGGGCTGATCGAAGTGCTCTGGCCCAAGCAGAGAATTCTCGAGGTGTACCTCAACAGCGTTGAATGGGATGACGGTGTGTTTGGCGCCGAAGCAGCGGCCAGGCATCACTTTGGCGTCGGCGCTCGCTCGCTGTCCCGGCAGCAGGCCAGTTCGCTGGCTGCGGTGCTGCCTAACCCGCGCGTTTGGAGTGCCGGTCATCCAACCAACTATGTCGCACGGCGAGCGGGATGGATTCGGCGGCAGATGAGTCAGCTCGGTGGTGACAGCTACCTTGCTGGGCTTAATGAATCGCGCCGCGCACCTTGGGCACAGTGACTTTTTGATGCACAAACAACAACGCCCCGATCAATGATCGGGGCGTTTTTTGTTGCCGGGCGCGCAGGTTAAGCGGCGATCGACACCTTGAGCTTGTTCATCGCGCTCTTCTCGAGCTGACGAATACGCTCGGCCGACACGTTGTACTTCTGCGCCAGGTCGTGCAGCGTAGCTTTTTCTTCTGCCAGCCAGCGCTGGTAGAGGATGTCACGGCTGCGGTCGTCCAGCACTTCAAGCGCTTCGTGCAGGTTGTGGTTCGAGTTGTCGCTCCAGTCAGCCTCTTCCAGTTGACGGGCCGGGTCGTACCGGTGGTCTTCCAGATAGTTGGCCGGCGATTGGAAAGCGCTGTCATCGTCCGCTTCCGCGGCCGGGTCGAAGGCCATGTCATGACCGGTCAGGCGACTTTCCATCTCGCGCACTTCCCGAGGCTCTACACCGAGGCTTTCCGCCACACGGTGGACTTCCTCGTTGTTCAGCCACGCCAGACGCTTCTTCTGGCTGCGCAGGTTGAAAAACAGCTTGCGTTGAGCCTTGGTGGTCGCGACTTTCACAATGCGCCAGTTGCGCAGAATGAACTCGTGGATTTCCGCCTTGATCCAGTGCACGGCAAAGGACACCAGGCGTACACCCATTTCCGGGTTGAAGCGCTTCACTGCCTTCATCAGGCCGACGTTGCCTTCCTGAATCAGGTCGGCCTGAGCCAGACCGTAGCCGGAATAGCTACGGGCGATATGTACAACAAAACGCAGGTGGGCGAGCACCATCTGCCGAGCCGCCCCCAAATCCTGCTCATAATAGAGACTCTCGGCCAGTTCACGCTCCTGCTCCGGCGTCAGCAACGGAATGCTGTTCACCGTGTGCACATAGGCCTCCAGGTTCGCACCCGGGACCAGAGCATATGCAGGTTGCAAAGAATTGGTCATACGAAAAAACCTCCGACTTACATAACTCGTGCAGTTCAGCACTGCGAAAATTGACCGGAAACCGAAAGACAAGTTCCCATAAACGCTGAAAGGTCAATACGAGCAAAATGATACTACTTAGGCGCAAGCTCCCTCAGGTGGCGTGCGACTGCAATCCATGCACCGATATACCCCAACAGCACCGCGCCAAGCAAGAGCGACAGACCATCTGCAACTGGCACTCCGGCCAGCGCGAAATCACTGCCGTACAAGCCGGCCAGCCCCACCACCGCATCGTTCAGCCAATCAAGGCCAAACGCCAATACGCCCCAGGAAAGAATCCCAGCACCGAAGCCATATAGCGCACCCATATACAGAAAGGGCCTGCGCACATAGCTGTCAGTGCCGCCGACGAGTTTAATCACTTCTATCTCTGTGCGGCGGTTTTCAATATGAAGACGAATGGTATTGCCTATCACCAAAAGTAATGCAGAAACCAAAAGCACGGTCAGACCGAAGACAAAACGGTCGCCCAGCTTGAGGATCGCTGCCAGACGCTCGACCCAGACTAGATCAAGTTGCGCCTGTTGTACCTTCGGCAACTCAGAAAGTTTTTGTCTTAATGCTTCAAGCGCGGGCTTGTCGACTTCATTCGGCGTCACCAGAACCACGCCTGGCAGCGGGTTCTCCGGCAGCTCCTTGAGCGCCTCGCCCAGACCGGACTGCTGCTGAAACTCTTCCAGCGCTTGATCGCGGCCGACATATTCAGCATCGGCGACGCCGGGCATCCCCTTGATCTGCTCGCGCAGCGACTCACCCTCAGCGGGGCTGGCCTCGATTTGCAGGTACAGGGAAATCTGCGCCGCACGTTGCCAGGAACCGCCGAGGCGTTCGACGTTACTTAGCAAAAGTGACAGGCCCATGGGCAAACTCAGAGCCACCGCCATCACCATGCAGGTAAAGAAGCTACCGATTGGCTGCTTGCCCAAACGACGCAAGCTATCGAGCAGACTGGCCCGATGACTCTCGACCCAGGCGCGGAACAACGTGGCGAAGTCCGGACCGTCGTCATCGTCGCGTTTTTTCTTCTGCGGCTGCGGATCGGCGGCCTTGGGGGCCACGCGCTCGGAAACCTTGGGGCTGCGTGTCGCACTCATACGCCAGCCTCCCCGTCGCCGATCAATCGGCCGCGCTGCAGCGTCAGCATGCGGTGACGCATACGGGCGATCAGCGCCAGGTCGTGACTGGCAATCAGCACGCTGGTGCCCAGACGGTTGATGTCTTCGAACACGCCCATGATTTCTGCCGCCAGACGCGGATCGAGGTTACCGGTCGGCTCATCTGCCAGCAGCAAGGCCGGACGGTGAACAATGGCGCGGGCGATGCCGACGCGCTGTTGCTGACCGGTGGACAAGTCGCCGGGGTACAAATCGGTCTTGTCCGAGAGCGCTACGCGCTCCAGGGCCGAATCCACGCGCTTGGCGATCTCGGCCTTGGACAGCCCAAGGATCTGCAAGGGCAGCGCGATATTGTTGAACACCGTGCGATCGAACAGCAACTGATGGTTCTGGAACACCACGCCGATCTGCCGGCGCAAGTACGGGATCTGCGCATTGCTGATGGTGCTCAGGTCTTGCCCGGCCAGCAGCAATTTGCCGGTGGTCGGACGCTCCATCGCCAGCAGCAGGCGCAATAAGGTGCTTTTACCGGCGCCAGAGTGGCCGGTCACAAACAAAAACTCGCCCCGTCGGACTCGAAAGCTCAGCTCATGCAAGCCGACGTGTCCGTTCGGGTAGCGCTTACCGACCTGCTCGAAACGAATCATGAACGCTCCCGCTCGGCAAACAGTGCCTGGACAAAGGGTTCTGCTTCAAAAGTGCGCAAATCATCGATGCCTTCACCGACGCCGATGTAGCGAATGGGCAAGCCAAACTGCTTGGCGAGGGCGAAAATCACCCCACCTTTGGCGGTGCCGTCGAGCTTGGTCAGCGCCAGGCCAGTCAGTTCGACGGTCTGGTTGAATTGCTTGGTCTGACTGATCGCGTTCTGCCCCGTACCGGCATCGAGCACCAACAGCACCTCGTGAGGCGCGTCGGCGTCGAGTTTGCTGATCACCCGGCGAACCTTCTTCAGCTCTTCCATCAAATTGTCTTTGGTGTGCAGACGACCGGCGGTGTCGGCGATCAGCACGTCGATGCCACGGGCCTTGGCTGCTTGCACGGCATCGAAGATAACCGAAGCCGAGTCAGCGCCGGTGTGCTGGGCGATGACCGGGATCTTGTTGCGTTCGCCCCAGACCTGCAATTGCTCGACGGCGGCGGCGCGGAAGGTATCGCCGGCCGCGAGCATGACTTTCTTGCCTTCAAGTTGCAGCTTTTTCGCCAGTTTGCCGATGGTGGTGGTCTTGCCGGCGCCGTTGACGCCGACGACCAGAATCACGAACGGCTTGCTCTGCGAAGTGATTTTCAGCGGTTGCTCGACGGGCTTGAGCATCGCCGCCAGTTCCGCTTGCAGGGATTTGTACAGCGCATCGGCATCGGCCAGTTCTTTACGGGCAACTTTCTGGGTCAGATGCTGAATGATCACCGACGTCGCCTCGACGCCAACGTCGGCGGTCAGCAAGCGGGTTTCGATGTCTTCAAGCAGCTCGTCATCGATGATCTTCCTGCCCAGGAACAGGCTGGCCATGCCTTCGCCGATGCTGGCGCTGGTCTTGGACAAGCCTTGTTTCAGGCGGGCGAAGAAACCGGCTTTGGTTTCTTCGGTACGCGCAGGCTCGGCAGGCGCTTCGACGGGAGCGACAGGTGCGGCGGCAACGGGAGCGACAACCGGTGCGGGTGCTGGAGCAACCGGAGCAACAAATGCAGGAACGACAGGCTCCGGGACCACGAACGCAGGCTCGGCCATGACAACTGGCGCGACAACCGGCTCAACCACTGGCGCCTGAACGGGCTCCGGAGCAAATGCGCTCGGCGCTGGAATCGGCGGCGCAACGTGCGGCGCCAGCTCATCTTCGACCAATGCCACCGGCTCTTCCGCCACAGGCAAGGTCAGCCACGGCTCTGCGGTTGGCGCCAGCGGCAGCTCAACCACCAGTTCAGTTTCAGGCTCAACCTCAACTATCGGTTGCAGCACCGGCTCAGCGATCGGCAAGACAACCGGCGCGGGCTCTTCTTCTATGACCGGCGCAGGCGTTGGCTCAGGAAGTGGCTGTGGCTGTTCGACGACGGGTTCCTGCGGCTTTTTGCGCAGCCATCCGAACAGGCTTTTCTTCTCACCAGCCTCAGCTGGGGCTTTCTTGTCGTCGTTGGAACCAAACATGGAGGACGGCTATCTCACGGTAGCGACGCGCCAAAGGGCGCCCCGGCAAATAAATATTCGATGCAGAACAGACTGCGATTGACCCAGCTTGTTCACGCGCAACATTTTGTCGAGGTGCAAACAGCACCTCAAAGGTTGACTAATACGAAGGACTGGAACGGCATCGTCGGCGAAAACGCAGATTTTAGCTGACAAAATCAAAGCTTCCGCAGGTAACCCATGCAACCTTCCGGCCGATCAAAGGCCTGATAGGCGTGGCCGCCAGTAAAACGGACCAGTATCCTAGGGCGTGTCATCAATCATTACCAGTACCGCGTGGCCGCCTGAAAACGGGCCAGGCAAGGCGCAGGCCGCAGGGAATGTGCTTTCCTTCCCAAGGACTGCAACGCAGCATGGCCCGTTTTCAGGCGCCACCCGGAGGGCCGGGCCTGATAGTGTGCAGGGCTGCGTTGCTCGGAGTTTATTTGGAATGACCAAACTACACTCCTCGCGCCTTGCCCTGCGCACTATCAGGCTCCGGCGCGGTACTGGTAATGATTGATGACACGCCCTACCTCTCGCCCGCCGACGCTAAGACCAAGCGGGCAGCTCAACAGGTTTAAAAACGAATGAATGCTTTAGCCCGCCGCGCTGCAGGCCTGCTGCTCAGCACAGTTTGTCTGCCCCTCTCGGCCCTGGCTGCCGATCCACAACCCACTCACGAATTCACCCTCGATAACGGCCTGAAGGTCGTCGTGCGCGAAGACCACCGTGCACCGGTGGTGGTTTCCCAAGTCTGGTACAAGGTCGGCTCGAGCTACGAGACCCCGGGTCAGACCGGTTTGTCCCACGCCCTGGAACACATGATGTTCAAGGGCAGCGAAAAAGTCGGCCCCGGCGAAGCTTCGCTGATCCTGCGCGACCTCGGCGCTGAAGAGAACGCGTTCACCAGCGACGATTTCACCGCTTATTACCAGGTGCTGGCCCGTGACCGTCTGGGCGTGGCTTTCGAGCTGGAAGCCGACCGCATGGCCAGCCTGCGTCTGCCGGCCGACGAGTTCGCCCGCGAGATCGAAGTCATTAAAGAAGAACGTCGCCTGCGCACCGACGACAAACCAATGTCCAAGGCCTACGAACGCTTCAAGGCCATGGCCTACCCGGCCAGCGGTTACCACACGCCGACCATCGGCTGGATGGCTGACCTCGATCGCATGAAAGTCGAGGAGCTGCGCCACTGGTACCAATCCTGGTACGTGCCGAACAACGCCACACTGGTCGTGGTCGGCGACGTGACCCCGGATGAGGTCAAAACCCTGGCCCAGCGCTACTTCGGCCCGATCGCCAAACGTGATGTGCCACCGGCGAAAATCCCGCTGGAACTGGCCGAACCTGGCGAGCGGCAGATCACCCTGCACGTGCAGACCCAACTGCCAAGCCTGATGCTGGGTTTCAACGTGCCAAGCATCGCCACCGCCGAAGACAAACGTTCGGTGAATGCCTTGCGCCTGATCTCGGCCCTGCTCGACGGCGGCTACAGCGGACGCATCCCGACACAACTGGAGCGCGGCGAAGAGCTGGTGTCCGGCGGTTCGTCGAGCTACGACGCCTATACCCGTGGCGACAGCCTGTTCACCTTGTCGGCAACACCCAATACCCAGAAAAAGAAAACCATGGCCCAGGTCGAAGCCGGTTTGTGGAAGCTGCTTGAACAGCTGAAAACCACCGCGCCGTCCGCTGAAGAGCTGGAACGCGTCCGCGCACAGGTCATCGCAGGCCTGGTCTACGAACGTGACTCGATCACCAGCCAGGCCACCGCCATTGGCCAACTGGAAACTGTTGGCCTGTCGTGGAAGCTGATGGACACCGAACTCGCCGACCTGGAAAGCGTGACCCCGCAAGACATCCAGAAAGCCGCCAAGCTGTATTTCACCCGCGAACGTCTCAGCGTCGCCCATGTATTGCCAGAGGAGACGACTCATGAGTGAGCGTAAAAAACCGCGCTTGTCCCTGATTGGCCTGATCGCTGTCGCATTGATCGGGTCTGCAGCTTTTTACTTCTCAAAAACCGACGAATCCAAAGCCAGCGAAGCCCTCGACAAGGCCAAGGCCAGCCAGAAGCTGCAATCGCTGGCAGAACTCGACGGCAAGGCGCCAAGCCACCGCACCCTGGACGTGCAGACCTGGAAAACCGCCGAAGGCGCCAAGGTCCTGTTTGTCGAAGCCCGGGAGCTGCCGATGTTCGACATGCGCCTGATCTTCGCTGCCGGCAGCAGCCAGGACGGCGACGCACCTGGTCTCTCCGTGCTGACCAACGCCATGCTCAACGAAGGTGTGGCCGACAAAGACGTTGGCGCCATCGCTCAGGGCTTCGAAGGCCTGGGCGCAGACTTTGGCAACGGCGCGTTTAAAGACATGGCGCTGGCCTCCCTGCGCAGCCTCAGCGCCGCGGACAAACGCGAACCGGCCCTGAAATTGTTCTCTGAAGTCGTCGGCAAACCGACCTTCCCTGCCGATTCCTTTGCGCGCATCAAGAACCAGATGCTCGCCGGTTTCGAATACCAGAAGCAGAACCCGGGCAAACTGGCGAGCCTGGAGCTGATGAACCGTCTGTACGGCGATCACCCATACGCGCATTCCAGCGACGGCACGGCGAAAACCGTTCCGGCGATTACCGTGGCGCAACTGCGCGCATTCCATGAGAAGGCCTATGCGGCTGGCAACGTGGTGATCGCGCTGGTGGGCGACCTGTCTCGTGCCGAGGCGGAGGCGATTGCTTCGCAAGTTTCCAGCACGCTGCCAAAAGGTCCTGAGCTGGCGAAAATCGCGCAACCGGAGGAACCGAAAGCCAGCATCGGCCACATCGAGTTCCCGTCCAAGCAGACCAACCTGATGCTCGCGCAACTGGGTATCGATCGTGACGATCCGGACTACGCAGCACTGTCCATGGGCAACCAGATACTCGGCGGCGGTGGCTTTGGCACCCGGCTGATGAGCGAAGTGCGCGAGAAGCGTGGCCTGGCTTACGGCGTGTATTCAGGTTTCAGCCCGATGCAGGCGCGGGGCCCGTTCATGATCAACCTGCAAACCCGCGCCGAGATGAGCGAAGGCACGCTGAAACTGGTGCAAGACGTGCTCGCCGACTACCTTAAAACCGGCCCGACCGAGAAAGAACTCGATGACGCCAAGCGTGAATTGGCCGGCAGCTTCCCGCTGTCCACTGCCAGCAACGCCCATATTGTCGGCCAACTCGGCGCCATGGGTTTCTACAACCTGCCGCTGAATTATCTGGATGACTTTATGCGTGAGTCCCAGCGCCTGACGGTCGAACAGGTCAAAACCGCACTGAACAAACACTTGAGCACGGACAAAATGGTCATCGTCAGCGCTGGCCCGACCGTGCCGCAAAAGCCGTTACCGGCCCCTACTGATAAACCTGCCGAGCAACCGCTTGGGGTCCCGGAGCATTAATGGCCACTCGTCCTAAAAAACCTGTTCACAACGTGCACAACGGTGTGAACCAACTGCGCATCATCGGCGGTGAATGGGGCAGCCGAAAGCTGAGCTTCCCTGATGCACCGGGCCTGCGTCCGACCCCGGACCGGGTGCGTGAAACCCTGTTCAACTGGCTCGCACCGTACGTTGCCGGGGCCAAAGTGTTTGATCCGTTCGCCGGCAGCGGCGCGTTGTTCCTCGAGGCGTTGTCCCGTGGCGCGGCCATGGGTCAGGCGCTGGACGCGAGCAACATCGCGGTCGCCAGCATCAAGGAGCATCTGGGCACGCTGCGCTGCACCACCGGCCAGATTCAGACCGCCGATGCCTTGCGCTACCTGGAAACCCAGACAGCAACTGCGTACGACGTGGTGTTCCTCGATCCGCCGTTCAACCAGAACCTGTTGCCGACCGTCTGCACGCTGCTTGAAGAGCGTCAATGGCTGGCCAACGAGGCCTGGATCTACACTGAAAGCGAAAACGCGCCATCGATACTCGGTCTGCCAGGCAACTGGCGCCTGCACCGGGAGCAGAAATCCGGGCGGGTTTACTACGCGTTGTGGCAACGTATGGCAGAGATCGCCGGTTAATCGACCGGCCTGAAAAAGGTGCGCGCCTCAAGCGAGGCTCGCACCGCTGCATCGAGAAATAAACGTGTCCTATCTGCCAGAACGCTTCACCCCGGCCTTCGGCCTCGGCAATCCGCACTTGCAAACCTTGTGGGGACCGCTGTGGCGCAAAACCACGCACATCGAACGCCAACGCGAACGCTTGTGGCTTGAGGACGGTGACTTTCTCGATCTCGACTGGCACGGCCCGCACAGCGCCGATGCGCCACTGGTGCTGGTGTTGCACGGCCTGACCGGCTCTTCAAATTCGCCTTACGTGGCCGGGGTGCAGAAAGCACTGGGCGCGCAAGGCTGGGCCAGCGTCGCGCTGAACTGGCGCGGCTGCTCAGGCGAGCCGAATCTGTTGCCGCGCAGCTACCACTCCGGTGCCAGCGAAGACCTGGCCGAAACCATCAAGCACCTGCGGGCCAAACGCCCTCTGGCGCCACTGTATGCGATCGGCTATTCCCTGGGCGGCAATGTCTTGCTCAAGCACTTGGGCGAATCCGGCAGTGACAGCGGCGTGGTCGGTGCGGTGGCGGTGTCGGTGCCGTTTCGTCTCGATCAATGCGCCGACCGTATCGGCCAGGGTTTCTCCAAGGTCTATCAGGCGCATTTCATGCGCGAGATGGTGGCCTACATCAAGAACAAGCAGCGACAGTTCCAGCATGACGGGCGCGAGGATGGACTGGCGGCATTGGCTGCGCTGGGCTCACTGGAGAACATGCGCACGTTCTGGGATTTCGATGGCCGGGTCACGGCGCCGCTGAATGGTTTTGCCGATGCCAAGGATTACTATCGTCAAGCCTCGAGTCGCTATTTCCTAGGCGAGATTCGTACGCCAACCCTGATCATTCAAGCGGCCGATGACCCGTTTGTCTTTCCTCATAGCCTGCCGCAAGCCGAGGAATTGTCCGCCTGCACTCAATTCGAACTACAGCCCAAGGGTGGGCATGTCGGCTTCGTCGATGGCTCGTTCAGGCAACCGGGTTATTACCTGGAACGCCGCATCCCGCAGTGGCTGACCGCAGGTCGCGAGTAATGGGTTGCGAGCAAGCCCGCTTCCACATTTAGATGGGGGATTACTCGCCGATGGCGATGCCATGCGCAGGATCGTTGATCCACTCGCTCCATGAACCGGCATACAACGATCCCAACGGATACCCGGCTAGACACAGTGCAAACAGGTTGTGACACGCCGTCACGCCAGAACCGCAGTACGCCACCAGATCGGTCGGCGAACGATTACCAAGTTTGTCGGCAAAACGCTGCTTGAGCTGATCCGCCGGCAGAAAACGCCCGTCGCTGCCCAGGTTGTCAGTGAACGCCGCACATTGTGCGCCGGGGATGTGCCCGGCAATCGGGTCGATCGGCTCGACTTCGCCCTTGAAGCGCGGCAAGCCGCGGGCATCGAGCAAGGTCAGCGCGGGCTGGCCAAGACGTTGCTGGAGCTGTTCGGCGCTCAAGATCAGCGCGTTGTCCGGTGCCCCCGTGAAGGTGCCACGTTCAATCTCCGGCGCATCAAGACTCAGGGGTAAACCGGCCGCGTGCCAGGCCTTGAGCCCGCCATCGAGGATGAACACGCCGTCACGTTTACCCAGCCAGGCCAGCAACCACCAGGCCCGCGCCGCGTAGGCACCCGGACCGTCGTCGTACAAAACCACATCGCTGTCGGCGTTGGTGCCCCAGGATTGCAGACGTTCGATCAAGTCTTCAGGTTCAGGCAACGGATGGCGCCCGGTCACACCCTTGACCACAGTCCCGCTCAAATCACGCTCAAGATCGGCAAAGCTCGACCCGGCGATATGCCCTTCGGCATAACTGCGCTGACCGTAATCCGGGTCTTCGAGGGCAAAACGACAATCCAGAATCACCAACCCCGGCTGATCCTTTTTCAAGTCCAACGCTTGTGGGCTGATCAGCTGCGCAATGGGCATAACGGACTCCTGTGATTAGGCTGTGCTTGATCCTACTGCACTTTCTATCCCACTTCTTCCAGCGCTTGGGCCAGTGGTACGTAAAATTCCTCAAACAGCGCATTCACCGCGGCGCGAGACTGATCCGTGACAAAACCGGCCTCAAGCACCAGCACCTGATACACGCCGCGTTTAATGGCCTGCTCGCTCAGGTGATTGGAGTTATCACGCGTGGTGCATAGAAAACGCACCCAGGACGTCAGGATGATCCAGGCATTAAGCGTCAAGGATTCAATCTGAACCTTGTCCATTTGCAGGATGCCGGCCTCGACGAAGCCCGCGTAGATGTGCGTGCCATGGATCAGACAGCGTTGGGAAAAACGCCGATAACGGGCGGCCAGCTCTGGATCGCTGTCGAGCAGATGCTCCAGATCGCGGTGCAAAAACCGGTAGCGCCACATGGCGGCCAGCAACTCCTGGAGGTAGACGCGCTTGTCGTCAACCGTGGCGGCGCGGCCCTGGGGTGGGCGCAGGAAGCTGTCCACCAGGCTTTCGTACTCACTGAACAGCACGGCGATGATCGCCTGCTTGTTGGGGAAGTGGTAGTACAGGTTGCCCGGTGAAATTTCCATGTGGGCAGCAATGTGGTTGGTGCTGATGCTGCGCTCACCCTGCTGATTGAACAGCTCCAGGCTGTTCTGCACGATGCGCTCGCTGGTTTTGATCCGAGGGGCCATGGCTTGGGCTTTAATTCAGAGTGCGTTGACGGGCATCTTACGACCTAACGGGGAGTGGATAAAACAACGCTGCACCAGGATGTCATTTGACTTTCTAGAGCACGGACTCTAAAAAGTCCCTTATTACACTAAAACCGGAGCCGACCATGACTGCTGACATCGCCTACCTGCAGAACCTCCAGCAGCCTCTGGATGAGCTCCAGACCCTGTTCGACGCCCAACGCACGGCGTATGCAGCCAACCCGATGCCGCCCGCTGCCCAGCGCCAGCAGTGGCTAAAAGCCCTGCGAGATCTGTTGAGCAATGAGCGGCAGGCTCTGATCGATGCCATCAGCCAGGATTTCAGTCATCGCAGCGCCGATGAAACCCTGCTCGCCGAACTGATGCCCAGCCTGCATGGCATTCACTACGCCAATCAGCACCTCAAAGGCTGGATGAAGGCGTCGAAGCGCAAGGTCGGGATTGCCTTTCAACCCGCGGCAGCCAAAGTCGTTTATCAACCTTTGGGTGTGGTCGGGGTGATCGTGCCGTGGAACTATCCACTGTATCTGGCCATCGGGCCATTGGTAGGCGCGTTGTCGGCAGGCAATCGGGTGATGCTCAAACTCAGTGAGTCGACCCCGGTCTTCGGTGTGTTGCTCAAGGAACTGCTGGGCCGAATCTTCCCGCAAGACCTGGTCTGCGTGGTGCTGGGCGAAGCCGATATCGGTGTAGCGTTCTCAAAGCTGCGCTTCGATCACCTGCTGTTCACCGGCGCCACCAGCGTTGGCAAACACGTGATGCGTGCGGCGGCCGAGAACCTGACCCCGGTGACCCTCGAACTCGGCGGCAAATCCCCGGCCATCGTGTCTCGCGACGTGCCGCTCAAGGACGCTGCCGAACGCATCGCCTTCGGCAAGACGCTCAACGCCGGGCAGACCTGCGTGGCCCCGGACTATGTCCTGGTGCCGGAAGATCGCGTCGGTGCGTTTATCGAGGCCTATCGTCAGGCGGTTCGCGGGTTTTATCCGACCCTGACCGACAACCCGGACTACACCGCGATCATCAATGACCGACAACTGGCGCGCCTCAACGGCTACATCAGCGATGCCACCAGCAAGGGGGCGCTGCTGATTCCGTTGTTCGACCAGGGCCAGGGGCGCCGCATGAGCCACAGCCTGCTGCTCAATGTCAGCAACGACATGATGGTGATGCAGGACGAAATCTTCGGCCCGCTGTTGCCGATCGTTCCGTACAAGGATCTGGATCAAGCCTTTGCCTACATCAACCAACGACCACGTCCGCTGGCCCTGTATTACTTCGGCTACGACAAGCGTGAGCAAAATCGCGTGCTTCACGAAACCCATTCCGGCGGTGTGTGCCTGAACGACACCCTGCTGCACGTCGCTCAGGACGACATGCCATTCGGCGGTATCGGCGCCTCGGGCATGGGTCATTACCACGGCCACGAAGGTTTCCTGACCTTCAGCAAAGCCAAAGGTGTGCTGATCAAACAGCGGTTCAATGCGGCGAAATTGATCTACCCGCCGTACGGAAAATCCATTCAGAAGCTGATTCAGAAGCTGTTTATCCGCTAACGATCATCACCACCGGGTAATAACAATAATGAGCCCAAGTCTGTCCGATACACCTGCGCTGTCACGGCGCGGCTTGCTTAAATTCAGCCTGGGTGCCAGCGCCTTTCTCGCCACCGCGGGTTTGGGAGCGAGCCTCAGCGGCTGCTCGTCGAGCATTGCAGCCAGTGGTTTCGCGATTCTGCGCAGCGGTGACTTGCTGTTTCTGCGGGCACTGATTCCGGTGATGCTCGACGGCGCCGTGGCCGTCGAGAAAATGCCGACGGCCGTCGATGGCACCCTGAACTGCCTGGATAACAGCTTGAATCACCTGTCGCCGGAAATGCTCAAGCTGACCCAGCAGTTATTCGATGTGCTGGGAATGGCCGTGACTCGCGGCCCCCTGACCGGGATCTGGGGCAGTTGGGAAAACGCCAGCAGCGACGAGATCCGGCACTTCCTGGATCGCTGGGAAAACAGCTCGTTAAATCTGCTGCGCATGGGCCACAGCTCGCTGCAGCAACTGGTGATGATGGCGTGGTACAGCCGGGCGGAGTCATGGGCGCATTGCGGGTATCCCGGACCGCCGACGGTTTGAAACCGAGTCGACCCATTCGCGGGCAAGCCTCGCTCCCACAGGGTTTGAGTCGTTCATAAAAGGGTGGTCCACCTCAAATCCTGTGGGAGCGAGGCTTGCCCGCGAAGACGTCAGCCGCTTCACCACCGAACTCAAAATAAGAAGAGAACCTGAACATGCCCGTACCCGATCCGTTCCGCGAAGGCCTGGCCCGTGGCTGGAAAACCTATAACGGTTCGCAACTGTCCCAGGACCTGACCCTCGAAGCGGACGTGGCGATTATCGGCAGCGGCGCTGGCGGCGGGACCACCGCCGAAATCCTTAGCGCCGCGGGCTACAAGGTGTTGCTGATCGAGGAAGGTCCACTCAAGACCAGCAGCGACTTCAAGCTGCTCGAAGACCAGGCCTACACCAGCCTCTACCAGGAAGGCATCGGTCGCATGAGCAAGGACGGCGCGATCACCATCCTTCAGGGCCGGGCGGTGGGCGGTACCACGCTGATCAACTGGACCTCAAGCTTTCGCACGCCGGACCCGACCCTCGACCACTGGGCCAAAGAACACGATGTCAAAGGCCACACGCCGGCGGAGATGGCGCCGTGGTTCGAGAAAATGGAACAACGCCTGGGTGTCGCCCCCTGGATGATCCCCCCCAACGCCAACAACGACGTGATCCGCAAAGGCTGCGAAAAACTCGGCTACACCTGGCATGTGATCCCACGCAACGTGCGTGGCTGCTGGAACCTCGGGTACTGCGGCATGGGTTGCCCGACCAACGCCAAGCAATCGATGCTGGTCACGACCATTCCGGCGACCCTGGAAAAAGGCGGTGAGCTGCTTTATCTGGCTCGCGCCGAAAAGCTCTTGATCAGCGGCGACAAGGTCACAGGATTGCAATGCGTAGCGATGGACGACCGCTGCGTCGCTCCCATGGGCAAGACAATCACGGTCCAAGCCCGGCATTACGTGCTGGCTGGCGGCGGGATCAATAGCCCGGCGCTACTCATGCGCTCCGAGGCGCCCGATCCTCACAAGCGGCTGGGTAAAAGGACGTTTCTACACCTGGTGAACATGTCGGCCGGGTTGTTCGACGAAGTGATCAACCCGTTCTATGGCGCGCCACAGTCGATCTATTCCGACCATTTCCAATGGCAGGACGGCACCACCGGGAAAATGTCTTACAAACTTGAAGTGCCGCCACTGCACCCGGCGCTGGCGACCACGCTGCTCGGTGGCTTCGGCAAGGAAAACGCCCGGCACATGGAAAACCTGCCCCATACCCACGCTATGTTGGCGTTGCTGCGAGACGGTTTCCACCCGGACAGCCCGGGCGGTAGCGTCGAGTTGCGCGGTGACGGCACGCCGGTGCTCGACTATCAGGTTTCTCCCTATGCCTGGGACGGGTTGCGCCGGGCGTTTCACAGCATGGCCGAGATCCAGTTCGCTGGCGGTGCCAATGCAGTGATGCCCATGCACGCCGACGCTCGCTACGTAAAAACCCTCGCTGAAGCGCGCACACTGATCGACAGCCTGAGCCTTAAGCTGTATCGCACACGCCTTGGCAGTGCCCATGTGATGGGCGGTTGTGCCATGGGTGAAGACCCGAAAAATGCCGTGACCGACAGCCTCGGCCGGCATCATCAGCTAGGCAACCTGTCGATTCATGACGGCTCGCTGTTCCCCACCAGCATTGGCGCAAACCCGCAATTGTCGGTCTACGGGCTGACGGCGCAGCTGGCAACTTCTTTGGCCGAACGTTTGAAAAACCCATGAAAATGGAGAGTATTCCAATCGTCTATAGTGCTTTCTTACCCAAAAGGCGACTTGGCCGACCGGGAAGGCTGCGATACCATCCGACTCCCCAACGGACTCCCGCCAGGACGACGCGATGAACCGAGTGTTGTACCCAGGTACCTTCGACCCTATTACCAAGGGCCATGGCGATCTGGTCGAACGCGCCGCGCGCCTGTTCGATCATGTGATCATCGCCGTCGCCGCCAGCCCGAAGAAAAACCCGTTGTTTCCCCTGGAACAGCGTGTAGCGCTGGCCCGCGAGGTCACTAAACATCTGCCCAACGTTGAAGTCGTCGGCTTCTCGACGTTGCTGGCGCACTTCGCCAAAGAGAAGAACGCCAACGTGTTCCTGCGTGGTTTGCGTGCGGTGTCGGACTTCGAATACGAATTCCAGTTGGCCAACATGAACCGTCAGCTGGCGCCGGATGTGGAAAGTCTGTTTCTTACCCCGTCCGAGCGTTATTCGTACATTTCCTCGACGCTGGTTCGTGAAATCGCAGCCTTGGGCGGCGATATCACCAAGTTCGTCCACCCTGCGGTGGCGGATGCCCTGAACGAGCGCTTCAAGAAGTAACAACCGCTCAAGCGGCGCCCGCGTGCACTGCGGGCGCCAATGCGGCACAATTGTGCGCATTGGTTTATTGCGCCCGGGCCTTCCGCCCTGGCTGGAGTTAGCATGTCCCTGATCATCACCGACGATTGCATCAACTGCGACGTCTGCGAACCCGAGTGCCCGAACGCCGCCATTTCTCAAGGCGAAGAGATCTACGTGATCGACCCGAACCTGTGCACACAGTGTGTGGGCCACTACGACGAACCTCAGTGCCAACAGGTTTGCCCGGTGGATTGCATCCCGCTGGACGAGGCGCATCCAGAGACTGAAGAGCAGTTGATGGCGAAGTATCGGGTGATTACCGGTAAGGCTTGATTCATTTGGTGTCTGTGAGGACGCCTTCGCGGGCAAGCCTCGCTCCTACAGGTTTGGGCCGTTCGCTGTTGTCCGCTACGACTCTGGACCTGTAGGAGCGAGGCTTGCCCGCGAAGCTTTTAGGCTTCACTCCCGCTGCTCAAACCCTTCCCCGATACACCCCAGACACCGCACGAACGCCGCTTTCGCCGGGTCGACCACCAACGCCTGCCCCGCATCGCCAACGCCGCCACCCAGCGCGGTAAACGGCAATGACACCACAAACGCCCCCGCACCAATCACCGTCGCCACGACCAGCAAGGGTCGGGCAATCAGCAAATCGCCGAGCATGGCGTACGCCGGGGGATTCTGGATGGTGTAACGCGGGTCGCCGCTGCCGGTGTTTGCCGCCAGCACTGGCGCGCCGATACTCAGCAGCAACGCGACGACAAGGGTTCGAAACAGGCTCATGACACGGTCCTTCGGCTAGGCAGTGAGCACTGACTATAGACCGCGTGAGGTATCAGCTCTGACAGCGCGGGCAAAAGACGCTGGCGCGCTGCCCGAGTTTCACGTCCCGCAGCTCCGTCCCGCAGACCTTGCACGGCTCACCGCCGCGGCCATACACGAACAGTTCCTGCTGGAAATAACCCGGCTGACCATCACCGCCGATAAAGTCGCGCAACGTGGTGCCGCCGCGTTCGATAGCGGCAGTCAGGATGCGTTTGATCTCGATCGCCAATTTCAGATAACGCGCCCGAGAGATGCTCTTGGCCTCACGACGCGGGTCGATACCTGCCGCGAACAACGCTTCGGTTGCGTAGATGTTACCCACGCCGACCACCACCGCGTTGTCCATGATGAACGGTTTGACCGCCATGGATCGACCGCGGGACTGCTGGAACAAGCGCTCACCGTCGAACAGGTCAGTCAACGGCTCCGGCCCCAGGCGAATCAGCAACTCGTGGTTGAGCGGGTCGAGGCTCCAGAGCATCGCACCAAACCGTCGCGGGTCGGTGTAACGCAAGGCCAGGCCGGATTCCAGCTCGATGTCCACATGCTCATGCTTGGCCACCGGCGTGCCGACTGCCACCAGACGCAGATTTCCCGACATGCCTAGATGGCTGATCAGCGTGCCGACTTCGGCATTGATCAGCAGGTACTTCGCGCGTCTTTCCACCAGCACGATGCGCTGACCCGACAGCCGCACATCCAGGTCTTCGGGAATCGGCCAGCGCAAGCGGCGGTCACGCACGATCACCCGGCTGACGCGCTGGCCTTCCAGGTGCGGCGCAATTCCGCGGCGAGTGGTTTCGACTTCAGGCAGTTCCGGCATGGTGCTCTCGAATCAGGCTGTGCACGCTCAGCGGTGAGTGCCAAGGTCGCGAATCGTTTGTTTGAGGGTCTCGAAGTCGTAGTCCGAGAGGCCGACATAATCGAGAACCAAAGGCCCGATGCTGTTCCACTCATGATCCTCGGTCTGATTGCCCAGTACTCGATAGGACCCACAAATGTGCTCGGCCATCTTCAGGATCGCCAGCAGATTTTTCAGCTGGCTGTTGCGCAACGACTCATCGCTGAAGATCGCCAACGCATTGTGGTGATTGGCGATGGCGGCGGTTACAGGCTCCGGCAGGCGCCAGGATTTGGCGGTGTAATAACCCACCACCGCGTGGTTGGTATTGAACACCCGATTCTCCGTGTCCACCACCCGGCATTCAGCGCTGGCGCTGGCATAGGCCTCTTCCAGAACGGTCATGTAGTTGGGAAAACGCTGGAGCATCAGTGGCACCCCGCAGTCATGGAACAGACCCAGGGCGTATGCTTCATCGCCGGCCTGGGCACCGATGCGCTTGGCCAGGGTCAGGCAGGTCATCGCCACGTCCTGAGCGGTGTCCCAGAAACGATTCAAGGTGACGATGGTGTCGTCGTTCATCTCGCCCTTGATCGACTGCGCGTTGATCAGGTTGATGATCGAGCGGCTGCCCAGCAGATTCACCGCACGCTGAATCGAGGCAATCTTGTTGCTCAAGCCGTAATACGGCGAGTTGACGATTTTCAACAAGGCGCCAGAGAGGCCCGGGTCCTGGGAGATCAGCTTCGCGATCACCTCCAGATCCGGATCGGGCATGTACTGCTCCATCTGCAAATCCACCATGATCTGCGGCTGGGCCGGCACGCTGATGCCTTGCAGGGACTGTTGAATCTGTTCGGAAGTCAGCTCTTGGGCCATAAGTACACACTCTGGGACAGGCGGCGATTCTAACCCTTCTAAAGTTAGATCCGACACCTTGGCCGGTACATCGTCTGAAGTTTCATCAAAGCCCGGGCGTTCCTCACCGCATGTCCATCCGCCAAACCGTGGCCTTGCGCAACACGCTATACTCCCGCTCTTTTTTCCGGAGCGACGTCATGTCCCTGCCTAGCCTGCGCCTCAAAGCCAACGCCGACCGTCGCCTGCGAAATGGCCATTTGTGGGTCTATAGCAACGAAATCGATGTAGCCGCTACTCCTTTGCACGGTTTCAAGGCCGGCGACCAGGCGATCCTCGAAGCTGCCGGCGGCAAACCGCTGGGCATCGTTGCCATGAGCCCGAACAACCTGATCTGCGCCCGTCTGCTGTCGCGCGACATCAAGTTGCCGCTGGACAAGTCGCTGCTGGTGCATCGCCTGAACGTTGCCCTGTCCCTGCGCGATCGTCTGTTTGACAAGCCGTTCTATCGCCTGGTCTACGGCGACTCCGACCTGCTGCCAGGCCTGGTGGTTGACCGTTTCGGCGACATTCTGGTGGTACAGATCGCCTCGGCAACCATGGAAGCTCATAAAGAAGACGTGATCGCGGCCCTGACCCAAGTGCTCAAGCCTAGCGGCATTCTGTTCAAGAACGACTCCGCTGCCCGTGATGCCGAAGGCCTCAACCGCTACGTCGAAACCGTGTTCGGCCTGGTGCCGGAGTGGGTTGCCCTGGAAGAAAACGGCGTGAAATTCGAAGCGCCCGTCATCCAGGGACAGAAAACCGGCTGGTTCTACGACCACCGCATGAACCGCGCGCGTCTGGCACCTTATGCCAAAGGCAAACGCGTGCTGGACCTGTACAGCTACATCGGTGGCTGGGGCGTGCAAGCGGCTGCGTTCGGCGCCAGTGAAGTGTTCTGCGTCGACGCTTCGGCCTTCGCCCTCGACGGCGTCGAGCGCAACGCCGCGCTGAACGGTTTTGCCGACAAAATGACCTGCATCGAAGGCGATGTGTTCGAAGCCCTGAAAGAGCTGAAAGCCAGCGAAGAACGCTTCGACGTGATCGTTGCCGACCCGCCGGCATTCATCAAACGCAAGAAAGACATGAAGAACGGTGAAGGCGCCTACCGTCGCCTGAACGAGCAAGCCATGCGCCTGCTCAGCAAGGACGGCATCCTGGTCAGCGCTTCGTGCTCGATGCACCTGCCCGAAGACGATCTGCAAAACATCCTGCTGACCAGCGCCCGTCACTTGGACCGCAACATCCAGATCCTGGAGCGCGGCGGTCAGGGCCCGGATCACCCGGTTCACCCAGCCATCGCCGAAACCCGCTACATCAAGAGCATCACCTGCCGTCTGCTGCCAAACAGCTGATTACGCCGGTTTGACGGGGGGCCAACCGGCTCCCCGTTCTATTTCCGTTATTGAATTTTCCAACTTCCTACTCCCGCCGTCTTACTGACTTGCAGGACGTTTCGCGCTGTCTTTTATTTTAGCGGACAAGACTTACAAGATTCATCCAGCCCCACGATTGATCCGACAAAATTACTGGAACATTCCTACCCAATATCCCCTTGATAAGAACTCATTACAAACTATGATTAAGGTGTCACAAAGGAGTGACACTCACTATCAATTACAAGGAGTTCAAAACATGAAAGCAATTACTCTGGAAGCAAACAAAATCGCCAACCTGTCTTTTCTGGTTGCTCCAAAAGCCCGCTAAGTAAATGAGACGCTGGGGAGTGCCGGCTACCCAGCGTTTTCTAGAGTACGGACCAGAGTGAGTTGCAAAATATGCAGATTAACCCTTATATATTCATACTGCCTCGTTCGCCCGGCCAAATAGTCTGGGATTACAAGAATCACAAACAGTTCGAATTGAACCTGGAATATTCAACCCGCCTCGCACACCTTATCGACAAGCCTGAAAAGTTTGACAATAACAATACAATAGACAATCAATTTGTAAGCGCAGGAATACTAACACCCTTAATGCATGAGCCTATTGAATGGGGCTGGGATGAACTGTCGAAAATATTTCATATCGGCACCAAGAACATCCCGTGTGAATATGTTCCCCAAGATATTAATGAATGGTCAAGACACTATATGGACCATTGCGCCGAAGTACTGGCCACCCCTACTCCAGAGAGCAGCCTCACGGAGCGCCCGACAAGCGCGCGGATTACCCTGCCCCAACCTTCCTGCTTCCCGGTAAACGCTCTTGTAAAGACGTTGATCGAGCGAAAGACCTGTCGCACCTTCACGGGCGAAAGGGTTTCCCTCGATGATTTGAGCACTCTCCTGTATTTGTCCCTTGGCTATCTGCGTGAGCGCGAAAACGATATCGACGAAACCATCGCAGAAGGTCATGGCGCCCGGCGTAGCAGTCCATCCGGTGGCGGGCTGAATGCCTGCGAAGGTTTTCTTCATGTTCAGAACGTCAGCGGCCTGAATCCCGGGCTCTACGCCTACCACCCCACCGAACACGCATTGAGCTTCGTCAATCCGCTGCCTGACTCGCCTTTGGGGCAGTTGTTGTGTGGGCAGCATTTCATCAACAATCTGCCAGTCGGCCTGTTCATCACCGCTCGCTTCGACAAACTGTGGTGGAAATATGAACACTCGCGGGCGTACCGAATGGCCTACGTGGAAGCCGGTCATATTTCCCAGACCTTTCAACTGGTGGCCACCGCACTTGGGTTGAACACCTGGCTGACCGGTGCGTTGGCAGACGATCAGGTCGAAACGTTGCTGGGGATCGAGGACAGCGCCGAACAGCCGTTGTTTTTTGTTGCCTGCGGCCAGAGTGACGGACAAGCAATGTGCAAAGAATTGAAAGCGCTGCTGAACAACCGAGGCTCACACCAATGAGCGAGCCCCGCACAGACGACCTTTCCCTTCCCGACGCCTGGGCCCAGCGCTTCACCCTCGGCGAGTGGAACACTCGAGCCTCGGTACGAACCAGCCAGCACTGCTATCAATTGCCATCAGACCTGGAACGGCAACTGGAAACACGACACTGGTTCCCGCCGGCCTTCCTGCCCTACCTGAGCCACCCGGCAATCGAAGCAGCAGGCAGCGCGATCGTCCATCGATTATCGGCCAATCATCTGGTGTATTTCCTCGACTACACCACCCGACTCGAACATCGGATCGTCAACCGCTCCGTGGAAACCATCGTCCACGATGAGCTCGGTGCGTCCATCCCCCGACGAATGAAAACGGCCGCCCTCCAGCTCTATACCGATGAGGGTTATCACGCCCTGTTTTCCAATAGCCTCGCCGAGCAGATAGCCGACCTCTACGGCATGACCCAACGCCCAGCGATGCCGCACCGCATTACCCGATTGAACGCCCTCATCGACCACACCCCCGACAGGCATAAGGCGCTGGCCTGGTTTCTCGTCGGCTTCGTGTCCGAGACAATCATCGCCAGTGAACTGCTCGAGGTTTGCCGCAACGGGCTGGTGTCCAGCGTCCAGGAAATGCTCAGGGACCACCTCACCGACGAGGCCCGACACAGTCGCTACTTTTCCGAAGTGTTTCATTATCTGTGGCTGACACTGAACAGCAGCCAACGCACCTTCGCCGCAAAGTTGCTGGTAGACGTCATCCCGATGTTCTTTGGGGTCGATGAGCGATGGCTGAAGGAAAGCCTGAACAGTGTGGGACTCGGCGAGAATTGTGTCGCAGAAATCCTCAATGCCCTGACAGGCCCGCAAGCCTGCCTTCAGCGCTCCCGATCGGGCGCAGGCGCGACGTTTCAGGCAATGGAAAAGGCAGGTTTTTTCGACCTGCCTTCCAACCAGCAGCTCTTCGTAAAGGCAGGACTTGTCGATGGATGAAGGAAAATCCGCAGTCAGTTTCAAAAACCGTCGAGCCACGGTCATTCTGTTGATGACCATGACACTGCTCGGTGTCTTCCCCCTCGATGTGGTGCTCCCGTCCTTTCCCGTTCTTTCTGACTACTTTCAGACTTCACCGTCCGAGATTGCCCTGTCCGTCAGCGTGTTCGCCATGGGTCTGGCGTTGTCCGTGGTGCTGGTCGGACCGTTGTCAGATTTGTGGGGGCGCAAGAAGCTGCTGCTGGCAGGTATCGCAATCGCGGTGGTCGGTGCGACGGGTTGCCTGGCTTCCAGCGAGTACAACTGGTTTCTGTTCTTTCGCGTGATCCAGGCGGTTGGTTGCGGATCGTTCGTGCTGTCACAGGCACTGGTTCAGGATTTGTTCGTCGGCAAGGAACAGGAGCGAATCAGAATCTGGATGGTGACGGGCGGCGGGGTGTTCATATCGATTTCGCCCCTGCTGGGGGCCTGGTTGCAATCGCAGCTAGGCTGGCAGGGCAGCTTTTATGTGTTTATCACGCTGGCCGTCATTGTCTGGCTCAAAGCCTGCTTTCTGTTCAAGGAAAACCCGCACCGTCATACGGCGTCGCACGGACGATTTTTCAGTGCCTATTGGCGGGTGTGCTCGGATCTACGCTTCATGGGTTACTGGCTAATTTCAGCGTTGGCCTTTGCCTGCCATTTTTCGTTCATCGTCATTTCACCGATCATTTTCATGGAAAGTCTGGCGTTTTCGTCATACGAATTTGCCTGGGCGTTATTGCTGTATGGCGTGGCCTATGTGTTCGGCGGGATTGTCGCCAGCGCCCTGCATCGGCACCTGCAAGCCAACACGCAGATAGCTACCGGTCTGGGTCTGATCGCGTTGTCAGGGTTGATCATGCTGTGGTTGGCGGATCAGTTCGGCCTCTCTGCTGCCGCGATACTGATACCCATGCTGATTTGTACAGCAGGCACCACCATCGCCAGACCTATCGCCAATTCCAAAGCCATGAGTCTCTACCCACAGAACGCCGGAACGTCTACCTCGGTCGGCGGCGTGCTGATTTTCATGTTCGGTGGCGTGATCAGCGTGGTGATCAATCTTGCGTACGACGACCTGACCACGGCGCTTGCCTTGTGTTTCCTGACCTTGAGTGCCGCGGGTCTTGGCTTGAATGTACTGATCACACGGCGGCATCTGGCGCTGAAGGTGGGCTGACACCTGCCGATCGTCATTCCGTACGTTGTGTCAGTACTGGATCAACACTTCCCGGCATTCCCTCCTGACGCCAGCCGTGTAGAATCGCGACATTCATCGCCAGTCATCCCCCGGCGGGTTTATGAGCTCAAGCTGAAGCGCGCGGCGATCCCGCAAAGTTATCGGCAACTTCCGGACACACGGCCATTTCTGAGTGTTCCAGACGTCAATAGAAGCTCACTTCCCTTTTGATACCTGATTAGCCGCCCGGAGTGCTTCATGCCTGATTACCGCTCGAAAACATCCACCCATGGCCGCAACATGGCCGGCGCCCGCGCACTGTGGCGTGCCACGGGGATGAAGGATGACGACTTCAAAAAGCCGATCATCGCCATTGCCAACTCCTTCACCCAGTTCGTACCGGGCCACGTCCACCTCAAGGACCTGGGCCAACTGGTCGCCCGCGAGATCGAACGCGCCGGCGGTGTAGCGAAAGAATTCAACACCATTGCCGTGGATGACGGCATCGCCATGGGTCACGACGGCATGCTCTATTCGCTGCCGAGCCGCGAGATCATCGCCGACTCCGTCGAATACATGGTTAACGCCCACTGCGCCGACGCGATCGTCTGCATCTCCAACTGCGACAAGATCACCCCTGGCATGTTGATGGCGTCCCTGCGCCTGAACATCCCGGTGATCTTCGTTTCCGGTGGCCCGATGGAAGCCGGCAAGACCAAGCTGGCCAGCCACGGCCTCGACCTCGTCGACGCCATGGTGATCGCCGCCGACTCCAGCGCTTCTGACGAGAAAGTCGCTGACTACGAGCGCAACGCCTGCCCGACCTGCGGTTCGTGCTCCGGCATGTTCACCGCCAACTCGATGAATTGCCTGGTCGAAGCCCTCGGCCTGGCATTGCCGGGCAACGGTTCGACCCTGGCCACCCACAGCGACCGCGAACAACTGTTCCTGCAGGCCGGCCGCACCATCGTCGAGCTGTGCAAGCGTTACTACGGCGAGAACGACGAGTCGGTGTTGCCGCGCAACATCGCCAACTTCAAGGCGTTCGAAAACGCTATGACCCTGGACATCGCCATGGGCGGTTCCACTAACACCATCCTGCACTTGCTGGCCGCGGCCCAGGAAGCCGAGATCGAGTTCGACCTGCGCGACATCGACCGTCTCTCCCGTCTCGTGCCGCAACTGTGCAAAGTTGCGCCGAACATCCAGAAGTACCACATGGAAGACGTGCACCGTGCCGGCGGGATCTTCAGCATCCTCGGCTCGCTGGCCCGTGGCGGCCTGCTGCACACTGACCTGCCGACCGTGCACAGCAAAACCCTGGCCGAAGGCATCGCCAAGTGGGACATCACCCAGACCAGCGACGAAGCGGTGCATCACTTCTTCAAGGCCGGCCCTGGGGGCATCCCGACGCAAACCGCGTTCAGCCAGTCGACCCGATGGGAGACCCTGGACGACGACCGTGAAAACGGCTGCATCCGCAGTGTCGAACACGCCTACTCGAAAGAAGGCGGCTTGGCCGTTCTCTACGGCAACATCGCGCTGGACGGCTGCGTGGTGAAAACCGCCGGCGTCGACGAGTCGATCCACGTCTTCGAAGGCAACGCAAAGATCTTCGAAAGCCAGGACAGCGCCGTACGCGGCATCCTCGCTGACGAAGTGAAGGCCGGCGACATCGTGATCATCCGTTACGAAGGCCCGAAAGGCGGCCCGGGCATGCAGGAAATGCTGTACCCGACGTCGTACCTGAAATCCAAAGGCCTGGGCAAAGATTGCGCCCTGCTCACCGACGGCCGTTTCTCCGGCGGCACTTCGGGCCTGTCCATCGGCCACGCTTCGCCAGAAGCGGCGGCGGGCGGCGCGATCGGTCTGGTGCAGGATGGCGACAAAGTGTTGATCGACATTCCGAACCGCTCGATCAACCTGTTGATCAGCGACGAAGAAATGGCTGGGCGCCGTGCCGAGCAAGATCAGAAAGGCTGGAAACCGGTGGAAAAACGTCCACGTAAAGTGACCACTGCACTGAAAGCCTACGCCCTGCTGGCGACCAGCGCCGACAAGGGTGCTGTGCGTAACAAGGCAATGCTCGACGGGCTGTAAGCGTCAGTCGCAGTAACAAAAATGCCCCGCCAAGTGCGGGGCTGATCGTTCCCACGCTCCTGCGTGGGAATGCCTCAAGGGACGCGGAGCGTCACGGGCTGCATTCCCACGCAGAGCGTGGGAGCGATCATCGAAGGGGTTACTGAATCTCTTCAGGCTTGACGATCACCCAGTTCTTGTCCGCCGTCACCGGCAACCCTTCCTTGGCCTGGGCCGCAGCGTGCTTGGCCATCATGCCGTTAATCTGGGTCATGTATTTGTCTTTGCGGTTGACCCACAAGTGGATGCCACCCTTGGCCACGTCTACGCTGTGGAACAGCATGAAACCATCGCTGGTCGGTGTATCGCCGCCGACCAGAACCGGTTTTTTCCACTCATCGATGTAGGTCAGAATCGCCGCGTGTTTGCCGGCCATCCAGGTCGCCGGAGTCCACAGGTACGGAGTCAGTTCGAGGCCGAGGTTAGCCTTCTCGTCATACTTGCCCGCGGTGATCTGTTTGCGCGCCGTGGTCAGCTCGCCGGTCTGGCGGTCCTTGAGTAGCATGGTCACGCCGATCACGTTCTGCGGTTTCACGTTGTAGCCGTACTTCGGATCGGCGGCGACCATCCGCACCAGTTCTTCGGAAGCGGCGGTCATCACGTAGACCTCGATGCCGTTCTCCATCAGCTTGTTGTAGAGCTCTTTCTGGCCGGTGAAGATTTTCGGCGGGTTGACGTCGAGGTTCTTGACCACGTCGCCTTCGTAGTAAGTCGCCGGCACCGGTTTACCGGACGCCATCAACTCATCGACGTAGCCTTTGAGTTCCTGGAGGGTGAAGCCGGAAAACACTTGGGCGACCCATGGGTAGCAAACCATGTCGTCGAGTTCGCAGAGGCGATAGTAGTAGCTGAACAGGCTTTCCTTGTGGTCGGCGGTGTCTTTGAAAGGCATCAGTTTCAGGGAAGGGTCGAGTTTCTCGCGGGTGATCAGGCCTTTGTTTTCCATGTACGGCAGCAACGACTCTTCGAGATCGTAGCGGTAACTGGTGTTGTCCATGTCGAACACCGCGTAGTTACCCTTGTTGGCGTTGGCGGCGATCATCGCGTCCAGCGCCTTGGCCTGATCGGCTGGCCAATGCTTCAAGTCCGTGGCGAATACCTGGCCGGCGAGGCTCAGGCCCAAACTCAATCCCAGTGCAGCAACCAGAAATTTCGGTGCGAGCTTCATCGGCATGCTTTCCTTATTAAAAGACCCTGATTCAAAGAGATCGACGCTAACAAATTAATGTGACAGTGCTCGCCTGCCCGCGACCGCTTGCGTCCCTATTGCGCCAGCTGCATCCCTGACAGCGACAGCTGCTTATTCCAAAAACGACAGTAATCAGATGTTTTGGATATTAATTCATTAGATATCAGCCTGTTACGCTCGCCGGTTCGCGGCTGCCCCGATCGTGATCCCGCTGGTGTTTTCCTCGATCCTCAGCGCCGTGGCCCACCGCACGCCGGTACTGACATTTGCCTTCACCAGCCGCTCCAGCGCCGCGACGATTCCGCTGAGCATCGAAGCGCAGACCAGCCGTTTGGGTATTCCACAGTCCATCGCCAGTTTCGCCGCGTCGTTCGGCGCGACCATTGGCCAGAATGGCTGTGCCGGTCTGTACCCGGCGATGCTGGCGGTGATGGTCGCGCCGACCGTGGGCATCAATCCGCTAGACCCGTTGTGGATTGCGACGTTGGTGGCGATTGTGACGCTGAGTTCGGCTGGTGTGGCCGGCGTCGGTGGTGGCGCGACGTTTGCCGCGTTGATCGTGCTGCCGGCAATGGGGTTGCCGGTGTCACTGGTGGCGTTGCTGATTTCGGTTGAGCCGCTGATCGACATGGGCCGTACGGCGCTGAACGTGAGTGGTTCGATTACGGCAGGGGCGATTACCAGCCAGATGATGCAGCAGACGGATAAAGAACTGCTGGATGCGGATGAGCATGCGCAGTTGGCTCACGCTTAAGTCTTTCAGCGACTGAGCGGGCCTCTTCGCGGGCAAGCCTCGCTCCTACGGGATTACTGTCGAGCGCAATTTTCGCAATCGACCCAATTCCTGTAGGAGCAAGGCTTGCCCGCGAAGCTTTTCAGGCCTTCTCCCAAACCTCGAAGTTGTACGCCGGCTTGTCATCCACAGCCGGATTCTCGGTGTTCGACACCAGTTTCCACGCCTTCAAATCAAACTCCGGAAACCACGCATCCCCGTCCGGGCTCAACGCCACGCGCGTCAAATACAACCGATCAGCTTGAGCCAACCCTTGGGCATACAACTGCGCCCCGCCAATCAGCATCAGCTCATCGACGCCCTGCTCGCTCGCCCATTCCTGCGCCCGAACCACCGCCGCTTCAAGCGACGGATAAACCTCCGCGCCTTCCAGTTGCAGATCCGCCTGACGGCTGACCACGATGTTCAACCGGCCCGGCAACGGGCGACCGAGGGAATCCCAGGTCTTGCGACCCATGATGATCGGCTTGCCGAGGGTGGTGGCCTTGAAGTATTTGAAGTCCCCCGGCAGGTGCCAGGGCATGCTGTTGTCGACGCCGATTACACGGTTTTCACCGAGGGCTGCAATCAGGCTGAGGGGGAGTGATTTAGTCATGCCGGCGAGGATACCAGAGCCTCCCGTACCCCGATAAGCGCCACAGCGGTTATGCTCACCGTTCAATTGAGCGACGGGATGGCGCGTGACTGAACTGACTACACTGCAAAACCTCTGGCTGACCGAGACGGTGCGCCTGCGTGAAGAACACGCCGGGCCCCTGGATGATCTGGAAGCCAACCGACTGGCCCGCAGCGCGGGCGGCGATCTGCCGACACGTATTGCGCGCCGCGCCCTGTGGCTGGCCGAACGCGATGGGCTGACCAGCGCCCTCAAACATTGGCTACAAGGTGCGCGGCTGGCACTGTTGGTGCTGGCTGTTCTCGCCGTCGCCAGCGGCGCCGGCCTGGCGTTTGCCGCGCTGGGCGACGGACAAACCCCGGTCAATGTGTTCTGGGCCTTGGGCAGTTTGCTCGGACTGAACCTGATTCTATTGCTGAGCTGGGCATTGGGCCTGGTCTTCGCCGGCGAACACGGCGCCACCCTCGGCCGCTTATGGTTATGGCTCAGCGAAAAGCTCGCTCGCGATGCCAAAGCCGCGCAACTGGCCCCGGCCCTACTGCTATTGCTGCAACGACAGAAACTCAATCGCTGGGCGGTCGGTGTGCTGGTCAACGGTTTGTGGTTGCTGGCGATGCTCAGCGCCCTGGTGATCCTGTTGATGCTGATGGCGACCCGGCGTTATGGCTTCGTCTGGGAAACCACCCTCCTCAGCGGCGACACCTTCGTCGTCATGACTCAAGCCCTTGGCGCCCTGCCGGCCGTGCTGGGTTTCAACGTACCGACCGTGGAAATGATCCGCGCCAGCGGCGACGCTGCATTGAACATTGAAAGCGCCCGGCAAGCCTGGGCCACGTGGCTGGTCGGCGTGTTGGTGGTCTACGGTGTTTTGCCACGGCTGTTGCTGGCGCTGTTTTGCCTGTGGCGCTGGAAAACCGGCCAGGCGGCATTGCACCTGGATTTGAACCTGCCCGGTTACACCCAGCTGCGCGAACGGCTGATGCCCACCAGCGAACGCCTGGGCATCAGCGACGCTGCGCCAGAGCAACTGCATCGTATTGAAAAGGGTGTCAGCGACCTGCCAAGCGATGGCGCGCTACTGGTGGCCATCGAGCTGGACGATCAACGCCCGTGGCCGCCGCCACTGCCGAAAACCGTGAGCAACGCCGGCATTCTCGACAGTCGCGAATCACGGCACAAACTCCTCGAACAGCTGAGCCGCTTCCCTCCTGCTCGTCTGGCCATCGCCTGCGATCCGCGACGCTCGCCGGACCGCGGCAGTCTGGCACTGATCGCCGAACTGGCGCGCAGCGCCAGCGCCACCCGCGTCTGGCTGCTGCAAGCACCGCCGGGCGAAGCGCTGGATGCCCAAAGGCTGGGTGACTGGCACGTGGCGCTGCAGCAGCTGGACTTGCCGTTTGCCGATTGCGCGCCGTTGAACTGGCTGGAGACCGGTCATGACTAATCCCTGGAAACCGCCCTTGAAGCTTGCGGTGGTCGGCCACACCAACGTCGGCAAAACCTCGTTGCTGCGCACCCTGACCCGCGATGTCGGTTTCGGGGAGGTGTCTCATCGCCCCAGCACCACACGACACGTCGAAGGCGCGCGATTGTCGGTGGACGGTGAGCCGTTGCTCGATCTCTACGACACCCCCGGTCTGGAAGACGCCATCGCTTTGCTCGACTACCTCGAGCGTCTGGAACGACCGGGTGAACGCCTCGACGGCCCGGCGCGTCTGGCGCGATTTCTTGAGGGCAGCGAAGCCCGGCAACGTTTCGAACAGGAAGCCAAGGTGCTGCGGCAACTGCTGACCTGCGACGCCGGTCTCTACGTGATCGACGCCCGGGAACCGGTGCTGGCCAAGTACCGCGACGAACTGGAAGTGTTGGCCAGCTGCGGCAAACCGCTGCTGCCGGTACTGAATTTCGTCAGCAGCGCCAACCACCGCGAACCGGATTGGCGTGAAGCGTTGGCACGCCTCGGTTTGCATGCGCTGGTGCGTTTCGACAGCGTCGCACCGCCGGAGGACGGCGAACGTCGGCTCTATGAAAGCCTCGCGCTGCTGCTGGCAAACGCCCGCCCACAACTGGAACGCCTGATCGCCGATCAGCAAGCCCAACGCCAGGCCCGGCAACAGAGTGCGGCGCGGCTGATTGCCGAATTATTGATCGATTGCGCCGCCTGCCGGCGCAGCGTGGTCAGTGAAGCCGAGCAAGAACAGCAGGCCATCAACGAACTGCGCAAAGCCGTTCGACAACGGGAACAACGCTGCGTCGAAGCGCTGCTCAAGCTCTACGCCTTCCGTCCACAGGATGCGGCGGCCAGTGATCTGCCGCTGCTTGATGGCCGCTGGGGTGACGACCTGTTCAACCCCGAAACCCTGAAACAGCTGGGCGTGCGAGTCGGTGGCGGTATCGCTGCCGGTGCGGCAGCCGGGGCCGGCGTCGACCTGTTGGTGGGCGGGCTGACCCTTGGCGTAGCAGCATTGGCCGGGGCCATTGCTGGCGGAGCTCTGCAAACCGCCCGCAGTTATGGCGGCCGGTTGCTGGGCAAGATCAAAGGCCAGCGGGAGCTGACCGTCGATGACAGCGTGCTGCGGCTATTGGCATTGCGTCAGCGGCAACTGCTGCAAGCGCTCAATGCGCGTGGGCATGCGGCGATGGACAGCATTCAGGTGGCCACGCCCCATGACAAAACCTGGCGCGAAGGCAAACTGCCCGAGCCACTGAACAAGGCGCGGGCGCATCCGCCGTGGTCATCGCTTAATCCTCATCCGAAGCTGAGCCAGGCAGAACGGCAGGAGCAGGTTGAGGCGTTGGCTGAGAAAGTGATTGAGTCTTAGCCCCCCTGTAGCAGCTGCCGAGCCTGCGAGGCTGCGTTCGGCGGCGGAGCCGTCGTAAAACCAGACAACGCAGTCTTTCAGGCAAACCGTGTACACAGGATTTGCGAGGACTTCGGTCGAGCGCGACCCCGGCTCGAACGCAGCCTCGCAGGCTCGGCAGCTGCTACAGGACCGCTACCTGCCGAGCTTCAAAAACTCCCGCGCCATCGAGGCGACTCGTCGCCGATCCGTGCGATCCGCCCGCCCGTCATTGTCCACATCCGAGCTCAATATCACTTCCAGTCCGCCATCATTATCAAGATCGTGAGCTGCTGCTTTGTAGTTAATCGTCGGCCCTTCATGAAAATGCAGGCGTACGGTTTCTGGCGTGCCGTCAGCGGATGGATTCTGCGAGAAGATTCGCAAGTGACGGTCCTCACCCTCCCCCCTGTTGTACCAGGCGCATTTCAAATACGTTTTGCTGAAAGACTTGAGCCGCTGTCGATCCGCCTCCGTCGCCTTGCGCTGCAACTGGTCATCTTCATAGAACTCAAAATAAACGGTATCCGCCGCCCCCTGACCGCTTCGATCCTGTGCAATCACTTTCAAATAACGCATCCGTGCGCTTCCTTGGGAAAAGCCCAGACTGGCCCAATACTGCAAGGCAATCCATCCACCGTTTCCCTATTGCCTGTGAGACAACTCAACGCGCCTCGCCGGACAAGACAATCGCGGCCTTGCGCTTCAACACCTCAAGATCCATCACCGGCACCCCCATCTCCTTCGCCAACTCATCCCACTGCCTCATCCGCAAACTGACCGCACACAACGGATCTTGCTCGAAGGCTTCAGCCTCGGATTCGGTCATCTCCCCACCCTGATATTCCAGGGTCCGGCGACTGGCTTCGCTCAATCTCTCGTAATACCCAGGCTCTTTGAGCGTCAGGTAACGCTTGGCCTGAACGTGGTATTCCACAAGCCGCGCCATGCGCTCGCTGAAACCGGCGCGGCGCAAATAGTCCGCGCCCAACCGCTCGTGACTGACCACGCCGAAGCCGCCCATGTTCTCGGCACTCTCGGCGCAGATATGTCCGATGTCGTGGAAGAACGCCGCCAGCACCACTTCATCATCGAAACCCTCGGCCATCGCCCGTTCGGCCGCCTGTGACATGTGCTCGATCTGCGACACCGGCTCGCCGATGTAATCGCTCTCGCCAAAGCGCTCGTACAGCGCGAACACCTCGGCGACCACTTGCTCATTGCGGTCCATCAACGCTCTCCCAACACCGTCGCGACGTTACGTTCAGCCATCGCCGGCCCGACGCTCATGCCGACACCCGTGTGCATCAGTGCCACGCTCACACCCGGCATCGGACGCAGGAACGAGAACGGCCCCGGTCCCCGAGAACCATAGACACCCTGCCAGCGTTCCACCACTTGCACCTTGCAACCCAGGGTGTGTTCCGCGAGCTCAATCATCCAATGGTCCACCTGCTCGGCATTGAACGGCGACGGATCGCGGCCGTAATGGTGGGAGTCGCCGATGATCAATTCACCGTGGGGCGTCGGGCTGATCAGCAGGTGAATGCCGTTTTCATGCAGATGCGGTTCCTCTCGCAGGATTTGCGCGTGCACCGCCGCCGCTTCCGGCAGATCGGCGAAGGCGCCGTAGTGCACGCAGCTCAAACCGGTGAGCAAAGCGTGTTGCAGGTTCAGGTTGATTTGCGGTCGGGCGCGAAGCATTTGCAGGCGACAGATTTGCGGATTGAGTTCGGCGATCGGCTCGGCCAGCAGTGTCTGATAATCGTGACCGGAACAGACGATGATCTGTTCGGCGCTGAAGGATCCGGCGGTGCTGTGCAGGCGACCCGGCTCGACGTCACGCACCAGGGTGGAGAAGTGAAACGCGACGCCAAGCTCGCGGCGCAGGTAGTCGATCAGCGCCGGAATCACTTCGCGCGAATACAACTGCTGATCGTCCATCCCGTGCAACGCCGCGCGATGATGGCTGAACTGACCGCCGTAGACATCGCGTAACGCCGCACCGCGCAGCAGGTCGACGCGGTAACCGTGTTCCACGGCGCGACCGGCGCAGAAGGCTTCCAGCAGGTGTTCTTCCGCTTCGGTGCGGGCAAACAGGTATGAGCCGTTGCGCTTGAGTTGCAGACCGGCGAGCTGCGCCCATTGGCCCCAGATCTCGCGGCTGGCCTTGGCCAGTTCGAGCATCGGGCCCGGTGGCTGGCCGGTGACCAGTGCCTGACCGAAGTTGCGTACCGAGGCGCCCAAAGGCGTTTCGCTGCGCTCGAAAACGGTGACCTTGAGACCGCGTTTGGCGGCGGCGTAGGCGTGGGACAGGCCTAAAATGCCAGCGCCGACGATCAGCATGTCGTTGTGTTGTGTCATGGAGTTTTGTCCTGAATTCGAAGCCGCCTTCGCGGGCAAGCCTCGCTCCTACAGGGGAACGCGTATCCCTGTAGATACTCTGTTCACGGTCAAGCTTTCGCGAGATGTTTTTCGCTAAAAAGCTTGGCCGTATCAAATTCTTCGCCGGAGCGCATGCAAGCCCATAAACCCGTCAGGTACTTGCGCATCACTGCTCCGATGGCTTGCATTTTCTTCTTGCCCCGGGCCACCAGAGCTTCGTAGAAGGCTTTCACGTTCTCATCGCAACGGATTGCCGTCATTGCCGGCATGAACATCGCTGCGCGTAAGTAGGCGTTGCCACATTTCGACATTCGGCCAGGGCGGTTCACACTTGTTCCTGACTGGGTCAATCTCACGTCCAGCCCCGCATAACGGCTCACCTGTGCCGATTTGAGCGTTACAGGTAGCGTCGTCAACTCAGCCAGTGCAGCAATCGCTGAAGCCTCTCCCACGCCGGGTGCCGCCATCATGCAGCGAAACTGCAAGGTCAGGTTCGGGCACTTGGCGATGGCATCAAGTGCGGCTTTCTTCAAACGATCAATCGGTGTGTCCAGCGCTGCAATCGCGTCTTTCTCATCTGCGATTAGCAACTCAATACTCGTATCTGTCGCTTGTAGCGCATGCAATTCGTTCTTGGCTCTGGTCCGATGGCCAATCAGTCGATTGATATGACGGCCAATCGCACGCAGCATCATTTGATCCGCCGTAGGCGGGACCCAAAGCCTGGGTGCCATGCGCTCGCCATATTCAGCCAGCAACTGCGCATCGATCTGGTCAGTCTTGCTGTTTTGCAACATCAACTTGGCAAAGTTGTGGAAGCTTTTTGGGTTGATCACCGAGACCGGTAAGCCCGCGGCATGCAACTCCAACGCAAGATCCAGGTAGTAAATACCGGTGGCCTCCATGACCACGCTCAGCGGTTTGAGGCCCATCATCTTATTCACCGCGGCCTTACGACCCTTGGGCGTGTGCTGAATGTCCCACTGGCCGACTGTTTTGCCGTTCTGCCGCCATCCCATGGCAGACGTTTTGGCACCAATGTCTATGCCGACATGAGTATTCATGCTTTTCACTTCCCTGACTTTAGGTAAGATTGCTTCCGGTTCCCCCGACCTCGAACTTCATGCCACTGCAACCTTGTAATGCGAAGTCCGACTTGTCGGCTTCTCGATACTCTTCGTGGTGGGCAATGAGGCGGGGGGGCCTCTCTACAGACAAGGTCAGGAGCAAATCCTGCCTTCAGGAGCGATCGGCCTCCCCCAGAAACGCACTTGCTGTTGAATGAATCCTTGAGCGTAACCTCTCTCGCTGGAGTCAGGGTCAACATACAAGGAGCGAGGCTTGCCCGCGAAGGGGCCCTCACAGCCGATGAAGAGCTTACTTGGCAACCACTTTCTCGGACTTGCCGTCATAGCGCTTGCGCCATTCGGTGAGGATTTCATCGCGATTCTTCGACGCCCAGGCGAAGTCGTTCTTGATCAAACGTTGCTCATAATCCGCCGGCAATTCGGTCTGCGGCTTGGCAATACCCGGCTGAGCGAGCACGGCGAAGTTCTCTTTGTAAAGCTCCATCGCCGCCGGACTGGCGGAGAAGTCAGCCAGTTTCTTCGCAGCCTCTTCATGCGGTGTGCCCTTGATCACGGCGGTGGCTTCGATCTCCCAGCCCAAACCTTCTTTCGGCAGGATGATGTCCAGCGGCGCGCCTTGGCGTTTCAGCTGAACGGCGGGGTATTCGAAGGAAATACCGATCGGGAATTCACCGGCCGCCGCCAATTTGCACGGCTTGGAACCGGAGTGAACGTACTGGCCGATGTTCTGGTGCAGGTCGTCCATGTACTGCCAGCCCTGCTTCTCGCCGAAGGTTTGCAGCCAGGCGCTGACGTCGAGGAAACCGGTGCCGGACGAGGCCGGGTTCGGCATGACGATCTTGCCTTTGTACTCAGGCTTGGTCAGGTCCTGCCAGCTCACGGGTTTGCTCAAACCCTGCTTCTCGGCCTCAACCGTGTTGAAGCAAATGGTCGCGGCCCAGACGTCCATGCCGACCCAGGCTGGCGGGTTAGCAGCATCGCGGTAGTTGCCGCCGATCTTGCCCAGGTCCTTCGGCGCATAGCTTTGCAGCATGCCTTGCTGATCGAGGATCGCCAGGCTCGAGGCCGCCAGGCCCCAGACTGCGTCAGCCTGCGGACGGGCTTTTTCGGCCAGCAACTTAGCGGTGATGATGCCGGTGGAATCGCGCACCCACTTGATCTCGACGTCCGGGTTGGCCTTTTCGAAGGCTTCTTTGTAGGTCTTCAGTTGTTCGGCTTCGAGGGCGGTGTACACCGTCAACTCGGTTTTCGCAGCGTAAGCGTTCAGGCTGAAAGCGGTGAGAACAGCAGCGGCCAGGGCCAGGGGCTTGAACATGTCGTTTTACCTTTTGTTTACCGGACGTTGAGTTGAGGGTGTGAATCAGTGACCGGGCGCGGTCTGCCGCCAGGCCTGGGAGCGGCGCAGCAACCCGCGCGAAGCCCAGGCCAGCAGCAGGGACACGCCCGCCGAGGTGAACAGAATCAGGGTCGACATCGCCGCCGCGCCGCCGACATTGCCGGCGTCGTCCATGTTCAGCACCGCCACTGCCGCGAGGAGGGTGTCGGGGCTGTAGAGGAAGATCGCCGCCGAGACGGTGGTCATGGCCGAGACGAACAGGTAGCGCACGATGTCCAGCAGCGCCGGCAGGCAAATCGGCACGGTGACGCGAAGGTAATGCCGATACAGCGGCGCCTTGAGCGACAACGCGGCAGCTTCGAACTCAGCATCGAGCTGACGCAGCGCGGTGGTGGCGGTCATTTGCGCGGTGGTCAAATAGTGCGCAATGGTGCAAACCACCAGCAGAGTCATGGTTCCGTAGAGCACATGCAGCGGGTTGCCGGTAAGGTTGAAGAAGAAAACGTAACCCAAGCCCAGCACCAGACCCGGCACCGCCATCGGTATGAAACTGAGCATGCGCAGGATCAGATTCAGTCCGCGCTGGCCCTTGGTTTTTTCCATCAGGTACGCGCCGGTGAAGATCAGCACGCTGCCGATCAACGCCGTGCACAGGGCCATCTTCACGCTGTTGCCATAGGCCAGCCAGCCGCCACCCGCCGTGTCGTTGAACTGGTAATGGTTGAGTGACAGCGACAGGTTGTACGGCCAGAATTTCACCAGCGACGAGTACACCGCCATGCCGAACACCAGCAGCAACACCGCGCAGATCAGCAACACGATCGTCAGGTAGCAGCCGTCCCGCAGTTTCGACGGCACCGGTTGAAAGACCTGCGCCCTACCGCTCATGGAATCGCCGTGACGCCGACGCAACCAGGCATCGACACCGAAGCTGAACAGCGCCGGCAGCAGCAGGACCATGCCGATCAACGCGCCGCGACCGAATTGTTGTTGGCCGACCACGGCTTTGTAGGCTTCCAGCGCCAGCACCTGATAATCGCCACCGACCACCACGGGCACGCCGAAGTCGGTGATGGTCAGGGTGAACACCAGACAGAACGCCGCGAACACCGCCTGACGCGTCGCCGGCCAGGTGATGCTACGGAAAGCTTTCGCCGGACTGGCGCCCATGCTGGAGGCCGCATCGAAGAGCCGCGCATCCGCCAGGGAAAGCGCCGACAGCAAAATCATCAAAGCGTGTGGGAAGGTGTAGATGACCTCGCCCAGAACAATGCCCCAGAAGCCGTAGATATTGTCCGAGAGCAAACCGCGCAGCATGCCCTGGTTGCCGAACAGATAGACCAGCGCAATCCCCGGCAACATCGATGGCGCCATCAGCGGCAACAACGACATGCCGCGCCAGATAGCTTTGCCAGGAATCAACGTGCGTTGCAGCGCGTAGGCAAACAGGTAAGCCAGCGGAACGACAATGGCCGCAACGCTGAGGGAAACTTTCAGGCTATTGCCGAGCAACCAGTGGAAATTCGCGCTGGTCACCAATTCACGGGCGGCCACCAGACCGCCGCCCTGCCCGGCTTCCGAACTGAAACCGCGCCAGAAGATCGCCAGCAACGGCATCAACACCGCAACGCCGAGCAACACCAGCAACAGGACTTTGCCGCCGACCACGAACACCCGGTCGCCGATCTCGGCACGGGAGGTCTGCCGAACCTGCTTGTGCGGTATCGGCAGCGCGAGGTTCGCGCTCATCAGGCAAACACCTGCAAGCTGCGCGGAGGCAAGGCGACCATGATCTGCTGCGCGCCAAGGCGCGGCATGGCTTCTGGCGCCAGTTCCGCGAGTAATGCGTGGCCCGGCAGTTGATCGAGCTCGAAGCTCATGCGGCAACGGTTGCCGAGGAAGGTGATCTCGCGAACCTTGGCCGGAAACAGGTTTTCTTCATGCACCGGCGGGTTGACGTTGATCGCTTCCGGACGGCAGAACAGACGACCCGATGCGGCGTTGCCCGAATCGGCGGCCAGGCGCATGTTCATCCCGCCGACCTGAGCGTGGCTGTCGCTGCTGCGGCGGAACGGCAGCCAATTGCCCTGGCCGACGAACTCGGCCACAAACGGTGTTGCCGGACGGTCGTAGATTTCCTGCGGCGTGGCGTACTGCTCAACCTTGCCGTTATTCATCACGGCGATGCGGTCGGCCATCAGCATGGCTTCGTCCTGATTGTGGGTGACCATCAGGGTGGTAACGCCAAGGTTGCGCTGCAGTTGGCGCAGTTCGGTGCACAGATGCTCGCGGACCCGGGCGTCGAGGGCCGACATCGGTTCGTCGAGCAGCAGCAACGAAGGTGCCGGCGCCAATGCCCGAGCCAGCGCGACACGCTGCTGTTGGCCGCCAGACAATTGGCCGGGGTATTTTTTCTCACTGCCGATCAGGCCGACCAGTTCCAGCATCTGACCGACGCGCTGGCGCACTTCTTCGCGACCAGTGCCAGCGAGGCCGTAGGCGATGTTCGCTTCGACAGTGAGATTGGGGAACAGCGCGTAGGACTGAAACAGAATGCCGTAGTCCCGAGCCTGAGGTGCCAGGTGGGAAACGTCGCGATCACCGAGGTACAACTCGCCGCTGTCCTGCTTCTCAAGACCGGCGATGCAGCGCAATAAGGTGGTTTTGCCGCAGCCCGACGGACCGAGCAAACACACCAGTTCACCGGCCGCCACGTCGAGGGAAACGTTATCCAGCGCGGTGAACGCGCCGAAGCGTTTCTGCACGCCGCGCACTTTCATCGGGGCGCCGGGGTTGGTCAGGGCAGTTGCGATCGAGTGGTTCATGGACAGGCCTCATCAAGCAGATGAAGGCCATCCTAGATTTGTAATGCGTCCGTGATGTGGCAGTGAGGCAAAAACGGCTGATAGTGGTATTCAAGGATTTGGGTTCATGTTCAAGAGGTGCGCTGCCTGAGCTGGCGCCTTCGCGGGCAAGCCTCGCTCCTACAGTTTTATCGCATTCCCCCGTAGGAGCGAGGCTTGCCCGCGAAGAGGCCGGCACAGTCACCGCAGGACCTAAGCAGGGGCCATTTCCTGCGCCAACCCCAGAAACGCCGCCGGCAGCCGCGCGCCTTTTCGTTCCTTGAGGCAGTACAAATACTCCGGAATCTGCGGCGCATTCTCGATGGTCAGCACGCGCAATTGCGGATCATGCGGCACTTCCTGCCGGGCAATAATGCTGATACCGATGTTGCGCAGCACCGCCTCACGGATCGACTCACGGCTGCCAATCTCCAGCAACGGCCCGAAACTCACCCCGGCACTGGCCAACAATTCTTCCGTCAAACGCCGAGTGGTCGAGCCCGACTCACGCATCAGCAAGGTATGCCCGGCCAACGCACTGAGCGGCACAGGGTCGTGGACCGCCAGCGGATGATTGCGATGCACCGCCAGCACCAGCGGATCGCTGCCGAGTACGCGGCGGATCAGCCGCGCATCGTCGAGCAACTGCGACGACGCCGCGATGTCCACACGGTACTCCTCGAGCGCCTCCAGCACTTGCTGTGAGTTGCCGATTTCTACCGATACCTCTACGTGCGGCAAGCGCTCGCGAAAAGTCTTCACCAGATCGAGGATGTAATAAGGCGCCGTGGCCGCAATGCGCAACGTGCCCTGGACCTGACCGCTGTTACGCAGGAAAAACTCGATGTCGGCTTCCTGCTGCAACAGCGCCTTGACCATCGGCAGCAACCGCGCGCCGTCATCGCTGACGCTGAGGCGACGGCCGCCACGGTAGAACAACTCAACCGAGTACTGACTCTCCAGATGCCGAATCTGGGTCGTCACCGTGGGTTGGCTCAGGCCGAGTTTTTTCGCCGCCAGGGTAATGCTGCCCAAGCGGGCCACCATGTAAAACGCCTTCAGCTCGGCACTCAGCACACCCGTCCCTCATCGTCTATTTGCGCAACAGGCGCAAACCGTTAAACACCACCAACAGGCTCACGCCCATGTCGGCGAACACCGCCATCCACATAGTGGCGATCCCAGCGAAGGTTACTCCAAGAAAGATCGCTTTGATGACCAATGCCAGGGCAATGTTTTGTTTGAGGATGCGGGAAGTCTGCCGTGACAGCCGGATAAAGGTCGGGATCTTGCGCAGATCGTCGTCCATCAGGGCGACATCGGCCGTTTCGATCGCGGTATCCGTACCCGCCGCCGCCATGGCGAAACCAATCTCGGCCCGCGCCAGCGCCGGTGCGTCGTTGATGCCGTCGCCGACCATGCCGACGTGATGGCCCTGTGCATAAAGGTCTTCGATGGCTTGCAGCTTGTCGGTCGGCAACAGATCGCCCTTGGCCTCGTCGATGCCCACTTGCGCGGCAATCGCCTGAGCGGTGTGGACGTTGTCGCCGGTGAGCATCAGGGTTTTGATGCCCAGATCGTGCAGTTGCTGGATCGCCTCGCGGCTGGACTCTTTGACCGTATCGGCGACGGCGAACAGCGCCAGCGGGCCGGACTTGTCGAGCAACAGCACCACGGACTTGCCCTGTTTCTCCAGCGCGAACAGCTTTTCCTCCAGCGCTGGAGAGCACAGGCCCAGTTCTTCCACCAGGCGGTGGTTGCCCAAGTGATACGTCTGACCGTTGATTTCGCCACGTACGCCGCGGCCGGCCAGCGCCTCGAAGTTATCCACAACGAGCGGTGCGAGTTGTTTATCCACAGCCGCATTGGCGATGGCCAATGACACTGGGTGATCCGAGCGACCAGCCAACGCCGCCGCAATCGCCGGGGCTGATTCTTCGACGGTCGGATCGAGGGACAAGTAATCGGTCTGCACCGGTTTGCCGTGAGTGAGGGTGCCGGTCTTGTCCAACGCCAGATAATCGAGTTTGTGACCACCCTCCAGGTACACGCCGCCCTTGACCAGAATGCCTTTGCGCGCCGCTGCTGCCAGGCCGCTGACGATGGTTACTGGCGTAGAAATAACCAGTGCACAAGGGCAGGCGACCACCAGCAACACCAACGCCCGGTAGATCCAGTCGAACCATACAGCGCCCATGAACAGTGGCGGAATCACTGCAACGGCGAGGGCCAGGATGAACACCGCCGGCGTGTAGATTTTCGAGAAACTGTCGACGAAACGCTGGGTGGGTGCCCGCGCACCCTGAGCCTGTTCCACGGCGTGGATGATCCGCGCCAGGGTCGAATTATTGGCCGCCGCGGTCACGGCGTATTCCAGGGAGCCGGCCTGGTTGATGGTGCCGGCGAAGACTTTGTCTCCGACTGTTTTCTCAATCGGCAGGCTTTCACCGGTGATCGGTGCCTGATCGATGGTCGAACTGCCCGACACCACTTCACCGTCCAGACCAATCCGCTCACCGGGACGCACCCGCACTCTCGCGCCCAGCTCGATGGTTTTGACGTCCCGCTCGATCCAACTGCCGTCGGCTTGCTGCACCGTGGCCTGCTCCGGGGTCATCTGCATCAACCCGCCGATGGCGTTTCGCGCCCGATCCAGCGACTTGGCCTCTATCAACTCGGCCACGGTGAACAAGAACATCACCATCGCCGCTTCCGGCCACTGACCAATCAGGATCGCGCCGGTCACCGCGATGCTCATCAACGCGTTGATGTTCAGGTTGAGGTTCTTGAGCGCGATCCAGCCTTTCTTGTAGGTGGTCAGGCCACCGCTGAGGATCGAAATCAGCGCGATGATCGCCACCACCCAAGTCGGTGCGGCGTTAGTGAAGTGGATAACTTCGGCAGCCAGTGCGCCAACACCGGCCAGCGCCAAGGGCCACCAGTGCTTTTTCTCGGGGATTGGCGCGGGCGCTTCGGTGCCCTGCTCCATCGACTCGGCTTGCATGCCCAGGGATTTGATCGCGTCGATGATCGGCGCGGTGCTCGGCAGGTCATGGGTGACGCCCAATACGCGGTTGATCAGGTTGAATTCCAGTTGCTGCACGCCCACGAGTTTGCCGAGTTTGTTCTGGATCAGCGTTTGTTCGGTTGGGCAATCCATGGCGTCGATGCGGAAACTGCTCAGCCGCGTGCCGGCGGTCGGCTTGTCATTCAACTTGATCAGCGATGGCGCCACCACTTTGGAAGAACAGCAGGAATCACCATGTCCGCCATGCTCGTGGCTTGCATTGTCATGCTGGGGCACAGGCTGCAGTTTGTGGCTGTGATCGTGATCGTGATCGTGATCAGCCTCGGGTTTGTGCGTGTGAAGGGAATCGCTCATTGGGTCGCGTCCAGAAAGGTGCCTGTTGCCAAGTAAAGACCCTGTAGCCACTATAGGGTCAAGCACCCTTTTGGAGATTGCCGTCATGAAGATCGGAGAACTGGCCAAACTCACCGACTGCGCCGTGGAAACTATCCGCTACTACGAGCGCGAAAACCTGCTGCCGGAACCGGCCCGCAGCGACGGCAACTACCGCGTCTACACCCAGGCCCACGCCGAACGCCTGACCTTCATCCGCAACTGCCGCACCCTCGACATGACCCTGGAAGAAATCCGCAGCCTGCTGGCATTGCGCGACAGTCCGCAGGATCAGTGTGAAAGCGTGAATGCGTTGATCGACGAGCACATTTATCACGTGAAGGCGCGGATTGATGGGTTGCTGGCATTACAGGTACAACTGCTGGACCTGCGCCAACGCTGTGGCGAGGGGCCGGAAATTGATCAGTGCGGGATTTTGCAGCGGCTTGAGGTGAGCGGTGGGGTGGTGGCGACGGAGGTTGAGCATACTCATGTGGGCCGCAGTCACGGGCATTAAGGGCCTATGATCGTTCCCACGCTCTGCGTGGGAATGTATCCCGTGACGCTTTGCGTCACAGTGGACGCGGAGCGTCCATGGCGGCATTCCCACGCGGAGCGTGGGAACGATCAGATTGCGTTACGGCTTAAACCGCCATCGGCGCGGTCATTGGGGCGTGGTGCTCGTAGCCCTCAAGCGAGAAATCGCCCGGCTCGATCAACTCCAGCCACTCCGGCTGGTACACACCGGTCTTGGCAAACTCTGGCACACGATCACTAATCACCAGTTTCGGCATCGGGAACGGCTCGCGCTTGAGCTGTTCGTTGAGCATGTCCAGGTGGTTTTCGTAGACGTGGGCATCACCGATGAAATAGGTGAACCAGCGCGGCGTGTAACCAGTCAGGCGACCGATCAGGCTCAGCAGCGCGGCGCCTTCGGTGAGGTTGAACGGCGTGCCGAGGCCCAAATCATTGGAGCGGATGTAAAGGGTCAAAGAAATCTCTTTGGTCTCGACATTCGGGTGGAACTGATACAGCAAGTGGCACTTTTGTGGACATCCCACCTAGTATCAAATAACTATTTTCCTTGTAAAACAATGAACTATCGCTAACCGATGACGGGGAAATGACACCAGAATTTGACACCTACCCCACCAATGCCAAAAATACGAATTACACATCAATATATAGATATAACGCGCATTAATCATGACCTCCGCTGACGCCAATAAAGCCCAATATACTAGATACCCGATCGATTTAAATATATATTGATATTTTTTATATAAAATACTTATATTTCAACAACTTATGCAAACTAACAAAAAAATAAATTGAAAGGTATTGACCATCGCAAAAACGCAACTTACCATCCGCCAAAATTTACATTAAGCCTTTATCCATTATATGCACTACAGAATCCTCCATAACGCCAAGTCCATCGCATTCACAGTCGAAGAACAAAAAAACCGTAAAGGCCATACTTCGGTAATTTGCGAATACCCTGAGTGGTTGCCGGAAAGTACGGTTGAATCCTTATGCAGCTGTCTGGTAATAGCCGGTTCCGGGCTGGAGAAATCGATACTGTGGTCGACAGCATTTCTTAAGGCTCTATTTTTTTATTTAGCCAAAAGAAAATCCGACTTCCCAACCTCAGAAAAAGCGGAAGCATTCATACTTGATTTTTTTCATTTTTACCTATCAGACAAAAATCACAGTCAATCAGGAATTAGTACCCGCCAGCAAACCTGGAAGTTCGGAATCAAATATTTCAACTTGTTAAAGCATACTGGCTTGATACCTAGCAGTACCCCAATCCCATCTTCCCGTGTAAGAAAGCAAGCCGGAAATACGTCGAGCGAGATGGACACTCCAATGGGATATCACAGGCATAAAAATACAGACAAAGATGTGAGCGCAACCTATTTGGTTGATGTTTCGTATACCGAAGATAGTGATGCTTACCTGGATAATCTTGAGACGGAACTACGCAAAAGATCCGAAGCTGCACATTGCTGCTGCATGGACTATTGGGCTTCGGTTACCAGCATCCACGCTGAAGGATCTACTATACTTAATAGTGACCCCGCCATCAGAACTATAGAACTATTAAAGGAAGGCGTATTTCATGACGAGCATGAGATTCGCGGAATAAAACAGCTGACTCACAGATGTTCACCCACCAACCCTCACTACGTCACAAACTTTTTAGCCACAGTAAATTATTATCTTTTTACCAACCCTGCTCTTGATAGCATTGCCATCACAGCCATCAAAGGCCTCCCAACTTTTTCGGCACCACAATTCAACAATAAATACTATGAAAAACTTGCTATTGCATGTGAGAAAATTTTAGCTCCACATATTAATGTAAAACTTCCCCTATACGAGGTTATCGGGAAGCTCCTCGGTATTCTGACCGCGCGAGACTGCGCGGCAGCTGGGGCGATCATGATCTATGAGCACCCTCAGTTTTCGCCCGATTCAGTTGGTAACGCGAAGCTCTATGATGAAGCCGGAAAGAGTTATCTCATAGACAACCCAATCGGCGACAGTAAAACATTCAGCGTAGAGAAAAAACGGGCGAAATCACGGAAATACGCAAACCTGACCAATCTCTCCACTAGGGTGCTAGAACACGTTATAGAGAAAACCAATAAGATTCGAAATAGAGTTCCTGACCAGCAATCCCGCGCAGGGGTTAACTCATACCTATTCTTAACGATTTCCAATTATGGGATTGGCGTACCAAACAATATGCTGGCGGCGATGAACATTTCCGGAATCACCCTCTATGAAATATATATAGACCAGCTAACTTTGGCTGGACTCAATCGAGGCGATTTCTCCTACTCTAAAATCCGATCGACAAAGGGTATTCTTAAGTGGTTTGAAACGGGCTCGATTAAATCCATGGCGGATGAACTTGGAAATCAAGAAAAGGCCGTACTCCGTAACTATATTCCAAGATGGCTTTTGAAAAAGTGGAATGAAAGAGCGCAGCGAAGCTTTCAGCAACTTCTCATCATCCTATCTGCCTATGATGAACCTTGGCTTTTGGACGTAACAGACTTCACGACTAATGAAAAACTCCAAAAATTCATTCTCAGGGCGATAGAAAAAGCAACTCTAGGAGACGTGGTATCGAGTGCCATTAATGATCGATTCGGCACATTGATTACTCCATCAGAGCAAACGAATGCAGCCCTAAACAGCTTGGCTGTAAACCTCGGGGAGGAAGGCTTATCCGTACTTTACGGCTATTCGCGCTGGGCGAAATCTCAGACAAGCGATGAGTCTGTTAGCACCATGCTTGTTGGATTATCTGATTTATTCCAAAAGGTATCCGAGTCAGAACTATCCGGGAGCAACGAACATACCATTGCATCCATGATTCAGGGCGACTCGATGAGTCAGCTTAAAAGCGTTCATAAAAGAGCATTGGCTCAATCCTCCAATTTTGAGAAAAGGATCATCCAGAGCTTGATGACCACCGGTACCGGGCGATGAGCCGCAAATTGCGCATTCTCGCTGATGGGCCTGATAGGCCTGATAGGCTTTCAGAGTCCGATGAGGCAGCAGTCATCGCAAGCCTCATGGCGCAGGCTCAGATGGCCTCTGCACATGCTCAGCGGGCCTCAGCCCCCTATGCATTCGAAGCGACATGGCTTTTAGAAGGAACGCGCGGCTCGTTGATCTGGAAAACCGCGAATGGAGGAAAAGAAGAATACTTTGACGGAGGCTGGAGAAATACGATTGACGTCAACTTTTCGGCCCTTCTTTCCGATGGGACTGATTTGATCGACCAAGAGAACAGGGCACTGCTCTTGCTACTGCAAGACTGGGCCTTTAATTATCGTTCGGGACTGTTGAATCGTGCATGCAGTGGTTCTAGCTGGAAGCGAGCCGTTGCATGGTTCAAAACACTTATAAACTGGATGGTTTGCAATGAAAATTTGTACAAACCTCATAAGTCCGGATTGTCCCTCCTCGACGAGAACGGAATTTCAAATCTCCTTGGACAACTGAGTAAAGGTGGGTGGGCCGAAGCTCTCGACGTGAATAATAGAGTACTACGGCATATCGCAAGCAGCGTGGGTTATGTAGGAGATCTAAGCATAATCGATGCCGAAATCATTCTCCCCCAGGCCCTTATTAGTTCGGCCCAAAATTTTTATTACGGAATTAACAATTTCGCAGCCTTGACTCCTGACCGTAATGCGTTATCCAGATCCTATATAGCCAAAAAGTTAGGCATTAGCGTTCAACTTCTAAATTCTCCACCGACATCATTATTGCTGTCTAAATTTCATCGTGAACACCCATACCATTTGAAAACGGCTCACTCTGAATCCGGCACCCTCAATAACCACCAAATGGAATCTACCTCGACCCAGGCTGAACCAAGCCTAAAAGAAGGCGCTTATAAAAAGCATTTCTATTATCTGTCAGTGGTTTTGGCCGGATACCGCCAGCAACCATCTGCATTCCCCAACATTAATGACGGCAAACTTTCAGAGCTTTATTTTGAGCATCGCTGTAACACCTCTAGGTCGTTACATGTAAAAACTATACCCCTCCCGATAGGTCTGGCTACGCTTAGGTGCGCATTAAAATGGGTCAATCTCTATGGCGAAGAAATTGTAAAAGCAGCCCATAAATACATGGTATATAAGGTAGAGCGAGCACAGCAAAAATCTATGGCTGCCGGCCAACGCAAAAAGGATGATGTAGCTGCTCTGACCTCATTGCTTAAGTCATCCTACATACACTCACCCAGCACTGGAGAATGCCAGAGCCTTTATCAACTTTTTGATATTGACGTCGAGAATAATAAACTTCGTGGTCGAAAAAAGCATACAAGACCCACGTTTCTCGTTATTGTTCAGGCACTCATAGGCGCTTGCACCATGTGCATAGGATTCCTAAAACCTTCAAGAATCGACGAGCTTTCTGAACTTGAGCGAGACTGCGTTATTTTGAAAGGTTTTGCTCACAAAAACCACTGGCTCAAATTTTCTTTAGGCAAAAGCGGTGACAAAGGCATTAATAATACTGTAGAAAAGCCAATACCCTCGGTAACAGCAATGGCAATCTCATTATTACAAGACCTAGGCGACTGCATGGTCAACTTACATGGTGTAGTCGATAAAATATCCGCCAAGCTATTTTATCTACCGACAGGGCACAATCTGCTACCACCCCGGACATATGATTTCGAAGAAAAAATAAACAACTGCCTCGATGCATTCGTAGACCTATGCGACCTACCTGTAGATCAAAACGGCAAGAAAACTTATGTTCGCGTTCATGAGATGCGAAGATTCTTCATCATAATGATGTTTTATCACGGCAAATTTCAAGTACTAGATGCTGTTCGTGATATTGCAGGGCATACGGATGCATCACATACCTATGCCTACATAACGGAGAACTCTGACTATGATGAAATCATTAAAATTGAGCTCAGCCTCATAGACCAGAAACTCATAAATCATGAATTAAAGACAGCTACAACCGGAAGCAACAGCTTGATCGAGCTCCACTCAGACATCTGTAGTAAATTCAATGTTAGCAAGATCGAAAGCATCCCCAAAAATGAATACTTAGATTTCCTTGCCGATTTACGCTGTGCCGGAGCCCTCGAAGTAACTGTTTACTCCATAGAGGTAGAAACAGACGAAGGTCTGATAAAGGCCGTTGACGTAGCCGTGAAATATCGGGAGTAACGCATGAGAAAAAAAACTTCCGAAAATCTCAGTGCAAGAATGCGATGGCTGAGCTCCGTGATTTCGGGTCAAGTCAATGTCAGTCAAGACCAAAAACTCATGTTCCAAGACATGAGAGCTTTCTGCGCAGGTTCAGTACCTGGATGGTTTGACTCTATATCGTATAACACCCTGAAACAGAACGCGATAATCACCCCGATCCCACAAGGTTCTGACGCAGACGACGGATGGGACTACATCAAGCAGCTCAGAACCCTTGCCAACTCAAGCGTTACCCAACTCACTACCTGCTCTGAGATTGAAGACCATGTAGATTCGGAGTCTTTGGCAGAAGTGCGACAGAGGGAGTCGATGTTGCTCGTTAATTTAACGATGATGGCATACTTGGAACTAACCGAGCAGCTCACTGGCTTTATGCACACTCATCATGGAGAACTACCAGATCGCATCAAAATAATACTACAAAGAATAATTGAGACCAACGAAATAAAATTTAGAAGCGTTTCGGGGGCAACCACTACCCCACCTAAAAACGCTATCGCCCTCATATGGCCAAAACAACAATGAAAAAAAGACAGCTATTCCTGACCATCAAGGATGTTAGCGTACCATCGCGCATAATATTGGACAGGAATACTGGCGAACTCTACGTCAAAAACGAATCCTATCATAATCTCGTTATTACCTACTGGCCAAATGGCAGGCCATGCCTATTGATAAATCAGTGGCTATTGTCTCGCTCGCACACTTGGACTGGCAGTACTGCAGAAACGTATGCTTCACTAACAAGTCACTTGACAAATTATTGCTTTGACCAAAATCTACAATTTCACGAACTAAACGACCTAGAACTTCACCGCCTCAAGAAAGCGCTGATTGAAGAAAAAAACGGATTCAGGGGTAGGAAGCCAAGAAAAAACAATCAAGTGCGTAGAATTTTGAAAGCTTCAATAGCTTTTTTGGTCTGGTATCAGAAGACATTTTTATCTCGCAGCAGCACTGCACTAATAGGAACTAAAGATAAGTGCCCCCAAGTTATAATTGAATACAGAAAGAACCGCCATGATGGTCGAAGATACATCTTCCATCCGTCATACCCTCCCAAAGACTCAAAGGAGAAAACAAAAAAACCAATCCCTGACTACGCCGTATCAGCCGTCGAAACAACTATTTCCGCCAAAGCACTGGAGGCTGGCATTATCCTTGATGATCTGCCCTCACAAGTTACTGTGAGAAGCTCTATCGCGGGCTACATGTATCAACGACGGATGTTTATGGTATGGATATTCAAAAAAGCAGGACTTCGCCCCTCTGAACTGATTAATTATCCCTTAGAGAAGAATCAGGACTTCATGAAAACAAAAAAAATAATCCTCCCTACCAAGAAAACACGCCGCAAAGGTGATGACATAACTCGCGAATTCAAGCTCACAACTTCGGAATGCAGCCGCTTCAACCGATATTTGAGAGCACGAGATACCTTCATCACAATGTGCGAAATGCGCTTCAGTTCGTATATACAACCCAAGGCATTAATGCTTACAAGCACTGGAGCTCCGCTGATGCAAGGATCTATGGCAAAGGACTTCAAACGACTCGTTAACACGGCGGGGCTCGTTGATGTTCGTGGTTGTCTATCTACATTCCGCCACCGATTTATTACCCGTGAAGTTGTATCGTACCTTAACGAGATCTTGGCTGACGCCCCTAAAAGATCCCTGATAACCGACGCCGTGTTTCAAAGCATACTCAAAAGAGTCTCTATCAAGACCGGGCACATCAATGCGGACTCTCTCTGGGATTATATAGACCTCGCATGCGAGGAGATTGAGATGTTCTCAGCAGCAGAAGTCACAATCGCGAAATCGGCGGAGATGGATGAAATTCGAGAAGAGATGAACGAGTTGATTCACTTTACAAAACAGCTTGAATTGAAGCTTGCGCCGCCACTTAGGGAAAAGCTAATAGAACATACAGAAGCCCTAAGGCGCAGCAATTTTTGGAACCCGTCCAAGCGGATGAAGCGTTGATTAGTGGTCAGGAACTCTTACGCAAATCCGCCTTCCTGCCTGCTTGGGCCTTTTGACCGGCGCACGCGTAAGGCATTGGCCGCTAGGTGAGACGCTTACGATTAAATGAAGTCTTAATGATTCAGTATGGAGAGATCAGAGAGGCCAGATCATGAATTACGTCGAGCAGATTCAACTCCACGCTGAGCAGATCTTTGCCAGCAAAAGAAAGGCTGACACTTGGCTGAACAAACCACAATCCGTTTTTGACGGCAGTACACCGCTGGACTTCGTTTGCTGCGAGGCTGGGTATCTACGAGTCAAAGAAGCCCTTGATAGAATCAACCATGGTTACACCTTCTAACCACAAACGATCCATGCTCAGGGGCTCAATATGATTCTGTTTGATCTCAATCAAAACGACAGCGACGGCCTGCTCCGCACGTCGGAGAATTAAGGCCATGTCAGGCAACACTCGTGAAAACGCTCGATTGCGAAATGCGTTGTTTGAGTTACCCACCGCTTTTGTGTCACAACTTGAAGTCCCGGCGTGAACCATAACGGCAGATTTAGATGGGAACAGAAACCCAAGCACATGATTAATTGGAGTTTGTATGAGAATCACTACTCCCTTGGAGGGCCAGCTTTGGAAATTGGCCGTGGCTACACTGGGAGCGGTAAGTCTGGAGCACCTGGTAGCTAAACTCTTGAAGACCCATGTGAGGACTCGCGCGGTCAACATGTATGGATTTCTCCGCCTCGAATGGCTTGGCCTGGAAGCTCTTGAAGCGCTCCGTAACGGCCAACGCTTGGCTGGAGCGGAGTTAACGTATTTGAGGGGAGACCCAACGAAGGTCGCGATACTGCACTGCCATTCCGTTCATTTGTTGCGAGGCATCGTCCAAGCTCTGCCTCTGGAGGTGCTGCCTGAAGAGTTGCTTGAATGGCGCATACAACTTGATTTGGGGATGTGATTTCACGCCGTAGATCGCTGTGTCTCTTTACCTGGAGCAATGAAGAAAAAGGTCGCGATGACCACGCCCACCCTCGATACCGCGGAGCTGGGAGTTAAAAGCTTCGCGCACGCTGCACCTAAAGCGCATCCCGTTAAGTACGTAATGGATCACCAATCGGGCTCTGGCTCTGTACCCAAATGAATCGACATAACCAACGCACGTCGGTAATGCAAAGGGGTGGCGTTTAACTCTAAGGACAGAAGTCGGTCGGCTGCACCAACCAAGGCGTCAATCCGCTCACGGGGCACTGCTATATACGCAATCAACCGTGTCCCGTTTGCCGTCATAGACCCTATTCCTTTCGGGGGGTCTATGTCTTGCGTAAATCGAGGATCTGCGTAGAGCTGGCACTCGACCTCTGGGTATTTGAAACCCTCGGGGTAGACCACTTCGCCTTTCAGCGTCAGGATCATATGTTCATGATAATGACCTTCGTTAGCCCTCGAATTATTGGTCAGGGCTAGGCTGAGCGACCACGTAAAATCCCACCCGGACAGCTTGATTTGATAGAGGGCCCGCTGCGTTTCAAGCCGAGGCCTGCCTCGCCGTGCTTTAGATTTGTGCTGCGCTATACGCCTCATCGCGATCTCCACCGGGCCTTGTGGAAATGATTAGCTAACTACTCCCTGCTGACCTCCAAAGCAGAGTCGCATTGAACGCTGGACTGCGGCTCTCAACTCTTAAAGGCGTACATGTCTGGTGATTTTGATGAGCCGTAACCAGATCAGCGTGGCACCTTGGGAGCTGGCCGAAATCGCTCATCCTAGGCGCTTTTTGGAGCAAGCTTCAAAAACTCTGTAGGACGACGTTGCGCCGATAAAATCGGTGACGCAGCTAAGGAGACTTTGCGATCTAGATACCCCCCCATCACCTGGGGAGGCATCCGCACATGCAAACCTATCGAGTGGGAATAATATCCAATTGAGCTCATCACCGTGCACTGTCGTTGCAGCATAATGCGCCCCAATCAGATTTCATCACCCAGCTGCGCAATGGTTCAGCAGCTATCGAGCATTACAAGGATTGCAGAAATGTCGCAAGCTTCTAACAACCTGGCCGCTTTTATCTGGTCATTGGCCGATTTACTCCGTGGCGATTTTAAGCAAAGCCAGTATGGTCGGATCATTCTACCGTTCACCTTATTGCGTCGCTTGGAGTGCGTGCTGGAGTCAAGCAAAGCAGCGGTGCTGGCGGAGCATGCAAGAGTCCAGCAGCTCAACATCTCCGAAGAGGCGCAGGAAAAACTGCTCCTGCGCGCCAGCGGTGGACTGTCGTTCTTCAATACCTCAAAAATGGATCTGTCCAAGCTCGGTGAGGCTGGCATCAAAGCCAACTTGGAGTCCTATCTGCAAGGCTTCTCCAAGGATGCTCGGGAGATTTTTGAGCACTTCAAATTCACCGAGTTCCTCGGCCAACTCAACGACGCCAATCTGCTCTACAAAGTAGTGCAGCGGGTGCGGCAAACGGACTTAAGCCCCACAGCGGTTTCCAACCACGACATGGGCCTAGTGTTTGAAGAACTGATCCGCCGCTTTGCCGAAGGGTCGAATGAAACCGCCGGGGAGCACTTTACCCCCCGCGACATAGTGCGCCTTACCACCTCCCTGGTGTTTATGGAAGATGATGATGCGCTGACCAAGCCCGGCATCATCCGCACAATCTACGACCCTACGGCAGGTACGGGCGGCTTTCTTTCATCCGGCATGGAATACGTGCACGAGCTGAACCCTCAAGCTCTGATGCGAGCTTATGGTCAGGAGCTAAACCCCGAGAGTTACGCCATCTGCAAAGCTGACATGCTGATCAAAGGGCAGGACGTAAGCAACATCAAGCTCGGCAACACGCTGTCGAACGACCAGTTGTACGCCACTGAATTTGACTACATGCTCTCCAACCCGCCCTTTGGCGTAGATTGGAAAAAGATCGAACAGGAGATCAGTGAAGAGTACACGCAAAAAGGTTTCAGCGGCCGTTTTGGCGCAGGTTTGCCACGGGTCAGCGATGGCTCCTTGTTGTTCCTAATGCACCTGCTAAGCAAGCTACGGGACGGTTCTCAAGGCGGCGGGCGGATTGGCATCATCCTCAATGGCTCGCCGTTGTTTACTGGTGGCGCCGGCTCTGGTGAATCGGAAATCCGGCGCTACATTCTCGAAGCCGACTTGCTCGAAGCAATCGTCGCGCTGCCCACCGACATGTTCTACAACACCGGTATTTCTACCTATGTCTGGGTGCTGTCGAACAAAAAAGCCCAGGAACGTAAGGGCAAGGTACAGCTGATCAATGGCGTGAACCTTTGCGGAAAAATGCGCAAATCACTCGGTTCCAAGCGCAATGAAATGGACGAAAGCGATATCACCACGGTGATCCGCGCCTTCGGCAGCTTTGCCGCAGTCGATGCCTACGATCTGGACAAACAAGCCGCACAAAAAAGCAATCGTGGTCGCCAGGCAGCCAACCCAAAAGCCGAGGCGACCAAAACCTTTGCCAGCAAGATTTTCCATAGCCATGAGTTCGGTTATCGCCGCATTAGTATCGAACGCCCATTGCGGCTGTCCTATCAGTTCAGTGACGCACGCATAGCTCAATGTCGCTTTGCCCCTGGTGCCATCAACACTGCCATGCAATGGCTCTACCAAGAATACAGCGTGGTAGAGGGTGAGAGCTGGAACGACGGGGATACCTGTAAGCGTTACGGTGACCTAAGCGCACATAAAGACGCCATTCGTCGGTACTTCAAACTGCACTTCGCTGATTTAAAAGAGAAGCACATCAAGGATCTGCTCAACAGAACTACATGGCTGGATCAGAAGCGGCTTTTACACAAGGCGCAAAGCCTGCAGGCAATCATCGGAACTGCCCAACACGACGACATGAACACGTTTGACGACGCGATCAAGGCCGCCTGCAGGCAACAGGGTATTGCCCTAGATGCCAAAGAGAAAAAGCAGATTACCGACGCCGTGAGCTGGAAAAACCCAGAAGCTGCAAAGGTCATCAAGAAAACTCACAAAACCAAAGCCAATCCGCTCTACGGCTTGTTTGCCGTCAACGGCGAGGTGATCGAGTATCAAACCGATAGCGACTTGCGCGACAACGAAAACGTAGCGCTTGACCCTAGCCAAACCGTTAACGCCATTAATGAGGCCTACTTCCTCAAAGAAGTGCAGCCACACCTCCCTGATGCCTGGATGGATGCCAGCAAGAAAGACGCTAAGGATCAGCAAGTCGGCATCGTCGGTTATGAAATTCCCTTTAGCCGTTACTTTTATCAGTATCAACCACCGCGTAATTTGCTGGAGATTGATGCAGATTTGGATGCTGTATCAGCCGAAATCTTGAAATTGCTGCAAGAGGTGCATTCATAATGGCAGGGCGATATAAGACGTATCCTGAGTGTAAGGATTCTGGGGTCGAGTGGCTAGGACTAATTCCAACCACTTGGTCAGTAAAACCTTTAAAGGGCATTACCAATTTTATCAACGGAAATGCTTTTAAGCCATCTGAATGGAGTGAAGATGGAGTTCCAATTATAAGAATTGAGAACCTTAATGGCAGTCATGATTTCAACTGCTTTATTGGGAAAATTAATGACCGCTACAAAGTATCTGAAGGTGATCTTTTATTTGGATGGTCGGGAAATAGAGGAACCTCTTTCGGGCCTTTCTTGTGGTGGAGAAAGGGAGAGCACTACCTTAATCAGCATATTTTCAAATTAGACGGATTTTCTTGCAATAAACAGTGGTTATATTGGGTACTAAAAGCCGTAACATATTATGTGGAAGAGCAAGCCCATGGAATTATAGGCATGGTGCATGTCACAAAAGGAAAACTTGGCAGCATAAATATCCCTGATATTGATAGGGCGGAGCAAACAAAAATCGCCAACTTTCTTGAGCACGAAACCGCCAAGATCGACACTCTTATCGACAAACAAAAACAGTTCATCCTACTGCTAAATGAAAAGCGTCAGGCAGTGATTAGCCATGCCATCACTAAAGGATTCAACCCAAAAGCCGAAATACGAAACTCAGGTATTGAGTGGCTGGGTGAAATACCACATGACTGGAAAGTATCTAGACTCAAATATCATACAACGCGATTTGAACAAGGCTGGAGTCCACAGTGCGATTCGAGGCAAGCCGACGATAATGAATTTGGAGTATTGAAAGTTGGCTGCGTAAACTATGGGGTTTTTAAAAGTGATGAAAACAAAGCTCTTCCAAAAGAACTGACACCTCAATTGCAATACCTCATACAGCATGGTGACTTGTTGATTTCACGTGCCAACACCAAAGAGCTGGTTGGAAGCGCTGCTGTAGTCGATAGAGCTTACGAGAACATTATTCTTTGTGACAAGTTATACAGGCTAAGATTTGATGAGCTAATTGATCCTCAGTGGGTGGCGTACTACTTAGCTTTGCCTATTGTCAGGCAACAGATTCAGCTCGGGGCTTCTGGCGCTAGCCACTCGATGCAGAATATTGGGCAAGCGACAATAAAAGAACTACCTATAGTGATACCTCCACCAGAACAAGTTGCGATTATTCTTTCAGAGATAAAGAGCAAAATAAACACTTTTGAGTTAACCTTCAGTCGCGCTAACCATCAGATAGTGCTTCTTCAAGAGCGCCGCACTGCCTTGATCTCTGCTGCAGTTACTGGAAAAATCGATGTAAGAAACTGGGTCGCACCAGAGGAAACTCAAACCAACAAGGAAGTAGCCGCATGAGTGCACTGGGTGGCGGTAAGGCTAACGAGCTGATGTTTCAGAACAATATGCTCAAGCATCTGCTGGCCAACGGCTGGCTGCTAGGCAAGGCTGAACATTACAACCGTGAGTTGGCCTTGTACCCGGAAGACTTGCTGGGTTTTGTGCAAGACACCCAGCCTGAACAGTGGCAAAGGTTCTGCGCACTGTATCCAAGCCACCCCGAGCAGCACTTTTTTGAACGGGTTGCTAGCCAGCTGAATAAAACCGACCCCAATGCCGCCAGTAAGGACATGCGCACCTTCGGCACATTGGGTGTACTGCGTCATGAACTGCGTCACCGTGGCACCCGTTTCAGCCTTTGCCAGTTCAAGCCTGAACACGATCTAAATCCCGACACCTTAGCCCATTATGCCAAGAATCGCTGCCGTGTCGTCCCCGAGTTGATTTACTCACCTTGGGCTAACAAAGCTCACCTCGAACAAACCGGCAGCAAGGCTAAAGCCTGGCGAATTGACTTGGTGTTGTTTGTGAATGGCTTGCCGGTTGTGACGCTGGAGCTGAAATCCGAATTCAAACAGGCCGTGCACAGCGCCATTAAGCAATACAAAACCACACGCTTTGCGACAGATCCTGTCACCAAAAAGTCCGAGCCGTTGCTGACCTTCAAGCGTGGTGCACTGGTGCATTTTGCCGTGAGCCAGTACGAGGTTTATATGGCCACTCGGTTGGAAGGCGCGGAGACCTTCTTCCTACCATTCAACAAGGGCACAACTGTCGGCGGCGCCGGTAATGATGTGCCAGCAGACATTAACCAGTACGCCACCGATTATCTGTGGAACGAGGTCTTGCTCCCCAGCAATCTACTGTCGATTCTCGGGCGCTTTGTGCATCTGCAAATTGAAGAGAAAGAAGATTGGGAAGGCCGTAAATACAAGAAAGAAAGCCTGATTTTCCCACGTTATCACCAGTGGGATGTGGTCAATAAGCTAGTCACTGCGTCCCGTACCGAAGGCCCAGGCCATAAGTACCTGATCCAGCACAGCGCCGGTTCAGGGAAGTCCAACTCGATTGCCTGGATCGCGCATCAGCTGTCAGCTCTTTACGACACGCAGGGCTGCAAGCAATTCAACTCCGTGATTGTGGTGACGGATCGCACCGTGCTGGATGATCAGCTGCAAGACACCATCAACCAGTTTGAACACGTCGATGGCGCGGTTGGCCGTATCAATAATCAGGAAGGCGACGGCTCGAAATCAGAGAAGCTGGCAGCCGCGCTGGAAAACTCACAGCCGATTATTATTGTCACCATCCAGACCTTCCCCTACGTGCTGCGTGCCATCGAAAACAGCGTCAGCCTGAAAGAACGCAGCTACGCGATCATTGCCGACGAAGCCCACTCCTCACAAACCGGCTCTACAGCGCGACAGCTGAAAGAAGTGCTGATGATTGAGGCCAAGGCGGATGGTGAGGACGAACTCAACTCTGAGGACATTCTCGATGCCGCCGTGGCGTCGCGCCGGGCGTCAAAAAACCTGAGCTACTTTGCCTTCACCGCCACGCCAAAAACCAAGACGCTGGAGCTATTTGGCCGTTTGCCCAAGCCCGCTGAGCAACCCTCTAAAACCAATAAGCCCGAGGCCTACCATGTGTACAGCATGCGTCAGGCCATTGAAGAGGGTTTTATTCTGGATGTACTGAAGAATTACACCAACTACAAAGTGGCCTACAACCTAGCGCAAAAAATCGATAAGGCCGATCAGGAAGTTGAGAGCAAAAAAGCCAAGGTCAAGCTCAACCAGTGGGTGCGTCTGCACGAGTACAACATCGCACAAAAGGTGCAGGTGATCGTTGAGCACTTTCGCAGCAACGTCATGGGCCTGCTGGGAGGACAAGCCAAAGCCATGGTGGTCACCAGCTCGCGCAAAGAAGCCGTGCGCTACAAGCTGTGTTTTGACAAATACATAGTCGACAAGGGCTACCAAAAAATCCATGCCATGGTGGCGTTCTCGGGTGAGGTGGAATTTTCCGAGAAAGACCCGAATGCTGTCGCGCTACTCGGCACCAAATACACTGAAAGCAACATGAACCCCAACCTCAAAGGCCGCGACATGCGCAAAGCCTTTGATAGCGATGATTATCAGGTGATGATCGTAGCCAATAAATTTCAGACCGGCTTTGACCAGCCCAAGCTTTGCGCTATGTACGTGGACAAAAAGCTCGGTGGAGTGGAGTGCGTACAGACCCTGTCGCGCCTGAACCGGACTTACCCCGGTAAGGCGGAAGTGGGCACTTTTATCCTAGATTTCTTCAACGAGCCGCAGGAAATCCTCGACTCGTTCCAGCCGTATTTTCAGACGGCGGAGCTGGCGGATGTTTCAAACCCAGACTTGATCTTCGATCTGTTTGAAAAGCTAAACGCCGCTGGTATTTATAAATCGACTGAGGTTGAGCAATTCTGCGAGGCCTTCTTCGTCAAAAATAAAAGCAATGCGGCGATTGCCAATATTTGCAAGCCTGCGGTCGAGCGCTGGACAAAACGCTACAAGCAGGCGGTTGAGGCCTACGCGCACTCGAAAGAAATTTTTGAGCGGATTAAAAAGACCCAAGATGCGGTGTTGATTGCCAACGCGGAGAACGACCTGAAGGAATGCAAGCAAGCCAAGGACGCCCTCGACATCTTCAAAAAGGATCTGGGCACCTTCGTGCGCTTCTATGAGTTCATGTCGCAGATCGTCGATTACGATGACAAACAGCTGGAAAAGCTAAGTCTGTATGCGCGGAATCTCAGCCCAATGCTGCGCGAAACCGCTGTGGATGAGGATGATATTGACCTCAACAGTATCGTACTCAGCCATTACCGTGTATCGAAAATACGCCAGCAAGATCTGAAGCTAATAGAAGACTCGCCCGACTATAAACTGGTGCCAGGTGAGGGGCTTGGCTCAGCAACGGCAAAGGACATCAAGGAAGAGCTGCTTTCGCAGATTTTAGAACGGCTCAACGAGCTGTTTGTGACTGACCAGCTGACAGAGAAAGACATGGTGAATTACGCCTACACCATCCGTGACAAGGTCAGTGAAAATCAATTGGTCATGCAGCAACTGGCCAACAATACCGCTGAGCAAGCACTGCTGGGTAACTTTGGCAACGCGGTAGATGACGCAATTATGGACAGTGGCGATGCTCATCAGAACCAGATGATGCAATTGTTATCTGACCCGGCTAAAGCCAGTAAATTTGCAAAAGTGGTTTTCGATTTACTTCAACTAGCAAAGTATTGATCGATCGATTTCTGTGCGCTTACGACCCCGTTTGACCACACCACCAGATGGGGTCTACAGCCGCATAGTGCTTATCTGTCTGCCAACTGCCGCGCCAATCGGATGAAATAGGTGGTTCGCGACGGGGTGGGCATCTGGCTTCTGGCCCGCCGCTTGCGTCAAGGCAAGTTTTTCTGGCCGAGCTCTTGGCACGGCTGGCTCTCAGATGAAGTTGGTTGCCGAACAACTGCACTTCCCCCTACTGCTTTGCCTTGGCAACGAGCGGGGTAAGGCCGTGCCATTTTCACCATATAATACCTTCCATGACCAACTAGCCCGTGTTGTCCGATTAGCCTACCGTCGGTTTGGGCTTATTCTGGCAATCAACGGCGTGACTCCGCTGCCAAAACTTGACCAACTTTTCAAGGCTAGCGGTATTTATAATCTGATTGAATTCTATTTAAACACGAGCCGCCTCACCAGCTAAACTGGCCAGATAACCAAAAATGCTACCTGACGCAAAACATCAAACTAACTCGATGGCGCGTGACATTAGGGCCGCATCAAAGACTAACATACCAACTAACGCCAAGACCTGCACAGGGTGACGATCCATAGAACCGTGGAGAGTCCTTGCAAATATCAGGAGATACACGCCTATCAAAGCAATGACAACCATAGTCATTAAAAAAGAAACCAGCATAATTCCACCAACAGAAATTGTGCTTTTCAGCAACCAAAGCACAAATGTTAAAAGCGTACACGTCAGTGTTAGTGCGCCATAATGCTTTGATAGGAGCGAGAAGTATTTAACTCCTATCAGAGAACTCATATCCACTTGTGATTCTGCAATTGACCTTACATCAACGTCAAACTCTCTAACCACGTAGAAAAGCCCACCCGAAAAAAACAAAATACTGGAAATCATCACTATTAGTGCAGCGTCTTCCGGACGCCACAAATTCGCGTTAAATGTCCCATACCCCGAAGCCGGCCATAGATAAATTACAACTGCCAATATACACATCAAACAAAAAACCGAATAGCTCACTAACGGGTTTGCACGGACATTACGATTATTCATAGCTTTACTACCTCTGGAAAGGCACCATAAAATTCACTACTACGCCATCAACACTTCAATACTGGCATGGGTAGACTTGAATACCAATCATCTCAGTATAAAATCCACCACTCCTTAAGCGTTACGGCACGCACAGCTAGCCTCTGTCTTACTGGTAGCACAGGAGTCGCCCCCGGTTTAAGGGGGCTTGTCATCGAGACCACGGCAGCAGAGGCCAAGCTTAATGTGCATCATTTACATTTTTAAACAGGGATATGAAAGTGGCAAAACGTGAAAATCCGCTGAATCCACGTCAAATGGAAGACCTAAAAGAGGCCCTGTCTATCGCTGCGGATGCCACCTCAAGATTCTCCCTACCTATCTATAAGCTCACGGAGAGTGGACTCCCCGACCTCGTAGGTACGGGCTTCGTAATCGATTTTCATGGCAACTGCTATTTTGTTACTGCTGCCCATGTCATGGATCACCATGAGGTAGATCGCCCGCTCTTCTATTTCGTAAATAGTAAGCAACGGCAGTATATCGAAGGCCCTTACAGAACGTCCTCAACCAACGTGGCTGATAGAAAGAATGATCAGATCGATCTCACAGTAGTGAAACTGCCTGATGGGGAAGGCCGACCTTCTGAAGATATACAAAAATCAGTGATCTTCCCTGGCATGATCACCCAAGACACTTCAAAAATTGGAGATTGTCGTTTTATCGTGCCGGGGTACCCATTGACCAAGTATGACCCGGACAAAAAGCAAAAACTATTGAATCCTGCCTGCTTCACGTGGATGGGCAAGAGTATCCCTGATGAAACCTATAAAAGACTGAAGTTCAAAAAGCCACAAAATTTACTTATTCAATTTGGACGCAAACATGTAATGCGGACAGACGAAATTGTGGGATCAATGTTTCCTGAGCCACGAGGAGTCAGTGGGTCTCCAGTTTGGCATACTGTCGGTTATCGAAACGAAGAAAGAATCCTAGTTATTGAAAAAATCCTTCTCGCTGGCGTACTAATTGAGCATATCCCGGAAGGTAAATGCTTCCTGGCAACGAGTATCGATATTGTTATGAGTATGATAATCGACCTTGACGGAGCGTGAACAGTAAAATGGCCATAATGGGCGAATTCTATCGCCCTTCCCTCCTACGTTAGCGACAATTGAAGGCCGAGGACTAAAACCGTTAATCCAAATTTCGAAATCAGCGGTGCTAGCAAGCACCTAATCGGGTAGCAGGCACACAATCATCCTGCCAAACACTTCTCCGCTAGCGTCGCAGATCGCCAGTAGATTAAGAAACGCGGATTGTGTCTAACCCCCAGTAAAGCTGGGTTAAAGTCAGCACGGTTTTCATCGACCTTTAAGCTTAAGCATGGCCAGCGTTTCCAGTCGAATTACGACTTGCTCAACAATCGCATCATCGAAGTCTTCGCGGTTCGCTTCCTCATGTGTACCCTTATTCAAATACAACCACACGAGTGACTGCTCCGGTTGCCCCAATATGAATCCAAGCGCCTCCACAACCGCCGGCTTATCAATGTGAACAAAATTCGGTGATTTGTTGAGTTTGGATAACAACCCTTCACAAAGATTTCTCAACGCAGGCTCAGCTCCGGAACCCGCAAGCTTAAGTGTCAGCATTCCTTGCTCACACTTACCGAGCCACCGCCATATCTTGTCCGTGAGCATCTCCAGGGCTTGCCGTGATGCCCCCAATGCCGCCCGGCTATCACCTCTGTCGACCGCCGCTCGCGCATTTAAGAGATAGGTTTGAGGTGGTACGTTGCCGATCACTCTAGGATGGTAATTGCCACTGTGGTGACGGAAGGCGTAGGCCGTCCAGTGCTCTGGGCCAATGCGATTCTGAATGTCCTTGATGAACTCATTACTGTGACAGGTCACAACGATCTGAGTGTCCATGAACCGCTCACTTTCAAATATCGTCTCCCGTATACCCTGCCGGTGCTCGTGGTCAATTGCATTGATTGCGTCGTCAAAAACAATCACAGGAGCGCGGATGCTCAAAGCCTTGGCGAGCAAGATGGCAAGACCAAGGCAACGGACATGGCCTTCACTCAAAATCTGCAGCGCATCGACCCATTCATCGGGCTTACCGCGAAAGCTCAGTTCGATCCGACCATCACCCGTAACCGGGAGATACAACGATGCCAATTTGTCCTCGTCTGCGTCCCTCACGTTGAACTCGTTGTACAACTCAAGAGTAAGGGCGTTTAGACCCGCCATCAGTGTCCCTGGTAGCTCAGTTCGGTATTGGCGCAGCAAAGTCAAAAACTGGTTGTAACCCATGTTGATTCGGGTGTCCCGACTGATCTCCTGAACTTCTTTTTCAGCAGCGCGTATCAGAGGCTCGTTGGCTTGGTCGAAGGCATCGATACGCTGCTTGGCCGCAGAGGCAATTTGGATGACCTGCTGACGACTTGCAGCGTGTGTGGCCGCATCGATGCGTGCCTGATTCAACCGATCACGTTCTGCTATCAATCGCTCACGATCTGCGATGGCTGAACGTGCAGCCGCATCTTGTTGCTCCAAATTTTGGGCCCAATCCACAGCCTGCTGGGCGAATGATTTTGCGCCACCCTCGGCTTGATAGCCCGCCACCCACCAAGCACGATGCAGATCTACATTTGGGTCAGCCAGGTACCGCTGTACTGGGGTAGGACTCTCTAACGTTGCTCCGACTCGCTGAGCGAAGTTAGCCAAAAACACTCGGAGTGTCTCCGAGGCGAGACGCCGCTTTTCTAACGCTTGCGCGTGTCCGGCCTGGATAATGCTTAGTTCCTTCAAAGCAGCCAGACCTGCAGTCGCCTTCAAGTAAGGATCGTTGGTTACATGGTGCTCTCCAGTAAGCGGCGTATCACATGCTGGACAATGATCACCAGCGATGTGTTGGAGCCCTAGAACAGCGTTGTATAAATCCTGAAATGAAACATCACTGCTGCGATTGGCCAGCTCTTTTTCGCTAGCTTCGACTATGGCCTGAGCAGCATCGGCGGCTCTGTAAGCCTCCACAAGTCCATTGCTACTGATGCCATAAACAGAAGGTGGTGGCTGATTCAGCAGGGCCTCAAGCTCCTGTAATCGTCCAGGAATGCCGTGACTTCCGATAGAGCTCAGCAACATCGGGTAAGTCATTCCGGCTTGAAATCTATCAGCGTACGCGTTCTCGTTTTGGGCTAGCTGCAAGAGTGCAGCAGCCTCATTAGCCACTGCCAATAAATCTTGGGACAGTGCTCCCCGTTTGCCGATCAGTTCGGTCTGCTTGGCGGGCAGCAACGTAAGCTGCCCATCCATTGTCTCGTTGAAGTGCCCTACAAGCTCATTGAACTGATCCATCCCAAATAGGGCAGCTATCAGCTCTGTTTTTTCTCCGGCAGGTTTCGCCGCTATCCGGGAAAATGCATCGATTCTATTTTTTTCGACAAAGCAGAATTTGTAGGCATCCGGGTCTGCTACTACAGGTATAGATAAACCTTCGATGGTGGTTGCTGTGAGTATCGGGGGAACGTAACGACCTTCGTGAGAATTAGAGAGATAGCGGTTGATGGCAATTCTCTTTATGCCGCTCTCATCCACCGCACCCAGTAACGCGAACTCCAATGCTTCACAGAGACTGGTCTTGCCACTGCCGTTAGGCCCATAAAACATGGTGATCCGTTTTTGAACATCAAACGGTTCTGGATACCTGAACCCCCGAAATGGCCCCACAGTAAGATGTGAGAGCTTCTTCCATTGCCAGCCGGCGCCAGGTTGAAGTGGCTGAATCTGAGGCTCGGCAGGATTGATCGTAAGGAGTGATTTACGGGCCAAATCGGCAAGTAGAAATGAGCGTTGGCTACGGTGACGGGTCGTATCAGCAACGCTGACGAAGTTATCCAATACAACGTTTGCAAAGCGGCGGGCATCTTCTGATGCGCCTATGGCCGGATCGTGAATCCAGTGCACGAATTGCTGGAAGTCCTGTAGTGCCGACGTCATCCCTTTCTCCCGACGCTGCAAGCAAGTGATAGGGATCCACAATACATCGACAAAAGAAAGAAACATACAAAGGGCTGGTGTGCATTGGCATGCAGAAGACCATACATCCCGACGCCGGCCCTATGTTGTTTTTAAGGCTCCCCTCAACGACTCCACCGCCGGCCAGCTGGTATATTTTCGTGCCCCTCGTCCGGCCAAAATGTAGAGCTTGTCTTTGCTTTCAAAAAAACACCCGTGGAAATCACTTTGATAGCCTGTGATGAAGCCGTCTCCAGCTGAGACACGAGCTTCGCTATCAAATACAGCATGGTGAGCGTACAAGACTGTAGGTTGCAGCCCCTGTGTTTTTATTTCTTTCTCTTGGGCTTCGGGGAGCATGAGATCAAGGAGAAGCCAGTTCCGAACGATGCAAAAACACCTTCCCTCAAACTCTTCGCGTGCCAATTTGATCAGTTCGTCATCGTCGAGTCGGGAGCCGCCAAGCGTCCGCGCCTGCCCATAAAGCACGTCTACAACCAATTCGCTGTCCACACCACCTGCCTAAGTATTTTTCAACGTGCGCAAGGCCATTTCGAAAGCCTTTCAAACACTCGGTTTCTGCAAATTCTCCATACGTTCAGGTCGGGCAGTTTTACCTGTCGATCGACAATACCGCCCTACCGCTGGGAGAGCTCAGTGCACGATGCCGACAGCTTCATGAGCACCACTCTCGTATAGCCAGTGACAGACAACATAGCGGCTACCGCTGATCGTTTCGAACAACAGGTGGTCATGTACCTGGAGAACTTTCTGAACCCGAGACGTCCTGATCGTGCTGCCGTCTTCGAACCGTCGACGCCCATCTGAGAATACGATCCCCACCAAACACGGAGACTTAAATTCTGCACAGCAGAGGTACCCCACAATCGGCATACCAAAATCAATTTTCCGCGCTTTCAAAATGCTGCGGGGAATAGCCATTTTCTTTGTAGCCCTTAAGAAGAAAAGCTTCGATCGTCAGTGGACTCGGTCGCTTCTCTAGCATGCATATGAGAAATCCGACGACCTCATCATCAGGAATTGCCAGCTTCGCCTGCTGTATCACTCGTGGAAGCTGATAAAGCTGGCAGTCCGCGATGGCGGTCTAAATGTCTTGATCATGTACGTCGTGTAGCCAACACCATCCTTACGCCAAGGCTCGAAATCGCTCATCAGATCTCAACCTGAAAATTAGGCTGGAAGCCCGTTTGCTCTCGTGGGTAACCACGCGGATTCGAAATTACTCTGCAGCCAGCGAGCTCTACATCGACGGCGAAATGTGTATGCCCGAAAATCCACAGGTCAGCTTTTTCGATGAGCTCGGGCCAGCTATTCGAGTAAGCGGCGTTCAAGTGCCCGTCGTGCTTGTCACCCATAACGTGTGGTGTTGGCGAATGGTGCGTGACGACCACGGTTTTACCGTTGAAGGGTTTTGAGAGCTCATCGGAAAGCCACGAGCGTGCAATATGGTTTCGAACGATCAAGTCTGCGGGGCGCAGCCGACGAAAATTGGTGTCGACGCGAATCGCCCTGAAGTCATTCATCCAATCCCAGCAAATCCGGGTGGCGGCCACAACGTCCCCTGTTGAGCTGTAGTCAGTCCACGCCGTAGTGCAAAGAAAGCGGGTTTGTTGCCAAATCCAAGCTTGATTCTCCAGCACGTGGACATGTGGCGCGGCGGCATCGCGCATTTTTTTGAGCGTGTGATCGATGTGTCCACCATAAAATTCATGATTCCCGGCCACGTAAATCACGGGTCGGTTGAACGCCTCGTTAGCCCATTTCACACTGCGAGCCTTGGTGTCGATGTCACCAGCCAGGACAACAACGTCAGCGTCTGTTGGCGGCGGGTCGAATTGAGAAAACTCATTGTGCAGATCCGACAGGATGTGGAGTTTCATAGCCTCACTCGAACTCGAATTACACCTATATTGGGGGGGGGAGGCCTGAGACAGCTCACCAATTGACTACGTTGCGTGGCAGCCCCATCTGGCACTGCGGTGTCGGGCGCCGCAACAATAGACCGATAATACCATCAATCGATATTTATCGGAACACTCTCGATGTGGCCCCATCCTTCATTTTGGGGCAGACATGTCGCTCAAGAACGAGGTCGCAGCGGCGATCAGAGTCATCCGCCGTCAGCGAGAGATAGGTTATGGAGATCTGGCCGACGTCAGCGCTCAGGCCAATATCAGCTTGCTTGAGCAAGGGAAGACCAATATCACCTTGGACAAGCTGTCAAAACTGGCGGAAGCGCTCGATTTCGAACCGGTCGCGTTGTTTACGATCTGCATCGCTTTACAACGCGGCGATTCCCCTGACGAGGTGATATCAGGGGCCATGAGACAGATAGAGGAATTCAAAGCAGCAGGAGGAATGGAGGAACTTCGCGCCCAACTTGATGGGGGAACCTTATCAAAACGGCCCCGTGGGAAACCTACGAATACTGCGAATGCGGAAGCAGTGAAAAAACTAAAGGCTGAGGGACTAACCCAAGCTGAAGCAATGAGAGCGCTGGAACTGCCGAAGTCCACAGTTCAGCGCTACTGGCAGGAATGAAAGAGCGACCCTATGTATGCATCAGAGTCTGCGCTCGGATTCTGAAATTTGCTCACATAGATTTTTATGACCAAAATTCGGAGACTGGCCTATTCAGACCTCTTTTATTTAGGCGCCCTCTCCAAAAGCTGATCAACGGCAGAGTTAAGTTTCTTTGTAAATTGATCCACAGCTACTGAATCTAAAAACCGAGAAAAAAGCTCTATTTGACTTTCTCTTGATTTCCTATTACGAATTTTTATAGCTTTTTCAAACTCGTTATACCAGCGCGCAGTTCCCATATCGCCAAGTAGTGGCAGCCCTGGAAACATATCCCTCTCATTGTAAACTTGCTGAATATCTAGCAATGAATACAGGCTTGGCTGCATGTAGATAATCGGCAAATCTGACCCTACAACAGAACGCCCAACAAGATCTTCCTCTAGCACATATATTGCAAACTTATGAGACTTCGCCAACAGTTCCTGAAGCCGTTGAGAGTGATAGATTCCTCCTAACGCTACAGACGAAACACTTTTAACACCTAATGTTTCCGCCAGACCATTCATGGCAAGCGTGTCGATTAGCGCCTCATCATCTTTACCTTCTACGAAGATAGTAATTTCAGCATCAGAGCGCTCTATCTTCTTAGCCTGCTGCTCAGGCTGAGTATCCTTCTCGCGTTCCACCGCCGCGCTTTTGATAATTTTAGCACTGCCGGGGATCTTATCTGCCCTCGGAAACAGCGGCGTCCAGGCCATGCCCCTGCCCCAAACCACTGGAAGGGTTGTGTTCGGCGTATTGTGGTCGAAGACGAGAAAACCGCCAATTTCACCATACCCCAGCTCCCACTTTGAAACGAGGCGGCAGTATTTTTTCAGCCGTTCAAACAAAACCGAACGCTCAGCCATTGGAAGGCCTTGGTAGAAGCGGGAGTCGAGATTGGCAACTGTATCTTTATTGCTGTACTCCAACGCACAGACTACCGTTGCACCTGCCTGCTCGACTACATGCTTAATACCTTCTTCATAGCCAGCAACAGCCAATACAAAAATATTTCTTGGCCGAGATAAGCTGTGAATTTCTTCAGATAAAGCCGAAAGCTCTTTAGCGACGGTATGCCCTGTCCCTATAACATCATCAACCAAAACAATATTTTCAATTTTGCTAAGGTCCAAAATTTCCTCATCATCATCCAAAAAATCGTCGTCGGAAATTTCCGCCGCGATACGATAATGGTAAGAAATAAGCGAACCACTCTTTGATGAGCTACCAATACCTGCAAACAACGTATTGGACGAAGTCATCGGATGCCCTTTTTCAGAGACCCGCCGAACGAGCTTCGTATGGGCAATATTCAGAGCAGATCGAAGCTCGTTAGATCCCAACACATCCAAGTGCTCTAAGATCATAACCGCTAGCTGGTAGTCCTCAGGATCAAATTGCAAAACCCAATTCACACCCTGATCAAGGCTGACATGAATTGGCCAGCGAGATATGGCCCGCTCAATCCGCTCTACATACTCACGAAGCGAAGACGGTAAGGCACCGATCATAAAAATCCCTTTCAAAAAGTAGAAGCCAAATACAACTCAAACCAGGCTAGATCGCCACAGGAGCCTTGATGCCTGGGTAAGGCTCGTATCCCACCACCTCAAAGTCCTCGAATTTGTAGTCGTAAATAGACTCCGGACGTCGGCGGATCTTGAGATGCGGAAGCTTTTTCGGCGTCCTGCTCAGTTGCTCGTGGATCTGCTCCATATGGTTGGAGTAAGCATGAGTGTCACCGGTCGTCACAATAATCTCATGAGGGATCAAATCACACTGTTGGGCGAGCATGTGCGTCAGTAGTGCCAGCGCAGCCGTGTTGTAGGGCAAGCCCAGGAACACGTCAGAACTACGGATGTAGAGCTGCATAGAAAGGTGCCGCTCATGCACGAAGGCTTGGTAGAGGAGATGACAGGGCGGAAGCGCCTGTAGGCCATTGCGTGCGTTTTCCTGCGGGCTTTGGCGCTCATCAGGAAGATACTCGACATTCCAACCGTGGAAGAGGATTCGCCGGCTATTCGGATTCGTCTTGAGGGTCTCAACCATGTAGTCAATCTGGTTGATGGTACGACCATCCTTGGTTGGCCAAGCAGTCCACTGCTTGCCGTAAACCGGGCCCAGATCACCGTCCTCCGTCGCCCACTCATCCCAGATGCTGACGCCGTTTTCGTTGAGCCATTTCACATTGGTGCTACCACTGAGCATCCAAATCAACTCGTTGGCAATGCTCTTGAAATGGAGCTTTTTGGTCGTGAGCAACGGAAAGCCGTCGGCCAGATTGTGGCGAAACTGACGAGCGAACACCGCCCTGGTACCCGTACCGGTTCGGTCACCTTTGACCACCCCGTTGGTGATCACGTCGGTCAGGAGATCCAGATATGCTTTCATGATGGCCTCTGATCTGTCGCCTAGAAAAATGCGACTCTAAAAAAATAGGATGGTGCTGAAAATAAAAGCGGAGCTGTGTTGGTCAGGCGAGGAACGAAAATGACACCAGATTGGCGTTGTCCACAAAATGGCACGGCGGCAGGGCCATTTCATCGAGCTGGGCGACGTTCCAGCCGTGGAACAGGATGCGGCGGCTGCCCGGGTCTTTGATGATGGTGTCGACGCACTGGCGGATCTGGTCGATCGCCTTGTACAGCACCACGTAAGCCTGACCGTCCTCTTCGCCTTCAGCAATCTGGCGATACCCCTGGCTCAGGGTCTGCTCGATGGCGGCCTTGTTGCTGACCGGGATCTGCTTGTACGCCGGCCATTTGCGCCATTGCACGCCGTAGATCTCGCCGAGGTCGTCTTCGCCCTGACGGAACGGATTGGCCAGCCACTGGGCGTTTTCGTTAGCGTTCTGATCCCAGACCTTGCAGCCCAGCGCACGGAATTCGGCGGCGTTGTTCACCCCGCGCAGAAAACCACACATCTCGCCGATGGCCGATTTGAAGGCCATCTTGCGCGTGGTGATCGCCGGGAAACCTTCCTTCAGGTCATAACGCAGCATCGCGCCAGGGAAACTGATGGTGTTCACGCCGGTGCGGTTGGCCTGTTTGGTGCCGTTCTTGATGACGTGAGCGACCAGTTCGAGATATTGCTTCATGAATTACCTGTGTCCTTGAACCCGGGACCGTCGCCCCGGGGTTCGAATTTATACAGCCGCCGCTGGAGCCACCGGTGCACGGTGATACGCCAGCCAGATCAGGAACAGACCGCCGACGATCATCGGTACGCACAGTACTTGACCCATGGTCAGCCAGTTCCAGGCCAGATAGCCCAGTTGCGCGTCCGGCACCCGGACGAATTCAACGATGAAACGGAAGATGCCATAGAACAGCGCAAACATCCCGGACACCGCCATGGTCGGCCGCGGCTTGCGCGAGAACAACCAGAGAATGGCGAACAGTGCTAGGCCTTCGAGCGCGAACTGATACAGCTGCGACGGGTGGCGCGCCAGTTGCGCCGGATCGGTCGGGAAGATCATCGCCCACGGCACGTCGGTCGCCTTGCCCCACAACTCGGCGTTGATGAAGTTGCCGATGCGCCCGGCACCCAGGCCGATCGGCACCATCGGTGCGACGAAGTCCATCAGTTGGAAGAACGACTTACCGTTCTTTTTACCGAACCACATTGCTGCCAGCATCACGCCGATAAAGCCGCCGTGGAACGACATGCCGCCCTTCCAGACCTCGAAAATCAACGTCGGGTTGGCCAGATAAGCATTCAGATCGTAGAACAGCACGTAGCCCAGACGCCCGCCGACGATAACGCCCATCGACATCCAGAAGACCATGTCGGAGAGTTTCTCTTTGCTCCAGGTCGGGTCGAAACGGTTCAACCGGCGGGACGCCAGCAGCCAGGCGCCGCCGATGCCGATCAGGTACATCAAGCCGTACCAGTGGATTTTCAGCGGACCGATGGCCAATGCCACCGGGTCGATTTGCGGGTAAGGCAGCATTGCGACTCCTTGTTAGAGTTGAAACCAAAATTCCCGGGCGACGCTGCCACGCCAGGATTAAGCCAGGATTGCGGTACGCGTCAGAGCAAAAAGCTCAGGCCCACGCAGAACAGCAAAGCGGCAAACAGTCTTTTCAGCAACTTCGGCGACAGGCTGTGGGCCAGTCGCGCGCCGAGGCGGGCGAAGACCATGCTGGTCAGGGCGATCCCCAGCAGCGCCGGCAAATAAATAAAACCGAGACTATGGGCCGGCAGCAAAGGATCGTGCCAGCCCAGAATCATGAAAAATAATGCACTGGACAAGGCGATCGGCAGACCGCAGGCGGATGAAGTCGCCACCGCTTGCTGCATCGGCACGCTGCGCCAGGTCAGGAACGGCACCGTCAGCGAACCGCCGCCAATCCCGAAAATCGCCGAGGCCCAGCCAATCACACTGCCGGCCACGGTCAGACCGACTTTACCGGGCACCGTTCGGCTGGCCTTGGGCTTGAAGTCCAAGGCGAGCTGAACGGCGATGATCAGTGCAAATACGCCGATGATTTTCTGCAAGTTTGGCCCGGAGATCGCCTCCGCCGTCAACGCGCCGAAACCGGCACCGATGAGAATACCAAGGGTCATCCAGGCAAAAACCGGCCAACGCACGGCACCGCGACGGTGATGTTCGCGGATCGCATTGATCGAGGTAAATATGATTGTCGCCAGGGACGTGCCGACCGCCAGGTGCGTGAGGATCGACGCATCGAAACCCTGCAAGGTGAAACTGTATACCAGCACCGGAACGATAATGATCCCGCCGCCGACCCCGAACAGCCCGGCCAGCACACCTGCACAGGCGCCGAGCGCCAGATAGAGAAGAAATTCCATGCGCATCCCCAAATGAGAGCGGCATGGTAACGGATGCATGGCCTCAAGCTCCACTGGATGGTGATGGATACCCGCACGATGACTGAGTAGAGTGGGCAGAAAACACACAAGGACCACCTTATGTGCCTGATTGTTTTCGCTTGGCGACCGGGTCACGCCCAGCCGCTGATCGTGGCGGCCAACCGCGACGAGTTCTACGCCCGGCCCAGCCTGCCTCTGGCGCAATGGCCCGAAGCACCGCACGTTCATGCCGGTCGCGATCTGGAGGCTGGGGGCACCTGGCTCGGTGTTGGCGCCAATGGACGCTTCGCCGCGCTGACCAATATCCGCGATCCGCATCAGCCACCTGCGCGCACGTCACGAGGAGAGCTGGTGGCGCGGTTTCTTAGCGGGGGTATGCCGATAGATGACTACTTAAGCGACGTTGTCGCACGTTCGCTGGAATATGCCGGATTTAATCTGTTGATCGGCAATGCCAACGAACTGTGGCACTTCAATGCCCGGGAGACTGAGGCGGTGATGCTGCCACCGGGGGTTTATGGGTTGTCGAACGCGGGACTGGATACGCCGTGGCCGAAACTGCTCAAGGCACGGGCAGCGCTGGAGGAAGTGCTGGAAGATCCGCAGCCCCAGGCGCTACTGGCGTTGCTGAATGATCCGCAGACGGCGACGTTTGCCGAACTGCCGGATACCGGGGTCGGGTTGGCCACCGAGACGCTGTTGTCGAGTGTGTTTATTGCCAGCCCAACTTATGGGACCCGGGCGAGTACGGCGTTGATTGTTCAAGCGGATGGGACGCGGTGGATGGTTGAACGGAGTTTCGGGCCGTATGGGGGGCATTTGGGGGAAGTTGAGGTCAGGGTTTAGATTTGTGGCGTATTCGAGGACGCCTTCGCGGGCAAGCCTCGCTCCTACAAGGATCACCTAATCCCTGTAGGAGCGAGGCTTGCCCGCGAAGAGGCCAATGCAGGCTTAGAGAGTTTTAGCCGAAGCCGGATTGATCATCCGCGCCAACCCAAGGTTCTTCAGCGCCAACTGCAGCGAGCTGTGGATAACTTGCGGGTTGTCGATGGTCATCAGCTCGGCCAGTAATTCCGTGGCCATGCTCAGGTTGATCTGACGCAGCATCCACTTCACTTTCGGCAAGTTGGTGGCGTTCATCGACAGGCTGTCGAAGCCCATCGCCATCAACAGCACCGCCGCCGCCGGATCGCCGGCCATCTCACCGCAGATACTCACTGGCTTGCCTTCGGCATGAGCGTCACGCACCACGCTCTGAAGGGCTTGCAGCACCGCTGGGTGCAGGTAGTCGTAGAGGTCGGCTACACGCGGGTTGTTTCGGTCCACCGCCAACAGGTACTGGGTCAGGTCATTGGAGCCGACCGACAGGAAGTCCACTTGCCGCGCCAGTTCCTTGGTCTGATAAACCGCCGCCGGAATTTCGATCATCACGCCGATCGGCGGCATAGGCACGTCGCAGCCTTCGTCGCGGACTTCACCCCAGGCCCGGTGAATCAGGTGCAGGGCTTCTTCCAGTTCGTGGGTGCCGGAGATCATCGGGAGCAGAATCCGCAGGTTGTTCAAGCCCTCGCTGGCCTTGAGCATGGCGCGAGTCTGGACCAGGAAGATTTCCGGGTGGTCGAGCGTGACGCGAATACCGCGCCAGCCGAGGAACGGGTTGTCTTCCTTGATCGGGAAGTACGACAGCGACTTGTCACCGCCGATGTCCAGGCTGCGCATGGTCACGGGTTGCGGGTGGAACGCGGCGAGTTGCTCGCGATAGATCGCCAGTTGCTCTTTTTCGCTCGGGAAGCGCTGGTTGATCATGAACGGCACTTCGGTGCGGTACAGACCGACACCCTCAGCGCCACGCTTCTGCGCCCGCGCCACATCCGCCAGCAGGCCAGTGTTGACCCACAGCGGCATGCGGTGACCATCGAGGGTCACGCACGGCAAGTCCCGCAGTGCGTCCAGCCCGAGGGACAGTTGCTTCTCTTCCTCGACCACTTCGGCGAACTGCTTGCGCAGCACTTCGCTGGGGTTGGTGTAGACCTCGCCGTGGTAGCCGTCGACGATCATCTGGATGCCGTCGACTTTCGAATACGGCAGGTCGACCAGGCCCATCACCGTCGGAATGCCCATGGCGCGCGCAAGGATCGCCACGTGGGAGTTGCCGGAACCGAGTACCGAGACCAGACCGACCAGCTTGCCTTCCGGCACCTCGCCGAGCATCGCCGGCGTCAGTTCTTCGCTGATCAGAATGGTGTTGTCGGGGTAAACCAGGGTCTGTTGACGCTCTTCCTGCAAATAAGCCAACAAGCGGCGACCAAGGTCTTTGACGTCGGAGGCGCGCTCACGCAGGTAGGCGTCGTCCATCAATTCGAAACGGTTGACGTGTTCGGTGACCACTTGACGCAACGCGCCCTGGGCCCACTGACCGGTCTTGATCACCGTGGTGATTTCGCTGCCGAGCGAGGCATCGTCGAGCATCATCAGGTAGACATCGAACAGCGCGCGCTCTTCCGGGCGCAACTGGTTCGCCAACTTGGCGGACAAGGCGCGCATGTCGGCGCGCACGCCTTCGATAGCCGTCTTGAACAGACCGAGTTCCGCGGCAATGTCGGTGATGGTCTTGTCCGGCACCACATCCAGATCGGCCGGCGGCAGCATGACCACCGCAGTACCGACCGCCGCACCCGGCGAACCCGGTACGCCGACGAACTTTGCTTCCTGAATACCTTTGCCCTGACGGCCCAGGCCACGAATCGAACCGGTGGCCTCGGCGTGAGCGATAACGCCGGCGAGCTGTGCGCTCATGGTCACGAGGAAGGCTTCTTCGCCCTCATCGAACTGACGGCGTTCTTTTTGCTGGATGACCAACACGCCGACAACGCGGCGGTGGTGAATGATCGGTGCCCCGAGGAATGAGGCGTAGCGCTCTTCACCCGTTTCGGCGAAGTAACGGTAGCGCGGGTGATCCGCAGCGTTTTCGAGGTTTAGGGGTTCTTCACGCGTGCCGACCAGGCCGACCAGACCTTCGTTGGGCGCCATGCTGACTTTGCCGATCGAGCGCTTGTTCAAGCCCTCGGTGGCCATCAGCACGAAGCGGTTGGTCTCGGGGTCAAGCAGATAGACCGAGCAGACCTGGCTGCCCATGGCCTCTTTGACGCGCAATACAATAATGCCCAACGCCGCCTTGAGATCCTTGGCGGAGTTAACTTCCTGGACGATCTTGCGCAGCGTATTGAGCATGGCTCGGGGTCGAACTCCGTCGTCAGTCGCGCGTTAAAAGGCGCGGGGCAAGCTCTTTGAGAGCGCGTCGATACACCTCGCGCTTGAATGTCACCACCTGGCCCAACGGATACCAATAACTGACCCAGCGCCAGCCATCGAATTCCGGTTTACCGGTCAAATCCATCCGCACCCGCTGCTCGTTGGAGACCAGGCGCAGGAGAAACCATTTCTGTTTCTGGCCGATGCACAGCGGTTGGCTGTGTGTCCTGACCAGACGTTGCGGCAAACGATAGCGCAACCAGCCCCGGGTGCAGGCGAGAATTTCAACATCTTCGCGCTCAAGACCCACTTCTTCGTTCAACTCGCGGTACAAGGCGTCTTCCGGCGTCTCCTGGGGGTTGATCCCGCCCTGTGGAAACTGCCAGGCATCTTGATTGATACGGCGAGCCCATAGCACCTGTCCGGCATCATTCGTGAGAATGATCCCGACATTGGGGCGGAAACCATCGGGGTCGATCACGGCAACAACCTCGCAAACGCATGTCGCCGCATTGTTCCACAAAGGTTGTGATAGCAGCAACGAACCGGTCTACCTTATGTGCACTCTTGTGAAAAGTCCGTATTCTGGACGCCTTTCTACAGACTTTTCAGCGAGTAACTGCAATGCGGCTGGCTTTATTCGACTTGGACAACACGCTCTTGGGCGGTGACAGTGACCACGCCTGGGGCGATTACCTGTGCGAACGCGGCTTCCTCGACGCCGTCGCCTACAAGGCGCGCAACGACGAATTCTATCAGGATTACCTGGCCGGCAAGCTGGATAACGATGCCTACCTGAACTTCTGCCTGGAAGTCCTCGGCCGTACCGAAATGGCCACGCTGGATCAATGGCATCTTGATTACATGCGCGATTGCATTGAGCCGATTGTGTTGCCCAAGGCTATCGAACTGCTGGCCAAGCACCGTGAGGCCGGCGACAAACTGGTGATCATCACCGCCACGAACCGCTTCGTCACCGGACCGATTGCCGAGCGCTTGGCTGTCGAAACCCTGATCGCCACCGAATGTGAAATGGTTGATGGCCGCTACACCGGGCGCAGCACCGACGTGCCGTGCTTTCGTGAAGGCAAGGTGACGCGGTTGAATCGTTGGCTGGAAGAGACTGGGTATTCGCTGGAAGACAGCTATTTCTATAGCGACTCGATGAATGATTTGCCGCTTCTTGAGCAGGTTGCGAATCCGGTTGTGGTTGATCCTGATCCGAATTTGCGCGCCGAAGCCGAGAAGCGTGGCTGGCCGGTAATTACTCTGCGCGGCTGATACTGCCTGTAGCAGCTGCCGAGGTACGAGGCTGCGTTGCGGTCCGCAGGACCGCCCATGGGGCCGCTTCGCAGCCCATCGCAGCCTCGTGCCTCGGCAGCTGCTACCGATTCTGCGCTAAACCGGCTTCGCGCCCATCAACCCCGCAATCGCGATAAAACAGACGAAGCTGAACAGTGCGAGGGCAAAAGTGAATTTGCCGTTTCCACCAGGCGTCTTGCGCAGCTTGTTAAGCCGCACCAACAGCCAGAACCAGCCCAACGCCGCGACGGTGTAAAGCACACTGGACGCCAGCAACCAGGTCTGCCCCAGCGGCCAGCCCACCAGATGCACCATCCACCAGCCGGTAAACGGCATGCTCAGCAGCGCCAGCCCCATCACCAGCCAGATAAACACTCGCGGTCGCTGCAACGTGCGCGTGTGAGCCGTCGCATCACCGTTACGGCGCGTACGCCAGACCCAAATCGCCAGACCCAACGCGCTGATCAACAGCAGCACTGTTGCCACGATGTGAGCCACTTTCAGGGCGGTTAACGTTTCCATTGTTCGATTTCCTTATGGCTTGCCCATCAGCGTAGCCGCTCAGCCGAGAAACAACTGATAGGCCGGGTTGTCGCTTTCGTCCCAGTACGGGTAGCCGATTTCTTCCAGCGCCGCAGGCACCAGATGGCGTTCATCGTGAGGCACTTGCAGGCCCGCGACCACCCGGCCATCCGCCGCGCCATGGTTGCGGTAGTGGAACATCGAGATGTTCCAGCGCCCGCCGAGCTTGTTGAGGAAGTTGAACAGCGCGCCCGGACGCTCCGGGAACTCAAAGCGCAGCACCACTTCATCGACCACATGGGCGGCACGCCCGCCAACCATGTGGCGGATGTGCAACTTGGCCAATTCGTTGTCGGTGAGATCAAGCACCGGGAAACCCTGCTCGGTCAGGCTGGCAAGCAGCGCACTGCGCGGGTCGGTTTCCGGATGCGTCTGCACGCCCACAAAGATGTGCGCTTCGCTGCCGGTGTTGTAGCGGTAGTTGAATTCGGTGATCTGGCGCTTGCCGATGGCTTCGCAGAACGCCTTGAAGCTGCCCGGTTTCTCGGGGATGGTCACGGCGATGATGGCCTCGCGACCTTCGCCCAGCTCGGCACGCTCGGCGACGTGGCGCAGGCGGTCGAAGTTGACGTTGGCGCCCGAGTCGATGGCCACAAAGGTGTGACCGGTGACGCCGCGTTGCTCGACGTATTTCTTGATCCCGGCCACACCCAAGGCGCCAGCAGGTTCGGTGATCGAGCGGGTATCGTCGTAGATGTCCTTGATCGCCGCACAGATCTCATCAGTGCTGACGGTGATCACTTCATCAACATAGTCTTTGCAGATATCGAAGGTGTGCTGACCAATCTGCGCCACTGCGACGCCGTCGGCGAAGAGGCCTACGGTCGGCAAGATCACGCGCTCGCCAGCGGCCATGGCCGCTTGCAGGCAGTTGGAATCGTCCGGTTCGACACCGATGATTTTGATTTCAGGCCGCAAGTACTTCACGTACGCCGCGATCCCGGCAATCAGCCCGCCGCCGCCCACCGGGACGAAGATTGCATCCAGACGCCCAGGGTGCTGACGCAGAATCTCCATCGCCACCGTGCCCTGCCCGGCAATGGTGTGGGGATCGTCGTAAGGGTGGATGTAGACGTAGCCTTTTTCGTCGACCAGTTTCAGCGAGTAGGCCAGGGCTTCCGGGAACGAATCCCCGTGCAGCACCACTTTGCCGCCGCGCGAGCGCACGCCTTCGACTTTGATTTCCGGGGTGGTCTTGGGCATGACGATGGTCGCTTTCACGCCCAACACCTTTGCCGCCAGGGCCAGGCCTTGCGCATGGTTGCCCGCCGACGCGGTCACGACACCGCGAGCGCGCTCTTCATCGCTCAGCTGGGTCAGCTTGTTGTAGGCGCCGCGAATCTTGAACGAGAACACGGGCTGCAAGTCTTCGCGCTTGAGCCAAATATGATTGCCCAGCCGCTCGGAGAGCTGGCGGGCAGTCTGCAATGGGGTTTCTACGGCAACGTCATAAACGCGCGAGGTGAGGATCTTTTTGACGTACTGTTCGAGCATCGGAAAGCATCACTGAGCGGGTTGGGCAGGGCCAAGGAGTCTAACCCGGCTTTCGGGCGGGCGACCACACGAATCAAGAGGTTTTAGCCCGGCATGGGGCTATAATGCCGGCCTTTCCGTTCTCCCCTTGCCCGCTTCGGAGCCCGCATGACCCAGGATCAACTCAAACAGGCAGTGGCTCAGGCCGCCGTCGACTTCATCCTTCCGAAACTCGACGACAAGAGCATCGTCGGGGTCGGCACCGGCTCCACCGCCAACTGCTTCATCGATGCACTGGCCCAGCACAAAGGCGCGTTCGACGGCGCGGTCGCCAGTTCCGAAGCCACCGCTGCCCGCCTCAAGGGCCACGGCATTCCGGTGTATGAGCTGAACACCGTCAGCGACCTGGAGTTCTACGTCGACGGCGCCGATGAAAGCGACGAGCACCTGAACCTGATCAAGGGCGGCGGCGCAGCCCTGACCCGCGAGAAGATTGTGGCGGCCGTGGCCAAGACCTTCATCTGCATCGCCGACGCCAGCAAACTGGTGCCGGTGCTCGGTGCGTTCCCGCTGCCCGTGGAAGTGATCCCGATGGCCCGCAGCCACGTGGCCCGCGAGCTGGTGAAGCTCGGCGGCGACCCGGTCTACCGTGAAGGCGTGCTGACCGACAACGGCAACATCATCCTCGACGTTTTCAACATGCAGATCACCAACCCGGTGGAGCTGGAGACGCAGATCAACGCCATCGTCGGCGTGGTCACCAATGGTTTGTTTGCGGCGCGTCCGGCGGATCTGTTGCTGCTGGGCACCAGCGAAGGCGTGAAAACCCTCAAGGCCTGAACCCCTGCACTTCCGTAGGAGCAGAGCTTGCTCGCGAAGAGGCCGTAACAGTCGACAGAGATGTTGAATGTTACGGCCTCTTCGCGAGCAAGCTCTGCTCCTACAGGGATTTGGGGTGTTGGTTAGGGTTGTGCTGGTTTTTTGAAGGTGTAAAACAGGTTCGGCTCGCTCACCAGGTACATCGTACCGTCGTCATCCATGGCGATCCCTTCCGCTTGCGGCACCGTCTTCTGCAACCCCTGACGGCCCTTGCTCAGTGACAGGGTACTCAGCGGTCGCCCGTTCACATCCAGTTCCAGAATCAGTCGCGACTCATCCGACAACGCCAGCAGATGGCCGCTGCGCTCGTCGTATTGCAGGCTCGACAGGTCCGTCACGAACATCCCGGCATCGCGCTTGGGGTTGTTCACCACGTGCACCGCGTAGGATTTTTCCGGGTTGTAATGCGGAAAGCCCTGCACTTCATAGATCAGCATCGGGTCGCGTTCCTTGGCGACAAACAACCGCTTGCCCACCGAGTCGTACGCCAGACCTTCGAAGCCCTTATTGCTGCTCATGTGCACGCCAAGGGTCATCTGCTCGGCATCCGCTGCGTCGAGGAACGTTGTGTCCTTCTCCAGATGGATCTTGATCAGCCTCTGCTCGCGCTCGTCAGTGATCACGTACGTGTCGGCGCTGATGAATTCTACGGCTTCCGGATCGCCAAACCCGACCAGCGCAATGCGTCGAAGAATCTGGCCGTCCAGAGACAGCTCGATCAGCTCAGAGTTTTTGTTGGTGACGGTGAACAGGCTTTTGCGCACCGGATCGAAGGTCAACGCCGAAACATCGTCATCCAGCCCTTCAATGACTCGCGCCTCGACCGTCACCTGATAGTGATCCAGAGCGATGGACTGATCGTTCGTCGGCTGCCAGAGCGTGTGCAGATTGAACCAGCCGCGCTCGAACAGGCGCAGGTACTGGCCGACCGCAATCAGCGCGATCAGGGCAATCACCGACAGGATCAACATCAGGGGTTTGGGGCGGGCAAGTCGGCGCATTCAGGCAAGCTCGAGAACAGAACAGGCGGATGAAATACCACGCCAGCCTGAATTGAAGCTTAATGGCCAGTGGCCGCGGCCCCGCAGGTTTACCCCAACAAGCGACCGCGCGCCACCCTCACGACGGGCTTATTTCTGTTTTTCGAAACGGTAGAACAGGTTCGATTCGCTCACCATGTACAGCGTACCCGCATCGTCCATGGTCACGCCTTCGGCGCGAGGGATGGTTTTCTTCAGACCATTGAAGCCGCCCAGCAGGGTCATGAAGCTGACCTGCTCGCCCTTCTCGTCCAGCTCCAGCAGCAAGTGGGAGTCGGCGGACAACACCAGGGTGTGACCGGTGCGCGGGTCGATGGCCAGGGCCGAGAGGTTGCGGATGTCCAGTTCGTCATTGGCGAGTTTCTGCTTGTCGCCGGTGAGTGTCTGGCCATCGTTGCTTTTCCAGGTGAACAACGCCGGTGGACGCTCTTCACCCAGCAACATTTGCTGATTGCGCGAGTCCCAGACAATGGCTTCGAAGGCCTTGTTCTGGTCTTTCGAAGGGCCCAGGTCGTATTTCGGGAAGTTGGCGATATTCAGCTCGCGGGTGTCGGCGTCAACCTTGACGATGGAGAGCATGTGTTCGCGCTCATCGACGATGGCCAGCAGACCGTTACCCATCGCGGTCACCCCTTCCGGATTGCTCCAGCCCACCAGCGGCATCTTGCGCAGCACGTCACCCTGCAAAGTCAGTTCGACCAGGAACGGATTTTTGCCCATGACCGAAAACAGGGTTTTGGACTGCGGATCGTAGGCCAGGTCCGACGCTTCGTCCTTCTCCATGCCCGGCAGCACTTTGGCGTCGATCACGGCCCGGTAATCCGGCAGCCAGATGCTCTCCTGACGTTCGGTGGGGCTTTCGAAACGCTCCAGCACCCAGAGCACACCACGGTCATCCCAGTGCATCGCAAACGCGAGGCCATATGCGGCAGCGACCCCCAGCAAAAGCCAGGAATACCAACGCATGACAAAGCGCGAGCGGCGGGCAGTTTTAAGCGTGGGCAGCGGTTGGGTGACCATCGAGGGATGCGTTCCAGAAATTCAGGCTAAGGGTAATAGCATAATTGGGACCGGCTCAGACGCCGCAGGTCCCGGAATTATCCAGACGAGATGTGAAAAAAACGGGAAATGACGGGAAAGCCCTTTTACTGCCGATCACAAAAACCAATGTGGGAGCGAGCTTGCTCCCACAGGGTTTTGCGGTGTCTTGACTAGCGGACGCTGCTGGTGAAGCTGCTGGCGCCTGGCAATTCCAGCACCAGCTCATCACCGACATTCAGCGGACCGACGCCAACCGGCGTACCCGTCAGGATCACGTCACCGGCCTGCAGCGAGAAGCAGCCGGCCATGTGCTGGATCATCGGCACGATCGGGTTGAGCATCGCGCTGCTGTTGCCGTCCTGGCGGACTTCACCATTGATGGTCAGGCGGATGCCGATGTCGGCCAGGTCAGCGAACGTGCTGCCGGACACGAAGGGCGCAATCACCGCCGCACCGTCGAAGGACTTGGCGATTTCCCACGGCAGGCCCTTGGATTTCAGCTCGGCCTGCTTGTCGCGCAGCGTCAGGTCCAGAGCCGGAGCGAAGCCGGAGATAGCATCGAGTACTTCTTCACGGTTTGGCTTGGTCGACAATGGCTTGCCGATCAACACCGCGATTTCCGCTTCGTAATGCACCGAGCCCCGTTCGGCCGGAATGCTGAAACCGCCTTCCAGCGGCACGACGCAACTGCCCGGCTTAATGAACAGCAGCGGTTCTGTAGGCACCGGGTTGTCCAGCTCCTTGGCGTGTTCGGCGTAGTTGCGGCCGATGCACACCACCTTCCCGAGCGGAAAGTGAATACGCGTACCGTCGACATACTGGTGCTGATAGCTCATTACCGACTCCTGTTTCGTAGCTCTTAAATTCAAAAGTCAAACAGCGAAAATCTTGCCCGGGTTCATGATGCCGTTCGGGTCGAACACCGCTTTGACGGCTTTCATGTACTCGATCTCAACCGGTGAGCGGCTGTAGGTCAAGTAGTCACGCTTGGTCATGCCCACGCCATGTTCGGCGGAAATCGAGCCGTTGTACTTCTCGACGGTTTCGAACACCCACTTGTTGACGGTCGCGCACTTGGCAAAGAACTCGTCCTTGCTCAGGTTTTCCGGCTTGAGGATGTTCAAGTGCAGGTTGCCGTCGCCGATGTGGCCGAACCAGACGATTTCGAAATCCGGGTAGTGTTCGCCGACGATCGCGTCGATTTCCTTCAGGAACGCCGGGACTTTCGACACAGTGACCGAAATGTCGTTCTTGTACGGCGTCCAGTGCGAGAGGGTCTCGGAGATGTATTCGCGCAGCTTCCAGAGGTTCTGCAGCTGGGTTTCGCTCTGGCTCATCACGCCGTCCAGCACCCAGCCCTGCTCGACACAGTGCTCGAAGGTTTCCAGGGCATGGTTAGCGACTTCTTCGGTGGTCGCTTCGAATTCCAGCAGCGCGTAGAACGGGCAATCGGTTTCGAAAGGCGCCGGCACGTCGCCGCGAGCCATCACCTTGGCCAGGGCTTTGTCGGAGAAAAACTCGAAAGCAGTCAGGTCGAGTTTGCTCTGGAACGCGTGCAGCACCGGCATGATCGAGTCGAAATCGGCCGTGCCGAGGACCATGGCGGTGAGGTTTTTCGGCGCGCGGTCCAGACGCATGGTGGCTTCGACCACAAAACCGAGGGTACCTTCGGCGCCGATAAACAACTGACGCAAGTCGTAACCCGTGGCGTTCTTGATCAGGTCTTTGTTCAGCTCCAGCAGATCGCCTTTGCCGGTGACGACTTTCATGCCCGCGACCCAGTTGCGGGTCATGCCGTAGCGAATCACCTTGATCCCGCCGGCATTGGTGCCGATATTGCCGCCGATCTGGCTGGAACCTGCCGAAGCGAAGTCCACCGGGTAGTAAAGGCCTTTTTCTTCGGCGACGTTCTGCAGGTGTTCGGTGACCACGCCTGGCTGGCAGACCGCTGTGCGGTCGGTCAGGTTCACGTCGAGGATCTGGTTCATGTAGTCGAAGGACACGACGACTTCGCCATTGGCCGCCACGGCAGCGGCGGAAAGCCCGGTGCGACCGCCGGACGGCACCAGCGCAATTTTATGTTCATTGGCCCAACGGACAATGGCCTGAACCTGCTCGGCGGTCTTGGGGAACACGATGGCGGTTGGGGCCGGGGCGAAATGCTTGGTCCAATCCTTACCGTAAGCATTCAGGGAGTCGGCATCGGTCAGCACCTTGCCAGGCTCAACCAGGGTCTTCAGCTCTTCAATCAGGGCAGGATTGGTCATCGACAGAACTCTCGAACAATTCATGGTCATCCTGAGAACGCTTCACGTCGCAGGAATGAGTGTTTAGCGGGGTGCATATGCTAGCATACCGACCCCGCAGCATAGTGCCCAACGGCTGTTCTGCGGCGACGGCATTCTTGTCGTCCGGGTCAGCGTTCTGTGCCCTGTTTTATACGTACGTTCCTCTTTTGACGAGTGGCTGTTGCCGTCAAGCAAGGCGCCGCGACGAGTCATAGCTGGCTATGGCGAGGAGCGGCAACGCAGCATGACGACAACAGACGCCGTCAAAAAGGAACAGTACGTATAAGACAGGGCACCCTGACTATTTCCTGCCATTTTTCTCCGGGATACAGGTTTACGCAGATGAGCAAGACTTCTCTCGATAAGAGCAAGATCAAGTTCCTTCTTCTCGAAGGCGTCCACCAATCGGCTGTCGACGTCCTCAAGTCGGCGGGCTACACCAGCATCGAGTACCTCACTGGTTCTCTGCCGGAAGCCCAGCTGAAGGAAAAGATCGCTGATGCGCACTTCATCGGCATTCGCTCCCGCACTCAACTGACCGAAGAGATCTTCGATCAGGCGAAGAAACTGGTGGCTGTCGGCTGTTTCTGCATCGGCACCAACCAGGTCGACCTCAACGCGGCTCGCGAACGCGGCATCGCGGTGTTCAACGCACCGTACTCCAACACGCGTTCCGTAGCGGAGCTGGTGCTGGCAGAGGCGATCCTGTTGTTGCGCGGCATTCCTGAGAAGAACGCTTCCTGCCACCGTGGCGGCTGGATCAAGAGCGCAGCCAACTCCTTCGAAATCCGCGGCAAGAAGCTCGGCATCGTGGGTTACGGTTCGATTGGTACTCAATTGTCGGTCCTGGCTGAAGGCCTGGGCATGCAGGTGTACTTCTACGACACCGTGACCAAGCTGCCATTGGGCAACGCGACGCAAGTTGCCAGCCTGACCGAGCTGCTGGGCATGTCCGACATCGTCACCCTGCACGTTCCGGAAACCGCTGCGACCCAGTGGATGATCGGCGAAAAGGAAATCCGTGCGATCAAGAAGGGCGGTATCCTGATCAACGCTGCTCGCGGCACCGTGGTCGAGCTGGACGCCCTGGCGGACGCAATCAAGGACAAGCACCTGATCGGCGCGGCCATTGACGTATTCCCGGTGGAACCTCGCTCCAACGATGAAGAGTTCGCAAGCCCGCTGCGTGGCCTGGACAACGTGATCCTGACCCCGCACATCGGCGGTTCCACCGCTGAAGCGCAAGCCAACATCGGCCTGGAAGTGGCAGAGAAGCTGGTCAAGTACAGCGACAACGGTACGTCGGTTTCGTCGGTGAACTTCCCGGAAGTAGCGCTGCCGGCGCACCCTGGCAAGCACCGTCTGCTGCACATCCACGAGAACATTCCGGGTGTGATGAGCGAGATCAACAAGGTCTTCGCCGAAAACGGCATCAACATTTCCGGTCAGTTCCTGCAGACCAACGAGAAAGTCGGCTACGTCGTGATCGACGTCGACGCCGATTACTCGGAAATGGCGCAAGAGAAGCTGCAGCACATCAACGGCACCATTCGTTGCCGCGTGTTGTTCTGATAGCGACTTGAGCGACAAAAAAGGGAGACTTTCGAGTCTCCCTTTTTCATGCGCGCGACAACGTTACTTGACGTTGACGGTGATTTTTTTTGAAACGATTGGCGGATCGAACGGCAGGTGACCGCTGTCGCCCAACTCGAGCTGCAAGGTGTGCTTGCCCGGTGTCAATTTGACTTCAGCCTGGGTCTGCGCCTTGCCGAAGTGCATATGGTTGGCATCATTCGGAATCGGTGCGTCTTTGGCAGGCAGCTTGTCGACATCGATCAGCAAATGGTGATGGCCGGTGTTTTTGGTGACATCGCCCGCGGGCGCCAGCGCGACGTTCTCGACGGCGAACTTGACGATGAAGGTTTGCGGGACCGTGGCACCGTCCGCGGGAGAAACGATGGACACTTCTGCACCCTTGGGAGCCGGTGTGGCAGCCGTTGCCAGCATCGAAGCCCCCAGCAACAGGCCAGCCAATGCTGCTCGTGACATAAAGGTTTTCATTCTCTTCTCCAGTTTTTTCGTAAAATCCGCGTGACCATGACAACTTCACGGCCATTCGTTGTCGAAGGTATTCGACAACCATAGCAAAGCGAGCCTGAACCAGAGCATCGCGATAATGAATCCAAAGGAGTGACCATGCGTTTTTTGCCTGGCCTGATCTGCCTGCTACCTCTTTTGAGCCCTTTGGCTCATGCCGAACTGATTGACGATGTAAACGACCGTGGCGAATTGCGCATTGCTCTTGAGGCTAATACACCGCCGTTCAATTTCAAGGATGATGGCAAACTAACGGGCTTCGAAGTCGAATTGGGCCAACTGCTGGCCAACGAATTGGATGTACGGGCCGACTTCGTCATTACCGACTCCAGCGATCTGTTGCAAGGCGTTGAAACCGGCAAGTACGACGTCGCCATCAACCACATAGCAGTGACCCCGGACCTCAAGGATCGTTTCGACTTCAGCGAACCTTACAGCTACACCCATGCGCAATTGATCGCGCAGAAGGAAGAGCAACCGCGCTCGATGCTGCTGGTGCAAGCCTTGACCGAAGAGAAGCCGAAAGTCGGCCCGACCGTGAGCCTGGCGATTCCGTTTCAGAAGGGTAACCCGGCGTTTCATGCCAGCCTGGAAAACGCGCTGCAGCGGATCAAGGCGGATGGGCGACTGGAAGCGTTGTCGCAGAAGTGGTTGGGGGCGGATACGAGTGTGGCGCCCAAACCCTGATTTCAGGCTGGCTCCCACAGTGGTTTGTGCAGGTTGTTAGTTGAGTGTTGCCAGAGCCTGCGACGCTTCAGCCAACTCCAGCTCGCTGAAAACCTGGACACCGTGACGCTTGAGCAACGCCGCAGTAACACCTTCACCACTCACCTTCACACCACTAAACGTCCCGTCATAGGTCAACAAGTTCCCGCAAGACGGGCTGTTGGCTTTGAGCACGGCGATCCGGATGCCGTGCTTTTGCACCCGTTCCAACGCCTGATAAGCCCCCGAGAGAAACTCGGCGCTGACGTCCTCGCCCTCGGTGGTGATCACAAAGGCGTGGCCATCAAGCACTTCACCACCCTGCCCGCCCGGAATCTCCGCCGCCGCCCTTGGCGTCGGCAAGCCACCGGCCACCTCCGGACACAACGGCACCACCCGACCTTCATCAAGCCACTGCTGAAGTTGATCGAAAGGCCCGCTGGCGCCGCCGTCGTAACGTACGCGGTGGCCCAGCAGACAGCGGCTTACCAGAATTTTCTGCATGATCAGAACGGCTCGTTGCCACGACGCCGGAACCAACCGGTCAACGACAGGCGATCTCGGATCGCGGGCAGGACTTCGTGAGGCACCTCGCCCGACAGGAACACCACCAAGCATCCGCCGGTAGGGACTACATCGTATTCGACACCTTCATCAAGGTACAGGCGCAACTGGCCGCCGTGCTCGGGCAGCCAGGCGTCATTGAGGTAAACCACCGCCGACACCCTGCGCCGGTCATCGTCACGAAAACGGTCGACATGCTTGAGGTAGAAAGCGCCGGGCGGGTACAGGGCGAAATGGCTTTCGAAATCTTCCAGGCCCAAAAACAAACCGCGATTCATCGCCTCGCGCAGGCTGTCCATCAACTCAAGATAGCTGTCGCAAGCATCGGCCTGGCCGGGCTCGATCCACTGGATATGGTCACCGCGAATCCCCTCGCGAATTTCGGTTGTCGGCCCGCGCCCCACGGCGGCCGGGACCAATTCACCCTCGGCAGCACGTTTACGGCACTCAGCCGCCAATTCCAGGGTCAGAGCCTTGGGCAGGAAAATATTCTGCTGCGACCAGCCGTGTTCAGCCAGGTCGTCGACGATACGTAACAGCAGCGGGTGATCAGAGGGTATTGGCATGGCGCGCATAGTATTCCTGTGCCCGAAAATCCGACAGAGCCGCGCAGCGGCTTGATACGAATTCTCGACAAGTCCGTATGCCGCACGGAGAATAGTCGCCTGCTGACAGGAGTCCCTATGCGCCGTTTGCTTTTTTCAATGCTGATGTTCTGCGTTATGCCTGCTTGGGCAGACGGCCACGACCAGTTGTACAAGGTCGCCGGTTGGCCAGAACAACGCGCGCATTTCAACGACGCTCTCTCGGCCGCTCAGCAGCGGTATCAGAACAGCCTGCCACCGGCCGTTTTCCAGGCGTTGGTGAACAACAGTAATCAGCGCTTTGCCCCTCAGGCCGTGGACCAGCGCGCCGAGGCGCAATTGCGCAAGACCCTTGCCGATCCAAAACCCGCGCTGGCGTTCTTTCAGTCACCCCTGGGCAAGAAAATCGTTGCCGCCGAATTGCTCGCGACCCGTCGTGATCAGCTGGCAAAAAACGCCAAGGGTTTACCCAAGATCCAGGCCAGCGACAGCCGCCTGTTGATCATCGGCCATCTGGCACAGGCCCTGCCCGCTCGCGAGGCTGGCGCTGAAGTCAGCCTGGCGATTGCTGGTGTCGCGGCCGACAGCCTCAGTTCGATGATCCCCGGCCTGCTCGGCGGTGGTCAGGCTCAAGGCATGTTGAACGGCCAGCGCCAGCGCTTGATGGACCAGATTGGCAGCGACCTGAACAACACACTGTTGTATGTCTATCGCGACCTGTCGGATGAAGAACTGGAAGAGTTCGCCACGTTTGCCGAGTCTGACGAAGGCAAGGCTTACTATCAGGCAGCACTGGCAGCGATTCGGGCGGGCCTGGCGGTGGGGCAGAGTACGCCGAGCCTCACCCAGTAATCTGCAGCGCCTTTGAGATTGCTTTCGCGGGCAAGCCTCGCTCCTACAGGGAAATGCATTCCAATTGTAGGAGTGAGGCTTGCCCGCGAAGAGGCCATAACTGCCGCTAGAGATTCCGGCCTTTAATTCGTTTAGTCAAAAACCCGAAATACTCCCGCCGCAACGCCAGCGTCTCATTCGCCAAATGATGTCGAGCGTGCGGCAACATCAGCACCTGCGGCCGATCGAACTTGCCCCGCAACACCTCAAGGTTATGCCCCCAATCCACCGTCATGTCCGCCTGCCCCTGAACAATCAACGGTCTCCGCGGACTGTTCGGTGCAGCTTCGATGCGTTTGATCCACCGCGCCAAAGCACCGACCCAGGCAGTCGGCAGACGTAGCGGCTGCAATGGATCGGCTTGCAGGAAGGGCAAAAAATCCGGGTCGTTGGAGTTCTCGCTGAAGCGCCGGGCGATGGCTTTGACGAAGGGTTTGAGCAAGTAATAGCTGAGCTGCGACCAGCCCCAGGCCCGCGGCCTAACCAGCGGTGACAACAGGATTACCTGGCCCTGGGCAGGACTGCTCGCACCTTGATTAAGAACATGATCGATCACGATCGCGCCGCCGGTACTTTGCCCGCACAAGTGCCACGGCTGTGGCAAATCGAGGGCCACAGCCTCGGTAAACAACCCTTCCAGCGTGTCCTGATACTCGGCGAAATCCTTGATGCTGGCCCGTTCGCCACTGGACAGCCCGTGTCCCGGCAGGTCGCAGGCAATCACCGCAAAATTCTGATCCAGCGCCCACTCGATCACATGCCGGTAAAGTCCGGTGTGATCGTAAAAGCCGTGGAACAAAAACAGCGTCGCCTTCGCCCGCTCGGGCCACCAGACCTGGCTGACCACTTCATAACCATCGACCTCGAAACGCCCAAGGCCACTGCGCACGCTACGCCCGGCAAAATCCAGCCCGTAGAAGCGCTGGTAAGCCAGCGCTTCTACCGACAGCGGCTGCCTGTCGGACAGTGGCCGCAGGCTGGCACGCAGATGATCGGGGTCGAAAGTGGCAGACATGAGCAATTCCAGAACGTGAAACGGACTTTATGGGCCTGCGATATTCATCTGTCGCGGCAAGCATGGCAAGCTAGCGCACCTTCGAGGACCGAAATCCATGCGCTCGCCCTACCGCGCCACACTGCTTGCCAGCCTGCTCGCCCTCGTGTGTGCCGGCGTGCTGTGGGTTGCTTACGACTGGTTTCAGGGTCGCTACCTGCGGGCGTTTAGCGAGCACACTGCGGTGTTCTCCGGTGACCCGCTGCGCCTGCCCGACAACCTCGCCGGCCCCGGCGCCATCCGCCTCGTGCACTTCTGGGACCCGGCCTGCCCGTGCAATGTCGGTAACCAACAGCACCTGAGCGAACTGGTTGAGCACTATGTACCGCAGGGCGTGGAGTTTTATGCGGTACAAAAGCCTGGCAGCCACGGTCAGTTACCGAGCACTTTAAGCCGCCTGAAAAGCATCACCATCCTCCCAGGTTCCGAACAGATCCCCGCCAGCCCGGCCGTGGCGATTTGGGATCGCAGCGGCAAACTGGCGTATTTCGGCCCGTACAGCGAAGGCCTGACCTGCAATTCGAACAACAGCTTTATTGAACCGATCTTGCAAGCGTTGAACCAAGGCCGCGCGGTGGATGCCACGCATACATTGGCGGTGGGTTGTTACTGCCCGTGGCCCGTCGACACAACGAAGTAAGGCTGACTGGAGACGCGAATCCCTCCTAAGTGCGATGGCCATACCGGCAAGCCGTGTTAAACAGTGCAGCCAGGGAACTGCTGCCACTTATAACAACAAGGAATCACCATGAAACGTAGCCTGACTGTTCTGGCCCTGCTGATTGTCGCGCTCGCCGCAGGTGCAGGTTGGTACGTCTACAGCAAGCAACCGACACGCCAGGGCATGGTGGAGCTGCAACACCTGCAAGGTTCGGTCACCGTGCGCTACGACGGGCGCGGCATCCCGCACATCCGCGCGGAGAACGAAACCGACCTGTACCGCGCCCTCGGGTACGTGCACGCCCAGGACCGGCTATTTCAGATGGAAGTCCTGCGCCGCCTCGCCCGCGGAGAGCTGGCCGAGGTACTGGGCCGGAAACTGCTCGACACTGACAAGCTGATGCGCAGCCTGCGCATTCGTGAACGCGCCGACACCTACCTGGCGAATCTGGACAAACAATCGCCGGCCTTTATCGCCATGCAAGCCTATCTGGACGGCATCAACCAGTATCAGGACAGCCATCCAAAACCCGCAGAGTTTGATGTTCTGGGCATCCCCAAACGCCCATTCACGGCTCAGGACACCATCAGCATCGCCGGCTACATGGCCTACAGTTTTGCCGCGGCGTTTCGCACCGAACCGTTGCTGACCTACGTGCGCGATCAGCTGGGACCCAACTACCTGACTGTCTTCGATCTCGACTGGCAGCCCAAAGGTGTGCTCAACGGCAGCACGCTGCCCCTCGCCAGTACCGACTGGAAAGACCTCAACACCCTCGCCCGCCTTAGCGAACAGGCACTCGCCGACAACGGTTTGCCGCAGTTCGAGGGCAGCAACGCCTGGGTCGTCTCTGGAGGCCGAACCAAAAGCGGCAAACCGCTGTTGGCCGGCGACCCGCATATCCGCTTTTCCGCGCCGTCGGTGTGGTATGAAGCGCACCTATCGGCGCCCGGCTTTGAGCTCTACGGCCACTATCAGGCGTTGATGCCGTTCGCCTCCCTCGGGATGAACCGCGATTTCGGCTGGAGCATCACCATGTTCCAGAACGACGACCTCGATCTGATCGCCGAGAAGGTCAACCCGGACAACCCCAATCAGGTCTGGTATCGCGGCAAGTGGGTGGACATGGTGACCAGCGAACAGCAGATCGCGGTCAAGGGCCAGGCGCCGGTAACACTGGTGCTGCGCCAGTCGCCCCACGGTCCGATCGTCAACGATGCGCTCGGCAGCAGCGTCGGCAAAACACCGATCGCCATGTGGTGGGGTTTTCTCGAAAGCCAGAATCCGATCCTTGAAGGCTTCTACCAGCTCAACCGCGCCGACACCCTGGCCAAGGCGCGCAGTGCCGCGGCGAAGATTCAGACGCCGGGTCTGAACATCGTCTGGGCCAACGCCAAGGGCGACATCGGCTGGTGGGCAGCAGCGCAACTGCCAAAACGTCCGGCGGGTGTGCGTCCGGAGTTCATCCTCGACGGCAGCACCGCCGAAGCGGACAAGGAAGGTTTCTACCCGTTCAGCGCCAACCCACAGGAAGAGAACCCGGCACGCGGTTACATCGTTTCGGCCAACTTCCAACCGGTGTCGCCAACCGGCATGGAGGTTCCCGGTTATTACAACCTGGCCGATCGAGGTCAGCAGCTTAATCGCCAGCTCAGCGACAAAACCATCAAGTGGGATCTGGACGCCAGCCAGAAGCTGCAACTGGGTACCACCACCGCCTACGGCCCGCGCCTGCTGGCGCCACTGCTGCCGATATTGCGCGAAGTAGTGAGCGATCCCGCCGAGCTTAAACTGGTTGAGCAACTGGCCCAGTGGAAAGGCGACTACCCGCTCGATTCCACCAGCGCCACGCTGTTCAACCAGCTCCTGTTCAACCTGGCTGACGCGACGATGCACGATGAGCTGGGCAATGACTTCTTCGAAACATTGCTGTCGACCCGGGTGATTGATGCGGCATTACCGCGACTGGCCGCGACCCCCGATTCGCCGTGGTGGGACAACCGCAACACCCTCGGCAAGGAAACCCGCGCCGATACGGTCAAGGTTGCGTGGCAAGCGAGCATCGCTCACCTCAAGACCACCCTCGACGCCGATTTCGCGCAATGGCAGTGGGGCAAGGCGCACACGCTGACGCATGGCCATCCGCTGGGGCAGCAAAAGCCTCTGGATCGTCTCTTTAATGTCGGCCCGTTCGCGGCGCCAGGCACTCACGAAGTGCCGAACAACCTTTCGGCGAAAATCGGTCCGGCGCCGTGGCCGGTGACGTATGGTCCGTCGACCCGCCGCCTGATCGACTTCGCCGACCCGGCCCACAGCCTGACCATCAACCCGGTCGGCCAGAGCGGCGTGCCGTTCGACAGCCACTATGACGACCAGGCTGAGGCGTTTATCGAAGGGATCTACTACCAGGCGCATCTCAATGATGAAGAAGTCACGGCCAATACTCGCAGTACGTTGAAGCTGTTGCCGGCGCGGGCGGCACCCTAAAAATCAAACCATCGCCGCAAAGTTCAACCTGAACTGCTGCGGCGTCACCCCCAGCCTGCGGTTGAACACACTGCGCATGTGCTGGGCATCTCGAAACCCGCACTGATAGGCCACGGTTTTAAGCGGTGAATGTGTGCTTTCAAGCAGCACCCGCGCTGCATCCACCCTGGCCCGTTCGACGAATTCCGCCGGGGTGATTTTCGCCTCTTTGGTAAACACCCTGGAAAAGTTGCGGGCACTCATGTTGGCGGCGTTGGCCAGGTCGGCAATCGTCAGGTCGCCCGTCAGGTTGGCCAACACGTAGAGCTGCACCAGTGCCACGGCAGAAGTGGGTTCGGCGTGAGGCGTGAGGAATGGGCTGAACTGTGACTGCCCGCCGGAGCGCTGAGTGAACACCACCAATCGTTTTGCCACACTCAATGCGACTTCCGGCCCGTGATCCCTGGCCAGCAAGTACAGCGACAGATCAATCCCCGCCGTGACACCCGCCGAGGTGTAGAGCTCGCCGTCCTGCACGTAAAGGCGATCAGCATCGATCTGAGTCGACGGGCACAACTGCGCCAGCGCCGCGGCGTCGCCCCAGTGGGTGGTGACCGTTCGCCCTTCCAGCAACCCGGCCCGGGCAAGCATGAACGCGCCGTTGCAGATCGAGCCAAAACGCTGCGCCAGCGCGCAGGCATCGCGCAGCCAGGCATCGAATGCCGCACCGAAATCCATGAACGGCAACTGCGGCCCACCGGCCACCAACAGCAAGTCATACGCCGCCAGCGCTTCGCTGAAATGCCGATGGGCATTGAGTGTCAAACCGTTGGAACACGGCATCACCCCGCGCTCGACGCCGATCACCTCCAGTCGATAGTGATCGCGCGGTTCGAGGAAACGATTGGCTTCTGAAAACACATCCATGGGACCGGTGACGTCCAGGGACTGAACGCCTGCGAACACCACGATGGCAACGGTTTTACTCATGGCAAGATTCGCCTTCCAAGTATTGAAATGAAAGTCGGCCATCACACGATCTGTAGCAGCTGCCGAGCCCGCGAGGCAGCGTCCGGCTGCGAAGCAGTCGTGAAATCAGGCACTGCGGTCTTTCAGGTGAATCGCATGCGCAGGGTTTACGACTGCTCCGCAGCCGAACGCAGCCTCGCGGGCTCGGCAGCTGCTACAGGGCGTGCGTGCAACCCGGATTATCCGGTTTAACCCTAGCCAATCCTCGCGCAACAAGCGAGTTGGCGCGATGTGCCTGCTTATTGGCAGGGATTGCAGCCATGGATCGATTGTCCGGTTTCGGGTGAATGGCCGTGGGTTTCCTGAAGCACACATAAAAAAAACCTCACTGCCTTTCAGGGAGTGAGGTTTTTTGTACGACCGGTTTTAAGCCGCTTCCGGCGCCGGGGCGCGACGCACGTCCGGTTGTTTCCAGGAGTCGGCAGCACCTTCTTCGATCGCCTGCTGAATCGCACGTTTGCGACTTTCTTCAGCACGGCGGCTGAAGAACCAGACCAGGAACGTCATAAACGACACCGCCAGCAGAATCAGACTGGCCACGGCGTTGATCTCGGGTTTCACGCCCAGACGCACCGCCGAGAACACTTCCATTGGCAGAGTCGTCGACCCCGGACCGGACACGAAGCTCGCCAATACCAGGTCATCCAGCGACAGGGCAAATGACATCATGCCGCCGGCCCCCAACGATGGCGCGATCATCGGGATGGTGATCAGGAAGAACACCTTCCATGGCCGCGCACCGAGGTCCATGGCCGCTTCTTCGATGGACAGGTCCAGCTCACGCAAGCGCGCCGACACCACCACCGCCACATACGCCGCACAGAACGTGGTGTGGGCGATCCAGATGGTGATGATGCCCCGCTCCTGTGGCCAACCGATCATCTGCGCCATGGCCACGAACAGCAGCAACAGCGACAGACCGGTGATCACCTCGGGCATCACCAGCGGCGCGGTGACCAGGCCACCGAACAGCGTGCGTCCCTTGAAGTGGGTGATACGGGTCAGCACGAACGCCGCCAACGTACCCAGCGCCACCGCCGCCACCGCCGTGTAGCAGGCGATTTCCAGCGAGCGCACCACCGAGCCCATCAGTTGGGTGTTGTCCATCAAACCGACGTACCACTTGATCGACCAGCCACCCCAAACCGTCACCAGTTTGGAGGCGTTGAACGAGTAGATCACCAGGATCAGCATCGGCGCGTAGATGAACAGCAAACCCGCTACCAGCATGAAACTTGAGAAACGGAAGCGCTTCATTCCTTGCCCTCCATTTCTTTGGCCTGACTACGGTTGAACAGGATGATTGGCACAATCAGGATCAGCAACATAACCACTGCCAGGGCAGACGCCACCGGCCAGTCGCGGTTGTTGAAGAATTCTTGCCAGAGCACTTTACCGATCATCAGGGTTTCCGGACCGCCGAGCAGTTCCGGGATCACGAACTCACCCACCACCGGGATGAACACCAGCATGCAACCGGCAACAATGCCGTTCTTGGACAGCGGAATGGTGATCTTCCAGAAGCTGTTAAAAGTGCTCGAACCCAGGTCCGATGCGGCTTCCAACAGGCTGTTGTCGTGCTTCACCAGGTTGGCGTAGAGCGGCAGGATCATGAACGGCAGGTACGAATAAACCACGCCGATGTAAACAGCGAGGTTGGTGTTGAGGATCTGCAGCGGTTCGTCGATCCAGCCCATGGTCATCAAGAAACCGTTGAGCAGGCCGTTGTTGCTGAGGATGCCCATCCACGCGTAAACGCGGATCAGGATCGCGGTCCAGGTCGGCATCATGATCAGCAGCACCAGCACCGTTTGCATCTCTTTGCGGGCGCTGGCGATGGCATAGGCCATCGGGTAACCGATTGCGAGACAAAGGATGGTGCTGATCAGCGCCATCTTCAACGAGCCGAGGTAAGCGGCAATGTACAGTTCGTCGCCGGCCAGCATCGCGTAGTTGCCGAGGTTAAGCAGCAACTGTAGTTTCTGTTCGGCGAAGGTATAGATCTCGGTGTACGGCGGAATGGCCACGTCGGCTTCGGCGAAGCTGATCTTCAAGACGATGAAGAACGGCAACATGAAGAACAGGAACAGCCAGATGAACGGAACCCCGATGACCAGCTGACGGCCACCGGGAATTATTCGATTGAGGCGACGTTTGAATTTGCGCATGTTCATGAGCGAAGTACCACGCCGCTGTCGTCTTCCCAATACACGTAAACCTGATCACCCCAGGTAGGGCGCTGACCGCGGCGCTCGGCGTTGGCGACGAAAGACTGGACGATCTTGCCGCTCGGCAGTTCGACGTAGAACACCGAGTGCCCGCCGAGGTAGGCGATGTCGTGCACCTTGCCGCTGGACCAGTTGTATTCGCAGGTCGGCATGGTCGGCGTCACCAGCAGTTTTTCCGGACGGATCGCGTAAGTCACGGATTTGTCCTGCACCGACGTGCTGATACCGTGGCCCACGTAAATCTGGCGGTCCAGGTCCTTGCAGGTGATGGTCGCGTGGCCTTCGGCGTCGTCGATCACTTCACCGTCGAAGATGTTGACGTTGCCGATGAACTCGCAGACCAGGCGGCTGGTCGGGGTTTCGTAAATGTCGATCGGGCTGCCGATCTGGGCGATCCAGCCCAGGTGCATGATCGCGATGCGCTCGGCCATGGTCATGGCTTCTTCCTGGTCGTGGGTCACCATGACGCAGGTTACGCCGACCCGCTCGATGATCTCGACAAGCTCAAGCTGCATTTGCGAGCGCAGCTTCTTGTCCAGAGCACCCATCGGTTCGTCGAGCAGCAACAGCTTCGGTCGCTTGGCCAGCGAACGCGCCAGGGCCACACGCTGTCGCTGACCACCGGACAACTGATGCGGCTTGCGCTTGGCGTACTGGCTCATCTGCACCAGTTTGAGCATGTCGGCTACGCGAGCATCGATTTCCGCGCCGGAAAGCTTGTCCTGCTTGAGGCCGAAGGCGATGTTCTGCGCCACGGTCATGTGCGGGAACAAGGCGTAGGACTGGAACATCATGTTGATCGGCCGCTCGTACGGCGGCATGTCGGTGATGTCTACGCCATCGAGGAAAATGCGCCCCTCCGTGGGCCGTTCGAAGCCCGCGAGCATGCGCAGCAACGTGGATTTGCCCGATCCCGAACCGCCGAGCAGGGCGAAAATCTCACCTTTCTTGATTTCCAGGGACACATCGTCCACGGCAATCGTCTCGTCGAACTTCTTCGTGACCCGGTCGATTTTGACCAACACCTGCTTAGGTGACTGGTCGCCCTCGAGGGCTTTCTTATAGGCGCCGGAGGCAACTGCCATTTACGAAACTCCCAACAAAATTTGCAGTTCGCCCGAGGCGAGCGAACCTTGGATAGCTTGAGCCTTGCAGCTATTTACCCGACTTGACCTTGGTCCAGCTGCGGGTCATCAAACGCTGAATGTTTGGTGGTAACTCGATAGACACGTAAGTCTTGTCGAGGACTGCTTGCGGTGGATAAATTGATTCGTCGGTGCGAATGGACTGCTCCATCAATTTGTCCGACCCTGGGTTAGGGTTGGCGTAACCCACGTAATCACTGACCTGGGCGATCACCTCAGGTTTGAGCATATAGTTGATGAAGGCGTGGGCTTCCTTGACGTTGGCCGCATCCTTGGGGATCGCCAGCATGTCGAACCAGAGCGCGCCGCCCTCCTTCGGAATCGAGTAGGCGATGTTCATGCCTTTGCCGGCTTCAGCCGCGCGGGCCTTGGCCTGGAACATGTCGCCGGAAAAACCGATCGCCACGCAGATATCGCCGTTGGCCAAGTCCGCGATGTATTTGGAAGAGTGGAAGTAGGTCACGTAAGGCCGCACCGACAGCAACTTGGCTTCGGCCTTTTTGTAGTCTTCGGGGTTGGTGCTGTTGGCGTTCAGGCCCATGTAGTTGAGGACCGTGGGCATCATTTCATCGGCGGAGTCGAGGAACGCCACGCCACAGCTGTGCAGCTTCTTGATGTTCTTCGGCTCGAACACCACGTCCCAGGAATCGATCTTGTCCAGGCCAAGTACTGCCTTCACTTTGTCGACGTTGTAACCGATGCCGTTAGTGCCCCACAAATACGGCACGGCGTACTGGTTACCCGGATCGTTTTGCTCCAGGCGCTTGAGCAGCACCGGGTCGAGGTTGGAATAGTGGGTCAACTTGGACTTGTCGAGCTTCTGGAAAGCGCCCGCCTTGATCTGCTTGCCCAGGAAGTGGTTGGACGGCACGACCACGTCATAACCGGTACGCCCGGCCAGCAACTTGCCTTCCAGGGTTTCGTTGGAATCGAAGACGTCATACACCGGTTTGATGCCGGTCTCTTTCTGGAAGTCAGCCAGGGTGGTCGAACCGATGTAATCCGACCAGTTATAAATATGCACAGTGCCAGCTGCCTGGACACTAACGGCAAGCGTCAGTCCGGCGCCGACCAGCAGTGCATGGCGCAACAAAGAAAAAATAGGCACGTGGAGGTCCCCTAAAATGAGTTGGGCCCAGTTGCCCCGCGTTACATGACAGCCATGGCTGCCTGGCAACAAAACCGGCGCGCAACTTACCCTCGAAAAACCGTTCCAGCAAAACTTTTATGCAGAGCCCTGTAGCAGCTGCCGAAAGCTGCGTTCAACTGCGAAGCCGTTGTGCTGTCGAAAAGCGGAGGTCCTTCGGACCTCAACGCAGCCTTCGGCAGCTGCTACAGGGTTTTACTTATTTACCGGATTTGATCTTGGTCCAACTGCGAGTCATGATCCGCTGGGTCGCGGCCGGCAAGTCGGCAATCGCGTACAGCTTGGCCAGCACGTCCGCTGGCGGGTAGATGCCTGGGTCGGCGGTGATGTCTTTATCCACCAATGCGGTGGCGGCCGCGTTTCCGTTCGGGAAGCGTACGGCGTTGGTGATTTCAGCCATGATTTCCGGCTTCTGCAGGAAGGTCATGAACTTGTAGGCGCCTTCGACGTTTTCGGCATCTTTAGGGATAGCGACCATGTCGTAGAAACTGCCCGCCCCTTCTTTCGGAATGTTGTAGCTGACTTTCACCTTGTCACCAGCCTCAGCCGCGCGGGACTTGGCCTGGTAGATGTCACCCGAATAACCCACAGCGACACAGATGTTGCCGTTGGCCAGGTCAGAGATGTACTTGGACGAGTGGAAGTAGCCCACCGAAGGACGAATCTTCAGGAACAGTGCTTCGGCTTCGGCCAGTTGTTTTTTGTCCTGGCTGTCGGTTGGATAGCCCAGGTAGTGCAACGCCACCGGAATCATCTCGGTGGGCGAATCGAGGAAACTGATACCGCACGACTTCAACTTGGCGGCGTTTTCAGGTTTGAAGATCAGGTCCCAGGAATTGGTAGGCGCATCGGCACCCAGTGCAGCCTTGACCTTCTCGGCGTTGAAGCCAATACCGATCGAACCCCACATGTACGGGAACGCGTGTTCGTTGCCCGGGTCGCTCACGGAGACTGCTTTAAGCAGGTCAGTGTTCAGATTCTTCCAGTTAGGCAGCTTGGACTTGTCCAGCTTCTGGTAAACACCCGCCTTGATTTGCTTGGCCAGAAAGTTGTTCGACGGTACGACGATGTCGTAGCCGGACTTGCCTGCCAGCAACTTGGCTTCCAGGGTTTCGTTACTGTCGAATACGTCGTAAACAACCTTGATCCCCGACTCGGCTTCGAACTTCTTGACGGTATCCGGCGCAATGTAATCGGACCAGTTGTACACGTGAAGAACCTTATCGTCCGCCTGAACTGCGCCCGCCATCACGCCCATCAGGGACATGGCGAGGAGGGTCTTGCCAGCTATCTTCATACCTAATGCCTTCATGGGTAATGCTCCAATTTTTCTTATTAACCACGTTCTTGTTAACCAAGAGCCAGCGGCCTATTCCTGGGCAACTAAAACAACCGGTAGTCTGGCAAGATCCAAGGCAGGCTTTCAAGGAAAGACCCATCCTTTGTTTGCGCTGAGCGAAATGCAAACTTCACACCCCGCTCAGAGCCTAGCACTTAGCCCTGCAATGCACTCAGGGTCAGGTCCAGACACTTGCGTGCCTTGGTCACCAACTCATCGATTTCTGCCAGTGTAATCACCAGTGGCGGAGCGATGATCATGGTGTCGCCGACGGCGCGCATGATCAGGCCGTTTTCGAAGCAGAACGTGCGGCAAATCATGCCGACGCCCTTGCCTTCGTAACGCTTGCGAGTGGCCTTGTCCTGCACCAGTTCGATCGCCCCCAGCAGCCCCACCCCGCGGACTTCCCCCACCAACGGGTGATCGTTCAGTTCCCGTAGACGCTTTTGCAAATAGGGTGCCGTTTCTGCATGAACGCGCTCGATAATTTTTTCTTCGCGCAGGATGCGGATGTTTTCCAGTGCCACCGCAGCGGCGACAGGGTGCCCGGAATAGGTGAAACCGTGGTTGAAATCGCCCCCTTCGTTGAGCACCTCAACCACTTCATCACGCACGATCAGGCCACCCATAGGGATGTAGCCGGACGTCAGGCCTTTGGCGATGGTCATCATGTCGGGTTTGAGGTCGTAGAAGTCGGAACCGAACCACTCACCGGTACGGCCGAAACCACAGATCACTTCGTCCGCCACGAACAAGATGTCGTACTTGGCGAGGATTTCCTTGATGCGCGGCCAGTAGGTGTCTGGCGGAATGATCACGCCGCCGGCACCCTGGATTGGCTCGGCGATAAAGGCACCGACGTTGTCCACGCCGACTTCCAGAATCTTCTCTTCCAGCTGATTGGCCGCCCAGACACCGAATTCTTCCGGCGTCATGTCGCCGCCTTCAGCGAACCAGTACGGCTGGGCGATGTGGACGATGCCCGGAATCGGCAAATCGCCCTGCTCGTGCATGTACTTCATGCCACCCAGGCTCGCGCCGGCCACGGTGGAGCCGTGATAGCCGTTCTTGCGGCTGATAATGACTTTCTTTTTCGGTTGGCCCTTGATCGCCCAGTAGTGACGAACCATACGCAGCATGGTGTCGTTGCCTTCGGAACCGGAACCGGTGAAGAACACGTGGTTCATGCCTTGCGGCGCGATGTCGGCGATGGCCTTGGCCAATTCCAGCACTGGCGGGTGAGCCGTCTGGAAGAACAGATTGTAGTAAGGCAGTTCGCGCATTTGTTTGCTGGCGGCATCGGCCAGTTCATCGCGACCGTAGCCGATCGCCACGCACCACAGGCCGGCCATGCCGTCGAGGATCTTGTTGCCTTCGCTGTCCCAGAGGTATACACCCTTGGCGCTGGTGATGATCCGCGGGCCTTTCTCTTTCAGCTGTTTGAAGTCGCTGAACGGGGCCAAGTGGTGATCGTTGCTCAGGGTTTGCCATTCACGGGTTTGCGGGTTGTTGCTGGTCATGCGAATTCTCCTTGGAATCGGTTAAAGCGCCGCCAAAAGCAGCGGCGCCCGGCGCATCAGACGGCGAAAAGCAGGAATTCCCGCTCCCACGAACTGATCACGCGCTTGAAGTTTTCATGCTCGGCCCGCTTGACCGCGACGTAGCCAGTGATGAATTTCTTGCCCAGGTATTTCTCGATAGTCGCGCTGTGTTCCATGCGTTCCAGCGCGTCTTCGATGGTCAGCGGCAGGCGCAAGTTGCGGCGTTCATAGCCACGCCCCACCACCGGCGCACTCGGATTCAAGCCTTCGACCATGCCGATGTAACCGCAGAGCAGGCTCGCGGCAATCGCCAGGTACGGGTTGGCGTCGGCGCCCGGCAGGCGATTTTCCACCCGACGGTTTTGCGGCCCGGCATCCGGAACCCGCAGCCCCACGGTGCGGTTCTCCTCGCCCCACTCCACGTTCACCGGTGCCGAGGTGTCCGGCAGGAAGCGGCGGAACGAGTTGACGTTAGGCGCAAACAGCGGCAACAGCTCGGGGATCAGTTTCTGCAAACCACCGATGTGGTTCAGGAACAACTGACTCATGCTCCCGTCTTCATTGGAGAACACGTTCTTGCCGGTTTCGATGTCGATAATGCTCTGGTGCAAGTGCATCGCACTGCCCGGCTCGCCGGTCATGGGCTTGGCCATGAACGTCGCCGCCACGTTGTGCTTGAGCGCAGCTTCGCGCATGGTGCGTTTGAACACCAGGATCTGGTCGGCCAGGGACAGGGCATCACCGTGACGGAAGTTGATTTCCATCTGCGCCGTGCCGTCCTCGTGGATCAGCGTGTCGAGGTCCAGCTCCTGCAATTCGCACCAGTCGTAGACGTCTTCGAACAACGGATCGAATTCGTTCGCCGCTTCAATCGAGAAGGACTGGCGACCGGTTTCCGGGCGACCTGAGCGGCCAACCGGCGGTTGCAACGGGAAGTCCGGGTCCTCGCAGCGCTTGGTCAGGTAGAACTCCATTTCTGGCGCTACGATCGGCTGCCAGCCCCTGTCGGAATAGAGTTTCAGAACCTTTTTCAGCACGTTGCGCGGCGACAGCTCGATCGGGTTGCCTTGCTTATCGTAGGTGTCGTGAATCACCTGGGCAGTGGGCTCGATAGCCCAGGGCACCAGGAACACCGCGTTCTGGTCGGGACGGCAGATCATGTCGATGTCGGCCGGGTCGAGCAGTTCGTAATAGATGTCGTCTTCGACATAGTCGCCGGTCACGGTCTGCAACAGAACGCTCTCGGGCAGGCGCATGCCTTTTTCGGCAATGAACTTGTTGGTCGGCGAAATCTTGCCCCGGGTGATCCCGGTCAAGTCGGCGATCATGCATTCGACTTCTGTGATCTTGTGGTCTTTCAACCAATCGGTGAGCTGGTCGAGGTTGTTACTCATAAATGCCTCTTAGGCTTGGTTTCCTGACTCTTATAAGTCAGGCGTTGTTTGACGCATCGGCGTCGCGTGATACAGATTGCCACGGCAATTGCCGCGCACAAATACCCGCCAGGGCAGTGGCGCGGGTCAACGAGAGCATAGTGGTACGTGCAGAATCATGAGCAGGACCTGACGCATTGGCTGGGCCGCTACAGTGAAACGGTTCTATATTGGAAGGAGAGCGAGTAAAGAGAATGCAATCCAGGCCGTCCAGAATATCAGACGGGGCCAGCAGAACCGCCGGGGAAGGAAGAGTCAACGGCACGCCTTGGGAAATGAAGGCCCCAGCGTGAACGCAACGATCGCCACTGATGTGGTAAGCATGCAGACCGATCTGCTTAGAGCAGATGGTGACGCCGATTAACGGCAGGCGAGACATGAAGCACCCCGGTATTATTGGTGTTATGGGTTTGAATCGAGCTTAGCCTTGTTCATTTTTTTACACAACACCCCCGTAAAAAATACAACACGGCCCGATCAAACCTGCGGACGCTAAAGCGCTCTAAGGCATAAAAACGCCACAATGTGCCTCAAAAATGCCCAATGGGCGCTTTTTTAGGGCAAAAAAGGCCTCGCTTGACTTCGGCATGCCGTTCGGGTTGACTGAAACCCGAAGAGATCAATGATTGATATTTTTAACAACAAAGGTGTTGCATCATGTCGGTACCCCCGCGTGCCGTTCAGCTTAACGAAGCGAACGCGTTCCTTAAGGAACATCCTGAGGTTCTGTACGTTGACCTTCTGATTGCGGATATGAATGGTGTGGTGCGCGGCAAGCGCATTGAACGCACCAGTCTCCACAAGGTTTACGAGAAAGGCATCAACCTGCCGGCCTCTCTATTTGCTCTGGATATCAATGGCTCGACGGTCGAAAGCACCGGTCTGGGCCTGGACATCGGCGATGCTGACCGAATCTGCTATCCGATCCCTGACACCCTCTGCAATGAGCCTTGGCAGAAGCGCCCTACCGCGCAACTGTTGATGACCATGCACGAACTGGAAGGCCAGCCGTTCTTTGCCGACCCGCGAGAAGTGCTGGCCAATGTCGTGCGCAAGTTCGACGAGATGGGCCTGACCATTTGCGCCGCCTTCGAACTGGAGTTCTACCTGATCGACCAGGAGAACGTGAACGGTCGTCCGCAACCGCCACGCTCGCCAGTGTCCGGCAAACGCCCGCACTCGACACAGGTCTACCTGATCGACGACCTCGACGAATACGTCGACTGCCTCCAGGACATTCTGGAAGGGGCGAAAGAGCAAGGCATCCCTGCCGACGCGATCGTCAAGGAAAGTGCCCCGGCGCAGTTCGAAGTGAACCTGCACCACGTGGCCGACCCGATCAAGGCCTGCGACTACGCGGTTCTGCTCAAGCGTCTGATCAAAAACATCGCCTACGACCATGAGATGGATACCACCTTCATGGCCAAGCCTTACCCGGGCCAGGCGGGTAACGGTCTGCACGTCCACATCTCGATTCTTGATAAAGACGGCAAAAACATTTTTGCCAGTGAGGATCCCGAGCAGAACGCCGCACTGCGTCACGCGATCGGCGGTGTGCTCGAGACCCTACCGGCGCAGATGGCTTTCCTCTGCCCGAACGTCAACTCCTACCGTCGTTTCGGCGCACAGTTCTACGTGCCGAATGCACCGTGCTGGGGTCTGGACAACCGTACTGTTGCGGTGCGCGTGCCGACCGGTTCCGCCGACGCGGTCCGTCTGGAACACCGCGTTGCCGGTGCCGATGCCAACCCGTACCTGCTGATGGCTTCGGTCCTGGCAGGCGTGCACCACGGTCTGACCAACAAGATCGAGCCAGGCGCACCCGTGGAAGGCAACTCCTACGAGCAGAACGAGCAAAGCCTGCCGAACAACCTGCGCGATGCATTGCGCGAGCTGGACGACAGCGAAGTCATGGCCAAGTACATCGATCCGAAATACATCGATATCTTCGTCGCGTGTAAAGAGAGCGAGCTGGAGGAGTTCGAACACTCCATCTCCGACCTCGAGTACAACTGGTACCTGCATACCGTTTAAGCGATTGCAGTAAAAACAACGCCGCAGGCCTCACAGCTTGCGGCGTTTTTTTATGGTCAATCACCCAACCTTTATGGATCATCCCCAAGCTCTGCGTACAATGCCCGCTGCCCAGCAGGAGACTTCGATGACCCGACTCGCCACCCCACGCAAACCCCGCGCACGCAGCCAGGCCCGGATCGATTCGATACTCGACGCCGCCCGCACGCTGCTGGCTGCCGAGGGCGTGGCCAGCCTGTCGATCTACAGCGTCGCCGAACGCGCGGAGATCCCGCCCTCCTCCGTCTACCACTTCTTTGCCAGCGTCCCGGCGCTGCTCGAAGCCCTGACGGCTGACGTCCACGCGGCGTTCCGTGCCTGCCTGCAAGCGCCCATCGACCACGACGCCCTGAACGGCTGGCGCGATCTGTCGCGACTGGTGGAACAACGCATGCTCGACATCTACGACGAAGACGCCGCCGCCCGCCAACTGATCCTCGCGCAGCACGGACTGACCGAAGTCACCCAGGCCGACCGCCAGCACGACATCGAACTCGGTGACCTGATGCACAAGCTATTCGATCATCATTTCGAACTGCCGAAATTGCCGACCGACGTCGATGTGTTTGCCCTCGCCATGGAACTCGGCGACCGCGTCTATGCGCGCTCGGTGCAACAACACGGACAGATCACCCCGCGCATGGCCGAAGAAGGCATGCGGGTATTCGACGCCTATCTGGGCCTGTATTTGCCGCCCTACCTGCCGAAGCGCCCCGCGCTCTGATCGTTCCCACGCTTTGGTGGGAACAATCAGAGCTCGCACGCGCTTACAACTTGGCGATCGACACCTCGGTGGATTTCACAAACGCAATCACTTCGCTGCCGACCACCAGTTCCAGCTCTTTCACCGAGCGCGTGGTGATCACCGAGGTGACGATGCCGGAAGCGGTCTGTACATCGATTTCCGACAGCACGTCACCGAGTACGATTTCCTTGATGGCGCCTTTGAACTGGTTGCGAACGTTGATGGCTTTGATCGTCATGAGGTTGATTCCTGTCGTTGGATAAGGCTGGTTATTGAGCCCAACGCAATTGCGTGGGCAATGGTGAAACAGGTTCCGGCACCGGCGGTTCGCCGGGCAATGCCAGCACGCGATTGAGGACTTCGGTTTCCAGCGTCGCCAGCCGATGGGAGCCACGAACCCGAGGGCGCGGCAGTTCCACGTGCAGGTCGAGACCGACTTCACCCTCCTCGATCAGGATCACCCGATCGGCAATCGCCACCGCTTCACTGACGTCGTGGGTGACCAGCAACACGGTGAAACCGTGCTTCTGCCAGAGCCGCTCGATCAACTGCTGCATTTCAATTCGGGTCAGCGCATCCAGCGCGCCCAGCGGTTCGTCCAGCAACAGCAAACGCGGTTGATGGATCAGCGCGCGGGCCAGGGCCACACGTTGCTTTTGCCCGCCGGACAAGGCGGCCGGCCATTCATTGGCGCGGTCTGCGAGACCTACCGATTCCAAGGCTTCCAACGCTTGTGGCCACCAGTTGCCCTTGAGCCCGAGGCCGACGTTGTCGATGACCTTTTTCCATGGCAGCAAACGCGCTTCCTGGAACATCAGTCGGGTGTCTTCCCGCGCCTCACTCAGCGGCGCGGAACCGGCCAGCAATTCACCGCCCGTGGGTTTGTCGAGGCCGGCGAGCAAGCGCAGCAAGGTACTTTTGCCGCAACCGCTACGACCGACCACGGCGACAAACTGGCCCGCCGGGATGTGCAGATCGATCTCACGCAGCACCTGCCGCGAGCCGAAGGTTTTTTGCAGTTTGCGCACTACTAGCGGAATGCCGCGCAGCAGGCGTGGAGGTTGTTGAGCCGTCATGCCGCACCTCCCTTGGTCGCCTGATAGGCCGGGTGCCAGCGCAACCACACGCGTTCAAGTCCACGGGCCGCGAGGTCGGCGAGTTTGCCGAGCACGGCGTACAAGAGAATCGCCAGCACCACCACGTCGGTCTGCAAGAACTCCCGGGCATTCATCGCCAGGTAGCCAATGCCGGAGCTCGCAGAAATGGTTTCCGCCACGATCAGGGTCAACCACATGAAACCGAGGGCGAAGCGCACACCGACCAGAATCGAAGGCAGCGCGCCCGGCAGGATCACCTGACGGAACAGGCTGAAACCGGACAAGCCATAACTGCGAGACATTTCCACCAACGCCGGATCGACGTTGCGGATGCCGTGATAGGTGTTGAGATAGATCGGGAACAACGTGCCCAATGCCACCAGAAAAATCTTCGCCGACTCATCAATGCCGAACCACAGGATCACCAGCGGAATCAGCGCCAGGTGCGGCACGTTACGGATCATCTGCACCGAACTGTCGAGCAGCCGTTCGCCCCATTTCGACAGACCGGTGATGAAACCCAACGCCAGACCGATACCCCCGCCGATAGCGAAGCCCAACGCTGCGCGCCAGCCGCTGATCGCCAGGTGAGTCCAGATTTCACCGCTGCGCACCAGACTCACGCCGGCTTCGATGACCGCAATCGGCGCCGGCAGAATCCGTGTCGACAACCAGCCCGCCGACACCGACAACTGCCACACCGCCAGCAGCAAAACAGGTAACGCCCAGGGCGCAAGGCTGTAGATAAGTTTCTTCATGGCGCGCCTCAGCTCTGCGACGCGGCTTTGGGGAGGATGTCGTTGGCAACCATCTCACCAAACGGGCTGACGTAACCGGTGCTTTTCGGCAATTCCGGACGCTCGATGTCCAAGTGCGGGAACAGCAACTCGGCAACGCGGTAGGACTCTTCCAGGTGTGGATAACCGGAGAAGATGAACGTGTCGATGCCCAGGTCCGCGTATTCCTTCACGCGGGCGGCCACGGTTGGACCGTCGCCCACCAGCGCCGTGCCAGCACCGCCGCGCACCAGGCCGACACCGGCCCACAGGTTGGGGCTGACTTCCAGATTGTCGCGGCTGCCACCGTGTAATGCGGCCATGCGTTGCTGACCGACCGAGTCAAAGCGCGCCAGAGAGGCCTGGGCACGCGCGATGGTTTCGTCATCCAGATGAGAGATCAGCCGATCCGCCGCTTGCCAGGCTTCGGCATTGGTTTCACGAACGATCACATGCAGACGAATGCCGAAGCGCACGGTGCGCCCGAGCTTCGCGGCTTTAGCGCGTACTTGTTCGATCTTCTCGGCAACGGCTGCCGGAGGTTCGCCCCAGGTCAGGACCATCTCGACCTGCTCCGCCGCGAGGTCTTGCGCCGCTTCCGAAGATCCACCGAAGTACAGCGGTGGACGCGGTTGCTGGATCGGCGGATACAGCAACTTCGCCCCCTTCACGCTGATGTGCTGACCGTCGTAATCGACGGTTTCGCCTTCCAGCACGCGGCGCCAGATGCGGGTGAATTCCACCGAGGCTTGATAGCGTTCTTCGTGACTCAGGAACAATCCGTCGCCGGCCAATTCTTCTGGATCACCGCCGGTGACCAGGTTGAACAACGCACGACCGCCGGACAGGCGATCCAGCGTCGCGGCCTGACGCGCTGCCACCGTCGGGGAAATGATCCCGGGGCGCAGCGCGACGAGGAATTTCAAACGCTGGGTCACCGGGATCAGCGACGCCGCTACCAGCCACGAGTCTTCGCACGAGCGACCGGTAGGAATCAGCACCCCGCCGAAGCCCAGGCGATCCGCCGCTTGCGCAACTTGTTGCAGATAACCGTGGTCGACGGCGCGAGCGCCTTCGGAGGTGCCAAGGTAATGGCCGTCGCCGTGAGTAGGCAGGAACCAGAAGATATTGAGGCTCATGGAGTGGTCTCCTTAGGGAATCGAATTACTGAGCGTTGGCAACGGCCGCCGGTGGCGTCCAGATCACGTCTTTGATGCTCAGCGGCTTTGGAATCAGCTTGAGCTGGTAGAAGCTGTCGGCGATTTTCTGTTGCGCGGCGACCACTTCAGGCGTGAGGAACAGCGCGCCGTAGCCTTGGCGTTTCACCGAAGTCAGGGTGATGTCCGCTGGCAGGCCGAGCAGCGGTGAGACTTGTTTAGTCACCTCGATGGGATTGGCCCTGGACCATTCGCCGACCGCACGTACTTCTTCCACCAGGGTCTTGATCACCTCAGGATTTTTCTGCGCATAAGGCTTGGTCGCGAGGTAGAACTGATGGTTGTCGACGATGCCTTGGCCATCACGCAAGGTGCGTGCTTGCAGTTGCTGTTCGGCGGCAGCCTGGTACGGGTCCCAGATCACCCAGGCATCGACGCTGCCACGCTCGAACGCGGCGCGGGCATCGGCCGGCGGGAGGAATACGGTCTGGATGTCGGTGTATTTGAGGCCGGCGTCTTCCAGTGCGCGGACCAGCAAATAGTGAACGTTGGAACCTTTGTTCAGGACGACTTTCTTGCCCTTGAGGTCCTGCACCGATTTGATCGGCGAGTCCTTCGGCACCAGGATCGCTTCGCTGTGAGGAGCAGGCGGTTCGTAGGCGACGTAGAGCAGATCGGCGCCGGCGGCTTGAGCGAATACGGGTGGCGTTTCACCCGTAACGCCGAAGTCGATGGAGCCGACGTTCAGGCCTTCGAGCAGCTGCGGGCCGCCGGGGAATTCAGTCCATTGCACGTCCACGCCTTGGGTGGCGAGGCGTTTTTCCAAAGTGCCTTTGGCTTTGAGCAGCACCAAAGTGCCGTACTTTTGATAACCGATTCTTAGGGTCTCGGCTTGAGCTTGAGCTTGAGCTTGAGTAATAACGCCGAAGGACACAGCCGCAACAAACAGAGCGACCAGACCACGACGCAAAATGACAGTGCGCATAGCGCTCTCCTTTTTGCAGTTGGGTTTTGGCTGCACCTGCTTAACCGTTAGCGGCTGAGTAAGGTGAGTGGATCAAATTCAGGTGTGGCTTAAGTGCTGGCTTAAATGCTCCAGCGAGCACTCAACAAACGTTCATTCAACAGGTTCGGATCGATCGGCTTGGGCCGTCGGGCCATGGCGCTGAAAAACAGCTCCAGCGATTCATTCAGTCGTTGTTCCAGCTCGGGTACCAACTGCGCCTGGGCGCTGCCTTCGCCGTAAGCGATCTGGCTGTCCACGGCGAAAATCCCGTGGAGCATTTCCTGGGCTTTCAACGCCGACAGCACCGGCTTGAGCGCGTAATCCACCGCCAGCATGTGGGCGATGCTGCCACCGGTGGCCATTGGCAAAACCACCTTGTGGGCCAGGGCGCGCTCGGGCAGCAGGTCCAGCACGGTTTTCAATGCGCCGGAGAACGACGCCTTGTACACCGGTGTAGCGATCAGCAGGCCATCGGCGTTTTCAATCTGCTGCAGCAGGTCGATGACCTTCGGGCTGTCGAAGCGTGCATGCAGCAAGTCTTCGGCCGGGAAGTCCCGTACCTGGTAACTCACCACTTCCACACCTTGCGCTTGCAACCAACGTTGGGAGCGCTCCAGCAGCACCCCGGAACGGGAGCGTAGGCTGGGACTGCCACCGAGTGAGACGACCAGCATTCAGGCGATTCCTTGAACGGTGTTGGCGATTCGCGGCTTGCGATCTCGCTGTGATGGAGTGACCTTAACAGGTGATTGTTATATCCATAAATCATATTTATTCATTTGGTTATTCTTTACTGATCTATACGGAATATCTTTCCCAGGCAAAAAAATAGGCCGTAAAAACGGCCTGAAATCCCCTGCTTTGTGGTGATCGTTCCCACGTCGAGGCGTCGAACCGTCCGCGTGGTAATGCCTCAAGGGACGCTCCGCGTCCAGTGACGCGGAGCGTCACGGGCTGCATTCCCACGCAGAGCGTGGGAACGAGAGTTAGCTGAGTTACCTGTTCGGCTGTGGCGTCAGACGCAGGTACGGCTTCACCGCGCGATAGCCCTTGGGAAAACGTTTCTGGATTTCGTCTTCATCCTTGAGCGAAGGCACGATCACCACTTCATCACCGTCCTGCCAGTTGGCCGGCGTGGCCACCTTGTAGTTGTCGGTGAGTTGCAGCGAGTCGATCACCCGCAGAATTTCATGGAAGTTACGGCCGGTGCTCGCCGGGTAGGTGATGGTCAGCCGAACCTTTTTGTTCGGGTCGATCACGAACAGCGAGCGCACGGTCAGGGTGTCGTTGGCATTCGGATGGATCAGGTCGTAAAGGTCCGACACCTTGCGGTCGGCGTCGGCGAGGATCGGGAAATTGACGAGGGTGTTCTGGGTTTCGTTGATGTCCTCGATCCACTTGTGGTGCGAGTCCACCGGATCCACGGAAAGAGCAATGGCTTTCACACCGCGCTGGGCAAATTTGTCTTTTAGCTTGGCAGTGAAGCCCAACTCGGTGGTGCACACCGGGGTAAAGTCCGCCGGGTGGGAAAACAGCACGCCCCAGCTATCGCCCAGCCATTCGTGGAAACGGAGGGTACCGGCGCTGGAATCCTGTTCGAAGTCGGGGGCGATATCGCCCAGTCTGAGGCTCATGGTGCTGCTCCTGGTGAATGCTTGTTGAGCTCAACAGTGCCTGCATTTCTTATTCATTAAAAAGAATAAATATCGATTTGTTTAGATCGCAAATGAATATTAAAAATGTGTTCATTGGACCTTGCCGACGATCAGGACGACTATCGCCCACAAGGTTCGAGAAGGCCTTGAGTTGCTGCACAAAGAGGGAAATTTCGAGGAGGGTTTACGGGGGTGAGCCTGACTTGAAAACGCAAAAGCCCCGCCCGGCGTGATGCCGGGCGGGGCTTTTTTTACTTCAGTTACGCGAGTGCTATTACAACAGCGGGATCGAGTAGCTGACGATCAGACGGTTTTCGTCCTGGTCGCGCACGCCCACCATGTCGGTGCGCCACATAGCGTTTCTCCAAGCAATGCCAAGGTTTTTCAGCGGGCCTTCCTGAATGACGTAAGCAACAGAGATGTCACGTTCCCACTCGGATTGACCGGTAGTCTTGGCGCGAGCAGCAGTGTTGGCCACGGTATCGATGTCGCTACCCTTCAGGTAGACAACACCGGCGGTCAAACCAGGAACGCCCACCTTGGCGAAGTCGTAAGCGTAACGAGCTTGCCAGGTACGCTCGCCGGCACGGGCGAATTTCTGGATCTGCATGTCGGTAGTCAGATAAGCCGACGAACCGTCACCCTGGTTCAGCCAAGGGAAATCGCTGCTACCGTTGCTGACCTGATAGCCGCCTCCGAAGGTGTGACCGGCAACCGAGTACAGGAACAAGCCGCTATACAGGTTGTTGTCGACCTTGCCACGACCGGCGCGAAAACCGTCGTAATTACCCGATGTGTAGTAAGCGGTATCGTGACCGTTGGCACCGTCATCGGAGCTGTTGAAGTAACGCAGGTCAGACTTCAAGACGCCCGGACCGATCGACCAGTTGTGAACCAGACCCAGGAAGTGTTGCTTGTAGAAGTCTTCCAGGTTGCCGTAGTAGTACTGGGCAGTCAGGTCCTTGGTGAGCTTGTAGTCACCACCGGCATAGTAGAATTTGTTGCTGTCGCGAAAGTTCACACCGCGGGTGTTCGCACCAGCCAGCGACAGGCTTTCGTTATCGGTGGAGTTACGGCCCTTGGCCTTCTCAATCTGACCGGCAACCAACGTCAGGTCTTTGATGTCGTTGGTAGTGATTTGACCGCCCTGGAAAGTTTGCGGCAGCAAACGACCGTCGTTAGTCACGATAACCGGCAATTTTGGTTGCAGAGTACCCAACTTCAACTCTGTCTGAGAGACCTTAACCTTACCGGTCACACCCAAACTGGCGTAATCATGGACAGCCTTGTTGCCGTCACTTGGGAACACAGTACCGCCTGAAGCCGTACCGGTATAGTTGCCATGGTCTTCGCGGCTGGAATCCAGTCGCACGCCATACAGGCCAATGGCGTCAACACCGAATTGGACAGTACCTTGGGTGTAACCCGAGATAAAGCGCAGATCGAAGCCTTGACCCCATTCCGCGTTCTTGCTCCTGGTGTTAGACGTTGCCGATGGATGGCCATTACGGTTATCAGTGTTGATGTAGAAGTTACGCAGCCCCAATGTAGCCTTGCTGTCTTCGATGAAACCGGCGGCGCCTGCCTGCTGCGCCAAAACCCCTACGGCCACAGCCAGGGCCAAGGTGGACTTGTTCATTTGTTTCGCTCCTATCGTTTCTAATTTTGTGTTCTTTGGTCTCGGGTCTAACGCCCCAGATCCAAGATGCGCGATTAGCACCAGACCGTGACTTATAAGGCAATCGTAACTATATGTGTCTACGACCAAGGTCTAACCGCAGTGATTTGGTCCCTACAAGGAGAATTCCTAAAAACCAAAAGGAATTATTTTGTCAGTTTTAATAGCATTCAGGAATATAGCTCAGCACTACCTATCCGAACCGGGACACTGGGTATCGGCTCATAAGCTAATTCCTAAATAGTATTTGTTAGCCTTTTTTTAGATCGATTAGCGTTTAAGCATCCCGAAAACGTCAATCCCTATCGGATTTGCGACCCCATGATGGCCAAGCGCGCACTATCCAGTCCATTTGTTACAGTTTGTGTATCGGTATTATTTTCTTTTAGCGCTCACGCGGCGAACCTCACGGTCGGTTATCAAACCGGTATCGACCCCAGCAAAGTCCCCCAGGCAGATGGACTGTACGAGAAAACCATCGGCCAGAAAATTGACTGACGTCGTTTCAATAGCGGCCCGGAAGTGGTTACAACCAGTGGAAGCGTGGGGACATTGATGGGCTTTTGTCGGCTCAACAGACCACCGCGCTGCTGGACGGCGGCACGGCCAAGGCCATTGGCGAAACGGCGAAGTTCTTGAAGGAACAAGGGAAGGTCGAGACGGTTGCTGCCGGATTATTCGCCGTATGTCAGCGCAAAGTTTGTAGCGGAGTAACACAAACCCTGTGGCGTGGGAGCAAGCTCCCTCGCCACAAAAGCCTGCGGTTACAGGGTCTTTTCGAAGATCTTCGAATTACGCTGAAAGTTGTATAGCGATGCCCGCGCCGACGGCAGGCGTTCGACGCTGCTTGGCACGAAACCACGCTCGCGAAACCAGTGAGCGGTCCGGGTAGTCAGTACGAACAAGGTTTTCAACCCTTGCGCCCGGGCGCGGGTTTCGATGCGCTCCAGCAGCTCATCACCACGACCGCCATGGCGGTATTCCGGGTTCACCGCCAGACACGCCAACTCCCCCGCATCCGAATCAGCAATCTGATACAGCGCCGCACAGGCGATGATCATGCCTTCGCGTTCGACCACACTGAACTGTTCGATCTCACGCTCCAGCACCTCACGGGAACGCCGCACCAGAATGCCCTGCTCTTCCAGCGGGCTGATCAAATCCAGCAAGCCGCCGACGTCTTCGATGGCCGCTTCGCGCACAATCTCGAATTGCTCCTGGGCCACCAGCGTACCGCCACCGTCACGGGTGAACAGTTCGGTCAGCAGCGCGCCGTCTTCGGCGTAGCTGACGATATGACTGCGCGCCACACCACCGCGGCAGGCCTCAGCGGCCGCATCCAACAGCTCAGCCTGATAGTTGCTGCCCAGGCGCTGCAGATGCGCGGGCACTTGTTGCGGACGCAACTCACGAACCAGCCGACCGTTTTCATCGATCAGCCCCAGGTCGGCGCCGAACAACAGCAGCTTGTCCGCCCCCAGATCGATGGCCGCGCGAGTGGCGACGTCTTCGCAGGCGAGGTTGAAAATCTCACCGGTCGGCGAGTAACCCAGTGGCGACAACAGCACGATGGAGCGTTCATCCAGCAGACGATTGATGCCCTTGCGGTCGACCCGACGCACTTCGCCGGTGTGGTGATAGTCGACGCCTTCAAGCACGCCGATCGGCCGCGCCGTCACCAGATTGCCGCCGGCCACCCGCAGACGCGAGCCCTGCATCGGCGATGAAGCCATGTCCATGGACAGTCGCGCTTCGATGGCGATACGCAACTGGCCGACCGCATCGATCACGCACTCAAGGGTCGCGGCATCGGTGATGCGCATCCCATGGTGGTAATGCGGGGTCAGGCCGCGCGCAGTGAGGCGGGTTTCAATTTGCGGACGGGAACCGTGAACCAGCACCAGTCGCACGCCCAAGCTGTGCAACAACACCAGGTCGTGGACGATATTGCCGAAGTTCGGGTGCTCCACGCCGTCGCCGGGCAGCATGACGACGAAGGTGCAATCACGGTGGGCGTTGATGTAAGGCGAAGCATGACGAAGCCAATTAACGTAGTCGGGCATGAACCTGGGCCTGTAATAAATAGCAGCCAAAAAATGGGCGAAACTGAAAACGCACAGCGGGCTGATGGTTATCGTCGGAACAGGCTTGGCGACACGCGCGCTCTCCTCATGAATACGGGTTGGGATGCTGGCAATTTATACGGCTTGGGCCGGTGTGAGGCAGTAATGTTCAATCAGTTGTCGTAATAGATGCACGGTAGGCTGCAAACGTGACATTTCGAGGTATTCCCCCGGTTGGTGCGCGCAGGCGATATCGCCAGGGCCCAGCACCAGTGTTTCGCAGCCAAGACGCTGAAGATAAGGCGCTTCGGTGGCGAACGCCACTGCTTCGGCGCGGTGGCCGGTGAGCTTTTCCGCGACACGGACCAATTCGGCGTCCTCGGCTTGCTCGAACGGCGGCACTTCGGGGAACAGCGGTGCGTAATCGATCTTCACCTGATGCCACTCGGCAATGGGCTTGAGCTTCTGCAGAATCTGCGCGCGCAGGGCATTGGGGTCCATGCCCGGCAACGGGCGCAGATCAAACTCCAGCGAACACTGGCCGCAAATGCGGTTGGGGTTATCGCCACCATGGATGCAGCCGAAATTCAGGGTCGGCGTCGGTACACCGAACTGCGGATTGCGAAACTCGCGCTGCCACTGCAGGCGCAAACCGCGCAGCTCGCCGATGGCATCGTGCATGGCTTCGAGGGCACTGTGGCCGAGGCGCGGGTCCGAGGAGTGGCCGCTCTGACCGAGGATGTCGATGCGCTCCATCATGATGCCTTTGTGCATGCGGATCGGCTTTAGCCCGGTCGGCTCGCCGATGACAGCGGCACGACCCAGTGGCCTCCCGGCTTCGGCCAGTGCGCGAGCGCCGGACATCGAGCTTTCTTCATCACAGGTCGCGAGGATCAGCAGCGGTTGTTTGAACGGTTGGTCGAGCAGAGGAATGACGGCTTCGATGGCCAGGGCGAAAAAACCCTTCATGTCGCAACTGCCCAGCCCGATCCAGCGGCCATCGACTTCGGTCAGCTTCAGAGGATCGGTCTGCCACAGCGCGCCGTCGAACGGCACAGTGTCACTGTGTCCGGCCAGCACCAGGCCTCCGGGGCCAGAACCGAAACTGGCCAGCAGGTTGAATTTGCCGGGGCTGACCTGCTGGATGTCGCAGGTAAAACCCAGATCGCCGAGCCACGTCGCCAGCAGATCAATCACTGGACGGTTGGATTGATCGAGGCTGGCCTGCGTACAGCTGACGGACGGCGTAGCGATCAGCGCAGCGAACTGATCTTTCATGGACGGCAAAGGCATCGCTGACTCCCAACTCCCGATGTGAAGTCCATCATAGAGCCATCCAGTGACAGGAATAAACCGCCGCGGCACGTAGGACTGATGAGTCCTGTACACTGCACGACCTTGGCAGCCACACATTCCCCCCGGCTGCGCTCCCGATCCTGGATTTTCCGGCCATGCAGAAAGAAACCGAAATCAAACTCCGCGTCAGCCGCGAAACCCTCGCCGCGCTGCGCGAGCACCCGCTCCTGAAAAAACGCAACAAAAGTGGCTGGGAACGCCGTGAGTTGATGAACCAGTACTTCGACACGCCTGAGCGCGACCTGGCCCGCGCCAAGGTTGCCCTGCGCCTGCGCCGCGATGGCGAAGAAGTGATTCAAACCCTCAAGACCCGTGGTCAGAGCGTCGCCGGCCTGTCGGTGCGTAACGAATACGACTGGAACCTGCCCAAAGCCAAGCTCGACGTGAAGAAACTCGACGGCGAATGCTGGCCCGAAGAACTCGCCGAGCTGGACAAGAAAACCCTGAAGGCGATCTTCACCACCGATTTCGTCCGCGAACGCGCTGAAATCGCTTGGGGCCGTGGCAAGACCAAAGTGGTCATCGAAGCCGCGCTGGACCTCGGCCACGTGGTGGTCGGCAAGCAGAAAGAAGAAATCTGCGAACTGGAGCTGGAACTGCGCGAAGGCGAGCCGTCCGCTTTGCTGGAACTGGCCGCCGAACTGGCCGCGACCCTGGCCCTGATGCCATGTGACATCAGCAAGGCCGAACGCGGTTATCGCTTGTACGACGCCAACAGCTATTCGTTGAGCCTGCCGGCGCCGCAGATCACCACCGAAACCCCGCTGGATGACGCTTTCGCCGCGCTGAGCTGGCACTTGCTGAGCAGCAGCCAGCGTCTGGCCGAGCAGTATCGCTTCAACGGCCACTGGCGCCTGCTGCAGGACTGGGTCGAAAACCTGGCTGAATTGCGCGCGCTGCTCAGCAGCCTGGGTCAAGCCGCACCGCGTCAGTCGACGCACGATCTGCGCGTCGCGCTGGATGCCTTGCTCGAAGACTGGCGTCCGCTGGTTCAAGCCGGGATAGATGACGAAGACGTGCGCAAAGCCGCGCCGGAGCAGTTCCTCGAAGAACTCGAAGACCCGCGTTGGGGCCTGTTCTCGCTGAACACGTCGCGCTGGTTGCTGGCCCGCACCTGGGCGGCCGATCGCAACGTCCGCGGCAATCGCCAAGGCGCCGCGCAACTGGGCAGCTGGCTGCCGCGCCTGCTGGGTGAAGAAGCGACTTCGCTGCAGTTGCAGCGTTATCAGCAACAGCCGGAAGACCTGGCCGAACAACTGCCGCGCATCGAGCGCATCCAGGCCTGGCTGCATCACGCCCGCAGCGTGTTGGACATCCCGGAAATGGATCGCCTGTATGGTGAGCTGAAACAGCTTGCTCTGCTCGCTAACGAGCCGATCACCGATGAATCGCTGGATGCGCGCAAGCAGCAGGCGATTGCGGTTTATCAAAATCGCGCCTGGAAAATGCTGCTGCGTATGTAACACCGCCTTCGCGGGCAAGCCTCGCTCCTACAGAGGATCACCGAAATCCTGTAGGAGCGAGGCTTGCCCGCGAAGAGGCCAGCCCATTCACCGCAAAACCTCAGACCGGCAAACTCGTCGTGGACTTGATTTCCGACAACGCCACGATCGAGTTAACCTCCTGAATCCCCGGCACCATCGACAGCTTCTCGAAGAAGAAGCGCTCATACGCTTCGATGTCCGCCGTGACGATGCGTAGCAAGAAATCCACCGACCCCATCAGCACATAACACTCCAGCACTTCGGGAAAGCCACGAATCGCCTCGGTGAACTCGGTGAAGTTCGAACGCCCGTGAGCGTTGAGTTTTATTTCAGCGAAGATCTGCGTGTTAAGCCCGATCTTCTTGCGATCAAGCAACGTCACCTGCCCCCGAATGATCCCCTCTTCCTTCATCCGCTGAATCCGTCGCCAGCACGGCGACTGCGAGAGTCCCACCTGTTCGGCGATCTGTGCGCTGGAGAGTGAGGCGTCCTCTTGCAGCAACGCGAGAATCTTGCGGTCGTAGCCATCCAGCTCGCTATGCATAAAAAAACCTTTGATCGATAACTTTACGAATCAAGCAATTCAAATAACTGCCAATAATCCCAATCATAGATAAGAAATGCCGGGCACCTAATGTAAAAATTCCTCCAGTGATTTTGGAGTCCGACCATGCCGCATCTAGAAGCCGTGAACACCCCGCACACCCGCGCCGATGTCTGGAACGTCAGTAACGTCCACTGCCGCGTTCACTATCAATTGCTGGCCGAGGCCGAACCGGATCTGCTGTGCCGGGCACTCAACCTGTTTGCCTTGCAGTGCCTGACACCGGTGCAGTTCAACATGCAGCGTATGGACGACCTGCTGTCGATCGACATCGTCGATGGACGGTCTGAGCTGGCACCGCGCCCAAGTGATCGCGGAAAAATTACGTAACCTGATCAGCGTCTGTTCGGTTGAGCTGCAAGCGGCTGATTGCGCTTGGGATGAACCGGTTCAAGCGGCAGGCTGAAAAAACTCGACACGGCTTCGTCCGGTAGTGGCCCAACGGTCTGCGGGTCCGAGACTATCCTTTGCGAACTGTTGTTCATGAGGAGCCCGCATGTCCGTTCACCTTGCCATTCAGGACCGCTGGCTGGATCTCAATGATTTGCTGCGTGAACTGGTCGCCCAAGGCTTTATCAGCCAGGACGCGGCCGAACACGCGCTCAATGCTCGACGCCGTCACGCCGCCAATGGCCAGATGCACCCACTGGAATTCATCGCCAGCCAACACCTGGACGATTTCAGCCGTCCCGGCAAACACCTCGACCTGGAAAGCCTGACGCTTTGGCTGTCGCAGCAGGCCGGCCAGCCATATCTGCGAATCGATCCGCTGAAAATCAACGTCGCGGCGATTACGCCGCTGATGTCCTACGCCTTCGCCCAGCGCCACAAGATTCTTGCGGTCTCCATCGACCGCGACGCGGTGACCGTGGCCAGCGCCCAGCCCTACGTCACCGGCTGGGAAGCCGACCTGACCCACGTGCTGAAACTGCCGATCAAGCGTGTGGTGGCCAACCCGGTCGACATCCAGCGCTTCAGCGTGGAGTTCTTCCGCCTGGCCAAATCGGTCAGTGGCGCGACCAACGCCGATCAGCAGATGAGCACCTTGGGCAACTTCGAGCAGCTGCTTAACCTCGGCGCCAGCGACCAGGAACCGGACGCCAACGACGCGCACATCGTCAACATCGTCGACTGGTTGTTCCAGTACGCGTTCCAGCAACGCGCCAGCGACATCCACATCGAACCCCGGCGCGAGCAAGGCACGGTACGTTTTCGCATCGACGGCGTGCTGCATAACGTCTATCAATTTCCGCCACAAGTGACCATGGCCATCGTCAGCCGCCTGAAAAGCCTCGGGCGGATGAACGTCGCGGAAAAACGCAAACCCCAGGACGGACGGGTCAAGACCAAAACCCCGGACGGTGGCGAAGTCGAGCTGCGGCTATCGACATTGCCTACCGCATTCGGCGAAAAAATGGTCATGCGGATCTTCGACCCGGAGGTACTGCTCAAGGACTTTGACCAGCTGGGCTTCTCCGCCGATGACTTGCACCGCTGGAAGGACATGACTAGCCAGCCCAACGGCATCATTTTGGTCACCGGGCCGACCGGCTCCGGCAAAACCACCACGCTTTACACCACGCTAAAGAAGCTGGCGACGTCAGAGGTCAATCTCTGCACCATCGAAGACCCGATCGAAATGGTCGAGCCGGCGTTCAATCAGATGCAGGTCCAACACAACATCGACCTGACCTTCGCCGCCGGTGTGCGCGCACTGATGCGACAGGATCCGGACATCATCATGATCGGCGAGATCCGTGACCTCGAAACCGCAGAAATGGCGATCCAGGCTGCGCTCACTGGCCACTTGGTGCTGTCGACGCTGCACACCAACGATGCGCCGAGCGCGATCAGCCGCTTGCTGGAGCTGGGCGTGCCGCATTACTTGATCAAGGCCACGGTGCTCGGCGTCATGGCCCAGCGCCTGGTCCGCACCTTGTGCCCGCATTGCAAGGCGCCGCTGACGCTGGGTGAAGAAGACTGGCAAACCTTGACCCGCCCCTGGCAGGCACCGTTGCCGAACAACGCACAGCGCGCCATTGGTTGCCTGGAATGCCGCGATACCGGTTACCGCGGCCGCGCCGGGGTCTACGAAATCATGCAGCTGACAGACGGCGTCAAAGCGCTGATCAACCCCGACACCGATTTGCTGGCAGTGCGGCGTCAGGCGTTCAAGGAAGGCATGCGCAGTTTGCGGTTGTCAGGGGCGCAAAAAGTGGCGGCCGGTTTAACGACGATTGAGGAGGTCTTGCGGGTGACGCCGCAGAGCGAGCAGAAATGAAGCCTTTTATGTCTCCTGATGATGCGAGGGCCGACTAACGGTTCTTATCCCCAACCGGCACCGCTACACTCCTGTGATCGCAACTTCATTGATCAACAGGGAATCGTTATGCAGATCGGTAGCGTGCTTTTACTTTTTGTCGGCCTGGTGGTCGCCATTCTGTTCATGGGTTTCAAGGTCGTGCCTCAGGGGTACCAATGGACGGTCGAACGTTTCGGCCGCTACACCAACACGCTCAAGCCCGGCCTGAACATCATCATTCCGGTGATGGACCGCATCGGCCGCAAGATCAACGTGATGGAAAGCGTGCTGGATATTCCGCCCCAGGAAGTCATCACCGCCGATAACGCCACGGTGCAGATCGACGCGGTGTGTTTCTTCCAGGTGGTTAACACCGCCCAGGCCGCCTACGAGGTCAACAACCTCGAACACGCGATCCGCAACCTGCTGCAAACCAACATCCGTACCGTGCTCGGCTCCATGGAGCTGGACGCGATGCTCAGCCAGCGCGACGGGATCAACGAAAAACTGCTGCGCACTGTCGACGAAGCCACAGCACCGTGGGGCATCAAGATCACCCGGATCGAGATCAAGGACATCAGCCCGCCGGCTGACTTGATGGCTGCAATGTCGGGGCAGATGAAAGCCGAGCGGATCAAGCGCGCGCAAATTCTTGAAGCCGAAGGCCTGCGTGCCGCGGCGATTCTGACTGCCGAAGGCAAGAAGCAGGCACAAATCCTGGAGGCCGAAGGTGGCCGTCAGGCAGCGTTCCTTGAGGCCGAAGCCCGTGAACGCCAGGCCGAAGCCGAAGCCCAGGCCACCAAAGTGGTGTCCGAAGCCATCGCTGGCGGTAACGTGCAGGCGGTCAATTACTTTGTCGCGCAGAAGTACATCGATGCGCTGGGCAAACTGGCCTCGGCCAACAACAGCAAAGTGATTCTGATGCCGCTCGAGGCCAGCTCGATGATCGGCGCAGTCGGCGGCATCGGCGAAATCGTCAAGGCCACGTTCGATAACAAGAAAGCCTGAGGCACGATATGTGGGCATTCCTGCAGCATTTATCGTTCTGGGACTGGCTGGCATTAGGCACCGTGCTGCTGATTCTCGAAGTGTTCGGCGCCGGTGGCTACTTGCTGTGGATCGGTATGGCAGCCGCCGCCGTTGGCGTACTGATTTATGCAGCGCCGGACATCACCTGGGAATTGCAGTTTCTGCTGTTCGGCCTGCTGTCGATCGCTACCGCCCTGTACTGGTGGAGACGCCAGCGTAGCGCGGTGCGGATGAGTGATCAGCCGAACCTCAATCTGCGCGGTCAGGAATTGATCGGTAAAACCTTTGTGGTACATGAAGCGATTGTCGACGGTCGCGGCAAGATCAAGGTCGCCGACGGCGTGTGGATGGCCCGAGGGCCTGACGCCGCAGCGGGCCGCCGCGTTCGGGTGATCGGGCAGCAAGGGGCTATTTTGCTGGTTGAACCAGCTGAATGAGCCGTTACGGAACTCGACTGGGTGATTAGCAATCCAAGGCCGTAGATAACCCAGTGGAGTCACCCCTCATGCGTCTCAAACTTGCTGTCGCTACCATCGCCCTGTTGTCCCTTCCCGTCGGTTCGGCGATGGCCGATAGCTTTTGGCGTAACGTCATCTCGTCCGGTGCGACCACCGGCTCGACCTACCTGACCTTCAAGGATCACAAGCTGATCGTTGCCGCCCAGGACGACGCCGGCAGCTTTGTTGCCAGTGACGGCGGCATTCGTGGGCCATACCTGGAAGCCGCGATGCAGAAAGTCCGCGCCGACAACCCTGGCCTGCAGGCCACGGACATGGAATTGGCGAACGCGATCCTGGCGAAGAATGCCGTCGCTTCGGAATAAGCTTTTTGGCTGAACAAAAATGCCGCTCCCATGAGCGGCATTTTTTTGCCCGTGCGGTCAGCGGTAATCATCCACCGGTACGCAAGCGCAAAACAGATTGCGGTCACCGTAGACATTGTCCACCCGGTTCACCACCGGCCAATATTTATGCGCCTTGGTGTGAGCATCCGGCGTCACCGCCTGCTCGATGGTATAAGGCCGCTCCCAAATCCCGGTGATGTCCGCCAGGGTATGCGGCGAACGTTTCAGCGGGTTGTCATCGGCCGGCCAGTTGCCGTTCTGCACCTCGGTGATTTCCGCGCGGATACTCAGCATCGCGCCGATAAACCGGTCCAGCTCTGCCTTCGACTCACTTTCGGTCGGTTCAACCATCAACGTCCCCGGCACCGGAAATGACATGGTCGGCGCATGAAAGCCATAGTCCATCAACCGCTTGGCAACGTCTTCCTCGCTGATCCCGGTCAGCGCCTTGAGTGGCCGCAGGTCAAGAATGCACTCGTGAGCCACCCGTTCGTTACGCCCGGTATAGAGCACCGGAAACGCACCGGACAGATGCTGCGCCAGGTAATTCGCGGCAAGAATCGCCACCTCACTGGCATCCGCCAATTGCGGCCCCATCATCGCGATGTACATCCAGCTGATCGGCAAAATGCTCGCGCTGCCCCAAGGTGCTGCGCTGACCGCTCCGTTCTGCGGCAGTGGTCCTTCAATCGGCACCACCGGGTGATTGGCCACGAACGGCGCCAAATGCGCCCGCACCCCAATCGGCCCCATGCCCGGCCCGCCTCCGCCGTGGGGAATACAGAAGGTCTTGTGCAAGTTCATGTGGGACACGTCGGCGCCTATGTCCGCCGGGCGCGCCAGCCCGACCTGGGCGTTGAGGTTGGCGCCATCCATGTACACCTGGCCGCCGTGACTGTGGATAACTTCACAGATTTCGCTGATGCCTTCCTCGTATACCCCGTGGGTAGAAGGATACGTCGCCATCAGGCAGGCAAGTTTGTCGCCCGCCTCCGTAGCTTTGCCTTTCAGGTCATCCAGATCGACGTTGCCCGCCTCGTCGCACTCGACGATCACCACGCGCATGCCGGCCATTTGCGCCGACGCCGGGTTGGTGCCGTGGGCCGAAGACGGAATCAGGCAAATATCCCGCGCGCCCTCATGACGACTCTCATGGTATTTGCGGATCGCCAGCAACCCGGCGTACTCGCCTTGGGCGCCGGAGTTGGGTTGCATACAGATTGCGTCGAAACCGGTAATCGCGCAGAGCCAGCGCTCCAGTTCTTCGATCATCAGTGAATAACCGACCGCCTGCTCTTTCGGCGCAAACGGGTGCAGGTTGGCGAACTGCGGCCAGGTGATGGGAATCATCTCGCTGGTGGCATTGAGCTTCATGGTGCAGGAGCCCAGCGGGATCATCGATTGATTGAGCGCCAGGTCCTTGTTCTCCAGTTGCTTGAGGTAACGCAACATTTCGGTTTCGCTGTGATGGGCGCTGAACACCGGGTGACGCAGATAAGGCGAGGTACGCAGCAGACCTGCGGGAATGCCGGAATCAAGGGCTTCAGCGTCCAGTTCGTCGACGTTAAGCCCGTGATCGGACCCGAGGAACACATCAAACAACTTCGCGACGGTGGCTTCGTCAGAGGTTTCGTCGAGGCTCAGACCCAACTGCCCACGCCCGAGAATGCGCAAGTTGATCTGTGCGGCCTGAGCGCTTTCGATGATTGCCGTCTGAGTACCACCGACCTCCAGCGTCAGGGTGTCGAAAAAGTGTTGGTTGTGGCGGTTGATGCCGTGGCGCTCAAGGCCGGCGGCGAGGATACAGGTCAGCCGATGGACGCGTTGGGCAATGCATTTGAGCCCTTCCGGACCGTGATAGACCGCATAGAAACTGGCGATGTTGGCCAGCAGCACCTGAGCGGTGCAAATGTTCGAGTTAGCCTTCTCCCGGCGGATATGTTGCTCGCGGGTTTGCAGGGCCATGCGCAAGGCGACATTGCCGCGAGCATCTTTCGACACGCCGATGATCCGCCCGGGAATCGCCCGTTTGTACTCATCGCGACTGGCAAAAAACGCCGCGTGAGGCCCGCCGTACCCCATGGGCACGCCGAAACGCTGGGATGAACCGAACACCACGTCGGCGCCCAACTCCCCCGGTGGCGTCAGTAACAGCAAACTCAGCAGGTCGGTGGCGACACACGCCAAGGCTTGCTGAGCATGCAGATGATCGATCAACGGACGAAGATCGCGGATCTCGCCGTGGGTATCGGGATATTGCAGGAGCGCACCGAACACCTGGTGCTGTTTCAAGTTATCCACAGCGTCGATGATCAGCTCGAAGCCGAACCCTTCTGCTCGGGTCTGGACCACGGAAATGGTCTGCGGATGACAGTTCTCGTCGACGAAGAACAGATTGCTTCTGGACTTGGCGACACGCTTGGCCAGTGCCATGGCCTCCGCCGCCGCCGTGGCTTCATCCAGCAGCGAGGCGTTGGCCAGTTCCAGGCCGGTGAGGTCGATGGTCAATTGCTGAAAATTCAGCAGCGCTTCGAGCCGACCCTGGGCGATCTCGGGTTGATACGGCGTGTACGCGGTGTACCAACCGGGATTTTCCAGCACGTTGCGCACAATGACGGTCGGCGTGAGGGTGCCGTGGTAGCCCATGCCGATCAGGCTGGTCCAGACCTGGTTTTGCTCGGCGTAACCGCGCAGTTTCGCCAGCGCGGCTTCTTCGTCGAGGGCGGGTGGCAGGTCGAGCGGCCTGTTCAGGCGGATTCCCGGCGGCACCGTCTGCTCGATCAACTCGACCCGGCTGCCGAGGCCGAGGCTGTCGAGCATTGCCTGTTGCTCGGCGGCATCGGGCCCGAGGTGGCGGCGAAGGAAGGCATTGGGGTCGCGTAACTGGCTCAAGGACGGCAACTGGGACATGACGGGCTCTCTCTTGACTGGCGCTCAACGTCGATGCAACACGGTCAAACCAGCATAGCAGTCGATGCCGGGGAGCCTTGAAGATCAGGATCCCGGAAACTGAAAAGCCCCGACAAGTCGGGGCTTTGGGGATGGCGCTTAAGGCTTACTCGCCGATGGCGGCTTTGTAGCCAGCTGCATCGAGCAGCGTGTCCAGATCGGCTGTGTTGCCTGGTTTGAGCTTGAAGATCCAGGCACCGTACGGGTCGGAGTTGAGCAGTTCCGGGTTAGCGCTCAGTTCTTCGTTGATGGCAATCACTTCACCGGCAACCGGGGAGTAGATGTCCGAAGCCGCTTTGACCGACTCCACCACGCCAGCTTGATCACCGGCAGCGAAGACTGTTCCGACTTCGGTCAACTCAACGAACACCACATCGCCCAAGGCTTCCTGAGCGTGATCGCTGATGCCCACGGTGACGGTGCCATCGGCTTCGAGACGGGCCCATTCGTGACTTTCGGCAAAACGCAGGTCGGCAGGAATATCGCTCATGTTCTGTGTCCTCAAGAGAATTGTCAGCGGTCGTTGCCCGCCAGAAAAGATTAGATCAAGGTTTTGCCATGGCGTACGAAGGTCGGTTTGACCACTCGGACCGGGTACCACTTGCCACGGATTTCCACTTCTGCGCGGTCGGCTGTCGCCATCGGCACGCGCGCCAGTGCTATCGACTTGCTAAGCGTAGGAGAGAAACTACCACTGGTGATCTCCCCTTCGCCAACATTGGCGATGCGGACCACTTGATGAGCGCGCAAAACCCCACGCTCCTCAAGGACCAGCCCGACCAGTTTGTGCTGAACGCCACCCGCCCGTTCGGCTTCCAGAGCACTGCGACCGATGAACTGGCGAGTGGCCGGCTCCCAGGCAATGCTCCAGGCCATGTTGGAGGCAAGGGGTGAAACGTCTTGGTGAATGTCCTGACCGTAGAGGTTCATACCGGCTTCGACCCGCAAAGTATCGCGCGCGCCGAGGCCGATCGGCGAGATGCCCGCGCCCACCAGATCGTTGAAGAATCCCGGCGCTTGATTGGCCGGCAGAACGATTTCCAGGCCATCTTCGCCGGTGTAACCCGTGCGCGCGATGAACCAGTCACCATCGGCCTGGCCTTCGAAGGGCTTGAGCATCTGAATCAGGTTGCCGCGAGACTGGGTCACCAGTTCGGAGATTTTGTGCCGGGCCTGAGGCCCTTGAATGGCCAGCATCGCCAGCTCGGAGCGCTCGTTGAGCCGCACCTTGAAACCATCGAGGTGAGCCTGCATCCAGGCGAGGTCCTGATTACGGGTGGAGGCGTTGACCACCAGCCGATAACCGTCCTCGAGACGGTAGACGATCATGTCGTCGACGATGCCGCCGCGCTCGTTGAGCATGGTGCTGTACAAGGCACGGCCAGGGCTGTGCAGACGTTCGACGTCATTGGCCAGCAAATGCTGGAGCCAGGCCTTGGCCTGACGGCCGCTGACATCGATCACGGTCATGTGGGATACATCGAAAACCCCGCAATCGCGGCGCACCTGATGGTGTTCCTCGACCTGTGAGCCGTAATGCAAAGGCATATCCCAACCGCCAAAATCGACCATCTTCGCGCCGAGGGCGAGATGAAGGTCATACAGAGGCGTACGCTGTCCCATGGGTTTCTCCTTCCGGGCGTGGCGAAGGTGCGGGCAGGTGCTGCACGGAGTGAAAGCCTTGAAATATATGGCTTTCAGCCGATTTCAGCTACCTGGTCTGTAGGACGGACCGCACCGAATGCCGCGCATTGTAGCCTCAAGGTGTAGGACTGGCACCTAGGTGTTTCGATGCGCCGAACGTCGAATCAATCCGATGACCGGTAACAGCCCGACCAAAATCAGGGTCAGGGCCGGTAATGAGGCCCTCGCCCACTCGCCTTCACTGGTCATTTCGAAGATCCGCACCGCCAGCGTATCCCAGCCAAACGGGCGCATCAGAAGGGTCGCGGGCATTTCCTTGAGCACATCGACGAATACCAGCAACGCAGCGCTCAACGTTCCTGGCAGCAACAATGGCAGATACACTTTGAAAAACAGTCGTGGCCCACTGACGCCAAGGCTACGTGCTGCTTCGGGCAAAGATGGCCGTATTCGCGCCAGACTGCTTTCCAGCGGCCCATACGCCACCGCGATGAAACGCACCAGATAGGCCAGCAATAACGCCGACAAACTACCCAGCAGCAATGGCTTTCCGGCGCCGCCCAGCCAACCCGATAACGGAATCACCAGTTCGCGGTCCAGGTAACTGAACGCCAGCATGATCGACACCGCCAGCACCGAACCCGGCAAGGCGTAGCCGAGATTGGCCAGACTGACGCCGGAGCGGATTGCTCGGGTCGGCGCCAGGCGTCTCGCAAACGCCAGCACCAAAGCAACACTGACGGTGATCAGCGCCGCCATGCCGCCCAGGTACAAGGTATGAACGATCAGGCCCGCGTAACGCTCATCCAAATCGAAGCGCCCGCGCTGCCAGAACCACACCATCAGTTGCAGCATCGGAATGACGAAGGCGCAAGCGAACACCAGACCGCACCAACTCATGGCCGCCAGCGCTTTGAAACCGCGCAGGTGATACAGCGCGTTGACCCGAGGTCGTTCGTTGCTCGCCCGGTTGGCCCCGCGAGCACGACGCTCGCCATACAGCACGACCATCACCACCAGCAGCAACAGGCTGGCCAGTTGCGCGGCAGTGGAGAGGCTGAAGAATCCGTACCAGGTCTTGTAGATGGCGGTCGTGAACGTGTCGAAGTTGAACACCGACACCGCGCCGAAATCCGCCAGGGTTTCCATCAGCGCAAGCGCCACGCCAGCACCGATGGCCGGGCGCGCCATGGGCAACGCGACTCGCCAGAACGCCTGCCACGGGGATTGCCCCAAGACTCGCGCCGCTTCCATCAAGCCTTTGCCTTGAGCCAGGAACGCGGTTCGCGCCAACAGGTAAACGTAGGGATAGAAGACCAGCACCAGGACCAGAATCACCCCGCCGGTGGAGCGCACCCGCGGCAACCTCAAACCCGTGCCGAACCCTTCGCGCATCAACGTTTGAACGGGGCCGGCGAAATCCAGGAGGCCGACGAAAACGAATGCCAGTACGTAGGCGGGAATGGCGAATGGCAGCATCAGCGCCCAGTCCAGCCAACGCCGACCCGGAAATTCACAGAGGCTGGTCAGCCAGGCCAGGCTCACGCCCAGGAGCGTGACGCCGATACCGACGCCGAGCACCAACGTCAGCGTGTTGCCGAGCAGGCGCGGCATCTGGGTGTCCCAGAGGTGGGACCAGATTTGATGATCGATGGTTTGCCATGACAACAGCAAAACGCTAAGTGGCAGCAGGACCAGCGCAGCGATGGCGAAGACCAAGGGGTACCAGCGGCGTTGGGCGGGGTGGGCCAAGAAAGGTCTCTCGCGGATAAATCGTGAAGTTTAGGGAAAACGCAAAAAGATCGCAGCCTCGTTTCACTCGACAGCTCCTACATGGGTACGCCATCCCAATGTAGGAGCTGTCGAGTGAAACGAGGCTGCGATCTTTTGATCTTTAAAGATAGAGACTCAGTTCCAGCCAGCGCGATCCATCATCCGAATCGCTTCAGCCTGACGCTTGCCGGCAATCTCCACCGGCAACGTATCAGCCACAAACTTGCCCCAGCTCGCCACTTCTGCGGAGGGTTGAACCGCAGGGTTAGCCGGGAATTCCTGGTTCACGTCAGCAAAGATCTTCTGCGCTTCAGGCGTGGTCATCCATTCAACCAAGGCCTTGGCCGCTTCCGGGTGCGGGGCGTGTTTGGTCAGGCCGATGCCCGACAGGTTCACGTGCACGCCACGGTCGCCCTGGTTCGGCCAGAATAGCTTCACCGCCAGATCAGGCTTCTGCTTGTGCAGACGACCGTAGTAATAAGTGTTGACGATGCCGACGTCGCATTGACCCGCGTTGATGGCCTCCAACACCGCGATGTCATCCGAGAACACATCGGTGGACAGGTTACTCACCCAACCCTTGAGAATCTTCTCGGTTTTGTCGGCGCCGTGGACTTCGATCATGGTGGCGGTGAGAGATTGGTTATAGACCTTCTTCGCGGTGCGCAGGCACAAGCGGCCTTCCCAGTTCTTGTCGGCCAGACCTTCGTAGGTGGTCAGCTCACCGGGCTTCACCCGAACGGTGGAGTAAGCGATGGTCCGCGCCCGCAGGCTCAAACCGGTCCAGGCATGGGTGGAAGAGCGATATTGGAGCGGGATATTGGCGTCGATCACCTTGGAGGTGAACGGTTGCAGGATCCCCATTTGCTCGGCCTGCCAGAGGTTGCCGGCATCGACGGTCAGCAGCAGGTCAGCGGTGGCGTTCTCGCCCTCGGCCTTGATCCGCTGCATCAGCGGCGCTTCCTTGTCGGTGATGAACTTCACCTGCACACCGGTTTTCGCGGTGTAGGCATCGAAGACCGGTTTGATCAGCTCGTCGATCCGCGAGGAGTAAACCACCACCTCGTCAGCGGCCTGGGTAGCGGTGCTGCCAATCAGGGTCAGGGCGAGCGCGGTCAGTAGACGCTTCGGTATCAACATGGGAGCGATCTCTCGGTTGAAAAATTGAAGCCAAATGATATGGACTCACATTTACCTTCTCAATCGAACAGTTCGCGGAGGCGTTACCAGATGTTGCACGCAGGCCTACAAGGGTGAGTCAGGCTTTGGCCAGCGCCGGCAGATCCCCGATCAAACCCAGCGCTTCGCGCACAAACAGCGCCTTGGCTTCAGGCATCTGGTCGACCATATTCAACCCGGCATTGCGCAACCAGCGAATCGGCAACGGATCAGCCTGGAACAAGCGCTCGAAACCCTCCATCGCCGCCATCAATGCCAGGTTGTGAGGCATGCGCCGACGCTCGTAACGGCTGAGCACTTTCACATCCGCCAAACGCTCGCCACGCGTGGCCGCTTGCAACAGCACTTCGGCCAGCACGGCGGCATCGAGGAAACCGAGGTTCACGCCCTGTCCGGCCAATGGGTGAATGGTGTGGGCCGCGTCGCCGATCAGCGCCAGGCCTTCAGCCACGTAACGCTTGGCATGGCGCTGACGCAGGGGCACGCACAGACGCGGATCGGCGCTGAGCACCGTGCCGAGTCGGCCTTCGAAGGCTCGCTCCAGCGCTTTGCAGAAACCTTCGTCGTCCAGCGCCATCAGGCGTTCGGCTTCGCCCGGGGTGGTCGACCAGACGATCGAACACCAATCCTGCTGACCATCACGCTCCAGCGGCAGAAACGCCAATGGACCGTTGTCGGTGAAACGCTGCCAGGCGGTCAGTTGATGAGGTTTTGAGCTGCGCACGCTGGTCACGATCGCATGGTGCAGATAGTCCCACTCGCGAGTCGCCACACCGGTCAGCCGCCGCACTGCGGAGTTGGCGCCATCCGCCGCAATCACCAGCGGTGCGCGCAACGTGCGCCCATCGGCCAGGGTCAGCAGCCAATCGTCGCCGGAGCGACGCATTTGCTCCAGGCGCGCGTTGGCCAGCATTCCCAGATCACAGTCATGCAAACGGTCGAGCAAGGCATCTTGAACCACGCGGTTCTCGACGATATGCCCCAGCACTTCGGCATGCACACTGGTCGCCGAAAAATGAATGTGCCCGGTGCCACTGCCGTCCCAGACGTGCATGTCGGTATACGGGCTGCTGCGCCGGTTGGCGATACCGTCCCAGACACCGAGGCGTTCGAGAATCCTATGGCTGGCCGTCGACAAGGCGCTCACTCGCGGTTCGAACGGCGATTGCTCGTCGAAGGGCTTAACGCTCATCGGGCTGCCGTCCAGCAGCAGGACTTCCAGTCCGCTGTCCTGCAACGCCAGCGCCAGGGTGCTACCGACCATTCCGGCCCCGACAATCAGCAGATCTGCGCGCATTTCCATGCTTTAAGCCTGTCTCGCTTGCGGCTTGAGCCGCACGTAAAGGGTTTTTCCGGCAATGTACCGGTGACCGAGGTTCTCCAGCAGCATCTGCATGAAAAACGGATCGACCATCGAGTCGAGTCTTGCAGTCAGCCACTTAAGCATCGGGTCGAGTACCCAAGCCCATGGCTTGCCGGGCGAACCAGCGTTTGGCCGGCGGCAGCAGATCGAGACCGAGCAGGCCGATGTTACGGACCAAGGAAACCAGCGGTTGAGTGCTGCCGAACAAACGGGTGACCTGATCGGAGAAACCCACGGTCAGGTTCTGATCCAGACGCTGACGTTCGCGGTAAGCCTGCAAGGTCGCAAAATCGCCGGGAGAGGTTTCGCTCGCCAGCAGCGCATCAGCCAGCGCTTGAGCATCACGCAGGGACAGGTTGAAACCCTGGCCGGCAATCGGGTGCAGGCTGTGAGCGGCGTTACCGAGAATGGCCAGATGCGGACGCACCTGCTCTTCGGCTTCGATCAGCGTCAGCGGGTAAAGATGTCGCGCCCCCACCTGCTTCAAGGTGCCGAGGCGATAACCGAACACGCCCTGCAACTCGCTGAGGAAGCTGCGTTCATCAAGCGCGGCCAGCCGTTGCGCGTCCATGCCCAATCGAGTCCACACCAGTGCGCAGCGGTTTTCCGGCAGCGGCAACAACGCCATCGGGCCGTCATCGGTGAAACGCTCGAAGGCCATGCCGTTGTGCGCTTCGCTCGGGGTGATGTTGGCAATCAGCGCGCTCTGGTTGTACGGGCGCTTTTTGATGCCGATCCCCAGTTGTTCGCGCAGGCCGGAACGGCCGCCATCAGCCAGCACCGCAAGGTCGCATTCCAGGGTGGTTTCATCGTTGAGGGTCAGGCGATAGCCGTCGGTCAGTGGCTCCATGCGCGTGACTTCCGCCGGGCAACGCCATGTGATCACGTCCTTATCCAGACCTTGCCAGAGGCATTGGCCGAGCCAGGCGTTTTCCACCACATAACCCAGCGCCGGAACGCCCTCTTCCATCGCCGACAGTCGCGCGGTGGAAAAACGTCCACGGTCGGAGACATGAATCTGCTTGATCGGCTCGGCGCGGCGGGAGATTTCCTGCCACACGCCCAACCGTTGATAAATCTGCTTGGCGCCGTAGGACAACGCCGAAGAACGGGCGTCGTAGCTCGGTTGATAAGTGTGGCCGGGGGCAAAGGGTTCGATCAACACGATCTTCCAGCCACGCGCCTTGGCCCCTGCTTGCAACGCTAACGCCAGGCTGGCGCCGACCAGACCACCACCGATGATTGCCAGATTGACTCGACTCATGCCGCTTGTGCCCGCGCGGCGGCCATCAAGGCCTCGATCTCGGCGACCGTTTTCGGCACGCCTTTGGTCAGGATTTCACAGCCGGTTTTGGTGACCACTACGTCGTCCTCGATGCGCACGCCAATGCCGCGCCATTTCTTCGCCACATTCTGGTTGTCCGGGGAAATGTAGATACCCGGTTCCACGGTCAGCGCCATGCCAACTTCCAGCACGCGCCATTCCCCGCCGACCTTGTATTCGCCGACATCATGCACATCCATGCCCAGCCAGTGGCCGGCGCGGTGCATGTAAAACGCTTTATAGGCTTCGCTGGCAATCAACTCGTCGACGTCGCCTTGCAACAAGCCCAACTTCACCAGCCCGGTGGTAATGACCCGGACGGTGGCTTCGTGGGCCTGATTCCAATGTTTATTTGGGGCGATTTCGGCAAACGCGGCTTCTTGCGACGCCAGCACCAGTTCGTAAATCGCCTTCTGTTCCGCTGAATACTTGCCGTTGACCGGCCAGGTGCGGGTGATGTCGCTGGCGTAGCAATCGATCTCGCAACCGGCATCGATCAACACCAGATCGCCGTCCTTGAGCACGGCGTCATTCTGCTGGTAATGCAGGATGCAGCTGTTGCGCCCCGCGGCGACGATCGAGCCGTAGGCCGGCATCTTCGCCCCGCCCTTACGGAACTCATAATCGAGCTCGGCTTCGAGGCTGAATTCATGCAGCCCGACCCGGCTGACCTGCATCGCGCGGATATGCGCCTGGGCAGAAATTCGTGCGGCTTCGCGCATCACCTTCACTTCTGCCGCCGATTTATACAGGCGCATGTCGTGAAGCAGATGATCCAGGGCAACGAATTCGTTCGGCGGCTGGGCGCCGAGGTGCGCTTTAGAGCGGATCACGTTGATCCAGTCCATCAGGTGCCGGTCGAATTCCGGGTTGCTGCCCATGGCCGAATACACCCGGTCACGGCCTTCGATCAGGCCCGGCAGGATGTCGTCGATGTCGGTGATGGGGAAGGCGTCGTCGGCGCCAAAGTCGCGAATCGCGCCTTCCTGCCCGGCGCGCAGACCGTCCCACATTTCTCGCTCGGCGTTGCGTTCACGGCAGAACAGTATGTATTCGCCATGTAAACGTCCAGGCATCAAAACGATGACCGCCTGAGGCTCGGGAAAACCGCTGAGATACTGGAAGTCGCTGTCCTGACGGTAGACGTGCTCGACGTCGCGGTTGCGGATGGCAACGGCGGCGGCGGGCAGAATGGCGATGCTGTTGGGTACCATCTGCGCCATCAGGGCCTTGCGGCGCCGGCTGTATTCCGATTTCGGGATATGAATCATGGGCAGATGGCTTTCCCTGGCACGCGATTAATGCAGCGATGGTTTGGCAGCAGCCGGCGCGTCTGGCTTCTTGGTTTCGGTGAACAACAGCAGCGGCGCAACACGCAGGTACTCCATCACTTCCATGTAATCGCTTTCGCCGTCGTCGGACTCTTCCAGAGCGTCTTGCACCTGCGAGATAGCCGCCAGATCCTGCAAAACTTCAGTGGCCTCGGTGCTCAGCATGCTGCTGTCACGGCAGTTCAGGCCGAAACCGCTGAGGAAGCCCTGGCACCATTGGCCCAGTGCGGCGGCGCGATCAGCCAGTGGCTCGTCATCGGTCGGAAGCAGCAGAACGACGGTCACGTCGTCGCCGGTGAGCTCGCCCTTGACCATCTCTTGCAGGCCGATCAAGGCATTGCGAATGTTGTCCTGCGGCTCGCCTTCGAGCAGCTCGGCGGCATCAACCAGCCAGCCTTCGGCATCGAAGCCGGCACCGGCGCAACTGCGGCCGAGCAGCAGGCCATGCAGTTCGGCAGGCGAGACGTTATGACCGCTGGAAGTCAGCAGTGTGACGAAGGCTTGGTACGGGGAATTCTGAATGGGCATGGGCAGCTAGGCGCCAGACGGCGCTATGTCTAGAATGAAGGCCTTGTATCCTACATCGACAGACTCGCCAAGACTATTAAAGGCTGTCCGCCAGCTATCACCCATCTGACATTTCAGTGGACCCAATGGAAGACACCGACCTGCAAGCGCTAATGGCCAGACTCGAACTGCTAATTACCCGCGTCGAGCAACTAAAGAGTCAAAACGGACTCCTATTAGCTCAGGAAAAGACCTGGCGCGAGGAGCGCGCTCACCTCATAGAAAAGAACGAAATCGCCCGGCGTAAGGTCGAATCAATGATTTCGCGCCTCAAGGCCCTGGAGCAAGACTCATGAGTTCAAGCAATAGCGTTACCGTGCAGATCCTCGATAAAGAGTATTCGATCATCTGTCCCCAGGAAGAGCGCAGCAACCTGGTGAGCGCCGCCCGTTACCTGGACGGCAAGATGCGCGAAATCCGCAGCAGTGGCAAAGTCATTGGCGCCGATCGCATCGCCGTGATGGCCGCGCTGAACATCACGCACGATCTTCTGCACAAGGAAGAACGCCCGGATGCACAGGCCAGCGGCTCGACCCGTGAGCAGGTTCGTGACCTGCTGGACCGCGTCGATCTGGTGCTCGCAACCGACCCGGACGTCACCAAGGGCTGAAACGCGAAACCGCTTGGGGTATACTCGCAACACTCCCTGGGGTGCTTGCCAGTTGGCGATGTCCCTGAGCCGATTTGCTATACCCTGGAGGTTGCACGTTGGGCTGGTGTGCATGTCCGCTAGACGGAAAGCCTTAAAGCCTACTGCATCTTCCACCTTGAACTTTCGGGTTCAAGGGCTAAGTCGACAGCGGTACATCCGGGGAGCCTGATTCCAGTCCGATGCCGGTTTAAATACCGGCATCGGCTTTTTTACGGGTACGCTTCAGGTACTTGTCCCGCGAGCCCGAATCCATGAACGAACCTGCGCTGCTACCCCGCCCGCAACTTCGACGCATGCTGCGCAAGGCCCGCCGCGCACTGACTCCCAGTCAGCAACGCCAGGCTGCACGCGGGCTGTACAAGCAATTGGCCCAGCAGCCGCTGTTTCGCCGCGCAAAACATATCTCTCTGTATCTGCCCACTGACGGTGAAATCGATCCGCGTGTTGTGCTGCGTGCCGCTCAACGTCGGGGCAAGGCAACTTATCTGCCGGTGCTCAGTGCCTGGCCACGAACCAAAATGGTGTTCCAGCGAATTCGCCCCGGTGAAAAACTGAAACCCAACCGTTTCCGTATTCTCGAACCCCGGCACAACCTCGCCCGGCAACGCAAAGTCTGGGCGCTCGATCTGGTGCTGTTGCCATTGGTGGGATTTGACGATGTCGGCGGACGCCTGGGCATGGGCGGTGGTTTTTATGATCGAAGCCTGGCGTACCTGGCACGACGAAAAAACTGGCGCAAGCCGACGCTATTGGGGCTGGCCCATGAATGTCAGAAGGTCGAGCGATTGGCTCAAGCGAGCTGGGATGTGCCGTTACAGGGAACGGTGACAGACAAGGCGTGGTATTTCGCAGGCTAGACGCCGCAGGAATCAGCGGCGTCCCAAAACAGGTTCAGCGTTTGAACGCCGACGGCTGCTGTTGCTGCGCGATTTCGATCGGAGCATCGGTCTTGTTGCTCCACAGGCTTTGGGCATAGCCAGTGGTCACGACGCCGAGGCCGAACAAAATAACCAAAATCCATAGTAAATCCGGTTTGCGTTTCATCGATTGCCCCCCAAAGGCACATCAACACGATGACAGCAGCGGTTTCCGTTATAGGTGTAGGCCGTGCAGCAGCGTCATGCTTAGAAGGCCGGCATTCTGCGACAACGTGAACCGACACGCAAACGCTGGCGTCAACCGACCGTCGGTTTGTCATAAAATTGCCCGACAACTTGCCCACCCACCTCGCAAGGAGCAAAAACCATGGCTTATTGGCTGATGAAATCCGAGCCCGACGAGCTCTCAATCAAGGGCCTGGAGACGCTTGGCAAAGCGCGCTGGGACGGAGTGCGCAACTACCAGGCGCGTAATTTTCTGCGGGCCATGGCCGTGGGCGACGAGTTTTTCTTCTATCACTCCAGCTGCCCCGAACCGGGAATTGCCGGGATCGGACAGATTGTCGAAGCCGCGTATCCGGACCCGACGGCGCTGGAGCCGGAGAGCGTTTACTTCGATCCGAAATCTTCACCCGAGAAAAACGCCTGGAGCGCGATCGATGTCGCTCACGTCGAGACGTTTCCCAAGGTGCTGAAGCTGGAGTATCTGAAACAGCAGGCGGCGCTGGCCGAGATGCCGCTGGTGCAGAAAGGTTCGCGACTGTCGGTGATGCCGGTGACGGCCGAGCAGTGGGCGGCGGTGATTGCGCTCAAGCCGTAAAATCTCCTGCGTTTACCGGAATGAGGCCCGCCGCAACAACGAACGTCTTACTGAATAATCAGGTTGTTGAACAACAGATCCTCAACCACCGGCTTACCGGTTTCGTCGTTCATGATTTGCTGGGTCTGTTTCAGGGCTTCCTGACGCAGCTTTTCCTTGCCTTCGATGCTGTTCATCGCCTCGGTGGTCTGCTGGGTGAACAACGCGACCAGTTGATTGCGAATCAACGGTTCATTGGCCTTGACCAGTTTGGTCGATTCTTCACCGGTCACCCGCAACGCCACGTCAGCCTTGAAGACCTTCAACTTCGGCGTGCCATCCAGGCCATAGTTACCCACGAATGGCGGACTCAGGGTCAGGTAGCTGACTTTCGGGGCTTCACCTTCTTTGGCTTCTTCGGCCATCGCTGCCACGGGCAGAGACAGGGCCAGCAACAACATGATCCACGCTTTCACAATTCGCTCCTTATCCGGTTTGCGGTCTAGCATAACGACCCGTCGCACAAGCACAAGCTTATGGCTGACTATCAGGGCCGGGCATGCTCGTTGACCCATCGACTTACACACCTACACTTATCGGCCATCACTCCCAAAGGAATAGCCCTGATGAAAGCCGTGCTGTGCAAAGCCTTCGGCCCTGCCGAATCGCTGGTGCTGGAAGACGTCGCCAGTCCTGTTGCGAAGAAGAATGAAATCCTGCTGGACGTGCACGCCGCCGGGGTGAATTTCCCGGACACGTTGATCATCGAGGGCAAATACCAGTTCAAGCCGCCCTTCCCGTTTTCCCCGGGTGGCGAAGCCGCCGGCGTGGTCAGCGCGGTGGGTGAAAAGGTCAGTCACCTCAAGGTCGGTGATCGGGTCATGGCCCTGACCGGTTGGGGCAGTTTCGCCGAACAGGTCGCGGTGCCAGGCTACAACGTGCTGCCAATCCCACCCTCAATGGACTTCAACACCGCCGCCGCTTTCAGCATGACCTACGGCACTTCGATGCACGCGCTCAAGCAACGAGGCCATCTGCAACCCGGTGAAACCCTGCTGGTGCTCGGCGCTTCCGGTGGTGTCGGCCTGGCGGCGGTGGAAATCGGCAAAGCCATGGGCGCCCGCGTGATCGCCGCCGCCAGCAGCGCCGAAAAACTCGCGGTGGCCAAGGCCGCCGGCGCCGATGAGCTGATCAACTACAGCGAAACCAGCCTCAAGGACGAAATCAAACGCCTGACCGATGGCCAGGGCGCCGACGTGATCTACGACCCGGTGGGTGGCGACCTGTTCGACCAGGCCATCCGCGCCATTGCCTGGAATGGACGCCTGCTGGTGGTCGGTTTTGCCAGCGGTCGCATTCCGGAATTGCCAGTGAACCTGGCGCTGCTCAAAGGTGCGGCAGTGGTCGGCGTGTTCTGGGGTTCGTTTGCTCAGCGCCAGCCTCAAGACAACGCAGCGAACTTCCAGCAATTGTTTGGCTGGTTTGCCGAAGGCAAGTTGAAGCCACTGGTGTCGCAGGTGTATCCGCTGAGTAATGCGGCGCAGGCTATAAATGATCTGGGCCAGCGCAAGGCAGTCGGGAAAGTGGTGGTGCAGGTTCGCTGAGCCCAATGAAGCGGTCTGGACTTCAAATCAAAGTGTTCAGACTGCTTATTTCCCTTTCAAACGAAGGACATTTCCCAAAGCCTCGTCCTACCCTGGACCGAAATGCGGCATGAAGACCTGCAAGTAACGTTTCCCACAGCGTCCTTCATTTATACCTGAGCGACATGTTCATAAAGGAACACCGAATCTCCAGAATTTCCGCTATTTGGTCGGTGCGAACCGGTGCTATTTTCGGTAACGAAACTGTAACATTCGCATCCGCAGTCAAAACAAGAAATCTGGAGCTCTTGAATGTTTGCTTTCTTTCGTCCTGCCGCACATCAGGCTCCATTGCCTGAAGAAAAAATAGACAGCACCTACCGACGCCTTCGCTGGCAGATCTTCGCCGGGATTTTCTTTGGCTATGCGGGTTATTACTTGCTGCGCAAGAACTTCTCCCTGGCCATGCCATACCTGATCGACGAGGGTTACACCCGTGGTCAGTTGGGGTTGGCGATGTCGGCAATCGCGATTGCCTACGGCCTGTCGAAGTTCCTCATGGGCCTGGTGTCCGACCGCTCCAACCCGCGTTACTTCCTGCCCTTCGGCCTGCTGGTATCGGCGGGGGTGATGTTCATTTTCGGTTTCGCACCGTGGGCTACGTCCAGCGTCACCATGATGTTCATCCTGCTCTTCATCAACGGCTGGGCCCAGGGCATGGGCTGGCCACCGAGTGGCCGGACCATGGTGCACTGGTGGTCGCAGAAGGAACGCGGTGGCGTGGTGTCCGTGTGGAACGTGGCGCACAACGTCGGCGGCGGCCTGATCGGCCCGCTGTTCCTGCTCGGCATGGGCTTGTTCAATGACTGGCGCGCGGCATTCTACGTACCGGCGGCGGTGGCTCTGGCGGTGGCAGTGTTCGCCTTCATGACCATGCGCGACACCCCGCAATCGGTTGGCCTGCCGCCGATCGAGAAGTACAAAAACGATTACCCGGAAGGCTACGACGCCAGCCACGAAGACGAATTCAGCGCCAAGGAAATCTTCGTCAAATACGTGCTGCACAACAAAATGCTCTGGTACATCGCCATGGCCAACGTCTTCGTCTACCTGCTGCGCTACGGCGTATTGGACTGGGCTCCGACTTACCTGAAGGAAGCCAAAGGCTTCACCGTGGATAAGACGTCGTGGGCGTACTTCCTCTACGAATGGGCAGGTATTCCGGGCACGCTGCTGTGCGGCTGGATGTCGGACAAGATCTTCCGTGGCAACCGTGGCCTGACCGGCATGGTGTTCATGGCGTTGGTGACTGTGGCGACCCTGGTGTACTGGCTCAACCCGGCCGGTAACCCGACCGTGGACATGATCGCGCTCGTCTCGATCGGCTTCCTGATTTACGGCCCGGTGATGCTGATCGGCCTGCAAGCGCTGGAACTGGCGCCGAAGAAAGCCGCCGGTACGGCAGCGGGCTTCACGGGTCTGTTCGGTTATCTGGGTGGTTCGGTCGCGGCCAGTGCAGCGATGGGTTACACCGTGGACCATTTCGGCTGGGACGGCGGCTTTGTGCTGCTGATCGGTGCATGCCTGCTGGCGATGGCCTTCCTCGCGCCGACGCTGTGGCACAAGCAAGTCGCCAGTCAGAGCCGCGAAGCAATCGCCTGATCGGCGTTTGATTTGCAGCGCTTGAGCCGCGCCTCCAGATTCCGGTCTGGCATGGCGTGGCTACGCAGGGCGTTGGCGGTCTGCTCGACATAATCTCGAGTGGTGCCGTAACGCCCGCAAGCGTTTTCGAACACATGGCTCAGCACGTGATCCGGCAAGTTGCCGGCATAGCTGGGCAGGTGTCGCTCCAATACAAATCCCAATGCCTGAACCTGGCTTCCGTCTTCGAGGCGGCAGTTGAGCCAGTGTGGACGATATGACGGGAATGGCATTTCGCGCTGCCACAAGGCGTAGAGCGAAGCGTCGAGTTGTTCTTCGGGCAAGCGGTAAGCGAAACCGCTGCAAGAGCCGCCGCGATCCAGACCAAACACCAGGCCAGGCACTTCCGGCGTGCCGCGATGTTCGTGGGACCACAGGTACAAACCGCGATGGTAGCCATGCACCCGCCCCCGCACACGCTCCACCGCCGGGCATTCAGGCCGCCAGATCAGCGAGCCGTAAGCGAACAGCCAGACCGGCCCGCCCTTGTGGCGCGCCATGGTCGACTGCATCGAGCGGAGCAATTGTTCGTGCGTGAGCTGCGGCCCCAGATCGAGCCGCGGAGGGTAAGCCAGATTCAAAAAAGCAGATTCAATGGCGCTCATGGCGAATAGCGTTCAGCTCCCCCACGGGTAAAGAATTACTTAATAGAACGCACCGCTGTAACAATAAGGCACATATGTTTCGAGGCAATTTAAGTGCCATGGCACAGTTTTTAAACAATTGCCTGAATGACATATAACCTACCGGAATTTATATGATTGTATAAATACCGATCGGCTATATAGGGAGTTATAACGATTAACGGGGAGCGTACGCAAACACATCCGCGCGCATCTGATGAGCGTCCATCCCGGCTTCGACCAGAGCATCCAGCGTGCCGTAGACCATGGCCGGCGAGCCGCTGGCGTAGACATGCAAGGATTTCAGATCAGGGAAGTCCTCACACACCGCCTCATGCAACATGCCACAGCGCCCCTGCCAGCCGCATTGATCGCTGACGACTTTATGCAGGAACAGATTGGGCAGTTTCAGCCATTCATCCCAATGTTCAATGTCATAAAAATCTTCAGGACGACGCACGCCCCAATACAAATGCACCGGATGTTTGAAGCCCGCGGCACGGCAATGTTCGATCAGGCTATGGATCTGGCCCATGCCGGTGCCAGCGGCAATCAGCACCAGCGGACCGTCCGGCAACTCCGCCAGATGGGTGTCGCCGAACGGCATTTCAATCCGCACCATCGGGTTGCGCTGAAGTTGCTCGATCAGGCTCAGCGCACTGCTTTCGCGCGCCAGCACCTGGATTTCCAGATCGCGCCCGCCGTGCGGCGCCGAGGCCAGGGAGAACGCGGATTTCTCGCCGTTCTCGCGCTCGATCATCAGGTACTGACCGGCGTGATAGCGCGGTGGCTTGCCGGCCGGCGCTCGCAGACGCACACGCCAGGTATCGCCGCCGACGTCCCTGCATTCAATGACCTGACACGACAAGCTGCGCACCGGCAATTCTCCCCGCGCGAGCACGCCATCCCACAGCACGATGCAGTCTTCCAGCGGCTCTGCTATGCAAGTGTAGAACTCGCCATGGTCGCGCACACCGCCTTCCTGTTCGACCCGCCCTTCCACCAGCAGCGCGGCGCACACATGACAATTGCCGTTTCGGCAGCTTTGCGGGCATTCATAGCCCAGACGCCGCGCGCCATCGAGAATCCGCTCGCCGGGCAGAATCTGTAGCACTGCTCCGGAGGGCTGCAAGGTTACACGCATCAATCTATTCCTAACTGATTCCAGATGGCATCGATCCGTTGGGTCACGGCTTCATCCTTGACGATCACCCGGCCCCACTCGCGAGTGGTTTCGCCCGGCCATTTATGCGTGGCATCGAGCCCCATCTTCGAACCCAGGCCGGAGACCGGCGAGGCGAAGTCCAGGTAATCGATCGGCGTGTTGTCGATCATCACCGTGTCGCGCTTGGGGTCCATGCGCGTGGTGATGGCCCAGATCACGTCGTTCCAGTCGCGTGCGTTGATATCGTCGTCAGTGACGATAACGAACTTGGTGTACATGAACTGTCGCAAAAACGACCAGACACCGAGCATTACCCGCTTGGCATGGCCGGGATACGACTTCTTCATGGTCACGATGGCCATGCGGTACGAGCAGCCTTCGGGCGGCAGATAGAAGTCGGTGATCTCCGGGAACTGCTTCTGCAGGATCGGCACAAACACTTCGTTCAGCGCCACGCCGAGAATCGCCGGCTCATCCGGCGGACGGCCGGTGTAGGTGCTGTGATAAATCGGTTTGATCCGGTGGGTGATGCGTTCGACGGTGAACACCGGAAAGCTGTCGACTTCGTTGTAGTAGCCGGTGTGGTCGCCGTACGGGCCTTCATCAGCCATTTCGCCCGGATGGATCACGCCTTCAAGGATGATCTCGGCAGTCGCCGGAACCTGCAGATCGTTACCGCGGCATTTCACCAGTTCGGTGCGGTTGCCGCGTAACAAGCCAGCGAAAGCATATTCGGAAAGGCTGTCCGGTACCGGCGTTACAGCGCCAAGAATGGTCGCAGGGTCGGCGCCCAGCGCCACGGACACCGGGAACGGTTGGCCAGGATGCTTCTCGCACCACTCGCGGTAATCCAGCGCGCCGCCACGGTGGCTCAGCCAACGCATGATGACCTTGTTGCGGCCGATCACTTGCTGACGGTAGATGCCGAGGTTCTGGCGATCCTTGTTCGGGCCTTTGGTGACGGTCAGGCCCCAAGTAATCAGCGGGCCGACGTCGCCCGGCCAGCAGGTCTGCACTGGCAGCATCGCGAGGTCGACATCGTCGCCTTCGATGACCACTTCCTGGCAGACTGCGTCTTTGACCACCTTCGGTGCCATAGCGATGATCTTGCGGAAGATCGGCAGCTTGGACCAGGCATCTTTCAGGCCTTTCGGCGGCTCGGGCTCCTTGAGGAACGCCAGCAGCTTGCCGATCTCGCGCAATTCGCTGACCGCCTCTGCGCCCATGCCCAGCGCCACGCGCTCAGGGGTGCCGAACAAGTTGCCGAGCACTGGGATGTCATAACCCGTGGGCTTTTCGAAAAGCAGCGCCGGACCTTTGGCACGCAAGGTGCGGTCGCAGACCTCGGTCATTTCGAGCACTGGGGACACCGGAACCTGGATGCGCTTGAGTTCGCCGCGTTTTTCCAGGCCGCTGATAAAGTCGCGCAAGTCGCGATACTGCATGCGTGAGCCTCGTGTTGGCCGTGGCGTTCGGGGGGAGGCAGTTTAGCGCCGAACCCCTCTATTCAGAACCACGAACTGCCGGTTCATCAAAAATCAGATAGCAAAAAGCCGGGTTTCCCCGGCTCTGGTGCCCTGTATGGCTGTCTCTGTTAGTCAACTTCGGCGCCGCAAGCTCATATCCTGCGTTGCTGCTCCTCGCCATAGCCAGCTATGACTCGTCGCAGCGCCTTGGCTATGAGCCTGCGGCATCCGAATTTGAACTAACGAGACAGCCACACAGGGCACAGCCCTTATCGACTTACTTGCGCTTCATCGACAGGAAGAACTCATCGTTGGTCTTGGTCGTTTTCAGCTTGTCGACCAGGAACTCAATGGCAGCGATTTCGTCCATCGGGTGCAGCAGCTTGCGAAGGATCCACATGCGTTGCAACTCGTCGTCGGCCGTCAGCAACTCTTCGCGGCGGGTGCCGGAACGGTTGATGTTGATGGCCGGGAAGACGCGTTTTTCGGCGATGCGGCGATCCAGAGGCAGTTCCATGTTGCCCGTGCCTTTGAATTCTTCGTAGATCACTTCATCCATCTTCGAGCCGGTTTCAACCAGCGCGGTGGCGATGATGGTCAGCGAACCGCCTTCTTCGATGTTCCGCGCGGCGCCGAAGAAACGTTTCGGTTTCTCCAGGGCGTGAGCATCGACACCACCGGTGAGTACTTTGCCGGAGCTCGGGATCACGGTGTTGTAGGCGCGAGCCAGACGGGTGATGGAGTCGAGCAGAATCACCACGTCCTTCTTGTGTTCGACCAGGCGCTTGGCCTTCTCGATCACCATTTCGGCAACCTGCACGTGGCGGGTTGGCGGCTCGTCGAACGTCGAGGCAACCACTTCGCCGCGCACGGTGCGCTGCATTTCGGTGACTTCTTCCGGACGTTCGTCGATCAGCAATACGATCAGATGAACTTCAGGATTGTTACGCGCGATGTTCGCTGCGATGTTCTGCAGCATGATGGTTTTACCGGCTTTCGGCGGTGCAACGATCAGACCGCGCTGGCCTTTGCCGATCGGGGCGCACAGGTCGATGACACGACCGGTCAAGTCTTCGGTGGAACCGTTGCCGGCTTCCATCTTCATGCGCACGGTCGGGAACAGCGGGGTCAGGTTCTCGAAGAGAATCTTGTTTTTCGCGTTCTCGGGACGATCGTAGTTGATCGTGTCGACCTTGAGCAGCGCGAAATAACGCTCGCCTTCCTTTGGAGGACGGATCTTGCCAACGATGGTGTCACCGGTGCGCAAGTTGAAGCGACGGATCTGGCTCGGCGAGACGTAGATATCGTCTGGGCCGGCGAGATAGGAAGCGTCAGCGGAGCGAAGGAAGCCGAAGCCGTCCTGGAGAATCTCCAGCACGCCATCACCGGAGATTTCCTCGCCGCTTTTAGCGTGCTTTTTGAGCAGGGAGAAAATCACGTCCTGCTTGCGCGAACGGGCCATATTTTCTATGCCCATCTGTTCGGCCAATTCGAGCAGTTCGGTAATCGGCTTTTGCTTGAGTTCAGTCAGATTCATATAGGAATGACGTAATCATTTATGGAGGGGGGGAAATTAAGCTTTTGGCTTAATGAGGCCGCGCCGCAGAGAAGGCGACAGGATCGCGTACTTATTCGAAAAGGAGTGCGTCGGCGACGGCTAGTAGGGGGCAGTGGAGAAACCAGTGCGGGGCCGAATGTACCACCTGAGTTTCGGAGCGTCTAGCCCTCAATAACGAAAAGGCCCCGCGATATGCGGGGCCTTTTTGATGACGCTTTAAACGACGCTTAGATGTTGGCGTCGAGGAAAGCAGCCAGTTGCGACTTCGACAGGGCGCCGACCTTGGTCGCTTCAACGTTGCCGTTCTTGAACAGCATCAGCGTCGGGATACCACGCACGCCATGCTTGGCCGGAGTTTCCTGGTTTTCGTCGATGTTCAGTTTGGCAACGGTCAGCTTGCCTTTGTAGGTTTCAGCAATTTCGTCCAGAACAGGAGCGATCATTTTGCAAGGGCCGCACCATTCAGCCCAGTAGTCGACCAGTACAGCGCCTTCGGCCTTGAGGACGTCGACGTCGAAGCTAGCGTCGGTGACGTGTTTAATAAGATCGCTGCTCATGGAAGTCTCCAGGTTGTAAGCAAAAAAACGTGGCCCATCATAGCCGCCCTTCCCTCGTTCAGGAAGGTGCAGATGATTGAGTCTCGCTATGGTGGCGCATGAGTTTGGGTATAGCTCAAGTCACGAGGTGGCGGGAGTGACGAAGGCAATTGCGGTGCGCAGGGCGGCGTTGCGTACATGTTTGTGCATGGCCTTCTGCGCCGCTCCGGATGCCCGCCGGGCCAGTGCGCGGAGGATTTTTCGGTGTTCCCGCCAGGTTTCCATGGCGCGCTCGGGCCGGATGAACGGTAGCTTTGATCTCCAGCCTCGGCAAGAACCCCGAGCGCGAGAAGGTCATTGACTTCTCCCGTGCCAAAAATCCCTGCCCCGCTGCTTCGCCCGCACCTCCATCGAGCTGTTCCAGGGCACGCCGCACCGTGCACTTGGAAGGCCGCTACCCATTGGCGCAACGAGGAAAAATCCACCCCGTGACGATGCGCGACCTCTCTAAATCCCGCTTTGCCGGAACAGTAATCCTGTACCGCTGATAACTTTGCTTGATCAGTGTACTTACCCATGAAACACCCCATCAGTTGTGTCCAACTTTTGGGGTGCAGACCACTCTGCGTGGGAATGTCTCAACGGACGCTCTGCGTCCGCTTTTGGGACGCGGAGCGTCCCGGGCTGCATTCCTTTGCTGCGCGTGGGAACGATCGGCAATAAACCGTACGCGTTGGCGGCAGCGTTTGATCGTGGCACGATGTCGAGGTTATCGACCGAGACCCCCTGACCATGCCGCAATCTCAAGCCAAGAATCTGTCCCTGATCGCCGCAATCGACTTGGGCTCCAACAGCTTTCACATGGTCGTGGCCAAGGCCCAGAACGGCGAAATCCGTATTCTCGAACGACTCGGGGAGAAGGTTCAACTGGCCGCTGGCATCGACGATGAGCGCCAGCTCAGTGAAGAATCCATGCAGCGCGGGCTCGATTGCCTGAAGCGTTTTGCCCAACTGATCAACGGTATGCCGCCCGGCGCCGTACGGATCGTCGGCACCAACGCCCTGCGTGAAGCCCGTAACCGTGGCGAATTTATCCGCCGCGCTGAAGAAATTCTCGGCCACCCGGTGGAAGTCATCTCCGGCCGTGAAGAAGCGCGTCTGATCTACCTCGGCGTTTCCCACACCCTCGCCGACACCCCGGGCAAGCGCCTGGTGGCCGATATCGGCGGCGGCAGCACCGAATTCATCATCGGCCAGCGCTTCGAACCGCTGCTGCGCGAAAGCCTGCAAATGGGCTGCGTCAGCTACACCCAGCGCTATTTCAAGGACGGCAAGATCACCCCGGCCCGCTACGCCCAGGCATACACCGCGGCGCGGCTGGAGATCATGAGCATCGAACACGCCCTGCATCGCCTGACCTGGGATGAAGCCATCGGCTCCTCGGGCACCATTCGCGCCATCGGCCTGGCGCTGAAGGCCGGCGGTCATGGCACGGGCGAGGTCAACGCACAAGGCCTGGCCTGGCTCAAGCGCAAGCTGATCAAGCTCGGCGACGTCGAGAAGATCGACTTCGAAGGCATCAAGCCTGACCGCCGGGCGATCTTCCCGGCCGGCCTGGCGATTCTCGAAGCGATCTTCGACGCGCTCGAACTGCAACGCATGGACCACTGTGAAGGCGCCCTGCGCGAAGGTGTGCTTTATGACCTGCTGGGCCGTCATCATCACGAAGACGTCCGTGAGCGCACCCTCAGTTCGTTGATGGAGCGCTATCACGTCGATCAGGAACAAGCGCTGCGCGTTGAGCGCAAGGCGTTGCATGCCTTCGATCAAGTGGCTGAGGATTGGGACCTGGATGACGGCGTCTGGCGCGAATTGCTCGGTTGGGCGGCCAAGGTCCATGAAGTGGGCCTGGACATCGCTCACTATCACTACCACAAGCACGGCGCCTACCTGATCGAGCACTCGGACCTGGCCGGGTTCTCCCGCGAAGACCAGCAAATGCTCGCGCTATTGGTGCGTGGCCACCGACGCAATATTCCCCGGGACAAGTTTGCCGAGTTCGGCGATGAAGGCATCAAGCTGATTCGCCTGTGCGTGCTGCTGCGCTTTGCGATTCTGTTCCATCACATCCGCGGCACTCAGGAAATGCCTCAGGTCGTGCTGCACGCCAATGGCGACAGCCTGGATGTGCTGTTCCCGGAAAACTGGCTGGACGAAAACCAGCTGACCCAGGCCGACTTCGGTCTGGAAGCGGAATGGCTGACCCGCGTCGGCTTCGTGCTCAACGTTCGCTGAAACCTTCTGAAAGAAAAAAGGGCGATCCACCTGGATCGCCCTTTTTTTGCGCAAAATAATTCGCGTTAACGAACGGTCAGAATCGGGCTCCCCAAACGCTCCAGCAGCGTAGCCTGCGCACTGCGCGGGTTCTGGTTGCCGGTCGGCGTGTTGCGGATGTAACGGCCGTCCGCCTGCAAGCTCCAGCTGTGAGTGTTATCGGTGAGATAAAGCTCCAGCTCTTTCTTGACCCGCATGATCAGCTTCTTGCCCTCGACCGGGAAGCAAGTCTCAACGCGCTTGTCGAGGTTGCGCTCCATCCAGTCGGCACTGGACAGGAACATCTGCTCTTCACCGCCATTGAGGAAGTAGAAGACCCGAGTGTGCTCCAGGAAACGACCGATGATCGAGCGCACGTGGATGTTATGCGAAACCCCGGCGATGCCCGGACGCAGGCAGCACATGCCACGCACCACCAGATCGATACGCACCCCGGACTGACTGGCCTTGTACAGCGCGCGGATAATCTTCGGATCGGTCAGCGAGTTGAACTTGGCGATGATGTGCGCCGGTTTGCCGTCGAGGGCGAACTGGGTCTCACGGCCAATCATGTCGAGCATGCCCTTCTTCAGCGTGAACGGCGCGTGCAACAGCTTTTTCATGCGCAGGGTTTTACCCATGCCGATCAACTGGCTGAACAGTTTGCCGACGTCTTCGCACAACGCGTCGTCGGATGTCAGCAGGCTGTAGTCGGTGTACAGACGGGCATTCGCCGCGTGGTAGTTGCCGGTACCCAAGTGGGCGTAACGGACAATCTCACCGGCCTCGCGACGCAAGATCAGCATCATCTTGGCGTGGGTCTTGAAGCCCACCACGCCATAGATCACCACCGCACCGGCCGCTTGCAGACGGCTGGCCAGTTGCAGGTTGGACTCTTCGTCGAACCGCGCACGCAACTCGATCACCGCAGTGACTTCCTTGCCGTTACGCGCCGCATCGACCAGCGCATCGACGATTTCCGAGTTGGCGCCGGAGCGGTACAGGGTCTGACGGACCGCCAATACATGCGGGTCCTTGGCCGCCTGGCGCAGCAGGTCGACCACCGGCGTGAACGACTCGAACGGGTGCAGCAACAGGATGTCCTGCTTGCTGATCACACTGAAAATGTTCTCGCTGTTCTGCAGCAGTTTCGGGATCTGCGGGGTGAACGGCATGTATTGCAGCTCACGCTGACTGTCCAGACCGGTGATGCTGAACAGGCGGGTCAGGTTGACCGGACCGTTGACCTGGTACAGCTCGGTTTCGTGCAGGTTGAACTGCTTGAGCAAGTAGTCGGACAACTGTTTCGGGCAGGTGTCGGCGACTTCAAGACGCACCGCGTCGCCGTAGCGACGGGAAAACAACTCGCCGCGCAGGGCGCGGGCCAGGTCTTCTACATCTTCGGTGTCGACGGAAAGGTCGGCGTTACGGGTCAGGCGGAACTGGTAGCAGCCCTTCACCTTCATGCCCTGAAACAGGTCATCGGCGTGAGCGTGAATCATCGACGACAGGAACACATAGTTGTCGCCAGAGCCGCCGACTTCTTCCGGCAATTTGATGACGCGCGGCAGCAGACGTGGCGCCGGGATGATCGCCAGACCGGAATCGCGGCCGAAGGCGTCGATACCTTCGAGCTCGACAATGAAGTTCAGGCTCTTGTTGACCAGCAACGGGAACGGGTGCGTCGGGTCGAGGCCGATCGGGGTAATGATCGGCGCGATCTCGTCGCGGAAATAGCGGCGCACCCAGGTTTTGATCTTGGTGGTCCAGTGACGCCGACGGATGAAGCGCACCTGATGCTTTTCCAGTTCCGGCAACAGAATGTCGTTGAGGATCGCGTATTGGCGGTCGACGTGACCGTGTACCAGTTCACTGATGCGGGCCAGGGCCTGATGCGGTTGCAGGCCATCGGCGCCAGCCTGTTCACGGGCGAAGGTGATCTGCTTCTTCAGACCCGCCACACGAATCTCGAAGAACTCGTCCAGGTTGCTGGAGAAGATCAGCAGAAACTTCAGCCGCTCCAGCAACGGGTAGGACTCGTCCAGCGCCTGCTCCAGCACGCGGATGTTGAACTGCAGTTGCGAGAGCTCGCGATGGATGTAGAGGCTGCTGTCATCCAGGCCGGGAATGGCAATCGCCGGCGCCGCATGTGCGGGTTCGGCCACCACCGCGGGTGGAGCAGGCTCCAGTTCCGGCGGGGTCTCGGCGATTTGCTCCACCACAGGTTGAGCGTCTTTTACGGCAACTTCAGTGAGTCCTTCGGTATTCATCGAATGTTCCTGGGAGGGCTATTTTTGCTCTCGTAACAATTGAGCAGCACGGACGGCAAAGTAAGTCAGGATGCCATCGGCGCCTGCACGTTTAAAAGCAGTCAGGGATTCGAGGATAACCCCTTCGCTCAACCAGCCATTCTGGATTGCCGCCATGTGCATGGCATATTCACCGCTGACCTGATAAACAAAGGTCGGCACTTTAAATTCTTCTTTGACCCGGTAAAGGATGTCCAGATACGGCATGCCTGGCTTGACCATGACCATGTCCGCGCCTTCTGACAAGTCCGCCGCCACTTCATGCAGGGCTTCGTTGCTGTTGGCCGGGTCCATCTGATACGAGGCCTTGTTGGCCTTGCCCAGGTTCAGCGCCGAACCGACCGCATCGCGGAACGGGCCGTAATAGGCGCTGGCGTACTTCGCCGAGTAGGCCATGATCCGCACGTTGACGTGATCGGCCAGTTCAAGCGCTTCGCGGATCGCCTGGATGCGACCGTCCATCATGTCCGACGGGGCCACCACCTGAGCGCCGGCTGCGGCGTGGGACAACGCCTGCTTGACCAGTGCATCGACGGTGATGTCGTTCTGCACGTAGCCTTCTTCGTCGAGGATACCGTCCTGACCGTGGGTGGTGAACGGGTCAAGAGCGACGTCGGTGATCACGCCCAGTTCAGGAAATTGCGCACGCAACGCACGGGTGGCGCGCTGGGCGATCCCGTTGGGGTTCCAGGCTTGCGCGGCGTCCAGCGATTTGAGCTCCGGCGGCGTCACCGGGAACAACGCCAAGGCCGGAATCCCCAGCTCGACCCACTTGGCCGCTTCTTCAAGCAACAGATCGATGGTCAGGCGCTCGACGCCTGGCATCGACGCCACCGCTTCGCGACGGTTTTCACCGTCCAGCACGAACACCGGCAGGATCAGGTCGTCGACGGTCAGAACGTTCTCACGAACCAGTCGACGCGAGAAATCATCACGACGGTTGCGACGCAGGCGGGTTGCTGGAAACAAACGGTTGGCAGGGGTAAAGCTCACGGCAGACTCCTGAGCCCGCGCTGGCGGGCGAGCGTGACAGTTATAAGCGGGCATTATGACGAACAGATGACAGTTATGCTTAGCCCTGTGACACGTAGCCGCATCCATTGTCCTTGTAGGAAATGTTCACGTCGAGACACATTTGGACACTTTCATGAATGTGCCCGAAGGGTTAGGCTGCGCGTTCATTTCGCCAGCATCCAGACAATGCTCCAACAATTTCTTCAGGAATTCGGCTACTTCGCCCTCTTTCTTGGCACGTTTTTCGAAGGCGAAACCATTCTGGTTCTCGCAGGCTTCCTCGCGTTCCGCGGATACATGGACCTCAAAGTGGTCATGATCGTGGCGTTCCTCGGCAGTTATGCCGGTGATCAGCTGTGGTATTTCCTGGGGCGCAAGCACGGCCGCAAGTTGCTGGCGCGCAAACCGCGCTGGCAATTGATGGGCGACCGGGCGCTGGAACATATCCGCAGGCACCCGGACATCTGGGTGCTGAGCTTCCGCTTTGTCTATGGCTTGCGCACGGTGATGCCGGTAGCGATCGGCCTGTCGGGCTATCCGCCGGGACGTTATCTGCTGCTCAACGGGATTGGTGCAGCGATCTGGGCCGTCGCACTGGCTGCTGCTGCTTATCACTTCGGCGCGGTGCTCGAGGGCATGCTCGGCAGCGTCAAGAAGTACGAACTGTGGGTGCTTGGCGCCCTGTTGATACTGGGCTTTTGCCTGTGGTTGCGCCGACGCTTCAAGAATGCCCGTCTGGCGAAGAAGATCTACGCCGACGAGCAGGCCGAGTTGGCCAAGTCTAACGAGACTAAGACGCCAGCCGAGTGAAACGGTTTCTGCAACAGTAGAGACCGATCCCGCTGAGCAGGCTGTAACTGAGCAAGCCGACCCAGCCCACCGCGCTGGCCGGCCACAGCCCAACGACCGGCGCCAGCCACACCAGCGGCACATTCGACGCCAGGCGCAGCAGTTCCAGCTTCAGCGTCCACGGGCGATTCTCCAGGGCCACGCCCAACGTAAACAAACCCAGCGCCACGGCGCTCCAGCCGAGCACCAGCGCGGCGGTTGGCAAACGCTGCTCCAGGTTCATCAAATAACTGCCCAGCGCGATGTAGATGCAAAACTGCAACACGACGTAAAGCTGCTGACGTCCGTCCAGCGGCACCTCGAATTTACGGAACTGACTCAGATCCGGCTTGTTCATCGGGTACTTGGCCGCCACGTCCGCCGGCCGCCAACCGGTGCGCATGAACCAGATACGCAGCGTGTCCCAGTTGCTTTGCGCACGCCGCGCGTCATCCCACAGCTGCGCGTAGAACTGCACGTTCGCCCACAACGGGTTCCAGCTCGCCAGCGGCGTAGTCACGCCGAAAATCACCGGTTCGTTGTCGTCCTCTTCCTGGAACGAGCCAAATAGACGGTCCCAAATAATGAACACCCCGCCGTAGTTGCGATCCATGTAGAGAGCGTTCTGTGCATGGTGAGCCCGATGATTGGACGGCGTGACGAAGAACCACTCGAACCAGCCGAGCTTGGGAATGTGTTGGGTATGCACCCAGAATTGGTACAGCAAGTTCAGCGCGGCGACGCTGACGAACACCAGCAGCGGCACGCCGAGCACCGCCATCGGCAGGTAGAAAATCCAGCTCAACAGGAAGCCCGTACTGGTCTGGCGCAGCGCCGTGGAAAGGTTGTAGTCCTCGCTCTGGTGGTGCACCGAATGCGCCGCCCAGAGGATGTTGCGTTCGTGGCCCATGCGGTGCAGCCAGTAGTAGCAGTAGTCGTAGAGGACGAAAGCGAATAGCCAGACCCAAACGCTGTCGGCCGAGAGTTCTAAAAGCGCCAGATGCTCAAGGGCAAAGCCATAGGTCACCAGCCCGACACCTTTGGTCAACAGGCCAGTGGTGGTCGACAACACACCGGTGCTGATGCTGTTGATCGCGTCGGCCACGCGATAATTGCTCACCCCGCGCCAACGGTCGGCCAGCAGTTCGACGGCAATCAGCACAAAGAAAAACGGCACCGCATACAGAATGAAGTCCATGACGCGCCCCGATCGGAATCTTAAGGACAGATGCTAGGTGTAGCCGCGAATTAACCCTATGGCAACGAGTGACAAATTAGTGGACATTTAACGCCATGAATCTGGAGAAAAGCCCATGAGCAAAAAAATTGCAGTGATCCTATCCGGCTGTGGCGTGTACGACGGCGCCGAGATCCACGAAAGCGTGATCACCCTGCTGCGTCTGGACCAGCGGGGGGCTCTGGTGCAGTGTTTCGCACCGAACATCGCGCAGTTAAATGTGATCAACCATCTGACCGGCGCAGAAATGCCCGAGTCGCGCAACGTACTGGTGGAATCGGCGCGGATCGCAAGGGGCAACATCAAGGATATCCGTGAAGCGAACGCCGAAGACTTCGACGCGCTGATCGTGCCTGGTGGTTTCGGGGCGGCCAAGAATCTGTCGAACTTTGCCATCGAAGGCGCCGGCTGCACCGTGCAACCGGACGTCCTGGCCCTGGCCGAAGCATTCGCCGAAGCGGGCAAACCGGTCGGTTTGATCTGCATTTCGCCTGCACTGGCGGCGAAGATCTATGGACCGGGGGTGACCTGCACCATCGGCAACGACGCCGACACAGCAGCCACCATGAATAAAATGGGCGCTACACACACAGACTGCGCGGTCACTGACATCGTTGAAGACAAAGCGCGCAAACTGGTGAGCACCCCGGCGTACATGCTGGCGCAGAGCATCAGTGAAGCGGCTTCGGGTATCAACAAACTGGTCGACCGTGTTCTGGAATTGACCCACGAAAACGACGCCTGAGACCTGATCGTTCCCACGCTCCGCGTGGGAACGATCATTGTGAACGGGATAACCGCGTGAGAATCCGGTCCAGCGCATTGGCAAACGCTTGCTTCTCGCGCTCGCCAAACGGCGCTGGCCCGCCGCTCATCTGCCCCTGTTCACGTAGATCGGTGAACAGGTTACGCACCGCCAACCGATCGCCCATGTTCTGCGCATCGAACTCTTTGCCCCGTGGATCCAGCGCCGCAACGCCCTTTTTCACCAGACGGTCGGCCAGCGGCACATCGCTGCAGATCACCAATTCGCCGGGTACCGCGTATTCCACCAGGTAGTCGTCGGCGGCATCCGGACCACTCGGCACCACGATCAGTTTCACCAGGGCCAAACCCGGCTTGATCTGCGGCTGTCCAGCCACCAACACCACTTCGAACTGGCGCTTGAGAGCGAACTTCACTACCAGATCCTTGGCCGCCCGAGGGCAGGCGTCGGCATCGATCCAGACACGCATTGTGTTTTTCCTTTTAAAGGATCACTCGCTCAGGAAGCCGGCACCCGCCGCTTCTCGGCCATCCGGCTGCGACTGTACAGCACGATGATCGCCATGATCGCCACGACCTGAGCACTCAGCGAATACGCATCAGCGTGGATGCCCAGCCAGTCGAAGTCAAAGAACGGCACCGGTCGGGTGCCGAAAATCCCGGCTTCCTGCAACGCCTTCACGCCGTGCCCGGCAAACACCACCGACAGCGCGCACAGCAAACCGGCGTTGATGCTGAAAAACAGCGACAGCGGCAGTTTCGCCGAGCCACGCAGAATCACCCAGGCCAGGCCGACCAGCAACACCAACGCCGTCGCACCACCCGCCAACACCGCGTTATGACCCGCTGGACCGGCCTGCAGCCACAGGGTCTCGTAGAACAAAATCACTTCAAACAGCTCGCGATACACCGAGAAGAACGCCAGCGTCGCAAACCCGAAACGCCCACCGCCGCCCACCAGGCTGCTCTTGATGTAATCCTGCCAGGCCGCCGCGTGACGACGATCGTGCATCCACACGCCGAGCCAGAGCACCATGACAGCGGCAAACAACGCCGTTGCACCTTCCAGCAATTCGCGCTGCGAACCGCTGACATCGATCACGTACGCCGCCAGCGCCCAGGTCGCCAGACCCGCCAGCAGCGCCAGCCCCCAACCGACGTTGACGCTGCGCACCGCCGATTGCTGGCCGGTATTGCGCAGGAACGCGAGGATCGCTGCCAGCACCAGAATCGCTTCCAGGCCTTCGCGCAACAGAATCAACAAACCGGAAATGTAGCTCAGGGACCCACTTAAGCCATCGCTGCCCAGCAGGCCGGCGGATTCCTTCAACTTGGCCTTGGCCGCGTCCAGACGCTGCTGGGCCTGGACCACCGGCAAACCATCCTGCAACGACTGACGGTATGCCATCAGCGATTTTTCAGTATCTTTGCGCACGTTGGCGTCGACGTTATCCAGCGAGCTTTCGACCAGTTCGAAACCCTCCAGATAAGCCGCCACCGACAGGTCATAGGCCTGATCGTGATCGCCGGCACGGTAGGCCGCCATGCTCTTGTCCAGGGTCGCTGCGGTGTAGTCGAGCAATTGCGCCGGGCCACGCTTGACCTGCGGCGGTTGCGCCCGCTGCGCACGGAAGGTCGCCGCCGCTTGCGGCCCCTCGGCGACCTGCACTTCTGCGGGAGTCTGACGGGCCAGGTCGGCGATGTTGTAGGTCTTTTCGGATTTTGCAGCAGCCGGGTCGGCGCTGAAGCTGGCGATATAAGTCGCCAGATCCCAACGCTGACGATCGTCCAGCTGATCGGCGAAGGCCGGCATGTCGGTGCCTTCGACACCGAGGCCCAAGGTGCTGTAGATCGCGTAGAGGCTCAGGTGATCCAGCCGCGTCGCATCACGCAGATTGGCCGGCGGCGGCGTCAGACCGACACCCGCCGGACCATCCCCGGCACCCGCGTCACCGTGGCAAACCGAACAATGCTGAGCGTACAGCGGCGCACCACGGGAAGGATCCGGCGTAATGATCGGTGCCTGGCTGACCTCATAGGCCACGGCCAGCCTGGCGCCGAGTTGCCGCGCCTGGCGACCGACATCCGCGCCGTCCTGACGCGCAGCGATCGCGTTGCGCAACGTGCTGACGCCCTGCTCCAGTCCATTTTTTTCCGGTTTGGCCGGCATCGCGGCGATCAAGCCTTGCAGTACCTTGATAAATTCCAGCTGCTCTCGGTATTCGGACTCATCAATGACCTTGCCCGCGTGCACCGTTTGCGGGTAATCCGCGCCGATGTAATCGAGCAAATGCAGCGCTTGCGGCGCGCCTTCCACGGTGTCAGCCAACAGATTGAAACTGCACAAGGCAAACAGCGGCAACATCAGCCAGGCCAGGAAACGAGACGGGGCAGTCATGAATGAATCTCAATTGGAAATACGAAGTAACACATTGTTCACTTCCAATCACTTTCACTCAAGCTTTGTTATGCATTGGCGGCACGGGTGGTGATCGGCGCCTTGGGTTCGCGTTTCCGAGCCATAGTGGCATTCCGTGAAAACGCGCGGCTAAAAAGCCATTACATGGCCAGCATCCCTGTTTATAATGCCGCGCCCTCGTTATTGCGATTCGGCATTTAAGCTCCTCTTGTTATGAGGAATTGGCAGGAGGCCAACATCCCCGCCAGTAGGTCTTATCAGCCCGACCAGCATTTGTGGCTGCTTACATTCAGGGAAGAAGTACCCGCCATGGCATCCCGCGCCCTTACCACGATCGCGCTCAGCGCCGTCACCTTGCTCTCCGGTTGTTCCGCCTTTCGCAACTACGATAGCGAACTTGCGCAAACCAACCAGCAACTGGCGGCCGGCAATGTCGACGCCGCGCTGACCTTGCTGGAAAAGAACAACACCGGCGTAGACAAGGACCTGCTCTATTACTTCGAGAAAGGTGAACTGCTGCGCGCCAAAGGCGATTTGTCCGGCAGCCAGAACGCCTGGACCCGTGCCGATCAAGTGGTGGGCAAGTGGGAAGACTCGGTCAAGCTTGATACCGCCAAGTACCTCGCCCAGTTCGGCAGTTTCCTGGTGAACGACAAAGTCCGTCGCTACGAAGGCTACGATTACGAAAAAGTCATGCTAACCACGCAGATGGCCCTCAACCTGCTGGCGGTCAACGACTTTGACGGCGCGCGCCTGTCGATCAAAAAGACCCACGAACGGGAAGCCGTGATCGCCGACCTGCGCGACAAGGAATACCTCAAGAGCGAAGAGCAAGCCGAGAAAGAAGGCGTCAAAACCCAGTACAAGGATTTGCAGGGTTACCCGGTCGCCAGCCTCGACGCACCGGAAGTAGTCAGCCTGAAAAACAGCTACCAGAGTGCGTTCAGCCACTACCTGGCCGGCTTCGTCTACGAAGCCCTGGGTGAAAAAGACCTGGCCGCACCGGGCTATCGTAAAGCCGTCGAACTGCGCCCGAACACCCCGTTGCTGGAACAGGCGCTGGTGAATCTCGACAAGCCAAGTGGCAAGGGAGAGGAAAGCGACATTCTGATCGTCGTGCAAAGTGGTCTGGCGCCCTCCCGGGACTCGATCCGCGTGCCCCTGCCTCTGCCAATCAGCGGCAATCTGGTGATCACCCCGCTGTCGTTCCCGATCATCAAGCCGGACACCTCCACCGCCACGCTCACCCAGATTGGCGTGGACGGTCAGCAACTGAACCTGACCCAACTCAACAGCACCACCGCCATGTCCCGCCGCGCCCTGCGTGATGACATGCCGGGCATCATCCTGCGCACCACCGTGCGTGCCGTGACCAAAGGCGTGGCGCAGAAGCAGATCAACGACACCAACCCGCTGGCGGGCCTGGCAGTCGGTATCACTTCAGCCGTGCTCGAAGGTGCCGATACCCGTACGTGGCGCACCCTGCCGGACAACACCCAAGTGGTGCGTCTGCGCCTGAAGAAAGGTGAGCACCAAGTCATCCTGCCGAGCGCCGTGGGCGGTTCGGTGGTCAAGGTCACCGTCGATCAGCGTTACCAGGTCATCAGCCTGCGCGCCGTGGGCAATCAGGTGTTCGCCAGCGGCCTGGCCGCGCACGTGATCCCGAGCGCCAACCCGACCGCCGTGGCCAGCCTCAAACCTTAAGAACGGAGTCTTTGCATGCGTTTCAAACTCATCGCTGTCGTCGCCCTGGCCTTGCTGGCCGGGTGCGCCACCCCGCCACCGCCGGAACCTGGCAGCGCCGCCAGCAAGGTCGTGGCCATGGGCAAACTCAAGAACATCGTGGTCGGCGCCCTGCGCGTCGCCCGGGAAAACGGTTTCATGACGGTCAATGCGCAGCTGAGCAACACCAGCTTCAACAACAAGACCTTCTACTACCGTTTTGCCTGGCTCGGTCCTGAAGGCTTCCCCGTCGCCGAAGAAGAAACCTGGAAAAGCCAGATGATGTACGGCGAGCAGACCCGCTTCATTCAGGCGATCGCGCCAACCGCCAAAGCCGTGGATTTTCGTCTGGAAATCAAAACGCCTTAAGCCCGACACCCTATTCGTTCAGTTCTAGAGAGCATTCCCATGTTTGCACGCTTTTCGTTCATTGCCGTTATCGCCCTTCTGGCCAGCGGTTGCGCCAACACTTCGCCAACGCTGGGCAGCAAAAGCATCAGCTACGGCGACACCAAGGCTGTGGAAACCGTGACCAACGAGTTCGGTTCCACCGACCTGCAGATGATCGCTGAATCCATGACCCGCTCCCTGGCCCAGTCCGGCATCCTGCAGGGCCGTCCGGTGGTTCAGGTCTACGACGTGAAGAACAAGACCAGCGAGTACATCGACACGCGTGAAATCACCACCAGCATCAAGACCCAGCTGATGAAGACCGGCACCGCCCGTTTCGCCAGCGACAACACCGCCATGCAGAGCCAGGTCGACCAGCTCAAGCTGCAAAACCAGAGCGGTCTGTACAAGAAGAACACCGTGGCCAAGACCGGCAACATGATCGCCGCCAAATACCGTATCGAAGGTTCGATCAGCTCGATCGTCAAGCGCAGCAGCGACTACAAGGACGTCTTCTACAAATTCAGCCTGCAACTGATTGACGTTGAAAGCGGTCTGGCCGAGTGGATGGACGAGAAAGAAATCCGCAAGACCACGGAGCGTTAATCAATGCGCGCATGGATTGGCATGATGGCCCTGGCTTGCGCGTTCAGCGTGCAAGCGGCCCCGAAAGTCGCGGTGACGGACCTGGCGTACCAGGAGCGCGTGGAAGAGTACATCCACATTGTTTCGGCGCAGAGCAGCCACAGCCAAAGTTACTACGGCGCCAGCGGGTCTTCGAGTTACAACGAAATCGAAGCCACCAGCAGCTACATCGAACAAGGTGAATTGCGCAAATTCACCGGCGACATCAAAGGCGAGATTCTTCGTACCGGCATGTTCCAGCTGGTCCAGGGCACGCCTTATACATCGGCGTCCAAGGGTGACGTCTATGACGTGATCAAGCGGATCAAGGCCGGCAACTTCAAAGGTGCCGACTACGTGTTGTTCGGCACCGTGTCGGACATCGACTTCAACAACGACATCAACGAGCTCGCCAACACCGACAGCTACTCGGCGGTGCTGGCGTTGACCCTGGTGGCGGATTTCAGCCTGATCAACACCAAGACCTTCGAAATCACTTCGGCCTTCACGGCGATGGGCGAAGGTCAGGACACCAAACTGATGAACCATCGGGACATCCGTGTCTCGCTGAACCGCCCGCGGGTGGTGCGTGACGTGTCCAAGTCCTTAGGGGAAGACGTGGCGGGGCAACTGAGCCAACAGCTCGGTGGCGGCGGTTACGAACAGCCGGGCCAAGCCCCGCTGCGCAATCACCTGCCAGCGGACACAGCGCCGGTCATTCTGCGCTGATAGTGCCGAACGCGGAGCGTCCGTTGAGGCATTCCCACGCAGAGCGTGGGAACGATAAGGCGACCTGTAGAGGTCGCCTTTTTTGTGTCTGGCGGTTTTACACCGCCGCTTTGCGAAGGGTCGCCATGAATGCCGCCGCACCAATGAACAGCCCGGCAAAGGTGCGGTTCATGCGTTTTTGCTGTTTGGGCGTACGCAACAGGCGCAACACCCTGGAAGCCAGCCCGGTGTAACCGGCCATGACGATCAGGTCGACGCAGATCATGGTCACACCGAGGATCAGGTACTGCGCCACCAGCGGTGCCTGCGGATCAATGAATTGCGGCAGCACCGCGAGCATGAACACCAACGCCTTGGGGTTGCTGACGTTCACCAGAAAACCCCGGAACACCAGTGCCATCGGCTTGCCAATTTGCCGGACTGCCGCGTCGTCGCTCATGTCATTGGGCAGCGCGCGCCATTGCTTGACCGCCAGGTAAACCAGATAGGCCACGCCAAACCATTTGATCGCGTAGAAAGCGCTGGCCGACGCCGCAAGGATCGCACCGACACCGGCGGCGACAATCGCAATCTGTAACGCCAGACCCAGTTGCAGGCCCAGGGCGTTCCAATAACCGCGCCAGAAACCGTATCGCAGACCGCTGGACATCGACGCAATGGCGCCGGCACCGGGGGACAGGCTGATCACCCAGCAGGCGGCAAAAAACGCCAGCCATGTTTGAAGCACCATCGCACACCTCGACTCAGACTCGTGACAGATGTCTAAGCTAATGCGGCGTTGGGCCGATGACTACCGATTTTTTGCAGGACAGTACAGCTGCCGACCAGCGTGGTCGGCATTTCGGCTACTTTTCGAAACTGCTGGAAGGGAATACATCGTTGCCGCGCCAGCGTCGAACCGAGCGCTGGAAGAACAGGCTGTTGGGCACTTGCACCATCGCGCTGCCGGTGCCGAGTTCTTCGGCTTCGATCAGCGTGGTGTAGAGCAGATTGATCGCCACTACCCGGCCTTTGACGCCAGGCTTGTCGGTGGTGTCCACCAACTCGACCACGTCGCCGAGGCGGAAGGGGCCGACGGTGAAGATCAGGATCGCGCACAGCAGATTGGAGAGCACGCTCCACATCGCGAAGAACGCCACCGCCGCTACCGCGACAAACCCGGACAACGCCGTCCAGAGCACCGTCGCCGACACCCCCAGGCGTTCCAGTACGAAGATCAGCGCACTGCCCATGATCAGCCAGCGCAGACCACCGCGCAGCGGCATCAGCAATTGCGGTGGAAACGGATACCGCTCACCCAGGCGAGTCAGGCACTTGGCGACGCAGCGCTGGGTGACATAGCCCGCCAACAGAATCAGCAGGACTTGCACAAAGAGCAAGATCGGCTCAATCCACACGGCAGGCAATGGCAGCTTGAAGGCTTCCATCAGGACAGCGCCTCCAGCTCCGCCTGCATGCTTTCGAGCAATTCCAGTGCTTCCATCCAGGCTTCTTCCAGCTCGGCTTCACGTACCTTCAGCTTGGCCTGTTCGGCTAACAGATCACGCAATTCGTTTTTGCGCGCCGGTTCGTAAATGTCGCTGTCGCCGAGGCTGGTATCGATCTTCGCCAGTTTCTCGTGCAGCTTGCCCAGCTCGGCTTCGAGCTTGTCGGCCTCGCGCTTGTGCGGCGCCAGTTGCTGACGCAACGCAGCGGCGGCCTGGCGCTGGGCCTTCTTGTCGGTCTTGTCCGGGTTTACCGGGGTGTTGCTGACGGGCGCATTGCGCTGACGGTAGTCCACCAGCCAACGGGTGTAGTCTTCCAGATCGCCGTCGAATTCCTCGACCTTGCCGTCTGCCACCAGGTAAAAATTGTCGGTGGTGCTTTTAAGCAAATGGCGATCGTGGGAGACCACCAGTACCGCACCGCTGAACTCCTGAAGCGCCATGGTCAGCGCCAGGCGCATTTCCAGGTCCAGGTGGTTGGTCGGTTCGTCGAGCAGCAGCAAGTTCGGCCGGCCCCAGGCGATTAACGCCAGCGCCAGACGAGCCTTCTCGCCACCGGAGAAATTCAACACCGGCTCATCGATCCGCGCGCCACGGAAGTCGAACCCGCCGAGGAAGTCGCGCAGGGTCTGCTCGCGCTCGGTCGGCGCCAGGCGCTGCATATGCAGCAACGGGCTGGCCTTGGAGTCGAGCGAATCCAGCTGATGCTGGGCGAAGTAACCGACGACGGTGTTCTCGCCACGGGTCAATCGACCGGACAACGGCTCGAGTTCACCGGCGAGGTTTTTGATCAGGGTGGATTTACCGGCACCGTTCGGGCCGAGCAAACCGATCCGTGCACCGGGGGTCAGTTGCAGCTTGACCTTTTCCAGCACGGCTTTGTCGCCATAACCCAGCCGAGCATCAGACAGGTCAATCAGCGGGCTGGAGATCTTCACCGATTCGCGGAAGACGAAATCGAACGGCGAATCAACGTGGGCGGCGGACAGTTCTTCCATCCGCTCCAGGGCCTTGATCCGGCTCTGGGCCTGACGGGCCTTGGTGGCCTGGGCCTTGAAGCGGGCGATGTAGCTTTCCATGTGCGCACGTTGCACCTGTTGCTTCTCGTAGGCCTGCTGTTGCTGGGCCAGACGTTCGGCACGGGCGCGTTCGAAGGCGCTATAACCACCGCGATACAGGGTGATCTTGCGCTGATCGACGTGGGCCACGTGATCGACCACGGCATCGAGGAAGTCCCGGTCGTGGGAAATCAGCATCAAGGTGCCGGGATAGCTTTTGAGCCATTCTTCGAGCCAGATGATGGCGTCGAGATCCAAGTGGTTTGTCGGTTCGTCGAGTAGCAGAAGGTCCGAGGGGCACATCAAAGCCTGCGCCAAGTTCAGACGCATCCGCCAACCACCAGAGAAATCTCCTACCTGGCGATCCATTTGCTCGTTGGTGAACCCAAGCCCCGCCAGCAACTTGCGCGCTCGGGCGTCGGCGGTGTAACCGTCGGCGCTGTCGAGCTCGGAGTGCAGGCGGGCCTGGGCGGCACCGTCATGGGCCGCTTCGGCTGCGGCGAGATCGCGTTGCACCTCGCGCAGTCGCAGGTCACCATCGAGCACATAGTCGACCGCCACGCGATCGAGGGTGTCGATCTCCTGGCGCATGTGGGCGATGCGCCAGTCCGCCGGCAAGAAGCAATCACCCGAGTCCGGGTGCAGGTCACCCAGAAGCAAGGCGAACAGGCTCGATTTGCCGGCGCCGTTGGCACCGATGAGGCCGGCTTTGTGGCCGGCGTGCAGGGTCAGCTCGGCGTCTTCTAGCAGACGTTGCGGGCCACGCTGTAAAGTCAGGTTCTGAAGTCGAATCATAATGGCGGCGGAGTCTACCAGCTTCGCTCGCAACTGGCGCGAGTAGCACTATGTCCTCTGACCTGTGGAGCTTTTCCCTTTGCACTTACGCCCGTCCCGGCGTTGAACGCGCATGCCTGCGATTACAGTCGGCGGGCGTGAATGTGTGCTTGCTGCTCGGCGGATTGTGGCTGGGGCAGCGGGGAGTTGCCTGTAACGAGCAACGATTGCAGCAACTTCGTGATGTGGCCGTGCCCTGGGATACCGATGTCGTTCAACCGCTGCGAGCATTGCGCATGCAATGGAAAGCGGCCGCGACTGAGGATGCCGAGCTGACTACGTTGCGCGGACAAGTGAAGGCGTTGGAGCTCGATGCCGAACGGCATCTGTTGTTGCGGCTGGAGCGATCGGCACAGAGTTGGCCGCAAGGTGAGGCCACCGATCTATCGGCCTGGCTGGACGGTGTGACGGCAGGCGCCGTCCACCTGGACCGCGACGCGCTGCATCAGCTGCGCGTCGCGGTATCCGGCACTTAGGAAGCGCTGGTTGGGGTGGTTGCTGCACTCGAAGCGGTTGCCGGTGTTGACGCCGGCGTGGCTGTCGAGGTGGTTGCTGATGGAGCAGGCGTTGCAGCGGGTTTGGCGGTGGCCGGTTTGGCAACTGGTTTAGCGGCCGGCTTGGCCGCTGCTTTTACAGCGGGTTTGGCCGCGGTTCTCGCAGCAGGTTTTGCAGCGGTTTTAGTCGCGACAGATTTGGCGGCCGGCTTGGCAGCAGGTTTCGCCGCTGCAGTTTTGGCTGCTGGTCTTGCTGCGGGTTTAGCGGCCGTTTTTGCAGCTGGTTTTGCAGCGGCCGTTCTTGCAGCACCAGATTTGGCGGCGGCAGGCTTGGCAGCCGTCGTTTTAGCAGCCGGTTTCGCAGCGCTGGCAGCGACTGCGTTTCTCGCTGCTGGTTTTGCTGCGGCTTTCACCGGTGCTTTGGCAGCCGCAGCTTTCTTGACAGGAGCCGCAGCAGACTTGACCGGTGCTTTTGCAGCAGCCGGTTTGGCAGCGGCTTTCTTGGCAGGAGCCGCAGCAGGCTTGGCCGAACGCAGGGACAACGCCTTGCCGACAGCCTCTTGTACACGACCGACGCCTTGGGCCAATTTCAGGCTTTCTTGAGCATCGCGCTTGAGTTGCAGAATGTAGCTGCGAGTTTCCGATTGACGATCCTTGAGGGCATCAAGCAGGTCCTCAAGCTCCTTCGCCGCTCCCTTGGCTTTGGTTTGTGCCTTGGCCTTGCCGGCCGCCGCAGCGTCCTGCAATTTGGTACGGGACTTGTGCAATTTTTCCTGCGCTTTTCCGCGCTGCTTTTCCAGTTTGGCGAGCAGTTTTTCAGCATCAGCCAAGGCTTGGGAACAAGCGTTTTCCAGATGCTCGAGCAAGCTGCCCGAGAGTTGTTGGAGTAAGTGCAACGGAGTATTTACTGGCTTCTTGGTGGCCGACATGGTTTACCTCCTGGCTGACGTGGGTGCGGCTCATACTAGACCTCTGCTGCTACCGCCGCTAGGGCATGTTGACAGTATCCAAAGCGCTGTGTTGCAACGGATTGAAATTCTTCTTCACCTGCGCAAAACCAGTTCACCGTTGAGCGCATTCACACTGGCATAATCCTGCGCATCTCAGGTCGGAGAATGCCCATGTCGCGCTACCTTTTTTTATCACTGTGCGTGTTTTTTTCCGTGGCTCAGGCCGCCGAAAAACCCAAAGGAGATGACACTCACGATCTCTCTTACAGCTTGGGCGCAAGCCTCGGCGAACGCCTGCGCCAGGAGGTTCCCGATCTGCAACTTCAGGCGCTGATCGAAGGTTTGCAACAAGCCTATCAAGGCAAACCCCTGACGCTGAAAGATGAGCAGATCGAACAGATTCTTGCCGAGCACGAAGCCCAGGTCGCCTTGCAACCAACCCTGCCACAAAGCGAAATCGCTCTCCAAAAAGAGCGGGCGTTTCTCGACGAGGAAAAAGCCAAACCGGGCGTTCGCGAGCTGACCGATGGAATTTTGCTAACGGAGTTGGCGCCGGGCACTGGTGCCAAAGCCGGCCCCAACGGCAAAGTCCAAGTGCTGTATATCGGTCGCCTTCCCGACGGCACGGTGTTCGATCAGAACAGTCAGCCGCAGTGGTTCGGTCTCGACAGCGTGATCAGCGGATGGCGCAGCGCGTTGCAGCAAATGCCGGTCGGCGCGAAATGGCGTCTGGTGATTCCATCGGCCGAAGCCTATGGCGCCGAGGGTGCCGGCGACCTGATTGCGCCGTTTACACCGCTGGTATTCGAAGTCGAATTGCGCGGTGCCACAAGCTGAATACCGGCAACGAAAAACGGCGCGCATAGCGCACCGTTTTTGGAGGTCTTGCAGGAAGGGGTTCAGGCCTGAACCGAATCTTCTTCCTTGTGAGCGGTGTGCAGCACTTCGATCAGGCAGTCTTCCAGTTCGAAGCGTTCGTGCAACAGGCCACCCAGCTCTTTGAATTTCTCTGCCACGCATTGACCTGCATCACACAGGTCGTTGAACGCGAGCAGCTTCTCGGTGATGACGTCGATGCGCGGGTAAATTGTCTCGGCCAACTCCAGACCACGCTTGTCGTTGAAGGCCTTGGCCTCCCCCGTCAACTGTTCGTAGATCTCGAAGTGCCCGGCAGACACGTAATCGACCAGCACGCCGCAGAACTCCTGCAACGGCTTGCGGTTCTCGCTCAGAGTCTCAGGCTTGGCGCCGAGAGCATCATAGGCCCGAACCAGTTCGTGACGCTCCTGCAACCAGCGATCGATCAGCAGATGCACTCCACCCCAGCGTTCTTGAGCATTCTGACAACTTTCGAGCATGGTGATCTCTCTTCCCTTGTGGGTCATGCTGCCCTACACCCGTCGCACACTTGAAGGTCAAGTATCGGCCAGGCAGAGCGTCATTCGAGCAACATAATTCCAATGACACGTGCGGGCCAGATTATGCCCGCGCGACAATGGCTTCAAGGTACGCAGGAGATAAAGTTCATACAAGTGTTTAATCACCCGCCAGCGCCCGGTGTGACAACTCGCCGCTGAGCGGTCGCTGACAGGCTTTCCAGACAAGACGCAGCACCTGATAAATACCTAAAACCGTCATCGCCATGAAGAGCAGCAGACTCCACTCAGGAATGCTCAGATCGAACAGTGTCCAGGAAATTTCCGCGCACTCTGCCTCCCCTTTAAACATCTGCGTGACCTGACAGAACCAGGGCAGGTCCTCGTACTGAACAGCCAGACTGGGTGAGCACGTCAACAGCTGATGCATTGGATCGCTCTGCAGCAATACCTGCCGCCACGCCGTGACCGTTCCCGCCAGACTGCAAAGCAGACCGAGCATCCAATACAGAAAAGACCCGAAGCGGCCCGGCCCATGCACCGAAGCCATCAGGCAGATCCCCGTGAGTAACGCGAGGGAAAACCGCTGCAACAGGCACAACCCGCAGGGCTTGAGGCCGACCGCATATTCCAGGTAATAGGACACGCCCAGGGCCAGGGCACCTGCAATGAAAGCCATGAAAAACAAGGAGCGTGAGCAGGCCAAAGACATGGCATTTCCGTAACAGTAGAGACAGGCGGTTACGGTAGAGGAAAGCGCGCCAGCCTTTCAAGACAGGCCAGCAGGGACACTTCAACAGAAGTGTAGGGAATTCCCGACAGGAACGAGAGGATTAGGTGTAGTCCTCTGTAGGACTCTGCCGATGATGGACTACAAAGGTAAAATCCCGGCAGATTGCAGCCGACTGGATCGCCCGTTCGAGCGACCCGTCATTTACTCATCAAGCGTGAACAGGAACCGGTAACGGTGCCGCCAGCAAGCGCTCGTCCAACAAGCCCAAGCCCTCCTGGAACAACTGATTGCTGCGCTCGGTGTCACCCAGCTGCGCCAGCAACCGCGCCAGTTCCGCGCAGGCTTCCGGATTGCGCTGCATGCGCAAGCTGCTTTCCAGATAGTCCCGGGCCTTGCCCCAAAGGCTGCTTTGCAGACACAAGCGCCCCAGGGTCAGCAGCAGGCTCGGGTCGGCCGGATGGTCTTTGAGCCAGCCCTCGGCGGTGTGCAGTTGACGTGCCGGATCACTGCCGCGAACGAGTCCATAGAGGCGTGCAAGATGACTGTTGTAGTTGCGCTTGAGCGCCGCTCGCAGGATTTCTTCGGCGTCGACCTGAGCACCCAGTTGCCGAAGTTGCTCGGCATAAGCGAGCACCAGTTGCGGCTCCTGACGCTGAGCGGAGGTCAACTGCTGCCAGGCGCGATTGAGCGATTGCAGGCCGACCGTCCCGTCTTCTTCCTGATGCGCCGCCAGGGACAGATTCTCACCCCAGGCCCGGCGTTCCAGTTCGGTCAGCTCAGCCGGTGGCAGGACCTTGTCCTTGCGTAGCTCCGGCAGCAGGCGAATCACCGCCGACCAGTCGCCCCGCTGTTGGTGCAAGCGCTGCAACTGACGCAAGGTCTGGACGTTATGAGGATGACGCTCGTGCATGGCTTGCAGGGTCACCAGGGCGCCTTCGGTATCGCCGCGGTCAGTCTGTAATTGGGCGTGGCTCAGGGCAATCGCCAATTCTGCCTGGGGTTGTCGCTCTAGAGCGCGCTCCAGCAGGTTGTCGCTTTCCTCGTAATGACCTTGTTCGTTCGCGGCCCGGGCAGCGCCGAGGTAGTAAAGCAAAGGCTGGCGCTCGGCTTCCGCAGCCCGATGCAGATGGCGCTGCGCACTGGCCCAGCGACCTTCGGCCAGATCCAGCTGACCGTGTTCAATCGCCACCTGCACCCGGCGACTACGGTTGCGTCGCGACCAGGGATTGACCACACCGCTGGAGGTCGTCACCAGTTCGATTAGCGCCTTGATGCCCCAGAACACCAGCCACAGCACGGCGACCAACGCCAGGGTTGCCCACAGGCTCGATTCGTAACGGAAACTTTTGTAGGCGATCAGCACGTAACCGGAATGCTCGGCAATCGCAAGCCCCAGCGCGGCAGCAGCGGCGATCACCAGGAACACGATCACATAGAGGCGTTTCATGGCGTCGCCTCCTGCGCGGTGTCCGCGGCAGGTTTGACCATCGGCTTGATCGAGTCCTCGGCGTTGACGTTACGCCGCTCCAGATACCCCTGAACCGCGCTCAGCGTGCCGGCCAGATCTGGCGTGACGACGGTGACCGGCTGCTTGCTCAACTCGCCAACCTGCTCAAGCATCACTTTGCTCTGAGGGTTGTCCGGATTGAAGTTGCCTTTGAGCACGTCCCGCGCCTCCGCCAGCGCCTGGGTGTAAACGGCTGCCTGGCCATTGAGCGCGGCCCATTGCGCCTGCTCCAGTGCCAGGCTCAGAGCCAGGCGAACCTGGCTCAGGCTCTGCCCAGCCAGCAATGGACGCACATTCTTGTCGGCGTTGAAGTCGATGCGGATGTAGCGCGAGACCTGATCCCACCATTGCGCCCAGCGATTCGCGCCGTCGCCATCGGCGGTGAGACCCAACAGGGATTCACCGCGATCCTTGTACTCGGGTGCCAGCTCGGTGAGGCTGATCACCTGATCGCGCAACGCCCCCAGTCGCAGGAACAGCCCGGTGCGATCCGGCTGCTCGATGCTACGCAATGCCACCAGCGTTTTGGCCACTTGCTCGCGAGCGGCAAAGGAACCCGGGTCGTTCTGTTCGCGCAGAATTTCATCCGCGCCCTGCACCAGGGCCTGGGCACTGCTGATGTCCTGCAACGCGGAAAGACGCAGGCTGGCCAGGCGCAACAGGTGCTCGGCTTCGGCCAGACGCCAGTCCTTGCGGCTGGCGCCGAGGACCGTTTCCAGACGTTGATTCAACCGTTGCTGATCGCCTTGAAGTTGAGTGACTAAACGACTGCGCGCGTCGAGCTCGTCGGCGGCAGGCATTTGTTCCAGGCGGGCAGTCAGACGTTGTTCGTTGAGTTTCAGGTCCTGCGCCTGATCGTTCAATGCCTGAACCTGGCTCAACTGCTGTTGAGTATGGGCTTGCAGGTGACGCACCTGCCAGACTCCCCAACCGCCCACGGCGACACCGGCAGCGCCCAGCAACAGCGCGACGATTGCCAGCCCATTGCCTCGGCGCTGCACTGCCGCAGGTGGCCCGGTTTCAACCGGTGCATCGAGCACTGGCTGGACGTCATCTTTAGGCAAGGCTGTTTCGCTCACGTATCCATCCTTTGCATTAGAGAACGGGTCCGGGATGCTCCCGTAACGCCGTCAGCAAAGCCGCGGCACTGGCGCCGCGACAATCCACAACTGTTTGGGCCCCGGCGGCACGTGCCAGCTCGGCGACCCTGGGGCTTGGAACAAACAACGGCAACCGCGCCAATTGCGGCCAGGCATCGCCGGCCAACTGATGCAGGTGCTCAAAACCCTGTCCACTGCTGACCACCAGCCCGTTCAAGCGTTCCGCCCGGATCCGCTCAGGCAGGGCCGCTGACGGGTACTTCGGCAGGCGGCGACTGTACAACTCCAGATACTCGACACTAGCACCTAGCTCGCGCAAACGCTCAGCCAGCAACTCGCGTCCGCCCTCCCCGCGCATGATCAGCACGCGTGGACCGGGTCGTGCGATCGCCTCGCGCAACGAGGGAAGTTCAAGCAAGGCTTCGCTGTCATCGCCATCCACCGGGAAGTTGATGTCCAGCCCGCGATCCTCGAGGATCTGCGCGGTGGCTGCGCCCACGCTGAACCACTTCAGACGAGGGGGTTGCGGCCGATACCGGTCGAGCAGATCCACAGCGATTCTGGCGGCTGGCTTGCTGACTACGATCACCGCGCAAAAGCGATCCAGACCCTGAATCACCTCGCGCATTGTGTCAGAGACAGAAATCGGCTCGATCTCCAAAAGCGGCAAACTGCTGCTGAAAATCCCTTTTTCGGTCAAAAGACTGCTCAGCGCCGCCGACTCATCCGCGGGACGCGTCAGCAGCAGGCGCCAGCGCGTCACTCGTGACCTGCCTCGCCGTAGACTGCTTTGAGAATGTCGTTGGCGCCTTGACTCAGCAGGTCTTCAGCCACTTGCACGCCCAGGGCTTCGGCGTCGCTGCGTGGTGCTCGAGCCTCGGCGCTGAGCAGCAGACCACCGTTCGGATCACCGACAAGGCCACGCAACCAGATCTGCTCACCTTCAAGCACGGCGTAGCAGGCGATTGGCACTTGGCAGCCGCCATTCAAATGTTTGTTGAGAGCACGTTCGGCGGTCACGCGGGTGGCGGTATCCTGATGGTGCAGCGGCGCCAACAGCGCGTGAATTTCGCTGTCGACGCTACGGCATTCGATACCCACCGCGCCTTGGCCACCGGCCGGCAGACTGTCGTCGACGCTGATGGCCGAGGTGATGCGTTCTTCAAAGCCAAGACGAATCAGGCCGGCAGCAGCAAGGATAATGGCGTCGTATTCGCCGGCATCGAGCTTGGCCAGGCGCGTGTTGACGTTACCGCGCAGGAAGCGGATCTCCAGGTCCGGACGCCGGGTCAGCAATTGAGCCTGACGGCGCAGACTGGAGGTGCCGACGATGCTGCCTTGCGGCAACTCATCCAGGCTGGCGTAGGTGTTGGAGACGAACGCATCGCGCGGGTCTTCGCGTTCGCAGATGCAGAACAGACCGAGACCTTCAGGGAAGTCCATCGGCACGTCTTTCATGGAGTGCACAGCGATGTCGGCTTCATTTTCCAGCAACGCGGTTTCAAGCTCTTTGACGAACAGGCCCTTGCCGCCGATTTTCGACAGTGGCGAGTCGAGCAACTTGTCACCGCGACTGACCATGGGCACCAACGTCACGAGCAGACCCGGATGGGCCTCTTCCAGACGAGCTTTGACGTATTCGGCCTGCCACAGGGCGAGAGCGCTTTTACGGGTGGCGATGCGGATTTCGCGAGAGGACATGGATCAATCCGTACTGAATAGATACGGCGGATAATAACAGCTCAGCCAAATCCACTTTGACTTGTATCAGAAACCGCGTGGCCTCCCTGGCCTCAGACACCCAGCAATCGGGATAAAACCCGCCCGTAAATGGCGGATTAAAGCTGCTGCATCATCTTGCGCACGCCGGCCACATGCCGTCGGCTGACGATCAGGGCATCGCCGTTCAAGCCTTTGAGGAACAGCTGAAAATGCCCAAGAGGCGTGCGTTGCAGGCGTTCGATGCGTTCGCGGGCGACCAGCGCGTTGCGGTGGATGCGCACGAAGCGGTCGCCAAATTCATCTTCAAGTGCCTTGAGCGGCTCATCCAGCAGCACTTCGCCGCCCTCGTGGCGCAAGGTCACGTATTTGTGATCCGCAATGAAATAGACCACCTGACCCAACGGGATCAGTTCGATACCTTTACGGGTACGGGCGCTGATGTGACTGCGTGGGCCGCTGCCACTTTCGGCCGCGGGACGGGTCAGGGCCGCGAGTTGGACGCGATTGGGCCGCTCAGCCTTTTTTAACGCTTCATGCAATTGTTCTGTACGCACAGGTTTCACCAGATAGCCTACGGCGCTGGCCTGTAAGGCTTCCACGGCAAATTCATCGGGCCCTGCGCAGAACACCACGGCGGGTGGGGTTTCGCGTTCGCACAATCGTGCAGCCACTTGCAGGCCATCGAGGCCCGGCATGCGGATATCGAGCAGCACGATATCCGGTTTGTGGCTGTCGATCAGTGCCAACGCCTCTTCGCCGTTCGTGGCGCCAGGCTCCAGGACACTGTATCCCTCGAGTTCGCCAACCATTCGGCTCAGGCGCTCGCGGGCAAGGGGTTCGTCATCAACGATCAGGACATTCATATTGCGCTGGATTCCTGCGTGAGTCTCGCACAAGGATAGCGTAGACAGGTGAAGTGACGTCCGTCACCGCGATCCACGCTAAGACTAGCGCGAGGGCCAAAAAGTGCCGCCCGACCGACGGCTAAATTTTCATCTGTCGTGCGTTTGGCGGCCCAGGCCCGCGTTGGCGAAGCATCGCCGTAGGGTTTGTTGATACACAATATGAACACCCCCTCTTCTTATAGTCAGTTGCAGCGCCTGGAAGTGCGCTGATCCACCTGTCCTACTGTCCAACTGTAGACGGTTGCCGGCACGATATTGCTCAATTGGAAAATATCGTTGCGCAATTCCCCGATGCGCTGGCTCGAGTATGGACCGCTGCATGAGAAAAAAACGTGTCGACCAGTGTCAGCGACAGGATTGGCAACCCTGTTATTATTCGCGACAGCTTTCAACGCCATCTTTCTTCAGCCGATACGAGCGAATTCATGAGCACTGACAAGACCAATCAGTCCTGGGGCGGCCGCTTCAGTGAACCCGTCGACGCCTTCGTCGCCCGCTTCACCGCCTCCGTCACTTTCGACCAGCGCCTGTATCGCCACGACATCATGGGTTCGATCGCTCACGCCACGATGCTGGCCAAGGTCGGCGTGCTGACCGATGCCGAGCGCGACAGCATCACCGATGGTCTGAAGACCATCCAGGGTGAAATCGAGGCCGGCCAGTTCGACTGGCGCATCGACCTCGAAGACGTGCACATGAACATCGAGGCGCGTCTGACCGACCGCATCGGCGTGACCGGTAAGAAGCTGCACACCGGCCGCAGCCGCAACGACCAGGTCGCCACCGACATCCGCCTGTGGCTGCGTGATGAGATCGACCTGATCCTGAGCGAAATCACCCGCCTGCAAAAAGGCTTGCTGGAGCAGGCCGAGCGTGAAGCCGGCAGCATCATGCCGGGCTTCACTCACCTGCAAACCGCGCAGCCGGTGACCTTCGGGCACCACATGCTGGCCTGGTTCGAAATGCTCAGCCGCGACTACGAGCGCCTGGTCGATTGCCGCAAACGTACCAATCGCATGCCACTGGGCAGCGCTGCACTGGCGGGCACCACCTACCCGATCGACCGCGAATTCACCGCCCAACTGTTGGGCTTCGACGCTGTTGGCGGTAACTCGCTGGACAACGTTTCCGATCGCGATTTCGCCATCGAATTCTGCTCGGCCGCGAGCATCGCGATGATGCACTTGTCGCGCTTCTCCGAAGAGCTGGTGCTGTGGACCAGCGCCCAGTTCCAGTTCATCGATCTGCCAGACCGTTTCTGCACCGGCAGCTCGATCATGCCGCAAAAGAAAAACCCGGACGTGCCGGAGTTGGTGCGTGGCAAGACCGGGCGCGTATTCGGCGCACTGATGGGCCTGCTGACCCTGATGAAAGGCCAGCCACTGGCCTACAACAAGGACAACCAGGAAGACAAGGAACCGCTGTTCGACGCCGCCGACACGTTGCGTGACTCGCTGCGAGCCTTTGCCGACATGATCCCGGCGATCAAACCCAAGCACGCGATGATGCGAGAAGCGGCCCTGCGCGGTTTCTCCACCGCCACCGACCTGGCCGACTACCTGGTACGTCGTGGCCTGCCGTTCCGTGACTGCCACGAAATCGTTGGCCATGCCGTGAAGTACGGCGTGGAAAGCGGTAAAGACTTGGCGGAAATGAGCCTGGAAGAGCTGCGCAAGTTCAGCGACCAGATCGATCAGGATGTGTTCGCCGTGTTGACGCTGGAAGGCTCGGTGAATGCCCGTGACCATACCGGCGGAACCGCGCCGGCGCAGGTCAAGAAGGCTGTGGTTCGCGGCCAGGCATTGCTGGCTAGCCGCTAAAAGCTTCGCGGGCAAGCCTCGCTCCTACAGATCACACAAATCCTGTAGGAGCGAGGCTTGCCCGCGAATGCGGTCTTGAAGACGCTAAAAAACCTACTTTTTGGACGCGACCATCGCCATAAACGCTGGCATCGCCGCTTCCTTGTCCTTTGCAATCCGCTGCACGTGCGGGTTCTGTTCCAGACGCTCCAGCAACGCTTTGGCCGCCGGCATCTCAGCCAGCAAATCCAGGTCAAACAGCTTCTGCGCCACCGCACACGCCAGCGGCACGCTGTAAAGGAAATACAAATCGGCAATGCTCAGGCTGTCACCTGCCACGTAAGGGGCAAATTTGCCGTGCCTGCTCAATGAGGCAAACCCCAGCAGCAACTCGGCTTTGGTCTTGTCTTTGATCGCCTCCGGCACGGTCATGCCGAAAAATGCTTCGCCATAGCAGGCGCGCCCCGGCAGTTCAATGTACAGCTCGATTTCCTTGGCAAGTGCCAAGACCTGGGACCGCTCAAAGGGATCGCTCGGCAACAGCGGCGTGCCTTTCTGGCTGTGTTCGAGGTATTCGAGAATCACGCTGGTTTCGTTGACGAAACCCTGTTCGACGCCCAGCACCGGTACCTTCCCGCGCGGGCTGATGGCGAACGCTTCGGCGCTCGGCCCTGGGTAAAACAATACTTCTTCAAACGGCAGTCCCTTCTCCAGCAGCGCCAGCTTGACCATGTTGTAGTAGTTGCTGACGGAAAATCCATAAAGCTTGAGCATCACTTAGCCTCCAGGCCGTGCAGGGGTTGGCAGTGCCCTTTATAGAACGCCGAGGTGCTTCTTGCCAGCAGCATCACAGCGCTGAATGCAGGTAAACTGGCCGCCTTAACTTGAGGAGCCTGCCATGAGCGAGCCAACCCCCGATAACAACCAAGACGACATCGACGAAGAAGAGTTCGCCGAAAACACCCTGATCGAAGCCATCGAAAACCAGATTGAAAGCGACAATCCGCCGGCCGCCAAGGCGACCTTCAACAAGCTGACATTGGTGGGTTACGAGCGTGAAGAAATCCTCAATCTGATGGCCCACGTTCTGGCAGTAGAAATCGACGCAATCCTCGAAGAAGACCGCGCGTTCAACACTGAATGGTATGAAACTGCGTTGCGTGCATTGCCAGAGTTGCCGCCCGAAAAGAAATGATCCCCCCTTCTCGTAGGAGCGAGGCTTGCCCGCGAAGGCCACAACGCGGTCCCCCATAGAAACCGCGTCATCTTTCTTCGCGGACGAGCCTCGCTCCTACAAAGGCGAAAAAACCCTGTCGCGAGCACTGGACATGCCGCCCGAGTGAGATCACCTTAGGGGCGCTGTCGTCCAATTCCTAGAAAGTCTGGAGTCCTTATGTCGCTTACCCCTGAGTTGGTTGCCGAACTGGAAATCCTCGCACTCTTCAACCTGGACAGTTCCCAGGAAGGTTTGAAAATTCATCAGACCGCTGCCCCGAAAGCCATTGCCGCCGCCCAAAGACTGTTCGACAAAGAACTGATCACCCAGCCAGATGGTGGTTATCTGACCAGTCTGGGTCGTGACGCCGCGCAAAATGTGCAAACCGTTCTGACCATTCTCAACGTACGGGAAACTGCCTGAGCATTACCGCAGCGCCCACGGAAACCCCTGCTACGGGATTTCCGCGGGCTCACTCTGTTGCCTGCCGTCGCCCCGCGATAAAAATCTGACGCCAGAAAAACAAAATCAGCTTAAAAGTCCCAGGGCCGAAGCGCTAAACTGCCCCTCATCCTGAGACCTCCCACGTCCGAGCCCCGCAAGCCGGTTTGAGCTGACATGACCCGCACCCATGAAATCCGCCCCGATCTGGACGAGGGAATCGACCGCAAGGTTCTCAGCCAGCTGCGCGCACGTTTTCTGAAGCTCAACGAAGGCCGCATGGCCCGCGCCATGGAAGGGTTGTCGACCCGTCAGCAAGCGGTGCTGACCCTGTTGCCGCTGTTTTTCCACGTCAATCATCCGCTGTTGCCGGGATACGTTTCGGGCGGTACGCCAGCCGGGCTGTCGAATTACGAACCCGACGCCAACGCCCTTGCCGAAGCCCAACGCCTGACTCGCTCGTTTTCCTATAAGCCCCGCCACGGCAGCAATCCGCCGCGACCGATTCACGGCCTGTTCCTGATGGGCAGTCTCGGTACCCTGGCCCAGGCCGACCAGAGCGACATGGACGTGTGGGTCTGTCACGGGCCGGACTTAAGCGAAAACGAGCTCACTGAGCTGCGCAAAAAATGCCAGCTCCTCGAAGTCTGGGCTGCCAGCCAAGGCGCTGAGGCGCATTTCTTCCTGATCGACCCGACCCGTTTCGTACGCGGCGAACGTGATACGCAACTGAGCTCGGAAGACTGCGGCACCACCCAGCACTATTTGCTGCTGGACGAGTTCTATCGCACCGCGATCTGGCTGGCCGGCCGCACACCCATTTGGTGGCTGGTGCCCGTCTACGAAGAGGCAAGCTACGACCGGTACACCCACACGCTGATGTCCAAGCGCTTCATCCGTGCCGACGAAACCCTGGACTTGGGGCATCTGGCCTATATCCCACCCGGCGAGTTCATCGGTGCCGGGCTCTGGCAGTTGTTCAAGGGCATCGAATCGCCGTACAAATCGGTGCTCAAACTGCTGCTGACCGAGGTCTATGCCAGCGAACACCCCAAAGTCCATTGCCTGAGCCTGCGCTTCAAGCAAGCGGTGTTTGCCAATCGGCTCGACCTTGATGAGTTGGACCCGTACGTCGTGGTCTACCGGCGCATCGAGGAATACCTCACCGCCCGTGGCGAGCCGGAACGGCTGGAGCTGGTACGCCGGGCGTTGTACCTGAAGGTCAATCGCAAACTCACCGGCAACAGCAGTCGCACTCAGAGCTGGCAGCGTTCGTTGCTTAGACGCCTGGCCCACGAATGGCACTGGGATCAGCGTCAACTGGCCCTGCTCGATAGCCGCAGCCAGTGGAAAGTCCGTCAGGTCAGCGCTGAACGCAGGGCCTTGGTCAACGAGCTCAATTACAGCTACCGCTTCCTGACCCAGTTCGCCCGCACCGAACAGACGGTCAGCCTGATCAACAAACGCGACCTTAACGTGCTGGGTCGGCGGCTGTACGCGGCGTTCGAGCGCAAGGCCGACAAGGTCGAGTTCATCAACCCTGGCATTGCACCGGATATGGCCGAAGACACCCTCACGCTGGTGCAAGCGCCGAACAAAAAAGAATCGGGTCAACCTCAGTGGGGTTTGTACAACGGCAGCCTGACGGCCCTGGAGTGGGAGCATTTCGCACCGATCAAGCGCAGCCGCCAGTTGCTGGAACTGCTGACCTGGTGTCACCGCAATGGCGTGATCGACTGCAGCACTCGCCTGGCCTTGCACCCCGGCAGCAGCGACCTGAGCGAGTTCGAACTGTTCAACCTGCTCGGCAGCCTGCAACAGAGCATCGTCCTGCCGCTGACAACCGTCGCTGAAAAGCCGTTACTGCGTGCCAGTGTGCCGAGCGAAGTGCTGATTCTGGTAAACGTCGGTGTCGATCCACTCAAGCACCACCGCGACCTGAACATCCTGATGACCACCGAGCGCACCGATTCGCTCAGCTACGCCGGCGTTCGGGAAAACCTGGTGCTGACGCTGGATCAGGTCACGCTCAATAGTTGGAACGAAGTGCTGGTCAGCCGCTTCAACGGCCCCCACGCGCTGCTCGACTGCGTGCGCGATTACCTCAACAACCTGCCCAGCGGGCTACAACAACCCACGTTGCGAGTACGTTGCTTCTGCCACAACCGCGCACAGTTCATCGCCCAGCGGGTCGAAGAAATCCTCGACACCGCGCAGAACCTGCTGTTGAGCAAACTCAATCATCGTTACCTGATACAGGTCCAGCAGCACTACCACGTGCTGGAACTGGTACCCGGACAAGTCAATCATGTCGCCCTCGCCACGCTGCCGGCGCTGGTCGATTATCTGGGCGAAGAGCTGGCAAGCTACAGCCCGCTGCACCTGGACCCGATGGCACTGGAAGATCACGACCTGGCGCTAGTCCTGCCGATGGGTCAGCCCGACTGCATTCAGGTGTTCTACCGGATCAATGAATACCACGCCGACCTGTACGTACTGGATGAATTCAGTGCCCTGTGGCAGCAGCGTTTGCCCTACCACGACGAGCAAAGCCTGCTGGTGCCCTTGCAACGTTTCCTGCAATCGCTCCAGTACCGGCGCGACGCATTGCTGCCGATGGACGTCGCCCAGCCGCTGAGCCTGGACACCTTGTATTACCAACTGCTGCCCTCCGGCCCCGTACGGGCACGTCGGGTCGAAGCTCGGCCAGCGCCGCAAACCCCGGTCAACAAACCGTTCTACGACGTGCAGGCGATTGTCGGCAAAGCCGCACCGGGACAGGTGCAGGTCACGTTGTATTGCAATCAGCGGGAGTTTTCAGAGTTGGAGCATGGCGACCAACTGTTCAGCGTGGTCGCCCGGGAAATCGTCGAGCAACGCCGTGAAACCGAACGCTATCGCTGCTACATCACCGACCTGGATCTGTCGGGCCTGCTCGGTGATGGGCAGAACTCAAGCAATCTGTATTTGCGCTACAAGGCCGACCTGGAACGCGCATTGAATGACGCGCTCGAGCAGGTCTGAGGGGACGTCATTCCGGGAAGGCGCCGCCATTGGCAGGCTGCGATTCGACTTCCAGCAGCGTCAGCTTGAGGGTCTTGCCGCCCGGAGCCGGCCAGTCGATGTGCTGACCCACCTTCAGGCCGAGCAAGGCACTGCCCACTGGCGCCAGAATGGAAATCTTGCCTTCGTCGGCATTGGCATCCTTCGGGTAAACCAGCGTCAGGTGATAGTCCTTGCCACTGATTTCTTCACGGCAATGCACACGGGAGTTCATGGTCACGACATCGGCGGGCACATCTTCGTGACCGACCAGGGTATCGGCGCGGTCCAGTTCGGTTTGCAGCGCGATCACGCCCGGCAGCGTGTCATCCAGGCTGTCGATCAGGCGTTCCAGACGTTGAACGTCCAGACGGGTAAGGGTGATTGAAGGTGCGGTCATGATTTGGGCAGACTCCTTTCTTCTGCACAGAAAAAGCAAAACCCCGCCAGAAAAAGGCGGGGTTTTCACGAGCCTCGATGGGTTGAGGCGTAACCGGACACTATCACAGCTCAATAAATATACAAGTCAGGGCGACGACACACTTTTGTAGCAGCTGGCGAAGCCTGCGTTCGGCTGCGCAGCAGTCGTAAAACCTGAGTGCTCGGTATTCCTGATACACCTTAGCGCCTGATCTCACGACTGCTGCGCAGCCGAACGCAGGCTTCGCCAGCTGCTACAGGTCGCGTGAAGGCTTCAGGTGGAGGTCTTGCGCTGAACTGCTTGGGCGCAGATGACACGCCGCCGATCGTCATCGGCCGAGCGCCATTCGCGGATGTCTTCGACAGGGCGAAAACACCCAAGGCAGACCTTTCGCTCATCCAGCCGACACACACCGCTGCACGGCGAAGGCACCGCCGGGCTGACATTGCTGTAGAGCGGCTTGGGCGGACGAACGGGCGCAGGCTGGGTCACGATCTCACAGGCCTTCGAAATCGAGTTCGACGCCAGCTTGCTGCATGACGATGCGCTCAAGCATCTCGCCCAATTGCTCCTCGCTCTTGTCGCACATCCAGCGCTCGCTCTCTTCGTCGTAATCGAAGTGGAACCCGCCGGACACCGCCGCCAGCCACAACTGCCGCAGTGGCTCCTGACGGCTGAAGATCAACTGGCTGCCGTTTTCGAACTTGACGGTGAGCACACCGGCCGAGCTCTCCAGATCAATATCCAGGTCACTTTCGTCAAAAACATCCTCCAGCGTCTGCTGGGTGGCATCGACCAGATCGTGGAAACGGGCTTCAGTCAAACTCATTGCGGGAACCTCAAAAAGTGTCTACTCACGCTCAAGCGCCGCAAGATACGGGCGAGCCCCGGTGATTGCAAAGGATAACGACCAAGGGCCCGACAGCGTTACGAAATATCCGTGTACGGTGCAGGACAAGTTACCGCGCTACGGTCCAAGCCCCGCCGGACGGGAGCCCCGTCGCATAGGCAAGCTGCCGGGTGGCCGGTATACTCCGGCGCAATTAATGCATTTTCAAGGATTTCGCCATGAAGCGCCTGATCTCGTCCCTTGCTGCGCTCGCCGCGGTTGCCTGCCTTGTGTCGGCCTGTGGTCAAAAAGGCCCGCTGTACCTGCCCGATGACAGCCAGGACCCTGCAGAGCAGGCCAAGTCGTCGCAAAAACAGCCTGCATCCAAATCGCACAAGCACGACGTCTACTAAGGGAACGCCATGGACGCTTTTAACTACCGTGGCGGGGAGCTGTTCGCGGAAGGTGTTGCCCTGTCCGCCATCGCTCAACGCTTTGGCACACCGACCTACGTCTACTCCCGCGCCCACATCGAAGCCCAGTACCTGGCTTTTGCCGATGCACTGGCCGGCATGCCGCACCTGGTCTGCTTTGCGGTCAAGGCCAACTCCAACCTGGGTGTACTGAACGTCCTGGCGCGTCTGGGCGCCGGTTTTGACATCGTCTCCCGTGGTGAGCTGGAACGCGTACTGGCCGCTGGTGGCAGCGCCGACAAGATCGTGTTCTCCGGTGTCGGCAAGACCCGTGACGACATGCGTCGTGCCCTGGAAGTCGGCGTGCATTGCTTCAACGTCGAATCCACCGATGAGCTGGAACGTCTGCAAGTCGTCGCCGCCGAGTTGGGTGTTCGCGCGCCGATCTCGCTGCGCGTAAACCCGGATGTCGACGCCGGTACCCACCCGTACATTTCCACCGGTCTTAAAGAGAACAAGTTCGGCATCGCCATCGCCGACGCCGAAGACGTGTACATCCGTGCCGCCCAACTGCCTAACCTGGAAGTCGTCGGCGTCGATTGCCACATCGGTTCGCAACTGACCACCCTGGCGCCATTCATCGATGCCCTCGACCGCCTGCTGGGCCTGGTCGACCGTCTCGGCGATTGCGGCATTTACCTGCGCCATATCGATCTCGGTGGTGGCCTGGGTGTGCGTTATCGCGATGAAGAGCCGCCCTTGGCTGCCGACTACATCAAAGCCGTGCGCGAGCGTCTCGACGGTCGTGACCTGGCGCTGGTGTTCGAGCCGGGCCGCTTTATCGTCGCCAACGCCGGCGTGTTGCTGACCCAGGTCGAGTACCTCAAGCACACCGAACACAAAGACTTCGCCATCGTCGACGCGGCCATGAACGACCTGATCCGCCCGGCGCTGTACCAGGCCTGGATGGACGTCACCGCCGTGCGCCCGCGCAATACCGCTGCCCGTGCCTACGACATCGTCGGGCCGATCTGCGAGACCGGCGACTTCCTGGCCAAGGACCGTCAGCTGGCCCTGGAAGAAGGTGATCTGCTGGCCGTGCATTCGGCCGGTGCCTACGGGTTTGTCATGAGTTCCAACTACAACACCCGCGGTCGTGCCGCTGAAGTGTTGGTGGACGGTGATCAGGCATTTGAAGTGCGTCGCCGTGAGACGGTAGCCGAGTTGTTTGCTGGCGAAAGCCTGCTGCCGGAGTAAAACCATGCTGCTGCGTTTTACCAAGATGCACGGCCTGGGCAATGACTTCATGGTCCTTGACCTGGTCAGCCAGCATGCGCACATCCTGCCCAAACATGCCAAGCAATGGGGCGATCGGCATACGGGTATCGGTTTCGACCAGTTGCTGATCGTCGAAGCGCCCAGCAACCCGGACGTGGATTTCCGCTATCGGATCTTCAACGCCGACGGCTCCGAAGTGGAACAGTGCGGCAACGGTGCACGCTGCTTCGCGCGCTTCGTGCTCGACAAGCGCCTGACCGCGAAACGGCTGATCCGCGTCGAGACCAAAAGTGGCATCATCGAACTGGATATCCGCAGCGACGGGCAGATCGGTGTCAACATGGGCGCACCGCGCCTGGTACCGGCCGACATTCCGTTCGACGCGCCGGAACAGGCCCTGAGTTATCAGGTTGACGTCGACGGCACTGCGGTCGAACTGGCCGCCGTGTCCATGGGCAACCCCCATGCCGTGCTACGGGTCAGCGATATCAACAACGCGCCGGTGCATGAACTGGGGCCGAAAATCGAAAACCATCCGCGCTTCCCGGCGCGGGTCAATGTCGGTTTTCTTCAGGTCATCGACCGGAACCGTGCGCAGCTGCGCGTTTGGGAACGCGGGGCCGGGGAAACCCAGGCGTGCGGAACCGGCGCTTGCGCTGCCGCAGTGGCCGCGATCAGCCAGGGGTGGATGGATTCGCCGCTATTGATCGACCTGCCCGGCGGGCGTTTGTCCATTGAATGGGCAGGCCCTGGCCAACCGGTCATGATGACCGGCCCGGCAGTGCGCGTATATGAAGGACAGGTGCGTCTTTGAGTGAGTTAAATCCATGACCGATAAGCCCCAGGTTCCCGCCCTACAGCCCGACGAATCCTCTTCCGAAAGCCTTGAGGCGGCGGCGATTGCCGCGTACCTGGAGGCTCATCCGGATTTCTTCGTCGAGCATGAAGAACTGCTCGCAACCTTGCGCATTCCGCACCAGCGCGGCGACACCATTTCGCTGGTCGAACGCCAGATGACCATCCTGCGCGACCGCAATATCGAGTTGCGTCATCGCCTCTCGCATTTGATGGACGTGGCCCGCGACAACGACCGCCTCTTCGACAAGACCCGCCGCCTGATTCTCGCGCTGATGGACGCCACCAGCCTGGAAGATGTGGTGATCAGCGTCGAAGACAGTCTGCGCCAGGACTTCCAGGTGCCCTTTGTCAGCCTGATTCTGCTGGGTGACAATCCCATGCCGGTGGGCCGCTGGGTGACCCATGCCGACGCGCAAACGGCCATCGGCGGCTTGCTCTCCGAAGACAAAAGCGTCAGCGGCAGCCTGCGTGAACATGAACTGGACTTCCTGTTTGGCGAAGAACAGCGCAAGCAGATTGGTTCCACCGCCGTCGTCGCCATCAGCTACCAGGGCATCCACGGCGTCCTGGCCATCGCCAGCCGCGACCCGCAGCACTACAAGAGCTCGGTGGGCACGCTATTTCTCAGCTACATCGCCGAAGTGATGGGCCGCGTGCTGCCGCGGGTCAACAGCTCCCTGCGCTCGGTACGCTGACCATGGAACGGCAACTGGACGCTTACTGCGAACACTTGCGCAGTGAGCGACAGGTGTCGCCCCATACGCTGTACGCCTACCGCCGCGACCTCGACAAAGTGCTGGGCTGGTGCGTCAAACAGAACATCAGCAGTTGGGCCGCCCTGGACATCCAGCGCCTGCGCAGCCTGGTCGCACGCCTGCATTCACAGGGTCAATCGTCCCGCAGCTTGGCGCGTTTACTGTCGGCAGTGCGTGGGCTCTATCACTACCTCAACCGCGAAGGCCTTTGCGATCACGACCCGGCCAATGGCCTGGCGCCGCCGAAGGGCGAACGTCGGCTGCCAAAAACCCTCGACACCGACCGCGCGCTGCAACTGCTTGAGGGCGCGGTGGAAGATGATTTCCTGGCGCGTCGGGATCAGGCGATTCTGGAGCTGTTCTATTCCTCAGGTTTGCGCCTTTCGGAACTGACCGGGCTCAATCTGGATCAGCTGGACCTGGCCGATGGCTTGGTTCAAGTGCTCGGCAAGGGCAGCAAGACCCGACTGCTGCCGGTCGGCAAGAAAGCACGCGAAGCGCTGGAGTTGTGGCTGCCGCTACGGGCCATGAGCAACCCGGCGGACGACGCGGTGTTTGTCAGCCAGCAAGGCCGGCGCCTCGGCCCTAGGGCGATTCAGGTGCGGGTTAAAGCGGCTGGCGAGCGCGAACTGGGACAGAACCTGCATCCGCACATGCTGCGGCACTCCTTCGCCAGCCATTTGCTGGAGTCCTCCCAGGACTTGCGGGCGGTTCAGGAATTGCTCGGCCACTCGGACATCAAAACCACCCAGATCTACACCCACCTGGACTTCCAGCACCTGGCGACGGTTTACGACAGCGCCCATCCAAGGGCCAAACGCATCAAAGGCGATGATTCATGAGAATCCAATTGATCACCTTCGACCTCGACGACACCCTGTGGGACACCGCCCCGGTGATCGTCAGCGCCGAAGCCGTATTGCGTGAATGGCTGACCGAGCATGCACCGAATCTGGGCGCCGTGCCGGTGGAGCATTTGTGGGCGATTCGCGAGCGGATCCTCAGCAGCGAACCAAGCCTCAAGCACCGCATCAGCGCCCTGCGTCGCCGAGTCTTGTTCCACGCGCTGGAAGAGGCCGGTTACGACCCGGGTCAGGCCTCAGGCCTGGCCGATCAGAGTTTTGAGGTGTTTCTGCATGCCCGGCATCAGCTGGAAATATTCCCGGAGGTGCAACCGACCCTGGAGACTCTGGCCAATCACTACGCTCTCGGCGTGGTCACCAACGGCAACGCCGATGTGCGCCGGTTAGGGCTGGCGGACTACTTCAAGTTTGCCTTGTGCGCCGAAGACATCGGCATCGGCAAGCCGGATGCGCGACTGTTTCATGAGGCGTTGCAACGGGGTGGTGCGACGGCTGAAACGGCGGTGCATATCGGCGATCATCCGGGTGACGACATTGCCGGCGCCCAGCAGGCGGGGTTGCGGGCGATCTGGTTTAACCCGGCGGGCAAGGTGTGGGAAGCGCAGAAGGCGCCGGATGCCGAGATTCGCAGTTTGACCGAGTTGCCGGCGTTGTTGGCTCGCTGGAATGCGGCTTCGGCCTGAGCTCAAGAATTTTATTTCACCCATGAAAAAGCCCGCAGCGACGGCGGGCTTTTTCAGCAAGCAAGCTGCTGGCGCTTAGATAGGCCGACTGCCGTACTTGTTGTCAGGCTTCTTGGGAGGATCGGCGACCACATTGGCCTCCACTTCCTGCACCTTACCGCCTTTGGAGAGAAACTCCTCCATGGCGCGTGCCAGAGCGTCACGCTCTTTGTTCTTGGCTTCAACGCTCGGCAGTTCATCAACCGATACCGCTGCCTTGGCTTTGCCTTTGGCGGTCGGAACGGGCGCTTCACCGCCATCGTCGTCAGCAACGTCTTCCGCTGCAGTTTCCAGACCTTCTTCGGTTTCGTCGTCGCCTACTTCGAGGTCGTCGTTTTCCAGATCATCGTCGCTCATGTTCTACCTCATGACTTGCGAAAAGCAGATTAGTTATAGCCCAGCTTCGCCATCTGTCGAAGGCCGCCGGAAAAAATTCTACAACCGCTGGTAACCACGGTTTATGCCCCTTCACCGTAGACGGTGGCGAGGACTTTACGGGCACCGCCATAATCACGGTGCTCGCCCAGATAAACGCCTTGCCAGGTTCCCAGCGCCAGTCGGCCTGCCGAAATCGGCAAACTGAGCTGACAGCCAAGTACACTGGCCTTGAAGTGCGCCGGGAGGTCGTCCAGGCCTTCGTCGTTATGCTCATAGCCGTCTGTTCCTTGTGGGATCAGACGATTGAAAAATCGTTCGAAGTCGCGACGTACCGCCGGATCGGCGTTCTCGTTGATGGTCAACGACGCCGAGGTATGCTGCAGCCACAAATGCAACAGACCGACCCGACATGCCTTGAGTTCAGGCAGGCCAGCGAGTAATTCGTCCGTTACCAGATGAAAGCCCCGGGGCCTCGCCCGCAGGGTAATCAGAGTCTGTTGCCACATACAGTTCTCCGCACGTTCGGGGCGCATTCTAGCGCGCTCTGGGAAAAAACAAAGGCCCTAATATTCCTTCAATCATGTAAGCCATTGGCCGCAGAAAAACGCTCGTCGTAAACGCCACTAAACGTGTACGAAAAAACCTTTCAGCAGTTCCTTCACTGACAAACTCCAGACAAAAAAATGCCCGGCAAGCCGGGCAAGTTTTTTGTGCGCGTACTTACAAGTTGTAGCCGCGTTCGTTGTGAAGCGCCAAATCGATGCCGACCGCCTCTTCTTCCTCAGTGATGCGTAGACCCATGACGGCGTCCAGGACCTTGAGAATGATGTAGGTGACGATCGCGGTGTAAATCACCGTGAAGCCCACGCCTTTCAACTGAATCCAGACTTGTGCACCGATGTCGGTGACAGTGCCGAAGCCACCCAGGGCCGGTGCAGCGAAGACACCGGTCAGGATCGCACCGAGGATACCGCCGATGCCGTGCACACCGAAGGCGTCCAGGGAGTCGTCATAACCGAGTTTGCGTTTCAGGGTGGTGGCGCAGAAGAAGCACACCACGCCGGCTGCCAGGCCGATGACCAGAGCACCCATCGGGCCTACGGTGCCAGCGGCTGGTGTGATTGCAACCAGACCGGCCACAACACCCGAAGCGATACCCAGAGCACTTGGTTTGCCGTGAGTGATCCACTCGGCGAACATCCAGCCCAATGCAGCGGCGGCGGTTGCGATCTGGGTCACCAGCATCGCCATACCGGCAGTGCCGTTGGCCGCAGCAGCGGAACCGGCGTTGAAGCCGAACCAACCAACCCACAACATTGCAGCACCCATCAGGGTGTAACCGAGGTTGTGCGGCGCCATCGGAGTGGTCGGGAAGCCTTTGCGTTTGCCCAGTACCAGGCAGGCAATCAGACCGGCTACACCGGCGTTGATGTGCACCACGGTGCCGCCGGCGAAGTCCAGCACGCCCCAGTCCCACATCAGGCCGCCGTTACCGGACCAGACCATGTGCGCGATTGGTGCATAAACCAGGGTGAACCAGACGCCCATGAAGATCAGCATCGCGGAGAACTTCATCCGCTCGGCGAAGGCACCGACGATCAGCGCAGGGGTGATGATGGCGAAGGTCATCTGGAAGGTGATGAACACCGCCTCAGGGAACAGCGCCGCGGGACCGGTCAGGCTCGATGGCGTGACACCGGCGAGGAATGCCTTGCCCATGCCGCCGAAGAATGAGTTGAAGTTGACGACGCCCTGTTCCATGCCGGTGGTGTCGAACGCGATGCTGTAGCCATAAATGACCCACAGAATGCTGATCAGACCGGTAATGGCGAAGCACTGCATCATCACGGAAAGAATGTTTTTGGAGCGAACCATGCCGCCGTAGAACAGCGCGAGGCCGGGAATGGTCATGAACAGCACGAGGGCTGTCGAGGTCATCATCCAGGCGGTGTCGCCGGAGTTGAGGACTGGGGCCGCCACTTCGTCTGCCGCCATAGCCAGGCTGGGCATTACGAGGGACAACAGGGCTCCTAGCCCTGCGAATTTACGCAGAGTCATTTTGTTTTCTCCTGGGGCGTTGGGTGTGTGGCGGCTTAGATTGCGTCGGTATCGGTTTCGCCGGTACGGATGCGAATCGCCTGTTCCAGATTGACCACGAAGATCTTGCCGTCACCGATCTTGCCGGTGTTGGCAGCCTTGGTTATCGCCTCGATAACCCGGTCAAGATCCTTGTCGTCAATGGCGACGTCGATCTTCACCTTTGGCAGGAAATCGACCACGTATTCCGCGCCGCGATACAGCTCGGTGTGACCCTTCTGCCGACCGAAGCCTTTGACTTCAGTAACGGTAATGCCCTGCACGCCGATCTCGGACAGCGACTCGCGTACGTCGTCCAGTTTGAACGGCTTGATGATGGCAGTGACTAGCTTCATGAAAACTCTCTCCCGAATTTGGTGGACTTGCCCCAGGAAAACAAACCCGACTCAAGTCTAAGCGCAGTGCCTGGCTTTGTAACGCATCGTCGGCCTTACCTGCCCGTCCGACGCCTGCTAACCACTCCGCACGAAACACTTTCCCCCGTTCCGCTTGGCGCACTGCATTCGTCACAGCGACTGCATCAGTGCATGGGTCACTACCGACTAAGCAGAAAGCTTGCCATCTCGCCAAAACCCACTGATTTCAAGCCCTTGGCCGCTGCCGCAAGCTACTTCGCTGCAATGACCCGACTGATACGCACAACAACAGTGCATTGCCGTCCGGCCGCATGCGCGAAAAGCGTGCAGCCCTGACTGCGAGATTGACTATAGACAGTGCGTGATACACTGCCCGCCATTGTTGACAGGACATTTCCCATGCTCGCACCCAAAGACTTCCTCGATGCCCTGAGCGGCACCGCCTCCCGCCTCTTCAGCGGCGACACCCCACTGCCGAAAAGCGAAATAGAAAGCCAGTTCAAGGCCCTGTTGCAGAGCGGCTTCAGCAAGCTGGAACTGGTGAGCCGGGAAGAATTCGATAGCCAGATGGTCGTGCTGGCACGGACGCGGGCACGGTTGGAAAGTCTTGAGGCGAAAGTGGCGGAGCTGGAAGCAAAGCTCAATCCGCCGACCGAATAACACCTCCGATCAACTGTGGGAGCGAGCTTGCTCGCGATAAGGGTCGCCTCAGTCTTCCAGCCATCCCACACTGGACCGACCACTCCTGTAGGAGCTGCCGAAGGCTGCGATCTTTTGATCTTCCGCCCCGCCACTATCTCGGCAACGTCCTACAAAGATCACACCGTCGTCCGATTGCGCCACAAAGCCCCGGTTCCTAAGCTCACCCAATGCTGAATGTTCAGCACTGGGTTTGGCGACCCGGATAGCATGTGACGCACCGCAACCACGTTCGACTCTGGGCATTATTCCCCTCTCGAATTATGGCGGCTGGGCGTGGGAGACCTTCGGGTCTGCCGGTTTTTCGCATGCACCGGTTCGCCAACCCGCGCACAGCTGCCACCCTTTTCGTTTGGCGACGATCAGCGGCAGTTTCCTTAATGCGAGTTTGAGTGATGCTCTATGGACGACAACTATCTGATCCCACACACCTTCACCCGCCACAAACTCCACCTCCACGCCCTCCTCCTGGAAAACCAGGCCTGGTTCAGCGCACGCGACCTCGGCCGATTGCTCAGACTATTCCTCGACGAACGAGCACTACGCAAACTCGATTCCGACCAGCGCCAATCTGTGCGAATGCTCATCCACGGCACGGTAGAAGACACACTGCTGATCAGCGAATCCGGCGTCTATGCATTACTGGTCTACCACTACTGCCCCGAACACCGAGGCCTGCGCGAATGGCTGACCCACGACGTAGTGCCAGCCCTCAGAGATGCCCAACAGCCAACGTCAACCGAACGCCCGATCCTGAGCCTGTTGAACTGGCCAGAGATGTCGCTGAGTTTGCTGCACTGGAATAACCAACCGTGGATTCGCTTGCAGGATGTTCCGCACATGCTGGCGGATAGTGAACGGCCGCAGCCTGCGGCCAATGCACCGTGGTGGAAGCGTGCTTCCCGAATACTCCAGGCATTCTGAACGACAAAAAAAACCCCACGTTATAGCGTGGGGTTCGTTCAGGAATTGAGGATCAGGCGCAGTGCGGAAGCCGCTCAACCTGATCCCGGATCGCTGCCCCTCGCTCAATCTCGGCTTTGCGCAAATCGTAAGTCGATTGCAGGTTCAGCCAAAATTCCGGGGTCGTGTCCAGACAGATAGATAGCCTTAGAGCCATATCAGCGCTGACACCCCGACGCTGGAGCACGATGTCGTTCACCGTTGGTGTCGAAACGCTCAATGCTCTAGCCAAGGCTGCCGCCGTAAGGCTCAGAGGCTCCAGGTATTCCTCTTTGAGGATCTCGCCGGGGTGAACCGGGCGCATACCATTCTTAGTCATTACTCACCTCAGTGATAATCGACGATTTCGACATTCTCTGGCCCGTTAAGACCCCAAACAAAGCAAATTCGCCATTGAGCGTTGATACGGATGCTGTGCTGACCTTTTCGGTTTCCCCCCAATGCCTCCAAGCGATTACCCGGCGGTGATCGAAGGTCAATCAGTACGGCAGCAGCATCAAGCATCGTCAGCTTTCGTTCCACGACACTCAGAATGGCTGACCACATACGGGTCTTACCATTGCGAAACAGGTACTCGGTCTCAGAACACTTAAAGCTAACGATCATAATTTAAAGCTTAACGTTATGCATTAATCTTGAGTGTATAACCTGAATTCACTTATGCAAATGCGCCAATGCGACTCTTGGCCATCCCTTCAAAGCTTTAGGAAAAGGACTACCAAGGGCCTTCAGAACTCCTTCCAAACCAAGACGCTTCCTACAAAAAGGAGCACCAATTCTCATTGCATCACTACCGCGCTCACCTCTTAAGCTGACCAACCTGTAAAACCATCTTCAATCCAAAAGAGATCGCTATGAAACCCGGAAAACGAAAAGCCAAACTGCTACTCATCGCTGGATATCATGCGGAGGCACTCCGGCTGACCGGGAACGTATCAGCCACTCAACGTCGCTTTTTTGAGGTTGCTGCGGCTCGCGGTAAAGAATTGGAGCCAAGCGGCTGGCTCGCCGGTTACAGAGCACCCGCTACGCCTGATTCGACAAAAAAAGGTGAACAACCTCAGCACCATGAGTGTATTCACTAAGGACGCAGGCCTTGGCCTCCCCGAAATCTGCACACAAAAAACCGCTTCCTCAAGGCGGTTTTTTTTCGCCTTCGATTCAGCTTTCGCCACCGTCCTTCATAGATCCAGGCAACGTCCTACAACAACCTCATCCCGCGACTGATTACGTCGCAAATCCCCACTCCCTTACGCTTCACCCATCAGAAAGACACTCGCAACATCCTGCGAAAATTTGGCGCCTGCGCCATTACGCGCCCCCGACTACCCTTCAAAAAACCGCAGGAAGCGGTTCCCGTAAAGCTCAAGGAACGACTATGTCACTCTCCATCGTTCACAGCCGCGCCCAGATTGGCGTGGATGCGCCCGCCGTTACCGTAGAAGTCCATCTGGCCAACGGTTTGCCGTCATTGACGATGGTTGGTTTACCCGAAGCGGCAGTAAAGGAAAGCAAGGACCGGGTACGTAGCGCGATCATCAATTCAGGCCTGCAATTTCCAGCGCGGCGCATCACGCTGAATCTCGCGCCTGCGGACTTACCGAAGGATGGCGGACGGTTTGATCTGGCGATTGCCTTGGGGATTCTGTCCGCCAGTGTGCAGGTGCCAACGTTGACGCTGGATGACATTGAATGCCTGGGAGAGTTGGCGTTGTCAGGCGCGGTACGTGCCGTGAGAGGCGTGTTGCCGGCTGCGCTGGCCGCACGCAAGGCCGGACGCTCGCTGATGGTGCCGCGGGCGAACGCCGAAGAGGCGTGCCTGGCGTCGGGGTTGAAGGTGTTTGCCGTGGATCACCTGCTGGAAGCCGTTGCGCACTTCAATGGACATACGCCAGTCGAGCCCTACGTTTCCAACGGGTTGCTCTATGCAAGTAAACCCTATCCGGACTTGAATGAAGTGCAGGGGCAAATCTCGGCCAAGCGCGCATTGCTGATTGCGGCGGCTGGAGCTCATAACCTGCTGTTTAGCGGACCGCCGGGGACCGGGAAAACACTGTTGGCGAGTCGGTTACCGGGGCTGCTTCCCCCGTTAGCCGAAAACGAGGCGCTGGAAGTCGCTGCCATTCAATCCGTCACCAGTTGCGTGCCCTTGAGCCACTGGCCGCAAAGACCATTCCGCCAACCCCATCACTCGGCCTCCGGCCCTGCGTTGGTGGGCGGCGGTTCGAAGCCGCAACCCGGCGAAATCACCCTCGCCCATCATGGCGTGCTGTTCCTCGACGAACTTCCGGAATTCGATCGCAAGGTGTTGGAGGTTTTAAGGGAGCCGCTGGAGTCCGGCCACATCGTGATTTCCCGCGCCAAGGATCGCGTGAGGTTTCCGGCGCGCTTTCAATTGGTGGCCGCGATGAACCCGTGTCCCTGTGGATATCTTGGCGAACCCAGCGGCAAATGCAGTTGTACACCGGATATGGTCCAGCGTTATCGCAACAAATTGTCTGGGCCGCTGCTGGATCGGATCGACCTGCACCTGACCGTCGCTCGGGAGGCCACAGCGTTGAATCCTGCGCTCAAACCCGGAGATGACACGGCAACCGCCGCGCTGCTGGTCGCCGACGCCAGGGAGCGCCAACACAAGCGCCAAGGCTGCGCAAATGCCTTCCTTGATCTGCCGGGACTGCGCCGGCACTGCAAGTTATCCACCGCCGACGAAACCTGGCTGGAAACTGCGTGTGAGCGACTGACACTGTCGCTGAGGTCGGCGCATCGGCTGCTGAAGGTAGCGCGGACGCTGGCCGACCTTGAGCAAGTCGATGCCATTACCCGGGAACACCTCGCCGAAGCGTTGCAGTATCGACCATCGACTCAGTAAGTGAGTAAACGAGTCGCCCCCCTTCGCGAGCAGGATCGTCGCCTCAAGAATGGTGGTCAACCAATCTCTGTGGGAGCGTGGCTTGCCCGCGAAGGCGGCTTCGAAGACGCCTCAACGAAACCGGTCGACCTCCGCTCGCAACTCCGCAGCCAGGCTTTCCAGCTCTTTAGCCGTGACGGCCAGATTCGATACCACTTCACGCTGCTCGCTGTTGGCCAGCGCAATGCTCTGCAGATTGCTGCTGAGCAATGTCGCGGTGCTGCTCTGCTCCTGCGTCGCCGTGGTAATCGCCGCGAATTGCTGCCCGGCAGAACGGCTTTGCTCATCAATCCGCGCCAGCGCCGAAGCGACGTTGGCGTTGCGCGACAGGCCTTCCTGCATCAACACGTTGCCCTGTTCCATGGTGCTGATGGCGTTACCGGTTTCCTGCTGAATGCTTTGGATCATGCCGGAAATTTCGTCAGTCGCTTTGCGAGTGCGTGAAGCCAGGTTGCGAACTTCATCGGCCACCACCGCAAAACCACGACCCTGCTCGCCGGCACGAGCGGCTTCGATGGCGGCGTTGAGCGCCAGCAGGTTGGTTTGATCGGCAATCGAGGTAATCACACCGACAATGCCACCGATTTCCTGGGAGCGCTGACCCAAGGTATTGATCACCGTCGCCGTGCTCTGAAGCGCGCCGGCGATTTGCTCCAGAGACGAGGACGCCTCGTCCATCGACGTACGACCGATCTGGGTTTGCTGTGCGTTTTCCTGAGCCAGACGCTGGGTGCTGCCCATGTTGTCGGCAATGTTCAGGGAGGTGGCGCTGAATTCTTCCACGGCGCCAGCCATGCTGGTGATTTCGCCCGACTGCTGCTCCATCCCTTCATAGGCACCGCCGGACAGACCGGACAAGGCCTGGGCACGGCTGTTGACCTCTTGCGAAGCTTTGCGGATGTGCTCGACCATGGTCGACAAAGCTTGGCTCATCTGGTTGAAAGCGCGGGCCAGCTGACCGATCTCGTCGTTGCTCGAGACGTTCAGCCGCACGCTCAAATCACCGGCACCCAAGGCTTCAGCCTGACGCACCAAATCACCCAGCGGCGCGAGTTTGCTGCGCAACAGCCAGACTGCCGAGCCCACAGCGATCAACATCGCCAGCAGACTGCCAATCGCCAATTGAATACCGACACTCCAGGTCACGGCACGGATTTCGGTTTTCGGCATACTCGCCACCACCGACCATGGGCCGCCTTCAAACGGTACGGCAATGCTGTAGAAATCTTCGGACTTGTCGCTCCAGAACTCGCCCTTGCCCGGCGTCTTCGCCAACCCAACGATGCTCGGAGTCGCCTGATCCAGCGCTTGTACACCCGCTATCGGCACCAGCCATTTGTTCTGTTCATCCAGCAGCGCCAGGGAACCGGTCTGGCCGATACGGAAGCGCTTGAGGTTGGCGAACTGCGCGTTCTGCGCGTCGGTGTAGTCGAATCCTACGAACAGGACGGCGATCACCTTACCGCTGCTGTCGCGTACGGGGGTGTACTGAGTCATGTAGGAGCGCTCGAACAGCAAGGCACGACCGACATAGCTCTGCCCCGCCATCAAACGGGCATAGGCCGGGTTAGCGTGATCGAGCAGCGTGCCGATGGCCCGGTTGCCGTCCTGTTTGCTAAGTGAGGTGCTGATCCGAACGAAATCTTCGCCGCTGCGCACGAACACCGTGGCGACACCCGCCGTCATTTGCTTGAACTCGTCGACTTCCTTGAAGTTGTTGTTCAAGACTTCGCTGCCCAGGTGCAGGCCCGGAGTCTGAGCGCCCGCCACGACCACCGGTTCGCCCGGATGCACGCTCAGACCCGCGCTGAAGCGTTTCTCGAACAAGCCAGCCAGGCGCTGGGTGCTTTCACGCAACGTGCCGTGAAAGGTGCTCAACTGATCGGCCAGCAACCGGGCTTCACTGGCCAGGTGCTCTTCGCGGGTGGCAAGGTTGGCGGTGTCCAGCGAGCGCAGGGCGAACACGGTACTGCCGCTGATGACAATCGCCAGTATCACGGCAAGCGCAAGACCAAGCTGTGAGGCGATCCGGGCACGAGGTTGAGACATGACAGCTCCTGGCCGAGTGACCGGATCATCCTGATCACGACGCACACTCAGCAAAATTTCTAATGGGAATTACGTCGAACCTGCACGAAGGTTCCATCTGCAGACTTTCGGCGGCAAACCTGAATACTTGAGTAATTGACCGGGATATGGCTCAAGGCCGCCATTGCGGCGGCTCTATCGATTCAGCTCAAGTGCTGGACATCGGGTAATTCCATTGCTAGGGCTTCGCCTTGCAGGAAATCGCTGAGACGACGCAAACGTTCACCTCCGGGGCGTGTTTTCGGCCAGACGAGGTAATAATTCTCACCGCTGGCGACGGCCGTCGGCCACGGCAAACTCAAGCGTCCCTGCGCCACATCCTCCGCCACCATCAGCAGATCGCCCATGGACACGCCGTAGCCTCGGGCGGCGGCGATCATGCCCAGCTCCAGCGTGTCGAACACCTGCCCGCCCTTGAGTGACACCTGGTCCGCCAGCCCCATGCGTTCCAGCCAGCTGCGCCAGTCACGACGATCCGGCGTCGGGTGCAGCAGTTCGGCATTGGCCAGTCGCGCGACATCCCACGGCTGATCCTGCAGAAGATTCGGCGCGCCGACTGGAATCAGCTCTTCCGGGAACAGGAAACTCGCCTCCCAGTCCGGCTGAAAATGCCCGTTGCTGAGGATGACGGCGCAGTCGAACGGTTCATGGTTGAAGTCCACCGAGTCGACGTCCATCCAGGCGCTGGTCAATTGCACCTCATTGCCTGGTTGTAGGTGCCGAAAGCGGCTGAGCCGTGCCAGCAGCCAACGCATGGTCAGGGTCGACGGCGCTTTCATGCGCAGAATGTCATCCTCGGCGCGCAAGGTACTGCAGGCCCGCTCCAGCGCGGTGAAGCCTTCACGAATGCCCGGCAGGATCAGCCGCGCCGATTCGGTCAATTGCAGATTGCGCCCGCTGCGGTGAAACAGCCGACAGGCAAAATGGTCTTCGAGCGTACGAATATGTCGGCTGACCGCACTTTGAGTGATCGATAATTCTTCGGCTGCACGGGTAAACGAGCTGTGCCGAGCCGCCGCTTCGAATGCGCGCAGGGCATACAAGGGAGGAAGACGACGGGACATTCGGAAACCTCCTATAGCGGGATTCGGTCACCCTAGCAGAAACTCTCCAGCATGAGTTTGAATCATGCCACCCATCCATTTTATCCCTTTGTGCAAACCCCGTAGAGCGCCGAGAATCGACGCCTTCCTGTCCTCTTTGGCTTTCCTTTTCTCTTTAAGAGCGGAGCGTGACGACCATGCAGCATCCAGCACGTACCGAACTCTGGGCCATCCTGCGGCTGGCGGGGCCGTTGATTGCCTCGCAGTTGGCGCACATGCTGATGGTCCTCACCGACACCTTGATGATGGCGCGCCTGAGTCCCGAAGCGTTGGCCGGGGGTGGCCTGGGTGCGGCGACTTACTCGTTCGTGTCGATTTTCTGTATTGGCGTGATCGCCGCGGTCGGCACCCTCGTGGCAATCCGTCAGGGTGCCGGCGACATCGTCGGCGCCGCCAGGCTGACTCAGGCCGGGTTATGGCTGGCGTGGTTGATGGCGCTGGTGGCCGGGCTGCTGCTGTGGAACCTGAAACCGGTCTTGCTGATGTTTGGCCAGACCGAAACCAACGTCCATGCGGCAGGACAGTTCCTGCTGATCCTGCCGTTCGCCCTGCCCGGCTACCTGAGCTTCATGGCCCTGCGCGGCTTCACCAGCGCCATCGGCCGGGCGACGCCGGTGATGGTGATCAGCCTGGGCGGCACCGTGGCCAACTTCGTCCTCAACTACGCGTTCATCACCGGGATGTTCGGCTTGCCAAAAATGGGCCTGGTGGGGATTGGCCTGGTCACCGCGATCGTCGCCAACCTGATGGCCGTGGCACTGGCGCTGCACATCCGTCGGCATCCGGCCTACGACGCTTATCCCTTGCGTCAGGGCCTGTCGCGGCCCAACCGTCAGTACCTTAAAGAACTGTGGCGCCTGGGCCTGCCCATCGGCGGTACCTATGCAGTGGAAGTCGGGCTGTTTGCCTTTGCGGCGCTGTGCATGGGCACCATGGGCAGTACGCAACTGGGCGCACACCAGATCGCCCTGCAAATCGTCTCGGTGGCGTTCATGGTTCCGGCGGGGCTTTCCTATGCGATCACCATGCGTATCGGTCAGCACTACGGCGCTGGGCAACTGCTGGATGCACGGCTGGCCGGACGGGTCGGGATTGCCTTTGGCGCGGCGGCGATGCTGGGCTTCGCCATGGTCTTCTGGTTGCTGCCGAATCAGCTGATCGGTTTGTTCCTGGATCACAATGACCCGGCGTTTCGCGAAGTCATCAACCTGGCCGTGAGTCTGTTGGCGGTGGCCGCGTGGTTCGAGCTGTTCGACGGCACGCAAACCATCGCCATGGGCTGCATTCGCGGGCTCAAGGATGCCAAGACGACGTTTCTGGTGGGTTTGGGCTGCTATTGGCTGATTGGCGCGCCAGCCGCCTGGTGGATGGCCTTCCATTTGGATTGGGGGCCAACGGGTGTCTGGTGGGGATTGGCGCTGGGGTTGGCGTGCGCGGCGGTGAGCCTGACGTTGGCGTTTGAGTGGAAGATGACGCGGATGATTCGGCGGGAGCCGTCGTCAGGGGCAAGCTTCCAAATCGCCCAGCCTGACTGAGATCCCTTGTAGGAGCGAGGCTTGCCCGCGAAGAGGCCATATCTGATACCACATGTGTTGAATGTCAGACCGCCTTCGCGGGCAAGCCTCGCTCCTACAGGGTCTGTGGTTAGCTCACGACTTCCAATGCGGGCTGCTGATTGCTGCCGAAGCTCAAATACTCAACCAGCTCCGTCAGCGGCAATGGCTTGCTGATCAGATATCCCTGCACCTGATCGCAACCAAACCCGCGCAAAAGTTCCAGTTGCTCCGGCGTTTCTACGCCCTCGGCAACCACTTCAAGGTTGAGGTTGTGCGCCAGATTGATCATCGCGTGGACCAGTTTGCGATTCTCTTCGCGCTGTTCCATGCCGCCGACAAAGCTCTTGTCGATCTTCAGCAAGGTAATGGGCAAGCTGTTGAGGTGCACAAACGAAGAGAAACCGGTACCGAAGTCATCCAGCGAGAAGCGTACGCCCAGTCGCCCGAGGGCATCCATGGTCTGCTTCACCAGATCGCTGCGACGCATGACGGCGGTTTCGGTCAGTTCGAATTCCAGCCATTGCGCCTCGACGCCGCGCTCGGCAATCAACCGACTCAGCGTCGACAGTAACTGGCTGTCCTGAAACTGCCGGAACGAGAGGTTGATCGCCATGTGCAACGCCGGCAAACCCCGTTCGCGCAACGCCTGCATGTCGCGCAAGGCGCGGGAAATCACCCAGTAACCGAGCGGCACGATCAAGCCGCTCTGCTCGGCCAGCGGCACGAATTCGCTGGGTGGCAGCAAGCCTCGCTCGCCATGACGCCAGCGCACCAAAGCTTCGAGGCCGACGATCTGCCCGTCCTCAAGGTTTAGGCGTGGCTGGTAATGCAGCTCCAGTTCATCCCGACGCAACGCCCGGCGCAGCTCGCTTTCGAGGTCGGCCATGCTGCGGGCATTGCGATTGATGCGTTCGTTGAAAATGTGAAAGGTGCAGCCCTGAGTGCTTTTGGCTTGTTGCATGGCGATGTGCGCGTGCCACATCAGCGGGTCGGCGCCGGCCTGGGCCCGGGCGTGGGCAATACCGAGGCTTGAGCCGATCAACAGGCTTTCGCCGTCGACCCAGTAAGGTTCGGCCAGCGCTTCGGTAATGCGTTCGGCCATCCATTCGGCGCGCTGAGGCGCGCGGCGGGTGTCGATCAGCAGGGCAAATTCATCGCTGCCCAACCGCGCCAGTTGATCGCCGGCCTCAAGCTGGCATTTCAGCCGCGCGACCACTTGCAGAATCAGCCGGTCACCGGCCTGATGGCCGAGGGCGTCGTTGGCGTGACGGAAGTTATCGAGGTCGAGGTGACCAAGGGCCAGGCCGCGGCCGTCGTTTTCCGCCAGGCGTGCCGCCAGCAAGGTCTGGAAACCCTGACGGTTGGCGATGCCGGTCAGCGGGTCTTGCGCGGCCAGGCGTTGCAGTGTGTTTTCCAGCACGCCGCGCTCACGCACATGGCGCAGGCAACGGCGCAACATGCCGGGATCGAGCAGATCGCGCACCAGCCAGTCACTGACACCATCGGGCGGCGACAGCGGCTCATGCTCGAGCAGCAACACCGTCGGCAGGCTGCAACGGCCGGGCAAAGGCTGGAGAGCCGGGATCGTCAACAACACCGCGCTGCGGTTGTCATCGAATAGACTGCTGACCGACTCCCAGCTCGGCGCGCTGATCAGCACGGCCGAGTTCCCCATCGGAGCCAGGCACTCGCGCAACAACGCTGCCCACGCTGGCTCTTCCGCCAGTAGCAGCAAACGCAAGGGTTCGACAGGCGTAGACAAGCTAGCTCCCTAGACTCTGCAAAGATGTAGGCGACGGGCATTATGCAGCGCCGGTAACCAATGACCAAATGACATCGGTTATCAACCGTTGCTTTGTATCGTGAATGACGAACATTAGACGCAAACTCATCGCGCATCCTGCGTGAAAGTATCAAAACCGGCAAATATAGATAGCGTGCTGCGTCACAAGTCGGAGAGAGCAGCACAATTCGCTGAGCCTGTTAAAATGCCGGCCCATTTCGCAAACGACTCCCTGATTTCGT